>CAVTLQ010000024.1:0-127735 GCA_963735525.1 uncultured Acidobacteriota bacterium | reverse complement strand
GCGAATCCGCGTGGAATCGAAGGCGACCTTAGCAAAACCGAGGGTGATTTGGAGGTGAAGGTCATTATCGCGCCGAGGGATTAGGAAGGTGTTGGGTCGCTAAAACTATCGCCCTTTACCGCAGTCTGCCAGCCGATCTATAACTACAGGCATCACATCGTTCGTCAGATGATCCAGAAATTGGCTCATCGTATTGATTCTCCTCTTGCAGGCCGGGCACCCTGGCACAACTACGCCCTTGCCGCCTTGCGCGACGGCTGGGGGCTCATCCACGAAGTGTGAGAAGTCGTGTAGGCGGATTTCCGCTTTGGAGGGCCGCGAGTTCACTTGGCCACTGGCTGACCGATTTCTATATTTTACGTTGATTGTGCGAGTGCTGCTTCCCAATGTTTGCACGGTCATGACATTGAACCTTCGAGAGCCGCATTCAAAAATGACTTGGGAAAATCCGCCACCGGTTCCGTGGGCGGAGTAGTTTGAAGCCTCACAAGATTTCGCTTCCATGCTATCCACAGCGCCAGCAATCTCTTGGGCCAACTCGTCGGCACTGAGGGCGTTGGGCATTTGATACTGCGCGTAAATGGCGCGTCCATCAGAAAACGTGACCTGCCCTTCGCTATCGTCATCCCCATTCCGGCGCACAACTGATGTTTCCTTGTCGGGAAGAAACTGAATATGCCGCGCCGCTCCTGACAAACTTTCTTGGACCTGCTCTACCGTCATCCCCAACGAAATTTTCGCCATGCCAAAAGTTATAGAAGGTTGTTCCTGCTTCCGCTGTGCGGTTCCCTTTATCCCCGTAGCAAGAGCAGCCGCGCAAGCCACGGCCAGAACCCCAATAAGACTCATAGAGCGCAATTCCATATCGACTCTCCCTACCTCTTCGCGTCAATGGCAGGCCATCGACCAAAAGCTAAAAGCCACAGCCCGACAAAGTTTGCGAATGGAATAAAAGCAAGGAGTGACCACCATCCGCTATGTCCCGTGCGCCTCACAATGCGCCAAAACGGGATAAACACAATCGACAGCAGGATGAGCATCATTACTAGAGGCGAACCGAGGAAGGCATTCATTGTGAATCCTTTCGACCAGACGGCCACGGCTTAAAGGCGAAGACCCACAGAGCAATGAAGTTTACGAGGGGAAAGAAGTAAAGTAACGCCCACGTGGGATTGTGCCCGGTGCGTCGAAGTATCTTTGCGACGGGAACTACGACGCTGAGAATGAGCAGAACAACGAGCCAATGAGAAACGCTGTATTCTCCCATCCGATGATTCCTGGTTACTCTTTAAGATAGCATCTCGTTATTTCCGCGATTCCTACACTGTGTGGTAATCTTCCCAATCGGAGGCCGGACACGCAATGCAAATTCTGTAAGCGTTGAAGAAAAAGGCAACGAGACTTGAACGAGTGCAGCGGCACGGACCAAGACACAAGCGTATCGAGTGAAGCACCAAGGTAGCCCCTACACCCGCACTGTGTCCGAAAAAAACATGCCTGCCGAGACGAGGTGCTCGCCAGATATTTTTTCTGAACAGTCACCGATGCATGCGGCCCAACACTTCTTCATGGGCTCACGCGCCGCCTTGGCTTCCTACGGCGGCGCGACCCGAAGATAAACTTGATTTCACCACGGCAAAGACGAATGAACATCAGGATGTTGAGGGCGACGCCTTCGATTTCCAATGTCGTAAGGCTAAATCGACGAATGCTTTCGGGGTCCAGCATCTAGCGAAAACTCCACCCTCGTAGTGTCCGTCCCCGGATGACGGTGAGGGTAAGCCGCTAAACGCAGGCTGTTAGAACTTAACTTTTGGCGAGTCTTGAGTTTCCGGGTTCCCTTCTAGGGGACAGTGGCGATAGAAGGCACTCAAGTCACCGCCGCTCTCGGACGTATGAGACCGAAGCCGCTTTCCACTTCGGCCCGAGAGTGTTCGACCAGTAAAGGAAAGATTTTCTGACCTTGTGTCGGTCGAACGCCACTAGAAGCTGTTGCATAACCAGAGACAAGTGTTTGAAAGAAGGGTGATTGAGTTTTCCGGAATGAGCGATAAGGAGAGTCAGCAGCGCCGAAGGAGGGCCGATGGCCCGATCGGGTCCGTTGCTGACCGAAGCGCAGTGGCAGAAGATCGCGCCTTTGCTGCCGAAACCGCGCAAGAATCGCAAGGGTGGCCGCCCGTGGATCGAGAACCGTCGGGTGCTGGAAGGGATTCTCTGGATTCTGCGGAGTGGCGCAAGATGGCAGGACTTGCCGGAGAAATATCCGCATCCTTCGACCTGCTGGCGACGGTTGCGGGATTGGGAGGAGCAGGGCGTTTGGCTGAAAGTCTGGCGGGCGTTTCTGAGCGAGTTGAACGAACGCCAGCAATTGAAGTGGAGCGAATCGTTTTTGGATGGGAGTTTTGCTCCCGCGAAAAAAGGGGCTGCGGAGTCGGAAAAACCAAGCGGGGCAAGGGGACGAAGTGGATGGTGGTGGTCGACGGCGCGGGTGTTCCTCTGGGAGACTACCTTCACTCTGCATCCCCGGCGGAAGTCCGGCTCGCGGAAACGACGCTCGCGGCGATCCGGGTAGGGCGGCGTCATCACCCCGGCCGGCCAAGGCAGAAGCCGGTGCGGGTGATCGCTGACAAAGCCTACGACAGCGATCCACTGCGAAAACGGTTGCGGCAGCGCGGCATCGAACTGATCTGCCCGCACAAGAAAAATCGCGTTCGGCCAGCAACGCAGGATGGCCGGGCACTGCGGCGGTACAAGCGGCGTTGGATCGTCGAACGCACCAACGCCTGGCTCGGCAACTTCCGTCGCTTAGTAGTGCGTTACGATCGCTCGCTCACAATCTATCGCGCATTCTTTCATATCGCTTGCTTCATGATCGTCTTACGAAGGGTTGTGCAATAGCTTCTAGTCTAGCAAAACTTTTCTGCGATTTAAATAGGAGCCAAACGTCACGGTTGTGGGCGTCAGGTAGCCTTTGGATGCCGCCTGCGCCACTCTGCTCGCGCCTCATCTAACTGAATCTTAAAGGCAGGATTCGGCGCACCGAAATTTTTTGTCGGATCGCCATGACCTTGGCCGCTTGCCCGTATCGACGCAATTCTAGATCAGACATCTTGCGCAGACGTTCGCGGAGCTGTTCAACGCTTTCCGAGTTGGCTTGGATGCCCTGCACGGCCCTCAGTTTTCTCCGTTATATTCTTCGCAGTCGCCCCAAATTTCAACAATTCCAACTTGACCCGGATAACCCGGTGGCATTTTCGTCTGTGGCTCAAGAAAGTGGCAGTACTCGACAGTGTGGGAGCCGAAGTCGTCTTCGAACAAAACTCTTGCCAGTACGTACACAGTCCTTCTGTCCGAAGTTAGGTTATTAAAATCTTCCGGGGTCAAGATATTCCCGCTTGCACTGGAAAAGTTTCTGTCCCCCTTCGCCATAGTGTCTTTTGAACGAGTTTGGTTAGATTTAATCCAACTAGAAAACTCATTAATCGATTGCTTCTGACTGCTCAAAGATGTGTCTGCTTCTAAAAAGGAGCGCGTCTTCGTATCTACGTTGTACGCCGAACCGCTTCCGACGTTGGTTTTGTAAACCGCGAATGAAAGCGGTTGGTTAACAACAAACCACGAATAAGCGACAACACTCCCGTTGTCACTACGCACTAATTGATAGGTGTTTTGAAGTTCCATCGCGAAATGCGCTCTTTCTTGTCTGCCGCCTCTGTAGGCGATGACACCAACGAGTGCGGCCCCAACTAATCCAATGATGATAAAAAGAGCGTCATAATTTCTTTGCTCCTTCGGTGTAAGCGATTTTCCAACTATTTTCCATCCCAAGAATGCGTTTCCCAGTTGAGAAAAAGCTGCAAGCACCGCGAGAATGATATTCCATCTCATCGAGACAGTTTCACCTCAAAACTTCGATTATCTGCTCCGGGTTGATCGACACCGTTACGCTGCCGTAGACAATCCGAATCTTACGGCCAGCCGACTGGTTTGTGATTGCTGTTATCTCGGCTTCGACCTCTTTGCCTGAGTAGAGTTTGACCCGGACGCGGGAGCCTATGCTGTAATCCATATCAGGAGGATCGTTGAAGAGTAGCGAGTTCAGTTCAGTGAATAATAAGCGTCAATTTCTCTCTGCCCGGCTTCCAAGCCTGCCTGTTCCGCAGCCTGGCGAGTCTCGAACTCGCCCGCGAATCTGAATGCCCGTCGTGTGTAATGATCTGACGAGGTTGCACCGTTCTGCACGTGCGGCCAAACGTAGAAATGTCCGTTCTTCATGGGATAAATTTCCAGCACGACGAGGAGATTATCCTTGTAGGGCTTTTCAATCGTTTCGAACTCGGGGAACGGTTCCAACGCGGTGAAGATTGAGTTTCCGAGACTATCATCTCCGTCGTACCGATAAGCCCTGCCTCCGACCCTGATGCTCTCACCACTGCTTAGCGGTTTGTCGTGGCACGTTAGCACATTAGCGTCGAATATCTTGCCGTCAAGTCCATCCCTGTCTTGGAGGCCGATGCAGTGATCGAAACGCATGCCGTTTTCTAAACGCATGAACCTCTCCTAAACGGGCATTTTACTTCATGGCGAAATAAAAGCAAAGAGTTTCTTGAGCCGGACACGCTCACGGATTTGCTCGACGCTTTCCGGGTTGGCTTGGATAGGCGTAGAACCGATAGTTGCTGCGTTATCGATGATTCCATCCCTGTTGAGGGCGATGGCACTGATCTGGGACCGAGAGTATGGAAGTCTGACCGCAGAAGAAATGCGCGCCTATTTAAATATTCAGCGGTTCGACTAGGGAGGCTCAAGTGTAAGAATTTTTTGCAAAGAGGAACTTACTGCCTAGTGGCCCTCTGGAGACTAGTCACACTCGCGGTCTTGGCGGCAGCGGGTTCATCTTGCACGACTGATCCACCATTCGCATGTGCCCACGCATCGGCACACTCTTTGTGAACGTTGGCCTTGGTGATCTCCTTGCCTTCCAAGTTGCGCTGAAACAGGTGCGCACTATTCGCTTCATTCAGCGGTTTCTTTGGGTCATGGCAGTGGTCGCACAACGTGCCTTCAGGTACGCGCATTTTGTCGGTCATGTTCATGCTCCTACTTGCTTTTTGAATAGTGCTTCTCAACCGCGCGTGCCAGCCTGCTTTCAATGTCCGGGTCAGGAACTATCTGGCAAGACTCGCAATGCGTGATGTTCGCACCCGCCTCTTCCAGCATCTTCCAAAACT
This sequence comes from uncultured Acidobacteriota bacterium, assembly GCA_963735525.1. Taxonomy (GTDB): domain Bacteria; phylum Acidobacteriota; class Terriglobia; order Acidiferrales; family UBA7541; genus Acidiferrum. The sequence goes on along the minus strand of CAVTLQ010000024.1, from coordinate 122,504 downwards.
CGAACGCTGCTCTGTTCGGGCTGACACCTTCTAGGCGAGCTTGTGACAACGCTCTGCGCAGCCAACCATCAACCGTAGGTGCAGAAATATCCTTCCCCTTCACTCCCCCGATTTGCTGTAACTGAACGTCCAACTCCTTCAGGAAGGCATCAAGGCTCTTCTGGGTCAACTCTTCGGCTGCTTTTTTCACGGACTCATGTACGGTCTTCTTCGTTGTCACGCTGGGTTCTCCTTTGGTGCGGCGTCAGCCATCCTTGGCAGACGGATCGTCTCATAGTTCCGCCAAACGGTGATAATCTTCAACAGAACCAATGCCCCGCACCAAGAAACAGAAGACGAAGATTGCCAAGCGCTTCGCCATCGCGAGCGTCATTATCATCGCCCTCACGTTCGTGGTGCGAGAGATGCTCAAGGAAAAGCTGAAAGATATTCACGACTCGGCAGCTAAGGCTGAGGCACAGTTCCGCACAGAGAGCGGGCAGACCGTCATCTCGCTGGAACTCTTGGTCAGTCAAGAGCAAGCTGAGTTACAGCGACTTCAGGATCAGAAGGCCGCTGGTAAGAAAATTGAGGATTACACCACTCTGATCGCGCAAGCCACGACACAAGCGCAGCAGGCGCTATCGGATATAAACGTTGACTTCGACAGCGCATCGCGGCTCATAGATGCGCTCCCTTCACCAGACCTTCGAAAACTTCGCGAGCAAGTTCGCACTCCCATAGACAAGATGAACATGGAAGTAACGCAAACGCTGAAGCCCTCGCCGGACCATGACTTAGTGCGCTTCGTGAAGGTGAAGGTCGCCATGATTTTAACCCTTCTGCAAGCTATACCAGTCGCCATCTTGGGCGATCAAGCTCTCACCGTTGCGCATCGCGTACAGGAAGCGACTGAACGCGGCATCCGTTTTTGTTCGTGGTTCATTGGGTTCCTCGCCTTCCTCGGTTTTGGTCTTGGCCTCTACGCGGCGATCACGGGCATACACACCGACGCCGTTGAGTAGCCCTTCGCCCATGCTCCGTCGCGAGTCGATCTTCGCCTTTATTTTCCGTTTTGATAGAATCGGCGTATGGAGGGGGATAGGGGAAAATGGGTTACAAATTGAAGCGGTACAAAGTGTTGCTGTATCAAAGGCAGGAGCCTGACGAATTCAACTGGAACGAAATGGAAACCTACGGGTTCCTCGGAACCCGCTTAGGCAGTGAGGCCGCTGCCGCTGAGGCAATTTCGGAAGCGGATGAAAAGGGTACAGCTACACGCTTGATTACCTATCCGCTGGGCAACACGGCGCGCGTTGAGATTTCGACGGTTTAGAGAGCGTTCTAACAGCCAGTTCAACCAACGGTGGTCGATCATGGCTTCCCCTCGTGATGCTGCTTCCAAACTTTCTCGCGGATATCCCACCCATAGCAGGTTGCTGAAAAAATCAAAAAATCGGAAAATCCGAAACGATGTAACGCGGGATGCGTCTTATTGGCATGCGAGGAAACGACCAACAGCAGGGACATGTGTTTAGTTATCTTTCGCCGGAGCAGCGGGTACGTAAGGATCATGCGCTGCGGCCGATCCGCGTGATGGTAGATAAGGTACTCAAGGAACTCTCTCCTGAGTTCGACAAGATGTATTCCAAAGTGGGTCGTCCGTCGATTCCGCCGGAGCAGTTGCTGCGCGCACTGCTATTGCAGATGCTGTACTCGGTACGCAGCGAGCGGCTGCTGATGGAGCAGATCGACTACAACATTTTGTTCCGTTGGTTCGTGGGGCTGAATTTGGATGATGAAGTGTGGGATGCCACGGTGTTCACCAAGAACCGCGACCGCTTGCTCGAGGCCGAAGTGGCCAAGGAGTTTCTGGCGCTGGTGGTGGAGCAAGCACGCCAGCAGGGATGGGCCTCGGACGAGCACTTCACGGTCGACGGCAGTTTGCTGGAAGCCTGGGCTAGCGTGAAGAGCTTTCAGCCCAAGAACAAGAAGAGTCCGCCTCCGCCGGATGATCCGGGAAATCCCACGGTGGATTATCGCGGCGAGAAACGCTCGAACGAAACGCACGAGTCGAAAAGCGATCCGGAAGCGCAACTGGCGCGCAAAGGGGCGGGCAAGGAGGCCAAGTTGAGCTACAGCGGGAATCTGCTGGTGGAGAATCGCAACGGCTTGATTGTGGCCAGCCGGGTGTGGGAAGCCACGGGCACGGCGGAGCGCTATGCCGCGCTGGAGATGCTGCAGGAGATTCCGGGAAGCGGGCGCGTGACGGTGGGCGGTGACAAGGGCTTCGACACGGCGGATTTCGTGCGCGAGTGCCGGAACATTTGGGTGACCCCGCACGTGGCGCAAAATCTTGGGCGCAGAGGCGGCAGCGCGATCGATAGTCGCACGGTGCGGCACGCGGGCTATGCCATTAGCCAGAAGAAGAGGAAGCGCATCGAAGAATGTTTTGGGTGGCTGAAGACCATTGCGTTGTTGCGGAAAGTGCGGCATCGCGGAACGCTGAAGGTCGATTGGATGTTCACGTTTGCGTGCGCGGCCTACAACTTGGTGCGCATGCGGAACCTGATACGCAGCCCAGTTCCGACGTAGTCCGTCCGGGCCGTAGTGTCTCTGAAGGGCGCTGAAAGGCCTCTTTTGGGCGCTCGGTAACACGAAAAGCTCGCCGTACGTGCTCGAAAACTCCCGAATGACTCAACCAACCAGAAAATTGCTGGCTTAGCACGATTTTTCAGTAGCCTGATAGAGCTTTGGCCCGCCGCGTGGTGGGGTATAGCCGTTCATTCCGGCATCGATGATGCGCCGGGCGCAGTCTGATCCGACGATCACCTTTTGCCCGTCAGCGGTCACGGCCTGCCACGGACCACTCACCAACCGACGCTCGCACGCGAAGCACTTCAACCCTTAGCCCCTCTCGTGGTGCTCTCGAGACTCGCTTCGTCACCGGAAATGAGCTGCCTCTTCATCGACTTACTCCGTTTTCAGTTCTTCCTGAATGATTTTACGAACTGTGGATTTGATCCAGGAGGACGCCCAGGCGAGCGTGAGTATGAACATGAGGATCTTCGCCGACAATTTTGAGAGGAGGTCGAATGGGTCGAGCGAAAAGATACTCAAAATTCCACATGCGCAGAGAACGACCGAAATGATCCAGAACGGCAACCTATCATCTCTGTACCGCTCGGCTGCTTCAGGTGTCATCGCTTCCCCTCCGCGTCTTCTTGCATGAGTTGCGGCATCAAGTTATGCCGCATCACGAAACGCAAGCAGCGAGCTAGTTGTACATAGTCGTAAAACTGAAAAGCATCGACGTAGATTTTTTTCTGATGATCCACAGACCAACATTCCCCCATTTCGGCTATCCTTTTTCCGATTTCGGTAAGCGGTACCTTTGAAATGGATGTTGTATTTGGGATCCCACCCGTGGAGAAAGCGGTATCAGCCTTACGCCACTCGGTCTCCATTTCGACGCTGTACCACACCGCAACATCGGCTTGACAAACTTCGAGCGTGGGTGCGTCCCAACGCTAGTGATGACATCATTCCCGCGAGCACGATTCCCGCTAAGGCGCTGCGGGAGGCGATCATGCTCTTGAGCACTCTTTGTTGGCTCATTTATCCCCCTGTCTTACATACGCGGTCCCTAGAATTAAAGTTCCGCTACCGTGCCGTAGACGCTAGCAGTGATGCGAGTCGTGATGCTCGTCGATGCGCTCGTAGCCACCGCCTAGATCGTAGCTCTCAACGTCGAGTCTGGAGAAACAGTAATGACCTTCCTCGTAACTGTCCTCTGGAATCCGGGTCAGCCAAAGACTTATCTCGTTGAGGCCTCTACGGACCAGGAAGCTCGTAAGTGCGTATTCGACCAAATCGGTCACTCACACAACAGCGGATTCAAAGTGACTGTTAAGCCTGGCTCACTGGAGGTGCGCTAATGATGACCGAGCGCCGCGTATCGCAACTCGCGTCGAAGCGGTTCCATCTGACCGCAGACGAAATGTTCGAAGTTCTCGATCTCGCCCGCAAGACCGATGCACGTTCGTGGTGCATTCTGGTTCTTGCACTCAACCATTGTTGCCGCGTGAGCGAGCTAGCAGGGGGCGCTCCCGCCACAAAGAATCGCCCAGCGGAACCGCCTCTGCGTTTGATCGATGTTGAGGCAAATCACATCACCATCCGCCGTCTTAAAGGTTCGCTTACAACGCGTCAGCCGCTGATTAACCACCGGGGACGACCAACGCTGTCGGATAAACCTGCCATCGAAGCGTATTTGAAGGAACGCATCGATGATGGCAGCGGTTTGTTCTTCACAGGACAGAAGGGTCGTTTGACTCGCTGGACGCTAGATAAAATGTTCCGCCGATATTGCCAGCTAGTATCCACCGCTCGTGTTGCTCGTGGCGCACAGCCGTATCTCTTCGTCGAGCCAATCCGCGAAGACGAACGCGATGAAGTATTGCTGGCGTCTCTCGATCCGCACCGTGCAGTCCAGACCGAAGATTTCTTCGGTGTTGTTCTCCGCGTTATGCTCCCACTTGCTCACGGTCAGTCCATCAGTCAGCGAGGGGGACTCTTCGCAGTCCGAGATAGCAGCCAGTACACTCCAAATGGCTCGTTGGCGTCCCGATTGTTGGCTTGCAAGAGTCCGATGTTCTCGCCGCGTTTGTATGACACCGTAAAATCCTGCATGAATGCTAGCGTCATCGGTTCTTTTGCGCCGTTGACGAGCCATTTGGTGTTAGCTCGGAACAATAGGTAGTTGACTTGTGGATGCGGTGCCAAACAACTCGGTATGGGATGCTGTTCTTTCTCATTCACTTCTTCGTTGCACACCAGGACGTAGTCTCCGGCGGCGTTTCCTACAGTGACGTGCTTCTGGTCGCCCACTGCCTCGATGTTGCGAAGCTGGACAACCTCCGGTTCAGGCGCATCCAGGACGGGTGTGCCATCTGCACCGATCAGATGGGCGACGGCTGGCGCGACCGTCTCGGAAGATTTTGTGTTCGAGCACGAACAAAGCGCTAGAGCGGACAGAAATACCAATCCCTTCATAAGGTGCTGCTCCTTCGCTGTTGATTCTGCCGGATTAATGTGAACAGCCAGACGAAAAGGCACACGACAAGCAAACCGGGCCAGTTCCAGAAGTAGAGAGCGACACCCCCGAGCACGACCGTTACAAGCAGCGCCCGAAGGTATGGGTTTAGTTTCGCCAGTTGCCGCCAAATCCATCCGAACGGGATAAGAAAGGGAATCAGTAAGAGTTCGAACGGTATAAGCGCGAGCACTCCCGCTACTAAGAACACGCCCCGCAATGTACCGTACGCCCCTCGAATTTCGAACCATGCCACCGGCCAAGTAGGATACGGGTTCGGCATACCCGCAGGTGGCGGAAAGAGTTTCCTGTAAGCTATTCCTCTGACAGACTCGCGTCTCGTCGCCCGAACATCACGCCAAAGAACCTTCGCAGCTTGTTGGTCCGTGAACGGTTGCGTGCACGCAGCATCCTTCCAATAAATGCCGCGCTCAAAAAATATCGGCGTCGTGGCGTGGACACTCATACGGCTGACAGCGTAGGACGGGAACGATAGCCATTCAAGTATGATGACGAGTCTGTAGCCTAAACTACTACACCGGCGAAGACGAGAGGCAGTCCAACAACGCGGGCCGGACATCATCCGTCAGATGGTCGATGAACTGCGATGTCGAACCGTTTCCTGCAAGCTGGACAGCCGACAACGACAACGCCCTTTCCGCCTTGCGCGATGGAGGGCGGCTCATCTATGAAGTTCGAAAAATCGTGTTTCTGAATTTCAGTTTCAATGCGGCTAGCAGTGCGGATTCTTGCACGGGTTCTCTCCCACGGGATGATGTCGGGCAGAGAAAACGGGCGAATAGAATACCACCAGGTTTACGCTAGCAGTCACGTTGCCGTAAACTGGTGGGTATTCTTAGGAGGTCGATGTTCTTAGGAGACCATCATGGTGATCGGAAGCCGTTTGAAGGAACTTCGCGAATCAAAAGAACTCTCGCAAGGCGATATTGAAAAGCGGACAGGCTTGCTCCGGTGTTACATTTCTCGCGTTGAAAATGGACACACGGTTCCGGCGGTTGCGACGCTCGAAAAGATGGCACGGGCGCTGGAAGTGCCAATGTACCAGCTCTTCCACGATGGCGAAGCAGCAGCATCGATTCGCAAGCTGAAACTTCCGAAGGATAGCGAGGAGTGGGGAAGCAAAGGCGACGAAGCCGACTATCTCTCCAAAATGCGCAAGCTACTTGCGAAAATGGGACCTGACAACCAAAAGCTCTTGCTGCACGTGGCCCAAAAAGTGGCGAGACGTTAAGTTCCGAGAGCGAGGCCATTCACGAGAGTTAACTCCTCCAATGCATCTGTCCGCGCGTACAGGTAGTTGCCGTGGTACTTGCTCGGTACAGTGGGGCCGGGAGGAAACTGATGGCAAAGAAAATAACGGTCGAGGAATGGATGGCGTTACCTGCGGAGAATACAGCGAGGCCAGCTCCACCGAGGAAAAGAACTGTCGCGGAATGGGATCGCGCGTTTGGAGTCAAGACCAAAAGAAAGAAGCGCAAGAAGCGGGCCTAATAGAATCGCAATCCCACGAATACGTTTGCGAGCGCCTGCCATTCGACCCAATGGATACCGCGACCGTTTCCATTTTGAAAGACGCGTGGCGATCCGCCCGCCCTTTCCAGCCACTTCGTAAAATCCATCAGCTTGACCTCGTGCTCGACGCGAACATCCGCGACCGACACCTTGACGAGTTGAGCGCCTGAACGATCCCAGCTATCCACTCGTTGCCTCGGATCGCCACGGGCCGCTGCTACAATCATTCAATGGACCACCACACTGTCGCCGCGATCAGCATCTCAGGTACATGCCTCGGTGTGCTTGGGAGCCTTTATCTTGCCTATGATCTGTTGGGTGGTCAGCACGGTCCGTTGCGACTTCTTACAAGGGCGGTTACATACTCGATTCTCTTCGGAATCGGATACGGCATTGGCCTCGGCCTCTTCTTTGGCCTTGCCTCGGGTATCGCGACCGGTATCACCCTGTCGATTGAATTCAGTCGAGCGGCTCGTGGACTAGATCATTACTCCTTGCGTTGGGAAGGACTGTTTTCCGCCATCCGAGGGTTCGCCTTCGGGGCTGGACTCTACAGGATTCTAGGAATCGGATTCGCAATCGCATTTGCCATTCTCATCACACTTGGCCAAGTATTCGCCTACGCTGGGGGAATTCGTCCGGCCACCGACTATGCAGCATCTCGCCGTCCACGGCTTACGCATCGTCTATTTTGGGCAACCGTGATCCGTAGTGTGGGATACATAGTAACGGCCCTTATCTGCAGTGCCTTCATCCATCACGTCGATCATGCCTGGTTTTTTGCGATTCGCGTGGGGTTGGTGACCGGCCTTGTCACCGGCGTTGGAGGGACGGTGTATCCCTACATCGAGTATTACGCAGACAATCTTCCAGAGCGACGGCTCGGAGCCCTGGGCATCGGACTCATGCTTTGTGGCTTTGCTCTGCAATCCCTTCAGTATTGGCTGGCGCTATTTGATGTGCGTCTGACGTAGGTAGTGTGACGCGATATTTTAGCGGTGCTGTTTGATGGGGTCGCCGTCGCGACCTATTGAGACCGCCGCGTTTATCAGGAGACAGACTGCCAGTCTTATCGTTTGCGGCTCGCCATTCGTTTGGTCATGTACAACAGCAACTCGCGCTCATCGGGCCGCATTGCCGCGAGCATCCTACGCAACTTCGCCAGATAGCGGGCTGATCGTCCCGATGCACCCCATGCGTTGCCGTTCCCTGGCCTCGGTTGCGGCGCTGGCGGTGGCTCGTCGCCTTCGTAAAGGAAATGGTACAGGGGCATTTCGAGGGCACGAGCCAACTTTTCCAACGTCTCAACGGACGGAACCGTGTGGCCATTTTCAATGCGGGAAATGTAGCAGCGGAGCAAACCAGTACGCTTTTCGATGTCACCCTGGGATAGCTTCTTTTCCTCCCGAAGAGCACGCAATCGCTCGCCGATCAACATTTTCCCTCCTTTCCCATTCTTTCTAGCTAGAGTTGCTAACCTACAAAGGTATATCTAGATGTGATAATATACGTCCATAGTATTCTACTGTAAGGGTAACTGTCAACTCCGTTGATTGTGCGTACGTGGTGGTCGGTACGGTCGAGTACGTACTCGTTGATTGACAAACCCTCTGCTCAAGTGTCTACTCCGACCCTCATCGGAGTGGCTTCATGTTCAGGAATCGCTATCGGCCCGTCCGAACAGGTCTTTATAGAGACGCTTCTCTAAAGAACCTAAGGACTGACGAACTGGTCCGTCGATTCTCCGACTGGCTCATCTGCCAGCGTTATTCGCGGACGACCTTAAGTACCTATGATCGCGTCGTTAGGAAATTCTGTTCGTTTTGGGGTCGCAGGAAACTATCGTCAGTCACACATATGGACATTCGCGCGTTTCTCATCGACATCTCAGCGCGCGATCTGTCGAGCGACATCTTGCATCGCTATCTCTGGGCGCTAAGGTGCTTTTTTGACTTCCTGTGCCAAGGCGGCGTGGTGGACGACGTCGCGCCACGTTTAATCCGTCCTCGTCCCGCCCAGCGGCCATTGCCCAGAACTCTTTCCGAGCAGAACGTAAAGCGGCTGATCAAAGCAGCTGGCAATGAGCGTGACCGGGCGATCTTCGAGTTGTTCTACGCCACTGGTTGTCGTGTGAGCGAACTGCTGAACATCCGCTTGACGGACATCGACTTCGCCAAGAGGACGATTCGCATTCGCGGTAAAGGGGAGGAGAGGCGAGTTCTCTTCGGCACGGCAGCAAAACGAGCGATGGTCGCATATCTTCGTGGGCGTGGGATTGGCTACCTCTTCGAGAGCCAGCACCTTGTACAGAAGGGTTGCGTCTCCTGGAATGGAACCTCCTGGGCGGGCTACTGGCTCGATTACAGCGCGGAAACTGGCCAACCCCGAAGACGGTGCGTATTTCTTGGACCTAGGCAAATGACGCACGCTCGGGCGTGGCGGAAGTTCAAAACGCTAGTCCCGCAACCTGACGTGGGTCATATTCGAAGCACTCAACAACTCACGCGCTCGGGAATAGCTAACGTCTTCAAGCTGGCCTCGTTCAAGGCTGGACTAGGTCGCATCACGTCTCACCAACTCCGACATTCTTTCGCAACGCATATGATCGACCACGGAGCGGACATCCGGCACGTCCAGCAGTTGCTGGGGCATTCATCCCTCGATACGACGATGAAATATACGAGCGTAACGTCAACTCGGGTAGGTCAGGTCTATCGTGCGGCTCATCCGAGGAGCTGAAAATGCGCCCTTCTATCGCAAACGCCGTCAGAGTTGGGAGTCCGGAGGATGAGTTGTTCTTGCAGCCTTGGTTCCTTTCGAAGCCGATCTACGAGGCAGTCCGCCGCCTGCTTCCACCCAGTCAAATGTTGAAAATGCGGTACTACTTCGAGGACTACGGTTGTCTGAAATGCGGGGATCTCAAGGCGCTCTATGGCAGTAACGGACTCTGCCGTCGGTGTAGCATCATGGTTCGCGCAAGAGTGGTTCTGGCGCTAAAGAGAAGATTTAGGAAGCTCGGCGTCAAGATACAGAAAGATCCGTTCGAACGCTACCTGAGGCGCGTTTTCGACAAAAGTCCTGGTGCTCGATTGACTTCAGCTGCCTGCCCTCGAAAGGCCCGATGAGGGCCTGTTCCCACCTCCCGATTTTCGAAGTGGACGATCAGTCGGGTTACCGGACAGGTGCCGTCCTAGTACGGCGTCACAACTTTGAAGTATGCCGTGGCTCCTCAGACGGTTGGCGAGTTACTTGCCTCGGGCAGTACGTCTGGTGCACTAACTCCGGTTGAGATAGATTTCATTGGAGGACTCATGAGCGTACTGGCTGCGATCAGACGCGAACAGAAAAAGGCAAGAAAGAAGTTGGCCAAGCTACAGCATCAGTTGAGTGGTTTGGAGGCGGCAGCAAAAGCTTTGGGCGATTCAACGAGCCACGAAATAAAGAGCGTGAAGAAGCGCGTCCTGTCGGCTGCTGGTAGAGCGGCGATTGCCAAGGCGGTGAAAAAGCGGTGGGGAAGGTTAGGGCGCAGGAGAAGAGGGCCGTCTCTTAAGACACCTCCGTCAGCCGACAGGTCCCTACCTCTTCCCTTGAGGTCCTTGTAAGCCGTGAAGTTGTTGTCGCAAGCCCTTGATTGGCTCGCTTTCGTAGATGTCGCTGCATCCTCGCTTGATCTTATTGTGCGGTTTGTGACTCTTGTAAACGAGCAAACCAAGCAGGGCAACATCGCCGACAAGGTATAACCCGCTGATAATATTTTCAACCATCGAAGTAGCCTTCCTACTATTTGATTCCGTCGCGGGCCTTTCCGTTAAAGTTTCTTTTGCTTTTGCGGCGAGAAAAGCTTTCCGACAGTCCCCCTTTAGTGGCGTCAAGAAGCGCGTTCTATCACTTGCTGGTAGAGCGGCGATTGCTAAGGCGGCGAAAAAGCGATGGGCGAAGGTTCGGGCGCAAGCGAAGAAGGTGGCAGGATAGCCTGTTGCGTGGCTCGCAGTCGGGTTCAATCTGGAAACCAGTTGTCCGATTACGCGACTTATCGGGACTCTTGGTCGCCCTGAGCCTTGAACCGTGACCTCAGTAGACGGTAACTCGCGATCGCAGCGTCACATATTGCAAAATAGCACAGCAGGCTAGCGCCAAAGATGACGACGGCTATCAGACTATCGCGCAGTAGTGCGGGCGCTATTTTGTTCACGTCGGTCGCAATGGTTCCGTAAACAAATGCCCCGGGCAAAAGAATGTAGAACCACCCAATCTGTCCTTCAAATCCTCCGGGATGAACCACGAAGACCACAAACGCCGCTGTAAAGGTCAGCACGAGTGCCGCGACACCTGTGTATTTCCAGCCGGGTGCACCCACCTCGGTTTCATTATCGTTAACGGCGAGGGTGCGCAACCGCGTGCGAAATGCAAAGAGTAAGAGAGCGGTAATCACGACCAAGATCCCGCATTGCCAAGAGAGCCGAGCCTTGTCGATTGAAACTTCGCAGTCCGAGGCTGGCGCAATTACCATCCAGCTTTTCTCGCCCGTTGCTGGCGGTCTTTGCCAAAGGAAATGTTGGCCCAGCTCGCCAGCATAGCTAAGGGGCACGCCCTTGTATGTCTGCTCCCATGGAGGACGAATCGATCCTAAAACCAGCGCTAGCGTAAGTCCGATTGATATCCATTTTTGCGTCGCGTTCATTAGATTAGAGTATAGAGCCAGATAATTACTTCGGAAGAGACTCAAGCGAGTGGATTACCTGGCGGGCAACACAAATTAGCCAGGAAATTGCACCCAAGGGCCTTGGCGGAAGGTCTCGATCAAGGTCCGATAAACGCCGTAACCTCCCAAGTGGGTACTAGCCTCCACTTTTCCGGTTATCCGACTTCCCGGGAGTTGAGGTCAACAATTGTCCGGAGCACTGACCAGAGCCGACTTATTTCGGGAAATTCATGCGGCCCAGGAGGTCCTGGAAGCGGGGATCGGAGCGCAAGTTGTCGAGACGCATGTCCGCTTTGAGATCCCAGAGGATGTCCGGCGATTTTTCCTGATAAGCCTTTTCCAGAAAAGCGAAGGCGCGGTCGTTATCGTGAAGGCTAGCGTAGATGGTGCCGATAACATACGGAGAGACACGAGCGGTCTTTGATTTTTGCATCAGGCGCGCAAGGATTTTTTCCGCTTCGTCTCGTCTGCCGGCTTCCGCGTAGGCATGAGCCAAAAAAGCCGTCGCATCGTGATTGCCTTCCGATAACTCGACTGCCTTCTGATATTCGGTAATGGCTTCCTCACGTTGTCCTGTCGCTTCGTAGCCGACGCCGAGTAAACGGTGGTTCTCCCACTCGTTGGGATACGCCGTCACGCCCTTGCGGCTGACCTCGATTAATTTCTGGTAGTCGCGCAGGAGATAGTACACGTTGGACATCGCGAGCATCGAGCCAGGGCCGGGATCCAACTGACCAATGTTAGCCAATTCCTCCAGCGCCTCAGAGCGGCGGCCAAGGATGCTGAGATGCAGTGCACGACACTCATGCGCCCAAGCGTAGCTGGGGGCGAGAGCAATGGCGTCATCGAGCTCTCGTTCTGCAGTTTTGAAGTCCCAATCGAAGTAGAAAGTTATGAGAGCATGGGCATAGTGGGCTTCCCCATTGCTATCGTCCAATTGGAGTGACTTTTCTGAGGCCTCCTTCGCCAATCGGTAGGCCTGGTCCGGGGAGAACTCACCGTTTCCGAAAAAGTACAAGTAAATATAAGCAAGCGCCAGACCCGAATAACCCAGGGCAAAGTCCCGGTCTTTCCGCACCGATTCCTCGAAATCGTTTTTGGCCATTTTCAGCGGGCCAGGCATTGCGAATTGGTTGTCCAGGTAGTAGCGGCCGCGCAGATAATCTTCGTACGCCTGCGGGTTCACGGATCGCGCTGAGCGGAAGATAGCCTGTTGCCTCGGGGTCAGCTGGGCACGGACCTGCTCGGCGATAGCCTGCGCCACTTCACCCTGCAGCCGCAGCACGTCGCCGAGATCGCGATCATAGGTCTCCGCCCAGAGGTGGCGGTCGGTGGGCGCCTGGAGGAGTTGTGCGGTGACGCGCACTCGCTGCCCGGAGCGAATAACCGATCCCTCCACGATAGCGTCCACGTTTAACTCTCGCGCGATTTCGGGGAGAGCCGTTTTTGTGCCTTTATAGCGGATCACGGAGGTTCGCGAGACCACGCGCAGCGAGCCGACTTTGGCGAGGTCGGTAATCAACTGGTCGGTCATGCCGTCAGCGAAGAATTCCTCTGACGGGTCGCCCGACAAATTACTGAGGGGCAGCACGGCGATGGAATTTAGGCGGGGAGCAGCGCTTGTCGGGTGGGTACCGGTGCGCGCCAGCCAGACAAAAGCCGTAACCACAAGGGCAAGGAGAGCGGTGATTACGAACGCGCGAGGCTTGCTAAGGCTCCGGGTGACGGATAGTTCGCGCGGCGGCTCTGACTGTGGGGAATCAGATGGAACCTGAGCGTCGACCCTTTCCACTGGCGCGATAAACCTGTATCCGCGGCGCGGAAGCGTTTCAATGTAGCGGGGAGAGTCAGCGGAGTCGCCGAGGGCTTCGCGAATGCGCGCGATGGCATTGTGGAGGCTGTGGTCGAAATCGACGAAAGTGTCGGCGGACCAAATCTCTGATCGCAGTTCCTCGCGGGTGACAACTTCGCCTGCGCGATTCAGTAAGGCAGACAGGACCTGTAACGGCTGGCCCTGCAACCGGAGCCGTGAACCGCGTTTACGCAGCTGACCGGCGCGAACGTCCAACTCGAAATCGTCGAAACGCAGTAAGCGCGCGGCTGGTGGCGAGGTAGACATAGCAACGCCCCCGCGGAGTGGGCAAAGTCTATCACAGTTGATCGTTGCTTACCGACACCTCGGCTATAACGAGAACTTCTTTTACTTCAGTAGATTACGAATGGAGACAACTTTGGGGAGGGATTGAGGTTGCAAGGATTGACCCGTCGACTAACTCCAGTGAGAGTGGGCGACGCTTGGTGCTCGCAAGCTAGAGCACCTAGAACCTGCCGCTGAATTCCCAGGGCGGACGAGTTGGTAAAGAGAGGAAAACCATGACGAATTCACTATTAAAATTCGGTGTCGTTCTCTGCTGTTTTCTTTTTTGGGGAGTGATGGATCAAGACGACTCTTCCGTTCCCGCACAGGTCGTGGCTTTAGATGAATGTGACCCGGCAACGTTCAACGCACCAGGCGCGGCTGGGCCAGATTTCTGCAAGAACATAGCGGTTGGAGCATCTACGACGTTTTCGGCACTATTTGGAAAGGCGGCAGCTGGAACTCCCGACCCAAACTGGGATTTCGAGCCTGACACCCTTGCGGTACACAAGGGAACGCCAATTCACGCAGTGAATCAGGGGGGCGAGCCGCATACCTTCACAGAGGTGGCCAGATTTGGTGGAGGCTTTATCGCAGGGCTCAATGGTGGCGAGGCGACCGTTCCTGAATGCGCTGGCGGCTTCTCAAGAGTGGAGGTAGCCAGAACGCGTATTCTGCAGGGCAGCCAACTTCAGTTCACGGGGCTCTCCAAGGGAGAGCATCTCTTTCAGTGCTGCATCCATCCCTGGATGCGCATGAAAGTCGAGGTGAAATGAACGGTGGACACGGGCCGGGTGCTGCGCGGTTGTCCCTAATTAAGAATAGTGAACCTCGTCAACGCTGCGGCACCCGTTCCATGTCCTTGACATACCTGATGGATGACTCGATTCGACACGAATCATAACTCAAGGTCCCGATTAACGCGGTGCATTCGATGGGTCGATGCAACACCATCTGATGTAAATCTGCTGTGTAAAGGTGGTGTTGGCATGAGGCCAGGACAACGATTTGGGCTTTCTGCGATCGAGAAGCGTGACGTTTGGAGCCGGTGGAAGGCGGGACAGTCGCTGCATGAGATTGGGTGCGCCTTTGACAAGCCACATAGCTGCATTCGCTCGGTGTTGTTGCCTCGCGGCGGCATTCCTCCCGCCGCTCGTCGCCGTTCGCGGCTGGCGCTCACGCTAGCGGAGCGAGAGGACATCTCACGAGGAATCGCTTCCGATTCGGCGCTTCGTGAGATTGCCCGACGACTGGATCGAGCGGCCTCCACAGTGAGCCGGGAGATTTCTCGCCATGGTGGCCGTCCGGCCTATCGCGCCCATGATGCGGATGACCATGCCTGGGACTCGGCCTTGCGACCGAAGAAGTGTCTGCTGGCCTTCCACCGCAAGTTGCGGAACATCGTTGCGAGTAAACTGATCCTGGACTGGTCGCCCGAGCAGATTTCCGGATGGCTGAAGACCCAGTATCCTGATGACGAGAGCCTGCGCGTGTCCCACGAAACCATCTATCGCAGCCTGTTCATTCAGGCCCGCGGAGTGCTGAAAAAAGAGCTGCTGGACCAACTGCGCTCGAAGCGCCGCATGCGCCGCTCGCGCCATGCCAGTGCCAGCGGACAGTCACGAGGGCAGATCGTCGATGCCGTCTCCATCCGCGAAAGACCTGCCGAGGTAGAAGACCGAGCGGTTCCCGGCCACTGGGAAGGGGATCTGCTGGCCGGTGCCAAGAACACCTACATTGCGACTCTGGTGGAGCGCCATTCGCGCTTTGCCATGCTGATCAAGGTGCCCAGCAAAAACACGGAAGTGGTCGTTGCTGCATTGAGTCAACATGTTCGCAAACTCCCCGCTACCCTGAAACGCTCGCTGACCTGGGATCGAGGACTAGAGATGGCCAAGCACAAGGACTTCACGGTAGCGACGGATGTGCAGGTCTACTTCTGTGATCCGCAAAGTCCCTGGCAACGCGGCACCAACGAAAACACGAATCTCCTGTTGCGGCAATACTTCCCGCGAGGAACCGACCTGTCCGTCCATTCGCAAGCGCAACTCGACCAGGTCGCGCTGCGCTTGAATCAACGCCCCAGAAAAACCTTAGGCTTCGAAACTCCCGCGAGTAAACTGCAAGCCAGTGTTGCGTCGACCATCTGAGCCGGCAGCGCTTACCGGACAAGTCGAGTTCCAGTACGTCACATGTCCGGTAATCCGACCAATCGGGAGTTGACGAGAAAATTTCCCAGCGGTCGTTTCCGTCCGTTAGTTCTCGGTGGTACTGCTGAGCGCTAGCAGCACCTTTTCATGCGTGATTCCTGAGTCTTGCAACAACTTGACGCCTTGGCTGGACTCTTCTGTAAGGATGGCCGCCAAGAGATGCAAGGGTTCTATCTGGTTGTGTCGGAACCGGGTCTGAATGTCTTTCGCTGAATTGAATACGTGTTCCAGGGAAGGTGATAAGGGCACTTCTGTCGTAAGAGCAACGGGTTGCGATTTGGGAAGGTCTTTTTCCAGGTTGGCCAGCAGGTCTTGGGCTACTTTCGACGAAAGGAACGGCATATGGGACGGAGCCCTGTTGACGGGTATACCTTGTCCCTCAAAAATCGTCGAAAAAACAGTTTTCTCCAATATTCCTTGGTCTTCAAGGATCAAGCCGATGAGCAGATCGTCTGTGTCAATCATGTTCGCGCCACGCTCTCCTGCTTTGAAACGTGCCGCAAATACTATTTGCCTTGCCCGCTTGGAAAAATTGTCAAGCATCGACCCAAAGTAGCACGAGCCAAATGCATTTGGATAGGATAATGCCCTGTGAGCAGTTTGCTCGGATATGCCTGGTAAACGCGCTAACCGGAGAAGTGAAATCGCCCAAAACCACATGTCCGGTAACGCGACTTACCGGGACTCAGCTTTACTACCAAGGCCAAGCGACTAGTCGGCGGGCTCGGCACTGGCACACCGATCAACAGTCGCAGGATACTTCAGACGATTATTTTGATCATTCCTCTCTCTTGCCCGGTCAGATGATTTCTTCAGACACCCTGATAGACCAATGCAATAAATGCGCTGGGGCTCATAAAGAGGTTGCCCCATTCCGCGTCATACCGCGCGCTAGGCTTGGCGGCGACAACTTCAAGCAAGGGCTTACCCTGTTTTTTGAGAACTGCGACTTTGTTGCGGATTTCAACCAAAACGTCTCGGAATAAAACCAAGTCGGCTTTGCCGCCCACGGCCCCGTGCCCGGGAATGACGATCATCTTGTCGGTTACTTTTGCAATGTTTGCTTCTGCTGCGCGTATGGTCCCGTCGATGCTGCCGCCGGTCGAGTAGTCAATGAAAGGGTAGTCGCGGTTCCAAAAAGTGTCCCCGGTATGAAAAATGTCGGCCTCTACGAAGTGCACGGAAATGTCGGAATCCGTGTGAGCGGGCGAGTAATGCTTAAGAATCAGAGTGGTGCCGTTGGCCTGCAGAGTGTGATCCTCTTTGAAGACTGTTGAAGGGATCGCGCCCGCCGGTGCGGCCGGGAAAGTGTGTTTCCAACCTTCGACGCGCGTCTCTTTTGAAAGATGATTGCGCGTGTTCTCTTGTGCCAGGATGCTGGCTCCGGCTTCGTGTAGCCACTCGTTCCCTCCAGTGTGATCGAAGTGCCAGTGAGTGTTGATCAATTGCTTGATGGGGTCCGCATTGATGCTCGCTAGAGCTGCGGAGACCTGCGGCCGCGCGGTGACGATTTCCGCATCCACCAGCAGCTTCCCGTCGGGGCCGGTGAGCACAGCGATATTTCCACCCGCACCTAGAAGAACGCTTATATTGCGGCGAAGCGCTTGAACTGTGACTTCTGCTGTTGCCGCTTCCTTTAGTCCGCCTGGAACAAGCACGTCGTCTGACTGAGCGAATAAAGCGGTTGGAGCGAGACAGGCTGTCGCAGCCGCGAGACCTCCTGCGGCAAGAAACTGACGACGTGAGATTTCAGCTGATGCTGTGGTCACCATATGTTGCTCCTGGTTGGGCATGCTCTTTGTAGCACAGCATGCGCGGGGATATCTTACCTTTTTGGCAAGACGAAGAACCCGCGCCGAATAGGATGCCTAGGATTTCCGTTGGATATAGTTTTTTTCAGGCTCAACTGAACGCTGGAACAGTTTCCAGAAAGGATGAGAGATGCTAGCCTGAGTTGCTTTCACTAACCGCGCTTCCCTGAGACCTTTATGAAGTTCCTCAAGCAAGCGCGCCATCTCCAAAGCAACTGGAGTGTCGGAAAGAGCCGACATGTTCTCTCAGATTTCCGACGACAACAGGTTAATCATAATCGTGGTGGTGCTGGCTCTCCTGTTTGGGCTTTTTTGGTGGTGGAACAAGCGTGCAAAGAAATGGCTTGAAGAAAACGACCGACTTGAGCCGGAGTCCAGTGCCTTGGATTGGCTCCTCGGTGGCCAACAACAAAATCCTAAAGCTACGACGCTGAGATATTCGGAGCAAGAGTTTCAGGAAATGGTGTCGGAGGCCCTGGACGAGATTCCTGAGGAATTCGACAAGGAGTGGAAAAACGTTGCGGTAATCGTCAGTACAGAGTGGCCGACCGATGCTGACAAAAAGAGGATGGGGATACGGGAAGATCACCTGGTACTTGGGACTTACTCTGGGGTCTCCCGGACACAGGGGCTCGGTTCAGAGAGTTCGAGACATGTCATCGTAATCTACCAGCCCGCAATAGAGCGGCTCTGTGGTGACGATAAAGAACGAGTTGAGCAACAAATCCGAAAAACGGTGCTACACGAACTAGCACACCATCTTGGGATGTCACATCCAAGGATGAAAGAAATTGGGCTGTAGTCTCGCTTTGCAACGACAGCTCCTGGTAAGCGCGGCAATCGTACAAATGAAACGCAAGTTCGAGCGTGAGCGACTTCGGTGCCACGCAATCGGGGAGTGGCGCGTGCTTCTGTTGGCAGCGCCGGGTGGCTCCACATTTTCGAGCATACCCGGCACTCGTGCCAACAGGAAGCTCTACCCACAGTCATCTTGAAGACCTCCCACAAGCGTTTAAAGCTTCGTTTCGAAGAGAACTCGTGATTCCGATTTTAGGACAAGCGTTTACGTACGCCTGACTCAGCTCGGTGCCTATCGGTGGATGCTCCGGTCGAGAGCAAAACGATTCGCAATTTTCAGCTCAAATTATTTATGAAAACGGCGGCGTCCGCGCGGACATGAGCGCCGTCTGCGGAAGTCAGGTCAAGAATCGTTCCGCTGACATTGCTATCAGTCACCGCGCCGGAAAGTGGAAGTCCACTGGGGTTGGGCTGCTGCGCACCTGAACCAGACACTACGACGTTCGCATTGAAAACGAACGTCCAGGTCGTGACTCCGTTCCGCTGGATTGCGTAGTTGCCCGATGCCGGTTGAGCGACGACAGTGTAGGTGACGTCTTTTGCGGGATTTGATTGAGCCTGTATCGCCGCAATCACGAGACCGAGTGTTGAAAAGTTGGTTGCCATCTGGAAATCTCCTTCAGTGAATTGTTGGATCGATGAGCGCGCGATGCTTGCGCTGTGTTGCAAAAATCAGGAGGCGATTGATTCGATCTGTGACTCGCCAGGCGAACATGAGCAGACTGCGTAGAGAGCGCGGCGTGAGCCCGCAGTCTGACGACACGTGCGACACACAAGAATTCCAACGGCTTCAGATGACACAGTCGCAGCGGCTTTGACCGTCTGCAGCAATTCGCCCTGGTCAACTCGGTCAGGAATGAAAGTTCCTGAGGCGACGGGCACAAGGGGCCAGGACAAGAACATGCAATAAAAGACAAACCACACGATGGGCACATACGACCTTTCAAAAGTGGAACCGCCGTCGAAGGAGGCGTGCATGAGACACGCTGGCGGCGCAACGGCGATCCCGGTTTGAACCCAGCCGCCAAGATCAAGCTGCTTTGAGATTTATCGCGGAGAGGATGCGACGATCTACCGGCGCGGGGGTTAACACACCGCTGTAACTGGAATACTGTACCGGCTGGCGATCTTCGGGAACCACGTCGAACACGACACGCGTTCCTAGTGGCAAAACCTTCTCGCCCTTTGAAACGAGGTAAATGTACAAGTGCTGGTCTTCCCCGACGATTTCGATTGTGGCTTCGCCTTGGAAGACCAAGCACGCTGTGATGGTGCCCTTACGCATGGGTGCTCATCAAACGATGTTGAGCATTCGACATGTTTCGAAGCTTACGGTCGCGGTTCTTTCTTTGGTGATCGTTCAAGCTGACATCGTCACTGACTGCCGCAAGACGCTTCCTTTCTTGTGGAGTCGGCGGCGATGTCTGCGCGGCATGCACCATGAAGGTGGGCGTTGGCCGCGCTATCAGTTCTGGTTCAGTCTCGACCGGTGTTAGTGTCCCAAGATCCAGATCACGCGCTGCCAGCTCCAGGTTGCGGCGCGTGGCTGGCACCTTACGCTCGTGGCACCATTGGGCCAGTTTGAGGCCGGTGTACTCGTTCGCAGGATGTTCAGGGTGAGCATCGATGAAAAACTGACAGCCCTCGCGATTGATTTGCCGCATTGCTTCGTTTTGAGCTTCGGAGTTAACGGGAAACGTAAGTATTTCGGGGAAGTCCGTCCACTGGTCGAGACGGGGTTGGGGTTGGGGACTCATGCTCGCTCCTGCATTCGCGCGACTTGTTCACGCGTGAGCGGCTTGCGCGCGCCCTGTACCTGCGCTTTGAGTTGATCGAAGGGAAGAACTTTTGCGGCCGCAATTTCACGTTCGCGAGCCAGTTTCTGATTCGCATCAATTTCATCCGCACGCTCTTGAGCCTGTTGTGGGGTCTCGTATTCGAACAACGTCGGCGCGGATGAATCAATCACTTCGCCGCGCTTCCGCTGAATGTTCGGGTCACGCTCTAAATGATTATTTTGGAGCAACCACTCATACGATGCTGTCAAGACCTCGTACAAGTGAGCGTGAGGAGCATTGCCCTCGTCGAGATTCTTTTGAACGAGATTCCCGAGGCTCGTTCGGTTGAATTCGCTCGGATAAAACTCCGGGTGATCACTCATCCACGACCGCGCAATTGCGTCGGCGGAAACAGGGCTAGGATCAACCTGAGGTGCCGGTTGCTGCTTCGCGCGCTCCGCGTCCATCTTTTGCTTGGCATCAATCGTTGCTGGATCAAGTACCAAGCCCCCGCCCGCCGCTAGATGCGGACGATCTCGACCAGTGCGGCGATCCCCGACCCATTCGTCGTGTCGAGCATCCCTTCGTTCTTGAGCCGTGGCTTTGTCTACTGTATTTCGATTCGTAACACCAGCACGGGCAACCCGTGCTCGTTCAAATTTGCTGCTCGGATCGTTGCTCATATTTCTCTCCTTCAGTTTTGGCCGTTGGTTTGGACAATCGAGCCGTCCAGTAACACGGCACAAACTCAAATTCAAATCCCGTATACGCTGGTCGTAACTGCAAATCCTTGCCGCGCGTTCGACACCGCTTCCATGATTGCAATTCTCTGCACATGCCAAGACTCGTTAATCGTCGCGTCGGTCAATCCCTGCGCGGGCCGATGCGTCGAGATCCAATTCAGCAAAAGAGAGCGAGTCATCGGCGAAGATGGGAATTCGGGATGGAGACGAATGAACCGCGCCAGGACGGTTTCTTCGGTGATCTCTTCGTAGTTCTCTTTGCGCAGTGGATCGCCGCCTTTGAAGCGATGTGGTTTGCCTTCGAGTTCGCAGACCATTCCGGCGCGGGTGAAGTACTGACGCTTCTTCAAATCTACAATCAGTTTCGGCTCGTCCATGTTCACTCCTTTGCTGCGGGCTTCCGATTAGCTCTGTGCATCGCGCCAAATTGTTCCACTGGCACACCTTCTACGTCTTCGGTGTCAGCTTTCGGCGGGCGCGCCTCCGCTTTCGTCGCTGGTGTTTCAGTCCTTGGAAAATCTCCGAAGATCGCGTGATGCGCGCACTCCAGGTTAAAGAGGGTCAAGGCCCCGCCTCGGTCGCGGATCCAGTTGATCAAACGATCATCGCGCGCTTCGGTTGCCCGATATCCCCAATTAGAATATTTTGCCAAGAAAAGTCGGGCACCTTCCTCGTCGATTTTTTTCTTCGCACCCCTACTCGAATCTTTGGGATAATTTTCAAGCCGGATATTCATCGTCATAGTCGCTTCTCCTTTGGGGTTCTTCGTTCAGTAGTCCTCATCACGTTCAACATATTGTGGTCGGGGGGGATGACCGCAAATTTCCCGCTTGCAAAGACACAGTTCGCAGGTCTCGCCACCAAACTGCACGCGCCAATTTGCAGAAACCTTTTGCTGATCCTTCGCAGTCGCAATCACAATCACATTTTGTCGAAGGCGGCGGCGCTCTCTGTTGCGAGTGAAACGCTCATCGGTGACGATGCCCTGATCCACCAGTCCTTCATATTCCAAATATTCCTCGGCGGTGGCCAAATCGAGGCGCACCTTCGTTTCAAGCAGAGCGATGGCTTGCTTTTCTGGCGACTCTTCTGGCTTCGGAGCGACAGGAGCAGACTCAACTTCGACATTCTTCGGGCGACCAACCGGGAATCGCCTGCTTGGGGGTACAAGAACTCCAAGATTCTTTTGCCGCGCTGCTTGCCGCGCGCGAGCTTCTTCAAGACGACGAGACGCGACATCAATCCTCATCAGGTTGGTTGAGTTGCTTATCTGCGACTCGCAAATTAAGACGATCCGCGCGTCATCGAAAACGCTTCGAGCGATCTGATACGCGAGGTCACTTTCAAATTGTTCGCGTCTTGGAACTTCACCAAGAATGGCCAACTGAACCTTCAAAGGTCGCCGTTTAATCTCGACGGGATGATGTAACAACTTGATTTTTAGCTTCCCAGCTTTCTCACGAATGCATTTCGTGGAACGCTCCAATTTTCCCGCGATCCATCGCGATCCTTTCGAGGCATTCGCTCTCAGGAAATCCACTTCCTCCGGCGACCAGAGTTGTTGCTGCTTCGGCGGTGATTGCGGCTGTGCGAGAGCGGGCTCTGATGGCATTTATCGTTTTCCTTTGGGGCGAAAAGGTCGCGGGAGTGAACTCAACGTTCTGACGAAACGTCGGAACCCAGGTTTAATGAGTTCCACCGCGACCCCTTCGTTTCGGCTGACCTTTGGAGTAGGCCACCTCGGGCGCATTTGGTCGTGCTTGGCCCAAGCTCGTGGTTCAAAAACCGAAGTTCAATTTGCTCAAGGCACTGTTGGCTTGTTTCGTCTCCGATGGAGAAAAAATCAAAGCGTAGGCGGGGGCAGGAGCAGCTTTGTTGGTATCACGATCTAAAATGATCGGCAAAATTTCTCCGGTGCTAGTAAGCGCGAACGCGATCAGATCGCGGAAGCCGTACTTTGGACCTTCGTGTTGCCCGATGCTGCTGTATTTTTCTTCAACGATAATCACCCAGCCGGTGGCTGGGACAATCTGTTCGAATTGCATCGAAAGTTCTCCTCCTTTAGGAGATTTGCTCGCGATGCAATCCAGCACCGTTCCTTGTCCCCGCGATGTTGCCTTGCAGGTCGTACTCAAAAACTTTTTATGCCGCCACTGCCGTTTCAACACGAATGACGTTCACCGCGCATGGTCCTTTTCCATCTTTCCCAGGCTCCGAATCAAACTCAACAGTCTCACCGCCCAGCAAAGTTTTGTAACCATCCATCCGAATCGAGGAGAAGTGCACAAAAAATTCTTTTGACTCGCCATTGACTTTGGCCGAAATGAAGCCAAATCCTTTTTGCGAATCGAACCACTTAACACGTCCTGTCAAAGTGTTACTCATATTGGATCCGTCTCCTTTGAATTAAAATTACCGCGCAGGTTGCTGCTCCTGCGTCGTTCGTTGCAAACGTTCTTCCAGGCAGATTCGCAGCTCCTCTGTGATCGACCGGCGATTCGACCTTGCGAGCTGACGCACAGCGGCGGCGAGCTTGGGGCTCAACCGCAACGGAAATGGCGCATCTTGCTTAGTGGACATGGTTCCTCACTTTGAAAATTTGAATAAGCTCGGATCGAATCGAAGGATAATCGCAGGAATCGGTCTCTAAAAGCGGGCACCGATGAGAAAATGTTTGAAGTATGTTGAATTCGGGTGGTGTCGTTGTACGTCTACACTAGTAGGTGGAATTCGCCTCCAAACCGCGCACTTAGGTGCCGTTTTGCGGCTCGGAGACGCGTTTTTTACTACGTTTTGGCGCAGACAACTGGCAAAATCAGACCTTTTCCGCCGGGAAACTTCCTACGCAGTTTTTTAACCAGACGGTTCACGGCATCAACCGAAATCCCCATCTTGGTCGCCAGATACGCCTGGGTGGGGGTTCGCGGCACCGCCGCGCGGCTCTTGCGCGCGACAGAGGAGCCGGTGGGCTTGTCCTTGTCCAGAGAAGAGCGTCGCTGCAGTGCCGCCGCTTGCATCATCACCTCAAATTCAGCGCAAGCCTTCCGGTATACCCGCATGAGTTTTTTCTCGATCCTCGACAGTGACCGCGCCCACTTGACGCCGGAGATTTCCGTCCCGACACTAGGCGGGAAAAAGTTCACAGCGGCAATTTTCTCGCGCTCCCATTCGTTCATCTGCGAAAACACAACCGTGCGCTGTTGACCTGGGTGGCGCACCTGTTCGCTCGAAGTCGCATATGGCCCCGACTCGACATAATGGCCGTAACGAGCTTTATATTCCTTTTCAAGCTTGCCCGGCTTACGCCCCAGGCCAATGATTTCGATTCCCGCATAATATTCTTGTTCAGCTTTGCGCCGGGCCTCTTCAAGATTCCAGCCATTTTCTTGGAGCTGACCATCGAGGTACAAATGAATTGTTCTGATGTCGAGAGGCCGTCCCGCAAGCTCCGCATCTTCGAGAGCGTCCCACAGTTGGCACGTAGTTTGTTTGCCTCCAAGAAACTTTTTCTGCGGATCGGGCTCACCGGGGGCAAGCAGCACAAAATCATCGGGGATCCGTTTCGGTTTGCGCGTAGCAGGCGGCTCCCCGCAATCCACGCACTTGTCCTTGAACGGAACTTTGTGCTCGCAAATCCAACTATCGTTACGAGAATCGGTGACAACTTCAAGGCGAGGCTGCTCACCTTCTGGATTCATCTGCACACAAATACCGTCAGACAAACACTTCTCATATTTCGCCCGTGTCGATGAACGCCACGCAGATTCCCAACGCTCGAAAGAAACAAGCACGCAAAACGGCCCGCACCTCGATAGATCGAGACCAGTCACGTGGTCATCGGTTCTAAACGCGGCGGCGGAATCATCGAGAGCTGGAGCACTGAAAATTGGGGTTCCGATGTTGAAGAGAGTTCGCAAACAAATAGACTTCTTGCTCAGTGGCGGCGCAGGGGGGATACTCCGCATGCGAATCGGAAACGGCGATGAAGAGTAGGCGTATCGAACAGCGACCGGGATCCCGTTCGTGATGCCCAGGAACTTGGCGGCAAAATATTCAGGGGAAGGGGGCGCGCTCCGAAGCATGATTGCGCGCACTTTCCAAGGAATGCCGAGGAGAAAAAGTTCGTCCGGCGCGAGATCTTCATGCGCGGGCTTCACCCAGTGGGGAACGGGTGTCCCACAACCTACCGCATCGAGTTGCAAACCGGTGGAAGTCATTCGCGGAGTGTGGAATCGGCCCTATCCATCACGTTTTTACGCATTCCAGTCGCCTCTTTCCGTAAACAGATGCTCGCGGTAGGTACCTGGAGCCCAGACGGCTCTAAAAGTCATCAAAATGGCGCATAAATCGGCCCCTCCGTCGCGGATAAATCGAGATCTCAGGCAACCTGAAGGTGCTTGGCGCGCTGGGCGGCTTTCTTGCAAGCGGCATCGCAATATTTGGCATCCTTGCGGATATCCTTCGGCAACATCAGCCCGCAGTGCAGGCAGCGCGGCCCGGCGGGCTCCGACTGCGCCCCGTGCGATGGCACTACCGACCGTTTCTCGCGCGATGCAAGATATGCAGCAACGGCCTTGAGGCCAGAAGGTAGATCGGTCGAGAAATTCATGAACACCTCGATTCATAGTTCCCAGGAGTTGGTCGGAGGGACGGGCCCGGCGGCGCAGATGGGTTTGTAAAAGCGAGATGGTCTCGAAAACGCGCGGAGGCGTCGAGGTGCGAGGCGCGGGATGTGTCGTAAGCGGCAATGGCACGAGAGGAGCTGCGACGGTTCCAAGACCTCGGCATTTATTCGCAAGTGCTGCGGTCGAGGAGGATGAGCAAGAGGCGCGAGTGGCGCAGTAAGTGCGGAGCGGTTTCAACTTTGGCGCGGATTATTTTGCGAGCGAGAGGAGCGCCGGTTGTCACGTTTTTGGGCACGAAAACTTGACGGGTGGGGCAGTGACTGGACGACCTGTGCCGCGCGCCTCGCGCTACGTATCGAGATGCGCGCGGGCGAGGCGTTCTGCGTCGGCATAGGCGAGCGGGCCCCCGGTGCTTTTTGGCCCCCCCATGTGAAGCCGGGCCCCAGTTTTGGGCCCCCTCGGCGGCTCAAAAACGGCGGGGCGCGATCGTCGCCACGCTAGGGGGTATGCCGGGGGCTTCCCGGCCCCAGGTTTACTTGGGTCCTATATTACATTTCTAGTACATACACGACTGGAGAAAATTTCGTTGTGATCGCAGCGATGAAACATTTTGGCAATCGCGAATCACCGCGCCAGCATTGAGGATTCGTGATGTGTGAAAAACGGAGTGTGATGGAGTGTGGAAGTTTGCGCGGTGGTGCGCGGTGCTTTTTGCGCGTGAAAAGTCGCGGTCGTTCTTCGCCGGTCGGCCTGGGAATCGGCGTGACAGAGCCCGCCCAGGAACAAGCCGTCCAGGATGGCGAGGCGTGAAGCACAGGCGGTCCAGGGAGAGGCGATCTCGCCGAGCTTGAGCTGCCCTGGGCGTCTGGAGCTGAAAATGGCTGCAAATCGACGCCTGAGAGTAGCAAAAAGTAGCACGCTCGTCGTAACTCCTCTCTTTTCAGTGCTGGCAGAGAAGGGAAGATTCGAACCCACCACGAACTCACCAAGTTCTGTGCGCACTAGACACAGATTTGTGTACTCTTAACCACACGCGAGGAAGTTTGAGAACCGGAAGGGCGCGCCGGGCGTGTAAAGTAGGCTTTACATCTTAAAATGGCCATTCAGCTACCGCATCTGCCCAAGCGTCGTCATATGGTGGAACGAATCCAGGCGTTGGAGTCCCGGTCGCCTGCCCAATGAAATCAGCCGGATGAATTGCGGCGGCTTCCTCTTCCTCGGCTTCGCCCTCGATCTCATTCCATTCTGCGGCCTCTTCCTCCAGCTCCTGAATCTCGCTGGCGAGTGCCCTGGCGCGTGCTTCTGGCCTGCGATCATATTGCTGGGCGATTGGCCACGGCATTTCAAACTCGGAGTAGTTTGAGTCTACCCACTTCTCAAAGGCGTCTTGGTGAACGTTTGTGAAGGTCTCTGTCGCGCCATCCACGTATTGCACGACAACCGTTCCGAGTGGGTGGCGGTGGTGTTTCTGGCCGGTTGCCCCGAAGACGCTGCCGACGATCTTTCGCATGGTTCATATCCTCCACTCACCGCATTTTATAAAGGTGTTTCGTGTAAGTCCTTTGTTTCTACAATGCTGCCAGTGCTGCCTTGCTGCCAATTGAGCCAAGAAAACCACCGAAGAGACGATTTACCACTTAAGATCAACGATCCTAAGGAGTTGGGGGATTCTCTTGAAATATGGTGGCAGCACTGGCAGCAATGGTAGCGCTGGCTATTCAGGCAGCAGTGGCAGCACTGCAGTCTGACTCCCTATATCATTTTATGAACCATCGCTGCCCACACGGCTTCAAATCCTCTTTAAGAATCTGCTCATTCTCGATCAGAAGACGCAGGGCATCCGGCACCTGCTTTCTTTGAGAGTGCGCAACCTTGTCGAAGATCTCCCGCGTAGTCAGTCCTTTGGGTGCTTCTCGGAGCAACTCAAGAATCTTCTCCGCAACTTTGTCGCCGAGTGAATCGCCAAACACGAAGCGCGAGGTGCGCTCCGAGAATTCCCACATCGACAGCGCGCTGGCCTGATGACAAACCTCGATGACTGTACTTTTTTCCAATAGCGCATAAATCATCGAGAGTCGCAGCACGTGCGCTGCTGCGCGGGCCGCTATTGCATTGTGTTGCCGCCCGGTGCGCGGGGTGTTCAGCTTTGTGTAGATGATATCCCACTCCGCTTCCGCTTCCGGTGATCGCTTCATCTCCCCGGCCTTGGCACCGAACTCAATGGCCGCCGCCAGCTTCTCGACGAACGCACGTATGGCCACCTCCGAAGGACGCCCTGGATTCGACAGTGACTTCTCACGACG
Source organism: uncultured Acidobacteriota bacterium (assembly GCA_963735525.1). Taxonomy (GTDB): domain Bacteria; phylum Acidobacteriota; class Terriglobia; order Acidiferrales; family UBA7541; genus Acidiferrum. Next base: position 94,730 of record CAVTLQ010000024.1, on the reverse strand, counting down.
GGTGGCCACAAACATAAAGCGGTTTGCAAAGCCGTTCATCGTGTTGTTGTAGTCCAGGTAGAGCTGCAGGTCGGAAGGTGTAACGTGCGCGACGAGCGAGATGTGCGCGTTGGTAGCATGTAGTGGATTGTTTCTGGTCATCGTTCCGAGATTCCCATCATCCCACGCCTGCCGGATCAGCTCCGACACGGTGTTGCCCTCGCGCTTCATGCGCCGCAGTACGCTGGCGAACTCCGGCTCGAACACCAGTAGGCGTTTGTCTGTAACCCCTTTGATGACGACCGGATTCCCTTTTTTATCTTCGCTGGTGCTCGTATCGCGAACCGCGTGGATCAGCCCTTCACCGGAGGATAATCCGGTTGTATCGATGATGGAAATACCGAGATCGAGAAGAACTTTTCGGAACGTGTAAGTGACGCAATTAAAGCTCGATCCTTTGCGTGCGAAAGATGTTGGGCCGACGAGCGCCAGCATCTCGTTGGTGTGATGATCGTCTGCGCCGACAGGGAAGAAAGCTCCGTTCCCTATGGAATGCCCGTAGGCCACTAGGAACTGTACGGCGAGCGCGACGAGGGACGCTTCGGTGTGTGGATCCCAAAGGTTGCAGAATCCACCGACCAGCCCAGCGAAGGCTTCTTTGGCTGGAGGGGCAGGCCAATCGGGAACATCGATGACGTAGTCCTCTTCTTTGTTTTGTTGACGGCGCGCAATCTCCAACGGGGATGCGGATACAAGAGATTGGATGTCGGCGTCCATCTGCTCAAATGTTTTGCCGTACTCGCGACATCTGGTTTCGACGGCAAATTTGTAATCGACCGGGGAAGCATTGATCAGCGGCGCGAGAGCTTTGCACAGCTCTTTATAATCTCGCTTTGGAGCGGTAGCGGCTTCAGCTTGCATGTTGCACCCCCGCTTCTGCTTGCTCGGCTTGCCAACGCTCAAACCTTTCCAGACACAAAATGTTGATTCGCCCTTGCAGTGAACCGTTCAACTCCACGGTCGGGAGGTACAGAAATTTCCCGTTGTTTTCGCTGATCGAGGGGAACGATGGCATCGCGACCCATAGTTGGCCCGAACGGTTCCGCAGAATGCGGATATCATTGATCACGATTTTGTTTCCAACTTCATCCTGCAGTTCGACCACCAGCGCGGCCAAAACATTTTGGCGGTGCGATGGCCCGATGCTTTTTACGATGAACCCCAGCATGTGTTTTTTCCTGTGTTGCCGTTAGTGTGTTGTTTGAGTGTGTTCCGTGACGGCCTGCGATGCTGAGACCCCACGGCTCTAAAGTTTTTTCGAGATGTCGCGAGTTGCGCATCACGCGGCGCGCGTTACCGCTCCCGGTACCCAGAGCTGAATTTCCTCTGCTTCATTTTCCTCGATCTGTCCCTTGCAGCTTTCCGCTCACAATCAGATCGATGGTGGCCTGCCGAAGCTGTATTTCATGTACCAGACGGATCATCACCAGCACGCTTTCCTTGTCGATGCGGCTGCCTTCGATCCGCTTCCAGAGACAGTCCAGAGATGGCTTCATCTGCTCCCCTTGCATCCCGTGATCGAGCATTGCGAGTATTTGTTGTCTTTGCATCTTCATTTCTCCTTTTCAAGATGGGGCACGTAGCGCGAGTCGCGTACCAAGCGATCCCGCGCCCCGACCTTACGCCTGTGCATCCTCGGTGCGCGCAAAAGGCAACTCAAGTTGTCGCGCTTGTTCGAACAACTCCAACTGTTTTGGCTCGCTCATGGTTCTCCTTTTTGGATCACGCTTGCTGAGTTTCGGCGTCGCCGCTGTTCGGATCCGGCGTAGCGGCCTTGAAAATCCGAGGAGAAAGCTCCATCCGGCGAATGATGCTCCTATTATTTACGATGATTTCGACGGCCTGCCTGTGCTCGGTTCCTTCACGCGCCGCGCGGACTTCAAAACTTACAGGGCACCCGCACACCGGCAGTCCTTCACGGATGAAATTTCGGCAGAAGAAAAAAACTTCGTTGTCAGATAAAATTCTCCCGAGGCCGCCGGATTTGCTTAATCTGAAACTCACAATGACGCCTTTACGCCTAGGTGTAGGCACAAAATTCCTCCATAAAAAGCAAAAGCCTCGAATGCGGTCGAGCGCATTCGAGGCCGTTTTCTGTTCAGGGTACGGAACGAAACTCGTTTGAGAAACTGCTGTGTTCACGCACCCTGAAGCAAAAGAAGGGCCTCGACGCCCAAACTACTCAGTCAGATTGTTTTGGATTTTACGACCGCCACTCAAGTCGTCCGTGCGAAGGTCCCTTGCGGCGCACGCCTTTAGGTTAGCTGAGGATGATCTTGCCACAGAACGGGAAAGCGCGTCAACAGAAAACCGCAAAATGCCGTCGATCTTTTCGTGGATGTCTATTAGTAGTGGTTAAACGCCACGGCGAATTCCCGGATCGACCCAACCAGCTCTCAATGAGTAGCGGATTCGACCGCAAAACCGCGCTGATCGCCACTTATAGAACGCCAATTCCTTAACAGATGGCCGCGAATTCTCCAGCAAATCACGTAATCCGGCGGCGGCGCGTGCAAATCTGCCCCGATAACTATGCGCGTCAAAACGGTGGCAACGGCGAATCGTGGAATGTTTCTCCTGGCATAAGAATCTTCAAACATTTTCGTCGCTCTGTTGTCACCCCACTCTCCGCAAGGTAGGCAGCACCAGGGTCATCACCTTCTCCGTCGTACACGACAGGTTGTAAGACGAATCCATCGTCCTCTTCTCCTGATGCCCACGCGATTACAGGAAGAATCTCGATCTTTTTGATTCCCTTTTCAACATAGGAATATACTGCACGTGTTCCTGGCAGCGCGGGGATCAAGCTTTTCATGGTTGCCCTTCCGTGTTTCTCCGGCGCGTCATCGCGACGCGCGCAATCTCAGTCGCCGGACGCTGCCGTCGCGCCCGTCTTCTTAGACTTGAACCAATCTTTAACTGCTGTGCAGGTAAAGCCACTCTCAACAAAATGGGCCACCAACTCCTGCGACATACCAGCTTTTTCTGCCCAGGCCGCGTAAGAGCCGCTCCGCAGTTTTTCCATTTCTTCTTCGCTGAGAATTTTCTGGATCTTGTCGATACGGGAAAAAATATATTTGTTCTCTGGGGACAGATCATCCGTCGTTTGCCCGTGCGTCTCGAACCACTGCACTTCGTTGGAAATCCACTCGTTCATCCAATACTTCACGAGTTCTCGCAGCTCTGTTACGGTTGCTGCGAATCCTTCTGGGCATTCATCTTCAATGTACTTTTTAGTTTGTGCCATCTTCGTGTCCTTTCTTGCGCCAGAAGCGGAGCGAGTCGCGAAACGATCCTCCCGCCGCCCCTGGCAGCCCCGCGAAAACTGGGAGGGCAACGCGGGGGAAGTGTTACGCCGCATCCTCGGGATGATCTTCTACGTTCGTTTCACTTCGCACTACTTTACAGATTTCTTTTTGCTCCGCTGTACTCAACTTCTGCTCGGACAGAATGTAGAGAGCATCGCCCTCTGAACCATCGGAGTAGAAGAACAACGGCGCACCTTCATGTGCGCCTGCCCCCCAATTCTCTAATGCTGCGAGTAGCTCATCGGAGCCACCTGTCACCGCGTAGTATTTTTGTTTCTTTTTTGCTTTCTTCGCCGTCGCCATTTTTGTTTCTCCTTTCATCTCGGGGGGGCGGTGGGCTGGATTGCCGCTCCTCTGTTTGTCACGCTGCTGGTTTTTAGAGTTTCGCGTCGCCTCCTTTCGATGAATTTGTGCCGGGCATCCCGGTTAGGTATTGAGCCTTCCAGGACACCCTGCTTCGCCCGCGCCTTGGGAGATCGCGCGGGGAATTGCTACGCCGCCGTCGCACCTGCCCGTTCAAACGTTGCGATGTAGACCGGCATTTGTCTTGGATTCGGTGTTGCGCTGCCAACGGTGATCATTCGCTTTCCAAGCGTAGCGTTGAACTTTGGTGCGAGCCGCTCCCAGATCCTGTTGGACTTCGCTTCATCCCACTCCGATACGACGCCTGCTGCCCTGAGTTTCTTCGCCGCTGTGAACGCCGCTTCAAACAAGGCCATTTGATCCGAGTCGCTTTCCACTTCCATATAGCTTCGCCCTAGTTGGAGCAACCACGGCTCGTCCACTTCCTTCCCATCGGGCACATCTTCTAAAGCCATCCCAGTCGGGAACGTTTTCATCCCTCCCAAGAGAACGTCTTCCCTCCACAGTTCCAGATTTCCGCCTTGATTGAAGTAAAAATCCTCATAGTTGAAAGCGTATCGAAACTCCCCAAATGAATGAACAACGTGTGCGTCATATTTCCGAATCGATTTTGTATTCATCAATTTTCTCCTTGAAATTTTCCGGCCTTGATCGAGCTGGCCGAGAAACCTTTCGATTGCTTCAGCAGCGGCGGCGCGAGCGTTTTTTATTGCCTCGTTCACGAAAGTCACTTCAGCTCCCTACGCCGGGGCGAATCTCCGTACCCTTCGAAGATCGCCCCGGCCCGCTTCAACCCCACGTGGCTGTACGTGGGGGAACTCACCTTCTACGAGCCCGCTCTTCCCACTCCGTGCAAAGCAGATTCAGGTTGTTGAACACCGCTCCGATGCAGTCCGGGAGACTTTGCCCGATAAGCATTTCGTCGATTTTCTCGAAGAGGTTCCTTCCGTTCTGGTGGTTGGCGAACGCGGAAGCCCGTGGGACCACTCGCTCGAACCGCTGCAGAGCCTCGTGGAACGGACAGCAAGCTTCCGGCTTCGGCGGTGTGCCACTGTTGTGTTTGGCTTTGTAGGATTCAAACCTCGACATCGCGCTCATCGGTTCACCAGCTCATCCGACTTAACTGCGATCTTCTTTACTGGCGGCAAATCCATCTTCCCGCGATGGTAGGGTTGTTTTCGAAACCACCGCTTCAGCTCCGCGATCTCGACCACTCGTTGGTTGCCAAAAATTTTGTATCGAACCTCACCAGAGCGAAAAAGATCCTTCATGAAACTCGGGGTGACGCCGACGCAGATTGCCGCTAGAAAATCAGGCAGAGCAATGCAGTCTCCGAGTGCGATGGAAAAAATAACTACGGGAGGAACGTTCTTTGGAGGACCCGGATGCATTCTTGCGCACTCCTTGCAATTGCGGTTTGAATCAGGTGGTTTGGCCCTGATACCGACGCACAACGCAGGACTTGCAAGAATCCAAGCTCCGGGCTCAATCCGGGGGATGGAATCCTAAGCTTGCATAGAGCCAAGGCACTCCAGCAGAGGCCCAAGGCTCTACCGCCGACGCTATCGCAATCACACAGAAGTTTTCAAGGAAAAAAACGTAGCTGCCGTACTAGATCCCGGTGTAATCTGTTTGAGCAAATGAGCGAACCAAAACCAAAATATCCAATTGACACCAGCACACTCCCGCGACCGGACTACCCGAACTGGGCGCAAGTGGAAGCCGCTGACCATGAGCAGCTCGCACGTTGGTCTCGTTTCATGCCCTGCGGCCAAAGCGATGAACAGGTCAAAATCTCGAATCGCATCGAAGAACGACTGGAAAGTTTCGGTGGGCTTACGAAAGAGATGGCTGACCGCATCGGGATACGAGGCGATTATCTCCACGCGCCGCGAACGAATCGCTGGTAAAAACAAAACGACCGGGCCATCTTCGACCCGGTCGCGTAGCGCGTAGCACTTAAAACTTGGGGACGTTGAGCTGCTCTTGCAATTCGTCAGTGGACAAAACTCCCAAATAAATCTGCGTGGTGGCCAGCGACTTGTGCGCCAGAAATTGTTGGATCGTACGAACCGGCACGCCCTGGTGATGCCAAAACGTCGCGCAACTTTTTCTCAATCTGTGGAGGAAATGCTTCTCGCATCCCTCGGGTTTGGTGGCGCAGGTGACTCCTTCGCCCCACTCGTCTTGGTGGCAGTGGCCGCAGTTCAATCCTGCGCGGTACACCAGCTTCTTGAAATGGCGCAAGTGGTGACCATCGGGATCGCCGCCAGAGTTTGGAAATATCCAGCGCGCGTTTGAGTTCTTGTCGGCCTTGCGCGCCTTGAGCAGAGTGAGCAAAGTTTTGGAGATCGGGACGACTCGCGTTTCGTGGTTCTTCACCGTGAAGTTCTTGGTCTTGCCGGTGTAGTTCGATACCCAGCTCTTGGCGTGGACGCGGTAGGTGCTCTTCGTCCAATCAACGTCAGACCATTCGACGAGAGAAGCCTCGGCTTCCCGGCACGCGGTATCCAGGAAGAATTGAAAGGTGACCGACTCGTCGAGAGTGGCTGCGGAGAAGATGGTCTTCAGTTCGTCCTTCGTGTAAGGCACGGCGGTCTCCACTTCGACCCGTGGCAACTCCACGATCTTCGAGGGTGTCTCGATCCCACCGGAGAAATTGCGTCGCTTCTTGAGCATGAAGCAGATCACGGAAAGCTTGTTGCGGATCGTGCGGGGTTCCGCGCCAAGTTCCTCCAGGTGGCGCATGTAGCGGTCAAGGACGTTGTCGCGCTCGTTGTCCAGTTGATCGACGAAGCGCACGTGGGTGGCGTCGGTCGCGAGCCAGTCTAAGAATTGGTTCAGGATGAAAACGTAGTTCGTCAGACTTCGAGGGGCCAGCTTGCGCTTCTGGTCGAGATACTTGGCGATGGCTTCGGTGATGAGCACGCGGTTCCCAGTCGAAACTTGTTGCGCCTCTGCCAGGGATAGACCGTTGCTCTTCGCGGTAAATCCAACCACACCGAGAGCAGCCTCGGATTGCGCCGCTTCAAAGTTCGTTGCAGTGAGGCGATTCCACACCTGCGCTCGTTTGCCCTTGCCGTTGATGGTGAAGGGACGGCTATAAAACGGGCCGGTGAGGTGCCCGGTCTTGTGCCCCTTGCCGGTTTCGACACGGGAGTACATCCACTTGGAATTATTTTTCTCGCGGAGGTAAATGCTGGGGGTGCTGGCGGCGGGGGTCGCGGACGATACGGTGGTGGCCATCTCGTGGCCTCCTCTCTAATCCGACTGTAATAGTCGCATGATTAGTCCAACATTGTCAAGCCCGCTAGGAATGCACACCTGCTTGACGATCTCGCATGTGTAGGAAGATGGCGGAGAGGGTGGGATTTGAACCCACGGTAGGATTTCTCCTACACACGCTTTCCAAGCGTGCTCCTTAAACCGCTCGGACACCTCTCCCGGGCGATACTTTGACAATCTAGCAGAAAGAGGCGATTCCCGCACACTGACGGGGTGCGGTGCGAAGGATCGCAGTGCGGGTACGATTACCTCAGTTGCGGCGCGTGCTAGACTAAGTGCAGACGAATCAGCTATTCCGGGGTCGTCTAATTGGTAGGACACCAGCCTTTGGAGCTGGCTATCCTGGTTCGAGTCCAGGCCCCGGAGCCAAACCTTTCCATGTGCTCGCGTTGTTCTGGCGAGTTTTCCAGGACAGCGGAAACCCCGAAAAGCCGCTCGAAGGTGGCTTGATTGCCGAGTAAGGGCGCAGCTGTGCTGCGTTGCTACAAGGTATCGCAAGCATCATATCCCTCCGTGTCGGTGTTGACGTTCTGCTTGCCGCGGGTTTGCATCACGGTTGCCAAGAGTTTGCGCGCGTTTTCGGTGGTGATCGCGGTGTTGCGGGAACTTGCCGCGTGCGTCCGTTCGATTGCGCTAATCGATCATTGGGTGGTTGTCCCAGCGGGGAGAGATGCATTCAGTTTGGAGCGCGTGTGCGTCACGATGGAGAGGAATTTGCGGGCGTTTTCGGTGATGATCGCGGCGTTGCCGGACTTGAGGGCTTCGGGCTGCACTAGTTCGCCGCCGATGCCGAGGGCGGCGGCACCGGCTTCGAGGAATTCGGCGGCGGTGCTGAGGTTGACGCCGCCGGTGGGAACCAGAGGAATTTGCGGAAGCGGGCCCTTGAGGGCCTTGATGTATTTTGCGCCTCCTACTTGGCCACAGGGGAAAACTTTAACGAAGTCGGAACCGGCTTCCCAGGCGGTGATGATCTCAGTAGGAGTTAGCGCGCCGGCCATGATTAGCTTCCCTTCCCGACCGGCCAGTTCGACTGTGCGGAGATTGAAGCCGGGGCTGACGAGGAATTGAGCGCCGGCGTCGAGGCAGCGGCGTGCCGTGTCGACGTTGAGCACGGTTCCGGCGCCGACGAGGAGATCGTTAGCGGCATGCTTCGCGAGTTCGCGGATGACGTCAATGGCGCCGGGAACGGTCATGGTGATTTCGACGATGGGAATGCCGCCCTGGCAGACGGCTTCGGCGGCGAGGCGGGCTTCGCTTGGGGACGAGGCGCGCACGACGGGAACGATGCCGATTTGGATGATGCGGTCGCGAACGAATTGTTTGTCCATTGGATTATTCCTCGACTGCAAGAGGACTTAACTCAGAGAACGCAAAGAACGCAGATAGCAGAGAGAAGATTGAGGGTCGCCGGGCTAAAGCCAAGCGCCTATATATGGCGCGGGAGAACATTCAGCGGGCGATGCGGGCGCCGACTCCTTTCATGACTTGGAGAACGTCGTCGAGAGTGGCCATGGAGGTGTCGCCGGGGGTGGTCATGGCGAGCGCGCCGTGCGCGGCGCCGCATTCGACGGCCCATTGCGGATCTTGGCCGGCGAGAAAGCCGTAGATCAGGCCGGAGGCGAAGGAATCGCCGCCGCCGACGCGGTCGAAAATTTCGAGGTTCTCGCGATTCTTGGCTTGAAAAAACTTGCCGTCGGAATAGCAGATGGCGCCCCAATCGTTTAGCGTAGCTGTTTTCGCGTTGCGCAGCGTGGTGGCCACGACCTGGAATGGATAGTCCTTCACGACCTTGGCGATCATTTGCTTGAAACCTTCCACCTCGAAGGTGGAAAGCTGCTCGTCCATGCCGGGAACTTCGTAGCCAAGGGCGGCGGAGAAGTCTTCTTCATTGCCGAGCATGACATCGACATGAGGCGCGATGCGCCGATTGACGTCTTGCGCTTGCTTCTTGCCGCCCAGAGACTTCCAGAGGGAGGCGCGGTAGTTGAGATCATAGGAAACGACGGCGCCGTGGCGGCGGGCGACCTGCATGGCTTCCAACGCTACCTCCGGTGCGGTGGGAGAAAGGGCGCAGAAGATGCCGCCAGTGTGAAGCCAACGCGCGCCTTGCTTTCCGAAAATGTGCTCCCACTCGATTTCGCCGGGTTTGAGTTGAGAAACGGCGGTGTGTCCGCGATCGTAAGATCCGGCGGCGGCGCGGACACCGAAGCCTCGTTCGGTGAAATTCAGGCCGTTGCGCGCGGCGCGGCCGACGCCATCGTGGGGGAGCCAACGCACCAGCGATTGGTCCACGCCGCCCTGGTAGATGAGGTCTTGGAGTAGCCGGCCGACCGGATCGTCAGCGAAGGCGGTGACGATGGCAGTGTCTAGACCGAAGCAGCGCTTGAGTCCGCGAGCGACGTTGTACTCGCCGCCGCCTTCGCAGACCTCGAAGCTTCTTGTTGTGGCGACGCGGCGGTCGCCTGGATCGAAACGCACCATCACTTCGCCCAGGCTGACCAGGTCCCAGCGGCATTGCTGCTTCGGCTTGATCGTGAGGGCCATGCGTTTACCTCGCAGCCAACCGACGCACGGTCTGCGGCAACGATTGCTTGGCGTCGTGTCGCGAGCTCAGAGAGAGACTCCGCGTTTCCAGGGGATAAAGTCGTCCTGCGCCAGAAGCTCGGCCTTGGTGCGAGCTTCGCCACTGGCGAACTGAATCACGCGATCGAGAATCGTCTCGCCCATGCGCTCGATGGAAGTTTCGCCGGAAATGATGGCGCCGGTGTCGATGTCGATGATATCGGGCATGCGGCGGGCGAGCTCGGAGTTTGTGGAGAGCTTGATGACGGGAGAAATAGGATTGCCGGTGGGAGTACCGAGGCCGGTAGTAAACAGGATGACGTTGGCGCCGGCGCCGACTTGCGCGCTGACGGATTCGACGTCGCTGCCGGGGGTGCATTGCAGATTCAGGCCGGGCTCGGTGCAGTACTCAGGATAGTCGAGCGTGGCGGTGACGGGCGAGGTGCCGCCCTTCTTGGCAGCGCCGGCGGATTTCATGGCGTCGGTGAGGAGGCCGTCGCGCACGTTTCCAGGGGAAGGGTTCATCTCGAAGCTGGCGTGGACGGCTTTGGCGCGGGCGGCGTAGTCGCGCATGAGCTGCATGAATTTGTCGGCGACTTCCTCGCGAACGCAACGCGTGATGAGCTCTTGCTCGACGCCGCAGAGCTCCGGGAATTCCGAGAGGATGCCTTGGCCCCCGAGCGCAGCCAAAATGTCGGCGGTGTGGCCGATCGCGGGGTTGGCGGAAATGCCGGAGAAGCCGTCGGAGCCGCCGCACTGGAGGCCGAGGCACAACTTCGAGAGCGGCGCGGGCGTGCGCGCGGACTTGTCGGCCTCGACGAGACCCAGGAAAGTATCGCGCACGGCTTTCGAGAGCATCGCGAATTCCGTGCCCATTTGCTGCTGCTCGAACACGAGCAAAGGCTTGGAGAAATTGGGATCGCGGCGCTTGAGTTCTTCGACCAGCATGGGTACCTGAGCGTTCTGGCAGCCGAGGCTGAGGATGGTGGCACCGGCGACGTTGGGATGATGAATGTAGCCGGCGAGGATGCCGCAGAGATTTCGGGAGTCTTCGCGAGTGCTTCCGCAACCGCCCTCGTGCATCAAGAACTTGATGCCGTCGAGGTTGTGAAAAACCTTCGCAGCCGTTGGAGTTCGCTGGCCCTCGGAGAACTGAAAATCCTTGAGCTCGCCGGTTTTGCCTTCGCGATACAGACGCACAAGTTCGGCGACGTGGCGGCGATGGATTTGCGGGAGCGCAAACCCGAGCTCTTCTTCGAAGGCTTGTTTGAGGACGGCGAGATTGCGGTTCTCGCAGAAGACGAGGGGGATAACGAGCCAATAGTTGCGGGTCCCGACTTGGCCATCAGTGCGATGGTGACCGAGAAAGGTGCGCTGACGCCACGCGGAGACGTCGGGCGGAGTCCAGGTGGATGTTGCGGAAGCCGCGTGGAAGTCAGCGGCGGCGTGGCGAATGTTGCGCGTGGAGAGAAGATCGCCTTGGCGGATGGGTTGGGTAGCGGTGCCGACGAGCAGACCGTACATGCGGATTTCGTCGCCGGGGTGAACGTCTTGCGTGAGGAATTTGTGTTTGGCAGGGATGTCGGAGACCAGCGTATAGGTCTCATCGGAAAACGAGATTTGCTCGCCCTTGCGCAGCGGGGTGAGCGCGACGAGCACGTTGTCTTTCGGGTCCAGCTTTAGAACGTTAGTTCGCATTTGTCGATTTCCCGGCGTCGCGGCGCCCGGCGGACGAAGACGTCATCCCGAAACCGGCGCTGTAGGAGACGTCACGGGACGCGGACTCGCGTGCAATTTGAGCATGGCGCCGAATACATTGACTATAGGAAGCGATCCCTGGCGTGTCAAACGCCAAGAATTGAAGCTGGAATTGAGCTGAATTGAACGTTGGAGTCATGCGAAGAGCTGGTGGCGGGTCCGTTACTTAGCCTGTTCCAGGACGACGATGGTGTCGATCGGATCGCGAGCGTCCGCGGGCAAACGGAGAAGCAGGCCGCCGTTCAGTTTCTGAAGATCGAGCTTCGTGTTAGTGCCGAATAGATGCGCGTCTTTTACGCCCGGAAGGTCCGGAAGGGCAAGGTAGTCGTCTTTCCAATCGAGTACGTGGAGATAAATGGTGTTGCCCTTCTGCGTGGAGACGCCCCAACTGCGAGGGGTAATGGGGCCGCCCCGCGTGCCGTAGATGGCGTCACCGTTTTTCGCCGTCCACTGCCCTATTGCGTGAAGGCGTTCGATAAATTCGGGCTGCACCTGACCAGTGGGCATTGGCCCGATGTTGAGGAGAAAGTTGGCGTTGGCCCCGGCGGCGCGAACCAAGTAATGGATTAAAGTTGGCACGCTTTTGAAATTTTTGTCGTTCTTGTTGTAGCCCCAGGCGCCGTTGAGGGTCTCGCAGGTTTCCAAGGGCAACTGACTGATGGAGGTTTGGTTGAAACCCGCGGTGTTGGCTCCCGGCAGATCCTTCTCGAACATCTGAAAGTCTTCGCCATCGAAGGGAGCGTGGTGGTGGTTGCTGCCGACCAACGCGGCCGGCTGGAGCTTGTGGATGAGGGAGTAGGTGCGCTGCAACTCCCAGTCCGCTTCCGGCTTGTCCCACATGCCGTCGAACCAGATGCCCGCGACATCGCCGTATTGCGTCAACAACTCGGTGAGCTGCGCGTCCATAAAATCAAGATAGCGATGGAAGTCGCCGCCTTCGGGACGCCCCGCGGAGTGTCCGGTGCGGCCAAGCGGATAGTAATCCGGGTTATGCCAGTCGAGCTGGGAGTGATAAAAGAACAGCTTGATTCCCTGCTTGCGGCATTCCTCGGCCAACTGTTTCAGAGGATCCTTCGCGTACGGCGTGGCGTCGACGATGTTCCATTTGTTCTGCTTGGTTGCAAACATCGCGAATCCGTCGTGATGTTTGCTGGTGATGGTGATGTACTTCATGCCGGCGGACTTTGCGAGAGAGACGATTTCCGCGGCGCTGAATGCGGTGGGATTGAACTGGGGCGCAAACTTTTCGTATTCCGAAACGGGGATTTTGTTGTGCTCCATCACCCATTCGCCTTCGGCGGGCACGCTGTAGACGCCCCAGTGAATGAACATGCCGAACTTGGCGTCCTGAAACCATTGGCGAGCTTTGAGATTGGACTCCGAGGGCTGGTACGCCTGGGCAGACGCAGTGCCACTACAGAATGTCAGCACCAATAGAATTGACAGGAACTGTATCGTTTTCATCGCTGTCCTCACTGTTCCAGCTTGAAAATCCTTTCCATGAGCACCCACTTCTCGCCGGGCTTGGCACTTGGAAGTGATTTTTGAAACTTCCACATTAACTGCTCCCACTCACGGACCTTGGAGTTCTCGCTGTCAGCCTTCGCTTTCGCCTCGAACGAAAACTGATCGTTGACTTCCATCACCATGAACATGCGTGTGCCGAGCAGGTAGATTTCGAGTTCGACCACACCGGCTTCTTTGATGCTCCTAGTGATCTCGGGCCAGATCTTCTCGTGATAGCGCTTGTACTCAACGATCAAATGAGGATCTTCTTTAAGATCTAGCGTTAGGCAGAATCTCTTGTTCGTTGGCTTGTTCATGGGTTTGTTCGGGGCTTGCTCATTTCGCCTCGCTCGGAGCAACGGCGAGACTCTCACCGCGGAGAGCGATGGGCGCAGGCTTGTAGCCCCGCGCTGCGAAGTAGAGCACGTAAATGTAGCAAACCAGGGGAACGACGAAAGCGCGTTGAATGTTGGTGGCATCCGAAATGATGCCCATGATGGCCGGGCAGACGGCTCCGCCAATGATGGACATCACCAGGAGTGATGATCCCAGTTTCGTGTAGGGACCCAGGTTCTTCAGGCTGAGCGCAAAGATCGTCGGGAACATGATCGAATGGAAAAATCCAAGAAAGACCACCGCCCAGACCGGTGCTGCGCCGGAGGCCAGCAAGGTTATCAACACACAGACGAGAGCGCCGCTTGCGAACAAACCGAGAAGCTTCGCTGGTGGGATGTATTTCATAATCGCGGAGCCGGCGAAGCGGCCCACCATGAAGCCGATCAGATGCATTTGCAAATAGTGAGCCGCGACTTTTTCGTGGGCGCCGGCGATGGAGTGCTCTGCGAAGCGGATCACAAAACTGGCCACGCCGACCTGTGCGCCGACATAGAAGAATTGGGCGAGAACGCCTTTAATGAGATGGCTGTGCGCCCAGAGCCCCCGGCGGTCTCCCGGGACGTCGAGGGCCTGATCCGTTGCAGCGTCTTCCTTGATTTCAGGAAGCTTCGAGAAATAGATAAGCGCCGCGACGAACAGAAATATCCCCGCGATGATGAGATACGGGACTTTGACCATATTGGCTTCGGCAACGCGATAGGCTAAAACCTGCTCTGGAGTCATGGACGAGAATTGCGCGGCGGTGTACTCGATCCCCGACAAGATGAATGCAGCTCCGAGAAACGGAGTGATGACAGCGCCGACCGAGTTGAAGGACTGGGCGATGTTCGAGGCGCCGCTCGGAGGTTTCCGGCGGACCAAGAATCGTCACATAGGGGTTGGCGGCTACTTCCAGAAAGCACTGGCCGCAAGCCATAACGAACAAAGCGAGCAAGAAAAAACCGTAGATGCGGATCGACGCGGCCGGGATGAAGAGAAATGCACCCGTCGCGCAAATCAGCAGGCCGGTCAGAATACCTTTCTTGTAGCCGACGCGCTGCATCAGCCACCCAGCGGGCAGGGCGGCGACGAAATAACCGCCAAAAAAAGCGGACTGGATGAGGGAAGACTGAAAATCGGTGAGACTGAATGCTTTCTTTAGATGCGGGATCAAAATGTCGTTGAGATTGACGCCGAGCGCCCACAAAAAGAAAAGGCTGGTGACGAGGATGAGGGGCAGAACAAATCGACGCTCGGTAATCGGGACGCGTGCCTTGGTCATGTGTCTCCCTAGGTCAATGCACGATCGAGATGGACGTAGCCGCCGTCGACAAACAGATGCTGGCCGGTCGTGTGCGCCGCCTGAGCGGAGATCAAGAACAAAACGGTGGCCGCGATTTCCGCGGGCTGGGTCATGCGCCTGCCGAGCGGAATTTTGGAGACGATCTGGCGCAACTTCGCTTCCGGATCCGGGAACGTGCTGAGCCATTTCTGATAGAGAGGAGTCATCACTTCGGCGGGGACAACCGCATTGACTCGAATGCCGTAGGGGAGCAATTCCACAGCCCACTCCCGCGTCAGCGCCAGGATCGCCCCTTTTGCAGAGACGTAGCCGGACGTGCCACCCTGTCCGGTGAGGGCCGTTTTGGAGGCGATGTTTACGATGCAGCCCTGCGCCTTCTTCAGCGCTGGCATGGCGTAGTGCGCCATGTTGTAGTAGTGCAGGAGATTCCGGTGGAGGGAGCTCACAAATTTTTCGGGGCTGCCGTGTTCGAGGCCAATGCCGTCATTGACGCCGGCGTTGTTGACGAGAACATCCAGGCGGCCAAACTCGCGGAGTGTTTGCTCAACAGCGGCGGCGCAGCTTTCCGCCGTGGCCAGATCGACGCTAATCAGTCCGCAGGCTTTGCCGGAGTTCTTGAGTTCGGACTGAAGCTGATTCCCGGCCTGCGCGTCCAAATCAACGATCATCGGAATCGCGCCTTCATTGGCGATAGCCCGCGTGATGGCTGCACCGATGCCCTTCGCGCCGCCCGTGATCAGAACGACCTTGTCCTTAAGCTGCAAGTCCATGGGTAGATGCTTTCAAGCCATAAAAACGAATCGCATTGGCGCCAAAAATCTTGGCGCTTTCTCCGGCGGCGTGGTGTTTTACGTAGTCCTCGATGAGTTGTTTCACTTGCTGGTAGCTTCCCGCCAGGAGGCAGACGGGCCAGTCTGAGCCAAACATCAGCCTGTCCGGCCCAAAAGCCTCGAAAACCACATCGAGATAGAACGCGAAGTCCGCGGGCGCCCAGTGCTGCCAGTCTGCCTCGGTGACGAGCCCCGACAGTTTGCAAAACACGTTCGGATTTCCCGCGATGCTCCGAATGTTCGCGACCCAAGACGCGCGATTACCGGTCTTGATCTCCGGCTTCGCCAGGTGGTCGATGACAAAGCGCTGCTCGGGCAACTTCGCGACGAGATCGATGGCGGCGGGCAGCTGTTTCGGGTAAACGAGGATATCGTACGTGAAGCCGAATTCGCGCAGGCGTGAGATGCCGCGCATGAAGTCGCGCCCAAGAAGAAACCGTTCGTCGGGTTCGGCCTGGACGATGTGGCGGAAGCCGCGCAGTTTGTTGAACTTCGTGAAGAATTGCAGCCGATCGTCGAGTCGCGGAGACTGGAGGTCGATCCAGCCGACAACGCCGGCGATGCGGTTGCTGCGCTCGGCCAGGTCGAGGAGGAACAGCGTTTCCTGCTCCGACTGGTCCGCCTGAACGGCAACCGAGGCATCGATCCCGTTGGCGTCCAGATCGAGAGCCAGTTGCTCCGGCAGGAAGTCGCGCTTCAATACTTGCATTGCGTCGGTGATCCAAGAATCCCGCGCGGAATCATACCTCCAGAAGTGCTGGTGCGAATCGATCTTCATGAAATTCGGAGTCCGCCTGCGACACCAACAAGTTTTCTATGCTTTCCTGCGATGCGCCGTCGCAAGCTAGCCCCTCAAATTGAAAAATCCTCCATCGAGCGGGTAGTCGGTTCCCGTAATGAAGGAGGCCTCATCGGAACACAGAAACAACGCCAGGGCGGCCACCTCCTTTGGGTCCGCCATCCGCCCGATGGGCTGAGACGCAGAAAGAATGCGAAACATTTCTTCTTCGCGGCCAGGATAATTTTTCTTCAGGTAGTCGTCCACAAACGGCGTGTGAACACGGGCCGGAGATATGCAATTGCACCGAATCTTGTGCGGCAGGTAGTCCTTGGCGACGGAATACGTCATGGCGATGACGGCGCCTTTGCTCATCGAATACGCGAAGCGGTCGGCCAGACCCGAGGAACCTGCGATCGAAGCCATATTCAGAATTACGCCTCCACCGCTGGCCTTCATGTACTCAATGGCGGCGTACATGCAGTTGTAGATGCCCTTCACGTTCACCTGAAAGATGCGGTCGAAGTCCGCCTCCGTGGTGCTTTCGAGCTTACCGACGTGGGAGATGCCGGCGTTGTTCACCAAGATATGGAAAGGGCCGTGGCGGGCCAGACTCCGGAAAAGCTCTTCCACCGATTTTTGCTTTGACACATCGCATGCGTGCGAAGTTGCAACTCCTCCAGCTTCGCCGATCTCTTTCGCCGAAGCCGCGGCTGCTTTTTTGTCGAGGTCGACGACGCGCACCGCCGCGCCTTCGCGAGCAAACCGTTGGGCGATGGCGCGGCCGATACCGCTGCCCGCACCGGTCACCACGGCGACTCTGCCGTCGAGCCGGAAGGCGTTCGAATCGTGCGGTTGTTTCTTCAGAGCGTGTCCCCTCGTCTAGAACGAAGATCCGGTTTCGGCTTCAGGTCCTCACCTCGCGCACAGGATTCGTCAGCGTGCCGATCTTTTCCAGCGTGATGCTGACTTCATCGCCGTCTTTCAACCACAATGGCGGATTTTGCCCCATACCCACACCGTGGGGAGTGCCCGTAAAAATGGCCGTGCCCGGAAGCAGCGTCGTGCTTTGACTGAGGAACTCGATGATCGCGGGGATGTCGTGGATCATGTCGCGTGTGTTGCCGTCTTGCATGGTGCGGCCGTTCACGACGGTCTGGATTCGCAAGGCGCCGGCATTTGACAGGGTATCTGAAGTCACGAGACACGGACCGAGAGGGGCGAACGTGTCGAAACTCTTGCCCCGGCACCACTGGCTTCCACCCAATTTCAATTGCCAATCGCGGGCGCTCACATCGTTGCCGCACGTGTATCCGGCAACGTATTCGAGAGCTTGCTCGCGCGGAACATCTTTGCAAGCCTTGCCAATGATGACAACCAGCTCGCCCTCATAGTCCAGCTCGCTCGTCTTCGCCCGCGATGGCACCAGAATCGGATCGTTGGGGTTTTGAACTGCGCTCGGACCCTTTGCGAAAACGACGGGGTATTTCGGAAGCTCCATGCCGACCTCGTCGACGTGCCGGCGGTAATTCTGCCCGATGCACCAAATCATCTCGGGAACAATCGGGGCTAGGATTTTTTGAACTACCGCCGTTTCACGAGTGAGTTTGAGCTCGCCGAAAAGATCGCCTTCGAGACGGATATAAGAGCCATCTTGTTGCTCGGCCGCGAAGTGAATTTTTCCCGAAGGGTCTTGGTACCGGATAATTTTCATGATCCTCTCGAAATTGGCACTTTGCCGCGGGCGAAGAGGCAAAACCGAAAGCATTCTAGCAGAGGGCCTAGGTCTCACCTACTTAGTCGCGCGGTGCAATCGGCAAATCCGGAGAAAAAGTGCCGCCCGCCGTCACACCCGGTCGAGAAAATGGACTTCGCTGAGTTCGCGCAGGTGCGCGGCGGCGCTTTCCGCCGTGATGTCACGCTGCGGACCTGCGAGCAATTCGTATCCCACCATGAACTTCTGCACGGTGGCCGAGCGCAGCAGCGGCGGGAAATAGTGGGCGTGAAAGTGCCACTCGGGGTGCGGCTCGCCATCCGTCGGCTGCTGATGGAATCCCATGGAATAGGGGAACGCGGTGGTGAAGAGATTGTCGTAGCGGATGGTCAAGCTGCGCAGGATGGCAGCGAGATCGTTGCGGTTGGCGTCGCTGAATTCCAGAAGACTGCCGACGTGGCGGCGGCTCAGGATCATCGTTTCAAAGGGCCAGACCGCCCAATAGGGCACGATGGCGACGAATGCTTCGTTCTCGCAGACGATTCGCTCGCGGTTTTCGAGCTCCATCTTCAGGTACGCGCATAGCAGGCACGCACGGTGGGATTGCTGGTGCTCGCGCTGAGCGGCTAGTTCTCGAGCGGGCAGATTTGGCATCTCGCCGTTGGCCCAGATCTGGCAATGGGGATGCGGATTGCTGGCGCCCATCAACGATCCGCGATTTTCGAAGATTTGGACGTGCTGGACCCAGGGCAGCGCACCGAGTTCGCGATACTGGTCCGTCCACACGTCAATGACGCGCCGCACGTCTTCCGGTGTCATGCGAGGGATCGTGAGGTCGTGGCGCGGGGAAAAACAGACCACGCGGCAAATGCCTCTCTCCGTGCGCGCGACGATCAGCCCGCCGCGATCCACCTCGATGGGCGGCACATCGGGTAGCAAGGCGGCGTAGTCGTTGTCGAAAACAAACGTGCTGGTATACGCGGGATTGTGCGCTCCGCCCGCGCGGGCATTGCCTGGACACAAATAGCACGTGGGATCGTATTCGATTCGCGGCGGCGCCGCGGGAGCCGCGACTTGCCCAAGCCAGGGGCGCTGCGTCCGATGCGGCGAAACAAGGATCCATTCACGCAGCAGCGGATTCCAGCGGCGATGCGGCGTATCCCGAAGATCCTTCGAGGTCATTGCGGTTTTTCCGTCTACCGTCAAAGATCAGAAGACGCAAACGGGCTAGCGCCCTCGGCCGGTCTGCATATGTAAATCTGAGGCACAAGGCCAGTTTCTTTCTGATAAGCCTTGGCCATTTTCTCTTTGAACTCCCCGGCATAACGCGCGTCGACAAGATTGATGGTGGCTCCGCCGAACCCGCCGCCGGTCATGCGCGCACCGTAGACGCCTTTTTGCTGATAGGCCAGGTCCACCATCAAGTCCAACTCCATGCAACTGACCTCATACAAATCGCGCAGACTGCGATGGGATTCCGCCATGCGCTTTCCGAATCGCTCGATGTCGCCGACGCGGAGCGCCTCCCCGGCATCCAGCACGCGCGCATTCTCGGAGACAATGTGCAACGCGCGCATATAGATAACTTCCGAGAGAACGTTGCGATGTTGTTCGAGCTGCCCGAGACTCACGTCGCGCAGCGCACGGATCCCGGGCAGAACCGCGGCCAAGCGCCGAACCGCTTCTTCACAATCCGCGCGGCGGCGATTGTACTCGCCGGAAGCCAGCTCGTGCTTGACCATCGTGTTGCTGATGACCAGCTTGACGGAATCGGGAATCGCGAGGGATTCAAAGGTTAGCGCGCGGCAATCCAGCAGGAGCGCATGGTCTTTTTGTCCGTGCAGGGAAATGAATTGGTCCATGATCCCGACCCGCGCGCCGACGAATTCGTTTTCGGCCTTTTGGCAGAGCCGCGCCAACTGGACGCGGTCCGGCGAGGCGCCGGACTGCTCGGCAAGAGCCAGGGCGGTCGCGACCTCGATCGCAGCGGAAGAACTGAGGCCCGCGCCCATGGGGACTTCGCTTTCGACGAGCAAATTCGCTCCGCGAAGCGTAAATCCTGCTTTCTCGAGTTGCAGCGCAACTCCAATGGGATAGTCACTCCACGATTTGGTGGGCTGAGTCGCCGCGGAAGACAAATCGGTTTCCGCCGATGAAGAAAACTCCTCGGAGTAAATCCTGAGAACACGATCTTCTCGGGGGCTGATGGCAACCCAGCAATAAAACTCAATCGCCGCCGGCATTGCAAAGCCGTCGTTGTAATCGGTGTGCTCTCCGATCAGGTTGACGCGGCCCGGCGCACGGTAGACGCGCGGGGTGGCACCGAATCGGGCAACAAACCGCTCAACGATGGTCGACAATCGCGTCATGGATACTCGTTGAACCAAATTCGAGTTAACCGGGAAAGCAAGGGTTCCACTTATTTATGACCGGATAAATTCGCAGACGGCGGCCCGCTCTTCTGTAGTGCAGCACGCATGCCGCGCCGGCCGAGCAGCAGCATCACCAGGCCAAACGCGAGCAAAACAATCCCCCAAACGAGATTGATGTTCAAATCCAGGGATTGCTGGTAGTGCGAAGAGTCCCCGAAGATACCATACGCGGTCAAAATCACACCAAGCAGCGAAAACAGGATTCCAATCGGCAATCGAATGTCTATTCCCATGATTTTTTCTACCAGAAAATGATATTTAACAAAAGCGTTCCGGCCACGACGATGACCGCGAGAGACATCGGCCGCGCATACCAAGCAAGGGGTTCCTCCTGAGGCTTCGGAGTCAACGAGTAAACCAGACCGGTGAGTTTGCTTTCTTCCGGCGCGCGGGTGATCAGGCTGACAAGGATCGTCACGCAAAAGCACGTCGTCCAAGCATAAATCGCGGTCCAGAAATTCTGCGCCATCTCGCTCGGGTAGGTGTGCACCAGCCCGAGCCAGCCGCCCTTGATTCCGGGTACCGCTCCCGCGGAGATCGTCAGACCGTGATGAATGGCGGCGGCGGTGGTTCCTGCAAGCAGGCCGGTAAACGCTCCGTGGCCGGTGGCACGCTTCCAGAACATCCCCAGTAAAAACGTGGCAAAGAGCGGCGCGTTCACGAAGGCAAAGACCAGCTGCAGCATATCCATGATGTTGTTAAAACGGTTCGCCATATATGCTGCGGCGATGGAAAAGGCGATGCCAAAGACAGTGGCCGCTCGCCCCATCCACAAGTAGTGCGCGTCGCTGGCGCCAGGCCGGATGTAGGACTGGTAGATGTCATAGGTCCAGACGGTGTTGAAGGCCGTCACGTTTCCCGCCATGCCGGACATGAAGCTGGCGAGCAGCGCGGTGAGGCCCAGACCCAGCATGCCCGGCGGAAAATAGTGCAGCAGCATGTTGGGCACGGCGAGATCGTAGTCGAGTTGGGGCTTGCCGTTTTTGTCGACGGCGGGCTTGCCGGTGACCGCGTCGAGTTTGTAGGGGATGAGGCCTCGGCCCTCAGGCGCCGAAGTCGGAGTCATGCTCGCGTGGGTACCTAAGGATTGCGTGGATTGCGTCGGCAGCGCGATGGCGATCAAACCCGGCAGAATGACGAGAAATGGAAACAGCATTTTGGGAAGAGCGCCGATCAAAGGGGTTCGCCGCGCCGCGCTCATCGAGTTGGCTGCCATCGCGCGCTGGATGACGAGAAAATCCGTGCACCAGTAACCGAACGAAAGGACGAAGCCCAGGCCCATCGCCAAACCGAACCATTCCACGCCGAGCGGATTGGTGTGCGCATGGCCCAGTCCGACCCAGGAGTGCGTGAAACTTGGATCGAGCTTGGCCTTCAATCCCGCCCAGCCTCCAACGCTTCTTAACCCAAGCCAACTCAGCGGTAAAAATCCCGCGACGATCAGAAAAAACTGCAGGACTTCGTTGTAAATCGCGCTGGATAAGCCGCCGAGGAACGTATACACCAGCACCACAACCGCGGATACCAGAATGGCAAAATCAAAAATCCCGGAACTGCTGAGTCCTAGTCGTTGAAACGGGCCATCAAAGACGTGCAGAGTTTGAATGAGCTTTGCAATCGCATACATTGAGATGCCAGAAGAAAAGATGGTCATGACGGCGAAGGAAATAGCGTTCAAGCCGCGCGTTTTTTCATCGAAGCGCAACCTTAGGTATTCGGGCACGGAACGCGCGCGGGAGCCGTAGTAAAACGGCATCATGAAAAGTCCGACGAAAACCATCGCGGGAATGGCGCCGATCCAATAGAAATGCGAGGTGGCGATGCCGTATTTGGCGCCCGAGGCGCCCATGCCGATGACTTCCTGAGCGCCAAGGTTCGCGGACATGAACGCCAAACCGCAGACCCAGGCCGGGATGGCGCGGCCTGCCAGAAAGAAGTCGGTGCTCGTCTTCATCGAGCTTTTCAGGGCAATCCCGATGCCCAGGACAAAGACAAAGTACAGGCCTAGGATCAACCAGTCGATTCCGGTCATGCCAGACGCGCTCCTGTCCCGATCACGGGCCGCACCGACTGCCAGCCGCCGGTCCCCCTGTGGAACGGCAATCACGACGCTGGGAGGGTACCTGAGGCGGCAAGTTGCCGCAAGGACTTCGCGCGCGATAGCGCCGTGAAAGTAAGCGTTTGCAGTCGCGCTAGGGGCATGTCTGGCTGCCGCCCCGGATTCTTGCCTCCTGCTCTTGGCCTGTGCTGCTTGACAAATGAGCCTATGGTGACGATTCTTTGTCGCGGCGCGATTGCCAGCTTGCGATCGTTCTTCGTTGTAGACAGTTCCGAGAGGAGCCACAGATGTTCATCGCCCGACGTGAAGTGTGTTTTTTGGTGGCGGCGGTATCCCTGTCGTGGCTGGCTGGGAACTCCGCAGCGCCGTCGAGCTACGATTTACGCTCGCCGGACAAAAGAATCGAAGTGAGAATCCGCACCGCCAAAGGCATCCACTACGATGTCCTGTTGAGCGGCAGAGCGCTGCTGGAGGACTGCAGCCTGTCCATCGACATCGATCACAAAATGCTTGGCAGCGAGACGAAAGTACTGCAGGCGAAAGAGCGCAGTCACGATGAGATGCTCGAGCCCGTGGTGCGGCAGAAATTCGCCAAGATTCGCGACAACTACAAAGAGCTGCGGCTGGAAATGGAAGGCGGCTACGCCGTCGTCTTTCGCGCATACAACGAGGGCGCCGCGTACCGCCTAGAGACTTCTCTGCCGCAAGCAAAATGTAAAGGTTTACAGCGAAGAGGCAAGTTTCAACTTTCCGAGGGACTTCGTGGTCTATTACCCGCAGGAAGATAGCTTCATGTCGCACAACGAGCGAAAGTATCTCCCGCAGCATTTGTCGGAGATCACTCCGGCGTTTCTTGCGACGCTACCGGCGGTTGTCGACGTCGGGGCCGGCGCGAAAGTCGCCATCGCGGAATCCGATGTCGAGGAATATCCCGGCCTGTGGTTGCATGGCACCGGCGGCAACGGGCTGGCCGCGACGTTTCCTCCCTATCCCTTGAAGGAGAAGCAGGAGAACGAACTCGACGTTCGGGTCGTCGAGGCGGCGGACTACATCGCCGACACACGTGGCGCGCGAACGTTCCCGTGGCGCGTGCTGGGAATCGCCGACCACGATGCGGACCTGATCACCAACGAGATTGTGTGGCTGCTGGAGAAACCCTCGCAGCTGCAAGACACTTCTTGGATCAAGCCGGGCAAGGTGGCGTGGGACTGGTGGAACGCGAACAACGTCTACGGGGTGGATTTCAAGTCCGGCATTAACACGGCGACCTACAAGTATTACATCGACTTCGCGGCGAAGTACGAGATCCCGTACATCATTTTGGATGCAGGCTGGTACAAGGCGGGGAATTGTCTCGAAGTGGTTCCGGAAATAAACATGGAGGAACTAGCGGCCTATGCGAAGCAGAAAAACGTCGGCATCATTCTGTGGCTCGCGTGGAAGACGCTCGACAACCAGCTCGAGGCGGCTCTGGATCAATATGCGAAGTGGGGGATCAAGGGCATCAAGGTCGACTTCATGCAGCGCAGCGATCAGCTTTTGATCAACTATTTTTACAAAGTGAGCCGCGAAACCGCCAAGCGCAAAATGCTCGTGGATTTCCACGGCGACCAAAAGCCTGCCACGATGACGCGCACCTGGCCGAACCTGATCGGCACAGAAGGGGTCCGGGGCTTGGAGTGGAGCAAGTGGAGCGCAGACGCTGAACCGAAACATAACGTCACGCTGCCGTTCACGCGGATGTTCCTTGGCCCCATGGATTACACGCCCGGCGCCATGCTGAATGCGCAGAAAAACACGTTTGCGCCGATCTTCAACCGTCCGATGGGTCTTGGAACACGCTGCCACATGCTCGCGATGTATGTGGTGTACGAAAGCCCGTTGCAGATGCTGTCCGACAGTCCATCGAACTATCTGCGCGAGCCGGAGGTGATGGATTTCCTCGGTCCGGTGCCTTCGGTATGGGACGACACGAAAGTGCTTGACGCCCGTATCGCGGATTACGTCATCGTGGCGCGGAGAAATGGCCGCGACTGGTACGTGGGAGCGATGACGGACTGGACGCCGCGCGAACTGGACGTCGATTTCTCCTTCTTGCCCGACGGCAACTTCCAGATGGAAGCCTTTCAGGACGGAGTGAATGCCGACCGTCAAGCCAGCGACTTCAAGATCGTGAAGACCCAGGTCAACAAGACCACCAAGATGAAGATCAAGCTGGCGCCGGGAGGTGGCTGGGCGGCAAGGATCGTTCCGTAGTAGCTTGTTGTCGACCGATTCCCGGCGAGCCACGCGGAATGCGCGGAGCCTGCCTGCGAAATTCTTGATGACGCCCGCCCCCGCCCAGGACGATGGACGCGCTCCCGCCGCATCGCGTGTGCCCCGCAGACGATGGGGCATTGCGTTGCTGCTGGGCTTCGGCGTGCTCGTGAATTATTTCGACCGCGTAAATCTCTCCGTTTCCCAGCAAGCGCTTACCGCAACCTTCGGCATGTCCGCCGTCCTGTTCGGCTACCTGTCGAGCGCCTACAACTGGACCTACGCCGCGCTGCAACTTCCGTGCGGCCTCTTGCTGGATCGTTTCGGGGTGCGCCGCGTTGGCCGGGTGAGCACCATTCTTTGGAGCGCGGCTTCCTTCGGCGCAGCGGGAGCCACAGGCATCGGCAGCCTGTTCGCCGCGCGATTCCTCCTGGGAATCGGCGAAGCTCCGACGTTCCCGGCCAACGCGAAGGCGGTCGGCTACTGGTTTCCGAAACAAGAGAGAAGCCTGGCTACGGCGATGTTTGACGGTGCCGCGAAGTTTGCTCCCGCGATCGGAGTGCCGCTGATCGGCATTCTGTTGCTGCACATCGGCTGGCGATGGAGTTTCGCAGTTACCGGATTCATCAGCCTTTTGTATTTTGGATTGTTTTATGCGTTTTACCGGAACCCGAGCGAAGACGCGTTGCTGACAAGCGCGGAACGCGAGCTGATCGTCCAAGGCGGCGCTCAGCCGGAAGACAGCGCGAAGGCTGCCAAGGGCGCGCCTCTCTTGTACCTGCTAGGGCAACCAAAGGTTTGGGGCCTGGCCTTGGGCTTTGCCTCGTACAACTACACGTTTTATTTGTTGTTGGCCTGGCTGCCTTCGTATCTGTCCTCGGCACTCCATATCGACTTGTTTCACGCGGTTCTATATACAAGCATTCCTTGGCTGTTTGCCACATTCACCGATTTTGTTATCGGCGGATGGCTTGTGGATGCGCTCGTGCAGCGCGGTTGGAATGCGATTCGCGTCCGGCAAGTTGTCTTGATCGGAGGAACCGCCTGCGGTCTGGGAATCGTTGGCGCCACGCGAGCGTCGAGTCCCATTGAGGCGGTTTTCTGGATCAGTATTTCCATCGGGGGATTGTCCGCGGCGTCGCCGGTCGGATGGTCGATCCCTTCGCTGATTGCTCCTCGAGAAAGTGTTGGGACGCTGGGCGGCATCATGAATTTTTGCAACCAAGTGTCGGGAATCGCTGCGCCGATCGTTACCGGCTACATCTCTGCGGCAACGCATTCGTTTTCCTGGGCGTTTGGCGCGGCGGCGGCGTTCCTGGTTGTGGGCATCGCGGGTTATGTGTTCCTGCTCGGGAGAATCGAGCCAATTCCCGAGCCGACCTAAGGGCAGCAATATACTTGACTCAGTAAGGCGTTTCTGGTACGATTTTGACAGTGAGGAACGCCATGAGCGCCAAACCAAAGACTCTCCAGCAAGCCATTATTCACTTCGCGGATGCTGACAACTGCCTGAAATTCATGGTTGCTCGCCGCTGGCCTAATGGCGTCGAATGCCCCACTTGTGGCCGCGACGATGTGCGATTCATCTCCACTCGCAAGATGTGGGAATGCAAGAGCCAGCATCCAAAGAAACAGTTCTCTGTGAAAATCGGAACTATCTTTGAAGATTCCGCGCTGCCTCTGAGCAAGTGGCTTATCGCTATGTGGATGGTCGCCAACTGCAAAAACGGAATCAGTTCCTACGAAGTGGGCCGTGCTCTG
Organism: uncultured Acidobacteriota bacterium; assembly: GCA_963735525.1. GTDB lineage: Bacteria > Acidobacteriota > Terriglobia > Acidiferrales > UBA7541 > Acidiferrum. The sequence goes on along the minus strand of CAVTLQ010000024.1, from coordinate 68,401 downwards.
GGCGTCACTCAAAAGTCCGCATGGTTCATGCTTCACCGCATCCGTCTGGCAATGCAGAAGTGCACACCAACGGACTCGAAAACTTTTGGAGCCTGTTCAAGCGCCAACTGAAAGGCACCTATATCAGCGTGGAACCATTCCACCTGTTCCGCTATTTGGATGAGCAAGTGTTCCGCTACAACTTTCGCGGACTGGCTCACGATGGACTTCGTTTCGAGCACGTCGCCTCTCACATTCTCGGAAAGCGCCTCACCTATGCCGAAGTAACTGGCAAGGTGGGCTCCTCCGAGATTAATTAAACCCGGCCATTTACTGCGTGGGAAGCGGGCGAAGTCTTAGCCCGCTTCTTTTTCTTCTTCAACCGATCTTGCTTCCATGCACTCTCGCGCTTTTTAATTTCTTCGTGAGATACGGCCAACACTTCATTCATAGCGGTTTCAAATTTCTCTAACTCGGATTTATCTCTTCCCATTCGCTACCTTTTCCAGATTGCAAAATGTCGAGGACGGTTGCCGAATACAATTTCACTTTTTTCACGTTGAGACCACACAATTTCTTCAGTCTGATTGGAATTTCGCAAGCAGGGTCTTTTATCCGGTCTACCATGAATTTACGTGCTTCAAATGCTAGAAAATCTGCGGCTTGAACGCCCGGATAATCCTCATCATTGACAAAACAGATAGAAGAGAAGCGGTCCCTAACCTTTGCGAAATTCTTTCTTAGCGTGGCTAGTTGCTCAAAGCATGCCTCTGAAGATTCCTCATCGTTATCTAGTACCAAGCCGATTGTAGAGCGGGAATCCACTGTCTCTATAGCGTCAAGTGCCCGCATCACGACTTGATGAAAGGCAAGGAATAGAGGGTTATTACTTTGCGTTTTGAAGTTTGAAGGCGGCAAAGAATGCCAGTATTTTGAATCAACTACAGCACCACAGCAAACAACACCTGATTGCGCCACAATCGTCGCAAACTCATCGAGCAAATGCTCGCGGGCAGTATCCCAGCTATCTCCCATGTCCTCGAATCTACGCTTCACCGCCAACCATTCGGGATCGTCATCGGCTCGATATATAGCCCGCAAGTGGAGCGCGGGAATCTGCCATCGCAATCTACAATTCTGCCAGTCCGAACCAAAGCGAGCCCATTCTGATATGTGCGCCGCGTAACCGCACATCGATATGTAATCGATTTTTGTATTTGTGAATTTCCCACTCTCGTCTATGTAGACATGAAAGGCTGCCATAAAGTCCCCTGCTCCCACGGATATAGGTAAAGTGCATTCCCACGTTTCATCGCTTTTCACTCATGCACTTTCCCTCTCCTGACAAGGTTCAAATATGCTCGCTCCGTGTGACTGAGTCAAGTATATTATTGCCGACCTAAGTCCCTGGGTGTTGCGCGTGCGCCGCGACTCAATGGCAATCGGCTCGGCTGCAGCGCGCAAGACGCGGGACGCGCCGCTTTCCTCAGCATGGCTCCGGTAGCGCTGAGCTGCCTGCGCATGCGCGGGCGCGCTCGTGGAGCAGCCCACGCTCGCGGGTGTTGCGCGTCAGCGAAGCAGCGCGCTCGAACTCAGCGCGGGCCTCGTTGAGGCGGCCAAGCTTTCTTAGGAGCTCGCCGCGCACGCTCGGCAAGAGGTGGTAGCCCCGGAGCGAGGGCTCTGCGGTCAGCGCATCCACGAGTTCGAGGCCTGCCGCCGGACCGGAGGCCATCGCGACTGCGACCGCACGATTGAGCTCCACGACGGGGGATGGCGTGAGCTGGCCAAGCGCCTCGTAGAGCAGCACGATGCGCGCCCAGTCCGTTTCCTCCGGAGCAAGCGCGCGCGCATGGCAGGCCGCGATCGCAGCCTGGAGTGCGTACGGACCCCGCATGCCGCCAAGCTTTTCCGCGCGATCGAGTGCCGCGAAACCCCGATGGATCAGCAGTTGATCCCAGAGCGCGCGGTTTTGCTCGAGGAGGAGGATGGGCTCGCCCGATGGGCCCGCACGCGCCCTCGACCGTGAGGCTTGGATCTCCATAAGCGCGACCAGACCGTGAACCTCCGCCTCCTGCGGAGCGAGCTCAGCCAGGATTCGCCCGAGGCGGAGCGCGTCCTCGCAGAGTGCAGGCCGCATCCAGTCGTCACCCGCGGTCGCCGAATAGCCCTCGTTGAAGATCAGGTAGATGACTTCGAGCACGGACGAGAGACGCGCGGCCAGGTCGGATCCCCGGGGAACCTCGAAAGGGACGCGCTCTTCGGCGAGGGTCCGCTTGGCACGGACGATGCGTTGGGCCACGGTGGCCTCCGGGACGAGGAAAGCACGCGCGATCTCGTCCGTCGTCAGGCCTCCGAGCAAGCGGAGCGTCAGCGCAGCTCGCGCCTCGGTTGAGAGAACGGGGTGGCAGGATATAAATATCAGGCGCAGGAGGTCATCGCCGATGTCATCGTCGAGCGCGGCATCGAAATCCGGCACAGCCAGCTCCTGGGCTTGGAGCTCGCGACCCAGCTCCTCGTGTTTGCGCTCCAGCCGCTTGTTTCGGCGGAACATGTCGATCGCGCGGTGCTTCGCGGCGGCCATGAGCCAGGCGCCCGGGTTGTCCGGAATGCCGGATTCCGGCCACTGCTCAAGGGCGGCGACCAGAGCGTCTTGCGCGAGTTCCTCGGCAAGACCGACGTCGCGTACGATTCGCGTGAGGCCGGCGATGATCCAGGCCGACTCAATCTTCCAGACCGCATCGATGGCGCGATGTGTATCGGTAGCCGTCATGACTACCGATCACACCACGTTCAATCCGTCCGCGCAAGCCGAGGCGTGCCGGGACTCCTTCTTCGCGGAGATCGGTACGGGCGAGCGCTCCTATGCTTTGGGATCGCAGCCTCCCGGCCCGAACATCTGGCGGACTTCGGTCTCGCCCTCCCAGCCCGGCCAGTGCTCTTTGTGAAGTTCCATGAAGCGCACTGCCCCTTTGATTGCCTCTTCCTTGGACGCCAACTCAAAAATCGCGAACCCGCCAACGACTTCCTTGGCCTCGGTGAAAGGCCCGTCGACGACGGTGACCTGCCCCCGGGAAATCCGCACGCGGGCCCCCAGCGCAGTTGGACCCAGCCCTCCGTTCCCGACCATCGTGCCGTCTTTGACCGCCTCGTCGCTGAGCTTCGCCATGGCGTCCATTAACGGCTTGGGCGGAAAGCCAGACCCCTCGGTGTGCTTAACTATCATCATGAATCGCATCGTGATATCTCCTCTGTGTTTTTGTTTTCTGCTTCGGAGCTGGATTTCCGGACGGTTTCGACCGGAAGTGCAACACTGGCTCTACTGTAACGTCGAACTCGGGCCCGCGAAATCGACACGTCGAACAATTTTTTGTAGCCGACGCGAAGGCCGCAGGTAGGGCGTCACGACTCCTTGCGCTGCTTGAGCTGCTCAAGCAGTGCGGGCTCGCTGCTCCCGGCCTTCTGGACATCCGGAGGGAAGTCCTCGAACTCCTGCACCTGGCGAACCTCGATCACTTCGTTGTCCGATGCGGGACACCGCTTGGCCCACTCGACCGCCTCTTCTTTCGACTTCACCTGAATCATCCAGTAGCCGCCGAGTATCTCCTTGGCCTCGGTGAAGGGCCCGTCGGTTACCTTTGGCTTCCCTCCCGAGAACGAGACGCGCGCGCCCATCGAGGGCGGGTGTAAGCCATCAAGCGCGAGCAGCACGCCGGCCTTCTGCAGCGATTCGGTGTACTTCATCATGGCGGCAACGGCCGTGGCCTCCGGCATGGTGCCCGGTTTAGCCTTCTCGTACCCCTTAGGGATCATCAACATCATGAATCGCATAGGTGTCTCTCCGTGTCGTTCGGGTCGTGGTTCTCGTGGTGGTTCTGGTTCGGAGCTGGGCTTCTGCACGGTCTCCACCGGCTGAGTCCCAGGCTCTACTTACACGTCGAACGAGGGCCGAGGAAATCGACAAATACGGAAACTCCTTTTCAAAGAATCCGTTAGCGTTTGCATGCAATTCCTTCGCATGCGTAGGTCTCGACCCAACTACGCCCCGCCAACCATGACACAGAGCAGCCGCCAGTGCGATGCCAACATATGGGCGAAACCCAGCAATAACTTGTGATGCTCGCAAAGATACGCCGGCAAAGCATGGCAGCACGCCAGAAACACAGAGCGCAATACGTCTAACGCTACACATGCCGTGATGTCGACAAGGCTGCACCCCTGCGCCGCCGCCACATCCAGGTCACTAAACACAATTGCGATCCCGAAGGCGGCGAGGATCACTCCAACGATTACTTTGCGGCTTTGAGAACTTGTGTACTGTCCGGCCATTTTGACCTCCTATCCGACTGATTTCTTGGCTCTACCTAATAGTCGAACGAGGGGGCGCCAGATCGACATTTCTGCTATTTCTTGCCGTATTTTTTCTTAGGTGTCAGCCTTGATTTGACTTAGGTTCTGGAGGAATGGTCGGCAAATCGGAGGGCCTTCGCGACACTTAGGGCCGCGATTTGACAGCACAGGCTGAAAGCCTGTGCAACATGGGATGGCGCACGTCTTACGGTTTATTCGAGGCGGGCTGCTGGGGTTGGACGAGTGCGCGCACCGCGCCGGTGGAGATTCCGCCATCCACGAGCAACGTCTGGCCCGTGACGTAGCGGCTCGACTCGGCCGCCAGGAAGACCACGGCCGCACCAAGATCCTCGGCTTGCCCTGGCCGCTTCACCGGAATGCGATCGCTGAGATAGTCGACCCACTCCTTGTTTTCGTACAAAACTTTGTTCTGCTCCGTGCGGAACCATCCGGGCGCCAGGCAGTTGACGGTCACGCCGTACTTACCCCAATCGTCGGCGAGGCTCATCGTCAATTGGCGGATCCCGCCGCGGCTCGCTCCGTAAGGGCCCAAGACCCGCGTAGCCCGCCACGCTGGTGACCGAGCCGATGTTGATGATTCGGCCGTATCCGCGGGGAATCATGTGACGCGCGACCGCCTGGGCCACGAAGAAACTGCCGCGCAGATTTGTGTCCAGAATCAGGTTCCAGTCGTCCCAGGTGACCTCCAGCGCCGGCTTGCGCACGTTGCAACCGGCATTGTTCACCAGAATGTCCAGCGCCCCAAACTCCGCAGCAGCTTCTTCGACCATCTTCTGGATGCTCTCGTGGCTGCGGACATCCAGCTCCAGCGAGATCGCGCGGCGGCCCAGCGTTTTCATTTCCGCCTCAAACGCGGCCAGGTGCCCGCGATCGCGACTGGTGAGCACAAGATCCGCGCCGGCCTTCGCCAGCGCTCGCGCGAAATGCTGCCCCAGTCCCCGGCTGGTGCCGGTGACGATCGCCACCCGACCCGAGAGATCGAAGAGGTCGCCGGTCATGAAATTGTTCCGGGCGTCAGAACCACCTTCATCAGGTTAGGTTCGCGCGCATACAGGCGCTCAAACCACTCGGGGCCGGCGTCCAGCGGCACGACCGCTGTGATCAGCGGCTTCACGCGAATCGCGCCCGACGCCAGGAGTTCGATCGCGCGCGGATACTCCCCGGCGGAGGCGCACGATCCTTGCAGCCGGATCTGCCGCGTGACGACCTTCTGGAGCGGAATGGTGACTTGGGGCGAGATATTCCCCACCAGGACGACCGTGCCACCCTTGCAAACGCACTCAATTGCCGCGGTGACCGTCTCGCTGCGTCCCACGGCTTCCACCGCAACCTCCACACCAGTCCCCTTCGTAAGCTCCAAGACTTGCGCGACCAGATCTTTTTCCGCGGACAACACGCGCGTCGCTCCCAACTCCTGCGCGAGCTTTAGCCGCGTCGGATCGATGTCCGCGACCAGCACCCGCGAGCATCCCGCGGCACGCAACGCCTGCAAAGTGAGCAGCCCGATCGTACCGGCGCCAACCACCAGAGCCGTGCTGTTAGGTGGAATCCGCGCCAAAGAAACTCCGTGAATCGCCACCGCAACCGCCTCGAGCATGGCCGCCTCGGAAAACGAAAGAGGATCGGGCAAACGATGGATGACGCGCGACGGCACGGCGACGTATTCGGCGAAGGCTCCCGCGCGGCGATAGTCCGAGCAGGAAACTCCCAGCACCTGGCGGTGATCGCAGAGGTTCATTTCCCCGCGAAGGCAGTGAGGGCAGGCGCCGCAAAAGATCGTGGAATCGAAGGTGACGCGGTCACCCTCGGCCAAGCCCTTTACGTTCTGACCGACCGCGGCGATTCGACCGGCGGCTTCGTGGCCCATCACAATCGGGGGAATGCGACGTCCCGAAGAACCATCGTAGCCGTGCACGTCGCTGCCGCAGATGCCGCATGCGGCCACATGAATCAGCACTTCGTCGGGACCCGGTTCCGGCACCGGAAGATCGGTGATTTCAAGCTGCCGGTATTTGGAAAGCAAAAGAGCTTTCATACTCGCGTTTCGCACCTTGTTGGAAAGAGTGAAGTCGTCGCCTGACAACTTTAGCGCACATTGCCGGCTTGCGGAACATGGGAGAGCGCACAGGCTGAAAGCCTGTGCCACTGGTTCACGCGCGACCGCCGACGGCAAACGGATATCTGCCGTCCCATGCGAAAAGGAGCCCGAGCATGGGGATCGCCAACAGATAGAAACGCACATTCGCCAGTAGCAGGGGCGCCGGCGCCAGGAAAACCGTTGCCGCCAACACGGCGAGAAGTCTGGGCCTCACCGCACCTGGGGACATCGCCGCCACCAAAGCCAGTCCAGCAGGAAGGATCATCATGGTCGTGTCCGTGATCAGATGGTGGTAGCTGACCAGGATGGCGGCGACGAGCGCAAGAGGCAAAGAGGCACGTCTGGTGGCGGCCCAAATCAACACGAGCACGGACAAGATCGCGGTAACAACCTTGGTCGCCAGTGTAGAGCCATGCGCGACCCCTTGCACGAGGCCTCGCAGGTTCGGCATCAGGTTCGGACGAATTCCGTAGCGAGCGCCAAAGGCCGGTGAAAATCGCGAGCTCATTTCCGTGAGCGAGTGCAGGTAGGCGACGAATCCTTGCAATCCGGTGAGCCACAAAGAGATACCGGTGACGACCGCAGCCGTCAACGCGAAACCCGCGAGGAAGCGCCAACGCCTCCAGACCAAGAACAGCAGGGCGATCGGGAGCCCATACTGAAACTTAAAAAGTGTGAGAGCGACGAAAGCCCCTGCCCTCAAATCGTGGCCACGATCGAGGGCGCGGGTGGCGCAAATCATCAGCGCCAAGAGGATGATCGAGTCTTGCCCCTCCGTCAGGGCGAGAGTCACCGGAAGAAAGCACACGAATGTGGCGGCCGGCAAGAGAACCCATACTTCACGCAATGGCTCGAAGTAGGGCCTCAAGCCCAAGAATGCGGCGGCCAGAATCGCCAAATTCACAGCGAAAAACGCCACGTAAGCCGCTCGGTACCCCAAAAACGAGAATGGCGCGTAGATCAGCGATTCGTAGGCAAGGTGATTGAACGGCAGAGCGCCCTCGGCAGGGCTGACGACGGCATTTTGAAATTTCTCCGTGGCGTCGTAGTCGTGGAGCTGCTCGGCCGTGTCCAGAGCGCGCCATGTACCCGGCGGTGTAGAGCTGCCGGAAATCGGCATAGCCGCGCAGCGCCTCCGGAGCCGTCAACAAAATGCCGCACAAACACAAAAAGAGCGACAGCAGCGTCGCGCCGATAACAAACGGCCTCACGTAGGGCTGGGGTGCCATGTCTGTGCCAGAAATCCTGGCAGGATGGAGCTTAGTCTATGCCTCCGGCGGATGACGATAAAAGAAGAGCGCCAAGACGGAGCCCACCGCTGTAGCCATCAACAGGAAAAACAGAATCGATAGGCAAAGGCCCGCGATCGTTCCGGCAACGCCGCGAGCTCCCGAGATTCGCCCGAACAGAAGACCCAGCGCGAATGCAAGGAACGCCAGGCCTACATATCCAGGAACGTGGAGTTTCCCTCGAGCGGCTGCCACGGGTATTACGACGAGGACACCGAGGCAAACCAAGAGCAAGGGGAAGATAACGGCTAGCTTCGCCACAGGCACCACAAGACACTCTAGCGAGATCAAAGGAATGAGCGTATTCGCAAGCAGCATGCGGAGAACAAAAGAAGCTATTCCACCAGAACGGCGCCCTTGATGGGCGAGCCATTGGCCAGCGAGGTGTAGTTGCTGTTGAAACTGATGTTTGTGTCGAGGTTAAGGGTTTTGGCGACCAAGATCATGTACGCCGCGCCGGTCCCCGCGCCATTCATGGTGAGGGTAGCGCCGGGAAAATAGAGTGCGCCCTGTAGTTGAGAACCTCCGCCTCCATTGATTGTGGCAGCTGACCCGTTTCCCGCACTTTGAAAAAACAGAATCCCTGCATACGTGCCGTTGGTCGGAGCGGTGAGCTGAATCGTTTGCGAATTCGCGAAGTTGACCGCTCCTCCGCTGAGATAGAAAGTTACGCCAGTGCCGCTGACCGTGCCGTTACCTTGGAACGAAAGTCCACCCGGGCCCGAGATCACGTATGTGCCGGGATTTAGATTCACGTTCCTATTGCCAAAGCTGGGCGCGATGGAGATCCCCTGATAATTGCCTGGGGTCACGGTGTATGTCCCACGACCCGGAGTCGTATTGTTGAGGTTGAGCTGCGGGCCACCCCCTCCGCCAGGCGCGGGCAGGTAAGACAAAGGATCGGAAGCCTGCAGGATCCCCGTTATGGCCGGGGGGGTCGTGGCGGCTCGGGAAGTGCCGTGAACGCCGATAGACGCGGCTGTGATTCTGCCGCGACCCGAGAGGTTCTCATCGTCGATCACTCCGCAGTTCGGCACATCGACGTTTCTTGTAGCGGTAATTCCACCGCCACCGTGCCAGAGCATAGATGCAGGTGCGGTCGCCCGAATACTGCGCCCTGGCGGTGGCCGACACCGTCGCTTTCGCCGTAGCCGCTCCGAATATCTTCATGAAAAACGTTGGGTGAACGGCGGAGACCACGACTTGAACCGTGTTGGGGTTTCCATTGAGCGTCAGCGTAGTCGTCGTGACCGTGACTTGGTTTACGCCATCCTGAAAACCGTTCAGCTGGGTGTCGTCCGTCGCGGCCTGCGTGATGTTTCCTCCGGTGCCTGCGGCAGCGGCACCAGCTAGCGCGGCGCTGTCCGCGGCGGACTGCTGAAGGCGCCGCTGGTAGCGCAGATAACCCATGTCCACTGCCAACCCGGCCGCAGCCAGGAGCACCACCATGCCGAAGGTGGCTAGGACCAGAGCCTGGCCCGACTGCCGTCTGTTTCTCAGCATAAAGGCATTCTCCGTTTAGGGCTCCACTGCAGGTGGTCCTTCCGGCGGGGTGGAAGGAGGTTGACCCTGGATACGCGTTTTCTTCGCCGGTGTCAATCGCTTCGCACACTCGGCCGCGCAAATGGGTACAATACCCCGAGAGCTTAGGAGCAAGACACGGACCAGAGGCTTAAGTGCCCCGAAGTCACCGAATTGCCGGTAAGCAGCCGATCGGAACTTGGAACTGCAATTGCACTTAGAAGCTGTAGAGTTCGATGCTCCGAGCGCGGCAGTCCCCGTAAGTGCCATCCGGGCCGGACAGTTCGAGCGAAGTTGGTTGCCACATTTAGGCAAATAAGTCTCTTATGGGCCAGCTGACAGCGAGGGCGAATACTCGCGACAAAAAGGGCCATGGAGTCGTGGTGTACGTAAACGTGCACGGCCGCAGGCCCCAGTTGTCTCTTTTCGTGGACCGTGGACCTGACGCGCCGTTAAGGCCCAGCGGCATTCGGCTTGGCACCAGTATTGCTCGCATGAATCTGCCACTCCTGTGGCGCTCCTTGGGAATGAAGGCGATCACAAAGGCACCCGACGCACGAAACTGCTCTCCTTCCGAGAGTCACCGGAAGCCTCGCCGACGATTCGCAACATTTGGAAAGTCGCGCGGGCAGAGCCTCGTGGAGCTGGCTCTGGTTCTTCCGGTTCTGCTGTTGCTGATGGTGGGAACGATCGAGATCGGGCGCTTCTCCTACTACAGTATCCTGGTTTCCAACGCCGCTCGCGCCGGAGCGCAGTATGGCGCGCAAAGTCTGACTACATCCGCGGACAGCGCAGGCATACAGACCGCCGCGAAGAACGACGGACTGGCAACTCTCACGGTTACCACAACACAACTCTGCGGCTGTAGCGCACCAGGGTTAGGCGGCTGCCCCGCTGGGGGTTTTTGCGCTAACCCGTTGGTCTATGTGGAGGTTACCGCTAAGGGAACGTTCGCTTCACTGTTCAGCTATCCCGGTTTGCCACCAAGTCTGACGCTGACCAGCACAGTCAAAATGCGAGTTTCTCAATGAGGATCACCTGTCTCCAAAGCAGCGGCACGAAACGCGGCCGGGTGCGGCAGCGCGGGAACGCGCTAGTTGAACAAGCGCTGGTTCTCACGTTTCTTCTCACCGTGTTGTTCGGCATCATCGATTGTGCTCGCGCGCTTTATACCTATCACTTCGTCTCAAGCGCAGCACGTGAAGCCACACGATGGGCTAGCGTGAGGAGCCAATCCTCGCTCCTAGGCCACGCCGACAACGCCAATGTTCAAGCCCTGGTGGCCAACGTTTCGGGAATGGGCCTCGATCCAGCCCTCATTACAACGAGTACTAACTTTCTGGCACCGCCGCACGGCAGTCCCAGTTGCCCCGCGAATGCGCCCGGGTGTGTTGTTCAAGTCCAAGTCAACTATGCTTACAAATTCTTTTTTCCCTTCTTGCCCAACGGCACAGTGAGGATGACCAGCACATCGGAGTTGGTCATAACGCAGTAGTTCAGTTCGTGCGATTGCATCGCGCTTTCGCGATCGTTCGGCGGTCAGATAACCATGGCAACAGTGGATCCAGCGCTTCGGACGGTGAACACAGAAGTAACCACACTGATGGTTCCACACCAGGTGCAGCGCACCGGTGTCCGCAAGGGGCTGCTGGAAGATCTGGCGTTGAAAATCCTGTACCTCCACGGCGAGATGTCCTTGCTGGAGCTGAGTGACCGCACCTGCCTGAGCCTGGGAGTCATCGAGGAAATCTTTCAATTCTTCCGCAAGGAACAGCTTTGCGAAGTGAAGCGTATGGCCGCGGGCAGCCACGTCATCGTCGCCAGCGTTCAAGGAAAACAACGGGCTGCAGATTTGCTGGCGATGAACCAATACACCGGCCCAGCCCCGGTCTCCCTGGCGGACTACACCATGCGCGTGGGGATGCAAAGCGTGCAGCAGATTCCGCTCACGCCTGCGGATGTCAGCCGCGCGTTCTACCAGTTGGTTCTCGATCAAGACATGCTGACGCGGTTGGGCACCGCGCTGGTTTCTGGAACTTCCATGTTCCTGCACGGGCCTTCGGGAACCGGCAAGACCAGCATCGCCTCCACGATTCCCGCGGTTTACGACGACCACGTATGGATTCCCCACGCCGTCGTTGTCGACAATCAAATCGTCTCGGTTTTCGATCCTGGCGTGCACCATCAAAGCGCTGCCGGCACGGCTGCCGAATCCGACCGCCGCTGGGTTCTGTGCCGCCGGCCCTGCGTCCTCGCCGGCGGTGAACTTTCCGCCGAGATGCTGGACTTACAGTTCAATCCACTCAGCCGGTTCTACACTGCCCCGCTTCAAATGAAGGCCAACAATGGCGTTCTGATCCTGGATGACTTCGGACGCCAGCGCATGCGCCCCGACGAACTACTCAACCGGTGGATGACCCCTCTGGACCGCCGCGTCGATTTTCTCACTTTGCCCGGCGGAAGGAAGTTTGAGGTCCCCTTCGATCTGTTCGTTGTGTTTTCCACCAACCTGGATCCCAACCAACTGGCGGACGAGGCTTTCCTGCGCAGAATTCCCAACAAAATCGCGGTGGGATACGCGACGCCGGAACAGTTTCTGGAAATCTTTCGCAGGGAATGCCAGGTGCGCTTGGTTGCGTGCGACGAGGGAGTTCCCGAGCACCTGATCCAGTGGATCACCAAGGAGATGAAACAGTCGCTCGCTCACTGTCATGCGCGCGACCTGATCAATCAAGTCCTTTGGTCGGCTCGCTATGCGGGTGTGGAACCCCATCTCACCCGAAAAGCAGTGGAACAAGCGTGCCAGGCTCATTTCCTTCCCATTGGGAAGCGTTAGGGTGCGGATGGCAAATGTTTGCCCGCGTTTGGCAACCGCTATCGACGCTATCTCATCACAGATTCGCGGAGCCGGACCCGAAACAGCGCGCTAAACGTCGCGTGTTCAACAACTAACGAGGGCACACCGGAACGCGGTCAGCACCTCGCCGGGATGCTGTTGAAGTGTACTCAAATGGTGACTTCGGAGGCCAATTCGTGAAAATGACCGCTAAATCTATATGGATTAGCGACATTCCCGCATTGGTACGCCGCGTGCTCCCTTCCAAGAGTCCAGAGAGGGGCGAATTGCGAGTTTTCTTCCCCGGTCGCAGTCAGCAAACACGGCATTCGCTCGAAGATGGTGCGAACCCTCTCGCGCCTGGATCATCCCGTGATATTTGACGCCGAGAACTCTTCGTTGACCACGTTTCGGGCGCGCCCGTCCGTGCCTGCGGGCGTTGCGCCGCGAACCATGCTCCGGCCTGCGTCCACGGCGCGCCCGCCGCGATTTCTGGTTCCCTGGGAAGGCAAATACTCGGACTGGTGGGGTTCGCTAAGGACGCTGTTCACTCGCGTGCGCTTGTCCCCGTGGCGGGAATCAATCGATCTCTTCCGAGACACTCCGGTAGCGCCCTTTCGATTCGCGGGTGGATCGCTTAGCTTGGCGTTGCTGCTGCACTTCGTGGCAATTCTGGCGCTGCCTTTCCTTCTTGCGTACTCGCAATCGAGCGAGGTCGTTTCGTACGCGGCCGACGAAGAACCGCAAAGGATTTACTACTACCAGGTTCCGAAGCACGATCCGTTCGAGAAACTTCCTCGCATCACTCCCGCCGGCGACGGGTGGGCAACCCGGAGCCGGTCAGTTGCAGGCTATGCTGCAGAAGATCGGCAGCACTACATCGGCGCGGAGAATCGTCATCGTCTCGAAGCCGGTTCGTCCGGACAATAACCGGCAAACCATCTATCAGCCGGCAACGCCGCCAGATTTGCACATCGACATGGAGCTGAAGCTCCCGAACATCGTCGGCGGGCCATCGGCTGCGGTCCCAAAGCCGCAGGTTCATTTCAATCCGAACAGCTCAAAACCGATGCAGGCGCACCGAACCGCGACGAAGGCGACGGCACCGACCCTGGCGGCAACCATTGCCGCCATGCCTACGAGCCTTCCCCCCGCAACCGTGGCTCAGCCTCACCTGGCGGTGCCCTTGAACGAATCTCGACCCATGCAGGCACAGGTTGTGATTGGCCAAGTAAGCGCGCCTTCGCTTTCCTCGGCGAACGTCCCGACGGCTACAAACCTCGGCGACTCGTTCCGATCCGGTCAACCTTCTGCCCCCGCCGCACCGCCGAGCGATGGCGACGCTTCAGGGAGCGGCAAGGCCTCCAAGAACAACGTCGTGGAGACTGCGGGCGACGGCAGCGGCATCGTCGTCATCGGCGTAGATCCTGCGGAAGCGGCCGCACTGGTCAACTTGCCTCCAGGCAACCGGTGGGGCGATTTTACGATTGCGCCAGGTGGCGGCCAGCCGGGAGCGGTCGGTGGCAGTGATCACGGCATGCCAGGCGCCGGCAGCAGCTTGAGTGGCGCCGGAGGTGATCGCATCCCTGGAGTCGGTCCAGGGTACTCGGGCGGCGGAGGTGGAAATTCAGGCTCCTCCGGAAGCTGTGAGCATTACCGGCGCGACGGGTGGTAAGGGCGAAAGCATGCTCGACGCAACCATACTCAGAGACATGGTTTACGCGGTGCCCTCCACACTGGTGCTGCGCAAGAATGCACTCGTCGTTTCCGCAGGACCCATGGGAGGCGGCGGCCTGGACGCCTACGGCGCGCTGCACTGCGGCAAGATCTATACCGTTTTCATCGCCATGCCCGGAAAGAGCTGGACCTTGCAGTTCTGTCAATCCGGCGGTTCTCCGGCAAGGCAGGAGGCTCAGAGCCGCTCTTCGGTGATTCACCTCGAGCAGGGGCTCCTGCCCCCTGATGTGGAGCTCAGATTTGATTTTAAGCGGCTGCCCGTACCTTTCGAGAAGAAGAACAAACCGATTGTCCTAAAGGGTGTGATCAAAGACGACGGCACCGTAGACGACCTGAAGGTCTACCAGAGCATAGTTCCGCAGATGGATGAAGCTGCGCGAGTAGCCTTCAGCCACTTCAAATTCAAGCCCGCCATGAAAGAAGGCAAGCCGGTGGCGGTGGACATCCTGGTGGGAATACCGACGGAGGCCTCCGCGACACGTTCTCAGTAGTGATGGCCGACTGCCCTTTCCCGCGGACGGAAAATGTCACGATATGAGAAGAAGTTTTCACACATTTACTAGAAATATGTCCGCACTCGCTGGCGGCGACCCGCCCCAGGTCTCTCTATTCGCCTGATTCTAAGTGTTTTAGTGCTCTTTGCCCCTCCCTACCCTGTGGAAAGTCTTGGCACTCCATATGCTCCCTCTGAGTAGGTTTATTCCCAGTGGTGCGCCTCCGTCCCAAGCGCGCTGGCCTGCCCTCGTGGGGTAGGGATAAAGAGACCCCGTTGTCACGCCGAATGATCAGCCGTTTCGGGAACCACCTCGGCTCCAAGGTAGAGATCTGTTCCGGTGCGGCGCGTTTTAACGTCGCTTTGGCCCAACGCGAGGAGTGGGGACATTGGACAAGCAAGTAATTCGCGTCAGCTTTCTAACGCAGGACTCGGGATTGGGCGACGCCATCGCCCGTGCCCTAGGTGAGGGCTTCGTCACACGAGCGGTTAACGAACACCACTTCAGCCAACTGGCCGAAATTCGCGAGTCGTCGGACGTCATCCTGCTCGACCTGCGGTCCGTGAACACCCAGGGCGACGACGAAGCCGTCCTGCACCTGATGGACGAACTCAGTAAACCTCCCTCCCACCCGCCCCTAGTCGTGCTCTGCGAGGAAGAAAACCGGGGACTCATTTTTCGGGCCATCGAACACGGCGCCGACGACAGCGTCACCAACCCTCCCAACATGATCGAGCTCCGGCTCATCCTTCGCCGGGCGTACAGGGTCCATGCTGCGGAGAGAGAGCTACAGCGCCTGCGCGCCAATGAGCGGCCCACCGGCCGGCTCCATGAGCTGCTGGGCACGTCTGCGCCGATGCAAGAGCTTTTCGCCCTGGCCCGCAAGATTGCGCCATGCGATGTAAACGTCCTGATCACCGGAGAAACCGGCACCGGCAAAGAGTTGCTATCGCGCGCGATCCATCAACTGGGGAGCCGCAATACTGGACCCCTGGTGGCTTTCTCCTGCGCCAACCTGCCGGAGACGTTGGTGGAAGACGAACTCTTCGGCCACGAGAAGGGCGCATTTACGGGAGCCCTGATCGGCCGGCACGGTCGCGTCGAGGCCGCGGATCACGGAACGCTGTTCCTGGACGAAATCGGAGATCTGGGTCTGGGCCTGCAGCCCAAGCTATTGCGCGTGCTTCAAGAGCGAAGCTTCGAGCGCCTGGGCAGCAATAAGACCGTCAGTGTGGACATCCGGCTGATCTGCGCGACGAATCGGAACCTAGCCGAAATGGTGCAGCAGGGAAAATTCCGCGAAGATCTGTATTACCGGCTGAATGTCGTGCAGTTGCATTTGCCTCCGCTGCGCGAACGTCGCGATGACATACCGCTCCTTGCCCAGCAGTTTCTGCAGAAATTCGCGCAGCAGTTCAAGAAAAAGGCCCGGCGTTTCTCCCAGCAGGCCCTGCAAGCGCTGGAAGAGCACAACTGGCCCGGCAATGTGCGCGAACTCGAAAATGTGGTGCAGCGTGCCGTGGTTCTCTCTGAGGACCAAACGGTGGATGTCAGTCAGTTGCCGACGTCCATGCGCAGCACTCGCGTCGCGATCGCGCCGGCTGTCGGCTCCGAAGCTGCGCAACTCAGCCGTTCCTACGAGGATGAAGTCCGCCGCTTCAAAAGAATCATCGTTCTTCGCGCCCTACGGGAGTGCGGTTGGCGCAAGGCCGAATGCGCGCGCACGCTCGGCGTGGCCCGCGGCTATCTGCATCGGTTGATCAATCAGCTCGGAATCCAAGAGGGAGAAGGCGATCCTGCCGCGGATCGGCGTGAAGACTATCCTCCCCTTGGTCCCGTGATGTAAGTTCCTGCCCCTGCCAATCCGTCAGATTGCTGTGGACTTGCCCCCGTCTCTCAGATTAGCTTCTGACGCGATGGAAGCTGATCTCGAATCCTCTTTCGCACGAAGCGTTTGCTTGCCCTTTCTGCGGAACGCGCAAAATGCAGATGGAGGTTGGGGCTTCCATCCCGGCGCTCAGAGCCGCGCGGAACCTACTTGCTGGGCACTCCTGGCACTAATCAATTCGCCCGATGCACAAGCCCCAGAAGCTGTCGTGCGCGGCCTGCGATTTCTTCGCGCTGCGCAGCTCCCGGACGCCTCTTGGCCTGCCACACCGGAACAGAAAACCGGCTCCTGGATCACCTCGCTCGCCTGCTGGGTCTTGGAGTCGGACAAAGACTCGGCGAAGGAAGTCGCGGCTGGCCTGCTGCTGGCTGTGCGAGGATTGGCCCCGGGACAGCACGCTGTGGCGGCGCTTCCTCGGGCGATTTTCGTCTCAGCGCCATGTGGCGCCCATCAACAACTCCTACCGCGGCTGGGGATGGACGCCCCGGACAAGCTCCTGGGTCGAGCCGACCTCGTTTGCCCTCCTCGCACTGCAACACGCCCCGCAAGCCTCGCTTCCCGCCGTGGCTCAACGACGCCGACAGCTCGCCGAAGCCATGCTCTACGATCGCATGTGCCCTGGCGGCGGCTGGAATTGCGGCAATCCCAGCGTCTATGGCGTTGCGGGCGAGCCTCTGGTTGTGCCCACGGCCTGGGCCCTTCTCGCCCTGCGGGGATATCCCCAGCGGCCCGAAATTGTTTCCAGCCTCGCTTGGCTCGAAGCGAGCATTGCAAACATTCAGGGTGCCGGGTCACTGGCGCTCGCGCGGATCTGCCTGGAGACCTACGGTCGCAATTGGCCGAGCGGAGCGCCCCAACTTCACGATCTTCATGAAAAGAACGGATTTCTACGAAGCGTACAGGTCGCAGCTTGGGCGAGTTTGGCAGCCACCCAGCACGGGCGGTGGCTGGCTCCGGTACGAGGAGGGGCCGTCTAGTCATGCGCAATCGCGCCCTCATTCCCTCCTTCCAGCGCCCGCCCTCAAGCGTGGTGATCCGGCGCGCGGCGAATTATGAGCAGGACCTGGCCTCTCTGATTCACGAGAGCTTGACCGTCTTCAATCTCCCGGTCAAAGACAAGACTGTCCTGCTAAAGCCTAATCTTGTCGGCCTGGATCCTCTTGGGGTGATGAACACGCACCCTGCAGTGATTGCCGCCGCTCGCGAATGCTTCTTGCGCCTGGGAGCCTCGCAAGTCTTCATCGGCGACGGCCCTGCGATGGACCGGGACACCGAGGCTATCGTCGAATCGGTGCGCTTGCGGGAGTTTACCGGCCCCCTGGCTCGCACCTTTGTCGATCTGAACGTCGACGACGTCGAGCGCGTGCCTCTGAAAACGCACGCCTCACGACTGACCGAGCTCTACCTGCCAAAGACCGCCTTGGGTGTAGACTTCTTGGTCTCCATGCCCAAGCTGAAGACCCACCATTGGGCTGGTGTAACCCTCTCGCTGAAAAACATGTTCGGCATCGTCCCCGGAAGCTGCTACGGCTGGCCTAAGAACGTGCTGCATTGGGCGGGGATCGATCGAGCCATCCTGGACATCAATGCTGCCGCGCGGCCAGACTTTGCCATCGTGGACGGCATCCTGGGGATGGAAGGTAACGGGCCAATCCAGGGTACCCCGAAGTCCAGCGGAGTACTGATTTGCGGAAGTGATCCGGTCGCGGTGGATGCTACCTGCTGCCGGGTCATGGGACTTATGCCTGAGCGGCTCAAGCATTTGGCGCAGGCCGGAACCTTCCTTGGGCACGTTAACCACCATAAAATTCAACAACTTGGAGAATCCATCGCCAGCGTGCGCACCCCTTTTGCTGTCCTCCCGGCCTTCCGGGCTACCGCCGAATAAGCCGCCCAGTTTGGAATGAGAACTGCCTCCATTAAGTGAGAGAACTGCGGCGAACCAGGTGAAGTGTCTCCAAATGAAGACACTGAGCAGGAGTCGCCTGTCTTCGCAAAGTGAGACAAGGCGGTCGCTTCCTGGCCGACCGAGAGCAGCGGTCAAGTCAACCACCATGAGCGAAGCCGACATCTCCATGCCAGCCCGCGGACCGCTTCGGGGAGCAGCTACGTCCTCCGACTCCGAGGGGTACCTGCCTGGCACTCCCGCACCGACGACGCTAACGGCAACCGCCGCGCCTGTTACGTCCGCTTCCCTTTTGCGATGGGTTTTCTCGTTTCCCGCTATGCTGGCCACTTTTCTCGTCGGGAGAGTTTTCTACGAAGGCCGCGTGTTCTTCGTGGACCCCGACCTCTGGTGGCACATCAAGATTGGGCAGAACATCCTCAGCACGCACCACTGGCCCACGACAGATCCCTTTTCTTTCACGGTGGCGGGCACGCCCTGGATCGCGTACGAGTGGCTGGGAGATGTGCTGATCGGCGGGGTCGCCCGCTATGGTGGATTGCTTGGGCTCAACGTTCTGCTGATTGTTCTGGCCAGCATCGTTATGCTCGCTCTTTACGCGTACACAACGATGCGTTCCGGGAACTCCAAGGCGGGATTCGTGGCTTCCGGTCTGCTGTGTTCGCTGGCCTTCGCGTCTTTCAATTTGCGCCCACAGATGCTGGGCTATCTTTTCCTGGTTCTGACGCTGATCGTTCTCGAGCGTTTCCGCCAGGGCAAACCGCGCGCGCTGTGGTTTCTTCCGCCGCTGTTTCTCCTGTGGATCAACACGCACGGCTCGTGGGTGATCGGGCTGGGTGTGATTTTCGTTTTCTGGGCCAGCGGACTGACGGAGTTTCGCATCGGCAGCGTCGAAGCAAAGCGCTGGAGCCTCGCCGAGCGCATTCGTCTGGAATTGATCTTTCTCTTGTGTCTGGCCGCCATTCCGTTCACGCCCTACGGCACTCGCCTGGCCGCTTATCCCTTTACGGTAGCGTCGACCCTGCCGCTCAATGTGGGCAACATCCTGGAATGGCAGCCCATGCCCTTCAACATCGCGGGCGGAAAGCTGTTTCTGGCGGTCGTGCTCGCCTTCTTCGTGGCCCAGATGATGTTCCAAATGACCTGGCGGGCCGCCGAAGTGGTGCTTTTTTTCGGTGGCGTCACGATGGCGTGCCTGCATGTCCGATTTGTGCTGATCTTCGTGCCTTTCTTCGCTCCGCTCTTTGCCACCGTCCTGGCCCGTTGGCTGCC
Organism: uncultured Acidobacteriota bacterium; assembly: GCA_963735525.1. Taxonomy (GTDB): domain Bacteria; phylum Acidobacteriota; class Terriglobia; order Acidiferrales; family UBA7541; genus Acidiferrum. Next base: position 49,013 of record CAVTLQ010000024.1, on the reverse strand, counting down.
GCCGTACGACAGAAAAAAAGATCATTACATTTTGAATGCGATCCTGATGGCCGCGGTTATCGCGGCGATGGTGCGTTATTTTCCAACCCGCGCGGGCGTCCAGAAGATCGTGGCGGAAACTTTTCCGGTGCGCGCCGTCGAGTATTTGCACCAGCACCCTGTGCCGGGACCCATGTATAACACCTACGGCTACGGCGGATACCTGATCTGGATGCTTCCCGAGCAGAAGGTTTTCATCGATGGCCGGGGAGACCTCTACGAAGACGGTGGCGCCTTTGGCGAGTATCTCGAGGTCGCTGATCTGAAGCCTGGCGCATTTGCGGTATTGCGCGCCCACGGAATCCAGTCGTGCCTCCTGGAGAGCAAAGAGCCTCTCGCGACGGTACTGGCTGCGCAACCGGACTGGGAGCGCCGCTATACCGATGGTGTGAGCGTGTTGTTCGTTCGACGGAACACCGCCGCGTCGCAGGGCGGGCTGTACGCCCGCGATCTGCCCGCCCGAAAGGAGTGAACATGGACGCGCAATTTTCAGAGCGCCCGCGAGGGCCGATCCAACTTACTCCACTTACACCACAGGGCTCCGGCGAGCGCCGCATGCTGCTCTCGGTTGTAGTCCCGTGCATGAACGAACAGGAAGTGCTGCCGCAAACGAATCAACATCTCGTCGCCGTCCTCCAGCAAACCCCTGTGAATTTCGAGATTATCTACGTCGATGACGGCAGCACGGACTCCACGCCGGATGTGCTGCGCGAATTGCAGGCGCAAGACACGCGAATCCGCGTGGTCCGGTTTTCGCGAAATTTCGGCCACCAAGTGGCCATCACGGCCGGCCTGGAGCACGCCTCCGGCGACGCAGTGGTCATCATCGACGCCGATTTGCAGGACCCGCCCGAAGTCATCCTGGAATTCCTCGCCAAGTGGCTGGACGGCTTCGACGTCGTCTACGGCGTTCGCACCGAGCGCGATGGTGAAACTCAATTCAAACGCTGGACCGCCAAGTTCTTTTACCGGTTCATTAGCCGCCTGTCGGACACTCGCATCCCTCTCGACACCGGCGATTTTCGCCTGCTGGATCGCCGCGTCGTGGATTCCCTTCTTTCCATGCCGGAGCGCGACCGCTTCGTGCGCGGCATGGTCAGCTGGCTCGGCTTTTCGCAAGTCGCGGTGCCCTACCACCGCGCATCCCGCGCGGCGGGCACCACCAAGTTCTCGTTGTTCAAGATGGTTCGCTTCGCGCTGGACGGAATCTTTTCCTTTTCGATTCTGCCACTGCGCCTGGCTACCTGGACCGGGTTTGCGGCCTCCGCGGTAGCCATCCTTGGCATCGTCATCGTATTGCTGGAAAGGTTCTTCCAGGTGCCGGGCTTGGTGAAGGGCTGGTCCAGCGCGGTCATCGCGGAACTGTTCATCGGTGGCGTGCAGCTCATTTGCATCGGAATCATCGGTGAGTATGTCGGCCGGATTTACGGAGAAGCGAAGCGACGTCCCCTGTACATCGTGCGCGAACGCATGGGCTTTGAGGCGCGGAATCCAGTCGCGGCGATGAGCCGCCACAGGCCCTGGTGTCGGGCGGCGAACGCTGACGCCCCACCCGGGAACAGACTCACAACAACTAAAATGCCCTCCGAAACCATAACGCACCAGCGCGAAGCGGCTTTTCACGACGCCTGGGCCACCAGCACCCGCCTCGACGATGTTCTGGTGCGCGAGTGTTTCGAGGCCCCCACAGCGCTCGAAAATCAATTCATCCTAAGCCGCATGGGCCCGCTCGCCGGAAAGAAGTTGCTCGACATCGGCGCGGGGCTGGGCGAATCGTCGGTCTACTTCGCGCTTCAGGGCGCCAGCGTCACTACCGTCGACATCTCGCCGCTGATGGTGGAAACCGCGCTCGGCCTGGGAAAGAAATTCGGTGTCGCACTGGAAGGAATCGTATCCGGCGCGGAAGACCTGCGCCTGCCGGAAGCCTCGTACGACATCATCTACCTGGCGAACACGATTCATCACGTCCACGATCGCGCGTCCTTGTTTGAGCAGATGAGTCGCGCGCTGAAACCCGGCGGCATGTTCTTTTCCTACGATCCCCTGGCGTACAACCCGGCGATCAACGTCTACCGCCGTATGGCCACCGCGGTGCGCACACCCGACGAAGCGCCGCTCACCGTAGCCGACGTCAAGCTGGCGCAGCAGTATTTCCGCGGCGTGCAACACCGTGAATTCTGGATGGCCACCCTGTTCCTGTTCGTGAAGTACTACCTCATCGACCGCGTGCACCCCAATCAGGATCGCTACTGGAAGAGGATCCTGCGCGAGACGCGGAAACGCCTGTGGTGGTGGCTGCCGCTGCGCGCGCTCGATCGTGTCCTCACACGCGTTCCACTCGTCCGCTGGCTGGCCTGGAATGTCGTCATCTGGGGCGAAAAACCCTCCGCCACCACCAAAGCTTCAGTGCCCGACCGAAGCCAGCTGAGTTCCATCCCGACCCTGGTGCCGTCTAATGGTCACCCGAAACCCCGTCGACCAGGCTAGGGGCCCCCTGGCACCGCCGTCACCAAACTGGCGGGCCCGGTTGTGGAAATGTCAACAAAGAGGAACGCTTTTGGACTGGGCCTCCCGGGGGGGTGGCCTCTGACACCCAGGTCTGCAATAAGTCCTTAAAAATGAGCAGCTTAACAAATTGCGACTCCGGTGGCGGAGTGGCGTTGCAGATGCTTATTAGTATGCGACTCAGACCGGTGGCAGTGTCCTCGCGACCGAAACATCACTTTTGAGAGGAACAAAATGACCAACTTTTTCGTGAAACTTTGGCGGGACGAAGAGGGCCAGGACTTGACGGAATACGCTTTGCTTCTGGTCCTGCTCTCCTTGGCCGCAATTGGCTCACTCAGCACCATCGCCACAGCCATCAATGGCGTCTTCGAGAATGCGGCGGCAAACCTAAACACGTAATCGTAATCGAGGTACCGGCGTTTAGGTCGGGCAAGAAAGTTTGATGGGTCCTTGGCAGCTGGAAGCCGGCCCAGCCTTCCAGAGCCTTTGACTCATCTCGGACGAGTCGTGCTCTTTTTTGGGCCTGTACTCATAAACTTCGGAGGAACCGGACAATGAAGCAACTCCTTATTAGACTTTGGAAGGAAGAGGAGGGGCAAGACCTTACCGAATACGCATTGCTGCTGGTGCTGCTCTCGCTGGCGGCGATTGGTTCGCTCAGTGGTTTGGCCACGGCGGTCAACGGCGTTTTCCAGAACGCCGCAGCGAATCTGAACACGTAAGCTACGCGCGTCCTGCCGTGGGCGTGCGATAGGTGAAATTTCGACCCGGCATGAGTCTAGCGTCAGCAACTAGGAACCCGTCCTTCTCCATGAGGCTGCAACAGACAATCTGGATCTTTGCCATCGGCGTCACACTGCTGGCCGGTTGGGTAGACTTTCGCACCCGCAAGATACCCAACTGGCTTACGGTGCCTGCATTCTTCCTGGGTCTCGGCCTGCGCACTGCGGTTTCCGGCTGGTCCGGAGCCAAGGCGTCGCTGGAAGGGACCGGACTCGCCCTTATCCTCCTGCTTCCGCTGGTCCTCATGCGGGCGTTGGGAGCCGGCGACTGGAAGTTGATGGGCGCCGTCGGAGCCTTCCTGGGCCCGGTGATGTTTTTGTTCGTTCTTCTCGGCAGCGTGTTTGTGTCTGGCCTTATGGCTATCGTGGAAATGATGCGCACCCGGCGAGTCCGAGAAACTTTCCGCAACCTTGGCGTGCTCGTCCAAGGTTTCTTTTCGTTCGGATTGCGGGCCAACCCAGAGATCTCTTTGGACAACCCGGCATTGCTCAAGCTGCCGTTCGGCGTGGCCGCGGCCATTTCCACGCTCGTTTGCTTCTGCGCCGCCCGCTGGGGCTTGTGAATTAGCCCCGCAGTGCGGGGATGAGTGGATTAAGGCTAGGAGATTGACTTCATGAATCAGAACCGCATGATCCTCGGGTTGGTATTCGCGGTCGTCGTGGCATTCGTCTTGAGCACCTTCGTTTATCGTCAATTCAAGCAGGCGAGTAACGCCAAACCGGTCGCCACCCAGCACATCGTGGTGGCCTCTTCGCCTTTGCAGCTCGGCACTCGCGTCGAGTGCCAGCAACCTCCGCCTCATTGCCTGGCCTGCCGACGAACCCGTTGCCGGCACGTTCTCCCGCATTGAAGACTGCGCGAACCGCGCGCTCATCACTCCGGTGGCCGCCAATGAACTCATCCTCGAAAGCAAGTTGGCTTCCAAGGAATCAGGCGCCGGTTTGCCCGCCACGATTCCCCAGGGAATGCGCGCCCTTTCCGTGGCCGTGAACGACGTCGTCGGAGTGGCGGGATTCGTGATACCAGGAACGATGGTGGATGTGCTGGTGACGGGAAAGGTGAGCGCCGGAGGCAAGAGCGGCAGCGAAGAAAGCATCACCCGCACGATTTTGGAGAATGTCCGCGTCCTTGCGGCTGGCCAAAAGATCGAACAGGATCGCGAAGGGAAACCGCAAACCGTTCCCGTGATCACCTTGCTGGTTTCACCTGAAGATGCCGGGAAACTCGCGATGGCCAGCACTGAAGGCAAGATCCAACTGGCCTTGCGGAACACCATCGACACGAAAAGAGTTGAGCCCCCCTCGATCCTGGAAGCAAACCTGTTTTCTGGCACATCGGCGCCGCCGCCAAAGCGCGTCGGTCCGGTGGTCAAGGCTGCCGCCCCGCCCCCGCCACCTTCGCCCTACGTGATCGAAGTGATCACCGGCAACAAGCGAGAGAACAAGAGCTTTCCAAATCAATGATCAGACCACAAGGAAAACGAATGTTCGAATACCCTACAAAATCGAATCAGCCGAACGGTTCGCGGCCCTTCGTCATCCAGAAGCTGTTGACGGCATTTGCGCTTCTGGCGGCTTCAGGTATCGGCGCTCCTGGCATTTTCGCGCAAGAGCAGCCCGCGGCTCAGCCAGCTCCCGCGACCCAGGCGGCTCCTCCCGCGCAGGTTCCCGTTGGACAGTCCGCGGAATCCGAAGGGCCACAGACCCTGCATTTGCTCGTCGGCCGTTCGATCGTGATCTCCTCGCCGGCGCGAATCAAAAGAGTCTCGCTCGCCGATCCCAACATCGCCGAAGCCATCGTGGTGAGTCCCACTCAAGTCTTGGTCAACGGAAGGACTCCTGGAGGGGTTTCCCTGATCATCTGGGACGAATCGGACCAGAGCCAGGCCTTTGAAGTCTCCGTCGACATCGATGTCTTGGGCCTCAGCCAGAAGATTCACGAAGTCTTCCCCTCGGAAGATGTGCACATCGAAACATCTCGCGACGTGGTGATGCTGTCCGGAAAAATCTCCTCCTCGCTGGTCGCCGACAAGATTCTCGAGATCGTGAAAGGCGCGACTCCCAAAGTAACCAGCCTCATGCAAGTCCCCCCCACGCCATCGGGGCAAATTTTGTTGCAGGTGCGCTTCGCCGAAGTGAACCGCACCGCGATCAGCCAATTCGGAATCAACCTGCTCAGCCTCCCGGGTGCCAAGAACGTTGGGACCATCTCCACGCAGCAGTTTTCTCCGCCGCAGCTGACCACTTCGAACGGCGTGGGCGCCACCAGTAGCAGCGGTACCACCATCGGCCTGAACGATTTGCTCAATATCTTCATCTTCCGGCCCGACATCAATCTAGCGGCGACGATCGAGGCGTTGCGAGAGCAGAACGTCCTGGAAATTCTCGCCGAACCCAACTTGATGACCGAGTCCGGCAAGGACGCCAGCTTCCTCGCCGGCGGCGAATTCCCGTTTCCGATTCTGCAATCCACCGGCGGCGGCGGGGGTTTTGCGGGCATCACCATTCAATTCAAGGAATTCGGCGTGCGCCTGAACTTCACACCGACTCTGACTCCCGACGGGCTGATTCACCTGAAGGTGAAACCCGAAGTGAGCTCTTTGGACTTTACGAATGCGCTGACCCTGCAGGGTTTCGTCATCCCCGCGCTGGCGACAAATCGCGTCGAGTCGGAAATGGATCTTACCGATGGACAAAGCTTCGCGATCGCAGGTCTGCTGGACAATCGCGTAACCGAGCAGTTGCAAAAAATCCCGGGAATCGGCGATATTCCAATCCTTGGAAAACTCTTTCAGAGCCGCAGTCTCAACAAGAGCAAGAACGAGCTGCTTATTGTCGTCACTCCTCGAATCGTCCACCCGCTCACGGCGGACAAGCCGGCTCCGAATTTGAACTTTCCTAGGACGTTTATCGAACCGATTACTCCCGACAAGCCAAAACCAGGCGCCCCCAAGTGAAGCGAGGCGCCGGAAATGATGGATGGGCTTGAGCGCGAAATCTAAGGGAACAGAAAGAACGCGTCGATGCTAACGGTAGCCATAGCCAGCGGTGACATGGCCAGTTCCGCGCAGTTATTGGCCAGTCTCCAGCAAACCGGTCTCGTGAGGGCGGTGAAGCAGTGGGCCATTCCCGCTGATAAGCTTCCCGACTCCGCCGAGTCGTTGCCTGATGTTGTCTTCTTGGATCTCTCGCGCGATCCAGAGCCTTATTTTCAGTTCGGCGCTCAGCTCCGGAGGGTGCGCCCGTCCATAAAGTTGGTTGCGTGCTCCTCGGCGGTCCCGCCCAACCACCAACTCTTGCTGGAAGCCATGCGCTGCGGCGTTCAGGATTTTCTGCCAAAGCCCGTCGACGCCAGCTCCCTCAAGGAAATTCTGTTGCGGTTCATTCAAGACCTCGACCTCAAGGACCATTCCTCTCTCGACCGCTTGATTGTGGTGATGGGTGCCAAGGGCGGCGTCGGCGCAACCACGGTAGCGGTCAATCTCGGCGTTCAACTCTCCACTTTCGCCCGAAAGCGGGTTGCCCTGCTGGACTTTGCGCGCCCCCTCGGCAATGTCCACCTCTTGCTCGATCTCCATCCGAAATTTGGTGTCCGGGACGCCGTCGACAACATGGATCGGCTGGACAGCCATTTCTTCGCGGGTCTATTGACCCGCCACAAAACGAAGCTGGAAATCCTTGGCGGTGCGACGCAAGCCGAGGAATGGCAGACCATCGCCGTGCCGCCCCTGGAACGTGTGGTGAACGTGGCTCAGAACAGCTTCGACATGGTGCTGCTGGATATGGGCTCGCAGTTTTCGTCGGAGTGGAGCTCGGTGCTGCGCATGGCGCGAATGATCCTGGTGGTGGCAGAAGCCAACGTCCCGGCGCTGTGGACCATGGAGCGCCGCCTCCTCGCCCTGAAAGGTTTTGGAGTTGATCCCGACCGTGCCCGCGTCATCATCAACCGCTGGCACAAGGGCGATGAAGAAGTTCTCAAGAGCATCCAGAAAGACATCAACCGTCCGGTCTTCGCTTGCCTGCCCAACGATTTCCGGATGGCGAGCGCATCCGTCAATCTCGGCACCCCGCTGCAGGAAAATCACAACAATCTGCTCAGCAGCCGCTACCGGCAGATTGCGGCGCAATTGGCGGGACTCGACGTCGTGGCAACCCCGAAGAAGGGCTCGCTCGGCGGACTCTTTTCATTTCCGGCGAAAAGGTGATCTAGATCATGGCTCCCATCACCGCACCTGTCACACGAACGGATTTCGGCAGCGTCAAGGCCGCGATCCATCGCAAGCTGATTCAAAAGCTGAACCTCGACCGCTTGACCGAGGTCAACCGCGAAGACGTGCGCCGCGAAGTAACCCAAATCCTCGAGGCCCTCGTCGTCGGGGAATCCACCCCGATGAACTTGCAGGAGCGCGAGCGCCTCGCGCAAGAAGTGCTCGACGAAGTTTTCGGACTCGGGCCGCTCGAGCCGCTCTTAGCCGATCCCACCGTATCGGACATCCTCGTCAACACCCACAAGCGCGTGTACGTCGAGCGCAAGGGCATCCTGGAGATGACCTCGATCCAATTCCGCGACGACGTCCATCTGATGGGCATCATCGACCGCATCGTTTCCGCGATCGGCCGCCGCGTCGATGAGTCTTCGCCGATGGTCGATGCGCGGCTCGCCGACGGCTCGCGCGTGAATGCCATCATTCCTCCGCTGGCCGTGGATGGTCCCTGTCTTTCGATTCGCCGATTCGGTCGCGATCCGCTGACCGCCGACGATTTGCTCCAGAACAATACTCTGACGCCTCCCATGCTGGAGCTCTTGCGCGGTTGCGTGAAGGCGCGCCTCAACATCCTGGTTTCCGGCGGCACCGGCGCCGGCAAGACGACCTTCCTCAACGTTCTCTCGTCTTACATTTCCAACCGCGAGCGCATCGTCACCGTGGAAGACGCCGCCGAGTTGCAGCTCCACCAAGATCACGTCGTACGCCTGGAAACGCGGCCCGCCAACATTGAGGGCAAGGGCGCCATCCAGCAGCGCCAGTTGGTGATCAACTCTTTACGTATGCGCCCCGACCGCATCATCGTCGGTGAGGTTCGCGGCGAAGAAGCGCTCGATATGTTGCAGGCCATGAACACCGGTCACGACGGATCTCTGACCACCATCCACGCCAACACTCCCCGCGACGCTCTAAGCCGCCTGGAAACCATGGTCGCGATGGCGAGCTTGAACATTCCCGATAGCGCTATTCGCAGGCAGATCGCTTCCGCCATCGACGTGGTCGTGCAGGTGAGCCGCCACAGCGACGGGACCCGCAAAGTCATCAGCCTCGCCGAGATCACCGGCATGGAAGGCGAAGTCGTCTCCATGCAGGATATTTTCGTATTCCGCAAGCGCGGCATTCGCGACAACGGAGAAGTGCTCGGCGACTTCATGCCCACGGGTATTCGGCCAAAATTTGCGGAGAAGTTGGAAGTTTCCGGCATTCACTTGCCGATTTCCATGTTCGAAGGTTCGCACGCTCGCTAGGAGCTCGGGATGAGGACGTCGACTTACTTTTTTGCAGCAGGTTGCTCGCTCTAGAGGATTGCTATGGGTATTTTGATTGCCATTCTGACTTTCTTTGTTGTCTTGGTGCTCTTCTTGGCGATCTGGATGTTCGCCGGCGCCGACACCAAACAAGAAGTCGTGCGTCGCCGCATGGATGCGGTCCGCAAGGCGGAACGCCGTGGTGACGTCTCCCACGGGCTCAAGCTGGCCCGCGACGAAATGCTCAGCAGCGTTCCGGTTCTCCACCGTTTGATGCTGCATTGGTCTTGGTCCGTGCGCCTTCAGGAGTACATCTCTCAAGCGGGTCTCACCATGAAGGCCGGCAAACTCGTCTTGTTGAGCGCCTGTCTGGGCCTCGGAACTTACTTGCTGGTCGGCGCTTTCTATCCGCAGTTCCCAATCGCCCTGGTCGTCGGCTTGGCTGCGACCTCCGTGCCCTTTGCCGTCATTGCCTGGCTGCGCGAGAAGCGCCTCCGCCAGTTTGAAGAGCGCTTTCCGGAAGCCTTGGATCTTCTGGGCCGCGCCGTCCGCGCCGGCCACGCCTTCACCACTGGTCTGGAGATGATTGCCAAGGAATCCTCCGAGCCTATCGCCAGCGAATTTCGCACCACCTTCGAAGAGCAAAACTTCGGTTTGCCACTGCGCGATGCTCTGCTCAACATGACCGAGCGCATTCCCTCCATCGACGTGCGCTTTTTCGTCACCGCACTGCTCATCCAAAAGGAGACCGGCGGAAACCTGGCGGAAATCCTCGATGGCCTTTCCCGCGTCATCCGCGATCGCTTCCGCATCTATCGCGAAGTCAAAGTTCGCACCGCGCAGGGCCGCTTGACCGCCGGCATCCTGATCGCCCTGCCGATTTTCATGATGATCGTGCTGTCCGCCTTGAACCCCACCTACATGCGGGTGCTGTTCGAGGATCCGAAAGGTCCCGTGATTTTGACCGTCGCGGCGCTGATGCAATTCGTCGGCTCCGTGATGCTTTGGAAGATTATTCACATTGAGGTCTAGCAAGTAAGGAGTCTCGCAGATGCTTTGGGCCATTACCGCGATCACGTTCCTGGCGACCTTCGCCATCCTGGCGGCGGTGGTTTACGCCTTGACGCCGGGCGGAGCGGGCATTGCGGGCCGTTTGTCGCGGTTCATGAATCCCGCGCTTCCGGCGGTCCAGGAAACCAGTTTTGCCGTAAAACAAAAAGACCGCATGCGCGATACGCTCGCCAGCCTGGGCAAGTTGGTGCCGGGCGAGGGCACCGAGACACCCCGTACCCAGCTCCTCATGATGCGCGCAGGTTATCGCAGTCCGCAGGCCCTGTTGGCCATGCGCGGTTTCAAATTGCTGACGCCGATTTTTTTCGTGGGCTTCGTTTTTGCGACCGGGCTTTATCGCTGGAATCCCTACATGATTCCCGCGATCGCGGCCGTCGTCGGTTATCTCTTCCCGGAAATGTTTCTCGGCTGGAGAGTCAGTGCCCGCCAGCATCGCCTCCGCCGGGGCCTCCCGGACGGTTTGGATCTGCTGGTGATTTGCGTGGAGGCCGGGCTGGGTCTCGATCAGGCCCTGATGAAAGTTGCGCAAGAGCTGCGCATCACCCATCACGAGTTGAGCGAAGAGCTCCAGCTCGTGAACCTGGAGATGCGGATTGGCAAGACCCGCATCGACGCTCTGCGGGAACTCGGCCGCCGTACCGGTCTCGAGGACATCAAGTCTCTGGTCGCCATGCTGGTGCAAACCGATCGCTTTGGCACCAGCGTTGCTCAGTCTTTGCGGGTTTTCTCGGACGATTTGCGCATCAAGCGCCGTCAACGCGCTGAGGAAATGAGCGCAAAAACGTCCGTGAAAATGGTCCCACCACTTGTATTTTTCATTTTTCCGGCTTTGATGGTGGTGATTTTGGGCCCTGCTGTGATCACCCTGCTCCGGCAGTTGATGCCGGCATTGCAACGGTGATCCCAGCTCTCGTGACCTCGCAGGAGCCGTGAGGCCGAGCCGTTTCAAAAGGAGAAAGAGAAATGGACAACGTTACGCTGATACGAGTCGTCGCAGGGGCACTGGCAGTCTTGGTGCTCTTCATTATCATCTGGCGGCGCAAGCGCAAATCTGTCGAATAGAAGTTGCAGTCGTAGGACCGGGCACATTTCAGGGGAAGAACACCGGAACAGGGTCGGTAGATAAATGGCCAACAACGGTCAGAATCGTTCTCTATACGTTTATAACAAGACGCGCGAAACCTTTGTGGCCACGGAAGCAACTCTTGCTGACAGCTACCTGCGTCGGCTCGTAGGCTTGCTCGGGAAAACGCGGCGCTGGGCGCAGCTCGGTCGTGGTCTTTGGATCGTGCCGTCCCGCGGCGTGCACACAATCGGTATGATGTTCCCGATTGATATTATTTTCCTCAGCAAAGATAAAGAGGTCGTCTACGTCGAGGAGCATGTCCGTCCCTTTCGCATCTCTGCCGTTTCCCTGAAAGCGACTAGTGTGCTGGAGCTCCCCCCGCACACCATCTATCGGTCCGGTACGCAGGTTGGCGACCGGCTCGAGATTGCTCCGGTTCGCTGATGGTGCAGCGCTCGATTACCCCGCTCGGGCGTCTTCTAATTCATTTCTGAGGTTAGCTCGCCGTCGGCGTCATTCGGCTGCGCGCTCGCCGGGAAGGGTCTGCTTTCCCGCGGACCCGGGACTTTCGCCGCGCGACGCCGGAAGAATGGCCTGAAAACCCAGGCCACGCCGAAATCTCCAGCATTCTCCTTGGAGCTGACCGTCCCTCAAGAACACCAAATCGACCTTTCCCGAAACTGACGCCGTCGGTGCCTGCCTCGAAATCGATCCCGTCACACCTCAGAAGAGAGGAAAGCCCCGACATCGTTCCCGATTCAAGGGGCAATGGCGGGGCTCTCTGGTATCCGGCAGCAACTTGCCTCTACGGCTTGGCTACAGCCGACCTCGCCGCCGATTTCGACGCGGACTTCGCCGCGGACTTGCCCGTCAACGCGCCTGCAATCGCGGCTCCGTCCGGGCTGCCCAAGCCGGTGCAGGCGTCCCAACCGGGTCCGGCCGTGTAGGCCCCGTTGTTCCCGCTGGTGACGTCGTGCAGACCTCCGGCGCCTGCCACCTGCATGTACAGCGTCGGGTTCAGAAAGCCGACAGGCTTTCCCACCATTTCGTTTATGCACGCGATCAGACCCGCCCACAGCGGCGCCACTGCGCTGGTGCCACCGATGACTGTCGCCTGCCCGTCCACGTACACGTCGTAGCCTGTCTGCGGATCGGCATCGCCCGCCACGTCCGGCAATCCCCGGCCAACGAAGTTTCCGGGATTCACCGACGCTGGAACGTTCGCATTCGCTTGATAATCGGGTTTCGCGAAGACCGCACTGATCCCGCCTCCCGTCGCTCCCTCGTTTATGGCCACCTCGTTCCACACCACCTCGCTCGAAATCTTGCTGCCCGCCGCCACTAATTTTGTTCCGCCACAAGCAAGCGCGTACGGGCTGGATGCCGGAAAGTCCGCGTGTTGTAAACCGTCGTTGACTCCATCGCTCGATCCGTTGTCGCCGGCCGCTACGCAGACGCTTACTCCCAGCGTCGTCGCATCTTCCAGCAGCGTGTTGTACTCGGTTAGCGACTGTTGGCTCCAGGTTGACTCCGGTCCTCCCCAACTGATCGAGATAACCGAAGGGTTGTTGGTGGTGTCGTGGAGCGCCGCGGCGATCGCGTCGTAGAAACCCTGGTCGGTGTTCGGCGTGAAGTACACCGCGATACTTGCCTGTTGGGCGACCCCTCCCGCCACTTCAATGTCCAGCATCACTTCCCCATCCGGTCCATTGCTGTCTCCCGTCGGGCTGTTTTGTCCACTGTCCACGGAGATGGCCGTCACCTTGGGTGGCGTGATCTTCAAGCCGTTGAAATAGGTATTTAGATCGAGCGCCCGGTAGCCCCCGCCCAATTCGATCAGCGCAATGCACTGCCCTTTACCGCTCGCGCCTGAAGGATAGTCATACAACGCCGCAACCTGTGGCGGCGTAAACGTGCCGGCAGGCTGCGCTGTGCGCGTGTGCGTTGCGCTGGCCCGTTTTCTTGTTCTGAAATGCGGCATTGCCTGCGGCCGATTGTCGAGTCCCAGCACCGCCGTAATCACTCCGCTCAGTTCCCGCGGCACGTGAATCACGCCCGTCCGCCCGCGATACGATCCGCTTGGGTGCTCGAACCTGTACAAGCTCACTTGAAACGCCTGGCTGAAGGTGGCCACGGTCCCCGCCAGCACCACCGACCTCCGCGCCGCGTCCGCCCGTACAACACTAAGCCCGTACTGGTGCGCAAACTCCACAACCTTCTCGATGTCCGCCGGCAACGCCCCGCGGGTTCCCGCAAACTCCTCCCGCGTCAGGTGCTTGCGTTCGGCGGGCGCTTGACTTATCAGCGCCTTGATCGCGCTTTGCCTGGCCTCCTGCGTGGCCTTAGATCTCAGCAGGACGGTGACTTGTAGTTGCTCGTCGGGATTGGCTGCGCCAACGGCCTTGGCACCGGCCAACGGCACTCGTTCGCTTCCGATTAAAGGTACGTGTTCCGTGAATTTAGACATGGAGCTCCTTTCGGTTCCGGGGTCGTTGTTAGATTGGAGGATCCTCGAAGTGAGAACGGAGTGCGGAATCGGCTGGGTCGCCTGCGCTGATCTTGGCCAGGCGGTTGGGTGTTTCCGCTGCCCCGCGGGTTGGGCCCCGGATGTTAGGGTTTGAGGCTACCAAACGCTAAGGGTTCTGTCAAAGTGAATTTACCAATAACTAACACTTTTTATTGGATTCCCACAGGCGAACCTAGTCAATCCGCCACGACGTGCGTCTATCTGGTTGGAGTCCCAACCATTTAGCCAACTCGCTGTTACAAATCAACCCCGTTTCCCCGGCTGGTCCTGCCGATAGCACTTGCCGAATGGTCGACTCGTTGAATAATTTATCTTCCGCCCCATCCGGCAGTCGGTCAATCCCCCACCCGACGCCTTCGTCGGCAGGATCGTATTCGTCACATGGCTCGGCGTCACCTACACCATTGCCCTGGCCATGTACCAGTGCTCCCGCCACGCACATCAAAACGGCAGCCGTCAGGAATCACGCCAAGGGTGCTGTCTCTCGCTCGTCGGATGCGACCATGCAACACTCCCTAAATCGATTCAAGACTCGCTGCGCATCGAATCGGCATTCCATCTCCCCGTCGAGCCCCTTTTGGAGTGCGGCGGCTTGCCGCCGCCTTTAGGCTCTCAACCCAACCACCCAACTCTCCGATCCCGTTTTTCTGCGATCCCTTTCCCAAACTTGCCCCAAACACGCTAAAATGTCTCGCAGACGCGCCTCCGCTCGGCTAGCTTTGAAATTTCAGGCCCTAGCCGTGCGTATAGACAAAGTGAACCCCTCACCGAAGGAACCAGGTTGATGGCTACACCTCTAACTTCACCGAAACACGATCTCGGCTCCCTGCGCATCCACGAAGGCGAGCGCAAGGGCAGCAAACTCGGCAGGGGTCTGGCGATTTTCTTCGGCGTTCTAGTCGTGTTGGGTGGCCTTTCCGGTGGCATCTACGCCTTCTGGAATCAAAAGCCGGTTGTGGAAGTCGCCGTGGCCCACAAACCCACCGGTGCCGGCGGCCGTGAAGCCCTTCTAAACGCCAGCGGCTACGTCACTCCGCGCCGCCGCGCCACCATCGCCGCCAAAATCACCGGCCGGGTAACGGGCGTGTTCTTCGACGAAGGCACGCGGGTCGCCGAGGGCCAGCTTCTCGCCACCCTCGACGATTCCGACGCCAAGCGGGCGCTCGATTCCGCCAGGGCCGACCGCGATTCGTCCCAAGCGGCCATCGCCGATTTGCAAGTCCAGCTCAGAAACGCCCGAATCGAGCTTCGCCGCGCCGAACAATTGCAAAAGGCTGGGGTGCAGACGCAAGAACAGCTCGACAATGCGCTCACCACTGCCGACAGCCTGGTGGCCAAAATCGACCTCGCGAAGGCCCAAGTCGCTGCTTCACAAGCACGCATCCAGGAAGCGCAGCAAGCCGTTGACAACTGCACCATCCGCGCTCCCTTCGCGGGCATCGTGGTCTCCAAAGACGCGCAGGTCGGCGAAATGGTCTCGCCCATCTCCGCGGGCGGCGGCTTTACCCGCACCGGCATCTCCACCATCGTGGACATGAACTCCAACGAAATCGAAGTTGACGTCAACGAATCCTACATCGCCCGGGTCCAGGACGGTCAGCCGGTTACCGCCATCCTGGATGCCTATCCCGACTGGGAAATCCCCAGCCGCGTGCGCACCATCATTCCCACCGCCGACCGCCAGAAGGCCACCGTGAAGGTGCGCATTTCGTTCCTGAAGCTCGACCCGCGCATCCTTCCCGACATGGGCATCAAGGTAACCTTCCTCGGCGCGGCCCCCGAGAAAAAGCCCGGTGCCGGTGCCGATGCCGCGGCTCCGCTCGTCCCGCAGAACGCGGTGCGCGACGACAGCGGGAAAAAAATCGTATTTCTCGTGAAGGATGATCGCCTGGAGCGACGCGCCGTCACTCTGGGCAGCCCTCGCGGCTCCGATACCGAAATCATTGCCGGCCTGACGGCGGGAGACACCGTCGTCGTGAAAGGCCCGCCCGATCTGCGCGATGGACAAGTCGTCGAGGTCAAGAAGTAGATTCCGGAGAAGTTAGCGGCAACACCCAAGAAATAGGAGCCCTGATCATGGTTCGAGTGGATGGCACGGGAAGAAGCGACAGCCTCATCCAAGTCCGCGGCCTGGACAAGAGCTACCGCCGCGGCGGCGAAGAAATCCAAGTCCTGCAAAGACTGAATCTCGACGTGGACAAAGGCGACTTTGTCGCCTTCATGGGCCCCAGCGGCTCCGGGAAGACCACGCTGCTGAACCTGCTCGGTGGACTCGACGTCCCCACCCACGGCAGCATCACCGTGGCCGGCGACGAGATCACCCACATGTCCGGCAACAAGCTCACGCAATGGCGCGCTCGCCACGTCGGCTTCATCTTTCAGATGTACAACCTCATCCCCGTGCTCACCGCGTTCCAAAACGTTGAGCTCCCTCTGCTCCTCACCAAGCTCTCGAAGTCCGACCGCCGCAAGCACGTCGAAACCGCGCTCGGCGTCGTCGGCCTTGCCGACCGCATGAACCACTATCCTCGCCAGCTTTCCGGCGGGCAGGAGCAGCGCGTCGCCATTGCCCGCGCCATCATCGCCGACCCCACGTTTCTCCTGTGCGACGAGCCCACCGGCGACCTGGACCGCAAGAGCGCCGACGAGATCATGGGCCTGATCCATCGGCTGGTGAAGGAATACGGCAAGACCGTGCTGATGGTCACCCACGATCCGGTGGTCGCCAAGCTCGCCGATCTCGAGCTCCATCTCGAAAAGGGCTTGCTCGTGGAAGGCAGCCAAATGCGCCAAGGCGCATTGGCGGGGGGTGCGGCATGAAGTTCCGCAGCCTCATTTTCGCCAACCTGTTCCGCAAAAAGATTCGCCTGATCCTCACCGTCGGCTCGTTCGCCGTGGCCCTGTTTCTTTTCGCCTTCCTCGCCGTAGTGAAAAGCGCGTTTAGCCGCGGCGCGGATATCGCCGGTGCGGATCGTCTCGTAGTCACTAACCGTGTAGGTCTCATTCAGACCATGCCTCTGGCCTATCGCGACAAAATCCTCACCATCCCCGGCGTAAAGGCCATCACCCACGACAACTGGTTTGGCGGCGTATATCAGGACGAGCGCAACTTTTTCCCGCAATTTGTCACCGACATCGAAAACCATCGTCAGGTTTACCCCGAGTTTGTCGTGCCCGACGATCAGTGGCAAAACTACGTCAAGGATCGCCAGGGTGCCATCGCCGGTGCCAGAACCGCCGAACGCTTCGGTTGGAAGGTTGGCGACCGCATTCCCATCAAGAACTCGCTCTATGGCCCCAGCACGACCTGGGAATTCAATCTCGACGGCATCTATCACTCCGAGCGCACCGGCGGCGACGAAAGTCAGTTTTGGCTCCAGTGGAAATACTTTGACGAGAACATTCCTGCGGTCATCAAGGGCCAGGTCGGCTGGTACATTCTCAGACTCGATAATCCAGACGATGCGGTCCGCGTCGCCAAGGCGATCGATGACATGTTCGCGAACTCGTCCTATGAAACCAAGACGGAGACCGAGTCCGCCTTTCAAGCCGGTTTCGTCAAGCAGTTTGGGAATATCGAATTCCTTATTCTCTCCATCGGCGCGGTGGTCTTCTTTACCCTGCTGCTCGTTACCGGCAACACCATGGCCATCTCTGTTCGTGAACGCATTGGCGAACTCGCCGTGCTCAAAGCCATCGGCTTCAGCGATCGCTCGGTCCTGTTCTTCGTTCTCGGGGAGTCTCTCGTCATCGCACTGTTTGGCGGCCTTCTGGGCCTGGCTCTAGCGCTGCTAGCGATTCCGGTCCTGGGTGCCGCCCTCAACGGCTTGCTGCCCGCGCTCATCCTGTCACCTGCGATTCTCTCTTTTGGACTGCTTACGGCTCTCGTGGTCGGAGTCGTCAGCGGACTTCTGCCAGGAATCGGCGCCATGCGCATGCGCGTGGTCGACGCACTTCGGAGGGTCTGACATGGCTATTCCCGTCATCTACAATTTTCGCAGTGTAAAAGCGCGCTGGACCTCCGCCATCGTCGCGGTCCTGGGTATTGCCGGTACCGTAGGCGTATTTGTGGCCATGCTGTCCCTGGCTCATGGTTTCCGAGCGACCTTGGTAGCCTCCGGATCTGCCGACAACGCAATGGTCATGCGCGCGGGTGCCACGTCGGAAATGACTGGTGGCATCACGATCGACACGCTGAAAATTGTGCAAGACGCTCCTGGCGTAGCGCGCTCGGCCGATGGTCCCCTGGTCACCGGCGAAGTTGTCCTGGTAGCTCCCATACCCTTGCTCTCGACCGGCACCGACGCCAACGTGCAGATTCGCGGCGTGTCTCCGAACGTCCTGGCCATCCGCAACAAGACCAAAATCGTTGAGGGGCGGATGTTCCAGCCTGGCCTCGCGGAACTAGTCGTCGGCAAGAACGCGAACACGACCTATTCCGGCTTGACGCTGGGAAATACCATCAACCTCGGCAACCGCGGTTGGAAGATCGTGGGCGTCTTCGATGCCGGAGGCAGCGCCTTCGACTCGGAAGTCTGGGGCGATGCTCACTTGGTCAGCGCGGCCTACAAACGTTCCGACACGTTCTTTCAATCGATCACCGTGCACCTGACTTCTCCCGAGGCCTTGCAGCAATTCAAGGATGCGGTCACGTCCGATCCCCGGCTGAACGTCGACGTCACGCGCGAGATTGACTACTACTCCAAGCAATCCACGCGCATGACCCAGCTCATCACCGTTCTTGGGGGACTGGTCGCTTCGGTCATGGCCATCGGCGCGATCTTCGGCGCACTCAACACGATGTACTCCGCCGTCGCCGAGCGCGGCCGCGAGATCGCCACCATGCGCGCCTTGGGCTTCGGCGCCGCCGCCGTGGTGTTCTCTTTCGTCATCGAGGCCCTGCTCATTTCCTTCGTCGGCGGTATTGTCGGCTGCCTGTCCGTCCTGAGATTGAACGGCCTCACCACCGCGACCATGAACTGGCAAACCTTCTCGAACATGGCCTTCGCCTTCCGCATCACCCCCGTCCTGCTCCTCGAAGGCGTTATCTTCGCCCTGGTCATGGGCCTCCTGGGCGGCCTACCGCCCGCCGTGCGCGCCGCCGCGCGCCCAGTGGCGGTCTCCCTCCGCGAGCTGTAGCGCAGTTCTGAAACAGGGGACGCTCGAGGCCAGTGGCGGGTACCCCCCTCCCCCCTTTTTTGTAAGTGCGGATTCTAAAGGGCTTACGTTGAGAAATTGCGTAAGTGTTGATTCTGGTGGACTTGAAGTCCTTTGTTTTCTGTGCGAGCGGCGCAACCTTGTAAGTGCGGATTCTAAAAGGGTTAAAGTCGTTTGTTTTGATACAGATTTGAAGGTTCTTAGAAGTGCGGATTCTGCAGGGGTTACCAGGAGCGCTTCTTGCAAGTGCGGATTCTACAGGGGTTAGCGCAGGAAGAGTTTCACCACAGAGTTCACAGAGGGGAAGAGAAGAACCAATCTGGCGCGAACCTGGCCCGATCTTCATAAGGAATATTACCATAAAGATACGTAGATGTCAAGGACTTCTTGTAGTTCTTGCAGTTCGCTGAAGGGAAAGGGGATAGGTTGTAGAGGTTCGCAGTTCGAGGTTTGAGCCTTGGGTGCGACGGGTTCGCCGCCACTTAGCGGGAGTCGAAGCTCCCAGGGCGAAGACGCCTGAAACGCACTGGATTTTGCGGCACGACACGACTGAGTTGCCGCACTAGTGGTTCTTGCATGCGTTGTGGCGGGCACGGACCCTTCGAGCTCCCTTCGTTGCTCAGGGCAAGCAGGGCAAACAGGAGTGTCTGTGCTACCAAGAGGCAGCGTAACGGTCGAATCAGGGCTGGACGCCCGCATAGACGGGGATTGCGGAGGGCGGAACATTCTTGTAGACGACGCCGCCTTTCATCACAAATACCACGCGGCGGACGGCGGTAGTGTCCTTTAGAGGGTCGCCATCGATGGCAATGATATCCGCCTGGAGGCCGGGCGCGATCGAGCCGATCTGATCGGCCAAGCCAAGGGCTTCTGCTCCCAGTGAGTTGGCGGAGACCATCGCGGCCATGGGGTCCACTTCGCAGTCGCGCACGCGGTTAATGAAGTCCTCGGCGTTGCGCCCGTGAGCGCCCGCCACGGCGTCCGTGCCGTAGACAATTTTGAGCCCCGGAATGCGCACCGCACGTTGAATGAATTCCTGGTGAGCCGGGATCAGACCTTTCATCGCCGCAAAGCCCTCTTCGGTGTAGTAGGGCGCGGCGAGATACCTGTCCTTGTACTGGAGATAAGTTTCCAGCAGCAAGCCGGCTTGCGGATCCAGGTACGTCCCGCGTTCGGCCATCAATCTTAGATCATCGTCCGACGCCCCCAAGCCGTGCTCGACTTCCGTGCACCCGGCAAGGGTTGCGGCGCGGACCGCATCTCTAAAAGCGTGCACGAGCGAGCGCAGGCCCTGCTTCTTGGCTTCGTCGCAGGCCGCGTTCAATTGCTCCTGGGACATCGTCATCGCGCCCCGGGTCATGCCCCCCGATGCGTAGATTTTGATCAGGTCCGCGCCTGCTTCCTTTTGTTTCCGCACGAAGGCGCGAATTTCCTCGGGCGTCCCGGTCTGCTCGCCTCGCCCGGAGAGCGGCTCGACCGCCGTCAGGATGCGCGGGCCAGGGAGCAAGCCTTTCGCGATGGCATCGCGCAAGGGAACGTCCGTGGGCGAACCGACGCTTTGGATGGTGGTAAAACCTGCCATCAATGTCAGCCAGGCATTCGAGGCTGCGGTGTACGCGGCCGCCTGGGTTGTCCCTGCTGGGCCGGCATTTTTTCCGTCTGGGCCGAAGCTCCAGGTGATGTGCACGTGCGCGTCAATCCAGCCGGGCAAGACGGTCAGGCCGCGCAGG
Source organism: uncultured Acidobacteriota bacterium (assembly GCA_963735525.1). Lineage (GTDB taxonomy): Bacteria > Acidobacteriota > Terriglobia > Acidiferrales > UBA7541 > Acidiferrum. The sequence continues at coordinate 28,621 of CAVTLQ010000024.1, read as the reverse complement.
TCGTAGTCCACCGGGCCGGCCTTGGGGTCCATCGCGATGATCTTTGAGCCTTCGACCACGATGCGAGTATCGTGCAACACGCGGCCCTTGCCATCGAGCACCGTGCTCGCGGCAATCACGACGCGCTTGCTCTGCGCCGGCGTCTGGGCGGTAGTGCGTTCCGCCAGGGCGCAGACGCCAAGAACGCCGAGGATGCATGGAATGATGTTCGCGGACCGCACGATGGCGCCTCCATCCGTTCGACAGCGCAGGATGCTCTCTTATCAAACCAGCGGTAACACATGTACCTTCTCTTGACCTACGGTGCCACGCAAATTTAGCGCACTTGGGCGGGGCGCACAGCCAGAAATGGCTGTGCCACGAAAACGGGAAGCGTTTGAGCGGTGGCGTTGGAAATACAGTGGTCGGCCAGAAACTGCAAGGACATCAGACGACGGCCTCAAATTCAGCCAGTTCGCGGGCATAGTCCAAGCACGCGGCGAGCTGCTCGCGCGGTAGATCTTTTCTTGACGCCGAGTCTACTGCCGCCGGATCTTTCCGCTGGCCATCAAGCGGTCCAACCACTTTCGGGCCTTCCCCGCTTCCGGACTATCACCATGGCTCTTCAGAAAATCCCGCAGCGCCGTCGCCGAATCCTCATAGCGCCCTACCGCCGTCAGCGACTGTGCCAGCAGCAACTCGATCTCCGGCGCCTTTCCGTTCGAGGCCGTCAGCGCTTCTTGTGACGCCTTCAGCGCCTGTTCGTATTGCTGGTGCTGGTAGTACGCCTTGGCCAGCGTAAAACGCGCCTCCCAACCGCCGGCATCCAATTCCACCGATCTCTCCAGTGGCGGGATGGCCGCGTCGTAGTTCCCTTGGTCGGCAAAAGCCATTCCCAGCGCCGCAAACGCCCGCGCGTGACTTGGATCGAGCTGCGTGGCCTTTTCCAAAACCTCTTGCGCCTGCGTCCAGTTGCGTTGCTTCAGGTACAGCACTCCCTGCGCGTACAAAACATCCGGGTGCCCCGGCGCCAGCCTCATGGCCTCGGCTACGTATTTGCCCGCCTCTTTCATGTTGTCTTGGCTTAACGCCTGCAATCCCTTGTCGAGTGCTTCCTTCGCTTTCGGCGCCAGGATCGGTCTGCCCGGAACGCCGGAGACATCCCCGGAAGACGAATCGCGCCCCAACACGACATCGACCTCGGCCTTCAACTCTACCGGCACGGACACGTCTTTTTGCTGCGTCTTGTACCCAGGCGCGTCCACAATCAACGTATAGTCGCCCAAGCCCGGCAGGATAAAGGACACTTTGCCTTTGGAGGTAGACGCCTGGTTGGTGGGAACGCCATAGTGGAGTAGTTTGACAGTCGCCGGGGCCGAGATGGGTTCTCCAGAACTGTCGCGCACGGTTACCGCTAGTTCCGCCCGGTTACCACGGAACAAGCCTTCGTCGTTTCCGCTCCTGTTCTGACAGCGGGCAGGAAGCGATCCCAACAGGAGACAAAACAGCATCGGCAGTAGAAATCGCACGATCCGCAGCCGCGCGCTTTGGTTGGAGGGGTACATGGAGGCCCGCGACGTACCGTTGGAAAGCGTAGTCCCCCCACCGAATCGCGTCAACAAGAACGTTTTTTCTCACTTCTGACCCCGCACCTAGAAAGCGCGGCTTCAGCGCCAGGGGAAATTCACATACGGCTCCCACTCCAGCCCCATGTTGTCGTCGGTGATCAGCCGCAGCGGGCCAATCCGCTCCCGCAAAGAGTCCGACGTTTCCAGGCCCAGAAACGTCGGCGGCTGGTTCAAGCTTTGCGGCAGGAGCGCGTAATGGGTCAGCACGCGCTGCGCGGCCGGATCGATCGGATCGAACAGGGTCCGCCCGTCGATCTGGTACCGCCGCAGCACGGAGAACCACAGTTCGGCGTCAAACGAAATGGGCGAGTCGCTCACCGCCAGGAAGTTGACAATGCGCAGCCCGTAAGGGAAAACACTCAGCGCCGTGGCGATCGTCTCGTTCGATTCCGTGGTGTTGAAGTAATAGATGCCGCCCGGATTCAGGTGCGGACGGATTTGGCGAAAGTATTCGACCGAAAGCAAGGTCGAGGCGTGATCGCGCCAGTGGTAGGTCGTGTTCACGACGATCAAGTCGTACTTTTGCTCGGGATGCGCGACGAGCCATCGCCGCCCATCGTCAACGTATATATGCACCTTGGGATTCGTCAGCAGCGAACGCACCACCGGATACTGTGGAATCAGCGCCAGGTAGCCCGGATTGATTTCCACGATATCCATGGATTCCGCCTCTGGATGGTTCACCAGCACCTGCGCCCACGAGCCGGACGCCAGGCCAATCACCAGGATGCGCCGGGGGTGCGGGTGCACCGCGCTCAACGCCAGCGTGCGCACGATTAGATTCGAGTCATGCGCCGGACTGATCGAAAACGCCCCGTCGTACACTCCGCCGCCAAACACCGCGCCATTGGAGAGAACGGCGACGACTCCGTTGCGATTTTCCACCACGTGCGCGAATGGAGTTTGCGCCTCCGGCTTGTTCCGGAAAATGATGCGCTCGTACAACAGCGCATACTGCGGCGAAGCCAACGGAATCGCGACCGCGCAGAGAAAGCCCAGCGCGAACACCCACGCCGGCGCTCGGGGCGCCGTGCGGCCCGCAAAGAGCAGTAGCAGGATGCCGCTGGCCACCGAGATTCCGCCCAGCAACAGCGCAATCTGCCGCAATCCCAAAACGTGCATCAGCACGAAGCCGATGCCCAAGCTGCCGAGAACGGACCCGAGAATATTTGCCGCATAGACCAGACTCACACGGCGCCCGGCTAGGTCATCCGGAGAAATTGACAGCCGGCAGAGCAGAGGAAGCACCGAACCGAGCAGTGCCGCCACCAGAAAAAATACCGGCGCTGAGGCCAGATACGAATCTTGCCCCAGCCAAGAAAGCTTCGAGAAGGGCCACGAGTTTCCGCTAAGACTCGCGGCGACCAGCGGCGGCAAATACACCGAAATGGCTCCGGAGACCAACAGCAGCCCGGCAATCAGCCACAGCGTTTTGTGAGCCGCCCAATTCTGCGTCGCTTGCTCGGAAAGATAGGCTCCCGCGGCGATACCCGCAAGGTAGGTAGCCAGCAAGAGTGCGAATGCCGGAGCGCGGTCCGCGGAAGCCACCGCAAACACACGAAACCATGCGATTTCGTAGCCCAGCGCAATCCATCCGGCAAACCCTGCCAGGAACATGGCCGCGCCAAGCGGCAGCGCCGGAGCAGAACCGGCGGCGCGCACTTCTGGAGCAGCAGCAGCCGAAGATTCCCTCTTCCTGCCACGCGCATACACGTACGCCGTTGCGCCGACCAGGGAGTTCAAAACAGCGGCGAAACTCACCGCGCCGGACTGGGACAACGCGCGAAGCAGAAACGTTGCGCAAAAGTAGCACGCGATCGCCGAACCCAGCGTGTTCACGAAATACAGGCGCGAGACCGAGCCACCAACGCTCCCGGAAACTCGCACCAGCTCTTCGACCAGCAACGGCAGCGTCGTGCCCATCAGCATCGTGGGCACCAACAGCAGAAGCAGACTGTACAGAATCACCGCGCCAAGGCTTGCGCCCGAGGTGAAGGCCGCGAACCGATGGAAAATACGCAACGACGCGAGACCAAACACGGCCACGCCCAGCTCCGCGCACGCGAACAGCAATATGCCGTGCTTCGGGTAACGCGCCGAAAGACGCCCGCCCAGCAAACTTCCCAATCCCAGCCCCAGCATGAACGCGCTTACGACCACCGCGACCGACTGCGAGTTCACGCCATAAATCGAGAATAGAACCCGCTGCCACACCACCTGGTAAACGATCGCCGGCATCCCGGAGCAAAGAAACAGACCGCTGAGGAGCAGCGTCTCCGAGCGCGGCGCTTTGCTCTCCGAACGAACCAGTGCCAGCGCAAACAACGCCGCGTCAAAAATCAGGAGCGACAGCACTGGAGCGGTGGTCATGGCCCTCCGTTGCAAACTGGAAAACCGAGAAATGAGAACAGGCGGCTCAGATTGATTATGAAGGAGACTTCCCGGCAAGCGGCGCGCCGCGCGGCACGCGGGTTACGAAACCGTTATCGGTTCGACGGGTAATTCTCACAGGCTCGCGGTGGGAAAGACGGCGAGCGGCCGCGCGCGTTGCAACCTATTTGTAGCTGACGACAACCTCGCCGTTTTCGATCTTCAGCGCGGAAATCTCGGCGGGCAGCTTGAGCTTCTCGCGGTTTTCGGGGGATTCCATCATGCGGCGAACCGCCGTCTCCAGAGCGGACTGAGGGATTGGCAGCGCGCCGATCTGGCCCGCGACCGGCTCGAAGCGCAAATAGCCATCTTCCGCGCCTAGCTTGCCTTCCAACTGCAGGGTCATGTCCTTGCCATGGAAATCGAAGACCACGTAGGCGCGCACACGATCTTCGATCAGCTCGACCTTCACGTCTTTCACCGCCGAGCGCACCTGTTCGATTTGCTCGGCCGAGGTGCCGGCGGGTACGGGCGTGCCGGAGGTCGCGGGTTCGGCGGTGCTCGGGGTCGGGGATATCGAGTTGGAAGCGGAAGCGGGGCTGGGCGCCGCCGAAGCGGCGGGATTGGAAGCGATATCGAGTTGCGACACGAGGTAGGAATTCAGCTCGGTCTGGTCCATGCGCACGGTGGCGGGCTGGCCGTTGGTGACCGCTTGCTGGACCTGCTCGAATTTCTGCTCCACGCGCGCCGCGGCTTGCGGGCTGGTCTCGACCAGGGGTGCCGGCGCCTTGTGCAGCAACAGGATCAGCGTTACCAGCGCACTGGCGTACGTCGTCCATCGCACGATCCGGAAGATCAGCCGCCAGGGAAATTCGTTCGCCGAAAGACTAGCTGTGCCTGCCATAGCAAACCTCTTTATTCGCTCACGCTGGGCTACTCACAATCGTTGCGGAGACTGCAATCTTGCTGCCTACCCGAACCCTAGTCCTCGAGCAAAGGTTGCGGCAATGGAACCATCGGCCAGGAGCGGCGTAGTCGGCACCATGGCCGCGGTTAGCACCAGCCCCCAATCGGGGTAAACGCTACCTGTACATGAGACGGATGCGCGCGCGGCGACGGTACAATTTGTCTCCGCCCGGCCCCGGGCACCGCCGATCGCGGCCGGCCACTGCATGCGATACTGGAACGACTCTTCCGCATCGATGCAAATGCTCGTGAGGAACGATTACTACGCCCATGACCGCACTCGAGACCAACACGCGCCGCGCGCTCCCATTCTGGCCCTATCTCGCTCTGGCCGCTGGCATTGTCTGCATCGGGTGGTCGGCGATCTTCGTCCGCTGGACCGACATGCCCGGCCCCGCCTCGGCGTTCTATCGCATACTGATCCCCGCGGTCGTGTTGCTGCCCACGTGGCTGCTCGATCGCCGCGCCCCGCGCGTTAGCCTACGCACGCTGGCCATCATTGCCGCGGGCGGATTGTTCTTTGCGCTCGATCTGGCGTTGTACAACACCTCGATTCTTCGCACCTCGGCGGCCAATGCGACGCTGCTCGGCAACCAAACGCCGATCTTCGTGGGATTGCTGACGTGGCTGGCATTCCGGCGGCGGCCGAGGCTCGCCTTTTGGCTCGGCTTGGTGCTGGCGATATCCGGTTCGCTGGTCATCGTTTGGGCGGACATTTCTCGCCACGTGAAATTCGGGTCCGGCGATTTGATGGCGCTGGGTGCTGCGGCCTGCTTCGCCGTGTACCTGATGGCAACGGAGCGTGTACGGCCGACCACGAGCACCTTGGCCTTTTTACGTTTGGCCATGATCTCGAGCGCCGTCTTCTTATTCGGGATAAACCTGGCGATGGGCATTTCGCTGGTGATTCCGCCGGGCCGATCGTTCACCGCACTTCTTGGGTTGGGACTGGTTTCGCAGCTTGGCGGGTACTTGGCGCTCACCTATGCTCTGGGCCATCTTCCCGCCACGGTGACCTCCGTGTCGCTGCTGTTGCAAGGGCCGCTGACCGCGGTGCTGGCCGCTTGGCTGCTCGGCGAGCCGCTCACGGGATCGCTCGCTCTGGGCGGCGCACTGGTTCTCCTGGGTGTCGGCCTTACCAACCGGGACCGCGCTCCCGCCGAAGAAGCCAACGCCACCCTTTGCGAGGCGAGCGAGCCGGAAACGTTGGAAACGGTGTGATACACTACGTCGTCTATCACTGTAGCGTGCCACGCCATAGAATGGCACCCTGCAGCGATTGAGCCCGTACCAGGTTCGCTCGATCCGGCATAAGGGGGAGTTATGAGAAACGTGCTTCTCGCTCTTGCGTTTGGTTTGACGTTGGCAACCGCCGGCTTGTCCGTGAAGCGCGGTGCGGCCTCCGCGTCCGCCCCGGATGTCCCTCAGTTCAGCTCGGACGGCAAGCTGGCGCGTCCGGTGGACTATCGGCGCTGGGTTTACGTTTCTTCCGGTTACGGCATGAGCTACTCCCAGCAAGCCGACGGAATGCAGACGTTTACCAACGTCTTCGTCAAGCCCGCGTCGTACGACTACTTCCTGGCGAACGGCACGTGGCCGGACAAGACCGTGTTCGTTCTCGAGGTATACGGGTCCACGTCGCAAGGCTCTATCAACAAGCACGGCAGCTACCAGACCGATTTCATGGGCCTGGACGTCGAGGTAAAGGATGAGGCGCGCTTTGCGGATAAGTGGGCCTACTTCAATTTCGAGGGAAGCCAACAGGCGGCTGGCTCCATCACGCCAAGCCAAAATGCATGCTGGAAGTGCCACGACCAGAATGCGGCGGTGGAGCATTCGTTCGTGCAGTTTTATCCGGAGCTTTTGAAAGTGGCGAAAGCAAAGAATACGATCAAACCGACGGTGCACCTGGAAAAATAGCCCGCAGGAAATCACCTCGACCGAATTCCATTCCCTTGCTTGCCTCGACGCCCGCGCCGGGCGAAACTGTTGTTCCGCTCCGCGCTGTTTCCCATTGCTCCGAGGAGGCTTTCGCCCATGCGCCGCACTCTCGCTCTTTTCCTGCTGCTTCCGTTCCTTGCGAGTGCGCAGGAACGGCCTGCGCCAGCCGCAGCAAACGATCCGCGGGCTTCGACGCCACAGCAGCCGGAAAAGCGGCGGCTGAAGATCGGCGTGGCGCTGGAGGGAGGTGGTGCGCTCGGCCTGGCGCATATCGGCGTGCTGCAATGGTTCGAGGAGCACCACATACCCATCGACTACGTAGCAGGGACCAGTATGGGTGGCCTTGTTGGCGGCTTCTATGCATCCGGCATGAGTCCCGCCGACCTGCGGAGACTGATCGAGCACACGGACTGGAACCTGATGCTGAGCGGGCAGACCGACTACCAGGACCTATCCTTCCGGAGGAAAGAGGATCAGCGCGCCTATCCGAACGCCATTCTGCTGGGCTTGCGCAACGGGCTTTCCATTCCCGGAGGGTTGAACGCGGGGCATCAAATTGGATTGCTGATCGACCGCGAAACACTACCCTACTACGCCGTGAAGTCATTCGACGATTTGCCGGTGCCTTTTCGCTGCGTGGCGACCGATCTGGTCAGCGAAAAAGCGGTGGTGTTCCAGAAGGGGCCGCTCGCCGAAGCGTTGCGCGCCACGATGTCGATTCCCGGTGCATTCACACCGGTTTATGCGGGAAAACAAGTGTTTGTCGATGGCGGGCTGGTGAACAACCTGCCGACCGACGTGGCGCGCGAGATGGGCGCGGACATCGTGATCGCGGTGCATCTGGAAACGCAATCGGTGGAACCCAAGGATCTGAAGTCGCTGTTCAGCGTATTGCAACAATCTGTGCGGGTGGTAGTCGGCGAGAGCGAGTTGCGAGGGCTGGCGCACGCGGACGCCGTGGTTTCGGTTCCTCTGATCGAATACGACTCCACGGATTACAAAAAGAATGCTTCGATCATGCAAAAAGGCTACGAGACCGCCGGCCAGAAGTCCAAAATGCTCGAGACCTTTGCTCTCGACGATGCGGCTTGGCAAGAATACGTCCGCGACAAAGACGCGCGGAAACGGACAGCTGCTCCGGTGCCGGAATTCGTGCGCGTGGTGGGAACGAGCGGACAGCAAGCCTCCAACGTCGAGCGCTACCTGAAGCCATTGATCGGCCAGCCCCTGGATGCGGACAAACTGGACCGCACGCTGACTCGGCTGACAGGGCTTGGGCGATACGACACCCTGGGTTATCGGATCGAAGAGCGAGAAGGAACGCAGGGCTTACTGATTTCCGTGCGGGAGAAGAACTACGCGCCGCCCACGGTTCAGCCGGCTTTTCAAGTGGACGGCACGGAAAGCGGCGACGTGAACTTTAGCCTGGCATCCCGCTTGACCGTCCTCGACATCGCCGGCTTCCGCTCGGAATGGCGAACCGATTTTCTGTTCGGCAGCACCTATGGAGTTGCCAGCGAGCTGTATCGGCCCTTCACCCCGGTCAGCCGATGGTTCTTTGCGCCTCGCGCGGACGCCAGCGACCAGCAATTCCAGATTTACACCAGGAATGATCCGGTGGCGGAATATCGATTTTACCGGGAGGATATCGGATTCGATTTGGGATACGGCTTCAGCCGTTTCACCGAAGTTCGCGTGGGCTACGAGGTCGGAGATCTCAATGAGAAATTGCGTTTGGGAACGCCGGAGTTCTTATCAACGGCAGGGCGTGTGGGTGCTACGCGGCTGCGCTATTTCATGGACCACACCGATGATCCCGTCGTTCCACGGAGCGGGTACAGCGCGGCATCGAATTTTCGTTGGTTCGACGCGAGTCCGGGGGTAACGAGCGCGTTTCCGGAGATGGACGCGGAGATCGGATACTACCACCCGATTACACAGCCAGCTTCGGTGTTCCTGGTCGGCCAAGGCGGCACGACTTTTGGCTCCAAGAATACGGGGATCCCGCAGTTTTTCCTCGGAGGACCTTTGAGCTTGAGCGCCTACGGGAACAATGAATTGTTTGGCAATCAATACTATTTGTTTCGAACGGGATACTTACACGACCTCGTGTCACTGCCAAATCTGCTGGGAAAGAAAGTGTATGCGATCGGGGCTTTCGAATTCGGCAAAATGTATGGCGCGCCGAATGAGAGCAAATTCCCGGATGATGTCGTGGCTGGAGTCTTGGCCGAGACGGTCCTGGGTCCGTTTTTCGTCGGCGGGAGCGCAGGAGACTCAGGACATCGCAAATGGTTCTTTCAATTGGGACGAGTGTTCTGAAAATCGCGCAGATCAATCGCAAGCAGCACAGAGAGCGCCCTCAAGCGTGAAGCGCTATTTATCCTGGAAGTAGCCAAAGAGATTGTTGAGAGACTCGGCGAGCGTGGGATGCGCGAACACCGCATCGTGCAGTACGGTGTAGGGGAGCTTGCCCATCATAGCCATTTGCAGTTGAGACATGATCTCGCCGCCTTCGATGCCGAGGACGGCAGCACCCAGGATCTGGTTGGTTTCGGCGTCCACCACGGCTTTCATGAAGCCGCGCGTTTCGTCCACTTCCAGGGCGCGCGCGACGTAACTCATCGGCATCTTGGCGACGCGCACTTTCTTGTTTTGCTGCAGAGCCTCGGCTTCGGAGAGGCCGACACGGCCGAGTTGCGGATCGATGTACAGGGTGTACGGCAAGATGCGGCCCTCGGTGGTCGCGCTGCCCTTCTCGATCAGGTTGCTGCGGATGATGCGGAAGTCATCATAAGAGATGTGCGTGAAAGCGGGCCCGCCCTTGATGTCGCCCAAAGCGTAGACGCCTTCGACATTCGTTTCCAATTTTCCATTCACTTTGATGAAGCCGCGATCGTCCGCCTCGATTCCGGCAGCGGCGAGGTTCAGGCTGTCGGTGTTGGGCACGCGCCCGGTGGCAACCAATAGGTGAGACCCGCCGATCGTGCGTGATGTCTTGCCCGTGCGCACCGCCAATTTGATTTGCGCACCCGCCTTCTGGACACGCTCGGCTTTGCCATTCAGCAAAATCGTGACGCCGTCCTGTTTGAGGATCGCGGCGACCTCTTCGGCGACATCGGCGTCTTCTCCCCGGAGCAACCGTTCGGAAGATTGCACGATGGTGACGCGGCTGCCGAGACGCCGGAAGAGCTGCCCGAACTCAAGGCCAATATAGCCGCCGCCCAGAACGAGCAGGTGTTTGGGGACGGCGGCCAGCTCCATGATGGAAGTGCTGTCGAGAAACGGGACGTCCCGCAGGCCATCGAGCGGAGGAATTCCGGGGCGGCAGCCCGCGTTGATGAAGAGGCGGTCCGCGGTGAGGTTGCGTTGCTTGCCGTCTTTCAGACGGACCAGCAGAGACCTGGCCCCAGTGAAGGCGGCTTCACCGTAGATCAGGTCCAGGTTCTTGGTCCTTCCGATGCGCTTCTCGTTGCCCTCGCGAAACTCTTTGACGATGTCGCGTTTGCGGCGGCGGACACGCTTCATGTCGATGGTGATGCGACCCGTGTGCACGCCGTAGTCGGCGCCGCGATGGGCAAGATAGGCGACACGCCCGCTGGCGACCATGGTTTTCGTGGGCGTGCAGCCTACATTGACGCAGGTCCCACCGACGTGCTCACGTTCCACGAGCGCGGTGCGCCAGCCGGCCTTCGCAAGCGCCTGGCATAGCGGGGTCCCGCCCTGGCCGGAGCCAATGACGATGGCTTGGTAGTGATCGGCCTGACTCATTCCTGCCCCCGGGCAAACGAGATTGTGTGCAGTTCAACGTCGTACGTTAGAAGCGCGACACTAGGAAAAGGCCTCCGCCAATGGCGACTGCGTCTTCCACCACGGCAATGACAAGATCGGGGACCTTCAGCGCCTTCACGGAACGGGTGCGGGCCTCATAGCCCGCAAACGCCCCGGCAATGCCGCCAACCGCACCGAGGACGGCGCCGAGCGCGAGCGATTGCCCGCCCGAGATCGCAACCGCGGCGCCCGACAGACCACCAAGCAGGAAGCGAACAATCAGTCCGGGCGGCTTGGTGCGAGATGGAGTCGACGGAAGTTGGTCGGCGACCAGCTCGCCGCAGGCCAGAACCGTAAAGATCGCCACAGCCGCGACTGAGCTCATGAACGAAAGCGGAGAGTGATCGAGTTTAAGCCAATGCAGGTGCGCGGCCCAGCAACTGACCGCGGGCGCGGTCAAGGCGCGCAAACCAGCGACGCAGCCGATAAGGAATGCCAAGAGAAGAACTTGCGAGTGGTCCATAGGCGGAGAGACTGGCGCGCTCCCAGGTTATTGTCAACAGCGTTTATCCACAGGGAGGAAATTGTGCGGGAAATAGCCCCTCAGAGAGTTGAACAAGCACCATCATGGCATTCATCTGACTGTAACAATTACCTCGTATAAGGCAGCCATCCCTACTGGCCGATCCTAGCGGGCCGAACTTAAACAACGACAGGAGCTTTATGTCTACGGTATCAGCAGCAACTACAGCCGCGCCAATTGCGGCCCCGGCAAAGCATTCGATCCACGACAAAATGTCCAAAGGACCGAGCAAGGTCGGCATCCTGGTTTTTGCCTTAGTGCTGATCGGCGGGCTGGTTTTCATCGGCACGAGCATTGCCAGAGATTTGAGCGGGATCCGGATGGAGTCCTTTTGGCCCTATTTCTTGTTGGGCCTGGCTCTATTCGTCGCTCTGGCGTTCGAATTCGTGAACGGATTCCACGACACGGCGAACGCGGTGGCAACGGTGATCTACACGCACTCGCTGGATCCGCAGATCGCGGTGGTCTGGTCGGGATTCTTTAACTTCGCGGGGGTGGTGACCTCAACCGGCGCGGTGGCCTTCGGAATCGTTTCGTTGCTGCCCGTTGAGCTGATTTTGCAGGTGGGCTCCAGCGCGGGATTTGCGATGGTGTTCGCGCTGTTGATCGCGGCGATTCTGTGGAACCTGGGGACCTGGTGGTTCGGGTTGCCGGCGTCCAGCTCGCACACCTTGATCGGATCGATCATCGGCGTGGGTATCGCGAACCAGCTTATGAATGCGCGGTCTGGCACCAGCGGCGTGGATTGGGCCCAGGCCTTGAACATCGGAAAGTCGCTGCTGCTGTCGCCGATTTTCGGGTTCGCGCTGGCGGCAAGCCTGTTCCTGGCGATGAAGGCTGTGATCAAGGACAAGAGGTTGTACGAGGCGCCGAAAGGGACGGAGCCGCCACCGTGGTGGATTCGTGGAATGCTGATCTTAACCTGCACCGGCGTGAGCTTCTTCCACGGATCGAACGACGGCCAGAAGGGCATGGGGTTGATCATGCTGATTCTGATCGGTACCGTGCCAACCACGTACGCGTTGAACCACGCGGTGACGGCGGCGCAGTCGCAAGACTTCATTGCGGTGTCCACACAGACGGCCGACGCGTTGAACAAATACGTGGCGCCCAGCGCGTCGATCGGAGATCCGCGCGAAGACGTCACCGACTATATCCGCACGAAGGAGTTCAAGCCCAATACCATGCTGGCGCTGCGGGAGTTGGTCAATGGCATCGGGACCGAAATGGCGATCTTCAAGGATCTGAAGAACGTGCCGCAAAATCGCGTGAGAAACTTCCGGAACGACATGTATCTGGCCAGCGAAGCACTGCGCCTGATGCAAAAATCCGGCAAGCCGGTGATGGCGGCGGCGGACGTGGCGATCTTGAAGAACTACAAGTCGCACGTGGACCGCGCCACGCGATTCATTCCGCTGTGGGTGAAAGTGGCGGTGGCACTCGCGCTCGGGATGGGCACGATGGTGGGATGGAAGCGCATCGTCGTGACCGTCGGCGAGAAAATCGGCAAAAACCATCTGACTTACGGGCAGGGAGCAGCCGCGGAAATCACGGCGATGGCGACGATCGGCGCGGCGGACTGGTTTGGCTTGCCAGTTAGCACCACGCACGTGCTGTCTTCTGGCGTTGCGGGAACCATGCTGGCAAATCACTCCGGTTTGCAATGGGCGACCGTGCGGAACCTGGGGATGGCATGGATACTGACGCTGCCGGTGGCAATGATGCTCTCGGGTTTCTTGTTCTATTTCTTCCGGCAAATTTTCTAGTCAGTCTGACTTGTTCTTTCTGGCTTGCTAGAATAGGCCCCGCCTTTTAGAGAAGGAAAGGCGGGGCTTCTTTTTTGGGCGAGGTGAACTATGTCATGGCGGAAAACGACAGGACTCCTGGCACTTGCCCTTGCGGGAGTGATCGCGGTGACGACAGCCGCGTCGCAGACTGCGGCGCCTGCGCCGGATTCGGCGGCGCTGGTCGTGAAGGGCGCTGTCAAGCAGGAGCTGCGGCTGACGGCCGCGGATTTGAAGGCCATGCCGCGAACCAAGGCCACCGCGAAAGATCACGATGGCGCGACGCATGAGTTTGAGGGAGTGGCGCTGCAAGCGATTTTGGCGAAGGCGGGCGTACCACAGGGCGGCGATCTGCGCGGAAAAAACATGACGCTGTGCGTCGTGGCGGAGGCGGCGGACGGGTACAAAGCGGCGTTTTCCATTGCCGAGACGGACGCGGATTTTGCAGGGGAGCAGGTCGTGGTGGTGGACACAGTCGACGGGAAATCGCTGGGCGAGGGTCAGGGGCCGCTGCGGCTGGTCGTGCCGGGGGATAAGCGCCAGGCGCGCTGGGTGAAGATGTTGAAGAGCATCGTGCTTGTGAAACTGGGAGAGTAGACGTAGGTTTAGTAGCCCGGACTTGGCGCTAGGGAGTCTACGAAGGCAAGAGCGGCAGATCGGGCGAACGCTCCAAACCCATAGCCTTTGCTGCCATTTCAGCGTAAGCTCCTCTCCATTCTACTCGATGACCAAGGACATCATCGTTTCTGATTTTGTTCACCCGGGGCTGACATCGACACCCAGATAAAGCCAGTGCGTGGACGAGAGGAGCCTAATCACATGCATTCGTTACGGGATCTCTTGCAGGAAGCGCAAAAAGGCGGCGTGGCGATCGGCCATTTCAACATTTCTGACCTGGTTCTAGTGAAAGCAGTGTTCGCCGCTGCCCGGGAACTGAACGTGCCAGTCTTAGTTGGTTTGTCCGAGGGCGAGCGTGAGTTTGTGGGAACTCGTCAAATTGCGGCTTTCGTGCGAAGTCTGCGCGAGGAATTCGACTTCCCCATTTTTCTTAACGCGGATCATACGCATTCCCTCGCGAAGGGCGTGGAGGCTGCAAAAGCCGGGTTTGACTCCATTGTCTTTGATTTGTCGGCTTTGCCCATCGAAGAAAATGTGCGCCAAACCAAGCAGGCTGTAGAAGCGCTGAAAGCGATCAATCCTTCCATGCTCGTAGAGGGAGAAATCGGGGACATCGGAACCGGCTCTGAAATCCACGAAACGTCCCCCGATCTGTCGAAGGGGCTTTCGACTCCGGAAGAAGCCAAACAATTTGTCGAGAGCACCGGAGTGGACATCCTGGCCCCCGCGGTGGGCAATATGCACGGTATGCTCAGGAGCATGGTAGACGGAGAAACGAAGAAGCGCTTGCATATCGAGCGAATAGCCGGCATCAAGCGAGCGGCAGGGGTCTTCCTAACCCTCCACGGCGGCTCAGGAACCGATGATGAAGACTTGCGCAAAGCAATCGCCGCGGGAATCAACATCGTCCACATCAATACAGAGCTTCGGGTCGCGTGGAGACATGGTTTGGAACTTGGCTTAGCCAAGCACCCAGACGAAGTCGTGCCGTACAAGATTCTGCCGCCCGCCGTGGATGCGGTGAAAGAGGTAGTCGCCTCGCGCTTGAGGCTGTTCAACGGTGAACGGCATTTCGCTCAAGGAATATAGCGCCAGTCCCGCGGCTACAACCCACGCCGGTCAACTCCCGATAAGTCGTGCGAGCTCAACCGGACATTGAGGATCGGGCCGATTTCACTTGCACGATTACGGCGTTTATCAGGACCTGGGCTCTTTGTTAGCCCTCGTTGGCAATAGTTTTCGAGGTGCCTCCGACTCAGTGTCGTCCGCTTGACAAGGAGCCCTGGCAGGCCTATGCTCGCGCCACATTCCGCCAATTCTCCGTCCACATTTTTGACTAAAACGTAGAGTTGGAACGTCCCTTGCACCATCTTCCCGCTCGGCGCGGGTGCCAACACAAACGAGGAGACATCTATGAAAAGAGCCTGGATATTGTTTCTAGTCGGTTTACTCTCCCTGGGAATTGCCACACGGTCGCAAGCCCAGGCAACCGGCGGGACTGAGAAGGCCGTGGCGGCACTGGAACAGCAGTGGCTTCAGTCACAAAAGACAAATAATCCTGATCTAGTCGCCCCGCTGCTGGCCGACAAATTCGTCAATACGGGTAGCGATGGGAAACTCGAGAGCAAAGCCGAGTCCTTGGCGACCGCGAAAGCGACCAAATATGACAGCGCAGCGTACGAGGACGTTAAAGTAACGGTATTTGGCGATTCGGCCATCGCAACCGGGGTTTTCAAAGCTAAGGGCACCGATCCGTCGGGAAAGCCTCTCGATGTCAATGAGCGCTGGACCGACACCTGGGTGAAGATGCCCAACGGTAAGTGGCAGTGTGTGGCGAGTCATCAGTCGCCAGTAAAAATGTGAGCAACCTCACAACGCTGCCGTGAACCGTCGCGCCGCGTATCGGCGGGGTATTGAAGCGGGGTCACTTGCGGAGGCCCTTGACCGCGAGGGCTCGTATCTTCAACTTCACGGGTCCCTGGGGGTTCATCGTCGAGAGCAACGAAGCCTGCAGGCGGAGGCGCTGCTCATCGGTCAACAGTGAAAGGTACTCGAAAGTGGAACCTTGGCGTCCGTCGAATGCATGCCAATAGGCTTCGCGCGACGGGAACTCACCCGAGTCATCGAAAACGCAAGTTTCGACCCCGGTACATCCGGCAGCTACCAGCGCTTCGTGGAGGTTTTGTTCGCGACAGATTGCGGCTTTGCGGCCGGGGTCATAAGCGGCGGCGCGTGGATCGATGCTCAGCGCAGCGTCCCAAAAGCGGCGTGCGAATTCGTATTCACCGGCATAATCCCACACATACGCTGCGATCGTTCCTCCGGAACGAACCACGCGGTGCTGCTCGGCGAGTGCGCGATCAAATGCAATGAAATTCAGGGCAAGACCAGAGACCGACACGTCGAAGCTTGTCGAGGGAAACGACAGGACGTTTGCGTCGCCGACAACGAACCGAACCCCAGGCTCCTGGCAACTCCCTTGAGCGGAAGCAAGATAGTCAGCTGAGGCATCGAGGCCCACGACTTCCTCGGGGCCGCAGCGCGCGAGAATCGCTGAAGTAAGGGCACCCGTTCCGCAGGCAACATCGAGCCACCTGAGTCTGGTCGGGAGCGCCAGCCAAGCAAGAAATCGGGGCGCGACAGCGCGGCTCCAATGCCCAACATATGTCTCGTAGCCGACCGCGTCATTCCACATGGTCCGACCTCAGCATCGTGCGAAAAATGGCACAAGTTCACCGAGAAAAAGTTCTAAAATCGTCCCTCGGGGCGCATCACTTCCAAAGACAGTGTGTTTTCAATAGCTTCGGTTGATACCCTTAGTTTGTTTCGAACAAGAATTGAACGCAGCGGTCGCCAAAAAGAGTCC
Source organism: uncultured Acidobacteriota bacterium (assembly GCA_963735525.1). Classification (GTDB taxonomy): domain Bacteria; phylum Acidobacteriota; class Terriglobia; order Acidiferrales; family UBA7541; genus Acidiferrum. The sequence continues at coordinate 12,115 of CAVTLQ010000024.1, read as the reverse complement.
ATCATCCGAGGCAGTCACGTTTTGATACAGTTGATGCGCTTATCCTTCATTGCCTTTAGACTTGCTCTCACCAGTTTCTTCACCAATGTCATTGGTATTGGTTTACCCTTTGTGAAGCTAACAATGGCTTTCGTTGTAGCACAACCTACAAGCTCCTTCCTATGTTCTTGTATTACTGAAGGGGGTACATGTAGGCGTATGTGTGGTTTCTTGAAGCTGAACCAGGCAAACATCCCGTCATAATAATCAAGTCCTGGATAGGAATATCCGGGCATTTGGAAATAATCGGTGCGTTCAGTGGCACCAGGCGCTGCCGCCCGTATGGCCGCTCTGATCTTCGCCAAATCGCCTTGCGCCTCTTTTGGACATCTTGCTATGTATTCATCTACTTCACTACTTTTGCGTTTTGTCACGGTTGCGTTCTCCCCTTGTCGTAGTGTTTTTTTCATTGTAATCAACTGTTGTGATTTCACCGGCAACTCTCGCCGGCACCTATTTAGCCCGCTTGGTTAACACGACATGAGTAGCCTTTGGCGTTGCCACATGTTCTGCGCGTTGGTACGCTCGATACAAGTTGCCAGTCAATGAGGACTCAATCGAGCACGCTTTAGATTCTCCACTCCTTGGGACGGGCAAACTGAGGCACACTTGACACAAACTCTCCTAAAAAAGTTCTAAGATCGTCTCCTTGGGCGCGCCATTTTCTGATTAATAGGAAAGCGTCCCGTCTGTTCCAATTCCGCTCCTGCGTGTTGCTGAAGCCATTGATCAGCGAAGCCGTGAAGCGATTCCCCGGCTCGTCCGCTCCGGCCGTACGTGTTTCAGTAGAGACGCGTGGGAAGGCTCTGTCGAGACCCATATTGGCTTATTGAAATGGCGTCCCGCGCTGACGGACCATCGAGTTCTGAGTGAATGGTCGGCAACTCGGAACCTATCGTTAGACGACATCGCGTAACCGGACAATGAGGATCGGGCCGATTTCACTTGCACGATTACCGCGTTTGCCAGGCATATGTATTACTCCCGACTACGCCGTGAGCGGGAAAAGTGCTTCAATCAAAACCTAGACAGGGTAGTGTTTCCGTTCGAATCAATGCTCGCGAACGACTTTAGCTTTTGAGACTCCTGCAAGTAGACTTCGAGCTGGTGTTGCGTCGACCCATTGAGACCGCCGCGTTTACCAGGCAGTAGAAAATTCGCGAGTGGTTCATCCGGCGGGGAGCGGAGTGGTTTTGGTAGCAATCGTCAACCCAAGAGCATAAACAGGATTGTCTGTGCCACGAAAAACAAAACGTTGGCATGAAAACCAGCGCGACAGGAAGAGGCCACTAGGGATCAGCTGAGGGCGTGCGTGAGAAGGCCGGCGAAGGTGCCGAGTGCCGCGACGGTGGCGTAGGCTGCGGCGGCCACTTTCCAGGAAATGGTCTTGCCGACAACGGAAAGCGAAAAGACACTGATGATACCGAGCGTGCAAAGAATCGTCACGACGTAAGGGAGAGGTACACCTTTAGTCATGGCGATGTAGGCGATGGCGACGTCAAAAGCCATCGGAACAGGAAGGAATGCTCCGACAAGGGCGACGAGAATGATGCCGCCGACGGTGACTTGCGCGATGAGCACTTGCGGAGGAAGAAGTTCGATGACGAGTGCGCCCAGAACGGCAGGTAGTATCATCAACGGAAAAGCGACACGGAAAACGTACCAGAAGCTCTTGACGAAAGAGCGAGCGGTCGAAACGAGCGCTTGGGTCCAAGTTTCCGAGTCGGGGATTTCGATGGAGCAGGCAACGGCAGGGGCAGAGTCTAGTCGACGTGAAGCTACAGCTGGCGCAAAGACGAAAATGAGGAAGAGGACCGTGGCGACCTTAAGCAGCGCGATCGGCGCGGGGAAAAGCGCGAAGGTCATAGCAAGGACAACGACGTTGAGCGCAGGAGAAGCAAACATGGCGGCGAGAACAGATTCGGTGCTCATGCCGGAAGCGTAGAGCCCGCGCGCGATGGGAGCGATACAGTTGGTACAGACCGCCAAAGGGACGCCCGCGGCTGCGCCGAAAAGCGTATTCAGATAGCGCGAGCCGGTGCGGCGACTACGGACCATAGAGAGAAACGTAAGCGCCGCGGGACCGAAAAGGAACGAGAAGGTCATGCCGATACGGTTGGCGTCCAGCCAGTTGACGGTAGTGCGCCAGACGCGGGTGGAGACAGGCATGGTGCGATCCACTTGGTAAACAGTCCCAAAAGTGAGAGCGCCAGCGGCCTTGACTTGCGTGCCGGCGTGGTAGCGCTTCAACAGAGCTGGGTAGCGCGAGTCCACCCAGAAAATGCCGGCGATGGCGACCATGGCAATAACGGCAAGCGTGCGGCTGCGCCAAGTGTTGGTGCTGACGACGGACGGCTGCAGGTTTAGAGCTGAAGATTGAACAGACATGAGCAGCCCCCTGTCGCCAGCGTGGAAGGCGAATCGCCGAAATTCGGGGGACAATACACGAGCAGCGGGGGCGAGGGAATAGTGCAAAAGTATTAGATGCGAGATTCGCGGCCAGCACGCGACCCAACTCTTGGTAAGTCACACAATCGGACATTGGGTCCTAGTTTCCGATCAGCGCGTTAATCAGGCACGTGGATTGCGGAGGGGCCTGACCGGCAGCGGTGACGGTGCACCGTCAGCGCACCTGAGCGAGAACGGCAACGTCGAACTTTGAATAGTACTTCTTCACGTCGTTGGTCCCGTACTTGGCGCGGAATTTCTCGACCACGGACGACACCTGTGTGGCGTCAGTGACAAGAACAACCTTTAATTCAGCCACTGCCTCGCCCACATCGATCCGGATCGACGGCTTCTTGAGCACGTTCTTGTACCACTGGGTATCCGACCCCTGCACCGGCAGGAGGTAAAGCTTGTCCTTCTCCAATACGAACCAAACCGGGATTGAGATGGTGCGTCCTGACTTTCTGCCGGTCACACTGATGTTAATTTCCCGATATCGGGAAAGGCGGTCTTTTAGAGTATCGCTCCGCGCTGGCATGTGCCCTCCTGCAGTAGCGCTCACTCCTCAGCTTCGGGAAGATCGTTCTACTGTCTTTCAAAGACGACCACGTTGTGCACGTTGCGTCCTTGCTCATTCTTACCCTTGAGCGTGCACGTGCGCGTCTTTCCATTCGTGGAAACCTTGCAGGTTATGGTCATCGTGACCTGGCCGCCCTTTTTTTGTATCGCTTGCGGCGTGTGGGCATCAATCCACTTGACCGATACCGTGTCAGCCCATGGAACTCCGATCATCGGGTAGTCCTTTCCGTCGAATTTTGCGTTGAACTCCATATGCATCGGCTTCCCGTCCGCGGCCGTTCCGTTGGCATCAACCTGGTAGTTGTTCTCGTCTAATGCGATTGTCTCCATTAGATTCTTCGGCGCCGGTCCTGGGCTATACTTCGACTTGGCCGGATTCAGCTTCCATGTTCCCGCGTGTTCGTCTGCAGTTGCTGTGGCGACAAAGATGGCTAGCGTCGCGACCAGCGCCGTCACCACAAAAATAGGAACTCTTTCATTTGTCATGATCGACGCTCCGTGTGAGGTTGGACTGGCTTTTATTTAGCTGCCCGGTACTGTTCGTCGGTGACCTGTTCCATCCAGTCGACCACCTTGCCGTCCTTCTCTTCTTGAATGGCGATGTGCGTCATAGCCGTAGTGGGCGTGGCCCCATGCCAGTGCTTCTCACCGGGCGGGAACCAGACCACATCACCGGGCCGGATTTCCTCGATTGGTCTGCCTTCGCGCTGGGCCCAGCCGCAGCCAGCCGTGACGATGAGAGTCTGACCGAGCGGATGCGTATGCCACGCAGTCCGAGCGCCCGGCTCGAACGTTACACTGGCACCTGAAGCAAGCGCCGGGTCGGGTGTTTGAAACAGTGGATCGATCCGTACCGTGCCCGTGAACCACTCTGACGGACCCTTGACGGAAGGTTGCGAGCCGATTCTTTTGATCTCCATAATCGAAATCGTATCAAAAAACAGAAACCCCGTAAGTGCCTGACTAGTCGCATTACCGGAAACGGACCCGCTGCCCTTTTTTGCGGCGGCTTGACCCGGCGCGCCGCTGCCGCTACAATGGAAAATTCACAGTGACGCATTTTTTCGATTTGATGAATTTCTTCCACAGCCCAGCGGGCACCTGCTGGGCTGCGCTGTTTTATGCCCAATCCGCACATCCGAACATCCGAGGATTTAATGACCGACGCTCCCATTCCTGAAGCCCTCACGTTTGACGACGTACTGCTCCTCCCCGGCAAGTCCTCCGTCTTGCCCACCGAGGTGGACACCCGCACCTGCTTCACCCGCAAGCTCGCGCTCAACATCCCGCTGGCCTCCGCCGCCATGGACACCGTCACCGAGTCCGGCCTCGCCATCGCCATCGCGCGCCAGGGCGGTATTGGCATCATCCACCGCAACATGGCCATCGACCGCCAAGCCGAAGAAGTCGACCGTGTCAAACGCTCGGAAAGCGGCATGATCGTCGATCCCGTCACCATCTCCCCCGACATCACCCTTCGCCAGGCCCTCGAGATCATGACCAAGTACCGCATCTCCGGCCTTCCCGTTACGCGCGGCTCCCGCCTCACCGGTATCCTCACCAACCGCGATCTTCGCTTCGAGAAAAACCACTCGCAGCTGGTCAGCTCCGTTATGACCAAGGACAATCTCGTCACCGTTCCTGTCGGCACCACCCTCGAAGAAGCCGAGCGCATCCTCCAGAAACATCGCATCGAGAAACTTCTCGTCGTCGATCAGGACTTCAATCTCAAAGGCCTCATCACCGTAAAGGACATCCAGAAGAAACTCGAATATCCCCGCGCTGCGAAAGACGAGCAGGGCCGCCTCCGCACTGGCGCCGCCGTTGGCGCCACCGGTGACTTCCTGGAGCGCGCCGTCGAAATGGCCAAGACCAAGGCCGACGTTCTCGCGGTGGACACCGCCCACGGTCACTCTCAGCGCGTTATGGACGCCATCAAAGCCATCAAGCACCGCCTCCCCAACATCCAGCTCATCGCCGGAAACGTCGCCACCTACGAAGGCGCGAGGGATCTGATCGCCCTGGGAATCGACGGCCTGAAGGTCGGCATAGGTCCCGGCTCGATTTGCACCACGCGCGTCGTCACCGGCGCCGGTGTTCCGCAACTCACGGCCATCATGGAAGCGGCGCGCGCCGCCGAGGGCACGGGCGTCCCGATCATCGCCGACGGCGGTATAAAGTATTCCGGAGACATCACCAAAGCCATCGCTGCCGGCGCTTCGTGCGTCATGATCGGCAGCCTTTTCGCCGGCACCGAGGAATCCCCCGGCGAGACCATTCTCTACCAGGGCCGCACCTTCAAGTCCTATCGCGGCATGGGCTCTACCGCCGCCATGGACGCGGGCTCGGACCGCTACGCCACCGTTCAGGACGACGCCGAGCGCGAGCGCGGCAAATCCGTTCCCGAAGGCGTTGAGGGCCGCGTGCCGTACAAGGGCTCTTTGGGAGCGCTCACCGACCAGCTCGTCGGCGGCCTAAAGAGCGGTATGGGTTATGCCGGCGCCGAAAACCTAAAAGACCTGGCCGCGCACAGCCGCTTCGTCCGCATCACGTCCGCCGGCCTTCGCGAAAGCCACGTCCACGACGTGATCATCACCCGCGAGGCCCCCAACTATCGTATGGAGTAAGTGGCACAGGCACTCTTGCTTGTTCTGAGCCGCGAAGGGCCTGTGCTCGGGCGACCTCCACACCGCGAGAAACGCCAGTTACCGACGGATCGCAACGCCGCGGAGCATTTTAGAGTGTCATCCCGATGGCAACAATCGCTTTTCCGCGTGCCGACTTCCGCGGTCTCACAAGCTAAAATAGCAGACGCGTGGAGAACGGAACCCAATCCTATGCCTGAACAGCCCTGGCGCAATCCTCGCCCCGCACCGCACCTGCCTGATGTGCAACCTCGCTTGGGCAGCTTGCTCATTCCCGCGTGGCTGCGCGCCTGGTGGCCTGCTTTGCTCTGGGCTGCGGTCATCTTCGTGATGTCCACCGACACATTTTCGGCCGAACATACCGGATCGATCATCGAGCCGATCCTCCGTTGGCTCTTTCCATCCATGGCCGCCGAACAAATCGACTTGATTCACCACGGCATCCGCAAGACCGCGCACTTCGTCGAGTATTTCGTGTTCGCGTTGCTGCTCTATCGCAGCCTGCGCGGCGGCCGCAAAGGCTGGCGCTGGTCCTGGGGCCTCACGGCGCTGTTCATCGCCGCCGGCTATTCCGCGCTCGACGAGATCCATCAGGCCTTCGTCGCCAGCCGTACCGCTTCGCCGTACGATTCCCTGCTCGACTCGGTCGGCGCGTTCGTCGCGATCGCCGTTCTCTGGGTCTGGTTCCGCACCCGCAAGCCTGCGATGCCACTGACGGCCTCAGCTCCTTAGCTGCGCGAGAGAGTCTGCGCCAGGCATGAAAACATTAGCTAGATTGCAAAGGTGAGGTTGAGATTCTTCGGGCATGCTTATCGTATGCCCTCAGAATGACACCGTCGCTCTTTCCACTCTGTCTCGCTGCCGGCGGCTTTACGGCGCGGTCTTTAAGTAATCACCGTAGGCATGTCGCGCCCACCCCGCATAGTGCGGGTTCCCGTGATGCGCGTCGTCCAGGCTCTTCAGCATCTCCGGAAGCAGGTCCTCGTAGTCCGGGGTGCGCAGCCCAATCACCATCGTCGCCAGATGCGGATCGTTGAATCCTTCATACGCCATATCGAGGAACTTCTGGCTCTCCGTTCGCAGCTTTTCTTTTTTTTGCTCGGCGCTTTGTCCGTCGCTGGGACTGCTCAGCTCGTACAGCATCAACGTGAGCCGCGGCAGCGCCGACAGCAGTTTTCTTCGTTGCTCCAAGTCGCCCTTGAGCAGCTTGTTCTGAATGTCGGCGCTCACCGTCAGGTGCGCCGCGTCGGCTACTCCGCGCACTTCGCGGAAGGCGTCCACCAAGCCCGGCAAGAACCTCAAGTTCCCTGGACCTTTGTTCTCCGGCCGCTGCTGCGGCTCCACGTCCAGGTGAATCCCGTCGAATCGCTCCCCCGCGTGCCGCTGGTTGAATTGCACGATGGTCCGGACGTGCTCCAGCAGCGTCTCGCGGTGCTTTCCCGGCTCGTCCGCATCCGCGCTCGTTAACAATGCCTCCACGCGAATCCCCAAGCGGTGCAGCATCCCGATGAGCCCGGCAAGCTGGTTTTCTTCCGCCGCCTCGCTTTTTGCCGACACCGAGACGTACACCTCATTGATTCCTTGCGCTTTGCAGAAATCGCGCAACTTCTCCGCTCCGTTCGGCGCCGCCAATACCGTCGGGCTCTTCCACACCCACAAACCGTGAACCAGTCTGGGAGTGTCCGCCGCCAGTAAACGGCACGAGCCAGCGCCGAGGAAAACCGCGGCGAACAGCAGCCAAACGGCCACGCACGTGACTCGGGCGCGCATCCCGGGAGTAAAAGCCATTTCGCCCGTTTTTACAACCGCGTCCTCTGGCCTTCGATCCACCTTGCCCAAGTAACAGCTGCGCCCATCCGCTCATCTCACTGGTGCCGGGCGCGAAAAACTCCGAGCAAAGGTGGGCGATGAAAACTCTGGCGAACCCAAGCGACAAACACGAGATCATCCGACGGCTGCAGACCATTCGTCCCACGAGTCAGCGAAAGTGGGGCACGATGTCGCCGCACCAGATGATCTGTCATCTGAGCGATGCGTACCGGATGTTCATCGGCGAAAAGACCGTGCCCCCGGCGCCGCAAAAGATTCCACCCGTGCTTCTCAAGTGGGTCGCACTCTGGGCTCCTATCCCTTGGCCGAAAGGATTCAAGGCAGCGCCCGAGCTGGACCAGCAAATCGGCGGGACTCCGCCCGCGCAGTTTGACGCCGACATGCGCGAGCTGCTCCACCTGCTTGCCCGCTTTGCGGAGCAGCCCGCAAATCCCAAGCGCCAGCCGCATCCCCACTTTGGGCCCTTATCGGAAAAGGAATGGATGCGCTGGGGCTATCTCCACCCGGACCACCACCTCCGCCAGTTCGGCGCCTGAGCCGGCGATCCCTTGCCTCACTCAACTCCTTGGAGCAAAGAAAGAGAAGAAGCGGGTATCCGCGGTGGGCACAATGTATTGTGCCCCTACAATGGCGCAGGTAAAAAGGCACGGCGAGCTTTCACCCCTGTTAACTCCTGTTATACCCCACCCCCCCACCTTTTTTGGAAGTGCGGATTCTAAAGGGGTTAGGGTCAGAAATCGCGGAAGTGTTCATTCTGTTGGACTTAAAGTCATTTGTTTTCAGTGCGAGTTGTTCCGTCTTGTAAGTGCGGATTCTAAATGGGTTAAAGTCGTTTTTTTTGATAGAGATCCGTGATGTTTTGTAAGTGCGGATTCTAAAGAGGTTACAGGCGTACCCTTTCGGAAGTGCGGATTCTAAAGGAGTTAGGGAAGAAATGGGCCGTGAAGCACGAAAACGACAAGGTAATGATGTAGGAAGCGACAATGGGGAGAGGCTTTGCAGTGGACGGATGACATCGGTCCGCGGGTGGGTGGCGGCAGTTCCGGGCTCAGTGTAAACACTTCGACACTCAGTGTGAACGCTTCGAGGCTCAGTGCAAGCAAACACGGGAAAGAATAGCATGAAAGTACACGAGATGTCAAGTCATTTTATAGGTATCATTCGAATGGAGCGGGAAGGTGTTGAAAAGGTGGGGGTTGCGGGATTGACGAGTGGAGTTCAAGGGATGGGGATCGGGGGCGCGCCCATTACCTCAGGTGTAATTGCGTCCCACAACCGCGCGCGGTATCTTGCTTCTGGTGCATCGTGAGCGGGCACCGAGGGATCACAAGAAATGCTCTCAATCCGTCCCGCAATCCCCAATGACGCGCCTTTGCTAAAATCCCTAATCCACGAATTCGCCGAATTTGAGCGTCTTGACGCCGCCATCACGGAACAAGATCTCTTGCGCGACGGCTTCGGACCACAACCGAAGTTTCGCGTCCTGCTCGCCGAATGGGACGCGCAACCCGCCGGCTACGCCCTCTTTTTCAAAGCCCCGCACGCCAGACACGCATGTGCGGCACTTAAGCTTGCCGAATCCCGGCGTACGGCCGCTCGCCCTCTATTTCGTCTTAGCGGGTAATGTCCGGGCCACCCGCGAAGATTGCTGCCGTTGGATCTACCCCGCTCAGTCCCTGAGATGCTTGTTCTTCGACTTGGGCGGCTTCTTCCGCCCTGCCAAGTCTTCTAAGCAGCTCAGCTTGAGTTCTTAGAGCCTCAACAGTTTCAGGATGCGCAATTGTGTACTGGTCCTTGAAAGCCTCGCACGCTTCGGTGATAAGGCTTAGTGCAGCTTCGAGATCTCCGGACTGTTTATATAATTGGCAAAGATCTCTTTGGCAGGACGCGTAAAATGGCACCTTTGTCCCGAGCGCTCCGCGGAGAATCTCCAGCGAACGCTTCAAGAGAACTTCCGCTTGTACAGCCCCGCCTTGCCGGAGATAGAGCAGAGCCAAACCTTGCATGGCCCTAGCGAACGCTGGATGATTGGCTCCGAGTATGCGCTCACGAATGAGCAAAGCGCGCTTGTAGGCAACTTCAGAATCCTCGAATTCAGCCAAGAGCCGTAAGGTATCCCCTAATTCACGCGACGCATGGCCCACCGAATCATCCTCCGGTCCGCGAGCCCGTTCCCGTATTATCACCGCCTTTTTTAGGATCTCCTTTGACTCACTTAGCTTTCCCTGTTCCCGGCGTAGCGCTCCGAGCGGGATGAGTGCAGCGGTAGAACCTTCCTCGTTGCCTGCATTCAAATATATAGCCTGCGCTTCGTCGAGATAGCCGCCCGCCACCGTGAACCTTCCGAGGCCGCGTTCGATTGACCCAAGCTGCGCTAGCTGATTCGCGACCAGAAGCGGGGCGGCGAGGTTCGGTCTGCGCAGTTCTAAGGCCCTCACTGCGAAGGGTTTCGCCTCCTGATATCTGCTTTGCTGGAGAAAAAGCAGGCCCATACTAGAGAATGCGGTAGCCAGGGCCGCAAGCCTTCTCGGTCCTTGCTTTTCGCGAAGGGCGAGCACTTTTCGCAGACACTGTTCGGACTCTGCATATCTTGCGGTTACCTGATAAACCCGCCCGAGTTCCAGGGTCGCGATCGCTAAATTGTCCTCTTTGTTTGGTAGGCCCTCCAGAGTCCTCAACGCTTCAAGGTAAAGCTTTTCCGCATCCGAGAACTTCCAAAGCTGATAGCTGATCCGAGCCTGATTCCTCAGTACACGAGCACGCTTATCCGGATCGAGCGGTTGCTTCAGAGCCTTTTCGAGAAGGGCGCTGGCCTGAGTGAATCTGCCTGCAACAAATAGCGCCTCGGCGTATCGAATTAAGGCAGCTGGTTCCCCTTTGGCTGCGTTTTGGGCCAACTCATTTTCGCTCGGTATGTTGTACGGCTTATTTGGATTCCAGCCGCGAAGCAAGTCTGAGGACTCTGACGCCTCAGCCTCGACGATTATAGACCTGACCGATTTTGGAGGGTGTTCAGGCTCCGTAACTTTGCCGGTGATTCCTCTCTCGTGGTCGCGTAGCCATGCGGAAACATTTCGTCGCAGTTTCTGCTTAATACTGTCGATGTCATCAAACGTATCAAAAAGCAGCTTCTTTTCGCCCTCAAGCTTCGTTTTGAAATCGAGGACCTTTTGGAATTGAGGGCCCGGGTCGCTAAATTGGCGCAAGTCAACGGACTTAAAGAGCACCACCAGTTGTCTCATCGGCTTGGCGTGGTCTTCAAAGCAGCGCAAAGCAACGTGGTATTCCTCCTCGATGCCGGATGTGTATTTCGGAGGATCACCCGAATCTGTGGGCGAACCCCATCGATCCCAAAGCATCAAAACGAAGTAGTCACATTTTTCGATGTCCTGATTGATTAGAGCCTGGGGGCGGCCACAGCCTGGAAGCGTCAGTTCCCAGCCGACTGGTAAGAAGAGCGCACCTCGTTCAACGGCGTCCACATCGTTGTACTCGCTGAGGGTCTCCTTGAAAGCGCGACGTTCCTGATCCAAACCGCCTGGCGATGCTATGAAGACTCTGTAGAGTTTGGCGTCGCTTGGCATAATACTCCTCACGAAGTGCGGGAGTCATGACCTACGGACGAACCGAATGTTACGGTGCCAGTTGTCTGTAAGTCAATTATCTAGAGATGGCACAAAGTAATTTATGTCGGGTGGGCCATGCCTCTTTTTGCTTTTCTTGCCGTCTCCGGAACGATTTCGAGTGGGGATTTTGACTTTGACGTCCGCCAACATTGCCGAGATTCCTCTTTCTCCACGCTCGCACCCCGAGCCGCTCTTGCCCGCTCACCACCCGAATCACGAAACAAAATCGCCCGCCCCGGTCGTCCGGAGCGGGCGAAGTTGCGACTAAGATGTTTTGCGGCGGCTACGGCACGACTGAAGTCGTGCCCTCCCGGTGCGGGCGGCTAGCTGGCGGCTTCGGCGGGTTCTTCCTTCTTGGTTTTTTCTTTCTTTTCTTTTTTCTTTAGTTCGTAGCCGATGAGCTCGAGGATGGCGACTTTGGCGCCGTCGCCGACGCGGATGCCGGCCGCGATGATGCGGGTGTAGCCGCCAGCGCGATCGGCGAATTTCGGGGCGATTTCGCTGAAGAGTTTTTGGGTCACCTGGGGCGTCATGATGTAGGAGGCGGCCTGGCGGCGGGATTGCAGCGTGTCGCGCTTGCCGAGGGTGATCATTTTCTCGGCGACCGGGCGCGCGGCTTTGGCGCGGGTCAGCGTGGTGGTGATGCGGCCGTGCTCGAACAGGTTGGTGACCAGGTTGCGCAGGGTGGCGCGGCGGTGCCAGGGATTGCGGCCTAGTTTTGATCCTGACTTCAGATGTCGCATGGTTCGTTCCTTTTTTTATGCCAAGAATGCTTCTTCCAGGGCTAAAGCCCCTTGTGAGGCGGAAGCGCTTCTTCCGCGGGCCTGAAGGCCCGCTACCCCGGACTGAAAGTCCGGGGCTTCCACCTTAGGACAGCAACCGGAGGGACGCGCTAAAGCGCGCGCCCTACACTACAGGCCGACGGTGTCTTCGGACGACGGCGGCGGG
>CAVTLQ010000023.1:0-579250 GCA_963735525.1 uncultured Acidobacteriota bacterium | reverse complement strand
CATCGCAACGCTATCTCCAACCTGATCAGCGTCGGCTTCTCCGCCGCCCGCGCGGTCGTCCGCGCACCGGTGCGCCGCCGCCCCCGCCGCCGGCCGGCGCTCCGCAGGCCGCCTTCCTTCTGCCCGTGCCGCTGTTCCACGTCACCGGCTCGCACTCGGTGCTGATGCCGGCGATCGCCGGCGGCATGAAGCTCGTGCTCATGTACCGCTGGTCCCCGGCCAAGGCGTTGGAGCTGATCGAGAAGGAGCGGATTACCGGCCTGACCGGCGTGCCGACCATGGTCTGGCAACTGCTCGAGCGCCCCGACTTCGCCACCCGCGACACCTCGTCGTTGCAAGGGATGGGCTACGGCGGCGCGGCCGCGGCGCCCGAGCTCACCCAGCGGGTCCGGCAGCTCTTCCCCGGCTTCTGGCCCGGCCAGGGTATGGCGCGACCGAGACGACCTCGGTCGCCACCGCCAACGCCGGCGAGGACTATATGGCGCACCCGGACAGCGTCGGGCTGGCGGTCCCGGTCGACGACGTCAAGATTGTCGATGCCGACGACAACACCCTGCCGCCCGGCGGCGTCGGCGAGATCTGCGTCTACGGCCCGAACGTGGTCGAGGGCTACTGGAACAAGCCCGAGGCGAACGCCAAGGCCTTCGTCGACGGCTGGTATCACACCGGCGACGTCGGCCGCATCGACGAGGACGGCTTCGTCTACGTGATGGACCGGATCAAGGACATGCTGATCCGCGGCGGCGAGAACATCTACTGTGTCGAGATCGAGGACGCCCTCTACGCCCATCCGGCGGTGATCGAGGCGGCGGTCGTCGGCCTGCCGCACCGGGTGCTGGGCGAGGAGGTGGGCGCGGCGGTGCGCCTGCGCGAGGGCGCGGACGCCGACCATGCCGAGCTGCGCGCCCACGTGGCCAAGCTCCTGCCCTCGCACAAGGTCCCGGTCGTCATCGACGTCCGCCGCGAGGAGCTGCCAAAAAACGCCAGCGGCAAAATCCTGAAGACCGAACTCCGCGACCAGCTCCGCGCCCCGGCGTCGTCGTAGGGCGTGAGCGCGGCAGGCTGGCGCCCTTCTCCCCTCGAGGGAGAAGGTGGCCGGGCGAAGCCCGGTCGGATGAGGGGCCGCGCAAACTTCTCAACCTGCGTTATACTGTGCCGATGCAAACTACCCCCACGCCAGCCCGCCGGCTCCGCTGGGAGAGCTAGCTTCCGGCTACCGCAGCTTCAGATACGAGGGGTCTCTGAATGGGTCGCCTTGCTGCATGCGGCGCGTGGAAGCCGCTGATGGCGGGGCCGGCGCGGCCAGGGCGGGTGTCGTAGATCGCATCGGCGCCGAAGAAGCGCAGCGTCAGCGTGCGCCGGCGCTTGCCCGGATGGGTCGCGGCGCACCGCCGTGCAGCGTCTTCGGATGGAAGACGATGAGGTCGCCCGGCTCGACCGCCCAGGAGACGATGTCGAACGCTGAGCGGTTCGCCTCGATGTCCGGGAGCCGCGGCAGCTCGCCGCCCGGGCGGAGCGGCGCGGTGTCGTCGTCGAGCTCGAAGCGGGAGCCGTCATAGAGGATGCCCTTGTGCGAGCCGCGGACGAATTCCAGAGAATCTTCAGCATCTTGCGCATTGAAAGTGATCCAGGCGACGGCCAGGTCCGCCCCGTCGATCGCCAGGTAGGAGGAGTCCTGGTGCCAGGGCGTGCGGCGCGTTTCGCCGCCCTCTTTCAGGAACACCTGTTCATAGAAGAACCACACATCGTCGGAGCCCCATAAGCCCCGGCAAAGGTCGGGGATCGGCGAGCGCTCCAGCATTGGCCGATAGCCCTCGAGGCAGCGCGGGTTGACGAGGTCGTTGTAGAAGGTCGCCTCAGCCGCATGCTGCCTGAACTTGGTCGCGCCCGGCCCGGGGTTGGCGAGGCTCCACTCGTAGGCGCCGAGCGCCTCGGCTAGGGCGCGCTCGTCCAGCACGCCAGGCAGCTTGACGACGCCGTCGCGGGCGTAATCGTCGCGAGCCTGGCTTAAGTCGATCGGCATGCCGGGAAGCCTTCTGGGCGGGGGGGTTTCGGATTATTCCTTGGAACGCGTTTCGAAAACAAGCGGCGAGGGCAGGAGTGTGACGGAGCCGGGCAGGGCGGCGGTCCCAGGCGGCGACCAGGACTGGGACGTGCTCGTGCCTCTGGACGCGCTGAGAGCCTGGATGGACGCGCGCGGGCTTGGGTCTGGCCCGATCGAGCAGCCGTCGCTGCTGGCCGGCGGCACGCAGAACATCCTCTTACGCTTCGACCGCGGCGGCCGCGCCTATCTGCTTCGCCGCCCGCCCAAGCACCTGCGCGCCAACTCGAACGAGACCATGCGGCGCGAGGCCCGCGTGCTGGCGGCTCTGGCCGGCACGGACGTCCGCCATCCGGGGCTGATCGCCGCCTGTCCCGAGGAGGACGTGATCGGCGCGGCCTTCTACCTGATGGAGCCCGTCAAGGGGTTCACCCCGCGCGACGAGATGCCCGCCCTGCACGCCGGCGATCCCGCGGTCCGCCGCCAGATGGGCCTCGAGATGGCCGACGCCATCGCCGCTCTCTCCAGGGTGGACTATGTGGCGCGGGGGCTCTCCGACCTCGGCCGGCCCGACGGCTTCCTCGAGCGCCAGGTCGGCCGCTGGCGCGCCCAGCTGGAGAGCTACCACGAGCATCCGGGCTGGCCGGGCCTCGCAGGGCTGCCCGGCGTGGACGCCATCGGCCGCTGGCTCGACGACAACCGCCCGACCGACTACCGCCCCGGGCTGATCCACGGCGATTTCCACTTCGGCAACGTGCTGTTCCGTTACGATTCCGGCGCCATCGCGGCCATGGTCGACTGGGAGCTGGTCACAGTCGGCGAGCCGCGGGTCGACCTCGGCGTCCTGCTCTCGAACTGGCCGGAGGATGGCGCGGCGACCGGGCCGGTGACGCCCTGGTCCGGCTTCCCGACCCGCGCGGAGTTCATCGCCCGCTATGCCGAGATGAGCGGCCGCGACGTTGCGGCGGCCGATTGGTACGAGGTGCTGGCCTGCTACAAGATCGGTTGCATCCTCGAAGGCACCTACGCCCGCGCCTGCGCCGGCCGCGCGCCGAAAGCCACCGGCGACGCCCTCCACGCCCGCACCGTAGGCCTCTTCCAGCGGGCCCTGGCCAAAATCGGCGGCGCGTAGCGCCAGTGCTTGCTGGCGGCTGGATGCCGAGCCGCTGGATTCAACCACGAAGGACACAAAGGACACGAAGGAACACAAAGGGAAGATAGCCACGCACGCCCGGGTCGGCTGGCCACCCTTCGTGCCCTTCGTGTCCTTTGTGTCCTTTGTGGTCAAATAGGGCGGTCCCGCTGGCGCGGGGCCGCAGGGCTAGAGCGTCGGGTCGCGAGCGATCTGGACGATCATTTTGCCGAAGTTGTCGCCGCGCAGCATCTCGGCGAAGCAGGCCGGGATGCTCTCAAGACCCTGGCGGATGTCCTCGCGGTACTTGAGCTTTCCGGCCGCGACCGCTGGGCCGACCTCCGCCAGCATCTCGTCGTGATGATCCGCGACGTAGTCGCCGACGAACAAGCCCTGCACCTTCACCCCGCGCTCCTTGAAGATGGCTTCGCCCTTCTTCATCAGCTCGGCGCGGGCGTCGGTCCCGGCCGGGTCGCCGTACGAGGCGATCAGCCCGCAGATGGTCATCCGCGCCCCGTTGTTGAACAGCGGCAGCACCGCGTCGAACACCGCGCCGCCCACGTTCTCGAAGTAGACGTCGACGCCGGCCGGGCAGGCCGCGTTCAGCTCGGCGGCCATCGTCGGCGAGAGGTGCGAGACACAGGCGTCGAAGCCAAGCTCGTCGACCACGAAGCGGCACTTGGCCTCCTTACCGGCGATGCCGATCACGCGCAGGCCGCGCAGCTTGGCCAGCTGGCCCGCGATCTGGCCGACGCCGCCGGATGCAGCCGAGACCACAGCCGTCTCGCCAGCCTTCGGCTCGCACTGCAGCACCATGCCGGCGTAGGCGGTAAGTCCCAGCATGCCCAGCACGCCCACCGCCTGCGAGATCCGCCCCTTCGCCGGGTCGAGCTTGCGCGGGACCATATAGGCGGGCCGCTCGACGCCTTCGCCCATCAGGCCGTACTCGGCCCAGCCGTTGGTGTCGAAGACGAAATCGCCGGGCTGAAAGCCGTCCATCCGGCTCTCGATCACCTGCGCCACCGTGCGCGCGTGGCAGGGCGCGCCGGGCGCCTCGACGCCGCGCTTCTTGTAGCCCCACTGGTAGGGGTCGAGGGAGACGTAGATCGTCCTGGTCAGCGCCTGGCCCGGACCGGGCTCCGGCGTCGGCCCCTCGCGCAGCGCGAAGCTGTCGGCCTCCGGCCAACCGCCCAGCGGTTTGCCCGACAGCGTCCAGTATCGGTTCATCGGCGCCTCCCGCGCTCGTCTGCCCCGTTCTCTACGAGGCGGCGCGAGGGGTTGGCAATCGACCAGCGCGCCGGCTTTGCGCCTGTCAGCCGGAACTGGCCAAGTTCCGCTAGTGACCATCGCGTGCGGTACGGTATGACAGTTATGTGACGTTCACCGTCCTGCACGGCGCGGCTGACAGCCCCTCAGAGCAGAGCGCCGACACGGTCGGGGCCGCGGCACGCATCGCCGTCGCCTTCGTACGCGAAAACCGCCGCAACGTTCGCGTGCGCTGCCCCGACGGCGCGGTGATGGACTTCGAGGCCTTCCAGGACGCCGTCTTCCAAGGCGACCTGAAGGACTAGCGAAAGCGCCCCTATCGAACTTCTCCCTCTGGAAGAAGTCGTCGCTACGCCGTGACCGTCTCGCGCATCGCGGCTTCGAACGCTTCGTCGCTGATCGGGTTGCGGCAGAGCAGCAGGCTGCAGGGCACGTGTTCGCTCAAATAGGCCCCGGTCGAGCCGGACCACCAGCGCGCCAGGAAGTTCTGCTTGCGGTGGCCGACGACCACCAGGTCCGCCTGCATCTCGCGCGCGACCGCGCCGATGGTCGGCGACGGCTCGCCCACCACCAGCCGCGCGACGGGATCGAAGCCGAAGGACTTGAGCCGCTCGACGCCGCGCTCAAGCTGTTCCTTGTAGGCCTCGGTCATCTTGGGGACCACGCCGCCCTGGGCGCCCTCGACCATGAGCACGCCGCCGGTCTCGGGCACGACCGAAAGCAGGAACACCTGCGCGCCGCAGGCCTTGGCGACCAGCGCCCCTTCGCGCAGCGCGATCGCGCCCTCGCGCGAGCCGTCGTAGGCAAGCAAGATCCGCTTGTACATGGCGCTCGCCTCCTGCCTTCAGACGCCACCTTAACCCATCGAGCGCGCGACCGGCGCCCCCGAAAGGCGCCCCTTTAAAGCATCGGCCCGCCGCCATCGACCAGGAGCACCTGGCCGGTCGTGTAGGTCCCGCGCATGAGGTAGAGGTAGGCCTCGGCGACCTCCGCCGGCTCGCCGATGCGCGCGATCGGCTGGCGCGCGGTCATGCGCTCGAACGAGGCCGCGCGGGTCTCCTCGGGAATCGAGTCCCAGACGCCGGTTCGGATACCGGCCGGGCAAACGCAGTTGACCCTGAGCGGCGCGAGATCGACCGACAGGCCCAGCACCAGGTGCTCGAGCGAGCCGGCCATGGCCGTCGACAGCGGCGTGCCCTTGCGCGGCCGGTGCGCGATCGTCCCGTTGGTCAGCGTGATGGAGCCCGCCGGCGAGATGTGGGCCAGCGCGTGCTTGATGGCCCTGACCGCGCCCCAGTAACGCACGTCGGCCAGGCCCTTGGCGGACTCAAGGTCGGTCTCCGCAAGCGTGCGCGCTGTGCGCAGGTTGCCCCAGTCGCCGGCGGTGAAGACCAGGTGGTCGAAGGCGCCGACCTCGGAGAAGAAGGCCTCAACGTTCGCCTCGTCGCGCACATTGACCGCCCGCCCGCTCGCCGCCTGGCCGAGCTTGCCGACCGCCCCGTCGACATTGGCCTGCTGGCTCGAGCCCACGACCACCGACGCGCCATCGCCGATCGCGGCCTCCGCGACCGCGAACCCAATCCCCGACGTGCCGCCGATCACGACTACGCGCTTGCCATCCAGTCCCATCGCCTGACTCCTCAACCGCCGCCTACTCAGCCTGCCTACTGGGCGATGTGGCTCTCAGAGGCGGCGTGAGCCCTGGCTGCCGCCATCGCGCCCCTGAAGCCCGGGGGTCCCGAACTGAAGCGGCAGCTGCCTGTACATGTCTCGCCCGTTGCGGAGCTGCAAGTCAACGACCCCTCGCCAACGTCAACAGTACAGGAGCCCCTGCCCGCGGAGCAGGAACAGTTGAACGTCCCTCTGAGATTGTTACTCAGGGCAATGGTCGCGCTGTGCGTCTGCAGCGTCACGACGGATCCCGGCGGCAGGTCAATGCTGTCCGCGCTGGCGGCCGAAGCGAGGAACAGGGCCGCGAGCGCGGTCGCGGCGAACGTCAGAGCCGATTTCATGGTCGCGCCCTCCTCCTTGTGTGAGTCCGCCGACTAGCTCCTCCGGTTAGCCGGCAGGTCTCGCACGGCCGATATGCGCCTGGAAGGAGAGAATGCCGTGAGGTCAAGCCGGCCGCCGCCCCCGCGTCCCGGGCGGCGCTCCGCAACGCCGACGTTTCCGCGACAAGATGGCCGCTCGCGGAGGTCACTTGTTGGCAAAGGTGCAGCGAGGCCGTAGCGCTGAGGGATGACCAGCCTCCCGCAACCGGGACGTCCGCCCGCGGGGGCGCCGGGCCAGCGCCAGGCGGCGTTTGTCTTCATCTTTATTTCGGCCATCACGACGGCCATGTCGTTCGGGCTCATGATCCCGATCCTGCCGAACCTCCTCAAGCAGTTCACCGGCGGCGACACGGCGCAGGCGACAGATTGGAACGTGCTGTTCGCCACCGTCGGCGGACTGATGAGCTTCTTCGCCGGGCCAGTCCTGGGGGTGCTGTCCGACCGTTTCGGCCGAAGGCCCGTGCTCCTCGTCTCGCTGGCCGGGCTCGGGACCGATTTCCTGTTCATGGCGTTTGCGCCCAGCCTGCTCTGGTTGCTGGCCGGACGGATGATCAGCGGGGCGACCTCGGGCGCTTTCTCGACGGCCAACGCCTATGTGGCGGACGTTGCCCAGCCCCAGGATCGGGCGCGGCTCTTCGGCCTGATCGGCAGCGCGTTCTCGTTCGGCTTTGTCGCTGGGCCGGCGCTCGGCGGCCTCCTGGGTGAGATCAGCCTGCGGGCGCCCTTTATCGCCGCCGCGGCCCTGACCCTGGCCAACGCGCTTTACGGCTATTTCATCGTGCCGGAATCCCTCCCGCCTGAGCGGCGGACCAATCGGTTCGAGCTCCGGAAGGCCAAT
The DNA here is from genome assembly GCA_963735525.1 of uncultured Acidobacteriota bacterium. Classification (GTDB taxonomy): domain Bacteria; phylum Acidobacteriota; class Terriglobia; order Acidiferrales; family UBA7541; genus Acidiferrum. Next base: position 571,922 of record CAVTLQ010000023.1, on the reverse strand, counting down.
CCGCTGGGGTCGCTGACGCTGCTGCGCTCACACCGCGACCTCTTTGGCCTGGCGGGGATCTTCTTCTTAAATCAGTTGGCTCAGATGATCTGGCCCGCGATCTTCGTGCTCTATACCGGCTATCGCTATCACTGGTCGCCGCTGACCGTCGGCGTCTACATGATGGCGGGCGGCCTGATCGGCGTGGGGGTGCAAAGCTTCCTGGTTGGGCCCTGCGTGAGGCGGTTCGGCGAGCGCGGGACGCTCGTGATCGGCCTCAGCTTCGCAACCTTGGCCTTCGCCTACTATTCATGGGCGCCCTCCGGCTTGTTCTACCTGCTGGGCATGCCGCTCAGCTCACTCTCCGGCCTGATTACGCCGGGCCTGCAGGGACTGATGACGCGACACGTCGGGCCGAACGAGCAGGGCCAGCTGCAGGGGGCGAACCAGTCCATGGGCGGCATCGCCTCGCTGGTAGGGCCGAGCGTCTTTGGCTTCTCCTTCGCCTGGGCGGTGAGAAACCCACAGTTTCACGTGCCGGGGGTCTCGCTCGGCATCGCCGCGGCGATCACGGGGCTGTGCCTGCTGCTCACGTTGCGCACCCCGACGGTGTCGGTGATGGCGACGGCGCGCGAGCCGCTACGCGGCGCCTGAGAGGGTACGACCGTCGACCGTTAGTAGACGCAGATCGAGAAGTCCTCGCCCACCCAGCAGGCCCTGTCCTTGAGCGACCGATTTGCCTCCCCCCACATGGAGTTTATCCCGTCCGTCGTCAGGCCACTTACCTCCGCGCTGGAGCCAGCGACGTCCACGCTTATCATGGTGATGCCTGGATCGTCCTTGGCGTGCGTGAAGAACTCAGCGCGGCCAATCGGTGCAATGCTGAACGAGCCGCCCTTGCTTGGAGTGAAGTCGCACGACCCCGCGTAGGCGCCGCTGTTCGTCCGAATATCGCAACGCGCGGCTCTGGCGAACGCGGGGGCGGCCGTCACCGCTATCGCAATTACCGCGGCCGCCGTCGCGCAGGCTATCCGCAGCTCTTCTCTCTGCATCCGCTTCCCCGCTGCGCCGGAGCTACTCCATCGCGAACAGTTTGAGCGCGGTCTTGCCGAGGATGAGTTGGGCGTTCTTGACCGTGGTGGCGTCGAACACCGCCTGGATGGCGCTCCTGGTGTAGCCGAACGTGCTCTCCTGATGCGGATAGTCGCTCGACCACATCACCCGGTCGGCCCCGATACGGTGCAACAGCTCCAGCCCGGCCGGGTCGGTCATGAAGGTCGCATAGCAGTGGTTGAACCAGTACCAGCTCGGCGGATGCTTGAGCTTGGGGTTCATCACCGTCGGGAACGAGTTCCAGATCATGTCGGCGTCGTGGAGCATCGAGGCGACCCAGCTGATGCCGCCCTCGACAAACACCACCTTGAGCTTGGGGAAACGGTCGAACACGCCGCCGAAGGTTAGCGGCCCCCAGATCTGGCGGAAGCCCTGCATCTGCGTCAGCACGAAGGTGCCGGCGGCGCCAGGCGCGGCGGTCGGTATGGCCTCGCCGATGTGGAAGCAGAGCGGGATGCCGCTCTCGGCGATCGCGTCCCACATCGGATCGAGCTTGGGGTCGGAGTACTGGATCAGCTCGCCGTTTGAGTCCTCGCCAGGCTTGATCGGGATCATCAGGCAGCGCGCGCCCAGCTCGGCGCAGCGGTCGACCGAAGCCTTGACCGCCTGCATGTCCCAGTAGGCCGGCACCATGACCGGGAAGAGCCGGCCCTTGCCGCTCTTGCAGACCTCGGCGATGTGCTCGTTGTAGGCGCCGAAGGTCTCGGCGCGGTTCATCATCTTGCCGAACATGTAGAGGCCGAACAGGCGCTGCGGGAAGATCAGCTCCTTCTCGACGCCCTCGACGTCGAGGTCGGCGAGCCTGGCCTCGATGCTCGTGAAGCCGGGCGTGCACTCGAGCGTGGTGCAGAGCCCCCTGGCGATATGCGGCGGCGTCATGGGCTTGCCGGCGATGCGTGAGCTGCCAGCCGCCGTCCTCGAACACCATGCGCGGCGCCTGGTCCTTCATGTGCGCGGGGAAGCGGTCGACCCAGAGGTCGCTCTCCAGCATGTGGCTGTCGGCCGAGATGATGCGCGTGCCGCGCGGCCAGGCTTTGGTCGCGGCCTGCGCCGTCCGCTGCGGGCGAGAGCGCGATCCCGATCATCTCGGGGATCTCGAGCACGAAGCCGTCGTCGGCCATCGTTTCCTCCCTGTCGTTTGGCCCCGCGTGTCTACGCGACGCCGCAGATCTCGCCCGCCTTGGCGTCGGTGTAGGCGCCCTTGGCCCAGGCGATCTCGCCGTTGACCACCACCGTATCCACGCCGATCGAGCCGCGCACGTAGCGCATGCCATCGCCCGGCATGTCGAACACCGCATGCTCCTCGCCGCGGTCGATGGCGTCGGGGTCGAACACGACGATGTCGGCGGCGAAGCCTTGCTTCAGAGTGCCGCGGTCCTTGATCCGCCAGATATCGGCGGTCTCGGAGGTGATCTTCTTGACCGCCTGCTCCAGCGTCATCGCGCCGCGCCTTGCGCACGAACTCGCTGAACAGGTAGCCGGTGTCGCCATAGGTCGCGAAGGAGGCGATGTGGGCGCCGCCATCGCTTGCGCCGATGTGCACGTGCGGGCTGGCCAGCATCGGGCCGATGCGGCCGGTGTCCTCGTGGCCGCGGTTGGCGGCGATGAAGGCCACGTCCAGCCCGTGCTCCAGCGAGAGGCTGATCAGAGCCCGCGCCGGCGTCTCGCCGCGCGCCGTTGGCGATCTCACCCAGCGTCTGACCGGCAAGCTCGGCCGGCAACGCATCGCCACCACGCGCGACAAGGCTGCCGAAAATCGCTTCGCCCCCGTCGGGCCCGGCGTCGGCGATCAGGCGCTCGACCGTGTCCGCATCGCGGAGCGCCGCGAGCCGCTCCGGCAACGGCTGGCGCAGCGTGCGCATCCAGCTCGGCAGGCGGCCGAAGAAGAGGCTGGGCCTGAGCAGGGAGAAGCTGATGTCGATCGGCCGCGTCTGCATCTGCGGCCATACGCGCGCGCCGCGGGCAAACTGCTCCTCGACCCGGGCGAGCTGGCGCGGCGCCGCGTTCGGCGCAAACCGGCTGTCGAACACCGGCGAGAAGGTGGTCGGGATGCCGTGCTTGAGCGACAGCTCGGCCAGCTGGTCGATGCGGGCGATGGTGATGTCGGCGTCGTAGAACTCCGGAACGATCTGCAGCATGCGGCCGAACTCGCCGAGCACGCTCGCGAGCGCATCGAGCTCGGCGAAGTCGGCGAAGCGGCTCGGCACCGGCCTGGCCTTCTCGTCGACGTCGACGAAGCTGGTCGACAGGCCCACCGCGCCGGCCCGCAGGCACTCGCGCAGCAGGTCCTGCATCGCCGCGACCTCGTCCGGGCGCGCGGCGCGCTGGTTCGCGTCCGGGCCCATGACCCAGAGCCGGATCACGCTGTGGCCGACCAGGGGCGCGACGTTGATGGCGAGCCCCTTCTCGAGCGCCGCCCGGTAGCCGGCGAAATCCTCCCAGGTCCATTCGAACGCGTCGGTGAAGGCGGCCGGCGGCAGCTCCTCGATCTGCTGGAACATGCCGACCAGGGCCTTGCGGTCCTTGGCCTTCAGCGGCGCGAGCGAAAGCGAGCAGTTGCCGGGCACGACCGCGGTGATCCCATGCTCGAGCGCGGGCTTCGCCGCGCCGTCCCAGAGCAGCTGCACGTCGAAATGGGTGTGCGGGTCGATGAAACCGGGCGCGACGACCTGCCCCTTGGCGTCGATGACGCGCCGGGCCTCGCCGAGATCGGCGCCGACGGCGGCGATGCGGCCGTCCTTGACCGCGACGTCGGCGGCGAAGGCCGGTGCGCCGGTCCCGTCGACCACGCGCCCGCCCTTGATCAGCAGGTCATACATTCGAAAGTCCCTTGGAAACCTCGCGCCAGGACCGGCCGATCAACCCATTGAGGTCGGCCGCGCCGCAGGCGCGCATGACGGAAAAGCCGGTGTCGGCGTCCAGCACCACCTGGCCGACGACGTCGTTGTCGTAGCGGATGGAAAGCGCCAGCTCGGCCGTGCCGTCGTGCCCGGCCGCGATCTCGGCGCGCTCGATGAGCGCCTCGGCGGTCTCGGCTCGGATCTGGCGGACGGGTGCGGTCATGCGGGCCTGGGCGGCGGCTCGACGAACACCACGTCGGAGCCCAACAACAGGCCGCGCGGGCGGCGCATGGCGAAGATGTGCAGGTTCCAGCTCTGGATGCGCTCGACGGCGGTCGCCACCGCCTCGTCCGGCAACGCGCGGGCGGCCAGCGCCTCGACGGTTTCGTCGGGCAGGGGCGTTACGAACCGGCGCTGGGGCGTCAGCGGCATCAGGGAGCCTTGGTAAGAAGAAATGGAACGCGTTTCGAAAATCGCAGGAAAGCGGCCGCCCGGCAATGGCCGAAACGCTTACGCTGGGTCGCGCATTGCCAGCGCCGCGGCCGGAATGAGCAGGAAGCGCGCGATCAGCAGCGTGGCGACGATCGTAATCGGCGCCGGGGCGTGGGCCAGGACTACCGACTGGCTGATCGGCAACCGGTAGACGATGATGGTGCGCAGCGCCGCATCTCCAAGAAAGACGAGGCCGAACAAGGCGGTGGCCCATCGCATGCGACCGCGGAAGCTCGAGTCGGCCCAGGCCGCAGCCCAGCGCGCGGCGCGTTCCTCCGACCCACGCGCCACGGCGGTCGCGCCGCCCGTGTACAGCACCGGGCGGAAGGGAACGGTGACCAGGAACCAAGCGCCGGCGCCCACCATGACGAGGGTCGCCTTCATCAGCAGGATGCGCGGATCATGGATGAAAAGCGCCAGCACTACGGTCAGGGCGAACATTCCACAGACGAAGATCGGCAGCGGGCGCAGGCGCCGCTCGACCGCGAAGCTGGCGATCGCGTCGATGGCGGGCACGGCCGCGCCGGCGAGGAGAGCAGGCAGGTCGGCCACGCCCAGCGCATGCAGGACGTAATAGATCGTGATCGGCGCCACCGCGTCGACCACGAGCGGTCGCAGGCGCCCAAGCGCCTCCAGACGCGTCAAACCCGGCTCCATTCTTAGCTGCGCAGCCAGCGGGCGCTCGCGGCGACGCAGAGCAGCATCAGGATCACGCCCGTGAACGCCCAGGGCAAGCTGGACAGGTGCGCGGTGATCCCGATAACCGCGGGGCCGATCAGCATGCCCGAGTAGCCCATGGTGCTGACCGCCGGCACTGCCAGGCTCTCCCGCATGTCGGCCTGGCGGCCGGTGGCCGAGTAAAGCACCGGCACGACGTTCGAGCAGCCGATTCCGACCAGCGCATAGCCGACCAGGCCGGCCGTCCAGCCTGGCGCGAGGTTGGCGACGGCGAACCCCGCCGCGGCGCACAGCGAGCCCAGCATGACCACCCGCGCGCCGCCCAGCCGGTGCACGAACAGGTCGCCGGTCAGCCGGCCAGAGGTCATCGCCGCGGCGAAGGCAGCGAAGCCCAGGCCGGCGTAGGCGCGCGGCATGGCGCGGACCGAACTTAGGAACACCGCGCTCCAGTCGGCCACCGACCCCTCGACCAGGAAGAGGATGAAACACAGAGCGCCGATGAACCAGACCGCGCCGCGCGGGAAGGCGAGCAACGGCGGGCCCTGCCCGGCGCCGTCGGCGAGCAAGCCGGGCAGGGCGGCGATCCCGAGCGCGAGACAGACTACGCCGGCGCCGCAGGCCGCGGCGAGCGGCTGCGCGCCGACCGCGAACAGCGCCGTCATCCCCGCCGCGCCGGCGATGCCGCCGATCGAATAGAAGCCGTGGAAGCCGGACATCAGCGGCGTTCCGGCCTCGCGCTCGACGATGATCGACTGGATGTTGATGGTGACGTCCAGCGTGCCCACGCCGGCGCCGAACGCGAACAGCGCGACGACCAGCCCGGGCAGGCTCGAGACCGCGGCGAGCAGCGGCAGGCAAACGGCCGTGATCAGGGTTGCGCCCAGGATCACGCGCCGGCAGCCGAAGCGCCCGGCCAGCACGCCAGCGAGCGGCATGGTGGCGATCGCGCCGACGCCGGCGGCCAGCAGCACGAGCCCGAGCACGCCGTTGTCGAGGCCGACGCGCGCCTTGGCGAACGGTATGAGCGGGGCCCACGCCGCCGCCGCGAATCCCGGCATGAAGAACCCCAGCCGCGTCGCGAGGCGATAGCGGAGCGCTCCGGCATTGGCGGCGATCGCGGCGGCCATGCAAGCTCTATGGATCAGCCGGTGGGGAAATAGAACATCGGTCCTACCTAGGCATGGAAATCGACATCGAACGATGCTAGATTTGATGCCTATGGAGGAAACAAGTGCGAACGACGCTGGCGCTGGATGACGAGTTGCTCGCGAGGGCCCAGGAACTCACCGGTCTCAAGGAAAAGTCGACTGTCGTCCGCGAAGCGCTGAAGGCGCTCGTGGAGCGAGAGGCCGCGCGCCGACTGGCGCGTATGGGCGGAACGGAGCCTGACCTGCGCGCGCCGCCGCGCCGACGGTTTCCGCCCGCGTGATCCTGGTCGACACGTCGATCTGGGTCGATCATCTACGAGGAAACGATCTTGCGTTGGCGGACCTGCTCGACCGCGGCAGGGTGCTCTGCCACCCGCTGGTGATCGGCGAGGTAGGACTCGGGCGCCTGCGCGAACGACACGTTAGGCTCGCGGCGCTCGCCGAACTCCCGTCGGCCGCGGTCGCGACTCACGCCGAAGCGATGCGGTTCATCGAGTTCTCATGTCCTGTGGGGCTCGGGGATTGGCCTCGTCGACGTTCACCTGTTGGCTTCGGTCCGCCTCACGCCCGACGCGCATCTCTGGACCCGGGATCGGCGACTCGACAGGATCGCGGAGAGCCTTGGCTTGGCGTGGTCTTGAGGCGCTACCCCCCAGCAGCCCGCACCCAGTGCAGCTCGCCGACGTTGTCGGCCCAGGCGCGGCTGGGGGTGGCGGCGTTCCGAACGGCGGCCTTGTCGACCGGCGTGCACTCGCCGTTCTCGACCCTCAGCCCCGGCAGCGGACGCTGGGTGACCATGCCCTTGGTCATATCGCCGCCATTGGCGGTCTGCGTCGTCTGCGGCGGGGGCGGCGGCCCACACTGGACCGGCCACAGCTGGGCCGCGGTGATGCGTCCCGCGTCATCGAACCGCGTCGGGTTGACCGCGACGAAATAGAAAAAGCCCAGCTCGCCCAGCCCGGCCTCGGGGATGTGCAGGTCGATCTGCAGGATGCGCGGATCGCCGGCGGCCAGCACGTAGGCCAATGCAACCTTGCGCGGGCCGCTCCCGGCCTTGGCGTCGGGTGATGCGGTCACGGTGGTCGGATCGACCGTTGCGATCATCGCGTCGGGCTGGATCTCCGAGCCGTTGGCGCACTTCGGCCAGGCGTCGAACGGCGTGCTTTCGTCGAAGGTGCAACCAGGGTCGGGCGAGGCCCAAAAGCCCGGCTTGAACGGCGGCGCGCCGGCCGCGTCCGCCGTCTGGAACACCGGCGTCTGCGAGACGACGAGATTGCAGCCCCCGAGCATTAACGCCGCGGCGATGAGGATGAGTGTGCGCGTCGCTTTCATGGTCTCTGCCCCCCGCGCGAACCCTAGAGCTTCTCTCTTTTCACGTCATGGCCCGACTTGTTCGGGCCACCCATGGGCGCCTTGCGCCTCCAGTGTTCATGGGTCCCACGCACTCCGCGGCTCCGCCGCTCCAGCGGGGGATGACGGAGGGGGTTAACTACTGTGACCGACCTCTGGCCTCGATGGGGGCGATGGCTTCGAGCACGTCGCCGCGGACGAAGTGCAGGCGGTCGTAGCGGTCGACGGTCGGATCGCAGTGCGGAGCGGTGAGCTCCACACGCTGGCCCAGCGATACCGGCGCGCCTTCGGGGCGCATCAGCCCGCCGTGCTCGTCGCCGAAGAAGAAATAGCCGTCCTTGGCGAACGGCCCGGTCGCCGGCCGGGGCGGCGGGCCGTCGGTGGCGAAGGCCTTGAGGCCCGCGTCGACCGTGACCCAGCGCGGGGCGTTGGCGCTGATCACCTGCGCCTGCACAAAGAGGCTGGTGGCGAACGCGCCGTCCTCGTCGGCGCCCAGGGCGTCGACGTACTGGTTGTCCATGAAGATGTAGGAGCCGGGCTGCAGCTCGTTCAGCACGCCGAGCGCCCGGTCGGCGGTGTTGGTGCCGGTGCCGCCGCCGGTGACCATCGCGCAGTCGTGGCCGTGGCCGCGCAGCGCCTGCACGACGGCGCTGAGCCGCGCCATGCCTTCCTTGGCCGCGTCCATGCGCTTGTCGGCGCCCGGCGTGTGCTGCCAGCGGCCGCCATAGCCCTGCACGCCGCGCAGGCTGAGCGCCGGCGAGGCGGCGATAGCGGCCGCGAGCGCCAGCGCATGGTCGACATCGGCCACGCCCGTGCGCCGGGTCCCGACGTCGACGTCGATCTGCACGCTCATGCTCACACCAGCGCCGGCGGCGGCCGCGGCCAGGACCGCGACGCCCAGGGGGTCGTCGACGCTGACGGCGACGCGCACGCCGCGCTTGGCGAGCGCAGCGGCGCGCTCGGCGACGGGCGCGGACGCGATCGGCGAGGTCACGAGGATGTCCTCGACGCCGGCCTCGGCCAGCGCCTCGGCCTCGCCCAGCTTGGCGCAGCAGACGCCGACCGCGCCGGCCTCGATCTGCGCCCTGGCGATGAAGGCGCACTTGTGGGTCTTCGCGTGCGGCCGGAGCGCCACGCCGGCGTCCTTCGCGCGCACGGCCATCCTGGCGACGTTGGCCTCGAACGCGTCGAGATCGACGATCAGCGCCGGCGTCGGCAGCTTCCAGCGCGAACCCGGCTGACCAATCAAGCTCTCGGCATAGGCTTCAGCGGGACTCATCGAGCGGGATCGGGCTCGAAGTAGATCTCGATCGAGTAGCCGTCGGGGTCGGTGCAACGGAAGAAGGTGAGATCGCCGGCGGTGGTCAGCGGCTCGCTGAGCGGGACGCCCTCGGCGGCCATGCGATCGTGCAGCGCCCTCACCGTGCCCGCATCGTCCAGCCTGAACCCAAAGTGGAACCAGCGTGGCATCGGCTCGACGGTCGCAGCCGGCGCCAGCGCCAGGTCCATCCCGGCATCGTCGCGCATGAACAGCATCTCGCCATGCCATACGAAATCGGCGAGGCCGAAGAAGCGCGCGTAGAACGCCCGCGCCCGCTCGACCGACGCGACCTTCAGATGCAGGTGGTTGATGTGCATGGCGCGAGGGTAGCCAAACCCCGCCCCGACCGAAACGCCAAACGATCTCAGCGCCGAGGCTTGCGGGTAAATTCGGTCGCGCTAGTGTCGCGGGCACATCAGAGCCAAGGGATTTCGATATGGCCGATTTTGGCGGCTACGGAGCTTGACGCCTTTCGGAGCGAGGCGCGGGCGTGGCTCGAAGAGAACTTCCCGCCGGCGCTGAAGCAGGACCCCTCCGCTCAGATGGCCGCGATGATGGGTGGGCCGGAGAGCGCCGAGGTGAAGGTCTGGCGCGAGCGGATGGGCGCCAAGGGCTGGGGCACGCCGACCTGGCCGAAGGCCTACGGCGGCGGCGGGCTGTCGCGCGCCGAGGCGCGCGTGCTGGCCGAGGAGATGGCCAAGATCGGCGCCCGCAACCCGATCGGCGGCATGGGCGTCATGATGTTCGGCCCGACCCTGCTCGAGTACGGCACCGAGGAGCAGAAGCGCCGCCACATTCCGCCGATCGTCAACGGCGAGCTCCGCTGGTGCCAGGGCTATTCCGAGCCCGGCGCGGGCTCCGACCTCGCCAGCCTCTGCAGACCAGGTGCGAGGACAAGGGCGACCACTGGCTGATCAACGGCCAGAAGATCTGGACGTGCGGCGCGCAACTCGCCGACTGGTGCTTCTGCCTGGTGCGCACCGACACGACCAAGAAGCACGAGGGCATCAGCTTCGTGCTCATCGACATGAAGACGCCCGGCGTCGAGACGCGGCCGATCAAGCTGATCTCCGGCACGAGCCCGTTCTGCGAGACCTTCTTCACCGACGTGAAGGTCCCGAAGGAGAACATGGTCGGGCCGCTGAACGGCGGCTGGACGATCGCCAAGCGCCTCCTGCAATTCGAGCGCGACAACATCTCGACCGGCTTGGGGAGCGGCGGGGGCGGCGGCCTGGCGGCGGCGCCGGTGGGCGTGGTCGAGCTCGCCGAGCGCTACGTCGGCGTCGACGACGATGGCCGCCTGGCCGACGCCGACCTGCGCAAGCGCATCATCGATCACGCGATGGAGGCGCGCGCCTTCCAGCTCACCGTGCGGCGCGCGGGCGAGGAGGCGAAGTCGAACCAGGGTCCGAGCGCGGCCACCTCGATCATGAAGTACGCCGGCGCCAAGATCGCCCAGGACCGCACGGAGCTATCCATCGAGGCCATGGGCGTCCAGGGCCTGGGCTGGGAGGGCGAGGGGTTCGGACCCGACGAGCTCGCCGCAACCAGAGGCTGGCTCCGCGCCAAGGCCAACTCCATCGAAGGCGGCACGTCAGAGATCAACCTGAACGTCGTCTCCAAGCGCGTCCTCGGCCTGCCGGATCCGAAATAAATCTCAACGTCATGGCCCGATTTATTCGGGCCACCCATGAACACCTTGCTGGCCGTCGTGTTCATGGGTCCCCCGCGTTCCGCTTCGCTCCAGCGGGGGATGACGGGTCAGATTAGCCTGGCGCGAGGCTTCCGACGATCGAGGCGCGTTGGGAGAGCTCGATCCAGTTGCCGTCGGGGTCGCGGATCATGGAGATGCGGGCGGTTTCGCCTAGGGTGACCGGAGCGCGGCCCTCCCTGGCCCCATGGGCGAGGGCGAAGGCGTGCTCCTGGTCGACCTTGAAGATCTGGAAGGTGATGTAGCGCCATCCATACCCCGCGATCAGCGCGTCGCTCGGCGCGTCCTTGTCCTCATCGACCAGGATGATGCTGTCGCCGGCGCGGAATGCCGCGCCTGCGCCTTCGACCGTCTCTTCCTTCAGCCCCAGCGCCTCGGAGTAGAACCGGCGGTGGGCCGCGAGGTCGCGGACGCCGAGGCGCACGCCGATCTTCTCCACCCCGAGCGTCCCCGGCGGGACGAGCGTCACCTGGTTGCCCTCCGGGTCGTACAGGGTCTTCGACGCGGCCAACCCCTCGCGCGCGATCAGCAGCTCCTCGTAGCCGGTTGGCGGGTTCTCCGGCGGCGGGTTCAGCGAGTTGTTGATCTTCAGCACCGAGCCGTAGAGGTCGTGCCGGTGCTGGCGACTCCCCGGTCCGAGCGCGAGGGTGTGGTCGAACACCGCGCCCGCCTCGTCCTGCCAGAAGCGAAGCGCGGCTTCAGTCTCGCGGACGTAGAGCCCGACGTCGAGATGCGGCTTGGCGAGGTTCACGCGGGAGCGGTCGCCAGCTGGATCAGTTCGATCACGTAGCCGTCGGGGTCCTTGCCCATGCCGATGATGGCGCCGCCCATAGCCGGGATCGGCTCGGCCTCGCGGGTGATGGCGAGGCCCTCGGCCCGGATCGCCTCGGTGCGCGCCTTGGCGTCGGCGACGTAGAAGACCAGCTTGACCGGATTGTCGCGATAGTTTCGCGTTGAACCATCGGTGTAGTGCATCAGCACCACGGCGTTGCGTCCCTCGTGCGCGACGACGATCTCCTCCATCTCGGGCAGCGAGAAGGTCTGGGTCTTCTGCATGCCGAGCACGCGGCAATAGAAGTCGAGCGAGCGGTCGAGATCGGCCACGCCGATGCCAACGGCGCTGAGGTAGTCCGGTGAACGGGCCATCAATGGCTTCCTTCTTCGCTGATGCGTTTCCACTCGTCGGGCCGGACCGGCTGCACGGAAAGGCGCGAGCTCTTCACCAGCACCATCTGGGCCAGCGCCGGGTCCGCCTTGATCTCGGCCAGCGTCACCGGCCGTTTCAGGCGGTGATCGGCCTTCAGGTCGACGGCGACGAACTTGCCGGTCGCGTCGGTGGGGTCCGGATAGGCCTCGCGCGCCACTTCGCTCACCCCCACCACCGCCTTTTCGTCGCCCGAGTGGTAGTAGAACACCTTGTCACCCGGCCGCATGGCGTTCAGGTGCGCGCGCGCCTGAAAGTTGCGCACGCCCGTCCAGGCGTCGGCGGCGCCCGCCTTCACATGGGCGTCCCACGACCAGGCTTCCGGTTCGGATTTCACCAGCCAGTAGGCCATGACCGCACACTTAGCGGCAGCGCGGCAGGCCCGACAAGGAAATTGGGGACAGGTACCCGTTTCCAAACCGGCTTGGCATTACCGCTGGAGCGAAGCGGGAAAGTCGTACCTGTCCCTGATTTCCGGCGCTAACGTCACGGCATTCCCTTTTAAGGACATTGGAGAGCTCGATCATGAGCGGACGATTGGACGGCAAGGTCGCCATCATAACCGGCGCGAGCCGCGGCCTGGGCGAATATTGCGCCGTTGGCTATGCGCGCGAGGGCGCCAAGGTGGTGATCGCCGCGCGCACTGAGGTCGAGAGCGACCCGAGGCTACCCGGCACCATCTATCACACGGCCAAGCTGGTCGAAGAGGCGGGCGGCGAGGCGCTGCCGGTGGTCTGCAACGTCGCCGACATGGACTCGGTCGAGGCGATGGTCGCCAAGACCCTCGGCACCTGGGGCCGCATCGACATCCTGATGACCAACGCCGCCGTGCAGCCGCAAGGCATGATCTCGACGATCAAGATCAAGTCGTGGGAGCTGGAGTTCAACATCAACGTCCACGGGCCGTTCCGCTGCGTGCGGGCCGTGCTGCCGACGATGCAGGCGCAGAAGAGCGGGAACATCATCAACATCTCATCGGTCGGGGCGTTCGGCGGCTCGCACTACGGCGCGACAAAAAGGGCGATCGAGGCGATGACCATCGGGCTCGCCCGCGAGCTCAAGGACGACGGCATCGCGGTGAACGCGCTTAGACCAGTGGGCGGGATCGACACGCCGGGGCTGCTGTTCGGGCGCCCGGCGTCGCGGCCTGCGGGCTTTGTCGCCGCCGAGCGGCCGGCGCGGCCGAAGCCGGACAGCTACGTCGAGGCGGCGATCCTGCTCGCCCTGCAGACGCCCGACACCTTCACCGGCCAGGTCATGAACGACGCGCAGCTGATCGAGCGGCTGGCCTCCGAGGCCGACAAGAAGAAGTACCGCGAAATGAACCCGGAAACCTGGGTCAACGCGATGACGGCGTAGCAGACCCCCGCCCAGAGGGCGGGGACGAGCGGCGGCGAAGCCGGCGCGAGCGGGGAGGGGTTACGGCGCTTCAGGCAAACAGCAACCGTCGTAACCCCTCATCGTCCCCTTGCTTGCAGCAAGGGGCCCCTCCTTCTCCCTCTGGGAGAAGTTCGAGAGCGTTACGCCAACAGCGCGTGCGCCACGCGCTCGCGCGTGTAGGGCAGCTCGCGGATTCGCGCGCCGAGCGCGTGGGCGACGGCGTTGCCGATGGCGGCGAGCGCGGGGCCGCTGGAGACCTCGCCGGTCCCGCTCGAGGGCTCGTGCTGCTGCATGATCAGCTCGACGTCGACCGGCGGGACCTCGTCGAAGCGCAGGATCGGGTAGTCACCCCAGGTGGTGGTGACGACGCCGCGCCCGGCAAGCCGCACCTGCTCCTTCAGCGCCCAGCTCGCGGCCATGATCATGCCGCCCTCGAGCTGGTTCTTCGCTCCGTCCGGATTGATCACCTGGCCGCAGTCGGTGACGCACCACATGTGGTCGAGCGTGACCTCGGTCTCGACGCTGACCGCGGCCGCCGCGGCGACGTAGGCGCCGCGCCCGCGATAGCGGCAGTAGGCAAGTCCGAGCCCCTTGCCCGAGCCGGCCGGTCCGCGCCGGTTCCAGCCGGCCATCTCGGCCAGCCGCGTCGAGCACCGCGACTCGCGCGCGGGTCGGTCATCATGCCGAGTCGGAACGCCAGCGGGTCCTGACCGGCCAGCTCGGCCAGCTCGTCGATGAAACATTCGCCGGCGTAGGTGTTCACCGGTCCGCCCAGCCCGCGCAGCGACGAGGTGCGCACCGGCGCGCTCACCGCATGCTCGGTGAACCGACGGTCCGGGATGTCGTAAGACGGTATGGCGTTGAGCACGCCGCCGGAGAACCGCATCCCGCCGGGACCGGTCGGCGGGGTCATCGGCGGCGGCGCCTCGCAGCCCGAGCGCGACCTCGGCCAGGCAGCGGCCGCGGCCGCCCGTGTGCGACCCGGTCCAGATCTCGGCGGTGTAGTCGACCAGCCGGCCGCTGGCGTCGAGCTCGGCCGCGAGGTCGATGCGCATGGCCGTGCCCAGCGGCTCGTGGCCGAACTCGTCCTCGCGCCGCCACTGCACGCGGATCGGCTTGCCCGGCCGGCGCACCGCGATGACCGCCGCGTCCATCGCCGCGTCATCGGAGCCGTTGTGGCCATAGGTGCCGGCGCCCTGCCGGTGCAGCACATGGATGGCGTCTGGCGCGAGCTTGCACACCCGCGCCAGCAGCATGCGCAAGGGGTAGACGCCCTGGGCGTGGGTCCAGACGGTGAGCTTGCCGTCCTTCATCTCGGCCAGGCCGCAGGAGGGGCCCATCGAGCCGTGGGCGATGTAGGGGCGGCCGTAGGAGGCGGAGAGGCGCCGGCGGTTGGAGTCGGCCGGGCGCCGGCGCGCCGGACGGGAAGGCCTCCGACGGCAGCGTCTTCAGCGACTCCGTCTCCGAGAGCGTCGGCGAGAGGTCGCGCGCGCCGTCCCATTGCGCCAGGCCCTCGGCGGCGGCGATGGCCGCGGCGGCGCCGCGGTTCGCTCTCGGAAATGAAGGCGACGAACTGGCCGTCGCGCAGGATGTCGATATCGGCGCCGGCCGCGCGGCGCACGGCCGCCTCGTCGAGGCCGGTCAGCTTCGCCGCCGGCCCCGGCTGGCGAAGCACCCGCGCGTGCAGCATGCCCGGCAGAGCAAGGTCGTGCAGGAAGGCCGCGCCGAACAGCTTGGGCGGCAGGTCGATGCGCGGCTGCGAAGTCCCGACCAGCGTGTGCCGATCCGGCGACTTGGCCTTCACATCCTCGCCCGGCGCCCGCGCAAGGTCGACCTCGGCGGCCAGCGCCCAGTAGTCGAGCCCGGTCCGCTCGCCTTCGCGCAGGAAGGCCCCGTCGTCGACATCGAGCTCGTCGGCGGTGCAGCCGAGGCGGCTTGCGGCGGCTTCGGCGAACAAGGCTCGCACTTCGGCTGACGCGGCGCGGATCGACGCGCCCGACATTTCCGTGCTCATCGAGCCCACGGTCAGGCCCTCGTCGGGCGAGGCGCCGGTCTCCAGGTTCACGACATCCAGGCGCTCGAAGGCGACATCGAGCTCCTCGGCGGCGATCTGCGCCAGGCCGGTCAGCATCCCCTGGCCATATTCGCTCTTGCCGACCGCGACGCGAACGCGGCCTTTGGTCGGGAACGAGACCCAGCGGTCCAGGCTCGGATTGTTCTGCAGCGTCTGCGGGATCATGCCGCGGCCCTCGCGCGCATGCGCTCGGCGGCCAGCAGGACGGCGTCCATGATCCGGTTATGCGCCCCGCAACGGCAAAGGTGCCAGGAGAGCGCGTCGGCGACCTCGGCGCGAGTGGGGGAGGGGTTGCGCATCGAGCAACGCCTTGGCGCCGACCAGGATGCCCGACAGGCAATAGCCGCACTGTCCGGCCTGTTTGTCGAGGAAGGCCTGCTGCAGCGGATGCGGGCGGCCCGGCGTGCCCATCCCCTCGATGGTGGTGATGGGGCGACCCTCGAGCGTCCCGACCTCGACCGCGCACGACGGCTTGTCCTCCCCGTCGATCATCACCGCGCAGGCCCCGCACTGCTCCGCGCCGCAGCCATAGCGGGCGCCTTTCAGGTCGAGGTGGTTGCGCAGCGCATCGAGGAGGGTGGTGGTGTCGTCGGCAGTGAACGCCCGTTTCTGGCCGTTCACGGTCAGCACAATCTCGCGAAGCATGAATTTGGCTCGGGGGCTGGCGTCGGGGCTTGCGCAACATACCTTAGGCGCGGGCTGCGGCGTCAATGGCGCGAGGGCTTCGCGAAGCCGCGCGTCTCGTCTAAAGCCGAGCTCGCTTTCTGGAACCGGAGCCGATGACCGACCTTTTCGCGCCGATGACGCTGACGCGCGGGCCCGCATGGAAGAACCGTTTCATGCTGGCCCCGCTGACCAACCTGCAGAGCCACCCCGACGGGACGCTGTCCGACGACGAGTTCAACTGGCTGACCTATCGCGCCGAGGGCGGGTTCGGGCTGGTGATGACCTGCGCGGCGCACGTGCAGCGGATCGGCCAGGGCTTTCCCGGCCAGCTCGGCATCTTCGGCGACGAGCATCTGCCAGGGCTCACACGGCTCGCGGCGCGCATCAAGAGCTTCGGCGCGGTCGCCTCGGCGCAGCTGCACCACGCCGGCCTGCGCTCGCCCAAGGAGCTCACCGGTGAGGCGCCGGTCGGGCCGTCGGAAGACGCCGACACCGGAACCCGCGCGCTCTCGACCGCCGAGGTCGAGCAGCTGACTGCGGACTTCATCGCCGCCGCCGTGCGCGCCGAGACGGCGGGCTTCGACGGGGTCGAGCTGCACGGCGCCCACGGCTACATCCTCTGCGCCTTCTTCAGCCCCGAGACCAACCGGCGTGAGGACCGCTACGGCGGCTCGCCTGAGAACCGGGCGCGCATCCTGTTCGACATCATCAAGGGCGTGCGCGAACGCACGGGGCCGGACTTCCAGCTCGGCGTGCGCATCTCGCCCGAGCGGTTCGGCCTCGTCTTCGCCGAGCAGCGCGCGCTGGCGGCGCGGCTGCTTACGTCGGGCGACCTCGACTTCCTCGATATGTCGCTCTGGGACTGCTTCAAGCCGCCGGTCGAGGAGGCGTTCGCCGACCGGCCGCTGATCGACTGGTTCACCGACCTGCCGCGCGGCCCAACCCGCCTGGGCGCCGCCGGCAAGCTGATGAGCGGGCCTGATTGCCGCCGCCTCGTCGAGCACGGCGCCGACTTCGTCATCCTCGGCCGCGCGGCGGTGCTGCACCACGATTTTCCGCAGCGCGTCGCAGGCGACCCGGAGTTCCACACCATCGCCTTGCCTGTCACCCGCGCTTACCTGCGGGGCGAGCACCTCGGTCCGGCCATGGTCGAGTACATGAACAACTGGCGCGGCTTCGTGGCGGCGGAGGAGACCGAGGCGGCGTCGGCGTGATTCGAACTTCTCCCTCTGGGAGAAGTTCGGCTACTGCTGCAGCACCTTGCAGCTGTGGTCCATCAGATCCTCGGCGGCGCCGCGGTCGAAGAGCGCGAGGTCGGCGCGGTCGCTGAGCAGCACAAAGCTCGGCCGACCGTCGGGTGAAGCGACCCCGATCACCGCCAGCGTCTCGCTGGCCATGTCGGCGCGGGCCTGCGGCTGTTCGGCGAGCAGCTTGAAGGGGTTCCGCGCGCCAAGATCGGCGCCGTCGAGCCGCATGGCCTGATAACGGCGCCCGGAGAGCGGGACGTCGAGCAGCGCCCAGTGGCGGCCGATCCGGCCGACGTTCGCCGCCAGCGCGGCCTTTACGCTCGGCTGCACGCAATCGATGTGGATGTGCAGCTGCTGCTGGCTGCGGCCGTAGACCGAGTTGATGGCGAGCGCGAGGTCGTCGCGCGGCACGGCGTGGCCGACGCGCGCGTCGAACAGCGGCCGCGAGTCCCAGGCGTCCTCGAAGTAGTTGGGCGCGTCGGGCGCGAGCAGCTGCGGCGCCTCGATGCCGGTGACCCGATCGGTCGGGATGAGCAGGAGTTGGGTATCCCCGCGGATGTCCTTCAGCACCGCGTACCCCTTGCCGAGATCGACGCGCGCACACGGCGCGGGATTGCCGCTCACTTTCATGTCGGTGGTGCAGAGGGTGTGGACGATGCGCCAGAGCGCGTTGGGGTCGCCCGACTCCGCGGCCAGCGGCGCGGCGATCCAGAGGACAAGCGCAACGACGCCGCGAACGCACCCCGGCGACGACCTCACCCAGCGATATGCGCCTGGCCCCTGCCATCACCGGACTGCCACAAACCTCGCCTAAGACCTTCCCCTAGCGTGTCGCTTATCTCCTGACGACAATCTTGTTAGCGTCGGCGGGTGGACGATCGAGCGGCCGTCGGGGCGGTTTCAATGCGGGGTGGGTGGTGAGCGACAACGCGGCGCTGACGGCGCTCGACGAGCAGCGGTTCAAGGGTTTCCACTGGCAGGCGACGCTGACCACCGGGCTCGGCGTCTTCTGCGACGGCTACGATCTCTCGTCGCTGGCGCTGGTGCTGGGGCTCGTCCTTGCACTCGTTCGGCCAAGCCAGCCTGACCGGCGTCCAGTCGGCGCTGCTCTCCGCCTCGGCGCTGGTCGGCGCCGCGTCCGGCGCGCTCTTGTTCGGCGTGCTTGGGCAGGCGGGCCGCAAGCGCTTCTATGGCGTCGACGTGCTCATCCTGGGGATCGCCGCCATCGCACAGGCGTTCGCGCCGAACGTGGCCTGGCTGATCGGCCTCAGGTTCGCGCTCGGCATCGGCGTGGGCGCCGACTATGTGCTCTCGCCGGTGATCATGGCCGAGCACTCCAACCGCGCAGACCGCGGCCGCGCGCTGGGCCTGGGCTTCGGCACCATGTGGCCGGTCGGGGCGCTGGCGGCGGTCTTACTCAAGTTCCTGCTGGCGGCGCTGCATGTGCCAGACGACCTGCAGTGGCGGCTGGTGCTGGCCGGCGGCGCGGTTCCGGCGCTCGGCGTGCTCTACTTCCGGCGGCGGATGCCGGAGACGGTGCGCTTCCTGGCCAAGATGGCCGGCGAGAGCGCCGAGGCCGAGCGGGTGATCGCGCAGGTCGCTGGCGCCCAGCATGCCGCGCCCGCGCGCGACGAGCGCAGCTTCTGGGCCGGTGTTCGCGCAGCCACTGGCGGCCGATCTTCGCCTCGGCGCTGCTGTGGATGCTCTACGACCTGGTCGTCTACGTCTTCATCCTGTTCGGGCCGAACATCATCGCCAAGAGCCTGGGCATGGACCCGGCGATGTTCGCCTTCCTGACCGCGATCCTGTTCATCCTGCCGGCGTCGTTCATCGGCTCGCTGTTCGTCATCGACCGCTTCGGGCGAAAGCCGCTGCAGGGCTGGGGCTTCCTGGGCGGCGGTGTGCTGCTGGTCGTCTTCGCGCTGATGCAGCACCAGCTCTTGGCCATGCCGGCGATCGCGTTCGGCGTCTACGGGCTGCTCAACATCTTCATGACCGGGCCGGGGCTGGTCTCCGGCGCAGGCATCCTTGGCGTCGAGCTCGCGCCGACCCGCGTGCGCAGCGTGGCGCAGAGCATCACCGTCGCCGGCGGGCGCATCGGCGCGGCGATCAGCGGCTTCGCTTTTCCGCTGTTGTTCCGACCGATCGGCCACGGCGGCGTCGGCCAGATGGGCGCCTACATCGTCATCGCCGGCCTTTCGGTCGCGGGCGCGGTCGGCACCTGGCTGCTCGTCCCGGAAACCGGCAAGATCTCGCTGGAAGCGCTGAACCAGGAGCACGAGCCGGCGCCGGCGGCCGCAGGCTAACGAAGGGCCAAGCTCGCCGCCATCTCGACGCTGCGGGGCGCGGCCAGGCCACCGTAGCGGCGGTCCACGTCTGCGAGCAGCGCGGACGCCTGGCTCTGCTGGCCGGCGGCGATCAGCGCCGCGATGCGCGCGAGCTTTAAGTCGATGTCGCGGTCCAACTTCGAGCGGCAGCCGGCGAGCCGCGAGGCATCCGGGTGCGGCTGGGCATCCAGAACCTTTAGCGCCCGCGCGAGCGCGTCGGCGGGGGCGATGTCGTGGCCCATGCCGGGCGGGGTCTCGACCGTCAGGTTGAACACACAGACGCCGCGCAGGCTGGCCTGGCTGGCCTCATCGTCGGCGAGCACCGCGCTGTCGGCTCCCCCGGTCACGTAGACGAAGGCGGAAGCCTCCTGCACCCGCCGCATCAGATCGGGGGGCGGGAGCGGCATCTCGGGCCCGCCCACCGGGTCGCTGCCAGCATTCAGGATCGCGCCGCGGAACAGGTCTGGGTAGGCGATCGCCAGGCGCATGGCGACGCGCGACCCGCCTGAGAGGCCCGCGACATAGACCCGCGCCGGGTCGACCGGATAGCGCTGCATCACGTTGACGGCGGCCAGCACGGCCAGGGGCTCGCGGCGGCCTAGCGTGGTGGCGTCGTTGCCCGAGCGGGCGGCGGTGACGAAGATCACGCCTGCGCGATCGAGTACGGGCGTCCATGGCTTGGGCAGCATGGCTTGCGGCCAGGGCGGCACGAAGACGATGAGGCCATACCGCCCGCCGGGCGGCGGCGCTGGGACGTAAGTGAGGAACCGCTCGGTGCTCAGGTCTATCGGCTGGTCGGCCAGCACCGCCCCAGCGGCCTGCAACCGACGCTCGACATCAGCCGCGGCGAGGGGGCTGAGCACGCGGCGCATGACCTCGGTGTCGCCGGTCAGCGGCGACTGCGCCGTGAAAACGACATCGGTCGTAAGGCCCGTCGCCGCCGGCTGGGGGGCGACCGGGCCGGCCGCGGCGACGGCCACGGCGGCGAGCGCGCCCGCCAGCGTCGCCCTCATGCGCTTTCCAGGTAGCGGAACTCGACGAGAAACACCCGCTCGCCCAGGCCGTGGCGGGCGACGCTCATCAGGTCGTCCAGGTCGGCGAAGCCGCCGCGGCGCGCCAGGTCTTCGGTAACATCGGCGAGGTCGATCTCGACCAGTCGCGTGACCTCGATCTCGCCCGGCGGGAGCGGGTAGCGCGCGCCGATCCGCACGCGCGGCGTTTGCCAGAGCCGCACCGAGCAGGTGATCTCGCCGCGCCGGATCGGCTCGCGGAGGCGCTTGGTGAACGTCATGGCGCAAGGCAAGCCGATCGCCGGCGATGGCGCAAGCTGTCGATTCAACCGCGGAGATCGCGGAGGAGGGCGGAGTGCGCAGAGGAGCGCGCCCTACAATCTCAACCTTCTCTGCGAGCTCGACGCCTTTGTGCGCTCTCCGCGGTAGTCTTTGACGCCACCAGCCCACTGCCCCTAGAGGGGGCCAGAGAGAGAGGGATATGACCACCAAGCGCATCGCCGTCATTGGTCTTGGCCAGCGGATCGCGCACGTCTTGGCAGCGATGGAGGAGATGGGCTGGGACTTGCGCGTCGACGGCTATTGCGACCCCGCACCGGTCGGCATGCCGATCGTGCAGGCGGCCAACATCCTGCCCGGTCGGCCGTTCGACAGCCCAAAGGCGCTGCTCGACGACGGGCCTTACGACCTCGTCATGATCGGGACGCCCAACCACCTGCACCTGACGCACCTGAAGGCAGCGTTCGCCGCCGGCTATCCGATCTTCTCCGAGAAGCCGATCGTGCGCACCGAGGCTGAGACGCTCGAGCTGGCGCGGCTGATCACGGCCAAGGGCGCGCCGCCGCTCTACATCGGCCTCGTCATGCGCTCGATGCCGATCGTCAAGGAGGTGATCAGCCGAGTTCGATGCAGGCGAGCTCGGCACAATGATCTCGATGGACGCGACCGAGCACCTGCCGCCCGAGCACGGCGCCTATCTCGCCCGCAACTGGCGGCGGAAGGGCGAATGGGGCGGCTCGTTCATGCTCGACAAGGTCTGCCATGACTTCGACATCTTCGGCCGGCTGGCGAAGGCGCGGCCGGCGAAGGTGGCGAGCTTCGGCGGCCGGCGCATCTTCGTCCCCGAGCGGGCGGACGCGCCGCGCGTCTACGAGGACGGCTCGCCCGCCTACGCCATGCACGACGCCGGCTGGGCGGCCTCGAACGACGCCTTCCAGTCCGACATGGACCTCGCCGACCATCAGGTCGCGCTGGTCGAATACGACAGCGGCTTCCGGCTCTCATTCCATTCGAACAGCCATGTCGCCCTGTCCGAGCGGCGCTGGTACCTGGCCGGCGCGGAGGGGACGCTGATCGCCGACCTGGTGCGCAACCGGCTGATGGTCCGCCGCGCGCTGAACCGCGCCAAGCCCGAGCGCATCGACTACGGCGGCCTGACCGCCGACGCCCACAACGGGGCCGACCAGGCGATGGCGGTCGACCTTCTGGCCGCGCTCGAGGGGCGAGCGCCGTTCCCGGTGACGCCCTGGGACTCGATGGTCGCGGGCCTCACGGTGATGGCCATCGACCGCGCGATGGCCGAGGGCCAGGTGGTCGACTGCACGCCGATGTGGGCTGCTTTCGACGCGACGCGGGCCGGCCAGGGCGCCCAGTCGCCGGTGGCGCCGACCTTGCTGGCCGGCGGCCGCGCCTAACCCACGAGCTCTCGCAGACCCGACACGACCGTCGCGTTGTCGTGCTCGACGAGCGTGTCGCCAACGTAGAGCTCGGTTACGCACCAACCGGGGACCTCGGCGGGCCGGGCGCCGCCAATGAGCCAGAGGCCGTCGCGGGCGGCGATCGCGTCGCGCCTTTCCAGAACCGCTTCGGCCGGCGCGGCGATGTAGAGGTGCATCATGTTGGTGTGCGGCTTGGCGGGATTGACCCTTATGCCCGGGACGTCGCCCAGGGCCTCGGCAAGCGACAGGGCGCGCGCATAGCAAGCGTCCATCTGGGCGAGGCGGGCCTCGAGCCGCATGGCCGCTGAGGCGATCATCGGGCTTTGGTGGAACAGGGTCCCGCCCATCCGACGACGCCAGAGCCGCGCCTCGGCGACGAAGTCCTTGTCGCCGGCCAGGAGCGCCCCCGCGATCCCGCCCAGACCTTTGTAGACGGAGACATAGACAGACGCGAAGCCGTCGGCGATCTCGGCGTACGAGCGGCCATAGAAGGCGCGGCACTCCCACAGCCGCGCGCCATCCATGTGCAGGGCGATCGCCCGCTGCCGCGCGAGCCACTTGAGCGCCTCGAGTTGATCCCAGTCCGGCAACTGGCCTCCGGCCTCGCGGATCGGCAGCTCAGCGATGAGGCAGGCGAGGGGCTCCTTGTGGGCGTCGAGGTCATCGGCTGTCATTGGACGCAGGCGATCGCCCACGACGACGCCGTGCAGGTGCAGCACAGCCTGATAGGCCTCGCCTTCGTGCAGGATGAGGTGCGAGGTCGGGTGCAAACCAAACCGCGGCAGGGCCGCGCGCCCAGCCCAGATTCGGATGGCGATCAGTTGCGCCATCACCCCGCTGGGCATGAAGGCGGCGGCTTCCTTGCCGGTCAGGTCGGCGATCCTGGCCTCGAAATCCTCGATCAACCAGCCCTTGCCGTACACGTCGTGGGCGACGTCGTTGGCCTGGCACCAACCGGCCAGCAAGCGGAACTCCTCGGCCGGGGTCGGCGTGCGGAATCCCGGCAGGACCACCGAACACCGGTCGCGGAGCTTTTGACGATCCTCTTCGGTCAGGGGCATGCGACCCTCATACCCACGGGGGATGGCTTCGGCTCTTCGTGTGCAGATGCAACCTCGAGTCCGTGCCTTGGTAGCCGATACCGAGGTCGCCCGCCGCCGCCCTCATGCACTACAGCAACCGTCCGCTGTGCTGCGCGATGACGGCGCCGGACCAGACAAGCAGCCCGACGCCCAGGGGGGCGCTTAGCCGGCGACCCCACGGCGCGTTCTTCTCGATCGCCATCACGGCGGCGAGCACCAGCATCCAGCCGACGCTGCCGGTGCCGACGACGAACATCAGGAGCATGATCGCCCAGCAGCAGCCGACGCAGAACACGCCGTGGTCCGCGCCCAACAGAAACGCTTCCCGGCCGGGCGCCCGCCCGCGCCAATGCTGGTGAACGAAGCTGAACGGCGTCCGGCACTTGTCGAGGCAATGGTATTTCAGCGGGGTGAACTGGAAGGCGCCGGCCATGGCGAGCACGCCCGCGCCGACGATCCAGCCGTTCAGCCAGAGCCATGGCGTCGCGAAGATGAGCACGTGCAGCCCGGCGTCCAGCGCGTGCGCCGCCAGCCCGAACGCAACCCAGACAATGAGGTAGCCGGCGATCAAGAGCGCCGTGAGCATACCGCGGTCGCGCCGCCGTTCGGTCAGCCGGCCGAAGATGTCCAGGAGCGGCAGGGCCGTCGGCAACATCATCGCAGCCGACATCAAGACCCAGCCGCCGACGTAGAGCAGGGCCGGCAACAGCACACGGCCGGCCGGCAAGGCGCTGCAGAGGGTTGCGGCGAACCCAAGGTCGGTCCAGCGGCCGTGATTGAGGTAGCGCCCGTAGGGGCTGCTCTCCCAGAGAAACAGCGTGACCCACGCGAGCGCGATCAGAGCGACGAGCAACGGCAGGAAGGTTCGCCGCCGATCAAGTGCGGCGTTCGCCACGGACTTACGTCCACCCAGCGTCGAGCGGCGATCTAGGCGTCGAACTTGAAGACGCTCTGCAGCGCATTGTGGCCGGTGATATCGAGGTCGATCCCGAGCGTCTTATTCTGCGCGCGGTAGCGCGGCGACTTGCCGACGAACACCGGCGCCCCGGGCACGGTCGAGAAGATCGTGTCGATCAGCGTGGTCGCCCCGCCTGTCGCGCCGACGTAGGGCTCGAGCTCGGCATAGGCGACATCGCCGATCTTGATCGTGCCTTTCCCGCCCTGGACGTCGAAGACGATCGGCGCCCGCTCGACGGACACCACCTCCCCGATCAGGCTGACCAGGTCGGCGACCGGGCCGCCGAGCTTGCCGGTGTAGACCTTGAGCAGCGCCTCCTCCTGCTCCTTGCTGGCGCTCTCATTGATGTAGATGGCCGCGCGCCAGTTGCCCGCTAGGACGTTGCCCGGAATATGCGCGAGACCGACGACCGTGCAGCCCGCGACGTCGACGTCCTCGACCGTGCCCTTGTCGAAATGCCAGCTAACGATCGAGTTGCAGGTCCCGTTGTCTGGGTCTTCGCCGATCCAGCAGGGGCAGAGAACGCGGCAGTTGCAGACTTCGAGCAGACGGCCTTCGAGGTGATACGCCATAGGACCTCCCCCTAGCTTCTAGCCGATCTGAAGACCTACTCTCTTTGACAGGGGTCAGAAAGCGGTCGGGTCGAAAAAAGCGGCCGCCGCTGACTGGAGCGTGGCGAGGCACGGAGGGCGGGCGCCGATGACGCGCGGCAAGGCTTTCTCAATCGCTCTGCTGGCGCTCTGCCAGGTCGCCGCGCTAGCGCTCTGGTTCTCGGCGTCGGCCGTCGTGCCCTCCATCCTCAGCGAGCATCCCCTGACGCCGCTGCAGGTGTCGCTGTTCACCAGCCTGGTGCAGATCGGGTTTGTCGCCGGCACGCTGGCCAGCGCTATGCTGGGCCTCGCCGACCGGATCGATCCGCGCCGCCTGTTCATGATCTCGACCCTGGTCGCGGCGGCGGCGAACGCCTCGATCCTGCTTATTCCGCCAGGCTCCGGCGGGGTTTTCGCGGCCCGTTTCATCACCGGCGCCTGTATGGCCGGCGTCTACCCGATCGGCATGAAGATGGCCGCGAGCTGGGCGAGCGACGATCTTGGGATGCTGGTGGCGATCCTGGTGGGCGCGCTTACGTTGGGCTCGGCTTCGCCCCATCTCTTCAACGCTCTCGGGGGCGTCGACTGGCGCTTCACCATCGCCACAGCCTCGGCCACCGCGCTGCTCGCCGCCGTGGCGATCAACCTCGTCGGCCTAGGCCCCCGGCGCGCGGCCCCGCGGGCGTTCGAGCCGCGTTACCTGACCATCGCCTTCCGCAACCCGGCGCTCCGGCTGGCCAACCTCGGCTACCTGGGTCACATGTGGGAACTCTACGCCATGTGGACCTGGATCGGGTTGTTCCTGGCGGCGAGCTTCGCGCGCGACTCCGCGGGCCAGGACCCGGCGTTTCTCGCCGGGATCGTGACGTTTGTGGTCATGGGGCTGGGCGGACTCGCCGGCTGCCTCGCCGGCGGATGGCTGGCCGATCGCTTTGGGCGGACGGCGCTGACCATGGGCGCCATGGCCGCCAGCGGAACATGCGCGCTCGCCGTCGGCTTCCTGTTCGCCGCGCAACCGCTCGTCCTCGGTGCGGTCTGCCTGATCTGGGGCGTCCCTCCTGGTCTCTCCTTCCACGCTTTATTCTCAGTCGGCCAGCGCGGGCACGGTCACCGGCACGGTCAGTGACCAGTCCAAGGGGGATATCTCTGGTGCCACCGTCGTCTTAACGCAATCCGGCACCAACGCGGTACAAACCACCTTCACGGGCTCCGACGGCCGCTACGTCTTTGCTAACGTCGAACCAGCCGACTACACCGTTAGGGTTTCCGCGAAAGGCTTCCGAGCCAGCGTGGTCAGCAGCCTTAAAGTTGAGGTTTTGCAGTCTTACACCGTCAACGTAACTCTGGAAATTGGCTCAACCTCGGAGACCGTGGAAGTCACGGCTGCCCCGGAGGCCGAGCTGCAAACCACCGACGCGAGTCTCGGCGCCACCCTGGGTGGTGAAGGCATGGCGCGGCTGCCGGCCTTCACCCGCAGTGCCAGCTCGTTGATGTTTTTACAGGCCGGCGTTTCCCCTTCCCCGACGGTTGCGTCAAACCAAAATCCTAGCGACACGACTGGGGGCCAGGTGACTGGAGCGCGCAGCGAACAGATCACCTTCAACTTGGATGGCGGCGATGCCACCAGCGACCTGGAGGGTTCCAATAGCTACATCAGTCCGCCGGGCGAGCCTCTGCCAGCACCGAGCGTTCCCATCCCCGGGGAAAGTACCGAGGAATTTCGCGTTGCCACCAGCAATCCCAATGCAACCCTCGGTCGCTCCTCGGGCGGCCAGGTTGCCCTGCTCACCAAACATGGCACCAACACCTTCCACGGTTCGGCCTATGAGTATCACAGCGACGACGCCGAGGGAGCCAACAGCTGGACCAACAACGCCTTCGGCATTAACAAACCCCACCAGGTGGATAACCGTTTTGGCTTCACCTTCGGCGGCCCGATCTGGAAGAACAAACTTTTCTTCTTCACCAATTACGAAGGACGCCGCCTGAATGACGCTTCAACCTTCAACGTCGTGGTCCCCACCGCCAGCCTGAAGTCAGGTGAGTTGCAGTTTGTGAACACCGCGGGAACCACGAATACGTATAACCTCAACCCGGCCAACGGGCCGCTGACTTCGGCGTGCGCCGGCGCCGGCGGTGCAGGAGGTAGCGCGTGCGATCCGCGCGGCATTGGTATAAGCCCCGTCACTCAAGCACAGTTGGCTCTCTACCCGGCAGGAAACAACACCGGACTCGGCGACGGTTTGAACACCATGGGTTATGCATTTAGCGTTCCGACGCCCGTCTCCGAGAACATCGCTGTGACTCGCCTCGACTACAATTTCAACTCCAAGTGGACTCTGTTCGCCACTTGGCATTGGGCCAAAGTCGATCGCATCGGCACGGAACAAATTCAGATCGAACCGACCCCTAAATCGGTCAGCAGCGATCCCTTTGAGCCGAACTTCTACACGGTCGAACTCACCGGCCAGTTGACTAACAACCTCACCATGGTTACCCACGGTTCGTACCTCCGCAATTGGTGGGGCTGGGACCGCATCGCTCCCGCCCCGTTGGTTTCAGGTACTACCCAAGCCTTGGAGCTCGCCGGGGAAGGGCTAGGGCAAAACAACGGCCTCGGCAAGCTTCTCACCGATCCCATTAACATCAATACCCAGCAGGCTCGCGGGCGCCTCTGGAATGGCCACAACTGGTACATCGCCCAAGACTATAGCTGGGTGCATGGCAAGCACGTCTTCCAGTTTGGGGCCGCTGGCTACATTTGGAATGACTTCCACCTGCGCACCGACGACGTGCTCGGTGGTCTCAGCAGCGGGCCTTCCCTATACCTCGAGTCGACAAGCAATCTGGCGTTTGGCGGGAACGCCGCAAACCTCAGTATCGGTTCAGCTTTCGAACCGTTGCCCTGCTCGGCTACCGTCACCACCGGTTGCCTGAACCCCAACAACAACGACTCCGTACGCTGGGATCAGCTCTACACAGTCCTGCTCGGTTTGGTAGACCGTTCCGCGCAGATCGAAACCCGCAACGGTTCGTTTGCGGCGAATCCGCTCGGTACCCCGCTCACTGACCAGGTCCATATTCCTTCGTTCTATACCTACCTGCAGGATGTCTATCAGGTGCGTCCTGGTCTCACCGTCACCGCAGGGTTTCAACTGGGGAGTGCAGCTCTCTCCTAGCGAATCCGGTGGCAAGGAAGTGCTGTTCACTCTAAACGGTGGCACCACTCCCATCAACTTTCAGACATTCTTGCAGCAGCGCAACGCTGCCATGACCCAAGGCCAAGTGTTCGACCCCCAATTCAGCCTGACGCCTACGGCTGATGTCACCGGATCGCTCAAGGGAACCATCCGGGCCACCGACTGGAAAGACATCGGCCCCCGCCTCTCACTGGCGTGGACCGTGCCCTGGCACAATAAGCTGTTTGGCGACAAACAGACCGTCATTCGCGGCGGCTATGGCCTCATTTTCGATCGCACCAGCGGTGTGAGCGAGGTGCTGCTGCCCCTGCTCGCGGGCGGCTTGGCGGATGTGGATCAATGTGCCGGGCCAACCTTTGCCCCGGGCGGCGGAGTGGCCACCTGCAACGGTCCGGGCACCAGTCCGGCGAACGCCTTCCGCATCGGTGTGGACGGCAACACCGTTCCGCTGCCCGCTCCATCCGGGCTCCCAGTTCCGTATACTCCAGGGTCTGGCTTCCCGCTGTTTCTCTCCGCTCCGCTGGATCCCTATTTGACGCCGGCCCACATTCACAACATCGACTTCACCGTACAACGCGCGTTGCCCGGCAAGATGTTCCTGGAAGTTGGATACATTGGTCGCTTCAGCCGGAACCTGCCTCAGGGCGTTGCCCTCAACACCTCGGACTATATGGCCAAGAGCGGCGGACAAACCCTAGCGCAGGCCTTTGACGCCGTCGCCCAGGAACTCCGCCAGGGCAAGCCCGTGACGCCACAGCCGTTCTTCGAGACCTTTGGACAATCCACTCCCGGTTCGGGGTGTCTGGCCGCCGAAGGGGCTCCCGGCTCACCTGTTCCCGTCGGCACTTCCTGCACCCAGTATCTGGCGGCAAGCAACTCCAGCTCCTTCATCGCTGGGGACCTGGGCGGCATGATGCAAACGTTCGACCTGAGCATGGCGAACCCCATGGACAGCACCCAAATCCTTCTCAGCACCGCGGTCACGGACCATGGCTTTTCCAACTACAACGCCGGCTTCCTGACCCTGAACAAATCCTTCGCGAACAATCTCCAGATGCAATTCAACTGGACCTGGAGTCACGCGATCGGCAACCAGGGTCTGAACCAGCAGAACGACTATTCTTCAAACAGTCCATTCAACTACAACATTGACAAATCCTCCGAGCCATTTGACCGGCGGCACGCCATCAACCTGTGGTGGTATTACACCTTGCCGTTCGGCAAAGGCGGCAAGTACAGCGTCGGCAATAGCTTTATCAACCGCGCTATCGGCGGTTGGTACACCTCTGGCATCTTCACTTACGCCACCGGATTGCCGATGTATATATCCGCCGATGGCGACTACGGAGCATGCTGTGGACTGGGCAGCAGCTTTAGCGGAAGCGGCACCGCCGCGGTTTCCACCATGAATCTTCAGGGTCAGGAAAGCCTGATCGGCAACGGGCCAGGTGGCTTGCCAAACATCTTTGGCAACTCCACCGCGGTCTACGGTTCGTTGTCGCGGCCGCTCCTTAGCGAGGTTACCCAACAGGCGTTCGATCAGCTGCGGCTGTTGGCCATCTGGAACGTAGACTTTTCGATAGGCAAGAATATCATTTCAACCGAGCGCTTCAAGGCGCTGTTCTCGGTGGATTTCTTCAACCTCTTCAACCATCCCGAGCTAGGGACGACCTCGGAATACGGCAACATCAGCTTGGATATGGCCGCTCCGGCGACCTTCGGCCAAATCAGCGCCCAGGATAACCTTCCGCGGAAAATCCTGCTGGGGCTGCGCTTCGAGTTCTAACGTCGGCTGATTTTTTCGACCAAGAGGGAAGGCCGCTTTGGCTTTCCCTCTTCGTTTGTCCGCCGGCCGTTCTCTGCGCCGGCACAAACCCGCTCCAATGCGAACAGAATTGCAGCGCGGCTTGGTGTCGTGTCTTGGTTGTAGGTGAAATCCAAAATCAAAAAGTGGAAGTCCGAAACTAACCTCTAACAACTAACCTCTAACAACTGCCTTCTCCTAGCGCCCGTTCGAGTAGTTCTTCACGTCGACGGCGTCGTACATCGTCGCGGTGGCGGCGTGCGCTTTTTCGTACGCGGTGATTTCGGCTTCGTGCTGCAGGCTGGTGCCAATGTCGTCGAGGCCCTTCAGCAAAACTTCTTTGCGCGACGGCGCAATTTCAAATTT
Organism: uncultured Acidobacteriota bacterium; assembly: GCA_963735525.1. Taxonomy (GTDB): domain Bacteria; phylum Acidobacteriota; class Terriglobia; order Acidiferrales; family UBA7541; genus Acidiferrum. The sequence goes on along the minus strand of CAVTLQ010000023.1, from coordinate 541,664 downwards.
GTAAAGCAGGCCATGCGTGCCCGTGACTGTCTGGTTCGGCAGATCGACGGTCAGCGAGTAACCTTCCTCTTTTTCCGTGCGCTGGAACAGCTCTTCGATTTCAGCTTCCGTCAGCGTGGCTGGCAGGATGCCGTTCTTGAAGCAGTTGTTGTAGAAAATATCGGCGTAACTCGGCGAAAGAATCACGCGGAAGCCGTAGTCCTTCACGCCCCAGGGCGCGTGCTCGCGGCTCGAGCCGCAGCCAAAATTTGCGCGCGTCAGCAGCACGGATGCGCCTTTGTACCGCGGAAAATTCAGCACGAATTCGGGATTGGGTTTCTCGCCCGCCAGATAGCGCCAATCATAAAACAAGATGCGCCCGAATCCCTCCCGCGTCAGCGCCTTCAAGAACTGTTTCGGCACCATCTGATCGGTGTCCACGTTGACGCGATCGAGCGGCATCACCATGCCGGTATGTTGCGAGAATGGTTGCACGTCAAACCCTCCGAAAGATCGTGTCAACGTTCACACGTCTCAACGTTCAAACGCTCTTACTCCACGTTGGCGACATCGAATTCCCGCACATCCACAAAATGTCCCGCGATGGCGGCGGCCGCGGCCATCACCGGGCTGACCAGATGCGTGCGCGAATCGCGGCCCTGGCGGCCCTCGAAATTGCGATTGCTCGTGCTGGCGCTGCGCTCGTGCGGCGGCAGCACGTCGGCGTTCATGCCGATGCACATGCTGCAGCCGGCGTCGCGCCACTCGAATCCGGCCGCTGTAAAAATTTTGTCCAGGCCTTCGCGCTCGGCTTGCGTCTTGATGCCGCGCGAGCCGGGCACCACCAGCGCTTGTTTGATCGTGCGCGCCACGTGCTTCCCGGCCACCAGATGCGCCGCCGCGCGCAGGTCGTCGATGCGCGAATTGGTGCACGAGCCGATGAACACGCGGTCGATGGGAATATCCACGATCGGCGTGCCCGCTTTCAGACCCATGTATTGCAACGCACGCTCGGTGGCTTTCTGATCGTTGAGATCTTTGAACGAGTGTGGATCGGGAACGCGCGCGGTGACCCCGCTTACCATGCCCGGATTCGTGCCCCAGGTCACTTGCGGCGCGATATCCTTCGCGTTCAGCACCACGGTCATGTCGAACTTCGCGTCCGAATCGCTCTTCAGCCGTTTCCACCGCTCCACCGCTTCGTGAAACGCCTTCCCGCGCGGCACAAACGCCCGGCCCTCCAGATACGCGAACGTGGTTTCGTCCGGCGCGATCATGCCCGCTCGTGCCCCGCCTTCAACAGTCATGTTGCACACGGTCATGCGCCCGTCCATCGACAAACTGCGGATCGCTTCGCCGCCGTACTCCGCCACGTGGCCGTTGCCGCCGCTGATTCCGATTTTCCCGATGATCGCCAGGATGATGTCCTTCGCGGTCACGCCCTTGGGCCGCTTGCCGTGCACCACGATGTGCATGGTCTTGGAGCGCGACTGCACCAGGCACTGCGTCGCCAGCACGTGCTCCACTTCGCTGGTGCCGATGCCGAACGCCAGCGTCCCAAACGCGCCGTGCGTGGAAGTATGGCTGTCGCCGCACACAATCGTCTGCCCCGGCTGCGTGATCCCCAGCTCCGGCCCGATGATGTGCACGATGCCCTGATGCTGGCTGTTCATATCGAACAAGCGCACGCCGGACTCGCGGCAATTCTTCTCCAGCGCCTCAAACTGCAGCCGCGCGTCGGTGTCAATAATGGGAAGGATGCGCTCCGCCGAAACAGTAGGCACGGAGTGATCCATCACCGCAAAGGTAAGGTCCGGCCGCCGCACCTTGCGCCCCTCGGCCTTCAGCCCCGCAAACGCCTGCGGCGACGTGCCTTCGTGCACCAGGTGACGGTCAATATAGATGAGCGCGGGTCTGCCATCCGAGGTTTCATGCACAACGTGGTGGTCCCAAATCTTCTCGTACAGCGTCTTAGGCGACATGGCCGTCCCCCGCCACCGATTTTAACACCGCCGTAACTTCGCTGCCTAATTCCTTGACTACTGCGGAGAACTAGATATAGTCGCGCCAATCGCATCACGGAGAGGCTAGCCTCACGGCTTAGACGCACCAGGTCAGCTTTCCTCCCAATCGTGTGATTCGGCCAACGGTGCCCTTCGGTTGCGGTCGTTCAAATTGAAATCAAAAAGGAGAATCTCCATCGTGCTAAGGAAAACTACGTTTGCGTTCGTGCTGCTCGCTTTGCTGCTCGCAATGTCCACCGCCGCTTTTGCCCAAGAGTCGAAGGTCGTGCGTGTCGTGGTAATCAAGACCGACAATGTTGCTGCCTATCTCCAGGCCTTGGATAACGGCACCGCAATCATGAAAAAGATCGGCGTGAACGCCACCACCCACGCGTACCGCGCAACCTTCGCCGGTCCCGAGGCCGGAGCCATCGTCGTCACCATCGAATTTCCGAATATGGCCGCCTTTGCGGACTATTCCGCAAAAACAGAAGCGGACAAGGACTACCAAGGCTGGCTCAAGGACCTGGCAAAGATCAGGACGATCATCTCCGACAGTCTGTACCGGGAACTCCGCTGACGCGCTTAGGCCCGCCAGTGCGCATCTCGATTGCCTATGTTTGCGGCCGAACATATGGGTCGCCCGAGCGAGCATCCGAGGCCGAACCGTCGGCGCGTGACGTTTCGGCGGGGTCCGGCGGGCTGAAGTCGTTGAGCAGTACTCACGGTCGGCGGCGTGCGCTTCGGCCTCGAATTGGCGGTCGAGGGCGGGGAGACTGTTTAGGAGCAATTGAGAGATGTAGGCGAGAGCGACGGCGTCGAGGCGGGCGATGCGCTTGCGGGCGAGTTGGTTGACGAGATTGCCGAGGAAGGCGTTGGTAGGCCCCGCGGTCTCTTGACGTAATGATCTTCTGCTCCGCGTGCTGTATGCGCTCGGCTATACCGCAAAGATCACTTTCCAGAAGGCCGCCTGAAAAACAACAGACTTAGCACGCTTGCCTGTCTTAAGGAGGGAGAACAGGATTAAAGCCCGGCCCATCCGCCCGAGGCAAGCGGTCTGGAGCAAGAATGGGCGGGACAAGTCGTGCCCCTACAAGGAGAATGGCGAGATGGTGTCACGGGCGCTAGAGTTTTGCGGCGGACTGCTCGCGGCGGATGGATAGGTTGGCGAGGAGGACTTCGTAGCCTTCGTCCTGTACGGTTTTCTCGGCGGCGGCGCGGAGCGTTTGGTCGTCGGCGTCTTTGGGGAGATTGCAGTGGCGGCGAAGGACTTCTTCGCCGTTCTGAATGCGGACGAGCCACTTTGACTTGGCGGGATCCCAGGAAACTTCCACCCGATCAGCCTGCATGGTTTCCTCCTGGAGCTTCTTGCGGGACATTGTATTCCTCTTTTGCGACCCTACGGGGGATTTGTGGTGCTGGCTAGTCCGCGCCCTCGACCGACATTTGGAGGCCGAATGGTACGCCGCCGACCGTGAGTTTCCTCCTCAACGGTTTTCGCAAGCCCGATCAGCAGGATCAAGACCGCCAGTCTGGAGCATCAGACATGATGTCTTTTTCGACAGCAGCGCTTGCGGTTCCGCTTCTCGCGCAGGCGCGCGTGGATATGATTGGAACAACGAGCGCGGCAGCTTGTCCCAGAGGGCTGCGGCCGCGGTTGTCACCTTGGGAGCAGTGTTCCGGAGGCCAACCGAATGCGAGAACAGCTTTATGAAGTGCGGCGGGCCGAAGACCGCATCGGCATGAAGGTCACGGCGCTGCTGGTGGGCAAGCAGGACAAGTTGGGCGTGGAAACCGGACTCACCGAAGACGTGAGTTCGCGCGGCGCCCGCGTCATCGCCGCGACGCCTTGGCCCTTGGGCGAGACCATTCTCGTCGCCATCCCTGGATTTCACTTTACGGCGGCTGCGCGCGTCGCCTATTGCAGCCCGCTCGATAACGGAAAGTTTGGCGTGGGGCTGGAATTTGTGGTTGCCAGCGAGCCGTTGGAAATGACCGCGCTCGCGACCGCGCTGCACTTCTCGCACGCCGCCGTGCCTACCGCGTAGCTGGACCCCTCTTTTGCCGGAAGGCACAATGTGGCACAATAGCCAAAAGCGGCCCTCACGGCTTGCGGAGAGTCCGCGCTTTAGGAGGTCGGAGCTTTCAGCTCCGACATGAAGCCTCCTCTTAAGAGGCTTTAGCCCCTGAAGCCGGGCATCCTTAGGCGGAACGCGGGCCATCTAACGTAGCGAAGAGGCTGGAGGGCCTCGAGTCGGCTCCCAGGTCGAGGAGCAGAAATCATGGTGCATCACTCAGGGACTCTGGATAAGTTTGCGTTTGTAGTGCGCGGTACGTGCGGTTTGGCTCTGGCGCTGTGCCTTAGCGCAGGAATACAAGCACGGCAGGATCAGCCGGCACAGCAAGATCAGTCCACCCCGCAGAATCAGCCGGCAGCGCAGGATCAGCAGCAACCACCGCCAGCGCAATCGCAGCAGCAGCCGCCGGACGCCCAACCAAAGCCTAAATACGCGCCGCAAGATGCCGACAGGCCGCCATACGCAAACGACCGTCGCGGAACGGGCGCGGCATACGGGCAAGCGCCTCCGCCCCCGGACGTTCCAATGCAGAATGGGCCCGCACAAAACGGGCCGGGACGGAACGGGCGTGCGCCGTACGGACCTCCCCAACAATACGGGCCAGAACAGAATGGTGGCGCCCAAAATGAGCCTAACGCGCAGAACCGCACCGTCCCTCCAGTTTTGACCATTCCCGCCGGCACTGAGGTGGTTGTCCGCATCAACGAACTTCTCTCCAGCGACCGCAACCAGGTCGGGGACCGCTTCACGGCGGTGCTCCAGCAGTCGATCGTGGCGTATGGCTGGGTGGTGGCGCGGCGCGGCCAGGTGCTGACGGGCCAAGTGGAGGCGGCGCAAAAGGCCGGGCGCGTGAAGGGCACTTCGCAGCTTGGTTTGGAGTTGACCGACTTGACGCTGGTGGATGGCCAGCAAAAGCCGATCCTGACGGAATTGTTTAAGGCCTCGGGCGGCACGTCGCACGGGCAGGACGCCGCGACGATTGGCGGCACAACGGCGCTGGGCGCGGCAATTGGTGCCGCCGCCGATTGGGGCACAGGCGCAGCGATTGGAGCAGGAGCGGGTGCTGCGGCGGGCATTGGCGCGGTGCTGCTGACGCGCGGGCGTCCCACGGTTATCCCGCCGGAGACGCAGCTGACGTTCCGCCTCGTCGATCCGGTGAAAGTGGATACCACCCAGAGCCAACAAGCATTTTTGCCGGTGTCCCAGGACGATTTTGAAGGCGGCGGCCGCGAAGGGTACCGATCGCGCATGGCGGCAGGCTACGGGGCTCCGGGCTCTGGCGATCCGGGCTACCCAGGGCCAGCTTACCCCTGCGGCTACTACCAGACATGCTACGGGTATCCCGGGTATGCGTATGGGTATCCGGGCTATCCGGGCTATGGCTACTATCCCGGCTACTGGTGGGGCCCGGGGTTCTACTACGGCGGCTTCTATGGCCGAGGCTTCTACGGCCGCGGCTTCTACGGAGGCTTCGGAGGTCGGGGCTTTCGCCGGTAGACCGGCTTAAAATTCAAGTCACGTAACCCCACGGCGCAGAGTTTACCTCTTGCCAAATAAGGGTGCAGCAGTGCTGCGCCCCTACAAGGCGTGAGTTGATCCATCCCTGCAAAATTCAAATCAGGCTAACCGTGCGGCGCCGTGCCTGCCTTCCGCAGGCTGGCTGCTCCCCACAAGAGGCGACGAAATCTTCGGTCAATGAAAGAGTTGAAGTTGAGATTCTTCGGACATCCTTGTCGGATGTCCTCAGAATGACATTTTCGAGTGGTTCAGAGAAGGGTGCTGCCGCGGCCTTGCCTACGCTGGGCTGAAGCCCAGCGCCTACGTTGCGTCTACATTCCCCTACATTCGTCTACATTGTCCTACATTGATGGTGCGGCGGGCGAGGGAGGAGCGGTGTAGTAGCCCTGGCGGGTCTTGACGGAGACGCCGGAGCGGGCGACGCGGACCTCTACTTTGTGGTAGGTGGAGTGGGAATTGGCGCCGCGAGGGACGTAAGCGAGAGTGTATTCGTGACGAGCCTCTTCGGTGATCTGGGAATAGAGCTTTTCGATGGCGGAGCTGGCGGAGGCGTAGTAGATGTCGCCGCCGGAGTCGTCGGCGTAGTTGATGAGGCGGGAGAACTTGCGTTTGGAGAGGCTGCTGCCGACGGCCAAGCTGTAGACGGAGATGTTGTCGCGGAGAAGCGCTTCGAGCGTATCGCCGTAGGTGTAGTGGTTGAACTGGGGGCCGTTCACGCCGTCCGAAACGACGAGGACGATTTTGCGGCGGGCGGTGCCGCGATCGTGAAGGAGAGTAGCAGCGGAGTGGATGGCGTCGTCGAGCGCCTTTGTGGGGCGGGCGCCGGCGTTGACGGTAGCTTTGGGCGTGGGTTCGCCGACACCGGCAGGGTGGTCGGATGGCGAAGAGACGAAGGGGACGGGTCCGGCGGTGGAAGCGCCACTGTGATCCTGAGCGTTCTTCAAATCCGTCCAGAGCTTGTCTAGATCGCTGCTGAATGCATCGCCGGGATAAAAGGAAAGATCGAAGCGGCAGATGAGGGCTTCGTCGCTGGCGCTGATTCCGGCGGTGATGGCGCGGAGCGTGGGGGTCATTTGCGCGGCGTCTTTGGATTTTAGGTCGTCATCGATGAGAGCGACGAGGGAGAGCGGGAAGGCTTCGATGGTGAAGACGTCGACGGACTGTTCGATGTTGTCGTCGAAGATGCGGAAGTCGTTCTGTTCGAGATCGGCAACGAGGTCGCCGAATTGGTCTTTGACCGTGACCGGGAGGACGACGAGGTCGGAATTGACGCGGATCTTGGTTTGAGCGTCGCTTGGGTGTGCGGCGGGCGGCGCGGGCTGGGCCTGGGGGGCTGGAGCTTCCCGCGGGGGCGGCGTATGGGCGAGCAGCAATGCGGCGGCGGGAAGCCAGACGGCGGTCAGCAGGAGGAAAAGCTTTCGCGGCATGGAAATGGGTCCCCGAGAATCACAGTTTACCGGATATTGTGACGCGAGTTGGAGGGTAAAAGTGGCCTGAGCCGACCGGAGGCGTACCGGCTCTTCCCGCGAGGTCTACGCGAAAGCACTGATGGGCAGAAGGATTTTGGCGTGGTTTTCTGATATAAGTACGGGCAACGTTAGCCATCCTCGGGCCCCTATACAGTGAAGACTTCAAGGAGACCATTATGTCTTTATTAGCGTGGATCGTGTTGGGTTTAGTTGCGGGCTTTGTGGGAAGCAAGATCGTCAATAAGAGCGGCGAGGGCATCCTGCTGGACATCGTCTTGGGAATTGTTGGGGCGGTGGTCGGCGGATGGTTGTTCGCGAGGTTCGGCGCCGCGGGAGTTACAGGATTGAATTTGTACAGCCTTTTGGTAGCGGTGGTGGGAGCGGTGGTGGTTTTGATTTTGTATCACGCGGTGCGACGGGCGGTTTAGTCTTTCCTACAGGGTGTTGAAAGACAAGCCTAATTTCTAGGTTGCGGGTTCTCTCCGCATACGGCGGTTGATTCTTCAGGTCCGCGACTTAGCGGGCACAGACTGAGTGCCTGTGCCGCGTTTGGGGGCTTGGTGTCTCTTCAGGCAGTTTGACAGGCCACGCGCGCACTGCTCCATGGTGGTGCAACGGCACTTCATGATGGAGCGGAGGGTCTGCTCCATGGCGCGGGCTTTGGCGATGGCGGCTTCGAGCTGTTGGATCTTGGCGGTGGCTAGTTTGCGCCAGCGGTCGCCTGCGGGCGTGGATTGGGGGAAGCCGTGGAGAAGGAGTTTGATCTCGGGAAGAGAGAAGCCGGTGTCTTTGGCGAAGCAGACGAGGAATAAGCGGTCGGCGGATTCGGTGGAGTAGACGCGGCGGCCGTTTTTGCGGGCCGGGACGGGGAGCAGGCCGGCCTTTTCGTAGAAGCGGATGGCGGAAGGTTTCAGGTTGCTGAGGGCAGCGAGTTCGCCGATGGTCATGAGAATCCTCTGGATTGGTGACAAGCGCCCGCGGGCCGGATAGCGCGCCGTGCGTCCTTGCGCCGGGAGTTCGTTTACAAAAGAGTGACAAACCGGCTGCTTGACTTAAAGTCAACTTCAACTTCTACCATGATTGACGTTGCCGAGACAATCGGCGGAGGAGAAATCATGATGAAGCAACAAGCACGATCAACGAAATCGGACGGAGGAGCGGTACTGGCGGCGATTGTTTGCATCGCTTTAGCTCTTGGTTTGTGGGTGGGATTTGGCGGAACGTCCGGACTGGGTGCGCATCGCCCGCTTGCCCTTGCCGGAGACCGGCAGGACAGAAGCGCGCAGACGGATAGTCCTTTCTACTGCAAAACGAAAGCGCTGAGCAAAGAGGAATGGGCGCACAAGAATCAAATCTCGGCAAAGATGAGAAGCGCGAGGGTCGAGATTAAGGAGTTGGCCGACGGCTATGCGTTTCGATACCGGCCCGGCGGAGTGTCGCTGGTCGAACTTGCGGATTGGGTTGACACGGAAGCCCTGTGCTGCCCATTTTTCGACATGGCGATCAGTATCGAACGTGAAGGCGGGCCGGTATGGCTGACGCTACGAGGAAAAGAGGGAGTGAAGCAGTTCATTTGGTCGGAGTTCAAGCTAAGCGAAAAATAGGCCGGGCGCGCGATATTGGCGGCTGGAGAGCGAAAGGGGGACCGACGATGAGGTGGGGACGAAACATTCAGTTGTGAAACCGGTGAGGTTGAGATTCTTCGGACATCCTTGTCGGATGTCCTCAGAATGACAATTTGCGAGGCGCGGGCTAGTAGCGCCAGGAGGTTAGGTCGGAGCCTGGCGGAGCGGTCTTGGTGATGCGGTCCAGGATTACGGGCAGAATACATCGTGTTGTAGTGGAGGCGGGAGAGGTAGTTGGGGAGGTTGGGGTCGCCGTTCCAGCAGTGTTCGGCGCGCTCGCCGTATTTGACCTCGCCTTCGTACGGTGGATTTGTGGTGGTCTTGAGGAAGTCTTCGATTAGGTAGACGGCGTCGTTGAGCATGTAATTGTCGGCGCTGCCGACGTAGATGCGGAGCTTGCCGCGGAGCTTGGGGCCGAGAGTGGGCCAGTCGCGCTGAAGAATGGCGCTTAGATCGTAGTGTTCCTTCCAGTAGGCGGCGACAGCGGGGTCGATATCGCCGGTTTCCTTGTTAAAAATGGGCTGCGGGTAGCCGTCCTGGCCGACGGGGCCGTAGACGGCTTGCCAGATGTCGTATTGCTCGCCGGAGCGGCCGTGGGAGCCGAGGGCGAGTTCGAATTGATTGACGCTCTTGGTGGTGGCGATGGTGTGGCCGAGATAGTCGCGGAAGCCGGGTTGCAGAACCTGGGTGTGCGGACCCTGGGCGATGGCGAAGAAGGCGTTCTTGTCCTGGTAAAGATTGATGTTGGTGTAGGCGCGGAAGTCGACGGGATCGGGGCAGGCGATGAAGGCGCCGTTGTAGTGATCGGGATAAAACATCTGCACGGCGATGGATTCCCAGCCGCCGGTGGAGCCGCCGTAGACGAAGCGGGCCCAGCCCTGGCCGATGGCGCGGAATTGCTTCTCGAGGGCGGGAAGGAGCTCAGTTTCGATGGCGTCGCCATAGGGGCCGAGATTGGCGGAGTTCACGGCGTAGGAATCGTCGTAGTAGGGATTGGCGTGATTGATTTGGGCGACGAGGATGCGCGGGAAATTGGGGGCGATCCATTGCTGGTAGAACTTGTAGGCTTCCTGCTGCTGAATGTGGTTGTAGCCGGGGATGTGGAAGCGTTCGCTGTAGTCGGGTTTCAGATTGGGATCGGGCGGCTCGGTGCGGAATCCCTCGAAGTCATGGTTGAAGTGATCCTCGAAAATGGCCAGCGGGAAATGCGCGTTGGGGTGCGCGTCGAAACCCTCGGGGACCAGGACGTTGGCGCTGAGGAACATCGGGCGGCCCCAGAACTTGGTAAGCAGCTGGCTTTGAATCTTGATGTGCCGGATGTACTTGGTGTCTTTGGGCGGATCGATGGGAGGGATTTCCTGGTCGAGGAGAACGGAGATAGACGGGGCGCCGGAGGCGAGGGTGATTTTTTGCGGTTTGCTGTAGAGATTGCCGGGGGCGAGATTCCAGTGCTGGCCTTCGCCGCGGTCCATGGGGAGTTTGACGGTATAGCCGTCGGAGCGATGAAAGGTCTCGTAGCGGTGCAGCACGACTTGAACGTAGTAGTCGCCCGGGGGAACGTCGTGAAGATAGCGGATGGGATAGCCGAAGGCGGAGTCGTCGATGACGACAGGCTGGCCGGGCCAGAGCTGATCGACGTCGAGGCCGAAGACGATTTGCGTCTTGTAGGAGAGACTGATTTGCGTGCGGGGCTCGGCGCTGGGGTCGGTGGAGAGAAGGAGGAGGAGGCGGCCATCGATGGGCTGAGTGCTGCGCTCTTTTGGAAATGAGACGGAGAATTGGGGAGCGGCGTAGGATGTGGCGGCCGCGAGCAATCCCAAGAGTGACGCACAGAATAGGTATAGATGGAGCTTGCGCGCGGGCGACATCATCCGAGGTTTTTCTCCGGCGGCGCGAGACGTAATGTTGGCCGCGAAACGGGAGGAAGGATACCGCTTTTGCCGGGATCGATGGGAGGGAATTTGTGACGGCGAGACGGGATCGCGTTGGAGGGATCGATCTTGGCTGAGGGGACGTGAGCGGACTACGGCGGATCGAGGTTGCCGAGATGGGGCGCAACATGTTGCGTTCCTGCGGCTGTAGATTACTTCATTGCTAGACCCCGGAAGATCTATCTTCATCGGCTTACGGTAGGGTGCCGGATTTAGCAGTGGGGGGGGGCAGTTGTCCGGTAACCCGCCCCATCAGGAGCTTGCCGGCGTTTCGGACAAATTGTCTCCGCGGCGTATAATCAGCGCCAATCATGACGCTGGTTCCCGGCACAAAACTTGGGCCTTACGAGATTCAGCATCCGCTAGGCGCGGGCGGAATGGGCGAGGTCTATCGCGCGCGCGATTTGCGCCTTGAACGCAGTGTTGCGATTAAAGTTTTACCGACACGTCACTTTTTCGATGCCACCGTTCGCGCACGCTTCGAACACGAAGCGAAATCCATCTCGGCACTGCAACATCCGAACATCTGCGTGTTGCACGATATTGGATCGCAGGATGGCGTGGATTTCATGGTGATGGAGTACCTGGCCGGCCAGTCGCTCGACAAATTGATTCCTCCCAATGGCTTGCTAATCGAGAGCGCGCTCAATTACGCCGTACAGTTGGCCGAGGCCCTTGCTTGCGCCCACAGTGCGGGCTTCGTTCACCGCGACCTCAAGCCTTCGAACATTTTGGTGGACGAGCGCGGCGTTCTCAAAGTGCTCGACTTTGGCCTCGCCAAACTCGCTTTATCAAGTTCGACCAGCAGCGACGAAACCGCCTCGTTGCTCACTGCTCCCGGCGCCATTATCGGCACTTTCGCCTACATGTCGCCCGAACAGGCGGAAGGCAAAGCGATCGACGCAAGGAGCGATCTCTTCTCGTTCGGCTCCGTCTTGTACGAGATGCTTACGGGCAAGAGAGCCTTTCAGGGTTCGTCCGCCGGCGCATCACTCTCCGCTGTAATCCGCGACGAGCCCAAGTCACTCGCCGAAATTCGCCAAGATATCCCCCCGGAGTTGCGACGAATCGTTAGTTCGTGTCTCCGGAAAAATCTGCAAGGGCGCTGTCCTTCCTCCTCCGCGCTGTTGCTCGAACTTAAGAATTGTCGCGAACTGTTATTCCCTCCGTCCAGCGCGGTTTTCGCTGCTAAACGCATCGTCCACCAATTAAAACGTCCTCGGACTTTGATTCCTCTCGCTATCGTCCTCATCGCCATGGCGGCCGCTGCCGTCCTCTGGTCCAGGCATTCGCGCGACGTTCGCTGGGCAAAGGAAGTAGCCACCGCTCAAATCTCGCAACTCTACGATCAGGGCCAAATCGAAAAAGCGTACGATCTCGCGGCCCGAGCCGAGCGCTCCATTCCCGGCGATCCCGCCCTGGCCAAGCTTTGGCCGTTGATTTCCTACCACGTTTCGATCGACACCTCGCCACCGTGCGCCGACGTATACCGTAGCACCTACGGCGAGGTGAACGCGCCATGGGTTTTCGTGGGCCACACTCCGGTAAAAGACGTCCGCGAGCCACTGGGCGAACTCATCTGGAAAGTAGAGAAACCAGGGTTCGGGACGGTATTGCGCACGACCAGTTCCTTATTCGGCTGGTTCCTACGCCCTCGTCCTCGGGCCTCTGGAATCGTGACGCTCGACCCGCTCGACAAGATCCCTCCCGGCATGGTCCGCGTCTCGCCTAAATCCTTGCCAAAAGAACTCTTGATTCCAGGCTATGACGCCTATCCACCGTTGCCGTTAGAAGACTATTGGATTGACCGATACGAAGTCACGAACCAACAGTTCAAGGTCTTTGTCGACCAGCGCGGTTACTTCAAGCCAGAGTATTGGAAAATTGATTTCCAGAGAGATGGAAAAGCTCTCGCGTGGGTTGCTGCGATGGCTCTATTCCGCGACGCTACCGGCCAGCCCGGCCCCAAGAATTGGGTGCAAGGCCAGTATCCCAAGGGTCAGGACGATTTTCCCGTTGTCGGGATCAGTTGGTATGAAGCCGCTGCTTATGCTGAATTTGCCGGCAAGAGTTTGCCCACCATCTATCACTGGAATCGGGCTGCCGGTCCCTTTTCCGCTGCCCTCATCGTGCCCGCCAGCAACTTCGGTTCGGGCGGAGTTTTAGCCGTCGGCAGCAAAGCCGGCATGAGCCCGTGGGGCACCTACGACATGGCCGGCAATGCAAAGGAATGGATCTGGAACCAGGCAGGACCAGGGAAGAGGTACCTACTCGGCGGAGCCTGGGATGAGCCGAGCTACTTGTTTACGGAGCCCGACGCTCAGTCTCCGTTTGTGCGGGCCGCGAATATTGGGTTTCGCTGCGCGAAATATATCGATCCGCGAGAACTGCCCAAAGTTGCGGTCGATCCGGTTCCGCCACCCCCCAATAATTTGGGCAAAGTAAAGTCGGCATCGGACCAACTGTTTCGCGCCTATCGAAGCCTTTACTCCTACGATAAAACTCCGTTAAACGCCGTCACCCAACGCTTGGATAGCGTCGACGAGGACTGGACCGTCGAGAAGATCACCTACACCGCCGCCTACGGGAATGAGCAGGCTAGCGCCTATTTGCTTCTTCCCAAAACGTTCAAGCCCCCTCTGCAGACCGTGCTGTACTTTCCCGGCGACGGTGCGCTCTTCCTTCCCACTCTTCCCCTGTCTCCCACCGCGTCCCTGGATGCAATTCTCCGCAGCGGCCGGGCGGTGCTGTACCCGGTGTACAAGGGAACCTACGAACGTGCCGATGGTACCAAAGGGTCCGGTCCATATTCGACTAGCAACTATCGAGACCATGTGATTATGTGGGCCAAAGATGCTTCGCGCGCCATCGACTACGCGGAAACCCGCCCCGACCTGGACCATGAGAAGTTGGCCTACTACGGCTACAGTTGGGGCTCCGGCTTGGGAGCAATCATTCTAGCCGTCGAGCCTCGCATCCGGGTCGGCGTCTTCGCGCTGGGCGGGTTGGACTTTGTACGCCCATTTCCCGAAGTCGACACCGTGAATTTCCTTCCTCGAGTCAAACAGCCGGTGTTGATGTTGAATGGCCGCTACGATTTCATGTATCCGGTCGAATCGTCGCAGGAAGCCTTCTTTCATTTGCTCGGATCGCGCGACGACCAGAAGAAACATCTCCTTTATGATACCAGTCACAATCTTCCGCGTAACGACTTCATCAAGGAAACGCTGAATTGGCTTGAGCAGTACTTGGGGCCTGCAAAGTAAATTTGTGAACTGTCAGAGTCGATTCGGATAATCCCGTAGGTAACAAAACAAACCGAATTACCGGCCAGGGCCTAATAAACGCCGTGACCGGACAAGTGAATTTGCGGCGTTTTGAACCGCAGGAATATCTTGGATCGCCGAAGGAGCTGCACGTGCGTGGCTAATTGCGCGGGGCGCTGGGTTGACGGATGATGACGCCGTCGGGGGACAAACCATGAGCAATCAGCGAAAAGTGAAGTGGGGAGTTCTGGGAGTGGCGAGCATTGCCGTGCGGAAAGTGATTCCAGGGATGCAGATGGGGGAAAGGAGCGAGGTTGCGGCCATCGCTTCGCGCGACCTGAAGAAAGCGGAGAAGGCGGCGGAGTCGCTGGGAATCGCGAAGGCCTACGGGTCGTATGAAGAGCTGTTGGCGGACCCGACGATCGAGGCGATCTATAACCCCTTGCCGAACCATTTGCATGTGCCGTGGTCGATCAAAGCGGTGGAGGCAGGGAAGCATGTGCTCTGCGAGAAGCCGTTGAGCTTGACGGTGGCGGAAGCGAAGACGCTGCTGGCGGCGCGGGATCGGGCGGGCGTGAAGGTGGGCGAGGCGTTTATGGTGCGGACGCATCCGCACTGGTTGCGCACGCGCGGGCTGATCCAGTCGGGGCGGATCGGGGAGCTGCGGGCGATTACGGGCGTGTTCAGTTACTTCAACCGGGACGCGGCGAACGTGCGGAACGTGGTGGAGTGGGGCGGGGGCGGGATGATGGACATCGGCTGCTATCCGATCACGACGTCGCGATTTGTGTTTGGGGAAGAACCGACGCGAGTGATGGGGCTGATCGCGAGGGATCCGGAGTTCAAGACGGACCGGCTGGCGTCGGTGATTCTGGATTTTCCGTCGGGGCAGGCGACGTTTACGTGCGGCACGCAGATGGTGGCGTACCAGCGGATGCAGTTCTTGGGAACGAAGGGGAGGATTGAGATCGAGATTCCGTTCAACGCGCCGCCGGATCGGGAGACGCGAATTTTTATCGATGATGGGCGGGATGTGTTCGGGGGCGGAGTGACGACGGAGACGTTTCCAATGTGCGATCAGTACACGATTCAGGGGGACGCGTTTTCACGGGCGGTGCGGGGGGAGGGGGAGGTGCCGGTGTCGATCGAAGATGCGATCGCGAATATGGGGGTGATTGAGGCGGTGTTTCGGTCGGGGGAGTCGGGGAGGTGGGAGAGACCTGAAGTAATGAGGTGAAGAAGCCAGGAAGTAAGGAAAAGAGGGTTGGCCACGGAGGCACAGAGACACAGAGACACAGAGATGGAGAGCGGGGAGGGAGGAGAGGGGCGGAAAGAGGGAAGGCCGAACCCAGAGACGCAGAGAGGAAGAGAAGACCAGGAGACAGGGAAACTGCTAGTTGGTCAGATGCTCGGGCCATTTCACGGGTTCGACCGGGCCGACTAGGAAGATGTAGGAGGCGGCGCCGAGGAGGGTGATGGCGCCGGTGAGGACGAAGGCCCAGAAGAATTGGCCGGTGCGGTCGAGGATGACACCGGCTAGGATTGGGCCGAGAATGCCTGCGAGATTGCCGCAGAAATTTTCGAGACCGGCCCATTTGCCGGCGGTTTGGGGACCGGCGAGGACTTGCGTCATGGTCCAGAGATTGGGGGAGCACATGCCGAGCGCCATGCAGGAGAAGATCAGGATGGCCATGGCGATGGTGTGATCGGCGACGAGGAAGACGAGGACGAAACTGCAGGAGGCGAGGGCCAGGCCGGCTCCGCAAAATGTTTTGAGGACGCGGGTGGGACTGCCGCCGGAGATCATCCAGCGGTCGGCCAGCCAGCCGGAGGCGACGACGGAAAGAGCCAGGGCGAAGAAGGCTGCGCCGCCTACCAGGGACATTGTTTGGAGCGAGAAGTTGCGCTGGCGCACCAAATAGAACGGGAGCCAGGTGATCAGGAAATACCAGAGATAGTTGTGGCAGAAGAGACCCGCGAAGGTGCCCCAGGCAGAGCGCTGCCTCAGTATTTCTGGGATACTGGCGGGTTTGAGGGCCTTCGAAGTGACGAGGCCCGCGCCTTTTGGCATCCATTTCACCCACGGAAACAGCCAGAGCGAGCTGGCCAATCCCAGGACGACAAAGAACAACCGCCAGCCCACGCGAGCCATCAGCAGACCTCCGACGAGGGTGCCGAGGGCGGGACCTCCGGCCCATCCGGCGGCGATCAGGCCATTGGCGCGGCCACGGAGAGAGGCGTGAAAATGTTTTGCGATGATCTTGTTGTAGGACGGGTAGGCGACCGACTCGCCGATGCCGAGGAGCAGGCGCGCCATCAGGATCAGAGTGAAGCCGTGAACCAGGCCGGTGCTCAGCGTGGCGGCGGACCACACCAGAACGCCCAGAGCGAGAAGCCAATTGACGTCGAAGCGGTCGACTAGCCAGCCGGAAACGATTTGAAAGAGCGCGTAGGTCCAGAAGAAAGAGGAGAGCAGAATTCCGAGCTGGGAGGCGGAAAGGCGGAGATCTTCCTTTAGGATGGGCGCGGCAATGGAAAGAGTGCCGCGGTCGATGTAGTTGATCAGGACCGAGACGGAGAGGAGCAGGGCGACGCGGGCGAGATCGAAAGAGAGCCTTGGGCGTTCCGTTTGGGATGCGAGCGGGGAGGAAGAGCTGGTCATTCGCCGGCCCGCGAGGAGTGCTGGAAATCGAGGACGAGCAGGGTGATGTCATCTTCCTGTGCGCCGCCGGCGAGGTTGCCGGACCAGCGGGCGAGGGTATCGACTAGTTTGTCAGAGAACGGCTTGGCGCCCAGAGCGGAGTTCGATTCCAGGAATTGCATGCTGCCGGAGCGGCCGAATTCCTGCTTGGAGGCGTTGGAGGCTTCAAGGACGCCGTCGGTGCAGAGCAGGTAACGGTCACCAGCGTTCAGCGGAATTTCGATGGCAGAGTACTGGGCTTCCGGAAAGAGACCGAGCATGAGGCCATTCTCTTCGATTTGGCGCGCCTTGCCGGTGGTGCGGGAAATGACCATGAGCGGCGGATGGCCTGCGCCAGCGTAGCGCATGACTTCGGCTTCCATATCGAGGAAGACATACGCGGCGGTGACGAAATGGTCGTCGAATTTTCCGCAGAGCGCGCGATTCAGGCCGGTCAGGACGCGCGCAGGCGCATCGACGTGGTCGGATTGCGCGGCGAAG
Organism: uncultured Acidobacteriota bacterium; assembly: GCA_963735525.1. Classification (GTDB taxonomy): domain Bacteria; phylum Acidobacteriota; class Terriglobia; order Acidiferrales; family UBA7541; genus Acidiferrum. The sequence continues at coordinate 524,614 of CAVTLQ010000023.1, read as the reverse complement.
GCAACCTTGAGCATCGAGGCGATGAGTGCGGCGGGGACGCCGTGTCCGGTGACGTCGGCGATCAGAACGCCAATGCGTTTTTCGTCGACCACGATAAAATCGTAGAAGTCGCCGGCGACAGCGCTCATGGAAAGATGGCGTGCGGCGATTTCGAGTCCGTCGAGACGCGGTACTTGGCGGGGCAGGATCGAGGATTGGATCTGGCGCGCGATTTCGAGTTCTTTATTAATCGCGAGCAGGCGTTCTTCGTTGACAAAAGTGCGATGCGCCGCGACGTAGCCGAGGCATCCGACGCAAACGAGGAAAGCGAGGAACTCGACGTCCTGCCCCGGCAAAAGGTGGAGTGCGTGCAGGTTGGCGTGAAAGACGAAGAGCAGCCAGATGAAAAAGCCGGCTAGCAGCACGCGAACGTCCCGGGAGATTGACTTGCCCAGGAATAACCAGCGGCGGGTAAACGAACCGAACAGAATTGTGCCGACAACGCTTCCGAGTACGAGGATGTTATTTGCCTTCTGCAGCTTGTCTAGGTTGACTCCCGCGAATGGCGCGACGATGCCGAACACCGCGAAGAGCGCTTGCGCTGAGATCGGCCAGCGAAACAGCTTCCGAAGATGTTTGTCGGCGATTTGGTAGAGAAAAAGGCCGACTGGGACATTTAGCGTACAGGTCATGATCCAGTTAGCGACGGCCCAAAACCTCGGCGTAACCTCGAGGAGCGCATGCACAACGCCCTGGAGGGCGAGCAGGCGGGCGCCGTAAAGAATGGAGAACAGTCCAAAATAGACGAGCGTCAGGTCGCGCGTCTTGCGCCGAAAGCAGAACAAGGCGATAGCGGACCAGCCGGCGACGAGAAGAATGATCCCGACGGCGACATGGAGCATTTCCCAGCGCAGTTGCGATCGCACCACCTCTACGGTGAAAGTCTGCTCCGAGAGCAGCGACCATGGAAGCATGGGAAGGGTTATACGCGGTCATCGAGGGCAAGGCAAACGCGCGAAGGCCTCAATTAATCATATCGGAGGTCGAACGGGGTGTCCGCGAACGCTAACTCGAAGTGGCGGACGCGGTGGTCGAAGCTGGTTAGGAGAGCAGCGGCGGGAGGAGCAACGACGGCGGCTTCGCGGTCGGGACGGGCGAAGGCGTCGATGGCTTCCAGGGAGCGCCAGAAGGTGATGACGGTAATATCGATGTCTGCGCCGGCTGCACGCTTCAGCAGATTTGAGGCGACATAGCCGTCGACCGCGCGAAGCTCTGGAATGACGTTTTCGGTAAAGTGCCGCTCGTAGGCGAGCCAATTTTGCGGTGTGGTGCGCGCGGACCAGAGACGGGCGATCATGATCGGGCAGATTCCGCGGTGCTGGCACGCGGCTCCTTATTGCCAACGACGACCGTCCAGGGGCGCACTCTCCAGCGCGCGACCAAGCCATTCCTGACGTACGGATCGTTGCGAGCGAAGGATTCGGCCGTAGCGGCATCTCCGGACTGAAAGATTAGAAGAGCGCCATCGGCGGGATCCGCTAGCGCGCCTGCCAGCAACAGTTCGCCGCGCGCGTGGGCCTCGCGGGCCAGGCCGAGATGCGCGTCCCGGTAAGGAGTGCGGCGTGCGACGAATTCTTCGACGACTTCGTAGAAGAGCGCGAAATAGCCCATACGTGCCTCCGTTCGAGATCAGCGTAGCATACAGCGGAGCCACGAACGGGCGATCTAGAGGCGATTAGGACTGCATCTTTGCTCTGGCGTGTCAGTCCTGGCGCAGGGCGGCCATGGGATCGACCTGGGTGGCACGGCGCGCGGGCACGTAGCAGGCGAGAAAGGCCGAGATCATAAGGATGGCGGCGACGACGCTCAGCGGGCCGTAGTCGATCGAGCCGATGCCGAAGAGTAGGTTGCGCATCAGCTTGGCGACGCCCCAGGAGGCTAGGAGGCCGACCACAACACCGATCGCGCCGAGCGTCATACCCTCCTTCAAGATCATGCCCAACACTTGCGAAGAGCCCGCGCCCAGCGCCATGCGCAGCCCGATCTCGTGAGTGCGTTGGGCAACGCCGAAAGACATCACGCCGTAAATTCCGAAAGCCGCCAGCAATAGCGCGATGACCGCGAATGCGGCGAAGAGAACAGCGCCAAAGCGGTCGCCGCCCATGGAATCTTCCAGGAGCTGATCCATCGTCTTTACATCTGCCATGGGGAGATCGGGGTCGAGCGAATTGATGACCGCAGCGATGCTCTTGCTCATGTTGGCGGGGTCGCCTACGGTGCGCACCGCCATTTGCACGCCGGGCCAGGGGCTTTGGGCGAAAGGAACGTCGATCTCCGGGAATCCGCCGTCCTTGGGGCCGCCGTTGCGAACATCCTGATAGACGCCGACGATCTGCCAAACGATGGGCGGGCCGAGATTGGCGACGCCCGGAATCAATTGTTCGACAGAGAGGCGCTGTGTGAGCGGATCAACGCTGGGAAAGTACTTTTTGACCAGGTCGGAACTGACGATGGCCACCGGGAGCCCCCCGGCGGCATCGGCTTCCGTAAAGGCGCGGCCGCGCGTAATGCGCACGCCGAAGGTCGGGAAATAGCCGGGGGTCACCATGTTGAAACCGGCTCCCGGGCGTTGGGAGCGGTCAGCCACTTCCTTGCCGGCGATATCGAAGGGCATGCCGAAGTTGGCACCCTGAACCGGCATGCCGGTGGAGATGGATGCGCTGGTTACACCAGGAAGGGCTTGCACGCGCTCGAGCATCTGCTGGTAAAAAGCGAGCATCTGCGCTGGCTGGGGCCGGCGGTCGGTCGGCATAGGCAAGCCAAAGGTCAGGATATGATCGGTGCGGAAGCCCATGTCCACGTGGGTGAGATTCCAGAAGCTGTGAACGGCAAGCCCGGCTGCGGCGAGCAGCGTGAGTGCGAGCGAAAATTCCACGAGAACCAAAGCATGGCGCGCACGATGCTTGGCAACGCCCACTCCACCGCGCCCGCCTTCCTTGAGCGTGTCATTCAAGTTGAGGTGCATGGCCTGAATAGCGGGGGCGCATCCGAAGAGGACTCCCGCAAGCATGGTGGCACCTAAGGTGAACAGGAGGACCGGAATGTTCAGTGTCACGTCGGCCTCCGACGGCAGCGTGAATGCGGGCATAAGCGCGAGTATTGCTTTCAGAAACGCCCAGGCTAGCCCTACGCCGAGCGCCCCGCCGATGCCGGCCAGGGCCAGGCTTTCGGTCAGGAATTGAGCAAAAAGCTGGCCACGGGTGGCGCCCAGGGCACCGCGAACGGCGACTTCGCGTTGGCGTGCGGCGCCGCGAGCCATCAGCAGGTTGGCCACGTTGGCGCAGGCGATCAGGAGGACAAAGCCGACCGCGCCGAGCAGAATCCAGAGAGCGCGAACGGTATCGCGATTCAGGAAATCGTTTTGCAGCGGCTCGACGCTGGCTCCCCAGCCCTGGTTGGACTTGGGAAACTCCTCGGCGATGTGCTTGGTGACCGACTGCATGTCCGCGTTGGCCTGCGCGACGGTGACTCCCTGCTTCAGGCGCGCCATGACCAGCAGCCAGTGGAATTCGTGATTGATCTGATTCGGGCGAAATGCCAGGGGAATGTAGAGTTCGCTCCGCACGCGATCGGTGGCGCCCGCGGCGAGCACGCCGACGACGGTGTACTGCTCGCCGTCGATGCGGACCTGTTTGCTGAGAATGTCCCGATCGCCGCCGAAGCGGTTCTTCCAGAGCCGATAGGTGAGGATGACCTCGTGATCTTTGCCAAGCTCGCCTTCTTCGGGCAGGAAATCGCGGCCAAACAACAGCGGTTGTCCGAGCACACCTAGGAAACCCGGCGTAGAAGGCTCGGCTTGCACCTGCTCGGGGTGATTGGAGATGGACAGGCTCATTTGCCGCCCGGTCCAGGCGGCGATGGATTCAAAAGCGGTGTTGCGGCGCCTCCAGTCGAGAAAATCGCCGGCCGCGACGCCATTGCGACGGCCGCCGACAAAGGACCAGACCATGACGATGCGGTCGGGCTGGCGGTAGGGGAGTGGGGCCAGTAGCGTGGCATAAACGACGCTGAAGATGGCGGTGTTGGCGCCAATGCCCAGGGCGAGGGCTAGGACGGCGACGGCGGTGAAGCCGGGGTTTTTCCGGAGGAGCCGTAAGCCGAATAGGAGGTCGCGCCAGCGGTTTCTCATGGAGTTCTCCTCAATGCCGGAAAGCCTTCTTCAGGGGCTAAAGCCCATCCTCCGAGGCTCTACGCCGGGGCTGAAGCCCCGGCCTCCTAAGGAAAAGGACTTTTTCCCCGACGCGATCCCGCGCCGTCCCGTTGCCACAGGCTATTTAGACGCCGGATGGGGCTTGGCGTCCCGTTGCAATCTCGCAGATACGACACACAAGACGCAATGCGCTTGATGGAAGTTCAAGGGAGTTTTCGGCGCCGACGGGAGTGGGGGTAGCCCGCATTTTCTCACGCCATGGATTTTGGAGTGGACTTGACCGCAGGTCGTGGCCGGGTTGGTTGCCGATGGGACGGTGGTTAACGGCGGAGGCGAGGCTCCGCGCTCCATGCGACTTCGCGTTACTCCACCTACTTTGTGCCGGGTTCCTCGTTGCCAACTACGACTGTCCAGGGGCGGACTCTCCAGGATTTCGCGACGCCATTCTTTACGTAGGGGTCGTTGCGGGCGAAGGTCTCGGCTGGGGTGGCGTCTGGGGAGTTAAAGACTAGAAGCGCGCCGGCGGGTGCGTCGGTGAGTGCACCGGCTAAGGCGAGTTCGCCACGAGCGCGGGATTCGCGGGCTAGGCGGAGATGTTCGTCGCGGAAGGGAGTGCGGCGAGTGAGGAAATCGTCGACGAAGTCATAGAAGAGGGCGAAGTAGGGCATTTGGGGCTCCTGAGAAGAGAGTTGAGAGTCGACAGTTGAGAGTTGAAAGGGAAAACCTTGGCGCGGGCGGCAACCTGGGCCGCTAATTGTCGGACCCGCCCGCGATGGAGGGAACGAGCAGGACGCGGTCGCCTTCCTTTAGGGTGCAGGATTCGCCTCCGAGGAAGCGGATGTCTTCCTCGTTCAGGTAGACGTTGAGGAATTGGCGGATTTGGCCGCTGTCGTCGCGGACATGGCGGGAGAGGTCGGGGAAGCGCCGCGTTAATTCGTTGAGGGCGTCGGCGATGGTGGCGGCGCTACAGTCAACCTTGGGTGCGCCGTCGGTAAAGCGGCGGAAAGCGGTGGGGATTTCGATGGTGACGGGCATTTCGGAGTCTCCTGGTTAGATTGTCGATGATGCGAAATCAAGTACCAAGCAACTAGAGTGCTTACGTGTTGCTTGAATGGAGCGCAGCCCGCCGCGGCGGGCTGTGCCCCTACGATTTTGCTGCAGCTGCATGGACGCCGAGTTGGCTATCCAGATAGGCCTCGAAGGCGTCGAGGCGGGGGGCGATGGCTTCGGTTGTGGGGAATTCGGAGGCTACCGCGTCGGTGGTCTTTAGGCCGTTGCCGGTGATGCAGACGACCGTGGTTTCTTCGGGAGAGATGCGGCCCTGGTCGATGAGCTTTTGGGTGACGCCTGCGGTGACGCCGCCGGCGGTCTCGGTGAACACGCCTTGGGTCTCGGCGACCAGCTTGATGGCGGCGATGATTTCGGGGTCGGAGATGTCTTCGGCCCAGCCGCCGCTGTCGAGAATCTGCTTGGCTGCGTAGTTGCCGTCGGCAGGATTGCCGATGGCCAGGGACCGGGCGATGGTGGCGGGCTTCTGGGGCTCAAAGCGGTTGAGGCCACGCTTGACGGCGGTGGAAATCGGCGAGCAGCCGGTGGCTTGCGCGCCGAAGAATTTCACCGGCTTGGCTTCGACCCAGCCTAGCGCTACCAATTCGCGGAACGCCTTGGCGATCTTTCCAATCAGCGAGCCGCCTGCCATTGGGACGACAACGTTGTCGGGCAGGCGCCAGCCGAGCTGCTCGGCGATTTCGAAGCCGTGTGTTTTCGAGCCTTCCGAGTAGTAGGGGCGGAGGTTGACGTTGACGAGACCCCACTTGAAGCGATCGGCGATCTGCGCACAGAGGCGATTGACGTGGTCGTAGTTGCCGTTAATGCGCACGATGCGGGCGCCATATACGGCGGTATTGAGGACTTTGGCAGGCTCCAAATCGGCGGGGATGAAGACGCAGGCATCGAAGCCATGCTGGGCGGCTTGCGCGGCGACGGCGTTGGCGAGATTGCCCGTCGAGGAGCAGCCAACGGTCTGAAAGCCGAAGCGGCGCGCGGCGACAAGCGCGGTGGCCACGACGCGGTCTTTGAAAGAAAGAGAGGGGAAGCAGACGGCGTCGTTCTTGAGAAAGAGATTTTGCACGCCCCAGTGCGCTCCGAGCTTATGGGCGGCGATCAGCGGGGTGCCTCCGACCGCGCTGGGCGCCTGGAACTTTTCGGGGAGTGGGAGGAATTCCGAGTAGCGCCACATGTTGAAGGGGCGAGAGGCGAGGTCCTCGCGGCGGACCGTTTTCTTGAGGGAGTCGTAGTCGAAGGAAACGTCCAGGGGGGAGAAGCAGTCTTCGCAGAAGGAGCGAGGGGAATTGCCCCAGGTCTTGCCGCACTCTTTACACCGCAGTTCGTATAGATCGGACATGATGACCTTTCGTGAAAAGCAAATTGCCAACGCGCTGACGCCTGGGCCTTGCTAGACAACAGCGCCCGCCTCGGAAGACGACCGCTACAGCGTCGCAGACGGTAGCTGGTGCGGTGATCTGTCAGGGCAACCAGCAGGGAGGGGAAATGAAAAAACCCTCCGTGCCAAAGAGTGCTTGGAGGGTTCTCAGAAAATCTGGGGAACTCTAAAAGCTCTTTAGCAGTTTTTTACGTGGAGCAAGTTGCCCTAAATCGCCACGTGTAGCCGCAACCGCAGCTACATTGTTTATGCTTGAGAACGGGGAAGAAGTCAACAGCAAAGAAAGATTGGCCACAGAGGCACAGAGAGGGAGGCAACGAAGCAAGGAAAGGGATAGCGATCGATAACAACAAATATGGGGTTTGCTGCGTCCAATACAAAAGGGGAGCTAAAGAAGAGGCGTTAGGAGTACTATTTCCCGGCTGGACGCAGCCTGCCAGCTTGGCACCCGGCCATTGGGCCAGTGTCGAGTTTAGGGCATCCGTTGCACCGCGCAACCCGGTGCAAAGCGTGGTGTTATACTTGATTGGCGGGCGTGACGTCTTCTGAGGACAAGAGGAGCAGGTGATATGGGTGAGCAAGTAAAGGAATTGTTTGTTTGGGCGCGCCGGCGGAAGATACTGGCGTCTTTTTTTGTGGTGCTGACGCTCGGCGTGGGCATTTTGATCGGATCGGTGGTTTCCGGCAGGGTCTCGGCGATGAAGACATTGTCGTTTGCAGGGACCAATGCGACCCCTCTCGCGGTGCCGGATCCAATTCCGTCGGCAAGCTCGTTTTCCGGAATCGTGAATCGCGTGGAACCTGCGGTGGTGAACATTGCCACGACGCAAGTGTTCGAGCGCAGATCTTCTTCCAAGAAGCGCAGGTCTCCGCAGCAGAATGATCAGGACGATCCGATGCAGGATTTCTTCGACCGGTTCTTCGATGGCCGGCAGGACGCTCCGCCGCAGGCCGAGCGCAGCCTGGGCTCGGGCGTGATTGTGGACAAGCGCGGCTACATCTTGACCAACAACCACGTGGTGGAGCAGGCCACGAAGATCCAAGTGCAGTTGGACGGCGGGGATCCGACCAAATACACGGCGAAAGTGATTGGCGTGGACGAAAATACGGACTTGGCGGTGATCAAGATCGACGCCAATAAAGACCTGCCCACGGCAAAGCTGGGAAATTCCGACGGCGTGCAAGTCGGCGATTGGGTGCTAGCGATCGGCAGCCCGTTCGGATTGCAAGCCACCGTTACGGCGGGAATCATCAGTGCCAAGGACCGCGGGAACATCGGCGGACCGGACCATCAATTCCAAAGGTTTCTGCAGACCGATGCGGCTATCAATCCGGGCAATTCCGGCGGGCCGCTGGTGGACCTGGCCGGAGAGGTGATCGGCATCAACACGGCGATCATCACGGGCAGCCGGGGGTACGAAGGCGTGGGCTTTGCGCTGCCGTCGACGACAGCCATCAACGTATACAACCAGCTTATTTCCCAGGGACGCGTAACACGCGGATCGATCGGAGTGAGCTTCCAGGAAGAACTCGGGACGAATGCAATCACCTTGAAGGAACTGGGAGCGCAGAATGGCGTAGTGATCATGGGCGTTGAACCCGGCAGCCCGGCGGAAAAGGCGGGGTTGAAGGGCGGGGATGTCATCACCGCGGTGAACGGCAAGACGGTGAAGACCGGCAACGACCTAGTGAATCCGATCGCCCAAGCTCCGATTGGGAGCAAGGTAAAACTCGATTACGTGCGCGACCGCACGCAGAAAGAAACGACGGCGGTCGTCGAGGATCGCACGCGCGTGTTTCCGACGCAGGCGGGCCGCGTAGGGGATCAGCCGGGAGAAGGAGCGCCAGCCGAATTCGGCTTGCGCGTCGATAGCCTGACACCGGAACGCGCCTCTCGCGTGGGCATGGAAGGGCAGCGGGGCGTGCTGGTGATCGACATCGAGCCGGCCAGCTTTGCGGACGACCTGGGATTCGGCCGTGGAGACGTGATCACGGAAATTAATCGCGAGCCGGTTAATTCGGTCGATGACTACAAGAAAGCCGTGGCGAAGCTCAAGCCCGGAGAGAACGTGGTGTTCAAGGTTCTCCGGCGCGGAGACAACGACCACACATTGACCGTGTTCCTGCCGGGTGTCGTGCCGGCCGACAGCAAACAGTAGGCGTATCGCGGACCTTAGTTCAGGGTCCATAAAGGACGACGCTCGATGGTTCTGCGGAGAGCTATGCACATGGGCCTGGCGCTGCTGGTAGCGGCAGGCTCCGGCGTGCGGGCAGGTGCGGCGACTGGACAGAGCACGGCCGCGCCGAAGACGTCCGCGTCGTCAACTAGCAGCAAGTCGCACCGGTCGTCAAAGAAATCGAGTGCCCGGCGGAAGGATCGGGGGCAAACAGCCCCCACTTCCGACCGGATTTCTGAGATTCAACAGGCGCTGGCCAAGGATGGATCGTTCAAGGGCACGGCGAATGGGAAATGGGACGACTCTACGGTCCAGGCGATGAAGAGTTTCCAGAGCGCGCATAATTTGAATCCTTCGGGAAAGCTTGATGCGCTGACGTTGCAAAAGCTTGGTCTGGGTTCGCAGACGGCAGGCGTGGCGGCACCGACGCCACCGCCCAATGCCACCTCTAGACTCGTTAGTTCTTCGGTTCAGCCTTCCCGTCAGTAAGGGCGTTTAAGGCAGGAAAACTCCAACTCCGGCTACGTTGGTCGATAGGGTCCCGCAACTTAAGAGAAAAAGCGGGGCCGGAATTTGCGGGCGCAAATCCCGGCCCAATTGTGCCCAAGGAGAATCACTCAGTTGTGGGAGTGTAAAGGAGATTTACTGCGTATTTGCCCCGACAATGTAAAAACGGAGTAAAAACTTTCGCCTTCCAGAGGAGCGGGCCAATCCCGATCTTGGGCGCGAGGAGCAGGATGGAGCTCGAGGGCTGCGCACACGCGCAAACGAGCCTGGTTTGACGGCAGTCGGAAGCGACGGTAGAATTTAGTCTCCACGCGGTAGTGCCCGCGTTTGAACCCGCGAAGAATCAAAAGCTGCAGATGGAGCAGGAATCAGCCTGGGAGGACGTATGGCTACGGCAGTTGCGCCCCGCGTTTACAAGAACTTCATTAACGGCGAATGGGTGGACTCGCGAGGCGGGAACGCGTACGAGAACCGCAATCCCGCGAACACCGGCGAGCTTGTGGGCATGTTTGTGTCGTCCAGCAGTGAGGACGTGGACGCAGCGGTGGACGCGGCCCAGGCGGCGTATAAGAAGTGGCGGCTGGTGCCCGCGCCCAAGCGAGCGGAGATTCTGTACCGCGCGGCAGAACTGCTGCTGCAACACAAAGAGGAGTTTTCGCAGGATATGACCCGCGAGATGGGCAAGGTCCTGACGGAGACGCGCGGCGACGTCCAGGAAGCCATCGACATGACGTACTACATGGCGGGCGAAGGGCGGCGGCTATTTGGGCAGACCACGCCGTCGGAGCTGCCGAACAAGTTCGCGATGAGCGTGCGGCAGTCGATCGGCGTGTGCGGAATGATCACGCCATGGAATTTCCCGATGGCGATTCCGTCGTGGAAGATGATGCCGGCGCTGGTAAGCGGCAACACGGTGGTGCTAAAGCCGGCGGAGGATACGCCGCTATCGTCGTATCGCCTGGTGCAGATCCTGGCGGAGGCGGGCCTACCGGCGGGAGTAGTGAACCTGGTGAGCGGCGACGGCCCGAACGCGGGCGCCCCGCTGTCCCAGCACTCCGATGTGCCGGTGGTGAGCTTCACGGGATCAACCGCGGTGGGCCGCATCATTGCACAAGCGTGCGCGCCGACGTTCAAGCATTGCAGCCTGGAGATGGGCGGCAAGAACATCATTATCGTGATGGAAGACGCCAACCTGGATCTGGCGGTGGATGGCGCGGTTTGGGGCGGCTTCGGGACCACCGGGCAGCGATGCACGGCGGCAAGCCGCATCGCCGTCCACAAGTCGGTGTACCACGAGTTTGTGACGCGGTTTGTGGATCGCGCCAAGCGGCTGAAGGTGGGCGACGGGTTGGACGCATCGACGCAAATGGGGCCGTGCATCAACGAGCAGCAACTCAAGACGGTAATGGAGTATGTGGAGATCGGGAAAGAGGAAGGCGCGAAGCTGCTAACTGGCGGGAAGCGGCTGGATTCCGGGGCACTTGCGAAAGGGTGGTTCCATGCGCCGACGGTATTCGGGGATTGCAACCCGAAGATGAGGATCGCGCAGGAAGAAATTTTCGGGCCGGTGGTTTCGGTGATTCCCGTGGGCAGTTTCGAGGAGGCGATCGACGTAGCGAATGGTGTGCCGTATGGTCTCTCGGCGTCGATTTACACGCGCGATGTGAATCGCGCGTTCCAGGCCACGCGCGACCTTTATACCGGCATCGTCTACGTTAACGCTCCCACGATCGGAGCGGAGACGCACCTTCCGTTTGGGGGCACCAAGCAAACGGGCAACGGCCACCGCGAAGCCGCGATCGCGGCCATCGATTTCTACACGGAGTGGAAGACGGTGTACATCGACTACTCGGATAAGCTGCAGCGCGCGCAAATCGACAACAACTGAAGCCTGATTGTTTGAAGCGCGGAAGACCACGGGTGATCCTAGGTGCGATCTTCGTTGACCGCTTTCCCGGTCAGGCGCTTCTGCGCGGCCCAGGTGTGGTGCGCGTGAAAAAACTGGTCCGGCGGCGCCCACTCCAGCTCATGTTCGTGGGTTGCGGTGATGACGTCGCCGAGCTCCCCCGCGTAGAAGGTCGCGTAGAGGGCCTGGCAGTGGCCGTCGTTTACGAAATAGAGGAGCGCTTGGCCAAGGCGTTCCGTTAGATGTACGCGGCACCCCAATTCTTCGCGAAGCTCGCGGTGGACGGCTTGGACCGGGGTTTCCGACGGTTCGATGCCGCCGCCCGGCAGAATCAGCCTGCCGGAGGATTCCCGAACGCCGGCGACCAGGCCTTGTGAGTTGGTGACCACCGCGTACGCGCAGGGACGCGTCTTCTGCGGCAGGGCCTCGTTTCTGGAGCCAAAGACGGGAATCGGGTGTTTCATGAAACCAGAATGCACTGCGCCGCCAAAATCTGCAATCCTGGCAACGGAGGGGATGGCTGCGCGTTGACGATCGTTGCCCGCATTTCTACAATGGTAGTTGGCTACTAGCGTACACTGGCGTTATGAGGACTTCCTTGCTCCAAGAGCGCCGCAACCGCCAGATTTTAGCGGACATCGTCCGAACCTACATCGAGACGGGCGAGCCGGTGTCTTCGCGTGCGATTTCGGCGCGCTTTGAGCCGAGCCTCAGCACGGCAACGATCCGCAACATCATGGCGGACATGGAGGAAGGCGGATTCCTGTATCAGCCGCACACCTCGGCGGGACGCGTGCCCACGGCGGCGGCTTACCGCTTCTTCGCGCAGGAGATCGCGACGCAGGCCAAACTCAGCGTTGTGGATAAGGAATGGATCCAGCGAGAAATCGGCGCGGCTACCAACGCTTCGGAAGTCACCGAACGCGCGGGACACGTGCTGGCCGAAGTTTCCAACGGGCTCGGCATTATCGTTTCGCCACCGATGGGCAGGACCGTGATCGAGCATGCCCGCATGTGGCTGCTGCCGGATGGACGCGTGGTCGTGGTGTTGATCTCGCCGGGCGGCAACACGCGGGACAAAATTCTGCGGCCCGTTCGGCGCTTCACGCAGGGTGAGCTCGACGCCACCGCCGAATTTTTGAACCGCCACTATTCCGGTTGGACGCTGGAGGCCATTCGCGGCGACTTGCTGCAGAAGCTGGCAAACGAACGCGAGCGCTATGAAGGAATCGTGCAAAGCGCACTGACGCTGTGCGATCCCGCGGTCCTGGGTGAGGATACCTCCAGCCAAGTGCACGTCGAAGGAGCGGCTCAGATGGTGGGGACGGGCGAGTTCTCCGACCAGACCCAATTGCGCGATCTGCTCTCGGCGATCGAGGAGAAGCACCGGCTGGTGACGGTATTGAACGCGTGCATCGAAGGGCCCGAGGCGGTGCATGTGCAGATTGGCGTGAAGGAAATCTCCGAGTCGGGGGAAAATCTGGCGCTCATCAGCGCCCCCTACACGAGGAATGATCTGATGCAAGGTTCGCTCGGCGTGCTGGGGCCGACGCGCATGCACTACGAGCGGGCCATTACCGCGGTAGCCTACGTGGCGCAATTATTCAGCGAAACACTGAGCAAGATTTGAAAGACTTCTGGCAGAGGAGAGGCAAGAAGGTGCCGGACAAAGAAATCAGAATCAACATGGATGAGGCCGCGGGCGCTGCGGAGGCTTCCCCCGAAGGAGAAAAAGGCATGGCCGCGGAATCCGGTAGCGCCGACGCCGCAATGGCCAAGCTCGTCGCCGATATGGAAGAACTCCGGCAAACACTGCTGCGCCGGCAGGCCGATTTCGAGAACTACCGCAAGCGCATCGAGAAGGAGCGCGCCGAAGATTCAAGACGCACGACCGCGCGGGTCGTCGAAGCGCTCATTCCCATAATCGACGGCTTCGAGCACGCGCTCGCCGCGCACCGCGAAGCCGAATACGAGAACTACCGCAAGGGCTTCGAGCTGATTTACAAGCAGCTTCTCGACAACATTACCAGGCTGGGCGTCGAGCGTGTCGATCCCACCGGAAGGTTGTTCGATCCCCATCTCCACCAAGCCATGGACCGCACCGAGAGCTCCGACCGCGAAGACGGCACCATCCTGCAAGTTTTTCAGCCCGGGTATGTGTTTCACGGGCGCGTTCTACGGCCTGCCATGGTGCGTGTAGCGGTGAACCCGAGTCCGGCATCGAAGAGAAGCGTGAACTAAGAAGGAGAAGGGATCGGCATGGCCAAGGGTAACCAAAGGGACTACTACGAGGTCCTCGGGGTTTCACGCACCGCCTCCGTCGAAGAGATTAAAGCGTCCTACCGCAAGGCGGCGCTGAAGTGGCACCCCGACCGCAACCCCGAGAACAAACAGGACGCCGAGGTAAAATTCCGCGAGAGCACCGAAGCCTACAGCGTTCTGAGCGACCAGCAGAAACGCCAGGTCTACGACACCTACGGCCATGCGGGGCTTTCCGGCGCGGGCGCCGGGGTGGACTTCAACGGCACAATCTTTCAGGACTTCCACGACATCTTCGGCGACTTCTTCGGTTTCGAAGACATATTTGCAGGCAGCAGCCGGCGTGGCCGGCGCAACCAGCGCGGCGCGGACCTGCGCTACGACATGACGCTGACGTTTGAGGAAGCTTCGGCGGGGGTCGCCACCAAGGTTAAGTTGCCGCGCCAAGAATACTGCGAAGCGTGCAATGGCACCGGCGCGAAACGCGGAACCGGCGTGGTTGCCTGCGAGACTTGCAAGGGACGCGGGCAACTCGCCTATCAGCAGGGATTTTTCACCATTACGCGCACGTGTCCTGCTTGCCAAGGCGCCGGCCAGATCATCCGCGAGCGCTGCCCCGATTGCCGCGGACAGGGCCGGATCGAGCGCGAAAAAGTGATCGAGCTGCGCATTCCTCCCGGCGTCGATACCGGAACACGGCTGCGGGTGGCCGGCGAAGGCGAACCAGGACCAAACGGCGGCCCGGCTGGGGACCTCTACGTCGTGCTGGAAGTGAAGGAACACGCGTTCTTCGAGCGGCGCGGCGCGGACCTGTACTGCACGATTCCGATCAGCATCCCGCAAGCCACGCTGGGCACGGAGTTGCAGGTCCCGGGGCTGAACGGCGAGGAGCGGCTGAAGATCCCGGAAGGGACGCAGAGTGGGGCGGTGTTCCGCCTCAAGGGGAAGGGCCTGGCCGACCCGCGCGGAGGCGGTAAGGGCGATTTGTACTATCACGTGCGCGTATTGACGCCGACCAAGCTGACCCGCGAACAACGCAAGCTGATCGAGGATCTTGGGGCCTCGCTAAAGATCGAAAACAAGCCTGCCGAGCGCAATTCGTCAATCTTCGACAAAGTGAAAGATATCTTCGGCTGACGGCGGGACAGCGCCAAAGATAACGCTGCGGCGCAGAGATACAGAGAAGGGCGGGCGAGTGAGATAGAATCGAGCCCGTGCGCAGGCGATTCTTCGTCGAACGACTTACCGGTCACAGCGCGGTCATCGAGGGCGAGACCGCGCACCACTTAGGCCGCGTCCTGCGCGCCCAACAGGGCCAGCTGTTCGAATTGAGCGACGGCTCAAAGGTTTGGCTCGGCCGGATCGAGATCGTGACCCGGGACCGCGTTGAGTTCGCATTCGTCGAAGATATTCCCGCTCATCCACCCGTCGTCGAAATGACCTTACTTCTCTCCGTGGTGAAGTTCGACGCGTTCGAATGGGCCATTGAGAAGGCTACCGAGTTGGGTGTCAGCACCATCGTGCCCTTAGCGGCAGCGCGCTGCGAGAAAGCCTTGCTCTCTGCCGCGGCGAAGCGTGCCGAGCGTTGGAAGAAGCTATTGGTCGAAGCGTCCCAGCAATCGCGCCGGGTGCGCGTCCCCACTCTGGAGAACGTAAGCCTCCCAGACGATGCTCTATCTGCCATAAGACCTGGTCTTCGACTCCTGCTCTCCGAGCGCGCCGAGGCGCCGTCCCTGCGCGCGGTTCTTTCCGGCGTAGCGCAAACGGCCGCAACGCTGGCGATCGGACCCGAAGGCGGCTGGACGGACCGCGAACTTGAAGTGGCGCACCAGGGCGGATTTCAGGAGGCTTCGTTGGGCAGGTTGATCCTGCGGACGGAAACCGCGGTCATTGCGGCCCTGGCATCGATCCAGTTTGCACTGGGATAACACCCAGTTACGCCAGCGACATGCGGGAAGCAACGGCGGGAAGACGGCGCGAATCATATGCAGTAAGATGGGAAAAATCGACTATGGCGAACGAATGCGGTGCGCCGGAAATCAAAATCTGGCGCGGCGCGCGACGCCCGTGTTATAAATACAAGGCAGCGAGAAAATGCTAAGCACGGACGAGAAAAACCCCTCGACCACAACGGTTCCGGAAGCTTCGACGCCCGCATCGTCCCCCGGCGCGGCCTCCGAGCCGGGGACCCCGGCACATTCCTTGCGGAATGAGATTCGCGTTTGGACCCGCGATCTCCTGATCGCTATCGGCCTGGCGCTGGTGATCATCGTCTTTCTCTATCAACCGGTGAAGGTGGAAGGCACCAGCATGGCACCGCTGCTGTCCGACCAGGAGCGCATTTTCATCAACAAGTTTGTATATCGCTTCGAGCCCATCGACCGCGGCGACGTGGTGGTCTTCTGGTACCCGCTGGACCGCTCGAAATCCTTCATCAAGCGGGTGGTTGGCTTGCCCGGCGAAATGGTCGAGATTCGACAGGGCATTGTCTACGTCAACGGCACATCGCTTTCCGAACCCTACGTGCCTCCGCAATACGAGGATCTCAGCGACTTTGGCCCGCTCCGCGTGCCGCGAGACTACTATTTCGTCATGGGTGATCATCGCATCAGCTCCAACGATTCGCGCGTGTTCGGTCCCGTCGCCAGCCGCTACATCTATGGCCGCGCCGTCTTCGCCTATTGGCCCGTGGACCATTTCGGCTCGCTTGCGACCACGGAAGCCAAAACGAAATGACTTTCGACGGAGGACACACTGACCGAAGTTCAGCACCGACCTGCCACACTCGCGCTGGAAGACGGGCGCGTTTTTAACGGCCGTGCGGCCGGCGCGATCACGCGCCGGAGCGGCGAAGTCGTTTTCAATACCAGCCTGACCGGATATCAAGAAGTTTTCACCGACCCGAGTTACGCCGGCCAGATGGTGTGCCTGACCTATCCGCACATCGGCAATGTTGGCGCTAACCTGGATGACGAGGAGTCCGGCAAGCCCTACATCGAGTCGCTCATCGTGCGGGAGTTCTCGAGCTTGTCTTCGAATTGGCGGTCCGCGGAAACGACGCAGCTCTATCTGAATCGGCACAAAATTCCGGTGATCTGGGACATCGACACGCGCGCGCTGGTGCGTCACCTGCGCAATGTGGGCGCGCTCCGCGGCATTGTGGCCACCGACGGCACTCCGGCGGACCAGCTGATTTTCGAGGCCAAGCAACTCCCGAGCATGGCAGGGCAAGAGCTGGCCAGCCGCGTGTCTTGCAACAAATCATACAAGTGGGAAACCGGCTCGATCGACCTAGTGACCTCGCCTTGGACCGAAAACATGGGAGAAGCGGGTAACACGAGCGAGGCTCGTAAATTTCGTGTGGTCGCTTACGACTACGGCATCAAGCACAACATCCTGCGGCTGCTGGTGGATCATCACTGCGAAGTCGCTGTGGTGCCCGCGCAAACCTCGGGCGACGAAGTGCTTGCGATGGAGCCCGATGGCGTGTTTCTTTCGAACGGCCCAGGCGATCCCGAGCCGGCGACGTATGCCATCGAAGCGATTCGCAAACTTCTGGGGCGCGTGCCGGTCTTTGGAATCTGTCTCGGGCATCAACTCTGTGGCCTCGCGCTGGGCGGTAAAACTTTCAAACTGAAATTTGGTCACCACGGGTCCAATCACCCGGTGAAAAACCTGCTTACCGAGCAGGTGGAAATCACCGCGCAGAATCACGGCTTCTGCGTCGATCCCGAATCGTTGCCTTCCAGCGACGTGGAGATGACGCACCTGAATTTGAACGATCACACCAACGAAGGGCTGCGCCACCGCTCGCTGCCGCTGTTTAGCGTGCAATACCACCCGGAAGCGTCGCCAGGGCCGCACGATTCGCACTATCTGTTCAGCCAGTTCACCGATTTGATGAAGGAATTCGCACAGCCGGGGAGTTCCCGCTGATGACGCGGCTGCTCAACCGTCGAGGCGCGGCTTCCGTGTATTCGCGCAAAGTTAATTCTCCGTCAGGACACGGCTGAAGCCTTGCCCTGACGAGTCGAGCACCTCAAGAGCGAAATGCCAAAACGCAAGGACATCAAGAAGATTTTGATCATCGGCTCCGGCCCTATCGTCATCGGGCAGGCGTGCGAGTTTGACTATTCGGGTGCGCAAGCGTGCAAGGCGCTGCGCGATGAAGGATACGAGGTCGTGCTGGTGAATTCCAATCCGGCGACGATCATGACCGACCCCGAGCTGGCTCATCGCACGTACATCGAGCCGCTGACCAAGGAATATCTCGAAGAAATCATCGCGCGGGAGAAGCCCGATGCGTTGTTGCCCACCGTGGGCGGCCAGACGGCGTTGAATCTCGCCGTTGAACTCGCCGAGGGCGGCATTCTCGAGAAGTACAGGGTGGAAATGATCGGCGCGTCTCTGCGGGCCATCAAGGTCGCCGAGGATCGGCTGTGGTTCAAAGATGCTTGCCGCAAGATCGGCCTCGAGGTTCCGGCCTCGGCGCTGGTCAACAACGCGCAAGACGCGTTGCGCCTGTGCGATCAACTCGGGTTTCCGCTGGTAATCCGGCCGTCCTTCACGTTGGGCGGGACCGGCGGATCGATTGCCTACAACCGCGAAGAGTTCGGCGATTCCATCGCGCACGCGTTGGACATGAGCCCGGTTCACGAGGCGCTGGTGGAAGAATCCGTCCTCGGGTGGAAGGAGTACGAGCTCGAAGTGATGCGCGACTTTCGCGACAACTTCGTGGTGATCTGCGCGATCGAGAACTTCGACCCTATGGGCGTACACACTGGGGACTCCATCACCGTGGCGCCCGCGCAGACCCTCACGGACAAGGAATACCAACGGATGCGGGATGCTGCCGCGGCGATCATTCGCGAAGTCGGCGTGGAAACGGGCGGATCGAACGTGCAGTTCGCCATCAATCCGGCAAATGGCCGCATGACCGTGATCGAAATGAACCCGCGCGTATCGCGCAGCTCGGCACTGGCCAGCAAGGCCACGGGCTTCCCGATTGCGAAGATCGCTGCGCGCCTGGCCGTCGGGATGTCGCTGGACGAAATTCCCAACGACATCACGAAGAAAACGCCGGCGTGCTTCGAGCCCTCCATTGACTACGTGGTGGTGAAGATTCCCAAGTGGCAGTTCGAGAAATTCCCCGGCGCAGACACGACTCTCGGAACGCAGATGAAGTCGGTCGGTGAAGTGATGGCCATCGGGCGGACCTTTAAGGAGGCGTTGCAGAAGGGCGTTCGCTCGCTAGAGCCGCACACTCCGTGGCGGGCACCCGCGGAAACGCCGGAATCGCTGCTGCGGGAGAAGCTGGCGACACCGCGGCCCGATCGCATCCATTGGCTGCTCACGGCGGTCGAGCGGGGGCTGCCGGCCAGCGAGATTTGCGAGCTGACAAAAATCGATCCGTGGTTCATCCACCAACTGGAAGAGATCAACGCCATGAACCGGCGCGCCGCGAGCGTGACGGTGGAAACCGCATCCCGCGATCTGTTGCGTGAAGTGAAACGCCACGGCACCAGCGATGAATATCTGGCCCAGATTTGGAAGACTACGCCGGCGGCCGTGCGGCTCCAGCGGGCGCGTTACGGCGTCGCGCCGGTCTTCAAGCGGGTCGATACGTGCGCGGCGGAGTTCGAGTCGTTCACGCCGTATATGTATTCGACTTACGAGGAAGAAGACGAGTCGGACGTGCAAGCACGCCCGAAGATCATGATTCTCGGCAGCGGCCCCAACCGCATCGCGCAAGGCATCGAGTTCGACTACTGCTGCTGCCACGCGTCGTTTGCGCTGCGCGAAGACGGCTACGAAACAATCATGGTGAATTGCAATCCGGAGACGGTCTCCACCGATTACGACACCTCGGATCGTTTGTACTTCGAGCCGCTCACGCTGGAAGACGTGCTGGCCATCGTCGAACGCGAGAAACCGCAGGGCGTCATCGTGCAGTTCGGTGGCCAGACGCCGCTGAACCTGGCACTGGAGCTGAAGCGCAACGGCGTACCCATTATCGGGACAACGCCCGAATCGATCGATTTGGCAGAAGATCGGCGGCGCTTCGGCCGGTTGCTCGAAGAATTGCGAATCCCTCAGCCGAGAAATGGCACGGCGCTGGTGCCGGAGGAAGCCGCGCGCGTTGCCGGTGAAATTGGTTTGCCGGTGCTGGTGCGGCCGAGCTACGTGCTGGGCGGGCGCGCCATGGTGATCGCGTACGACGTGAACACTGTGCAGGAGTACGTGGCGCAGGCGGCGCTCATGGGCCCGGCGCGGCCCGTGCTGATCGATCAGTTTCTCGAGGAGGCAACGGAAGTGGACGTGGACGCGCTCGCCGACGGGACCGACGTGGTGATCGGCGGGATCATGGAGCACATCGAAGAGGCAGGCGTGCACTCCGGCGATTCGTCTTGCGTGCTGCCGCCGGTGAGTTTGTCGCCGAGGATTCTGGAGACGATCCGCGACTACACGAGACGCCTCGCGTTGGCGCTGAAGGTCGTAGGCCTCATGAACGTGCAGTACGCGATTCAGCGCGACACCGTGTACGTGCTGGAAGTGAACCCCCGTGCCTCGCGCACGGTGCCGTATGTGAGCAAAGCGACCGGCGTGCCGCTTGCCAAAGTCGCCGCGCGGTTGATGGCCGGAAAGCGTTTGGCGGACATGAAGCTGCCGGTGGTGCGGCACAGCGGCCTCTCCGAAATCGCGGTCCACGAATTTTATGCGGTGAAGTCGCCGGTGTTCCCATTCAACAAATTCCGCGGCGTGGATACGATTCTGGGCCCGGAGATGCGCTCGACGGGCGAAGTCATGGGCGTGTCTACTTCGTATGGGCAAGCCTTCGCGAAAGCGCAGCTTGCCGCCGGGCAACGGCTTCCGCAGAAGGGCACGGTCTTCCTTAGCGTGAACGATCGCGACAAAAGGCAAGTCGGTCCGCTCGGCAAGGACTTGCAGGCGCTGGGCTTCCGGTTGCTCGCCACGCGCGGCACCGCTGCGGCGCTCGAAGCCGCCGGCATCGAGGCCGAACCAGTGTTTAAGGTGAATGAAGGGCGGCCAAACATCGTTGACTTGGTGAAGACCCGCAAGATCGATCTGATCATCAACACGCCTTTGGGGCGGGAGTCGTTCTACGACGAAAAATCGATCCGCCGGGCGGCGATCCGTCATAATATTCCGTGTATTACGACGCTGGCGGCGGCGCAAGCCGCGGCGCTGGGAATTCGCGCACTGCTGGACCAGAAGACGGAGGTGGCGGCGCTGCAGGATTTGCATCGCGGCCGCGTTCCGGCATCAGGCACCGCCTCTACAGGAGATTGAGCGATGGATTTGTCTGGAGTTTATCCCGCGCTGACTACCCCGTTCGCGGCGGATGGATCGGTGTGGGTCGCGGGAATTAAGCACAATATCGAACGCTATAACTCGACCGGTCTGAAGGGCTACGTCGCGATGGGGTCCACGGGCGAATCCGTGCTGGTCTCGTCGGAGGAGTGGGAAAGCGTCCTGGTGGCGGTGAAGGAGGCGGCGAGCCCGGGAATGCGCTTGATCGCGGGCACCGGCGCTGAATCCACGGCAGAAACGATCGAGCGGACCAAGCGCGCGGCGGATCTTGGGTATCACGCAGCGCTGGTGAAAACGCCGCACTACTACAAGCCGGCCTACAAGCCGGACGTGTTGATCGCGCACTATCGGCGGGTGGCGGATGCGTCGCCGATTCCGGTGCTGCTGTATTCGGTACCGGTGTTCACAGGGGTGACGCTGGAGGCGCCGGAGATCGGGGTGCTGGCGCAGCATCCGAATATCATCGGAATCAAAGACAGCTCCGGCCATGTGCTGCGCGTCGTAGAGACAGTCGCCGCAGTGCCGCCCGATTTTCAGGTTCTCGTGGGTTCGGCGCCGACGCTGCTGGCGTCGATGACGGTCGAGGCGCGCGGAGGCATCTTTGCCTTGGCGTCTGCGCTTCCGGAGATGTGTGTGGCGTTGTACGACCTCATACGGCAGGGACAACTCGACCAGGCGCGGGAGCAGCAGAAGATTGTGCTGAAGGCCTCAGCGGCGATTGTTTCGGAAGCGGGCATCGCGGGTGTGAAATTTGTGATGGATCAGCGAGGGTACCGCGGAGGGGTTCCACGGCTGCCGCTGGTTCCGCCGTCGGAAGCGGCCAAACGGCAGATGTTGGAGATGCTGGCAACGCTGGAACCAGCGGCGGCGCGGGTCTGAAGCGCGATTCATCCAGCTACCCTTCGCGCGGGATCGTCGTCCAAGAGATGGGGGCGCGACCCTTGCGGCGCTGGGCAGATTGGCACAGTTACCCCGAGAGACGAAACGCGCCTGCCTCGGAAGGCGGCCGCTACATGAGCTGGCGTTTGCGTCCCCTGATTTGGTGTGACAATTGAACCTGAGTATCATCTAAACCTCGATGGGCTGTGTCTCGATACCGTTCCGACGCCTGCCTCACCAGCCAAAGCTATTCCTCCGATTTATCGATGATTTTCCGGGCGTCTCGAATTTCTATGCGCATCCCCCAAATTTGGAAGCGATCCAGCAGGCCGCAAAATCTCTCGATTTTCCGGCCGAACGCCGGAAACAAGTTGCCGCAGTGCTGCGCGATATCAATGCGGCGCTGGGGAGTGGCGAGCCGACGCAACGGAATCTGGAGCGGCTGGAGAACGGCGCGGTCGCGGTTGTAAGCGGCCAGCAGGTGGGATTGTTTGGCGGACCCGCGTATGCATTTTACAAGGCCCTCAGCGCGATTCGTATCGCGGAGGAATTGAGCGAGACCGGGATTCCGGCCGTGCCGGTGTTCTGGATGGCCACGGAGGACCACGACCTGGATGAGGTCCGCCATGTGTCCTGGTTCAAGGCCGGGAAGCTGACGCGGTTTGAGCTTGCGGCGGATGTTACACCTGGGCGGCCGGTGGGCCGGGTGAAGCTGGGCGCGGCCATCGAGGAGTTCACCAGGACCGCGTCGGAGCTTCTGACAGGCCCGGGGAGTCCGGAAGTCGCGAGATTCTTGCAGGAGAGCTACGGGGCGGAAGAAACCTACGGCAGCGCGTTTGGGAAGCTGTTCGCGCGGGTGTTTGCCGAGCAGGGGTTGATTTTGCTCGATCCACTGGACGCGCGGTTGCATCGGATGGCGGCGCCGGTGTACCGGAAAGCGTTGGAGGACCGGGACACGCTGAGTGACAAGCTGCTGCGGCGGGGCAAGGAGCTGGAGGCAGCGGGCTTTGACCCGCAGGTGAAAGTTACGGCGAACGGCACCCTGCTGTTCCATTTCCAGGACGGTTTGCGCCAGCCGATCGTTGTCGGAAATGAGGCTGGCGGCGGGGTGTTCAAGTCCGGGGCGGCCTCCTGGACGCGGGACGAAGCTTTGCGGCTGGTGGATTCGCAACCCGAAGCGTTCAGTCCGAATGCGCTGCTGCGGCCGGTAGTCCAAGATTACCTGCTGCCTACGGCGGGGTTTTCCGCCGGGCCGGCGGAGATTTCGTACCTGGCGCAGTCGGAGGTGCTTTACCGGCATATTCTGGGGCGCATGCCGGTGGTGCTGCCGCGGGCAGCCTTCACGGTGCTGGATGCCAAGGGGGACAAGCTGCTGCAGCGGTACCACTTGTGCATCGAGAACATCTGGGCCGGGCCGCAGGAGCTGCGCCGGCAGATGGAGGCGATTTCGCTGCCGAAGGGGCTCGCCGAGGATTTCGACCAGAAAAAGGCGTTGATCGAGAGCACGCTGGCGCAGCTTGGCGAGGACGTTCAGAAGCTGGACGCGACCCTGGCAGGAGCGGTGGCGACGGCGAAAGAGAAGATGACGTTTCAGCTCGAGAAGCTGCGGGAGAAGACCGGTAGGGCGCTGGACGAGCGCGCCGGGGTCATTGCCGAGCACGTGGAGTTTCTCGAGAACCTGGTATATCCCAGCAGGGCGTTGCAATCGCGGGAGTTGTGTTTGCTGCCGTTTCTGGCCCAGTGGGGCCCGGACGGATTGAAGGAACTGAAGAAACTCGCGGGAAGCGAAAACCTCAAAGAGCATCGCATCGTGCGGATCCCTTGAGAGCACAGTGCGGGCGTCCTTCTCATGGCGACCCGGAATTTGAGCGCGGTACCCCGAGAGGCTGGTTCACCGCTGTCGGTTCATGGGGCCTTCTGCTGCGCGATCTGCCATTGGGCGAAGTGACTCGCGGCGAAGCGCACACCCGCCCCCGGGACGTTTTCAATCTCCTGCAAGGTCTTGGTATCGGGTTCGCCGGTCGAAGCCAGGTGGAGGCGGTAGTATCCGCGGCTGTGGAGGAAGACGGTGCGGTCGGTTCCTGCTGGATGCGAAGGCGCGGAGAAGGTCAAATCGGCGGTGTCGCCAACATTGGGCATGGCCAAGTAGCGATCATCATTAGCCACCAAGTCCGGGAGCACGTTTTTTCCTTCCAAGTCTCGCGCCGTCAGGGGCTGCACCGTTTGAACACGTAGGGGGCGGTCTACGCTGTAGTCCACAGCGAACGAATTCAGGGCCCAAAAGCCCGCGGGCGGACGAATCCGGACGCGCAGCTGATCGCCACGGACGCGGCTGACATCCAGAGGCAAAACGCGATCCTTTGAGATAAAGGGGCCCACTCCGGGAAGAACGCCGCGCACCTCCCAACCCGTGGGTTCCTCGACATAGATCTTCAACGCGTAGAGTTGCTCCCGTACCTCCCAGGCGAACAAGTCATCGCGCGCGGATTGGCTTTGATCCATCAAGGTGTACCAGGCGCCAACGTCTCTGCCGCGGAGCTCGACCATCTTCTTGATCATGTACGAGCCCCAAAGGCCGGTCGCGACGTTGGCGACCAGCTTGGCCTGGGTCACCCCGGGTGGCTTTGGGAAGGTCATGATGATGTCGTCCTGGAGGTTGCCTTGCGCGTCTGGGACTGCCGGGGGTTCCCAAATGAGGCGGTCTGTGGCGCGAAGCCAAGGAAGTAAATCACGCCCGGAGGCATCACGTGCGGAGAGTGGAATGCGAGGCGCTGCTAGGGTGTGCAGGTTTCCCCGCACGTCTGGTACGACGCGGGTGCCTGCAGGGTGATCAACAACCCATAGCTCAGTAAGATTGGTGAACTGGGTTTCGTCAACTTCGTTGGTAAGTTTCAGGCGATAGAGGCCATCCTGCTCGCGAAGGTGTTCCAGCTGTGTAAAGTCGTCCTTCTCCAGGCCTTGGGTAATAGCGCCGCCGTATGGTTCGGCGTCAAACACGTATTGGGTACCATCCCAGGAGTAAACGAAAGGGCAAGATTGCTTGGTGGCGGCGGCGACGGCCACGATTATCACGATGGTGCCGATGGCAACGGCGGCGACCAGCCCAATCGTTCGTGCCTTCGATAACTCTTTTCGCTCGACCCAGAACCGCTGCACCTGATCCAACGGAAGTTGGTAGGGCGTCTTCTTGACCAAAGCATGCAGCGTCTTGTCTTGGATGGATGCGCCCGGGGGATCGAAGGAAACATCCTCTCCCTTGAGGGTAGTGACCCCGACGATCGTTTCTTTTTCCGGCTGGGTTACGCTTGCGGGAGGCAATTGCTGAACCCTTTTCACGTGGCAGCCCGCCAGGGAAAGCAGCACTACGAGAACGATCGCGACCATTCGTTTTGGCATGGCTCATCCTTCATAAAACATGCTAAGAGCGCTAAAAGAGAAATAAGTTCACTTGCTGTGGGATTGGCCGGAAAGACGTGACGCGGGAACTATACGCTTGTCCGCCGCTGCAAGTCTATTTCAGATCGTGATAGAGGGTCTGACGCGTGTCGACGTCGATTCTTGCTGCGTTGCCTTCTTCGACCGGGACGACCGCTGTTGGTGGCCGAGCAAACCTACTGTGGTAGTAGTTCCTGCGTCAAAGTGAGACTTGCTTCGACAGCGGGGAAGCTGAGCCCTATCGCAATCAAAGTGTGATCACCCTCGTTCAGAGTCACAGGCCAAGTAAACGTGGCGGTAAAGGTTCCGTCATTGCCGACGACCGCAGTCTGGATACCCTCACCCACCGCCTGATCGATGTAGATCCAGACCTGGCTCGATTTTGTGAAGCCTTCGCCGCGCACAGAAACGCTATAGCCGGGGAGCACCGTTGTGCCTCCCGTGGTTCCGGTGGATGGATCAACCAACACAAGAAGGGCTTGCACCCGGCCAACGATCGAAATTGGCTGGGAGGCAACGATTTGTCCGAAAACCTGGGCGGCGAGTGTAGCGGTGGTATTGGGAACCGCATCCAGGGGGATGGTGATGGTTAATGAGAAGGTCCCATTCGGGCCTGCGGCGGCAGTGCCGACGACGGCGGTCTTGGGGTGAGGAGGAACGTTAGGGGGTGGCGGAGGGGGTGGATTCCCCGGAGGCATAATGGGAACCACAACCGTCGGAGCATTGGATTGATAACTCAGGAGCAAATCAATTGTGCCGATAGCCTGGATCGTCACCTGGTTGCTGTACTGAGTGGTGGTAAGACCGAAGTCGTCAGAATTGCGGGCCTGGAAGGTGTACTGCTGGCCGGGCTGCAGCCCGTTAGGTGCGTAGCTCAAATTGGTTGGCGACAAATGAGTGGGGTTCTGTTGCTGTCCCGAAGGTCCCCATAGAACATCGGAGCTGCTCAGTTCCCCGGAGCATGTGTCGGTCCACGCAATTCCAACCTGACCAGAGGGTGGAAAGTCCGTGCCGATGACGCCGAGCTGACCTCCTGGCGTGGCTTGCGTTTGGGAGGTGCCGAGGGTAGGGCCGCCGAACAGCGCGTAAATCGGTCCGGCCATGGTCTGCGAATCATATGCGGCCGGTGGCGGATCGACGGGATGCACAAGAGTGAGCGTGAGCGTACCGGCGGCCGAATCGGTGGAAGCCACGCACTGTGGAAAGCCGAATGGAATCGCGGTTTGTCCCAGGGTAGCGAAGGCGGACGCCAGCGGACTCACATCGGGGGGAGCAATGAGCGTGGCGTTGATCTGAGCGTCGTAGAGCTGGATGACATCATCAGGAGAAGGGGAAGCGTACCCCATAGTGGCAATCTGCTGGTTCTTTCCGAGTTCCCAAAGCAGTTGCCCGATGCTCACCTTGGTGGCAGTGGATCCCGTGGGCTGGAGGTTGGCGTTGAACAGCTGAGCGGTGTCCAGCACTTTGATGAGGGGCCATGTCTGCAGAAAGATGAGGAGGAGGAATTCCGCGTCAGCGGTGATAAGAAAAGTGCCGGTGAGTTGTCCCTTGGTCACGTCCAAGTTGAGTCTCAGGCCGGGGATCCATAAGTCTATGAGCAATAGACCATTGGGGACGGCGCGCGCGCGAACCCTGCCTGAAGTTGGAATATTTGAGGTGACCGCAAAATTGTTGGCCCCGAGGTTCTTGTTCAGTGCGGTCTGAATGAGCGAATTCAATTGCGGAAGAAACTGAGTCCAGGCGAACTCGAGGAAACTCGGAAGGCCCTCGAGAATGGCTAACCCAGGTGTGACCAGGGCTTGTTGGAGGGCCTGGGGTACGCTGGGATCGGTGATCGGAACACTCTTACTTGGCGGGCTGTCATCGGGCGAAAACTGGAGATTGAAGGCTACGCTGCTTCCGGTGATGTCAACCACTACAGATGTGTCGCCGGGGAAGGTGACCCAAGTATAGATTAACCCTTGGTCGCTCATGGGAGGGAACCTCCGTGGGTTAGTGATCGTGGCGCGGGTAGGTAGTGTACACCCAACTAGTTGACCGACATCGCTATAAAATTAAATGACACCTAGCGTTGCAAGATGTTGTGGAGACTCCATTCAACGGCCTTTCGGTCGGACTGTCACCCGCGATTTCGGCGTCTTGCCTGCCGGTACTAATTGAGCACCATATAAGAGAATGGAATTCCCGAGGTGCCACCGCGTGCTAAATACGGGTGTGGGATGTGGGCGGGTTGACGAAATGAAAGCAATCCTGGCCTGGTGGTGGCACAAGCGCATGGCACGAACGATTGCGATGCGGCTGGCTATGTATCGGGGCGGTTGAGGGCATCGAGAAGCGACCGACGGGAATCGTCGGCACGGACAGGTCCAAGGACCCGCCGCTACACGAGACGGCGCCCCCAGACTTGGAAGACGCGGGGGCCGCAGATGATGGAGAGTGGGTCGCAGGTATAGCGCTCGATTTCGGAAAGCAGCAATTGGAGTTCAGATTCTTCGATCAGCTTTTCCGCCAGTAATGCTTCCGAGATTCCGATCAACGTGAGCAGGCTGATGTCTTTGCCGGAGCCCGGCTCGTGTTCCGGGTACACGATGGCCAGGCCGAGTTGTTGCATGCCGGCGGCGGCGAACATGGCCAGGAGTTTTGGTCCGATATCGGCGTCGCCTCCGCGGCGGCGGACGACTTCCCGATAGAGATCGACGTAGCGATCGTGCGCTGCGTTGGCCGGATGCGAAACGTAGCCTTGGAAATTGATGTCTTCGACGGCGAGGGCCCCGCCAGGACGCAGCGCGCGAAGCAGCTTGCGAAGCAGCTTCGGAACTACCCTCTCAACGGCGGGCAAGTGGGTCAGTAAGAATCTCACGTAAATCAAATCGTAGATGGAGTCGTCGTTCCACTCGAAAACGTCGCCTTGGCGGAATTCGATGTTGGCCGCGCCTTGTTGGCCGGCGCGCTTGCGGCCGAGTTCGAGCTTCACCGAATCCATGTCCATGCCCACGATGCTGCCGCTCGGACCGATCAGACGGGCAATTTCAAATGTGACTTCGCCTGCGCCGCAGCCGAGGTCCAGGCAGCTCATACCTTCACGGATTCCTGCACGTTGAAGCAGCGAGAGAGTGGTGGGCCAATAGGCGCGAGCCACAGTTTCCATGCGCTTGGCGCCGGATGCGCCGCCGTGGATTACGTAGTGAGTCATGGATTTCTCGCGTGTGCGTCGCCGGGGCACAGTAGCGCACGGTGAGACGGATGTAAACAAGACGAAGCAAGGACACAATGAAGTGAAGTAAGAAAGTGAGGACAAAGCGGAAGTGGAAGCCGCTCGGACTCGGCGGGTGATGGTTTGGGCGCCGGGTTAGGACGCGGCATCCCTTGGGTTACGCTCAGAGTGAAGCTGCGCTCCTACCGGATCGGGACTGGTGTGGCGGCTGCGGAGGGGTTTTGGCTGGGCGGGGTGAGGGCTTCACGGAGTTGGGAGACGAGCTGGAAGGAGCGGAGGCGGGCGGTGTGGTCATAGATGTGGGCGGTGAGGATGAGTTCATCGGCTTGGGTGGTGTTGATGAAAGATTGCAGGCCACGGGCTACCGTGTCGGGGGAACCGACGAAAGAGCGGGAGAGGGTGTGGTTCAAGGCGGCGCGTTCGACCGGCGAGGCGTAGGAGTCGATGTCATCGATGGGAGGAGGAAGCTGGCCCGGCGTGCCGCGGCGCAGATTGATGAAGCTTTGCTGGACGGAGGTGAAATGGCGCCGGGCTTCAGCGTCGGTGGGGGCGGCGACAACGTTTGCGGCCACCATGGCATAAGGCTGCTGGAGCTGTTTGGAAGGCTTAAAGAGGTCACGGTAGACGGCAAGAGCTTGCGTGAGGTCGTCGGGGGCGAAATGGGAGGCGAACGCAAAGGGGAGGCCGAGAAGAGCGGCGAGCTGAGCGGAGAAAAGGCTGGAGCCGAGGAGCCAGATGGGGACGTCGAGGCCAGCGCCGGGGACAGCGCGGACTTTTTGTTCGGGCGCGGCGGGCTGGAAATAATACTGGAGTTCCTGCACATCGCGGGGAAAGTTGTCGGCGGAAGTGACGGCGTCGCGGCGGAGTGCGCGCATGGTAAGCGAGTCTGTGCCGGGCGCGCGACCCAGGCCAAGATCGATGCGGCCGGGAAAGAGCGAGGCGAGGGTGCCGAATTGCTCGGCGATGACGAGGGGCGAGTGATTGGGGAGCATGATTCCGCCGGAGCCTACGCGGATAGTGCTGGTGCCGGCGGCAACGTGGGCAATCACGATGGAGGTCGCGGCACTGGCGATACCGGGCATATTGTGGTGCTCAGCGAGCCAGAAACGGCGGTAGCCCCATTTTTCGGCATGCTGCGCGAGATCGAGAGTGTTGCGCAGGGCGTCCGCGGGGGTGGCGCCCTGGATGACGGGGGAGAGGTCCAGGATCGAAAACGGGATCATGTGCTATTTGATGCGGCGGAGCGGGGGGCGGGTAAAAGTTCGCGCTTTTGGGGAACTGCGACATAACGAAGCTATGAGGTAAGGGAAGGATGGAGAGCTGATTGGGTTGGTGACCGGGCGTTGCCGTTGATGAACGGCGCAGACTTTTGGCTGGCGTGAAGGGAGCGTGGACGCAAAGAATGCCGTCCGTTCTGTAATCCTTCCTGAAGATTGTGCGTCTCATCTCTGCGGGAGGCCATTTCATGATGGGTGGGGAGGGCCGCGGGGACACAGCCAAGAGTGCCTGTGCTACTCGGAGGGTGTGCTAGAGTTTTGATCGCGATGGACTTAGGGATTTACGTACAGGTTCCGTTTTGCCAGACGAAGTGCACGTATTGCAACTTCCATACGGGAGTGGTGTCTTCGGCGCGGTTTGCGCCGTATGTAGAAGCGGTGTGCCGAGAGATTCAGGACCATCGCGCGCTTTATCGAGCGGCCGGCGTCGAATTGCCGGGATCGTTCGCGGATGCTGTAGGCGATACGGTGTATATCGGTGGCGGCACTCCCAGTTTGCTTGATCCCACGCACTTACAGCGTATTTTGGACGTCATTCGAGAGACGTTTGGGGTGAATTCGGAGGGTAAAGCGTCGGCCTCGGAAGGCGGCCGCCACCACGATGGCGCGGAGGTGACGCTGGAGGCGGACCCCGAGACCGTTGAGGCGGAGAAGGCGGGGGCTTGGGTTCGAGCGGGGATCAATCGGGTCAGTTTTGGAGTGCAGTCGTTTTCCGATCGGGAGCTGGTTGCGACGGGGAGAATGCATCGGCGAGCGGATGTTTATCGTGCGGCGAGTATTTTGCGGGATGTGGGCATCGGGAATATCAGCTTTGATTTGATTGCGGGATTGCCGTATCAGACGCGGGAGAGTTGGAGGAATTCGCTGGAGGAAGTGGCGGGGCTGGCGCCGGAGCATGTGTCGGTCTACTTGTTGGAGATCGACGAGGGGAGCCGGCTGGGCAGCGAGGTCTTGCGAGGCGGAGCGCGCTACAGCGCAGGGGAATTGCCCAGTGAAGATGAGATGGCGGAGTTTTATGAGACGGCGTGCGATTTCTTGGGACGGACGGGGTATAGGCATTACGAGATTTCCAATTGGGGGAAGCCGGGGTTCGAATCGCGGCACAACCTGAAGTATTGGAGACGAGAACCTTATTTGGGATTTGGGGCGGGGGCGCATTCGTTTTCGGGGACGGAGCGGTGGGCCAATGCGCATGATGCGGCGGAGTATGTGCAGGCGTTGAGTGGCGGGAAGCTACCGACGGAGCAGCATGAGGTTTTGACGGCGGAGGGGGCGTTGGAGGAGGAGTTGTTTTTGGGGTTGCGGCAGTTGGAGGGGATCGACATCGGGCGCATCGAGAGGCAATACGGTGCGGTGCTGGCGGAACGGTTCGATCGGCTGGCGTCGGCGGGGTTGGTGGAGAGGGAGGGGAGTGTGGTGCGGCTTGCTCCGGGGAGGTTGAGTATTTCGAATGAGGTCTTTGTGGAGTTGATGAGGTAAAGAAGCAATGAAGTAAGGAGAAAGAAAAAGGCGGGAAAAGATTTAACGCAGAGGGTACCAAGGGAAGAGCACAGA
This sequence comes from uncultured Acidobacteriota bacterium, assembly GCA_963735525.1. Lineage (GTDB taxonomy): Bacteria > Acidobacteriota > Terriglobia > Acidiferrales > UBA7541 > Acidiferrum. Next base: position 493,442 of record CAVTLQ010000023.1, on the reverse strand, counting down.
GGACACGGAGAAGAGGGAGACGGAGATGGATGGGGATTTGGACCGGGTGAAGGCAGGCGGCGTGGACGAAGGCGTGGTGGATTTGCGGAGCGATACGGTTACGCGGCCGACGGTGGAGATGCGGCGGGCGATGGCGGAAGCGGTGGTGGGGGACGACGTTTATGGGGAGGACCCTACCGTTAACCTGCTGGAGCGGCGCGCGGCGGAGATTTTTGAGAAAGAGGCGGCGCTGTTTGTGCCCACGGGGTGCATGGGGAACCTGACTGCGATCAAAATTTGGACGCATCACGGGGATGAGGTGATCTGCGAAGAGCGCAGCCATGTGAACTTGTACGAGTTGGCGTCCATGTCGGCGATTGCGGGGTGTATGCCGCGGATTGCGCGGGCCGAGGACGGGATTCTGAATTGGAAGCAGATTGAGGCCGTGATCCGGCCGAAGATTTATTACGACTCGCAGGCCGCGCTGGTTTGTTTGGAGAACACCAGCAACATGGCGGGCGGGACGCTGTACCCCACGGCGCAGGTCGACGAGATTTGCGACCGGGCACACGAGGTGGGGTTGAAGGTGCACTTGGACGGGGCGCGCATTTTCAATGCGGCGACGGCGCTGGGCGAGAGTGTGGCGGCGATGACGCGGAAGGTAGACTCGGTGATGTTTTGCTTGTCGAAGGGATTGGGCGCGCCGGTGGGGTCGATGGTGGCGGGATCGCGCCGATTCATCGAGAAGGCGCGGATTTACCGGAAGATGTTCGGCGGAGGAATGCGGCAGGCGGGAGTGATTGCGGCGCCGGGGTTGGTGGCGCTGGAGAAATCGCCGGGCAGGCTGCATGTGGATCACAAGAATGCGAAGCGGCTAGCCGAGGGTGTGGCGAGGATTCCGGGCTTTGTGATCGATCCGGCGAAGGTGCGAACGAACATCGTGATTTTTGATTGCGCCAAGACGGGGAAGACGGCGGTGGAATGGTGCGAGATTTTGTACAAACGGGGAGTGTGGGCGCAGGACACGGCGGTGTACTCGGTGCGTCTGGTGACGCACTGCGATGTGGACGAGGCGGGAATCGAGCGGGCGTTGACGGTGTTGCAAGAAGTCGCGACGAAGCCACAGGGGGTGGGGGCATGAGGAGAGCTTGGTGGATGGGCGGCGCCGCGGCGATTTTGTGCGTGTGGGCGATTTTGCCGTTGCGGATGGTCAGCGAAGTCCGCGATTCGAAACTGGAGAGTCGCAACTCGAAGAGCGAAGGGCAAGAAGCGACACCTGAGAGTGGCACGGCGCAGGCTCCGAGGAATCATATGCGAAAGGCGGACCGCAGTCTCGGGCCGGCGCCGACAGTGGAGGAGGCGCGGGCGTTTCTTGCGGATGCGGAAGCGCGGCTGTTTGATCTTGGCGTCAAGGCGTCGCGGGCCGCATGGGTGCAGGAGAACTTCATTACAGAGGATACGGAGCAGATTGCGGCGGATGCCGGTCAGGAAGCGAATGCGCTGAGCGCCGACCTGGCGAAGCAAGCGCATCGCTTTGACGGGTTGACGCTGCCGGCGGAAATGGCGCGGAAGATGGTGCTGCTGAAGCTGGCGGCGGGATTTCCGGCTCCGGACGACCCGGCGGCGCAGAGGGAATTAGCGCAGGTAGCGGCGTCGCTGGATGGAGATTACGGGAAAGGAAAGTGGTGCCCGGACGGCAGCAACGGCAAATGCCTGGACGTGACGGCGGTGGGGAAATTGATGGCGACGAGCCGTGACTCTGAGGAGCTGAAGCGCGCGTGGATCGGGTGGCATGCGGTGGGCGCGCCGATGCGCCAGCGGTATGCGCGAATGGTGGAATTGGGAGATCAGGGTTCGCGGGAACTGGGATTTGCGGACGCCGGGGCGCTGTGGCGGGCGAACTACGACATGCCTGCGGACGATTTCGCCAAGGAAGTGGACCGATTGTGGGAGCAATTGCGGCCGCTGTATTTGTCGCTGCATGCGTACGTGCGCGGGCAGCTGGCGAAGAAATACGGGAACGCGATTGTGGCGGCGAACGGGCCGATTCCGGCGCACTTGCTGGGGAATATTTGGGCGCAGGAGTGGAACAACGTTTATCCGCTGATGGACTCGCCGAAGCCGGCGCAGAGCTACGACCTGACGAAGATTTTGGCGCAGCGGCACACGGATGCGCGGGGGATGGTGCGGTACGGAGAGGCGTTTTTTACGTCGCTGGGATTCGCGCCCCTGCCGAAGACGTTTTGGGAGAGGTCGCTGTTTACCAAGCCGGCCGACCGCGACGTGGTATGTCACGCGAGCGCGTGGGATGTGGATGCCAAGGACGACCTGCGCGTCAAGATGTGCATTCAGATTACGCAGGAAGATTTCGTGACCATTCATCACGAGCTGGGGCACAACTTCTATCAGCGCGCGTACAACACGCAGCCGACCCTGTTTCAGGGCAGCGCGAACGATGGATTCCACGAGGCGGTGGGGGACACGATTGCGCTGTCGGTGACGCCGGACTATTTGAAGCAGATCGGGTTGATCGACGTGGTGCCCCCGGCGTCGGGAGATATCGACTATTTGTTGCAGCAGGCGCTGCAGAAGGTGGCGTTTTTGCCGTTTGGATTGATGATCGACAAGTGGCGCTGGGAAGTGTTCGCGGGGCAGGTGAAGCCGGAAGACTACAACAAGGCCTGGTGGGACTTGCGGCTGAAGTACCAGGGCGTGGCCCCGCCGGTGGCGCGGACAGAGGCGGACTTCGATCCCGGAGCGAAGTATCACGTGCCGGCGAATGTTCCTTATATGCGGTATTTCCTGGCGCGGATCCTGCAGTTTCAATTTCAGAGAGCGCTGTGCCGCGAGGCGGGATATCAGGGGCCGCTACACCGGTGCTCGATTTATGGGAACAAGGTGGCGGGGACGAGGTTGAACGAGATGCTGGCGTTGGGGGCAAGCAAGCCGTGGCAAGAGGCCCTGGAGACGCTGACCGGCGAGAAGCAGATGGATGCGACGGCGATTGCGGATTATTTTGCACCGCTGAAGACTTGGTTGGACGAGCAAAATAAGCTGCACAACTATCCAGTCGGCTGGTAGGTTCCAATTCGCGCGATGAGGCGCGCCTGCGCGTCTAGGCTAACGGACCGGGAGCCTTCAGGTAGCGGTCGATGATGGCGTCGGCGGTGCGATAGGTTAGCGCGAGTACGGTCAGCGTTGGGTTTGCGGACGCGTTCTGCGGGAAAGACGAAGCACCGACCACGAATAAATTTTCGACCTGCCAGTGCTGCAAGTAAGTGTTGACTACGGAGCCCTCGGGCGATGCTCCCATGATCGCGCCGCCTTGGAGGTGGCTCGACTGATAGCGTGTCGCGTCGTAGTGTTCTAGCGGATCAGAAGGGACCGCTTCCGTCGCTCCCATGGCGCGCGCGAGCTCGGTGGCCTTTTCCGCGGCGAATTTCGCGAGCGCACGCTCGTTTTCTCGCCAGTCCAGCGTAAGGCGAACGAGCGGATCACCCACGCGATCCTTGTAGGTGGGATCCAAATCCAAACAGTTGCCCTTGTACGCCAAATGCTCCCCGGAAAAACCAATGTGGCCGGTCCGGTCGTAGTACGAGAGCGCGGCTTTTTTCCACTCCGAACCCCAGTTGGTTTTCACAGAGGAAGGCACGCCGCCGAAATTTGCGATCGGCCTATGGCCAAAACTCATTGCGATCAGATTTCCTCCGCGCAGAAACGGAACTTTGCCGTGGTCAAAGACGTCTCCGTCGAAATTGCTGATCACGATGCCAGCTGAGCCGGAGCCCATGAAGCGATTCAGCGGCTTGTCAAAGAAGGCCGTGGCACCAGAGGCCAGCAGCTGGTGGGTTAGGTTGCTGCCGAGCGTGCCCTTGCCCGTGGCTGGGTCGTAGGGGCGGCCGACACCGGACAATAAGAGAAGTTTCGTGTTGTTGAGCGTCCAGGAGCAGAGCAGGACAAGCTCGGCGGGCTGGAAGACTTCTTGCCCTGTCGAGTCGATGTACGTCACGCCGCGGGCCTTGCCGCGATCTTGCGACGTATCGTGGACAATTCGGCGAACCCAAGCGCCGTTGCGAATGGAAACGTTCTTGTGCTTCTGGATGACTGGTAAGAGCGTGTTCGTGGGCTGCGCTTTGGCGCCGATCATGCAGCCAAAGCGCTCGCAGAAGCCGCAATAGGAGCAGCCGGCGCGGGCGACGCCGTCCGGGTTCGTGTAAGCGCGGCTGAGCGTGGCTGCCGGGTTGGGATAGGGATGGTAACCCAGGGATTTCGCGGCATCGCGAAACAGAGCGGAGAAATAGGGAGTCTTGGTGGGTGGATTCGGATATTCGGTGCTGCGCGGGCCTTCGAAGATGTTGCCGCCTTCGATCCGTTGGCCACGAAGATTGCCGGCCTGGCCACAAGAGCCGATCAGTAGGTCGGCGCGCGCGTAGTAGGGCTCAAGCTCGTTGTAGGTGATGCCCCAATCTTGAATGGCATGATCTTCAGGCAAGCGAGACGCGCCGTATTTTTCGATGGTGCGAGAACGCAGTTCAAAGATGTCGGGTTGGAAACGTGGGACCGTACCGTTCCAGTGTTCTCCCGATCCGCCGGTGCCGGAGCCTGGGAGGAACGATCCGTGTTGCCGCAGAGGAAGGGCGCGCTGGTTTGGGGAATGCCGCAGGGTGACGGTCTCTTGCGAAAGATCCTGCATCATGCGCATGCGGACGGAGTAGTCGAGTTCGTCCATGGCGTCGGCGTAGTCTTCGGTCTTGCGCGGTCCGCCGCGCTCGAGGACAACGATCGAAAGCGCCGTGCGTGAGCCGAGCTCTTTGGCCAGGAGCAGGCCGCTCCAGCCGCCACCGACAATCACCACGTTGACGGAGGGCAGGGTTTTCATTCCTGGTCCTCGCTGGGGCGGATCTTGCTGCCAGTCACTTGACTAAGGCTCGCGGGTTTGGGGCGGAAGGCTTCTCCGAAGTGCTTGTCAATGTCGTCGTAGTTGCTCATGCGGGGTCCAGGGAAGCCGATGAGCTGCCAGCCGACCATATCGACGTTGCCGCCATGGATCGGGTCGCAGAACATGCCTTCAATGGTGTTCTGGCGGAGGAGAGAGAAGAACAGGGAGGATTCGATTTGCTCGAGGATCTGGTCCTGGCGCTCTGGTGGGAGGCGGTCGAAGCCTTTTAGGTTCTTAAGGCCATCACGATAGATCTCGCGAGGCGTGGCTTTTCCCTGATAGCCGAGTTCTGGAGGAGCATCTTCGAAGGGGCCTTGGGTGTATCGATTGCGGTCGCGGCCGTAGGGGCCGGCGAGCTGGCGGTCGATGTAAATGGCGACGCCGGCTTCGCGGGCGCCGGGGCCGGAATCGTCGCTTGGGAAGATGCGTGCTGCGGCCGCGGCGACGATCAGGGCTTCGGATTCATTGAAGAAGCGAAGGGGAATGCGCAGGCGCTTGTCTTGTGCGGAAAGCAGAGCCGGGTGGCGATCGAGGGAAAAAACGAGTACGCCGCCCAGGCTGGCAGCGGAGAGGGTTAGAAAATGGCGGCGACGCATTGCGGGGAGTGTAGCAAAGATGAGAACGCCTGAGGGGTTTTGGCTGGCGGCGCGGCGTCGGGCGATATAAGGTAGAATTTTGCCGCGTATAGCCGAAACCTATACGCGATCGAGGAGACCGTGGACTTTACCCTTACTGATGAGCAGCAGCACTTGCGGCGCAGCGTGCGGGAGTTTGCCGAGGGGGAGATCGCGCCGCATGTGATGGAATGGGACGAGGCGTCGCATTTTCCGATGGAGATCATGCCGAAGCTGGCGGAAATGGGCTTGCTGGGAGTGATTTTTCCCGAGGAATACGGTGGGGCGGGGTTGGGCTACATCGAGTACGTAATTGCCATCGAGGAACTGTCGCGGGTCGATGGGTCTGTGGGAATCATCGTGGCGGCGCACAATTCGCTGTGCAGCAATCACATTTTCAAGTTTGGAAACGAGGAGCAGAAGAAAAAGTATCTTACGCCGCTGGCGCAGGGGAAGAAGATTGGCGCGTGGTCGTTGACGGAGCCCGAAGCGGGTTCGGATGCGGGCGGCACGCGGACCACAGCGGTGCGGGACGCCAAACACTGGGTGTTGAACGGGGCGAAGACCTTCACGACCAACGGACATTACGCGGATGTGTGCGTGGCGATGGCGGTTACGGACCGGTCCAAGAACTCGCACGGGATCAGCGCGTTTATTTTGGAAAAGGGCATGCCCGGGTTCAAGCCGGGGAAGAAGGAAAACAAGCTGGGGTTGCGGGCGAGCGATACCTCGGAGGTGATTTTTTCGGATTGCCGCGTGCCGGCGGAGAACCTGCTGGGGCCAGAGGGTGAGGGATTTGTCGGGAGCTTGAAAATCCTGGATGGCGGGCGGATTTCGATCGCGGCGCTTGGGCTGGGAATGGCGCAGGGCGCGCTGGAGGCGGCGACGAAGTACGCGAAGCAAAGGAAGCAGTTCGGGCAGGCCATCAGCGAGTTTCAGGCGATTCAGTTCAAGCTGGCGGACATGGCCACGCAGGTGGAGGCGGCGCGGCTGCTGGTCTATCAAGCGGCTTGGCTGGCGGATCGGAAGGACGTTCGGTTCACGAAGGAATCGAGCATGGCGAAGCTGTTCGCCAGCGAAGTGGCGGTGCGGGTGGCAAACGAGTGCGTACAGATTCATGGAGGATACGGCTTCATCAAGGACTACCCCGCGGAAAAGTACTATCGGGACGTGAAGCTGTGCACCATTGGGGAAGGCACGAGCGAAATTCAGAAGTTGGTGATTGCCCGGCAACTACTCGGCAAGAAATAATAGGGCGATGGGTCGGGCGTCGCCGAGAATTCCACAGGAAAGCTATGCCGCAGCCGATTGAAAATTGGGCGGAGCGGGTGTGTGCCGGGGAAGTCCTCGCGATCTCCCGGGCGATTACGGCGATTGAGAACCATGAGCCGGAAGCGGAGGCCTTGCTGCGCCAGGTCTTTCCGCGAACCGGCAAGGCGTACCTGACCGGCGTTACCGGCGCGCCGGGAACCGGGAAGAGCACCCTGGTCGATCGGCTAGCGGCCTACTATCGCGCGCGAAAGGAGCAAGTCGGCGTGATTGCGGTCGATCCGACTAGCCCGTACACGGGAGGGGCGATTCTCGGGGACCGGATTCGGATGCAGGGTCATGCGGGAGATGCAGGGATGTTCATCCGGTCGATGGCGACGCGAGGATTCCTGGGAGGGCTCGCGCGAGCCACGGCGGAAGTGGCGCTGCTGCTGGACGCGGCGGGCAAACAGCAGGTGTTGATTGAGACGGTTGGCGTTGGGCAGGATGAAGTTGATATCGTGCGGTTGGCGGATTGTGTGGTGGTGATGCTGGTGCCCGGGCTTGGCGATGACATTCAGAACATGAAGGCCGGGCTGATGGAGATCGGCGACATTTTCGTGTTGAATAAGTCGGACCGCGAGGGCGCGGATCGATTGGAGCAGGAGCTGCACGCCATGCTTTCGCTGGTGATGCCGCGGGATGGATGGCATCCACCGGTGGTGCGCACGGTGGCGTCGGAGAGCAAAGGGATCGACGTGCTTGCCGGGAAGATTCAGGAGTTTCGCAAACATTTTGAATCGAGCGGGGAGCGGCAGCGAAAGCATGTGGAGCATTGGAAGCTGCGGTTGATTGAATTGCTGGAATCGCGGTTGTTGCAGCGGTGTTGGGCGGGGCGGACGGCGAGAAGCGGCTGGCGAAGTTGGCTTTGGAAGTGGCGGAGAGGAAGAAGGATCCGTTCTCGGCGGTGAGTGAGATTTTGGCGGCGGGCGGGTTGGGTTGAACGGAAAATGCCGGAGGTGAAATGGCGGCGTCGAAGCGCAAGAACAAGAAGGTGACTGCTGGGAAGACCGCCTCCAAGGTGACGATAGGGATCATCGGCGGAAGCGGCTTGTATTCGATGAGCGGGCTCACGGACAGCGCGCGAAGTGCGGGTGAAGACGCCGTTTGGCGATCCGTCGGATGCGATCGTGGTGGGCACGTCTGGAAGGGAAGCGGGTGGCGTTTCTTGCGCGCCACGGCCGAGGACACCGGATTTTGCCGAGCGAGATCAATTTTCGAGCCAATGTTTACGCGATGAAGGAATTGGGGGTGGAGCGGATCATCTCCGTGAGCGCCGTCGGTTCCCTGCAAGAGGATCTGCGACCGGGTGAGTTTCTGGTGCCCGATCAGTTCTTCGACCGCACCAAGCAGCGGGTTTCGACGTTTTTCGGGGGCGGGCTGGTGGCGCACGTGGGGTTTGACAAGCCGACGTGCGGGCAGGTTTCCGCTGTTCTGGCCGACGCGAGCGTGCACTGCGCGGTGAAAGTACATCGGCGCGGAACATACGTTTGCATCGAGGGGCCGCAGTTTTCGACGCTCGCGGAAGCACACGTGCACCGGCAACTGCGCTTTGAGGTGGTGGGGATGACCAACGCGACGGAGGCCAAGCTCGCGCGCGAAGCGGAGCTATGCTACGCGACCATCGCGATGATCACGGATTACGACTGCTGGCATCCCGAGCATGAATCGGTGACGGCGACGCAAATTATCGCGACGCTGAACCAGAATGCGGAGAACGCGCAGCGCGTTTTGCGCGAGGCGGTGCGAGCGATGCCGGCGGACCGGAGCTGCAAATGCGGATCGGCGCTGGCGCATGCGTTGGTCACGGACTTGAAATTGGTGCCCGCGGCGACAAAGAAGCGGCTGGGCGTCATTATTGCGAAATACGTTTCTTAGGAGAGCCTAGTGTCCTTACTTGTGGTGGGTTCGGTGGCGTTCGACGGGTTGGAGAGTCCGTACGGGAAAGTGGAGCGGACGCTGGGAGGAGCGGCGACGTATTTTGCGGTGGCGGCCAGTTTTTTCACGCCGGTGCACTTGGTGGCCATCGTCGGGGACGACTTCACGGAAAAGGATGCGGGGGTATTTCGCGGCCGGCGTATCGACTGTGAAGGGTTAGAGCGGGCGGTGGGGAAAACGTTTTTCTGGGCAGGGCGCTATTCGGAGAATCTGAATGAACGGGTGACGCTGACGACCGAGTTGAACGTTTTCGCGGACTTTAAGCCGCGTTTGCCGGAGCGGTATCGGACGTCAAAGTATGTTTTTCTTGCGAATATTGCGCCGGACCTGCAGCGGGATGTGCTGCAACAGGTGAAGAAAAGGCCGAAGATTGCGGCGCTGGACACGATGAACTACTGGATCGAGCGAACCAACGACGATCTGCGAGAGACACTGCGGCACGTGGACATTCTGATGATCAACGACGCCGAGACGCGCCAGCTCTCAAGCGAACACAACTTGCTGCGCGCGGCGAAGCGAATCTTCAAAATGGGTCCCTCGACGCTGGTGGTGAAACGCGGCGAGTACGGGGCGATGCTGGTGGACAAGCGCGGAGTGTTCTGCGTGCCGGCGTTTCCGTTGGAAGAGCCGCATGACCCGACGGGGGCCGGGGACAGCTTCGCGGGCGGATTCATGGGCTATTTGGCGGGAGCGGGGAGCAAGAGCGACGCCGCCTTGCGGCGCGCCATGGTCTACGGCTCGGTGATGGGAAGCTTTACCGTGGAGAAGTTCGGCCTGGACCGGCTGCGCACGCTGAAGCGCAGCGAGATACACGCTAGAGCACGGCATTTCGCGAAATTGACGCAGTTCACGCTGTAACGTGTAAAAATCGGGCCATCACTGGGCGTGAGCGCCCAACAAAATGCTTCCACTTCATACGATTTGTTACCGGTTGTTGTGGGCGGCGTTGCTGGGCTCGGTGATCGGCATCGAGCGCAGCGTACGGCGCCGGCCTGCCGGAATGCGCACGAGTATGTGCGTGACGGTGGCCGCGGCGCTGTTCACGATCGTCTCGGTGGAGATCGCCCGCGCTACCGGAGATACCAGCACAACGCGGATTGCCTCCAACATCGTGCAAGGCATCGGTTTTCTGGGCGCCGGAGTGATCCTGCGCGAGCGTGGCAGCGTGGTTGGGTTGACGACGGCTGCGGCGATTTTCGCAGAGGCCGCCATCGGGATGGCGGCCGGCGGGGGAATGTATTTGGTGGCTGGAGCGGGTGGGCTGTTGCTGCTTGTCGCGCTGGTCCTTCTGATTTACGTCGAAAACCTGTTCAATTTGAAGCCGCGCTACATGCTCTTTCGCGTTTCGACGAGCCTGGCGGGGAATTTGGTTTCCGAGATACACAAGATTTTTTCCGACCTTAGCATCACGCTGGATAATTTTCAGGTGTCGATGGCGGAGGGGAAGAACCTAATTCAGTTTGACGCGGATGTGAGCCGCCGGCAGCAAGAGAGCATCCTGACGGCGCTCACGCGACCCGGCGTGACGTGCGAGATGTTTCCGGTGGAGAGGCAGACCGGATGAGCATGGCGTTGTCGGCAAGATCAGGGCAAGCGGGCGTGTCCACACGAAGACCCAAAGCATTACGTGCGGGCTCGCGCTTGCGTGTCATTTCGCCGGCGTCGCCCAGTGACGAGGCGGAAACGGAACGGGGACTCGCGGAATTGAAGCGGCTGGGTTTTTCGGTTGAGCACCCATCCCAAGGGGCGTCGGTAGGGTATTTTGCGGCGTCCGCCGAGGAGCGGCGCGCGCAATTCGTCAGGGCGCTGGCGGATGAGCGGGTCGACGGCGTAATTGCGCTGCGCGGCGGGTACGGCTCGAACTACTTGCTGGATGAGCGGTTGGTTGCGGAGATCGGGAAACAGAAATGCGTGATCGGTTTCAGCGATATAACGTCGCTGCAGATTTTTTTGTGGCAGCGGTGCGGATGGACATCCATTTATGGGCCGATGGTTGGGGCAGGACTGGCGGCGGGCGCCGGCTGCAACAAGGGATACGACGAAGCATCGTTTCTGAAGTCGATGGGAACGACGGACGGCGGATGGCAGCTTGCACTCGAGGCGGAAGCACTGTCGAGCGGGGAAGCGGAGGGAAGATTGCTCGGCGGGTGCATGACGCTGCTGGAAACGACGCTCGGAACGCCGTGGGAGTTGGATACACGTGACTCGATCCTGGTGCTGGAAGACCGCGGGATGAAGCCATGGCAAGTGGATCGCGCCTTGATGCACCTGCGGCAAGCGGGGAAGTTCGAGGGAGTGCGCGGAATCGTGCTGGGAGATTTTCCCGATTGCAAACCCCCGATCGAGGGCAGCCCAACGGTGCATGACGTGTGCGTGAGAATCCTGAAGCCACTGGGAGTTCCGATTGTGTTCGGCGCGGCGATCGGGCACACGCTGAAACCGATGTTGACGATCCCACTCGGTGTGCGTGCGCAAGTTCGCGCCGCGGGGAGCGGCTTGCTGGAAATCCTGGAACCGGCGGTGGTGGAATGACGAACGGAAAGCACGTGCACGTGATTGGAATCGGCGGGTCGGCGATGGCTCCGCTGGCAGGAATGCTGCGGGAGCAAGGATTTCGCGTGACGGGGTCGGATTCGGGCGTGTATCCGCCGGCGTCCACGCTGCTCGAGAGCTTGGGGATTTCGTTTTTTCACACGTTTGACGCCGCGCATCTAGAGCCGGCGCCCGATTTGGTGGTGGTCGGAAACATCATTGCGCGAGGAAATCCGGAATTGGAGGAAGTACTCGACCGCAAGATTCCCTATCGATCGCTGCCGGAGATGTTGGAAGAGGTATTTTTGCCGGGGCGGCATTCGATCGTAGTGAGCGGCACGCACGGGAAAACAACTACTACGGCGATGCTGGCGTGGATCTTTCATACCGCGGGGAAGCGGCCGAACTTTTTGGTGGGAGGAGTGGCGGAGAATTTTGGAAGGAGCTACGGCCTGGAGGGGGGCGAGGAATTTATTTTGGAGGGCGACGAGTACGAAACCGCGATCTGGGATCGCGGGCCGAAGTTCTTTCACTACCATCCCGACGATCTGATCGTCACTTCGCTGGAATACGATCACGCGGACATCTATGTGGACTTCGAGGCGTACGAACTGGCGTTTCGACGGCTGGTAAACCTGGTGCCGCGAAGAGGGCGCGTGGTGATTTGGGGCGACAGCGCGGAGTCCGGCCCGGCGCTGCGCCGCGCGGCGGAGAAAGCGTTTTGCCCGGTGGAGACGTACGGATTCTCCGCGCAGAACGATTGGGTGGGCAGCGAAGTTGTGGCTGCCGGTGAGACGATGAGGTTTCGCGTGACGCACCGGGGCAAGCCGTTTGGCGAATTTGTGCTCGCGGCCACGGGACGACACAACGTACTGAATGCGATGGCGGCGATTGCGGTAGCTCACGGGCGAGGCATCGGGGCGGAGCTCTTGGCCAAGGCGTTGTCGACATTTCGCAGCGTGAAAAGGCGCATGGACGTGAAGGGCGAGCAGGGTGGCATCCTGGTGGTGGACGATTTCGCGCATCATCCGACGGCCGTGCGGGCGACCATTGAGGCGGCGCGCAACCGCTGGCCGACGCGGCGTTTGTGGGCCATTCTCGAGCCGCGATCGAACTCGATGCGGCGCAAAGTATTTCAGGAAACATTGCCGAAGGCGCTGGCCCTGGCGGACCGGGTTGTTTTGGGAGGAGTCTTCCGCGCGCAACAGTTGGGCGATGAAAACCGGCTGGCGCCGGATTCGGTGGCGCAAAGCGTGCGCGAACTGGGGAAGGACGCGCGCGCATTTGAGGGGGCCGAGGCAATTGCGGAGTATCTGTCCGGGGAAGCCAAGGCCGGCGATCTTTTGCTCATCATGTCAAACGGCAGCTTCGATGGCTTGTGCGAGACGCTGCTCAAGAGGCTTGGTCAAACAGTTCCTCAGCCTGCCGAGGCGGGCAGACGGTGAAGCTACGGTTCGCGCTGAGCGCCTGCGTATTGCTTTTCGCGGTGTCACCGGTTTGGGGAACTCAGGCTTCAGCGTCCACAGATGCGGGCGCCCCGCCGATACGCTACGAGATTTCGCTGGCCCATCCGGAAAGGCATTTATTTCATGTGCTGATGAAGGTGCCGGACGTTTCCGGGGAAGTGCTGGTGCAGATGCCGGCTTGGAACGCGCTGTACCAGATTCGGGACTTCAGCAGTCATGTACAGCAGGTGGAAGCGTGGGTTGGGACGGAAAAAGCGTTTCTTGAAAAGATCGACAAACAAACCTGGCGCATCCGAGGCAACGGAACGATCCGAATCGAGTACGTCACGTATTGGGACGAATCCGGGCCGTTCGCGGCGCAATTGAACAGCGATCATGCATTCATTAACCCGGCGATGATTCTCCTGTACGTTCCGGGGCGAACCCAAGATAAAGCGCTGCTGTCGATCAGCGATTTTCCGGACGACTGGCGAGCCGAGAGTGCGCTAAAGCTGGACTGCGGCCCGGTTTCGGGCAAGCAGTTCTGCTCGGAAAACAAATCGACGTATGACGCAATCGTGGATGCACCGATTGAGATCGGCAAGTTTGCGGAGTTCGAGGTGCCGGGGCTCGAGCCTCCGGTGCGCGCGGTGGTCCATGGCGGCAAGTGGGAGAAGAAGCGCCTCCAGGACCAACTACGGCGTATTTGCTCCTATGAGATCAAGCTAATGGAGGGCGCGCCGTTCGAGGAGTACACGTTTTTTATCCACCTGGGGAAGGGCGCGGGCGGCGGCGGGATGGAGCACGCCAACGCCACGGCCATTTCCGCACGGTCGGAAGAGGAATTTGTGAACGTGGCGGCGCACGAATTTTTTCACCTGTGGAACGTGAAGCGAATCCGGCCGGCGTCGCTGGAGCCGGTCGATTACACGAAGGAGCAGTACACGCGGGCGCTGTGGTTCGCGGAGGGAGTGACGAGCGCGTATGCCTCCTACACTCTGGTGCGGACCGGGCTCTGGAGCAAGGAGCTGTTCTACGAAGATCTTGGCGAGCAAATCGGCGACCTGGAGTCGCGCCCGGCGAACCAGTGGCAGAGTGCGGAGCAGTCCAGCCTGGATGCCTGGCTGGAAGGATATCCGCTTTACGGACGGCCGCAAAATAGCGTCTCGTACTACACGAAGGGCCAAGTGCTCGGAGTGCTTCTGGACATCTTGATTCGCGACCGCACGGACGATGAAAAGAGCCTGGACGACGTGATGCGGTCGATGAACGAGGAGTTCGCGAAGCAGCATAAGCCGTATCGAGACAGCCTGGATGTTCGCCTGACCGCGGAGAAAGTGGCTGGAGGGTCGTTTGAGGAGTTCTTCCAGAAGTACGTGGCCGGTGCGGAGCCGTTGCCGTACGAGCAGTGGCTGGCGCTTGCGGGTCTTGGGCTAAAGACGGACGTGCGCAGACGAACGACGCTCGGGTTTGTGGCCGGGCGCGATGGCACGGGGGCGCTGGTCGTGCGGAGCGTCGATGCTGACAGCGGCGCGGCGCAGGCAGGGCTGCGTGTCAACGACGTCATCCTGAGTTGGAACCGATCGCAGCCGCCGGCCGATCCCGAGCACTGGGCGTCCTCGCAGAAAAAAGGGGATACCCTGCGCTTGAGTATTCGCCGGGACGAGAAGGAGTCGGTTCTGGAGATACGGCTCGGCGAGACCACGGAGACTTCGTACCGGGTGGTGGAAGACGCGCAGGCAAGCCAGAAGGCGCGGCACATCCGAGAGGGACTCCTGCGGGGAGTGACGCAACCGGTGAGCGTTTCGATACCCTGAGAAGCTGGCGTTACCCGACCGATCGGGACGGTTCCACAAGGTTTACATTTCATGTTCCGCACCGCTTTCATCGGCGTGTTTCTCTCGATTTACATCCTCTTGGTCGGACCGCCGCTGCTTTTGTACACGCTCATTTCGCGGAGTCCCGATCCGCTCTATTGGGCGGGAATCAAGGGCGTGATGTTTTTTGTCCGGGCTGTGGGCGTGCGGGTTCGTGTTGCGGGAAAAGAGAGAATCCCCGCGGGCGTGTGCTTGTTTGTGGCAAATCATACGAGCTCGGCGGATGCGCCGGCGGTGGTGGGGGCGATTCCCCGGCGAATTGCGATCTTGCTGAAAGAATCGCTATTCAAGTGGCCGATCGTAGGGCAAGCGTTCCTGCTGGCGCGATTCATTCCTGTCAATCGCAGGGAGAGAGATGCGGCGCTAGACAGCCTGGACAAGGCGATCGAATCACTGCGGGCCGGACAGTCGTTTTTGGTCTATCCCGAGGGCACGCGCAGCCCGGACGGCCGGTTGCAGGAGTTCAAGAAGGGCGCGGTAGTGATGGCTATCAAGTCCGGGGTCCCGATCGTGCCCATAGCGTGCTCGGGGGCGCATCGCGTGATGCGGAAACGATCGCTGCGCATCCATCCGGGCGAGATTCTGGTGGAATTTCTCGAGCCGATTGATGCTTCGGCGTATTCCTTTGAAGAGCGGGACAACCTGAATAGCCGAGTCCACGACGCCATGGCTGCGGGCCTCCCCCCGGACCAACGGCCTGTAGGCTTTCCAGGAGCTTCAGTGGATGCTTAGCCCATTCCAAGGTGAGGTGGGCGACCGGTCCGCGCGTCTGGCCTCTCAGTGATTCTGTTGTTATTTTGTGTACCCCCCTCCCCCCTATGGTTTTTGTAAGTGTTGATTTTACAGAGAGTTAAAGTGGTTTAGAATCAACACTTATAGAAGTGTTGATTCTAAAGGTAGTTAGACTCGGATTTTAGTTTCGCTAGAGATTCGCCCAAGGGACTAGTCCTTGGTGAAGCCGCCGACGTATCAGCGTCGAGGCCGGCGGTAGTTGGCCTCGACGGCCGACCCGCCTCCAATCGGTTAGGGTTAGGTGGTTGTTCGTGCTTACGGGGGTCAAAGGCGGCGGCGAGCCCTTCGACCTGCTCCGCGTCGCTGAGTGCAAGCCGCCGCACCCCAAAAAAAAGCGCCGGGAGTTCCCGGCGCTTTTGCGTGGTTTTGTACGAAGGCAGGGTATCGCATGAGGTAGATGACTGTCAAGGACAAATCGGGCCGGATATCGGCGCAATGGCAGAGAGCTAACCGGGTCTGAGCTTTTTGATTTCCGCTTCAAGTTCGCGGACGCGTTTTTGGAGTTCGGGGAGGCGATTGAGGGCGGCGACGGTCTTAAGCCATTGGCGGTTGTCGGCGGCGGGATAGCCGGAATAAAGAGCGCGGGGCGGCACATCGCTGGGAATGCCGCTCTTGGCAGTGATCACAGCACCGTCGCCGATGGAGAGGTGGCCTGCGGTGCCGACTTGTCCGGCGAGAATGCATCCGCTGCCGACTTTTGTGGAGCCTGCCAGACCCACCTGGCCGCAGAGCATGGTGTTAGCGCCGACTTGCGAGGCGTGCCCTACCAGTACGAGGTCGTCGAGTTTCGTGCCTCGGCCGACGCGGGTCTCGCCCACGGTCGCGCGGTCCACGCAGGCATTGGCTTGCACTTCCACGTCGTCCTCAAGAACTGCCGGACCAGACTGCTGCATCTTGTACCAGGTGCCGTCTTTCTGCTTGGCGAAACCCAGGCCATCTCCGCCGATGACGGCGCCGTTCTGAAGGATGACGCGGTGGCCGATGCGGCAGAATTCCCGCACGACGGAGTGGGCATGGGCGAAGAAGGCGTCTCCGATGCGGGCGCCGCGGTAGATGGCCACAAAGCTATGCAAAACGGCGTTGCAGCCGATCTCTGCGTCTTCATCGATGAAGCAATAGGGTCCGATGTGCGCGCCTTCGCCGATGCGAGCACCCTTCGCGATGATGGCCGTGGGATGGACGCCGGGCTCGTACCGCGGCGGCTGGTAGAAAAGTTCGATGGCGTGGGCAAACGCGAGATAGGGATTGGTCGTCCGCAGCGCGGCGATGGGCGGCAGGCCGGGGCCCCGGTTGAGTGCGATGCCTTCTTCGATCAGTACGGCCGAGGCGCGTGTGGTCTTCAGAAGAGGGAAGTAGCGGCGGTTTGCCAGAAACGTGATGTGTCCCGGCGCGGCGTGCTCGATCCCGGCGATGCCCTGGATTTCGATGTCGGGCGTCCCTTCGAGACGGCAGTCGAGCTTTTGGGCGACTTCGGCGAGTTTCATGACGGAGCTCCTGATGTGCTCGGTGGGAGTCTCGCACAGCGAGAAGAAGGAAGTACAGACGAGGAGACTACTCCGTGAACAGGCGGGGTTGCGCCGCGGCGGCAGCGGCGGCGGGTTTGCGGCGCGCGATGCCGACAACACCCAACACGGTGACCTCTGCAAGCGCGGAGCGTGGAACGAAGATGCGGTCGGTCGTGGAGTTCAGATCCGGCGGCGTGATCTGAAGTCCGTTGTCGAGCAAGGACAGCAGATCGTTGGGAACCACGCCTTCCAGGGTTTCGTTGTCGATATAGCGCAGGCGCACCCACAAACCGTCGAGCTTCGGGCGGCTCAGAAAGGCCTTGCGCTCGGGCTCGAAGTCGTCGGAGAACTCGCGGACAAAATAGATGGAGCGAACTTTGGCCAGAGGGATTTGCTCGTGCTCGCCATTCGGAGTCAGCAGGTCGATGGGGTCGGCTTGACCCAAGCGGCCGGGGTTGAGATAGCCGCGCAGGGGCTTTTTGTCGGCCAAGACAACGACAACCTTCTTGTGGGTAGAGGCTGGGGCGCGATTTTTCAAAGGGTCCGTACGCCTAAAACATGTCGATTTGCCAAATGTCTCAATGTATGTTATGTTAAGCACGTTTTCCTGTCAACTCATTGTTTTCATTAGGGTTAGGCCCCCGGAGCGCCGCCCTTTGACTGAAAAAAAGCAGATCCTCAAGTCGGCCTCGATCATCTCCCTCGTCACGATTGCCAGCCGCATTCTCGGTTATGTGCGAGACCAACGGATCGCTTTGCTGTTGGGCACCTCCTTCGCCGCCGACGCCTACGTTCTGGCCTATCGAATCCCCAATCTGTTTCGCCGGCTGGTCGCCGAGGGGTCGATGACGGCGTCGTTTATCCCCGTCTTCACCGGCTACATGAGGGAGAAGCCCAAGGAAGAAGTCTGGGATTTTGCCAACAAGCTGTTCTGGACGCTGGCGCTGGTTGTCGCGGTGATCACCGTTTTAGGAATGGTTTTTTCACCCTCGGTGGTTCATTTATTCGCAGGGAACAGCGCGGCGCGGGATCAGGCGGTGGAACTCAATCGCATTGTGTTCCCGTATCTGTTTTTTGTGGCCATGGCTGCGCTGGCCATGGGCATCTTGAACTGTTTTCACGTTTTTGGATTGCCCGCAGCGACGCCGGTTGTTTTGAACGTGGCGACCATTCTTTTTTCGATTGGCGCGGTCTGGAGGTACTTCAAGGATCCCGCTACTTCGATTGTTGTCGGCGTGCTGGTCGGGGGTGTGCTGCAATTTCTAATGCAGGTGCCGGCCCTGGTATCACGAGGGATGAATTTCAAGTTTGGCATCTCCTTCTCGCACCCAGGGATTCGAAACGTGGCGCGGTTGATGATCCCGCGGCTGTTCGGAATCGGCATCGGTCAGATCAACCTTCTCGTCGATACTCGATTTGCGACGGCGAGCCGCATGCCCGGAGGGAGCCTGGCGGCGCTGTACCTCGCCGATCGAGTCATGGAACTGGTTCTCGGGGGATACGCGATCGCGGTGGCTACCGCGATCCTGCCGATGATGTCGCACCAGGCCGCCGCGAACGATTACAGCGGGCTGAAGAAAACACTTACGTTTTCCGTGCGCATCGTGGCGTTTATCACCGTGCCTGCTATGTTGGGGCTGATGATTCTTCGGGAACCGATCATACGCGTGCTGTTCCAGCATGGACAATTCCTGGCAGCATCGACGCGATTGACGGCGCGGGCGCTGCTGTACTACGCGATTGCGCTGCCGGGACTGGCCACCGTGAAGCTGGTGGTTCCGGCGTTCTATTCGACGAAGGACACGAAAACGCCGGTGATCGTCGCCGCGATATCGCTGGTCATCAACGTCGTTCTCAACATCTTGTTCTTGAAGACCTGGCTGTTTACAAGAGTGCAAAACGGCGGCCCGGCGCTGGCTACAGGTCTGGCGTGCTATTTCGACTTCTTCGCGCTTCTCATTATTTTCCGCCTGCGATACGGAGCGTTAGGCATTCGTGAAATACTGACGTCCTTCTCTAGAATTTCATTGTGCGCGGGAATTATGGGCGTGGCCTGCTGGCTCGGCGGGCACTACACGCAGTTCACGATGCATTCGCGATTCCTGGTGCAACTGCTTGTTTTTGCAGGGCTGCTGGGAGGCGCGACCGCGTTGTACCTAGCGCTCGCGTGGGTTTTCCGGTGTCACGAGATGGAAGAGATTTACGGCATCACTATGCGTAAGAACCGCGGCGGGGAAGCGTACGTGGAGAGCTGATGGAGATATCGGCCGCCATTTCGTCTTTCGTGATGCACGTGAAGGTGGAGAAGGGACTGTCTGTGAATACCGTCTCTGCCTACCGGCGGGACCTGGTGAAGTTCGAGAACTTCGCGAAGAAGCGGAAGCTGGCGCTGGAAGATGTGAGCCGGGACGATTTGGTTGATTTTCTGGCGAGTCTGTACCGGGAAAAGCTGGAGAGCCGGACGGTGGCGCGGCACCTGGTGACGCTGCGGAATTTCTTCCGGTTTGCGCAGATTCAAGAGTCGATTGCGGCGGACCCTTCGATCAATCTGGAGTCTCCGAAAATCCGGCGATCTTTGCCGGGATACTTGAGATTGGAGGAAGTGGAGCGCTTGCTAAGTCAGCCTGACCCGAAAACGGCGCTGGGAATGCGGGACCGGGCCATGCTCGAGGTGCTGTATTCGACGGGCTTGCGCGTGTCGGAGCTTGTGAGTTTGCGTGTGAGCGACCTCGACGGCAAGGCCGGATGCGTGCGCTGCATCGGCAAAGGGGACAAGGAGCGCATCGTGCCCGTGGGGCGCAAAGCCTTAGCCATGGTCGACAAATACTTGCGCGACGCGCGCCCGGCCCTGCTCCGGCAAGCGAAAGCAGCCAACGGCCCGGCGCTGTTCGTGAACC
Source organism: uncultured Acidobacteriota bacterium (assembly GCA_963735525.1). Classification (GTDB taxonomy): domain Bacteria; phylum Acidobacteriota; class Terriglobia; order Acidiferrales; family UBA7541; genus Acidiferrum. Next base: position 473,616 of record CAVTLQ010000023.1, on the reverse strand, counting down.
GCCGGGGAGTTCCTCTGAGCCGCGTGGGCGTGTGGAAGATTTTGTCGGCGTATGGACGCCGGGCAGGGTTGCGAGTGGCGTTGACGCCGCACATGTTGCGGCACAGCTTTGCGACGCACCTGCTGGAACGCGGCGCGGACTTGCGATCGGTGCAGCTGATGTTGGGCCACGCCGATATTTCCACGACGCAGATTTATACCCATGTTGTCGAGGAGCGGTTAAAGCAGGTCTACAAAGCACACCACCCGCGCGCGTAGCTGGTCGAACCCTGGGAATGCAGAGTGGCGCCGGCGCGGCGGTCATGCGCGGGCGCCCGGAAGGCGAAGGAGCGAAATGCCAGACTATATGTTTTTGCTGGAAAGCCGGCTGTCGCCGGAGCAGCGCGCGGTGATGCTGCGCGTGCAGGAGCTGTCCGCTGCGCTGGGATTTAACTTGTATCTGACGGGCGGCACGGTGCGCGATTTGATCACCGGGGCTTCGCTGCGCGATTTGGACTTCACCGTCGAAGGGAATCCGTCGAAGATCGCGCGCGAACTTGAAAAAGGCGGGGCCAAGATTTTGGTGGAGGACGAGCGGCTGCGGCATATCGAAGTTCTCTTCGCGGGGGATGTCGAGGGCAGCATCTCTGCGGCGCGCGACGATCACTACGTGAGGCCGGGGACGCGGCCGGAGATTCGCTGGTCCACCATCATGGAAGACCTGCGCCGGCGCGACTTCTCGCTCAACGCCATCGCGATTTCTTTGAACCCGGCTTCGCGTGGCCTGCTGCTCGACCCCACGAACGGCTTGTCCGACATCGAGCGCGGAGAAGTGCGGGCGTTGACGATTCACAGCTTTACGAACCAGCCGGTTCGCTTGCTGCGCGTGTTGCGGTTCGCCGCGCGCATGGGATTCAAGCTGGAGGGGCGCACGCAGGAATGGTTTGACCTGGCGATCGAGCGCGATCTCCTGCACACCATCGCGCCAGAGGATGCGGGCGGGGAATTGCGTGCGGTGGCACGCGAAGAACGCCCGGCAGTCGTCCTCAAGGCTTGGGAGCAGCATGACCTGCTGGAGGCGGTGAATCCGAACCTCGCCAAGCGCCACCCGGACTACGATGCCATCGCTCGCTTGATGAAAGTTCGCGAAGACATGTTCACGGCTGGATTCCGGCCGCGGCTCGCGGCGCCAATGCTCTTGGCGATTCTGGGGCGCCTGAAGGATCGCGAACAGAGTGGTGTGCTTTCGAAGGCCGGGTATCGTTCGGCGGAAGCGGACAAGATTCTGGGTTTTGAAAAGGAGACGTTGGACGCGCAAAAGGAACTGACCGGGCGCAAGACGAACGTGCCGATCGACGCCTACCGGTTCCTGGAAGCGCTGCCGCTCGATCAAACGGCTTACCTGCTGGCGGAGTCAAACAACTCTTCGGCGCTGTCAAAGATTCGCGCCTATTTGCACAAGTGGCGGCCCACTCGCATCGGACTGCCGGTAGTAGCAAACGAGCTTCAGGCTCTCGGCATGCCGCGCGGAGCGAAATTTGATGAGATCGTGGAGCAGGTTTTTGCTATTCAACTCACGGGCCGCGGGAAGACCCCGGAGGAGCGGGAAAAAATCCTGCGAAAGCTGTCGGGCATCAAGGAGCCGCCGAAGAAAAAGGAGAAAGAGAAGAAGTCTGCGAAGGCCGGTGACAAGCAACATGCGCATCCCGAGGCGGGTGTCGCCGCGAAACAGACACACGGCAGCGCGGCCGGCAAAGCAGCGATCAAAGCCCAGCATAAGGACCGAGCCGCAGCGGGGAAGCACGCCGCCAAGCCCAGCGCACCGCCGAGCCACGGAAAGAGCGTCGCACCGAAGAAAGCCAGCGGCCGGAAGTAGCGGCTGCTTGCCCATCCAAGAGGAGAGTTTTCGAGCGCCTGTGGGAAACGTCAGAAAGCGTGTCGCAATTCTCTCGCGAGAGTTTTAGAATTGAATTCCATGGGTCAACCGCAGTTCGTCCATCTTCACGTTCACACCGACTACAGCCTGCTCGACGGCGCCTGCGAAACATCGGAGCTTCTCGATGAGGCGTCCCGTCAGAAGATGCCTGCCGTGGCCATCACGGATCACGGGAACCTGTTCGCCGCGGCCAATTTCTTCGACGAGGCGAGCAAGCGCGACGTCAAGCCCATCATCGGCTGCGAGGTTTACGTGGCGAAGGGCAGCCGCCATGACCGCGGTGAAAAGGGAAGCTCCGCCAATGGGCAGGAACGCGGAGAAGCCGAACCTGGGACGCGCGGCAGCAATCACTTGGTGCTGCTGTGCGAATCGCTCGAGGGCTATCACAATCTGATCAAGCTGGTTTCTGCCGGCTTCCTCGAAGGCTTTTACTACAAACCGAGAATCGACTACGACTTGCTCTCCAAGCACAGCCGAGGCCTGATCGCGCTCTCTGCCTGCCTGCGAGGGCCCGTGACCGAGGCGGTCGTGGAAGAAAAGTACGATCAGGCACGGGAGAATGCCTACCGGCTCCGCGATGTCTTCGGCAAGGGCAATTTTTTTCTTGAGGTTCAGGACCAGGGCCTGGAGATCGAAAAGGGCGTGAACCGGGAGCTTGTCCGGCTTTCCAAGGAGACCGGCATTCCGCTGGTGGCCACGAACGACTGCCACTATCTCCATCACGACGATGCGCACGCCCAGGAAGTCCTGCTCTGCATTCAAACGGGCAAGACGATGAGTGACGGTCATCGCATGAAGTTCGCGACGGACCAGTTCTATTTCAAGACGGCAGCCGAAATGGCGCAGGTCTTTCGAGAGTTACCGGATGCGCTCAGCCGCACCGTGGACATCGCCCATCGTTGCAACGTCAAGATCGAACGTATTCCCAATCCGTTCCCGGAATTCCAGGTCCCGGCGGGCCACACGGCGGGCAGCTATTTCGAGAAAGTGGTGCGGGAAGGGTTCGCGGCGCGCGTCCCAGTTCTCGAACGGCTGGCGCAGCAAGGAGCGCTGCACAATCCGCTTTCGGAATACGAGCGCCGGCTGACTTCTGAGATCGAGATGATCCTGAAGATGCGGTATGAGGGCTACTTCCTGATCGTGTGGGATTTCATTCACTACGCGCGGACACAGGAAGTACCGGTGGGGCCGGGGCGCGGCTCGGCGGCGGGAAGTCTCGTGAGCTATGCGCTGCGCATCACGGACGTTGACCCGCTGCAATACAACTTGCTCTTCGAGCGTTTCTTGAATCCCGAGCGCGTGTCGATGCCGGATATCGATATCGACTTTTGCGTGCGGCGGCGCGGCGAATTGATCGAGTACGTCACCCAGAAGTATGGCCGGGAAAACGTCGCGCAGATCATCACGTTCGGGACGATGGCGGCGAAGGCGGCGATCAAGGACGTTGGCCGGGCCATGGACATCCCTTACGGAGAAGTGGACCGGCTAGCGAAGCTGGTGCCAACTACGCTGGGAATCAAACTGGAGGCGGCACTGGCGGAGTCCCCGCAACTCAAAGCGGCGGTGAACAGCGACGAGCGGCTGAAGGACTTGATGGCCGTGGCGCTGCGGCTCGAGGGCCTGGCAAGGCACGCGTCAACGCATGCCGCGGGCGTGGTGATTTCGCCGCGGCCGCTTACCGACGTTGTGCCCGTTTACAAGACCAACCGCGACGAAATCACCACGCAGTACGACATGAATGCGCTGGAACGCGTCGGCTTGCTGAAGATGGATTTTCTCGGGCTGACGACGCTTACCGTGCTGCACGACACGGTGCGGATGATCGAGCAGAATCGCGGCGTGAAGATTGAGCTCGACACGCTTACCTTGGATGACGCGGAGACCTACAAGCTTTTCACACGCGGCGACACGACGGCTATCTTCCAGTTTGAGTCGCACGGGATGCGCGACATCCTGCGCCGGTATCAACCGACGCGCATCGAAGATCTGACCGCCCTCAACGCGCTCTATCGCCCGGGCCCCATTCAGGGCGGCATGATCGACGACTTCATCAACCGCAAGCACGGAAAAACAAAGGTCAGCTACGAACTTCCCCAACTGAAAGACATCCTGGAAGAAACCTACGGCGTGATCCTGTATCAGGAACAAGTGATGCAGATCGCCAACCGGCTGGCGAGTTTTTCCCTCGGCGAGGCCGACATCCTCCGCCGCGCGATGGGTAAGAAGAAAAAAGAGGAAATGGCGGCGCAGCGAGCGAAATTCATGACCGGCTGCGCAACGAACAAGATTCCAGAGAAGAAAGCCGAGCGCATCTTCAACCTGATGGAGGAGTTCGCGGGCTACGGGTTCAACAAATCCCATTCCTGCGCGTACGCGCTGTTGGCCTACCAGACGGCTTACTTGAAGACGCACTACCCGGTGGAGTTCATGGCCGCGCTGCTGACCTCGGAAACCGGCAACGCCGAAAAGCAAGTGAAGTACATCAACGAAGCGCGCGGCATGAGTATTTCGATTCTGCCACCGGATGTGAATGAAAGTGACCTATACTTCACGCCCGTCGGGGAAGCCATTCGTTTTGGACTTGCAGCCATCAAAAACGTAGGTGAAAACACTGCGAAGGCGATCCGGGAGTCGCGGTTGAGCCAGGGTGAGTTCCGCTCGCTGTACGACTTCTGCGAACGCATTGAGTCGCGCTTTCTGAACAAGCGCGTCTTCGAGAGCCTGATCAAATCGGGCGCGGTGGATTCACTGGGCGCGCGCGAGAGCATGCTCGCCTCGGTGGACGACGCCCTGACATCGCTGCAACGCGCTACGCGGATACGGGAATCCGGGCAGCACGGGTTGTTCGGAACGGCCGCGGCGCCGGCGCCGGTCGCCTTTGAACTGTACGAAGCGGCTCCGTGGAGCGAGGAAGAACGCCTCGCCAGCGAATATGCGATGCTGGGCTTCTATGTGTCGGGGCATCCGCTGGCGAAGTACGCATCGCGGCTCCAAGAGTTGAAAACCGTTTCTCTGGGAGAGGTGGAAGGCCAGCGCAACGGTAAAGAAATTACAGTGGGTGCCTTGATTGTCGGCGTGCGGCCGATGCGTTCGAGAAAAGGCGCGCGCTGGGCGATTTACACGATTCAGGACATGACCGGCATCCAGGAACTCCTCGCGTTTCCGGAGAGTTTTGCGAAACTGGAAAACACACTGAAGCCGCGTACGCCGCTGCTTCTGAAAGTCCGCGTGCAGGTGGAGGAATCGGGGACGCGCTTGTCGCTCCAGGAGGCGCGCGGACTCGAACAGGTCCCGGAGCCACCGGCGGCGTCGAGCGTGTGCATCCGCATGAAAGTAGAAGATCTCACCGAGGATCTACTCGATCGCCTTCAGGAGATCCTCGCTTCGTATCCGGGAAAGAATCCGGTGGTGTTCGGGCTTTCCGCTCCCGACGGCGCTGTTGCAACGCTGGAACTGAAGGAACGGGTGCAGCGCTCCAGCGAGCTTGTGACGGCCATTCGGGAATTGTGCGGGACCGAATCGATCGACCTGGTGATGTGATGACGTCGAGAGACGACCCAAAAAGGCCGCCAGGCTCCGGTGAGCGGGAGCGCGAGATCGATCGGCTCGAAAAGGACGTCGAAGAGCTGCGTCACCTGGCAAGCAGTGTAGATGCCGACGCCGAGCTCGAGCGAATCCGGCAGCAAGTGGCTGAGCTGCGTCACGAATTCTACGCGCATCTCGGCGCATGGCAGCGGGCGCAGATTGCGCGCCACGCGCAGCGGCCGTATACGCTGGACTTCATTGGGCTGTTGTTTACGGAGTTCGTGGAATTGCACGGCGATCGCGCGTACGGCGACGACAAGGCCATTGTGGCAGGGCTTGCGAAATTCCACGGCCGGCCCGTCGCGGTGGTCGGTCATCAAAAAGGCCGGGACACCAAGCAGCGGCTGGTGCGGAATTTCGGCCAGCCCAAACCGGAGGGCTATCGCAAGGCTCTGCGTGTGATGGAGCTGGCGGCGAAATTTGGCAAGCCCATTTTCACGTTCATTGATACGCAGGGGGCTTATCCAGGAATTGATGCCGAGGAGCGCGGGCAGGCGGAAGCGATTGCCAGGAACCTGCGTGAGATGGCGCGTCTTCCGGTGCCCATCATTGTCACCGTGACCGGCGAGGGTGGCTCCGGCGGCGCGCTGGCCATCGCCGTCGGGGACCGCGTGAACATTCTCGAAAACAGCTTTTACTCGGTGATTTCGCCGGAGGGTTGCGCGGCCATCATGTGGCGCGACGCGACGAAAGCGGAGACCGCCGCTGTAGCTCTGAAAATTACCGCCAATGATCTCAAAGACTTGGGCATTATTGACGAGATCGTCGCCGAACCGGAGGGCGGCGCGCACACGGATTACGAAGCCGCGGCCCGATTGCTCGACGCGGTCCTCGACCGTCAACTGGTTGTCCTCACCAACCAACCCACAAAAGATCTGCTGCAAGCGCGCTACGAGAAATTCCGCAACATGGGACAGTTTTTCGATATCGGCGGTTGAACTACCGGCGCGGGGCTGCGGACCCGGACGTGCCGGCGCCTCCAATTTCTCTGTTTTTTACACCCCTTAGCACATTAGCCACGCTCTGCGCACCCGCCGTTGTGGGCGTGGCGGGCCGGGTCTACTCTGGAAAGTGCAATCATTCAAAGTGCACCGGTTCAGGGGAGCTGCCGCGATGCAGTGCCCGGTGCAGGGAGAACAGGCTTCATCATGTCGGAACCTTTCCGTCCGTATGAAAAACTAGTCGAGATCACGATCCACGGGAAGAAGTTTCAGGTCCCGGAACGTAATTCGCTGTTGCGCTGCTTCCAATTCATCAGCCCGGAGACCATTCCCTACGGACGGTTCTGCTGGAACCAGGAATGCCAATACTGCCGGGTTTCCTGCCAATTGCCGGACGATGACGAGTCGCGGGAGATGCTGAGCTGTAAATTCATCGTGATGGCGGGGATGGAAATTACCGAGCTGAGCCAGGAACTGAAATGGTGCCTGCGCGCCAAGTTGCCGTCGGATGCCCCGGTTTCGCAATAGCCATTAAGGGGCTAGGGTTCTCAGATGTGGATTCGGCTCGCAACTTTTCCTAGCCCGCGGTGTTTCTACAAACTATAGAAGTATGATCGGCCGGCGGCGGTTGAGCGACGCCAGAACCCCATTACCATCCCCGGCGCCCAACCGCCCCCGAATTCCGCCAGCCCACGGTGCAGGCCTGCCGCCGCACAGGCGCGCCCTGCCGCCCTCCGCGTTTGCACTTCCTCGTCGGGTCGACTACGATTTGCCCCTGCCAAATGATCGACGCGAACCTTTTACCGTGCGACGGTTGCGGACAGCCGGCATCGCCGGAACACATTGCCAAACGCCTGGAGCGCTTGGAGTGGACCACCCGCTACCGGCCCGTGCACATCGGCACGCTGCTTCTTGGAGCCGCGGCGCCCAGTAACAACGCCGAGTTTCTGTATGCCGAAGGCGGCGGGTTTGCTGGGCAAGCGAGATACTTGCTTGCTGCGGCCGGTGTGTCTTCCGCTGGAAAATCTGTGGAAGCGACACTTGCAGAATTCCAACGAGGCGGATTTCTCCTGACGTATATCTTGGAGTGCCCACTCGATCCGGGTGCCGGCGACGCGGCTGCGGTACAAGCGCTACTTTCCGCACGACTTCCGGCATTGGCGGCACGCGTTCGGCGGTCGTTGCGACCCAAGAGGCTGGTGCCGATTTCGCGGCTGCTGGAGCCCTTGTTGGGCTAACCTGGAGACGCTCGGCCTGGGATGCCCGATTGTGCTCGACGGGAACAAGCCGTTCGACCCTGGATCGCTGATGAAGATGCCGAAGATGCTCCCGAAGAGATGTTGGACGCCTGCGCCAGGCTTTGGCAGCCACAAGCGCGACGGCCCGCTAACCGCGACGTAGAGGCGCTCCTGTCCCGTTGGACTGGCCTGGAACTGCCCTTGTGGCCCCTAGACCGCTGTTTGACCTATGGTAGAATCAGGCGGTCTACTCAGCCTTCTCTGCATGGGGAGTGTATCGGTGCAGAAACGCGTGAAATTTGGGGTCGGTATCGGCGTAATCGTGGTCGCCATGGCTGCTTTAGCGTGGCTAGGCTACGGGGAAAGCAAGACTTATTACCACACCATCGCGGAGTTGCAGACCTTGCAGGGCGCCGCGCGCAGCCATCGTCTGCGCGTCGGCGGTACGGTTGCGCCGGGAAGCATACGAAGGCTATCCGGGCGAGTTGATTTCGTCCTTGAGGGAGAAGGGAAGTCACTGCCGGTAAGTTACGTGGGTAGCGATCCCTTGCCGGATACGTTTGTCGATAAATCGCAGGCACTGGTGGAAGGCAGCCTTGCCCGAAACGGAAGCTTCGTGGCGGAGCAGGTACAAGCCAAGTGCGCTTCCAAGTATGAGGCGGCGCCGTCTGCAGCGCCACCTTCAGGTTCTGCGGACGCAGCATCAGGTTCGGCCCAGCGCAGCACGATGTAGCGCGGTGGCGCGCCCAGCGCTGCCGGGGGAAGGCGGGTCTCAGTGGATGTATTCGGTTCGTTTGCGCTGCTCATGGCCTTTGTGTGCGCCGTATATGCATTGGTTGGGGGCATCGCGGCGATTCGCACGCGTCACCCGCTCCTGGTTAAGAGCGCACGGCAAGCCGGACTAGCCACTTGCGGCCTGATTTTTGTCGCCACCGCCAGCCTGGTCTATCTCTTCTTCAGTGACAGCTACTGGGTCGCCTACGTTGTGGCCCATAGCAACCGCGATCTCTCCACGTTCTATAAAGTGGCCGCGCTGTGGTCGGGCCAGGAAGGCTCGCTTCTTTTCTGGAGCTTCCTGCTGGCGATCTACGTGTTTTCCGTTTTGATGGCCTACCGGAACAAAAACGGCGAATTGATGCCGTACGTCGGCGTCGTGCTTGCCGGAGTGCAAATCTTCTTCTTGACGCTGAACAACTTCGTTGCCAGCCCGTTCAAAGTCCTGGCCACACCGGGAGCTAACGGAGCGCTGGATATTTTTACCCGAGCAGACGGCAACGGTCTGAATCCGCTGCTGCAATATCCCGAGATGGTGATTCATCCGCCGAACCTGTATTCCGGATACACCGGGTTTACGATCCCGTTCGCGTTTGCTCTGGGCGCGCTGCTGGCGCGGTATCCCGGCGAGAAGTGGATTCACCTGACGCGGAAGTGGACGATGGTCGCGTGGTGCTTCCAGACGGTGGGGATCCTGCTGGGCGCACACTGGGCCTACGCAGTTCTAGGCTGGGGCGGCTACTGGGGCTGGGATCCCGTCGAGAACGCGTCTTTGCTTCCATGGCTGACCGGTACGGCGTTCCTCCACTCCGTGATGATGCAGGAAAAGCGCGGCATGATGAAGGTATGGAACGTGTGGCTCGTGTTTATTACGTTCATGCTGTGCATTACGGGAACCATGCTGACGCGCAGCGGCGTGGTCAGTTCGGTTCACGCCTTCGCGCAATCCAGCATCGGCGATTGGTTCCTTGGCTTCCTGGCGCTTATCTTTGCGGTGTGTTTCGCGGCGTACTTGAAGAATCGCGACTACTTGAAGAGCGAAAACCAGCTGGACTCGATGATTTCTCGCGAATCGAGTTTTTTGTTCAACAATCTGATTTTGCTGGTTTCGTGCGTCGCGATTCTGTCGGGAACCTTGTTCCCGGTTTTTTCGGAATGGATCTCCGGGTCGCGGATCAGTGTGGGCAAGCCCTTCTTTGACAAGGTCAATATTCCGCTGGGTCTTATTCTGCTGTTCCTTACCGGCGTCGGTCCATTATTGGCGTGGCGGAAGACGTCGGCAGAAAGTTTGAAGCGCAATTTTGGCTGGCCCCTGCTCACGGGATTGGCCGCAGGAGCGCTTCTGTTTGTGCTTGGAGTTCGGGAGCTCTACTCGATCGTGTGCCTAAGCTTGTGCGTCTTCGTGACGGCGACGATCAGCATGGAGTTCTTCCGTGGGGCGAGGGTGATTCGCACGCGCTCCGGTGCGTCGTACCTCTCCTCGGCGGTGGATCTCACGATGCGCAACACCCGGCGCTATGGCGGCTACATTGTGCACATGGGAATGGTGCTGATTTTCGTGGGTCTGGCAGGCGCGGCGTTCAACCGGGATGTGCAGAAGGAAATGCAAGTCGGCTCGTCCATGCAGATCGGCCGCTACAATCTGCTGCTGCAGAGCGTGGACTCCAAGCCGGAAAAGAACTACACGGCGCAGCGCATGATCGTGGAAGTGATGCGTGACGGCCAGCCCATGATGATGCTGTATCCGGAACGGCGTTTCTTTCCGGCGAACAAAGAATCGGGAACGATGGTCGCGATTTACTCGACGCTGCGCGAGGATCTCTACGTGGTTTATGCGGGGCAGAGCCCGGAAAATGAAGTTCCGGTGATTCACGCGTATCTGAACCCGCTGGTGAAATGGATCTGGCTGGGCGGCGTGGTGGTGGTGCTGGGCACAATCGTGACGCTCTTGCCGAATCGCCGCGCGGTGCTGGCGCTTTCCGGCGCGCAGCAGCCCGCTGTGGCACACCCACTGGCGCCGTCGCTGGCGCCGTCCGTGACACTTCGAGAAGGACATGACTAAGCCTCGGCGCAGGCTGCTTGCGCTTGTCCTCGGCGTAGCTGGCGCTTCCGCAGCCGGACTCGCTGTGCCTGGAAGCGCACAGAGCGACCACGCCAAACAAATTGGCGGCAAGTTCATGTGCACGTGCAGTTGCAACCAGGTGCTGACCCAGTGCAACCACGTGGGGTGCACGACGTCCACGAGCATGCTCAAAGAGTTGGATCAGCGCGTGGCGCGCGGCGAGTCTGAGACCGCCATCACGCAGGCCTTCGTTCAGGAATTCGGGACGACGGTTTATGCCGAGCCGCCTAAGTCGGGACTCAGTCTGGTGGCCTGGGGCTTGCCCAGCTTTTACCTATTGCTGGGAACGGTGGTCGTGATCTTTGTGATCTTGCGCTGGCGCGCGCGGTCCGCGTTGCATCCGGCGGCCGCTGGCGTTCCTGCGGGGATCGCTGCGGAAAACCTCGAGCGCGCACGGCAGCGCGTTGCGCGGGAGACAGAGGATTGATGGTCAATGTTGTCACCGCTCGCGGCTTTTCTCGCCATCAGTTCCGGAGATGGCGCGGTCCTCGGCGCGTGCCTTGCCCTGGCGATCGCCACGGTCCTTTTCATCTTTTACATTCAGCCGGATGCCTCCGACCTGGCGCCGCACCGGACAAAGTTGGATCAACTGCTGGAGCAGCGCGATACGATCTACGACAACTTGCGCGATCTGCGGTTTGAGTTCCGCTCCGGCAAGTACGCCGAGGGCGACTACGAAGCGATGAAGACCACTCTCGAAAACGAAGCGGCGCTGGTCCTGGCGGAGATCGACCAAGTAACCGAATCACAGGTGCGCCGTCCGCGGGCGCCTTCGGTCGAAGCCGAGCGGAGCGGTCGATGACGCAAACGCGAACTTCCTTGGTCGTGTTGGCGGCTATTTTCTTCGCGCCGTTCCTCGTTGCGCAGGCGGGCACCGTTCACGGTACCGTCAAGAACGGCACTACGGGAAAGGTGGCCCCGGGAATCGAAGTGATCCTGATCCAACTCCAGGGCGGCATGCAGCCGGTGGCGAATTCCAAGACCGATAGCCAGGGACAATTCTCGTTCGACAATCCTTCTCTGGGTGCGCAGCCGATGCTGGTGCGCGCCGTCTTCCACGGCGTGAATTTTCACCAGCCCGTGCCTCCCGGCAAGAGCGAAATTCAAGTGGAGGTCTTCGAGCCCACGCAAGACGCCGCGACGATCGCCGTGCCGTCCCACATTGTCATCGTGCAGCCGAACGGTTCAAGCTTGACGGTCGGGGAAGAATACTCGGTGCAGAATAGTTCCAGTCCTCCGCGGGCCTACTTCCGGGCGGATGGAAGCTTCCAGTTCGCGGTGCCCGAGAACGCGCAGTTGCAGCAAGCGGCGGCCTGGGGGCCGTCGGGCATGCCGGTGGTGCAAGCCACCATCGACAAGACGAAGAATCATTATGCAATTGCCTTTGCATTTCGCCCGGGTGAGAGCGGAATGCGTTATTCCTACGAAATGCCTTACGCCGGAAACGCCACGACGTTGAAGCTCCCGACGGTTTATCCCGGTGCGAGGCTTCTGGTTCTTGCGCCGCCCACCGTGCAGATCAGCGGCGAGGGACTTCGGCCGGGCGGTCAAGAGCAGGGAATGAATATCTACGGGCGTGAGAGCGTTCCTGCGGGCACGGTCTCTCGCTATCAGCGTCTCCGGCACAGCGCCGCCCGCAAGTGCGAGTAGTGGCGCCGATTCGGGTCAGCCAGAGCAGGACGGGCGTGACGTCGACGCCGGTCACCGTGCAGCAGATTCCCGGGCGGCTGGACGTGCTGAAGTGGCCGCTGATCGGGGGATTCGTTGGAGTTTTCGCGCTTCTGGCCATCCTGCTCGCTCGCAGACCCGTCGTCGCCGTGGCTGGCGGCAGTGCGGCTGAAATCGCGGATACGCCGGCGCCGCGGACGAAGAAGTCACCACGGCAAGCGCCGCCCGCCCCTCCGACGACGGCTCCGGGTATGGCTGAAGTCGACGCCGCCGTCGGCATGAGCCTCGATTCCCTGAAGGACCAAATCTTTCGCCTCGAGCTGCGACGCCAGGCCGGCACCATCTCCGAAGAGGAATACGCTCGGGAACGCGCCCGCGCGGAGAAGGTGATCCGCGATCTCGTTCGGGGCTGAGGCGGTGATCTCGCGCGACATGCCAGCTCCCTGCGAGGACCTTTGGTGACGCCTCCCGAGGTTTCTCCCGCAGGGATCCGCTTTGAAGACATCGAGAAACGCTATGGCGGGCTGTATGCGTTGCGCCGCGTGTCGTTTGAGGTTGCGCCGGGTGAATGTGTGGTCCTTGCGGGGAGGAATGGGTCCGGCAAAACCACGCTTCTGCGCATTGCTGCAAGGCTGGTGACGCCCTCGTCGGGACGACTGAGTTTTCCGGGCGCAGCGGCCGGCAGTGGGTCGGCTGCGAAGAACACCGGCTTTGTCGCTCACGCGATTATGGTTTACGACGAGCTTGACGGCGGAAGAGAACCTGTTGCTTTTCGCGCGGCTCCTGGGAACCCCGCAACCGGGAAAGCGCGTCGAGGAACTCCTCCAGGAAGTAGGGCTGTTCGAGCGCCGCGATTCGCTGGTGCGCACATTTTCACGCGGCATGCGCCAGCGCGTGGCCATTGCGCGCGCGCTGCTGCATGCGCCCTCCGTCTTGCTTCTGGATGAGCCCTCTACGGGGCTGGACCCGCAGGGTGCCTCATGGCTGACGGAGACTTTGCGGCGGATGCGCGATGCCCGCTGCACGATTCTGATGAGCCTTCATGGCGAGACCGAGCTTTCCGCGCTCGCCACGCGGGCCATCCGGCTCGACAGTGGGGCAGTGGTCGCCGATACGCGCATGGGCGCGAGCTTTCGGTCGATTCTCACGTTTGCAGACGCGTAGTACAGGTCGCTAGATGAGCCTGCTCTCGAACACCACGGTCCTGCTGGGCAAGGAGCTGCGCACGGAGTTTCGTTCGCGCGAGCTGCTGACGACCACGATCGTCTTCATTCTGATCGTCCTGGTGCTGTTCAGCTTCACGTTCGACCCAACAGCGGATGAATCCCGCCGCTTTGGTCCCGGCCTGCTGTGGCTGGCGTTTCTGTTTGCGGCTTCCTTGATGTTGCAACCCTGTTTTCTTCGCGAGCAAACCAACGACACGCTGGGCGCGCTGCGGCTTTCGGTCGCCGATCCTTTCGCCATTTTTCTGGCCAAGCTCGCGGCCAACACGCTCTTTCTTCTCGTCACGGAACTCCTGCTGCTGCCGGTCTTTGCCATGATGTACAACGTGAAGGTGCTGCCGGTGCTGCACTGGGTGATCCTGGTATTTTTCCTGGGCAGCCTGGGGGTCTCGATCGCGGGGACGGCCCTTTCCGCGATCTCCGCGCAAGCGAGAATGCGCGAGCTGCTCTTGCCGCTGCTGCTGCTGCCGCTTCTGACGCCAATTCTCGTGGCGAGCACGGAAGTCACGATCGCCCTTCTGGATCGTTCACCGTACGTTCAGTGGAAGGGCATTGGCTTTCTGGGGGTCTTCGATGTGGTTTTTTTGACCACTCTCTGGCTCTTCGGAGAATATCTTCTGGAGGAATGAACCATGAAGAACGTTCTGGCTGCCATCGTGGTGGTACTGCTGCTCGGCGCAGCGGCGTATGCGGCATTTTTCGTGGCTCCGACGGACGTGAAGCAAGGTCTGATCTACCGCATTCTTTACCTACACGTGGCGAGCGCTTGGACCGGGCTGACTTCGTTCTTCCTGTGTTTCGTTGCGAACTTGCTGTACGTTTGGCGTCGCCAGCCGAAGTGGGACTGGTTGGGGGTTTCGGCCGCCGAGACCGGGCTGGCGTTCACTACCGTAGTACTCGTCACTGGCCCAATCTGGGCGCATCCCGTGTGGGGAATCTGGTGGACCTGGGACGCTCGGCTCACCTCGACTTTCGTACTCTGGTTGCTCTACGTTTCGTATCTGCTCCTGCGGACGCTGATCGAAGAGCCGGACCGGCGTGCGCTGCTCAGCGCGCTCTTTGGCATCTTCGCTTTCATCGATGTTCCTTTAGTCTTTGGCTCGATCCGCTGGTGGCGCGACGCAGCACCCCCAACCCGTCATCATGGGCGAGCCCTGGCTCTGGCCTGGACCCGCTAATGCTTCAGGGTGCTTTTGTTCTCATGGCTGGCCATGCTCGGTTTGATGACACTGCTTCTTCGCCAGCGCTACCGGCTGGAGGCCATGCGCGGCGATCTCGAGATCATTCAACGTGAATTGGAGGCGGCATGAAGAATCTCGACAGCCTGTTCGCAGCGTACATGATCGGCTGGGGCATTTTCTTTGTGTTCTATGTGACGGTGGCGCGGCGCACCTCGGTGTTGCGCGAGGAGATCGAGCGCCTGAAGAATTCTGTCAACCGAGGCAAGTAGCATGGCGGGGAAGAAGCGCGTCGGGATCGTTTTGTTCCAGCTTGGCGGGCCGGACTCGCTGCAAGCGGTCGAGCCGTTCCTGCTGAACCTGTTTCTGGATCCGGACATTATCCCGATGGGGCCGCTCGGATTTCTGCGGCGTCCGTTGGCAAAGCTGATTTCGTCGCGGCGGTCGATTCCGGTGGCGGGGAAGTACGCGGAGATCGGGCGGCGGTCGCCGATCGGATTGCTCACGGAACGCCAACGGTTGCGGCTGGTAGAAGCGGTTTCGCCGTACATCGACCCGGTTGCCGTCACCGCGATGCGCTATTGGCACCCGATGACCGCGGAAGCGGTCGAGGCGCTGCGCCGCGCCGGGCCGCTGGACGAAATCGTGCTACTTCCGCTGTATCCGCACTTTTCCTACGCCACGACGCTGAGCAGCTTGAAAGAGTGGCGGCGCATTTGCGGCGTTGCGAACGCGAACGGTGGCCCGAAGGAACGCACCGTCGGACAGTTCTACAATCACCCGCTCTATATTCAGGCGGTGGTGCAGCGCATTGGCTCGATCCTGCGGCAATTCCCGGACAGTTCGCGCATCCATCTGATTTTCAGCGCGCACGGATTGCCGATGAGCCTGGTGGAAAAAGGGGATCCGTATCCAAAACAGATTGAAACGACGGTTCGGCTGGTGTCCGAAGCCGGCGCGCAGCAATACCCAGGATGGCCGACGCACGCATCTGCTCTGTTACCAGAGCCGCGTCGGGCCGGCGAAGTGGCTCCAGCCGCCGCTGACGGGAACGATCGAGCGGCTGGCGCAGGAAGGTGTGAAAGAGATGCTGGTGGTCCCGATCTCCTTTGTTACCGAACACATCGAGACGCTGCACGAAATCAACATTGAGGCGCGCGCGGAAGCCGCAAAGCTCGGCATCGAGAGGTTTCGCATGATGCCTGCGGTGGGCGACTCGCCGCTATTTATTGCCGCGCTCAAAGACCTGGTGTTGCAGGCCGTGGGAATCGAGGCCGCCGAGGCGCCTTCGTTGCAGACTTCTGCCGGAATCGCGTAGGCACTCGCCACCTGCCTGAGATTGGCCGCCCGCGAGCACGGGAATCCTCACTAGGGTATAATCCGCGCCCGGGCCGCGTTAAGCGCCGCGTTATGACAACGAACTACAATCCAGGCGTCCACCGATTTGCCGTCTTTGTCGTGATCTGGACGATTCTCCTTTTGATTGCGGGCGCGCTGGTCACCTCGAACGAAGCTGCGCTGTCCGTTCCCGACTGGCCGCTCTCCTACGGAACTCTGACGCCCCCGATGGTCGGCGGCATCCGGTACGAGCACTCGCATCGAGTCATTGCCGCTGGACTTGGCTTGCTGACGGTTGCCCTGGCGGTTCTGATTTGGGTTAAAGACAAGCGCCGCTGGCTCCGCTGGTTCGGCGTGATCGCGGTGGCCGGAGTGGTCGTGCAAGCCATCCTGGGCGGGGAAGTCGTGAGGCAGTTGCTGCACTACTGGCTTCCGGTGATGCATGCGTGTTTTGCGCAGATTGTCTTCGCCGCGGTCTTGAGCATCGCGGTGTTCACCAGCCGGTGGTGGGTATCCGAACGGCCGCAACTGGAAGACGCCGGCACTCCTTCGATTCATGCGCTGGCGACCGCCAATGCCGCGGTGATTTTTTGCCAGGTGGTGCTCGGCGCGGGTTTCCGTCATCAAGATATCCCGGTATGGCCGCACATTGCGGGGGCGTTTGTAGTGCTAGGGATGGTGATCTGGACCGCGGTGGTGCTGCGCAAGCGCTTCGGGACGTCGCCTGAGCTGTCGCGAGCGCGGATTCTGCTGCATGCCATTTTCGGAACGCAGTTCCTGCTGGGATTTGGGGCGTACTGGTCGCGCCTCACCACGGCGAATGCGCCGCAACCGATGCCTGTGATGGTGACGTTTACGGTGATCCACACCGTGGTGGGCGCGCTGTTGTTCGCGTTTTCGGTGTTGATCGTGTTGCTCTGCTATCGAATCGTTCCGCGCGGAAGGGAAGTCGCCGCCACGACGCATGGTCAGGTGACCGTCTGATGAGTTCGGCGCGCACCACCGAGATGGCGCTGATGTCGCGCGCGAACGCCTACGTCGCGCTGACCAAGCCGGACGTATCGTTTTTGGTTTTGATGACGACCGCGGCGGGCTATTACATGGGCGCGCGCGGGCCGGTTGGTTGGCTGCACCTGATTCACACCGTCTTCGCCACGATGCTGATCGCCGCGGGCACGGCCGCGCTGAATCACTACGTCGAGCGCGAATCGGACCGTCATATGAGGCGCACGGCTTCCCGGCCTCTGCCGAGCGGCGTGTTGCAGCCCGGCGAAGCGTTGTGGTTCGGTATTGCCTTGTGCATTGCCGGTGCGGTGGATTTGTACTTCACCGCGGGAGCTCTAGCGGCGGGTCTGGGCGTTGCGACGTGTCTCAGCTACCTGCTGGCCTACACCCCGCTCAAGAAGCGCACGGTTTGGGCGACCTTCGTCGGAGCCTTTCCCGGGGCGATTCCTCCGATGATTGGATGGGTTGCCGCCACCGGGTCGCTGGACCGCGGCGCTTGGCTGCTGTTCGGAATCCTGTTCTTCTGGCAATTTCCGCATTTTCACGCTATCGCCTGGATGTATCGCGAGGACTACGCGCGCGCGGGCATTCTGATGCTGCCGGTCGTGGACAAGCAGGGAACGCGGACATTCCGCCAAATCATTGTCACCGCGGCCGCCCTGGTTGGCGTCAGTCTGCTGCCGGCCATCGTGGGGCTGGCCGGCGTTTTGTACTTTTTTGGAGCTCTGGTTGTCAGCGTGGCGCTGTTGCAGGTGTGCTTATGGGCCGCGTCGGCGAAGACCAACGTTCGCGCCAAGTGGCTGATGCATGCGACGGTCTTGCATATCCCGGTGCTGTTGGGGCTGATGGTCTACGATAAGATTCCGCGCTGACCGGACGCTTCAACGGGCGATCGACGGGCGCCTTAGGAAGGACAGTTTAGCTACCGATGTTTTCGCAGGCAGCCCTCAACGCTTCTCTAAACGGCACCAGCGCGGTTCTCCTGGCGTGCGGCTACACCGCGATTCGCAATGGCAAGATCGCGGTTCACAAGACGTTTATGATCTCCGCTTTCGTGGTGTCCTCGGTATTTTTGGTCTCCTACGTCGTCTACCATATTCGCGTCGGGCACGTCGTTTTTCAGGGGCAGGGCTGGGTTCGGCCAGTGTATTTCGTGTTGCTCGGCACGCATACGCTGCTGGCAATCGTCATCGTGCCTCTGGTTTTGATTACACTGCGCCGCGCTTGGCTCGAACGATTCGACAAACATCGCGTCATCGCTCGCTGGACCCTGCCGCTCTGGTTTTATGTGTGCATTACCGGCGTGATCGTCTACCTGATGGTCTACCAAATCTATACGCCGACCCATTTGGCAGCCAAGTAGGCGGATCCGCCGCTAGAATGTGGAGGCTGCGCCATGAAGTCCCTCTTGGGAGTTGCCCTGGGGCTGTTGCTGGGCGTGTGGACGCTCTCTGCGCAGATGCAACCCAGCGCACGCGTTCTTCTTCCGGAAGCCTTTCCCGCAAAACCTGCATTCCGTGCGCTGCCATCGGCGACCGACCCGGTGCTGCGCTACATGCCTGGCTCTACCATGAAGGTTGAGCAGCTTCTTGGTGAAGAGGACAAACAATTGCATCGACCGACGCTCAGCCAAACTTTCACCCGATACGGGATCGAAGGCACGGACTTGGGCAATTCGTTTGAGCACGGAGGCCGCGTGTATTTTCTCTTCGGTGACACCGTGGGGCGTTTGCGCCGCGCGCTGGACACGATCGCGACAACCGATGCGGCCGATCCTGAGAGCGGCGTGCGATTGGACTTCCTCAAGTCCGGCAGCGATTATCTGACTATTCAGCCACCAGGCATCAGCATGGGAGCGTTCGAGGTGCCGGTGGCAGGCATTAGCCTCGGCGGCCAAATGTATGTGGCTGTTTCGACGAACCACTCCGAGGATCGTTCGACGGATCGTTCCGTGCTCACGAAATTCACACCACCGGCAAATTTCCAACCGTTGCGGACGATCTCCCAGCTTCCTGAGGGGCGCTTCGTCAAGATGTCGTTGCACATCGAACCCGGGACGATCGCCGGACTGCCTCCGGGCGGACCGTTTATCCTCGTTTGGGGCACAGGCGCGTACCGGAAGAGCGACGCGTATCTGTCCATCGTGCCGGCGGCACAATTTGAAAGCGGCCAAGGGACGCGCTATTTCGCAGGATTTGACGCGGGGAGTGCTCCGATCTGGAGCGAGAAGGAATCGGACGCCAGGGCCATCGTCCAAAACGGCACGATGGGCGATCTTTCCGTAACGTGGTGCAAGGATCTTGGCTTATGGCTGATGACGTACGACAGTCGAGAGCCGGCGCCGCGTGGCATCTTGTTCTCGTATTCCCGCACGCCGTGGGGACCTTGGAGCGAGCCGCAAATCATTTTCAATGCCCTGCGCGACGGCGCCGTTGGCAAATTCATCCATAATCCCCAGGCAAATCCAGACGATGGGCTTGCCGGACCGGTGATCGGAAAGGGCCAGGCGAATCCGCAGGCTGTTCATGGCGGCGCCTATGCGCCGTATGTCGTAGAGCGATGGACGAAGGTGCAGGCCTCCGAGCTCAGCGCCTACTACGTGCTGTCTACGTGGAATCCCTACGTGGTCATACTGATGAAATCACGCCTGCACGTGGAGTAGCGCTGGGCTGCCGGCGATCCTGAGCCGGTTCCCCGCTGGCGTCGGCCAGAGCCAGAACAGCTCCGCTGAAAAGCAAGGTGTCTACAAAATAGTTCAAGGCCACGATGTCGGCGGGGCTCGCCGCCAGCATAGGCAGGTAAACGAACAACACGAGAAGCAGAATCATAGCGCCCAGACAGGTAGCTGCCAGCCGCGTTCTCTTGTTGACGATGATACAGGCCCCAGCCACGACAAGCACCGCGCCGGCAAGATAAGCCCGCAGCAGGCGTCCCGGAATAACTTTTTGCAGGGGCACGCCGGGCGCGAACGTGGGATGCAGAAAATGCTCGACGCCGAAGAATACCGCCGGTATCGGCGACCAGAAATCGTGCCACAGTTACGAGCACCGGCACGCCGCCTGTGCCGCTGATCTTCCCCTGCGATCCCGCATAAGCGAAAGCATCGCCGCTGAAAGCAATTTCTCGGAGGCCTACCGCCCAGAAAAATCTATTTCCAGGGAATCGCAGCGCATTCCGTAGGCCCTCCGTTTCTGACTCTGAATCACGGCGCCGTGGAAGGGCTGCCCCTGGCAGCCAAGCAGGGCGAATCTCCGCGTTTGACTAGGCCGACTTTGTGAGCGGTAAAAAGCCTATACGCCAATATACGTTACGTGAGATCCTCCCCGGTAGATGCGGCGGTTGCATCAGAAGAAATAGTCTTGCGTTCTGCGATGATGGGTGTAATTTCCGCAAGGGGGAAGACGAGCCGTGTGTTTTTCCGCTACAGCGAACTTTGTTGGCAGCACGGTTCTGGGCGCCGTCGGTGTCGTTACATTGACGAAGGTGAAGCACAGGCGCGAACTCCTTTTCGCGACGCTGCCTACGCTATTCGCCGTTCATCAGTTCATCGAAGGATTCGTCTGGCTGGGATTGGATGGGATTCTCTCGCCTACGGTGGCGCACAACATGGGAGCGGCGTTCATGCTGTATGCGCAGGGGCTCCTCCCTTTTCTGCTTCCGCTAAGCGTGCTGCTGTTTGAGCCTGACGTGAAGAGCCGCAGGCGCATGCTGCCGTTCGTCGTGCTCGGCGGAGCAACGACGCTTTATATACTGTGGGCGTTGACGGCGTACCCGTTGCAGCTCTACGTCAGGGGAAACAGCATCGTGTACATCAATCAAGCGACAAACAATACAGCGGTTGCGTTGCTGTACGTGATTGCAACGTGCGGTTCGCTGTTTTTTTCGAAAGTCAGGACAATGGTAATCTTCGGCGCGGCAAATCTGGCGATTCTCTTAGTTGTTATCGCGTTTAAGCGGTACGCGTTCACCTCGCTGTGGTGTGCGTACGCGGCGATCGCAAGTGTGATCATCCTCGCCTACTTCTGGAGAAGCAGCGGATACCGGCCCTTCCTCTACGCTTAGCCTTAGCCTCTGTGAAGGCTGATTGGTGCATATCGAGCGAGGCAAAGCAGAGAATTCCCGTTTCGTTAATTT
Organism: uncultured Acidobacteriota bacterium; assembly: GCA_963735525.1. Taxonomy (GTDB): domain Bacteria; phylum Acidobacteriota; class Terriglobia; order Acidiferrales; family UBA7541; genus Acidiferrum. The sequence goes on along the minus strand of CAVTLQ010000023.1, from coordinate 452,496 downwards.
TTCGTTAAATTCGCCCCCATCCAATTGACCGGGCTTCGGGGTGGCATTAATCTACGCCGATTATGAGCAAAGCGGATCTCGATCGATTGCGTCTTTCCTACAAAAAGGCTGTCGATGAATGGGTTGACGTCATTCGCGCTGAAGAAGCGTTGGCCACTCCAGACCACTCGATGGTGGCCATGGAGCACTGGGATGCCGCCCACTTCAGGGAGCACGACGCACACACCAAGGTTACGGAAGCGCGCGAAGCCTACAAAGACGGGCTTCGTGGCGTGAACTATGCCATCTAGTTGGGTTCATCACATCGCACTGAAAATTTAGGTAGTAGTGGATAGTTGAGCTCTCCGATCCGCGCTATACTCGGATCACTCGACATTCTTGTCGACATCGGTGTTCCTGCCGAGAAGGAGGTGATCCAGTGAGGTACGGTTTACGTTGAGGTAGTAGAGGAGGCGCTTGTGAGGTTGCCGAGCGCCTCTCTTTTTGTCCCGATCGCTTGTCGTCTCGCTGCCAGAGGAAGAAATGTGAACGACAATTCGTTGGTCGGGAGTTTTCCGTGATTCCTGATGCCTGATATCTCCCCCCTACTCCTTCACATGCGCCAACGGAATCTGCGAAAACAATTGCAAATCGACCATCATGCTCAGCCGCCGGTCCAATTGAAAAAACGTCGCCGCCTTCTTCCCCGGCAACACCTGGGTCACCACCGGCACATACTTCAACCGCAATGCCTGCGCCTGCGCGTCCACCTCCAGCGCGTGCCGCACATAAATCAGCGCATCCTGGTCCGTCATCGTTCCCCACATCTCCGCGTACTGCTTCAACAACGCATACTTCGCGTTGTTCACTTCATGCAACTCGTCCGCGTAGTGATTGTAGATGGGCCAGAACCTCTCCGCCTCCATATCCGACAGCGACATATTCTGGCCAATCACCTGCATTTTCATTGCCCGTATATCTTGCCGCAGCAAAGCAATGTCCTCGTCCGTCACCGTCGGGCTGATGACCCTCTGCACGGTAACTTCCTGCCCCTGCGCCGCCGCTCGCAGCGTCTTTGCCCCCGCCGCAGCCATCCCCCCGCCCAACGCCGTCGCCACCACCATCCCCGCAACAAACGCCCCAGCCAATCCCGCCGCTCCCGTCATTTTGCTCTTCATAATCTTTCTCCTAGCCAGCACTCCACAATCTCCGTCCGCCCCGCCAATCTCCTCGTACAAGATACCTTACGAGGCTAGTTCGTGACACATCTCCTGACTGTTTCGACTGAACGCACGATTTACTTTGGCTGATAACAACCCTGGCTCACCTTGAAGTCCGGCTAAGTCCCGATTGATGTCATAACGACGTCGGCCTTGCGACGGCCCGAGTAGACTGTTCGGTGTTCACCCCAACAGTGCTCGGACCGAAGGAGGCCGAGATGCAGATTATAGGATGTGATTTGCACGCTCGCCAACAGACGTTGGCGATGTTGGACACCGGAACAGGTGAAATAGTGAATCGGACTCTCACGCACGAAGGCAACAGCGTGCGGGAGTTTTATTCCACACTTCCAGGTCCGGCGCGTGTAGGCATCGAAGCGACCGGATCGATGAAGTGGTTTGTGAACCTGATGGAGGAACTCGGAATCGACTGTCAGGTAGGTCATCCCGCGACGATTCGAGCGGCCGAGCCCCGCAGACAGAAACATGACCAGCGAGATGCCGAGTTACTTCTAAAGCTGCTGGTAGAAAACCGTTTTCCCTCGATCTGGCAACCGTCGAAGGAACTGCTGGATCTGCGAGGGTTGCTCTTACACCGTCATCAATGGGTACGCCTGCGCACGCGGATACAGAACGCGCTGCAGGCCATTGCGCTGGCGAATGGTTTAAGGCGAGGGAGCTCGCTGTGGAGCGAAAGCGGACAACGGGCGATCGCGTCGTTGCCGCTGGCAACACATACCGCTCATCGGCGCAGCGAGTTGCAGGCGATGTACGCCAGGTTCGAAGTGGAGATCGAACAACTGAACCAGCAAGTCTTGGAGCAAGCAGACCAACGACCCAGCGCCGAGCTGCTGATGACTCATCCCGGTGTGGGACCGATCACGGCACTAGCGACGGATGTGTTTCTGGGCGATCCGAGACGATTCACCGACGGCAAGGCTTTGGCAAGCTATATCGGGATCATTCCCAGGGAAAACTCCAGCGGCGGGCGACAGCGGTTGGGAAGCTTGAGCAAGCAAGGTAATCCGCTATTGCGTTTTCTCTGGTGTGAAGCGGCGGTACACGCGGTGCGCCGGGATCCGGGACTACGTCGGTTCTATCGGCGCAAATTAGTTCAGAAGGGCCTGGGGAAAGCGCGAGTCGCTGCAGCACGAAAACTCGGGATTCGGTTGTGGATCATGTTGCGAGATCAGATTGATTACCAAGAGTTCTGTCGTCGTGGACAGATGCAACAGAGAAGTGGTGATGCCTGTGCGGGAATGCCTGGACCGCGTTATGGTGCGAAGAGTCACCGTCTGATTGATTAGGCGACCCGCCTCCCTCCGGGGAGTTCGCATAACTCATCATGGTCGATCGTGACCGAAGAGATGTTTGGTGGGCAACACCGAATCGATGAAGCGGAAACGGCCCGAGCTGCTCGGGGTGACACAAATGAAACAAGGCGGCCACAGAGACGCGATTCGCGGGCCATGGGAAAGGTGTGTTCGTGGACAGAAAAAATAAGAATAAGATCTCTTGAAACGGTCGGCGTCGTTAGAGATAACGCGGTATCTCTAACGACGCCAGCCGTTGCAAGAGTTTTTTCTCTCGCCGATCACTAAATTCGAGCACACTTCGTCGGCGGCGCACGAATCGCGTCTCTTTCTGCCGCTGCTGTTCATCTCTGTCGCCCTAACTGGCCCAGCCCGTTTGCGTTCATCAACTCAGGGTTGCCCACCAAACATCCCTTCGATCACCATCGACCATGATGAGTTGTTCGAATTATCGGGACTTACGGAGCTACGCGCTTCGTCACAACAAAGTTGTATGAGTATTCGGCTCCAGGCTTGTTCCAATCGTGACGGTTGGGAGACGCCTGTTCAACGACGAGGTGTTTATTGTTCGCGTCTTCGTACAATTTTAGGAGTTGTTCAATCGAGTCCCACCTGTCCCGCTCTCCCGCCAAAAGTGCTCCCCAAGTCTTGCTTCTAGCTTCCGTGGCGCGACGTATGTCGTCCTCTGAGAGCAGCCGAATGTCCACCGTAGGAAGGCAATCCTCTACGCGGGAATGGCCCATGAGGTCGGAGTCATAGTTAGACGCTATTTCTGACTCCATGTCTTTTTTCACGATTTTGACAAGTCCGCTGTCATCGCTCGCAAAAGGTCCGAGTATAAAATCGTTCTTATATCTCGCGAACAGCCGTATCTCAAATAAAACGGCCTCCAGCCTTACTGGAAGCAGGCTTTTCTCCACCAGTTGAATTTCTACTTTGTTAGGAAGAATAAAGTTGTTCATTTTGAATCCGCGTGAGCGCATTGTCGCCCGTCGTAGCGTCGAAGGTTTCGAAGAAAGTATAGACCAAAACGACTTTTGGTCCGTCCACGGCTGGCACGCGCCTGATTGACGCGGCGACCGGAGAAGTGGATTTTCGCAGGCGGCAGCAGCGATGCTCACGACTTACCGTTGATGCGCGGGGACTGGCGCCAGTGCGCCGATGACTGCGTCAGTAAACTCGTTGGTGCCGGCCTTGCCGCCCAGATCGCGGGTGACGTGCTTGGCTTCGTGATAGACCTTTTCGACGGCGGCTTGGATTCTTTGCGCGGCGGAACGCTCGCCTAGGTGATTGAGCATCATGATGCTGCTCATCAGCAGGGCCGTTGGATTTGCCAGGCCTTTGCCGGCGATGTCCGGCGCGGTGCCGTGCACGGCCTCGAACATGGCGCATTCGTCGCCGATATTTCCGCTGGGCACGACGCCCAGGCCGCCCACCAGACCCGCGGCCAGGTCGCTCATCACGTCGCCGTAGAGATTCGGGAGCAGCAGCATGTCGTACTGCCCTGGGTCGAGCACCATCTGCATGCAGGCGTTGTCGACGATCAGCTCTTTGTACTCGATGTCGGGATATTGCACCGCCACCGCGCGAATCGACTTCAGGAACAGGCCGTCGGACAGCTTCATGATGTTCGCTTTGTGAATGGCGTGGATTTTTTTGCGGGCGTTGCGCTTCGCGTACTCGAACGCAAAGCGGGCGATTCGGGTGGACGCGCGCTCGGTGATGATCTTCAAACTCTCGACGACGCCAGGGACAACCTCGTGCTCGAGGCCGGAGTACAGATCCTCGGTGTTTTCCCGCACCAGCACGAGATCCACGTTTTCAAAGCGCGACTTCACCCCGGGCAGATTCTTGACTGGCCGAAGATTGGCGTAGAGGTCGAGCGTCTTGCGCAGCGCGACATTGACGCTGGGCGCGCCGCCGGCGATGGCCGTGCCCGTGGGCCCTTTCAGCGCGACGTGATTCCGGCGCACGGAATCGACCGCCGCCTGATTGACCAGCTGCCCGGCTTCGGTGGCCTTGTCGGTGCGCGCCTCGAGTTCTTCCCAATCGATCTGCACGCCGGTGGCTTCCAGAATGCGCCGCACGGCGGCCGCGACTTCGGGCCCGATGCCTTCGCCGGGGATCAGTGTGACTTTATGTCTCATAGCTGCATCGTATTGTATGCGAAGCTCCCATGCTTGTCGAAAGCCGGCCGCGGCAGGGTTGCCGGAAAGAGAACTCGACGATGTGCAGTTGCTTGCGGGTTTTGCTATACTGAACTCGTAAGCTAGCTCGCCCGCGAGCGGAGGCGAAGGGAACTATGATCAGTCTGACGTCCGTTGCCAGTACCAAAGTCAAAGAAATCATGCAGATGCAGAACCCAGTGCCGGTGGCCCTGCGCGTGGCCGTGGTCGGCGGGGGCTGCTCTGGCTTCCAGTACCACATGGCGTTTGAAAACCAGACCAATGAGACCGACGAACTTCTGGACTTCAACGGCTTGAAGGTCGCGGTGGACCAGATGAGTTCGATGTATCTGGAAGGCGTCGAGATCGATTACATCGAGACGGTCGAAGGCGCGGGTTTCAAGTTCAACAACCCGAACGTAAAGAGCACCTGCGGCTGCGGCAGCTCGTTCAGCGTTTAAGTTTTTAGATCGGGAGTGATGTTCGCTCCGACTGAGATTTCTCAGGCTCCTGGGTAGCTGCCCAGGAGCCTTTTTCATGTCCGCTACTAACCTATCGGAGTGGGATGCGAGACACCGCAGCGCGGCCAACGGCACGGCGGCCGAGCCCGCGAGTTTCGTGCTGGAGCTGCTGCCGTTGCTGCCACACGGGCCTGCGCTCGATCTGGCGTGCGGAACCGGGCGGCATACGCTATTGCTCGCCGAACGCCGCCAGCACGTAACGGCGATCGATAGCTCGGCAGTCGCTCTCGACATTATCGAGGAGCGGGCGCGGGCGTCGCACCAGCCGGCGAGGCGCGCCAAAAGTCTGGCCAAGAGCGTGGCCCAGAGCCTGGAAGGTGTTGCTGCTTCTCGCCCTGAAATCGATCTGGTGCTCGCCGACCTGGAGCGGACGACCTTGCCGGACAATTCCTTCGCGCTGATCCTGTGCGTGCACTACCTGCAACGCTCGCTGTTTGCACAGATCGAGCGCGCGCTGGTCCCGGGCGGAATGCTTCTGTTTGAAACGTTCACGCGGGCGCAACTTGAATTTGCAGGTGGCCCTAAGAACCCCGAATATCTCCTGGATCCCGGCGAGCTACGAAGCGCGTTTCCTTCGCTGCGGCTGGTGTTCTATCGCGAGCTACGCGCCGGGAAGGGAATTGCCAGCTTGATCGCCCAGAAGCCGTTGATGCCAAACGGGTAGCCGAACTGATGCCTTTCATTCGCAAATGCGGAATCAGTGTCTTTGCGGTCGGGCTCTTGTTTGCGTGCGCAAACTTTTATTCTTGGCGACAGACTATTTCCTGTTCTGACTGTGCCATTAGGTGGGGAGTTCCCTTCCCGTTCCGGCAATCGGAAGGATTTGCTACTGCGCCGCGATTTTTGCGGCCGGGTTTGATGGAAGACTTCGCGCTTGCCCTTACAATCACGGCTGTCGCCGTAGTCGTATGGAGTGTGTTTGACCCTGCCAATTCAGAGTAGTTCTAGAATCCGTGCGGCGTGCCAACTCCCGGTTAGTCGAGTAATCGGAAACTGCCCCCCTAACGGCCGGTCCGGGCATTTGCAATCTCGAGGTTGCGCCCGTATTCTAAAGTGCCGGCATGAAAATAGCGCTCGCGCAGTTTAATCCCACGGTTGGCGACTTTGCAGGCAACTCGGCTCGCATGGTGAGTCTGGCCGGGCAAGCGCAGCAGCGCGGCGCGCAACTTGCGGTTTTTTCCGAGCTTTGCCTTTGCGGCTACTTTCCGCAGGACCTATTGGAACGTCCCGCCTTCATCGATCGGAACCTCAAGGAACTGAAGGAGTTGGCCAAGAAGCTGCCCCTACCGGCAATCGTCGGGTACGCCGGGCGTGTGAAAAAGGGAAGAGGGAAGGCGATTGCCAACAAGGCAGCGCTGCTCTGCGGCGGGCGCATGGTGTTCGAGCAGAGCAAGATGCTTCTGCCGACCTACGATGTGTTCGATGAATCTCGCTATTTTCAGCCCGCGGAACGGCAAACCACCTACGATTTTGGAAATGAGCACCTCGGCATCACGGTGTGCGAAGACGTATGGAACGACAAGAATTTTTGGCCCAACATGCTTTACGACCGAGACCCGGTCACCGAACTTGTCACGCAGGGAACTACCCTGCTTCTGAATATTTCTGCGTCGCCGTATACCATCGACAAGCGCGCGTTGCGTTTTGACATGCTTCGGTCGATCGCGAAGACCCACCATCGCGCGGTTGTTTACGTAAATCAGGTAGGCGGAAACGACAGCTTGATCTTCGATGGGGCGAGTCTGGCCCTTACGGCGGACGGCAAGGTCGCGGCCCAGGCTCTGGCTTTCGAGGAGGATCTGGTCCTCTTCGACACGGAGACGGGCCAGGGCGAAATCCATCCGCAGCCACGTCAGGAGATCGAATACGCCTATCGCGCGCTGGTGATTGGAACGCGGGATTACGTTCGCAAGTGCGGCTTCAAGAAGGCGCTGGTGGGACTCAGCGGAGGCATCGACTCCGCCGTGGTGGCGGCCATCGCGGTGGACGCGCTGGGCGCGGACAACGTGCAAGGCGTGTCGATGCCTGGTCCGTATTCCTCGGAAGGCAGCAAGAACGATGCAAAGGCTTTGGCGCAGAGTCTCGGCATCAAGCTGATCACGTTGCCGATCGGCGACGTGTTCGATGCGTATCGCAAGGCGCTGGTGCCGGCGTTTGACGCGCTGCCTCAGGATGTGGCGGAAGAGAACATTCAGGCGCGTATTCGCGGCAATTACTTGATGGCGCTGTCGAACAAGTTCGGATCGATGCTGCTCAGCACCGGCAACAAATCTGAGCTGGCGGTCGGCTATTGCACGCTCTACGGAGATATGGCCGGAGGCCTGGCGGTAATTTCCGACGTGCCGAAGCTGATGGTCTACGAACTGGCGCGCTGGATCAATCGCGAAAGGGCAGTCATTCCCGCGGAAACCATCGAGAAACCCCCGTCGGCAGAGCTTCGGCCGAATCAGAAGGATGAGGACAGCCTGCCGCCGTACGATGTGCTCGACCGGATCCTGAAGGCTTACATCGAGGATCTGAAGAGCCCCCAGGAGATCGCGGATAAGTATGGATTCGACCTGAAACTGGTCCAGGATACCGCGCTGCGCGTGGACCGCAATGAATACAAACGCAAACAGGCTGCCCCGGGGCTGAAGGTCACGTCGCGCGCGTTTGGGTATGGCCGGCCGTTCCCGATTGCGCAGCGATTCATTCCGTAAAGGGCCGTAGCGCGCCGTAAAGTGCCGAAGAGGGAGAGGTTCGCGTGAAAACTTTACTGAGTGGGGTCGCCATTCTGGCCCTGTGTTTGTGCGCAGCGGCGGCGCGCGGGCAGGCGGCGCAAGCAGACCCGGTGCCGGCTGCCAAGACCGCGGCCACCGGAGGCCCGGAGACGCCGATTCAGAAAACCATCGAAGCGTATTTGCGGCATCTGTACGCCTTCGGGGCGGACGTGCAGGTCACAGTGTCGATTCCCAAAGAGACTCCGATACCGGGACTGCTGGAGACGACTATCGGCGTCAAGATCGGAGATAACACCGAAAACGCAAAATTCTATGTCAGCAAAGACGGAAAATATCTGGTCCGCGGCGACGTCTCCGAACTGGCGCGGGATCCTTTGGCGGAGACCCGGGCGCTGATCCAGTTGAAAGACGCGCCGTCGCTGGGAAACCCCAATGCTCCCGTGACCCTGGTGGAGTTTTCCGACTTCGAGTGTCCCGTGTGCCGAAGTCTGCATGACGTGCTGCGCGGTCTGCTGCCTAACTATCCTCACGTTCGCGTCGTCTTCAAGGATTTTCCGCTGGAGACGCTGCACCCTTGGGCGCGCACCGCGGCCCTGGCGGGCCGCTGCGCTTATCAGCAGGACCCCGCTGCGTTTTGGAAGATGTATGACTCGATCTACGACAATCAGGAGATCATCTCCGCGGAAAATGCCTGGGTAAAAATGGGAGACTACGCCGGCCAGGCCGGACTCAACGCGGATACGTTCCGGGCATGCATGGCCAGTCCGGAGGCCGGGGCTGCGGTGGATGCCAGCCGGGCGAACGGTCAAGAGCTTCAGGTGAACAGCACTCCGACGATCTTCGTCAACGGCCGCCGAATTGTGGGAGCCGACGGACGTACCCTCGAGCAATACATCCAGTACGAATTAGCGCAGCAGAAGTCGTCGAAGAGCGCAGACAAGAAGTAAGTAGGATCCGTGGGCGTTACCGCTCTCGCGTTACGTGACGCCAGCTAGCCCGCCTTGCTCACTCCGAATGAGTTTGAGAAGCCGACCCAGCAGAAGTTGGGCGTGCGACGAAAGAACGTGCGTTATCACCCGCGGTGGCTCGGAGACTTTCGACCTACTTCCTGGCCACCGGAGCGTGAAGGGTAGACGAGAGGGGAGAGGCGGGATGAGCCCCAGTTAGAGGAGAGGTTGCCCAGGGCGCTTATTCAGGCGGATTTCGTGGTTAACATAATATCCGTTAGAGGACTCTAATGAGTGACGGACAACGTTCCACGCGGCCGCGCGCAATTTGGCAGCGCGCAGCGACGCCATCCGCGCGAAATTCAACTGGTGAATATTGAAAGACTCAACGAGCGGCAGCTTCTGCGGCGGGGGTTTTCTCGAGGAGCTGTTCTTTTCGATAGATGAGGGAGTTGATGTCGTACGTGGCTAACTCGAATCCATGGCCGTGCGTGATCGCGTCCGTCGGGCACGCTTCCACACAATAACCGCAGAAAATGCACCGAGAGTAGTCGATGTTATACACGCTGGCGTAGCGTTCTCCTGCGGAGATGCGATTCGCGTCGGTATTTTCCGCGGCTTCGATGTAGATGCAATTTGCAGGGCATGCCGCGGCGCAGAGGAAGCATCCGACGCACTTTTCCAAGCCACTCTCGTCGCGATGAAGAACGTGAATGCCACGATAGCGCGACTGGAAATGCACCGGCTCGTACGGATAGTTCTCGGTCACCGTCTTGCGGAACATATTGCGGAAGGTCACGCTAAATCCCTGCGCGAGTGTGGAGAAGGTCTCGGCGACTTCGCGGATGATGGATGGCATGCTCAGAAGTCTAACAAACCGCGGGAGAACCGGCAAACCAGGTTGTGCTAGCGGAGTGCGTTGGACAGGATTGACTCGGCGGCGGTGGCGTTGCGACAGTAAGGCATGAACATCCGCGCTGCCTTGCCGAATGACGCCGACGCGATCTGGGCCATTCTCGAGCCCATCATCCGCAGTGGGGAAACGTACACTTTGCCCTCCGAGATGTCCCGCGATGATGCGCTAGCATATTGGACCGCGCCGGGACACGAGGTCTTTGTCGCCGAAAAAGACGGCGAAGTCCTAGGGACCTACTTTATAACCGCAAACCACCGAGGTGGCGGATCGCACGTCGCGAACTGCGGGTACATCACGGCCCCTGCCGTCGCAGGCCGTGGAATCGGCCGCGCCATGTGCGCACACTCGCTGGACCATGCGCGAACGCAGGGATTCAAGGCGATGCAGTTCAATTTCGTAGTCAGCACGAACGGCAGAGCGGTTCGCCTGTGGCAGAGTTTCGGATTCGAGATCGTGGGACGCCTGCCCGGCGCGTTCCAGCATCCCAGCCTGGGTTTCGTCGATGCCTTCGTGATGTACCGAACCCTTTGAATTGCTTCAGAGAATCATCGGCCACTACTCGCCGGCCGCCACTTCATTGTCTCCCAGCCAGAGCGTTGATGATCTGCTTGCCGTGGAAGCGTCCGTTTTCGATGAAAATCTCGCTGGTGTGCCGGCCGCCGATCACTACGCCCGCGAGATGGATACCCGGCACGTTGCTCTCTAGCGAGTTTGGATCGAGCGCAGGCTTGCGAGTCTCCGGATCCAAGCGCACGCCCAGGCTCTCGATGAACTCGAAGTCCGGATGATATCCGGTGAGGGCAAATACCCGCCGGGCCGGTAGCCGTTTCTCACCAGCTCCGTTCTCGACGATAACTTCGTCGCTGGTGATCTGCTTCACTCGCGTTTCGAAGAGTGCGTGTACTTGCCCGGCCTTGATGCGATTCTCGATGTCGGGCCGAACCCAGTACTTAATCGTTGCGCCAAGCTGCGCGTTCCGGTGCACCAGTGTGACCTTCGCACCGTTGCGGAATAAATCCAGCGCGGCCTCGGCCGCCGAATTCTTTCCGCCGATCACCACCACATCCTGATTCCAATACTCATGCGGCTCGGTGTAGTAGTGCGAGACGTGCGGCAGGTTCTCGCCAGGAATATGCATCTCATTCGGTAGATCGTAGTAGCCACTCGCCACCGCGATTTTCTTTGCGTGGTACTTCTGTTCGATTCCCTTCTCCGTGAGCGTAACCACCGTGAAATTGCCGTCGCTACCTTCCACGCCAAGCACGCGCTCGAAAAGCCGCAACTCCAACTCGTAGTGTTCCGCCGCTCTCCGGTAATACTTCAGCGCCTCCACGCGAGTCGGCTTCTCCGCGGCGCACACCAGCGGCAGATCGCCGATCTCCAGCAGCTCCGGCGTGGTGAAGAACACCATGTTCACCGGGTAGTGGTAGATGGAGTTGCACAGACAGCCTTTGTCGATGACCAGCGGGCGCATGCCGGCGCGGCGCGCCTCGATGGCGCACGCTAGACCCGTAGGTCCCGCGCCGATGCAGATAATGTCGTAGGTTTCCATGGGAATTTCAGTTTGCCGGGAGTCGTGACGAATTGCAAATTGAGGGAATTTATTGGGCAGGCGCTGCTTCCAGGATTTCCGAAAGCTCTTGCCGAAACTTTGCCAGCTCGTCCAGACGCTCGGGCGTGGCTTCGACTTCTTTCTTCTTCCAGACAAAGACTTCGCCCTTGCCCCGGCGGAGTTTCACACTGAGATTGCCATCCACGAGGTAGGTCGGCGGAGCCAACAGGCGCAGCCGCACTGCTCGATGCTGGCGTCAGAACGGCCGCGCACTCGCCTCGGCGCAGACACAAAGCGCTTTCGTAGGGCGGAATCGCGATCGGGCGAAACCCCGCGGCGAAAGCCCGCTCGAGCACCGCCATCTGCTGAGGCGTAAGTTCCAGCATGGAAATGACGTGCGGCCAACGAGACGCGTTCGACCCCGCCGCTTGGCGAGGCTGGCTAGGCTGCCGTCGAATCGGCTTCCGAGGACCCGCCTTCGAGTTGCGACAGGATCCCGCGCAGCGTGGTGATCAGCTCGTCGCGCGACACGTGGCTCTTCTTGAATTGAATGCGGAACCGGAAGGTCTCGTTCTCCGGCTCGAACTGAAAGATAAACGGCTGAGGTCTCTGCGGACCGGTCTGTTCTTCGCGGCGTTCGCGGCGAGCTTCGTCGCGGGTCAGGCCGCCTTGGAGGATGCGATGCAACATCTCCATCATTTTTTTCTCGGTAGGCTGGCGCGCGATCTGCAGCAGCAGCGACTTCGACATGATTCCCTGCTCCACGCACTTTCGCCGCAGCGCCTCCGGGATGTTCCGCAGAGAAAGCGTCTCCGTCACCGACGAACGCGCGCGCCCGATCTTCCTGGCCACGTCCTCGTGCGTGTACTCGAACTGGGTCGCCAGACGGTGCAGCCCATCCGCTTCTTCAAAAGGCGTGAGGTCCTTGCGCTGGATGTTTTCGATGAGACCGATCTCGAGCGTTTCGGCATCGTCGGCCATCTTTTCGATGCACGGCACCTCATTCAAGCCCGCGGCCCGGGACGCGTGATACCGCCGTTCGCCCGAGATGATGTAGTAGCAGTCCTCGCGCGGGACAAAGCGCACCAGCAGCGGCTCCAGCACGCCCTTCTCGCGGATGGAGTCCGTCAGCTCCCGCAGATCGCCGATGGACTTGCGCGGCTGATCCGGATTTGGACGAATCTGATCCACCGGAATCATGCGCCCGATGGCCGCCCCGCTGTAGCTCGTCAGTGATTCGACGTAGTGCGCGTCATGCCGCATCTTCAGCGTGACGGGTAACCCGATCCTCTTCGACACGTTGGATAACCTCCCCAGCAAGCTTTTTATATTCGATGGCGCCGGGTGATTTCGGCGCAAACGTCAGGATTGTTTCTTTGTAGGCTGGACTTTCTTCGAGGCGCACGTTCTTGCTGATCTTCGTCTTGAACAGCGTTTCGCCGAACACCGTGCGAATCTGCCCGTGGGTGTCGCGCGAAATGTTGGTGCGCTTATCGAAAAGTGTGATCACGACGCCGAGAACCTTTAGTCCTGGGTTGGGCCGTGCGCGAATCCGCTCGTAGGTTTCCAGCAAGTCATCGGTGCCCTCGATGGCGAAATAGGCCGCCTGAATCGGGACGATGAGATGCGTGGAAGCCACGAGCGCATTGACCGTCAGAATGCCCAGCGATGGCGGCGTATCCAAGACGATGTAGTCGTATTCTTTCAGTCACGGCCCCAGCGCGTCTTTCAGACGATACGGCGCATCGAACTGGCCCGCGAGGACCTGCTCCAGCTTGGCCAGCGCCAAGCGGCCAGGTCCCAGAAACAGCATCGGCTCCTTGGTCGGCTTGATAACCGTGGCCATCGCCGCGCGGCTCTCGCTGAGCACATCAAACATGGACGCGGGAATTTCACCGGAATCGTAAAACGCGATCGTGGAATTTGCCTGCGGATCGAGATCGATGAGCAACGTGCGCTTGCCGCGACTGCGCAATGCCTGCGGATAAATTAATCGCCGTCGTAGTTTTGCCGACGCCGCCTTTTTGATTCGCAATCGTGATGATGGCAGTCATGCGCTTCTGCCTCCTCCCGTGCGACCAAGATAATTCCGCCGCGCCCCGGCAAACGAGTTCCTATATATGGGTGCCTCCCGTCAGAAACCCCCTAGGCCTAGCCCCCACTGTACGGTTGCCACCCGTTTGAAGGCAAGGAAAAAGTGAAGTTTCCGCCAACCGCCAGTGGAAAATTCAGCAGCAACGCTTTCGGGGAGTTTCTTGAAGGGGTGTTGCGTCGCCGGTCTAAAAGTCGAGGCCCCAGAAATCCGCCGGCATTTTCTGGAGTTCGAGTCCCAATTCCCAACCGCTGCGGCCCTCGTGCCCGCGCCACACCAGCACCGAGTCGCAGACGTTTTGATTCGTCAGATTGATCAGGCGCAACCGTTGGCCCACGGTAAAGCCCTGCGGGAAGATCGCCAGGCAGCCCTTCGGGCTGATGTCGACGGTGTAGCCTTCGGCGCGCAGCGTGCGGCCCGCTTCGGTCCATTCGACAGCCACCGCAACGCGTGAATTCAGGCGAATTCCGGCGCGGATACGTCTTCATCCGTTGTTCAAAACTCGCTGGCAATCGCCACAATCGTCTCCTCGGGCTTCGGTTCTCGCGTTTGGCTGATCCGGTGACGGTTCGAGCTGAAGTCACCATCACGCGGAAAGCTCGCAGTATCCAGAGGTTACGAGCCCGAATCCTTCGGGTCAATGGAACTTCAGGTCCCATACTACCGAGGAGTTACCCCTAGAAGGCGCGTGCCCGGCCCGCCTATCGCTCCGGGGAATTTGCGCCATTTCTTTGTCCCCCGTACACTCTCGGAACTCGCCTAAACGCCATGATCCGGCTGAAAACACTTCGCGCTGAACTTGCACCCACGGTTCGCCTGGCCCTGCCGCTGGTCCTTGCGGAGTTGGGCTGGATGAGCATGGCGATCGTGGACACGATGATGGTCGGCCACTTGCCGAACAGCGCCACGGCCATGGGTGCAGTCAGTCTCAGCTCGAATATCTTCATGGTTCTAGGGTTGTTTGGGGGAGGGCTGCTGCTCGGCTTGGACACGCTCGTCTCGCAGGCCTTTGGCGCCGGCCAGCGAGAGGATTGCCATCGTTCGCTGATCAACGGAATCTACTTGAGTGTAGCTCTCACACCGGTATTGGCGGCGCCCATGTGGCTGCTTTCGCTCGGCTACTCGCCTCGATGCAAGTAGAGCCGGCAATTATCGACCTGGCTGTTCCCTACATGAAGGCGCTGGTCGTCGGACTGTTCCCGTTGCTTGCTGTACTTCGCGGTGCGCCGTTGCCTGCAAGCGATGAACATGGTGAAGCCGGTCGCGTTTGCTCTGGTGAGCGCCAACATCGTCAACGCTGTTTGGCAATTGGGTTCTGATCTACGGAAAATGGGGCGCTCCGGCGATGGGTACGGTTGGCTCGGGCTGGTCGACCGCCATTGCTCGAACCTATATGGCGGCGGTTCTCGTGGGGTATCTGCTCTGGTACGACCAGCGGCACCGCACGGACCTGCTAAAAACTCCTGTCGATGTCGATTTGCCGCGAATTCGCCGACTGATCATGCTGGGCTTGCCCGCGGCAATGCAATTTACGCTCGAGAGCGGGATTTTTGCCCTGGTTACGGCGCTGATCGCGCGGCTGGGCGCGGTACCGCTGGCGAGCCATCAGATTGCCCTAAACACGGTTGCGTTCACGTACATGGTTCCGCTGGGGATAGCTTCGGCTGCCGCAGTGCGAGTCGGGCAAGCGATCGGACGCAAGGATTTCTGCGGCGCCGGGCGACGCCGGCGGCACGGCCATTTTCCTTGGCGCTGGATTCATGACCTGCGCCAGCGTTGCCCTGCTCGTTTTTCCGCGCTGGATCGCGCGCATGTACACTCCGGACGAATCCGTGATTCGCAGCACGATCAGCCTGCTCGCCGCCGGCGCGGCATTTCAGCTCTTCGACGGAATTCAAACCGTCGCGACGGGCGCGCTCCGCGGAGCCGGCGATACGCGCACACCGATGCTTTGCCACCTCACGGCGTATTGGGTGATCGGCTTGCCGCTGGGCGCATGGCTGTGCTTTCGCCGGGGATGGGGCGCCTTTGGTCTTTGGTCGGGTCTGAGCCTTGCTTTGATCCTGATCGGAATCATCCTGCTGTGGGCTTGGCGCAGAACGGTCCGGAAGTTGGCGATCCAAGCCGGCGAGAGAGCAACAAGCCTTTCGTCCTAACGCCATACCCGCAAGAGGTTGCTGTAGTCGTCCGTCCATAACGGCAGCAAGTTGTCTGCCACCAGTGGAGTTCCCTCTTGCGCGATTTTAAGTAGGCGAAGCCGCAACCTCTACATTTTGTAGCGGCCGAGGTCGTCGTCGGAAAGGCCTTCGAGCCAGGAACGAAGCTGCTCGTTCGTGGTGCGTTCGGAAATGGCGCTGGAGACTTTCGAGTTCTTCAAGACTTGCTCGTCGACGAAGATGGGGCAATCCACGCGCAATGCCAATGCCAGAGCATCGCTCGGGCGCGAATCGATCGTCATCATCTGGCCGTCGCGCTCCACCCAGATCAGCGCGTAAAACGTATCGTCTTTCAGATCGTTCACGACCACCTTCTGCACCCGCACTTCCAGCCCGAGCAGGACATTCTTCAATAGATCGTGGGTCATGGGCCGCGGGGTCTGCACCTTCTCGATCTCCAGCGCAATGGCGTTCGCCTCGTAGACGCCCACCCAGATGGGAAGGATCGCTTGGCCCTGCACGTCCTTCAGAACCACGATGGGCATATTGGTGACGGGATCCATCATCAGGCCGCGGATCTTCATCTCTACTTCCATCGGGCCTCCCTGGAGCTAGGTAACGTACTCGCCTGACCAGACTGTTGGGACCCACGCTGGTGACACGGACCTGCACGTAGGTTCCCAGAAGCTCTTTCTCTTGTGAAGTGAAATTTAGAACGCGATGACACGACGTGTGCCCCGACCACTGATTCTCGCGACGCGACTTTCCGCTTACCATGACCTCAAATGTACTCCCGACAAGCGTTTCGTTGTGCTCGCTCTGGATCTGACGCTGCTTTTCCTGCAACACACTCAGGCGCCGGCTCTTTTCCTCTTCCGGAATCGGGTCGTTCATCGACAGCGCCGGCGTATTGGGCCGCGGCGAGTATTTGAAGGAAAACATCCCTTCGTACCGCACCGTATCGAGGAGGCTGAGCGTCTCTTGAAAATCGGCTTCGCTCTCGCCCGGGAAACCCACGATGATGTCGGTCGTAATGCTGATGGGCCGCCGCGCGCCGCGAATCATCGCGATCTTCTCGAGATACTCCGCGCGGGTGTAAGTTCGCTGCATGGCTCGCAACACTCTCGTCGAGCCGGACTGCACCGGCAGATGCACGTGATTGCACACCTTCGGCTCCGACTCAATCGCTGCAACGATGTCGGGCGTGAAATCCCGGGGATGTGACGTCGTGAAGCGCACGCGCCGTATGCCCGGCACGTCCGCGACCTCCAGCAACAATTCCGAGAAGCGCATCTTGCGCGAAGACGGATCGGCGTAGGAATTCACCGTTTGGCCGAGCAGTTGCACTTCGGAATAGCCAAGATCGGCAAGCTCGCGAACTTCCCTTAGGACGGAGGCGCTGGCGCGGCTGCGCTCCGGTCCTCGAGTATGCGGCACCACGCAGTAGGCGCAAGCTTTGTCGCAACCCTCGATAATGGTCAGATAAGCCCGCCAGGGATTGTCCCGTCGAGTGATCTCGGTCTCAAAGGTTTCGTCCGTGTCGGTATCGAGGCCCGTGACGCGGTGATTCCCTGCCTCGAGTTGCGCAAGGAGTTCCGGCAACTTGCGATAACTCGCCGAGCCGCACACCAAGCTCACCCATGGAGCGCGCTGGAAGATTTGCTCGCCCTCCTGTTGCGCGACACACCCGAGCACGCCGATGGTGCGGCCCTCGTCCTGCCTGGTGCGATACTCTCCCAGCCGCGAAAATAGCTTCTGGGCCGCCTTCTCCCGGATGCTGCACGTATTGTAGAGGATCAACGATGCCGCATCGGGCGATTCCACCTGCCGATAGCCACGCGAAAGCAGCACGCCGGCGACTTTTTCCGAGTCGTGCTCATTCATCTGGCAGCCAAAGGTTTCCAGGAAGAAGGTTCCGCCGTTATGCGCAGGGGATGCGGATGCACCAATCTCTGCGGCGTCCGGGTTTGCAACCGAACGGGCCCTAAGTGAGTCCAAGCTAATATCGAATGCTTGAGCCATCTCCAAGTTGGGAGTTTAGCACAAGTCCTTCCGCCTCTTCGGGGCGCTCTTTCTGAGAAAACCAACCCCTGGAGCGGGCGTTGCGCGTATGGAAAAAGCGACACGTTCTCGCGAGGTTTCGTTGCTTCCACTGGGAGCGTGTGCTACGGTTCTGAAGTCGGAAAAATTTCGTTCCTACTGAGGGGTATACGTCATTTTTTTGTTCACCACAGTTGTTCTGATCGATCTCGGCAGCATACTTGAGAACACAGGATGGGTCGCGCGCGGAGTTATCGCGCTGCTTGCGCTGTTTTCCGTCATCTCCTGGGGCATGATCCTTCAGAAGCTTGGCCTGTTCGGCCGCATCCGCCGCGAAAGCGACCAATTTCTTCGCATCTTCCGCGCCACACGGGGCGTCGCAAACCCACAGGCACTGGCCTCCGCGGGTTCACCGTTCGCCTCCGTTTACGCCGCCGGCTATCGCGAATTGCAGAGCCAGGTGGGCTCCGGCACCGGCAATCCGCACCCGCCAAAACTGAAGAGTCTGGCGGCCGTGACCGTGAACATGCAGCTCGCTTCCGCCGAAGAAGTTCGCCGCGCGGAAAAAGGAATGTCCTGGCTGGCCACCACCGGTTCGGTCTCGCCGTTCATCGGGCTGTTCGGCACGGTCTGGGGCATCATCGATGCATTTTCGGGCTTGGGCAACGCCGGCGCCGCCAGCCTTCGCGCCGTCGCGCCGGGCATCTCCGAAGCCTTGTTGACCACCGCTGCGGGTCTTTTTGTCGCCATCCCCGCGGTAATTTTCTATAATCAGTTTTTGCAGAATATCCGGAACCTTGCGCAGCGGCTCGACACCTTTGCGCTGGAAGTCGCCGCGCAAATCGAGAAAACATTTACCTGATCGTCCGCGGCCCTTCCAGCCTGGCCGCGAACGAAAGCTATGCCGCAACTTTCCAAATCGACGCAAACCTCGCTGTCCGAGATCAACATGGTCCCGTTCATCGACGTGGTTCTCGTGTTGCTGATCATTTTCATGATCACCGCGCCGATTCTGCAGTCCGGAATCGAACTCGACGTTCCCAAGACGCATGCGGTCAAGGAAATCACGGAGCAGAAACTGGTCGTCAGCATCGACAAAGCGCAGCGGGTCTATCTGGGCAACGATCCTGTCAACGTCCACGACCTCGGGGCCAAAGTACACGCCCAGCTCAAGAAGCCTCAGGAGGGCGTGTTCCTGCGTTGCGATGAGACCGTTCCCTTTGGAATCTTTGCCTCGGTTGTCGATACGCTTCGCCAGTCCGGCATCAACAACATCAGTATCGTGACCGAGCCGATCACCGAGCGCGCCCGCACCAACTGAAAATGACTACCGCCGTCGCCAATCCGGACGAATTCGGACTCGGAAAGTTTGTCGTCTATTCCCTTTTCCTTCACGCCTTGCTGACGGCTGCGATCATCGCCTCGGCCATCTTTCACTGGAGAGGAAATGTCTGGGGCGGAGTTGGCGGGGCCAGCGAGGGAGACGTCAAAGTGAATCTCGTTGGCAGCGTCGGAATCCCCATGCCCAAGCCACCGGTTATTGATGACAGCAAGACCTTCGACCCTACCAACAGCCTATATAAGGAACAGCCCCAACCCAAACCTCCTGAGATTCCCAAAGACGTCGTAAAAATTCCCAAGCTCGAAAAGGAAAAGCCGCAGCCGATCCAGCACAAGTCCAAAGTCTTCGAGAATAAAACCCCGCCGCCGGAGAATGCCGTTTCCGGCCACGGCGGCCAGCCGAATCTTCCAACCGGATACGCTCAGACGCCCGGCGCGGCATCCAACGGCGTTGCGGTTTCCGGCCAAGGTGGTGGAGATTTTGCCGCGCGATACCCTGCTTACGTGGAAGCCATCCGGCGAAGAATCGCGCAGAACTGGCTGCAATCCAGCATCGATCCGGCGGCGCGAGCCTCACGCTCCATCCACGCGGTGGCCACCTTCTCGATTTACCGGGACGGCACCGTCAAGGACATTCGCATCACCGAGTCCAGTAGCAACGCATCCTTCGACAATTCCGGCTTGCGCGCTCTGTACGACTCGAATCCCATGCCACCCCTGCCCAGCGATTACAACGGATCGTACGTGGCGGTGACCTTTGATTTCCTGCCGCCGGGTTCTCACTACTAAGGAGCCATGACCATTCTCTTCGCGCAAAGAAACCGACCTTGGAGGCAAAAGTGACCCTGCAGTCCACATGCTATCGGTTACTCCTTTTACTCGCCGTCATCTTGGGTGCGGGCAACGCCCTGCTCGCCCAGGACTGGGTTCGCACCGGTACAGGCCTCGGCGTGGAAAAACCTCGCGTCGCGGTCGCCGATTTTGCCGCCCGCAATGACGCGACGAAAAACCATTCCGCGCTCTTCACCCAGGTGGTGCGCGATG
Source organism: uncultured Acidobacteriota bacterium (assembly GCA_963735525.1). Taxonomy (GTDB): domain Bacteria; phylum Acidobacteriota; class Terriglobia; order Acidiferrales; family UBA7541; genus Acidiferrum. Next base: position 432,490 of record CAVTLQ010000023.1, on the reverse strand, counting down.
ACCTGCAGTTCAGCGGCATCTTGGAACTGGTCAGCCCAAGTTTTTATCCGCCGCAGGTTCCTACGGTCCCCGCCGAGCTCAAGAACCTCGCTTGGACCGAAGAACCCGCTGAATGCCAACCTCGTGGCCTTTGGCAACCTTACCGAATCCACGGCCGAGGTCGAAATTCAGGCTTGGCTCTACGATGTCCGCAGCACTTCTACGCAAGCTGTCATCGGCAAGGTCTACCGCGGCGCGCCCACCGACGCGCAGGTCCGAAAGTTCGCACATCAATTCGCCGACGAGATTATCAGCCGGCTCTCCGGCGGCCTGCCCGGCATCGCCTCCACGCAGATCGCCTTCGTCAGTTCGCGCACCGGCACCAAGGAAATTTGGGTGATGGACTATGACGGTGCGAACCAACACCCTCTTACATCGCTCCACACCATCTCGCTGACGCCCCGGTGGTCGCCCGACGCCTCCCGCATCGCCTTTACCTGCTTTGAGCCTTCCCATGGTGTCGTAAGTCCGCAGCTTTGTATGTATTCCGTGGATGCAGGCAAGGTCATCACCTTTCCGCGCTTCCGCGGCACCAACAGCTCGCCTGCCTGGTCGCCGGACGGTTCGCATCTTATTTTCTCTTCCTCCATGCTCGGCAATCCCGAGCTATTCGTGAGCGATGCCAATGGCGCCAGCCCCAAGCGGCTCACCTTTTCGAACGGCGCCAGCACCTCTCCGGCTTGGAATCCCAAGACCGGCCAGACCGTCGTTTTCGTCAGCGATCGCGACGGCATTCCCAAGCTCTTTATGATGAACGCGGACGGCACCAACTCTACGGAGCTGGACGTGCCGGACAAAGGCTACTTGATCGATCCCGCGTGGGCGCCGAATGGGCAGCTGCTGGCGTTCAGCTGGCGGCGCCCGGAAGGCAACTACGATCTTTACTTGATGGACGCCGCAACCAGTAAGATCGTCGAGATTACCCGCGATACCGGCCGCAACGAGCGCCCCAGTTGGTCGCCCGACGGCCGCCATATCGTCTTCGAGTCCACGCGCGGCGGCACGCGCCAAATTTGGGTGATGCTGGCCGACGGCACGCAAGCCCATCAGCTAACCTTGCAAGGACACAACGAGTCGCCGAACTGGTCACCCCGTTGATTTTTTGCGGCCAAAGTGTTTGTGTACCATGTATAATATATCGTGATACGAGATATCTCCGAAATCCAGCCCTCCGGTGCTACGATGTTGGCTGTGGTGGGACGAACACGGGGATTTCATTTTCGAGGAGGATACGAATGATCGAGGTCTCCCGATCACTGTACCGCGCAGGTCTGTTTGTAGTGCTTGCCGCTGCTGTCTTTACCTTTGGATGCGCCAAGAAACCCGTGGCGTCAACTCCGCCGCCGGCTCACCCCGTCGCGCCGCCGTCGGCTCAACCTACGGTCACGCTGCAGGCGGACCCGACCTCCGTCGAGAAAGGCGATCCGTCGACGCTGAGCTGGACGTCGACCGACGCCACGCAACTCACCATTGCACCGGATGTCGGCACCGTCACCGCGCAAGGCTCGACCAAGGTCACGCCTTCCGCTTCGACCACCTACACCATTACCGCAAGCGGCCCTGGCGGTTCCGCCAACGCCACCGCCAGGATCACCGTCGCCACCGCTGCGCCCTCGACGGCCGAGCCGACGCTCGACGAACTGTTCGCGCGAGAAGTGCGCGACGCCTACTTCGACTTCAACAAAGCCGACATTCGCTCGGACGCGCGCGACGCACTCGCCAAGACCGCTGACTTCCTGCGCAACTATCCGCAGCTTCGCGTCACCATCGAAGGTCACTGCGACGAGCGTGGCTCGACGGAGTACAACCTGGCCCTCGGAGATCGCCGTGCCAGCGCCGTCAAGCAATACCTGATTTCCCTGGGCATCTCCGCGGACCGTCTCAACACCGTCAGCTTCGGCAAAGAGAAGCCGTTCTGCATGCAGACCACCGAGGACTGCTACCAGCAGAATCGCCGTGGCCATTTTGTTCGGTCGAAGCAATAGCCTTGCCGGCAAACCGTTGCCGCCATCGGCACCAAAAGAGCCGCGCACGAGCAAGCTCTTGCTCGCGCGCGGCTCTGCCGTTAAAGTGAGGCGAACCGCTCTGCGGTCGCCTATAATGGTTTTCTCACCTGGCCTGCTGTCAGTTCAAGGGAGCTTTTCCGAGCTCGTAGGAGGATTTGCATGCGTATCCGCAACGTTGCCATCTTCAGCGCCGCCGTTTTGGCCGGTGCCCTTGGCGGAAGTCTTATGGGTCCGCGACCTGCCGAGGCCGTGGCGCGCGAAATGATTGAGCTTCAGCGCGACGTCACCACCCTGCTCCAAGGCCAGAAGGATCTCACCAGCCAGATGACCCAGGATCATACCGTCATGAAGACCCTGGTCGAGCAATCCGGCGACAACGTCGGCAAGCTCAACGCCACCATGAGCTCGCTACAGAAATCCGTGCAGGACGTCCAGGCCAATTCCGGCGCGCGCCTCGATACCATGTCCACGCAGGTCCAGGGACTCTCCGACAACCTCGAGGAAATCAAATCTCGCCTTGGCAAAGTGAACCAGCAACTCGTCGACTTGCAGAACACCGTGCAGAGCCTCGACGCGAAGATCTCCGGCGGCGCTCCAGCGGCCACTGGGTCGACCTCAAATCCCGGCATGGCGTCGTCCCCAGCCGGAGGTTTTGCCCCCGCCACTGGCGCGGTTTCCGGTCCAGCGCCCTCGGCCGACACTCTCTATTCAAACGGTCTGCGCGACATCACCAGCGGCAAGTACGACCTCGCGCGGCAAGAATTTCAGGACTATCTGAAGTATTACGGCGACACCGATCTCGCCTCCAACGCGCAGTTCTACCTCGGACGAAATTGCCTACTCGCAGCGCAACTACGATCAGGCCATCACCGAATACGATCGTGTCCTCACCAACTATCCGAAAAGTTTCAAGCTCGCCACGGCTCACCTCAAGAAAGGCATGGCCCTCCTTGAACTTGGGCAAAAAAATGCCGGCGTCCGCGAACTTCGCGAAGTCGTCAAACGCTATCCCGGAACCGAAGAAGAGCGTCAAGCGCGGGCCAAGCTGAAGGAGCTTGGCGTCGGCATTACCGCCGCCGGCTAGCCAATTCCCCTCTCTTTCTCAAGCGAACCCCAGGGGCTCCGCACGCCTTTTCCGTCCCGCGTCTCGGTCATTTCCCTTTTGTTTCCCCGCATGTTATCGTCCTCGCCGCAGGGGGTTTTTACTCATGTCTGTGAACAAAGTGATTCTCGTCGGCCGTTTGGGCCGTGATCCCGAGACCCGCTACACCGGCGGTGGTCAAGCCGTCGCCAATTTCTCTGTGGCTACGGACGAAAGCTACAAGGACCGCAACGGCGAGCGCCAAAAGCGCACCGAGTGGCACAAGATTGTTGTCTGGGGCAAACAAGCCGAGATTGCCCAGCAGTATCTCAAGAAAGGCTCGCTGATTTTCATCGAAGGCCGCATTCAGTCCCGCGAATGGCAGGACAAAGAAGGCCAGAAGCGCACCAGCTTCGAGATCGTCGCCAACAACTTCCGCATGCTCGGCGGCCGTGCCGAAGGCGCTGCCGCGGGTGCGATGGGCGGAGGCGCTTCTCGCGGTGGTGGCGATGAGCTTGAGAGCCAGGCCGCACCGGCAGAAGACACCTATGGAGGTGCGGCAGCCACGCCGCCGCTGGCCCCGAAATCTCAGACGAGGACATTCCCTTCTAGTTCCAGAGTGGGCATCCCGTGTCTAACGTAAACCGCCAACTGCGTCTGGCAGCACGCCCCAAGGCCATGTTGGCCCCGGGGGACCTGCAACTTGTCGAGTCCCCGCTCCCCGAAGTGCGGGATGGCCAAGCCCTCGCCCAGGTCCGGTATCTTTCGGTTGACCCCACCATGCGTGTCTGGATGGCCGACGTCGCGCAATACATGCCCCCGGTTGCCATCGGCGAGGTCATGCGTGCACTCGGTTTCGCCGAAGTCGTCGAATCGCGTACTCCTCAATACAAAAAGGGCGACAAGATCATTGGTTTGACTGGCCTGCAGGATTACGTCTTGATCGACGGCGAGCAGAAAGGCACGTTTCAGAAGATCCCGGCCGTCCCGTTTGTCTCGGACACGGCCTTTCTTGGCGTGCTGGGCTTCAACGGCGTGACTGCCTATTTCGGCATGATGGAAATCGCCAAGCCGGAGAAAGGCGAGACCCTGGTCGTCTCCGCCGCTGCGGGTGCCACCGGCAGTATCGCCGGACAGATTGGAAAGATTCAGGGCTGCCGTGTTGTCGGCATTGCTGGCAGCGATGATAAATGCGCGTGGCTCACCGGCGACCTCGGATTTGACGCCGCCGTCAACTACAAGCATCCCGACTGGAAGCAGCAACTCGCCGCCGCCACTCCAAAGGGTATCGACATCAACTTTGAAAACGTCGGTGGCGAAATCATGAACGCCGTTTTGAACCGCATGAATCTTCACGGTCGCGTGGTTCTCTGCGGCCTCATCTCCGGTTACACCAAGGAAGACCCGGCGCTCGCCAGTTTCGCCACCGTCCTCGTCAAGCGCCTGCGGGTGCAGGGGTTCATCATCGTCGATTACACCTCGAGATTCACTGAAGCCGCCATGCAGCTCGGTAAGTGGAAGATGTTCGGGAAATTGAAGGATCGCGAAACCCTGGTCCAGGGTCTCGAAAAGACGCCGGAAGCAATAAACATGCTGTTTACCGGCGGCAACATCGGCAAGCTTATCGTGAAACTCTGACGGTAGTTCGCGGTCGCTCTGGCAAGGCTACCGCGCGCCGCCTGGAGCGATTTACCGCCCGCCCGGAGGGGCGTTGCGCTTCCGTTCCTCGTCCATGCGCTTCAGAAACTCCTCAAACTTCGGCTTTTGATCGGGAGTCAGAATCGCGCGAATCTGATTCCGTCCTTTCTGCCGGGCTTGATCGATCAGCGCGTCGCTCTGCTCGTGCAGCGCCTTGTACTCCCCGTGCAACTGGGAAAGAATCGCGTCCAATTGCTGCCGCTGGTCGCTTGTCAGGCCCAGCTCTTGGGTGAGCTGCTCGACCCGATGTGCGCGCTTCTGCTGCTCGGTCATCGGAGCGTTCGCCGGTACCGGGCGATGCGCAAAAATGTAGCCAACCATACCGCCGAGTGCTGCTCCGACAAGAAAGACAGCAGCAACCCACACCGCCGCCTTTCGCTTGGCGGACCCCTCGTTCACTGCGCCTTCTCCGTTAGGCTCACCAGCACGTCATCGTTGTTCACAGGTGCAGGCGCACTCTCGATCATCGGCTCCCCGGTCAAGTCAGTGAGCACCGCTCGCACCGGCGTGGATGCCGGCCGCCCAACTAGCCATGTCGTCGTAAGGAGCAGGGCCAATGCGGAGACCCAGGTGAGTTTCGCGGCCAGCTTTGGCAAAACGGTCCACGTCTCGACGGAATGCCTCAACTCCGCTTCGCGTGCTGCAATGGCGGCCATCACGCGTGGCGCGAACCAGGGTCCCGCCTTCTCTGGCTGCCGCGGCAGCGCTTCCAGCAGCGCACGGCTCGCAAACAGCTCCTCGCTGGCGGCAAGGCATTCCTTGCAAATAGCCGCATGCTCGGCCAATGCCGGCGAGAGCGTGTCCATGCTCGCCGAACCCTCCAGCGATTCCAGGAACCGGCTGCACTCGCTCCGATTCTTTCTCAGGGCCCACATATTCGCCTCCTCGCTTCTCCAGCCATCCGTCTCTCGACGATCCACGAAATATCATTCGAGCCCCTAGGGGCTCCGCTTCTCAGTTGCCGCGCTTCCGCGCTTGGCTCACGATCCGGCGGCGCGCTCGAAACAGCCGGACCTTCACCGTGTTGGCGTTCAAATCCAATATCTTCGCGATCTCTTCCACCGCAAAACCTTCGACCTCTTTTAGAATCAGCATCATCCGGTCTCGCGTATCCAGGCCCTCCAGAAGCCGCTCCACTCGTTGTCGCGCCTCCAGCTTTGTCGCTGATGTCCGGCTCTGTCGTCCGCCGCTCTCCGCTGGCCTCAAACTGCCGCGCCTGGTCTTCACTCAGGTCGGACTCATATACCAGCGGCCGTGCTTTCTTCTTTCGCAACAGGTCCCAGCATTCATTCACCGTAATCTTATACAGCCAGGTGCTGAAGGCTGCTCGCTGATCGAACCGTTTCAGCGAAAAGTACGCCTTCACAAAAACCTGTTGCGCGATATCCTCCACATCCTCCCGTCGCCGCAGAATTCCTCCCGCGACCGCCGAAAACTCGATGCTGATGGCGCCGGACCAGTTCTTCAAACGCCTCTTTGTCCTCGCCCTGCGCCCTTCGTACTAGTTCTCGGTCATCCGCAGCTCCGCTGGCTCTTCCAGCCGTCGCTTTCTCGGCTGCCGGGCCTGCCACCGCCGGGGAGCCTACTTTTGGGACGCGCGCCATGGCCGTTAGGTTACGCCTGGTCTTCTCCGGTTTCCCCTGCCTGCAGCATGTGTTTCATTTGAACACCCACAAACTTTATACTTGCTAGCATCTTACCTACATGCAATAATACCTCCATGATTATTGGTGACCGCCTCCGCGCACTGCGTGAGGAAAAGAAACTCTCCCAGGGCGATATCGAAAAGCGTACGGGCCTGCTTCGTTGCTACATCTCCCGCGTCGAGAATGGCCATACTGTTCCGGCCATTGAGACGTTGGAAAAGCTAGCTCGCGCTCTAGAATGCCCACTCTATCAACTCTTCTACGACGGCGAAGAGCCGCCCCAGTTGCCAAACCTGCCCAAGCGCAAGTCGTCTGACGACATCGCTTGGGGCAGCAGCGGCAAAGAGGCGCGCTTTCTCAATAAGCTTCGCCGCCTATTGAGCAAGGCCGACGAGGAAGATCGCAAGCTGATTCTGTACATGGCCCAGAAAATGGCCAACCGATAGCTCGCGATTCTTCTCTGCCGGAGTTGCCAGCAAAACAAAGCACTGCTTCACCGAACGGGTCGCGCTACCCGCGCTGCGCGGCCCGTTTTCTGCAGTGTGCCGTTGTATCTTCGCTCATCGCGCCGTAGTTTCTTCTCACCCAGTCCTCTGATATTTCTCAGCCCACGCCTCTATTCCCATTCAATTGTGCTCGGCGGTTTCGAGCTGATATCGTAGACCACCCGCGTCACTCCGGGCACCTCGTTCACAATCCTCGTCGAGATCCGTCTCCAGCACTTCCCCCGGCAAGCGCACCCAGTCCGCCGTCATCGCGTCTTCCGATTCCACCACCCGCACCGCTATCGTTAACCCGTACGTACGGCCGTCGCCCATCACGCCCACGCTGCGCACCGGCAGCAGGACCGCAAACGCCTGCCACACCTTCTCATACAGCCCTGCCCGCCGGATCTCTTCGACCACCACCGCATCGGCCTCCCGGAGGGTGGCTAGATGCTCCCGGGTGATCTCCCCCAACAGCCGCACCGCCAATCCCGGCCCCGGAAACGGATGTTTCACAAGTAGCTCGTCCGGCAGTCCCAGGTTTCTGCCGATGCGCCGCACTTCATCCTTGAACAGGTCGCGCAGCGGCTCGATCAGCGCAAAAGGCATGTTTTCCGGCAGCCCCCCGACGTTGTGGTGGCTCTTGATCGTTGCCGAGGGTCCCTTGACCGACACCGACTCAATCACATCCGGATACAGCGTCCCCTGAACCAGGTACCCGATCCCGCCCTGCGCGTCGCCATGCTGCAGCTTCAGCGCCTCTTCCGCAAACACCGAAATGAACTCATTGCCGATGATCTTCCGCTTCTTCTCCGGATCGCTAACGCCCTTCAATTGCGCGAGAAACCGCTCCGACGCATCCACGCCGATCACCCGCAGCCCTAAGCCGGTCGCGCAGCATCTCCAGCGTGTGCTCGAACTCGTTCTTCCGCAGCATCCCGGTATTCACGAAAATGTTGGTCAGCCGGTCTCCGATGGCCCGGTGCACCAGCACCGCCGCTACCGTCGAGTCCACTCCCCCGCTGAGCGCGCAGATTGCCCGGCTCGTTCCCACCTTCTCCGGATCGCCTCCGTGGTCTCCTCGATAAACGCCGCGCCGCTCCACTTCGCCTCCGCCTTGCACACCCGAAATAAGAAATTTCTAAGAATCTCCGTCCCTTTGTCCGTGTGCCTTACTTCCGGATGAAACTCCACCGCGTAAATCTTCCGCTTTGCATCTTCCGAGGCCGCGACCGCATTCTCCGTATGTCCCGTGGCGCGAAAACCGGCCGGCAGCGCCACCACGTGGTCCCCGTGACTGTTCCAAATCCGCACCGCACTCGGCATCCCGGCGAACAGCTCCGATTCTCCCTCGCCGCTCGCCAGGTTCAGCAGCGCGCTCCCATACTCCCGCCGCTCCGCCGTCTCTACCTTCCCGCCCAGCGTGTGCGTGATCCAGTGCATCCCGTAGCAAATCCCCAGTACCGGCACCCCCAGAGCCAGCACCGCCGGATCGCACTTCGGCGCGTCCGCTCTGTACACCGAATTCGGCCCTCCGGAAAGAATCAGCCCCGCAGGCTCGAGCTTCCGAATCTCCTCAACCGACGATGTGCACGGTAGAACCGAAGAGAACACCTGCTGCTCGCGAATGCGCCGCGCGATCAGCTGCGTGTACTGCCCGCCGAAATCGAGTACCACCACGCCGCCGCGTTCCGAATTCGGTTTTGGCTGCTCTTCCTGCATCTTGGCTCCGCTCGTCATTTCGCTCCCAATCGTGGCACAGCCATTTCTGGCTGCTCCGCTGCAAGCGGCTGTGGCTAAACCCGCGTTCGCTCATCCCGACGTCTTACGGCCACCACCAAATTCACGAGTCTGTCCGGCACCACGATCCACTTCACCACTCGTTTCCCGTTGATATGATGTGCGACCCCCGGTTCCGCCAGCGCCTTGGGCACCAGCTCCTGCCTCGCCCAGCCCGGCAGCCACCTTCAACTTGCCCCGCACGCGACCATTCACCTGCACGACGACCTCAACCTCCTCATCCCGCGCCAATTTCGCATCGAACACCGGCCAGCCCACCGTCCACAGCCCCTCCGAATGCCCCAGCATCTCCCACAACTCCTCCGCCAGATGCGGCGTCATCGGCGCCAGCATCAGCGTCAGCAATTCCAGCACTTCCTTGCGCACCTCGGGCCGCACGCCCTCCTCCAGCGGCTCGCGTGCCTGGATCTCGTTCTGCAATTCCATGATCAGCGCAATCGCCGAATTGAAATGCCAGCGCGTCTCGAAATCCTGCGTAACCCGCCGCAACGTCTGGTGCGCTCTCCGCAGCAGGCTTTTCTCTTTTTCGGTCGCCGTGCTCGCATCGATCTTTCCGCTTGCGCATCACGCCGCGCAACGTCCGCCGCATGCCGCTCCACCAACCGGTACACCTTGTTCACAAATCTCCACGAGCCTTCGATGCTGTCCTCGCTCCACTCCAAATCCTTCTCCGGAGGCGCGCGAACAGCGTGTACAGCCGCCCCGTATCCGCCCCATACTTCTCCGCCATCTCGATCGCGCCCGACGACATTGCCTTTCGACTTCGACATCGCCGTGCCGCCCTTCAACACCATGCCCTGCGTAAACAACCGCGTAATCGGCTCGCTGTGCGTCACCATCCCCAAATCCCGCATCACCTTGCACCAAAACCTCGAATACAGCAGGTGCAGAATCGCGTGCGTGATCCCGCCGATGTACTGGTCGATCGGAAACCAATACCCCACCTTCGCCGAATCAAACGGCGCCTTGTCATTGTGTGGATCGCAGTACCGGTAGAAATACCACGACGAATCCACGAACGTATCCATCGTGTCCGTCTCGCGCCGCGCAGGTCCCGCCGCACTTCGGGCACGTCGTGTTCACAAACTCCGGCGTCGCCGCCAGCGGCGATCCGCCCTCCCCGGTCAAGCTTAGGATTCGGCGGCAGAACCACCGGCAAATCCTTGTCCGGCACGGGCACCATCCCGTCCTTCGCGCAATACACCACCGGAATCGGCGTGCCCCAATACCTCTGCCGCGAAATACCCCAATCCTTCAGCCGGAAAATCGTTTCGCCGCGGCCCAAATCCCTTTTTCTCCGCGTCCGCACGTCATCTTCGCGATGGCTTCGTCCGGTGAAAGCCCGTTGTACGGCCCCGAGTTCACCAGCCTTCCCTGCTGGTGCTCGCTCAAACGGCGCCGTCATCTTCTCTTCCACCAATCCTCGCCGTCCATCGGCTGCACCACCACCCGCACTGGCAATCCATACTTCCGGCAAAACTCGAAGTCCCGCTCATCGTGCGCCGGCACCGCCATGATCGCGCCCGTGCCGTACTCCATCAGCACGAAATTCCCCACCCAGATCGGAATCTTCTCGCCGCTAAACGGATTCGAGCGCATATCGCCCGGTGAAAAATCCTTCCTTCTCCGCCGTCGCCAGGTCCTCGGTCTTCACCGAAGTCTGCCGCATCTTCCGCGAGTTGCGCCTCGGCTTCCGCTCGCACCGGCGACCCTTCCAGCAACTTCCCCAGCAACGGATGCGTCGGCGCCAGAATCACCGCCGTCGCCCCGTAAATCGTGTCGATGCGCGTAGTGAAAACCTCAATCGGCTCGGCGCCCGCCACATCCGCCACCGCAAACTTCACCCGCGCGCCCTGCGACTTCCCGATCCAATTCCGCTGCATGGTGATGACGCGCTCGGGCCAGCCGCCCTCCAGCAGCTTCAAATCATCCAGCAACTGCTCCGCATACGCGGTGGTCTTCAAGAACCACTGCTCGATCTCGCGCGACTCCACCAGCGTGTCTTCATGCCGCCAGCAATACCCGTTCACCACCTGCTCGTTCGCCAGCACCGTGCAACATTTCGGACACCAGTTCACCCGGCTCTTCTTCCGGTACGCCAGCCCGCGCTCCAGCATCCGCAGAAAAAACCACTGGTTCCACCGGTAGTATTCCGGCTCGCAGGTCGAAATTTCCCGCCGCCAGTCGTAGCTGAACCCAAAGCGCCGCAGCGCTCGCTGAAATTCCGCTATGTTGTTGTTGGTCCACGTCCGCGGGTGGGTGTTGTTCTTGATCGCGGCATTCTCCGCCGGCAAGCCAAACGCGTCCCATCCCATCGGATGCAATCACGTTGAACCCGCGCATCCGCTTCACGCGCGCCACCACATCCCCAATGGTGTAGTTGCGCATGTGCCCCATGTGCAGCGTCCCGGAAGGATACGGCAGCATCTCCAGCACGTAATACTTCGGCTTCGCAGGGCTCCGCCTCCGCTCTCAAACACGCGCGCCTCTGCCCAGCGCCTCTGCCACTTCGCCTCAATCGCCCGCGGATCGTACCCCGCCCCGGCGCCCGGCGATCCCGCCCCCTGTGAGTTCTGTTCCGCCACGCCCAAAATCCCCTGTTCCTACTCTTCGTTCCGATCCCCGACTTCTCGTTTCTTGCTGTTTCTCTGCTCTGTGCTCTCTGCGTCCTCTGTGTTCTGCCGCATGCAGGTCTCCGCGTCAGCGAATCTCGGCATCAGCGTCTCTGCGTTATCTTTCTGTCTCCGCTTTCGACTTTCAACTGTTCGACTGTGCCAACTCTCCTCTCACTTCTTTCCTCTTCTTGCCCGTCTTCTGAATCTCCGCAGCCTTCTTCTTTCCCGCCGCCGTCAGCATCGAAAAACCCTTCTCCGCCTCCGGCGCCCGCTCCTTCAACCCCGCCAACTCCCACAGCGTCGCCACATTCTTCCGGTCATCTCCAGGATCCTCGATCGGCGTCTCCGCCAAAAACGCCCGCCCCGGCAATCCCTCCGGCAGCGCCGCCCCCAACCGCGGATGCGTCAAAATCCGCCGAAACGCCTCTGCCCCAATCTTTCCCTTCCCGATATGCTCATGCCGGTCCACGCGCCCGCCCAGAGCAATCTTCGAATCATTCACATGAAACACCGGCACATGCTCCAACCCAATCGTGCTCTCAATCACTTCCAAAGTCGATTCCAGCCCGCTCTCGCTCCGGATGTCATATCCCGCGGCAAACAAATGCGCCGTATCCAAACACGCTCCGACATATAATCCCGCTTAAGCGCCTCACGATCTGCGCCCACCTCTTCCAACCGCGACCCAATCGCCGTTCCCATTCCCGCCGTATTCTCAACCAAAATCCGCATCCCCGCACGGCGGCAGCCGCTTCGCTAGCCTGCTTGATCGACTCAATCGCCATCGCCACCGCCTGCTCGACGGCCTGCGACTCCCCGCGCGCCCCCGGATGCACCACCACAAAATCCGCCCCCAACGCCAGGCCACGCACCAACTCGTCATGAAATCCCTGGATCGAGCGCGTCCGCAACATCGGCTGCGGCGCCGCCAAATTGATCAAGTAGTTCGCGTGAATCACCAGCGGCCCCAGCCCCAGTTCCTCCCGCCGCGCACGAAACGCCTTCGCATCCACCTCGGTAATCCGCCCAGATCCGATCCAACCCCGATCCGCTCGCCCACATCCGCGGGCTCGCCGAAAAAATTTGCAGCGCATTGCAACCCAGCTTGTGCGCCGATTCCAGCGCATTCAGGTAGTTTCCCGCGATCGACGTGTGAATCCCGATGCGCAGGCTTCCGCCCATCCACGCAGGGGGCGTGGGTTCCGGCTCAGGCTCGGGGCGATATTCGTCTTCCGGATCGAAAGCGACGGCGTGTGTGAGAGGCTGTTCAGGCATTCCCAATGAAAATTTCCACTCCCTCTTAAACCATCCATTCTACCACACGCGCCGAACCCGTCTTTCCGCTTGTATGTAGGCGCCTGGCTTCAGCCAGGCGCGCCATTTCCAAACTTTCAACTCTAAACTGTTGACTGTAAACTCCCTTCCCATGCAGCCCTCTTATTTCCCCACCCCCGCCCACTTCCGCGCCTGGCTAACCGAAAACCATGCCCGCTGCGCCGAACTCCTCCTCGGCTTCCACAAAAAAGACTCCGGCTTACCCAGCATCACCTACCCCGAAGCCCTCGACCACGCCCTCTGCTTCGGCTGGATCGACGGCGTCCGCAAATCCGTCAACGCCACCAGCTACATGGTCCGCTTCACCCCCCGCAAACCGAAAAGCTACTGGAGCAAGGTCAACACCAACCGCGCCCACGAACTCATCAAGCTGGGCCTCATGCAAGCCCCCGGCCTCACCGTCTTCCAAGCCCGCGATCAAGCCACCACCAAGCGCTACTCCTTCGAGCGCGAAAACGCCAAACTGCGCCCCGCCGACACCCGGCAATTCAAATCCAACCCCAAAGCCTGGGCTTTCTTCCAATCCCAACCTCCCTACTACAAGCGCGTCTGCACCTGGTGGGTCGTCAGCGCCAAACGAGACCCCACCCGCCTCCGCCGCCTCCGTTCCCTGATCGCAGCGTCCGCCAACCACCGCCGACTCGACCAATTCATCTCCAAACCCAAGAAACCCTAACCTGCTGGATTCATCTCTCCTGTCCCTGCAGCTCAGGGGATAGCACGGGCAATCCTGCGGTCCTCACCTTGTACGGGCAGGGGCTCAGCCGGGAGCCTCCACTTTCTACTGGCCTGCTTCCGGCTTTCAACTGTCGACTGTCAACCTCGTCCAGTTTGTTCCCCTCCGGCCAATGCAGTACACTCGCCTCCTCGCTTCCAGTCAGGGGAACCAGCCATGTTAGTCGTGATGCAGTCGCACGCCACTGAGGAACAGGTTCGTGCCGTCTGCCGGCGCATTGAAAGCCTCGGCCTTAAGGCGCACCCCATCCCCGGCGCAATCCGCACCGCCATCGGCATCACCGGCAACCAGGGCGCCATCGACTTGGGCGTCCTCGAATCCCTCCCCGGCGTGGTCGAGTGCATCCCCGTCAGCAAGCCCTACAAACTGGTCAGCCGCGACGCTAAGGAAGAAGACACCGTCCTGCGCATCCCCACCCCACGAGGCGACGTGGTTGTCGGCGGCGATCACATTGCCATGGTCGCCGGTCCCTGTGCCGTGGAAACCGAAGAGCAATGCCTCGCCATCGCCGAACGCGTCGCCAAGGCTGGCTGCCGCCTATTCCGCGGCGGAGCCTACAAACCGCGCACTTCCCCCTACAGCTTTCAAGGATTAGGTGAACCGGGCCTCAAGATTCTCGCGAAGGTTCGGGACCTGCACGGCTTCGGCATCATCACCGAAGCTATCGACAACGAAAGCCTCGACTTGGTCGAGGAATACGCCGACGTGATCCAGATCGGGGCGCGCAACATGCAGAATTTCTCCTTGCTCAAGCGCGCCGGCCGCGCCAAGAAGCCCGTCCTGCTCAAGCGCGGCATGTCCGCCACCCTCGATGAATTCCTGATGGCCGCGGAATACATCCTCTCTGAAGGCAACTACAACGTGATGCTCTGCGAGCGCGGCGTGCGCACCTTCTCCGACTTCTCAAGAAACACTTTAGATCTCGCCGTGGTCCCCGCCGTCAAGAAACGCAGCCATCTCCCCATCCTCGTCGATCCTTCCCACGGCACCGGGAAGCGCCACAAGGTCCTGCCACTCTCCCGAGCCGCCATCGCCGTCGGCGCCGACGGCTTGCTCGTCGAAGTCCATCACGAGCCCGAAAAAGCCCTCTCCGATGGCATGCAATCAATCCTCCCCGAGGAGTTCGCCGAACTCACCGAAGAAGTCCGCCAAATCGCCGCCGTCCTCCACCGCCATGTCAACTAACCGCACATCTCTCCGAATACGAACCTCCGCAGTGCCGAGCGGCTCGATCACCTGGCTTCTCAAATTCTTGCGGCAAGATTTTGGGACCGCCCTCTCCGCGCTCCTCTGCGTTCTCAGCGTCTGTGCGTTATCTTCTTCCGGTTGTTTCCTCTCGCCTGCTCGGCACCGGCACGCGATCGGCGGTCCTAACCGATGACGCGCCGCCGAACCAATGCGCGTGTCCTCTTCCTCTGCATCGTTCTGCTCGTCGGAGCCATCGTGCTCCTGGCGCGCGAGCATCGCCCCTCGTTTCTGCGTCCCGGACTGCGGCTCAACGCGTATGTCACCACCACCGACGGCAACTTAACCGTCGTCGACCTCGTAAGACTTCGCGCCATTTCGCGCATCCCTGTCGGGCCCGGCCTCTCGGGTATGCGCGAACACCCCACGCGCGCCGAAGTCTGGGGCGTCAGTTCGCAAGACGGCTACGTCTGGGTACTCGACGCGAGCACCAATCAATTGAGCGCCCGTATCTCCGTGGGTCCGGCCCCCTTCGCGTTGGATTTTTCCCCGGACGGCAATCGCGCGTACACCACCTCATCAGGAAGCGACACGCTCCTGGCGATTGACTCCCGGACGCGCGCCTTTCTCGGTCAGGCACACACCGGACGCGAGCCTGTTCTCGCTCGCGTGACGCCGAACGGAAAAATGGTCTTGGTTCTCAATCGTCGCGATGCAACGCTCGGAATTCATGACGCTGCCACACTCGCACAACGCGGCAGCGTTCCCGTGGTTTCACAGCCCGAAGATGTCGCGGTTCTGCCGGATAACTCCGTGGCTTTCGTTCTCAGCCGCAGTGAGCCGCGCCTGTCCGTCGTCGATTTGCGTCGCGGTGTCCTGCTGGCAAATCTGCAGCTCGCGGGAAAGCCCTCGGACATGCTGCTCAAGCCCGACGGCGGCGAGCTGTACGTGATCTCTCCCGACTCCCATGGCCTTCAGGCGATCAACACCTGGACGCACGAAGTCGGCGACTACGTCATGCTCGGCTACTCGCCCACACGCGGCATCCTCAGCGCGGACGCCAGCCTGCTGTACGTCACCGACGCTTCCGCCGGCCGCGTCACCGCCGTGGACATCAATAACCGCCGCGTGATCCGCACCACAAACGGCCACGAGCTGCTCATTTCCGTCGGCCAGGGTCCCGCCGCGGTGCGCTTCGACCCTGCCGAAAACTTGCTTCTGGTGGTCAACCACGACTCCGGCGACCTGGCCGTAATTCGCGCGCGTATCGACGACCAGAGTTTGTTGACAATGATCCCCGTTGGAGAGAGCCCCCAGGATTTAGCGGTAAAATTGTTTTGAAAAACGGCGACGCAAGGAAAGAGGTAATGAAGTAAAGAAAGAAAGAGAGAAAGAAAACGGCCGCTCAAACCTTCCTGCTTACGCCTGCGGCTTCTCGCTTTCAATCGGCCAGGAGGCTTGCTCGTCGCCGAGCGCAATCTCTAGAAAACCTTCGGCCGGCAACACATCCACCGGCAGTCCGCCGTGCCAGAGCGCAACGCCGAGCCGCAACGTCTTCTGGCCCTTGAGGTTGATCTCATTGCGCTGCACGGAAACCTCGAGGATGCGCTCGAACGCCACGCTCACGACGCTCTTCGGGTTGAGCAAGCAAACGCGCTCTTTTTCCACGGCGAACTCCCGCAGGTGCCCGCGCTCCAACTGCACCACCACCGTCAATTCCTCCGCGCCGCCGATGGTGATCCGAAATTCCGGGTCTTCCATTTCGCCCAGAACATCGACAAAGGGATCGACGCGGACGCTGAACCGCCCCTCCTCAAATCCGTAGCGCAGTTCGCGGAGATAGAAAACGCGCCCGTGCATCGCGCCGCCCCGCCGCTCCGGAGAATAGAGTCCCGCGCCCAGCCACTCGAAGTACGAGGTGTCCCGCCCATCCACCGTGGTCTTCAGAAAACCGGTAGGCGCCATCTGCAAAGCGTGTTCGGGTTTGCGCTTGATGGGTTTGGCCAGATCCGCGGGAGCCACCTGCCCGAGCGCGAGATAGATGCCGGTGAGATGCTTGCGGAACAGCGCGTCGAATTCCGCGTCGTTCGCGGTGCTGTGTTCCGGGCCGTACCACCACGTCCAATCGCTGCCTTCCGCGGCCAGGACCGATTCGAACGCCGTCAGCAGGGCGGTTTCCGTGGGCGCGTCGCTGCGGCCCTGTTTGCGGGCGTCCGCAGCCCGCGCATACACCTGGCGCGCATCCCAAAGGAGTTCCCATGCGGCCACGTCCTCAGCGTGGCCGATCCACACGTCGAAATTTGCGTTGATCCAGGAGGCGGGGAAAATTCCACTGCTCGCCGGCACGTTCTTCGCCGCGGCGATGGCTTCAGTGGCGGTGAGCGCACGAAAGTCGGGGTCGCTCTCGATGCGCCGGTAAAATTGACGTAAGAATTCGCGCCCGTTGCCCGGGTAATATTCCCAGGCGTTCTCGCCATCCAGAAAAATGCAGATGGTCAGCGGATCCGCGCTCTGCACGCGTTCGCCGAGGTAGCGCAGCTTTCCGTGCAGATCTTCCGCGGCCGCCTTCGCGTCCATGCGACTGTAGACAAAGCCAATCAAATCGGAGAGCTGATGATCGCGGAATAATCCAGTAATCGCGTTACCCGCGATGCCAGGCGTCGCGCTGCCTGCGATTTGCACGCGGTATGGTTTGTACAAGCGGTCCGCATTGGCGGGGATGCCGCTGGCATCGCGGAAAAAGCCAACGTTGAGCGTGCGCCCGAGGACTCCCTCGTCCGTGCCGAACCACTGGAAGCCTTCCTCGATCGCGATGGCCAGCGCTTGATCGGAAACCGATCCTTCGGAAGGCCAAAGTCCGGCGGGTTTCGCGCCGAACACGCGCTCATGATATTCGCGTGCGCGCCGCAATTGCTCGCGCGCGTCCTCGGGGTGGCGATAGGCCCGGCGCGGCAGAGGCGTTCCCGGACTTGCGACGCGCGCAATATCGGAGTCGCACAACAAGGGAAGAATCGGGTGATAAAAGGGCGTGGTGCTGAGCTCGATCTGTCCGGTCTGGGCTGCTTCGCGATAGAGGGGAAGAACCAGACCGAGCAGTTCAAGCTGCTTGGCTTGCAGGGCTGCTTTTTCGCGCTCGGTATATTCCTTGCCCTTGTTCGCGAGGCGGCTCACGACGTCGTCCTTCTCGAGCCAGAGCTCGTCCATCCAGGCGAGCTGGGAAAGGACTTGGAGGTCGCGCCAATCGCGGGGGGTAAAGGTGACCAGCGCCTGCGCGCCGCCAGCGGGCCGCGACCACTCGTAGAGCTCCACAAAGCGCGGCCATCGCGACATCAGCCGATCGTGATTGAGCTGGAAGGCGCGCGCCAGAATTTCGGTCTTGTCCTCGCGCGTCAGCTCCTCGGTTTTCTTGAAGGCAAGGGTGAACCAAGGCTCATCGA
Source organism: uncultured Acidobacteriota bacterium (assembly GCA_963735525.1). Taxonomy (GTDB): domain Bacteria; phylum Acidobacteriota; class Terriglobia; order Acidiferrales; family UBA7541; genus Acidiferrum. The sequence continues at coordinate 414,427 of CAVTLQ010000023.1, read as the reverse complement.
ATTTCCCGCTGGCATATTCCTCGATCTGGAGGCCGAGCGAAGGGACAACGTTGAAGGTGGCGTGAAACCCGGGCGTTTCCTGGAGCACTTTGACCATGCCCCAGTAATCTTTCACGGCATGCAGCCGGGTCCAGGGCAGCACGTAGCGTCCAGTCTCGGGGTCGCGATACTGGGGTTGGTGCATATGCCACAATACGACCAGGTTCACGCGATTCATCGGCGGGACCTCAACCGCGTCGAGCGTGGGCTCGTGTTACACTCAGCGTTCTTGTCATGCGCATCCTGGACCGCTATATCGTCCGCGAAGTTTTCCGTCATGCGTTCCTTGGACTGATTGTCTTTACCTTTGTTTTCTTCGTTCCGCAATTGGTGCGCCTGACGGCGTTGTTCGTCCGGCACACCGGGTCAGGGACGCAAATCGCGACGCTGTTCCTGTGCATCTTTCCCGGAGTCTTTGCGTTCACGATTCCGATGGCGGTTCTGATCGGCGTTCTCCTGGGCCTGGGCCGGATGTCGGCCGACAGCGAAATCATCGCGCTGACGGCGCTGGGCATCGGCCGCCGGCGCATCTTAGTGCCGGTTGGCGTGCTGGCGGTAACGGGCACAGCAGTCACGCTGGTGATGACGCTGTGGCTTGGCCCGCTTGCGCTGCGCACGCTGCGAGGTCTCGAAGCGGAACTCGCGACGTCGCTGCCCGATTTTCAAGTTCAGCCGCGCGTCTTCGACGAGCGCTTCCCGCACATGGTGCTTTACGTAAATGATATTTCAGCCAGCGGCACGCAATGGCGCGGCGTGTTTTTGGCGGAGGCCGCTGGGGACAACGGCTCGCGCCTGACCCTTGCGGAGAACGCAATTGTAATCGCAGCGCCGAACCAGGGCAAGCTGGAGCTGCACCTGCGAGGCGGTTCGACGCACGAGTTCGTCCGCAGCGATCCGGATCACTATTCGGTGACCGCGTTCGGCCAGAGCGACTTGCCGATCGAGGTTACGGACCTGGTTCAAGCGCAGGCGCGGCAAATGAAGAACGACGAGCGTTCGATGAGCGACCTTGCCGCCGATGCGGGGCCGAATTGGCGCGAGGCTCGCGTGGAATTCCACCGCCGCCTGGCATTCCCCGCGGCGTGTTTCGCGTTCGCGCTGATCGCCGTCCCAATCGGCGCGCAGCCTCGACGCGGCGGGCGCGCGGCCGGATCGTTAATTGCGGTATTTCTGATCGCGGGCTACTACTTGCTGCTCATTACGGGCAGCGGCCTAGCCAGGCAGGGCGCTCTTCCGCCGGTGATCGGCTTGTGGATGCCGGATATCCTGCTGGCAGCAGTGGGTCTGGCGCTGCTCCCGCGCATGGAGCAATTCCACAGCGAAATCCGCTGGCTTCCACAGTTGAACCGCTTCCGAACGTGGATCCGGCTGGTGCGATTGCGCAGGGCACGCGCGAGAGCGGCGGCGTCTCGCGCAACGAACGGGGGGAAGGCGCAGGGCGAGGCGGTGGCGCCGTCGAGCGGGAGCTTCCCGCGATTGATGGACATCTACTTGCTACGGCGCTTCTTTCTTTACTTTGTACTGTTGATGGCGGCGTTCATTTTTCTCTTTGAGGCCTTCACGTTTTTCGAGCTGCTCGATAACATCGCCACCAATCGCATTCCCTTTTTCATCGTTCTGGAATATTTCGTCTATCTGACGCCGTATCTGTTGTATCAGCTCTCGCCGCTGGGCGCGCTGGTGGCCATCCTGGTGACCATCGGGGTGATGAGCAAGAACAACGAGATCGTGGCCTGCAAGGCAAGCGGTACCAGCCTCTACCGCCTTGCCGTTCCGTTGCTCGTCGCGGGGATGTCGCTGGCCGCGGCGATGATCGTCCTGGACGACACCTATCTGCCCTACGCCAACCAACGTCAGGACGCGCTGCGCAACCAGATCAAAGGTCGCCCGCCGCAGACGTACACGCAGCCGCAACGATGGATCTTTGGGGAGAACGCGAAAATCTACAACTACGACCTGTTCGACCCGCAGCAGAACCTGTTCGGCGGGCTCAGCGTGCTGGAGATCGATCCCGCGACATTCCAAGTGCGCCGGAGGGTGTTCGCTTCCCGGGCGCAGTGGTCCGATGCACAGAATCTTTGGGTATTGGAATCGGGGTGGGTGCGGGATTTTTCGGACGGCTCGATCGCTCACTACGAGCGATTCAATGTTAAAGATTTACCTGAACTAACGGAGCCGCCGAGTTACTTTCACCGCGAGGTTCGCCAAGCGATCCAGATGAACTGGAGTGAGCTGCGGCGGTATATCGAAGGTCTGCACCGCGCGGGTTTTGACGTCTCGACGCTGACCGTTCAGTGGCACCGGAAGCTTGCGTTTCCAATGATTGCTCCCATCAGCATGCTGCTGGCGTTTCCATTTGCGTTCTTGGTTGGGACGCGAGGGGCGGTGGGAGGGGTGGCGATCGGAGTGGGCATAGGGATTCTGTATTGGCTTGGAGCGGAGTTGCTGGCGGCTATGGGTGGCGTTGGACAATTGCCGCCTTTGCTGGCGGGGTGGTCGCCGGACATTGTGTTTTTCTTCTTGGGCATGTATTTCTTTTTCAAGATGCCGACGTAGATTGGGCACCTGCCCCGGGGAATTAGCCGGCTTACGGGTCCCCACACTGGTTTTGAACATGTCGCGTGCAGAAGCGCCCGCCTCAGAAGGCGACCGCTACAGTTGCCGGGAGATCGCGCTGCACTCGACCCCAATATTGTGCTGAAGGGATGCGGACAAACACGTGAGTCAGTGTTGATTGGCCGGATGGGACGCAGCATGCTGCGTTCCTAGGGTTTTAGCGGGCGAACAAAGTGGACGGGACTGTCGGCGCGGCGACTGATGTCGCCGTGCCGACAGTTCATGCGGTGGTTTACATTGTGCGGTGCGCAGCTCGCTGCAGTTCTCAGCAGTTACTTGCGCTTCTTGTTTCGGTTTTTCTTTTCTTCAACCACAGCTTGAGCGGCACCGAGGCGGGAGATCGGTACGCGGAACGGCGACGCGCTTACGTAGTCCATGCCTACGGTGTGGCAGAACTTCACGCTGTCCAGATCTCCGCCGTGTTCGCCGCAGATTCCGATCTTGAGTTTCGGGCGCGTCTTGCGGCCACGCTCGATGCCCCAACGCATCAGCATGCCGACGCCTTTGACGTCGAGGGACTGGAACGGATCGGCGGCGAAGACGCCCGCCTTCTTTTCGTCGACGTAGTCGGGCAGGAAGCGGCCGGCGTCGTCACGGGAAAGACCCATGGTCGTTTGGGTGAGGTCGTTGGTGCCGAAGGAAAAGAATTCCGCGACCTCGGCAATCTCGTCGGCGAGCAGTGCGGCGCGAGGCAACTCGATCATGGTGCCAACCAAGTATTCAAGTTTTACTCCAGATTTCTTGATGAGCTCATCCGCGACGCGGCGCGTGGCCTGCTCGAGGATCCACAGCTCTTTTCTATCCAGCGTGAGCGGGTGCATGATCTCAGGTAAGACTTTAACTCCACTCTTCTTGCACTCGATGCCTGCCTCGATGATGGCGCGCACCTGCATCTCAAGAATTTCTGGATAGGTGATCGACAAGCGACAGCCGCGATGCCCGAGCATGGGGTTTGCTTCGTGGAGTTGCTCGACGCGCTGGGCAACTTTGTCGGCACTGATGCCTAACTCCTTGGCGAGCTCTTCCTGCTTGGCGCGCTCGTGAGGAACGAACTCGTGAAGCGGTGGATCGATCAGGCGGATGGTGACCGGGAAACCGTCCATAGCTTTGAAGATGCCGATGAAGTCGCGGCGCTGGAACGGCAAAAGCTTATCTAAAGCTTTAACTCTCGCCTCTGGGGTGTCGGCCAGAATCATCTCCTGAATGGCACGCTGGCGCTCCTGTCCCTTTTCGGGCTGCTCGAAGTCGGTGAAGAACATGTGCTCAGTACGGCAGAGCCCGATGCCTTCGGCTCCGAATTCGCGGGCTTTGCGTGCATCTTGCGGAGTGTCAGCATTGGTGCGGACTCCGAGACGCCGCATGCCGTCTGCCCACTTCATGAGCGTGTGATAGGAGGGAGGCAGCTCGGGAGTGACGAGGTCCATCTTGCCGCTGTAGATGATGCCTTCGCCGCCATCGAGAGTGATCCATTCACCCTCCTTGACGGTCTTGCCGCCGGTGGTCATCGTCTTCGTCTTGTAGTCGATGTTGATCTTCTCGGCGCCGACGATGCAGCACTTGCCCCAGCCGCGCGCAACGACAGCAGCGTGGCTGGTCTTACCGCCGGTGGCGGTGAGGATGCCTTGGGCCACGGCCATGCCGCCGACATCTTCAGGGCTGGTTTCGCGGCGGACGAGAATGACCTTCTCTCCCTTAGTGGCCCATTCCTCCGCGTCCTGGGCTGAGAAAACGACTTTGCCGACAGCCGCGCCGGGAACGGCATTGATGCCGTGGCCGAGAATTTTGGAGGCGAGGGACTTTCGGTCGACCTTGATGTCGATGACGGGATAGAAGAGACGCTCGATGTCTTCAGGCTTGATGCGCATTACCGCGTCTTCCCTGGAGATCAGCTTCTCGTTCGCCATGTCCACGGCCATGCTGAACGCGGCGGCTGGGGTGCGCTTTCCCGTTCGCGTTTGCAGCATGTAGAGGGTGCCATCTTCGACGGTGAACTCCATGTCTTGCATATCGCGATAGTGTTTCTCAAGTTTTTCTCGAACTTTCTCGAGCTGGCCGTAGACCTTGGGCATGATCTTTTTCATCTCGGTCAGGTGCATCGGCGTACGGATTCCGGCGACGACGTCTTCGCCTTGCGCGTTGACGAGGTAGTCGCCGTAGAACACTTTTTCGCCGGTGCTGGGATTGCGCGTGAAGCAGACGCCGGTGCCGGAAGTATCGCCGGTGTTGCCGAAGACCATCTGCACGACGTTGACGGCGGTGCCGAGGAGGCCGGTGATCTTCTCGACGCGGCGGTAGGTTACGGCTTTCTCCGCCATCCAGGATCCGAACACCGCGCCGATGGCGCCCCACAACTGATCGATGGGATCTTCTGGGAAATCCTTTCCGGTTTTCTGGCGGAAGTGGGCTTTATACTCGGCGACTAGTTCCTTCCAGCCGCTGGCTGGCACGGCTGTATCTTCTTTAACTCCACGCTTCTCTTTCATGGCGCGAAGGCGATGCTCGAGGTCTTCCTTGGGCAGCTCCATAACGACGCTGGAGTACATTTGCACGAAACGGCGATAGGCGTCGTAGGCGAAGCGCTCGTTCTTGGTGCTGGAGGCGAGGCCCTGGACCGAGCGATCGTTGAGGCCAAGGTTGAGAATGGTTTCCATCATGCCGGGCATGGATCGTGCCGAACCGGAGCGCACGCTAACGAGAAGCGGATTCTTGGGATCCCCCAGTTTCTTTTTGGTGGTCTTTTCGAGCTTGGCGACGTTATCCAAGACCTGCTTCTTCAGCTCCGCGGGATACTTCTTGCCGTTCTTATAGAAATAGTCGCAGGCTTCGGTGGAGATGGTGAAGCCGGCGGGTACGGGCAGGCCGATCTTGGTCATTTCGGCCAGGCCGGCGCCTTTCCCGCCGAGAACGTCGCGCCACTCACCGTCACCTTCCGCTTTGCCTGCACCAAAAAAATAGACCCATTTAGTCACAGTGTCCCTCGCATTTGAATTGTGGTGATACGAATCTCGCTGCGTCGAACCAGCGCTGCCCTCGGTTCGTCGGCGTGCCGACGTTTACCGACACTTGGCTCGATTTCGTTGTTAAACAAAAACTTGAGATATCTAGCCCCGCCCATCCGCGGCAATCTCCGAGAAGTCCGCCACCGTGGTGAACTCGCGGAGAAGCTCCGACAGCAAGGCCAGGCGATTCTTACGCACCGCTTCGTTCTCGGCCATAACCATCACTTCCTCGAAGAAGCGGTCGACCGCCTTGCGCAGTCCGGCGATGCGCTCCAACGCTTGTTCGTAGTGCCCTGCCCGCTTCTCGGCTTGGACCTTGGATGCGGCCTCGCGTCCAGCGGCGAAGAGTTCGCGCTCCGCGTCGTTCTCGAACAGTTCGGGCTGCACACCGGCTTTGCCGTCCTTGACGTTGGACTTCTCGAGGATCTTGCGGATGCGCTTGAACGAAACGGCGAGCGGCTCAAAGTTCTTGGACTTGCGGATGGCGCGCAAGGCTGCGAGGCGCTTTTGTGCGTCCACGAGATCGTCGGCGCCGGCGCGGAAGACGGCGTTGACTTCGTCGTAGGCGAAGCCGGCGCGTTCTCGAAAGACGAACTTGGCGCGGTCGAGGATGAACTCGAGCATTTGCGCTTCCTGGGCGGGCGTGACTCCGCGCTTTGGGGCATGGGTGAGGAGCGCTTTGGTCGCCGCGCCGACAGTCAGCGACAGAGATACGGGCAGCTTCTTATCGAGGATGATCTTGACGGCGCCCAGTGCGGCCCGGCGTAAGGCGTAGGGATCGCTCGAGCCGGTCGGAACGACTCCTACGGCGAAGCAGCCGACGATGGAGTCGAGCTTGTCGGCCAGGGCGACGGCGCAACCGATCAGATTGCGCGGGATCGGATCGTCCAGACCTACCGGGCGGTAGTGATCGTAGATGGCGTCGGCGACGTCGTCGGGCTCGCCCTGAGCGCGGGCGTACAGGCCGCCCACGATGCCCTGAAGCTCGGGGAATTCGCGCACCATCTCTGTGGCGAGATCACACTTGGCCAGTTCGGCGGCGCGGTCGGCATCGGCTACGTGGGATTGGAGGATGCCGAGGTTGAACCACTGCTCGGTCAGCCAGCGGGCGATGGTGCGGATGCGCTCGGTCTTGTCGCGATAGCTGCCGAGCCGGGACTCGTAGGTGATCTTGGCGAGCTTCGGCAGGTAGTCGGCGAGCCGACATTTCAGGTCGGAGGCCCAGAAGAACTGGGCGTCGGCGAAACGGGCACGCAGGACGCGCTCGTGCCCTGCCCGGACGAGCCCCTTGGGGTCCTTGGCGAGGTTGATTACCGCCAGGAAGTGGGGGGCGAGCTCACCGTTCCGCTTTTCCAGGGCGAAGTATTTCTGGTGATCGCGCATGACGGTGATCAGGATTTCATCGGGCAGGCTGAGGAATTCCGGGTCGAAGGCGCCCTCGATCACGGTCGGGTACTCGTTCAAGTAATTCACGAGCTTTAGGAGCTGGGCATCTTCGTGGAGGCGGTAGCCGCCTCGCTTGGTGTGAACGGCTAGCTCGCGATCGATCTTTTCGTGGCGTTGGGACGGCCGGACGATGACCCCGTTGGCGTACAGCTTCTTTTCGTAGTCGGCGAAGGTGCGGACGGGGATTTCGGAGGCACCTAGGAATCGGTGACCGCGACTTGTGCTCCCTGCGGTGACTCCCCCAAAAGAGAACTTGAGGGGCTTCCCGTCGAGAAGGGCCACGATCCAGCGAATGGGGCGAATGAAGCGGGCGCCCTCGAGGCCGGTCCAGGTCATGGAGCGGGGCCAGGAGAGGTCGTGGATGGCGCAGGGCAGGATTTCGGTCAGGATCTGTTCGGCTGTGCGACCGCGCCTGGTCTGCTTAACGGCGACGTATTCGCCCTTGGGCGTAGCGACCAGATAGAGATCGACAAGCCGGACGCCCTGCTTTTCGGCGAAGCTGACGGCGGCGCGTGTCGGCTCGCCGACGCCATCGTAAGCCACCGACTTCGGAGGACCGGTGATCTCGTTCACGACGTCGACTTGCTTTGCTGGGAAGCCGCGGACCCAAGCGGTGAGACGCCTAGGACCGCTGAAGGTTTCCACCGTCACCCCGCCGCCCAGGCTTTCGGCGATCAGCAATTTCTCCAGGTTTGCTTTAAGTTCTTCTTCGGCTTTGGGCAGCATCCCGGCAGGGATCTCTTCGCTGCCGATCTCGAAGAGCAACTCGGACCGCTTCTCTGCTGGAGGAGCCTTGGCAGGCTTGGGAGGGCTGGGCATCATGGCCGAGCCTCGGGGCGAGTTGTGGCGCCGCCAATCTGCTCAAGGTAGGAGGCGGCAGTGCGGCACGCCACGGTGCGGACCCGGGCCATCAGCGCGGCGCGTTCCGTGGTTGAGATCACTCCGCGTGCGTCCAGCAGATTGAAGAGGTGGGAACACTTCAAGCAATGGTCGTAGGCAGCCAGCAGCGGAAACCTCAAGCGATCCTTTCCTTGCGTGCCTTTGAAGCCTTCAAGTAGTTCTTTAGCTTGCTTCTCGTGGGACTCGAAGTCGGCGCGGATCGCCGCAGCGTCGCTGCGATTGAAACTGTACTCGGAGAGTTGCTGCTCCTCGGCGAGGCGGATGTCGCCGTAGGTTTTGTCGTTGGACCAGCGGAGATCGTAGACGCTCTCGACATTTTGGAGGAAGGCGCAGATACGCTCCAGGCCATAGGTCAACTCGACGGAGACGGGGTCGAGGTCGATGCCACCGCTCTGCTGGAAGTAGGTGAACTGGGTGATTTCCAGACCATCAAGTAACACTTGCCATCCGATGCCCCAGGCACCAAGGGTGGGAGATTCCCAGTTGTCTTCCTCGAAGCGAATGTCGTGCTCCTTTAGCTCGATGCCGATGGCGGCGAGACTCTTCAGGTAGAGGTCTTGAACGTCGACGGGAGTGGGCTTGAGAATCACCTGAAACTGCAAGTGCTTGTAGAGCCGGTTCGGATTCTCGCCGTAACGCCCGTCGGCGGGCCGACGGCTCGGTTGCACGTAGGCGACGCGGTAGGCCGAGGGTCCAAGCACGCGAAGGAAGGTCTCCGGGTGCATCGTGCCCGCCCCTACTTCCACATCGTACGGCTGTTGCAAGACGCATCCCTGCCGCACCCAGAACTGAGAGAGCTTCAAGATCAGATCCTGAAGCGTAAGACCGATAGCCCGGGGCTCAAGTTTTGCTTTAATTTTCAAGCCATCTCCAAGAGGGTACGTGTTCCCAACTTTCGTTCGGTGTGATGCTCGATCCAATTGAGAGCGGCCTCGCGCAACTCCTGAGCAGCCGCCTTCAGTGGTTCGGTGCTCTCGATCCGGTCGAGCCGCTGCCCGGCGAAGGTCTCCGCCAACTGTCTGCCCGCCAGATGCAAGGGCTTCATGCCTGGACGCCGGCACTTCTCGCACAGCAATCCAGGTTCCCACGCCGCGTGATACGCCGCCTGCGTACCGAAAGGCGGCGTCGCACTGCGAGCATCGATCGAACCGCGGAAGCCAGCCACCCAGGCGAACCGTCCAGAACGCGAAATAGCTAAGCGGCAGCGACCAGTCGCTCCTGCGGTCGATCTCGCGCACGGTCAGCAAGATCAAGCGAAACATCGGCTCGGCCGCTTCGTGCTCCGGCAAAACCAACTCGGAGACTTCGCTAACCACGGCGAGTCCGGTACTCAGCCCGTAGTCGCTCTGCGCCTTATGGAACGATTCCAGCAGGTCGCACTGCTGAATGCGCACCAGATCGCGGGTCTCTTTCTCGACGTACCAGATTTGCACGTGAGAGAGCACTTCCAGCGTGGACCCGTAGCGATTCTTAAGCCGCCGCGCCCCGCCCGCGACGCCGCGCATGCGCCCCGAAGCACGGCCCAGGAAGCTGACGAGACGGTCTGCCTCGCCCAAAGGAAAAGTCTTAAGGATGATGGCTTCCGTTTCCCGGGCGGGCATTCGTTGTCGGCGCGCCGACGCTGCGTCGAACACGTTACAGGGAACCGTCCGAATCGCACGCACACGCAGAACTAATTTACTTACCATACGCGGTGACGCGACGCAATCCTTCCCTCGAAAAAAGCGCCGGCAGCCGCGGAGGAAAACTTTGGCGGACGCTTGCGTCCCTTCCGACAACAGCTCCAATCTTCCGGCACGTCATTTGCTTATCTCGCTGGCGTCTGGCGGGAAGTCCCCACGTGGCTCACTGCCAGGAGCAATTCCGAGGCGTGCCGCAATCAAGCCACGGTCCGATTTGCGCGATTCCCCAGGAAAACCGAGGCATTGGCGGCCATAATTATTCTGTTAACCAAGGCAGTTCGTCCGCTGAAGATTATCGGACACGGCGGGCGCAAAGAGCCGTCTTTTCAATTCCCCCTGTTTTCGCTACTCTGCGCACCGGCATCCCTACATGTTCATTCCGCTCAAGGACCTCAATCCCAGGCGCGGCTATCCCATCGTCAATACGGGCCTCATTCTGGCGAACTTCGCCGTTTTCATCTACCAGTACACGTTGTCGCCGCATGCCTTCAAGGTCTTCGTGACCGCAAACGCCACGGTTCCGGCCCGCTTTCCTGCGTGGTTCGCCGGCAATGCCCCCTTCGAGTCTGCGTTCCTGCCACTGCTGACGAGCATGTTCCTGCACTCGGGCATCGCGCACATCCTGGGGAACATGCTGTTCCTGTGGATCTTTGGGGACAACGTCGAGGACTTCTTCGGTCATGCCACCTATTTGTTTTTCTATCTAGTGTGCGGAATTGGCTCCGGACTGCTGCACGTCTTCTTCAACCTGCACTCCAGGCTCCCAGCCTTGGGAGCCAGCGGAGCCATCTCCGGTGTAATGGGCGCGTACCTGGTGCTGTTCCCGCGATCTCAAATCCTCACCTTGGTGTTTATCTTTCTGATCCCGATCCCTGCTGTGTTCATTCTCGGTGGGTGGTTTGTGATGCAGTTTTTGTCCGCGGTCGGCACGCTCGGCACAACCACCTCAGGAGGAGTAGCCTGGTGGGCTCACGTTGGAGGCTTCTTGCTAGGGATGCTGATCACTACGCTCGCGAAGCGCGGCCAGTTTGGGGTGAGGGCTAGCCACGGAAGGTGAAGTAACACTTCATGTCTCGGAATGCTGCGCGACGAACTCAGCCAGCCACACGCCAACCTCTTTCGTGGTCTTATCCCCGCCGAGATCAGATGTTAAGTAGTTCTTGAACAATGCTGCCTTCACGGCGTCACGCGTTACCGCCGCCTCGCGACTCCAGCCGAGAAAATCCAGTAACATCGCGGACGTGAGAACCGAGCCCAGCGGATTCGCGATCCCCTTGCCGGCGATGTTTGGCGCCGAACCATGCACGGGCTCAAAGAGCGAGGTCCTGCCCGGATGGATGTTGCCGGAAGGCGCCAGCCCCAAACCGCCGGCGAGTTGCGCGCCGAGGTCGCTGATGATGTCCCCGAAAAGGTTGCAGGTCACGATCACATCGAACTGGGAAGGGTCGCGGACGATCTCCATGGCCAGGGCATCGATATAGAGGTGCCGGGAGTCGATATGGGGATACTCCTGGCGGACTTCCTTGAAGACACGTTGCCACAGGTCGTGGGCAAAGTTCATGGCGTTCGACTTATCGCTCATGCACACGCGCTTCAGGGTGTTCCGCTGGGCGTAGTCGAAGGCGTAGCGAATGATTCGCTCGACGCCTTTGCGAGAGTTGACGTCTTCCTGCACGGCGATTTCGTCGGCGGTGCCCTTCTTGAAGAAGCCGCCCACGCCGACGTAGAGCCCCTCCGTATTTTCGCGAAAGACGATCAGGCGGATGTCGCGTTCCGTGCGGTCGCGAAGAGGGGTCAAGCGGTCGTGGAGCAATTCGACCGGACGTGCATTGACGTAAAGGTCGAGCTTGAAGCGCAAGCCCAACAGGATGTCAGCGGCGTGCTGGTTGGTGGGCACGCGGGGGTCGCCCAGAGCGCCGAAAAGGATGGCGTCGAACTCGTCGCGGAGCATCTCCACGGCGCCGGCGGGGAGAGTGACGCCCTCCCGAAGATACTTGTCGGCGCCCCAGTCAAACTCGACGAACTCGATACTTCGTCCGGTGCGTGACGTGACCGCGCGCAACACGCGCACCGCCTCGGGCGTAACTTCCTTGCCGATGCCGTCACCCGGAATCACGGCAATCCGGGCTGCGGGCCCTCCCACGCGCAACGGTATGTTCGACACGGGACGCGTCTCCTTTCGACCGACTACCCCTGCGGGCGTTTCCGCGTGCACCGAATCAGGCCAGCCGTTCGGTTCGCACCGTGAGCTTTTCGATGCGGTCAAGCTGGGGCTCGAAGCCGATGCCCGGTCCGTTGGGGACGCGGATGGTTCCCTGCGGCGACACGGTCACTTCGGGTTCGATGATGTCCTGGTGCCAGTAGCGGCGGCTGGCGGTAACGTCGCCCGGCAACGTGAAGTTAGGCAAGGTGGAGAGTGCGATGTTGTGGGCGCGGCCGATCCCAGACTCCAGCATGCCACCGCACCAGACGGGTATGCCGTTCCGCTGGCAAAGGTCGTGGATCTGCCGCGCTACGGTGTAGCCGCCCACCCGCCCGAGCTTGATGTTGATGATCTTGCACGCGCGCAGCGCAATAGCGGCTTGCGCTTGCTCGAAGGTGTGGATGCACTCGTCAAGGCAGATCGGCGTATCGAGCCTCTTCTGCAGTTCGACGTGGCTGTACAGATCGTCCCAGCCGAGCGGTTGTTCGATCATCATCAAATAGAAACCCTCGAGCTGCTTAAGCAGCGGCCAGTCCTCGAGACGGTAGACGGAATTGGCATCGACCATCAGTTTGATTTTCGGGAAATCCTGCCGGAGGCGTCTTACGGGCTCCAAGTCTTTTCCCGGCTTGATCTTGATTTTGATGCGTTGGTAGCCGGCGGAAAGTTCCGTCTTCACCGCGGCGGCCAGTTCGTCCAGCGAGTCCTTGATTCCGATGGAAACGCCGGAAGAAATCTCTTCGCGCGTTCCGCCGAGCAACTTCCACAGCGGGATTCCCTTTTGGCGCGCTTCGGCGTCCCACACCGCGGCTTCGAGAGCGCCCTTGGCCATAGTTGTGACCGCGCACGAGCGCGCAGCAGGTCCCACACCTGCGCTGCGGTCTCGAACTCCTTCCCTTTTATTAGAGGCCACACGTGATCGCGCAGAATATGCCACGCGGTGTCTGTCGTCTCCGGGCTGTAGGCGGGGGTCTCACCCGCGACGCATTCGCCCCACCCGATGACGCCGTCCACATCCGCTTCCACGATCACGATCCGCCGCTGGTCGGTGCGGCCCACGCTGATCTGGAAAGGCGTGATCAGCTTCATGTGCAGTTCCCGCAGAGTGATGCTCCGAATGCGCATGCGTCGAACTCTCCCTTGGGTTCTTGCCCTGGAACTGGTACTAGAAGTCACTCCACGGCGTCAGCAGATACGCGGTTCCGGCCGGCGTTTTGTGCGTGCCGATCGCCGCGTATCCGCGCGCAAAACAGTTCGTGAATTCTTCGCGCACGCGCTGCTGCACGCGGCGAACTTGTTCTGTGTCCTGCAATTTCCACTGCTCCAGCTCGTCAGGCAATTCGATCGACGCCGGTGCGGTCGCAGGGTCTTTGACCAAGCCGTTGATGGCGGCTACCACGCGCGGTGAATCCAAGTGCCATTCCGCCAAAAGGCGATCCGTTGGCAATCCGCGGTGAAGCGGACTGGACGTCACGCCGTAATGATCGGGGCGATATTCCCTGCAAATTGCGCCCAAGCGGTTGAGATTAAAGTGCGCGTTGCGCAATTCGAGCGGATCGAAGGTCCATTCAATTAAACGAATTTCGCGGGCCAAAGCCTCTTCGCGCTGAAATAATTTGAGCATGCGGCCGACGCCACGATCGCGGTAGCCGGCATGAACGCCGGTATGATGGGAGTGCAAGTAGGGCGTGTTGCGGTGCAATCCCACCACTGCCAGGGTGTAAGCAACCAGTTTTTCGCCGTCGAACACGCCCAAGACCTGGCCGCCGGTATTCGCTGCCACTACAAACATCGTCACTGGGCTCGATCTCCAGGTCGGTCTCGGCCCAGATTTCGCGCTGAAGCGCCACACAGGCACGAAATTCGGCCAGCGTGCGGCACTTTCTCGCCACAAGGGATGGCGCGACGGCGTGCTCGCTCATCGGCTGCGCTCTGCGTTTCGTGCCGCGAGCGCGTGTTCCCCGCGCTTGGCGGAGTCCCACAGCGACTCCATCTCGGCTCGCGGTACACTCTCGAATTTGCGCCCGGTCGCCCGAGCGAGGCGCTCCATTTCGTGGAATCGCCTGACGAATTTTGCATTGGCGCTCTTGAGCGCGATCTCGGGATCCACTTGGAGAAAACGCGCCAGATTCACCGCGGCAAACAGTAGGTCCCCCAGCTCTTCGTCGACTCTTCGAGCGGGTGTTCCCTTCGAGTGCGCGTTGAAGCTCGGCGATCTCTTCGCGCATCTTGTCAAAGATTCCCGCGGCATTGTCCCAGTCGAAACCGGTGCGCGCCGCCTTCTTGGTCAGTTGCAGGCCCTCGAGAGTTGCCGGTAGTGTGCGAGGAACTCCGTCAAGCACAGACTCGGGAGTTTTGTCCGTGGCCGGAGACGCGCCATCTGGATTCTTCGACCGGCGCTCCTGGGCCTTGATCTGATGCCAATTTTTCAGCACCTCGGCAGCGTCTTTGGCGCGCGCATCTCCGAAAACGTGCGGGTGACGCCGGACCATTTTTTCGTGCACTTCACGGATCACGTCGCAGACGGTGAAGCGGCCTTCTTCTGCCGCGATTTGAGAGTGAAACACGACCTGGAGCAAAAGATCGCCCATCTCTTCGGCGAATTTGTCGTCGTCGCCGCTCTCGAGCGCGTCCAGAACTTCATAGGCCTCTTCAATCAGATAGGTCCTGAGCGTCGAGTGGGTCTGCTCGCGATCCCAAGGGCAGCCGTTCGGAGCGCGAAGACGCGCTTGCAAAGCCACCAGTTTCTCGAACCAGGCGCCCGCGGACAGAGAGTTTCCCTTGATGGCTTTTCGGGTGGGTGCAGAGCCGCGTTTGGACTTTTTTAGTGGTTTCTTGCGCGAGGCCATTTCCCTTCCACAGAAAATCGAGACCAGTCTAGCAAAATGCGTGACTTTGCGGCGCATATGCCTGTTGACAAGCGCATTCACCCAACGTCCACACCAGGTCCACTAAACGAGGCCCGTGCTACCCCCTGTGCTACCCAAAGATGCGGGGCGATGCTAAACTTTAGGAGAACACAAATTATCGAGGAATGTCACTTGCCCGATCACAAGCAGGAAGATAGTTTTCGCGTTATCGACCGCCGCCCGTTCACAGCTGAAGGCGAGCTGCGCAAAGACGTAGTCGAAGAACAAGAGCGTGAGGCGCGACGCGAGGCGGCCGCTCATCCGCCTGCGCCACCGGTTGCGGACGCATTGAAGAGCGCGCCCGAACCCCCTGCCGATGCGCCGGAGCGATTGCCGGCGTTTGAAAACCTGGTGAGGATGCTTGGGAGCAACGCCGCGATGGTTCTAGGCGCTTACGCCGATCCGCGCACGGGTCAACCGGTGATCGATCCCGAGGCGGCGCGCGAATTGATCGACATGCTCGACGCGCTGCGCGAGAAGACCCGCGGAAACCTGGCGCCGGAGGAAGACACTCTGCTTCTCGATCTGCTGGGCAAGCTGAAAATGACCTATCTGGAGATCAACCAGGCGGTCGCGGCGCAGGCCACTCAGGCCAAAGCGAAGACGCGCCCGTAGGCCGGTCTGCGCGCGGCATTCGGTTCCCGAGCGACTCCTACGCGATTCGATTGCACGATGTCTTTGGCTCCTATCAAGGTTACGGTTCTCGGCTCTGGCACATCGATGGGCGTGCCTTCTCTCGGCTGCCATTGCCGCGTTTGTACGTCCACGGACCCTCGTGACAACCGGTTGCGACCTTCCTTGCTGCTTTCCCGTGAAGGACAAAATGTAGTCATCGACACGACGCCGGATTTTCGACAGCAGGCGCTGCGCGTCGGACTGGACCGCCTGGACGCCATTCTGCTCACTCACGGCCATGCGGACCATATTCTCGGCTTCGACGATATCCGTCCTTTCAACATTCGCCAGAAGGCCGCCTTGCCGGTCTACAGCACCCAAGAGACGTTCGACATCATCCGGCGGGCATTTTCCTATGTGTTTGACGCGCGACCCACGCTGAGCACCATTCCGAGCGTCACGCTGCACGTGGTGAACGGCCCGTTCGAGCTCATGGGCATACCGTTTGTGCCGGTTCCCTTGCTCCACGGGGACCTCGAGGTGCTGGGCTTTCGCTTTGGCCGCGCCGCGTATCTCACCGATTTCAGCGAGCTGCCGGATTCGTCGGTTCCCTTGCTCGAGGGACTGGATGAGCTGGTCGTCGATGCGCTCCGCGATATTCCGCATCCGATGCACCAGACCGTCGAGCAGGCGCTCGCGCTGATCGATCGGCTGAAGCCCCGGCGCGCGTGGTTCACGCACATCGCGCACGATTTGGCCCACGCAGAGACGAACGAACGCTTGCGGAAGCTCGGCCTGCCTCATGTTCAGCTCGCCTACGATGGCTTGGAGTTGGATGTGCGGGTTGACGAGGAAGTTGATGCAGTGGCGCGGGTCTCCCGCTCTTCTGCTGCTTCATCGCGCAGTGTCCGCCGCGAGGGCTCTGTCTTGGTGTTCACGGCGGCGGAAGCGTGGGCCTCGCATTATGCCCGGACTGGCCGAGGCAGCGTCCTGGCCATCGGCAACTTCGACGGCATCCACCTCGGCCACCAGGCGATCTTGCGCGCCACTGTGCACCGGGCTCAGGAGACCAAGGATGTCGCCACCGCGCTCACCTTCGATCCGCCCCCGCTCAAGGTCCTGCGGCCAGAGTCCGCGCCGCCGCGCCTCTCCACCAATGCGCAGCGCGTGGATCGGTTTGGAGACTTGGGCGTCGAAAGCGCCGTGGTCCTACCGTTCACCCTGGAGCTCGCGCGGCTCTCGCCGGAAGACTTCGTGCTCGAGATTCTGGTGCGGGGCCTTCAGGTGCGCGCGGTATTGGTGGGCGAAGACTTCCACTTTGGCCATCGTCAGGCGGGCGACGTAAAGTTCCTGCGCGAGCTCGGCATGCGGCACGGCTTTGACGTGGTGATCATCCCTCCGGTCGTCCACCTGGGGGAAATCGTTTCCAGCACCGCGATTCGCCGCGCCATTGCAGCTGGCGACGTCACCCATGCTTCCTCACTCCTAGGCCGGCCGTTTGCCCTCACCGGCGAAGTCGTCCGCGGAACGGGCACGGGCCAGCGCTTTACGTTTCCGACGCTGAATTTGGCTCCCGAGCAGGAACTTCTTCCGGCGCGCGGCGTGTACGTGACGCGGACGCTGCTGGAGGGCGAGTTCAAGAGCCGTCGCTCGGTCACCAACATTGGCATGCGCCCCACCTTCAACGGCTCGATGCTCAGCGTTGAAACACACTTGCTGGATTTTTCCGGGGAAATCACAGCCAGACGCATCGAAGTGCAATTCTGGAAGCATCTGCGCGAAGAGAAGAAATTCAGCGGCGCCGAAGAGCTGCGCGCTCAAATCGCTCGGGACATCGGCAGCGCGAACAGATTTTTCTCGCGCCTACGAAGATTCCGCGCGATCCGCCAGCCCGTCTGAAGCGCGCCGGCCACGGCCAGTCACACTTCTTCCCGGCGGCTCATAATTACGAGCGATACTACTCCGAGACCTTCGCGAGGCATTCGGCGCAATAGCCGCCGACTTCGGTGCGCGACACCGTCACCTTCATGTGGAAGTCCCGCGCGATCTGCTCTTTCAATTGCTCGTAGAGGCGGCTTTCGAACTCCCGCACTTTCCCGCAGCGAAGGCACGCTACGTGGATATGATCTCGCGGGCCGTGCGTTTCGTAGTAGTGGCGATCGCCGCGCAGGTGCAGCAAGTCCAGTTCGTCGATCAAACCGTGCTTCTTAAGAAGATCGATGGTGCGGTACACGGTAACCAGATGCACGCCGGAGTCGATCTTCTGCGCACGCTCCAGGATCTGATCGACGTCCAGGTGCTGCTCGGCATCGTCCATGACCTGCAAAATCACGCGCCGCTGCCTCGTCAAACGGATACCCTTGGCGCCCACCGCCTGTTGAAGTTTGCCTGTAGTTTCCGCAGTGTTGAGGCGCTCTCCGGTGGAAACCCGGTGCTGTGGTGAAGCGGCCATGCTTCGCTCTCCGGAGGTGCGGCGCGCAGGAAGTTAGGAGTGCCCTGGCAACAACCGCACGACGTCATTGTACATAACGATCGCGAAGAGCACCAAGAGGAACACCAAGCCCACCTGGACGAAGCGCTCCTTGAACGCCATGCTGAGGTCGCGCCGCAAACCACCTTCGATCGCCAGAAGCAGAATGTTGCCGCCGTCCAGAATCGGAATGGGCAAAAGATTCAGAATCCCCAGGTTTACGCTGATGAGCACCATCAAGGAAAGCACGGCCGACGGTCCTTTGTGTACCGCTTGACCTGCGGCGCGCGATATCCCCACCACGCTCTGCAACTGCCTCACCGAGACGCGCCCGGTGAGAAGCCTTCCCACTACGCCGATGGTGTCTTGTACTCGTTTCGAATGTCTTTTCGCTCGCCAAAACGACCGACTGCGTGAAAGGCATCGGGCGATACGTTTCTTTGGGACCAACTCCAATGAGGTAGACGGTTTCGCCTTGCGGGAGAACCGTCTTCTCCGGCGTGACGTTGATTTGGACTACCTCGTTCTGCCGAGCGATCTTGAGTGCGACTGGGCTCCCGTTTGACGCCCGCATGCGGGTCACAAACTGCCCCCACCACTGGACCTCCTGACCATTCACGGCAAGAACCTTGTCCCCCGCGGCCAAGCCCGCTCGCTCCGCCGGCGCTCCGGTGCTGACGTCATCGATGACCGGTGGAATCGGAGCATACCCAAGGATTTGCGCGGCTTGTTCGCTGTCCTTCCCGGGCGCCGTCAAATTCAACGCGCGCCGTACGCCGTTGTTTTCCGACTTCCAGCGGAATCGAAGTTCCGGACGCAGCCGCTCGAATTACCTTTTCCGCCTGCTCCCAGGTCGGGTTTTGCACCCCGCCCATGGAAATAATCTTGTCGCCGACTTGCAAGGCATCCGGTCCAGTCGCCGCAGTAGGCGGGCAGCGCAACGACCTGTACGGGCAGATCCAGATACGGGGGATATGGCTCTCCCTTGATGGCATAGAACCCGGTCAGCAAGAGCACCGGAAAAATCAGATTGACCACCGGACCCGCAAGCGAAATAAACGCCCGCTGCCACCGCGGCTTGCTCATCAATTCATCCGGCGCGCCGGTGGGCGCCTGATCGCCGGGCTCGGAAACGTGTCTTCCCTGAGAATCAATATCCGTGGGATCTTGCCCCGCCATGCGCACGTAGCCGCCCAAGCGGCAGCGCGCTCACTCGATAATCCGTCGCGCCGCGCTTCCAACCGAACAAGCGTGGCCCGAAACCGATCGAAAACACGTCCACCCGCACGCCGAACATCCGCGCCATGATGAAGTGCCCCCACTCGTGCACCAAAATCAGCACGCCAAGCACAAGAGCCACGCCTAATAACAAATCCATACGCCTGTGTTTCCCTTCCCTGTCGACCCCGGCCAACCCGGGATCACACGCGATAATTCTTAGGATGCCGCTGCCGCGGTCATCGCCAACCGGTCTACTTCTTCCCTCGCCATTCGACGCGCTTCCGCGTCGGCCGTGAGCACGTCGTCCATCTTCTCGAAGCGCATACGCGGCGTGCGGCCCAGCACTCTCTCAATTACTTCCGAAATGCCGAGGAAAGGCAGCCGCCGCTCCAGAAATGCCGCCACTGCCACTTCGTCCGCGGCATTCAATGCGCAGGGCAGCGCGCCGCCCTTCTTCAACGCTTCTCTCGCCAGCCGTAAGCACGGAAACCGCCTCGTGGAAACCCTGGCAAAATCGAGGCGGCGCAGCTTGGTCCAATCCAAGGCTATCTGGTTGGATGCCACCCGCTCGGGATAGGTTAACGCATATTGGATGGGCATGCGCATGTCAGTTGGCCCGAGTTGTGCTAAAACGGAACCATCCACAAATTCCACCATCGAGTGCACTCGTCGACTGCGGGTGAATCACCACCTCGATCTGATCCGGGCGCATTCCAAATAGCCAGCGCGCTTCGATCACTTCAAAGCCTTTGTTCATCATGGTGGCGGAATCAATCGTGATGCGGTTGCCCATTCGCCAGTTCGGGTGCGCCAGCGCTTGCTCTGGCGTGACGCTCTTCAGCGCTGCCAGCGGAGTCTTGCGAAACGGTCCGCCCGACGCCGTCAGCACCAAGCGCCGCACTTCGCCGCGCTCGCCACCACGCAAGCACTGATGCACCGCGTTGTGCTCGCTGTCGACCGGAAGCATTTCGCGCCCGGATTTCGCTGCCGCGGCCATCACCAGTTCTCCCGCCGCGACCAGCACCTCCTTATTCGACAGCGCCACCCTCTTACCCAACTTGACGGCCTCATAGGTCGCTTCCAGTCCCACCACGCCGACCGCCGCCGACACAACGATGTCCGCCATCGCATGCGTACCCACGGCCAGCATGCCCTCGCGTCCGTGATGAATCGCCGGCATCGGCGCGAAACCCTTCGCCTTCAGCCGTGCGGCAAGTTCGTCCACTTTCGCCGGCGTCTCCGACCGACACGACTTCCGGCCGATGTCGCTCAATTTGTCCAGTTAGCTCCTCCAGATTTGCGCCGGCAGCCAGTGCCACCACAGCAAAGCGTTCCGGGAAGGCCTCCACGACGGAAAGGCATTGCCTGCCAATCGAGCCTGTCGAGCCCAAAATGGCCAGTTTAGTGAAGGATGGCGTCACGCAGCCGTTCTTTCTGGTTTTCTCACAACAGAGAATGCACCGGCTTAATTTCCAGGCGAGTAGACGATCGTCCAATAATACCAGACAACCGGGATCGCCAGAATCAGCGCGTCGATGCGGTCGAGGATGCCGCCGTGGCCCGGCAACAGGCCACCCGAATCCTTCACCCCCGCGCTGCGCTTGTAGGCAGACTCCAGCAGATCGCCCGCTTGACCCGCGACGTTGCCTGCACCGGCCATCGCCAATAGCTGCGCCAGCGGCGCACTCAGCCACCGTGTAAACACCACCGCCACCAGCAGCGATCCCGCAAAGCTCGCCACCGTGCCTTCCCACGTTTTCTTCGGGCTCAAGTGCGGCGCCAAGGGGTGCTTCCCGATTGCCCGGCCGGCAAAATACGCGACCGAGTCGCCGGCCCAGGTAATCACCAGCGCGAAAAGCAGCAGCCACGGGCCTTCCCTGCCCAATCCGTGCAGCCGCACCGAAAAGCTCAGCGGAAACGCCACGAGCAGCAGTGCGCTCGCGCTGATACCTGCTGCCGGCAAGGCTTCGACCAGCGGCCGCTTCGTCCACAAGGTCAGCACCGCAACACCGAGCACGAACAGAAAAAATACGCCCTGGACGCCGACAAGCCCGGTGGCGAATCGCCCGATCTCGCGGTGCAACGCGAAACCTCCGGCCAATTGATACGTAGGCTCAATCGCCGCGACCCACTGCACATAAATGAGCACCAGCGCGCAAGTGGCGGTCCAGTAGCGATAGCCACGGTGCCCGATGGCGTCCCCCAGCGAGAAGTATTCAAAGAGGGCCAGCAGCGTTACCAGCGCCAGCGCCAGCGCTACCCACGCCGTCGATCCCAACAACACCAAGCCAACCACAAACGGAATCAGAACCGCGGCTGTCGCCACTCGCTTCCACGTCATAAGAGATGAGATTCCCCGGCAGACCACTAACCCCATCTCATCATATCGAGGGAAAGAAATCACGACGAAGGGTCACAAAGGACAAGATCAAACAAGAAGCCGGGCACTCACTCTCCGGCCACACGCGCGGGCAATTCGCCTGGCCCGCCCTCGCGGATGCCGCCGTAGCGCCGCTCGCGCTTTTGAAATTCCACGAAAGCCTCAAGCAACCGGGCGCGGTTGAAATCGGGCCACAACGTTTCCGTCACGAAAATCTCAGCATACGCGATCTGCCACAACAGGAAATTGCTCACCCGCATTTCACCGCTCGTCCGAATCATCAGGTCCGGGTCCGGCAGCCCGTTCGTGTACAAGTGGCGCGAAAGCTCTTCCTCGGTGATTGGCGCCGGGTTTCCCTGCGTGTTCCGCTCGGCCAGAAGCGCGTTAGCGGCATCCACGATCTCCGCTCGCCCGCCGTAATTCAGCGCCAGGCACAGGACCATGCCGCCGTTCCCAGCGGTCTTATCCTCAGCGTTCTGCATATCTTGCTGCACGCCGGCGGGCAGCTCCCGGGAGCGCCCCAGAAATCGCATCTTGATATCGTTCCTCTGAATCAGCGGCATTTCCGTGCGCAGATACTCTCGCAAGAGCTGCATCAGAAAGTCGGTCTCGGTTTTCGGACGCCGCCAGTTTTCTACCGAAAAGGCATACAGCGTCAGAGCTTCGATCTTCAGCCGCGCGCACGTCTCGATGGTCGATGCGTGCGGTCTGGGTGCCGACGCGGTGACCCGCCACCCGGGGCAGGTGCTTGCGCTGGGCCCAGCGCCCATTGCCGTCCATGATCACTGCGACATGCCGCGGAAGCCGCGCCAGATCCAGCTTTGCCAGCAGACTCGGCTTCTTCCGCGGTTACCGAGCCTAGCGACCCCCGGCGTGGCAACTTGCAGCGTGGTGTGAGTTTTCATCGGCAAAGCGGCGGTCCTGAGGGAATCCCCTTTACGCCGCAAAGTTAACATACGCTTCGTGCGCGGCGCAATCCCGTAGTGTCCAGTCTTGTATCGTCGTCGGTCCTCAGGGTGCCGGCGAGGCTGCTCTGGAAGATCGCGGTGTAGGACAACACCAGCGTCAAAGCGATCATGGCAATCGCCGTCACCCACGCCACGACATTGAACGCCATGGTGTTGACGTACTCGCCCATCAGGTCGCGCCGGTTCACCAGCAGCAGGATGAAAATCACCACCACCGGCAGCCAAATTCCGTTGCCCACCTGCGAAAAAATCAAGATCTTCCACAGCGGCGCGTTGGGCAGCAAAACGATTCCCGCGCCGACCGCGATCAGCACCGTATACAGCCAGTAGAAAATCGGCGCTTCGCGAAACTTGTGGTCGATTCCTGCCTCGAAGCCCAGCCCTTCGCAAATCACATGAGCCGTCGACAGCGGCAGAATCGACGCCGCGAAAAGCGAGGCATTCAGCAATCCAAACGCAAACAACGTGCCCGCCCACTTCCCGGCCAGCGGAATCAGCGCCTTTGCCGCTTCCGCCGCGTCCGTGATGTTTCGCAGGCCGGAAGCGTACAGGGTCGCGGCCGTGCAAACGATGATGAAGAAGACGATCACCATGCAGCTCACGCTGCCGATCAGCACGTCGGCGCGCGCCTGGGGATACTGCCGCGCCGACACTTTCTTTTCCACGAAGCTGGCCTGCAGGTAAAAGAACTGCCACGGCGCAATCGTCGTTCCGACAAGCCCCGTGAGCATGACCAGATACCCCGAGTCAAAGCGAAGATTCGGAATCACCGTGTGCCGGGCCGCCTCCAGCCAGTCCGGCTTCGCCAAAAACGCCGACACCACGTAGGACAAGTACAAGACGCAGGCCGCCAGGAAAATCACCTCCACCTGCCGGTACGTTCCGCGCAGCACCAACACCCACACCAGCACCGCCGCGATCGGCACGGCGATGTATTTGCTCACATGAAAGATTTGCATCGCTGCGGCAACGCCCGCAAACTCCGCCACCACGTTCGCCAAGTCCACAAAAAATCCCGTCACCATCACGAAAAACGTCGGCCGGAACCCGAACTCCTCGCGAATCAGGTCGGACAAGCCTTTGCCCGTCACCACACCCATGCGCGCGCACATCTCCTCGGTGACGTACAGCGCGATGGTCATCGGGATCAGCGACCACAACAGGGCGTAGCCGTACTGCGCTCCCGCCTGCGTGTAGACCGAGATTCCCCCGGCATCGTTGTCCACGTTCGAGGTAATCAGTCCCGGCCCCACCACCGCCAGGAGCAGCGTCAAGCGCCGCCGCAGGCCTCGGATGCGCTTCTGCAAGTCGGTTCCGCGCGTCCGCAGACCTTCCACCCTCGTCGCTAGGGCCGTCCAGTCCATCGCTGTTTCCGGTTTCTCCCTACTTTTGGATCAAACGTGAAACCACATCATCGACCGTGATCGTCCCCATCGGCCGGTTGTGCTCGTCCACCACGGTCAGCGTCCGCAGATTGTATTTGTCGAACAGCTCGAACACGTCCTTTTCATCGGAATCCGCCGTTACACTGAGCAAAGGCTCGATCTTCAGTTCCCCCAGCGCCTGCTCCGGAGAGGCGAGCAATAGCTTGGCCACCGGAACCGTACCGGAAAATTGCGCCGAGGTATCCAGCAGTACCACCGTATCCAGCTGATCGAAGTTCAGGTCTTGCGAGCGCATCCACTGCAGCACCTCCTCGCGCGTCGAGCCTTCTCCGATGAACACGAAGTCGGTGTTCATCATTCCGCCCGCAGTGGACGGGTCGAAGGCCAGCAGTTCGCGCACTTCGGCGGCCTCCTGCCCCGGCATCTCCTCGAGCACCTCGTCCGACGTCTCTTTCGGCAACTCGGCCAGCAAATCGGCCGCCGCGTCGGGCGCCATCTCTTCCAGGATGTCGGCCACCCTTTCAGGGTCCATCCTTTCGACGATCTGCGTCGTAAGCCGCTCGTCCAGCTCCGCGAGAACGGACGCGGCCGTCTCTTCGTCCAGCGAGGCGATGATTCCCTGCCGCTCGGCGGCCGAAAGGGACTCCATAATTTCGGCCAGATCCGCGGGGTGCAGGTCTTCGAGCTTCTCGTGCGTGATGCGCAGCTTTACGCGGCGCAGCGGGTCGGGTTCAATCAGGTTCACGAATTCCCACCGAATGGCGCGTTGCGGAAGGCCGGCCTGCAGCTTGCGGATGACGGCAGGCGACAACAGCCCCTGCAGAAGGCGCCGGACCGCCCCGGGCAGCCCGACATCCACCTGCGTAAGCCGCAGTTCCACGCTGCCGTTTGTGCGTTGCTCGGCCAGATCCACGTCGTTGACGCGCACGACTTTCCGGCCCTTGGTGTCGATGATCTGCTGATCCAGCAAATCCTTGCGAATCGCCAGCCAAGCCTCATTGGGCCGGTAGAGTTCCAGCGCGCGCTCGCTGCAGTTCAGGCGAAGGGTTCCGGGCGCGATGGCGGCGACCTGGTCGTGCCGCGCCAGCAACGGTTGAAAGCGCCCGCGCGAGAGCAAAAACCGCGACACCCGGTTGGCCTGGTCGGCCGGTTCGATAAAGAATTCGCGCACGCGTCCGACGAAATGCCCTTGATCGTCGTAGGTTTCCGCCCCCATCAATTCTGTCGCATAGAGTTGCATAAGCCGCCCCTCTGCTTCCTGTGGCACAGACATTCCTGGCTGTGCTCCGGAGATCTCCCAAGGTCCACGCCAAGCAAACCGACGCCGGACCGTCCATCGGTGGTCGCTGCGCAAGCGGGCCGCAAGTCCCCGACCCAGCCCCTGCAACAAAAAAACCCGCGCACCGTAAAGCTCCGGCCGCGGGCAAGCGCCTCAAACAAATGGACTTACCTTTAGCCGCCCGGAAACCCTCCCCGCCCGTTCGTCTGCGCGATTGGACCCCTATCGCGCGACGCCTTCCGAACACCCAACGGTTGCAGCACTCGCCAGCCGCGCCCAGGTCGCAAGCGACTAGGGCCAGGCTCGAGTTCGCTAGATGCACACATTGGCAGAGAATTCACTCCAAGCGTGGTCGCTACGCGATCACACGAGACTTGAATAAGCTTGCTGCGTCGCATTGTCAAGAAAAGAATGGCGTTTGCGGCGATTTTTTTCCTTGTGACGCTTTCTAACTCATCTTCGCTTTTGAAACACCATGTCGCCCGGTTCTTCTTTGCGTCGCCGGCACGCGGCAAGATAAAGAGACAAGTAGTTCCTCACAATATAGTCCTGCTTTGCAAAACCCAGTTCCTTTGCGGCTCGGTCGATGGCCTTGGGAGGTCCCTCAAGTTCGATGAATGTGCCGATGGGCGTTTCGTCCAGCTCAATCAACAAACCTTTGGCCCAACGTTGCGCCGCAGGTAACCGGAACGTGGTCCGAAATTTTTCGTAGCGAAACCAGCCGCACAGGCCGAGTCCCTCGAAGATCTTCGCCAAGCCGCGCGCATCCGCAACCTGTAACTCAAGCTCCTCGCGAATCTTGTGCCGCGGGGGCCGTCTTGGTGCGCCCGTTTCGGTTTGCTCCCCGTAGAGCGGGCGCTTGAAGGTAAGCAGCACGCGTCCCGCTTTGGGTCCCGTGCGTTTCGAATTGGAACGCTCCGGGGTCTCCGTTCGAATCCGCAGCAGCTCCCTCCGCCCCGCGAGCTCCTTCTGCGGCGTGTCGAAAAGCACGTTCCATTCGTGCACGCGCCCTGTCCCGCCGGAGACCGATCGTGCCCCCAGCCTCTTCAACGCGTCCCGGAACGCGCTCAGGTCCTTGACGTGCAACTTGATTTCGATCTCGTGGGCCATCTGCCTTCCAGAGCGCGGTTACGGCACCGCTTTCTTCTATCGCTCGCTTCCGTTGTAGTATAACGGACGCACGCGATTCACCCTTGCCCGGCATCCCAATCCCCGCCGCGCGCACAACCGAGAGACGCATGAAGCCGGACACCAACATCGCCGCGCCCAGTATTTCGCAAGATTTCCCGCACACCGGTAGCGCGCAGCCGCCCGTCGCCCGCCGCGAGCCGGTCGAACACGTGCTCCACGGAGATCGCCGGGTCGATCCCTACGCCTGGCTGCGCCAAAAGGAAAACCCCGACGTCATTGCCTATTTGCACGCGGAAAATGCTTACACCGACGCCGTCCTGCAAGACACCGCGGGCTTTCAGGAACAGCTCTACAGCGAGATGCTCGGGAAAATTCTCCAGACCGATCTCTCCGTTCCCTACCGCCTCCGCGGCTATCTCTATTTCACCCGCACCGAAGAGGGCAAACAATACCCGATCCATTGCCGCAAACAGGACGCCGAGGGCGCTCCCGAAGAGCTGCTCCTCGACCTAAACGCTCTCGCTCAAGGCCATTCCTTTCTCGGACTCGGCTCGTTCGCCGTCAGCGACGACAATCAGCGGTTGGCTTACTCCATCGACACCACCGGATTTCGCCAGTTCACGCTGCGCCTCAAAGATCTTCGCACCGGGGAAACTCTGCCGCAGACCATCGAGCGCGTGACCAGCGTTGCGTGGGCCTCCGACAACCGCACGCTCTTCTATACCGTCGAAGACCCAACCACCAAGCGCTCCCACCGCCTCTATCGCCACAGCCTGGCAGCCAGCGAGCCCGACGCCCTCGTCTACGAAGAGGCCGACGAACGCTTCCGCATCGACATCGCGCGCACCCGCAGCGACGCTTTCCTCTTGCTCACCGCCGCGAGTCACACCACCAGCGAAGTCCGCTTTCTTCCCGCTGACCAGCCCAACGCGGAATTTCGTCTGATCGCCCATCGCGAAGACACTCACGAATACTACGTCGATCATCATCCGGGTCCCGAAGGCCGTCGGCCCGGCGGAATTTTCTACGTTCGCACCAACTCCGCCGGACGCACCTTCCGTTTGATGACCGTCTCGCCGGAAGACCCGCGCCGAAAGTTCTGGCGCGAGTTCATCCCCAATCGCTCCGACGTTATGCTGGCTGACGTTGACGTCTTCCAGTCCCATCTGGTGCTATTCGAGCGCGAAGGCGGGCTTCCCTACCTGCGCGTCGTCGACCTTCCCCAAGCCACCGCCAACGTGAGCGCAAAGGGCGACGCACTGGCCGCCTCGCACCGCATCGAATTCACCGAGCCTGCCTACAACGCCTCGCTCGGCGCGAATCCCGAATTCGTCACCAATCATGTCCGTTTCCAGTACGAATCCTTCGTCACACCGCGCTCGGTCTTCGACTACGATCTGCCAACCCGCCAGCGCATCCTCCGCAAGCAGCAGCCCGTCCTCGGCGGCTACGACTCGACGCAATACGCCAGCGAACGCCTCCACGCCACCGCCTCCGACGGCACGCAGGTTCCCATCTCCCTCGTGTATCGCCGCGACACGCTCCGCGACGCGAGCGCTCCGCTGCTTCTCTACGGCTATGGCAGCTACGGAATCTCGATGCCGGTGAGTTTCAATTCGAATCGCCTCAGCCTGCTCGATCGCGGCGTGATCTTCGCCATCGCCCACATCCGCGGCGGCGGCGAACTCGGCAAGCCCTGGCACGACGCCGGCCGCATGCACAACAAACTCAATACCTTCACCGATTTCATCGCCGCCGCCGAGCACCTCATCGCGCATCGGTACACTTCGCAAGAGCGGCTGGTCATCGAAGGCGGCAGCGCCGGCGGCCTGCTGATGGGCGCGGTCGCCAACATGCGCCCCGATCTCTTCCGCATCGTCATCAGCCACGTCCCCTTCGTCGACGTGCTCAACAGCATGCTCGACGCCTCGCTCCCGCTGACCGTCGGCGAATACGAAGAGTGGGGCAACCCGCAAATCGCCGAAGATTATTTCTACATGAAGAGCTACTGCCCCTACACCAATCTCGAGCGCAAACGCTATCCCACGATGCTCGTGAAGACTTCGCTCAACGACAGCCAGGTCATGTACTGGGAGCCCGCGAAATATGTCGCCAAACTCCGCACGCTCAAATCCGACGCCAACCTGCTGCTCCTGAAAACCAATATGGGCGCGGGCCACGGCGGCGCTTCCGGCCGCTACGACTATCTGCGCGAAATCGCCCTCAACTACGCCTTCCTGCTAACCCAGCTGGGCATCTCGAGATAGGAGATGCTTTTGGTTCGGCAGCACTTACGTAGGGGCGCGCTTCACGCGCGACCCTGCCTCGATGTCAGCGTCGCCCAGCCGAATGCTCGACTGGCGCCGGGTTCCTTTGCTCGGGGCTTAGTCCCCGAACCACCGTTTGCCAAATCGTCCGCGTCCGACTAATCTTTCGCTCATCTAAACCGTACCCGGAGCAACGAACCCAACTTCTTCTCAAATGACCGAGCCATCCACACCGCTCATGCAGCAGTACCAAGCCATTAAGACGCGCTATCCCCACGCGCTGCTGCTCTTCCGCCTCGGCGATTTCTACGAGCTCTTCTACGAAGACGCCATCCTCGCCTCGCGCGAGCTCCAAATCACTCTCACCTCGCGCAATCGCGAAAAGGGCCAGCCCATTCCGATGTGCGGCGTTCCCTACCATGCCGCCGACGGCTACGTCGCCCGCCTGATTCGCGCCGGCTTCAAAATCGCCATCTGCGATCAGATGGAGCAGCCCGGCCCCGGCAAGAAAATCGTCCGCCGCGAAGTCGTGCGGGTGATCACCCCCGGCACGGCCACCGACGGCGCGGTGCTCGACGCCCGCGAAAACAATTTTCTGGCTGCGGTCGCCAAGCATCCTTCCGGCTCGCCGGTCGGCCTGGCCTTCGTCGATCTGTCCACCGGAGAATTTCAGGCCACCGAATTCTCGGGCCCCCGCGCCGACGAAGATCTTCGCGACGAACTGCAACTCCTTCATCCCCGCGAAACTCTTTTGCCCCGTCCCCAGCAGCTTTTCGACACCGCCAAAACCTCCCTGCTTGAGGGCACGGGCGGCGTCGAGTCACGTCTCGAGGATTGGATTTTTCAATACGACTACGCGTCGCGCATCTTGCGCGAGCAGTTCGGGGTCGCCGAGCTTACCGGCTTCGGCCTCGACAACCATCATCAATCGCTTGCCGCCGCCGGCGCCATCATCCACTACCTGCGCGAGAACGCCGCTCGAGGTGCTGATTCCGGCGAGCGATCCGCGATCGCGACCCAAGCGTCTCTCTCCGCTGCCGCCGCCGCTCCTGCCAGGGACCCCTCGGCCTGGATCGACGCTCTCGGCCATCTCGATCGCGTTCGCTACTACGAGCAGCACGACGCGCTCGTTCTTGATCCCGTGTCGGTCCGCAATCTCGAGCTCCTCAATCCGATCTTCACCGAAGAAGCCGGCCGCAGCGGCCCCGCCACGCTCATCGCCGCCCTCGACGTCACCGTTACCGGCATGGGCGCCCGCCTGCTGCGTTCCTGGGTTCTGCGTCCGCTGATCGACCGCGAGGCCATCGACGCTCGCCTCACCGCCGTCGCCCAACTTGTCCAGCAAACCGTCGTTCGCGGTGAGATTCGCAAGGAGCTTCGCGGCATTCTCGACCTCGAGCGCCTGACCAGCCGCATCACCCTGGGTCTCGCCTCCCCGCGCGAGCTCGTCGCTCTGCGCCGCTCCTTATCGCAGCTCCCCATCCTGAAAAATTTTCTCACCGCCCCGCCCAAAGGCGGCAGCGAACTCCTCCGCAATTTGCACGATCAGATCGACGAACTCACCGACGTTCGCGAACACCTCGAGCGCGCCATTGCCGACGAACCTCCCGCTCTCGCCACCGACCCCGGCATCATCCGCGGCGGCTATCACGGCGAGCTCGACGAATTGCGCAACCTGAGCCAGCACAGCAAGCAAATCATCGCTTCGATGGAAGAGCGCGAGCGCAAACGCACCGACATCAACTCCCTCAAAATCCGCTACAACCAGGTCTTCGGCTACTACATCGAGATCTCCAAGCCCAATCTCCATCTCGCGCCCGCCGGACTACGAGCGCAAGCAAACCCTGGTCAACGCCGAGCGTTTCACCTCGCCCGAACTGAAAGAATACGAACGCAAAATTCTCGCCGCCGACGAGCGCATCCTCGAAATCGAACGCCAGCTCTTCATCGAAGTCCGCTCGAGCGTCGCCGCCAACGCCGCGCGCCTGCGCAAAACCGCCGCGGCGGTCGCGCAGATGGATGTCCTCACCACGCTTTGCCAAACTCGCCGCCGACCGCGGTTACACCCGGCCCGAGTTCAATTCCACTGGCGAGCTTCTCATCATCGGCGGCCGCCATCCCGTCATCGAAGAGCTCCTGCGCCAGCGCGGCGAGCGCTTCGTCCCCAACGATCTCTACTTCGAGCCGAGCCGCCAGCAACTTCTTCTCATCACCGGCCCCAACATGGGCGGCAAGTCCACCTATCTCCGGCAGTCCGCGCTCATCGTCCTGATGGCGCAGATCGGTTCGTTCGTTCCCGCGCGCCAGGCCAAGCTGCCCGATCATCGACCGCATCTTCACGCGCATCGGCGCCAGCGACAATCTCGCCCGCGGCCGCTCCACCTTCCTGGTCGAAATGAGCGAGGTCGCCTCGATCCTGAATCACGCCACACCCTCGAGCCTCGTGCTCCTCGACGAAGTTGGCCGCGGCACCGCCACCTTCGACGGCCTCTCCATCGCCTGGGCCGTCGTCGAGCATCTCCAGAAGCACACCCGCGCCCGCACCCTGTTCGCCACGCACTATCACGAGCTGACCGAACTCGCCGATCTTCTGCCCGCCGTCAAAAACGTTCACGTCTCGGTGAAAGAAACGCCCAACGAAATCATCTTCCTCCGCCACGTCGAACCCGGCAGCGCCGACAAAAGCTACGGCATCGAAGTCGCCCGCCTCGCCGGCCTGCCGCGCAGCGTCATCGAGCGCGCCCGCGAAGTCCTCAAGAAACACGAACAGAGCGAGCACCAGCTCAGCGAAAAACTCTCCCCCGGCGCCGCCGAAGCCGCCGCCAACGGCAACGGCGCCCAAGCCGTCCTATTCACCCCCCTCGATCGCGCCGTCCTCGACAAACTCCGCGCCGCCGACCTCGACCAACTCAAGCCCATCGACGCCCTAAACCTCCTCGCCGAACTCAAGAAGCAAATCTCCTGACTCACCGCCGCTGCTATACCGGCTAGATATGGTAAGGTGCCGAAATGAGTAGGATCGGAGCGCTTTCTGTCTCTGTTGCTCTTTTGCTCTCGGTGCTGCTGCCCACGAATACTCCAAGCCAGATCGCGCCTCAAAAGCCGGAAGCCTACCCGCTGTGGAATTTCGACGAGCACGCCTACACTTGCCGCGCAAAAGGCCGGCTGCAGGACAGGGATTATTGCAGCTCTAGGCTAATGGATCGGATCGTCGCCGATGGAAAGGAGGCGATTCCGGTTTTGATCTCCCAACTCAGGGACACGCGCCCGACCAAGGAACCCATCTACGACTATTGGGGATTGACCACCGCCGGAGACATCGCCTCCTTCATCTTGAGTGATCTGTTCACGGATTCGGACTGGAGGACCTTTACCATGCCGGGCCTGGAGTTGCTGAGAGACCCCTGCAAGGATCCAGCAGAAACCTGTTGGCGCCGGTTTCTCAAGAAGCACGGAAGAAAGTTCATCCAGGACCAGTGGCTTGCGGCGTGGAAGAAAAACAAGGACCGCATCTATTGGGACGAAAAAGCACGGTGTTTTCGCGTGGCTCCGGAGTCCAAAAGCAAGACGAACTAACCGTCCGCCGGCGCCCAAGGGCTCGGCGTTGTCCTTTTCCTCTCTCGATCCTCTTTCTTCTCTGTGTTCTCTGTGCCCTCTGTGGTGAAATCCTTCTTACGCTATTCCAATGAAATCCAGCCCGCTCCTCGTCCTCGGCCTGATGTCCGGCACGTCCGCCGACGGCATCGACGTGGCCCTTGCTCAAATCTCTGGCGCCCCGCCAAACCTCGAACGCGAAGCTTCTCCATCACACATCCATAGACTTTCCACCAGCCCTGCGGAAAGAAATCCTTCGCGTCGCCGAGCAGCAACCCATTTCTGCCGGCGAACTAAGTCAATTGAATTTTCGCTTGGGCGAAATCTTTCGCCGAAGCCGCGCTAACCGCCTGCAAGCGTTTCCGCATACCCACAAAAAAAATCGCCCTGATCGGCAGCCACGGTCAAACCATCTTCCATCAAGGCCAGCCCGTTCCGTACCTGGACCGCCCCACCGCCTCCACACTGCAAATCGGCGAGCCTTCCATCATCGCCGCCCGCACCGGCATCACCACCATCGCCGACTTCCGCCCCGCCGACATCGCCCTCGGCGGCCAAGGCGCCCCACTCGTCCCGTACGCCGACTATCTCCTCTACCGCCACGCCAAACTCGGCCGCGTCTCCCTCAATCTCGGCGGCATCGCCAACGTCACCGTGCTCCCCGCAGCCGCCAAGCCCTCGCAGGTGTTCGCCTTCGACACCGGCCCCGCCAACATGCTCATCGACGCTCTCGTCTCCCACTTCACCCACGGCCGCCAGCGCTACGATCAAAACGCAGCGTTAGCGGCGCAAGGCCGTTCCATCCCCGCGCTCCTAAACGAATTGATGAAGGATCCGTACCTGAAGGTCGCGCCACCCAAATCCACCGGCCGCGAATACTACGGCCGCGCTTACACCCAAAAAGTCCTCGCCCTCGGCCGCCGCTACAAAGCCAAGCCCGCCGACCTCATCCGCGCCGCCACCATCTTCACCGCGCTCTCCGTCGTCGATGCCCTAAACCGCTTCGTCCTCCCCAAACACAAAATCCACCAACTCATCGTCTCCGGCGGCGGCGCCCGCAACCCGCTAATCCTCGCCCAACTCACCGCCGCCCTCGGCGTCCACTTCGACGCCCAGGTAGGGGCGCAGCATGCTGCGCCCCTGCTCGGCAAGTTGCCAACTTCAACCTCGATCAGGGTTTTTCCTTCTCCTCCAGCAAGCAAACGCCTGGCATCAACCAACATCGAGGTCTTACCGTCTTTCGTGCTAGGTGTTCCCACCGACGCCAAAGAAGCCTTCGCCTTCGCCCTTCTGGCCTACGAAACATTCCACCGCCGTGCCGCGAATCTCCCCTCCGCCACTGGCGCGACTCGTCCCGCAATCCTAGGTAAAATCTCCTATGCCCCGCCCCGCTAGATGCGCTTCACCTAATTCGCGTTTTGGCTTTCTCCTTACTTCATTACTTCTTTACTTCGTTGCTTCGTTTTTCCCCGCGGCCTGCTCTCGCTCGACAAGTCCCGACCCCTCCGCCCTCACCTTTCTGCTCGAAGCCAACCCCACCAATCTCGATCCTCGCTACTCCACCGACGCGCAATCCGCCCATCTCGACGGCCTGCTCTTCAGCAGCCTTCTCGAACGCGACGCGCAGATGAACCTGCACGGCGACCTCGCCGAATCCTGGGAGACTCCCGACCCGCTCACCTACGTGTTTCATCTGCGCCGCGACGTCCAGTTTCACGACGGCCGCCGCGTCACCTCCGCCGACGTCAAGGCCACCTTCGAGTTCATCATGAACCCCGCCAACCGCTCGCCGAAACGCGGCGCCTTCCGTATGGTCACCTCCATCGAGGCCCCCGACGCCGCCACCGTGATCTTCCATCTCAACGAACCGTACGCGTCGTTCACCATTAATCTGGTCCGCCCGACCACCGGCATCGCTCCAGCGAACGCCGGCGCGGAGTTCTCTCGCCATCCCATCGGCTCCGGCCCGTTTCGCTTCGTCAGCCAGTCCCAAGATGACGAAGTCCTCGTCGAGCGCAACCCCGACTATTTCCGCGGCGCGCCATCGGTGTCCCGCGTTCGGTTCCGCATCGTTCCCGACGCGCTCGTTCGTGCCCTCGAACTCCGCAAAGGCTCGGCCGACCTGGAGGTCAGCACGCTGGCCCCGGACATGATTCCGGTCCTAGCCAAGCAGGCAATGCTGGCCGTCACCCAGCGCCCCGGTACCAACCTCACTTATCTCGGCCTCAACGTCGAAGACCCCATCCTGGCGCATCGCGAAGTTCGTCAAGCACTCGCGTATGCCACCGATCGCGAAGCCCTCATCCGCTACCTCCTCCACGGCCAAGCGCGCGTCGCCAGCGGAATCCTTCCGCCCATTCACTGGGCCTACGAACCCAATGTCACCCAATACACGCTCGACACCGCTCGCGCCGAGCAACTTCTTGACTCCGCCGGCTTCCCGCGCAAACCCAACGGCGTCCGCCTCCACATCACCCTGAAAACCTCCACCGATGAGCAGTTCCGTCTCATCGGCGCTGCCCTCCAGGAACAGTGGCGCCGCGTCGGCGTCGAGCTCGAACTCCGCCCTCTTGAATTCGCCACGCTCCTCTCCGACGCCGTCAAAGGCAACTTCCAGCTCAATCTCCTC
The DNA here is from genome assembly GCA_963735525.1 of uncultured Acidobacteriota bacterium. GTDB lineage: Bacteria > Acidobacteriota > Terriglobia > Acidiferrales > UBA7541 > Acidiferrum. The sequence goes on along the minus strand of CAVTLQ010000023.1, from coordinate 379,694 downwards.
CGCTGGGTCGGCGCTAACAACGATCCGGACATCTTCGAGTTCGTCTATTCCTCCAAGCGCTTTCCTCCCGACGGGGCCAATCGCGGACACTACCGCAACCCGCGCATCGACGCGCTTACCGACCAAATCCGTACCGAAATGGATCGCGAAAAAAGGAAAGCCCTCTGCAGCGAAGTCCAAAAGATCCTGGCGGAAGATCTGCCCTACCTGCCGCTCTGGTTCACCGATTCCGTCTCGGTCCACCGCAAGGCCCTGGGCGATCTGCCGCTATCTCCGACCGGCGACTTCGACTTCCTCGCCTCTTTGCCTGACCGCGTCCACCCGACCGCCACCGCCCAATCAAAAGCGCCGTAGGGGCGCGCTTTGCGCGCGACCCTGCCTCATTGTAAACCCGGCCCAGGCGCGTACTCGCCCGGCGCAAATCGCTCCCTTACTGCAACACTCGCTCGATTTCCGCCACCGGAATCGCGCCCTCGCGCAGAATCTCCCACTGATCGTCGCGCAAACCCACGATGGTCGACGGCAATCCCATGCCGGTCTCTCCGGCATCGAGGATCAACGGCAGGCGCAGCCCGAGCTGTCTCATCAACTGTTCGGTATTCGCGCACGCGGGGAAACCCGAGATGTTTGCGCTCGTCCCCGTGATCGGTCCGCCAAACTCATCGATCAACCGCTCGACGACCGGGCTCTTCGGCCACCGCAGCGCCACTTTGCCGGTGTTCGCCGTCACCTTCAACGGAACACGATGCGACGCATCCATCACCAGGGTTAGCCCGCCGGGCCAGAACGCCTCCGCCAGCCGCAAGAACTGCTCCGGCGGATGCTCCATCGTCGTGCCTTCGTAAACCCGCTCGCGCATCAAAACCAGAGCCTGGTCCAGGGAATTGACCAGAATGGGAAGCGCCCGCGTTTCCGGCCGGCCCTTCACTCTGTAGAGTTCGTCCACCGCGGCGAGATTAAAGGGATCGGTGGCGAGCCCATAGAACGTATCCGTGGGGATGCCGATGACACTGCCCCGAACGAGAAAATGCGCTGCATACCGCAGCACATCCGCTTCCGGGGTTTGCGCGTTGACGCGCAACAGTTCTGCCGGCAACTTTTTGGCCTTTGGCGAAGTCGTAAAACCCACCCAGCAGCGCTCCGCCCGCTGCCATTATTTGGGCGACGCTACCACACAGCGCGCCGCCGGTGCAATGGGCTCCCGAACCCTTTCGACGAGTTAGCCTCTTTGGGTTGAAATTTGTTACCCTCCGGGTGATGGCTACACCGGTAAAAGCGGCCAGGGACGCGGGCGCGACCGGTCCCTCCGCCAAGCTCACCAGCCGCGACAATCGCTGGCTCAAGGAGTTCCGCATGGCCTTGCGCGGCGGTCTGCCCACCGAATCCGGCAGCGTCGGCGTCGAAGGCGTGCGCCTGGTCGAGGAAGCCTTGCGCTCAGGCTGCCGCATACGCGCGGTCCTATTCAGCGAATCCGGAGAGCGCCACCACGAGCGCCTCGCCCCGTCGATCGATCGTCCGGAAATCGCGTTCCCCGTACTGCGCACCACCGATCGCCTCTTTGAAGGCATCGCCGATACCGAACATCCTCAAGGCGTCGCGGCGCTGGTCGAGCCGCGGACCGCCACCTTCGACGACATCCTCCGCGTCCCCGGCGACGCCTGCGCGCCTCTGCTCGTCGTCCTGGCTGGCGTTCAGGATCCCGGCAATGTCGGCACGATTCTACGCACGGCCTCGGCGTTCGGCGCCACCGGCGCCGTCACCGCCGCTTCAGGCCAGAGCGGCACCGCGAGCCCCTTTTCACCGAAGGCGCTGCGTGCCTCCGCGGGAGCCGGCGTTGCACCTTCCCACTCTGGCGGGCATGTCGTTGCCCATTTTGCTGGCGCAATTGCGCGTCGCCGGCGTGCGCACGCTCGCCTCCAGCGTCCACGAGCCTCGCGCGGGCGACTCCCCGCTCCTCGCCCCCTGGGAAGTCGATTGGTGCGAACCCGTCGCCCTGCTCGTCGGCAACGAAGGTGCCGGCCTGCCCGAAGAGATCGAGCGCAGCGCCGATGCGCGCATCCGCATCCCAATGGCCAGCGGCATCGAATCGCTGAACGCCGCCGCTGCCGCCGCGGTGCTCTTCTACGAAGCCGCGCGCCAGCGAAGATCGATCGCGAACCCGAGCGAACCACAGCCGTGAGCCTTTTCTCCAAGCTGCCGCAACCCGAAGAGCCCGATGTGCCGCTTGCGCATCAGCCGCTGGCCGAGCGCATGCGCCCTCGCACGCTCGACGAGTTCATCGGCCAGGAAAAACTTCTCGGCCCCGGCAAAGCGCTGCGCGTGCAAATCGAAAACGACGATCTCGGCTCGATGCTCTTCTGGGGACCTCCCGGCTGCGGCAAGACCACGCTGGCGCGGCTCATCGCCCGGTTGACGCGTTCGGAATTCATTGCCTTCAGCGCGGTCCTCGCAGGCATCAAGGAGATCAAAGAAGTCATGGCCGCCGCCGAGCGCAAAGCGCGTTCCGGCCAGCGCACCATCGTCTTCGTGGACGAAGTCCATCGCTTCAACAAAGCGCAACAGGACGCCTTCCTGCCGCACGTCGAAGCCGGCCACATCACCTTTATCGGCGCGACCACAGAGAACCCCTCCTTCGAGGTGATCTCCCCGCTTCTCTCGCGCACCAAGGTCTACATCCTCGATCCGCTCGCCACGCCGCGCATCGTCGAACTTCTCCGCCGCGCTCTCGCCGATAAAGAGCACGGGCTCGGAAATGAAGTCGTCGAAGCCAGCGATGACGTCCTGTTCCGCATCGCCTCTTACGCCAACGGCGACGCTCGCGCCGCCTACAACACGCTCGAACTCGCCGTTCGCGGCGCAAAGCCCACCACGGCGGGCAAGCCCGACACCGCAGGCGTCCGGCATCTCACCGCCGAGCTTCTCGAAGACGTCCTCCAACGGAAACTTCTCCGCTACGACAAAGCCGGCGAAGAGCACTACAACCTCATCTCCGCGCTGCACAAATCCGTGCGCAACTCCGATCCCGACGCCGCGCTCTACTGGCTCGCGCGCATGCTCGAATCCGGCGAAGACCCGCTCTATCTCGCGCGCCGCATGGTGCGCATGGCCAGCGAAGATATCGGCCTGGCCGAACCCGGCGCCCTCGCGGTCACGCTAGCCGCAAAGGAAGCCTTCGATTTCATCGGTCCGCCGGAAGGCTATCTTGCGCTGGCGCAAGCCGCTGTGTATCTTTCGCTCGCGCCAAAATCCAATGCCCTCTACACCGCTTACGGCGATGTGATGGAAGACGTGCAAAAGACCGAAGCCGATCCCGTCCCTCTGCATCTCCGCAACGCCCCCACCGGCCTGATGAAAAATATCGGCTACGGCCAGGGCTACAAATACGCGCACGACTTCGAGGAAAAGGTCACCGACATGTCCTGCCTCCCCGACAATCTCGCCGGGCGCACCTACTACCAGCCCACCGACCAAGGGTTCGAGCAGCGCCTTCGCCAGCGCCTGGACGACATTCGTAAGATAAGATCGCGTTCATCCACTTCCTAAGGACGGCAAATGAAACCATTCGCGTTGACTATCCTTCTTCTCTTCGTCGCCAGCGCAAGCCCGGCCCAGCAAAGCGCCGTCCCGCGCCCCAAGATCTTCGGCATCTCCCACGTCCGCTTCCACGTGACGAATCTCCAAGCCTCTCTTCCCTTCTATCAAGACATCGTCGGCCTCAACGCCGACGCCAACGCCTGCAAAAACGCCCCCACGCTCAAATGTTTCCGCGTGAACGCTCTGCAAGTCGTCCAGCTCGATCCCGGCGACTGGAATCGCCCCAACGATCTCCTCGAAGAACTCGGGTTCTCAACCTCGAACGTGGAAGCCATGCGGAAATTCCTGGAGGCCAACGGCTTGAAGCCCGATCCCATCACGAAAAACGCCGCAGGCAGGCCATCCGTCAGCTTCGTGGATTCAGAAGGACACGTTGTCGTTTTCGAGGAGCATGAAAAGGGCGTTCTCATGCCCACCAGCAACGGCCGTCAAGTCAGCAAGAGCTTGATCCACGCCGGATTCGTAATCCAGGATCGCGCCGCAGCCGATCATCTCTTCAAAGACATCCTCGGCTTCCATCTCTACTGGCAAGGCGGCATGAACGAAACCGACACCAGCTGGGTCGCCATGCAGGTTCCCGACGGCGTCGACTGGCTCGAGTACATGCTTAGAATCTCGCCCACTGCCGATCATCACACCTTCGGCGTGATGTACCACATCTCGCTAGGCGTCACCGACATTCACGCGGCGCAAAAACAGCTCGTCGCCAATGGCTGGACGCCCAAGGAAGAACCCAAAGTCGGCCGCGACGGCAAATGGCAGCTCAACCTCTACGACCCCGACGATACGCGCATCGAATTCATGGAGTTCACCCCCAAGGAAAAGCCCTGCTGCAGCGAATTCACCGGCACACACCCCAAACCATGATCCGGATGTTTCCCCACGGCGGCGCGCGAACACTTTCCCGAATGCTGACGCTATTGATTTTGGCCACGGTATTGCTGTCGGCGCCGCGTCCGGCCTGCGCGCAGTTGGACAAGCCGCTGCAGAACATCGACGAAGACATCACCGCCTTCGCGTACGCGCCCGACGGCCGCATCGTCTACGCCGTCAACCGCGGATTCAAGACCAAGCAGTATGACCTCGAACACGATGATATTTGGATTCAGGACGCGGGTGGCAAGCGCCGCCGCATTTTCATCGGTGAAAAATTTCTCCGCGGCAACACCCCATTTACATACAGCGTCAATTCGTTCCGCTGGTCGCCGAACGGCCGCATGATTCTCGCGGAGCTGTTCGCCGCGAGCATCGATGAAACCGGCAAGACCCAGGATTCCTCGATGACCCTGGTCCTGGAAGACAATGGAAAGGAAGCCCGCGGCGGCGGAAACGAAAACGTCATCCCGGATTCCATCGACGCTTCCTGGCTGCAGGACAGTACCACCATCATTTACCTGGCTCCGGTCGTGCAGCCCAGGGTTCTTTTTTCTTTTCACTTTTTCAGGAGAGGCGGCGGTCCCGGCGGCGCCGTCTTTGAAGGACGCACTTTCCTGGACTCCGTTCCGGTGCCCGGCAGCAACGTTGCAATCGCCGTGGAACGCGATCGCAGCCTGACCGGGCCGCCGCGCCTCCAACGTCTGGAACTTCTGGCGCAGGACGATCGCGAGCTCGCCACGCTGGACGGCTACGAGGGCGGCCTCTCGCTGTCTCCCAGCAGAGAAAAAATCGCCTATTACATCGACAAAGAAGTCCTGGAAATCCGCAACCTGACCGACCCGACGCAAAGCGCGCGGATCCGCATCGGGCTGGGTGTGTTCCATTGGGCGCCGGACGAGACCCGCATTTTCCTGAAGCGTTCGATCGAGAAAAAATCCGGCGACCTGGTGTCGATCGCCATACCGCCGCTGACCGCACAGCCGTCGTCCGCAAAAGAACCCCCGGCCGTAATCCAGCCAACGCCAATCTCAATCTTTCACGGCCTGACATTCCGCGATTTCGCCATTTCCCCGGATGGCCACATCGCCGTCATCGCCGTCGGCCGCCGCAATTTATCGGTGTTCCCCCTGCCGGGGCGCTAGCGATCAGGTGTAGGGGTTGGCGTGCCCGACCCGGCCCAGGCTGTGTAGGGGCGAGCTTTAGCGCGTCCAGTCCGAGATGTCTCCCCGCGGCTTCCGCCAACCTCTGCTCTGCATCGCTTCGGGCGTCCATCGGCTGCACAACGCAAAACCCCTGCTCACGCGGACGCGCTAAAGCTCGCCCCTACACAGCCCCCAGCCGGTCGGGCATCGTCGACACTACGGCGTTGGGGTGGGGTGGTTTTTCCAGGGGGGACTCCAGTCAGTGGGCGGTGGGGAGACCTTGGGCCAGTCTACTGTGAATGAGCCGGAGAAGGGATAAAGATGCGGCGCGGCGGCCATTCCCTTTCGGACGGGATTCATCCAGATATACCAGGCTACCGAGTCACAATCTTCGGGCCCGCGGAGCACGTGGTCATAGAAGCGGCGTTGCCAGAAACGGGGCGGCAGCTGGGCGCGAAGGAGGTAGCCGGTCAACTGCTTCCATTGGGCGACAAATCTAACTAGGTTTGAAGCCGCGATTTGCCCTTCGACGAGAAGGTGCACGTGGTCGGGCATGAAACAAAATGCATGCACCAAAAAGTGCATGGATTCGGACACGCGTTTTAGGGCGTCGATGGCAATTTTGCAGCGATCTGCGTCTTGGAAAATGGGACGGCGGTCTTCGCAGCAGATGGTGACGAAGTAGATTTTGCGGCCTAGGTATTGGTCGCGGGGCAGGCGAATTTCCTTGCGGGGAGCGACGAACATTGCGGGGAGATCGTAGCAGAGTGGGAGGAACGCTTTGTAGGGGCGGGGTTTGCGCGTCGTCCGACACGCCGCAAAGCCGAGGTTGTGTAGGGGCGAGCTTTAGCGCGTCCAACCCCGGCTTTGCCGGGTGTTGGGTTTCCTCCAACCCCGTCGTTCCGCACGACGTGCATCGGCCACATAATGCAAAACCCATGCGCACTTGTGGAGGGCTGGGTAGGGGCGAGCTTTAGCGCGTCCAGCCTCGGCTTCGCCGAGTCTTGGGTTTCCCCAACCCCGTCGTTCCGCGCGACGTGCATCGGCTGCATAATGCAAAACCCATGCGCACTTGTGGAGGACGTGTAGGGCCGCGCTTCACGCGCGACCCTGCCACACCGGCCAACCCCGCCCAACCGTCTACTCGATCGTGCAATGGTTACTCAGGAAGCGCGCCCCTACGTAAGCATGTAGGCGCCGGGCTTCAGCCCGGCGAGCCCGCCGGACTCGACCGACTATCGAGACGCACCCAGCCTCCTCGTCCTGTGCTCGATCAACATGCAAGCGTCCATCACCACTGTAATTCCCGCCCCGCGCGCTTTCTCCCCCGCGGCTTCGTTGACGATGCCGAGCTGCATCCAAACAACCTTCGCCCCGGCCCGGATCGCCCCGTCCACCACGGGAGGCACATCCCCGGCTCGGCGGAAGACATCGACGATCTCGACCTTCTCCGGCACGTCCTCAACGCGCGCGTAGCTCTTGGCCCCGAGAACTTCGCGCTCGTTCGGATTAACCGGAATGATTCGATAACCAACGTCTTGCAGGTAACTGGCGACGGCGTGACTCGGGCGGCTAGGATTCGACGACAGCCCTACCACCGCGATGGTCTTGTAGGTCTTCAAAATGGCGCCGATGGGATCGGCGCCGGGTTCCACGCCATCGGGCAGCAATACTTTCATGGGAGGGTCATCGAATCTTTTCTTGGACGGTTTGCAGGCAGCGGCTCATAGCCGCAAGCAGCTTGCCATTTTCTTCTGGCGTGCCCACCGAAACGCGTATCGCGTCCGGCAATCCCATCCACCCGAGCGGGCGCACGATGACGCCCTCCTGCAACAGCTCGTCACAGAGCCCGGAGGCGCGCGGACCGACGTCGATGAAAATAAAGTTTGCGTGGCTGCGCGCCACCCGCAGCCCGAATTTCGAGAGCTCCTCGAACAGCCGCGAGCGCTGCGCGGCATTCCCCTCCACGGAGCGCTTCACGTGTTCCGCATCGTCCAGCGCAGCCACCGCCGCCGCCTGGCTCAGACCGGTGACATTGAACGGCGTCCGCAGCTTGTTCATGGCTGCGACCAGACCGGCGCGCCCAATGGCATAGCCGATGCGAAGCCCCGCAAGGCCGTAGACCTTTGAGAACGTCCGCAAGATCAGGAGATTGTCACGACGGCGAAACAGTTCCACCGAGCGCGGCATGTCGCCGCGATCCGCGTAGTGAATGTAGGCTTCGTCCAGCACAACCAGGACGTCGTCCGGCACACTCTGGAGAAACCCCTCGAGGTCCGCTCCGCTGAATGCGCTGCCCGTCGGATTGTTCGGATTGGCGAGATAGACGACCCGCGTCTCGCGGGTGACCGCGGCGGAGATGGCCTGCAGATCAAAGGCGAAGTCGCGCATCGGCACGCAGACGAGCTGCGCGCCGCTGGCGCGAATGGCGACCGAAAAAGGCGCATAGCTCCCCACCGACGTCATTCCGGTCTTTCCCGGCCGCAGCGTCAGCCGCGCGGCGAGGTCGATAATTTCGCTGGAGCCCAGCCCGACGAACACTTCGTCCGGCACGATCTCGTGGATCCGAGCCAATTTTTCCCGCAAGCGGTGCGTGCCGCCGTCCGGATAACGATGCGACTCCGGCAAAGCGCTTTTCGCGGCTTCCATAGCTTTCGGCGAAGGGCCCAGCGGATTTTCATTCGACGCCAGCTTGATGGCGTGAATCTTCAGTTCCTGCTCCACTTCCTCGATGGGTCTTCCCGGGACGTAGACAGGCAGGCCGCGAATGTATTCCGGGATCAGCTCTTCGATTCGTGTCATGGAGACGATTCTCTCAGCGCTCGTTCGTTCTTAAGCGGGGTTTCGGTGTCGGTTCCGGCCGCCGTGGCCGGGTCTTCAGGGCGCGCCGCAGTTCGTTCACTTCCTTTTCGGCGAGCAGTCGGTATCGGCCCTGCGGCAGCCCCTCCAATGTTAGCGGTCCCAAGGCGATGCGCTTCAGTTTCTCCACCGGATGTTGCTCGGTGAACAGTACCCTCCGCAGCACATCCCGCTTGGAGTCCCTCAGCGTCGCCTCATACCAAAAGTTCGCGACGTGCCCCCGCGCGGCATCCGGTTGGCGTATCGTGCGCATTCTCGCGCCCGCTTCTTTCCCCAATCGATCGAGGTCTTCGAGCGTCAATCGCCCTTTGATTTTGACGTGATAGACCTGCGGCAGGTTCGCCCAGGCTTTCAGCATCTCCGCCGCCAGGTCGCCGTCATTGGTGAGAAACAGGAGTCCCGACGCGGCGTAGTCCAGGCGGCCGACCGGATAGACTCGCTCCGGCAACCCACGCAAACAATGGCGCAACGTTTTGCGCCCTTCCGGATCCGCCATCGTCGCCACGACTTCCGCGGGCTTGTTCAGCAGGATGTGGACGCGCCGCTCGGCCGCTGTGATGGTCTTGCCGGCGGCTTCGATCCGGTCCGACGCCGCGTCCGCCTTGGTGCCCAACTCGGTCACCACGTGCCCATTCACGCGCACCTGCCCGCTCACGATCAATTGCTCGGCGTGCCTTCGCGAGGCAATCCCCGCGCGTGCAATGATTTTCTGTAAGCGTTCCTGCATTTCTGGATTATCTTTCAGGGGCGCGGACTTTGTTGTCCGCGTCCTTCTTCACAGGTCTGTGCCTGGGCGGTTCTGGTTGACTCGCCGGCCTCTACTCGCCGGCGGCAGCCTTGTGCGCCTGAGTATCGCCAGCTTCTTCCCGAGGTTGATCGGCTTCGGTCGCCGCCGCGGTCGTGGACGCTTCGCCGCTTGCGACTGTTTGCGTCTCCGCGGCCTCGATCGCCGCTGCGGGCGCTTCACTAGCCGCGGCGCTCTCGGGCGCCACGTCCAGCACGCTCTCGTCTCCTGCTTCGGGTGGCACGAGCCCTTCGTCGCTGCCGAGTGCCTCGCGGGCCAGCGCTTCAAATTCCTTCAGGCTCGGCAACTCCTGTAAATCGCTGAGCCCGAAGCGCATCAGAAATTCCTTCGACGTCTTGTACAGAATCGGCCGTCCGATCACTTCCTTGCGGCCCGCGGAGGTGATCAGCCGCTTGTCGAGAAGCGTTTTCAGCACGCCCGAGGTATTTACTCCGCGAATCTCTTGAATTTCCGGCGCCGTCACCGGCTGCTTGTACGCGATCACCGCGAGGGTCTCGAGCGCGGGCATGGTCAGCCGCAAGGGCGGCCGCAGGCTCTTGATGAATCGGCGCACCAGATCGTGATGCTGCGGCTTCGTGTACATCTTGTATCCGCCGGCCACGTGCCGCACTTCGACTCCGCGATCCTCCGCGGCGTAGCTGGCCACCAATTCGTCCAGCGAAGCCTGCACCGCCAGCTTCTCTTCGCCGAGCGCGTCGGCGAGCTGCTCCACCATCGCCGGCTCGTCCGCCGCGTAGATGATTGCTTCCAATGCCGCTCTTCGTTCTTCGTTGGTCATAGTTTCTGTGAACGTAGACTTCCATCGTCTCCGTGACGCTACCGGAAGTAAAGGATCTCATCATCCCGCTTTCTCCTCTTCCGCGTGATCGCCCAATGTGAGCGCGGTCCGTGGCGTTTTTCCTTCGCTCCTCTACGCTCTCAACCTCATCTACTTCATTCTTACTTGTATTCCTCGTCGATCTGCCGGATCGTGCCGTTCTCGTCGAACACCGCGTCGAACGCCTTGCCCTTTTTCACCACGATTTCGCCGAATTGTTTTTCCTGCAGCAATGCCACCGCTTGCATCTTCACCATCTCCAGCACGGCCAAAAACGCCACGATCATGGCGTGCCGCGAAGGGCACGCCTCGAAAAAGCGGATCAGGCTGGTCGTATTATCGTCGCTCGCCAGGATCTGCGCGCGCAATTGCGCCATCATCTGCGCGACGGTGAACTGCTCGTGCTGCAGCTCGATCCGCGATACTTCCTTGCGGCGCTCCAGAACCTGCTGGAACACCCTCACCAAGTCCACAAGCGAAACGACCAGATCGCTTTCGGTGCCCTCGTCGTCGTAGAGCGATTTGTCCGGCTTGGACCAAACGTTCTCTTCAATGTGCTGTTTCTGGTACAGAAGCTGCGCGGCGTTTTTGAACTTTTCGTGCTCGACAAGGCGCTGCACCAGTTCGGCGCGGGGATCGGCGGCTTGCTCTTCGGGCGAAGCCAGCGGATCGGGCGGCAGCAGCATTTTCGATTTGATGTAGATGAGCGTGGCCGCCATGTAAATGAAATCCGCCGACACATCCACGTTCAACTCTTCCAGTTTGTGCAGGTAGTCGAGATATTGCGAGGTGATCTTGGCGATCTGAATGTCGTGGATATTCATCTCCTGCTTCTTGATCAGGTCAAGCAGCAGGTCCAGAGGACCTTCGTACATCGGGATGTTGATTTTGTACGGTGTCGCCATGAAACCTCGTGATTCGTGACTCGTGGCCCGTGATCCGTGTCACCGCGGCTTTCACCGCGGTTGCGAGCGCGCCTTCTAGCGCAGCTTCCACCGCGCTGGCATTTTTTGTAGCGGCCGCCTTCTGAGGCGGGCGCTTTTAATCCGTCACCAATTTCAACTGCGCCGGCTTCGGAAAGCCGCCGCTACAAAGACTCTCAATCCGCATTGGCGGCGCTTCCGCCGCCGGAAATCTCTTTGCGCTTCTTCTCCCAGCCGAAGACGGCTTCGCGGACTCGCGCCATGGTCTCCTGGGCGTGGCGCCGCGCGGTCTTCGACCCGGCATCGATAATTTCCAGCACGCGGGCCGGATGCTTTTCGTACTCCAGCCGGCGCTCGCGAATCGGCGCGATCCAGCTGATCAAGTTGTCGGCCATCGCCGCCTTGCATTCGATGCAGCCGATGCCCGCGGTGCGGCATCCCTGGGCTGCCCACTCGAGCGTTTCTGGTGGCGAGAATAGTTTATGCCAGTCGTAGACCGGACACACGTCCGGATTTCCGGGATCGGTGCGGCGCTTGCGGGCCGGGTCGGTGACCATCACCTTGGTCTTCTTGCGGATATCGTCGTCGGATTCGCTGAGCGTGATAGTGTTGCCGTAGCTCTTCGACATCTTGCGGCCGTCGAGGCCGGGGATGCGCGGGGTTTGCGTCAGCATCACTCCCGGTTCCGCTAGCACCTCATGAAATGAAACGTACTCCATGCGTTCATCGTACTTCTTGACAAAATTGTCTACTCCAATTTCGGACACGTGTTTGCGGATTGCTGCCACTATATCCGAGCGTTGTTCTGCGGATAATTTCCACTCTCCCGTCTTGCGATTCATCAAGACATCCCGGGCAAAGGAATGAAGCAGCGTGGCTCTTGGGGCTTGGTCCTCTTCACGCGCGGAGAATAGTCCAGTAGCACTGTAAAACTTATCTTCCAGTGAGAGACCGTAGAAACCGTTAAATCGCCGCACAATCTCGCGGCTTATTTCGACGTGTGAAACTTGATCTTCGCCGACGGGAACGAACAGATGAGGTGCCTTCCTTACTGTAAATGACGATATCGGCGGTTTGCAGCGTCGGATAGCCTAGGAAGCCGTAGGTGTGAAGGTCCTTGTCTTTGATATTGTCGAGTGCTTCTTTGTACGTGGGGACGCGCTCGAGCCAGCCTAGCGGCGTGACCATTGAGAGCAGAAGATGCAATTCGGCGTGCTCGGGGATCAGCGACTGCTGAAAGATCACGCTCTTCGCCGGATCGAGACCCGCGGCCAGGTAGTCGGTTACGATTTCGATTGTGTTTTGGGCTACCTGCGGACGTGTCGGCGTAGTCGCTGGTCAGGGCGTGCCAGTCGGCTACGAAATGGAAGCTTTCGTAATCGGGATCGTTTTGGAGGCGGACCCAGTTTTGCAGCGCGCCGAAATAGTGGCCGATGTGCAGGCGGCCGGTGGGGCGCATGCCGCTGACGACGCGCTTTGTCTTTTTGTCGGCTGTCAACCCATCAATCCTTTCGTCACCCACCTCGCCGCGCTGTCATCCTGAGGCTATCCGATAAGGATAGCCGAAGGACCTCAACGCGTGCTTCAAACGAGATGCGTCATCACGTCGCGCAGCCGACAAGAGTGTCTGTGCTACTCGGAGCTACAAACCCAAATCGCGGGCGATGATCATGCGCTGGACCTCGCTGGTGCCCTCGTAAATGGTGATCACGCGGGCGTCGCGGTACATGCGCTCGACGTCGGTTTCGCGCGAATAGCCGACGCTGCCGTGAATCTGCACGGCTTTGGCGACCACGCGGTTGGCCATTTCGCTGGCGTACAGCTTGGCCTTGGACGACGCCGAGCCCATCCGCGCGCCCGAATCTTTTAGCCACGCCGCGTAATGCACCAATCCCCGCGCCGCCTCGATCTCGGTCTGCATGTCGGCGATCATCCATTGGATGGCTTGGAACTCGCCGATCGTTTTGCCGAAGGCGCGGCGCTGCTTGGCGTACTTCACCGATTCCTCGAGCGCGCCCTGCGCCAAGCCGACAGCCAGCGCGCCGATGCCGATGCGGCCGCCGTCCAGCGCGCTGAGCGCGATCTTCAGGCCTTGGCCTTCTTCGCCCAGCCGATTTTCCGGCGGCACTTCGCAATCGTTCAGCACGATCTCCACCGACGGCGAAGAATGCTGCCCCATTTTCTCTTCATGCCGCCCGACGCGGAAGCCCTTGAAGCTGGGTTCGACGAGAAACGCGCTGATGCCTTTGCCCGCCGGCGTTGGGATCCGTTTTTGCGAAGACGATGAAGACGCCCGCGACACTGCCGTTCGAGACCCAGGTTTTCGTGCCGTTCAGCCGGTAACCGCAATCGCATTTCACCGCGCGCGCCTGAATCCCGGCTGCGTCCGAGCCTGCTTGCGGCTCGGTGAGGCAAAATGCGCCGAGAATCTCGCCCGTCGCCAGGCGGCGCAGATACTTTTTCTTTTGCGCTTCGGTGCCGAATCCCAGCAGGGGAACCTGCACCGCGGAATTCGTCACGCCCAACGAAGTGGCCATGGCGGCATCCACGCGCGCCACCTCTTCCAGCATCAGCACGTAGGAGACGGTATCCAGCCCCGGGCCGCCCCACTCTTCGGGAACCAGCATGCCGCAGCAGCCGAGTTCGGCCAGCTTGGCGATCTGTGCGGCGGGAAAACGACCCTCGCGGTCACGCTGCCGCACGCCTGGCCGCACTTCATTCTCCATGAATTGGCGGACGGTGTCGCGAATCAGTTTTTGGTGGTCGTTGAGTGAAAAATCCATCGTGTCGTTGCGGTGCGGGGTACACACGATGCTATCACGGCCCGCTAAGAAGCAGATAGCGAGCGCCGGTTGACGGTAGTGCTCTAATTCTGTGTTGGTGCGGCAAGGCTGCGGCGCCCGCGTGGCTGGCGCGTTGCGGGGAGGCAAGACGCGACGCTGGGGGTCGCGCTGAAGCGACGCCCCTACACAACCCTACTGGCGGACGGTGGGGGTCGCGCCCTTCCTTCGTCAGGATAAACTGAAGCGACGCCCCTACACCCCCTACTGGCGGACGGTGTCGCGAATCAGTTTTTGGTGACCTAGCCGTTTTCGACGCGCGCCTTTATATCCGAGTACGCTGTATCGATGAGCCTGCTTAGCGCTGCGGCGTTTGTGGCCGTTCCCGGTCTCAGCTTCACATGACGCATGAACTTGCCGGTGCCTTGCAACAAACGGGCCGGATCCGGCAGCGCTGCGCCGTGAAAAAACCCCACGTTTATGTGCGAGGCAAATACATTCACATAGCCGAAGGGCGCATCTCCCAAACATACAACCGGACAGCCGTCATGCAAAAGCTCCCGGACTTCGTCTCCGCACTTTCGCATCACCTCAAACCACCGATGCGCGATGGCTCCCAATTCACCTGCATGCTCTTTCAGCCACGCATCGATGGCAGGATCCCGCTCGACAGCGCCGTTGAATCGGAGCAAGTCCGTTCTCATCGTCGCTCGCCTTTCTGCTTTCGGGATCAATGGTTACGTTGCACCCTTACCCATGACCACGCGATCATTCACTCTTGCTCGTCTCCGACGGCATCGGGAAGCGTTCCTCAATCCACGCTTGCCAGAGCGGTGTCTCGCGGGCGACGGTCCCGGCCGCCGGATCGCCGTAGAGGTAGAAGCTTAGCGTGACCATGCTCTGGCCGCCGAAGTTGCAGGCGCCAAGGGCGGCGACGCCCGGCCCCGGCTTGTCGAGCCGCAGCAGGGCGTTGCACGGACTCTGGCTGACGTGCTCCACCACGCCGTTGAGCGCCGGGGCGCCTGCCGGGGCGGTCCAACGCTGTCCGGCGCTCACGCCTTTCAGCCCCAATGCCGCGGTCAGCGTTTCCCAGGCCTCCGCTTCGGTTCCCGCGGCGGGGGCCATCCACTGCATCATCGCGGAGCGTTGGCCGCGGAAGTGCGTGAGATAGATCCGCAAGATGCGGAAGAAGCCCGGCCAGCCGGATTCGGTGCCTTCCAGCTGGTTGTCCCAGTCGTCCGTGCTGGCGAAGAGGCTATGCACCACGCGGACGACGCAGACGCCTCCCGCGCGCGCTTCGACGCTCCACTCGTCCGCGATGGGCGGCGAGCCACCCCAGCCTTCGCCCTGAGCGGCAAACTTCCGCGGCGGATCCCAGGCCGTCACGACGGAACGGGACTCCATGCCCGGGCCGAAGTTCAACGTCACCGCAACGGGCTTCCCGTCGCGCATCTCGAACTCAGTCGGCACGAACCAGGACGAAATACCCGGTCCGGTGGCGATGGCCTGCCAGACTTCCTCCGGCGTGCCAGGGACCTCGACTTCGACTTGGACGGAACGGCGTCCGGAGGCTTCTTTCTTCACGCTCATGATGGCTCCTTGGGATCGGATTTTTGCGGCAGAGGGTGCGCCACGACGACCAGGCGATGTGCGCGGCCGCCGGGGGCGGATGCATGGTGGTACTTCGCAACCAGTTTCGTGATGGCCTCGGTGAGTTCGTTGCTGAAAGCCGCCCGGTCCGCCGCCGACCGGAAGCGAACCTCGGTATCGACCGCCAGGGTCGCCAGGCGTTTGCCCGTCTCTTTCGCACGACGAACAAGATCGCCCACCTCGCGGACAACCCGTGCGCCTAGGGCGATGAGATAGCTCGCGGACAGCCTGTCGATTTCCCGATTCGGATCCGCGGCGACCGGACCCATGGCGCTCGGCGAAACGACGTAGGAAGCGGCCGTCGCCACGAGCAGCCGTTCCGTCAGCCCGCCCCACTTGCGTTCCTGAGCCAGCCGGACCAGCCCGTGCGCCTCCAGCGCGTGCAGGTGGTAGTTGACTTTCTGGCGAGCCAGGCCAACCCGCGTGGCCAACGTGGCCGCCGAGGCGGGCACGACTAGCTCGGAGAGGAGTCGAGTCCGCATGGGCGCCAAAGCCACCGTCGCGGCTGCCGGATCATCGATGATTTGGATGGGGAGCACGAAGAGATGCTAGCCTTGACAAGTTTTATTGTCAAGCATTTTTCAATGCTTTTTGTTACCAATTTGCAGCGTCGGGGATCAGCTGACGGCGTCGGGTGGGCGGCCTTTGCGTGGCTTGGGATTGGCCGGAGGGGCGAGGGTGGGGCGCAGTTTGCCGGAGGCCAGGGCGTCGAGGGCGCGGAGGCGGGCGGTGAGTTCGCGGCTCGTCAGGCGGCGCTCGCGGTAGAGCCGGCGGATGTAGTCCGCGGCCGGGGATTGCGCTTTGCGCGAGTTGCATTCCAAACAGGACGAGACCAGGTTGCGATAGGAATTGCTTCCTAAACGTGCCTGGGAGACGACGTGATCAGAAGGTGAAACGAACACCGACTGTCGGAGCAAAGTTGCTCTTGTAGTTATAGGGGACGCCGGGGCCATGAGGAATGGCGATGGCCAGACCGCCGCTCACGTAGGAATACGCAATTCCGGCAAAAGCGTCGAAACGCTTGGTGAAGTGATGATCCGCATAGAGGGACACCTCGTTGAGGGTGCCCGCGCAGGAAGCGCGGAAACCGGCCGCGGGCGAGCAGGCCGGCGGAAGACGGAAGTCGTTCTGGCGCTGTTGATACCAGGAGAAAGTGAAGTCGGTTTTGCTGCGGTAGGTGTACTTCACGCCCGTCCACCAGATCTGCACCAACTTTTCAGAATCAAGATTGTTGTCTTCGACGCCGCTCATGAAATAACCGCCCTGGTCCGAGGCGCCAACGCCTAACGGGTTCTTTGGGTTGTTCTGCCAGATGTATTCGTAGCCGGCAAAAAACTTGAAGGGGTCCCACGCATACTTGGCAGCGACCATAACGGCGTTGTTGTCGGTCACGATGCCATATACGGTGTTGTTCGGGTCGATCAGGTTGGTCCCGGTGATGGGGTTTGCATTGATGCTGTCGGTGGTGGACTGATATGGCGCCGCCGGACTCTGCGGCCCCAGCAAGGGGTTCAATACGCTGATGGCCTGGTTGTAATGTTGATAGACGATGTCGGCGGAGAACTTGCCGTAGTTTCCGCCGAGGTCGAATCCAAAGGCGTCGTTATGCGGCGCTTCCGGCGTACAGTTGGCGGCAGTCCAGGTTGCGGAGGCCGAGAAGCAGCCGCCAGAACCATTAGCGAATTTATACATCGCGCCGAAATGGACCGGGCCATAGGCCAGGCGATACTTCAGGGCGTCGTCCCAACGGGTGTTTTCAGTGTCGCCGCCGCCGGCCATCGTGCCGTTATATCCGATGTAGGAAAAGGCATAGCCGCCGGCGACCGGATCGTAAAGGAGCATCACATCGGTGCCGAGAGCGCGCTGACGACCGAAGGTCAGCGTGCCGAATTGCGCGGACGATATACCGCCATAGTATTCGTCATTGAAGGGTTGGCCCGCGCGCGCGCCGTCGATGGCTTCCGAGTAGCTGGCCCTGGGAAGGCCGTTGTTGGCGGTCTGGGTGGCTGACGCGTTGGCGAGCAGGCCGGACTGCGGATTGATGCCAGTTGAAGCGTTGAACACAACCGACCAGCCAGGCAGAAACTCTTCCTTGCCCCTGACGCCCAGACCCGTCTGCTGCAGGTTGTTCGGTGCGATGATAAATCGAGAATTATGGCCGTTTCGGTTCACCAGAGATTCGCCTTCATAGTTATAGCCGTTTTCCGGTAAGCCGTGGCTGACCCAGCCGACGCCGACGTCATACGCACCGTACACCGTGATGCCGTGCCAGGTCAGCGAGCAATCGGTGGTGGCGAACTCGTGGCCGCTCGCGCAGGCGTCTGGGGTGCTCGGCTGCATCTTAATGTCGACCGTGGCGTCCTGGCCAGCCGCCAAGCTGATTCCCGTGCGCGTTTCATCGGCGAACCCGTGTTTTGCCGCTCGAATCTGGAAGCGCCCCGGAGGCAGGCCGGACTCCTGAAAGTGGCCCCCGCCGTCGGTTGCGAACGTACGCGTTGCACCTGTCTCGACGTTCTTGATTGTCACCGCGACATCGGGAAGGGCTGCGCCGGTTTGGTCCGTCACCACGCCGGAAAGGCTCGCTCCCGTTTGGGCCCACGCCGGGAACGCCCCCATCACAAGCCACAAAAGCAGCAGGAAGGGTTGCGCCAGCGGCAGTGAGGCAGCCGTTGGAACGTAGCCGGCGCGCGTCAAAGTTTTCCATCGCCTCCTGTACCGGAAGAGGATCTGCGAGCGGTCAGAGCGTTTCACGATGGATCATCTTTCTTAAAAAGCGAACGAGAAAATCGCAAAGTAGTAACCCCCGGATCCATTAGAAATGGAAGCTAACGTCGGGCGACCTTTAGCTCGTATTGATCCATTAAAGCAATGCGTTTTTATGTGATTTGATCGAGGCGTCCTGCGGCATGCTTGACTTGCCGCACGCCTCGTACAGGCCAGGAGCACACTCTTACTGAACCTCGTTTAATCGCCAATCTCGGTTTCGTTGAGTAAGATTTGATTGGGGTCTAAATCCGCGATCAATACAGGTACCACCCGAATCAGGAGCGACGCGCTGATGGAAGGTTTTTACTTGACTTTTCGTTTCCGGCGGAGGACAGTTTGCCCGGTCCCCGAATCGGAAAGCTTATTTTATTTGCCGTCAAGCACTAAACCCTAGACGCCGGACTTGAAGGGGACGAGTTGGCCTCAGGCAGTTGGTCGGGTATCCCGCTCGGTCGGGCGTCCCGTTCGCCTAGATGTCATTAGTGACCCGTCGAGCGCTTCCGCAACTCCCTAGAGCCAAATACAACTTCGGGTAATTCTGGAACGGGCTCGTGTGTCGTACCGACGCATCCCAGGGAAAACTTCTTTTGCCGAAGATGTGTCTCGAATCAGCCCTGTAGGAGTCGCTACGGCCCCGCTCCAAAACAAGAAACGGACGGGTAAGAACATGAGCGTTCGTCGACTTTTCCTAGCTGCTTTGCTGTTCGGGGTCTCATCATCGTCTGCTTATAGCCAAAATTTGGGTGTGAGCGATAAATCTGCGTCCCATACGAACGCGTCGAGTCTGCCGGTGGCTGCCCAACGTTCTATCTCCGTCGCGTTGGGAAGGGACGATTCCCGTTATTGGGTGACTGCCGCGTCAGGCGGTTTCCATGCGGAGAGTCCCGAGCATGCGCTGGCCGTGGACTTCACCTCTCAGGGGATCGAGGTACACAGCGGTACCGCATGGTGGGGGATGGCGTTGCGCGGCTATGGCTACGGCGACGCCTTGCTTTCGATGAGTTCGGCCGCTCCGCGGGCCAGCGCCAACCGAGTAGAGTACCGTCGCGGAACTCTGACGGAGTGGTATCTCAATGGGCCCATCGGAATGGAGCAGGGTTTCACAGTGGCCAAGCCGCCGGGGCATGCCAACGGTCAGCCGCTAACGATCGCGTTGGCGCTTTCGGGAGACTTCGTGGCCTCGTTAGAACCCGGCGGAACAGCACTGCAACTGACGCGGCGGGACGCGCCGGCGCTGCGCTACGGCGGATTGAGCGCCTACGATGCCACTGGACAAGAGTTGCCGGCGTGGCTCGAGCTGCAGGGCGAGTCGGCATTGCTGCTGCGTGTGGAAGATACCCATGCGCGATATCCACTAACGATAGACCCGTTCGTGCAGCAAGCCAAGCTGACCGCCTCGGACGGTGCGACGGGTGACAAGTTCGGTCGCGGAGTAGCCATCGATGGCGACACGGTGGTGGTCGGGGCGCCTTATGCTCAAGTCGGCGCCAACGCTTTTCAGGGCGCGGCGTATGTGTTCGTCAAGCCGGCGACCGGGTGGGCCACGACCTCGACCTTCAACGCGAAGCTGACCGCCTCGGACGGTGCGGCCAATGACTTCTTCGCTGACCATGTGGCCATCAGCGGCGACACGGTGGTGATTGGGGCGGACGCCACAATTGGCGCCAACCCTCTGCAAAGCGTGGCGTATGTGTTCGTCAAGCCGGCGACCGGGTGGGCCACGACTTCGACCTTCGACGCCAGGCTGACCTCCGCGGACGGTGCGCTTCCTGTTTTCTTGGGCAACAGCGTGAGCATTAGCGGTGACACGGTGGTGCTCGGGACGTCTAGTATACAAATCGGCGGCAACCCTTCTCAGGGCGCAGCGTATGTGTTCGTCAAGCCGGCGACCGGGTGGGCCACGACTTCGACCTTTGACGCCAGGCTGACCGCCTTGGACGGTGCGGCCAACGACGGGCTTGGCTCCTCCGTAGCGATCAGCGGCGACACGGTGGTGGCGTCGGCGCCTGGTGCCCAAATCGGCACCAACGCCAGTCAGGGCGCGGTATATGTGTTCGTCAAGCCGTCGACCGGCTGGACCACGACTTCGGTCTTCGATGCCAAGCTGACCGCCTCGGACGGTGCGGCGGGCGACATGCTAGGCGGCCTCGGGAAACCATTCCCAGACGTGGGCATCAGCGGTGACACGGTGGTCGTAGGGACGGCTAGCGCCCAAATCGGCAGCAACTCTTCTCAGGGCGCGGCATATGTGTTCGTCAAGCCGGCGACCGGGTGGGCCGCGACTTCGATGTTCAATGCTAAGCTGACCGCCTCAGACGGTCAGGCCGGCGATTTGTTCGGCTACACGGTAGCCATCAATGGCGATACGGTGGTTGTTGCGTCTAGCGTCTTTACTCCGGGCTTTGCGTACGTGTTCTTCAAGCCGGCGACCGGATGGGCCACGACCTCAACCTTCGATGCCAAGCTGACCGCCTCGGACGGTGCGCCCGGCGATGCCTTCGGCGTCGCCTCCATCAGCGGCGACACCGCGGTGATCGGCGCGGAGTTTGCCAACATCGGCACCAACGCTCTTCAGGGCGCGGCGTATGTGTTTGGTTTCTTTGTGCCTTTTTCTGACTTCTCGGTCAAGGTTGGTGCCCTCGATCGGCCGCCCGTCTTCGGCTTAATAGGAAGCTTCACGCTGGGTGCTGCAAGTCATGGGATCAACCCAGTAACCGAACCCGTGACCCTCCAGGTAGGAACCTTCTCGACGACCATTCCGGCAGGCTCTTTCAAGCTGAAGAACGGAACTTTTGAGTTCCTAGGTACGATCGATGGCGTAACTCTGGCCATCACGATTGAGCCGCTCGGGCACAATCGCTTCCGCATCATAGCTGGGGGCGAAGGAGTGGACCTGGCCGGATTAGCCAACCCCGTCACCGTGGTGCTCACCATTGGGAATGATGGCGGCACAACGACAGTAACGATCGAATAGCCAGCGGTCGCGAGGAAACCGGGGCTCAGGCGATAACTTCTGATAGGTACTTTCCTGCACCGATTCGCGTTCGCCTTCTGTGGCGAATTTGCTGGAATCTGATCAACCTTGCAAAGACTGTGGGCGCCCTTGACCCACGATCTGTCTGGCTCTACAGCTTGAACAGCTCACGCAATCGTTTGGTCTGAACGCGGCTGACCGGAATCTCGGTCTGCTTCTTGTCGCTCATCTTCAGCATGTAGCTGGACTTGAACCACGGCACGGCTTCCTTGCTGTGATGGATGTTGTGCTTTAGGCGTGCGAGCAGTCCCTACTGGATACCACCGCTCGATCCGAGGGTGCTGCTCTAAATCTGTGTTGGTGTGGCAAGATTGCGGCACCCGCGTGGCTGGCGCGTTGCGGGGCGGCAAGACGCGACGGTGAGGGTCGCGCCCTTCCTTCGTCAGGATAAACTAAAGCGGCGCCCCTACGGTGTGCGCCGGGCGGCCTTTGCGCGGCTTGGGATTCACCGGAGTGGCCAGCGTGGGGCGGAGTTTGCCGGAGGCCAGGGCGTCGAGGGCGCGGAGCCGGGCGGTGAGCTCACCGCTGGTCAGGCGGCCCTCGCGGTACAGCCACCGCAGGAACTCGGCGGCTGCAGTTTGCGCCTTCCGAGTGTTGCATTCCAAGCAGCAGGACACCAAGTTGCGATAGGAATTGCCTCCGGTGCGCACTTGCGGGACCACATGATCAAGGCATTGCACCCCAGGGTTGAGCCGCCGCAAACAGTAGAAGCAAGCGCCGCGCTCCCGCGCATGGATGGCCTTCCGCAGCGAGGCCGTCTGGAAGAAATCAAGCTCCTCGATGTTGACCGAACGGTCGCCCGAGCCACACGCACCGTGGCCGCCGTTGCCAGTATCGGGAAACGCGGCGCGAACCTCGCCCGGCACGCGAACCTCCACGATGTGGCCGGCCTTACTGCGCTGCACCAATCGCAAAACGCCGCAGCCCACCAGACGCCGCACCGCCTCGCGGGCGGGGCCGCTGGAAAGGCGAATGCCCCGAGCCAGCCACGGAATGGAAAAGTGGAGGCTGGGTTTGCCTTCCAGGCGACTGTGACGCAGGAGATGCGAGTAGGCGGCGCGCTCGATCACGGTAAGGCCGAGACGCGGGACAAGGAAATCTTCGACTTGTTTCCACACCAGTTCGGTGTTGATTTTTTTGCATTTCATGGCTGAGCTCCAGTGAATTGAGATTTGCAGCGGTTTGCCGGGGGATCACGCACACACGGCGGCGAAATGCCCGCAGCGGCCGGCGGTTGCGAAGGGCCTTTTTCCAGAGTTTTGTTGAAGAGCGGATGCGAGCCGCGGTGAAGAGCCGCGACGGGTTTCAGGGTTGGAACCCGGCTCGCAATTTAGCTCGGAATGGGGTTCGGAACGGGGCTCGGAACGGGCGGCCTTCGCGAGAGCTGTTCGGGGAGAACGCTACTTGCGAAGTAAAGCTCCTGCCCTCCAAAAGAAAAAGGCGAGATGTGCAGTCGCACTCCCGCCCAGAAACAGTGTACCAGATTCTAATCGTCTGTCAATAGTTTTGTTGGGTGGTCGCGGGTCACTGTCCGATTACCGCGGCTGGCTCAGACGGTCGACGCAACACCATCCAATGCATTGATTCGACAATGCTTCCACGGGAGAACCGATCTGTTTGGCTGTATGCGGTCAAAACCTAGCCAGGGAAGTGTTCCGGCTGATCTAACTCTGGCGAGCGATTTTAGCTTTGTTATCAATGCAAGTTAGGTTCGAGCCGAGTGTTGCGTCGACCCATTGAGACCACCGCGTTAATCAGGCATGTGGCCTAGGAGTGGACTGCGCACGTCTATTCTTCAGCAGCCAAATCATAGTCGTCGGGCTTGTCATGCCCGGCACTGCTATGTGGAATGCAACAAGACTCAGAGCCAAAACGAGCACTGCAATGTATCTCTGCTGACCCACAAACCTTGTGATTATGGAAATCAGAACTGCCAAGATAAGGGACCACACGAGCAGAAGATTGTTTAGGGAAATCATCACTCCGCCACCAAGTCTCAATTGTGCCGAATACAGAATTATCCATCCCCCAAGGGCAATTGAGCAAACCAGAAAACACCCACGCCAATCAGGACCCAGACTGCACAGTGGTATCGCCTCACTTCATGACACCATACTTGCCTAGATCGCTTTTGGCTTAGCGTTCCGCGTTGACAGTGAAGGCGTGAAACACTCGGGCTCTGGTCGGCGTATACAATTCAGAGGGAGATGTGTCCCGTGCCATATTCGCCCATCCTTGTTCTTCATATTTGTGCTGGAACCGTTGGCCTATTATCCGGCACTGCTGCAATGTTCTTCCGCAAAGGTTCCCCCCGCCATGTCCAGGCCGGAAGGGTGTTTGTCGGATCGATGCTGATCATGGCTGTCGGCGCGGTGTACTTAGGTATAGTGAAGAATCAACCAAGCAACATCGGGGGCGGGATCACAACCTTTTACCTGATTGGAACAGGGTGGCTGACCGCAAGGCGCAGGGAGGGTGAAACCAGCCGTATGGACTGGGTTGCGCTGCTGATTCCTCTAACGCTCGGTCTTCTCACCTGGGTGAATGGTATTGAAGTGCTTCGCAGCGGGGCGACTTCACAAAACGGGGTCCCGGTTGGAATGAGTTTTTTCATGGGTTCCATCAGTCTGCTCGCGGCCGTGGGCGACGTTCGCATGCTTCTGCGCGGCGGCGTTTTTGGAGTAAAGCGCATCGCCCGGCACCTCTGGCGGATGTGCTTTGGGCTGTTCATCGCAGCAGGGTCATTTTTCATGGGGCCCTCGAACCGCCCACTGAGATTGCTTTCGGCAGTGGGGCTCGGGCAACACCTTCCCGCCGCGGTATTTAGCACCGGCCTGTATTTGTTTCTCACCATACTTCCACTGGTTTTGCTGATTTTCTGGCTAGTGCGAGTTCGCTTCACAAATGCATTCAAGGGAAAACCGATACCGCCCAGCGGCGATGTTTACTCACTACCCACCTAGCTGTCGACATGTGGAAGTCGGATGCACCGCAACTGCGCTGGCTTGGTTCTTTCATTCCACATGCTCGACAAGTCGCATCACCGGACATTGAGGATTGGGCCAATTTCACTTGTACGGTAACCGCGTTTACCAGGAGCTTGAGTCAATTTCACTTCTTTCTCGGAAGAACGGTTGTTTTTCCAGAAGCATCGGTGAGCCGAACGGGGCCAATTCTCTCAAGGTAAGGCGTTCCGATTGACACCGACGAGCCGTCGGGCATGTGCCAGACGAAAATGTAAAGGCCACTGCCAAGTTCTTCGTCGGGGCGACCGCATTTTTCAACCACATCGTTGACGGACATCTTAACTGCGAGTGAGCGAAAACAGTTGATGTCCTGCTTGTTGTCTGGCGCATTCGGAAACATAGCTTTGGCGATGGCTTCCGGCGTTTCCTGTGGCTGGCGTTGTGTTTCTTGCTCCGAAAGCTGCCCGGTTTTGCTGACGTCGATTGTGACAGCGACTTTGTTTGACTTGGCAGTGCCCGAGTTCGTTTCTAACACTAGCTGCAAATCATAAACATCGGATTTGACGGTACTGAACAAATTAAATGAGGGCCACGCTGAACTGATTTGTTGGGCCCACTTTACGTGCCGCGCATCGATTTTGAAATTCACTGTCTCGTCTTTTTGTAGTCGGAGGCGAATGGGGGGGGTCTCGATTGATTCGCCCAGGTCCTTCTTATCTATTGGCTTCCTGTCAGTGGCGAGGGGAGCGTCATGAAAAAGGTCCACAGGCGCCCAGAAGATGTCGCCCAGCGCATTGGATGTTTTGGATGAGAGGTACAGTTCAGGGACCAACTCTAATTCGAGTGGCTCTTCGGTAAGGTTCTCTATCTTCCCAACCACAACAGCATCAGCGTTACGGTTCCATTCCTGACGTTCGGTTTGGATAGTGCATCTGATGGAATGGTCAGGCGTTTCTCGTGGTTCCAACGGGAGTTGGGCATCAGACCGTGTCGGATATGAGAGGAGTAGGAGGATTGCCCCAATCAATCGACACAATCCGCTGCGACCAAGCGTGTATGCCATCGATTTGCTCCGAGTCTCGGAACGCTCTATTGTCAGTTTGCCTGAGAAAGATGACCGCAGAAGGGCGGTTGGCTCACCCTTGCCGAATCAGGCGATAGCTCTTGGTCGCGTAACCAGACATTTGGGTACTAGCCTCCACTTTTCCGATTGCCGCGTTTATCAGGACTTGTCATTCGCCTGGGCTGATGCGAGCGTCTTTTCCAACGCGGCGGCAAGCGGCTCGTCCCCTGTCTCGAACAATTGATTCGCATGCTGACTGAAGTATGTAGGTCTAGCACAATCCCACGGACCGCCAGTTGCGTGGGGACTTCCCGCGAACGAGTAGATATACCTGCCGTTCTCTCTCGTTTCGATAGGTTGGACGGCAAAGGTCTTGGTCTTTGGCAGAAACAATGCTTCAAAATCGCCGCGATTCGTTCTGTACAGTGCGGCACCCTTCTGGCCCTCAAAAAGGCGGGTCATTTTTGATTGAAGCACACACTTCACTGTGAAGTTGTGATTGCTCAGAACCTGTGCCAATTCCATAGCATCGGTATATGCAGGGTCGTCCGTCTTCAACACCGCAAGCAAGTCTTGAGCACTACATTCCGATCCCTGAGTTGCTGCCGAGGTTGTCCGCGGCAAGAGAAAGAGCATCGCGGGAAATAGCAGGCAGTTGCGGACAATACGCTTGGAAATCATTTGGATTCTCACGAATTACTTAACCCTGATTCTACCACTGCAGAAACGCGTGAAGCCCGCCAAAACGCCAGTGCCTGGTAAGTCGCATTACCGGTAAAGTTGCTCCTAGTGCGTTCAGGGTTAAATGCCTTTCCGGGCTGGTCGCCCGGCATTGGTGAGTTGGGCGAGGCCACGCAGTAAAAGCAATAGGCAACCTCGGGGAACTCGGTCTGCTTGTTGTCGCTCATTTTCAGGATGTAGCTGGACTTGAACCACGGCACGGCTTCCTTGATGTATGGATGTTGTGCTTTAGGCGTGCGAGCAGTCCATACTGAATACCACCGCTCGATCCGAGGGTACTGCTCTAAAATCTGTGTTGGTGTGGCAAGTTTGCGGCGCCCGAGTGGCTGTCGCGTTGCGAGGAGGCAAGACGCGACGGTGGGGGTCGCGCCCTTCCTTCGTCAGGGTAAACTGAAGCGACGCCCCTACACGCCCCTAACGGCAACACTAAATTGGAGCACTACCCGATCCGAGCGATCGATTGACAGGTTCTTTGGTTGGACGGAAACTAGTAAAACAGAGTGGCTGTAAGAACGGGGTCCCGGGCTTGCGTCGCAACCTTCTATTCTGTCCGCTAAAGACACTCGCCATTCTCGCTGGCATTCTTTCGTTCGCACAGTCGGATGTCCTGCTCGCGCAAAGGATTGCAGTTCCTACAGTCCTTCCGGTGACCACGGATACGCCATTTACCGGTCAAATCAATGTTTTCGTGCAGCAAGAAACCGGTTCGCAGTTTGTCAACCCTCTCACCCTCACACTTCGCTCGCTCGATATGACGGTCGATCAGACGGGCAGCTTCAAGCAAGGCGGGGAGATTGCTTTTACCGGCATCCCTCCAGGCCAGTATTTGCTCGAGGTTACTTCTCCGGGTTATAGCCCGGTGCGCGAGCAGGTGTCGATCAACATGAGCGGACAGGTGCAAAATGTCGTGGCGGCCATGATTCCGGAAGGCTCGGTGGCGCTATCTCGCACGGCATCGGGCGCAGTAGCGCCCAAGGCGATCAAGGAAACCGAGAAAGGTCTCCGCGCCTTGCAGGTCGGGAATCTCAGCGAAACGCAAACGCACTTGACGCGCGCGCTCGCCATTGCGCCGAATTTCGCCGACGGCAATTATTTGATGGGCTTGCTCCTTCTGCGTCAGAATGAGTCCGGCAAAGCGCTGACGTATCTGCAAAAGGCCGTGGACCTCGCGCCCAACCACGCCCCAGCATTGCTGGCCCTGGGCCAAGCCGCCTATCTACAACGGGATTTTGCGCGCGCCACCGCGTCGCTGGAACGATCCCTTGGCGAACAACCGCGCTCTCCGCAGGCACTCATCGCGCAACAGCTTATCGCACGCATGCGCGAATCGACTCAGTCCAGCGCGGCCGGAGCCGCCGTGGCGGCAAACTCCTCGGCCGCGGACCTTGCCAATGCCAAGAATTCCGCGTTGACCGCGCTACCAGACTTGTCGGCGCTTACTCCCATCACCGAAACCAACTGGATACCCCCCGATATCGATCAGGTACAGCTCGTTCTAGACCCCGGCGCCTCCTGCCACTTGGACGAAGTAATGCAGGCTACCGGCGATCGCGTCAAGGAACTGGTCGAAAATGTGGACCGATTCACGGCCACAGAAAAGGTCGAGCATTCCAGCTTGAGCCCTCTCGGTCTGGAAGTCTCGAAGGAGACCAAAAAGTTTGAGTATCTGGTGGAGATTCGCCCGTTCGGTGCTCACGATCTAGATGTTCAGGAATACCGCAACGGATCTGTTTCCGCGCAGCAATTCCCCGGGCATATCGCCACTGTCGGTCTTCCCACGCTGGCACTCGTTTTCCATCCTTATTACCAGGAGAAATACGAATTTTCCTGCGAGGGCCGCGGAGCGTGGCGCGGCAAGCCGGTTTGGGTGGTTCATTTCCAGCAGCGAACCGACCGCAAAAGCGCAATGCTCGTCTATCGTGTCGGCGGCAAGTCCTTTGCCGTGGGGTTGAAGGGTCGCGCGTGGATTGACACCACGAGCTCTCAAATCCTCGCCATGGAGACAGATACGATGCGGCCGGTGCCCGAGATTCGCCTGATGCGCGATCACCAACTCATCGAATATGGGCCGGTCGACTTTCGAAATGACACGCAGCACCTGTGGCTGCCGAAAAGCGCGGATTGGTACTCCTCGCTTTCGGGGCAGCGCTATCACCGGCGTCACACCTTCAGCAACTTTCTGCTGTTCTCCGTCGAGGATCAGCAGAAAATCGACAAGCCCAAAGAACCCATCGAGCAGGCGCCCACGGGATAGATAACGCTTCCTCGCGCGCCCTCTCCGTCAGAAAAATGAATTGAATGATGGGTAACGTCTCGGACGAGTCTCTCGTTGCTTGCACATGTCGCAGACAACCTTGCAGACTGTTGGGTCTAGCTCCTGTAACGCAGCTAACTTCTGGTAAGTTTGAATGCATAGGTCGGGTAATCGGTAGCTGACCAACGACCTGTCTGGTTCTACAGCTTGAACAGCTCACGCAATCGCTTGGTCTGCACGCGGCTAACAGGGATTTCCGTCTGCTTCTTATCGCTCATTTTCAGCATGTAGCTGGATTTGAACCACGGCACGACCTCCTTGATGTGATGGATGTTGACCAGGTGCGAGCGGTGCGGGCGCCAGAACGTCTCGGAATCCAGCGCCGCGTGCAATTCTTCGAGGGTGCGGTAGTTCGAGGTGCCCTCCACGTCGCGGGCCGCTACGGAAATCAACCCGCCGTCGATCGACGCGAAGATCAGGTCTTCCGCATCCACCAGCAAGAGGCGCTGTTGGGACTTGACCAGCACCTTTACCGGCTGTGCGGGTTGCTTGGAGGCTCCCAGTTGGCTCACCAGCTGCTCGAGCCGCTCGGTCGCCGTGGTTTGCGTCTCCATCACTTTGCGCGCGCGCTGAATGGCCTTGGCGATGCGCGCCTTGTCGAATGGCTTCAGCACATAGTCCACGGCGTTCACGTCGAAGGCCTGCACGGCGTAGTGATCGAAGGCCGTCGCGAAGACCACGTGGGGCACCTTGA
This sequence comes from uncultured Acidobacteriota bacterium, assembly GCA_963735525.1. Classification (GTDB taxonomy): domain Bacteria; phylum Acidobacteriota; class Terriglobia; order Acidiferrales; family UBA7541; genus Acidiferrum. Next base: position 350,670 of record CAVTLQ010000023.1, on the reverse strand, counting down.
CTTTGCGCTCGACGAGCTTTTTCAGCACGCCGAAACCATCGAGGCCGGGCATCTGCACGTCGAGAAAGACCAGATCCGGTGCGTGTTCTTTGATCAGCGCGACGGCTTCGACGCCGTTTTTGCCCGTGCCGATCACGTTGATCTCGGGGAAGCCTTTGAGGAGGAAGGCCAGTTCGTCGCGTGCCGGCTTCTCGTCATCGACAATGATGGTGTTGATGGGCATGAGCAAGCGGCGGCCCCTGCCGCCGGTGTTTCGGTGAGCGTGTTTCGATGCTATTGAGTATAGGCACGTTGAGGCGCGCCAGGCAATTGCCTAGGCGTGCGTGAAGACGGGTTGGCGGGTTGGCCGCCGCGGCGAGGTCGCGCCCTTCCTTCGTCAGGATAAGCTGAAGCGGCGCCCCTGCGTGCGGTCCCTACGGACGGTGCGGATCGAGGTTGCGCGGCGAGTTTTCGGGGATGTTGGGGCTTCAGGGGTGGCAGGGTCGCGCTGAAGCGACGCCCCTACACGGGCGCTAGGGCGCTGACGCGCTCGCGCACCGGTCGTCATGCCGCGACTTCTTGCCGAAGCTGGCGGCCCTGATAAGATGGCGAAGAAACTGACGAGGGACGGATGCCGACCAAGAAGAGCAAAGCCAGGAAACGAAAGCAGGGCAAGGTTCTGCGCAGCAAAATGATCTACAAAGGTCCGATCTTCGGGGTGCGGCGCGATGAGGTGCTCGAGCCTAGCGGCTTGCGTACGACGCGCGAAGTCATCACGCATCCGGGCTCTGTGGTGGTGTTGCCGGTGCTTCCCGATGGGCGAATAATCTTGATCCGGCAATACCGGCACGCCACGCGGCAGTTTCTGTGGGAGCTGGTCGCCGGCCGCATCGAACCTGGCGAGAATCCCCGCCGTGGCGCCGCGCGCGAGCTGATCGAAGAGACCGGCTATCGGGCAAAGCGTTTCCGAGTCTTCCTCGACGTCTTTCCCACGCCTGGTTTTCTCGAGGAGCGCATGTACATCCTGCTGGCAGAAGGGCTCACACTGGGCCAGGCGGAACCCGAAGAGGACGAGAGAATCACCTTGAAATCTTTCACCCGCCACGAGTTGGAGAACATGATCCGCCGCGGAAAGCTGCGCGACGCAAAGTCCATCGCCGGCATCCTCTACTATTTCCGGTTCCTGGCCTGAGCGGAAGAAAAGCAAGAAGCAACACAGAGGGCACGGAAAGCACCCTTCGAAGCTCAGGGTGAACCAGAGTTCACAGAGAAGAAACGGCCATCGTCACTTCGCGCGCCCAACCCGATCTCGCAACAGCGCCCGCCGCTTCACGTCCAGCCGAAGACAGCGGCGGGCGTTTGTTGCTGCTTCTCTTGCCGGTCACGATCTTCCTCGGCGCTTCCCTGCTGTTCCTGGTCGAGCCGCTGTTCGCCAAGCTGATTCTTCCGTGGTTCGGAGGGTCCGCCGCCGTTTGGGCCACGTGCTTGGTGTTCTTCCAATCCGCCCTGCTTCTCGGCTATCTGTATGCCGACATTACTACGCGGCGGCTTACGCCTGCGCGGCAGTCGCTTCTCCATATTGCACTTTTGCTGGTGAGTCTGTTGTTTCTGCCCATCGTGCCGCACGCGAGTTGGCGCCCGCAACCCGGCAGCGATCCTGCCTGGCGGATCCTTGGCCTGCTGACCGCTTCGATCGGCCTCCCGTTCGTCCTGCTCAGCGCCACCAGCCCTCTCGTGCAAACCTGGTACGCACGCGCGCGTTCGGCTTCCGAGCCCTACCACTTGTTCGCCTTGTCCAACCTGGCGTCGCTGCTGGCGCTGCTGAGTTTTCCCTTCTTGATCGAGCCGCACATCCCATCGCACCGGCAAGCCGTGCTGTGGTCGGTGCTTTTCGGGATTTTCGCGTGCCTTTGTTCGATCGTGGCTTGGCTGGCGCGGCGTAGTGCTCCGCTTGCGGCTCGAACGCCCGGCGATCTGGTCGAAACGCAGGCCCCGCCCACTCTGCGCGAGAAGCTACTGTGGCTTGCGCTGTCCGCTTGTGGCTCCATGCTGCTGCTGTCCATCACGAATCATTTGACGGAGAACGTGGCGCCCATTCCGCTGTTGTGGGTTCTGCCGCTCGCGCTGTATCTGCTGACGTTTACGCTGGCGTTCAACCGCCGCAGCCTGTATTCCCACTGGTTGATGGTGCGGCTGTTGGCGGTCACGCTCGGGAGCCTGGCCTACGCGATCTACGATCCTTCGTTTACCGAATCGCTGCAGGTGAGCGTGGCGCTGTTCTGCGCGGGACTTTTTCTTTGCTGCTTGTTCTGCCATGGCGAACTGGCAAAGCGGCGTCCGGCGGCGAGCCATCTCACATCGTTTTACCTGATGATCTCGCTGGGCGGCGCGCTGGGTGCAATGTTTGTGGGCCTCCTCGCGCCGCGCATTTTCCCCGCGATTTATGAATTTCCGCTCGCGCTGTTGCTGACGGCGGCGCTGGCGGCGACGGTTCTCTGGCCTCTGGGCTTGCATGAGCGCGTGTTCTGGGCGGCAGCCACGATCGCCATGGCCGTGGTTCTCGCTCGCAGCGCGCACACCTACCAAAAGGACACCATCCTGATGGTCCGCAACTTCTACGGCGCGCTGCGGGTGAAACAACTTCAGGACTGGCTCAAGCAGCCCTACCGCACCCTCTACCACGGAAGGATCGAGCACGGCGCGCAGTTCGTGAACCCACCGAAGAGTTTGCTGCCCACGACCTACTACGGTCCGGATTCCGGGGTCGGGATTGTCCTGGATCGCAGCTCCGGCTCACCAAAACGCGTGGGCGTCATCGGTCTGGGCGCGGGCACTCTGGCGGCCTACGGCAAAGCCGGCGATTTCTTCCGCTTCTATGAGATCAATCCCGTGGTGCAGAAGATCGCGAATAGCTCGTTCAGCTATCTTCGCGACACGCCGGCTCGAACCGAAATCGTCATCGGCGACGCTCGACTTTCCCTGGCAGCTGAGCCGCCGCAGCAGTTCGACGTGCTCGCCGTGGACGCCTTTTCCGGAGACGCCATCCCCGTCCACCTCCTCACGAAAGAAGCTTTCTCTCTCTACCTCCATCACCTCAAGGCCGACGGAATTCTGGCGATTCACACCTCGAACACGTATCTGGAGCTGGCGCCGGTGGTCCAGCTGCTGGCCGACGATGCCGGCTATCCGGCCCGGCTGATCAGCAACAGCGACGATAGCCGCAAGCTGATCGACTCCTCGGACTGGGTGCTGGTCACGCGCAACGCGCATTTCTTGAGCGACCTGGAGACTTCCGTGTTCATTGATTCCATTTCCGTGCCGGCCCATCTGCAACTCTGGACCGATGACCGCAACAACCTGTTCCAAATCCTGCGCCCCGTGAAATTTACGAAAGGTGATTCCAATTAATCAACGCCTTGGGGGGAGTGTGACGTCGGGAATTTTCCTTCGTTCGCATTCGCGAAAGCGCGCCAGTTTTCTACGGCTTTCCGGCAATGCCGCCCATTTCGACTGCGAGTATCGTGCCGATTAAATCGATTTAGGCTGACGCATTAAGGTCGTGCTCGGCTTACCAACCACGTTCTTTGTTCTATTGACTGGGCCTTTCCTTCTGCTACACTCCGCGCAAATTTCAGTTCGTGGCGGCTACAGGTGCGGTCTGCCTATGGCCGGGTCGGAAAATCTCAGTGCCAGCATTGGAGGACAATCTCGGTGCAAGGAACTATCAAATGGTTCAACAATTCAAAAGGCTACGGCTTCATTGGACGCGACGACGGTCCGGATGTTTTTGTGCACTATTCCGCGATCGTGGGCGACGGCTACCGTACTTTGCAGGAAGGAGACCTGGTCGAGTTTGAGATCGTTCAAGGCCCCAAGGGTCCACAGGCTGCCAACGTACAAAAGGCCAGCTGAACGAACATACGCCATCCTACGGCCGGCAGAGACACCCCCTCTGCCGGCTCTTTTTATTTCCGGCGTATAATCCGCCCATGGACAACAAGACCCTCGCCCGCATCCTCCGCGAAACCGCGCAACTCCTGGAAATCGACGGCGCGATCATCGGCCGCTATCGCAGCTACGAGAAGTCGGCGGAGCTGATTGACGGCATGCATGAATCGATCGAGCAGCTCGCCAAAGACCCGGACAAACTCGAAGAGCTGCCGGGGATCGGCGAGCGCATGGCCGAGCATATCCAGGAGATCATCGCCAAAGGCGACTATAGCTTGCGTCAGAAGCTGCTCAAGAAATATCCGGTCACGCTGCTGGAAATTCTGGACCTGCAATCGCTGGGTCCCAAGAAGGTAGCGTTTTTGTGGTCCAACTTTAAGGCCGCCACCGTGGCGGACGTCGAAAAGCTCGCGCGCGAGGGCAAACTGCGCGACGTGCCGGGCTTCGGCGAAAAAAGCGAACAAAACATCCTGAAGGCCGTGGAAACGCACAAGCGCTCCACGGGGAGGTTCCGTCTGGACGTTGCCGAGGCCGCCGCGGCGGCCATCATCGCCCACATCGAGAAATACCCAAAGGCTGTGGGTTCGGTTACGCCCGCGGGCTCTTTGCGGCGCGGCAAAGAAACCGTCGGGGACCTCGACCTGCTGCTGACCCTGGCCGAGGGTCACACCTCGCAGAAGAGCATCGATGCGCTGTCCGAACACATTCTGAAGTATCCCCTCATTGACCAGGTTCTGGCTCACGGGGAGAACAAGGTCAGCTTCACGATCGACAGCGGCCTGCAGGTTGACGTCCGGCTGCTGGAGAAAAACAATTTCGGCGCGGCGCTTCTTTACTTCACGGGATCACGCGAGCATAACGTGAGCCTGCGCGGACGCGCCAACGACATGGGCTACACGCTCAATGAATACGCGTTGGCCACGCTCAAAGCCGAAAAACGCGTCGCCGGCCGCACGGAAGAAGAGATCTACTCCAAGCTCAAGCTCGATTTTATCCCGCCCGAAATCCGCGAAAATACAGGCGAAATCGCCGCCGCCGAGAACCACACACTCCCCCATCTGATCGAGCTTTCCGACGTGAAGGGCGACCTCCAAATGCACACGACGGCCAGCGATGGAAAAAACTCCATCGAGGAAATGGCCGAAACCGCTCGCAAGCTCGGCCATGAATACATCGCCATCACCGATCACTCTCAATCGGTGACCATCGCCAACGGCCTCGACGAAAGGCGCATGGCCGCCCATATCAAGAAGCTCCATGCCGCCGACGCAAAAGGTCTGGGGATTCGCGTCCTGGCGGGCTCCGAGGTAGACATCTTGAAGGATGGCTCGCTCGATTACTCCGAGGAAATCCTATCGCAATTGGAAGTTGTGGTTTGCTCGATCCATTCCTATATGCAACTCGACCGCGCCGCGATGACCGACCGTATGCTGGCCTGCATCGAGAATCCCTATGCGCAGATCATCGGCCATCCCACGGGGCGCCGCCTGCTGGTCCGGGACTCCTTCGAGTACGATATGGAGAAGGTTCTCGACGCCTGCGCCAAACATGGCGTGGCCATGGAGTGCAACTCCTATCCGGAACGCCTCGACCTCCGGGACGTGTACCTGCGCATGTGCAAGGAACGCGGAGTCAAAGTGGTCATCTCCACCGACTCCCACAACACGCTTCATTTGCCCTTTATTCGCTATGGGGTGACCATGGCCCGGCGCGGTTGGCTGGAGAAGGCCAATGTCATCAATACGCTTCCTGTTGACCAATTCCTTGCCGCTCTGCGTCCCAAGCCCGGCGCGGCCAATAAGAAGCATGCGGCCAAGGGGAATCGCTAGGAGGTGGCTCGGGTCAGTTCCCAATAAGCACTGGCGGTGCGCCCTTATGGAACCTTTTTCCGACACTTGGCGTATCTTCGTCTAGAACGCAGTTATACGGAGGCTCACAACAATGAGACTGGCCCACCAACGCCTCGCCGCCAGAGCGGGAATCGCATCTATCGCCCTGATCGCTGCCGCCACGCTGGCGCCTCGCGCCCACGCGGAAGACTGGACCAAGTCGTACTCCATCTCCGGCCGCGCTCAGGTTCGCGTCGATACCAACGATGGCGCGGTCCGCGTCATCACCGGTGACACGAAAGAGGTCGCTTTCCGGGTGATGTACGAAGGGTTCGAGCTCAACAAGACTCTGCATATCGATTCCCACCAGGATGGCGACAGCGTCCAAATCAACGCCCATGCCAGCGGCCATTGGGGCTTTTCTTGGGGCAAAGGACGCCGCATCGAAATTGAAGTGCACATGCCAAAGGACGCCGATCTCCAGGTCGACACGGGCGACGGCTCGGTGGAGACGCAGTCGATTAGCGGCCGGATCAAGATTCACACCGGGGATGGTTCCGTCAGCGCCCGGGCCCTCAGCGGGGACGTCGATATCGACACCGGCGACGGCAGCGTGACCCTAGAAGGCGCCAAGGGCGACATCCGCCTGCACACCGGCGACGGCCACATTGACGCCCGGGACCTCGACGGCAAAGTCGATGCCAGTTCCGGTGACGGCCACATCAAAATCGACGGGCGGCTGGACGCTCTAAACGTGAAGACGGGTGACGGCAGCATCGACGCGCGGCTCCAGCCCGGCTCAAAGATTGTTTCCAGTTGGTCCATTCGGACGGGCGACGGCAGCGTCGATATCGTGCTGCCCGCTGACCTGCAGGCCAACATCGACGCCAGCACCAACGACGGGCACATCAGCCTGGGCATTCCGGTTACGGTGGAAGGCACCTTCAGCAATTCGCAGCTTCACGGCAAGATGAACGGCGGCGGCCAATCCCTGACCGTCCACACGGGAGACGGCTCCATCCGGCTTAGCAAGAGTTAGAGGTTCATTTTGGGACCGCACAAGACGCGGCGGGGCATGACGCAGAGGCGCCCGCCTCGGAAGGCGGCCGCTACAACTGCGGGACTATTTCGGCGGGGCGCCTTCGGTGATTCGGGGTGCCCGAGCGTACAGGTGCGCCTGTTCCGGGAGCCTACGACCGGCGTCCTAGGCCCCGGTAACCCTTTGGTACCAGTACTGGAAAAATTGTCTGTTTTCGCCTCCAGACTGTCCTAAATTTCAGTACAGGATAATCCGTAGCTCGTGGCTAACTGTATGAATCTTAAGGGGCCTTGTTTGGTCCCGTACATGCCATTAGGAAGGGCGTACGAAGGGAGCTGGCATGATCATCTTCATCATCACGTTCGCCATTGTTGCGTTGTTCGCGCTGACTCTGACCGGGTCGACAGCCAGGACCACCCGCCGCCGCTCGTAAGCCTGACGCGGGATCCTTGGGTCCCGATCTGGCACGCCCAGTAAAAGATGAAATCCGCTTAGTGCCTGAGTTGGCCAGCGCCTATTGTGTGTGCAAAACACGCGATTGCTTCGCGTCGGGCAATTCTTCACGTTGGGTGCTGCTCTAAATCTGTGTTGGTGTGGCGGGATTCCTTCGTCGGGATAAATTCAAGCGACGGTCCTACACGCGGTGGGGATCGGGTTTGCGCAGGCGAGTTTTCGGGGATGTTGGGGCTTCAGGGGTGGCAGGGTCGCGCTGAAGCGACGCCCTACAGGGGTGGCGGGGTGGCGCCCTTCCTTCGTCAGGGTAAACTGAAGCGACGGTCCTACATTTCTCGGAGCCGAGGCTACTCGTAACGCAAGGCAACCAAAGGGCTGACGCGGGTGGCGCGCCGCGCCGGTATCCAGCAGGCCACCAAAGCCACCGCGGAAAGCAAGAGCATCACGGCGAGGAAGGTGGCGGGGTCACTTGCGCTGATCCCCACCAGCAGGCTGGCGATCGCGCGGGTGCCCGCGAAAGCCAGCAACAGGCCCCCGACAACGCCGATCACCACGACGGCAAGGCTCTGCCGCAGCACCATTTTCAAGATATCGCCGGGCTCCGCGCCCAGCGCCATGCGAATCCCGATTTCGTGCGTGCGCTGCGACGCTGCATAGGAAACCACACCGTAGACGCCAATGACCGCCAGGATGAGTCCAAGCAAGCCCATCGTTCCGGACAACTGCGCTGCGAACCGGAAGAAGAAGAAACCATTCACGCCGTTCATGGCCTCGCCCATCGTCTGCACTTGAGACACCGGAACCTCCGAAGCGAGTTCATGCACCTGCTCCTCGATTTGCGGCGCCAGAGTTTGCGGCGGCACCGACGTTCGCACGTGGATCGTGCGGAACTCCATGTAGTGTTGATTCAGCGGAACGTAGTAGAACGGGGTTGGATCTTCGATGACATTCTTGTACCTGGCGTCGCCAACCACGCCGACGACTTCGACAAACGGCCCGGCCGTGCTCATGCCAAAGCGCTTTCCCAGCGGGCTCTCCTTCGGCCAGAATTGTTTGGCCATCGTTTGGTTAATGATGGCGACCTTCGGAGATTTCTCGTTATCGGCTTCGGCGAATGCCCGGCCTTGCTGCAAAGGAATCTGCACCGTCTGGAAATACCTGGGCGTTACGGAGTTGTACATCACGGTTGGACACGGCTTTCCGGGCTCAACGGGATGGCCTTCAACGCAGACGGGATTGTCTGAACTGATCACGCCCATGGGGACGGAAAATGCCTGAGCCACCGTTAGTACACCTGGCATGGTGCCAATCCGATCCTCAAGCTGCCGGTAGAACTCCCGCCCGCGGGTTTCGTTCAAGCCCGCCTGCTGCACATCGAGAGTCAAATCCAGGACGTGATCGGGATTGAATCCCAAATAGGTTTGCTCCGCTTTGCTCAGGCTGCGGAGGAACAGGCCGGCAACGATCAACAACAACATGGAACCCGCCAATTGCGCGACGACCAGGGAGTTGCGCACGAAATGGCGCCGCCGCCCATCCGAGGAACCCCGGCCGCCTTCGCGCAGCACGGAGTTCACGTCGCTGCGGGCGACGCGCAACGCCGGAATAGTGCCCACCACAAGGCCGGTGAGCAGCACGACCGCGAACGCGAAAAAGTACACGCGCGCGTCGGGCTGGAAGTCAAACGCGATGGGCAGGTCGGTACCGAGCGGAAGCGCGCTGAGAAACCCCGCAGCCCAACTGCCAAGGACCAATCCTGCAGCGCCGCCCAGGAAAGCCAGCAGCAAGCTCTCCGTCAGCTGTTGCCGGACCAGCCGGCCGCGGCCGGCTCCCAAGGCAGCGCGAATCCCCATCTCCCGCTGGCGGACGGTCGCTCTCACGAGAAGTACATTGGCGATATTGAAGCAGGCCACCAGTAACACCAGGCCGGCAAGCACGGTGAACGCCAGGGCCACAGCGGGCAAAGTATTGTCCGGATCGGGTTCCGGCCGAGCGAGCTTTTCCGGGTAGGCTTGAAACGCAACGCCCTTGTCGGTATCGGGATACTGCTCCGCGATGCGCTGGGCTACGACGCTGAGCTTGGCACGCGCTTCTTGTAAGCTGACGCCGGGTTTCAGCCTTCCCAACAGCGATATGCTGCGATCTTCGCGCTCCGTCCACATTTTCCGCACTGGGTCTTGGGTCGCGTCTTGACCGATCACGGAAGCGCTCAGCGGCACGTAGCCGTCCATATCCACCAAGGAGTACGTTCCGTGAAAGCCCTTTGGCGCTACGCCCACGATCGTCACGGCCCGCCCGTTAATCTGCGCCTGCTTTCCAACCACGCTGGGATCGCCGGCAAACCGCTTCTGCCAATAGGAATAGCCGAGCACAAGGATGGGATCGGCGCCGGGTGTCTGACCCTCGTTTGGCAGAATCAGGCGGCCCGCCGCAGGCTTGATCCCGAGAGCCGAGAAGTAGTTCCCGGTGACGCGGCTCAATACGCAGTGATCTCCTTTGCCGTCCACCACCACGGCGGAGAGCGTCGGCCGGTATCCGAAAACGTCGCTAAACGAATCCGTCTGGCTGCGTACGTCCAGATAGTCGGGATACGAGAATCGCTGGAGCCCCGGCGTCCCCGACTGTTGTAGCGCCAGGACCGCGAGCTGCTCCGCGTGCGGGACCGGCAGAGGTCGCAGCAGCAGACCATTAATCACGCTGAAAACCGTGGTGTTGACGGCCAACCCCAACCCCAGCGTTACGACGGCGATGATCGCAAAGCCGGGGGAATTTCGCAGCGTCCGCAGGGCGTATCGCAGGTCTTGCCAGAAAGTTGCCATCTTTGTACCTCGTCAGAACGCAGGGGAGCTCGCTATGCATGCAGACTTCCGCGGTCTGGTGAATGTAACGGTCCTGGAATCAGATTGTTGCGTGGCTTCGGTTTGTCCAGCGAAAACCGAGAATGCGCGATTCTGGGATGCCCTGTCCGAAATCGGACATCCCCATTTTTCTCCTGCACTGGCATCTCCTTGGGTAGTGGTCTAATTCTGTGTTGGTGTGGCAAGCCTGCGGCGCCACGCGTGGCTGGCGCGTTGCGGGGAGGCAAGACGCGACGGTGGGGGTCGCGCCCTTCCTTCGTCAGGATAAACTGAAGCGACGCCCCTACACGCCCGTACCAGCAACATCAAATTGGAGCACTGCCTGTCCGTGCCTTCGATGGCACCAAACAAATTTGACGGTGCTATACTGCCGCCCGCAACCGGTCCGTTCTGAAGCACACTGATTTCCGGCGTCGCGATATCGCTCCTCAGTATGGAAAAGTACGACCTTATCGTCATCGGTTCAGGTCCCGGTGGACAGCGCGCTGCCATCCAGGCGGCGAAGTTCGGGAAACGCGTGGCGTTGGTGGAAAAGCTCGAAGTCGTGGGCGGAGTGGCCATCAACACCGGGACGATTCCCAGCAAGACCATCCGCGAAGCAGTCCTGCATCTTTCCGGTTTCTACTACCAGAATATTTACGGCGTGAATTACCGCGTGAAAGAACACATCTCCATGGCGGATCTTTCCTTTCGCGCGCAACACGTCATCAAGACGGAGATCGACGTCATCCGGGCGCAACTGTCGCGCAATGGCATCGAAATTATCACCGGCACCGCCAGCTTCCTCGATCCGTCTCACGTGCGCGTCGTCAATTCGCACAACCAGTCCGAGTTCGAAGCGGCGAATACGATCATCGCGACGGGAACGAAACCCGCGATTTCGCCGCTGGTGCCCTTCAACAACCGCACCATCATCAGCAGCGATCAGGTGCTGGGCATGGCGGACATACCCAAGACGCTGATAGTGGTTGGCGGTGGAGTGATCGGCGTCGAGTACACCTGCATGTTCGCGACGCTCGGTGTGCGCGTGACGCTGATCGAAAAACGGCCGCGCTTGCTGGAATTCGCGGACAGCGAGATGGTCGAGGCGCTGTGCTACCACCTGCGCGACCGGCGGGTCACCATGCGCCTCAACGAAGAAGTGGAAAGCGTCGAAGAAGTTCCCGGAAGCGGCGTTACCGCGATGCTGAAGAGCAAGAAGAAGGTGTGCGGCGATGCCCTGCTCTACGCGGTAGGCCGCCAAGGCAATGTCGACGATCTGAATCTCGGCGCCGCAGGTCTGGACGCGGATTCGCGCGGACGCATCCCCGTTGATGAGTGCTACCGGACCAAACAGCCGCACATTTTTGCGGTCGGCGACGTCATCGGATTTCCGAGCCTGGGTTCGGTCTCGATGGAACAAGGCCGCATCGCCGCCGCCAACGCTTTCAATATTCCCATTCATTCCGATCGCGCCAATTATCCGTACGGCATCTACACCATCCCGGAAATCTCGTTTATCGGGAAGACCGAAGAGCAGCTCACCGAGGAAGGCGTCCCTTATGAAGTAGGCATTGCCTTCTTCCGTGAAATCGCCCGCGGGCAGATTCGGGGCGACACCACCGGCCGGCTGAAACTCATTTTTGACCCGGACTCCAAGCATCTTTTGGGCGTCCACATCGTGGGTGAGGGCGCATCCGAGCTGCTGCACATCGGTCAAGCCGTCTTTGCGTTGAAGGGCACCGTGGAATATTTCGCCGACGCCGTTTTCAATTATCCGACGCTCGCCGAATGTTACAAAGTCGCCGCATTCAACGGTCTGAACAAATTGAGGTGAAGCGCCATGCAGGCTGGGTAGCGGCAACTTGCGCCGCCACCTTCGCGCGCACGAATCCAGGCGTTGTTCGGGGATCGATCCTGAGCCCACAATCGAAGGAAGCGCGGCAACAGCCGCCGAGGTAGGGCACGATGGGCAAGACAGTCGGCGTTTTAGTGATGGATCACATCGCGGTGGGCTTGGTCGAGGACAACAAAATCCTCGCGCCGCTTCGCTTGTACCCCGAGGAGGGCTCGTCCGTGGATGCGCTGCAAGCGATGCCCGCGGAAAGCATCGGCGACCGCATCAAGGAGCAGATCGAAACGGTCGCCCGGGGCGAGAAGATCAATGCCGTGGGCTTGGGTTTTCCAGGCGTGATCCGCAACGGCGTGATCGAGGATTCCCCCAACCTCCACCAGGTGAAGGGCTTCCATCTGCAGGCGGCCTTGTCTGCGCGTTCCATAGCCGGCAGCGCATCCGTACCCGTCCGCATTTTCAACGATGCGGACGTCATGGCGGCTGGGGTCGCGGCGACCCACGACAAACTCCACAAACTGATTCGCGTCTGGACGCTTGGCAACGGCGTCGGCTTCGGCCGCTATCCCTGGACCGAGGGCGTCTGGGAAGGCGGCCACTCGGTGGTGACGCTCGACCCGAAGGAAAACCTCTGTGGCTGCGGCGGGCGTGGGCACCTGGAGGGCATCCTCGGCCACCGCTCGATGCGCCTCCGCTTCCTCGACCTCGAACCGGAAGAAGTATTCGCCAACGCCGCCGCCGGCGATCCCCGGTGCTCCGAATTTCTATCGCTGTGCCACCGCGCGTTGGCAGCCGCCACCGCTACCAGCATTCACATGGAGGGCCCCGGCCACTTCTACATCACCGGCCCGAATGCAAAGTTCATCGATATCGGCCTGCTCGACCGTACGGTTCACGAGATGGTGAAGATGAGTCCATTGCAAGGCAGCCGCTTCGAAGTCATTCCTACCAGCGACGAGGTCGGGATCATTGGCGCCGCGGTGAATGCCCTGGCCGCGGTCGCGGCTTGAGCGCCCGGTACCCCTTCCCTAGCCGATTGGAGTATGATGCCCGGAGTTAAGCCTCCCACCAAGGCGTCCCCAAGTTTTGCAGGAGGAGCAGGATGTCCATGCCAAAGCTGGTGCCCATGCCCGACAGCGCCCGCGTTGCCGCCCTGGAAAAATACGCCATCCTGGACACCGAGCCCGAACAAGCCTTCGACGACCTTACGCTCCTGGCATCCTACGTCTGCAAGACGCCGATCGCACTGATCTCCCTGGTCGATGAAGACCGCCAATGGTTTAAGTCCAAGGTCGGACTATCCGTTTCGGAGACTCCTCGCGAGATCGCGTTTTGTTCCACGGCCATTCAGCATTCCGAAGTAATGGTGGTGCCGGATACTCTCAAGGACGACAGGTTCCGCGACAATCCGCTCGTCGTGTCCGATCCGCGGATTCGCTTTTACGCGGGCGCGCCGCTGATCAACGAGGAAGGCTACGCGTTAGGGACGTTGTGCGTGGTGGATCAGAAGCCCCGTGAATTTGGTCCCGACCAAAAGGAAGCGCTGCAGGCGCTGAGCCGCTTGGTTCTCGCCCAACTGGAGTTCCGCCGCAATCTGATGCTCTTGAAGGAAGCGCTCACCGACCGCTCGCAGGCCGAACACGAACGCGAGCGAGAACTGGTCAAGCTGCAACAAACGCTCACCCGAGTGCTCGGACTCCGCATCCAGTAACCGATTTTCTCCAGCCGCAGTCTTCGAGTTCGCTGTCTTTCATCCGTTCGCGCAGCTCAGTCCTTACTTCATTACCTCCTTACGTCATTACTTCATTGCTTCCGCCTCGGCTGCCACAACGGTTCTCTCCCCGCGTCGCGTCACGTTCCAAGCCAGCAGCAGGCTTCCCCCGAGCAGCGCCGAGGCCAGCCAGTACGGCGCGCCCGGCAGTTGCACCACGCGCCCCGGCGCGATCGCCAGCGCAAACACCTGGGTGAACACCAACGGCGCGATCATCCCCGCTACCCCAAACAAGCTCATCAGCGCTCCCTGCAGCTGCCCCTGCTCGGTTGGTCCGACGCGCTTGCTCATCAGCGATTGCATCGGCGGACTGGCCAATCCCCACAACGACAGCAGCGGAACGCCGGCCACAAAGATCGCCGTGCTCGGCGCACCCGCGAAAAGCGCAAATCCGGCGATCCCGCAGAGCATGCCGGTAAACATCGTGCGCAACTCCCCGAGCTTCTTGATCGCCAGCGAAATCAGCGCCGCGGACACAATCGTCGAGCCCACGCCCACGCCTGCCAAGACCCATCCGGTCAATTGGGCTCCCCAGTGATATCGGTAGTCCGTGTACAGCACGAACATGCTCGGCAGCGCTTCGTGCGCGTTGTAATACAGGAACATCGCCGCCGCCAGCCCGAACAGCTCCGGGTGCGACCTCAATAGCTTCAGCGATCCGAGCGGGTTGGCCTTGCGCAGACTGAAAGCCGCCCGCCGCTCCTTCGGCAGCGATTCCGGCAGGATGAAGAATCCGTACAGCCAATTCGCCAGGCTCAGCCCCGCCGCCGCCCAGAACGGATACCGCAGTCCCATCCCGCCCAGCATTCCGCCCAGCGCCGGCCCTACGATGAAGCCCAACCCAAACGCCGCCCCCAGCATCCCGAATTTCGCCGCGCGCTTGTCTTCCGGAGTGACATCGGCAATGTATGCATTCGCTGTTGGAAAGCTCGCCGCGGTGATTCCCGAGATGATCCGGCCAAGAAAGAGCCAACTCAGCGTGGGCGCTACCGCCATCAAGATGTAGTCGCAGCCCAGCCCGAAATTCGACAGCAGCACCACCGGCCGCCGCCCGAACCGGTCCGACAGCGCTCCCATCACCGGCGCAAACACGAACTGCATGGCCGCCCACACGAACGCAAATACGCCCGTCTGCGTCGCCGCCATCGCCATGTCTCCGTGCTCAAACCGTATAATCAGCTTCGGCAACACCGGGACGATCACGCCCAGAGCCAGCATGTCCAGCAACACGGTGACGAAGATGAAGGCGAAGGCCGCGCGGCCGTGTTTCCCTCCGGGCGCTCCCTGATTCTCTGCCGTCGCTTGTGGCTCGGTTGTCATGCGTCACCTCTTTGCAGCTCGGTGTGAGCGCATGCTGGTGCTCCATGCCTGCGCTGCGGCCTATTCTGGCTCAATCCATCACCGTTCGTATTGTAAGAAATTGACCCTCTTGGTGACCCGCCGCCGTGGGTCCCTCCGTACCCTCGGATGTCCGGGTACTGCTCTAAATCTGTGTTGGTGTGGCAAGATTGCGGCGCCCGCGTACCTGGCACGTTGCGGGGAGGCAAGACGCGACGGTGGGGGTCGCGCCCTTCCTTCGTCAGGATAAACTGAAGCGACGCCCCTACGCGCCTCTACCAGCAACCCTAAATTGGAGCACTACCGATGTCCGGCATTCCTTGCGAATCTGTGATATTGTGAATACGCCGTACGCAGTTGGATTGCCTGAGACTCCTTGAAGGGCGCGCTTTGCGGCCCTCCCTCCACTGACTTCAGCCGATTCAAAGCCGCTGCCATTGACTGCGAAAAGCGCGTGCCGGTTTCTCTCCGGCGGCAGTTCGCAAGAATCAGGAAACGAAACATGAAAAGTCTTTTTGTTGGAAACATGAGCTTTCAAACCACCGAGAGCGAGCTGCGCGCGCTGTTTGAGCCGTTCGGCCAAGTCACCCGCGTGCACTTGGCGATGGACCGCGAAACCGGCCGGGCACGGGGCTTTGCCTTCATCGAAATGCCCAACGACGAAGAAGCCGCCAAGGCCATTGCGGGACTCGATGGCAAGGAAGCCGGCGGCCGCAATCTCAAAGTCAATGAAGCCCGCCCCAAGGGCGAGAGCGGACCACCACGTGGACCTCGCAATTTTGGCGGCCCCAGCGGCGGCCGCGGCAAGGGCGGCGGCGGTGGCCGGGACCGCTTCTCGAATGAGGACTACCGCGAATCCGCGCGCCAGCCGCGCGAACCTCGCTGGTAATTTCCCCGGGGTACTTCCCCGCCCCTAGTGGATGCATTCGCCGTACGGGCCCAACTTGGGTGGCCCGCATTCTTCTTGAGGAGAATCGATGCCTACGACATTTCAGAAACGCCAAAAAGAAATGAAGCGCAACGAAAAGCGCAAGATGAAGGAAGAAAAGCGTGCGCAACGAAAACTGGAAAAGCTCGCTTTGAAAGAATCTGGCCAAGACGGCCCCGAAATCGCCAGCCCGATCACGGAAGACTCCGAGCAAGATTAGACGATAACCTCGTAGTTTCAGCCTGTGAGATCCGCGACGCTCTGCGTCTCCTCTGGGGTTTCCCTCAAAATCTGCGCATACCAAGACTGGCTGACGGATACGTGGTGGCGAAGGTTGACGCTGTATCCGGCAGGTGCTAGAGTCGCCGCGCTTTTTGTTCGGGTCGGTTATCGCATACCCATTTCATCCAACACATCGCACCAAGGAGACACAAGGAGAGACACTATGAGAAAGAGTTTGCTCGTCGCAGTTTTCATTGCGGTACTCATGAGCGCTGCCAGCAGCTATGCGCAAAGCCCGTTCTACAACCCCGGCCAAGTCTGGCGGGTAGTCTACATCCACCTGAAACCAGGACAGGGAGACGTTTTCTGGAACGACGTACGCCAGAACCTGAAACCCATCTACGACGAACAGAAAAAGCAGGGCCTGATTTCCGACTACAAATTCTGGATCAACCCTACCTCTGACGGTCCAAACGATTGGGACGTCGCCATCGGAATCCTCTACGCAAATTATGCGGCGCTGGACCAGATCGCCGCCAAGGCGGCGACCATCACCATTCAGCACTATGGGACCCGCGAAGCCTCACTGGAAGCCGCCAAAAAACGCAGCGAGGCAGGTGAGGTCGTCGCGAATAAGCTGGCGCGAGAAGTGACGCTGAAGTAGCCTCGACCGCGATTGCCGGTCAGCGCGCCGTAGGGGAGAGGCTTGTTTATCCTGAGCCTCACAGGGCCCCTTGTGTCCGCCGCGTCTTGCCTCGGTGTCGTGAACCATCGGTTGCGATCGGTTGTGTAGGCGCCGGGCTTCAGCCCGGCGTCGCCTTCCCGCCGTTGTAGCGGCGAGTTCATCTCGCCATCTTCGCTTTTTTCCAAATGTAGCGGCCGCGGACTGTCGCGGGCTCTTGCTTTTCCTCCCTTGTAGGGCGGGGCTCGTAGCGTCTAACGGCCATCAGATACCCTTCCCCACCCACACGGTAGCAAAGGCTGCACCCTTGTCGGTTGGGTCTCACCTCGCGGCCGACATTTTACTTGACAGGGAGAAACTGAGGAGGTCGGGGCTTTGAGCCCCGACGCAACCGTTTGGTTGGGAAGCGGGCTTCAGCCCCTGAAGAAAGCTTCGAGGTCTCGTCCACGAAGGACCCTATACGTCGCACAGATCGACCGCTTGCCGCAACGACGTCAGCGGATCGCGAGTGGGCACGAACTCGTGGGCCACGTAGCCCTTGAAGCTGGTCGCGGCGATCCCGCGCATCACGCCGTCCCATTGCACTTCTTGCGAGCCGTCGAGCTCGTGACGCCCTGGGACGCCGCCGGTATGGAAGTGGGCGATCCAGTCGATGTTGTTCTGAATGGTGCGGACCAAATCGCCTTCCATGATTTGCATGTGGTAGATGTCGTAGAGCAGCTTGACGCGGGGCGAGTTGACCGCTTGCACCACCCACATGCCCCATTCGGTGTGATCGCACATGTAGTCGGGGTGGTTGATCTTGCTGTTGAGCAGCTCGATGCAGATGTTGACGCCGTTGTCTTCGGCGATTTTCTTGACGCGGTTCAGGCCGGCGATGGTGCTCTTGGCACCTTCTTCATCGGACATGCCCTTGCGGTTGCCGGAGAACGTGATTACGCTTGGCACGCCGGCTTTGGCAGCCAGCGGAATGGACTTGCGGAAGGCCTCTTCGATCTTGGCGTGGTTCTCGACGCGATTCATCGCATCGGTCAGTTCGCCGCCTCCGCCATACCCCATGGCGCAGATCAGGCCGTAGCGCCTGGGAACTTCCCACTCGTCGGCATTGAGGAGGTCAATGGCCTTGCAGCCCATCTGCGCGGCAGCGGCGCAGAGTTTGTCGAGCGGAATATCTTTGTAGCACCAGCGGGCCACCGACTGCCGGATATTGCCCTTGCGCGGAGTCGGTGCGTCTTGCTGCGACCAGGACGCGGATGGAAGAGAAGCCATGGCGACTCCTGAGGCAACGCTCTTCAGTAAGTTGCGGCGCGAGACTTTGGACATAGCGAGCCTGCAGAGTGTACCTAAGAAGCGCAAGGCGGGTAAAGAAACGTTTTTAAAGTCGCGGTGTGTTGCCGGGAAGCCGCGTCGTTCTGGAGTTTGCAAATCAGGGCTTGATCGCGCATGATTATTCGTTTGTTTGAGTCTGATCGCACTGATCTTGCGATCGTCCTGCGCGCGAGGAAGACACCACCCTCAAGAACCAAGGGTGGGTACCAGGACATGAAAATCGTCGTTGTTTCGAAGGAGAGGCATGGAAAAGCCAGCGAAGATTGCGCCAACTAAAGGGAAATTGGGGGTGCTGCTGCCTGGAATGGGGGCGGTGAGCACGACGTTCATGGCGGGCGTCGAGCTTGTGCGCACAGGAAAGTCGCAGCCGGTGGGCTCACTGACGCAGATGGGGACGGTCCGGCTGGGAAAGCGGACGGAGGGACGTTCGCCGCAGATCAAGAAATTCGTACCGCTCGTAGAGTTGGACGATTTGGTCTTCGGCGGATGGGACATTTACAAGGACAATGCGTTTCAGTCGGCGTCGAATGCCGGAGTGCTTAGCCTGCAGGATCTGGAAAAGGTAAAGCAGTTTCTTACCAGGATCAAGCCGATGAAGGCGGCGTTCGACCACGAGTACGTCAAGAAACTGGACGGCCCAAACGTTAAAAAAGGCAAAAATAAGTACGAGCTGGCGCTGCAGATCAAAGAAGACATCGCGAATTTCCGGAAGGCTAGCAAAGTGGCGCGGCTGGTGACGTGCTGGTGCGGGTCGACGGAGATTTTTCTGAAGCCGGAAGACGTGCACTCGACGCCGGAAAAATTCGTCGAGGCCATGAAGGCGAATCATCCGGCGATTGCGCCGTCGATGCTGTATGCCTGGGCCGCGGTGACGAGCGGGGTGCCGTTCGCCAACGGCGCACCGAACCTGACGCTGGATTTTCCGGCGATGCAACAGCTTGCGCTGGAACACAACGTGGCGATTTGCGGGAAGGATTTCAAGACCGGGCAGACGCTGATGAAGACCGTTCTGGCGCCGGCGTTCAAGGCGCGGATGCTGGGCCTGAATGGGTGGTTCTCGACGAACATTCTGGGCAACCGCGACGGAGAAGTGTTGGAGGATCCGGGCTCGTTTAAGACCAAGGAAGAATCCAAACTTGGCGCGCTCGAGTACATTCTGCAGCCGGAGCTGTATCCCCAGCTTTACGGCAAGATGCATCACAAGGTGCGCATCAACTACTATCCGCCGCGTGGCGACAACAAAGAGGGTTGGGACAACATCGACATTTTCGGGTGGCTCGGCTATCCGATGCAGATCAAAGTGGATTTTCTGTGCCGCGACTCGATTTTGGCGGCGCCGATCGTTCTCGACCTGGTGTTGTTTCTGGATTTGGCGCAACGCGCTGGTTTGCGGGGGATTCAAGAGTGGTTGAGCTTTTATTTCAAGTCGCCGATGACGGCGCCGAAGCTATATCCGGAGCACGATCTGTTCATTCAGTTGATGAAGTTGAAGAATACGTTGCGGTGGATGATGGGCGAAGATTTGATTACGCATTTGGGGCAGGAGTATTACGACTAGGCTGGGTTTCTGCGGAACATGCCGGCTTGAATTGAAAAAGGGGCAGAACGTCTAGAAGTCAGACTTGGTTGCCAAGCAGGGGCGCAGCGATGCTGCGCCCCTACAAGGGTTCGCGGACAGGCGCAAGCCCGATTGATTACTTCATCCTGCGGTGAGCAGTGACCGATCGATTCGTTTTGATGATTCTAGGGATTCGTTTTTCAACTCAAAGGGGCGCGGTTTTGGATTTGACCGGCAGAAGAACGGCGGGGTACCCTACCGTGTTTATGGCCCGTGCTTCTGCTCCCATAGGTTCGCCGCCGAATTCACTCACAATTCATTTTGAGGAGACTCATGTCGAACGAACTGCGTAATTTCCTGGCTCTTCCCTACGAGGAGCTCGAAGAGCTGAATCTGAAGGCAAAGAAGCAACGGCAGGACCGCGTTGACGCGCACAAGATTCAAGAGGAGCGAATCAAGTACCTGACGGATGAGAAGCGCATCAAGGCCGTAACCGTGCTGTTCAGCGACCTGGAAGGCCGCTTGCACATGCTCGATTACGACAAGAAGTTCCTGGTCAAGAGTTCCGACAATTTGACGTTCGACGGCTCTTCGATCCGGGGGTTCACCGCGCAGCGGGAGAGCGATTTGCGGCTGATGATGGACTGGGGCGCATGTTACTGGGTGCCCTCCGACGTTTTCGGCTCGGGCAAGGTCCTGATTTTCGGCCAAGTCATCGACAAGGACGGCACGCCATACTCGGCGGACATTCGCGGGCTGCTGAAAGGCTACGCCGATGACCTGCACGCAAAGAAGGGTTACACGCTCAACGCCGCCAACGAGATCGAAGGATTTCTTTTCCGGGGGCCCGACGCGGAGCGGCACTATCACGAGAGCCACAAATTCGAGTATGTGAATACCGGCGGCTACTATCACTCGCTGCCCGGCGATCCCCTACGCACGTTCATTGACACGACCGCGGAAGTACAGCGGGCGATGGGTTTCCAGAATGAGAAGGATCACCCCGAGGTTGCCCCCTCACAGTTCGAAATCAATTACGGCTATGGCGAAGTGGTTGCCGCCGCCGATCAGATCCAACTTTATAAGCTGATCTGCCGGCAGGTGGCCACGAACATGGGTTTCACCGCGTGCTTTCTCCCCAAGCCCATCGTGGGCGTGAATGGCAGCGGCATGCACACCAACGTCTCGGTTAGCAAGGGCGGAAAGAACTTGTTCTGGGATCCCAAGGGCGAAGAGAAACTCAGCAAGGTAGGCTGGGAGTTCCTGGACCGCATCCTCACCCACGGGCTCGACATTTGCCTGGTGTTCAACTCCAGCGTGAATGCCTATCGGCGCCTGGACCCGCACTTCGAGGCGCCGAACCAGCTCAGGGCTTCGGCGGTAGACCGCGGAGCGATGGTGCGCATCCCCATCGGCAATGAGCGCAGCATGCGCACTGAGGTTCGCGCGGTTGCTCCCGATGCCAACCCGTACATGGTGATGTATTCCATCTTCAAAACAGGATTGGACGGGGAGACCGCGAAAATCAAAAATTTGCGTGAGGCGGCGCGGTATTTGCCGGACAACATCTACACCGCAATCGACGATTTCGAGAAGGCCGACTGGACCACCAAGCTTTTGGGCGCCGACGTGAAAGGGCGCTACGCGGAGCTGAAGCGCGCTTCGGCTGATCGCTGCCCGCGGCAGCTGGGTAGCGTAGTCAAAGCACCGGAGGTGCAGTTCCACCACGAGGTATACAACCAGTTCTTGTGGAATTTGTTCTAGAAGTCGAGCGAGACACCTGGGCGATTGCCTGGCAACTTTTTGCCGAGAAGGGGCGCAGCCCGCCGCGGCGGGCTGCGCCCCTACTTTTTGAGCTCAAGCGCCGTGGGATTGCGCCGATTTTGCGGCGACGGCGTCAAGGACGCGCGTGGAATAAACGAGCGCGGCACCGGCGTTCATGGCCACCGCAACGCCTAGCGCTTCGGCGATTTCTTCTTTGGTGGCACCAGCCTTCAGCGCGGCATCGCTGTGTATAACGATGCAGCCGTCACAGTGGGTGGTGACAGCGACCGCCAGCGAGATGAGTTGGCGCGTCTTCTCGTCGAGCTTGCCGGTCTTGGAGTTGGCGGCACTCAGAGTCTGATAACCGCGGACCGTGTCCGGGTTGAGCTTCATCAGCTCCGCAAGCGTGGCGCCAATCTGCTTCTGATATTCATTCCAATCGAGCATCATGTGCATTTCTCCTTAGGAATTGTATGAGTCCTGTTCCGGCAGAGCGCGGCGAGTATACACCGCCAAGTCAGTGGCGGCTTCATTTCCTGGGAGTGCTAGCGTGTTGGAGGCAGTGAATCGGTGCACAGAATGACTCCCGTATTGCCGGGGACGATTTCGGGGATTGCGGGCGTTGTGGTATGTTTTCAGGTTCGCGCGGGCGTCGAAGAGGATTAGAGCGCTGTAAGAAAAGTGCAAGCGCACCGCGATCGAACGAGCGGCAAATTTCCAACGTGGCGGACCACTTCCCGGAGGATTTGGAATTCATGAAAAGCGCTTACAACGGTCAGGCAATTCCTGCCGGCGGCAAGGCGATTGGCTATAGCGGCGGCGAATTGCAGGTGCCGGACACGCCGATCATTCCGTTTATCGAGGGAGACGGTACGGGACGCGACATTTGGAAAGCTTCGCGGCGGGTGTTTGACGCGGCGGTGGAGCACGCTTACGGCGGGAAGCGAAAGGTAGCGTGGTTCGAGGTGTTTGCGGGCGAGAAAGCGTTCAATACGTTTAAGGAATGGTTGCCGGACGAAACCGTTGACGCGATTCGCGATTTTCGCGTGGCCATCAAGGGCCCGCTGACGACGCCGGTGGGTGGCGGGATTCGGTCGTTGAACGTGGCGCTGCGGCAACTTCTGGACCTGTATTCCTGCGAGCGGCCGGTGCGGTATTTCGCTGGAGTTCCCTCCCCCGTGCGCGAGCCGGAAAAAATGGATGTGTTCATCTTCCGGGAGAACACCGAGGACGTGTACATCGGAATCGAGTGGAAGTCCGGTACGCCGGAAGTAAAAAAACTCCTCGAGTTTCTGAACAACGACATGTTGAAGGGCGGGAAGAAGCAGATCCGCTGGGATTCCGGCGTCGGAATCAAGCCGATTTCCCCGACGGGAACCAAACGCCTGGTGCGGCGCGCAATCAAGTATGCGCTGGCGCACAGGCGCAAGAGCGTGACACTGGTGCATAAGGGCAACATTCAAAAATTTACGGAGGGCGCGTTCCGCGATTGGGGGTACGAACTGGCGCGGGAGGAATTCCGCGCCGAGACGATCACGGAGCGGGAGAGCTGGATCATCGACAACTTAGACAAAAACCCGCAGCTGACGGTAGAGCAGAACGCGGCGATGATCGAGCCGGGGCTGGAGCAGGCGACGGATGCGTTCAAGAAAACCATCTACGACGAGGTGAAGAGGACGCTGGACGCGATTTACTCGACTCATGGAAAGGGTCAGTGGAAAAAGAAGTTGATGATCAACGACCGGATTGCGGATTCGGTTTTTCAGCAGGTGTTGATGCGGGCGGACGAATACAGCGTACTCGCCACGTCGAATCTGAATGGAGACTACCTGTCGGACGCTTGCGCGGCGCAGGTGGGCGGGCTAGGCATGGCGCCGGGGTCGAACATCGGCGATGGATTCGGGGTGTTCGAGGCGACGCACGGGACCGCGCCGAAATATGCGGACAAGGATGTGATCAATCCGAGCTCGGTGATGCTGTCGGGCGCGATGATGTTTGAGTTTTTGGGGTGGAAGGAAGCGGCGCAGCTCATTGAGGACGGGATCGCGCGGACGATCCAGCAGAAGCGGGTCACGTACGACTTGGAGCGATTGATGCCAGGGGCGACGAAGTTGGGGACTTCGGCGTTTGCCAGCGCGATCATCGAAAATATGCAGGGGTCGGCTGTCGCGCGGTAAAGAGAAAAGAACGGATTGGCCACAGAGACACAGAGAGAAGAGAAGGACGGAAGAAAACCCAGGGCGAGGACGAGGATGAGCCGGAAAAAGGTGACGGTGGTGGGGGGCGGGTTTGTGGGGTCGACGACGGCGCAGCGGATTGTCGATCTTGAGCTGGCCGACGTGGTGTTGACGGATATTTTGGATGGGCCACCGGCGGGGAAGGCGCTGGATATGGTGGAGTCCGGACCGATTACGCGGACGGATTCATTCGCGAGGGGGATTTCGACGGCGAACGGAGATTACAGCGCGACGGATCGGAGCGACGTGGTGGTGATTACCGCGGGGTTTCCGCGAAAGCCGGGAATGAGCCGCGATGACTTGTTGAAGGCCAACTACGATGTGGTGAAGGCGGTCGTCGAGCAAATTGTGAAGCACTCGCCGAACTGCATCCTCATCGTGGTGACCAATCCGCTGGATGCGATGGTGCAGGCGGCCTTCAAGGTCAGCGGCTTCCCCAAGAACCGCGTGCTGGGCATGGCGGGAGTGTTGGACTCCGCGCGAATGAGCGCGTTTGTGGCCATGGAGTGCAAGGTGAGCGTCGAGAACGTGCACTCGTTCGTGCTGGGCGGGCACGGAGACGATATGGTGCCTCTGCCGAGATATTCGACGGTGGCGGGGATCCCCTTGCCTGATTTGCTGCCGAAGGAACGCATTGATGCGATTGTGGAACGCACGCGCAAGGGTGGGGCGGAAATTGTGAATTTGCTCAAGACCGGGTCGGCGTACTACGCGCCTTCGGCTGCGGCGGTGGAGATGGTGGAAGCGATCTTGAAGGACAAGAAGAAGATTCTGCCCTGCGCCGTGTATCTGGATGGGGAGTATGGGATCAAGGGATTGTGCGTGGGCGTGCCGGTGAAGCTGGGGGCGAAGGGCGCGGAGGAGATCATTCAAATCAAGCTGACGGCGGAGGAGAATGCGGCGCTGCAAAAGTCAGCGGCGTCGGTGAAGGAATTGGTGACGGTGTTGGGAATTTGAAGAAGAGAGCACGGAGAAGGGATCCATCGGGGGCGCCAATTGCGGCGCCCCCTATTTTTGTGGCCCGCGGAATTAGAAGCCGAAGAGTTTTCCTGCTCCGGCTACTAAAGCTAAGGTGAAGACGGCAATCACGACCTCGCCGATGGCGCCGACCGCGAAGGGGCGGAGGCCCTGTTTGCGCATGTCGCGGAAATTGGTACGCAGGCCGACGCCGGCGAAGGTGAGAAGGAACGCCCAGCGCGAGAGGTTGGCGAGGGCGGTCACCTGCTCCTTGCTGAAGAACCCGTACGTCGCGAGGACGGAAATCAACAGGAAGCCGAGAACGAATTTCGGGAATTTCTGCCAGAGGAAGGCGGCCTTGTTGGCAACTGTTTTCGCCTGGCCTTGGCTGGCCCAGTAGATGGCGTAGGCGAGTACGACGAATCCGATCATGGCGTTGCGAGTGGTCTTGGCTAGGACGGCGAGCTTGCCGGCGGCGTCGGAGTAGAGTGCGCCTGCTGCGGTGGCTTCAGCGGTGTTGTCCACCGCCAAGCCCGCCCACAGGCCGTAGGCGTGGTCGGTGAGATGCAGCCAGTGTCCGATCAGCGGGAAGGTGAAGAGCGAGAGAGCGCCAAGCGCGAGGATCGCGGCGATGGCGAATGAAGAGTCTTCTTCGTCGGCTTCGATGGCGCCTTGTGTGGCGATGATGGCGCTGACGCCGCAAACGGCGGAGCCCACGGCGAGGAGCGAGGTGAGCTTGGGGCGGAGGCCGAAGGCGCGGCCAAGGAACGTCATGAAGGCGATGGCGACGGCGATTTCGACGGCGACCAGCGCGAGGCTGACGCCGCCGAGCTTGAGGACGTCGCCGAGAAGGAAGCGGGAACCGAGGAGCACGATGCCCGCTTTCAGCCAGAATTCGTAGGTGGCCACGCCTGCACGGAAGAGTTGCGGCACCCCGACGGTGTTGGAGATGGCGAGGCCGATCAGGATGGCCCACAGGACGTATTCAATGTTAGGGAAAGTCCAGTGATGGGCCTTCGCGTAGCCGCCGACATTCTTCTCAAGAAGTTTGCCGGCGTATCCGACTCCGGCGAGCAAGAGCACGCCGGGGATGACGCGCAAGAATTGCAGGGCGGGCTGCTGTGTTTGGACTTGGGGTAGTGCGACGGATCCAGCCATGATTTTGTTGCGACCTCCGTTTTTCTAACGACAGAAGCTTAGTGCCTCGCTGCTACGTAGCCGAAGCCGGTCACCAGGGGACGTGCTTGAAGACCCCTGCACGGATTAGCAGCGCTGCGGCGAACGCTGCTAGGACGGCCCAGGTGTCGAGTGACAACAGCGAGTTCTTGTTTGTGCCTACTGCTCTTGGATCGACGCTCATTTGCATCTCCTTCGTGACTAGCTAACCTTTGGGTGCTGTGCTGGGTGCCGCTCTGCCTTGTCGCGCCAGTACGCAGCGCTGATTTCTTGGACTCTATGTGCGGCGGCGCGGCCGACGATGAGAAGAGCCGGCGCCGGCAGCCTTTCTTCGTGGCCAAGCCCGGCGACGGTCGTGTGGCGGATTTGTTGCTGCGGGGTCGTGGCGTTGGAGACGATGACGCACGGCAGATCCTCGGGGAGGCCTGCGTCACGGAGGCGCTGGGCGACTTCGGCGTAGTCGGCTCCGGGCATGTAGAGAACCAGCGTTGTATTGCTTGTGACGGCAGCCCAGTTCATCGCGCTGGCGTCGGCGCCGCGGGAGAACGTGGCGATGACCACCTGCGAGGCGGCGCGCCGGTCGGTAAGGGAAATTCGCGCGGCTGCGGCGGCGCCCAGAGCGGCGGTAATGCCGGGGACGACCTCAAAATCGACACCGGCGTAGCGGAGGGCCTCGATCTCTTCTCCGGCGCGGCCAAAGATCAGCGGGTCTCCGCCTTTGAGGCGAATGACCACAGCGTGGCGCTCGGCGTAGGAGACGAGCAGGGCGTTGATTTCGTCCTGCGTCAATAACTTGTGGCCGCAACGCTTGCCGACGTCCACGATCTCGGCATCTCGAGGGATCAACTGCAACACTTCACGGCTGACGAGAGAATCGTGGAGCACAATCGTAGCACGCTCGAGCAGGCGCGCGGCCTTGACGGTGAGAAGCTCGGGATCACCGGGGCCCGCGCCGATTAGGTAGACCTTGCCCATTAGCCCTCGACTCCCAGTGGGACGGAGCCCTGGACGGCATCACGTTCAACAGACGCGGCGAACCCGCCGGCCAGCACGTTGCGGATGTCTTCGTTGGAATGGCGCGCGAAAAACTGGCGAAGGTTTTCGCCCGGAGCCCGCTGATCGTTGAATTGGCTGAGCAGCCTTTCGATCGCGTCAGGAACTTCCGTTGCGGCGCAGCGATAGCCGACGGGCCGGGCGATGGACGCGAACTGTCCTACGCTGCCGCCGATGCAGAAGTAGTACGCGTCAACTATTTTGCCGTCGACCTTGATCTTCTTGCCTTCGATTCCGATGTCGGCGATCCAGTGCTGGCCGCAGCTGTTGGGGCAGCCGGTAACGTGGAGCCGCAGCTGTTCCTGGAAGCCGGGGAGGCGGGTGTCGAGCTCTTCAGCAAGCCAGCGCGCGAACCGTTTTGTCTCCGTAAGGGCGAGTTTGCAGAATTCGCTACCGGTGCAGGCCACGGTGCCGCGGGCGAACGCTGAAGCTTGAACCGGCAGGCCCGCCGCGTTGAGCTCGCCGGCGACCCGCGAGGCGTGCTCGCTGGGCACGTTCACGACCAGCAGGTTTTGCATGACGGTGTTGCGAAGGTGGCCGTCGGCGTAATGATCGGACAGATTCGCCGCGACACGCAATTGCTCGGGAGTGATGCGGCCGCTGAGAACGTTGGCGCCGACGTAGGAGAGGCCAGGCTGTTTCTGCGGGTGAATGCCGACGTGGTCGCGCTGGATGTCGGTGGGAACCTCCTCCGGCTCGGCAGGATCGAGAGCGAATCCGATGCGCTCTTGGAGGGCAGCCAGAAAACTGTCTGGCGTCCAGCCGTGCTGGAGGAAGAGAAACTTGAGCCGAGCGCGCTCGCGATTTTGGCGCAGGACTTCGGATTCTCGGAAGACTTCCGCAATACCGCGGGCGACGGGAACGACCTGATTCCACTGGACGAAGGCGTTCAAACGGACGGCGAGGTGGGGATCGGTCGAGAGGCCTCCAGCCACGCGGACGGAGAAACCGATCTCGTTGCCTGTCGGACGTTTTCTGACCACCGGAGTGAAGCCGATGTCGTTAATTTCCGGATAGTTGCACCAGGACCGGCAGCCGGTGATGGAGATCTTGAATTTGCGCGGCAGATTGTAAAACTCCGAGCTGCCGGCGAGCTCGCGGTTGATCTCGAGCGCGAGCGGCGAAGCATCACAGAATTCGTGGGCGTCGAGGCCGGCGAGGGGGCAGCCGGTGATGTTGCGCGTGACGTCGCCGCAGGCGCCGATGGTGGTCAGGCCCGCGCCCCAGAGAGACTCCAGCACGTCAGGAAGAGACTCGATTGTGACCCAGTGCAACTGCACGTTTTGGCGGACGGTAATGTCGGCGACGCCTCGAGCGTGGCGCTCGGCGAGATCGGCAATCGTGCGCGCTTGCCCGCTGGTCAGCAGGCCGTTGGGAATGCGGATGCGCACCATAAAGAACGGCGTCGCTTTACCCTCGCCGTTCTTGCCGCCAACCACGCCGACGCCGTCCCCCTGCGTGTAAATGCCCCAAGAGCGAAAGTAGGTGCCGAGCCACTCGGGCGGGATGGAGGCGTGCCCTTGTCGCGCGAAGGCGCGGATCTCGTCGAAATGATCCCAGGCGTTTTTTTCGCGCTTTAGGCGCTCGACGCGTTGTGCTTTCGTTTCTTTGACTTCGGCCATCTAGACCCACCTGGATGGGCGGTGCTGAAACTCCGCCACGAGAAATGCCGAGACCCCACAAAAACAAAAAAGCCCACGTCGCCTGAACCTCTGGCACGTGGGCTTCGGAACTCTCGATTACGTTACGACTAAGTCCGGAAACTCCTCTGGCCAGAGCTGGGCGTGATGCGACACGCAGCGTTACACGTGCACGGACAACACACGGTCTGGCAGAGCGATCTCATCGAGGCAGTAGGATACGTTTAGGGTCCCGAGATGTCAAATCGGGTCACGTCCA
The DNA here is from genome assembly GCA_963735525.1 of uncultured Acidobacteriota bacterium. Lineage (GTDB taxonomy): Bacteria > Acidobacteriota > Terriglobia > Acidiferrales > UBA7541 > Acidiferrum. The sequence goes on along the minus strand of CAVTLQ010000023.1, from coordinate 321,819 downwards.
AAAAACAAATGCACATGATCTAAAAAGCTGATCCTTAACTCTTGTAGACGCACATCCTGAACCGGTGCTACTGCGGCTTCTTGGTGGTTGTGGCCGGCTTGGAGGCGGCTGGTGCCGGCGCGGGCTCGGTGATCACCGCAATCTTGATGGTATCGAGCTTGGGGAAACCCTTGTCGAGATAGGGTTTGCCGAGCTTTTCGATCTGATCCTGGTCAATTCCCGAGTTATCGCCGTATTGGTCGTAGAACATTTCGACGACCTTCATGCCGTCGCCTTCAACGACGCCGAAGGGTGCAAATCCGGTCTTGTCGAGGAATGCGTTTTCCTTAAGATTGATGAAAACCTGCGTGGTACGCGTATTGGCACCCGCCGTGGCGAAGGTAATGAATCCCTTTTTGTTAGATTGGCTCACCGGGTCGTCCTTAATTTCGGTTTTGTGCCATGCCGCGCTGACTGCTGGATACGAACTGATACCGAACTGCGCCACAAAGCCCGGCGCGACGCGGAAGACGCTCGCATTGTCGTAAAAATGGTGCTTCACGAGGTTGTAGAAGCGGTCGGCTCCGAGCGGCGCCCAGGCACGCGTGACGACGACCGTGAACTCCCCGCGCGTGGTGGTGAATTTGACTTTGTACTCGTCGGGCGCTTTCTCTCTCAGCAAAGCAGGGTGCAGCAGAGCTCGATCGTAGGCCGGGCGAGTGGCCGCCGGCGCTTTCTTTGTGGCGGTGCCTTGGCTCGCGGAGCTGCCGGACGTGCCCTGCCCGGCCGGTCCGCCGGCCGCTTCTACTGAAACTGCAAAAAATACCGCCAGTAGCGAAAACTGCGCCAACCCTGCCAGTTTCCTTGTTGCCGTGGTCTTGCTTGCAAGACTTGCGTTCATCACGATTTCTCTCCGTATCGCGTTTTTGTGAGGATTGCGCTAAGCGCGCCGAACGCTACTTGCTTGCATTCAGTTCGCGGCTGACGCGCTCGACGTCCGTCATTACCCGCAAGGTATTCTCGCCGAGAATCTTCTTCACGTCACTCTCGGCGTATCCTTTTTGTAACAGGGCCTCGGTGATTTTGGGGAGCTTGCTGGCGTCTTCCATGCCGAAAGGCATGTTGGCGCCGTCGAAGTCGGAGCCGAGGCCGACATGATCGACGCCGGCGACTCTAACGGCGTGGTCGATGTGCTCGATGATTTTGGTCCAATCGACGCGGGGCAGCTTGCCTTGCTCGACGTATTCGCGAGTGATTTTGTCTCCCTCGATCAGCTGGCAGCCTTCTTTGTCGCCGCAGCGCTTGCGAACCTCCAGGGCGATGGCGTCATTGATGGTCGGATCCGCCTTCTCCGCGTCGCGGAACTCCTGGCTGAGGAAGCCGATGTGATAGTTGATCTGGACGACGCCGTTCTTCGCCGCCAGCGCCCGCATCATGTCGTCGGTCATATTGCGCGGGGCGTCGCAGAGGGCGCGGCACGAAGAATGCGAAGCGATCACCGGGGCTTTGCTGATTTCCAGAACGTCGCGAAACGTCTTGTCGCTGACGTGCGAGATGTCTACCATGACTCCGAGGCGATTCATCTCTCGGACAACGTCTTTGCCGAAATCGGTCAGGCCGTTGTGGACGGGCTTGTCGGTGGAAGAGTCGGCCCATTCCGCGTTGCCGCTGTGGGTCAGGGTCATGTAGCGAACGCCGAGCGCGGCGTAGGTGCGGAGAACACCGAGGTCGCTGGCGATCATATGTCCGCCTTCGACGCCCAGGAGCGCGGCGATCTTGCTCTGCTTGCGGGCTTCGCGGACTTCGGCGGCCGTTGTGGCAAGGACCAAATCGTGCGGGTGCTTGCGCACTTGCTCGCGGACGGCGTCAATTTGATCGAGGGCGCGCTTGACGGCCTCGGGCCCGGTGATCTTGCTCGGCATCCAGATGGAAAAGAAGATCGCGCTGAGGCCGCCTTCCTTCATGCGCGGGATGTCGACGCTGCCCTCGGCATTGCGGGGAGCGAGATCGAAGTTGCCGTCCAGGAAGCGCTGGGTGGTGTCGTCGTGGGTGTCCACGACGATCGAGGAAAAGTGGAGCTTGCGGGCGCGGGACGCGAGGTCGTCACCTCTCACGCCCGCCTCCATGAGCGCGATAGCAGATAGGCAAAAGCCGGCGGAGAGCATGGCTCGTAACACTTCACTTCGCATCGTCCTCCTAGGGCTCCCAGGGTTGCTCGGCTCGTTGAGACCCCATGACGTCTATTGCTGGGATTGCAGTTCCCTGCTCACGCGCTCGGCCTGCTCCAGGATGCGCAGCGTGTTCTCGCCGAGAATTTTTCGGATGTCGCCTTCGGAATAGCCCTTGCGTAGCAGCGCTTCGGTGATTTTCGGCAGCTTGGAGCAGTCCTCCAGACCTTCCGGCATGTCAGCGCCATCGAAGTCGGAGCCCAGGCCGACATGATCGGCGCCGACCAGTTTTACGGCGTGATCGATGTGATCGATGATTCTTTCCCAGCCGACGTGAGGCAGCTTCCCTTCCGCAGTCAACTTCTGCTGCAATTTGGCCATTTCGCGCGAGATGCAAGCTTCGTCGTTGTTGCAGTTCTTAGTGAGTTCACTCAGGTGCTGCACGACTCCGCCGGTTTCTTTGTCGTACGCGTCTTTGTAGGCTTGGTCGATGAAGCTCTTTTCATAGTTGATCTGAATGACGCCGCCTTTTGCGGCCAGCGCCTTGATCATGTCGTCGCTCATGTTGCGCACGTGATTGCACAACGCGCGGCAGGAGGAATGCGAAGCGATCAGTGGAGCTTTGCTGACTTCGAGCGCATCGTAGAACGTCTTGTCCGACACGTGAGAGATATCCACGAGCATGCCTTGACGGTTCATTTCGCGGACGACGTCCTTGCCGAAGTCGGTCAGCCCATTGTGGGCGGGCTTGTCGGTGGAGGAGTCCGCCCACTCGTCATTGTAAAAGTGAGAGAGAGTCATGTAGCGCACGCCGAGATCGGCGAAGATGCGCACGACGCGAATGTCGTTGCCGATCATGTGGCCGCCTTCAACGCCCATCAGCGCGGCGATTTTGCCTTGGTCGTGGGCGCGGCGAACGTCGGCGGCGGTGCGCGCGAGCATCATGTCGTTCGAGTATTTCTTGACATTTTCGCGGACGGCGTCGATCTGATCGAGGGCCTTCTCCACGGCGGGCGGGCCCATGATGCGCCCGTCGATCCAGATGGAGAAGAAGATGGCGTTCATGCCGCCTTCGCGCATGCGGGGAATATCGACGTGGCCCTCGGCATTGCGCTTGCCAAGGTCGTAGTCCTTCGTGAAAAAGCGCTGGGTGGTGTCATCGTGGGTGTCCAGCACGATGGAGGAGAAGTGCAGCTGATGAGCGCGGTCGGAGATATCGTCGGCCGGGACACTGCGAGTCGCGACTGCCGCAACGATCACGCAACAAACGGCGCACAGCACCACCACACGGACGCGGACCATTCTTCCTCCCTCAGATACATGACACGAGCGGTGAGAGTTTACCCCAACAGCCAGCCAAGCAGCGCTTGTTTCCAGGCTTGGCGATTGATTTCCGCGAGCGATTCGGTCAAGGGAATTTCTTTGGGGCAGGCTTTGACGCAATTTTGAGCGTTGGCGCAGTCCTCGATGCCGCCGTGGCCCATGACGGCTTGCAGGCGCTCTTTGGCGTGCATCGCGCCAGTCGGGTGCATGTTGAAAAGGCGGACCTGGCTGAAGATCGCGGCACCCATGAAGTCGCTGTGCGCGTTGACCTGAGGACACACCTCAAGGCAGTTGCCGCAACTGATGCAGCGAGACAGCGGATAGGCCTTCTCTTGCACTTCCGGGGCAATGCGCGGGCCTTCACCGAGGTTGTAGCTGCCGTCGATGGGAATCCAGGCCTTGACGCGCTTGAGGCTCTCAAACATAAACTGGCGATCGACCGCAAGATCGCGCACCACGGGAAATTTGGACACGGGCTCGAGGCGGATCGGCTGGTCGAGGTGATCGACGAGCGCGGAACACGCCATGCGGGCTTTGCCGTTGATCAGCATGGCGCAAGAACCGCAGACTTCTTCGAGGCAATTGGAATCGTAGCTGACGGGCGTGGTCTTCTTGCCCTCGCGGGTTACGGGATTTTCGGCGATGTCGCGCAGGCAGATGATGACGTTGATCGAGGGACGCCACGGCAGTGCGAACTCCTCCCAGCGGACCGCATCCTTGGGGCCGGCTTGGCGTTTGATTCGGACGATGACTTGTTTCTTTTCAGCCATTTCTACCTCGCGTTGCTCGCGGCAAATGCGCAAACTCCGCTATTTCGCCGCGTCGTAGCGTCGCGCTCGCGGCGGGATCTGCGAAATGTCGACCGGCTCGTAGTTGAGCTGGATGTCGTCGTTTACCCACTTCGCGCGCGTGGTCTTCAGCCAGTTGGCGTCATCGCGGTCCGGAAATTCCGGTTTGTAGTGGGCGCCCCGCGACTCATTGCGACGGAGCGCGCCGAGCGTGACCACCCGAGCCAAGATCAGCATGTTTTCCAGCTCACGAGCGAAGTTCAAGGTTTGGTTCGACCATCGAGTGCGATCGCTCAAATTGATTTTCTTGCAGCGAGCCTGCAACTCGCCCAGCTTTGCGTACGCGCCTTCCAGATTCTTGTTGATGCGCGTGACCGTGACGTGTTCGGTCATGATCTCGCCCAGCTCTTTCCAGATGGTGATGGGGTTCTCCGAGCCTTCCCGCGCGATCAGCGCTTGGTTCTTCTCTTCCTGGCGTTTTTGCTCGCGGGCGAACACGCTGGAATCGGCGGACTCGGCGCCTCTCTCCAGATTGCGGGCGTACTTGACGGCCGCGGGACCCGCGATGCCGCCGCCAAAGATGCAAGAGACGAGCGAGTTCGCACCCAGACGGTTCGCGCCATGATACTGATATTCGCACTCGCCCGCGGCGTAGATGCCCGCAACACTTGTGGCTTGGTCTTCGTTGTTCACCCAAATCCCACCCATCGTGTAGTGCATGGCGGGGAAAACTTTCATGGGTTCCTCGCGTGGATCGACGCCGAGAAACTTTTCGTAGATCTCGAGAATGCCTTCCAGCTTGCGGTCCAGCGTTTCTCGCGGAATGTGCGTCACGTCGAGATAAACGGCAGCCTGGCCGTTGATCCCGAGCTTTTCTTGATAGACGATCCGATGAATCGCGCGCGTGGCGATATCGCGCGGGACCAGGTTGCCGTACTTGGGGTACCACTCTTCGAGAAAATAGAATCGCTCTGCGTCTGGAATCGTCTTTGCCGCGCGCTTGTCGGCAGGATTTCTGGGCACCCAAACACGGCCGCCTTCGCCGCGCGCCGATTCGCTCATCAGCCGGAGTTTATCTTCGCCTGGAATCGCCGTGGGATGGACCTGGATGAATTCACCATTGGCATAGTCAACGCCCTGCTGGAGAAGCGCGGATTGCGCCGAGCCGGTGCACACCACCGAATTCGTGGAGCGGCCGAAAATGGCACCAATGCCGCCGGTGCAAAAAATCACCGCGTCGGCCGGGAAGGTTTTCACTTCCATGGAACGGAGGTCCATGGCGCAGATGCCGCGGCCGACGCCGGCATCGTCGATGACCGCGGACAGAAACGTCCAGCCTTCGCGCTTGGCGACCTTGCCTTCGGATTCGTGGCGGCGGACCTGTTCGTCAAGAGCGTAGAGCAGTTGCTGGCCGGTAGTCGCGCCGGCGAAGGCCGTGCGGTGGTAGAGCGTGCCGCCGAAGCGGCGGTAGTCGAGCAAGCCCTCAGGCGTGCGATTGAACATCACGCCCATGCGGTCAAGCAGGTCGATGATGCCGGGAGCAGCCTCGCACATGCGCTTGACGAGCGGCTGATTGGCAAGAAAATCGCCGCCGTAGATCGTGTCGTCGAAGTGTTTTTGCGTCGTGTCGCCTTCGCCTTTCTGGTTCTTTGCGGCGTTGATGCCGCCTTGAGCGCAGACGGAGTGAGAGCGCTTCACGGGGACGATCGAAAACAGCTCTACCGCAACGCCTGCTTCGGCCACGCGAATCGTGGCCATCAGGCCGGCGAGTCCCCCGCCCACGACGATGATCTTCGGCTGCCTCATTTCGAAGTGACGTACGAAGCGAATGGGTGCCAGTCCAAGCGGAAGCTCAGAATAATCAGCACGCCGACGACGCCGAACGTGACACCAACCAAAACGCCGAGTTGACCGGCAGTCCGTTGAGCGCGCACGGTTGCGGCGAGTCCCCATTTGCACAAAAAATTCCAGATCCCGACACCGAGATGGAACGAGGAAGCAAGTACGCCAACCAGAAAAAATGCAAGATACCAGGGACTTGCGAGGTCGCTGGCAACCGTCGCGTATGTGGATTTGCCGTGGGTCACCCAGCGCTCGGTGTACAAGTGCCACCCGATGTACGCGAAAGCGATAAGCCCCGTGTAACGCTGCAGTGTGAAAAGCCAGTTCTTAACCCACGGATATTGCGAGACATTGCTTTGGCCACACAGCCAGATATAAACCCCATAGCCACCGTGATAAAGAATCGGAAGAAAGATGAAAGCCCATTCGACAAAAATGCGAAACGGGATGGTCTGAAGCTGTTGCGATGTTTCGTTATACTGGCGCGCGCCCACCAGCGCGGCGCTGTTGGACCAGAAATGCTCTGCCAGAAAAGCGCCAACAGGGACGATGCCGGTTAAAGAATGCACTTTGCGGAGAAGATAACTGGTGTCGGGCCGGGTTGCCGTAGCGGACATGCCCTCTCCGCCGCGTCGTGCGTGATGGCGGCGATCGATCGCGGCAAATTCAGTATAGGGAGTTGGTATGTGCGATGCAAGTTGAGGAACGATTGACAGCGAGTAAAAAGGGGCGAGAAATTCCTGCTTCGTATTAGTTACGTCAAAGACCCCGTTTTTACAATTATCCGGGCGAAAAATGATATTCTTTCCAGTAACTTGGTAGTCCGCCGGGTGCCTTCCCCCCTGGTAGCGAACGCGCTAACGCATGTCTGGATAAAAACAAATGAGCCTCGTAGCAGAACTCGAACGTCTTGCGGGCGGCCTGGGCGGCGATGCCGCGGCCGCAGCTCCGATTTCCTGGCCCCAGGTGGCGGAAAGCATTGCGAAAAATCTAGGCGTCAAACCCGACGAAGTGGCAATTCTGGGGTTGTCGGCGCGCTGGAGACATTTGTACTTCCTGGTGCCGGAAGCGTTGAAAAATGTCGGTTTTATTCCGCTGACCAGCAACTCAGCGCTGGCCGCTCGGACCGCGCGAGAGAGCCGGCCGGAGATCAACAACAATTTCCCTAACGTGAGACATGCGACCGTGTTTGAAGGCGTGAAGACGGGTGGAGATTCCGGCGAGGTGATTCAGAAGATCATCAGCGCTCCCATTCTCTCGGGCGACAAAGTGATCGGCGTCATCCAAATCAGCCGCAAGGGCGCAAGCGGGAAGAGCGTGGGACCCGATTTCACGCCGGGAGATCTCGGGAAAGTCCTGGCGCTGTGCAAACCGCTGGGAAAACTGCTTCAACACGCCGCCGGCGAGTAGGTTTCGCCGCTTTCTACCGAGCATCGAACCTAAATTCCGCGCCGCCACCCAGCGGCGCGCTTCTTGGTCGAGAGGCGCGCACATTCGTGCGGACAAGCATGGAAAAGGCGTTGACACTGCAAAACGTTCTTGTTACTTTTCCACAGCGGAAAAATTTTCGCCGCCCGATCGAGATCACCCACGGAGGCACCGCACACCGGCACCATGGCGTTCGTCGCAAAGAAAATATTTCTCACCAAAGGCGTCGGAAAACATCGGGAAAGGCTTTCGAGTTTCGAGCTAGCGCTCAGGAACGCCGGAATCGCGGCGTGCAACATCGTGCGTGTATCGTCCATCTTCCCGCCGAATTGCAAATTAATCTCGCGAAGTGAAGGTTTGAAATACATCAAGCCCGGGCAAGTGGCGTTCACGGTGATCAGCGAGAATTCCACGAAAGAAGCGCACCGCTTGATTGCGGCGAGTATCGGTCTGGCTCTGCCGGGCGATAAATCGATGTACGGCTATCTTTCCGAGCATCACTCGTTCGGCGAAACCGAGGAAGTGGCCGGCGAATACGCCGAAGAACTTGCCGCGGAAATGCTGGCGACGACTCTGAACGTGGAGTTCGATCCGGATCTTTCCTGGGATGAGAAGAAAGAAGTCTACCGCATCTCCAACAAAATCGTGCGCACTATGAACGTCACGCAATCGGCGGTGGGCGACAAGCGTGGATTGTGGACCACCGTTCTTGGGGCTGCGATTCTGATCGGCGAAGACGACTGACGTTGGTCTGCCAGCGCTCGCAGCCGGCATTTTCCCTGTTCAAGCGTCCAATTGGTACGCGGTCTTCAGCCATTTCTTCACTTCGTCGTCGATATCACCCGGTGATTCGATCTCGATGCGGTGCGTGATGCGATCCTTCTTTGCAAGCCCGCCTGTGTCGATGACGCGCTTCGGAAATTTTCCCTTGTAGGCCGCGAGAGCAAAGCCCAGATCGATGCGCGTGTTTGTTGTAGGCTTGATCTGCGCGAAAACGTGACGCCGGTACAGCGGAACCATCGTCTTGCACGGGCAAGCCTTCACGTCCGCTCCCTGCGACTTCCCCAATTCCAGCAGTACGTCGTAAATCGGGCGCAATTTCTCCTTCGGCCCGGCATATTGCTCCTCAACATAGCCGACCGCCGCTTCCAGGTACGACTCCGGTGTATCTTCTTCCCCTCCCTTTCCTTCGGTACGCTCCGCGATCCACCCGGCGCTATTCGTTCCCAGCTTGTGCTTGGTCTTCAACCATTCGCGCCTTTCGTGCTCTCCCTTCGGCCCTTCTTTTTTGACGAAGGCGATCCATTCGTTGAGGGAGCGGCCCGTCTTTTGCTTCAACTCGGACACCCACTTTTCCACCATCGCGACACCTGGGTGCACGCCGTATAGGGACTGACTCTTTGCAGCGCTCATCTTCGCCATTTCCACAGCCTCCCGCTTCCGCCGATTCTTAGCGTTTGAAGTAGCCAATGCGTTGAAGCACCGCCCCAACGACCAATGGCAGCGCCACCGTCGCGTCGTCGAAAACCTCCGCGAAGCGCCCGCCTTCCTCCGGCGGAACAAACTTGCCCCAGGACACCGCCTCGGTGTAGGTGCTGCCGCTCAGGCCGCCCCAATGGACCGGCTCCGGGCAAATTCGCAAGCCGTAGTTGTAGCGCTTCAGCGGCACCTTCTTGTATCCGCGGCGGGCCATCAATTCCGCATACACGCCAAATTGCTGCGACCAATTGCGCGGCACGCCGCCCCCTACCGTGAAGATGCCCATGCGCTTGGTCGCCATCATCGTATCCGCAAAGGTCTCGAAATCTTCAAAAGGATCGAATCGCAAGAGTGGCCGCTTGGATCGCTGCCGCGAGATCTTGTGCAGCGCAAAATCGATGCCCAACTCGGAATCCGAAAACGCCGGCACGAACACAGGCACGTTGTGCTCGTAAGCGGATTTGAGAATTCCCCGTCCGCCCGCCTGCCCCTTCAGGTACTCGCCGATCTTGCGATGCAGCTTCCAGCTGCAAACGACTTCGTCCGCATCCCATTCATCGAGAATATGGTCCACAACTTCTTCAACGTGATCCAGATTCGTCTCCGGTTCCAGCGAGTCGTAGACGCGGTTGTAACCCGCTTCGAAAAGTTCCTTATCGTCCATTTTCGACGGATCGTACCGAAAGTGTGACAACCCCGTAGCTTCGACAAGGCCGTGAGCCATCAGCGCACCAGTCGATACCACGGCTTTGACGATGCCGCTCTCGATCAAGTCGCAAAACACCAGGCCCATTTTCCCGACGGTGAGTGCGCCGGCCAGCGTCATCACCACGAAACAGTCTTTGTCGCGCGCCATCGCCTCAAGCACATCCGCAGCATCGCCAATCTGACGTCCGGTATACGCGGTGTCGCCCATTGCGCGCACGAGTTCGTCGATGCTGCGGCATTTCGATAAGTCCAGAGGAAAGATCGGCCGGAGTTTATCCTTGACGGGATCGTGGAGCACACGCCCGGTGACCGTCTTCTTCTGCTTTGTCATTGCCTCTCCTGATCGATCGAGAAAAAAGCCTGTATCGCAGCCTGGTTGCGGCTATGCGCGGTGTTCGTCTTCGACGCGCCCACGCTCGCAGTTCGTGGAGATTGATAATACAAACTCGCGTCGAAGGAAAGAAAAAATCACGTGAACGAGCTCCGTTTGCGCTCATGCTAAACTAAAACGTCATGGCAAACAAATTTACGGTCGGTCTTGTGCAGATGCGCTGCACGGAAAACCCCGACGACAATCTCTCCCGCGCGATTGAAAAGATACGCGAAGCATCGGCGCGCGGCGCCCAAATCATTTCCTTGCACGAACTTTTCCGGAGTGAATACTTTTGCCGCAAAGAAGATGCGGCTCTCTTCGATCTCGCCGAACCGGTCCCCGGGCCGGCCACCGAGGCGCTCGCGCAAGTCGCCAAGGAACGAAAGGTCGCGCTCGTGGTCTCGCTGTTCGAACGGCGCGCCGCCGGCGTTTATCACAATACCTGCGCGGTGCTGGATGCGGACGGCAGTTTCCTCGGCAAATACCGGAAAATGCACATCCCCGACGATCCTCTGTACTACGAAAAGTTTTATTTCACCCCGGGTGATCTCGGATTTCCGAACTTCGATACCCAGTACGGAAAAATCGGCGTGCAAATCTGCTGGGACCAGTGGTATCCGGAAGGATCGCGCCTCACCGCTTTGAGCGGCGCGCAAGTCATCTTCTATCCCACCAGCATCGGATGGCATCCCCATGAAAAAAAGGAGTTCGGCGCGGCACAGCTTGATGCGTGGCGCACGATCCAGCGCGCTCATGCGATCGCTAACGGCGTTTACGTCGCCGTGGTGAACCGCGTGGGCTTTGAAGGCAAGCCTGCCGACGGCGACGCCGGGTTGGAATTCTGGGGCAATTCTTTCGTCGCGGATCCCTTCGGGCAGGTCGTGTCCGAGGCCTCCAACGACAAGGAAGAAATCCTGGTGGTCGAGTGCGACCCCGCCAAAAGCGAAGAGACCCGCCGCAACTGGCCCTTTTTGCGCGACCGGCGCATCGACGCGTATACACCCATCTTGAATCGCTGGCTGGGCGAATAATCCCCATGCCGCGACGCGCCGTTGACGCGACCCCGTTTGAACGTGGTTTCTGGATGCCCGCCGAATGGGAACACCACCAAGCTACTTGGCTCGGCTGGCCGCATGAAGTAACCGACTGGCCCGGGAAGTTTCCGGCGATCCCCTGGGCTTTTGCCGAGATTGTGCGGCATCTTTCGCGCGTAGAGCGCGTTTATCTTCTCGTGGAAAACCGGGAAGCCCAATCGAAGGTCCGCGCGATTCTGAAAAAGTCCGGAGCCGATCTCGATGCCATCGATTTCTTCCGCATCCCCACGGACCGAGGCTGGATGCGCGATTCCGGACCGATCTGCGTGAGAACTTCTTCTGGCGCAGTCGCCTTCACGCACTGGCTGTTCAACGGCTGGGCCAAATACAGCAATCATAAGAAGGACGCTGTCGCGGCCGCCCGCGTGAACAGCAAACTCAAGTATCCCGTCTGGCAGCCGATGCACAAAGGGCGGCGCGTGGTGCTCGAGGGCGGCAGCATCGACGTCAATGGTCGCGGCACGCTGCTGACCACGGAAGAATGCCTGCTCAGCACCACGCAAGAGCGCAATCCGGGCTTTACCCGGGACGACTACGCGCAGGTCTTCCGAAACTATCTTGGCGCAACCCACATTCTGTGGCTCAGGAACGGCATCGCCGGCGACGACACCCACGGCCATGTCGACGACCTCGCGCGATTCGTCAACCCCACCACCATCGTAACCGTCGTCGAGCAGGACCCGTCCGACGCCAACTACACGCCGCTCCGCGAAAATCTCGCGCTCCTTAAGTCCATGAAGGACATCGACGGCCGCGCGTTCCGCGTCGAGACTCTGCCGATGCCCGCGCCAATTTACTTCGACGGGCAGCGATTGCCCGCCAGCTACGCGAATTTTTACATCGCGAACCGGCTGGTGATCGTGCCGACCTTCAACGACGCAAACGATCGCGTCGCCCTCAACACGCTGACGAGTCTGTTCCCTGGCCGCGAGGTCGTGGGCATTGCCTGCCGCGATCTAGTGCTGGGGCTCGGCACACTCCATTGCATGACGCAACAGCAGCCGAGTAATCAATGAAGCCGGATTTCCGCGGAGCGCGGCGACGCGGTCTTCGCATTCGGCGCCATGTTGGTATTTTCCGGCCTCAACGCTACAATGCAGCGTCAAACTTCGCCGCCGTCCCAAGTTTCTGAGCCCGAGGAGGCTAAATGCTTGCCGCACTTTTCTTGCATCTCTTCCAGGATAGAGTCGTCGTCGTGCAATGGCAGCGCGGCTTAATCGGCTGGATTGTCATCGGCCTGATCGCCGGTTGGCTTGCTGGAAAGATCGCGCGCGGCGCGGGCTTCGGCTGCATTACGGACATCATTCTCGGCCTGGTCGGCTCCGTTCTGGGCGGCTGGCTGTTCATGAAACTGGGCATCTTCGGCGGCGGCTTTCTGTACAGCTTGGCCGCCGCGACCGTCGGCGCGGTGATCCTGGTCGCCATCGTGCACCTCTTCAGCGGCGGACGCTAACCCACCCCCGGACCGGAAGCACTAGCCTCCGCGCTGTGATACGATTCAGGGTCGCATCACGGAGATAACCCGTCTTTGAGTAAGCCCACGCAGTCCCTCACAGCGATTCCCCTAGGCGGTCTCGGCGAATTCGGAATGAACATGCTGGCGTTGCGGCTGGGTGACGACATCCTGGTCATCGACGCCGGAATGATGTTCCCGGAGTCCGAGCTCCTTGGCGTCGATCTGGTCATCCCCGACACCACGTATCTCAAGCAGAACCGCTCGCACGTCCGCGCCATTGTCCTGACGCACGGACACGAAGACCACATCGGCGCCCTGCCCTACATCCTGCGGGATCTGAACGTGCCGGTGTATGGAACGCGCTTCACTCTGGCGCTGGTCAAGAAGCGCTTGGAAGAGGCGGGACTTCTCGCCTCAACGACATTGCGCGAGGTTGTTCCCGGCCGCCTCGTCGAGATTGGTCCATTCGAGATCGAATTCATCCCGGTTACTCACAGCACCATCGATTGTGTTGCGTTGGCCGTGCGTACCCCGGTCGGCGTGATCATTCACACTGGCGACTTCAAGATCGATCAGACCCCCGTGGGCGGCGCACCCTTCGATTTGCATGCCTTCGCGCGTTACGGCAACGAAGGCGTCCTCGCGCTGTTCAGTGACTCGACCAACGTCGAGCGGCCGGGCTTCACGCCGTCTGAACGCGCTGTCGTTCCTCGCATTGAAGAGCTGTGCCGGTCCGCGCCGCGGCGCGTCATCCTATCGTGCTTTGCGTCCTCGATTCACCGCATCCAGCAGGTGATCGACATCGCCGCACGCGTCGGGCGCAAGGTGGCGTTCGTCGGCCGCAGCATGGTCGACAACGTCGAGATTGCGCACTCCCTTAGCTATCTGCGGATTCCTGATGGAATGGTGGTTCGCCCGCAGGACATTCGCGGGTTCGATCCCAGGCGGTTGGTCATCCTTGCTAGCGGCAGCCAGGCGGAACCCATGTCGTCGTTGTCGCGCATTGCCGTGGACAACCACCGGTTCGTCTCCGTCGATGAAAATGACAGCGTCATTCTTTCGGCCCGCATCATTCCCGGCAACGAAAAAGCTATTTTCCGGATGCTCGATCACATGTTTCGCCGCCGCGCCCTGGTTTACTACGACAATTCGGCGGGAACCATTCACGTCTCGGGCCACGCCAGCCAGGAGGAACAGAAACTGGTATTGCAACTCGTCAAGCCTCGCTATTTCATTCCCGTTCACGGCGAATTCCGCCATCTTTTCAGGCACGCGGCGCTGGCGCACCAGCTGGGGTGTGTGTCCGGCGAAATCTTGTTGATTGAGGATGGGCAGTCCGTCGAGTTCACCGAGGACCGCGCCTACCGCCGCGAACCGGTTACCGCCGGCCGCGTGTGCGTCGATTCCGGTTCACTCGAGGAGATTGAAGAAGTCGTAATCCGCGACCGCAAGCACCTCTCCGAAGACGGCGTCGTCGTTCCCATCATCGCTATCGACAAACATACCGGGCGCATGGAATCTCAGCCGGAGATCGTCACCCGCGGTATGTTCAGCGACAACGGGCAGGAGCTCATGGCCGGCGCTCGCGAAGTCGTGCTTAAAACCATGGAACAATCCAATCCCGAAGAGAAGAGCGATTGGGGCGTCATGAAGGAAAAGATTCGCGTCGACCTGAAGCGCTACATCAACAAGCACACCTCCAAGCGACCCTTGATCCTTCCCGTAATCTTGGAAGTGTGAGTCGCTTTATTTCCTAAGGTTGGCAGCGAACGACCCGGCAATCGCGAGATGCAGAGATGCCTCTGATCCAGCGCGCCTACGATCCGCACGACTTCGGCGCCATCCACCGGCTCGACCAGTCCTGCTTCCCCCAGGGCATAGCCTACTCCCGAACGACGCTGCACTATTTTCTGATGCTGCCTTCGGCCGATTGCATCGTTGCCATGGATGGCAAGAATATTGTTGGATTTATTTTGTCCGAGGAGCATCCGCCGCTCGCCCACCTGATCACCCTCGATGTCGCTGAGGCACATCGGCGGCATGGAATCGGCTCCTCCCTCTTGGCGGAAAGCGAGAGAAACCTTGCGTTTCGCGGGGTTCGCCACGTGCTTCTCGAAACGTCAACCGAGAACGAGGCCGCGGTTGCCTTCTGGCAGCGCCACGGCTATCGTATCGAAGCAGTCCTGAAACGCTACTATCTCGGCCGGCTCGACGCCTACGAGATGCGCAAAATCTTGCCGGCCGCTGCCCAATCGAAGCCGGCGTAAAAGGAAGAACAGCGTCCTATGCCCTTGTTCCAGGCGATCATCCTCGCCCTCGTGCAAGCCCTCACCGAGTTTCTTCCCGTGAGCAGTACCGCGCACCTCATCCTTTTTCCGTGGCTGCTGCATTGGCCCGATCCGGGCGAAGCCTTTGACGTTGCGCTGCACGCCGGCACTCTGCTTGCCGTAGCCCTCTACTTCTTCAAAGACTGGCTGACGCTGATCATCTGCGGCCTGGGGGGCAAGTATCCCGCGAAAGCGCCAGCCCAGGAGGTCGCGCAGCACCGGCGGCTGTTCTGGTACATGATCGTCGGCACCATTCCGGGCGGAATCCTCGGCAAACTATTCGACAAACAGATTGAGGAGAACTTGCGCTTGCCCGGAATCATCGGTCTTTCGATGGTCTTGATTGCCCTGGTGATGTGGTGGGCGGACTGGAAGGCGAAGCAAAAGCGAACGCTAGAACAATCAAACATGGGCGACGCCATTGCCATCGGAACGGCACAAGCCGTTGCCCTTTGGCCGGGTGTTTCCCGCTCGGGCATCACCATCACTGCCGGTCTCTTTCGCAATTTCACTCGCGAAGCGGCAACGCGATTCTCGTTCCTGCTTTCGGCGCCGCTGATCGCAGGGGCGGTTGCCTCTAAGTTGCCCGCGCTGATCAAGTTGCACAAAGCGGGCGCGCTGGACCTTCCGCTCTCAACCCTGGCGATCAGCATCGCCGTCTCCGGCATTGGCGGCTACTTCGTGATCGCCTTTTTTCTCAGGTATTTGCAAACACGCACGCTGAAAGTATTTATTGTCTACCGCTTGGTGTTTGGTATCATCATCTTGGTTTTGGCGTTTCTTCAAGCGGGCCCGCGATAGCGCCAACGGTCCCGTTGCCAGGCCACACTCAGCCTTCCCCAATCGCTGAGGAGAATTCTGTGCGCTTTCTGACCCCTACCGACAACAAGCGGCTCAATGAGCTGATTGGCTTTTTGTGCGTAACTTTCGCCGTGCTGATGGCACTGGCGCTGATTTCCTACTCGCCGCACGACGTTGCCCTCAACGTCAGCGCGCCTCCCGCCGACGGCCCTCTTGCGCGCAACTGGATCGGACCCGTCGGCGCCTACGGAGCCGACCTCCTGTTCCAAGTGTTGGGCTTCGCGGCGTTTCTGCTGCCACTGGCCATCGCGATTCTCGGCTGGCGATGGTTCCGCAGCCGCGCGATCGACTCGCAGACCGCCACGCTCGTCGGGTATGGATTGCTGTTGCTTTCTCTTCCTTCGCTCCTTTCGCTTTGGCATTTCCCGGAGGTCCGGGGAGCCGTTCCACCCGGCGGCTTGCTTGGCTCTGTCATTTCCAACGAGCTGCGCACCGGATTCAACATGTGGGGCGCGAACCTCGTCGTAATCGCCCTTCTGATTACCGCCCTTTTTATGACCACGAGATTCTCTTTCTCCGGCGCGCACGCCTGGGCTAGCAGTTCGAAAGGCCCGATTGGCGCCGTCGAGAAGCTGGGCATCCTCCAGAAGGCGCAAGCGCGCTGGCAGGCCTGGCGCGATGCACGCGAAGACGACCGAATGCGCCGGCGCTTGCAAGAGACTCGCATCTCCGGGCGCAAACCGGTGAATCAGGCAACCGGCAAGGTCATCGAAGATGCTGAGGTTCGGCCGGAGTCCGAGAGAACGATTCATCTCGAAGACCCAACCGATGTTTTTGCGCGTGCCAGAGTCTGGAAGGACCAAAACGAACCCCAAGAGCCGCGCGAACGCGACTCGCACAGGGCCCCCATTTTTGTGCTCGATCGCGAAAAACCGGAGAAAGCGGCGCCGCGGAAGGCCGGCGAGCCGAAGATCGCCAAAGGAGGCACGCACTACCGATTGCCTTCGATTTCCTTGCTTCGCGAGGGCGAACGCAGCCAGAAGCTCGACGAAGATGAGTTGAAGATTCGCGCCCGCGCGATCGAGGACAAGTGTCTCGAGTTCGATGTGCAGGGCCGGGTCACCCAGATCAACCCCGGTCCCGTCGTCACCACCTTTGAGTTCAAGCCCGAAGCAGGCATCAAATACAGCCGCATCATCGGCCTAACCGAAGACCTCTGCCTGGCGCTGCAAGCGGAATCGATCCTGATCGAACGCATCCCCGGCAAGTCCACCATTGGAATCGAAGTACCGAACATCAATCGCCAGACCATTGCCCTGCGCGAGATTGTCGAAGCGCAAGAATTCGTCAATTCCCCCAGCAAGCTCACCCTCGCCATGGGCCGCGATCTGCACGGCCGCATTCGCGTCACCGACCTTGCGGCCATGCCTCACTTGCTCATCGCGGGTTCCACGGGAACCGGCAAGAGCGTCTTCATCAACTCCCTGATGATGTCGATCCTCTACAAGGCCAGCCCTGACGATGTAAAACTGGTTCTCGTCGATCCCAAGCGCCTCGAGCTGAATCTGTACGAAAACATTCCCCACCTGATCGCGCCGGTCGTCACCGATCCCAAGATCGCTTCCAACGTTCTTCGCAACGCCACGAAAGAAATGGAGAACCGCCTGAAATTGCTCGCACAGCGCGGCGTACGCAACATCGACCAGTACAACCGCACCTTCCAAAAGAGCCAGTCGCTCTCTCTCTTTGAAAATGTCGAAGAGAGCGAACACAAACCGCTTCCCTACCTGGTGATCGTGATCGACGAGCTAGCGGACCTGATGATGGTCGATACCAACAACGTCGAGGAATCCATTACTCGCTTGGCGCAAATGGCCCGCGCCGTGGGTATTCACTTGATCTTGGCCACCCAGCGCCCGTCCGTGGACGTGATCACCGGCCTGATCAAGGCGAACTTCCCTGCCCGCATATCCTTCCGCGTAGCCAGCAAAGTCGATTCGCGGACGATTCTGGATTCAAACGGCTCGGAATCCCTGCTCGGCAAGGGCGACATGCTGTACCTGCCAGCGGGATCGGCGCGCTTGCACCGCATCCACGGCCCGCTGGTCACCGAAGACGAGATCACCTCCGTTTGCGATTTCTGGCGCGAGCAAGCCCAAGCCAAATACAACGAGCAACTTCTGGAAACGCCCAAGGATGAAAATGGCAATCCTGAAGCCGATCAGAATGGCCAGACGCCGGGCAGCGAAGCCGATGACGACCTGTATCAGGACGCCGTACGCGTGGTCTGCGAAATGGGACGCGCCTCCACTTCAACGCTGCAGCGCCGCCTCCGCATCGGCTACGGCCGCGCCGCTCACTTGATCGATCTGATGGAAAAAGACGGCATCGTCGGCCCGCCGGACGGCACCCGGCCGCGCGAGCTCCTCAAAGGCCGCGATTGGATGCGCGAATTCGACGACTCCCAGCGGTCTTGAACACTAGCTCGGCTGCGCAGCGTATGCGGCTACGCGCTCCGGCCCGATTCGACGAACAAGTCCATCGTTTCATCAGCCGGATAGGTGATTTCCAGCCCTCGGACCTTAGCGAACGGCGTCAACGTATGCTCGCGGCGGATCTTGACGCTCATAATGTCTTCAACCCGCGCGCCGCGCACGAGCAAAGCATCTCCGATCAAGGACCTGTGACACCGCCACGGCACTGCTTCGGCGCACATAATGGCGCTCCGCTCATCGCTTGCCAGCTCCAACAACCGCGCAATGCCCTGCCGGAACTCCTCCGTCGCCATGTAATCGGCATATCCTCGAAACGAGGCATTCCGCCAGCCGGTGTTGATTGATTCCTTCGTGGCGTGGCGCAGCCCGCCGAGACTCTTCAGGTGCACGTATTTCACTCCGTGGGCGGGCAGCTCCGTGGCCAACGATTCGCTGTTGAACTGCGGTACCCGGCGAGACTTTGGGATAGTGCGCACGTCCACGATCTGCGCGACGCTGTGTGCTTCCAACATCGACACAAACTCATCGAGGGAGTGCGTCGAATGCCCGATCGTCAGTATCGTCAGCTTCGGTTTCTTGGGTTGCGGTCGAATTTTGGGCTCTCGCGCCATTTCCCAGCCTCGCCACGACGCGATGCGTAAAACCTTCGATTTGACACAAATTCCGTGCGACCCTAAAATTAACAGGCTCGAACCGTGCCGGGGTAGCTCACTGGTAGAGCGCCGCCCTGAAAAGGCGGGCGTAGCCAGTTCGATTCTGGCCCCCGGCACCATCATAGCAGCCGCGTCTCCCAGTACCCCTTTCCAGATCGAGGTCGCGGCGTGAGCACCTCGATTCCCTTCAAACTTCCCGGAGCCTACAAAGGCAACCGACGCCGGCGTGAGCCGCTGATTCAGGCGAGCTGCGTTTGCGGTTGGAAGAGCAAACCCTGCACACCCAAAAAAGCGGAGAAGCGCTACGCCGCGCACGTCGCGATCCGCCACGCGGGGCAGAATCCAGGTTTGCAGACGTGTGCACTAACTCCCGATCCCTCTGCTGCCCGTCTTTCCCGTCCACAGACAACTGTCATTGCCCCGCGGATCCGCGGGATCTCCAAAGGAGCAACCCCATGAAAACACTCTACGACGCGAGCTTGGATCCGTTCGGAGGCCTCGACCTCGAGGCGTGTCGATCCGCTGGACTGGCGAAGAGAGCGCCGCGATCGCGGACAGAACTCGAGAAACTCGTGCGCCAGATGAACTCGCACGATGGTCCACCCACAAAGGAGGAAATCGAGGCACACATCGAGCTGAAGTACGGTGCGGAAGGGTTGGAGTTTGCCGGCGTCGGGTCCTATGCAATCTCAAAGCATTTCGGCCACGTGCAAATCAGCGACGACCAGCACGAGGAAATCGAGAGCCGAGCGAAAGAGCTGCAGGATCTGATCGCGAAACATCCGTACATCAAGACCGCCATCGACGAGGGGTGGGCCAAAGTGTGCATTCAAGCCGACGGCAGTCTGGGTTTGGAATTCACGCACGGGCGCAATTTGCACCTCGCCGACTTCGACGAGGCGATGGGCAACGTCACGAAGGCCTCGCCGGCGGTACCGCTCCCGGGATTCACAAAGGCCGAGGTCGACGCGCGCGTGAGAGTAGCTGTTCGAAGAGCGCTCGCCGGCGAAAGCGAGCCCAACGGCCGAGATCTCTGCAACTCGATCGGTTTCTAAATTTCCCAAGGAGAACTTCGAAATGGCAACTACGGCGACAGCACTTTCCGATCAACAGCTCGAGGCCGAGCTGCGCCGGCTAAAAAATGAAGCCGCAGAGATCCAGAAAAAGCTAGATGGTGAGAGCTCCAAGCTGGCCGGCGCGCGTGGCGAGCATCAGCGACTCGTCGCAAAAATTGCAAGCGGTGCGGCCGAGTCCGACGTGCTGCACCGTGTCAAAGGCGAAGTGGAAACGCTCGAGATCCGGATCGGCGGGTACAACGGCCAGCTCGCGGAGAACCGATCGAAGACGGACGAGCTGGGCAAAGAACTCGGCCGGCGCCAGGTCGCAGCGGCGAAAGCAGCTCACGAGAAAGAATTTGCCGAGCTGCTGAGGAAGGGCGAAGAGGCCGCACAGAAAATTCTTGCGATGTTGACGCGGCTCGTCACCGAGGACGTGCCGGCGTTCGACGCGATCCGCAGAAAGCTCGGTGTCGACTTCGGCCATCTGGGCGGAGAAGTGGCTGCGCTGCGATTGCGAGAAATGCTGTGGAAGGCTCCGGGCCCACGCGACGCAATCCACGACCCAAATGTGCATCTCCGGCTGCTCTTCGATCGAGGCTGGGTATTTGCCGACGCGCCAGGGCCCTCGCGTGAAAGCTTCCGTAGCGTCGATGGCGGCTTTCAAAGCGTGCCAGGCGGCGAGCTCTCACTACAGATCATCAGCATGCGGCCGAAGAAGTGAGGCGGCGCAAAGAACAGGAGGCCAGAATGCTGAAAGACGACAGCGTTTGCGTGACGGTCCGAGTCGAAGAACAAGAGAAGTTGAAGCTCGAGGAGGAGGCAGAAATCGAAGCGCTGGTCATGCGCGCGATGCAAAGCGAAAGATTCGGGGCCGAGCTGGTTCAACTGGTCAAGCGTGCGATGCGCAACGAAAAATTCGATGACGAGTTCGTTGCCGCGGCCAAGCGCAGCATTCGCCGCGGGAACTTCGGGTAGGAACCAGGGAGGAGCACATGGAAGCGAATTCAGAAACGAAACTCGAGTCCGGGCTCGTGAGTTTGGCCGATGTACCGCTCGCCGAGCGCGAAAAGATCCGCGAAAAAGTTGTCGCCGAAGCGCGCAGTTGGCTCGGCACACCATTTCACATTGGCGCCCGCGTGAAGGGCGCCGGCGTCGATTGCGGACAGCTTTTGTATTGTGTCTATCACGCCTGCGGTCTGATTCCCGAACAAGAAGCCGGCTTGTTTGCGGGCGATTGGTTCTGTCACACGACGGAGCAGAAATACCAGTTCCGCATGTTCCGGCACGCCTACAAAATCGTGGAGGGTAGGGCCTATGGATCTTTGGCAGCCAAGCCGGGAAGCGCCGTGCTCGTGAAGGTTGCCGATTCCCAGATCTACAACCACGGCGGAATCGTCGTCGGCTGGCCGCGCATCATCCATGCGGGCTCTGAAAGGGTTGAGCAGGTCAACGCAACGCTCGACCCGTGGTGGTCTTGCAACACCGTGATGCATTTTGACCTGTGGCCCGAGGACGGGAAAGGTGAGCGTCTCGAAACTCCCGTCGAAATCGGGCAGGTGGAACGCCTGAAATTGGGGGGGAAACTAGGCGATCGTTTCCAAGTACGATGACGCGCGCCTCTCCGTTTGGCTTTCCCGCTTGGTCGAGTGCACTGCTGAAAATTCAGCAGCGTGAAGCGAGTACGACTCGGCCGGAAAGCACGCCGGCCCGGATCGAGAAGCTTGTCGAGGAGTTCAGTCGGCACGACTCGCGGCGCGACGAGATTGGCCGCGAAGTGTTGAGGTTGATTCGGATGCGTTCGCCGTTCCATGGATTCGCAAAAGATCTCGAGCGCAACCTCGAGGCCTTGAGAGCTGGAGAAATAACAGCGAAAGACGTGTGGCCGTCCGTCGATCAGATCCGCGCGCTGGTGACGCAAAAACCCCATCCGTCGCCGGCGTGCAAGCCGCTGAGTTTGCAGAACGAATTCCAGGCCGAAACGATGAGGCAGAAATAGGCGATTGCGCCACGCTGGGCACAGAAGGGAAAATCCAAATGCCGGGCAACGATGACACTCTCCGAATAGTCTCGCAGTTTGACGTCACTGGCATCACGGCCGGCGTGGGCGTCGCCGCGGACGCGGTCGAAGCCGGCACCGCGCGGATGAACCAAAGCTTTGAGCGCGTTGCTGTGAGCTCGGAGCACAGCGTCACCGAAGCGCGTCACGCCCTGCACGGTCTCGGTGAAGAAATCGGGATCCACGTTCCGCGGTTCGTGCAGTCGTTCGTCTCCAATCTCGGCGGAGTGGGCCCGGCGCTCGCGGCGGCCTTCACGCCGATCGCGATCATTGGCGTCGGCGAAGTCCTCTTCGATGTGGGCAAGAAGCTCTACGACTTCTACGAAAACGTCGTGAACCTGAAGGGCGCGATGGAGGCGATCAAAACCATCGACAAGACCTTCACGGAAGACCAGATCGAGATGTCGAACGCGCTGCTCACCGGGCAAACGCGGATGGAAGGGCTTCTCCATGGCCCGATCGCCGAAGGCAAGAGCCGCATCGCCGCGCTGGGTGCGGAGATTGTCGATCTCGGCAAAATGCTCGACGTGAGCGGCAAGTCGTTTCAGGACCTGGCGCTCGGCGCGAAGGCCTCGATGCGCGAATTTCTCGTACCGACTCAAGCGAAAGATTTGGCCGAAACCCTCGGTAGAGTCGGCCTCGAAATCAAACGCGTGCAGTCGCTGCTGCTGAACACGGACGCGGACACGACCGAGTACAAGGAGCTCGCCGGCCGTGTGGGGCTGCTTTCTGATTTCTACAACACGCTCGCGCTCAAGGTGGAGAAATACAATCAGGAAGTCGGTGAAGCTGGCGCCGAGCTGCACGAGAAGGCTCAACAGCAACTGCTGCACGAGCACGAAGAGGCCATGGATCTAGCCAAGGCGTACGAGCGTCTCGGCTTAACGCAGAGAAAACTCGCGGATGACGCCGCGCGTTTTGCGGAAGAGCAAAAAGCCTTCGGCACCGGCGTTGAAGGCAAGGGCTCCGAAGAACAGTTGAAGGCGATCCAGGAAGTCAACGATGCCGAAGAGAAGTTTCGCCAGGAGAGCGAGCAGCGTGCGATGGAAGCGGCCAATTTCGCGATCGATCAAAAGATCCGCCAGGTAGAGGCGGAAAAGGATCTGGGCGAAATCTCCGTGCGAGATGCAACCGCGCAGATTAATTCGCTCACCGCGCAGCGGCTCGCGGCCGACGAAAAAATGCTCAGCGAGGAGATGGCCATCATCCAGGGGCGGCTCACGCAGGAGTTCGAGTTCAACAAGAAGGCCTACACGCAGGACCTCGCCGAATACTCCGCGTTGCTGAAAAAGAAAGAGCAGCTCGAACAACAAGCCGCGCAGCAGATGGAGAAGAGCGACGATCAGGCAGCCAAACAGATGTTGAAATCGTACGAGACTGCTTTGAAGACGCTCACCACTGATTTCAACAAAAACATCATCGAGTGGACGACTGGCCAGGAAACCTTCGGCAAGGCCGCGCAAAAGGTGTGGACGAACATGGTGACCACGGCCGAGGGCGCGTTGCTGAGGCTGGCCGAGGAAGAAATCGCCGGCATGCTCCTTCAGACGACCCTCGTGAATCAACAGAAAGTAAATGCTGCACAGACGGCCGCTGCGAACACCTACGCTGCGATCTCCGCGATCCCGATCATCGGACCGGAACTAGCAGAGCCAGCCGCGATCGCGGCGTATGCCGCGGTGATGGCCTTCGAGAAGGGCGGCATCGTGCCCGACACGGGGTTGGCGTTGCTGCACCCGAGGGAGATGGTTCTGCCAGCGCCAATCAGCGAGAGCGTGCAAAAAATGGCTGCAGGTGGCGGAGGACGAGGCGGCGGCACGCACCATTATCACGTCTCCGTGAACACATCGGGTTCGAAGGAAGAAGTCCAGCAGATGGTCCGCGACGCGATCATCCCGGCGATAAAGCAAGCGCAACGCAGAGGCCGTTTTGACACGAGCTCGCCTAATGTGCCGTAGAGCACAGATGAAAGACTCGACAGCTCTCGAGAAAAAAGCCGAGATCGATAAGCTGCTCGATGAATTTGAGTGGCATGGGCACCGCGTCGCCGAGATCTCGCGTGAGGCTGGTCGGCTCCTCAACGCCGTCGTGCAAGAGAACGGTACCGAAGGACTTCGAGTCGCGAGCGAGCTATATCAGAGGCTTTTGCAGATCGCGACGAAGTCCGTGCCGGCGAAGCGCGAAGTCGTTCGAGACGGCTCGACCAGCAACGTCGTCTGAGACCCCGGGCAAAAACCCGGATCGCGGTCCGCATTTGCTTGAATCGACGAGCCATGCGCGCTCCGCGATCGGCGAGGCACAAAGAAACGACTTTGCCGCAGACAGCAGCGGCCGAAGGTGAAAGGAGAAGCCCGATGCCGAGAGATGACAGGAGCAGCACGCGAGTGATGAGACTGCGGTCGGAACGGCCAGAGAGGTTCCGCGTTCAGAACAGCGCGCAAAAGAAGCTCGGCGGCCGCACCGGGAAGGGCTTCCGGCCCGGGCAGAGCGGCAACCCTGTCGGAAGATCGCCGCGATGAAAAAGCGCAAGCCATCGCGGAAACCGCGAAAGACGCGTGGATCCGCGCACGCCAGGAACAGGCGCGTATCAGGCGGGAAACCGGATCTCGTCGAGGCCGGCAAAGCGACTCGCTTCCAGCCCGGTGTAAGCGGCAATCTTGCTGGCCGGCCGCGAACGAAAATTTTCAGGCAGCTCGCGCGCGAAATCGTCGAGATGGTTGATACGAAGACGAAAAAAGAGCGAGCGCGGCGCCTCGTCGAGAGTCTTTTCAAGGAGGCCGAGAAAGGCAGCCTCGGCCACTTCAAAGAAATCCATCGGCTGCTCGAGGAAGACTCCACACAAACGCGTTTCGAGCTGACGGCCGAAGCCAGCACGCCCGCGGCCAAGCTCTCACTGCATGAGACGCTCGCAAGGATCCGGCAGATCTACGGCCTGAGCGATCCGGACCATCCGGGCCTGAGCGAAACGAGTGAGTTTGCAAGGCGGCTTGAACAGGAGCGCGCGGCTGCCGAAACCGCTGGCGCGTGAAAAAACCCTCGGATAGAGTTCTTTCCTCCAATCGATGAGAACACCCCTCAGCGAGAACGCCTGGCGCACGATCCTACAGCTCTACGAGAGCAGGGAAGTCGGAATGACGGCGATCGCCGCTCGCTTCGGCGTTACCAGCGAAACCATTCGGCTCGGCCTCGCAAAAAGGTTACCCCACCTACGCGGGCGCAGAGGACAGAGGAAAAACCCGTGTGGGATCGCCGCCTCGTCCAACTAAGCAAGTCGGATCGCGAGAAGGTCGTCCAGTTTCGCGATGACGGCATGACGAACCGCGCGATCGCGAAGCGCTTCCACGTGTCCGACGCGACTGTCTCTCGGATCCTAGACAAAGCGAGCAAGCTGGCAAAACGCGGCGGGTTCGGCATGCGCGTCGGGTGCCACGAAGTCTAGATCGGACTCCTATTCGACAATCTGGAACGTGTAGATCTTCCCCCGCGAGGCCAGATCTGCGCTCGCCGCGGCGCCTGGGGCAAGAAATCCGTATTCTCCCATGCCGACGTTCGGCAGTTCGACTTTGTAGGTTCGGGGAGCCACCTTTTCGAACTTGAAGGGAATCACATTGTCCTCAGCTCCGCCGCTCGCGTGCAGAACGCCGCCCGTGACCGATCGAAACTCTCGGCGGTCGGTCTTCTCCCAAAAGCGCAGCAACTGGTACTCGGACGCCGAATTCCCTTCGAGGCAGCGGATGTAGAACTCGACAGGACCGGCCATTCCGAACGGCACCGCAGTCACGTTAAATTTGCTGTGAGGACCGGCCACCGTGCCGTTGACGTGCCCTTTGTCGAGGCCGAGGGTTACGGCGTTCTTTACGACGCCGCCAGTGCGCCAGTTCACGATTTCCGGTTCGATCGCGACGAGCTTTCCTCGCAGGACCTCGTACACGCCTACTTCGTCGGGGAATTCGGCGGACTGCGGCGGTTTTGCCGGCGTCGATACAACCGTCGCCGGCGTCGCGCTAACCGCCTTCTTCTCAGCTCCTGTCGAAAGCATCGCCTGAATCACAGCCTGGCTAACTCCCGCGTCCTTCAGTTTCAGCAACGCCTCGACGGAGAGATCGAACGCGGCGGTGTGCGCCTCGATCGTTTTCACGATCGTCGCATCATCGAACTTCGCCTTCGCCATCCGCACAATGTCCTGATTCGTCAGCGGATGCGCGGAGGCCTGCTGAGCGCCGGCCGGCGTCGGTCCACACACACAGACTATCGCCAGGCAAATCACGATGGCAGGATGAAATCGCATCGTAGAACCTCTCAGGTTTGGGATCCCGAGAAGGCTACACGTGCGGTAAGTGGCTGTCCAGTTAAGACTTGCCGGGTGTTTCGAAGGCATGCGGCACAAAACAGATGGTTTTGCCGCGCGCGGAACTTCAGTCGGCCGCGTTGGAGAGTGAAGGGCTTACAGACACGCTCGCCGCGGGGTTTTTGCCCACCACAGAGCCGATTCGCCGCGCTGTCCGGGCAGAACACCCTAACTGCCGTGCGATCGTGCGCCAGGAGCAGCCGCGCCCGCGAAGAATGGCCAATCTAGCGCGGTCCACGATCGCGCGCGGTCGACCGAGCCTCTTGCCCTTCGCCCGGGCGTTCCGTAGGCCGGCTTTGACGCGTTCCACGATCATCGACCGCTCGAGCTCAGCGACGGCGCCCAAAACTGTGAAGATCATCCGGCCGGCCGGCGTCGTAGTGTCCATTTGCTCGGTGAGGCTCACGAACGCGATGCCGAGAGCGTTGAAGGTTTCGAGCGCTCGGAGCAGGTGGCTCACCGATCGCGCGAAACGATCAAACTTCCAAACCACAACGGCATCGAAGTGTCGGCGGTGCGCGTCCTGCATGAGCCGATCCAGTTCGGGCCGTCGCTCTTTCGAGCCGCTCACACCAACGTCGACGTACTCATCCGCGACGGTCCAGCCGCGGCGCTCGATGTATTCCCGCAGCTCGCGGGTCTGCATTGCGGGATCCTGGCCGTTGTTCGCTGTGCTCACGCGAGCGTAGATCGCCACTCTCATTCGTCGCCTCCATTCAGAAGCCGTTGCGCAGCGTCAAGACGTCGCGTGAGTGCTGCACTCTCTTCCGCGGCGTTCCGTCCTTCGCCCATTTTCTCGAGCTCCGCCTTCACTCGCCGAAAATCTCGCGATGCGCAGCGATTGCAGAACCCGCCGGCGCCGTAGGCGACTCTCTTCCGATGGCAGCTTTGGCAACCATACCGCCGGAAAATCGCTTGCCGGGCGCGCCTCACGTGAACGAGTCGCGGAATGAGACGCAGCAATTCTTGTTTCGTAGCGACGTCGAGGAAGCGGGCGTCGTACAGCAGCAATTCGACTTCGACTTTCACGAGGTTAGCCATGTGGGTGACACCGTCTGAGCGTGCGGCACAATGACAAACTTTGCAGATGGGTGTACGCCTGAGTCGTGCTGGCGCGGCTGTGCCCTAGGAGCTCCATGAGCGAGCGAAGATCCATACCCCCCTCAAGCAGATGCGTCGCAAAAGTGTGGCGCATCGTGTGGGTGTGAACGCCCGCCAGGCCAGCTCGCTTCGCGGTTTTGGTGACAATCCGCGCGATCTGCCGGTCGCAGAGCGACTCCCGCGGATGGTGTCCTCCCGGCAAAAACACAAAGCCGCTGCTGCGCTCGCCCAGATATTCCCGCAAAGCCGCGGCCGCGAATCTTCCGAACAGGGTGACGCGATCTTTGCCGCCTTCGCCCTTGCCATCGCGAACGGTGAGACTGCGGCCGCGGAAATCGATGTCCTCGAAGCGAAGCTTGGCGAGCTCGCTGAGCCGCAGGCCTGCAGCGTAGGCGAGCTCCAGGATGGCGCGATCGCGGACGCACGACGCGGCAGCAATGAGCTTGTTTACTTCGTCCTTGGTGAGCACCCTTGGCAGGCGTGTCGTGAGGCGCCGCCGCGATTGCACGTAGCGTGGCACCGACAGGTTGACTTGATCGCCGAGCTGCAGGAAGTCGAACAGGGTCCGCAGAGCGCCCAGGCGCGCCGCCATGGTGGAACCCGCGAGCTCCCGGCCGTAGAGCTGGCCGAGAAAACCGCGAACGTCAGCGGTCGTGACGGATGTGAACGACTTCTCTCCGAGGAATTCGGCGAACTGTTTCGCCGCGCCCGCGTAGTTTCGGCGCGTCGATTGCCGCCTTCCGCAGATCTGCAGCCAGGAGTCGAAACGCTCGATGAGCTGCGCGTTCGAGAAGATCCGCCGGCACGGAGGTTTGTGTGTTGTGGCGACCGCTGGGAATTGTGGGCCGCGATGCACGAGGGCTCGCATGGCTATCGAACCCCGCAGCGGTCCGGACCGGACTCCGCGTCGTCGTCGGGCCCGGGCTCAAAGCCCAGCCGATGCGCGAACTGGAGGAAGCGCAAATCGACATAGCCTCGCAAATCCAAACTGGCCATGAATTCCTCTAACGACACCGACGCTGGCGCGGGGAACCGAATGACGTTTGACGACTGCGGCTGTGATCTGTAAGACCTCAACCGGCGAACGATCGCTGCTGCGCGGGGATTCGAGCGGCGTGATAGATTCTGGTGAGTTGCCATGGGAGTATGTCCCTCCTTTGGTGATTAGCCCTTGTCGTCTGCGCAAACAGGCGGCAGGGGCGTTTTTTTTTATTTCTTCTTCTTTTTCCTCGTCCGTGGACCTGGTTTCAGCGTGCCCTTGAACTTTCGGGCACGCTCGATAGCGGCCGCGGTCCAAATGCGGATGGTGCTTTGGCCTCGCGTGAGCGGCGGCGGCGCATCGATTTGCCGACGTTCGATCCACGTGTAGAGCGTTTGCGGTGAAACGCCTAAAGCCGTCGCTGCTTCACGTGTGGTGTAGGTTTTTGCAACCATCAACGGCTAGGATAACAGATGCTGGACACCGCGTCAAGGGCATGTTAGGATGCTGCCCGCCGGGGACTTTCGCCGTGGCCAAAAAGTTATGTGAACGCCCCGCGACGGAAACAAAGGGGTTAGCGAAAATGCCGCGGCGAACGCCTGGCGGAAAAGGAGCCCCCCAGGGCCCGTTACCCTGGGGGGAGCAATGAAACTTGAGGAGAATGTTTTTTCGTATGTGTTCTGCGGAGAATAACCCGGAAGTTTTGCAGGCGCCAGAGGCTTCGAAGGAAGAGTTGCGGGCACAAGGACGTCGTCGCGCAGCGCTGAAATTCAAGCGCGCGAAGGCGGAATACGTATCGCCCGAAGAGTGGGAACAATGCCTCGCCGATCCGCTGAAGGCGAAAACGCCTGACTGGATCGTCTGCCTGGTCTGCCGTCAGAAGTGCCAGACCTTAGGGCTACACCTGAAACCGCACAACGTTTCGCCGGAATGGTACCGGGAGATTTTTGGCTATGAGCCGGGCGAAGCCCTGATCTGCGATGCGCTCGCCGAGCGGTGCGGCCGTCTGCCGAAAGACACGCTGCGATTGTCCGACGACGAGATCGCGCAGTGCGTTCGAGATCCCCTAAAAACCAAAACGATTCGCGGGGCGAAATGGATCGCGTGCATCGCTGGTGGGGAGTGCGGGATGCTTTTCCGGCAAATCACACCTAGCCATCTTCGACAGCACAGTCTCTCGAAGAGAGCCTATCTCGACCAGCTCGAATGGAACTACCAGCAAACGCTCGTCTCCGACGAGATGACGAAAGAGCTCAAGGCCAGAGCCGCAGTGAGCAAAACGTTGATCTACGGAAAGCGCGGTGTAGCACCTCCGCCTCGGATCCATCGGAAGGGACGCACGATGTCGAAGGCCTGGCGGCGCAAGCAAAGTGAGCGAATGCGCGGGAAAAAACGGCCCGACAAGAGGGTGAAGCGCGGATCGGGCAAACGTACGCCTGATCTGTTGGTGCTTTGCGCGGCTTTCGAAAAAGTGGGGAAGAAGGTCTATTCAATGGCTCCCGTCCTATACCCGCTCGGTCCTCAGCGTGACCAGGAAGGCGCCGAAGCCGCTACTCGGCTCTTGCGTAAGCGGAACCGTGAGGAACTGGATCGCCTCGCCGCGTCCATGAGTGATCCGGAGGCTCGGCAACGAATCGCAGTCGCGATGCAGGTTCGCGCCGCGCACCCCTAACAAAAGACCTGCCTCGGCCTCCGAACTCTTTTGTTACCCCTAACAAAAGGCCTCAAAGTGGCCTTTTGGCCAAATGTTAGCCTTTCTGCGCTTTGAACCCCACCGGTATGTAGACACACGCCGGCGCTCCCTGAAGCGCGCGGCGGTTCGATTGTTCTGAGGGAACTCGGTGAGCTTACCACAGCCGGCTAGCCGCGGCGCATTGTCATCCGTTTTGTTGGCCACGAGAACGCCAGGCGGCCGCCTTCGTTGCCGAGCTACACCCGAAGCTACGCGGACCCTCAGCCGCGTTGTGTTAACCCCCGCGACGACGGCGAGGCGTTCATCCGGACGTCTCGCTTCGCGCGTGGCCGAGGCGCACTCGTGAGAGCGCCGAAACCAGCCGGCCAAGATTTCAGTCTCAGCGAAGCACTGAAACGGCTGGGGCGCCCCGTTGTTTTCTACCCATCTCTCGCGCGACTTGTTGGGATCAAAGAGGCGATCATGCTGGCGCAGTTGGTCTATTGGACGCCGCGATCGCGGAATGAGCAAGGCTGGATCTACAAGTCGGCCGAGGACCTAGAAAGAGAAACTGGCCTGAGTTATCGCGAGCAGCACCGCGTGAGAGCGACGTTGCGGGACCGCGGACTCATCGAAGAGCGCTACAGCCGCGACGAGCATCGCCTCTACTTTCGGGTGATTCCGGACGCCATCGACGAGCTCGTTCCTGAGGGGGGAGCACCTGACGAAACGTCAGATGCCCACCTGACAAAACGTCACATGGCACCTGACGAAACGTCAGATGGCACCTTACCGTTTGTCGGTTCGTATATGGAATCAGAGAGTACTTCAGAGAGTACTCCAGAGAGCGGCGGTCACATCGGTCATCGTCAAGACGCAAAAGCTGGTAGCGCAACTGCGGACGACGACGATCGCC
Organism: uncultured Acidobacteriota bacterium; assembly: GCA_963735525.1. Taxonomy (GTDB): domain Bacteria; phylum Acidobacteriota; class Terriglobia; order Acidiferrales; family UBA7541; genus Acidiferrum. The sequence goes on along the minus strand of CAVTLQ010000023.1, from coordinate 290,775 downwards.
TTCCCCCTTTTTCGACCCAAGAAAAACTCTCTTCGAAGCAAACCGCGGCCGAGCAGTACAGCCAGCGCATCGACGAATTCCTCGACCAGGTCCTATCGAAGTTCCGAGGTCGAGCCGACCAGGAATTTCTGAAGGCTGCGCTCGAGAAGATCGATCAAAGAGCGTGGGCCAAGGGCAGGCGGCCTGGGAGCGCGAACTACTTCGAGGCCGCGCTCGAGAATTTTCTCCAGGACGAGCGTGACGTCGTCGAGCTGAAGGAAGAGCTCGCACGCCGGCGCGAGGTCCGCGATCGCTGGATGCCGGGATTCAACGAGCAGAACTACAGCGCGGAGCCCAATCCGGTCCTCACCGAAGATGTTCGATCTGCAATCTCCGAGAGCGAGCGCACTGGCCGTGTCGCGGATGAGATCCTTCGCGAAAAGAGACTCGCGCGCGCGGCGGTGGCGTCGTGAAGCTCTTCGGCCGCTATCCTGTCCTTCGCCGGCGCGCTTTCGCTAAGTCGTGTGTTTCCGTCGCGGAGAGAAATCTCTCGTTTTTGCCCTAGCTCGCATGGCGACCGCTTCCAAACTCGTTCGGATTCGGCCGAAGCCGCCGGCGAAAAACTCGCCGTTGACTCCCGAGCTCAAAGATTTCATCGATCGCGCGATCGTGCCGGCGTTGGTGAAGCAGTACCTCGCCGAAGCAGATGCCGAGAACAAACTTGCGAAACCAGCCGCGCGCGTGGCATTGTCTGACAACAGCACGGCCGCAACTCTGAGGGGTCCGACCGTGACCGAATTCGCACGCTGCGCGATCTACGCTCGATTCAGTTCTGAGAAACAGAACGCTCTTTCCATCGACCAACAGATCCGGAAGTGCCGCGAGTACGCGGACCGCGCCGGCTTGCGCGTCCTCGAGCAGTGCGTCTTCGCGGACCACGCTGTTTCGGGCGCGACGGACGAGCGCGCCGGCCTGCAGCGACTGCTCACGTGCGCGAAGGAAAAGCCGCCGGCGTTCGATGTGATTCTCGTCGACGATACGAGCCGGCTGAGTCGCAAACTCTCCGACGCGCTTCGCATCAAAGAACGACTCGACTTCGCCGGGATCCGCGTGATCTTTGTTTCGCAGGGATTCGACTCGAGCACGCCGCAATCGCAGACGCTCCTCACCGTTCACGGCTTGGTCGACGGTTTGTACCTCGAGGGATTGCGAGAGAAGACTTTCCGCGGCGTCGAGCAGCTCGCACTGCAGGGATTGCACACCGGCGGCCGCGTGTTTGGATATCGGCACGTCCCGATCGAGAGCTCAACGCAACGCGACAGCTACGGCCGGCCAGCGATCGAAGGCGTGAGGCTTGCAATCGATCCGAACCAGGTGCCGACGATCCGGAGAATTTTCGAGCGCTACACGGCCGGCCATTCGATGAAGCGGATCGCGATCGATCTCAACCGCGATGGAATTCCATCGCCGCAACCGCGGGAAGGCCGATCGCAGAGCTGGGCGCAATCTTCTGTGCGGCACATTTTGTTGAACGAGCGATATCGCGGCGTCGTCGTGTGGGGAAAAACGAAAAAACTCCGATCGCCTGAAACCGGAAAACGCATCCATCGGCGAAAGCCGCAGAGCGAATGGCGCCGGCTCGAGATCCCAGAGCAGCGCATCGTCTCCGAGAAATTGTGGATCCGGACGCACGAGAGAATGAATCTGGTCCGCGATCTCTACGGCGTCACCGAAGGGAAGCGCCGCGGCCGCGCGGCCGCGTCTCCGTATCTGTTCACGGGCTTGTTGGAGTGCTCGGAGTGCGGCGGCAGCATCACAATCGTTTCCGGCCGATGCCGGAAACGCGGGGATTCACGCTACGGCTGTTCGATGCACGCGCAGCGTGGCGACAGCGTTTGCAAGAACGACCTGCTAGTTCGGCGCCTGGATCTCGAGCGGCAACTCCTGGCCGGCCTGCAGGAAAGAGTTCTCCATCCCGACGTCGTCGACTACACGCTGAAACGGTTCGAGGAGGAGCTCGCGAAAGCACTCTCCGCGCGCTCTCAAGGCGATGCGGATCTTCGCCGGCAGGCGGCTGAGCTCGAGCGAAACATCGCAAACCAGCTCCGCGGACTTTCGCGACGGCTATTTGCAGTCGATCACGGCCGAGATCGCCAAGCTGGAGAAGCAACTCGCGTCAGTCCGCGATCGCCTCGAGGCCTCTGATTCCCAAAGCGTCAAGTTGCAGATGCGCGACACCCGGCGATTTGTGAACGCCCGGCTGCAAGACCTGAGCGCATTATGGGACGGTGAGCCGCGGCTCGCGCGCGAGGAGATCGCGAAACACGTGCGAAAAATCAGCCTAAAACCGATGCTCCGCACGTACATCGCTACAGGAGTTTGGGATTGGCTCGGTTCCACCAGGCGGGGCCTGCTATGTCCAGACCTCGCCCCCGGCACCATTCCTGCTGCCAACTCAGTTCACGCCTGGCGTTAAGGTCGGCCCGGCGCGCTTCCCATCGCTTTCACCTGCCGGTCCACATCGCTCTCCGTGGCCCCAGTGATCAGCCGCGCGCCTCGGCTAAACGTCGCGTATTGAAATCCCCATTGCACAAACACAAGCACGCGACTCTGAAACTCCACGATGTACATCAAGTGGATGAATAGCCATATCAGCCACGCCGGCAACCCCGAAAGGTGCATGCCAAAGACGTTCGCCACCGCCGCCGCCCGGCCGATCACCGCCATGTCGCCTTTGTCGAAATAATGGAAGGGCTTGTTTTCTTTCTTGCCCGCCAGGCGTGCCCGAATCGTTTTCGCGGCGTATGCGCCTCCCTGAATCGCCACCTGTGCGACGCCGGGCAGCAGCTTCCCTTTCTCGCCCACCACCGAAGCCAAATCCCCTGTTACGTAAATATCGGGATAATTCATTGTCGTCAGGTCCGCGTTTACTTTGATGCGTCCGCTGCGGTCGGTCTCCGAGCGAGTTCGCTCCGCCAATTTCTTGCCGAATGCCGTAACCATGACACCGCCGGCCCACAGCACAGTTTTCGCGGCAAGCTTCTCGCTCGCGTCTCCGTGCTTGTAGGTGACCCCGTGTCCATCGACGTCGGTCACCATCACGCCCTTTCTGATCTCCACGCCCAGGCGCTTCACCAGCCCTTCCGCCTTCGCCGAAAGGTCCTCTGGATACGCCGGGAGAACGCGATTCCCGCCCTCCATCAAAATGATTCGTGCCTCCGTCGGATTGATTTTCCGGAAGTCGCTCTTGAGCGTCTCCTGGGCAATCTCCGCCAACGCCCCGGCCAACTCCAGGCCCGTGGCGCCCGCTCCGACGATCACGAACGTCAGCCAGGCCCGCGCCTCCGCCTCGGTTTCGGCGCGCTCCGCCATTTCAAACGCATATAGAATTTTGTGGCGAATTGCGGTAGCTTCTTCGACGGTCTTCAAGCTTGGCGCCCACGGCCGCCAAGCCTCATTTCCGTAGTAGGATGTTTTGGAACCGGTTGCTACAATGAGGGAATCGTAGTCAAACGTCGCGCCATCCCGCAGAATGACGCGTTTCGCGTCCGGATCAATATCCACTGCTTCGCCGAGAAGCACTGTGGCGTTTTTTTGGCTGCTCAAAACCCCGCGCAGAGGAGCCGCGATTTCTCCCGGCGACAGCGAACCGGTCGCCACTTGATACAGGAGCGGCTGAAACAAATGGAAATTACGCCGATCGATCAGGGTCACGTCAACCGGGGCGCGTTTGAGCTTTTGCACGGCGTTCAGCCCGGCGAAGCCGCCTCCCACGATCAAAACGCGATGCCTGGGTGCCATCGTCATCGTCCCTTTCCGCGTAACCTGACCGGCGCTCACATCATCTCATCTCCTGTGATTGTCTCACTTTTGATTCGCTGGCGGCGCAAACGGGTCCTGTGTTTTCAGAGTCTTGCTCTGGCGCTTTTGACGCTGTTTCCGAATCTCTCCTCGCGCGCCGATAGCCCGAGCTCCCGATCGCTCGCTGCTCCGTCCACAAATGCTGTGCGCACTTCCGCGCCGCAGGCCATCGTCATCGGGTTTCTGGGAGGTTTTGTCCGCCACGACGACGCCGTGCACAGCACGGTGCAGGTGGCGTACGATCTGCAAAAGGATTTTTCCGGAGCGGCGTACGTCGCGACCTTCGAGAACCGCCGCATCGACGAGGCACACACGCTGATCCTCCGCCTTCTCGGCAGCGATCATCACGGCACTCCGACGCCGGCCGACAAGCAAAGCGCGCGCATCATACTCTACGGCCACAGCTGGGGCGCTAGTGCCGCAATCGCGCTTGCAAGAACCCTCCAGGCCGACGGTATTCCCGTGCTCCTCACCATTCAAGTCGATAGCATTGCCAAAGCCGGCCAGAACGATGCCCTCATTCCGGAGAATGTCGAGTTCGCCGCAAATTTTTACCAGGACAGTGGCTTTCTTCGCGGCCAGCCGAGAATTCAAGCGGCTGACGCCAGCCGCACGCAGATCTTAGGCAACTTCCGCGTCGACTACAGCGCCAAGCCAATCTCCTGCCCTCGTTATCCGTGGTATGACCGCCTCTTCATGAGAAGTCACATCGAGATCGAGTGCGACCCTTCCGTTTGGCACCGCGTCGAAGCGCTGATTCGCGGAAAATTGGCGACATCAGTAGCCGGCACAACTAGCGCACCATGACCGCCTCCAACGTCGCCCAACACATCGAAATGGAGCGCGACACCTTGCGGCTGCTCTGCTCGGCCCTTCTGAAACCCGCCACCCGCGTCGAGATTTGCCGATTGCTCGATTCCGGCAAATTCATAGAGCCGCTCCAGCGCATTCTCTTTGAGGAGATTCGCGCTCTCGGTCCCGTCGATCCCAAGCGCCTGCTGCAGCTCCTTCCCGCTCGTGTAACCAACCGCGGCTTCCCCGATTTCGACCTCGACGACTTGCTTAACCCTAAGCTCGTCAGCGAAGAACAAATCGAGAAGTTGTTCCAGAGCGCCTTGCGCCTCATGGATGTAGACAACACCGGCGAAGAATCCGTCGAAGACCCATCTTAGATGGCGGCCCGCTATCGATTCCTAACCGTTGTCGAAGCGCTCGCCTTCTCCGCCATGGTCGCGTTGTTCATTTGGCGCTGGCAGGCCGCATACCCCCGGTCCTGGATCATTTTTCCCGTCTGGTTGTTTGTCAGTTTTCTGGTGCATCGCGACACGCCAACAACTCTGGGCTGGCGCGCGGATAACCTCTGGCCCGCCACGCGGCAGGGTCTGGTTCTATTCGGAAGTTTCATTGTGACGGTATGCGTCGCGGGGCTTTTCCTGGGAGCTCTTCATCGGCTCCCCGAGCACTTGATCGATCGCCGCCGCTTCGTGGGCTACTTTTCGTTTTGCCTCTTGCAGCAGGTCGCCGTCAATTCGTACCTGATGAACCGCTTCCTATCGTGCCTGAAAAATCCTCGTATCGCCGCTTTGCTGGCTAGCGTGATCTTCGCCGCGCTGCATTGGCCCAATCCCGTCCTGGTTCCCGTCACCCTCATCGGCGGATTCGCCATGTGCCTGCTCTTTGCGCGCGAGCGCAACATTCTTCCCCTCACTCTCGGCCAAGCCATCCTCGGAGGTCTCGTCTGGTGGGCCTTCCCCATAGCCTGGCATCACGCCATGCGCGTCGGCCCCGGATACTACTCCTTCGCCCAAAGACTAGTCACCTGGTGATCCAGTGTGATGTCCCAGCAGCTTCTTGTATTTCTCTTAGAAGTTTCTTGCACTTCTCTTTAGGAGGCCGGGGCTTCAGCCCCGGCGCAAAGCTGCTCTCACAGGGCTTTAGCCCCTGAAGAGCTGCGCACCAAACTACAAATTGAGATGGCCGTACTTGCCAGAAACTCCGACGCGGTCCCGCGCAATCATTCCCGGCCTCTGCTGCAACCCGCCCTCCCAAACACCCGCAATCTCGAATCCGCACTCTGCACACGCGCCGTTCTTCACCCGATTCTCCAAAACATCGTGCCACGACCGCCGCACCAACACGCTGCCGCACTTCGGGCACAGCGTGTTCGCTCCATCGCTATAAATGTTGCCCTCGTACACGTAATGCAATCCCACGTCGCGCGCAATCTGCCGCGCCCGATGCAGCGTTTCCGCAGGCGTTCGCGGCTTATCCCGCAGCTTGAAATCCGGATGAAACGCCGTGAAGTGCAGCGGAACGTCCGGCCCAAGATGCGCCAGGATCCATTCGGCGAGCTGTCGCGTCTCCTCCGGATCGTCATTCAGCGTCGGTATCATCAGATTGGTGATCTCGAACCACACCTTCGTTTCTTTCTTCAACCACTGCAGCGTTTCCAGCACCGGTGCCAGGTGCGTCAGCGTCGTCTTGCCGTAGAACTTCTCCGTGAATGCCTTCAGGTCGATGTTCGCCGCGTCGATGTGATCGTAGATGTCGTGAAACGCCTCGCGCGTGATGTACCCGTTCGATACCATCACCGTTTTCAGCCCGTGCACCTTCGCCGCCCGGCAAATGTCGATCACGTACTCGCCCCAGATGGTCGGCTCATTGTAGGTAAAGGCGATCGAATCGCACCCGTACTGCAGCGCGAGCAACGGAACGTCCTCGGGCGGCACGTGCTGCGAATGCACCTGATCGTGGCGCGACTTCGAGATGTCCCAGTTCTGGCAGAAAAAACACCCCATGTTGCAACCCGCCGTGCCCATGCTGAACACACGCGTCCCCGGCAGGAAATGATTCAACGGCTTCTTTTCAATGGGATCAACCTGCAGCGCCGCCGGCGCCCCGTAGCCCAAGCTATACAGCGAGCCGCCTTGATTCACCCGGATGAAGCAGAACCCCGCCTGCCCCGGATTGATATGGCAATGCCGCGGACAAAGATAGCAATGCGCACGCCCATTCGCTTCCGGCTCCCACCACCGAGCCTCGCGCAGCGTTTCCGTCTTCTGGAGGACCTTCAACTCGCCCACGGGATCCTCCTTTCACACCCCTCCAGTATACCCCCGCGGCAAAACTCATCGCGTTTTACGGGCAAGAGAGGTACCTGCCCTCGAAGAGCGGCAACCCCAGAATCGTCCGGCAAGATACTTCTTGACCCGCGCGAAACGCTCTGTGAGAGTGGATATCCCCTTATCTAGATCGATCTTGCCTGCCTCACCCTTCACAGGCGCAGGAAAAAGTCATGGCTATATCCGAGCGTCGAATCACGCCGCGTTTCAAGCTGCACACTTCGCTCTCCTTTCACCGCATCGAGGACCTATCCAAAGTCGAGCAGCAAGCAAAAGCGATAAACATCTCGACAAGAGGAGTTTACTTCGCCACCAGTCTCGCCATGTTTGTTGGAGAAGCCGTGGAGGTTCTGCTGGAAATCCCCAAGCGGGTCACCGGGACAAAGGCGGCTGTTCTCCGTTTCAGAGGCCGGGTTACCCACGTTGAGTCGAAGAACATGCCTCAAGGGATTTCGGGAATAGGCGTGCAATTGCTTTACTATGAGCGCGATTTGGCAGGAATCCCGAAAACGGTCGTGCTCTGAAGAACGCTGTCTATCCCTTCCCCCTTCTTACGGCCATATGCTCGGTACACTCTGCTATCTGATCGTCAATATTCTTTATTTCCAAAGCCAGATGGGTATCGTTCGGATTCCTCAGGTACTGCTTGAATAGCGGAATCCTCCGGGCTTTCAATACTTCGCGTTTGCGCTTCCAATCGACTGAATCTGCTAACATAACCCAACCCCCGTGACTCGTCGTGCAAAACGGTTGCTCAGGCCGGCCACCGTTATTTCTCAGGGAAGCCTAATCGCTGTTCGCCCTGTCGTGGATGCCTTCGTTGCGCAAGCGGTCGCATTCGATGTTGGCACATCTGGCGAACCATTTGTCCGGGTTTTCTTGATGGTCGTAGGAGCGAGCGCGGTCTGCCATACGTTGAATAAGCGTACACTCGGCGTTGTTCGCGACCGGCCCGGATCCAAAATAACGCGTGATAGCGACGCGGATGAGTTCAGTGTTGTTGTCACGCAACGAGGTCATGGCGGCGCCGTCGCCCGTGTCGACAGAGAGTCGCAGGATGGCTTCACGATTTGTCATATTCTTCGCCGCACCTAACGGGCAGCATGCAACGCGAACCATCCTTGCAAGCCCGAGACGCTACGGAATGTCTTCGAGACTATTTTCCCCGGAACGCTCATCCAATAGACGGTTGCGCTTTTCAGCAAGCTGTCAATGCACAGACGCTGATGTGTCCTCGTGTCCGTATCCTGTGCTTCTTTCCTGAGCCACAGGACCGTTCCTTCCCCACATTCTTCCACCTCGACGAAGCCGCCTTCGCGAGCAGCAACTTGAAATTCTTGAAGTACTTTCATGCTTCGAGTATAGGCTCATTCCCACTCCGGCGACGGCCCATTAGTCATATTTCTTATTAGAATAGTGCAATAGTCGATGAACTACGGGAGAAAAGGGAGCTAGCGGCTCCGGCGCTGCGCTTGCCTACGCTCGTCCGCCCACTCCAGAAACCGTTCCATCTGATTCCGGTATTTCCAAGCTAAGTGAAAGAATTTGCCGGCGCCCATTCCCGCCGCTTCCGCCCCAAGGAAGGTCTCAAATCGCCAGCGAAGGTAGGGACTCTTCCAGGGAGTCAGCCGGTAGCCCTTCGCGGCCACCCAGTAGTACCGCAACATCTTCAACATTCGATGTGAATGGAAACGCCCATCCGCGAATCTCGCAATTTTCCCCTAGCCTAGCCGATCGGAGCCGAAAGATGCTCGTGAACCAGAACCCAGCTTGCGCCGTGCTTTTCCCATATGCCGGTATAGCGCACGTCGGTCTCTACCGACTTGTCATCTTTTGTCTTCTCCGAGAAGTGCATCGACACCGTCGTCCAGGCAATCGTGCCGTGCCGCGACACCCTCAGGTCTTTGCCCGCTGTCAAAGTTCCGCTAGCCATGTTCGCAAAGAGTGCCTTCTGCACGCCGTCGTGGTATTCCTTCCAGCTGTGGTACGAGAACGGCGCAATGTCGTAGAAGACCAGACCGTTGTCCTTCGCATAGAACTTGGCCGGAGCGTCCGCATTCCCCGTACTCCACGCCGCACAATAGTCGTCAATCAGTTTGCGGAACTTGGCGTCGTCCGACGCGTGCTGCTGCGCTCGCGCCCCCACAAAGGTCAACAGCGCCCCCGCCACCGCCATCGCCACATACAACAGCCAGCGCCATCGTTCCCTGCTCGCACCAACGGCCGCCACTCGCGCGGTCATCCCAAGTCCCTCCGTCAAAAGCCGAGGTGCAGGCCCATCCGGCTTCTGAGATTGCGCATAACCTAGTGCCATTTCTGATTTTTTGCAAGCAGTAGCGCCTGTTCCGTCCGAAACCCTGTGCTTCGCGCCGTCGTTCGCCTGCTCTCCTCCGCCATTCGCCGGTAACCCTTGTGCCTTCCCCGAATTGGCCGTGCGCCCTTCTCGGGACGCCTCTACTCTGCCCTCATCACGCAAGGTGGGGAGGTTGGAAATGGTTGGACGCCAGAACTCGAACCGAAATCTGAGAGCCAGGGCTGGGGCGGTGCTCCTAACGCTGGGTTCCGTATTCATGCTCGCCAAGCTCGGCTTGTTTGCGTTTCAATTGCCACGCCTGATGGCGAGTCTGGGAATCGACACCTTCGGCGTCCACGTCGCTCTGGGCCTCACCCTGCTGCGCCTGGTCCGCACCATCGCCTTCGATCACACCGCGATATTCTCGTTTGTATGCGCGATACTGCTATTATTCTTCGCGCTTGTAGCCATCGTGGCCGGGCTCACGCTGCTGCGCAAGCCGGCAGTGGAGGCAGCGCAATGACACAGTGGGACCAGGACTCCCTAAAGAGTTCCATCGAAAACGATATCCGCAACCGCATGCGAACGAAGCCCCGTCGCGATCGAAGCTCCTACCACGGAGTCATCTGGGGCGCCGCCATTTGCGCGCTCGGCGTCGTTCTCCTGCTCGATCGCCTGGGCTATCTCTCCGCCGAACGCCTCTGGCGCTATTGGCCGATGCTCATCATTGTGGCCGGGATCGCCAGCCTCACTCAGCCCGGCAGACGCCCTTGGGGCGCCTTTCTGATCCTTATCGGCACGCTCTTCCAGTTGGATTCCCTCCACCTCATTCGTTTCCATTGGGTGGACTTATGGCCGCTCGTCATCATCGCCGCGGGCCTGATGATGATCTGGGGCTCCATCGAGTCTCGCCGCGTCCGGGCCGCCTCTGCGGGTGACACTCACAATACGATGAACGTAGCCGCCATCTTCGGCGGCATCGAACGCCGCATCAACGCTCACGACTTTCGCGGCGGCACGGTCAGTGCCGTCTTCGGCGGCGCGGAGCTGGATTTTCACGACGCCGACATGGAAGGCGACGAAGCCGTGCTGGAAGTGAACGCCGTCTTCGGCGGCGCTGAAATTCGCGTGCCGGAAAGCTGGAGGGTTGAGGTCCGTGGCCAGACCTTGTTCGGCGGCTACTCGGATTCCACCCGTGGCTCCGCTGCCGTCGATCCCAATGCTCCCAAGCGGAAAACTCTGATTCTCACGGGAACGACGCTGTTCGGTGGCGTCGAGGTCAAAAACTAAGCTCGATCATGCACCCGCTGCTGAATCGCCGGTCGTACCTTGGCGCCTATCTCGCCGTCTGGCTGCCCCTCGCTTGCCTGCTCGTCTTCCTCATCAAGGTATCAGGGGGAATCGGAACCCTGGAAGCTGCCATCCTCCTGCTGCCGATGGCCATCCTGTACGCCGCGGCGTGTCTTTCCACCTGGTATACCTGCCGCGCGACGCCGCTTCGTTCATCGGGAATAACGCGGGTATTTGTCACCCACATCCTCGCCGCATCTCTTCTTAGTTTCGTTTGGGTCCAGATCGGGCGCATCTACGCGCACATTCTGTCCACCTCGCCATCCTTCGCCGGTTTGGACGCCCGCTATGACGCGCACGCCGCGATCCTCATGGTTAGCGGCGTTCTGCTCTATTTGGTCAACGTCGGCTTCTTTTACGTGCTCATCGCCCTGGAGGCTTCGCGCGCCGCCGAAGCCCGCGTTCTGGAAACCAGCATTCTTGCCCGCGATGCGGAGTTGAAGGCCCTAAAGGCCCAGGTGAATCCGCACTTCTTGTTCAACAGCCTGAATTCCATCAGCGCCCTCACCAGCAGCGACCCAACCAAGGCTCGCGAGATGTGCATTCTGCTCGCCGAGTTTCTGCGCATGACTCTCGGTCTCGGCGAAAAATCCAGTATCCCTCTGTCCGAGGAGCTTTCGCTTCTCCATCGATTCCTGGCTATCGAAAAAGTTCGCTTTGGCTCGCGCCTGCAGATGACCGAAGAAATTCAAGAAAACTGCAAAGCCATTCTCATTCCCCCTTTGCTCCTGCAGCCTCTGGTCGAAAACGCCGTCACCCACGGCATCGCAAACCTGCCACAAGGCGGGTCCATCCGCTTGCTCGCGCAATCTCACGACGGCCGCCTGTCCATCGTCGTGGAAAACACCTTCGACGCCGAGAACGCCCCCGCGCGCGGGAAGGGCCTGGGGCTCGAAAACGTCCGCCGTCGTCTCGAATCCCGTTACGCCTCGGAAGCCAACATGCGAGTCACTGCCGGCGAAGGCCAGTTCCAAGTCAGCCTGTCGCTTCCAGCCGAAACCCAAGAGGTGGCGCGTTGACCTCAGAACCCAAACGAAAAATTGGCGCCTTGATCGTTGACGATGAAGAGCTTGCGCGCCAGATTCTTCGCGAGCTGTTGCAACCTCATCCCGAGATTCAAATCCTGGCCGAGTGCGCAAATGGATTTGAAGCCGTGAAAGCCATTGCCGAGCACAAACCCGATTTGATGCTGCTCGACGTGCAAATGCCAAAACTCAGCGGCTTCGATGTTTTGGAGCTGATCGAACACGATTTAGCCGTAATTTTCGTCACCGCCTACGACCAATATGCGATGAAGGCCTTCGAGGTCCACGCCGTCGACTATCTGTTGAAGCCGGTCGGCCAGGAGCGCTTTGAAGCCGCCCTCGAGCGCGCTAAGAGCCGCATCGGCAAGAAGATGCCTTCAGCGCAGGAACTCGCCGCCGCGGCCCGCCCGCAGCAACAGTTCCTCGAACGCCTCGTCGTAAGAGACGGAACCCGCGTCACCTTGATCCCTGTCGCGAAATTGGACTACGTGGAAGCCCAGGACGACTACGTGGCGCTAGCCAGTCACGGCGCCAAACATCTGAAGCAACAAACCATCGCCAGCGTCGAAGCCGGCCTTGATCCCGCGCGCTTCGTGCGCATCCACCGCTCCTACATCGTCAATTTTGAACGCGTGGTCAGGATCGAGCCCTACGGGAAGGACAGCCGCTTGGCAATTCTGGCCGACGGTACGCGCCTGCCCGTCAGCCGTACCGGCTACGCCCGCCTCAAATCGCTTCTAGACGATCGCACTTAGGGGCTCACTTCAGTTCACCCGCCGCACCCAAATCCGGCTCGTCGCCGGCTTCCCTAAATGCATCGTGCGACCCTTGGCGCGAAGCGTCATCGTCTCATCGTATTCCCGCTTCTTCACTTCCACCATGGTTTCCGGTCGCAACTCCAGGTCTTCCAGGAATTCCAGAAACTTGCCGTCCTTCTCATACACGCAAAGAATCTCGCCTTTTTCGTTCCCGCGCAGATCGGACAGCAGCACCGCTCCCTGCCGCCGCAGCTTGGCGATTCCGCCTCGCATCGGAACGCCGTGTGGGCAGCTCCTCTTGTCGCCGAACCGCTTCAGCAACAGCGCTTCGACTTCCGGCGAAATCGCGTGCTCGAGCCGTTCCGCCTCGTCATGCGCCTTGGCCCACGAAAGCCCGATGACGTCCGTAAGCAGCATCTCCGCCAGTTGATGCCGCAGTGCGAGCCGCTCCGCAACCTGCCGGCCTTTTCTCGTCAGGTCGATGCGGCCTTCGCGGTCCACACGCACGTGGCCGTCCCGCGTCATGCGCTTCAACGCCGCCGTCACCGCCGGAGGCGTCACGTTCAGCTCTTCCGCAAGGCGCGCGCTGATCGGCGTCTGGTCCTCCTCAAGCATCTCCCAGATCGCCTTCAGATAATCTTCCTGCGATACGCTGGTCTTTTCCCGCCGCAATTCCTCTCCTAGCCTCTCTTAGACTCGGCCGGCTTCGCGTCCCCGTTCAATTTCTGCGCCGCCAGTTTCACAAACCGGTCGTGAACCGTGGTGTCGCTCGTCAACTCCGGATGAAACGCCGCAGCCATCATCCGGCCCTTCTGCACCAGCGCCGGCTTGCCCGCATACTCCGCCAACACTTCCACATTCGGACCAACCCGTTCGATCACCGGCCCGCGAATAAACACCATCTCCAGCGGCTCTTTCTTCAGGGTCGAAGGCCCGCTCACCACATCGCTGTGAACCTGACGCCCGTAGCCGTTCCGCAGCACCGTCATATCCAGCAGCCCCAAAGAGTCCTGCGTCGGATTTTTCACTTCCGTAGCCAGCAGGATCGCCCCAGCACAGGTGCCCAAGATCGCCTTGTCCTCTGCCGCAAACTTCAGAATCGCTTCGTCCAATCCTTCTTCCCGCAAAAACTGCAATTGCGTCGTGCTCTCTCCCCCCGGCAGGATCAACCCATCGCACCCCTCAAGCTCCTCCCGCGTGCGCACCTCCACACTCTCCACGCCCATGCCCGCCAGCATCTCCGCGTGAGCCTCAAAATCCCCCTGCACCGCCAAAATCCCAATCTTCACCGCCGTCGCTCCGTCTCGTGCGTTGTAGGGGCGCAGCATGCTGCGCCTCTGTTGGCTACAATTTGAGCCTTCAAACTACCAACCCCGCGTCGACAACAAATCCTTCTGCTCCAACTGCCGCACGTCAATCCCCGGCATCGCCTCGCCCAACTCTTCGCTCGCCTCGAGCACCGCCTTCGCATCCTCAAAATGCGTCGTCGCCTTCACTATGGCCTTCGCCCGCGCCTCCGGATCGCTGGACTTGAAAATCCCCGACCCAACGAACACCGCTTCCGCGCCAAGCCTCCGCACCAGCGCCGCGTCCGCAGGCGTCGCGATCCCACCCGCCGAGAAATTCGGCACCGGCAGCTTCCCCGTCTTCGCCACCTGGCGAATCAACTCCAGCGGCGCGCCAAGCTCTTTCGCCTCACGCATCAACTCATCGTCCCGCATGGTCGTCAGCCTCTTCATCTGGCTCACGATCGTGCGCATGTGCCGCACCGCCTCCACGACGTTCCCCGAACCCGCCTCACCCTTCGTGCGAATCATCGCCGCGCCTTCCGCAATGCGCCGCAGCGCCTCGCCCAGATTGCGCGCGCCGCACACGAACGGCACGCGGTAGTCATGCTTCCAGATATGGTTCTCTTCATCCGCCGGTGTCAGCACTTCGCTCTCATCGATGAAATCGACCTCCAGCGCCTGCAGCACGTCCGCCTCCGCGAAATGCCCGATGCGTACCTTGGCCATCACCGGAATCGTCACCGTCGCCATGATTTCGCGAATCACCTTGATCGACGCCATCCGCGCGACGCCGCCCTCCTTGCGAATGTCCGAAGGTACGCGCTCCAGCGCCATCACCGCGCACGCCCCGGCCTTCTCGGCGATCTTGGCCTGCTCCGCGTTGGTCACGTCCATGATGACCCCGCCCTTGAGCATCTCCGCCAGCCCGACTTTCACTCGCCATTCGTTCGCTGCGTTTCCGTTTCCGCTTCCATTTACTTTCTTCGCGTCCATCTCAGTTCTCCTGTTTTCAAAATCTCGCGCGCTTCTAAACCGCCAAACTTTTCTTTTCCGCCTGCCCGCCTTGGCGAGCCTCCCCGATGATCACAAATCTGCCCCTGCCTCTCGCCAAAACATCTCCCGCCGCATTTCGAATCTCGCCCACTTGAAACAAGTTTCTCCCCTTCTGCTCTTGCTCAAACGCCTCGACCACAATCTCATTCTCCACCTTGATGGGCTTCAGATATTCCACCGTAAGCTCCGCCGTCACCGCCCGCACTTCCCGAAAACGGCAAACCTTGCCCATCGCCTCGTCCAAGAGCAGCGCAATAATTCCGCCGTGCGCCATTCCTCCGCCGCCCTGATACCGCGCTCCCAAAACAAACCGCCCCACAATCCTCCGCTTCGCATTGTCCTGCTCGAACGTCAATTTCATCCCGCCATCGTTCGCGCCGCCGCACCCAAAACACGCATTCGTAGCGTTCGGCTCCAACCTAATCGTCTCGCTCAAATCTCCATCCTCTCTGGCAGCGCCCGTTACCTCATTACTTCATTACTTCCTTGCTTCATCGACGTCTTTTTCCTCAAACCAGCGCCACGCGGCTCCGCTCTGCTCTTCTCACTCCCCGCTGCCGCTTCCGCATTTCCACTTTCAGCAAATCCGCCATGATCGTCACGCCACGCGCAATTTGCTTCTCATCCAAGCCGGCGAAGCCCAGTCGCAGCGTATTCGGCAGCGGCCCCTGCACGTAGAAATAGCGTCCCGGAGCGAACAGCACCCCTCGCTCCTTCACGTGAATCAACAACTCGCTAGCATCGAAGCCCGGCGGCAACTCCAGCCACAGACACATCCCGCCCTCCGGACGCGTCCACCGCGTGTCTTCCGGCATGTGCTTCCGCAGCGCCTCATCCAGCGCCGAAAGCCGCGACGCATACACCTTCCGCATCTTCGCCACGTGTTTCAGGAACAACCCGCGCCGCAGAAATTCCGCCAGCACCGCCTGCGCCAACTGGTCCGTGTGCAGGTCCGTGGTCTGCTTGACCATCCGCAATCGCTCGATCGCCGCCGCCGGCGCCACGATCCATCCCACACGCAACCCGGGAAACGCCACCTTCGCAAAGCTATCGATGTGAATCACCAGATTCGAGCGATCCAGTTGCTTCAGCGAAGGCACCCGCTCCTCGCGCGCATGCAGCCGCGCGTAGATATGATCCTCCACCACGGGCACCTGGTAGCGCGCCGCAAGCTCCAGCACCTTCCGTCGCGAAGCCACCGGCATCGATGTGCCCGTCGGATTCTGAAAATCCGGCGTCAGCACGATCAGCTTGACGCGGTTTGCGGCTAGCGTCGCTTCCAGCGCCTCAACATCCACTCCCAGCGACGTCCCTGGCTCCGCATGCGTCCGCACCGGCACGCCCAAGCATCGCGCCCGCGCACCATTAAAAATCGACACCGCACCCGGATAGGTCGGGTTTTCCAGAATCACCGAGTCGCCCGGCCGCACAAAGGCCTTGCTGATCAAATCCAGCGACTGCTGGCACCCATCCGTAATCAGCAGATTCTCGTCCTTGGCCAGCAATCCTTCTCGGCGCAACAGCTCCAGCAATGCCTCCTTCAACGGCGGATATCCGTCCGAGGGCCCCAGTTTCAGCACCTCGGTACCCTCTCGGCGCAGCACCGCATTGACGCAAATCTGCAGTTCCTCGATAGGGAAATACTCTTCGGCCGGCCGGGCCATCACGAACGACAGCGCATTTTCCGGCACGCTGGCCATCAACCGGCTCAGCACTTCTTCGCTCCGCTCGTCCGCGAACAGCAGTTCCCACCGGATGCCATTCGCGCCATTCAAAACCGGCGGCGCCGGCGGCGTGATCTTCAGACCGTTCCCGTTCCCCTTGATGAACGTGCCGCGTCCCACGTGCCCTTGAATCAATCCTTCCGACTCCAGTTCCGCGTAGGCATTGGCCACCGTCGTCCGGTGCACGCCCAGCATGGTGGCCAGCTCCCGGCTGGCCGGAATCCGGTCGCCCGGACGCAGGTCTCCTGCATGCACCAAGGCGCGCAGTTGATCGCGCAGTTGAACGTACAGGGGAACGTGGCTCTCAGGCTGGAGGTGTACAGGAAGCATTGTCTCTCACCCTGAGCCAATTTTACACGTTATTGGCCTGCCGCAAGAGCCAATTTGTCTTGGAGCGCGGCGCTGGTCCTGAGCGGCGCGAAGCGATGCGAAGGGCTAGCCGCCGCCTTTGACCACGCGAAAACCGCCGCCTAAACGCCCGCCGCAGGCGCGCCCCGGATTATGTTAACTAAGAAAGTGGAAATGGCTGGCCGCCACAAACGGGATCTCTCAGAAAGGCGCTTCGCCAAACGGCGCGTCGCAGCGCGCCCGCACGATCAGACCAATAAGCGAAACGAAGTCAGTGCTTACAGAACTATCGACCGCACCCGCTCAACCCTGCAAGGAACACGCGCCCGCCACACCCTTCCCCGCACCAATTCCCGCCCCCTTAACCTCTTCCAAAATAATCCGCCGCCACAGTAGCGCAGGCTTCCACAAACTCCTGCTCCGATTTCGTGAACGTATCAGCAAAATAGCTTTCGATATCCAGCTCCCCCGCAAGCTTCTTGTTCACGTGAATGGGCACAACGATCTCAGACTTCACCAAAGACGATCCCGCCAGATAGCGCGGATCTTTGGACACATCCTGCACGACGACTACCCGACCGCTGGTGGCCGCCGCACCGCACAGTCCGGTGTTAAGGGGAATGCGAACGTTGGGCGTAAAGCTGCCCGCGAAAGGTCCGACGATCAGGTAGCCGGGGTCTGCGGGATCGACCAGATAAAACCCCGCCCAGTTGTAGCGCGTCATCTTCTCGTGAAGGCGCTCGGCGATCCGCTCCATGACGACCTCGGCCGTAGGAGCGGTCAGGGCATAGCTTTGCAGTTCCTGGAGAAGCTCTTTCTGCGCTGGCGTCATGATAATTGGCCTCGTGTTGAGAGTCAGGAAGCTTTCGTGGCGCTGAACACTTGCCTCCGTACGCGCATCAGTTTACACGAACGACCAAGTGTCACCCGCCCGGCCGCACTCCCGCCTGCCCGGTGCTTTCCCCCTCAGCCAAATCCCGCAGGCACAATTTTGTCCAGTCCCCGCGGTCGCATTGGTACAACTCCTTCACCGGCAAATCACTCTTCTGAATCTCGTATCCGCCGCCCTGCATATCCTCGGCATCCCCCGCCGAATCCGTCACCATCCAGCTCCCGCCCTTCCCCACGCGCACTCGAAACTGCCCCGACGACGGCTCGTAGTTCGAGTAAATGAAGCACCGCCCCACGCAAGCCCGGTCCGCCAGGTGTCCGATAAACTCGATTCGCCAGTCCGGGTCGGCCGCGATCGTAGGAATGATCCGCGTCCCACGCGGCACTCCCGAAAGCACACTCTCCGCGTTCGACTCCATCCGGTTCAGCGCTCCGGTATCTTGATACAAAAACAAAAAGTACGCCGCAGCCAGCGCCGAGAACCCAACCAATCCCCACTTCCGCAGCCTCGCGCACCCCAAAACGCACAAACCAAAAATGGCCGAAATCGTAGTCAGCCTGGACACCAGCAACCCGACCCAGCCCGCATACAGCGAAAGTCGCAAATTCTCCGGCAACAGCGCCGTCGCCGCGAACGCTACGAAATACAACTCCACCGGCAACGCAAATACGCCCCGCGAAGCGCGCTCCCTCCGCCGCCCCGCCAAATCCGCCACAAGACAAATCACTCCAAAGATCAACGCCACCCACGCCAGCGTGGCGTAGCGATCCCCATACAGCATCAACTGGTCCGCCCCGTTGGACTGAACCACCGGCACCGCTCGCGTCCAATCCACCTCCATGTCCGTCCTGCGTGTGTAAGTACGCTCGAACCGCCACCAGAAACGCCGCCGCTCCCAACGGCAAAACTGCCTTCCACCATCCCGGCAGCACTCGCCGAATCGTCATGTAACCCATCGTTCCCAAGGCCCACAGAAACCCGATCGGGTGCGCCAGAAACGCCAGCGCAGCCGGCACGAGCGCCGCAACCCAATTCCCTCGCCACTCCTGCCACACCAGCGCCAGACACAAACACCCCAGCCCAATTGACAAGTAGTAGTTCAAAAATCCCATGTTGAAGGAATACCCGTAGGCCAGCATCGCGATACAAGGAGAGAGAAACCACGGCGGCCGCCCGGACACCGCCGACACAAACGCAAACACACCCCAAAAGAAAATCAGCACGCAAACGGAAACAACAAGTTTCTCCGCCGCCGCAAAACCAACCACGTTCGCCGCATGCAGCAGCGCGACGTCAAACAACACATTGTTCCACTGCCGCGCCAAATAAAGTCCCGGCGCCTGCCCCTTCCCGATCAATTGCGCCAGCCACGCGTTGTAAACGTGGCTCCCCAGGTCGCCCGCCTCGATGTGCCGGTGCCACAAACAAGGCACGACCATCAGCGCCGATACGCACAGCACCACCCATCGGTGGTCGCAAAGGAATCTCAGCCCCGCGGCCAGCGAGCTTCCCCGTCCCGCCATCTCATCGGATCGCAATCGATGTGTCTCGTGATAAAGGGTTTACGTCGGCGGCATTCTACTATTTCCCGCGCCAGGCCGTTGCCCTTCTTCTTCCCTTTCGGCGTTTCTCCGGCAGGGAATTCACGAACATTTACTGGGTTGCCCAAGAAAGGCCGCAGCCCGCCGCGGCAGGCTGCGCCCCTACAGGTTATTGGGAGTCGGAATTACTGGACAGTAGTGGTCAACTATCGGGACAACTGATTCTCTCCCAGCTTCTTCAGCCGGTCTCGCAAGCGCCGCTGCAATACCGTCGGCGTATTGGGATTGAAGGCCACCAGGTACCAAAGCGGCTGGCTGCGATCCTTGCTCAGCCATGTCAGCGTGGTCGCATCCGTATTCGGATGCCGCGCCACATTTTCGCGGATCGCGCCGTAAGGATGCTTGGCCAGCTTGTTCAATGTTTTCGCGTTCGCCCGCGGATGCTCGCTGATCAATCGCAGCAAATAAAAATCTTCCGGCGGCGCCTGCTTCGACAGCTTCTCCAGCATTTCCGGCTTGGCGTCCGCGCTCAGCACCAGCCCGATCTTTTCATCCCACGCCGTGTTGATCTGGTTCAGCTCGCGCGTCCGCGCATGGATCAGCTCTTCCAGAATGCGCCGCTCCTGCTGCATACGCGCAATCGGGAGTTCCGTGCCTTCCAGCGAATCCAGCACCCGCAGCAGGTGCTGCCGCTCGCCGAAAACAATCTGCGAGGTGCGCGTGTTGGCGCCTTTTTCCTTTTCCTTGTGCTGCACCAGATCGGAACGTCGCATATTTGGCTGCTCCGGCCCATTCCCTTCCCAAGCTATCCAGGGACCAGGCCCGTACCTTTACGGCTCGTCTTTACATTGAACCAGCGATAGGAAACGCTCTCGGTGGCCACTGCAAATTATGTTATGCGCTGCGTGTGGGGTAAAGTTACGTGCGCGCTCTCTGTGCCCGATGTGCAACCGTGGCAGCCGGGCCGTTGTAGCGGCACCGCAAACGCAACAGCCGAGCTCCTCAGCCCAAACGCAGAAGGACCAACGCATGGCCCCCATTTCCGCCTTCGACGAACACAAAGACGAACTCGACCACTACGAGCAAATGTTCGGACGCGAGCGCGGCCGCCTGGCCGTCTCGCTTGATCGCATCACCAACGCCCTCGTCCTGGTCGGCCAGCACGGCGTCTACTGCACCAGCCTGCGCAATCCCAGCGTCCCCGCCATGGACCTGCGCATCATCACGCAAGAACTAGCCCACGCCAAAGAACTCCTGCAATCCGTAATGGAGGACCTGCGCCGCGCCAAGGAAACTTAATCGTCGTCGGCAGCAATTTGCAGGGGCTGGGCTTGCCCTGCCCCGGCCCACGCGTCTTGTTGACGTTGAGATTCTTCGAGCATCCTTGTCGGATGCTCTCAGAATGACAAGTTTCTGCTGATTCGCACCGAGCGTGGCAAGACGCGTCGGCCAGGCGGGGCAAGCCCCGCCCCTACAAAGGATCCGGGTGGGCGGTTCCCCAGCTTCGGCGCCTACTTCCCCGTCAAGAACGGATTCGACTGCCGCTCCTCGCCGATCGTCGTCCGCGGGCCGTGCCCCGGATGCACCACCGTCTCATCCGGCAATTGCAACACCTTGCCACGCAACGACTCGAGGATCTGGTCCATCGATCCGCCCCACAAATCCGTACGCCCGATGCTTCCCGCAAAGAGTGTGTCCCCCGCAAAGAGCTGCGGCGCCGACGTGGAAATCTTGCCGGCATCCGGCGGCACGTAGAGCGACACGCTGCCCGGCGAGTGCCCCGGCGTGTGCATCACCTGCGCCGCCAGCGATCCCCACTGCAAGACGTCGCCGTCCGTCAGCAGTTGGTCGATCTCGCCCACTTCCGGCGGCGCGACGCCCAGGAACGCCGCCTGAATATCCATTCCCTGATAAAGAGGGATATCGTCGCGATGCATCATCACCGGCGCGCCGGTGTACTGGTGCAGCTTGCTCAATCCGCCGACGTGATCGATATGCGCGTGCGTGCTGACGATGGCCTTGACCGTCAGCTTGTGCCGGCCCAACAACTCCAGGATGCGGCTGACTTCGTCGCCTGGATCGATCACCAGCGCCTCGCGCGTCACCGGATCGCCGATGATCGTGCAATTGCACTGCAGCATTCCCACTGGAATGGTAATTTGGATGAATCGTTCGCGAGCCGCGTCCACTGGGGGCTTTCGATCCGCCATGGGCGGAGTATACCACTCGCGTGCGACCGGTAGCTGGAGGCGCGGCAGCAACAAGCGACACCTGCTCTGGTAAACTGGGGACGTTGGGCAGCTTAGCCCAACACTCGCGCGCCCGCAAGATATGGAAGCCACCGGAACCCGACCCGTCCTCGACACGCCGCTCGCCGATCTTCATCGCGCTGCCGGCGTAAACCTGGGGGTGTGGTTCGGCTGCGTTCTTCCCGACGATTTCGGCGATTGGCGCCGCGAATACTTTCTTGCCAAGCAATCGGTCGCGCTCATCGACAAAACCCACCGCACCTATCTGTCCTTCACCGGCCCCGACCGCGTCCGCTATCTCAACGCCATCCTCACCAACAACATCAAAGACCTCGCGCCCCTCCGCGGCATCGTTTCCCTGCTGCTCAATCCCCAGGGGCACATCCTCGCCGAACTCGAAACCTGTGCTCTGGCCGACTCGCTTTTCTGCATCTCGTACGCGATGATTCGCGAGCAGCTCGTTGAAACGCTGGACAAATTCATCATCATGGACGATGTCACGCTCGCCGACGAGACCCAGCGGTATGGCACGCTCGCACTCGAAGGCCCCGCAGCAGCCCAGGTCGTCTCCAGCGTGACCGGAGTGGATCTGTACGCGCTGCCCGAGCTCGGCATGCAAGAGGCTCGCATCGGCTCGCTCGGCTGCACCGTGTCGCGCAGGTCGCCCGGAAAAGTCGCCAGCGCCGAGTTCCTGATCGAGCGGCCACATCTGCCTGAGGTCTGGAATCTCCTGCTGGAAAAAACCCGCGCCGCAGGCGGCGGTCCGATGGGCTACACGGCGCTCAGCGCGCTGCGTCTCGAGCAAGGCATCCCCTGGTTCAGCTACGACTTCGGCGAAAAACAGATCCCTCACGAAGCCGGCCTGCAAGATTCCCACATCAGCTACACCAAGGGCTGCTACACCGGCCAGGAGATCGTCGAGCGCGTGCGCTCCCGCGGCCAAGTGAATCGCCGCCGCGTCGATCTCGTTTTCGACGGCCCGTCTGCGCCGCCCGCGGGCGAAATTCTCAGCGTTGCCGGCAAAGAAGTCGGCTACGTCACGCGCTCCGCCGCGCCGCCTTCGCTGCGGTTCGCCATCGGCATGGGCTACGCCCGCAAAGAAGCCAACTCGCTGGGAACTCGCTTGGAATGGAGCGGCGGAACCGCTACAGTATCCAAGCTTCCCGACGAGGTCCTGTGAAACTCTCTCCATTCCTTTGTGCCTGTGCCGTCGTGCTCCCGCTGGCAACCATGGGTTACCGGATGCAGGATGAAGTGGTTGTCGATCCGGGTATCGCCAAAGTCGAATTCGAGAACGATCAGATTCGCGTCCTGCGCGTGTCCTACGCGCCGCATCAAAAATCCCACATGCACGATCACCCCTGCCGGTTCAATGTCCCCATCACCAGCGACGATGTCCGCGTTTTGTTTCCCGACGGCACCTCACAGACCACCAAGCGTCCCGCGCATGAGAGTTTTTGGAGCGAGCCGGTCACGCACCAGGTCGAAAATCTCTCTGCCGAGCCGATGGTGAACATCGAGATCGAACTGAAACAATCCAAAGGCCGGGGCGTGGAAGTAAAACCAGCCGCGCTTGAGTCAAAAGCGCAAGGCACCGAAAGCGATCCCGTCCCCGTCGAGGGAGAACCTCATCACCACGTGGTCTTCGAGAACCAATACGTCCGCGTCCTCGACGTAGTCGTCAAACCCGGCGAAAGCACCCTGTTCCACACGCATTCCCTGGATAACGTCGCCGTCCATCTCAGCGACGGCCTGATCAAGCATCAATCCCCCGGCCAAGCGTGGATCGATACGCCCGTCAAGGAGGGCGCCGCGGGTTTCACCGCTGGGACCAAGCACCCCTACACCCACCGCATCACCAACGCGGGCACTGCGGTCTTCCACGTCCTCGACATCGAGATTCTCCCCTGACGGATACGTGGTCCGTGGCCCGTGACCCGTGGGCCCCCATACCGTGCTCTTGTATTGTGTTGCTTTAGAACGCTCGATAGTACTTACCCCCCTCCCCCCACCTTTTTTGGAAGTGCGGATTCTAAAGGGGTTAGGGTGAGAAATCGCTGCGCCGAGCGATGGGCGTAGGAGCGTGTCGCAGGTTCGGCTACTGCTGATCCACGCGCTTCCAGGTTGGATCCGGGTCGAACTCGCTCATCGCGCCGGCGACCTTTACGGTGTTGGCGCCCAGGTTCTTCTCGTAGACGCGGCCTCGCTGATTGATGATGAAGGTCATTACGCCGGAGCTGCCCCACTTGTCCGGGTAGGCCACCAGCGCGTATCCCGCGATCATGTTTCCGTTGATGATGTAGCTATATTTCCCGCCGGCTGCGTGTACACCCTGCTTCGTCAGGATCTTGAAGTAGTAGCCGTGAAACGGCCGGCGCTGCTTCGCCGGCTCCTGGTTTTCCGCGCCGCCGCCCTTCGCTTGGGCGTCCGCGCTCTGCTGCTTCGGCCCATAGCCCTCGGCCCGCGCCGCCACAACCAACTGACCAAGCGGGCTGGGCTTCACGCCCTCCGAGGTCTCCCAGAACAGCCCGTCGTGCTTCCCTGGCGAACTGACGAAGTGTTGTGCGTACTCCGAAACGCCGTCCTGATCCCCATCGCCTTCGGTGTAGTACTCCCATTGCGCCACCGCGTAGGCGCGGCAGGTTTCGATGGCTGAGAGTTCATTTTCACCGATGTGCCGGTTCAGCACTTCCTCCAGCCCCGCCTTGGTGTCGAAAACCCATTTGCCGTCTCTTTGCACGATCGGAATGGGCGTCGGCCAATTCTCTTTTCCCACGAGCACGGTGTCCTTGGAATCGCTGTCTTTCTGCAGCTTCGCGGATTCCTGCACCGCCTGGGAAAAATCGCCCAAGTCCTTGTCGTCCTCCACGGGATCCCCGGACATCAGCTTGTCGTAATCCGCGCCGAAGATTTTTGCGAGCGCGGTTCGATCCTTGGCCGTGGCCGCGGACACCAGCGCCTGCAGCGCCTCGTCGGGCGAGGAGAATGTCTGCTGCCCCGAGGTCTGCGCGCGCAGACCGGCAGCACCGCAAAACGCCGCTACGAAAACAAATGCGATCGCCAGCGCAAGCGAACGCGTCCGCCGAATTGTGCGCGCCATAAATTCCCTGGTTGTGCTCATTGGATTCAGCTCCCTCCGCATTCTCGCGCTACGTTCCTCAGCCGCTTCAAACGCGCAAACGCCGGTCATTCTTGCTTGCGCGGCAGCCCGAAAAAAGACCTCAGAGGCTAGCGCACAGCCAGAAATGGCTGTGCCACAAGAATTGTTACGCAGACTCATCAGTGCCTCCCTCCGCCGGAAGGATGACT
Organism: uncultured Acidobacteriota bacterium; assembly: GCA_963735525.1. Classification (GTDB taxonomy): domain Bacteria; phylum Acidobacteriota; class Terriglobia; order Acidiferrales; family UBA7541; genus Acidiferrum. The sequence continues at coordinate 265,982 of CAVTLQ010000023.1, read as the reverse complement.
GCCGCCACCTCCGCCACCTCCACCGCCGCCGTGGGCCGCTGGGGTGTAGGTGTGGACCGGCTGGGCCATTTCCGTGCGGCTGGTTTGGCCGCGCTGGCTGGCAGCATTGGCGTTGAAATTGCCCTCAGAGCGTCCGAAGGTGTGCACGTCCTGCTGGACCTGCGGCGGACGCCCCTGCGCTGCCGGCGGGGGGGTATTGGTACGCCCGCGGAACTCGTTGACGGGGGAATTGTTGACATTGCGGTTCAGCACCTGGTTATTCACGGTCACGCGATTGTTCTGGACGTTGTTCTGGACGTTGTTCACGCGGACGTTGTTGTTCACTTGCACGTTGCCGCGCGGCGCGTTGTAGTTGCTGACGCGAATGTTGTTGACGCGCACGTTGTTGAAGTTCACGTTGTTGTGAACAGAGTTGTAGCGATTGATGTTGGTCACGTTCACGCTACGATTGATCACCGTGCGGTTGATATTGATGGTGGTGTAGCGGTTGTTGATGTAGACGTTGTTCACGTGAACGAAGGGCGCGCCGCGATTGATCCACCCGCCATTCCATCCACCCCAGGGCCGCCAGCCGGTGTAAAACACGCCGCCCCAACCGCCCCCGAACCCCCAGTGAAAGTCCAAATTCAGCCACACGCCGATCGGAAAGCCCACACCAAACGCGATCGCCGGCCCATAATAGGGCCGCCGGTAAAAGCAGATCGCCGGATCGTAAACCGGCACGTAGATAAACTGAGGCTGAATCGGATCGATCGCGATGTACTCGCCGTTTTCGATCACTTCCTGCTGCGGCGTGGTCGCCAGATTCCCCACGTTGCGCGCCATGTGCCGCAGCCGCTGCACGGCCGCGCTCACGTCCGTCGATTGATTCACGTACGCCTGGCCCACCGAGGTGGTCCAATCGATCTTGTCCGCCATCATTTCTATGACCGTCGGATAGTGCGCGACGGCCTTCACGCTGACGTCCCAGTTCTGCTCGTCGATCCCCGCTTGCCCGTTGCCGCGCACCCAGCGCGCCGCCTCGTCCACCTGATCGGGAAACGTCGCCGCCACCAGCACTTGCGCGAGCAGCGGATCCGGATATAGCGCGATCGGCGACAATAGATTGTCGAGCTGGTCCGGCGAAAAGGGCTGGTAGTCCGGGCTTTGCGCCTGATCCGGACCTGGCGCCTGATTCTGATCTTGGTTCGGATCTTGATTCGGGTCTTGATTCGGATCCTGCGAGTGCGCGCGTGCCACAGACGGAATCGAATGCGCTTGCGCTACGGGGAGACCGCCAAGAAACAATACGAGCAGAAAGCCTACGCCTCTATGCATAAGCGAAGTTCTCCTTACGATGCGGCACAATTGATTCGTATTCATGGGGGCCTCAACCAACATCTGCCGCGCAGACCGGAACGGCAACCACGCCGGGGCAGGTGCTTTATCTTACCAGTTGTCGCGGGCCTGGACACGACAGATTGCCGCGCGCGTGATCCAAGGGCCAGCTGCGCTTCTGCGCCTTCACAGGCCGGGAACGTTTCTTCAGGGGCTAAAGCCCATTGAAAAGACCGACTTTATGTCGGAGCTAAAGCTCCGACCTCCTAAAGAGCTAAAGAGCGGACTCTTTTTTACAAGCTCAATCGAATTCGCGGCGGGGGGCAGTTTGCTGGGCGCCGCAACGGCCGGCGGCGATGTCCGCGGCGAAATAATTTTCCGCGCGGATCGGCGCACCGGCCAGCCGCCGCAGCATCGCGATCTGCCCGATGTGAGTCAGCGCATCGGCGATGGGCCCCTGAAACAGCTTGTCGGCGGAAGCGAGCAAAGGCTCGCCGGAAGCCAGATAGTCGTCGAGCTTCTTCACCGCGGCAAAGAAACGATCCACTTCGGCATTCCACGCAAGCGGCTGCGAATCGTGCCACGCGGACTTCCCTTGCGCCATCGACAGCGCCCAGTCGAACAAGTCGCCGAGGTGCGACAATATTTTCGCCGGTGTCCGCGTCGAATCCCCGCTTCGAAACGCCGCAAATGTTTCCGGCGCTCCGCGCAGCGCCTTGCCGCCCCGATAGGCCACGGTCGCCAGCGTGTGACGTAGAAACTGCCGGACCGGATCTGCCGAATCCGTCATCGCATGCCTCCAGACAAATTCCTTTGACGACCGGAGAGTTTAGCGCACTCCGCCGCTTTTTCGGACTGGCCGCATGGATCGCGGCCTCGTTGAATGATTGCCGGCCTGAGAGGAATGTTGTGCTAGGCGAGATTCAGAGCGCGCTTGAACGAGCCCTTTTCACTGTCGATCTTTTTTTGCAACTGCAGGATGGAATACAGCAGCGCTTCGGGCCGCGGGGGGCATCCCGGCACGTATACATCCACCGGAATCACCTGATTGCAGCCCTGGACGATGGCGTAATTGTTGAAGACTCCGCCCGAGGTGGCGCAGGCGCCCATCGAAATCACCCACTTCGGCTCCGGCATCTGATCGTAAAGCTGCTTGATCACCGGCGCCATTTTCTGGGACAAGCGTCCGGCAACGATCATCAAGTCGGCCTGGCGAGGTGACGGCCGAAACACTTCCGCCCCAAAGCGCGCTACGTCAAACCGCGCCGCGGCCATCGACATCATCTCAATCGCGCAGCACGCCAAGCCGAATCCCAGCGGCCAAATCGAGCTCTTGCGCGCCCAATTCACGGCTTTGTCCAGCGTTGTGAAGATGATGCCCTCATCTTCCAACAGCTTCCCGAAGTCGTCCGGCCTGTTCAGGGTGACGTGTTTACCGAGAGATGTGCTCATCGCGTAGCCTCTGCCCTGCTATTTTGGCACACGGGCGCCGCGGATACAAACGTCGGGCTACAATGTGCGTGCTCATGAACCTTTCCGGCATTTCGAAGGACACCTTCTTTGGCAAGCTGCTGCGAAGTCCCCTGAAGCTGATTCCGCCGACCGCGGTGGTTCCGATTTTGCAAGGTCCGCTGCGCGGAAAGAAGTGGATCGCCGGGTCCAGCACCAATGGGTGCTGGGTGGGGAGCTTCGAGTACGAGAAGCAGCAGGCGTTCCGCGGCGAGGTGGCACGCGGCGACGTGGTGTACGACTTGGGGGCGAACGTCGGATTTTACAGCTTGCTGGCGAGCGTGCTCACCGGCGAAAAGGGCCATGTGTATTGCTTCGAACCGCTTCCCGGAAACATCGCTTATCTGAAACGGCATATCGAAATGAACGGCATCCGGAACTGCACGATTTTGGAAGCCGCGGTGGCAAACGAAAACGGGCAGGCCGGCTTCGATCCTTCACCGCAACCAGACACGGCGCATTTGTCGGAGCACGGCGAGAAGATTGTGCGGACCGTGAGAATCGATACTTTGGCGCAGAGCGGCGAGATACGGCCTCCCAATGTGATGAAGATCGACATAGAAGGCGGCGAATTCGAGGCTTTGAAGGGCGCCGCGCAAACTATCGAGAGCTGCCGGCCGAGGATTTTTCTTGCGACCCACGGGCCGACGGTTCATCGGGCCTGCCTGCAATTCCTGCTAGACCGCCAGTACGTTGTTGCATCGCTGACGCCCGAGCCGGTGGAATCGAGCGCGGAACTCATCGCCCGCTGCTCAAAGCGAGGGGCGGGCTAGGACCCGATCGTGCCTTAGGGCTTCGCCCACTTTGCCGACCAACGTATCGCGGGAAAAAGGCTTTTGAAGGAAGAAGCCTTCCTCTAAGAAATCCCCACTGGCCTTGTCGTATTCGAGGTAGCCAGACATGTAAACGATCTTTAGATCGGCACAGAGAGCCTTCAAGTGTTTGGCGAGTTCCACGCCGCGCATATTGGGCATCACGACATCTGTAACCAAGACGTGAATCTGCTCGCCAGAACGCCCGGCAACGGCGAGCGCTTCTCGGCCATCCCTAGCAGCCAGGACTGTATAGCCAGCGGACTTCAAGAACTCGGAAGCGAGTTCTCTGACAGCGTCTTCATCCTCGACGATCAGCACGATTTCGGAGCGGTTCGTGGGCGCGGTGGCAGTTCTTTCCGGCTTTGGGCGATCCTCAAGCTCATGCACTACGGGAAGATAGACTTCGAATCGCGCTCCCTTCCCCGGCTCGGACTCCACCCAAATGCAGCCGCCACTCTGCTTGACCACGCCGTATACGGTTGCAAGGCCCAAACCAGTTCCCTTGCCTTGTTCTTTGGTAGTGAAAAACGGCTCAAAAATGCGCGCTCTCGTGTTGGCGTCCATTCCATGACCGGTATCCTCAACGGTAAGCCGTACGTAATGACCGGCCGACATGGGAGGCCGCGTCTTGGCAAACGCCTCATCCACGGTGATGTTCCGCGTTTCAACGGTCAACTTGCCGCCCTGTGGCATGGCGTCGCAGGCATTTACCGTCAAATTCATGATTACCTGTTCGATCTGCCCTGGGTCAGCTTTCACTCGCCCGAGTGACTCACCCGCGCGGAAGGTGAAGGAAATATCTTCTCGGACGAGCCGCTTAAGTAAGCTGCACATTTCTGAGACCAGCGTATTCAAATCCAAGACTCTCGGCTGCAATACCTGCATGCGGCTGAAGGCCAGCAACTGACGGGTGAGGGAGGCCGCACGGTCTGCTGCCTTCGCAATCTGGGAGGCACTTCCGTGGAGGGAATCGGTGGGTTGCAGCCGGTCCAGCATCAAACCGCCATGCCCTTTGATGACCGTCAGCAGGTTGTTAAAGTCGTGAGCCACGCCGCCTGCCAGCCGTCCTACCGCTTCCATTTTATGAGCCTGACGGAGCTGATCTTCGAGCTGTTGCCGCTGCGACTCGTTGTTCTTCAACGTATTGCGCATGCGCTCAAAGGCACGCGTCACGTCTGCTACTTCATCGGCGCCATGCGCCTCCAGAGGGTAGGCAAAATCACCCTCTTCTAGCGCATGAACTCCTCTAACAAGGGACCCCAGCGGACGCGTGAATTTATCCGCGATGAAAAATACGAGCACGCCTCCCGTTAAGATCGCTACGAGGCCCAGTCCAGCAAGCAGTTGGTTCTGTTTGTGCAGGTATAGGAGTGCCTCGCCGTAAGATTTCAGGACGATGATGCTTACGGGGCGCGCACCGGATGTCAGCTGGACGGAACTCGCGAAGAAGCGCTCGCCGTCAATCTTGACTTGCTCCTGCAGAGCACCATCGGGTAGCTGGCGAGCAAATTCCCGCTCTTTGAACGGAGAGAGGGTACTGGCCACGATGTCACTGCCATAACGAAAGGCCAACTGACTTGATGAAACCCGGTCCAGCTCATTCGCTGGATTGATCCCGCGACCCACAATCACTGTGCCCGACAAATTGCTCTTTGTGGGGGCACCGTCGTAGAAGGGTTGTAGAACGACCTGATAAAGATGCGTACCGCTATACCACCATCCGGTGCTATTCCCTTCCTTGAGGGAGTTGCGCAGCATATCTTGCGCGGCGGGAAGGGGAAATTCAGCCAACGTCGAGTGTAGAGCGACAATTTTGCCGCTGGAGTCTGCAAGCCCAAGAAGATCTGCCTCGTCCGAATGCCAGGGGTCCTCACCGACCTCTTGAATCGCGGTTGCGTCCCCGTTTCTCATTAGCGCCAAAGACGCCAATAAGTCCGCTTTGCGGCTCAGAGCAAGTTGATGCTGGTGCTGGAGGATCTGAAAGGTCAGGATGGCGTTGAGTGCCTCCGCCTTGATTTCGCGCTGGGCGCGGCCCTCGGCGGTGCGTCGTGCAACGAACAAAGTCGCGCAAGTGAGGCCTGAGGTAATCAGGGCGAGCGACAGCAGAAACTTGGTACGAAGTCTCAAGTAGGTCTCCCGCCTAGTTAGGAGTATGCAGCTCTGGCGCGCTGCGCCCGGGCTCCGTGCCAGCTTCGGGTGCAAGGTAACATCCAGGCGCGGGGTACGAGAATAGAACTCCAGTACCAATGTTCTAGAACGGACAACCCAGGCCAATTGCTCAACGGCTAAAGCGGTACTGCGAGCGGAGGGCTCATGTCGGACCCCGCCATCGGCGGCAAGGTCGAAATGGAGCTTTGCAACTTCCAGCGACGGCAGTGAGCAAGGCTTCGCTGGTGGCGGCAACGGCGTTCAAAGCTGAACGCAAAGCGGTGGGGATAATTTCCCGGCTACCTCAGGCTGGAAGCGGTAGTATCGAGCAGGGTCCAGCAGCCTGGTGCCAAAGAGAGACAAGACTTTGCCCCTCAGATTCGGAGGGCCAGACTTCGGGCAGCTTTTCCTGGCGCGTATGCACCAGCCAAACCAACGCGTGCTGCTGCGAATGGGGGCATTTCTACTGCCGATCCTGCTTGGTAGTTTGTTGTGCCCAGGTGTTGCCTGGTGCCAGAGCAATGCGGGTACGTTGACTCGAGGTCGCCAGGTAGAAATCGACGTGACGATACGCGAGAGTTCCAGAGAGATCCTCTCCGTGCCCGCAAGTGTGAAACTTTATTTGAACGGAACGCCGTGCGGCGAAGGATCGACATCAACTGGCCGGATCTCATTCACCATCAGCGATCTAGGCAAATTTACCGTCGTTGTGGAAGCGGCTGGATACCAGTCGGGGCAAAACGACGTGAACGTGCCTGAGCCGGTGAGGGTCCAGTTGGAGGTAAGCCTGGAGCGGGAGAAAGCTTCAAATCTTGCGCCGGCAGCGGAAAATCCGATACTCGCTCCTAAGGCGAAGGAAGCCTTGGACAAGGGCATGCAGGCTCTGCGAGACGACAACTTGGTGGAGGCGGAGAAGGCCCTGGACCAGTCCATGAAACTCGCTCCCAATAATCCGCAGGTGCTTTATGTGCAAGGTTTGTTGGATCTGAAAAAGCACGCGTGGACAAAGGCGCAAACTGTTCTGGAAAAAGCCACGCAGATGCAACCCAACAGCGCGCGCCCTTTAGCTGCATTGGGAATGGCGCTGTGCAACCAGAAGAAGTACGCAGAGGCAATTCCACCACTCGAGAAGTCGCTGGGACTGGAGCCTGCCAGCGGCTGGGAGACGCATTGGGCACTCGCGGAGTCGTATTATCACAGCGAACGGTTTGACGAAGCGCTGAAGGTCTCGGAGCAGGCGGAGGCCGAGTCTATTGGGCAGGTGCCGCAGGTTGATTTGCTTGTGGCACGGGCGCTCACGGCCGTGGGGCGGTACGAGGACTCCGCGAAGGTACTGCGAGAACTGCTGAAGAACCACGGCGATGGCCCGGAGGCTGTGACTGCACAGCGTTTTTTGGAGCGATTGACGGCTGACGGGAAAATACGGCGGCAGTAGAACCTGCTCCCAAGGGCTATTGCCAGTGCGGATCGCCGTGACTTGTTTCTAGAAGAAGAATTTGGCACCGAGCTGGACGAGCCGAGGCGGGGCCGCGCTAACGACTTGGCCGAACGTCGAGCTGGCGATATTTCCGTCAACAGCCTGAGGCCCGAAGAACTGAGCGTGGTTAAATGCGTTGAAGCCTTCGACTCGAAACTGGAGGGACTTCGCTTCGGTCAAACGCACATTCTTGAGAAGGGCTATGTCGTAATTGTCCATCCCTGGTCCGTAGAAGAAGCGGCGCCTGGCGGTACCGGGCGTCCCCAAAGCATTCTGACTGAATTGGGCCGTATTGAAATAAGACAGACCGTTGCGCGGATTGTGATTGAGATCGAGGGGGCCGCCGTTGTAGTCCGGCTCGTCGACACCAAAGTTGTTAACACCGTTCGGCTCCGAGCCCAACAGAGAATTGTCTCCGTAGTTAACCAGCGTCACGGGAAGGCCGGTGCTGAAACGAGTGATGCCGGAAAGCTCCCAACCCTGCGTCCAGCGATTGGCGGCGTGGAAGAGATGTTCCAACGGGAGTTGATAGTTGTAGCTCACGACAAAGTTGTGCTTCACGTCAAAGGCGGACAGGGCTTTGCTGAGGGACGGATCGAGAGGATTGACCTCTTCCCCGAGATTCGAAGACTGATCCTGTGACTTGCTGTAGGTGTACCCGGCTAGCACGGTGAGACGCCTGCTCGAGTGGCGCAGAGTGACTTGCAACGAGTTGTAGTTGGAATTGCCGATGGTGGCTTGGTTGGCATTGCTGCCGAAGTTGGATCCCAGCGGAGCTCGTGTGCCGTTAAAGACCTGGCCGGTTGAAGTGGTGTAGGTGGTGTCTTCGCCAAAGGGACCGCACGGGACTTGTCCCGCTGCGAGGTTGGCGGGATTGCTCAAGAACAGGCAGAGCGACGGGTCGCCTGGGTTGGCTTCTTCGAGGACGAGAAGCCGATGGCCTTGGGTGCCAACGTAGTTCAAGCTGAGCACGGTGTTGGCACCCAATCCGCGCTCCAGCGAGAGCATGTATTCCTCAGTGTAGGGAATACGATTGGTGGTGGAGTAGTTGGGAAGTCCCGTGACCGGCTCGAACTGCGACCAGTCGATGTTGGCGTCGGGATGGCTGGCACTCGAGTTCGACGTAGCAAGGGTTACCGGGAAGGCTTGGCCGAGATTCTGCCCGTTCGCAGCGGTGACGAAGGGAGTGGAAAACAGCGGGGGAGCCGGGCTGGTGTAGGTTGTTCCGTAGGGCGCGTTTGCGCTCATAACGCCGATGGTGAGGGCCTCGATCGCGGTATAGAACATACCGTAACTGGCGCGGATGCTGGTTTTACCGGGGCCGCCCAGAATTCTGGCGAGCAGTCCGTCCCCAGAAGCGCTGGGCGAGTAGGCCAGGCCGATGCGCGGAGCAAAATCGCGATTGCCCGGAGGAGCCAAGGTGCGGGGCACTCCGGGGTCTGTCGGATAGAGGATACCGGCGGGAGCTCCCGGGAACACGACGGACTGCTGGCCGGGCACGAAGGTTGCAATCTGGTTGTACTTCTCATACCAGGGTTCGATGCGGTCCCATCGCAAGCCGTAGTTGAGCGTAAGGCTGCGGGTGACACGCCAACTGTCTTGCCCGAAAAGGCCGGCGTATTTGTTGCGGCCGTAAAAAGGTTGAAGCTGGCTCTGATTGTATTGACTGGGAATGCCCAACAGGAAATCGGCGAAGTCCGAGCCGGTCTCCGTGCCGAAGAAAAGAAAGCTGCCATTGAACTGAGCGATGGCGTTGACATTGACTTGATCGTAGTGAAATTCGCCGCCCACTTTGAAGGTGTGCGGTCCGACGACTTTGGAAAAGTTGTCAAGCCACTGGAATGTGTTGCCAACCTGTTTGAGCTCGTTCGTGTTGGTTCCGATGGTGAAGCTGTTGAAGCCGACGCTCTCGACACCTTCGGTTTTCGGGGAAAGCGCCACGATTCCCGGAGTTCCAGGACCCACCTGGAAACCTTGCGAGGCGAGACTGACGCCGACGCCACCCACGGGCTTGCCAAGATCATTCGAGTTTCGGAGATAGCTGAAGTGAAATTCATTTACGGCCGTGGCGCTGAGCGTTTTCGTGTCGCCCAGACTGAGCAACTGGGCGCGGCCGAGGTAAAGCGCGTTGAAGCCGGGAACGTTGGCCCCGCCCTGAGCGACTGGGTAAGGATTGTTCTGGGACCAGTCGTCAAGAAAATAGTAGGCGGAGAGCATTCCCCAGCGCGTGTTGGCATCCAGGCGATACGCGCCTTTGTCGTCGCGCAGGGCTTGGTTGGAGGCGGACGTGGAAAATGAGCCGTTCGCATTGTTGGGCGCGGGGATGTATTTCAAGAGGTTGGTTGCAGGCGCGGACCAGGAACTCTGCGGGATGACGGCGCCGGGAAACACGCACGTTGCATTGGTGCATCCCGGCGTGTAGTAAGGTTCACCCGCGGAGACTGTGTAGCCCAGCTTTTGCGAGAGCAGGTTGGCCCAGTACGGTCCGCTTACCGTGGTCGGGATGGTGTTTCCGTTTGCATTGGTGGTTACAAAAGAGCCGGCAAGATCGGAGAGATTGCCCGTGCGGTCCAGCGCTGAGGGGACGGGAATCTGGCCGGTATCTACTCCTTGTGTGGATCGAGTGCCCTGATAGTCGCTGAAGAAGAAAATTTCGTTCTTGCGAATGGACCCGCCGAACGTGCCGCCGAACTGGTTTTGGTCGAAGGCGCCGCGCGTGGGTGAAAAATAATTGCGGGCATCGAGGCCGGTGTTGCGAGCGAACTCGAAAACGTCGCCGTGAAATGCATTGGCGCCGGACTTGGTGACGACGTTGATCTGTCCGCCGCTGAATTCGCCGTATTCGGCGTCGAAGTTGTTGGTGAGAATGCGAAACTCGGCGACGGAATCGAGGTTGGGAATAATCGCCGCACCCATGTTGACATCTTCTTCGACGTCGCTTCCGTTCACGATGAAGCTGTTGCCAAATTCCCGCTGGCCGTTGATGGAAATGGTACCCGGATTCAAATCTCCGGAGGGAGAGAGCACGGTGGCGCCCACGTCCTGCACGGTTTCGGAGGTGACCGAAGTGACCGGGGCAACCCCGGGCTGCAGGGCCAGCAAATCCGTAAAGCTGCGGCCGTTGAGGGGCACGGCCGTCATCTGCGCACCGGTGATGACCTCGCCGTTCTGCGTGCTGGTAGTCTCCACGTTGAGCTGGGTTTCGACGACCGTTACGGCGTCGGACTGCTCGCCCACCGCGAGAACCGCGTCGATCGTCAACGCGCTGTTGGCATCGAGAACGATGCCGGTCCGGCGATAGGGGCGAAAAGCCGCGCGGGTAACTTCAAGATCGTAGTGACCGATTGGAAGACTGGGAAACGAATAGAAACCTTTGTCGTCGGTCGCGATCGTTTGCCGGATTCCCGTGTCGGTATTCTTTGCGGTGACACTTGCCCTGGCGACGACCGCGCCACTAGGATCCAACACCCTGCCCGAGATGCTTCCGCCCACTCCGGCCCAGGAATCGGCGGCAAGGAACATCACCAACACAAGGAAAAGACATAGGGCCAGAGGCCTGGAACGCCTCCACATGGAGACCGAAACATTGTATGCACAGGTCTGGTGCGTATCCGCCATGCCGCCGTTCTCCCCCATAGGTTAGAGTTCTTAAGAGTGTCCTTCTGCGAAGGAACCTTCGAGCGGCCCGCGAGAAACGGCAGCTGCGGAGCAATTCGCCCCGAAGTCTCCTGCAAACCAGTTGCAGATAGCAAAATACGACAAATCTAGTCCTATATCAACCGGGCATCATTCACAGGTCAAAATTGCAGGTTCAATGGCTCCCGGCGGAGGCCAAAAGGGTGATTTCGCATGGGCGTAGGCCGGAAAGGCGGCGAGAGCGGCTCTTGGAGCCAATCCCTAAGTTAAGGCGGATGTCGTCGGCCAGAAACGCGGCGTGGGAAGCGAGATTCGCGAAGCAGCGAAAAAAGAGCTTGACATATTCCCATATGGGTATGTAATCTGCGACTCATGGCACGAGCGGCTACCAATTCGGATGCGTTCAACGCGGTCGCCGAGCCCCGCCGGCGAGACATTCTCAGCTACCTGGCGCTGCAGGAGCGTCCTGTGGGGGACATTGTGGCGAGGCTGGGACTGGAGCAGCCTTCCGTGTCAAAGCACCTGCGCGTCCTGCGAGACGTTGGGCTGGTGCGTGTGCGCCGCGATGGGCGGCAGATGCTGTATCGCGTCAACGCGGAGGCCATCCGGCCGCTGCACGAGTGGGCGAGCACGTTTGAACGGTTCTGGCGGCACCAGTTGCTTCGCGTGAAAGAGCGAGCGGAGGGGAAACGGGATTCGTGAGTGAGCATCCATACATTAGACGGAGGCAAGAATGAGTTCGACAGCTCCGAAGATGAACCGAGCGATCGAAGACTTGACGTTGAACGTGACGCAGGAAATTCATGTGCGTGCATCGCTGGAGGCGACGTTCGCGGCGCTGCTCGAACAGCTCGGGCCGCAAAGTGACACGCCCGACGGCAAGCCGATGCCGATGAAGATCGAGGCGTGGCCCGGCGGAAGGTGGTACCGCGACCTGGGCGACAACAACGGCCATCTGTGGGGACACGTGCAAGCGATCAAGCGGCCGACATTGCTGGAATTCACCGGGCCGCTGTTCATGTCCTATCCGGTCGTCTCGAACGTGCAGTACCGGCTGAGCGAGGTGGACGGAGGCACGCTGATCAAGTTCCACCACACGGCTCTAGGATTGATTCCGGACGAGCACCGAACCGGAGTGGTGGGGGGCTGGGGGCATATCAATGAGAGCATCCGCAAGCGTGCCGAAGGGCAGCGTTTGCAGTGAGCGCGCCCGCGGCGTGAGGAGAGAAGTATGTGTCCAGCGTGCATGGCGAGTGCGGCGTTGATGGTGGCTGGGGTGATGTCTACGGGTGGGTTGACGGCGCTCGCCGCCAGACTGCTTCGCTCGAAAAATAACCCTGACAAGATTTTGTCTAAAGAACCGAGAGGGAAGGAGAAATGAACATGGCTACAGCTGCGAGCAAGGGGGAAAATCCCAAAGTCGTGTCGCAAGCGGATTGGCTTGCCGCGCGAATCGAGCTGTTGAAGAAGGAGAAGGAGTTCACGCGGCTGCGCGACGAACTGAGCCGTCAGCGGCGGGAACTGCCGTGGGAAAAAGTAGAGAAGGAGTACGTCTTCGACGGTCCCAACGGTAAGGAGACGCTGGCCGATCTTTTTGGCGGCAAGAGCCAATTGATCATCTATCACTTCATGATGGGACCTGGGTGGAAGGAAGGCTGCCCGAGCTGCTCGTTTATTTCCGACCATATCGATCCCAGTGTGGTGCACGTAGCGGCGCGAGACGTGAAGCTGATGGTAGTTTCGCGTGCGCCATTCGCCGAGATCGAAGCGTTCAAGAAGCGCATGGGATGGCGCTTCAAGTGGGTGTCGTCGTACGGCAGCGACTTCAACTTTGACTATCAGGTGTCGCAGAACAAAGAGGAAGTCGGGAAATCCGAGGTCTATTACAACTACGCGATGCAGAAATTTCCGGCCGAAGAACGGCCCGGCACCAGCGTCTTTTACAAGGATGCGGCCGGCAACATCTTCCACACCTACTCAAGCTATGGGCGCGGGCTGGATATTCTCGTCGGGGCCTACAACTGGCTGGACATCGCGCCAAAGGGCCGCGACGAAGAGGGGCTGAAGCATTCCATGGCGTGGGTTCGGCACCATGACAAGTACGTCGATGGTGAACTCGTTGATCCGAAGGCGCTGTATGTGGCGCCGAAGAAATCCGAATAACGCGCGCCGTCTCGAAGACGAAGATAAGAGAGAGGGTCAAATGTTGAAGATGCTTGAACCGATGATGAGGGAAATCCAGCAGGAGGCAGCGACTACAAAACGTGTTCTGGAGCGCGTTCCTGCCGACAAACTCGCGTGGAAACCCCATCCCAAATCGATGTCGCTCGGCCAACTGGCGCTTCATGTCGCCACGACTCCCGGAAGCGTCGCGAGACTTGCGCAGGGAGACGGGCTCGATGTCGCCCAGGCGAATTTTGATCCGCCCCTTCCAACAGATATGAAGGAGATCCTTGCCGCCCACGACGCGAGCATCAAGGCCGCCGAGGAATACGTCGGCGACGTGAGCGAGTCCGCCGCCATGGGCGACTGGCGCCTGACGTCCAAGGGAAAAGAAGTGTTCACCATTCCACGCGTCGCGCTGCTTCGGACGATCATGCTTAACCATTGGTATCACCATCGCGGCCAATTGTCGGTTTGCCTCCGATTGCTGGACGTCCCGATTCCCGTGATCTATGGCCGTAGTGCGGATGAGAATCCGTTTGCGTGAGGGCGAGCTCTCAATACTTACTTTCAATAGTTAAATCTTGAGGACGACTTTGCCGAATTGTTGGCCGGATTCGAGGTAGGCGTGGGCGGCGGCGGCTTCGGCGAGTGGAAAGACGCGATCGACGACCGGCTTTAGGCGGCCCGCTGCGACCAGCTTCATCACCGTTTGCAACTCGCTCTTCGTGCCCATGTACGAGCCTAACAGCGAGAGCTGGCGGCTGAAGAGAAAGCGCAGGTCGACTTTGGCGTCGTAGCCGGTGGTGGCACCGCACGTAACCAAGCGGCCCGCCGGAGCCAGGCTGGCCAGGCTGTCATCCCAGGTGGCGGTGCCGACGTGCTCGAAGACGACGTCAACGCCGCGTTTGTTCGTGATGCGGCGGACTTCGTCGCGAATTTTCTGCGATTTGTGATTGATGGTGTGGTCGGCACCCAGTACCCGCGCTTTTTCCAGCTTTTCGGGAGTTCCCGCGGTGGCGATCACGCGCGCGCCGAAGAACTTCGCGACTTGGATTGCGGCGGTACCCACGCCGCTTCCCGCGCCAAGCACGAGCACATCCTCTCCGGGCTGAAGTTCGGCACGGGACACTAGCATGTGCCAGGCGGTCTGGAAAACGAGCGGAACCGCGGCAGCTTCCTCAAACGACAGATTCTCCGGATACGGCAGGCAATTCACTTCGGGTGCGCGGACGAATTCAGCGCAGCCTCCATCGATCGTATAGCCGAGGTTGGTGAACTGGCGGCAGCGGTTGTCGAGTCCCGCGAGGCAGGCCGCGCACTTGCCGCAGGTGACGCCGGGCACAAGCACCACCTTCTGCCCGACGCTCACGGTGGTGACATCGGCGCCGATCTTCGCGATTTCGCCGGCCACGTCGCTACCAGGGATGTGCGGCAGCGGTATGGGCACGTTCGGCAAGCCGCCGCGAACCCACAAATCGAGATGATTGAGCGCGCAGGCATGCACGCGGACCAGGACGTCGCTGGCGCGAATCGACGGCTCCGGTGCATCGGTGTACTTGAGGACTTCAGGCCCGCCATGCTGGTGGAAAACGACTGCCTTCACTTACGGCTCCCAGACTTCCTGCCGGTAACCAAGCCGGTCAGGAATGTCGCCGCCAGGAGCGAGCTCCACAGCCAAGGCAGGCTGACGTAAAACTTCCCGAGAGCAGGTTTGAGGTAGATCGTTACGCCGTGTTCGTGCACGGCGTAGGTATGCACAGCGTCCGGCACCCAGGTGGAAAAATGATGGATGCGTCCGGCGAGGATGGGCCAAATGCAGACGACGGCAAGAAAAAGCACCAACATGAAGAGGAACACCGCCTCGGAGAGGGACACCAGTGGCGCGGGCTTCGGTGGAAAAGGCGCGGACTCCATGGGTGCAAGTCTAACGAGAGGGAGGCCGGGCTGTCCAGATGGGCGAGATTTGACGCACGAATCCGCGAGGGGTAGCGTAAAATATGACTATAGATGGACCTCTTTGAAGAGATCGTGAAGATGCGCCGAGCCGGGCAGCGCGGGGCGCTGGCTACAATTGTGCACACCAACGGCTCGATTCCCAGCTACGAAAGCTCGCGAATGCTGGTGCGCGAAGACGGCTCGCTGGCGGGGACGATCGGCGGCGGGTGCGTGGAAGCGGAAGTGTGGGCGGCGGCGAAAGAAGTGATGCAGAAAGAAGCGCCGCGGAAGATGGTCTTCAACCTGAACAATGAAGCCAGCTACGACAACGGCCTGATCTGCGGCGGCACGGTGGAGATCTTCGTCGAGCCGATTCTGCCGCAGCCGATGCTGTACCTGTTCGGTGGCGGGCACGTCTCGATGGCGCTGGCGAAAACGGCGAGCGCCGCCGGGTTCGCGGTGGGCGTGGTGGATGACCGCGAAGCCTTCGCGAATCTGCAGCGATTCCCGATGGCCCAGGACGTCTTCACCAGCTACGACAAGGCATTTGAGGCTATCCATCCCAACGCGGCGACGTATCTGGTCATCGTGACCCGCGGGCACAAAGAAGATATGCGCGTCCTGTCGTGGGCGGTGCGTACCGAAGCGCGGTACGTCGGCATGATCGGAAGCAAACGCAAAGTGCTGTCGGTCTACCGGGCGCTCGAACAAGAAGGCTACCGCCCGGAAGAGTTCGAGCGGGTCTTTGCACCCATGGGACTCGAGATTGGCGCTTTGTCGCCGGAAGAAATTGCCATCAGCATCGTGGCGGAGCTGGTGGCCGTGCGACGCAATGCGGAAAGTGCCGCGCACAAGAAAATGAAGATCGAGTCGCGGCCGGCGCTCGGCGCACGCTGAAGAAATCATGTTAGCCGCGGTCATCCTCTCGGGCGGCGCGTCCCAGCGGATGGGCTCGCCGAAGGCACTGCTTCCCTACCAGGGACGCCCATTCCTGGAGCATCTGCTGGAAGTCACTCTACATCCGAAGATCGGCGCCCGCCGCGTGGTGCTGGGCGCGCATGCCGAGCCCATTACCGATGCCGTGCACCTCGCGACGGACGAAGTGGTCATCAATGAAGACTGGGAAAAGGGCCAGCTCAGCTCCATTCACGCCGCGATCCGCAGTCTGCCCACGGGCACCGACGGAATGATCTTGTGCTTGATCGACCATCCGCTCATCAGCGCCGCGTTGGTCAATGATCTGATCGAACAGTTCTACGCGTCGCAAGCGGCGGGGCAGGTGAAGATCGTACTGCCTGTGTTTCGCGGGCAGCGCGGGCATCCGGTGATTTTCTCGGCGGCGCTGTACGAGGAATTGCTTGCCGCGCCGCTAGACAAGGGAGCGCGGGCGGTGGTGTGGGCGCACGGGGGAGAGGTCCGCGAAATGCCAACGACCGAACAGGGATGCGTGCTGAACTTGAACGATCCGGAGACGCTGCAACGCGCGACCTTGTGATCGGACTAGCCGGACGTCACATTGAGTTTTCGAAGGAGCGTTTTCAAGGCGTCGCCCGCCAGCTGCGCGCCGTGAAACGTGGCGGCAGGAAGACCGCCCAGAGCCTCGGACAGCGATTCCGGAGTCACCAAACCACATTCGAGAAGCGTTCGCCCGCGCAATTGTTCGGTGAGGAGTGACGCGCAGGCGATGGCGGTGGTGCAGCCGCGGCAGAGGAAACGCGCCTCCGCGATGCATCCGCCGCTCATGCGAACGGCTAGTTGAAGGATGTCGCCGCACACGGGATTGGTGACTTCGACGCTGGCGTCGGCGGACGGGAGTCGCCCGGCGTTGCGCGGATTGCGGAAATGATCGAGGACGGAGTCACTGAACATCGGAAAAAGTATCGCAACCCGGCGCGAAGACTGCAACGTTGAGGCGAGGAGTCAGTGCAAGGACGGAGGAACCGGTCTGGTGCAGCGTCGCTGCGAAATATGAGCGCGCCGAGCGAGAGCAACAAAACTTTGCTCAAAGTGTTTGCGCCCCGGCGAACCTTCGTGCGGGCACAGGCAAGAGTGCCTGTGCTACTTGTTCTTGGGAGGCAGGAACTTTTTTTCGACCGACGCGACTACGACGTAGTTGGGGTCGACCATTTCCGTGAGATGGATTTTGCCGACTTTGGAGAGCAATTCGTAGGCATCCAGCTCGGAGAGGCCGTAGTCGGCGTGAATCCATGCAACCAATTCGGTGAAGGCGATCCGGAGAGCGTCGTCAACCGGACGATAAATTCCCGCGGCCATGATTTCTTTTTCGTTTTCGAAGCGCGGCCAGCCGGTTCTCTTCCCTTTCACGATGTCCACTTGCAGGCGCGAGCGCATCGGCACTTCGATCGCGGTGCCGGCGATTTCGCCGTCGCCCATGGCGGCGTGGCCATCGCCGAAATACAGCAGAGCGCCGGACACGTTCACCGGAAAATAGATGGTGTTCCCCGCGGAGGCTTCCGGCGCGTCCATGTTGCCGCCGAACTCGGCAGGCACGACGGAGCTGCGGGCTTCGCCGCCGGCGGGAGCGACACCGATGCAACCGAGAAACGGATGCAGCGGGATTTTCACTTTGTAGTTCGAATCAAGCGCCTGGAAGGTGGCCGTGTTGTCGACGTGGTCGATGGGATAGAACCAGATTTTTTCCGGGAGTGGCGGATGCAACATCGGCGTGTAGTTCGTTTCATTGAGCGCGCCGAAGCCGGGAGCAAACGCGCCGAGTCCCTGATCGCCGTCGACTTGGAGATCGAGAACGTGCACGACGAGAGTGTCGCCGGGTTCCGCGCCATCGATGAAGAAGGGTCCGGTGAGCGGATTGTCGCCTTTGCTCAGGGCCAGTGTGTCGCCCGGCTTTTTGATGGCGTTGCCGAAACAATCGAGCGAGTTGGCTTCGAGAATGTTGCCGGGGTGCAGGTGCGCGACCGGCGGCGCAACGCCGTAGACGTATTTCACCGTGTCGATCGTGGCGTGATACCGCACCGTCTGCGGATCGGGCGCCTGCGCAAACAAACACGGCGCAAAGCAAGTTTCTGAAAACACCAGAATCGCAGCCGCTAAACCGGGCCCAAGTCGCATGTTTCTCACCTCACCGGAGGACAGTGGGCAGTGCAACATAGGGACGACAGGAAGTCAATCCGCGGCGGCGCTCAAAGCTCGGGCCCTTTCCGGATCGCCTTGCTGTGCGTCGCAGGGAAACCATCAGAGCGCTGTCATTGTAAGAAAGCGTCAGCCCGCGGAGGCTACCAGCCACGTGGTTACGTTCTTCAGCCAGGCGCGGCCGGCATGCAGGACGTGCCAAGGATTTCTCCCTAGCGTCTTCAGACCTATGGACTCAATGTCGGTCCAAGGCACGCTGCGGGAGCGCTTCAGAAAATAAATCACGAGATAGTACGTTTTTTCGCTAACACTTTGGATAACAGGGGAACCCTATCCCGAAGGCCCACCGACAGTCCGAGACTCCACTAACCGCAGTGGTCTAACACCGGGGAAAACACCCGAAAACAGTAGGGTTACTCTTCACGAAGGGCGGTCATCGGATCCAGCCCGGCGGCGCGATGGGCTGGCAGAAAGCTGGCGACGGCGGCGACCAGGGCGATGGCGGCTACGGCGATTACAAGGGTCGCCGGGTCGTGGGGCTTGAGGCCGTAGAGCAGTGACGTGGCCGCGCGGGCGGCAACGAGGGCAAGAACTGCGCCCACCACGACGCCTAGGATGACCAAGATCCCCGCTTCCCGCAGGACCATACCGATAACGTGCCCCCTCTGCGCGCCGAGCGCCACGCGGATGCCAATCTCATTCGTGCGCCGGGCCACGGTGTACGAGATCACGCCGTAGAGACCGATGGTCGCCAGCAACACTGCGAGAAAACCGAAGAATCCTGAAAGTGTGGCCATCAAGCGCTCGCGCAGCAGCGATTCCCGAATCTGCGTCTGGAGGGTATGGAACTCGATGATGATTTCCGGTCCGGATTGCAGAATCGCTTCCTTAACCTCGGGAAGCGCGACCGACGGCGGAACGCTGGCGTGGATCAGAAATTGCGGAAAGTTGTCCGGGCGATCGTCTTGCGCCATGGCCAGATAAACCAATGGCATGGGCTCTTCCCGCAGGTCCCCGTATTTGGTGTCTTTCACCAGGCCGACGATCTGGCACATGGGCGTGGGGCTGCCGACGTAGGCCTCCACGCGGAAGTTGACGCCGATCGGATTCTGCCCGTTAAGAAATTTTCGGACGAAGGATTCATTTACGATGGCGACTCTGGGAGAAGTGGGGCCGTCGTGAGGATCGAAGTCGCGCCCTGCGAGAAATGCCGTCCGCATCGTCTGGAAGTAGCCGGGCGAGACGCGGCTGAACCACGGCTCTACTTTGCGTTTCTCGTCGCCTTCGATGAGGATGTTCTCGTTCCACCAGTTGCCGCTAATCGGAACGATGCCGGTGTCGGCGGCGTTCCGGACGCCTGGAAGCGCCCGGACGCGATCGAGCAATTCCCGCTTGAACGCTTGGCGCTGATCGGCGGCGATGTTGAGACGCGTGAGGTCGATGTTGGCGACGAGGATGCCGTCCTGGCGAAAACCGGGATCGAGGGTCATCAGGTTCCGCAAGGTGCGCACGAAGAGCAGCGCCCCGACGAGAAGCACGAGCGACAGCGCGACCTGGGAGACCACCAGGACGCGCCGCAGTCCGAAACGCTCGCGTCCGGAGGTCATTCCGCGGCCGGCGGCCTTCAGCACCGAAGCAGGAGCAACGCGCGTCGAGCGCAAGGCGGGCGTCAGGCCGAAAAGCACACACGTGAGGACGGCGAGCCCCGCGGTAAACGCGAATACTCGCCAGTCGGCGCCCAGATCCATGAACAGCGGCGATCCCTGGGTGCTGAGAAAGGCCAACAGGAAGCGGCTGAGAGTCTGAGCGAGGACCGCGCCGAACAGCGCGCCGACCGCCGACAAGAGGAGGCTTTCAACGAACATCTGGCGCAGCAGTCGAACGCGCGACGCCCCAAGCGCCAAGCGCACGCCGACTTCCCGTTCGCGGGCGCTCGCCCGCGCGAGCATCAGGTTAGCGAGATTCGCGCAGGCAATCAGCAGCACCAAGCCGGCAATCGCGAGCAGGGTCCAGAGGGGATTCTCGTACTGCTGGCGTAGCTGGGAAAATCCGTTTTCCGCCGGGAATGCCGCGAAGCGAAATTCCACGTAGTGCTTCACGTCGTCAGGCCTGTATACGGGCGGAACGGTGGCCTCGAGCACTGCCGGCGAAATCGCATTGAGCTGCGCGGTGGCCATCTCCAAGGACCAGCCGGGCTTTAGGCGCCCCATCGAGGCGAGCCACCATCCGTGGCGCATGTCGAGCAGGCTTTCCTCGCCGCGAATCACCGGCTCGGAGCAAATAGGCACGGCTACATCAAAGGACCGCCCGATCTCGACGCCGAAGAATCCCGGTGGAGTGATCCCAACGATGGGAAAGGGATGACCTTCGAGAGTGAGCTTGCCGCCGAGCGCAGACGGCTGGCCGCCAAACTCGCTTTGCCAAAACGCATAACTGATGACCGCACCCGGGGAACCGCAGCCGCGCCGATCGTCGTCGGAGGTAAGCAAGCGGCCGAGAAGCGACTGCACGTCCAGGACTTTGAAGAAGTCGCCGCTGACGTACATGCCTTGGGCGTAGCGCGCCTCTCCGCCAACGGCAAGATTGAAAGTGCTCTCCGCCCAGGCGAAAATGCTCGAGAAGCCTTCCTGGTGGTCGCGGATCTGCTCCCACATGGGGTTAGTGAGCTGGCTGTAGCGGCCTTCCTTGCGTCCGGTGGACCCGTGGTAGTTGCCGATGCGCACAACGGCAAGCTCCTGAGGGTTCCTGACCGGCAGCGTGCGCAGCCGGACCGCGTCAAGCAGTTGAAAAATAGCCGTGTTAGCGCCGATTCCCAACGCCAGCGACAATACCGCCACCGCGGTAAAGCCGGGATTGAGGCGCAGAAGGCGCACGCCATAGCGCAAATCCTGCCACAGGGTTTCCATTTTGCAGACCTCCGCGGATCGCTATACCTAAGACGACGGAGAGGCCCAACGGTCTGCCCAGAATCATGAAGTTCGTGCCGGTATCCTCGATCTCGGATCGTCCCGCTGCACGCGCCGTTAGCGTTACTGACGAAAATCGGCGTGCCCGAGCCGCCAAACGCAGTTCACGGACCACGGATCACGAGTCACGGCCCACGAATCTCAGTTCTGCGTAATCGCCGCGTGTTCCTTGCGGTCCGGGAACAAAGCCTTCGCGGGCATCTTGGCGTCGAAGACCAGGTTGAAGAAGCCCACCATCATTTCGTCCCAGCTTTGCTGGCCCCAGATCACCGTCTTGGTGGGGTCGGGATTTTCGGGATTGTCGGCGGAATTGTCGAAGTGCGCCGTGCACTCGATCTTGGTGCCTTTGGGGAGAACCATCGGCTCGGCCAGGTTGTACCAAAGCTGCCAACGCCAGTTGTAGTGCGGGACTCGCAAGATCGTTTGCGTCTCCCCGTTGGGAAAGACGATTCGATACTCGAAATCCTTACCCCGCGTGTGCATATGAGGATGGAGCCCGGCGAGTTTCAACTCCGTAGCGACCTCAAAAGACGCGTCAACCCGGTAGTTCGGATCACCGGGAGGAATCTTGAACGTGCCGTTAACCGCGGACAAGGTTAGGACGCGCTCCCTGGGCGGTTCCTTGGCGAAGACCAAGCCGACCCTGGCTTGGTCGGTGGTCGCTGTGCCCATGGGCATGTAGTGCACTTCCAGGACGATGTCGGAGCCGGCTTTGATGAGCTTGGCTTGTCCAGGCGGCAAGATTTCGGCGGGCTGACCGGGCGCGTAGCCGACGAGGAAATCACTCGGGAGTGCACTGGTATCGGTGTTTTCGTCAGTCTTGGCGGGCGGAGCCTCAAAGAAGACCCCCG
Organism: uncultured Acidobacteriota bacterium; assembly: GCA_963735525.1. Classification (GTDB taxonomy): domain Bacteria; phylum Acidobacteriota; class Terriglobia; order Acidiferrales; family UBA7541; genus Acidiferrum. Next base: position 244,051 of record CAVTLQ010000023.1, on the reverse strand, counting down.
GCTTTTGGTCTTTGAAGTAGCTCGAACCGGGCTCGCGCACGTACGCGATGATGTGGTGCACCATCGGCCGGTTTGTCGGACGCGCCTCGGCCATCTGCACCCACTTATCCTCGGTGAATCCGGTCGGCACAATCATGTACTGATATTCCACCACGCCGGACGCGGGAATCTGGAACGGGCGCGGCAATTGGAAGATCACGTCAGGCTTGGGAATTCCCCAGCCTTCGACAAAATTCACCGGCGGCGGCAGGTCTTTGGGATTCCCCTCGGGCGCGCCCGCGTTTACCCAAGCCACCATCGTGCTGATCTCCTTGGCGGAGAGAGCGCGCTCGTTCGCAAAATGTCCATACTGCGGATCGGCAAACCACGGCGGCATGGTTTTCTGCTGTACGACGCGCTTGATGCTGGGGGCCATCGGCCGCACTTCGTCGTAGCTGAGCAGAGAGAACGGTCCACCTTCGCCGGGCCGGTGACACGCCTGGCAGTTTCTCTGCAGGATGGGCGCGACGTCTTTGGCGAACGTCGGGGGCAGCGCCGGTGTCGTCTGGGCCGGGGTTGTCGGGACAAAGAAAAAGGCGCTGATGCAGCCTTCAAGAATCAGAATCAAGCCGAGGCGTCGCATGGTTCCTGTGTCATCGGGGTTTTGTTTTTCTCTAGAATCGCGTCTATTCGCGACCTCAGCGTGAGCCACGGTCTGTCGTTGATGCCGTGCAACTTATCATGAGGGGAACGCGTCGTCCAGACGAGCAAAGATTGGGACGTCGGTAGGTTTTCCGATCAGCGCGTTCATCGGGCATTGGCTTGCGAGTCCGAGGCAAGAACATCCTCTTCAACGAATGCGTATTGCAAGCTACAGAAGATCTACACAGAGCTACCCCGAAAGATAAACCCACGTCCGAAAAAGGGGCGACACAGGATCGCGGCGCAGCCTGGTTATTCCGGTGAACTTACCGGCTCAGCTGGTTACACACTCCCGCCGGATTTCATTCCCGGACGGCCTCGTAAGTAAGGAATCGTCCGCTCCACCATCGTTTCACCATATCGCACCCAGCGTGGAATCGGACGCGGCGTCAGCGCCAGCATATTAGATAAATGGCATAACGACGGATGTAAATCCGCGACCAGCTTGACGACCGCTGTGAGCGGCACCGCCAGCAGCAAGCCCATCACACCCCACAACCAGCCCCAGAACAGAATCCCAATCGTCGCCGCCACCGGCCCGATACTCACGCGAGTGGCGATAAATTTCGGGATCAAAAGATTCGCGGACACGACGTGCAGGAAAAGGATCGTCAGAGTGATGACGATGTAGGGTCCCAGTGTGTTGAACTGAAGAATCGCCGCTGCAAGTGGAAGCGCAAGCGAAAAGATCAATCCGATGAACGGCAGCAGATTCAAGAGCCCGCTGGCGATTCCCAGGGGTATGGCGCCCTTCATGCCAATTCCCAACAACATCAGCGTGGTCGCCAAGGCCATCACGGAGCCAACGATAAGGTTGCCGGCTACGAAGCCGCGAATCGTCTGGTTCAGGTTCGTGATGAATCGATCAGAGTCTATCTTGGAGTTGAACAGGGCATGCATTCGGACCGCCATGTGGTCCTTGCCGCAGAGCATGAAAAACGTTAGAAATGGAACCACGCCGGCAATGATGAGCGCTGCCCACACAGATCCCACACCGCGCACTAGATAAGCAGGCCAGGAAGCCGATTCCTGCAATCGAACTTCCGGGACTTTTCTTGCAGGATGCACGTCGTCTGTGAGGCTTCCGGCACTTTGCTGAACTTTTTGGAAATTCTGGCTGATGGGCTCAATAGTTTGCCGAATCTTCGAGGTGTATACGGGAAGTTCTTCCGCAAGGGCAGTCGCCCTTCCGTAGAGCTCGTGAACCAGCAGACCGATTAGACCCATGCCTGCGAGCACTACGACCGCCGCAACCACGCCGCGCGGCAGGCGCAGTTTCTCCAGTTTGACTACCACCGGATCAAAAAGAATCGCGAGAAATGCCGCCAGGACAACCGTGATGCAAATCGAGCTCGCATAGTAGCCGAACACCGTCAGCAAACCCGCCACCAATATGAACAGCAGGGCCGCGATTCTGCGAAGCAGCGCCTCGGAAGGCGAGGTCGAAGGCGGCATCACGAATTCCACCATGCGCGCCTGACTTTTTTCGTCGACCGCGCTCTTATTCGTAATCTGATCAGACATACGTTTTTCGCGCCGTGGGCTGGATACGGAGAATATGGGGCGGAATTCTCGTTCTTAACTCCTGGTCAACGGATGAACGAAAATCCGGATGCTCCGGCAGGCAATGCTCCCACCAGCCTTTTGGCCACATAGCCTTTTCGGTCGGCTGCCACCAGCCCGACGCCCCGCCCGTAAACGTTACGGACGAGACGTTTTTTCTTGCTGTGCTATGTTTCTTCGTTCTCTTTGGTGACTCTCTTAGCCTCGATCTGGATGAGCATGGCGCCAATTCCAGTATTGCGCCTGCTCCCTCTTGTTCGCCCCCGAGAATTCGTGAGAATTCCTATGCCTTTCCGTAAGGAACCGCCCCCAGGCGCGATTTTCGTTGTCGTCCCAGTTGTGATAATCCTTGTGGTCTCTGTCGTAAACTCGGACCTCAACGGCGGCCTCTTGAGGCACGGGCACCGCCATAATTGCCACGGGCGCCGCAAGAGCAGCGGTCAGGAATAGCGATGCGATGTAACCATGTATACGGTGCATGTTGTAGTCCTCCAGATTAAGATTTCCGCTTTCGAATCACGGTAGCCGTAAGTGTGGATCTAGCGCCGGTGGATTGATGTCTCATTCGGCACACACGCAGTCGGAGGGTGTCTGAGAAACGCGCTACTTCTGTGCTCATTGGGACAGACACAGGAAGCCCGGCCTACTAAACTCATCTTGTTGACAGGCCCATTCGCACGAGAAAGACGGGCACAAATATGTGGCGCAGAACTTGTCCAGTTTGTCGGAAACCGTTGGAAAAGAAGCATCCCGCGGAGACGGTCCCCTGCTCCTGCGGTCAGTACGTCTGGAAGGGCTAGCGCTGCCCTGTCCCCACTACTAAAGATTGTGTTGAAGATGGCTGGTTGCAATCCGGAAGCTAGAGGTCTGCTATTCTCGCGCTTGGCATGAAGAACCAGGACGCAAGCAAGAAACTCCGGATCGTGTCGCTGGCGCCAAGCTCGACGTCCATCTTGTGCGCCATTGGCGCCAAATCCGCGCTCGTGGGCGTAACGAAGTGGTGCGCGGAGGTGGCGCAAGTCGACGGATTGCCGAAGCTGGGCGACTGCTGGCGGATGGAGGCGGTGGACGAGATTTTGAAGCTGCGGCCGACGCTGGTGATCGGATCGGTGCCTTACAAGCAAGAGACGGTGGCCAAGCTGCTCGAGCAGCCGCTCAATTTCTTGGCGATGAATCCGCGGACCCTGGCGGATGTGGAAGAGGACATTCGCCTACTCGGACGAATTGCAGGGAGAGTCAGCGCCGCGGAACAAGTGGTGCGAAAGATGCGGCGAGAGCTTGCCTCGATCGTGCGCAAGGCCGGACCAGCGAAACGCCCGGTGCGCGTCTATTGTGAGGCTTGGCCGAATCCGCGGATCAGCTCGCCGCCGTGGGTCGCGGAACTGGTGAAGATCGCGGGTGGCGAGATGGTCGTGCCGGCGGGAGAAAAAGTCAGTGAGGAACAAGTTGCGGCGGCGCGGCCGGAGGTGATTGTGCTGGCTTGGGCGGCCACCGGGGCCAAGGCTAATCCCAAGAAGGCCTACGCCGTTGCGGCTTGGAAGGATTTGCCGGCGATACGCGCACGCCGCGTGCACGTCATCTCGGACGAGTTGTTGAATACCCCGGGCCCTCCGTTGGTCCGCGGCGCCACGGAATTGTGGAAGGTACTGCACTCACAGAACACGAAGAGTTAAGATCAGCCACATCCTAAGTCGCCGGAGGTAGCCATGCGAGTAGTACGAGGAATGTCTCCGTCCCTCTGCATCGTATTGTTGCTGTTGATCTGTTGCGCGCTCTCAGCACAAAACGAAGAGCGTCGCGTTCGAAATATTGTTCTGGTTCACGGTGCCTGGGCGGATGGTTCTGGCTGGAAGGGCGTTTACGACATTCTTGTCAAGGATGGCTACAACGTCAGCATCGTCCAAGAGCCGGAAACCTCCTTCAAAGAAGACGTGGCTGCCACGAAGCGCGTCCTCGCTCTACAAGATGGACCGTGCATTCTTGTTGCTCATAGCTATGGCGGAGCCGTAATTACGGAAGCCGGGACGGACTCATCGGTTGCCGGATTGGTTTACATCGCGGCCCACATGCCAGATGCCGGAGAGAATGAGGCTGACGACGGAAAGCGCTTCCCAAGTGACCTCAGCAAGTCTACTGCGATCAAGAAGACCGCAGACGGTTTCACTTACCTCGATCCCGCTCAGTTTCATGAGTACTTCGCAGCCGATCTGTCTGCGGAGCAGGCCGCTTTCATGGCGCGGTCGCAGGTGCTCAACTTGGCTGACAATTTCAAAGCAGTCATCACCACGGCGGCGTGGAGAAGCAAACCGAGTTGGATGCTGGTAGCCGGAAAAGACAGAACCATCAACCCCGACCTCGAACGGTGGTATGCCACACGAGCCAATAGCCACAAGGTCGAAGTCTCAGGAGCCAGCCACTCAGTCTACGTTTCCAGGCCGAAGGAGGTTGCCGCCCTGATCGAAGAAGCTGCGTCGCACGCTCGATAGAAGACCTTGCAATGGGAGGAAAGCCTCACAAGACAAGGCGGTGACAACCTTGTGTTGGGCATGGACTAAACTCCATTCACGGAGGGCGGCGGACAGATGCGCGTGGTGGCGGCGGTGATCGAGCGAGACCGGCGGTTATTGATCGGGCAGCGGCGGCGAAACGATACGTCGCCGTTGAAGTGGGAGTTTCCGGGCGGAAAGATTCACGATGGGGAAGCGCCGGAAGCGGCGCTAGCACGGGAACTGCGCGAAGAGCTGGGCGCGACGCTGCGAAAATGCGCGGAGATCGCGCGGGTAACGCACAACTATGCCGATACCGCCGAGGAGATCGAGGTCCAGTTCTTCGCGGCGGAGATCGTCGAAGAAGTGGTCGCGCCGAATGCCTTCGAACAGCTCCACTGGGTCTTACCAAAAGAGCTTGCAGAGTACGATTTTCTTACGGCCAATGCGCGGTTGGTGGCGGACTTGGCGACGGGGCGGATTAAGCCGGCAGAGATTTTGCAGGGGCCTTGGGCCGCAGAATAGTATCCTTCGATCATGGAAATCGACCGCCGAGAATTCCTAAAGTGTTTAGCCGCCACCGCGATGACAGCGGCAACTGGCCTGGCGAGCCCTCAGGAGGCGAACGATATGTATGGATTGATCGCCAAGTTGATGGCTTCCTCCGGCAATCGCGAACAGTTGATGGCTATCCTGATTGAGGGCACGCGGAACATGCCGGGATGCTTCAGCTATATTGTGGCCAAAGATTCCTCCGATGAAAACACCATTTGGGTTACTGAGATATGGGACAGCGTAACGAGCCACGACGCGTCCCTATCATTGCCAGCCGTGAAGAACGCCATTGCCCAAGGCAAACCGTTGATCGCGGGATTTGAAAAGGTAGCGGTTACGAATCCGGTCGGGGGCGTCGGGATACCCTTGGCGCACGCCCGCTGAGCTACGAAGTGACTGGGTTTGGTTTGTCGGGATCGATCCCGAGCTCCTTGATCGCTTTATCGAGCACGCTGCGCTCGAGCTTGCCGTCCTGTTGCAACTCATAGAGCGTGGCGAGGGCGATGGAGCGGGCGTCAACTTCGAAGAAGTCGCGCAGGGATTGCCGGCCCTCACTTCGGCCGAAGCCGTCGGTGCCGAGCGAGGCGAGGTGGCGCGGCATCCACTTGCTAACCATGTTGGGAAGAGTCTTCAAATAGTCGGAAGCGGCGACCAGCACGCCGGGAGCGTCGGCAAGGCATTGGGTAACGTACGGTACAAGCGGCTGCTTTGCGCTGGGATGCAGGCGGTTCCAGCGTTCGGCTTCGATGCCGTCGGTGTACAGGGCTTTGTAGCTGGTGACGCTCCACACGTCGGCGGCCACACCGTACTTTTGCTCGAGAATGTCCTGGGCTTGCAGCGCTTCGCGCAGGATCGAGCCGCTGCCGAAAAGCTGCGCGCGGAGCTTGGACTTTTTGTTTTCCGAAGCGCGGTAACGATAGAGTCCCTTGAGGATGCCGTCTTTCACGTCGCCGGGCATGGGCGGCATCGCGTACGGTTCATTCATCAGCGTGATGTAATAGAAGATGTCTTCGCCGTCTTTGTACATGCGCCGGATGCCGTCTTGGATGATGACGGCAATTTCGTAGGCGAACGCGGGATCGTACGCGCGAAGATTCGGAACCGACAGCGCGAGTACGTGGCTGTTGCCGTCCTGGTGTTGTAAGCCTTCGCCGGAGAGCGTGGTGCGGCCGGCAGTGCCGCCGAGCAAAAATCCGCGCGTGCGCATGTCGGCCGCGGCCCAAATGAAGTCCGCGATCCGCTGGAAGCCGAACATCGAATAATAGATAAAAAATGGAATCGTGTTGATGCCGTGCGTGGCGTAGGCGGAGCCCGCGGCGATGAACGAGGCCATCGACCCGGCCTCCGTAATGCCTTCTTCCAAGATCTGGCCGTCCTGCGCTTCCTTGTAATAGAGCAGCGTGTTCACGTCCACGGGCTGATAGCGCTGGCCAACGCTGGAATAAATGCCGACGGTGCGGAAAAGCGACTCCATGCCGAAAGTGCGCGCTTCGTCGGGAACGATGGGAACGATCAGCTTGCCGATTTCCGGATCGCGCAGCATTTTGCGGAGCATGCCGACGTACGCCATCGTTGTCGAGACTTCCCTGCCCTCGCTGCCGCTGAGGAATTCCTTAAAGAGCTCGTCGTGATCGCAGACTAGCGGCTTGGAACGAACCTTACGGGCGGGCGTGTATCCGCCGAGAGCTTCGCGTCGCGCGCGGAGGTACTGGATTTCCACGCTGTCTTCCGCGGGACGATAGAAGGGCACTTCGGCGATGTCTCCATCGTTTAGAGGAATGCCAAAGCGGGAGCGAAATTCGCGGAGCTCGTCTTCGTTGAGTTTTTTCTGTTGATGGGTGACGTTCTTGCCTTCACCGGCTTCGCCGAGGCCGTAGCCCTTGATGGTGCGCGCCAGAATCACGGTCGGGCCGCCCTTGTGGTCGACCGCTGCTTTGTAGGCGGCGTAGACCTTGCGAGGATCGTGGCCGCCGAGACGCAGGCGGCGGAGGGCTTCATCAGGAAGCGGCTCGACGAGCTGCAACAGGCGCGGGTCGCTACCAAAGAAATGCTGGCGGACGTACGCGCCGGACTCGACGACAAGCTTCTGGTATTCGCCGTCCACAAGCTCGCCCATGCGCTTGACGAGCAAACCCTCGGTGTCGCGCTCGAGGATGGGATCCCACTCCGTGCCCCAAAGAACCTTGATGACGTTCCAGCGCGCACCGCGGAAGGCGGATTCGAGCTCTTGGATAATTTGACCGTTGCCGCGCACGGGACCGTCGAGACGTTGCAGATTGCAATTGACGACGAAAATGAGGTTGTCGAGATGTTCGCGGGAAGCCAGCGTGATCGCGCCGAGCGATTCCGGCTCGTCGGTTTCGCCATCGCCGAGGAAAGCCCAGACTTTGGCGTCAGTGGCGGGCTTGAGGCCGCGGTTTTCGAGATACCGGGAGTAGCGGGCCTGGTAGATGGCCATCAGCGGGCTCAGACCCATGGAGACGGTGGGATACTCCCAGAAATCGGGCATCAACCAAGGGTGTGGATAAGAAGACAGTCCTCCGCCGGGCTTCAGTTCGCGGCGAAAGTTCTCCAGCTTCTGCGCGGAGAGGCGGCCTTCGAGAAAAGCGCGGGCGTAGATGCCCGGCGCGGCGTGGCCTTGAAAATAGATGGTGTCGCCTTCGAAGTCATCGGAGCGCGCGCGGAAGAAATGGTTGAAGCCGACTTCGTAGAGCGTAGCGGCGGAAGCGTAGGTAGATATGTGGCCGCCGATATTGTGCTCGACGCGATTGGCACGGACCACCATGGCGAGCGCGTTCCAGCGGATCAGGCTCTTGATGCGGCGCTCGAGTTCTTGATCGCCGGGAAACAAGGGCTCCAGGCGGGCAGGAATGGTGTTGGCGTAGGGAGTGTTCGCTGTGAAAGGCAAGTCGATGCCGGAAACGGTGGCGTGCGCGCGGAGGCGCTCGAGAATCTCGGTGGCGACTTCAGGACCGCTGGATTCGAGGACGGAATCGAGGGACTCGAGCCACTCCTGAACTTCAAACTCATCCATGTTGTGCGGGCGGGTGTACGTCTCGTTATCCATGTCGTTCGGTTGGCCCTCTTCGTGCCTCTCAAGAATAAAGTCAGGCGCGCCGGGACGAGCGCGCGAAACTTATCTTCGTTATAAGCACACTAGAATACACCTCAGTGGGAAAGTCTGCACGAAGGATGTGGCCGGCGGATTCCGGAGCAGTAAAGTCATTTCGCGGCAAGGCGATAGGACGCCGTGCTGGCGGTGTCGGAGGCCTGGGCCTCGGTGCTCCGATCGGTGAGCCTGATCCAGGCGAGGAGAGCGAAGCCACCCATGATGAAGATCGAGGCCACGGCACAGGCAGCGGTGATGCTGCTCACCTGCCACACCTTCCCGGTGGCGTCAGTCACGTGCGAAAGGCCTGGACGCGGAATCAGAAGCAGCAGATTTCCGGCGGCCGACACGCCGTAGAACAGGATCGCCAGACGCCAATAACCGGACGGCAAGGGACGGCGGTTGGTGGACCGCCCGCGCAGGTAGAGCGCAAACAGCTGATAAAGGATGTAAACGTGCAGATACCAACCGAGGAAGTTGCTCACCGGCACGCCGAAATAGACCCCGCCCTGCTGCCAGATCCAGGCGTGCACGATGGTCGCCCAGGCCGGATCCAGGCACAGGTCCCAGGCGACCATGATGCAGGCGGCCATCAGAGGGAGCGCGAACACGCGCGATCCGGCAAGCGGGCCTTGCGGGCTTCCCAGGATTACGCGCCCAAGTGTCCACGAGAGATAGCCCATTCCCAGATAAGCGAGTCCCAGAAAAATCGGCACGTGCAAGATTTTCGGGCCCATCACATCGGTGAAATAGTAGTGCCCGAAGGGAAAACCGGTGAGAACGCCAAAATTCTCGACCATCGTACCGACAATAAAGCAAAGTGCGAAGAACGCGAGGATGCCGCGATAGCCATAGACCACGGCGCCGTGAATCAGGGCAAAGACGAGCGGAGGAAGGACGTGCAAGGCGACGATGGCAAGCATGGGAACGTTGCCGGGGAAAACTTGTAAGACTCTCGCCGCGGCATAGAGGGCGATCAGGGCACAGAGGAAAAAACTGGTAGCAGTTTGTTTCTTTGCCACGCTGTCGGCGAGCTTGTTCATCGGGCTTCCCAGCTACAGGATGCGGCCGCCATCAACCACGAGCACTTGGCCGGTAACGAATTTCGCCCCGGCCAAATAGGAGACAGCCGCGACGATATCCTCCGGCCTTCCGCTGCGCCTCAGCGGCGCGAGCCGCACGAAGTCGGCTTCCCAGTCCGGAGGATCACCAGGCATGGTGATGGTGCCCGGCGCAATCGCGTTGACCCGGACGTCCGGCGCAAGCTCTTTCGCCAGGCAGCGCGTCAGCATGATGACCCCGGCTTTCGAGATCGAATGCGGGATGAAGCCGGGCCAGCCGAGGATTCCACCGATGTCGGCAAAATTGACGATCGCGCCATTCGTCTTCTTGAGCAGCGGCGCGGCAGCCTGCGAGCAAAAAAAGACGGCTTTCAAATTGGTATCGAGCGAAGCATCCCAGAGTTTCTCCGTCGTCGAGGCAAAGTCGGTCTGGAGAAAGTTGGCGGCGCTATTCACCAGGATGTCCAGCCGTCCAAAGTGTGCGTCCACCTTCTCGAAGAGCTGCCGAATCTCGGAAACGTTGGCGAGGTCTCCGGACAGCGCGATGCTGCGGCGGCCCAGTTTTTCGATCTCGGCGACGGCGCTGCGGGCTTCGGCGTCCGACGAGCGGTAGTGGATGACCACGTCGGCGCCTTCCTGGGCGAGGCCGACGGCGACGGCGCGGCCGAGGCGCTTGGCGGAGCCGGTGACCAGCGCGACGCGACTTAGCAGAGAGTTGGGCATCGATTTGAAACGTTAGCACAAAAAATGCGTATACCCTGCAGAGGCGGGAATTGCGCCTGGCTCTGGGTTTAGCGGCGCGGGTGGCGGGATTCCGCGGTTCCAGACGGACACTCGACAGTATAAAGTGTGCAGCATCAATCTCTTCGCCAACTGAGGAGTGGACATCATGGCCAATGGTATCGCTCTCGAATCGGGTTCACCCGCGACTCACAGTATTCCCTGGTACGTCTGGGCCTCGGCGTTGGCGGTCACGGCGACATCGGTCGGACTGTACTGGGATATTTCGTGGCACATGTCGATCGGGCGCGACACGTTTTGGACGCCGGCGCACCTGGGGATTCACTTTGGCGCGGTGGTGGCGGGGATTTCCAGCGTGTTTCTGATTCTGTCCACGACCTTCGGGAAGAAGCGGGAGCTGCGCGGAGCGTCGGTGAAGATGTGGGGATTTTACGGGCCGCTGGGAGCGTTTGTTTCGCTGTGGGGCGGGCTGGCGATGCTCACGTCGGCGCCGTTTGACGATTGGTGGCACAACGCGTTCGGGTTGGATGTGCAGATCATGAGCCCGCCGCACGTGGTGCTGATTTTGGGAATCTTCACGCTGGGGCTTGGCGGGTTGTTTTTGATTGTTTCGGAGATGAATCGGGCGGATGCGGGCACGCGGGCCAAGTTGAATCGCGTTTTTCTGTATGCGGGATGCATGCTGACGATTCTGCTGTTGATACTGATCTACGAGTACACGGACTACACGCTGACGCATAGTGCGATTTTCTACCGCGTGCTGGCGCTCGCCATGCCTCCAGTGCTCGTGGGAATTGCGCGGGCTTCGGGGTACCGCTGGGCGGCGACCAAGGTGGCGGCGATTTACTTTGTGTTGTGGCTGCTGGCGCTGTGGCTGGTGCCGCTGGTGCCGGCGCAGGCCAAGTTGGGGCCGGTGTATACGCCGATCTCGCATCTGGTGCCGCTGGAGTTTCCGCTATTTTTGTTCGCCGGTGCCGCCGCGCTGGATTTTTTGCTGGACCGCATGGCGGGGCGCAACAAGTGGCTGCAGGCGGTGGTGGCTGGTTTGGGGTTTGTGCTGGTGATGATGGCAGTGGAGTGGCCGACAGGGACCTTCCTGGTTTCGCGGCTGGCGGAAAATCGAATTTTTGGAACGGACTATTACCCGTATATGCAGCGGCCCAGCGACTATCACTACGCTCACGAGCTCTATGCGTGGGAAAAGACGCGGGCAGAGTTTTGGCTGGGAATGGCGTTTGCGTTCGTGGCGGCAATTTTGACCACACGAGTGGGACTGGCGTGGGGCGACTGGATGCGGCGAGTGAGGCGTTAAAGACATGAGACGCGCGTCTTTCTGCGGCACGATCGTGTGTCTGCTTGTGTGTCTATTGTGTGGGGCACGGACCTCGGGACACGTGGGAAGCCCGGATGTCTACTATGAAGGCGCGGCCGGACCATACCGGCTTTTCGTGACCGTGCGCATGCCACAGATGATTCCGGGGATCGCGCAGGTGGAAGTGCAGGTGCTGGACGGACGCGTGAGCGACATCCGGATCGTGCCGATGCGCGTTATCGGCGAAGGATCGGAAACGGCGCCTCCGGCGGATCGCATGGAACAGTCAAGCTCGGACGCCCAGTTTTTCAGCGGGAAACTGTGGCTGATGGAGTCGGGCTCGTTTCAAGTGCGAATGACGATTGATGGTGCTCAAGGAAAAGCGGAAATGGGCGTGCCGGTGGCGGCGTTTGCGCAGCGAACGCTGCGCATGCAGAAGACGACAGGGACGATCCTGGCCGCACTGATGGTTTTCCTGGTGCTCAGCCTGATTGCCATCTTCGGTGCAGCAACGCGCGAGAGCCAACTCGAACCGGGACAAGCCGTGCCGCCGGCAAAGCGGCAGCGGGCGCGCATCGCGATGGTGATTGTGGCGGTGGCGATTATCGGGATTCTTTTCCTGGGAAACACGTGGTGGACCTCGGTGGCGAATGCCAACGTCCGGGACATGGTGTACAAAGCACCACCGGTGCAGGTTTCGCTTTCCGGGAATCAACTGACGCTGAGGCTGGGCTCTTCTTACTGGCACGAACGGCGCAAGTCCGAACAACTCAACAAGATCATTCCCGATCACGGGCACTTGATGCATCTGTTTCTGGTGCGCATGCCGGAGATGGACGATTTTTACCATTTGCACCCGGACGAATCGGCGGCCGGAACGTTTACGCAGGCATTGCCCGGCGTAGCGGGGGGATCGTACGCGGTGTTCGCGGACATCGTGCGGGAGTCGGGATTTCCGGACACGATGACGGCGAAGATCGACCTCCCGGCGGGAGACAGGGGCCGGCCGCTTGTCGGAGACGACTCGGCTGTGGTTGCGCCGAAGATTTCGACGGTGCAAACGCACGCCACGACAGTGCCTCTGGGTGCCGACGAGCATGTCGAGTGGGTGCTCGATGCCAAGACGCTGCAAGCCCAGAAGCCGACGCTGCTGCGGTTCCGGGTGAAGGACAAGAACGGGGCGCCGGCGACAGACCTGGAACCTTATATGGGCATGGCTGGGCACCTGGTCATTCTTCGACGCGATCTTAGCGTGTTTGCGCATGTGCATCCGGCGGGCTCGGTGCCCATGGCGGCGCTGATGCTCCTTCAGAAGCCCGAGGGATCAGGTGGGGACACCATGGCGGGCATGCATCCCGAAGCGGTGGCGGCTGAGATTACCTTTCCTTACGGATTCCCGCAGGCTGGAGAGTATCGGCTCTTTCTGCAAGTCAAGCGTGCGGGCCAGGTCGAGACGGCGGTATTTGATGCGTCGGTCTCACCTTAGGTCTTTCCCGGGGATCGCTGTTAACCAGAAAATTACTCCCCCTCCCCCCCTGTTTTTTGTAAGTGTTGATTCTAAAGGGAGTTAGGTCGAGGTGCGGTTTCGGGCAAAGTCTCGGGGAAATTTGGTGGGTAAAGGGTCGGTCGCTGGAGGTTAGAGACACGACTAAACAGCAAAATCGTACTAGAGTAGTAATCGCGTTGTCAAGGTGAATGTTGTTAATTTTCAACGTACGCCGGACCATTCCTGGACGCAACCTGTCAGTCGGGTTTGTGGAGGGTCGCCGGTGAAGAGTTTCCGCGGGCGCGGCCATAGGGGATACACTCACGGCCTAACGCATCGCGCGAACCTATCGGAGCAATCTCCGTGAGTGCCTAGGGTAAGAAGTGGACGGGGTAAACCCCGCCCCTACACCGAGCACGGCGGCTGCGCATATCATCCGACGGGGGAGCGTTCTGAAGCTGATTCTGATGGCAAAAAAGAACACAGAAACCGAGAACCGGCTGGAGCGGTACTTGACGCAGATCAAGGAATTGTTGACAAAAAAAGGTGCCGGGGAGTTTGACGTGAGCTTGCGCGAGTCAGCGGAGGGCGGTGAGGTCGAAATCGACGAAGACTTCGGGGCCTTCGGGTGGCGTGACCTGGACGGTGGCGGAGTCCGAGGCAAAGAGTTTTGCGGGGAGCTCGAGGCGCAGCGTGGCGCCGGTTAGGATGCAGCCGCCATTGTCGCCACAGATGTAATTGGGTTCGCCGGTGAAGAGCGTGGGTTCAAGGCTCTGCTCGTCTACCAGAACCTGAACGTCGAAATCCTTCCAGAAGTCGGAGGGACGAAGCCTGTAGCCGATGGGGGAGCCGGAGCGGGTGCCGGTCGGCTGGGTGGTAAAGGCGCCGTAGGACTGGGTCAACTGAATTTCCACGGTGATGGCGACCATCTCCTCGTCGCCGCGGTGCTCTTTTTCGGCCTGCTGAGCGCTGTAGTTGATTCGCTGGCTGGAGAGCAGGATGAGGCGAGCGAAGGGAGTGAGGAGCTCGACCGAAGAAATGTACGGGCCGGTTTCGGGCGGACGGAGAGGGTGCTTGTATTTACCCAACAAACTGGCCATGGATTCATCGCGGCGCTGGCCGAGGAAGTAGGCTTCTCGGATGGATTCGTCGGAAAGCGGGGTGTTGAAAGCGAGCGCGGGAGCGACGAGCAGCAGTAGTGCTAGGAAGATGGAGATCGCTGAAGAGAGCGAGGGGCGGAGCACGGGGTCTCCTGCTACGTGGTTAGACGGAAGTGTAGTTTGCGGGGTTTCAAGGGCCTGGGCAAGATGCTTTAGGCGTCGGGCCGATTCGAGTCTGTGCTGAATTTACTGCAACTAGCCGGCGTGCACAGACCCTTCGAGGCTCCCTTCGTTGCTCAGGGCAAGCAGGGTAAACAGAAATGGCTGTGGCACAGGTGGAGCGAGGAGCGAGAGTTATGAGATTGGATTTGTTGGCGGTTGCGGCGCATCCGGATGACGTGGAGCTGACTTGCGGGGGGACGCTGATCAAGATGGCGAAGCGCGGGTACAAGACCGGCGTACTGGACCTGACGGCGGGCGAGATGGGGACGCGAGGGACGCCGGAAACACGGGCGAAGGAGGCGGCGAAGGCCGCCAAGCTGTTGAAGGTAAAGTGGCGTGGGTCACTGGGTGTACCGGATTCGGATGTGCAGTCCAGCCGTCAGCATAAGCTGCGGCTGGCCGAGGTGATCCGGGAGCTGCGGCCGAGGACGGTGATCCTGCCGTATTGGGAAGCGCGGCATCCAGACCATTACCACGCGTCGACCCTGGGGTATGAAGGGTGCTTTCTGGCCGGGTTGAAGCACCTACCCATTGCGGGGGAGGCGTACCGGCCGTTTAAGATTTTGTATTCGATGGCATTTGCGGAGGCAGCGCGGCCTACGCTGGTGGTGGACATCACGGAGCATTACGAGCAGCGGCGGAAGGCGATCGCGGCGTACCGGTCGCAGTTTCGACCGGACAAGAGCGAGAGAAAGGGCAAAGTCTATCTGGGGCTGGAGCAACTGGAAGAGGAGATGAACCGGCTAGCGCGGCAGTACGGGCGCATGATTGGGGTGAAATACGGGGAGCCGTTTCTGACCAAGGAATTGATGAGAGTGGATGACGTGGTGGAGATGGCAGTGCGCTCGATCTAGCGGAGACCACACGGGTTAGGAGCGCGCCGGACGGTTGATGGTGTCAAAAGCGCTCGTCTTCCTGGGCGGGGGAGAAACCCGGAATGTTCTGACCGGTGGGGGTGCGCTCGACGCGGACGCGAATCAGCGCTTGGTCCTCCGCGCCGGATTTGCGCAGGACGACCATGGTGCTGAGGGCTTCGGTGTACACGCGGGTGACCAGGTAAGTGTCCCCGGTGCCTTCTTTTTTCCAAAGCTGGCCAATCTGGATCTTCGAGACGCCCATGATTTAAACCTCGACTGTAGAGGGGCCAAGGAAGGGTGTCAACAACTGTTCACAGGAGGGGGGCTTGGGAGGTTCGCGGTTTGCACGGTGGACGTGCTGACGCCGGGAGGGGCCCTTCGAGGCTCCCTTCGTTCCTGAGGGCAAGCAGGATAAACAAGCCCCTGCCCGTACAGTTGGCGCTAGTTTACTGAGAATGCGGGATGCGCTCGAGGAATGCAGGAAACCTTAGTCCCCTACTTGACATCGTAGTGTTTGAGGGATTGTAAGGGCCGGTCGGGCGTTTGGGGTGTATACTCCCGATAGGCGGAGGTGGGCGCTATGCAAGAGATTCTCCGGCAAGCGAGTAGATTGACAGTGCTGGGCGCGTTGGTAGTGGGCACCGCGCTGGCGCAAAGTCCGCCGCCGACACAAGATCCTGCCAAAGTTCAGCCGCCATCGGAACAGACCCAGCCGAGCCAGCAACAGCCGGTCCAGCAGCAAGACACGGTAAGCCCGAAGAACTCCAAAGAAGACGTAGACGCCATCGGCAATCGAAACCCCGGTAAGGGCATCAATTTCTACTCGATCGAAAAAGAAATTGCACTTGGCAAGCAGCTAGCACAGGAAGTCGAGCGCTCGTCGAAGCTCATCGATGACCCCATCGTGACCGAATACGTCAACCGGGTGGGACAAAACCTGGTGCGCAATTCGGATGCCCGGGTGCCGTTCACGATTAAAGTGATCGATTCCGATGAGGTCAATGCATTCGCGCTGCCCGGCGGATTCTTCTACGTGAACAGCGGGTTGATTTTGCGCGCGCAGGAAGAATCGGAACTCGCCGGTGTGATGGCGCACGAAATCTCGCA
Organism: uncultured Acidobacteriota bacterium; assembly: GCA_963735525.1. Classification (GTDB taxonomy): domain Bacteria; phylum Acidobacteriota; class Terriglobia; order Acidiferrales; family UBA7541; genus Acidiferrum. The sequence continues at coordinate 227,771 of CAVTLQ010000023.1, read as the reverse complement.
CGTGATAGCGCGACATGGGACGCGGAACGCGACGAAGGGCGAGATGATGCAACTCGCTACGATTCCGCTGATCCTGCTGGGCCCCGCGGGGTGGGCTGGGTATGGGCTCTATGAAGGGTTGAACATAGCGATTCCCCTGACTTACCTGAAGTTCAGCCGTGATGCGGAGCGCGAGGCGGACTTCCTGGGCTTGCAATATATGTACAAGGCAGGCTACGACCCGAACTCGTTCGTAACCTTCTTCGAGCGCATCCAAGCCGACGAGAAGCGCCGGCCGGGGACGATTCCCAAAGTTTTCTCCACGCACCCGCCGACACCCGATCGCATCGAAAGCGCGCAGAAGGAAATTGCGCGGATTCTGCCGAACAAGCCGGAGTACATCGTTACTACTTCGGAGTTCGACAACGTGAAGGCGCGGTTGCGCAACATCATGTTTGCGCGCAAGGTGCAGGACAACGCACCCGGAAAGCCGAGCTTGCGCACGCGCACCGAGCAGCAGCAAAAGGGCCAGACGCAGGGACAAGATCCCAACAGCACGGACGACGACCGGCCGACTTTGAAGCGCCGGCCGGACTCGCCGTACACTGCGCCAACGAACTGATTGAAGTAATGAAATAACGAAGTAAGGAAGTAAGGAACGAGGGCGGCCTAGCGGCCGCCCTTTTTGTTTTGCCAGCTAGCGGGAGGCGGTGCTGGGACGGCGGTCGTCGGGAGACGCGGCGATGCCCATACGGCGGAGTTCGTCGGCGTAGTACTTGCGATAAAGAACGTCCCACTCTTCGCTGCCTTCGAGGATTTCTTTTTTCTGGGAGGTGATGCGCTTGCGAACCTCGGCGTCGGCTTTCTCTTCGTCGCGGAGGGTGGCGGTGAGAATCTGGACGACTTGCTGACGGATGGTGTCGCGGTCCTCGATAAATTCGACGTCGTCGCTGGAGACGAGGACATCGGTGATTTGGTGGGAAAGGCGGATAATTTTTTCGCGGCTGAGTCGCATGCGGTTGTGTGCCCCGGCGATTAGCGCAAGACGAGCTTGCGGTCGCGGGCGAGCTGGCCTTTCACCTTTTTGTACATTTCTTGATAGGAGACGCCTGTGCGGCGCATTTCGTCCTGGTGCTGCGTGAGGATCTCGCGGACTTCGTCATTGAGGCGGTCCTCGACGGTCAGCTCCTCGACCATATGCTGGCGGACGCGTTGCCTGACGGCGTCGAGCGCTTTGGTCTCAATAAGGTTGCCTTCGACGAGGCGCTTGACGACTTCCGACGCCATGTGACTCACGTAATCGCGGGCGAGAAGCATTTCCGAGCGTGTCCTTTCGTCAGATCCACAAAGCAAAGAGAATCAGTGTACTGGCAGCATTGGCAGAGTGCAAGGCGGCCGAGATAGTGGACCAAATGGTGCGGAAAACCGAGGCGCCGGAGGTTGGAAGCCGGAGGTCTTCGCGGAGCAAACGAAAATTTTCGCGCTGCTTTTCGATGCGTTGACGCTTCGCGTTGCTTCCTGTACGATGAAACGAGTAGGGCGGTTAGCTCAGCGGTTAGAGCATTCGGCTTACACCCGAAAGGTCGTCCGTTCGAATCGGACACTGCCCACCACCAGTGACATTCACCCCCGCGGGGACGTAGTTCAGTTGGTTAGAACGCTGCCCTGTCACGGCAGAGGTCGCGAGTTCGAGTCTCGTCGTCCCCGCCATTCTTTCTAAAAGACTTAACTCCAATTTCGAAAGAATGGCGTGGTACACAAGAAGGTGCACATTAAGCGACCCCTTTTGTGGCCACCGCGTTTTTTCCCACGGGCAGAATCATCTCCACCACTTTCTGTTGAGCGCGCCGCTTCTTGCTACTGACAGCGTGCGTGTAGATGTTCATGGTGATGTTGCTGTTGGCGTGGCGCATGAGGGATTGCACAGTCTTTACGTCTTCATCGTTTTCTGCGAGCAGCGTCGAAAACGTGTGACGAAATACGTGCCAGGTGATCGATTTCGTAATCTGCGCCCGTTGCGCTGCTGGACGAATGTAATTCCGCATGATTGCTTCTGGCCAGAGCGGCTGTCGGCCTTTCATACGGTTGCTGGCGAAAATCCAATCTCCCTCTTTGGCATAGCGTGTTTCGCCGCGCCATCGCAAGAGATCGGTAATCATTTCGTCGTCCAGCGGCATGACCTTCTCGCTTTCTTCTGTTTTGACGGGTCCCAGATGCTGTTGCCATATCGACTTTCGGATGTTCAACGTCCTCTTACCGAAGTCAATGTCGCACCACTGGGTAGCTAGGACTTCCCCTCTTCGCATGCCAGTCGGCACATCGAGAAGAACAAGAGTGCGTTCTCGTGGGCCGAGCTGAGAAAAGAGCTTCTGAAGTTCCTCTGCCGCCAGTGGCACCACAACGCGCTCTCGCTTCGCGCTTTGGCGAACTGCACGAATCGGATTGGTCGTCATCCAGCCGTAACGGACCGCGTGACTGCAAACGGCGCTCATGATGTTGCGGATCTTTGCCTTGGTCCCGCGGCTTCTGGTAATCGTGCTAAGCCACTCCTCGACATGAACCGCAATGCCGTTTTCTATCCTGGACAACATGTATCCGCCCCACCGGGGAATGATCCAGTTTGTCAGGTAGGATTTGTAGGCCATCTTGGTCGAATACGACTTCCGATCATTGTTTTCTGGAATCAACTCTTTCAGGCGGTAATGATCCACCAAGTCCGCAAACTTGCGCGGCGGACGTGCCTGCTCGGAGAGGTCCAGGTTCACATTAATACGCAAGGCTTGCAGCGCGCGCCGAGCGTCGGCCTCGGTCCGTAAATCACTCACCGGCCCGACAACAATCTTCTTCGGTCGTCGCTTGCCATCTGGATCGGTCTCACGCCAACGAAAGAGCCAAACCAAATAGCCACTCTTGCGCTTAATCTGTTTCAGACTTCCCTGCTGATACCGTGCTCTCATTCTCAAATTTCCCTCCTTTTCGGAGAGCACGGACGGCATCGTGAGTGTATGCGTTCACGCATCCATACGTCTAGCTCCGACAGAAGGAAGCGCCACACTCGCCGTTGACCGTCGCCCAACGGATGAGCTGGAACGTCACCTTGTCTTGCCATTTGCAATAACGTCCGAGGGTGAATGGACAAAAATTTAGCTGCATCTGCCGGGCACACATAGCATTCAGGAGTGAGGGACGACGAGGGAGTTGGCCGAATCGTAGCCATGAGCCCCGATTTGCGAACGTTCGAAACTAGAACTTAAGAACGGGCGGAAATGCTTCCCTTGCTAAGGCGATCTCTCTTCAACAGCCAACTTCGGACTTCCTAAAACACAAGTGTTGACATCGCCTTCCACCATGTAATACTCTACGTATGTATCGATACTAAGTCAAGTGCGTACACCTACTGCGAGAAAGTGAGGTAAACCGGTGCCCGAAAAACCTCCCGAAAAACCACAACAGCAGCAGACCCTCTCAGTTCGAATCAGCGAAGCATTGCGAACGCGACTAGAGAAAGCCAGAAAACTCGTGTCCGCGAGAACTGGTGAGAGCGTCTCGACATCGGAGATCGCGAAGCAGCTCCTCGAATCGGCCCGCGAAGATCGCCTCGAAGTTGTCGACATGCTTGTGAATCCAACGGATGCGCTTGTCCAAATCCGCCGCAAGGGAGAAGCACAACATGTTTTGACGCGTGCGGAATGGACCACTGTTGCTCACTTCGTCCAGCAAGGTCTCGAAGCTTTTTCCGGCAAAACACCAAATCCCGTCTCCCGCGAGTCGCTCGGTGATGTCCTTGACGCCTTCCTTGCCGTCTACGAATTGCGTCCCGACCAGCGTGCTTCGAAGCACGACGAATATTACTTGGGCAACCTTCCACGCGATTGCCGCCCCGGAAGAGCGAAGACTTCTGATGATGGAGTAAATTCTGAGATGGTCCGCCGGACAGTCGTGGAAACCCGGAAGCGGCTTGGCGAGGCAGCAACTAAGTCGGAACCGCTACTCGCCGGTCGGAATCTCCTCGTGTTGCTTGAGGACGAAAAGCTCTCGGGAGCTGATGCCGTGGACCGTGCACTTCGTCCCTTCTGGCCGGGGTTATGGCGACTGGCAGCGCGGGGCCACTACCACCTCACTCGACAACCAGTCCGAATCAAACCTTCGCAACGGGAATCCTTCTTCCAAACGCCAATTGCCCCAATTAGAGAGGGAGGGTACACACTCTCGTTTGCTCGTGGGGAGGGCCATGACTTCTCCATGCTCCTCAGCTTCCCTGGCCCTCGAGCCCCCATGTATCCATTTAGTGGGTATCCGAGAATCGGGGAGTTTCGGAGCATGCTCGGAGCGCTCACTCCCGAAAGTCCGACTCCCCATTGGGATGGTGAGCACTTCTTTGGCTATACCGCTAAGCCGGAAGACGAGAAAGAAAAGGGCAAGGATTTTTGGTTTCGCGCTCACGACAACGGGATCACGTTTGGTTTCGCGGAGAAGGAGTGGAGGTCCGTCCAAGCGCTCTTTCGCCGCGCTTGGGAAGTCCAAGAAGTGCGCATGGCCTGGGACGGATTGGCGCTCGAATACGGTGAGCTATGAAGAGCGGTGCCTTCGGCACCGGGATTTGGACTGACACGTCACCCCCAAACGGGTGCCGCTCAGCAACCAAGGTTGCTATATGGGAACTTGCTGAAAATCCAGTGGCTTGCCGCGAATCCCTTTCCTTAAGGCGCTGCGTGTAACCAATGGTTCCCGTATGGGAACTTGTTGATTTTATGGGGTGAATTCCGTGCCCGCAATTCGATCCAAATCCATCAGCACCAAAGTCACTGACGAGGAATATGCGCAGTTTGAAGCCCTTGCTGGTGAGCAGACGATCAGCGAGTGGGCGCGTGATGTTCTACTCAAGGCGACCAAGCTGAATGCAGGCGAGCAAACCGTCCTGGCCGAAGTTTTGGCGCTACGAACCATCCTACTAAACATCCACTTCGCCGTATCCCAAGGGCGAACGCTGACCGCAGAAGAGATGCAGCAGCTCATCGAGCGGGCCGACCAGAGCAAGTTGAGCAAGTCGCGACAGCGCCTCGCCGAAGCAGTAACAGGGGGTGTGCCATGAAACAGAAATGGGGTCGAGAGGACGATGCAGGAGAATTTCCGAGTGACCGGGCTGTATGGATTATCGGAGCGTTCTGCGTTGCTCTGCTCAGTGTGTTCGCCATCGGGTACTACCGTTACATGCGGGTGTGGACGCCGCTTCAACGGCATTACCTACTGACTTACGCGGGAACGCCAGTAGCAGGAGCGTTTCGGACGGATGCCTCGTACACACTGTTGATGGTGGTAACGCGGAAGGGTGCACGACTGGCACTCGACAACGAAGTAAAGCCTTTCGCGACAGAGAAGGGCGAGAGCACATTCACACTGACAGAAGCGGCGATGAAGACCGGCGATTTGAAGCTCGAATGGCAGCGTGCACGCTATGACAATGCGAAGCTGTATGAGTTCCTGGGGCACTGGATATACCAGGACCAGACGCTCACCGATCTCGCAAAACCGGCACTGTGGGGCGGCTTAAGTGTGTTGCTTGTGAGTCTCGTGGTGGCGATTCCGAAGGACGCGGCACGCAGGAGAATACGCAAGCACGGACGAAGACTCAAAGGACCGGAGCTTGTGACGGCGCATGCGTTCAACCGCCGCAACCGTTCAGACGGTATCGGCTTCTTGCAGCAGCAGAGCTTCAAGCAAAAAATACTCCGCAGGAAAGCTTGGCTGCGCCTGCCGCGCGAGATTGAATCGAGCCACATTCTAGTTATGGGCGATTCGGGCAAAGGAAAGAGTGCGCTCATCCGCCAAATCTTGTTGCAGATCGAGGAGCGCGGTGAGACGGCCATCGTGTACGATCCCGCAACGCCCGCCGACTACGTACCCTACTTTCTTACTCCGCCGCGCGGCGATCTCATCCTTAACCCGTTAGACCAGCGGATGCCCTACTGGACTCCGGGGGATGAACTGCGCCAGGGTGCCGACGCTTTGACATTGGCCGCATCGCTTTTCCCCGATAGACACAACGAAAACTCTTTCTTTGTGGAAGCTCCGCGCAAAATTTTCGCGCACTTGCTCGGGTTTCATCCGACGCCGCGAGAGTTGGTGCGGTGGATGTCGCACCCGGAAGAGATCGACCGGAGAGTGAAAGGGACAGAGTATGCGGCGATGATCGACCGGGATTCGCCGCCACAGCGCAACGGAGTCCTTGGTTCGTTGAGCATGGTAGCGGACGCCATGAAGCTGCTGCCGAGTGAAGCGGAGACGAAGCAGCGTTGGAGCACACTCGAATGGTCGAAAGAGCGGCGCGGCTGGTTGTTCCTCACCAGCACACCCGACACGCGGAAGAACCTCGCGCCGCTCATCAGCTTGTGGCTGGACATGCTTGTGCTGCGCTTGATGAATCAGGGCCGCATGAGTTCGCGTCCGGTGTGGTTCATTCTGGACGAACTAGCGACCTTGCAACGCTTGCCGCAGTTGCATACGGCGATCACGGAAAACCGCAAATCCAACAATCCGGTGGTGCTGGGTTTTCAGGGACGCAGCCAGTTGGAAGTCCGTTACGGACACGAAGCGGAAGCGATGATGTCGCAGCCTTCGACGAAAATCTTCCTGTGTACGAGCGAGCCGCACGCAGCGAAATGGATTAGCGACACCATAGGAGAACAGGAGATCGAGAGGATACGAGAGAGCCGCACAAATGAGCAGTTCCCACAATCGCGCAAATCAAAGGGCTATAACCTTGAACGCGAGATCAGGCCGCTGGTGATGGCAAGCGAGATTAGCGGCCTTGAAAAGATGCACGGCTATCTCAAGAGCGGAAATCTCGTGGCGCGGATGAGTCTCCCGTACATAGGGCTTGAAAGCAAAGAGCGGCAATACATCGAGCGTCGCGCACAGCAGTCACCCGAGGAACCGCCGAAGGTTGCCGCGGCCGCGGCGGGAGCAGGCAAGCCGTCGGGGAATGGACCTTCGGCGCAGAAACTCGTACCCAATGAACAGCAACAAAGTGAGGACAAGAAAATCCAACGAGAGCCAGTGCGCGGGCAGAGAGACTTTTTCGAGTAGGCCAACACATGCTGACCATCTCCAAACCTCTAAGCGCAGGTCAGGCACAGTCGTATCACGCGGAAGAGTTTGGCAACGCCCGCGAGAACTACTACACCGAAGCAGAGCAGATTCGTGGGGAGTGGCACGGGAGGCTCGCCGAACAATGGGGACTGCGCGGCGAGGTTCGCGAAGAGTATTTCCAACGGCTTTCGGAAGGGCAACACCCGATCACTAGCGAACAACTAATCCGCCGCCAAGCAGCCAGAGAATACATGGACAGGCGCGGCGAAAAAGTAAACGCGATGGAACACCGCACGGGATGGGACGCGACGTTTTCAGCCCCGAAGAGTGTATCGTTGACCGCCTTGGTAGGTGGAGATGAGCGCGTCCGAGGAGCACATCGAGAAAGCGTTGGCGTCGCACTTGACGAGCTAGAGCGATATGTTCAGGCCCGCATCGGCGGGAATCTTCCGGCAGAGACGACCGGCAAGTGGATAGCGGCGAAGTTCGAGCATGACAGCGCCAGGCCGGTAGACGGGTACGCGGCACCGCAATTGCACACCCACGCCGTCTTTTTCAATCTTACCGAGACCGACGACGGAGGGGCCCACGCACTACAGCCACGGGAACTGTACAAGACCCAGCAGTATGCGACGGCAGTGTATCGCTCGGAATTGGCCCATCGGTTGAAAGAACTTGGCTACGAGATCGAGCGCGGTGAGAGCGGCCAGCCGGAAATCAAAGGCTACAGCAAAGAGTATCTGGAGGCGTCGAGTCCGCGCCGCCAGCAGATCGAGGAACTTCTCGCAAAGGAGAACCGGCGAGGAGCAGGCGCGGCCCAGATCGCCGCGCACCAGACACGAGAAGGAAAGCTCGAACTCTCACACGAAGCGATGCAAGACCGGCACAAGGCAATGGCCGCGCACTTCGGCAATCAACCAGAGCGGGTTGTTGAAGCGGCACGGGAGCGAAGAGAGCAGTTAAAGGAAGAACCCGGAGAGAGAGCCATCAGCCAGGCACTCACCTACTCGCGAGAGAAAAATCTGGAGCGTGAAGCAGTGGCCGAGGAGCGCGAGCTGCTGAGGGATACACTGAAACGCTCAATGGGTGACGCCACGGTCGCGGAGGTTAAAGCGGGGTTCGAGAAACGCGTGCAAGCGGGCGAGTTCATCGAGACGAGCAATCGTGCGCCGGGCCGCGCGTTCACCACAAGCGAGATGATCGACCACGAGCGCAACACAATCCAAGTGATGCGCGCAGGGCAGAACCAACACGCACCAATCGCGAGTTTCGAGACACGCCGAAAGATCGAGCAAGACCACTCGCATTTGAGCGAGAGCCAGCGCGCGGCGGTCGAGCAAATCCTGTCGAGCCGCGATCAGGTGACGGCGCTCGAAGGCGTCGCCGGCGCGGGGAAAACTACTTCTTTAACCGCGATCCGGGAAGCCGCCGACCGCGAGGGCTATAAGGTGGAAGGCTTCGCGCCGACATCACGCGCGGCGCAAAAACTCGGAGAAGCGGGAATCGAATCGAGCACATTGCAGCGGCACCTGACGCGGAGCGAAGAGCGGCACGACAGGCAGAAACGGCTTTACGTTCTCGACGAATCGAGCCTTGCGAGCACAAAACAGATGAACGAGTTCTTGCATCGGCTAAAGGAAAACGACCGCGTGCTGCTGGTAGGTGACACGCGCCAGCATGAAGCGGTCGAAGCGGGCAGACCGTATCAGCAGCTTCAGGAGGCCGGAATCCAGACAGCCCGATTGGATGAAATCGTGCGGCAGAAAGACCCGGCACTCATAGAAGTGGTGGAGCAACTCGCGCGTGGCAATGTGCGAGAAGCAATCGAGCGGCTCGATACCCAAGGCCGCGTGCATGAAATCCCAGACCGCAACGAACGGCTAAAGGAAATCGCACACGAGTACGCGGCGAAACCGGAAGGCACTCTGGTAGTGTCGCCCGACAATCAATCGCGCAGAGAGATTAACGAAGTAATTCATCGAACGATGCAGGATGCGGGCCATGTGGACGGGCACGAACACAGGCACCGAGTGCTGGTTGCGCGGCAAGAGATCACGGGAGCGGACCGGCAGTGGGCCGCGCAATACGAACAGGGTGACGTCGTGCGATACACAAAAGGCAGCCGGACGCACGGCATCAAGGCCGGAGAGTATGCCCGCGTCGAGCGCGCGAACGAGAAAGAGAATCTGGTGACAGTGAAACGCGAGAACGGAGAGCAAGTGAGTTACAATCCGCGCCGGTTGCACGGCGTGACGCTCTACCGCGAGACAGAACGCGGATTCAGTCAAGGCGACCGTGTGCAATTCACAGCGCCAAATCGGGAGCAACACATCGTCAACCGCGAGCTAAGCACAATCGAAAAGATCGACGATTCCGGTAACCTGCAACTACGCCTCGACTCAGGCCGGACCGTCGCATTCAACATCAAAGAGAACCCGCATCTCGACTACGGCTACGCCGTCACCAGCCATAGCAGCCAGGGACAAACCGCCGACCGGGTGTTAGTGCATGTGGATACCGAACAGGCAGGCGAAAAACTCGTGAATCGCCGATTGGCGTATGTGGCGGTGTCGCGTGGACGGTACGACGCGCAAATCTACACCAACAACAGAGCCGATCTTGCACAGGGACTTGAGCGCGACGTTTCGCACCGATCCGCGACGGAACAGACCCGCGCGCCGGAATCAGCCATTCAGAAGATCGAACCATCCTCGACTTTGCGACAAGGGGCAGAGCAAACCATGGCGCAGGGACTCAACATTGGACGCTAAGTGGTCGCTAAGAGGTTTTGAAAGGAGTTAAAACACTGAAGCCGACCCAAAGGTCGGCTTCGCTTCCTGCCCACTAAGGGACAGGGGGGATACACAACGTATTATACTCCCTTGCCGAGTAGCGTCAATGGGGTCCGCTCGGCAGATTTCCAACCAGGAGAATTCGTGGCTAAGGTCAACGTTTACATCGATGGATTCAATCTCTACTACGGCGCGTTAAAGGGGACGCCGTACAAATGGCTCGATTTGGGCCGCCTTTGCCAAGCTCTCCTTCCCTCAGACACCATTCAAGAAATCAAATACTTCACAGCAAGGGTAAGCGCTAGGCCAAGCAACCCAACTTCGGCTCACGACCAAGGTTTGTACATTCGAGCGCTACGAACACTTCCGAATCTGACGATCAAATATGGTCATTTCCTTACACACACGGTGCCCATGTATCTGGCAGCAGTCACTCCCCCTCAAAGAGTCTGGGTCGAGAAAACCGAAGAGAAAGGATCGGATGTCAACCTCGCATCGCATCTCGTTCGAGATGCTTTCCGCAAACAATTCGAGGTGGCTGTACTCATAACGAACGATTCCGACCTCGCAGAGCCGGTACGGATCGTTTCTCAAGAACTGCAAATGCCAGTCGGAATTCTTAACCCTCACCAACACCACAGCAAGGAACTACAGCGGTACGCCACATTCGTGAAGAGAATTCGGCAGGGGCACTTGCTTGCAAGCCAGTTCCCCACAACTCTTCAAGACGCTAAAGGGTCCTTTTCAAAGCCAGCTGGTTGGTAGTCGGCTTCCTTGACTGCGGCTTCCCCGCAGGACGAGCCATGAGACGCTCAGGACACGTAACGGTCAACCTTTTGCTGGCTGGTAAGTTCGGCTGCCTCTTCCAGCTTCTCCATCTGGAAAAGAGTCGGCTGGTGAATCGGCTCCACTTTTGGACGTGGTTGTTTTACGGGAAGTGCAAACACTCCACACTCAAGCCTTCACCCTTGAGCCGTTGCACCATGCCTGCGCGGTGGTCTTCTCCGACAATCACCAGAATGCTGTCGGCGTCTCCTAAGATTTCCTTGACCTTCGCCGCCATCGCCGCGTCACGCTCCTCAATCGACATGTCTTCTGCGTGCGGCGCACGAATGTCATCATGTCTCAGTTCGCCGGGCCGCTCGTTCGCAATCTTTTTTGCAATCGTAGGTACAGGGGCATCCACGGTTTTGCCACCGCCAAATGCTTCTACCCAGTTACCGACTGCCTCTTCTTCCTGTTTCAGATGCTTCCACACTTCTGTATCGTCGCCTGCCTCCTCCGCGATAAGGTCGATGTCCCGGTCTTTGATGATTTGGCGAAGGCGCTTGTCGAATTCGTCTCGCAAAAGTTTTCGTTCAGCGCTCGTATCTTGGTACCGTTGGATTGGGTGTTCAGTGCCGATGACCAGAACTCTAATCTGTTTCTTGACTGTCTCTGCCATTTCAATGCTCTCGCCCGGCCCGTCCGTGTGAACCCACTCTAGCGATTTTATGGCCTAGTTCGTTGGTATTCTGCGGACCAAGTTTTTCATATAACGATCTCAACTCTGGCAGGGAGATCGGACATCCCTCGACCTCGGGTTTTTCCGCCGTTAAGACATAATGCCGATTCGCGAATGCGACCAGCATCTCTACGTCTCGATTCACCGTGGGCGCCATGTTCGCCATGACTCTAGCTTCGTAAGCATGGTAAATGGATTGTTTTGGACTCAGCCCTAACTGTTGACATCGAAAATTCAGCCAGGAAACAGCGTTCTGAGCGCCGCTCCCAATTGCCCAATACCCCGGATACTGACATGAGTGAACCCATCCATCGGTTCCCTGCACAGGACCAACTAGAAACAGAAGCGCGATTCCTGAGCGATGAAATACACTGATTAGTAGCGAAGTTCCTGAATCATATTGCTGCCAGTCGTTGACTACGTTTTGATGCTGGCTTTCAAAAATAGCGCCAGGTGTGAATGAGTACTTCGGAACCAAACAATCCCATTTGAAATGAGCCATGCGGTGCTCGTGCACCGCCCGATTCAACGCTTCCCAAACATTCCCAAGCGTCCTGGAGGGGATCTGAGCGAGTTCTTGCTTGAACACAGAAATAATCTCCGAAGCAAATTCTACTTTTCCCGCGCAAACTGCGTAGATATCGTCCTCCACGCAAAGTTTGTGCAACTCCGGCGTCGAGTCGGTATCAGTAGAACCCATTGTATCGGCCACGAGGATGATGCCGTCTGGCCTTGTAGGATGCGGCCTGATCTTTGAAGAACAGAGCACCCCGATTCCAATGGTCATACGCGGTCTCCTGCCTGCACGGTCGATTCAGGGCACTCTAATAAGTGGTGGCGGAATGTTAAATGACACGATGATCTTTTTGCGCAAGACTTCCTTGTCATGCTCAAATTTGGTTCTCAGGTCAACCAGGCCCGTATCTAATTTCAGGCGGTCCTCGCAGTCTTTGTAAAAGACTTCCTCCATAATGTGGAACGCAAGCAGCATTTCAAATAAAGCCGGAATCAACACACGCAGTTCCACGCCTGTGTAGTTCATCTTCCACGTTACGTCCGCCGAGGTTTCCTGAATTTCGAACCGCGACACTATGGAATTTATATTTGTATGTGCGCCTATGTCAAAAAATCGTTTCCAGAGTCGGAACAACTCAGGCACACCATCGAATAATTTAGCTTCTTTGTGATGCCAAAACTCACGATTGAAATCGTCAATGGCGGCTCCACCGTCAATTTTCTGAAGCCAAATCTTTTGCAAAGCCGGGTCAGAGAAAAGCCGATGCCCATGCGCCACAGATTCGATTGCGTCTCTGAGGATGGAGTGCGCCTCAGTGAGGCAGCTTGAAAACCCCAACTCCATTGAGATGAGCATTTTTAAGTGCCCATTCATGAAAAGGGTCGGGGGAAACATTCGACCCGTGTCTCGAACAGTTCGCATGTCTTCAAATTCACGCATCCAGATGGTGTTGGATAGCATGAAACAGTCCCACAGGTCCTTGAAGCCCTCTATACTTGCGAAAAAGTTATTTCGCTTCGCGGTGTAGTACTCCTTATAAGGCTCACGAAGAATTTCTTGCTCGAATTTCGTGAGCAGGTCAGCGTCATCGAAAGGCTTGCGACGTGCGTCCATTTAGAAGAAAGAATATCACGGTGGTATACTGCCGCCATGCCAAACAGGTTTCTCTTTATGTTCTTGGCAATCGCTTTGTCAACTCCAGCACAAACCGCTCACGACTATTTCAACGAACTCAAAGCTGCCAACACTTTTAATCATTACAAGGATGAGTACGTCTGCTTCCGCGACGATGATGTCCCCACGTTTGCGATCATTGCCAAGGGAAGCGATGTAATTGACATGATGAAGAAGAACGGTGACAAGGGAACCAAGATGATGTTGCCAGCGAAGGATAGTCTGTTCGTAAAGACCTATTACAAGGGTGTTGGAAGCGAGGACTACCTCTACGAGCCTGTCAAGAAAGAGGTAGCTGATGAGGTCAACAAGGATTACAGCCTAGAGTTCAAGGGGCCGATGCCCGGCAAGATGGTTTACTCAATCAATTGGGCGACGGGCCGTTATCTGCTGCGTGTGTTCATGTTCCAGAAGAGCAGGACGATTCCCGCAGACGAAGGGGCCGGGAGATGTGAACTGATACATCCCGCTCAATAGTTGAGTTAGCTAGGTCTTTTCACAGGCTTTTCTACGACCGCGAAAGGAATAAATACGACGGCCTTCTCCGATGACCCCATGTATCTTTGCCTCAATCGCGTCAGCAACGCTGGATTCGTCTCTCCGCAGAGGACCACGATGATGGAGTTCTTCTTAGGCTCCAAGGATTCAATCTGGCCTATCAAACGGTCACACTGTGCTTTTTGGAGAAAATTGCGCTTCAGTTCGACAAACACTTCAGACGAACCAAAGAAACCCGGCTGCTTGACATAGATGTCCGTGGTAGTTCCAAGATGCCGATACTCTGGTTCGATCTTCGCGTCACGTAGCTGCTCCCGCAGATGCGCAATGAGCGAGTCCCGATACTTCAACTCTGTCGGCAACACTTGAGGCTGCCACTGCTTCGCCAATTTGAGAACGCTATCAAATGCAGACATTCATTGCCTCTATCTGCCAAGCAAGTCCCACCACGGAGATTTCGCACCCTTCGAACGGTTCTTCCCTTTCTCAACGACTCGAAGATTGTCTTCCGTGTGGCTACCGCCCTTTGAGAAAGCAACTTCGTGATCTAGTTCGTGCTTGCGCGGATTGAACTTCTTACCCGTTCGCAATTCATATTCCGCAATCTTTCGTCTTCGCACCGATGTTGGGATATGCCTGCTTCTTCCTGGCATCATCTGGTTGACGACAAGGGCAGCCACGATGCCGCCAAGCAACGATTCAATTCCTGTGCGTCCCACCTGAGCCATGACGTAGGCCACACCAAGATATACGCCTTCAACGATGATGACACGGCGAATTCGGTGACGAATGGCCTCTCTTCGGCGTCTGATAGACACCAGCAAGAAAAAGATGACAACGCCAGCGACTATTTTTAGAAGCTGTTGATCTGCTGGCATGGGTCAAACGTAACACCGCTCCCGAGGCGGCGGACGTAAAGCAGCAAGCGAATGGCGTTCTGGTAACTGCCGGGTGTAGACTCCCGTCACGGGCAGGTAATTCATGAAAATGCCGGGGAGTTGGACAAAGTGACCCTCACGATAGTGCTAGTTTTTCTTGCGCTGCTGATCGGATACGCCCTAGGAAAAACGGCGGCACCTTCTTTGCATAATCTTGACCAACATCTTGAAGACATCAGTTCTTCGTTGGGCGAACTCACCAAAGCCCTGTGCGGGGATAAACGTCTTGAAAGAGCAATTGAGGAGACCAACGAAGTTGGCGCTACCTTGAGCGAGGAAGAGTTGGCTTATGATGGCGGCAGTTTGAAGAGAATAGAATACGTGATTGGAAACCTCGCTGCTCGGGTTGAGAGTCTGGCGGAAGCTACCAAGAAAAACCTGTAACTGAAAGCCTATGCCTGACAATCCTTCAAATCGAGAGTTCACGGCAAAAGACATCGTTCCGATTTTGGCGTTGATCGCATTCGTTGTCGTGAACCTCTTTGGCAAGTGGCCCCGCCTATCTTGGATATTAGTAGTCGTCGCCGTGTTCTTTGGAATCCTTGACCATTACTCCACCCTGAAAGCACAACTCCTCAAACGGAAAGCACGTTGGGATGATCGGCGTACCGTGAAAAAAGCCTTCCCGGAATTTCAAAAGCTTGTTGCTCGATTTGGACAATTTGCAAATCGACAGGCACAAGATACTTTGCACTACATCGTTGAGCGTGACATCCAACAGGGCCGGGCCGACCTACAGATGGCCCCGCAACTACCAAACGTCGATCTCTGGTATGTCCCGTTGGATTTCTTTATGGCTAGATTGAGCCGCATGCCGCGAACGATGGAAGAGTTCAGAGCTGCGTTGATGGAATTCCATTTCCTGGTGGGGACTTATAACAACTTCTGCGTGTCACCGATCTTTGACCGCCTACCCGCAAACGTCCGGGCACAGCTTCAACCTGCCATAGTCAGCAAACTCAATCTATTCCAGCAACAATTCTCTCGATACCTTGAGGACTATCAGTTGTTTACTCGTGGGTTGTCAGAGTCTCGGCCTATTCTGCAAGGGCTACCCTATGGCTTTCCCATGCCAGGGCCGATGATCTAGCAACACTTGCTCACGCCCCGTGGTGTTGAAAGCGATGGAACAGGCTCCTTCGATTACAAAAGCCGAACGGCTGCTTCTCATCGCGCAAGCAATCGCGGAGGAGACGCCTAACTTCTTTGTGGCTATCGGGGCAGGTCCCGGAAATTTGCGCTCCAATGCATTCATGAAGGAGTTGCAAGGTCGCGCCAAGAGTACTTTTGGCCGCGTTTACAGCGAGGCGAAACTTTGCGGGGATAACAAACTAGCTGTAGATTTCTACTTCCCGGAAGAACAAACAGTTGTGGAAGTCGCTGGCATGTTGTCAGGACCCAATTCAGAATACGAAAAAGACATCTTCAAATGTCTACTTGCGCAGGAGAAAGGCGCAACGATTCGTAAGCTGGTGTTCCTCGCCAAACCAGGAGCGGCAAAGGTCCAAAATCAGCCGGGACGATTAGCCATCGCTCGGTTTGTTCTCAGCCACTTCGACATCCAAATTATGGTTGAAGAATTGGTGGACCCTACGCTGGCTTGAAGCCTCAAGGGAATACGGAGGACAGTTCCAATGAAACGAAACTTTTGTCTTGGACTTGCACTACTCGGAGTAGTCCTGCCGATTACCGCGGACCAGATGCCGCCCGTATTTGTATTCGGCGGAAATCGACTCTACATTGGGATGTCCAAGCACGATGCTGTGGCTGCTCTTTCCGTGTGCTGCAAATTAACTCCGCCTGCGCAATCAGAAATCGAGAAGCTACCTGTTCCAGACGGGCAAATACTCAGCCACTTTATTTCGTCCAAAGACGGGTCCGAGTTTCGAATTCTTGGCACTATAGCCTTCCGAGACGGGAAGGTCCTTCGTATGACACGGCCTCTCGATAATGATTTGGACTCGTACAGCGAGGATGTGGTTGCCTTTATGCGAGCCTTGAAGCGTTCAATTCCTTCAGAGGCCAGCGAGTCGGAAGTCGTCATGCATGTTTCTATTCGTCGCGAACGCGTAACCAACGCGGAATCCGAAACCATTTTCTTTTCATTCCCAAATGGTCGAGGCATTGAACTTCACATCGGCACGCTCGATAAGCCCCCGAAGGAAGTCAATAAAAGAGACTTTGTCACTATGAATGAAACCTTGGATTGAGGACTAAGGTAGGCTGTCGATGAAGAAAGGGTTAATTTTCATATCTTGCGGTCAGGTAACGGCTGAGGAGAAGGCTCTCGGCAAACAGGTCTGTGCACTTGTCAAGGACTTAACCCCGCACGAGCCTTACTTTGCTGAGAACCAGAACAGTTTAGAAGGGCTAACGCAGAATATATTGGGTTCACTCGATAACTCCGTAGGACTCATCGCCATCATGCACCCTCGCGGCATGGTGACATTTCCAGATAATCGACAGGACATTCGCGCCTCCGTCTGGATTGAACAAGAGATCGCCATCGCTGCTTACATCACCCAAATATTGAAACGACAACTGAAAATTGCTTCCTACATCCATCACAGTATCCGGCGTGAAGGGATGCGCGACCAGTTGCTCTTGAATGCAGTACTATTCACCGATGCGGCGGAAATCCTGACTCATCTGCGCGACATTCTCCCCACCTGGAAAGACCTACCGACATCACTGAAAATGACGGCCCCGCCCAAGGTGCGAGTCGCGCTGAAACGCGGCCACGCATCCAATTATCTACTCGAATTTGCAAATGATGAGGACGAGGCGGTCCTCATCCGCGAGGTACGGCTCCTTGCCGGGAACGTCGAAACCGGAAAAGTCGAACTCACCGAACCATTAAAGCCAGACGACCCGAACTCCTGGAAGGTAGCACCGCACACGTCCTCCACGTTTGGAAAGACCATCATCAATCAGACCAATCCTGCCACCAGTTTGATAAGGATGAACTCAAACGAAGGAATTTTCTTCAATGCATACATCGACATCGTTGTGACCGTCGAGATGAGGGGTCAGCCTTCCGAAGTTCGGCAGACTATCTACGTGAGAGTCAATGCGACTAGCAACGAGATTGTTCAGTTGGCCTGACCTTTCATGTTCGCGTGATTCTTAGGGTCTGCCACATGCTGCCTGAATAAGTTGCCGTACAAGGACCACTCCGGTTCTGGCTTGGCACAAATGACCTGCTCTGAAAACATCTCATAGAACTTTGTAGGTTCGGGTTCTCCAGCCAAATGACGGCGAACAAAATAATTGCACAGGTCTACGATTTGTATGCCGAGACAATCTTTTGAATCCGCAAAAAACATATCATCGTGAGCATGCCACAGTCTGTTGTTGTGGGGAGGTTCAAAAATAAAAGGGCGTTTCACGCGCAATGTACGATAGGTTTTGCGAAATTGGTCCTTCAATTCTTTGTTGTCACAATCGTCTAGAATGTACAGACATGTATCCTTGAAATCGAGTAGCACCGTCCCTTTTCCAGAGTAATTTGGATGGTTGGCGCGTGCCCAGTCCTCCACACCCAAAAGACACATATGGAATGCCGAATGGAGCGGTCTACCTGAGCCAAAAGGACATTCGCTGAATTTCTTTCTGTCTACGGCGGCATATACATAAGGAAGTTTGTCAATCTTCACGGCTGTCAGTAATACCTCTATCGCAGTGAAGCGTTTAGTTTCATCAATTCCAAGGAACGGGCCTTCACCTATGTACAAATCGTGAGCATGGAATTCCTTGAATTCTTCGGTCTTTTCCAAAGGAAGAATCTGCTGAATCGCAGTGCTATGGAGTGCTTCGAGGCCCCCAAATCTCCCCGTCGGAACAATCAGGGCACCAAACATCACAACAGGGCTGTGCCCGTCTGTACCGGATTCGTCTAGATATGCTAGATGCACAAATGCCTCCAACTCACTTAGGTAAGGTCGTCACCACGCAATGCCAAATTTGACCGCCAAGCAATGGATACAAACAGCATAAAACACATCACCGAACTGGCGATGAACTCGAATAACTCGAACCTGAAAAGATGAATCGCAAGCATCGCATTGGACACCTGGACACCATTCTTCCGGCTCACCGCCCTCCAGTTTTTGTTTCCACGCTTCGATGTCCATCATGCGATTCTGCCGCCGTGATTCTATGGCACGGTCTTTTTCATCTTAACCGCGAACTTTTTCATTAGTTTGTTCATGCCCCGAAGAATGTCTTCCGGCTGTTCCTCGCGCATCACGCGGCAGCCGCAGATGATAATCTTGGAAAGAAATACCAACGTATTGAACAACGCATCTGCGCCGCGACCTTGTTCAATCCATCGTCTTGCACCGACCCGGAAAACTTCCCCTGGCTCAGATGCGTGGCCCTCTAAGGCGATGATGGTGACGTGGACATAGTGGCTGGTCCAAAAATAGATCACATCATAGTCAAACTCGCTTTTGAACGGTTTGCCATGCTCATCCAATTCCCTGGTGTCTTCTTCGAGGGCCATAACTTTTGCTTGTCCGCCATGACCCGTCCATTGATGCTTGCTCGTGAACTTCTTCGCCATTTCCATTACTTCATCGTGCCACGATGGGAGACTGACTCTCGTTTTCGGAAAATGCTTGGCTACTATGCTGCCCCACTCCTGGTGAACCCTCGCAAAGTATTCGACGTAGGTTGTGATACGCGCTTCGGTGTCCTTGTTGCTCATGTAGCGGACGCAAAAATACATATCTACCAGGGTCCGCGACATTGCAAACGCTTCTGCGGGAAAGCCCTTGTCCACGAGAACGCAGATCGCCCTACCTACGGTCAACGCTTTGGAAAACAGAGGAAGAATCACCTTGCTGCGGTAGACCTGACTCGCGGGTATCATCCGCAAATTGTTTATGTATCTCTCAAGCCGTTTGATCTGCGTGCGAACCTGACGGGTCGTCGGTATTCGAGTGTTTTGGCGCATACTGAGAGCAATCATGCCACGCTGGAGACTGAGTTCCAGTCCGATTTTCTATTCGTCAGCGAGCATCATCAGGCGGGAAATAGGTCCCGATTGCAGGTCCCGATTCAGGTCCCATAACCCCAAAGATGGCCGGTAATACCCTTTTATGCTCCGCAATCCTCGACTTACTATAAGTGGGTGAAAAATCAGGATACCTAGTACCCGACGATGAGATTATGAGCCCGCTGGTCTAACCGATGATCTACGTGCGGCCCAGCCAGAGTTTGGTCGAGTCATTCATTCAGTGGCGGCGAAAGCCCACTGTGCCCTTTCCGCTCCGATTTGTTAGCATGGAATCGACGGTCGAGCTCCACAATCCCCCGCTGTTTCACCAATCCATATTCCCCGCATTGTCGAGTCGCATAGTCAGGCCGTGAACAAATCGTTCCATGTCCTCGTTAGACTGCATGGCATCCTCGTAGGTGACAGTCTGAGCAGGCGCGTTCGAATCAGACAACCCGCTCCCGTTGGCGAAGCGCCCCCAAACTGACAAACCTAATCTTGCGGCGCGGCCTTGTTTGTATGGTCTGGCCGGAGAATCCGACTCTCCGGGTAGTACCCGGCCTGTGGCGCACGGAGAATTTGCCAAAACTGTTGAGCTTCAGAGTGAACCCGTTCGTACCCAGATTATCGAGCAGAGTGGTCTCCAAGCTTTGGATCAGCACGTTGACGACATGCTCAGCCTCTTTCTTCGTCGGCAATGATAGGGCAGCCTGAACCCTCACTGCCAACTCAGCTCGACCTCTTATGCTTGCTCGCATGTAGTTCAAATTCCTTTCGAAGGAGAGTATCCCCATGCAGAGCAATACTGTGGAAGTTGAAAATCAACCCATCAATTTTCCCAATTTTTCTGTTGAAAAGAAGACCTACAAGTCCGATCCCTTTACGATCCGAGATGGCCGCTACGTTGGAGGCGACGGGTTTGTCGTCCCGAGAGACTTCGAGGACTTCTACCAGAGGTTTCCCGATTACGTCCGCAAATGGATCAGCAAGCATGCGGACAGGTCGGCACCCAAGCAGGACGTAGAGGATTGGACGCAAGACCTGCTGATCCACCTGCAACACCTGCCAGAAACGTCCAAACACCGGGAGGCTGGCAGGAACGACATCGTGCAAACGTTCGACCCGGTTAAGCATTACGGCGCAAACGAAGCGCGTTTCCGGAACTACATCAATCTCTGCCTCACGAACAAGTTCAGAAGCATGCACTCAAAGTGCATGAAAGATGTTCTTTGCCATCCCGGAAACCTCTCGCTCGACGGAAAAGCCGAAGGTGAAGAATTTCGCTCCGTGGACGACGAATATTGTCATTTGCATTCAACGTACTTGCGACAGGGAGCGAAAGCTTCCGAAAAAGAGGCTTGCGATAGAGCATTCCTTGAAGAGTTCATGAATTTCGTGCGGCGGGAAGACCCGAAGGTTTTTCCAGTGATAGAGGCGCTGTCGGCGACCGGAACGCTGGGTGTAGCAGCCGACTGGCTGGGGATCACCGAAGGCGAATTTGGTCGGATGCGTGGTCGCTTAGGTCACTTGGCCAAATGCTTCCTGAGCGGTGAGCAAGTGCCGAAGCCGCGGAAACCGTACAAGAAACGAATCACGATGTCCAAGCAGTTCTCAAGCTCGCAGCCCAATTGGACTCAACCGGATTACCGTGAAGGCAAGGACTAGCAGTAGCGCCACAAACAGAACCGTCTGAAGGTCGATAGCTGACGAAAAGTAATCGTTGCCGAGGGAGTTATGTAGAGGGCTTGGAAAAGTCGTCCTACTTTTTCTCTACCCGATGGACTCGCCAGTTACAACCGCGAATCGTTCCGGCTTCCATTGGACACCATCGGCAACGACTTCTATTTCTCCATTTGCTTCAAGCTGGCCAAGCGTCTTTGGATAGGGGCCGATGTCATGACCAACGGCGCGGGAAATCTCGTCCATGTTCATGGGGCGGGTAGCTTTGCGGAGAATCGCACGCACAGCGTGCAGGTCGTCACAAATCTCTATAGTATTTTCGAGACCCGTTGAATCAGAGAAGCGGCGCACGGCAACGCCCTTCTCTTGCAATTCACGAAGCACGGCGGCTGCGGCTGCTTCGCCTCCAAGGCGGGTTCCCAAGTGTCCGTACAGTTCTGTTTCGGTCATTTCACCGATTTCGTTACGGAAAGAGCCCTGCGTTTGTACGACATAAAAATTCGCTGAACCCATTGAACTTCCTCCTGCGCTCTGATCATACACCTGCTGGAAGTGGGCCGGGAATTCCCGGCCCACTTCGCTTTACCCCACAGTACAAACTCGGTAGCATGTGAGAAATTTCTTCCTTGGAGGGCGAGGTAAAAGCATGAACAGAGACCAGAAGGGGATGCCGGACGTTCCGAATCCGGACTACGTGGGTGCGGTCTGCGAGATTTGGTTCACAGTCAATTACGCCGCATATCATCTAGCCTACACGCGGGTCTATTTGCAGACCCGTTCTATGCAGACGCCCGTTGAGAAACTGCGGCTTGATGAGCAATCCATTAAAGACCAAGGTCAAGTTGACCTGATTATCTGCCGAAGTCA
This sequence comes from uncultured Acidobacteriota bacterium, assembly GCA_963735525.1. GTDB lineage: Bacteria > Acidobacteriota > Terriglobia > Acidiferrales > UBA7541 > Acidiferrum. The sequence continues at coordinate 205,735 of CAVTLQ010000023.1, read as the reverse complement.
TCTAGCGTCGTTCTTCTGGCAACTTGACCACGTGTTCGAGGCGCTGGACATTGCGATAAAACGCGGCCAGAAAGACTATCCGAAGGAACGTTTTTTCTATAGCCAAGAGCAGGCGCTTGAAAAAATCCGGCAGGCATCCATTCCGAAAGAGATAGCAGCGTATCGCAATGAAGGGCACAACATCCCCGCAATCATCGGCCAGAAGTGGGAAGAGAAAGGAGGGAAATTCTTGCATCATTTCTTGCCATCCATTCTGGGGCACGCGCCGAAGGATTCTATAGACCTGAACGAGCAGCTACATACTTACTTTGAATACGTTTCGAATGTGTGGCGGGATTTCGTGCCTGAGCCTCTGAAGGGTAAGTTTCCACGGAGTTTCAGTTTTCCAGTGACAGTTCCATTCTTTTTTCTCGGCGAGCTTCCGAAAGAGTTGGCTACCGTCCCTCAATTGGAAATCGTTTTGGAAGCATTCGACAAACCCGTTTCGCCAGACCCTCCAGCCGTTATCCCAGCCGATAAACAGAATCCGTAGTCTGAAATCACTACTTTTGCCCGCGCCATATGCTGTCGACTTTTCGCCCAAGCAGCCAACGCTTCCAGAACACGACATTACGCAACGCTCGCTGGCGTGCTTGTTGATAAGCATGGTCTACGGCTACGTCGGCCATAGATAAAAGGTCATCCGGTGATGCCTTGGTAATGGCTTCTTTGGTAAAAACGAATTCCATGTCGATGACGCTTGCGCCGAAAATCTTCATCGTCGTCCCGCTCGGCACGACGCCACCGACGCCTGCATCAAACACTGCGCCTTTTTCAGATTGCCAGATCACTACCAAGCGATGGTCGCCCGGATAGCGGTCTCCGTAAATGTCGGAGGCTTCACAGATGCCTACGTGATAGGTCATGTGTAGGTTTCAGCGGGTTCAAGCACCCCAGCATGAGTATATACGCAATAAAATTAGCTGGCCGGGGCCTCCGAAGGGCTCTGCCGCCAGTTTTCTTGGTACACTCCGCGAACTGCCAGAAAACGTGGCACCAAGGAGGCAAAGTCATGTTGTTTGCGTGGCCAGACCCAATCAGTTTAGTCGCCGATATTGTGACCATCATCGGTATCCCTGTTCTGGCAGTCACAACCGGTAAGCTTTATCAGGAATACTCGAAAAGCCGAGAGATAAAGAATGTGAGTCAGGATTGCCTCGAATTTAACGAGAAAGGCACTGGAATCAATTTAGTTCCGCTGGAAAGAGTCGCCGCGTTTCCGAGGCCGGGAGACATAGTGTTCTTACCGGGCGAAACGCACGAAGGAAAGAACTACGGCGGCGGCGAATATGAAGTTGAGAGAGTGGCTTTTACTTTCAATGAAGCGCCGGAAATCGATCAGCCATGCCCCGCTGTTCCCTCGAAGGTAGTCGCTTCCGTGCGAAAGCGGTGAGTCAGCTTAGGAAATCAGCGAAACGGCCTTGGCCAGCTTATCCCCTGCCGAATCCCGGTAGAGTAGGAACTTCACCCTATCGCCTTGAGCCGTCTACGACCGGGTTTCCTGCTCCTCAGCATCCGGCAGCCAAGGCTAGTCCGGCTCGGTACAACTTCGGTACAACTCACAGGAGAAATTAGTTGGTTGAGTCTTGAGCTCAGCAACGCCACAGTAAGTGGATTTTTGCCGTGCCTTTCTGTGAAGCTCATAACCCGAAGGTCGTCAGTTCAAATCTGCCCACGCAACCAATCGATGAGTTTCGCGAGATTGCCGGAAAAACGTGGTACACACCGTGGTACACAATAACGATGTCTAAGACTGTCTTGCAATGACTTAGGATGCCGTCCGTGCTCTTGTAAGTCGTTGCAAGTACTTATGAATCGCTCACTGTCACGGCAGAGGTCGCGAGTTCGAGTCTCGTCGTCCCCGCCATTCCTAATCAAGCGCTTACGCATGTGGAAGAATTTTCGCGTGGGCACAAAAAGGTACAAATTCCGCACGAGGCGTCAAGTTCCGCGCAGAGCTCCCCTATAACAATGTTTACGTTCAACGCCGGTCTAGGGGGCTGATCGCTCCCCTTCATGCCCTAGTCGGCTTCTATTCGCCATTTCCAACAATCAGCGAGACTACCGCGGTGTGGGCTGTCCGCTTGGCGGCTGTCACCGCCTGGGTGTAAGTATCCAAAGTCACGCGAATCGTGGAGTGTCGCAGCAGTTCCTGCATTACTTTCAGATCCGCTCCCACGGCCAGAAGCAATGTTGAGTATGTGTGCCGGAAGATATGCCAACCGATGCGCTTGGTGATCCCCAGCTTCTCGGCAACCGGACGGATGTCCCGGCGCATCAGCTGTTGTCCCCAGTACGGATTTTTTCCACCGCTACTCGGACTGGCAAACACCCAATGCTGCGCCTCCTTGTAGGGGTTCTGCTGGCGCCAGCCCCTCAGGGCCTCGATCAGGTCTTCGTGAAGTGGAATGGCCTTTTGAGAGGCCTCGGTCTTGCAGGTGCCGACCACCTGACCTACCACCGATCGCGTCACTCTGAGCTCTCCGATTTCGAAATCAAATATCCTGCCATTGCAGACCGAACAGTTCGCTCTGTCGCAGTCCGGTGCTTAGGTCCAAGAACACCAGGATTCTTTCTCGCGGCGGTAGCGCTGCCAATAAATGCCGTACCTCTTCAATCGTAAGCACATTGGGAGCACTACGGCGTTTGGCGCTTTGGCGCACCCATTGGATAGGGTTGCCATCGAAGAGATCGTACCGGCGTGCATGGTTGAACGGTACACTTATCACATTGCGGATTTTCGAGCGCGTGCTTCGTGCGCGTTGCACACTCGCCAGCCACAACTCTACTTCTCTGGCCTTGATGTGCTGCAGTGCATTCTGTCCCCAGCGCGGCACAATCCATTTCGTCAAGTAGCCGGCATACGCTTTTTTGGTCGAGCAGGTAATCCGTATGTTGCTGTCAAGCAACTCCCGTTGACGAAAATCGTCCGCTAACTCTGCCACGGTCATCGACGTCGTCTTGGTGCGGATGTCGTGCGAGTTGATTTCCCTTCGTAGCCCCACCGTCGCCTGGTTCGCCGCCCGTTTGTCACGAAGTTGCTCTACCGTGCCGAGAATGATTCGACGGTGTATGCTCCTGCCGGTTGGACCCGACTCCCACCACCGGTAGCACCAAACATCCGAGCTCCGCTTCCGTTGCTCTCTGCTAAGGCTGCCGTTTTGCATGACGCCGTCCTTTCTTGCCTGAATAGGCTGTGCTGAGGTCTGGAACCGGCGATTGAGAACTGGGGCGGACAGGATACGCTGGGAGGGCATCGAGAGGGTGGCTACTGCCGCGGCAAAGCAGTGACGGCGAATCGTTGGAGATAAACAGCGAATCGTCCAATCACGTTCTACAAGCCGACTTCGCGGTACTCTATCCCGCAGAGGTAGCGTGAACCGAAGAGAGGTGCCTCGACATGCCCAAGATACTCCCCGCAATCTTTTTTGGTCACGGCAATCCGATGAATGCCGTCCTAGACAACGCCTATACGAAAGCATGGACCCGCATCGGGCAGACAACACCCAAACCCAAGGCCATTCTGTCTATCTCCGCTCACTGGTTTGTTTCGGAAACTGGTGTAACCATCGCCACTTCGCCGAGAACAATTCACGATTTCGGCGGATTTCCGCGGGAATTGTTTCAGGTGCAATATCCTGCGCCGGGTGATCCCAAACTTGCCCGTCGAGTGCAAAAATTGCTCGCGCCGCTGGAGGTCAAGCTCGACAACTCCTGGGGGCTCGATCATGGGACATGGTCGGTACTTCGCCACGTCTATCCCGATGCTGACATTCCCGTTGTACAACTTAGCATCGACGAAAATAAACCAGCATCATTCCATTTTGAGATTGGCAAGAAGCTCGCGCCCTTGCGCGAAGAGGGCATACTCATCATCGGCAGCGGCAACCTAGTCCACAATCTCCATGCGTATGCTTGGGGTAGGCACATGCCCGACCCTTACGATTGGGCTGTTCGTTTCGAACGCGATGCAAAAGAAATGATGGTAGCCGGAGAGTACAAACCGCTTATTGAGTACGAGAATCTGGGACCAGAAGCATTGCTTTCGATTCCGACACCGGATCATTACTTGCCCATGCTGTATGTGATCGCGACCAGGCAGCAACGCGAACTCATCACTTTCCCCATTGAAGGTGTCGACGGCGGATCGATTTCGATGCTAACCGTGCAGGTGGGTTAGTCCGCTGGTTCTGCCGCTACCGAACAGGAAGAGTACACGATCCCAAAAACCTCACATAACTCCAATCTGTTTTAGCAATCCGACCAAGTCATAAAAGAGTTTTTCTTCGATGATCTCGCCGTTCTGCCAGTGTGCGACGGTGCAGAACTCGATATGAAACTTCTTGTTGGTTGGCGCGATCAGCTTGCCCTCGGAACCCTTCATCGGTCCCTGCATCGTACCTGTAAAATCCGCAACAGTGCAGGTCCATTCGCCCTGAGCAATCTCCACTTTATAGGGATGATTGATCAGATGATTGTCGGGGAACGTTTTGAAAAATTCGATGGACTCCGCTTTGTGATTGTCGCGCCCTCTTGTCGGCTCAGCCTGACCGGGCCAAAATACGGTGGTGTCCTTGGAATGCCGCTTTTCAAACGTATCCCAGTCCTGTGCGTTCCACGAATCGTCGAGTGTCCGCATGAGTTCAAGATTGTTCTGTGCCATCGATCCTCCGAAATTACACGCTAACAGTGGTTCGCCTAAACAAGTGCTAGCCATCAGCCCGCCGGGGCTTATTCTATACCTCGCCTGGCCTTTCAGCTTAGGCCACTAAGAAGTTGGATAGGAGGCCTGGTGCCTTCATCCAAACTTATGGCGCGTGGATCAAGAACTCCAAATCATGATGTGCGTTATCGCAGCATAACGATATGCAACCTAGATAAAGTGCAGTAGACGGCGAACAAATATGGCACAACCCGTGTTGGTGACAGCTGCGACTTCTGGAATGGGAAAGAAAAACAAAGAAATGAGCAGAAGTATTCGTCGATGCATTTGCATGGCCGTATTCTTATGCATAGCCTCGGTGGTGGCTCTAGCGATGCAACTGATCGCCCAGGTTGTATCGCTTGATCCCGCAAAGATGCCTGCTATTGGCACGGTCGATGAGCGCTTCCAGTCCTACAACATTGAAATGGTGGAAGTCATCGGCGGGAGATTTTGGAAACCATACGGCAGCAACACGAGCGAAAGTAAAGCGCAAGAGCCCGCCCCCCAGGAGGGTTTCACCCCGGCAGGCATAGACCCGAACCTCTATCGTTATCGAGCGCCCATCGATCTTTCAAATCCGCGATTGCGAAAACTGGCAGCGGCGTTAAGCCCTGCATATGTGCGAGTCAGCGGTACGTGGGCCAATAGCGCCTATTTTCAGGATTCGGAAAATGCCGCCCCAGCGAATGCGCCATCGGGGTTCAGCGGAGTCTTAACGCGAGCGGAATGGAAGGGCGTCATCGATTTTTCTCATGCAGTGAATGCCGAAATCGTGACATCGGTGGCTACGGGGCCAGGATCGCGTGATGCTCAAGGCGTATGGACCTCGGACCAGGCGCGGCAATTGTTCGAATACACCAAGTCTGCTGGAGGGCGAATCGCTGCAACGCGAATTCATGAATGAGCCGACATATGCAGCGATGGGCGGCGCACCGAAAGGATACGATGCCGCAAGCTATGGCCGCGACGTTGCGGTCTTCCGTACGTTCCTTCAGAAAACTGCGCCCGATACACTATTTCTCGGTCCAGGTTCAGTCGGGGAGGGACCGTTCGCAATGCCAATGGGTGGCGGAGTGCTGAAATCCGAAGACCTGCTCCACGCAGCCGGTCCCGTATTCGACGTTTTTTCGTACCATCTCTATGCGGCTGCTTCGCAGCGATGCGCAAGCATGGGCGCATCATCACAAACAACCGCAGCAGCGGCACTTTCTCAAGACTGGCTCTCGCGCCCGGAAAAGATTGGCGCATTCTACGCCGAACCTTCGAGACAGGTTCGAACCGGGCAAATCACTCTGGATTACGGAAACCGCCGATGCAGCCTGCGGAGGAAACCCCTGGGCGTCGACTTTTCTGGACACCTTCCGATATCTTGTTCAACATGCAAGTCCCTCGCCCAGCGTGGCGTGAAAGTGATTATGCACAACACACTGGCATCAAGCGACTACGGCCTGTTAGACGAAAATACTTTCGCACCACGTCCGAATTACTGGGCCGCTTTGCTTTGGCGACGCCTCATGGGTGCGACGGTTCTCGATCCCCACACATCGCCAATCCCGAATGTGTACGTCTATGCTCACTGCCTTCAGAACCATCCCGGCGGCGTCACGCTTCTGGTCATCAATGCCGACCGACAGCAAGTCCATGAAATTACATTGCCGTCTGAAGCAGAACGCTACACGCTGACTGCCAAGCAACTTCAAGACACAACCGTCCAGCTTAACGGGAAGACTCTTGAACTGAACAGAGATGGCGACCTGCCACAATTCCTGGGTCAGTCAACGCGTGCAGGTCACATCAGTTTCGCACCAACTAGTATTACATTTCTGGAAATCGCCAACGCGGACAACAGCAATTGCCACTAAGCCCACAGGTGGCGACCTGACGTAAGGAGACTAATTTCATGAGCGAGAACAAGCCGACAGAAATCCTTGCAAGTCTCGCCACATTGCTTCCAGAACTGGAGGCCGTCTATAAAGACATACATGCGCATCCGGAATTGTCGATGCAGGAGACCCGGACGGCTGGTATTGCTGCGAATCATCTGAAGGCTCTGGGATTTGAGGTGACCAGCGGGGTCGGCAAGACTGGCGTTGTAGGTATCTTGCGCAACGGCGATGGGCCCACTGTCATGCTGCGCGCGGACATGGATGCTCTACCCATCAAAGAAGCGACTGGCCTTCCGTACGCGAGCACCGTCACGGGGACTGACCCTAGCGGCAAGACCGTACCCGTAGCTCACTCGTGCGGGCACGATATGCACGTTGCCTGCTTGATTGGCGCAACAAGTCTTTTTGCAAAGAGCCGCGACCCTGGAAAGGGACACTGATGGCGGTCTTTCAGCCAGGCGAGGAGACCGCGCAAGGTGCTAAGGCGATGATTGATGACGGGATGTTCAAACGATTTCCAAAACCGGACGTTGTGCTAGGGCAGCACGTCATGAGCTTGCCGTCGGGCAACATCGATTGGCGTGCGGGTATTGTCACTTCTTCTGCCGATAGCCTGCAGATTCGCATGTTCGGGCGCGGCGCGCACGGCTCGATGCCCGAGTCCAGCATCGACCCCGTAGTTATGGCCGCCGCGACCGTAATGCGGCTGCAAACGATCGTCTCCCGGGAGGTCGCGCCCACGGATTCCGCGGTGGTGACAATCGGGTCGCTGCAGGCCGGCACGAAAGAGAACATTATTCCGGACGAGGCATTGATCAAATTGAATGTGCGCACATTTGACGAGGGTGTGCGCAAGCGTGTGCTCGCGGCGATTGAACGCATTGCGAAGGCTGAGGCAGCGGCATCAGGAGCGCCAAGACCGCCAGAGATCACGCCACTCGATCAGTATTCGTCAGTAAGGAATGATGCCAATGCGACAAAGAAGCTCGTCGATGCATTTGCTCCGAGAACTTCCCTGCCGGTTCCATCGAACAGACAAAGCCCACTATGGCAAGCGAGGACTTCGGCTGCTTTGGAGCTGGGTGGGATGTTCCGGCAGTGTACTGGTTCTTCGGCGGAGATGATCCAGCGGTGTACGCCAAGGCAAAGAAAGAGGGAAAACTCAGCTCGCTTCCAACCAACCATAACCCCGCCTTTGCACCAGTCATTCATCCGACTCTGGAAACCGGTGTGAAGGCCCTCGTTGTTGCGGCGCATGCGTGGCTGGTCTCGTGAACAGCTTGCTGATCCACGGGTATCAACTAGCAGGTCCTTTTCTGGATGCTGTGGATCTGCTTGGCACGTTTGTTTTCGCACTCAGCGGTGCGGCAGCGGGTGTCAAAAGCCGGTTCGATCTGTTTGGTCTGATGGCACTCTCGTTCGCGGCCGGTAATGCCGGCGGGATCACACGAGATGTTCTGATTGGCGCGGTGCCACCAGCGGCCATTAGCGACTGGCGCTACCTGGGGGTCTCTCTTCTGGCAGGATTGGTGACGTTCTTCTGGTATCCCGACATCGACAAACGTCGCAGGCTGGTGTTGTTATTCGACGGCGCGGGACTCGGTCTGTTCGCCGTCGCCGGCACACAAAAGGCGCTCATCGCGGGACTCAATCCGGTGATGGCGATTTTTATGGGAGTGCTAACCGGGATTGGCGGTGGAATACTACGCGATGTGCTTGTCAACCAAACGCCGACGGTGCTTCAGGCCGATATTTATGCTGTTGCCGCGCTAGCCGCTGGCGTCGTAGTAGTGATCGGATATGTTTTGCATTATCCGGCTCCTATTGTAATGACCGTGGGCGCACTCCTGTGCTTCTGGCTGCGAGTTATGGCGATATACCGAGGATGGCATTTGCCCGTCGCACGGTCGCAGAATCAGTCGGGTTGAATTATCGCTCGCTATCAGCTGGCCGAATGATCAGAGCCGCTACAGATCAGCTTCCGCGGCCCCTGATACAAGAAGCCGGAGAATTCAGGATCGTCCCATGTCCGAAGCTGGGTAGCGGTTGTTCCACGGCTGAACTACGTTCGTTCATGGTTGTGCCCAACCGATTGGATCTCACTCAATCTCTTGTCCATCTTTTGTTCTTCACCAGTCGACCAATACTTCCCGTAAGAACTCGACCGTCGTTTGCCATGATCTTGCTTCCGTTTGTGCATGCAGTCCAGCTTCGGGTGTTCTATCGCCCATAGCTCCTTCGCCCGTAAAACTGTGTTTCGCTTGACCGTAAATGTTAATCTGCCAGTTCGCATCGGCCAGGCGCATCTCCTCTCGAAATGCAATCACACTTTCCAGTGGCACCACAGGGTCGGCATCACCGTGTAGCACGAGGATCTTGGCTGCAATAGCATCCGGCTGCGCAGGCAGCGGCGAATTTAGAATTCCGTGGAGCGAGATCGCGCCGAGGAGCGGTGCGCCGCCACGTGCGAGTTCAAGAACGCCGCAACCTCCGATGCAGTAGCCTATGGCCGCGATGCGGTCCGGGTTACACTCCGGTCTGCCTTGCAACGCTCGTAGGCCGGCACATAGCCGCCGACGGAATTGCAAACGATCGTTGAGAAATGGCCCCACGACATCCATGGGATTTTGCGGAGGGCCTGGGTGGACGCCGGATCCGAACAGGTCCACGACAAAAGCGGCGTAACCGAGGTCGGCTATTCGGTCCGCGCGCCGGCATATTGAGTCGTTGACGTTTAACCAACTGGGCGCAAGCAGGACGCCAGGAAGGTTTCGTGCGGAATCAGGCACGGCTAGGTAGCCTTCAAGAGGCTGCTGCTCGTCAACGTAAGAGACTCGTGTTCGCATCATCAGATAAACTCTCCGCTCCTTCGTTCAGGATGGGTACCCTCGAGGAATTTGTGAACCGACGTTACGGCCGTTGCGCCGTCGCCGATCGCAAAGGCGACACGCTTGGGGCTACCGCTACGACAATCACCGGCGGCGAACACACCCGGCAGGCTTGTTTCAACCGTGCATGGCGGCCGGGGTTCTTTCCAAACGGGGAGAGGGGCGACGTCCTGGCCGGTCAGCACGAAACCTTGGTCATTTCGCACGATGGAAGAGGGGAGGAAGTCGGTTCTGGGCTTTGCTCCGATGAAAACGAAGAGGCCGGAAGTAAATTCCTCCTTTATCGCCCCGTTCGGGTCGCGCACATGTACACCGCAGATATGATCGACGCCCTCAATTCCGACGATTTCGGAGTTATAGCGGATTCTGATTCTCTGGTTCGCCAAAACTCTTTCAGACAGATAGGAAGACATCTTTCGAAGATCCGGACCACGCACCAGTAGAGAGACTTCATCGGCAGTTTGGGAAAGAAACATGGCGGCTTGGCCGGCGGAGTTACCGCCTCCAACGACATGGGCTGCGGAACTTCGACAGAGTCGAGCCTCGATGTTGGTGGCGCTGTAATACACACCAGCGCCTTGCAATGTATTAAGACCTTCGACGTTCAGGAGTCCGTAGGACACACCTTGCAGCGATAATTACGGACTTGCCGAGCACATAATCGCCTTCAAAGGTTTTCACTCGGTAGAGCCCGTTGCTGCGGCGCTCCAAGTTGGACACACGGCTCGGGACATGGAAGTCTGCTCCGAACTTCAGAGCCTGAAGATAGATGAGATGGGCGAGATCGCGGCCATTGATGCCATCCGGAAAACCGGCGTAATTCTCAATCCGGGATGTCGAACCCGCCTGTCCCCCGGGCCCCAAACCGTCCAGCACGAGCGAAGACAGGCCTTCCGAGGCCGCATAGACAGCCGCTCCGAGGCCCGCCGGGCCGGCACCCAGAATCAGAACGTCATAAACTGAATTCGGCAGTTGGCGGCGGAGACGAAGGTAGTCTGCCAGCTGTCCGCGAGAGGGCGCTTCAAAAAGGACGCGGGTGCCGTGCGCCACGACCGGATAGGACTGGACATCTTCGCGGATCTGTTCGAGTTTGCTTCTGTTGTCGTCGAGAGATGTATCCAGCCATTCGTGCGGCACGCTGTTGCGGAAGAGCATCTCCACGGCTTCGAGCGTTGCCTTGTCATCTTTCCGTCCGTAGATGCTCAACCCGCGAAATTTGGACTTGAGGAGTAATTGCCGCCGGCGTTGGTACGATTTCCAGAACTTTTCGCCCAGCTGAGGTTTTCGGGTGAACAAATCCCGCAGCTGCTTCGGTGTGAGTCGCACTGCCTCGACGGAAGTTTCGGCTTCGACCGAGATGATCGAGGGCCGCCGTGTGAACAGATCGATATCGCCGGTAAAATATCCCGCACCGTAGCGAACGAATACGACACGTTCGCCGGTCGAGACGTCGACGGCTCGCACTGTTCCCGAAAGAATTACATAGCTGTTGAATGGATACTCCCCGGCGGAAACGAGTGGATCATTCTTGGTAATGGCGCACCGTTCGCCGAAAGGCGCAAGCTCCATGAGCTCGCTTGGATTGAGGCAAGGAAAGGCAACCGGATCCGAGAGCGGGTCGAAACCAAGTCCAAAGAAATCTTCCGGCTGATCTGCGGCTGGGAACTGTGAGCGAGAACTCGACATTTGTCATCTGGCCTAAATTTCCCATTATGCCGCCTTCATTTAAGCTGCTTAGAATTTCAGAACTTCTCTCAAAAAATCACGCGTACAAGTCCAGGGGACCGGCGGTCATGGTCGTTTGACCGACCTCAATGAGGTACCCATCCGGGTCGCGCATGTAGCACCGCAGCTCCGTTGCGTGAACTTTAGGCTCAGTAATGAATTTCGCGCCCCGCGAAGACCAAAGGTCGTAGTAACGCTTTATATCGGTCACGCGAAGGTTCAGAAAGATGCTTAGGACGTTTTGATCGCGCGGCGGCGAAGCGAAGACTTCAGGCTTGTCATCGGTCGGGCCACCGCCGCGGTTGATAGTAAGCCAAATGTTCCCGAGCTGCAGAAACGTTGGCTCGCCCTCGCGCAGCACCTTGGCGCCAAGGACGTCACGGTAGAACGCAACGGAGCGCTGTATGTCCGCAACGATGAGCGTATTCGTCACCACAAACCTTGGTTCGGCACTTCGATCCGATGGGGACATCTTGATCACCTGTTCTTCGAGCGGAGACGCTCGACGTGTTGTCGATGATGCGTCGCGGTTTGCCCTTTACGGCCTGCCTAAGGTTGGCAACCATCCGCCATCCATTTAGCAAATAGTTCAATCCGAGATTGCGGCCAAGGACCTTCTCCTCGCGGCGGTAGGGGCGGCATGACGGCACCACCAATTCCCTGAATTCGGTCGTAGATGACCGCCGCGTGGGTCATCACGTCATCATAACTGGCTAAATTGAAGGCCTTACTCATTGCCTGAACGTCTCGTTGCGTAAAGAGCGGCCGAATGTCAGCTTGAAAGCCCTTCGGTTTCGTCATAGTGCCTCACAGGTACTGGATAACACGTATGTCGCGGATTTCGGGGCCGTGCGCATGGACGCATCCCGGTGCCGCTTAAGTCAGCACCACGATCTTTCCACCCGCTTTGTTCTCTTCCATGCATCGATGTGCCTCAACGATATCGTCAAGATGAAAGACTTTGCCGATCTGGACGCGCAGTGTGCCCGCCGCGATCTGTTCAACCAGATCCTCAAGGGGCGTCCGCATGAAATCTTCCGATTCGCCAGCATACGTCGTCAGGCTGACCGCAGTCGGGATCGCTTCCATGGGCGCGAAATTGTCGAAGGACCATTTGTTGCCGACGATTCCGGTCATGCACACGATGCCACGCTGTTTGGCGCAGCGAAGCGAGTCTTTCAAGGTCGTCGTACCAACCAATTCGAGCACTTTGTCCACACCGTTGGCACTGACTTCCATAACCTGTTCGGCGATTGTGCCCGTATCAATGAACACCTGATCGACACCACTGGCGCGCAACAGGTTTTCGCGCTCCGGGTTTCGCGTGGTCGCCGCGACAAAGGCACCGTGCTTCTTGCCAATGGCCGCAGCCACCAAGCCAACAGAAGTTGTGCCACCACGAATCAAGAGACGTTCGCCTTTTTCGAGGCGCAGCGACTTGAACAGCGAACCCCACGCCGTCTGCAGCATCTCCGGGATCGCTCCGAGGGTTTCCCAAGGAAGTTCGGTCTTGATGACCTGCACCTGTTTCGCGGGCACGCACGTGAATTCGGCGTAGCCGCCGTCAATTTGCCGCCCCAGTCCGCCCATCGCCGTCGCAACGATATCGCCCTTGCGAAACTCACCTCCAGGCACTGCCTCGACGACGCCGACTGCCTCGATGCCCAAAACGCGCGGAAACCTTACACCAGGCGAATGACCCTGCCGCGTAAACAGCTCGGACCGGTTGAGCCCGAACGCCTTCACGCGAATCAAGACTTCGCCGCTCTTCGGTGCGGGGATCGGAAGGCTTTCAATTTTGAGAACCTCGGGCCCGCCGGCTTCGTGAATCACAGCGGCTTTCATTGTGGCCATCGTTCGCCCTCTTCGCCCTTATGCGCGTGCTGGGTTGGTTGTGGAAAAACAGTAGCGCGCGATCTTCCAGGCTCCATCGATTTTCTGAAAGAGGAAAAGCTCCTGATTGGCCTCCGGACCGCCCGCGCCTGTCGCGTGAACCTTGACGGTTCCGGCTGAATTGGTGCGGGCGAATACCCAATTTGGAGCCATGTCCACAACCTCGGCTACGTCGAACTTGACGGTCAGCTTTATGGTCTTGAACACCGCGTCATAGGCCCTGCGAACCTCGTCGGCACCGATACTAGAAGGGCTATTCTGGGGCATAAATGCTCCGTCGGGTCCATAGAGCCTCATCACCGCACTCGTATCGGATTGATTCAACGCGTCTTGATATTGCGCAAGTACTGCGGCAACGGCCTTCTCGTTTGCATTCATGGTACCGGTCCTTTGCTTTTGACGGCGTTTTCAACCGGAATGTAGTCGGGCCACGTCTGTCCGACAAGCGGGTGAAACAGCAAATGTATTTTCCAAATTTGGGATAATCTTTACCGGACCACGCGTCCGAGAGGACGTAGGATGTGCGGGGAAATCTTTCGGGAGTTCAGGGTAAAGTCTGCCGGAACGGGAGGATCGTGATGACGGACCTGAATTCCCTCATGATTTTCGCAAAAGTGGTCGAAGCGAAAAGTTTTTCGGAAGCCGCGCGTCTCTTGAAAATGCCGACCTCAACCGTCAGCCGTCGCGTTGCCGACCTTGAGAACGAACTCGGAGTGCGCTTGCTCGAACGCTCGACGCGCAGCTTGCGGCTGACTGATGTTGGGTCCGAACTTCTCGAGCATGCTCGCCATACGGTCGAACTCAACGAAGCGGTCGACAACATCGCTTCAAACCACCTGTCGAACGTCTCAGGCGAACTGCGGCTTTCTGCGCCACCCAGCATCTCCGACTCGTTGCTTGCGCCGCTGATCGGCGCATTCCAGGCGTCGTATCCGAAGGTCCGAGTACAAGTTTTCATCACGGACCGGATTGTGGATCAAATCGCAGAGGGCGTCGACCTGGCGTTCAAGGTCGGAGAACAACTCAAAGACTCATCGCTTGTTGCGCGCAGAATCCTCACCTACCGTCACCAACTCGTTGCGAGCCCGAGCTATCTGTCAAAGTGCAAGCGGCCTCAAAAACCTCAAGACTTACTTGAACACCGGCTACTGGCTTTCTCTTTTTGGACGCCGACAAAGGCATGGAACTTCGTTCACACGAACGGGAAGAAAAAAGAAACGCTAACGTTCCAGCCATTCCTTGCGATGAACGACTATGCCGGCCTCGCGACTGCCTTGCTTGCGGGCACCGGAATTGGCGACCTTCCGCCGTTGGTGCAGCCCGAGTTGTTGCGCGAGGGGCGGCTCGTTGAGGTAATGCAGAAATGGCACTTCACAGTCTTCAATCTCTGGGTGGTCCATGTGGGCAATCGTTACCTCACACGGCCCGTCCGCGTGTTCAAGGAATTCGCAGCCCAAATGGCGCCGACGCTCTTCCCCTCACTTCCCAGTTGAGAGCCGAGATTAAACTTTCAAGAGATTCGAGCGCAAAGCGAACGGGAGTTATTGCGGTTCTGTTCGTTCTTGTTTGAATCCATCTTTGATCAGCAATGATTCAATCGATCCGTCTTGTTCGAGAGGAGTTACATTTGCTCGATGGGTCTTTAGTCCGCCATGAACGAAGATGGCTCTAGCACTTCCGCCAGACTTTACGCTCAATCCGACCGCTGCAAGCTCTTGCATAACTCCTTTCACGAGAGATGGACCCGTGCCCCCGAATGTCTCCACTCCGTTCTGAACAATAATCTTTCCGATCGGTTGACTGATCTGAATGCCGACGGCACCGTCACCATGGGTCACGATGCGATCGAACTCGGCCCTTTCAACTGTTCCAGCGTACACGTTGAAGCCGCGAGCACCTTGACCAAATGTCTCGATGGGGGCCGCTAGCTTGATTTCTCGAGTGACGCCGAAATTGACGAAGCCAATGCCACTGGGTCCGTAGGTCGAAACCTTTTCAGCGGCAATCCAGCGATCGACTTTCCCCCAATTGTCGAGCGCCATATCATTTGCCCCGAAAGTACTCACCGGGCCGTCATTTTTCACAAGGTCGACATTTGCGCCGTGCAGGACGAAGACCCCACCTGAGATCAAGTCTGGCGTGCCCGGTGTGATTCGTCCCTCGCTATAAACGTCGCCGGTCTCGAGTCGCTGCATTCGCAACGACCCTCCGTCGTCTCCGTGGCCGCCAACAAAGATGCCCGACCCAAGTACGGGCGCATCTACTCTTCCCGCCGATACTCCGGCTACATCAGCTGTGATTCTTACGTTGGGATCTGGCTGCTGATTCCACAATGTAAACGCACCCTGAATCACAAAAACACCGAAGCCCTTGGGTCGTTCCGTGGCAGATCGGGAATCGGCCGCAATAATGTCCAGGTCTCGCACCTCAACATGGCCTGCTCTGATTCGATTGCGCGCCAATATTCGGACCCGTCCCACCGTTTTCAGTTGACGGAGGTAGAGCAAGCCCAAGTCATCGACCGAATCGTCATTCCAAATCGCACAGCGATCCGGGGCGGTCATCAGCATCAAGGACGAAACCGAATTGTCTGAGGTCAGTTCTAAGCCATCGCTACCCGGGCGGAATTTCAGACCCGAAGGTTCCGGGGAACTGCCTCGCATACTCTGGTGGGGAGACAGACGAAAACCGGGCACGTCCGCGAGGAAACCTTGAACTACGATCAGCGAAGTGCTTGGATTCTGGGCGGCTTGCAGGAGCCCTTCGACTGTATTCACAGTCAGCGCTTGGTCTGTCGGTGATCCCACACCTGATCGATCTCTTGGGGTTGCGAAAAGAGTAAGCGCAACCAGGTTCATTAATAGCAACGCAAACGAATTCGCGCTCATCCTCATCCTCTCGCGTTTCAGTACCCTCGAGGTCCATCCATAAGCCCGCGTTCCGGGATGCTGCTGGTCTATCGACGGGCATATCGATGTAGATTCCCCAACAGGAAAGCCATGCAGCGGCAGAGTTCCCGGCCGCCTGTTCCTAGGCTGGAGACTAGGTACGCCGCTGTGCTTCCGCAGCGTTGACGTATGTTGCCCTCAGTACCTGTCGTCCCAACGGACGTAAAGTATGGCCGTGCGTATCTGGCTGTCCATCCAGACATCCACCCCCGCCAGGCGAGTAATCCAGCGAGGTTGCAGTTCGGCTGCGGAATCGTGGGCGACCCGGTCCAGCACAACCTTGAACAACAGGAATTCATTGTCGTACCCAATTGTTTTTGCGGCTTCCGCCACGACCGCACTCTGGTCAAGGTTGTTATGGATGCGTTTCACCGTCTTGTACACGTCCATGGTGAATTCCTTGGTGATCACCACGTCCTCTTTCGTCCCTGTGGCTGTCAGATGACCGCTCGTGAATTTATCGAAGTCGTAGGCCAGCAGTTCATCGAACACCTTCATGTACTGCCCAAAGTTTTCGGTAATGTCGAATCCCTGGAACGGAGCATAGCCGGGCGTCACACAATCGACAGCCATCATGAATTTCGCCTGGGGGACATAGATGAAAAGATCCCCCTCGAACGAGTGATAGAAATGACGGGTCAATTCAACGGTCTTGCCTCCCAAGGTGATCGTCTTCTTCGCGCCGAACACTACATTCGGAATCGGTCGATTGGGATCGTTTTGCTCTTTCAAGAATTCGGCGACGCCCTCCGTCGCAACAATTTTCAAGTCCTTGATGTCTTTGAACGCCGCCGCGCCACCGATGTGATCTTTATGGATGTGGGAATAGATGAGCATCTTGATCGGCTTGTCGGTGATTTTGGCGATCGCCGATGGAATGCTTTTCCCAAAGCTTTCCGGCGCGTCGAACACGATGACGCCTTCACTGGTGACAAGAAACGCGGATTGCCAGCCGTTATCCGAAATGACGTACACGCCTCCGCCCATCTCCTTGACCGCATACCCTAGCTTTGGGTCGACGTTGAAGTACTGCGCCCGGACCGCGGGCAAAACCGGCACGTAAGATTTCAAGTCTTCCGGCGATTCCACCCGTGTGGACTGAGCCGAAGCGTGGCCACCCAGAACAACAGCAAGCAACAGCAGATAAATTAGCTTTTTCATCGTTCGTTCTCCTCCTGACGGAACACCGTTTAGATACATCTCTGGCGTTGGGACTTTTTTGCGTTGCAATTTGTCCGACGAATTAGTCTTTAGCTTTCACTTACAACGAGCAGTGACTTGCCGGCGCTGCCCTTTGCTACTGCGGCGTGTCCTTGCTCCGCATCCTTGAGCGGCCACTTCCTTCCGATGGGGATTTTTAACTTTCCAGCCTTCACTGCCTGCGCCATATACATAAGGATCTTGGCGTCGGGAGTTGCGTATACGGGGACCACCTTGACGGATGCATAGTCCTTGGCATTCTGTGGAGCTCCCAGGACCGTCGCGAAAACTCCGTCTCGTTTGACTTTGCCAATCAATGTTTCCGCGGTCTTCCCGTTTACCGTATCAGCGACAGCATCCAGTTCCGACAGACCGGCCATCGACTCTTCATCGTCAGTTGCAACAATTCGATCCGCGCCAAGGCTCGCTGCTTTTTGGAGTTGCTTTTTCAAAACGCCCGCGATCACGACCGCACCGCGGTCTTTCGCAGTGAATACCGCCGAGCGCCCCACGTTTCCAACCGCTCCCGTGGCCAGCACCGTTTGACCAGCCTTAATTCCAGTGCCGAGAGATATCAATTCGTTTCCCGTTGTCGTGACCAGCGGCAGGGCCGCTGCGTCCACCGCGTCGAGCCCTGCTGGAATCTTCGCAAGACTGGATGCCTTCGCGACGCACAGTTCGGCGTACGCCTGGTCCGCCATCCCGAATACGTGGTCACCCGTGGAAAAACCCTGCGCTCCGGGCCCGGCTTTGACTACCACACCCGAGAGATCCACCCCAACAATCCCTGGAAACTTTATGGGCGCGAAATCTTTGGCGGCTCCGGAACGCCGCATCAAGTCGAACGGGTTGATGCTAGTGGCAACAATCCGTACCAATACCTCACCCGGTCCTGGAACAGGGTCGGCATAGTCCTCGAACTTCAGTTCCTCTGGCCCGCCGTATTTGTGAATCACAATTGCTTTCACTGCTTGCTACCTCTCAAAGCAGCGTGCGAATGCGCCGGAGCGGACAGTATGGGAACGCTCGAGCTCGCACAAGTCGGCAAAGCCGGGAATTAGATTTCCATATTTGGAATAATTTCGAGTAAAGAGGTGACACTGTTTCAGCGTTCGGCCGTGCCATGGCTTGTAGAGCGAGGTCGAGTAGTTCTGGCGCGTGTCTAAGATTTGTTTGCTAAGCTCTTGACCAGCTCATTGCGAGAGATCGGCCTAGCCAACTTGCCGGGGCGGCGCATGCAGAACTACAAATTCCTGAACCACATTGTTCTTTGGAACGTGTTTTTCGCCATCATTTGCATTCCCACTGCCGGCAAACTGATTGACGTCATGGGAATTCCCCTCTCCATTTCCATCTACTACTTTCCTTTTGTCTATATCTTTGCTGACATCTTGACGGAGGTTTATGGGTACGCAGTGGCCCGGCGCGTCTTGTGGTACTGCATCTTCGTGCAGCTTGTGATGATCGCAATTTTCGAATTTGTGATTTACTATCCGCCCTCCGCGGTCATGACCAACAATAAATCGTACATTGATGTGCTATCCGCGGCCCCTCGCTTGGTTTTATTTGGCACTCTTGCGATGTTCGCAGGCGACGTCGCCAACAATTATGTCCTCGCAAAAATGAAGGTGTGGACGAACGGACGTTATATATCCGCGCGCTTCGTAACCTCTACTTTGTGCGGGCAAATGGTCAACACCAGCGTCTTCTACATCTTCGGTCTGTGGCGGATGATACCGGGACGTGTATTAACAAGAAGCATTGTTGTTGCAGGCCTTACGAAAGTCAGTGTGGAGCTTATCTTGCTGCCTGTAACGCTCAAAGTATCCTCGTGGCTCAAAAAAATCGAAAACGTCGACTATTTTGACAAAACAACAAATTTCAATCCGCTGAAATTCTAGCGCGTGTCTCCGCGTGCTCCCCTCCAGGAATTACGAAACCGTGTCCTAGTGATTTTGCGATGCCTCTGCCGGTCTCAGCGCTGCGGCTCCGAAATTCACGCTGAATCGCTTGCACCATATGGACACTGCGCGGTATTTCGCCAGGTCCAAGTCGCTGGCGAGCGTGTAATTTTGGTCGCCGATGTTGCCTTTGATCACTCCCAAGTCAACGAAACCGGCCTTTTGCACGGTTGCTGCGTCCTTGGCATCGTCGGCGGCGACCATGTAGACGTGAACATCGGGGCCGTTTGACGTGCTGAAGCTCGTAAAACGAAGAACACGCGTCCGATCTCCCAGCTGGTAGATGGTTGCGGTACCTTCGGTCGGGTGCAAAATGCTGTAGAACCGTCCGGATTCGAGAGGCTGCGCCGACGAGGCGCCAGGTGCGGTCGGCATTGCTTCGTTGACATCTCGATTTACCACAAGCCGCTCTGGCCGAAATGCATACCATCCGACCAAAACCGCGACCGCGGCAACGGGAATTGCAATTTTTATCCACTTCTTCATTTTCTTTATCTCCTTGAGTTTAGGTACCTGGCCTGATCCCTTTCAAAATGTGCAGCACCAGGAAATCGGCGATTGTTCTCTCAGGCAGAAAGAAACTGTTTAACGAGAACCGCGGTTTGGTCAGGGTTTTCTTCCGGGAAAAAGTGGCCACCCTTCATTGGCTGTCCTTGCGCCCGTGGCGCCCATTGCCGCCAAATGCCGAGCGGACCACCGTCTTTTGCATAGAAAGTGTCGAGCGGACCACCCTCGGCCCAGAGATGCAGCATTGGGCACTCGATTCGCTTGGATGCTTCCTTGTCGGCGCGATCGTGTTCGACATCAATCGTTGCCGCGGCGCGATATTCCTCGCAGATTCCATGAACGCGAGCGGGATCGCGATACATCGAGACATATTCGTCGAGAATCTCTGTTCCGAAGGAACCGTGTCCGAAGGGGTTATCGAAGACCGCCTTCGGTGCGCCGAGTAGATAGCTCTCGGGCAGCGGCTCTTTCTGAGAAAGCAGAATCCACGGCCAGTAGGTTTGCGCGAAGCGGGCGTCGGACCGGCTCCACGCTTCGAGAATCGGAATCACATCGAAAACGGCGAGACGCTCCACCTTCTCAGGATGATCCAAAGCCAACCGGTAGGAGACGCGTCCGCCACGGTCGTGGCCGACAAGCGTGAAGGTCCGAAAACCGAGCTTGTCCATTACCTCCACTAGTTCCTTCGCCATTGCACGCTTTGAATAGGGAAAGTGGTCGTCCGTTGAAGAGGGTATCCCGCTGCGTCCGTAGGCCCGCAAATCCGCGCAGATCACGGTGTGGCTCTCAGCGAGCTTCGGCGCGAGGAATCGCCACATCAGGCTGGTGCGGGGAAAGCCATGCACCAGCAGAATGGCCGGTCCCTTTCCATAGCGACGCAGGAATATGGTGTTGCCCGAAACCTCGGCCTGAGAAGTCTCAAACGAGATTTGGGAAGTCGAACTCGCGCCTGCTTGCGCCGTGTCTTGTGCCCTCGCAAAATCAGTGAAAATGCCTTCCGAAAGGACACCTAGAGATGCTCCGGCGAGAGCACCAAGAAAGCCGCGGCGTTCCAACATTTCCTCCTCGCTCCGACTCCTGGTTGCGATTTCCATTCATCTCTCCAAGGCAGGGAGCTAAGTTTTCCGCTCAGGACGACAGATTCTCGGCACGAGCCTTCGATCAGAAATTCGGTTCGCAGGCGAAGGGTTTATTGCGAAAGAGTCTTTCCCGCCGCCTCCAAAATCACGTCGACCACCACCGCTGGCGCCGAGTACATGGGTGTATGGTCCACAGGATGTGGCCTCGCCGTTGCGGCCATCCGATCGGCCATGAAGTGCTGCGTCTTCGGATTGATCATGCGATCTTCTTCGGCGACCAAGTACCATGACGGTTTTGATTTCCATAGTGGCGTGGGCGCTGGTTCTTGAATGCACTGAACCGAAATCGGCCGTTGCACGGAGGCCGCGATCTTTGCCTGAACCGGGGACGCCTTTTGTGCGAGCGCCCGGCGAAACGCGTCCTCGGGCATCCATACAAGGCCGTGGGAATCCGGAACCATCTTCGGTGCTTCCGGACTGGGTGTATCGCGATAGAAGACCTTCGCGACCGTCTCGCCTTCGTCCGGCGCTAGCGCCGCAACGTAGACTAGCGACTTGACACGCTCTTCCTTCACCGCGGCGATGACGGCGCCGGAGTAGGCATGTCCGACCAGAACCACTGGGCCGCTGGTCCGTTCCAGTGCCCAACTCAAAGCGGCCGCGTCGTTGGTTAAGGACGTGAGCGGAATCGGCGCGCAGATCACTTTGAGGCCGCGTCGCTCGAGAGGGAGAACAATGTTGCTCCAACAATAGCCGTCGGCCCATGCCGCATGTACCAAAACGATTGTCGAGTTCTCTGGAAATTCGCTTTTCTTGGTAGCGCGGTCAGGCAAGCTTGCGGCGGCGTTTTGCGCTCGCGCAAGTCCCGTCAAAGAGCCTTCGAGGACAACGCCTAGCGACGCGGCTGTGACGGCCCCGAGAAACCTACGACGTTCCATATCTTCTCCCTCGTTCTAATCGCCTTCTGCCATCATGTTCCGAGGAAACGAACTCATCGCGCGGCTGAACTTTCTCCACTCCGGCGCCCCACACCATTCGTCTCGAGGAAGTCCTTCATCGCGGATGCAATTTCAACGACGTGGGTCTCTATCGCGAAATGTCCGGTGTCAAGGAACTGAATCTTCGCGCCCGGTAAGTCCTTCCGAAAGGCTTCCGCTCCTGCGGGAACGAAGAAAGGATCATTCTTGCCCCAGATCGCAAGCAGAGGCGGTTTCGATTTGCGAAAATATTCCTGGAATTTCGGATAGAGCTTTACGTTCGACGCGTAATCCAGAAATAAATCGAGCTGAATCTCTTTGTTCCCGGGGCGTTCGAGCAGAGCCGTATCCAATGTGTACGACTCAGGCGGAACACTCTCCGGATTTGCTACGCCGTGGGTGTACTGCCAGCGCGTTCCGCCCGCTGTCAAAATGCTCTGGCGGAGTATGTCCCTATTCTCTGCCGTGGGTGATGCCCAGTACTTTCGGATCGGGCCCCAAGCTTCACCAAGGCCTTCTTCGTATGCGTTCCCATTCTGCGAAACAATCGCTGTGACTCGTTCTGGATGGGCCATCGCCAGCCGGAAGCCGGTTGGCGCGCCATAATCGAACACGTAGATTGCGTAGCGGTCGATTTTGAGTGCCTGCGTGAAGGCGTCGATCGTGAGTGCCAATCGATCGAAGGAGTACGGATATTTTCGTTCAGGCGGCACTTCTGTGAATCCGAAACCTGGGAGGTCTGGCGCAATCACGCGGTAGTCATTAGCCAGGCGCGGAATAAGTTCGCGGAACATGAACGACGAGGTGGGGAATCCGTGCAGCAAGAGAACTACGGGCGCGTTTGCTTCGCCGGCCGTGCGATAAAACACCTGCACGCCATCGGCTTCGACCCTATGGATGGATGTAAGAGGCACGCTAAATTCGCGCATCGCCCTAGCTGGCGTTGTGCGTTTTGTGGCTGTTCGTGAAGTGGCATCACTCATAAAGTTCTCCCCTTACTTCTTTGTCTCTAGCGCAGGTGGGATACCAAAGGGGCAAATTCTTCCGAAGAAAGAAAATTCAATGCAAGATCATTCTGGCGATTGAAGTTTGTAAGGAAGGAGCTCATGAAATCTCAAACCGTACCTGACAAATCGCTGACGGATATCCGTCACTGACGGGTTTCCGTCGGATTCACTAGTGCCGCGGGTAGGTAGTTTGCTATAGACGGCTTGCAAACTCAGTCGTCGCCAGCCGCACCGGCGACGCTGCGTTTCTGCGGGACTTCAGCAGACCGGCGAATACGAAGCTTCTTCATCCTGTAGGCCAACGACGTTCGCTTCATCCCCAAGCGCGCGGCCGCGCCACTGATCACCCAGTTGCTCGCTTCCAGCGCACGAAGGATATGATCCCGCTCGACCTCGGCGAGACCATTCATAGGGACATTGGTTTCCTTGTGAGACTGGAACGGCTCCAGCTCGGACACTGGCGCGCGCAATATCGACTGCGGAGAGAGAATCACGGCGCGTTCGATAAAGTTCTGCAATTCGCGGATGTTTCCGGGCCATGGGTATCGCGCCAACGCATCCATCGTATCCGCAGGAATTACGTCAATTCGTTTGTTCATGCGTTGCGCGTAGAGTGCTGTGAAATGCCGCACCAATCTCGGAATATCCTCTGTGCGTTGCCGCAGCGCCGGAACCTGGATAGGAAATACTTTCAGACGATAATAAAGGTCCTCGCGAAAGGTCCCTTGTTTCACCATCGCGGGCAAATCCCGATGCGTGGCGGCGATCAGCCGCACGTCAACCTTATGCGTACGGTTGCTGCCGAGCCTCTCGAATTCCTGCTCCTGCAAGACGCGCAGCAGTTTCGCCTGAAGTTCCAGAGGTATATCGCCAACCTCGTCAAGAAACAGCGTGCCTTTGTCGGCGAGCTCGAACCGTCCCGTTTTTTGGGCGATGGCGCCGGTAAATGCTCCTTTTTCGTGGCCGAACAGCTCACTCTCGAGGAGTCCCAGAGGGATTGCGGCGCAATTCAGTTTCACGAATCCCTTCTCGCTGCGACTGCCCAGCTTATGTATCGCACGCGCAACGAGTTCTTTTCCGGTTCCCGTCTCTCCCAGGATCAGCACGCTGGAATCCGTAGGGGCCACGACAGAGACCAGGCTCAACGTGGTCTTCAACGCCGGACTCTCTCCGACGATTTCCCCAAGCTCGGCGCGAATTTCCTCTTCGAGATAGAGTCTCTGTTTTGTTTCTTTATCTCGGTCCTTTGTCGCCTTTTCGTACTCCAATGTGTTCTCAACCGCAATCGCCACCTGACAGGCCACCTGCTCGAGCAAGATGACGTCGTCTTTCTCAAAAGCATTGTCCGAACGCCTACAGAGCATCAGAACGCCAACCACGCGATCTCGGCCTATGAGCGGAAGATAACACCCCGTCTTGAGGCCTTCCTCGATCACGCGCTCATAAAGAAGCTGGCCGTCAGGATTGCCATAGATTTCAGGATCCTCGCGGACCTGTTCGAAGCTATCGATCCGAACGCTCTTGGCCCTCCGCAAAACCTGACCTGAGATCGAACCATTCATCGGCACCAATGATCCCTCGCGAAAGGGTCCTCTCGCGTCGGGATTGTGCAAGATAGTGACGCGTAACGCGCCGCTCTCGGAGTCGGGCAGCAGCAATGCGGACACGTCACATTGCATTACCCTGAATAGATTCGTCGAAAGCGCCTCAACCACTTGCCGGAGGTCCAACCTGGAGGTGACGCTGTTGGTGATCTCCAGAAGCAGCCGCAACCGATCGCGCTCACGCTGCAACGCCTGTTCCTTCATGTGGCGCTCAATTGCGATTCCGGTGATGTGGCTGGCGTTCTCGATCAACTGCAGGTCGTTGGCACCGGGGTTGCGTGGTTCACGATAATTAATCGAAAAAGTGCCGAGGGCTTTCCCTTCGCTCGTGAACAATGGGCGGGACCAAACGGAACGAATTCCATAAGGCAACAGGCGGTCACGATAGTGGTCCCAGACAGGATCGGTCAGGATGTCGGTCACATACACCGACTCCCTCCGATAAACCGCTGTGCCGCAGGATCCCCCTTTCGGACCAACAGCCATGGTCCCTACGTGAGCGCTGAATCCAGGAAGACTGGGCGCAGCGGCACAATAGAGCTCTTTTCCGTCTTCGTCGGGGAGCCAAATCGTGCAAGACATGCCTTCGGCTTGCGATTCAACCAACTGAGCAATGTTCGCTAGAACTTCGGACAGAGGAGAGCCAGCAAAAATCAATTTTTGCAGGTTGAGGACAGACTCAGTCGAAAACAGCCCCGACTCGTCCTTCGCTGGTGCGCCCAGCGACGAAACTTCTGCGGCGGACTGTACTGCTCTCTCCATGAATTGTCCGTCCTCGCGGTATTAGATTCGGCTACTCCATTCTTGATTCCAACACGGTGGGAGCATGGACGGCGTCAACGAGAAGCTCGACCATCTTCTGCCGGTTCTGCGGAAGTCCGATGTACGTCTACTGAAGGCCGCCCTCATAAGCGCCAACTTCAGTCCAGGTAACACACTACTCTAAGCTGGAACGGGCGGAACCGCCAGTGTTTACAGAACCGGTTGAGGTAGTTGCAGGGACTCCTGCTTGGTTTTCGGGTGGACCAGTCGTGGAAGGCTCGCGTTCTAAACGTAGGTGCGAACTTAAGTAAGGTCGCGGGCGACAGCACCCGACAGGACGCCACAGCGGCCTCCGAGGCCGTTGTCCAACGAAGGGCACATTCAGCAGGGGAAATGCGAGGGGTTGCATAGTAATCGAACCCACCTCCGAAGCTTGGGAAAGGGTGGTCCGGATTACTTGATTCGTCCTTCGTCAGGGCTTCTGCCGTTGTACGGCAGAGTCCATTTCTTGGTCCTTTCATGGTCCAATAATTGTTACCTAGCGTTCCAAAGCGCGGTTTTGCTAGCCATCCGTGCCGCGTAATTTCAATCAGTTACCAAATAACAGTGTACTGTCACGGCAGAGGTCGCGAGTTCGAGTCTCGTCGTCCCCGCCATTTCTTTTTCAATCGCTTACTAGAAATGAATGGCTCTCGCGGTTAGTTTCCAACCCGAGTTCCCTCTCTTTGTAGCGTACATGGACAACCAGCGCCCGACTCTTGAACAAGAACCACCTGTCTTTGGGCCGTGGGCCGTGTGGGACCAGACATTCGCCACGCGCGGAAGCTGCATGGACGTTCGTCCGCAGACGATGGTAAGCTTCCGCGCTTAACCCTCGCACGCGAGGTAAGCGCGGCATTTCGAAGAGCGAAATTCCGTGCGCCCCGCCAGGATGACATCCGATGGAGCCCAGATCCGAAGAGCGGACGCAACGCGGCAGACGGCTTGCGTGCCCTGGCGCAGCCGGTGGCCGCATCGCTCACTCGCGCGGCGATATTCCTGGTCGTGACACTAAAACCGGGCTCCGAGAGTCGCGCGATTGTGCGGTCGTTCTGCGGAGACCTCGCTGCGCTGTTGCGGGCGGTGGAATTTCGCGACCTCGAAGGCGGACTTTCCTGCGTGATGGGGATTGGGTCCGAGGCGTGGGACCGGCTGTTTGGGGTGCCGCGGCCGGCGATGCTGCATCCGTTCCGGGAGATTCGTGCCGGAGAGCGCCACGCGGTTTCCACGCCGGGCGACTTGCTGTTCCACATTCGCGCGAAGCGCATGGATTTGTGCTTCGAGCTGGCGACGCAAATCATGGCGCGCATCGGAGATGCAGTTACGCCGGTAGACGAAGTGCACGGCTTTCGTTACTTCGACGACCGCGATCTCATCGGTTTCGTGGACGGGACGGAGAATCCGCGGGGCGAAGCAGCGATCGATGCCGTGCTCGTCGGCGAGGAAGACGCCGCGTTCGCCGGCGGCAGCTACGTCATCGTGCAGAAATATCTGCACGATCTGGCGGGATGGGATGCGCTGTCCACGGAGGCGCAGGAACGAATCATCGGCCGCAAGAAGCTGTCGGACATCGAATTGGACGATTCCGTCAAGCCAAGCTCAGCGCACAGCGCGCTCACTACGATCGTCGAGGACGGGAAAGAGATCAAGATCCTGCGCGACAACATGCCCTTCGGCCGGGCCGCGCATGGTGAATTTGGCACCTATTTCATCGGCTACAGCCGTTCGCCCCGCACGACCGAGCAGATGCTCGAGAACATGTTCGTCGGACGCCCGCCCGGCAACTACGACCGGCTGCTCGACTTCAGCCGCGCCGTCACCGGGAACCTGTTCTTCGTGCCGTCCGCGACATTTCTGGAGGACGTGGTCGAGGACCAGCCCGCGGATGCGGCGCTGTCCGCCGCGCCGACGGCGGTCGAAGCCTCTCCATCCATCGCGTCACGACACGAGGGTTCGCTCGGTATCGGTTCCCTCAAAGGAGATATCCCCCATGAATAATCTGCATCGCGAGCTAGCCCCCATTTCCGATGCGGCGTGGGCTCAAATCGAAGAGGAAACATCGCGCACGCTCAAGCGCTACCTCGCCGGACGGCGCGTCGTCGACGTGCAGGGGCCGGCGGGCACGGGTCTCTCCGCCGTCGGCACCGGCCACCTGCGGACGATCGCGGCTCCGAAAGACGGCATCGTCGCCAGGCAGCGCGAGGTGAAGGCGCTGGTCGAGCTGCGCGTTCCGTTCGAGCTGGAGCGCCAAGCGATCGACGACGTCGATCGTGGCGCCAACGACTCGGACTGGCAACCGGCGAAGGACGCCGCGCGCCAGATCGCTTTTGCCGAGGACGGCGCCGTGTTCGAGGGCTATGCCGCCGCCGGCATCGAGGGCATCCGTCAGGGCACCAGCAATCCGAAAATGACGCTCCCGCCGATGTGCGCGAGTACCCGGAGGCCATTGCCCAAGGCTTGAGTCAGGTTGCGGCTCGTCGGCGTCAACGGCCCCTACGCGGTGCTGCTCGGCGCCGACGCCTACACCGCACTCGCCGAGACCAGCGACCATGGATACCCCGTGCTCGAGCACGTCAAGCGGCTGGTCAACGATCAAATCATCTGGGCGCCCGCCATTGCCGGCGCTTTCGTGCTAACCACCCGTGGCGGCGATTTCGACCTGCACATCGGCCAGGACGTCTCCATCGGCTATCTCAGCCACACCGACGCCACTGTCCGCCTGTATCTGCAGGAGACGTTCACTTTCCTCCTGCTCACCACCGAGGCCGCGGTCGCGCTGGCTCCTCCCGCGAAGGCAAAGAAGACCTAACGCGCGTGGTGTCCCGTTCGGCAAATCTTGACGGCATCACTCGATCTAATGGCTCCATGAGGAGGGCCAGAACGCAACCTCGAAAGAAGATGTCCAATTGGTCTGCGAGGTAGGCGCGAGGATGGGCGCAACCCACTTTTCGTATTGCACGAAAACGGACACGCTGACGTCCCGACGCAGCCACCAGTCGAGCTTGGCGGAGCCGTCATTGAGGGTCTCGCCGCCAGGAATGAAGTCGCTTGCGACCTTTGCATGCCGATATCCCAATTGCAGCGTGTTCCGCGGGCTAAACCAGTACGTACTCTGGGCCTGAAGACCTTGGCCTTCCCTGCCGACCCAGCTTCCGATGATGTTGTTCTTGTTGGTGTAGTGGTCGTGGTAAAAGCTGTCCCAATAGATGTATTGCCCGCCATTGCTGCGCGATGTCGGCGGATTGGTGTTCACGGCTTCAACTCGCAGATCCAACTTCGATACGCCAGGTATCCTCGCCAGGTAAATGCCTGGACTGATGCCGGCTCGCCGCGGGGCGTCGATCGGAGAAGGGTCGTCGTCGGAAAGCGAATCGGCGTAAAGTGTCAACCAATTGCGGACAAAAGGAACTCGGTAACTAAACTCGAACCCGCCCGTTCGTTTTCCCGGGTCGTTCGCTGCGGTTTCATTTGTTGGACTCGTGATGCTGAAGTAGCTCAACCAGATTCGGCCGATCGTAAGTGGACGCCCGACACCGCCCAGTTCACCGGTGCGAGTGAACCCTAATTGCAAGTTTGGCGTGGGCTGGAAGCTGATTTTCTCTCCGTGGATCATGGGACGGGGAGGATACTGATTGCCCGAGAGCTTGCCGTAAAAAAGGTCCAACTTCATGGGTCCGATCCAGCGGAAAATCCAAGGGAGAGTAAATGGTGCAATGCGGCTGACACGCAACATGTCGATGGGTTCCGCGTTGTCGGAGAAGAGCAACGCACTGCCATCGCCGGGGCCCCACCATAGACTTTGTTTGCCGAAGGCGACATTCCAATTGGTCACGTTGGCGGCCACGTAGGTGTCGAGAAGGCGGAACTGATTTATGGTCGGAACCGGCGTTGCCGGCAGCACGGGGTTCTGGTCCGTTGTCGCGATCGCCTGCCGGACGGGCAGCGAGTACGCGGGCGCCGAAGGAGCGTGCTGGTATTCTCCCCTTACATACACCGTGAAGCGGTTGGCGGTCGCGTACCCTGAAAAGCCATCGGTGCTGTTGAAGCCTCCTTCGTAGGGGCGGCCGTAGTTGTTGATAATGGTTTGGCCGAAGTGATAGCTGTCGTTCAACGGCGTACCGCTGATTCCCGTGAAGTTCGCGTACACGGATTCCAGGCGAATCATACGGTCCTTGCCTCCAGCGAGCGCATCCAGTTCGGCCTGGAACTCTTTCTCGAGTTCTGTCTGGAGCTGGCTTGCTTGACTGGAAGCGGAACCTGCCGAACCGATTGCGTCCCCCGCCTCTCGAACCAAGCGGGCGCATTCAATTCGCGTCCAAGGGCGCATCCCAAGGAACTCGGTATGAATGTAGCCGAGAGCTGCAAGCCGCTCCATCGCCGGGTAGATCCAACTGTCGAGCTCGACGTACGGTGAGCCGACACTTCGAGCCTTATCGTCTGGAGTTTTGTCGGCTCGATTGCTGTCGCCAGTCCCATTCGACTTTGACTGAGATGCGTCTCCATTTAGCTGTGCCTGGACGCGCAGAGTGCTCAACAAAAATACAACGGACAAGGCAAACAATCCCTGAAGCAGGCTGCACCGCACGAGTTTCCTCCCTGAATCCCAAGTCAGGGCGCTGATCTCACAGCGTTTCCTCACAATGTGGTGCCGCCGATCGGCCCGCCCTATCGAACAGTGGATAGGATGCCGATTTCCTCGATACGGGCAGCTCAGACTTCTTTACTTTTCCATCGATCGGACTCCTTCCCCGGCATGTCAGCCGAATCCCTGCATTTAATTCTTGGGCACATCGGAACGATTCCACCATCCGCCCCCGAGGGCCTGAAAGAGAGCAGCGGTATCCGCATAGCGATTGGCTTGGGCCTGAACGAGATTGATCACTGCTTGCTGGTAAGCCTGCTCAGCATTTAAGAGCCCCAGGTAGTTGACGTAACCGGCCTGAAACTGCTTCCTGGCGAGGTCAAGCGTCACGGCGGCCGCCTCTTTCGCGGCAGCCGCGGCCTTTAAGGCGTCGGCATCTTGTTGGAGGGCATTCAGCGTGTCAGCGACATTCTGAAAGGCGGTCAAGACAGTGCTCCGATATTGTTCGGAGGCTTGAACGTACGCAGCTTTCGCGGCGCGCTCCCGGTGCAGGAGAGTACCGCCTTCAAAGATGGGCTGCGTGACGCTGGCGCCTACATCCCAAAAGCCTGTGCCTCCCGCGAATATCTTGCCGAGGACCACCGCCATGCTGCCGGCATCCGCGGTCAGCGCAAAGTTTGGGAGCCGATTCGCGACCGCAATGCCAATTTGGGCGCTGGCCGAGTGTAGATTCTCCTCGGCTTGGCGCACGTCCGGACGTTGCTCCACGAGTTGCGATGGAAGGCTAACCGGGAGTTCCTGCGGCAGTTGCAGATCCAACAGCCCAAACGTTTCGGTCAAATCCTGGTTGGGGAACCCGCCCGACAGCACCGCCAACAGGTCACGCTGTTGAGCCAACTGCTTAAGCAGTGGCGGCAACGTGGCAGCGACTTGCGCGAGCTGCGATTCCTGCGCTGCCACATCGAGCCTGCCAACATATCCTTTCACATACTGGGTGCGCAAAATCTTGAGCATGTCCGTGTTGATGGTGATGAGTTCACGAGTCGCGGCAATCTGCGCCCGCAAGGATGCTTCTTGTATGGCTCCGGCGGCGACGTTTGCGCTCAACGTGATATGCGTCGCCGCCAGGGCAAAACGCGCTTGCTGTTCCTGCGCCTGCAGCGACTCCACGGTTCGCCGGTTTAGACCGAAAACGTCCGGTACATACGAGACGCTGACCTGCGGCGTGTAGAGGCTGTAATTCAGGGCACTGGTATTGGTGACAGGGGAAATGTCGCTCGATGTCTTCGCCCGGGTCGCCGAAAAACCGCCAGTAACACTCGGGTAGTAAGCACCACGTTGAGCCAGCACATTCTCTCTTGCAACTAACAAGGCCGCTTGTCCCGCCTTGATGTCGGGATTAGCTTTGAGCGAGCGCTCAATCAAATCGTTGAGGGGCTTCGACTGAAACAAGGTCCACCACTCTCCCGGAATATCCCGCGCTTCAACAAACCGTTGCGCCTCTCCACCGGCGACGTTGCTCGTGCTGCTGGTGGTTGAAAGTGGAGCCGGCGTGTAACCAGCATTCGCCGGAGCAGCAGGCCTCTTGAACTCAGGTCCGACCGCGCAACCTGTCGTTAGCAGTACGGCATAGACTACGATGAAGCGGGCATGGCACGAGTTGTGAGCCAATTTCATAAGAATCTATTCCTCAAGGGCGGCGGCGCGCACGAGTTCCGTCGATCGCCCCGATACTCCCGCCGTCCGATTTTGCCGATCCACGGATGACCGCGGGATTAGTACCGTGATGGCGCACATTGTTGAGGATCGTAGGCCGGATGACATTTGTTTCTTGGTGGATCAACCCGCTTTTCACAGCACCGCCGGATTTGCCTGAACCGGCTTGATGAAGGTTCGTGCTTTTTCCAGCTGGGAAACGCGCCGGGCCCTTCGAGACTTGCTTAGGACGATTCGTTGGCGTGGTGGCGCGGCTGTGAAGACGATTCTGCGCAGAAGCGCGGGCCAGGTGTCGTCGTTCGTCAGAAGAGCTTCCATCTTTCTGACGTTTGCCGGCGTCAATCAGAACGACGTGCTCGGCATCGTACGGATGATCGCTGAATGCGTTCGCGGCAATCTTAGGAGGTGTTTCTTGGGATGCCGGACTAGATGGGTGTGCGTAATTTGTCCCAGGCGTCAACACAGCGCAGCCAATCATAAGGAAAAGAGGGCGGGTGATCTTCATTTGGATTCGTCTGAGAGACGGTGGTGTTCGGGGTCCAGGAAGAACATTCTCAGCGCGGGCACAACGAGAAGCAGCATGACGGGGCCGACCAGCATGCCGCCCACGATCACGGTGGCAAGTGGACGCTGAACCTGGCTGCCGATGCCAGTGGAAATTGCCGCGGGAAAGAGTCCAATGCAGGCCGAAAGCGCCGTCATCAGCAACGGACGCATACGAGTTGAGGCAGCATGGAACATCGCGTCCTCTGGTCCCAGGCCGTGAAGCCTCTCCTGGTTATAAAATGTAATCATCAGGATGCCGTCCATGACGGACACGCCGAAGAGCGAGACAAAGCCGATGGCGGCGGAGATGCTGAAATTGAGACCGGAGATATAGAGCGCGAATACGCCGCCAGCAACTGCGAAGGGGATTCCGGCCAGCGTCAGAAGGCAGTCGCGCAAGTTATTGAATAAACTGTAGAGCAGCCCGACAATCAGCACGAGGCTGATGGGCACGATGATCTCCAGGCGTTTCTTGGCTTCTTGAAGGTCTCCGAACTCACCGGCCCAAACCAGCCGGTATCCAGGTGGAAGGTTCACGTTCTTCGCGATTTGCTGCTGCGCCTCCTCAACAGTGCCGCCAAGGTCGCGGCCACGGACGCTGAACTTGACCGGGATGAAGCGCTGTACGCTCTCGTGATAAATCCAGGCCGCTCCTGTATCCAACGTGATCGTGGCTAGTTCGCTCAAGGGTATATAAGCATCGGCGCCGCTGCTGGTTTGATAGGCCACTTTGATGTTGCGGATTTTTTCGATGTCGTCGCGGTATTCAGGCGTATAACGGACGACGAGATCGAACTGCCGGTCGCCCTCCAAGACCGACGTTGCTACCGCCCCGCCCATTGCCGCTTGAATGACCGCGTTAACATCGCCCGAATTGAGGCCGTAGCGCGCGGCCTTAGCACGATCCACCTTGATGTTCAGGTTCGGCTGTCCAAGAACTGGGAAAATGCCGAGGTCGGTAATGCCGCGAACCTGGTTCATCTGGTCCCGGACCTGCTCGGCCAACTTCGTCAAAACTACGAGATTGGGGCCGACGATCTTGACCGAATTGACGCCTTTGACGCCCGAGATTCCTTCCTCGATGTTGTCCTCAATGTATTGGGAGAAATTGAAGATGACTCCCGGCAACTCGTTGTTAAACTCCGCTTGAACTTGCTCGGTTAGCTTCTCCTTGGTCAAGCCCCCTGGCCACTCGTCAAGAGGCTTCAGCGGCGCGAATAATTCGACATTCGAGAATGGCGAAGCATCGCTGCCGTCGTCTGGCCGGCCATGCTGAGAAACCACCGTAACGACTTCGGTGTGCCGCAGGAGAATCTCGCGCATTTTTCTCGAGGCCGCCTCGCCATCTTGCAGCGAGAGCGTGGTCGGCATGGAAGCGCGAATCCAGAAATTACCTTCTTCCAGGTGCGGGAGAAATTCGCTGCCCAGCCGCAACCCCAGAAATGCGGACACCGCTAGGAAGGCGATGCCGATGCCGACCGTGAGCGGACGGTGATCCAGCGCGAAGCGCAGCGCAGGATTGTAAAGACGGTGCAATATCCGCACGACTATCGTTTCGGCTTCCTTCACGTGCTCAGGGAGCAGCATGGAAGCGAGCACGGGTGTGACGGTGAAGGTGGCAATCAACGCCCCGGCAAGCGCATAGCCGTACGTGCGCGCCATGGGTCCGAAAATCTGACCCTCGACTCCCTGCATGGTGAACAGTGGTACGAACCCGGCCACGGTGATGAGCGCCGAGAATAGAATCGCCTTGTCGACCTGTATCGCGCTGATCAGAATCAGCCGCAAACGATCCGTCCATCCGTGAGCGGACGTTACTTGTTCGGTGGTTTTCGTCGGGTCGGGACCCCAGGAACCTCCCGCCAGACGTTGGAGCAGACCCTGTCTTTCTTCCGGGTTTCGTTGAAAATTCCGAAAGATATTCTCGACGAGGATCACCGCCGAATCCACGATGATGCCGAAATCCACTGCCCCCACCGACAGCAGGTTTGCGCTTTCCCCCAGAATCACCAGGAGAATGGTGGCGAAGAACAGCGCGAACGGAATGTTCAATCCAACGATGATCGCGCTGCGCAGATTGCCGAGGAAAATCCATTGAATCAAGAAGACCAGCAGGCATCCGAATATCAAGTTGTGCAAAACAGTGTGGGTGGTGAGGGCAATCAGCGAGGAGCGATCATAAAAAGGGACAACCCTGACTCCCGGCGGCAGACTCCCGTCGTGATTCAACGTCTCGATTGCCGCTTCGACCTTTGGGATCATGTCGGCGGTCTGCTCCGTGCGCCTCATCACCACGATCGCTCCAACGACATCGTCCTGTTGATCGCGGCCCAGTATGCCGAGTCTTGGCCTGTAGCCGACCGTAACCTTCCCGATATCCTTCATCAACACTGGGACACTGTTGGACTGCGCCAGCACCACATTCTCGATGTCTTCTACCTTGTAGCCCTGGACCAAATCATCGTTGCCACCGTCATCAATTAGACCGACACCCCGAATATTGATGGACTGCTGGCCAACGCGGATTTCGCGTCCGCCCACGTTGATGTTCGCGTTGCCCAGCGCGGTCAGGACTTGGGGCACGGTGACGCTGTAGGCTTCGAGCTTGTGAGGGTCCACCTCGACCTGGAACTCTTTGGTGGGGCCGCCCCAGCTGTTGACGGCGGCGATGCCGGGGATGGTCAACAGCCGGCGCAGGACAATCCAATCCTCAACCGTGCGCAGATTCGTGATTCCGAAATGCTTTGGGCCGACGACCTGATAACGATAGATTTCTCCTGTCGAGCTGTTAGCTTGGATTGTGGGCACCAGACCGCCTGGCAGGCTAACGTTCTGTTGCATCGCGACCGACGCTTGGGCGTACGCGAAGTTATAGTCCACCCCATATTTGAAGCTGACGCGCACAAACGACAGGCCATAAAACGAAGTGGAGCGGATGACGTCGATTCCGGGCGTGGTGTAGAGTCCAATCTCCGTGGGAAGCGTGTAGTAACGTTCCATCTCCTCGGCGGAGAGGCCCGGCGCCTGCGCGGTAATTTCCAGGATGACGGGCGTTGGGTTCGGATACGCCTCGATGTTGAGCTGCTTAAAGGCAACTAGCCCGGCCCCAACGAACAGCAGCAGGCCCACCACCACAATCGGACGGCGGCTCAAACAAAACGCTATCAGAGACTTGAACATTGCTTGTCGTCTTTAGTGGAATGACCGGGCATTCGATCTAATCCGTTGGCGGCGCTTGCAACATATTGCTTAGGAATACGGCACCGTCCGTTACGACCAGTTCTCCCTGGTGCAAACCGTCGAGAATCTGGACTTGGCTGTCTCTTCGCAGGCCCGTGCGGATGGCTCTTTGCACAAAACGGCGGCGATCGGCTGTCACCCAAACCGTCATGGTGCCGTCGGCTTCGCGGACCACGCCATTGGCGGGTATGGCAGCCGCTTCGAAGGGGTTCTGTATGCGAATGACGAAGTTGGCGAGCATTCCGGGCCGCAGCTGATTCCCGGGATCTGTGATCTCGGAGCGAATTGTTACTCGATGGGTGTCTGGGTCAACCGCAGCGTAGATCTTGGAAATCTTGCCGTGAAACACGCTATCTGGGTAGGCCATCACCTTGACCTGAAGCGGCTGTCCTAGGTGAAAAAACGGAAGGTCGCTTTCGACGACGTTCGCCAGCATCCATTTGATGGAGACGTCAGCGACCGTATAAGGCGCCGGCGGATTCCCCGGCTGCACCAACAGCCCTGGGGGCCCGCTGAAGGATGTGATCTGGCCGGAAATGGGGCTGGGCACGACCAGCGTTGGATCGATCTTGCGCGAAGCGATGATCTGATCTATTTCGGCTTCCGACTTGCCGAACACGCGGACGGCGTCGCGTGCGGCCTTGAGAGCACCTTCCGCAGTTTGTTGATCGGAAATAGCCTGCTCCAGCTCTCTCTGTGGGACGCCAACGTTCGTCGTGTAAAGATCCCTGGCGCGCGCCAGTTCTTTGCTGGTGAGTTCCAAAGTTGCCGCGGCGCCAATCAGGGTTGACTCGGCTTGGATGAGATCGGGACTGTCAATCGTATAGAGCGGCTGTCCCTTTTGAACTTCGTCGCCCAGTTCCACGAGGCTCTTGATGATCTTTCCCTGATAGGACGGGAAGACCTGAACCGACAGGTCGTCGACGAAACTGATGCTGCCAACGGCCTCTTTCTCAACGGGAAAAAGATGATCCCCCACCGGCTCGATCTTGATCGAGTTCAGTTGGCTGGGTGACAGCTCTAAGGTCGCTTCGGACGGGGGCGTGCTGGAATCTGCTCCTGATTTCTGCGGCGTATTCGCGTTGGTAACCGGGCCACGACTGCGGCCAAATTCCAAGAGTCCCGTTACGACAACAGTGGCCGCCGCCGTCACAAATATCATGGCAACTCTCTTGCTGATGTGAAGCGGATATCTCATGGTTGTCGTGGGACCGCTACGCTTTCAGGATTCGTCTTAGAGGGCAACCGCGATTGCTGCAGTTTGCTAACCCTCGCGCCTCCCTACCCATGTTTTGGTGGTTGCAGCACTGAATATTCTGAAAGGGGATGCGGGAAAAAGAACGCTATCTTTGAGACTCTCGGGCTATCTTTTGCCGCCTGTGCCTATCTTTCGTCCTGTCGCAGGTGTCGAACTCGACGTACGGTGAGGCGAAACTTCGAGGCTTGTCGTCGGGAGCTTCGTCGCTCTATTGCTGTCGCCAGTCCCAGCGTAACTGCCTGCTTGACAGTGCCGCTCAGACGAAAACGCTGGCTTCCCGCGTGTGGAAAAAAGCGCCGGGATTGGGACGGTTTCTGCGACAATCGGGCCCTTGGAGGGCAACGTGATATTTCCGCAAACGCGGCGCGCTGTGCCACCGGCTGTGCTGGCGCTGACTCTGGTCCTTTTGCCGCTCGCAAACGCGGGTCGGGCGGCCGAAGAGAAGAACATTCCTACGCAGATTCCGGGGCGCAACGCGATCCTCATGGGAACGGACTGGTACCCCGAGCAGTGGCCCGAGTCGCGATGGGAGGCCGATGTTCAGATGATGGAGGATGCCCACCTCAACGTCGTGCGGCTCGCCGAATTCGCCTGGAGCGCGATGGAGCCAAGTGAGGGGCATTTTGACTTCGCATGGCTCGACCGCGCAATTCGCCTTCTGGAGAAACATCACATCGCTGTAGTGCTGGGCACGCCGACTGCCGGCCCGCCCGCATGGCTCACGCATACGTATCCAGAGACTCTCCGTGTTGAGCCAGACGGACAGCGCGTGGCGCACGGCAACCGCGCGCACGCTTCGCCCACGTCCGTGAAGTATCTGGAGTTTTGCCGCCGCATCGCGGAGGAAATGGCCAAGCGCTATGCCAGCGATCCGGACGTTGTGGGCTGGCAGATCGACAACGAATACGGCTACGCCCTGATGTCCTACGATGACGGCACGAAGAAACAGTTTCAGGATCGGCTTCGCGACAAGTACAAAACCATGGACTCGCTCAATCAGCATTGGGCGACGTCTTATTGGAGCCAAACGTACGACGACTGGAGCGAGATCCCGATTCCCACCGTGCCCCACAATCCGGCCCTAATGCTGGAATGGAAGCGTTTCGTAACTCACGCATGGGATGCCTACCAGCAAAATCAAATCGACGTGATTCGTAAATACGCGAACGCGCGGCAGTTTATCACCGGGAATTTCATGGGGCTCGGATGGGACGGGCTGGATCAGTACAAGACTGCCGATCCCCTGACCTTCGCGTCCTGGGACGACTATGTGGGCACCGGGCATCTCGATCCCGATGTGAACGGAATGAGTCATGACGGGATGCGAGGCCTTAAGAGGGAGAACTTCTGGGTCATCGAAACGCAGCCCGGCGCGGTGAATTGGAGCGACCTCAACAACTACCTGAACAAGGGCGAGACTCGCGCGATGGCTTGGCATGCCATCGCGCACGGCTCCGATGACGTCAGCTATTGGCAATGGCGCAGTGCGCCGAACGGACAGGAAGAGATGCACGGCACGCTGGTCGGAGCGGACGGCACGCCTGAGCCGCTGCTCGAGGAAGTGACGCGAACTGCAAAGGAGTTTGATCAGACCCAGGGCGCATTCCGGGGGACAACCGTGGTCTCGGAAGTCGCCCTTCTCAACGACTACGATAGCCGCTGGGCCGTCGATTTTCAGAAACACACCCGGCAGTACAACACCTACGCCGTGTCGCTCTCATACTACAAAGCACTGCGAAAACTCGCGCAATCGATGGACGTCGTTAGTCCGTACGCACCCCTCAATGGATACAAATTAGTGGTGGCGCCAAACCTGAATCTGATTCCAGAACCGCTCGCGAAGCATTTGCTGGAATACGTCAAGGGCGGAGGCCATCTGATACTTGGCCCTCGCGCCGGACTGAAGGACGAGTACAACGCGTTGCTGCCGCAGCGGCAGCCGGGTTTTCTCGCGGATGCGCTGGGAGCCCGGGTCGAGCAGTTCTATGCGCTGGAGAAAAACGTACCCCTCTATGGAACGCTCGGCAGCGGCTCAGGATCGTGGTGGGCGGAACAATTGAAGACCACGGATGCGAGCGCGCAAGTGTTACTGCGCTTTGGAACGAGCAATGGGTGGCTGGATGGACAACCCGCCGTGGTCACGCGCGACTTCGGAAAAGGCACCATCACGTATGTCGGTGCGGTACTCGACGACACGCTCGTCGCAAGCTTTGCGGAACGCATGGTGAGACAAAGTGGCGTCAAGCCCGTATTCGGCACGGTTCCTGATGGAGTGGAAGTCAGCCGGCGAGTCGGTGCGAACAAACAGGTTTTCGTGTTCATCAATTTTTCTCAGCAGCCGAGAACGATTACGCTGCCTCACGCAATGAAATCGCTGCTGGAAGACAAACCGGCCGAAGAGTTCGAGCTTGCGCCGTATGGCGTGGCTCTCGCGCTGGATCAGAAGTAGCTAGGAAGAAGACCTTGGGCCTGGCGCTAGAACGCTGGGCCGAACTTGCACACCGCGCCGTGGATCAGGCTCGCGTGTAAGGAACCCAAACCTGCATGGGTGTCGCCTCGCGATTCGCCCACACATAGTACGGGATCAGCGTGAGATTTTGCGGACGAGTCTTTGGGGCGTCCGGGCTTGCCGGCATGTACAGCGCTTCTTTGCTTGACGAAACCTCGAATGCGGCGCCGTTGTGGTGCAACACCGTCACGCCATCCAGCAGATCGGACTTGTATTCAGTCTGGAAGGCTTTGGCCGCGGGCTGATTGGCCAGGATGGCAACGTCGGCCATCGCGGGCGCGTTAGGTTGATCCAGTTGCTCCATGCAGTAGACGACAGGGCCGCGCTGCACGGCGACCCGTCCTCTATTCTCAGAAACGCGTGGATTCGAGGCGACGACTTCCGGAGCCATCGGGAAGTTGAGACTCACCGTGTCGCCGGGCGACCACTGCCGCCGAATCGGCAGATAGTGGCCCGCCTGCGCGCCTTCCAAGCTCTTCCCATTCACAGCGATCTTGGCGTTTTTCACCCAGCCGGGGATTCTAACGAACAGCGTGAAGTCCGCCGGCTGTGACGGCGTCACGGTGAGCTGCACGTCCCCATCCCAGGGATATTTTGTCTTCTGATGAATCTTCAGCGGCGTGCCATTTTCTAACCGCCAATCCAGCTCGGAGTTGTCGTACAAATGCACGTACACGCCGTCCTTGCTCGTGCTGTA
Source organism: uncultured Acidobacteriota bacterium (assembly GCA_963735525.1). Classification (GTDB taxonomy): domain Bacteria; phylum Acidobacteriota; class Terriglobia; order Acidiferrales; family UBA7541; genus Acidiferrum. Next base: position 165,967 of record CAVTLQ010000023.1, on the reverse strand, counting down.
AAAATATCCCGGCAGCGAAGCAAACGTGCGCTCCAGATTCGGCGGGCAACAGGTAGTGTCGTACCACGGGTTGCGGATCGTCTCGCCGGAAGACGGATCGAAAGCCAGCGGATTGCGGTAGCAATAGGTCGTTCCGTCGAGGGACATTCCGGAGTTGATGCCGTTATACAAAGCGCGCTCGATGACGTCGGTGAATCGCGCTTCCCCGCTGGCGGCCAGCATGCGCCAATTCCACATCATGTTCCCGATCGCCGCGCAGCTCTCGCCGTAGGCTTGCGCATTCGGCAGTTCATAGGCGTCGCCAAACGCCTCGCCTTCGCTGCGGGCGCCAACTCCTCCGGTGATGTACATCTGGCGGCCCGAGAGGTCGTCCCAAAGCACGTTGAGCGTCTTCCAGTAAGAAGCGTCGCCCGTCTCCAGGTAGTAGTCTGTCGCGCCACAGCAGGCATACATGGCGCGGACCGCATGTCCCTCCAACTTCGTTCGCGACGTAAACGGAATGGCGCAGTACATATAGACGTACCGCCGCGGCTCCGGCAGAATGCGAGCGTCACCCTGCAGGATGTAGCCCGCCAAGTCCACGTACCGGCGATTACCGGTTGTGCGGTAGAGCTCGATCAGCGACATCTCAATTTCGGGATGGCCGGAAACAATCGCCTTCTTGTCCGGTCCGGAACCGTAGTTCGGTAGCAGGAAGCCATCGACGAACTTGGCGCCGGCATCGAGAAGCCTCGCGTCGCCAGTCGCCCGGTAGTAGGCAATCGCACCCTGCAACATGTGCCCGAGGTTGTAAAGCTCATGGCCCACTTCTTGGGTCTTGGGCAGCATTCTTTGGGAAGCGCGATCCTCTACATAGTAGGTATTCAAATACCCGCTGGGCTCCTGCACCGCGACTATTTCTCGAATCATGCTGCTGGTGACACTGCGAAGCTCCGGTATGTCGCCGGATTGCAATGCGAATGCCGCCGCTTCGGTCCACTTGTAGATGTCGGAGTCTGAATAAAGCGGCCCTTTCTGGGGAGCCGAGCTCTTTCCGACGAGACGCCGGAAATTGTCCATGCGGCCGTGCTGCTCCAACTGCTCGCGCATCGTCGGGATGCTGCGCTCCACGTTGGTCTTGCGGCGCTTGGACCAAAAACCTTCTTCGATGGTGACGGCGCGAACCGGCACGCTGTGCAGCTTTGCATAGGGAGAATTGGCGAGGTTTAAGACGCCCTGGTCCCGCCAAGGTATCTGCGATGCTTCCGCGTAAGGCGCGTCAGGCCCGCCGAGCGCGAAAGAGAATCCAGGATCGGCCAGATACGAAACCGCGGCAGAGGAGACCGCCGTGGAGAGAAATTGGCGTCGCGATACATTCTTGCCGGAATTCATGGCGGATCACCTTCCCATTTGGACCGTGAGTGGCGGACTAGTTTTCACCCGTTGGCCTTCACCGCCCCCCGCTGGATATTGTAGTTTTCGAGCCTCGACGAGTCGAGTTGCAAAACGGGGACGCCCAGCTCTCTCGGCAACGTCTTTGCGTGGCCATCACCGTGCGGACTTGTTCTGAGGCGCCGCTTTGGACCAACCCTGCCCGGGAACGATCCCAGTTCCTTCCTTCACTACGATCAGCTGATCGGCCGCAACACTCTTTAACTCTTCGTGAAGTCCGCTGGGCCAGCGGATCGAGATGTCCGCACTCTTTTCCGGGCCCAAACCAAAGTGCAACCTGGAGTCGTTGACGGAATAGAAGCTCGACTGGCTCAATACCTCCTGGACCTGTGTCTTTTTCCCGTAGCGCACCACAACTCTTGCGCCGATTGCGCTGCGATTGGATTTGGTACCCACGAGCTTGACCTTCAGCCAATGGCTGGCGCCTCGCATGTCGTTGCGCAAAAGCGAAGGCGGTTCGTTCAGGTTGACGATCAAGATATCCAGATCTCCATCGTTGTCAAAATCGCCGAACGCGCATCCCCGGCTGCAATGCTCGGCTGACACACCTGGACCGGCCTCATTCATGAGTTCTTCAAAGACGCCGTTGCCGAGATTGCGAAAAACCATACGCGGGCACTTGTTCGGATACTGTGGGAGCACCTTCTCGATGTTGGGATACACGTTGCCGGCGACCACGAAAATATCAGGATGGCCGTCATTGTCGAGATCCACGATTCCCGTGCCCCAGCAGATGTAGCGGGTCTCCACGCCGATCCGCGCGGCGCGCGTTACATCTTCAAAATTGGCCTTGCCATCGTTACGGTAGAGACCGTTGGTGTCTTCCGTGAAGTGCGTCTTGAACAAGTCCAGATGCCCGTCGAGGTCGTAGTCCCCTACCCCGATTCCCATTCCTGCCTGCTCCTGGCCGTCTTCACTCAGAGCCACGCCGCGGACCACGCCTTCCTCGCGGAAGGTGCCATCTCTGTTGTTCATGAACAGCAGACTGGGTGTCGAGTCGCATGCCACATAGATATCCGGCCAGCCATCCTCGTCCAGATCGGCGGCCACGACGGTCATTCCGTAGCTTCCACGCTGCGCCGCGATGCCGGCTTGCACGCTGACGTCGGTGAACGTTCCATTTCCATTGTTGCGGTACAACGATTGAACGCCTCGAGGAAGTCCACGCGGCCCACACTCGACGGGAACTCCTTTCCAAGTACAATTGACGGTTTGGCCGGGCTTCGGTACGCGCTTGAGGTCGAACTGCAGATAGTTGGAAACAAAGAGGTCGAGATTGCCGTCGCGGTTGTAGTCCACGAAAGTGCAGCCTGCACCCCAGCGTGGCGCATCGTTCCACAGACCGGCTTCCTTGGTGACATCCGTGAACGTGCCGTCTCCGTTGTTTCGATAGAGTTTGTTCTGGCCAAAGTAGGTGCAGAACAAATCCTCGAAGCCATCGTTGTTATAGTCTCCGACGCAAACGGCCGAGGTCCAGCCGACATCCCGCAGCCCGGCCTTCTCGGTCACATCGGAGAAAGTGCCGTCACGATTGTTTTTGTACAGGCGGTTGGTTGCCCCCTCCGGCGCCCCTTCCATGCGCGTGCCGCAGAGCACAAAGATGTCCATCCAACCGTCGTTGTCGTAGTCGAAAAAGGCGCAGCCGCAGCCAACCGCTTCAAGAATGTAGTCCTTATTCTCCACGCCGCCATAGATCACCGGCGCAAGCAAACCCGCTTCCTTCGCGACATCGGTGAAATGAGCGTTGAACGGCCGCCCAGAAGGAGCTGCCTTGGGCTGCGCCTTCGCGGTATGAGTGGACACTCCCTGCCCCAGAAGGCGAGAGGCAGAGGCACTGAGAGAAAAGCCGAGGGAGAGATTAAAGAAGACGCGGCGGGTGATCTTCATGAAAACGAGTCTTGCATAACCGGTGGCCCACTTCCCTCCAAAACGCGCCTCGCTTGACACTTCCCGCCAGCGCGCAGTATAAAGCCAACGTAAAACGTTTACCAAGCCAATTCGCACCTCACCAAGATTTTGGAAGATGAACTGTTGCACGATGCCGTGACGATGCCGTGTCGATGCCGAGCCGAACGGCTGGCTAGCGGACGCCGGCGGGTGAAATCCGCAGAACTGTCGAACGGCTGTGCAGTCTGAACTCGGTAGCCTGGAGATCATCATGTCGAGACTGAGAGCAACCATACCTGCAATCGCAGCCGCGCTGGTTCTTTTCGCTGCAATGATCGCCATGTTTCACCCGAGCGCAGAGGCTGACTCGAAAATAGAAAGGCGCGCATTCGGGAAATTGCAAGACGGGCAGTCCGCAGATCTGTATGTTTTGACGAACAGCCACGGTATGGAAGCTGCAATCACAAATTTCGGAGCTACCCTGGTGTCGCTGAAAGTTCCCGACAAGAGCGGAAAGGCCGGCGACGTGGTGCTGGGCTACGACAATCTGAGCGGCTACGAGAGCGGCAAGGCATTTTTCGGCGCCACGGTTGGCCGCTACGGGAACCGCATCGCGCACGCAACGTTTAAGCTCGACGGCGTCACGTACACGCTGCCAAAGAATGACGGCGACAACCACCTCCACGGCGTTTTTAACAAGGTGCTGTGGACGGCCAAGGATGTTTCCACCGCCGCGGGACAAGCGCTGGAGCTCACCTACCTGAGCAAAAACGGTGAAGAAGGCTATCCCGGGAATCTTTCCGTGAAAGTGGTTTTCACCGTCCCGGCCAGCGAGAACGCTTTGAAGATCGACTATACCGCGACCACCGACAAGGACACCGTCCTCAACCTCACGCATCACTCCTATTTCAATTTGTCCGGCCAAGGTAACGGCGACATCCTCCAGGAACAGCTAACGCTTCACGCCAGCAAGTTCACCCCCGTCGATGAAACGTTGATTCCCACAGGCGACCTTCGACCCGTGAGCAAAACTCCGTTTGATTTCACCAAAGCTACGGCGATCGGAGCGCGCATCGACCAGGATGACGAACAACTGAAGTTCGGCAAAGGTTACGATCACAATTGGGTCCTGGACCGCAAAGCGGCGGGACTTGTAATGGCTGCCGAAGTCTACGATCCGCAATCGGGACGCGTGATGAGCGTATCAACCACCGAGCCGGGCCTGCAGTTCTATACCGGCAACTTCCTCGACGGCACGATCAAAGGCAAGGACGGCAAGACCTACGCTCGCCGCGGCGCCCTGTGCCTGGAGACCCAGCACTTTCCGGATTCGCCGAACCATCCGGACTTCCCTACCACCGAACTGAAGCCCGGACAGCGGTACCACACCACGACCATCTACAAGTTCTCCACCAGGTAATACTTGCGGGTGTCGAACTCCATTCCGCTTCGGCGTGCGGTTTCCAACGGCCGGCCTGACCGGAAGATGCGGACTCGGTGCTCCATGAAAGTGCTCCTCTGCCGGCTTGCAGTGGCGTCGATGCTGTTGCTGCTGGCCGGCGATGCGTCGCGCACCCAAGAACCCGCGGCGCAAAGCGTGACCATTCACGTTCGCGCGGACCAGTCTGACGGCTCGATTCGCCCCATCTGGAATTATTTCGGTTACGACGAACCCAACTACACCTACGCGCCGAACGGCAAGAAGCTGCTCGGCGAATTAGCCGCGCTGAGCCCCGTGCCGGTGTACATCCGCGTGCACAATCTGCTGACCACTGGCGACGGCTCTGCTTCTCTCAAATGGGGCTCAACCAACGTCTATACCGAAGACGCATCGGGAAATCCCGTATATAACTGGGTCATTCTGGATCGCATCTTCGATACGTTTCACGCGGCGGGCGTCAAGCCGTTGGTCGAAATCGGCTTCATGCCTGAGGCGCTCTCTACGCATCCCGAACCTTATCGCCATACATTTCCGAAAGGCTCGATCTTCACGGGCTGGACTTATCCACCAAAGGACTACCGCAAATGGGCGGAGTTGGTCTTTCAATTCACGCGCCACCTGCGCGAACGCTACGGCGATGCCGACGTGAAGACCTGGATGTGGGAGGTGTGGAACGAGCCGGACATCGACTATTGGAAAGGAACGCCGGAGGAATTCTTCATGCTGTACGATTTCACGGCAGACGCGGTTCTGCGCGCACTTCCGGAAGCGCGCATCGGAGGCCCCGACAGCACCGGGCCAGGTTCTGCGAAATCGATCCAGTTCTTGCGTTCCTTCCTCGAGCATTGCGCGCACCAGCAAAATTACGCGACCGGCAAGACCGGTTCGCATCTCGATTTCATCAGCTTTCATCCTAAAGGCTCGCCCAAGTGGCTGGACGATCACGTGCAGATGGGTTTGTCTCGGCAGCTGGGTGCGATCGATCAAGGATTCAAAATCGTGGCCTCCTTTCCGGAGTGGGCACACACACCGATTGTCCTGGGAGAGTCGGACCCGGAAGGGTGCGCGGCATGCTCGGCGCAGGAAAATCCGCAGAATGGATATCGCAACGGGCCGCTGTACGCATCTTATACGGCAGAGACGCTGTCCAGTATCTATATTCTGGCGAACCGCGAAGGCGTCAATTTTCTCGGTGAGGTGAACTGGTCGTTCGAGTTCGAAGATCAGCCGTACTTTGCCGGCTTTCGCGAGATGGCATCCAACGGACTGGACAAGCCGGTGTTGAATACCTTCCGCGGTTTTGGAATGCTGGGAAGCGAGCGAATCAAAGCGACCAGCTCGGGAGCGCTTCCGGCGGACGACATACTACAAGCCGGAGTGCGCGCAAAACCCGACATCAATGCAATCGCCACCCGGAAGGATAGCGAGGTGGAAATCGTGATCTGGAACTACCACGACGATGACCTCCCTGCCCCCGAGGCGGCGATCGATCTGATCGTCGAGGGACTGCCTGCAACGGCCAACCGCGGATTGAGCGAACATTTCCGCATCGATTCCAGCCACAGCAACTCCTTCGCTGCGTGGAAAGAGATGGGTTCGCCGCAGAATCCCACTGCCACGCAATACCAACAGTTGGAAAATGCCGGGCAATTGCAGCTTCTGAACTCTCCCGCATGGATTCCGATCGAGCGAGGCTCCGCGCATCTGCAATTTGCATTACCAAGGCAAGGTGTCTCTCTGCTGCGCATCGCATGGTAGCCGGGAGAAGTTACGTTCGTTGGTTGGCAAACGCTTACCGGAGACCCTGGGTCCACCCAAGGGCTAGGCCCACTTTGTGCGTAGACTTGTCGGGAAAGCGTAATCTATAGTATCTGCCATTCGGTCCCAGTAGGCTCATACGACGGCATGGATATTCGCGAAATTGCAAGACGTGCCAAGGTGTCCACCGCAACGGTGTCGCGGACGATCAACCGCGTCCCCAGCGTTGACCCTCAACTCGCCAAGCGTGTCTGGAAGGTCGTCGAGGAACTCGGCTACTACCCGAACACCCAGGCCCGTGCGCTCGTCTCTGGAAAGAGCAGGATTTTCGGCCTCATCGTTTCCGAAATCACCAACCCATTCTTCCCTGAAATTGTCCAGTCTTTCGAGGACATTGCCGTACAGCACAACTACGAAATTCTTCTGACCTCCACGGTCCACAATCCCAAGCGCATGGAGTTAGCGGTCCGCCGAATGATCGAGCGCCGAGTCGATGGCGTCGCCATCCTGACCTTCGGCATGGAAGACTCGCTCATCGAAGACCTGCGATTCCGCAAGGTTCCCCTGGTATTCGTGGACGTCGGCCCGCACGTGCCGGGCGTCAGCAATATTCGCATCAACTATCAGCATGGTATTCGCCAGGCAGTGCAGCATCTTGCAGCTCTCAGGCACGTGCGGATTGCGTTTGTGACCGGACCGTTGAACCTGAAGTCGGCGCTAGCCCGAAGAGCCGCCTTTGAGGGAGCCATGCAGGAAATCGGACTGGCGGTTCCTCCCGAGATGATCGTGGAAGGCGATCACAAAATGGAGGGCGGAATGAAGGCGCTGGTGCAGCTCATGGGCCTGCCGACCCCCCCGACCGCCATTCTGTGCTCGAATGACATGACCGCGATCGGAGTGATGCGCGAAGCCTACGAGTACGGCCTGGTGATCCCGCGGGACTTGTCGCTGGTGGGCTTCGACGACGTGCGTCTCTCTCAATTTACCACTCCACCGTTGACCACCGTTCAGATGTCGCAGACGCTCCTCGCCGAGTACGCCTTCAAGGCTCTGCGCAGCGAAGTGGAGCGGCAATCCACCTCGCCCGAAGGACACGAGTACGAGCTTGTCACCACCCTCGTTTTGCGGGGTTCCACGGCACTCGCTCCCTCGGGCAGCATCGCTGTGAAACCTTCCAATCTCAGCGTCCCTCGCCGCGCCCAGGGCCATTCGGCGAAGAATGGTTAGCAAAGAGTCCCACGTAGGCCTGCTTTTCTCGCATCGATTTGATACGCCGCAGCGCGTGGCGGCATTCCGGCGCCGGCCGGCATTCAGAAGCGGATTGACAAAACAGGCACACTTCTCTACTTTCTCTGGTGCGCGTAAACGATTACCGGCTCCGGCCGCCCAGACTATGCTGCTGCCCGATTTGCGCCAACAAGTTTTGCATGCCAACCTGGAATTGGTTCGCCGCGGCCTGGTCCTCTACACTTTTGGCAACGCCAGCGGCATTTCCCGGGAACAGAATCTCGTGGCCATCAAGCCAAGCGGCGTGCCCTACGAAACCTTGCAGCCCGAGCACCTGGTGATCTCCGACCTCGAAGGCAACATTGTGGAAGGCGGCCTGCGGCCCTCTTCCGATTTGCCCACTCATCTTGCACTTTACAAGGCGTTCCCGGAGATCGGTGCCGTCGTCCATACGCACTCCGAATATGCGACTGCCTGGGCGCAAGCACGGCGTGCAATTCCCTGTTTTGGAACTACCCATGCCGATTATTTTCACGGACCAATCCCAGTCACCGAAGTGATGACTGACGAAGAAGTGTCGTCCGATTACGAGAAAAACACGGGGTACGCGATCGTCCGCGCCTTCAAGGCTATCGACTATTCGGCGATCCCGGCGGTGTTGGTGGCCAATCACGCTTCGTTCGCTTGGGGGCGGGATGCAGAAGCCGCGGCGCATAACGCTGTTGTCTTGGAAGCCGTGGCGCGGATGGCCTATTTCACGATGGCAATCAACGCGGAGGCTGAGCCCATTGGGCGCGCGCTACACAACAAACATCACTTGCGAAAGCACGGAAGCGACGCGTACTACGGGCAGGCCAAGGGAGACAAATGATGCCGATCGCGGCGATGGCGATGTATGTCTCATCCACACTGGTGCACTTGTCTGCCGTGGACGTCGCCATCATTGTTTTTTACTTCGCCTTGGTTTTAACCATCGGCTTTTATTTGCGCGGGCGCGCAAACACCGGCGAAGGCTTCTTCATGGCGGGCCGCGAGATGACCGCCTGGGTCGCGGGGCTTAGTTTTCTCTCCGCCAATCTCGGCGCGCTGGAATTGATGGGCTGGGCGGGTTCGGCGTATCAATACGGCATTCTAGCCACGCATTGGTACTGGATAGGCGCCATCCCGGCGATGTTGTTCCTCGCGCTGGTGATGATGCCGTTCTACTACATTTCCAAAACGCATTCGGTTCCCGGATATTTGAAGTTGCGTTTTGGTGAACCCGCCCGCGCGCTCTCCGCGGTCTCTTTCGCCTTCATGACTGTGCTGATGAGCGGCGTCAACATGTTTGCAATGGCCAAGGTCATGCAAATCGTGCTGGGATGGGACATCAATTTCAGCATTTGGGTGTCGTCGGTAACCGTAGGCGTGTACGTTGCACTGGGCGGCTTAAGGTCGGCAATCTTCAATGAAGTTCTGCAATTCTTCCTCATCTGGGCCGGCGCGTTGCTGATTCCAATTCTGGGCCTGTACGAAACCGGCGGCTGGAGCAACCTGAAACTCCAAATTGCCCAGAGAGCTTCGGAACAGTACGTACACCTGTGGTCCGGCCTGGGTTCCTTCACGACCAACCCGATGGGGATCCACTGGACCGGCATTGTGTTCGGGCTGGGTGCGGTCATTTCGATGGGCTACTGGACGACAGATTTCCTGGTCGTGCAGCGCATTCTCGCCGCCAAAGATATACGCAGCGCGGAGCTGGCCCCGATCATCGGAGCCGGATTCAAGATGTTTGTCCCGATCATTGTTATTTTGCCCGGACTGCTCGGCTTGGCCGTGCTCCCGATGAAACTGACCGGCGAAGCAGCGGCGGCAGTCACTGGCGGTCACAGTTATAACGACGTTCTTCCATTAATGCTCGCGCGCTACTGTGGCCCCGGACTGCTTGGCCTCGGAATCACCGCGCTGATCGCAGGTTTCATGTCCGGCATGGCCGGCAACGTCAGCGCATTCACCACCGTTTGGACCTATGACATTTACCGCCCGCTCATCAACAGCAAGGGCAGCGACCATCACTACGTGAACATGGGCCGCTGGACCACGGTCATCGGCGTGTTGATCAGTGTCGGCACAGCCTACCTCGTGATGCAGTTCGCCAGCATCATGGACTATGTCCAGGCTCTCTTCAGTTTCTTCATTGCTCCCCTGTTCGGCACCATTGTCCTCGGAATGCTCTGGAAGCGGGCGACCGGCCCCGGCGGATTCTGGGGATTGCTCTGCGGCACTGTTTCTTCGATCAGCATGTGGGCGTGGGTTAAGGTCGATCCCTCGGCCCTGCGCTATGTCGCGCTGTCGCCCAATGCGAAAGCCCTCGCCCAGGATATGTATCAGGCGCTTTGGTCTTTCCTGGTGTGCGTGAGCGTCACTGTGCTCGTCAGTCTCGCCACGCAGCGCAGATCCGACGCAGAGTTGGCGGGCCTGGTCTACGGGTTGACGGAAGTGCCCTCCGTGGGAGATGTCCCTTTCTACGAGAAGCCTCTCTTCTGGGCCGGCGTGGTTGCGGTTGTTTTCGTATTCCTGAACATTCTTTTCTGGTAGCGGGAGGTCGGAAAGCATGGTTTCTATTTGGTTTTTCATTGGAATTTCGCTGTTGGTCAACGGTGTGCTGATTCTAGCCGCGGGAATTTACCAGCTCGTGAATCCTCCCGTAAATCCCGGCGTGGTTCTCTTCGAGTTGCACGCCAATGTTTGGTGGGGTGCGATCTTGCTTTTGCTGGGAGCGTTCTACACGGTTCACTTCCGCCCGCGGCGGAAGCAAGCGTGATTGCACTGCGTTTTGAAAACTAGCTAGTCGGAGTCTTATGTCAGCGAAAAAAATGACCATGGGGGTGATCGTAGGCAACCGTGGATTTCTTTCCCGATCACCTGGCCAAGAGCGGCCGGGAGGAAATGCTGCGGGTGCTGGAGGCGGCGGGCATGCAGGTAGTGGCGCTCAGCCCGGAGGAAAGCAAGCACGGCGCGGTGGAGACGCGCGAAGAGTCGCGGCGCTGCGCGGAGTTGTTCAAGCGCCATCGCGAACGCATCGACGGCGTGATCGTGACGCTGCCCAACTTTGGCGAGGAGCGCGCCATCGCCGACACCTTGCGGCTGGCCGATCTGCGCGTGCCGGTACTGATTCAGGCCACCCCCGACGATCCCAAGAAGATGACCATCGCGCACCGGCGCGATTCGTTTTGCGGAAAGATGTCGGCCTGCAACAATCTGCGGCAATACGGCATTCCCTATTCGATCACCACGCTGCACACCGAGAGCCCGGAATCGCCGGAGTTCGCCAAAGATCTGGAATGGTTTGCCGCGGTCTGCCGGGTGGTGAACGGCTTCCGCAATTTGCGCATCGGCGCGATCGGAGCGCGGCCGGCGGCGTTCAACACCGTGCGCTACAGCGAAAAGATTCTGGAGTCGCAGGGCATCTCGATCGAGACGCTGGATTTGTCCGAGGTGCTGGGGCGCATCGAGCGGATGAAAGACGCCGATGACGCGGCGCAGGCCAAGCTGGCGTCGATCAAGAAATACGTGGACTCCAGCAACGTGCCGCAAGCTGCGCTGCTGAAGATGGCGAAGCTGGGCGCGGTCGTCGATCACTGGATGGCGGCAACCGAAGTGACCGTCAGCGCGGTGCAGTGCTGGACCTCGATCGAAGAAAATCTCGGCGTGGTTCCCTGCACCATCATGAGCATGATGAGCGAAAGTTTGCTGTCGAGCGCGTGCGAAGTGGACATTTGCGGGGTGCTGGGCATGCACGCGCTGCAATTGGCTTCGGGAACGCCCTCGGCGCTGCTGGACTGGAACAACAACTATGGCGCCGATCCCAACAAGGCGGTGTGCTTCCACTGCTCGAACCTGCCGAAACATTTCTTCCGTTCGGTGAAAATGGATTTCCAGGAAATCATCGCCGGCACGGTGGGCAAGGAAAACACCTTTGGCACCTGCGTGGGGCTGATCAAACCCGGGGCGATGAGCTTCGCGCGCTTTTCCACCGACGACACCGCGGGCACGATGCGGGGTTACGTGGGCGAGGGCCGCTTCACCGACGATGCGCTGAACACCTTTGGCGGCGCCGGAGTAGTGGAAATCCCGCACCTGCAGAAACTGCTGCGCTACATCTGCGAACGCGGCTTCGAACATCACGTCGCCGCGAACTTGTCCAGCGTGGCCGCCGCCGTCCACGAAGCCACCACCCGCTACCTCGGCTGGAACATGTACTCGCACAACCAATAGCGGAGATTCTGATGGCCATCGTGGCTGGAGTCGATTTCGGCACTTTGAGCGTCCGCGTCTCCATTGTGGACAGCGAGCGGGCCCTGCTGGAGTCGGCCATTTCCGAATATCCCCTGCACCGCAAACGTGAAGACCCGGAGTACGCCACACAATCCCATGACGATCACATGCGTGCTCTGAGCGCCGCGATGCGCGAGGCACTGCGCAAAGCTGCGATCCCCGGTGACCGCATCGAAGCAATCGCCCTCGACACCACGGGTTCGTCGGTGATTCCGGTCGGCAAGGACCTGCGGCCGCTCGGTGAATACTACTTGTGGTGCGACCATCGCGCCAAAGGCGAGGCCGCGGAAATCACCGCGGCCGCGCACCGCGAAGGACTCGAGGCCATCAAGTGGTGCGGTGGCGTGTACTCGTCCGAATGGGGATTCTCCAAGCTGCTTCACTGGCTGCGTCACAATCCGTCGCAGCGCGCTGAGTTCGCGTCGGCGTTCGAGCACTGCGACATGGTTGCCGCCACGTTGTGCGGCATCACGGATCCCAAGCGCGTCAAGCGCAGTATTTGCGCCATGGGCCACAAGTGGCTCTGGAATGCCGCTCTCGGCGGGCTGCCGTCGGAAAAGTTTCTCGTCAAGGTGGATCCGCTGCTGGCCGGCGTGCGCGAAAAATTGGATGGTGAGTTTGCGACGTCCGACAAAATCGCGGGCACCCTATCGGCGCCTTGGGCCGGCGAGCTGGGATTGAAGCCCGGCATCCCCATCCCCGTGGGCGCTTTTGACGCGCACTGGGACGCGATTGGAGCCGGCTGCGGCACAGACGATGTCGTCAACGTCATCGGCACTTCGACCTGCATCATCGGGATCACGCCGTCGGTCAACCTGGTCCCCGGCGTGTGCGGCGTGGTTCACGGCAGCGTGCATCCTCAGCGCACCGGGATCGAAGCAGGCCTGTCCGCGGTCGGCGATATCTTCAACGCAATCGCCACCCGCGCCGGCACAGACGTGCAGAATCTGAGCCGCGGCTTGGAACACTATCGCGCCGGTCAGACCGGTCTACTGCGCATGACTTGGGACAATGGCGACCGCACGGTGTTGGTGAATCCGAACCTGCGGGGCGTCACTTTCGGTTGGAACCTACAATCCACCGCGCAAGACGAACTGTTTGCCGCCATCGAGGGCACCGCCTTTCATACTCGCGTGATTCTCGACCGTATGGCCGAGCACGGCGTGCACATCAAGCGCGTGATCAACGGCGGTGGTATTCCTCAGAAGAACGACGTCCTGAACCAGGTGTACGCGAATGTGCTCGGGCTGCCGGTGCTGGTCCCCAGCAAGAGCGTCGTTAGTCTGGGTTCCGCCATCTTCGCCTTCCTCGCCTCCGGCGCCTTCAAGACCATCGAGGAGGCCCAGCAGAAAATTTGCCCATCCCACAAAATATACGAGCCCATGCAATCCGAACGCATGGCTTACCAGGAACTGTACCCCCTGTATCGCAAACTCTATTTCGCCCTCGGAGAGCCGGGGAAAAGCGTGCTGGCCGATGTGCTGCCGTCCCTTATTCGGACCGCTGAAGCGGTGAACAAGATTCACTGATGCGCTAAATCTTCCGCCTAGAAACGCTAGATCGCCGGGCGCATTTCTCTGCATTGCTCGCCGGGCTAAAAGCCCGGCGCCTGCAGAACCTTCGGACGCTTATAAAATCGATTTAAGTGTGACTCTACGAAGGCTTGGCGGTAAAATGCGCTCGCCCAATGGAGGATCGCAATGATTCGTCGTGGAGTCCCGCTGACCGCGCTTCTGCTTCTAGCAACCATCCCTGCCAATGCGCAAACCAAGCTGTCCACCAAATGGGAAGAGCTGACCGCGGCGGATTTTCGCCAGGGGATACAGCAGGCCAAGGGCACTTGCCTGCTGCCATTCGGGATTTTGGAAAAACACGGACCACATTTGCCGCTGGGAACGGACCTGCTGAATGTGCGTTACGCGTCGCTGCATGCCGCGGACCAGGAATATGCGGTGGTTTTCCCGGAATATTACTTCGGGCAGATCTTTGAGGCCAAGCACGAGCCGGGCACCGTGGCGTACAGCATGGAGTTGCAGCTTCGCCTGCTCCAGGAAACCACCGACGAAATGGCGCGCAATGGCTGCAAGAAGGTGATCATCGTCAACGGCCACGGCGGAAACGAACACCTGCTTCCCTTCTTCGCCCAAGGCCAGCTTGACAATCCTCACGACTACGTCGTGTACGTTCTCGTTGGCGAGCGGAGCCGGCCGGGCGGTCCAGGCGAAAAAATCCACGGGCGTCGACTACCACGCCGGCGAGAATGAAACTTCCAACACAATCGTTTCTCGTCCGGACCTGGTGCACCTGGATCGTGCCCCCGGCGAATCCGGTGCAGACCAAAAACGCGTAAGCTTGCCCGACAATCTGTACACCGGAATCTGGTGGTACGCGCGATTCCCCAACCACTATTCCGGCGACGGCTCCGTCGCCACCAAGGAACTCGGCGAATGGAACATGAAGGGCTGGATCGACTCCATCGTCGAGTGCATTCGCGCGGTGAAGGCCGACGACACCAGCCTGAAACTCCAGAACGAATTCTACGAAAAGAGCAAGCACCCACTGGATACCCGGCCATGATCCAGCGATGCCCAAGTCGATGAAACAGAAGCCCGGCGATCAGGCCCTTGGCATGAGCTCCCAAATCACCCGGCGCGACTTCCTTGGCTCCACGCTGCTGGCCTCGGGTGCCGCACTCCTCGAAGGTCTGACGCCGTTGCAATTGCTGGCACAGAAGAATGCGGCAAGCGACGACTGGACCGGCTACGGCGGCGTCGGCGAATACAGTCGCTCCAACGGCAACACCCTCGAGGTTTTGCAAGCAGGTCACAAGATGCGCGACGCCGCCTACGACCCGCTTTCGCCGGAAGTAATTGACACCGGCGAGACTTACGATTGCGTGATCGTCGGCGGCGGAATCAGCGGCCTTGCCGCAGCCTTGTTTTTCCAGCGCCACGCCGGGCCGGGCAAATCCTGCTTGATACTGGAAAACCATCCGATCTTCGGTGGCGAAGCCAAGCAGAATGAATTTCAAGTGGATGGAAAGCGGCTCATCGCGCACCAGGGCTCTGCAATCTACCTGGTTCCTTATCCTCACAGTTTCATCGCTCGATTCTACGAATCCATTGGTCTGCACGCGCCGAAGCTCGACTATCAGAAATGGGCCGGCCCTCAGCCCCAGATGACGCTTGGAAGAACGCCTTACGATTCCGCGGGACTCGGCCACGGACAATATGGTTTCTGGTTTGGCGCGAAGTTCGGCCGGTCATCGGGGATGTGGCTGCTCGATCCCGTCGGCAAGCAGATGCAGGGAGCTCCCATCGCCGAGAACACGCGAAAAGAACTGCAACGCTGGTTCTCGGGAAAAGCGGCCGAGGAATCGAAATTCGAGCCGCCCAAATACGAGGGCGACGCAATTTCGCGGCGCCTCGACGCAATTTCTCTCGAGCGACACTTCATGGAGCGCTACGCGCTGACGCAGGACACGATTCGAACCTTCTTGTCGCCTGTGGAGGGCGGCGGATCGGGCCTCGGGCCGGACGCACTCTCTGCGTATTGCGACTATGCGGCGGATCTGCTGCACCCCTTCGACGATGGCTCGGGTGAAGTCGTGCAGATGTTCCCCGGCGGGAATACCACCATCGCACGCCTGATGGTAAAGGCGCTGATTCCGTCCTCCATCGACGGACCGCCGGACGTCGAGACCGTGAGCCGCAATCCCGTCAATTTTGCCGCGCTCGATTCCCCGGCAGGAGCCGCACGGATTCGGCTATCCTCCACCGTTGTTACGGTTCGTCACAACGGCGATCCCGCAAAGACCGATTCCGTTTCGATTGCCTACGCCAAGGACGGCAAGGTCTATCGCCTCAAGGCGCGATCGGCCGTGATGGCCGGTGGGAGTTGGACGACTAAGCACATCGTCGCCGATCTCCCGCCAGAGCACCGCGACGCGTACGCCCAGTTCTACCGCTCCCCATGCATGATGGCCAACGTCGCCATCCGAAATTGGCGCTTCCTGCACAAAATGGGCATCACCGGATGCCGCTGGTTTGAAGGGATTGGCAACTACATGGACGTGCGCAGGCAGGCCATCGTGGGCATCGACGACCCGACCATCAGCCCCGACTCACCCATCGTGCTGACGCTGAAAGTGCTGTACTCGTACCCAGGACTATCGACTGAAGAGCAAGGGCATCGCGGCCGCGGAGAGATGTTGGGCACATCGTTTCGCGATTACGAAAAGCGGATTCGCGAGCAGTTCACCGCCATGTTTGCCGCCGCGGGTTTCGACGCCGGGCGCGACATTGCCGGCATCGTCCTCAATCGCTGGGGCCATGCCTATTTGAATCCGCAGCCCGGCTTCTTTTTCGGCAAGGATGGCAAGCCTGCCCCGCGAGAGACGCTGCGCAGCGCGCCGTTTGGCCGCATCGCCTTCGCCAACACGGACCTTGCAGGCGCCATGGATCACCGCTACTCCATCCTGGAAGCGCAGCGCGCCGTGAACCAACTCCTCGACCAAGTCCTGACCTCTTAGTCTTTCGCGGCGTTCTTACTTCGTTTCCGGTCGCCTCCGTAGTGCGTAATCTTCCCCTCCGCCACCACGGCCACATAGCGGCCTCCCGACAGGAATTGCATGACCTTCGCGCCCTTGCGCGCCATTTGCGCCCACCGCGACGCCGTTTGCGGATTTTGCTCCAGACCACGCAGCCGCTCGCCCGTAAGTTCGAAGTCCACTTGAGCTAGCCCGCGTTTTGGGGTCCGGCGAACAGGATAGGTCTTGCCATCCAAGGTCACGCTCTTGGCCCCGTCTACCAGGGCTTGCCGCCAAACGGAGAGCAAGGTGGCATCGAATTCTGGCGCGCGAGAGGACGCAGACATAAGCCTGATGATAGCGCTCGACCGCGGAGAACGGTATCGAGAGCGAGGCAATGCGGGGAAGCTTCAGCGGCTTTGGCGGACCTGGTCAATCCAGCGGGAAAGAACTTCGTGATAGGGGGCATCCACGTCGATAAACTCGATTCCCATGCCTATGCGCGGCTTGAGAATTCGCACTACAGCCAGCGCTTCGAGCGCCTGCCCCTTGCGCGACAGCGTGATACGCATGCGCGTGCCGATCTGCAGCGGCTTACTGGTGCAGACAAAGCAGCCTCCTAAGGACAGATCGGAGGTGACTCCCTCGACGCGAACGCCCGATTCCATGTCGATCAGCTCGACATCTGCGGCGAACGGATATCGAATAGCATAGCGGCGGTCGCGGACCCCAGTCTTGTTTGACTGGCCCTTGGTGATGCGGTCGTCCATAAATATCACGTTGCTCAAAGTCGTCACGACGCGGGATCACACGTATGGAAGAGAGTGGAACGGACGGACCCCGCACCTTAAGTTTGCTGGAAAATCGCCTGAGAGAACCGATTTCTGCAGCGGGCAGACCCAAAAGAACAACAGTAGGAAAGCCGTCATCATCGAGATACATCCTGGTATTAGTGGGAACGACAAGATGGCAACCCGCTGCTCGCGCGGCCTGCGTGACGCCGTGCTACGCTCCGTTTGTGACTATCCCTCAAGCGAAATGAGTTCCATGCGTCCCGAAGGACTTCGGCAGAGTGACCGCATCAGCTTTCGCATGCCCGTCGAGGCATCCTGGTTCACCAACGGGGGCCTCGAGGTAAGGCAACCTGCAGAAACCCTCCTTGTCAGCCGCAATGGGGGCGTTTTGCGCCTTCCGGAAAGGCTCTTTCCCGGCCAGGAGCTGACCATCCGCCGGCAGCGTGAAGGCGATACTTGGAAAATCGCGCGAGCCCGCATCGTGGCCGAAATCGATCACGAGCCTGAAGGCTTTCTCTACGCTATCGCCATGGTCGAGCCACGCGCTGATTTCTGGGATATCGACTTCCCTTCTCCGCAGCAAGGTCAGGAGGCGCTCGCACGGCTGCTGATGGAATGCAGCTTTTGCCAGCGTCGCGAGGTGGTTTACCTGAACGAGCCGGAGTTGAAATCCTTTGAGGTGCGGAAGTGCGTGGCTCGCGTCTGTTCGCATTGCGACTCTCCGTCCATCTGGATCGAGGCGCAACCCGAATTCCCGCAGGACGCGCCGCCGGCCGTGCCACCGGCGGAGGACCGCGTCGTTCCGCGGCGTAACCGGACGCGCGTAAAGGCTCGCGTTCTTGCTTGCATCCGGCGTCGTGGTTTTCAGGAAGAAGTCGCGGTTTGCGAGGATCTGTCCAAGGGCGGAATCAGCTTTCGGAGCCGGAATCAGTATCCGCCAGGCACACGCCTGGAAGTGGCCGTCCCTTTCACGCCGGGGAGCGCGGCAATCTTTGTCCCCATCCGCATCGTCTTTTCCCAGGCAATTCCCGCTGCCGGACTGTTCCGGCACGGCGCGGCGTACGTAAGACCCCCGGGAGACGGTGGGACTTAAGCTATTGCATCTAGGGCACTTAGCAGCAGAGGACAGCTGAAAATGGAGAATTACACTGGGTCAAGCGAAAATCAGAACTATTGGAACTGACACAAAGAACGCGACTCGCCCGTGAGAAATCCAGGTTAGTCCAGAACGGCCGCAGCGTCTCGTTCGCGGCGCCGGCGATGGAGATAGTGCATCGCGATGTTGAGGTAGACCTCGCCGCAAGGCGTTTCAATGCAGATCACCATGGCTTCGGTATCCGCGCTGCCCGCAAGGCCCTGGTCGTTCACATGAATTTCCGGCGGGAATACCTTGAAGCGGAAGCCCTGGTCGTTGAGCAACGTGACCGAGTTTCCGATGACCATGTTGGCCAGCTCGCATACCGTCTCGCGAGCGAGCTGCTCGCTCTCTTGGACGCCACCTCCGGCGAGATGGCTAGCGATCTTGAGGGCTACTTCGGGCGCCAAGTCGAGAATCACCCGCCCTTCGATGTCGCCCTTGATAAGGATGAGCGCGGCGACGCCTTTCCGCCGGTAGGTTTCTTCCTCCATGGACAAATCGACGATCTTCGTGGGGGCCTGCAGCGACTCGGCAAAAACCGCGTCGGCGGCGTTGATAAACGGTTGAATGAGTTCCATTCTCATGTGCGGTGTTCTCCTGCGAGCGCAACCGGGGCGCCGGTGGCGTTCGGATCGTCGCTGAGAACGTAACGCAGGATCTCGTACAACACTTCAGCCTTGACCGGTTTTTGCACGAAATGCTTTGCGCCTTTCTGGAGCGCCGCCAGGATATTCTCCTGGTATCCGACCGAGCTCACCATCACGATGCGCGCGTCTCCGTGCTGGCGGACGATGCGCTCGACGGCCTCGATCCCTTCCATCTGCGGCATGGTGATATCCATGAGCACGATGTCCGGCTTGGTACGGTTGAACTCCGCGATGGCCGTGAGGCCGTCTCCGGCTTCCCCGGCCACTTCCCCGCCGAACATCTCGATCATCTTGATGAGATTCTTGCGGGCGAATACGGAGTCGTCCACTACTAGGTAGCGGACGGATTGGTTGTCTTTGCGAAACAGAGGGGCGAATTGTTGCATGGCCTTCTCCTTCCCCCATCACACGGTGTTATGTGCGCTGGGAAGAAACGGGTGTCCTTTCGTTTTTCTCAGTCTTGTCGATCTTTTCTTGCCGGTCATTTTTCTCGATCCTGTCTGATTTCTCCGGGACGCCGCGCTCTCCTCCGGCATACTGACTCACCAGGAAAGCACCCAAACTCTCAAGCGGAACAATTTTGTTCGCATGGCCCTTTAGAATCGCGGCGCGCGGCATTCCGCTGACCACGCAAGTATCTTCGCTCTGCGCGATGGTCATGCCACCGGCTGCCTTGATGGCTCCCAGCCCTTCGGCGCCATCTTCGCCCATGCCGGTCATGAGCACGCCCACGGCCGTAAGGCCGAATTCCTGCGCGACCGAATGGAACAGGATGTCCACGGACGGGCGATGGCCGTTTACCGGCGGCCCATCCGACAAAACTGCCATGTCGCCGCGCGGCATACGCCGCACCATCATGTGACGGTTACCCGGACAAATCAGCACGCGCCCGGCCACCAAAAGGTCACCCGACTTTGCTTCTTGAACATCCAGCGCGCAGCACTCATCCAGCCGCCGCGCAAACATCTCCGTAAAACCCTCGGGCATGTGCTGCACCACCAGGATGCTCGCCGGGAAATCGCCTGGGATTTGCGAGAGGACGAATTGCAACGCGTTCGGGCCGCCGGTCGAGATTCCAATTGCAATGATGCGATTGGGAGGCAGGGAGCTGCGCGTTCCTTTCTTCAGATCCGGCGGATCGATGGCAACCACCGCAGGCGGCAGCTTGCGGCCCACGGCGCGCTTCGCCACTTTGATTTTGTCGATCAGTTGGTCCGCAATCGCTTCGAGATGACCGCCCGCGGCGTCCGTCGGCTTGGCGATGAAGTCCACCGCGCCGAGCGCCAACGCCTTCAGAGTCGAGTAAGCGCCTTCCGTGGAATGCGTGCTGAACAGGATCACCGGCAAAGGCGCCCGCCGCATGATCAGGCGCAGCGTCTCCATGCCGTCCATGCGAGGCATTTCCAGATCGAGCGTCACCACGTCGGGCCGCAGCTCCTCGATCTTCTTTAACGCGAAGGCGCCGTCCATCGCCGTCCCGACCACCTCGATGGAAGGATCGCGCGCCAGAATGGCGGGGATCAGCTTCCGCATGAGCGCGGAATCATCGACGACCAGGACACGGATAAGTTCGCTCATGCGATCGCTCCCAGTGGTGTTGCGCGGGAAAGCCTGGCGAGTACCGCGGGCACGTTCAAAATCAGCACCACCGTGCCGTCGCCAAGGATGGAAGCGCCGCTGACCAAGTCACTCGAGATAATTTCCGAAGGCAGCGCCTTGATGACCAATTCCTCTTCACCCACGAGATTGTCGACAATTAAACCGAAGCGTTTCTCCGCGGCACCGATGACGATAACGAAGTTTCTTTTCTTTTTACCCTCGGGCTGCGTGTCCACCGCATGAATTTGACTCAGGCTGGTCAGGCGCACGAGCGTGAGAACCTGCTCGCGCAAGCGAAGAACCTCGCGGCGATCCACGCGATGAATCTCATTTTCGTTGATGCGGGTGATTTCCACGACGGACGAGATCGGCACGGCAAACAGGCGTCCGCCTACCCGGAAGAGCAGAGTCTGAATGCTCGCGAGCGTAAGTGGCACGCGCAACTGAATGGTGGTGCCACGGCCTTTGCCCGAGGAGATGTGAACCGTGCCCTTCAAGCGGTCCAGCACCGTGCGGACCACGTCCATACCGACGCCGCGTCCCGACACTTCGGTTACCTCGGGGGCGGTGCTGAAGCCGGGCTCAAAAACCAGATTCAACGCGTCGGAATCGGAAAGGCGCTGTGCTTCCTCCGCCTTGAGAATCCCTTTTTCCACCGCGTGGGACCTGATTTGCTTAAGGTCGATACCTCGCCCGTCGTCGCGCACCTCGATCACCACCTGCGTCCCTTGATGATAAGCGTTGAGATAGAGGGTGCCGCGCGCAGGCTTGCCCGCCGCGATGCGCTCCTCAGCGTGCTCTACGCCGTGATCGACCGCGTTCCGCACCAGATGCATCAAGGGTTCGGCGAGCGCATCCAGGATTCCCTTGTCGAGATCGGTGTTCTGGCCCGAAACTTCCAGCGCAACGTCCTTGCCGCACTGCTTCGCGACGTCACGCACCAGCCGGGGAAACCTGCGGAACAATTGCTCGACCGGGACCATCCGAATCTTCAACACGCATTTGTGCAGTTCCTCCAGCACTCGCGACTGAAACGCCAGGGCGTCAGAGAGTTTGGCGCGAACCGGATCTTTCGCATGGCGTTGATCGAATTCCGTCAACGTCCGGTTCAGCATCGACTTCCCGATAATCAATTCGCCGACGAGGTTCATAATGGCATCGATGCGCGCAGCATCGACACGAAGCGTGCTTTCCGCCACCGTGGCAGCGGCAGAACCTGCGGCCGGGGCTTTCGTCGCCTCCCCGTTTCCACCGTTATCGCCGCTCTTTGCCGTAACGTCAGCGGCCTGCGCCTCCAGAATCTCTCCAAATTCGTGCTCGAGCGTTTCTAGCGCCGCCGCCCGCTCCATCCGCAAACCCGACACAATGGAAGGGACACGGCAGCGTTGCGCGATCCGATCTTGCGGCTGACGGCTGGCGAGCGCGGCCTCTACGATCTCGACGGTCGCGGCAGCGGAATTGTCCTCTGGGCGGAGGGCGATTACGGTGCCGCAGCCATGTAACACGTTGCGAACCAGCTGAAACGCTGCCGCGCGCATGACGCTGTTGGGATCGATGCGCAGCGCTATGTTGTAGACAATTTCGCCGCGATGAAGCGCTTCGGCAATCATCAATTGCTCGTATTCGGTCCAGTCAAACCGCGCTGACAGCTCCGCGCCCTCCGGCAACTTTTCTTTCGCTACAGGAGCCGACAGCAGCGCCCGAATGACGCCTCGGAGCGGATCGGCCGAAGGAGGTTCAATGCCTCGCTGATAGGCAGCCAGCATGGCCTCGAAGGTATCCGCCGCCTCCAGAACCACCTCCGCCAGCTTCGGGCCGCGGCCCTGCGCGACTTGCAGAGACAAGACATCTTCTAGCTCGTGGGCCAGTTCGCTTAGTTTGTAGAAACCGCACGCCGCCGAATCACCTTTGAGCGTGTGGACCGCGCGGCGCACCCGCCGGATCACCTCTTCGTCGGCAGGACGCGCCTCCAGCTCCAGGCCCGCTTCGTTCAGCGATTGCAACAGCTCATTCGCGCTCTCGAAAAAGAGCGCGCGAAGCTCCAGGCTGCGATCCTCCGGCGGATGGCTCATGAACTTGCCTCGATGCGCTGATAGGCGGTGCCGTTGTTCTCGTGCACCATGCGGAACTTCTGCGTCAAACCAAAGAGGCTTTCGGCGTGCCCCACGAAGAGATACCCGCCGGGATTTAGACAATGCCAGAACTTCTCGATGAGCCGCTTCTGCTCGGCTTCGTCAAAATAAATCATCACGTTGCGGCACAGAATGATGTCGTTGCGCCGGGGCAGGAATTCCGTCTTGAGGTTGTGGAAGTCGAACTGCACCAACTCCTTGAGCTGTGACTTGATCGCGTACTTGGCGCCGACTTTTTCGAAATAGCGCAGCCGGCAGGTGTAGTCGACCGGTTCCATTTGCTGCTCGTTGTACAGCCCCTCTTGCCCCGCTCGAAGGCTCGCGTAGCTGATGTCCGACGCAACAATCTCCAATTTCCAGGGCGGCGGAATGAGCGGCTTCGGCGAAGGCATTTCGAACGGCAACGGATTTCGCAGATAGTAGTAGGCCAGCGCGTCGCAAATCAGGATGGCAACCGAGAAAGCCTCCTGCCCGGACGAACAACCCGCGCTCCATACGCGAAGCGCCCAGTCGCGACGCTCTTGTTTCTTGCGCAGGATTTCTTCCAGGACGCTCTTCTGCAAAAGATCCAGCTGCGGGCGGTTGCGGAAGAAGCTCGTTTCATTGACGGTCAGATTCTCGAGCAACAGCGCCAGCTCGTTCTTTCCTTCGCGGCTGGTGAGCAGGCGATAATAATTGTAGAAGGAATCGATCTGGCAGGCCTTGAGCCGCCGCGACAGACGATCCTTCAAAAAGTGCGAGCGGCGCTCGTCAAAGAACATTCCGCATTCCTGATAGACGAGCGTTTGCAAGAGCTTGAGCTCTGCATCGGTAAGCTGAATTTGCGCGGTTATCGTTCCCATTGTGGACGCGTGCGACAGTCCGCCAGTGTGCCTGCGCTTCCGGCAGAGCCGGATCGCCAGCTACTTCGCGGTACCAACGGTTTCCGCGGCCTCCTCGAGTCGTTTAACGTCCTGCTGGTGCAAGAGTTTGCTAACGTCCAATAAAATGATCAGGCGGCCCTTGAGCTTTCCCACTCCGGTGACGTAGCTGGACTCGCCTTCCGCGAAAACCGAGCCAGGCGCCTCGATATCCGACGGTGGAATCTTCAAGACTTCCGAGGCGGCGTTGACAATCAGTCCCACCAGTTTGTTTTCCAACTCCACCACCAAAATCCGGTTCTTCTTGTCCGGCTGAATGTCCACGTGACCGAACCGTTTGCGCAAGTCCATCACCGGAATGATTTTCCCGCGCAAGTTGATCACCCCTTCCACCGTTTCCGGCGCGCTGGGGACGGCCGTGATCTCCGGCACACGAACGATCTCGCGCACTGAGGCGATCCGCACGCCGAACGTCTCGTTGCCGATCCGAAAGCCGACGACCTGGAGGTCTTTTTCCATCGATGGGTCTCCGCGGCCTTAGGAACGTGCCAGTTCGGCGTACTCCGTCTCTTGTTGCCGCTGCGAGTCCCCACGCCGCCGCGGGCCCGGCTGTTCGCGCCGCGTACGAGCTTGCGAAGAACTGTCGAGCACGAAGCGATCCATGCTGTCCAACAGATTGCGTGAGAGTTTCAGCATCTGCTCGGCCGCCGCGGACAATTCCGTCGAGCTGGATGCCGACTGCTGTACCAGCTCGCGCATCTTGTCCATCGCTCGTACCACCGCCTGAGCGCCCGACGCCTGTTCTTCCACGGCGGAGTTGATTTCCTGGGTGATTTCGGTGAGACGGCCGGTGGCCTTCGCGATTTGCGACGAACCAACAGACTGCTCGTTGGTGGCCGCGCCGATTTCCTGCGAGAACTTGTACACTTCGGTGACCACGTTGGAAATCTTGTGCAGTGCAGACCCCAGGTCGTTGCCCAGGCTCAACCCCTCCTCCACGATTCGTGTGCTGCGCTCCATGTTCTCCACCGCCTGGCGCGCCTCACGCTGAATGCTTTGGATCAAATCCGCGATTTCCTTGGTCGATTGCGTGGACTTCTCCGCGAGTTTCCGGACCTCGTCGGCGACCACGGCAAATCCCAGTCCGTGCTCGCCCGCTCGAGCGGCTTCAATCGCCGCGTTCAGTGCCAGCAGGTTGGTTTGTTCCGCCAGGTCGTCGATCACTTCGATAATTTTGCCGATATCGTCGGCGCGATGACCCAGCACGTTGATGATCTCCGCCGAAGACTGAATTGCATGGTTGGTGCGATTCAGGCCGTCGGTGGCCTTTTCCATGGTTGCGATGCCCGTGCCGACTTCTTCACGCGAGCGGTTGGCGATGTCCAGCAACACCTTGGCGGTGTCGGCCACCCGCTGAATCGAAGTGACCATCTGGTCGATCGACGCCGACGTCTCCGCCACGCTGGACGCCTGCACCTGCGTGTTCTTCACTACGTTCTGCACGTTGATGCTCATCTCGTGCATCGTGCTGGTCACTTCTTCAATCGCGGACGAAGCCTGCACGCTCACCTTGGCCGATTCGTCGGCAGCTCCGGCCACTTGGTTCGATCCCGCCGATACTTGCCCCGCGGAATCCCGAGTCGTGCGCACAAGCTCCTGCAGACCATGGGACATCCGCAAGAACGCATTGCCCAGCGTGTCGCGCTTCGACCGCGGCACGACCTCCACGGCTAGGTCGCCTTCCGCCACGGCCATCGACACTCCCGCCATCTCTTTCAGATACGCGACCATATTGTTGAACGTCGTCGCCAGCGCTCCAATTTCGTCGTTGCGATGAATATCAATGTTTTGATCCAAATCGCCGGAATCCCCGATTTCCCGCGCCACCGTGATCAGATGGGTGAGCGGCTCGGTGATGGATTTGGCAGTCTTGTAGGCCACACCCAAACCAACCAGAACCGCTATCAGAGTTCCCACCGTTGTGAGACCCGTGCTCAGGGTGCTGGCGCTCTGCGCCGAGCTCGAAGTCTCGTCCAGAGACTTGGTGATCTGCGTGTTCGTCTGATCCAGAACCGACGATGACTTCGTCAGCCACGAGGCAGGATCCTTTTGCAGGTAGAAAATTTGCAGATCAGAAACGGTAGCGTCTCCGGAATCGACCTGGTGCCGCTTGGCCAGCAGAGGTTTCGCGAAATTGTCGGCCCAGCTGGCCTCGGTGCTTTCCACTTGAATGAGCGCGGTCCGAAGAACATCGCTTCCTGCTTCCGACTCGCCACGTTTGATCAGCTCGGTGATGTCGACGAGTCCGTGGTTCACCTTTTCTTCGTCGCGAGGATCGCCGCTCAGCAAAAAGTTGTTGAGGTTATTTCGATTGAGCATGATCTGGTAACGCACTGCTTCAATCGTTCGCACGCTCTTCAGTGCCATCGAGGCATCCGCGCGAGCAGACCGCTCCTTGAAACCCGCGAACAGGTCCACCAGGAACAAAATCATCAGGATGGCTACAATCGATCCAAAGCCGAGGTACAACTTATTGCCGATCGTCATGTGCGAAAATCCTCCCCCACTATGGCCATGTCCTGCGTCTGGCAGGTCCGGCCGGAACCTGGCGTTTCCCCTGGTCGGCTAGTTGCCATTCGATCCGGTGAAGTCAAATTCGACCACCTGCGTGGATTCTTCCGGCGCCGGCATGAACTTCCACTCCTTCACCGCATCCTGGCACGACTGCACCAGCAGGGGATGGCCGCCGATCGCGCGGGTACTCTTAACGCGCCCGTCGGGCGCGATGATCACTTCAATCTTGACCTTCCCGGTTACGTTCATGCGCTTCGCAAGTTCCGGGTAGACAGGTGTCACCCTGGTCTTGACCTTGCGCTTTCCTTCGTCCGTTGTTCCGGATTGCGCGAATCCGGACGCCCCCAGCATGAGAGTGGCTCCGGCACTAGCTAGCACTATCCGTGTCCACCTGGATCGCATCGACACCATCCTCCTCTGAAAGGGACATCCCCCCGCTTGGAAAGGCACGTCGAGGGCCAGCTTGGGAAACTCCGGAGGGTGACTTCCGTTCGCGCGAGATTGCCCTACAACTTCAACGCAACAGTGAACTTATGGCTCGCACGAGATCCTTGTGCGTTCTCCCCGCGCCTCGCGCGGTGTCTCAGTAGCCGCGGTTTTCTACTGCCGGGGTCTCACGCTGAGACGCCCGCCACGACCCTCTCCGACGCGGGTAGACGATTCAACAACACGTTGACCTTCGGGATTGACTCACATTGAGATGCCTAGGTAGCGTAGTTGTGCGTGGAAAGTCGTCAAATTGAGACGCCGGCAAAGCGTCTCGATTAAACATGCCTAGACCGACGCCCAAATCCTCGAACTCTTTCCCCCGCTCCCGCGGAACCCAGGCGTTCGCGCGTCCGCAAGGACAAGCCGACGAGTTGATGGAACTCGCGGTGGACGCCGCCGAATCCCGCCATCTTCCCGAATTCCTGGAACGCTTTGCAAAGCGCGCCGCTCGCATGCTGGACGCCAAGTGGGGCGGCGTTACCGTCTTTCGGGGCCGAGAGACCGATCTTTACCAGACCGCCGGAGGCGAAATTCAGCTCGAGGCCTCGCAGCAGAGCGCCGTTATTCGTTGGGCCCGGGAAAATCGGCACGAGATTGAAATTCTCCCGCTAGTGACGGAACCGGCGCTGTCGCGCCTTCCGGACGCCGCCGCCGCGGTGGTCGTCCTTGTCCCGATTACGGCGAGTGACCGGGAAACTCTGGGCTCCCTCTGCCTGCTTCGCGGCCGCAAGACCTTGAACGATGTCGAGCGACGTCTCCTTCATGCTTTGGCGAGTCACGCCGCTCTCTCACTGGAGAATTTCCGCCGCTTTTCACAGCTGGAGCGCTCCAAACGCCAGTGGGTCGAGGACATTGACGCGATCAGCGACTACATCGTCGTCCACGACCGCAGCTGGAGGATCGTCCGCACAAACCGCTCTTTAGCCTCTCATCTGGGCGTTCCGCCGGCCGCGCTGGTGGGCGAAGCCATGAGCAGCCTCCGCCAAATCGCGGAAACAGGCAGCGAGTTGCCCTGCCCATTCTGCCGCGACACCCAGCAGGCGCGCGAAGAGTACGTCGTCGCGTCTCCGGAACGCATCTTCCTGGTCTCCACTTCCAGAACACCCGGGCTTTCCGACGATGACACTCGTACCATCCACGTTCTGAAGGACATGACCGATCGCCGCGAAGCGGAGCGCCGCTACCGCGAGCTCTTCGATAGCATCCAGGAGGGCCTGTTCTTTGCCACTCCCGACGGCCGCTTCCTCGACGTTAATGACGCCATGGTACGAATGCTCGGCTACAACTCGCGGGAAGAACTCCTGCGTGCCGACGTCGGCACCCATCTGTATCCCGTACCCGCCGCCAGAGACCGTTTCTTGCGCGCTCTGGCCGAGCGCGGCGTTCTCCGCAACTACGAGGAGACCCTGCGCCGCAAAGACGGCACCCTCCTGCACACCTTGCAGAACATCACCGCGGTGCGGGACGCCGCTGGAAAGATCGCGCAGATTCGCGGCCTGATGCTGGATGTGACCGAACAGAAGACCTTTCAATCGCAGTTGCAACGTGAGCGCGATTTCAATCAGAAGATTCTGAACACCACCCAAAGCATGATCCTGGTGCTCGATACCGCCGGGCTGATCAGCTACGCCAACCGCCGCTGCTTTGAATCCGGCTATCGCGAAGACGAGCTCATTGGCCACCGCCTTGTGGACTGGGTCGAAGCCTCGCATCGTGAGAACTTCGAAGCCGCCCTCGAAACCACCGCCCACGGACATCAAGTCGAGAACCTGGAGCCCCGCGTCCGCCGCAGCGATGGCTCCATGGGTCATTTTTCCATCAGCCTCAGCCCCATGCGGGACGAGCAGAACATCGTCAATAGCGTCGTCGTCGTCATGACCGACATCACCGACGCCACCCTCCTCCAAGCCAAGCTCGCCCATTCCGAAAAAATGGCCTCCATCGGCCGCCTGGTGTCCGGCGTGGCCCACGAGGTCAACAACCCGCTCGCCGCCATTCTGGGTTTCACCGATCTATTGCTGGAGAATCCGGCGATACCTGCGGCGGCTCGCGAAGACTTGCAGATCATCCTGCATGAGACCCAGCGCACCAAAGACATCGTCCAGGATCTGCTGAGCTTCGCGCGCCAGCGCCCCGTGCAACGCGAGCTCGTCCATGTCAATACCGTGCTCCGGCAGACCATAAAACTCCGCAGCTACGATTTCGCCAGCCACGGCGTGGAAGTATCCGAAGATTTCGACGAACATCTGGCGCCCGCCCTCGGGGATGCCCAGCAGTTGCAGCAGGTCTTCCTGAACATCCTGAACAACGCCTACGACGCCGTCCAGGAAGCCGGGCAGCGCGGCCGCATCTCCATCCGCACGCAGCGCCGCGGCGACTTGATTGAGGTCGCCGTCACCGACAACGGCAACGGAGTCTCCGATCCGGAGCGTATCTTTGATCCCTTCTACACCACCAAGCAGGCCGCCAAAGGAACCGGGCTCGGCCTCAGTATTTGCTACGGGATTGTGCGCGCTCACGGCGGCGAGATTCTGTGTGGTAACAATGAGGACGGCCCGGGATGTACATTCATGGTGCGAATTCCCATTGCCACTGAAGCGGCCGCCGCGACGATCGCCAAGGAAGCGGGTCGAGGATGAGCCTGCAGTCTCTAGCGCGCGTGGAGTCACCCATCCTCCTCATCGAGGATGAGCCCTCGGTCACCGCCTTTCTCCGAGCCGCACTGGAGCGCCGCGGATACGCGGTCGTCAACGCCGCCTCCGGCGCCGAGGGGCTCGAGCGGCTTACGGATGGACAGTATTCTGGAGTGATCTCCGATATTCGGATGCCGGGATCGGTCAACGGGGCTGAAGTTCACGCCTGGATTCAGCGCAATCGGCCCGAACTCTGCGCGCGCATTATCCTCATCAGCGGAGACACCGCCAACAGCGATACCCAAGCCCTACTGGCGCAGAGCGGCACGCCGTGCATTGAAAAGCCGTTCCGAGTCCATCAACTACTGACCGTCGTCGAGAAAACTTTCGGGAAACCATGAACGCCGACCTAAAAATCCGTCTACTGGTGGTGGATGACGAACAAAGTATCCGCCGCCTGTGCATGACCATCGGAACTTCTCTGGGCTTCGCCTGTGCCGAGGCCGAGAGCGCCGAGGCCGCCGTTACGCGGCTCGAAGCGGACGCTCCCGATCTCGTCTTCACCGATCTCAAGCTTCCCACCCAGTCCGGCGTGGAACTCTTGAAGCAAATCAAGGCGCTGCTTCCCCGCACCGAGGTCGCCATCATGACCGGCCACGGCTCGATCGAATCCGCCGTCGATGCCATGAAACTCGGGGCCTACGACTACATCGAGAAGCCCTTCCGCGTCGAGAAGATGCGCCTGCTGCTCCAGCGTATGGCGGAGAAGATCCGGCTCGTCACCGAAAACGAATTCTTGCGCGAACGCGTCAGCACCGAAGAGAACCTTGACGGCATCATCGGCACATCCGCGAACATTCAGGATGTCTTGCGCATGATCTCGCGTCTAAAGGACACCCGCACTCCCGTGCTCATCTCCGGGGAGAGCGGCACCGGCAAGGAACTGGCGGCCCGCGCGATTCACTTCCGTGGATCGATGGCGCAGACGCCCTTCGTCGCCGTCGATTGCGGATCGCTGGTCCCCACGCTCATGGAAAGCGAACTCTTCGGCTATGAAAAGGGCGCGTTCACCGGTGCGTCGCGCTCCAAGGCCGGCCTATTTCAATCCGCCAACGGCGGAACCATTTTCCTCGACGAAATTGGCGAGTTGCCGCTGGAAATGCAGGCCAAGCTCCTGCGCGTCCTCCAGGAAAAGGAAGTTCGCCCCGTCGGCAGCAATGACAAGGTCAACGTCGATGTCCGCGTCATTGCCGCCACCAACCGCGACCTCGAAGCCGCCTACCGCGGCGGCACCTTCCGCAAGGACCTCTATTTTCGCCTCAACGTCGTCACCGTCCATCTCCCCGCTCTTCGCGACCGCCGTTCCGACATTCCCATGCTCGTCCACCACTTCCTGGACCGCTACGCTCGCGGCGAGAACTTGCAGGTCACACCCGCGGCGATGAAGAGCCTTCTGCAATACGACTGGCCCGGCAACATCCGCGAGCTGGAGAATTGCGTCGCCCGGGCCGTTACTCTCGGGGACCGCCGCATCATCGACGTCGGCGATCTCCCTCCCGCCATTCGCACGGATCAGCTCTCTACCCTCCCGGCGTCTACCCGAGGACACCGCCTCGCTTTCGACCACCGCCCTCGCCGAAATGGAGCGCATGACCATCCTGCGGGTCTTCGAGCAAGCCAATGGTGACAAAGCACTCGCCGGCAAAATGCTCGGCATCAGCCGGGCAACGCTGTATCGCAAGCTCAAACGCTACAACATCCCCATGAAATCCGAGCCAGCCCGCGACGACGTTAAGACGCAAACCGCCTCTCACTGAGCCGCCAACGTCTCAAAATCCGACCCTCTTCCCAGCACCACAACTCGTCGAAGGCTGAGACGCCCGCGTGTCACCATGAGACGCGTGAGCCGCCTGCGGCCACTGGGAAACCCTTAAGCCTCGCCGTTTCACCAGTTTCACCTTGCTGCGCACCCCCCGCGCTTTGGCGTCACACGTGCATCCTTCCCCCCGGGACTCTGTCTTTTTCGGTGCGCTATCTGTGTATTGCCCCGCTTGGCAGTCAGGTTTTGTGCGCCGTCAAATCGAGAGGCGACGTGAAACGGTCAACTGGGGTGGCACTTCCGGAGCGCGATCTGGGCTGTGCGGAGCAATTGGCACGCTTCTTTCCGCAAGCCGTCGCTGTTCGCGTCCCCGTGCAAGTAACCGCCCTACGTGGAGGAAGCACGAAGCTGCGCGAGGCTACCGTCTTGGAGTTTGGAGCGGCAAACTTCGCCATCTTCCTTTCCACGTTGCCCCTGGAGTTCGATGACCGTGTGCGGCTCGAGCGCAGTCAAAAAGGGCGCGCGGCGGACGCTACCGTCATCGCCGTGCAATATCACGAAGGACGCAAAGCGGTGGCCGTCAGGTTTGCACATGGCCCGTGCGAGTGGGTGACACAGCCGTGAACAAAATGATTACGACGCTCAATCTCTCCGCCCCCGCGCGGCCCTCAGGCCCGCGGCAAGAGCAGTGGGACGAAACCCGCTCGCTCTTTCCCATCTATCTCGCTCTGGCAAAACAGCTCGCCATCGAAATACCGTTTCCCCAGGACAAGCGCAGCCTCGCCGAAAAACCCGACCCGGAGCTCTTTACCAAGATTCAGGCCTGGCTCGACGCCATGGATCAGCAGGTTCTCGTGTATCAGCTTCGCCATCTGCTTCAGATGACCACCCTGAACGCCAGCGAAGCCGGCCTCCGCGGCCTGATTCAGCGCCATATCCGTAAGTCTTCCAAGACCAACATGGATCGCGACAAAATCGACTTCCTCCTGGTGCAGTATTTTGCGCTCTGCGCCCCGGCAAAAATCTATCACAAGCAAATTGAGCTGGAAGACGCCGCGCAGGTCATGAAGCCCGTGCTCGGAGAAGTGAACACCGCGCCGCTCTCATGGTGCGAGCCGCTCGAAAAAATGATTGCCACCCTCCGCGGCTTCCGCAGCCTTCGCGACATGCTCAAGACCAACTTCATCGAGCAGGGCCGCAAAGTGAAGGAAACCGCCGGCAGAATGTTCTACGAAGGCCCTTCGCTCCTGGCCTTTATACGCTTCAACTTCCTCCTCCGGCGCACGCTGATCGAATTGATGCATGCCGATCTCATCGCCATTCGCGCCGGATTGGGACAGCTGGACTCCGCCGGCGTGCGCATCATTGATTGCCAGCATTTCGGCCTCTCCATCGCGGAGCCGGTGGCGAAAATCCGCCAGCTCGCTGACGAATGGAAGCAGCCTTTTCAGCAGGAATATACGGAACGTTCCGTCAATGAAACTTTCGAGAAGCTTTTGGCGCTGCGATCCGACGTCGAACGCGCACTGGAGCGCCTCGCGCCAAAGGCTGGCGTGAGTGCCGCGCCAATTGCGGCCGAAGCTCACCAGCGCGCCGACCAAGACGGGCCTCTGGGCCACTCGCCACAGGAGCCCGCCCGCAAAGCTGAGGCTTCCCCCGTTCTGGATTTCGAATCCTGCCTGGAACAAATTTGGGAACAGCTCATTGCCGCACCGCCGACCCGCGGCCGTTCGATGACCACCGTCAGGATCGGCAGCGCGCGCGTCCTGATGTCTTCTTGGGAAGTCACCGCGTTCGTGAGCGAAGACGGCCCGTCCGCCGAGGACTTGCGGCGCGCCGTGGTCGCGCGTGCTCTCGTGACTGCCGCGACCGAGTCCGCCAAGCAAACAGCCAACGCTACTTCGCTCGATCGCGCGCTCTCCATTGCCCGCATCGAGGTTTCCCGCTTGCAGGAACGCGTCGACGTTGCCAAACAAGCCAAGGACACCGAAGCGGCGGTGAATTTGGGCATCAGCACCAAGCGGTTGCTTTCCGCGCTGGATGAAGCGGAAAAGCTGTAGCGAAATCACAGGCCTCGGATAAGGCCGAAAGAACATTACTGGGAGCGGTTCCCTTTTGCCAAACTCCAACGTACTGATCCTCACGGATGAAACAGAATTTGCCCGGCTGCTGACGGCGTGCTGGCAAGCCGAACGCCAATCCCCGGGAATCACCGTGCTCGGCAGCGATCTCTGGAAAGAACGCAAGGAAGCGGCCGCACGATCTTGTCGTCGTCGGCCCCTTGCGCGACGCCAAAGTCCCGGAGGTTCTCGGCTCTCTCGATCCCGCCGGCGCCGTGATTCTCTGCGCCCCCGCGGATTCTCGCGAGCTCGGTCAATTGCGCACTCGCTATCCCCGGCTCGTGCACATTCCCTTGCGCGAAGATTGGACGCAAACGCTCTTGCTCGTCGCCAGCGAATCGCTGCGCCGCACCGAAGCCTTGCGCGTCGCGCGCCTCGCCGAAAGCAAGGCGGCGCGCAACGAACAATTCGCCACCCTGGGCCGCTACATGATCGACATGAAGCACAGCGTGAACAACGCCCTGACCTCCATGCTCGGTAACGCCGAGTTGCTCCTGCTCGAGCCCGGCCAGTTGTCCCAACAGTCCCTCGCGCAGATCAAGACCATCCACAGCATGGCCCTGCGCATCAACGAAATCATGCAGCGATTCTCATCGCTGGCAAGCGAGATGCGGGAAGCTGAGAATGCATCTCAAGCTGAGACGCAAGCCGCCTCGCCCTCCACTTTCCAGCGCCGCTAGACCTCCGTTCCCCTCCCGCAAGTGACTCCTATTCAATGCCTTATATCAAACCGACATCCCTCCCTACCTTGGCCCCAACCTGGCCGCTGACGTGCACCTCCCCTCTGTGGAGAACTGTTCGGAGAACTCCCTCGTGCTGAAAAAAGTCTTGATCGTCGACGACTCGCCATCGCAGGTGCGCCTGATCCAGGGGCTGCTCGAACCCGAAGGGTACGATCCCGTCGGTTTGAACGATCCCAGGCGCATCGAGGAAGCCATTGCGAGAGAGGTGCCGAGCATCATTCTCCTCGACGTGGTCATGCCGGAGCGAAATGGTTTTCAAGTTTGCCGGGAGCTGAAGAGCAACGCCAAGTTCAACTCCATCCCGGTCATCCTCGTGACCTCCAAAGACACTCCGAGTGACCGCTATTGGGGCGAGCAGCAGGGCGCCGATGGCTACGTAACCAAGCCATTCACCCGAGAAGAACTTCTGCGCGCGGTTCGGCGCTTCGTTTAGGAATTCATATAGGAAAGAGATGATCGAAGATTTCCATCTGACTCCGCTGGCCGCCAACGCAGACCCTGCCGATCTGCTCGAAGCCCTCGGTCCGCTCGAAGAGAGCCCCGCGGAATCGCAGTACTGCGTCTTCCGCAGCGGCCGCGAACGCTTCTGCCTCCCGGTGCTCGACGTCGAGGAAGTCTTGGATTGGCCGCTGCTCACCAAGCTGCCGCTCGCGCCCGCCTATCTTCTGGGCATTTTCAATCTGCGCGGCGTGATCGTTCCGCTGATCGACATCGCTCTGACCGAAGGCCGCCGCCCCGGACTCTTGCCGAAATACGTCGTCGTCGCTTCACTGCGTGGCGAGGGCCATCACGACGACCTTCGCGTCGGCATCGCCGCCGATGAAGTCATCGGCACCTACGCCGTCACTACCGACGATCTCCTCGAGCAGGCGCCCGAAAACGTGCCCCACTGCATCGGCATGCTGCGGCACGACGACCGCCTGGCTCTGGTGATCGATTTGACGAAGGTTGCTCGAAGTATTTCCGGGACCCAGCATCTGAGAGTTTGCGCTGGCCTGCCGCTCGGCGGCGGGATCAGCGCGGGATAAATTTGGAGGAAGCATGAAATCGCGATTGAGTTCCACAATTTGGACGCTGGTCCTGACGAACGGTCTGATGCTCTTCGTCGTTCTCGGCCTGGGCTTCAGCGCCGGCAAGAAAGCGGGCGACGCGTCGCTGTTCGACTTCGGCGCGCCCTCGGGTGGCACTGTCCTCCTGGCCGGCGTGCTCGCGCTGTTCACCGCCATGCTTCTTGCCTGGCGGTTCGGCGCGCTGCTCGCCCCGGTTCAGGAACTCGCTCAGTTTTCCGAGCGCTTTGCTGCCGGAGATGGCAAGGCCCGCGCCGACGTTCACTCCAGCGACGAGCTCGGCTACATCGCCGACAACCTCAATCGCGCCGTCGCCAAGGTCTCCAAGGCCACCAGCAACCAGGAAGCCAACGAGAATCTGCAGCGCAGCATCACCGAGCTTCTCACCGTCATCAACCAGGTCGCTCGCGGCGATCTGGCCCTCCGCGGAAAAGTGACCAACGATGCTCTCGGCAACGTCGCTGACTCCATCAACTACATGCTCGACAACTTCACCAAGGTTCTCGAGCGCGTCCGCAAGGCCGCCATGGAAGTCACCGCCTGCTCCAACAACATTCTTGTCGCCGCCGACGAAATGCAAGCCGGCGCCACCCAGCAGGACCAGGAAATCACCAACACTTCCAGCGCCGTCGAAGAGCTCACCGTTTCCATGAAGCAAGTCTCCAACAACGCCGAAGCCAGCGCCGAAGCCGCACGCCGCGCTCTGGACGCCGCCGAACAGGGCAACCGCGCCGTTCGCGACACTCTCGAAGGCATGCAGCGCATCCGCGCTTCCGTGCAAGCCACCGCCAAGAAGATCAAGTCGCTCGGCGATCGCTCCCTGGAAATTTCGGAAATCATCAACGTCATCAACGACATCACCGAGCAGACCAACCTTCTCGCGTTGAACGCTGCCATCGAAGCGGCCCGCGCCGGTGAAGCAGGCCGCGGTTTCGCCGTCGTCGCCGACGAAGTTCGCAAGCTCGCCGAGCACTCCCGCAGCGCCACCAAAGACATCGCCGCCCTCATCAAAGCCATTCAGGCGGAGACGAACGAAGCGGTCGTCGTCATGGAAGAAGGCACCAAGGAAGTCGAAGGCGGCGCAACGCTCGCCGATCAAGCCGGCCGCGCTCTCGACGCCATCTCCAGCGTCGTCCGCCAATCCGCCGAACTCGTCCAGGAAATTTCGCTGGCTTCCAAACAGCAGGTGCGCGGCACGGAAGGCGTCGCACACGCCATGCAGATCATTTCCAGCATCACGCGCCAGACTTCGCAGGGTACCCGCGGCACTGTCGCAACCGTCAGCCAGCTCGTCAAGCTCTCGGACCAGCTCAACGAAGCACTGGCGCAGTTCCGTGCCGCGAAGCAAAGCGGCGTTGCCGAAGAGTCCGAGCGGCCCGTCCCAGCAGGCGCAGCGCGTTAAGCACAGATTCCCGGCTCCGCCGTTGACCCCCTTGCGGTCGCGGCCGGAGCGGAAACGTGATCACGATGAGCGAACGCCAGGGACCTGCGGCCCGTTTGACTGAGCACGAATTGAGCGAGATCCGCATGTTGATCGAAGAGCGGACGGGTATTTGCTTCGATGAGTCGCGCGAGCGCTTCTTCTCGACGCGCGTCCGGGAGCACATGGTCGCCCAGAAGTTGGCCAGTGGCACCGAGCTCCTCCGCGCCGTTCGCAAGACCAACATCGAGTACGAAGCTCTCCTCGAGCGCCTCTTGACGCAGGAGACCTCGTTCTTCCGTTATCCCGGCGTCTACGAGGCCTTCGAAAAGCGCGTGCTGCCTGAATTGCACGCCAAAAAGTTCTGGAAGGATCCGCGAACTCTGCGGGTATGGAGCGCCGGGTGTTCCACCGGCGAGGAGCCCTATTCGATTGCCATCACCATCGCCGACGCGCTGTCCTTTGCCGACGCCTGGAAGCTAGAAATCTTGGCGACCGACGTCAGCAGGAACGCGCTGAAGCGCGCGGAACGTGGCGTGTACACCGGCCGCAGTCTCGCCAGCGTCAGCGAAAAGCAGCTTGGCGCGCACTTCGCCAAGGTCAAGGAAAGCTATCAGGTTAAGCCGCGCCTCCGCAAAATGGTCACCTTCGCGCAAATGAATCTTGCCGCCGCCGTCTATGTCGGCCGTATGGACCTGATTTTCTGTATGAACGTGCTGATCTACTTCTCGGAAGAACGCCGCCGCGCTCTGGTACAGCGCTTCTATGACTCGCTGGAGCCCGGCGGATATCTCTTTCTCGGGCACTCCGAATCGATTTCCAAGATGCCCGTGAAATTCCAAGCCATCGTGTTGAACGACTGCATCCTGTACCGCAAACCAACCGCCGAGGAGCTTCACAAGCCCGAACTCGTCACGGAGGGACTCGCGTGAGCATGTCCGACCGCGAAGCCGTCGAGTTGTTCCTCCAGGAGGCCTCGGAGCATCTCCAGTATCTCCGCGAGTACGTCAGCGTCCTCCAGGAAGTGGAGCCGCGCCGCGAAGACCTCGAGCGTCTTTACATCGCCGCCCACACCTTGAGCGGCACCTCCGCCAGCTACGGCTTCCCGCGCTTTTCCGAAGTCGCCGGCAAGCTCGCGCACATCTTCCAGTATTCGCTGAACGCCACGCTCGGAGACGATCTGCACGGTCCGCTCACCGAATTTCTCTCCGACGGCATCTCCCTGCTCGAAACCGACCTGCTCGAGATCAGCGACACCGGTCAGGAAAACGTCGAAGACATCGCCGCCTTCAAAGAGCGCTATCGCTTTGCGTTCCCGGCCGAGCCTGCTCCGCTGAACTATCCGCAGCGCGGTTCGCAGGTTCAGGCGCATGTCGAGGAAGTCCCGCAGGCTGCTCTGACGGGCTCCTATTTCGACGCTCTGCCCTCCGACGATGAAGTCGGCGACGAAATCCTGGAATTCTTCCAGCCCGAAGCCGAAGAGCATCTCCAAGTCGTCAGCGACTGTCTGATCTCGCTCGAGGGCAACAACAATCCCGAAGAGATCAACCGCCTTTTCCGCGCGATCCACACGGTCAAAGGTTCCGCCGCTCAAGTCGGCCTCAAGCGCCTCGGCGCCATCGCCCATCGTGTCGAAGATCTGATCGGCCGCCTCCGCGATGGCGAAATCGAGCCCTCGCCCGCCGTCGTCGATCTCTGCCTCGAATCCGTCGACGTCCTCAAGAAGACCCTGCACAAGCAGTGGGCCGACGAGTCCGACATGCGCGCGGGAGTCGATTCCCTGCTCGGCCGCATCGCCGAGTTTGCGCCCTTGGATCTGGAAGAGGACGCAGCGCTGGAGCAAGCATCGGCCGACGGCGACGCTCATTCCGCCAGCGGCACCGGAATCGCAGCTCCGGCGGAAGCCTCCGCGCGCAAAACCCTCAAGCAAGGCGCTGGTCTAGCCGCGACCTCAAAATCCGTGCGCATTGCGCTCGAACGCCTCGACCGCATGATGAACACCGTCGGTGAGCTCGTCATCAACCGCACCCGCATGGTCGGGCGCGTCGCGGAACTCGAAAAGCTCGTCGATACGCTGAGCTTCTCCAAGGAACGCCTGCAAGGCAAAGTCAACGAATTTCAGGAAAAGTACGAGTTCAACCGCATCAGCTCTTCACGCAACGCCGCCCCCTGGAATCCCGCGACCACTCCTCAGCGCCTTACCAGCGCCGCCGCGGGCGACACCTCGTTCTTCGATGACTTCAGCGAACTCGAGATGGACCGCTACGACGATTTCAATATCCTTTCTCGCTCCATGGCGGAAATTTCCGCCGACGTCAACGAAGTCTTGACGCAGCTCGAGGGCTACATCGGCCGCGTCGAAGGCGACATCGACGAATTCACGAAACTCGCGCACCACCTTCAGGATGAATTCACCGCCGCGCGCATGGTGCCCATCGGCACCCTGTATTCCCGCCTGTCTCGCGCCGTCCGCGATGCCGCGCAATCCGCCGGCAAACAAGTCGAGCTGGACTTTGCCGGCAATGAAACCGAACTCGACAACAACATCATTCAGCAAATTTCCGATCCTCTCGTTCACCTGGTTCGCAACTCGGTCGCTCACGGCATCGAGCGCGCCGAAGCTCGCCTGTCCGCCGGTAAACCCGAAGCCGGCAAGGTTTCGCTGCGCGCCTACCATCGCGGCAACCACATCTACATCGAAGTGGAAGACGATGGCCGCGGCATCGACTACGAACGCGTGAAGCAGAGCGCCGTCGAGCGCGCGCCTCGTTTCTCTCGAGACCGCCGACCGCCTCACCGAGCGCGATCTTCGCGAAATGCTTTTCCATCCCGGATTCTCCACCGCCCCGGTCAAAACCGAACTGGCCGGCCGCGGCGTTGGCCTCGACGTCGTCCGCGCCAACCTGAACGCCCTGAACGGCGAAATCGAAATTCAGAGCACCAGCGGCCAAGGCACGAAGTTCACTCTCAAGGTGCCTCTGACCCTGATCATTTCGCCCGCGCTGTTCGTCCGCTGCGGCAGCTACCAGCTTCGCGCTTCCGCTTGGCTGTCGTCGAAGAAATCCGCCGTCTGCGCGCCGACGAAATCGAAGACGTCGGCGGAAAACTGCTGACCAAAGTCCGCGACGTCGTCACCGAAGTCGTTCGCCTCGACACCTATCTCGGCTTGCCTCCGCTCGAGCCCATCAACGGCTATTTCCGCATGGTTGTCGC
The DNA here is from genome assembly GCA_963735525.1 of uncultured Acidobacteriota bacterium. Taxonomy (GTDB): domain Bacteria; phylum Acidobacteriota; class Terriglobia; order Acidiferrales; family UBA7541; genus Acidiferrum. The sequence goes on along the minus strand of CAVTLQ010000023.1, from coordinate 126,130 downwards.
CAACACCGGAAATCGCCAGATCGGCCTCGTCGTCGAGGAAGTTCTCGGCAAAGACGAAATCGTCATCAAGAATCTCGGCGAATACCTCCGCCGCGTGAAGCTCTTTCCCGGAACCACCATCGCTCCCGACGGCAGCCTGATTCTTCTCATCGATCTGAATCGCATGGTCGCCACCGAGCCGCACGAGCGCCGCACCCTGCAAGCCAGCGCCAGCGCGGCTCGCGTGTTTGCTCCGGGTTCCGAAGCCGTTGCCCGCGGCACCATTCCCACCGACGCGATCGACCGCGTCGAGCACGAACGCGTCATCGTCGTCGCCGACGACTCCATCAGCGTCCGCAAATTCGTCGGCCGCATGCTCGAAAAGAACGGCTACCGCGTGAAGCTCGCCGCCGACGGCCTGGAAGCCGCCGAGCTCGTCGCCCAGCACGGCTGCCATCTCGTCATCACCGACCTCGAAATGCCGCGCATGACCGGCTACGAACTCATGGTTCAGTTGCGCCAGAGCCCCGCGACGCGCCGCATTCCCGTCATGGTCGTCACGTCTCGCGCCGGCGCAAAGCATCGCGATCGCGCCATCAAGGAAGGTGCTGCGTCATTCTTGACCAAGCCCGTTCAGGAAGATCAATTGATCGCGGCGGTCGAACAACTCATCGGAACGGAGGCGACGCGGCCCGCTGTACCGGTCGCGTAGAAGCGCAATGGCTACCAGCGCCAACAAGAAGTTTCGCGTGCTCATCGTTGACGACTCGGCCTTCATGCGCAAGGTCCTCGAGACCATTATCAACGCCGACGACCAACTTCAAGTCGTTGGCCAAGCCAAAGATGGCCGCGAAGCGTCACCCTGGCCGAATCCCTCAAGCCCGACGTCATCACCATGGACATCAACATGCCCCACGTCGACGGCCTGCAGGCCACCGCTCAGATCATGACCACCAATCCCCGCCCCATCGTGATCGTCAGCTCGGAATCCCGCGAAGGCGCCGCGAGCACGCTCAAAGCTCTCGAGCTCGGCGCCATCGAATTTGTCGCCAAGCCCTCCAGCGGCATCGACCTCGACATGCAAAGCGTCAAGGAAGAGCTTCTCCGCAAAGTTCGCATGGCCGCCAAAGTGCGCGTCGTGCGCACTGCATCTCGCTTGGCATCTACGGTTCAGGGCACCAAAGACGGCGTCGCGCCCGCTGCACCAAAAGCCGCGCCGCGCGCCCAGCAGGCTCCGCCGCTCGATCAGCGCTTCCCCATCGTCGTCCTCGGCGCCTCCACCGGCGGACCCGCCACCGTCATGCGTCTTGGCGCCCGGCTTCACGCGCGATTTCCCCGCTGCCGTCTTCCTCGTGCAGCACATGCCCGCGTCCTTCACCACCCAGTACGCGGCGCAGCTCGCCGAGTTCACCAGCATCCGCGTAAAGGAAGCCGAGCCCAACGAGCCCGTCCAGCCCGGCACTCTCTACATTTGCCCCGGCGCGCAGCATTTGCGCATCACCCCCACGGGCCGCATTCAGCTCGACGCCACCTCCGGCCGCATCAACGGATATCTGCCCTGCATCGACGTCACCATGGAAACCGCCGCCGCCTACGCCGGCGCCATGACCATCGGCGTCGTGCTCACCGGCATGGGCAACGACGGCGCGGCCGGCGCCAAAGCCATCCAATCCGCCGGCGGCCTCGTGATCGCCCAAGACGAAGCCACTTCCGTCATCTTCGGCATGCCCGCCGAAGCCATCAAAGCCGCCAACGTCGAGCACGTACTCGGCCTCGACGACATCTACTCCGCGATCGAGAAGCGCGTCATCGGCATTTGCAAAGCCACGCCCGTGGGGGTGAAGTGATGCGCCTCCCCGCTCCCGCACAAGCCGCAATCCGTCCGCACCGAGCAGATCATTCTCTTTCGCGTCAGCGGCCAGCTCCTCGCCGTTTCTTCCGCTTCCGTTCAGGAAGTTCGCAGCGTGGACACGCTCGCAGGCGCGGCAAAAGAAATCGCGCAGGCCGGCCTGCGCAAGGTTCGCCACATCGTCCAGCGCGGAGAGCATTCCCTCTACGTCGTGAATGGCGCGATGCACTTTGGTTTGCCCGCATCGCCCGCCGCGCTCGTCTTCGTCCTACGGCGCACCCGCACCGCGCTGCTCGTCGACGGCATCGAAAAAATGACCACCATGACGCGCCTTCAAGCGCTCCCCCAGGCCTTCTGCAACGAAGAGCGCTTCTGGTACCGCGGCCTCACCGCCCTCGATCAAACCGTCGTCCCCGTCGTCAAGCCCGAAGGCTTTCTCACGCCCGACGAACTCTTGTTGCTGGATTCTTCGCTGCTGCCAAGCGCTTCCGCACTCCTCCGGCGCCGCCGAAGCACGAACGACCTCAGCGACCTGATGAGCCCCACCGCCGAATCCGAGTCCTTCGTCCTGCTCCGCTTGGGAGAGCGCCGCTTTGCCGTCGCCGCCGGCGTCATCGCCGAACTCGTCGCGCCAAGCCGCGTATTCCGCTTCCCTCATCACACCAAGGAAATCGAGGGCGTGATCCTGCGCCGCGGCCGCATCGTTCCCGGTCTGCGACGTCGCCGAAAAGCTCATCGGCAAAACTCTCAAGTCCCGCCGTTTTTATCTGATCGCCCAGCGCCGCTACGCCGTGCACAGCGAATGGGTCGCTCTTCCCGTCACCGGAGATTGCGAACTGATCATCGCCGAAATGATCCCGGCCAGTGAAGCCGACCTGCCCCACGTTGCCGGCTGGCTCTCCCATGACGGCGACGTCATCGAAGTGCTCAACCTGGCCGCGCTCACTCCAGGTCCTGCCGCCGCGACTCCTCCCCTCGCGGCGGCGCGGGCGGTCGCAAGAGGCGCGCCCATGATCCCCGCCGGCCGTCCCGCAAAAATTCTGCTGATCGACAGCAACGTCTATTTCGCCAAGCGCCTTGGCGACGCGCTGAAGAAAGAAGGCTTCGAAGTGCTCTCCAGCACCCAGCCCGCCTTCGCGCTCACCACTCTCGAATACGACGCGCCCGCCGCCGTCGTCTGCGCCACCAACATGCGCGAAATGGGCGCCCTCGAAATCGCCAAAATCATCCACGCCGATCCCAAGAACGCCACTCTTCCCATCATCGCTCTCGGCGACGGCAGCCAGCGCGCTCTCATGGAAGCCTTTCAAGCCGGCTGCGAAGACTACATCGACCGCCAGCGCCCGCCCGCCGTCATCGCCTCCCACATCCGCAACATCGTCATCAGCAAAGCCGAAGGCTTTCAGCCCACGCAGATGCTCGCGCAGGCCGACACCAGTCTCAGCGGCAGCCTCACCCACCACGATCTTCCCGGCGTTCTCCAAATGCTCGGCCACGCCCACCAGACCGGCGCGCTCCACATCAACGCCGGCGCCACCGACGCGCTTCTCTTCTTCGACGCCGGCGAAATCACCCACGCCGAATGCGGCAACCTCTTCGGCGACGAAGCCGTCATCCACATCATCAAGAGCTGCGTCAACGGCGGCTCGGGCGTCTACAAATTCGTCTACGGCGCCACGTCCCCCCAGCACACCGTGCTGCGCTGCGCTACCGACCTCATGCTCGACGCTATGCGCGAGTACGACGAAACTTCGCGCGACTCCGCCGACCAGGATTCTGCGTCGCTAGACGCGCTGGGTCTGCAGCCCCCTGCCGAAACTTCCCCGCCAAAGGATGGTGCCGTTCCCGATTCGCCCGGCCGCAAAACTACAACTAGCATGCTCACATCGAATGAGGGCGGCAATGTCACGAATCGCCTCCTCGCGGATCTGCGATCTCGACCCGACAGCCCCATCGACCGCGCCCTGGCCGATCTCCTTTCCAACACTCGTGCCGTAGACAACGACGATCCCGATGATCGCGCTGAACCCGCGCCTGAAGACTCCGATCAAGATTCCGCAGGCCAGCACTCTCAAGATTCGTCCGCTACCCAACCCGCGACCTCGGACCACTCTGCCGACAAGGAGTTGCTATGAGTGAAGCCATGATCGTTCCGCCTCTTACCGACGGGCCGGCAAAGCGCACGCCCACGATCTATTTCATCGACGACAGCGCCACCATGCGCGAAGTCATCAAAATCGCCTTCCGCCGCGAGAACATCAACGTCATCACTTGTGCCGACGCCGCCTCCGCTCTCTCCCAATTCGAGCAGAGCCCGCCCGACGCAGTCATTACCGATGTCATCATGCCGGATCAAGACGGCTACTCCGTCTGCACTCAGATCAAGCAGCATCCCCAATTCGGCGGCATCCCCGTCGTCCTCATGTCCGGCGTCGTCAACAAGACCGTCGCCGACAGAGCCGTCGCCGTCCAAGCCGACGAGCTCATCCGCAAACCCTTCCAGCCCCAAGAACTCATCGGCCGCGTAAAAAGTCTCCTCGCTCCCAAAACGCCCGCAGCCTCTTCCTTCGATCGCCCGGGCGCGTCTCATGCGCCGAGTGCCCCCAGCGCACTCACCAGCCTCTTCGCGCCACCCCCAACGCTCGCTCAATCGCTGGCGCCCAACTCTTTGCCGCCCGCCCCACCCGAACAGCGCACCGTCGAATCAGCCTGGCCCCGCGCCCTCGCCGACGCTTTTACCCCGCGTCCCAATCCGCCCATCGTGTCCGGTCTCCAGCCCGGCCAACCAAGCCATACCAGCCAGCCCGCCGCGGGCCAGCCCAGCCAAAGCACCCAACCATCTTCGCAACCCCCCGCTCGCCACGTACCCAGCACCGACGCACTGAAGCTCCGCGCCGAAATCGCGCGCCTCGAGCTCCTCGTCAAAAAACTCCAAACCGAACTCCAAATCGAGCGCCAATACAACCAAGCCCTTGAACTCCAAATCCACACCCTAACCCACACCGAATAACGTAATAAATAATGTGGCACAGCCGTCTCGGCTGTGCCCTCCGCTATTCTCTTGTAGGGGCGCAGCCCGCCGCGGCGGGCTGCGCCCCATCTCGGCAAGATCACTACGTACTTGCGTATTCGGCGGGTGTCCCACCCTCGGTTTGTAAGGGTGGCATTTGCCTCTCGGTCCGGCTGACCTCAAACCTACGCAAAAAGAAAACTTGTCATTCTGAGGGCATCCGACTTGCCCAGAGCGCTTCGCGCGAAGGACAAGGATGCCCGAAGAATCTCAACTCCAACCTTCGCCCTCATCCAACGGCCGTTCAACCACGCCACTTCTAATTCGCCCGTATCTTCCCGCTAGCCCTCAACCTCTCCAACCATCTCCGCGCCGTCGCCGCCTCCGCCCGATCCCCATGGTTCTTCAGAAACTCCCGCAGCGCCGCCGCCGAATCCTCGTACCGTCCCACCGCCGTCAACGACTGCGCCACCAGCAGCTCGATCTCCGGCGCCTTCCCCTTCGACTCCGCCAGCGCCTCCTGCGACGTCTTCAGCGCCCCGTCGTATTGCCCGTGCTGGTAATACGCTTTCGCCAGCGTCCAATGCGTCTCCCACCCACTGGCCGCATCCAACTGCAGCGACTTCTCCAGCGGCGCGATCGCCGCGTCGTATTTCCCTTGGTCCGCAAGCGCCATTCCCAGCGCTGCAAAAGCCCGAGCATGTGTCGGATCGATCTGCGTGGCCTTCTCCAGCGCCCCTTGTGCCTCGGCAAAGTTGTGCTGCTTCAGGTCCACCACTCCTTGCAGGTACAACACGTCCGGGTGCCCGGGCGCGAGCCTCATCGCCTCGCCCGCATACTTCTCCGCGTCTCCCAGCTTGTCCGCGCTTAACGCCTGCAACCCCTTCTCGAACGCTTCCTTCGCTTTCGGCGCGAGCAGCGGCTTCCCGGGAACTCCCGTAGCGTTTTCCGAGCCCGAATCCCGCCGCAGGTAAATATCAACCTGGGTTCTCTCGGTTACCGGTACCGACACGACCTTTTCTTCGCTGTGGTACCCCGCCGCTTGCACAATCACCGTGAACTCCCCCAGCCCCGTCACCACAAAGACCAACCGCCCCCGCGACGTCTCTCCCTCGCCGCTGGGAATTGCTCCGTCTCGCAGCAGCTTGATTGTCGTCGGTGTGGATACCAGCTCCCCGGAACTGTCGTGCACCGTCACCGCGATCTCCGCGCCATTCCCATGGAACACATTCGTCGCACTTCCCACATCCTGGCACCGCGCCGCCTTTGCCCACACCCCACTGCAAAGCAGCATCGGCAATAGAAATCGCGCGATCCGCAACCACACACGCTCCGCAACCCGATTCGTATTTAGTTCTCTGGCCCGTTCGGAAGCCAGCTCCGTAACACCTTGGGTGGCCCGTTGAGTGAAATGATGCACGAGGGCCTCGACGATTTGCCGCGAGCCTAGTCCCCGCCCTCGCCCCCGTCAAGCAAAACCTTCACCTCCTCCGCAATGCCCGCAACGTACTCCCAGTGGCACCGCCATTTCTGGCTGAGCCCCCGCTATTCCCTTGTAGGGGCGCAGCCCGCCGCGGCGGGCTGCGCCCCATCTCGGCAAGATCACCCGTGCTTGCGTCTCTCCGCCGCGGACGCCCACGCTTGATTTGTAAGGGTGGGGGGTTTTGACTTTCCTTTTGTCTCATCCTCATTTCTAAACGCAATCGCGAAAACGGTACCCCTCTTGACCCCACTCCATTTCTTCTATACTGTATATCTAATGCCCACCCGCGACTACCTCGGCGAATTTGAACACCTCGTCCTCCTCGCCCTGCTCCGCCTCTCCGATCGCGCCTACGGCGTCACCGTCCGCCGGGAAATCGAAGCGCGCACCAACCGCGAGGTCTCCATCGGCGCCATCTACGCCACCCTCGACCGCCTGCAAGCCAAGGGTTACGTCAAATCCCACCTTGGCGATCCCACCCCCGAGCGCGGCGGACGTTCCAAACGTTTCTTCCACGTCACCGCTAAAGGAGTCGCCGCCGTGAATCGCTCCCATCGTGCACTCCAAAGCATGACCGAAGGACTCCGTCTCATCAGGAGCTACTCATGACCTCGCAAACGCCTCTCGTCAGCCCGCCCCGCATAGCCACCGGGCTCGTCGATCTCTTCACACCCGACGAGCAAGCCGAATCCATTCCAGGCGATCTCCTCGAGGAATTTTCGCAACTCGCCTCGAAATCCGGAGTCGCCTCCGCCCGCCGTTGGTATTGGCGTCAGAGTGTAAAAACCATCGCTCATCTCATCGCCACCGCATTTCGTGTCGCACCGTGGCAGACCGTTGGCGCCGTGGTCGCAGGGATTTTGCTGCGGCGCTTCAGCTCCGGATTACCCGAGCATGCGATCGAAGCATTTTTCGACGCCTTCCCGGTCTTTGCGCACAATCATTGGCACCTTTATGTGTTCTGCGTTACGAACGGCTTCCTGATCGGAGGTCTCCTCGAGTCGATCCTTATCGGTTGTATCGTCGCAGCAGCGGCCAAAGGCAGGGAGATGGCCGCCACAACGACCCTAACCGTAATCCTCGCCGCGCTCATTTGGCTCTCCGCGGTGACGGACGACATCCCCATCGCAAGTCTCATCGAGTCCATGCTCATTGGTTGCCTCGTCGCAGCAGTCGCCAAAGGAAGGGAGATGGTCACCACGATTACGCTAGCCGCACTTCTTGCCGCTCTAAATGGGGTGACCTTGGTCCAGTTGGCCAGGCATTGGCCGGTGCGCCTCTTGCTGCCATCTCTAGCGGTTTTCTTCTGCGGAAATTTGATTATGGTGGTCATGGGCGGAGCCATCGTCCGCAAGAGCAGATCCGCTGCCTCGCGTCGCCCTTCTCCCAGTCCGTGCTGATTCTTGTCGGCCATTCTGAGGGCATCCGACCCGTCCAGAGCGCTTGGCGCGATGGGCAAGGATGCCCGAAGAATCTCAACTCCAAATCGTTGAAGAAACGAACCTCCCGTCGCAACCCCGGCACCCGGCTGCTAAGCCGTTGACTTAGCAGCCTATTAGGTGTCAAAATGTGGGTAGTCCTTGCCAACATCGGAGGTGACCATGAGAAGTCTAGCAATACGCCTGTGGAAGGAAGAGGAAGGTCAGGACCTGACCGAATACGCCTTGCTGCTGGTCCTACTTTCCCTTGCGGCCATCGGCTCGCTGAGCACCATCGCCACCGCGATCAACGGCGTGTTCGCGAACGCAGCTGCAAACCTGAACACCTAGGCCCTGGCGTCGTCCCTCATCGGAGTTCACCTCGCCTTTCCCGCCGCCGAACCTGGCGGGAGCGAGCGCGAGCCGGTTGGACGAATCACTTGGGCCCAGGTCCGCTCCGCAGGGCGTCCGGTTGTCGTGCTTCAGCTCTTTTTCAAGACAATTTCGACGCGCCGGTTTTTCTGGCGTCCTTCAGGGTTGTCGGCGCCGTTGGGCTTCTTGTTCGGCGCAACGGGTTTGGTGTCTCCAAAACCGCGGGTGGCGATGGAATTGGAAGCCCCGTGCGCCACCAGCCAGGTCTTCACGGAGCTGGCGCGACGCTCGGACAGCTTCTGGTTATATTGCTTTTCCCCTTTACCGTCCGTATGGCCGCTAATCGTGCAGGGGTACGCGGCATAAGACTGCATCACCGTTACAACTTTTTGCAGGCTAAGCTGAGCTTCGGGCCGGAGATCGGCCTTATCGAAATCGAACAGCACGTCACTATTGAGCTCAATTTGAATTTCGGTCTCCGTGGTCCGCGCGCCTAAGTCCTTCAGTGCGGCATTCAACGGGTCAACCTTGCCGGCCACGTCCAGGCTCAGGCCCTTGAGGTCGGTGACCTTGCCCTGGAGGGCCAACACTTTCCCTGTGGCTCCAGGGGGGATGGCGTCTTCGGCCTTGTATTTCTGGGCCTGCGCAGCCTGCGGGAAAAAGGCCACGGCCAGCATCGACACGCTAATCCGAACTATGCGTCCCGCCTTCTCGCGGATCAAGGTTTTCTTCCTTACTGGCTTATTGAGACACGGGCGCGTCTTCAAAAGGAGTAAACTTGGGAATATAGACGGTGACCTTGGTGGAGGTCGCCGGTGGCGCCGGGAACTTAGCCCATTGCAAGCGTTGCTCGCCGGGACCCAGCTCTCCCCACCACACATCCAGGATCCTATTGCCCTCGGAATCGGTCAAAAAGGCATACTTCTTGTTTTCGGCGGGATCCGTATAGTAAAGCTCCGTCCAGCTGAAATCATAGTGAATCGCTTTCGGCGCCGCGCCGGCAACCAGGCCGTTGGACTGTGCCGCGCCGGCGGCGTTGTATAGTCTCCAGCGGACCAGCAAGGCACCTCCACTCGCCCGCTTCACTTGCAGCAAGTCACAATGCAGATTCGGATCGCCGCTGTATTGCGAGGTGCCAATCACAGCGCCCGGGCTTACCGGCGCAGCAGCAGGCGCGGCGGCGGGGGCACTTGCAGGGGCCGCAGCTTGCGGTGCCGGCGTTGCCGCGGAAGAAGCCGGCTGTGCAGGCGCGGTGTCCTGCTTGGAACACGCCACGGTTCCAGCAACCACAAACACGCAGGCCCAAAGAAGAAACCCCGGGAAAAAGTTCCGTGAGCTCATACCTCGCGCCTCCCAAAGCGGTGCGTATTCTATGCCCCGATTCCGTGCATATCAAACGAAATCCCCGCCAGCGACGGTTGGTACGGTGGAGGTGACTCGCGACCAAGAGAACAGCAAAGAAGCGGGTATCCGCGGTGGGCACAATGTATTGTGCCCCTACAATGGCGCAAGACGAGATGTGCGGGCGAATCATTACTCTTGTTAACTCCTCTTATACCTCCTACCCCCTCCCCCCGGCTATGCACAATAATCTATGAAAACGACTAAGTTTTTGGGCAGCAATGAGAGTTTTTGTGCAGAAATGCTACGGATTCTTAAGGAGTTGAATGAATGCCGGGACGACGATGTTTTTAACCGTCTCCACGCACAACTCCAAGATTTGTTGCGACTCAAGACTAGCTGGCCCCGCCCCAATAGCCATCTCATCGAACGTTATGTACGGCAGGAAGCTACGCTTCACCTGCACTATAGGGTCATCTGGCCCTCTGGTTGTGGTGATGGGTTGAACCTCTGCGCCATGCTTAAGGCCACCCAGTGTAAACGAGGAATAGAGCCCCCTGGAAGAAATGGTTTCTTGACGGACAGCCGCTCTTTGCCAGACAACGTTAAGGTAACGGTGTTTGTCAATATTGCAGAGCTTCGTGATGATTGCCAAGACGTTGTGATGCCCTTCCCCAGCGCGGTAAGGCTGCAAACTCTCGATGAATGCCAAAGCGGGTTTGGACACACCCGGAAGGCTGTTATTGAAACAAGTACTGATGGGAGGCTTTTTAGGAATGGTGAGCCAGAGAGGGAACGAACAGTTTCTTTCCCAATCGACGGGCAAAGTGATTCTGGTCGGATTCAGCTTGACGAGATCGAAAGCTAAGTGATCGAGGGTAGACCGCAGTTGATAAACAATTTCTCCAGCCAAGATAGCAATATCAATCGGCGGTTCGATCAAGAAGTGAATTGTTTCTTTGCCGTTCGAATCTTTAATGACGTCGTGCGAACCTGTTCCGGCAGTGATGTGTCGAATAATCCGATTGATAGCATCCAAGTGTTCCTCTGCCCTGATGATTTTAGCGGCAGCGGAATCAAGACCAGTGCTCATGCGGCTTTTCCAGACCAAGACACAGGGTCAATTCCTAGTTCGTGCATTTCGTGAATGAGAACGACGAGATTATGACAGAGCACTTTACAAAGCGTTTCATTGACCATCGCAACGTCGGTCTTGCTTCGCAAGCCATCGCGGAATTTGCGTTTCATCATGCTGAACGTAGATTCAACGTTAGACCGTTTGTGATAGTGCGTCAAAAACTCTTCCCGTCGAAACTGGAAGTAATGAAACATCTTGTCCCAAGTCCCGCCCCAATAGTGTTCGCGGGTGTTTGCTTTGAAAGCGATAAACGGAGTAACTCCGAGTTCCGAAATCATGTCGATGTTGGCCCGCGAAGAGTATCCCTTATCGGCGGAAACTTCCGAGATCGCAAAGTTTTCGGCGGTTTTCCCGACAAGCGCAGTGGGGGGCGGACTTAAAACACATCAAGGACTACTGACCGAGCCTCACCCCCATCTGGGCTACCATCCTTACGGGTCCTGCTATTCTTCGCGGTGAAGCGGCAGCAGACGCACGCGCGTACGATCCCACTCGATGGTGAGCAGTGCCCCTGCCTCCAGCTCAGCTTGCACATGCCGCAAGGCCCCAACCGTCTGAGGGCCGACGGCGTCAGGGCTCACATTTTCTGCCCGGATTTGCACGACGCTTGGTTTTTTGCCGTGTGTTACCGCGAGGACCGCGCCGAAATCCAGATCGTGGGTAAGGACTATGTAGCCGTTTGCCGCTGCGAATTCCATGATTTCGGAATCAGGGGCACTTGCGGGACCAACAGCCGACCAGTGCACCGCTTCCCAACCAGAGCCGCGCAACAGTGCGACCCATCGCGGCGACAAATTCATATCGATTAGGAGCTTCATCCACGCGGTAGCGTCACTTCCCGCTCTTCGGCTAGCCACGCGGCGTAGCGGAGTGCCTGCAGGACGTCCTCGCGTTCCAAATATGGATAGTCCGCCAGGACGTCTTCAATTGTCCGGCCCGCGCCGATCTGACCTACGATCATGCCGACGGTCACACGCATCCCTCGGATGCAGGGCTTTCCGCCCATCACAGCGGGATCTTGGGTGATGCGGTCGAGTTGTGCCATGGCGATTCTCCTTGCCTGAAGCCTGCGGTCGAGCATACCACCCATCGGTCCTAGGTTGGACGCGGTTCACGGTCTCCGCTCTGAAACCCATCTCAAACCGCCATCTCCCCTCGTATCAACCACTTCGTCTGAATCTCTCCGTCCCTCCGCGCCTCAGTGCCCAATCCCCTCTCCAGCAGTCTGTTTCAAAATCTCCCCAAGAAGCCCAATGAGCCAACCTACCTCACTTTGTACTTGACATTCTAATAATCCGTGATATAATTAAACAGTGGGCGTTCAATCCCAACCCGCTAGACCCGCCGTACCACCTTCCGCCGCGTTCTGTCCGCTCATCATCAGCCAGCGAGCCCTCGCAAGAGCCCTTTCGTTACCTCGCTACTTCTTTACCTCATTACCTCTTTTCCCGCACACTCACTCCCGCAACTCCTTTGGGATCATGCGCTTACTTCACAACTCGCTGTACACCCCCGGGGTACTCCCCCCCCGGTGCCCAAATTTCGCCACAATTGAGGACCAAAATGGAACAAACCACATTGCAAGCCGCCGCATCTCCTGATTCCGCCGCTCCAACCACCCGCATCGCCCCAGGCGCCACCCGCTGCCAGGCTCGTAACCGCGACGGCAGCCGCTGCCGCCTTCACGGCGACCCCGTTACCGGCCGCTGTCACCGTCACGCTCACGATACCGACAGCCCCACGGACACCGACCTCAGCTCAGACTTCGGCGAGCTGCTGTCCGACCTGCAATCCGCCCAAGGCATCAACGGCCTCCTCGCCAAGCTCGTCGCGGTGACCATCCAGAACCGCATCTCGACGCGGCGCGCTGCCGTTCTTGCCTACATGGCCAATCTGCTGCTCGGCACCCTGCCCACCATCGACCTGGAGCTCGAGCTGGAGGAAATGCAACGCCACTTCAGGGATCAATTGATCCAAGCGACGATCGCCAAATCGGCCCCTCCCGACCCAGATGAGCGGCCCAAAACGTATTACGATCTGCGCACCTGACTGCCCGGCCAGTTGACGCTCCCTGGAGGATTCAGTAGCCTCCTTGGCGCACCGTCCCGGGACTAGAGACACGATGAGCGAAGAACAAAAGCCGCCGGCGCAGTCGCCCCCAGGGGAAGCCCCGGGCGAAGGTGTCGTTGCGCCGGGGCAAGCCGGCAAAGCCCCGGCCGCGCGAGGGCGAGCTTCAGCAATGTCGCGGCGCGAATTCGCTCGGCGCGCCGCGATTGTCTCGGCGGTCGCCTCGTGGGTTCCGGCGAACGCCGCATCAGCGGCCGCGCCAGCCGGTTCTTCCCCACCCGCCAAGCAGGCCCAGCAGCCTCCTCCTAACTTGCCGAAGCTCTGCCCCCGAGAGCCAAGCCGAGGTTGAGGCGCGGGTTCAGGCCATCCTGAGTCAGTACGGCGAGCGTTTCTCCGACGACCAGAAAGCCGACATCCGGCGGCTCTGCACCATTGTGCAGTCGCCGCTCGATCGCTTGCGGGCATACGCCCTCGAGAACGGCGATGGCCCGGCGCTGTACTTGAAACCTCTAGTCGAGCGCGAGAAGAAACCTGTTGTACCGCCGCGGCCCGCTTCGCCACCTGCGCCATCTCCAAAGTCACCGGCTGCCGCCAAGGCCCCCGACCCCGCGAAGAAGCCCTGAGGACACTCGATGGCCGGCGAAGAGATCTACTATCTTTCTGTCACCGAACTGGCGAAACGCATCGAGACGAAGAAACTGTCGCCGGTGGAGCTGACGCAGGCGTATCTGGCGCGGTGCGAAAAATTCGGGCCGCGGCTCAATGCGTACGCGCGGCTGACGCCGGAGCTGGCGCTGGCGCAAGCGGAGGCGGCGGAAAAGGAAATTCATCGCGGGCATTACCGCGGTCCGCTGCACGGAATTCCCTACGCCGCCAAGGATCTGCTCGCCGTAAAAGGCGTGCCCACCACGTGGGGCGCAAAACCGTACGCCAATCAAGTGTTCGACTACGATGCCACCGCGATCGAGCATCTGAATCGCGCGGGCGCGGTGCTGCTGGGAAAAGCGTCGATGATCGAGCTTGCCGGCGGGATGAACTACCGCTTTGCGTCAGCGTCGCTGCAAGGCGAAGCGAAAAATCCGTGGAACACGGCCTGCTGGACGTGCGGGTCGTCTTCGGGTTCGGGCGCCGCGGTTGCGGCGGGACTCGCGGCGTTTGCGATCGGCACGGAGACATGGGGATCGATTGTGTGCCCGTCGGCATTCTGCGGTGTGAGCGGGCTGCGGCCCACGTACGGGCGCGTGAGCCGATTCGGCGCGATGGCGCTGGCGCCTTCGATGGACAAGATCGGGCCGATGGCGCGGTCGGCCGAAGATTGCGCGCGAATCTTTGCGGTGCTGGCGGGCCACGACGCCAAGGATCATGGCACGCTGCCCTTGGACAAAGCCGCGTTCACGTATTCGCCCTCGATGGACCTCAAAGCGCGCGCGCTGCGGGTCGGGTGGCTGACCAACGCGTGGAAAACGATGGAGCCGGGCGTCGCCAAGGTGATCGACGCCGCGGAGAAAACGCTGCGCCGGTATTTTCCGAGCGTGAGGCATACGACGCTGCCGCAAGGACCGTTCGAGGATGCGGCAAATATCACCATGGGAATCGAAGGGGCGGCGTCGTTTCGTTCTTTGCTTCGCTCCGGCCAGGTGAGCGAGTTGGCGGACCCGCTGGGGCAAATCAACGGCTACGTGAACGAGCAACTTTCCGGCGCGGATTACCTGCAGGCGCAGCGGGTTCGCGAGATTTTGCAGAGGAAAATGGCGGAGCTGTTCGATTCGTTTGACGTGCTGGCGACGGCGGCGCAACCCATCGCGGCCACGCCGCTCGATTTGAACTTGGAAACGGGGCTGGCGTTTTCGGACCCGCTGGGGGGCATCGGCAATCTGTGCGGCCTTCCGGCACTGGCGGTTCCTTGCGGGTTCACGGATCAACATTTGCCGGTGGGGCTGCAATTTGTGGGGCGGGCGGGAGATGATTTCGGGGTGATTCAGGCGGCGCGGACGTTTCAGGCGCATACGGACTGGCATCATAAGCATCCGAGGCTGGTGTGAATCCGTCAGCGCTTGCTTGGGACGCCAAGGACTTCGCGGACGGCGCGGAGGATGGCGTTGCGGCTGAAGGGCTTGGTGAGGAGGCAGGTGTTCAATGCCGAGTGGGCCGCTTCGGTGGCGGTGTGTTCGCTGTAGCCGGACATGTAGATGACGGCAAGCGCGCCGCGCTGCTGTTGCAGGCGGGCGGCCAATTGCTGGCCGGTCATGCCGGGCATGACCATATCGGTGACCAAGAGATCGATGTTGCCGGAGTGTTGCGCGGCGACGCGAAGCGCGTCCTGGCCGTGGGTCGCTTCGATGACGGTGTAGCCGCCGGATTCCAGAAATTCGCGGGCGAGTTCGCGGACGTCTTGCTCGTCTTCGGCGAGCAAGACAGTTTCGGTTCCGCGCGGGGCTTCGGCAAGCGGCAGGGTGACTCCGCCCTTTTCGACGGGCTGATCGACGCGCGGCAAGTAAATTTTGAACGAGGTGCCCTTGCCGACTTCGCTGTAAACCCAGATGAAGCCGCCGCTCTGCTTGACGACGCCGTAGACGGTCGAAAGACCGAGGCCGGTGCCCTTGCCCTGCTCTTTGGTGGTGAAGAATGGCTCGAAGATGCGGGCTTGCGTTTCCTGGTCCATGCCGATGCCGGTGTCGCTGACGGCTAAGAGAACGTAGCGGCCCGGCTCGACGACCGGGCGGGTGCTGCTGTAGGCGCGATCGAGCTCGGCGTTTGCGGTTTCGATGACCAGGCGGCCGCCGTCGGGCATGGCGTCGCGCGCGTTCACGGCGAGGTTCATGATCACCTGCTCCATCTGGCTGGCGTCGGCGCGGATGGCGCCGAGGCCGGGAGCGGTGCGAAGGGCGAGCTCAATGTCCTCGCCAATCAAACGCGGAATCAGCTTGCCCATCTCTTCGACAACTTCGTTGAGGTTGATCACGCGCGGCTGCAACACCTGCATGCGGCTGAAGGCCAGGAGCTGGCGAGTGAGCGATGCGGCGCGGTCGGCGGCGCGATCGATTTGCTCGATCTTTCGCTTGATGTGATCCGAGGGAGGCAGAGCGTTCATCAAGAGCTCGGTGTGTCCCTTGATGACCATCAGAAGATTGTTGAAGTCATGCGCGACGCCGCCGGCGAGGCGTCCGACGGCCTCCATTTTTTGCGCCTGGCGAAGCTGTTCCTCGAGTTGATGGCGCTCGCCGATATCTTGCGCGACCACCAGGTGCACGGCGCGGCCGGCGTATTCCAACTGATGCGCGATGACTTCGGCGTCGATGATCTTTCCGTCTTTGCGGACGTGCTTCCAGCGGGCTTCGAATTGCTCGTCGCCTGTGTGTTTGCGAAGGTTTTCGCGGAACTGCGCGCGGGCGTCCTCCGGGCGAATATCCAAGACGCTCATGTTTTCGAATTCTTCGTGCGAATAGCCGTACTGGCGCACGGCGGCGTCATTCACCTGAAGGAAGCGCAACGTTTCGCTGTCGAAGACCCAGGTGGGAAGCGGGTTGTGGGCGAAAAGCAAGCGGAACATCGATTCACTTTTGCGGAGCGCGTCTTCGGCGCGGCAGCGATCGATGGCCAGAGCGATGTGGCCGCCGACGGAGTCGAGGAACTCGAGATCGCGAAGGTCGTAAGCGCTTTCATTTTGGTAATGCTGAACGACGAGAACGCCAATTGTGGCGGATGGCGTTTTGAGCGGAACGCCCAGCCAGGCAGGACTCTGTGAGCCGACCAATTCGACTTCGCCTTGTTCGGCGAGGCGATCGAATTCGGACTGCGGAATCAGCATGGCGCGGCCGGTTCGAAAGACGAAAGCGGTGCAGGTGCGGCTGAGTTTCTGGGGAGGGGGCGGAGGGTCGAACTGGTCGGCAAAGAAGGGAAACTGGAAGGTGTCAGTGTCGGCGTCGTGCAGGGCAACGAAGCAGTTCTCGGCGTACAAGACTTTTTTCAGCGCTTGATGGATGCGGTGGAGCAGTTGGTCGAGGTTGGCGGATTGGTTGAGGGCGTGAACGACATCGGAGATGACTTGACGCTCGGCCTCCATGCGTTGCAATTCGCTGACGTCGAGAAAGCTGACGATGATGGCTTCCGCGCCGGGATCGTGCAGATGGTTGTGGGCGACGGCGTCGAACCAACGCCAGGAACCGTCTTTGCTTTGGAGGCGGCAGCGGGTTGTTACCGAAGAGCCCAGAGAGGCGCTGAGATCTTGAAGCTCGCGGCGCGCGGCGGCGACCTCATTGGGATGGAACAAGCTGTAAATCGATTTGCCGGTCAGCTGGTCCGCGGAGATGCCGAGGACTTGGTTGAAGCGTTCGTTGGCGTAGAAGATCGAACCGTCGGCACTGAGGAGCGCGAGGAGCTCGCGCGTGGAGTCGAGCAAGGTGGAGAGTTGCTCGAGGCCCGGACCGATCGTTTGTCCTGAGAAGCGCTGTGACATGTGATCGCCGCGTACGAAACCGGCCTGCGAGAAGAAGAACACCCGCGGGCGGTTGTGAATCCGGCAGCCTCCGCTGAAGTTCGGGTTCTACAACGACCTCATCGTACGGGCCGAGGAAAGCGTGACGGTTGTAGGATATGTTAAATCGAATGAATAGGAAGCGCGGCCGAGGGAGGCATGCGGCGAAAACATGACTGTACCAAAGGACAGGTGGCGGCGGTGGGCGGCGCCTGGCTTCTCCGGGGGGCATGACACTCGATCGCACCACTTGTTGAAATGGTGCTGAGAAGGGGCGCAACATGTTGCGCCCCTACATCCGGCGCCATTGGAAGGGGCCCGGGATTTCCGTGGTAGGCATATGCAGCTGAATGATCCAGGCTAGGACGCCTTGAGGAGGGGAATTCGCGATGGATCAAATATGGAAAGATATGTTTGTTATGGGCTTACCCATTCTGGAGAAGATCCTGCGGCCCATTATCGTCTATGCATTTCTCATTGTGGGATTGCGGCTTTCCGGGAAGCGCGAGCTGGTGCAGCTAAATCCCTTCGACCTGGTGGTTTTGCTGACGCTTTCGAATACGGTGCAGAACGCCATCATCGGGGACGACAACAGCGTCAGCGGAGGGATCATCGGAGCGACTTCGCTGCTGGCCATCAACTACCTGGTGGTCCGCTTTCTGTACGGGCATCGGAAATTGGACCAGTTGGTGGAGGGGAGGGCGGACGTATTGATCGAGAATGGACAGGTTCGGACGGAGCATTTGAAGAAAGAGCTTATTACGATGGAACAGCTCTCCGCGGCGGCGCGCAAGCAGGGTTTCGAGACGCTGTCGGAGGTGCAGCAGTGCGTTTTGGAGCCGGGGGGAACGCTGTCCTTTATCGGGAAGAAGCCGGATACGGAGGACGTGCGGCACCAGGAGTTGTTGAAGCATTTGGGAACGTTGCGGGAAGAATTGGCGCAGTTGCGAAGGATACAGCCGCCGGCGACGGCGTAGAGGCCGTCCTCGATTGCTCAAAGAAGTGGCTTCAGGGCAGATTCGAAGGCGTCCGTGTATTCAAACCCGATGACTTTCTTGCGCAGGATTCCCTGCCGGTCATAGAGCAGTGTGGTCGGCAACCCTTCAATGCCGCCAAACTCCTGCTTCAGTTGCTCGGATGCCACGGCGAGCGGATAGCGGACTCCCATTTTCTTCGCGAATCGAACCGGGTCTTCTGTATCGCTCATGGTGTCGAATTTGCCGCGAGAGCGACTGCGAGCACGGCCAGAAAAATTGGCGCGGCTAAGCGCATCATTGACTAACTTAGACGTCCAAGGTGTTCGAGTCAAGCGCGTGCTGATGGACCGTTCGCGCAATCGGGCAAAAATCCGAGGGTTGGGGTGCCCAGCGTGACAGTTTTTCCTTCCCTAGTAGCCCCTGTCAGAAAAACACTTGTATGTTGACGATTGCGCTTGACTCTGGACTAGACTCCAGGGTGTAGCTTGGAGGAGTGGATGCGCACGAGACGGAATGAGTTCATGCAAATCGGTCAAATCTCGAAACAGACAGGCGTGAGCATAGACGCGATTCGGTTCTACGAGCGGAGCGGGCTTCTCGCAGCGCCGCCGCGCAGTGAAGGCGGGTTCCGACGGTATTCCTCAACTGACCTTTCCACGTTGGAATTCATCTGTAACTTGCAGACCCTGGGTTTCTCTCTTAGTGAGATTCGTGAGTTCCTGACGCTCCGAGGGAATGACCTTCGAGCGTGCTGCAAAGTGCGGAAGATGCTTGGCGACAAACTGCGCGATATTCACGCAAAGCGGATTGCGCTCGCCAAGCTGGAAGTGGAATTGAAAGATGCGCTGGCAACGTGCAACTCCCAACTTAAACGTCCGCGTGGAAGGCGAAACGGCCGTTGCCCAGTGCTGACTGCCTATGAGGCTCCAAGCACGAAGGTACGGCATGAAAATTGAAGTGCTTCACATCCCCAACTGTCCGAATCAAGTGATTGCGCTTGAACGCCTTCGTGAAATTCTGGCCAGCGAGGGTTTGCAAGCAGATATAAGCGAAGTCTTGGTGACCGACGAAACCACGGCACAATCGCTGAAATTTCCGGGTTCCCCAACCGTGCGCATTAATGGGCGCGACATCGAACCGCGGGACGACAAGACAGCTCCTTTCGGACTCATGTGCCGTCTGTATGCGGATGGCAGCGGCGCTCCGTCTCATCAGAGATTGCGCAATGCCATTCGAAGAGCGGGTGGCGTGGGGGTTTAGTGGCTAATGGAAAGACAGTTGCGGCTTCGCTGGGCGCGATGGTCACGTCGCTGCTCACTCTTGGATGTTGCCTTCCCTTGCCTTTTTTGGGCGCGGCGGGCCTAGCCGGGGCCTCTGTCTTCCTGAGTGCCGCGCGTCCTTGGCTTCTAGGATTGTCGGTACTGTTGCTCGGGGCGGGCTTCTTTCAAGTCTATCGAGGGGTGAAGTGCCGAGCGCGGCAGAGCAGGATTGCGCTCGTCCTCTTGAGCCTGGCGGCGGTGCTGGTCGTCTTGCTGCTGTTCTTTCCGCAGGTGCTGGCGGGCTTGCTGGCGAATATTTCCAGCCAGCAAAGAGTTCCAGCCGGGCAAGCGTCGCTTTCTTCGCTTACGTCAGAGAACTTCGACCAACTGCGTACAGCATTCAATGAGGCGTCGGGAGACGTGCGCGTAGTGCTGCTCCTGTCACCTACGTGACCAACATGTCTGCGGGGGGCCTCCGCAGTTCAGGACGTGCTAAAGCAAAATCCCAGTCCGCACATTCGCGTGTTCGCGGTGTGGGAACCAATGTTGCCGACTGATTATTCTAGTCCTAGCAGGTGGGCTTTGGCGCGGCTCTCTGACCCGAGGGTCGCGCAGTATTGGGACCAGAACCACCTTTTTGCTGAGCGGCTAGCAAGCCGGCTCAAAACCGACGATGGCCACCCGCGGCCGAGTTGCTGCAACCGCCAAGGAATTCAGTGGGACGAAGTTGCGGTGTATCGCCAGGACGCACACTGGGATGGTCAACTTCCTCGTGCCGTCTTCTTGGATGGCCCGGTGGTTCATGCGCTTGGTTTTGCGAAGGTTGTGGCTGAGCTACTGTCCAAGGCAACAGACTGGGAGCCGAGGTCGGAGAATTCTCAGCCGATACGCTCAATTTCGTCCGCTTTCTTGACGCAGGAGAAAGGCATCTACGATCTGCCCACGAACAACTCCATGGTCGCAGCTTCTTGGAGGCGATTTAGTCATGGATGACAGTTGTGCGACTCGGGATTTAGTTTGTAGCCCGTGGGCGTGCTTGCTTTGGTGCCTGCCGACAACCATGTTGGTCGTAGGATTCTATTGGCCGGCGGGACGCACTTGGCTGTGGATTCCTGCACTCGTAGTTGCCGGGAGCGCCTGCATCGTCAACGCCGGGCGCTGCGGTCGGCTACATTGTTACATCGTTGGACCCTTTTTCCTGATGGCGGCCTTGTACGTAGCGCTCGCTGAATTCAACATCGTTCCCTTACAACCGGGTCGTTTCCTGCTGGTCGTTTTCGTGGTAAGCGTTGCGGCCTGTCTCGCAGAATTCCCTCTCGGCAAGTACATGAAGAAGGCAGGGGCAACGCGTTGAAGTCAAGCGCGTGCTGATGGGACTCATGGCGATTTCTGTGATCGTCGCCGGCTCGTTAGTGGAGTAAGAAGCCGGTTAGGGCCATGGCGACGCCGGCGGCGCCGATGGCGATGCCGGTGAACCAGAAGAAGCGGCGCTTGGTGAGGAGGGTGATGGAGCAGATGACCAGGCCGACTTCGAGGAGGGCTTCGCCACCGTCGAAGCGGTCGGCGCGGCGGCTGACGAGGTCGCGTTCGGCTTCGAGTTCTTTGGCTTTGTCGCTGATGTCGTCTTTTTCGCCTTCGTAGCGCTCGACCTCTTTCGCATATTTCTCGCGAAGGGCAGCGGTCTTTTCTTTGTCCTGCGGGGCGAGGGCGCCGAGTATGTCGGCGACGGCTTGCATTTCGTGGAGACGAATATTCTTGGCCTGATAGTAGGCCCATTGGTCGGTGGCCTGGGACTGGAGGAGAAGCTCCTCGGTGTGGGCGCGATGGCCGAGCAGGGTGACGGCAGCCACGAGCACGGCGAGGATCGAGATGGTCACCGAAACTGGAATGGTGAGCGGGTGCTTTTCGTGTTCTTCGGGCTCGGGCAGTTCGATACCTTCGGCCATGGTCTGGGCACTTCCTTTCTGAATTATGGATTGGTATCGGCGGCCACAGCCTTTAGAGACTCGAGGGCAGCGGCCACGGTTCGATCGACGTCTTCGGACGTGTGCGCGGTGGAAACGAAAGCGGCTTCGAACTGAGACGGTGCGAGGAAGACACCGCGATCGAGCATCTCTCGGAAGAATCGGGCGTAGCGCTTGGTGTCGGAACGCTTGGCGCCGACGTAGTCCTGGACCGGCTCGGCGGCGAAAAAGAGGGTGCTCAGCGAGCCAGTGGAATTGACCTGGCCGGCGACGTGCGTCTCGGTGAGGGCCTGGCGCAGACCGCTGGTGAGGCGGTCCGCCTGCAGGGCAATCGCGTGATACAGCGCGGGCGTGGTCAATTGCTTAAGGGTGGCGATTCCGGCGCGCATCGCCAGGGGATTGCCTGCCAAAGTTCCGGCTTGATAGACGGGGCCGAGCGGTGCGACATAGTTCATCAACTCGGCGCGGCCGCCGTAGGCGGCAACGGGCAAGCCTCCGCCGATGATCTTGCCCAGGGTGGTGAGATCCGCCTCGACGCCGAGAAATTGTTGGACCGCGCCATTGTGAATGCGGAAACCGGTGATCACTTCATCGACGATGAGCAGGGCGCCGTGCTTGCGGGTAATGTCGCGCAGGCCGGCGAGAAAACCCGGCTCCGGCAGAACGACGCCCATGTTCGCGGCGATGGGCTCAACGATGACGGCGGCGATGTCATTTTTGCGCTCGGCGAAGATGTGCTCGACGGCATTGAGATCGTTGTAGGGCACGTTGATGGTCAGTTGCGCGAGCGCTTGGGGAACGCCGGGGCACTCGGCGATGCCGAGGGTGGCCAGACCCGAGCCGGCTTCGGAGAGGAAGCTGTCGGCGTGGCCGTGGTAGCAGCCGCGGAACTTGAGGAGGTAATCGCGCTTGGTGACGCCGCGGGCGAGGCGCACGGCGCTCATGGTGGCTTCGGTGCCGCTGGAGACGAAGCGGATTTTCTCGAGGAACGGAATGGCGCGGTTGATGAGGGTGGCAAGTTCGAGTTCGAGCTCGGTGGTGACGCCAAAGCTGGTGCCACGCTGGGCCTGGTCGGCGATGGCGGAGGTCACGGCGGGATTGGCGTGCCCGAGGAGCATTGCGCCCCAGGAACAGACGTAGTCGAGCAGCTTGTTTCCGTCGGCGTCGTAGAGGAATTGGCCTTCGCCGCGCTCGATGATCAGGGGCTCGCAGCCAACGGAGCGGAAGGCGCGGACGGGGCTGTTGACGCCGCCGACGAGGAGTTTCTCGGCGCGTTCGAAAATTTCGCGGGAGCGGCGACGATCGCGCTTCATTTTGGTTTGCGGAGCACTCATACGTTTTGGCAAAAGCTAGAACCGTTTCATCGGGACTATAAGCCCTCAGCGGCTAAAGCCGGATTGAGCTTGCGGCGGTTACGGCACGACTGAAGTCGTGCCCTCCCGTTGCATGCACACTTGACATTGCTCGTGTGGCACCTAAACCCCGCCCTCTTAAGAAGGCGGCTACAGCGGCGAATTGGGCGTTTCCGCTGGCTGCTAAATTATCATGGCGCGAGCCAGCGCGCGACGTCCTTGGCGTGGTAGGTGAGAATGAGGTCGGCACCGGCGCGCTGGATGGCGGTGAGGATTTCGAGGACGACGCGCTGCTCGTCGAGCCAGCCCTTCTGCGCCGCGGCCTTCACCATGGAGTATTCACCGCTGACGTTGTAGGCACCCACGGGGACATCAAAAGCGTCGCGGACGCGGCGAATGACGTCGAGGTAGGGCAACGCGGGCTTGATCAGGACGATGTCGGCGCCTTCTTCCAGGTCGAGGGCGACTTCCTTGAGGGCTTCGCGGGCGTTGGCGGGGTCCATCTGGTAGCTGCGGCGGTCGCCGAACTGCGGCGCGGACTGGGCCGCTTCGCGAAATGGGCCGTAGAAGGCGGAGCAGTATTTGGCGGCGTAGGAAAGGATGGCGATGTTCTCGAACTTGTGATCGTCGAGTTTGTTGCGGATGGCGGCGACGCGGCCGTCCATCATGTCCGAGGGCGCGACGATGTCGGCGCCGGCGCGGGCGTGAGAGAGAGCCTGATCGGCGAGAATGGCCAGCGTGGCATCGTTGGCGACTTCGCCGTTTTCGATCACGCCGCAGTGGCCGTGGTCGGTGTATTCGCAGAGGCAAACGTCGGTGATCACTACGAGCTTTAGATTGGCCTTGCGAATGGCGTCGATGGCGCGCTGAACGACTCCGTGTGCGTGGAGGGAGCTTTCGCCTCGGGGGTCCTTCGATTCGGGCAAGCCAAATAGAATGATTCCGGGAATGCCGAGGGCTTCGACCTCGCGAGACTCCTCGAGGATTTGATCGACCGACTGCTGAAAGATGCCGGGCATGGAGGTGACTTCCTGGCGGACGTTCGTGCCGGGGCAAACGAACATGGGATAGATCATGCCCGCGGTGGTGAGGCGCGTTTCGCGCACGAGGCCGCGCAGGGCCTCGGTGCGGCGCAAACGGCGCGGGCGATGGGTGGGAAAGCTCATGCGTGCTTTGCTCCTGCGGAGGAGCGCTTGGCGGTGTCGGCGAAATGGGCTTCCAGCGCGGCGACGACGGCGGCGGGGGTTGTGTCTGCAGCCACTACGATGCGGTGAACGCCGGCTTCGCGTAACGCTGCGGCAGTGACCGGTCCCACTGCGGCCATGGCCGCGCTTTCCTGGAGAGTGCTCAACTGCGGACGACCAACCAGCTCGACGAAATTGTGGACTGCGCTCGGACTGAAGAACAGAACTGCGTCGGCCTCGTGCGCGGCAATTCTCGCCACACGTTCTCGATCGAGGTCGGTGGGGAGCAGCGTCCGATACGCCACGACATCCGTAAGTTTCGCCCCGAAGCGGCGAAGGGCGGCGGGTAAATCCGGATTGGCGCGATCGCTGCGGGGCAGAAAGACGCTAGTGTCGCGGAGTTGCTCGCCGAGTTCTTCCGCGAGGGCGACGCCGAGATGAGTTTTCGCGACATAGTCTACGGAAAAGCCCGCATGCTCGGCTTCCTGCCGGGTCGCGGGACCGACGACGGCGATGCGCGGGGGCTTGCCGATTTGATGCAGATCGAGGCCCAGTGCGGCGCTTCGGGTGACCAGCGCGTGGACGACGTTCACGCTGGTAAAGATCGCCCAATCGAAGCGCTCTAGCTCTTGCAACGCGGCATCGACGGGGGCGAAGTCCTGCGGGGGCGCGAACGAGACGAGCGGAAGTGAAATCGGTTCGGCGCCGCGCGCGCGCAGCTTCTCGAAAAGCTCGGAGCTCTGCAGCGCAGCGCGAGTGATGACGACGCGCTTGCCGGAGAGCGGCGATGAGGTTGCGTTAGCCACGCTGGCGGCTCACTTCTTCGAGGATGCTTTGCGCGCCGGCATCGATCAGGAGGCGGGCCATTTTTTCGCCGAGGGTTCGGGCCTGGTCCGGCGGAGACGTGGCGCGCTGCTTGACGTAGTGGGCGCCATCGACGGAGCAGACGCACGCGTCCAGCACCAACTCGGCGCGCTCCATCCTTGCCCACGCACCGAGCGGAACCTGGCAGCCGCCTTGGAGCGCGGAAAGCAGAGTACGCTCGGCAACGATCGCCGTGCGCGTCTCGGCGTGATTCAATTTCTCGAGCACTTGCGCGGCCTCGGGATCGGCCGCGCGGCACTCGACGCCGATGGCGCCCTGGCCGACCGCGGGCATGCACACGTCCGGTGAGAGTATTTCGCTGATGCGGTGCGCGCAGCCGAGCCGATCCAGCCCGGCTTTGGCTAGCAGGACCGCATCGTATTCGCCGCTCTCCACTTTGCGCAGGCGGGTATCGACATTGCCGCGAAGATCGCGGACGTCGAGATCCGGTCGGAAGTGGCGAAGCTGGGATTGGCGACGCAGACTGCCGGTGCCGATGCGTGCGCCCTGGCGGAGATTGGCAAGCGTCGCGCCGTTGCCCGAAACCAAACAGTCCCGGACGTCGTCGCGGCGGCAGATCGCCGGAAAGGACAGGCCGGGCTGCATTTCGGTGGGAATGTCCTTGACGCTGTGCACGGCGATGTCGATGGATTCCTCGAGCAGGGCGTCTTCGAGTTCCTTGATGAAAATTCCCTTGCCACCGATTTGCGACAGGGAGGATTGCTGCAATTTGTCGCCGGAGGTCTTGATGACGATGATCTCGGCTTCGACGCCGGCGGCCTGAAAGATTTGGTTGCGCACGTATTCGGCCTGCCATTTGGCCAGCAAGCTGCCACGCGTGCCGATGCGAAGCGGCTTCACGGCTTCTCCCGGCCGGAAAGAAAGAGGTCGCGCAGGGCTTCGACGTTTTGGATCTTGCGGCGGAGTTGGCGCTCGCCGCGCAGGCGTTCGGCCGGCTCGACGAGGAGTTTTTCGAGCAATTCGTCCATCAAGGTTTCCATGCGCGCGCGATCCGCTTCGCTCAAGTGGCCCATGGAGGCGAGGCGCGCGTGAAGAAAGGCGGCGCGCTCTTCGCGCAAGCGGGCGCGCAGAGCTTCGACCAGGCCGACGAGCTCGACGCCGGCCTGCCAGGAAAGGAATTTGCCGATGTGATCTTCGACAATGGCTTCGGCGCGGGGCACTTCACTTTCGCGGGCTTGGCGGTTTTGCTGGACGATGTCGCTGAGGTCGTCCATGTTGTAGACGTAGACGTTGTAGAGGTCGGCGGCGGCGGCTTCGATGTTACGCGGCATGCCTAGATCCATCAGGAAGAGAGCGCGATTGCCGCGGGCGCTCATGGCTGCCTCCAGGACTTTTCTTTGCAGCACCGGCTCTTCCGCGCCAACCGACGACACGATCACATCGGGCTTCAGCAGGGCGGCGTCCCACTCGCCCCACGGCAGCACTCGCCCGCCGAACTGCTGGGCCAAGGCTTCGGCGCGCTCGCGCGAGCGGTTCATGACGAACAAATGAGCGATGCCGCGATCGCGAAGGGTGGACAAGACTTGCTCGCTGATGGTGCCGGCTCCCAGAACGAGAGCGCTGCGCTCGGCGAGCTTGCCGAAGATGCGTTCGGCGAGTTTCACGCCTGCGGCGGCGACCGACATGGGGCGGGTGCCGAGTTCGGTTTCGGTGCGTACGCGCTTGCCCACCTCGAGAGCGCCTTGGAAGAGACGATTGAGCACGGGTCCGGTGGCGCCTTGCTCGTGGGCGAAACGGTAGGCCTCGCGCACTTGGCCGAGAATTTCGGCTTCGCCGAGCAGCATCGAATCGAGTCCGGCGGAGACGCGGAAAAGGTGACGCACGGCTTCGCGGTCGTAGTGGTGATAGAGCGCGCCGCTGAGAACGTCGGGGCGGACGGAGTGAAATTCACTGAGGAAGGAAGAAAGTCCCGGAGCGCAGTCGTGCAGGGCTTCGGGAGGGACGCCGTAGACTTCGCTGCGATTGCAGGTGGACAGGACGAGAGTTTCTTCGAGAAGGCCGCGGGCGCGCAATTCGTCCGCGGCGCGGCGCGCTTGTTCCGTGGTGAACGACACGCGTTCGCGCACCTCTACGGGCGCGGTGCGATGGTTCAAGCCGACGAGAACGATTTCCATTGCGGTGCCTGCGCGCTCCTAAAAGTAGCGGTGACTGTGCGACAGATAGAGATTGACGACCGTGAAACTCAATACCACCACGAAAAAATTGAAAATGCAGAGCCGGGAAGCGCGCGCACCGCGCCAGGCGGCTGTCCGTGCGAGCTGGAGATAAACGGCGTAGAGCAACAGCACGACGATGGTGATGACGTACTTCGGGTCGTAGTACCAATACTGCCCGGTGAGCCGATCGACCCAGATGAAGCCGAGAACGGTGCCGATGGCGATGGAGACGAGGCCGATCAGGACGCTGGACTGGCTCATGCGCTCGAGGAGTTCCAGCGCGGGCAGGCGCCATACGACGTTGCCGAGCGTGCGGTTGCGCAAGAGGCGGTTTTCCACCAGGAAAATCAGGCTGAGCACGAAGGACAACGCAAAGGCGGCATAGGCCAGGATGCTGAGTGTCACGTGGAAGGCGAACACCACGCCGTGCGCGGGGGTGGGCGAGAGGCGGTCCGCCGGAGCGAGATTCGCGGCGAGAAAGAACGCCAGGACAAACGGGAGGACGAACGCGCCGACGGAACGCTGGCGATGATAGAGCTCAAGGCCCAAGTACGTGACGGCGAGGAGCCAGCCGAAGAGGGACATGGATCCGTAGAGATCGTGATACGGAACGGTGTGCAGCCCCTTGGAGCGTTCCAGAAGGGCAAAGTAGTGGGCGACGAGGCCGAGGGCGAGCAGTACGGTGCCGAGCCGGCCTGCAATTTCCCGGCCCGAATACAAGAATCGGACGTACGACGCGAAGCTCAGGGCATAGGCGAGCACCGTCAGAAATAGGAAAAGATGAGGCATCGGCTATCCGCGCTCAATCCACGCTGCGCCGACCAGCGCTGCCAGGATCGCGTGGGATGATGAGCCTTTAGAGTATAGCCCAGCCATACGGCGCCGCCAGCGCTACCACTGCGAAGTGATCTCGACGTCAATTCTTCTCTTCTTCGCTGGCCGCTCGGGCAGGCCGCCAGCACGCAGCGCTGGGATTTGTTATGCTTTCCGCAGACGAAACATGAGCCTGCAAACCGCTTCGTTGAACCGGAAAGAGTTGTTTCTGCGCGCATGCCGCGGTGAAGCGGTGCCGCGGGTGCCGGTGTGGATGATGCGACAGGCGGGCCGTTACCTGCCGGAGTACCGCGAGATTCGTGCAAAGCATGCGTTCCTGGAGGTTTGCAAGACGCCAGAGCTGGCAGTGGAAGTGTCGCTGCAACCGTTTCGACGGCTGGGCGTCGATGCCGTGATCGTGTTCTCCGACATCTTAATTCCGGCGGAAGCCATGGGGTTGAAGCTGGAGCTTGGCGACGCCGGACCAAATTTGCCGGAGCCCGTTCGCTCCAAGAGCGATGTCCATAAGCTGCGAAGCTTCGACCCGGAGTCCGAAACGGGATTTTTGATGGAGGCGATTCGGCGGATCGTGCGGGAGGTCGGACCGAGCGTACCGGTGCTCGGCTTTGCGGCGGCGCCTTGGACGCTGGCTTGTTACATGGTCGAGGGGCGCACGAAAGAGGGCTTCGCAACGGTAAAGAGCTTTCTGTATCGCGAGCCGGAGACGTTTCGGACGCTGTTGTTCAAGATCGCGGACGCGACGGTGGCGTATCTCAAGGCTCAGATCGCGGCTGGGGCCGCGGCCGTCCAACTGTTCGACACCTGGTGCGGCGAACTCGGCCTAGCGGAGTACGAAGCGTTTGCGTTGCCAGCGGTGAAGGAGATCATCCGCAGGGTCGGCGGCGAAGTGCCTATCATTTATTATACGAAGGCCTCTCACCACTTGATGCAGGCGGTGGCCCGGTCCGGTGCGACGGTGTTAAGTGTCGATTGGCGCGTCAATTTGCGGGAACTGCGGAAGACTCTGGGGCCGGGAATCGCTTTGCAGGGGAATGTCGATCCGGCGGTATTGCTCGGTCCACCGGAAAAGATACGCCGTGCGACCTTGGACGCGGTTGCCGCGCTGGGCGGCGCCGGGCACATCCTGAATCTGGGGCATGGGATCCTGCAAAACACGCCGGTCGAGAACGCCAAGCTATTCATTGAGACGGGCCAGCAAGCGGAAATCGCCGAGGCCAAGCCAGCAGTTCAGACGCGCTGAGGTTTTTCATACCGTGACGCCTGCCAATCCATCGTTGCAGCAGATGCGCGAGGAGCTCCATGTGAGCGAGGAGTTTCTCGCCCGATACAATCGGCCCGGACCGCGGTATACGAGTTATCCGACGGCACCGGTTTGGAATGATGCGTTCGGACCAGACGACCTAGAGAAGGTGCACGAAGAAGCGGATCGCGCCGGCACGCCCGTTTCGCTGTACATGCATATTCCCTTTTGCGAGAGCCTCTGCCTGTTCTGCGCTTGCAACGTGATCATTCAAAAGGACAAGAACGTAGCGCCGCCGTACCTCGGCGTTTTGAAACGTGAACTCGAGCGCGTCAGCCGCAGCGTTTCGCGGCAACGAGAGGTGGTGCAATTCCATTGGGGCGGCGGCACTCCGACGTATCTAACGCCGGAACAGATCGAGGATTTGTTCGGGGCGGCGCGGGAGCGCTTTACCTTCGCGGCGGACGCGGAAGTGGGGATCGAAGTCGACCCGCGCGTGACGTCGCGAACCCATCTGGAAACCCTGCGGCGGCTGGGATTCAACCGCTTGAGCATGGGCATCCAGGATTTTCATCCCGATGTGCAGAAAGCCATCAACCGCATCCAGCCGTTCGAGATGACCGGCGATCTGATTTCGGCCGCGCGCGAGCTGGGCTTCGACAGCATCAATGTGGACTTGATCTACGGCCTGCCGCACCAGACTCCCGAGCGCTTCGCTCACACCGTGGATCAGATCCTGGAGCTTGCGCCAGACCGCGTCGCGCTCTTCAGCTACGCGCATGTGCCGTGGCTGAAAAAGCAGCAAGGCGCGTTCGCCGCGCACCTTCCGGAAGGGATGCAAAAGTTCGAGATCTTTCGCACCGGAATGCTGAAGTTTCTCGAAGCGGGATATCTCTACATCGGCATGGATCACTTCGCCAAACCGGGCGACGAACTTGCGATCTCGCAACAGAAACGCACGCTGCATCGCAACTTCCAGGGATACACCACCAAAGCGGGCGCCGATCTTTACGGCATGGGCGTGACCGCCATCAGCGGCATCCAGGGCGCCTACGCACAAAATCATCGGGACCTCGCGTCCTGGGAAAAAGCCGTCGCCGACCGCGGCATTGCGACCATGCGCGGCTATCACCTTTCCGCCGACGACCGTCTGCGCCGCGCCGTCATCAGCCGGCTGCTCTGCCATACCGTGGTGATCAAGGACGAGATTTCGCGTGAATTTGGCGTCGATTTCGATCGCTACTTCGCCGACGAGCTGCGGCACCTGGAGCCCTCGCGTGACGACGGCCTGGTCCTGCTCGAAGCCAATGAAATTCGCACCACTTGGCTCGGCCGCATCTTCATTCGAAACCTGGCCATGGTTTTCGATCCCTACCTGGAAAAGCAACAGCTCGCCGCCAAACCGCTGTTCTCGAAGACACTCTGACATGGCGAGCTGCAGCGTCACGCCGTGACATCGCACATTCCAGCCGTCATCGTGGGTGGAGGCATTTCGGGCCTGGTCTGTGCCTACGAGCTGCGCAAAGCGGGTGTGGAGGCTCATCTTCTTGAAGCATCGCCGCGTGCCGGCGGTGTGATTCATTCCGAACGCCGCGAGGGTTATCTGCTTGAGCTGGGGCCGCAAAGTTTCAGCGGCACGGCGCCGCTGCGCGCTCTTTGCGGGGAGCTGGGGATCGAAGCCGACTTGGTGGAAGCGCCAGAGCGGGCGCCGCGTTACGTCCTGGTCGATGGCGCGCTGCAGCCTGTCCCACTCGACCCTCCCGCACTGCTCATGTCTTCGCTGCTGAGCGCGGCCACAAAGGGGAGCCTGGCGCGCGATCTATTCGGGAAAAGCCGGCCTCCGGAGCAGGATGAATCGGTCGCGAACTTCGTTCGAAGAAAATTCTCGGCGGAGCTTCTAGATAAATTGGCGGGGCCATTCATATCCGGCATTTACGCGGGCGATCCCGAGCGTCTGAGCGTGCGCAGCGCGTTCCCGCAAGTCTACGAAGCGGAAAAATCGGCGGGCAGCGTGATCCGCGGGATGAAACGCGCGGGCAAGACCGGCAAGGATCCGAGGGAGCGTCCTGCGTTACTTAGTTTTCGGGAAGGCAATGAAACGCTGATTCGCGCCCTGCAAACGAAACTTGGCGCAGCCGCGCGTGTCGGCACGGAAGTTGTCGGCCTGCGACGCAATTTGGCGGCAAACCGGTTCGAACTGAAGATTCGCGCCGCAAACGAGGAAGAAACGATCACGACGGACGATTTGGTGCTGGCTACCCCGACGGATGTGGCGGGGAGACTTCTCCACGACGTAGAGACACGTTTTGGGCCGCTGTTGAACGCGATCGAGTATGCGCCGGTGGCGGTCGTCGGCTTGGGTTACCGGCGGTCTGCTGTAGGTCACTCGCTGGAGGGGTTCGGGTTTCTGGTGCCCCGTTCGGCGGGACTGCGAGTGCTGGGCACCGTGTGGAATTCTTCGCTGTTCCGCGGCCGGGCGCCGGAAGGGCATGTTCTGCTGACCAGCTTCGTCGGCGGAGCTACGGATGTGGAGGCGGTCACGCTGCCGGAAGAAAACCTGGTCTCGCTGGTGCACGGGGAAATCGGGCGGGTTCTTGCCCTTTCGCAAGGGCCTGCGTTTTCAAATGTTGCGATTTATCGCCGGGCTTTGCCACAGTACAATCTGGGACATTCGGACCGGCTCGCGGCGATCGAGAAACTGCGGGCAGAATTGCCCCATCTGTGGCTGGCGGGCAACTACCTGCAAGGTCCGTCGATTGGGGCCTGCGTGGAGCGATCCCAGGCGGTAGCCCGGAAAGTGCTCTCGCGGGTAACGAGATAGTGCTGTAAAGTCATCCGGTTCAATGGCTTTACCGTACATCTGGTAAGGGAGAGAAGAAGCCTAACCTGTGTTCCTGGCGGTCTTGACACCCAAGGAGAGCGACGACGTGTCGTCCGACGCGGCGCTGGTGCATCGGCTTCTTCAAAAAGACGTGCGAGCTTTCGAACAGCTCTACGATCGTCACGCAAGGATCGTATACGGTCTAGTGCTGCGCATTTTGCAGCAGGCGTCCACCGCCGAGGAAGTGGTCCAGGACATTTTCCTGCAGTTGTGGCGCAACGCCGAGCAGTACCAGTCGGCTCGCGGCCATTTCGTTCCGTGGCTGCTCACGCTGGCGCGCAACCGCGCGCTGGACACCCTGCGTCTGAAAAGCGAACGCCAGCGGCGGCGCGAGGATCAGACCGAGGAACTGCCATCGATCGCGCAAATGCCGGAATATGAAAAGGTCCTGGATGAGAAGCGCCGGGCAGAGGTGGTGCGCTCACTGCTGGGATCGCTTACGGCGCAGCAAAAAAAGGCCATCGAGATGGCCTACTTTGAAGGCTTGAGCCACAGCGAGATTGCCGCGGCCCTGCGCGAACCCCTGGGCACGGTGAAGAGTTGGATTCGGAATGGATTGTTGCGTCTGAAGGAAGGATTACGAGCGGCATCGTGAGCGAACACGACCAATTCCGGGAGCTGATCGAGGCCTACGCGCTGGGCTCGCTCGACGAGCAAGAACGCGCGACGCTCGACGCACACCTTGCGGCCGGCTGCGCGGATTGCGCGAAGGCGCTTGAAGAAGCGCGCTGGCTGGTGACGCAACTGGTGTACCTGGCTCCGCCAGCGGAACCCTCGGAGATGCTCCGGGCACGGCTGCTGCAAAAGGTGCGCGCCGAGGCGAGCGCGGCAACCACGCAGGCCCAAATGGCACGACCCGCCAAGACGGCGATTCCCCTTTGGCTGTGGGCCGGCGTTGCCGCGCTGCTGGTTTTCTCGGCGTACTCGACCTGGAAGGCGCGCCAGCTCGAAGGAAGTATTCAAACGCTGGTTGGAGTCCTAGACAACCAGGCTAAACAGAACCAACAGTTGATGCAGGAGCTGGTCGCGGCGAGACACGAAGCCCACATCCTGACCGACCCGGCCTCGAAGAAGTTCACGATTTGGCCCAGCGACAAGCAAATGCCAAAGCTCGAAGCCGCCTGGCATCCGGCGATGGGAATTTACGTGACCGGACAACAAGTGCCGATGCCTTCCGGCAATCGCGTACTTCAACTGTGGTTGATACCCAAGGCGCCGGGGAGCAAGCCCATGCCTTCGCGGACGTTCTGGCCGGATGCCAAGGGAAAAGTAGACCTGATGGTGAACGATCCGCCGGAAGTGATGGCAGAAACGAAAGCGCTGGCCATTACCGAAGAGCCCGCCGGCGGAAGTGCGCAGCCCACCTCGACGACCGATGTGGGTTGGCGGCGTCAGCTAGCGCCGGCGGTTTTCCCATAGCGAAGGTCGAGCCGGGTCTTGCGGCGCCGGGCAGCTTCGCGGTAGCGGCGCTTTTCGTCGGGCGTCTTTACGATGAGCGGACGAACTTCCTTTGGACGCTGGGTCTTTTCGTCGATGGCAACGAACGTGACGTAGGCTGTCGTAGTTTGTTTGCGCTCGCCGGTGAGCACATTCTCCGAATACACCTCGACGCCCACCTCCATCGAGGTGTGGAAAACACGGTTGATTTGCGACTTTAGGATCACGATCTCGCCCAAGCTCACCGGATTCCGGAAATCGATATAGTCCACCGACGCGGTCACGACGTAGCTGTTGGAATGTCTGTGCGCGGCGATGGCGGCGGCAATGTCCACGAGATGCATCACGTGGCCGCCGAGCAGCTTGCCGAGCGCGTTCGTCTGCGCAGGCAGAACGACCTCCGCCATTTCGGAACGCGACGCGCTAACGGGCTTCCCTCGAAGCGTGCCTTCCACTTTTGATGTCTTTGCCATTTGCCTGCGCTGCCCCCGGCTCGGCCACGTGCCGATTTTCACTTGATTCCTACTGCCCGTATAATACGAGACGCCATGACCGAACTAAAGAAAAGCCGCCGCCAGATGCTGGAAGAGTTCGTTGCCAAAAAGCCGGACGATGCCTTTTCCCGCTACGGCCTGGCCATGGAGTGCATGAACGCCGGCGACACCATCGCGGCGAATGACCACTTTCGCGCTTTGCTGGCGCGCAACGCCGACTACGTCCCGGCGTACCTGATGTACGCGCAGATGTTGACGCGGGAGACGCGAAATGAAGAAGCGCGCCAGGTCTTGTCAACCGGGATGGCGGCGGCGGAACGCAAAGGAGACCAGCACGCGCGCTCGGAGATGGAAGGGCTCCTGAACGAGCTTTCCTGAAAGCAAGATCCTTGCGCCGGCCGGCAAAGCACGATGTATCGGAAGGACGCAGAGTAAAACAGGAATTGTCCCGGTCTGGTATCATGAGCTATGGGATTGACGCGGCCCGAACGAATACCGCTTTTTCCTTTAAACGTCGTCCTGCTGCCGGGCACCGGCCTACCGCTGCACATTTTCGAGCCGCGCTACCGCCAAATGGTCCGCCAATGCGTCGAAACCCAGACGGAATTCGGTCTGCTCCTCTCGCTGCCAAAGGGCATCGTACGCGTCGGCTGCACCGCTGAAGTCATCGAGGTCGTCAAACACTACGAAGACGGACGCCTCGACATTTTCACCGTCGGCCGCTCGCCGTTCCGGATCGTCGAGTTGCTCAACCCCGATGCCTTTGCCGAGGAAGCGCTGCTGGAAGGCCACGTCGACTACCTCGACGATCGCGAACGCCCGGTCAGCGCGCGCGTCCGCCGCGAACTGGTCGAGCTCTACGAGGTTTGCCACACCATCGTGTTTGGAGACTACCCCAGAAGCATCCAGAGCGAGGTCCCGGAGAACTTGTCGTACGTGGTGGCCGGCACGTTGCCGATGGAGTTGATGTGGAAGCAGCAGGTGCTGGAGCTGCGCTCGGAAGCCGACCGCCAGGAACGCCTGGTGACGTACCTCCGCGAGTGGGCTCCGCATCTACAAAAGGAAGAGACCTTGCGTCAACACGCCGACGGAAACGGACACGGACTGAATTAGACTCTTGCGCGGCGCCCGACCGCCGCGCCGAATGGGGCCACAATGACGGCAAGCACATCCTCGCAACACCGTTCGGGTTCTTCGAAACCTCGCACGCTGGGCGAGTTGCGCGGGATTCCGGACTTCGACGCGCGGGCTGCCTCCATTTCCGTCAAGAACGAGCTGCGGCGCAACCTGCTTCGCGCCATCGAGAAAGACGAGCCGCTCTTCCCCGGCGTGCACGGGTACGAAGACACCGTCATTCCGCAGATCGTCAACGCGTTGCTTTCCCGCCACAATTTTATTCTTCTGGGCCTGCGCGGGCAGGCCAAGAGTCGCATTCTGCGGGGCTTGGCCCAGTTGCTCGATCCGGAAATTCCCGTGGTGGCGGGCTGCGAAATCAACGACAATCCGCTGCAACCCATTTGCCGCGCCTGCCGCGAGAAGATTGCCGCCGAAGGCGATAACACGCCCATCGCGTGGATGCCCCGCGACCAACGCTACGTGGAAAAGCTGGCCACGCCGGATGTCACCATGGCCGACATCATCGGCGATGTCGATCCCATTCGCGCGGCACGCGGCGGGCGCGACCTCTCCGACGAGCTCACCATTCATTACGGCCTCTTGCCCCGCGCGAATCGCGGCATCTTCGCCATCAACGAACTCCCGGACCTGGCGGGCAAGATTCAGGTGGGCTTGTTCAATATCATGCAAGAGGGCGACATCCAGATTAAGGGCTATCCGCTGCGGCTCCCCTTGGACGTGCTGCTGGTCTTCACCGCGAACCCGGAGGACTACACCGCGCGCGGCAAGATCATCACGCCGCTCAAGGACCGCATCGGCGCCGAGATTCGGACGCATTACCCGTCCACGCTCGCCGAAGGCATGACCGTGACGCAGCAAGAGGCTTGGATCGGCCGCGACGCGGCGCGAAGAATCGACGTGCCGGAATACTTACGCGAAGTTGTCGAGGAAATCGCGTTTCAGGCGCGCGAGGACAAGCGTGTCGACCGGCGCTCCGGCGTCAGCCAGCGGCTGCCCATCACCACGCTGGAGAGCACGATCAGCAATGCCGAACAGCGAGCGGTGCGGACCGGCGACAAGTGCGGCGTCGCGCGCGTCGCGGACATTTATGCCGCGCTTCCCGCCATCACCGGCAAGCTCGAACTCGAGTACGAAGGCGAGCTCAAGGGCGCCGACACCATCGCCCGCGAGCTGATTCGCGCCGCTGTCGGCCGCGTCTTCAGCAAACACTTCCCGGAGGTGAGCTTTCAGCCGGTCATTCAATGGTTTGAATTGGGCGGCGAACTGAAACTCCCGGAACTGGCCACGACCTCCGAGCGCTACGAGCAGCTCTCGAAGATTCAGGGCCTGCTCGAACACGTCGGGCGTCTCGGCGTCACCGATCGCAAGGACGCTGGCGCCGCGGGCGCCGCTGCCGAAATGATCCTGGAAGGTTTGTGGGCGCACCGGCGAATCGGCCGCAGCGAAGAGCGTGGCTACTTCGCCGAGAAACCGCGTCAGCCGGAGCCGCGCGAACAAAGCCCGGGCCGCCCGCGCCGCCAGTTCAACTAGAGGCACCACGATGAAATTCGTCCGCTACGGAAAATATATCGGTGAGCCGGCCGACGCCGTCGATCTGGAAGATTTAGTCCGCCGCCTCGGCGATTTCTTTCTGCAAAGCGGCTTCGAGTCTCAGTTCTATGGCGTATCGGAAATGGATCCCGAAAAGTCCATGGAAGCCCTGCGCGATGCCATCCTGAAGGCGCTGCAAGACGGCGACCTCCTCCCGCAGGACGCCATGAGCGATGAATTGCGCGAGATGCTGCAGAGTCCGCAAGCCAAAGATAGCCAGGCCGTGCGCGACCTGCTCGATAAATTGATGGAGCGCATGGCGCAAGAAGGCTACATCAATCCGCAGCAGCCGCCGCAAGTCACGCCGCCACCGCAAACCAGCGCCCGCGGCCAATTGGGCCAGCCGCAAGAGCGCCAGCCCGAGGCGCGCTTTGAGATCACCGACAAGACCATCGATTTCCTCGGCTTCAAGACGCTGCAAGATCTGCTCGGCTCGCTGGGCCGCAGCAGCTTCGGACGGCACGACACGCGCGATCTCGCTACCGGCATTGAAGCCAGCGGCGTCTCCCGGCAATACGAATTCGGCGACACGCTGAATCTCGACGTCAGCGAAACCCTGTTCAACGCGGTGCGCCGCGACGGCGCCAAAGTGCCCATCGAGATCACCTATCCGGACCTGATGGTGCATCAATGCGAATACCACAGCTCCTGCGCCACGGTGGTGCTGCTCGATTGCAGCCACAGCATGATTCTCTACGGGGAAGACCGCTTCACCCCCGCGAAGCGCGTCGCCATGGCGCTGTCACATCTGATTCGCACGCAATATCCTGGCGATACGCTGAGCCTGGTTCTGTTTCACGATAGCGCGGAAGAAGTTCCGCTCGGTGAGTTGGCTCGCGTGCAGGTCGGCCCGTATTACACCAACACGCGCGAAGGCCTGCGCGTCGCGCAACGCATCCTGCTGCGCCAGAAGAAAGACATGCGGCAGATCATCATGATCACCGACGGGAAGCCCTCCGCGCTCACGCTCGAAGACGGACGCATTTACAAGAATGCCTTCGGTCTGGATCCCTTCGTCGTCGGGCAAACGCTGGAAGAGGTCAACAAGTGCAAGCGCGCCGGGATCATGATCAACACCTTTATGCTCGCCAGCGACTACAGCCTCGTCCATTTCGTGCAGAAAATCACCGAGATGTGCCGCGGCAAAGCGTATTTCACGACGCCCTACACGCTCGGCCAGTACTTGCTCATGGACTACATGTCCCGCAAGACCCGCCAAATCCACTAGAACCCATACTGGCAGGCACAGGGCGTCCGGCCGAATAATTTTCGGCCCGCTTTACAGTTTGCGAACAAGCGACAGGGGTGTACCATGCGCTGCGTTCGAAGCCTATAACCAGAAGTTCCAGCTTAATGGGCTTGGCGCGTAAGCATGCTTTAGGTCCCGACCCGTTGACTCAGCACCCGGATTCTCAGATTGTAGACAGCAACTCTGGGAGGTCGATATGGCTGACCCGGCAGTCACTTTTGGTCAGGTCTTGCAAGTTGAAACCGCTCCCGACGATGCGGGACAGCGGGCCTTACGCGCCGCCTTCATCGGGTTTTTCGTGGACATGTTCGACGTGTATCTACCGGTCGTGGCTCTGGGGCCAGCCATCTCCTATTTTCAACCTGCAACCCTGAGCCCGACGCTGAAATCCACGTTGTTCTATGTCGTTTTTGCCTTGTCCCTAGTAGGGCGTCCCGTGGGGGCCACGCTGTTTGGACATTACGGCGACAAGCTCGGGCGGCGACGGGTCGCGATTATTTCCATGGGTGGCTTCGCGGTGGTGACTCTGCTTATTGGACTTCTGCCAGGCTATGAAAACTGGGGAATGGGGAGCATTGTGATCCTTGTGCTCCTGCGTTTCGTCGATGGCGTTTTCCTTGGAGGCGAATATACCGGCGCCAATCCTTTGGCGATGGAGTATGCCCCCAAGGAGAAACGAGGAAAGTGGGCGGCGTTCATCCATACAGGGTTCCCGCTCTCCTTAGCCGCCATGTCCCTGGTCACCACCGGTTTGTTGCGCGTGCTGCCGGCGGGGTCACTGCACTCGCCGTATGTACAGTGGGGCTGGCGCATTCCTTTTTTTCTGGGGGCCCTATTCGCCGGCGGCGTATTCCTCTACTACGTCAAAAGGGTCCAGGAATCGAAGGTGTGGACGAAAGCCGAGAAGACCAAGTCGCCGCTCAAAGAACTGTTCCGCGGAGATAATTTTCGGTGCCTGTCCCAAGTATTCCTGGTTATGAGTGGAGCCTGGTTCACACTGAACGCGGTCACATCCATTCTTCCCGGCGTTCTGTTGACGGTCAGACATGTGAATAGCGTTGTCGTCACCAACGCGCAACTGGTTGCTTATTGCTTGCTGGCTTGTTCCTTTGTTCCTTTCGGCATATTGGGCCAGAAGATCGGCCGCCGCACAACCCTGACTCTAATCGGACTCGCGGGACTTACCGCAGGTCCGGCCCTGTATTACATACTCGTTAGGTCCGGCTATCGAAGCCCCTTACAACTGACGCTGCTTGTGACCTTAATTAATTTGTGCGCCACGCCGGTATGGGCAATCGTGACCTCATACATCAACGAGCGCTTTCCCACCGGGGTCAGGGCATGTGGATATGGCATTGGTTACAGTGCGGCCACGATCATTCCGGCATTTTCCTCTTTCTATATGTTGGGACTGAAGGGACTGGGAATGCCCTACGAATACACACAAATTGTCATCTTGGCGGTGGGAAGCCTTCTTCTGTTGGTAGGCGCACTGTCCGGGCCGGAAACCACGCACGTCGAGTTGTCATAAGGCCGTTCCTCGGAGGAATTGTTTATGCCCGGCGATGTATATCCCCGCTTTCGTGCGGCCGCAGTGCAGGCCGCTCCCGTATTTCTGGACCGTGATGCAAGCATTGACCGGCTGGACATCTTGGTCCAGAAGGCCGTCGATGCCGGGGCGCACCTGGTTGTGTTCGGAGAGTCCTTCATCCCCGCCTTCCCCGTCTGGAACTTGATCTACGCTCCCATGGACCAGCACGGCTTCTTCCGGCGGCTGTTCGACAACGCTGTCCAAGTCCCCGGTCCACACACCAAGAGATTGAGCGAGATTGCGAAGCGTCATCGGGTAGTCCTGTCTGTCGGCGTTAGCGAGAAAGGCACCACTAGCATGGGCGCCTTGTGGAACACGAACCTGCTATTCGGTCGGGACGGCACATTGTTGAACCGCCATCGCAAGCTGGTCCCAACATGGGCGGAGAAACTCACCTGGGCCAATGGTGACGCCGCCTACCTACGTCCCGAGCAGACCGATCTCGGCCGTATTGGGACACTTATCTGTGGTGAGAACACGAATACACTTGCACGGTTCGCTCTCTTAGCACAGGGAGAACAAGTCCACATCGCCACGTATCCACCAGCCTGGCCTTTTCACCGCCCTGGGGGCGGCGCACAGAATTACAATCTGAGTGAGGCGATCCGCATTCGCTCGGCAGCCCATGCCTTCGAGGGCAAGGTTTTCAACATTGTCGCCGCATGTGCACTCGATATCGACGCGATCGAGCAACTGTCGCAGGGCGATTCCAAAATGAAAGAATTATTGGAAGCAACGCCGGCTCC
Organism: uncultured Acidobacteriota bacterium; assembly: GCA_963735525.1. Taxonomy (GTDB): domain Bacteria; phylum Acidobacteriota; class Terriglobia; order Acidiferrales; family UBA7541; genus Acidiferrum. The sequence goes on along the minus strand of CAVTLQ010000023.1, from coordinate 86,023 downwards.
AGTTTCGATGATTGTCGGACCCAACGGAGAATTGCTGGCCGATCCCCTGGTGGCGAGCGAGGGCATGGTGGTGGCTGATATCGACATCGCTCGCAGCATCGAGCACAAAATGGCCCATGACATCGTCGGCCATTACAACCGATTTGATATCTTCCACCTGGAGATTGATCCTACTCCTAACCGTCCAGTGTGGATTAGGAAGCCGAGCCGACGCGACTTAGAAGATGTGGACGAGTGGAGTCAAATGTCACAACAATCGGAAAACGAGATGTGACGTCCAGCAATGATGGACATGCAAGCGCCGGAATCCGGCGCGTCAAACCTTAACCAGCGGAGGCTCGCCGTGTCGCATCGTTTCACTGTGATCCTCGAAAAGGAAAAAGACGGCGGTTACCACGTTTTCTGCCCGACCTTGCCTGGCTGCCACACGCAGAGCGAGACGATCGAAGAAGGCGTCAAGAACATCCGCGAAGCCATTGAACTTTATATCGAAACCCTCGTCGAGGACGGCCTCCCGATCCCTCGCCAACTCGAAGAAGTCGGGTAGCCCCGGTCTTCTGCCCCGAGCCCGAAGGGTCCGGCCGCGGGGTGGACAACCCGGCGGCACAGGCCCCCACAAACTGCACATTCCCGGCCCGCTTGCGATAGACTCAACCCATGTCCATTCTGCGCCGGCTCTCGCATTTCCTAGGAACGGATGGTGAAATGACGAACATCAATCCTGGAAACACGGTTCCTGGTTTTTCTCTCAAAGGCCTCGACGGCAAGGAGTATTCGCTTCATGTGCTGCTGAAAAAAGGCCCCGTCGTCGCCGCGTTTTTCAAGATTTCGTGCCCCGTCTGCCAGTTCACATTTCCCTTCCTCGAGCGCCTCTACAAACGCTATGGAGGAGACGGTGTCATGTTTCTGGGAATATCGCAGGACGATGCCAAGACCACGAAAAGCTTCACGAGCGAGTACGGCGTAACGTTTCCGATGGCGCTGGACGACAAAGGCTACCCCGTCTCGAACGCTTATTTGCTCACCAATGTGCCGACGATTTTCCTGGTCGATACGGACGCCAGGGCGAAAGTCGTCTGCATGGGCTTCGAGAAGAAGGGCCTGGAGACCATCGCGGCGGACCTCGCGGAGCGCCGTAAGATCGCGCCCGCTGCACTGTTTCGCCCAGACGAATCTGTTCCCGAGCTCAGACCCGGCTGAGGCTCGAAAAACTAGGTCCGGTCCGGACCTACAACCACTAAAGAGGCTGTGCCGTCACCTTTGTCGGGGTGCCCGGCTTCAGATTATCCTTCCTGCTTCGGTCCTTCAGGGAAGATACGAAGGGCCGGCGTGGACTTAGGCTCTACGTCCCTTCCTCCTCCGACCACCGCTTCTTATGCTTCGCCGGCCGCTTCCTCTTATCCGCAATCACCCGCGTGGCCGCCGGCGCAATTCCCGATTCCCGCGCCCGTCGCCGCGCCACCTGCCCGACATCCAAGACTTTCTTCTTCCGTTTCTTCATCCGAATCTCCGCGTAACTCCACGTCCTCAGCGCCTGCCTGCCGCGGGCAGGCCTCGGCTCTATCTTGTCTTCTCCTCAACTCTCAACTGTCGCCTCTCAACTCTCCCCAATCTCCCTCACCGCCCGCCACGCCTGGTCGATCGCCTCATTGGTATAAGCAAACGCCCCCGCATCCGAATTCGCGATGTGGATCCGCCCAAACGCGGCACGCCCAATCTCACAAGGAGCCTCTCCCGGCGCCCACTCCGGATCGTACAGAGAGTTGTATTCGTACGCATAGCCATGCGGCCAGCGATTCACCGTAATCCCCTGAATGTCTCGCGCCGCATCAAATCCTCCCGGACCCAGCGCCCGGCCCAACTGCTCGCGGATGTTCCGCTCGAACGTCTCGAACTTGGTCGTGAACAGCTCCGTCCGCCCCGCCCGCTGCTGATCGCGCGCGGGAAGCCCCGGCGAACACGGTACATGCTGCATGTGAATCACGCAGGGATCGTCGGCCTTCGCGGCGTATTCGTAGCCGCCCATGCTGACCGGGAAATCCAGCGCCACGCTGTCAAAATAGCTCCCTGGGCAGGTGAGGCCGCTGAGTTTTAATTTCTCGAACGCCGTACGATCGCGAATCTGCACGTTGGTATAGACCAGCGGCACCTTCACACCGTACGCCAGCGCCTCTTTCTGTTTCGCGCTCATCTCCGGACAAAGATACGGAATCACCATGTTCCAGCACGCCAAAACGCACCTGTCTGCCCGCACCGAACGCGCCTGGCCGCCGCGCACGTACGTGACCCTCACCTCCTTCGCCGTCGCCGGATCGCCGGCATTCCGCACATTTACCACCGTCGAGTTCAGCCGTATGCGAACCGGTGATGACGCTTCGTCCAACTTCGCATAGTCCATCTTCGCCAGCACGATGTCCTCCATCGCGTTGCCCGGGGCCGAGCCCGGAATCAGCCGCCGCACCAGCAGGCGCGCCACCGACGCGTTGCCGTCGGGAAAATGATAGATGTACGGCTCGGCGTCTTGCCGCGTAACTTCCAGCCCGATTCCGGGTCCCAGCGGCCCGGACAAATCCATTCCCTGAAATCCCGGATGCTCCCGCAGGCCGGCCAAATCACCCGCCGGAACCGCCTCGATTCCCACGCCATACAGTCCATACGTCGACGTCTGGAAAAAGGGGACCACGCCGGGATCGACCTTCACGTCGTTCAGCAGAAACTCTTTATAGCTCGTGCGCGCCAAATAGACTTTCTTCTCGGCGGCGTTCTTTGCCGGCAGGTAGTCCACCTTCTCGCTGTAAAGCCGCGCCAGATCTTTTTGCGCCGCGGGCGACAACGGCGTCTTCGCCAAAAACTCGGGCCACGAAGGTTTGCCGACGCCGCTGACCGTGCGGTCCACGCCAAACGTCTCTTTGTCGAAAAACATCCCGTGACTCAGCCCGCGCGACGCGAAATACTTCTGGTCGAAGTATTTCTCGAATCGGCGAACCTCGATGCCCAAGTCGGCGAAAAGCCCCTTGGCCTGGGCGCTGTAGAGGTTCGGACCCGCAATCGATTGCGTTCCCCCGTAACCGATCAGCAGCCGCCCGCTCGCGTGAAATTCGTTGCGCTTGGCGTGCCCCCCAAAATCGTCGTGGTTATCCAGGATCAGAACCCGCGCCTTCGGTCCGGCCTGCTGGCGATAGAAATACGCCGCCGCCAAGCCGCTGATGCCGCCGCCCACCACGATCAAGTCGTACGATTCCGCGTCCGGGGTGGCGGGGTCCCAGCGCTTTCCGTCCCGCAGCGAGTGCGCCACTTCCCACGAGCCGTCATGACTGCCTCGCAAACCGGTCTTTGCGGGCGGGTAGTACCCAGGATCTTTCTCGGGATCGACCGGCGAACCCGGCAAGCCAAACACCTCCGCCCACACGTTCCCGGACAGCGCCAGCGATCCGCCCACCGCCAGGTTCATTCCATTCAGGAAATCCCGCCGGGTGATCGGGCGGTTCATTCCCAACTCGCGATCGTGTTTTCCTTCGGCCACCAGCCGCTCCTCAATTATTTTCCCGCTGCGAGCTTCCGGTGCGGGGCAGCAGGTAAGTTCGCCGCACAGCTTAGCCCACGCCAGCCCAAAACACGAATCCTCCAAAAGCCCCTCATAAGAGGAATGGCCATTCCCGTGGCACAGCCATTCCTGTTCACCCGGATCCTTGAAGGGGCCGTGCGCCACAGCTAAAGGCAATGAATTCAGTGCCTAAAGACAATCTGGCGACCCCACGAAGCGCAGCCGCGAAGCGCTACCCATCGGCGCCCCCCAAGCCCTCCTGCAGATTCCGCTTGACAAACGACATAGTCTTACAGTACGGTTCTGGATAGGTAATATCGCGTTCCGATGTAACTCCGGCAGTAACCCCGCGAAAAACCACCATTTAGAATCAACAAGTTAGCATTCTTTTGTGTCTCGCAAAACGTAACACCTTTCGTTTCAATCGATTGCGCACTCTTCAGGAAGACATCCAGCCAAAAAATCGGCTCGGGTAGGCGATGTGTCTCGCCTCTCGAAGAAAACACTCCGCCGCAAGGAAGGAGTGACGCGTCACTCCTTTCTTGGATCACTTACAGAAGCCTCCGCAGGTCGCTGCCGAAGCGAAAAGAGACCCCGCGAGCAAGGCCAAGCCAAGGATAGAACGACACGTCATTCTATCCTTGCGGCGGGTGCAGGAGTGCCGCTACCTCAGAAGCCGAACGTCACCTGCAGATCGATGCGGCGATTGGCGGTGTTGGAAGAGTAGGGCTGGCCGGCAAGTCCATTGGACTCACCGAAGAGCGGCGAGCTCAGGTTTCCGATCGGCGTGGCAAGATTCACGTTGTTGAAAATGTTGCGCCCGGCAACGGAAAACGTCAGGCTATATCGCCTGTTGGTGGCACCGGCGTCAAACCCGCCGCCTCCGCGGCCTCCACCTCCTCCCCCACCGCCCCGCCCACCGCCGCCACCGCCGGGTCCCGGCCCGCGGCCAAACGTGCCGCCGCTTCCAGGTCCGCCGGGGCCGGCTGCGGCTGTCGCTTCCTTTACCTTGCCGAAGCCGAACGTTTTGCTGAGCCGCAAATTCAGAACAAAGCGCGCAGGTCCCGTGGCGTCGTTGATCGGTATAAGCGCTTCGCCGGGCACCGGAGCCACGTCGAAGCAGCCGAACTTGGTCTGCACGACGTTCGGAGCGCTTGAACAAGTCGCCGGAGCCGGCCGGGCGTTGAATTGCGCGTCGCCAAAGACGTCTTGCCCCGTGGTGATATTGAAAGGCGGACCCGAGCCCGCGATCAGAAACGGACTGATGCGAAATCCCTTTGGCAGGCCGATGGTGCCGCCCATGAACACGCGGTTGCGATAGTCGAACGAAGCGCGGCCGTAGTCCTGCGCGGGATCGAGCGGGTTGGAAGGCATGTAGGTCGGCCCCGACGTGTCGCTATCGGCGTAGTTGAGAACGTAAAAGCCAAAAAGCGTAAGTTTTGCGCCCATGCGAATGCTGCTGTTCACGATGAGCTGGTTCTGCTTGAAGACGCCTTCGGATTGATACTGATACAGGATCTCATTCGGTGGAAGCACCCCGGGTTCGTTTGCGTTGGCGAAATTGGTGTAAAACGCGTGCACGCCCCGCGAATTGAGATACGTGACCGCCATGTTGGCGTACTTCGTGAGTTGCCGCTCGACGCTCACGCCCGTCTGCATCGTGTACGGCGTCCGAAGATTCGGATTCGGCTGGTAGACGGTCTGCGGCGCGATCGCAGAGCCCTGGAATCCCGAGGGCGGCACGGTCTGGTTTGGATTAAAGAACGCCGGACTCTGCACGAGGTATTGCTGCTGGATCACACCGTTCTGAAGTTGTTGCGCCAGAACCAGGTCTTCCGTGAAGCGATCGTAGAAAATGCCGTACCCTGCGCGCAGCACTACTTTCGGCGAGGCATTTTTCCCCTTCGCGCCCAAGCCCCAAGCGAGCCCAAGGCGCGGGGCAAAATCGGCGTGGTCGCCGAGGTTGTTTTGCGTTTCGTAACGCAGACCGGCACTGAACGTTACGTTCGACCGGACGCGCCAGTCGTCTTGCACGAAGAGCGCCCCATCGAGGTAAGTCACATCCGCGGCGGCCCGGCCGGTGTTGTTTACCGCCAGCGAATAGAAGCTGGGGCCCCCGCCCATGGCCTGAATCTGGGCAAACGGCAGACTCTGCGCCAGGCCCTGCAGTGTGATTTGATACGCCTGCAGCGGTGTAATTTCGCAATTGTCCGTCGCCGTTGGCGTGCACCCCGGAAGCGACCTTTTCCCGAAGGAGTACTCGCCATTGAAGGTTTGGTTGGTGGAATTGTTGTCGGTGGTTGCGCGCAGCCGCCCGCCGTACTTCAGCGAGTGTTTGCCAAGCGTCATATAGGTTTCGTTCTGGAGCTCGTAGCGATTCTGCGTGTCGTCGTTGGTACCGGTGGTGTTGCCCCCCGTGGCAAAGGCACTGGTGACGCTGATCTCCGGCGCCGTGCTCACGGGGCTCTGATTGGCAACTTCGTGGATGTACTGAAATCGCGTTTCGTTGATCGTCCTGGGGTTTAGGGTCTGCGTATCGCTGATTTGCAGGGTGCTCTCGGAATCGAACTGGTTGGTGCCCAGCGACGCTAGATTGAATCCACCGACACTCTCGTTGTCCTGCGTCTGGCGGTAATACTGATACCTCACGGACAGCGTGTTGCTCGCACTGACCTGGTAGTCCAGTCTGGGGCTCAGGTTGATGCGCGTGTCCGGGTTCGGCACCGCTGCGCTGAACGGCGTGACCAGAAACGTGGTCGGGTCCACGATCTGAGCGCTGACCACGTTGAGGTTGTTGATATTTCGTTCCTCGTAGTTGAAGAAGATAGAGGCTTTCTTGCTCAGCGGACCGCCGATGTTGCCACTGAACTGTGTGGACTCGTAGCCCGGTGGCGAAGTGCCCTCGGGCAGATGCTCGAACGGATTGCGCGCGTTGAGTCCCGCGGTAGTACCCGTCAGAAACAATTGCCCGTGCCATTGATCGGTGCCGGGCTTGGTCAGAATCTCGATCCTTCCGTAGCCTAACTTGTCGTACTCGGACGAGAACGGATTTTGATTGATGCGAATCTCGCGAATCGATGCCTTGGGCGGAAGCTGTCCAGCGGTAAAGCCATCGATGTAAATCTGGCCGCCGTTCGGACCCGCCGAAGGGCCGGCGAGGGCTTGCAGGTCGGCCTGCAACTCATCCGGATCGTCCGAGAGCGCCTCGAGATCCTTGCCCTGAATCACGATCGCCCCGGCATTGCTTGCGGGGTTTACGTCCAGCGCGGCGGCAGCCTGATCGGTGACCGTCACTTTCTCTTCTTGGGTTTCGATGCTGAGCTTCACGTCGAGCTTCTGTGTTTGTCCGGCGGCAATCTCGACGCCGGCGCGATCGAAGGCGGTGAATCCGGTTGCAATCACCTTCACGCTGTATTGGCCTGGGGCCAGGCCCTTGACTTCGTAGATGCCGTCGCGATTCGTGTTGGCGGTAATCGCCCCGCCGTCCGGAGTCGTCACGATCACCGTGGCGGTCGCCACGAAGCTGCCGGATGGATCGGTGACCTGTCCCCGCAGCGTGCCGGTAGTCGTCTGTGCGTGCAGCGGGCGCAGCAACAGGCTCGCAAGTAGTATCGTGACGACGGCGAAGATGTATTTCGGCAGTGGCCCAAAAATCATCGAGTCTCCTGAACCTGGCTGAGTCGTTTGGACGCTCCAGCCGGTCACTGCGTTGCCGCGTCGCCGCTTGGAGCGCCGCTGTTCAAGCTCCAGGGCGTGAGAATGGATTGCCCACCCGTGGGCGAGGCCTGAAGAATGGGCTCGACGCCCGCCAGCAGCGTGATCGCGGTGACGCCGGTTTCTGGCGTTCCGGCTGTGGCGACGATCATTACGGCATCACCCTTCTGCAAATCCGCGAGTGTGGCGGCCGGCATGCGGCCGATGGCTTGCTGAAGATCGGGTGCGCCGCCCTGTCCGCCGCTCGCGCCTGTCCCTGCGCCCGGCGGTCCGCTCGGCGGTCCGCTCTGTCCTCCGCGCCCGCCACCCGCTCGGCCGTCGGCTTGCCCACCTTGCGCTTGCGGCGCGCTCGCCGTGGCACTCGAACCCGCCTGTCCGGCCGACCTTTGCCCTGCAGCGCCTGGATCGGCATCCGCTGAGTTCCCTTTCAGCCTGGCGGCGATTCTCTGCGCCATGGGTTGCGGCAATTTCTTCAACTGCGAGGTGCTGGTAATTTTGACGAGCACGGGTTTCTTGGTCGCCAGGTCGTTGACGGTAATGGTGCCGGCGCCGGCGTCGATTGCGGTGACGGTGCCCGCAATGTTGCGGAACGCGCCGGAGACGATTTCGTCGGCAACGAGCGCGCTTCCGTCGGCGCTGCGGGTTCCGCGCGCGCGAAGCTGGTCACCCACTTTGATTTGATCGAGTGGAGCGGGAGTTGCTTCGTCGAATTTCACCGAGCCGGGAGCGTAGCGCCGCAGGATCGTATCCTTGGAAACGTTGACAACGACATTCTTGTTGGCGCCCAGCGCGGAGGTGTCAATCGTCAGCGATCCTGCCGAGGGCTCGACTGCGGTCACCAGGCCGCCGACTCCGTGCCTTTGCCACTCTTCCCGCTCGTGCTTCTGCTTTTCCGCGATGTCGGCCTTCTTCATCGCGATGACAGATACCGCCAGGAGGGACTTGCCGTCGTCGGCAGCCTTGCCGCGGACCAGGATGCGATCGCCGGGCTGCAGATCCTGCAAGTCAAGAGGAACCGCAGTCTTGAGATCGGTCTGCCCCGGTTCGATGCGCAGCAGCCGCGCCCCATCCTGCACCACGACGGCGACGTCGCCGCCACCCTCAGCCGCGAGGGTGATGTTCTTGCCGGAGATGGCTTTCACGGTCCCAACGGATTTGGCGGCGGCAGCTTGCCCGGCGCCCGGTTGCGGGGTTTGCGCCCGTACGGTAAGGGAGGCTGCGGCAGCGCCGAAAACGACGAGCATGGCCATCGGTGCATACCGGCGCAACCCTGGCGCGCTCCACTTCCCTCCCATCCTCATACTCCTCCACGAATGCTGCCAAACAACCCCTAAGCCGGCCCGCCGGGCGCATCGCGGGTGAACACACTACCGCGCCCGACACTCCTTAGACGCACCGGAGGGGCAGGAATGTTTCACCTCCCGCGCAAAGCCCGATCAATCTTGTAGGCCGTAGTGTGAACTCGGCGAAGGTGGGTAACAAAAGGGCTGAACGCACCGGACGGCTGCTTCATAATAAGGCCTCGGGGTTCGGACATCCGGTGATGCGACATTTGGCCCTCTTTTTACTGTGTAGTGTATCTCTTTTTGCGCAGAGCAACTCCGGTGAGTTGCGCGTAAAAGTCACCGACCCCTCGGGTCTCGGCGTCAGAAGCTCGGTCGAGCTGGTCTGCGAAGCGAATGAGTTCCGGAAGACCCTGACGACCGACGACGCGGGAGACCTGACGGTGAAACGGCTGCCCTTCGGCGTCTATCGCGTTCAGATTCAACACCCGGGGTTTGCGGAATTTGCGGACTCTATCGAAGTGCGCTCTGCCATCCCGGCCGAGTACACCGCCAAGCTGAGCATCGCGGCCGCCAACGCTTCCGTGGTCGTGGAGGACTCGGACACGCTGATCGATCCCTATCGCACCGGGGACATCAATCGGCTAGGCGAGAATGCGATCGAGAATCGAGCGAGCTCTCTGCCGGGGCGGTCCTTGCAGGACCTCGTCAATTCACAGCCCGGCTGGCTTTACGAGGGCAATGCGGTGCTCCATCCGCGCGGCTCGGAATATCAAACCCAAGTTGTCGTTGACGGGCTGCCCCTGATGGACAATCGTTCGCCAAGTTTTGGGCCGGAAATCGAGGCTGACGACATTCAGTCGATGAGCATTTACACCGCGAACTTCCCCGCCGAGTACGGCCGGAAGATGGGCGGGGTCGTCGAAATCAACACCCAGCGAGACACGCGCGAAGGCTTTCACGGCGAGGTTGTTCTTTCCGGCGGGAGTTTCGACACGGCCGGCGCCTTTGTCATGGGCCAATACCAGTGGGGCAAAAATACGCTGGGAGTCAGCACCAGCGGCGACATGACCAGCCACTATCTGAATCCCGTGGTGCCGCAAAATTTCACCAACACGGGCACCACCGGCGATTTCGCGGTCAGCTACGAGCGCGACCTCACCAACCATGACCGCCTCAGCCTTAGCCTCCGCCACGAGCTCTCCCGCTACGAGATCCCCAACGAGCAGGTGCAGGAAGCTGCCGGCCAGCTCCAGAATGCCGACAATTTCGAAACCATGGGCACGGCGTCCTATCAACACATTTTCTCCCCCAATGTGGTCGCCGACTTTCGCGGCATGGTGCGCGACAATTCCAACGATCTCTTCTCCAATGCGCTCGCCACTCCCATCATCGCCTTTCAACACAACTACTTCCGTGAGGGGTATTTCAAGGGCAGCGTTTCCATTCATCATGGCCGCCATGAGTGGAAAGCCGGCGTGGAATCCGACGCCACCTTCCTCCACGAGCGCTTCAGCGACGTCATCACCGACTTCACGCGATTCGACCCGGGCACTCCGGCCACTTTTTCTTTCGCCGGCACCAAGCCCGACCTCGAGCAGGCTGCCTTCGTTCAGGATCAGATCCGCCTCGGCAAATGGACCGTGAGCGCAGGCCTGCGCTGGGATCACTACCAACTGCTCCTCAATCAGAACGCCGTGAGTCCGCGCTTGGGCATCGCATATTATTTTCCGGGTCTCGATGTCGTCCTGCACGCCTCCTACGACCGGGTTTTCCAAACGCCTTCGGCCGAAAATATCCTCATCTCCAGCTCATCCGAGGTCTTGTCCTTGAATCCCGAGGTCCTGCGCCTGCCTGTCCAGCCTTCGCACGGAAATTATTACGAAGTCGGCCTGAGCAAGGGCTTTTTCGGCCAGTTGAAACTCGACGCCAACGTCTTCGATCGCCGGGTCAACAATTATGCCGACGACGATCAGTTGCTAAGCACGGCGGTGAGCTTTCCCATCGCTTTCGCCAAAGCCTATATTTATGGCGCCGAAGGAAAGATCGAAATCCCGCATTGGAGACGCATCAACGGCTTCGTCAGCTATTCCTACATCGTGGGCTCCGCGTATCTTCCGGTCACCGGGGGCCTGTTCCTCGGAGACGACGCGACCAATGCGCTGAGCCAGATCACCGGGCGCTTCTGGGATTCCCAGGATCAGCGCAACACGCTACGCACCCGCGTGCGCTACCAATTCACGAATCGCTTCTGGGGCGGCGTCGGCGCGGAATACGGCAGCGGGCTCCCGTTCGAGTTCGATGGAACCGAACAGGATGCCCTGGCGCAATACAGCCAGCAAGTGGTGGATCGCGTGAACTTCGCCAAGGGCCGCGTCCGCCCCTCGCTATCGGTGGATGCGTCGCTGGGCGCGGAGCTCTGCCGAACCGAAAAATTCACCATGCGCATTCAGGCCGACGTGGAGAACATCAACAACCGTCTCAACGTGATCGACTTCGGCGGGTTGTTCTCCGGCAATGCTATCGGACCTCCGCGCAGCTTTGCGTTGCGGTTGACGACGAACTTTTAGGCGGTGTGGCTGGCTCCAGCGGCCGGTAAGGCACAACGAGCGCCGGCCGCACTCTGGTTCCAGCCAAGTTCTTTCTCACAAAATCCTTAGGAACGATTCATCACTTCCTAAGCATTGCCCTCCTAGCCTATCCTTGTGGGCGATCGGACTTCGCCGTGCTCGACCATAAGCACCATCCACGTGACCGGAAGAGGTCGCGGGAGCGCGAGTGGTGGTTTCGAGCACCGGCTCGCTTCCGGAAGGAGAGGCTCTTGGCGGACGTAGTCTTCACCCTGGTGACCGTGGCGTTCTTCGCTGCCGCCATTTTCTATCTTCGTGGATGCGAGCGGCTGCGCTAGGACGCCATCCCTTATGATCGAAACCATTGCTCTCATCGTTGTTTGCGTGCTTCTGTTTGGCTACCTGCTGATGGCGCTGCTCAGACCGGAAAAGTTCTGACCTATGACCGCAAACGGCTGGCTCCAGATTGGGTTTTTCCTGCTGGTTATCCTGGCGATCACCAAGCCGATGGGCATCTTCATGGCGCGGGTGTTCAACCGGGAGAAGACCTTCCTCGATTTCGCGCTGAGACCTGTGGAGCGCTTGCTGTACCGGCTGACCGGCGTGGACGAAGAGCACGAAATGCGCTGGACCGAGTACGGCACGGCGATGCTCTTGTTCAGCGCCGTGTCCATGTTCCTGCTGTACCTGATTGAAAGGTCGCAGCACTGGCTGGGGTTCAATCCCCAGAATCTGGCCAACGTCGCGCCCGATCTGGCTTGGAATACCGCGGCGTCGTTCACCACCAACACCAACTGGCAGGCCTACGTGCCGGAAACGACGATGAGCTATCTCACGCAGATGGCCGGGCTGGCGTATCACAATTTCGCTTCGGCGGCGGTAGGCATCGCGCTGGCGATTGCGCTGATCCGCGGCGTGTCGCGGCGCGAGTCCAAGACCATCGGCAACTTTTGGGTGGACCTGACGCGGTGTTTTCTTTGGGTGCTTCTGCCGGCCTGCTTGGTGGTTTCGCTGGTCTTCGTTTCTCAGGGCGTCGTGCAGAATTTGAAGCCCTATGCCAGCGCGCAACTCATCGATCCGCAGACCGTGCAAACACAAGGGGCGAACGGCGACGAGCGTCACGCAAACCGTGGAGCACCAGCCCATCGCCTTGGGCCCTGTGGCCTCTCAGGAAGCGATCAAGATGTTCGGGACCAACGGCGGCGGCTTTTTCAACACTAACAGCGCGCACCCTTTTGAGAATCCCACGCCGTTTTCCAATTTCCTGCAAATTGTCCTGATCTTTGCGATCCCTTCGGGTTTGACGTACACGCTGGGCCGCATGACCGGCTCGCCGCGGCATGGCTGGGCCGTTTGGGCCGCGATGGCGTTTCTGTTTCTGGTTGGCGTGACCTCGGCGTATTGGGCGGAGTCGGCCGGGAACCCGCAATTCGCCGGTGTGGATCAAACGCCGAGCGCCTTGCACTCCGGCGGAAACATGGAAGGAAAAGAGGTGCGGTTCGGGATAGCAAACTCGGCGCTTTTCGCCACTGTCACCACGGACGCGAGCTGCGGCGCGGTGAACGGGATGCACGACTCCTTCACGCCGTTGGGCGGGATGATCCCGCTGCTGAACATCATGCTCGGCGAAGTCATCTTTGGCGGCGTCGGGTCTGGGCTCTACGGCATGCTCGTTTTTGTAATCCTGGCGGTTTTTATCGCGGGGCTGATGGTTGGACGGACACCGGAGTACCTGGGGAAAAAGATCGAATCGTTTGACGTGAAGATGGCGATGCTTTCCGTGCTGGCCTCTTCGACGACGATTCTCCTGTTCGCGGCGGTTGCGGTGCTATCGAAAGCGGGTTTGGCGGGCATCACGAATCCTGGGCCCCACGGGCTCTCGCAAATTCTTTATGCGTACACGTCGTCGGTCGGGAACAATGGCTCGGCGTTCGCCGGCATCAACGCGAATACGCTGTGGTTCAATTCGACCACGGGAATCGCGACGCTGGTGGGGAGATTCTTCGTGGTCATCCCCATCCTCGCCATTGCCGGGAACCTGGCGACGAAGAAGACCTCTCCTGCGTCTCTGGGAACGTTCCCGGTCACCGGACCGCTGTTCACGGTACTCCTTGTTTCCACCATCCTGATCGTGGGGGCGCTCACCTTCTTCCCGGCGCTGAGCCTGGGCCCCATTCTCGAGCACCTGTTGATGGCGGCGGGAAAGGCCTTCTGAGGACCCATGGAACAGACTGCACAAGCGAAAGCCAAGCCGCTGGCGGACAAGAAGATTGTCTCTCGGGCCGTGGTGGACTCGTTCACAAAACTGCATCCACGCACGATGATCAAGAACCCGGTGATGTTCGTGGTCGAAGTGGGCGCGGTGCTGACGACCATCGAATTGACAGCGGACACTCTGCGCCACGCCGGACAATTCGGCTTTGGGCTGCAGATCACGCTGTGGCTGTGGTTTACGGTGCTGTTTGCGAACTTTGCCGAAGCGATGGCCGAGGGGCGCGGCAAGGCGCAGGCGGACACGCTGCGCAAGGCGCGGGCGGAGACGCATGCGCACCGGTTGTGCAGCGACGGGTCGGTTGAAGTTGTCTCCAGTTCGAAGCTGCGCACTGGGGATGTCGTCGTGGTGGTCGCGGGAGATTTCATTCCCGGCGACGGCGAGGTCATCGAAGGCGTAGCGTCGGTGGACGAATCGGCGATTACCGGCGAGTCCGCGCCGGTGATTCGGGAATCCGGGGGCGACCGCTCGGCGGTAACCGGCGGCACGCGCGTGCTTTCGGATGAAATCAAGGTGCGGATTACCTCGAATCCGGGTGAGACGTTTCTGGATCGCATGATCCGGCTGGTGGAGGGCGCGTCGCGGCAGAAGACCCCGAATGAGATCGCGCTGAACATTCTGCTGGCGGGGCTCACGATCATCTTTTTGCTGGCGGTGGTGACGCTGCAGCCGTTTGCGATTTATTCGGGGGCGCCGCAGAGCATCTTCGTCCTGGTTTCCCTGCTCGTCTGCTTGATTCCCACGACCATCGGCGGACTGCTCTCGGCCATCGGCATTGCCGGCATGGACCGCATGATTCAGAGGAACGTGATTGCGATGTCGGGGCGGGCCGTGGAAGCGTCGGGCGACGTGGACGTCCTGTTGCTCGACAAGACCGGAACGATCACGCTTGGCAACCGGCAGGCCACGATGCTGCACCCTTCCCCGCAAGTCAATGAAGCGGATCTGGCGAACGCCGCGCAGCTCGCTTCACTGGCGGACGAAACGCCGGAAGGACGCTCGATCGTGGTGCTGGTGAAAGAGAAATACGGCCTGCGGGGCCGCGAACTCGGCGGGCTCAATCCCACCTTCATTCCCTTCTCGGCGCAGACGCGGATGTCGGGGGTCGATCTCGACGGCGTGCAAATCCGCAAGGGCGCGCCGGAGGCGATCGCAAAATACGTGGCCGAACGCGGGAACAAAGTGCCGGCGGAAACTCAGCAGAATGTCACGGACATCGCGAACGGAGGCGGAACACCTTTATTGGTGGCGGAAAACGGCCGCGTTATGGGCGTCGTGGCGCTGACCGACATCGTCAAGGGCGGAATGCGCGAGCGCTTCGATCATCTGCGGGCGATGGGCATTCGCACGATGATGATTACGGGCGACAACCCGCTGACCGCGGCGGCGATCGCGCGGCAGGCGGGAGTGGATGACTTTCTCGCAGAAGCCAAACCCGAAGACAAGATGGCGCTCATCAAACGCGAGCAGTCGAAGGGAAAGCTCGTGGCCATGACGGGCGACGGCACCAACGATGCGCCCGCGCTGGCGCAGGCCGACGTGGGCGTTGCCATGAACACCGGCACGCAAGCGGCAAAAGAGGCCGGGAACATGGTGGACCTGGACTCCAACCCGACCAAGCTGATCGAGATCGTGGAAATCGGCAAACAATTGCTGATTACGCGCGGCGCGCTGACCACGTTCTCCGTCGCGAATGATGTGGCGAAGTATTTCGCGATTATTCCGGCCATGTTTGCGGGAGCATTTCCACAATTGAATGCGCTCAACGTGATGCGCCTGGCCACACCGCAATCCGCCATTCTTTCCGCCGTCATTTTCAACGCGCTGATCATCATTGCGCTGATTCCGTTGGCGTTGCGCGGCGTGCCCTACCGGCCGGTGGGTGCGGCATCGCTGCTGCGGCGGAATCTGATGATTTATGGCGCCGGCGGCGTCGTTGTTCCCTTCATCGGAATCAAGCTGATCGATATGTTGATCACCTATCTGCATATGGCGTGAGGCTGCGGACATGAAACAAAACTTGCGGACAGCGATTCTGATTACACTGGCGACCACAGTGATCTTCGGGCTGATCTATCCCCTTGCAGTGACCGCCCTCGCTCAAGTTCTCTTCCCTGCTCAGGCAAACGGCAGCCTGATCCAGAGGAACGGGCAGACCGTGGGCTCGCGCCTTCTAGGGCAGACATTCTCAGCGCCGGGATATTTTCGTTCGCGGCCGTCTTCCGCCGGCACAGGCTACGATGCTTCGCAGTCGTCAGGTTCCAACCTTGCGCCGACCAACCACCAACTGATCGATCGCGTGAAGGGTGATGTGGAAAAGCTGAAGGCGGAAAATCCCGGCGCGGCCATTCCGGTGGACCTCGTCACGTCGTCCGGCTCGGGGCTCGACCCGGAGATTTCGCCCGCCGCCGCCGAATTTC
This sequence comes from uncultured Acidobacteriota bacterium, assembly GCA_963735525.1. GTDB lineage: Bacteria > Acidobacteriota > Terriglobia > Acidiferrales > UBA7541 > Acidiferrum. Next base: position 70,220 of record CAVTLQ010000023.1, on the reverse strand, counting down.
AGGTGCCGCGCGTGGCGCGGGAACGCGGAATCAGCGAAGCCGCTGTGCAGGACGTCGTGAGCCGACATACGCTGGCAAGGCAATTCGGATTTCTCGGCGAGCCGCGCGTGCGGGTCCTGGAGCTGAATCTCGACCTCGATGCGACGTACCCCAAAAAATAATTCTACTGTTTGCGGGAAGGTGTTTTGGAAGTGTTCGGCCGTTGCGGTTGAAACCTGTAACCGATCCAGGGCTCCGTCAAGATATATTTCGGGTGCGCCGGGTCGCTTTCGATCTTCTTGCGCAACTGATTGATGACCACGCGTAGATTCTCCGTCTCCTCTCCATAATCCGGACCCCAAACCGACTGCAGGAGGCGGCGATGCGTCAGGGGCTTGCCTTGATTGGCAACCAGGTGCTTGAGGACGTCGAATTCCTTTGGCGTAAGGTGCACGGTGCGGCCGCGCACGGTCACCTGGCGGCTCTCGAAGTCGATGGTTACATCCTTGGAGACAAACGGAGGGACCGCATCGCCCGGTGAGTAGCGCCGCAGCGCCGCGCGGATGCGAGCCAAGAGTTCTTCGATACTGAACGGCTTGACGACGTAGTCGTCCGCGCCCGCGTCCAGAGCCAAAACTTTGTCGCGCTCGGCATTGCGCACCGTGAGCATGATGATGGGCGCGTCGGACGCACGGCGAATCTCCCGGCACGCCTCGATGCCGCCGATGCCTGGCATGTTGACGTCGAGCAAAACCAAGTCCGGGCGATTTTTGCGGACCGACTCGACCGCGTCTTCACCGTTGCTCGCCTCGGTGATAACGTAGCCGTGGACCGAGAGCGTGCTGCGCATGACGCGGCGGATTTGCGGCTCGTCGTCGACTACCAGGATGTTCGCTTCGCTCACCGCGCCTCCCTTTGGCTGCGGTCCACCGGCAGTGTAAACGAGAAGACCGAGCCGTGGCCCAACTGGCTGGTAACGCCGATGGAGCCGTTGTGAGCGGCAATGATGGCCTTGGCGATGGGGAGTCCCATACCGGTGCCGCGTACAAGATACCGCTGGTCCTTCCCGCGATAGAATTTCTCGAAAATCATGGTTTGGTCGAAATCATCGATGCCGGGGCCGTGGTCCGCCACACTGGTGGTAACGGAATCACCGGTCAGCTCGGCGGTGATGGTAATCGGCTGGTCCTTCGGCGAGTAAAGATTGGCGTTGTCAATCAATTGTACCATCGCTTCTTTCGCGCGTTCGAGGTCGGCGCGCACCGGCGGAAGGTTTGGATTTATTTGTAAGTTGACCGGCCGGCAAGCGAGGGCCGTCTTGCAGTGCGCCAGGGACGCCTCAATGATTTCTTCGATCGCGGTTGGCTGGAGCTCCAACTCCAGCTCGCCGGCCTCGAGCTTGGCCATTTCTCCAGCCTCTTCTACCAGCCGGTTCAAGCGGTCGCACTCTTCATCGACGATCGTCAACAGCTCGCGACTGTGCGCCGGATCCGGATTGCCGGAAGCCAGCAAGCTGCTTACGGCAGCCTTCATGGAGGTCAACGGCGTGCGGAAGTCGTGGGTGATCGAATCGAGAAGCGCGGACTTCAGCCGCTCGCCTTGGCGCTCGGCTTCGGTTTGCCCGAGCTGCTCGACGGCGCGGGCGCGTTCGATGGCGATGGCAACCAGGGTACTGACGGCTTCGACGGATTGCCGCGAGAGTTCCGAGCCGGAAATCCCAAGGCTGCCGATGGCGCGCACGCCCAGCCGCACCGGGATGTAATACTCGCCATGCTGGGGATCCATCGTGATTTCGTCGCTCAAGAAAGCCGTCTTCATGCGCTCCTCGTCCAGCAGCGAGGCGCCGAACCCGGAGCGATAGAATTTGTCCTTCTGCGGCAAGAAAAGCTCCGCGGCTCCGGCCTCAAAGCTCTCCACGATGTAGTTGGGAATGGCGTTCATCAGCTGGATGACATTGCCCTCGCCAAGCAGCTTGCGGCTGAAGCGGTACAGCCGCTCAATCTCGCGCCTGCGGCGATGCGCTTCGTCGGCTTCCTTGCGAATGCGTGAGGAGAGCTGGCTGCCCACAATCGAGGTCACGAGAAATGCAAAAAGCGCCACCCAATTCTGCGGATCCGCGATGGTGAACGTCCCAATGGGAGGCAAAAACCAATAGTTGAAAATCAGCATGGCCGCCACCGACATGAACGCCGAAACGGCCATTCCCCAGACCGCTGAAACTGCTAGAATCGCGAGTAGGAACGACAGCGCGACGGTGGTCTGATTGACGTGCAGAACGTGGCGATACAGAAAGCTAATGCCGGCGATGATGGTGAGCGATACACCAAACCCCATAACCCGACCGGCCAGGAATCTCTGCATCCGCATATTCTAGCGCACGCGACACGCGTCGCGCGGAGAAGATGGACCCTTGCCGAAGAAGCCTGAAGAATGGCTGGAAGTCGCGTCGCCTTCCCAAAAGTCTCGCGGAATCTTTAAATTATTCCTGGGCTACGCGCCGGGCGTCGGCAAGACGTTCAGCATGCTGAGCGAAGCGCTGCGGCGCCGCAGCCGCGGCGAAGATGTGGTCATCGGCGTGGTGGAATCGCACGGCCGCAAGGGCATCGAAGAGCTCCTCACGACCGTGGAATTCGTGCCCAGAAAAGAAGCTGGAGTACAAGGGCACGGTTTTCGAAGAGATGGACGTCGACGCCATTCTGGCTCGGCATCCCCAAGTCGTCCTGGTGGACGAACTCGCGCACACCAACATCCCCGGCAGCAAGCACCGCAAGCGATATGAGGACGTGCAGGAACTGCTTGCGGCCAAGATTGACGTGGTCGCAACCCTCAACATCCAGCACATCGAGAGCCTCGCGCCGGTGGTGCGATCGATTACCGGGATTATCGTGCGCGAGACCGTTCCAGACTGGGTGCCGCTGACGGCCTCGGAAACAGTCATGGTCGACCTGACCCCCGAAGCGCTGCAGAACCGCATGAAGCGCGGCGACGTGTACAGCACAGAGAAGGTGGAGCGCTCGCTGAAGAACTTTTTCCGCCGCGGCAACCTGATCGCCCTCCGCGAACTGGCATTGCGCCAGGTTGCCGAGCAAGTCGATCGCAGCCTGGAAACCTACATGGAAGCGCAGGACATTCGGAAAAACTGGGGCGTGCGGGAGCGCATGGCGGTGTGCATTTCGACGAACCCGGCGGGCCAATATCTGATCGCTCGTGGCGCCAGAATGGCGCGGCGCATGGACGCCGAGCTGTACGTGGTTCACGTGGACCGGGAGTTCGGGCCGAAAGACCCGAATCAGAACGCCTTGGCCGCCAATCTGCGCTTTGCGGAAAACCTGGGCGCGAAAGTGATTCGTTTGAAGGCGCGCAGCGTCGCCGACGCGGTCGCGGAGTTTGTCCGGTCCAAACACATCACGCACGTGATCTTCGGGCGCGCACCGGTGCATGATTGGCGGAAATATCTGTATCTTTCCGCGGTGCACAGATTCTTGCGGGAATCGCCGCCGGTGGACGTCCACATCGTCACGCAGGAGCCCGAAGACTAGAATCGCATCACGGCGTCTTGGGACCCTGCACGGTCCCCCGTCGATCTGAAGATCGATATCCACGAACGCGTCCACTTTGAGGAGGAAATTGCTGGGATTCTTCAGGCCCCAGTCAATGTAAGGTATGGGGAACTTGGCCGTGCCCTTCCAGTGGTCGGCGGTCAGTTCTGCTTGCACCGGCACCGTGAGTTGGTGCTCCGAGCCATGTAGCAAAAACGTGCCGTGAATTAGGACCGTGGCGGAGCCAAGTGCCGGAACCCTGCCATCGATGCGGTCCGGACGGAAGATCACGTCCGCATAGCGCGAGGTCTCGAGAATCTCCTTGCGCATTCTCTTGTCTCGCGACTCGTTGCCGCTCTCGCCGCTGGTCGCATCCGCCACAATCTCCCCGCTCGCCCTGCCGCCTGTCTCGATCGAGCCGCACCATTCCGCGCTTGAGCGCAAAAGTGCCATGAACGGTGTGTAGCGTGCTCCCGAGCGTCCAGTGCACTTTGCTCTTGGCAGGATCGAACCCCAGGACGATTTCATTCGCGCCGGCCTGACCTAGCGGTTGTGGAGGGCGATGTGCGGCGCTCGCCGATACCAGCAATCCGAGCGTGAGCAAAACGGCTGTGAAGAACAGCTGCCGCCTGATTTCAGCCAAGTTCATGCGCGTCCATTCTACATGGTAACGAGGCGCCAGCCGAGAAGTGCCCCGGTTGTGGCGAGATGCATGGGCGACGTTGCGCCCACGTGGACTGCCAGCAGCCGCGCGAAAATTCCGTCGTCGGACGCAAGCGCGTGCATCGCGCGTTCGCGAAGCCCCTGCGTGGCCAGCCAGCAGGAGCATCAAGCGCCCCGTCATCACTGGCCGGCGGGCCAAACGCCGGTGCGCCTTCTGGTAGTGGCGGAGATCACCCGCCACGAGAGCGTCGGCCAGTGCTGCGGCTTGATGAAAACTGAGACTGAGTCCCTCACCGGTCACAGCGTCAACGCTGCCGGAGGCATCTCCTATGAGCGCCACCTGCCCTCGGTACACCCGGTCGAGTTGCCGCACCACCGTTATTGCGCCACGTTCTACATCCGCCGGCTGCCGGATCGAGGCGCGCGGCGAGTTGCGGAAATTCTGTGCCTAACGAGGCGAAGCGCCGCCCTGGGAGCCGCGATATCAACACGGCGCAGACTTCCTGTTTCCCGACAGGCGTAATGTAGGCCTGCGTATCCCGGCCCCAGTAAATCTCCATATACTCCGACCACGGCCGGACATGGTAGTGCCGCCTAAACGCGAATCGGATTCCCCTGTCCGCGGGAGTGTCGAGCTCCAGCCCATTTGCGCACTTGCGACCGCATGCCATCGGCACCGACAACCCACCGTGCGGTCACGACATTTCCGCCAACCACCACCCCTCCGGGACACAGCCCCGCGACCGGTGTTTGCCATAGGAATGACACTCCGGCATCGCGGGCCTGCTCCACCATCTTCTGGTGCAAGACCGACCGGCGGAGACCTATGCCCTGCCCCGCCGGAAAGTTCGCGTTGACCGCAGTGCCGTCTTGCAGAAAGCGCACTCCGCGAAAGGCAGAGCCCTCGGACGCGTCGACTCCGACTCCCAGATCTCGAAGAGCGGCAAGCCCATCGGGCATCAACCCTTCCCCGCACGCTTTATCGATGGGGGGACGCGCAACGTCCGCAACAATGGCCTTGAATCCTTTCTTTCGAGCCGCAAGCGCGGCGGCGAGCCCGGCCGGGCCGCCGCCGATGACGAACACATCTGTGCCCTGAACCATTCTGTCCTCTCTACCGAGCCCCCCAAGACGCAGGGTGAAGCGCTGAGTCCGGTGACATCGCGCCTTAGATCGCCTAGATGTTGATTGCCCGTCGTGCCAGCCCAAGCGCTTCCATCCAAAACGATGGGGAGGAATGCATGAGTTCCACAATGTCGCGAATAGCGGCCACGAACTCTTCGAGTTGCTCCGCCGTAGCCACCAGAGGTGGCGCCACCTTCATTACCATGAAGTTGTTGCCGCAAATCTGGGTGAGGATTCCCTTGTCGCGAAATAAGCGCATCACCAGAATTTGCCCAAACATGGCGGGATGAATCTTCAGGAAAGCCTCGAAAGGCACTTTGAGGCTGAGTTTCGTCGGCGACTGGAATTCGATACCGGAAAGCAGCCCTAGGCCGCGGACTTCCTTGACCATCTCGAACGCAGTAAGCTCTTCGCGCAAACGCTGCCGTATCGCGTCGCCGGATTTGGTCGCCCGTTCGCCTAGCGACTCCTCCTCAAGGACATCCATAGCGGCAAGCCCCGCTCGCATCGACAGACTGTTCTCGCTGAAGGTCGACGTGTGGACAATCGCGCGCCGCAGGGAAGAATAAACGCTGTTGTACACCGCATCGGTCATCAGCGTAGCGCTGACCGGCACGAGTCCACCGCTTAGGGCTTTCGCGAGCACCACCATGTCCGGCTTCGCACCAAAGTGGTGGGAGGCCAGAAATGGCCCGGTCCGGAACATTCCGGTCTGTACCTCATCCAGAACGAAGAGCGTTCCTGTACCGCGGCAGATTGCTTCCGCGGCCTGCAAGTAGTTGTGCGGTGGCAGAATGATGCCTGCTTCTGACTGGACAGGCTCAACGATAAACGCCGCGAAGCGCTTTGTTCGGAGTTGCTGTTCGAGCGTAGCCAAGTCACCAAAGGGAACCGCCGCCGCGTCCTGCAGCAAAGGCCCGAATCCCATCGCGCCAGAACGGATCGGTCATCAAAGACAGTGCGCCAGCGGTCAAACCGTGAAAACCGCTGGCCGCGCAGAGTAATCCGTTACGACGAGTCGCGGCCCGTGCAAATTTGATCGCTGCCTCGACGCCTTCGCTGCCGCTGCTGCCGAAAAACACCTTGCTCAACCCGCCGCCCGCACGACCGCACAATCGGCGCGCGAGTTCTCCCGCAAGCTCTGGAACGTGGCTCTGCAACATGGCCGGGCCGCACTGATCCATCTCGTCCTTTAACGCCTTAATTATGTACGGATGATTGTGCCCGACGTTGTGGACGCAGTACCCGGATAGGAAGTCCAGGATGCGCCGGCCGTCTTTCGTGAAAAGTTCCGTCCCGAAACACCGCTCATAGGAAACGTTCATCTCCAAGACGTTCAGCAGTGCGACCCATTGCGGGTTCACGTGGCTTGCGTATGCAGATTCTGCAGCAACCGCGACGGACCTGGTAGCCATACCTATAACTCCAAAGATGCGTATCTCTTTCGGCGAGATGCCTCACCGTGGTCCGAACCATATATCACAGCTTCGCAAATGCCAGGGGAGGTCGTTGGCCGCGGCCCTATGCGCCTTCAACGCGGAGGTTGACCTCCGCAAGAAGCGCGTCCGCGCGATGCAGCGGGTTTTTGTCATGATAAGCAGAATTTATTCTGTATCGCATTCCTATTAATTTGACTCATTGACTTCGCTTGCTCGATCCTGTATCTTCATGGCGATCGGTATGCGCCGCATCGCCATCACGCACGGACGAGAGCTCCCGTGTATTTGCACGGGACGCCAGCGTCACGTCGTTGTACGAATTAGCCCCGTAGTCGTACGGGGGCGTGCGTAAGGATGATGGCGGCCTAGCCAAGCACCAATCGCGAGTTTTGGGCCATCATCCAAACCAGGGTGATGGCCCTAGTTTTTTTGCAGCAAGCCGGACCCAGTGGAGTGGAATCGATCGAGAGGAATGCGCAAGTGACAGACCCTTTGCTTAGAATCCGAAGCCGCGCATTGATCGACGGCGCAAATCGTGCCGGCGCCCGCGCCATGCTGCGCGCCTGCGGACTTCGCGATGAGGATTTCGCCAAGCCGCTGGTGGGCGTGGCCAACACCTGGATCGAAATCGGACCGTGCAACTATCATCTGCGCGAACTGGCCGTGGACGTGAAGGAGGGCATTCGCGCCGCCGGAGGCACACCACTCGAGTTCAACACCATTTCCATCTCCGACGGCATCACCATGGGCACCGAAGGGATGCGCACGTCGCTGGTAAGCCGTGAAGTGATCGCGGATTCGATTGAGCTGGTCACGCGCGGAAATATGTTTGACGCGCTGATCGTGCTGGTCGGCTGCGACAAGACCATTCCCGGTGGGATCATGGCGGTGGCGCGGCTGAATATTCCCGCGCTGGTGCTGTACGGAGGCTCGATCGCGGCGGGCCAGTTCGAGGGCCACGCGGTCACCCTTCAGGACGTGTACGAGGCCATCGGAACGCACGCGCGCGGAGGAATGTCGGACGCTCGGCTCAACGCCCTCGAGAGCGCGGCCTGCCCCGGAGCGGGCGCCTGCGGCGGCCAATTCACCGCCAACACCATGGCGCTGGTCAGCGAATTTCTCGGCATCGCGCCGATGGGGCTTTCCAGCGTGCCGGCCACGAATGCCGCCAAAGGCAAGGCGGGACATCGCGCGGGTGAATTGGTGATGGAGCTTCTCCGCCGCGATCTAACGCCATCGAAAATCATCACCAAGGCGGCGATTGAGAATGCCATTGCCGGTGTTGCGGCGACGGGCGGCTCGACGAATTCGGTTTTGCATCTGCTAGCGATTGCCAACGAGGCGGGAATTCCACTCTCGATCGATGACTTCGACCGCATCAGCTCGCGCGTTCCGATTCTCGCGGACTTGAAACCCGGCGGGCGCTTCGTAGCCACTGATCTCTTTGCCGCAGGCGGCACCGCGCTGGTGGCGCAGCGCTTGCTCGAGGCAAAGTTGCTGCACGGCGAAAGCATCACAGTTACCGGACGCACGATCGCCGAAGAAGCGGCCGCGGCCAAGGAAGCGCCCAAACAAGAGGTGGTGCGCAAGCTCGATGCGCCGCTGAAGCCGACCGGCGGTCTGGTGATCTTGAAAGGCAATCTGGCTCCCGAAGGCTGCGTGATCAAAGTGGCCGGCCACAATTTCCAGACCTTCCGCGGACCCGCGAGAGTGTTTGACAACGAGGAAGCCGCATTTGCCGCGGTGGGCGACGGGACCATCAAGGCCGGTGACGTCGTCGTGATTCGCTACGAAGGCCCCAAGGGCGGCCCGGGTATGCGCGAGATGCTGGCGGTTACCGGCGCGCTGGTCGGCGCGGGTCTCGGTGATTCGGTAGCGTTGCTTACCGACGGGCGGTTCTCGGGCGCCACACACGGCTTCATGGCGGGTCACGTCGCGCCCGAAGCCGTGAACGGCGGGCCAATCGCGGCGGTGGCCAACGGTGACATCATCGAGTTCGACATCCCGAAGAGGACCCTGAGCGTCGCTCTCACCGATGCGGAAATTCAGCGCCGCCTGTCTACTTGGAGAGCACCGGCGCCGCGCTTCAGCACGGGCGTGATGGCCAAATATGCTTTGATGGTTTCCTCGGCATCGCAAGGCGCGGTGACGACGCCGTCGGTGGTGGCAGGCCGTTCGATTCCAGAAGTTGTGCACGCGAGGACTCTATGAAGCTCACTGGCGCCGAAATACTTTGCGAGACGCTGACGCATTTGGGCGTACACCACATTTTTGGGTACCCCGGCGGCGCGATTCTCCCGGTCTACGACGCGCTCGGCAAGTCCAAGCTGCACCACATTCTCGTCCGCCACGAACAGGGCGCCACGCACATGGCTGACGGCTATGCGCGGGCCAGCGGCGGCGTCGGCGTGGCGATGGCTACTTCGGGTCCGGGAGCGACGAACATGGTCACCGGCATCGCTACCGCCATGCTCGATTCTTCTCCGGTGGTGTGCATCACCGGGCAAGTGAGCAGCAAGCTTTTAGGCTCGGACGCCTTTCAGGAAATCGATATCACCGGCATCACCATGCCCATCACCAAGCACAATGTGGTGGTGTCGCGTGCGGACGATATCGCCCGCACGGTTCGCGAAGCGTTCGTGATTGCCAATTCGGGCCGGCCTGGCCCCGTCCTCGTCGACATCACCAAAGACGCGCAGCAAGCTTCGTGCGACTTCAACTTTGAAGCTTCCGCTCCGAAGCTTCCTCTCAAGCGGAAGCGCGTCAATTATGAGAAGGCGGAATTTGATCGCGCCGTCGAGTTGCTCAACTCCGCCAAGCGCCCGCTGATCCTTGCCGGGCACGGCATTATGGTTTCTGGCGCCATGCGCGCATTCGAGCAATTTGTGCGCAGTGGCAACTTTCCCGTGGCCATGACCTTGCTCGGCATCGGCTGCTTCCCTGCCGGCGACCCCATGAATCTCGGCATGATGGGCATGCATGGCGAGGCCTGGGTCAACCATGCGATTCAAGAAGCCGATCTGCTGATCGCCGTGGGCATGCGCTTCGACGACCGCGTCACCGGCGACCTGCGCACCTATGCGCGGGACGCGCGCAAGATTCACATCGAGATCGACCGGTCCGAGATCAACAAGAACGTCAAAGTGGACGCCGCCCTGGTCGGCGATGCGCGCGAAGTGCTCGAGCAGTTGCTTCCGGTCGTCCAGCACCGCGAACGGGCCGATTGGCTGGCTCACATTCGCGAGCTGAAGGGCGACTCCGCCGTCCGCGACATCCAGGGCCTGCCCGACAACGGCCACCTCTATGCCGCGCACGTGATTAACGATCTGTGGAAAGAAACGCGCGGCGAAGCCATCGTCGTGACCGACGTGGGCCAGCACCAGATGTGGGAGGCGCAGTATTACCACCACGACAAGCCGCGCACGCTGATTACCTCCGGAGGGCTGGGCACGATGGGCTTCGCGCTGCCCGCGGCTATCGGCGCCAAATTCGCCAAGCCCGACGCCGATGTCTGGGTGGTGGTAGGCGACGGCGGCTTTCAGATGACCATGAGCGAGCTCGCCACCATCGTGCAAGAGAAAATCAAGGTCAACATCGCCATCATCAACAACGGCTACCTGGGCATGGTGCGCCAGTGGCAGGAGTTCTTCTACGACAAGCGCTACGTGGCGACGCCGCTGGTGGCGCCGGACTTCGCGGCCCTGGCCAACGCCTTCGGCATTCGCGGCGAGCGCATCACCTCGCGCGCCGACGTTACGCCGACGATTCGCTCGGCCCGCGAGAGCAAGGAATCCGTGCTGATCGACTTCCGTGTCGAACAAGAAGATTCCGTGTACCCGATGGTGCCCGCCGGCGGAGCGCTACACGAAATGATCCGGCGCCCGAACAACCCGCTGGTGGAAACGGCGACGGAGCCATGATCCTCCGGCGGCGCGAAAATAAGTGCAATAGAATGATATTCTTGCGCCATAGTACTGGCTAACTCCCATGGAATCATATTCTTATGCAAAAACCCATGGGGGGGTGGAGTAGGATGCCGTTCCAATTCGGGAATACACACAAACACAAGAGGATGCTATGCAGACACTCGTAGCCTATGTCGAAAATAAACCCGGCGTTCTCAACCGCGTCTCGTCCTTGGCCCGCCGTCTGGCCATCAATATCGATTCGCTGACGGTTGGCCCTACGGAGAACGAAGAAATCGCCCGCATGACCATCGTGGCGCACACCGACGAGCGGGGAGCTCACCGCTTGGAGGCCAGCCTCGAGAAGCTGGTCGACGTACTGTTGGCGGAAAATGTTTCCGAGCGCTCGCTCCTGGAGCGCGATCTGGCGCTTATCAAGGTGACCGCGGATCAGAAATCCCGGCCCCACCTGATGGAGTTGATCAAGGTCTTCCGGGCGCGGGTTATCGATGTTGCGCCGGAATCCCTGATCCTGGAAGTTTCGGGTACCGTGGACAAAATCGACGGCTTGCTGGAAGTACTTCGCCCGTTCGGCGTGCTGGAAATGGCGCGCTCCGGCCGAATTGCCATGACCCGCGGCGGAGATTTGCTCCGCGCGCCCACGGCCGGAGACCAAGCGGCGCCGCAGCAAGTACCAGCCTAGCCGGGAGGGCACGACTTCAGTTTACCCAGAGGAACGAAGGGTCTTGCCGCAAAAGCCGCTCCTCTCGGGCTCTGGCCCCTGAGGAAACGTACTGAAACTTGCGGTCGGTCGGATCGTCGACCGGCACGAATGAAAATCGAGGACACGAATGGCAAATCTCTACTACGACAATTCCGCGGACCTGGCTCTCATCCAAGGGAAAAAGGTCGCGATCATCGGCTACGGCTCACAGGGTCACGCACACTCCTTGAATCTTCGGGATAGCGGAGTTTCCGTTCGCGTTGGCCTGCAACCCGGCAGCGGGTCGCTTGCCAAAGCGCAAAAAGAAGGCCTCACGGTCAATACGCCCGCCGAAGCGGCAGCGTGGGCCGACGTGATCATGATCCTGGCGCCGGATACGAAACAGCCGAAGCTCTATCGTGATTCGATCGCTCCACATCTTTCACCCGGCAAGACCTTGATGTTCGCGCACGGTTTCAACATTCGCTTCGGCACCATCAAGCCGCCCGCGTTCGTGGATGTTTCCATGATCGCTCCCAAAGCTCCGGGCCATCGCGTCCGCGAAGTCTTCATCGAGGGCGGAGGCACGCCGGCGCTGCTCGCCGTCGAGCAGGACGCCAGCGGCCAGGCGAAGGCCCTCGCCCTCTCGTATGCAAAGGGCCTGGGCTGCACGCGCGCCGGAGTTCTGGAAACCACCTTCACCGAGGAAACCGAGACCGACCTCTTCGGCGAACAGGCCGTGCTCTGCGGCGGCGTCAGCGAATTGATCAAGGCGGGCTTCGATACGCTGGTCGAAGCGGGTTACCAGCCGGAGGTCGCGTACTTCGAGTGCATGCACGAGCTCAAGCTGATCGTCGATCTTATTTATCGGGGCGGGCTCAGCTACATGCGCTATTCCGTCAGCGACACCGCCGAACAGGGCGATTACTCGGCGGGTCCGAGAATCATCACCAAGCAAACGCGCGAAGAGATGCGCAGAATTCTTGCCGAGATTGTCGACGGCAGCTTCGCCAAGAAATGGATCGAAGAAAACGAAAAAGGCTGCCCCAATTTTCTTGCTACGCGCCATCGCGAGCAATCCCATCCCATCGAGCAATTAGGGCCCAAGCTGCGCGCCATGATGCCCTTTCTCCAACCGATTACCGCGCCAGGCCTGGCAAATAAGGCAGCAGCTTCGGACAAATAACCGACCAAAGACTCTTCCATTTATTTATTTCTTGTCAAATCATCGGTGCGATAGTTGACATCGCATCGGATTTGGGCGATTCTCTCGCGCCATGAAACGGAAAGCACCCCGAGCCCCGGTGCCAACTCCCAATCTGCCGGAACGCATCGAGCATCTCAGCGTCAAGCGTCAAGAGATCATTCGCCCCATCCTGGAACATCCTCGGGAATACGTTCTCTTGAGCGTGCGCGCGATGGCCCAGCGCCTGAAGACCGATCCGGCCACCGTCGTGCGTATCGTGCGAGGACTCGGCTTCGCCAGCTATCGTGAGTTTCAGCACCACTTGCACGAGATCTCGATTGCCTTCGCGTCTCCGGTCGACACCATGCAAACCGCCGGGCGCGAGTCCAACATGCAGGCCTTCGTGCGGGATTCTCTCGCGCAAAGCCTGAAGAATCTGCATGGGCTCAAGAACAGTCTCGACGGCCAACGCTTGACGGACCTTGCGAAGCGCTTTTACAGTGCGCGGCGCATCGTGATCTTTGCCGGTGACATCGCGGCCACTCTGGCGGAATACCTGGAATACCAGATCAACGTGCTTGGTCTGCCGATCTTCGCGGCAACATCGGCCGGCGCCATCACGCATTTGGCGCGTGTCGTAAGCAAGCGCGACCTCGTCATCGCCATCAGCTTCCGGCGCGGCCTGCGCCAAACGATCGAGGGCGCGCAGCAGGCTCGCGCCCACGGCGCATACTGCGTCGGCATTTCCGACACCTATCTCTCCCCGCTGGCGCGCGAATGCAACGAAATGTTCCTCGCGTCGGTGGAATCCACCTCTTTCGGAATCTCTTATGCGGCGCCTATTTCGTTGCTCGACGCCATCATTGCCGCTTGCGGGCAATACCGCCGGCCTCTCACGCTGGCGGTCGCTCGAGAGATTGCCGAAGAACAACGCAAAGGTTTCCGCTGGTACAACCCTTAAGAGCTCGCTGGCTGCGAAATAACATTCGAGCAACGTCAAACCCCGCAGCCGCCGGGACTCGGCTATGATCTTCGGCAGGACTTGAGGACTACGCCGTGCCCAGAAATAGACCCGCTTGCTTACTCCTGCAACTGATCACGTTTGCGCTTCTTGCGCCGCTCATGGCTCGACCCGCACGCGCACAAACCTCCGATACTCTTGCTGCGCGCATCGAGAAAGTAATGGGTCGCCCCGAATTTACCCACTCGAGCTTCGGAATTGAGTTCTACTCGCTCGATACGGGCAAAGTGATCTACGCCTTGAACGCCGGGAAGATGTTTGTTCCGGCCTCGACGACGAAGCTGCTCACGGAAGGCACGGTGCTCGCAAAGCTGGGCCCAGACTATCGGTTCCACACGCGAATCTACCGCACCGGCCGTGTCGACTCGAAAGGCCGGCTCAAGGGCGACCTGGTTCTCGTCGCCAGCGGCGATCCAAATCTCTCCAATCGCATCCGGCCCGACGGCACACTCGCCTTCGTCGATGAGGATCACTCCTACAATGGCCCCGCGGTGTCCGGTGATCCGCTTGCGGTCATCAAGCAACTGGCGAAAGACGTCGCTGCTGCAGGGATTCGGACGGTCGAGGGCCGCGTGCTCGTGGACACGAGCCTTTTCCCTGACGGTCCGCGTGAAGGCGGCACCAACGTGGTGATGTCTTCGATCATCGTGAACGACAACGTGATCGACGTGGCAGGAACCCCCGGCGCGAAGGCCGGCGATGCCGCTCTCATCCAATCCTCGCCGCAAACTTCCTACGTAAAGTTTGTCAATCGTGTGGTTACCACCGCCCCCGGGACCCAGCCTTCGATCGATCAGTCGGAGGTCCTTACGAATTCCGACGGATCGGTGGTCATCGCGCTTTCCGGCAGCCTACCGGCCGGCACGGCAGCCCAGACCGCGGCCATTGCGGTGCCCTCCCCAACCCAGTTTGCCGAAACAGTTCTGCGCGAGGCTCTCTCTGGCGCGGGGATCACCATCAAGCCTCCGAAACACGCCACGGCGCCGGATTTTTCCCTCTATTCGCATTTTTACACTGCAGAAAATCAAGTCGCCGAGCACGTCTCTTTGCCGCTGGCCGAAGAAGTCAAAGTCACACTAAAGGTTAGCCAGAACCTGCACGCCGGCATGGGGCCTTATCTCCTCGGAGCCTTGTCGGCGAAAAACACCACCGATCCTCTGGGCGCGGGCTTCGCGATCGAGCGCACCTTTCTGCAGGAGGCCAAACTCGACCTTTCGGGCATCTCGCAGGGTGACGGCGCGGGCGGTGATTGGGCCGATCTGTTCAGTCCAGACTTTATGGTTCATTACCTAACGTACTGGACGACGCGGCCAGAATATCCCGTATTTTTCAAGGCACTGCCGATCCTCGGCAAGGACGGGACGCTGGCGAAAATTCAAACCGCCAATCCCGGGGCAGGCCACGTATTCGCAAAGACCGGCACGTTTGGCTCGGAAGACCGGGTGAACGGAAAGCTGATGCTCAACGGCAAGGGGTTGGCGGGCTACGTCATCACCGCGAGCGGGCAAAAGCTGGTTTTCGCCGCCTACGTGAACCACGTCTCGCTGCCTGCCGATCCGGACGCGGCGCAAGCGGTCGCGGGACAAGCGCTGGGCGAGATCGCCGCCGCGGCGTACGACGCCCCACTGGACGGCGCTGCAACGGGAAACTAAGCCGCCGGCGACAGAGGATTGCCAGTGGTGGCGGAAAATTCAGTGTGAGGTGAGATTCAGCCCAGCGAAGTCTTGCCCAGTTCGGCCACGCGGCGTTCGTAGACCATTTCGCACCAGCCGTGTTTTCCGTGGTAGCGAAAAACGATCTTGTGGCCCGGCTCAATCTTTGCGCGGGAGCGCACGATGGTGTCGGAAAGTTCGACCCATTCGCCGTTCACCATGTAGTTGCCTTCCCATCCACGCAACTCAAACTTGCCGTCGTTCTTCAGCGTGAGGGGAGCGGCCTTGCAGGGTACGACTCGTCCCTGGACCTTGGCCTCGGCGCACTGGTAGCGGCCTGAAACGTTTGCGGTTTGAGCCCGGCTTGCAGGAAGCACCAGGAGGGAAAACGCCGCGAGCGAGGCGATTCGTATCATATTCACGTTCACGGGAAAGGGCTTGGCCTTCATTCGGTTCTCCGCGACCCGAAACGCCGCTGCGGAACGTCGTAGCTCGGACGTAGGTAGGGGAGCACGTCGCGCACCAACCGGTTCTTAGTCAAAATACTGAATATATTGGACTTATGGGAACATGGAGGCCGGCGAAAGTGCTCCGGATGGACATTTTGTGTCTTGCTGGAACACTCTTGGGAAAACTTTTGGAGTTTGGCGGGTGGAGCAGGGAGCTCCGCGGGAGCAGTGCCGAGGCTGACACCCGGGGCGGGGCAAGCCCCACCCCGACAAGGGATTAGGAGCTGCGAGTACGACGCAGACGACCAACCGGCGCGTGTGGCAGGATCGGACCAGTGTCACTCGAACGGCAGCTCTGCTACGGCTTGGCCGTCCTTTCGGGGGTCGGAGGCGCCGTAGTTCACGCCGGTGGCAAAGTCTCGCAGCACGGCTTGGCCGCCGCCCACGATGCTGGAGAAGGTGCCCTTTAGGTCGATTTTGTGACCCTTGGCGGCCAAGTCGTTGCGGGTGGCCTGGGAAAAGCGGTTCTCCATCGCGACATCGCAGCCGCTGAACGACTGCTTGGAAAATCGCGGGGCTTCCAGCGCCGCCTGAATATTCATTTTGAAGTCGGCGATATCGGCTACGAATTGCGCGTGGGCCTGCGCCTGATTCCATCCGCCCATGATGCCGAAAGCGATGCGCGTGTCGCCCTTTTGGGCAAACGCCGGGATGATGGTGTGCAGTGGACGCTTGCGCCCAGCCAGCGCGTTCGGCGAAGCCGGGTCGAGGCTGAACAGCCCGCCACGATTGTGCAGAACAAAGCCCGTGCCTGGGGCGACGATGCCCGAGCCAAACGACGAATAGTTGCTCTGAATGAGCGACACCATGTTCCCGTCGCGATCCACGACGCTCAGGTATGTAGTGTCGTTGCCCGTCGCGATAATCCCGGGTGCAACGTCGCAATTTGCGTGGTCAGGGTCGATCAGCTTTGCCCTCTCCGTGGCCCAATCTTTTGAGAGCAGTGTGGCCACGGGCAACTTTTGCTTTCGGGGGTCGCCGATGTATTTTGCCAAGTCCGCGTAAGCCAGCTTCTTGGCTTCGATCATGGCGTGCAGCGCCTTCGTCGAGCCGAAGCCCCAGTCCTTGTCCCCGAGGGGAAACGTGCCCATGACGTTCAGCATTTCGAGCGCGGCGAGGCCCTGACCGTTCGGAGGCATCTCGTAGACGGTCCAGTCGCGGTAGGTGGTGGAAATGGGCTCTGACCATTCGGCGGAGTATTCGGCCAAGTCTTGGGCAGTCATGGTCCCGCCATGGCGCTTCATGGCATCCAGAATTTTCGCCGAGATCGCGCCCTTGTAGAAGGCGTTGCGTCCTTGAGCCGCAATTTCCTGCAGCGACGTTGCGAGGTCGGGATTGCGGAATACTTCGCCGACTTTGGGCGGACGGTCTTGCGGCAAATAGGTCTTCGCCGCGTTCTCGTCCGTGCGCAGGTGATCTACTTCGGCCGCCCAATACGCCGCCGTCCATTCCGGCACGGGAAAGCCATCTTGCGCCGTGTGAATGGCAGCGGCCAGGTCGTCGGCCAGCTTTTTGCGGCCGAACTTGTCGGCGAGCTTTTGCCAGCCATCGACTACGCCGGGCACGGTGACAGCGTTGACGCCCTGCTGCGGCATGTCCCGCAATCCCTGTTTGCGCAAAAACTCGATGGTCAGGTCCTTTGGCGCCCAGCCGCTGGCATTCAATCCATACAGCTTGTTGGCTTTCGCGTCGTAGACAATCACGAACAAATCGCCGCCGATTCCGTTCATCATCGGTTCGAGCACGCCCATCATCGCGTTTGCTGCGATGGCGGCGTCCACGGCGTTCCCGCCGCGCTCGAGGATGCGGACGCCGGCCTGGGAAGCCAGGGGTGACTCGGTAGCGACAATGCCTCCCCGCGAAATCACCATCGAGCGCGCCTGGCCACGGTCCTGGGCGTGGATCAACTGCGGCAACAGGGATAGAAGAGCAACCGCGAGAATCCTGATCGATTGGGGCGGTTGCGTCGTTTTGTGCATGGTCCCAGGTAGCTCCTTGGTCGAATCTCGCGGGCTTCTGCGAAAACACGCGGGCGTGCCGCACTGTATCGCGAGCGTAGCACCCGAGCAAGCATTCGTGCCTGGTTTTGGCCGACTGGACTGGCTAGAGCGCACAGCCCCTTCGAGGCTCAGGGGGAACAGGGATGGCTGTGCCACAGGACCTCTCTAGCCTCCGGATACGCGTGGAGATTTTCCCGGGAACGTCCTAGAATCAGATGGACGCGGCTTCGCATCTAACCGCAATCCCACCCAAAGGCCAGTTGGAATCCATCTTGGGAGAACATCGTGCCTGAACAACGTAGTGGATCGACTGGCGCGCAAGCCAGCGCTGCCCAATCGCGAACGGATGCGCAGATCGACGCCCTTTTGAGCGGGCACAACTACGATCCTTTCGCTCTGCTCGGCCCACAGCCCGTCGAAACGCCCGCAGGGCGTCGCTGGGTGATTCGCTTCTTTCATCCAGGAGCGGCGTCCGCCAGCGTCACGGTTTCCGGTGTACCGGCTCCAATCGAAGCAAAGAGGGTTCGCGCGGAGGGCTTCTTCGAAGCGACACTGCCCGAGACGTACCACGATCGGCCCGATCCCGCCAACTACCGCATTCACTTTACGATGGAGGCCGGCGAAACGTTCGAGCGCTACGACACCTACGCGTTCCCCTATCTGCTGAGCGAATTCGATCTATACCTGATGGGCGAAGGCCGCCACTACGACACCTATGAAAAGCTCGGCGCTCACATTCAGACCAACTCCGGCGTGCGCGGCGTCAACTTCGCGGTGTGGGCTCCGAGCGCGCGCCGCGTCAGTGTGGTGGGCGACTTCAACCAATGGGACGGCCGCGTCAATCCCATGCGCTCGCGCGGATCCTCGGGGGTGTGGGAACTTTTCGCGCCGGAGCTGGAGGAAGGCGCGGTTTACAAATACGAAATCATCGGTCCGCGCGGCGAGCTGCTTCCGCTCAAGGCCGACCCTTACGGGTTTCGCTCCGAACTGCGTCCCCATACCGGCTCGATCGTGGCGCGGCTCGAAAACTACACATGGAACGACACACACTGGATGTCGCGGCGCAAGGAAAAGAATTGGTTCGAGTCCCCCTTGTCGATTTACGAAGTGCATCTTGGGGCGTGGCGGCGCATTCCCGAAGAGGGCGACCGCTGGCTCACCTATCGCGAGCTAGGCGACCAACTCATCCCGTACGTGAAAGAGCTTGGTTACTCGCACATCGAGCTTCTGCCCATCATGGAGCACCCCTTTGATGGCTCCTGGGGCTATCAAACGATCGGCTACTACGCCGCTACTAGCCGCTACGGAACGCCCGCCGAATTCATGCAGTTCGTCGACCGCTGCCACCAAGCCGGCGTGGGAGTGATTCTGGACTGGACACCGGCGCATTTTCCGCGCGATACGTATGGGCTGGCCGAATTCGACGGCACGCATCTCTACGAGCACTCCGATCCGCGCCAAGGGTCGCATCCCGATTGGGGCACGCTGGTGTACAACTACGGCCGCAACGAAGTGCAGAACTACCTGATTTCCAACGCGCTCTTCTGGCTCGACAAATACCACATCGACGGTCTCCGCGTGGATGCCGTCGCCTCCATGCTGTACCTGGACTATTCGCGCAAAGAAGGGGAATGGGTTCCCAATGCGTTTGGCGGCCGCGAAAACCTGGCTGCCATCGCGTTCCTCAAAAGGCTCAATGAGGTGGCTTACGAACGCTTCCCGGGCCTGCTCACGATTGCCGAGGAGTCTACTTCCTGGCCCGCTGTGTCGCGCCCCACGTACCTCGGCGGGCTAGGCTTCAGTCTCAAGTGGAATATGGGGTGGATGAACGACACGCTGAAGTATTTCTCCGCGGATCCCGTGTATCGCCGATACGAGCAGAACAAACTGACGTTTTCATTGCTTTACGCGTTCACGGAAAACTTCGTGCTGCCGTTCTCGCATGACGAAGTGGTGCATGGCAAGAATTCGCTGCTCCACAAGATGCCGGGCGATATGTGGCAGCAGTTCGCCAACCTGCGCTTGCTCTACGGCTACCAATACGGGCATCCCGGTAAGAAGCTGCTGTTTATGGGTCAGGAGTTCGGCCAGCGGAGCGAATTCAGCGAAGCGCGAAGTCTGGAATGGCACTTGCTGCAATACGAGCCGCATCGCGGGGTGCAAAGTCTGGTCGCGGACCTGAACAAGCTATACGCGGCGGAAGCTGCGCTGCACGAAGTGGACTTCGACTGGCACGGGTTTGAGTGGATCGACTGCAACGATGCCGACAACAGCGTCTTCTCCTTCATCCGCCGTGGGAAAAAGCCTGAAGATGTGATGATTGTTGTGCTGAACGCCACGCCGGTCGTCCGCGAAGGTTACCTGGTCGGCGTTCCCAATCCCGGCTATTACAAGGAAGTCCTCAACACCGACGCTGCTAGCTACGGCGGGTCTAATGCGGGCAATATCGGTGGTCAAGACGCCGCACCAACGCCGTATCAGGGCCGACCCTACACCCTGAACCTGACGCTGCCGGCCCTCGCTGCCATATTTCTCAAATGGATGCCAGCACCGGCGAGCGGAGTATAGCCGCATCATCCAATCCCGTCGTCTGACGGGCATGTCCGAAGCAAAGTGAAGCAAATCCCGCCGCGCCTGCGTATAGGACCGTGGAGGTGCGGATCGTGAGAACACGACAGCCGATACCCGCGCGAAACCTGTTGACCGCGAACGACTTCGAATCCCGGTATCGTTCCCTGATTCTGATCGCGATCTACTTGCTCGCCTTCGCGTTCTGGCCGTTCGATCGCCGCGACGTCGCCGGCTTCATCGCTCAACTCCTGCCGGCGGATGCATCGCGGACGCAACTGGCCTATCTTGTCGTAGCGGTGCCGGCCGTCCTTGCCGCGTGCATCGGCACGTGGGCCCACGCTTATCTTCCAGGCGACGCCATGGAAGGTCTCCACCCTCGCCTCGATCAGCTGGTCGCCGCCGGCCCGTATCGATTCGTGCGCCATCCTTTGTACCTCGCGACCATCCTGTCTCTGCTGAGTTTCGCGTGCTTGCTGAATCGCTTAGGGTTCTTGATTGTGGCGGCCGGCACCATCGCGTTCGTTTATCGGCTTATATCGCGGGAGGAAGTAGAACTCGCAGCCATGCACGGTCAGCGCTATCAGAAATACATACAGGCCGTGCCCACGGTAATCCCGGCCGCACACCCGCAGGTGCCGCGAGGGGGTTCGATTGCAAACTGGAAAGATGGTCTTGCCGGGGGAGCCTATCTTTGGCTTCTGGCAGGTTCGCTGGTGGTGCTGGCTGCCAGCCTGAAAGAGTCCTTCTTCTACGCGATGTTGATGGCCGCTTTGGCTACTAAGCTGATCTCGATACGGTTAGCCGGGCGCCCAGCCAAGGCGACCACCTGAGCGTTCACGAATGGCCTCCGTCCGCCGGCGCACTTAAGACCCTTGGGCTGTCTCCTCCGCCAGGTCTCCTCGACACCTTCCCTAGTTCTTGGAAACATTTCCGGCGGGGCCTTCGTATATCTAGCCAAGTCCCGGACTCGGGCGGCTTGTCTACCTGAATCCGGCCCGGGGAACCCGCATTTAGCCAAGTTCGTGAAGGAGACAGTCCATTATGATCGACCGCACCCGAAGGCTTCCTGCTCTCGCATCTCTTGTGGCTGCAACGCTGGCCCTAACGCCCATTGCCGGATTCGCGCAGAATAGCTCGGGGAAGACACCTGAGACCTCGGCAAGCACCGCTCAATCGGCCCCATCCACTGGAAAACAGGACCGCTGGCTGCACGTTCGCGTAGAGAACTTGGACTCGAAAGACGAGACGGTGCGTGTAAACGTCCCGCTGGAACTGGCGGAGAAGCTTCTCCCAACGATCAATCGGGACCGGCTGCAGAGCGGTAAGGTCAAGGTCGATGAACTCGACTGCCATGGCGTGGACCTGCACGCCTTGCTCGACGCCGTGCGCACCTCCAAGGACGGCGAGTTCGTGACCGTCCAGAGCAAGGATGCGGACGTGCGGGTGGCCAAGCAAAACAATTATTTTCTTGTCCATGTGGTGGAGAAGAACCATTCCTCAAGAAGGTCGCACGTCGAAGTGAAGGTTCCCATGAAGGTCGTCGATGCACTGTTCTCCGCGGGTAAGGATGAGCTCGACCTGGTCGCGGGGCTCCACGCCCTGTCCACACAGGGAGACACCGAACTCGTTTCCGTCAAGGACGAAGAAAATACCGTCCGCGTCTGGCTGGATACCAAGAACGCCAGCGACTAGCACAGCGGGAACTGGTGGCCCGGCAAAGTCAGGAAAGGACTGAAGAGGAGGAAAAGGACATGCTGCTCGCGAAGCTAGCCCTGGGTCTTGGTGGAACGATGGTCCTCGCCGGCGCTTACACGTTTCACGAAGGAATCATGAGGGTCGACGAAAAGCACGGCGACGGCAGGCGCGTCCAGGTGTGGATCCCTGCCGCGGTTGTCCCGATCGCGATGCACTTCGTGCCGAGACGCCACCTCGAGCATGTAGCTGTGCAGGTTGGACCATGGCTCCCTACCCTGCGCGCGCTTACCAAGGAATTGGAGAAGTACCCGGAGGCGAAGCTGGTGGAAGTGCGCAGTTCGGATCAGCACGTCAGCATTCGCACTCACGATGGGAAGCTGCTGATCGATGTATCGGCGCCGGGCGACGAGGTGCACGTCGCGTGCCCATTGGCGATGCTGGAACACGTGTCCCGCGAACTACAAGCCAACGCGCCCAGCTTGTAAGACTTGTAAGATGTGAGGCCTGATGGCCTAGCTTTGCTGCGCGGCTGCCAGGATTGAGGCCCGCCAACAACTTAAGCTACGGCTTTTGCTGCTGCATCAGTTGACGCTGGAATGCCTGGGGATCGAATTTGGTTACGGGACCGGTGATGTGCTCGGTGGCGCCGGCAATCACCTTTAGCAGGAGCATGGTCTGGCCTTGGTTGATGGACTTGACCATACCCATGGGCGTGACTTTGTCGCTGACCCACACATCGCCGACGCCGCCGTCTTTCTTCCAATGGGCGCAACTGAAGGTACCGGCCGGCACGGTGATCGATTCTGTGCCCACCTGGTGCCATTTTTCGATTTCTTCGGTCATGTGGTTCTTGGTCTGCTCGGTGGGGTTAAAGGGCATTTCCATAGCGGGTTGACCGGGTTGCTGAAAGACGATCTTCTTGAATTGAAAATCGTTGGTCACCAGCATTTTGGTGTACATGACTTGTCCGGGCTTGCCGAACTGGTGGCCCATTTCCATCCAATATCCTTGTTGTCCGTCGACCATCTCTTTTCCGACGACGGTCATCTCCATTTGCGTCGGGGGCTTTTGCTGGTCTGTTGCCTGCATCTCGTAGAGGCTGCCACTTCCCACCACCGGTTTGAAGATGTCGGCGATATTGGGCTTCTTAAAAATGTTCATGCCCAGCTGAGCGGAAACGCTGCTGGTCACGCATAGACACCCTGCGGCGGCCAACAACACGATTTGCATTCGCTTCATCGCTGTCTCCTTGGATTTCCCCGTCTGAGGGCTGCTGTGAAGATTATACGGTGAGGAAGGGCGAGTTTCTTCGTGAGGTCCTCTATGAGTTACATGCCGTGCGGGCCGCAGCTCACGCTGCTTCGAGCCTACTCGTACGCCAACGCCACAACCGGGTCGTAACTCGCAGCCCGCAGCGCCGGATACGCGACCCCGGCGACCGCGCCCACCAAGGCCAGCATGATCGAAGAAACGATCCAACCCGGTGTAATCAAAATGGGCATACCGGGATTGATCGCTTTCAGCACCGCTTGCGTGAGAAACGTCAGCAGGATGCCCAGACCGCTCCCCAATAGGGTCAATACGAGCGTTTCTCCCAAGAGCATTCGCACAATGTCCAAGCGCGAAAAACCAAGGGCCTTCAGGATTCCCACTTCGCGCGTCCGCTCCATCACCAGCGTGTGCATGTTCAGCAGCACCACCAGGAAGCTGATCACGATGCCCAGCCCCACCATGGACCTGACGAACGGCTTCAACTCCGGCAGATTCGAGGAGCTCATCAGCGATACGTATTCCGACATCGAGCGAACGCGGTTCTCCGGCGACAGCTTCAAAATCTCGGCTCGCGTCCCCTCGGTGTCGCCCTTGCTCCGCACGTAGAACATCGAGACGCGATTCTCAACTCCCAGGAGTTCTTGCGCTTGCTTCAAGGAGATAAAAAACCTGGCGCCCTTGCCGTGCGCGACGATTCCTTTGATCGTAAAGGCGTGATTCAACAGCGTGATGTGGTCTCCGACCTTCAAATGCTTGGACTGCGCGATGATGTCGTCCGCCAAGACCTGGTCGGGCGCCTCCAACGGGCCTCCGGCTCGATACAAGAAGCCGCGGCTGAGGGCGTTAAATCGTTTGTAGTCGATGCCGTAGACCATGATCAGGTTCTTCGGCTCGGTCAGAATCACGGTTGGCGCAACCTCATCGACGCCAGGCAACGCGCCAATCTGGTCGCCTAAACTCTCCGGCATCACCGCGCTGGAGAAGGCAATGAAAATAGAAGCGTTCGGCGGCTGCACCAGGATGTCGGCGCCCACGCCCTCCTGGCGCTTGCCCCATTCGGAAATCACGCCTGAGGTCATGCCCACGATCATCAACACCAGAATCACTTGAATGGCGATGGCAATCACGCTGAGCGCGCAACGCAACGGCCGGGCAGCGATGTTGCCCCAAAACATTTGCAGCAAGGAAAAAGGCGCGTCCAAGGTTTCATTCATTCGGAAAATCCGCTCGGCACTGTATCATCGGGCGTTGCAACTCGCAACGCGGCGCGGACAGCACGAACCGTGCCGAATCTCGTGTCAAATATTTCTCCGGTGTAAAGTTTTCAACACAAGTGTTGATAAGTATGTGGAAAATCCTGCTTTACCCGAGGCTAACTGCACGATTCTCAGTATCCTAAACCGTTTTGCACTATTTCGGTGCAAACTCTTTGACGTTGAAACTCCCGGACTCTCCGACGCGCCTCTCTCAATACCACCGCGGCGGCTTTTCCAGATGCACCTTGAACGTCTGCTTAGCCTCGTTGATATCGTACCAGCGGCCGTAGGTCTTCCAACCGTCGGCAACTACCTGAATCAAAACCCGGCCCAACGGCGCGCTCGGAATGTGCGCGGCGCCTTCGCGGTTGGTCTTCACATTCAGCTCCAGCTTCTTGCCCTTCAAAACCGTCTTCTCATCGATGTACTTCACATAAACGCTGGCATTTTCGATGGGAGTCTCATTGTCGCCGCCGGAAACTTCGACGGTCACGTGCGACGTCTGGTCGGACGCCACTGCTTGCGACTTGGGTGCCTTGGCTGGCGGGTTCTGCGCGCGCAGAACCATCGCCGCAGTTCCAAGGACGAATATCGACACGCAGACCGCTGCTGTTTGCCGGAATCTCATTTCGCTACGTACTCCATCCTCTACGGAGCGGTGGGCTTTGGTCAAGTCGCTCCGATATCTTTCGATGCCTATTCTGCCGCCCGTACTGCTCGGGTGATTTCTTGCGCTGGAACTTTCTTCGACGGCGCGTTTGACGGACTGGTGTTGCTACGGTACCTTCTCTCAAGTACCGGCTCGGCTCTTAAGCATAGCTGGGCAGGCAGGGGGCGGACCCGCGAACGTCATGTCTGTCCGCCATGCACTTCAGCCCATGTAGAGCCTGAGATTCCGTCCATTTTGAGTGCGCGGAACGCGTGGCGTTAGCTTCTCTGCGCCGTGGTTGGTGACCGGTCAGCGGTCACCAAGATACTGACCGCTCGGCGGTCATCAAGGAAGAGGAGACCCCATGGGTTTTGCCACCAACGCCATTCACGTAGGCCAGGAACCCGATCCCTTGACCGGCGCGATCGTCGCTCCCATCTATCAGACCTCCACGTACGTGCAGACCGAACTCGGCAAAGACAAAGGCTACGATTACGCGCGCACAAATCATCCCAACCGCAAGGCCCTCGAGCGTACCGTAGCGAAGCTGGAAGGCGGCCAGAGCGCCTACGTTTTTTCCTCCGGCATGGCCGCCATCGACGCGGTGTTCCGCCTGCTGCGCCCCGGCGACCATATCATCGTCTCCGAAGCGGTGTATGGCGGCGTGTTCCGGCTCTCCACGCAGCTTCTCGTGCACTTTGGCCTGGAATTCAGCTTCGTCGATACGTCATCGACGGACGCGGTGCGCAATGCACTTCGCCCGAACACGAAGATGCTCTACGTTGAAACTCCCACGAATCCGACGCTGCGTGTAGCGGACATCGCCGCAATGTCCAAGCTCGCCAGCGACCGCGGGGTCACGCTCGCGGTCGACAACACCTTCCTCAGCCCCTATCTGCAGCGGCCCATCGAGTTGGGGGCGCACATCGTGGTGCATTCGATGACCAAGTATCTCAACGGCCACAGCGATTCCACTGGCGGGGCCGTGGTGCTCACCCGGCCCGAAGACGCCGAAAAAATCTATTTCATCCAGCGCTCTGCGGGCACGGGCCTGGCTCCCATGGATTGCTTCCTTGTTTCACGCGGAATCAAAACGCTGGCCGTGCGCATGCTCCAACACAACGCGAACGGGATTTCCGTGGCGCGTCACCTCGACGCCCACCCCAAAGTCCGCAAAGTGCATTACCCGGGACTCCCGGCTCACCCGCAGCACGAAATCGCACGCAAACAGCAACGAGGTCCCGGCGCGATGCTCTCCTTTGATCTGGAAAGTCTCGACGCCGCTCGCCGCTTTCTCAATCAGGTCAAGCTGTGCTCGCTGGCGGAGAGTCTGGGGGGTGTCGAAACATTGATCTCACTCCCCGCGCTCATGACCCACGCGTCGATGCCGCAGGAAGTCCGCGAACGCGTCGGCATCACCGAGGGTCTCGTGCGCCTGTCCGTCGGCATCGAAGACGTCGAAGACATCATCGCGGACCTTGACCAGGCGCTGCTCCACGTCTGAGTAGCGCAGATCTTGCTTACCTCGCTTGCCCTGAGCCGCAATCTGCGCCCGCGTGATCCACACTGCCTCCGACGGGCGCGCCGGCCGATTCAGTCACCGCGCCGTTGGCTTGACGCTTTCGTCGATCCAGGCGAGATATTCGCGAGATCCGGCGCTGATTGGCAGGGCGATAAATTCCGGCACATCGTAACTGTGCAGTCGCAACACCTCTTGTTCGAGGTCTTCGAGGCGCCTCACGCTGGTTTTGATCACCATCAAAACCTCGCGCGCGCTGGCCACCTTACCCTTCCAGCGATAAATCGATTGAACGGGGCCGAGCACGATGTTCACGCAGGCGGCCAACCGCTTCCCCACGACTTTGTTAGCAATTTTGCGTGCTTCTTGGATTGAGCCGCAGGTCACCAGCACGATTCGGCTCTGCTTCCCTGCCACCATCACGCCCTCCCTCCAAGGCCGCCGGAATTGCAGCGTCTGCGCTTCTTTCTCCAGGCACTCCCGGCTAGAATAGCGCGCTATGAGTTCCTCTCCCATCAAGTTCGGCACCTCCGGCTGGCGGGGGCTGATCGCCGACGACTTCACCTTCGCGAACGTGCGCCTCGCGGTCACCGCCATCGCCGATCACGTCAACGATCACAAAAAGAATTCCACCATTCTCGTCGGCTACGACACGCGCTTTTATTCCGAGGAGTTCTCGCAGCTCGCCGTGGACATTCTCCGGCAGAATCGCATCCGCACCTTGCTTTGCGAGACCTTCACGCCGACGCCCGCCATCGCCTACGAAATCATGCGCCGCAAACTCGACGGCGCGATCAATTTCACGGCCAGCCACAATCCCGCGCAGTACCACGGCTTGAAGTTTTCGTCATCGGACGCCGGCCCGGCGCTGCCCGAGGTCACCAAGGACATCGAAGCGCGCGCTGCCAAACTTGCTGACAAGGGCGGCGTTCCCAAGTCTGCGGTGTTCCACGACCCCAAAAAACCCGAGACCGTCAACCTTCGTGAAGCCTATTTGAAGCGTCTCGAAGAGCTGGTCCGCTTCGACGCCCTCCGCAAGGGCAAGGCGAAATTCGTCGTCGATGCGCTGCACGGTTGCGGCGCCGGCTATCTCGACCGAGTCCTCGCCGATCACCGCGTTTCGATTCAGGCGATGCGTACGCAGCGCGATTGCCTGTTCGACGGCACCGGGCCGGATGTCTCCGAAGAAAACCTGGCACCGCTGCGCAAAGCGGTGGTGGACACCGGCGCCGCAGCAGGTCTCGCCACCGACGGCGACGCGGACCGCTTCGGTGTGATCGATCGCGATGGCACCTGGGTTTCGCCGAATCACATCCTTGCGCTCGTTTACGACTATCTCGTCGAGTCGCGCAACTGGAAGATGCCGGCGGCCCGCAGCGTCGCCACTTCGCAGATGATCGACGCAGCGGCAAAATCACGCGGCCAAACGACTTACCAGACTCCGGTAGGATTCAAATACATCGGCCAGCTGATTCGCGAAGACAAAATCGCGCTGGGAGGCGAAGAAAGCGCGGGCCTGACGATTAAGGGCCACGTGCCGGAAAAAGACGGAATCCTGGCGTGTCTACTCGTTGCCGAAATGCTCGCCGCCCGCGGCGGGTCGCTGAACGAGCAGATCAAGCAGCTTTTCAAGAAATTGGGGCGCGAATTCTGGCCGGTTCGCGAAAATCTGCACCTTAGCGACGAACAAAAGGCAAACGCGGTGAAGAAAGTCGCGGTGGATGCTTCGACACTCGTGGGCCGAAAAGTAGTTTCCATCGATCGCACCGACGGGGCAAAATTCGTCTTCGATGATGGGAGTTGGATGCTTCTGCGGCTGTCGGGCACCGAGCCGCTTCTTCGCCTGTACGTCGAAGCGGAGAGCACGAAGGCTTCCGCGATGCTGGTGCGAGAGGCGACCGAGTGGGTGCTGAAAAATTGAGCATGGACATCAAGAGAGGACTTCCCGAATTTCTCGAAGAGCATGGCCGCGCCATTCTCGGCCTTTTCGTTCTCGCGCTGGTGGTTCACGACGTCTTCGGCGCGCATGGATTCATGGCCATGCGGCGCACGCAGAACGAAATCAACAAAGTACGAAAGGATATCGACCGGCTAAGTTCCGAAAACGTGGAACTGGGAGAGCAAGTCAAAGCACTGAAGACCGATCCGCACCTGATCGAAAAAATCGCGCGTGAAGAGCTGCAGCATGCGAAACCCGGCGAGGTGATCATCCGGATCCCGCAGGCGCAACCAGCGTCGCCGGACCCGCCCGCAAAACCTTAGCGGGGCGTTTCTTCCACCGCGTACGCAAGATCGAGAGTACAAGCATCGCCAGAAAGATAGTCAACAACCCGGCCGTAGCTTTCGCTATGCCGCATTGCGCTTTCGGCAAAATTGAAAACCGTCCGTAAACAAATTCGATGTGCACCCAATAGACCAGCAGAGAGGTTTTGCCGAGTTGAGCGATCGGGCTTAAGCCTTTTTGCGCGAGTCCCCAACGGCACCACGCATAGGTGAGAAACAAAATCAACAGGAGAACGCCGCAGCGCATCAAGAGGAAATTCGGACTGGTATGCCAATAGTCGTAGATCGCCGGCGAGTACAAGCGCAGAGGACCCGCGTCGAAGAGCAGAGACAGAACGCAAGCAGCAACGCCGACGCCGCCAAGACCGGCGAACACAGCTGCTTCTTTTCGCTTCGCC
Source organism: uncultured Acidobacteriota bacterium (assembly GCA_963735525.1). GTDB lineage: Bacteria > Acidobacteriota > Terriglobia > Acidiferrales > UBA7541 > Acidiferrum. The sequence goes on along the minus strand of CAVTLQ010000023.1, from coordinate 40,856 downwards.
GCCTCTGAGAACAAGAGGAAGCCCACGGCCAGGCCGGCAAACGCAAACGCCGACCAGGGAAAGAGCGGGAAAAGCCACGGCTGCGGCCGGCCAAAGACATGGACCCCGTTGATGTAGGACTCGAGCGGCCAGGGCAGCCAACTTGGCCGAGCGGTGGTCCAGAGCGGCGGCGTCACCAGAGCTACGAAGGTGGCCGCCACGAGCGCGCCGACAATTGCACGATCGCGCGAGGTCGCGACGTTGCTCGTTTCCAAAGAAATCCTCGAGGAAGGGTCGCTGGGGTGCTCGGGTCTCTCCGGTCGCGAGGCTGTGAACCAGCACAGCACGCCCATCAGCATCATGGATAGTCCCAGGATGTTGAGAACGTCGACGCGGAACAGGTCCGTCCAAGCCACCCAGCGATACCCCAGGATGAATTCCTGCAGGCGGAACAGCAGTCCCAAGCCGTAAATCTCTGCGCCGCGGAGAATCGTGGTCTTCGCAATGGCGCTGCGCGCGGCGCCTTTCTCCCGAAGTTTCTGGGTCACCAACGCGAAGGATATGCCGGCGAGAAAGATGAACAACGGAGCCGGGAGTGTGCCGCCGAGCTGCGACCATGCGTAGAGCGCCGACTTCCGCGCTTCGGGAGTGAGCCAGGAGTTGTAGCAGTGCGTCTGGAACATCAGCACGCACGCGAGCCCGCGCATCCAGTCGATGTACGCGAGGCGGTTTTCGGGTTGGAGCTGCGGCGTCATCTCGCGTCAGAATGTTTCGTCAAATTCAAAAAGCGCCCACCACGGAGGGCGGCCGCACCATTTGCCCGCTCATTACGCATGGCAAACACGAAGGGTCGCGGTGCGTGGGTTACAATCCTCGCTTGGCTGCGACGCGGCAACTCGGTGCGCTCTCGATGCTCGGGCTGTGGGCCGTGCTGTGCTTGATTGGCGGCTTGTATGCGTCGTGGCATGGCTATGGCGGCCGCGAATTCGCCGCGGCGTTGACGACCTTTGCCTTGTTCTTTGCCGCGATGCTGCTGTTCGCCGCGCGAGGCGTGCCGGAATTTCTTGGGGCGCGTTTTGGCGCGGGAAGCGGGTATCTGCTCGGCATGGCCGTAGTTCTTGCATACCTGATTTACGCCATCGGAACAAACACTTTTGCGTTTGCGCGTGTCGCAGCGGTTTCGGCTTGGGTGTTCGTTCCGTTGGGACTGGCGGCGTCGGCGGAACGCCAGGGGCCCGGAGCCTGGCAGGACTATGTGACGCTGGCTGGCGTGTGGGTGGCGGTGAAATTTTCGCCGTCGCATTGGTTGTGGCCTTCTCCCGGTGGCCGCCTCGCGTACGTGTTTACGGTGCTCCTTTCCGTCAACGTGGCGCTGGCAACGTTTGTCCTGGTGCGCCGATTGACGGGCACGGGCTACAACGTCGGGTGGGGGCGGCGATGGTGGCTTTATATCGGGGGTAGCTTCGTGGTGTTTGGGGCGATCGCGATTCCGCTCGGCACGGCAATGCACTTCATCCAGTTTGCGCCACGGTGGGCGGAGTGGAGGGCGCAGCCGCTGCTGGCGGTGGCCATTCTGTGTTTCACGGCTTGGCCCGAGGAGTTTCTGTTTCGCGGCTTGCTGCAGAACCTGCTGACGAGGTCGATCAAAAGCGATCTCGCAGGCTGGTGGACCGCGTCGGTGCTGTTCGGCTTCTCGCATATCACCAACATGGGTTTCCCGAACTGGCGGTACGTGATTCTGGCGTCGATCGCGGGACTGTTCTATGGCTGGACGTGGCGCAAGACGGGGTCGATCTTCGCATCGGCGATCGTGCACGCGCTGGTCGACGCGACGTGGCACTTCTTGTTTCGGACGATTTAACAAGGGGCTGGTGAGAGAGGAAGAACAAACGACCCGAGGAACACTTGGAAGGTTTCTTGCGTACCTATAGGCGCGTAGGTGCGGGAGGTTCCGGTGGGAACATTTGGACAGGATATTCAGTTTGCCTTGCGGATGATGCGGAAGAATCTGGGGTTTACGGCGGCGGCGGTGTTGTGCCTGATGCTGGGGATTGGGGCGACGACGGGGATTTTCACGGTAGTGAATGCGGTGTTGCTGCGGCCGCTTCCCTACTCGCACCCGGAGCAGCTCATCCGGGTGTACACGGAGTTCCCGACCTTTCCGAACGGGGGGCTGCCACGGTTTTGGACGTCGGCGCCGGAATTTTTCGATCTGAAGCGCGATACGCATTCGTGGGCCTCGCTGGATGCGTGGGTCACCGCGGGGGCGAGCCTTGGGGGAAAGACACAGCCCGTGCGGGTTACGGCGGGCTATGTGAGCGGCGGGCTGATCGAAACGCTGGGTGTCGCGCCGATCGCGGGACGGTTGATCTCCGAGGCAGACGACGTTCCGGGAACACCGATCGTAGTGGACATTTCGTACGGGACCTGGCGGAGCGTATTTGGCGGCGATGCGTCCATCGTGGGCCACGAAACGCAGTTCGACGGAAAGAAGTGCACGGTCATCGGGGTGATGCCGAAAGGGTTTGAGTTCCCCCCAGGAGAACAAGACGCCGCGCAGGTGTGGACGGCGTTGCAGCTCAATCCGGCAACCGAGCTAAATCGCGGCGGTCACGACTACTACTTGCTGGGGCGGCTGAAACCCGGGGTGGCGGCGGCGCAGGCGCAAGGCGAGTTGGCGGCGTTGGTGCAGTCGTACGGGGAACGTCGTTCTCCACACACGCACAGCTTTGATCCAAAGAATCACACGATCGTGAGTTACCCGCTGCAGGCGGAGGTGGTTTCGAGCGTGCGGGCAGCACTGCTGATGCTGCTGGGAGCGGTTGCGTTTGTGCTGTTGATCGCGAGCGTGAACGTGGCGAACCTTCTGCTGGCGCGCGCGGAGGCCAGAAGACGTGAGATTGCCATTCGGGGTGCGCTTGGAGCTGGATTGGTGCGTCTTGCGCGGCAATTCGTGACCGAGGGGATTCTGCTGGCCCTGTGCGGAGCCATTCTGGGGCTGGCACTCTCCTATGGCGGCGTGCGGCTGGTGCAATTGACGAACGCGGGCGGTATTCCACGGGTCGATGAAATCGTTATGGATTGGCGCGTGTTGGTATTCACACTGGCGACGAGCCTGGTGACCGGCGCATTGTTTGGCATGGCGCCGCTGGTGCCGCTGCTGGTGAGCGGAATTTCGAGTTCGCTCAAGGACGCGGCCGGGAGCACGACGGCGGCGGGCGGAGCGCAGTTGTTTCGTCGCGCGCTGGTGGTGGGTGAGCTGGCGATGGCGCTGGTGCTGCTGATCGGGTGCGGCTTGATGCTGCGGGCGTTCTGGAAGCTGCAAGAGGTGGACACGGGGATGATCGCAGGGAACGTGATCACCATGCGAGTCTCGTTGCCGGGCGGGACGTACACGGACAACGCGAGGATCGCGAGTTTCTGGACCAGGCTCGAAGAGCGGATTGCGCACCTCCCCGGAGTGCAATCCGCAGCGATCGTTTCCGGGCTGCCGCCCTCGCGGCGTCCGAACATGAACGACACGGACATCGAGGGGTTCGTGCGGCGGGAGGGCGGGCCAATCGAAAACGTGGACTTCTACCAATCCGTGAGCAAGAACTATTTCGCCACAATGGGAATTCGGCTGATGGACGGGCGGCTGTTCGACGACCGGGACGCGAAAGGCGCGCCGAGTGTGGCCATCATCAACAAGACGATGGCAATGACGTTTTGGCCGGGGCAAAGTCCGGTGGGACGCCGAGTGAGGGCGAACGGGCCCGGCGGGCAAGACTGGTGCACGATCATCGGAGTGGTGGACGACGTGAAGAATGCGGGACTGGACCGTCCGGCGGGAACGGAGCTTTATCTGCCGTATGCACAGACTATGGGCGAGGGCTACACGGAGATGTACGCGGCGATGCGGCCGCAAGGGAACGACGCTGGGGCGTTGACGGGAGCGGTTCGCGAGCAATTGAATGAGCTCGATCCTGCGGTGCCGCTGGCCGACGTGAGGATGATGGAGGATGTGATGTCGCGGGCGCAAGCGCGGCCGAGAATCTTGACGCTGTTGCTGACGTTGTTTTCGGGGGTGGCGCTGGCGATCGCGACGGTGGGGATCTATGGAGTGGTGTCGTATTCGGTGGCGCGGCGGACCAAGGAGTTTGGCTTGCGGATGGTGCTGGGGGCGCAAGGGAGAGATGTTTTGGGATTGGTGATGAAGCAGGGTGCGGGGATGGTGTCGGTTGGCCTGGCGGCGGGATTGATCACGGCGTTTGCGTTGACGCGATTGATGGCGAGCTTGCTGTTTGGAGTCGCGCCGACGGATTTGGCGACGTTTGCGAGTGTGACGTTGGTGCTGGCGGGGGTGGCGCTGGCGGCGTGCTATGTGCCTGCGATGCGGGCGACGCGCGTGGATCCCATGCAGACGCTGCGTTATGAATAGACAGCGAGGAGAACCTGACAGAAGCGATGTACGGTTCGCGTTCGACGGCTTGTTTGGGGGACACCACGACCATCTGGCGTTGTGAAAGTGGTTCGGGTACATTGGCCGGATGGATCCAACCGGAAAAGCACTCTCGACGATCGAAGAACAGATTGCATTTGCTTGGCATAATTTTGAGGATCAGCAGGCGATCATTCGCGCAGCGGACCTCAAAGCGGGGTATCTAGTGCCGTTTTTGCTGTTTTTTGGGGCCAGCACGATTCCGCTGGGTATAGAAGTTGTGCCGAAAATGCAATGGAGCCATGGGCCTGCGGCTCTTGCGAGCGGCTTGTACGTGCTGACGTACGTGTGGTTGACGGTGGGATTTGTGTGGTCGCTGATTTTGATTTCGCGGGCCCTTACGCCGCGCATTGCCCGGCATCATCAGACGCCGCGGGAGGGATCGGAGTTGCTGTACTACGAACACGTTTTGCGACACAAGGATAGCGTGCAGTATTACGAGGCGATGTCAAAGGCGGGGCCGGAGCAGATGTTGAGGAATATTACGGACCAGGTGTTTGAATTGTCGCTGATTTGCAAGGGGAAGCTGGACAACCTGCGGGGGTTTGCGGTTTCGTTCCTGTGGACAGTAGTGGCGTGGTGCGTGAGCACGGGGATAGGGTTTTGGATTATCGGGCGGAAGTGAATCAGGGCAAATGGAGAGGAGCAGGCGGTGTGATCTGGGACTAAGAGACGCGAAAACCCGCAGCCACCGCGAACGCCGACGTCGTGCCTTTAGCATCAGACTGGATCGCAGACAAGCGCAACATCCCGAAGGGTACGGACACGGCTAGAAACGGATCGCTCGTCCCAAGCCGGCCAGGAATGCGAGAGCGGCCGCGAAAGCAAGGATCAGCCAAATCCAATTCAAGGGCATGGCGCGAGTCCGCGGTGGTTCGGACTCAACGGGCTCGGATATGAATGCCGGGATGAGGAGCAAACCGAAATTTAGTCCGAACGAAGCGCCAACGACTCCAATGACGACCAATCCATGGTTGACGGGATCGAGGGTGGCCCCGGCCGTGAGCAGGGCGCTCGCAGTGAGGTACGCGGCAAGCACAAGGCGCCACAAGTCCCGATAGGCAAGTTCTGCATTCTCTATCAGACCCCGCAAAGTTGTGACCGCGAAGTGAAGCGCCGGACGATAGATAATACGCCGGCAGCGGCAAGCAAGGTGCGCCAGAGCCACGGCGGATTGAACATGGCGATGACGACGGACCAGTCACCTGTGCCTGAAATTGCCGAATACAGCAGACGCCCGGAATTCATCAGACTGACGCAGGCGAAGACCCACAGGAAATACCAGCTGGAAGTGAAGCGCTTGTCAACGCGCACGAGCAGGGCGGCCATCCCGCCCAGGAAGAGAATGGCGAGAGTGCCGCAGGCGCCCGCAAGGCGAGCCGGTGTGTTGACTTGCGCGAAAATCGTTGAGCTAGACATCCAAGGTGCATCAATGAGACGTACAGCAATGGCCTGGCCGATGGCTTGACGCGCGATGCCGGCGAACGCCGAAGCAACCGCCGCAATGGAAACCAAGGTAAGCACGCTGGGGCGTGTTCGCTGGAGAGGAACTTCTACAGCGCTATAGGAGGGAGTAATCGGCATGGGTCGTGCAACGCTAGTGCAAAGGAAGATCTACGCAAAAACGACCGCGTGCATTCGTGTATTACGAACCAGAGGATGAACGACGGTGCGCGTCGGCGCAAGACGTATGTGCGGGCCGGGAGACGATTTAGGTGCGTGCTAGAGCCCGAATTTCTGGCGCCTGCTTACCGCACGACGCCGGACATCGGGGATGAGGCGGCGGCGTAGAGGCGCTTGGGCATGCGGCCGGCGAGATAGGCCTTGCGGCCGGCGGAGGTCGCGTCACGCATGGCTTCGGCCATGAGGACGGCGTCTTGGGCTTCGGCAATGGCGGTATTCATAAGAAGACCGTCGGCGCCGAGCTCCATGGCGACGACAGCGTCCGAGGCCGTGCCGACACCGGCATCGACGATCATGGGAACTTCGGTGATGCGTTCGCGGAGGATACGCAGGTTGGCGGGATTTTGGACGCCGAGACCGGAGCCGATCGGAGCGGCGAGCGGCATGACTGCGGAGGCACCGGCGTCGATGAGTTTACGGGCCGCGATGAGATCGTCGTTGGTGTAGGGGAGAACCACGAAACCTTCCTTGACAAGGACGCGCGTAGCTTCGATGAGCTGCTGGGTGTCGGGGAAAAGAGTTTGCTGGTCACCAATGACTTCGAGCTTGACCCAGTTGGAGAGCCCGACTTCGCGCGCGAGGCGGGCGGTGCGAATAGCTTCGTCGGCGGTGTAACAGCCGGCGGTGTTGGGCAGGATAAACATTTTGTCGCGGTCGATGAAGTCGAGGAGAGATTCCTTCGAGCGATCGGTGAGATTGACGCGGCGCACCGCGACGGTGACCATGTCCGCGCCGGAAGCGGCGTGAGCGCGCGCCATCTCCGGGAACGAGCGGTACTTGCCGGTACCAACAATCAACCTGGAACGAAATGCGCGGCCTGCGATGACTAGTTCGTCTGCCATAGGGTCCTCGTGGGGATTCTAGACCTCTCAGGGCGCGGCGACAAATCGCAGGAGAAGAAACTCAAGGAATCTGCGTCCGCGAAAGAAATTCACGGCAGGGCAACCTTGGACTCCTTTCGTCTCCTCTTAGTTATTACGTAGTTGGGACTGATTCTAACGGGGCCCTTGGACCCAAAGGAGAAACTACTGTATTCCTACAAGTTACCGGCCGAGGCGCGCAATCACCTGACGTTGCCAGGCGCCGACGAGGAAATGTTCGCTGACCGCACCAACTGGAACCTGACACCGAACCGCTTGAGCGAAGCGCTCGCCCAGCACTTAGCGGCTGGAAAACGGCTATTTGACCTAAGCGCATCGAATCCCACCGAGGGCGGTTTTGAATATAACGGCGAGGCGATCTTGCATGCATTGTGCAATGAGACGGCGCTTACCTATGTACCTGATCCGAAGGGACTTTTACGAGCGCGGCAAGCGGTGGCGGAATACTATGCCGGGCGCGGCGACGAGGTTTCCGTCCAAGACATCATTCTAACGACGAGTACGAGCGAGGCCTATTCGTTTGTCTTTCGCACTCTTTGCAATCCGGGTGACGAGCTTCTGGTGCCGGCACCGAGTTATCCGCTGTTCGGCTTTCTGGCGGACATCCACGACGTAAGGCTCGTGCAATATCCACTCTTGTACGACTACGGCTGGCAGATCGATTTTCACGCACTGGAAGAGGCCATCACGCCGCGAACCCGCGGGGTAATCGTGGTGAACCCGAACAATCCAACGGGTCATTTTGTGAGACCGGAAGACCTGGCGACCCTGAACGAGATTTGTTCCGCGCGGGGGATGGCGTTGGTGGCGGACGAGGTGTTTCTGGACTTCGCGTACGGTGAATCCGGCGCGCGCCGCGAAGTGGCGAGAAACTCACGTCCTCGCGGAACAGCCAGCCGAAAAGCGGCAAGCCTGGCGGTGAACACCGGAGCGCTTACCTTTACGATGAGTGGTCTTTCCAAGATTTCGGGATTGCCACAGATGAAAGCGGCGTGGCTGGTGACGAGCGGCCCGGAGGCATTGAAAGCGAAGGCGCTGGAGCGGCTCGAGGTCATTGCCGATACGTACCTGTCCATGAACACCCCGGTGCAACTGGCTCTACCGGAGTTGCTGCAACAGCGGCATGGATTTCAGAAGCAGGTGATGACACGGGTGCGGAGAAGCGTGGCCGAATTGGATCGCCAGTTGAGCCAGAAGAAATCGTGCAGCCGTTTGGAAATTGAGGGCGGATGGTACGCCGTCCTGCGGGTGCCCGCGACGCGCTCGGACGACGATCTTGCAGTGGAGCTTCTGACGACGAAGGGCATCTACGTTCATCCCGGACACTTCTACGATTTTGCTACGGACGGATACCTGATTGTGAGCCTGATCATGCAAGAGCGGGAGTTCACCGAAGGAATCCGCCTGCTGCTGTCGATGTTCTGATCACGCCAGAGGCGGCAACCCGAAAAACCGGACCTCAGCGGCTAAAGCCAGATTGAGTCGCGAGCACTCACGGCACGGCCCTTCGTTCCTCTGGTTAAACTGAAGTGCGTGCCCTCTCGTTGTCACGCAGAATTAATCCTGGAGAATGGGGCGGGGCTCGGCCACGTCGGCGTAGAGCTGCGCGATGACGTCGCGATATTGTTGCTCGACGACGCGGCGCTTGAGCTTCATGGTGAAGGTAAGGCTGCCGTTGTCAAAGGTAAAGTCCTCGGGCAGCAGGGCGAACCGCTTGATGGTTTCCCACTGACCGAGATGCTTGGTCAGGCGCTGCACTTCGCCGTCGATGAGCGCGCGCACCCACGGATGGGCGACCATCGCTTTCTTTGTCGAAAAACGAATTCCCTGCTCCGCTGCTTTGGCCGAGACGGTTACCGGATTCGGCACCAGGAGCGCTACCACAAATTTCCGCTGATCGCCGACGACCATCGCATTCAAGATGTACGGGCTGGTCTTGAGCGTATTCTCGATGGGTTGCGGGGCGACAAACTTTCCGGCGGCGGTCTTCAGCAGATCTTTCTTGCGGTCGGTGATGAAAAGATAGTTGTCGGAATCGAGATATCCGATATCGCCGGTGTGGAACCAGCCATCTTCACTGATAGCTTCGCGGGTGGCGTCGGTGCTCTTGTAGTAGCCCTGCATGACACAAGGACCCTTGGCCAGAATCTCGCCGTCGTCGGCGATGCGAATCAGGACGTTGGGGATCGGCTTTCCCGAACTGCCGACGCGGTTCCTCGGGTAGTTGGAGGTCAGAACCGGTGAGGTTTCGGTCAAACCGTATCCCTGATAGATAAGGATGCCGATAGACCAGAAAAACTCGGCGAGATCCTTCGAGAGCGGCGCGCCTCCGGAAAAAACAATGCGCAAGCGGCCGCCGGTTCCGGCGCGAATCTTAGAATAGGCGAGTTTATTCGCCAGCGACCATTGGAGCTTTAACCCGGGTCCGGCCGATCCCACACCGCAGCGCCACGGTGCAGCGCGCTTGGCCACATCCATCGACCAATCAAAGACTTTGCGCTTCAGGCCGGAGGTCTTGCTTCCCTGCTCCATGATGCGGGCGTAGATTTTTTCGAACACGCGAGGGACCGCCGCCAGAACGGTGGGCTGCACCTCGAGAAGCGCTTGCGAGAGCAAATTGACGTCCTCAACGTAGGCGATGGTGATGCCAGTGAAGATCAGAACGTAGTCCATGGTGCGGCCGTAGATGTGAGCCAGAGGCAGGAAGGACAAAGCGATGTCGGCGCCGCTGTGCATATCGATGGTGACGCAAGAGTCCGTGGCGTTCGAACAGATATTGGTGTGCGTGAGCATGACACCCTTGGGCTCGCCAGTCGTGCCAGAGGTGTAGATGATGGACGCGAGCTGGCCGGGAAGCACTTGGGAGGCGCGCATGCGATACGCGGCGATCTCGGCGCCACCGGCGGAGGCAATCAGCGTCTCGTAACGGAGACATTCTGTGGGGAGATCGGCGCTGGCGTCGGCGACGATGATGTGTTCCAACTCGGGCAATCGCGGGCGACAGTCGAGCAGCCTCTGCAATTGAGGCATGCCGGCGACGACGATCACCCTTGCGCCGGAGTGGTTCAAGATATAGGTCATGCGCTCCGGCGATTCATTGAAATAAACGGGAACGGTCACGCCGCCCGCACCGGTGATGGCAAAGTCCGCGGTGTGCCACTCCGGGCGATTCGTGGCAAACAGGGCGACGCGGTCACCCGGTTTCACGCCCAGCTCGACCAGCGCCATGGAAAGACCTGCGGTACGGCGTAGAAATTCGACGGAGGAAATCGGCTCCCAAAGATTGGCACGACGCGTCAACTGGGCGCGAGGATTGGGAAGCGAGTCAACAGCGTGCAGAAACCGCGAGGGAAGAGTGCCGTAAGTCATCGAAGTTTTTCTCACTGTACTCTAACCGTTTTGCCTGCGCAATTCCTAGTGAACTTCCGGCCCGGGACTTAGGTTGGCATCGCAACCGCGGGGCGACATCCGGCGGCATCGTGCAAATCACATGTCGCTGCGCTAAGATGAGCGGCGGAGTCACTGCATGAGCGCTACGATTTCCGGAACCGTGAGCGACGCTTCGTTGTCCAAAGGACCGTTTCGAGCGGCGCGGGGCACGCAAATTTCCTGCAAGGGTTGGCAACAGGAAGCGGCTCTGCGAATGCTGATGAACAACCTGGACCCCGAGGTTGCGGAGAAACCGGAAGAGCTGGTTGTTTATGGCGGGACCGGCCGCGCCGCCAGGAATTGGGAGTGCTTTCACGCGATCGTGCGATCGTTGCGGGAACTGGCCGCTGACGAAACGCTCTTGGTGCAGTCGGGCAAGCCGGTGGCAATCTTTCGCACGCACGAATATGCGCCTCGCGTGCTGCTGTGCAATTCCAACCTCGTAGGACATTGGAACAATTGGGATCGCTTCCATGAGCTGGATCGCGCCGGCCTGATGATGTACGGGCAAATGACCGCCGGCAGCTGGATTTACATCGGCACACAAGGAATCTTGCAAGGAACGTATGAAACGTTTGCGGCGGCGGCGACGAAACACTTCGGCGGCAATCTGGCGGGCAAGTTGGTGGTGACCGGTGGGATGGGCGGCATGGGAGGCGCGCAGCCGCTGGCGGCCACGATGAATGGCGCGGCGTTTCTGGGGATCGACGTAGACCCGGAGCGCATCAAGCGTCGCGTGAAGACCGGCTACTGCGACGTGATGGTAACCAACCTGGATGAAGCTCTGCGCATTCTGAAGAACGCGGTGCGCAAGGGCGAGGCAACATCTGTCGGGCTGGTTGGCAATTGCGCCGATGTCATTCCGGAAATGGCTCGGCGTGGCGTCGTGCCGGACCTGCTGACGGATCAGACCAGCGCGCACGACCCGATCGGCGGATATGTGCCAAACGGAATGACGCTCGAAGCGGCGCTGGAATTGCGCAAAAAGAGTCCCGAAGACTACAAGAAAAAATCGCTGGCGGCGATGGCGGAACACGTCCGGGGCATGCTGGATTTGCAGAAGCTTGGGGCGGTAACTTTCGACTACGGGAACAACATTCGAACGTTTGCCTACGAGCAAGGCGTGAAGAATGCTTACGACTTCCCGGGCTTCGTGCCGGCTTACATCCGGCCGTTGTTCTGCGAAGGCAAAGGCCCGTTCCGGTGGGCGGCGCTTTCCGGAGAGGCGTCGGACATCGCGCGTGCGGACCAACTTGTACTGGAAATGTTTCCGCACAACGAGCACCTGAGCCGGTGGATCAAGCTGGCGCAGAAGCGCGTGAAGTTTCAGGGGCTGCCGTCGCGGATTTGCTGGCTGGGATATGGCGAGCGAGACAAATTCGGCCTCGCGCTGAATGATCTGGTGGCCCGCGGCGAATTGAAGGCCCCCATCGTCATAGGTCGCGACCATCTCGACTGCGGTTCGGTGGCTTCACCCTACCGGGAGACGGAGTCGATGTTGGATGGTTCGGACGCCATCGCCGATTGGCCGCTGCTCAATGCGCTGGTGAATACGGCGAGTGGCGCGTCGTGGGTGTCGATCCACAATGGCGGCGGCGTGGGTATCGGGTATTCGCAACATGCGGGCCAGGTCACGGTGGCGGATGGAACGAAGGAAATGGCGGTACGCATTGAGCGCGTGCTGACGAACGATCCAGGCATGGGCGTGGTGCGTCACGTCGATGCGGGCTACGGCGAGGCCACTGCGTTCGCGCAGAAGTCCGGCGTGAAGATTCCCATGCTGTAGTCAACCTGCGTATCCAGTTTCAACAATACCGCATCGAAGAGATGCATTCAGTTCGAGGAGGAAACCATGTACGTAGTCTTGGGAGCCACAGGGAACACCGGATCGTTGGTCGCGGAGACCTTGCTTGCCAAAGGCGAGCAGGTGCGCGCCGTGAGCCGGAGCAAAGAGAAACTGGAGCGGCTTGTGAGTCGCGGCGCGGAGGCCGTCCAAGCGGATTTGGCGGATTCGGCGGCGCTCACCCGCGCTTTCGATGGGGCGCGAGCGGTTTACTTCATGGTGCCACCCGATCACCAGAGTACGGACTACCGTGCCCAGCAGAAGCGAGTCATCGATGCGGGGGCGGCGGCGCTGGAGGCCGCGCGAGTGCGGTATGCCGTGACGCTGAGCAGCTTTGGTGCAGACAAGGAATCGGGCTCGGGACCGGTATCCGGACTGCACGGTATGGAGACAACATTCGACGGAGTTTCGGGACTGAACGTGCTGCACTTGCGGGCCGGGTACTTCATGGAGAACCTTCTTCCGCAGGTGGACGTTGTTCAGAATTTCGGGATGACCGCGGGACCCGTTCGCGCCGATCTTCTCCTCCCCATGATCGCCACTCGCGATATCGCTGCCGCGGCGGCTGATGCTTTGCTCAAGCTTGACTTCTCCGGCCAGCAAACGCATGAATTGCTTGGACAGCGGGATCTCAGCTACACGGAGGCGGCTCGCATCATCGGGTCCGCGATCGGGAAACCCAATCTTGCCTACCTGCAGCTTCCGGCCGACCAATTCATTCAGGCGCTAACGGGAATGGGCGCGTCCAGGAATTTTGCGGAGCTGATCGTCGAAATGGCGAACGCAATGAACGACGGGCGAATGAAGGCGCTAGAGCCGAGATCGGCGTCGAACACCACGCCAACGTCGCTTGAGGCATTCGTGCAAGAGGTATTCGTTCCGGCGTATCGCCGCGGCAAGGCCGCTACCGCCTAGCAGCCTCTCTTAGCGTACAAGCGACAAGGCTAGTGAGTTTTAGGCATAATACGCTGGCCTTGTCGACTTCCCTTCTCATCACAGGCTCATCGCAGATGCTGACGCTGCGCGGGCGCGGACCGCGACGCGGCGCCGCACTGTCTAGACTTGGCGTCGTCAAAGATGGGGCTCTGCTTGTCCGCGACGGCTTGATCGCAGCGGTGGGCAGCCGCGCGAAAATCGAAGCGTTGCCCGAAGCGCGCGCGGCGGAGAAACTCGATGTCGGCGGCCGTGTGGCGTTGCCGGGGTTCGTCGATTCCCACACTCACCTGATTCACGCCGCGAGCCGCGCCGAAGAGTACGAACTCAAAATTGCCGGCGCGAGCTACGAGGAGATCGCGCGCAAGGGCGGCGGGATCCTGAACTCGGTGAAGAAGCTCCGGGCGGCTACCTCCGAAGCATTGAAGCAACGGGCACGAGCCGCGCTGCGGGAGTTTGCAGCGCACGGAACTACAACGATTGAAGCGAAAAGCGGCTATGGGCTGGATGTCGCGAACGAGCTGAAGATTCTGAGGCTGCACAAGGAACTCGGCACAGAGCAACCGCTGGACATCGTGTCGACGTTTCTTGGAGCGCACGTGGTTCCCGCCGAGTGTCGTCGCCTGCCGGATGGTGCAGAGAGATACGTCGCCCTGCTTATCGACCAACTCATGCCGGAAGTAGCTAGCCAGAAGCTCGCCGAATTCTGCGATGTGTTTTGCGATCGTGGCGCCTTCTCGCGTCAACAGTCAAAACGCATTCTGGAAGCGGGTAAGCGGTCCGGCCTCGTGCCGCGGCTTCATGCGGAGCAGTTGACGCGCACGGGCGCTACGCAGCTTGCGGTGCAACTAGGCGCGGCGAGCTGCGATCATCTCGAGCAAGTGAACCGCGCGGACATCCAAGCGCTGGCAAGGTCCAAGACGGTCGCGACGCTGCTGCCAGGCTGCGATTTTCATCTGGGATTGAAGCAGTACGCTCCGGCGCGTGCTCTGATCGAAGCCGGAGCGATCGTCGCGCTCGCCACGGACTACAATCCCGGCACAAGCCCGACGCTGAGCATGCCGATGATTCTGTCGCTGGCCTGCACGCAATTGCGCATGACGCCTGCGGAAGCCATTGCGGCCGCGACTGTCAATGCCGCCTACGCACTCCGGCGGGAAAACCAGATCGGCTCGTTGGAAGCCGGCAAACTGGCGGATATCGCCATCTTCGAAGTCGACGACTACCGCGAAATCCCCTACTACTTCGGCGTCAACAAGTGCTGGATGACGATTAAGAAGGGCCAGATCGTCACGGGAACAGTTTGAGAGGTTCGCGTTTTGCGTCGCACTCGACGCAACCGGGAGAGTAGCTGACCGGACAGAAATCTCCTATGATGAAATGGGCGCCTTGTTGAGGAATTGCCGAGGAAGCGAGCTTCATGAAACGTTTGATTGAATGCGTGCCCAATTTTTCGGAAGGGCGGAACGCCGCGAAAGTGGACGCGATCGTAGCGTCGATGAGCGGCGTGGCCGGCGTGTACGTGCTGGACCGCGAGAGCGACGCGGACCACAACCGAAGTGTGGTTACGCTGGCAGGGGAGCCCGAGGCCGTAGCGGAAGCGGTGTTGCTCGGGGTCGGCAAGGCCATGGAGTTGATTGACCTGACGACGCACACGGGCGCGCATCCGCGCGTCGGGGCAACCGATGTGGTCCCTTTCATACCCATTCACGGCGTTACCCTCGAGGATTGCGCGGCGCTGGCCCGGCGCGTGGGAAAAGAAATCTGGGCGCGCTACCGGATCCCGGTGTTCTTTTACGAAGCGGCGGCGACTCGGCCGGATCGCGTGAACCTGGAGAATGTGAGGCGAGGACAATTTGAGGGTTTACGCGACGAGCTGAAGCGCAACCACGAGCGGCAGCCGGATGTCGGTGAACCGAAGCTCCACCCTACGGCGGGCGTCACGGTGGTGGGTGCGCGCAAGTTTCTGATCGCTTACAACGTGAACCTCAATACCTCCGACGTGGGCATCGCCAACAAAATCGCCAAGGCGATTCGCTTCTCTTCCGGCGGGCTGCGCTACGTCAAGTCCATGGGAGTGGAGCTGAAGGCGCGCAATCTGGCGCAGGTGTCAATCAACCTCACGGACTTCGAGCAAACACCTATGCATCGCGTGTACGAAATGGTGAGGCGCGAAGCGGCGCGCTACGGCGCTATGCCCGTGGGGAGCGAGATCGTCGGCCTGATCCCGAAAAAAGCGATTGAGATGGCGGCGGATTACTTTCTGCAACTGGAGAATTTCTCGCCGGAGCAGGTGTTCGAGAACCGGCTGGAGGCGGCGTTGACCGGCGGGCCGCTCGGCTCAGCGACGAAAGACGGCAAGCTGGCCGGCCTCGCGCGGCCGTTTCTGGACGCGGTCGCTGCTCCCTCGGCGACACCCGGAGGAGGCAGCGTGTCGGCGTTTGCGGGCGCGCTGGCCGCATCGCTGGGACAAATGGTCGCGGGGCTATCCCGCAAGAAGAAGTCGCAGGTGACGCATGTCGATCGGCTGTCCGATGCGCTGGAAGCCATGCGCCGCATCGCCGACGAACTTGCAGAAGCGATCGACCATGATGCGGCCTCCTACGACGCGGTCATGGCGGCATTCAAGCTGCCTCAAAGCAATGCGGCGGAGACGCAAGCGCGCAGCGAGGCCATTCAAACCGCCACAAAAGGCGCGGCCGAAGTGCCGCTCCGGGTGGCAGACCGTACAGTTGCCCTTTTCGAACGGCTGGGACAACTTGCGTCTATCGCCGCCGCATCCATGAAGTCAGACTTAGAGGTAGCACGACTCATGGCCGCGGCCGGCGCCAAAGGGGCTTTGGCGAATGTCGAGATCAATCTCGACGGCATAACCGACGCCGGATACGTCACGTCGATGCGAGAGAGGATTTCAGCGCTTCGCGAGCGCTTGGGCGAAGCATCCCGCAGCTCCAGCGCGTGAAAATAGACGCCTCTCCGAGAATCGAAAGGAGCACCACTACATGATACCCATCAAGAAATTGCGCGCGACCCTGACCTCGCCGCGCGCGGCTACCAGCATAATCGTGGCCGCTTGCGTTTTGTCCGCGATGATGCTTCTTGCGCCAAAACCCGCGCACGCGGGACGCCTGGGCGCAGACGTCATTGCGCTATTTCCGAAAGATGTCGGCGAGTTTGCGTACGCCGATCTCAAGAAGGCGCGGACCTTGAAGTGGTTTCCGCAGCTGCAGGAGCAGATGCTGCCGGACCGCTTCCGCCAGTTTGAGAAGTTTCTGGCCTCGGCCGGCGTGGACCCGAATTCGCAGGTTGAAGAGCTGGCCTGGGGTCTGGTTGCGGAGGGCGTGACCAGCAAGACCGAAGGCGTGGGATCCTCCGCCGTGCCCACAGGAGAACAAATCATCGGTGTCGCACTGGGAACCTACAGTCCGGAATCCACCGAAGCTTATTTCAAGCAGCAGAAGTTGCCCACGTTCAAGGCGCGAAACTACACCCTGTATGCGTTTGGTTCGGGCGCCGGCTCCAACGATCTTTTCTTTTTCTTCATCGATTCGAACACCGCGGCGTTTGGCCACCGCTCGCTTCTGGAAAAGATGATTGAAGTGCGCTTTGGGACCGAAGAAGGCCTGATGCGGAACGAAAAGTTCTTTCCGCTGGTAAACGAAGCCAATGGCAGCAGCGTGGTTTGGGCGGTGCTCAATCCCGGCCTACACGCGGCTCGCCATGCAGCAGCTCGCGCCGGAGGTTCAGCAGTTTCCGGACGCGGCCAAGCTGGTGACCCGGATGCAGAACATGATCATCAATGTAGACGCCAGCAGCGGCATCGACGGCAAATTCCAGGCGATTTGCAGCTCAACCGACGACGCGAATGCCCTAGGGCAACTACTTCAGATGGGGCTGCTCTACAAGCAGTACCAGGCCAAAACAGACAATCCGGACATGGCGCAGCTACTCAACCAGGCTAGTGTTACGCCATCCGGCGATCGTATCGTCGTGCGCATGACGCTGACCGACGATCAGATGGCGTCGCTGATTCGCCGCAACACATTCGCACTGAAGATGTAGCTTTTCTGAAATTGCTGCAAAACAATGTGGAAGAAGCCGGACAGCCAGTCTGTCTGGCTTCTTTTTTTCGTAACACTTATCTGCTCGGCGCGCCCTGGTTGATGTATTTCGTCAGGCGTGTAACCGCGGTGCCACCCTGAGTTTCATACTGTACCCGGTCGACCCCGTCTAGAACGGACGATCCACAGGAAGCGCCACCCGCTGGAGCCGCAAACCCCGCGATTGTGTCCAGCCCGACCGCTGGCGAAGTCTCTCCTTCGTGAGAGAGCGCGACTTCGATGCGATCGGAATGCCGGCTGAGCGTCACGTCCAGGCGCGGATGGTCTTCGCTAAGGTACTCGAACGCTTCCTGGCAGGCGGCTATGACAGCTTTCTGCAGTTGAGAAGCGGCGTCATTTTCCAAACCCGCGCGGTCCGCGAGATAGCGCGCGACACCGCCCACCGCGGCCGCAAGTCTGGCGTCGGCATCGATACGCAAACAAAAGCTTTTTTCTTCAGTTTCCACGGGTGTTCGCGAGCGCGACGTCGCATGCTTCCCGGCAGTCGGGGCAATAATAGAGGCCGTCCGCGCAAAGCCGGACTTTGTGCTGTCCTTTGCAAATGGTGCAGTATTTTTCGCAGACGCAGTGCTCTTCCGTCTTATCGCAGGTCGAGCAGACAATGGGTCCGGGCATGGCGGGCCTCCCAGAAAACTGTACCTGACGAAAGCATGAGGCGGCAAGGCGCACATCCGGACCGGGCACCAAGTATTTACTCGGCGTTTCTCGCGCGAGGCAGACCACGCGATTTCTCCGCCTGCCGAGGGGCTTCTTTGACGCGTTTGAGGGCGCATGCTAGTATCGGATTCTGCCCGAGCATGCGGAATGGAATCAGTTAACTCGCCTCTCATCACGGAACTTCGTAGGACGCCCCTCAACGCGCTGCACCGGCGGTTGGGCGCAAAAATGGTCAATTTTGGCGGCTGGGACATGCCCGTTGAGTATCCGGGAACTGGCGGTCTGGTGGCGGAGCACAAAGCGGTACGCGGCAGCGTGGGCGTTTTCGACGTGAGCCACATGGGTGACATTCGAATTCGCACCGGGCGTTCCGCAGGCGGGGCCTTGGCCGCGGTGCAGCATATCAGCATGAACGACGCGGCGCGGCTCGCCATTGGACAAGCGCAGTACTCAGCGTTGCTCTACCCGGAAGGAACGTTCGTGGACGATGTAATCGTTCACCGGCTGGGAGAGGACGATTTCCTGCTGGTGATCAACGCCGGCACACGCGAGAAAGACATCAACTGGGTCCGCCAGAACACGAAGGCCTTCGACTGCGTGGTGGAAGAACTCAGTGACGCGTACACGCAGCTTGCGATTCAGGGCCCGCGGGCGGTGGAGGTATTGCGAAAGCTTACTGACGCCCACCTCGATGCCGTGAAGAACTACTGGTTCACGCACGGAACGCTGTGCGGCCTAAAAGATATCCTGATTGCGCGGACCGGCTATACGGGCGAAGATGGCTTTGAGATTTACGTCCCATCGGACCGTGCGACGAGCGAAGAGGTCTGGACGAAGGTGATGGACGCAGGCCGCGAGTTCGGCATCATCCCCTGCGGCCTCGGCGCGCGGAACACGCTGCGACTGGAAGCCAAGATGGCGCTGTATGGACACGAGATCAGCGACACGATCAACGTTTGGGAAGCGGGCCTGGATCGGTATTGCAAAATGGAGAAGGGTGATTTCATCGGCCGGGCCGCGTTGGAACGCGCCAGATTGGCCGGAGTGAAGCGGACGCTCGTCGGAATCGAAATGATCGACCGTGGCATCGCGCGCGACGAGTATCGCTGCTGCAATGATGCCGGTGAAGCGATCGGCGTGATCACCAGCGGCTCGCCGTCGCCGACGCTGTGCAAGAATATCGCGCTGGCGTACGTGCCCCCCGCCATGGCGGAGATTGGTACGCCGATCTATGTCGAAATTCGCAGCCAGAAATGCAAAGCTAAGGTGGTTCCGACTCCGTTTTACAAACGGCCCAAGAAGGCAGGCTTACCGCAAGCTGCGAAGACGGTTTGACGCGAACTTAACTTTCAGCGGTTCCGGCCAACCCGGTACCCACGAGGAGTCAACACATGTCCTATCCGGCAAATTACCGCTACACGAAGCAGCATGAATGGGTCGACGTCCAGGGTGACCTGGCAGCCATTGGAATTACGGACTACGCTCAGCAAGAATTGGGGGACGTGGTGTTCGTGGAATTGCCGAAGCCCGGGACGCAGGTCACCGCCGGAAAATCTCTCGGCAACGTGGAATCCGTGAAGGCGGTCAGTGAAATCTATTCACCGGTCACGGGTGAAGTGATCGAGGCCAACGGCGAGCTGCACGATGCGCCCGAGAAAATAAACTCCGATCCCCATGGCGTAGCTTGGCTCGTCAAGGTGCGCCTTGCGAATCTTGCCGAGCTTAAAGAGCTGCTGGACGCGTCGGCCTACGAAGCATTCATCGCGGACGCCGCCAAAGGTAAGGAAGCCTCGGCCTGATGCGCTATCTCCCGAAGAGCCCTACCGAGCGCCAGGAGATGCTCGCCGCCATCGGCGCGGGATCGATCGACGAACTCTTCTCCAGCATTCCCGAGCGCTATCGCCTGCGCGACGCTTTGAAATTGCCAGGGCCCTTCTCCGAAGCCGAGATCGTCAACTATTTCAAGGAGCGTGCCAAGGAAAATTCCGTCGGCTACACCAGCTTTTTGGGCGCCGGAGTCTACAATCACCTGCGGTCGGTCGTGACCGACGCAATCATTCAGCGCGGGGAGTTTCTCACCTCCTACACACCCTATCAGGCCGAGATCACCCAAGGCACACTGCAGGCGATCTTCGAATTTCAAACTCTAATGTGCCAGCTCACGGGGCAAGAAGTAGCGAACGCTTCCATGTGGGACGGCTCGACGGCGACCACCGAAGCGGTGCTCATGGCTGAGCGCGTCACAGGGCGCAGCCGCGTCCTGGTTGCCCGCTCCGTGCATCCCGAATATCGCGATGTGCTCAAAACCTACGCGAAAAACTCCGGACTGCACGTGGAAGAAATCCCCTTCGCTGCGGATGGCACGCTGGATCAGAAAGCTCTGCAATCGTCGATCAAGGACGACGTCGCTGCCGTCGTCGTGCAGTCTCCGAATTTCTTCGGCGTGATCGAGTCCGTGCCGGCGCTTGCAAGAAGCGTGCATCCCTCCGGCGCCCTGCTCGTCGTCGCTATTACGGAAGGCGTTTCACTCGGGCTGGTGCGGCCGCCCGCCGAGGCCGACATCGTCGCGCTGGAAGGACAAAGCTTCGGCCTGGCTCCCAGTTATGGCGGGCCTTTTGTCGGCGTGATCGCTTCTCGCGACAAGTTCGTGCGGCAGATGCCCGGGCGTCTTGCGGGCCAAACCAGCGACACGGAAGGCCGCAGGGGATTCGTGCTGACGCTTGCGACTCGCGAACAGCACATCCGCCGCGAGAAGGCCACGTCCAACATTTGCACCAATCAGGCGCTGTGCGCCCTGGCTGCCACAGTCCATCTCACCTTGCTCGGCAAAGAAGGTCTCCGCGAAATGGCGGAGCAAAATCTCGCGAAAGCGCAGTTTGCACTGTCCGAGCTCACGAAAATTCCAGGTGTCCGGCGCACCTTCAGCGCCCCGTTTTTCAACGAATTTACGATCGAGCTGCCGCGCTCGGCGCGCATCGTCAACAGCCATTTACTGCGCGAGAAAATTATTGGACCGTTGTCGCTGGGCTCCTCCTATCCGGAACTTACCAAAAATGCGCTGGTATGCGTCACGGAAACAACGACTCGCGGTGACATCGAAAAGCTGGCGTCGGCGGTGCGCCGAGCATTGGAGCAGCCTGTGTAGGCAGGCGTTGCCCCGACCGCACGAGAAAACATGAACAAAAGAATCAAGAAGGCGTCCCGCCACACGAATCAGAACGAAGGCTTGATCTTCGAAAAGTCTTCGCCAGGCAAACGCGGGTTCGAATTGCCACCCCTGGACGTTCCCGCGGTTGATCCCGCTGGCGCGCTGGGAGCCAATCATCGTGGCGACGGCGTCGTGGGCTTCCCCGAAGTCAGCGAAATCGAAGTCTTGCGCCACTTCACGCGGCTTTCGACGTGGAACTACGCCATTGACCTCGGCATGTATCCGCTGGGCTCCTGCACCATGAAGTACAACCCACGCGTCAACGAATTCGTCGCCAGGCTCGACGGCATCGCCACCGAGCATCCGTTTCAGCCTCAGGAGCTCTCGCAGGGCTGTCTGAGAATCATGCGCCTGCTCGAGCAGTGCCTGCTCGAAATCACGGGGATGGAAGCCATCACCTTGCAACCCGCGGCAGGTGCGCAAGGAGAGTTGACTGGTCTCCTTCTCATCCGCGCCTATCTCGAAAAGCAGGGCAATGCGCGAAAGAAGGTCCTGATCCCCGACTCCGCTCACGGCACAAATCCCGCGACCGCGGTCATCGCCGGCTACCAAGTCGAAAACATCAAGTCCGAATCGCACGGGCAAATCGACGTCGACAAGCTTCGCGAGTTGGTTACCGAAGATGTCGCGGCGTTGATGATCACCAACCCGTCGACGCTCGGCATTTTTGAAGAGCGCATCCCGGAAATTGCCGCGATCTTGCATGCCAAGGGCGCCTTGCTCTACATGGACGGCGCGAACATGAACGCGCTGGCCGGTGTCGCTCGCCCCGGTGATCTTGGGGTTGACGTAATGCATTTGAACTTGCACAAGACGTTCTCGACGCCGCACGGGGGCGGAGGTCCGGGTGCCGGACCCGTGGCCATGAAGAAAATGCTTGAGCCGTTCCGCCCGGTGCCGATTCTGGTCGAGAAGGAAGGCGGTCGGCTGGTGCTGGAACCGGTTCGCCCGGATTCCATCGGGAAAGTGAAGGCGTTCGCAGGAAATTTTGGAGTGCTGCTGCGGGCTCTCGCCTACATCCTGGCGTACGGTCCGGGCATCCGGCAAGCAACCGAAGATGCCGTCCTGAACGCCAACTATATCCGCAAGCATCTGGAAGGCGTTTACGACCTGCCCTATTCCTTGCCCTCCATGCACGAGGTCGTCTTCAGTGACGCCATCCAGAAAAAGACCGGCGTGAATACGATGGACATCGCCAAACGCCTGATCGACTACGGCTTCCACCCTTACACGACGGCGTTTCCGCTGATCGTACCCGGCGCGCTGATGATCGAGCCGACGGAATCGGAGTCCAAGGAAGAGTGCGACCTCTTCATCGATGCCATGCGCGCGATTGCCGAAGAAGCTGCGGCGACTCCCGAGATCGTCAAGACCGCTCCGCACTCGACTCGCGTGCGCCGCCTCGATGAAGTGGGCGCGGCGCGCAAACCGATCCTTCGCTGGGATCCCGCACGCCAATCCTCGGCGGAGCCGGCAAAGCGGGAGGCCAAAGGCGCCCAGGACCAGGAGCCGACTCCGGTAGTGCCGACCGCATGATTCACCTAGGGCCATTCATTTCATAGCACACGCTCCTTCCTGATCCTGCGATCGACGGCTTGCCTCTGCTAGACTTGATTTCCTGGAACTGACTCGACTCGTGCTATTCGAATGACTTCCGCGCTGACTCCTTGGCTTCCAAAATCCGTCCTGCTCCTCCGCGACTACGATCGTCACAAATTTTTGTCGGATTTAGTCGCAGGAATCACCGTCGGGCTTGTTGCCTTGCCGCTCGCGATGGCCTTTGCCATCGCTTCCGGCGTCACGCCACAGGCGGGGATTTACTGCGCCATCGTGACGGGCTTCTTGATTTCCGCTCTCGGCGGCTCAAAGACTCAGATTGGAGGCCCCACTGGCGCTTTCGTGGTCGTAGTTTCCGGAATCATCGCCAAGTACGGCATCGAAGGGCTTTTCATCTGCACGATGATGGCGGGCTTGCTGCTCGTACTCCTCGGCGCCACCGGCATGGGCACGGCGGTGAAGTATTTCCCCCGGCCGGTCATCATCGGCTTCACCAACGGAATCGCTATCCTTATCGCCAGCACTCAGATTCGTGATTTGTTCGGATTGCGGATGGAACAAGTGCCTGGCGACTTCTTTCATCGCATGGGAGCGTTTGGCCAGGCATGGCACACGGCCTCTTTGCCGGCCACGGCTCTTGCGCTCGTCTCTCTGGCGGTCATGATCGTCTGTTTGAAATATGCCAAGCGGATTCCCGGCGCCATCATCGTCACCTTTGGGGCCACTGCGGCAGTTGCCCTGCTGCACATTCCAGTAGAAACCATCGGAACGCGCTTCGGCGGCATACCCAGCGGCCTACCAACGCTCGCCATACCGAAGATTCACTACAACGTGCTGCGGCAATTGTTGTCTCCCGCCTTCACCGTGGCCATGCTCGGCGCGATCGAGTCGCTGATGTCCGCAGTGGTGTCCGACCGGATGAGCAAAGACAAGCACAACCCGAACGTGGAGCTCATGGCACAGGGCGTGGCCAACATCGTTTCACCGCTCTTTGGCGGGCTGCCGGCCACCGGGGCAATCGCGCGAACGGCCACCAATGTCCGCTCGGGCGCAAAAACGCCGGTCGCCGGGATGATTCACGCGCTGACGTTGCTGGCGATCGTGCTCTTCGCGGCGCCGCTCGTGAAGAACGTCCCGCTCGCCGCACTCGCAGCCATTCTGATGATCGTGGCCTACAACATGGGGGAATGGAGGGAAATACCGGAGATCCTGAAGCTCAGCAAAGCGGATATCGCCGTCTGGCTATTGACGCTAACCCTTACGGTTGTGGCCGATCTGACGTTCGCGGTCGAGGTGGGAATGGTCCTCGCCGCACTCATGTTCATCCGCAAGGTGTCGCGAACAACGACGGTCACACGGGTGACGCGAGATTACGTGGAAGACAGCCGCGTGCACATCTTGCAAGGCAAAGATATCCCCCCCTACGCCACCGTGTTCCGGATTCACGGCCCATTCCTGTTCGGCGCTACCGACAAATTTGCCGACATTCTTGATGAGCTGAGCACGCTCCCGCCCGTCGTTATTCTCCGCTTGAGAAATATGACCGCGATCGACGCGACAGGTCTCGGCGCGATACGCGACCTTGCTGACCAAGTTCACGCGTCCGGCAGGTCCCTCCTTCTCTGCGGCGCGCGCGAACAGCCCGCGCAACTCATGAAACAAGCCGAATTCGAGCGCCATGTCGGCCCCGAAAACATTTGCCCAAGTATCAGCGACGCTCTGGGACGCGCCGCCGATGTGTATCACAGGTATCATGCCGGAGAGTCGCCTCTGCTGGTGAGCGCGAAAGACTAAAACCCTGCGCCGAGACTTCGCGTACCTCGTCCGCCGTCTGCAAAGCAAGTTCCCAGCCTTCTCCTTCGATCGAGCCAACCTGAAAAGCCTTCAGATTTGAATTCACGGCTTCGATAAATCATGTTCGCCATCCTGTAATACTCCGCGCCTACTCTCCTTTGCCGGGGATGATTCTCGCGCGTCCCTCCAAGCCCACCGTTCTGAGGAGACAATCGTGAAAAAAAGCATTTCCGCCCTCGTTCTGAGTTTCGCTCTGCTCGTTGGCACCCTGCCCGTTCGTGCAGGCGACGACGAGTTGAGCGCCGGTAAAATCAACCACGTTTTGTTGATTAGCGTCGATGGTCTTCATGCTCTCGACCTAACCAACTTCGTCGCATCGCATCAGCAATCAACCTTGGCGCAGCTCAGCGGCCACGGGTTCACTTACACCAACGCTTCCACTTCGCTTCCAACGGACTCTTTCCCGGGTCTCGCCGCTCTGGTTACCGGTGGCTCGCCGCAGACCACGGGTTTCTGGTACGACGTCACCTATAACCGCGCCCTGGTCGGTTCGCAGCTCACTGCGCCTGCGGGCTACGTCATGGTCGCCACTCAATGCCCGGGTCCCGTGGGCACGCCCGTGGGCCTCGACGAAGAAATCGATGTGGACCTCACTCAACTCAATGGCGGCAGGGCTCAGACCAGCCTGACCGATGCTCCCATTAACCCCGGACTGTTGCCGCGAGATCCCATCACCTGCGCTCCGATTTATCCCCACCAATATCTCCGCGTGAACACGATCTTCGAAGTCATAAAGGCCAACGGCGGCTACACAGCGTGGACCGACAAGCATCCGTCCTACGAATGGGTTAAAGGCCCGAGCGGACAGGGCCTCGACGATTTCTATTCACCGGAGATCAACTCGCTGCCCGTCAATTTGCCGCAGGTCAAGATTTGGCCCTGCAATCCGATTCCGGATGTGGAGACGGACCCTGGTTCCGCATGGACCGACACGATTGGCGACATCAAGTGCTACGACGCCCTGAAAGTGCAAGCCATTGTGAACGAGATCGATGGCCTCTCACACGATGGCTCAGTAAAGACGCAGGTGCCTGCCGTGTTCGGCATGAATTTCCAGGCCGTCAGCGTCGGCGAGAAACTCGTTGGCAACGGCTACTCGGACGTCTTGGGAACTCCAGGGGAAGGGCCTTCCGGCGCGTCAGCGGGCGATTCCGGCGGGCTCCTCGGCGAGCTCGAGTTCGTCGATCAAATGCTCAGCCTTATGGTGAATGAACTCAAAAAGCAGGGCCTTCTGAGCTCCACTCTGATCATCGTCGGCGCAAAACACGGCCAGTCTCCGATTGACGTCCAGAAGAAAGTTCCCATCGGCGGCGGCCAGCCTCAGACCTTAATCGGTTCACCCGAGGCGTTTGATATCTCTGACGACGGCTCGCTCATCTGGCTCATCGACCCGACTCTCACCCCGGGCGTGGTCCAACAGCTGAGCACGCCGGAGAGCCAGGCCACGCTTGGCATCCAGGAGATCTTCGCGGGCCCCTCGCTTCGCAATAAGTGGGATAGCCCGACCGACGATCCGCGCACACCGGACATCATCCTCAAGGTCAACACCGGCGTGATCTTCACCGGCGGCTCGAAGATCGCCGAGCATGGTGGCCTCAACGAAGACGACTATCACGTCGCACTGCTCGTTTCCAATCCGAGTCTCTCTCCAAAAACCATTAAGTCACCCGTCACGAACCAGCAAGTCGCCCCGACAATCGTGAAGGTCCTTGGTTTCAACCCCAACGAGCTGCAGGCCGTGCGGAAGGAACAAACCCGCGTCCTTCCGTTCCTGTTCAGCGACAGCGATAGCGACGACAAGTAGCCGCACCTTCTATCCTTCCATAAGCGAAAAAGGGCGCTCCGGATTTCCCGGAGCGCCCTTTTCTGTTCCCCGCACGTTCCAGGCGTTCTATTTTCCGAGGCGCACGCTGTCGAGGATCGCGCTAAAGGTCTTGTCGTAATCGGAGTAGGCCGCTTGCGGCGCGACGCTCAAGAAAGAGAGCAGCCCCTGAGGCTGCATCACCGTGATCAGCCAGTCGGTCTCCTGTCCGCCAACCGGCGAATCATTGCTCAAGTACGTGGAAAGCCCGGGCTGGCCGTTGAGTTTGACTGGCCCTGGCTGCCGGACCACCCGCAAATTCGCATTTGATTTCTGCAAGTCTTGGATGAGCTGCTGCGTGGCGTCTGCCAACGTGCTCGAATCGTTAGGATCGCCCTTTACTTGCGTCATGCTGGCGATCATTCCGTACGCGAGCGCACTTTCGCCGCTGCTTCCCGGAACCACGCCGCGAGGCGGCGCAAACGACGCACTCCCGTTCTCGTCGGTCTCTCCCCAGTTATCGGGGTACTTCAGCGTATAAGCCGTCCCCTGATACTCCGCAAAATGCCCCGACGGAGCCGGCGGCGCGCCCCCACCTGCCGCCATCACCGGGGCAATTTTCTTCGCAACCGGCAGGGCCAGCACTTCCCGCTTGATAGCCTCAAACTCCGAAGAATCTCTCTTCCCGTTGGCCGGCGGCCCGCCCAGTTTGTCGATTTCCTCGTCCACGCGCTCGACGCGGTGGTCCGGGTTCGGGTGGTCGGACAGAAACTGCGGCGGATTCTTTCCCTTGGTCTCCTCCTGCAACTTCTCGAAAAACTGCGCCATCGCCCGCGGGTCGTAACCCGCATCGTAGATCACCTGCGTGCCCATCACATCCGCCTGCGTTTCATCCGTACGGGAATAGTGCAGCAGAACGCTTCCCGCCCCCAGCGCCACCCCTTGCGTCAGCAGCGCGCCGCCCGAGCTTCCGCCGAACAAGCCGCCGAAGATGCCGGCGGCGCCTTGCGCGAGCTCTGCCTTCGACGCTTGCGCCGTTCCGTGCCGCAGCGCCACATGCGAAAGCTCGTGCCCCATCACTGCGGCAAGCTGCGCCTCATTGTCCGCCGCCTCGATCGCCCCGCGGTTGATGAACACGTATCCGCCGGGAAGCGCGAACGCATTGATGGCCTTATCATTCACGCAGTGGAATTCCCACGGATACTGCACGCCGCGAGTGGGCAGTTTTGCAACCAGCCGGAGGCCCAGCTTCGTCAGGTACTCATCGACCTTTGGGTCGTTGCAGAGCGGCAGTTTTTGCTCCAGCAACGCCGCGTTCTGCTTCCCCACTTGGACGTCCGTCTGCGGCGAGTACACATTCCAGGGCGGCTTCAATTGCGTACGTTGCGCCCACAGAGGCGATGTGCAGAGAGTCAGGCACACCAGGCACAGAACCGCGAAACGTGCCGCATAGGCGCCGCCAAGGCGCCGGCGTCCTTTGACCCACTCGCAGGAAATCAAAATCTGTCCCGTCCTCATGAGCGCTCGTGGCACACACTGGGTTAGATGGCAAATGCAGGCTCACGTTTACTTTACACCGGCACTCGGCGAAAAGAAAAAAGCCCGGGTGGTATCCACCCGGGCGGGATTAGAGAGAGAAGTAAATTCGAGTCTAGCGAGCCAGACGAGGTGTCGGTTCCGGCACCGGGGTTGCCGTGGGCGCTTCCACGGTCTTGCCGCTGCGCGCCTGCGCAGGCCGTGGCGCCACCGCAGGCTCCAGCCGGCGGGCTGGCATCGCCAGGTTCTCGCCCTCGCGGATGAACGTCAGGCGGTCTTGATTCTTGTCCCAATCGATGCATACCAGGTCGCCGAGATGCACTTGTTCGGTCGCCAGCAAATTCGCCAGCGGATAGACCACATGCCGCTCGATCGCCCGCTTCAGGTGCCGCGCGCCGTACCGCTGGTCCGTTCCTTCTTGCAACAGGAAATCCTTGCCCGGCTCCGTCACGCGGAAAAGGAATTGGCCCTTGGCCGTTTCCAGCACCCGCTGCTGCACCTGTCCCAATTCGATGTCCAGTACTTCTTCCAACTGCTCGCGCCTGAGCGGGTGGAACACCACCGTTTTGTCCAGCCGGTTCATAAACTCCGGCGAAAACTTCCTCCGCGCCGCTTCCACCGCCGTCCGCTCGACCTTTTGGTCCACACCCGCGGCTGGCTTGTCCTTCGGCTGGATGAAACCCATTCCGCCATTCATTAGTTCCGAGATTTCTCCGCCGCCCAGGTTGGAGGTCAGGAAAATCACCGTTTGCGACAAATCCACCCGGCGATTGTCGCCCAAGGTTAGAGTCGCCTTATCCAGCATCCCTAGCAGCAGTTGCCACAACGCATCAGAAGCCTTCTCAATCTCGTCAAACAGCAAAAACGACAGCTTCAGCTTGTCCGTGTGGCTCTTTGCCAGCTCTTCCTGGGTAATCAGCGGATGTGTCTCCCGATGCCCCAAATACCCTGGAGGTGAGCCGATCAGCTTGGCAATCTCATGCGAATGCTGAAATTCCGCGCAGTCCACCTTGATAATGGCACGCGCATCCCCAAACAAAATCTCCGCGGCTGCTTCCACAATCCGCGTCTTCCCCGAACCCGTTGGGCCTAGGAACAGCAGGTTCCCCACCGGCCGCCCCGGCGAGTTCAACCCCGCACAAAACACCTGGTACATTTCCACCAGCGCTTGCACGCCCTCCTCTTGTCCGACGATCTTCGCCCGCAGTGAGCCTTGGAAGTCCCGAGTGTCGTTGCTTCGGATGCTGGGGTCCAATTGTTGTCGAACGGCGGCTCTCATGATCGTTCTCCCGACGCAACCTTGTCTCACAAAGCCCGGCGAAGGACTCAGTGCATGAGAGATGCCAATCTTTTTCCCTCTCAAGACCGCCGCTAAGGCGAAATAAACTCAATAGCTTGCGTGAGTTGCAGTTCTGGAAACTGTCTCACCCGGTGAGACACTGTTCCATCTGGGTGCAAAGTGAGAGCGGTGAAACAGTTTGTGTCAGTCCACGAACGACAAAAAGGGGCTTTGGGGGAACCCAAACCAGCCGCGAAGATTAAAGTGCCACTTTAGATTAACTCAGCCAGCCGTCATCATCGTGACTCCAGGACGTTCCTCGGCAGGCACAGCTACACCGTCGCGGAACGCCACGAAACGACCCGAATTCGCCGCCACGCGCTCGCCCGGCACCACGATTCCCACCAGATTCAGCGGGTCCGCTGCCGAAACCGCCACAACTTCCCCAGACACCGGCAGGCCACGCTGCGCTCGCAGCGATTCCACCGCCATCGGCAGCGCGAATTGCTCTCCTAAGAAGCCACTTACAAACCTCCCGCCTCGTACCTCTCCACGGTCCTCCAGGCGCCGCAGGGTGATCAGCACCTCGCGCCACTTGGGCAGGATCGTCTCTCGCGTCAGCACCTCCCGGAACACGATGCCGTAGCGCCGGAGCAGCATCCAGCAGGTGGCCTCCAGCGCCCGAGTCCGGTCCACCAATTCACCCGAATAGAGTACCGACCACCGCCCGGAGCTATGCCGCGGCCGCGCGCTTTTCCCGCTCCCATGCCCGGAACGCCGCTTCGGATCGATCAGCGCCCGCAGGTTGTCGAACCCGTCCGCCGTCAGCAGGCCGCCCGCGACCAGTTCCCACAGCGCCGTCTCCACTTCCGCTTTCAGCTTCCGCGTCCCACGCACAATATCGGCGAAGAAAGACGCGCCGCGCTGCCGCAAGAACTGCATCACCTCTGTTGCATCCCGGCTGAGGCCCCGCATCTCCTCTTCCCCGGCCTCGCGATGTGGGATCATCCAGTCGGCATCCTCGCGCACGAAAAATGTGATCGGCGCAACGCTTGTGGGCACCACCCGCCGCCGCTCAAGCGCCGCCGATTCCAGCGTCGCCGGATGCGGCGAAACCCTGCCCCAACCCACCGCCCCCGTCAGGCACAGCTGGTCCAGCACCTTGGGATCGTAGTCCGCGACGCGCCGCGCGAGAATTTGCCTCTCCCACGCGTTTGCCGGCGCCTCGAAGCCCTGCATCTGCTGCACAACCTCGAGCGTCCCGCGCTCCCCCAGGAGCTGGCTACTCGAAGCGAGGTGCTGCCACCTCAGCAGCCACCGCATGAACTCCGCCGGAGTCACCGAGGCAATCTGCTTCCTCAGCGTCCCCAGCGTAAGCCGGTGGATGCGCGCCAACAGCCGCCGCTCGCACCATTCCGTTTCCCCAGCGGCCGAATCCGTAAACCGCCCGCGCAAAACCGCGCCGCTCGCCTCCAACCGCAGCAGTGCTTTCTCCGTGTCGCCCTCGGCAAGTCCCAACTCGCTCCCCAACTCGCGTATCGTCACCGGCCCGGTGTGCGCCAGCCATCCCGTGGCCAAGGCAAACACCGTGTCATCGCGAACCGTCGCTGCGGACCCCACTTCCGGCAAGCCACCTCAAAGCGCGCCCACGGAAAGATCTGCTCGAACGCCTTCACGCGTTCCGCCGCCACCCAATATCTCGCGCCGCCTACTTCAGCCACTCCTGCACGGCGTTCCGCAACAAGCTGCTCGAAGTGCTCGCTCCAACTCCTCGATCGATTCCTGCAACCTCGCTCGCAGCGTTCCAGTCGCAGTAGGCTCCGCCGGGCCCCACGGCACAGGCAGCGCAATCAATGTCAGCAGCGCATCATGCAACTCCTCGGCGTCCCGCACGTCCGGCCAAGCGTCCGCGCAGACCTCCGCAATCGCCGCCGGGTCCAGCCGCCCAACCTCGGACAGGACCGCCTCGGGCAGCACCCGCCGCATTTCCACTGCGCGCGCGCGCCGCTCCTCCAGCGGCGCATCGTCCAAGTACGCATACGGGTTCGCATTCAAAATTTCGTGAGAAAACTGCGACGGCACCGGCGTGTCCACCGCCAGGCACCGGATGCGCCCCTCAGCGATATCCCGCAGCACGCGCTCGAGTCCTTCGACGTCCAGCGCCTCCGTCAGAACGTCTTTCATCACCTCGCCGATCAACGGATGCTCGGGAATCTTGATCTCGCCGACAATGTTTTCCTGGCACGCTTGCGCCTCGGGAAAAACCGATGCCAGCAGGTCGTCCGCCCGCATTCGCTGGATTGGCGCCGCCACCTTCTTCCCGCCCTGAAAGCGAAGCAGCGCCAATGCGCGTCCCGCATCCCAGCGCCAGCGGGCCGTAAACAGCGGCGAATCCAGCACCGCCTGCTCCAGCACTTGCCGCACCGAATTCGGATGCAGAAAATGAAAAACATCGCCCAAGGGAAAGCTGTGCTGCTCCGCCAGCGAAATGTTCAGTCCGTTGTCGGTGGCCGCCGCTTGCAGCTCAAAATTGAACGAGCGGCAGAAACGCTTCCGCAGCGCCAATCCCCACGCTTTGTTGATCCGTCCGCCGAACGGCGCGTGAATCACCAGCTGCATCCCGCCGCCTTCGTCGAAAAAGCGCTCCGCGATGATCGTGTCCTGCGTCGGCACGGCGCCCAGCACGGCTCGCCCGGCCACGATGTACTCCACCACTTGCTCGGCTCCCGCGTCGTCCAGACCGCACTCCGCCTTCAACCAACCCACCGCCGCGGCCACCTCCGGCGAACTCCGCAGCTCCGCTCCCGGGGCAACACCCGCCACTAACGAACTAATCCTCTGTCGAAGGCCGGCAACCCCTTCCGAAAGCTCCGCGGTCCGCGCCGGCGCTTCCCCCAACCAGAACGGCACGCTCGGCGCCGCTCCTTGAGCGTCCTCCACCAGCACGCTACCCGACTGTTGCACCCGCCGCACTCGCCACGACGTGTTTCCCAGCAGAAACACGTCCCCTGCCAAGCTCTCCACCGCAAAGTCTTCGTGTATCGTGCCCACCACGGTGCCTTCCGGCATTGCCACCACGGTGTAGAGCGCATTCTCCGGAATCGCCCCGCCGCTCGTGATCGCCGCCAGCCGTGCGCCGCGTCGCGCCCGCAGCACGCCGTTCACACGATCCCGGTGCAAATACGCGCCATAGCGCCCACGTCGCGCCGCGATGCCTTCCGACAGCATCTCCACGATCGCGTCAAAATCTGCTCGCGCCAAGTTCCGATACGGATACGCCCGGCGGACCGCTTGGAACAGTTTCGCTTCGTTCCAATCCTCCGCGGCGCACATGGCCACGATCTGCTGCGCCAAAATATCCATCGGCGCTTCAGGGATCTCCAGGCGATCCAGCTCGCCCTGACGAATCGCCCGCACCAGCGCCGCGCATTCCAACAACTCATCTCGCGTCGTGGCAAAAATGCGCCCCTTCGGAATCGCTCCCCGCCAATGGCCCGCACGCCCAACGCGCTGCAAGGCCACCGAAATCGCCCTCGGCGAGCCAATCTGGCAGACCAGATCCACGCTGCCGATATCGATTCCCAGCTCGAGCGAGGCCGTCGCGACCAGCGCCCGGATTTCTCCTGCTTTCAGTTTCTTTTCCGCCGCCAGCCGCAGCTTTCGCGACAAGCTCCCGTGATGCGCCGCCACCGCGTCATTCCCAAGCCGCTCGCCCAGGTGATGCGCTACCCGCTCCGCCAGCCGCCGCGTATTCACAAAAATCAGCGTCGAACGATGCTGCTTCGCCAAGTCCGCGATGCGGTCGTAGATTTCGCCCCACATCTCGTTCGACGCCACCGGCCCCAACTCGCTGCCCGGAACCTCCACCGCCAAATCCAGCTCGCGACGATGCCCCACATTCACCACGATCGGCTCGGGCCTATCCCGGCCCGTCAGGAACTCCGCCACGATCTCAATGGGTTTCTGCGTTGCGGAAAGACCAATCCGCGCCAGCGGCCTTCCGGCAAGGTATTCCAGCCGTTCTAGAGAAAGCGCCAGGTGCGCGCCGCGCTTGTCGTCGGCCACCGCGTGGATTTCGTCCACGATCACGGTCTCGACCGTCTTCAAAATCTCGCGGCTCTTTCGCCGCCGTCAGCAGGATGTACAGCGACTCCGGAGTCGTCACCAAGATATGCGGAGGCCGCACCAGCATCGCGCGCCGCTCGTGCGCCAGCGTGTCGCCGCTGCGCACCGCGGTGCGGATTTCCGGCATCAGTATTCCGCGCTCGCCCGCAAGCTGCAGGATTTCACTCAGTGGAGTTTCGAGATTCTTCTGGATGTCGTTGCCAAGCGCCTTGAGCGGCGAGACGTAAACGATTTGCGTCTCGTCCGTAAGTTCCCCGCGCAACGCTTTTCGGACCAGCCCGTCGATGCACACCAAAAACGCCGCCAGCGTCTTTCCAGACCCCGTCGGTGCGGAAATCAGCGTAGTCTTCCGCTCCAAGATATGCGGCCAGCCTAGCTCTTGGGGCTCCGTAGGCGTCCCAAAGCGGCCCACAAACCAATCCCGAATGAGCGGATGTGCCCACTCGAAGCCCGCGCGGCGCGCACTGCGATTCAACGTTCATACAACTGATTATAGAAGTATTCGATGAAACAGCGTGATTGGCGACTGCTGTAGCCGCCCTCGTGAAGAGGGCCGGGGCTTAGATGAAACCCAAGGCACAATCGAAAGGCCGAGCTAAAATCGATCTCCGGGACAGCTACCGCAGCCGAAGCACCTTACCGCTCCGGCTTCTTCCGTGCCTGCGGCACACTCACCGGCGCTGTCGCCGGCATCGCAACCCGTGGCTTTTTCCCCTCGCTCACCTCTTCCGCAGGGGCGTCGACCGTCTTGCCGTCTTTGGCCTCTGCCGCTGCCGCGATCATTTCAGTCTGCGGCGGTTGATTGTTGACCAGCGCGCCTTCACCCTCGCGCACGAACGTGAGTTGCTTGTGCTTCCCGTCCCAATCGATGCATACCAGATCGCCGAGATGCACTTGCTCGGTCGCCAGCAAATTCGCCAGAGGGTAGACCACGTGCCGCTCAATCGCCCGCTTCAGGTGACGCGCGCCATACCGCTGGTCCGTTCCCTCTTGCAGCAGGAAGTCCCGCCCCGCGTTCGTCACCCGGAAAAGGAATTGGCCTTTCGCCGTTTCCAGCACGCGCTGCTGCACTTGTCCCAACTCGATCTCCAGCACTTCTTCCAATTGCGCGCGCTTCAGCGGATGGAACACCACGATCTTGTCCAGCCGGTTCATGAACTCCGGCGAAAACTTCTTCCGCGCCGCTTCCACCGCCGTGCGCTCCACCTTTTGGTCGAGTCCTGCAATCGGTTTATCGTTCGGCTGCACAAAGCCGATCCCGCCCTGCATCAATTCCGTGATCTCTCCGCTGCCCAGGTTGGAGGTCAGAAAAATCACCGTCTGCGACAAATCCACCCGGCGATTGTCGCCCAAGGTCAGAGTCGCTTTATCCAGCATCCCCAACAGCAACTGCCACAGCGCGTCGGACGCCTTCTCAATCTCGTCAAACAGCAAAAATGACAGCTTCAGCTTGTCGGAGTGGCTTTTCGCCAACTCTTCCTGAGTAATCAGCGGATGCGTCTCTCTATGGCCCAAATAGCCCGGAGGCGAGCCGATCAGCTTGGCGATCTCATGCGAATGCTGAAATTCCGCGCAGTCCACCTTGATCACCGCGCGCGCGTCACCAAACAAGATTTCTGCGGCGGCCTCCACGATCCGTGTTTTGCCCGAGCCTGTGGGGCCCAGGAACAGCAAATTCCCTACCGGCCGCCCTGGCGAGTTCAGACCGGCGCAGAACACCTGATACAGATCCACCAGCGCCTGTACGCCCTCTTCTTGACCGACGATCTTCGCCCGCAGCGCCGTTTGAAACTCCAGCGTGTCCGTGCTGCGTTGATTTGGGTCGAGTGGGAGTATGTATTCAGCCATGGCCGCCTCCTAGCGTCTCCTCAACTGCGGGGACGCAGAACCAAGCCGCCCGCGTCCATAGTCAAACTGCGACAGCTTGACCTGGAGCGTGGATTGCAGGAGCCGCAACTGCACGAGCAACTCCCGAGCCACCGTGGGCGATTCAGAAATCCGGAGAATCGGCGGAAACAGATCCGCGAGTTCTAGATTCAAGTCTCGAAGATTCCCAACCAGCTTCTGGACCGCTGGCGAATTCGAGTCCGCCAGGTCCACCTGATGGTTGTTGATCTGTTCGCGCAAAGCTCGCCAGTTGAGCTCCACGAACGGATGCTTCTTGGACACCTCGCGCACCACCCGGTCGGTGATCCGCGCGCGTTCTCCCAAGCGAGCCAGGTGAATTTGCTGCACCTTTTCGCCGCGGCGCACGTTGTGCACCAGATAGAAGTTGTTGCCTTTGCGGCGAACGAAAGCCATATCTTTTCCTTGGACCACCACTCTTGATGTAGTGTACCGCACTTCCACTACAGGTTTCAACATATTAGACGTCAATTCGTCACGAATGTTTCCGATGCGTTATCGCTAAAAAATACATGCACCGCGTCGCAACGCTTCATTCGTTTTTTTTCTACGTTCCATTTGCCTTGTGCATGATTCCTTTCCTGGAATGTTTCCTTCACTGTTGAGTTAGATGCCGCCGCCGAGCCGCCCGCTTCTTTTTGAGTGGCTGCTTCGTTTGCCTTTTGTCGCGCTGCTGTAATTTCTTTAACATCGGCGGCAACGTCTCACTTTGTTAAACCCGCGCGCCGGGTTTTTGTCTTGGTTGCAGCCACCGTGTACTATTACGATGGCGCGGCACCGGGAGGGCACGCCTCACAGCATGCGGAAAAAGTCCTGTGGCACAGCCATTTCTGGCTGTGCGCGCTGGCTAAGTGCAGTAAATTCAGCGCAGACTTGATTCGATCCGATGCCTAAAGCATCTCGAAACGGACTTTTTCCGCGACCTGTTCAGTCGTGCCGTAGCTGCAGCGAGATCAATCCGGCTTTAGTTTAAGGGTCGCTGAAGGCGTCACGAACGCAAAGCCCCACCCAGGGAACGAGGTCATTTGCCATGTCCTGGGATTCGGTCTACCGCTTGGTGAAACAAATTCCCCGCGGACGGGTTCTATCCTATGGGGCGCTCGCTAAGACCCTGCGTCTGCCTGGCGGAGCGCGCAGCGCCGGCCGAGCCATGGCCGCCACTCCCTCCGGTAAAGGCATCCCCTGGCATCGCGTTGTGGCCGAAAACGGCAAGATCCTCATTCGCGAGCCCTACGCCTCGCTCCAGAAAAAACTCCTGGAAAGCGAAGGCGTAAAAATCATCGAATCCCGCGTCGACCTAAAACAGCACCTCTGGACGCCTCCCGGCAAAACCACCAAGAAGTCCGCGAAGGACAAGTTGCCCGCCAAACGTACCCGCAACTGAGTCGTCGCCCGCTCCCTGTAGCCTTAAGAGGGCGGGGTTTAGACGAAACGCTGGCGAGAACCATCAGGCCGAAGCTCAGTTGCAACTATACGAAAATGCCTCTCTCCGTGAATCTCCGTCGTACAAGATCAATTCTCTCATCTGCTGTATGCTATACGTTCTCTCGGCAACCGGATCGCGCAGCGGCGAACTCAACCGCAACCCAAACTCATGGCTCAACCCGTGCTGCAAGTAGAAAACCTCGTCAAGCGCTACGGCGACGTCGAGGCCGTTCGCGGCGTCAGCTTCTCCGTCGAAGAGGGCGAGGTCTTCGGCCTGCTCGGCCCAAACGGCGCCGGCAAAACCACCACCGTCGAAATCCTGGAAGGCCTGCGCACTCTCGACAGCGGCAAAGTCTCCGTCTGCGGCCTCGACCCGCAACGCGACTCCAAGGAACTCAAAAACGAAATCGGCGCCGCCCTGCAATCCACTTCCCTGCCCGACAAGCTCCGCACCTTGGAAGCCCTCCAGCTTTTCGCCGGCTTCTATTCTCGCCGGCGCGACCCCGAAGAGCTCCTAAAGCGTTTCGGCCTGGAAGAAAAACGCAACACCTTCTACAGCAAACTCTCCGGCGGCCAAAAGCAGCGCCTCGCACTGGCCATGGCGCTCGTCAACAATCCTCGCGTGCTCTTCTTCGACGAGCCCACCGCCGGACTCGATCCTCAGGTCCGCCGCGAGATTTACGACATCATCGACGAGCTCCGCCGCGAGAAAAAAACCATCCTCATGACCACCCACTACATCGAGGAGGCCGAGCGTCTCTGCGATCGCGTCGCCATCGTCGATCACGGCAAGGTCATCGCGCTGGGCTCGCCCCGCGAGCTCAAAGCGCGCTCCGGCGACAAAACCCGCATCGAGGTCCGCCTCGCCAAGCCCGAATCTGAGTCCGCGCTCATCCACCTCGATGGCGTCACCGATTGCCGCAACCTCAACGGCGCGTACGTGCTCCATTGCCAGCGCCCGCCCCAAGTCATCGTCGCGCTGGTGAAGCATCTGGAAGCGCAAGGCAACGAGCTCGTCAGCCTCGAAATCGCCTCGCCCTCTCTCGAAGACGTCTTCATTGAACTCACCGGAAGGAGACTCCGCGATTGAAACACTTCCTGACACTCACGCGCATGCGCATTCGCCTCACCCTGCGCAATAAAGTGTTCCTCTTCTTCAGCGTGATCATGCCCTTCGGCTTCTTCTTCCTCTACTCCGCTGTCATTTCCAGGGGCGTACCGCGCGTGGTTCAATTTTTCCTCGGTCCGGTGATCGCTCTGGCCGTGATGGGAAGTTTCTGGGGCATGAGCGCTGCACTGGTGACCTTTCGCGAACAAGGCATCCTGCGCAGATTTCACGTCACTCCAGTCACCGCCAGCGACATGCTGGCCTCCAGCATCGTAGCCAACTACGTGCTCATTCTGCCCACCGTGGCGCTGGAACTTCTCTTCGCCAGATTCATATTCCAGGTGCACGACTTCGGCAATTTCCCGTCTTTCGCTGTGCTTGTCAGCGTCGGCGTAGTTTCCTTTGCATCGATGGGGCTCGTCGTCGCCAGCGCCACCAACACCATGCAAGAAACCCAGGTCATCAACCAGCTCATCTGGTTTCCTTTGTTGTTCCTCTCTGGCGCCACATGGCCGTTGCCCTTTCTACCCAAGGTTGCGCAGAGTGTCGCCGTTTTCCTGCCCGCCACCTATCTCGTGTGGGGCTTGCAAGACGCCATCTTCAAGTCCGCGGCCATCTGGAATCTTTGGATCGAAACATTGGCGCTCGGCGTCTGGGCAATCTTGAGTTTCTTCGTCGCCACGCAGCTTTTTCGCTGGGAACCCGAATCCAAGATTCCGCGCAACGCAAAACTCTGGGCCGCCGCCACCGCTCTACCCTTCGTGCTTCTCGGCCTGTGGGAAAACAAGGCTGGCACCATTCTCCTGGAGGCGCAAGCCGCGTACATGTCCATCGACCGCTCCGACAAGTCCGATCGACCGCCCACTGCGCCCGAGCCTGCCGGCAAAGAGCAACCCCACCACGACCCTTTCTAATCCGTTTCTAAAAACGATCTGCAAACTAGCGCCTCGCGAAACCTGGACGGGCAGGGGCTTGTTTACCCTGAGTTTCGAAGGGCCCCTTCCGGTTTACCCTGCTTGCCCCGAGGAACGAGGGGAGTTTCGAAGGGCCGATGCGTCTTGGCGC
Source organism: uncultured Acidobacteriota bacterium (assembly GCA_963735525.1). Taxonomy (GTDB): domain Bacteria; phylum Acidobacteriota; class Terriglobia; order Acidiferrales; family UBA7541; genus Acidiferrum. Next base: position 1,987 of record CAVTLQ010000023.1, on the reverse strand, counting down.
AGGCTGATCCGCAGATGCGCCAATTTGGTTTTCATCCCCGCCGCACCAATTTGCACAACGCATTGACGCTCGCTCTCCTCTCCCGTATTCTGCAATTTCAAGCGGCCACACACACGAGGGAGCAGACATGCCAATTCAAAAGACCGAGAAAATCTGGCACAACGGAAACTGGATCAACTGGGACGACGCCACCCTTCACGTCCTCTCTCACGTCGTCAGCTACGGCTCTGCGGTTTTCGAGGGCATCCGTTGCTACGAAACCCAGCAAGGTCCCGCCATTTTCCGCCTTCGCGAGCACATGCAGCGCCTCATCAATTCCGCGAAGATTTATCGCATGGAGCTGCCCTACTCCGTCGACCAATTCACCGGCGTCGCCACCGAGCTCGTCCGCCGCAACAAGCTGAACTCCTGCTACGTCAAGCCCATCGCTCTCCGCGGCTACGGCGAAGTCGGCGTTAACCCGCTCAGCTCTCCCATCGATCTCTACATGGCCTGTTGGTCGTGGGGCGCGTATCTCGGCCCCGAAGCGCTCGCCAAAGGCGTCGACGTCGGCGTCAGCTCCTGGACGCGTATCGCGCCCAACACCCTGCCCGCCATGTCCAAAGCCGCCGCTAACTACATGAACTCTCAGCTCATCCGCATGGAAGCCTCCTTCAACGGCTACGCCGAAGGCATCGCCCTCGACACCGACGGCCACGTCAGCGAAGGCTCCGGCATGAACGTCTTCCTGGTCCACGACGGCGCACTCTATACTCCGCCGCTCGCCACCAGCATCCTCCCCGGCATCACGCGTGACGCCGTCGTCAAGCTCGCCGAAGACTTGAAGCTCGTGGTCAAAGAAAGCGTCATTCCCCGCGAGATGCTCTACATCGTCGACGAAGTCTTCTTCGTGGGCACCGCCGTCGAAATCACGCCCATCCGCTCCGTCGATCACATCCAGGTCGGCAAAGGCGTCGCCGGCCCCATCACGCGCAAGCTTCAGGAGGAATTCTTCGCCATCACCAGCGGCACCAAACCCGACCGCCACAACTGGCTCACCCCAGTCAACGCCCCCGTAGCCGCCGCCTCCCGCTAACCATGGAGTGCGCCGGCTACTGCTCCTGCACAGCGCGCAAGCGATGACGAAGGGAATCGCGCCGCCCTCTCTCGCGCTCTCGCGCAATCCGGTCATCCTGAGGCCATCCGACAAGGATGGTCGAAGGACCTCAGCTTCGACCTCACAAAACCAAACGTGCATGCAACCGGCCCGATCAGAGGCTTTCACGCGCGCCTTCGCGCCCTCGGCCTCTTCGCAAAACCTCCCTTCCTCTCCTCAATTCCCCTTTTCCATTCCCACATCCCCAGTTAGAATCCCCTCCGTTCACCCCGGGGACGTTCCCCTTCCCGGCGGGGAGGATTCCGTATGTACAACATTCCGCAAAAGCTCACGGCCGAATTTCTCGGCACCTTCGCGCTGATCTTCTTCGGCGCCGGCTCCATCTGCGCCGATCAATTCCTCCACGGCGCCGGCGGCCTCGGCCTCTTCGGCATCGCCGCCGCGCATGGCCTCGCGATCGCCATCATGGTCTCCGCGCTCGGTCACATCTCCGGCGGCCACTTCAACCCCGCCATCACCATCGGCTTCTGGGTCACCCGGCGCATCAGCACCCTTGACGTCGTCCTATACTGGATCGCGCAACTCGCCGGGGCCACCGCCGCAGCCTTTCTCCTCAAAGCCGTCATTCCGGAAGAAACCTGGCGCGCCGTGGCTCTCGGCACCCCGAGCTCGTCCGCGATTTTTCCCGCCTCTCCGCCATGTCCTCGAAGCCGTCACCACCTTCTTCCTGGTGCTGATGGTCTTCGCCACCGCCGTCGACGAAAAAGGCACATTCCGCTCCATCGCGGGTTTCGGCATCGGCATTTCCATCATGCTGGGCATTATGGTTGCCGGACCCTTCACCGGCGGCGCCCTCAACCCCGCCCGCGCCTTCGGCCCCGCCCTTGTGGC
>CAVTLQ010000022.1:0-275731 GCA_963735525.1 uncultured Acidobacteriota bacterium | reverse complement strand
CCATACATCGAAGGGGCCGTCATGATCGGAGATAAAAGCCACGAACCTGCCATCTGGGGAGATCGCGGCCTCAACACTCTCGAAGTCGGTTACCCGCGTGAAATGTGCTTTTTCGAGCGGGTTGAGCGGTGCAGCCGCCGGCCGAACCATTTCCCAGACTGCAGTTCCTGCCAGCACTGCGGCGGCTATGACCCACGGCAGCCACGCTCGCCTTGACTTCGGCTGCGGCACATTCTGCGCGGTCGACGTTCCGCTCAACGTTTCAATGGCAAACGCCAGATCACTGGCCGACTGGAATCGTTGCTCGACATTCTTTTCCAGGCATCGCACAACAATCCGTTGCAGCGACAGCGGACCTTGCCAGCCGGGACCGCTCAGCTCCGGTGGCTCTTCGCGCAAAATTGCGCTCATCGTCTCTGCGGACGTCTCGCGTTTGAAGGCGCGTTTGCCGCTGAGCATCTCGTACAACACCGCACCGAAACTGAAAATGTCCGATCGCGCGTCGCTCGGTTCGCCCCGCACCTGCTCCGGCGACATGTAGCCGACAGTACCCATCACCATACCCGGCAAAGTCCCCGGAATCGTTAGCGTCACTGCACTTTCGTGGCTTTCCTCCGGCCTCACCAGCTTCGCCAGCCCGAAATCCAGCACTTTAACCCGTCCGTCACGAGTTACAAACACGTTCTCCGGTTTCAGATCCCGGTGCACGATTCCCTTCTCATGTGCCGCCGCGAGTCCATGCGCGATGCCCAGAGCGTATTCGATCGCGAGCCGCACCGGTAGCGGCCCTGATTTGAGCTTCTCCCGCAGTGTTTGTCCTTCAAGACATTCGCTGACCAGAAACGGCGTACCGTCGCGCGCACCAATGTCATGGATTCCCAGGATATTCGGATGGTTCAGCGCCGCAATCGTGCGTGCTTCCTGTTCGAAACGCCGCAGTCGATCGGCGTCTTTAGCCAGCGCCTCTGGCAGCACTTTGATCGCGACATCACGCCCGAGCCGCGTGTCGCGTGCGCGGTACACCTCGCCCATGCCGCCTGCGCCCAACGGCGCAACAATTTCGTAGGGGCCGAGCCTGGTGCCGGAGGTTAGGGTCATTCGCGCGTCATTATAGCCTACGCAGCACGTTCCACGCGGAAGCCAGGATTCTGAACACTAGCTCGAAGTTCCCGCGCAGGGGGCTCAACAGCCAAAAGTCGTTGGCGAGTGTCGATTCAAACCTGTAGCAGCCACAGCCCCTGAGCCTCGAAGCCATTCGTGCGTGCGTTGCCGCACCGCCAGCCACGCCCTGCAAGGTAGTGCTCCAATTTAGTGTTGCTGGTAGGGGCGTGTAGGGGCGTGGCTTCAGTTTATCCTGACGAAGGAAGGGCGCGACCCCCACCGTCGCGTCTTGCCTCCCCGCAACGCGCCAGCCACGCGGGTGCCGCAATCTTGCCACACCAACACAGATTTAGAGCAGTACCCGCCCTGCAAGGTGTCAGGTCGATTGCAATGGCTGCATGTTAGGATGAACGGATAGAGAGGGAGAGGATTCTGTGACGCAGAGGCAATCGACAAAGACGTGGAGCGGCAACGACATCCGCGAGGCCTTCCTGCGCTTCTTTGAAAGCAAAGGCCATCGCCGCGTCCGCAGTTCCTCGCTCGTCCCGCACGGCGATCCTACGCTGCTGTTCACCAACGCCGGCATGAACCAGTTCAAGGACGTCTTCCTCGGCCTCGAAAAGCGCGACTACGACAAAGCCACCACCGCGCAGAAGTGCGTCCGCGCCGGGGGCAAGCACAACGACCTGGAAAACGTCGGCTTCACCAAGCGGCATCACACGTTTTTCGAGATGCTCGGCAATTTTTCCTTCGGCGACTATTTCAAGGAAAAGGCGATTCCGTATGCGTGGGAGCTGGTCACTTCACCCGACTGGTTCGACATTGCAAAGGACAAACTCTACGTCACCGTGTTCGGCGGCGCAGAAGTCGCTCCCGGCACGACTCTCGGCGTGGATGAAGATGCGCGGCGCTTCTGGCTCGAGCAAAACGTCGCAGCCGAGCGCATCGTTCCGGTCCCCGGCCTGAAAGACAATTTCTGGGCCATGGGCGACACCGGCCCCTGCGGCCCGTGCAGCGAAATCTTCTACGACATGGGGCCGGAAGCGTCCGAAGAAGGCCACGCCGACTGCAAATTCCCCTGCGACTGCGGCCGCTACGTCGAAATCTGGAACCTCGTCTTCATGCAGTTCAACCGCGACGCGAGCGGCACGCTGACGCCGCTGCCCAAACCCTGCGTCGACACCGGCATGGGCCTAGAGCGCACCGCCGCCGTCCTCCAAGGCGTCATCTCTAACTACGACACCGATCTGTTCATGCCCTTGATAAAGTCTGCGATCGAACTGGTGACTGGAGAAGAGCTTCGGCCCTTTCCAGAGAACTTCCCTGGTATGGACGAAAGCAATCCATCGCTTCGAGTGATCGCCGATCACGCGAGATCAGCAGCTTTTCTAATCGGCGATGGGGTCATACCCGGAAATGGAAAAAGGGAGTACGTCTTAAGGAAGATTCTTCGCCGAGCGATCTACCACGGACGCCTGCTTGGTCAGAATCAACCCTTCATGTATCGAATGGTGGAAAGCGTTGCCTCTGAGATGGAAGGAGCCTATCCAGAGCTAGCAGAGAATATTCAGCTAATTGCGAAGGTCGTTCGCGGCGAGGAAGAACAATTCGCTCGCACCATCTCTATTGCGTTGCCACGGCTCGGAGAAGCCCTCACGTCCAAATTATTTGCCTTGAACGTAAGGGATTCAGTTGATTCCCATCGAAAGGCGCTTGAGAAGCGCGAACTGGACGATCTCGAAGAGGGGCAACTCCCGGAATTTGAGTGGCGTTATCGGAATCTACAATCTGATGATCCCGGACTCGCAATCCGATTCTTCCTGTCCCTCATAAAGGACGCGCTGCCACGATCTGATTGGCCCAAATTTCCGGGTGCCGCTGCCTTTGCCCTCTATGACACGTACGGTCTCCCGAGAGACTTCATCGGCGACATTGTTCAGGATGCAGGAGCTCAGGTTGACTGGGAAGCTTTTGAGGCATCTCTCGAACAACAGAAATCACAAGCGCGGGCGTCATGGAAGGGCACACACAAGGGCGCGGCAAACCCGCTCTACATCGAGATTGCGGCGACTACCCAGACCGAATTGGACTTTTACGAAGCTGCCGTGGCGAAGGACTGCAGTGTCTTGTACATCATGAAGGACGGCAATTACGCCAGTGAACTCAAGGCCGGCGAATCCGGCGAGGTCATTCTCGATCGCACCGTGATCTACGCCGAATCCGGCGGGCAGATGGCCGATACCGGCGCGTTCTACGACAACTCCAGTTCTCAGCTTCTCGCCGACGTTACCGGGGCCCTACTACCCTGTCGCTGGACTCGTCGCGCACAAGGTGACCGCGAAGGAGACGTTGCGCGTTGGCGATCGCGTCACCGTTGTAGCGGATGCGGACCGGCGGGCGCGCATTATGCGCAATCATTCGGGGACGCACCTGGTGCATGCGGCGCTGCGCAACATCCTGGGCACTCATGTCAAGCAGGCTGGGTCGCTCAACGCGCCGGACCGGTTGCGGTTCGATTTTTCGCACTTTGCGCATGTCGATCCGGAGGAGCTGCGGGACATCGAGCAGCAAGTCAACGACGAGATTCGGTTCAATACGCAGATCGAGACCAACGTAACTTCACTGGAGGACGCGCTGGCTTCCGGGGCGCTTGCCTTTTTCGGGGACAAATATCCAGAGAGCAATGTACGCGTGGTGACCATCCCAGACGAGCGGGCGCCGCGCGGCTTTTACAGCAAGGAGTTGTGCGGCGGAACGCACGTGCACCGCATCGGCGACATTGGCGTGCTGAAAATCGTGGGCGAGCAGTCCGTGGCGGCGGGTGTGCGCCGCATCGAGGCCGTCACCGGCATCGGCGCGCTGGAGCACTACCAGCAGCAGGCGCAAATCCTGACCCAAGTGGCCAGCCAGCTCAACGTGGGCGAAGACGCGGTTCTGGCTACCGTCGAAAAACTGTCGCAAACCGTGAAGCAGCTTGAAAAAGAGCTGGAGGCGCAAAAGCGCAAAGGCGCCCTGGGGCAATTGGACGAATTGGTAGCCCGGGCACACACAATAAAGGGAGTCAAGGTGATTGCCGAAGAGGTCCAGAATGTGGACCGTGAAGGACTTCGCCAGCTTGTGGATAGCCTAAGGCAGAAGCTGGGTTCCGGGGTGGTGGCGCTGGGAATGCCGGAAAACGGCAAAGTGGCCCTGATTGCGGGCGTCACCAAAGACCTGACCTCTAAAGTCCATGCTGGCAAGCTGATACAGGCCCTCGCCAAGCAGGTGGGCGGATCGGGTGGCGGAAGGCCCGATTTGGCGGAGGCTGGCGGAAAGGACACAGCTGGCCTAAAAACTGCCCTTCAGAGCGTTCCCTCCCTGGTCGAGCCTTTGCTATGATCCCCCCGCGCCGGAAACGTGTCCGTTGGTGGACACATTAGTACCATCGACCTATCGACTCATCACGGACGCAACCTGTAACATTCCGCGAAGTTACTTGAGTGAGGACTTGTGCGCCTTCCCCACACAATGATCTCTAGACGAGCGTTCCTCGCTTCCTGCGTCTTTCTGGGAGTGCTGGTGTTCTGTGGAAAACCAGTCCACGCCCAGATCGCCAGGGTTGCGGACGATAGCGGGCGGCAGTTTTTCGTCAATGCCGAGCCGCCCGTCCAGACCAAGCTAGCGCCCGCGAAGACGCACGCCGCGATCTACATGCCCGCGGAAGCTTCGTTTACCGGGCGCGGGCGTCCGGCGGTAAGCATCGACCGGGACGGGGTGGAGAAGCTGGTACAGGAAGCGGCGGGCCGCCATCAAGTGGACCCGGCGCTGGTTCGGGCGGTGATCGAAACGGAGTCGAACTGGAATCCAACGGCGCGTTCCCGCAAGGGCGCCGTGGGGCTGATGCAGTTGATTCCGACGACGGCCCAGCGGTTTGGGGTGAACGACGCCTACAGCCCGCAACAGAATGTGGACGCTGGGGTTCGCTACCTAAAGGTCCTATTAGAGCGGTATGATGGTAACCTGGATTTGGCTCTGGCGGCGTACAATGCCGGTGAGGGGGCTGTGGATCGGGCTCACGGCATCCCGGCATATCGGGAAACAAGGGACTACGTACAGAAAGTTCAGAATGCCTACTTCCGGCCAGGATCGGGACGCCTCGATGGCTTGTGGATTAATCCACGGGCGATCCACAAGAGCGTGGAACCCACCGGCCGCATCATATTCACCAACGAATGAACCGGTAGCACAGCACTCGCCCTCAGAAGCGGGAACTCTGCGGCCGGCAACGCAGAGGGCGTAGGGCGCGTATGTTCGCAGGCCGAAAAATTTTCCACACGAGGTTCGCCCGCGTTTCGCCGGTTTTTACGCTTCATGCGGCGCTCGGCTCCGCGCTCTTCGTGCTGCTTGCCGCGTTTTCCACAACCCCTGTGGAAGCCACCGGCACTACCAGCACCAGCGTGAAACGCCAGGCGGCTTCGGCGCAATTTGACCGAGGCGAAGATCAGCGCGCCGCGCTAAACGCCAAACCTGCCAACAAGCGCACGCTCGCGGACTACAAGCAAGTTGTCTTGACCTACCGGCGGGTGTACTTGATTACGCCGCATGCGGCGGAAGTGCCCGATGCGCTGATGGCGGTGGCGGAGCTTTATACCGAGATGGGGGATCGCTTCGGACGAAGCTATTACCAGTCGGCGGTGGACTCCTATCGGTTTTTGATTCACGACTATCCGGCGAGCCGGCACGGGGCCGGATGCACTGCTGCACATCGCGCAACTCGAGAAGGATCAGCTGGGCGATCCGGGAGCGGCGGCGAGGACGTACGATGAGTTTCTGAAGAAGTACCCGCATTCGCAGCAGCGCCGCGAAGTGCTGGAAGCGCGCGCGGAACTGGCGCTGCTGCAAAACAGCGACGCGCCGGCAGCGGCAAAGAGCGAGGCGGCGAGCCCGGCTGCGTCCAAAACGGAGGAGGCGCCGGAGGTCGCACGGGGGACGCACGAGGATGTGAGCGCGCCGTCCGCCGCGCGTTCGGATGGCGTGGCGCGGGTGCGACGCATCAGCACCAGCGCGTCGGCGGAATCGACGCGGGTGACCATCGATTTGGAAGACGAGGTGGAATACTCGTCGGCGCGAATCCGGAATCCGGACAGGATCTTTTTCGATCTGCATACGGCGCGGCTTGCGCCGGAGGTGGCGAAGGGCAATATTCGCGTGGAGGGCGAGCTGCTGACGGGCGTGCGGGTGGCGCAGAATCACGCCGACATCGTGCGCGTGGTGCTGGACGTCACTGGGGTGAAAGATTACACGTCTTCGCTGCAGAGCAATCCGCCGGAGCTGGTGATCGATCTGTACGCGGAGGGAGCGCCGGCGCGAACGGCGAAGGCTATGCGCGCTCAACCACAAGCGGGTGATGGCGCGCGCGTTGCCGCGGCGGGCGCGACGGAAAGCGCGCTCGGACGAACGGCGACGGCGACACAGCCTGCCGCCGAGAAGGTTGCACTGGCGCAGCCTGACGCCAGCGCGTTCAACGGACAACCGTCGAATGTTGCGACGGCCGCGCCTCGCGGGACGAGCGCGGCAGACGCAGCGACGACGGCCAATGCTCCGCCCGCGCCGGTGGCCACTCTACCTTCGGCGAATGGGAAGTCGCGCTCGAAGGCGCTGAAGTCGGTTTCTACGAACTCCGCCACGGCAGGCAAGCCCGATCTGATCCAGCCGCCGGCTGTGCCGCAACCGACGCGGGACGGCCAAGCGACGCTGACACGTGCATTGGGGCTGAAGATTGGCAGGATCGTGATCGACGCGGGGCACGGCGGACACGACACCGGCACCATCGGCCCGACGGGCTTGATGGAGAAAGACTTATGCCTGGATGTGGCGCTGCGGCTGGGCAAGATCATCCAACAGCGGTTGCCGGGCGCTGACGTGGTGTATACACGGTCGGATGACACGTTCATTCCGCTGGAAGAGCGGACGCGGGTGGCGAATGAGGCGAAGGCAGACCTGTTTATTTCGATCCATGCCAATTCGAGCCACGACCACGGCGCGCGAGGGATTGAGACCTACTACCTGAACCTGAAGGGCTCGCCGGATGCGATGGAAGTGGCGGCGCGCGAAAACTCGACGGCGCAGGAGAGCGTGCACGACCTCGAGGATTTGGTGAAGAAGATCGCGCGGAGCGAGAAAATCGATGAATCGCGGGAATTTGCGGCGGACATTCAGGAGTCACTGGCGAAGCGCATCCAGAAAAGCTATAAGCCGGTGAAAGACCGCGGGGTGCGCAAGGCGCCGTTTGTGGTGCTGATCGGGGCGGATATGCCGTCGATCCTGACGGAGATTTCGTTTTTGAGCAATCCGGCCGACGAGCAACTTTTGAAGAAACCCGAGCATCGTCAACGGGTTGCTGAAGGTTTGTATCAGGGAGTGGCCAGCTATCTTCAGAGCCTGAACAGCGTCACGGTGAATCTGCCGAAGCTTCCCCTCAAGCCGGCGGGCCGCTCGACGGCGATCGCGTCAGTTGAACAGACACGGAACCCGCAGTAGGCTATTGGTGTCTAACCAAGACGTATCAATGCGCTCGTTTCTCCTATTTGCCGCTCTCGCGCTAACCACCTCAGCCTCCTTGGCTCAGAATCCGCAGCCGAATCTGCCTGCTAAGTTCGGTCAGTGGACCGCCGCCGGGCCGGTGCGGAAAATTGCACCCAACTTCGCGAGCGACGCGCAGAAGATGGCGGTGTTTGCCGAATCGGGCGTGTCGCAGACGGCGCTGGCAACGTACGGCTTCGGAGCGAGCACGACGAAAGCTACGGCGTGGGCGTTCCAGGATTCGAGCGGCGCGTACGAGGCGTTCACGTACCTGCGGTCTCCGGACATGACGACCTTCGACAGCAGCCTGACTCATACGGCCGCTTTTGATAGGGACCGCGCACTTCTGTCCGCGGGCAATTTGCTGGTGGAGGTCGCTCCGGCGTCCGAGGTTACCCTGGGCGATCTGAAAGATCTGCTGCGCCGGATTGTGGCGACGGCGGACAAGACGCCGTTTCCGCCCATTCAGACATTTCTAGCGAAGGACGGCCGTGTGCCGAGCTCGGAGCGTTACGCGCTAGGGGCTACTGGGTTCCGGTTTGCGGCTGGTTCTCTTGGCCGGTCTGATTTTGCTTCGCTTGCGGACCAGGCGGGATTTTCGTCTGGGGCGGAGGCCATCTTTGCGCGGTACAAGGGTGGACCAAACGAGGCCGTGGTGCTGTTGATTGACTATCCGACGCCGCAGTTGGCGGAGTTGCATTTGCGGCATATGCAGAGGGCGTTGCTGGCGGCGAAAGAGGACGCGAGTGTGGAGCGGAAGGGGTCCTTGCTGTCGATTGTTTTGGCGCCTACGTCGCAGGAGTACGCGGAGAAATTGCGTGGCGCGGTGAATTACGAGACGCAGGTGACGTGGAACGAACCGAGCCAGACGGCGACCGATCCGCCGTGGTCGACGGTGCTGGGGAAGATTTTTATCGGGACGGGGCTCTTCATGGTCGTGGCGGTGGTTTTGGGGATCGCGTTTGGGGGCGTGCGGGTAATCACGAAGAGATTCTTCCCCGGCAAGGTGTTTGACCGGCCGGAGCAGATGGAGGTTTTGCAGCTTGGGTTGTCGGGGAAGCCGATTGATCCGAGGGATTTGTATTGAAAGGCGGAGGTTAGAGGTTAGAGGTTAGAGGTTAGAGGCTGCCGGTTGGCTTGGGTGATGAACCGGCATTCGTAAAGGCGGAAGCCCTTCGAGGCTCAGGGTAAACAAGGCGCCGTCCCTACAAAGCAGCGGACTAGAACTTGGGTGCGTGGGCTAGCACCGTAAAGGCGGCGGCGAGCCGCCGCACTCCAAAGAAGTAACGCAATTCCCTTCCTGGCGTCTAACCTAGACAGTGGTGGTTCCTGCGCTTGGTGTGCATGGTAAGTCGGCGTAAAATCTGGAGATAGTGCCAGGGGACGGTCACACGTGATGGTCGGGCCGGAACGGAAGAAACTGAGTCATTTCAATGGAGTCGCGCAAGCTGCGGGGCTTTTTGCTCTGGCAGCTTTGACGGCGGGGTGTGGGAAAACGGCGGCGGGCGATCCTGCCACGGCTGGCGGGGCGCCACCGGCGATGCCGGTGCAGGTGATGATCGCGAAATCGCAGGAGATTCCGAATACGACGGAGTATCTGTCGATTCTGAAGTCGCGGCGATCGGCGACGATCAATCCCCAGGTGGAGGGCCAGGTCACGAGGATTTTCGTGAAGTCGGGCGATCGCGTAACCGCCGGGACGCCGCTGCTGCAGATCGATCCGTTGAAGCAGCAGGCGACGTTGAGCAGTCAAGAGGCGGCGCGCACGGCGCAGGAAGCGAACTTGCGCTATGCGAGGGTTCAATTGGAGCGCGAGCGCAAGCTGTTCGAGGCGGGCGTGGTGGCCAAGCAAGAACTCGACAATGCGCAGACAAACTATGACGCGGCGGCGGCGCAACTGAAGTCGTTGGAAGAGCAAGTGAACCAGCAGCAGGTGGAATTGCATTATTACAAGGTGGCAGCACCGATGGACGGAATCGTGGGGGACATTCCGGTGCGCGCGGGGGATCGCGTGGCGGTGACGACACTGCTGACGACCGTTGATGAACCCGGGGCCTTAGAAGCTTACATTTACGTGCCTGCGGACAAGGCGAAAGACCTGAAACTTGGCGTGCCGGTACACCTGGTGGATACCGCTGGGCACGCGCTTGCAGAGACGCGGATTACGTTCATCTCGTCGCAAGTGGACACGGATACGCAGACGGTTTTGGCGAAGGCGCTGGTGGAAAACGCTGAGGGCAAGTTGCGGGTGGCGCAGCAGGTGCGCGCGCAGGTGGTTTGGGGCTCCCACGACGGTACAGTGATTCCGATTCTGGCGGTGACGCGGATCAATGGAGAGTTTTTTGCGTTCTTGGCGGTGAGTGATGGCAAGGGTGTGGTGGCGCGGCAGAAGCTGCTGAAGGTGGGCGACACGGTGGGGAACGACTACGCGGTGTGGGATGGGATTAAAGCCGGGGACCACATCATTTTGTCGGGGTTGCAATTTTTGCAGGATGGGGCTCCGGTGATGGAGCAGGTGCAGGAGGCTGGCGGCGCGGCGACGGGTGGGAGTGCGGGGCATTGATGCTTCCGATGACGCGGCTTGCGGAGTTGCGGGGCGGGTTCAATTGCGACAAGACGCAGCGTCCCTTCGAAACTCCCCTCGTTCCTCGGGGCAAGCAGGGTAAACCGGGAGAGGCCCTTCGAGGCTCAGGGTAAACAAGCCCCTGCCCGTACAGAGTTGAGCGCGGTTTTGTTTGGACGGGAACTTTGTTGGCGGGGATAGCACTGTAAGAAGGACGCGCCGGGCTGAAGCCCAGCGCCTACATGATTCAAAACCAGGGCGAGAGCGGGTTGAGCTTTGTTTGTTGATTTCTTTATACGGCGGCCGGTGTTTGCGACGGTGTGCGCGCTGCTGATAATTCTGGGCGGGGCGATTTCGATTCCGTCGCTGCCGATCGCGCAGTTTCCGAATTTATCTCCACCACAGGTTGTCGTGAGCAGCGCGTACATCGGGGCCAACGCGCAGACGGTGGAGTCCGCGGTGACGATTCCGCTAGAGCAGGCGATCAACGGCGTGCAAGGGATGAAGTACATCACGTCGAACAGCGGGAACGACGGCACGAGCCAGATTACGGTGACATTTGACGTTACACGCGATGTCGATCTGGCTGCGGTCGACGTGCAGAATCGCGTAAATCAGGCCCTCGGGCGGCTACCGGACACAGTCAAGAACACCGGGGTGATCATCACGAAGCAGATCGGAGGCTTCGTTTTCGGCGCCGGAGTCTATACGGAGGCGGGCCAGTACGACAGCCTGTTCCTGAGCAACTACCTTGATATTTACGTGAAAGACGCCGTAAAGCGCGTTCCCGGCGTGGGGGATGCGATCATTTTCGGCGAGCGCAAATATGCGATGCGGCTGTGGCTCGATCCGGCGCGGATGGCGCAACGCGGCTTGACAGCTACCGGCGTGCTGAGCGCGTTGAACGAACAGAACGTGCAAGTTGCGGCGGGCGAGGTGGGCGAACCGCCGTCGGACGAGGGGCAGTCGTATGAGATCAGCGTGCGGGCGATCGGGCGGCTGACGGAAACATCGGAATTCGACAACATCGTTCTGAAGTCGGGGACCGACGGCACACTGGTGCGGTTGAAAGACGTCGGGCACGCGGAGCTTGGCGCGGAGAGCTATGCATCGCTGCTGCGGTTCGACGGGCACGATGCGGTGGGACTGGCGGTCACACAACTGCCGGGCGCCAACGCGCTGGATGTGGACAAGGCCGCGAAGGCAGAGCTGTTGCGGCTTTCGAAGAGCTTCCCGCCGGGACTGAAATACGCGGTCGCTTTCGACACCACTACGGTGGTGGGTGAATCGATCAAAGACGTGATCGTGACGTTGATCCAGGCGGTTTGCCTGGTGGTGATCGTCATTTATTTGTTCCTGCAGGACTGGCGCAGCACCTTCATTCCGGCGATTACCATTCCAGTGTCGCTGATCGGTACGTTCATTTTCGTGAAGGCGTTCGGCTTTTCGATCAATACGCTGACGTTGTTCGGTATCACGCTGGCGACCGGGTTGGTGGTGGACGACGCGATCGTGGTGATTGAAAACGTGGAGCGGCATATCGCCGAAGGCATCACCGAACCGCACAACGCGGCGTCGGTGGCGATGAAGGAAGTAGCAGGAGCGGTGATTGCGACGTCCTTGGTGCTGGTGGCGGTATTCGTGCCGGTGGCGCTGTTTCCGGGCACGACGGGGATATTGTTCCGGCAGTTTGCGCTGACGATCGCTTTTTCCGTGTCGATTTCGGCGTTCAATGCGCTGACGCTGACGCCTGCGCTGTCGGCGATTTTCCTGGGACATCATCGCGAGCGGGCGCAAGGACGCTTCTTCAAAGCCTTCAACCGGGTTGTCGAGGCAGGGACAAATCTTTATCGAAGCACGGTGCATCTGGTGATCGGATGGCGGTTCGCAACCTTGGTGCTGTTTCTCGCCGTGCTGGGCGCAACGTATGAGGTCTACCAGATTGTTCCGAGGGCTTTCATTCCCGAAGACGACCAGGGCTATGTGATCTTTATCGTGCAGGCACCGCAGGGAGCTTCGCTGACGTACACGCGTGATATCTGCGCGAAGGTCGAAGAGACGTTGTCGCACGTGCCGGAGATCGACGGGGCGTTTACGGTGGCGGGCTTCAGTCAAGCGGGAAACGCACCGAATCGCGCCATCATTTACGCGAACCTGAAGCCGTTCGAGCAGCGAAAGGGTGACCAGCACACGGCGACGGCGATCATCCAGCGATTGCGGGGGCCGCTGTTCGGCATACCCGGAGCTATCGTTGTGCCTTTCAATCCGCCGGCGGTGCAGGGTCTGGGTCAATTCGGGGGCTTTCAGTTTGAGCTGGAAGATCTGGGACGCAACTCATTACAGGCGATCGCAAATGCGGCGAATCAGCTGGTGGCGCAAGGGAATGCGAGCAAGGAGCTCACCGGTCTTTTCACGAGCTTTACCGCTAACGATCCACAGTATCTGGTGCGCATTGACCGCGAGAAGGCGAAGAGCCTGCAGGTTCCTTTCAGCCAGGTTACGGACGCGCTGCAAGTGTACATGGGGTCGGTGTACGTAAATGATTTCGACTTCAACAACCGAGCGTACCGGGTGTACGTGCAGGCGGACAAGCAATTCCGTTCGCAGGCGAAGGACATCCGGCAATACTATTTGCGTTCGGATACCGGGAAGATGATTCCGCTGGATAATTTGGTCAGCGTGGAGCAAACGGCGAATCCCCAGGTGATCAGCCACTACAATTTGTTCCGGTCCGCGGAAATCGACGGCAATGCCGCGCCGGGACGAAGCTCGGGCCAAGGCATCGCGGACATGGAAGCACTGGCGAAGAGAGTGTTGCCGAATGGAATGACGTTTGAATGGAGCGGGCTGTCGCTAGAGGAGCTGGAGTCGGGCGGGAAAGCAGCGCTGCTGTTTGGGTTGGGGCTGGTGGTGGTGTACTTGACGCTGGCGGCGCAGTACGAAAGCTTCGTGCTGCCGTTCATTGTGCTGCTGGCCGTGCCGGTGGCGTTGTTGGGAGCGATCGGCGCGCAAGCGCTGCGCGGATTGCAGAACGACGTGTACTGCCAGATTGGTTTGGTGATGTTGATCGGTCTTTCCAGCAAGAATGCGATCCTCATCGTGGAATTTGCGGAGCAGTTGCGCGAGCAGGGGATGTCCATCGTGGAGGCCGCGGTTGAGGCGGCGCGGATCCGGTTGCGGCCGATTCTGATGACCTCACTGGCGTTTATTTTGGGTGTTGTGCCTTTGGTGTTTGCGCAGGGTGCGGGGCGGGCGGGGCGCGTGTCTGTGGGGACCACGGTGTTTGGCGGAATGATCGCGGCGACCACGTTGAACCTGCTGTTTATTCCGGTTTTGTATGTGCTGGTGAAGAGCGTGGCGCCGAGCCGGAGGACGCATGCGGAGGCGGTGAGTGAGCCGGCGGACTAAAGAAGTGGGTAGTGAGTAGAGTCCGGAACGAGCGTTCATTAGAATGAGCTAATTTCAACGCATATTTGAAATTCCCCTTTTTGGAGTCCTGAGAAATTATCCGTGGATGGCTAAAGTGTGGCGCCTTTCTGCCGATAGGGTAGGTGAGTCGCAGTCTATCTTGCCTCGGGCAAGAAGGAGAACTCATGGCTGTCAATGCAATCAACCAAGCACATCAACCACAATTGGAGAATGCTCAAACGCTGTCTGCGCCAAAGACGCAGAGCGGAACTCCCAAGGCAAACACTGCCAACAGCGCCGCCAAAGAATCTCATACCGGCGGAACGCAAGGAACGCCCACCGCGACGGCTGCGGAAAACAACGCCGGGCGCGAGCAAGGCAATCGGCAAAATACGGGGAACGCGGAGAGCAAGGGCAGTCAGGTCAACGTGTTCGCCTAGGTCCCCGGAGTAGCTTTCCGCACGGAATCACAAGCCTCGACAGACTCTGAACGGACGTTTGTGCGACTGCCTGCCTCCATTTGGAGGCAGGCAGCGGAGCCCGTGTGAAGTCGATCTGCAGCCGTCGTTTCTGTTAATTCTTCCTTCAAACCGGTACAGAATGCGGAGATCCCTTACTCTGCGGCCGAACTTGCGTCCGGGTGCGGAGATGGTGACCACTTCTTGACGTGGTGGTGACAAAAGCTCCGTGGCGGGCCGCTACCTTCAGGTGCGGCACCTTCACAGGAACTGGTCTGCCCGGGCCAAATGCAGGACGGAGGTGCCCGAGGCGCGAAAGTGGGATTGAAGGCGAATGAGCATGGGTCTAGCGTCGTCATCCTCGGGGCGGGGCCTGCGGGGCTTACCGCGGCGTACGAGCTTTCGAGTTTGGGGATTCCGTGCGTCGTGTTGGAACGGGACGCTGTTGTAGGCGGCCTGGCGCGAACGATCGAGTATAAAGGCTTTCGTTTTGATATAGGCGGTCACCGGTTCTATACAAAAGTATCGCTTGTACAGCAGATCTGGCGTGAAATTCTGGGTCAGGACCTGCTTACCTGCGCGCGCCTGTCGCGCATCTACTACAAATCCAGATTCTTTCGCTATCCGCTCGATCCGCTAGATGCATTTCGAGGACTGGGTCTGCTTGAGACGCTGCGTTGCGGATTGAGCTTTGTCAAAAGCCGGATGTTCCAGCAACTGCCGGAACCTGATTTCGAAACGTGGGTATCCAATCGATTTGGACGGCGGTTATTCGCGACATTTTTCAAAAGCTATACGGAAAAAGTCTGGGGAATGGATTGCCGGGAGATCGGAGCCGAGTGGGCGGGCCAGCGGATCCAAGCGCTGTCGCTGTGGTCGCTGCTTCGCGATGCGATGTTTCCCGGAAGTAAAAGCGAGATTAAGACGCTAATCAAGGAGTTTCAATATCCGCGGCTTGGACCCGGGATGCTGTGGTCGCGAATGCGGGAAATTGTGGAGCAGCGAGGCGTGCGGATTGTTCTAGATGCTCCGGTGGAACAGATCCAATGGGAGGCGGGGAGAGTGTTGTCCGTGCAGGCGGGCGGCAAAAGGTGGGAAGGGTCGCATTTTATCAGCAGCATCGCGATTTGTGAGTTGATTGAAACGCTCAGCCCCGACGCGCCGGAATCCCTTCGGAGCGCCGGCGAACAACTCAAATACCGCGACTTCATCACGGTGGCACTGGTGGTGCGAGCACGCGATGTTTTTCCGGACAACTGGATTTACCTGCAAGACCCAACGGTGATCGCGGGACGCGTCCAGAATTACAAGAACTGGAGTGCGGACATGACTCCCAGCGCGGAAATGACTTGCCTGGGCGTTGAATACTTTTGCAGTGTGGGCGACCCTCTTTGGAATCGTTCCGACGCGGAGCTGATCGAACTAGCGAAGAGAGAGATGACGAAACTAGGCCTGGTGCGGGGAGACGACGTAGTGGACGCGGCAGTTATTCGAGTGCTGAAGGCCTATCCGGTCTACGATCGCGCCTACAAGGAAAGCCTCTCGGTGGTGCGCGATTTTCTAGCGAGCGCTCCAAATCTCCAACTCGTCGGGCGCAACGGAATGCACCGATACAACAATCAGGATCACTCCATGCTGACGGGGATCCTGGCGGCGCGGAACGTCACGGGCGCGCACTTTGACTTGTGGAATCTTGATGTAGATAAAGACTACCTGGAAGAAGGACCGCTGGTCAGCAATGACGAAGTAGCCGCCCTGGAAAAGAGCCAGCCACTCGTGCCCAGACCGATATGAAAGCGCGCGTCCTGGCGTTGGCGTGCCTTGCGCTTTTTCTGGGACGAACCTTTCATAAAGGCTGGAACATCGACGAAAGCGATTTCCCCAATTACTACACGGCGGCGGTGCTGGTGCGTCGCGGTGAGCCGCTAAAGAAATACTACGATTGGACATGGTTTCAGCGGCAAATGAATTTTGCGGGAATCGAAGAGCCGCTCGGAACGTATATTCCGCAGACGCCGTTGACGATGTTGCCGCTGGTGCCGATCGCCGGATTCCCGGCGCAAACAGCGAAGCGAATCTGGCTGTCGCTGAACCTGGGTTTCCTGGCGGCTGCGGTTTGGCTGCTGTCGCGAATCACAAGATTTCGAATCGAGCATGTCGCGCTGGTCCTATTTGCCGGCTACGGCACGCTGCAATCCAACTTTCACCTAGGTCAATACTACGTTTTCTTACTATTCTTGCTGACGCTGGCGTTTTATTGCCTCGAGCGGCATCGATCGACGCTGAGCGGAATCCTTTGCGGAGCGGTGTTCGCGTTGAAGCTGTATGGCGCACCGTTCCTCTTATATTTTGTGGCCAAGCGAAATTGGAAAGCGGTTGCGGGAATGATCGCGGCGGTCGTGTGCGCGGGCGGGCTGGCGATCGCAATGTTTGGCTGGAGCGGCGTAAGTTATTTCGCACGAGACATTCTACCGCGCGCGATCGACGGCGAGGGTATGGGCGACCCCTATCACCCAGTAGCCGGCACGCTCACAGCGCTGTTGCGGCGTTTATTCTTAATGGAGCCAGAGCTGAACCCGCATCCCTTGTGGAACGCGCCGCGGCTGTTCTTCTTCTTGCGACCGTTTGTGACCCTCGCGATTTTGAGTTTCACGGCGGCCGGTTTGGCGGTGAAGGGGACGGAAGTAGATCGACGCGGGTTTGCATGGTTGATGATTGCCACGCTGTGCGTCGCTCCGAACCTGGGTTCGTATGCTTTCATCCTTTTCTTGCCGCCCATTCTGCTCTTGATGGAGGACGCGAGCAGGCGGGAGAGAATCTTATTGGTTATCACCTACGCTTTGCTCGGGTTTCCCCTGGGGTTGGAATGGACTCGGGTATTTCCGAAGCTATGGATTTTCCTGGCTCTATTCTTCGTCATCGGATGGGGGTATTGGCGCTCGCTTCGACCAAGAACAGCGCTCGTGATAGCAATGGGAGTGACACTGATTGCTGCGATCGACGCCACACGCCACCAGATGAGCTATCGGATTGAGCCGGGGCAGCGCTTCCAGCGGATCATGCCGGAGCAAGAACCAAGACCGATTCTTACCTCATCGTTCGCCTTATCACAGGCCGGAATCTTTTGCGAAGCGATCGCGGACGGCCGCTACGCTCTGGTGTGGCTGCACGGCAACCAGAGCGAAACACTGGCGTTTAGCGGAGAGGCTTTTCATCCGACGACGTTTGAGCGTGGCGGTCCCATTTACTTCGAATTGGTGACGCATGCAACCTCGACGATCCTGGCGTTTGATCCAGCGACACGAACAACGCACGCCACAGCAATAGCGAGCGTCCCCGAAGCTGCGGATTCCGTAGTGTCACCTGATGGAAAATGGGTAGCTTTTGAGATGGCAGCGGGCGCGTGGCAGCAGCTATGGTTGCGCGATGCCGCAAGCGGTCACGCGGTGCTCCTGGCGGGCGGACGGTGCAACAATTCTTCACCGGCCTGGCAGCCAGATTCGAGAGCTGTCCTGTTTACCAGCGACTGTCAGAGGGGCACCGGATTGCCAGCGCTATTCCGCGCGGAGGTTAGCGCGCAGTAGAGCTGGACGCTGGAGCCGTGTGGGAAGATCGACGTTCTCTTTGGCTAGGGCGCCAGGTATTTGAGGATGAGGCGCTCGTCTTCGGCGCTTAGGTTGGCTCGCACTCGCATTTGACGCAGGACGGCCGTGGCTTCCCGGGGAGACAAATCTTCCGGGGGCACGTGACAGCGGCCGCAGTGCGTCTCGAAGCGCTTTTCGCCTTCCTCGCTTTCGTTGGTTGTTGCCTGCACTGCAGGAAGCTTCGACTTCACGGATTGTTGTTGCGGAGCGGGGTTCTGCGCCGCTGCGGCGAGTACGGCGGCGAACAGCAGCACGAAAGCAAGGCGGACTGCAAGCGGCGGATTCACTTGGACCCTCCGGGAAGCAGCGGAAACAGGAACCGATAGGTGATCTGCAGATTCCAGATGTTGGTGTTGCCGAGAGCACTGAACTGGCGACCGTAGCTGCCATTCAAACGAAAGTTGTGCGGAAGGTAGTAGTTCAGTCCGAAGTCAACTTTTTGCGTGTCGGCGCCGGGGTTGACGTCGTCCGGCGCGGGTTTGCCGAGATAGAACTGCTGCACGCGGCCGACCGCTTGGAGGCGTCCACGCCAACTCGTCGATCCGCGAAATCGCGAGAAGCGGTAGGCGGCTTCAACCCAATAGCCCTGTCCGCCGAGGGTGTGCGCGTACTCGGCTCTTAATTCGAGCGGAGCGGCGTACGGCTGCCAAACAAGATACGTGCCCCACGAATTCAAGTGCTGGTCCTGCAAGAATCGCTGGTAGGACATTCCCACTTCGAGACGCGTACGGGGAATGAAGGCACCCACGCGCCCGCCGGCCGATCTCCCCGCCCCGAAGTAGCGGGCGTTGACGAGAGCGGAAAAGTACGCGGTATAGTTCAACTCCAAATTCTTACTTGAGAACGCAACTCCCCTGAGCATCGCACCGTCACTGGAACCGGAAGTGCGAGTGCCGATGCCGGCGATGAGCGGTGAGTCGGCCAGATTGTGGATCCAGACGGGACCAAGGCGCTCGTTGTAGATGTTGAATGGCGTCAAAAATTCTCCGACAGTGATGGTTACGCGAGAACTGGCGATGTAGTCCAATTGGAGGTAGTCCACGCTGGAAAAAGTGAGCGCGTGGCAGGGGCCGGTGGCGCCGTCCTCGCGAAAAATGGCCTCGTCAAATGTGCCGCGGGATTCGATCAGCCAACGTTCGCCAATGGGAATCGCAACGACTGGAGCGATGATCGGCTGGAACGAGGTAGCGCCACCGGAGGTCGTGCTTAGATACTGCACGCCTCCGGAAATGATGGGTGTTTCTGACTGGGCGGAGAGACTGGCTCCGCACGAAAGTACGAACAGCGCCGCCCAAATACCTCTTCGAAACATCGTGGCCTCAATGGTTACAAATTTAGGCGGGCCGCCGGGGTGAGTAACCGCCTGTGCGCCGCGCGTGTTGAAGAAGAAATACTCGTGACACGCGCAGGCACAATTGATGTTAGCGACGCCGAACTATGCCCTTGTCACGGCGAGGTCAAATGGGGGTCATGTTTGTGCATTGGTCTTGCAGACCGATGTGGGAAGGTCAATCCTTGCGGACCCACACTTCAAACTCGGGAAAATCTCGCGCCACGCGATAGTGATTTCGAATGTAGGCGCGCAGCGGGCCAAGATGATCGCCTTGCGGATCGTCAGGCAAGTCGAGCCCGGAGGTCCAAAGCACGATTCGGACGTGGTGTTTTTCTAAGCCGTCGATGATCTCACGAACTTCGCTGGGTCGCGTGTACTCGTACGGCGCTATGAAGGGGACGGGGCCGGGATTGCGCAAATCCAACGAGAAATAGAATTCCGGAAACCAACCCCCGAAAAAAAAGTCCGAGGGGCGCGTCTGCGATGCAACCCAGCCATACCGTTCGTACGCGTCTCGAACAAGGAAGGCCGTTCGGCCAGTAGGTAAGTCCAAGTAAGCGCGCCAATGTATCTGCGTTGCAATCGGAAACCCCACCATAAGGATCGCGGTGAACACACACAAAGCGCTACACAGGAAGTGCCCGACCCTTCCCGCGGACTTCAGCATCCACGCAAAGAGGATCAAGGCCGGTAGGGAAACGTAGCAGAGCCTCGCCCAGGTTGGGGCGGCCGCCACGCTTAAGAAGGAAGCAACGCCGACCAGATTGATCAGCATCAGCCGGTCCCAATGTTGCCCAGATGCGTGCCGGTCGTGGCGCTGATACCTGAGCAAGAAGAGGATGTAGACGAGGGGAACCAAAGCATGAACGAGCAGGAACCCGAATAAGCCCGGTAGCCGTTGCCACTGTAGAAAGCTGGGTAAACCAATCATGTAGCCGCGCCAGGTGCTCGCACCGGCAAAACTTCCGTAGTAGCGGAGATTGAAGATAAGAGTGCAGTAGATGAATCTGGCGAGGCCCGCCTGCCACGCGAAATAGCTCGTAACGATCAGGATTGCGGTCACAAAGGACCCGACCAGCAGTGCTTCCTGCTGGATCAGCGAGCGGAGGGTCGTGGACTTCTTGCGGTGCTCCCAGTAAAGGAAGGCGGTGAAGGCAAGCAGGACCGCTAGTCCTGCGCTCTGCGTAAAGCAGGTCGCGAGGCCACACAGTACGCCGGACATCGCTACACGGCGCATGCTACGCCGATCGATGGCCACTGCGAGCGCGGCCAGGATTGCCAAGGAGCTGTACCAGTGGTGCGTGGCATCGAGCCGGTTTCGATAAACGAGCGTTAGGAAAAGAAGTGGAGGAAGGAGAGCAACCTTATTGAGATCGATGGAGGCGGCAATGAAATAACTCAGCCAGGTTAACGTCATTCCAACTACGAGCAGCATCACGTTGGGAATCCACATACGAAGCCCGAAGACTTTGAACGCGGCGAAATAAAGCAGGTCCGCGCCGGGGAGCGTTATTTGGACGAAGTCGCGATAGAGCACTTCTCCACCGAGCATTCTGTGGGCGTCGTGGAGCCAAATCATCGCGTCGCCGCCTGTCCAGATGGGCGTAAAAGGCGGTATGAACAGGTGCAAGTAGAGGAAGACGAAGCTCGCGAACAACAACCAGGGTTGCGGCTTGCGAAGCAGGTGCTGAGCCTTGGTGCGTGGAGCTATCGATGCGGAGGCGGTGTCCATTTCAGATTCGACGGGTGGTGGGAGCGGTGGCTCGCTCGCCAGTCAACGTAGCGGCCGTGAGAGGCCCGTTTGTCATAGCGAGGTCAAATCCGGGTCATCCCTGTGCCCTTGCGCGAGATGTGCTTCGCAAAGTGTGAGCAGCTCTCAAATCGAACCACCTCCAGACAGGCAGAGTCGTGACCCGCATTTAACTTCAGTGTGACATCTTGCTGCTTGCTGGGCGTTACTCTTCGTAGTGCGTAGATGACGCGACGCCGAAGAAGAGCAACACGCGACGTTATGCGCGGCGTCTCATGCTTAGATTAAACATCCAAGACTGGAGTAGCGAAAAAATGAAGTTGAATTTGAAAATGGGAACAATTACGTTGAGCGCGCTGGCTCTGACGGCGACCGTGCTAGGCAGCCAGCCTAAGCCCACGCAACACATTGAAATCACCGCCAGCCGATTTTCCTTTGAACCGAGCGAAATCACGGTCAAGAAAGGCGATCCCGTAACGATTACCGTCCGTTCGACGGACGTGACCCATGGACTGGTAATCAAGGAGCTGGGGGTGCGCACCGAGGTAAAGAAGGGGCAGTCTGAGGACCTCACGCTGACGCCGGAAACAGCCGGGACATTTCAAGGCAAGTGCGCGCATTTCTGCGGCAAGGGTCACGGGTCGATGGTCTTCACGGTACACGTCGTCGAATGAACAGGTGGACGCGTAGGAGTACGACCTCGTTGCTTTTGTCAATCGCCTTTACCTGCGTCGCGGGTTGCAAGGCAACGCCTCCAGGAAAATGGGAAACGGCGGTCGTCACCCGGACGAAGCATTGGATTTCCGTCCGCAACAAAGACGCAAAAAACCCGTTGGCGCCTACGCCCGATCACATCGCCGCGGGCAAGGACAGTTTTTCCCATTTCTGTGTAGCTTGCCATGGTCTCGATGGACAGAACACGGGTGTGCCGTTCGCGGAAAGCATGGCGCCGCCGGTTCCGTCGCTGGCTTCCCCGGAGGTTCAGTCCTACACCGACGGCCAATTGAAGTGGGTGATCGAGAACGGCATCTTCCCTTCGGGCATGCCTGCCTCCCGAGGAATTCTGACCGATGAGGAGATCTGGTCTACCGTGCTGTACATTCGCCATTTGCCGCAGGCGGGGAGTCTTGGTGAGCCGGCGATGTACAGCGGTGAGGACGGCAGTTCCTCGAATCCAAGCACATCTCAGGATCGATAGTTCAACGAACAAACACACCGGTTGCACGTCGGATTGTTTGGAATATCTAGCGCGGAACGGAATGCCAGGGCATCCCCGCCGTTAATCACCTCCTCGAGACTCGTTTGACGGAGATTGCCGACGGCCCGATGAAAGAAACACGGCCGGACCGTGCCGTCCGCTTCAATTACCGCTGAGGTCCAGGGAGCGTTGCACTGAGGCGATTCGTTTCGCTCAAGGCCGAGGTGGGCGCGGAAGTGGCGCGCGATGCGGCGAAGCTTGTCGGGGGATTCTGCGATGTATCCGCTGTTGATGTCTGCGGCGTTTTCGCGGATGAGGGAGTTAATTTCGGCTTCCAGTGCCTCTCCTTCGTCGCGGGAGAGGGCAACCTCACCTTGGCGTTCCTCGGACCATACCTCCGGGCGGTTAAACGCTTCCGACGTTAGATCGGCCGCAAGGAAGGAGATTCCGTCCAAGTCCAAAAGCTTGGCGGCGGCCACCGTCTCTCGAAGGTGCCTGTGATTTGCTTTCTGTACGGTGGTGCGGGCGGTAATCCGAAACGCAGGACGGATCTTTCTGACGGCGTTTATGCCTGACTGTATCACGGCGAAGGCCGCGTCAATTCGTCGAATGGCATTGTGAACCGGTTCGGGTCCATCCAGGGAAACGATGGCATCGTCCAAAGATTCCGCCACGTGCGTTGCGTGCTTTCCGAGCAGCAATCCGGTGGTGAGCAGTGTCAACCGAATGTTCTCGCGACGTAGAATCGAGCAAAGCAACGGCAATTCCTGGTTGAGTAGAGGCTCTCCACCGGAAAAAACCACCCAGCGGACACCGAGGCGGCGGATGGATTCGAGATGAGGCTCCAAATCCGCCGGACGAAAGGTACGCGACTCTTTGGTTTTCCAGATATCACACATCACGCAACGACAGTTGCAGGAGCTGTGGACGTGCAAGACCAGCACCGGGAGATGCGTTACACGCTGGCGCTCGAGGTCGCTTGCACGCGCGATAGTCACGAGCTCATGCAGGGAGGCCATGGCGCACTCGCTTGCCTCCCACGCTGATGTCACCGGGAAGATGGCGTTGTGTTTCGCTGAACAAGCGCTCTAGCGGCGCTCGTATCCAGCGTACGTGCCCGTCGATTTCGAGAGGGCGCAGACCTGTGGTGACGAGGCGGGGGAGCCGGGCGACAACGTCGGTAGAAGCGAGCTGCACACATCCGCCGATGATCACCAATTCCACCTCGCGAGAGGACATTGCCGCCAGCGTCTTGGCGGGAGAAAGGCCGGTGTCGCGGACGCCGACGAAGTCTGCGAGCGCGCCGATGCGGAGCGAGCCTTCTCCATTCTGCAGTCTTAGCACGTGCGCGGCGCGTGTGGTAACGAGGGCATACAGATCTTCGGCTGGCATTCCCAGGGTCTCGTTCGCGAAACGAATTTCGTCCAAGAGCTCGCCCTGAGCGGTGAGCGGAGAATCGCTTCCGAGAGCTACCCTGGGAAGGCCTTCGATCGTGTGGCGAAGGTGAGTCCGTCCAAACAGGAACACGTTCGACGTGGGGCACCACACTAGCGCGGCGCCTAAGGATCGCAGCAGCGTCATTCCGCGCTCGTCGAGACCCAAACCATGCACGATGACCGTTTGTTCGTCGAGCACTTGTTGGCGCGCCAGCTGGAAGATTTCCTCGGCGCTTTGCGAATCCACGCCTTCGGCGAGATGAATGATAAAGGGTTGATCGGGCCCGGCGTTTTGTCGCTTCGCGGCGAGGTCATGATCCATCGGCAACGAGTGCGCCCATCCAAAATCGCGCAATACCCGCACGGCGAACCCGCTGTCGAAGACCTTCGAGACGTACGGATTGTGGTGACAAACCGTGGTGACGCCGCAGAGCAGGTTTCGTATTCCGCCCCACCAGAGCCGCGTGTTCTTGGGAACAGCACGATGCTCGCGCACCGGAGAGCTCCCGGGACGGTGAATATCGTCTGCCCACTCGACGAAGTTGCTGTACCCGCCCCGGCCGAGCCGCGGGAACAAGGCAAACTCCAGGTGATCGTGAGCATTTACCAAGCCGGGGAGCAGCAGAAAACCGCTTAGATCGACGCTGCGCCTGCCTTGCGCCGCACGATCGGGTACGGGCTTGCCGTGTTGGCCGCCGAGAAAACCGATCCGCCCGCCTTGGAGGCTGATATCTGCTTGCGTGCTCTCGTTCGCGCCCAGAGCCACTCGAGCGCCGGCGAGATACTTGAGCGTCCGGGCCGGGAGCGTCTTCCTCACCCTCAAAGCGCGATGGCGCTTCAGACTCAACTGAAGAACGTAGATCGCCGGATGCCCGGCAGCGGCATGAAACGCTTCGGTCTTCCCTGCCCGCTGGAACAACGCAAATTCGGGATCGCCAAACTGGGGTTCCAGCACCGCATCAGTTTGGATTCCCAGATTCTCAAAGGGAGCTAAGATCTGCTGGATGGGCCTGGAGTACGTTGCGATATCGATGAATGATCCTTCAACGTGGAATCCGCGCCGCCAGCCAAGTTTCGAGGTGGTCGCCGGGTGCAGGTCGGTGATGAAAATGACGCCGCCGGGGCGCAGCAATCGTCGTATCTGCCCGGCAAATCCTTCGAGATCCCGTACGTAACTCGCCAAAAAGGAACAAATAATCAAGTCGGCCGACGAGCGCGGAAACGGCAGATCGGCGCAATCGGCGACCACGCACTTTGCCGCATCGCCGAGCTTGCGTTTTGCCTGTATCAACATCTCGGGCGACAAATCGACCCCCACAAGGGAGCGTGGCGCTTGCGACGAGAGCTTCGCAAGCCAGCGCCCCGTGCCACAGCCGAGATCGACGGCGTCAAGACCATCGACAGGCGGCAGCAAGCGCTCAAG
The DNA here is from genome assembly GCA_963735525.1 of uncultured Acidobacteriota bacterium. Taxonomy (GTDB): domain Bacteria; phylum Acidobacteriota; class Terriglobia; order Acidiferrales; family UBA7541; genus Acidiferrum. The sequence continues at coordinate 250,856 of CAVTLQ010000022.1, read as the reverse complement.
AAAGCGCTGTTCGAGCGAGAGCATGGGATTGGGTTCGGCGTCGTAGACGTGCGCCGCCAATCGATAGCCATCCCTGGGCGAAAGGCCTCCCGCGGGCAGCGAACTGGCGATCGCAATCTGCCGGCTGCCTAGAGGCTTTCGGCCTTTGGCTTGCGTAGATTGATGAATTGGTGCGCCCAACGGAGTTCCTTTGGATATGCGTAAATTCTCGCCGAATACCGCCATGCGCTGAGCGTCTTAAGCAGGGCGCGGCTCCAGCGGGGCGCCCGGATGTCTTGCACGGTGGGCCAGCGCGAGCTGACGACGACCTCGAAGTTGTCGATCAAGTTCTTGGTCTTGCGCGCGAGCCATGGTGTGTTCGGGTCGATGCGCAGCGTGAAATCCATCCAGCGTTTCGTGGCCCATTCGTCGGGAGTCGTGGGGAAGGCGATCTGCCCGTCGATGTTGCCGTACATCGCGGTTCGCTGTGGAACGGGCGTGTAGTGATACATGATGATTTCAGACTTGGGATTGATCCGCTTGATCGTGCGAATGAACTGCAGCGTCTCCCGGGTGTCGCGTTCCGGATCGCGAGGGTTGCCGATCACGAAAGAAAACTCGGGGATGATGTCGAACTGGCGGATACGCCGCGCGACATTCAAGGTCTCTTCCGTGGTGATGTCTTTTTCCATCTCCTTCAGCACCCAGTCCGAGCCGGATTCCGCGCCGAAGAAGATCATCGTGCAGCCCGCGCGGCGAATGGCGGCAAGGGTTGCGTCGGAATACTTGTTAATGATGTCGATCCGCGCCTCGCACCACCAATGTAGATTCAGCGGCGCGATGCGATCGGCCAGATCGCGGGCATGATCTTCACGGAGGAAGAAATTCATGTCGTAGAACTGCACGGAGTCGGCGCCGTATTGCGTCACCAGATGCCGCAAGATTGCTTCGGTGCGCGCCGGGCTCTCCATGCGCTCGCGGTTGCCGTAGGCCGCATGGATTCCGCAGAAGCTGCACCGGAACGGGCACCCGATGCTGGCGTGATGTACGGCCGTACGCTTGCCGAAAAACGAGGGGCGAAGGTATTTCTCGACCGGGACTTTGTGAAACGGCGTCCACGGGAACGCGTCCGGGCCTTTCATCGGCCGTTCGGGATTGTGCCGATGGAGGCCGAAGACATCTTTGTAGGACAAACCCTGGATGCTTTCGAATTTTCTCGTGCCGCGCATCGCTTCCAGGAGTTCGAGCAGCGTGTCTTCGCCTTGGCCGCGTACGGCATAATCCACGTAGCGCGCGTTTAGCGCAGCGTCGCTATAGATGGACGGAAAATAGCCGCCCCAGACGATAGGAATTTTCGGGTGCTGCCGGCGAATTTGCTGGCAACTCTCGACAGCAGCCGCCATCTGCGGGCCGGGCATCACCGTGACACCCAACATCTCCACTTCACGCTCTCGAATCAGGCGCAGAATTGTTTCCGTGGGGCTGTCATCCAGGTTGCCGTCGACGATCTCGTAGTCTTCACGGCCTTCGAGGACGGCGGCAAGCGCCAGGACGGAGAGCGGCAAGCGCCGGTTACGCGGTTTTGTGGAGCGCGGGTTGAACAAAATGATCATCGCATCTTCACCTTAACTGCTCCGGTCCGACGAGGCGATCGGCTCGACGCTTCAGAATCGCGCCGGCACTCATGGATGGTTTCTCTCAAATTCCAGCAGGACGTGATCTCCGACGCCGCGGATCAGCGGCCACGCGCCGAAGACTCGGTCCATCGCTTCCAACACTGCCAGAACGCGCTTGTGTCCTCGCGCCCACGTTTCCACATAAGACGGCGGCACAAACAGACCGACCGCGCGAATGGAGCGCAAGCGAAACGACGGCGAGAATACTTGGCGCATGCGGCGGATCGTCGGATACCACACAGGCACAGAAATGCCATCGAGCTGAGCGATCGTGCCTCCGCGAACGCGCCGGAACGCTTTCTTGAAATTCGCTCGCGCGCCATACCAAGCGATTTCCCACAAGCAAACCCGAGTGGAAATGCAGATCAGCGCTGACCCGCCAGGTTTTACAAGCCGTCCCAGATCCAGAGCGACTCGGCGCGGGTCGGCCACACAATTGATACCTGAAAAATTCGAAAGCACGCCATCAAAACAAGGCACCGATGGGAGAAGAGCCAAGTCCTCGTTTCGCAGAACGCGAAAGTGAAGAGAACCGTCCGGCGATTGAAGCGATTTGCGGCGTTCCGCAACCTCGATCATTCCAGCGGAAGCATCGCAGGCCATCACGGAGATTCCGCGGCTCGCCAGAAACAGCGCATCCTCTCCGGTGCCGCAATTCAGCTCCAGAACGCGGTCTCCCGTCCGAAACGCTCGCTTCAGCGCGTTCCACACAACACCGCGCTGGGCTCTTCCAATGGTTGACTCCGTGAAGACCGCGTCATACGAGCCAGCCATCCGGTCGAAGGCCGCCGAAGCTCCTCGCCCTTCGAATGTCGCGGACTGAATCATGCTTCCACCGGCTGGACCGAAGAGTACAGCCCTTCACGCGCGACTTGAATCCGCATCCGCAACTCTTGCTCCGCGGAGTCCTGTGCGCCGCCACGCTGCAGGCGCGCGAGTTGCACTTCATCACGCAACAAGCGATCCGCGAACTCGTAGAAGCGAGCCGGACGGCGTCCACGTAGCGTGATTTCCCGGTCGGAGGTCTCGCCCCAGGGCTTGAGCTGCACGAGCGAATCCGCAACCCCTTGATAGTACGGAGTGCCTTTGATGGGATACGCGATCGTCGTAAAGAAAATGTCCGGATCGGAGCGCTTCACATGCTCGATGGTCGCTTCGATATCCTGTAGCTCTTCTCCGTCGTAGCCCCACATCAGGAACATCCCGGTCTGGATACCGCGCGTCTTGCAGGTGGATACGGCGGATTGTACTTGTTCGACGGTGACGCCGCGTTCCATGGAGTCGAGGATCCGCTGCGAGCCGCTCTCGGAACCGATCCACACCCGGAAACAGCCGAGCTCAGCCAACAAATCAATCACTTCGTCGTTCAAACGATCCGCCCGAGAAATGCATTCGAACGGGATTCGCAGGCCGCGGCGCCGCATTTCCGCGGTGTACTGGCGCAGCCAGCCGTGATGAATCGTGAACACGTCGTCGGCCACCCACACCATATCCGGCCGATAAGTGGAGAGAAGCCACTCGACTTCATCCACGACGGCGTGAGGCTTGCGGCGGCGGTGCGTCATGCCAAACACCTGATGACTGCACCAGCGGCACCGGTAAGGACATCCGCGCGCCGTGATAAACGAGAGCGAGCCTTGCCCGTGAGCGTCTCGCCAAGTTCGCACGTAGCGCATCACATCGATCGCGTCGCGCGCCGGCCAGGGCTGCGCGTCGAGGTCCGCGATTTGCTGGCGCGGAGTGGTTTGGTGGATCTGCCCATTCTCACCCAGGAACGCAATTCCGCTCACTTTTGCAAGAGCGGCCTCGGAGTTTTCGCGCAGCGCAGGGAGAAGTTCCTCGATCGTGATCTCGCCTTCACCGATCACCACGACGTCGGCCCCTGCATCCAGATACTCGCGGACATAAGCGCCAGGCTCGGGACCGCCGACGATGGTTTTCCAACCGGCTTCCCGCGCGATCCGCACGATTTCGACGACCCTCTTACGCGTCATCAAATTGGCGTACACGCCCAACACCGAGGGAGTCTCCGTCTGCAGATGGCGGATCAAATCCTGCGGGCTGGAGAAGGTGGAATCAAACACGTCCACGTCAAAGCCCTTGCTCCGCAAATGCGAACAGATGTAGAGAATCCCTAGCGGTACGTAAGGCTTCATGATCTTCAATTCTTTCGGGTCTTCGTACAGGAAGTATCCGTGGGTTAGGAGGAGATCGGCCATTTAAGCCTCTCCATCGGAAGTCGCCAGCCGCTGTACTGGGACAAAAGAAGAGCGCGGCTGCGAACCGGAATAGGCCGAAACTGTTTCCAGCTCAGGAAGCTCGGTCGCATCCGGATTGCGGCTGAGCGGTTCCAGCAAATCCACTTGCATCCATATTTGCTCCCGGTCGAACTGCCCCGCCTGAAGCGGTTCCGCGGCCGGTTTCCAGGAATCGACCTCCGCGTGCAGCGCGTCACGCACAGCACGATAAAACTTGTCGGTGTACGCGCCCTTGAACATGACGCAAAGATCGTCACTGTCGGACCAGTTCTGCTTCGCACCCAATTGCCGGCGCACGCGCTCGTAGAAACGCGTGTTCGGCAACGGATAAGAAAACGAGACGCCGACATCGTCGGGCCGAGTCTCGCGGACCAGCGCAATGGTCTTCTGGATGTCCTGCCAGTTCTCGCCGGGATAACCAAATTGCAGGAAGTAGCAGGCGCGAATGCCCTCTCGCCGTAATTCCTCGCGCGCGGACACGACTTCTTCGACAAGAAGGCCCTTATCCATGGCATCAAGAACCTTTTGCGAGCCGGACTCGACTCCCATCCACACTTCGGCACATCCCGCGTCTTTCAGTGCCCGCACGATGTCCGCCGTCAGCAGATCGGCGCGTGCTTGAATCTTGAACGGAACGCGGCAATTTCTTTTCCGGACTTCACGCGCGAATTGCTGCGTCCAATGCCGGTTAAGGGCAAAAATGTCATCCGCAAACCAGAGATGACTGGCGCCGTAGCGCTCTCTCAAGTCATGTATCTCTTCCGCGACTTCCTCAGCTGGCCGCGCATGAAAGCTGTCGCCGAAGATCGGCTTGGCGCACCAGTTGCATCGGAACGGGCATCCACGGCTGGCGATCAAGTTCAAAGAGAACGTGCCGTGGGCGGTCAGCCATGCGTCGCGGTATTGCCTCATGTCGATCAAGTCGCGGGCTGGAGCGGGAAAGCCCGCAAATCGGCTGGCGGCAGCAGGCGGTCGCTTCTCTAGCACCCCGCCGGTATTCGAGCGCCGCAACCACGCCACTCCCGGCACGCCGGACGCATCACCTCCCTCGCGGATTGCCCGGACTACTTCGAGCAAGGAATGCTCCGCTTCGCCGATCAACACGAATTCGCATCCTTGGCGCAGGTATTCGATGGCGTGGTCCGTGGCGTCTGATCCGTGCACGATCACTCGCGCGCCCGCTCTGCGCGCGTCGTCAATCATTTGGAACGCCACCTCGCGCATCCGCGTCAAACACATCTTCGTCAGGAAGTTGAAATCGTCCTCGTAGATCGCAACGATCTTCGGGCGGTGAGTGTGCAGCGCTTCTCGGAAGCCCGGCTCCGGTTCCTGCAGCATGGCATCGAACACGCCCACGGAAATCTTGTGCTGCCGCAGCACCGCGGCCGCGTACAAAGTACCCAGCGGCGGGTACGGCTGCATCTTCCGCACCTGTTTGCGGTCGTAGGGCAGGTGATAGGAGTGCGTCAGAAGGACGTCCGCCACGGCCTCTCCTGCGGAAGCTTCTCTCCGGGTTGGCGCTACGCTCAGCAAACCTCACTAACCTCCGTGCTCAACGGTTGACCGGTAAGCAGTGAGCGGCGCGTCACGATCCGTTCGAAAGAACGCGCCACCCACAATTCCCATGGGAATGAGTACTTGTTGGCTCGAATCCGCCAGCGGAGGGGAGCGCCGAGCGCACGGCGCACACCCTGGCGGAGCCCCGGGTGATTCGTGGTCGCTTTGCGGAGCTGATTGTTCAACAAGAAGAACTCCAGCATTCTGCGCAGACGCGCCAATTCCTCACCCTGAAGCCACGGAAGAACGCTTTTGCCCAGGGGAAGCTCGACCCACTCGCGCAAAGACTGCGGCTCGCGCATTCCCAGTTCGCGGAGTTGCGGCCAAATCGGAATCCCGGGATACGGCGTGAAAACATTCGGCGAAAAACTCACGTTCCAGAATTGCCTGGCAATATCGCTCATGGTCCGAAGAGTTTCGACGCGGTTGGCTTCGGTCTCGCCCGGATAGCCGAAAATGAGGTTGAAGGTCACGTGAATGCCGCCAAGCGCGGCCTTCCGCGCGGTGTCGTACATTTCATTCAGGTGCTGGTGGCGTTTGTTCATCAACTTCAAGACGTCGGCCGAAGTCGATTCCGTGCCAAAACCCATGTGGGTGACGCCGCTCGCGCCCAGCATTCGCACTTCGTCGTCGCTCATGCGGCAAAGGAAATCGGTCGATGCCTGGAACGTCCAATGGAACGGAAGCTTCGCGTCCAGGAAACCCCGAGCGATGTCCACAGCGCGTCGCCAATCGACAGGAAGATTGGAATCCAGCATGGCGACTTCTTCGATCCGGTAGCGCTCAACGAGATCGGTCACCTCGCTGACAACGCGCTCCGCCGCAAGCGCATTGAACCTGCGCTTGTAGAAGACCATGTCCGTGCAGTAATTGCAGGCATAGGGACAGCCGACGCTCGTCGCGTACGCGAGTTTTCGCACCCCGCACGCACGCTCGTAGGCATCGAAATCGGTCAAATGGAAAGCGGCCATCGGCAGGTCGTCGAGCAACGCGGTGCGCCGCTCCGGCGAGTGCTGCGTCAAACCGAAGGGTTTGGAAGAAACACCCTGAACATCGTTGAACGGTTTCTTCTCGGCCAAACGCTGCGCGATCTCGAGCAGGGTGAGTTCCCCCTGCCCTCGTACGACGGCATCAACGTAGTTCTCGCTCAACGTTTGGCCTGGCAACAGACTCGGATGCCAACCACCGAAGATCACCGGCACTTCGGGGTTCGTATGTTTCACCAGCTTGGCCATTCGCATCGCGCCGCGAATCATCGGGCCGGTCAGCACGGAAATCCCTAGGCACAGCGCATCCTGGACTTCGCGCAGCACCCGCGACTCCCAATCGGGAGCAATCGCTGCATCGATAATGCTTACTTCGAATCCGGCTTCCAGCAGCGGCGAGGCCAGGCTCAACAGGCAAAGAGGCGCGCTCAGCGGCGGGCCGTCGTAGGAGGGATAAAACAGGACGACTTTGCGCTTCGCTAGCACGCGGCCCCTGACGTGGCGGGTTCCAGACGCTTGGCATCCACCGCCGGTTTCGCCGCTGCCGTCCTGCGCTTTAGCTTTTCATTGACCCACAGCTCGACCGGCAGTGCGTAAACGTCGTGGTCAAGTCTCCAACGCGCGGGAATTGAAAATGATTTCTGGATGAGCCGTGTGGTACGGCTGCGCGTGTCCGCACTGATGGGAAACCTGTCGAACGCCAGCCTCAGATAGTCGCGCATCACCTGCAAGCGGCGGTGCTCGCCACCCTTCAGCCACGGCAGCACCGTGTATCGCGGAAAGAAATCGGCCCACCCCTCGAATGACGTCGGCACGTTGATTCCGTACTCTTCCGCGTGTTCCATCACCGGTGCGCCGGGATACGGAGTGAATATGTTGGTCCAGAATTCCGCACCGGGATGCCGCCGGCACATATCCATGATGAAATTAATGGTCTGCCTCCGCTCGCTGGGCCCTTCGCCGGGATACGCGAAGATGATGTTGAACGACGGACGGATGTCCGCGGCGATGCATCTCCGAGCCGTCTCGTAAATGGTGTCGAAGTTCTGAAAGCCTTTGTTCATCAGCTTCAGCATTTTCTGCGAGCCGGATTCCGCGCCGTGGCAGATCTGCTGGAGTCCGGCGCGACGCAACAGCTTCAGGTCCTCGACGCTGAGCCGCGATGTCAGATTTGTCGTGGCTTGGATGCTCCAACGAAAGCTGGCTCCGGCGCGAACGAGCCCATCCGCAATCAGCCGCGCGCGGTCCAGGTCCACCAGAAAATTGTCGTCGACCACCCACAACAGCTCCAGCCCATACCGGCGCGTCAGGTCAACCGTTTCCTCCACGAACTGCTCGGCGGAAAGCGCGTTCCATTTCCGGCCGTAGACTCCCGCATTCGTGCAATACGAGCAGTTGTACGGACACGCCAGGCTCGAGATGTACATCGCCCATCGCCGCCCGCATACACGTTCGTATGCATCGAAATCCGCGATGTGATACGCCTTGGGGGGAGAATCCACAATCGGTCGCAACGCCCGCTCGCTGGTGAAAATTAGTTTCTTGTCGCGTTTGAAGCCGATTCCTGGAACCAAGTCCAGCGCCGAGCGGCTCTCCAGATGCTGCACTACATCCAACAGCGCATCCTCGCCCTGTCCCTTCACCACGATATCGATGTACTCCGCCTCCAGCGTCTGCTTGGGAAGCAATGAGGGATGCCAGCCGCCCAGAATTACGGGAAACTTAGGGTTCCACTCCTTGACGGCGCGAGCGATTTCCACCGTCTCGCGGATCATCGGCCCGGTCACCAAGGAAATCCCCAGGCACAGGGCATCCTGCACTTCCTCCAGCACCCGCTTCTTGTAGTTCGGCGTGATCGTGGAATCAATCAGTCGGATCGAATATCCTGCGCGCAACAGTGGGGTCGCGACCGCCAACAAGCCGAGGGGAGCTGTCGCGTCACTGCTGGCAAACGACGGAAAGAAAAAGACGACTTTCTTCGACATTCGGAAGTTCCATGACCCTCGCATTTTTGAAAATACGGTTTGCCTCCCAGTGGTTTGTCACAAGCGTGTCACGGAGCTGTCATTTGTTCTCTCGCAACGCGCGCACGGCCTGTTTTCGCGCTAGAGTCGACGTTGTCGTGACTTCATCGTGACAAAGCTGCACCTCATCAATCGCTCTGTACTGCCCCTGCATGCGGACCTCTTCATCGCCGGCGCGCACTGCGCATTGGCCACCAACTCCGAGGAAATTCTCGCCGCGGTGTCGCGTTGGCGCTGCTCCAGTCGCCCTCGATCCAGCCGCACCTTCGACATGGACGTTCTTCTCGATCCATCGCTGCCTGGCGACCGCGACGTGAAAACCCAAACGCATTTTCGCGGACTCCATCATTTGGTGTTCGCCACCATTGGAACCCATGAGCTCTTCACGTTCGATCTCCTGCGCAGACGCGTCGTCGGCGCCGTCTCGACGGCGTCCGCGGGCGACCCGTTATTTTGGAATTCACACTGGTTGCCGATTACCGTGGGCGTGATGGGCACGACAGTCGGCGTCGTACCTCTTCATAGCGCGTGCCTCGAGCGCAACGGTCAGGGTTTGCTTCTCGCCGGATTGTCGGGCGCGGGAAAGTCCACGCTGTCGGTAGCGCTCGCCCGCATCGGATTCTCGCTGATTTCCGACGATTGGACGTACATCTCGCAGGAAGCGGATGAATTGATCGCTCATGGCCTTGCCGCACCCGTGAAGTTGCTTCCGGATGCGATTCACCATTTCCCCGAGCTGCAAGGACGCACTCCGAAACAGTGGTTCAATGGGGAATTGGCTTTCGAGCTAGGTCCCGAAGAAATTTGCCCAGCACCTGCGAAATCCGATTCGCGGCCGAGGTGGCTCATGTTCCTCGAGCGCCGCCCGGTATCCGGGTGCGATTTCGCGCCGTGCAGCGCAGCGGATGCGCGTGAGTTTTTTGAGAGCAGCGCGGAGCGTCTTCCCGACGAGCTTCCCGAAGCGTCTGCAATCCGCTCGGCGATGATCCACGCCGTTGCGAATTGCGAGTGCTGGTGGGTACGCTCGGGTGAGTCGCCGCAAGTGACCGCGGAAGCCGTCAGCCGCTTCTGCGAGAGGAACTGACGTGCCTGCTCCCGAGATCAGCTCCTATCGCGACCCGCTCGATTTGCTGCGTCGCTTCGCTCCGACGCCGCTGAAGACCAACGTCCACCTGGAATTTGCGAATGTTCTGCTGGAAACCAACGACCTGAGTTTCTTCCCGTCGTTGTCTCTTCTCAACCCATCCCTATCCGCGCCTTCCTCGCCACCATCGCAGCCCTGTCTTTGGAAGATCGTCCGCGACGTCGATGTCCGCCTCAAGATCACCGAGGCATCCATCGTCATGGCAGGCTGCTTGATTGTGTATTCCATGGGCCCCGCGTGCGTGATCGGCGCGGATCGCGAGCGCAAGGAAATCCTCGCCTTCATCGGTCTGGAAGTGGATGCTCGCGTCTTCCAGGAAACGATACTGCCCGCGCTCTGCCGCCTGACGGAATTTGTGATGCGGCAAGAAACTGCGCAACCCGTTCCCACCACACAGGTCGCCATCGGAGATCCCTGCAATGCGTGATCGCGACCTCAAGGCCATCGCCATCGCCGCGCTTCGGCCCGATCCTGACTTCTCCAATCTTGCCCGATTGAAGCGTTGCAGCGGTGCAGATTTGCGCCGGTTCCTGCGCTGGCTCGATCAGAGCGGCCTCGCGCTCTATTTACTCCATCAGTTGCAGCAACACGAAGCGCTCAACGCTGTGCCTGCCGACTTCCGCCAAGCGCTCGAGCAGAGGCTGCTCGTCAACCGCGAGCGCACTCTCGACATGCTCGGCGAGTTCCGTCGTATCGTCGCGTCGTTCGACAATCGCGGCATTCGCTTTTGCGCCTTGAAGGGCTTCACGCTCACTCCGGACTTCTGCCCCGCCCCTCATCTGCGCCACCAGACCGACTTCGATTTCCTCGTCGCCGCCGAATGGATGGAAAACGCCAAACAGGCGCTCAAGTCTTGCGGCTACGATGAAGAAGAAATTCACAACACCGGCGAAGTGACCTTCGCCACACCTCTCCGCCACATTCCCTCCGCCCACGACGACATCTACGCCCCTCCGCGCCATCGCCAGGTCGATCTCCTCGTATCGCTCCGTCATCAAGAGCACGGCGTCTCGATCGACGCACCGTCCAATTGCTTGCAACGAGTTCAGGACATGACCCTGCACCAAATCTCTTTCCCAGCCCCCTCGCTGGATGATCGGTTCACCCTGCAAGTGATGCACGCTTTCAGGCACTTATTGGGCTCGTGGGTTCGCCTCTCCTGGTTGCTGGAAATCGGCTATTTCATCGACATTCACTTCGACAACGCAGACCTCTGGCGCTCAGTCACCGCCCGCGCTGGCCACAACCCAACGGTTCGCAACGCATTCGGCCTCATTCTTTCCCTTACGCAGACGCTTTTCCCCCGTCCAATTCCCCATGGTCTGGAGGCGTGGTGTGTCCAGCCGCTGCCCAGCCGCATCGCAACATGGGTCGGCGAATTCGGCGCCAAGTGGGCTGTCTCGGACCTTGACGGTGCCAAACTGACACTTTTTGTCCATCCCGAATTCTTGGACGACCCCAGTTCCTGGAACTCCTACCTGGCAACCAGAATTTTCCCTTTCGGTCGGCGGTCCTCTATTGGCAAGGTGTCACCGGCGGTCCCAGGGACTAGAATCAAGGCGCGAGTATCTCAATGGCTCCACTCCATGCGGCGGATGATGTTTCATACTCGTGAGCTCGCATCTCTTCCCGTGGAAGCGATTCGCTGGAAGCGTGCCGTGCGCTCGAGGGAGAGCCAACGCGCTTTGAACTCGACAAGCTCTGACTGTAACGATCGGCACGCTGGCGCCAGTTCCAGAAACGCTTCGGTGAGTGTGGCGCGTTTTCGAAATTGAAGGAGGTAGTTGGAATGACGTCCCCTTTACATCGCGGCCTCCAAGTTGGCATTCGCTTGCTGTGTGCTCTGCTTTTGGCGGCTTCCGTTGCGCGTGCCCAGACCGGCGCCGCATCTGCGACGCCAGAGGTCCGTCCGGAGCTCGCCGGCAAGATCGAACAATTGACCAAATCGCTGGAACAAACGCAGGTCGAGCTGGCGCAGTCCAGAACGGAGATTCAGGAGCTCCGCACCACCTTACAAGAGGTCCTCAACAGGATGAACAACCTCGCCGCTGGCCAGGCCGCCTCTCCGGCGCCAGAAGCGGCCGGCGCCGTGCCTGACCAGACAAAATCCGGCGAAACCCGCCCCGCCGCGCAAATCTCCCAAGATGATTGGGACATTCTCAACTCCAGAGTGGACGAACAACGGCAAACCAAAGTCGAGAGCGCCTCCAGATTCCGCCTCAAGCTTTCGGGTATCGCGCTTTTCAACGCCTTCGCCGACTACGGCCAGGTCGATAACGTGGACATCCCGGGCATTGCCGTCCCTAATTTTTCGGGATATTCCAGCGGCAGCGCCGGAGCCTCTGTTCGGCAATCCATTATCGGTTTGAGCGGAATCGGCCCGACCGTCTTCGGAGCGCGAACCAGCGCGGACCTGCAAATGGACTTCTTCGGCGGGCTCCCAAGCGGGTACGGCGCGACAAGCTCTGGCGTCGCCGAAATCCGCCTGGCGCGAATCCGCTTCGACTGGAAAAACACGTCCGTCATCTCCGGGCTAGACTACCCGTTCTTCGCCCCAAATCAGCCGACCACGTATATGTCCGTGGTGGTCCCGGGGTTCGCTTCGGCGGGCAAGCTCTGGAACTGGACTCCAACCGTTCGCGTCGAGCAGCGATTCACCGGCGCCTTTTCTCCGTTCAAGCTGGAAGCGGGCTTTCTCGATCCATCCTCCACTACCTACTACACGTCCAACACGAACCAGAGGACGCCCTCGCCCGGGGAGAACTCCCGGCAGCCAACCTACGCAGTCCGGCTATCAGCAAACAGCAAGTCGGAGGATCGGCCGGCTTCGATCGGAATCTCGGGCGTCTATTCTCCGCAGCGATTCATCGGCGGGTACCAGGTGACGGGATGGGCGGGCACTGTGGACTGGAGGTTTCCGATGCTGCCCCACACCGAGTTGAGCGGAGAATTCTTCACCGGCGAAGGTCTCGACGGATTCGGCGGGCTACCCCTTAGCCCCAATCGACCTGTGGACCCCATGCAATACGCCTCGGTTACCGCTCCAGAATTGGCCAACCTCGGTGTAATCGGCGGCTGGTCGCAATTCAAAATCAAAGTGGACGCCCGCAATGAATTCAACGTCGCCGCCGGCACCGGCGGCCGAAATTCAGCGGACCTGCGCGATGCCGCCGCCACCAATTACTTCCTCACCTCCGTTCCGGCGCGAAACCAGATGCTTTTCGCAAACTACATCTTCAAGCCCCGCTCCGATCTCCTGTTCTCGGCCGAATATCGCCGCTTGCGAACCTATGAGCCGATCGGGACCCCCAACACTGCCGGGCAAATAGGCCTCGCAATTGGGTTTTTGTTCTAGGCGCATATGAGAATCACTCGCACAGCTCTCGCTTTGTTTTGTGCGGCGCTCTTCGTCTCCTCGGGCCCCGCGCAATCCACCAGCGCCGCCGATACTCCCGCGGCCGAGATCACCGGTGAGGTGAATCTCGTGCAAGGCAAATCCGGCCGCCTCGGCGACGCTTCTCAAGTTGTCGTTTGGCTCGCGCCTCTCGATCCCGTGCAAAGGGTTCGAGCTACCCTAGAGAAAACACGCTATCGCCTCCTCCAGCGCAACAAGCGCTTTGAGCCCAACCTGCTGGTCGTCCCGGTCGGAAGCGTGGTGGACTTTCCAAATGCCGATCCCTGGTTTCACAATGTCTTTTCCCTGTATCGTGGAAAGCGCTTCGACCTGGGTCTCTACCAGGCCGGAGCGCAGCGCTCGGTCAAGTTCGATCGCGTTGGACCTTCCTATCTTTTTTGCAACATTCACCCGGAGATGACCGGCGTGGTGTTGGCCATCGATTCGGAGTTTTTCGGGATATCGGACAAGGCTGGGCGCTACTCCATCGCGGGTGTCCCGCCCGGCAAGTATATGCTCCACGTGTGGTACGAGAATGCGCGGCCGGAGGCGCTCCAGGAGTTGCAGCGCGCCGTCGTCATCGAAGGGGGCAATCGCGTTCTGTCGGTAATGGCGGTCCCGGTTGTGAAGCAAATGCAGACCGAGCACAAAAATAAATATGGCCAGGACTACGACCCTGACACGCTTAAGACAGACTATTGAAACGCAGTCTTGCGGCGGAACACAGGTTTGAAGATGCAGCAGCGCCGGCGTAGATATTCTCTTCCGGCGGACGAGCACGAATTGCGGAGTATATGAAAGAACCTACAAAGGATGGAAAAATGGATACAGTTCTGGTGGTCGAAGACAGCCGCGCGATGCAGCGAACGCTTCAGCGCCTACTCGAAGCGGACTCGCTGCAGGTCCAGATCGCGTCGGATGGAATCTCGGGTCTCGAGAGTTTCCGCAAGCAGCAGCCCAGTGCCGTCCTGCTGGACTTGAAACTCCCCGGCTTATCAGGCAAGGAGCTTTGCCGCGAATTCAAGACCATCGCGGCATCCGTGCCCATCGTTGTCTTGAGCGCCAACGCTGAGGTAGAGGACAAAGTCTTGCTGCTCGAGCTCGGCGCCGACGACTATGTGACCAAGCCCTTCAGCCCTCGGGAATTGCTCGCCCGCGTCCGCCGTGCCATGCGGCGCGGCGCGGGGAAGCCCCAGCCGGTTTCCAGCGTGCCCGCAAAAAACGTCAGTCACGAAGTCCTTGTCTTCGGGGACGCTCGCATCGATTTCACCAGCATGGAGGCGAACCAAGCGGGCAAGCCCGTTACCCTCACCGCACAGGAATTCAAGCTCTTGAAATTCTTTGCCTCCTCGCCCGGCCGTGTCCTTTCGCGAGATGAGCTCCTCAACGAAGTCTGGGGCTACCAGAACTACCCATCCACGCGCACCGTGGACAACCACATTCTCCGCCTCCGCCAAAAACTCGAGCCGGACTCCGCCAATCCCCGCTACTTCCTCACCATCCATGGCGCCGGCTACAAATTCGTCCCGGGCCCGCCCGCCGGCGGAGCAAAGGCCTGACCATTCGGGGAAACGCCATGACGCATTTCCGCCTGCGAACACAGTTGTTCATCGCCACGCTGCTCATCATTTGCGGCCTGACCGGCGGAATTCTTTTCATCATTCGTCATACCGTCAGCGTCGAAACCGAGAGCCAGGTCCGTGACGGCACCGAGGCTTCCGTGCGGGCCTTTGAAAGCGTACAACGCCAGCGCGAGCGCCAACTCTCCAGCACCGCCGCGATGCTCGCCGATCTTCCCCCGCTGGAAGCCATGATGACCACCGAGCACGCCCTCACCATTCAGGACGGCTCCACCAGGTTCTCAAAGCTCTCCGGCAGCGACCTTTTTGTCCTCGCGAAGCCCGATGGCCAAGTCGTCGCCCTGCACATGACCAATCCAGGCTGGCCGCCGGAAGCCGCCGAGCGCGATCTCAAGCGCTCGGTCGAGCAAGGCGACGACGCTTCCTGGTGGTACGACAATGGACGCCTCTATCAGGTCTTTCTTCGCCGCATCACCGCGGGCGCTGGCGGCGATTCTCAGGAACTCGGATGGCTCGCCATCGGTTATCAGGTCAATTCCAGTCTGGCCGAGCAGCTTGCTCTGGCCGCCGGCGGCAATCAAATCGCCCTCGCGACCGGGAGCGACGTCATCGCCTCTACGCTGCCCGCCAAAGATGAGGCCGCGCTCGCACGCAAAATCCGCCAGGACGATCTCCGGGTGAGTCCCGGGGCTCGCGAAACCGCCCTCGACTCGGACAGTTACGCCTTTGCCTCGGTCCTCTTGCATGGCGCCCTTCCCTCCCCCGTTCGATGTTATGTGATGATGCCCTTGGCTCCGATAAACAGCTTCCTCCGGCGCCTCAACCGCACCATCTACATCCTGGGAGCCTCGGCTGTCGTTTTTGGCGCGCTCCTGTTTGGCTTCGTAGCCCAAACCATCACCAAACCTCTGGAAAACCTCGTCTCTGGTGTGCGCGCCCTCGCTGGCGGCGACTACACCTACTCGATTGTTCCCGAAGGAACCAGCGAAGTGGCGGAGCTCAGCACCGCCTTTGCAAAAATGCGCGGTGACTTGCTGGCCTCGCAGCGCCAGCAGATTGAGACCGAACGCGTCGCCGCCATTGGCCGCGCCGCCAGCTCCCTCTCCCACGATTTGCGCCACTATCTCGCCGCGGTGGTCGCCAACGCGGAATTCCTCTACGAAGCGGACGAACTCAAGCTGGACAAGAGCGAAATCTACAAGGAGATTCAAACGGCGTCGAATCAGATGACCGATCTGATCGATTCGCTTCGCGAGCTGGCCTACCAGCGCCGCGCCATCTCGCCCGTGCCGGCCAGTCTGGATCAGATCCTCCGCCGTGCGATCGAGGCCGTCAAGATTCGTCCCGAGTTTCGCCATCGCACCATCACCTTGACCGCCCGAAACGAAGTCGAAGGCGTCTTTGATCCCAAGAAGCTCGAGCGCGCCTTCTTCAATCTGGTTTTGAACGCTTGCGAAGCCACTCCAGACGGGGAAGGCAGGGTCGCCATCGATGTCCAGACCCGCGGAGATTCCTTCGAGATTCGCGTGATCGATCAGGGTACCGGCGTCCCCCTCAATATTCGCGACAACGTCTTCGATCCCTTCGTAAGCTCCGGCAAATCCAATGGCACCGGATTGGGCCTGGCCATCGTCAGCAAAATCGTCCACGATCACGGCGGTTCCGTAAGCCTTGAGCGCACTTCCGAGGCCGGTACGGTGATGCTCGTTACCCTCCCCCGCTCGCCTCAGCCGGTCCCGTCCCCCACCGACTCCACCATCGCCTAACGGCAGTCTGCAACCGGCTCCTGCCTCCCAACCCGGCCCCCCGGTTTATATTCTTCTTCGAGAATATGTCTTGACACGAATATTCTACGTGAGGCATATTCGGGCCACCATGATGGCAACCCTCAAAGCGCTGGCCGAACCCAACCGTCTGCATATTGTCGAACTACTGCTTGACGGACCCTGCCCTGTCGGCAACATGGTCGATCGGCTAGGTCTGCGCCAGTCGCAAGTCTCCAAACATCTGCGCGTGCTCAGTGATGCCGGACTGGTTGACGTTCGCGTGGACGCTCAGCGCCGAATTTATGCCCTGCGGCCCGCGCCGCTCCAGGAGCTTGACGTGTGGTTGGAGAGGTATCGGCGTCTTTGGGAAGGTAACTTCCAGCGCCTGGACACCCTGCTCGACGAGCTGAAGGCCAAAGAGAAGAAAACGAAGCCATAAGGGGGAAGACGAATGAAAAACGCCGGGACCTTGAACGTAACTACACCCTCCGACCTCGAGATCGCGATGACACGCGTATTCGACGCGCCACGCCGTCTGGTCTTCGAGGCCCTCACCAAGCCCGAACTGCTCAAGCAGTGGTTGCTCGGGCCGCCGGGCTGGTCCATGCCGATCTGCGAAATCGATCTGAGGGTGGGCGGCGCCTACCGCTTCGTGTGGCGCGGCCCCGACGGAACCGAAATGGGGGTGCGCGGCGTCCACCGCGAAATCGTGGTGCCGGAGCGGCTCGTCGCCACCGAGAGGTTTGACGATGCCTGGTACCCTGGCGAGGCCCTAGTCACGAACGCCCTGGTCGAGCTGGGCGGCAAAACCACGCTCACCCTTACGGTGCGCTACGAGTCCAGGGAAGCCCGCGACATCGCCCTCAAGTCGGGCATGGAGCACGGCGTGGCCGCGACCTACGACCGGCTGGCGGAGCTGCTGGCCTCGCCGGGATCCCGAGAAATGGAGAAAGGAGCCAAGCAGTAACAGAAATGACCGCGACGCAATACAAATGGAGCGACAAGCTTCGCCCAGTTCACAGACGGTCGGCTTTCACTTGGCTGGATGGTCAGGTTTGTCGGAAAATAGAGTCCCACTTCCGAAAGTTCTTGACTTCTGGCCGTCTTTGTGTATACTCGGCACAGGAAGAAATGCACAAAAGCGCCGGGTTCTCCGGCGCTTTTTTCATTCCAGTTGACGGCAACTTGTACTTCAGCTTAAGCACTTTTCTCACAGTGCGTTACGTACTCTTCGCGAATCCCCGTCGCAGAAAATCGTGAAACTAGCTCAAAACCAGCAGCCTGCCCACCCTTGCAATAACAAGGAGGGGATACACCAAAAGCTTACCAGCGGCGAAAGTGCGGATAATCCCTCGGCCGGCATGCCCGAGCACCGAAATCGCCTCGATGTCGTTCCAACGTACGCTCTTTTGCGCTCTCGAGTATGTTAAGCCTTTCTATTTCAGCATCTTACGAACCCTTTACACGAAACTCGGGGCGGGGGTACGAGGAAGGAGTGACGCGTCACTCCTTTCTTGGATCATTGCAAGACTCTTCGCCGACTGCTGTCGAAGGCCGAAAAGTTCGCAGTGCGAGAGCAAGGATAGAACGACACGTCATTCTATCCTTGGTGAGAGCCGCAGGTTTCCATGGGGTGCGGCGGCTCGCCGCCGCCTTTACGGTGCTGTGGGTGACGCCCAAATCATCCTCCGGGCGCGATTCCGCAGTGCTCACAAAGGACCGGGCTTGTTCGATTCCCTATTGTGGCCCGCCGATGATTCGCTACCTGCGGCTATTCGCGGGACGCGTGGGGGGAAGCGCAATGGCTGCAGCTAGCTGCTGCCGGCGTCCGGAGTGCCGCGGAACCTATAGATATCGCGGCTGCTGACCGTCACGCCCGCCAGCTTCAAGTACAGGAAAAGCTGATACTTGTGGTTCAACAAGTGTTCCAGGTTCCCCAGCAGAAGCGTCATCAACGTCTCCCCCTCGGGAACAAACACGGTCGGTATTCTTCGTGCCAAGTCGGCGTCCGAGCAGCAGCGAAATCCGCGCCCGATGTGACCGGCGTACATCTTGATGCTGTGTCTCGCTTCTTCTGCCGAGCAGAATTGGTTCACGGGAAGCGAGCGCAGCTTTGCGAAGTCCGCCAGCTCCACGGGAAACGCAACGTGGAACACCGCGCAGAATCCGGACAAGCAGTCGAGCAAATGACCCAGCGTGTGGCCCAAATCGTTCGCTGGCGGTAGGTGGGAAGGCAATTGCGGCCGCCAATCGAGGCACTCCGCGGGAACAAGCGACACCAAATGTTCCGTGCGCTCGATAGCCTCGAACACTTTCTCCGCGATGGGCTCGACGATGGCTCGCTCCGGCAAAAGGCTCTCCGCTGCCGACAAGGAAAACAAAATATTCCTTCGCGCGCTGCAACAAACGCGCATAAGGCGAAACTTCGTCAGCTACTTTACCTTACGTCGTCAATGTGCCGGTGATCCGACACAAAGATGACAGGCTGTTGACATCCCGTAGATTGACCTGACCAAGCCTCGGAAGTAAGGTCGTAACTCGTGCGAGGTTTCGTAGTTCCCGGCAGCTGGCAAGTGAATTTGAGGTTGTTGGTCTCGGGCTCTGACGTGGATTTTGGCGCTGCATGAAACAAGCAAAAGACAGTGGCACGACCGATGTTTGGAAGCTTTTCCTGCTCGTGGAGAACCGGTTGCTTCGCGAAGCACTGGCCGGAATTGTACGCAAGCAGCCCGATTTCTGCATTGTGGGAGTAGACCGCTACGCACCGTCGGTCGAAAAGACAATCGTCGAATCTCAATGCGACATTCTCGTCGCGGACCACGCGACGGCCACGATCTTACGCCCGGCTCTACTTCCCGATACGATTTCCTTTGCTCCAGAGATGAAGATTGTCCTCCTCGGAATGGAAGAGGACCCGGAGATTTTCTTGCAGGCCGTCCGGGCCGGCGTTGGGGGCTATCTGCTGGGTGATGCGAGCGCGGAAGAAACACTCAAGGCCATTCGCAGGGTCGCCCAGGGCGAAGCGGTGTGTCCTCCGCGGCTGTGCCGTCACCTGTTCCAGTTCGTTGCGCGAGAGGCGCGCAAGGGCTCGCTCGTGCTGAATCAGCGCATTTGCGCGAAACTCGGCCTGACGCCGCGGCAGCAGCAACTCGTTTCCTTTCTTGCGCGGGGCCTGACGAACAAAGAGATTGCCGCTAACCTGAATCTCTCGGAGTTCACCGTCAAAAATCACGTGCACCGCATCATGCGGCTTTTGAATGCCGACAGCCGCTACGCGGCGGTTCAAACGGTTTGCGAGGGCGGCTTCGGCGAGAGCGTATTGTCGTAAACACCGCGAGGACCCTTCCACTCGCCGCTAACGCGAGGACCCGTCTCGCCGGCAAGCCGAGGCGAGATCAATCAAAGTCACGGAAGCCGAGCAATTCCAACGCGGCGAGAAGCACAAATTCGGAGCCGTTCACCAGGTATCGCTTCCACAGCCTCCGGGGCTCCTGCAACAAGCGGAAAAGCCATTCCAGGCCGTTTTCCTGCATCCATACCGGCGCTTGCTTCTTTCGCGAAGACAGGAAGTCGAACGCCGCGCCCACGCCGACCATGACCGGCACGCGAAGCTTGTTCCGTTGTCGGTCCATCCACGTTTCCTGTTTCGGGGTACCGAGCCCGACCCAAAGAACGTCCGGCGCGGCTCGGTTGATCCTTCCGATGATGGCCTCATCTTCCTCCGGAGTCGTGGACCGGAACGGAGGCGAGTAGGTCCCGGCGATACATATTCCGGTACATTCCTTTTCCAGGAATTCCGCGAGTTGTTCGGGAGCACCTGCTTCGCCGCCGTACAGAAAGTGGCGGCAGCCCGTTGGCGCGGTCTCCCGGCAAAAACGCAGCATCAATTCGGGGCCATAGACGCGGCGCCGGAGGGATTCCCCGCGCAAACGCCCGATCCAGACGAGAGGCATGCCATCGGGCACAACGAGGTCTGCGCCGGCTAGCACTACCTTGAAATCCGGGTGGTGTTGGGCTTCCGTGATCCCGTGCATTCCGGTCACGGCGATATAGTGGCAAGCGTCCCGCCGCGCAATCCACTCCCGCATCCGGCCGATCACTTCGGGAATCTGCAGCGCATCCACCCTCACGCCAAGAACAGAGAACGTTTTCCTCGCGCTGGCATAGACAGAAAGGCGGCCTTCTTGCTTCGTCTTGTTCTGCAGCACCGAGGGACCTGCCGGCGATGAGTCCGCTGCCCGCAACATTTACGACGCTCCTTCGGAAGACATCGCACTCGAAGCCCAAGCCGCTGATTGCACACTGGCCGCTTTTCCTTCCGCCAGCCGCTCGTAAAGCGCCATCAACTGGCTGTAATTCTGCCGCGCTGTATATTTCGCCTCAAATTCGCGCCGGGCAGCCTGGCCCATTACTTGCATCTCTTCGGGATGCGTCCACGCCCATTCCACCTTTGCCGCCAAATCCGCAGCATTCCCCGGCGCGACGTGCAAGCCGGTGCGGCCGTGGTCAATCATTTCTGCGGTCGGTCCGTGGCCCGTGGCAATCACGGGAATGCCGCACGCAAAGGCCTCAACGATAACCAGCGGGCAACCCTCGAACCAGTGACTCGGACACACCAGAAACCGGGCACCGCGCATCCACGGAAACACTTCCATGCGAGAAACGCCGCCGATAAGCGAAGTCTCCGGCAAACTGGGGCTGCCCATTTGCGGAGCAATCTCCTCCTGCATTGGCCCATCGCCGAGCAGAAAAAGGGGAATAGGCCGCGTTAATCGCTTCCAGGCGGCGAGCAAGCCTCGCAGCCCCTTCTCCTCCGAAAGACGCCCGACGAACAACGCATACCGTCCTGCTTCTTGCCGGGCTCTGGAACCCGGATCGGGATGAACGAAGTTCGGCTTCACGACCAAGCGCTGCGGCGGCAAGCCACCCGCCACGTGCTTCTTGCGGGCAAACTCGGAGAGGGCGATGTACGCATCGACCTTGGTCTGCCACGTTCGCAGGGCGCGATGTGTCGCGAGCATGGCGGTGACTGCGGCGGATGCGGCCCGGCTGCCGCGGTAGCATCCGTAGGCGACGGCTTTCCAGGCAACGCGACGCCCGAGACATTCCTCGCATAGTTGCCCATTGCGCAGAAACGTTGCCGCCGGACATACCAAGCGATAATTGTGCAGCGTTTGCACCACCGGGATTCCGTGCCGGGCGCACGCGTAGTACGCCGCGGGAGAAATGAGCGGAAGCGTGTTGTGAAAGTGAACGATTTCGGGTTTACCAGTGACCAAGAGCTTCTCGAGGTGTCGGAAAGACTCCGTCGCCCAAATGGTGCCGATCCCGGCCCTCATGATTCGCAGCGGGCCCTGACCCTTTAGCTCGTCGTTGTGCCGCGAATACCGCAAGACGGTGTGGCCGTGCAATTCGAGTTGCTCCGCTTCCGCGGCGGCCACGGCATCTTCTCCGCCGCGCTGCTGGTACGATTCGTGAACGACGAGAATTCGCATAGGTCCCAATTTCACGCCGACAGCACTGGACTCTCGGCGCTGAGGCCGTCGTCGGCAACCTGCTCGGACGACAATGAGGTCCCCATCTGCCAAGCAAACGTCATCGCGAGTAGAATGCCGACACCTGCGGCCGACGCGGCACCTGCCAAGACATTCTCAATCGCGAGGCCTATGACGATCGAAGGCAAGACCCCCAGAAAGGCGAGCGCCGGGCCGCCGCCTTCCGATCCCATTTTCCTTACGAAGCCAACGGTCGTGGCTGCGAGAAAAGCGCAGAGCAGCCCCAGTCCGAAAATGCCCCATTCGTAGAGAGCGCGCAGATACTCGCTGTGCAGAACGCGATTGCCGTCGATACCGTCTTGATCGTAGTGGGTTGGGTCGATGTCGAGCATCAAAGCCGCGCCACTGCTGGTGCCTGAACCGAACCAGAGTTGTGGGCCATTTCTTTTTTCCAGCCGGGTGAAGATTTCTTCGTAGATTCCGAGGCGCCACCCAAACGTTCCGACGTCCTCGACGCTGGTGTTATCGGCAGCGACATCGGTAAAGAGCTCGTCGAGGCGGTTGTAGGGGAGATAGGAGACGAGGATCGCGGCCCCGCCCGCCGCCAATGCCAGTGTCACCAGTATTTTCCCGAAGTTGAGCTTCCATCGCAGCGACTCTTGTCCTCCAGAAACAACCCGGAACGACGCGATGATCAGCAACACAACGGCGCTCACGAAGACATAGCGGCTGCCGGACAACACAATCGCGAGGATAAGGGCACCGCAAGTCGCGTAGTGAAACAACCCACTCTCACCGGAGAAGACCAGGATCGCCAAGAGCGCCACGAGGCAAGCGGCAAAATATTGAGGCGTCGAGAAAGACGTGAAGCGATCCTCCGGCGCTCCCCAGGCGTTGCCCAACACATAGGTCTGCACGATGGCGAGTGCGATCACGGACCAGGCCACCAGCCTCACGAGAGCCACATCCAACCAGCGGTTGGCCCAGGCCGTGCAAAAAACCGCGTACAACACGAAGTAGGCGATCAGGTAGACGACCATTTTGAACGCGGACAAGGAAAAACCGCTCCATAGGCCCGCAATCGCTGCGTATGCAACGAGTCCCAGCCAGAGTTTCTGACCCAGCGTCCACGACATATCCTTGAAGGGAGCAAAACCAGTCCGCCACAGCAACAGCGTGGGCAGGCCGGCAATGCGAATGGTGTTCTCGAAACCGATCGAGGACGCGGAGGTGAAGGATAAGGAGGTGATGTCCAAGTGCGAGGCAAAGATGAAACAGAAAAACGCCCACCGAATCGGCAGGAACAACACGCCGGCCGAAAAGATCCAGAACAACACCCGGGCGACCAGCAGCGCTTCATCCGCCATGAAGCCCGACCTCCTTGTACAATTTCGACCATCCCGACACAACCTGGGAGGTGTCGTAGCGCGCCACATCACGCTGCGCCCGCCGGCCCATGTCGCAGCGCTGCTCGGGCGACATTTGCGCGAACCGCGCGATACACCCGGACACTCCGGGGACGTCACGCGGCGTCAAGAGTCCGTTCTCGCCGTCTCGCAGAAACTCCTCGACGCCATTCAAGGGCGTGACCAGCAGAGGCAAGCCAGCCGCGGCCGCCTCCAAAGCAACAAACGGAAACACTTCGTAGTGCGAGGGAAGAACGAGGGCATCGGCGGCCCACAGGTACGGCCGCACTTCTTTTTGCGTCCCGACAAAGCGCACGTTGCCGTTCAATCCGGCTTGCGTGGCCCGCTCGCGGTAAGCGGCAACCACATCGAGCGAGCCGCCCACCACCAGCAGTTTGGGCCTCGGGTCCGCTAAGCCAGCGAGCGCGTCGATCAAAAGCGGAAGACCCTTGCGCTCGTAGTGGCCGAGCGCGACGAAAACCAGTACGACGTCCTCCGAGGTCCAACCCAAACCACTGCGAAATCCATCGCGATCGAAGTTATCTGGCCGGCGCAGACTTTCCAGATCAATGGAATTTGCCAACAGACAAATTTTCGAACTGGCGGACGGATAGGCGGAGGTCAATTCTCGGGCGAGGCCGCGAGACGGCGCTACAATCCGGGACGCGCGGCGAAATACCCAAGGCTCCAGCCGCGCATGTAGCCAGTGATCCAGCCACCGCGCCGCTCCCCGCAGCCCGGTAGCGCCCGCGTCCTTCCAGTGGTCTTTCAGGAACGCGCGATGGCAAAAATGGGGGTAGGCAATGTCTCCAAACAAGAGATTGCTCTCAATGATTTGCACGTGATCGAAGCGCACCCGATGGCGAAGGCGGTGCCAGAGGTAAAAAAGGGGAGCCAACAGATGAAATGTGATGAACAACAAAACCAAAGGCCGTTTGAGCGCGGGAATGTGGACCCAGCGGATGCGCTCCGGGCAGGGATTCTCAAACTCAACGGAAAAAACAGTGAATTCATGCTCGTGGCAGAGGGCGGCGAGAATAGCCAGGTCGGCCTTCCCGATCCCATTGTTTTTGGTGACAACGTAATCGAAAAGCGCGATTTTCATCCTGCGGCCCTCACAGCGCGACTTTCACGGTGCGACTCCCCGGCTGATCTGGAAGGTTTTCGCAAGGCGCACAGCCGGTTGATGTTGTGGAATGCCGTGCCGTTCTGGCGGTGGTTGGCGCAAAACTGAATCCAACCGTGATTCACATCATCGGAGACCAGCACACCTCCGGGGCGCAACCTGGGCCACACGAATTCGTATTCCCACAACATGTGATCAGGAGTATGAAGATCATCATGGAAAAAAATGTCGACGTAGGGGAGCGCACGCAGAACCTCCGGCAACGCCCGGCGAACATCTTGCAGGATCAATCGATGACGATATCCGAGAGATCGTCTGATCTCTTCCGGGATCGCCCAACCCACTCCGTTTTCTTGCCAGGAATAAACGGAGCCATCGTTGTGACGAAGGTGGTTGCCGGCGGGCGGGAGCTCGATGGAAAACAGCGTGCCGCGGCCGTTTTCCATTAGGGCCGCAGCAAAGAAACAAGTAGAAACTCCAGCGGCCACTCCCGTTTCGATCACGTATTCCGGCTGCAATGCTCGCGTCATGCCGTAGAGAATCTTTCCATCTTCCAGACTGATGCCGCCTTGCCCGCCTTTTGCGTTTTGCACGACCGAAATGACGCGCTCTAGCTGCGGACGCCACCGCTCAAATCCATCAAGTGCGAGGTTGGCATCGATCCCGATGTTCTCGAGAAATGCCCGCGGATCATTCTGCCGGAATCGATGGAACACCCATTTGGCATAGGCGTACCGGAGTGCTTCCGCCGGGCGTAGCCGATAGTGCGGGGCGCGCACCACTTCGCGAACGAATTTTGTCAGGCCCATGATCCAGCCCCTCTGCTCCGCACGAATCCCTGACGCTTATCCAAGCTGCCCGTCCCTTACGGCGCACAACAAGATGTGAAAACAAGTCAGCAACGGCTGAAATATGCTCTTTGGTTTGTTACCGTCCAACGGAATGAGGATGACCCGGTCCGCCCATTGCGAAAGCGCGTCAACGCAATCGAACACGCTGTAGGAGTACGCCAGGCCGTCGCCCTCGGAAAACCGGTAGCCCTTCCCGAGTGTCTTGAGACAATAAGCTCCGCGGAAAAGCCCGGTCTTGTACAGAAAGAGCTTGCCCCATCGCGCGAGTAGACTTCCATGAGCGAAGCGGTTTTCGTCCGACAGGAAAATAGCCTTTGTGGAAACGCGCATCATCTCCTGGACAACCCGGTTCGGGTCCTTCGCGTGGTGGAGAACGCCGCACTCATAGGTGGCCTCGAAACTGCGGTCAGCAAAGGGCAGCGCATCACCGAAGCCGTGCGTAATCGAGCCAGCAGGAATCGAATTGACGCTGACCGCGTGCCGAATGAGCGCGCCGACGGGTTCAATGCCGTGTAGGTGGAGGTTCGGATTCTTCTTCGAAAGGTACTGGATGCCTCTTCCCGTGCCGCAGCCGACGTCCAAAGCGCTCGAAATACCCAAGGAGCCGATGAAGCTGGAAATGTATTTCAGCGCCAGGTAGTGTGCGTCTTCCTCAAAGGCGTGCGCGGCGTCGTACAGGTGCGCGGTGCGCTCGTAGTATTCGCGTTGGATAGTCTCGGCGTTCATGGTTGCGGCTGGGTCGCTGTCTCCAGTCGGCGGGTCGGAAGAGGCGCCACCACAGGGTGCGGCGTGGCGTAAAAAAGCCAGCAGTTGACGACCATGCTCACCGCGAAGCCGATCACCATACTTGCGGCGGCACCGGCGAGCCCCCACCAGCGGATGAAATAGAGCGCGGAAACGACCGCGACTGGGGCAGCGATCGCGTTGGCGAGCAGGTTAAAGTGCGGCCTCTGTGAAGCCCGCAATGAGGCAGAAAAGCCCACGGTGAAGCCATTCGCGGCGGGTATGAGCGCGAGAATCGGCATGAGCCACGCGTAGGCTGCGAACTTCCCTCCGAAGAGAATGTGCTCGGTGCGACCGGAGACCAGCCACAAGAGTGCGGCAAAACAGAGACCCAGCCCGAGCAACGCGCAGCTCACCAGCACGGCTTTCTGACGCATGCGATGGACCGCGCCGCACCCGAAGTCGTAGGAAAATCCGGGGAGGATCAGGAGATCGATCGCGCAAACCACTTGGGTCATCGCGGAAGCAGGCAGCATCATCGCCCGGAGAACGCCGGCGGCTCCGAGCCCGAGGAATCCGGCAGCGAGAAACATCTGCACTTGTCCGGAGACGGAATACAGAATCGTGCTGCCGACGAGCCAGCGGCCGTAGGACCAGTTCTCTCGCAAGGCCGCGGGCCACGCCACCCGCGGGCGAGAAGAATCGCGCTGGGCGCTGCCGCGGATTTGCCGCAGCACCAGGCACGAACCCAGCAAGCTGCCACTGCCGATAAGCAAGAAGGCGGAAAAGGGAGTGAGCCGGTCGAGGGTACGGAGCGCGTACAAACCGAGAAGCACGGAAAGCAGACAGGAGCCGCTGCCGAGGATGGCAGCCGGCGGGCGCTGCAGCACGTAACACATGCGGCGCACCAGCCAGAGAAACAGAAGAAACGGAAGAGCGAGCGCACTGCCGAGAATCGCTCCGGCGAGCGGGCTGTGCGGCAGGGCGCGCCAAACGATGGCGCCCGCGAGCGCCACCACGACGGAGAGAATGCCGACGAGAACCGCGTGCACCTCGATCTGCGCACGGAAGTAGCTGCGCAGCCGGGCGGCGTGGCGCGCGGGGCCGATCACGCTCATTGGCTCGAGAACGATCACGTTGTGAAAGCCGCAGACGAACAGATATACGGCGAAAGCGATCGCGTAGGCGCCATAGACTTCCGCGGGCATCCAGCGAGCAAGAAAAAAGTTCACGCAAAAGCCGGTGAGAGACGTCAAGCCCTGGTCGATCAGGGAGTACGCGGACTTTGTGCCCCAGACGCGGAGTTTCTTGGCGGTGAGGAGATCGCCAGGCGCGCCGGAAAGAGCGAGCGCAGGGGATGCACCGCGGACTTCCAGGAACGTCGGCGCGGGGGCTGTGCTCATGGCCGGCCTCAATGCCCTTCCCCGCGGAGAACCACCGGCAGCGTTTTGAGCAAAATCCTGGCGTCGAGCGCCAGGCTCCAGCTCTCGATGTATTGGAGATCGAGCGTCATGCTGGCTTCAAACGACGGATCGCGGCGCGCGGTTACTTGCCACAGCCCGGTCAGCCCCGGCTTGACGTCGAGTCGGCGCAAGTCTTCGACGCGGTAAAGCTCGAAATCGTCCAGCGGATGAGGACGCGGGCCAACAAGACTCATGTCTCCGAGAATGACGTTGACCAGTTGCGGCAACTCATCAATGCTGAATTTTCGCAGCCATGCTCCGGAGCGCGTAATCCGTGGATCGTTCTCCATTTTGAAAAAGGGGCCGCTGCGCTCGTTCGAGGAGCGCAACACTTCTTTCTTTTCATCGGCGTTCGCGATCATGGTGCGCAATTTGTAGCAGCGAAACTTTTTGCCCTTTTTCCCCACACGGAGAGCGGAATAAAGGACCGGCCCGGGGGAATCGACGGAAATCCACAACGCAGCCAGACCGAGAATGGGTGCGGCGAGAAGGAGGACCACGGATCCGAGCAGAACGTCCAAGATTCGCTTTACAGCCAGCCCGAACGCGGGGATCGGCTGGCCGTGCAGCTCAAGAACCGGGAATCCGCCGATGGAGTGGACCGGAGCGTGCCAGCCCAATCCATCGTAAAGGTCGGGAACCACATTCAGGTCGAGCCGGAGGCGCCGCGCCTCGAGGAAGACTTCTTTTACCAGCTCGCGGTCAGCCGGCAGCGCCACGAACAATTGATCGACGAATTTTTCCAGGGCCACGCGGCGCAAGTCAGGCACGGAGCCGAGCACCCGCGCGTCGCCGTTCGGGTGGGCGTCTAAAAACCCGCACACGGAATAGCCGAGTTGCCGGTTCGCTTCCAGCCAGGCCGCGAGTGCCCGGCCTGACTTGCCCGCTCCCACGATAAGCACGCGCGAAGCGGATTCACCGCGGAGGGCGCGCCGAAGAACGTAGCGGCGCTTGGCATACCGCCAGCCTCCCAGGGTCAGAACGTTGAGCGCCCCTGCGTAGGTCACGACGACCCGGGAAATCTCTCTGTTTTCCGAGGTGAAAATGAAGAGGACTAGGAGCGCAGTTGCCAGGCCGACAGCCTTCGCGACTGTGAAGGTTTCTTCGATGGCGCTGATCTCTCTCGGCGTGCGATAGAGGTGCTGGCTCTTGCAGGCCAGGACGATCAGCGGGGCGTATAACAACAAGAAACCCGGATAGGCCGAAGCGGAAACATGCTCAAAGAAATTGACCGCGGACGGAACCGAAACACCGATCGTGCTTCGCAAGCCAAAGGTCAGCCAGAAGACCAGCCCTCCACCGAGGCACACCATCGCGACATCGATCGCGACGTAGGTAACTTGACGGAGCAGCCCGACTCGAACGCGTCCGGAAGAGGCACGAGCCGCAACGTCATCGCCAACGGAAGGCCAAGCGGGGAACTGGCTCTGCGATGCCCAGTTGGGCACCGGCGGCGAGGGAGATCGGCGCGTAGCGGTTCCGTTCATCGTAAGGATCCCAGTGCCTTAGTGGCGGCGGTTGGAGGCGATGACGCGTGTGTCATGGCGAAACCCGGGTGATGCCCGCGGGATCGGCTGCGGCTTCGCGCTTTTCTTCGCGGACCTCGGGCGCCCGGTGCAATGCTCGTCCCGCGCGGGCCAGCTTTGCGCGCAGTGCGGACGCTGCGGGCGCGAATCGCCGTGCGGTGACCAGGACCGACGCGGTCATTTCTTCGGCTAGGAGCCGGCCGGGATCCGTGGGATCGATTTCACCCCAGTGCTTTCGCATGAAGATCCACCCTGCGGTTGCGCAAAGGATCAGCAACGTCCCTCCTAGCGTGATCAACACGCGGTGGGGAGAAGACTTGACCGTTGGCACAGCCGCGCTGTCCAACACCGTGACGCTGGGAATCTCTTTCGCTTCCTGGACCTTTGCGAGCTCGTACTGCTGGGTGAGCAGCTCGTAGACGGTTTCTTCGATCTTGGTGCGGCGATACAGGTCGGAGTAGGTCACGCCCAGAAGAGGGAGCTTGCGGATCGAAGGATAAAGCGAAGTGTCGTTCTTGATATCCGCAGGGGAATTGCCGGTGCTGAGTTTTTGCAATTGCGCGCGGAGCTCCCCGATGCGCGCGCGAAGCGCCTGCACTCGGATGTTGTTGTCGGTATAGATTTTCTCAAGGCCGCTTGCTTGTGCCTCCGCGGCAATCAACTGGCCTTGCAGCGCTGCCGCGGCTTCGACCATGGCTTTGCCCTGCGCCGGGATGTCGATCGCGTTGTTCTTGCTGGCAAATTCGCTGAACTGCGTGGCGGCGTTGTCGAGATCGCTCTTGACCGTTTTTAGGCGCTCTTCCAGGAAGATGCGTTCACGGCGGGCCGAGGAAGTGCTGAGCTGGGACACCAGGCGGTCGAGCTGAGTAACGTACGCTTGCGCCATCGCCGCCGCTTGGCCAGGAGTGCGGTCGGTGACAGTAATCGTAATGACCCCGCTCTTGCGGTCTTCGGTGATTTTGGTGTGCAACTTGAGCTGCTCGCGGGAGTACTCAATCTTTGTGGTGTGGTATTCGCGGGCAAGCTGGAACTCGTCGATCAGACGATCGGCGACCGTTCGGCTTTCCAGGACTTCGACGAAAACCGGGCCATTGCTTTTGACTCCGAGCAGGTCGCCGGCGAGCCCTCCGAGCATACCCGCGCCGTGGGAAGAGAGCGCCGCCAATGCGGCGGCGCCGCTGGACGGCGATTCCGGCGGCATCAACTTCGCTGTGGCTTCATAACTCTTGGGCAAACTGATGGCCACCAGGAGGCTGAGCGCGGCGCCCCAGATGAGCGCACGAACTAGCGTGCGGCGGTTCTCCCAAAGAATGCGCGCGCGCTCGATCCTCTTCTCGCGCGATCGGGGGTTCGGCGTTGGGAACATCTTCCGGGGCAAGCCTTGCTCGTGTGCCCCTGCTCGTTCCATCGCTGCATTCATAGTGGCAAGCTCGCGGCTTGAGGTACGCGACGCCGGGGAGACGAATCATCGCGAGGGCGGATCATGCTTGTCCTCGAACGCCTTCCGCTCCATTTCGCATGACCCTGAGGATTCCTTCCTCGGAGGGCTCGATGTCGCTGCAATGAATATCCAATTGGAGGGAGGCCCAGTAGCACACGCTGCGGTTGTGCTCGGAGGCAACGGCGATGATTCTCACGTCGGGGTGCGCGCGAAGCACGGTGTCGCAAATCCGGGGACGTTGCCCAAGTTTGTCCAGCGAGATCACCAGCAAATCGGGCGCCGTGCGTTTTACGTACGCGGGAATCTCCGCCTCGTTGGACACTTCTCCCACGATCTCGATGCCCGGGCGGTCCGCAAAGGTAGCCAGCAGCAACTCGCGCATGAGCCGGGGACGATTCGCCACGAGGATGCGGATGACCTTGTCCATGCCCTTCTCCTGGAATCCACTTGCAAGTATTGGCGGAACAGGAAGAACAGACAGGCCCAAAAAGGAACCGGTGACAGGACTAACGAAGGACTAAAGGGACGGACCTAAGGACACGCACAGCAGATTTTGTTTTGACAAACGCTTGACACGAAGTTGACGAGGAACTCCAGGTGGCAGCCCCGGACTTCCAGTCCGGGGAAGCGGGCCTTCCAGGCCCGCGAGAGAAAGCCTAGTAATGCGTATGGGCTTTTAGCCCAGGTCCCAGCCATTTACGCAGCTCTGCGCGAAATTTTGGAGGCGCGGGGCGGAATCGAACCGCCGATAAAGGTTGAGAGTGTCCCAGCAGCTAAGGCCTGTGGATTCAATGATGTGCGGTCCCAGGCGTTGCATGCGCGTTGCATGGAGGGGCAGGAAGCTGCAACCAGGATATTTTACCAGATATTTTACCTGCCAGTTAAGTTTTCGCTTGACAAGCGCAACACCAAGGTTGACAAAAAAGAGATGCGGAGGAAATCGCCCAAGAAATGGAGAAGCTATGCATCGTGGCGATATTCTCACGCCTCAGCAGTTGGCTGAGCGTCTGCAAGTTCCAGTCTCTTGGATTTATGAGAAAACCCGAAACCGAGGAAAGTACAGCGGCAATGGAGGCCGTGGCCAATCTCAGCCTCTGCCAGTTCTCCGCTGTGGCCGTTATCTGCGATTCCACTGGCCGAGTGTGTGGTCCTGGCTGAGTGATGGAGGCAATAGCGCAGGCAGTCCGTTTGAGACCATGAGAGAACAAACATGAGAGAACAGAGAGGCTATGTCTTCCGCAAGGGCAAGAGCTGGTTTCTTAGATACGTAGATGACCTACTGCAATCAGACGGCACACCCAGGCGCAAGCAGGTCTGCGTGAAACTCGCTCCATTCAATGACGAGTATCGGAGTAAGGCCAGTGTCAGGCAGTTTGCTACGAAACTCCTGGCCCCACTCAACGCCAGAGACCTTGATTCGCAGAGCACAATGGCTATCGAGACGTTCATCACCAGTGTCTATCTGCCAGAGGTGAGAGAGAACCTCCGTCGCTCCACCTACAAAAACTACAGAGATATTTTTAACATCCATGTGCGGCCTCGCCTGGCCGGAAAGACGCTCAGGAAGTTTCGGTGCTGCGATGCGAAAGAGCTGCTGGACGATGTATGGAGACAGGCCAGAACCAAACAGGGACAGCCCCTTAGCCACTCGTCCCTAGAACGCATCAAAGCGTTTCTCTCCGGCGCGTTTAAATGCGCCAAGCGCCTGGGAGCCTTCGACGGCGAGAACCCAATCAGAGACAGCAGGGTGCCAAAAGGGATGCCAGCGCGGCAGACCCACGCATACTCACCTGAGGAGATCAGAAAGATTCTGGGCGTCCTCAAAGAGCCTGCGAGAACAGTTTGCCTCCTCATGGCTCACACAGGCCTCCGCAAAGGAGAATGCATGGGGCTTTTGTGGAGGGACTACGATCGGCGGGTACTCAATGTAGAACGCTCTCTCTGGGAGGGATTCTGCCAAGAGCCGAAAACCAGCGCAGGCAAAGCACCGATTCCTGTCACGCCTCAGTTGCGCGATGCACTCGAAGCTCACAAGGAAAGAATGGAGCGACAGGGACAGTTCACAGGACCAGGCTTCCCCATCTTCCAGAGTGAGGTTGGCACACCCATGAACCTGGCCAACCTGGTCAAGCGTGTTATCGTTCCAGCTCTAAAGGCTGCTGACCGGGAGCCCTCAGCTGGTCCCATTCCCTCTTGGGATGGATGGCACGCCTTCCGCCGTGGCCTGGCCACAAACCTCCACGCCAGCGGCGTTCAGGACAAGACAATTTCCAGTATCCTCAGGCACTCAAACGTCAGCATCACCCAGGACCTCTACATCAAGACCGTTGAAGAGACCGCCGTCAATGCCATGAACCTGATAGGCGCAGAGATGGAAGGCAGACCCGGCAGGTCTGGGACACACCGCAAGCTACCACGGCGAAGAACGAATCCTCTCAGGACTTGCCCTTCGCCACACCTTCGCCTGAGGAGCAGGAAACTGGCCCTTAAAAGCGAAGAGAAAACGAAACCAGCCTCGAAATAAGCGACTTTCTGAGCTAAAGCCTTTGGAATGAGCGTTTGTCTAGTTTACCGAATGCTAGTTATGGGACGCTATTGTTTCGTCTTATATTCGCCCGTAGAGCCCCTGTCCAAGCAACGCCAAGCCCCAGTCAGGGCCTTTCGGATTCAGCGTGTGTAACCGAGTTTGTAACGCTTGAAGTCCGCACCTCGGAGCACACGCAGGGACAGACGGACAGACTCGTTTTCACTTCGCACACGGAAATGCCTCCTGTAAGAAACTGACAACTAAAAACCCTGCCGAGTAGTGCCGAATTTCTGGGTGCCGCATCAGCGCTTGTACAACGACATCACGAATTTGGCCCGTCGTAGCGCTACCACCGCAGACCTGCGGTGAATCAGGCTTATAGAACCTAGCGACAGAATCCACATCCACAGCACCCTCGATGTAGCCAATACAGGCCATGCTATCCATCGCGTCATAGTAGAATTGCTCCTGATAAAAAGTACTTTTAGGATTAGCCTGACACTTGGATAGCAGCCAGTTGCCGTCATGTCTGTGTCCGATTGCCACCGCAGCTGGGTCTACGACAGGCTGTTGCGAGAGGGCAGGTACGGCCGCAGCCAAGAACAAGCCCACAACTAACACTCGCATATTCATATATTCCCTCCTACTCTCGGCGGGGACGACCTTCAGCGGGGACTACTTTCGGTGGGGACTTTCGGCCTGCGGATATGATGCCTGGCCAGAGACTATCACAACTGGCCGTATAAAGGGCCGCCGACGCAGCTCTGGGCAACGGCCAGGCCAGGGGCTATAGGATGGCAGGGGGTGAGGAAGCGATTCCATCGTTCATGTCGATGACGGCATCCGCCCTAGTTCCGTTCTTTACTTCCAGAGATAGCCATTAAGAACCTGACTGAATGGGAGAAACAAAGGAGTTGGCTCCCCACTGAACTTGCCATGTTCTACCATCTGACGTGTCTAGCAGTACGAAGGTCCAGAAATTTCTAGTTGGCTGTAAGGTGAAACGTCCGACAAACGGGTGGTCTGTTTGAGGTACTAATAGTATTGGGCTTTCTGATCGCGTTCCCTGCACACTGACGGAATCCTGCCAAAGACGGCCATCTCTTGTATCCAGTTTGATCTGAGTCCAAATGTTTTGTGTCGGGAATAATTTATATGCGTCAATCGGCGGTTTAGGTTCTTGTTTCGGAACTAAGCCCGCTGACAAATCAAGGGGACGTTTTTGTAGGGATGAATCGGGTTTGGAGCAGCCCGTTGTGCAGGTGAGTAGGCAAAGAGTGAGAAGCCAAACCTTCATTTACGTAGGATGAGACTTGCGGGATGTTGGGGCAACCAGTACGCAATGCGGACGTGACCAAGGGCTTACTATCTTTTGGGAAGGACCTTTGAGACAGCAGCCCGCAGATTGAACGTCAAACCGCAATCGCAGCAGAAGGAAATCCAATCCTTGTCCGTGTCTTTCGAGACCGTGATGATCTTCGGACTCTGGCATTGTGGACAGTGATTCGCCGCAAATTCGGTGAGTGAACAGCAGCATTCGCAAGGTGGCTTCGACTCCATGCCCTATATCCCGGCCCGTTTGAGCATCGCTATCGGAAAAGTACGCGTCTCTTGCTTCTTGCCGTTGAACCAGCCACACACCGCAAGTATCACTCCTTTGTCACCGGATTCAACTTCCGCAACGGTCATAATAGGGCCACCGGAATTGAGTTGAACGAGGTCTCCTGATTTTGGCGTGTCAAGCATTAGAACTTACTCCTTTGATTAGAGGCTATCATGTTACAGAAAACCGGGTTAGGCGTAGGCGACTCAGTGTGCCTTAACAGTGGTCCAGCTTGCCAGGGAGTCCGGCTCTTCCTACCTTATCTGGCCTAGCTTGGCAGCCCCCCTCCCTGCCCCTCCCCAGACTGAGAAAGCCCTCCTAGGCTTATAGAGCCTGAGAGAGTCTCCCAGAGCCTCCTAGACTCCCTCCTAGGCTATTGAAAACACGTGGTTTGCGCCTTTGGACCCTCTCCAAAACCAGGTTTAAATCGATTTAGCAAGCCGCAGGAGCCACGTTCTGCTCCGGCGTCAACCCAACGGCAACGGGCCTCGGGCGAGATGATATACCCAAAAAGTTGCGGTTTCGTTTTTTATTCGCCATGGTACTAGGACAAAAATTCCCTTGCTTTTGCGATTTTTGAGGAGTAAAATTACCATACAGTTATATTAGAAAGCTGGTATACAAGGAGGGGCTGGGAGGTGCTGGCAGACCTTCCCGCCTCCTTCTCTGGGAGAGAGCAGATGCAAACGTTCAGAGAAAAGAACCAAATGAGACTGCCTGTTCTTGCAGTCAGAGGAGCCTAGGCGTAGCTGATACCTCCTTTGATAAATGCCGATAAATCCAGCCTCGAAGAAGCTGTTAGATGACATCAACGCCAGTCATGCCAAGGGAGACGCGGAGGAGCTTTTTAGTAGGCTTTCTGAGTGGGCCAAGAACATAGCCACTGGACGCTATGGTCGGCCAAATGAGGATGCCTCTCAAGAGGCTCTCATGAGGGTCTGGACAAAAATGAGCCAGTTTAAGGGTAAGTCTAAGTTCTCTACCTGGGCCTATGAGGTTTTACTCAGCGGTATGCGAGACTATGACAAGCATGAGAGGCGCCTGGACGGTAGGAGCCTGGATGTCAAGCTGGAGTCTTTCGATGCCGTGGATGAAAGTGACCCAGCTGATCCAGCCTTCCTCGACGATGGGTTTGAAGTGGATGCCAATGACAGGATCGAGATAGAGAGGGCCTTGGCCAGGCTCTCAGTGGACAAGCGCCGGGTTGTGGAGCTGATTCTCCAACGCTACTCAAGCACAGAGGTGGCAGCGAAGCTGGGCATCACTCCTCAGAATGTCAGAAAGATATGGGAGAGGACCTTGAAGGAAGTAGGGAAGGGCTGAGACGATGGCGTCGTGGCAGGAGAAAACCTCTAGAAATCGGTTAATGGATGAAGGCGCTTTTGGCTCTAAACGCCACAAGTTACTTTGTTTTCAATATTTTGCGGACCATAAAGGAAATCGTTTCCGTTTTCGTCACAGTTTCGCCCCGGACATCGTCTTATACTGTAGGGGACGAAGTTTGCGTCTTTTCCTCTAGAAAGACAGGGCTTATCTCTTAGAAGGGCTCTCCCGTCCCCGCCCAGTTTCCCGAAGGGCTTCCACGCCCTTCTTTTTTTAAAATCCTCTCTGTCGGCGA
Organism: uncultured Acidobacteriota bacterium; assembly: GCA_963735525.1. Taxonomy (GTDB): domain Bacteria; phylum Acidobacteriota; class Terriglobia; order Acidiferrales; family UBA7541; genus Acidiferrum. Next base: position 214,713 of record CAVTLQ010000022.1, on the reverse strand, counting down.
GTCACCGCCACTTGCAGTTACCTCAAAGGAGTAAATACCCATGCCTAAATTGCTTAACCAAGCTGAAGCTGCGTCTCTGCTAGGGCTCTCAGCCAGAACGATTCAGCGCTATATCTCTCACGGGAGTCTCGTACCTGTCCGCCTCGGCGGCAGGGTCTTCCTGTCTGAGAAAGAACTCGAAAGCATCCAGCGAGACGGCTTGCCCGTGCTCAGGCCGGCTCAAGCAGAGGAGCCTAAGGCGTAGTCTATTCCCCCTTCTGGTAGATGCCCACTAAGCCGCTCTCCTTTTTGCAGACGGTTGGCGTTTCAGAGCAGCAAGGATAAGAAAGCCCAAGGAGGCCCCAAGAAGCCCATAATTACTCATGCCTTATTCTAACTCATCCCTACTCAGCCTCACCCAGCCAAATACATGTACTCGCCTTTGGCTGCCCATCCCTCTACGAAAAGGAAGTACCCACCCATGCCATGCTATTCAATCTGGGAGCTACTCAGCTTCCCGCCAGAAGTCCTCAAAGAACGACTCCGCACAATGACCTTCCAAGAGAGGGAGGCTGAACGCCTCGAAGCTCTACGCAAAACTCAGGCGGCTGTCGCGCAACAGAAAGAGCAAACAGAAAGAGAGAACAAATGAGCAGTAGACAATCTCGGCTAGTGGAGTCTCGTATGCCGCTGCCACGGCATTAAGCGGGATTGTGAGAAATACCGTTGAGAGCAAGTGGAAAGGAGTTCTTTAGGCTTATAGAGAGGCTTGCCGCCTATCTCCCCAAGAGCTGAATGCTCTGGAGAGGCTTAGCACGAATTTCATGCGCCACAGCAATGGTTGAACACGCTGGGCACAACTTAAAATCTCAATCATCGGAGTATCGACAAAATGAATGAAACTTTCCTAACTGAACGACTGCCCCTGGCTATTTATCTCCATGCCAGCGGCAGACTGCGCTTCTCCCATTGCGAGTCTTTGGATGCTGGCAAGGTGAAGTTTGTTTTCCACGACGCCACCGCCCAAGGAGATCAGGCAGAGCTGGAATTTGAGAACGGCGCAGTCGTCCAGGCTAAAGCCATCTTTGCCAGCCAAACATTCCTGAGGCGCAAGATGTCTGAGGCTCAAGGAGAAAACCGGAGAACCTATGCAAACTACTCTCGATAAGAACGTAGTGGCTCCCGGCCAATCCCAGCAACTTGTTGCTGCAACAAAGCTGATCTTGCAGAAGGCATCTGAGGTCAGGCCCAAACGCATTGAGTGGCTCTGGCCGAATCGGATTCCGAAAAATAAGCTGACGATATTCTCTGGGAATCCCGATGTTGGGAAGAGCCTGGTCACGGTTGACATTGTTGCGCGGCTCACCATGGGCAGAGATTGGCCGGACGGCACAAGTAACTCGATGCCGCCCTCCGACGTGCTGATGCTGATTGCAGAGGATGCCTACGACGATACGGTTGTCCCTAGGTTAATTGCAGCGGGTGCGGACCTTGAACGGGTGCATTTTCTTAAGTCCACGATGGTCTGGGATGGCAAAGGAGCTACTGAACGCCAGCCTTCACTCAATAGGGATTTAAGTGCTGTCGAAGAAGCCTTCACTGCTAACAGGCAAATCAGCCTCTTTACGGTTGACCCGGTTTCAAACTATCTGGGCGGGGCGGACATCAACAGCCAACAAGAAGTAAGGGAGGTTCTCATTCCGTTGCGGGAGCTGGCGGAGCGTGTCTGCGTGACCGGAATAGTCGTAGGCCATTTCAACAAGACCGCAAACGTGAATGCCATTCACAAGGTTGGCGGCTCAGCGGCATTGACGGAGGTTCCTAGGGCCGGATGGTCTTTCAGCAAAGACCCAGAGGACCCGGAGAAGCGCCTCATGCTCAAGATGAAGTGCAATCTCGCCAAGGACGTTGGCGGCCTGGAGTACTTGATAAAAGAGAAGGAAATTGAAATCCAGGGCCAGCCAACCGGAGTGGCCGTTATTGAGTGGGGAGCAAAGACTGAACGCACTGCTGATGACGTGTTGAGAGCAGAGCAGAATCGTCAGCCGGGCCGTACTGAGGAGGCCAAGGAATGGCTCCAGAAATATCTTGCTGGTGGAGCACAGCCTTCGGAGGACTGTGAAGCTGAGGCAGAGGCGGCTGGCATCTCAGGGAGAACGCTCTGGCGGGCAAAGAAAGCCCTTAAGGTTGCTGCTTTTCAGCGTGAGAAAAAGTGGTGGTGGGAGCTTCCTGTGAAGGAGCTCCCCGTGCCTCCTCTCTCATGGCCGGCGGGAGAGGCACAGCCAGTCAACTCAGATAGCCATACTATGCAGATGGCAGCCTGACACCCTGGCCAGGTGGCCAGGCATCCACACGCTGCCGAAAAATTATAATAGAGTACATTATTATATAAAGTAAGAGGGGGGCAGCTCAGGGAAAATCAGGCTGCCAGGGTGCCAGGGTGCCAAATGCAATGGATGGCAACCTGAGGAGCCTTCAGCCATGCCACTATCTTTGGAATCCCAGGGCCGACAGTGAGGGGTTGGCAGCAACACTGCCACTTTTACCACCAATGGGCAGCGTAGAGAGCCGCTGGAGGACCTTGGCCGCCACCAATGAGAACGGAAACCGCTTATGAGTAACATAGAACAAGCTAGAGCAGCACTGAGGGAGCTGGGGGTTAGGAGTCCCTCTGAGGCTCTTATAGAAAACTGGTTGAGAGCGGCTGAGGCAGAAGGGGAGACAGAGGAGGCGGAGGCTGCTCAGGCCATCCCCGGCCCCCAGCAGGAGGCCCAAGCCTCCCACACAGGCCCATCCTCCCACTTGGAACCAGGGCTGAGAGCTGCTGGCACGCTGGAGAGGCCGCCTGGCCCTCGCAAGCCAGGGCGTCCTCGGATTATTGCTAGCTGGTTCCCTAAAGTGGCAGAGACCATGGCAGACGGCACCTCCCTTAAGATGGCTCTCTCGATAAACGGCCTCCATCTGAGCAAGGGAGAGATAAGGGCATGCTATCGGAACCGTACCTTAAGGGATATGTACACCAGGGCCAGAAACAAGTTCATGCAGGAGCATTATGGGAGGAGACCTACTCTGAGAGCGAAGTTTGGTCGTTATCTGTGAGGCTGGTGGCGGTTCCTCTGGCTGTGGCCTCAGTCTGCCAACTCGCTTGCCCTGCCACTAACTGTTAAATTTTCAGCGTCCCAGCGAAGGGTTGTAGCCAAGCGATACGACTTTCACCGATTACTCTGAGCAGTAGAACCGCTTTAACTGCACTCATTTATAACCGTGACGCAAAGTAGGCATCGGCGGTACCCTTCCCGTTCTAAGTCGAGAAGGGCAACGTGCCGCCTGTCGAGATTGCGTGGACTGTTGTTGGAAGCGCGGTTACCCTCCTAGTGGGTACCGGGTACGCTTGCGTTGGATATTCCCCCCCTGAGTTTGGGAGGGCACGGTTTTGCTTTTATCTTTCCGCAAGCATTCTCGGAGGCATGGAAATCGTGTGGTATACGCAAACAGGATGGGTCTTCGCATGGCGAGTCGCAGTTGCATGCCTAGTCTGTTTGACTATTGGAATCGGCTTACCAGAGACTTTGCGCTGGGTACACAGAAGAGAGATGCTAGTTATGCCGCCGCCGTCTCTTCCTCTTCCCCCTCCTTCGGCGACTGAAACAGCGACTTCATCAACGACTACTCCTACACCGAGTTCACCAAGTGCTCATCCATTAGTCAAACAAACTCCAACGCAATCAGCTTCAACAGCTAATGAGCAAGGTCCATCCGATCTCGCGAAACAAATTGCTAGAGAATTACAACAATCTTCACCCCCCGTTCCTGATTTACTTACTCAAGCAACGACAATGGCCGACAATCTAGACAGCCTCGTCAAAGACGGATTTGCCAGAGTGGATCAGGTTATGGAGTGGTACCGCAAAGAATTGGATACATATATTCCGCAGATGCCCGATGAAGCTGCAAAGAGGCAATTCAATGAGGCCCGCTTCCGCATGAAAGAAGATAAATGGCGTGCGATTTCTGAAGCAGAAGTCAGGAGATACAAACAGGACTACCAGGCAGAGGCCAAGAGGATTCGTTTTAAGTTAATCGACCAGCTTCCGGGTGCTTCGGAACTTTTCATCACCCATATTTATGATGAACCGGGAGGGTTGGAAGGTCTTGGAGAGATTGCAAGAGATTTTCGCGCTTTGACTGAGCAATATAAGGCGAAAGTAGGGAATAAGCCCTAGGCTGCTTCATCCTGTATCTGGGCTATCAGATGCTTGTATTCGAGGTTTGGAGAGCCAATCAGTTTCAGCATCGTATCGGGGAAGGAAATTCGTTCTTGCGGCTATATCGCGATGACCTTGTTCCCGAGTGTTGTTAATGGTTTTGTGCATTTTGCCCTCATCAAAAATCCCACCTAAAGGAGCACCACCCAACATGCCACGCAAACCGCAGTCCCTCAGCCCCTGGATGTTCCAGGCCATCTCCCTGATGGTCCGCCAAAATCTTTCTCTAAAAGAGGCCGCCAGCCAACTCGGACAGGAGATAACCACCCAGGAGGCCGCTGCCATGTCCTCAAGAGCCCTCTTTCAAGAGGCCCTGGAGGAAGCGAGGCTTTCCTACTACACGGAGATCGGCTCCAATCCGAAGTTGACCAGAGAGGCTGTTATTGGCCGCCTTTATCAGCTAGCCGAAAACCTGGCCGCAGAAGGAGAGAACTACAAAGCCGCAGACACCTATGTGAAACTGGCAAAGACCGCCGGATTCATAGGAGAGCAGCCAGATGGCCCCTGGAAAATCCTCACTAGCCTCAATCAATCAGAGCTGGATGAGATCAAAAAACGCCTGAAGGAAGAAAGCCAGCAACCACAGCCTGCCGAGAATCTGCCCGTTGCTGAATCCAAGCCTGTCAACTAGAGAGATATGCTACCGACTGAGTTAAAGAGAAAGGTTGAGCAATGCAATCGCCAGCGATAAACTGCGTTCACTTTGAGAGGTACTTTATGAGCGAAGAGGAAGAGCGAGAACTTAAGAAGAGCGTTCTCTTCGAGTATGACGAGACAAGAAAGCAACTGGACCTGCGTCGCGTTGAAGCACGTCGTTTAGGGGATGGTCTCCTTAAGATAGGGGATAAATTGGCGTACCGGCCAGAACGAGTCGTCTTCAATGGGGAGCCTGCACCCGCAAACTCGTTAGGCGAGGAGCTTCTGGACGCCTCACTATTGAATGCTGACAAAGTGCGGGAGGTCGTTTCGGCTATCAGAGTCTTAGAAGAAAGGCTTGCAAATTTAGCCGAGCAGAAAAAAACGCTTGGTTTGGAATGATTCACGTCGCCAGCCTGGCGGGCTTTCCGTTCTTGCCGGACAAGCTGGAGTAGCCTCTTTCAGCGTGTGAATGTGTGGCAGGGAGTTAGCTCTTAGGCGGATACAGCTTAGATGTTCCTTCGGGAGCAAACCCCTCTTTCGTCTCGTCGTCCAAGCCGAGGTGCTTTGTAACATCGCTGTCCGGGCATGGAGTCAACGGTAACCCGCACTGACGTTCAACATCATTGATAGCGTCCCAGTTCACGACTTGCGCCTGCATCCGAAGCTGTTGTTGGAAATGCGGCTTCTTCAGGAGGTCAACCATCATCGGCCACAGTTGCCGCATCGTCGCAATCGCCTGCGGAGTCTGCATAGGTTTCTCTTTGTTGTCCATTCCATCCTCCAGTGATTATCTCAAATTGAATGCTACAAGGCGTCGAGGCTTCTAATCAATCGTTCCGCATAAGCGTCAGCGGCAAGACGTACCCACTCCGGCCTGATTACGAACAGCCAAAGGAGAAGCAACACACCGCTCACTACAGCTCCGATGAGTCCAAACAGCAGCACCGATTGCTCTGCTCGGAGATTTGTCGATGTGAAAATAACGCAGCTTAGTACTCCCAACGAGGCGGCAATCAATCCAATTGGCTTCCAGCCGTAAAGGTTCCGGCGAAACCCAAAGTTGATGTTTTCCGCTAATACGACAGGAAAGGCTTTTTGGTCCCGAGTCCTCTCTCGCAGGAAAGCAGTGCAGGAACCATACACTTCTGTTGCCCGTGCCGGGTTGCTCCGTTCGTTAGCCAAGTCAGGAATTTGCAGTTCAGGCAGCAAGGTCTCCAGTTTGGCGTGGTATCGCCCGAGGGTAATCGCATTGAATATCGTAAAGCGGTGGGACAGCAACATAGTGGTTGGAACTCCTCCCCACATTTTGAATAGCTCAGATTCTTTGCGCTTGCCAAGGTCTCGACCAAAGTGAGAGAGCAGCGTAGCGAGACCGGATGAGACAAAGACCAGCCCCAAAACCTTCCATGTCGCTTCCTGTCCGGGAAACCACACCGTAGCCGCGAATGCGGCCGGGAGAAACGTAAGAAGCGAAGGCAGGAGCCTAGCCCGATACGTGTACTTATCGAAGGGTAGCTCCATCCGGTGCTACTCCTCGACTTGATTCGAGAATGGGAGGGCAACTGCGGCTACCCAGTCCTTGCGGGCAGGGGTGTCGGCTCCACGGAAGCAAATCGTCTTCCCCTGAGTAGCCACCACCTTCGCCCCTCTTCGCATGAAAGCATTGACCACCTTTTTCGAGGGGTGCTTCGGCGGGCCTTCCTTCGGAGCAGAGACAATCGCCGTCTTGGTGATTTGTTCGTTGGGCTTCTTCGGTCCAACTACCAAGTTCAGGATGGCAGGTCCGACGTTGTGTTTGCTTCCGTGATGAGGCACCTGTAAACCTTTGAGGGTACTCAGGTCAATCCCTAACCGCATGGCACACTCCACAGCACCGGCAAGTGCCGGAACTCCCGCATCAGACGTGAAGAGGAATTTCTCTTCCTTGTCCTTGAAGAGCAGTATCACGCTGGAATTGTTTTCCGCACTGCTAGCATTTGCATCGGGTTCACCCAGCGTTTCAATGCCCCAATTCTCCATCACCCACTTTACGGCTTCCGTCACGGCAACTACAATTTTCGAAGCAAACGCTGATTTGACCGCCGCTTCGGGAGCACCCCTGAATGACAACAGCAATTCTTCGTAGAACTTCTTGCTTGGTCCGAGCACGGACAGGACACTGCCTACCTGCGTGGTATCGGAGAAAGGCTCTATGATTGAGGAGATTTTCCTCTTTTTCGCAAGCTGTTCTAACTGGTGAGCGTTGTCCAACGATTTCTTGAAGTGACTTTTCAGCTTGTCCTCGTTTATACGGGGGTCTTTGAAGAGTTCGTCTATGTTAGCTGCATGGTTCCACGGAAGATGCATTGCCAAACTTTTGACGGTCAGATTCTCAAGTACTTCCGTTAGCCCGGAGGCGTGGTCTGAATCCGAGTGCGTGCACACAACCAGGTCGACAACAGTAGTGGCGTAGAAGTTTTTGATGTGGGAGACCAGCAACGCTCCCGATTCCTGCGTCCCGCCATCAATCACGACGACCTTTTGCCCTGCCGGGGTTAGTTGATTACCAAATCGAAGAGCGATTGCGTCGCCGCCACGCTCACCATCTCCAACGGGCAGGAAATCAATTTCGTAAGCCATCCGACCATCCTCTGATTCAGGTCATTCGAGGTTATCATCAGATGACTGAACGTTCAATGTAACGACCCACTTGGGTCGTCGTCACCGGGGAAATGACTCGTTGGAGTGCTCTTTGCCCACGCTTCGAGGGTCTTTATCATCGGAGCCCACAAACTTGTCGAAGGCGAATCGTAGAAGACCAACCTGCAAGCGTCTTCTGTTCCACAGTTTAGCGTACCAGGCGTTATTTATATGTTCGTCATCACGATGCTTCAGCCCGCTCTCGCCAAATGCGGATTTGAAATAATCTAGAAAAAGCGTACACCGCGTGGGGATGAGAATGTCTCGGCACGATCGGATTCAATGGACGCGCAAATTTATCTGGACAGGGCTTGCCACACTAGTATTCGGTGTGAGTTCGATGCTTGCACAGGATACGCGGCTGCTCGGCTCCGCTCGGAGGGTACTGTTGCAGTCGGACTGTGTTTTTAACAAGAATCGCGCTTTTAATTCTGGTGCAATCCCCTTCTCCTTAATCTATCGGTCGGGCCTAATGAAGGGCTTTCAGGAGGTGGATGAAAATCCGGAAATCATCATCAAATTTCACAAGGATGTTTATTTAATGGATCAAGAAACAATTACTTTGACGATTTTTGATGCCGACAGTAACAGCGTTATCTATTCTGAGGAACGGAAGCTGGTGGACGAGGGCAATGATGTCAATCACCTAGTTGCTCATTTTCTCGCCAAGGTCAACTTAGAAAGAGAGGCGAGAGCTGCTGAACTGAGGGCTTCTTTAGAGAGAGACAAAAGATTGGCAAAATCCGAACGCGATTCTAACGCCTTAAGAGACGCTCAAACAACTCTATATATCTACTCGCCTTCAGAAGATTTATTGCAAGCCATCGTGGAAGACAACAGATCGTTGCCGAACCTGTGTCACGTGTATCTACGTCAAATCTCCGCTGCGGACCGAGCGGATGTGGTCCTTACAGAAAAAGTTAGACAGGGTAATCGCATTCTAGTTTTATTGACGGCTGATACAAAAGAAGTCCTTCACACTGAACCCGTAAGAAACAACTCGATAGAACGAGCGATGGAGTTGATGTCACGGTGGATTACTTCGACGCCATGGGAGTAGGGATTACTCACGATTACTGCAAGATGAGAATTGGATCGAGTCAGACTGGGAGCAAGATATGAGGACGGTTAGATTGCTGCTATTCGCCCTCGTGGCGAATTGTTGGCTAGCTGGAGCCGCTTTTGCCCAGAAGCATCTGAGCTCGGCAGAAGCAAAGAATCACATCGGGGAAACCGCGACAGTCTGCGGAAACGTTGTCAGCAGTCGGTATGCCTCGTCCACCAAGGGCCAGCCTACCTTTCTCAATCTCGATGAGCCTTATCCTCGACAAGTCTTCACCGCTCTGATTTGGGGAGAGAATCGAAGCAAGTTCGGAACTCCAGAGAGCGAATACAAGGGTAAGCGCATCTGCGTGACGGGCAAGATTACGGAGTACCGGGGCGTGCCGGAAATCGTCGTGGATAGCCCTGAACAGATAGGACCGGGTCCGAAGAACTAGCCATACCAGACGAAACCGCAATAAGGGGGGACGCCATGAGGCAAACGGTGCTGTTAGCGATTCTGTTGGCAGCCTCGGGTCAACTTCTTGGGTCCGCGCAGACCGCGCCGACTCAATTGAAGATTGAACAGGTTATGACGCCGCAGGAGGTGCGGGATACTGGCGTGAGCTCTCTTAACGCTCCTCAGAAAGTCGCTCTGAATGCATGGTTGAATCGGTACACACAACGAGTGTTCCAGGCAACGGTTCACCAGGATCGAAATACTCCGACGGATGCGACAAGCACGTCACCCTGTGCCTACGCCATTGAAAGCACGATTTCTGGTGACTTTGAGGGATGGAGTGGCGAAACAGTCTTTAAGTTGGACAACGGCCAGATATGGGAGCAAGCCGAATACGCATATATGTATTCGTACTCTTATCGGCCAAGCGTAACAATATATCCGATAAACTCTGGGTGCCGCATGAAAGTTGAGGATGAGAGCGAAACAATCTTAGTAAGGCGAATCAAGTAGAAAGCACGTCGAACAGACTGGCACGCACAGGGCCCAAGTTTAATTTCGGATGTCAGTGTGAAGTTCTTAGAGGCACATCCTGAGTCGAGGCACTTAAGCGCAAGTAACATCGTTGTAATGACTATCGTGCTACTAGTTAAACCCCTGGAAACTGCCACAGTCCAACTGCTATGCCACTAACTCTCAAATTCCGAAAATTTGCATGACCTGAAGGGATGGTTATCCAGCCTCGATCAGCCAAGACGGAACCTTAAATTAGGGTAGGGGTTACGGCTACAAGGCCGTTGCATGTTACGTTGCAAGCTGGAGCCCGACCATGCCCGACCATCCCCCATTCTAAGATGTCTGGCACCTGCTGTAAGACAACGAAAACAAACAGGATAAGAGTGAAAACCCACCAGCCCGCCGACCATGCCCAGGGGAGCACGAATGCTGCCAACTGGGAAGGCTACCTTAAGCCACTGATTACAAAGGCGATGAGTTGGTTTGGAGGCGCGGGGCGGAATCGAACCGCCGATAAAGGTTTTGCAGACCTATGCCTTACCACTTGGCGACCGCGCCACCGATCCGGAGGCAAACGACCCACACCCTACTCCAAAACGCGTGCAATGTCACCTTCCGGAAGTTCCGTTGAACGCTTGCCGGCTTCAGTCCGCTCCTGCAGCGCGAGCCGCGGAAGCGGTTTGGTTGACGACCGGCGCGCCGATGAGGTTGCCCCATTCGGTCCAGGAGCCATCGTAGTTCTTCACGTTGTCGTACCCGAGCAGGTACTTCAGCACGAACCAGGTGTGAGAGCTGCGCTCGCCGATGCGGCAATAGGCGATGACTTCGTCGGTTCCGGTGACGCCTTTGGACTGATAGAGACTTGCAAGCGCATCGGCTGATTTAAACGTGCCATCTTCGCTAGCGGCTTGCGCCCAGGGAATGTTGGCCGCGCCGGGAATGTGGCCGGCGCGCTGCGCGGTCTCCGACAAACCTGGAGGCGCGAGAATCTTGCCGGTAAATTCGTCAACCGAGCGAACGTCAACAAGGTGGCCGCGCTTCTTCCCTTCGACCACGCCAAGGACTTGTTCCCTGCGAGCGCGGATCGATTCGTCGACGTGACCCGCCTTGTAGGTCGCGGGCGCGACGTTGGCCGGCTCGGTGGTCGTGGCGCGCTTCTCTTCGAGCCACTTCTTGCGGCCACCGTTGATCAGGCGCACATCCTTGTGCCCGTAGTATTTCAACTGCCAAAACGCGTAGGCGGCGAACCAGTTGTTGTTGTCGCCATAGAGCAGCACGGTCGTATCGCTGGTGATTCCCGACTTCCCGAGCAGCGCCTCAAGCGCCGAGCGGTCGATCAGATCGCGGCGGATGTTGTCCTGGAGCTGTGTCTGCCAGTTCCATCCGACGGCACCAGGGATGTGCCCCTGATCGTACGCGGTGGTATCAACGTCCACTTCCACCAGCCGGGTATTCGGGGCGGTCAAGTTCTGTGCTACCCATTCGGTGGAAACTAAAACCTCAGGATGCTTGTAAACGGCCATTCTCAATCTCCTTGTTAATTTTGTTAATTTTCGCACTCAATCCTCAGACCAAAAAAAAGCCCACCTGCCAGATTGTCTCCGGCGGTGGGTTTCAGAAGCTCTAGGCTAAACTCGAATCTCTAGTTGCCCAGCCTCCCCGCGCCAGAAGACACACACGGACAACACAGACAGCAACCGCACATCTGCAGAGTCTTTTGGGCGTGAGCCAACATAGGAATTAGGATACACACGAAGGGCGAGGTTCGCAATAGGGTCCGCATCGCGCAGTAGGCTGGGGGTGGTGCTGGTAACGCGGCGGCTACTTGACTCGTCATATGCAGCAGCGCAGTATCGGTACAGTTGGGGGGCGCCATGATCCGAAAACTCTGGACTGCGATCATCCTGATTGGCGTGGCATCCATCGCATCGGCCGGACCGCGGGGCACCGTGCCAAAATCTTCGGTCGACCAGTATCGTGCCCATGCCGAGAGGGACGGCGTCGGCATCGGCGCGGTGCTGCTGACCTCCGACCAGGTTCACAAAACTTTTGCCTCCGACGTCAACAAATGCTGCCTGGTCGTTGAGGTAGCCTTCTATCCGGCCAAGGACAAGCCACTGGAGATTTCGCTGGACGATCTGACGATGAAGGCCGCGGGATCGGATACTCTCGTGCGGCCTCTCAGCGCGCGTGCAGTCGCCGCGACGCTGCAAGAAAAAGGGGAGCAGGGCCGAACCGTTGCAACGACCACGAGCGCCGGCGTAGGCTACGAGTCCGGCACCTACACCGATCCGGTGACCGGCAACCAAACCAAGGTGCATGGCGTCACCACCGAAACGGGCGTCGGAGTTGCCGTCGGCCCTCCGGGCTCGCAGCCAGGTTCGAGCAACAGCAGTCGTGATGCGGCCGAGATCGAGCTGGCGGAACGAGGCTTGGTGGAAGGTTCGGCATCCGCTCCGGTGGCCGGGTATCTTTATTTCCCTCGGTCGGTGAAAAAGAAGAAGGACACTCCGCTGCAGCTGGAATACGCTTTGAAGGACCAGACGGTCATTCTGGCACTTCCCTGAAAATCGCCCTGTGAATCGATTTGACCGCGCCGCGCCACGTTTCCGGCCAGTGGGACTCGCTTACTTCGCGTGGCTGACGGCAGCGGCGATGGCCCCGCCGAGGTCCTTCGTGCTCGCCTTTCCGCCGATGTCGGGCGTGCGAACCTGAGCCTTCGCCAGAACCTGCGCGATCGCACTCTCCACCGCATCGGCGGCGTCCGGAACGCCCAGGTGCCGCAACATCATCGCTCCGGACCAGATCTGCCCGATGGGATTCGCGATACCCTTCCCGGCGATGTCCGGCGCCGAACCGTGCACCGGCTCGAACATCGACGGAAATTCTCTTTCCGGGTTGAGATTTGCGGATGGTGCGATCCCGATCGACCCGACGACGGCCGGACCCAGATCCGAGAGAATGTCGCCGAACAGGTTCGAGCCGACGACAACGTCGAACCAATCCGGATGGCGCACGAAATGGGCGGTCAAAATGTCGATGTGATACTGGTCGGTGCGAACATCGGGATACTCGGCGGCGATTTCCCGGAAGCATTGATCCCAGAAGGGCATCGTGTAGATGATGCCGTTGGATTTGGTGGCGGAGGTGAGATGTTTCTTGCTGCGGCGTGCCAGCTCGAAGGCATAGCGTAAAACACGCGTGACGCCGCGCCGCGTGAAGATCGTTTGCTGCACCGCCATTTCGTCTTCGGTGCCCTCGTAGAGGCGGCCGCCGATGTTGGAGTATTCGCCTTCGTTGTTCTCGCGGACGATTTGGAAATCGATTTCGCCTGGTTTCCGGTGCTTCAGCGGCGTTTCGATGCCTTCGAAAAGGCGCACCGGACGCAGATTAACGTATTGGCGAAAGCCGCGGCGAATGGGGATCAGCAAACCCCAGAGAGAGACGTGATCGGCCACATTGGGGTGACCCACAGCTCCCAGAAAAATGGCGTCGAACGGGCGCAACTGTTGAATGCCGTCTTCGGGCATCATGCGCCCCGTGGCGATATAGGTTTCGCAGCTCCAGCCGAAAGAGTGCCAGGCAAATTGAAACCCACACCGTTTCCCGGCAGCTTCCAGGACGCGAAGGCCCTCGGGAACCACCTCTTTGCCGATTCCGTCCCCAGGGATGACCGCCACTTTGAACGTTTTCATTTATCTTGCCCGCCTGCTCATTCTTGCTCCACCAAAGTTTGCACAATGGGGCGCGCGGGCGCCGGGCTCAGCAGCAAGGATAGCGCCGCGGCAGCCACGGTGATCGCGCCCAAAAATGCAAAGCCAGAGAGAAAGTTTCCAGTCCTTTTGTTGAGATAACCGACGATCAAGGGCGCAAAGTAAGCGCCCAAATTGCCCAGCGCGTTCACGAAACCCATGACCGACCCGACAATTTTGGCGGGCAAGGTTTCCGTGGGAATGGCCCAGAAGGCACCCATCGGACCAAAGGTTCCTACGCCGCTCAAGATAATGAGCGAAAACGCGAGCAACTGGGAGTACGAGATCGTCGCCCACAGCGAGCAGAATGCAACACCCTCCGAACAGCATCGCGGCGGCGCCATGGTAGCGGCGCTCGTGCATTTTGTCCGAGTGACGCCCCACCAAGGCGAGCGAGATGGCGCCCACAATAAACGGTAGCGTGTAGAGAATTCCCGTCGAGAGGTTGCTTAGCCCCTTGAATTTTCCCATGGCGCTCGGCAGCCAGAACAGCAGCCCCATCTGGCCGCTCACGAAACAAAAGTAAACCGCGGACAGAACAAACACTTGCGGCTGAAAAAGGGCCCGAAGGTAGGGCACCTTCGCCCCGCCCTCCAGATCGCAGGCTTCACGACGCAAGGTCGTGACCAGAGCGTCACGCTCGGTCTCCGGCAGCCATTCCGCTTGCGCGGGGTGGTCCTGAATCAGCGCAAGCCACACGGCCAGCCACGCGATGGGAAGCGCACCTTCGGCGATTAGCATGGTGCGCCAGCCCCAATGGTCCAGCATCCAGCCCGAAAACGGCGCGGATAAAATCACCGCTCCCGGCAAACAGAGAAACCAAAACGCGTTGGCGCGCGCGCGCTCCGCGCGACTAAACCAGTGCGACAACAAAATCAGGGTGGCGGGAAAGACGCCGCTTTCCGCCACTCCCAAGAGCAGCCGTAAAAACAGGAGTTCCCGATACGTGTGCGCGAAGCCGCAACCCACCGCAGCTATAGCCCAGGCTACCAGCAAGACACTAATAAATTTCTTCGGACTCCACCACTTTGCCAAGTGGCCGCCGGGAATCTGCAGCGCCAGGTAGCCCCAATAAAAAATTCCCGCGGCGGTGCCCGCCTGCTGCGGATCAAGATGCAAATCAAGGCTGATGCGCGGCAAGGCCAGCGATATGTTGGTGCGGTCGATGAACGCGATCGTGTACATCACGAACGCGACGGGAATAATCCGAATCCAACGCGAGGAGGTTTCGGTAGCGGCCATGCTGTCGAATCTATCGAGCTCCCTTACGTCCTTCCATCGGCCATTGGCTCGTGCGATTCACCGGCGAACATTTCAAGCCTGGGGCGAGTGTTGGGCTGCACGGTGTTCCCGATTGCGGCCGGTCGAGCTGCGGACCACCAGATGCGTTTCGACTTCATACTCTCGCCCCTGCTTGGACTTGCCGGAAATGACCGTGGTCAAGGCATCGAAGGCCTTCTCGGCGAGCTTGGCCCTCGAAAGCCGGATGGTGGTGAGGGGAGGCTGCGTATATTGGCTAAAGTCGATGTCGTCGAACCCGATCACGGAGATGTCGTCGGGCACCAGTAACTTGGCGTTATAGATGGCGCGCAATGCGCCGATCGCCGTGAGATCGTTGGAAGCGAGAACGGCGGTCGGCCGCTGAGGAAGAGACAGAAGGCGCTCCATCGCGGACTCTCCTCCGTCGATTTTGTGGTTGCCCGTCTCGATCAGCTTTTCATCTCGAAGCAACTCGTAGTGCCCCAGCCATTTGAGAAACGCAGACCGACGAGTCATGGCCGATCGCAGCTCGAGCGGACCGCTGATAAACGCGATGCGTTCATGTCCCAGATGAAACAGATGCTCCATGGCTTCGCGGATTCCCGTGGCGTAGTGAACGTTGATGTTGCTGATGCGATCGCGAACCTTGCCGGTATCGAGGAACACCATGGGGAGATGCCGCTCTTCCATCTGCGCGATCAGCTCTTTCTTCATTTCCGAGGTGATCACCGCCACGCCGTCGACCTTGCGCTCCAGCATCCGGCGCACGCTATGCGACATGCGGTCCGTGTCATAGCTCGTGTTGGCCACCAGAACTTCGAAGCCATTCCGGAGCGCTATCTCTTCAAAGCTTTTGACCAGCTCGGGGAAGAAAGGATTGGTGATGTCGGAGATGATCAGACCAAGCAGATGCGTGCGCCCGGAAACCAACGCGCGCGCGTTGGTGTTCGGGTGATACCCAAGCTTGCGTACGACACGCCAGACTCTTTCGGCCGTGTCGGGACGCACCGTGCCAGTGCGATTGATGGTGCGCGAGACTGTAGCGGTGGAGACCCTCGCCTGCTTTGCAACTTCCGTGATCCTCATTGCGCACATAGGCACACGACTCGGCGGAAGTATAGCGCGGAAGAAAGCGAACCAGGAAATGGAACTGCCCGCAGCAGCCAACGGAGACTGGAGAGCTCAACTCCGCGCCGCCGCGAAGAACGGGCCGGTAACTGGAGCCGAGGGCGAGAGTTGAACTCGCGACCTGCCGATTACGAATCGGCTGCTCTACCACTGAGCTACCTCGGCCTGTGAAATCCACCTTAGCATCCGCGGAAAATCTCTGTCAATTCATCCGCCTGGCAACTGTTCATTCAACGGGAAAACGGATACATTACCCAACCGATCCCCACGCCGATAAGCAGAAACAAGAGCAGCGACCAGAGGATGTATTTCACGCGTTCCAGCGCCGGCCGGCGGCTCAAAAACCCGAACGCTACCGAAATGATCAGCGCGAACAGCAGCATCGCTTGAAAATGACTCAAATGGAGAAACATCGCCGCGCTCAGGCCTTCCGCCCGCGCGCCGCTTCATAGGCATGCAATGCCGCCAGCAGATTCAGAACCCCGGCGGCCGCCAGAAATCTAGTTCCGTAGTCGCCGTCCGCGCGCGAAACATCCGGCCCGTTTGCCTCCAACAGTTTCGCCAGCAGATAAAAACTCCCCGTGCCCAAATCCGCGGCATATCCGAGTGACGCAAACGCGTCTCCGCCGTCCGACGTGAACAGATTTCCCCGCATTCCCGCGCCGATCACTACGAGCGCTGCCACGGTCAGGAAGCAAGCCAAGGCTCGTCCCCACATCTTTTGCAAGGCATGCCCCAGCCCCGGCAGAATCCACGCAGCCACGCCGATCCCCACGGCCAATCTCTCGCGCGCGGGATCGCGCTCCGGAACCTCCATCGCTTGCGTTTCGTCGGCCATCTTTCTCCGTTGTGCCGTGAGCTGCTTCTCGGCTACGCCAAGAGCGCCAAGACTTCGTTTTGGATCGCTCCGGTCACCCGCGCTTCGCGTTCCCCCATGTACACGTTCAACTCCGTCCGAATCCCGAACTCCTTCAAGTAAATTCCCGGCTCGATCGACGTGCACGTCCCCGCAATCAAGTGCCGCACATCCCGCGTCTCCAGGCCATCCATGTTGGCGCCGTTGCCGTGCACTTTTTCTCCAATGCTGTGCCCCAGCCGATGAAAGAAATACTTCCCATAGCCGGCCTTCTCGATCACTGTCCGCGCCGCCTTGTCCACCTGCCATCCTTGCAGAGGTTTCCCCGCGGCAACATGCGAGCGAATCAATGCCACCGCTTTGTCCCGCGCTTCCCGCAAGATGGCGAAGACTTTTGCATACTTCTCCGGCACCTTCGAGCCCAGGAAACCCATCCAGGTCACGTCGTAGTACACGCTTCCCGGCATTTTCGTTTTGCCCCATACGTCGAGCAGCAGCAAATCGCCTTCTCGAATCGGCGAGGACTTTCCCGCCACGGGTCCATAGTGCGGGTCGCTCGCGTGCGCGCCAACCGCAACGTCCGGCCCGTCCTCTCTCACGATTCCCGCCGTATCAAACTCCCCCAGGATCCATTGCTGCAGATCGTATTCCGTGAGAGTTTTCTTCTCCCGCACATTCTTCGCTGCCAGTTGGAAAGCCTCCAGGACGACTCGGTCGATCACCACGCCGGCCTCGAGGTGCGATTGCAACTGCACGGCGCTCCAGCACGCTTCGTACTTCTGTACCAGGTCCGCCGAACTCATCACTTTCACACCCACGCTGCGCACCAACTCCACCGTGCCCGCATCCACCATCGCCACGTAGGGAATCTCATTCTTCGGCGAATACTGCATCGCTACATTCCTGGCTCGCCCGAGCGTCTTCGCAAGATTTTTCCGCAACTCGTCCTGTCCCGCGTAGTACAACGTCTCTCCAGGAACCGCTGCCAGCGATTCCGATTCAATTTTGTGTACCAGCTTCTTCGGAGTCCCCTTCGCGGGAACGAAGTAAAACCAGCGCCGCGTGCGCATGCCGGCCGGCAGTTTCAGGATTCCCTGCGCAATCGGATCGCGCCCCCGAAAATCATAGAAAAGCCAGCCATCAAGCTTCGCCGCCCGCAAATCGCTTTGCATTCCCTGGAGATCGATACTCATGTCGTGGATGGCCTTCCCTCGTTCGTCAAGCGGCCTCGGCGCTCACTAGACCTCTTGTGTCAGCAGCCCGCGAATCTCCTGCCCGGTGACGCCGCGAATTTCAATGCGCTTGATGCGGCTCCGGCCGCCGCTCAGGATTCTAACAGCCGACTTCGGCGTTTTCAAAAGCCCTGCCAGATATTCGCAGAGCGCCACATTCGCGCGGTCTTCCAGCGCCGGCGCCCGCAAACGCACCTTCAGCGCGCCGTCCATCACTCCGGCAATTTCATCCCTGCTCGCTCGCGGCTGCACCCGCACCAGCAAGATCACGCCTTCGTCGCGTTCCTGAAGATCAAGCATCCGCCCCAGATCTACTTCACGTCCCGAGCTCCGAAAAGTGCCGTCCCGACCCGGACTTCCGTGGCGCCTTCTTCGATCGCCACCTCAAAATCGTGAGACATCCCCATCGACAACACGGGCAGTTCCCGTCCCACCTGCTTCGCCAGCTCATCCCGCAATTCCCGCAATCGCCGAAAATACGGCCGCGCCTTTTCCGGATCCTCCACAAACGGAGGTATGCACATCAGCCCCGCCAGCTCCAACCGCGGCAACATCGTTACTTTCTCCGCCAGCGACGCAAGTTCCGCCGCGTTCACCCCGCTCTTCGTTTCTTCCTCGGCCACGCGCACTTCAATCAGCACCCGCATGCGTTCCGCAGCACCCAGATCAAGCCGCGCCTTGTCCAACCTCTGTGCCACCGCGAAATCATCCACGGAATCCACGCAATGGAACACCCGAGCCGCTCGCACGGCCTTATTGCTTTGCAGATGTCCCACCAAATGCCACGTCGCGCCAAGATTTTCAAACCCGCCGCGCTTCCCTTCCCACTCTTGCACCCGGTTCTCGCCAAAGTGCCGTATTCCCGCGTCAAAGGCCTCTCGAATCATCTCAACCGGATGCGTCTTCGACACCCCGATCAACGTGACATCCTCGCCTCGCCGTCCAGCCCTTCGCGCCGCCGCGGCGATGTGCTCCTGCACCTTCGCCAAATTTTCCCGCACCAGACTCGCACTCACCATTCCCACCAATCGCGCATTCCCAATCTCGCCGATTCCGTCTCTACTTCCTTGCTTCCTTATTTCGTTACTTCCTTACCTTTTTTTCCCTCGCTCACGATAACACGCGCAGCATTGCGGCACCGAACGTCTGCGGTTAGACTGGCTCTCACGCAATGGCATCCCTCGGAAAACTCATCGCCATCGAAGGCATCGACGGCAGCGGCAAGCGCACCCAGCTCGAACTGCTCGAAAAAGCTCTAGCTGCACGCGGCCTGCGCACCTATTCAACCGGTTTTCCCCAATACGACTCCTGGTTCGGCAAGATGGTGGGCCAATTCCTCAACGGCGACCTCGGCGACCTCGAAAGCGTTGACCCCCATTTCACCGCATTGCTCTACGCCGGAGATCGCTTCGAAGCCAAGCCCCGCCTTGCTGCCGCTCTCGACGAAGGCAGGATCGTCCTCGCCGACCGCTACATCGCCTCCAACCTCGCCCACCAAACCGCCCGCGTCCCCGCCGAGAAGCGCGGCGAGTTCCTCGCTTGGATCGAGCATCTCGAATACACCATCTACGGCCTTCCGCGAGAAGACCTCGTCCTCTATTTGCGCGTGCCCCCAACGGAAGCGCAAAAGCTCGTCGCAAAGAAGTCCGTTCGTTCGTACACCACGGCGAAGCAAGACATCCTGGAAGCGAGCCTGCGTCACCTCGAAAAGGCCACGGAAATGTACGACCTTCTCTCGCGTCGCGCGTCTTGGGCCACCGTCGAGTGTTTCGATTCTTCGCGCCATGCCATGCGCCCTCCGGAAGCGATTGCTGCGGACGTTCTCGCCGCCGTCGAGCCTTTGCTAACCTCTCAGATTGCCGGCCATTCCCGAAAGAGCGGTCGCTAACCCATGGGCTTCTCCGAATTCCTCGGCAATGAACGCATCGTAACCGCCCTCCGCGGCGCTCTTCGCAGCCAGCGCGTTCCGCATGCTTTGCTCTTTACCGGTCCGCGGGGTGTCGGCAAGTACACACTGGCCCGCATGCTTGCGCAAGCCGCCAATTGCGAGCGTCTCACCGACGACTTCTGCGGCGAGTGCCACACCTGCAAGCGCATCGCGCTCCTCGCCGACCCGCAGAAACTCATCGAGCAAGGCCTCGCCGAACGCGGCGAAAGCGCCGACGCCGCCACTGTCGAGCGCGTGCCCCTGATCCTGCAGTCCCATCCCGACGTCTGGGCGCTCGTCCCCGATCCCGTTCGCCTCAAAAGTCCCGTCGTCCGCCCGATGCTTCGCATCGGCCAGCTTCGTGCCGTGCAGCGCGCCGCCTACTTCCAGCCCATGGGCCGGCGCCGCGTCTTCATCCTCGATGGTGCCGAGACCATGCGCTGGGATGTCGCCAACGTCTTCCTCAAGATCCTCGAGGAGCCCCCCGGCTCCGCCACCCTCATCCTCACCGCTCCGTCTCCCTATGCGCTCCTGCCAACCATTGTCTCCCGCTGCCTGCAATTCCACTTCGCACCTCTGCCGCAGGCCGAAGTCGAAGAAATTCTGCGGCAAAAGACCGACCGCAAGCCCGCCGACCGCCAGGCTGCCGCTCAGCTCGCCGAAGGCAGCCCGGGTCTCGCCATCGAAATGAACGTCGAGCAAGCCGCCAACCAGCGCCGCGACGCCCTGCGCATTCTGGAGCGCGCCGCCCGCGGTGAAGGTTTTGCACAGCTCTTTGCCGGCACCTCGGCGCTCGCCAAGGACCGGGATTCCTCCTTTGAGGAGCAAATCCTGGTCTTCTACGGCCTCCTCAGCGACCTTCTGGAGCTGACCTCCGGCATGAAACACCCGGTTCTCCGCAATTCCGCTCTCGCCAAAGAGCTCGAATCGCTTAGCAAAATCGTTACTCCTGCTTGGGTCATGCGTGCTGTCGCCGGATTCGACCAGCTCCATGCGGGCTTGCGTCGAAATCTCAATCGTCAGCTCGGCCTCGACGCGCTGGCTGCATCTCTCGCTCCAGCTTCACCGGGCGCATGAGTCCCTCGCTTGCAAAAGCAACCAGCAATTCTTTTCCGCTTCAGTTTGTAAATCTTAGCTGTAACCCAGTGGCACTTGGGCGCATCATACGGAATGACCACCTACCCCACCTTTAAGGAGCAGTCATGGTGAACCGCAGGATGTTCCGTCCTGGTTTCGCGGACGTTAAGGAGCAAGCCCCACCCCGAGTCCAGCACAGCAACAACAATGGTCCCGCGCCTAGCAAGAAGCCTGCTCCGCCCGAAATGACCCATGCCGAGAATTTTTACTGGGTCAAGCAGATGCAAGCCCGCACACCGATGGCGGTTGTTTTAGACAACGGTGAAGTACTTCGCGGAACGGTCGAGTGGTATGACCGCGATTGCATCAAACTTACGCGTCAGGGCAGCCCCAACCTCTTGGTCTTCAAGCGCGTGATCAAGTACGTCTTCAAAGACGGCGAAGAATCCGCCAACGGCGGCGACGAGTAAGATCTTATATCCAAGATCTCGGATCTCAGGTCTAAGTTCTTGTAGGGGCGCAGCATCGCTGCGCCCTAGCTTGGCAAGACGTTTCCCACGAGAGCGTGCCTCCCCCTTCAGAGGGCGGGGCTTAGCATTTGGCTTTAAGCCTCACCGCACTCTCTCCCCGCCTTCCCCGAGCGAATGGCCCCCCGCCGCTCCAAACGTCATCAGCGCCTTCGCCGCCAGATTCCCCCTCCCATCGAAAATCTCGCATTCCGCAACCACGAAATTCCGCCCCGCGCGAAGTATCCGCGCATCCGCCTTGATTCGTCCGCTGGGCACCGCCTCCAAATAATTGATCTTCAGTTCGACCGTCGCAACCGCCGTCCCTCTCGGCACCACCGTATACGCCGCCATTCCTGCCGCCGTGTCCGCCAACGCCGCGATAATCCCTCCGTGCACCACTCCGTTGAGCTGCTTATGGTGCGGCTTCACATCCAGCCCCAAAACAGCTCGCCCCAGCTCGACCAACTCCACTTCGAATCCCAGCAATCCAACCGCGCGGCTCTCTTTCAAGCCGCGCCGCGCTGCTTCCGTAAACTCTTTTACCTTCTTCGATAGTTTCCGCGCCATTTCGCTGGGTCACTCCTCTCCATCGAGCCCTCCGCAGTTGCCCTCAATAAGCCGAGACCCCGCCATCCAGCGGCAAGGCCGCCCCCGTCACCCACGACGATTCCTTCGACGCCAAATACACCGCCATTTCCGCCACATCTTCCGGACGCCCCGCTCGCCCCAACGGGATCCCCGCGAGCCGCGCCTCCCGCACCTTCTCATTCGCGAAAAATAAATCATGAACCAACTCCGTCTCCACCAGCGACGGGCAAATGCAGTTCACTCGCACTCCTTCGTGCGCGTGGTCCAGAGCCATTGCTTTCGTCAGCATGGTCACACCGCCTTTGCTGGCGCAATACGCAACGCGGTCTTTCATCGCGATCAACCCCAGCACCGAGCCGATGTTCACGATCGCCCCTCCACCGGCTTTGCGAAACTCCGGCAAAGCCGCCCGCGACATCAGGAACGGTCCCTTGAGATTGACCCTCATGACCCGGTCCCATTCCTCCTCGGATGTCCCCGCAACGCTCGAAACGCTCAGCACCCCCGCATTGTTGACCAGCACATTCAGCCCTCCAAACCTCCCGGCCGTCTCCTGTACCGCCCGCTCGGCATCCTTTGCCTCGGTCACGTCGCATTCCACCGCCAAGCCCCGCCCGCCTGCCTTCTCCACCTCGGCAACCACCGCCCGCAGCTTCTCCACCCGGCGTCCCGCGACAGCCACGGCCGCGCCTTCCCGCGAAAACGCCAGCGCAATCGCTCGCCCGATCCCCGTACCCCCGCCTGTTATCAGCGCCACCTGCCCCGCCAACCGTGTCACGTTTTGCCCCTCTCCCGCGTCTAATCGGGTACGCCAGCGCACTCCGCTAGCGGCCTGTTTAGATAGATTGTCATCCTGAGACTACCCGGCAAGGGGAGCCAAAGGATCTCAACCTTAGCCTTGGCACAAAGTATCGCCAGAGTGCGAAACTATAGCACCCGCGCCGAACAACTAGGAACCGGACACCAACCATGCGCATCGGCATCACCTGTTATCCCACCTACGGCGGCTCGGGCGTGGTCGCCACCGAACTCGGCCAGGAACTCGCCGCCCGCGGCCACGACATCCATTTCATCAGCTACGCCCCGCCCATCCGCATGAACCCCAACGACCCCCGCATCCACTTCCACGAGGTCGAGGTCGCTTCCTACCCGCTCTTCGACCACCCGCCCTACACACTCGCCCTCGCCACAAAAATGCTGGAAGTCTTCGAGTCCGAATCGCTGGACCTTCTCCACGTGCACTACGCCATTCCCCACTCCGTCAGCGCGCTCCTCGCACGTTCCATGGCCGCCCCGCGCCGCCTTCCTTTTGTCACCACTCTCCACGGTACCGACATAACTCTGGTCGGCAGTAACCGCAGCTACCTCCCGATCACACGATTTTCCATCGAGCAAAGCGACGGCGTCACTGCCATCTCCAACTATCTCCTGACGCAAACGCTGAAAGAATTCGACATCAAGCGCCCCATCGACGTCATACCCAATTTCGTCAATTGCGACCTCTACATCCGCACGCCGAACGAAGCCCTCCGCGCCCAATGGGCCCCCAACGGCGAGCCCATCCTCATGCACCTCTCCAATTTCCGCCCGGTGAAACGCGTCACCGACGTCGTCGAAATCTTCGCCATCGTCCGCGCCAAAATGCCCGCGAAACTCGTTATGATCGGCGACGGCCCCGACCGCGGCGCCGCCGAATACCTGGTCCGAAAAAAGCGCCTCCAGAAAGACGTCTTCTTCCTCGGCAAACAAAACGCGGTGTACGAAAAACTCGCCACCGCCGATCTTTTCCTGTTGCCCTCGGAGCTCGAATCCTTCGGCCTGGCCGCTCTCGAAGCCATGGCCTGCGAAGTCCCCGTGATCGCCACCAACGTCGGCGGCGTTCCCGAAGTCGTCCAGCACGGTGTGGATGGTTTCTTGGTCGAACCCGGCGACGTGAAAACCGCCGGCCGCTACGCCTTCGACATCTTGTCCCGCGCCGATCGCGGCCGCGAAATGGGCCAGCACGCCCGCCTCAACGCCAAGAAAAAATTCTGCGCCAACGACGTCATTCCCCGCTACGAGCAGTACTATCAAAGGGTCCTGGACGCCGCCTCAGCCTCCGCCGCCAAAATCTGAGCCGGCACTGCTTCCACGATTGACGATGCCTGAAAACAATCACGGAGGCCGATGCAGCCGCACCCGACGAATGTAAGCCCGCTCAATCCGGCCGACGCTCTCTCCTCGCAACCTTCGCTGCCTCCTTCCAGCAAGCGCCTGCTGCCTTGGCTGATCGCGGTGGCGTTTTTTATGGAGTCGCTGGACACCACGATTCTAAACACCGCGGTGCCTACGATCGCGGCAGCGCTGCACGTGGCTCCCCTCAGCATGAAGTCGGTGCTGGCCAGCTACACGCTTAGCCTGGCGGTTTTCATTCCCATCAGCGGCTGGATGGCGGACCGGTTCGGAACCCGCCGGGTGTTCGCCTCCGCGATCGGAATCTTCACGCTGGGATCGTTTCTGTGCGGCATATCCAGCAACATCCATGTGCTGGTTGCGTGCCGCATCCTGCAGGGCTGCGGCGGCGCCATGATGGTGCCCGTCGGGCGGCTCACCATGGTGCGCACGTTCGCCAAATCCGAACTGATCCGCGCCATGAGCTTCGTCGCCATCCCCGGTTTGATTGGCCCCATGCTGGGACCCATCGCCGGCGGCCTGATCGTCGGATACCTTCACTGGAGATTCATTTTCTTCGTGAATATTCCGATCGGCCTCGCCGGTTTGTTCCTCGTCTACCTGCATCTGCCGGACTACCGCGAAGAGCACACCCATCCTCTCGACGTCACTGGGCTGATCCTTTTCGGATCCGGTGTCGCGCTGCTTTCCTACGTCTTGGAAGTCTTCGGCGAACATACGCTGAACACGGGCGAAATTCTGGGGCTTCTCGCACTTTCCGTCCTGCTCCTGGCAGGCTACGGATTTCACGCGACGCGAACCGCGTATCCCCTGCTGCGTCTTATTCTGTTTCGGATTCGCACCTTTCGCGCGGCCGTGAGCGGCAGCTTCTTGACCCGGCTCGGCATCGGCGGCATTCCCTTTCTCTTTCCGCTCTTGTATCAAGTTGGCTTAGGGTTCACGCCGATTCAATCCGGCCTGCTCATGATGCCGCAGGCATTCGCCGCCATGAGCCTGAAGCTGGCGATGCCGCGAATCTTGGCGCTCTTTGGATACCGCGCCGTGCTGGTTTCCAACACACTGCTCATCGGTCTGCAGATCTTGCTTTTCGCGACCATCGGGAAGAGCACGCCGGTGTGGCTGATCGTGGCAGAGGTGTTCTGCTACGGCTTCTTCACGTCGCTTCAATATACGAGCATGAACACGCTGGTCTACGCCGAGGTCACCGAGGAGCAGGCGAGCAGCGCCAGCTCCATCGCCAGCACCATGCAGCAGATGTCCATCAGTTTCGGCGTCGCTTCGGCGTCCCTGGTGACCGCCTTCTTTCTTCCCGATCGCTTTCGTTCCAATCCCCCGGAATTCATTCATGGAATCCACCGTGCCTTCTTTGTGCTTGGCGCGATGACCATGCTCTCCACCATCGTTTTCCGCGAATTGAAACGAGGAGACGGTGACGCAGTGAGCCAGGCGAAAGAGGTACACCCCGGATAGCGTACGCGAGGATAGCCAAAGGACCTCAACCCAAGTTTCGCCCCAAGCCTTCGCGGTCCCCTAGCCACCCGCCACTTCCGCCTCGTGCCGAATATGCTCGAGCACCCGCAAATGAATCCGATGAATGATGTAATCCGACCAAAGACGCCAATAAACCCCTGGCCAAATCGCATTCCGATACCAAGTCGTGCCTTCCAAACGTGTCCCTCCGTTCGCAAGCGGCGTCAACAAGAACTGCCCCTCCTCAGACACGAAATATCCATGCAAGTGCCGCGGCTCAATGTGCCCATAAGGCGTCAATTCGTTCAAAGGCGCAGGATTCGCGGTCACCCCAAACCTCAGCAGCCGCGGTTCATCCCACACTTCAATCGGCTCCACGAACGGCCCCGTTGAAAAGATGCATCGCCGAATCGCGCCCGGACCACGCCCCGAAATCTCCGCTCGAATCGGATAAGCGATGCCCGCGCGAAACAGCATCTCTGTCGGAGGCGCAATCTCGGCAAACGAAACCACGTGCTGCCACACAACTTCCGGCGGCGCCTTCACGTCAATCGCGGTCCGCACCACAAACGTCGGCGGCTCCAGGCCCGCAGCCCGCTCCATCCCAAAAAATGCCGGCACCATCAGCAACACCATCGACATCACCGCCGGCGCATGAGTAGGACCCCAGTGGTTCGCTTGGATGAGATAACCTACCCAACCTCCCAGCGCCGTGAGCGCCAAAGCCAGCGGCGCAGCCATCACTACGCACATCACTCCTTCCATCGCCACCGCGACAAGCGCGAACCCCAAGATGCCCACCGGCAGAACCGCGACTTGCAAACACGCTCCGAGCCTGCGCCGCTCGTGGTAGCTGTACACCAGCACAGAAAACAGCCCCAGGCAGAACGGCAACCCAAGGAAAAGACTCCAGCCGTAAGCGCCCGCGTACACCGTCCCGAGCAACACAAACACAAGCCCGATCGCCGAAGTCAAAACAATCGATACCGCTGCACTGCCCGTCCGGCTTCGCGGAATCAGGGAGTCCAGTGACCGCGGCCCAGGCCAAGGCGCGGCCTCTTGCCCCGTGTCGCGCTCCCGTGGCGGCAACACGCACAGCGCAGCAAGGAAAAGCAGATTCAGGAACGGCACGAAAAACAAGATCACCAGCCACACTGGCTGGCCCGCATCGCGTAACCTTCGCACCGTCAGCGCCACTCCCACCCAGATGAACGGCAGGGCCGCAAGCAGCATCGTCGCCAGAAACTTCGATTCCGTTTGCGAAAGATGGGTGAGTCGCGCAGCGCGTCCGAGCGGGGCCCAATAGTTAAACGAATACCCAAAGAAGCTGGTGCGGTCGGCAGGGAAAAAACTGGCCGCAATGGCGCGGTCAATGTTGTGTTTTATCGCAAAACCAATCAGACCAACCAGCAAGTACGTGCCCCGACCCACGCGGCCGTTCCATCTCCACAGATCCGACAATTCCATCGCGATCTCTCCCTGCCTTGGTTCGTTACCTCACTACTTCCTTGCTTCCTTGCTTCCTTGCTTCCTTGCTTCCTTGCTTCCTTACTTCGCTTCTCTCGCAACTCTCCGCCGCGCAACTCCTCTGCATCGCGATCCTCCGGTATCCGGAGCGCAACAGCGCCATCACCCCCGGCACCTTCGCCACCCACACCAGCGGCCGCCCCCACCAGATTTCTCGCGCCAACGCGACCCCCGCGTCCGCCCCGCCAAACTGACTTCCATCCGCCAGCAAAAACCGCATCTCGCGCAGCAACTCCATCTGCGATAGACCGAGCAGTGAGCCGACGCGCGGATCCTGCAACGGCGCCACCGCCAGCCCGCGTCTCTGCAAAACCGGCGCCAGCCACCGCGCAATCCGCGTGCAGAACCCGCATTCCGCATCAAAAAACAACCACCCCCGCGCGTGCCGCCCCTTCCCATCCGTAAATTCCGAAGCCAGCGAAATCATGGTCGGCCCTTTCCCTGCCAGCAATCCTGCGCTATCTCTTCCTGCTCGTCTTGAGCCTGCACCTGTCCGTCACCCACCACTTCCTTTTTGCGGTGCCGCAAACAACAAAAACGCTGCCGCTGAAGCCGTAAAAACCGAATAGTCCAGCGGCGCCTTCAGCCCAAACGAAATGCTCATCGCCAAAGCAA
Source organism: uncultured Acidobacteriota bacterium (assembly GCA_963735525.1). Taxonomy (GTDB): domain Bacteria; phylum Acidobacteriota; class Terriglobia; order Acidiferrales; family UBA7541; genus Acidiferrum. The sequence continues at coordinate 187,021 of CAVTLQ010000022.1, read as the reverse complement.
ACAGGAGGAGCAGCACCGCGCTGCCGAGTGCCACGACTCGCTTGTAGGCGCCGAAGACCAGCCCTAGTCCAAGTGCCGTCTCGGCAATCGTTGCCATCCACGCAACAGTTGGAATCACCTTTGCGGGCAAGAACGAGTTCACCATGCCCACGTACTGCGTGAAGTGCGCAAAATCGCCCCATGCCACACCCGGTTTCCCAGCCGCTCCCCACAAACCAAACCGATCGGCAACCGCCGAGAGAAAAGCCGCTCCCAAGGCAATCCGAACGTACGGCCCCGCAAATTTACTGGCCCGAGTTGCCCATTTGGCTTCCATCCGAGCAAGCGGGCTCTTTACCTGTTCGCCTTCGTTCCGTTCATTCACGATCGGGCCGCTAGCCATACTTCTCCTCCTTGTTCTTCATCCCGCTTTCTTTTTGTCGCTCCCGAGCAGCGTCACCACTTTCCCCCGCAGCTTCACCACGCCCTTCAATGCCCCTGTCGGCATCCGCAAAATCTCCTCGAACAGTCCCGTCATCGCCGTCAAAAACTCCTGCATGCTCTCCAATCGCTCGCGCGTGTACGCGTCCCCCTGGGGATTCGCTTTCAACTCCGCCACGCACTCCCCGATCGCCTTCAACGTCGGATCGATCTCCCTCCGCTTGCGCTCCTCCGACACGATCCGGAAAATCTCCCAAACATCCTTGATCGACTCGAAGTGGTCCCGCCGGTCCCCCAGCACGTGCACCACCCGCACGATTCCCCACCCCTGCAACTCCCGCAAACTCGTGCTCACATTCGACCGCGCCACCGCCAACGTCGTCGCAATCTCATCCGCCGGCACGGGGTGTGGCGCCAGAAACAACAGCGCATGCACCTGCGCCACGGTGCGGTTGATCCCCCACCGTGTCCCCATCTCCCCCCAATGCAAAATAAATTTCTGCGCCACCGGCGTCAGCGTGCTCTTCGTCGTCTCACTCATTTCCACCCTCGTTTACTGAGCCCGTCTCATGTAAAAGCCTTATGTAGGCGCTGGGCTTCAGCCCGGCGAACCACTCAAAAAATCCTCACCCCTTGCCCAAGATATCGTCGCGTTAGTAATGTCACTCATTTCTGTCGTTACAGAATATACCGCAGAGACAGCCGCCTGTCAATCCCCCTCCCGCCCCAACCCGCCATCCCTCTTTCCTACCTCCTGTGCACCTAAACGAGTGAATGTAGGGGCTCGCCAACGCCCTTCGACACGGCAGAAAGTTCTGTTTCAATTCTAGAGTCGCCACGGCAACAACCAGGCGCGGCTGCAATCTCCCCAGGGAACGAATGGCCGCGCGTAGGCGCTGGGCTTTATTCCAACTCAAAGCCGTCACCCGTTCACGCTGCACCTCTTGCCCATCCCTTGACAATTAACCGCAAACGACCGATCTTCGATAGAATGGCCCCGCCATCGCCTCACCGAGAGGGCCTATGGATCCGCTCATCACCCTCGATCGCCGCGATTTTCTGAAAGCCACCACCGGCGTCTTGACCGGTCTCGTCGTCGCGGGAACGCCTCTCGCTAGGATCGCCAAAGGCCCAGCGTGGGCCGTCGATCTCACCGCCTTCACCAGTTCCGAAGCCGCCACACTACTAGCCGTGGCCCGCACGATCTGCCCGCACGACAAGCTCGACGATCTCGCGTATGCACTTGTCGTCCAAGCGATAGACGGCCAAGCGCACACCGATGAGCGCACACACAAAATGCTCCACGATGGCATCACAGGGCTGGGCCCAGACTTCGCCACCAAAGCCGAAACCGATCGAGTCGCAGTACTAAAGAAGATCGAATCCGCCGAATTCTTCCAATTCATGCGCTTGAAGACGGTGCAAACTCTCTACGTCTCGCCGATCGCCTACGCCCACTTCGGCTACGAGGGTGAAGCCTTCTCCAAGGGCGGCTATCTCTTCCGCGGATTCAACGATCTACGCTGGCTGCCCGAAGTGCCGCCAGAAGACTCCGGCCCGATGCCAGCAAGCGCCTGAGCGGCAGACAACACAAATGCCTCCCATCGATCTCAAAGACGATACCGCAGTAGTGATCATCGGCTCCGGCGCAGGCGGCGGCACTCTCGCCCACGAGCTAACCCGCCGCGGCATCAAAGTCGTCCTCCTCGAAGCCGGCAAGCGCCAGTCCACCGAAACGTTCTCGCAAATTCCCGGCGAAGCCTTCGTGCAGCTCACCTGGCTCGATGCCCGAACGCAATCCGGCACTTGGGCCGTCGCCCGCGACTTCCCCACCCTCCCCGTGTGGCATTGCAAAACCGTCGGTGGCACCACCGTGCACTGGACCGCGTCCACTCCCCGCCTCCAGCCCTGGGAGCTCCGCGCCAAAACCACCTACGGCGAACTCGCCGGCACTTCCCTGATCGACTGGCCCATCCCCTACGACGAGCTCCTCCGCTACTACGAACTCGCCGAGCGCCGCCTCAACGTCACTCGCCGTAACGGTGTCCCCGGCCTGCCCGCCTCCAACAATTTCAAGGTCATGTACGCTGGCGCGAAAAAACTCGGCTACAAGCAAGTCCACACGGGCCACATGGCCATCAACTCCCGCGCCGCCGACAACGGCGAAGATCTCCCCCGCCCGGATAATCGCATCACGCTAAATCAAAATGTGAAAGACGCCTACGGCCTGCCGGTCGCCAACATCCACGTCGACGACCACCCCAACGACCAAGCCATGCGCCAACACGCGCAATCCCAAATGATCAAAATGTACAACGCCGTCGGCGCAAAACGCACCGTACCCGGCCCGGTTCCGCCCGCAACTCACAATATGTGCACTGCCCGCATGAGCGCCGACCCCCGCGACGGCGTCACCAACGCCCACGGCCAATCCCACGACATCAAAAATCTCTTCATCTCTGACGGCAGCGTCCTCCCCACCTCCGGCGCCGCCAACCCCACCCTGACGATCGTAGCCTTAGCCCTCCGCCAAGCCGACTACCTAGCGAACGAGCTAAAATCCGGCAATCTGTAGGGGCACGATCGATCGTGCCCCTGCTAGGCAACATCGCTCAATTTGTGGAGTGCGGCGGCCCGGCGCCGCCTTTACGGTGCCATCCGCACCAAGCAGGCTCGCGTACGCCGCCGTCCTCCCCACCCCGAGGGCCAACCCGCCTGCTCAAGCCGGCTGCGCTTGCTCCCTCACCACGATCGGCCGTACCTCAATCGATCCCGTCTTCGCTCCCGGTATTCGCGCCGCAATCGCCACGGCCTCGTCGTAGTCCTTCGCATTCACCATGTAATACCCGCCCAATTGCTCCCGGGTCTCCGCGAACGGACCATCCGTCACCACCTGCTTACCGTTCCGCACGCGAACCGTCTTCGCCGTCTCGATGGGGCTCAACTGGTTCCCGCCGACATACTTCCCGCTGTCCATGATTTCTTTGGTGAACGCGCCGTACTCCTGCTGCAACGCCCCCATTTCAGCCGCACTCAGCTTCGTATAGTCCCCTTGAGCCCCATAAACCAGCAGTAGATATTGCATTGTTGTTGCCTCCTACCCTACCGACGCACGACTACCCCAAAATCGACAAAATCCACGCCCGGGATCCCACGAAAAACAGGAACGAACCTAAAGGTCTGCCCGCCCGCAGGTGACCGCTTACGCAAGCCCCCCCTGCCTGGCCAGCTTTAACGCCTCGATCGCCGCCCCGCGTGCCCCAGCCGTATCCCCATTCGGCATCACATAAATCGGAATATCCGCCTGCTCCTCCCGCTGCGTAGGCATGCCCGCCCGGATCTCCTCTAGGAACCACCGCTGGAACTCCGCGCTTGTCTCCAAAGCTCCCCCGCCCACGATCAACGCATCCGGGTCGAACGTATTCACCATCTCATCGAAAAAGAGCCCCAACGCATGCGCCTGAACCCGGAAAATCTCTCGGCACAGCGCATCGCCCTTGTCCGCCAGACCGCGCACCAGCTTCGCCGCATGGTGCAGGTCTCCTGATTTGCCAAGCTCGTGCCCCGGATACCGCGCCAGGAAGAACGGCAGAAACGATCTCTCAATGGCCGTCAGCGAGCAAACCGACTCCAGGCACCCGATCCGTCCGCAATTGCAGCGCGGCGTCATCCCGCTGATTGCCGTTATGCTCTGATACGGAATCAGCACATGGCCCAACTCTCCGCCAAATCCCTTTCTGCCCTTCACCACGTTGCCGTCCAAGATGACGCCACCGCCCAGCCCCGTCCCGATCACCACCGAAACCGATGTCTCTTTTCCGGTCGCGCCAAACAGCGTGAAGTGTCCCCATAGCGCCCCCGCATTGCCGTCATTCAAATAGCTCACCGGTTTGCCGAGCCTCTTGGCCAGCCCCTCGCGGATATCGAATCCCGACCAGTTCGGATGCACAAAGTTCGTGGAACCCTTCGCGCTCAGCATCCCCGCCGCACTCGCCGGACCTGGCGTATCCAGCCCGACGGCCACGATGTCCGAAACAGGAACATTCGCCTTGTCCGCCGCAATCTTCAGCCCGTCCTCGATCTGCTTCAGGCAGATGTCCGGCCCCTGCCTCGCCAGTGCCGGGTGCTCGCAGAGTCCCTCGATCAGGAACTTCTCGTCCCGGTTCACCAACGTATAGTTGACAGCGGTCCCGCCAAGATCCACACCGGCCACGACTTCCACGCGTTCCTCCTTCTGTTCTGAGACGCCCCAGCTTATCAGCATTCGACGTCCTCTTAATAAGGAGGTCGGAGTTGGCCCCTGAGGTGATCGTTGGCAAGCGATTTCCTGGTTCCCGCTGCGCATTATTGCTATAAGACTTCCTGCGGCGCGGGCCACACCCGCCGTTTTGCGAGCAAAGACCCGCGGCTTCGCCGTAGGAACAACATGGAGCGTCAGAGAATTTCTGGCCCTGCTGGGCGCCCCGGCTTACGCCGAGTTGGCGCGGCGCATGAGTCTGCACACTCCGCCCGACAATCCCAAGGCCGACGTCACCATTCGCATCTCGCCCGTCTCGATGGAAGTCGCGCCCGGGAAAATCATCAAGACCACCGGATACAACGACTCGGCTCCCGGCCCGGTTTTGCGCCTGCGCGAAGGCCAACCAGTTACCGTAGACGTCTTCAACGAGACGAAGATTCCCGAGCTGGTTCATTGGCACGGCTTGTTCGTTCCTTCCGACGTGGATGGTTCCGAGGAAGAAGGGACGCCGATGGTGCCGCCGGGTGGGGTCCGGCGTTATGCGTTCGTGCCGCGTCCCTCCGGGACCCGCTGGTATCACAGCCACGTTCACGCTGGCCGGGATATGAAACGCGCCACGTACACCGGGCAATTCGGATTCCTCTATGTCGAACCGAAAGAAGAGCCGGGGCTGTACGACGCCGAAGTCTTCCTGGCGCTACACGGCTGGGACGCCAGTCTGAGCAGTCAGGGCGGTGAGGGCACTCTGGAAGTCGCGTATCCCATCTATTCCATTAACAGCCATGCGCTCGGTTCGGGCGAGCCCGTCCGCGTAAAAGAAGGTCAGCGGGTGCTGTTTCGCATCTTGAACGCCAGCGCCACCGATCAGCACCGCATCGCCTTGCCCGGTCACAAGTTCCAAGTCGTCAGCCTGGACGGAAACGCGGTGCCTGCACCGCGCGAAGTGGACGTGATCGAGATGGGTCCGGCGGAGCGCGTGGACGCCGTCGTCACCATGAACCAGCCCGGCGTGTGGATCCTCGGCGAGGCCGACAATCAAGTCCGAAGTGCGGGGCTCGGCGTCGTGGTGGAATATGCGAACCGCAGCGAAGCGCCGCAGTGGACTCCGCCGGCCAACATGCCCTGGGACTACACCATTTTTGGACGCGAGGCGGAAACTCCCGAGCCGACGGGCGGCGTCGTGCCGCTGGTCTTCCGCAAGAAATTCGCCGGCCACAACTGGGTGGATAACTGGACCATCAACGGCAAGTCCTTCCCGAAGACCGATCCCATTCGCGTCCGCGCCAACGATCGCTACCGCCTTCGCTTCGACAACCAGAGTGATGAAGCCCACCCCATCCACCTGCACCGGCACACCTTCGAGCTGACCAGGTTCGCCGGCAAAGCAACCGCCGGCGTGCGGAAAGACGTAGTCGTCGTGCCCCCCAGGAAGCAAGTCGAGGTGGACTTTACGGCCGACAATCCGGGTCCCACGCTCTTTCACTGCCACCAGCAACTGCACATGGACTACGGCTTCATGACCATGCTGCAATACACGGGCTCGTGAAGCTGATCGTTCGATTCGACACCCCGGCTCCCCGCGTCCTCAACTCTTGAGGCAACCGAACTAACGACCACGCCGAAGCTGATTTTCCATCGCTACGGGGGGGCTTATTTCCTGACGGAGTTCTGGGGTCAGCATGGCCGAGGGAAAAAGGACCCGCGTCTACAGGGACCTCAGCCTACTGTGGCCATCGTCGAGACTAGTTCGGGGATGTCGATGCGGATTACGGTGCCCTCGCCTGCGCGGCTCTCGATCATCAGCTGGAAGTCGGCGCCGTACAGGACGCGCAGGCGTTCGCGGACGTTGCTGAGGCCGATGCCCTCGACGTACACGTGCGGCATCTTTTCCTCGGAGATGCCCATGCCGTTGTCTTCGATCTCGATGCGCAGGCGGGCGTCGCGGTTGGAGGCGCGGAGTTGGATACGGCCGCCCTCGAGCTTGGGCGCCAGGCCGTGCTTGAGGCAATTCTCGACGATCGGCTGCAGCAGCATGCTGGGGACGAAGGCTTCGAGGGCCGCGTCGTCGATGGCTTTGACGAATTCCAGGTTGTCGCGGCCGAAACGCGCCACTTCGATGTCCAGGTAGTCGTCGATGAAATCCAGCTCTTCCTTGAGCGGCACAAACGTCTCGTGCTTGCGCAGCAGCCGCCGCAGGATATTGCTCAGCTTCAGCACCACGCCGCGGGCCATGTCCGGATCGAAGCGGATCAGCGACGACACGGTATTCAGCGTGTTGAACAAGAAAGTGCGGGTTGATCTGGCTGGACAGCGCGTCCATGCGCGCCTTGAGCAGCAACTGCTGGTGCCGCTCCAGGTTCATCTCGATGCGGGTGTTGTTCCAAATCTTCAGCGGCGCCGCCACCGCCATCACCGTCGCCAGCACGGACAGGACCAGCCACCAATTCCAACTGCGGATCGATGGCGAACAGCCACTTCGGCTTGGTGGCCATCACCAGCGCCACGCGGCCAAATTCCAGACCGACGCAAGCCAGCAGCGGCAGCAATTTCCCAAGACATCTTGGCTTGGCGCACCAGCCGCAGCAAATCTCTGGGGATGTTCAAGAACGTGAACGGCCCGAAGTTCCACAAGTCTTCTTTGTTGGGGATCGCCTGGCGGATCAAGCCGCCGAGCAAACCGGCCGTGGACGCCGCCGGCATGCCGAGCCATTCGTGAGCCATCAGCGCCGGAATGGTAATGATCGCGCCGCCGATCGGACCCACCACCCTGCCGGCGAGCAAGCCCATCAAGAACGCGCCCTCGACGGAAAGGTCCGCGAAACGGTACGGAAATCCCACCAGCCGTAGCGCCACGCCGACAACCAGCGGCGGCGTCATGAACAGCATCAGCTTGAGCTTTTGGTCGGGGTCGCGCTCTTCGGTGAACAGCACGCGGCGAAAGGTATTCCAGCGCGCGAGCAGCGCCGCAAACGAAGCGGCCACGCCCACCTTCAGCAGCAGCGTGAACAGCAGGTCCTTAACGGAGATCGGGGCTTCGATCATGGTTTGGCCGGCCTGCTCTTCGCCAGCTTCGGCGAGGGCGGCGGGGTCTTCGCTAACGCTAGCCAATCGCCCGGCCGATGTAAAGCGTCGCGGAGGTGTAAAGCGTTGGTAAAATATGTGGCCGGAAGGCGCAAGGCGGCATCGAATCGGGCTTGGCTGGGCTATAGTCCAAGAACTATGGCACACCTGCTAGACTCGTTGTTTCCCATGCGCGCGAGAACTCGACACCAAGCCGCCACGAAAAGCAGTCGCAACTCGCTGCGGGAGGTCGCCCATGCCGAGTTGCCGACGCGCTACGGGCGTTTCACGATTTACGGCTTCAAGGGCCGCGGCCCGCTGGAAGAGGGCGTTGCGCTGGTGCGCGGCAAGCTCAACGGAAAGACCGCGCCGCTCGTGCGCGTCCATTCGCAGTGCCTTACCGGAGACGTGCTGGCATCGCTGCGCTGCGACTGCCGCGCGCAACTGGAGCTATCGCTGAGAAAGATCGGCCAGGCTTCTGCCGGGATTTTGCTCTATTTGCCGCAGGAGGGCCGGGGCATCGGCCTGATGAACAAGCTGCGCGCGTACCAACTGCAAGACGACGGAATGGACACGGTCGAGGCCAACGAGACGCTGGGGTTTGCGGCGGATGCGCGCGACTATGATTTTTCCGCGCAGATTTTGAAGCGGCTCGGCGCCACCAAGATTCGCCTGCTGTCCAACAATCCGGAAAAAGTTCGCCAACTGGAAGCAGGCGGGCATTCGCGTGGTGGAACGCGTTCCTTGCCAGCCGCGCATCTCGAAGATTTCGCGGTCCTATCTGGAAACGAAGAAGAGGAAGATGGGGCATTTGCTGGACGGGGTTTGAGACGCCGGGCTTAAAAGCCTTTCCTGCTTTAGGGCCTCTCCGCGCAGGCCTGGAAGGCCCGCTTCCCCGGACTGAAAGTCCGGGGCTTCCACCTTGGTTCGGGGTTAGCCGCCGCCGACGAATTGGACGATTTCGTAGCGGTCGCCGGGCTCGAGGCGGGTGTCGGTCCATTGCGGGCGGGGCAAAATTTCGAGGTTGCGTTCGACGGCGACGCGGCCGCCGTCCAGGCCGAGATCGCGCAAAAGATCGAGCACGGTCGCGCCGGATTTCAGGGTGCGGGTTTCGCCATTTACCGATATCGTGGCCGCTGGATTCGTCGAGTTTGTGTGGGAGTTCATCCTGCCGCCGGCACCTTGGGCTTCGCGCGCAATTGAAAGCGCAATTGTCCGCGAGCCTCGCCAAAAACCGCATCGATCGCCAGGGCCGCATCTTCGGCGACGAGGCGGGGCATCTCGAATTGGAGATGGGCGTGGCCGTCGGCGTTCGTGGTGGTGGAAACTTCGGTGAGCTCTGCGGCTCCGTGGACGCGCGCGGTGACACGCGCGCCCACCGCGACGAGGCCGGTGTCCTTGCTGCGCGTAATCAAGTATAGCGTGGCCTGCTTGCCCGCGAGCCAGGTTCGCGGATTGAGCAGATCGACGGAGAGCGCCTTCGCCAGGCGCGGGCGGAGCCGGAGCGGCGGGCTGTGCGGGTGCGACCGATGAGGTAACCGGCGCCGCAGGAGGCGCTGGCGGAGGAACCGCGAGCGCGCCGGAGCGCAGCTCTTGCATTACGGCGGCATGTTGATCGTTCACACGAAGCTTGAGCGCCTGCTCGCGGTCGGTATCCAGCGGCAAGAGATCGGAATAGCTCTGGGTGCGGCGATGCAAAACACGCCCGAGGTAGTACACGGTGGTGTCGATCATGGCGCTGTGCATGCCACGATCTTCGGTCTGGACGTGGATGACCATTCCGCCGAGCGTTACGTTTGAATTGTGGCCAAACAGCATGTCGATGCGTCCTGGGCCTCCAGCCCAAAAACCTGCGGATCCGGAAAACTTCAGACGCCACATTGACCGAGCGGCGGCTGAATCGCTATTATAGCGCTTCGCCCATGAGTGGTTCCGGTCTACATGCATACGCTCCGCTTCTCTTACACCTGATCATCGCGGTGGCGCTGGCCGGGCATTTTGACGACGCTCTCCGTAGCGGTGGGCTGGCGGCGTCCGAGCCGTGCACAAGCAGCAGGCCTACGAATGCGGCATGGAGCCCACCGGGGACGCTCGCGAGCCGTTCTCCGTCAAATTCTACCTGGTGGCCATGGTGTTCATTCTGTTCGACGTGGAAGCCATCTTCTTATACCCTTGGGCCTACATTTATCGAGATATGTTCAAGCAGTCGCTGAGTTTTGGCAGATTTGGTTTCGTGGAGATGCTGATCTACATCGCCATCCTCCTGGTCGGGTACATCTATCTGTGGAAAAAGGGCGCGTTCGACTGGCATAAATAACAGTCGGGGCCTTCGGGGTTTCGGAATCCGTGACGGAGAACACCAGCCAAGTCACTAATGTTGTAGTCGATGTGCTTGCGCTCGTGGAGTACCAACGCCATCGAGGAAGTGATTGAATTTCGCGGGCGAGACCACGCTCGTCGTGCCTCGCAAGGTGCTGCGCGCGATCGCGGAGCGCTGTCGTGAAGACGAGGCGCTGCAATTCAACCTGCTTACCGACGCCACCTGCGTGGACCGCTATCCCCATGGAACCGCGCTTCGAACTGAACTATCACCTGGTTTCGATTCCCAAGCGTCAAGCAAGGTTCGGCTTCGGGTGCGGCTCTCTGGGCGATGATCCCGTCGTTGATTCGCTGGTGCCGGTTTGGCCTGGCGCGAATTGGCTGGAGCGCGAAATCTTCGACCTTTTCGGCATTCGATTCACCGGACACCCGGACCTGCGCCGCATCCTTCTTCCGGACGATTGGGAAGGCTATCCGCTGCGCAAAGACTATCCGGTGGAAGGCTTACCGCGACATCCCGGCGATCGCGACGCGCTATACAGAGGGGCCTCCCATGACCACCGTCGAAACCGCTACCGGCGCAGCCAAGACCATGGTCCTGAACATGGGGCCGCAGCACCCGTCTACGCACGGCGTGCTGCGCATTTTGCTGGAGCTCGACGGCGAAACCGTGGTGAAAGCGATTCCCGATCTGGGTTATCTGCACACCGGCATTGAAAAATCCTGCGAAGACAAAACCTATTCGCAAGCCATCACGCTGACCGACCGGATGGACTACCTCAATCCGCTGGGCAACAACCTGGTCTACTGCCTGGCGGTGGAAAAGCTGCTTGGCCTGGAAATTCCGAAGCGAGCGCAATACATTCGCGTGCTGCTGGTGGAATTGCAGCGCATTTCTTCGCACCTGGTGTGGCTGGGGACGCACGCTATCGACCTGGGCGCGATGTCCGTTTTTCTGTACTGCTTCCGCGAGCGCGAAGAAATCCTGAAGATTTTTGAATTTGTGGCCGGGCAGCGGATGATGACCAGCTACATCCGCATCGGCGGTCTGGCGCTGGAGCCGCCGACCGGCTGGATTCAGCGGGTGGAGAAGTTCCTGAAAATGATGCCGGGCCGCATCGACGAATACGAGTCGCTGCTCACGGGAAATCGCATCTGGATGGGGCGCACCCAGGGAATCGGTTACATCTCCGCCGAAGACGCGGTGGCGCTGAGCATGACGGGGCCGACGCTGCGTGCCGCGGGCATCGCGTACGACAACCGCAAGCTGTTTCCGTACTCGAGTTACGAGGAATTTGAGTTCGACGTTCCGACGCGGACCGATTCGGACTGCTTCGGGCGATATATGATTCGCGTGGCGGAGATGCGCGAAAGCTTGAAGATCGTTCGCCAGGCGATGGCGAAGATACCCGCGGTAGGGGCCGATTCGGACCGACGCGCCGGGCATCGTCCCGCCCGGGCGGGAAAAAATGAAGACGGAGATGGAAGCGCTGATCTACCACTTCAAGATTTTCACCGAGGGATTCTCGCCGCCGCCGGGCGAGGTGTTCGTTACCGTGGAATCACCGCGCGGTGAGTTGGGAGCGTTCGTGGCGAGCGACGGATCGCCGAAGCCCTTGCGCGTGCACTTCCGCGTCGCCGTCGTACATCAATTTGCAGGCGCTGCCGAAGTTGATCGTGGGACAGTTGATTTCGGACGTGATTGCGTGCATTGGGACGATTGATATTGTGCTTGGGGAGGTCGACCGGTGACCGCGATTTGGAGTGCGGGGGCTGGCCTCCGCCTTTGCCAGGCGGACAGTCGATGCTTCGGGTGCACGGAATGGAATAGCCGGTGGCTGGCGGCTTGTCAGGCGCGAAGGCGTGCGCATGAGGCGCCGCACTCCAAGGGAAGCTGGCCAAGGACATGGAACTAACGCCACAACTCGCGGCACGGTTCGAGACGCTGCAGAACCGCTATCCCTTCAAACGCAGCGCGCTCATTCCGATGATGATGTACGCGCAGGATGAATATGGCTGCGTGAGCGACGAGATGATCGCGGAAATCGCGCGGCGGCTCGATCTCGACACCGGTGCAAGTGGAAGAGACGCTGGCGTACTACTCGATGTTGCACCGGAAACCGATGGGCAAGCATCACGTGCAGATCTGCACGAACGTGGCGTGCATGCTGCGCGGCGGCGCCGAGCTGCTGGAATCGCGCGAAGAAGCGGCTGGAAATCGGGCACAAGGAAGTGACCAGCGACGGCGTCTTTTCTCTCGAAGAAGTGGAATGCATCGGAGCGTGCACGGGCGCGCCGGCGATGCAGGTCAACTACGACTTTCTACGAAAACCTGACGCCGCTGAAATTCGACCGCATGATCGAGGATTTGGACGCCGGCCGCAAGCCTCCGCCGGAACCGGTTACTGCCGGCGCGCTGCACCCGCGCGACCCCGCGGAGACGCCGCTCATCAGCAGGCGCTGGGGCATCAAGGATTCGCACAAGATCGACGTCTATCTGCAGCACGACGGCTACAAGGCGCTGGAAAAAGCGCTGCGGGAGATGACGCCGGAATCGATCATCGATGAGGTGAAGAAATCCAGTCTTGCGCGGGCGCGGCGGCGCGGGCTTTCCGACCGGGATGAAGTGGTCGTTTGTGCCGAAAGATTCGCCGAAGCCGAAATACGTGATCTGCAACGCCGACGAATCCGAGCCCGGGCACGTGCAAGGACCGGCCGCTGATGGAAATGGATCCGCATCAGATGATCGAGGGCATGATCATCGCGGGCCGCGCGATCGGCGCGCACAGGGGCTTCATCTACATTCGCGGCGAATACCGCTACGTGCTGGACATCGTGCAGACGGCGGTCGACGAAGCGTATGCGCACGGGCTATCTCGGGCAAGAACATTCTTGGCTCCGGCTTTGATTTCGATCTTGTCGATGCACACCGGCGCGGGCGCTTACGAATGCGGCGAAGAATCCGCGCTGATGGAATCGCTCGAAGGCAAGCGCGGATACCCGCGCATCAAGCCGCCCTTCCCTGCGGTGGTCGGCCTCTACGGCTGCCCGACCATCATTAATAACGTCGAGACGCTCAGCTCCGTTCCGGCGATTCATGCTGGAAGGCGGCGAGACGTACGCCAAGCGCGGCACGCCGAAAAATGGCGGCACGCGGCTGCTGTGCGTCGCGGGCCACGTCGAACAAGCCGGGCATCTACGAAATTCCGCTGGGGATGAACATGAAAAAGTTCATCTACGAAATGGCGGGCGGCATTCCCGACGGGAAGAAATTGAAGGCCGTCATTCCTGGCGGAAGCTCGTGCCCGATCATGAGCGCCGACGAAATCGATGTTGCCGATGGATTACGACTCCGTGGCCAAGGCCGGCTCGATGCTGGGCTCGGGCGGCATGGTGGTGATGGATGAAGACACCTGCATGGTGGACATGGCGCGGCGCATCATGCACTTTTACGCGCACGAATCCTGCGGCTGGTGCATTCCTTGCCGCGAGGGCACGACTTGGCTGAAGAAAATGCTGGAGCGCTTCCACGCCGGCTACGGGCGGCCTGAGGATATCGATATGATCGGCGACCTTGCGCAAGAACATGCTGGGCCGCACGTTCTGCCCGCTTGGCGACGCCGCGGCGCTGCCGACCATCAGCATCGTGGAGAAGTGGCGCAATGAATTTGAGGATCACTTGAACGGACGTTGTGCATACAAATCCGCCGAAGCGCTGGTCGGCTCGCGGTAGGGACTAAGGCCGGAACAGATGCCAGAACAGCAAACGATCAAAAGCTAGTTTCGCTGAAGATTAACGACCGCGACGTGCAGGTGCCGCCGGGCACGCTGGTGATTGAAGCGACGCGGCGCATCGGCACCGAAGTGCCGTCGTTCTGCTACTACCCGGGGCTTTCGCTGCAGGCGGCGTGCCGCATGTGCCTGGTGGAAGTGGAGAAAATGCCGAAGCTGCAGACGGCGTGCACGCTGGTCGCGACCGAAGGCATGGTGGTGCGCACCAACACCGAGCAGGTGCGCCGGCGCGCAAGTACATGCTGGAATTTCTGCTGACGAACCATCCGCTGGATTGCCCGGTCTGCGACAAGGGCGGCGAGTGCGAGCTGCAGGACATGGTGTTCCGCTACGGCGCGGACACCAGCCGCTTCGTCGAAGAAAAGATTCACCGGCCGGAAGAAAAATGGTCGGAGCTGGTTTATTACGATGCGCCGCGCTGCATTCTGTGCTTCCGGTGCGTGCGCGTGTGCGACGAAGGCATGGACGTGAAGGCGCTGGGCGTGGGCATGCGCGGCGCGAACAGCGTCATCATTCCGAATCGCGAAGATCATCTGGAATGCGAAGAGTGCGGCATGTGCATCGATATTTGCCCCGTCGGCGCGCTTACCAGCGGGACGTATCGCTACAAGACGCGCCCGTGGGAGATGCACGTACGTCTCCACGATCTGCACGCACTGCTCGAACGGCTGCAAGACGACCCTGAGCGTGCGCAATCACGAGATTTTGCGCTCGAATAACCGCGATCTCTCCGGCATCAACAAGGACTTTCTGTGCGTCAAGGGGCGCTTCGGCTTTGATTTCACGAAGCATCGCGGAACGCATTCGGCAACCGCTGGTGCGCAAAGGCGACAAGCTGTATCCGGTTTCGTGGGAAGAGGCCGCGCAGGCCGCGGCGACGCAAACTGAAGCAGATCCGCGACGCGAATGGGCCGGACTCGATCGGCTTTATCGGCTCGAACCGCACTTCGAACGAAGAAAATTATCTGTTGCAGCGGCTGGCGCGCGCGACGTTTGGGACCAACAACATCGATCATCACCGCACGGCGGACTACACCGGGCTTATTCACGGCGCTGGGCGATCGCGCCGCCGATTCCCTGCTGACGATGGAGCAGCTCTACCAGTCCAAAGCGGTTCTGGTTGTTGGCAACGATCCGACGAATCAGAATCCGCTGGTTGCGTGGCAGATTCGCACGGGCATCCGGCATCACGGCACCAAGCTGTTCCTTCTGAATGCGCGCGAGATCAAGCTGCACCGCAAGGCCAAGCAGTTCGTCAAGGTTGCTGACGGGCCAGGAAGTCGCAGCACTTCGCTGGCTGGCGCATGAAGAGGGTCAGCTTGCGACCGGAGCTCGTCGAGCAGCTTGTGCTGCTCAAGGCTGCAACTGGAAGCCGAAGCCTGACGTCGCGATTGTGTTTGGCGCGGAAATTTCCGGCGCGGCGATCGCGCAGCTGGTTGCGTTTGGCTCGAAGCTTCCCGGCAAAGTTCGCTACATGGCGCTCGGCGATTACGCGAATTCGCGCGGCGCTGCCGATATGGGAGTTTTGCCGGACCGCTTGCCTGGCTACGCCTACGTCGACAACGCGGACGCACGCGAAGGTTTCGAGAGGCTGTGGGGCGGCGTCATCCCGTCCAAGGCTGGGCTGACCACGCCGCAGATGGTGGAAGCCGCGCAGGCCGGCAAGCTCAAGGCTCTGTATGTGGTGGGCGCGAACCCGCTCACGCACTTCGGAACGCTGGGATTTGGGCGCGGCAATCTGCCTCTGCTGATCGTTCACGAAATGTTTCCGACGGACACGTCGAGACCCGCCGACATCGTTTTCCCGGCGGCGTCCGCGTATGAAAAGGACGGCACGGTCACCAACACGTCCGGCGAAATTCAGCTCCTTCGCAAAGGCTGCGGAAGTCATGGGGCCGCGGAGCGACTTCGATCTGCTGCGCATTCTGTCGCATCAGTTGGAAAAGCTCGGCCTCGGCAAGGCGTTTCACTACAAGACGCCGGCGGCCGTGTTCGAAGAAATTCGCAAGGCCGTGCCTGGGTATGACGTGCAGCCTGCGGGACTGCTCACCGGCGGCGCGGAGATGACGCGCGTGCAGGTCGCGAGAAACGGCCACGCGCCGTACGACGTTCCCGCCGGGCTGATTCGCTCCGCGCAGGACACGCTTTTCACCAGCGGCACGCTGGGCCGCTTCTGCACCATGATGGAATCTTTGCCGGAGGCGGACGCCAAGCCGTGATCGACCTTCTCGCCCAGCACGCCGACATCCTGATCTCGCTGGTCAAAGATAGCGCTGCTGCTGTTCATCGTGCTGACGGTGAACGCGTATCTCACGTGGTTCGAGCGCAAGGTTGTGGCGCACATCCAGTCGCGCTGGGGTCCGCACCGCGTCGGGCCGCACGGCTTGCTGCAGCCGCTCGCCGATGGCGCCAAATTTCTTTTGAAGGAAGATCCGACGCCCGCCGGCGTGGACAAGTTCACGTACTTTCTCGCGCCGCTCATGGCGCTGGCGCTCGCGCTCACTTCCATCGCCATCATTCCTTTCGGCCCGGATCCGATTCGCATCTCTGGGGCACGACATTTATCTCGGCATCGTCGATCTGAACATCGGCATTCTTGCGCTGTTCGCCATCACCGCGCTCAGCGTCTATGGCGTCGCGCTGGCGGGGTGGTCTTCCAACAGCAAGTATCCTTTGCTCGGCGGGCTGCGCAGCTCGGCGCAGATGGTCAGCTACGAGCTGGCGCTCACGATGTCCGTGGTCGGCGTGCTGCTGATGGCCGGCAGCTTCAGTCTGCGAGATATCATCAACGCCCAGGCGAAGCATCCCGAACTGCGGCATTTTCGGCTGGAATATTTTCCCGCAGATTCTGGGCTTCTTCTGCTTCTTCATCGCCGCGGTGGCGGAAACCAATCGCGTGCCGTTCGATCTTGCCGGAGGCGGAATCGGAGCTGGTCGCCGGCTTCCACACCGAATACGCCAGCTTCAAGTTCGCGATGTTTTTCATCGCCGAATACACGAGCATGATCACCGTCTCGTGCCTGTGCTCGATCATGTTCTTCGGCGGCTGGCTGTCTCCGTTCCCGGCCTCCTGGACCTTTACGCATTATCTGCCGTCGGTGATTCTGATTCCGTTTGGCTTGTGGGTCATTTGGGACGGCATTCGCTACGAAACGATTTTCGGCCGGATCATTTTGCCCGGCCTTGGGACGGTGATAACGGCTCTTGGCGCGCTCTTGATCGTCTTCCCGGCGGTCAACGAATTCATCCAGGGGCCGTTCTGGCTCCTGTCCAAGATTTTCGTCTTCCTGTTTGTGTACGTGTGGATGCGCGGCACGCTTCCCCGCTTCCGCTATGACCAGTTGATGTCGTTCGGCTGGAAATTGCTGCTGCCTGTTTCGCTAGCGAACGTGGTGTTCACGGCGTCCGCGATTCTTTTGTGGAGGAGCCGCTAATGAGCGCTCCTCTGCTGGTTTTCTTCGTGCTCGCCGCGATGGCCGTCGCTCGGGGCGGTTAGCCTGATCGTCCAGCGGCATCCGATTCACAGCGCGCTCTCGCTGATCGTGGTGATGATCGCGCTGGCAGGCTTGTACCTGCTGATGGGCGCGGAGTTCGTCGCCGCGGTGCAAATCATCGTATACGGCGGGGCGATCATGGTGCTGTTCGTGTTCGTCATTATGCTGCTCAACGCGGGTGTCGAAGAGCGCACAAACTTTTCGAAGCTCGCGGGCTTCGCGGGCCTGCCGCTGACGATTGCGCTGATGGGCTTCCTGGCCGCCGCGGTGGCGCGTTCCACGGACAGGGTGCAAACGTATCCGACAGGCTCGGTGGTGGCGCCGACCAAGGCGCTCGCCAATTTGCTGTTTCAAGACTTCGTGTATCCCGTTCGAGCTGACGTCCTTCCTAATCCTGGTGGCGATACTGGGCGCGATCGTGCTGGCGCAGCGGGAGAAAGTCTGACCATGGTCCCGACGCACTACTACCTGATTCTGAGCGCCATTCTGTTCGGTCTTGGCGTGGTGGCTTTCGTCTTTCGGCGCAACATCATCACCATCTTCATGTCCATCGAGCTGATGCTGAACGCCGTGAACCTTGCCTTCGTGGCCTTCAGCCAGGCGTGGAACCGCCTGGACGGGCAGGTGTTCGTGCTTTTCGTCATCGTGGTCGCGGCTGCGGAAGCGGCCGTCGGGCTCGGAATCATCATTCTGATTGCGCGCAACCGGCAGTCGCTCAACGTCGAGCGCGTGGATTTGCTGAAACTTTGATGCCGCTACTCGACAATCTCTGGATCATCCCGCTGCTGCCGCTGCTTGGTTCGGCCACCAACGGCTTGTTCGGCAGCAAGTGGCCGAACAAGATCGTCAACGGCGTGGCCGTCGGATCGACAGGTTTGTCTTTCCTCTGCGCCCTCGAAGCGGTGCGCGAATTCTTTCAGCTTTCACCGGAACAGATTCCCTGGGTGAAGCAATATTTCACTTGGATCGCCGCGGGGAATTTCCGCGCCGGGTTCGACCTGCAAATCGATCAGCTCACGGTGGTGATGCTGCTGGTGGTCACCGGCGTCGGCTGGCTCATCCACATTTATTCGACTGGGCTACATGGCGCACGAGGGCGGTTACTACCGGTTTTTCTCCTACCTGAACCTTTTCATGTTTTTCATGCTCATCCTGGTGCTCGCCGCGAACTACGTTCTGCTGTTCGTCGGCTGGGAAGGCGTTGGGTTGTGCAGCTATCTTCTGGTTGGGTTCTATTTCCTGAGAAAATCCGCCGCCGACGCCGGGAAGAAAGCGTTTATCGTCAACCGCATCGGTGACTTCGGCTTCATGCTGGGAATGTTTCTGCTCTTCCGCACCTTCGGCACGCTGGACTTCGTGCCGCTGTTTGCCAAGGCGGCTCCGATGCAACCGGACGCCATGGGCCAGCTCGGCACGCTGACCGTCGCGTGCCTGCTTCTTTTCGTGGGAGCCACCGGCAAGTCCGCGCAGCTTCCGCTGTACGTGTGGCTGCCGGACGCGATGGAAGGTCCCACGCCGGTCAGCGCGTTGATTCACGCGGCGACCATGGTCACGGCCGGCGTCTACGTCGTTGCCCGCTCGCACGTGCTCTTCACCCACGCGCCCACCGCCATGCTGGTCGTCGCGATTGTCGGCTGCGCCACGGCGTTCTTCGCCGCCACCATCGGCCTGGTGCAGACGGACATCAAGCGTGTGCTGGCGTACTCCACGGTCAGCCAGCTCGGCTACATGTTCCTGGCGTGCGGCGTCGGCGCGTTTTCCGCCGGCATCTTCCACCTGATGACGCACGCCTTCTTCAAGGCGCTTCTGTTCCTAGCCGCCGGCAGCGTGATTCACGCCATGGGCGGCGAGCAGGACATGCGCCACATGGGCGGCCTCAGCAAGAAAATTCGCTGGACGTACGGCACGATGCTGGTCGCGCACGCTGGCCATTGCGGGAGCGCCTCTGCTGGCGGGCTTCTTCAGCAAAGACGAAATCCTCTACGCCGATTTCCAGAGCCCCTACGGCGGTCACATCCTCTACGCCTTCGGCTTGTTCACCGCGCTGCTGACGTCGTTCTACATGTTCCGGCTGATCTTCCTGACCTTCTTCGGCAAGCAGCGCTATGACGAACATCACGTCCACGTGCACGAATCGCCCGTGGAGCATGCTTGGGCCGTTGGTGGTCCTTGCGGTGCTTTCGATTTTCGGCGGCTGGTTCGCGCTTCCCGCGTTCTGGGGCGGCTCGGACTACTTCGCAAACTTCCTCGCACCCGTCTTTGGCGCGAAAGAAGCGGTCGCAGGCGCTCAGGAAGCGGCCGCGAGTTCCTCGGAACTGGCCTTTGCGGGCGTGGCGGTCCTCACCGCGCTGGTCGGCTTCAGTGTCGCCTTCTGGCTCTACCTCAGGAAGCCTGGCAAGCCGGAAGAGCTTCGCAAAATCTTTCAAGGGCGTCTACACCACGCTGCTCAACAAATATTACGTCGATGAACTTTATGCCGCTGTCGTCGTCAAGCCGCTCCTGTGGATTTCGCGCGACGTTCTTTGGCAGGCGATCGACGTCAAGGTGATCGACGGCGCCGTCAACGGCATCGCCACCGGCGCCACCGACATCGGCGACAACGTCCGCCACGCCCAATCCGGCAACACCCGCAGCTACGCCGTCTGGGTGGTGATCGGCGCGATCGTCATCATCACCATCATCTTTTGGCCGTACCTGAAGCCGGCGGCCGTGGGGATGGTGCGCTAATGCCCGGCTTGCTCTCCGTTCTGATCTTTTTCCCGGCGCTTGGCGGGCTCGCTCTGCTTCTTCTGCGCAGCGAGGACCACGTCTGGATTCGCCGCTTGGCGCTCACCATTTCGGTCGTCGAATTCGTGTTCTCGCTCTTGCTGATTCCGCGGGTCCCCATCGGGGTCGCCGGCTACAGCCTGGTCGAAAACTACCGTTGGATCAGCGATCCGCCCATTCACTATCACCTTGGGGTGGACGGAATCAGCCTATTCCTGGTGATCCTGACCACGTTCCTGACTCCGATCTCGGTGCTGGCTTCCTGGCAGAACGTCGAGCACCGGGTGAGAGAATTCTTCGTCACGCTGTTGCTGCTGGAAGTCGGCGTGGTCGGCGTCTTCCTCTCGCTGGATCTCTTCCTGTTCTTCCTGTTCTGGGAAGTGATGCTGATTCCCATGGCCTTCCTGATCGGCATCTGGGGCCACGAGCGGCGCATCTATGCCGCCATAAAATTTGTGCTCTACACCATGGCCGGCTCGATCCTTATGCTGGTCGGCATCGTCTGGCTCTACAACGTCACCGGAACGTTTGACCTGCCTGCCATTCAGCAAGCGCTGCAAAACCGCCCGGAGCTGCTCGGCGGCACCGTAGAGTTGATGCGCCGCAACGAGCTTTTGCTGTTCCTGGCATTCTTCGTCGCGTTTGCCATCAAGGTGCCGCTGTTCCCGCTGCACACCTGGCTGCCCGACGCGCACGTGGAGGCGCCCACGGCGGGCTCGGTGATCCTGGCGGGCGTGCTGCTGAAAATGGGCACGTACGGCATGATTCGATTCTGCCTGCCGCTGTTTCCGCACGCCTCGCGCGATGCCGCTCCATACGTAGCAGTGCTGGCCATCATCGGCATCATTTACGGCGCGCTGGTTTCGCTGGTGCAGCCCAACCTGAAGAAACTAGTCGCCTACTCGAGCGTCAGCCACCTCGGCTTCGTCGTTCTGGGCATCTTCGCGTTTCACAATATTTCCATGCAGGGCGCGGTGTACCAGATGCTGGCCCACGGCATTTCCACCGGCGCGCTCTTCTTGCTGGTCGGCATGCTCCATGACCGCCGCCACACCTTTGAAATCGGCCAGTACGGCGGCCTGGCGACGCCGATGCCGCGCTTGGCCGCATTTTTCCTGTTTATCGCGCTGGCCTCGATGGGTCTGCCGATGCTGAATGGATTCGTGGGAGAGTTCCTGATCCTTCTGGGGACTTTCTATCTGCATGCCAACTGGGCGTCGTGGGCGGCGCTTGGCGTGATTCTTTCCGCGTGCTACCTGCTATGGGCGTACCAGCGGGTTTTCTTCGGCGAGGTCACGGTGGAGAAAAACCGCACCCTGGCGGACGTCTCGCCGCGCGAAAAGTGGATTCTCATGACCATGGCGGTCGTCACGCTCTGGATGGGCCTCGGCTCGACGTTCTTTACGCGGCGCTTTGCGGCGTCCTGCCAAAATATACTCGATCAAATGGGCAGCCAGCAGGCGCAGGAAGCGCTTGCGCCTCGCAGAGGCGATGCCTCGCGGCCCTTTGTGCCGCAAGCCGGGACTGTCATTCTGAGGACATCCGGTGAGGATGTCCGAAGAATCTCAACGTCAACCTCTGCGACAGCTACCTCCACTATCTCTCTGGAAAGGCCCGGAACTCGTTAAATGATTCCCCGCCCCGAAGACTTGATTCGCGTCCTGCCGGAAACCCTCTGGTGCGTCTTCGGCATGCTGTTGATGCTGCTCCAGCCGTTCACCCGCAATCGGCACGTATTGAGTTTCTTCGCCATTCTGGGCACGGTGCTCGGCACTACTGCCACGTTATACGCAAACTCCGCCGTCGGCACGGGGTCCGCCTTCGGCGGCCTCATCCAGATGGACGCCTTCAGCATTTTTTTCCATCTGCTGATTGGGGGCGTCGCAATTCTGGTCGTCCTGGTCGCTGGACCGTATCTAGAACGCGAAAATTTACAATCCGCTGAGTTCTATGCGCTCGTTCTGTTCGCTACCGCGGGCATGGGCATCCTTGCCTCCGCACAGGAACTCCTCACCGCCTTCATCGGCCTTGAGATGAGTTCGATTTCCAGCTACGTGCTCGCCGGCTACCGACGCGATACGATCAAGTCCAGCGAGTCGGCGATGAAGTATTTCCTGCTAGGCTCATTCGCCACCGCCTTCTTTCTCTATGGCATCGCGCTCGTCTACGGCGTCACGGGCACGACCAATCTGACCCTGATGGGCAGCGCCGATACTTCCAGCAATCTGCTTAAGCTCGGCCTCTCGCTGATTCTGATCGGCCTGGGCTTCAAGGTAGCCGCTGCTCCTTTTCAACTGTGGACCCCGGACGTCTACGAAGGCGCGCCCACCCCGGTCACCGCGCTATTCTCGGCCGGACCAAAAGCCGCTACTTTCGCGCTGCTCCTGCGTATTTTCGCCACCGTCCCCGCGGCCACGCATTTCTGGTTCTGGGCTTTCTGGGTTCTGGCGGCGCTGACCATGTTCGTTGGCAACCTTGGCGCACTGGTGCAGACCAACGTCAAACGGCTGCTGGCCTACAGTTCGATCGCGCACGCGGGTTACATCCTGGTGGCTTTCGCCGCCGTCACTTATCTCGCTGGAAATTCCGACACTGGCGCCGCCCCCGCTTATGCCGCCGTACTCTTTTATTTGCTCAGCTACGCCCTCGTAAAGCTGGGTGCTTTCACCATCGTTTCCCAACTGGGCGGCGCCGGCGAAAAGCATCTCTCTCTTGACGACTACGCCGGGCTCGGCCGCCGCCAGCCGGTCGTGGCCGCTGCTCTGAGCCTCTTCCTGCTCTCGCTGCTCGGCCTGCCGGTCACCGCAGGATTCTTCGGCAAGTTTTACATTTTTAAGGCTGCCGTCAACTCGCACCTGATCTGGCTCGCGGTGCTGATGGCCGTCAACTCGATCATCGGTGCCTATTACTACTTCCGGTTGATTGTCGTCATGTACATGCGAGAGCCCAACATGGAGTCCGGGCCGGCGCCCGCCGTCGTGGGATTCCCAATCACCGTCAATGTGGTTCTCGCGGTGACTGCCGTGGGCACCGTCTACTTCGGCCTCTTTCCCAACCAAGTTCTCAGCTTCGTACTGCAATCCAACCTCCTCGGCCACTGACGTGGAGTGCGGCGGCTCACCGCCGCCTTTACGGTTAGAGCCAATCCGCGTTCCTGAGGAATTGCTTGCCTCCTGTTCGAAAAAAAGCATATAGTCGCAGCCAATACCACGCGTCGCTGCGGCCTCGGTCTGTCACTTTTCATTCTTCGAGCGTCCCGATTGCTGCACGACGCCTGGTCGGTTCAAGTCCGTTCACCTAACCCAGGTTCCGCGATTTCAACAAGGAGAGAGATTAATGACTAGGAACAAATTCGTGTCGGCCCTTGGTATCACGCTGCTGGCGGCGGTTTCAGGAGTAGCGCAGGAAAAGCCCGGCAACATCTCCGCGCTGGAATTCCAGACCCCCAAAAGCGGCATGGTCAAGCAGTACGAGGACGGCCGGAAGCAGAAAGCAGAATGGCACAAACAGCAGAAGGACACTCAGCCGCTCTACGTTTGGGAGATCGTCAGCGGCGAACACACCGGGAGCTATATCGTCGGACGATTGGGCCAGCATTGGGCCGATTTCGACAAGCCGTCGGTTCCCGACCAAGCCGACCTCGACGAATACAACAAGGCCATCGGCGCATCGGTTCAATCCATAGTCACCCAATATTATGAGTTCCTGCCCAAGGTCAGCAGCCCGGGCACCACCAAACCCACGGACAAGTTTTCCGAAATCGTCGTCTACCATGTCCGCTACGGCAAGGAAACCGACTTTAACAGCGCCCTCAGCAGAATCACCGAAGCCATCCAGAAAACCAAGTGGCCCGTCAGCTACCTGTGGCTCGCGCTGGCAAACGGGGGTCCCGGTGGCACCTACGTGCTCGTCATACCCCACGCCAATTGGGCGGATTTCGAAGATAAACCCGACCAGAAACCTTTCCGCCAAATGCTGACCGATGCCTTCGGAGCGGAGGAAGCGGATTCCATCATCAAGCGAGTCGACTCTTCCGTTGAGAGCACTACTTCGGAAATCGACAGATTTCGAGCGGACTTGAGCTACCTTCCAGCCAAATAACCGGCACCTAACGCCCGCCGCCTCGCCTCTGCCTGGGGAACGGCTTCGCCGCGTCGGACAAACTTGCTGCGTAACTCGCGGCGAGTTTGTCCCGCCGCCCTCGCACATGGATAGCCCCGCTACTGTGGAACACCGATCTTGTACCCATTTTGGGAACACGCTATAATATCTATATGCCCGGCGAGTTCTGCCCGTGAGAGTCATCGCCCGCAAGACTCTCCGGGAGTTTGTCGCCGCGCTCAAAAGCAGCAAAGACCAGAGGGCCGTGAAGTCGGCTCTGGATTCCTGGTTTCACGAAGCACAGCAGGCGGATTGGAAAAATCCCGCGGACGTCGTCAAGGCCTACACGAACGCTAGCATCGTGGGCTCCGACCGCGTCGTCTTCAATGTCGTCTTCAATATCAAGGGCAACGACTACAGGTTGGTTGTGGCGATCAACTACCGCTTGCAGATCGTATTCGTCAAATGGATCGGCACGCATGCGGACTACGACGAAATTGACGTGAAAACGGTGCAATATGGACATTAGGCCGATCAGGAACGAACGAGACTACGAGCACGCGCTGCGCCGCGTAGAAGAGCTTTGGGATTTCCCGGACGGCTCCCCGCAGAGCGACGAACTGGGCATTCTCGCCACGCTCATCGAAGCCTATGAGCGCGAGAACTATCCAATCGATCCGCCCAATCCCATCGAAGCCATCAAGTTTCGCTTGGAGCAACAAGGCAAGGACAAACGCGCTTTGATCGGAATCATCGGCCAGCGCACCAGGGTTCACGAGGTTCTGAACGGCAAACGCCCCTTGTCGCTCAACATGATCCGCAGGCTCCACGACGAGCTTGGCATTCCGGCTCACGTGCTCATCCAGCCCGCCCGCAAAACAAGAAAGCCGCCGCGACGCCAGTCCCCGCAGCGCCTCCGCAGGCAAACGCATTCAGTGTAGCCGTGTTCTCTTTTTTCGATCCGGGTACTGCATCGCTCTGGGTGTGCGCACGAAGGAAAGAATGACACGTCACTCCTTGCTTGGGGTGTGTTTTTGACAGGCAAATCATTGATTCTTTTGGCGTTATGAGCGTTTTAGGTGGTAACCACGGGTGTCGTAAACCATTGATGCTTAAGGAGTTAGCGTGATGCGCTGGGCCCAAAAGAAAAAGCGCCTAGCAGAAACCCGGCGCTTTTGAACGCTATCTTGTACAGTGTGAGATTACCAGAAGGGTAGCTAGCTGTCAAGAAATAAAGATGAGCTGTTTGTAATTCATTGAAGGGGAAGGGGATAGGTGCGCGAGGGTCCGGGCCCTAAGTCGCACACTGGCACGAAATGGGGAGGAGAGGCAATCGCGCCCGCGAAAAGAAAAAGCCCGGAAGCTCTCGCTTCCGGGCCATCCCTAAAATCCAATCTGTTAGGGCTTACACCTTCAACGCGATCATCGCCAGCGTAAACAGCACCAGCGTCTCGATGAACACCAAGCCAAGAATCATGGCCGCGCGGATCGATCCCGCCGCGCCCGGATTGCGGGCCATGCCCTCGCACGCCGCGGACGCCACGCGCCCCTGACCGAGGCCGCAGCCGAACGCCGCAATGCCCATGCCGAAGGCCACAGCGATCCCCAGAAGTCCCCTGGAGCCTGCGCCGGCCTGATCTGCGCCCTGCGCGAACGCCGCCGGAGCCACCAGCATCACTACCATCAACACAGCTAACACCATTCCCAACTTCTTCATTACTGCCTCCTTATGAGTTGCTGCCAGGAGGTGGTTCCCGGACACCGTGCAGCCGGGCTCACGCTGGAGCAGCAAATTGCCGGCAACTGATTTTCCGGCAGGTCTCGCGCTAGTGCTCTTTCGATGTCGCCAATCCCAAGTAAACGGCCGGA
Source organism: uncultured Acidobacteriota bacterium (assembly GCA_963735525.1). GTDB lineage: Bacteria > Acidobacteriota > Terriglobia > Acidiferrales > UBA7541 > Acidiferrum. Next base: position 160,960 of record CAVTLQ010000022.1, on the reverse strand, counting down.
AGCACCGTGAAAACATAAGCTTGAACGACGGAAACGAAAATGTGCAATCCGATAAAGAGCACCGGTATGATGGCCGGGAAAATGCCCAGCGCGACGCCAAGAACCGGCGACTTTGACCAGCCGAACGCGGCGCCGCCGGAAAGCAGGCTCAAGAAAATCACGTAGATCAAGTCGCTGGCGAACATGTTGGCCCACAAGCGCACCGTCAGGGAGAGCAGGCGCGCCGTGGTGCTAATGATTTCCACCGGAAACAACAGAATGGCTAGAACCCAGTCTCCCGCCGCCTTCGGCGAGCCCGCGAACGTGCCCAGATAGCCCCCAAGACCGTGACTCCGGATGCCTTGCCAGTTGAAGTAGAGGAACGTCAGGACAGCGCACGCCAGCGGAACCCCGACCACGCCCGTGGGCGCCGTGAGGAACGGAAAGAAGCCAAACAAGTTCCCGATCAGGATGAACAGGGAAATCGAGCCCACGAACGCGACATACCGAACCCCTTCGTGCCCGGTATTTTCTTCCAGCAGATCGCGGACTCCAAATCCCATCGGATTTGTCAGCAGCAATTCCGCAACCTGCTGGAGCGAACCCGGGCGGTCGACCGAGAGCCGCGCGCGCAACAACACCGCAAACAATGTGCCGACAACCAAAACCAGCAGCGCCATCACCACATGTTCGGGAATGGGCAGTTCCGGATCGGCCGGAACAATATGCAAAGCGGCCAACAGTGCCAGAGCAAACGAACCCAGGTAGTGATTCACCAGATGAGTGAGCCAGCTAACGTGATGTTCCATCGAATCGGGGATCCTCCAAGGGCTGCAATTACTCTACGGGGTGCAGTATCTCGTACACGCTTGCCGCTATTGTTGCGGCGCCTAAAGCACACAATCCCAAAATCATACTCAGCAGGGGAACTTTCAGAACTTCAAAAGTAACATACATCATCAGGCCTATCAACCCGTAGCGGAACGCCGCCGCAAAGTAGCTGATGAGGGGTACCTGAGGTTTTTCGGCGCCGGCTTGGGCCGTGGAAGCCTCGACCAGCGCATCCAGACCGCGGCGAAGCCAGCGAAAATTCAACCACGCCAGGGCGGTGCCCACGGCGACACCGACGGCCCAGGGGCGCGATCGAGTCAGCGCTGCAGCAGCAGCCGCGCCGCCGAAACCGAGCGCCAACGTAAGCCACGCGATGCGCCCCTCGGTTTCTAGGCCGGCGGGCGCGCCGGCTTGCTGGGAGAGATCGGGAGGAGTGGTCACAAACACAGCCGCGTTACAAACAGGAACAGCCTCATGTGCCGCTCTGCGACAAGCGCCGCAGCATTTCCTTTAATCCGCCGGCGAAGCCCAGCGCCCCGAGGAGCAATGTGAAAACCGGCTTCGTATGCAGCCAATGATCGAGAAAATAGCCGAGGATGCCTGCTAGAATCGGCGGGCCCACGAGAGTAAAGGGCAGCTCCATCGCCAGCGCCGCTTGCCTGGAATAACTCGAGGCCTTCTGTGCGCCCGGCGCCGTGGACTTCGTGTCGTTTGGCTGCTCGCCCAAGATCGTCGTTTCCGCGCCTTTCGAGAGCCGGCAGTTGAAACTCAACCGCCGTTCTCATTTTTCAAACAGCAATTCGCCGGCGCGATGCGTGGCCTTCACCACGGCTTTGATCAGCGTCACGCGCAGCTTTCCTTCTTCCAGCTCGAGGATGCCGTCGATCGTGCAGCCTGCAGGCGTGGTCACCGCGTCCTTTAGCAGCGCGGGGTGATCGCCGGTCTCGAGCACCACGCTTGCGGCGCCCTTCATCGTCTGCGCGGCCAGCAGTGTGGCGACGTCGCGCGGCAAACCGACTTTCACCCCGGCCTCCGCCAACGATTCCAGGATGATGTACACAAACGCCGGCCCGCTTGCCGAGAGTCCTGTCACACCGTCCATGTTCTTCTCATCCACGACGACGGTGCGGCCTACGGCGTCGAACATGCTTCGAGCGATCTCGAGATGCTCCGCCCCGGCATGCGAACCGCGGCAAATTCCGGTCATCCCGCAGCCCACCGCGGACGGCGTGTTCGGCATCGCGCGGATTACGGGCACTTTCGCGCCGGCGTGCTGTTCGATGTAGCTGGTGGGCACGGAGGCCGCCACCGAAATCACCAGCGTTTTCTCGCTCAGCTCGGGCGCAATTTCTTTCAGCACTTCGCCGACGACTTGGGGCTTCACGCCAAGCAGCACGATGTCCGCGCCGTGCACTGCTTTGCGATTGTCGGTGGTCACCGCAGCACCCAGCTCTTTCGCCAGCGCAGCCGCTTTCTCGGCATGCTTCACCGTCGCGGTCACGTGCTTCGGCGAGAACAGCCCCTGCTTCAGATAGGCCCGGAGCAGAATGCCGCCAAGCTTTCCGGTACCCAAAACCGCTAATTTCTTGTCGGACAGTTTGTGTGCCATGGTGCAAGCATTGTTGACGCGTTCGCGAAATGGGTCAACTCAAGAATCAGCAGCAGGCGGGATTCTAGGCCTAATCGTGGCGCGCGCCGTGCAGAACATGAACTGCGTGCGGAAGCAAGTGTGCCACCGCTTCCAGCGATTCCACCGCGCCCTCGGGACTGCCGGGCACGTTTACGATCAATGTCTTGTGACGCGCGGCGGCTATGGCGCGTGAAAGTACCGCCGTAGGCGTCTTCTCGAGTCCTTTGCGCCGCATCTCTTCCGCGATTCCCGGGATGACTCGATCCGCCACGGCCTGCGTCGCTTCCGGGGTGTTGTCGCGCGGGCCGATTCCCGTGCCGCCGGTGGTCACAATCAAATCGACGCGGCCGGAATCCGCCAACTGGCGCAAGTTTTCCCGGATCGCCACCGGATCATCCGGCAGACGCAGCCCCGACGTTACTTCCCAGCCCAGGCCGCGGCAAAAGGCGATCACTGCGGGTCCCGAAAGATCCTCGCGTTCGCCTTTGGACACTGAATCGCTGATGGTGAGAACCGCCACTCGCATCGGGAGGGCTACTGCGTTTCGACCGCGTCGCGGCTGGCTTCGTCCATCAACCGCATGGCTTCCATCAGCAGGCCGGTCGTGGTTTTCGTCGTCGTGGTGCGCGTGGAGGCGTTGGCGGCGTTGAAATCAATCTCGAACTCGCCTTCCGTCCACAGAATCACTTTGTATACCGCGTCGTCGCCGTCTATTTTGCCGGACTTGGCATCGCGGCACTGCCCGCCGGCGAAGTACAGCTCGCCCTGCTCACTGCCCTTTCGCACCATCAGCCGGCAGGACTTCTGTCCCATCTCCAGCGATTGCAGCAGGTCCGTCATGCTCATCTCTTCGAGCCGGCCCTGGATCACGCCGGGGCGCGACGCGGTCTTCTGCAGCTTCTCCAGATGCAGCCGGTCCACGACCTTCTTGGTGATGCGTACCAAATCCTTTACCAGAAATGGCTTGGTGATGAACTCTTCGACGCCGTCCACCAGGGGCCGCAGCCGCTCCTCGATGTCCGCGCGGCCAGCCATGAACAAGAAGGGAATGTGGCGGGTCTTTTCGCGCCCGCGCAGCTTCTCAAACAGTTGCCGCCCGTCGAGTCCCGGCATCTTGTAGTCGCAAAGAATCGCGTCGGGGGGATCGTCGACCACTTTCAGCAGCGCGTCGGCTCCATCGTCTGCGATCAAGACGTCACAGATGGGCTCGAGGCCTTTGGCGACGAGGTCCCGCACCAGCGGATTGTCTTCCACCAGCAGTAGCTTGACGGATTTGCCGGGCGCCGCGCTCATCGAGAATTGCTCCGAGGTGCTTTGCTGCGAGCCGGCCCCTTCCGGCGCTTGTCCCGGTAGAAGTCGCCGCTCTTGCCGCCTGTCTTTTCCACCAGGCAGACATCCGTAATTTCCATCCCTTTGTCGAGGGCTTTGCACATGTCGTAGACCGTGAGGGCTGCGGCAGTAACGGCGACCAAGGCTTCCATTTCGACGCCTGTCTGGGCGGTAGCCATTACGATGGAACGAAGTTCCACGCCATTTTGGCATAGGCGCGCGGTCACATCAATGTGCGTCAGCGGGAGCGGATGACAAAGAGGTATCCACTCGGCGGTGCGTTTTGCGGCGGCAATACCGGCGATGCGGGCAACCTCCAGCGGGCTTCCTTTGGGGTTTTTCAGGCGCCGGACCGCGCCAACGACGCGCGGCTTCATCTTGACAAAGCCTTGTGCTACCGCGGTGCGCGTGGTCACCTGTTTTGCCGACACGTCCACCATCCTTACTTCGCCTTTCTTTCCGTAGTGGGATAGCTTGGGCATCGGTTTCGTTTACTTTGCCAGAAGAGGGGGAATTAACACAGAGGCCGCAGAGATAGGCGCACAGAAGTCACAGAGAAGAAGGTTCACGCCACGTCCTTGCGCAGGAACACGCTGACCGATTCGCCTACGGCGATGTTGTCTCGATCCGGCGGCACGACCAGAAAGCAATTCGCTTTGGCCACTGCCGCGATGTCGCCCGATCCTTGCCAGGGCAAGGCTTTCACCTCCGGGGTGGCACCCTGCCACTCCACACGGGCGGGCAGAAAATGGGCCAAACCGGGCTTCTTGTGCAGGGCTTCTCCCAGCCGCGCTTCGAGTAGCGGCAGATTTCGCGCCTCCGCCCCACTCAATAAATCCAGCGCCGGCGCAACGAAAAGCTCGAACGTAACCATGGTTGACACCGGATTGCCCGGCAACCCGAACACAAACGTCTCGCCGCAGCGGGCGAACGCTGCCGGTTTGCCCGGCCGGATCGCCACGGCATCAAAATAAAACTCGGCGCCCATATCCCTTAGCACGGTTTCGACCAGATCGTACTTTCCCATGGAGACGCCGCCGGACAGCACCAGCACATCTTCCTTCAGTCCGCGCTCGATTTTCGCGCGCAAATCTTCCACGCGGTCGGCGGCATGCCCCAGCAGCACGGGCTCGCCGCCGGCGAGCCGGACCTGCGCGGCCAGGGAGACGCTGTTGGTATTGCGAATCTGGAATGGGCCGGGCAGCTCGTCCACTAGAACAACCTCATCCCCAGTGGAAAGAATAGCGACGCGCGGCTTGGCGGCGCACCGCAGTTCGGTCTGGCCCACTTGGGCGGCCAAGGCGAGTTCGGCATACCCGAGGCGCATGCCAGGCGTCAGGATGGTTTGGCCGGCTTTCGCTTCGCTGCCCCGCGGCACGATATTTTGCCCGGAGCGCGCGGGGCGATCGAAGCGCACCTCGTCACGCACGCCGTCGCCGCTACGCTGAGTGTGCTCGATCATCACGACGGCGTCCGCGCCCGAGGGGACTGCTGCGCCAGTCATGATCTGGATGCAGGTTCCGGGCGAGAGTGCTGCGGTTACCGAGTCTCCAGCCTTGATTTCGCCCGTGGACCGAAGTCTTGCGCCGATGGTGGCGTCGGCCGCCCGGACGGCGTAGCCATCGCGGGTGGAGCGATCGAACGGGGGATAGTCGCGATCGGCGCTGATGTCTTGCGCAAGCACGTAGCCTAGTGCGTCCCAGAGGCTGATATTTGCGGTGGCGCGCGGGCTCGGTTTCTTTTTCGTCTGGTCGATGACGGTGCAGCGAGCTTGCTCGTAGGTGAGCATGGGTAGTGAGGCCGGAGCCGGTCGAGTATTAGATGACATTGGACATCGTGCGGACTTGGGGCGCGGCCCCTACGGACCCGTAGTCAAAACTCTGCTGCCCAGTGTTCCCCGAGTGAGGCGCCGGGCTGAAGCCCAGCGCCTGCATAAGACACTCTCCAGATCTCCGTGCCTCGGTGCCTCTGTGGCTGATCTTCCTTGGCTTACAGCCAGCTTGCCAGCAGCGTCCCTTCCGGGACGATGGTCGCGTCGCGCTCGGGGCCGGTCGAGATCATGCCGATCTCCAATTGCAAAAACTCCCCGATGAACCGCAGATAATCCAGCGCGGCTTTCGGAAGTTTGCCGGCGTCCTTCACTCCGTACGTGGATTGGCACCAGCCCGGCAGCGTCTTGTATTCCGGCGTCACCTGTTCGTACTCTTCGGAGAGTGCGGGCATTTCCTGCAACGTTCTCCCCTTGTACTTGTACCCGACGCAGACCTGAATTTCACGCTGGGTATCGAACACGTCGAGCTTGGTAATCACCAGGGAATCGATGCCGTTGATCATCTTCGAGTAGCGGAGCAGCGCGAGGTCGAGCCAGCCGCAGCGGCGCGGACGCCCCGTTACGGCGCCGAACTCTTTCCCGCGTTCGCGAACTTCTTTGGCATCGAGGTCCGGCATTTCGGTGGGAAATGGCCCGCTGCCGACGCGCGTCGTGTACGCCTTCGATACGCCCAGGACATTCTTGATCTTTGTTGGAGGAACGCCAACGCCCATGGTCGCGCCGCCGGAGGTCGCGCTGGAAGAGGTGACGTAGGGGTAGGTGCCGTGATCGATGTCCAGCATGGTGCCCTGCGCGCCTTCAAACAGCACGGACTTGCCATCGTCGAGCGCGTGGTTGACCAGCTCCGCGGTGTCGCAGATGTAGCCCCGAATCTTTTCGCCGAGGCGCAGCGTTTCTTCGACTTCGTGCGAGAAATCGACGTCCGCGCCATACGCACCCTTCGCCAAGCGGTTCTTTTCCGCCACCACGCGCGCGGCCTTCTCGCGAAAGAGCGCGGGTTCGAGAAGGTCGCAGGTGCGCAGCCCGCGGCGCGCCATTTTGTCTTCGTAGGCCGGGCCGATGCCGCGCGACGTCGTGCCAATCTTATTCGCACCGCGCGCGTTCTCCGCGGCTTTGTCCAGTTCCCGGTGATAGGGAAAAATCAAATGCGCGCGATTGCTGATGTGCAGGCGGCCTTTCACGTCGATGCCGGCTTTCGCGAGCGTTTCGATCTCGGCGACCAGCGCTGCGGGATCAACGACCACACCCGTGCCGATCACGGCGTGCTGCTTGGGCCGCAAAATGCCGCAGGGAATGAGTTGGAGGACGTATTTGTTCTTTCCGATGATGACCGTGTGGCCTGCGTTATGCCCACCGGCGACTCGCACGATGTAGTCGAACGACCCGGCGAGGTAGTCGACGACCTTGCCCTTGCCTTCGTCACCCCACTGCGCGCCCACGACCACCACCGATTTCATTCCGAGGTTCTCCTCGACCGCACTTGTCCGCGCACTCTTCACCACACCAGGCTTCAGTTGGGAATTGCCGACAGAGAGCAGACTTCCTATCGTAAGCTTGCCGCGTTTCCAACGCAAGACGCGGCGATGACCGATACTGTCTCGATCGGGACACCCCGAGGGGTGCATGAGTTTCCGCAAGGATGAGCGCGGTGCGCTCGCGTCCTTTGCTGTGATAGGATTCGCCACAGCACCGCAGATCCTATGAGCCCGGTCCGATCCTTCTGGAAAGACGCTCCTCCGCAGGCAATCGTTGCTTTTTTTCTCGGAGTGTTCCTCATCTTCAGCATTGTTGGCATTGCTAGCGACGTTGCGGAGATGGGACGCGCGCCTACGCTGCGCTACGTGCTGAGTATCCTGCTGTCCGGTGCGTTCCCGGTATTGTATGCCGCAACCGGCTTTGCTCTGCGCAAGCAGTTCTGGAAGGCGCTCGTCCCGCTCTTTGTACTCCACGTGATACTGGTGAACGCCCTCGTCAATTGGCTTCCCGCCCCACCGCAACCGGCGCAGATGAATGCCGCCGACATCGCTCGGGTGCAAGGCCGGCTGAGCTTAGACGAGCTGGCCATAGTAGTTGCAGTGTTTGTGGGCTACGGATGCTTCCTGTACGTCACGATCACCGAGGGCCGCCGCTATTTCCGCGTCCACGGAGAGATGGAGCTGGCCGCGGAGATCCACCGCGTGCTAGTCCCCGCGATCGATGCCAAGATGGGCGGCTTCGAGTTCTACGGGCGCTCGTTGCCCAGTGGCGAGGTCGGCGGCGACTTGATTGACCTGGCTGGATCGGAAGACCAATGGGTCGCTTACCTGGCGGATGTGTCGGGCCACGGGGTGGCACCGGGAGTGGTCATGGGCATGGTCAAGAGCGCGGCGCGCATGCTGCTGAGTTCCGGAGACGACGCCGGCCATCTTCTCCCGCGGCTCAACGAAGTTCTCTATCCTTTGAAGAAACCGGATATGTTCGTCACATTTTGCTTTGTGGCCAAGAAGAGGGATGGATTGCGGATTGGGCTCGCAGGCCACCCCGCCATTCTGCATTTCTCCGCCAGAACCAACGAAGTAACGCAATTGGAGTGTCCAAACATGCCGCTGGGCATTCTCCCTTCCGGGGATTTTGCGAGTTCGGAGGTGCGGCCGGAAGATGGAGACCTCTTCGCGCTCTACACCGACGGATTGCTGGAGACCGCGAATGCCGCGGGAGAAGAATTCGGGCTCAAGCGCCTGCAAGCAGAATTGCAGAAGCATGGCAAGGAACCCTTGGGAGTGATTTGCCGGTCGGTGCAAGAAAGCGTGGCGCGGCACGGAGCGCAATTCGACGACCAGTCTATTTTGTTGATGCGGCAGTTATAGGATGCCCGACCCCGGCAAGCTGTGTCAGCGTCTTTTCAATTCCGCATGCCGAAAACAGCCCACCACGTGATCGTTCACCAGGCCGGTGGCTTGCATGAGCGCGTAGCAGATCGTGGAACCAACGAAGCGGAAGCCGCGCTTTTGCAGGTCTTTGCTGAGTGCATCGGACTCGGGCGTGCGTGCTGGAACCTTTTTGTGCGTTTTCCAGGCGTTGTGCTTGGCCTTGCCTCCGACGAAGCGCCAGATGTAGGCGTCGAACGAGCCGAATTCCTGCTGCACTTTCAAGAAGGCGCGGGCGTTGGTGATGGTCGCAGCGATCTTCAGGCGATTGCGAATGATGCCGGGATCGGCGAGGAGCGCGCGGACTTTCTTGGCGTTGTAGCGCGCCACTTTTTCGGGGTCGAAATTGCCGAAGACTTCGCGGTAGCGGGCGCGCTTTCGCAGCACCGTGTCCCAACTCAATCCTGCTTGCGCGCCTTCCAGGGTGAGAAACTCGAACCAGGTGTGATTGTCGTGGACGGGCACGCCCCATTCCTCGTCGTGGTAGGCGATGTTGACGTCGTTGCTTGCCCAGTGGCAGCGGATGATTGTTACGTTGGATGACTTCATGGCTGGGTTGGCTCCGAGATCGAGAAAGCGCCCGCTTCGGAAAGCGGCCGCTACAAGTGCCTTCACGTTACGACACCTGCGAGACGTCAAGGGTTAGCGGCGCGCCGTTACTGGCGGATCGAATGAATGATGATGGTGTTGCCGCCGAGCAATACAGGATCGGAGGCGAGCTCATCGGTCCACCGGTCCTTGCGGCGGTCCGCCGGCGTGAGCTTGGCCAGCAGCCGGATGAACGCCACGATCGGCCAGTACAGCCACTGATTGCCCTTCTTGCGATCGCGATAGACGCCCTGAATCGTGAAGCCGTTCTTTTCCAGGTAATAGCGAAGCTCGTTGTAGCCGATCGGGTTGGCATGCACCGCGATTTCGTCCATCCCCGCGCAATCGTAGTGAATTTTTGCCTTCGATTGGATCGAGAGCGGCTTGAAATGCGAGGTGTAGCCAAACAGCAGCCACTTCAGCCGCTCCTCGACGTTCATGATGTTGGGCACGCTGATGATCAGGTGGCCGCCCGGCTTCAACAGTCGCTTGTATTCGCGAAAGGCTTGCGGTGGCGAATCGATGTGCTCGAGGCCATCGAGCGAAGTGATGTACTCGAACGATGCCGAAGAGTACGGCAGCGTCCCCGCCAAATCGCCGCGCTTGATCTCCACGCCATCCAGGCGGAACAGCTCCGAATACAGGTCGCAGCAGCTCACCGCAAAGCCTTCGGCCAATAAGTCCTGCGCGAGCGCGCCTTCTCCGGCCGGACAATCGAGAATCGCGCCACGCGGTAGCGGCTTCAAGATTTTCAGCACGGTTTCGTGCAGGCCCGGCCGCGACATCGCGATCGGCCCGCGGTCACCGGCCAAGAGCGGCGGATGGTCGGCGGGCTTTACGGTGCGGGATGTGGTTGTTGTGGCAGTGGCCAAGTTTCCGTCCTAGTTTGCTTTAGGTAGTTGGACGTTGCGTTGAGACCCTTCGGCTATGCTCGTCGCATAGCCTCAGGATGACAATTTCTTGCTAAGCACACAAAAGCCTCAAACACAAAAACAGGGCGCGTCGCATTCCACTCTACGACACGCCCTGCCGTTGTTCCATCTCTTTGCGCTAGCGATGTGTTCTCGTTTGCCAGAGCGACGCGCTGTGCTTATCCGACGTGACGCTCGAGCGCCTTGGTGATCTGGTCTTTCGGCACGGCGCCGACGATCTGCTCGACGACCTGTCCGTTCTTGAACACTAAAAGCGTGGGAATCCCGCGGATGTTGTAGCGTCCCGCGGAATTCATGGCTTCATCGACGTTGAGCTTAGTCACCTTCAGCTTGCCCGCGTAATCGTGGGCGATCTCCGCCACCGTCGGCGCCAGCATGTGGCAGGGCCTGCACCACTCGGCCCAGAAATCGACCATCACGGGTTGCGTGTTGCTCGCCGTGAGCACTTCCGCTTCAAAGTTCGTGTCCGTTATCGCCAAAATGTTGTTGTTGTCAGCCATATGCTTTGTCCTCAACGGTTTGCCCGAGGGCTGCCGTCTTCTCTCTCCTTCGACAGGTTAATTAGATGTTGTAGCAGGCTTTTGGTTTCGTGCCGCCGCCAGCCCCGAGCCTCGAAGCGCCCGCGCGGCCGCATACAACTTCACGTACTCCGCCGCCGACGCTTTCCACGAAAAATCCTTGGCCATGCCATTCAATTGAATGCGCTTCCAGATGCGTTCGTCCGTGAAGTGCTGCAAAGCATGGCGCACACATTGCAGCAGCGCCACCCCGGAGTATTCCACAAACTTAAACCCGGTGCCGGTGCCCTGCTCCAAATCGAACGTCTCGATCGTATCATCCAGCCCGCCGGTCGCCCTCACAATTGGCACCGTACCATACTTCAAACTATAAATCTGGTTCAAGCCGCACGGCTCATAGCGCGACGGCATCAGGAACATGTCGCTGCCGGCCTCGATCTGGTGAGCGATCGCATCGTCGTACGCGATCTTCGCGCCCACGCGTCCGGGATACGCCGCCGCCAGCGCGCGGAACAAATCCTCGTATTTCCGCTCGCCGGTTCCCAGCACTACGAAAACCAGGTCCTCTTGCATCAGCTCGTGCGCCGTCTCGGCGATCAGATCGAATCCCTTCTGATCCGCGAACCGCGACACAATTCCAATCACCGGCCGCGCCAGATTCTCCGGCGGCAGCCCGAACGATTCCAGCAGCGCCTGCTTGCACACCTGCTTGCCGCTCAAATCCTTCGCCGAATACTTCATCGCGATCAGCTTGTCTTTTTCCGGATTCCACAACGCGTAGTCCACTCCGTTGAGAATCCCCACCAGCCGGTCCGCGCGGCTGCGCGCCACCCCGTCCAGTCCGTAGCCGAACTCGGGCGTCTGAATCTCCTCCGCGTATTTTCGGCTCACCGTCGTCAGATAGTCGGAGTAGACCAGCCCGGCCTTCAGTAGATTCACGTTCCCATAAAACTCGATTCCTCCAGGGTGAAATGTCTGCGGAGGAATTCCCGCGCGCTCCAGCACGTCTCTCCCAAACTGCCCGTGATAGCCCATGTTGTGAATCGTGAAAACCACCGGTAAGTCCTTCACCGCGGGATCGTCGCCGTACGATGTGCGCAGCAGCAACGGCACCAGCGCCGTCTGCCAATCATGGCAATGCAGCACGTCCGCGGGCCACACATGTTTCACAATCTCGATCGCGGTGCGGCAGAATTCGCTGTAGCGCTCGGCGTTGTCCGGATAGTCGCCGAAGCGGCCTCCATACAATCCTTCTCGATCGAAATATTCGGGGTCGTCGACGAAGAAATAGCGCACGCCGGACACCATTGTGCCGTCCGCAACGGCGGGGAAGCGCAACCGCCTGCCCAGCGCGATGGTCACGCTGGGCATAACGACGGCGGTGGCTTTCGTCCCGCGATAACGCGGCAACACCACCGCCACCTCGTGGCCGTGTCCCACCAGCGCCTTCGGCAGCCCTTCGATCACGTCCGCCAGGCCGCCGGTCTTGGAAAACGGCAGCCCTTCCGAAGCGACAAACAGGATTCTCATGGAGACGCCACCACAGATTCGGGAACCATTTTACGCTATCCAGCACAGAGAGAGACGCCGAACCGCAACTTTCTTGCGCCGGCCGGGTTTCCTAAGCGTGGCAACGAAACTCATCCCTGCGGACAAGAGCGGCCTGCGAGCTTCCCTGGCACAGCCGGAGAACATCCTCGTCGCTCTGTTCGTGCTGTCACCCACCCTGTGGCTGGTGGTTTTCGTACTGTACTTCCTCTTCATGAGCGCCTCAAGCGTGGCGTCGTTCGTGTTTCGCGCCATCGGACTCTGGCAGGTCCCGCGTCTTGTTACACTGTTTCCAGATGGCTCGCCAACGCCTCGGCCAACATTTCCTGGGGGATCCCGCATGGCGCGAACAGATCGCGCGCGCAATTCGCGTCTCACCGCAATCCCTTGCGCCCTCGTCGGCACACGACAAAAATTGCTGCTGGATTGAAATCGGCGCCGGCCACGGTGAAATGACTTCGCACCTGGCCGCAACCGGTGCGCCCGTCTACGCCATCGAGCTTGATGCGTCCTTCGCCCGCCGTCTTCAGGACCTAACGGAGCGATTCCCGAATCTCACGATTGTCCCCGGCGACGTCCTCAAGACCGATATCGCCAAACTTGCCGCCGGGCGCCGCGTCCGCATCTACGGCAACCTTCCCTATTACATTACTTCGCCGATCCTGCATCACCTTTTCGGCTTTGCCGCGCTGATCGACGAAATGCACATCGTCATTCAGACCGAAGTGGCCCAGCGGCTCACCGCGCACCCTGATAGCAAGCTCTACGGCTATCTTTCCGTGGCAACGCAGCTTTACGCGCGGCCCGAATTGGTGTTTCGTATTCCTCGAGGGGCGTTTCTTCCGCCGCCGGATGTGGGCTCCTCACTCGTCACCCTCCGGCTTCCCGGTGAACGCATCAAACTCAGCCCTGGCGAGCACGCTCCCTTCCTCGAGTTCGTGAAGTCGTGTTTCTCGCAGAAGCGCAAAACTCTGCTGAACAACTTACGGTCGAAGGCGTCTCCCGACGTCATTCGCGAAGCTCTCGTAGCGCTGAAATTGCGCGCCGATTCTCGTGCCGAGCAACTCTCCGTCCCCGTTTTCGCCGCTCTCTACGAGCGCCTCAAGTCCCAACGCGCCGCACTTCCAGTCCAACGTTAAAGTGGAAGCCCCGAACTTCCAGTCCAGCGTTAGGGTGGAAGCCCTGGACTTCCAGTCCGGGGAAGCGGGCCTTCCAGGCCCGCGAGAGGAAGCCCCGCCACCTAAGAGGGCTTTAGCCCTGGCAGTATGTAGCCGCCGGGTTTCAACCCGGCGAACACCAGACTCCGCAATCCAAAAAGGCTTTAACCTATCCTGGGGAAGGAAGAGCCCCTGAAGAAACCCCTTCTTACGTATTACTCTTTTCTTTCGCTCCCGCGGCCACCAGCCGATCCGGATAATCGCTCATAATCCCGTCCACGCCGGCTTCGATCAGCAATCTCATGTGCGCGGGTTGATTCACCGTCCAGCACACCACCTGCAAGTCCTTCTTCCGCGCCTCTGCCAGCAGCGCCGGCGTCACCAAGTCGCCCCGCACCGCCAACTGCCGCGCGCCCACTTCCACCGCACGCTCCAGCGGCCGGTCGATTTGTCCGTCGAAAAGCAGCCCGGTCATCAGCGTGGGCTCGATCTTCCGCAGCGACTCGAGAATTCCGGCATCGAACGAAATCACCACGGTTCGCGGAATTTCCTGGGACTCGCGCAGCGCCCCGATCAACGCGTGCTCCCCGCCCCACGATCCCCCAGGCTTCAATTCCAGATAAAACACCACGTCGTGTTTCTTCGCAAACTCCAGAATCTCCTCCAGCGTCGGGACCCGCTCGCCGGTAAATTCGCTGCCAAACCACGATCCCGCGTCCAAGCGCCGCAAATCCGCCAGCGAAAGGTCATGCACTTTGCCTTGCCCATTGGTGGTGCGGTTTACCGTGTCATCGTGGATGGCCACGAACCGGGCATCGCGCGAAAGCTGCAGGTCCGTCTCGATGAACGTGGCCCCCAGCGCCAGGGCCCGCTTGAATGCCGCGAGCGTGTTCTCCGGCGCGTGTCCCGAGGCGCCCCGATGCGCAATCACCAGCATGCTCTTCTGCTTTCTCTCATATCCCTCTGCGAATCTTACTCTGCATACCCGATAACACGCCGACTATGCTAGCATCCGCCTGCGCGTGCCACCGCTGCAGCGCTTTCCTCTGCATCGTGAATCTAACCTGCAGCGTCACGCCCAACCTTTCCAATCTGAGGAGACGCTCATGAGGAACCATCGCCAATCCCGGTTCACCGTACCCTTCGTCCTCGTTGCCCTGCTCGTAGCCTCAAGTCACGCCGCCGCGCGGCCGCAAAAGCAAACCGAGCCCAAGGAACGCGATCTCGTCAAAGAAGTGCGTCACCAGCTCGTGCTCTTGCCGTATTACTCGGTCTTCGACAACCTTGCCTACCGAGTGGAAGGCAGCAAGGTCATCTTGATTGGTCAAACGGTTCGCCCCTCGCTCAAATCCGACGCCGAGGCCGTCGTGAAGAACATCGAAGGCGTTTCCAGTATTGAGAACGACATCGAGGTCCTGCCGCTTTCTTCCATGGACGATCAGGTGCGCCGCGCCACTTACCGCGCCATCTATGGCGACACTGCCCTTTCGCGCTATGGCTATCAAGCCGTGCCCTCGATCCATATCATCGTCAAGAGCGGCAACGTAACCCTCGAAGGCGTGGTCGACAGCGAAGGCGACAAGAACATTGCCGGTCTCCGCGCCAATGCTGTCCCCAACGTTTTCTCCGTAAAGAACAATCTAGTCGTACCGGCAGACGCGAAGAAGTAATTTCCAATAGGGAGCACAGGAGTCTCGCGCGTCTCGGGCCTCCTGTGCTCTGCCCTTCGCGCCGCGTAGGCTAGGCCTTTTCCCCGTGGCCTCGTTCTTCGCTACGTCGCTCCGCCGCGCAACAATTGCCGCGAAATCCGCCGCGCCGTTTCCTTCAACGCGTCCACGATCTTCACCATATTCTCTTGGTTCATCTGCGTCAGCGTTCCGCTGACACCCAGCGCCGCCGTCACGTTCCCCGCCGCGTCGAAAACCGGTGCACCCATGCAGCGCGCGCCGAGGCTGTTTTCTTCGTCGTCGATTCCGTACCCTTGCTCCCGGACGCGCTCCAAATCCGCCACCAGTTTCGCCACGCTCGAAATCGTCTTCGGCGTGCGTTTTTTCATCCCTTGCTGTCGCAACAGCGTCTCCACCTCTTGCTTCGGCAGCCACGCCAGCAGACACTTGCCCACGCTCGTCGAGTGCAGGTACATGCGCCGCCCCACCCACGTGTTCACCTTGAAGAACCCCGGTGCCTCGACCTTCTCGATGTACACCGCTTCGCCTTGATCGAGCACCGCCAGGTGAATCGTCAGGTGGATGCGATCCGACAGCCCGCGCATAAACGGCAGCGCCACTTCCGCAAGATCCAGGTTGGCTCGCGCGTCCCCGCCCAGGCTCAAAATCTTCAGCCCCAACCGGTAGCGCCCGGTTTCCGCATCGCGCCGCAAGTAACCGCGGCGATCCAGCGTGCGTAAAATGTAGCTTGCCGAACTCTTCGGTATTCCCAACTTGTGACTGATCTCCGAATTCGTCAGCCCATCCCGGCGGTTCGCCGCCGCCTCCAAAATGTTGAGCGCCCGCTCCACCGCCGTCGCCGGACTTGTTCCCCCCGCTGCCATTGGCCCCTCCCGACCCAACCGTTGCTGTGCAGAGGATAGAATATGTGTTCAGCATATTGAACGCAAGCTTGCGCCACAACGCGCCGCCAGCTACAAGAGAATCGTCATTGTGAACATATGTTCAGCATATTGAACAACCAGCCGGAACCAGGACCCGAACTGGGAAAGAACTCGCCGCTCCTGTGCAAATTTCTCTCGTCCGCGACGCAACTCCCCGGCCCCGCGAATTGGCCCTTTCGCCCGCATCCCTATCCTATAGAATCGACGGGCCTTGCGAGAACACCTGCTCGCGGCAGTGGCCTCCGGATTGCCTCTATATTCTGGCGGCCGTAAGAGAGGACACATGGCATCGACATCACCCAAAGCCGGCCTATCCAGCGCGCAGCCTTCCCTGGCCCATCGCCTCGCTCCCGTCAACGCCACGCCGCCGGGCTTCGACCCCGCCCGCGACCTCCCCGCCGGCTTCCTGGAATTTCTCACGCCGCTGCACACCGCGCTCACGCTTCGCCAGCGCGGTCTGGTCGCTCGCCGCGAATCCACGCTGACCGAAGCGCACTCCGGCAAGCTTCCGAGCTACCTGCCGCAGTCGGTCGCCACCATGAGCGCCTGGCGCATCGAGCTGCCCGAGTGGTGCTCCGACCAGCGCAATCAAATGACGGGTCCCGCCGATGACGCCGACCTCGTCGTCAAAATGCTCAACTCCGGCGCGCCCGGCGTGATGCTCGATCTCGAAGACTCCAACGCCAACACCTGGGAGCATCTCTCCCGCGGCATTCACAACGTCCTGGAAGCTCTGGCTGGCCGCCTCACCTATTTCGATCGCAAGCGCGACCGCAACGTCGCCATCCAGCCCAGCAAGACCGTCATCTTTACGCGCCCTCGCGGCCTGCATCTCCATCAAGCCGGCGTCCTTCCCGGCGAGCTGCTCCCCGCCTCTCTCTTCGACGTCGCCATGATCGCCTATCAAGTCGATTTCTCTGCGCTCAAGCACCCACTCTGCTTCTACATCCCGAAATCCGAGTCCAGCGACGAGGCCCTCTGGTGGCGCGACCTCTTCCAAATGATCGCCCGCGCGAAGGGCCTGCCCGCCAACGCCATCAAGTGCATGGCCCTCGTCGAGTCTCATCCCCTCGCCTTTCAGATGGAAGAGTTCGCCTGGGACCTCCGCGATCACATCCTCGGCCTGAATCTCGGCCGCTGGGACTACATGGCCAGTCTCATTCACTTCAATCTCGAAAATCCAGAATGGGTCTTGCCCGATCGCAACACTATTCCGCACAACGTGGCCTTCTTCCAGAATTTGCGCAATCTCATGCCCGAGATCTGCCACAAGCACGGCATGCTCGCCATCGGAGGCATGACCGCGCTCTATCCCAGCCGCGAAGACGCCGCCCTCAACGCCCGCGCCCTCGCCGTGCTCGCCGAAGACAAGAAGAACGAAGCCTCCTGCCTGATGGACGGCGCCTGGACCGGGCATCCCGATCAGAACGAAATCGCCGTCACGCAATTCCCCGCCCCCAATCAGCTCCAAGCGCGCCCCAAGAATCCCAACACGCATCCCGATCTACGCCCGCTCCCGGCCGGCGTCGGCAAGCACACACTCGCCGGAACCCGCGCCGCCATTCGCACCGTCATCCGCTATCGCAATGGCGTGCTCAACGGTCGCGGCGCAAGCCTTCTCGACGGCTATATGGAAGACCTGGCCACCGATCGCATCTACCGCCTGATGATTGCCCAGCGCCTCAAGCACTCCAGCAAAATCGCAATCCTCGGTGACGATGGCCGCCCCGTCCCTCACACACCCGAATTGATTCACGATCTTTTTGACGAAGAGCTGAACCGCCTGCTCGCCGAATCCGAAAAAAGCAGCGATGCCAATGCCCCCAACACGCTGCGCGAAGCGCGCCATATCAGCGAGGAGATGATTCACCGCAACGAGTTCAATCCGGTGTAACGGATGTCCGGTAGGGGCGCAGCATGCTGCGCCCCAACTCGGCAACCAAGCGACCCGTTGACTCTGGTTTTTCGATCTTCACGGGGCACGGATCACGGGACACGATTCACGAGCCTTAAGGAGAAAGTACATGTCAGCAAACGGCAACGGCACTAACGGCCACAACAAAAACGGCAACTCCCACGCCGACTGGACCACCAACCCACGCTGGTCCGGCATCACCCGCCCCTATTCCCAGGAAGACGTGCTTCGCCTGCGCGGCACCATCCAGATCGAATACACGCTCGCGCGCCTCGGCGCCGAACGCCTCTGGAACCTGATGCACACCGAGCCCTACGTCGCGGCCCTCGGCGCGCTCACCGGCAACCAAGCCATCGAAATGGTGCAAGCCGGTCTCGCAGCCATTTACGGCAGCGGCTGGCAAGTCGCCGCGGACGCCAACACCGCCGGCGACGTCTACCCCGACCAAAGCCTCTATCCCTGCGACTCCGCCCCCGCGCTGGTCAAGCGCATCAATCGCGCCCTGCTCCGCGCCGATCAAATCGAATCCGCCGAAAATAAGAAAACCGGCACCTACTGGTTCGCGCCCATCGTCGCCGACGCCGAAGCAGGCTTTGGCGGCTCGCTCAACGCCTACGAGCTCATGAAAGCCATGATCGAGGCCGGCGCCGCCGGTGTCCACTTCGAAGACCAGCTCTCTTCCGCAAAAAAATGCGGCCATCTCGGCGGCAAAGTGGTCGTCCCCATTCGCGAATTCATCGAAAAGCTCACTGCCGCGCGCCTGGCCGCCGACGTTTGCGGCGTCCCCACGATTCTCATCGCCCGCACCGACGCCAACTCCGCCGGCCTGCTGCTCTCCGACGCCGATCCCCGCGATCGCGAATTCATCCACGGAGACCGCACCGCCGAAGGCTTCTTCCAATTCCGCGGCGGCATCGACGCCGCCATCGCCCGCGGCTTGGCCTACGCTCCCTACGCCGACATGCTCTGGTGCGAAACCTCCACGCCCGACCTCGCCGAAGCCAGGAAATTTGCCGACGCCATCCACGCGCAGTTCCCCGGCAAGCTGCTCGCCTACAACTGCTCGCCATCGTTCAATTGGAAAAAGAAGCTCGACGATGCCGCTATCGCCAATTTCCAGTGTGAGCTCGGCAAGCTGGGCTACAAGTTCCAGTTCGTCACCCTCGCCGGCTTCCACGCGCTCAACATGAGCATGTTCCATCTCGCCCGCGGCTACGCACAGTCCGGCATGACCGCCTACTCCAAGCTCCAGCAGGAAGAGTTCGCCGCCCAGGAGCTTGGCTATCGCGCCGTCACTCATCAGCGTTTCGTCGGCACCGGCTACTTTGATGAAATCGCCCAGGTCATTTCCGGCGGCCGCTCCTCCACCACGGCCCTGGCCGGCTCCACCGAAGCCGCCCAATTCCACCACGGCTCTGCACACGACCAGCACCAAAACAGCTCCAACACCAAAGACGCAAAGCAGCCTGCCCTGTAACCTCGGCCGGGCTGCCCCAATCACTCCATCCCCCGCCCGCGAACAACAAACCGCCCTTGGAGGGCGGCGGCTTGCCGCCGCCCTTGCAAGTGCCAACCCCGCACCCCCCAATCGACCTCCGTGCAAACGGCTGCCAGCGCGGCCTATGATTCGCTTCGTCGCGCCCCGCCTCGCAATCCTAGGTCGGTCGGTATCCCAACCAGGTTTCTCCTGGGTAACTACCACGCGCCCCCGTAGGACCTCCGTACCATTAAAGTTTTCACCTCCTATGCCGATGATGGATGCGTTATGCCAAACCTCTATTTCTGCCAGCCGCACGCCCAAAACCAGGGAATGCTGCGGGCAGTCATCTCTCTGGAAGACTGTCGCCATTTGGTGGCACCCAACTCGGCGACTTACGTCGGCGAGCAATTCCCCAAGGTCGGCGGCAACCCCGACAAATCCACCGATTTCGCCGTCCTGAGCGTCAGCCCGGACGAAGCCGACGCCGACTGGCGCCCCGGCTACTACCGCTTCGACGCCGACCTCATGGCCCTGAACGCGCAGCTCCTAACCCTGGCCCGCTAGTCTCCTACACGCCCTGTGGCACAGCCATTCCTGGCTGTGCGCCCTAGCAAGCGTAGAATTCCCCACCCTCCAGCCCTTTCGACTTTCAACTGTCGCCTGTAAAACCTCGGGTTGGGGCGGGCCCCGTCGCCAGAGAGAGTGCAGATATCGTTAAGGAACAATCACCGCCGACCCACGCTCAGTCTCTTCTTTCACCGCCAGCAGCGCCTTGTTCGCATCTTCCAGTGGAAATACCACGACTTGCGGCCGAATCTTGAGGTCCTGCGCAATCCTCAAAAAGTCCCGCGCATCCTGTCGCGTCATATTGGCCACACTACGGATCTGCCGCTCGCCCCAAAGCAGTTTGTCGTAGTCAAACATCGGCATCTGGTCCAGATGAATTGCATTGATCGCCACCACTCCGCCTTTCCGCAGACTAGCCAGGGCGCTGACCACCACCTTCCCACTGGGAGCAAACGTGACCGCGCGGTCCAGCTCCACCGGCGGCCTCTCATCTTCTTTGCCAACCCAGGTCGCGCCCAGGGAAACCGCCGCGTTTCGATGCGATTCACCTCGGGTCACCACATACACGTCGCATTTCCAGGATTGCAGAATGCGAATCGCCAAACTTGCCGAGCTCCCAAAGCCAAAAAGCCCAACTCGCTCACCCTCCGCAACACCCGCGACACGCAGGCTGCGAAACCCGATAATCCCGGCACACAGCAGCGGAGCGACATGCACGTCATCCAAACCATCAGGCAACGGATACGTGAAGTCCGCGCGCGCAAGGGCATACTCGGCATACCCTCCATTCACCGTGTATCCCGTAAACGTAGGCCTATCGCACAGATTTTCCATTCCGTGACGACAGTACCAGCAATCACCATCCACACCGCCCATCCAGGAAACGCCCACACGCATTCCCACCGGCAACTCCGCCGTCGCCCCTTCCACCACCTCCCCCACGATCTGATGACCAGGAATGAGTTGCGCTTGAACCGCCGGCAGATCACCCTCAACGATGTGCAGGTCCGTACGACAAACTCCGCAAGCCACCACTCGCAGCAAAACGTGCCCCGCCTCGAGCCGCGGCCGCGCAACATCCTCTATTTGGAGCAGCGCTCCACTCGCCTTATGCCCTGACGTAAAAACGGCAGCTTTCACTTCCCCATCCTCCCGACCCTCGCGGCCGCCGTCGCTGCTACCCCATCGCCAAGACTCACGATGGTATCCTCTCGTCGTTATTGGCCGTCAAGCGCAAACTCTATTTGGAACTGCGTTGCTGGCTTTCTTGGTGTTGCCACAGAGGTGAGAGCGAATGGCGAGCAATCGAGTCGAGTGGGCGGGTTGGGCGGTTGTGATACATTCCGCGCGAACGGCCGTGGCCGCGGTAGCTTCGGTGCTGGTCGCGCGGTTGTTCCGGCTGCCGGAAGCCTACTGGGCGGCGATCACAACCCTGGTGATTACGCAATCGTCGCTGGGTGCGGCGCTCACTGTTTCCTGGCAGCGATTCGTCGGAACGGCGCTTGGAGCGGTACTTGGCGCGATTGTGGCGAGTTACTTCGGGCCGCACGTGCTTGTCTTCGGTGCCTGCGTGTTCATCATGGGATTGCTGTGCGCCGTGGTGCACTCGGACCGCAGCGCCTATCGCTTCGGCGGCGTTACGCTGGCGATTGTGCTGTTGGTATCGCGGGCGGAGCCTGCGTGGCGGATCGCCTTTCATCGCTTCGCCGAAGTGTCCGTCGGAATCGGGATGGCGCTGATCTTTGCGTGGGTGTGGCCGGAGACGGACGCCACACCATCAGGAAAAGGCTGAATTTCCTCCTTCATTCCCCTCTCGACCTTCAACTGTCGACTGTAAACCTCTTTGGCCCCTTCGTCGCGCGAATCAAGGTCCGCAAGGCCCTATTGACGGATTGCTCGTCAGGGAAATGCTCAGCGACGTCCGGTGAGAGCAGCACCAGATTCGTTCCTGCTCGATAGCGCGCGACATATTTGCCGCGGACGCCACCCTTTAGTCCAGACAGGTCGTACTCTCGGCGTAGCTCGTCATGCCGATCTCGTTTCTCAGTTTTTTTCTTCATAGTGTTTTCGTTCGCGCCCCGTCGTCTTACGGGCGCTAACAATCCTGATGTTCTCATCGCGGTCTACATGGGCGACGATCAAAACCCGGCCGGTGCTCGACATTCCGACCGTGATAAAACGCTGCTCCGATATGGAGTGATCGGGTCGGGATATGTTACCGCCAAAGGATCACCAAATACGGTGGCCGCTTCATGGAACGAAACCCGGTGCTTCCGGCGATTTTGTCCGGCTTTGCCCGGATCCCATTCAAAATTCACCTCTTTATCTTACCGCGCTGCCAACCGAGGGAGCAATCAGTCCGCGGGTGGGCCATCCGCAGGCTGCACAATGCTGTGGCACCCACCTCCGCCCTTTCGACTTTCAACAGTCACTCACTTTCCCTACCCACGCTATACTCTCCCCATGCGACCCCGTCTCACCTTTTTCGCGTGCCTGGCCCTTCTCTGCGCGGTTCTCGCCGCTCCGAGCCTTACGCAGGACGCTGCCTGGCAGCACGACCTCGCCGCTTGGCGTGTAACACATGCCGCTGACCTGCAGAAACCCGATGGCTGGCTCTCGCTCGCCGGCCTCGAGTGGCTCGATCCCGGCGACAACTCCTTCGGCTCCGCCCCCGGCAACAAAATTCATCTCCCGGCCGGCGGCCCCGAACATCTCGGCACCCTCCACCTGGAGGGCACAACCGTCACGCTCAATCCCCCGCCGGGCGGCTTCCCGCCAGGCTTCCTCGTCGCTGGAAAGCCCGCGCAATCCCAGGAGTTGCACACCGATCCCGACAGCGACAAACACAATCCCCGCATGACCATCGGCTCGCTCAACGTCTACGTCGTTCATCGTGGCGAGCGCTTTGCTCTGCGCATCAAGGATGCGAAGTCCCCCACACTGGTCGGCTTCCATGGCCTCACCTGGTACCCGCCGGACGCCGCCTATCGCGTCACGGCCCGCTGGATTCCCTACACCCCGCCGAAGTCGGTCACACTCGCAACGCTGATCGGAACCAGCTACGCGCAGCCCGTTCCCGGCGCCGCCGAGTTCCAACTTGCCGGCAAGACCTATCAACTCGAGCCCGTTCTCGAAGATCCCGCCGTCGCAAAGCTCTTCTTCATCCTTCGCGACACCACCAGCACCTCCACCACCTACGGCGCCTGCCGCTTCCTCTACACCGGCTTTCCCACCAACGGAATCGACAAACCCGGCGAGCTCGTACTCGATTTCAATCATCTGGAAAATCCGCCCTGCGCCTACACCCCGTTTGCCACCTGCCCGCTCCCTCCGCCACAGAATCGCCTGGCCATTCCCTTGCCCGTCGGCGAAGAGCGCTACCATGATTGATTTTCCGCCTCCGTGTTCTCTGTTTACCCTGAGCAGCGAAGGGTGCCCTCTGTGTGCTTTGTGTTAAATCTTTCTTCCGTTGATCTGGAAATCGACCGCGTCCTATCGGACAATAAAGTTGTCGCGCCACACGTCGCGGCAACCATGCGCGCCCCCGATCCCTATTCCGCCGACAACGGCGGCCCGCAGAACCCCGCCCGCCAGAAGCTGGTCGCCTTGCGTCTGACGCTTCTCCGTCTGCACAAAACGCTTTTGGATATGGAGCGCCGCGAATACGAGCGCGCCAACGGTCACGTTTCCACCGGCGAGCTGTTTCGCCTGGTGATCGATCACGAGCAGTTCGCCTGGCTCCACAACATCTCCGAATTTGTGGTGCGCCTTGACGAAGCGCTCGCCGCCGAAATCCCGGTTACCCCTGAGGACACGCGCGGCGCCATCATGCTGGCACGAAAAATGTTCGCGCCCTCGGAATCCGGCGACGCGTTCCAGAAACACTACTTCGCCGCCATTCAGCGCGATCCCGCCGTCGTGATCGAGCACGCCGAGCTCGCCCGCCTCTTCGCCAACGAGCCTTCCGACGCCGCACCGTAGGCAACGCCATGCCTGGAATCCGGCATCATCGACCACTATCCGCAACTAAACTAAAGGATGCGGTATTGTGTTCGCCTCCGTATAATCCCAGTCCCACGGGAGAAGAACTCAAGCGAAATGACCGTATCCACTCGGTTCAGCCGGATCCACAGTTTCCGCCTCGTGCTTCTTCTCGCGCTGTGCCTCGCGGCGCGCGGGAGCGCGACGCTGGCGCAGACTCGCGCATTTTCCGCTGCCCGTGACGCGGCTCCCGCAGCGCAACGACAGTTGTCGGCAAAGACGCGGAAGCAAGTGTTCGAGCGAGTCTGGAAGGAGATTCACGATCATTACTACGATCCGGCGTTCAACGGAGTGAATTGGGACGAAGTTCACACGCGATATCTTCCGCTGGTGGAAGCCGCGAAGAGCGATGCGGAGTTTTACGCGCTCCTGAGCACGATGACCGGCGAGCTGCACGACGCGCACACGCGCTTCAGTTCGCCGGAGCGCTGGAAAAGCTACAAGAAGCAGCAAGGCGTGAGCGCCGGCTTCAGCGTCGACGAGGTGGATGGAAAATCGGTGGTCACCGGCGTCCGGCCCGGCTCCAATGCGGCGCACGCGGGAGTCGAGCCCGGCATGGTGGTTGTGAGCGTTGACGGCAAACCCATCGAAGAAGCCATCGCGGAACTTGGGAAGAGCAGACCGGCTTCGTCATCCGATCGGGCGACGCGGATTTTTGCCTACGACAGATTGCTCGGCGGTCCGCCGGACAGCACGTTGAAAGTGGGGCTGCAGCGCGCGGACGGGACGCAGGTCGATGCGGAAATAACGCGCCAGGTCTACTCGGTCGCGGCCGAGGTGTCCACCGATGTACTGCCGTCGCACAGCGGCTATATCCGGTTTGACGGATTTCAGCCTCCGATCGTCAAGCAATTCAGGCAGGCGCTGCAAAGATTTCGCAATTCGCCGGGAATTGTGATCGACCTGCGCAGAAATGGCGGCGGCGACCTGTCTGTGCTGCTGCCGATCGCGGGCTATTTCTTCGACAAAAAAACTCTCTTCGCGAAGGATTCCACGAGAACCGGGAAGCCGCTCTCGGAGCTTGCCGGCGTCGTTCGGCTCCCGCTCAAGCTCTACGTCGGAAGGGCCGGCGACCAGATTTATTCGGGACCCGTCGTGATTCTGGTGGACGCGCGCTCGGCGAGCTCCTCGGAAGTTTTTGCCGCGGGCATGCAAGATACGCAGCGCGCTAAAATCGTCGGAAGCCTCACCTGCGGGTGCGTCCTGGGAATCGCCAAGCCCCGAGTGATGAAGGGCGGAGGCGTCCTGGAGATGAGCGAGGTGTTGTGGTTCTCGCCGAAGGGGCGAAAACTGGAAGGCAGCGGGATTGTGCCGGATGAAGCCGTGGTTCCGACGGTGACCGACTTGCAGGAGAAGCATGATCCGGTGATCGCGGAAGCGGAAAGAGTCTTGCGTCAAATGGCGGCGGCCGAACGGCGCAGCCCGCGGTCATGAAACGGGCACCCATGAAACGGAGAGGGACGAGCGCGTGAGCCGAGCCGTTAGCATTGCTCAGCGAATTCTCGCCGGCGCGTTGCTGCTGACGGCGCTGGTTTACGCCGGAGACTACCTTTTCGTCCGTTTCAAGATGGCGTATCCGAAGGCAGGCAACGCCTTCGGCACGGTGCAGATGGAACGGTTGTACGCGATTCCGCTAAAGGACGGCAAAACCGAATACGAGTTCGACGCGCAACAGCCGGAAGTAATGACGCCGTGCGTGCACTCGCTGTTTCCGCACATGGGCAACAGCCCGTGCTGGTACCTGCAGCGCAACAGCCAAAAACCAATCCCGATGTAGACCGCGATGCTGAGCGCGTGATTTCGCTTGCCGGGCCACAGGAGTGCCGGAGAGCGGCGAACCTGATAAGATGCGCGGTGCAATCGCTTACATCATTTCCGCTAGATCGAGCGCAAAGAGGAGAATCATGGACCGACGCGAGTTCATCAAGACGACCGGCACGGTGATTGCCGGCGCGACGCTGGCGTCCGAGGCTCTCGCCGCCGGTGCGGCCAGGCCTGACGCCGCCGCCGGCGACGGGCGGATGGTTTTTCCGATCAACCGGAATTGGCGGTACAACCACGCGTTTGTCGACGGGGCGCACGGGCGGGACTTCGATGATTCCGGCTTCGAGTGCGTCGTTGTGCCGCATACGAATGTCCGGCTGCCCTGGCATAGTTTCGACGACAAGCAGTATGAGTTCGTGTCCATCTACCGGCGGCGCTTCAAGCTACCGCCGGAAGCGAAGGGGCAGCATGTGTTCGTCGATTTTGAAGGCGTGATGACGGCTTCGACCGTGTGGATCAACGGCGTGAAGCTGGGCGAATACAAAGGCGGCTACACTCCATTTTCTTTCGACCTCACCCCGCATATCGACTTTGACGGAGAAAACGTGCTGGCTGTCGACGTCGATTCGACCGAACGGCCGGACATTCCGCCATTCGGCTATCAGATCGACTACCTGACCTTTGGCGGGCTTTACCGGGAAGTTTGGCTGCGGATTGTTCCGGGCACGTTCATCGAGAATATCTTTGCCAAACCGAAGGACGTGCTCAGCGGGAAGCCCACGGTGGAGGTGGACTGCTTCCTGCAGCATCTGGAGGCCTCGGCCGAGCCGCTGACGATCGAGGTGGAGTTGCGCGACGGCGAACGCTCGGTGTCGAAAGCGACGCAGCGCGTTCCCGCGGCCGAAGCAGCGGCAGAGCCGGTGGCACACACGGTGCAACTTGATAACCTGAGCGCAATTAAGCTGTGGGATCTGGCGAATCCGAAGCTGTACTCCGTTCACGTCCGCGTGCTGCGGGGAACGCTGCTGGTGGATCAAGACCGCCGCAGGGTCGGTTTTCGCAAAGCGGCGTTCACCGACCACGGCTTCGAGCTGAACGGCAAGGTAATCAAGCTACGCGGCCTAGACCGCCATCAAACGTTTCCGTTCGTGGGGCAGGCGATGCCGGGCCGCTGCCAGCGCAGCGACGCGCGCATACTGCGCCACAAGATGCATTGCAACATCGTGCGCACGTCGCACTATCCGCAATCGCGGCATTTCCTCGATGCCTGCGACGAGATGGGTCTCCTGGTGCTGGAAGAGATCCCCGGGTGGCAGCACATTGGCGATGAGCCCTGGAAGCTGATCTCCATCGACAACGTGAGCCGCATGATTCGCCGCGACTGGAATCATCCGAGCATAGTCTTGTGGGGCGTGCGCATCAACGAGTCGAAGGACGACCACGATTTCTACACGCGCACGAACGCTCTTGCGCACAAGCTCGACGCGACGCGGCAAACCGGAGGCATCCGCTACTTCCAGTCGTCGGAATTTCTGGAAGATGTCTTTACCATGAACGATTTCGGCTTCCCGCTGAAGGCGCCGAACCACCCGCGCTACTTGAATACGGAATTTGTGGGCCACACGTATCCGACGAAGACCATCGACCAGGTGGAGCGGCTGACCGAACACACCATGCGCCACGCGCGCATCCACGATCAATTGGCCTCCGATCCCCAATACGCCGGAGGCATCGGCTGGTGCGCGTTCGATTACAACACCCACGCGGACTTCGGCACCGGCGACCGCATCTGCTATCACGGCGTGACCGACATTTTCCGCGAGCCCAAACCCGCGGCCGGCTTTTACAAGTCGCAATGCGATCCCGCGGAGGAAGTGGTGCTCGAGCCCGCATTCCACTGGGCGCGCGGCGATGAATCGGTGGGCTTCACCAAAGCTTGGGTCTGCTCGAACTGCGACCACCTTAAATTTTATATTGCCGACAAGTTGGTCGCAGAGGTCGATCCCAATCGCACCGAGTTTACCCACCTCCGCTATGCGCCGTTCGTGGCGGACTTGGGCAAGGCCGTCGGCAACTGGGGTGATCTGCGGATTGAAGGTTACATTCAGGACAAGCAGGTAATCTCGAAGACTATGTCCGGCCGGGGCGTCGATCAGAAGTTTGCGCTTTTGCCGGACGACACGCGGTTGAACGCGGATGGAGCCGACACGACTCGCGTGGTCTTGCGCGTAACGGATGAATTCGGTGCGATTCGTCCGTTTGCCAACGACGCCATCAAGCTGGAACTCGACGGCCCCGCGGAAATTATCGGCGACAATCCGTTTGCGCTGATCGGCGGCACCGGCGCGATCTGGATTCGGGCGAAAGAACAGCCGGGGACGGTGACGCTCACCGCGACGCACCCCTGGCTGGGCAAGCAACAAGTGCGACTCGAAATCGCGACGGCTGCTCCGGAAGGGGTGTAGAGTTTCGCGATCGTGTGGGCGCGTGTGACCTCGCTGCTAGCACCTGCGCAAGAGACGAAGCACCAAAGGTGGCGATACAAAGGCTAATACGTCGCCTTGCCCTCGATTTCATCCGCGAGGGATCCCGCGTCATACAGCTTTCGCAAAGCCTCGATCATTGCCGCCGTGTGCACGGCGACGGCGCGGCTCTTGGCTCCGTCATACACAAAATTGCTCACGAGGCTTTCGATGTTGCCGTCAAAGATCAGTCCGACAATCTCGCCCTTCCTGTTGACCACCGGCGACCCCGAATTTCCTCCGATGATGTCGCAGGTACTTACAAAGTTAAATCGTGTGGAAAGGTCCAGTTTGTCTTTGCGCGCCGAGTAGCGCTCCGGCAAATCGAAAGGCGCCTTCCCTCCAAAACCGTAGGAGCGATCGTACAGCCCATAAAATGTCGTCACTGGCGGCGCCAGCGTACCGTTCATCGGATATCCATTCACGATTCCGTAGCTAAGGCGAAGTGTGAAGGTCGCATCCGGGTAAGCGGACTTACCGTAGATGGCGAACCTGGCCTTGCCGATTTTCTCTCCGGCCGTGGTCTCCACACTCTGTACGTTGTCCTCAAACCATTTCACTACTTCGCGATCCAGCGGATCAATCCTTCTCGCCATCATGATCAGCGGGTCGGTCGAGGCAGCCACGGCCGCTTCTCCCCCCTCGAGCAGGGACTTTCGGAACGCCGCGTCTCCCATTTTTGTGATTGCAAACAGCCCTTCCACGGCTGGGTCCAGCGGCTTTCCATTCAGCACCGCTCTGGCGAACTTATCCTGCGGACCGAGTTCTTCGACGATACCTTGGAGGCGCGAGGCCACGAGCACCTTCTCCATCTCTGGATAAGCAGGCGCGGGCGATAGCAGCCGGAATCGCAGCGATTCGAGACCTGCTTCGTGGAATCCTTCCAGCCTTTCGCCGTCCGGCTTCTTCACTTCCGCCACGTATTGCACCAGGGTCAGGGCATCCGTGGCCATCCGGGACCGCGTGAAGGTCCATAAGATGAACTCCTTATAGCGCGATAGAAACTTCTTGTTTGCCGCCGCAATGTCGTCCCACGCGCTGCCGTAAGCGTGCTGCCATTCCGGTTTGGTGCTCACTTGCGCGCGAATATCCGCCTCCTTCTTCTCCAAGCCCGCCATCAGGCTTTTGTCCAATAGGCCTTCCTGTTGGCCGGTGACGACTTTCACCGCGTTTTGCATAAAGAAAATCGGCCCGGCCGCCTGTCGTTCTTGCTCGCTTCCCTTCGCGGAATATTCCTGGAGCGCATGCACATCGCGATTCAGGAATTTCAGCCGCAACGGCAGCAAGTAATCGCGCCGACCTTCAATCTCCGCCAAAGTCTCCAGTCGTGACGTGGACCCCGGATTTCCCGAAACAAACACGAGCTCGTTCTCCAACGCGCCCTGCGCATTCCACTTCAAGTAGTTGGGCGTCTCCACCGGCTTTCCGTTCTCATAGACCCGGAACAGCGCGTAGTCCAGGTCGTACCGTGGAAACGTAAAGTTGTCCGGATCTCCGCCGAAGAAAGCGATTTGCTGCTCGGGCGCAAAGACCAGCCGAATATCGGTATATTTCTTATAGCGGTACAGCCAATATTCTCCGCCCTGGTACAGCGAAACAACGTCCGATCGCAGGCCCGTTGCTCTCAGGCTCTGGTCATCGATTTTAGCCATCTCCGCCTGCCGCGCTTTCAGAGCCTGCGCATCGTTCATCGCCGGCTTGGCTGCTTCCTGCACGCGCGCAGTCACATTCTCCATGGATTCCAGCACGTTGAGCTCGAGGTCGGGGCACTTCATCTCTTCCGCCTGCGTCTTTGCGAAGAAGCCGTCTTTCGCATAGTCTTTCTGCGGCGTCGAGACTTTCTGCAGTTGCCCCAGCGCGACATGATGATTCGTCAAGGTCAGCCCATGCGGGCTTACAAACGACCCCGACCCTCCGTCGTTGAACCGCACACTCGCAAGCCGCAAATGATCCAGCCACCCCTGCGTGGGCGTAAATCCATATTTCTCTTGCAACAATTTCGCCGGCGGATTGTCAAACGTCCACATCCCTTCGTCGGCCGCAACCGGTACAGGAAGCAGCATGCAAACCATCGCAAACGCTGCCAACAGCAAACCCAAGAGCTGCATTCGCTCGGAAGGTTTCTTCATTTCAGCGGACCTCCTCACTCGAATTTCCGTAGTCCAGACGACGTGCGGCCGCAAAAGTCTCACCCTCCACACTTGCCGATGTGATGCGTACCAAGCGAGGATGCCGTCGCCTCGGCGGTCAGTCTATCTCGCCACGAGTATATCGGCCAGTGAATCGCGGGGCATTTGAAAAACAACTGTTTTCGACAGGGATTTACGGTTGGTGACTAGCTGTAGTTGCAACACCGCGAGACTCGCCCGGCTGCGGGAACACGAGCACGCTCATCCATCTCTTCGCCGACTCGGACATCCAGAAACGGGACGCGAAAAAAGCGCGCGCCGCGCAGATTTGCGCCTCAGAAATAACGATTTGGCAGTATGCTGTCCGGCGAGCAAACCGCCTTGATTGGAGGCCACATGAGTGACTCAGGAATAACCGGGAGCCGAACGTGACGACACGGCGAGAGGTTTTGAAGTATGCGGGGCTGGGAGTGGGTGCGGCGGCGGCTTCGGTGTTGGGAGTGACGCTAAACGCCAAAGTCGAAGCGAATGAGGCGCAGGCTCCGACGAAGCCCGCGCAAACAGAAATCACCGACAAGAGCGGGAAGCGGCTGGCTGCGGGAGCGGAGATTGCGTGGACGAAAATTGCGCGAAACGCTGCGGCAGCGGACGTGACGGTGGACCCGACGAAAGCGGCGCAGACGATCCTGGGATTTGGCGCGGCGTTTACCGATGCTTCGTGCTTCACGCTCTCGCGCCTGAGCGATAGCGATCGCGCGAACCTGCTGCATACGATGTTCGGGCAGGATCAACATGCCCTGAGCACGGGGCGCATTCCGATTGGCGCGAGCGATTACAGCACCGCGACGTACAGCTACAACGACGGTGCGGCCGATCCGGAATTGAAGCGCTTCAGCATCGACCACGACCGCGATTACATCTTGCCGACGTTGCGCGCGGCGCTCAGCGCGAATCCGGATCTGTTTTTGTTCGGCTCACCGTGGAGTCCTCCTGGATGGATGAAGTACAGCAACTCGATGTTGGGCGGAAACATTCGGCCGGAAAATATTTCCACGTACGCGCGATACCTTCAGAAATTCGTGGAGGAATACGCGGCAGCGGGCGTGAACGTGCGCGCGGTAACGACGCAAAACGAGATCGACGCGGACCAGGGCGGGCGAATGCCGGCGTGTCCGTGGCCGGAAGAGGACGAGGAGCGGCTGGTGGCAGCGCTCGGCCCACTGCTCGAAGCGAGCGGCACGAAAATCTGGACGCTCGACCACAATTACAATTTGTGGGGCCGCGCGCTGGATCAACTTTCGCGGCCCCGGATCAGGAAGTACGTGAACACCGTGGCCTGGCACGGGTATGTGGGAAGCCCGGAGATGATGGGTTACGTAAAGCAGAGATTTCCGGACGTGGAAATGCATTGGACCGAAGGCGGGGACGACTACAAGACCGCGGATTACTTGACGAACTGGAGCAAGTGGGGCGCGACGTTCAGCGGCATTCTGGCGAACGGACCGCAGAGCATCACTATGTGGAATCTAGCTCTCGATGAGCGCGGGAGGCCGAACGTCGGTCCGTTCGATTGCGCCGGGCTGGTGCAGATTCATTCGGTGACGAAAGAAATCACGCTGACGGGATTGTATTGGGCGCTGGTGCACCATGCGCGGGCGTTTCGCCGCGGCGCTGTAATTGTCGCTTCGCACGACGCGAACGGCGACGCTCCGGCGGTGAACGGAGCACTGATCGGGCAGCCAGCGTCATCATCAACGGTGACAGCGACCCCGAATAGCGCTGCGACCTCGCGCGTGTATCACGCGGCGGCGAAAAACGCGGACGGCTCGGTGGTGCTGGTGCTGACGAATGCGGGCGACGCGAAGGAGGTGAGGGTCGCGTGCGGCGGGCAGACGGCGAAAATAGCGCTGACCGCCGATTCGATCACCACGCTGCGGTGGAGCTGAATTTAACTTTGCCGTGCATGATAAACGCGCAAACTGGATATGTCCGGTTATGCGACTTGCTAGGACTTCGAAATAAAGGCTCGCTTCCGCGCATCCGGGAACGTGCTCATCGTCTTGGGCCCTAAAAGCGTCGCGCAACTCGTTGTCCGATTCGGGACAGACGGTTGAAACTTGGTTGTTTACTGTTCTTGTCAAACGTGGGGACCTAGGGGAGCGCTGAAGATGTTTCGCTTCGGCGCATTCGGGATGCGGCGCAGGATAATATTTCTCAATAGTTTGTGACGATCCATGGCGACATCTGAGCGGAGGTCGAGACAATGACGAGCCTTCGATTTGCACTGGAATCCCTCGCTTGGCTGCGGACAATCTCATGGAAAACCTTAGTCGCGTGTATAGCGGGCGCACTCCTGGCGTCCACGATGGCTCATGCCGAATTGCCGGTGGCGGTGCCCGAAGCATCGGCGGCCGCGCTCGCCCGGATGCGGGAGATAGACATTCATTGGGCGGCCTTCCGACTTCTCGAGCTGGCAATTCCCCTCTTCTTTCTATTCACCGGTCTCGGCGCACGCCTGCGCCGGACGTGCGAATCTATCTCGGGCCGCCGCTGGTTCTGGACGGTCACGCTGTTCGTCTGCGCCTATCTGGTCCTGGCCGCGCTGATCGTGCTGCCCTTCGACTTTTATGCCGGCTATGTCCAGCCGCACGCCGCTGGACGGTCGGACCAGACCTTGCCGAATTGGCTGAAGGGCGAAGGCGTGCAACTTGCCGTCAGATTGGTCGTCGCGTCACTGTTAATCTGGCTTCCCTATCGATTGATCGCCAGAAGCCCGCGCCGCTGGTGGCTCTATTGCGCCCTCGCGCTGATTCCGTTCGCCTTTCTGGCTCTGGTCGCTTTGCCGGTATGGGTCGCTCCGCTGACGACGACCTATAAGCCTCTCGACGATCGCGCGCTCGAAACGAAGATCGAAGCGCTGGCCGCGCGGTGCGGCATCGCTTACGTTCCCGTCTTTGTCGGCGGCAACGACACGACGGTGGTCGGCCTGGGCCCGACCAATCGCATCGTTCTGCAGAGCAACCTGGCGCCGGTCGAGACACCTGACCAAATCGAATTCACCATCGGCCACGAATTGAAGCATTACGTCATGGGCGACAACTGGAAGGCGCTGGCGATCATCGCTGCCTTCCTGCTGGCCGGATTTTGGCTCACCGACCGCCTGGGCCGCGCCGCCATCCGCCGGTTCTCCCGGCGCTGGGGGTTCTGCGAACTTTCCGACCCGGCGTCATTTCCGCTGATCGTGTTCCTATTGACCTTCCTCTGGCTCGCCATTTTGCCGTTTTTCAATCTGTTCGCCCGCCATATCGAGCTCGAAGCCGACCGCTTCGGCCTTGAATTGACTCATCAAAATCACGCGGCGGCGATGATATTCGTCAGGGATGCGCAAACCGATCTGGCGCCCGATTGGGATACTTTCTTCCTGATCTTCCTGGCGACGCATCCCTCCATTAGGCGTACGGATCGAATTCGCTAACAGCTATAAGCCGTGGGAACAAGGGGCGCCGTTGGTGTACGGCAATGTCTGCAAATCTGAGTGATTAGAGGTGGCGGTCCCGGAAATTGGTGTAACGAATCAAATCGACGATAAGTGCAGGCACAATCCTCGGACGTGCTCTGTGCCTTCAAGCCCTCCAGAACGGAAACCTACTCCGTAGATCGCAGGTTAGCGCAAGACTTGTTCAGCACTGGCAGCGCCCGGTAGGTCGGCTAGCCCGGCACTTACCCAAGATTGGTGGAACGGATCGACCGGAGTTGTTTGAGCGGTTGATGGAAAGAGAAGGGACGGAATGCAAGCACTATCTGGTCTGCTCGCTCACAGCGCCATGGTTTCTCCGGTTACGCACGCCCCTTCGGGGGCAAGCGGCAGGAAAAAACTAATCTATGACCAGGACCACCGCGGCCCACTCTCCACGGATACGGTCGCGACGTTGATGCTCCTGCAGGCTGACAATATCGATCTGCTTGGCATTTGTACGGTCACTTGCGATATGTGGGCCAAACAGGAAACCGCATATGCGCTGCGTCTGCTCGAAATCATGGGTCGTCCGGAAGTGCCGGTGTACATGGGCGCCCAAGAACCTTTGGTTAACACCAAGGCCGAGGCGCAGATGCGCTATCAGATGTTTGGCTCGAGGACGCTCGGAAACGAAGGATATCTGGGGTGCTTCGCTAAAGATGGAGGAAGCCGCGACGAAGTACAGCCGCTGCCGCCACCATACAGCCGGTTTGCTCAGATCAAGGCCCAGCCCGAGCCCGCCGCGGACTTCATAATTCGCACGATTCGTGCCAACCCGAACGACGTGACGGTCTATTGCGGTGGCCCAATGACGAACCTGGCGCTCGCAGCCATGCTCGCACCGGACATTGTGCCCATCACTAAGGAAGTAATTTTCATGGGCGGAGGTATTCATCACTCCACCAGCTCCGTGAACGTTTACTTCGACGCCGAAGCCGCCAAGATCGGTCTTCGCGCGGGTTGGCCGAAACTGACTCTCGTTACCACGGATCTTGCCGAGCAAGTCCACATGGCGGATGACGGCAAGGTGGATTACATCGTGGATCATGCCCACTGGCCGATCGCCGACCTATTCCGCAGCTTCGAACAGCAGCCGCAGCGCGCCAATCCGCTAAGGCACTCATTTCGTATGCCGGATGAAATGATGGCCGCTCACGTTATCGATCCTTCGATTTTTGGCGGCTTCGATGAAATGTATATCGATATCGTGACGCACGACGACGGCCATTACGGCGACACCTCATTTTGGGACGCCAACTGGAAGGACGTCGGCGAAGGAACCGCACGCTTAGGTCAGAACAATCCTTCGATCAAGGCTGGCCGCGTTCAATTGCTGAATGGACTCGACAAAGGGCGATTTCGCGAACTTTTCATCAATTTGATGACGCGCCCCATCAACAGCTTCAAGACATAGGACCAAGACTGAGGATTGCGATAAAAACGGAGACAACGATGACCACCACGCGCCGGGAATTCATCAAAACGGTGGGCGCCGCTATTGCGTCGTCACACATTCAACCCAAACCAGCTGCGATGACCCCGCCGGCCGCCCCGGTTCCGAAGCCTGCCCTTGTGCCGCCGGCCGACAAGAGGCGAAAGGTAATTTACGACCAGGACAATTCTGGCCCGTTCGGCACCGACATGATTGGAACACTGATGATGTTGCAGGCCGACAACGTCGATCTTCTTGGCATCACGCTTGTTACCGGCGACGCGTGGATGAAACAGGAGATGGCGTTCACACTGCGCTTGCTGGAAATGATGGGGCGCCCGGAAATCCCGGTATACCCCGGCGCCGAGTTCCCCATGCTCAACACAAGACAAGAATGGCTGCTTCGGCTGCAACTCTACGGCGGCCACCGTCTGGACTCTTGGCTGGGCGCCTTCGATCCCACCAATGGCGGGTCGGACGAGATCAGGCCCCTGCCGCCGCCTTACGATCGCTTCGCGAACGTTAAGGCTCAGCAGGACCACGCCGCGCGCTTCATCATCAGGAGCGTGCGCGAAAATCCAGGCCAGGTGACCATCTATGCTGGGGGACCGCTCACGAATTTGGCGCTCGCGATTGCCCTTGCACCCGACATCGTTTCTTTGGTGCCCGAAGTGGTCATCATGGGAACCGGCTTCCACCTGTTCACCAATACCTTCAATCTCTTTTTCGATCCCGAGGCTGGGCGAAAAGTCCTGCGCGCTCCGTGGCCGAAATTCACCATCGTCTCTGTGGACATCGCCGAAGAAATTCACCAAGGCGATGAAATCGCGCCAGGCCGCAGGATGATCGAGGAAATCGCCGACCGCGCTCAGAGCCCCATTTCCGACCTTTTCCAAAGGTATGCCGTTGAGCCGCTGCGGCGTAATCCCAACACGCGCTTTTCCCGCATGGCGGACGAAATGATTGCCGCGCAGGTAATCGATCCAAGCGTTTTCACGAGATCCGAACAAATGTACGTGGACATTTGCTCCACGCCTGGTCCGCGCTACGGAGATTCGATGTTCTGGGCAAAGAACTGGCAGGACCTTCCCGATACAGGAAGGTATCCTGTGAGCCCTGAAGATCGACGAGTCTTTGTAGACCCTCGGCAGTTCTATCTCGGGCCCCCGCCCTCTGCGGGTTTGGTTAACGTCCTGCTTGAAGTCGACCACGACCGCTTTAAGAAATTCTTCGTCGATTTAATGACGAAGCCGATCCGCAAAGCCTGATCGCGTGTCATCCCAAAATTCAGGATGCCGAGGCCGCTATCTCCGGAAGGCGGCATGATGTGCAGTCGCGTTACCGTACATGTGGTTTTGGCCAATTTTATTTGTCCGGTAAGCGCGTTCTATATAAGGGGTGTTTATTGAACAGGTCTCCGGGGGCAGCTCGCTCGTAGAGCCACTCAAAGAGGGTCTTGCCGCTCTGCCGTTCTTTACCGTACTACGAAGGCAGCGCAGGGGTAAAACGGAGCCCCGTCCGACCTCTCATCTCCTCCAAAAACATCGTTTTTATTGGCATTTATGGCGCGCTCGGAGGGACTCGAACCCCCGACCCTCTGCTTCGAAGGCAGATGCTCTATCCAGCTGAGCTACGAGCGCGCGGTGCGTTTGTCCAATCCTATCACCGAGCTAGAGTCCTTTGGCCTTCTTTCTCCCGAATGGCAGTTTCTTCGCTGCGCCCAGTTTTGTGCGCAGCTAACCGCGACATGATCGCGAACTTGGCGTCTCCGGAAGGATGAACGTAGCGAGACGAATTGTTCGACTGACCCATGCCTAAGAAACGACTTGGCTCCGAACGTCCGGCGACGCGGAAATAAGGACCGTACCGTTGTCACGTGCCCGCGAATCTAAAAGCTCGAGGGATAGGAGACAACCATGAAAAGCGTATCCGCGAATAGATGGGAAGAACTGCCAGCGGCGAAAGCCGGCCACTTCCGGATCGGAGGAGACCTCAGCGTCAACCGGCTTGGGTTTGGCGCAATGCGAATCACGGGCAAAGGAATCTGGGGAGAACCAAAAGACAGGAGCGAGGCCGTTCGAGTTCTGCGCAGGGCCATTGCTCTCGGAATCAATTTCATCGACACAGCCGATTCCTATGGCCCCGCGGTCAGCGAGGAAATCATTGCCGAGGCGCTGCATCCGTACCCGGCAGGCTTGGTGATTGCGACGAAAGCGGGCTTCGATCGCCCAGGACCGGATCAATGGGTGACCAACGGCCGGCCGGAACACTTGCGCGCCGCGTGCGAAGGAAGTCTGCGTCGTCTGCGTTTGGAGCGGATCGACTTGTCTCAGCTCCACCGTATCGATTCCGCGGTGCCAGCCGAAGATCAACTTGGCACGCTCAAGGACTTACAGGCACAGGGCAAGATCAAGCACATCGGCCTATCGGAAGTCAGCGTCACACAGATCGAACATGCGCGCACGATTGTCCCTATCGTGACGGCGCAAAACCGCTACAGTGTGGTGGACCGGGCAGCCGACGACGTTGTCGAGTATTGTGAGCGTGCGAACATCGGGTTCATTCCTTGGTTCCCGCTCGCCGCAGGTGACGTTTCCGCCGCGGGCAGTGACCTGGAACGCACGGCCGCGAAGGCAAAGATCACGCCTTCCCAGCTTGCCCTCGTGTGGCTATTGCGGCGCTCACCAGTCATTTTGCCCATACCTGGCACTTCTCGCGTCGAACATCTTGAGGAAAACGTTGCCGCAGCAGCGATCAAAATCGAGGACAGCACGCTGCGGGGACTTGGAAAACTGGCGCGCGGCGCGTAACGGCAGGTATCTTCGCTGTTCGACCGAATAATTTCGAGGCACAAAAAATTAAAGGGCGCATCAGCCGTTAAGCTGTTGCGCCCTCTCAAACTGAACCGTAAAGTTTTTACGCTTCCCGGTTCAATCTGGCGTGAAGATAATCCTGTCGTTCAACGTCGTCAATCGTAATCTCGCTCGATCCCTGTGAAAATCTGTGGACGCGCTGTGCAAAATCATTCGCTCGGGCGGAGAACAGTTTGGGTGCGCTAATAGGGCTCAACGGCCATAGCGGGAACGGCGGCAGCCTCGCGGCGCTCGATGTCCGCAACGATGGTGCGTGAGGCAGCGTAAAGCACGCACGCCAGCAAAGTGGAGAGCACGGGAATTACCAACATGGCGTGCTGGAGTCCGATCGCGCGAAAGGCCTCAGTAACCGTCGGCGATCCAGCCAAGGCGGCGGCGCGTCGAGCCAGAACGTCGCTCAATCTCCCCGTCAGCAGAGGGCCGAACGATGCTCCGCACAGATACATAGCCATGAAGTAGATGGCCATGGAGGTGCCGCGCTGATTGGGAGCCACGATGTCCTGAATAGCGGAGTACACCAAGCCGTAATAGGTCGTGAGCACCGCGTAGGTCAGCGCTAGAAAAGCGATCGCCACGAACAAAGATCCAGCCGGCTGCAGAATTCCAATGCAGGCGAAGGGAACGCCGAGCAGGGCGAACATCGCGGCGCCAAGCATTCGGCCGTCCTTGCGCCGGTAGAAAACGGAATCGCCCAAAAGGCCAGCGGTCAGGCCGCCGCTGACCCCGCCGATGAGGTAGACAACGCCGGTAGCGATCCCAGAGCGCGCCAGCGAGAGGCCATGGACGCGGCTCAAGAACGCTGGGAGGAACGTTCCGATCGCGTACATATTAAAGTTCAGCAGCGCGCCCGACGCGATGATCCACCACAGTGTTGGAATTTGCAGTACCTTCCACATCGAGCCGCGCGCCAAGGGCCGCGGTTGCGTCTCGCTCGCGCCGCGCTCCGGTTCGTATATTTTCAGCAGCGCCGGAACCAGCAGCACCGCCGGCGCCGCCGCCAGAACCATGGCCGCGCGCCAGCCAAAGGCTTGCGCGATCGGCCCGCTAAGAAAAAAGCTCAGGGCGGCGCCAACCGGCACACCGAGCATGAACAGCGCTAACACTCGCGAGCGCTTCCCTGGCGGAAACAGGTCGCCCAGCCAGCTTGTCGCTGCCGGTGCGCAGGCGGCCTCACCGACTCCTACGCCCAGGCGCGAAAGCAGCAGAATCGTGTAGTTGGTAGCGAAGGCCGCGGAGGCTGTCAGCGAAGCCCAGATGACCACTCCCCACGCCAGCAGGTTCTTGCGCTTCCACGAATCCGCGATGCGCCCGAGCGGCACGCCCACAATGGCGTACAGCCAAACAAGAGCGCTCCCCAGAAGCCCGATTTGCGTGTCGTTGAGGTGGAACTCTTTGCGCATGGGTTCCACTAATGCACCGGGAACGTGCCGATCGTAAAAATTCAGAATGTTGATGGCGAAGAGCACCGCCACGGGAAACAGGAGGGCGTTGCGCTGCGATTTCTGTGACAAGGCGCGAGCATCCTACCACACCGTCCGGCGCACCTGTTTTCGACCATCGCATGCCGTCCAAACAACTTCCAGTGATATGCAACAGAAAACACTCTTGCAGCGGCTGGCGTCGTTAGAGATTCCGCGTTATTCAGAACTTAGGCGCTCACGCGGCTCCATATTCACGATTGTTTCCGAGCGGTCGCGAAGGTTCGGGATGAGAAGAGCGGGCTGTTGAGGATAGCTCCTGTCAGCTTGCCAACGGTTTGTGCGCCCGAAATCGGAACGCGTATTGATTTACATCTACGCTCACGTCCTCGAAGCCCGCAGCCCTCAGGCGGTCCGGAAAGGTCCTGGGTTCAACCACAACCAGCGTGTCGAAGACGTGGAGGAGGCGAAAGAAGCGACTATTAAGGCTATCTGTGCCGGCGAAGACGCCGCCGGGCCGTAAGACTCGCGCGACCTGCGCTAACAGCCGGTCTTGTAACGCCGCCGTTGCAACGTGGTGAAGCATCGTGAAGCACACCGCAGCATCAAAACTTGCATCAGGAAGCGACATGGTCGTGGCATCCTCGCACAGCACAGTCACATTCTGGTGCACTGTACGACCGCGCAGACTTTCGGCAAGGTTGGCGTCGATTTCCACGCAGGTGAGCTGCGCGACACGGCGACGCAGGAAATCCGTCGTCGCACCGTACCCTGGGCCCACTTCCAGAACTTTGGACCCAAGGTCCAAACCTTCCAGCGTCCAGGGAAGGATGTATTTTTCGACGGCCTGCCTCCATCGGGACGAGGAGCATAGCCACCGATGCGGGAGGTTCACGTCTTCATCTCTGGATGTTCCGAGATGCTCAAAATATTGCCGTCAGGATCCTTGAACCACGCCACTCTTGCTCCGGTGGGCGTGGTCCAGATCCCCAAGTGATCCTGTTTCATATACTCGTAACGTTCAAACCGAACGCCGGCTTGTTCTAAATCCAGGACCGCTGCAGTTATGTCTGGAACCTGCCACCCCAGAACCGTGCCGGAACTCTGCGGAAGTTCCTTACCCATCCCGAGACGGAGCATGATGCCGTTAGCCTCGAAGACGAGCGCGAAGGGAGGTTCTTCGCTCACCAGGCGTAGACCGAGTTGGTCCCGATAGAAGGTCTTCGCGCGGGCTATGTCGACGATGGTTACGAATCCGATTATTTTGTACTTGCTGAGTCCTGAGCGCGGTGGCATGCGGCAATCATGAGCTGATCTTCGGTGTGTCGCAAGCATGGTATTGCGCCATAATATATCGCTAATGCGACATGGTGAGATTCTCCGAGAGTACGATCCAAAGCGCGGCGTTTCCGTGGCCACGTTGGCGTACGAATACAGAGCCGGGTTTCAGGTTCCTGAACATGCGCATGGATCCGACCAGTTGATCTACGCGATCCGTGGAGTAATGGAAGTGTCTTCTGGCCAGAGCATGTGGCTGATCCCGCCGCATTTTGCACTTTGGATTCCGGCCCGGACGAGCCACTCGATCAAGATGCCCGAAGTTGTCTCGATGCGCACCCTGTACTTTCGGCCCGGATTGGTCGATCGGTTGTCGCCTGGTTGCGCCGTGCTGCACGTAACTCCCTTGTTGCGAGAACTAGTCATCGAAACAGTGCGCATCGGCCAGCTTCGCACGAGGAACTGCCACGAGCGCGCCCTTCGTGACCTGACCATCTTGCATCTGAAGAGTGCATCTCCGGTGCCGACTTTTGTCACTTTGCCAAGAGAACAGCGAGCATTATCGGTAGCCCGAGCGGTACTCGCAAATCCGGGAATATCAAGAACGCTGCAGATGTTGTGTGCCGATGTAGGGGTGAGCGTCAGAACTATTCAGAGAACATTTCAAAAGGATGTTGGCACTGATTTTGACTCTTGGCGACGGCAGGTTCGATTGACGAAGGCGGTCGAACTACTGGTTTCGGGATGCTCCGTCAAGGAGGTCACGTTCGCGATTGGATATCGCCAATCAAGTGCTTTTGTCGAGGCTTTTCGTCGTACTTTTGGCTCGACGCCGAAGGCATGGATCTTGGCCCTTGAAAAGCTAACTCACGGAGCAACGAACCCGAGTAATTGAGTGCTAGTGCCGGGTAAGCCTGTCCCTCCGTTCAGCTAACAGTTTATGGACGCCAGTACTGTGGGTCTATGGCCCGCAATCGAAACGCACTTCATTCTGAAAGGAGCGGTACGCAATGCCGCCTGTTTTGGGAGTCACGGTCGGAAATCATGGTCGCAGCATCTTCAACGGGGCCCACGGACAATCTCACGCGGAACCGGCAAACCTTGCCCGCCCTCACGGGTGTGCGTTTCCTGGCAGCGTGGTATGTGGTTTTATTTCATGCCTATCCCGGGCTGATGCGGCGCTATCCCCTCCCCAAGCTGCTGGAGGTATTTTTCAGCAATGGCTACCTCGCGGTCGGCTTGTTCTTCTTACTTTCCGGCTTCATCCTTGCCTATACCTATGACGGCCAAATCGAGGGGAGTTCGAACCGCCTGCGCTTCTGGGAAGCTCGATTTGCGAGAATCTATCCGGTGTATCTCCTTTCTCTCGTGCTGTCCTACTGGTTTGCGACGGAACTCACCCTTGGGACGCGGTTTGCAGTCATTGGGATGGTGCAAGCCTGGAACCCGCTAAATCCGGACATGGCCGGCGCGTGGAACTATCCGGCTTGGACCCTCTCCGCGGAGGCCTTCTTCTACCTGTGTTTTCCTTTTGTGGTTCCCTGGCTGTCACGCAGAAGCAATCGCGTCTTGTTCTGGATGACCGCGGTCCTGCTGGCGGTCTGCATCTTGGGGCACACTCCGGTCAAGGGGCTTGGAGATTGGAAGAACCATGCCGTGTTCCTGGAAAAAGTTGTGCCGCTGCCCATCTTGCGCATTCCGGAGTTCTTGCTGGGCGTGGTGATGGGCCTCCGATTCTTGCGGGACGAGGCTGCACTTTCAAAGGATAGCCGCCCGCTCATCGTCTATCCCGCCGTCCTGGGAACCTTGGCCGCGCTCAGCCTGCCGATCGGTGTTTGGGTCTCCCTGGTGATGCTGCCCTTTTCGCTGCTGGTCTATGAGTTGGCTCGAGGCGGAAGCTTGCTGGCGAGATTTCTTTCGACTCGCATCATGGTTCTGCTCGGCGGCGCCAGTTACTCCGTGTATCTGTTGCGGTACCCGGTCACCAACTGGACGCGCATTTCCTTTTCCTATCTACCGTCAGGAATGGCGCGTTTCGGGCAACTGCTTAGTCCGCTGATCTTGGTGTTATTCTCGATCTTTGTGTTTCTCTGTTGGGAGGAGCCTTCCCGCAAGGCTGTGAGGCGCTGGTTTGCGAATCAGAGGAAGCTGCGGCTGGCCGCAGTGCTGCGCTCTCCCTCGGCGAGCCACAACAACTAGTTCCTCTGCTTCGGCGCCGCTTTCGATTCACGCCTTTCCAAATCTCAATAGCGCAGGGTCGTTTCCAGCGGTAGGCTCAGGCATTCGACATGCCGCGCGCGGGTGTATACTCCACCTCGCCCGAGGAGGGCACATGACATGCGGATGATGCTCAAAGTTTCCATCCCGGTCGAAGCCGGCAATGCAGCAGCTCGCAGTGGCAGTTTGGCAAGCACGATCAAAAACATCTTGGAAGACCTAAAGCCCGAAGCAGCCTACTTCGCCGAAGACAATGGCGAACGAACTGGGTACATCTTTTTCGACATGAAGGAATCCTCGCAGCTCCCCGCGATCGCGGAGCCTTGGTTTCTGGCCTTCAATGCGAAGCTTACGGTACGGCCCGCGATGAATTCGCAGGACTTGGCGAATGCGGGTCCTGGGATCGAGCGAGCGGTAAAAGGGCACGGCAAGGCGGCCAAGGCGTAGCGCGACGCCTGCAACAAACCAAGCATTGAAATTCCCGACATTCCGCTCGAAAGGGAGCTTGTGATCAGGGCTACAGGAATTTGTGTCTGCATTTACGGTATTCGATGTATGGAAGCGGCGGCTTGCGTTTGCGAGCATGCCGGTGCGGGCTACCAAGTTCGCACCGTGAGCGAAGGAGCGGTGTGATACGCTTCGAGAAAAGAAGCGGTAGGGCTGGGACGCGTCGCTCCTTCCTCGCCACCTCTGGTTTTTCGTTTGTCCTCATTCATTCCTGACTGGCTAGCGATCTCACGACGGTACTGCCGGGACCCGCCGGCCGCCGCAGGAGCGTTCTTTGCAACACAACCGGGGAAAGAAAGAGCCGCGCGAAGGCAGAAGAGTTGGTCTGGCACGCGCGCTGTCGAAACTGGGCTACTGCTCGCGTTCCAAGGCGGAGGAGTTGATTCGCGCGGGGCGAGTGCGGCTAAACGGCGCGTTGCGGCGCGACCCGGAGACACCGGTGCATCTGGGGAGCGACCGGATCGAGG
The DNA here is from genome assembly GCA_963735525.1 of uncultured Acidobacteriota bacterium. Lineage (GTDB taxonomy): Bacteria > Acidobacteriota > Terriglobia > Acidiferrales > UBA7541 > Acidiferrum. The sequence continues at coordinate 116,973 of CAVTLQ010000022.1, read as the reverse complement.
TTGACGGCGAGCGCATCGGAGCGGCGGCGAAAGTCTATCTGATGCTGAACAAGCCGCGCGGCGTGGTGACCACTGCTTCGGACGAAAAAGGCCGCGAGACCGTTTACGACTGTCTGCGTGGCTTCCGGGACAACGACGCGAAATGGCTCGCGCCCGTGGGAAGGCTGGACAAAGCGAGCGAGGGCTTGCTGCTGGTGACCAATGATTCGGAGTGGGCAGGGCGCATCACCGCGCCCGCGACGCACCTGGACAAGACCTACCACGTGCAGATCGGCACCCTCACCGATGACGCGCTGCTTGCGGCGTTGCGGAGCGGCGTTCGCAGCGAAGGCGATGAGCTTCACGTCAGGAGCGCGGAGGTTCTACGTCGCGGCGAGCGCCATAGCTGGCTGGAAATCGTTCTGGACGAAGGAAAAAATCGGCACATTCGACGGATGCTGGAGGCGCTGGGAGTCGAGGTGCTGCGGCTGGTGCGCGTGGCGGTGGGGCCGCTGGCGCTGGGCGATCTGGCAAAAGGCGCCGCGCGGACTCTGACGCCTTCCGAAAAGGCTGCGCTCGATGGGGCGATGGATTCCGGCGGGCGGACGTGAGAAGTGCAGCGAGGATGTGACGGCGTTTTCTTCCCTTGCTTGCAAATGCGAGCGGGAACCTCTAGGCTCGTACGTCCATGCCTGAATGGTCACCGCAGTTCCTCGTCTATGCGTTTATCTCGTACGTGGTGTTTCTTTTTTCCACCACGTGTCACGAAGCGGCGCACGCGTTCGCGGCCAAGCTAGGCGGAGACAGCACGGCGGCGCTGGCCGGGCAGATGACGCTGAATCCGGTGCCGCACATCCGGCGCGAGCCCTGGGGCATGGTGCTGGTTCCTATCGCGATGGTGCTGCTGGCGAACGGCAGCATGATCGGATGGGCGAGCGCGCCGTTCGATCCGTTGTGGGAGCGGCGGCATCCGAAACGCGCGGCGCTGATGGCGCTGGCAGGTCCGGCGGCGAACTACACACTGATGCTGATCGGGGCGATCAGCCTGCGCGTAGCACACGCTGCAGGATGGCTTCAGGCGGACGCTCTCGGCAGGCCGGACTTCGCGACCGTGACTTTGTTCGTGTTGTTTTCGCTGAATCTGCTGCTGGGAACGTTCAATTTGCTGCCGGTGCCGCCGCTGGACGGCAGCACCGCGATCCTGCTGCTGATGAGTGAAAGCAGCGCGCAACGATATTTGGACTGGCTGCGCGGGAGCAGCTACGCGAGGCTCGGACTGCTGGTGGGATTGCTGGTGTTCCGGTATTTTTATGGGCCGGTGGAGAGCATCGCAACGAATCTGCTGCTGCGTTAGACGCTTCTAAACAAAGCCGGCCGGCTCTGATCCAAGACCTTATCCAAAGCTGCGTTCCTTCCCCTTCCGTCTAGAATCCGCGGTCTGACGCTTGGGCTGCAACGCCCCTGCGGCAGAAACGAGTGGTCGTTCAAATCCGCACACGTTTCACGGGGGCGTCTCACCCGCGCACACCCGTTCCATCGCCCTGATCACGTAAGGCTCTTGTTTGCAGGGACCTGCCGGCGAAGTCCGTGGCCTTTGGGCTGCAAGCACCTCCGCGGAGGCTGAGCATGATTCTGCCCGCTCGTCATTTCAGCACGAGCTTGTATCGCGTCGAGGTTTCCGGCTGGGACAAGAACCAAACATTTTTTGTCGAGAAGTCCGATCTGGGGTGGAACGAACAAAGCAGCAAACAAATCACGCTGAGCCACGCAGTTCCCGATGGAGCCGTGGTTTTTGTGCGGCTCGTGCCGTACCTGAGCACGGAGCAATCGCATCCAGTGGCCTACGAGACCGAATTTTTGGAGACGACCGCGGAGGGGCGGCACGAACTTCGCCTGCACCCCGTCAGCCCGCACATTGGGGAACGTAACGCATCGATCAACTAACGGCTTGTCGTGAGGCCGATTGGCCGGCCAATGCGGTTTAGCTGGGCAGCGAGCGCGTATCGAAACGGCACAGTGCGGTCCGAATTGGATTGGCGGCGGCGTGGGAGCACGCGACGGTCTCGGTAGTTGCGGCCCTTCAAGCTTTTAACGCTGCGGCAGCTAGCACCCTGATCCACCAGCCTTTAGAAGAAGTGGCTGGCGGGGGAGCCCGCCGAAGGCTGCGGTCTGGGGAGTGGCAGCCAGGTTGCGATGGGTTGGGTGTGGCCCATGCGTATTCCAAAGCGGTGGAGATTGTTGCACCGAAGAGTTCTCTGACCCCCTGCGTTCTCGATGATGACCCTGCACAACTAGAGGCGCTGGCGTCACTGATCGTGGAGCTGGGCTACGACCCGGTGCCTACGGCCGATCCCGAGGAAGCATTGAAGGCCATACGCTACGGGCGCTGCCGGCTGGTACTTGCGGACGTGCATGCCTCCGGAATCAACGGCTATGAGTTTCTCGATCGCGCGCTGCGGACCGACCCGGGCGTCCACGTGATCGTGATGACCGGCGAATACACGCTGGATTCGGCGCTGGAGGCCATCCGGCGGGGCGCCACCGATTTCCTGCCGAAACCCATTGACCGGAACCGGCTGAAGCGCACGCTCGACGAGGTAGCGGCGTTGTACGACCAGCGACGCCGCGTCAAGCGCTCGAAGAGCAGTTGCTGAAGGACCTGGAGTTTCACGGCATCGTGGGCAAGAGTCCGGCGATGCTGGAGGTTTTTGATTTTGCGCGCAAGGTGGCCCGGCACTACAGCAACGTGCTGGTGGTGGGGCCGACGGGGACGGGAAAAGAGCTGGTGGCGCGGGCCATTCACCAGATCAGCCCGGTGAGCCCGCAGCGGCTGGCGGTGTGCAACTGTTCGGCGATGGTGGACACACTGCTGGAGAGCCAGCTGTTCGGGCACGTGCGGGGCGCGTTTACGGGCGCGACGGATACACGCCCCGGATTGTTCGAATATGCGAACGGCGGGACCGTGTTTCTGGACGAGGTGGGCGAAACCTCGCTGGCGATGCAGGCCAAGCTGCTGCGCGTGATTCAAAACCGGGAAATCCAGCGGGTCGGCTCGCCGGAGGTGCAAGCAGATCAACGTGCGGTTGATCGCGGCGACCAACCGCGATCTCCGTGCGGAGGTTTTGGCGGGGCGTTTTCGCGAAGACCTGTTTTACCGGCTCAGCTCGATCCAGATCCGCATTCCGTCGCTGAGCGAGCGGTTGGAAGACATTCCCCTGCTGGTGCAGTTCTTCCTGAAAAAATACAACGAAGCGTACGGAAAGAAGATTGCAGGATTGACGCGGCGAGCGCAAGCGGTGCTGCTGCAGCATCCGTGGCCGGGGAACGTGCGCGAACTGGAAAATGTCATCTCCAGCGCGTGCATCACAGCGACGGGCGACTTCATCGACCTGGCGGATCTGCCGGAGCACCTGCAGCACCGCGGGGCGCGCACTGCGCAGGGCGACGAGTGGCGGCCGCTGTCACTGGACGAGGTTCGCAAAGTGCACATCCAACGGGTGCTGGACATGTGCCAAGGCAACCGCTTGCGTGCCGCGCAGATTCTGGGAATCGGGCGGACCAGCTTGTATCGCTACTTAAAGCGCGACGGCGTCGAGGGCAGCGCGCCCGAGAAGCCAGACGCAGCGGTGCAATGAAGGCCGAGACTCTAAGTTCTTACTAACCTCGTTGCGGGTGTTCCGGATTTTCTGTTCCGGTGAGGGACAGATTCCCGCGTTGATGCAAAGGCGCCGGCCGCGATTTTTCGCAAGATGAAGAAAATGGGGACGTTGAGATTTCCAAAGTTTGGCACGCTCCCTGCAGTTAGCAGATCAACCGATGTGATTAGGTTCGCCGGGGCCGCGGCGAAGATGTTCAGCGCCGGAGCATCCGGCAGCAGCCGGCTCGATGAACCCGGATGAGGAGAAGACAAGATTGAAAGGATTCTCGCGGAAATCAGGCGGCCAGGAAGAGCATCGATCCGCCGTCCGCGATCAGGTTCCCACCGACCGTAGTTCCTCAGTGAACCCGCGATCAAACCAGCCAACACCCCCTGAGCGCCGCGTAATCGTCCCCTGGCAGTTGCGCGGCGCTCTTTCCTCAAAAGGCAGAAGTTAGAGAGTGTCAGAGGTCAGAAGACCTCTAACACCTAATCTCTGCCCTCTCACTTCTGGGTTTGCGCGCGATAGGACCTGAGGCATTCGCGGACAGTGTCGAGCTCGGGAAGGCGGCTGCCTTCCTGCTCCATGAGGAAGTACTCGGCTCCGCCGATGGCTTCTGCCGCCGCTAGGATACTGGACCAGTGGGCGACGCCTTCGCCGAACAACACGGTGTAGCCCTTTTCCGGGTCGGGCGACCAGTCCTTGCAATGGACCGAATGAATGCGTCCCGGATTGGAGCGAATCCAGGCGACCGGATCGGAGCCGGCCTTGAGGCAGGTGCCGACGTCGAGCTGGAGCATCACGGACGGGTTGGTCTTTTTCGCAAGCGTTTCGATGGGACGCCGGCCGTTGACGCGGGTAAATTCCGGTTCGTGATTGTGGTAGCCGGTCTTCAGGCCCGAGGGTTCGAGTTCGGCGGCGGCGGAATTCAGCAGATCGGCGACGGCATTCCAGCCGTCGGGGCCGGGATCGGGCTTGGCGCTAGCGACGACGACGTACTTGCTCCCTAAGATTAAATTCATGTCGCGGGCGCGGGCGATCTTTTCCTTGCCGAGGTAGGAAGCGTCGTTGTGGGTGGAAAAGCAGCGAATGCCGAGGTCATCCAGCAGCTTTCGCATTTGCTTGGTTTGCGCTTCGGTCCAGTCGAAATACGGCGCGTAGAATTCGACGCCCTGGTACCCCATTTGCGCGACGGCGCGCACGGTGCCCTCGGGATCCTGCTTCAAGGTGTTGCGCACGGAATAGAGCTCGAGACCCATGGGAATGGAAGACGCAGCCGCGCGCGCGCGAAGAGCGAATGGAAGCGTCGCGGAGAGAGCAAGAAAGGAGCGGCGGGAGAGCGAGTTTGCCATGGCGGAATGCTACGCGTAGAGGCGGTCGACAGTCCACAGTTGAAAGTTTACGCGGGCTGCTTAGGGGCGCGGCCGATGCGCGTCGTGCGCGTTTGCCTGCAGTGAGACGCTGGGGTAGACTCCAGGACCGATGACGGACACTTCCTCCATGGTTGGCCGTACGATCTCCCACTACACCGTTCTGGATAAGCTAGGTGGCGGCGGGATGGGCGTGGTCTATAAGGCCAAGGACACGCGGCTGGGCCGCAACGTGGCCTTGAAATTTCTGCCCGACGACATTTCCGGGGACTCCCAAGCGATTGAGAGGTTCCGGCGCGAAGCGCGCGCGGCATCCTCGCTGAATCATCCGAACATCTGCACCATTTACGATATCGGGGAATACGAGGGCCGTCCGTTCATCGCCATGGAGCTGCTGGAGGGCCAGACGCTGAAGCACCGCATTGACGGGAAGCCGATCGCGATCGCCGAGCTGGTGGACGTGGGGATTCAGATTTCCGATGGTCTGGAAGCGGCGCACACCAAGGGCATCGTGCACCGGGACATCAAGCCGGCCAACATTTTCCTGGTCGATCGGGGTCCGGCGAAGATATTGGACTTCGGTTTGGCGAAGCTGACCAGCAGCCAGCTGCAGACGACGGGATTTGTAACCAGGGCGTCGATGCGCACGCAGACGGAGTTCGCTGGCGGCGATCTGCTGACGAGCCCGGGGAGTTCGGTGGGCACGGTGGCGTATATGTCGCCGGAACAGGCGCGCGGCGAAGAGTTGGACGCGCGCTCGGATTTATTTTCGCTGGGCGTGGTGCTGTATGAGATGTCTACCGGTGTAATTCCCTTCTCCGGTTCGACCGCGGCATTAATTTTCGACGGCATCCTGCATTCCGAGCCGACTCCGGCCACGGAGTTGAATTCCCGGTTGCCCGCGGCCCTCGAAAACCTTTTCGGCAAGGCGCTCGAGAAGGATGCCGACCTGCGGTACCAGACCGCCGCGGAACTTCGCGCCGATCTGAAGCGCATCAAGCGAGACCTGGATTCCAGCCGCCGGCCGGCCGCGGAAAAGACCGAGGTATCGCACGCCTCTACAGGGAAATCCGCGGCTTTTGCGCCGGCCGGGGCCAGCAGCGGCGTGTCGGCAAAAAAGTCGGTGGCGGTGCTGTACTTCGAGAATTTGAGCGGCGCCAAAGAAGATGAGTACTTGCGCGACGGCATCACGGAGGACGTCATCACCGAACTCTCGAAGATCCGGGGGCTGAACACGTTTTCGCGTCCGACGGTTCTGGCCTTCCGGGACAAGCCGGTGACGCCGGCGCAGATCGGGCAGCAGCTTGGGGCGGCCTATGTGCTCACCGGCACATTGCGCCGCGCCGGGGCGCGCTTGCGCATCAGCGCGCAGCTCATCGATACGCACACAGATTTTCCGCTGTGGTCGGAGCGCTTCGACCGGGAGATGAAGGACGTTTTCGAAGTACAGGACGAGATGGCGCGCAAGATCGCCGAGGCCCTGCGCGTGACGCTTTCTCCGCAAGAGCTGGAGGCGCTGGCCGACAAGCCCACGGAAAACCTGCAAGCCTACGACCTCTACCTGCGCGGCAAACGCTACGCGCGGCGCCTGACCCGGCAGGACGTCGAGTTCGCTCTGCAAATGTTCGAGAACGCGGTGGCGCTGGACCCCAGCTTCGCGCTGGCCTATGCCGCCTGCGCCAACGCCTGCGCGATGTACTACTCGTTCTTCAGCCGCGATCAGGTGTGGGTGGAACGCGCGAGGGAGGCTTCCGGCAGGGCCGTGGCCTTGCGCTGGGATCTGCCGGAAACGCACGTCAGCCAGGCCTGGGTGCTCTACGCGGCGGGATTGTATGACGAGGCCGTTCGCATGGTGAAAAAAGCCATCGAACGAAAGCGTGACTGTGACGGCGCCTTTTACCTACTGTGCCGCGCCCTGTTTGCGGCGGGACGCTACCAGGAAGTTGTGGACGTATCGGAAGCAGGCATCGAAGCGAGCGGCGAAGACTACAACGTGTATGTGCCCATCATTAACTCTCTGGGAGCCATGGGAAAAACGGAAAGCATGCGTAACATGACCCGGAGAAGAATCGCGGCACTCGAGCACCACTTGAAACACGTGCCCGAAGACGCGCGGGCGCGCATCGTGCTGGGCGCTGATTACGCCCAATTGGGGCGGGAAGAAGACGCCTTGCGCGAGCTCAACCTGGCGGTGACCCTGCGTGCCAACGAAGCCTCGATTCTCTACAATGTGGCGTGCGTATATTGCCTGTTGAAGAGAAAACCCGAGGCCCTGGATGCCCTGCAGAAGGCGTGGGAAGCGGGTTCCAAGGATTCGGTGTGGGCGCGTCGCGACCCGGACCTGACGCTGCTGCATGGCGACCCGGAGTTTGAGCGCTTGTACCCGGAGAAGCCCACCTCACCCTCCGCCGCCTCGCACTAGTTCTGGGGTTACTTGCTTTTCTTGACGTGGATTTCCTGTCCGTCGATCTCGAGTTTCCTGTGTAGGGGCGCGCCTCAGCGCGTCCCCCATGTTTAGCCTGTGAAGAAGGCGGAGGTTTCGCGGAGGAAGAGGTCGAGCTGGTCGTGGTGGACCCAGTGGCCGGCATTGGGGACGGTGATGAGGCGGCGGTCGCGGATGGCTTGCCACCGGGGATCGTTGTCGGGAACGGGGAGAAAACTCTCGAGACCCCAGAAAAAGAGCGTGGGGCAGATGATCTGGCTGAACAGCTCAACCGCGTCTTCGATGCTGTGGCCGTACGGTGGGAATACGCGAGCGTAGTTGTCGAACTTCCACAACAGCGAGCCGTCGGAATCCCAATTGGTCCCGTGCAGGGTCAGGTGGCGGGCGACTTCGTCACTGAGCCGCGGGTTCACTTCGCGCATACGGGCCATGGCGGCGTCCAGGGTGGGATAACTTTTCGTGCGGCGCTTTTCCACGTCACGGATGTTTTCGATCCACTGGCGCACGCGCTGGGATGCAGGGCCGTGCATGCGGTGCTCCTGCGGGAAGCCCAGGCCTTCGATGGACACCGCCTTGTGGACGCGATCGGGGTATACGCCGGCGTAGTGCAGGACGATGCCGCCGCCCAGGGAATGTCCGACAAGGCGGATGGGAAAATCGCCGATGACGTCGAGCAGCGCGGAGAGATCGAGGACGTGTTCGGCGACGCTGTAGGGCGCTCCGGGCGCCCAGGCGCTGTTGCCGTGGCCGCGCAGATCCAGGGCGTAAACGTGATAGTGGCGGCCCAATTCGCGAGCCACCCAGTCCCAGTTGCGAGCGTGATCGAGGGCGCCGTGGACGAGGACCAGCGAGGGTCTTCCATCGGAGCCGTAGTCCCAGAATTGGAGCTTGAGGCGGTCGGAGTAGAAGAAGTGGGAGATGGGTTCCAAAGTTTTTCGCCGGGTGACCGGGCTAGAAAATACACGTTTTTGGCAGCGACGGATAGAGCTCGCGGGCTTGTTCGTGAGGGCTGGACCGCAGACGCCTGGATCGTCGATCGGTTGAGATCCTTCGGACACCCTTGTCGGGTGTCCTCAGGATGACACGTCAAATGTGGTGGTTGCCGATTCGGCTTCGACGATCGGGATGGTGCGACGAGGTAGACACCGCCAAGGCGGCGGCTAGCCGCCGCACTCCATATGGGCTAGTTTTCCAGTTGGATTTGGAGGACTTCGCCGGGGAGAGGGATCATTTGGGATTTGCGAGCCGGTTCGGTGCGTTCGCGGTCGTTGTGGTTGCGGTCGGGGTGCTCGCGGTCGGTGCGCTCGCGGTCGTCCTTTTGGCGGACCGGAGTCCCGGCTACGAATGGAGCCGTGGTTTCATCGGCGCGCAGGCGCTCCATGCGGATGCCTAAGGTGCGCTCGAGCTGGAAGAGTTCGGAGCTTTGCTCCCTGGCGAAGAGTGTGGAGGCGACGCCGTGTTTGCCGGCGCGGCCGGTGCGGCCGACGCGATGAATGAAATTCTCGGCGACCTCGGGCAGATCGAAATTGATGACGTGGGCGATGTCCTGAACGTGAATGCCGCGAGAGGCCAGGTCGGTGGCGACCAGAACGCGGTAGCGGCCCTGCTGGAATCCTGCGAGGGCGGCCGTGCGCTGGGATTGCGAGCGGTCGCCATGAATCATGGCGGCGGAGAAGCCGTCGCGGTTGAGGTTCTTGGCGATGCGGTCGGTGGCGCGCTTGGTGCGTGCGAAGACCAGGCACCGGCCGGTTTCTTTGCCGAGCAGCCGGGTCAAGACCTGGTGCTTGCGGTCGACGGAGACTTCAAAGGCCTGCATGCGGACGTTTTCGGAAGGCTTGAGGACGGAACCGAAGGCGAGACGCACGGGGTTCCTCATGTAGTCCTTTACGAGGTGCACCACCGAGGCTTCCAGCGTGGCGGAGAATAGCAGGGTCTGGCGCTCTTTCGGCAGGATCGCTGCGATCCTGCGAATGGCGGGAAGAAATCCCATGTCCAGCATGCGATCGGCTTCATCGAGGACGAGGATTTTCAGCTCGCGAAAGTTGAAAAGCTTGCGATCGAGGAAATCTTCCAAGCGTCCGGGAGTGGCGACGACCAGGCGAGCGCCTTTGCGAATGGCGCTGAGCTGCGCGCCCTCCGCCAAGCCGCCGACGACGAGCGCCGCAGGCTGTAACTGCTTGCCACGGAGCACGTTGTACTGATCGACGACCTGCATGGCCAGCTCGCGCGTGGGAACCAGCACCAGGGCGTTGATCCCGGGCGCGGGATGTTGCAGCAGGCGTTCCATGACCGGAATCAGGAAGGCGAGGGTCTTGCCGGTGCCGGTTTGCGCGGTGGCGAGGACATCTTTGCCTTCGAGGGCCTGTGGAATGGCTGCAGCTTGCACCGGAGTGGGTGTCGAGAAACGGGCTGACGACAGGCGCTCCTTGGTGTAAGCGGAAATCATTGATTCTGAAAAACTTAACATTCTATATTGCTTTCTTGCTGGCGGAACGGTTGGCGGGCGCACACAAAAACTCGTGCGACGCGGCAAGTTCCATTGCCAGTCTTAGTTAGATTACGCCGAAGACGTACGGAGGAAACTGGAGGCGGGTATTCTTGAGGTACTTATCCCAGAGCAGCCGCACTACACAACCGCGGTATTAAGCGCAGGATTAGTATAGCACAAGTGGAAATGAAATGCCGGGCGATGCGTATTATTTATTGAGTGCGCGCGGGAACGCCAATACGCAGGATTCCCAGGGCCGGAACGCTACGGTAGACTGAGCAACGTATGGAGCACTATCTCTACAAGCCCCCGGCGCCGCTCGACCGGTTCGTGGAAGTTATCTGGACTTCGGCGGACGAGGGCAAGCCGCATCCGAGAGAGCGGCTGCTTCCCGACGGCTCGGTGGAATTGGTCTTCGATCTTCGGGAAGAGCGGACGGCGATCTACAGCGGCGACAACGGCAAGCGGCTGCAGACGTTTCGCGGCAGCGTGGTTTGCGGGCCGCACTCTCAGTTCTTTGCGATCGATACGGCGGGGGAGTCCGATGTGGCGGGGGTGCATTTCAAGCCGGGCGGGGCGTATCCGTTTTTGAAGCTGCCGGGCGGCGAGATTCACAACTCGCACGTGGGGCTGGACACGCTGTGGGGCGCACGCGCCGGCGAGGTGCGGGAACGCTTGCTGGCCGCGAAGACGCCGCAGAGGAAATGCCGCGTGCTGGAAGAGGCGTTGCTGGCACAGGTTGGAGGACCGCCGGAGCGGCATCCGGCGGTGGCGTTCGCGCTGACTGAGTTTCATGGAGCGCCGGAAACGCAGAAAATTTCCCAGGTGACAGCGCGGATCGGACTCAGTGCCCGGCGGTTCATCGATGTGTTCCGCAAGGAAGTGGGACTGACGCCGAAGCTGTTCTGCCGGGTGCGGCGCTTTCAAAATGTGCTGCGGCATATCTCCGCCGGGCGGGCGGTGGATTGGGCGGAGATTGCCTTGACATGCGGCTATTTCGATCAAGCGCATTTTATTCACGACTTTCGGGCGTTCTCGGGGATCAATCCGACGAGCTATCTCGCCGATTATACGTCGCACTCGAATCACGTGCCGATGCGCGGATAGCGCGAGGCGGCAAGACTCCGCGACATAGGGGGTGCAGGTGTTGACGCCGGGAGAGGCACTTCGAGCCTCAGGGTAAACAAGCCGCTGCCCCTACAAATGCGGAAGAAATTCCAGGCCGGTCAGTTTTTTACAATACGGAGGCACTGTCCCTGTACCAAAATCCGTGCTGAACGCGGCGCGCCCAAGCGCGGCGTTTGCCAAACACGGAGGACGCATGACAAAGAGCAAAAGCTGCCTGCCCGAGGGATTCCACAGTGGCCCGCGGGCGGTGACGATGCATGTGTACGTGCCGGACGTGGACGCGATATACAAGACGGCGATGGCCGCCGGGACGACTTCGTTGAGCGAACCGAAAGATCAGTTTTACGGAGAGCGGAACGGCGGCGTGATAGACGCATGGGGCAACCACTGGTACATTGCTACGCATATGGAAGACCTGAGCACCGAGGAACTAATGTCCCGCGGAGCGGCGCAGGGAGAATCGGGAAGTGAAGCCCGGTGAATCAGGGAGCCTTGAAGTGAGAAACAATTTTCGTTGTTCCAAGACGAACAGGAGAGAGGACATCGGCATGAGAAAAGCTTCCGTTTGTATGTTGGTCTTGCTGTTGGGAGTGGTGAGCGCGGTTACCGTCAAGGCACAGGATGTGTCGCAAGCAGATAGGGACCGCGCGCTGGCTTATCTGGAGTCGACCAAGAAGGGCGTTGTGGATGCCACCAAGGGACTGTCGGACGCGCAGTGGAATTTCAAGCCGGGGCCGGACCGCTGGTCGGTCGCCGAGGTGATGGAGCATCTCGCGGCGGCGGAAGACATGCTGCGAGGCCTGACGACGGAACAGGTGATGAAAACGCCGGCGATTGCTCCTCGGGACCCCGCCGAAGTGAAGAAGATCGATGACGGCGTGCTCGCACAAGTGCCGGACCGTTCGCAAAAACGTCAAGCTCCCGACCAGCTAAAGCCGACAAACCGGTTCGGCTCTCCCGAGGAAGCGGAAAAGCATTTTCTGGAAAGCCGGGCTACGACCGAGGACTTCCTGAAGACCACGACGGATCTGCGCGCGCACGCGGTGGACAGCCCCATGGGAGTAAAGCTGGATGGATACGAGTGGGTGCTGTTGATTGCTGCGCACAGCGAGCGGCACACCAAGCAGATCCTGGAAGTGAAGGCGGATCCGAACTTTCCGAAGCAGTAGAAGAGGCTGGCAGTCGACAGTTGAAAGCGGGCGGCGGCATTACCGAATCTAAGTGCCTCCTCAGACGGCACGGACCCAGGTTCAAAAAACGAACCGGGGCACCCGCACCCGGCGCGTCGCATAGCCTCGGGATGACCGCGGCCGTGGTGGTGCCGAAAAGACAGGTGCGCCGTGGACCGCGACGATCGCGACCCATTGGCGCATTTGTTGTTTCGATTCGTGCTAAGAGGGACGCGTCAAAGCGCGCCCGACCCAACGCAACTTTAAGCGTTATTGATTGTCGGTGCCGTTTGCGGACGGGAAGACGGCGCCGGGAGTGGTTACCGGCGCGTGTGTTGACGCAATAGGCGCGGTGTTGGTCGCGATCAGGGCCGGCATGGTGATGGTATTGTCCATGCGCACGAGAATGCCGGAGTGCGCGGGGATGGAGGCGTCCTTGCCCTTGCGCGACATGATATAAACCGCGCTGCCCGCCAAGCCGATGCCGAAGCCGCGAACCACGTGGCTGAAGACGGCGCCGACAAGCGAGCCTCCGCCGATGCCGATGGTGGCGGCTAGGATATCACCTTTATAGTCGTGCTTTTCCTGGACGACTCCGCCTTCTTCCACCTTCATGTCCTTGCGCGCCTTTTCGCTGCTTGGATCGCCGCCGGGTTGCTCGATGGCGATAATGCTCATCTGGACGGGAATAACACGACTATCCACTTCGAGGGAATGAAACGTGAGGTTCATGTAAGCCTCGCCGCGAATGACGGAGAAGCGACGTGGAGGAGCAACCGTGCCAACGGTGCCGTTGACGCGGGTGCCGGCGGGAATCAGAAGCTGATTGCCGAGATAGACGGGATCAGAGACAACGGCGACGAACGGATCGCCGTCTCTCGAGGCCGAAGTGCTGACGGAGTTAAGCAGCGTCAGGTGAACCTGAGTCCCTTGCATGACCTGGTGAGGCTCGGCAAACGATACCGGCGCGGCCGCGCCGATCAATGCTAGAACGAGAAGCGAAGACAACAATTTTTTCATGGATTCCTCCTGCCTGCACCGTGAGTGCGGGCTTACCCCCTGTCGTGGGGCGACACTGAGGCGATGCCTCGGTGTGTTCCGCTGGCGCCGCGGACCCTGCGTCCGGGTTGGTGGGAGACGCGGGTGGATGGGGAGGAACTCCATCCGGCATCTAGAGTACATCATCCAAAGAGCAGGCAATTCTTTTTTTCGGCGTGTTTCCAGTGCGTCAGGTCTTGGGGTTCGGCCGAGTCCTAGTCTGGGCTGGGGAATTTCACTGAGGCCTTGCTCGCGGGCCGCGAGAACGGTATCGTTCCCGCATCGTTTGTTTCCGACGGAGGGAATTCTATGAAAAAGAATCGTCTGGTCTTTGTTTGCGCGCTGCTCGCCTGCGTAACTGCGTTCTGCACGCGCGTTTACAGTCAGGAGAAGGCGGACACGGCAGCCGCGCAGAAGATTGTGCGCTTCGGGGATTTGAAATGGACGCCGATCATCAAGGGGTGCGAGCTTGCTGCGGTTTCGGGCGATCCGAACGCAGACGGTGCGCCGTTCGTGATCCGCTTGCGGTGTGCCGACGGCGCCAAGGTGCCGCCGCACTGGCATCCTACGGACGAGAATGTAACCGTGCTCAAAGGAACGTTTCTTATCGGCATGGGTGAGACCTTTGACGAAACGAAGATGCAAGCGATGAACGTCGGAAATTTCGTATCGATGCCGAAAGAGATGCGCCATTTCGCGATGTCCAAAGGCGAAAGCATCGTGCAAGTTCACGGCATGGGCCCCTTCAAGGTGAATTGGGTCAACCCCGCGGACGTCGTTCCTCCTGACGCGCCGGCGGCCAAACCATAATTTTGACAAGCTGGTGCGAGCGCGGCGTCGAAAAACGTTTCCCGGGGAAACGCGGACGCGCAAACGCAAAGCGCACTTCAAACCGCGACAACTTCTGTGTGTTAGACTGAGCATTGCAGTCCCGCGAAACGGCGCGACTGCCAGAGCGTGGAGCTTCGGGCTCTGTGCAACGAGGTCCCGCGAACCCCGCCAGGCCCGGAAGGGAGCAACGGTATCGGGAACGCCTCGGGTGCCGCAGATCACCCGAAGTTCCTCGCATTGAAGAAGTGGCGAGTGAAGAAGTAGGAGCGATACTTCGGTTCGACCCTCGGAACAGATGACCTACCAGGTGATAGCTCGGAAGTGGCGGCCGCAAACCTTTCGCGATCTTGTCGGGCAAACTCACGTTACCGAGACGCTTGCGAATGCGATTCGGAATAACCGCGTGGCGCACGCGTACATTTTCTCGGGCGCGCGGGGCGTGGGGAAGACTACGGCGGCGCGCATCCTGGCGAAGGCGTTGAATTGCGTGCACGGACCGACGCCGGAACCTTGCGGGGAATGCGATTCCTGCAAAGAGATCGCAGCGGGAACGTCGCTGGATGTGATCGAGATCGACGCGGCCTCTAATCGCGGCATCGATCAGATTCGCGAGCTGCGGGAAATGGTGCGCTATGCGCCGGCCGCCGCGCGCAGCAAAGTGGTGATCCTGGACGAAGCGCACATGCTGACCGGCGAAGCGTCCAACGCCCTGCTCAAAACGCTCGAGGAACCTCCCGATCGCGTGATCTTTGTGATGGCGACGACCGAACCGGAAAATCTGGTAGACACGATCCGGTCGAGATCGCAGCATTTTCATTTTCGCGCGCTGACCTTCGCGGAAATCACGGGACGCCTGGAAGAGATCGCGGCGAAAGAAAATTTGAAGATCGAGGCCGGCGCGCTGGCGGTGATCTCGCGCATGGCGGAAGGCAGCCTGCGCGATGCGCTGTCGCTGCTGGAACAGGCGCGCGCGTATTGCGGCGACACGATTGCCGACAAGGAAGTGCGCGAGTTGCTGGGCGTCGTGCCCGACGACGCGCTCGATGAACTAGTGGGCGCGATTGCGGCGGGATCGGCGGACCGCGCGCTCGCGCTGGTGCACACGTTCCAGAAGGAAGGACGCAACCTGCAGCATTTTTGCCGGGAAGCCATCCGGCACATGCGGAATTTGTTGATTGCGCGGGTGTGCGGAGCGGAGTCGGACTTGATCGCCGCGACTCCGGATCAGCGGCCGGCGCTGGCGCGCGCCGCGGCGCAGTTCAGCGAAGAAGACCTGACGCGATTCTTTCAGATTTTGTTGCAGACGGACGACGACCTGCGGCGCAAACCCGATCCTCGCGTGCATCTGGAAATGGGGCTGCTCCGGCTAATCAACGCCGCGCGCCTGGCGCCGCTGGAAGAATTGCTGGCGGAGGTTCGCGGCGGGGTTTCGGCGGCAGGTGCGAGCGCGGGAGCGTCGCGCGGCGTGTCGGCTGCGCCGCGCATCGAGAGCCCCAGTTCGGCGGGGGTCGCGTCTACAGTTGCGCCGCAGCGTGTGAGCACCGCATCCGCAGCGCCCGCATTGCCGCGGGCAAACAGCGTTTCGACGCCGGCGCCTCAACCGGCGCGCGCCGAAATGCCTGCCCCGCCGGAACAAAGATCCGTGCCCATACAGGTCAGCGGGCTCAGCAGCGAACAAGTTGCGGAAATCAAGGCGGCGATTCAGGCGCAACAAAAGTTTCTGGGCGAACTTGTCGAGCAGGGGAGCCGCTGGGAGCTGGAAGGCGCTGAGCTGCGAATTTATTTTTCGCCTAACAATCGCGCGTTCGCCGAAATGCTGGAAGGACGAGATTCGCTCGAGAAGGTGCGTGCTATTTCGAGCAAGGTGCTCGGACGCGCGGTGCGAGTCTGTGCTAAACTTGAAGGAGTTGCAGTAGCGGCGGCTGCGTCGGCGTCGCGCGATGGTTCGGGCTCGCAAGAATTGCGCGCCCAGTTCGAGCGCGATCCCATGGTAAGGTCGATGCTGCAGCGCTTCGGCGGAAAGATCACCGAAGTGAAACGCAACCCAGAGGAATCGTGATGGAAGTCAGCGCGCTCCAACAGATGCTCTCCCGGTTCAAGCAGCTGCAGGAGGACTTGCAGCGGCAGGTGAACTCCGTAACCGTGGAAGCCTCCGCCGGCGGCGGCATGGTGGCCGTGAAAATGAACGGCCAAAAGCAGATCGTGGATGTGCGCATCGAGCCGGACGTTTTTGCCAGTAAAGATCAGGAAATGCTGCAGGATTTGGTGCGCGCCGCGGTGAATGAAGCGTCACGCCGCGTTGACGAAGAGCTTACCAACCAAATGAAGAATCTTTCGGGCGGAATACCCGGCATCGCCGGCCTCAAGATCCCCGGCCTTTTCTAGTAGAACTCCCAGTAAGTACGCCTTCGTTCCTCGCTCCAATTTTCTAGTCTCCTTCGTAGCCTTGACTTTCGCGCACGGGTTGAAGCTTGGGCGCAGAAGCTCCTCGAGTGTTGGTTTGCGGAAGATGCGCCGCTGTGCTACACATCACTCATGCCTGATTTTGCCGCTCCGGTGGAACGACTGATCGACGAACTGAAGCATCTTCCCGGCATCGGACAGAAAACCGCGCAGCGCCTTGCGTTTTTTCTGCTGCGCTCCTCGCCGGAGGATGCCCTGGCGCTGGCCGACGCGATTCGCGAATGCCAAGGAAAAGATCCGCGAGTGCTCGGTGTGCCACAACATTACGGACACCGACCCGTGCCTGTATTGCGTGGGGCCCACGCGAAGCCACAAGACGATTTGCGTGGTCGAAGAGGCCCACAACATTATGGCCATCGAAAAGACGCGCACCTACAGCGGGATGTATCACGTGCTCGGCGGAGCGCTGTCGCCGTTGCAAGGGCGCGGACCGGAGCAGCTCAAGATCAAGTCGCTGATCGAGCGTTTGAAGGAAGGCTCGGTGGAGGAGATCATCATCGCCACGAATCCGACGGCGGAAGGCGAGGCTACCGCGGTGTACCTCTCGAAATTGCTGAAGCCGCTGGGCGTGCGCGTCACGCGAATCGGTGTGGGTATTCCGGTCGGCGCGGACCTGGAGTATGCCGACGAAATCACCATGCTCAAAGCGCTGGAGGGCCGCCGCGAGCTATAAGATGGCTCTTTTTGACCGCGGTTGCCGGCTCCCCTGCCCCCTAGCCATTTCGCGCGTTTCGTTATACAGTGTAGTTCCGCAGGAAGAGTCCTCACCTAAGGAGCTCCGTTATGCCGGGTCTTGCGAGCTACATGGAGCAATACGATCACGAGCACTCATCTGGCTGGAACAAGCTGCTTCACGGCGTCGGTATTCCCATGATCTTTGCAGGGATCATTCTATTGATCCTGACCAAGTGGATTTGGGGCGCCGCTTTTTTCATTGGCGGATGGGTGTTTCTGTTTCTGGGGCACCGGATCGAAGGCAATCATCCGGCGTTTTTTCAAGGGCCCATCTATTTGCTGGTCGGGCCCATCTGGGTTGCCAAGGAACTGTGGATGTTCGTGACCGGAACGCACCAGGCCCCGGCCTCGGACACCACGCAAACGAAACGAACGTAATTGTCCGGACTTGTTGAAAACAAACCAGAAACGGCGGCCCTACCCATGGACGAACTTGGCAGCAACCTTGCCGGCGAAACGACGGAAATGGTGCCTGAAGCGGCGGTGAATAACACTTCGGAATTGAGAAAACGGCGGAGCACGCGGATCGTGCAGGCGGTCCCGCTGCAGGTGACCGGTGTGGACGCGCTAGGCCGGCCGTTCATGGAGCGCACCTCGTCGCTGATCTTGAATTGCCACGGATGCCGCTACCAGTCGAAGCATTACGTGCTGAAAAACATGTGGGTGAAGCTGGAGGTTCCGCATCCGGAGACCGACCAGCCTCCGCGCACGGTGCGAGGCCGGGTCGCCTGGATCCAGCGGCCGCGCACGGTGCGGCAGCTCTTCCAAGTGGCGCTGGAGCTCGAGACTCCGGGCAACGTCTGGGGAATCGGGTTTCCCCCGGAGGATTGGTTCGGATTTACGCAGCCGGAGAAGGCGCAGGCTGCGGCTGCCGCGGCAACGCCCGGCATTTCGCAAGGACCGTTTCCGGGAACTTCACAGGGGCAGCAAACCGCGCACGGGCCGGCGGAGTCGGCCGCATCGGAAACGGAATTTCACGTTTCGCTGACGGAACCCGATCTTCCCGCGAGCGGAGGGCCCGACAACGTGCGGGTGTTCCCTTCCCCGGCGAGCACCACGGACGCCTCGCTGCAACTGGCGCGGCACGTCACGCGGCTGCTGGCCGAAGCTCGGCAGCAAATCCAAGCGGCGGCGCGGGAGGCCGCCGCGCATGCGGTTTCCGCGGAGCGGCGCATCAGCGCGGAGCAATGGGAGCAGAAAATCGCGGAGGGACGCGAAGAACTTTCGCGGATGCTGGCGAATGCGCGCGAAAAAATCCAGGAAGAAACCGACGCCCGGAGCCGCGCCGCGCACGAAGCGACCGCTGCGGCGTTGCAAGATGAGTTGCCGAAGCGGCTCGCTCCGCAACTCGAAGAGCTGACCAACCATCTGACCGCTAAACTTTCCGAAGCGGGCCTTGGGCAGCGCGCCGCACACGAACAGCTACTGGCCAGCGCCACAGACTCGCTTCGCGGTGTCTGCCAGCAAGCCGAAGAGGCCGCCGCGCGGCTGCGCGCGCATACGGAGGAATCCGAAGCGCGAATTGCGGCCCGCGCCGAAGCTGCGCACCAAGCGATTGAAGAAGCGGCGCGTCAGCGTGAGGAAACGGCCAACGCACAGCGGGAGTCCCTCGCGGCGGCGGCCAACGACGCGCAGCAGCAGGTTGCGTCTTCCTTTGCGTCCGCGCAGGAAAACTGGCGAGCGCACCTGACAGGCGAGGTGGACAGCGGCTCAGACGCGCTGGCAGACGGTCGTGGATAACGCCTTTGCGGGCGCGCAGGAACGCGCTGCGAGTTTGCTGAACGAGCGCGCGAACGCGCTTACCTCCGAGTTGCAGCGGGAGACCGAGCGCTTGGGCGAGTCCTTCCACGAGGCGGCGGCAGAAGCGGCGAAGCGCTCCGAGCGGCACGTCGCCGGGCTCCAGGAATCGATGCAAGCGCACACCGAGCGCATGGAAGGAGTGTTGACTCGGGCGGGCGAGGCTTCCGAGCGGCTCGAAAACCTTTCCGCGCGCTTCGAAACCGTGCATCAACAGGCGCTCACCGGTTTTCAGTCGCAGGTTGACGACGTGTTGAGCCTGCACCGCAACGAGCTGCATCGGCGGTCGGAGTCGATCTTCGAAGAAATTGCCGGGCGCATTCGCGGCGCCTTCGAGGAGTCGAGCCAGCAAGCGGTTTCGCAATTCGGCCAGCAGATCGAAGCGCTGGTGCAACCGCAGATCGCGAGCACCGACGAAGCGATGCACCGTTTGGCCGGCGGCAGGTCTCTACTGGATGCAGCGGTCACGCTGCACCAGGAACGCGTCCGGGAAACCACGGACGAAGCGTTTGAGGAAGCGCTTGCAAGGTTCCGGGGAAATCTCGGCAGTGTAGAAGAGATGTTGCGCGGGTCCGCGGAGGCGGTCACGACGCGCAGCCTGTCTGAGCTGGAAACGAGAGTCGAAGGCGTGAAGCACCAAACGGTCGAAGATCTGATCAAGTCCGCCGAGTGGTACGAGAAAAAGGCGCAAACACAGATTCAGGGCGTTGCGGAAAAAATCGGCGAGCAGTCCGCGGGCCAGTTGCGAGAGAAGGCCAACGAAATCTCGAGCGAATTTTCCAGCGAGATGGATCAGTCCAGCCGCAACTTCATCACCTACGCGCAGACGCAGATGGCGGAGGTGGTCAGCGAGTCGTTCGACAGAGCGCGGGGTTTGTTTGCCGAAGCCGCGGAAACGACATCGGCGGCGTTTGTCGACGAGATTCAGCGGCACGCGCGGGAGGACTTGGACGGATTTGAGGCGGAGCTCCAGAAGTCCGGTGTGGAAGCGCGCATTCGGCTGGATGCCGCGCACGCCGAACTGACGCAGAAGGTCAGCGGCGAGCAGGAGGATTTCCTGCGGCGCTTCCAAAGCAGTATGAGTGGCGCCATGGAAGCAGGCGTGGCCGAGGCAAACGAGAAGGTTCAAGCCGGGTTCGAGCCTCTGCTGAAATCATGGAAGTCGATGACGGCGGCGCATCAGACCGAGATGTACGATATTTATACGCGGCTCGGCGAAACGGCCGCGGAGCAATATCGCGAGCGCCTGGACAACGTATCGAACCAGTGGATGCTCGCGACCGTCACGTCCCTGGACCACCAATCGCGCGACGCGGTTGCACGGATCGCGGTCACCGCGGAAGAAAAACTGCGCGAAACCTGCACCAAGGTCTTCGCGGACATCGGCGACTCGCTGCGCGACCGCCTGCAACAGATCGCGGCAAACTTGAACACATCCGCCAAGGGCGCCACGCCCTAAGCCGGTGATCAAAGCCGCGCTCAACGGCGGACGCACCCGCGCGGAGCATCCGGGCATTCCCATCACCCCAGAAGAAATCGCTGCCGCGGCAAAGGAATCCGTAGCTGCCGGCGCGGGAGCGATTCACTTTCACGTCCGCGCCACAAATGGCCGAGAGAGTCTCGATCCCGGGGACGTCGTGAGGGCTCTGGCCGCGGTCCGATCCGTGGTTCCCGGAACGCCGGTCGGTGTGAGCACCGGTGCTTGGATTTTGCAGAACGCCCCGCTTCGCCAGGAAACGATCTCGCGCTGGACCGTCCTACCGGACTTCGCTTCCGTGAATTTCAAGGAAGAGGGCGCTCTACTTCTCGTGGAGCTGTTGCTCTCCCGCGGCGTTCCCGTCGAGGCTGGGCTCAGCGATGTGAGTGGCACGCAGGTTTTCGTGTCGAGCGGCCTCGCGTCACGGTGCTTTCGAATGCTGTTGGAACCATTTGAGTCGTCCACGCCCGCGGCTCTGAAAACTCTCGAACGAATCGAAGCCCTGCTCGATGCATCGGGTGTGAAGCTGCCCCGCGTGCTGCATGGCTTGAACCATACTGCCTGGGACCTGATCGACGCAGCCGCCGCTCGCGGGTACGACACGCGCGTGGGCTTCGAGGACATCTTGACGCTTCCCGATGGCACAAGCGCCGCCGGCAACGGCGCTCTCGTTGCCGAAACCCAGCGCCGGATGCGTCGCTCTGCGTCCCGCTGACGAGCTCCTACCACGAGAGTCCGCTGCCGGTTCGCCTCCACGCCGCGTGCCCGGTATACTTGAGGATCGGCTCCAACGTTTATGGCCAACCATTCCTATCTGCGCGTGTGGACACGCGACTTTTCCGAGGCAACGATGATCCCGCAGTTCGCGCGGTTCCTGACCGCTGCTCCGCTCTCTGCCTCGCCAAGCGCTTTCACCGAATTGATCGTGCAGGCGGTTGACGCCACGGAAACGCCGGTGGCCGAATGGGACTTGAGCAACCAGGGTGTCGGTCCCGCAGAAGTCGCAGCGCTGGCGGCGCAACATCTGAATGCGGACAGCGCCTACATCGCGACCGCCCAATGGGACCTTTGGCACTTCGACGTAGAAACCCTGAGTTGGAAAAACGAACCGCAGCCCCTCGTCTTGACATGCCACGGCCCGAACTACGAAGACGGCCTGGCCGCAAGCTTCGGTCATTTCTCCGCCGACCTCGGCTTCGAGCACTTTTTCACCGGACACGGTGGACTGCTCGCACCCGGCGCGGCTTCGAATCCATTTGCTTCCTCGGACCATCCGGTGGAGCATACCTTCCGGCAGTGGATGGCAGTCCCGGGCAACCTGAAGGAA
Source organism: uncultured Acidobacteriota bacterium (assembly GCA_963735525.1). Taxonomy (GTDB): domain Bacteria; phylum Acidobacteriota; class Terriglobia; order Acidiferrales; family UBA7541; genus Acidiferrum. The sequence continues at coordinate 95,090 of CAVTLQ010000022.1, read as the reverse complement.
TATCACGCAAAGACCCGCGAAAACATCCAACTGTTGTTCGGTTGGGTGGAAGCCGTGGAGCGCGCCTTGCCCGTCGTGCGCAGCGAACTGTGGTCCGAAGGGGAGGAAAACTTTGAAGCGCGGCTGGATGCAATTCTTGCGCAGCGGTAGCGTGCTGCTGCTGATCTGCGTGTCTGCGCAAGCTCAACTGCGCGACGCCGCTTCAACCAGCCGTGCGAACCCGAACGCCGTTGACACGCACCGCAACGATGAGTTGACGCTGGCGGGCCTGCGTCCGGGTCGCGACGCAATGACCAAAGCGCTGCACCACTTTACCAAGTCGCCTGCCATCGGCGACGGCGGCGCGAGCCGAACCTGGCGCGATGACTGCCGCCACGAGATTCTTTCCATCATCGCCGATGCCGGCGGCACGATTCTCGAGATCCGTGTGGCCGAGTCCGGTCTCGATTCCAAACGCGGCTGTGCCAACCCCACCGCAAATCGCTGGGTCACCGGCCACGGCCTGGTCGTCGGAGACTCTTGCTCGCGCGTCCTTGCGCTCTATGGGCAACCTGGCTCGCGCGGTCCTTCCACCAAAGGCGGGCAGCAGCTAGAATTGTTCTACTACGCCTTCGATTGGGCGGGGCCGGATGTGCCACAGGTCATGACCGTGCTTTGCACACCGGACAATGAGGAAAAGCCCGGGCGAGTGGTGGAAATCACATTGGCGGCGCCAAGTCTTTGATGGACAAATCAACGCACAGCGATTGTTGCCGTATGGCTGCTAACGAGGGCGGCGCGACGCCGTCCTTTACCTCGTGGGGTGGTACGCAAGACCCGAAGCGCAAAGCCTCGCCGATCGGCGGAATCTCTCTGCGATTGCTGGTGAGTGCTCTGAGTGCGGTTGGTTTCCTGGCAGGTTGCGGGCCGGATGCATCTGCGCCGAAAGCCACCCTTACGGTCGAGGTAAAACCCACTGAACCCGCTGTGCCGGAAGAGATCCAGTCCGCCGCGCAATCTCTGTTAGGTGTGGAGACCCAAGTGTTGGTATTCGGGGATTTGGCGAAGACTGGCAAGCAGCAATTCGTGGCTGCGAACGTCGTGCCGAAAACTCCTACCAACAATCAGCCTGGCACCATTGTCACACGCGCCGTCATCGCGGAAAACCAAGACGGCCAATGGTCCGAAATTTTCCGCTGTGACGAACACCTGAAGAACGCCAAGGGCTATCTGGGCTTGACGCCGCTCTCGCAGGTCACCGGCTGGCGGGTCCAATACGAGCAAGACCCCGTGACCGGCCTGCAACTTTATTTCACGCCGCTCAAGGGCACCGGCGATGCCCACGTGCTCCCGATCGGCGTGCGCTGGAATCCCGCGACGAAACGCTATCAGTCGCTGGATCGCACCTACGAGCATTTCCTCCTCGAGGCGCCTTCGTTGGGTGAGGTTCCGAAGTCCAAGCTTAAATGAGCGCGAACACCACAACCGCAAGCACCAACCCCGCCACCCCCGCGAAGAAGCCCGCATCCTCGTGGGCCAATTTGCTCGGGCTGTTGCCCTATCTCAAGCGATACCCGGGCGGCATCGCACTGGGCATGCTCTGCCTCGTCTTGACCAGCCTCGTCGGAAATGTGATCCCTCTGGGCACCGGTGTCATCACCGACGTCATCGCGGGCAGCAGCCGGCCGTTTGAATCCAGTTCGCATGGCCAGTTAATGGCCGGCTCGTGGCTGAGTCGCGCGATTCCCTTTTACGCTCCGCACAGCCGCCACGCGCTGGGCATCTATTGCCTTTTGCTTCTGGTGTGCGTCCTGCTGAAAGGCACTTTTTCCTTCGCGACCCGCTGGATCCTCATCGGCGTCTCGCGGGACATCGAATTCGATATCCGCAGCGACCTTTTCAATCGCCTGCTGCTCCTGGAGCCGGAGTTCTACGTTCGCAACCGCACCGGCGAGCTGATGTCTCGCGCCACAAACGATCTGAACAACGTCCGCATGGTCATCGGCCCCGGCATCATGTACACCGGTCAAACGCTGGTCACCATGATTCTGGCCGTCACGGTCATGACGCGCCTGTCTGGCTCCCTCACCCTCTGGATTCTCCTCCCGGTGCCGATCGTGTTCGTCGCCGTCCGCCACTTCGGCAAAGTCATCCACGATCTGTACGAGAAGATTCAGGCTTCGCTCGCGTCGCTTTCCGCTAAGGTTCAAGAAAATCTCTCTGGCGTGCGCGTCGTTCGCGCGTACGCCCAGGAGGACGCCGAAATCCACGGCTTCGACGGGCCCAACCGTGAATACGTCGCGCGCAACATCAAGCTCATCCGCACCTGGAGCATGTTCATGCCCTCGCTGCAGGCGCTCATTGGGACGTCCTTCTTGATCGTCCTCTGGCAAGGTGGACATCAGCTCCTGAGAGGCCAGATTTCTCTTGGCGCGCTGATCGCGTTCTACACCTATCTCGGTGTCCTCGTCTGGCCTATGATCGCCCTCGGCTGGGTGACGAATATCTTCCAACGCGGCGCTGCTTCCACGGGCCGCCTCAATTACATCCTGCGCGCTGCTCCGCAAATCGATGACCGCGCCGCCCGGGTCTCGCCGGAAACGCCGGTCGAGGGCGAAATCGAGTTCCGCAATCTCACGTTCACCTATCCCACGAATCTGGCCGGCAACGGCGCCGGCGAGCCCTCCAAATCGAACGGCGGAGCGCGTCCGGTGCTGCGGGATATCAATCTGAAAATTCCCGCGGGCTCGACGCTCGCGATCGTCGGCCCCACCGGCAGCGGTAAAACAACTCTCGCTGCGCTCGTCGCGCGGCTCTGGGAAGCGCCCGACGGCCAGCTTCTGATCGACGGCCGCCCGATCCGCGAATGGCCGCTCGAGAGTCTCCGCCGCTCGATCGGCTACGTTCCGCAGGACACCTTCCTGTTCAGCGAAACGGTCGGTGGCAACGTGGCCTTTGGTTTGCCCCAGTTCGGCCTCGACCAGGTGCGCGCCGCCGCGGAAATCGCCAGTCTCGACGCCGAGGTCGAAAGCTTCTCCGAAAAGTACGACACCGTTGTCGGTGAACGCGGTGTCACGCTATCCGGCGGACAAAAGCAACGCAGCGCCATCGCTCGCGCTGTCGTCCGCGATCCGCGCATCTTGATCCTCGACGATTCCCTTTCCGCCGTGGACACCCAGACCGAGGAACGCATCCTCTCCCGCCTCCGCGGCGTCTTGCATGGCAGAACCACGATTTTGATCTCGCATCGCACCTCCACGGTGCAGGACGCCGACCAGATCGTCGTCTTGCGCGATGGCCGCATCATCGAACGCGGCACGCACGATGAACTTCTCTCGCGGGAAGGGTATTACGCGGATTTGTATCGCAAGCAGTTGCTGGAAGAAGAGCTCGAACGCGCATGAGCAACATTCACGAAGAAGAAGCGCTCGGCAAAGCCTACGACTCGCATCTGTTGCGGCGGCTGCTGCAATATCTCCGCCCGTACGGCTGGCGGGTGCTCCTGGCCCTCGCGCTCGTGGCCATCGTGACGCCGCTCGAACTCGCCCCGCCCAAGCTGTTTCAGTTGGCAATCGACAAGTTTCTCGTTCCCGGAGTGCGCCAGGCCATCACCGAAGCCCAGGCGTGGCGCGGAATCCTGCTGATCAGTGTGGTCTTCTTGGGCGTCCTCGTCTTCGACTTCCTGGCGCAATACATCCAGATTCGCATCATGCAGCGCGTCGGCCAGCAAACCATGTACGACATGCGCCGCGCCATCTTTGCGCACATCCAGCGGCTGCCGATGTCGTACTTCGACCGCAACCCGGTGGGCCGCCTGGTCACCCGTGTAACCACTGACGTGGACGCCCTGAACGACTTATTTGCCGCCGGCGTCGTGACCATGATCAACGACTTCTTCCTCCTCGCCGTCTTGGCCGCATGGCTCTTCTCGATCGACAAGCGCCTGGCCCTCGACGCCCTCGCCGTGCTTCCCTTCATTCTGGTCGTCACTTATTTCTTCCGCAAATTCGTACGCGACGCCAATCGCCGCATTCGCACCGCCGTTGCCAGCATCAACTCCTACCTCCAGGAATATATTTCCGGCATGAGCGTGGTGCAGCTGTTCAACCGCGAGCAAAAAGCTCGCGCGGAATTTGGGCGTCGCAATCGCGACAACATGCTCGCCTGGCGCGATGCCATCCTCGCTTTTGCGCTCTTCTATCCCGCCGTCGAAATCCTGAGCGTCTTTGCCATCGCCTTGATCTACTGGGCGGGCGGCAATCGCGTGCTCAACGGTGCGCTGAGCCTTGGCGTGCTGACGGCCTTCACCATGTACGCAACGCGCTTCTTCCGGCCGATCCAGGATCTCAGCGAAAAGTTCAACATCCTGCAATCCGCGATGGCTGCCTCCGAGCGCATCTTCAAGCTCCTCGACGAACCGGCGCCAGCCGCCTCACCCTCCGATGCCCTTCGCCTCACCGCTCCGCGGGGCGAGATCGAATTCCGCAACGTCTGGTTCAGCTACCGTAACGTTCACGAGCCCTCCGAGGAGGACTGGGTGCTTCGCGACGTTTCCTTCCGCGTCGCTCCGGGACAAACCATCGCCATCGTTGGCCACACCGGCGCTGGAAAAACCACGCTCATTTCCCTGCTCCTGCGCTTCTACGATATTCAGCGCGGCCAGATTCTTCTCGACGGCGTCGATATCCGCCGCATCAATATCCAGGACCTGCGGCGGCTGTTTGGCATCGTCCTGCAGGATCCCTTTCTGTTCTCCGGCACCATCGAATCCAATGTTTGCCTCGGCACGCCGGGAATCGATCGCGCAACCGTCGAGAAAGCCCTCGATGAGGTCGGGCTGTGCGATTTCATTCGCTCGCTGCCCGAAGGCGCCGCCGCCTCGGTCAACGAGCGCGGCTCCACGCTGTCCGTCGGCCAGCGCCAACTCATCAATTTCGCGCGCGCCTTGGCGCACAATCCCCGCTTCCTCATTCTGGACGAAGCTACCTCCAGCGTGGACACCAAGACCGAGCTGCAAATTCGCGAAGCGCTGGACCGCCTGCTGAGCGGACGCACCGCCCTGGTGATCGCGCATCGCCTGAGCACCATTCAACACGCGGACCGCATCCTGGTCTTCCACAAAGGCCGCTTGCGCGAACAGGGTGCGCATCAAGAGCTGCTCGCACAGCGCGGCATCTACTATCGTCTCTACCAGCTCCAGTACAAAGAGCAGGAGCTGCACCTGCCCGAGACATCCGCTGCGGCACGTCCACAGCCGGGCTCGCCTCTGCCTTTGCCGCTCCCCGCCAGCGATTGAGCGGCTCTTCCGGCATGCCCCTTAACATCGCAAGCGCCCTCCCATTCCCCGCACTTGTAGGGGCGCCCGCCGCGGCGGGCTGCGCCCCAGCTTGGCAACCAATCACACCGTGCTGCGCCCTATCTCGGCACAATTTCTATTTCGTCTCCAATCTTCCGTCATGACTCCCATCCCTCTTTTGCTCTCCGCCGGTGAAGCCAGCGGCGACATGTACGCCGCCCGCCTCGCGGCGGCGCTGAAACAGCGCGCGGACGTCGCCCTTTTCGGCATGGGCGGCCCGCAAATGCGCGCCGCCGGCGTCGACACCGTCACCGACTATTCGGAAGTCTCGGTCGTCGGAATCACGGAAATCCTCAGTCATCTGCCATCCCTGGTGCGAGCCATGCGGCGGCTGGTCGCCGAAGCGGAGCGGCGCAAGCCGGCGCTTGCCATCCTCACCGATTTTCCCGGCTTTCATCTGCGCTTCGCCAGGAAATTGAAGGCCCGCCGGATCAAGAATGCCTATTACATTTGCCCGCAATTTTGGGCCTGGCGGCCGTGGCGCGTCCGGGTCGTGCGGCGGCGTTTCGCGCTGGCGCTTTGCATCTTTCCGTTTGAAGAAAGGTTCTACGGCGACGCAGGCGTGCCGGTGAAATTCATCGGCCACCCTTTGGTCGGCGCCGTGCACGCTTCCGTCGATCGCAAAACCTTCTTCGATGAGCAACGTCTGAACTTGGAGCAGCCTCTCGTCGCCGTCCTGCCCGGGAGCCGCGCGGCTGAGCTCCGGCAGCACCTCCCGATTCTGCGCGAGGCTTGCCTACGAATTCATCGCCAGACTCGCGCGCAGTTTGTGGTTGCTGCGGCTCCGGGAGGCAACACGGCCGCATTGCGTGAAGGCTGGGCGCCTGAGCTGGCATTGCGAGTAGTGGAAGGCCGGACGTACGACGCATTGGGCGCCGCGGACGCGGCGATCGTTTCCAGCGGCACCGCCACCGTTGAAGCCGCGCTTTTGGATACACCTATGGTGGTAATTTACCGGCTAACGCCGCTGACTGCGCTGCTCGCCAAACCTCTGGTGCGCACACCCTTTTTCAGCATGGTTAATCTAATCGCAGAGAGCCGTGTGGTACCCGAATTGGTTCAGCACGATTTCACGCCGGACCGAGTTTCCAGCGAAGTGCTTCGCCTGCTTCGCGAACCAGGCGCGCGCGACGCGATGCGTGCCGGTTTGGCCGACGTGCGCCGGCGTCTTGGACCTCCGGGGGCCATCGAACGCGCTGCCGACGCGATTCTCGAGCTGGTGGGAACGCCTCCTGGCAACGCTAAGTGAGGTGTCTGCTATCCTATATAAGTACAGGTCCGTGGTACAGTGCGTGAAAGGGGTCCCAAGCGAGTGACTCGCTGTCAATAATGATGACCCGCTGCCCAAGAATTAGTGCCGCGTTTGTGTTCGCTCTCCTATTGCTGCTGGCCTGTTCTGCCTCGCCCGTCCTCGCGCAGACGCCTCGCCCTTCGGCTTTTCTGGCCGAGCATTACGACATTTCCGCTACCCTTGATCCCATCGGCCAATCCATCTCCGCTGTGGCCAAGATTGACTTCAAAGCCCAAGAGGTTTCCGGCGGCGTTCGTGTCGAGCTCCACCCCAACCTCGATGTGAAAGACGTGAAGGGCGCCGACGGCAGGTCGCTGGGCTTTGAGCGCGACTCGCAGAATCCCTTGTTCCTCACCGTGACCTTGACGTCGCCCGTCGCCGCGGGCGCGCACGTCGCTCTGACCTTCACCTACAAGGGGCTGCTCGCCAACGAAGAGAATAGCCCCGTGCCGGGCGTGCGCACGGCCGTGATCAGCAAGGAAGGCGCTTACCTGCTGCTTCCGGCGCGCTGGTTTCCACTCACCGACTATCCCTCCAACCGTTACACGGCGACGTTCCACCTGAATGTTCCGGACTCCTACGCCGTCGCGGGCACCGGCAAAGCCTCCGCTCCTACGCCCATGGCCGGCAAGAATAGCGTGGAGGGTGGCCGGCTGCTCTACACCTTTCAGTGCGAGACTCCCGCGCCCCATGGAACCTTCGTTGCCGGCGAGCTGCAGCTCAACCCCAAGGAAGTCGAAGGCCTCAATGTCGCTGTCTACGCCCCGCGCTCTGCATCCGCTAACGCCGGGGATTTTGCGGCCGACGTGGCACGCTCGGTCACCATTTTTTCCGATATGTTTGGGCCTCTGCCGCGCCCGGAATTTTCCGTCATCCAGCTTCCTGACGGCACGCTACGCGACTTCGCCGGGCCCGGCGTGCTGCTGCTGAGCAAGCGCATCTGGGACCCCAAAGGCAGCGATCGCACCATCGCTCGCCTGGTCGCCTCTCAATGGTGGGGCAATGCGGTTTTGCCCGCCACGCCCGGCGATGTGTGGATCACCGACGGGCTTGCCCGCTATTCCGAAGCCCTGTATGCCGAGCAGAACGCCGGCCGCGAGGCCGGCCTCCGGGCTGTCGATGAGTTCGCGGTGGGCGCGCTCATGGGCGAAGACGCTGCGCCCATTGCCCAGGCTGCTCGCCTGGCTCCCTATTCCAGCGACTATCGCTCCGTGGTCATGAACAAAGGCGCGATGGTCTTCCACATGATTCGAGCGCAGATGGGCGACGCGGCCTTCAAGTCTCTGCTTCACGACTTTTATTTCCGCTTCGCGGAGAAGAGCGCGCGCATCGACGACTTCGAGGCTCTCGCGCAGAAGCATGCCGAGGCTTCCGCCAAGAAAGGCGAAGCTCCTCCCCAATTGCGCGGCTTCTTCGCCCAGTGGCTCAATTCCACCGGCGTTCCCGACTTTACGCTCGACTACGTCGTCTATCGCACCAAGCAGGGCTTCCGCGTCGTCGGCAAGATCAAGCAGCCCCTCGACACGTTCAGCATGCCCGTGGAGCTTCGCATTGAGACCGAGGGAAATCCTGAGACCAAGACCATCGACGTGGTCGGCACCGAGTCCGAGTTCACCGTCGAGACCTTCGGCCGGCCTAAGCCCGGCGGTATCAAGATTGATCCCAACAATGTTGTCCTGAAGGGCAGCAATTCGCTTCGCGCTCGCGCCGCCATCGCTCGCGGCGAAGAGCTTGCCGAATCGGGGCGCTATTACGACGCGGTCGCCCAATACCAGCGCGCGCTTTCCATCCAGCCGAACCGCCCGCTGGCCAATTTCCGCATGGGTGAGGCGTTCTTTTATCAGAAGAACTACCAGGCCGCCGCCAATGCCTTCCGCGAAGCTTTGCAGACGGTTCCCGAGCCGTCGGAAAAGTGGACCGAAGTTTGGGGCCACGTCTATCTTGGAAAGATTTTCGATCTGCTCGGACAGCGGGAGCGCGCGGTCAACGAATACAGCAAAGCCAAGCAAACCAACGACGACACCGGCGGCGCCCAGCAAGTCGCGGAGTCCCTGCTGAAGAAGCCTTATTCCGAAGGCGCGGTCTCCGCCGCCGTCCCGGGCGGCACGGGCCCGGCGGGAAGCCAGGAGCCCGCGGCAGTGCCGGACAACCGCCCAGTCCTCAAGCGCCGCCCTGACTCTCCGTAAGGTCCTCGCTTTCTCGGGCTTTCCAAATCGCGCAACCCTTGTAGGGGCACAGCCCGCCGCGGCGGGCTGCGCCCAGCTTGGGAGGATCGCTCCGTAAATTGCCGACATTCGGTGTTTTTCCGACGCGTCCTACCCGCGCCGTCCGCCCATGAGGGTCGCCCGCGGTGTTGGAAGTTGCAGATAACATTGATCTTATTCCCCGCCGCTTCGGTAACAATTTGTTGGAAGCGGCTGATTTCTGTCGTGCTAGATGCTTGAGCGGCTCAAGCATAGGAGATAGAACGAGAGAGGACACTTCCTCCCGTAGAGACTTGCGTCCATCCGGTAAGACTGCCCACTCCCGTGAAGCGGTCGCTTTCCGAAGCGGGCGCCATTAACCCCGACGACGACGCTCCCTCGGGAATGAGGTACACAAATCTTGCCCGCTCGTTTGCACTCTCGCAGAAGACAAAGCCCATCGTTTCAATGTCTTACGAGTTCCTCACGCGTGAACACGGGTGCGTCCGACGAAGAAAGAAATGACGCGTGATTGGGTCGCCAACGCTAGGAGGGCTCGCCGGGCTCGAGTCAGCCGCCCGATGCTCCACTGGCATCCGGGGCTTCCGTCCGCAGGCGTTTCAGCGCCTTCTTGAAGGTTTCGCAGGCCGCTTCGTCGAACAGCACGAAATAGATGGTTTCCAGCGACGTGACGCCGCCTAGGTGGGTCGCGGCCTCCTGGAGCATGATTTTCGCGCAGTCCTTCATAGGAAACCCGGCGACGCCGGTGCCGACGGCGGGAAACGCCACCGTTTTCAATCCGCGCTCCGCCGCGATGCGCAGCGCATGCGCCGTGGAATGGCGCAGGGCGTCCGCGGTGGTGGGCCGTCCGAGCTGCATGCTGGCCGCGTGAATGACGTACTTTGCCGGCAGGTTTCCGCCCGTCGTGATCGCCGCAAAGCCGACGGGGATGCTGCCGATGGCGGTGCACTCCCGCTGGATCTCCTCTCCGCCCTTGCGGCGGATCGCTCCCGCGACACCCGCGCCGAGGATCAGGTCGTTGTTCGCGGCGTTCACGATGGCGTCGGTCTGCATCTCGGTCAGGTCGCCCTGCTGGATGACGATCTTTTGTTCGATTTCCTTGGGAATCGGTTTGCTCATATCGATCTCGCGAGAGGTGGTCAGGTTGGGGCGCCTCCGTCGGCGCCCTGGCTTGTTACGACGATTTTGACTTCGTGATGCGAAAACCCCAGGGCTAAAGCCGAATTAGCATGCACCGGCTTTTTCGCGGCGCTTGGAAAGCGCCGCTCCCCTGACTAAAAGTCAGGGGCTGCCACCGCTGCGAGGCCGGGCCCCGACTAGAGTCAGGGGCTGCCACCACGGCAAGAGCTTCTACTCTGCAACGCCGGGCCCTTGGTGCCTCCGGGTAAACTGAAAGCCCGGCGGCTACATTGAGTCGGGCACGACGAGTACTTTTTTCTTCATGCGGCGGCCGGCTTCGGCGCAGAGTGGCGATCGTTTCTTCCGACGTTTCCCTGCCTTTGACCAGCTCGAGCACGCTTGCTTCCCGAACGGCATCGACGAAGCGCATGCCGATGCAGCGTTCCGCGCAGAAAGTGACCTCGGCCATCTCCGTGATCGAGAGCGAGGCGCTGCTGCTCGCGAAAATAGCGTTGGGCTTGGCGAACTTGTCGAAAATGGTGAACAGCTCGATCTTCATTTCCATTTCTTCGGGCAGCGTTTCGATGATCAGGTCCGCCTGGCGAAGCGCGTCTTCGACGGTGTTTGCCGTCGAGAGGTTTTGCAATGCGGCATCGCGAAGAATCGCTGCGATCTTCCCCTGGGTCACCGCCTGTTCCAGGGTCTGCCGAATCCAAAGGATGGCTTGCTCCAGTCGAGTGTGGGAAACATCTTCGAGGATCGTTTTATAGCCAGCCAGCGCTGCGGCATAGGCGATTCCCCGGCCCATCGTACCCGCGCCGATCACCGCGACGCTTTTCACATCCATGCGCTCATCCGCCGCGGCGGGCCACTAATAGCGGGCTACTCGCGGGTCAATCTCCTGCGACCAACGCTCGATGCCGCCTGCCAGCGATTTCGCGCGCGCAACGCCTTGGCCGCGCAGCCACACAGCTACGTCGAGGCTGCGCATTCCATGGTGACAGTAGCAGATAACGTCGTCGTCCGTGTCCAGCGCTTGAAGATTCGCGGGAATCGAGCTCATGGGGATCAGTTTGGCGCTCTCGATGCGGCAGATTTCCGCTTCCCACGGCTCGCGCACGTCGACGAGCAGCAATTTCTCGCCGCGGTCGAGCCGCTGCTTGGTCTCGGCCGGAGTAATTTCCAGATCGTTCGTGGAATTCATCTCCAAGCGGCGCTCATTTGCCCTGGAATTTCGGTTTGCGCTTCTCCATAAAAGCGCGGACGCCTTCACCGCAATCCTCGGAGAGGAAACACTTCAACTGCACCTGAACTTCGTGCTCCAGCGCCTTGAGCAGCCTTGCCTTGGCGCTGCCGAACAGCGCTTGTTTCACCGAACGAATGGCCTTCTGCGGACCTTTCGCAATCGCTTGCGCCAGGGCTTTCGTTTCCGCTTCGAGCTGTGCCGCCGGCACAACGCGATTAACAATGCCGAGCCGCAGCGCCGTCTGCGCGTCGATCATCTCTCCGGTGTAGAACATCTCCGCCGCGCGGGACGGCCCAATCAGCTCCGGCAGGAAATACGTTCCGCCGTAGTCTGGAAACAAACCGACCTTGGCGAAATTTTCGCCGAAGGTTGCGGAGTCCGAAGCAATGCGGATGTCGGCGGCCAGAGCGATATTCATGCCGGCGCCCGCGGCCGGGCCGTTGACCGCGGCGATCACCGGCTGGCGCATGGTGCGAATTTTCAACACCGCTTGCACGCCGGAGCGCAGCACCGGCTCGAGATCGGTGGTGTCGTCTTCCTGGTGGCCTTTCCAGATCGCAGCCAGGTCGCCGCCCGCGCAAAAGGCACGCCCGGCTCCGGTCAGCACCACGACGAGGACGTCTTTGTCCGCGTCGATCCGCTCCAAGGCGTCGTGCAGGGCCACCGGCAAATCCTTGTTGAGCGCATTGAGTTTTTCGGGCCGGTTCAGCATCAAGGTGACAACGCCATCTTCATGCTTTTCCAGTATGAAGGGATTTCCTTGGACAGCCTGTGAAGTGCTCATGAAGACTCCAGATCAGCCTGAGTATTGGTGTCGCGCTCTTTCTCGACCCGCTTTACGAGCTGGGCAAGCTTGCGGAAGTGTTGCACCTTTTCGCTCTTACTGGTCGCTTGCAGGCCGGGCGTGGCGGGGAGCACGTACACGCGGGCGCCGTAGAGATGCTCTTTCTGCAATCCGAACTTGCACTTCCGCTGCGCAAACTGCTCGTAGGTTAGCTTTCCGTTGAAGGCCACCACGCGCGGCGCAAATTCTTCCAGTTTTTGCGAGAGCACGATCCGGCCTTCCGCAAAATCCTCGCGGGTAAGCTCGTCCGAAGATTTCGAGGGGCGCTTGACGAGGTCGGTCAAGCCGATGCCAAACTCGATCACCCGCTTGTCGTCATGATAGTCGAAGGGCTCGGGAACCACACCGCTCTCGAAAAGAATCGGCCAGAAGGGATTGTCGCGGCCCGCATAGTAGTGTCCTACGCGCACCGAAGAATCGGTCGGATTACAGCCAACAATCACAAGCTTCATACCCTTCCGCAGATGATCAGGCAGTGTTCGCATGGGGATAGCTTACCGGCTAAGTCCCTCTCGTAACATAAGCGTTGTGCGTTGAGACGTCACGTCTGGTCCACTCTTGTGCGGCGCAACGTGCCCGCAAGCGACTGATTCTGCATAGGATACAGGATTATCAGACGCTCCTCAAGGCCAGCGGCGCGGTCTCGAAACTTGGCCTCAGGATTGTGCGGCATGGCAAAACGAGCGGGCATCACCATCTGTCGATCGATCGTCCGCGTCCACTCTACGCCGTGCTCCCCTCATCGTCAACAATCCGCTCGCTTTCGCGTTGCGAAAGGCCCGCAGCTTTTTTGAATCGCGCCTTATGGCGGCATCATCCAACAGTTAGGGCAACACCTAGGGGAAATGGGAAACACCGCGCTTTGTGCTAACGTAATCGGGCGGCCTGGCCGCCCCTGGAACCACGGCATTGAGCGCCCCTCACCCACATCGGCTGCCCTCGACAGTTGCCCGCGAGGACGAACCTCGGTTGGTTGCCGCCGCGAAATCCGGCGATGCGGCGGCGTTTGAAGAACTCGTCAATCGCTACGAGCGGAAGATTTTCCGATTGACCATGAACATCACGCGCAACCACGAAGATGCCGAAGACGCGATGCAAGATGCCTTCATGAAAGCCTACGCCCATCTCGCCACTTTTCAGGAGGACTCGCGCTTCTACACCTGGCTGGTGCGAATCGCGGCCAATGAAGCATTGATGCGGCTGCGCAAGCGACGTCCGAATCAATTCTCTCTGGATGAACCGGCGGAAGGCGACGATGACCTGATGCCGCGGGAACTGCAGGACTGGGGGCCAAGTCCGGAACAGCGCTACGCGCAAGCCGAGATGCACGACATTTTGAATCAGGTGATCGATCAGCTCGAACCGGAATACCGGGTGGCTTTTGTTCTGCGGGACATGGAAGAGCTCTCCACCGAAGAGACCGCAGCCGCCATGGGAATTTCCGTGCCCGCGGTGAAGTCCAGGCTGTTGCGCGCTCGGCTCAAGCTGCGGCAAAAACTAAACCGGTATTTCCGCAACGAGGAACCAAATTGAACTGCAAAAGCGTGGTTCGCGAGATCTCGAACTACCTCGACGGCGACTTGGACGCCGCGACGAAGCAGGAGCTCGAGAGCCACTTCGATGAGTGCGAAGATTGCAAGATGGTCGTCGATCAGACGAAGCTGACGGTGGAGATCTTTTGCGATTCGAAGCCGGTGGAATTGCCGAGCGAAGTGCGCGCGAGGTTGCATGAGGCGCTGCGGCGGAAAATGCAGGAACTAAAGAGCTAAATCGCTGCGATCCTGCTTGTAGGGGCGCAGCATGCTGCGCCCCTACAGGGGAGAACCGTTACAGCGGCGTGGTGTCGGCCCAGAGCGGCAATTCTCTGCCCAGCCCTTTTTGGCGAGCCAGGCTGTACACCTTCATGGCGACCGCCAAGTCCCAAGAAGCGATCCCGTTCGATTTGAACAAAGTGACTTCGCCCTCGCTGGTTCGGCCGCCAGTCTTTCCCCCGACCACGTCGGAGAGGCGCTTCACACCCGTCCAGCACGATTCGTCTCCGTGAAACGCGAGGATCAGGTCGCCGGCTTCTTGGCGCGATTGCTCGATGGAATCGACCACAATCACGTCAGCGCCCGCGATGGCCTGATCATCCAGCTCACGCTTGTGGGCGTGGTTCGCGCCAATGGCGTTGATATGCATCCCGGCAGCGAGGTCCCCTCCGCTCAACACCGGGTGCGATGCGGTTGTCGCGGTACACACAATATCGGCGCCGCGCGCGGCCTCGGACGGGGATGCCGCCGGGCGAACCGGAACGCCGATGCGTTCCGTCATTTCCTTGCAGAACGCTTCGCGCCGCTGCGCATCACGCCCGAAGACGCGCACGGATTCCAGACGCCGCACCACGGCCAGCGCCTCAAGTTGCGTTCTGGCTTGACCGCCCGTGCCGATGACGGCCGCAGCGCGCGCGTCACGCCGCGCCAGATACTTGGTGGCAACGCCGGAGGCAGCGCCCGTCCGCAACTGTCCCATGTAGTCGGCTTCGATGAGCGCCACTAGCTCGCCCGACGCAATTTCGTAGAGCGGAGCAAGAAAACGAAGTTGGCCCCGCACAAAGGTGTATTGCTTCATCGCGAGGTAGCCCGCGGTGTAGTCCGCCGCAGCCATGTAGTGAAAGAACCTGCCGCTAGCAAGCTCAAAGCGGCGCCGCGGATGAACGACCACTTCTCCGTTGGCCTGTTTTCGCGAGATTTCTTCGACGGCCTCGACAGCCATCGGCATGGTGAGCAGGGACCGCACTTCGGCTTCGCTGATGTGCAGCGTCATACAGCATTCTCCAAATGGCTACCAAAGGCTTCGCCGGAATTGTACAACCTTGCCTCGCGCGTTACCTCGTGGCGCGTTTTTCCGGCCCGGCATGCACGGATTTGCGGGTGGCTTCATCGCCTTCACGGACGCGGCGCACGACCGTCTGGTATAGCCGGTACACGCGTTCTTCGTTGTTTCCATCGAGCACGTGAAAGCGAAATTCCGGTTCACCCTTAGGCCCTTTGGCAAGGCGCACGGGCACTTGCCCACATAAATTGTTTTCAATAAACGCGGTCTCGTATCGCGTCCTCTTGGCGTTCCAGGTATACACACGCAGGGTCGTAAAGTCGCAAGGTTGGCCCTCCGGGCCGCGCGTTGCGGCAACCAAATACTGCGGCTTGTCGCCCGAGGGGCTGGCCGCGCGGTTGAGCTCAAACCAGGCCACCGGACGGACATTGGCGGACGCGATGCCGTCCCGGACGGCGTCAGGCAGATCGAGCTCGACGAAGCGGGCGATGACCCAGCCGGCGATGGGCACGCTCTGATCGCCGGGCTGCGTGGTGTTGTTGGTTTCTGCGGCGCGGCCCGCCAATTCGCCCGGCGGCCGCGTGGCCACGCCACGGATCAGGTACCAGTCTTCTTTCTTGGTTCCTTGCGGCTCGCTCGAGGGTTCCTTCTCGTCGGTGACTTGCACCCAGTCGGCGACGGCGCGCCCGATGATCTCGACGGGCACCCCTCGTCCGAACTGATACAAACGCGCGGCGGTGCGGCCCGGCTCGACGCGGAGATTGGTTTGCACTTTGGTGCGGCCGCGGGCCTGGACCGGTATGGTCAGGGAGTCCGCCAGCAGCTTGATGCTGCGCTGCCACATGGCCGGCTCCAGGAGCTGGCGGCCATCGATCCAGCCAATCTCGCCCGAGATGGTCCGGACTTTTACATTGTCGTTGCGGCGCGCGATGATGTCGACGCGCTCGCCGTAGTGCAGGGTGTCCACGGGCTCGCGCACTTGCGCGACGCTGCTCCACAGCGTGACGCTGCGCTCGCTGACGTACTCCTCGCCGAGCAATTCACTCTTGGGCCGCAACACCCACGCCAGCAACCCCACCACCACGAGGAGCGGCACGGCTACCAGAAGCTTTCGCTTCATGCGGCGTCCCCGACAATTCCGCCCTTGGCACGCGCCGATTGCACGATCTCTTTCGCTCCTTGCAGCCACCCGGCTTCAGCGGCGGCGCGGCCACCGCGCTCTCGCGCAAGCCTATCTCTCAACTATGCTCTTGATGCGTGATTATTCTGCGCTAAAGATTGTAACCGATTCCCGGGCGCCGCCGGAGCGGCGGTGCATAAACTATTTTCTGTTAGAATGCACGGGTTCACCGTGAAATTTCTGAACAACGTGCGGCCGCTCTCCTTGCTGATTCTTCGGATTGTCTTGGGGATCATCTTTTTGTTTCACGGCTATCCCAAGCTGGCGCACTCGGGCGCGGGCATGCAGAGCGCTTTCGTGGAGCACGGTCTGCCGGCTTATTTCGTGTATTTGGCGGGGATTATCGAGACCTTTGGCGGGTTGTTGCTGTTGCTGGGTTTGTTTGCGCGCGGGGCGGCGCTGCTGTTGGCGGTCGAGATGTGCGTAGCAATTTGGAAATTTCACAGTCATAGCTATCTGACCGTGCATGAGTACGAGTTTCCTTTGTCTTTGGCGGCGGCATGTTTTGTGCTGGCGACCGTTGGGGCGGGGCCGATTTCGTTGGACCATCCATTGTTTGAGGGCGGCGGGAGGGCTCGAGGGGCGCGCGGGGTAAAGGATTGACGCGATATTTGATAGGCCTGGGATTGGTTGAAGACCGGAGCTTGAAGGTTGACTTGGTTGCCGAGCAAGGGCGCAGCGATGCTGCGCCCCTACAAGATGTTCAAGATGATCTCGCGTCAGGCTACGGAGACGGAGGAGTTAACTACCGTAGCCGGAGCTAGCGGCAGGACGATCCACAAAATGATGTAGGCCAAGACGCCGCAGCCGGCGAACAAGATCGCCAGCAGCCAGCAGATTCGAATGATCGTGGGATCCAGATCGAAGTAGTCGGCCAATCCGGCACAGACTCCTGCGATTTTCTTGTCGGTGCTCGAACGCATCAGCCTTTTTTTGCCGCCGGTTTCGGCGGCCATGCCCGACGCGGGCCCCGCCGTTTGCTGCGCGCCGCAGTTGTAGCAGAACTTCGAGCCGTCCGCGATGTGCCTCTGGCAGCTGTTGCAAACCATGGCTTCACCTCCACAGAGCAATCTTTCGATGCTTCCCTACTCCTGGATACGAATCATACAGCGAAAAAGTTTCCTCCCGCGATGGCCGCGAGCTCAGTAGTCGAGAAGCTGCTTCACCCCCGCAGTCAGATTGTCGACTTGCGGCAAAATAACGTCTTCGAGTTTCGGCTGGTACGCGCAAAACGTATCCATGGCGGCGACGCGGGTGACCGGAGCATCCAAGTCTTCGAATAACTCCTCGGCAATTCGGGCGGCGATCTCCGCGCCGTAGCCCCAGCTCAACATATCTTCATACGCCACGATCACGCGATGATTCTTGCGGACCGTAGCCGCAATGGCTTCCCAATCGTACGGCGAGAGCGAGCGCAGATCGATGATCTCGACGGAGATGCCTTCGCGCTCGAGCTGCGCGGCGGCAACCTCCGCACGATGGACAATCGCCCCGTAGGTGACGATGCTGACCCCCGTGCCCACTTTCACCACGCGCGCCTTGCCGAAGGGAACGGTGAAATCCGGGCCCGGATACTCCGAGCGGTTGTAGGGCTGGCGGTAGAGATGCTTGTGCTCGAGGAACATGACGGGATCGTCGCAGCGGATCGCGGTGCGCAGAAGACCGGCGACATCGAGCGCCGTGGATGGCATGACGACACGCAGCCCGGGGCAATGCGCAAATATCGACTCGCCGCTCTGGCTGTGATAGATGCCGCCACCAGTCAGATAGCCGCCGATGGCCACGCGCAGGACCGCGGGTGCCTTGAAGCCCCCATTGGAACGCCAGCGCAGCACACAAAGCTCGTCGCGGATTTGCATCATCGCCGGCCAGATGTAGTCGAAGAACTGAATTTCGGCGACGGGCTTCAGGCCTCGGGTGGCCATGCCGACGGCTCGCCCGACGATGCAAGCTTCTGCGAGTGGCGTGTTGAAAACCCGGTCGGCGCCGTATTTTCTCTGGAGACCGGAGGTGGCCTTGAAAACGCCTCCTTTGCCCTTGACGTGCTTTAGGTTTTCTTCGCGGCTGGCATCGGCGACGTCTTCGCCAAAGACGGTGATGCGTTCGTCGCGTGACATTTCATCGGAAAGAGTGGCGGCGACCATTTCCACCATGGTCTTTGGCGCGCCGTGGAATTGCGGCTGGGTTTCAAACAACGACGATGTGGGATCGACGTCGGGCGAATAGACATTCACGCGGATGGAATCGATCGAGGGAGGCTCCGCGGCCAGCGCCAGGTCGCCGGCTTCGCGGACTTCACGGTCGACCTCGGCTTCCAGCGCTTCGATTTCTTTCTGGTCCAGCAAGCCCTCGCGCACAAGGAAGAGCGAGAATTTCGACAGCGGATCGCGGTGCGCTTCTTCCTCACGCTCTTCCGATGTCTTGTAGAGCTTTTCGTCGTCGGACAGCGAGTGAGAATAGGGGCGAATCACGTGCGCGTGGATCAGGGCGGGGCCGCGCCGCTGGCGGCAATACTCGAAGGCTTCCCTGGCCACTGCGTAGCTCTCCAGCGGGTCGGTGCCGTCGCACTCCGCAACGTGCAGGTTGGGAAAGCTTCGCGTCAGGCGCGAAATGCTCCCGCCGGCGGTCTGCACTTCGACGGGAACGGAAATGGCGTAGCCGTTGTCCTCGATGAGGTACAGAAGGGGGAGCTTCTTCGCGCAAGCAACGTTGAGCGACTCCCAGAACTCGCCTTCGCTGGTGGCACCGTCGCCGCCCGATACATAGACGATTTCGTCCGCTTCGTGCCGGACGTACTTCCCGAGGGGCGCCTTTTTCGCCTGAGCCAGGGCCTTGGGGCGGCCTTCGTAATACAGGGTCGCCTCGGCCGCACCGACCGCCTGCACAAACTGCGTGCCGGTGCAGGAAGACTTGTTTGTGATGTTCAGCTTGGGATGGCCCCAGTGGGAAGGCATCTGGCGGCCGCCGGAGGAGGGGTCATCTTTGGCGCCGACGGCCTGGAGCAGCATTTCCAGCGGCGTGACACCCACGAGCAAGCAAAGCGCGCGGTCGCGGTAGTAAGGATAAAGCCAGTCGATCCCCGGACGTAAAAGAAGCCCCATGGCCGCAGTTACTGCTTCATGGCCGGCACTGGAAATCTGGAAGTAAATCTTGTTCTGCCGCTTGAGCTGGATTTCGCGGTCGTCCAGGCGGCGAGAGAGGAACATCGCGCGGTACAGACGGATCAGGCTTTCGCGATCGAGGCCCCGAAACCTGGCAGCGTCGAGCTTGGCCACTTTGACGCGAGTTTGCACCGCCATTCCGTCTGCCCTCGTATAGGAGTGGAGATAGCTACCCTTGTGGAAACCCAATTATAACGGAAAACATGGCCCGCTCGCGTCAATCGGTGCTGCCAATTGCCCTGTCTGTATCCCCATGCGAGTGCCTGCTACGCCCCTCGGGATTCAATCCAAGCGGTCGAACTGCGCCAGAACCTCGGGAAATTCCGCTTCGCCTTCCAGGATAACCTTGGGCGCAGCCCCTTTGAAGGGTTCCTCGGAAGGGATGCGCTTAAACCACCGCTGCTCGGATAGCTTCTCATGCGCCGAGAAATATAGACGTACCAGGAGCTTTACGTCGCCGTTCTGGGCACTTGGGGCGTCGCCGCCTTTGGCTTTCCCTTTTGATTTCGCCTTCTCCGGTTTATCGGCCGCTTCGGACGCCGGGCTTTCGCCACGGTCGAACTTGAACTGCAGCTTTTTGTCGAGGCGAAACGCCTGCTTCCAGCCCTCGAGTTTGTGGCGCGCCTGCTGCGCCTTGGCTTCGTCGGCGCCGAAATCAAAGAGCATATACGTGTGAGCCATACCGCGAGTCTGCGATGGGCCATGGCCGCAAGTCAAGCCGAGAGAGACAGATGGCGGATTTGTCCGGAGTCGCAAGCACTCTGCGCGTAGGTCGCCAGACGGTCAAGGTTTGGCATCACAAATTACAAGTCGGCGACATCTTTTGCCGCCGAGCCCGTCCAAGATGCGCTATCATCCCTGCTTAGCCGGGAACATCGCGTGAACTGTCCGACCCAAGATCGCCGCCGAGTTTTCGCCGCTTGCGTGTGCTTGCTGGCCGTTGCGCTGCTGTATGGGCCTCTTGCCGGTGCGGCCTGGTCGAGCTATGCGAAGGCGTGCTGCACGGGCGACCACTGTAATATTCCGCAGCACCATCACCAGAAGACCACTGACCATTCGGCTTCGAATGCGGCCGGGAACATGGACTGCGGACACGACATGAGCGCTATGACCGACTGCTCGATGTCCTGCTGCCAGAGTCCGGACAGGCCGGTGGTGACGGCGGTGGCGTTTGTACTGCCGCATCTGTCGTTTGCGTCGGCTTCGATCCATGTCACCCGCGCTGAGGAAGCGCCGCGTTCCGTCGAGATTCCCCGCTCTGTGGAACCTTTGTCGCCCCCTCCTCGCGTTGCTCCCGCGGCCCTCTAGGGACCGCCCGCTCCTCAATAGCAGTGCAATTCATCCTGGCCGCGACCTGGTGTCGCGCGCGCGTTCTACGCGAGGAGAAAAAGATTCCATGCCGCGCATTTTGAAGTGGTTAGCCCTTTTGATGTTTTTTGTACTGCCCGCGCTTTTTGTGGGCTCAGCGTACGCAACCGTTTTCGGAATCGTCCGTGGCGTCGTGCACGACCCGCAACATCGGCCGGTGGACAACGCCTCGGTGAAGATCAAGTCAGCAACTTCCGATTGGGCGGAGACCGCACAAACCGACCAGGACGGAGCTTTTTCGTTTGTCGCGGTGCCGCTCGGAGATTATGTCGTTTCGGTGGCAAAGAACGGCTTCGCAGACGAGCAACAGGGTGTCACGGTAATCTCCGGCTCATCGCCTACTCTTCATTTTCAACTCAAGATCAGCGCGGTGAATCAGACCGCAACCGTTGTGGCAGAAGCCCCGGAAGCGGCGAATGTCGAGTCCGTGACGCCAACGACGCTGTTGGCGCGCGTGGACATTGCCCAGACACCCGGCGCTGACCGGACAAACGCGTTGCAAATGATCACCGACTACGTCCCGGCTGCCTATGTAACCCACGACATGCTGCACGTGCGAGGCGGCCACCAGGTCGACTGGCTCATTGACGGCGTCCCCATACCCAACACGAATATCGCCACCAACCTCGGCCCCCAGATCGACCCGAAAGACATCGACTATCTGGAGGTTCAGCGAGGAAGCTACGAGGCCGATTACGGGGATCGCACATACGGCATCTTCAACATCGTTCCGCGAACCGGGTTTGAGCGGAACAATGAAGCGGAGCTCGTTCTCAGTCTCGGAAACTGGTACCAGACAAACGAACAAATCAATTTTGGCGGGCATACCGAACGATTCGCTTACTATGCAAGCTTCAATGGAAATCGCTCAAACTACGGCCTGCAGACGCCGATTGGGCAAGTCTTTCACGACGCGGAGAACGGGTATGGGGGATTCGCGTCGTTCATATACAACCCCAGCGCCGCGAACCAATTTCGGCTGGTGACCTCGCTTAGGCAGGATTACTACCAGATTCCTTACGACCCGGATCCCAACTCGATCGGAAATCAGCAACTGGTGGCTGCGGGTGCGGCCCCCAGTTCTGGTCTTCGTGACGGCGAGCACGAGACCGATGGCTACGTTGCATTTTCCTGGATTCACACATTCAATCCGAATCTGCTGCTAACCGTTTCGCCTTTCTATCACTACACCAAAGCCAGCTATCAGGCCTCGCCCGACGATTTTCCAGTGGCCACCAACGTGGATCAGGCTTCCAACTATGGCGGGGTACAGGCCAGCGTTACTGCAAACGTTTGGAAAAATGACATTCAGGCAGGTGTGTACGGATTCGCTCAGCGCCAGAGCAACTCCTTCAATAATCAATTTACGGATGGCACTCCAAACTTTCCGCCCTCCTCGGCCTCCCTCACCGGAGGACTCGAAGAGATATTCGTCAGCGACAAATTCAAGGTGACTCCATGGCTGACATTAATCGCGGGCTTTCGCCAAGCGCACTTTACGGCAGATATTGTCGAGAATGAAGTGGACCCGCGCGTCGGTATTGCCGTAAAAATTCCACGCATAAATTGGGTTTTTCGCGCGTTTTATGGACATTTTTACCAGCCGCCGCCACTGCTGACGGCCACGGGCTCATTGGCCGGTTTTGCAAACAGCCAGGGTTTTTCGTTCGCTCCCCTCCACGGCGAGCGGGATGAAGAGTATCAGTTTGGCGTGACGATTCCATTTCGCGGCTGGGCTCTTGACGCGGATCATTTTCAAACACGGGCGCAGAATTGGCTGGATCACAACAATATCGGAGCATCCAATCTTTTCTGGCCGATCACGTGGGATGCCGCCTTGATTCAAAGTTGGGAACTCACGCTGCGGTCTCCCCGCCTCTGGCGACGCGGCCAGTTTCACCTTGCTTATGCGAATCAATTCGCGCAAGCAACCTCACCCATCACCGGAGGCTTAATCTGCCCCCCGGCGACGCCAATATGCTCGCAGTACCCGCCGCCGGGATATGGCCCCGTGGACCACGATCAGAGAAACACTTTGAACGTGGGTTTCAATGCGACTCTTCCCTGGCAAGCGTACGCTTCGACGAACGTGTACTACGGCTCGGGATTCCACAACGGGTTTCCCAACGCGCAATATCCCGGAAACTATCTGCCGGGGCACACCGCGTTTGACCTATCACTCGGGAAAAGCTTCGCGGAGAAGTATAGCGTTTCCGTGACTGCTCTGAATGCGGCAAATCGCCACGTCCTTCTGGACAACAGCGTGACGTTCGGGGGATTTCACTACAACGACCCCCGTGAGGTCTATGTAGAAGTTCGCTACCGCTTTCACTTCTAAGGGTAGCGCAGCCCGTGGTGCCTGCCTGCGGAGTCCTCCGGCAGGCAGCACCACGGCTTTCCAGGGACGGTATTGGGCACCTAGAACGACGGCCAGTAAGGCCTCCTGAATAGCTCCTTCCACTACCTGTGGGCAGCTATTGTTTCACTGCGCTAAGGCGGGCTAAACTACTGCGCGATATCCAATGGAAGGCGATGGAGTTCGCCATAACCGTTCCGGAGCGATCTTCGGGACTGATGACTCCTGGCTGCCGGGTGGCGCCAGGAGTTTTTTGTTTCGCGGCGAGATCGGCAATAATTCTTCGCGCCGACGTGGGGGTATTCTCATGTCAGCCCTCGTGGGTGACGGATCGGAGCAAACTTGCGCCTGATTCTGATCGCGGTGTTCGGAGCCATCGGCACGCTGGCTCGCTACGGACTGCAGGGCATCGTGCAGGTACGCGCGGGCGGCACTGGCACATTCCCGTACGGCACGCTGCTGATCAATCTGACGGGCTGCTTCTTCCTCGGCCTCATCGGACAGTTCATGCTGAATCGCATGGTCGTCTCGCCCGAGTGGCGCATGGCCATCACCGTGGGCTTCTTTGGGGGATACACGACCTTTTCGAGCTTCGGGTGGGAAACGGCAAAAATGCTGGAAGACGGAGAATGGCTTCCGGCCACAACGTACGTCGCCGCAAGCGTCGTGGCCGGCTTGCTTTTGTCGGTTGCGGGCATTCGCTTGGCCAACCGGTTTTAGGAGCTGCGTATGACGCATGAGAAATTCGAGGGCGAGCGCACGCTGATGCGCATCCACATCGGCGAGTCCGACAAATGGCACGGCAAGCCGCTGTACGAAGCTATCGTCCAGATGCTCCGCAAAGAAGGATTCTCAGGCGTGACGGTTCTCCGCGGCGTGGCAGGTTACGGCGGGTCGAGCATCTACCACACGGACAAACTTCTTCGGCTGTCGCAGGACTTGCCCATCATCCTGGAGATCGTCGAGTTCACGGAACGCATCGAGAAACTTCTCCCGCGCCTCGACGATATGGTTGAGGGCGGCCTGATTACCCTGGAAAAAGTGCGCGTGATCCTGTATCGCGCCGCCAAGAAATGATCGCGCGCGAACTCTAGACTCCTGTCGAAATCCGAATGCCGGAAACCATCGAAAACAAGTCTTGGCTCAATCGAACCGTCCTTGGCGTCGGACTGACCAGCCTGTTCAGCGATTGGAGCCACGAGACCGCGACGGCGGTCTTGCCTGCGTTCCTTGCGGCGATTGGCGCGGGGCCGGCCTGGCTGGGTGCGATCGAAGGCATCGCCGACGGCCTCTCGAGTTTCACCAAGCTCACCGCGGGCCACTACACGGACCGTCTGCGCCGCCGCAAACCGCTGGCGACCTTCGGCTATGCGTTTACCGCGCTGGCCACCGGGTCCTTCGCGTTCGCCACGCACGCGTACCATATCCTGTTCGGCCGGGTATTGGCGTGGCTGGGCCGCGGCGTGCGATCGCCGGCCAAGAAAGCGCTCCTCGCCGCAGATGTGCCTCCGGGGGCCTATGGCCGCGCGTTTGGTTTCGAGCGGCTGATGGACACCGTGGGCGCCATCGCGGGCCCGCTGACCGCGCTGTGGCTGCTGGAACAGACGCACCACTCGTACCGCAAGGTTTTTCTCTGGACGCTGCTGCCCGGCCTGATTGCCGTCGCGTCGTTCTGGCTATTGGTGCGCGAACGGCCGATTGCTCGACGCTCGGAACACTCTTTCCTCACCGGACTGCGCGCTTTGCCAGCCACGTTCCGGCGTTTCCTTGCCGGCGTTGGTGTTTTCGGCGCCGGGGATTTCTCGCACACGATGCTGATTCTCTACGCCTCACGCATGCTCGCCCCCGTCCACGGAGTGGCACGCGCCGCGAGCCTCGCCGTGGCGCTCTACACGCTGCACAATGTTTTCTATGCGGCCTCGGCGTACTTGAGCGGATGGCTGAGCGACCACGTTCCGCAGCGCAAGTTCGTTCTCGCTGCGGGTTACGGGCTGGCAGTCGTGACAGCGATCCTGCTTTGCAGCGCGACACATTCACTGCCGCTGCTTGCGCTTATCTCCGCGCTTGCCGGGCTGTACATTGGCACTGAGGAGGCCCTCGAAGACTCCGTCGCCGCCGAACTGGTGCCCAAGGAACAGCATGGGATGGCCTTCGGCACGCTCGCCGCGGTGAACGCCGGCGGCGACTTTGTTTCGAGCCTTATGGTCGGATTCTTGTGGAGCGCGTTCTCCGTGCAGGCTGCGTTTGCCACTTCGGCGGTGCTGTTCCTCGTGGGCGCCGTGATGATCCTCCGCTTGCGCCACTAAGCCGCCGCCCCCTCTCCCCTCCAAGCGCTACCTTTGCGACAAATGCGCTCGCAGAAGGGTGTTGCACCCGTCTCGGCCCCATGCTAGCCTGAGCGAACAAAAAGCGAATTACCGGAGATCTCCCACATGCCCAAGTCGCTCGCCGTCCGCACCGCCTACGATGCCCCGGGAAGCCCCTCCACAGCCTCACCCGCACAGAATCTGGGCTCCACAGCCATTACCCGCGTCCACGAAGTCCTGGACGCCTTTTCGCAGCGTGACCCGCAAGGCGAAATCCTGACAGCCGTTCGCCACTTCCCGGCCCGCGAGCCGCAGTGGGCCGAGTTTCCCGCTTGGGCGCGCACCGATCTCGTCGCCGCCTACGCCGCGAAAGGCATTCGGCGGCCCTACAGCTCATCAAGCGGCCGCCGCCGAAGCGGTGCATGCGGGAAAAAACATTGTGATCGTCACGCCCACGGCATCGGGCAAGACGCTTTGCTACAACCTCCCGATCCTCAACGCCATCCTGGAAAATCCGCGACTGCCGCGCGCTGTATCTTTTCCCCACCAAAGCCCTCGCCCAGGACCAGCTCGCCGAGCTTTACGACCTGAACCAGCGTCTCGAAAATCGCTTCGGCGTTTTCACCTACGACGGCGACACGCCCAGCGACGCCCGCAAAGCCATCCGCGAGAAGGCCCACATCGCCCTGACCAATCCGGACATGCTGCACACCGGCATCCTGCCGCACCACACCCGCTGGACCCGCCTGTTCGAGAACCTGCGCTACATCGTGATCGACGAGCTGCATACCTACCGCGGAGTGTTCGGCAGCCATTTGTGCAACGTGCTGCGGCGGCTGCGGCGCATCGCGCGCTTCTACGGCCGCGAGCCGCAATTCATCTGCTGCTCCGCCACGATCGCGAACCCGGGCGATCTTGCGTCACGCCTGCTCGAAGCAGACGTGGAGGTGCTTGACGCCAACGGCGCTCCCGCGGCAGAGAAAACCTTCGTCTTCTACAATCCGCCGGTGGTCAATCGAGCGCTGGGCATCCGCCGCAGCTACATCAATGAATCTTCCCGTGTGGCCCAGGAATTTCTGAAGCACGATCTGCAGACGATCGTGTTCGCCAATTCGCGGCTGCACACCGAGCTTCTGCTCACCTATCTCCAGCAGGCCAACCCGCAGCTTCCCGGAAAGCCCGAAACAATCCGTGGCTATCGCGGCGGCTACCTCCCCAATGAGCGCCGCGAAATCGAGCGCGGTTTGCGCGATGGCCGCGTTCGCGGCGTGGTATCGACCAGCGCGCTGGAACTGGGCATTGACGTTGGATCGCTGGACGCCGTCGTGATGGCCGGCTATCCAGGCAGCATCGCCGGAACCTGGCAGCGCGCGGGACGTGCCGGACGCCGCAGCGGCAGTTCGTGTACCGTGCTTGTCGCCTCTTCGGCGCCGCTCGATCAGTTCATCGTGCGCCATCCCGATTATTTCTTTGGCAGTACGCCGGAACACGCGTTCATCCAGCCGGACAATCTCGAGATTCTGATCAATCATTTGAAGTGCGCGGCGTTCGAGCTGCCCATCGCCGCAAACGACGAGCGCTTCGGCGACGTGGATGTGCCCGATTTGTGCGCGCGGCTGGCCGAAGCGGGCTTTCTGCACCGCGCGGCCGAGCACTATCACTGGACGCACGAGGCGTATCCCGCTGACACCGTGAGCCTGCGCTCCGTCACTAGCGACAACTTCGTGATCGTTGATATCACCGGCCAGCCGAACGTCATCGGCGAAGTGGATTACCCCAGCGCCCTGACGACCGTGCACGAAAAGGCCATCTACCTTCACGGAGGCCAGCAATATCACGTGGAGCATCTCGACTTCAAAGAACGCAAAGCATACGTGAAGCAAGTTGACGCCGACTACTACACCGACGCTATCCGCTATACCCAGGTTCGCGTCCTCGAAGTCGCAGCGACCGCCCGAGGCCTCGAATCACAAGTCGCCTCCGTAGGGGCGCAGCATGCTGCGCCCCTACTTGGCGCGACCGATCCATCGTCCAGACACGGGGTTATTCCGAGCGAAGTGAGCGGAATGCACTCACATTCCCACGGCGACGTTCTCGTTCGCTCGCAGGTCGTGGGCTTCAAGAAAATCAAATTTTTCACCAACGAAAACGTCGGCGCAGGCACCCTCGAGCTTCCCGAGAACGAGATGCACACCACCTCGTACTGGATCACGCTGGAGCGTGCGCTGCTCGAATCGCTGCCCTACAGCGTCAGCGAACGGCAAAGCGGCATGTTTGGCTTGCTGTACGCGCTCGAATCGGTTGCGACCTTGCTGCTGATGTGCGATCGCCGCGACCTTGGCACCGCCATCGGCGAACGCCCGCCGGCGCCGGGCTCGGACTCCGATGAATTGGTTTCGACCCGCCTCGAAGATGCCGTCTCCGCGAACGCCAAGGAATTCTTTGAGCCGAATCTTTACCTCTTCGACGCCTATCCCGGCGGCATCGGCTTTTCCGAGCCGCTCTTTCGCGCACACGACTTGCTGGTGCAAAAGACCCGCGAGCTGATCGCCGCCTGCGGCTGCGAGCAGGGATGTCCTTCCTGCGTAGGCCCCGCAGGGGATCTCGCGCCGCGCGCCAAAGAATCCGCGCTCGCGATTCTGGATCGGCTGTGTGCCTAGATGGCGGCAATATCCGATAAATTCGCTCGATTGGCGGCGCTGAAGCCCGCCCGCGCCATGGCATCGCGCCCCACGACTTTCCGCGCGCCAGAGGAAGAAGACGATCTGTCCCGGCTTCTCGGCGCCGCCATCGCCACAAACCACTACGGCGAGCACGTCTCCGTGCGAACGTGGTTTTCCTCGCCCGAGTTCGCCGAACCAGCGGAGCTAACCCTGGAATTGCTCTCGCGAACCCGCGACGTCACCCTCTCCAAACGCACGCGGGCCGCGCTCGCCGATCCCGCAAAATGGCTGTTCCTGGACACCGAAACAACAGGCCTCGCGGGCGGCACCGGAACGTACGCCTTTTTGGTCGGCCTGGCCTGGTGGGATTCCGGCGGACTGCAGGCCGAGCAACTCTTCATGCGCGATTTCGCCGAAGAGCACTCCATTCTTCAGGAGCTCGCCGCGCGCTTGGCCGAGCGGCCCGTGCTCATCACCTTCAACGGCAAGGCCTTTGACTGGCCGCTCCTGGAAAATCGCTTCACCATGACGCGCGCGATCCCCACGCCGCGCCTGGCCGCGCATCTCGACCTGCTACATCCCGCGCGCGCGCTGTGGAAATTGCGCCTTGGCTCCGTGCGCCTAGTCGAACTCGAGCGCCACGTGCTGGATGCGCCCAGGCTTGGCTGGCATCGCGAAGACGACGTCATCTCCGCCATGATTCCGCAGCACTATTTCGATTATCTTCGCGGCGGCCCTGCCGATCCGCTGGCCGCGGTCGTGCGCCACAATCAGATGGATCTGCGGGGCTTGGCGGCCCTGGTGCGCAAGATCGACCAGCTTGTCGCGGCGGGAAATCGCCACAACCAGGACGTGCACAGTCTGGACCTGTTTGGTCTTTCCCGCTTCCTGCAGCGCCGCGGCGATTCCGGCCGAGCGCACGCGGCCTGCGCGCAAGCGCTCGATCTGGGCCTTCCCGCCGAATTTCGTCCCCAAGCTCGCCGCGAACTGGCTCTGCTCGCCAAGCGCCGTGGCGACCATGAAAACGCCGCCGCACTGTGGCACGAACTGGCCGCCGAGCTGACCGGCAACGGCCTCGATGGCGTCCACGCCTGCGAACAGCTTGCCATCCATTACGAGCGCCGCGTCAAGGACTTCACCCGCGCCACAGAATTTGCGCAGCTCGCCCTCGCCAGGCTTCGCCGCCTCCGCCTCGATTCGCGCGATCCCTGGGCCGCGGCTCGCCGCCTCCGCCTCGAACAAACTTTCTTGAATCGCGTCGCCCGCCTGAAGCATCGAATTCAGCTTCTCCAGGCCGGGCTGCCCTTATTGCGGCCCGGGCGCGCGGGCCAAGCCAAGGCCGCGGGCAGAAAGCCGGTCAGCTGACGCTTCGCGATCTCTCAATTCAACGGAGGAAACCGGATGGAAACTTCAGCCGCAAAACAGCAATCTTCTCTAGGAGACCCCATGGCCACAGCCGAGCAAGCTTATCTTCGCTTCGAACTACAGCGCCGCCACGACCGGCTCGCATCCGCTGTGCAATCTCCCCTGGCGGACGCTTCCCTCTCCGCCCTTCTCAACGAAGTGGACGCGGCTCTGACGCGCATGGAGGATGGCACCTACGGTATCTGCGAGACCTGCCACACCCCGGTCGAAACCGATCGCCTGCTTGCCGATCCGCTGCTCCGTTTTTGCCTCGACGATCTCACCCAAGAGCAGCGCCGCGCTCTCGAGTACGACTTAACCTTGGCTGCGCGCATCCAACAGGCCCTTTTGCCGGATCGCAATTTTGCTCCGGCCGGCTGGCAGGTCCGTTACCACTACGCCCCGGCGGGCCTGGTCAGCGGCGACTATTGCGATCTTTTCGAGTCCAAGGGCGGATTGCTGTTTCTCCTCGGAGATGTTTCCGGGAAGGGCGTTGCGGCGTCCATGCTCATGAGCCGCCTCCACGCCACGTTCCGCAGCCTTGCCGATACCGGTCTCCCACTCGATCACCTGGTGGAAGCCGCCAATCGGATCTTCGCGGAAAGCACCTTGGCCGGCCAATTTGCCACACTGGTTGTCGGCCGCGCGTCTCGCGACGGCTCGGTGGAATTCGTCAGCGCGGGACATCTCCCGCTTCTGCATCTCGGAAACATCGAGGCGAGAGCCGAAGGCGCAACGGGCGTTCCGCTTGGCATGTTCACCTCCGCCAGCTTCCCGGTTCATCGCCTCGCTCTACAGCTCGGAGAGGCCTTGCTCATCTACACCGATGGTCTGACCGAAGCGCGCAACTCTGCCGGAGAAGAGTACGGAGCTCAGCGAGTCAAAACTGTTGCGACCCTCGGCCGGGCCGCTGATCCTGAAAACCTCATCTCGGCGTGTCTCTCGGATTTGCGTACTTTCACGGCAGGAGCCAAGCAAACCGACGACCTGACTTTGCTGGCGATTCGCCGCGCAGCCTGACGTTCGGAGCCCTATTCGCCCGCGGCGCGGCTGCCAACAGCGGGCGCAACCGGCGCCGCGGCCGTCTGCGTCAACACTTCCCAATTCAATTCTTTCGTGAGCTTGTCGAAGAGTGCGCGGTCCGCCCCCTCCAGCGTCACGCATTCGCGAGCAACGCATCGAAAAAACGCGCCCCCATCCGGCGTGTCGAACGATAGAAACCCCCGCTGCGGCACCTCGTTGCTTCGCTGTGTGTGCTTTTTCTCAAGCGCTTCCGAGTACGCCGCGAAGAATTGCCCGCCCTCCTGATCCGTCGCCAGCCGCACCCGCGTGATCAGCAACAGCCGCTTCGTCTGCTTCTGCTCGTACACCACGTAGCGGTCGCCATCCCAAGCCGCGGAGCGCTCCGTCGCCTTCGTTTCCCCGAGAAACTGCTTCAGCACTTCCTTCCAGCCAAATTCCCCCATGATGTTGTCTTCCAGCTTGGTCCAGTCCGGCCCCAGCGCCTTGTCCATCGCCGGCAGCGGCACTGGCGCCGCCACCTTGCCCGACCGGTACAACTCCGGATGCAGGATCTGCTGCGTGGACGCCGGGGGTTTTGCAAATACGCCGGGCAGAGCGCTCCAGCCCCCCGGCCTGAGAACCGCCGCGGAAAAATTCAGCCCATCCAAATAAGGAAATATCAGCGCGTCCTTGAGGAACGCCGGCGCTTTCTTCAGCATCGGCGTGCTTTCCATATCGCCGATCAGCATGGATGGGTCGATGTCCGGCAGATCTTGCAGAGAACGTCCCGTGCCTTGCAGCAGGTAGTCGACCATGGCGGCCATCGCGCTGCCTTCGAGAACTGCTTCCCGCGCGAGCTCTGCGTCGTCGTTTGGCCGCGCCGCCTTCTCCCAAGCCTCAATTTGGAAATGCTGGTCCTCCAACGCATGAGTCAACTCGTGGGCCATCACCATTTTTTGGTCCGCGATCGGAATCCAGTCCGCAATATAAAACTCGTGGGCCTTCGGATCGTAAAGCCCCGCAATCTGCTCGGTCAGCAGATCAACCATAAAGGCATCCAGGTCGAAGCCCTTGGGAAGCAGCCCGAAGGCTTCAGCGCTTCGCTGGCCGGCGTAGCGCTCGGCGGCATCCTTGTCCTCGTTCATCTCCTGGATGACGTAGGCGCGAATTTGCTCGCGCGAACGCAGGCTTTTTTTCAGAGGTGTGCGCAGCTTCAGGCCGGTGATCTCGCCCATCTGCCCCAGAACTTCGTCTGCCGCGGCGGCAAAATCGGTGTTCGCGGAGGCATTGGCGGCAGGCGGTTTCGCGGGGGCGGTCGATTGCTGCGCTTCGGCAGTGGCTATACCTGCTATCCAGGTCCACGCCAGCAACACTGCCCAAAGACAACGCGGGATGCTGTGGTTTTCAGCCATCATCATCGCAGAATAGCAGATTCCCGGTTCGCTGGTCGGGCGCTCCCAATCTGCGATGTTTCAGTGTTAACGGCCTTCAGACAAATCCTTAGAGTTTTCCAATAAGTTGCCGGCAGTTTCACAACTTACTAGTATTCGTGTTCTGAATCTTTAACACCATCGTAATTCTGTTGTACTCTTCCTCAAGTTGCAGACCCCTCCCCAGAGGACACCTATGATCCCCGGTCTTCGTCTGCGGCAGGTCCGCGAGCGTCTTGGTTTAACTTATCGTGATGTCGAGCGCTCAAGTTTTGAGCTGGCGGCCCACCGCGGCCGCTCGGAGTTCATCCTGCACATCAGCCGCCTTGCGGATATCGAGAATCGCGGCGTGGTGCCCAGCCTGCACAAGGTCTACACCCTGGCGGTTATTTACCACCTCAACCCACTCGATCTCTTCCGTTGGTATGAAGTGCCGGTGGACGAGTTCTTCGGCGACGCCGCTGTCTTCCACGCTCCGCAGAGTCATCTGATGGCACCCCCGGTTTCTTTGCGGATTCCCGTGCATTTTGACCCGGCATTTGACCCGCGGCGCACCGAGTTTTTGTCGCGCATGGTCGAGCAATGGGGCAGGTTCGAAGGCGTTCTGACGACCGGAAACGGCCGCCATCGCTATGGGTACATCGGGCTGAACGATCGTCGCATGATGCCGATCTTGAGGCCCGGGAGCATCGTTCTGGTAGACCCCGCCGTGCGCCAAATCGAAGAAACGGATTGGACCTCCGAATATGATCGGCCGATGTATTTCGTTGAAATCAGGGGAGGTTATCGCTGTGGATGGTTTCATCAGGACGGATCGCGCCTGGTGATGCAACCTCACCCGCTTTCCCGCTGCCTGCCCGAATCCTGGTGCACACCCGAGGAGGCCGAGGTCGTCGGCCGCGTTGTGGGCATCGTCAGCCGCTTGAATGTGCCTTGCAGCATTCCTGATCGAGAATCTCCAGCAGCGCGCGGATATTCGAGCAAAAAAGCTCTTTGAGGTAGCCCGGCGATTCCGCCGGCAAGAGCGTCCGATAAGCCTCAAGTTTCAGCCAGTGTGAAACCGCGACGCACAAACCAGACTCCGCGCCTTCCAAGTGTGCTCGCAGATCTTGTTTCTGCTCCTCGAGCGGACACTCCAGTATCCGCTCAAAGATCTCCTCGTGGCATTCCCCCAGGGCCAGTTGCACCGCCTCCGCAGGGTACAACGCCATCAGCCCGGCGTGCTCGTACCGTCCACTCGATAGATCCCGCAAAGATGCCAGGTAGGTAAGCCGCGCGAAAACGCTGGGAATCATCGCCAGCGTTGTCGACGTGAAGTCATGGATGACGCGGCGGTTTTGCTGGAACTGCGTCAGCGCGCCCATGCGCTCTCCCTGTTCCGAAGGCGGAACGTTTCTCGCCCCATAGCTCCGCGGACCTTGCGGTCCCCCACCTTCGGTCCCTGGAGGGCAACATCCATGAAAAAAGCACTACCGCTCTTTGCCTCGTTTTCGATCGTAGCGTTTTTGATCCTACTCCCGGTTATTCGCTCGGTCAACGGTCCAGCCGATAACTACGTGACGCCGGCTCCTTCTCTAATCTCCCAAGGAAATCCAATGCCCAACCCGGTTCCGCCCGCTTCCGATGGCGGCGTCCTCGTCGCGGAAGGAAATCCGATGCCTAATCCGGTTCCGCCCGCTTCCAACGTCACCATCTTGGTCGCCTAGGGCACCGAATGCCGCCGGTACCTCCGGGTCGGTACTTATTGAGTTGACGAAGATCGCCCGGCCCGTGCGAAGTTTTTCTGCGGCCTGCGGCTTTCCGGCTGATACAGGGGAAGAACTTGCGTTCTTCCCCTGTTCCCTCGGATGCTTGTTTGCGAGGCTCGCCCATCATCCTTCGCGTCCTGCGTGTCGCGATCCCTTTTTCCGGCTCCGTCAAGCCGTTCCACGAAACCCAAGAACTATTTACGGCGCGTTTACGAGTATGTTACCATGCGCCCAGTTATGTTCGACTTGAGGCAAACGCAGCAAATATGCTGGGGGTTCAGCGTGCTGCTCCGCTTTCTGCTGCTTTGCCTGCTTTTTTTCCGGAGCAACGTCCGCTCCTTTCCGTTCTTTTCTTTGTTTCTCTCGGTCAACTTTTTGCAAGCCTTGCTCATTGCCTTCGCCTACAAAGTCTGGGGTGAAACGTCCGCGATCGCGTTTAAGATCGCCTGGGGATCGGAAGTGCTGGTCATGTGCGCCCGGGCGCTGGCGGTGGGGGAGCTTTGCCGTCTATTGCTCGCCGGCTACCGGGGGATCTGGTCGCTGGCGTCGCGCGTGCTGCTCAGTTGTGCGGTGCTCGTCCTTGTCTATTCCGCCTTGGTCTCAAAGCATAAATGGGATTATGCGATCATCGGTGCGAGTCGCGCGCTGGAGCTAACCATGGCGGCCGTCATTGTGGCGCTCTTAGTGTTCCTGCGGCACTACCGGGTCGCCGCAGAGCCCACGCTCTGCGCTTTGGCCCTTGGCTTCTGTCTCTATTCTTGTGTTGCCGTGCTCAATCACACCATTCTGGAGCAGCTCTCCGAGCGATACTTCCCGATCTGGAATTTGCTCGCGGGCGTCGCCTTTCTCGCTTGTCTGCTCCTGTGGACGTGGGCGCTGCGCAAGTCCATTCCGCGACCCGCGTTTCATCCAATGCTTCTCCCGGGCTCCGTTTATCGGCAGCTCTCTCCAGAGATCAATTTGCGGCTGCGCCTGCTTAACGAACGCCTCAGCCAATTCTGGAAAGTCGAGGCGCCACGGCCATGAATCTCACGCTCATGCTTCTCTTCTTTCCGCTTGTCGCAATCCTGCTGGCAGTACTCGCCTGGGCCCTCCGCAGCCCCCGGGGACATTCGACCCAGAAGCTTGATCTGGAGTGCCTGGAGCAAACTGGGCGCCGCCACGCCACCTACCTGCCCCTGATTCATCAAGCTCTGTCGCCGAGGGATTCTAGTTTTCTCGCGTCCCATGGATCGCCGAACCTGCTGCGCCGTGTCCGCAAAGAACGCCGGCGCGTCGCACTAGCGTATCTCACCGCGCTTCACGATGATTTCCAGCGGCTGTTGCGCCTCGCCAAAGTCGTTGCTCTTCTTTCACCCGATGTAGGCGTTTCTCAGGAATTTGAACGCGCGTGGCTGAGCTTGCAGTTTTCATGGCGCTATCAATTGGTCCGCGCGGGACTCAACGCCGGACTTTTGTCGCTTCCAAGACTCGACGCTTTGAGCCACATGGTCAGCGAACTCGCCTTTCGCATGGAATCCGCCTTGAAGGAACTCGGTGAACGCGCCGCGCTCGCCGCTAAGGCTGCCTCATCTCTCGATGGGCGCAGCGTGGATATCGCTTAGCGCGGCTTCCACCGCGGCCAGCAATTCTCCAGCCGCGAACGGTTTTTGCAGTATCGGGAACCCCGCTTGCCACTCTTCGCTTGCCGGACCTGCCGGCGTGGACGCGCGCATCAATATCAAACGCTGCAGCAAAACCGGCCGATTGACGGCTAGCCACGCGCGCAGTCCCGTCTGGCTCGTGTTTCCCATCACCTGCAGATCCGCCACCACCGCGTCGAACTCCCGCTCTTCCAGAAGCGACGTCGCTTCGCCGAGAGTGCCGACTGTCTGGACGGTATGATTGCGCTCGCGCAGGGCTGCACCCACCGCTTCGAGCACCGATTTGTCTCCGTCGACCAGCAGAATGCGCCATTCGCGCCCAGGCGCCGCTGAACCTCCCATTTTTGCATCCCGCAGTGCCGCCGTGGCCTGGAACGGCAATTCGATCGTAAACTTCGCGCCATGCGGCTGCACGTTGTGCACACGGATCGTCCCGCCGTGCTCCGTCACGATTCCGTAGCAGATGCTCAACCCCAGCCCAGTTCCCTTCCCGACCGGCTTGGTGGTGTAGAACGGGTCGAAAACCCGCGAAGGCTCCCGCACCCCCGGGCCACTATCCGTGAATTCCACCGTTAGCCGATCCTCTCTCACCTCCGTGCGCACCCACAGATCGCCTTCGCTTGCACTCTCGAGCACCGCGTCGACGGCGTTATTCACCATATTCAGAAACACCTGCTGCAGCTGATGCGGATCCGCCGCGGTTACCGGCAAATCCGGCGCCAGCTCCAGGTGCACCCGGACATTTTTCATCCGCAGGTCGTAGTCGCGCAGCGCCAGCGTATCTTCCAGTATTTGATTGAGCTGCACCGCCGCTCGCTCCGGCTTGTGCTGGCGCGCAAAACTCAGCAGGTTTTGTACGATGCGATGGGTCCGCTGCGCCTGCTTGTACAACTTATCCGTGTATTCGATCCCCTGCGGTCCGATCTCCCCGCTCGCGGTCAACAGTTGGCTATAGCCCAGAATGGCCGTCAGCGGATTATTCAGCTCGTGCGCCACTCCCGAGATCAGTTGTCCCACCGCCGCCATCTTCTCGCTATGCAACAGCTGCTCTTGCGTCCGCCGCAAATTGTCGTAAGCCTGCCGGGTCTCTTCGTAAAGCACCGTGCGATCGATCGCGTTCGAAATTTGACTTCCTACGGCGATCAGCAGGTTGATGTCGGCGGGCGAGAATTCGCGTTGGATGCGGCTGCCCACCGCCAGCGCCCCGAGAACCCGGTCCTTGGACCACAGGATCACCACGAACGACGACGCCAGCCCCTCCTTTTGCTGCGCCTCCCGGAATATCGGAGGAAGCGGCAATCCCTGCGCGGACAAAAACGTCGCATGAACGGCCTTGATGTGCGGCAGCAATTCCGGCTGCACGTTCATCACGGGAAAGTGCCGTGCATATTCGGACCGATAGCCCACCGCCGCAATTCGCCGCAGCGTCGACCCTCGTTCGTCGAACAAATACAGCGATGACGTGTCCAGGCTGAACAGTTCCACCATCTGCCGCAGCGTCCGGTGGAGAGAGTCGCTCAGATCCATCGACTCCATCAGCGTCTGCGCGATCGAATTCAGCACCAGCAACTCACGGTTGCGCCTCCGGATTTCCTGCTCCGCGCGCTTGCGGTCCGTAATGTCCAGCAGGAACCCTTGAAACGCGGTCACGCTGCCCGCGGCATCCCGCACCGCGATCGACG
Source organism: uncultured Acidobacteriota bacterium (assembly GCA_963735525.1). GTDB lineage: Bacteria > Acidobacteriota > Terriglobia > Acidiferrales > UBA7541 > Acidiferrum. Next base: position 58,294 of record CAVTLQ010000022.1, on the reverse strand, counting down.
ATTCCATCACCGTGCGCACTTCTCCGTCCTTGCGCCGGATTTCGAATTCGAAATCCGCCACCGTGCCGTGTTCCTGCAGCAGCTTCTTCAGCCGCTCGCGGTCCGAGGGCGTCACGTAGATCGTCGCAAGGTCGATTCCCAGCAATTCCTCACGGTGCTCGTGTCCCAGGATTTGCATCAGTGCATCATTGAAATCCAGAAAGCGCCCCGCCGGAGTCGAAATGAACACGCCTTCCTGCACATTGGAAACCAGCGTCCGGTATTTTTCCTCTGCGCGCTTGCGGTCCGTGATGTCTTTCAAGACGTGCACGGTTCCCAGTTGACGTCCCTGCGGATCGGTAAACGTGGAATTCGACGCCAAGAAATATCCCGGCAACCACGGATCGGGATCGTCGCCCTCTCCGGCGACTCCTTCACAGTAAGGGCATTTCTCGTAGTTGGCTTTCTTCCGCGTCAGCAGATCGGTCACCGTGCGTCCCGCAAGCGCGCTGTTTTCCCGTCCGAGAAGGTCGCTCAACCGCTGATTGCTCCGCAGAATCCGGCATTCCCGGTCATGCACCAGGATGGGGTCCCCGATCGAATCAAACGTATACGCCCACTGCTGCTGCACTGTGGCTACTTGCTCGAACAGCTGCACATTCTGCAGCGTCAATGCCAGCAAATTGGCGATATTCACCAAATAGGTGATTTCATCGCGCTGGAACCTGACCATCTGCGTGGACGCCACGGTAATCATGCCGAGAGGTCCCTCTTTCCCCGGCAACCTCAGCGCCACCAACTCATTCATCCCGCTTTCCATCATTCTGCGTCGCCCGTTGGGGTCCTGTTCCTCTTCCAGACGAAGGAAAAGGTAATCCTTCTCCAAAACGCGCTGCATCGAAGGGTCCGCCACAGGTATCTGGCCATGCTTGTCCAGATAGGCCTGCCGGAATCCGACCGACGCGCGCGCCACAAGCTGCGCTGCGTCGCCCTCTCCTTCAATTAAGCGCACGATACCGTGAGTCGCGCCAAGACTCTCGACCAGGTGCCCTAGCACCTCCTCAAGCACTTCCCGCACCGATAGTGTCTGCGTGCTTGCTGCCGTCAGCAGCGTGAGCCGCCTCATCTTATCGTTCAATTCCTCGCTGCGGGCCCGCGCCCTCTCCAGGATCAGAACCACCATGGCGACCCCGATCGCCACCGCCAGCAGGTGGTCAAAGGCCACGCGCAGCAGGAATACCGGATGATGCGGCCATTCCGGGCGGTCCATTCCGTGCAACCCGCTGACCAAGAAAGCCCCTGCCAGCAGCCACGCCCCGTGCCCTTTGTGCGTGGCAGCGCCTCGCCAAAGGATCCACCCGGTCCACAACAGTACGATGGATTCCAGTCCGGTCGTCTCCCAATGCACCGATCCATACTGCACGCGTCGACGTGTGCTCGATGTAATACATTGTCGCGAGGATGACCCCGATGAGCGGCAATAGCGGCCGCTGGCGTCTGCCGGTTCCCATCGTGTATTGCATCACCGACAGCAGGAACACCAGCACCGCCGCCTCGCGGGCCACCAGCACTGCCAGCCATAACTGTGGAGTGTCGCGGACGACTAAGACCAGTTCCGACAAGGAAGAAAGCGTCAGGCAGATCCACCCCGCCAGCCACAACCGGAAGTAGCTCGAGGGGTGATCACGCCGAAACAGCAAGAACAGCACCAGCAGGATGATGAGGGCGGTTGCCTCGAAGAAAGCGATCGCGAGCAGGCCCTGGTTCTCCAACACGTGGTGCCGCCTCCCGTTGGGTATTGCCGCTTTCCAGGCAACTCAATAATGCGAGCCGCATCTAGACTGTCTGGAAGCCCGCCAGACAAGCTTTACCATCACGCTAACACGCTGTTTTCTGACTGGGCAAGCGCGCCCCATTCCCCCTGTGCCGTCCCGTATAATGACTGCTGGGAGCCAATCATCGTGGACCTTGAAAACATACTGGTAGTTGACGACGAAGAAGCCATTCGCGAAGTCGTTTCGACGATGCTCGAGTCCAAGGGTTACCAATGTACTGCCGTCAGCAACGGCCGCGCCGCACAGGACCAGGTCAAGCGCCTCACCCCCGATCTCGTCCTCAGCGACATGATCATGCCCGAGATGGACGGCATCAAACTCCTCGATTGGCTCCGCCAGTACGATCCGGAAGTTCCCGTTATCATGGTCACCGCCATCCACGACATTTCTACCGCTCTGGAAGCCATCCGCCGCGGCGCTTACGACTACATCCTCAAGCCCTTTGAGAAAGACCAGCTCTTCCTCGGCGTCGGCCGCGCCCTGCAGCATCGCCGCCTGATCATGGAAAACCGCACCTACCAGCGCAACCTCGAGCAACTCGTCGAAGAGCGCACCGCCCAGCTTTCCGGCGCGCTCGCGCAGCTCGAGCAGTCCTACGATGACACCCTCGAAGCCCTCGGCAGCGCGCTCGACCTCAAGGACGCCGAAACCGAAGGCCATTGCCAGCGGGTCACCGCGTTTTGTATTTCCATCGCCAAGACGCATGCCCGTCCCGAATCCTTATCTACCCGTCCTGGCTCGCGCCGCCTTCCTCCACGACATCGGCAAAATGGCCATTCCCGACGGTATTCTCCGCAAACCCGGGCCTCTCACCGACGACGAAAAGCAGATCATGCGCAAGCACTGCGAGATCGGCTACAACATGTTGATCCGCATTCCTTTTCTTCGCGATGCCGCCGAAATCGTCCTCGCCCACCAGGAGTTTTTTGACGGCTCCGGCTACCCGCGTGGCCTGAAGGGCGAGCAAATTCCTCTGGGCGCCCGCATTTTCACCATCGCAGACTCGCTGGACGCCATGATCAGCGACCGGCCCTACCGCAAGGCTCTGCCTCTGTCGCACGCCCGCGAAGAGATTCGCCGCTGCTCCGGTACGCAGTTCGATCCCAGAGTCGTCGAAGTTTTCTTGTCGATCCCCGAACAGCATTGGCTCGATCTGAGAGAAAACCTCGGTTCGCCCTTCCGCTTGGCCCACCTTCGCAACCTGTAGCGGCGAATTTTCGGGGGGTCTGAGCGGAGGCCCCCGTCCACCCGCAACAACACCAAGGCCGAATCAGCTCGCGCCAAAATCTCGCGAGCCCACGGCTACGCCTTCACGATAAAAAGGAAATCACCACTAGGAAGGAAACCTCCGCGGCGGGTCTCGCACAGACCCGCCGCGGACACCCCATCACTTTTTAGAACTGGAACCGCAGCGACATCTGCAGCACGCGGAATGTATTCGCGCCTGCCAGGTCCGTAATTACGCCAAACGTCGACGAGTTGATGTTCGTATTGGGCAGTGCGAAGTTCGGATGATTGAAGGCATTGAACGCATCCGCCCGGAACTTGAGCGAGTACTTCTCCCGGAACAACGGGAAGTTCTTCGACACTCCCAGGTCGATGTTCGAGAAGTGCGGCCCTCGCAAAGTGTCGCGGTTGCCCACTTCCAGCCCGCTGACCGGCGAAAACGCTGCCGAAGCAGCAGTCGGATCCGTGAAGAACTGGATCTGGTTGTTGTTGGTCGTATCGGTATGGATATGGGATGCGATGGCCTGCTGCGAGCCCGTGAACAGGGCGCCATCGTCCGCCGCCAGGCTTAGTGTGCTGACCCCCGACTGCACCGGGAGCGCCAATCCCGTCCGCCAGGTAACAATACCCGCCACTTGCCAGCCGCCGGCCACCTCATCCAACCAGCGGGGTGCGTTGCTCAGCAACCACTGTCTACGCCCAATCGGCAGGTCGTAGACGAAGTTCGAGCTGACCTGGTGCGTCACGTCGAATTCGGAGTTGCCTCGGCACACGTTCAAATTGGTTGCGTCGCACATGACCGTTGTCGCGCCCCCAACGAAGTTTCCATTGTTGTTTGCGACAATCGAGCTGTTGTCGATCGAGTGCGAGAACGTGTAGTTGAAATCGAACTGCAGATTGCGCGACAGCCGCTTCCGCAGCGTCAACAGCATGCCGTTGTAAGACGACCACCCCTTGCTCGAGCCCAGCGCGTTCACCGCGAACTGCGATGGATATCCCACGTTCGGCGGCAGCAGCCCCGAGCCGGTAAGGCCGTAAATCGCACCGCCAAGGTTGCCTTGTAGGAGGGACAGTGTGTTGTTTGCATAAAAGAACTGCGTGCAGCTGGATCCAAATACCCCCATGCAATTGGCGCCTGGACCCAAGGCCGTAACCAGTGCCTGGTTGATCTGGTTTTCGAAGAACGGCTGGGAAGCAATCGCCCCGGGAGCCACACCCGCACGCGCCTGTTGCTCCAGAATCGTGCCCGCGGTCACCAGGCTTTGACCGGAAGCCGGATCCACGAAGTTCACGGCCTGCGCCCCGTCCGCCAGCGTGAACAGCCGACGTCCAAACCGCCCGTAGTAATCCACTTCCAACTGCAATCCTCCGGGCAGTTCGCGCTGCACGCCCGCTGAGAACACGTTCGAATACGGCGTCTTCAGTTGTGGATCGATTCCGAAGTTGAAAATCGCCGTTGGCGTCAGCGGATTCTGAAAGGCCGGCGCTGAAAACGAGAACGGTATGGTGGTCGGTCCCGTATAGCGCGGCGCCGTCATTACCGAATTCACCGGCCCGCCTCCTCCGAACAACTCCGAGACCGTATTCCCGAACAGGTAGCTCGCCTGGTCCTCGATGAAGTTGACGGCGTTGATCACCGTCTGGTCGTAGATCTGCGACGCTCCCAATCGCAGCACCGTTTTGTGATCGCCGAACACCTCTCCCAGCAGTCCGTTGCGGAAACCCGGATTCCATGCCAGTGCCAGCCGCGGCGAGAAATCGGTCTTTTCCGCCCCATACAAGGGCGGACCTCCAGAGTTAGCCTTGCCCGCCAGTTGATAGGTAAGCTGCGGGGTCACATCAGGACCTGAAATTCCCGCCAATCCGTTGCTCGTGCGAACCGCAAGCAGTTGGTCCAGGTTGGTATTTGCAAATGTCGCTTCCAAACCATTCGACTCGTACGGCACCGAATCGTATTGGTAGCGCACTCCCAGCGTCATCGTGAGGTTGCTGCGCACCCGCCAGGTATCCTGCGCGTACCCTGCATATTGGTAGTAGCGGTAGTCTCGACGCTCCACCGAACCTAGCGGTGCAGCGGTCCCCGTCTTGCCGTAGATAAATCCTGTCTGGTCTTCGTTCAACACCCCCAGCGCGCCCGCAAAGAAACTATCCCAGTTGGACGCCGCGATGCCGTTCGGATCGACCGCCGGGTCCGACAAGATGTTCGCGGGCCGCAGCGCCGGGCTCAGGCTCGGGAAGTTGCCCCCCAGCCCCTCGCTGATGAAGTTGTAGGAATTGCTCAGCGTGCTGCGCACTCGAATCGGCTTCCACTCGCCCCCGAATTGGAACGTATGCTTCGACCTTAGCAGCGAAACATCGTCGCGAAACGTTGGTATTGGATCGATGCGCGAGGTGCTGGTTTGCCTTGCAAAAGGAATGGCAAGAGCCCCGCTAAACCAGTTCAGCGGGAAATTGTTTCCATTTCCGTTGAATTGCACCGGAAAATCCAGATTCACCCGCGTTTCCCCGTACGTGAATTGATTGATTAGGCGAGAAGTGGGGGTCCAGGTTTCTCCGAGGACCCATGCTCGGTTTCTCTCAGTCACCGGGCACGTCAGTGGATCTCCCGGAAACTGCTCCGAAGTGCAGCCGTTGCTGAAATTGACCGCGTTTTCATTGTTGAAATTGAACCTGACGAACACCTTGTTTTTGCTGTTGATGTTGTAGTCCACCCGCGTGGTGTAAACGTTCTCGCTCAGGTTATTCGGTGCATTGAACCGCAGTCCCCCGGTGTTCAGCCCGTCTCCGACGGAAAGATCGTTCGGGGCCGGATACCGGCTATTGAACAGGCTCAACAGCGCCGGGTTGAATCCAGGGGTCGTGAAACCCGGTGTGCCTGCGCACGGATTGCCCGCTGCCGAGCAAGGATCCAGTGCCGCAACCTGCGCAGCGCTCAGGATCGTGACGCAGTCCGTACTCGTGTCGCTCGGGCCCAGCCGGCTGGTGGGGCTGCACGGCTGCCCGGTTACGCTGCTGGTCGCGTTAATGTAGGCGATTTCTCCCTGTTTCACGTGGTTCAGCGGGACGAGCTGAAGTTGACTCGCCTGTTCCGCGTCACGCCTTCCTTCGTAGTCGAAGAAGAAGAACAGCTTGTCCTTCTTGACCGGGCCGCCCAGATTCGCGCCGAACTGGTTTCGCACCAAGGCTGTTCGTGGAACGCCGTCCGCATTGTTGAAGAAACTGTTGGCTTCGGTTGCGGCCGTGCGGTTGTATTCGCTCGCCGAACCGTGCCACAAATTCGTTCCGCTCTTTGTGGTGATGATCGTCTGCGCTCCGCTCCCTCGACCGTATGCCGCTACCGGATTCCCCACCTGCGTGCTGAACTCCTGCACTGCATCGACGGGAATCGCCGCCTGGGTCAAAAATGCCTGCCCAACCGAGAAGTCCGTGGCGTCAATACCGTCAACAATGATGTTGTTCTGGTCCGCGCGCGCGCCGGCCACAGCGCCATCGCGGCTGCCGCTTGGATCGGTCGCCGCATTCCCGTTAGGGCTTTGCGCGCTGACCACACCAGGCTCCAGTCTCAAGAGCGCGGCAGGGTCGTCTCGGAACTCCGACGGCAAGCTCTCAATCGTTCGCATGTCCATGTTGTTGCCGATGGTGCTGTCGGTGGTGTTCAGGCTGACCGATCCTTCCGATTGCACTTCCACCGTCTGCGTCACCGTGCCCAGTTCCAGCGTCACGTCCTGCGTGCGCGTCGACGCCACCGCCAGGTACAAATTCGTAATCGTGACCGTCTTGAAGCTTTGCTTGCTGACCGTCAGCGTGTACCCAGGGCCGGGGGGAACCCTCGCGAACAGATAAGCTCCGAAGCTGCCCGTTTGCGACTCGTACACCCCGCCCGTGCGCGTGTCCATCAGTTTCACGCTGGCATCGGCAATCGGCCCACCCGTCTTGTCCATTACCGTTCCGGTGATGGAGGCCACATCCTGGGCCTTGGCGCCCGGCGTTAGGAACGCCACCAGCAGCGCCAGCGCCGCGACCATATGCAGCCAGCTCCCGGCGAAAACTCTCCCCTTCAAACGCCTCCGCTCGCTTGTTTCGAGCCTTTCCAGCGGTGCCGGACGCACCGCACCCACGCTGACGGTTTTCATTCTTCCTCCAAATTTGCACATCCGTGTTTGTCGACTCGCTCGGTAACGATGCGGGCGTAACTGCCCCCCGGACAAACCGCCCCAGTACCCCGATGCTAGCAGCACGCGAGTATCCATCGGAGTGGGTGTGGCCAAACCGATACTGCTGCTTATAAGTGGGTATGTTTACGAGAGCTTACGTCGGGGTCTCGTCCATCAACAGTGTGGAGGGTGGCGCTCTCTATTGTTTTCTTGAGCGAAAGTCCAACGCGTCTACGCTTTTCAGGAGAATTTAGATGTGATTTAGATTTCGCAAGCGCGCCTGATTCCTCTCGGCGCGTACACCTTTATTTCCCCAGATAGAGTAGCGCCAGCAGGAAAAGCCAGAGGCCATCCATGAAGTGCCAGTAGTAAGAGGTGACTTCCGCGGCGAGCGCTCGCGAAATGCTCGTTTCTTCAAAGGCGCGGAACAGCACGTAGAGAAGCGCAACTACGCCACCGACGATGTGCAGGCCGTGAGCCGCCGTGAAGATATAGAAGAAGCTGCTGGCGGGATTGCCTGCCATGTAGACGCCTTGGGCCACGAGCTGGCGCCAGGCGACTAGCTGCCCAGCCAGAAAGAAAATGGCGAGAGCGGTGGTGGCCCGCCAGAAGGTGTGAAAGCCGTTGAGATCCGCAATCGCGAGCCGCCTCCGCGCCAGCTCCAGCGTGGCGCTGCTGGCAAGCAGAATGACCGTGTTGAGCCAAATCACCATGGGCAGATGCACTGGAACCCAGTCGTTGGCGTTCCTGCGGATGAGGAACGCGCTGGTCAGCGCCATGAAGAACATAAAGATGGAGATGATGCCGAGGCCGATTGCGGTGTAGTAGCGGCGCGCAGAGTGCGGTTCGGGACGGCGGCGCTTGTCTCCATCGCCGCCGTCACCGCCGGCGGGCGGCTCGTTTCCGCCGCCTCCACCGATGTCTTCGATGATGATCTCGATTTCCTGGATCTCGCGTATGCCTGGCATGGTCCTCTTTCTGGGCTAGCCGGTCTCGGCGGGTAGCGTGGTTCGCGGCGCGGACGCAGGGCGCGCCGTTTGAGATTGCGCACGAAGCTCGGAGGCACACGGCGGGAGATGTTGCGGCGCGAAGTCTTCTTCAAGGTGCGACACGTTGAATTCGTAAGCTCCGCGATACACCGTAGGTTCGCCCGCCGTAAAATTCTCGAGCGCGGGCGGCGACGGCAGCGACCATTCGAGAGTGGTGGCACGCCAAGGATTCTCCCGAGCGGCTTTCTTCCGCTGCAGCAGGGTGCCTACAAAATTGATGAGAAACAGGACCTGAGCGGCAATCGTGAGAAGCGTTGCGACGGTTATGAAGGATCGCAGGAAGGAACCAGCGGCGATTGCCGCTAGCGGCGTTCCCGGCGAGACACCGCGAGTGCGAAATCAAACCAAGCCAGTGCATCGGCATGAACACGCAATAGACGCCGGTAAAGGTGAGCCAGAAATGAATTTTGCCGAGGCGCTCATCGAGGCGGCGGCCAAACATCTTGGGGAACCAGAAAAACAGGGCGCCGAGCATCGCGAATGTGGCGGCGACTCCCATCACCAAATGAAAATGGCCGGTGATGAAGTCGTCGTTGACCGCGGCGGCGGTGAGATCGTGCCGCGCGAGAATCAATCCGGAAAGACCTCCGGTGAGGAACAGGGAGACGAAACCCAGCGCAAAGAGCATGGCGGTGGTTAGTCGGATGTTGGCGTTCCATAGAGTGCCGAACCAGCTGATCACCAGGAGCGATGTCGGCAAGCCCAGCGAGGCGGCCAAGAGGGAGAAAACGAGCGGCGAGTACGGGTTCATGCCGCTGGCGAACATGTGCTGGCCCCAGACGCAGAACCCGAACAGGCCCACGCCACACAGCGCGAGCACAACCGCGCGGTGGGCCCAAACGGGTTTGCGCGAAAAGGTCGACAGCAGATGCGTGGTGATTCCAAAGCACGGAAGCATGGCCACGTAGACCTGCGCCTGGGCGAAAAACCAGAACAGCCTGTGCCACACGGCCGGGTATCCGGGTTGCTGGGAGGATTGCGGCATGCCGGAGAGGAACCCAACGGCGGAGAAAAAGTGCGTGCCCAGGATGCGGTCGGCGAGCAAGTACACGCACGCAGCCAGCAGAATGCTGAAAATCAGCAGGCCGAGGATGGCGTTTAGAAACCAAGCCCAAACGGTGATGGGCAGGCGTGGAAGCGTCATGCCCTTGGCGCGCAGGTCGATGGTGGTCACGCTGAAATTGAGGGCGTTGGCGAGGGATGCGGCGCAGAAAAGCGCGACGCTGGCGGCCCACAGAGTGATTCCTGCCTCGGGCTGGAGGAAGAAGGCAAAGGTGATGCCCAGAACCGAGGCGACGGTGGCCCAAAACGCGAGCATGTTTAGCGTTGGGAAGGCCATGTCTCGCGCACCGATCTGAATGGGCAGCAAATAGCTTCCCAGGCCGGCTTGAGGCGCCGCGGTCAGAACCACGAAGACCATCAAGGAGCCGTGCAGCAGGGTAAGGGCGGCGTAACGCTCCGGCATGCTTCCAAGGCCGGAGAAGAGCGGCATTGGCGCGCCCGGCCAGACCAAGTGGATGCGCATCACCAGCGACATGATCATGCCGACGAAAACGCTAAAGAGCGCCAGCCAAAGGTACTGGAGGCCGATGGCTTTGTGTCCGGTGCGGAAGAGGTAGCGACGCAGAAAACTGGGCTGCGGTGCTTCTGGTGCCGTGGCGCCGCTATCGTAGGTAACCATGCCGGGGTTCGGGGAAGCACCTGACGTGCCGAAATGCCGGCCGGCAGGCGCAGTTCCCAATACATCCCATTTCGATGAGAAATTCAAGAGAGAGGCAACACTTAATAGTGGAAAACCGGTAGAGACGCTGTGGGAGCGACCATGAAGACAACGCGAATCGCCGCTGAGAGACGGAAGGGAAACCACTAGTCCGATTTAGCAAGGTACCCCCCTCCCCCCACTTTTTTGGAAGTGCGGATTCTAAAGAACTTACGTGTAGAAATCGCGCAAGTGTTCATTATAATGGACTTAAAGTCCTTTGTTTTGTGCGCGGGTATTGGAATCTTGTAAGTGCGGATTCTAAAGGGGTTAAAGTCGTTTGGTTTGATACAGATTCGTGAGTTTTTGTAAGTGCGGATTCTAAAAGGGTTGCGGACGCTGGTCCTTGGAAGTGCGGATTCTAAAGGAGTTAGGCCGTTTGAAGGTCGAAACGTTGGAACGTTCCCACGTCGGAACTGCGCCTTGCCGCGGAGTGTGGGGCCGCGAGACGGGCGACTTTGGTTGGAAACTCGAGGATACACGAGAGAGAATAGCACACTATTTACTGGATGTCAAATTATATATTTAGGGTACTTCTATGGCGCTCGACGGAATTCATGGGCGGCGAGGTGAAATCGGCGGCGCGATTGATGCGGGCGAGATGCCGAGCGGAGGAGAAGGAAATTGGAACGCAGAGACGCAGAGGGGCGCGGAGAAGAGCATGAGGAGGCATCGCCGGGCTGAAGCCCGGCGCCTACATTCGGGCTCGACGAGGATTGAGATTGTGGCAAGACCCAACAAGAAGACCCAGCCTTGAAAACCGAGGGTGGGGCACCCTGCGGAATCGCCGGGCTAAAAGCCCGGCGCCTACATAGCGGGCGGCGGGAGGAGGGGGTTGAGGGAGGCGGGCTGGGCTACGCTTGGGCGGGGCGGAGCCATTTGACTTTCCAGAAGAGGAGGATGAGGACGATTAGGCCGAGGGTGTTGGTCATGCCGTAGTGGGTTTCTTTGGCGCGGACGATGATGTTGATGATGCGGGCTAGATTGAGAATGGCCAGGATGCCGAGCGCCGAGAAGTAGAGGAGGACGGACTTCCAGGATTGCATGCGCTTCCAGTTCATGAGGAAGACGGTGGCGAAGAGCATGGAGAAGATCTGGATGTTTTCGGCGCCGGAGCATTGCGAGGTGATGGCGACATCGGCGTTGCGGGTGATGACGTGATCCCCTTCGGTGCGAGTATTGGGGACAAAGGACGCGGCCGCTTTAGCCCAGTACGGACCGAGAGTGGACCAGTTCGCACGGATGCCGTAGGGCACGGCGGTGATGAACAGGGCCAGCAGCAGGGCGAGAGCGTAGCCGCTCGCTTTCATCGAGTGACGAGCTTGACGAGCCCGATGGCGAACAGACCCAAGAGAAGAGTGAACAGGCCCTGGTGCCCGGAGAACTCGTCGCCGGAGAGGTGCGATGGCGGTGGCGGCGCGGGCGTCGGCGGGGGCGCGAACGGCGGCGGTACGACCGGTGGCGGCGCGGCGGTTGGCGGCGGCACAGAAGGTGGCGGGGGTGGCGGTGGCCCAAAGGTCGGCGGTGGCGCAGGCGTTGGGGGTGGTGCGGAAGTCGGCGGCGGCCCTGAAGGTGGCGGCGGAGTGACGCTCACCGGCGGCACGGAAGCCGGCGGCGGGACCACGGATAGTGGAGGAGGGCTGCTGTGCGAACCTCCGGGCGGCACGTAAAACGGCGGTATGAAGAAGAAGAGACCTTTCTTGCGGTCTGCAGCGACAGGAGTAACGGGTTCCGGCGTGACTACCTCGGCGGTGGTCGTCGGAGCGTAGCTCAGCGGCGGCACGGCGACGTCGGCCGGGGCTTCCAAGAGCGCGGGCGGGATGTCTTCACTGGGTTGCATGGGGGCCATGCTGATCAGGTTGCCGCAGCGGGCCAGCACCGTCTTGCCGCAGAAGGTCATGACATACTCGCCTTTGCGAACGAGCAAAGGCTTCTGGGACCACTTGATCTTGCCGGCTTTGCGGAAGGTGGTGAAGACGGTAATGTCTTCCGGAAGCGGGTGCATCCCGGCGTTGCGGTCCCCGCAGTCTCCATAGAAAGAGTGCAGAATGGGATCTTCGTTGACGCGCTCGAAAAACTCATCGACGGAAGTAAAGCCGCCGCGGAGGAGTGCAAAGTTGAGGGGACGGAAGGCCGCATTGATCAAGGGAGCGGTACCAGCAGAGGCGTCTTTCGGCGTGAAATCGTTGTGCTGCGCAGATGCTGCCGCCGGGACGGCGTTGCTGGCCTTCACGCTGCCGCTGTGTTTGTGAAGGATGCCGTTGTTCACGGCCGCGAGCAGCAGTGCGAGCAGCACCATCAGCCCGAGGTCAAACCATAGGCTTCTTTGGTGCTTCCACTGTTTTGCTCTTGAGAGGATCGACTGGCGTGCTGCTTGATCGAGGGATGTAAGTTTCATGGTGCCCCAAGACTCTAGTCGGGTCGGGGTACCCGGCATTTCTTCACTTTCTTCTCGTCGCTTCGCTGCCCACCAAACTGCAATCGCTACGCGGAGAATACTAAGACGAGCATGTGACAGTCCATCGCCCGAACGGGCTGAACGTACTAGCTGGGCTAGGACTCCGTAGTACGTAAAGTGCATGCGATCAAGGAGTTCCGAGGGGTGGGCTGCGGACGGCGAGAGGCTGCGGAGCGTGCCGAGGAAAACCTTTTGCGCTGGAGTGGCTTTTGCAGGACAACTATTGGAACTGTTTCTGAAAAACGGCGAGTTGCTGCTTCAAGTCGGAGAGCTCGGAGCGAAGTGCGGCGACTTCGTCTTCCAGGCGTGCGAGGCGCTCCGTGTCGGGAGAGGCGCCCGGCGCTTCGGAGGCGGCGGAGGGATCCAGCGACACGTGCGGAGCAGAGGATTCGTGGACGTCGCCGGAAAGCAGGTGGACGAAGCGGGCTTCCTTGGTGCCAGGTTGGCGAGGGAGAACTTTGACGAGTGGCGGCTCGCGCCTCATGAGGAGATTGAGGGCGGAATGGACGGCGGAAAGATCGTCGAACTGGTAGAGGCGCTCGGCGCGGGTGCGAAGCTCGCCCGGGGTTTGCGGGCCGCGGAGAAGCAGGACGCACAGGAGAGCGACTTCGTGGCGATGGAAGTTGAAGACGTCTTGCAGGCGGTGCTCGAACTTGGCGACGCGGCTGTCGGTGGCGGCGGAGCGGGCGAGACCGTGCTGGTTTAGGGCGTGGAGAGCGTGGCGGACGGCGTCTTCGTCGAGGGTCATGACGGGGTCGCGATTGGATTTTTGGTTGCAGGCGTTGAGGATGGCGTTGAGGGATAGCGGGTAGTACTCGGGAGTGGTGATTTCTTTTTCGACCAGTGAGCCGAGGACGCGGGCTTCGGTGGGGGTCAGATGAATGTTCACGGAGATAGATGATACATGGGAGGCGCATTGGCGGGAAACGGAGGCTGCGAAATTCGATGTTTGTGCTGCTGATGGGTGCACAGCCAGAAATGGCTGTGCCACAGTGGATGATACATGGGTGTGCCACGGTTTGGCAGAAACGCAACTGCGAGTTCACGGCTGCAACTCGCAAGAAAATCGATTATCGATTATAATCGGGGCGATGTGCGGTCGTGGCGGAACTGGCAGACGCACCAGCTTGAGGTGCTGGCGGTAGTAATACCGTGGAGGTTCGAGTCCTCTCGACCGCACCATCTAATAATAAATCTAATAAATAAAATGCAGGACCATGGTTGCAGAGTGGCTTTGGGCAATCGCGTGGGAAGATGACCGCAAGGCTTCGGAGAAGTCCTATCTGAAGTGAAGCTTCCTTGAGAAAGAATCAGGAGTTGCCGGGAAGATTTTCGATATCCGGCACCAGGGTGCGTACTTTCGGAAGTCTGCGCCAACCAAAGGCGCCCACCTCAGAAGGTGGCCGCTACATGTGCTACGGCTTCTTGGAGGGCGCGGGAGCGGGCTGCGTGCCCGATGGAGCCGACTGCGTGGCGGGCGCGGCGTTTGATTGGGGTGCGGCCGATTGAGGCGCGGCGGGTAGCGGCTTGGCTGGTGTGACCGGCGCGGGTTTGGGCGCCGGCTTCGAGAATCTCTGCAAGATCGAGCCGCCTTGTTCGACGGCGCGATCGGTGCGCAGGACCAGGGCCATCGCGCAAACCATGAACATAATGGCGCACCAGGTGGTGGCCTGAGACAGGAGCGTGGCAGCGCCGCGGGGGCCGAAGGCGGTCTGGCTGCCTGCGCCGCCGAAGGCGCCGGCGAGGTCAGCGGCTTTGCCGCTCTGCAGCAGCACAACGATGATCAGGACCAGGCAGTTCATGATGAAAAACGTGGTGAGCAGCCATCCGGCAAAGCGAAAGCCGAGAGCGATGATGGCGAAGCCGATGAGTAGCGCGATGGCCCATTTCATCCAGCCTGGCATTCCTTGCATTTCGAGACCTCGATAGAACCGAAGATTTTTCGCGGGCCGTTCTGGGCGCGCATTTGGTCGCCGGGCTAAAGCCCGGCGGCCATATAATCCATCCAAAACCGGGACGACGACTTACGAGATACCGGCTTGCCTGTGTGTCATCTAAACCCCGCCCTCTTGAAGAGGGCGGCTACAGGCTTGCTTGCCGGGCTGAAGCCCAGCACCTACATAACCCGACTACATAATCGGCCGGCGTGCGTCAGGTGAAATTGACGATCGCGGCGAAGGACTTTGGGTCCAGGCTCGCTCCGCCGACGAGCGCGCCGTCCAGTTCTTCCTGCGCCATCAATCCCTGGATATTGTCGGGCTTAACGCTGCCGCCGTACAGAATCCGCAAGGCGGAGGCGTGTTCGGCGGAGAAGTGCTCGGCGGCGCAGTGCCGCAGAAAACCATGAGCGCCGGCGGCAATTTCCGGCGTCGCGGTCTTACCCGTGCCAATCGCCCATACCGGCTCGTATGCCAACAGAATACGGGAGAATTCGGCGGGGGTCAACGCGCCCGGGCCGCCGGTGAACTGGCGTCTGAGGACTTCCTTTTCGAGACCGGCGGAACGCTCCTCGTCGGTTTCGCCGACACAAACGATGGGAATGAGGCCGACGCTCAGCGCCATCAAGGTTTTCTTGGCAACGTTGTCGTCGGTTTCGCGGAAAAGCTGGCGACGCTCGGAATGGCCAACGATGACGTAGCGGCAGCCGGCTTCGACGAGCATGGGAGCGGAAACTTCTCCGGTGAAGGCGCCTTCTTTGCTCCAGGAGAGGTTTTGGCCGGAGATGGCGATGTTGGTGCCCTTGGTGGCCTCCACGGCGGTGGAGATGGCGGTGAAGGGTGGGGCGACGACGATGTCGCGCTGATTTGTGTTGGCGACGAGCGGGGCGAAGGCGGAGAAAAAGGCGCGGGTTTCCGCAAGCGTCTTGAACATCTTCCAGTTGCCGGCGATTACGCGGCGGCGGGTCATACGGGCCTCCGGGAGAGAGGAGAGAGAGAAAGAAAGAGGAAAAGATAACGCGGAGACGCTGAAGGCGCAGAGATTTCGCGGAGGAGGCGGGAGGTCATTTGTTGGTGAGGGCGTCCACGCCGGGGAGCTTGCGGCCGCCGAGAAACTCGAGGGAGGCGCCGCCGCCGGTGGAGATGTGAGAGATTTTGCCGGAGACGCCGGATTGGTGGACGGCGGCTACGGAATCGCCGCCGCCGACGATGGAAGTGGCGCCGGCCGCGGTGGCCGCGGCGACGGCCTTGGCGACTTCGAGAGTGCCCTTGGCGAAGGCCGGCATTTCGAAGACACCCATCGGGACCGTTCCAGACGATGGTTTTGGCTTTGGCGATTTCGGCGGCGTAACGCGGCGGAGGTCTTGGGACCGATGTCGAGGCCCATTTGATCGGCGGGCGTGGCGGAAACGTCGCAGATGGTGGCTTTCGCGTCGGCTTTGAACTCGGGAGCAACGACGTGATCGATAGGGAGGAGGAGCTTGAAATTTTTCTGCTTGGCTTCTTCGAGGAGGCGCTTGGCGAGATCGAGTTTGTCGTTTTCCACGAGCGACTTGCCGATCTGCAAACCCTGGGCTTTTTCGAAGGTGTAGGCCATGCCGCCGCCGATGAGCATGACATCGGCGATTTTCATCAGGTTCTCGACGACTTCGATCTTGTCGCTGACTTTTGCGCCGCCGAGAATGGCGACGAAGGGACGCGCGGGATTGGTGACGGCTCTGCCGAGGTAGGCGAGTTCCTTTTCCATCAGCAGGCCGGCGGCGGATTGCCTGACGAAGCGAGTGATGCCGACGACGGAGGCATGGGCGCGATGAGCGGAGCCGAAGGCATCGCAAACGAACAGGCCATCGCAAAGCTTGGCGAGCTGCTTCGAGAAGGCTTCGTCGTTCTTTTCTTCTTCGGGGTGGAAGCGCACGTTTTCGAGAAGGAGGACGCCGCCGTCGGCGAGGGCTCTGCTTTTGGCTTCGGCGTCGGGGCCGACGCAATCGTCTGCGAAGGCGACTGGGCGTTCCAGGAGCTCTTCGAGTTTTTTTGCGGCGGGCGCGAGGGAATACTTGGGATCCGGGCCACCTTTCGGCCGGCCCAGATGCGAGGCGAGGACGAGGCGTCCACCTTTTTGGATGGCGAGGCGAAGAGTGGGAAGAGTTTCGCGGATGCGCGTGTCGTCGGTGACGACGCCGTCTTTGAGCGGGACGTTGAAGTCGACGCGGATGAAGACGCGCTTGCCGTGGAGGTCGAGATCGTTGATGGTGAGCTTGTTCATTGAGCGGTGCTCGTGGTTCGTGACCCGTGGCCTGTGACCCGTGAGATCCTTCGGCAATCCTTACCCTTCGCACGAAGCGCTCTGGGCAAGTCGGATGTCCTCAGGATGACGCATCGGAGTCGGATGACACGCATCAAGAACACCACGGCTAAAACTTGGACGCGAGAAGCTTGATCAGGTCGCGGCAACGGCAGGAATAGCCCCACTCGTTGTCGTACCAGGCCAGGACTTTGACGCACTTGTCGCCGACCACTTTGGTGTAACCGGCGTCGACGATGGAAGAATTCGGAGTTGGCCTTGAAGTCGGAGGAGACGAGTTCTTCCTCGGTGTAACCGAGAATGCCCTTCATCGGGCCGTGTGCGGCGGCTTTCAGGGCGGCGTTGACGGATTCGACGGTGGCCGGCTTCTCGACGAAGACGGTCAAGTCCACGACGCTGACGTTCGGGGTGGGAACGCGCATCGCGTAGCCATCCAGCTTGCCCTTGAGAGCGGGAATGACGAGGTGCAGAGCTTTGGCGGCGCCGGTGGAACTGGGAATCATGTTGATGGCGGCGGCGCGGGCGCGGCGAAGATCCTTGTGCGGCAGATCGAGAAGCTTTTGATCGTTGGTGTAGGAATGGATGGTGGTCATGGTGCCGCTATGGATGCCGAAGGTGTCGTGCAGGACCTTGGCGACAGGGGCGAGGCAGTTGGTGGTGCAGGAAGCGTTCGAGACGACGTGGTGCTTGGCGGGGTCGTAGGTATTGTCGTTGACGCCGAGAACGAAGGTGGCGTCGGGGCCGTCGGCCGGAGCAGAGATGATGACCTTTTTCACGGGCGCGCGGAGGTGCTTCTTCGCGTCGGCGCCCTTGGTGAACAGGCCGGTGGACTCGACGACGATGTCGGCGCCGACGGAGGCCCAGTCGATTTCGGCGGGATCCTTGGTCTTGAAAACCTTGAAGCTCTTCCCTTCCACGGCGATGGAGTCGTCCGTGTGGGTCACATGGTGATGGAGATTGCCGAGGATGGAATCGTATTTGAGCAAGTGCGCGAGCGTTTTCGGCATCGGTGATGTCGTTGACGGCGACAAACTGAATGTCCTTGTCGTCCAGCGCGGTGCGCACGATGTTGCGCCCGATGCGGCCGAAGCCGTTGATGCCTACCTTGATGGGCATTCTTCCTCCGATAGGGGTGTAGTGATCTGCGGCCCGGCCAGAATGGAATTAGGCCATGCTGCGAAACTTAAAATGCTATGGGCTATGTGAAGAAAAGTCAACGCGCCCGGACGCGCTGCTCAGCGACGAGAATTCGCTGCTCCTGCTCTTCTTCGGAAAAGGTGGAAAGATTTCGCAGAGCAAGCCCGGCAAGTTCTTCAGCTACTTCTTCGGAGGTCTTCTTCTTGGGGGCCATGTGTCGGTGCTCCCGTCACCAGCGCGTCGATGCTCCATTCTACCACCCGCCGGCAAGTTGGGAGCTACTGAGGGTATTGGCGGATGTTGGTGACGCGGTCGCCCTGGAAACGCACGAAGATGGTCTTCGAAGGTGGCTGGCCGTAGATCCAGTCTTCAATTTCGTTGCCTTCGGAGTCGCGCTCGCGGACCTTGTGCTCCGGTTTGCCGATCGCGGCAATGACTTCTTCGCGGTCCATGCCGACGGCGGGGCGGCGGTCCTGAATGGCTTTCTTCATCTCCGGCGGGAGGGTGTCCGCCCAATGTACGGAAGCGGAACGCTGCCGGGAGAAATCGAGGAATGGAGATAGCAGTTGCTTCAGGTCGTCGGGTGCAAGATCGGGAAGGGGCTTTTCGAACTCGAGAAAAATCGTGCTGCCCATGCCGGGCTGAACCCCCGGAGGCCCGCCCTCTTGGCCGGTGGTCTGCGTAGACGTGGTCGGAATGGCGCCGCCCATTCCGAACTGTATGTGATCGCGCCAGTTTTTCTTGCCCTTCCCGCCGCCATTCACATCGACGACGATGGTGTGGGCGCGAAAATCCAGCTTGGTGATCTGCACGTTGTCGCCAGTGTTAACGGCAGCGCCGTGAGTGGCCACCGCGCGATTCAGCAACTCGAGGCTTAGCGGTTTGCCGACGTACACCAGAAAGCCTTCTTTGCCGGCGGGAAGCGGCTTGAGGGCCTTGGCAAATTCTCCGGAGACGTAGCGGATCAGATCCAGCTTCGATTGGTCCTGCAGCGTGGCGCTCTTCGCGGAGCTTGCCGGGCCCGTTTGCGGCTCCTGGCCATCGGTGGCGGAATCGACCGCCGGCAGAACGGAAATGGCTTCTCCCGAAGGAAACGGCTCGGCGGGAATTGAAGAAGGATGGAGGCGCTCGACCCCGGGCACATCTGCAACGGCGA
Organism: uncultured Acidobacteriota bacterium; assembly: GCA_963735525.1. GTDB lineage: Bacteria > Acidobacteriota > Terriglobia > Acidiferrales > UBA7541 > Acidiferrum. Next base: position 39,301 of record CAVTLQ010000022.1, on the reverse strand, counting down.
GCAGAAAAACGGCGACAGTTAGCGTGAGCCAGTTCGACACGGATTTAGGAGGCCGGCCACCCAGGCGACCGGTTCCTCCTATTCTACGATGCTTGGAGCCTGCTGAACAGATACCTGCTATTTTCGGGCGTGGCCAACCCGCGCCAGCACTTAGGACACGTTGACCCTTACCCCCGACCGATCAATTTTCATCGGCAGGAGCTGGCCCCCGGCATCGACGATCGCGGCTTCGACGCGCTCGCGGACTGCGGGCTCGATCAGCAGGACCACGCATCCTCCACCGCCCGCGCCGCAGACCTTTCCTGCCAGCGCCCCTTTGCGGCGGGCGCCCGCAACGATGTGGTCAATCGTTTTCGTGGAAATGGTCGGCAGGTTTTTCTTTCGGAAGCTCCACTCTTCGCGCATCAAGCGGCCCGCTTCGCTCCAATCGGATTTCTCGAGGGAGCCGCGGAGTTGCTGGGCGACTTCGGAGATGCGAGCAAGGTTGTGGTGGACTTTGGCGTTTCCATTGATGTGTTTCTGGAAGACGTCCCAATTGTTGATGGCGGACTTGCGTGGCTTGCCGGTGTAGCACAGGACCAGGTGGCGCTCCAGCTCGGAGAGATCGACGCGCAGTTCGGTGCGACGCTCGCCGCCGGGCGGCAACTCGATGGCAGCAGCGCCGCCAAAGGCCGGAGGGTAGTGGTCCTGGGTGCCCGTGGGAACGCGAATGACGATGGCTTCGGCATCCCGGCTGATGTGGATCCAGTCGGCCTTGCTCTTGCCTGCTCCCGTGAAGCGATCGAGCGCGGCGCAAATCGCGACAGCCATAGCGCTGGAGCCGCCGATTCCCGCACCCGCAGGCGCCTCGGAATCAGTAGTGAGCGTGAAACCGCCATCGGGCTGGAAAAATTTGACGATCTCGGCGAGCAGCGGCAAGCGGTAACGCTTCCCTTTCACGAGGGCGGCGAAAGAATCGAAGCTTTCTTCGCGCTGGGTGTCGCGGGAAACGAGCTTGATACGATCGTCGCCCCGCGGGTGCTGATCGATCACACAGGAGGCGTAGCGCGTGATCGCCGCGTTGACCGTGACCGCGCCGGGATGAAAAAGATAGAGCGGCCAAATATCCAGTGTGCCGCCGGCAAGATCGACGCGGGTGGGAGCTTTCGATTCGATTCGCATTATTGTCCGTTGGTTAAATTTGCGGCTGAGGTGCCAACGGAGTCAGTGTGACGGAAGAACCAAGCTAGCTCAAGCATCGCGGGAGGACGATGCGAAGAGAGAGACAATAGCGCGCGTCACACCATCGGTGGGACCGGATCAGGAGTTGCCGGCGCTGGCAGTGCGATTGCGGATCAGAAGAGGCGCGTCTTTCTTTTCTTTGGCGTTGGCGGGATTCGGCTCGAAGCAGCGGCGGCAGCGGGCTTCGTACATTCCCGAGGCGCCGACGACCACGAGCTCTTCGCTCTCGACGAGGCGTTGCGTGTGCACCGCGGGATTCCCGCAGCGTACGCAAATGGCCAGGAGCTTGGTGATTTCTTCCGCGACGGCCAGGAGGCGCGGCATGGGCTCGAAAGGCCGGCCGCGAAAATCGGTGTCGAGACCGGTGACGATGACGCGCTTGCCGAGATTGGCGAGCTTGGTGCAGACGTCAACGACTTCGTCGCCGAGGAACTGCGCTTCGTCGATGCCGATGACTTCGGTGCGTGGCTGGACCTTGTCCATGATCTCGGTGGCCTTCGTCACGGTGTCGGAAGGGATGCCGAGGCCGGAGTGGGAGATGATTTCGTTGGCGGCGTAGCGCTCGTCGATGGCCGGCTTGAAGATTTGGACGCGTTGCCGGGCGAACTCCGCGCGGCGGAGGCGGCGGATGAGCTCTTCGCTCTTGCCGGAAAACATCGGGCCGACGACGACTTCGATCCAGCCCATATTGCCTTTGACGATGTCCACGTCCGTCCTCCTGATCCGAACCCTGGTAGCGCGGGTTTCGGGGCGACCAGCCGGGCTGAAGCCCGGTCGCACTATAGAGCCGCACCATAGACTTTAGCGCGCTATGGCGGCTGAGCGATATAGTCTTGCGTTGTAGAACGGCGCGAACGCCGCCACGACTGCCACGCGAAAGGCTTCCTGGCGGGTGATCAAGTTTCCGGAAAGCACGCCCCAAGCACCCTGCGCATCGCGAATGCCCACGGCGCCAGCGAAGCGGTCTGGGTCGTGTGCGACCGCGAAGCGGTCGACAGCAACGGAGAGTTCTACGCCCTTCTCCAGGACTTCCTGGGCGAGCGTTTCCGGAAGCTCGACGCAGCCGGAGCGGCCGTAGTGTCCACGAACAGCGTCGCTCACGTAAGCCCAGCCCTCGAGGAAGACGCGTCGGCCAGAATCCTCCTGCACCACGTCCAAACCACCCTCGAGACCCACGAAATAGCGCCATGACCGGCCACTGTCGCGCGCAAGCTGCACCAGCGCCTCGGAGCGTTGGCGAGCGCCGCGCATCAGCTCAACACGCGACGACGGAGTATGGCTGACGCCGCTCTCGACATCGAAGCCGACGACCTCGAATTCGACACCGGAACCTAGAGCCGAGGCGAAAGCCTCCACCGCGTCGGTCACTGCGTTGAGCTTGGGCCGCCGGGTGCTGCCAACAGCAACGAGTATCTTGTCCATGAATCCATGAGGCCTGCGAAAGGAACGCGTAGATTCTAACGGCATTGCGGCAGAAAGTTCAGATGGAAATAAACGGGCTGAGGAAAAAGTGGAAGGAAGAATGGAGCGGCCTATCGGAATCGAACCGACACCTGAACCTTGGCAAGGTTCCGTACTACCACTATACTAAGGCCGCTCAACGTCAATTCTTTTTATAGCATGCCCGCCCAAGCAGCGACAAGCACTCCGTGACAAGCCCCACTCGGAGACGTAACAGGTGCAACCGGGAGAACCCGTCCTCAGGAGACCTGGCTGACACGCGCCGATTTGACAACGGGAGACCTGCGCTGCCGTTCGGCGAAGCGTGAGGCCTTATCGCGGTCCGTGTAGACGCGGCCGAACTTTTCGCCGTCGGCATAGTAGACGGTGACAAGCCAGTGATGGTGCTTGCGCCGTCGATCCTTGCCGAAAGTACTCTTCTCTTTACTGGTCGTTTTCTTCGTCGCAGTTTTCGTCACAGTAATTGTTCCTATACTGGAAGGTCAATATAAGGGCACTATCGCAGGGAAACGAAACCCGCGCAAGTACCATAGGAGATAGTCACGTGAACTCTATCATAACGAACGAAGAGAGAGGCATGGAATGATGTCAAATTTGGAGCAGGTCACGAACTGCGTGAAGTAGCAGGCGATGGCATGGAGTAAACCGCCGCAACGGAGGGCTGGAAGACAGGGCACCCCAGGCAGATCCCTGCCTTATCCAAGGAACCCGGGTGGAAAATCTATACACTCGTTTGGCCGTCTTTTGCATCTAATTAGTGAGTGGAAGTCCGGCCAATTTGGGCGGAAAGCGGAGCCTGGCTCCAGGAACTTAGTACCGCAGGAAGTTGCGGCTCATGAAACTTTTGCCGAATTCTTACGTCTTTATAGATGAGGAGAACGTTAAGCTATATGTGGCGGAGAAACGTAATGACCATCACAGTGCAAAAACAACCGCCCCTTCTGGAAGACCTCCGGAATCACTCGCCGGAGCAGATAGCAGAACTCCGTCTGCTTTTGAGTGTCGGCGCGCCTTCGCGCCCCGACCCGCGGCGACCGGGCTTTTTTGAAGTGGACGGTGATTCGACCGTGTTCTACATTTTCAAGTATCCGACGGGCACCAAAGTACTGCTCCTGGGTGCTTGGGAGCGCGACCGCGCTGCGGAATTGGCGGCGTGCGCCTGCTCGGCTGCGTAATTCGTCTTTTCCCTAACAGAAGTTCTTACACGGCGCGCTGCGGGATTCCGCAGCGCGCCGTGTTTTAGTCTTCGTCCAATTTCAGTGCCGCGGAATTGATGCAATAGCGCAGGCCGGTCGGATCCGGGCCATCGTCGAAGACATGACCGAGATGGGCTTCGCAGCGGCTGCACTTCACCTCCGTGCGGGCCATCCCGTGGCTGGCGTCGGTCTCGGTTTCCACCGCCTCGCCGCTTGCGGGAGCGTAAAAGCTGGGCCATCCGGAGCCCGAGTGGTACTTTGTATCAGAACGAAACAACGGCTGGCCGCAGCAGACACACTGATAGGTGCCCGGCGTCTCGGCGTCTTCGTACTCGCCAGTAAAAGGAGGCTCGGTGCCCTTCTGGCGAGTCACATAATACTGATTCGGCGTGAGTTGCTTCTTCCAGTCGACATCCTTCTTGTTGATTTTTTCTGTCATCCTGCACCTCCGAACTGTTCCAGTATGGCACTTCCCTTGCAGTATCTGATTCAGCGCACCGGCTTGACGTTGCAGCCGGTGCCGGGAATAGTGGAAGGTAGCTGGTGCCCACTACGAAAGTCAGCATGCCAGAAGAACCGAAAAAGGATTACGCCGAACAGCGGCGGAGCCGGCGGGCGAAGATTGCCCGTACGGTACGCGTACGCCCCTCCGAGCCACGGGACGAGCACTTCGAAGACCTGCCAATCAGCGTCAACGCTTCCAAGGAAGGCATTTATTTCACCACGCGGCGTGAAACCTACTATCCAGGCATGCGGGTGTTCGTGACCTTTCCGTACAGCTCTCCGCACGACCCGATGAACAGCGAATACGTGGCGCAGGTGGTGCGCGTTGAGAAGCTGCCCAACAAAAAATTCGGGGTGGCGGTGCACCTGCTGATGACGGTGAACTACAGCGCGTCGACTCCGGGGACCTCGCGCACGCGCGCATGATTCGTCGGCGGGCAAGCCAGCTATCCGAACCCCTGGATCCCGCGTTGACACGGGGATCGAATTCCGTTACCGTTTACTTTCGCCATGAGCACTACGATCACCGGCAAAGCGCATCGGCACCATCATCACCACGGCCACACGCCGCGCCTGCTGAGGTGTGCATAGCGATTCGCTAAACAAAGCACTCATCAGCCCGCTGGCGCACCAAGCCCCAGCGGGTTTTTTGTTTTTGGGCGCGCGTTCTAGGAGGAGACACAACATGGAGATTGCGTTCGGGAAGGCCGGCGGCCTCGTTCCCGCGATCGTGCAAGACGACCGCAGTGGGGATGTGCTGATGCTGGGATTTATGAACGAAGAGGCGCTAGCCGAGACGCGCCGGACGCGCGAGGTGGTCTTTTACAGCCGGTCGCGGAACCGGCTATGGAAGAAGGGCGAATCGAGCGGGCACGTTTTGAAGGTGCGCGAGGTGCTGGTGGATTGCGACGCGGATGCCATCTTGGTGCGCGCGGAGCCGATCGGACCTGGCGTGTGCCACGAGGGCTATCGGAGTTGCTTCTTCCGGCGGATGGAAGACGACGGCAACGCCACCGTAATTGCGGAACGCACGTTCGCGCCGGAGCAGGTCTACGGACAGGAGAAGCAGCGATGAACCGCTTGAAGCTGGGCATCCCCAAGGGCAGCCTGCAAGACGCGACGGTGGATTTGTTTGCGCGCGCGGGATGGAAGATCGCGGTGAGTTCGCGGAGCTACGTGCCGTCGATCGACGACACGGAGATCGAGTGCCTGCTGGTGCGCGCGCAGGAGATGGCGCGCTACGTCGAGACTGGCGCACTGGATGCAGGCATCACGGGCCACGACTGGGTGGTGGAAACCGGCGCGGCGGTGGAGGAACTGGCAGAGTTGGTTTACGCGAAGCAGCGGCTGGCGCGCGTGCGCTGGGTACTGGCGGTGCCGGAAGATTCGCCGATCCGCGAACCGCGCGATCTGGCCGGAAAAGTGATCGCGACGGAGGTCGTGCATATCACGGAGAGTTATTTGGCGCGGCACGGCGTGACTTCGCGGGTGGAATTCTCCTGGGGAGCGACCGAAGTGAAAGTTCCGCAGCTTGCGGATGCCATCGTGGAAGTCACGGAGACCGGTTCGTCCCTTCGCGCGAACCGCCTGCGCATTGTGGACACGGTGCTGGAATCGGCGACGGTGTTCATCATGAACCGCGCCGCGGCGGCGGATGAATGGAAGCGCGAGAAGGCCGAAAACCTGATTCTGATGCTGCAAGGAGCGATTGCTGCGGCGAGCAAGGTGGGATTGCTCTTGAACGTGCGCCGGGACGATCTGGCAGGCGTGCTCGACGTTCTTCCGGCGCTGAAAAAGCCGACGATTTCGACGCTGAGCGATCCCGAATGGGTGGCTGTGAACACCATCATCGAAGAAGCAGTGGTGCGGCAAATCCTGCCGAAACTCAAGGCCGCTCATGCGCAAGGGATTGTGGAATATCCCTTGAATAAGATCGTACTGTGATGCGAATCGTGAAATTGACAACGGCAGTGGAGAAACAGCTTCTGCGGGCGCGGCAGCAGCGTGACGTGGGGGCGGAGCGCGTCGCGGCTACGGATCGTCGGGGATGTGCGGCGACGTGGGGATGCGGCGCTGTTTGCGTGGACGAAGAAGCTGGACGGCGTGGATCTTCGCGGTGATGGCGTGTGGATTTCGCGCGACGAGATGCGCACGGCGGCAAGCTCGGTCTCCGCGGACTTCCTGCGGGCTGTGAAGCACGCCGCGCGAAACGTGGAGCGCGTGGCGAAGCGACAAATGCCGCGGGCGTGGATGATCGAGGTCGAGCGCGGCGTGCGCGTGGGGCAAGTCGTCAGGCCGATCGAGGCTATCGGTTGCTACATCCCGGGCGGCCGGCACGCCCTGGTTTCGACCCTGGTGATGACCGTGGTCCCTGCTAGGGTCGCTGGAGTACAACGAGTAATCGCGGTTTGCCCGCGGCCAAATGTGGAGCTCTTGGCGGCGGCCAGCTTGCTCGGCGTGACCGAGATCGCGAGGATCGGCGGGTCCCAGGCGATCGGCGCGTTGGCTTACGGAACCAAGAGCGTGCCGCGCGTGGACAAAATCTTTGGACCGGGCAATCGTTTTGTGACCGCGGCGAAGCAGCTTGTGAGCAGCGATTGCGCGATCGATTTGCCGGCGGGGCCTACTGAAGCGATCGTTCTTGCGACGGACGGGAATCCAGCATGGCTGGCCGCGGATTTGCTGGCGCAAGCGGAGCATGCGCCGGACGCGGGAAGCTTTTTCGTGACTACGTCGAAGTCGATGGCGAATCAGGTTCGGGCTGAAGTCATGCGGCAATTGGAGCAGCTCCCGCGAACGAATGCTGCGCACACTTCGATTCGACGAACCGGCGCGATATTGCTTGCGGCGTCGCTCCAGGCTGCCTGCGAGTTCGTCAACCGTTTTGCGCCGGAGCATCTCAGCCTTCCCGGCAATGCCAGCGCGTTGCTGAAGAAGTGCCAAGCGGCGGGAACCGTATTTGTCGGTCCGTGGGCCGCGCAACCACTGGGAGACTACGCCAGCGGCAGCAATCACGTGCTGCCAACGGGCGGGTGGGCGCGGCGGCGGGGCGGGCTAAGCGCCGCCGATTTTGTGAAATGCATCAGCGTACAATCCATCGGCCATCGAGGCTTCACGCGGCTGGCCAAAGATGTACAAACGCTGGCGCGCGCGGAAGGGCTTGCGGCTCACGCGAATGCGGTGGAGGTGCGCCGATGAAGGTTCAGTTGCCGGTGCGACAGGCGATTCTCGACCGGCGCACGTACGAGCCGCCCGGCGAGGGACGCGCAAATAAGCTGCGCTTGGACTTCAACGAGAACACGGCGGGCTGCTCGCCGGCCGTGCCCCGCGCGCTGGGAAGACTCTCGACCAAGACAACTGGCGATGTATCCGGAATACGAGCGTGGCGCGAAGCGTCTGGCGCGCCACTACGGAGTGAAACTCGAAGAATTAATGCTCACCAACGGCGGCGACGATGCCCTGCGCGTCTTCGTCGATACCTTTGTAAATGCGGGCGAACGCATTGTGATCTGTGAGCCCACTTTTCCGATGTATCGGTACTGGGGAGAAGTCGCCGGCGCAAAAGTCGAAGTGCTGCGCTACGGTGCGGACATGGAGTTTCCGCTCCAGGACGCTTTGCGAGCCGTGCGCACGCGGCCGCAAGTACTGTTCATCTGCAATCCGAACAATCCGACGGGAACGCTGCTGCAGCCGCGAAGCAATCCAGACGATTCTGGACGAGGCCACGCACACGGCCATTGTGGTCGACGAGGCTTACGCGGAATTCGCGGGTGTGAGCGTCGTTCCGCTGATCCACAAGTATCCGCAGCTCTTCGTAGCGCGCACATTCTCGAAAGTAGCGGGCCTCGCAAGTTTGAGGCTGGGAGCGGTTATCGGTGATGCCGGATTCGCTAACCACCTTGCGGCGGGCGACCGCGCCTTTTCCAGTCAATCTCGCCGCGCTCGTGGCCGCTGTGGCTGCGGTGAACGATCCCAAGACGATGAGGCGCTACTTGCGGGACATCGCTCACACGCGCCAGTGGTTCGAGAAACAGCTGCAATCCATTGGCGTCAAAACGTATCCCAGCCCATGCAACTTCCTCCTGACAGATTTTGGCGCCGAGCGGACCGAAATTGTTTCAGCGGCTGCTACGAGATGGCGTCCTGCTGCGGGATCGATCCAAGGACATCGGCCCAGGATTTGCGCGCATCTCGATTGGAACACAAGCCGAAATGGAGCGCCTGATGAAAAAGATCAAGCGCTACCGGTAGGAACAACATGGCAAGAATCGCCACCATCCATCGCAAGACCAATGAAACCGACATCCGCGTTCGCCTGAATCTGGATGGGCGCGGAACGGCGCGCGTCACCACCGGAATTCGTTTCCTGGACCACATGCTGGAGCTGGTGGCGCGCCACGGTGCTTTCGATCTGACGCTCGAAGCCAAGGGCGACCTGGATGTCGATCAGCACCACACCGTCGAGGATGCCGGGATCGCTCTCGGCGAGGCGGTCGTGAAAGCACTTGGAACGAAACGCGGAATCTTGCGCGCCGGCTACTTCTTGATGCCCATGGATGAAACGCTGGCCGCCGCTGCGGTGGATCTTGGCGGACGGCCCTATTGCGTGTGCAACGCAAAAATTGCCGCGAAGCGCGTCGGCGATTTCCAAACCGAGTTGACCGAGGATTTTTTCCAGGGGTTCGCGCAGGCGGCCCGCGCCAACATTCATTTGCGGGTTCTTTACGGGCGATCGTCCCATCATCAGATCGAAGCCATGTTCAAGGCATTTGCCCGAGCGCTGCGTTTCGCGGTGTCGCGCGACAAACGGCTGCGCCACGTTTTGCCGAGCACGAAAGGCCTGCTGTGAAAGTTACCTTGCTCGACTACGGTGCGGGCAACGTGGCTTCGGTGGAGCGGGCCCTGCAACGGCTCGGCGCCGAATCGGAACGCGCAGATTCTCCAGAGGGCATCCGGAGCGCCGAAGCCCTGCTCCTTCCCGGTGTCGGGCACTTTAGCGCATTGATTCGCGCGCTGGACGAACGCAGCTTGCGCGCTCCTCTGCTGGAAGCCCTGGGGCGCGGTGTGCCTTTTCTCGGAATTTGTCTGGGGCTGCAGGCGCTCTATGATTCGAGTGAGGAAGCGCCGGAACTCTGCGGCCTGCGGCTCTTGTCCGGGCAAATTCAAGCGCTTCCGGCGGACGTCAAGCTGCCGCACATGGGCTGGAACCAAGTGCGGGTCGCGCGCGCTTCTCGATTGCTCGAAGGTATCGAGCCCGGCGCGCACTTTTATTTCGCTCACTCCTACGCAGCGATGGCCGCGAGCGCAGACACCGATGCGGTAGCCACGTGCACCCACGGCGCGGAATTCGTCGCGGTGCTCGAAAGACAGAACCTTTGCGCGGTGCAGTTCCATCCGGAAAAGAGCGGAACGGCGGGCGCGAGGTTGCTCCAGAATTTTCTGGGGCTCGCAGCATGAGCCTGGCGAGCCGCATTATTCCCTGCCTCGATACCGACGGCGAGCGCGTCGTCAAAGGCGTAAATTTTGTGGGACTGCGCGACGCGGGCGATCCGGTCACGCTGGCGGCGCGGTACAACGCGGAGGGTGCGGACGAACTCGTGGTGCTGGACATTGCGGCCTCGCGCGACCGGCGTCCTACGTTTCTCGAAACCATTCGGCGAGTCGCCGCGCAACTGGCGATCCCCTTGACCGCGGGCGGAGGAATCCGCGCTCTGGACGATGCGCGCGCGGTGGTGCGGGCGGGCGCGGACAAAGTCACGGTAAACACCGCAGCGGTTGCGAGGCCTGCGCTGGTCTCCGAGCTGTCGCGTGAGTTCGGCGCGCAGGCGGTGGTCTTGGCCATCGATGCGAAGCGCGAGGGCGACCGTTGGGATGTGATGGTTCGCGGTGGGCGCGACTCGACGGGCCTAGATGCAGTGGCCTGGGCGAAGCAAGGCGTTTCGCTCGGGGCGGGGGAGATCTTGCTCACCTCGGTTGATCGTGACGGAACGCAGAAAGGTTTCGACGTGCCGCTGACCGCAGCCATTTCGCGTGCAGTTACCGTGCCCGTAGTTGCTTCCGGCGGAGCCAAACTCCCCGAACACTTCGTAGAGATTTTCACCCAGGGGGCGGCCGACGCGGCGCTCGCGGCGTCTATTTTTCACGACGGCATCCAGCCGATCCGCGAACTGAAGAAGTATCTTGCGGCGCGAGGCGTTGAGGTGCGCCTGCCGTGCTGATCCCTTGCATCGATCTGCAGGGCGGGCAAGCAGTTCAACTGGTGCATGGACGTCGTCGGGAGTTGGCGGTGGCGGACGTGTTTGGCTTGCTCCAGAAGTTTCGGAAATATCCCTGGCTGCATGTGATCGACCTCGATGCGGCGATGGGCAAGCCCGGAAATGATGAGCTTGTGCACCAGCTGTGTTTGAAAGCGCGCAGTCACTATGGAGTGAAAGTGCGCGTGGGCGGCGGAATTCGCACGGCGGTGCGCGCCGCGGCCATCGCGGGTTGGGGCGTCGAGCAAATCATCATCGGGAGCGCCGCGTTTCGCGACGGAAAAGTAAACGCGCGCTTCCTGCGGCAGCTACGGAAGAAAGTGGACGCGCGGCGAATCGTGATTGCGCTCGATACGGAGAAGGGCCAAGTCGTCACGCACGGATGGAGACGCGCGCTGAAACTCCGCGCCGAAGAGGTGATGGCGCAGCTCGAGCCCTTTTGCGCGGCATTCTTGTGTACCGACGTGGACCGCGAAGGAACAATGAGCGGCGCCAATCTCGAGTGGTTTCGCCGGCTGCGCAGCGCGACGTCGCATCCGATCATCGCCGCGGGCGGAATCAAGACGCGGCGCGAGATCGCGGCGCTGGAGAAAATCGGCATGGATGCTGCGGTGGGCATGGCGGTTTACAAGAATCAGCTGCGCTGACACGGATGGGTACCCTCCAGTTCGTTGGCGGGTGGTGCTGGCCGGCTGTCAAAGGCGGGGGGTCAATCCGCTGCACTCGAAGGGGTTTCGCCTGTGTTTCGGTCTAGCGGAGATACGCGTCGGTGACGTACTGCTGGACCATGCGCTGGGTGTTGAAAAAGGAGCCATTGATGGCGATGGCGTGCTGCATCACTGCCAGATAGCGGCTGCGCTCCTTGTAAAACATCGGCAAGATCACGTTTTCCAATTTTGAGTATAGCGACTGAGCTTCGTTGGCATTGTCGGTAGCGGCGGCAACAGCCCCGGAGAGCCGGGATTCGCCGATGGACCAGCCGGTGACGCCCTCGATATGCCCTTCGACCCACCAGCCATCCAGGATGCTTAGGCTCGGGACGCCGTTCAGCGCGGCTTTCATCCCGCTGGTTCCCGAAGCCTCGAGAGGAAACTGCGGCGTATTCAGCCACAGGTCCACGCCGGAGGTAATCTTGCCGCCGGTCTCGAGGTTGTACTCGTCAAGGAAAACAACCGGCACGGTCTTACGCAGAGCCTTCTTCGCGTGAAAAATATGCCGGATGATATCCTTGCCTCCGGTGTCGTGGGGGTGGGCCTTACCTGCATACACGATCTGAAACTTCAACCCGCTCTTGACGATCTGCCGCAGGCGATCAAGGTCGGAAAGGATGAGGTCGGCACGTTTGTAGCCGGTGACGCGCCGCGCGAAGCCGATCGTAAATACGTCTGGATCGAGCGTGAGGCCCGTCTTCATGCGCACGGCCCCAAGAAGCTCGTGCTTGGCGATCAGATGCGACGCCCAGACCTCCTCCGGCGGGAGCCCCAGGGCGCTTCGCAGGCTGTAGTTGTCTTCCCGCCAGGAAGAGATGCAGCGATCGAAAAGCTCCTTGAATGCCGGCGAAGTCCAGGTAACCGCGTGCACCCCGTTGGTGATGGCCTCGATGGGCACTTGCGGAAACATCTTGCGCGAAGTCTCGCCGTGCAGCTTGGCCACGCCGTTGACGTAAGTGCTGAGGCTCAGCGCCAGGTAGGTCATATTGAGGGAGGCGCCCGCGCGCGCCGCTTCCAGCAGATCCGGAAAAGCCTGCTCGGCTTGCAACACGCTTTTTAGCAAGTCCGCGGAGGAAGCATCCTTCAGATCGAAGAAACTGTTCTGGCCCGGGAAGACGCGGGTGAGGTATTCCATCGGGAACCGGTCGTGTCCGGCAGGCACGGGCGTGTGGGTCGTAAATATGCATTTGCTGCGGACTTTTTCGATATCCTCGCCGCGGATGGAAGTCCGGCCGGCCTTTTCCGCCTCCTCGCCGAGCAACTCAAGGGAGAGCAGCGCCGCGTGGCCCTCGTTCATGTGGTAGCGGGTCAGCTCGTCATGGCCAAGGGCGCGAAGCATGCGAACACCGCCGACTCCCAGCAGGACTTCCTGGCAAAGCCGGTAGTAGGAGTCCCCGCCGTAGAGACTTCCGGTGAGGTTCCGGTCGGAATCTTGATTGGAAGGAAGATCGGCGTCGAGGAAGTACACCGGCACTTCAAACCCGCGCACGCCTTTAACGTCGTAGCGCCAGCACCGGAGCTCGACGCGCCGATTCTCGAGCGGGACGCTGACGCGGGCGGATTCTTCTTGCAGGAAGTCTTCCACCCGCCATTCGACAGGCTCTTCGGTCTGGCTGCCATCCTCGGCCAGCCGCTGGGAGAAGTAGCCTTTTCGATAGAGCAGAGAGACCGCCACCATCGGCAGGCGAAGGTCGGCCGCCGCCCGGACGGTGTCGCCCGCCAGAACGCCAAGGCCGCCGCTGTAGCTCGGCATGGCATTCTCCAGCGCGATCTCCATCGAAAAATATGCAACGAAACGTTTCAGCGAATGAACCTGCGCCACTCTCTCCCCCGGGACCCCAGCGGCCCGCACCCAGGCCCGCTGCACCGCACAAAACGCAACACACAAACAGCCTATTCTCGGGGAATAGAGGGCCGCAAGCAAGCTAGGAACGGGCCGAGGTTGCCATGATCGAGATGGCCGGGACGAAACCGGGTGGCGACCCGCCTAGAGTGGGCTTGCCGGCTCGGGTGGCAAGGCCAGGTGTAGCGCGCAAGTTGTAACGTTTTCACCCATCGCCAAGCCTTGAATAGCCTGGGCACGAAGGCCATCGATGTAAATAGTTTGTCTGCAATGACTTACCAGTGTCATCCCCTGGCACCTGAACTGCTTCTCCGTATGCAGGTTTTTGAGTCGGACTCAAAGTCCAGAAGAATCTCGAGACTTACGGAGACGTTAATGATCTGCGGTTTTCCAAAGAAACACCGAACTAGGCATCTGGATCGCCGCCGAGCGTCACGCGGGTTCACGCTCGTCGAACTCATGCTCGTTGTGGCTGTCGGGCTCATTCTTGCAGGGATGGCGGTCCCGGTCATTCAAAATACCATGCACGTTTACGCGCTGCGCTCCGCGATCACGTCTTTAACCGGAGCTATCTCCTCCTCTCGTTACCAAGCCATTTTTCACGGCTGCAAGTCGCAGGTCGTGTTCACGGCGGCCTCTTATAGCTACCAGGTGCAGAGCGAAGCCCCCGCGTATGGTGGGCTAGCCTGCGCCGCGGCCTTTACCAATGTTGGCAATGCCGTGCCTTTGCAGGGGCACGGTCCGACGCTCGGCGCGAATATAACCTTGACCTTCAGCCCCGGTGGCGCCGTGACCAGCACTCCGGCGGCGAGTCCCATCACGTTAGTCCTAACTTATCCGGGCACAGCCTTGCCCGCAGAAACGATTACGGTGTCCAACTATGGAAACGTCACAGTTGCTCCATAAGTCGCGCGGACAGCGCGGCTTCACGCTCATTGAAACTATGGTGGCGATCCTGGTCCTCACCATCGGCTTGTTCGGTACAGCCGCGCTGATGAGTCAGTCGGTCAACATGGGCGCGCATGCTCGCTACATGAGCACGGCCGCGCTGCTGGCGTCCGAGAAAATGGAGGACCTCGACCGGTTTCCTACTGGTGATCCGAACATGGTGGCAGGCGGAAGCTTGGCCGCTGACGTTGCGGGCTATTCCGACTCCGTGCAGATCTCGTCCAATGACGGCAATATCAACGAGGTGATCGCCTCCAACGGCACGACCACTCTGTACACCCAGCAACCCACCGGCACGGTGACCGTGACACCCGGTGGAACTCTTGCCGCTGCCACTCCGGACATGCTGACCTTCGATCGCCGTTGGCAGATTACCCTTAGTCCAACGGTTGGCGGCAATACGATTACGGGAGCGCACCAAATCACGGTTCTCGTCACGCTAACGAATCAGGCCTTGAAACCTCAGGTCACGTTTCAGACCAGTCTGGTGCACCCATGAACGAGCTAAGCACAGTGAAGCCAAAGTCACAACGAAAAGCGCAGCACCGCGGCACGGGCTCGGGCGGCTTCACGCTGATCGAGCTCATGATTTCCATCACCGTGTTCGTGATCATCGGCGCGGCGGCTATGAACCTGTTCAGGCAACATGCCGCGCTGTTCAACGACCAGCAATATCAAATTGGGCTGAACGTCTCCTTGCGCAACGCTCTCTCGCAAATCGAAAGTGACGTGGTGAACGCCGGCACGGGCTGGTACAGCGTCGCCAATATTTCGAGTTGGCCCGTCGGCATCACCGTTGTCAATAACACTGCGGGCGGCGCCACGTGCCATCCGGCAGGTACGGCGACCTACAACGCGGCTTGCTTCGACACCCTGAACGTCATTACGCCTGACCCCAACACGCCCCCAGGCCAGGTTTATGTTGCGCCCGGGACCGGAGGCTGCGCGACGCCCGCCCTTACCACCAGCGGCGCCATGATCATGTCTCCTGTGGCTCCCGCAACCTCGGCGCAGCTTATCGCGGGATTCACCGCTAACTCCCAAGTCGTGTTCATCCACGTTGGCACTTCCGGCACGCAGATGACCACCGCCATTCTATCGGCGAACGCCGCCGCTTCGGGAGCGAACGTCTCCATTGCCTACGGTCCCACGAACCTGACGCCGGCGGGGACCAACACCGGCACCACGAATGACCAGCTCAATTTGACCACCGCCACCGACACCTCCATTGTCCCCTCACCGCTCACAAACTCATTCTGCAGCGGGACCGATTGGGTGGTGAAACTGGCGCCCGTTAAATACTGGGTCGATACCGCCCTCGATCCCACCGGTCCGACACTTGTGCGGACCGAGAACGGCGTGGAGAACCCCATTGCCAGCCAGATCATCGGTTTCAAGGTGGGTGCCTCCACGGTGGTCCTGAACGGCGCCGGTACGGCTATATCAAGCTCGGCTCAATATTGCTACAACAGCGCCTCCACCACTTCCCCTTGCTACGACAATCAATACGATCAGGTTCGGTCCGTCCGCATCTCGGTGATCGGCCGCACGCCGCCCAAGGTGTATTCCAATAGCAACGTCTACTCCGCCGGTATTTTTACCAACACATTCGACGGGCAGCCTTACAAGATCCAAGCCCTGTCCATCATCGTCAACCCGCGCAATCTCAGCATGAATGATT
This sequence comes from uncultured Acidobacteriota bacterium, assembly GCA_963735525.1. Taxonomy (GTDB): domain Bacteria; phylum Acidobacteriota; class Terriglobia; order Acidiferrales; family UBA7541; genus Acidiferrum. Next base: position 23,483 of record CAVTLQ010000022.1, on the reverse strand, counting down.
GAGGAGCAACCATGAGAACCCGTACTTCCTTCTCGAAGACAGTCCGCTCATCCCGCTGGAAGAATCAGCAGGGCATCACCCTGGTGACCACCCTGCTGTTGCTGCTGCTGCTCATGGGAATGTCCCTCACCATGGTGCTGGCGGTCAGTTCGGAGTCGCTGATTAATGACTTTTACGGCAGGTATCGCGGCTCGTTCTACGCCGCGGACTCCGGGGTCACCGTCGCCCGTCAAAAAATGATATCCAGCCTCAGCGCTGCGGTCCCCACCGGTTTTTCACCGAATGCAGCGCCGATCGCGAACCCCACGACCGCTGGGAGCACCGCAGGGACAGCCGTCACTGGTGCGTTCGGTACCTACACGAATGTCAACAGCACCAATTCTTGGCAAGAACGTTTCGAGGTAACGAACGCCAGCGTCCCTCCGGCGGGCCTCGCCGCGAGCTGCACGGTTTCGGGTGGCCCCGCCGGCGCGACCTGCGCCACTCCGTGTCCCACCTCATGCGCTTCCAGTCCGGTCACTTCTTACAACTATTCTTTCCCGTATTCGATGACCGTAGTCGGTCAGTCGCAAGGCAGTGAAGTAGCTACGCTCATTGATAACGGCACGATCTTCATCACCGCCAACACTGGACTGGCGCCCACGAACCAGTCGTTTGCGGCTTGGGGTATGTTCATCGGCACCTACGCTCTCTGCAGTGGAGACCTGGTCCCCGGAACCATTACCGGCCCGGTCTTTACTAACGGCTCCTGGAACTTCTCGAACTCCGCCCCGTATACCTTCACCGACACCGTCGGCCAATCCGGCGCCACGGCTGGCTGGGATGGCAGTAGCGGCTCGTGCCAATCATCGGCCACGCCCACGAACGGAATCAATCCCACGTTCGTCGGCGGCTTCAATGTGAGCCAGCCAGCAGTCGCACTCCCGGCAAACTCCTTCAACCAGGAGCAAGCGGTGCTCGATGGCATCGGCAACACCACGACAGCGCCGGTGCCCGCAACGATGGCCCCCATCCTGAAGAACGCCGCTGGAGTGGCCTACCCCTCCAGCGCCGCCCCAGCCTCCGGTGTATATTTGCCCTATTCCGTGAACGCTACAACCGGGGCGAAAACCTTCACGGGCGGCGGTATCTACGTCCAAGGCAATGCCCAGGTCACCTTGGCGCCCACAACTGGTTCTACAACCTCTCAGACGTACACGATCGTGAACGCCGGAGTGACTACGACCATCACGATCGATCCTGCTGCCGGTTCGGCTGGGACGACCACGATCAATACCTCCGGCGTAGGCACGCAGACCATCAATGGCGTTCCCCAGCAGTTTAATTCGGCGGACCAGCTTATGGGCGACGCCACCATGCTGTTCGTGAATGGCGCCATCACTGGGATTTCCGGTCCCGGCCAGGGTCAAGCGGCCATTCAAAACGGCACCGCTCTGACGGTGGTGGCCTCCGGCAGCAACAACATCACCATCACCGGCGACATTCTCTACAAAGCGGAACCAGTCACCACGAGCGGCACGGTCGCCACCATCGACCAGCTCATCCCCGCCAACAACACCGGTCAGGTTCTGGGGATCTACACGTCTTCCGGCAACATCCAACTGCAGAACAGCCAGGCCAATGGCAACCTGGAAATCGACGCCTCGCTAGCCATGATTTCGTCGACCGGCTCGGGAGGCCTCGTCAATACCGGAAATGCCATCAACACGCTGACCATCGTAGGCGGACGTATTCAGAACACCATCCAGGACATCAACACCACGACGCGTAACGTTATGTTTGATCGCCGATTCCTGACTGGTAACTTCGCACCGCCGTGGTTCCCCTCAACGACCCTCACCGCTGGGGCAGGAACCGGCACTTCGGTCACTTCCACTTGGAAGGGCATCCAGTGGCTAAACAAGACCAACTCCCAATGAGTCGTGCAGCTGGCGCCGCATCCTAACGTCGTTCGCGGAATTGAAGCCCTCACTGCTTGAAGCAGCGGGGGCTTTCCGCTTTCTTGGCGCGGAATTTCGTGCCGCGCTCTCCGCTCAAGGCGTTGACGCGCTGCGGGGCAGCGGCCTAAGATGCGCAGGCCGCGAGATGCATTTCGAGCGCTGTCCGCTGCCGCGGGGGTTGCATGATTCTCACCATCGATCGCAAGCACATCGAGCCGGACATTGCCGTGCTTCAAATGGCGGGCCGGATCGTGTTGGGAAGCGACTCCATGCGCGTGGAATGGAGCGTTGCGGATTTGCTCAAGGAGAACCAAAGGAAGGTGATTCTCGATCTGACCGGCGTAACCGTGGTGGACAGCACCGGGGTAGGAATTTTGGTCATGTGCTACGCGAAGATGAAGAAAGCGGGTGGCAGTCTGCGCATCGCTGGCGTGACCGGTATGGTCGAGGACACCCTGAAGCTAACCAGCGTGGACAAACTCATCGACTCCTACCCCACGGTGGCGGAGGCCTCGCAGGGATTCTGAACCGCGGAAGCGCCTGGCCGAGGGCATAACGTCATATAATCTGGACCCGTGACCGGCGTTCTCGACTCCATTCGCGTTGTTGAGCTCAGCGAAGCGCTCGCCGGTCCTTACTGCGCGATGCTCCTGGGCGACTTCGGCGCCGACGTCATCAAGGTGGAACGCCCGAAAACGGGCGACCAGTCGCGCGGCTGGGGTCCTCCGTTTGTCGGCAGCGAATCCGCCTACTATCTCGCGGCGAATCGCAACAAGCGATCGATTGCGCTGAACTACGATCATCCGCGAGGGACGGAAATTCTCCAGCGCTTGGTGTCAACCGCGGATGTCTTCATCAGCAATCAGCCCTCGCTCGATTCCCTCCGAAAGCGCGGGATCGATCCGCAGACGCTGCAAACGAAACATCCGCGGCTGATTCATTGCAGCATCACCGGCTACGGCTTCACGGGGCCCAAAGCAGGCCGGCCCGGCTACGACATCCTGGCGCAGGCGGAGTCCGGGTTGATGAGCTTCACCGGCGAACCCGGCGGCGGCCCGATGCGTTATCCGATCGCCATCGCGGACATGACTTGCGGAATGTACGCGGCGATGGGGATTCTCGGCGCGCTCTTTGCGCGAGAGCGCACCGGGTGCGGCCAGTTTCTCGATATGGCGCTTTTCGACTCGCAGCTCACGTGGCTGGCAAACGCGGGCAGCAGCTATCTGAACGCGCACGCTTTACCGCAGCGCTGGGGAAACGCGCATCCGAACATCGTGCCGTATCAGGTGTTTCGGGGGAGCGACGCAAAGCATTTCGTCGTGGGTGTCGGCACCCAAGCACTATGGACAAAGTTCGTTGTGGCGCTCAACGCGCAGTCAACGCTGGGCGAGGACGCCCGATTTGCGAGTAATGCGTCGCGAATCGCGCATCGCTCGGAATTGATCCCGCTGCTCCAGGAGCGTTTCGATCGAGAAGTCACAGCCGCGTGGCTGGAGAAATTGACGCGGGCCGGCGTTCCCGCCGCTCCCATCAACGGCGTGTCCGAAGCATTGGATGATGCGCAGACGCAGGCGCGCGGCTTGATCGTCCAGCTGGAGCACCCTTCGCTCGGCGAGGTTCGGAGTATCGCGAACCCCGTCCGCTTCTCCGATACTCCCGTAAGCTACCGGCTGCCGCCGCCGTTGTTGGGCGAGCACACGGCTGAGATCTTGCGCGATCTCGGGTGCTCCCAGGACTAAACTTCGTGCGCGGTTTAGCCACGCGTCGTATATCGCGGCCAAGAATCTATCCAACGGGCAAGGATTGTGCCTTAGGATGTGCCTGAGAGGTGCCCAGATGCCGCGGAGTGGCAAGGCTAAGACTGCGTTGCGCGAGCGAATTCGGAAGCTTTTGCAGGCCGGAGAGACGCTCGTCTCGATTGGCCTCAAGCTCGACAAGGCGCCTTCCACGATTGCCTATCACGTCCGCGCGCTCGGGGTTCCACCGATAAAACACTTCCGGGCCTTGCCGCTGCAGGGAGGTAAACGCCGGTGCTCGGCATGCCGCAGAATGAAGCCGGCAGATCTCTTCCCGAGCGGAGCGAACGCGATGTGCACCAGGTGCTATGTCAAGAGCAGAAATACACAATCGTAGAAATCGCTAAGCGTCCGTTCGCTGCTCACCTCGTGCGAAGCTTACAGTTCATTCTTCTTCATCTGGCCGACCGCAAAATCACAGGCGCGCGCGGTCAGAGCCATGTAAGTGAGCGACGGATTCACGCACGACGCAGAGGTCATGCAAGCGCCGTCCGGCAGGAACAGATTCTTCACATCGTGAGCCTGGTTGTGTTCGTTCAAAACGGAAGTTTTCGGGTCGCGGCCCATGCGCGCCGTTCCCATTTCATGAATCCCGAGCCCCGGCGTGGAAATATCCTGGTACACGCCGATCTCCTTCGCACCCGCGGCGGCCATCATCTCGGCAGCCTGGACGGCGATGTCCTTCGACATGGTCTTTTCGTTCTCGCGCCATTCGAAATGGATCGTCAGTGTCGGGATGCCCCAGGCATCGAGCTTGTCTTTATTGATTTCCACGTAGTTTTCGTGATTCGGGAGGCACTCGCCGAAGCCGCCCAGCCCAAGCCGCCACGGACCGGGCGTCTTCAGCGCGTTCTTGAGGTCCACGCCGATGCCGCTCATCGACGCACCACGCCACCAGCCGTCCCGGCTGCCGCCGCCCTGGTAGCCGTACCCGCGCACAAAATCCCTCTGCTTGGTTTTCACGTTGCGGAAACGCGGAACGTAGATTCCGTTCGGCCGGTTTCCAAACGGCACTTTGTCTTCGTGGCCGGGCATCACTCCGCTCGCACCCGCGCCCATGTGGTGATCCATCAGGTTGTGACCCAGTTCTCCGCTGCTGTTGGCGAGGCCGTTGGGAAATTCCGAGGTGGCGGAGTTGAGAAGGATGCGCGTCGACTCCAGCGTCGAAGCACAGATGAAAAATACGCGGGCCTTGAATTCCATCGCGCTCTTCGTTTGCGCGTCGATCACGCGCACGCCACTGACCCGCCGCGTGTTCGGATCAAAAATCAGGCTATGCACGACGCTGTAGGGGCGAATCGTAAAGCGTTTCGTCTTTAGCGCCGCGGGCAGCGTTGAATTCAAGCTGCTGAAGTAGGATTGCGTGATGCAGCCACGGTGGCAGACGCCGCAGTAATGACAAGCCGCGCGTCCTTGATGGACTCGCGTCAGCACTGCCGTTCGCCCGATGGTCATGATGCGGTCGTCAAAATTCTTGGCAAGCGCGGCGCGGAAATCCAGCTCGGCGCAGTTCATCTCCATCGGAGGCAGGAACTTTCCGTCGGGTAGTTGCGGAAGACCTTCGGGCTGGCCGCTGATCCCGGCGAAATCCTCCACATAGTCGTACCACGGGGCGATGTCCGCGTAGCGGATCGGCCAATCCACCGCGATTCCCTCTTTCGCATTGGCCTCAAAATCGAGGTCGCTCCAGCGATAGCTTTGGCGCCCCCAAGTGATGGACTTTCCGCCGACCTGGCGGCCGCGAATCCAGGAAAACTTTGATCCCGGAGCGTTTGTATACGGGTTCTCTAGGTCGTTGACGAAAAATTTGTGCGAGTATTCATCACACGCGTAATACACCTCGCGTTGGACCAGCTGCGTGCGCTGCCGCTCGGCGCGATCGTCCCAGCCGCGATACTTGAGCTCCCAAACCGGAACGTGCTCGACATAATCCTGCGCCGGATCAATGCTGCGCCCGGCTTCCAGAACCAGCGTGTTCAGACCCTTTTCGGTAAGCTCCTTGGCCGCCCAACCGCCGGTAATCCCGGAACCCACGATGATTGCATCATACGAATTAGCTGGCATGCGACTCTCCCTTAGGCCTTTTTCTCGCGTCAGCGGCACGCAACCATGGTAGGCGCCCGGAATGATCAGCAGGTTCTGCTCTTGCGAGAATCCGATTTCAGAGGTGTAGTAGCCATGGAGAGTGATTCCCTTGAAGACGTCCCAGAAATTGCCGTGGAGCTGCATGTCTCTCTCCTCGGGAATGGTGTTGCCGTGACGCACTCGGTGGCTTACATGGGTCGCCATCGCGACGTCATCCATCGCGCGCAGCAAGGCTGTCTGCTGCACCACTGACGCGTCGGTGAAATTCTTGCCGAACAGCTCGTTGCTTCGCTTGTCCACATCGGCGAGCCCGTTCAAGAAGTCCTGCCGCTCGCTGTCGGTCGCCCACTCGGTCAGAATCACGTCAATGAATTCATTTACGCGCGCAGCCTTCGCGCCCGGTGTATCCGTCGCCGGAAGGAGCAGATCGATCATGGCCACGACCTGCGCATTTTGCTGCGCGCTCAGGGTCCGAAGCTTATAAGCTGGGCCGACCTGCGCTTGCGCCTCGTAAAAATGCGCCAACACGCTCGGAGAAAGGACGGGCAGGGCTGCCCCCGCAACCAACAATTTCAGGACTTCACGACGTTGCATGATCCCCCCTGGACATCCGGACTCCCGCAAACGCTTACTTCTGCGGGACTCTAGTATACCGTCTCCCCGGAAACGCGTCTTCCCGCAGGAATAACGTTTAGCCCGACTGCCGAGGATACTCCAATGACCTGCGTCCGGATACGGGTTTGTGGCCATTTGTGCCATTTGCATGCCAGAGCGCCGCCTCGGGGTGCGGGCGCAACGCGTGGCGCGTTATGCTACATTACCCGCCATGAGAACCCCGTCGCGACGCGCTGAATTTGCTCTCCGGCGCAACATCCGGCTCTTCGATGCGGCCACATTCGCCCGCCTCTCGCGGGCCCGCGACTTTCTGGCGGCCTGCTACCGGGATCGCGTCACCCTGGAGAAGGCCGCAGGTCACGCCTGCCTTTCCCCCTACCATTTCAACCGCTTGTTCGCGCAGGCATTCGGCGAAACGCCGCACGAGTTCGTTACACGCATCCGAATGGACGAAGCGAAAAAGCTACTTCTTGCCGAAAATCACAGTGTTACGGATATCTGCTTCGACTTGGGGTACGAAAGCCTAGGATCGTTCAGCTTGAAGTTTCGATCTCTGACCGGCCTGTCCCCGGCTGCATTCAGGCGTCAAGCCCGCGTCAGCTTTGGGGGATTTGCCTCGCACTGGCCGCTGTACTACATTCCTGCCTGTTACCAGCATTTCTTCATTGGCTCGTAGAGTCGGTTCAAAACCGCAAGAATCGAGAAGCATTGCTCTTTCTAGTTCGGATACTCTCCGACAGAACAAGGAGGATCCCATGATCCAACGACTCTCTCATGCAACATTTTATGTTTTAGACCAGGACTCCGCGCGCGACTTCTACGTGAACAAGCTGGGCTTCGAGGTGCGCATGGATGGAAAGATGGACAATGGTTTCCGCTGGCTGACGGTCAGCCCGAAAGGCCAGCCCGACTTGCAAATCATTTTGATGCAAGTCGACGGCCCGAACATGCAGCCCGACGCCGCCAAGGCGATCCGCGGCTTGCTGACGCAGGGCAAAATCAACGGCGGCGTGCTGCAGACCAGCGACTGCCGCAAGACCTACGAGGAGTTGAAAGCCAAAGGTGTCGAGTTTCTCTCGCCGCCAAAGGAGCAGTTCTACGGCATCGAAGCCATCCTGAAGGACGACTCCGGCAACTGGTTCAGCATGACCGAGCCCAAAGGCGCCTGACCCACATTCTGTTGCGAGGCACTACTCCGACTCGCCTGCGCGACACGCTAGCTCGTGGTCGGGTTGAGCGCCGCCGGAGCGCCTGGCCTGCAGCTCGATTTCCAGGCGAGCATTGTCTGAACGCATGCCTACGGGGCCGGCGAAGCCTAGCGCGGCCCTTCCGACGGCTCCTTCCCACACCACGGCGCCATCGACAAACACTTTCATCTCGTCGCCGTTCATTTCCGCGTGCAGCGTGTGAATGGCACCCGAGCGCAAGAGAGGCAACGGCGAGCTGCGGCGGGGCTTGATGTTCTTGTAGCCGCGGTTACCGCATTCCGCGCTGGTGTGCTGCCCGGGATTGCTCTTCACCGAGACGACGAGTTTTGACTCCGGTTCAATGCGCCACATGGCATAAACAAGATTGCAGGCGTCTTGCGCGTGCAGCTTCAGGCCGAACTGGCGGCGCAGCTCGCCGGAACCCAGGCGTGCTTCTCCACCCGTCGCACCGAGGTAGGTAAAATGCGCGGTCACGTCCTGCAAGGTGGGCACGGTTGCATAGGCGCGCATCTTGGGAACGCTTACGGAAAGACGGTCGCCCGGCAGTTCCGTGACCGATCCCTCCGTGACGCAAAGATGTGCGCGGCTGAGCGGCAACATTCGCTCGTCCGCAGAGTTGCCGCGTGCCGCAACCCCCGCGGCAGCAGCCAATATCAGAAGATAAGCGGCGCTGAGCAGAATTCGTCGCGGCAAGATGCACCTCCATGCTTCCCGTTCAAACGCGTACCTGAGGAGCGGCCCGCTGCCGGGGATCATCCAGAGCAAACATTTCTGCCGCTGCAAATCCGAAGGGAGCGGCCAGCAGATTTCGCGGGAACGTACCGCGCGCGGCGTTGTACTCCAGTACGGAGTCATTGTAGAACTGGCGGGCGAAAGCGATGCGGTTTTCCGTCGAGGCCAATTCTTCCTGAAGCGCCAGCATGTTTTCACTGGCTCGAAGAGCCGGATAGGCCTCTACCACCGCCAGCAATTTGCCCGTAGCGGCGGAAAGCGCCGACTCCGCCGCGGCTCGCGCGTTTATGTCGGAGCCCGCAGTGACGGCTTGTTCCCGCGCGCGAGTCACGTTTTCCAGGACGCTTCGTTCGTGCTCCATGTAGCCTTTTACGGCATTGACCAAATTCGGGATCAAATCGTGGCGGCGCTTCAGTTGCACGTCAATCTGCGACCACGCGTCGCGCATCCGGTACCGCAAGGTTACGAGCCGATTGAACGACGCCACGACGTAGATACTCAAGAAGACGGCCACTCCGGCTGCGATCCATATTTCCATCTTTCGCTCCTCAGGGAATCAGCCGAACGATCGCAAGAATGACGGCAAACGCTATGGTTACAAAGAGAAAGTTGAGCAGGATGCACACCGCAACCGCGGCCAGGACCGCGGCTAAACTCAGCGCAATCAACGGCGTCAAAAACACCACGAGGAAAACCCACGCCAGCAACGACTTCTTGCGCTTCCCGCCGGCAGCATAGTGTGCACCCTGCGCCTGCAAACGCTTCAGCCGCTTCTCCAAAGGCGGGTGCAGCGATACCATGCCTCCACCGGTGGCTCCCTCGAGAGTCTCATCCTCGCGCGCCGCTCGGGCGCCGGCCATCACCGAAGTGTTCCCTTGCGCCATCGCTTCCAGGGCCATGTTCATCATGTTTTCCCGCGTCGGCTGCACCCCGCTCTTTCGCATTTCTTTGACGCGCCGGGCCAACTCCGGAGGCATGCCGCGCGCTTCTTGCCCGACGATGAATAAATGCGACGCCCACTTCCCGCCCGGAACGAGTCCGCCGCATTCCCGCAAGCTCTGAAGCGCGTTCGCTAGCGCATCGGGATTGCGCGTGAGCTGCACCGCCGTGGCGTCCGCCAGATAACGGCGTGTGCGCCACAGCAATGCTGCGGCAGGCTCAAACAGGAGCCCGGCGAGCACCCACATCGTCATCTTCAGCGATGCATTGAAAACAACCACAGGCAGCAGGAGCGTCGAGAGGCATCCTTTGTTCCGGTCCATGCGGGCCGTCACGTCATCCTTGTCTGAATTTCGCAGGCCCTGGGTGAGCCAATCGGAAACCTCGTCCGCGTCTGCTGGGTCACCCATTCGAAACGGCATCCGCAAAAGCCGCCAGAGGGCCCGGCGGGCATGCGGGCCAAATGGTGCGTTAATCAGAGTGTCCAGAAGCCCAAATGCTTGATACACAGAAACCATCGTCATCGCGATACGCAGGTCGCCGTTGCCCGCCGATCCGATCAAATGCCCGACCACCGCCTGCAACTCATCCCGATCCAGATCGTCGATCAGCCGCCGCGAAATCACCAGCGTCGCATCCTGCCGCGAAGAGCCTACGACCGCCGCATTTCCCGCCGCGGAGTCCAGAAGTTTCACCTTCGGCGAAGGCAGGCCGCCCGCGATGGCCATCTCCTCGACCACATCCACGAGCTTCTTTTCCTTCAGGTCTTCCAGCCGTGGCGCGCGCGCCCCGAGTGTCAGAAGCACCCCGCCCGCTCCGGCGCGCAAGAACATCCCGCGAATTCCAAGCCACAAAAGAAGCTGCAGAATCATGCCGGGGAGAAGAATGCCGATGGCGATATAGAGGACGATGTCCAGCGGAGGAAGCGGCGCTGGTTGATTGGAAAAATGCTGCAGGATAGCGACGAACGTGTTCCCTGCCGCCTGAAACGAGCGCCAGAGCTGCGGGGACACGCTCCCATACTTTCTCGCAAGAGACAACCCAAGAACCGCAAGGCCGTAGAGCGGCGGAGCAAGAATCAGGCTGAGAACCATCCCCGTGCAAAACACGGCCAGCACGCAGACCACGGAAAGCCGCCAGGTGGCCGCGCGGTTGCGCTCCTGCTGCGCGAAGAAGCTGGATCGATCGACGGGCCCAGGGGGCGGCGCCGAAATCGAATCGGCAAAATTTGGCGTTTCTCCAGAAGAGGTCACGGGCGCACTCGCCGCACTTTACTAAAACTTTCGCCGAGTGTCCTTTTCTTTCCCGGACCACGCCCGGCTGAGAACGCGTTCGCCTATACTTTCATCGGAGCGGTAGCCGATCAGGGCGGGCCGCAAAGGGAGTCTGGCTTGTCAGAGTTGCACGAACATCGTGGCGAGTTGATCGTTGACGGAACGCGTCTTGAGACGCTGTCTTATCCCGCGCTGGGGGACACCCCCACGATCGTCATGCTCCATGAAGGCCTCGGCTCCGTTTCCATGTGGAAGGATTTCCCCGAGCAACTTGCCAGGGCGACCCGCTGCGGAGTCCTTGCGTACTCGCGCTATGGCCACGGCAAATCGGACCGGCTTCGCGAACCACGCCCCGTCGAATTCATGCATGACGAGGCAACCGTCACGCTTCCTGCCCTGCTCGAGCGGCTCGGCATTCAGCGCCCGATCCTGCTGGGTCACAGCGACGGCGGTTCCATCTGCCTCATTTACGCTGCCGCTTTTCCCGCAAGTCCGCGGGCTCTCATCCTTGAGGCGCCGCATGTGTTCGTCGAGGATTTAACGGTCCAGAGCATCGCCAAAATCCGCTTCGCCTACAAAACGACCGACTTGCCACAAAAGCTCGCGCGTCACCACGATTACGCCGACGAAACATTCTGGGGCTGGAACGACATCTGGCTCGACCCTGCGTTTCAACGCTGGAACATCGAGGACCGGCTGAGCTCGATCCGCTGTCCTCTTCTCGTCATCCAGGGACTGGAAGACGAATACGGCACGTTGGCGCAGGTGGAGGCCATCAAACGTGGCGCGCCACACGCTCAGACGCTCGTGCTTTCAAACTGTGGACACTCACCCCACCGCGACCAGCCCACCGCCACGCTGGAAGTCATCTCGCAATTTGTAAGGAAGCTCGTCTAGCACACTGCAAGAATAAGCAACGTGGCGTCATCCTGCCAGGCGCCGCGGCAGAATTCGCCCGCGGCCTGCAAAATTTTCGCCTGAATTTCCTTGGCGGTGGAGATGCAATTTTCTTGCAGCAAACGCACTAGGCGCTCCTCTCCAAATTCCTGGTCCTCGGCGTCGGCCGCCTCGGTGACGCCGTCGGTGAAAAGCACCACACGGTCGCCGGGCTCCAAACGCGTCGTGCCCATCGCGAACGTCTGATTTGGAAAGGCGCCGAACACGCCGCCGCCCTCCGTCAACCGATAGTGCGAACCGTCCCGGTGCAATACGACCGGTGGGTTGTGCCCCGCGTTGACGTATCGCAACATCCGCGCAGGACCATCGAGCTGCGCGTAGAAAAACGTGATGAACCGGTCACTCGCGATATTTCTGCAAAGCAGCGTATTCAAGCGCGCGCACAGCTCGTCCGGCCGCAAATCCGGTGACGCCAGCCCGCGGACCGCCGCCTGCAAATTCGACATCAGCAGCGCCGCGGGCATTCCCTTCCCCGCGACATCCGCGATGCATAGCCCCAACGTCTCCCCGCCAAAGGACAGCATGTCGAAATAGTCTCCGCCGACGCCGCGGGCCGACTGCCACGCGCTGGCGAGTTCGTAGCCGGGCAGCTGGGGTGTCTCCTTTGGAAGAAAACCCTCTTGAATGGATCGCGCCTCCGCGATTTCGCGGTCCTGCACCTGCAACAGAGACGCGATCTCTCGATGGGCTTGATTCTCGCGCATGGTGCGCCGCGCCGATTCCCGGCGCTCGCGCCCCAGAGCAACCTGTTTTTGCAGGATCTCCAAAAGCTTCGCATTCGTCCACGGCTTCTCGACGACGTCGCTGACACCACGTTGCATGGCTTCCACCGCGATGCTTACCGTCGCCCAGCCGGTCATAACCACAATCGGCGGCACACTTTCGATCATCTGCAGTTGCGCCAATAGGTCGAGTCCCTCCCGCCCCGAAGTCGTATCCCGGGCATAGTTCAAGTCCATCAAAAGAAGATCGAACTCGTGGTGAGTGATGGCTTCGAGCAACTCCGTTGGCGACGCCACCGCCTCCGTTGCGTAGCCTTGCCCTTTTAAAAGCAGGTGCAAAGCGCGCAGGACGTCGGGTTGATCATCCGCGATGAGAACTCGGGGCTGCATCGTTTCAACTTGCCTGAGAACTCCAGCTGCCGCTGCGGCCATGACTCGCGACCTCCGTTGCGCCGGCGTAGGCTCCGCCGGGTTCACAGGGTCAAGGCAAGCGGTCTTCCACCACTGTTGTTCGCCTAAGCCACTCGTTTGCCAAAACTTGCAGGGGGTGGGTTGATTCCAAAAGGGACGTGCCGCTCAATTACGGGAATGCCCGTCCCGATTTCGGACACCTCCTTCTACACCCAGCTCACGCGGCGTTTCGTGTAGCCAAAATCATTCTCATGAATCTAATCCTCATGGTTGACAGCGCCAACCGTAGCGCCTGATTTTGCCTGTGCTAGCATAGGGCCGGTCATGAAATTCAAGAAAATCGACCCCGAGATCATCCAATGTACCACTTCGGCGGCACGTCCTTTTGGCTGCATGGAGCTTTGGGCCGGAAATGAGAAAGCCCACCGCACCCTGTTGCTCGCCGGCCTGGAGGCGGACGTGATCGCCGTCCCATCCGGCGGCGAGACTGGCGGAGATCTTTCCGCCGTCTTCTCTTGCACCGACAACGTCGCCCGAGTAGTTCTCGCCGACTGCGTGGGTCACGGCTACGTCGCCAGCGGCGTCGCCCGGCACATCCATCATCTCCTGCACAAGTTTCAAGACCTCCGCGACACCGCCGGCCTGCTGGCCTCGCTCAACGACGAATTCACCCTCAACGCGGGAGACTCCGATGGGCCGTTGCGCTTGACCACCGTCGTCACGGGCACCTTCGACGGCACTTCCGGCGAGTTCAACTTCGCCTACGCCGCGCACCCACGCATGCTTCTCTGGCGCGCCCGCGAGGCGAAGTTCCACCAACTTGGCGACGGTCTCGAGAATTTTCCCTTGGGCTATATTACGGGAGAGCAGTACAGCGAGCAGAGTGTTTGTCTGAGCGCCGGCGACATGATTCTGGCCTTTTCGGACGGTGCCACGGAAGTGACTTCCCCAAGCGGCGACCAGTTAACCGCCCTAGGTTTCCTTCAATTCGCCGAGAGCACGCTGGCGAAGCTTCCGCAGCCGGTCGTGCTGCCTGAATTCTCCAGGTCTCTACTCGAAGGTATTCATCAATACCGCGGCAATTCCGAGCTCGATGACGACATCACCCTGCTGACCCTGCGCCGTTCCACCTGACATTCGTGTCCCTCAATGCTCGACCAACTCCTTGTACTCCTTGGGCACCGCGGCGCCCCAAACGCCCAGACGCAAAATTCAACCTCCTCCGCCTCCTACTGCGCTGGCGCCGCCGCCACCGGATGCGCCGAAAAATACTGCTCCAAACCCGCTTTCACTTCCCCAATGATGTTCTGCACGTTGTGATCCAGCGCCGCGACGACCGCCCCCACCTCTTTTCCGCTCACCGGCTCGTCATGCGCATAATAATGCGACCACACCGTCAGCCCCGTTTTTGTCTCTCGCAGTTCGTACTCCACCGCCACCCGCGCCACCAGCTGGCTCCCCGACACTTCCTTGAAGTCGTACAGCTGTCCGTGCAAAAGATAGTCCCCATGCGCACTGCTGCGCAGCGCATTGACGCCGCGATACCGGCCCGAGGCCCGCAGCTCCCGGAACAACACCGCTTGCATCATCTCCGTGGGCGGCTCTACCCAGCGCTGAGTTTCGTAGGTTCCCATGCTCTCCCCGGCCGAGCTATAGACGATCTTATCTTCCCGGTACAGATGGGAAGCCGTCAGCGGCCCCAGCAGCAGCGTGACGGGAAACGCGTTCGGGTCGTTCGCGGGCGCCATCTCTCCCGGTACACTCAGCCCGTAATACTTGCTGGGTCGCGCGGCCCCGCAGCCACTGCCGAGCCCAGCGCACAACGCTAACGCCCAAGAAACGCCCCAGGAAAAAATCGCTCGGTTTCTCATTGCTGCTCACCCGGTTTGTGCTCGCGAGGATTTGTGGCGCGAATCAAGGTATAGGGACGCGCCTTGATCGTGGCCGTAAATTCTCTCAGGTTGTCGCTGATCGTCCTCAGATTATCAAGCAGCTCGTCGATATTCTCGGAGTTTACGTCCAGCGTCTGATCCAGGCGCGTCGTCAGGTCCGTTGTGTTCACCAGCGTCCGCCGCAGTTCGATCACGGCTTGATGGACGTCCTCCCGGTTCTCTCCAATCATCGAATCGATGTGATCCAGTGTCTTGTTCGCCTCCGTCGTGGTCTTTCGGAAATCCTCGAGCAGCGGCTCCAGCTTTCCGCTCACGGTATTTACATGCTCCAGCGTGGACTTGAGCTGCGGGCGATTTTCTTCGATCATGCCTCGCGTATTCGCCAGCGTCGCCGACAGATTCGCGCGGTTCTGCGCGTTCAGCAGATCGTTCACGCGGTCCAGCGTCTCCTTCACTTCCGTTGCCCGATCGTTCAGAGTACGCAGCAGTTGCCGCGCGTCCGGCGCGATATCGTTGATTTGCTTGGTCAGCGCGTTGAAGTCCACGTAGGTCTCCGACGGCAGCAACGCTCCGTCCGCGGCGATTCCCGCCTGCGGGCTGCCCGGCACGATTTCCAGGTGATTGTCACCCAGCGGGCTAAGGCTCATGATTCTTGCCTTGCTGTCCGTCTTGACCGGCAAATCCGATTGCACGCTGAAACGTCACATCGATGCGCGCCGGATTTTGCGGATCGATGCGCAATTTCTCCACGCGCCCGCCTTCGGTCCGCCCGAATAGCGCACCGTCGCTCCCGGCTCCAGCCCCCCGGCGAACGGAAAGTAGGCATGGAACGTTTTCACCGAGCGGCCAAACGCGCCGCTCATCGTAAACACCGTTCCCACTAACACCCCGCGACGATCACCACGAAGAACCCCACAAGGGCCTGCTCGCTTTTCGCTTTCATGAGCTTCCTCTCTTCTCCCTCCCCTACCCGGGCCGGTGATCCTCGGTCAGCATTTGCAAGTAATCCATCTCGCGTGCAACCTCAGGCTCTGCGATGCGGTCCAGAAACTGCCGCACCCGCGGTTGCGTGCTTGCTCGCATCTCCTCGGTCGTCCCGATTGCCACCACGTTGCCTTTGTCGATCAGCACCATCCGGTCCGCAATCAGAAATGCGCTCGCCAGCTCGTGTGTCACCACGATGATGGTCATCCGAAACGCTCTCTTCAGCTCCAGGATCAACTGGTCGATCCCCGCGGCGATGATCGGGTCCAATCCTGCTGAGGGCTCGTCAAAAAACAAGATCTCCGGGTCCATCGCCAGCGCTCGCGCCACCGCCGCGCGCTTTTTCATCCCTCCGCTCAGCTGCGACGGCATGTAATACTCAAAACCTGCCAGCCCCACCTGCTCCAGTTTCAGGCGCAGCATGATTTCGATCGTGGACTCCTCCAACTTCGTGTGCTCCCGCAGCGGCAGCGCTACGTTCTCACCCACCGTCATCGAGCCGAAAAGCGCTCCGCCCTGAAACGACATTCCGATCCTCTTTCGAATTTCGTCCATCTCCTCCTGCGGATATCGTCGCGATATCCTTGCCCTTGATCCAAATCTGCCCCGAGCTCGGCTTTTCCAGCCCCACCAGGTTCGCAAAAGCGTGCTCTTCCCCGAGCCGGAGCCTCCCAGGATCACCAGCGTCTCGCCCTGTTTCACGTCAAAATTGATCCCGTGCAGGATCTCCCGCTCCCCATAGCTGACGCGCAGATCCCGCAGCGAAAGCATAGCCTCCGAATCAACCGAGTCCATGTTCGGCGCATCCATCAACAAGTCCCCCGTCACCGCTCACTCTTCCGCTTGCTCTTCCGCCTTCTTCACTTCGACTTCTGTCTTCCTCACACGAAAAAGAACAAAGCCGTGAAAATCAAGTCCACCACCACTACCAGAAAAATCGACATCACCACTGCCCGCGTCGTCGAACGCCCCACCTGCTCCGCACCTGCTCCGGTACTCAAGCCTTCCAGACATCCCACCGCCGTGATGGTAATGCCGAACATTACGCTCTTGATCAAGCCGGTCAGTAATGTCCCTCAGAAAAAGCGCGTCGATCGATGCCCTTATATAGCGTCCCCACGTGAAATCGGCTTGCAACACGCCGAAGAGCGCTCCGCCCAGAATTCCCATCGAATTCGCCCAGATGGTAAGGCAAGGCAGCATCACCATCATGGCCAAAAATTTCGGTGTCACCAGAAAGTGAATCGGGCTGATCGCCATCGTTTCCAGCGCGTCGATCTCTTCGGTGACCTTCATCGTGCCGATTTCGGCCGCGAACGCGGAACCCGAACGCCCGATCACCACGATCGCGGTAATCAGCGGCCCTAGTTCTCGGGTCATCGATACCGCCACCGCTGTCGCCACCAAGTCCAGCGCGCCGAACTTGCGCAACTCGTACGCGCCCTGCAGCGCCAGAATCAACCCGATGAAAAACGTTATGAGGGAAAGAATCGGCAAAGCCCGGACGCCCACGTCCATGGCCTGCGACACCGCACGCTGCAGCCGCAGCGGCCTTCCTTGAAACGGCCCGACAAAGGTGTAATACGCTGCCCGGCCTCCAAGCGTCGCCAGCGAACCCAAGTAGGCGAACCCGTTCGTCACCGACTCGCCGATTTGAGAGACCAGTTCCATACCTCGCTCTGCCACCATTCGCACCAGGGCATCGGCATCCGGCCCGATCTGGATGGGCAGGGGCTTGTTTACCCTGCTTGCCCAGAGGAACGAAGGGAGCCTCGAAGGGCCCCTCCCGGCGTCAACACGATCACGCTCTCTCCCGCGACGCTAGCTCCTTCACGGCGCCAATGCCTGCTCTTCGTTGTCGTACACCTCGAAAATCTTCAGTAATCGCGACAACTGCAACACTTCCCGCGCCGCCGGGCTCAGCCCAAACAGAATGAATCGCGTGCCCGCGTCTCGCGAAGCCTTTAGCCCTTCCACCAACGACGCCACTCCCGAGCTATCGATGTACCTAACCTTCACCAAGTTCATCACCACTCGCGGTGTGCGGCTTTCCTTGATCTCTTTCAATAGCGCTTTCCGTACTTCCGGTGAGTTCGCGAGATCGATATCCCCCGACACGTCAAAGATCGTGATCTTATCGATTCGCCGGGCCGAAATCTGCAAGGTCTTCTCTCCTTTTGCCAATTTCAACTCTGTTTCGCTGGCTGCAAATACTTGACCAACCTAAGCTGATTCTTCCCTTTCGCGCGCTTGAACTCCACCACGTCCATGCTCTGCCGGATGAAATGCAACCCTAATCCACCGGGTTTGATCTCATCCAGCGGGCGCCCGCGCAATTTCGCCGGGTCCACCTCAGGCCCTTCATCGCTCAGCAGAACCTCAAACCCGTCGCCGCGCTCTCCCCCGGTCTGGTTCGTCATGCGCCCGCAAAACATCTCGATCGGCCGGTCCAATTGGCCTCGGTAGGCGTGCCTCATTATATTGGTTAGCGCTTCATCGACGGCCCGCGTCACCGACCTGCAATCCGCCGCGGAAAACCCAAACGTTTCCGTCAGGCGTTCCATCGCGCCGCGCACTACGCAGAGCATGCTTGGATCGCTGCGTAGCTCCAGTTTCAGCAACAAATCTCGGCTCATGCGCCGGTCCGTCCCCAGATGTCACCAGATCTCACGCTTCACGGTCACGTCCCGGCAGTGGGCGAAAAGTTATCGCGGGTGAGTTGCGCCGTCTTCTTGGCAAAGTCGTACGTAGCTCTCAGATTCCCGCCAAAAAATCGCACGTTGCCCTTGATGTCCTGCTCCAGCAACGCCTTTCCGTCCTTGTCGGTAAATGCGCAGTGCACATTAATAGAGGTGGCGCCCGCGACCGTCGTCACTTGCCGCAGCCGCTCGCTTCCCTCCTTGAACCCTCGCACCGTCGTCCGCAGGGTCACCAGATCCGCGGCATTTTCGGAGTTGCGATCGCCCTCCCGGTAGATATGAAAGCCGCCTTTTTTCTGCAATTGCCCAATCAGGTCTTCATACAACGACACCTGGAATTCCGCGGGCAGCTTGATCTCGTTGGATTCGATCATGGTGACACGGATCGCCGAGGCTTTCATCTTCTTTACCGGCGGCTTTTCCTGCGCCCGCAAGGCCGGTGCGGTGAACGCCGCAAAACTGGCTAGAAAAATGGCCACTCTTCGTCCCAGAGTTCTCGTCATGGCTTTTGCTCCTTGGCGGCCGGGGCCGTCGCGGCGCCCTCTTCAATCGGAACGCTGGTGTGCGCCCCTTGCGCCAGCAGCTGCTTCTTCAGCTCCTCGGCCTTTCCTGCTGCCAATGTAAAAATAGCTCCGTGCAGGCCGCCATCTGCATCGCGATACTTAATCGTCAGTGTGTCCAGCTTGGTGCGGAACAAACTCAGGAATCGCCCCGATCCGTAAGGTGCCAACATGGTGAGCGTTCCCAAGGTCCCATGAACCAGCCGTTGGCTGTCGTTCCCGGTGATCACATCCTCCACGGAAGTGGCGGCCACATCCACCTTCATTTGCTCGTGGCTGAAATGCAGATTCCCGCCTTCCACTCCGAGGAGTCCACTGGTCTTGTTCTTGACCCCCGACAGGCCCGTGATCTGCGTCACCTTCGTCCCGGCCGCCGGCTGCTGCGCCTTGCCCGGCAGGACAAATGGACTAGCCACGAGGACCAGTACAACCCATAAAACTCGCCCAATACCCCTTGCCATTTCTGCCTCCTCCGCTGTTGCTCTGCCGCATCCCGCCCGCGAATTTTCCTTTATTCCCCCTGCGCTGCTAGCCGCTTTGCCTCGGCCTTTTCTTCGTTGGCTCTGCGTCTCCGGCCGCCGCTATTCCAGGGTTGCGCTCTCTTATCCACAGGACAGGGTGAAATGTGCACGGGAGCATAATCCATAGAAACAAAAAAAGATACGTCCTTTCCAAATCCCACCGCCCCGCCGCCGTAGGGGCGCAGCATGCTCCGCCCTCAGCCTGGCAATCAACCATCGGTTGGACCGCAACTCTCTGAATCGCCTCCATTGCACCTCGTTCGGAAAGCTCGCGCCAGCCCCTCGGCTCTCCTCCCGAGAATTCTAAATCGGCAAAGTGGTAGACTCCACAGGATGCGCATCCTCCTTCTCAATCTGGCAGCCGAACCCCTCGCCGAGGCAAACCAAGCCTTGTCCGGGCAGGGCTATGAGATCACTGCTGAAAACGGCCTCAACGTCGATCAAGTCTTGGCCCTCTCCCCCGAGGTGCTGGTGACTGAAGCGACGCCCTCTGACTTGACCTGCTGCGGCCTGATCACCTCGCTCAGATCGCGTCCGGACAGCCGGCTTCTGAAAGTTGTCATGGTCGTCCAAGGCGGCCCGTTGGAGCGGGCTCGCGCCCTGGATCTGGGTGCGGACGACGTCATCTCGTTTCCGTTCGATGCCACCGAGTTCGCCGCGCGCATTCGAACCCAGTTTCGAACCAGGCAGCCGGAGGAAGAACTCCAGACCATGCTGAAGTACGCGGTACAGCGGGAAAACATCGCGGACCTCGCCGTCGAATCCCTCAGCAGCGACATGGTCACCAAACGCCGCTCCTGGCTGATCCCCGCCATCTTCACGCTCAGCGCCGCGGCCGTGATTGCCACGCTGACCATGCTGGTGACGAATCATCGCAGCCGCAAGGACGCGCTCCAGCTCAAAGCGGAGATCGCGCGGCTGAATTATGGCCTTGGGCAACAGGGAGATCTATCCCGGCTCACGCAGCAGGCCCGCAATTCGATCGAGGAGCAAACGCGATCCGATTCCGCTACGCGCGATTCTCTAAAAGCGCAGTCCGAAGATTTACGCAAGAAAATGTCGGCCGCGGGCGGCGCCGACGACACTCTGAAACAGCAGCTGACGGAAACCCAAAATCGCCTCAAGCTCCTGGAAAACGAAGGCAAGATCGCCGAAACCATCGTTCACAGCTACGGGCCCAGCGTCTGCTTGCTGCACGTCGTCGTCGAATTCCTGGACAAAAGCTCCGGAAGACCGATTCAGATCGCGGTGGACTCCCTGGGCAAGCCGCAAGTTGACGAGCAGGGCATGGTGCAGCTCGACGCCGGCGGCCCGGGGCCGCATCTGCAGATCGACGTGTTTGGCACCGGCTTCCTGGTGCGGCGCGACGGACGGATCGTCACCAACCATCACGTTGCGGAGCCCTGGTGGCGCAACGACGAGCTGAAAGAGCTTCTCGATCGCGGCGCCGCGGCCTATGTTTTGTCCTACAAAGCGTATTTCCCGGGAGATTCCGCTGGGATCACTGCAAAACTCGGCCGCATTTCGTCGGAGGCGGATGTGGCCACGCTGCAACTGGAAGCCGCGGCGCCGCCTAAGGCGGCCTTGCTGGAGCTCGACGACCGCAAAGATGCGTCGATCACCGGCGATCCGGTCGTGCTGATTGGCTATCCGACCGGCATTGAGGGAATTCTGGCGCGCGCCGGGTCCGATGTGGCGCAAAAAATTACGGAAGACACCAAGAGCGCGCAGAACGTCTCCCTGATCGTATCGCAGCTCGCCACCCAGCAACTGATTCGCCCGACGACCACGCAGGGGCACATCGGCGACGTGCTGCAAGACAAAATCGTTTACGACGCGGCCACAACGTCCGGCGGCTCCGGCGGCCCGCTGTTCAACCGCAATGGCAAAGTGATCGGTGTGAACTTCGCGGTGCTGAGAGGTTTTGGCGGCTCCAACCTGGCCGTTCCTGTGCGCTACGCAAACGAACTGCTGAAATAATTCCTTCGCCCTGCAACAACTTTTTGGTCTTCGTTGGGGCGGCGTCAGGAAGCGCGCCGCACTGCCGATTTCTGCGCGCCAGCTTGTATTCTTAGCACCAGCATATACAAAACGATGGCCACGTTGGCGGCCAGGATCACCCACTCGGCCCGGTGCGGATGGCGCAGCAGCGAATAGACCTCCCACGGCAAGTACATGCTGCCGGAGAGGAGCGCGAACCATTCCGCCCATTCGCGGTCCAGCCACAAACCGTAGGCCTCGGCAAAGCGAACAATGGCGTATACCAGCGCGGTGGCCGCCAGGGCCCACAGACTCTTGTCGGTCGCGCGACCCGCGGCGGTAACGAACAGGTTGGACAGCCGGCCTCCGGGGCTTGCATGCAGAAAGCGGATCAGTTGCTCGGCGAATTCGTCCAGATTCTTGTGCACCAGCCGGAGCAGTCCAAGGCCGACCAGCAAGACAATAAGACCCTTGGCGGCCTCGAAGACCGCGACGGTTCGGAGCGCAAGGGTTTTTTTGGAGGTATGCATGGGCCTGACGTCAGCTAAACGGTACGATCTGGCAAGGGAAAGTTCAAGGGCTTGAGAATTCGCTGGGCCACGGGCGCTAGGAGGCTTTTTCTTGGGCGTAGGCGACGAATTCTTCGTAGGGGCCTTTAAAGTCATCGATTTTGCCCGCGTGGAAGTGCCAGATGCGCGTGGCAACTTCGTCGATGACGTCGTGATCGTGGGTGACCAGCAGGACGGTGCCGTCGTAGCGCTGCAAGGAAATGTTAAGAGCGTTGATGGATTCCAGGTCGAGGTGGTTGGTAGGCTCGTCGAGCACGAGAAAATTGGGCTTCTGCAGCATCAGGCGGCAAAAGATCAGGCGCGCGGATTCACCGCCGGAGAGCGCGCGGGTGGGCTTGAGCGCATCGTCTCCGCTAAACAGCATTTGACCCATCAAGCCGCGGAGTTCCTGCTGGTTGGCGGTGGGATCAAATTGCCAGAGCCAGTCGATCGAGGTGGTGTTATCCCGCGTGATGGAATCGGTGTGATCCTGGGCGAAGTAGCCCACGGTGACTTCATGGCCCCAGATGACTTTGCCGCCGTCGATGGGAAATTGCTTGTCGGAATCGTCGATGAAACCGGTGGCGTTGCGGATGAGGGACTTCAGCATGGTGGTTTTGCCGGTGCCGTTACGGCCCATGAGCGCGATTTTTTCGCCGCGCGTTACGCTGGCCGTGAAACGCGGGATAACCTTTAGAGTATCGTAGGATTTCTCGACGCTTTTGATTTCCAGCGGGTGGCGCCCGGAATTGCGCTTCATTTCAAATTTGATATACGGGCGCTGGATGTTGGAGCGCGCCAGCTCCGAGGTTTGCAGCCGCTCGACTTCTTTCTTGCGCGAAGTGGCTTGCGCGGAACGCGTGCCGGCGGAAAAACGCGCGATGAATTCGTTGAGCTGGGCGATTTTCTTTTCGCGCTGGGCGTTTTCGGATTCGATGCGGGAGCGGATTTGCGTTTTGGCGACGACCATGTCGTCGTACCCGCCGACGTACATAATGACGGTTTCGTAGTCGATGTCGGCGGTGTGGGTGCAGACGCTGTTCAGGAAATGGCGATCGTGCGAGATGACGATGAGCACGCCCTCGTAGTCGGTCAGATATTTCTGGAGCCAGTGGACGGAGTCGAGGTCGAGGTTGTTGGTCGGCTCGTCCAGGAGGAGCGCAGTAGGATTGCCGAACAGGGCTTGGGCGAGAAGAACGCGGACTTTTTGGCCGCCCTGAAGCTCGCCCATCTTGCGCTCGTGGAAGACGCTCTCGATGCCCAGGCCGTCGAGCAGGATGCCGGCATCGGCTTCGGCGGAGTAGCCGCCTTCTTCGCCGACGATGCCTTCGAGCTCGCCGAGGCGCATACCGTCGGCGTCGGTGAGGTCGTCGTGGGGCTTGGCGTAAAGGGCGTCGCGCTCTTCGAGGGCCTTCCACAGGGTACCGTTACCCATAATGACGGTGTCAATGACGCGAAAGGCGTCGAAAGCGAACTGGTCCTGCCGGAGGACGCCGAGGCGCTTGGGGCGGGTAATCGAGCCTTTGGTGGGCTCCAGCTCGCCGGTAAGGATCTTCATCAGGGTGGACTTGCCGGCGCCGTTGGGGCCGGTGATGGCGTAGCGCCGGCCGGACATGAAGG
>CAVTLQ010000021.1:0-126370 GCA_963735525.1 uncultured Acidobacteriota bacterium | reverse complement strand
CATGGCCGACGAAGGCGTGGATCTGGATCAGGCGTTGTCGATGGCTCAGCGCGCCATGCAGAACCAGCCGAACTCTCCGCAAATCGCCGATACCCTGGGTTGGATCTACATCAAGAAAAATTTGAGCGACGACGCGATCCGCGTGTTCCGCGACCTGGTGGTGAAAAACCCCAACGATTCTTCGTTCCATTATCACTACGGCATGGCGCTGCTTCAGAAGGGCGACAAACCGTCGGCCAAGCGTGAATTGCAAACGGCTATGAAGAACCATCCATCGAAAGACGAGGCGGTCAAAATTCAAGACCTGCTCCAGAAGATTGGATAGCGTTACGAGCCCAACGTTAACCCGCTCCCTGTCCGTCGCGATGCGCTCGCCCTCCGCGCCGTATGTGGTCCCATTTGGCGTTTTCTTGGCCTTCCTGGGCCTGCACGCCATCAAGCCGCTGCCGGACCTCACCGATCAGATCCTGCGGCTGGCCTGCATGACCGCCGTTTTGCTGGTCTTCGCCCGCCCGGTTCTCGACTTCCGCATGCATCGCTGGGCGGTCAGCATGCTGATCGGCGTGGCCGTATTCGGGATTTGGATCGCGCCGGATCTGCTTTCCCTTGCTATCGCCAGCACTGGCTGTTCCAAAACGCGATCGCCGGCGCGGCGCGCACCTCGCTCTCGGCCGCCGCGCAATCGCAGCCCGGCGTGCTGGCGTTGCGCACCATTCGGGCGGTCGTCATCGTGCCGGTGATCGAAGAGCTGTTCTGGCGGGCCTGGCTGATGCGCTGGCTGATCTCCGACGACTTTAACAACCATTCCCGCTGGGCGCCTTTACACGCCTCTCCTTCTGGCGGTCGCCGCGGTGCTGTTCGCATCCGAGCATGGTTCCTACTGGGACGTGGGACTGATCGCGGGAATTGTTTACAACTGGTGGATGGTCCGCACCAAGAACCTGGGCGATCTGATCCTGGCGCACGCGGTCACGAATGCGTGCTTGAGCGCGTACGTCATTCAAGCCGGGAAATGGGAATATTGGCTGTAACTGACCACATGATTGAATCGATTCGCAGGGAAGCGTCCACCACGCGCGCGCGGGTGGCTTTGTTCGACTTTGACGGCACACTTTCGTTGATTCGCTCCGGCTGGGTGGATGTGATGGTGCCCATGATGGTCGAGATCCTGCTCGATCTGAGGACCGGAGAGACCGAGGCCGAACTGAAGTCGATCGTCGAGGATTTCGTCTGGCGGCTCACGGGCAAGGAAACCATCTACCAGATGATGGAGTTCGCCGAACACGTGAAGCGCCGCGGCGGGCAGGCGCTCGATCCGCTCGAATATAAGAAGCAATATCTCGACCGGTTATGGGTGCGCATCCGCGGGCGGGTGGAGGATCTGCGCGAAGGCCGCGTTTCGCCGGAGCAATTACCTGGTGCCCGGCGCGCGTGCGCTGCTCGAAAGTTTGAAGGCGCGCGGACTGAAGATGTACCTGGCGAGCGGCACCGATGAGATTTACATGAAGGAAGAGGCGCGCCTGCTGGATGTGGCACGCTATTTCGACGGCGGCGTCTACGGCGCACTCGACGACTATAAGAGCTTTTCGAAGAAGATTCTCATCCAGCGCATTCTGGCACCACCGACGTCGCAGGAGGGGAGATCCTGGGCTTCGGCGACGGCTACGTCGAGATCGAAGAAGTGAACCAGGTGGGCGGAGTGACCGTGGGAGTCGCGACCACCGAGCCTGAGTGCGTCGTGGTGGATGATTGGAAGCGGCAGCGGCTGATCGGCGTCGGCGCCGACTACATCGTGCCCAACTTCCTCGGTCACGCCGAGTTGGTGTCGATGCTTTTTCCAAATGGCCGCGCGTCAGCGATACGCAGCCGCCTGGATCCCGTACAGCTCCGCGTATTGACCGCCCTTGGCCATGAGCGCCTCGTGACTGCCGGATTCGGTGACCCGCGCGCCGTCGAGCACCACGATCATGTCCGCCATGCGGGCCGTGCTGAACCGGTGCGACACGAGCACGTGATGCGGCCGTTGCCGGCAGCCTGCCCCGCGGCGGATGCGGTTTCGCGCGCCGCCGCCGCGAACCGCTCGAACAGCGCGTGCTCGGTCTCGGCGTCGAGTGCCGCCGTCGGCTCGTCGAGCACCAGCAGCAGCGGCCGCTCACGCATGAACCCGCGCGCCAGCGCCAGCTTCTGCCACTGGCCGAAGCTGAGATCCGACGCCCTCAGGCCACGTCGGACCGAGTTGCGTCTCGAGACCCAACCGGCGCGCTCGATAACGTCGTCCGCACCCGCCCGCTGGACCGCCGCCATCACCGCCGGCACATCGTCGAGCCGGGGAATGTCGCCAGCCCCACCGTGTGCTGGGCATGCGGAACTCGAACCGGCAGAAATCCTGGAACGCCCCGGCGAGGCGCGCCGCGCCACGCCTCGGCGGCATCCGCGCCAGCGTCCACGCCGTCCACCAGGATGCGGCCGCTCGTAGGCTGATAGAGCCGGCACAGGAGTTTGACGAGCGTCGTCTTGCCGGCGCCGTTCTCCCCGACGATCGCCACGACCGACCCCGGCTTGATGTGAAGGTTCACGTCCTCGAGCACCAGGCGCTCAGTGCCGGGATAGGCGAAGGACACGTGCTCGAAGCGAATCCCCGCTCGAGGCGTCCGGGCACCGGCGCGTCGGCGCCCTGCACCTGTCGACGCGGCATAGTCCTCCAGCCACGCCAGGCGTTTCGAACCGTCCAGCCAGATCCCGCGCAGGAATCCGATCTCCCCGACCGTCGCAGCCATGTAGGCCGAAAGGCGCGACCCGGCCGTCAGCACCAGCACGACATCGCCACCGATGCAGGCGCCTCAATGACCGACACCCGCACCGCGGCCGCCACGTACGCGACGCCGAACAGCGCCCACCCGGCGCGTGCCAGATTGCGCTGTCCACCGCGCCGCGGTGACCGGTCCGTACCATCGTTCCCACGCCGTGCGGCGCTCTGTGAGCAGTCGTGTCGCCGATGCCGGTCACCCGCACTTCCTTGCCCGGCGGCGCCGTCGTCGCGAGGTCGAAGAGATGCCGCGCCGGTACGCTTGGCTGCGTTGGCCGCGTTCCTCCATCTCTCGCTCCACACTCGGACGCCAGAATGACGTCAGCACCGTGGGCAACGCAAACACGGCCAGGAACGCCAGCGCGGGATTCACCAACATGAGCAACGCGAGGGTGACGCCCAGACGACAGGATCCAGCCGCAGGTGGTGAACAGCGACATGTACATGTGATCCAGCACGAAAACCTGATTGCGCAGGACCGCGAGACGATCGAGGTATCGGGGCGTTCGTGGTGTTCGATCGAGGCAATATCCGCCTGTAGACGCGCCACGTGCGATTCGAGCGCGATGGTCACCTGGTCGCGAAACCGCCGGGAAGTCCGGTCGCGGATGACGCGGAAAAACCATGTGGCGGCGGCGGACACGCCCAGCCCGAGCGCCGCGGCGTAGATGAGCCTGGGCCGCCCTCCCAGCACTCCGTTCGCGAGATATTTGAACCACAGCGCCAGAAGCGCGTCCGGAACCGCGGCGAGCAAAGTTAATCCGAACGAGCACGCTCAGAAGCAAAGGCTCGGCCTGATACCCGCGCTTGAGCGCGCGCCACATCGACGGGAATGCGGGGGGCAGATCGTCAATCGAGCGCATCGAGATCCTTTTCTTCTGGATCGTCTTCGCCGAAGCGCGACGCCTGCAGGTCGAACATGGTGCGATAACGGCCGTCTGCCGCCATCAACTGCTCGTGCGTGCCGAGCTCGACCACCTTGCCGTGCTCGAGCACGCAGATTCGATCCGCGTGGCGCACCGTGGAGAAATCGGTGAGAGATCAGAATCGTAGTGGCGTGACGCGTGGCGGCGAGAACGCGCTCGAAGATCTCGGCTTCCCCACGCACGTCAAGCTGAGCGGTGGGCTCATCCAGCAGCACCAGTCCTGCGCCGAGCCGCACCGCGCACAGCGCGCGCGCCAGAGCGATGCGTTGCCACTGGCCGCCGGAAAGCTCCGTCCCTCCGGGGTAGCCGCGCGCCAGTATCGTATCCAGCGCCGGCCAGCCCGGCGGCGCCGGCTTCCGCCAGCGCGGCCAGAATGGCGTCATCGGAGCCCCGCCAGGAGCGACGTTATCGCGCAGCGGCAAGCTCGAACCGGACGAAGTCCTGAAACGCGGCGGTGACCCGCGAGCGCCAGCCGTTCAAATCGAGTTCACGAAGGTCCACGCCGTCGACCTCGATCGCACCCGCGTCCGCTCTTATTTCCTCGAATCCCGCTGGATGGATGCCAAGACCGGCTCGCTCGCCCGCGAAATCGCCGATCTCGAAACCATCGTCCTGGCCAATGAGCGCGAAGCCCTCGCGCTGGAAAACAATCTCATCAAGCAATATCACCCGAAATTCAACGTCCTCCTTCGCGACGACAAGACCTATCCCTACATCAAGCTGACCCTCTCGGAAAAATATCCCCGCGTCTACTTCACGCGCAAAGTCAAAAAGGACGGCTCACTCTATTTCGGTCCCTACTTTCCCGCCAACCTGGCGCGCCGCATCCTGCATTTCGTCCACAAGCGCTTCATGGTTCCTTCCTGCAACGTCGATCTCACCCGCAATCATCCCCGCCCCTGTTTGCAGTACTACATCAAGCGATGTCTCGGCCCCTGCGTCGCTGGACTCACCACCGACGAGCGCTACGCCGAAGCCGTGCGCGATGCCCGCCTCTTTCTCGATGGCAAGCGCCACGACCTGATCAAGAGTCTCGAACAGCGCATGGCCGCCGCCTCCGAAAACGAACTCTTTGAGCAAGCTGCCGCCTATCGCGATCTTCTCCGCACCCTCGAAGACATCGAAGAGCGCCAGCGCATCGCCGCCGCCCAAGGCGATGACACCGACGTCCTGGCCTACTACGCCGAGCCTCCTCTGGTCGCCGCGAATCTGTTTCACTTGCGAGGCGGGCGCGTGGTCGATCGCCGGGAGTTTTATTGGGAGGAACTCGAGGAATTTGATCCGCAGGAATTCGTCCCGTCGCTTCTCAAGCAGTTGTATCTTGAGGAAGCCTATCTGCCGAAAGCGATCCACGTACCGATCGACTTCGAAGATCGGGCGCTGCTCGAGGAAACTCTCACCGAGCGCGCCGGCCACAAAGTGGAGATTTTCACACCGCAGCGCGGCAGCAAGCGCGCCTTTCTCGACCTCGTCGAAAACAACGCCAAGCATTCGTTCGAACAGCGGTTCCGCGTGTTGAAACCAAGCTCGAAAACGATCGCCGAAGCCGTGCAGAACGCCCTCAATCTTCTCGAAGAACCTCGCCGCATTGAGAGCTTCGACATTTCGCACATTCAGGGCACGGACACGGTGGCGTCGATGGTCGTATGGGACAGTGGCCGCATGAAGAAATCCGACTATCGCAAGTTCATCATCCGCGGCGAATTCGCCGGCAACGGCGCCGTGCCCGCCCAAAACGACGATTTCGCCAGCATGCGCGAAGCCGTCACCCGGCGCTATCGCCGCTTGCAAGAAGAGAAGAAGCCCATGCCCAGTCTTATCTTGATTGACGGCGGAATCGGTCAGCTCCACGCCGCGGCGAATGCGCTCGAGTCGCTGCAAATCATCAACCAGCCGCTCGCCAGCATCGCCAAGAAAGAAGAAATCCTCTACATCTACGGCCAGGAAAGCGAGCCGTGCATCCTCGATCGCCACTCGCCCGTGCTCCATCTCATTCAGCAAATCCGCGACGAGACCCATCGCTTCGCCGTAACCTTCCACCGCCAGCGTCGCGGCAAGCGGCAAACCAAGACGGCACTCAGCGAAGTTCCGGGCGTCGGGCCGCGCACCGCGCAAAAACTTCTCCGGGAATTCGGCAGCGTGGCGAACATTCATCGCGCCGGTATCGAAAAACTCAGCACCGTCGTGCCGCGAAAAAGAGCCGAGAAAATCCTCGCGCATCTGGAATCCGCGTCCCCGCCCGACCGCCGTTCGAATAACCGCCCGGACTAGCACATACCGGTTAGCCCGTATTGCGCCCCCACATCGCCTATGCTACGTTTTCCATGGAGGTTGCTATGGCGGACAATGTTGGTTCCAAGGTTAGTTATTTCCTCGTTGGTCTCGGCGTCGGCGCGCTCGTCGGCGTTCTCTTCGCGCCCAAGTCGGGCGAAGACACCCGAGATTATCTTTCCAAGAAAGCCGATGAAGGCAAGGATTACGCGCAGCGCAAGGCGCGCGAGCTCCGCGAACGCGCCGATGAATTGATCGAGCGCAGCAAAGACGTCGCGGTGCGCAAGAAGGATTCGCTATCGGCTGCCGTCGAGGCCGGACGCGAAGCCTATCTCCGCGAGTCCGCGAAGTCGTAAGAGTTTAGAAGTGTGGTGAAGTGAGGACGCTTGCGTGGGGCGTCCGGGGTGCGCATGCAAACTTGGATTGCGGTCTTCGTGGTCGTAGCGGCCGTCGCTATCGTCATTCAGGTGGCGATTCTGAGCGCGTTGTTTTTCCAAATGCGCCGCACGATGGAGCGCCTTGATCAATTCACGAGCGATCTGCAATCGCGGGTCGGGCCCATTCTTACGCGCGTACAAATCCTGCTCGACGACACGCAGCCGAAGATTTCGGAATTGGTCGCGGACGCCGCGCACGTCGTCTACCTGGCGCGCGGGCAGGCGCAAAAAATGGACCGCGTGTTCACCGAGGCGTCGGACCGCCTGCGCGGGCAGTTGATAGCCGCGGACCGGATTCTCACCGGCGCGCTGGAAACCGTGGAAGAGGCCGGCACGCAATTTCGCCGCAACGTGTGGAAGCCGATGCAAAGAGTTTCCGCGGTGGTTACCGGAATCAAGGTGGGTCTCGATCTGTTGCGTTCGCGGCGCAGCCGCAGTTCGCGTCCCGACGATCCCGTTGAGCATGAGGAAGAGCTGTTCATCTAGGACTGCGCGCCCAAATTTCGTTCCCAAAGCGATTTTGTTGGACAGGCATTTTTGCCTGTCCTTTTTTTTTGCGCGTCTTCGCGGATTCGCCGGACTGAAGCCCGGCGGCCTACATTCGGCGCGGTCGCGGCTAGCGGATCCAGCCGCCGCCGAGAACGCGGTCGCCGCAGGTGTCGTAGAAAACCGCGCCTTGGCCGGAGGTGATGGCGCGCTGCGGTGTGTCGAACGTCACGCGAGCGTGGGTCGCATCGAGCGGCTCGACGGTAGCTTCGGCGGGGATGTGCTTGTGGCGGATTTTGACGGCGGCGCGCAGCGACTCGGTGGGATTCTCGAGCGCGATCCAATTTACCTGCTCGACTTCGCAGCTGGTCTGGCGCAGCGATTCGTCATCGCCTACGACCACGCGATTGTTCTCGCGGTCGATCGCGAGGACGTATAGCGGCTTGCCTGCGGCAAATCCAAGTCCCTTGCGCTGGCCGATCGTGAATTGATGCACGCCACCGTGGCGGCCGACGACGGCGCCTTCTTCGTTGACGATGTCACCGCCGCCGTCCGGCAGGGGAGCGCCGCGCTCGCGCGAATACGCTTCGATGAACTGCACGTAGTTGCCGTTGGGCACGAAGCATAGCTCCATGCTCTCGGGCTTATCGGCCACCGGGAGACTCACACGGCGCGCGACGCCGCGCACTTCTTCCTTGGTCAGTTCGCCTAGCGGAAATTCGCTGCGCGCGAGCTGTTCCTGGGTCAAGCCCCACAGAAAATAGGATTGGTCCTTGCTGTCGTCCTTGGCGCGAAGCAGCTCCCAGCGTCGCGTCACGTGGTTCTTGCGGATGCGGGCGTAGTGGCCGGTGGCCAGGCGTTCTGCGCCGATCTGGCGGGCCATGCGCAGGAGCGGCTCGAACTTCACATCGGTGTTGCAGTTCGTGCAGGCGATGGGCGTGCGCCCGGCGAGATATTGGTCGACAAACGGGCGCACCACGCGGTCTTCAAATTGTTTCTCGAAGTTGACGACGTAATGAGGAAAGTCGAGATGCTGCGCAACGCGCTTGGCGTCGTACACATCGTCCAGCGAGCAGCAGCGATGCTGCGCCAGGCCATCGCCTTGGAGTTCCGGCAGGCGGCGCTGATTCCAGAGCTGCATGGTCAGGCCGATCACGGGGTGGCCTTGCTCGCGGAGCAGCGCGGCGACGGTGGAGCTGTCGACGCCGCCGGACATCGCGACGGCGATGAGGCCCGGGTGGATCTCGGTGCGATCCGGTAGGGTGTCGAATTGGGCTTGGGGCGTCATGCTGTTTCCATTCTAGCGAAAAAACAAACCTGATGGCCGATAGCGGATCGATCTTGCTTGAAATGGGGCGCAGCGGTGCTGCGCCCCTACAAGAGAACTGAAAAGGCACGGAAACCAAACGCAGAAACGCCCTTCGCGAAGCTCAGGGCAAGCGGAGGGCGCCGAGGAAGCGCAGAGAAGAGATGGGCGGAGTGTGGGCGTGGGGGTCATGGGTGGGTGGCGGCTTCTTTGCGGTAGGTGGGGGAGAGCTCGCGCAACTGGGCGACGGCGGCGGGGACGGCTTGCAGGGCGAAGTCGATGTCGGCCGCGGTGGTGTGGCGGCCGAGGCTGAAGCGGAGGCTGGCGCGGGCTTCTTCGGGCGGCAGGCCGATGGCTGTGAGGACGTGCGAGGGCTCGACGGCGCCGGAGGAGCAGGCCGCTCCGGTGGAGCAGGCCAGGCCCTTCAAGTCCAGTGCGATGACTAGAGCTTCGCCTTCGATGCCCGGAAACATGATGTTGGTGGTGTTCGGGGTGCGCGGGGCGCGGCTGCCGTTTGCGCGGGAGTCGCGCACGCGTTGGAGCAGGCCGTTTTCGAGCTTGTCGCGCAAGGCAGAGATCCGCGCGGCGTCCTCCGCGAGCGCGTTGCGCGCGATCTCTGCCGCCTTTCCGAGGCCTACGATTCCGGGGACGTTCTCGGTGCCGGGCCGGAAGCCTCGTTGATGGTGGCCGCCGTAGAGAAGTTGCCGCAAGCGCGTGCCGCCGCGGATGTAGAGAGCGCCGATGCCTTTTGGAGCGTACAGCTTGTGGCCGGAAAGAGAGAGCAGGTCGATTTTCAGCGAGTTCACGTCGATGGGGAGCTTGCCGGCGGACTGCACGGCGTCCGTGTGGAAATAGACATCGCCGTCGGCAGCGATGCGACCGATCTCTTCGAGCGGTTGGACAGTGCCGAGCTCATTGTTGGCGTGCATGATGGTGATCAGCACGGTTTCGGGATGCAGGTCTAAGCTTTCGCGGAGAGCTGAGGGATCGATTTTTCCCTCGCGATCGACCGGCAGGTATGTAACGGCAACTCCTTGCTTCTCGAGGGCTTGGCAGGTGTTGAGCACGGCTTCGTGTTCGATGGCAGTTGTGATGATGTGAGGTGAGGAAGTAGAGGAGGTTAAGAGAGGCAAGGGACGAAGAGACGACGCCAAAGATGGCGTGGTTGTCGGCTTCGGTGCCGCCGCTGGTGAAGACGATTTCCTGCGGGCGGGCGCCGATCAGTGCGGCGACTTGTTCGCGGGCGGTTTCGACGCCGGCGCGAGCCTTCTGGCCGAACGTGTGGATGGAGGAGGCGTTGCCGTATTCGCCGGACAGGTAGGGAAGCATGGCGTCGAGCACGGTGGGCTCAACGGGGGTGGTGGCGTTGTGATCGAGATAGACGCGGTTCATGGGGCAGCTCTCAGGATACTACCAGTGGCCGAAAGCCGGGGATTTGAGGCCGAAGGGGCTGTGGAGCGTGGATCTTCGCCTGGGATTCGCTTTTAGCCCCCCCACCCCCCGGGGCTTTTTGTATGAATGTGAAAGGAAAGGAGTTGCGAAAAAAGGAAGTTGTAAGTTCTTGAAAACAAAGGGGTGAGCCAGCGAGGTCACCCAAGGAGAAGAAGGGTGAGGCAGTAACCCGAGGAAGGCGGGAGCCGACACAAAAGTACAGCGAGGACGGAAGTCGGAAGACTTTCGGGGCCAAATTCATGCGGAATATTACCATAAGAGTAACGTCGCTGTCAAGGAATGAATTGCAAGCCCTTGATTTGGAAAGGGATAGGGATTCTGGGTGGTTGGAGGGTTCGAGTCTGGAGATAGGGAGAAGGCCCAAGGTTGCAAATCGCCGAAAAGTGGGTCAGTTGTGGGCGAGCAGCGAAGAGCGGGGACGACGCATGAATTTGATGGACTGTTTTCTGGCAGCGACGGCGATCGTTCGCCGGCTGACGGTGGTTACGCGAAACACCGGAGATTTCGCCGGGCTAAGGGGGGAACTGCTGAGTCCTCGGGGCGATAGCTGAGTCGAAAGCGCCCGCTTCGGAAAGCGGCCGCTACAGGTGCTGCGCGAGACAGGTGGCTGTGGCGGATGCTAGGATACGGCGCGATGAAAAACTCTTTGAGGTTGCGTCTTTCTTCCATCCTACCTACGTCTCTCTTGCTTATCTTGATGGCCGCCAGTTCAGCCTTAGCTCAAACCGGGCAGGTGTTCCGGCTTGATGGCGGCAACTCTACCTATGCTTTTGGGGTGAACGAGCGTGGGGAGTTGCAGCCGCTTTATTGGGGCGGACGGCTTGGTGCGCACGATGGTATTCCTGCTGCGCATTCGTTTCCGGAGGTGGCTTCCTTCGACTCGCCATACACTACTACGCCGCAGGAGTATGCCGCGTGGGGCGCGGGGTTGTTTACGGAGCCGGCGATCAAAGTCACCTTTGCGGATGGAAACCGCGATTTGGTGCTTCATTTTGTGCGGGCCACACCGAACAGTTCACAAGCGATCGAGATTTTGCTGAAGGATATTTCCCGCGAGGTTTATGTGACGCTGCACTACTCGATGGATGCGGAGAGCGGGATTGTGGGGCGGTCCGCGAGCATTGAGAACCGGGAGAAGCAGCCGGTGGTGATCGAACAGGCGGCTGCGGCGCAGTGGACGCTGCCTCCTGCGCGTTACACGTTGAGTTATTTGACGGGGCGCTGGGCGGGCGAATGGACGCTGAATCAGGAACCCATTCAGGGCGGGGAGCGCGTGATCGAGAGCCGTCGCGGAACGACGGGGCATCAGGCGAATCCGTGGTTCGCGATTTCGCGCGACGACAGCCAGAAAACTGTGGGACCTTTCGCGGCGGGCGAAGAGCATGGCGAGGTGTGGTTTGGCGCGCTGGCGTGGTCGGGCTCGTGGCGATTTACCGTCGAGCGAACTCAATTGGATGCCGTGCGCGTCACCGGCGGGTTCAATCCTTTTGATTTTGGCTACAAGTTGAAACCCGGCGAACAGCTGGAGACGCCGGTTTTTTATGGCGGGTATTCCAATCACGGGCTCGGCGGGGCGTCGCGGTTGCTGCACCGTTTTGAAATTGCTCACATCCTGCCGCACGCGCCGGACCCCAAGCCGCGTCCGGTAATTTACAACTCGTGGGAGGCAACGGAATTTCGAGTGGATGAAGCCGGGCAGGAGGCGTTAGCGGAAAAGGCGGCGTCGATCGGCGTGGATCGATTTGTGATGGACGACGGCTGGTTTGGCCAGCGTAAAGATGATCACGCGGGACTCGGCGACTGGTATGTGAATACGGAGAAATTTCCTCACGGCCTGAAGCCGCTGATCGACAAGGTGCATTCGCTGGGCATGGATTTTGGATTGTGGGCCGAGCCGGAGATGGTGAACCCGGATTCGGACCTCTATCGGAAACATCCGGATTGGGTTTTGAATTTTCCCGGGCGGCCGCGCTCGGAATCGCGCAACCAACTGGTACTCAACCTGGCTCGCGCGGATGTACGTGACTACGTGGAGGGTTTCCTCGACAAGCTGCTCACGGAAAACGACATTGCCTTCCTTAAATGGGACTACAACCGCAACTGGTCGGAGCCGGGTTGGGATCAGGTGCCTGTCGATGAGCAGAAGCGCGTGTACGTGGAGTTCATTCGCAATCTCTATTCGATCCTCGCCGATCTGCGCAAGAAGCATCCGAAGATCGGGATTGAGAGCTGTTCGGGAGGCGGCGGGCGCGTCGATCTGGGCATTTTGCGGTACACGGACGAGGTGTGGCCGTCGGACAACACCGATCCCTTTGACCGGCTATCGATGCAGGACGGTTTCAGCTACGCGTATACGCCGCAGATCATGATGGCTTGGGTTACGGACTCGCCGCACTGGTACAACGGGCGGAATACTACGCTGGCGTATCGCATGTTGAGCTCGATGCAAGGATCGTTGGGGATTGGCGCGAACTTGAATCATTGGAGCGCGGAGGATTTTGCGACGGCCAAACGGTTGATCGCGGCGTATCACTCGGTGCAGCGCACGATTGTGCGTGGCGATTTATACCGGTTGATCAGTCCCCGAGACGGCAGCGAGTTTTCTGTCACCGAGACGGTTTCGGCCGATAAAAACCAGGGCGTCGTGTTTGCGTTTGCAAATGCCACGCAGGAAGGGCGGGGGTTTCCTTTGCTGGAATTGCAGGGGCTTGATCCAGAGGCGCAGTACAAGGTGAGTTTCATTGAGGGGAAGGCGGGGCCGGGGACGCCGGAGAGCGCGTCGGGCGAGTGGTGGATGAGGCACGGCGTGCAGTTGGATTTGCGGGGGGATTTTCAGGGGGCGATGTTTCGGTTGGATCGGGAGCGGTAAGCGTGAAGTAGAGTTGTGCGCCGGGCTGAAGCCCGGCGCCTACATGGTTTCGGCAAGCCGCCCACC
This sequence comes from uncultured Acidobacteriota bacterium, assembly GCA_963735525.1. GTDB lineage: Bacteria > Acidobacteriota > Terriglobia > Acidiferrales > UBA7541 > Acidiferrum. The sequence goes on along the minus strand of CAVTLQ010000021.1, from coordinate 113,751 downwards.
TACCGGTGGTTGCTTGGCTACATGGTTAGGACCACGCGGAATTGGGCTTTGCCGCTGGTCATGCGGTTGTAGGCTTCGTTGACCTTTGCCAAGGGAAATTTTTCGATCATGGGGCGGACGCCGGTGTACGCGGCGAAGCGTAGCGTGTCTTCGGAGTCGGTGGCGATACCGGAGGCCCAGCCTTGTACGTTTTTACTGCCGAAGAGGAGTGCAGCGGTTTGCACTTCGATGGGATCCGGGCCGGCGCCGAGGACCATCATGGTGCCGTTTGCGCCCAGGCCGTTGATGAGCGACGTCATTGCTTTGCCGCTCGGAGCAGTTGCCAGGATGACTCTGGCGCCGCCGAGTTTCTTGAGTTCGGCGGCGGCGTCGCTGGCGGAGCTATCGATGTAGCTGTGCGCGCCGAGTTTCTTGGCGAGCGCTTCGCTTTCTTTGCCGCGGCTGATGGCAACCACCTGATAGCCAAATTTGTTGGCGAACTGGACTGCGAGATGCCCGAGGCCGCCAATTCCGAGAACCGCCACCAGGTCACCGGGTTTGGCGCCGCTGTGACGCAGGGCGTTGAAGGTCGTGATGCCGGCGCAGAGCAGGGGTGCGGCCTCCGCGGGATCGAGCGAGTCCGGCATGGATGCGACGGCCTCCCAGGGAGCGACCATGTACTCGGCGTAGCCGCCATCGTAGTGGGTGCCGGTCCATTTTTCGTTGGCGCAATTGATGAAATCGCCGCGTCGACATTGCAGGCAGGTGAAGTCGTGGCCGCCGTGCCAGCCTACGCCGACGCGTTGTCCTTTTTTCAATGAGGTGACGCCGGGGCCAACTTCATCGATGACGCCGGCAACTTCGTGTCCGGGCGAACGCGGGTAGGTTACCGCGCCGGGAAACAAGTTGTCTTTGACGATGTGGTCGCTGAAGCAGATGCCGCAGGCTTGGACCTTGATGCGGACTTGGCCTTGGCCGGGTGTGGGGATTTCGCGTTCCTGGAGTTCAAAATCGGCGCCGGGTTTGGTGACTACGGCGATTTTCATTTTCGGCATTCGATCTTCCTTGCTGCGTTTGATTTTGGAAATACCAGCGTTGGATGCGCGGTTCTGGTTGGCGGTTAGAAGATAAACAGGGATTGGCCACAGAGGCGTGCCTGCGGCAGGCAGGCACAGAGATACCGAGAGAAGAGGGAAAGAGGAATGAGGAGGACGGAGATCTCCGGATGAACCGGTTCGCACAGCCAGAAATGGCTGTGCCACATGGGTGGGTTAGCGTTCGTGCTACAGTTTTGGCTTTGGGTGCCCGCCGTTTAAACGTGTCCAGGAGGAGAGCGTGGCGTATCGGGATCTGCGGGAGTTTGTGCGCAAGCTGGAGAAAGAGGGGGAGCTGAAGCGCGTGCGGACGGAGGTCGATCCGGTGTTGGAGATCACCGAGATCACGCAGCGGATCGCGCGCGATGCCAACCGGACATCCAACAGCGTGGGGCCGGCATTACTTTTTGAAAAGCCGAGAGGATCGCGGGTGCCGTTGCTGGTGAATACGTTTGGGAGCGTGCGGCGGATGGCGTTAGCGTTTGAAGTGGGGGAACTGGACGAGGTGGCGGCGCGAATTCGAGGGTTCATGGATATGCAATCGCCGCAAGGGTTGTTCGACAAGATCAAGATGTTGCCGAAATTGGCGGAGCTGGGTTCGTTTTTTCCGAAGAGCGTGAAGACGGGAGAATGTAAAGAGGTCGCGCATCACGGGAAGGACGTCAACCTTTTGGATTTTCCGATTCTGAAGTGCTGGCCGCAGGATGGCGGGCGGTTCATCACGTTTCCGCTGGTGTTTACGCGTAACCCGGAGACAGGGAAGCGCAACGTGGGGATGTACCGGATGCAGGTGTACGACGAGCGAACGACGGGGATGCATTGGCAGACGCAGAAGCATGGGGCCGAGCATTTTCGGCGGGCGCGAGCGGCGAATCCGGAGGGGCGGATTGCGGTGTCGGTGGCGATTGGCGCGGATCCGGCCACGGCGTTGTCGGGGATGCTGCCGATTCCGCCGGACCTGGACGAAATGATGTTCGCGGGATTTTTGCGGCGCGAGCCGGTGGACATGGTGGCTTGCGAGACGAATGATCTGGAAGTGCCGGCGAATGCGGAGATTGTGCTGGAAGGCTATGTAAATTTGAATGAGATGAGGACGGAGGGGCCGTTCGGGGATCACACGGGCTTTTATTCTTTGGAGGGCGAGTATCCCGTATTTCATGTGGAGTGCGTGACGCACAAGAAGGATCCGATTTATTTGACGACGGTGGTGGGGCCGCCGCCGCAGGAAGATTATTTTATGGGTTATGCGGTGGAGCGGGTATTTCTGCCGGTGATGAAGATGCAATATCCGGAAATCGTGGATGTGGCGATGCCGGCGGAGGGAATTTTTCACAATTTGATGATTGTGGCGATCCGTAAGTCGTATCCGGGACATGCGCGGAAGATCATGAGTGCGATTTGGTCGCTGGGGCAGGCCATGTTCACGAAGGTGATCGTGGTGGTGGATCACGATGTGGACGTGCACGACTACAAGCAGGTGGTGTGGAAGACGCTGTGCGCGATGGACCCGGAGCGAGACGTGCAATTTGTTTTCGGACCGATGGACACGCTGGATCATGCGGCGCGGATGCAGGACTACGGCTCGAAGATGGGGATCGATGCCACGCGCAAGTGGGCGGCGGAGGGATTCACGCGGCCATGGCCGGATGAAATTTTGATGGATGAAAACACGAAGGCGCGCATCGATGCGATCTGGAAGACTTTGAATATCTAGCTTACGCGGCGGCATTTCCTCAAGCGCTATTCCTTCCTCGGGCCAAGTTCAGGCCCATTTCCTGCAGTTGCTTGCGAAGCGGCCAAAACGTGCAAGAAATGCGACCGCGTTCTTGCTCCGCGGTGAGCGATTTGGCGGGGTTAACGCCGGTAGGGGCAAGCCCCTCGACTACAGGATGAGCTGCGCTGGTGGCGCGGCGAAAGTCGCGACCTCGAAGAATGGCGTCCCAATTTGGTTCACGGGGTTCGGCTGACTGGAGGTGAGGTGTGTTTGTGCCGATAACCGCGGAGTAGGAGCGGTTATGGACAGAGAAATGGATTTCGAGGAAGCATCGGCGAGCGCGGTGGAGAGGAGGCGAAGGCCTCGATACCTGTGCAGCCTGGTGCTGACGATTCGGCCTGCCGATGGTGTGGCCATGCGCGGAATCAGCGTCGAGATGAGCGAAAGCGGTATGTCGGCGATGGCCAGCGGCCTACTGAAGGTGGGCGAGGCAGTGGAGTTGGAGCCGGTTGCCGGTGGTACGGCGCCAGCGGCGGTGCGGCACAAACTGGGCCAACTGTACGGGTTCGAGTTTATCGGCTTGACCGCAGACCAAGCCGCGCGAATCGCGGAGAATTGCAAGAAGTTAGGGAGGTATCGCAGCCAAGCACGGGGCGCGTAACAGCGCCGGTTTTTTATCAAAGCCAGGCGAAAAGTTCGGTCGCGCAGGATGCAAAATGCGAGCGCGAGGCAGACTTGATTTCAAAGGATAACCGTCCGAGCGGACAGGTAGGAGAGCGGAAAGAAATGCAACTAATTGTGGTACTGATAGACTCACTACGCTACCTGTAGGGTGACATGCCCGCAATACCCGGCAATTACCGGAAACTACCCCTATTCTTAGGACAACTGCGGCAGAGAATCCCTTGACGCTCGAAGCGATGCGATGTCATAACGCTAACACGGGGCGCACCTCCGCGAATTTCGCAGCGTCGGTTGGGGTGCACCAGTGGGCTGAAGGTTCGGGCGTGTGTTTGGGCGCCGGGGTAGCGTTCCTCGTGAATGAGTCTCGTGAAGTGATGAACGTGCGTCAGGCTTCGCAGTATCTGGGGATCTCCCCGGATACGCTGTACCGTTACATCACCGAGGGTGAGATTCCCGCATTCAAGCTAGGCAATCGTTGGAAACTACGTAAGACGATCCTGGATCGCTGGATGGAACGCAAGATGAGCCAGGCGCACGTGAGGCGCCGGTAGTCAGGCGAGCGCGACAGGGAAAGAGGCCGCGAATATGTGGTTACTGGGCGGACGAAAAAACAGGCAGCTGGTGGGGTTGGATATCGGTTCCAGCTCGATCAAGGCCGTGGAGTTGAAGTCCACGAAGGCGGGCTACGAACTGGTGAGCTTTGGGATGGAGACGCTGGCCCAGGACACCGTCGTGGATGGCGCGATCATGGACGCGCCGCAGGTGGCCAACGCGATCAGCAAGATTTTCGACGCCGAGAAAATCAAGACGAAAAATGTGGCCACCTCGGTTTCCGGGCATTCGGTGATCGTGAAGCGAGTGCCGCTGCCGCTGATGACCGAAGAGGAGCTGTACGAGCGGATTCCGTCGGAAGCCAGCCAGCACATCCCGTTTGACATCGCGGACGTCAACCTAAGCTATCAGCTGCTGGAATCCATGGATGCGCAGATGGACGTTCTGCTGGTGGCCGTCAAGAAGGACAAGATTCTGAACCACACCAACGTGTTGGCGCAGGCGGGGAAAACGCCGGTGGTGGTGGACATCGACGCGTTTGGATTGCAGAACTGCTTCGAGGTGAACTACGAGCCTGACGCGGGGCAAACAGTGGCGCTGCTGAATATCGGCGCGAGCGTGATGAACATCAACATCGTGCGCGGCGGAGTGCCGCTGTTCACGCGCGACGTCAGCGTGGGCGGAAATCAGTTCACCGACGCGCTGCAAAAGGAACTGGACCTGAGCTTCGAGGACGCCGAGCGGCTTGAAGAAGGGCGAGACGCTTCCGAGCGTGACCGACGAGCAGAAACAACAGATTCTGCGCAGCGTTTCCGACATTCTGACCCTGGAAATCCAGAAGACCTTCGATTTCTTCCGCGCCACCGCCAGCGGCGAAAACATTCAGAGGATCGTGGTGGCGGGCGGCACCGCGCGTGTTCCCGGACTGGTGGACCTGCTGCGCGAAGAGTTTGCCATGCCGGTCGAAGAGCTGAACCCGTTCCGCCGAGTGCTCGTGAATCCCGGGAAGCACAGTGATGACCAGATTCGCGAGATGGCCCCACGGCTGGCGATTGCCGTGGGACTGGCACTGAGGAGCTTTGACTAGCCATGATCCGCATAAATCTTCTCGGACAAGCGAAACCCAAAGCCTCGCGGCGGCCTGTCGATACCGGAGCGGCGCTTCCCGCCCTGTTTATCGGAGCCGGTCTTTTGTTCGGCTGCCTGATCCTGGGCTACTTGTACTACTCCTGGCAGCGGCAACTGAACGAAGAGAACTCGCGGATCAAGCAATTGCAGGCGCAAAAGACGGACCTCGAGCAGATCAAGCAGCAAGTCGAGGCTTTCGAGAAGCAGAAGCAAGTTTTGCAGCAGCGCGTGTCGACGATCGAGCAGTTGCAGCGGGATCGCACCGGCGCGCAAGAACTGCTGGATCAGATCGCCAGCACCGTGGCGCGCACGGAAAATCTGTGGCTGACATCCATGATCCGCAAAGGGAATAACTTGACCATCGACGGATCGTCGGCGTCGATCAACGCGGTGGCCAATTTCATCACCGCGCTGAAGCGCTCCGGGTACTTCCAAAAAATCGAGATCAAGGAATCCAAGCAGGACGAGAAGAATTCGGCCGTGCAGACGTTCAACTTCCAACTGTCTGCCGAGATCAGCCCGCCGCCGGCGGTAGCGCCTGCGCCACACCCGCAAGCGAAACCCGCCAATGCTCCGACGCCGCCCGCGCCGGTCAAAGCGGCCCCGGCGAAGGTAGGGTAGAGCGATGGCCAATCCATTTCGCGACATGTCGGTGATCATGCAGGGCTTGCTGGCGCTGGCCATTGCCGTCGTGCTGGTTCTGGCAGGCGTGTACGTGCCGGTGTCTCCGGTGGCGCAAGAGCGCGATGAGTTCGACAAAGCCGTGCGGCAAAGGGCGCAACTCAACCAGGAAGTGACGCAATTGCAGGTATACCGGCAGCGCTACGGAGAATTGAAATCGCAGATGGACGCGCTGTCCAAGCAATTGGAAACGCTAAAGACAATCGTTCCCGAAGAGAAGGAAGTCGATGAGTTTATCCGGCTGGTCCAGGGAGCGGCGGCCGCCTCTAACGTGCAAGTGCGGAGGCTGACCGCGCAACCCATCATCGCGCGAGAGTACCACTACGACATGCCGTTTGAGGTGCAAGCGGACGGGCCGTATTTCAACATTCTTGACTTTTTCGGGCGGCTGAGCCGCCTGTCGCGAATTATCAATGTGGGCGACCTGGACTTCGAAGATCCTACGGGCTCGAAAGGCGTGAAGTACCCGCTTCGCCCGGGCACCTCGGTGTCCGGAGTATTTACAGCGACAACGTTCTTTACCAAGCCGGCTGACACAGTCGGAGCTCCCGCAGCGGGGGCGAAGACCAATGCGGCTGGAAAACCGTGAACGGAATGAGCGAACTATGCGTTCTGTGAACACTCTCGTAGTAGGGATTTTGCTGGCGATGGGTGCTCCCTGCCTGTATGCGCAGGCCGCTCCGGCAGCTGGAGGCGCGGCGAAGACCGCCCCACCGGCGACGGCCAAGGCTCCGGCGCATCCGAAGACCTCTGGAAAGGTTAAGGCTAAACCCGCGGCCCAAGCGCAGGCGCCGGAAGCCGAGGGCGCTGCGCCTGCAGCTGCAGAGGGAACCGAGACGGCGGCGGGAGCGGAGAGTAAATTCGCGCGCCGCGATCCGTTTGAGTCTTTGCTCAACCGGCAGCAGGGCGGGGCGGCAAAGAATCTTCCTCCGGGGAAAGCGGGCCTGCAGGTCAGCACGCTGCGGCTCGACGGTATCGTCAAGTCCTCGAACGGCATGATCGCCGTGGTTTCCAATCCGCAGGCGCGCACGTACTTTTTGCGCGAGGGCGATCAGTTGTACGACGGGCGAGTGGAGAAGATTGCCATGGACGGAGTGGCGTTCCACGAGATCGGTAAGGACGCGTTCGGCAAGCCCGTAGAACGCCAGGTAAACAAGAGAATCTACGCCAGTGCAGGAGAACAGCAATGAAGACGAACCGGCCGGCCTTTCGAATTGGCTGCCTGATACTCGCGGCGACGGCGCTCAGTGTGAGCCCGTCGATCGCCCAGACCCAGGAGCCCGCCGGCGCGACCGCGGCGGCGACTGTGATCTCCAGCGTCGCGATCACCCAATTGTCCCAGCGGGCGAGCGTGCGCGTCGAGGGGGAAGGGCCTCTGGAAGTCCGCGCGTCACGCATGCAGAACCCGGAGCGGTTGGTGTTGGACTTCAACGGTGCCCGGCTGGCGGTCCAGAAGACGATCATTCCCGGTGTTGCAGCCCCGGTGCGCGGGGTGCGTTTGGGGCAGTACCGCCCCGACGTGGCCCGCATCGTGGTGGATTTGACAGCGGCAGCGCCCTACCAGATTCTGCGGGAAGGCCCTGCGGTGGTCGTTTCTTTCGACGTACAACCCGAGTCTCCCGTGGACGCACCCGTGGCTACCACCGCGGTTGCCTCGCAGAATACGGGAAAGACCGGGTCCGCGTTTCATTACGACATGGCCGCGCCGCGGTACGTAGCTGCGCGCGCCACAAAGGCGGTTTCGGCTTCCTCTCCTCGCTTCGCGTTGCCTAGCGAACTGACCCAGCCCTCTTTCGTTCTGGCATCGTTCAGCGGGAGAAAAGACGAACCGGCCCGGCCGGCGGCGCAAGAAGCCGCGCAGCAAGCCACGCAGCAGGCAGGTAACGCTGCGGCGACGGTTGCAGGCGTGCCGCAAGCCTCAACAGCAACCGCTGCTCCTTCCAAATACACTGGCGAACCGATCTCCGTGAATCTGAAAGACGTGGACTTGCGGGATTTCTTCCGCCTGATCCACGAGATCAGCGGCCTGAACGTGGTCCTTGATCCGCAGGTGAAGGGAACCCTAACCATCGTGCTCGACGAAGTTCCCTGGGATCAGGCGCTTGACATCGTCTTGCAGAACAACGGCCTCGACAAGCAACTGCACGGAAACGTCTTGCGAATCGCCACCCTGGACACCATCAAGAAGGAAGCGGATACGGCCCGCGACGTGAGAAAAGCGGAAAATGACGCGCAGGAGATGGTCACCGTGACCCGCGTACTCAGCTACGCGAAGGCCGAATCTCTCAAAGACACCTTCAAAAAGTTTCTGACCGCGCGTGGCGACATTCTTTCCGACGCCCGCTCGAACCAACTGATCATCCGGGATATTCCGTCGGTGATCCCCACGATCGACAACCTGATCCGGCAACTCGATCGCAAGTCGCAGCAGGTGGAGATCGAAGCCCGCGTGGTGGCGGCAACACGTTCTTTCTCACAGGACATCGGCACGGAGCTCGGGTTTGGCGGCACGACCACCGGGGGACGTTCTCTGTTCAGCGGCTCGCCGCAAGTTGGCGTGAGCCAGGGCGTGAGCGGATTGCCCGAGGGGAACACAAATGCCATTAACTCTCCCGTGCTCGCGACGCCGGTGGTTACGCCCAACAATAACAGCGGCTCGTTGGGCGGGATACCCCTGAACGTCAACCTCGGCGCAGGCGTTCCGACAAGCGGCTTCGGCTTTTCGCACCGGTCCCCGAACTTCGCGGTGGACTTCTTCATTACCGCGGCGGAGGCCAAGGGCGTCGGCAAGCTGCTTTCCAAGCCGCGCATCGTGACGCAGAACAACGAAAAGGCCACCGTGAAGCAGGGCGTCAAGATCCCCATTCAGACCACCATCAACAACACGATTTCGGTGCAGTACATCGACGCCGTGCTGAAATTGGAAGTGACCCCGCAGATTACCGCCGAGGGCACGGTGTACATGGACGTGCTCGTCGAGAATACCCAGATCGATCAAGGTATTCCGCGAATTCAGGGTGTTCCGGCCTTGGATACGCAGTCCGCGGAAAGCAAAGTTACGGTTGCGGACGGCGCGACCATCGTGGTTGGCGGAGTGATCGTCACCTCCACGCAGGTCAACATCACCGAGGTGCCCATCCTGGGCAGCTTGCCGTTGATTGGGAACCTGTTCAAGCGCAACAGCACGAGCGTGAACACGTCCGAGCTGTTGTTTTTCCTGACGCCGCGGATCGTGCCGGCGGCGTAGCGCCAGCGACCTTACGAGGAACCAAATTTTCAACTGAGGGCGAAATCGAGGAGACTCCGGTCTCCTCGATTCGTTTATGCAGACAGCGTTCGGGCAGCGGAGACGGGCACTGCAGAGGCTACTCGCCGCGGAGCGAGTGGGCAGCCTGGTGGTGACCCAGCGTGCCAGTTGGTACTACTTGACGGGCTTCACGGGGGAAGCGGGGGCCTTGGTGGTTTCAGGCCGAGGGGCGGCGCTGATTACCGATGGCCGTTTCGTGGCACAAGCGCGGACGGAGACCTCTGGCGTTCGAATCGTCCAACAAGCGGGCTCCCTAGCCGCGTCGGTCGGCCAGTTCCTGAAGGACGCGGGCGGGGGCAAGGTTGGCTTCGATGCCTCGCAGATTACCGTTGGCCAGTTCCGGGTGCTGCGAAAGGCCGCAGGGGGTCGCGTACGCTGGATCGCCGCCACGGGGCACGTCGAGCGCCTTCGGAGGCGAAAGGAAGCCCAAGAAATCGCGCAGATGCGCAAGGCGGCCATTCTGGCCGGTCAGGTCCTCGAGGATGCGCTAAAGATGCTGAAGCCGGGCGTTCGAGAGCTGGAGATCGCCGCCGAGATCGAGTACCAGATGCGGATGCGCGGCGCCTCCGGTCCGGCCTTTGAAACCATCGTGGCTTTCGGGGAGCGCTCGGCGTATCCGCACGCTCGCGCAACCGCCAAACGATTGAGGAAAAATGAATTGGTCGTCCTGGACCTGGGTGCTATACTCGCGCACTATTGCAGCGACATCACCCGCACGGTGGTCGTTGGGCGAGCGTCGGCGCGGATTCGCCGGTGGCATCGGGCAGTGCAAGAAGCGCAATCGGCTGCCATCGACGCCGTACGGGCTGGAGTCCCCTGTGGGGAGGTGGACGCCGCCGCGAGACGCGTGCTGGCAGGCTATCGTTTGGATCGCTACTTCGTGCATAGCACTGGCCACGGTCTAGGTTTGGAAGTGCACGAGGATCCCCGGGTGGCCAAGGCCCAGAAGCAAACTTTGGAACCGGGGAACGTGATCACCATCGAGCCAGGTGTCTACGTGCCGGGCGTCGGGGGAATTCGCATCGAAGACGACGTCGCCGTGCACGCTGAACGAACCGAAGTACTCACCCGCGTTCCGCGGGATCTTATTGAGATCTAATACAGGCATGAAACCCAAACAGCCCTCGAAGCAGACTGCCGAATCGACCTTTGGGAACCCTGAAATCCAGCATATCGAGCAATTGCTGCGTCTCATGGGTGAGCATAACCTCGAAGAGCTCGAATACTCGCACGGCGACTTGAGGATTCGGCTGAAAAAGCCTTTTGCCGGCGCGTCGTTGAGCGGTTTGAGGGCAGTGGCGGCCCCGGAGATCATCGTTGCGGGCGGACCAGCACCCCAAATGGCGCCCCCGGCGTCTTCCTCACCGGCGCCTGAGGGTCGTTCGGCCGATGATCTGCATCTGGTCAAGTCGCCGATCGTAGGCACGTACTACGGATCTCCTAGCCCGGGAGCGGAAGCGTTTGTAAAGATCGGCGGGTACATCGAGACCGGCCAGACGCTGTGCATTGTGGAAGCCATGAAGCTGATGAACGAAATCGAATCCGATATCAGCGGCGAAGTACTGCGCATCTTCGTCGAAAACGGGCAGCCCGTGGAGTACGGGCAGCCGCTGTTCGGCATCCGGCCGAGCCGGAAGAAATAGCCGGCGCCCCACCGCTATGTTCCGGAAAATCCTAGTCGCCAACCGCGGGGAAATTGCCCTGCGAGTCATTTGTGCCTGCAAGGAGCTGGGAATCTCGACGGTTGCGGTCTATTCGGAAGCGGACCGCAATTCGCTGCACGTGCGGTTTGCCGACGAAGCGGTATGCATCGGCCCGCCGCGCAGCAGCGAGAGCTATCTGAATATCCCCCAAGTCATCAGCGCCGCGGAAATTACGAACGTGGACGCGATCCATCCCGGGTACGGATTTCTCTCGGAGAATGCCAACTTCGCGAAGGTTTGCGAGGCCTCGGAGATCACTTTCATCGGCCCGACGGCCGAAGTGATCGAGATTATGGGAGAGAAAGATCGGGCGCGGCGTGAAGTTAGGGCGGCGGGGCTGCCAACGGTTCCGGGAAGCGACGGCGTCGTTGAAGGAGAGGAACAGCTGGGGAAGGAAGCCGCGCGAATCGGGTACCCGTTGATTCTGAAGGCGTCAGCAGGCGGCGGCGGGCGGGGAATGCGGGTGGTCCGAAAGCAGAGCGAGTTGCTGGCGATGTATCAGACCGCGCGGAGCGAGGCGCAGCAGGCTTTCGGGACGCCCGACGTCTATGTGGAGAAGTTTATCGAGCATCCGCGGCATATCGAGTTTCAGGTTCTGGGCGACCAGCACGGCAAGGTAATCCATCTCGGCGAACGGGAGTGCACGATTCAGCGGCGCCATCAGAAACTGCTGGAAGAGTCTCCTTCGCCGGCCATGGATCCGAAGCGGCGCAAGGAACTTGGCGCGAAAGTGGTGCGGGCGCTGGAAAAGATCGGCTACACGAATGCCGGGACCGTCGAATTCCTGATGGATCTAGACGGCTCGATTTATTTCATCGAGATGAATACGCGGATTCAGGTGGAGCACCCGGTCACAGAGTTGGTGACCGGCGTGGACCTGGTCAAGGCGCAGATCCGGATCGCCGCCGGGGAGCGGCTCGAGGATGCAGCGGGCGAGATGAGTTTTTCGGGGCACGCCATCGAGTGCCGCATCAACGCGGAAGACCCGGAGACATTCGTGCCGTCCGCGGGGCGAATCACCACGTTTCAGGCGCCGGGAGGCACCGGCGTTCGCGTGGATTCGGCCGCTTACGCCGACGCCGTCATTCCGCCGTACTACGACTCCATGATTGCCAAGCTGATCGTCAAGGGGCGCGACCGTGCCGAGGCCGTGGGGCGCATGAAGCGCGCTTTGGAGATGTTCGTCATCGAGGGCATCAAGACCTCCATCCCGCTGCACCGCAGAATTCTGGCCGATCCGGATTTTGCGGCCGGGAAATTCGATACCCATTTCATTGAAGGGTTGCTGGGAACGAACGGAAAATAAGTGTGCGGCTTGTCCTGCCAAGACTCTATGTGATATTAGACTCAGCATTGCTGACGAACCCCGCACAGGATTGCGCGCAAGAGCTTGCCGAATCTGGAGTACGTCTGCTGCAGTACCGAAACAAGACCGCGCCCGCGCTCGAACTACTAAATTCTTCTCGAGAACTCGCTTCTATACTGATTCCCCGTGGAGTTTCCTTCATCGTGAATGACCGTCCCGATGTAGCCATACTCGCTGGGGCGAGCGGCGTCCACGTGGGGCAAGACGATCTGGAAGTGGAGCAGGCTCGCGGCCTGGTGGGAAACGAGAAGTGGGTCGGCGTCTCCACGCACACCGTCGAGCAGCTTCGGAAGGCTGCCGGAACGTCGGCGGACTACATCGCGGTGGGACCCGTGTTTGCCACTGCCTCGAAAGCAAATCCCGATCCAGTCATCGGCACGGAGTTCATTCGCCGGGTTCGCGCGCTCACGGATAAGCCGATCGTCGCGATTGGCGGGATTACGCTGGAAAACGCCGCTGCCGTCGTAGACGCGGGCGCGGACTGCGTGGCAGTGATCAGCGACATTCTTCGGGCGGCGGACCGCGGGCGGCGCGCGCGGCAGTACCTGGAGTTATTGGGCGCTGCTAATCACGCCGCTGCCGTCTGAGGACACTGGCTCATGGCAGACACCACCCATCCCGTTCAGCAAAAGGCCGCGGCCCAGGAACCAGGATTCGTCCGGGCCATCGGTCTGTTCGACGGCACGATGATCGTCGTCGGCTCGATGATCGGCTCGGGGATCTTCATCGTGGCGGCGGATATTGGCCGGCAGACCGGCTCCTCCGGGGGATTGCTGCTGACCTGGATCATTACCGGTCTGCTCACGGTTTCGGCGGCGCTGTCGTATGGGGAATTGGCGGCGCTTTTTCCGCACGCCGGCGGGCAATATATCTATCTTCGCGAGGCCTATTCGCCGCTCTGGGGCTTTCTGTATGGCTGGACGCTGTTTCTGGTGATCCAGACGGGAACGATTGCGGCGGTGGCCGTCGGATTCGCGCGCTATCTCGGTGTTCTGTTTCCGGCGATTTCCGGCACCGCATGGATCATCCATCCGGTCGATCTTTCCTCCAAGTATGCGATCAGCTTGTCGGTGCAGCAACTGGTCGGCGTGTTGATGATTGTCTTTTTGACGTTTCTCAATACGCTGGGCGTGCGCCTGGGAAAAATCATCCAGAATATTTTTACCAGCGCCAAGACGTTGTCGCTCTTGGGGCTGATTTTCCTGTGCGTGTTTGTGGCGCGCAACGCCGCGGCCATTGCGGACAATTTCAGCCATCTGTGGGCGGTTCGTGGAGCGCAGCCTATCGAACCAGGAGCCAATTTCCTGCGCGGGCTGGTGCCGACGGTCACCGCCGCGAGTGGCGCGTTTGGCTTGTTCGTGGCCTTCGGCGTGGCCCAGGTGGGCTCGCTGTTTTCGGCGGACGCTTGGAACAACATCGGATTTACGGCGGCCGAGGTGAAAAACCCCAAGCGGGATGTGGCGCTGTCGATGGCATTTGGGACGCTCATTGTCATCACGCTGTACTGCCTCGCGAATCTTGCCTATCTCTGCGCGCTGCCGCTGGCCCAGATTCAGAACGCCCCGGACGACCGGGTGGCCAGCGCGGCGCTGAACGCGGTCTTCGGCCCCGCGGGCGCGGCCATCATGGCCGTGGCGATCATCATTTCGACGTTTGGCTGCAACAATGGGCTTATCCTCGCCGGTGCGCGAGTGTCATACGCCATGGCGCGCGATGGGCTTTTCTTCCGCTCGACCGGGACGCTGAACAGGAAGGGAGTTCCGGCCAGCGCGCTGATGTATCAGGGAATATGGATCAGCGTGCTGATTTTGCTGCGCACCCGGCACGCCGATGCGGCGGGTGGGGTCACCTACGGCAACCTCTACAGCGATTTGCTGGACTACGTGGTGTTTTCGGTTTTGATTTTCTACGTGCTTACCATTGCGGGAATCTTTGTTTTGCGCGCCAAGCGGCCGGAGGCGGAGCGGCCGTACCGGGCGTTTGGCTATCCTTTCGTGCCGCTGCTGTATATAGTGGCGGCGCTGGCGATCATGTTCGTGCTTTTGTTGTACAAGACCCAGACCACGTGGCCCGGGCTGGTGATCGTGCTCCTAGGAGTGCCGGTGTATCTGCTTTGGTCACGCAGGTCTTCCGCCGCTGGGCGCGCGGCATAAGATTTCGGCATAAGATTGAAGAGCACAGGACACGTGGAAGGGCTCTAGTTTGATGCGTAGTTGATGCGTCCCTACGAGGTGCTTCATGACGAGTAGGCCGAATGAACTAGAAGCAGCGATTCCTGACGCCGGGAGTCGGGGCGGCAACCCGTTATTCGCCAGGAAGCCGATGAGTCTGTTGCTGGCGGAGTCCAAGGAGGCCGGCGAGCACAGCCTGAAGCGCACGCTGGGGCCGTTCCAGTTGACGGCGCTGGGTGTCGGTGCCGTGATCGGCGCGGGCATTTTCGTGCTGTCGGGGTTGGGAGCCCATTACGCCGGACCGGGCTTGATGCTTTCGTTCGTGCTGTCCGGCCTGGGATGTGCGTTTGCCGCGCTGTGTTACGCGGAATTCGCCGCCATGATTCCGCTGGCCGGGAGCGCGTATACCTACGCATACGCCACGCTCGGCGAAATCTTCGCGTGGATTATCGGCTGGGACCTGACGCTCGAGTATGCCATGGGCGCCAGCACGGTATCCTCGGGCTGGTCCAACCATTTCATCGAGTTGCTGAACATTTTCCACATCAAGATGCCGTTGTGGCTGGCGTACGACCACTGGACGGGACTCAACACGGCGTCGAAAATCGTGGCGCGGCAGATGGCGCGAGCGTCGGACCCTACCCTGCTGCCAGGCACGCAGGCGTTCCTGGATAAGGTCGACTCCATCATGCACGCGCAGTCCGCGGATTTGCTGCAGCAGGCGCACGCGCTGCTCAACGCTCCGACGGTCTTTGGCGTGGAAATCGGCTTCAATCTCCCTGCATTCTTGATCGCGCTGGTCATCACCGCGATTCTGGTTCTCGGTATCAAGGAGAGCGCGCGATTCAACGCCACCATCGTGACCATCAAGGTGGCCGTGGTCCTCTTCGTCATCGCTTTGGGCATCCACTACGTGAATTTCGCCAATTGGGGCCATGACTGGTCCTCGTTCGCCCCCATGGGTGTCTCCGGGATCGGTGCCGGCGCCGCATACATCTTTTTCGCTTACATTGGCTTCGATGCCGTCTCCACGACCGCGCAAGAAGCCAAGAATCCGCAGCGCGACCTGCCCATCGGCATCATCGTCTCCCTGTTGATCTGCACGTTGCTGTACATCCTGGTCGCCGGCGTGCTCACCGGCATGGTTCGCTGGCAAGACGTCAACATCGAGGCGCCCATCGCGGAGGCCTTCCTCGACCGCGGCCTGTCTGTGGCTTCTCATGTCATTACGCTGGGCGCGCTGGCGGGACTAACCAGCGTCATGCTGGTCATGCTGCTCGGACAAACGCGCGTGCTGTACTCGATGGCCAACGATGGTTTGCTGCCCAAGAAGTTCTTCGCCGCCGTTCATCCCAAGTTCCGAACGCCTTACAAGAACACAATTTTGGTGGGCATTCTCGCGGCCATCGTGGGCAGCATCACGCCGATCGACGACATCGGGAAAATGGTGAATATCGGGACGCTGCTTGCCTTCATTATTGTTTGCATCGCCGTGATGGTGCTGCGTAACACCAACCCCGGGCAGCCGCGGCCATTCCGCACGCCGTGGGTACCGTTCGTGCCGGTTATGGGGATACTCTTCAACGGCTACATGATGTACAAGCTGGGTTGGATCAACTGGGCCCGCCTGATCGGTTGGCTGATCATCGGCATGGTCATCTACTTCACGTACAGCCGGCACCACAGTCGCGTGCGCAACGCGGCCACGAAATAAGAGGTAATTAAGCTGAGAAGTAACGAGCTATAGCGGCGTAGCCGACGTCCCAGGTTCGGATGGATCGCCCGCGCGAGAACGGGAATTCAGTTCACCGGTCGGGATCTCCGTCTATCTAAGACGCCGCCTGCGGCTGAGTTGGCCTGATGTTGTGGTTCATACGGAAGAGGTTTGTGGGGTCGTACTTGTTCTTCAAGGTGACTAGGCGTTCGTAGTTGGGCCCGTAAGCGGCTCGCGCGAACGGATCTCCCTCGTCCGAGACGTAGTTGCCATAGGATCCTTCGACCAAATACGGCCGCAAAATGTTCCAAGCGTCGCGCGTCCATTGCACGTTGTTCTCTGCCTCGGACGGACTCTCCCAGTTCGACCAGAACATGAGGTTGTACGAGTACAGGCGGTGGGGAAAGGCGGTATCCGTGACTCCGGCGCGAGTAGCGGCTCCGTGCCAGTGTTCGATGAAGGGGGCAAAGGAATAACGAGAGGGACTCTTTCCAGCGTACTCCGCGATGGCCTCCATGGCGTCGTCGCTCAGAGTACGAATAAAATTTGATTTCACGTAGGTATGACGCCCAGGCGGGAAGAACGCGTCAAAAAGACTCTGCATCTGGATGTAGTTGATGGCGCTAAAGATATCCGCAACAGGCGAACCGAAGCTTCGCAAGGGTTTCAAGACCTTCTCGCCCTCCGATGTTGGTCCACAGTAACATCCGGCAACAGCAAAGACCGGAACGCCATCCGGGGTCGTAAGTGAACCACATTGGATGACCAATTCGTCGGGAATGCTTTCGGCAAATTCCCGAAAGAAACGAAGAACTTCACGCGCCTTTGTCGCGGGATAGAAAACAGCGCCGCCCAGAATGGCACCGACTTCGTGCAAACGGTATTCCAGTGAAGTCACGATTCCGAGATTACCGCCGCTGCCCCGCACGCCCCAGAAAAGGTCTGTGTTTTCCGATGCATTCGCGGTCAGCAGGCGCCCATCCGCTGTAACCACATCCGCGCCTATCACGTTGTCGAGGGCGAGGCCGTACTTCGCATGCAAGTGGCCCCACCCGCCGCCCAGGGTCAAACCGGCGATGCCAGTTTTCGAGACCGTACCCAACGTGGTGGCCAGACCGAAGGCTTGCGTCTCCCGGTCAAACTCGCCCAGCGTCAGGCCGGTTTCCGCACGCACGGTTCGCCCGGCGGGATCGACCCGTATGCCTTTCATGGCGGACATGTCGATCATGATGCCACCGTCACACACAGACTTCCCGGCAACACTGTGACCTCCGCCCCGAACGGCAACAAGAAGGTCGTGCTCGCGGGCAAGACGAACGCACGCGACGACATCAGCGGCGCCAACACAGCGCGCGATGATGGCTGGCCGCCGATCAATCATGGCATTGGGAATTGTTCGGGCCGCGTCATAGCCTTGCTCGCCAGAAACGAACGACTGGCCTCGAAGAGACGTCCGCAAGCTCTGTACGGCAGATTCCGAAATCATGTCCAATCTCCCATGACTGTGTTGGCTTGAAGGTTAGTCGGGGAACGCGTTGGGCAGAAGATGCGCTCTCTTGATCGGGTTGTCAAGCTTGGCCGCAAGGCC
The DNA here is from genome assembly GCA_963735525.1 of uncultured Acidobacteriota bacterium. Classification (GTDB taxonomy): domain Bacteria; phylum Acidobacteriota; class Terriglobia; order Acidiferrales; family UBA7541; genus Acidiferrum. Next base: position 96,070 of record CAVTLQ010000021.1, on the reverse strand, counting down.
AGTTAGTATTCTTTCAATTCTATTGCCAGCGGAGCGCCACCGCCGGATCGACGCGCAGCGCACGCCAGGCTGGGATCGCTGCCGAGGCCAGCGTGACCAGCACCGTGAACACCGTCGCTACCGCATACACCAGCGGGTCGACCGGGCTCACCCCTACCAGCATCGCCGAGATCACGCGGGCGATCGCGGCCGCTGCCAGCGATCCCGCGAGGAGCCCCGCCGAGGCAAACACTATGCCTTGCCGGAGGACCAGCCGCATGATGTCCCGCGGCTGCGCACCCAGAGTCACACGGATACCGATCTCGCCGGTGCGCTGCGCCACCGAATAGGCCATCACGCTGTACAGACCAATCGCCGCCAGCAACAAACCCAATCCACTCAGCACGCTCAACAGACTCGCCGCGACCTTTGCGTCAAACAGCGACGCCGCCACATACTCGGTCATCGGCTCGGCATCGAAGATGGTCAGCGCCGGATCGATCGCCGCCGTTTCGCGGCGCAGCGCCGCAATCGCCTCATTCACCGATCCGGACGTCCGCACATGGAACGTCAAACCATACTCCGGCCGGAAAATCTGCCGGATAGGAATGTAAAAGAACGGCTGGGGGCTCTCGGTCACCCGGTGATACTTGCTGTCCTTAGCGACGCCTACGATCGTGAACCATTCGCCCCATCCATGCACTCTACGGCCGATCACGCTGCGATTGGCCAGGAAGCGGCGCACAAACTCCTGGTTGACGATCATGACCTTGAGTGAAGTGGGGTCGTCGCGGAGATCGAAATCGCGACCTTGGAGCAAAGGAATCTTCATGGAGTCGAAGTAGCCGGGCGAAATGAGGTCCCGGTAGATCTTCATGTTCTCGTTCGGAGCCGGGACAAAGCCTTCCACGTCAAGGGTTTCCCAGTTTCCGCCGCTGAATCCCAGGGGCACGGAATCATCGTAACTGACCGCGGTTACGCCCGGTTGCTGCTTGAGCCGCTCAAGCAAGCGACGGCAGAAACTGTCGGTTTGCTGCGCGTCGTACCCAGTCGTGGAAAAATCGAATTGCGCCAGCGCCACGCCTTCCGGCTGGAACCCTGGATCGATGCCCCGCGCGGTCTGGAAGCTCTTCAGAAAGAGCCCCGCGCCTACCAGGGCAATCACCGCCAGAGCCACCTCGGAGATCACCAGCAGCCCGCGCAAACGGTGCGAATGAGCGCTGGAAGTACCGCCGCGGCCACCCTCCTTTAGCGCCTCGTTGATGTTGGCACGGGTCGCGTGCACCGCGGGCGCCAGCCCCGCAAGAATGGCGACCACGAACGCCAGCGCCGTCGTGAACGCCAGGACCTGGCCGTCGATCGGCGGCTGCAGCATGGTCGGCCTGGCGACCCCGGGAAGAAGCCAGCCCAGGGCGCCGCCGAGGAAGTTCGTCAGCATCAAGCCACACACCGAGCCGGCAACGGCCAGCAGCAGCGTCTCGGTGAGAAGCTGCTGGGTCAGCCGCGCGGGACGAGCGCCTAGCGCCAGGCGGATGCTGAATTCCTTCAGGCGTCCCGTAGCACGCGCCAGCAAGAGATTTGCCAGGTTCGCGCAAACAATCAGCAGCACCAAGCCGGTGGCGTCCATCAGAATGGTAATCGGCGTCAGCAGCAAGGATTGCGGGCTGAAGTGCGACTGCCATACCGGCAGGACGGTGGCGCCGAGGCCTTGATCGGAATCCGCGTCGGCCACAGCCATGCGGTTGGCAAGCGCCTGAACCTCGCCGCGGGCCTGCTCCATGGTTACGCCCGGCGCAAGTCGACCCAACATCTTGAAGTTACGGGTATTTCGGTCGCGCAGCATCCAAATGCCTGTGTGCGTCAATTGCCCGTACATCGTGATGGGCATCCACATCTCGTAATCGAGTCCCGAGCGCGTGCCGTGGAAGCCTTCTGGGGCCACGCCGATGATGGTGAACAGCGTCTGGTTGATGCGCAGTTTCGCTCCGACGGCCAATCGATCGGAACGGTAATGGCTCTTCCAATAGGAGTGGCTGATGACCACCACGGCGTGTGCGTTCTGCGCGTCGTCGCGTTCCGCGTCGGAGAAGAAACGCCCCGCTTCGGGCCTTACGCCAAGCATGTCGAAAAAGCCGCCCGAGACCAGTTCACCCCAAACCTGCGCGGTGTTGGGGGCTTCGCCCACGGAGAATACGTTCCAGGCCTGCGCGGTTACAAAGTTGATCAGCTTCAGATTGTCGCGGAAATCGCGGAAGTCGAGATAAGACGTGGTGAGCGGCTCGCCGTCGGGCGCCATGTTCTCGATCGCCACGATGCGCTCCGGTTGGGCGGCGCCGGGCAGTGGATTCAGCAGTAAAGAGCGCATCCAGCTGAAGACGGTGGTGCTGGAGCCGATGCCGATGCCAATCGTCAGGACGGCCACCGCCGTAAAGCCAGGATTGCGAGTCAGTGTCCGCAAGCCGAAGCGAAGATCGCGCAGTAGGGTGCCCATGTTCACGGCTAAGGGTGCAAGCCACTTACCATCGTAAGTTGTTGAAAGCACGCACTATGGTGTCGGATAGCCACCCGGCACTGTCCGCTTGTGGGACAACCTGTTCGGCAGCAGGACAGGTTGCCGCAAACTGCCCACGGTCGGGATTCGGGTTGTAAGTCAGTTTCCGGTGAGCGGGTTATACGTCCAAGTGGACTATTTCCGAGTGCCCCTTCAACCGCCCACGCTCCGAAGCGGTGTCTGGTGAGGGCTGGGGCCACGCTCCGGCAACGCCCTCCCACACGCGGGATTCGGGCGCCCGCTTCGGACCGCTGTCGCCGCCCGGAGCTTCTACAACAACCCCAACGGCTGGGGCTCGATGTCTCCACCATCGCAGCCCATCCCCGGTTGGCCTGTGCCCTTGAGCGATTCCTTAAGAATCGTAGCCGGGGCCGCCAGGCGACCCGCACTCCTTCCACAGCCTTTCCCAATTCCAGATTCCGGACGTCACCCGGTTCGGCAACGGCAATCCGAGTTGATGGGCGAGCATACACACCTGCCCGCGATGGTGGGCTTCGTGAGAAAGCATGTAGCACAGCATTTCCAGGCCAACCGGCCAAGGCCGAGCCCAGCCGTCTCTCAGAAACTTCTCGATGCGGCCCCCGGAACCGCCGAGCGCTTCAGCGAGCATCTCCGCGCAGCGAGCGGCGCTCTCGGCCAATCCCGCACGGGCCTGCTGCGGCGTGCAGTGCGCGCGGTGGAGCTGTCGCGGAACCTTCAGGTGCGGAGCTGTGAGCCTGACCCACTTGGTGCGGACATTGTGCATGTGCGTGAAGATCGCCGCAATGGTGCGGGCCTTGCCGGGCGGTTTGGCTCTCCAGGCGGTAGGGTCAAGATGTTCGATAAGAATCTGGTTCATGCGATCGTTGGCGGCAAAGATCCGGACTGCGGCTCGGGCCAGTTGAGGGTGAACCTTGTGCTGACGGGTGGTCACGGCTCCCTGCTCCTTGACCTATAATACTTCCGGGCCGCCGGCCATGCGGAACTTATCGTCGAACCACGCGGTCAAGTCCTGATACGTCGCATTACCTTAAGACCACATGTCCGGTTTGCGCGGTGGTCTCAATGGGTCGACGCAACACTAGGCTCGCTGACCACAATCGTGGATTGGACCCTGCCGAATCTCCGGTAAACACCACGCGACTTTTGCCGGGTGATTCGGGAGATGTCTTCAGCGAGCAGGTCGCAGGGTTCCAATCTCCGGCAACCCAGGATCGCTCCTGAGCAACGGTTTCCCCGGAGAACATGCCTGCTTGATGTGTACGAAGAGACTCACAAGTCTATTCGAGGCCGGTGACGACGTAGAGGTTGCAGAGTCTGCGATCAAGGCCGTAGATATAGGACTTAGCATCCGGGGCTAAGATTATCGGACCAACGTTATTGACTCCAGTGGGATCCGGCGGGGAGAGGGTCATCCGCAGTTCCCGTTTGCCGGAGGCGAGTTCCACGCGGTAAACGTTGACAGGCAATTCCCCCGAATTAGCGACGTAGATGGAACGGCTGTCCTGACTCCATCCCACAGCGCTCTCCCCTTCTTGGATCCCTGAAACCTCCGAGGGATTTCCTCCGTCCACGGGAATGACAAGGATTTGGTCCAAATAATTGTTAGCGGCAACCCACTTTCCATCCGGTGAAACGCGGGGAAGCAAATTGATAATTCCTTCGGGCGAGATGGCATGCGCCGGCTGGCCGTCGAGGCCCTGCACGTAAAGTCTAATCGCGTGGCCGGGCTCGGAGGCCGTGAGGAGCAGGCGCTGGCCGTCGGGAAGCCAACTCGCGAAGGTGTGGGTCAATTGATCCTTCGGCAGATTTCGCGAAGTACCCGCCCTAGTGGGGATCAAGACCAGTGGACTCGGTTGTTGTGGCGCGAAGCACACCACCCAGGCACCGTCACGAGAAATGCCGGTGCAGCTTCCTTCTCCCAACTTCAGCGGTGGAGAACCATCCATCGTTTGCAGATAGCTGGTATAGTTTGGGCCACCGCCCTGGCCCGCCTCGTAATAGAGAAGAGTCCTGCCGTCTGAGGAAATATCGAAGGGCAGCGGGAAATCGAGCCCGCCAAGATTGCGCTGTGCTTTATCACCAACCAAGGCTCCGTACATCTCCGAGCGCCAGTGCATGGAGGCGAGAAGGACCCGGCCATCACGCGCGACATCCATCAGTTGAAGGTCGGCAGGCCCCTTGAGCAGGAGGCGCAGGCGTCCCTCGAGCGACACGGCATACAGGGCACCCTCCTCGCTCAAAGGTGTGCCGGTAAACCAAACTTCTTTGCCGTTGGGGGCCCAAGCCAGGCCGGTTAGATCGGTCCATTTTTCTGCAAGGACTCTCTTCTCTCCTTTCTGGTTTACGAAAACAACATTGCCCGAATCCTGCGAGGGATCTGGGTATTCGAAATATGCGATCCCATCGCCAGCAGTGGAAATGCGCGGGTAAGCAAAGCGGCCACCGGACTCGGCAAGAGCATGTCCCGGTGGGAATTCGAGGACGCTGCGTCCATTGGCAGAGTGTACGATGGCCAAGGTGGAACCGTCGCGAGCCCAATCGGCGAACTGAACCTTGGGCATGATTTCCCTGGGTGTTCCGCCTTCCAGGGGCACGCGAGCTAGGGTCCCAGTGAAAACGCCAGTGCCAGTCACCCTAATATTTCGCGCAACCGCGAGTTCGCCTCGAGAAGAAACCCCGAGCAAGTCTGACTTTTGCAAACCTAGGGCGCGCGATTCCGGACTCTCTTGCCGCGTCGTGTAGATGTCAAATGGCTTTCCATTCCACGAAGCGCTGTAGATGATGGTCTGCCCGTCAGGGCCAAAACGCGCCGCCGAAATCATGCCTCTCGAGAAGGCGAGGCGATGCCACTCAGGAGAAGAGATTTGGGAGTACTGGCCTCTAAGGGCTGCGCCGATGGCCAGGGCGCCGATGAGGGAGGCGGCGATCGCGGCAGGTTTCCACCAACCCCGGCTGGGATCGACGGCCGCAATTCTGGATTGTTGGGAGGAAAGGCTGGAAACGGAATCGAGATCAAACGCTAGGTCCTGAGTGGATTGGAATCTAGCGGCGGGATCCTTCTCGAGACAGTGCTGCAGGATGCGATGAAGCGCCGGTGGGACATCGCGGTTGGCATCGAGCGGGGGAGGATCTTCCTTCAGGATGGCGGCCATCGTCTCTGCCCCAGATTTGCGGAGGAAAGCGTGTTGGCCTGCGAGCATTTCGTACAGGACAACGCCGAAGGAAAAGATGTCAGAGCGAGGATCCAGGGAGTCGCCTCGGATCTGTTCGGGAGACATGTAACCGGCGGTGCCGAGGACTAAACCCGCTTGGGTTCCGGCCGTGAGTGTGGGAGAGCCGCCGGGGTCCATGGGAGCTTGCTCTGCCAACTTGGCCAGACCGAAGTCGAGAATTTTGACGCGGCCATCCTTGGTGACGAAGATGTTTTCAGGTTTCAGGTCCCGGTGGATGATGTTCTTGCCGTGTGCTGCTGCAAGGCCACGCGCGATCTGGGTGCCATAGTCGATGGCGCGCCGCGCCGGGAGGGGACCGGCGTGCACAACTTGGCGAAGAGTTTGTCCCTCCAGGAGTTCGGAGACAATGTACGGTTCGCCTTCGTGTTCACCGATTTGATAGATGGAGAGGATATTGGGGTGGCTGAGCGCAGCCGTGCTTTGCGCTTCTTGCGTGAAACGGCGGAGGCGGTCGGAATCGGACGAGAACGTTGCGGGAAGAAGTTTGATGGCCACGTCTCGGCGGAGAGAAGCATCGCGAGCGCGGTAGACTTCGCCCATCCCGCCAGCACCTAGCGGCGCGAGGATCTCATACGTTCCGAGTCTTGTACCCGGAGCCAGGGCCATAAGTGGTCGTGATTATAGCCTTAGGAAACCTTCGCAGGGTACCTTGCGCCCCACGCAGCCCGAGAACGCGCAATTCGTAGAAGTGTCTTTGGCCTGTGCGAGGTCTCATTGCACGGACGAGTCGCGGCAACTACTCGCAATAAACCCGGTAGTGTTGACCGAAACTGATCAACTCCCGGATGGTTGGCAACCCGGAAGTAATCCCGTTGGGCATCGTGCGGATAAGTACCGGGAAGTCGGGTGGTCTCAACAGGTCGATGCAACACCATCTAAACAGGTGATACGATAATACTTCCCCTAGAAGGACCGATCTGTCCGGCCGTACTCCATCAGAACCTAGACAGGGTAGTGTTTCCGTTCGAACCAACGCTCGCGAACGACTCTTAGCTATTGAGGCCCCTGCAAGTGGAGTTCGGCCTAGTGTTGGGTCGACCCATTGAGACCGCCTGACTTACCAGGCGCAATCGATAAAGATGAAGCTCCTTGTTCACTCGGAGGCACGACCGTCCATCTTGTGCTCACACGTTGACTCACATTCAGGCAGCGCCTAACATGCTCAGCGAGTCCTAATCCCGCAACAGCACCCGGCAATAGACCGATGATGGTTACCAGCGCGAAGCTCTCGCTCCACTCCCTTGGCGTTCGCAGGCTCTTTTCAAGGCAGCTGCTGTTGGTTATGGTTGCGGCCGCGTTGTTTGCGATTCTGTGGGTCGCGAATGTGCGCGGTCCGGGAATGGGCTGGTTTCCCATACTTCTCTACGTTCTCTTCATCGGCAATGTGACGACTCCGGTGATGAACCGCCTCGCGCCCCTGTCTTCGCGCCTCCCCTTTCCGTGGGACTGGATCGCGTACCTGATATTTTTGTTCCTGACGGCGGTCGCGATCGCATCGTTGACGGTAGCGGTCATCATGCCCGTGTATCGAATTCCCATCAGCTCCTATTTCTCGCAACTGTGGAGCGCCGGTAGGCTCGTAGTCGTCGTTGTTTTGATCGTCGGGAGCATCCGCCACTTGCATGAGGAATCGCGAGTGCGCCTAGAGGGCAAGAATCTTGAACTTCAGCGCGCTGTCGATATTGGGAATACGCGATCGAAACAGCAAGAGCAAGAGCTGGCCAAGGCGAGAGAGATTCAGGAAGGACTCTTGCCCAAGAAGATCCCTCAGGTAAGAGGACTGGAAGTGGCGGGAGCGTGGCAGCCTGCAAGCACCGTTGGTGGAGATTACTTCGATGTGCTGAAGTTCGGCGAGAGAAAGATTGGGGTCTGCATCGGTGATGTGGTGGGCAAGGGAATTAGCGCCGCGTTGTTGATGGCCAACCTGCAGGCCAGCTTTCGAGCCTTCGCTTCGGAAGAGGTCTCGCCAAGCACTCTCGTGGGGAAGTTGAACGAGGTGCTCTCGAACAACATCGCTCCCGATAAGTTCGTTACGTTCTGCTATTGCATGATCGATACGACGAATAACGGGTTGACCTATGCCAGCGCCGGTCACTGTCCGCCCATGCTGTTCCACAAATCGGGTGAAGCAGTTCCATTGAGGGAAGGAGGAACGCCGCTGGGAATATTTCCTGACCGGAAGTACGAAGATGGAGGACTTCAGTTGGACTCCGGGGACCGGCTGGTGCTTTATACTGACGGTCTAACCGAAGCGATGAATTCGGATGAACAGGAATTTGGAGAGCGAAGATTGGTTGAGCTTGGCAGTCGCAACATTGCGTTAAGCGCCTCCGAATTGCTCGCCGTGATTAAGAAAGAGGTGGTCAGCTTCTGCAACGGTAGCTTTCAAGATGACTTCACACTGGTCGTCGTTGCAGTGAAATAGGAACCGTTGGGCTATCTCCTTTAGCTCGATACACGTTAACTGCTCCGCGAATGGCGCTCACCTCCACAGATGTAATCCACATGCCCGGTAAACGCGGCGGTCTCAATGGGTCGACGCAACACTCGACTCGAACCTAACTTGCATCGATAACAAAGCTAAAATCGCTCGCCAAGAGTTAGATCAACCGGAACACTTCCCTGGCTAGGTTTGACCGCATACAGCCAAACAGATCGGTTCTCCCGGGGAAGCATTGTCGAATCAATGCATCGGATGGTGTTGCGTCGACCCATTGAGACCGCCGCGTTAATCAGGACTTGTCGATCTCGGTAAAAAACGATTTTGTGAGTTCGGCAACGGAAGCCACATTCCGCATGATTTTGCGTTTTTTTTCATAAGCCACTTTATACCGGGAAAACAACATAATCGTCGCTTTCCAGAGGCAAGCATGTCGCACGCTTTCTCGATCCGGCGCCTGCGCGTTTCCGGTTGCTTGGCTGAGCTTATCGAGAAAATCCAGTCCCGGCGCGCCATTGGTGTGATGTCCTCCCACCCTGCCTGCGCCAGCGGTGCGGCTGCAAGGACTTTGCGTAGATCCATTGGCACCCTGATCTCGGATTCTTCTCCGGCCCGCGCAATCTCCACCGTTACCGTGTCGTCAGCGTCTGCGCCTGCAGCATCGTGCATGGCTTTGTTAACCGTGAACCGGTGACTCCCTTTGCCGTTTGGTTTGAGAGCGGCTCGAAAAGGGAAGCCATTGATCGTTCCCTCCACCATCGTCATGCCTCGTGATGGAAGCTCCGCACTCGCGTTCTTGGGCAGAGTTAGGGTCCACGATCCAGTCTTTTCGTTTGCCTGGGGCCGAAACAACTTGGCGCTGAAGCGAATCGTTGACTTGGTTTCTTGCAGCTTAGCCAGTTTCATTTACTGTCATACTCCCAAATAAAACAAAGATGTTGTGCCAGGCTAGCTCCCGATAAGTTTGAATGCATAGGTTGGAGGAGGAGCGCTTGGTGTACAAAAGCTGAACTCAGCGGACGCTGATTCAGAGACACCAAGAAGACTCCCCCATGGAACCTATGTATTACATCGGACTGGATGTTTACAAGCGGAAGATCAGCTACTGCGTTCTGTTCAAGACCACTCGCGGGTCCGAGACAGCAAATGGAAGTCTGGTTCTATCGGCAATAGGAACCACGGCCGAGAGGCTCGCCGCGTTAACCAGGCATGTCGATTACTTCCGGTTGCGCCGTGAATCAGGCACAATCGTAAGAGCACGAGGCGGACCTACCAGGACGTGGGACAACCCGCAAGGATTCAGTAAAACTGCAATTCAGCGCGGAGATCCTTTGCATGGAACCGATGATTCTGCGGCTAGGATACGACATCCAGTTTGAGATCCCTGCCTCGGTAGCAATGGTGACATTGCTCAACGTTCATCCTTCGCGGGTTGCGGACCTGCGCGCCCCGGACGAATTGCGAGCGGAGCCCGCGGCGCAGATGGAGAGTTTTATTGACAGCTTCGGGAATCGCTGCGTCCGGTTTGTTGCCCAGCAAGGCCCGCTACGGCTAAGCAACTCGACTTTGGTCTATGACTCGGGCCAGCCCGATCGCCTAAGCCCGGATGCGCGCGAAATTCCGGTTCAGGAATTGCCGCACGAGGCCCTGCGCTATCTGTACAACAGCCGTTACTGCGAGGTGGACCGATTCTCGACGATTGCATTGGAGTTGTTTGGCGCCGCGCCTCCGGGATGGTCGCGGGTGCAGGCCATTTGCGACTGGATACACACACGAGTTAGCTTCGGATATCAGCACGCCCGTCCCACGAAGAGCGCTTTGGACGTCTATACAGAACGCTTCGGGGTGTGCCGGGATTTCCAGCATCTTGCCGTCACCATGTGCCGCGCTCTGAATATTCCCGCCCGGTATGCCACAGGATACTTGGGAGATATCGGTGTGCCGGCTTCCCCATCTCCCATGGACTTCAGCGCGTGGTTTGAGGTGTATCTTGAAGATCGCTGGTGGACTTTCGACGCGAGGCATAACCAGCCGCGAGTGGGACGTGTGTTGATGGCGACGGGCCGTGACGCCTCCGACGTTGCCATGACGACGTCATTTGGAATGGCGAACCTCACGCAGTTCACAGTGATAAGTGAACAACTATCACGCGAGCAAGCCAGCGGTGTTTAGGATGTAAAATCCGTCTATCCGATTACCGCATCCATCAGCCAATGAACTCTGTGTGCGCAAAAGAATCTTTCGATTGTCCTTGACACTCACACTCGCGAGGAACAAGATCACCTTGAAGTTCCGCCGTTTGGGCGAGACTCCCGCTTCGTAATCCGAATGCAGTTTCTTTAAAGGCCAAGTTCCGCATCGAGCGCAAACAGGGCAGAACCTAATGGGTTCCTTCTTATTCCCTCGCGCGGGACCCTACCTCCTGTCCGACGTACAGGGTTGCACACCCAAGACGCCAGCGGTTCCAGGCCGCACCACTCAAGCCCGACTCGCCACATGCGAGGCGGAACAACGAATTTCTAAAAAAGGAGAACTACCATGTCAGAACAAAACAAAACAGTCGTTCGTCGTCTATTTGATGAGCTTTGGAACAAGGGCAATCTGTCGGTGGCTGACGAGCTCTTTGCTCCCACCTACACTCACCATGATGCCTCGACACCCGATGTTGGGCGAGGCCCCGAGAGTGAGAAGAAGAGGGTGACGCTCTATCGCAATGCCTTCCACGATCTTCGATTGACGATCGAGGACATCATTGCGGAAGGCGAAACAGTGATGGCCCGTTGGTCCTGCCGAGGTTCCCATAAGGGCGATCTCAGCGGGATTGCGCCAACGGGGAAGCAGTTCGCTATCTCCGGCGTAAGCATCGCCCGCTTGGAAAAGGGCAAGATGGTAGAAGGCTGGGTCAACTGGGACGCTTTGGGCCTGATGCAGCAGCTCGGCGTCGTCCCTGAGCTCGGCAAAGCCAAAGTTGTGGCCGCCGCAAGGTAGGCGTCCCGACTTCTTCCAACAAACCGGAAGGCCCGACCATATAAATCGGGCCTTCTTTCCTTTTCAGATTCAATTTGTGAGATTCCGGTCCCAAGCCGCGAACGACGGTAAAGTCCCTCTAGCCACTCATTCTAACTCCCGGTTAGTCGCGTACTCAGAAACTGGCCCACAGCCGGGCTTTGCTTCCTCTCGGTGCTGGGAGGGTTCTTCAGGTAAAGTAGTTCTTCTGCACCTGAACTCATGACTGCCCTTGGCACACAACTTCGGGAACTCTGGCGCCGTCTGTCGCGCCTTGATCTCGCCGCATTTGCCGTGCTGGTGGCCGGCACCATTGCTGCGGCTGTTCCGGCGCAAGGCGGAGTCTTCAGCTTCATGAAGTTCCTGGCGATCCTGTCCGGGATTTATCTTCTCTTCCGGCTGATTGCGTGGGGACGCAGCCGGCTGCTGTGGAGTCTGCGCAACCGCCTGATCGTCGCGTACATGTTCATCGCGTTTGTACCCATTCTTCTGATTGTGAGCCTTGCTGTTCTCGCCGGGCAGTTCTTGTACCAGCAACTGGGCGCTTATCTGCTTTATGAGGATCTTCACCGGCGCATCGAAATGCTCGCCGATATCTCCGAGCACATCGCCGCGGCGCACGGAACCTTGCCCCGCGGGATTACCCAGGAGGAAGCCGAGCGCATTCTCGCGGCACAATCTCACGCCGTACACGACCGCGAGCTTTCGGGATTGAGTATCGAGTTCTCCAACGATGCGAGCCTGCTGAGGAAGATCGCGAAGGGCAAGGATTCCTTCGCCGGCCTGCTGCAAGAGGACGGAAATCTCTCGCTGGTGAGCCTGCGAGCGATTGAGATGCCGAAGGGCGTACGCATCGTCAGGCTGCGGACTCCCGTTACTCCCGAGTTTCTGGCTACCGTGGCGCCGGACCTCGGGGTGGTGCAATTGAACCTGACGCAGCCGTACGAGGGGAAGAACCAGCGCGGGGTGATCTACTCAACCGGAGGGGCGCAATATGAGGCCGCCGGGTATATCCCGGCCCGCAACCGGAAGCTTCAGCCGGCGGGGTTTTGGCTGGATCCGTCCGTAGACGGGGTCTCGCGGCTGGAGGATGCCGCATTCGTCTCACGTGACGGCACGGTGGGCAACCCTCGGCCCGTCTTCGCGGTGTTTAGCGCCAGGCCCTCGCGATTGAACGGAAGGATGTTTACCACGCTGGGGGAGCTTCGCGGTTCCTATCTCTTGCTGTTTGGCGTCCTTGCCACGATTTTTCTTCTCATCTGGGTCGCGGCGTTTATCACCGGAGTTGTGCTTACGCGGCGAATCACAAAGGCTGTCGCCGATCTATATCAAGCCACGCAGTACGTCCAGAGCGGCGACTTCACGCACCGCGTGCGCATCGAGCGGCGGGACCAGCTGGGCGTTTTGGGCGAATCCTTCAATCAAATGACCGGGTCCATCAGCGGCTTGATCGAAGAGCAGAAGAAGCGCCAGCGCCTGGAAAATGAGATCTTCATCGCCCGCGAGGTGCAGAATCAGCTTTTCCCCCAGAAGCTTCCAGAGGTGCCGGGCGTCGAAATCGAGGCGATTTGCAAAGCGGCGCGGTCGGTCAGCGGCGACTACTACGACTTCATTCAACTGAGCCCCACGCATCTGGCCATCGCCGTCGCGGATATTTCGGGAAAGGGAATTTCGGCGGCATTGTTGATGGCCAGCCTGCAAGCGGCGCTGCGCAGCCAGATGCTCGTGGAAGGCAGTGAAAGCATGAGCACGGCGGAACTGGTGTCGAGGCTCAACAAACATCTGGTCCGCAATACCGGTGACGATCGCTTTGCAACGTTCTTTATTGCGGTGTACGACAGCAGTACGCGAATCCTGCGATACACAAACGCGGGTCATTTGCCGTCATTTCTTATTTCCAAAGACGCAGCCTTGCATCTGGATGTTGGAGGCATGGTTCTCGGCGTACTCGAGGAATGCTGCTACGAAGAGGGCAAGGTCAACGTGCCGCATGACTCGCTGCTGGTGGGCTATAGCGACGGCTTGGTTGAACCGGAGAACGTGTACGGCGAAGAGTTTGGCATCCGACGGTTGCAGCAAGCGGCCGTTTACGTTCAGGGAGCGCCGCCGAAAGTGGTGGCGGAGTCGTTGATGGCCGCCGCGGAAGAATGGGCGGGCACGCCGGAACAGGCCGATGACATGACCGTGGTCGTGGCCCGGCTGCGGTAGCGATATTCGGACGTTGCGGCGGGCTCGTGCGCTTTTCTTTCGGGGTGGCGAGTGACTAAGAACACAGTCCGAATGCCTGTGCCACGCCGGCTAAGCTATACTGATTTTCTTTCACGAACCTTTGAGCGGGGAGGCGAATGTCCCTTCGAAACCGAGTCGCATTGATTACCGGTGGGAGCCGCGGGATCGGCCGCGGCATTGCGGTGAAGCTCGCACAGGACGGCGCCCGCGTGGCTATCGCCTATCGCTCGAATAAGACCGCGGCCCAGCAGACTCTGCGTCAACTGCAGACCAGTGGCACCGACTGCGTCGCCGTGGAGACCGACATCAACGACGCGGCGCGATCCGAAGAGCTTTTGCGCACGGTCGTCGATCGGTTCGGACGGCTCGACGTCCTCGTCAACAACGTGGGTGATTTTCGGTGGGGAACGCTGGCGGAATCCTCGCTGGAAGACTGGCAAAACGTGATTTCCTCCAACCTGATGACCGTGCTGTACGTGAGCCGGGCTGCGCTTCCGCACATGCGGCGCGGGCGGTGGGGACGCATCATCAACCTCGGCGCGGTGGGCGCGGAACGCGCATTCGGACAAGCCAAGATCTCGGCGTATGCTGCGGCGAAAGCCGCGGTCGTGGCATTGTCGCGATCGCTGGCGCTGGAAGAAGCGAAGAACGGGATCACTGTGAATGTGGTGAACCCTTCGAGCATCGACGAAAACGAGCTGACGCTCAGTGAAGCGCGTCGCATTCGGGATGCGCGTTTCCCCATCGGCCGCCCACCCACGGTCGAAGATGTAGCCGCTTCCGTGGCGTTCTTTGCTTCCGAAGAGGCGGAGTATGTGACCGGCCAAGTCATCAACGTCAGTGGCGGCTGGATGCTCTGATCGAGTTGTGAACCTGCCATGAAAGCTCTCACCGCAGCGGAAATGCGCGAAGTCGACCGCCTCACTACGGAGCGCATCGCGATACCAGGCTTGCAACTGATGGAAACCGCGGGGAGACGCGTCGCGGAGGTGTTTCGCGAGATTGCGGACGCTGCTCGCCTGCAGCCGCGCACCATTTGCGTGCTTTGCGGCAAAGGAAACAACGGAGGAGACGGTTTTGTCGTGGCGCGGCACTTGCAAACATCCGCGACGCGCGTGCACGTCTACCTTTTTGCGCGACCCGATGAGTTGCGGGGTGACGCCTCAACAAACTTTCAGCGCTGGCGCGAGCTCGACGGCGGAGTCACCGCGATCCCCGACGAAAGATCGTGGGAAGCGGCTTGGTCCGAGATTGCCGGGGCGGATGCGATCATTGATGCCATGTTTGGCACCGGCTTCCGTGGCATCGCGGCGGGCCCAATTGGCCAGGCAATCCAAGACATCAATCGTCTTTCGCACGCGGCTACCGCGGCGCGGCCGGCGCTGATTCTGGCGGTCGATACGCCTTCGGGCTTGCCTTCCGACGGCCAAGCTGCGGAGGGACCCGTTCTGCAGGCCCATCACACGGTGACGTTCACAGCGCCGAAGGTCGGGCAATTAGTGTCGCCGGATTCCGCCGCGGCTGGCTCACTGCGTGTGGTGAATATCGGATCGCCCGCCGCGTTGGTCGAAGAGGTTGGCAAAGGGACGCTTCGCTGGGCCGAGCCGGAAGAGTTTGCAGGGCTGCCGCTGGTGCGCACTACGGATGGCCACAAGGGCTTGTACGGGCACATCCTGATCGTCGCCGGCTCGCTGGGGAAGAGCGGAGCGGCGGTCATGTCCGGCCACGCCGCGTTGCGTGCAGGAGCCGGTCTGGTGACCATCGCCATGCCCGACGTTGTGCTCCCTATCGTGGCCGCAGCTCACCCGGAATACATGACCGAACCGCTGCTCTCGACGGAAGCGGGAACCGCAGCTATGCGGAATATCGTAGATCGGCCGGAAGTGCCGGAGTCGCTGGATCGCTCATCCATTGATAAATTCACGAAAGCCGCCAAGTTTCGTTTTGAGCGAATTCAAGAAGGTAAGACAGTTCTCGCCGTCGGTCCCGGCCTTGGCATGCATCCGGAAACGCAGGAATTCATCCGCTCGATTGTGAGGCACACGTATCGTCCCGTAATTCTCGACGCCGATGGCCTGAATGCGTTCGCGGGTCGTACGGACGATCTGCGCGAGCGCCAGAGCAAGTTCGTCGCGATTACCCCGCATCCGGGAGAAATGGCGCGCTTGCTGAGCAGCTCGACGGAGGCGGCGCAGAAAGATCGCGTAAAGACGGCACAGGAAGCCGCGCAGCGATGGGATGTCCACGTCATTCTGAAGGGATCGCACACGGTAGTTGCCGCGCCTAACGGTCAAACGTTCATCAACGCGACCGGCAACCCGGGGCTCGCCAAGGGCGGCTCGGGTGATGTGCTGACGGGGGTTCTGGCCGCGCTCACAGGGCAGTTCAAGACGGACGATTGGCTTCGAGTATTGGCGCTGGGCGTTTATTTGCACGGTGCAGCGGCGGACCTTGCCGTGGCGGGAACAGATCCCTCGGGACTGGTGGCTGGAGAAGTGGCGGCGGCGATGCCCAAAGCGCGGCGGGAACTGTTGCTGGAGCTGCAACGGCGTGGGTGAAGAGATCATCACGCGTTCCGCGGAAGAAACAGTGCGGTGGGGCAGGGAATTCGCCGGGCGCTTGAAAGCGCCGGTGCTGCTGCTGCTGACCGGCGAGCTGGGCAGCGGAAAAACGACGCTAACCAAGGGAATCGTCGCCGGCCTTGGCGCTGCGAACGAAGACGACGTCACCAGCCCGACCTTCACACTGGTTCACGTGTACGGAAACGCGGACAAGGTCTATCACGGCGACCTGTACCGCATTGAGAGTTTCCACGATTTTGAGACTCTTGGGTTGGAAGACGCCTTTGCCACGCCAGCCGTCGTGATCCTGGAGTGGTCGGAAAAGTTCCCCCTTGAATCCCCCTGGCCGCAGATTCGCCTGCGCTTAGAGCACCTTGGGGGCGATGCCCGGCGGATTGTGGTTCTCTAAGGCTTCGCCACAGTTCCAAGCGAGGGTGCCGGTTTCCTGCCGGAGGCACAGCACTATTCGTATCTCAGCGCGACCATCGGATCGACTCGCATCGCGCGGCGCGCCGGGATGTAACATGCAGCCAGCGCAACGCCCGCAAGTATCGCCGCGACCCCCGCAAACGTTGCCAAGTCGTTTGGCGCGACGCCGTGAAGCAGTCGCGCCACCGCGCGGCCCATTCCCAGCGCGAGCGGCAGTCCCACCAGCAAACCGATCAGTGCGAGCAGCATTCCCTGGCCCACGACCAGCCGAAAAACTTCTCCGCGCCCGGCTCCGAGAGCCACGCGAATGCCGATTTCGTGAGTGCGCTCGCTCACCGCGTAAGCAATCACACCGAAGAGGCCCATCGCGGCCAGCACCAGAGCGAATCCAGCGAAGGCGGCCATCAACGTGCCGCCAATCTTCTGCGTGATGACGGAGACCGAGCGCCAATCGTCCATGGTCATGATGTCGAAGACCGGCAGATCGCGGTCCAGCGCGGCAACTTGCGAGCGAACGCTTTCTGCCATGCCCCTCGCATCAGAGGACGTCCGTACGGCGAGTGCCACTATGTACTCCATTTGCTGGCGCAGCGGGAAATACATCTCGGGGCGCGCGGGAAGGTCGAGTTGGTTTCTTATGTTGCCGACAACGGCCACAACGGTTCGCCATGACGCCTTTTCCGGAGGACCGGTAAGCCTCATCCGCTTCCCGAGCGCATCTTCACCGGGCCAATACCGCGCCGCGAAAGCTTCGTTGACGGTAACCACCCGCGGGCCTTTCGCGGAGTCCTCGTTTGAGAACTGGCGCCCTCGCAGGACGGGTATCTGCATGGTCCGGAAGTACGAATTGCTCACAGCGCGATAGTTAGCGTCCGATTCCTGCCCCGGCTTTGGTTCCGGCCTGCCTTCGATTCGAATGGACCATGTTTCATTCATGCCGCCCAAGGGGATCAGGTTGGCAACCGCAGCGTCTTGCACTCCGGGCAGACTCCGCACGCGTTCGAGGAGCTGTTCGTAAAAACTCGCGGTCTGCTGGTCGGAGGTGTATTTCGCCTCCGGCAGGGCGATAAACATCGTCAACACGCGGTCGGGATTGAATCCCGGCGAAACGCGCTCAAGGCGTGTAAAACTTTTCATCATGAGCCCCGCAGTGACGAGCAGCGCCAGAGAGACCCCGACTTCCGAAACGATCAGCGCATTGCGCAAGAGCCCGCGGCGCCGCCCGACGCCCGCCGATGGCGCGGCGTCTTTAAGCGTGTCGTTCACGTTCGGCCGCGAAGCCCCCAGCGCCGGCAGCAACCCGAAGATCAACCCGGTACCAAGGGAGACCACCGACGTGAACAGCAAGACGGGACCATTGATCGCGATCTTGCCCCAACCGGGGATCATGCGCGCGAACTCGGACGGGATGCGGATGATTTGTGCTTCGAGGCACAAAAATGCCAGGAGAATACCCAATCCACCGCCGAGCAATCCCAAGAGCATGCTTTCCACCAGCGATTGCCTGACCAGGCGCAGGCGCGTAGCGCCCAACGCAGCACGAATCGCAGTTTCGCGCTGGCGGCTCCCCGCGCGCGCCAGCAAGAGATTGGAAATATTGGCGCAGGCAATCAAGAGAACCAACCCCACCGCCGCGAGCAGGATCATTAGCGGCGCCCGCGCCTGGCCCACCTCGCTCTCCATCAGCGGCATTACATGGACATCGCGCCCGGTGTTGGTTTGCGGATACTGTTGTGCGAGCCGAGCTGCGATCGCGCTCATTTCCGCCTGGGCTTGCTCGGGGCGAACTCCCGCGGCCAAATGCGCGACGCCCCGCAAATAGTGAGAGCCGCGGTTCGTTTGCACCTCCGGCGTGAACGCCAGCGCGCCCCACACCTGAGCACCAGAGGGATAATTGAAGTCCGGGCCCATCACTCCGACGACTGTGTAGTCCATTCCGTTGAGCAAAATGGGCTTGCCTACGACGGAAGGATCGCGGGCGAAATGGTCACGCCAAAGCTCATAACTCAGCACCGCGACACGCTCCTTCCCCGGCGTGCCCTCCTCCGGCAGAAACCCGCGGCCCAACATCGGCTGCGCTTCGACCGCCAAGAAGTAGTCGGGAGTCACCAGAAACCCATGCAAGTGCTCGGGGTGCTCGACGCCGCCTAAGTTGGCGTCCCACCAACTTTGTACGGCGATGTGATCGAAGACGTGATTTTGCTGCTTCAAATCAAGGAAATTTGCCGGAGCGACCTCGTTTCGGTCGACGCCGGCACTTGGCACACGCTCCCAGAGCGCGACGAGCCGGCCGGGATCCGAAAACTCCAGGGGCCGCAACACCAGCGCGTCCACCATGCTGAAAATATAGGTGTTCGCACCGATGCCAAGCGCGAGCGTCAGCGCGGCAACGGCGGTGAAGCCGGGACTCTTGCGCAGCATGCGCAGGCCGAAGCGGACGTCCTGAAGCAGCTGCTCCAGCCAAACCATGCTCCAGACCTCTCGAGTCTCTTCCTTGACGCGC
Source organism: uncultured Acidobacteriota bacterium (assembly GCA_963735525.1). Lineage (GTDB taxonomy): Bacteria > Acidobacteriota > Terriglobia > Acidiferrales > UBA7541 > Acidiferrum. The sequence goes on along the minus strand of CAVTLQ010000021.1, from coordinate 77,157 downwards.
GTCACGTTGCCGAACTTGCGCAGCGCCGCATAGCGCGCTTCTTCGGGCGACATGCCGCGTTCGATGTTGTCCTGCGTCTCTCGCTCGATGTGGTCGCGAATGTCCTCGTCGAGCTCCTCGAGCATGCGTTTGCGCCGCCTCATGGCTGGCCCTCCTGCTCCGTCGGTCGGAGGATCCGCGCGATGGCGCCCGCCAGCTTGTCCCACTTGCGCGTCTCAACCGCCAGTTGCTGCCGGCCCTTGGGTGTCAGCCGGTAAAACTTGGCGCGCCGGTTGTTTTCCGAGGTGCCTTCTTCGGCGGAAATCCATCTCCGCTTGATAAGCCGGTGCAGCGCCGGATACAGCGAACCCTGCTCGACCTGCAACACGTCCTCCGAATTGAATTCGATGGCCTTGGCGATGGCATGGCCGTGCGTCGGCCCCAGCAGCAGCGTGCGGAGAATCAGCAGGTCCAGGGTTCCCTGCAGCAGCTCGATGCGTTCGCGCTGTTCTTTAGTAGACATTCTAGGTGACGCTACAGCGCTTCTAGTAGAATGTCAAGGTGAGCAAGCGACATGTCGGGGTTTGACGGCCGGATGCCACATGAATACCTACGGGTCAAGTGGAAAACGTCCACAGAACAGGGCGTGCGTCAGCCGCCAATGAAGCGAGGGAGTAGGCTAGCGGTAACCCTCTGTACTCAACTGGCCGGAAGGTCAATTGTCGGGTGATTGGCCGGGGTGTACGTTGGCGTTTCGCCGCAAATTTGGACTTTCACTGCGGCGGATGCGGTGGGAGGTGCGTTATGAGCAGTGCGAGAACTCGTTTTTCTTTGGTTTTGTTTGCGGCTGCTTTGGCGGCGGCGGCTGTGGTCGGACAGCAGTCGCAGCAGTCCAAGCCGGCACAGTCCAGCGGGCGGCACATTCCGTGCTGGAAGCAGGTGGGGATTTCGCCGGCGTCGATGGAGCAGCGCAGGGCGATCATGGAAGGGGCGCGAACGAAAGTGCAGAGCGTGTGCAAAGACGATTCGCTGACCGCGGAACAGAAAAAGGAACAGATTCACCAAATTCACCAGGAAGCCGCGCAGCAAGCCCAGGGTTTGGTCACACCGGAGCAGCACGAAGCGCTGAAGAAGTGCGAGCACGAGCAGTCGGCGTCGAATGGGAGCCATCCGGCGCGTACTACCGGTCCTTGCGGCGAACCCTTGGAGCCTGAGGACTCGACCTCGCCTTCAAATGCACCCGCGGCGCCTTCTAACTGACTCAGAGAAGAATCGGCCATAGAGGCACGGAGTTCAAAGGGATTTTGAGCGGTGCGATCTTGCCGGGAATAGGGCGCAGCCGTGCTGCGCCCCTACAAAGGATGAAGGGCAGGGCTTGCGGTGCGACTTCCGGCGGTGTGTTGATGTTTTCACGACGGCGCTGGGAGCTTGTGCGCTTACTCTCTGGCTAACCGTGTCGGCGCTAAACCTTGCCCGTGCCACCCGCCGCTGCTAGGTTGGAGAAAGCCCTTCTGGCGGAATGCATGGATCAGCTGACCCTTTTACCTAGCGCGACGGAAGCGGCCCGGATCGAACTCAAGAGCTACAACGCCACGATTCCCATGGGGTCGCTGGCCATCGGTGTGGACAATATCCACCACGATGTGTTCCTGAGCCCGAAGTTGGTCCAGGCGTCGCGGGACTATCTATTTGACCTGATCCGCCAGAGCACCAAGGCGACGTATTTTGCCGGCATCGAGCTGCGCGCGATTAAGGGCCCGGATAGCGCTGCGTTTCGCAAACTGCTGACCGATTTTCTGCAAAGCTCGCTGACACAGGCGAAATACCAAAAAAATATCGAGATTGACCTGGTGTTTCGGCTGGCGCTGTTGAAGTTCCTGACCCTGGAGATCGGCAACCAATTTGCCAACTTGATTCTGGAAGGCAAAGAGTGGATTCGCCAGCGAGGCGAGAATTTTGAGCGCAGCCAGCAGGCGCACGTCATCAAGTCGCGGCTGTCGGAATTGCAGTCGGCGCGGCGCGGTGTGATTCGAGGTGTCGGCCAGCAGGTAGCGCAAATCGTGGCGGACGTGGAAGAAAATGTGATTGTCAAGGCCCGCCGCGCGCTATTTGGCGAGGATTTCGCTCCCCTGTATGACTTGCTGAAAAACCGGCTCATTTTTCTGGACAGCGGCAAGGACGATGTTTTTTTTCTGGAACACTACGTCCTGCTGGGGAACTACGCTCGCGATCCCGACCGCTTTGAGGCCATGGACGAATTGTTTCAGGATTTCTTGCGCGAATCCGGTCTGGCGACCAGCCAGGACCCCGCCTACACCGAGGCCATGCAAGCGCATATGGCCCTGCTGGATGGAGCCCAGGCGATGCGCAACGAGATTGCCAACCTCGAGGAACAGCGCGAGAGCCTGCGCAAGCGGCTCGACCGCGGCGAGAGCTTTCTGAACAAATTTCTGAATTCGGCGGACCCATCCGATTTGAAGGCTTCGCTGAGCGATATCGAGTTGCGGCTGAAGCACCAAGAGGTAAAGCTGGAAGAGAGCGCGCCGCCGATCGACGCGGCAAAACAAAAGCTCGATTTCCTCGCGAAGGATTACAAAGGGCGTCTCGGCGACTACTTAAACGAGCCGGAAAACGCCAAGCGGCTCTTCGATCCCACGCCGGCGACGGAAGCAGACGGGGCGCTGCGCGCGAAGCTGCTCGGCGACCTTCTGGACCGGCTGGAGGAGAGCGAGATCATTTATCACCTTCTGGCGAGCTACGAGATTCGGCCGATTGCCTCGGAGTACAGTCCGCCGGTGCACTTGCAGCAATTGCGAAAGGCGCTGGTTTCCAAGGAGGAGTTGAAGCGCGTGGAGCAGGTGCTGAAGCAAGTGCCGGCGCGGCAATTGGCGTTGAAGCCGGTCGAAGAGATGTCCCGCAAGATTCGACGGTACTCGCGGGAAGAAAAGCTGGGCTTTGTGGTGCGGTTTGCCGCGGATTTCCTGAGGCTGCGGCGCGACCTTCGCAATGCCGAGCACTTGACGGCCTGCATGGAACGCATTCACCTGGTGACCACGGAGCAGGCTCGCGAGCTGTCGCGCCTCAACAATCGCTTGTACGAATGCGTGCTGCAGGACGAGGCCAAGCCGGAGCAGGACCTGGTAGTGTCGCACGTGATTATCAAAGCCGACGTGCGAGGCTCAACCAAGATGACGCAAGATTTGCTGACCCGCGGCCTGAGCCCTGCTTCGCACTTCAGCCTGAACTTGCACGAGCCCGTGAAGAAACTGCTGGACCGTTATGCGGCGAAGAAAGTGTTCATCGAAGGGGACGCGATCGTGCTGGCGATTTTCGAGACGGAGCAAAATCGGGCGTACGCGCGGGCGGTCGCAAAAGCCTGCATATTGTCGCGGCAAATGCTCGCCGTCTGCAATTCTTACAACGATGGCGCGGTAGCGTCGGATCTGCCGGCGTTGGAAATCGGGATTGGAGTCGCGTTTCAGGGGTCGGCGCCGACGTATTGGACTGACGGCGAGTCGCGAATCATGATCTCCAAGGCGCTAAACCTGTCCGACCGCCTCTCCGGATGCACCAAGATCGCCAAGCGCTTGCTGACAGGGCAGAAGACGCACTTCGCGCTGTTTCAATTCTTGACGGCGATGGAAGGGGCCTCGGCAGAAGAGTTGGATGAATTCCTGGTGCGCTTCAATATGAATGGGATTGAATTGAACGAAGAAGGCTTTCAGAAACTGTCAGAGGAGATTTCGCTGGACTCCATTGAGACCAAGCTGGAGATGCCGTGGGGGAAGGAAAACGTGACGCTGTACTATGGCGAAGTGCCGATGGGAGAGTCCGTGGAATTGCTGGTTCTGCGCAAAGGCCTCGCGCGACAGCTTCTTCCGGACGGCAAGATCGGCATCGCCTCCACCCACCCCTACTACGAAGTGTGCACCAGCCCCGCGCTCTACGATCTCGTCGCCGCGCTGATTCGCACGCAAGTCGCTGCGATTGAATCCTCACACGCCTGACCTCTATACTTCCCACGGAGGCGAAGGGGGTCCGGTGACCTTCCCGGTCTTCAAAGCCGGCGATTCGGCTCTTAGCGAGTCGAATGGTGGGTTCGACTCCCACACGCTTCCGCCATACCGGATAGAACCGTGACCCGTAACCCGCAAGCCGTGCCCGCCGCGCCGGGTGTCATGTAGCGGTCGCCTTCCGAGGCGGCCACTCTTCGCCTCACGGACCACGGATCACGGGGTACCGGCGACGGGCCGCGGCGGTAGCGATTCGCATCGCCGTCGCCCCGATTCTCTAACCCCTTTTGGGTCCCGCTCTTACAGACTTCCGGGTCGGCAATACGCGTCCGTAAGTCCTTTCTTTGCCGCTCTTACAGGCCACGCGTATGAATATCAAACCAGGCCACTTAAAGCCTATTCTTTTCATACTCTTACAGGAACTACGTATGTGCTTCAATCTAGGCCACTTAAAAGCCATTGTTTTGATATCCTTAAGCACACTTCTCCCGTAAGTCCTTTGTTTCTCACTCTTACGAAAAATACCGGGGGAGGGGGTAGCTGGGGGCTGCTGTGGTGTGCGAAGGAAGATGTAGTGTAACTGCCCGGCCAATGTAGGGGCGAACCTTGAGGCGTCCACGAGGTTCGGCTTCTTCAAATTGCCGACGCCAAGGCGCCTTCGCTACAAGCCACGCCCTACTTCTGGCTGGCCCGGCGGACCAGCGCATTTTCCAGAAACAAAAATTCAATTCCCGTGCCGAGGAAGGTGTCGATGGCTTCGCGCGGGGTGTTGACGATGGGCTGGCCCTTGACGTTGAAGCTGGTGTTCAAGACCATCTGGCGGCCGGTGGTTTTTCCCACGGCTTCAAGCAGGGTGTGAAATTCGCTGTTGTCCCTTTGCGAAACGGTTTGCACACGCGCGGAGCCGTTGACGTGAGTGATTGCCGGAAGTGCGGCGCGATGCTGCGGGCGGACGTCGGCGGTCATGATCATGTACGGCAGTTCAAAGCCGCGGGGCACCTCGAACCAGTCTTGGACCTGCTCCAGGGTAACGGCTGGAGCGAAGGGGCGGAAGGCTTCGCGCATTTTGACCATGGCGTTGATGCGATCGCGCATTTCGGGATGCCCGGGATCGGCGAGGATGCTGCGATGTCCGAGGGCGCGAGGGCCGAACTCCATGCGGCCGCGATACCAACCGAGAACGCGTCCATCTTTGATCAATTTGGCGGCTTCAGCGCAGGTTTCCGCCAGAGTTGAGAAGCGCACGACCTCGATGCGGGTTCCTGTTTCCGCGAGGGCTTTGTCGATGTCGGCCTGCGAGGCTTCGGGTCCGAAGAAGGGAACGGGGAACCTGATATTACGGACGCCGCCGTTGCGGGAAGCGCTCCACAACGCGGCGCCGAGAGCTGAACCGTCGTCGCCCGCCGCGGGTTGCACGTAAATATCATCGAAAATTCCGGATTGCAGGAGTCTGCCGTTGGCCGTGCAGTTCAGGGCAACGCCGCCGGCCATGGCCAGACGGCGCAGACCGGTTTTGCGGCCGAAGTGACCGCAAACGTGGAGCATGACTTTGTCCAAGCACTCTTGGAGGGCGGCGGCGACGTCGCGATGATCGTCGGTGGTTTCGCCGTCGGGAGGGCGATTTGGGATCAAGTGCTCTTCGAGGTATCGGCGGGTGGCGCCGTAGGTCTCGCGATCCTCGCGTTCGTTGTTCATGCGCAGGATGGGAATCTTGATGGTGCCGTTGTCGAGGAGCTCGACGGCCTGCTCGAAGAAGTGGCGATAACGAGCGGGATTCCCGTAGGGCGCGAGGCCCATAATCTTGTACTCATCGGAATTGAAATCGAAGCCCAAATGCAAGGTGATGATGGAATACAAAATGCCGATGGAGTCCTTGGCGGTAATTTCCTGCAGCTTGTCGATTTTGTTGTGGTGCGCGTGATAGGCGGTGGCACTGGTTGCCTCGCCCATGCCGTCGATGACGATCACCAGGCACTCATCCCAACCGGACGTGTAGTATGCGCTGGCCGCATGGGACAGGTGATGATTCACCTGCTGGACGCGATCGGCGGGAAACCCGGGAAGATGCCGATTCACTTGGGCGAGCAGCTTCTCCCTGGAGAAGACCTGATCGTATTGTTCGGAGGTGGTAGGGTCCAGTAAAAAGGCGGCGCGGTACGGCGTGTAGTCAAACCCGTGAGCGATCTCGTCGATTTCGCTCGCTTTGATCCCCGCGGCGTCAAGACAGTAGTGAATCGCACCGATCGGAAAATCTCCGGTGTGCTTCTTGCGGCTGAAGCGTTCCTCAGCGGCGGCGGCGACGAGCTTACCATCGACGAGCAGAACGGCTGCGGAATCATGTCCCTGGGAAATGCGATACTCGCGTTCCTCCAAACCGGGCCAGTGGGCCTTCTTGAAAGGAATCGAGTTCTCAAATCCACTGATGCCCACAACGTTCGCCATTATCCGATGTCTCCCTTACTGAGTATCCGTGCCGCCAGCAACGGAGTCCCCAGCCCGCTTTGCCGACAGTCAAGGTCGATGATTGGTCTGCAATTTCAATACCTACTATTCTGGAGCATTTCCGTGCGCTTTCGGTTGAATTCCGCGTGACCTTGTATCGTTTCTGTATCGTTTGTGTATCGCTGCGGCGCGCGGAATTTCGCGAGTCGAGCCGTTGACTTCCGGGGCTGGCTTGTAGGGTGTCGAGCACGATGGCCATGTACAGAAAGACCGAGTTGCTGGTACCCAATTTACTGTATTGCCGGAGCGCCAACGTGCCTCTTAAATGGTGAGACGAAATCGCTTGGAAGCATCGGGAACAAGAGATTGACCGAACTCCCCGCCGGCCGGTCAAGAAAGTGCGGAAATTGCTGTAGCGGATCGGCGAGCGCTAACTACCCGGCCTGCTGAACGATGCAGATTTTGAGATTGATGGAATCTGACTTCTTGATGATAGAACCTCCGAATTTGCACAATTGAGGAAGCGAAGTGTCCTTAGCTGGAGACGTGAGACTGGGGTCGAAAGGCTCCCCCGCCGTTGGTTGGCCTAAGTGTATGATTACAAAGGCTATTACGTCCTACCGTTCTTTCGGCACTTTTGGTATCGAACATGCTCTAAACCCCTGGGTACCACTACGGAGCGACGCGTGAGGCGGGAAGTGCTTCTTAGGAAGTGCCAGTCTGCGACTTGAGGCTGGATTCCGGGTTTGGACTCCAAGACGGGTGCATTGAGGTCTTGCTAACTATGAAGCAGCCGGTACAAAACGAAGGTTTGCAGAGCACGGATCGTACAACGGTGCTGATTTCGGAAGCGAGCAAGATGTATTGCGACCTGTTGAGCATGGCGTTTCTCGCGGTGCCGGAGCGCTTTGAGGTGGTGGCCTCGGCGTCGAACACCGCTGAAATCCTGAGCCTGGTTCAGGAACATCGGCCGCAGGTTGCTATCGTCAGCGACAACTTGGCAGATGGACCGCTGGCTGGGCTTCGCATTCTGCCTGAGATTCGACGCACCAACCCAGAAACGCGCATCTTAGTAGCCATGGGCTCCCCGGACCGGGAATTGGTGATTGAAGCGTTCAGATTCGGTGCTGACGGCGTATTTTGCCGGAATAGTCCGTTCGATTTGCTGTGCAAGTCGGTGGACGCGCTGGCGCAGGGGCAGATTTGGGCCAACGCGACCGAGCTACGCTACGTGATGGACGAATTCACGAAGGCACCGAAGCAACGGAAAGTGGACCCGGCGGTGGAAAACCGCATGACCAAGCGGGAGGCGGATGTGGTCCGTCTGGCCGTCGAGGGCTTGTCCAATCGCGAGATTGCTCGTGAACTGGGTTTGACCGAGCACACAGTGAAGAACTATCTGTTCCGGATTTTCGATAAGCTGGGAGTGTCCAATCGAGTGGAGTTGGTGCTGTCCTGCCTGCGACAAGAAGAGGCCGCTCGCGAAGAAGCCACAGTGGAGCCCTAGCCAGCAAACCCCCCAAGCAGATTCGCGCTGGCGGGAACTAAAGATTACTCTCACGGGAAATATAAGACTGATGACTCAAGACCAATTTCTGGAATTACTCACAAACTGGGTGCGGACCAACAAGCAGACGTCGGAACCCCTCCACATTACTCTGGATACCGAGCTTTTGGGATCAGGGCTGCTGGATTCGTTCGATTTCCTCGATCTCATCGTACACATCGAGAGCCAGACGGGACGCAAGATTGACCTTGCGATCGCCGACCCGAACGAATTCTCGCTCGTGCGCGGGCTATGGAGTCTCGCGCTTAACGGTGCGGGAGGCAAGTCTGACCAGAAAGACGCGAATCGCAGGACGATACTCCCGGCGGAAATAACAGGTTGAGCTGAGGTCGAGTCAGGTCTCGGCCCAGGTGGGATCCCATCAGGCGAACCGGCGCCAGCGGCTTCCGGAGTGTTCCTCAGTCTGCGGCACGGCACGCAGCGCGCATCAGGTTTAGTTCAGCATTCTGTTCGGTTTGGCGCAGGCCCTTCATTCGGGTGGTGGCCTGCTGGACAGCTTCCGACAGACCGTTCTTGAACTCTTCCGCAAGAAGATCCCAATTCAAGCGTACATCTTTGCTGGGCGGCATACGGAAAAGAGAAGCGTAGCCTAGTGTAGGATGAGAGTGGGAAAGTAGCTCGAAGTTGTATTCCCACGGCAAATCATCCGTTTTGCGCTCCGACCACTCGAGGAACCAGTTTCCGTCCGAGTCGTAATGCAAGGAATGAAACAAGGCCATGGGGAAGCCATCCTTGCCCAGGTTCTTGATGCGGATAGCGTCCAACCCGACGGGCTGCAAAATCTCCTGCAAAATCTGGCAAATGGTACGAAAGTCGGAGCAAGAGTTAAGCGCCTCCGCGGCGCGGCGGACATTGGCTTGTGTGGCAACGACTTGGCGGCGACGCGCGACGGGCTGGAAAATCTCAGAAAACTCCGAATAGTGAAGTTGCTGCACGCCCAGGCAGATTCCGATGCCGACGACGAAGAGGACGGGCGCAAGCAGCGCGGCGTCGACTAAAACCACGAGACTGGCCAACACGAATGCCAGCGTGACGGCGTACAGGGTGACCACAGTGTGAGCGTGAGAGAAGCCGCGCCGCAGAAGCTTGTGATGAATGTGGTCGGTGTCGCCCCGGAACAGCGGATGGCCGCGGAGAAATCGACGAGATACCGCGAGGGTCACGTCAAGAATTGGGAGGCCAAAGGCAAGTAGAGGAATCGCCATTCCTGCAAGAGTCGTGGTCCTAGACGCTGCCGCCATCGAAAGGGCGCTCAACAGGAAGCCGATAAACAGGCTGCCGGAGTCGCCCATAAAAATGCTAGCGGGATGGAAGTTAAAGGGGAGGAACCCGAGAATCGCGCCCAAGAGGACGACCACCAGAAAAGTGACAAGGTTATTGTGGCTCGACATGGCTGCCGAAAACACCACAATCGCCGAAATCATCGCCGAGCCGGCGGCCAACCCGTCCAGCCCGTCGATTAAGTTGAAGGCGTTGGTGATCAGCAAAACCCAAAGGATCGTGATCGGCAAGTCGACGGCTCTGCCGAGGTAGAGGTAATGAACGCCCAAAAGGGACTGGAAGTAGTGAATCCCGAATCCCCCCAAATACAGCAGAAGCGCCGCGATTGCCTGCACGACGATCTTGGCGTTAGGCTTCAGCGGCTTCAAATCATCGTACGCGCCCATTAAGAAGATGAGCAGTACGGGAACCAAAATTCCGAAATAGCCGCGCATTGAAAAATCGATGTGCAAGAACTTGGAGATTGGGAGGTAGGCGAGAGCGGCAAGCAAGAATGTGACGCAGATAGCGATTCCGCCAAGTCGAGGCAGCGGTTGAGTGTGCGTATGACGACCATAGACTGGCGTGGCCTTCAGGCCATGCGCGACCGCGGCATTGCGCACCCAATACGTGAGGAGCGCGGAAACGCCTACGGCGAGGACAAATATGTACACATAAAGTAACATAACCAACGCGTTCCGGGGCTACCTGTCTACAGAACCGTACGCTTCTCCGGGCACTCTACTCTATTATGATGCATCGGAGGCATCTCTCGGTCTCAAGAATTTCTTGTGACAGAGTTTAACCCCAATTATACCTTGGAAGTTGTGTGATCGGGTGCTTTGATCGAGACATCCGCCGCCGCCCCGGCGCTAGACGTACTAGCACTTTTGGGTCCAGACTGCTCGAGCTCGTTTTGCAGGAAGCGCTCCTTGAGGCGCGGCCGGTCTATCTTGCCGTTGGCGTTCTTGGGCAGGGCATCGTAGGGCATCCAGCGCACGGGAAACATGTAATTCGGGACGTGTTTCTTAAGGTGTTCCCGGAGGTTGTTAGGGGTCACTCCGGCTGCCTCGCGGCCGACATAGGCGCAGCAGATCATCCAGCCTCCAAAATTCTCGGTCTGGATGGCCACGACCGCACACTCCTGGAGGGTACCGACCGAGTTGAGAGAGGTTTCGATCTCCCCCAACTCGATGCGGTATCCCCGAACCTTGATTTGGGTGTCTGCGCGGCCTACAAAATGAACCAAGCCGTCCTCACCCAGCCAAGCGAGGTCACCTGTCCGGTACAGTCGGCCGGACCGCCCATTGCGCGGATCGCACAGGAAAGTAGCGGCGGTCTTGGCCGGATCGCGCCAGTAGCCAGGACTCAAACCAGCGCCGCCAATGTATAGGTCACCTATTTCCCGGACCGGCAGCGGCTGCAGCTTGTCGTCGAGGACCAGGAGCTCCTCACCGTCACATGCCTTACCGATGGGGATCGCTGCTTTAGGGTCCTGCGGGCGCAGCGTTACGTCGAAGTAGCTGCTGGCAATGGTTGCCTCGGTCGGGCCGTAAAGGTTGGTAAAGGGGATCTGCGGCAAGTGCTCCATCCAGTAGATGAGCGCAGGCGTGGGCAACACCTCGCCGCACCAAAGAACGCGCCGAAGCGACGGGAAGTCGACGCCCTTGAGAGCGTCGAACTTGGCAAGATAGTTCAAAACCGAAGGTACCGAGAACCACTGGGTTAGCTCGGACTTGCGAATAAACTCCACCAGCTTCGGGGGAACCAGAGCGGCCTCCGGAGGGACAAGGTGCAGTTGCGCGCCGGCCGTGAGCGTACCGAAGATGTCGAAGGTGGAGAGATCGAAGTGGAAAGGAGTGTGTCCGGAGAAACGGTCGCTGTGATCGATTCCAAAATGCTTCAGCGCCCAGCCGACAAACGCAGCCACGTTGGAGTGGGTGATCACTACGCCTTTAGGCACTCCGGTAGAACCCGAGGTAAACAGGATGTGCGAGCCGTCTTCCGCGGTGCATTGCTGCGGTAGGGCGCTTGCCGGAGTGGCATCGAAATCGGCACGAGTGAACGCCGGCTGAAAATGCTTGGCGACAGGAGCTTGAGCGTCCAGCCAGCCAACGGAGATCCGTGCGCGTAGCTGATCGTCGGCCAGCAGTTCGTCGAGCAGGGGAGCGGCGGTGCCCGCGCCGAGGACCCAGCGGTTTTCGCAGGAATCCAGGATCTGGCGGATACGCGCCGCTGGGCTGGTGGCGTCGATCGGTACGTGCATGCAGCCGGCCTTCAAGATCCCAATCATGCTGAGAATAGCGGCAGGGGACTTCGGCATCAGGATGCAGACGCGATCTCCCTTCTTGCAGCCAGCATCCTGGAGCATGTGGGCGAGCTGGTTGCTGGACCGCTCCAATTGGCCGTAGGAGAGTTTCTCGCTTCCATACACAACGGCGGTCGCGTCAGGACGCGTTTCCGCTTGTTGCGTGACCCAGCTCTGCAGCAAACGATTCATGAAGTCATTCCTCGCAAAAAACTTATGTCCAGGTGCTCGGAGGTGATCGCCAAAGGAAACCTGGGGTTATCCAAAGAGCGTCGACTTTGCTCGAGTCCCCCAGAAGCATCACCTGGCACGGTTTGGCAAACGTGATTCGATTTCGGAAGCCGGGGGATGGTGGCCCACGCGGCCGTTCTTCTCGCCGGCCTTCAATTCACGAATGGCTAGCTTTGTCAGGTCCGCTTCATCGGACTGATAGATTTGCGCCATGGGTAGGTCCGCGTCGCGAACGACGTATTCGCCCAGCTCGATAGCCAGGCCCGAATCCGACAGCAGGGGGCTCCCCGGTGGAGTAATGCGAACGCGAAATTGTCCGGTGTGCGGCTCGTAGTTCGAGTAAGCGAAGCACTTTCCAATGCAGGCGCGGTCGACGAAGTGACGAAAATTAATGCGATAGTCCTCGTTGAAATAGAGCGTGTAGCTAACACGCCACCCGTAGGGCAGACCAGCGACCAAAGTCTCGGTTTGCTGCTCCATCCTGTTTAAGGCGCCGGTGTCTTGGAACTGCAAGCCGAAAAAGATGGCGGCACAAACGGCAAGTCCGACCAAAATCCACGTCCGAGGCTGAACGCAGCCGAGGATAGACAATCCGACGATTGCGGTGACGGAAGTGAGTCTGGTGGTAATCGAACTGAACGGAGCGATGTACTGCGGCAGCCAAATCAAGCCGGGCAAAATCACCGCGGTCACCAGCAGCAAGACCCACAGAGTCAGTGGCGTCCAAATTCTCCACAGTAACGCGGGCTCTTTCCAGTCCTGCACCGCCGAGACGCAAAAGCAGAGGCTTCCAAAAGCGAGCACCACCACGGCTAAGAGTTTGTAGTGCCCGCCGAACAACAAGAGTTGATCCGCACCGGTCATCAAGAGCCCGTGAGACCCCATGCCGGGCTGGGTCTTGAATCTGAGAAGATAAAAATGAAATCCGCACAGAGCCAGGAGCGCCAAGGTGAAGAGAAGTGCGCGCTGCCATCCGCGAACCATCTCGTTCAACCGGATGTACACGACCATAGCGAGCAGCACGCCGAATCCCATCGGGTGCGCGAGGTACGTCAAGATCGCGAGGACAACAGCCAAGATCCAGTCGATGCGCGTTCCACGCCAAAAGAGCGCTGCGGCCCCGAATGCCAATCCGAGCGACAGATAGTAGTTCAGGAAGCCGGCGTAGAAGGTGTAGCCATAGGAAATCATCGCAATCGCCGGGACGAGGAACCAGGGAGCGCGCTGCGCGGACGCCCCGATGAACGCGAATGCTCCCCAGAAGAAGCACAGCACGCACACCGAAACCACAATTCTCTCTGCGGTGATGAATCCCAGCCTGCTGCCTAGCCACGTCAGAGCCACATCCACAAGCACGTTGTTCCACTGCGGCGAGATGTGCAGCCCCGGAGCCTGGCCCTTGGCAACCAAGAGGGCCAACCACGCGTTATACGTGTGACTGCCCAGGTCGCCTGCTTCGATCCTGCGGTGCCAGTAACACGGTGTAAGCAGCAGCGCGGAAAGCGCCAGGATCGCAACCCAACGGGACCTCAGGAATCGAAGCGCGTGGGTAGTCGCCGCTACTTCCGCGCGTTCTTGCGTTTCTTGAGGGACGTGCTCCTGGTCTTCGGTCGAAGGGTTCAAGAAGCCACGCCTCGCAGAGCGCAGTCGAAAACGGCTTGGGTGTGGTTCAATTCTTCTCCGCTCGGTGGGATATCAAGAATGAAAGACTTGAAGCCGCTGCGCATATAGCGAGACACTTCATCGGCAACTTCCTCGTAGCTACCCACCAGATAGGGGCAGAAGGTCTGATAATTCTGAAACGGCCACATCCAGTACACGCCCTGCACCTCGCCGACTTCCTTGATCATCTGCGAAAGTTGCTGGTGCCAGACTGAGTCTGAAACGCGCATTGCCAATTGATGCGCCAACTGGCCTCTCCGATCTCCGGGGAATCTTTCGTTGGCGACGCTCCAGGCGTCTGCGCTCTTGGGCCGCGCGATGATTCCGACGCGGATACCCGACTTCTCACCGTCGGGCACCGGACTTGCTTCAAAATCCTTGGCCGGCTTTGGATACTGCACGGCGGTCGCGCCCACGGCCCTGGCTGCGGCCAATCCCGCTTCGGAAGAGCCCGACATCAAGATACCCGGAAACAGCTCTGGCGCAAGCGGAGGGGTCATCTTGAGGTTTTCCACTTTGTAGAACTTGCCTTCAAAGGTGACTGGGGCCGGGCCCGACAAGAGCAGTTTGATGATCGTGGTGTATTCCACCAGCCTTGTGTAGCGCTCGTCGTGGGGCGTTGTGTCGTTGAGTGCGATTAGATCGTTTTTAAATCCTCCGGCGACCATGTTCAGGTAGAGGCGCCGGCCGTACAGGTGACCAAAGCTGGCGACCATCTTGGCGACGGAGTAGGGATGCATGTAGACCGGCTGAATGGCAACCAGGGGACACAGCTTCTGTGTGTTCTGAAGAATTAAGTGCGACACGAGCCACGGGTCGACGATGGAATTGTCCGTGTACACCAGAATCGCGGTGCAGCCGGCTTGTTCGCTCCAGGTGGCAACATCGATGACCTGCCGGACGTAGGTCTCGCGCGGAAAGTCTTTCGACTGAGGAGTTGTTGAAAAGATTTCGATTTGGGATCGGTCAATACTCATCGTTGCTGTCTCCTCAAGCGCACGAAAATGTGGGGCCGAGTTGCCTGCTCCGGAAACCTGTCACGGACAAAATGCCGCTGCCAGCAGAGTACAACCTTGACCGCGCTGGCGAGTACTAGTCCTTAAGTACAGACCGCGTACAGGTGCAGGTACCAGTACTTAGAGCTGCCCCAAAGGCTCGGAACACCCGTCCCTAATCTGGACGACCCGCCAGTTGTCGTCTTTTACTACTAGTACTTACGATGGGCGCAAGCTTGGCGACCCTCCCACCAAGCAAGCGAGTAGCCCGTAGGACATTAGAAAAATTGAACTTGGGTACAAGGGGAGATTCACTGAGATGAACTTGCTAAAGAAGCACCAAGTTCTAGTACTATCTTTCGTGGCCACACTTTCGACAATTCTTTGGACCTGTGGTTGCGCTGGCTTTGCCGAGCCGGTATCGCCGCTCTCGATCACGCCAACCGCTCTCTCCGTGAGCGCGAAGGTCGGCACCGCCAGTTCCCAGACCGTGAGCGTCACCAACATCGGCACGGCCGATGTCAGCGTTAGTCAGGCGATCATCAACGGAGCGGGGTTTAGTGTGTCGGGCTTGACGACTCCGCTGAGTCTGGCGGTGGGCCAAACCCAGAGCTTCACGGTGCAATTTGACTCCGCCACGGCCGCCACCATCAACGGCAGCCTCACGATCATGACGGATGCGCGCCATCGGCCCGTAGTGCTTTCGCTCCACGGGAGCGCTGGGTCATCAAACCCACCCGTGGAATCGGTGTCGGTAAGTCCCACGGCAGCTACGCCGGCACCGGATACCAAGGTTTTGTTCACGGCCAAGATCCAAGGCACGACGAGCAACGATTCGGTGGCGTGGACGACGTCGATGGGGACCATCACGCCGAAGGGCCTTTATACCGCCCCAGGTCGGGCAGGGAGTGGCACGGTCACGGCTACCAGCGTGGCCGACCCGACTAAGTCGGCCTCGGCGGTGGTGACGGTCACCACTGTTGCTGCTCCAGTGCCAGCGCCAACGCCGGGCCCTGTGTCACCAACTCCAACGCCACCAACTCCAACGCCGACGAGTCCGGCGGTGAGTTCTGTGTCGATTTCTCCGGCAACCACGTCGGCAACCACGGGCGGCAATATCTCGTTCACCGCCACTGTTGCGGGCTCGACAACGAACAAGTCCGTGACGTGGCAGACCTCTTCAGGGAACATCACATCCGGAGGATTCTACACCGCGCCATCGACCCCAGGGACCTCCGTGGTGACCGCGACGAGCGTTGCCGATCCGACCAAGGCTGCCGCCGCCACGATTACCGTGACCGCCCCAACGCCTCCATCACCAGCACCTGCGGCTCCGACCGTAACCTCGGTCACAGTTTCGCCGGGCACGGCTTCATCGACTACGGGCGGTACGCTGTCCTTCAAGGCTGCCGTTCAGGGCACGACGACCAACACATCGGTGACGTGGACGGCCGCGCTC
This sequence comes from uncultured Acidobacteriota bacterium, assembly GCA_963735525.1. Lineage (GTDB taxonomy): Bacteria > Acidobacteriota > Terriglobia > Acidiferrales > UBA7541 > Acidiferrum. The sequence continues at coordinate 61,241 of CAVTLQ010000021.1, read as the reverse complement.
GGCAGCATCACTTCGTCGGGTGGCTATACCGCGCCCGCGAAGGCTGGGACCGACACAGTCACGGCAACCAGCGTTGCCGATACCACCAAATCTGGCTCCGCGACGGTGACGGTTACCGCGCCCGCCCCGGCTCCCACCGTGACTTCCGTCACGGTGTCACCGGCCACGGCTTCGGCAACGACGGGCGGCGCAGTTCAGTTCAGTGCGACGGTCCAGGGTACGACGACTAACACAGCAGTGACGTGGACGGCTGCCTTGGGCACGATCAATTCTTCGGGTGCCTACACCGCACCGACTAAGGCTGGGACCGACACGGTGACCGCCACGAGCACCGCTGATACGACCAAGTCGGGTTCTGCGACCGTAACGGTCACTGCTCCAGCACCGGCAGCACCAACGCCACCGGCTCCGGTGCCAAGCGCATCGTGCGGCGGTTCCGGATGCCCGGCTTTTCCGGGCGCAGAAGGTGCCGGCGCGGTATCGGCAGGCGGACGAGGAGGCGTTGTTTTCGAAGTGACAAACTTGAACGACTCGGGGACGGGTAGCCTGCGCGCATGCGTGGAGGCTTCCGGGCCGCGCACTTGTGTCTTCCGCGTCTCAGGACTCATCACCAGCCTCTCGCGGCTGCAAGTCTCCAATCCCTACTTGACCATCGCGGGGCAGACAGCTCCTGGCGGTGGAATCGTGATTGGCGGAATCGGGCAGGTCGGCGAGCAACTGTTTATCTCCACACACGATGTGGTCGTGCGCTATCTAACCTACGACGGAAACGGCGGCGGTCCACCGTATGACACGGGCCCGGACATCGGCTCGGTGGGCTTCGAGATGGCCAGCGGAAACATCTACAACGTCATCTTCGATCACTGCACCGCGCGGTGGTGGGGCAACAAGGTGTTCCCCATCGTATCGAACGACGCCGGAAACGTGCATGAGACGACGGTTCAGTGGTCGTTGATGTACGAGCCCAACGCCGCCCATCCGGTCATCATGGAGTACGACGCGACGAGCGGTTCGGCGCTGAATTCGGTCGACAATGACTTCCACCACAACATGGGCGTGAACTTTGCGCACCGCTGGGTGCTCTACGATATCGGCAGCTCCCGGATGGTGAACAACCTGACCTACAACGCGCTGCAATTGAGCAGCGACTTTCTAACTCTTAGTTGGGGTGGTCTCCAGGGCGATTTCATTGGAAACAAGTTCGTGGACGGCCCACAGTCCACCGAGCCGGTCCATGTTTTCCTGGCCGACGGAAATGAAAACGATCCCGACGATCCATCCGATAACTGTGCCGGCAATCCTTGCGACAATCCTGGGCCGCCGTCGCTCTACTATCTCAACAACCAGGCCCATGCGGGAACCAATACCGGCGGTCCGCCGATTGCGGCCACGAATACGGCGAACGATGCGGGGCAGATATCGCTGACGGCGCAAGGTTCGGAGGCCGGCGAAAGCGGTGACGCTGCTGCACATGGAGCAATGCCTTCGAGCTGGTACCGCGGCTCGCCGCTGTCGGCTGAAACCTTCCCGATCACGCCAGATCCGGTCACGAATCTGGACAGCGTTCTGCTTCCGACTGTTGGCAACTCCCAGCATCTCGACTGCAATGGAAACTGGGTCAGCAACCGGGACAGCCAGGACCAGCGAATCATCAACCAGTACCAGACCCAAGGGAGCGGCACGATGTTCAACGGGCAGTTCTCGGCTCCCGCGATCCCGGGCGGAACGGCGTGCGTGGAATCGTTGCACGACGGCATCCCGGATCAGTGGAAGAGCGCGAACGGGCTCAGCACCACCGATCCGAACCTCAATAGCGAAGTCGCGCCGAATGGGTATACCTACTTGGAGAACTATCTGAACGGGGTCAACTAGCTTTACGGTTGGCCGGTTCAGACAGGCACGATCGATTACGAGCGGGCGCCCCTTGCAGGCGCCCGCTTTTTTGCGGTTCACACCCAATCGAAATTCAAAGAGCCTGAGCAGCCAAGTCTACAGCAGGCTTCGATGTCTCTTGCACCGCGCCGTGCGCCGAGCGCGAGACAACGTTCAGCCGGACTGCGATGACCAGAGCTACAGGAATGAGCACGAACAACACTGCCGTGTAGCGTTGGTCTCCGTTCGGGTAAAGCGCATAGGACAGCGCCCGCGCCGCGAGAACCGCCGCGATCATATGGGAATACAGGGAGGAGCGATTCAGCCAGACCGCCAGTCCTCCAAGCAACACGTAGAGCGCGAAGCTTCCCGAGATAAGCCAAAGGAAAGCGCCTCGAACGACTTGGTGAACGTAGGCGGAACGCGACAGGTGGATCACCGTTTCACCAGGGGCCGCCAGTCCCCCCATGAAAGAATTGTAGAAAAGGGCCGACCAGCCATAGTTGCCCGCGAAATGATTGATCGTGAAGTAGCTTCCAAGCGCGAGTAACGAAAGCGCAGCGAACTGCGCGATGTCCAGCTTGCGGCTGACAAGTAGCACGGCAAAAACAACACCTGCAAGAACCAGCGCATCGGTTCGTACCCAGACATCCAGAAGAAGCAGCGCGGATCCCCAGAAGTATGACTTTTGCTCGAGAATCAGATAGATGGCTACTGCGGCCACGAGGGTCGCCAAAAGGTCTGGCGTGGCCCACCTGGACAACACCAGAATGTTCGGCGACAGCATGATCAGGCTGCAGGCTGCGGCCAGCGACCAGCCACTCAAATAAGGCGCGAGCCACTGCCACAGAAGTACGGCCAGCAGGAAATTGGACCCTGCCGAGATCGCGATCGCTGACTTCTGGAAGGGCATTCCCGCCCGGTGCAATCCCTTAATAAGCGCTACATAGACTGGCTTGATGGAATAGAACGGCAATTGCTCCGTGAAATGGTACGGATTTGCCGCCACGTCCGCGCGGTAGGGGGTGTCGACACGAATATCCTCGTCGGAAGGAGCATTTCGGATGGCATCAAAAGCTGCCCGCTGAATGTCCTTCGGGTCGGTACTATCGACCGCGCAACCAACATAGCCCAGCAGATCCCAGGAGTAATGTGGCTGCCGGATGGCCCAGGCTGACAGCAACAAGAAGAAACATAGATAGGCGATTTGCAGGTATAGCGATGATCTAGACATTGTAGATTTCGGTTGCCAGTGCCATCACCGGATTTTTCCACGCGTCAGCACCTTACACGGTCTTCGTTGCGTCCTGCGGTTACGCGTGGTCTTCTGCGTCGTGCTCAATGGTCCTGAGGTGGAACCACGAAAACGTGCAACGAATGGTCCAAGACAGTCTTTTCCGGAAATTGGTAGGTCCAGTGATAGCCATTTGGATCATCGAGAAGCTGGCCCGAGAGATGCGTTGCGCTTACGATCACGGTGCCGGAAACTCTTTCGTTAGGCTCCAGAGGCACGAAGCGGATGCCATACAGGCTTGGATCCATGGTCCCGAAGTAAGCCAGATGGATGGTCTCGTCAGGGTGTTGCTGCTGATACTTCCGCAGCGCGAGCAAGCCTTGACCCCAGTCCACATTGCTGTCGCTGAGCAGCTTGTAGCTGGTTCTTGGGTTGACGAAGGGCGTGAAGTAGGACAAATAGTCTGGCGCATACCGCAGCGTGTCTGCGGCATTTACAAAAACGAGCGCGACGAGAACAAGCATGACCGCGCGGCGCTGTTGCGCAAACTGCCATAGGCCCGCGGCGCATAACAGCGCGAACGGGTAAACCAGCAGAATGTGGCGCTCACCCAAATCGACTTTCGAGAAGATCGCCACCACAAAGTAGACTGCGGGGAATGCCATAAGCAGCGGAAAGTCTGGCGGTACCTTGACTTTCCCAAGAGCAGCGAGGCCCACAGCCGTCAAAAAAAGTCCGAGAACAACAATGGGCCATTTCAGCACGACGACGATCGGAAAGTACGATTTCCAGCCACCCGATTGTTTGATCTGACCCAGAAGGAAGCTGGGGTGTCCGAGCTTCAGGTGCTGTGCTACGCGGCCCATGCCCTCGAGATATTCCCCGGCGGGGACGTAAAAGGTGACATTGAACGGCACGTGCAATGCGCCGGTGGCCCCTTTGGTGCGATTCGGTGAGCTCGCCGTGACCATATTGTCGCGCACGGTCACCTTCGTCGAATGGAAGAAATACACGCCCCAAATGAAGACGAAGCAGATGCCAACGATCGCAAGAGCTTGCCGCCAGTTCCAGTCCCGGGGGCTCCATGCAACTTTGTCCGGCTTCAACACCAGAACAAGCCCCAAGGCGAGCACGAAGAGCACGGGTGTGCTGAATTTCGTTGCAAGCAGTGCGCCCAAGACCAATGCCAGGGCGATGGTCCGTCCCCAATTCGGCTTGCGTCTCCAGTGGACAACCTGCAGCGCCGTCGCGAAGGTAACCAGCGCCACCGCTCCATCGTTGCAAACGATCGAGAAGTTGGCGATCAGCGAAGGAGAAAAGGCGAACAGCGCCAGGGCGAAATTCGCCGCGCCCTCGGAAAAGAGCCGCCTCGCGGCCATCCACAGAAGCACGCCTAACAAAACTCCCAGCAGGACGTTGATCGACCGCCCTCCCCAGGCCACTACTTCCGGGCTGGGCCTGATTCCATCGGTCCAGCGCGCTTCGGGCTGCATGTCGATATCGCTGTGGCTCACCAGCAAGGGAAGCGTGTCCAAGAGGAAAACCAACGGGGGATGGTCGTTCCAGCGTTGGAAACGATGAAGGCGCCAGGCATCCAGGCCCGCCATGATGTGCAGCGGTTCATCGTTGGACAGCGACTGTGTGTCCATGAACCAAAGGCATTGGCCGACAAATAGCAGGCAGAGCAGCGTGGGTATGATCCAACGCGTCTTCGGCTGCGTCCCGCCGGCTTGCGAGTCAAGGTTTCCGGAAGCCGCGGGGGTCGTCGAGCCAGTCTTCACGTCTTGTAGAGTAAGGTTCGAGGGTGCTTGGGGCATGGTAGTTGGCAGGACTTCGTTCCTTGTACGGTATAATTTTCGGGTATGCCGTCAGCCTTCCAGCCACTAAGTTCGATCGCTCCCGCTGAGTTGATCGAGTACTTAGGCAGAGAGGGCAACTCTGCGGAACTTGTTCAATGGAAGTACTTCGATTCCCGGTTCAATCGCAACCGCGAGCGCGGCTATGCCTGGGTGAAGGATGGAAAGATTGGCGGATTCCTTGGCCTGATCCCGTTTCAAGTCGCGATTGGAGGGCGTGTGGCCGAAGCCGCGTGGACCTGCGATTGGTCCGTGCAGGATCAGACCGGCCGTGGAACCGGCATCCTGCTTATTCGGCAAGCCCTGGAAAAGTACGAACTTCTGACCCAGCTAGGCGGGAACGATGCGACGCAGCGGATCATCGAACGCCTAGCCTCGAAGACGGTGAATGATGCGGGGATCATGTTCTACTTGCCGCTCCGGCTCGGATTGTTCCTGCGATTGTCACGACGCTGGCTAACCCGGGTTCCCGTGGATCGCCTAGACCTGCTGAACCGGCTACCGTTGCGATGGCCCCGGAAACCCGCGTCACCGAGTGCGGTGATCGTCGAGCCTGGCGTGTCGAACGTGTTGAGCTCGATGCTGGAGCCCGAGCAGCGCGGCGAAATCTACTCCCGGTACGACCTCGAATACGTCCAGTGGCAGGTGGCAGCCTGCCCGATTCTATCCTGCGAGACCTTCTACATTGCCGGAGGGTCAACTCCGCGGGCGGCGGCGCTCGTTTGGCGGCAGAGTGCGTCGCCTGAATTCTGGCGCCTGGCTTGGTGGTCTTGCAAGGATGCCCAGAAGGAAGTTGACGTTCTGCTCTCTCATGTGATCCGGCATGTTTACGATCGCAACGGATTTCAGCTTTCCGCTGTGGTTTCCCGGCTCGACACACCCTCCATCGACCTGCTGCGGAGCAAGCACTTTCTAGCGTCGCCGCGGCGCAGGCCGCTGCACATCATCTCCAGCAAGCGGACAGGCGAGCCCGTACCTGAGTTATGGCCTTTGAGCTACCTCGATACGGACTCGGCCTACCGCTTTTATTCTTGATTCCCGGAGCCTGGTTCACTCCGCACTAAGTTCCTTGGTGAGGGCAATCGTCTCCGCGTGGCCGCTCGGCTCGTTGAGTATGAGCGTCTCGGAAGGGGCCTGGCCTTTGGGCGCGCTCGCGAAAGCTGCCATCAAGTGCTCGTCCAGACTGGCCTTACGCGACGGACTGCCGGCGAGCTTGAGGAATTTTTGGTTGTAATACCGGTTGTCGGTGTAGTCCACGATCTCCTTGTCCTCGAAAGCTTGGCGAAGCTGGCGCATGCCGTCTTCGACCTGCCACGAGGCTGTGAAGCCCAGTTGGCTGTGGATTTTTTCAAAGGAGACGCGGTAGTTGCGACGGTCGGTGTCCTCAATGTGTTGCACACGCGTGTCCGGGAACATCTTCAGAATCATCTGCGCGATTTGCGTGAGCGTGTAGTTGAGACGCGTGTCGCCCAGGTTGAAGATTTGCCCGCTGACGATGGGGAGAGGGGCGTTGAGCGTGCGGATGATGCCCGCGGCCACGTCGTGAACGTGGATGAACGGACGCCATTGCTCGCCGTTGAAAATAGTGATCACGCCTTCGTTGAAGGCCTTGGCCATCAGGAGGTTCACTACCAAGTCAAAGCGCGGGCGATACGACAGGCCGAAAACGGTGGCCAGGCGGAGGATCGTCGGATGGAACGTTTCCGAGCGTGCGTGCAATAGCGCGTGCTCGGAGTCCAACTTGGTCTGCCCGTAGAGAGAGATGGGCCGCACGGCGGAGTTCTCGTCCATCAGCACGTCGGTGGCGCCATAGACGCTGCAGCTGGAAGCGAAGATGAACCGTTGTATGCCGTGGCCCTTGGCTACTTCAATCAGCATGCGCGTAGCGGCGTAGTTGATCTCCAGAGCCGTTTGTTTATCCTGCTCGCACGCAGGATCGCCGACGATGGCGGCCAGGTCAATGATGGAATCGACGCCACGGACGGCAGCCACCATGTCCTGAATGTTGCGGCAATCGCCGATGCGCATTTCCAGATTGGGGTGGCCGAAGACACCGCGAAGGGGCTCGTCACCGTATACCAGGCTATCCACGACGCGCACTTTGCGTCCAGATTCCAGGAGTTTCCTCACGAGGCTCGATCCGATGTAGCCGGCCCCGCCGAGAACCAGGACCGTGCCTTCTGCGCCATTGCTGTCTTTCGGACGGATTTCATAACGGTCCGTCACCATGGCTTTGGCGAGCCTGGTCAGGGCGAGCACCAGGATCGTGAGCACCGCGAAGAACAGCAGCGCCAGGCGAGGCACCAGGTTTTGGCGGAAGAACAGGTAGTTGACGGCCAGGAGCGACAAGATGCCCAAGCCAGCTCCGCGCATGACCACCACCATTTTGTAACGGCCGGTGTAGGCGCGGGAACGGGTATAGAAACCGTTCAAGAGGAACACCAGTGGAAACACCAGCGACGTGCACAGGAAATACGGCACGTAGTACGCCAGCGCTTCCTCGAGTCGCGCGGTCGCGGCAGCCGACTGTCCGCGAGTCAGCAGGAACAGAACGGGAATCCCCAGCGCCATAATCATGCACACCTGGACCAACGCAAAGTCGGCCAGCATGCGCGGCAGGGCCTGCGATGTTCTGAAGTTACGAACGGACGTTAACATGTTGCCTCCCGGAGAGAGATGCTTCCTTGCGCGTGGCGGCGTGGCGAGCCAGCCTGTGAATGGCCTGGGCGACGGTTTCGATGGTGGAGTCGGGAAGCGACTCGTAGATCGGTAGGCTGAGAATTCCGCCAGTGACTTCCTCGGTTTGCCGTAGATCTTTCTTGGCCGAGTTGTGGAAGGAGCGATAGAGAGTCTGCATGTGCATGGGTGGATAGAAGTATTTTTTCGTTTCGATGTTTTCGGCCAGCAGCCCCTCGGCGAGTTCGTCGCGGTTGAGCCCAAACTTTTCCGGGGTCACGTGAATCGAATAGTCCTTGTAGGTGTTGACGTCCTGAGGGTGAACGGTCTGGAATCGCAGGCCGGGCAGTGATGCCAGCATGTCGGTATACATCTGCGCGATGTGATTTCTGCGGCTGACGCGTTCGTCGACATCGGAAAGGCCGGCCAGGCCCAGCGCGGCGTTGAACTCCGACATCCGCGCGTTCATGCCAAGCCATTGCGGGTCGTATGCGCCGGTGTCGCCATAGTTGCGCATGCCGCGGACGGCCTTTGCCAGAGCGTCGTCGTTCGTGGTCACCAACCCGCCTTCTCCTGCAATCAGCAGCTTGGTCGGAGAAAGCGAGAACACTTCGGCGTCACCGAACTGGCCCACCGGGCGGCCGCGGTAGCGGCTGCCGAAGGCGTGGGCGCCGTCGAAGATGAGCTTGAGCTTGTGACGCTTGGCGATCCGCGTCAGCGCCTCGACGTTGGCCGGATTGCCGTACAAATGCACGATCAGCAGCGCCGAGGTGCGCGCGGTGATCTTGCGTTCCACGTCGGCAACGTCGACGTTCCAAGTGTCCGGCTCGCAGTCGGCGAAAACCGGCGTCAAGCTGTTCCAGCGCGCCGAGTGCCCGGTGGCGAAGAAGGTGAAACTCGGAATAATGATTTCGCCGGTGAGTCCCAGCGCGCGCTCGACCATCATCAGGCCGCTCGTACAGCTGGAGACGGCTACGCAATGCTTTACTTCAAGCCGCTCCGCGACCGCGGCCTCGAACTTCCCGACCAGGTCTGCGTTGGTAATCACACCGTTGTCGTACACCGTGCGGTAGTTCCCAAGCACGTTGTCCAGCGACGGAAGCGTGGGCCGGATGAAACGGAAGCGCTGAGAAAAGAGAGGGCGGCCCCCGTGGATTGCAGGCAGGTTGTTCTCTCTCAGCCTTTCACTCGATGACATGAGTTCTCCTTTGGATGCAATCGCAGAAGAGTCGCGGCGGGGGCGTCCGCTTACTCTTGCTGATGTTCTGGTTCTGAATCGCGAAAACGAAACTACACCGAACTACAGGGTAGGGAGCTGGGAAGTCATTTTGTAGCGGCGAACTTTGCCATAAGGCAGCAGCTCGCGCGGTGTCCAGTCTTCAAAAAGCAATTTGCAACACGTGTGAAAGAGAATCCTGACGTCTACGCTCAGCGAATGATTGCGCGCGTAAAACAATTGAAGAGCGAGTTTCGTCGGGCGAATCAGCTCTTCGTAAGTCTTTTCCGGATCGGTGCTGCCTTCCAGCACGGCCGCTTCGTTTGAATTCCAGATGGTGGCCCAGTCGGTGATGCCGGGGCGAAGGTCGAGGATGGCTTTCTCTTCCTCCGTGTACATATCGATGTATTTCTTTACCTCGGGACGCGGTCCTACCAGGCTCATGTCGCCGACGAGGACGTTCAGGAACTGGGGGAACTCGTCCAACTTATGACGGCGGATAAACCGGCCGATCGGCGTGATGCGCGGATCGTCTTCGGCGGTCGCCGAGCCGCCAAGTTTTTCGGCGTTGATCACCATCGTTCGAAACTTGAAGATGCGAAACGCCGCACCATGCCGCCCGATCCGCACTCCGCGGTAGAAAACCGGACCGGCGGAGCCCAGCTTGATGATCAAGGCCAGGATCAGCAAGATTGGCGACACGACCAGCAGCGCTGCTAGTGCGACCGCAAAATCGAAGCTGCGCTTGATCGCCTCGGAAACACGACTCGGTTGCCGGCTCATCGGGCGCCTTGCTCCAGAAAATTCAGCTCGCGAGAGCCGTTGGGTCCCGTGGCAAGCAGTTCCCGATACACGCCGAGGGTCTCGTTCACCACGCGCTCCACAGAGAATTCCTCGACCACGATTTCGCGGCCCCTCAGGCCCATGCGCGCGCGGAGAGCGGCGTTTTCGATGAGCAGGCGCAGCGCCTCTGCCAAAGCCCGGCTGTCGCGCACTGGCACCAGCAGGCCATTCTCACCCTGACGCACGATTTCCCGGCAGCCGGGTGCGTTGGTCGTGACAATCGCCCGTCCGCAGGCCGCCGCTTCGATCAAGATCTTCGGCACGCCTTCCCGCAGCGACGGCAGGCACACGATGTGAGACTGCGCCAGGACGTCTTGCATATTGTTGCGCTGACCCCACCACTCGATGTCGCCGCTATCCGCCCATTGGCGAAGTTGATCGATGCTGATGGCAGTGGGGTTTCCTGGGTCGGTTTCGCCGACGAGAACGAAACGAGCGCGCACGCCCGCGTTGCGGAGGCTGTGGGCGGCCTCAACGAACTCGACCACGCCTTTGTCCCGCAACATGCGAGCTGCCAGCAAAACGACGGGAACTCCGTTGGGTTCGGGCGTAGGGACGTAGGTCTTGACGTCAACGCCGGAGCCCTTGATGAGCACGGTCTTGTGTGCCGGCAGAATTTGATTCTCGACAAAAACGAATCGATCGTCGGGGTTCTGGAAGATGACGCGTTGATTGCCGCGGCGAAACGCCACTTTGCAGCTCAGCGTAACCATTTTTCGCAGAACAGCGGCCTTGCCGGTCTCGGCCGTGAACACGTAGCCGAGTCCCGTGAGCAAGCCGACTACCGCCGGCACACGCGCGCCGTACGCCGCGAGACCACCGTACAAAACGGGCTTGAGCCGGAGGTGATGCACCAGGTCCGGCCGCAGCTTTCGGTAGAGCTTGAACAACGCCACGATGGTCCCGAGTTCCTTCCACGGCGTCAGGCCGCTGCGCGTCATCGGAATCGGGTGGAAGGCAAAGCCTTCTTTCAAAAGAATCTCCACCGCTTTTCCGGGAGGACACGCGATGTGAACGTCGAACCCGGTATCCCGAGCGGCCCGCGCCATCTCGATACGGTACGAGTAGAACGAGTTCACGTCGTTGTCGACGAACAGGACCCTGGGTTGAGGTTTCAAAGGATTTTTCGGCACCATTTGGAATTCATCCCACCAGAGAGGCGAGGCTCGAGCGCCGCGCGGACGCGGGCCCGGAAAGAGCCAGAACCTCCCGGTAAAGTTCTTGGTAGCGCTCGACAATAGCGCTAACCGAAAAGCGCTGTTCGACGCGATTCCTCGCAGCCTGTCCCAATTGTTTCCGCGCCGCGGCGCCGCTATCCAGCAGCGCTTGCCAGGCTTCCGCCAAAGCCCGGGGGTCTTCGGCCGGAACGACTTTGCCGGTATCGCCCACGATCATCGCGGAGTCCCCGACGTTGGTCACAACGCAGGGCGTCCCGCAGGCCATGGCTTCTCCCACCGCCATCGGAAAAGCCTCGCTCAGCGAAGACGAAGTCGCAACGTCGAGCGCGGCAAAAAAACGCGGCATGTCTTGCCGGCTGCCGAGAAGATGGCATACGCGCTGAAGACCCGTGCCGCCTTGCTCGATCCAGGCCTTCAGCTCCGCGTTATTCCCATCGATGCCTCTCCCGCAAAGCACAAAGTGTGCCTCGGGCAGGCGAGCGTGCAACCGGCCGGCAGCCTCCGCAAAATTCCGTTGGCCCTTTTGCAGGTGAAAGCGCGCCGCCATGCCGATCAACGGAGTTTCCTCCGTAATCCCAAGTTCCCGGCGCAGCGAACTTCGCGCCTCCGCATCGGGATGAAACTCTTGCAGATCGAAGCCATTGGGAATGACTTCCATCTTTTCTGCAGCGTAGCCGAACTGCACGTGCCCTTGCCGCGAGACTTCCGAACAACACACAATGCGCTTCGGTATCCGGCGCGAGAGCCGCGCGCACATCCGTGCGGTCCAAATCGTGAGCCGCTTATTCTGGCTGGGCTCCAGACTGGTGTGATGAATTCCCCAAACCACCGCTGCCCTTCCAGCCATGGTAGCCGCGATGCCACCGACCAAGTCCGCGTGATACATCCAAGTCTGGACCACATTCGGCTGCGATTCTTTCAACCACCGCGACAGCCGCACGAGATGATATGGATTGGGAACTCCGCGTTGCATTCCCAGCCCGCGCACGCGCACGCCTGAAGCCTTCAGCCGCTCCGACATGGGCCCGAAACCGGTCAGTGAGATCACTTCATTCTCAAAACGGTCTCGATCCATCCGCGAGGTCAGCGTATGCAGGACAGTTTCCGCGCCGTCTGAATCCAGCCCGGCGATGATGTGCGCGACCTTGATCACAGCACTTGCTCCCACGGAGATTCTGACGCTACACACTGCTCCGCAGCACCCTCATCCTTGGAAACGAGGTCTGTTACGCCAGCCATCGAAAGCGACTGCATCCCGTGCGTGCGCCGACAGCCGGAGAAAACTTCCAGGACGCTTCGAAGGAATTGCAGGTTTTGATCTGTCTGCGCTCCGAAATTATGCGGGTGCCACCAAAGATGAAAGATGCCGCGCTGTTCGGCGGCCGCCCGAATCCCGCCGGCGATGCGGCGAAGGCGCGCAGATTCCAAGCTCTTTCGCTGCGCCGAATACGGCCGGAGAAACATGCTCGAGCGGACGTTGCAGAGGCCATTCGGCTGGACGATTTCGTCCCACCGCACCACTTTGGGCCCGGAAAGCGAAACGTAGTGGTCGAGCAAGCGAGGAGCACGCACCGCGAGCGTTTCCTGACCACGCGGCCGCGGCCGGTACATCCAATTCGGCTCATTCCCGCGGTAGCAAACAATGCCCGCTTCTCGCAGCAACTCCTCATAGCCGGGTCGCAACTGATTTCTTGGGAACACGATCGATCGCAAGCCAATGCCGCGACGCTGCGCAATGGCTGCAGCGCTGCGAAGGTCGGCAGCGAAGGCCTCGCGAGTCTCTCCCGGTTCCAGGCAGTAATAGTGCGAGAACGTGTGCGTGGCGATTTCTTGTCTCTCCCGGCTCCGAATCTCTTCGATCAAGCTGAGCCCATAGTGCAGCGGATCGTCGTCCTCTCCCTCGCCGGTCGGTTCGCTGTAGGCATCCAGGCGCGAATCGGTGTACTGCGGACGGACAGCCGGCGCGAACTTTTCCCGCTCGTGCCGCGACTCCGCGAAGAGAAACCCCACCGTCGCCCAAGTGGCGGCAACCTCGAACTCCTCGAACAAATCCAAAATCTGCGGGATTGCTTTACGGGCTCCAAGCAGGTTGTCGCGGTACGGACCGTCCGGAGCGCACTTATCGCGCACACCCCAGTGGAGCTCAAAATCGAGCGAGATCACCAGAGCGCCGAAGTCCGGGTTGTGATGGCTCAACGAATTCATCTCGATCGTTTCCTGCCTTGTCAAGTCGCTCTCGCAACTACCGCGCTGCCTTGAGCCCCTGCCCCGCACTGGAAGTAGACTCGATCGCGACCGCCGAATGGTGGCCGCGGGCCAAGCGCGCCAGCTTCGCCTTGGAGTGGATCGCGAAACTCCATAGCCTCGCGAAAATACCATCCGCCAAGCTATGTTTTCGCTGCGCGTAGGTCTTTGCGATCGCCGGAAGGCTCGTCATCGACTGCTTGTGTTCACGAATGCATCGCCGAAAATACTCGAAGTTAGTGTAGAGCCCGTCTTTAGGGTGGATACACACGGTCCAGACGCCGAACGGCGCCGTTCGGAATCGCCACAGTTGCTGTGGCACCCAGAACACGCCTTGGGAGTCCCGGTGCGGATACAGAGCCAATCCGTCGCTGATCGTATTCACTCCCAGGCTCAGCAAGGCTTCGATGGTGTTGGCGTCGAACGAATGTGCCGGTGCAACCCAGATATCGGCGCGGACACGCTCGCGTTTGAAGATTTCCAACGCTTTTTGCAACTTGGTTCGCTGCTCGTTCAGGGGCAGGCCCGCGAACTCGCTGTAGTTGTTCAGTCCAATGATGCCGCACTCTTTGTTGATGTACCGATGTTGATAGCCGTGTAGGCCGATCGTCCACCCGCGTGCTTGCCAGCCGCGCACGCGGTCCCAAAAACGCTCGTCCGGCTCAGCTTCATGGAATGTTGGATCTTGGTTGTCGGGGATGACCGACAGAATCGGCCGGACATCTTCCTCGATCATGATGTCTTCAAGTTTCTGCCAGACGTTCCAGTCAATCGTGGGACACATGTCGTCGAAGCGAACCAAGAATTTGACACTCATGTGCGAGCCTGCCTTTTCTGCCGCTTGCGCAAGTTGATTGAATTTCCGTGAGGGCCCGGGTCAATCAAAGTCAAAGAACGCAATTTGAGTCTTACGGGATGCTGCGATGGATCGAGTCCGCGCGAGTCGCGCGGGAAGAAGCTTCCAGGACCGGCGCGTCCAAGGTCGTGTCGGTTTCGACTTTCGCGGAGATGAGGGTTTTATGCTGCTCCAGCCAGGCCTGGAACATCAGCACGCCCCACAAATGAGCCTGCCAATTGTGCAGTCCGCTGAGGTGTTCCTTCCAGGTCCGGCGGATCGGCGCCTCGCAAAAGTACCCTTCGTCCCGCAACCGCGATTCATCCAGCAGTTCTTCCGCCCACGGGCGCATCGGGCCGCGCAACCATTCATGAATGGGCACGCCGAATCCTTGCTTGGGCCGCTCCACAAGCTTTTTTGGAACGTACTTGTGCAGCAGTTGCCGCAGCGGTCCTTTTCCCGTGTTTCCCTTGACCTTCAGCGCCAAAGGCAGCCGCCACGCAAACTCGATCACCCGATGGTCCAATAGGGGAACGCGAGACTCCAGGCTGACACCCATCGACGCGCGATCCACCTTCACGAGAATGTCGTCCGGAAGATACATCACCGTGTCCAGATACATCATCACGTGGACAAAATCGTTGAGCTTTGCCCAACCGTTCTTGTCGGTAAGCGCGGTCGCCTTTTCTCTTGCGCCATGGACGATGGCCGCGGGATCCATCCAATACGAAAGCAGGACGCGGTACAGCGCCTCGCGCTCGTTCACCGTCAGGATGCTCGTCAACTTCTGAAGGACTCGGGTCAAGTCGCGGCGTTTCAACGAGTCCGGCACAACCGACGCATGTCTTTGAAGAAGCGCATTCCAATCGATTTTCGCAAGAGGGCTGAGCGACTTCGCTGCGGCCACGCGCAGGGCTCGGGGCATCCAGCTGATTTTCTGATGGACGCTTCGTCCCCAGAAGTAGGTGCCGTAGCCTCCAAACAGTTCGTCGCCGCCGTCACCAGAAAGGCTGACGGTGACCTTGCGCCGCGCGAGCTGTGAAACCAAAAATGTTGGAATCTGCGAGGAGTCGGCAAACGGCTCATCATACAAGCTGGGAAGCCTCGGGATAACACCCATGGCCTCCTCGGGTGTCACGTATAGCTCGGTGTGATCCGTGCCCAGATGCGTGGCAACCGCCTTCGCCGATTCCGCTTCGTTAAATTCCGAGTTCTCAAATCCGATCGTGAAGGTCTTCACCGGACGGCTGCTGTTCGCCTGCATGATCGCAACGACGAGCGACGAATCGATGCCGCCCGACAGGAACGCCCCGAGAGGAACGTCCGCTTCCATTCGCATGCTCACGGCATCGTGCAGCAGGGAATTGAGCTGGTCGACCGCCTCGGATTCAGTTCCCGGAAACGGATCGCTCACTCCATCCTCGGCAGCCCGCTTCGCGGACCAGAACGGCTTCGGCGAAGCATCGCTCCCAAAGCCGCGAATCGTCAGCAAAGTTCCGGCAGGCAATTTGTAGATGCCCTTGTAGATGGAATGCGGCGCCGGAATGTAATTGTGGCGGAGATAGACGGCCAACGCTCCGCGGTCGATCTCGCCACGAAAATCCGGATGCTGATGCAAAGCCTTGAGTTCGGAGCAGAACAGCAGGGTATGACCTGCCCAGCCGTAGTACAGCGGCTTCTCGCCCGCCCGGTCGCGCGACAAGTAAAGCGTCTTCTCTTGGCGGTCCCAGAGCGCAAAAGCAAACATGCCGTTAAACTTCTTCAGCGCCGCTTCCACGCCCCAATGCGCGATGGCGGCGAGCATGACCTCCGTATCCGAATGCCCGCGGAAGCCCTGTCCAAGCGCCTCCAGCGCATGTCGCAGCGCCTTGAAGTTGTAAATTTCGCCGTTATACGTGATCACGTAGCGGCCGCAGGACGAATGCATCGGCTGATGTCCCGCCGGCGACAAATCGATAATGGACAGGCGGCGGTGCCCAAACGCGATGCCGGACGCCGCATCGACCCAGACGCCCTCGTCTTCCGGCCCGCGATGCTGCAAACTCGTCGCCATGCGCCGCGCGGTGACAAAAAGGTCGTCGTGCCCCTTGCTTTGCCGCGTATCCAGGAATCCAGCTATTCCGCACATAAAAGCTTTTTCTCCAGAACCATCGCCTGCTCGCTCAGTGTCTTCGCGGGCCCCACGGGACAATCAAGCGTCAACCGGCGGATGAGCTTCGCCAGTCCGGCCCAGTGTTGGCGCGACCTGCATAGACCTGTGCTCGACGCACGCCACCAGCGCCTGTTCGGTCTTGTCGCCGAGGTGTGCAACCGTGAAGTTCTCCAGAATGCGCTGCCGGGCTCGCAGGTTCAACGCCTCGCCGGCTTCCAGTCTCTGTAGGAGACCCGCCGCGAGCGCCTCGACGTCGTTTGACGGCACCGCCACTCCTGTCCTGCCGACAACTAGTTTGGAATCCCCGACGTCGGTGACCACGCAGTGCCGCCCGCAGGCCATTGCTTCTCCGATCACGTTGGGAAACCCCTCGCTAAACGAAGCGGAGCAAAAAATGTCCAGCGCGTTGTACACCGCCCGCACATCCGCGCGGGCCTCCACCCATTGAACCTTGTTCTCGATTCCCAGTGTGCGTGTCAGTTCTTTCAGTTCCTTGATGTAGTCGTCTTCGCCATGGCCAACGCACACAAAGCGCACTTCCGGGCGCTCCGCGGCAATTCGTGCCGCGGCCTTCAGGAATAGCGTGTGATTCTTGATCGGGTCGAAACGCGCCACGTAGCCGATTACTCTCTCGGAATCGCCGACGCCCCACTCCTGGCGCACCCGCTTGCCTTCCTCCTCGTCCGGATAAAACACATTGGTGTCGATTCCGTTCGGGATAAAGACCATCTTGTCGCGAGGGATGCCATCGGCGACAGCATGTTCGAGCCCGGCGATAGAATTCACCACCACGCAGTCGGCGAAAACCGACAGCCGGGATTGCAGCCAAACCGCCGTGCGTTCGATTCGGTCAAGGATCATTTCCAGATTGGCGCTGCGCACGCACCAGAACAGTTTGGCCCGGGGATGAAAGAGCCGAGCCATCGTGGCCACCACGTTTTGCGTGTGCATCCAGCCGTGCACAACGTCGGGCCGCTCCTGCCGCACAACGCGCAGGACTTTCGCATACATCGAAAACAAGTCCCAGCGCGAGCGTTTGTCCAGAGAGATTAGGCGAACCCGCCGGGAGTCCAGTTTTTCGCAAAGCGCGCCGCCGGCGTAGAATGAGACGACGACCACTTCATGCCCGCGAGAGGCCAGCTCGTTGGCCAGAATGACCAACTGACGCTCTGCGCCTCCGATGTTCAGTTGCCGTGCAAGGAACAGAATTTTCAAGAAGGCATCCTTCGGTGACTACGACTTTGCTGCGATGCCGCTTGTGCGGCGATGGCCGAACAGTCTCCCGAGCAGGTACAAAAAGAGAAAGACCACGAGAGTCAGCAGCCAATAAATGTAACCAGGTACCCGGTGCGCGCGCGCTGCAACCCGATACGCGAACCGCAGCCCCCGACCCTTGAGCCGTTCCAACTGAGTCGGCTGCTGTTGGTTGCTCGATCGTGTAGTCCGTCCCGGATGCCATTGCACCCAGGGCTCCTGCCAGTTGCGCCCCAACCGTCGAGCCATTCAAGTAATGCTCGAGATTCGTGTACCCATCCGGGTTCAACTTCTTGGCATCATCCGGATTCTTGGGATTCAGCCCGTGGGCGATTTCCCACGCATCGGGGATCCCATCATGGTCGGAGTCTTCGCACGCCGTGCCTGCATCGATTGCAGGAATTCGGTGATTCGCGTCCTCCACGGTGAAAAAGTCGCCGGCCGCTCCGCTGCGATATTCGGCAATAATTCGCGCATCCACCGAGTCACGCTTCGGGACCCAGTTTCCCAGGCAATCCAAGCGCAGCGAATTGCCGACCGTAGGCAGAACGCGCGCATCCAGTTCCATCGCCGAGTCTGCCACGATAGGGAACTGCAGCGCCGGAAGCGGGCTACCTCGCCTCCAGGCAGCGGGTATCGGTCCAATCTCTTTGCCGTTCTCACCGGCGATCTGCGCGGCCATCTCCCACTGGTCGCCGGCCGGATTCGACAGGTTCGGGCCCACGTTACCGGCTAGATAGATGGACGGTGCACCTGAATTCTCGGCCGCACCCTCGGGCGAAGCTTCTATCTCGTGGCGTTGCGCATCGTAATTGAGGGGTCCGCGCTTTGTACTTATTCCCGATGAAATCGGCGTTCACGTGGCCCAGCAACTGCGAAGCGTAGAAGTTCCAGTTGTAGACGATGTTGTTCACCCACCGCGAAGACCTGTTCCAGAGCTGCGGAATGCGGTGCCCGGTGTTGGCGAAAAGGTTGTGATGATAATCGAGGTCCGTCTCCAGATTACCGAACCCTTGTCCCGGAGTGGGATTCGAGCTGATCGACGGCCCCACCGGATGCCCGGCGTTTGGTTCATAAAACATCGACCACTGCGTGGTGATTTTCGTGTTCGGGCCGACGAAGTTGCTCAAATACAAGAGACCTTTGTTATCCCACCAGCTCGCCGACACGTGGTCGAAGATGATGTCATGAGACTGGTTGTTGGCTACCTGGATCGCCACTGTTCCGGTCGACGGGCCAGGAGTACGGCCTGGTGCATTGCCCATCCTTATGGTGATGTATCGGACGATAATGTTTGAAGCGGAGAAGAACAGCACCGCTTGAACGGATACGTGGCTGCCGTCCAGGGTGATCCCGCCGCCGGGTGCCGTCTGTCCCGCGATGGTCAGATTATCGTTGTAAGTCCTCATTCCCACGCCGACGTGAATTACCCCGCCGACTCGGAACACACAGGTCCGTGGGCCTCGCGCTTCGATACAGGCGCGCAAACTCCCTTCGCCGGTATCCTGCAAGTTCGTAACTTCGATCACTCGCCCGCCGCGGCCTCCCACGGCGCCCGCTCCTCCTCCTTGGGCTTCGGGAAACGCTGGCGTCTGAGCGCCACACGGCGCAGCGAAGGCCAGAGCCGCCAGACTCGTTCGTAATAGCGCTTTCACAGGGTTGGGGACTCGCTTCGCTAGCTCTCCGAGGCCACCCGCTGGCCCGCATTTTTAAGCACGAACCATAGCAGCACAACCTCTCCCGCACAGAGCACCGTCGAGGTGATGATTACCGCATAGGCGGCTCCCACCAGCCCGTGCGAGGGAATTAGAACTTTGCTGGCGATCGCAGCGCTCGCGACCGCGATCATCAGCAAGGGAATCTGGCGGCCGAAGCAGCGTGCCGAAGTCACCGCCGCACCCATCAGGCTCGCCGCATAGGTCATTGCCCCAGCGACCATCATCGCGATCAACACATCCGTGTGTTCGGCATATTCCGGGCGGTACAGCAAGGTCAACAGCACTCGTCCGAACAATACCGCAACGCCGATGCCGCCCAGGCCCAGCACTGCGGCGATCCCGACCAATTTCAGCAGCAGGGAATTGAACCCGCGGACATCTCCCGCAGCGTAGTGCCTGGCCAAGCGCACAAACGCGGACTGCCCCAGGGCATTGATGATCAAGTTGCCGGCCGACACCAAAAAAGCCGTCGCGGTGAAAATTCCAAGTGCACGCTCGCCCAGCGAGCCCGCGATGAAATAACGTGGGATATTCGGCAGCAGCGACACCAACATGGCAATCACGCCAAGCGTGATCGAGGTACGCAGCAATTCCGCCTGCACGCTGGAATTCCACCGGGGGCGCAGCGACTCGTTCGCCGCCGCCAGGATTTGCCGGGCTTCCGCAGGATCGGAAACATTGCGGGGCAACACGTGGGTTCGCTTGCGAATGTCGTAGCCCACCACCACCAGCGCCCGTGCCAGCGTCAGTCCAAGCACGCCCCAGATCACGCTTCCGGTCAAATAGACAGCGGCGCCCATCGTCGCCAGCCCCAGCACCCCGCGGAGGATCATCGACTTCGCGATCCGGTCCATGTGGTCGTAGAACTGCATCCTGGCGTAATAGAGGTCGCTGACAATCTCCAGTCCCTGCGCCACGCCGACAATTAGAATCACCCACATCGACTGTCGGGGATAGTGCATCCCTACGGCGACGCCGCCGATCACCAACAGTGACAGCGCCGTCGTTAGCAGCCGGAATCCCAAGTATTCGCCGAAATGGATGCGCTCCCGTACATCGGTGGTCAGCACTGCGCGGAGCTGCAGGGTCGAAAGTGCGTAGACCGGGGTCGCGACGGCGATCGCCAGCCCATACTGTCCGACCATCTGAGGATTGCCGAGCTTGGCCAGCAGCACCAGCATTCCCCACTGGCAGGCGGAATAAACGCCATTGCCAAAAAAGGTCCAGCTAAAATTCCACCCTAGCGAAGCGCCTCTCGCGGGCTTCCGCGCAGTCGTCGCGGGCGGCGTGTCTAATACGCTTGGCCCTTCGGCGGTTGCTGCGTTCATTCCGTCCTTTTCACTCAACATATCTGCTGGAATGCCCGAGATTTGCCCGGCCGAGTTGGGCTCCAGCGAGGAAGCTGTGGGCGTCCAACTCATCGCGGTCCCCTCAGGTTTCCGAGCCTGGGCTTCTGCGCACCAGGTCCCGGCTGAAACTGGCTGAAATTGGCATTCCAGAATTCCTTTAGGCGCGTCGGCAGCCCAGCGTGCGCTGGTTGAACCGTCGACTGCGGCAGAACAATGCGTCGCGCGGCGCGCCGCGCTGTTATCGGCAGTAAAACCCCCATTTGAGCCGCCATCATCCCAAAAACAAACCATGTGGGCTTGGAATACTCCCAAGTGATGCCCGACACACCGATTGCCCATGTCAGCAGCATGACCAACCAGAGACCTCGCTCGAGGTGCGGCATTCGCAATGCCGCGGCAGTCATGATCAGCAGCATCGAGAAAAAGATACTAAAGCCAATCACCCCCTGCTCAACGAGCACGGAGAGAAATGTGTTGTGGGCCACCCACGCGATCACCACTCGTTGTCCCACCGCAAATGGGAAAGCGCCGGCACCTACGCCTATGAACGGATGATCGTAAAAGACGGTCATGCCTGCATGCCAAATGATCGTCCGGGCGTCCATCGTGCCTTGGGTGATTTCCGTCCCTGTGCTGCCCAAACGTTGCCAGGCTGCCTTGGGGACCAGTGTGACCGCCGTCATTCCGGCAATCACCACCACCGCTCCCAACGCCAGCTTTTGGCGGAGACTCCATGCCCGGAACGTCAGCGGAATCATCAACAGGCTCACCAGAAACGCCAGGAACGCACCGCGCGACGCCGTAAAGAAAAGCCCGCTGACCACCACCACCATCTGCAGGCGATACAGCCAGGCCCGCAGCGTGCTTTTTTCCACCGCACCTAAATACAACGCGATCGGTACGCTTAGGACCAGGCGCAGGGCTACGTCATTCGGGTTCATGTTAAACGAACCCTGCCGCAATCCGACCGCCGAGCTCGTGTTTTGCAAAATGGTGGCGATCGCGGAAACGCCTGTTCCAAACAAATAGGCCTGCATTAGGACTATTTGCTGTTGCTTCCGCGGGGCCAACTGCCAGATCAGCCACACCATGAACAGCAGCTGGACGTAGCTCGTTATTATTTCAAGCGTGTCGTCTTCGGACAGCGACCAGAGATACGTAAGCGAGGCCCAAGCTACGTACGCCACCATGATCAGCAGGATCAATGTGGGTGGCCGTACCTTCCCGACCTCCAACAGCGACAGCAGGCCAAACACAAAAGCTGCCAATCCCAAGACGCGCCCGACGGTTCCGACACCCGGAAAGACGACCGAGTTCTCCAACGGCAGCGAGAACACGAACAGGTAAAGCAGCCCGAACGCCATCGATGTCAGCACGTGCCCACGCACCAGTGCCTGGTCAGGGCGCGGCAGCGTCGCCGTTCGCCTTCCCATCTCCGACCTTGGTCCGCGTGAAGAGATCATGAAGGTTCTTGTTTCTTCGTGGGTCCCTGGAATTTTGGAATTCTTGGAATTAAGGAACGTCCGCTGGGCGAACTTGGATCAAAGGGTCTACGCGTTCAGTATCCTTGCAGTGTCTGATTGAGTGTCTACGCACCCGGTGGATGAGGGCGCTTGACGTCCGAACTCTGGCCATACCCATAGCCGTACCCGTAGCCATAGCCGTAGCCATAGGTGCGGCCGGGCGTCTTCCGCGGGTCCCAGCTATTCAGTACCGTGCCCAGAATTCGCGTGCCGTCTTCCGCCAGCCGCTGGCTTGCCACCAACGCCGCCTCACGCATGGTTAGGCCCGCTCGCACGACCAGCACAACTCCGTCAGCGAGGCCTCCCAGCAAGCGCGCGTCCGCCAGATGCATCATTGGCGGTGCGTCGATGATCACCATATCAAACTCGTTGCGCATGCGTGCTAACAACGCTTCCACGCGGGAAGAGTGCAGCAATTGGGAGATGTTGTTCGCCCGCGTGCCGCTCGGCAATAACGAAACCCCGGCGATGCGCGTCTCGACCACCAACTCGGTCAGCGGTACCGACTCCAGCGGTGTTTCCGCCAGCAGTACGTCACTGACTCCTCGGTTGTTGGCCACGCCGAAGATCTTGTGCAGTTTTGGTTGACGGAGGTCGCCGTCGATCAGTAGCACGCGGCGTCCCATCTCTGCTATGGCGATGCTCAAGTTGCTCGCTACAGTCGTCTTGCCTTCTGCCGGACCAGGGCTTGTCACCACGAGCACTTGCGGGCCGTCGCCGCTCTGGCCGGGCAGCAGGATGGACGTCAACATGGCACGGAAGGATTCGGCCACCGCCGACGGTTTGTGCTTCCACGTCACCAGTTCCAGGCAATCATTCGGATCTGCCGGGTTAAGAGCCGCTTTTTGGCCGCGGACCGCGGCTGTATCGCAGACTTCCGCCATCGGAATGACGCCCAGCTCTGGCAGATTCAGGTACACCTGCATATCGCCCGGAGCTTGAATGCTGCGGTCGAACCTGGTTCGGAATAGCACGAAGCCGAATCCCAAGAAGATGCCGCAGAACAACCCGATCGCCGAATTCACCGGCACGTTGGGCTTGGCGGGGAGGAACGGCGCCTTGGCCGGGTCCACGATCAGCACGTTGCTCGCACGCATCGCGGAAGCCAAGCCGGCCTGCTGCACCCTTTGCAACAGCGCTTCATACAACTGCCGGCTCGAATCCACTTCGCGCTTCATCGTGTCGTAGTGGATGGTCTTCTCGGACTGACCCGCCACGGTCCTTTGCTGCTCCTGGTAGGCTTCCGAGAGCAGCTTTTCACGGCGGCTCGCTGCCGCATATTCGTTGCCCACGCGGTGCAGGACGTTGTTGCGTTCCTTCTCGATCGCGCTTTGCAGCTCCGCGATTTGCGCCTCCACCCGCTGCACCTTATAGTGTTCCGGCGTTAGCGTCGCGGCGAGTTCCGACAGTTGTCGTTGCAAATCCGTCAACTTCTGGCGGTAGTCGCGCAGTGTTGGATCATCGATCGTTTCCGGCAGCGATTCCGCCGGTTTGCTCCTCGCCTCCTCGAATTTCGCCTGCTTGTCCACGCGGTCCGCTTGCGCCTTGTCGAGTTCGTCTTGCAATTCCTTGAGCCGCGTATCCGCGACGTTCTCTTTATCCGTAATCGTCAGCCCGGATGAGCGCGCGTATGCCTGGAGTTGCTCCTCGGACTGTTCCAATTGCGTCTTCATATCGCGCAAGTGGCCGGTCAGCCATTCCCCGGTGCGTTGGCTGGACTTCCAGCGCATTTCCTGGCTGAGTTCCACGAATTCACTGACCAGCGTGTTGGCGAAGTCCGCGGCGAACTTCGGATCCGTCGAGTCGTAGGTGACTTCCACCAGGCGCGTCTCGCCCGATGCCCGTACGGTCAAATTACCTTTTGCCAGGCCGACGAATATGTCCTTGTTTGGCTGGCGCGTAGGCTCCGACAGACCGAACGTCCGCCGAACGCGCGCCGCAAAAGCTCCCCACCCGCTGGCGGGCCGCTCCAGTTGCAAGTCCATCTTGTCGGCCACGCGCTCGATCAGCGTATCGCTCTGCAGGATTTTGATCTGTGTCTGGAAATAGGAATCCGCCGTCGTACCGGTGGCGGCATTCGTCGGATTCACATTTTTCAAATCCATGAAGTCGGAATTGAAGTCCTGGATTTCCAGCGAGGTCCTCGCCCGGTAGACCGGCGTCTGCACCAAGCTGATTAGGATGGCCACCGCCAGCCCCGCCAGCGCAAAGCACAACAGGGTCGTCTTGTGACGCACCAGCATGTGCCAATAGTTCAGCAAGCTGTCATAGCCTTGCGCGCCGTCGCTTTCCACCTGCGCCGGCTCTTCCATTCTGTAAACCGTTGGCCGAGTCTCCGCCCAGTTGTTGAGCGCTGGCCGCATCCGGTTGTTCACCCGATCGAAGTGCTTAGACATTAGTACCTGCCATTCCGCTGTGGGCTGAAATCGACAGCTCTAAGGCTGCAAATCTGTTTCGTCGAAACGTCTCAATCTCAATATGGATGGTAAATTGCCAGGCCGGTTCCCGTTTGAATTGCCGCTTCCACGATTCGCAAGGCCACTTTCCTGCCCGTATTGTCCGGCACAAACAGGATATCTTGGCCCTGCATCGGAACGTCTTTTGCTTTGCCTTGTAGGATGCTCTTCAGGTCCACCGGGATCTCCGTGCGCTGGTCCCCGTTCATCCGCACGATCTTGGTGTGCTTGGTGTCCGGCGTGGGGCCCAACCCCTCCGCCAGAGAGACCGCTTGCAGAACGGACATCGACCTGTTTTCGCCGAGAACAAAGCCACCCGATTTTTTCACCGCGCCGGTCACATAGATCAACTCCGCTTTCGGCACTGAGATCACGTCGTGAGGGAAAATCTGAATGTTTTCCTCAGGAGTCTTTGCGTCTTCGATGTCTCGCAGATTCACCTGAGCAATGCTGAACCGGCCTGAAGGGTCGGTCGTCGCTCCCGGCAAGGGAATGCAACCCCACTCGATGTTCCGTGTGATGCGGATGCTGTACCCGGCGTCCGCCCGAATCCCGCCGGCCAAGGAAATCATCTCCAATAGCGTCTTGTGTCCTTCCACTTGATGCACGCCGGGCTGGTTGACTGCTCCCATGACCGATGCCGGCTGACTGCGCAGATCTTTCACATCGATGGCCGCTTGCGGGTGCTTGATGTAGGTGCTCAGACGCTTGTTGAGTTCCAGCTCGGCCTGCTGCACCGTCAGTCCAGCCACGTGAACGCGTCCCACCAGCGGCACTTGGATGTCGCCCTCGCCGTCCACGCGCGCGGTCTTGTTAGCCAACTCCTCCAGCTCGGGACCGGAAATCTGCAGCTCGTCTTCGGGCCCCAGCAGGTAGGTGGAACGCACCTGGCTGGTGCAGTTCGCTTGTTGCGCGGCCGGCGCCGCAGCCGGTGCAGCGGCTGGCGCTGCCGGGGCTGGCGCCTGCGCGCTCGTATTCATCGCTGCGAACAGGACTACCAGGCCCATGGACTTCACTCTCGCATTAGTCATCGGCCCTCCTGTTCGCTCTCTCGTTTGTTCACCGCGAATATTGCTGCTCACGTTAGTACCTCAGATCTGCTTTTCGCTTTTCGACCCGGCCAGGACGCTTTCGCTTTGCGGCGCAGTGCCCGCTCCATCCGATACCGTAACGCTTGCTCCTTCAACCGGCTGAATCCACTCGGGCGCCACTTCCACCGAAATCGATCGCTTTAGCAGCGTCACCGACACATACATGCGATGCTGGTTCGCAATCTTGGTCAGCACACCAACCAAGCCGCGCAAGGGCCCATGTTTCAACTGCACCTTCTGGCCGACCACCAGCGACGGCCAAGGTGTCACCGCGACGCCGGAACGCAGTACCGATTGTATCGCCTGGATCTCGCTCTCATCCACAGGTTCCGGGTTCTTCCCAATGCCCACGATGTATAGAAAGCCCGGTGTGGTCAGCAGCGGCATGCGCTCTTCCAGATTCAGGCGGCAGAACAGATAGCCCGGGAACAACGGCATATCCATCGCCTTCACGCGGTCAGACCATTGCCGGCGGCTTCGGAACAGCGGTAGAAACTCCTCGAATCCTTTTCCGCGAAGCGCCAGCGAAACGGGCTTTTCGTAGTTGGGCTTGACCCGCAAGGCAAACCACGGTGCCTGACCAGCCGCCGGTTGCGCTCCTGCCGCTGTTCCCGGCACGGTCTCGACTCCCTCAATGTTTCCCTCAAGTTCGCGCTTTGCCATAGGTTCCAGGATACGCCCATTTGGGTAAGCTACCGCCCTTTGACTCCCATACCGCCTTCCAAACCGGTCAACCGCAAGCCCGTCAAAGCGCTCTGAAGCGGAGCAGGCTCCCTTGTTCGATCAACACACGGGTAGCGTCGCCCACACCTACACCCCGCAGCACGGTGCGCTTCACGCCACAAGATTGCCAGCGCCTGTCCTTTCGGCCAATGGGCTGCGCGGCCCAAATGCGCAGTACCGATGTACCCAGTGAGAACAGCGGTACATTGCTACCAGCCTGGTAGACCGGAGGTACCATTGACGCCCCGGGCCCCCTGCCGTGAAATAATGTTGGCTGCATCTCCATAAAGCTGCTCCGCTACTCTCCGGACGCTCGCCCACCGTCCTCGGCGGTTCCTCCCAGACCGAGCTCGTTCAAGGTCGAATCCTGCTGGTCGGTCTTCTGGCCGCGCGTCTCCCGGAGCATGGTGGTATGGTTCATCGCCGCGAAGCCGCAACCCTTCGGCGTGGATCCGTGCCGCTCGGAACGGACAACGCGCCCGATCGCGTGGATTTCCGAGGGGCGTGCGGAATGCTCCGGTCGTGGCAGGAAGACGTTCATCTCCACCGACACTCCCAGCGGCGGGACAACGTCCGACTGCACGTATATGCCTCGACTACCTAGGTCACGGCTGTATCCGTCGCATCCTTGGACACGTCCGGCCTCGTCTTGCCAAGAGAACACCACGGGGAGCCGTAGCGGATAACGTAGCGCCGTACGCCGTTCTGCTACCCGGCTGGTTGGAGTTGAACGCAAAAGCATCGGAATCCTCCCGGCTTCGTACGGGCTGAACTTGTTAACTTGCAACACCCGTACGCATGGTTCGAATCTACTCGTAGGTCAAGGGAAGTAAAGAGGTCGACAGTCAGCCCTTCGGGGGGTCCTCCGGCTTCGCAAAAGCCATCAGATACTGTGGAGTCGAACAGCCCTAGTATTAGAGCCTAAAGGCTTTTAACACTAGAGTCTTAAGTCCCTAGACTCCAACTTCGTCATCGAAGGGCCGAAGACGTTTGTCGCCGACCTTGGTATTCTGGAATCCGCCAGCAATGAACGACACCGTGAAGATGCTGTCTCAAAAGCCGCACTGGGGCCAAACTCCCTGGACCGTCGATTTTCACCCCGAGCCGGGTCCTCTTCCTGAGCAGGTAGATTTCGCCGTCGTTGGAGGCGGCTTCACTGGCCTTTCCACTGCGGCCTGCCTCCGCCGGCTCGCTCCCGGCAAACAAGTTGCCGTGTTCGAGGCGGAAACCCTCGGTGCCGGTTCGAGCGGCCATACCGGTGGGTTGAGTCTGGCGGAAACTGCGGCGGGCGACCTGCCTGGGCTAGGTGACGTCCTGGCTGGCTTCTCGGGTGTCCTGCGTGATCTCGACGTAACTTGCGACTTAACCCTGCCCGGGGTCTCGGAATTGGACCGAGTGAGCCCTCCGGCCAGTCCGCAAATCTCCTGGAGCGATTCCGGCAATCTTCGAGTTGCTCGGGAAGTTCCCGGCGGCACGGTTGACCCGGGTAGGCTGGTCAGTGGGCTCGCTCGCGCCGCCGCTCGGCGTGGCGCACTGCTCTTCGAGAATGCGCGCGTGGAAGACATGGAATTTGGAGAATCGACGAATCTCCATATCCGAGGGAAAAAGGTGCGCGCCGGCGACGTCTTGGTCGCCACCAATGCCGGCTCGCTCGAGCTTAGTGAGCTTGCGGGTCGCGCACAGCCGAAATTTACCCTGGCCCTAGCCACTGAACCGCTCACCGACGCGCAGCTCGAGGCGCTCGGCTTGGCCTCCGGTAAGCCCTTTTATACGATTGATCTGCCCTATCTTTGGGGACGCCTCCTCCACGGCAACAGAATCATCTTTGGCAGCGGGTTGGTGCACCTGAACGATTGGCGAGAGCTGCTGACCCTGAATGTCGAGTCCGGCGAAGCGGCTGCGCTTCTGAGCAGCCTGGATCGAAGAGTCCGCGGGCTGCATCCCGTGCTGCGCGACGTGCGGATCGACTACCGCTGGGGCGGCCCGATCTTGATCGCCGAAGAGTGGCGGCCCGTATTCGCGCGCCACCCTAGGAGTCCTCGCGCGATGATTCTCGGCGCATATAGTGGCCACGGTGTGGCCCTTTCGGTCTACCTCGGATCCTGGGCCGCGGAAGCAATGCTCCAGCGAAGAGGCCTCCCCACTTGGGATTCCGAATAAATCCGGTGTGACGACTCACGTGGTGCGTCCTGCCCCGGCAGTCGGCATTCATGGTTCGGCAAATATGCTCCTAGCTACGGCACGCCGCCGCCTTCGTTAGATAGTTCCGTGTATGGACGCGAGTAGTCCCACCTCTTACTTTCAGAAAGCCCGCCTAGGCGAGCGTTAGAGACCTGAAGGAGAGGACCAAATGGAGCACAACGCATTGAAGGAACTGTTCATCGACGAACTCAGGGATTTGTACGACGCGGAAAATCGCCTCGTGAAGGCCTTGCCGAAAATGGCCAAGGCCTCCACCTCCAAGGAGCTTCGCTCCGGATTCGAGGCGCACCTGGAGCAAACCCGCGGTCACGTGGATCGGCTTGAGGAAATCTTCCGCTCTCTCGGGGAAAGGCCCACCGGCAAGAAATGCGCCGGCATGATGGGTTTGATCAAAGAGGGCGAAGAAATGATGGAGGAGGATTTTGAGGGTGAAGTAATGGACGCGGCTCTTATCTCCGCAGCCCAACGCGTCGAGCACTACGAGATCGCCGCCTACGGTTGCGTGAGTACCTGGGCCGAATTGCTGGGCGAAAGTAATGCGAGCGCATTGCTGGAAGAGACCCTGCAAGAGGAAAAGGAAACCGACCAGAAGCTGACGCA
This sequence comes from uncultured Acidobacteriota bacterium, assembly GCA_963735525.1. GTDB lineage: Bacteria > Acidobacteriota > Terriglobia > Acidiferrales > UBA7541 > Acidiferrum. The sequence continues at coordinate 32,219 of CAVTLQ010000021.1, read as the reverse complement.
GCTCTCTGGGAAAATCAACGTCGAGGCAAAAGCCTCCGGCGGCGAAGAGAAAGAGTCTGGTGAACAAACGCCCAACAGAAAAGCGCGAGGAGCGAGGGCCTAAACTCAATTCGCAATTCCGAAAAGAGCAAAGGCCGGACACTGTGTCCGGCCTTTCCTTCTTTCAGTCTGGTATCTGCGTCGTTTCAGCAGGCGGAGAACGGTGCGCTTTCCTCCATACCAGATAGCACAACGTGATGAAAGCAAGCCAAGGCGGCCCGGCCAGCAGCGTGACATGAAAGCTGGGCACCCACCAGGTGGACACCAGCACCCCGAGCAAGGCCGCTAGCCCAAACAGCGAGCTCCAAGGCCCCGGCGGCGCAAACCGCACAATCTGTTTGTTGGCGCGCGACGTTGCGCGGCGAAAAGCGAGGTGCGTCGCCAGTATCATGATCCAAATGAATGGCCCGCCGAAGAACGCCACCCCGATCATGAACACGAACGCAGTGTTCTTGAAGAGCTGAGAGAGGATCAGTGCCGCAAACATGCCGACACTTGACACCAGCACGGCTGCCACGGGCATGCCGCGCTTGTTCAGCTTCCCGAGCGCCGCAGGCGCGTAGCCCCCGCGCGAAAGAGAAAAAAGCATCCGCGAAGTGAAATAGACGTTACACGTTGCCGCGGAGAGCGCCGCGCTCAGCACCACGAAATTCATGATGTGTCCTGCGGCGGGAATGCCGACGGTTTCAAAGACGCGAACGAACGGGCTCTTGCCCATGTCGATCTGATTCCATGGCACGATGCCCACGACGATGCCCAGCCCGCCGAGATAAAAAACAACCAGCGTCAGCAACGTGCGGCGCAGCGCGCGCGGCACGGCAGTTTGCGGATCGGCAGCTTCGCCCGCGGTTGTTCCCACGATTTCCAGGCCTAGATAACTGAAGATGGCCATCGTGACGCCGAGTCCGACGCCGGACCAACCACCGGGAAAAAAACCGCCGTGCGCGGTGTAGTTTGCGGTTCCGATGCGTGGAAACCCAATGCCAAGAAGCAGGGCCGCGCCCAGCACGAGAAAAACAACGATGGTCACGACTTTAATCATCGCGAACCAGTATTCGATCGTGCCGAAACTCTCGATGGTGAGGGTGTTGACGTAAATCATCGCGGCGGAAAAGCCCGCGATCCACAGCCACGCCGGCACGTTCGGGAACCAATACTGGCAGTAGATCGCCGCGGCCACCACTTCACTGCCGATAATCACGACCAGGCAGAGCCAGTACGTGTAGCGAATCGCGAAGCCCGCCCACGGATGCAGGTACATCTCCGCATGCAGGCCGAATGCGCCGGCCGTCGGATGTTCGACCGACATTTCCGCGAGGGCCCACATGACGGTCAAAGCGACAAACGCTCCGCCGATAAAGCTCAAGAGCACTGCGGGTCCCGCAAGCTTCACCGCGATCGCGCTGCCGAGAAACAATCCGGTCCCAATCGTGCACCCGAGGCCGATCATGGCCACTTGCCGCGCGTTGAGCTTGCGATGAAGTCCCGCTTCTCGTTGAACAACAGCCGCTGGTTTCCCTGTCTCTTCTGCTACGCGGCCAACTTGGTGCTCAGTCATGACGCCGCATTTGTAACAGACTTTGCTCCCTGACGCTCACGTTGCTTCAAGGTTGGCGGCCTCTTTAGGATCGACTACCTCTTGGCGCGTGGAAGCGGAAACACCCCAGCCGATGGGCGCTGAAACGTCCACAGAGGCTCGAACTAAAATTTCAGTGGCGCGATAATAGGGAGCGAATGGCAGGCCGATCAATAATACAAAAGCAGTAGCAGCGCGAGCGATTCACCTTGTGAGCTCAGGAATGAATGTGAAGGAAGGGAATTCTCATTCGTCTTCGTGATCGTCTTCGCCATCGCCCTCGGATTTCTTGCTCGAAGCTGCACGCCTCTTCGCGGTCTGCATCAGGAAGCTGACCAGATCGTTCAGCTCGCCGGCGTTCAAGACTGAGCCGTAGTTGGCGGGCATCAGCGAATCGGCCTGGCGCGCGAAGCTGTCGAGGTCGGACTTCAAGAAAAGATGGAACTCGCCATCCAAAGTCTGCAACTGAATCGAAAAATTATCTTCGTTGCGCGCCACGCCCGCGTAACGCCGGCCGTCACGCGTGGTCACCACCATCTTGCCTCCCTGCGGGTTCACCTTGCTTGGCTTGGTGATCGCATCTCGAATTTCTTCCGCGGAGCGCGTCCCGCCGAACGCCGACAGATCTGAGGCAATGAACCCGCCCGTGCCGGCGACCATGTGACACTCCGCGCATCGCGCCTTCCCGTAGAACAGCGCTCGGCCCTTCTGCGCATCCCCTGGAAGTTTTCCCTCGCCGTTGCTGCCCTGGAGCAAGCGCAGATAGGAAACCACATTCGCTATGCCGGTGCGTCCCAGCGAGCCAAACGGCGGCATTCCCGTTCCCGGCGCACCTCTCTCGACGATTTGGAAGAGCTCGCCATCGGCGCGCCGCTGCGTCTTCGCGCTCGTTGCGATGTCCGGACCGCGCTCGCCTCCCCGCCCATCCAAGCCGTGGCATCCGGCACACCGCGATTCAAACGCCTGCCTGCCGTCAGCAGCGGCCGATTCGACCTGGCGAGCTCCCTTTGTTGACTGCGGCGATTTCTGGTCCTGCGATGCGACTCTCGCAACGAGGAGCAAAGCGCAGAAGAGCGTCAGCGACACGCCCGCCAGGCGACGGGCACCGACAGTATGTTTTGGACGGGTCATGAGCACTCGGCTCTCCGGCGAAGCGCGTAAAGCTTACACCGCACGACTGGCCCGGAAAACCTCGCTACCACTTGCCTGCACAGGCTCATTCATCCGGCGTTGCACCCATCCCAGAAACATAAAGAATTAGCCGTATTGAATCGAATTAATATCCAATCCCCGGCTGGTGTCAAGCGCGAAGAAGTGTTACAGTCCCGCCATTCCAGCTTCAGGAGAACGCCGATGATCCCAGCGTTTGGTGTCGCCCATTTTCGCCGCATCGCTCAAGCAGCGACGATCCTAACCGTCTTTACTATGGTGGGTATCGCGGCCTTTGCCTGGTCTCCCCCGGCGACTCCGCATTACGGCGATGCACTAGCTGCCGATGATGCTGCCTTGCTCGACGGCTTCCGCCACGTCGAAGCCGCCTCCGTTTCCGACGCCCTCGAGCAGCTCACCGGCCACAAGATGTACATGTCCCACCACATGCGGCCGATCTTCTCGTCCAAATTCGCGGGCTTCGCCGTCACCGTGCTTCTCAAGAAAGAAACCAACCACGATCCCGACGCGCTCACGGGGATGCTGGCGGCCATCGATCGCGGCTCTCCAAACTCCGTCTACGTGATGGTCGTCGAAGACGGCGCCGACATCGCCGGAATGGGCGGCCTGATGGGCACTGCGATGTCCGCGCGAAATTTTTCCGGCGCGGTGATCGATGGCGGCGTCCGCGATGTCGCCTATCTGCAGAAAATTGGCTTTCCGGTTTACGCACTGGGAGTTGTGCCTTCGACCTCCGTCACTCATTATCGTTTTGCCGGGAGCAATATCCCCGTGATCTGCGATGGTGTCGCCGTGAATGCCGTCGACATTATCGTGGCCGACGCCGATGGTGTGGTCGTCGTTCCCCGCGCGAACGCGGCGCAGACTCTCAAGCTTGCCCAGGAGATGGATTTCAAGGAACACTCCATGTACGCCGACATCGAAAAGTTGAAATCGATTCAAGAAGCCGTAAAAAAGTTCGGCCGTCTCTAGGAGCCCTCACCGCGTGATCCGGGTCCGCTTCATCGCAAACTTCGTTCTGTTCGCTGCGCTGCTCCCGTCGCCACATTTGGCCAACGCGCAAGCCGTAACTCCCCGCCCACACCCCTGCCGCATGGAATCCACAAACTTTCGCGGTTGGCGCGCGCAGCAGCTCGCCAACGATTGGGTCACACTTACCTTCGTACCCCAGCTCGGCGGCCGCCTCATGCAAGTCGCCTTCGCCGGCCACTCCTATCTCTTCATCAATCCGCGTTACGAAGGCAAGTACATCCCGCCCTCCGAAGCCGCCGCAGGTCAATGGATCAACTACGGCGGCGATAAAATCTGGCCCATGCCCGAAGGCAACGAAGACGAAAATCACTGGCCCGGCCCGATCTCCGACAATCTCGACGACGGCGACTATTCCTTCAAAGTCCTCCACCCGGCTCCTGATTGTGTCGTCCGCCTCGAAGGCCCCGCCGACCCGCGCACCGGCCTGCAATACTCTCGCGACATCAGCATCGGCAGCGACTCACCGGAAATCTCGTTTCACGCCGTGATGAAAAACGCCTCCACCCATCCGATTCAGTGGTCCGTGCAATCCGTCTCGCAATACGACACCGCCGATCCGAGCAATCCCGCCGCGTTCAATCCCACTTTTTGGGCCTTCACTCCCTCCAATCCGAAAACGGTTTATCCGGGCGGCTATCACGTCCGTTTCGGAAAGCCCGACGATCCGTCCTTCTCCGTCGCGAACAATCTCTTCTCTCTCCACTGGTTCGATCTGCAAAGCGAAGTCTGGGTCGACTCCCCCGGCGACTGGGTCGCGGTCCTCGACGCCGCCACCGGCTACGCCATGATCGAGCGCTTCACGTACGCCAAAACCGCCCAGTATCCCGGCGAAGCCTCGGTCATCTTCTACAAAAACGGCGCCCCACCCGACGGCAAGAAAGATCCCGATGCCGATCCCGCCAATCCTCTCTTCTACATGGAAGCCGAACTAAACAGCCCCATAGTCCACCTAGATCCCGGCGCCACGTACTCCATGAAGACGACGTGGCTCCCCACTCGCATACCAACGACAACCACCGACTCCACGAGCGCCGCCGACTCAAGTGGCACAGGCGTCTCGCCTGTGCGCCCCGAAGTCACCGTCACTCCCGCCGCGTTGGTCACCGCCCCACTGCAAGTAACGCGAACAAAAAAAGGCGCCACTATCTCCGCCAACTTCAGCGTCTTCTACCCGGGAGGGTTGGAGCTCGTCTTCAACGAGCCTGTTCCCGTTGAGCCCCCACTCGATGAGCCCATTGACAAGCTGGTCCGCCGGTCCCGTCGGCTACAGCCGGCGAGTCCCAACGAACCCATCGTTCTCCGTCGCGAAATCGACGTCCCACATGGTGCCTTCTCCGTCTCCATCCACCTCTTGGGCAACAAAGGCATCGACTACGGCCCCATAGTCAAAGCGCGCCTAGAACCACCAAAGGAAGGCCACTAGTGCCTGCGAAGCCCCATATGGAGTGCGGCGGCTCGCCGCCGCCTTTACGGCGTAGTCCCAACCATCCAAGCGTGCGCGCATGCCTTTGTGGGGGCGGGGCTTGGTCCGCCCGTCTGCTGGGTCTTGCCGCAATTGCCGCGATTCTGTTCGCATCCGTCTCTCTTCTGGCCGCCCAAGAAATCTCCACAACCATCGATGTCCAGCCCGCTCAACTCTTAATCCGCCCAACCGCGGCCAACTGGCCCTCCTACAACGGCGATTACTCCGGCCGCCGTTTCAGCACTCTCGCTGAAATCACTCCCACGAATGTCGCCAATCTCCGCGCCCAATGGGTCTTTCACAAGCGCGATCCGGATGGCATGGAAGTGACGCCGGTGGTGGTGAACGGCATCATGTTCGTCACCTCCGAGAACGACGCGTTTGCCCTCGACGCCCGCACCGGCCGCTCCATCTGGCACTACGCGCGTCCGGTCACCGAGGGCCTCATCGACGACGCCTCGGAGCATCACAACCGCGGCGTGGCCCTCTGGCATTCCAAGGTCTTTCTCGAAACCGACAACGCTCACCTCCTGTGCCTCGATGCGCGCTCCGGCCATCTCCTTTGGGACGTGCCCTACGCCGAGGGCAACAAGAACTACGGCGCCACCAGCGCTCCTCTCGTCGTCAAAGATAAAGTTCTCGTCGGAACTTCCGGCGGTGACGACGGTGTCCGCGGCTTCATCGCTGCCTTCGACGCCGAAACGGGCAAGCCCGCCTGGCGTTTCTGGACCATTCCCGGCCCCGGCGAACCCGGCTCCGCCAGTTGGCCCGGCGAGGCCTATCTCCGCGGCGGCGGCACCACTTGGATGCCCGGCACCTACGATCCCGAGCTCGACACTCTGTATTGGGGCACCAGTAATCCCGCCCCCGATTTTGACGGCGCGCCGCGTCCTGGCGACGATCTTTACACCGATTGCGTCCTCGCCCTCGACCCCGACACCGGAAAGCTCAAATGGTATTTTCAGTTCACCCCGCACGATCTCTTCGACTACGACGCCACCGAGACTGCCGTCCTCCTCGATGCCGACTATCAAGGCCAGCCGCGAAAGTTGTTAGTCGAGGCCAATCGCAACGGATTTCTCTACGTTCTCGATCGCACCGACGGAAAATTCCTCTCCGCCGTTCCTTTCGTCACCCGCTTGAATTGGGCCAAAGCCATCGATTCGCAAGGCCGCCCCGTCCGAACCGGCATCGAGCCTTCCGCCGAGGGCACCGAAATCTGCCCCGGCTTTGCCGGCGCCACCAACTGGTTCTCGCCTTCCTACAATCCCGCCACCCATCTCTTCTATTTTTTCGCTCTCGAGGACTGCGGCAACTTTTTCCGCAAGCCGGAACAATTCTCCGAAGGCCGCGAGTACTATTCGACCGGTGTCCGCCGCATCCGGGGCGCCACCCGCGAAAGGATTCTGCTGGCCTACAGCCTTGACATCGGCGCTTTCGCGTGGCGATATCCCCAAGCGGGTGAGGGTGACTCCGCCGGCGGAACCTTGACCACCGCGGGCGGGCTCGTCTTCTTCGGTGACGACGCGGAATCTTTTGAAGCGGTGGAAGCAAAAACCGGGAAGCCGCTGTGGCACTTCACCACCGGCCAGAAATTTCACGCTTCTCCGATGACCTACGCGGTTCTGGGAAAGCAATACGTCGCGGTAGCGTCGGGAAGCGATATTTTCAGTTTTGCATTGCCGTAAGAAACTGCATTGCTGTAACGACGATTCGACAAACCGAGAGGAGAAACAAAAATGTTTGGCAATCTGTTCACCCGCAGGGCTTTCGCAGGTCGCATCGCCGCCCTGGTACCAAGCCTGGGCCTCGCTGCCGCCGCTTTGCCGTCATCCGCGGCGCCCCAAGGCGACACCGGAGTCAAGAAGCTCGGCGCTGACGGTAAGCCCGCCGATAAGGGTTTCATCACTCCCCTGATCATTCACAACGGCGTCATCTATATCGCGGGAATCGGCGCGCACTCCCACAACAAGGCGGACATCCCCAAAGACATCACCAGCCACACCAAAAGCGTCATGGATAGCGTTAAATCCGTCATCGAAACCGGCGGCGGCACAATGGACTCCATCCTGCAACTCACCGTCTACCTTGGAACCATCAACGACTACGACGGCATGAACAACGTCTTCAAAACCTATTTCCCCAACGGCGGCCCGGCGCGCACCACCGTCGCGGTCGCGAATCTCCCCGGCGACTCACTGGTGGAAATCAACTGCACAGCCGCGGTCGTCCGCAAATAAGGCAGGCAAGACAACAAGGAGGAGCGAAAACAATGCCACTGAATCTCAAATCCACTCGTCGCAACTTCATGAGCAGCCTCGGCTTCGTGGCCGGAGCACTCACAGGGATGATGACCAACGCGCGCGGCCTCTTCGCCTCGGCTTCGGCGCCCGCGCCCGCCGCAAAAGCCCCGAGAGTCTCCGGCTTCGGCGCATCCGGCAACGTCTACGAAGAGCTGGGCGTCACCACCGTAATCAACGGGCAGGGAACCATGACCGTGCTCGGCGGCTCCTTGATGCGCCCCGAAGTCGAAGCCGTCATGGCTCTTGCCGGCCAGCACTTCTGCAGCATTCCGGACCTCGAAGTCGCCGCCGGAAAGCGCATCGCCGAAATGCTCAAGCTGCCCGACGGCTACACCGCGCTCGTCACCTCCGGCGCTGCCGCCGCCATGCAGTCCGGCCTTGCCGGCATTCTCACCGGCAACAATCCCAAATTCATCGAACAGCTTCCCGACCTCACCGGCATGAAGTCGGAAGTCATCATCCAGAAATCGCATCGCAACCCCTTCGATCATCAACTCCGCGCCACCGGCATCAAGCTAATTGAGATCGAATCGCGCGACGATCTTCGCAAAGCCGTCAATCCGCGGACCGCGATGATGCATTTCACCAATTTCGCCAATGCGGACGGTCAGATCAAAGTCGATGAGTGGGTCAAGCTCGCCAAGGAGCTCAACATTCCGTCCTTCATCGACGCGGCCGCCGACACCCCTCCCCTTTCTCACCTGTGGGACTATGCAAACATGGGCTACGACCTCTCCGCCTTTAGCGGCGGCAAAGCCATCCGTGGACCGCAGTGTGCCGGCATGCTGATCGGCCGCAAAGAGCTTGTCGCCAACGCGCTCCTCAACAACAGCCCGCACGAAGATACCTTGGGCCGCTGCGCGAAGGTCGGCAAAGAAGAAATCTTCGGCATGATCAAAGCCCTCGAAAGCTACCTGAAAGAAGACCACGAAGCGCTCAACAAGGAGTGGCAGCGCCGCCTGGAATCCATCTCCAGCCACATCACTCGCGTCTCCGGCGTCACCACCGCGTATTCCGTTCCAGACATCGCCAACCACGTCCCGCACCTGAACATCACTTGGGATCAGAGCCGCGTGAAGCTCGACCCCAAAGATGCCTCCAAGGAGCTGCGTGGCGGCAAACCTTCGATCGTCATCGAAAACACCGCCACCGGCCTGATCATGAACTCCTTCATGCTCCAGCCCGGCGAAGAAAAAATCATCGCCGAACACTTGGCCCAACTCTTCCGCGCGCACTCTGCATGAGCAGCCAGCCTGCAAGCCGGATTCGCTGGCTGCTTGTGGGCTGGTTGTTTGTTCTTAGCGCCGTCGCCTTTCTAGATCGCGTCAATCTCTCTGTCGCAGGAACCCGCCTGGCCTCGGACTATCACCTCACCGATGTCCAGTTCGGCCTGCTCTCGACCGTTTTTCTCCTGGGGTACGCGCTCCTGCAAACTCCCGCCGGCTGGCTGGCCGACCGATGGGGCCCGCGCGGCGTGCTCGCCGGAGGCGTAGTTTGGTGGGGCATCTTTACCGCCCTGACCGCAGCCGTACCCACCGGTCTGCGAAATCCGCTTCTACTTCTCCTTCTGGCGCGTTTCCTTCTCGGAGCGGGCGAAGCCGTCATGTACCCGAGCGCGAACCAATTCGTGGCCCGCTGGATTCCCACGCAAGAACGAGGTCTCGCCAACGGCATAATCTTCGCCGGAGTCGGCGTCGGTTCCGCCGTTTCGCCTTCCCTGGTCACGTACATCATGATTCACCACGGGTGGCGTTCCTCGTTTTGGATGTGCGCCCTGATCGGCCTGGCTGCTGGAGGGATCTGGTTCCTAGCCTCTCGTGATACGCCCGACCAGCATCCCTTCGTTTCGGCCTCGGAGCTGGCGCTGATCCGCAGTGGACTAACCCTGAGCAACCGGTTGCCGACCGCGCGCGATAACGATGTCCATGCCGACGTCCATGGCGGGGACGCGCTAAAGCGCGCCCCTACATTGACATCCAAGACGGTCGTACCGTGGCTCACCATCCTCGGCAGCAAATCCGTCTGGGCCATCACTCTCAGCTATTTCTGCTACGGATACGTCGCCTGGATTTTCTTCGCCTGGTTCTTCATCTATCTGGCGCGTGTGCGCGGCATGAACTTGAAGGCCAGCGCCTTCTACGGCACGCTTCCGTTCATTGCCATGGCTATAGGTTGCTCTGTAGGCGGCCTGCTCGCCGATTTCCTGACCAAGCGGGTAAGCCGGAAGGCCGGCAGGTGCGGCGTCGCGATCTTTGGCCTGGTGCTGACCGGAGTCTTTCTGGCATTTGGCGCAAACGTGGACAGCGCGCCGCTGGCGAGCGTCATCCTTGCCGGTGGTGCCGGGGCGTTGTATGTCTCGCAGAGCTCTTTTTGGGCTATCAGCGCAGACATTGGCGGCGCGTTTTCCGGCTCTGTCTCCGGCTTCATGAACATGGGCGGCCAGTTCGGAGGCGCCGTCACTGCGTCCCTGACCCCCTTTATTGCCTATCACTTAGGCTGGACCGCCTCGTTTCTCACCGCCGCCTGTCTCTCCGTCCTCGCCTCCCTCGCCTGGCTCTTCGTCGACCCCGACCGCCCTCTTATCCCCATCACTGCCCAGCCGTAGCGATGCCACGCCAAGAGCGGACGAAGGATAGAACGACACGTCGTTCTATCCTTGCGGCACAGCCATCGAGCCCCCGCAAAAAAGCACAGAATCCAAGAAAGGAGTGACGCGTCACTCCTTCCTTCGTTCCATTTCTGCTTCGTTTAGAACCCGTAACCAATTGAAGGTGCTGGCTTTACGTCTTTTTCACGCCGCGAAGAGGCAAATACGCACGAATGCCAGGGCCATGATTTGATTAGGTTTGCGGGCGGCGGGAAGTGACTGCCACATCGTCCTGAAAGCAAAAAACGCGGCCAGTGAGGGCCGCGTTGGAATACGCAAGATTACCTGTTGTAGATATTACATCAGATGGACCCCGGCTGTCAAGAAAAAACTGCGCTCCACAGAATTGCGCCAGGGCAATTGCAATGGAACGAAAGAAGCTGAGAGGCTGCTATGATAGCGAGGCTGCGGGCCGCGATATTGATTAAACCGATTTAAGCTGGCTGGAGTCTTGCCATGGTTCTGAAGGTTTTCGATGACAAGGCCTCGCTCGGGAGGGTAGCGGCCGCGCAGGCGGCCACGGCCATTCAGCGCGCGATCGCGGCCCGCGGCCGCGCCCGCGTACTGGCGGCGACCGGCGCGTCGCAGTTTGCATTCCTCGAGGCTTTGACGAGTACGCCGGACATCGACTGGAAACGAGTCGAGCTGTTTCATCTGGACGAATACATCGGCCTGCCGATGACGCACCCCGCCAGCTTCCGCAAATTCCTTCAAGAGCGTTTGATCGGCAAGACTGGAATCACCATCTATCACCTGTTGAACGGAGAAGAGGACCCCGCGGAAGTCGTTCGCCGCGCGGGCAAAGCCATTAGCGCGGCGCCGATTGACGTTGCCTTCGCCGGTATCGGGGAAAACGGGCATCTCGCGTTCAACGATCCGCCCGCCGATTTCCAGACCGAGGAGCCCTATATCGTCGTGAACCTGGATGAAGCGTGCCGGCAGCAGCAGGTGGGTGAGGGCTGGTTTCCGGATTTTTCGGCGGTGCCGAAGCAGGCGATTTCCATCTCGGTGCACCAGCTTCTGAAGGCCATCGAAATAATCGCGGTGGTGCCGGATGCGCGCAAAGCGTCGGCGATCAAGGCGTGCTTCGACGGCCCGATCGGTCCGCTGGCGCCTGCGTCGGTTTTGCGGACGCATCCCAATGCCACCATTTATCTCGACACGGACTCTGCCGCCTTGCTGAGTCCCGCGACGCTGTCAGCACTTGCCGCATCGGCCTGAGCAAATGTACCGAACACAAATGGCCTCCGGCCACAACTCATCGGCCTCCATTTCCTAGATGGACCCCGCCTCACAAGCAGGCTCGGTGCATCCGAATTCCAGCGGGCGGCGTGCCATTCCTTCGCTGCGATGGTGGATCGGCGGGATTTTGTTTGCCTCGACGGTGATCAATTACATCGACCGGCAGACGCTCTCGCTCCTCGCTCCCTATCTCAAGCAGGACTATCACTGGACGAACACCGATTACGCCAACATCGTGGTGGCGTTTCGCGTGGCGTATTGCATCGGCATGACCGTTTGCGGGAGGTTGATGGATCGCGTCGGAACGAAGCGCGGTTTGACGATCACGGTTTTGTGGTACTCGATCGTTTCGATTTTTACCCCTCTGGCGAGGGGCTTCTACAGCTTTCTGGGATTTCGATTTCTTCTGGGCGCGGGCGAATCGGGGAATTGGCCGGGCGCGACCAAGGCCGTTTCCGAGTGGTTCCCCAAGCACGAGCGCGCACTCGCGACGGCACTGTTCGACAGCGGATCTTCGATCGGCGGCGCCATTGCGCCGTTCATTGTCCTGCCTCTTTATTTTCGATGGGGATTCAGGGCCGCCTTTGTGATCCCGGGCTTGCTGGGACTTCTGTGGCTGGTCGTTTGGCGGCGGTTCTACTACACGCCCGGGGAACATCCGCGCATCAGCGATGCCGAACGCCGGATGATCTTGTCTGAGGCGCGCGAAGAGGAGATGCACCCGAAAGCGCGTCCCCGATTGCGCGATTTGCTCAAGCTGCCACAGACGTGGGGAACGATCATCTCGCGGACGTTTACCGACCCGGTTTGGTTTTTTATCGCCGATTGGTTTCCCATCTATCTGGTAGCCAAGGGCATTTCCCTGAAGAGCGGCTTGATCGCCGTATGGGTGCCGTTCATCGCGGCCGATCTCGGCAATTTCTTTGGCGGAGGTGTGTCGGGCTACCTGATCAAGCGTGGCTGGTCGGTGGGAAACGCTCGCAAAGCGGTGGTCGTTTTCGGCGGCATCGGGGTGACGCTGCTGATTCCCACTGTGTTCACCGTGAATCTCTACGCGCTTACGCTTCTCTTCGGACTGGCAACGTTCTGCTATGCGTCGTTTACGACTATTGCCAACGTGCTGCCTTCGGACCTGTTTGCGAGCGAATCGGTGGCCACGGTGAGCGGTTTGAGTGGAACGGGCGCGGCGATCGGTACGATCATCGTGTTTGAGTTGGCCGGGCATCTTTCCGATGCCCGCGTCGCCACGGGCACGCATTTGTTCGATCCGCTGATGATCCTTGCCGGCCTGATTCCGTTCACCGGGATGATTCTGGTTCTGCTGCTGGTGCGCAACACGCGGGCTACGGAACGGGGATTGGTGCGGAGGATCTGAGCTTGGTGCAAGTGAGCCAGCAGGGGTTGCTGCGGGCGGCGCTGGGCACAGAGGGCGGCTACAGTAGGTTGGTGCCGAGATGGGGCGCAGCATGCTGCGCCCCTACGGGATGTGGCCGCTGTCACATTCTGTTGATTGAGTCTGGGGTATTCTTGGTGGCTACGGCAGAGCGAAAGTTCGGTCGTGCAAGGAGTTTGGAGAATGAGCGGGCCTGTGAGTCGAGAGCAAATCGAGAAGATGCATGCGTATTGGTGCGCGGCGAACTATCTTTCTGTTGGACAAATCTATCTCAAAGACAATCCGCTTCTGGAGCGCCCGCTTTCCATTGAGGACATCAAACCGCGCCTTCTGGGGCACTGGGGCACCACTTCGGGCCTGAATTTCATTTACACGCATTTGAATCGGTTGATCAACGAGCACGACCTGAACATGATCTACGTCATCGGGCCCGGCCATGGGGGTCCCGGCATCGTCGCGCACACCTACCTCGAGGGTTCGTACAGCGAGATCTATCCGCACATCGAGCAGAACCGCGACGGCATCAAAAGGCTATTCCGGCAGTTTTCCTGGCCTTACGGGATTCCCAGCCACGTCGCGCCGGAGACGCCCGGCTCCATTCATGAGGGCGGGGAACTGGGATACTCCCTGCTGCATGCGTATGGCGCCGCCTACGACAATCCGGACTTGCTCGTTGCCTGCGTTGTCGGAGACGGAGAAGCAGAAACCGGCCCTTGCGCGACAAGCTGGCACTCGAACAAATTTCTGAATCCGGCGCAGGACGGCGCGGTTCTGCCGATCTTGCATCTGAACGGATACAAAATCGCGAATCCGACGGTGCTGGCGCGCATCTCGCAGGAAGAATTGGAATCGCTCTTTCGCGGATACGGATACACGCCGCATTACCTCGAAGGCGACGATCCCATGTCCATGCATGAGCGGATGGCGGCGACGTTGGAAGCGATGCTCGCCGAGATTCGCGCCATTCAGAAGCGTGCGCGCGAAGAAGGCAGCGCCGAGCGTCCCCGCTGGCCCATGCTGATCCTGCGGACGCCCAAGGGCTGGACGGGACCCAAGGTGGTAGACGGCAAGCCGGTCGAAGGCACTTGGCGTTCGCATCAGGTGCCCTTCGCCGAGCTCCACGAAAAACCGGAACACTTGAAGATCCTGGAAGACTGGATGCTCAGCTATCGGCCGGACCGGCTCTTCGATCCTGACGGGAAGTTCAAGCCGCAATTCGCGGCGCTGGCTCCCAAAGGCGCGCGGCGCATGGGAATGAATCCGCACGCAAACGGCGGCTTGTTGCTGGAACCCTTGCGGCTTCCGCAATTCCGCCGTTATGGCGTGGAAGTGAAACGCCATGGCCATCCGGAAACGGAAGCGACGCGCATTCTGGGCCGCTATTTGCGCGATGTTATGAAGGACAATCTGGAGAAACGCAATTTCCGGGTCTTCGGCCCCGACGAGACTGCCTCCAACCGGCTCGAAGCGGTGCTGGACGTCACCGGCAAGACGTGGGAGGCATCCACCTTGCCTGTTGATGAGCACCTGGCGACGGATGGCCGCGTCATGGAGATCCTCAGCGAGCACATGTGTGAAGGGTGGCTGGAGGGCTATCTCTTGACCGGCCGCCACGGATTTTTCTCCTGCTACGAGGCCTTCATCCACATTATCGATTCCATGTTCAATCAGCACGCGAAGTGGCTGAAGACCACACGGATGATTCCGTGGCGCAAACCGATTGCCTCGCTCAACTATCTGCTGACCTCGCACGTCTGGCGGCAGGATCACAACGGGTTCTCTCACCAGGATCCTGGGTTCATCGATCACGTTGCGAACAAGAAAGCCGATGTCGTTCGGATTTACTTGCCTCCCGACACAAACACGTTGCTCTCGGTGGCCGACCATTGCCTTCGCAGCAGAAACTACGTGAACCTGATTGTCGCCGGGAAGCAGCCGGCGCCGAATTGGCTGGATATGGACGCCGCAGTGGCCCATTGCACGGCGGGTCTCGGCATTTGGGATTGGGCGAGCAACGATGAGGGCTCGCCCGAGGTGGTGATGGCGTGCGCGGGCGATGTGCCCACGCTGGAAATACTGGCTGCGGTCACGTTGCTGCGCAAGCGCTTGCCCGATCTCCGCATTCGGGTGGTCAATGTCGTGGACCTGATGGCCCTCCAGCCGATCTCGGAGCATCCGCACGGCCTCGCCGACGAGGATTTCGACGCGCTTTTCACGACCGATAAGCCGGTGATCTTCGCGTTCCACGGTTATCCCACGCTGATCCATCGCCTCACCTACCGCAGGCGAAATCACAACAACATCCACGTGCGCGGCTACGTCGAAGAAGGCACCACGACCACGCCTTTCGACATGACCGTGCTCAATCGCATGGATCGCTTCCGGCTGTCGCTGGATGTGGTACGCCGCGTTCCGCGTCTGGCAGCGATGGTCGATGAGGCTTCGCAGGAGTTCAGCGAAACGATCCAAAGACACAAACTCTACGTTTCCGAGCACGGCGAGGATCTTCCCGAAGTCCGAAACTGGAAGTGGACATTGAGCTGATCGGCCATGCCCGGAATATCTCTTCTTGCACTGAACAGCGGATCTTCCTCTCTGAAGTACGGCCTGTTCCTCGCGGAACAAGGCGAAGTCCGTCTCGCCTACCGCGGCGCCGTCGAAGGAATTGGCACCGGCCAGGGAAGACAGTGGATGCGCTCCGCCGAGGGACAGGAGCTGTCGGATGATGGCCACGCGATCTCCGAGCAAGCGGACGCCATTGATGCGGTCGCGGACAAACTTCGCGAACTCCCATTGCCTCCTCTTGCCGGGATCGGGCACCGCGTCGTGCACGGCGGACCCCTGTTGCAGGAGCACCAGCGGATTACCCCGGCAGCATTTGATCAGCTGGAAGCCGCAACCCATTTCGCGCCGTTGCACGTGCCGATTGCCCTCCGCTTGATACGCGCGTCACAGCGTCGCTTTCCCGGCGTACCGGAGTTTGCCTGTTTTGACACCGCCTTCCACCGCACGCTGCCGGAGGTTGCTGCCCGGTTTCCTCTGCCGGAGAGATTTTGGAAAGCCGGTGTGCGGCGCTATGGATTTCACGGTCTTTCGTGCGAATCCGTTCTGCACGCGCTCGGAGCAGAGCTCGGGCGGCGGACGATCATCGCGCATCTGGGGAATGGGGCCAGCATCACGGCGGTCGCCGACGGCGTTTCCGTGGACACGACGATGGGACTTACGCCAACCGGGGGCATCGTCATGGGCACGCGCTGCGGCGATCTCGACCCTGGTGTTTTGCTGCACATTCTCCGAACCAGTGGGTGCGGTGTCGATGAGTTGGAAAAGCTCCTCAACAAGGAATCCGGTCTTCTGGGAGTTTCCGGCCTGTCGAGCGATATGCGCCGATTGCACGAAGCCGGAGACAATCCTCAGGCGAAGCTGGCCATCGACATGTTTTCCCGAAGCGCAAAGAAAGCCATCGCTAGCTTCATGGGAATTCTCGAGGGGTTGGACCTGCTCGTGTTTACGGGTGGCATCGGCGAACATGACGCCTGTGGTGCGCGAAAAAATCTGCCGGGGTCTGGAGCCGCTGGGAATTGTGCTGGATGCAGCAAGCAATGGGAAGAACCTTGCGAAGATCAGCGCAACGGAAAGCCCGGTGCGAGTGAAGATCGTCCCGGCCGAAGAAGAAGCCCAGATCGCGCGGCATGCCTATCAATTGCTCCGAGACGCTGGCTTGCCAGCTAACCTGTAGCGAAACGGGGACCAGACTAGAAGAAAGCGGCTTAGAAGAGAGGAAGGAACAGATGGGGATTCTGGAGGCTGCAAAGCCCGCTATCGTCATTTGCACCAGAGACCGCGCACGCGCTACTGCGTTCTATCGCGACACGCTGGGGCTGAGCGTGGCCTACGAGGACAACTTCGCCGCCGTTTTCAACATTGGTGGAGTCACTTTGCGCGTCTCGATCGTCGCCGATTTCGCGCCGCATGAGCACACCATACTCGGCTTCAACGTGCCGGATGTGGCAGCAACCGTAAAAGCCCTGCGCGAAAAGGGCGTAACTTTCAATATCTATCCAGGCTTCCGTCAGGACGAACTCGGCATCTTGACCGCGCCTGGGGGAACCGTGCGCGTGGCTTGGTTTAAGGACCCCGATGGCAATGTGCTAAGCGTGACGAACGCTTGAAACAAGTCTGCGTGCCATCAAATCCACGACCTAGGTGCGTGGTGGACGGCACAGCGCCCGTGACTATACTTGGCGCACTTTTGCTCAACCGATCGGGAGCTCCTAGCTATGAAATTTGAAGCTGTGGTGCGGCCTTGGCGGCATTGCGTTGGCGTCGCTTGGATTGTTTGCACAAAACAAGCCAACCGCCGAGCGCCCGAGTTGCATATCAATTCGCAGCGCCTGCAAGGCACGCTGGAGAAATTGAGCGAGTTTGGGCGCAATCCGGAAGGTGGCGTCACGCGCCTCGGCTATTCGGATACCGAACTGGCTGCGCGGGAGTACGTGATCGGGCTGATGAAGCAAGCCGGACTCGAAGTGCGCACCGACGCCGCCGGCAATCTTTTTGGCAGACGCGCGGGGTCCGAGAAGCTGCCGGTGCTGCTCTTCGGATCTCATATCGATTCGGTGATCAAAGGCGGAAACTTCGACGGGGACGTCGGCAGCCTCGGCGCGATCGAGGTGATTCACGCGCTGAATGAAGGAAGCGTGAAGACACGGCACCCGCTGGAAGTAGTTATCTGGACAAACGAAGAGGGGAATCATTTCGGCATAACCACCATGGGTTCTGGGATCGCCGCGGGAGTCGTCGGGCCAGAAGATCCTCGAACGCAAGGACGAGCAAGGCCTCAGCGTCGCGGATTGGCTGCGCCGCTATGGTCAGGATCCGGCGCATCTCACCGACGCACGCATCGCGCTTGGCGCCCTGGCCGGCTATCTGGAATTGCACATTGAACAAGGGCCGAACCTCGAAGCGGCGAAGATCCCGATCGGCGTCGTGCAGGGGATTGTGGGTCTCAAGCGTTGGCTCTGCGTGGCTACGGGCTTCGCCAATCATGCGGGCAGCACACCCATGGATCGCAGAAAAGATGCTCTCGCTACCGCCGCGCGGGACGTGCTCGCCGTGCGCGACGTGGTTCGAGCCGAAACCGGCCGCCAAGTCGGCACCGTTGGGTACATGAAGGTTGAGCCGGGAGCCGTCAACGGCATTCCCGGGCGCGCGGAGTTTCCCATTGAGCTGCGCGATCTCGACGCCGCCAAAATTGACCGCATGTGGGAACACATCCAAGAGAAGCTGAAGCAAATCGACAAAGAGGAAAACGTGGAGACCCGCTGCACCGCGATCGATGATATCGCCCCTGCTCGCACGGACCTTTCCATGCAGGCCGCGATCCGCGAAGCGGCAAAGTCGCTCGGACTAGCAACCATGGATCTGCCCAGCGGCGCGGTGCACGACGCCCAACAGATGGCCAAGCTCGCGCCATTCGGGATGATGTTCATTCCCAGCCGTGACGGCATCAGCCACTCCCCCAAAGAGTTCAGCACTTGGCAAGACGTAACCAACGGCGCGGAGGTGCTGTACCGATCCGTGTTGCTTGTCGACGCTCAATTGGATCGCAAGTAGGCAGAAGTGACAGCGATGGGGTCAGACTTGAACTGATGACCTTCGGGTTATGAGGGTGATTTTTGTTTGCCTCTCAATGACTTTCAACCCCTTCGCAACGCCCCAGGAAAAGTGCCGCTTGGTCAACCAATATGCAGCGTCACAGACTCCAGCAATGCTTTGATCCCGTTCCAAGCAATTTGCACGCCGATACAAACCAGGAAAAACGACGACAATTGTGTGATCACCGTCATCCCCGTGGCTCCCAGGATCCGCGCCAACCGGTCGGCGAATGCATAACACAGTAGAATGCTGATCGCGATCAACACCAATCCAATGAGAGCAGTAAAGATTGTCAAAGGATGGAGTGCGTGACGGTGAGCCGCGTTCGCGCCCAGCGTGATCGCCACGGAGATGGAACCAGGGCCTACTGTCAGTGGCATTGTCAAGGGATAGAATGCCTGGTGGAATGTGTCCTGCGGCTGGACGGTTCTGTGCACGTCGTGTTTTTCGTCGTCTCGCTGCTTCAGCAGCGTCCATCCGGTGGCGATGACGATCAGCCCCCCGCCGAGCTGCACCACCGGCAGCGAGATCCCGAAAAAAGCAAGAATGTAAGTCCCAACAAAATAGGAGCCAATCAGCAAGAAAAAACTGTTGATGGCAATGCGCCATGACAATGCTTTTCGCGCTTCCGGCGCGTATTCCTTGGTCAGCGCCAGAAAGAACGGGCTGCCTCCGAGTGGGTCCACGATGGGGAAGAGCGCAACGAGAACCAAGAGTAGATTTTTCGCCGCTTCCTGCATGGGTTCGGTAACTGCCCTCCTCCGATTTCACGCTCGTCGATCGGAGGGCCATCTGTATATCATCCATGCCGGAACGTCACAACGCAAAAGCCGCCTTAATGCAGAGGCTGCGCAAATCCGGGTGGTTGCGGCGCATCGGGAACTCGCTGAAAGTAGAGAATTCTTGATTGCGGGGCCAGATTTGAACTGACACCCTTCTGCCTGGAGTCCCGCTGCTCTTGCGGGACTCGCAAGAAATTGTCAGCCCGGCTTTTCGGGCTCAAGGCTGGTGCAAAGAGAAAAAGGCCGGATGGAGCATCCGGCCTTTCGAAAACAAACGCCCAATTGGTTGCGGGGGTCAGATTTGAACTGACGACCTTCGGGTTATGAGCTCGACGATCAGACTCTAAGTCCCGTTGATTCAATTGCCCTTATTTCAATGAGACCCCCGAAAACCTTCCAAAAACGCCGAGTTTTGGACCCTTGTTGGACCCTCGATCTTCCAGGCCCCATTCGGTCTAGGGCACAGTCGCCTATAGGCGCTTTCATGCTCGGCCAGCGAAACTTCTCGTGTTCGCGATCATGGCGAGCAAGCATTCGGTTGGTAGCCGAAAGCTCGTAGCCTTTCTTGGCTCAATCTGGATCGCCTGGTGGGATGCTGTCACAACAATGTCACTGAGATGAGAGCTAGTACTCACCGAGCGATTGGGCCACCTCTTCGCAAGATACACCAAAGATGTGTCCCCACGGTCACCGGCTCGCGTTGGACCTTTGCGGCCAAGGCCTCTGGCGTTATCTTTCGAGGCAGCGCTGCTGCTCTGCGCCGGGATTGCCAGGTTCAACGCCCTGCGACATAGCGGTGCGGCGGCGGCGGCGAAAGGAGCCTGAGACCATGGCAGATAACGAGCCTCGCATCAGCGAGGTGCCAACCGGATTGGTCGTTGGTGTTGGGAGAGTAGACAAGAGAGTTGCGAGAGAAGCATCTGCTTTCGTCACTTCTCATGCCGCAGGTGAGTTCGGGATGGGACCATACACCGGCGGTCGACGGGCCCCTACCCACGACGAGATTGCCCAACTCGCGTTCAATCTGTACGAGTCACGTGGCCGGCAAGATGGCCACGACGTCGAAGATTGGGTGCGTGCCGAGGAGGAACTCGGGCGTTACGCGTAACCGCGAAGTGCCGAGGAATATAAGGCCTCGCACTCGGACATCCTTTCCGGGCGGGGTATTTAAAGTCGGGGCGGGCGCGGTTCAACGCTTCTGGTACGGGTGGAAGATGTAGTCCTTCGCCTTCACGGGCGTATGGCACGCGTATCCGCAGTCTGAGGGGCTTTTGGGATCGGCCGTGAACTTGTCCGACGCGGCTTCGTAGTTGAACACCGCGTATCCCCATCCGCCGCTTTTCGGAAATCTCTTGCTGTCCTTTTCCATGACGAAAGCCTGCTTAAAGACGTCTGGCACATCCACGACGAAGGGGGCCTCCGTGCTCTTCTTCGGCTTCCACTGGAGCTTCGCGATCATGGAGCCTTCCGGGAAAGGCTGGCCGTTGCCCGGAATGCCGGCCTTGTAGGCATTGATCATGGTCGGATTGGCGACGATCACCTTGAGCACTTCGTCGGTCCGGGCAGAAGAGACCACCGACCAGTCCTCGTATCCCCTGAAGTCGGAGAACGCGATTCCGCTTGGCGATTTCAGCGAGTACTTGTCCTGCGCGTCCTGCGCGTAAACGGCCGCGGCGACGAGGACGGCGAGCACTGCCACGGCTGTCGCAAGGATGGTAAAGCCGGCGATACGTTCCACGGCGGTGCGTGTTTCCATCTTCTGTTCTTGTTGCTCTTGCGCCACAGATTTCGTCAGAAGTTCAGACATGGTGCGTTCTCCGTCACAAAAAAGCTTTCTAAGCCCGATCAACGTGCATCTCGAACCATTGCGATTAAGCTAGACATGAGGGGAGTAAAGCAATTGGACTATGGTATTGCCCATACCTTCGTATCAAGTGTGTAGGGAGTTTCCTTCGCTTTGATCGATTTTGAGGACTAGCTACCTTATAACGGGCAGCTAGTTTAGGAGCGACTCCCAGTTGGCTGGCACTCTTCCTGCGGGTCCAGGTGCGGGCTGATTTTTTGGATGCGAATGCGGCGGAAGCAACTCCACACCCTTGATCATACCCTGTTTCTCGTAATCGAAGAACCAATCCTCACCCGGCTCGAAGCTGGCAATGATCGGATGCCCTGTTGCCGCCGCATGCTTTGATGCATGCTGACTCGGAGAACTGTCACAGCATCCGATGTGCCCACACTCCGCACACCGACGGAGATGAAACCACCAACCTTTCAGTGACGCCAGGCATTCCACACACCCATCCCCAGTCGGCTTCGAAGCGGGGTTGATTCCGCGCAGACCCTTTTTCACTTCCGATTTTCCTTTCGTATCCTCTTTCCGCGCGTCACAGCGCCTTTGGCGGCAGCCTCTCTTCCTTTCTTTTGAGGATGAATGCCCAGGTCGTGCCATGACGTTTCCGCGAGGTTGACGTCGTAGTAGTTTGCAGCTTTCTCGATGTTCGCGAACGCTAAAGCACGGTCGGCATCGGAGACATCGATGACTTGATCGAACCGCGCGACCGCGTTACGCACATGTTGTGCGTCGGTCAGCGGCTCTTTACGCTGCTTCGGAAACGCGTAGACGCTGTCGGGTAAGTCGCTCTGCATCGTCAGCCGTCCGTGTTTCTCGTGAGGTTTCCAGGTCGCTTTCGGCATGTCTTGCCATCCTTTCTTCACATATCGGGGTAGAGGGCTCGTCATCTGTGATTGTCGTGAACCCGCTAAGGTTGAAATCCGTCCGCCATCCATTTAGCGAATAGTTCAATGCGAGATTGCGGCCAAGGACCTTCTCCTCTTGGCGGTGGGGGCGGCATTACCGCTCCGCCGATTCCCCGGATGCGATCGTAGATGGCAGCAGCGTGCTTTTTGACGTCATCGTAACTTCCCAGGTTGAACGCCTTGCTCATGCCTCGAATGTCCCGTTCCGTAAAGAGCGGGCGAATGTCCGTTTGAAAGCTCGTCGTTTTCGTCATTGCGCCTCACAGTCACCGGATTATGCGGATGTGGCGGTCTGCTTCGTGAATCTAAAGCTTCCTGTCTCTTGACGTCAAGGTATAAGCTTATCGTTTCAAGTTTGAACCGACGAACTCAAGGTAACGTTGATCGCCCAAGACTGAACTCAAGCCTTGCAAGCCGAGATTCTTTCAGCCAGCAGTCTGCTGTGCAATTGGCTTCCCGCAGGAGACCGATCTCCACGTCGACAATAAAACCTCGCACAAGGACATCTTTTGCGTAACGTGGCAAATCCGATTGGAGTCTAACGAAACGAGGAGGAAAAAATTAAAATAGTAATGGTGCTAACATCGCACGATCAACTCGGCAACACCGGCCGCAAAACCGGCTTCTGGCTCGAAGAGTTCGCAGCCCCCTACTTTGTTTTTAGGGATGCTGGTATCGAGCTGACTCTCGCCTCGCCGAAAGGCGGGCAGCCGCCACTCGATCCAAAGAGCGACCTACCAGAAAATCAGACGCCAGCCATGACGCGGTTCAAGCAAGACCCTGCGGCACAAAGGCGCTTTCCCAGACGGCCAAGCTTGCCGATGTGAAAGCGGAAGATTTTGACACGGTATTCTACCCGGGCGGGCACGGGCCCATGTGGGACCTGGCGGAAAGCGCCGATTCCATCGCTTTGCTGGAGTCCTTCTACAATTCCGGAAAGCCGATCGCGCTGGTCTGCCACTCTCCCGGCGTGCTTCGTCACGTGAACTATCAGGGCGCGCCGCTTGCGAAGGGTAAACAAGTAACTGGTTTTACTAATGGCGAGGAGGAAGAAATTCACCTTACGAAGGTTGTGCCTTTCCTCGTTGAGGACGAGTTGCTGCGGCTGGGCGCCGCCTTTGAGAAGCGTGCTAACTGGGAGCCTTTCTGCGTCGTTGATGGCCGTCTCATCACCGGCCAGAACCCCGCGTCGTCGACCTCCACGGCTCAAGCGCTCATGAAGCTACTTGGGGAGAGAGCCGCTCACGCTTCTGCTTGAGTTGACGATTAAATCGGTTCGTTGTTGTTATCAATGACGTCGGCCAAGGTGATTTCGCCGCCTTGGCCGCAAAGGTCCAGCCCGACGTTGAACTGGGCAGCCGCAAAAGGTTGAGATGCATTGAAGGAGGATGTATGTCGAATGATAAAACAGGAAACGCCGCCGCTGCGAGTCGCGCGGTGCAGCCCACAGAACCAAATCCTCTCGATTTTGTGCCCGACAAAATTCCTTTCGACACTCCGTATGGCCCACCGATATCGTTAGACCGAGCCCAGGCGGTTATTCGGGCGGCAGTGGCAGAGGCAAAGAAGCGGGATTGGAAGATGAACGTAGCGGTGGTCGACTCCGGGGGCAATCTCGTCGCATTCCAACGAATGGACGGCGCGATGCTTGCCTCCATTCAGATTGCCGAGCACAAGGCACGAGCAGCCGCTACTTTCCGGCGCCCAACGAAGGTCTTCGAGGACGGTATCAACCTTATGCATCTCAACTATCTGCTCGCCTTCGATGGAGTCATTGCCTCTCGCGGCGGCATCCCACTGATCGAACACGGCGTGATTATCGGTGCAATAGGTTGTTCGGGAGGCGCGGATTCCCAGGACGAGATCGTCAGCAAGGCAGGCGCGGCGGTAATCAACGAACTCCCAGCAAGTAACAAATGATCCAGATCTCGAGAAGTCATTGAGGGCAATCAACCAATTTCTGAGACTACAAGTACAAAGGAGAATCCCATGACAAGTGCAAGTGCAGCTACGAAACCCGCACAGATTCGCGTGGTCCGACGGTCGCCCGCCTATTGGCGTGTCACGATCGACAATCCGCCGATCAACGTGATGGGCCCAGAAATGGTCCGGGAGTTCCAGGAAGTCATCGGCGCTCTCGAGGCCGACGAGCATGTCAGGGTCGTGGTGTTCGACAGCGCGGTCGACGACTACTTCCTGAATCACTCCGATTTCCTGGCCAAGCTCGAGGATCTGACCTCGATGCCGCCCGGTCCCACAGGCTTGCCGCCTTGGCCGGACTTTCTCGCGCGACTGACCCGCTTGCCAGTCGCCTCCATCGCCCTCATCCGTGGCCGGGCAACGGGCAACGGCAGCGAAATCACGCTGGCCTGCGACATGAGTTTTGCCAGCCGCGAGAAGGCCATCATTTCGCAATGGGAGGTGGGCGTGGGCATGGTCGCCGGCGGCGGCCCCATGGCTCGGCTTCCCCATCTCATCGGCCGAAACCGCGCCCTCGAGGTGCTTTTGAGCTCGGAAGACATCAGAGCAGACCAGGCCGAGGCCTACGGCTATATTAATCGCGCACTTCCCGACGCCGATCTGGATGCGTTCGTAGAGGCGCTCGCGACCCGGATCGCCAAGTTCGACAAATGGGCGATCGCCAACACCAAGCGCCTCGTCAACACCAGCCTGCCGCCGGACGTCGAACTCGGTGCCGGGTGGGATGCGTGTATCGCTTCGCTCGGGCGACCCGCCGCCCAGGAGGGGATCAAAGGCGCTGATGGCGCGCGGCTTCCACAAGCCGGGCGATGTCGAAAATCGCCTCGGATACTACCTGGGCCAAATCACGCGCTAGGCCGGCGCCCCGACTCCATTCTCAACTCGGGGACGTCAGGATCGGGCGTTCGAAGCCAAGCTCAGCGGACATGTTTTGAAAATCTGTGGTGTTGTTTTACATTCTCTGCACGAAGGGGGTTTGTATGGCTCAGAAAGCCAGCGCCGTAAAGCCTGTTCAGCAAAGCGAAGTCCGGCCTCACCAACTCGGGCAGGAGGTCTTTAAATCCATCTTGTCCGAAGATGTCGATTGGAAACCGTTCCCGGCGTTCCCACCTTCCGTCCGGCTGGCCGTCGTCGTAGGTCAGCCCTCGGAGCCCGGCCCCTACACAATCAGGGTCAAAGCGCCCCACGGCGTGAAGCTGATGCCTCACAAGCACCCGGAGGATCGAGTCTATACCGTGATTTCCGGCGTCTTTTATATCGGACTGGGTGACGAATTCGACGCGAGTAAGTTGGAAGCCTATCCGCCCGGAGCGGTTGTCATTCTTCCTGGCAACACACCCCATTTCCACTGGGCGAAATCCGGCGAGTACGTCACGCAAGTAACCGCGATGGGGCCGCTTGGACTGGAATACCTCAGCGCGAAAGACGATCCGCGAAACAACAACTCGTAGGAGGCTGCTCAAGATGAACGACCATGAGAAGAACGCGCAGTATTCTGGAGTGCGCGATGGGGATGCGCCTCCTGACCGCGAAGTCCAACCAATACTTTGGTGCGGATCGAGGCATTCGATGCAATAGAATCGTCGTCGAGCTTTTGGACGCCGTATTTGTAATGAGCACTATATCGAAAGGAGTCATCAATGAACGCCGTACAAGTCGAACAGAAGAGCTATGAGATGCCCCCGCGAGAGGGGATCAGCATCGCGCATTTTCTCACCGTCGCCGACGTCGAGCGATCGGCTCGCTACTACGAAAAGGTCTTCGGTGCTCGCATTCTGACCATGGGTGACGGCAACGCGCCTCCGTACCTTCAGCTTGCGAATATCTGGATGATTCTAAACGTTGGGGGCGGGCCGACCCCGGATAAGCCGACGGTAACGCTCAGCGTCCCCGACCCGAATCACATCAACAGCTTTATGAATTTCCGCGTTGCGGATATTCAAGCGTGCTACGAATTGTGGAAAAGTCGAGGAGCCGAGTTCATCACGGAGCCGATTCCCAAGTACGGCGAGATTCGCTGCTACATCCGCGATCCGGACGGTTACATCATCGAAGTCGGACAGAGCACCGATCTCAAGTACGGTTAACGCTCGGCCGCGGACGGGATGCGGATTCAACACTTACGGATATCCGCTTAGTACTGGCCCCATTGGCGCGAGCGATACAACGCCGCTCAGCCGCACAGGGCCCTGAATCGGCAGGCGCCCTAGGATCAGGCATAGAAAGGAGCAACATATGGACTTAGGGAGACCACGCACATGACCGCCCCCATCACGTCGAACACGCTTGGTGTTAACGTCTTTACCGCCCCGGGAAAGGCTATGGTCGGCGAGCGGCCAAAGCCCTTCGGCGAAGCGCTCGGCTTTGACCCGATCACGTCGACTTTAATCTTCGGCGAGTACGACGCGGTGCTGGTGGACGCAATGGGGACAGTGGCTGAGGCCGAGGCTCTCGCGGATTGGGTCGCTCTGCACAACCGCAACTTGGAGACCATCTATATAACGCACGCCCATTTCGACCACTTCTACGGTCTGAGCATTCTGCTCGACCGTTTCCCGGGCGCTCGGGCGATAGCAACGCCCAAGACGGTGAACGCCATGCAGATGTCTTTCACTCCCACAGTGGAGCGGTTGGCCCGCCGGATGTTTCCTGGGCAAGTGGCCACCAAGTTGGTTCCACCTGAGCCCTATGAGCACGACACGTTCACTCTCGAGGGCCACGAATTGCGCATCATCGAGCAGGGCCGCACCGATAGTCCCGATTCGACGTCTCTACACGTTCCATCGATCGGCCTGATCGTCGCTGGCGACGTTGTGTACAACCAATGCCGCATTTACGTCGGCGACACCACCCCCGAGAGCCGAAAGAATTGGATCGCGGCGCTAGACCGGTTAGCGGCGCTGAACCCGGCGATTGTTGTCGCCGGTCACAAGAAGCCTGGCGCGCCCGACTCTCCCTCGACGATCCAAGACACCAAGCGTTACCTGCAGGACTTCGATCGGTTGCAGAAAACCGCGACGTCCGACCAGGAGCTGTTCGATCAGATGACGGAGCTGTACCCGCATTGGGTAGCCAATCAGTCGTGGTTGATGTTCGGATTCCCGCAGCCATAACCCACATCAACCGCTGATGCGAATGTTTCCTCGCGCATGATGGAGGGTTGCCCCTAGTTGGAAAGGCGCCGGAAATCGCGATGCCGAAGTATCGCGCGAAACCTTGGTCCGATTGTTTTGCCTTTCCTCGCCAGGCTTAGTCGGCGGCAGGTGTGAACACGGAAGAACCAGAATCAGCAGATGAGCACTGTTTATCGGAATTGGAGCCGTCAATGAGCAGCGTACAAATCGAACAAAAGAGCTATGAGATGCCCCCGCGCGACGGGTTCACCGTCACACATTTCATCACCGTCGCCGACATCGACCGATCGGCTGATTTTTATGAAAAGGTCTTCGGCGGCCGCATTCTGAGCAGAGGCGACAGCAAGGGTGCGTCTGGGCACATTCAGATCGCGAATACTTGGCTGATTGTCAACGTCGGGGGCGGGCCCACCCCGGACAAGCCGTCGGTAACGCTCAGCGTCCCCGCCGACCCGGATAAGGTCAGCAGCTTCTTGAATATCCGCGTTGCGGATATTCAAGCGTGCTATGAATTATGGAAAAGTCGAGGAGCCGAGTTCATCACGGAGCCGATGGCCAAGTACGGCGAGATTCGCTGCTACATCCGCGATCCTGACGGTTACATTATCGAGGTCGGACAGAGCACCGACCTCACGTAAGGCTGACGCTCGGCCGTCCCGTAACCGGAGATTTCCAGAAAGCTTGCTTGAACTGGCGGAAGCGTGCGACGTTCCGGTCAGATGGTCGTGCCGGACTGGAGTCTGTCATACCTGCATGACTGGCCTGATTGGCGGATCGATTATTTATAACCCTGAGCCGCTGGAGAGGCCCGCTCCCGGGAACGTGCTCGTATGCTGTTCCCAGCCAAACACCGGTGTCACTCTGGATCTTTGAGAGAAACGGGAGGAGTCCAATCATGCGTTCTGATATCGTGCCCGGAGGCATTTTCCCCGACTACGAACTGCCCGATCACACGGGCAAAGTGCGCAAGCTCAGCGAGCTACAGGGCGATGATCCGCTAATCCTTACGCTTGCGCGCGGCCACTATTGCCCAAAGGAGCACCAGCAGCATTTGGAACTCGCCGCGTTCTACCCGAAGATCGCGGTGGCGTAACTCAGATCGCCACGATCGCTACTGACGATCACCATACTCTTCAGGAATTCCGTGCGTCAGTCGGAGCCGCGTGGACTTTCCTTTCGGACGTCGGCCGAACGATTCAGAAGGATCTCAACATCCAGGAATACACCGACCCCGAGCATAATCCTATGATCCCGCATACGCTCGTGCTCAAGCCGGGTCTCGTGATCTACAGTATCTATAACGGCTACTGGTTCTGGGGCCGTCCGTCGGTCGTCGATCTTTGGCACGACCTGCGCGCCGTAACGAGTGAAATCCGCCCAGACTGGGATCTGAGTACTCCTGGACTCCGCGAGGCATGGAATGCGGGTGACTTCTCGCGTTTCACAACGAGAGCCGGACGAGTCCTTGATCCACGCAATTCACTCAAAGCGCCTCGCGGAGCAGGGAATCGAGGCGGATTCCACGCCTTCCGGCGCTTTCGCTTTTCGGTACTTCGCAGGGCAGGCGTGCCAGACAACCTGATCAAACAGTGGCTGGGCCATTCGCAGAACTTGATGGACCTCTACGCCCTGCAATTGCGGTACGACATGGACTATCGTCGTGAATGGTGCGAAAGCGCTGGCCTGGGCTTTGAGCTGGGCGAATTGGGCTACAAACCGGGAGCTCCAATTCGCCCGTCACTCGTCGCGTAAGCCTATCCTGAGACAGACTTTAGAAATGGTTGCGGGGGTCAGATTTGAACTGACGACCTTCGGCCCCGAGTCCCGCGCTTTCTGCGGGACTCGCAAGAAATTGTCAGCCCGGCTTTTCGGGCTCAAGGCTGGTGCAAAGAGAAAAAGGCCGGATGGAGCATCCGGCCTTTCGTAAACAAACGCCCAATTGGTTGCGGGGGTCAGATTTGAACTGACGACCTTCGGGTTATGAGAACGAACATAAAACACATGGCCCGTTGATTCTGTGCAACTTAGCTCATCTTTGAGCAATTGGCCTCCTTTCCCAAGTCTTTCCCAAGGCTTCATTCTTTCGGAAAGCGCGCAGCAAGGTCAAGCGGATAGTCAACGGGGATGGTCCGTCTCTTTTGTCGGGGAAGGAACCGGCAACCCTCTGCTTAGAAGTAACCGAGCCGCGATGCGCGGGTCAAGCAGGGAAGGAACTGAGTCTGAGGTGTGGTGCGATAAAGTAGTCGGGTCCATGCGTGCCGGCAAGTAGGCCGAAAAGACAATGGTGCATCCTTCGGGAGCCCGTTTAGAAGTATGGTCCCAAACTCCGTGCTCAACTCAGTTTGAATTTTGGCCTGACACAACGCAAGCGATTGAAAAGTTCGAGCGTGCAATTCTTGACTTCGAGCTTGTTCCTGGATCTTTCATTTACTGGCGTCGTGTCCTTCGGCTCGCCAGACTACTGGGCTTGCTCAGGAGTTCGTTTGTCTTGGCAAGCTCAATAATTTCTTTGCCAGGTCTTCATAACGGTCTTCCGCAGCGCTGTCCCTCGTTGTCGGGAGGCGGCGGAGAGACCAGCCAGGAAAAGTGACGCGCCCCACTTCGTCAGTCTCACCACCAAATCCGCCGCGCATATCCAGGACATTGGGGAACCGGGCCGTCAGCAGAAGCTCCGCAGCTTTTATGGACCGGCCGCCTTTCTGGCAGCCGGTGATGCACTTCACATCTTTGCCAAAATTTGCTTCCGCAACCTCTACAAAGCGAGGATTTAGCAGCATGCGCCCCGAGGCATCGGGTTCTACGACAGGAATGTTCTTGGCACCCGGAACGTGTCCCGCGTCGAACTCCGGCACGGTTCGCACATCCAGATAGATGTAGCCCGTGTTGGAATCAAGAAGCTCCTTAGTTTGCTCGGGGGTAATCCGTTTAATTTCCATCTTCGTACCTCCCTTTAATTGCTCCGATGAGACCCTAGGTAAGGTTGCCGCTACCATTCAGATTCAGAATTCCATCGGAGGAACCACCGCTCCCTATTCAATGTCAACTTCCACATCGTTTCTAGCAACCTGCACAGGAAAGCTCTTCATGCCTTGTCGGGCCGACGATGTTAAGACTACACCTGTTTTCACGTTTAATCGGGAACCATGCCATGGGCAGATGACTTCGTCGCCTGCCATCATGTCTTCTGACCAGGGTCCGAGACACCGATAGTTGACAAAAAGGTATGGTTTTGGCAGACTGCGGTTGATGGGAGATGCCCCCGATGAGAATCACCGCCAAAGAGGAGTACGGCCTCCGCTGCATCTTGCAATTGGCTTCCGCGCCCCCCGGGGAGCCTCTCAGCGCTGCCGAAATTGCGCGTCGGGAGGGGCTCTCTTGTCCCTACGTTGAAAAGCTGCTCTGGACCCTGAAGAAGGCAGGTTTCACCAAGAGCCACCGAGGGGTTAAAGGCGGCTACGTTCTGGCGACCCCCCCCGAGCAGATCAGTCTCGGCAACGTGCAAAGGGCGCTCGGTGGCCTCTGGACGACGAAGGACATCTGTGATCGCTATACGGGCCAGCGTAGGACTTGTATCCATGACAAGGACTGCTCCCTGCGTCCGGTCTGGAAGGGCCTCACGCAATACGTTGTGGGGGTGCTGGACGGCATTCCAATCTCCCAGATCCTGGGGAAGGAAACGCTGGTCGAATTGTCGTTGGGAAAAACATTTCGCCCGCCCGCTCAGGTTTAGGGCACACGAGTTATTTTTTGGGCCCGAAACATAAAAGATTCGTCAGGTTTGAGGCATCGGACCTCGGTTCCGCAACCGCGTTGAACTTGGAAAGGAAATACCATGGGCACTGACACGAGGACCTTAGAAGCCCTTGTCGACCGCGAATACAAGTGGGGCTTCGTCACTGAGATTGACGCGGACGCGGCCCCGAAGGGCCTGAACGAAGACATCATCCGCCTTATTTCGACCAAGAAGAACGAGCCGGAGTTCATGTTGGAGTGGCGCCTGAAGGCGTACGGCTACTGGTCCAAGCTGGAGAAGGAGCAGGCTGAGCCCAAGTGGGCCAACATCAAATACGGCCCCATCGACTACCAGGATATAGTCTACTACTCCGCCCCGAAATCCAAGAAAGAAGGGCCGAAGAGTCTGGATGAAGTGGACCCCGAGATCCTTCGCGCCTACGAAAAGCTTGGCATCCCACTGCTTGAGCAGGAGCGGCTAGCAGGCGTGGCGGTGGACGCAGTGTTCGACAGCGTCTCGGTGGCTACCACGTTTAAGGAAAAGCTCGCCCAACTGGGCATCATATTCTGCTCCTTCTCGGAGGCAGTGCAGAGCTACCCCGAGTTGGTGCAGAAGTATCTAGGCTCGGTGGTGCCCTACACCG
This sequence comes from uncultured Acidobacteriota bacterium, assembly GCA_963735525.1. GTDB lineage: Bacteria > Acidobacteriota > Terriglobia > Acidiferrales > UBA7541 > Acidiferrum. The sequence goes on along the minus strand of CAVTLQ010000021.1, from coordinate 668 downwards.
ACAATTTCTTCGCCTCTCTCAACTCGGCCGTGTTCACCGACGGGTCGTTCGTGTACGTCCCCAAGGGGGTTCGCTGTCCGATGGAGCTCCTGACCTACTTCCGCATTAATGCGGCGGAGACGGGCCAGTTCGAGCGCACCCTGATCATCGCCGATGAGGGCGCCTATGTGAGCTACCTCGAAGGTTGCACCGCACCGATTCGCGACAAGAACCAGTTGCATGCTGCTGTCGTTGAGCTGATTACGCACGACAACGCCGAGATCAAGTACTCGACCGTCCAGAACTGGTATCCGGGAGACCCCGAGACGGGCAAGGGCGGGATCTATAACTTCGTCACCAAGCGCGGCAAATGCGCAGGTGTGAACTCGAAGATTTCCTGGACGCAAGTGGAGACCGGCTCGGCCATCACCTGGAAGTACCCGAGCGTCATCCTGCAGGGCCACAACTCCGTGGGCGAGTTCTACTCGGTGGCGCTCACTAACCACTGGCAGCAGGCCGACACCGGCACCAAGATGATTCACATTGGCAAGAACACGCGGAGCACAATCATCGCCAAGGGCATTTCCGCTGGGCACGGGCAGAACACCTACCGCGGCCAGGTGAAGATCCTGAAGAGCGCCGTGGCGGCTCGCAACTACACGCAGTGTGACTCCTTACTGATTGGCGAC
>CAVTLQ010000020.1:0-143779 GCA_963735525.1 uncultured Acidobacteriota bacterium | reverse complement strand
GCGAATCAGCGTGCGAATCCTGGAAGGGCTGGGATTGACGAAATATTTTCGCGTGGTCTACGGCGGCAACAGTTTCGAAACGAAGAAGCCCGATCCACTTGGGGCGAACACGATACTCGGGGAGTTCGGGTCGGCGCCGCAGCAAACGATGGTGATCGGCGATTCCGAGGTTGACGTGCAAACGGCGCGCAACGCCGGCACGATGGCCGCGGCGGTCAATTACGGTTTCGGCGTTCACGATCGAATGCTTTACCCCGCTGACGTCTATCTCGATAACATCGCGGATCTGGTTCCGCTGGTCGGGAATAGCGTCGCCATGGACTAGAGAGTCCGCGGAAAAACTGATTTGGACGAGACACTTGAAGTTGTCCGAGGAAGCGTACAAACAGTAAGTGGCTGTGATGGTTGAAGTTGAGATTCTTCGCGCATCCTCGTCGGATGCCCTCAGAATGACAAGTTTGCTTTCTTGCGCAAGCTGTTAGGCCGTACCCTGACGGACATTCTTACCCTTCGCGGAATCCGCTCTGGGCAAGTCGGATGCCCTCAGAATGACAATTTTCCCTTTTGCAGCAGGCCGTAAAGATCATCACCCTACATGTTTGGGGGTGCCGATGAGTCACACTTCGACGTCGAAGGCAATTCGCGCCTTGCCTTCCGGCGCGGCACTTGGCAGACTCGGCGCGTGATCATCGGACTCTTCCCCGAGCTGGAATCTGCCGGCGGGATACAGCGAGCCGGGCGGCACCTTGCGGCGGTGATGACGGAATTTGCAGCAGGCCGCAACATGGAATGCCGGCTACTCAGCCTCAACGACACGCCGGAGCTGCACCGCATGTCGGTGGGGACGCGCGAAATCGTTTTTACCGGCAGCGAGCGCGCCAAGGGGCGCTTTACGGCGACAGCGCTGCGCACGGCGAGGCGTCACGCGAAACTGGTTGTGGCCGGGCATCCCAACCTGGCACCGGTAGTGCAGGCCATGCGACTCTCTGCGCCGCGTATGAAATCGATCGTCTGCGCGCATGGGATTGAGGTTTGGGAACCGCTGCCGGCGCTCCGGCGTCGCGCGTTACGCGGCGCCAACTTGATACTCACGCCGACCGAAGATACGGCGAGCCACGTGGCCACCCGGCAACAGATTCCGCGCGAGCGCATTCGCGTTTTGCCGTGGGCGCTCGATCCGGAGTTTGAGGCGCTTGCGGCTGATGGTTCGCAAGCGGCGCTGCCGCCGAATTTTCCGCGGGGCCGCGTGATCCTTACCGTGGGCCGCTGGCTGGCCAACGAACGCTACAAGGGGATGGACACGCTGATCTCCGCGTTACCGCGGCTGCTCCACGAATGGACCGATCTGCAGGTCGTGGCGGTTGGCGAAGGCGACGACCAAGCCTGGCTGGAGCAGCTTGCGGACGGATGCGGCGTCCGGCGACGCGTGCATTTCATGAGCGGGCTCAGCTATCCGGAGCTGGCGGCGTGCTATTCGGCGTGCGAAATATTCGCGCTGCCGAGCCGCGGCGAAGGTTTTGGCCTGGTATATCTGGAAGCAATGGCGCGGGGTAAACCGGTGATCGGCGGCGCGCATGGTGGCGCGCCGGAAGTCATCGAGGACGGCAAGACGGGCTACTTGGTGCCTCACGGCGATATACCGCAGCTCGCGACGTCGATCGAGACACTGCTCGCGGATCCTGCGCTGGGGCGGGAAATGGGCGCGCGCGGCCGCGAGCGGGTGGCGCGCGACTTCCGCTTCAACGTGTTCGTCAAGTCGCTGAAAAAAATCTTTCGCGAATTATGCGAATCCTGAACGTCACGCAGACTTACGCTCCCTTCCTGGAATTCGGCGGCCCTCCGGTGAAAGTGCGCGCGCTATCGGAGGCGCTGGCCCGGCGAGGGCATCAAGTCACGGTGCTGACCGCCGATTGGGGACTGGAAACGCGTGTGGGCGCAGACATCGAATCGGGGGTGGCCGACCGGTCGCCGTTTGGCTGGCGGCGCGAAGAAAACGGCGTGAAAGCCATCTATCTTCCGACGTGGCTCCACTATCGGACGTTGAGCTGGAATCCGGCGTTGAAGCGCTTCTTGCGAGCGCGGCTCGACAACTTTGATGTGGTGCACATCTTCGGCCTTTACGATTTCCTCGGCCCGGCCGTAGCCACGGAATGCCGCCGGTACAAGCTTCCTTACGTGGTTGAACCGATAGGAATGTTCGTGCCAATTGTAAGGAGCTTGTGGCTGAAGCGGATGTATCATAGCTTTCTGGGCCAGACCATGCTGAGGGGATGCCGTTTCTTGGTGGTGACTTCCGATCAAGAGCAGGCGGAACTGGTGTCCGCGGGCTCGCCGCGGGAAAGAATCGTCTTGCGGCGCAACGGTGTGGACGCGCCCACAGCGCTTCCCGAACGGGGGAAGTTCCGAGCGGCCTACGGCATTTCGCCGGACACGAAACTCATCCTCTTCCTCGGCCGTCTATCACAGAAGAAAAGCCCCGACTTGTTGCTGCAAGCTTTTGCGAATCTGCCCGCGCCACTTGGCGGAAATGCTCAGCTGGTGTTCGTCGGGCCGGATGAGAGCGGCATGAAAGCACGGTTGATGCAAATGGCGGTGCAGCTTGGCGTAGCATCGAGAGTGCGATTGTGCGGACCGTTGTTTGAGCAGGACAAATGGGCTGCGTATCGCGACGCCGATGTCTTCGTGCTGCCGTCACAGAATGAAAATTTTGGGAATGCGGCGGCAGAGGCGGCCGCTGCCGGAACGCCGGTTATCGTCACCGAGGCTTGCGGCATCGCACCGCTGCTCGCGGGTGTTGCCGGGTTGGTGGTGGCGCACGATGCGGCGGCGATCTCGGGCGCCATGGAACGCGTGCTCGTTGAACCCGGCCTGCATGCACGGCTCGCCGCGGGATGCCGCGAAGTGGTGTCGCGCCTTGGCTGGGAAGAACCTGCGATGGCGATGGAAGGTTTATATGGCCAACTTGTGGAGGCCGAGAGCCGCGTGGCATAATCGGCGGCCCTGAGGAAGGTGTTGTGCCTAGGAAGCACCTGATCTTCCGCGCTAGCTGGTGGAGCACCAATCTGCTCCTGGTCGTGGCTGTCGGCTCGCTGATTTACTGCGGCGGCTGGGAATATTCCGTTCGGCAATACCTCAGGGGTTTTTCGGACGCGATTGTGCCGGCCACGGCGGCGCCGGAGCAGCAAGTAGAGGCCATCCTGAATTGGATGAGCGTCGGCCCGGCGCGCCCGGTGGCGGCCGACCCGGCAGAACTGGCCACGCGAGATCCCGAGACAACTCTGAACTACCGGCAGTTGCTGTCGGTCTGCGGCACGGCGACCAACGCGTTTTTGAATTTGTCGCGGAGCGCCGGTTTGAACACGCGCCGCTTGCTGCTGCTGTCGCCGGACCGCACGACGAAGCACGTCGTCGCGGAAGTGCCGATTGACGGGCGTTGGGTGATCGTGGATCCGTCGTATCGGCTGATGTTTCGCGACGCGGAAGGGCACCTTTTGACGCGCAAAGAACTGCAGAATCCGGAGGTCTTCGCGCAGGCAACCAGCCTGGTGCCGAACTACCCGCCGGAATATAACTACGCACGTTTCGCACACGTACGCCTCACGCGGCTCCCACTGGGCGGGCACTATGTGCGGGGGCTGCTCGATACGATCAGTCCGGGCTGGGATGAACGCCTAGACTGGAGCCTGTTGCTGGAGCGGGAATCGTTTTTCGCGCTCGTAGGGGCGGCAATATGTGCGTTCTTTTTCCTGGTCCTGCGTTTCTTGCTGGCGTGGTATGCCGACTACCGGTTGGGAATTCCGCGATTCCACTTACGCGAACACTTCCTGCGGGCGGGCGCCGCCTTCTTCAGTACACCGGGGATCAAATAAGGGCGTGTGCGGCATTTGCGGGGTCGCGTTCGTTAGCCGCACCGCCGACGCGGAGTCGCGCGTTCGCGCGATGTCGGCAGCTCTGCAGCACCGCGGACCGGATGAAGACGGCTTTCTGATCAACGAGCCCCGCGCGCCGGGCCTGGCGCTCGGCGTGAGGCGTCTCAGCATCATTGACCTGCAAGGCGGCCATCAACCCGTCTGGAACGAGGCGAAGGATGTGGCCGTCGTCTTCAACGGCGAGCTCTACAACTATCGGGAACTTCGCGAAAATCTGACTCTGTGCGGACATCGCTTCGCAACGCAGTCCGACACTGAAATCCTGGTACACGCTTGGGAAGAGTGGGGCGAGGATTGCCTCACCGAGCTGCGGGGCATGTTCGCGTTTGCGCTGCTCGATCTGCGCAAGCGCTACGCCACCGCGCCGCTGCTGTTTCTCGCGCGAGATCCTTTGGGGATCAAGCCGCTCTACTACACACAGGCGCCGGAAGGCTTCGCGTTTGCTTCTGAGGTTCGCGCGCTGCTGGCTTCCGGTGTGGCTGCGAAGGAGATTTCGCAGGACGCGCTTACCTCGTACCTTTTGTTCGGGAGCGTTTCCGAGCCGGTCACGCTGATCGAAGGCATTTTCTCGCTGCCGCCCGGCCATCGCATGTTGCTCTACGTGCCGGAACGTCGGCGCGCGCCGCGTGCGAGGCCCTGGTGGGATCCGATGCAGAGTCCTGCCGCTCGAGATACGGCAAAGCCCAGCGACATCACCTCCGCCGCGCAGCGGTTGCGCCCGCTGCTCGAAGACGCGGTCCGCGCGCACTTGATTGCCGACGTGCCCGTGGGACTGTTTCTTTCGAGTGGCCTGGATTCCGGCGCAATCGCAGCGTTGGCGGCGCGCGTGCAACCTGGAATCCGGAGCTTCACGTTGACGTTTCCGGGAACGCCGTACGATGAAGCCGCGCTGGCCCGCGTGGTCGCAGAGCGGAGCGGAACCCAGCATAGCGACGTGCCTTTGGATGGCGGGGCAGTCGTGTCGCGGCTGGACGAAGCTCTCGACGCACTCGATCAGCCCACCATGGACGGCATCAATACGTATTTTGTGTCGTGGGCGGCGCGAGAAGTGGGCCTCAAGGTCGCGCTCTCGGGCCTTGGCGGGGATGAACTCTTTGCCGGGTACCGGACGTTCGACGATACTCGCCGGCTCGATCGCCTCGTCTGGCTCGCGTGGTTCGTGCCTGCAGCGTTGCGCCGCGCCGTCACGCCGGTGCTGACCCGATGGGTTGCGCAACGGAGCGGACCCGACGCATCGCGCAAAGCTGCCGCGGCGTGGGTGTCACCGGATGTACTGCCGCACCCGTATTTTTTTGCGAGAGCCCTGTTTCCGGCGACGGAGTTGCCGCGCTTGACCGAACCGCGCTTTCGCCCGAGCACGGTGCACGCCGACGGGGTCACCTTGGAACCGACGTGGCTCGGTTGGCTGGAGAGGGCTGCGGACGTCGCGCGCAAGCTGGAGCCCATTGCCGGGATTGCGTGGCTGGAAATGCGTACGTACATGGCCGGCACTCTCTTGCGGGACACCGATTCGGTGAGCATGGCGCGATCTCTCGAGGTGCGCGTCCCGCTGCTGGATACGCCGCTCGTGGAGTTTGTCGGCTCGTTACCGGACGCGGCGCGCTATCGGGCGGGAACGCAGAAAGCTTTGCTCGTCAAAGCGTTGGGTGACCTCTTGCCGCCGCAGATTGCGGCGCAGCGGAAGCGCACGTTCACTCTGCCGTGGGAAGAATGGCTGCGAGGACCGCTGCGAGCGCGGCTGGAGGCGAGCTTCGCCGATCCGGCTAAGGCACTTGCTCCCCATTTGCATTCGCAAGGCGTGCGTGATGTGTGGTCCGCGTTCCTTGCCGGCAAGACATCGTGGTCGCGGCCGTGGTCGCTATACGTGCTCAACGAGTGGTGCCGCCGGCATCTCTGAGAAGGCGGCGGCCAGCCCGCCTGCGCAGGCAGGCCGCCGCACTCCAAAGGTCCCTGCGGTACACTGAATCCTCGCGCCATGAATATCCTGGGCATTAACGCCTATCACGGCAACTCTTCGGCGGCGATTGTTTGCGACGGCAAGCTGGTTGCGGCGGTGGAAGAAGAACGCTTCAACCGCGTCAAGTACGCCGCAGGCTTCCCCGCGCAGGCGATCCGCTATTGCTTGAACGAAGCCGGACTGAAACTCGAAGAGATCGATCACGTCGCGGTGCCGCGAAATCCCTATGCGCGGATAGCCACGAAGCTTTTTTACGCGGTGCGGATGCCGTCTTTCGCGCGCGACCGCGCCAAGGTCTTTGTGAAATTTACCGGCGTTCGCGAAGCGCTGGCGCAGGCTTTCGACGTCGATCCGGCCAGGCTCTCCGCAACGTTCCATCGCGTCGAACACCACCAAGCGCATCTGGCGAGCGCTTTCTTCGTTTCTCCATTCGAGCGCGCCGCCCTGCTGTCGGCGGACGGACTGGGCGACTTCGCGAGTACCATGTGGGGCACCGGCGCGGGGAACCACATGAAAATCGATGATGCCATCGCGTTCCCGCACTCGCTGGGGATCTACTACAGCGCCCTTACCCAATACCTCGGCTTTCCGAAGTTTGGCGATGAGTACAAAGTGATGGGACTCGCCGCGTATGGCCAGCCTGAAAATCTTGAAGCCTTTCGCGACATCGTTCGCTTTGACGCAAACGGAGCCGGCAATGGTTTTCGCCTCGACCTCGACTATTTCATCCACCACCGCACCGGTCCGGAGATGACTTGGGCGGACGCCGGAAAAACTCCCGTGCAAGGCAAGTTGTTTTCCGAAGAACTGGCGCGGCGGCTCGGCCCCACTCGGGCGGCCCAAGAGCCGCTGGAGCAGCGCCATCGGAATGTGGCTGCGTCGCTGCAGGTACGGCTCGAAGAGGTCTATCTGGGCATGCTAAAAAAGCTAGCGGGACGCACGGGGCTGGCGGCGGTTTGTCTGGCGGGCGGCGTGGCGTTTAATTGCGTGGCGAACGGCAAGATTTTTGAAAACACTGCATTCAAGCAGGTTTACGTGCAACCGGCGGCGGGCGACGGAGGTCTATCCGTTGGCGCTGCTTTTTACGTTTGGCATCAGAAGCTTGGCAAGCCGCGCTCGTTCGTGATGGATCACGCGTACTGGGGCCCGAGTTTTTCCCGTGACGCAATTCGCGCGGCGATCGATGCGAGCGGCCTCGGCCGGGCCGGGTATGTCATCGCGGAATTGCCTCAGGAAGAGGTGGCGCGACGCACAGCTGCAGTCGTCGCGGACGGCAAGATTGTCGGATGGTTTCAAGGCCGCGCGGAATGGGGCCCTCGCGCGCTCGGCAATCGCAGCATCGTGGCCGATCCGCGCCGCCCGGACATGAAAGAAATCCTGAACCGGCGAATCAAGCACCGCGAGATTTTTCGGCCTTTCGCGCCATCGATTTTGGCGGAGGCGACAGGCGAGTGGTTTGAAAAGTCGCACCCGTCGCCGTTCATGACGCTGGCGTATGCCGTTCGCCAGGAGAAACGCAGCCAGATTCCGGCGCCCACGCATATCGATGGCACCGGCCGCCTGCAAACCGTCACGCGCGACGCCAATCCCCGCTATTACGCGCTCATTTCGGCCTTCCGCGATCTCACCGGCGTCCCGCTGGTCCTGAATACATCGTTCAACGACAACGAACCCATCGTGTGCCGGCCGGAAGAGGCACTGGATTGTTTTCTGCGAACGCAAATGGACGCGCTGGCGCTGGGCGATTTCCTTATAAGCAGAAGCGGCTAAAGCCCGGCATTTCGTCTGCGTCACGTGAGGTACTGCACCGTGTCCGCAATCAATTCCTTTGTTCCAAGATAGGGATCGCCGGGGCTGTCAAATTCCATCGAGCAGTAGCCTTTGTATCCGTGGCTCTTTAACATCCCGAAAGTCTTGGCCAGATCAACGTGAAAAACCTGCCCGGAGTCGTTGGCTTCCATCGCTTTGACGTGGCAGATGTTGTAGGCGCGTCCAAACATGGCGTCGATTCCCGCGTAGGCGCGTTGCTCGTTGCCGGTGGCCAAGGTATTCGCGAAGTCCGGCAGCGCGTGCAGCCACGGGCTGTTCACCTTATCGATGAGCTGGGTGAGAAAAACCGGGTCCTCGCTGACGGGATTATCGTTCTCCAGATTTACCACTACCTTTTTGGCCGAACCGTACTCGGCGACGCGACGCAGAGTCTCCGCAGCACGTTCCACGTTTGGCTCCGCATCCTTAGCGCGCGGAAGGTTCGTTCGCACACTTGGTGAGCCGATGGCCGCTGCCACATCGATCCATTTCTTGCTGAACTCGATGGCCCGCTCGCGCTCTTCTTGTTCCACGGCATAGGGGCTGTGCTCGCCGTCCACGGCGATGTTCACAATCGCGGCCCCCGCTTTTTTCACTGCCGCCCGGAGTTCTTCCAGATACGCCGGTTCGAGCCAGCGAAAATGCCTGCTCCACGGCTCGATCTTGTTGATGTTGAATTTCGCCAGCACATGCGCGGCGAAGTCCTTCAGCTCCATCTTGTGGCTGGACGCACTCGCGGGATCGTCGAGCCCGGCGATGAAATCACGGAACGGATAGGAAGAGACGGCGATTCGCTCCCGGGCCCGCGCTGGAAATCGCAAGTTGGGGCCATTGTCCGCCGCCATGCCGATCGCGGCCGCGGCGAGGGCATTCTTCGCGCCGGTCCACAACAGCGCAGCGGCCGCCGTGCCCGCGGCTTCCGTGAGAAACCGTCTTCGTGTGCTTCGACACAAAACCGCGCCAGTCTAGCAGGTCTGGCAAAGCCGCGCTACGACGTTAGCTGCATGGCCTGTTGCGCGGGCGCAGCCAGAGTGCCGTTCATGGGAGGCGGTCACGAATCGCGTCTCCTTGTACAATCTCCCAGTGCGCATCCTGCTGTTGAACCTCTACTATCCGCCGGATACTTCGGCGACGGCAAAAATGGCTGCGGCTTTCATTGGGCCGCTCGCTGCGAAACATCAGGTGACGGTTCTCTGCGGGCGCCCATCCTACGATCCCACCGAGCGCCGCCCCTGGCGTTTCTGGCAGACCGAGCAATCGGGCAGCGTAAGAATCATCCGGGTCGGCTCGACCGACTATCACCGGGCGCAGATGTCGCGGCGGGTGCTCAACTATCTGAGTTACGTCGCGCTGAGCGTTCCGCTCGCGCTCTTCGCCGGATGCGATGTCGTGCTGGCGATGACGGACCCGCCCTTTGAGGGCATCGTCGGCGCGTTCGTGGCCCTGCTCAAAGGCAAACCTTACGTGTACAACATCCGCGACCTGTATCCGGACATGGCGCTCGGCGGCTCCATTGTCGAGCCAGGCCTGCTCGCGCGCGTGTGGGAGAAGCTGCACCGCTGGGCGCTGCGTCGTGCGGCGCGCGTGATCGTGCTCGGCGAAGACATGCGATCCCGAATCATCGCGAAAGGCGTGGACGCGCGGAGAGTCGCAATCGTTCGCGACGGCGCGGAGATTGCCCCGGCCGGATCACCGCAGCCTGCGGTTGACCCCGACGTCATCCGCGCCATTCGCGGCGATTTCCGTTTCGTGCTTCTGCACGCCGGGAATCTCGGCTTTTACGGCGCCTGGGATACTCTGCTGGCCGCGGGACGCGAGCTTGCACGAGACGGCGTAGGGCTTATCTTCGTGGGCGATGGTGCACAGCGAGCTCACCTAGAAGCCGCTGCCGCCGGCGCAACCAACGTGCGTTTTCTGCCGTTCTTTCCCGCCGGCAAGATTCCGTCGGTACTCGCGGCCGGCGACGCGCACATCATCACGATCAAGCGCGGGCTCGAGGGCGTCGTCGTACCCAGCAAGATGTACGGCATTCTGGCAGCCGGCCGGCCGATCATCGCCGTGGCGCCGAGCGAAACCGACGCCGCGTCTTTGGGTGCGCAGTGCGGCTTCGGCGTCTCCGCCGACCCGGACAAGCCCGAGGAACTGGTTGCGGTCGTCCGAGCACTTTTGGCCGACCCAGCCCGGCTCGCAGCGATGGGACTTGCGGCGCGGGCCGTTGTCTATGACTATGATAGAGTGAAAGAAATCTTGAAATTCTTGCACATTATCGAGGAGGCAGCGCACCCGTGACACCTGGAGAGACTTTTTGGACCGGCAAGCTGGCGCTCGTTACGGGAGGCTCTTCGTTTATCGGCTCAACGCTAACGGACCAGCTTCTCGCTCGTGGCGCGAAAGTCCGCATCGTCGATGATTTGTCGAGCGGACATCTCGACAACATTCGCGAGCACCTGGGAAAGGCGGGTGTCGATTTCCTCCACGCGGATTTGCGCGAGCCGGGCGTAATGCGCGCGGCGGTGCAAGGCGTGGACACGGTTTTCCACCTGGCCGCCGACCATGGCGGACGCGGGTATGTGGATCTGCATCAGGCGGGGCCCGCGTCGAACTTTTTTCTGGACGGCTTGGTTTTCGCCGAAGCGCTTCGCGCCAAAGTCAAGAAAATCGTCTTTGCTTCTTCCGGCTGCGTGTACCCCAATTTCCTGCAGTCCGACATCAAAAAGGAAATCTACCTCACGGAAGATCTCACCTGCGGTCCCAACGACGCGGACAACACTTATGGCTGGGCCAAACTCATGGGTGAGTTCACGCTGAGGGCCTACGCGAAGGAGCACGGCATCGGCGCGGCGTCCTGCCGCTACTTCACCGTTTACGGGCCGCGCGGCGTCGAAAATCACGCGGTGATTGCCATGATCGCGAGGGCTTTCCTCGGGCAGAATCCTTTCGAGGTCTGGGGCGACGGGACGCAGATTCGCAACTGGACGTACATCGACGACATCGTCGAGGGCACCATTCTTGCCGGCGAGAAAATCAGCGATGGCACGGCCGTCAACCTCGGCACCATGGAGCGCATCACCGTGGCGGACTGCGCGAAGATGGTGTGCGACTTCACCGGGCACAAAGCGGAGATCAAGCTGCGCCGGGACATGCCTACCGGCCCGCTCAACCGCGTTGCGGACAATGCGCTGGCGAAGCGCCTGCTCGGCTGGGAGCCCAAAGTCGCCTTCCGCGACGGCCTAAAGCGCACCATCGACTGGTACTACGCCACAAAAGACCGCGCTGAAGTACAGCGCATCTTCGGCCGCATGCTGACGGAGCGCTAGAGGATCCAGGACCCGGGCGGAGCGACCCACGCCCCCTCGGCCCATGTCCCCCTAGATCACGTCCTTTAGATTCGGCATTGAAGTGCGCCAAAAAGCGCGGTATGGTGAATGTGCTGCGTGGGGCAGCCTTCTGTTTACTGTAGAGTTACCGAATGGCTTGGGAGCCGGGTCCCCAACCCGGCGGTTTTGTTCGAGACATCGGCCGCGCGCCCTCCCCCCGGCAGGATGTCCGTAAAGCGCCAACAAAAGAGGTTGCATGGCCGCAGGCGTGCTCGCCTTTTTCATTGCTCTATTTGCATCTCTGATGCTCACCGTCCCGGTGCGCGCGCTGGCGCTGCGGGTGGGCATGGTGGACCTTCCAGGACCGCGCAAGGTTCATGTCCAACCCATTCCGCTGCTCGGCGGTTTAGCCATGTACGGCGGCGTGATGCTTGCGATCCTGTTTGCCTTCGACGGTGCGGCACGCGCGCAGAGCGCGGGAATAGTCACGGGCGCTACCCTGGTGGCCGCCGTAGGCTTTCTGGATGATCGCGGCTGGCTGCACCACCAGATCAAGCTCTTTGTAGCCATGCCGCTAGCCGCCGGTATTCTTCTGGCCAGCGGCATTCACGCGCAGGTCTTCGACGTCCTACTGCCCGGGCGCGCGGGCAATGTACTGGACGCCGCGCTGACCGTTTTTTGGGTTGTCGGCATCACCGCCTCGTTCAGCATTTTCGACCACATGGATGGTCTCTGCGCCGGCGTGGCCGCCATGGCCTCCATCTTTTTCGCGATGCTGGCTTACCTCAATGGTCAGACCCTGGTAACCACGCTGGCAGCCGCCGTCCTCGGCGCGGCGACCGGCTTCCTTCGCTGGAATTTCAAGCCGGCGAAAATTTTTATGGGTGATGGCGGCGCCATGTTTCTAGGCTTTCTGATGGCGACGCTCGGCCTGAAGCTGCGCCTCGAGCAGGCGAATCACCTCTCCGGGTGGCTCGCACCCTTGTTGATTCTCGGCGTGACCATTTTCGATACCACGCTGGTTACCATTTCCCGCTCGCGCCGTGGCTTGCTTCCGTTTACAACTCCGGGCAAGGACCACGCCGCCCATCGCCTGGCCAATCTCGGATTCGGCCAGCGCGGCGCGGTGCTCGCGCTTTATTCGCTGGGAGCCTTAAGTGGCGGCGCGGCCGTTCTAGTGGCCTATCTATCGCCCAGCGGAGCTGTCGCCGCGGCCATAGTCGCCGCCGCCTTGCTTGCGCTTGGGGTCGCCCTGCTCGAGCGCGCCCCCTACGAGCCCCAAGCACGTAAACCGGCAGTTCCCGTCTGACGCGCTGACCCCGCGAAGGGTGACTCTGATCTCAAGTATCTTGGTGTCGGAAGGATTTGCCCTCCCTTTTGGATTCGCTATACTTACGGGCGTTGACCTCCCACCGCTCGAGCGGCCGTACCATGAATGGGACTAAAGCTGGAAACTTGGTTGCTTTTCCAAGCAGACTAGCCGGGACTCGCGGTGCGCACCTTCCCGCGTGACAGGACGAACAGCTATCGTGCGAAGCACTCAACCGCATCCCCCGGTTCGCCGGGACACTGATGAAGTCATCGTTGTCGGCGGTTCAGCCGCGGGGCTCTACACCGCCGCGGCTCTGGCGCGTGGCGGCCGCAAGGTTCGCGTCTTGGAATCCAAGCCGGACCTGGAACCCGCTTCCCGTACGCTCATCGTCACCAATCACTTCCGCAATCAACTCGGGGCCTCCGCAAACGCCAGCATCCTCAACGAGATTCGGCGCTTTGAGCTTTTCACCGACGGCCGCTCGGCGCAGATCGCCCTCTCGAAGCCCGACCTGATCATCGAGCGGGCACGCTTGATTCCGGCGCTGGCTCGCGATGCGCAACACGCAGGCGCAAATCTTTCCTTCGACAACCGGTTTCTTGGACTGTCGCCGAATTCGCGAGGTCTTCACCTGGAGGTGGAGTCAGCAGGACGCCGCGAAGAGCTGCACGCCGCCAGTGTCGTGGGTGCCGACGGCGCCTCCAGCCGCGTCGGGCGCGCCGCAGGCTGGCCGCCGATCGAAACCGTTCCGCTGGTTCAAGCCATCGTGCGCCTGCCCAAGGATTGTCCGCCGGATACCACCCGCGTGTGGTTCGTACCCGACGATACCCCGTACTTCTATTGGTTGATCCCCGAATCGGCCGAGCGCGCCGCGTTGGGCGTAATCGGCGAAGACGGCCGCGACACGGCTCGCTGCCTGGCGCGTTTTCTCGAGAAGAAGCGCATGGAACCCTTGGAGTGGCAGGGCGCGCGCATTCCGGTTTATCGCGGGTGGGTGCCGGTCAAGCGGCGCGTCGGCGAGGGTGAGGTATACCTGGTCGGCGACGCCGCCGCGCAGGTGAAGGTGACGACCGTCGGCGGTGTGGTCACTGGATTTCGCGGTGCTCTCGGCGTCGCGCAATCCATCTTGCGCAATGGCCCTAGCCGCGAGCTGATGGCGCTCCGCCGCGAGCTCGATACTCACTGGCTGATTCGCCGGACCATGCATCATTTTCAGCAAAAGAACTACTCCCAGCTCGTCGATCTTCTCAATCTGTCCACCCGCGACACCTTGAGCGAGATCACTCGCGATGAATCGACGCGTTTGCTCTGGACTGTGCTTCGCCGGCAGCCGCGCCTCGCTCTTCTCGGTCTTCGCGGATTGCTCTTGGGGAGGAACGCCGGGCCTCGTCCGGCCTCCGGGTAGGCTGTCACGCAAAGCTTTGCCGGGGCGCGCAATTAGGTCACAATAGTGGCTCTGGATTTGGCTCAAGACCCCCCTCTACGCCCCAGAGGACTCTGAGGAGAAATCGCTTGCGTCTTGCCGTAGTGGGTTGCGGCTATGTTGGCCTGGTAACTGGGGCATGTCTTGCCGAAGCGGGGCATGACGTCGTCTGTACGGACATCGATAAAGAGCGCATCGCGCAGCTCCAATCCGGCGGCGTGCCCATCTACGAGCGCTATCTTGAGGAGATTCTCGCCGCAATGCACGCGAGCGGCAAAATCTCTTTCACCTCCGACGCGGGAGCGGCCATCCGCAGCGGCGACACTGTCTTTATCTGCGTAGGCACGCCGCCGAAGCCCAATGGGGAGGCCGACCTTTCCGCCATCGATCACGTTGCTCGACAGATCGCCGTCGAAGCGTGCTCTCCCAAGCTGGTCATCGAAAAGAGCACCGTTCCTGCCCGCACCGGCCTCGAGCTGCGCCGCGCGCTGAACGCCTACTCCCGCAACAGCAATCTCAATTTCCGAGTGGCCTCGAACCCTGAGTTCCTCCGGGAAGGGACTGCCGTCGAAGACTTCTTTCATCCGGATCGCATCGTCGTAGGCGTCGAAGACCAGTCCGCCGCCGCCGATCTCCGCGAAATCTATCGGCCAATCCTGGAGCGCGCGTTCCATTGCCCGGTGCACAACGGCGCCTGCCCCCCAGGAGCGCCTGCCGAATTTTTGGTCACGACCATTAACAGCGCCGAGCTCATCAAGCATGCCTCGAACTCGTTTCTGGCCCTGAAAATCAGCTACGCCAATGTGATCGCTGACCTCTGCGAAAAAATCGGCGCGGACGTCGACGAAGTGACTTACGCCATGGGGCTGGACCCTCGCATCGGCCCTAAGTTTCTCCGCGCGGGCCTGGGTTTCGGGGGTTTTTGCTTCCCCAAGGATGTCCAGGCGTTCGTCCACCTCGCTGGCACGGTGGGCGTCAACTTCGATATCCTCAAGGCGGCCGAACGGGTCAACAAACAGCGTGTCGACCGCTTCGTTGCCAAAGTCCACAAAGCGTTGTGGGTCGTTAAGGGCAAGCGCGTAGCGATCTTGGGGCTCGCCTTCAAGGCCAACACCGATGACGTACGCTTTTCCCCGGCTCTCGAGGTCGCCAATGCGATGCTCAACGAAGGCGCTGACGTCCACGCGAGTGACCCTGTAGCCATCTCCCGCGCGCGAGCGGTTCTGCCCGAGGTGAACTATCACGAAGATCCCTACGACGCGTTGCGCGACGCGGAAGCGGCTCTGGTTTGCACCGAATGGGAGCAGTACTGCAATATCGATTGGGAGCGCGCCGGCAATCTGATGGCCCGGCGCCTCGTGATCGACGGCCGCAATCTCTATTCCCCGGCGCGCATGCGCGAATTGGGGTTCGAGTATTTCTCGTTTGGGCGAGAGTACGTGCAGAGCGGCCGCATGGAAGCCGCCCGGTAGTTCCGCGGAAATCGAGCCGCTACTTCGCGCTCACGCTCGTCTTCCGGGCAAATTGTTCCTGGAAGTAACTCAGCGTCACCTGTAGCCCTTCCTCCAGCCCGACCTTCGGCGCCCATCCTAAAATCCGCTTGGCCTTGCTGATGTCCGGGCAGCGCTGCTTTGGATCGTCCTGCGGCAAGGGTTCGAAAACGATGGGCGGCGCATTTTCAAAGTGCTGCCGGATGCGCTCCGCAAACTGCAGGATGGTGATCTCCTGGGGGTTACCGATATTCACCGGCAGGTGTTCGTCGGAGAGCATCAGCCGGTAGATTCCCTCGATCAAATCGGATACGTAGCAGAAACTCCGCGTCTGTTTGCCGTCGCCGTAGACGGTGATCGCCTGGCCGCTGAGGGCTTGGTGCACGAAATTGGGGAGGGCTCGTCCGTCGTTCAATCGCATGCGAGGTCCGTAGGTGTTGAAGATGCGCACGATGTGCGTGTCCACGCCATGGTAACGGTGATACGCCATGGTCATGGCTTCGGCAAAGCGCTTCGCTTCGTCGTAAACGCCGCGCGGCCCGATGGGATTCACGCGGCCCCAATATTCCTCATGCTGAGGAGAAATCTCCGGGTCGCCGTAGCACTCGCTGGTCGAAGCCAGGAAAAATTTGGCTTTTTTCGCCAGCGCCAGGCCCAGCGCATTATGAGTCCCCAGCGCGCCCACTTTCAGCGTTTGAATGGGCAGCTTCAGGTAGTCCACCGGGCTGGCGGGTGAAGCGAAGTGCAGCACGTAGTCAACCGGGCCTGCCACGTCGATGTACGTCGAAACGTCCATGCGCGCGATGCGGAAGCGCGGATGTTTCTCTAAGTGGCTCACATTGGTTTCCACGCCGGTGACCAAATTGTCCAAGGCCAGAACGTCCCAGTCCTCCGCGATCAGCCGGTCGCAAAGATGCGAACCCAGGAATCCCGCCCCGCCCGTGATAACCGCACGCATGCACCCTCCTTGACGATTTCGAAGCTGCCAGTTTATCCCGCGCCAGCACGATTGACCACTTCCGTAGCCCGGGATACGATTCGCACGTTCCGTGACGACCCAAAGCACAGGCACGTCCCTGCGTTCCGCGTCGCGCCGCTACGTCTCGATCGCTATTGCGCTTGCCGTCGTGGTGGTCGCCTCGCTGTTAGTTGTTTTCTTTGGCGTTGGGCGTTGGCTGGTGGTCGAAGACCCTCTCGAGAAAGCCCATGCCATCGTCGTGCTCAGCGGCCGCATGCCCATTCGCGCCATGGAGGCGGCCCGCCTGTATCGCGAAGGCTACGCGCCGCAAGTCTGGCTCACGCGCCCCGAGCAACCGACTGCCTTGCTCCGATCCATGAACATCCTTGACGCTGGCGAAGATTTCTTCAATTCTCGCGTTTTGATCCACGAAGGCGTGCCTCCTGGCGCAATCGGCTGGCTCGAACCACCAATCAACAACACCGCCGACGAAGTCCGTGCCGTCGCCGCGGAACTCGCCCGAGAAAACGCATCCGTGGTGATCATCGTCACCACCAAAGCACACACGCGCCGGGTTCGAAGTCTCTGGAAAGAACTCTCAGGCGGCCGGGGTCGCGCCGTCGTCCGCGCCACGCCCGAGGATTCCTTCGATCCCGCCCATTGGTGGCGCACCAGCACCGACGCCCTCGATGTGCTGCGCGAGGTCCTTGGCCTCGTCAACGCCTGGGCGGGTCTTCCCTTGCGTCCCGCCGGTTAACGGTCGCGCCATCGCGACGCATGTAGGGGCGCAGCATGCTGCGCCCCAAACGCGCAGGCGTGTTTTCTAGCAGGCACGAGAGGGCGCGCTTTAGCGCATCCCATGCGCTCAGTCCCATTCGACACTCGCCGCTCCGTCCGCGTCTTAAAAAAACAAAAACCGCTTTTTCCGCACCGGCTTTTCCTCCAGCACGATATCCGGCACATGCGGCAGCTCCCGCCCTTCGAACGCCGCCATCGGATTGTCCACAAACAGCGCCTGCGCTTTTTCTTCTCCGAAGCGCTCCCGCACTACGTCATATGCGGGCTTCAGCCGTAGAGGCCGCCAGCGCATGTTGTGCGCGTCGCTCGCCACGAAGTGCACCAGCCCTTCCCCGATCCAGCGCATCGCATCCTCCTGGGATTTTGGGCCGAAGCCTCCGGTCAGTGCCCCGGCGGTTACCTGCGCGAAGCAACCGATCTGCACCCAAGCCGCCAAGCGCCCCGGCTGCGCTTGCAGGATGGCGTTGCGTTCCGGATGCGTGATCACCGGCCTCAGGCCCATCAGCTGCATGTCGTGCAGGGTGTGGTTCATCGTCGGAGGAATCGAGAACTCGCTGAACTCGACGAGCAGGTAATTTCGCTGGCTAATGCAGAAACGCGCCGCATCCGCCCGCAGGGCCTCGAGATTCTCCAGACTTATGTGGAAATCACAGCCGCTGGCGAGCGCCAGCCGGTCGCCCACCAATCTTTGCAGTTGCTCGCGCAACTGCCGCACCCGCGCGTAGTTGAACGCAAATTGGCTGCTCGAGTGCGGGGTCCCGACGACGTGCGTAATCCCTTCCTCGATCGCGGATTGCGCCATGGCCAGCGACTCTTGAATGTCCGCGGCGCCGTCGTCGAGGCCCGGCAAAATGTGACAATGCACGTCCACCATAAGCTCTTACTGTATCCCACATCGGGGCTGTCTTCCCCGGTTAAGAACTCGCCACACTTTGGAAACTCCTCTTTTCGCGTTTCTTGCGCTCGCCGTCAACCCTGCTATATTTAACTGTCTTTGCGCCATCGGCCCGGGCGCCTGGTGTATCCCCAAAATATTCGAGGAGTGCGACGCAACTCATGGCAATCGACCGGAAACCCGAGTTCTTCAAAGGCGCCCAACTCAAGGTCGCCATCATCGGCTGCGGATATGTCGGCCTACCCTTGGGACTGCGCTTTGCCGAAGCCGGCCACAAAGTCACTGGATTTGATACCGATCCCAAGAAAGTGAACATGCTGAATGCGGGCAAGTCCTACATCGAACACATCCCGCAGACCAAAATCCAGCAATTCGTCAACAGCAAGCATTTCGGCGCAACCACCGATTTTTCCCGGCTCAAAGATGCCGACGCCATCATCATCTGCGTTCCCACTCCTCTGGATGAGCGTCGCGAGCCCGACCTGAGCTACGTCGAAAATACCGCCATTTCCATCCAGCCTAACCTCCAGAAGGGCCAACTTGTGGTTCTGGAGTCCACTACGTACCCCGGCACTACGGAAGAACTGGTTCTCCCCATCCTTGAAAAGAGCGGTTTGCACTGCCCCATCGCCACCGGTCCGGAAAACGAAAACGTCGCCGGCGAGTTTTTCCTGGCGTTTTCTCCCGAACGCGAAGATCCCGGCAACAAGCAGTTCGGCCTGGCGCAGATCCCCAAAGTCGTCGGAGGCGTGAATCCACCCAGCACCCGCGCCGCCGTGGCCCTCTACACGCCCATCGTGTCGCGCGTCGTTCCGGTAAGCTCCACCCGCGCCGCGGAAATGGCCAAGCTGCTCGAAAATATCTTTCGCTGCGTGAACATCGCTCTCGTCAATGAGCTGAAAATGCTCAGCCTGCGCATGGGCGTCGACATCTGGGAAGTGATTGACGCCGCCGCTACCAAGCCATTCGGGTTCATGCCCTTTTATCCCGGACCCGGCCTCGGGGGCCATTGCATTCCGGTGGACCCGTTCTATCTGTCCTGGAAGGCGCGCGAGTACGATTTCGCCACCCGGTTCATCGAACTCGCCGGTGAAGTCAACACCGCGATGCCCTATCACGTCGTCGATGCGGTCGCCACCGCCTTGAACGATCGCAAGAAGAGCATCAAGGGCTCGAAGATATTGATCCTGGGCGTGGCCTACAAGAAAGACGTTGATGATTTGCGTGAATCACCTACCCTCAAGATCATGCAGCTCCTCCTGCAGCGCGGCGCCGAGCTCGACTACAACGATCCGTATTTTCCGCAGCTCCACAAAATGCGCCACTACAACTACGAGCACATGAAGTCCGTGCCGCTTAGTCCTCAGTCGCTCGCTGGCTATGACGGCGTGGTCATCGCCACCGATCATTCCAGCTACGATTATGGAGCCATCGTCGACGCCGCCAAGCTTGTCGTCGACTCGCGCAACGCCACCCGCCGCGTCATGCGGCACCGCGAAAAAATCGTCCTCTGCTAAGGTTGCACAGTCTTCAACCTGTGCCGGGCCGCTCCGGGGACATTCGGCAACAGGGTGACCCAAGCGAACTGAAGGATCGGACTTCCAGTGTCGGCCAGAGGAAATGTACGTGCTCGTGTAGCGGCCGCGGACCGTCGCGGGCGCTTTTCGCCCGCCGCCACGCTGGCAAGGAAGGCAAGTTAGGCATCAATGTCCTCCTCCACTGACGAAATCCGCCGCCAGCTACAAGAAAGCGCCCGCGTCAAACAGGCATTTTCCGATCCACTGATTGAGCGGATCGCCCAATTTGCGGAGAAATCCGCGGCCGCCTTGCGTTCCGGTGGCAAGATCGTCTTTTTCGGAAATGGCGGGAGCGCCGCCGATGCAATCCACCTCGCCGCGGAATTGGTCGTAAGGTTGCGCGCCGAACGCCCCGGCCTCCCCGCGTTGGCTTTGACTACCAATCCCTCGGTGCTTACCGCTGCTGGCAACGATTACGGCTTCGAGCGCATCTTTGCCCGCCAAATCGAATCGCTGGTAGCCTCGCACGATGTCCTGGTCGCCCTTTCCACCAGCGGCCAAAGCCCCAACATCCTGCGCGGCGTGGAAGCCGGCCGTACCCGCGGCGCCTATCTCGTCGCCCTGACCGGCGAAACAGGAGGGGCGCTCGCCTCCAAGGTCGATCTTCTTCTCAACGTCCCCTCTCTGGACCCTCAGCGCATTCAGGAAGCCCACATCACCATGGGCCACATCGCTTGCTCCCTCATCGAACGCCAAGTCACCACCTAGCGCACAACCACGGCTAGGAGTGTGCTTGAAGTCCGCGCTGGGAGGGGCAAGCCCTGCCCCTACAACCCTTTTGGAGCGATGCGGGGCAGGGGCTGGTTCAACCTGAGCGTCGAGGGGCTCTACTTCCTACTCGTCAACGCCACTCGCGCGGTTGCGAAGGGCAGCATGGCCTCCAGGAGGACCGGCGTGTGGAGCGGGTCGTGGTCGAGATACAAATAGAAGTGAGCATCCTTCATCTCCTCACCGCCATTGAACACCCGGATTTCGATCTTGTTCGTTGCAAAGCTCCCAGCCGGCACCGTCACTGTCTCTGACGATCCGGCTGCCGTGGCCCGCACATCGTAAAGCTTGCGCCCGTCGTACACGGGGCCGCGCACCTCGCGCGTCTTCGTCCAATCCACGTTGCGCAAGTACTGCATCATGCCCAAGGGATCGCGCGTTCCCGGCAGAACCCGCGCCTCGGTCGCATTCTCCGGCGCCGGCTCTTTGCCGGTCGTGGTCATGCGCTGGACCGAATCGACTTTTTGCCCTCGCTCGCTTAAGTGCATCTCGTACTGCAAGCTCAACAGCATGCCTGCATCGCTGTAGGAATCAAACTGATCGTCAAGCTCGAAGACCATGCGCAGCGGACTCTCGGTGTGGGCGAAGGCTTGCAAATGCCAGGCGCTCTTGCCCAGGAAGTTTCGCCGCTCGGCGACTTGCAGCCGCAGGTTCGCCACGTTCGACAGCTTCGCCACGTCCGCGGTGTATTCCAGAACCTCGCCGGTTCGCAGCGGAAGGCCGGCATCCGCCTCCGGCGCCGAGGCTTTTTTCGCAGGAGCGGGTGACGCTGCTCCGCTGCTCGCCTCTTTTTCCTCCGCGTCGATGGGTTTCTCCGACGCCGCGGCTATCCGCGCGGCAGCAATGGCGGGCGGCGCCTCACCGCTCCGACCGTGCAGCCAGTAAAACGCTGTACCGGCCAGCACCACAGCAGCCACAGCCGCGATTCCCACGTTGACCCGGAGACTCATGTTCTTTTTGTGACTCGCGTCAGAAACAAACTCTTGCGTCCTTGGCTTCCGTCGTACAATACGATTTCGCGGCAGCGGGCGGCGCAACCTGCCCGGCCTCCGCTACGATATTTGAGGTTACCAAAACGCGGGCTGGTCGTCTTTCCCGAGCCGGGTTATTTTCCGCCGCGGCAGCCCGCGTGCGGCTTGGATCGCCGGCCCATCGCGGCCACACGAGTAGGAGGATGCTCCGCATGCGTTACGTGGTAACAGGCGGCGCTGGCTTTATCGGCTCGAACACGGTGGACGAGCTCGTCAAGCGCGGCCACAGCGTCGTAGTCCTCGACGACCTCTCGGCGGGCAAGGAAGAAAATCTCGCCGAAGTCCGCAACAAGATCACCTTCATCAAGGGCAGCATCACGGACATTGAAGTGGTTCGCAAGGCCATGCACGAAGCCGAGTACGTCCTGCATCTTGCGGCCCGCACCTCCGTACCGCGCTCCGTGAAGGATCCCATTGAATCAAATCGCATCAACATCGACGGCACTCTCAACGTCCTGGTTGCTGCTCGCGATGCCAAGGTCAAGCGCATTGTTTTCGCGGCCTCCTCTTCGGCCTACGGCGAAACGCCCACTCTGCCCAAGGTCGAAACCATGCGGCCCATGCCGATTTCTCCTTACGGCGTCACGAAATTTGTCGGCGAGCTTTACCTCCAGACTTTTGGCCGATGTTACGGCCTCGAGAATGTTTGCCTCCGCTACTTCAACGTGTTCGGTCCGCGGCAGGATCCCGGCTCGCCCTATTCCGGTGTGCTCGCGAAATTCTGCAGCGCTTTTCTCGAGGAAACGCAGCCGGTGATTTTTGGCGATGGCGAGCATACGCGCGACTTCACCTATGTCGAAAATGCCGTGCAGGCCAATCTGCTTGCGTGTGAAGCGCCCAACGTTACCGGCAAGGTTTTCAACGTCGGCGTCGGCGGCCGGGTGTCGCTGAATCAGGTGATCGAGCTTCTCGGCAAGATTTCGGGCACGCACCTCGAAGTCAAATACGATCCGCCGCGCGATGGTGACATTCGCGATTCGCAGGCGGACATCACCCAGGCGCGCGAACTCCTCGGCTACGATCCTCGGGTCGACTTTGAGGAAGGCCTTCGCCGCACCTTCGAGTGGTATCGCGCCGTCCAAGCCAAGGCCCGGGCGCAGGCCCAAGCCCAAGCACCGGTACCCACGCCCGCGAAATAACACCATTTGTAACGCGTTGGAATTCGGGGCTCAGCGGAAACGAGCCTTCCGGGGAATGGGTCGTGGGTCAGTTTCCGGTAACGCGACTAACCAGGGAAGTAGGATTGAGTTTGTTTGAAGGATGACTTCAATTCCGAGTCGTCCGTGAGTCGGAAGCAACCAAGGATTTGAAGAAACAACCACCAACACATGCGGCACAGCTTTAGTTCAGCGCTTCGGGGTGCACAATTTCCATAAGGCGGTGATTGTCTCTGTAATCCACGGGAACGCCGACCAACACCGGTCCCTCCATAGCGAGGGCCTTCTTTAGTGTTGGTGCGATCTCCTCGGGACGTTCGATCCGCAATCCCTTAGCGCCGAACGCCTCGGCGAACCGCACGATATCGACATCGACGGGGCCAAAATCTACGCCCGATCCTCGCCCGTACTTTGCCACTTCTTGAAATCGGACCATGTCGTACGAGCCGTCAATCCAGACCAAGTGGACAAGGTTGCACTTGAGGCGGACCGCAGTTTCGAGTTCCATCGCCGAAAACAAGAAGCCTCCGTCGCCGGAGACAGAGAGCACCTTCTCAGCGGGACGAACCAGGCTGGCCGCGATCGCCCACGGTAAAGCGACGCCAAGTGTCTGTTGCCCATTCGTCATCAGAATTTGCCGCGCACGGAAACTGTATAGGTGTCGCGCGAGCCAGATGTGGAACGATCCCATGTCGAGACACAAAGTCATGTCATCACTCAGCATGCCCTGAAGCTCATGCACGAGGCGAACCGGATGGATGGGGGTTCCATTCAAAGCCACGGCTTTTCCGGCAAACGCCGCTCGCTCCTCCGCAACTTCCCGAAGAAGCTGAGCGCTGCCTCCCGTCCTAATCCCCGTCGCCGTCGTCGCCGCCATCGTGAGGTTGCTCGGTCGTCGACGGCACGATGTGCGGTACGCCGGCATCGTTCATCTTTTTGTTGAGTGCCGGCAGGTCTTCCTCCATGAGTTTTTTCACTTGCGCCGTGGCATCGGTCACCAGAATCGCCAGCTCTGCAAGTTTTTCTTTCTGCTGGCCGCCGGGCGCCGCTGCAAAGCTATCCAGATCTTCGAGTAGGTCCTGCGTTTGATCCGGCAGCGGATCGGGCTTCCACTGGAACGGCGGCCCTGCGTTGCCGAGTCCCTGCTGCTCGCGGGCGAATTTTTCCGCGACGGCGTCAACCTTTTTCTGCAGCTCGTCCGCGGCCTTCTGAATGTCGTCAGGCACTTTCGGGGCGTCCGGCTTGCTTGATTCCGCTTTCCATTTCGTGCGCGCGGTGGTTAGCGCATCTTTCAGCCCTTGGATCGTCTTTCGGCCCTTGGCCGCCGCCTTCGCCAGCACGTAGAGCTGATCGATCGCGGCGCGCCGCGCTGCCCGGTCTTCCGCTGAGATTTGAATGCGCAGGTCTTCCTCGACGACGACTTTCTGCGTCGCTTCCTTCGCGCCTGCTTTGATCGTGACGGTGTATTCGCCTGGGTCAACGAGCGGCCCGCGAGGCCCGGTGCCGTATCCTGCCGCTATGGCCTCTTTCTGCTCCTCGGTGGGCTCCGCGGTTTGGTCGTAGCGCAAGTCCCAAGCGGTGCGGTTCACTCCCGCCGCTGCGGGACCTTCGAACTCGCGCAACACCTTGCCGTCCTTGCCCACCACGCTGATCTTGACGCTGCCTTCTTTCTTTGGCTCGGCGGCGGGCTTCTCGTTCTCATCGGCAGCCGTCTTTTCTTTGTCGGTTTTTTCTGTTTTCGGCGCTTCGGGGGGAACAGCATCTTTCAAGTAATAGTTCAGAATTGCGCCGTAGGGTGGATTCTTCGCAGTGAACATCTGCTGTCCCGCACTCCAGCGGCGCTGGCGTAGATGCCACGTGGTGGCTGCGCGCGGTGTGAAAAATGTGAGGTCGCTGCCAACGACATTGGCGTCCATCTTTTCGATAGGCGTCAGATCGTCAAGAATCCAGATCGAGCGGCCATGCGTTCCCAGAACGAGGTCGTTCTCTCTCGCTTGTATCGCGATGTCATCCACGGGCACGGTGGGGAAATTATTCTTCAAGGCCGTCCAATTCGCACCACGGTCCCAGGAAATCCATAGGCCGAACTCAGTGCCGACAAACAGGAGGTTTTGATTCCGCGGATGCTCGCGGATCACGTGCACGCTGCCAGCGGAATCCGGAATTCCATTGCGGATGGCCTTCCAATTCTCTCCGTAATCCGTCGTAACGAAGACGTAGATACCGTAGTCATCGCTGCGGTGTCCGTCGAACGTCGCGTAGGCCGTGCCCTCGCCGTACTCGGACGCCACGACGCGGCTGACGTAGGTTCCTTTAGGCAGGCCGGGCACTCGGGGCGCCACGTTTTTCCAGGTTCTTCCGGCGTCGCGCGTGACCTGTAAATTTCCGTCATCGGTTCCCGCCCACAACACATTTGACGTCAGCGGCGATTCGCTCAGCGTCGTGATCGTCGGATATTCTTCCACGCCATCGTGCCGCGACAGCGTCTTTTTGTCCGGCGTCTTGCCGAAGATTTGCAGCTTGTTCCGGTCCACACTGGTCGTCAGCTCCGCGCCCAGCCGCGTCCAGGTGTCGCCTCGGTCCGTGGACTTGAACAAATAATCTCCGCCGTAGTAGATCGTGGTGTGCTCGTGGGCGGAAACCGCAACCGGCGAATTCCACTGGAAACGATAGTGCGGCTCGCCCACCGTCGCTTCCGGCTTGATGGAGCGTTCTTGCGCGGTACGCAGGTCCCGGCGGGCCAAAAACCCATCCTGCGATTCGGTATACACGATCCACGGCTCGACGGGATCGACTTGCGCGTAGAAGCCGTCGCCGCCGTGGATGATCGTCCAGTCTTCATTTGTAATGCCGTCGCGCGTGAGCGTCTGGCTGGGTCCGCACCAGCTTCCGTTGTCCTGCAGCCCGCCGCAGATGTGATACGGCTTCTCGTTGTCCAGGCCGATCTCGTAGAACTGTCCGATTGCAATCGTGTTGAGGAAATCCCACGTACGTCCGTTGTCGTAGCTCCAGTGAATCCCGCCGTCGCTGCCGGTGATGATGTGGTTGGAGTCCGCCGGGTCGATCCACAGCGCGTGGAAGTCGCCGTGAATCTCCTTTACGCGATCGGTGGCAAATTTCTTTCCACCATCCTCGGAGTAAAACATCTGCGCGCCGAGTTCCCAGATGCGCAAGTCATTGTTGGGATCGACGCGGACCTGGCTGTAGTACGAAGGCCGCGGATTCGTGTCGCCCATCTTTTTCCAAGTTTCGCCTTTGTCTTCGCTGCGAAAGGTGCCGCCTTTCTCGTGCTGCACGACCGCGTACACGATGTTGGGATTCTTGCGGTAAATGTCCAGCCCGATGCGTCCGGTGTCGCCGCCGTTTTCATAGGGCAAGCCTTTCGTGAGTTTCTTCCACGTCGCTCCGCCGTCGGAGGTCTTATAGATTGCGCTATCGGGCCCGCCGCCGCTGAAGCCAAATGGCGTGCGCCGCCGCTGGTACGTGGCGGCGTACAGCGTGTCGGGACTCTCCGGGTCCATGGCGATGTCGCTTGCGCCGGTGTCGTCGTTGATCTTGAGCACTTGCGACCACGTTTTTCCTCCGTCGGTTGTCTTGTAGACGCCGCGCTCCGGATTTGGCCCCCACAAATGACCGAGCGCTGCGACATAGACGACATCCGGATTCTTGGGATGGATCACGATGCGGCCAATGTGATGGGTCGCCACGAGTCCCATTTTTTGCCAGGTTTTCCCGCCGTCCAGCGACTTGTACGCCCCATCGCCCCACGACGAGCTCTGCCGGTTATTTGGCTCGCCGGTGCCGACCCACACGACGGAAGGATCGGAGGGAGCAATGGCGATGTCTCCGATCGTCGATACGCCCTCTTTGTCAAACACCGGCTGCCAAGTGGTGCCGTTGTTGGTGGTTTTCCACACACCGCCGGAGGCCACGCCCACGAAGACAATATTCGGGTTGTTCTCGACCACCGCGAAGTCATCGATGCGCCCGCCCATCACCGCGGGGCCGAGCTCTCGAAAGGGTAGGTTCTTGAGTTTGTCGGCGGGACTTGGCTGGTCAGCGGGTGCGGCGTGGATAGCGACGCCCAACGTTCCGCAAAACAACCCTGCGGCCAGAACGAACTTCAAACGAAACTGCACTCGCATCATGGCTGTTTCTCCTGAACGCGCGGTCCGGCATGATACTCCGCGAGCAAATGCCACGCACTATTATGTTTTGTGGAGCAGCAGACCGCCTTTTGTCCAGCGGACATGGCGCGGCGCGAAAAGATTTCGGCCATGGGGTTTCCTTGACCATGCTCGCTTACTGGAATCGAATGAGCCGATTCTTTGAATTCACGGCTTATCTACACATCCCGAGGGCCCCATGCTAGGCTATCCAACTGCTTTTACTGACTGCATGTTCAGCGTGAATCGTCATTCTCGTGCCTGGAATATCTCCGCGTTCCGGCCCTTTGTTTTTCTGACGGCGTTAGTCTTGTATCTCGCGGGCCCCGCCACTCGCGTCGCACTGGCACAAATTCAGGCGCCCCCTGGCAAGGGTGGAATCGCAGAGCTTTCGTCCACCGGCCCGCAGCGCCGGCAGGGAGAGCTTACCATCGCCGATAACGACGTGGACATCCACTACCGGGACCAAAGGCTTCGCGCCGATCACGCCGAATACAACGACCAGACCGACGAGGCCGTTGCGCGAGGTCACGTGCAGTTCGACTATGGAAACCAGCACCTCGAAGCTGACGAAGCTCACTACAACGTTGCCACCGGCCGCGGCACTTTTTTCAACGTCCGCGGCACCGTCAAACTCGAACGCCGGCCCAATCCTCTAGTTCTCCTGTCCAGCAATCCAATCTACTTCGAGGCCCGCGAAGTCGAACGGTTCGGCGAAGAGAGTTATGTCATTCGGCACGCGTGGATCACGATCTGCGACCCGGAGCACCCCACATGGCAGTTCTATGCCCAGCATGCGCGAATTCACCTGAACAAAACCGTCGCGCTCGTCAGCGCTAACTTCCGCCTCTTCCGTGTCCCTCTGATTTGGTTCCCTTACGCGACCGCGCCAGGAGGCTCCAAAGTCCGCCAATCCGGCTTCTTGATTCCACCGGTCGGAAACAGCACCAGCAAAGGGCTTGTCATCGGCGATGCTTTCTACTGGGCGCCTACTTCTTGGATGGACGCCACCATGGGTTTCGAACTGTTCACCCGCCGCGGCAACGCTGAGCGAGGGCAATTTCGCGCAACACCGTGGGAAAATACCTCCATCAAGTACACGTATTTTGGTGTCAACGACCGCGGCCTGCCCGCCGGCGGTGTTCCGCCGGAGGGCGGGCAACAGCAACAGTTGGAAGTGAAATCCCTTTTGCCGAAAGGCTGGCGCTTCGTCGCCGATTACAATGAGCTGTCTTCGCTCACGTTCCGCCTGGCATTCAGCGATACATTCGGCGATGCCATCAATTCCGAAGTGCGCAGCGCGGTATTTCTCACCAACAATTTCGACGGCTTCAGCTTCAATTTAGGCGTGCTGAACGATAAAACTTTTCTCAGTCTCCCGATTCAGGGCAGCGCGACGACGCTCGCCACGCCCGCGACGAGTGTTTCTTTGCGGAGCGCTCCCGAAGTGCGATTCGGTTCGGTCGAGCAATCGCCCTGGCAAAACCTTCCCATCTATTTTGGCTTCGACGCTTTTGCCGGCGCGGTCCATCGCGACGACGGAAACGTCGCGACAACCCCCACCTACACGCCCATCGACACCGCCAACTTCGTTTCCCGCACCGAATTCGCGCCACGCGTCACGGTGCCGGTTCACTTTGGCCCCTGGCTGAACGTCACCGCCACTGCGGCGTTTCGTACCACCTACTTCGGAGCCTCCCTCGACGCCGCAGGCGACGTCACCAATCAATCGGTCACGCGCAACGACGGCGAATTTACCCTGGACCTGCGTCCTCCCACGTTGGAACGCATCTTCCAGAGCCCTAAATCCAAGAAGAAATACAAACATACCATCGAGCCGGAAATCGTCTACCGTGACGTCACCGGGATCAACAACTTTGCCCAGTACATCCGCTTCGACGCCGACTCCACGCTCACCGATACCAACGAAGTTGAGTACGGCATCACGCAGCGCCTCTTCGTCAAAGACGGCGACGACCAGCCCCAGGAGTTGATCTCCTGGAGATTGGTGCAGAAACATTTCTTCGATCCCACGTTTGGCGGTGCACTGGTGCCCGGCCAGCGCAACGTGTTTGAGACCCTGGAGGAAATTTCCTCTTTCGCATTCGCCGACACTCCGCGCAACTGGTCGCCGATCCTCAGCGACTTCAAAGTCAATCCCGGAGGCCCAGTCGATTTCGAGGAGATTCTCCAATACGACACGCAACGCGGCAGCAACGGCCAGCTCACCACCATCGGTACACTTGCCAAGATCAAACCCTACCGGGATTTTTTCGTCACCATCGCGGACTTCCGATTGGATTCCAATCCACTCGTTTTGCAGCCTAAGTCGAATCAGATTCGCACCTTGATTGGGTACGGCAGCGAGACCCGGAAGGGCTTCAACATCACTTCGGGCATCAGCTACGACATTACCAATGGTGCGCTGCAGAACCAGATCCTGCAGGTAAGCTATAACGGGAGTTGCTGCGGTCTGGCCGTCGAATACCGGCGCATCGCTTTGGGCCAGATACGAACGGAAAACCAGTTCCTGGCGTCGTTCATCATTGCCAATATCGGAAATTTCGGGAATCTGCGCCGCCAGGAAAAGATATTTTAGCGTCTTGGAGTGCGGCGGCTCGGAGCGCCTTTGGCTCGGAGCGTTGCCTTGGATCGTAGATGTGCGAGCGAGCCTTCACACCCGAGACGTTAGTACACCCGTCACGACGACTGGCCACTTTTCTCATCACCCATCCGCCGATAAAATATCCCAGCGTCCCGGTGAGCATTCCTCCGAAAACGTCGACCACGTAGTGATAGCGGCCGTATACGGTCGAGACACACATGCACAACACCAGCGGCAGCATCACCCAGAACAGCCACCGGCGATGCCGCCACGCGCCCCACAGTGCGGCGAATGATCCCGCCACATGCTCGGAAGGGAAAGCCGCGCCACGCACGCGGCCGTAGTGCTCGATGAAGTTGATCAGCGCCGTGAAGGCTCCGCCGCGCAATTCGCCGTGCCACGAACCCGCCATCGAAAACCACGGGCTCTCGATCGGAAAGGAAATGGCAATCACGTATCCGATCGCGTAGGCCACCGCGGAGTAAGTCATCACCGACCAATATCCGCGCCAGTCTTTCCGGTAGTAAAGAATCCCGCCGAGCACCAGCAGATACGTGAAATATGTGATGTAGGCGAACTGCATGAATTCGTTGCGGATCGGCGTGGCGAACTGCTCGAGCCAGACGGCCGGGTGTACGCCCGTCAGCCAATAGTCGAGCGCGATGAGTTTCGCGTCTTGCCAGCCCGGCGAAACAAGATGGACGAGGTGCGCGAGCTCCTCAAAGCAAAACAAAAAGAAAAGGTGCGGGTACCAGTGCCGCCAGAAGTGCCAGAATGTCTGAGCGGTGGTGGAAGAAAAGCGCTTCTCTACCCTCACACTTGCTTCGGTTCCGCACAGAGCGAGAATTACGCACGCCACGCACGCCTGAAGACCAAGCAGCCGCACTGGATGCGCCAGGTTTTCCGCGAAGATCGCGATCAGCGCGCTCGACACGCCCAGGTATCCGAGCGCAACCCACTCGAATCCGCCGCAAGCTGCCCATGCCGCGTCCAACCCCTGCCGCAGCACTTCCGCGATCCGCTGCCAATCGAAAATGGACGCGTGCGCCTTGCGTTCGCCGGTGGCAACGCGCGTCTGCCACGGCAGTGCGGCGTCATTTCCTCGATATTTCTGCATCTGCGAGCGATTCATCCCAAAGTCTCCGTTTTCGCGCATGCAGCGCCCGCGAATTCAGCTTTGTGGCGGCTTGCGGCGGCTTCTTTTTTCCACCAGAGTACGGGCCAGTCGTGCAGGCGTGCGATGCGGCCCAAATCCGGCGAAGGGTTTACCGCGGCCGGGCGTCCGACCGTGGCCAGCATCCAGCGATCGCTGGCTGTGTCGCCGTACGCGTAGCACCGCGTCAAATCGAAGCCTTCCGAGGAGGCGATTCGGCGAATGGCGCGGGCCTTGGCTTCACCGAACATGGCGTCGCCGAGAATCCGGCCGGTCCAGCGATCCTGCGCTTGCTCCAAGCGCGTTGCGCAAACGCCGATTGACGTCGAAGCTCCGCGCGCGGCCAGCCTGAGAGCCAGCGCTACTGCGGCTTCATGCGCCAACGGCGCCAGTGTCCCGGTCACCAACACGATCGCGTGTCTCTGTGCCGCGTGCCAGGCCACCCGCGCCAGCGCATCGGGAAAAAAGCGCGGAGCCAGCACGTGTCGTGAGCCTGCCTGCCCGCCCAGGCGAATCTGCGCAGCCAAGCCGCCGCAATCGACACGCACGCCGCGCAAGTACATCTTGTTCGCAAGCGCCACCGTTGCGATCCCACGTGGCGCAAGCCGCACCGCTTGCGCGAGCCATACGAAGTAGTTCTTCGCCGGAATCGCCTGCCGATGTCTCAGCGCTCTCAGAAAGCACAGCTCCAGCGACGGGCCGGCCACAAGCGTCCCATCCACATCGAAGAACGCCGCCACGCGCCTTTTGTCTTCGGCCGCGTCGTTCATGCAGCCTCCCGCGTCGAGATCTTCGCGCCGCGACCCGATCCCACGGTTCCAGCGACGTGCCGCCAGCCCTCCACCAGCACCGGCAGCCCGCGCACAAAGCAAAACGCCGCGGTCGTCCAGGTCAGCACATGTGCGCCGGCACGAATCATCGCGTGCGCGTCCGCCGCCAGCTCGCCCAGCAAGGCCACCGGGCCGCGCGTCAGAGCCAGCTCCAGCCCTAGGTAGCAGAAGCACAAACACTTCAGCGCCGCGTACACGCCGCGACTCCAGCGCGATCCCACCAACGCGCGACCCCACCACGTCTGCACCATAGCGTTCGCGCCCCAGCCGGAATGTCCTGCGCGCGCCGCCAGTCCGCGCAGAAAGTCCGTGGCCGCTCCGCGAGCAAAGAAAAACACCGGCAGCCACAGCGATACCATGCCAACCACCGCGAAATAGGTGAAGTACACGTTCTCGATCATGCGGTCGCCGAGAATGTCGATCTGCGCTCCGACCGGCGTGGCGAGATTTTTTCGCCGCGCGATGTGGCCATCCAAAGCATCGAGCGCGATCGCCGCAACGGTCAGCGCCACGGCAGCAAGGTTCGCCCAAGCCCCGTGGCCAAACAGGCCCACCGCCGCGAAGCCCACCAACACGCGAAGAAAAGTCACTTTGTTCGGCGTCCAATGCATGCTCACCTGCAGCGCGCTGCTTCTGCGCCGAGGCAACGATGCACGGAGCCTGCCAGACACAACTCGTATAACTCTAGTTGTATCAATGGATTGCAACCGAGTCCGTGCCCTTCTGGCATCCGCCGCGCCAGCCAAAGCCGTCATCTGTCGCCCTTTCGCTGACGTACTGTCAATTGGGCTCGCGGCTCCGTCTAAAGCGGGTGCGCCGGCTGTGGGAATATTCCTGGTGTCGAGGGAGGTCATGAGTTCTGTGGCCATTCCCGAAAATCGCGAGCGGCAAGGGTGAGTCAAACCGAACGCCATCCCCGAGCATGGCTGCCCGCCTAAATTGTGGGAGAATAGGAAACCGCACCAAGATGAACGCATCCTGTAGGTTTGCAACCCGGTTTGGGACTCACGCGGAACTGAGGACTGCACGCGCATGACCGACGTCTCTCTAGCTGGAGCTTTTCTCGCCGGCCTGATTTCTTTTCTTTCCCCCTGCGTTCTGCCGCTCGTGCCCGGTTACATCTCGATGCTCTCCGGCATCGGCATGGAGCAATTGCGCCAGGGACAGCAACCTCGCGGTGGGCTCTTCGCTTCCTCATTGTCGTTCGTGATCGGCTTTTCGACGGTATTCATCGCGTTCGGAGCTTCCGCCAGCGCCGTCGGGGCCTTTCTTGGCCAGCATCGATCATTCCTGGCCCCGATTGCCGGTGCGCTCATCCTGCTGTTCGGCTTGCACCTGCTTGGCCTGCTGATCAAGCTGACCGTCCGCGCGGGACTCATCCTCGGAGCAGTGCTCGCGATGATTGGCGTAATCGCCCTTCTGCGGGGCGGGACGCTCGTCGCCGGCTTGGGCGCGGTTCACTTTTTCTCGCTTTCGATGATCGGATTTTTCGGACCGGCGATGACCCGCTGGCTCAATCGCGATGTTCACCTGCGCAGCACCGGCACTCAACCGGGCATCTGGAGCGGCTTTCTTCTCGGCTTTGCGTTTGCCTTCGGCTGGACGCCCTGCATTGGTCCGATTCTCACCACCGTGCTGGCCCTCGCCGCCGCCAGTGACACCATCGCCCGCGGCGTCTTGCTGCTGGCCGTCTATTCCGCGGGCTTGGCCGTTCCCTTTCTGCTGACCGCGCTCGGAATCGTGCAGTTCCTGAAGTTCTATCAGCGCTTCCGAAAGTATCTTCACGCCGTCGAAGTATTTAGTGGCGCGCTGCTTCTGTTCGTCGGCGGTCTGGTGTTCCTCAACCGGCTGACGTGGCTGGTAGGCAAGCTCGGCTTTCTGAACGTCGTGGTTTTGTGGCTGGAACACGCTCTGACCGGAGCAAAATAACACCCGGCGTTGAGAACGCCGGAAGAGTCATTGAGGATCTGATGAAGAAAACAGTTTTGATCGTAATTGGGGTATTGGCCGTGATCGTGGTGGCCGCCCACTATGCCGACAAAGCCACACGCCTGCCGCGAACGAAAACTGCGACGCCTGGAACCGCCGCTAAGGATGCCGGGCAGCCAGCGCCCGACGTCACGCTGAAGGACCTCGACGGCAAAGACGTCAGCATCGCTCAGTACAAGGGCAAAGTCGTGCTGGTGAATTTCTGGGCCACCTGGTGCGAGCCTTGCCGCTTTGAAATTCCGTGGCTGATCGAGATGCAGCAGAAATACGGCGCCAAGGGATTTACCGTGCTCGGCATAGCCATGGACGACGAAGGCCGCAGCGTTGTGGCGCCCTGGGTTCAAAAGGAGCGCTTCGACGTGAATGGCACCAAGTCGCAAATGAACTATCCGATCGTGATCGGCAACGACGCCGCGGCGGACAAGTTTGGCGGCCTCTTCGGTTATCCCACCAGCGTGCTCATCGGTCGCGATGGCAAGCAAATCAAGCGCGTCACCGGCCTCATCAGCTACGACGAAATCTCAAAGACCATCGAATCGCAACTCTGATAGTCTGGAACCATGCTCGACGAAAAAGACTTCCAGCGGAAAGCCGACGCGGCCTTTGAAGAGCTAAAGCGGCGCCTTCTTACGCTCGGCGACGCGCACGGGTTCGACGTCGAAGGGGAGAGCGGTAAGCTGGAAGTCATTTTCGAGGAGCCCGAAGAGGCGAAGTTCGTCGTGTCGCCCAACACGCCGGTGCGCGAGATTTGGATCTCCGCCCTCTCTACCAGTTTCAAACTCGGCTGGTCCGACGCCAGAAACGCGTTCGTGCACGAAAAGACTGGCGAAGACCTGTATGGCGTGATGAGCCGTGTCGTTTCGCAGCAACTCGGCACGCAGGTGAATGTTTGAGACTCGCGCCGGCAATTCTTGTAAGCGGTTTGCTCTTAATCGTCGTCGCGGCGCTGCCGTCGGCGCCGCCACAGATGCCCTCGGGCCGCGACGTGGTTTCCACCAGCGTCTACGCGTCGCTCGATCCCATCGCTCGCGGCAGCGTATTCCAGCTTGCTGTCGTGCTCAAGATCCGCAACGGCTTTCACATCAACGCTCGGCAACCCTCGGCGGATTACCTCATCCCCACCGACCTTCGCCCCGACGTGCCTGCCGGCTTCAGACCCGGCGACATCGCGTACCCCAAGGGCGAGCTGCACACGTTTTCGTTCTCGAAGAAGCCCCTCAACGTATATGAAGACAAGGCGATCATTCGCATGGCTCTCAGCGCGCTCCCCAACGCCCCGCTCGGCACGCAGCACATTCCGCTCAAACTGCGCTATCAGGCGTGCAGCAATGAAGTGTGTTTGCCGCCGGTTACCGTCGATGTGGACGCCACCGTCACGGTAGCCGCCACCCCAGACGCCGCGCGCCCCGCTCAT
This sequence comes from uncultured Acidobacteriota bacterium, assembly GCA_963735525.1. Taxonomy (GTDB): domain Bacteria; phylum Acidobacteriota; class Terriglobia; order Acidiferrales; family UBA7541; genus Acidiferrum. Next base: position 109,201 of record CAVTLQ010000020.1, on the reverse strand, counting down.
TCCGAGTTGTTCCAATCACCTCGTTAGTGCATCCAATCGGAAGCTCTTCAGGAGAGTGTGTTGGCAACGGAATCGCGTCGTATATGGCCGTACATAGCCGGAATCGTTGTGGTCCTGCTTGCGGCCCTCGCGCTGGTCGTCTTCTTGCGCACCCGCAACATCGACGAGCAAACTCGAGAATGGGTCATCGGCGAGCTGCAGCGGCGGTTCAACAGCGAGGTGGAACTACAGAGCCTCCACGTGAACATCCTGCCGCGCATGGGTGTCACTGGCCAAGGGCTATCGCTGCGCTATCACAACCGCAGCGACCTTCCGCCAATGTTCCACGTGGAAAGTTTCTCCTTCAACCTCGGCTTTTTCGGCATTCTGCGCGCGCCGCGGCACATTGCCGGCGTTCACGTGGAAAAAATGACCATCACCATCCCCCCGCGCGGCGAAAAGAAAACACTGCCGCCTGCCCGCCAGGAAAATAAACAGAGCCCGGTACCTTCCGTCATCGTGGATGAGATCGTTTGCAATGACACCGATCTTGTCATCGTGCCGAGAAAAGAGGGCAAGCAGCCGCTGGACTTCGATATCCACGACTTGGTCCTGAAATCCGTCGGCGCCGGCAAGCCCTTCGATTTCCGCGGCAACCTGACCAACGCCAAGCCGGTAGGCGAGATCGCCACGAACGGCAATTTCGGGCCGTGGGATTCCGACGAGCCTGGCGATACGCCTGTTTCCGGCGCCTACAAATTCACAAACGCCGACTTGGGCCCGCTTCCGGGAATCGCCGGCATCTTATCGTCAACGGGAAAATATACGGGGCAGCTGGACGAGATTGAAGTCGAAGGTGAAACCGACACACCCGACTTTTCTCTCGATAAGGTTGGGAAGCCTGTACCGCTGCACACCCAGTATTCGGCCACCGTGAACGGCACCGACGGCGACACCTATCTCCATCCGGTTCGCGCCACTCTCATCCAGTCCCTGATCGTCGCCAACGGAAGCGTCGTGCGCGCGAAAGAGAAAAATGGCCACTACATCACGCTCGATGTCACTTCGGAAAAAGCGCGCCTCGAAGACATCCTTCGTTTGGCCATTAATGCCGATAAACCCTTCATGACCGGCGTCCTCAATCTCAAAGCAAAGTTACTCCTCCCTCCCGGTCCGGTAAAAGTCCTCGATAAGCTCAAACTCGATGGAGAATTTGGAGTAACCGACGGCCAATGGGCCAGCGCCGAAGTCCGGGAAAAACTCGAGTCTTTCAGCCGCCACGCGGAGGGCCAACCGGGCAACCAAAGCGCAGGCAGCTCCGTTTCCGACCTTCGCGGCCACTTCCGCCTGGAGGGCGGCGTGATCACCTTTAGGGACCTGACCTTCAGCGTGCCCGGCGCTGCCGTCCAGCTTCAGGGCACGTACAACTTACGGGGCGAGGCAATCGACTTCACGGGCGAACTGCGCTTGCAAGCCAAGCTCTCGCAAACCGTCACCGGCACCAAGTCCTTCTTCCTCAAGGCCATCGACCCGTTCTTCGAGAAAAAAGGCGCAGGAGCCCTAGTTCCCATATCGATCACGGGCACGCGGGATGCCCCAACCGTCGGCGTCACCGTCTTCCACAAGACCATCGAGAAGAAACTGGGCAACGACAAAAAAGACCCCAGCGACACTAAGTTTTCGCCGTAGCTCCGGCACGCCGCCTGCCGCGGAGCAGCGACATTCTTGTGACAATTGTCGCCTTGTCCGCCGCACACGTTGATTCCTATACTAGTCGGCATGAAACCGACGCTCGCTCGCCCGCTAGCTCTCCTCATGGCTGCTCTACTGCTTCTCTCGGCCCCACCAGGCTGGGCCACTTGCGGCGGCGGCGGGGGCGGCGGAATGGGCGGAATGTCCTCCGGCTCGATGCCCGCCGAGCAGGTTTACCGCGTGCCGTGGCGTGTGAGCCAACCGGGAGATCCTCCCGTCAACGCTGGGTTGCTGCTCTATTGGTTTCCTTCCTCGCAGATCGAGTTGGAGAAATCGAGCTTGCTGTATTCGCGCACGCTCTCGCTTTACGCCACGCAATGCGTCAACCTGCTGATCGTGGACGCTCGTATGCCGATCGGACAGAAATTCGCCGCCGGTGACAAGCTGCCGGTCGCGGTGCTCGCCCAACCCGACGGCACGCTGGTGGGCAAGGCCGAAAACAAAGACGGCTACCTCAAAGTAGGCCAGGTGGAGAAGTTGCTTGAGAGCGAAGTAAAGAAACGCGAAGACGCCATCAAAGAAAGGCTGGAGGACGCAAAGAGCAAGGCCAAGAGCGGCGACAGTCAAACCGCCATCCAGGAATATCGCACCGTCCTCGACCAGAAGTGCCTCTTCCCCGGCAAGGCCAAGGATGCCGCAAAAGCCTTGAAGAAGCTTGGTGTCACCGACGTCGGCCAGCTATTTGACGCGCCGGTCTTCGATCCTCGTCGCAGCGCCAGCATCGAACGCACCATGACCGCCGGCCTCACCGCCGAAAATGACGCCAAGTACACGGAAGCGGAACGTTTGTACGCGGAAGCGCACCGCATGGATCCCGCCGACCCCGCTCCGCTGCGCTACCTCGGCGAGCTCTACCGCCACCATACCGGCGAGTGGGAAAAAGCCCGGCAGGCCTTTGACGATCTTCTCGCCATGCCAGCAGACCCGCTCTCCCGCGCCGTCGCTCTCCACGGCTTGGGCAAGATGACCATCCACGAGGGCGACTTCAAGAAGGGACTGGCGCTGATGGAAAGTTCCGTCGAGACCTATCCGCTGGCGCTGGCCTATCGCAACCTATCCGTGTATTGGAACTCCGAAGGAGACGCCGCCAAGGCCGACTACTACGTTCGCCAAGCGCTCGCCCTCGATCCCAAGGATCCGTACAACTTGGTTTTTGCCGCCGCCTTCCTGGCCGGCAACGGCCACAGCGACGAGGCCTTGAAGATCGCCCGCGAAAACGAAGCGCTTCTGCCTGCCTCCTACAATCTTGCCGCGGTCTACGCGCAAGCGGGCCAGCGCGAGAAAGCCCTCGCCCTTCTCAAACGCCATTTCTTCGAGTACGAGCGCTACCAGGCCGTGCGCTCCAAGGAAATGATGGAAGCGCGCGTCGATGCCGTGTTCGTATCGCTGCGCGACGATCCCGTCTTCGTAGCGCTAACCAGCGGCGCGGATGGGAAACTCGCTCCCGCCCCGGCGATGACACCGCGCCCCGCAGCGGCCAATTGAACCCGGATACAAGCGTGGTGCTGTAGCGGCCGCCTTCTGAGGCCGGCGTCTTTTCATCGCGGCGGCTGAAACCTGGACCTCCTGATTGAACCTGGAGCTCAGTGACGTTTGGCGAGAATTTTCAACGTGTGCGACAAGCGGATGCAAACCTTGATTGTGAACGACTGGTCTAGCCCGTCCGGACGGCCTTCCGCAGCCGCTCGACGACGCGCTCCTGCCCCAGCGCAACCATCGTGTCGAACAGCGGCGGCGCCACCGCCTGTCCCACAATCGCAACGCGCGTCGCATTGATCAGCAGCCCGGCCTTGACTCCCGCCGCTTCGGCCACCGCACGCGACGTATGATCGCAAGCATCATGATTCCACTCCGGCAACGCCGCCAGTGCCTCGGCCAGTTTCCCGAGTAGCTCCGGCACCTTGGCGTCCTTCCAGAATTTCTCTTTCGCCGCCGGATCGATGGTGAACTCATCGCTGAAAAACGCCCGCGACCAAGTAGAAAAATCGGGCAACAGCCGCACCCGTGGCCGCAACAGGTCCACCGTCTTCGCGAACCACGCGTGACCCGCTCCCGCTGCCCACTCTTCCTTCCACAATCCGCTGCGCTTCAGCTCTCCCTCCACTTCGGGCAGCAACTCTTCGATCGGCAATTTCTGCAAATACTGGGTGTTGAACCATTCGAGTTTCGGACGGTCGAAGACCCCGTTGGTTCGGCTCACTCCCTCAAGCGAAAACTTCTCCACCAAGTCCTTGGTGCGCAGAAATTCTTCGTCACCTCCCGGCGCCCATCCCAGCAACGCCAGAAAATTGCGGAACGCCTCGGGCAGAAATCCTTCGGTCCGGTACATGTTGACGTCGGTCGCGCCATGCCGCTTCGAAAGCCGCTTCTTGTCCGCTCCCAGGATCAAGGGCACGTGCGCAAACACGGGCAGCTCCGCCCCCAGCGCTCGATACAACAGCACCTGCTTTGGCGTATTCGATATGTGATCGGCTCCGCGAATTACATGGGTGACCCGCATATCGATGTCGTCCACCACGGCGCCGAGCTGATACATCGACTGCCCAAATTCTTCCTCACCTTTGCCGGAGCGCAGCAGCACGAAGTCTTCGATTTCGTCATTGGAAAACTCCGTCTCACCAAACACGGCATCGAAAAAGACCGTCGTCCCCGCGGGCACCTTAAACCGCACCGCCGGCTTCGTATCGGGCGACGACGGCTTTCCATCGCGGCACGAGCAGCGCACCACCCGCCGAACCGTGCCGCCTTCGCTGCCTTCCGCGGCATGATCTCCACCCGCGTAACGCTCCGCCGGGCAGTAGCACAGAAACGCGCTCCCATTCGCCAGGCACTTCTTCGCCGCTGCGCGATACAACTCGGTCCGCTGTGATTGGTAGAACGGCCCTTCGTCCCAATCCACACCCAGCCAGCGCAGTCCATCCACGATTCCCTGCACCAGTTCCGGCTTGTTCCGCTCGGCGTCGGTATCCTCGATGCGCAGAATCATCGTTCCGCGCTGGTGCCGCGCAAACAGCCAGTTGAACAGCGCGGTGCGCGCTCCGCCCACGTGCAAGTATCCGGTGGGCGATGGCGCAAACCGCACCCGTACGCTTCCAGCCGCTCTGTTTTGTGAATCGCTCATGGCCTGTCGCGACTTTCGCGCGAAATCGAATCACTCAGTGTAGCGAAAGCTCCCCACGCCGTCCAACCGGCCGCGATCAGCTGCTATACCTCAGCGTGTTTTGAATGCGTTACCCCGGCCTGCTGTCTTTTTAGCCACTAGTACCCTCGTACGTTTGCTTCCCCGAAAAATCATGTTCCATAATCGCAAGTACTTTGTTTTGTGCAGCGAAGTGGGGCTGCTGCGTGGAAGTACGCCCGCTGCCTCGCGGCACAACTAGAGGTCGCTGACAGGGTCTGTTTGGCTTCGGCGTCTTCGTGTGGCGCGGAGCGTTGTCCGCGTGACGGACGGGGAATCGGTCTTGATTCACGAAAGCTTCATTGCATTCGCGCTGCTGGCGGCTACCTCCTTGGTGGCTGGCTTCTTCGCGTATGTTTATACCCTCAAGCGTCAATCCTATCTTCTCCTTTGGACCGCCGGTTGGAGTCTCATCGCCCTTCAGTATCTGAGCCCCACTCTCGCTGAGTGGATTCCAGGCAATCCGCTCCAGAGTTCGCTGAATCATTGGCTCTACGCTCTAGCGGCGTTGTTCTTCTTTCTGGGCGCGCAACTCTACTCGGGGCGCAAGCCCTGGACGATCCGCTGCTCCATCGCCGCCGGCGTTCTCGGTCTATGGGCCGTGGCGAACACCATTCCCTTGTTCAGCGTCGCCCCCGTCGTCGTCCCGTCTGCGCTGCTCTTTGTCGCCGTCGCCGTCATTTTCTGGATCGAAAGCCGCCGCCAAGAGACCCTTGCGGACCGCTTGCTGGCGATTTCATTTTTTTCCTGGGCGATCCTCCGGCTGGCGATTTTCTTCTTTTCCGACAATACGCCCGGCGCAAACGAGACCGCTCTTCGCCCCCTCGCTGCGGTCCCTTCTGCTTTCGTCGCCATGCTCATGGTCATGGCCACCTACGAAGAAGAGAAACGCCGCGTCGAGCGCAACATGCTCGCGCTTTCCAACCTCAATCTGGCCACCTCGAGCTTTGTCGGCGGCGAAATCCAGCGCATGCTTTCGCAGGCTCTCGACCGCGTTCTCGGCGTCGTGCGTTTGCCCGCCGGCGCTCTCTTCCTGCATCACGGCGATCCCCAAGGCCCCACGTCGGTCGTCGCCGTGGGTCTCAACGACGAATTCTGCCGGGTTGCGCAAGAAGAGGGTCTCGACGATTACCTCGTGGGCCTGGTCGCGCGTCTCGGCGGCCTCCTCGGCTTTCGCGATTTGCGCGATGCCTCCCTGGCCGCTCTCGAAAAGGAAGAGTGCATTCGCCGTTTCCGGCAATTGGCCCTGGCGCAGGGACTTCGCAGCGTTGTGGTCATCAGCCTTCAGGCCAAGGAACAAGCCTTTGGCGTCCTTCTCCTCGGAACGCCAGACAATCGCCGCTTCACTCCCGCCGAGCTCCGCTTGCTTCTCGCTCTCGGCCACCAGATCGGCATGGCCGTCGAGAACAGCTATCTCGTCCAGCAGACTTCCCGCCGCTCCGAGGAGCTTCACGTCCTCAATGAAATCGGCCGCGCTCTCAGCTCCACCCTCAACAAAGAGGATCTCCTCCGCAAAATTTGGGAAGAGCTGCGCCGCCTCTTCGATGTCGAGAACTTTTACATCGCCGAGCTCGATCCAGCTCACGATGAAATCAATTTCGATCTCGAGATGATCGACGGCATGCGCATGCCCAAGCGCACACGTCCCGCCGGCAACCATCTCACCGAATATGTTATCCGCACGCGCCAGCCCGTCCTGATCCGCGACAACTACGTCGCCGAAGTCCAAAAGCTCGGCGTGGAACCCATTCGTTCTCGCGGATGCTTCTGCTGCGTACCCTTGGTTGCTTACGACCACGCCATCGGCGCAATGGCGGTCTTTTCCGACCATGACCACGCTTTCGACGAGGGGCACCTCGAACTCATGCGCGTTCTCGCCAGCGAAGCCAGCATCGCCATCGAAAATGCCCGCCTCTTCAACGAAGAGCGCACCAAGGCCCGCCACCTCTCGCTGCTGAACACCATTTCCCGCAACGCCATCGCCACTCTTAATCCTGACGAAATGCTCGCCAAAATCACCGAGCAACTCGAGGTCGGTCTCACGCACGATCACATCGGCATCGGCGTTCTCGATTACTCCACGCGCGAATTGGTCATCCAGGCGGAAGCCGGCGCTAGGCGTGGCACCCTCGGCCAGCGCATTCCCCTCGGCGCAGGACTCGCCGGCCAAGTCGCGCGCAACGGTCAGATGGCCGTCTACAGCGCCGCCTCGCCCGCCGACGCTGCGCTCAAGCCGCTTTTGGCCGATTCCGTCGCTGCCATCGCCCTGCCCGTCTTCTACGCCGAGCAGCTCCACGGCATTCTTTATATCGAGTCCTCCAAACCCGTGGACTTCTCCGAAGAAGAGATCCTGTTGCTGCGCACGCTCGCCGACCTTATCTCCGGCGCTCTCCACAATGCGCTCTCGTTCCAGAAAGCGCAGGAGCAAGCCATCACCGACGGCCTCACCGGCGTCAAGACCCACCGTTTCTTCATGGAGGCTCTCTCCGCCGAATGGAAGCGCTCCACGCGCGCCGGCCGCGCCTTCGCGCTGGTCCTCATGGACCTCGACCGCTTCAAATTTGTCAACGATTTCTACGGACACCTCGAAGGTGACCTCGTCCTCCAGCGCGTCGGACACATTCTCGAGGCCAATTGCCGCCGCTCCGACGTCGTGGCCCGCTACGGCGGAGACGAATTCGTCATCTTGATGCCCGAGACCAACATGGAGCACGCTCGCCAGCTGGCCACCAAGCTCCGCGGCTGGGTTTCCGCCGATCCGCTTCTCCGCGAGAAAAACATCTCCGCCAGCTTCGGCATCGCTTGCTACCCGCTCCACGGCTCCACGCCCCAAGAGCTCATCCAGGTGGCCGACGCCTCCATGTACCTCTCCAAGCATCAAGGCGGCAACGCCGTCTCCACCGCCGATCACTTCGATCCCAACGAAGCCAAGAAATGGAAACGCGACGTCCTCGAGGCCTATCTGGGAGTCACCCTCAAGCGCCTCTTCGCCACCGGTCCAGAAGCCTTCGAAGAAATCTATTCGCGGCTCAAACAGTTCACTGAATCTCTCGCGGCCACCGAAGGCCCAAGTAGCGGCGCTGCCGCATCAGCGGCTCAGGGGCCCCCAGCGCTGCCGCAAGCGGTTCTCGATACTGTCACGTCACTCGCCTTCGCCATTGACGCCAAGGATCACTACACCCAGGGCCACTCGCAAAAAGTATCCGCCTATGCCGCCCTCATTGCCGAAGCTCTCGGCATGGGTGACCTCGAGGTCGAAGAAATTCGCCTCGGCGCCGTTTTGCACGACATCGGAAAAGTCGCCATCCCCGAAACTATTCTGAATAAGAACGGCCCGCTCAATCCCGACGAATGGGACACCATGAAGTCTCACGTCACCTTCGGCGCAAAGATTCTCGATCCCCTTACCCCGCTGGCCCGCATCCGCGAGATGGTCCTTCACCATCACGAATACTTCGATGGCTCCGGCTATCCCGAAGGGCTCTCCCAAGAAGAGATTCCCCTGGGCGCACGCATCATCGCCGTGGCCGACGCCTACGACACCATCACCAGTGATCGCACCTACAAGAAAGCCCGCTCCGCCGAGGAAGCTCTGGCCGAGCTGGAGCGCTGCGCCAATGCCCAGTTCGACGGCAAGATCGTCGCCCTCTTCGTCCGCACCATGCGCCAGCTCCCCAATCCGGTGATCGAAGTCGCCTCCCTCGCCCGCAACACCTAATCCACGCCGCCCCGCCTTTTCATCCTGTCCGTCGCTATGCCTCACCACACCTGTGTTTCAAGTTCCTACCGGGCTTCCGGATTCCGGTAATCGCCTCTCCGCCACTAAGGCTTGGCCACCACCAGCGGCTCGGGGTCCGCTTCCCGTCGGTAGAAAACCCGTGGCCGCTGTAACCCGTGATTCTTGATCTCTCCCCGTGTGTCCTTCTCGCTCTCCGCAAACGAAATCGTCCGCCCCTGTTTCTGCGCCGCCTCGATCTGCGCCTCCTGCAACTCCGGCACCCGCGCCGTCGCATAGTCCATCCACTCGCGCACCACCACTTTCCCGTCCTTCGGCGCGCGATCCGCCGCCGCCGTCTTCAAACCCTCTTCCACCAGCGCGAACGTCAGTAGTCCGTGTCCCAATTCCTTCACCTCCAGCGCTGCCTGGTAGCCCTGCGCCGCCGTCAGCACGTACATTCCTTTTTCGTACGCCAGTTGCGCCAGCCCTTTCGAATTCATCGGCCCCCGCCGCCGTTCTTCCGATTCCAGCGCCTGCCCCGAATTGCACGCGTCGATCACCAACAGCACGTCGCGCGCGTCCACCTTCTCCAACGCCTCCTCCAACTCCACGTCGGAAATGCTGTGCCGCGCTATCAGTTCCCAGCCCGCCTGGTCCAACTCCGTGCGGCTCCCGGTGTAACCCAGATCGTGCGGAATCAGGTAAAAACGCTGCGCTGTGGCCGCACCGTGCCCCGCAAAATAAATGAACACTTCATCCTCGGGCTGTGCCGGTTGCAGCTTGCTCAACGCCTGGGGAGCACCCGCGGGAAGAACCGCATCCGCGCCCGCCAGCCGCTGCAACGCCAGCATCACGTTTTCCTTGGTGGCCTCCGCATCCAGCAGCGAGATCGCTTCCACTTTTCCCGCCATCCCCACCTTGCGTTGCTGCACCTGCAGCTCGGTGGCGACGTCCTGCGCATCCGCCACCGCGAATTTCAAGTTGTAGTCGGGATTGCTGTACTGATTGATGCCCACGCTCAACACGTAGGCGGTCCCCGCGCGCTTCAGCGCCGGGCTCCCGGTGATCAACAGCGATCCGTCGGCACTCTTAATATCGTCGTGATTGAAGGCGTAGGCCGTCAACCGGTTCGGCCCGGCCACCACCGGAATCGTCGCTTGCAGCAGCGCCCTGCCGTTGGAGTCCAGCGGCAAGTCTCCTCGCCAGGCCTTCACCAGCGACCCGTTGCGGAACAAGCGCACGTCGCGAACTCCGGAACCCGCGGCGTGATCCTTGTCCGCCTGCGCCTCGGCAACCCGCACCTGCACCTGAATGCTCCTCGTGTTGACGCCCGCGGCTGAGGGCCCGATCATTTCGATCTGCAGCGACGGCTGCCTGCGGTCGAGTTGCGCGAAGTCCCGCGTATCGCGCAGCGTTTTTCCCGCGATAATCTCGGAAAGCAACCCCGGATAGTAAAACTCATTGAAGAACGTCTCGACGGGCGCCACGTTGAAAGTGTCGCCCGCGAACCGCCAGAGAATTTGATTCCACCCGGCTGGCGAGCCATCAAATTTTCCGTCCGGCGCCACCACCAGCCAGTCGCCGTTCCCGCCGCTGATCAGCGTAGCCAACAACTGTCCGGCGTGTGTATCGAACAGATAGGCGTCGCCGTCCTTTCCGAGCAACGCGATCAAGCGCCCGTCGGGGTTGAAACTTAGCGCCGTAGCCTCACCCAAGTGCGGAATATTCACAAAGGATTTCCCGCTCGCCGCATCGATCAGCTCCAGGCTCTTCTTGCGGTACGCCGCGGCCAGGACCCGCGCGTCTCGGCTCAGTGCCAGCGCAGCTACCGGCCCTCTCTCCTTGTTCTCTGGACTGCTGAACTCCGCGATCTTCTTTCCCGCCTCTGTTTCGAAGACGAAGATTTCGGGATCGGCAGTGCCAACGAAGACTCCATAGGAGTTTTTGTAGCCTGTAACCGCGATCCGTGAGCTGTCCAGGCTGAAACCCGCGGCGGGGATGCGCCCAGCTTCGCTGAACCTGCCTACATCGAGGGTGTACAACTTGCGTCCGCTACGAGCATCCAGGAGCTTTAAACGTTGCGCCAAAGGATCGACATCTTTCGGAGACGCGGTTAACGGCGCGAAACTCTTCGAGAATCCTTTGGTATCCGCCTCGTACTGCGGAGCGACCTGGAACCGTCCGTCTGGGCTTTGCTCCGGATTCCCCACGTCCTTCAGTTGCGCGCCCGCCGCTTCCTGCACTTCCGTGCCCGTGGACGTGTCCCACAGCACGGTCGACACCTCCCCACTCCGCCCGCGCTTGGTCAACAGCCACTTGCCGTCCAGCGTAAACGTGACCGCTTCGCCCGCGCGATACGTGGAGGAAAAATCTCCGACATCCTCCTCCGCTTCGTTCAGTTCTCCCTGCTGGGTCAGCCCGAATTCCTGCAGCTGCTTCCGCAGTGTCGCGTCTTCTGGGCCGCCGGCGTTTTGCGCCGCTCCCGCGCTTCCAAAAGCGCGCAGCAGCTGAGCCGTTCCGGCGTCCCGCAACTCGATCGAATGCGCTCCCGTGGCGACCAATGCCAGCGACCTGCCATCCGGCTCAAAAGCCATCACCCGGCTCGTCTGCTCGTCGTTGATGGTCAGCTGCGCGAGGCGGTTTCCTTTGGAAGTCGACCAGCGTTCCAAGATCCGTTTGTTTCCATCCAAAGATTCTGTCAGCAGCGTCTGCCCGTCCGGGGCAAAACACACAAACGCGCCGTGCCCCGAGGTGGTGATGGGCGCGCGCCACAAGTCCTTGTCGCTGGCCAGGTTTTGCAGCGCCAGTTCCTTTTCGTTCCGGATGTACGCCAGCAGTTGCCCGTCGCGGCTCAAAGCTAACGAACCCGGAGCTTCTGGCCTCGCCGGAAGATCTACCTCCCGGAGCTTCTGCATGCGCACGGCATCGTACAGCTCGAATTTCTTCCGAGGAAACGCCGTGGCCGCTACTTCTCCTCCAGAGCTGATCAGCGTTTCCACGGCCAGATCCTCGAACGTCTTCTCCCGTTTGTCTTCGGGGGAAGAACCCTTTTTGTGACGTCCCGTGCTTCCGAAGCCCGGTCTCGTGACTTTCCCCTCGTTGCCCTTTGGAACAGAAAATACCCCCAGCGAGCGAAGCTCGTTGAAGGAAGTAACGTCCCAGACCCGTATGGAATCACTGCTGACCGAAGTGAGGGTGCGGCCGTCCCTGCCGAAGGCCAGCGACGTCACCGCAAAATTATGACCTTGCAGCACGTGCACCTGGCGGCCTGTCACGACCTCCCACAAGCAGATTGTCGTGTCCTCTTGCTGCCCGCCGACCTGACCGCCCTGGAAAAACAGCTTGGCGTAACGAACGTCGTAGTTGTTGCCGCTGCCGGAAGCCAGCAGCTTCCCATCCGGACTCACCGCCAGTGCATTTACGGGGCTGCCGTGACCATACAGTGTCCTCAACAGCCGCCCGCTGGCCACGTCCCAGATTTTGACGGTGTTGTCTCTTGCGCCCGAGGCCAGCCAGCGGCCATCGGGACTGAACACGATGGCGCGCACCGCTCTCCGGTGCCCCACTTGAAGCACCGCTTCCGGCTTCTGCACCCCGCTCGGCGTATCCTGGCCCCGCGCGCAAGTACCAGAAATCGCCGTCAGGACAAACCAGGACAAAACGCAGGCCCCAACACGTTTTCGCGAGCCCATAATCCCGTCCTCGCAGCAGCACCCTTAGCCACGCCTCCCCTGCGACGTAGTGGGGGGAAGCCCAGTGGCCCGTGATGCTAAGAGAGAGAGTCCCCGCCGTCAATACGCTATTCCGCACGCCGGCCCACGCCATACTTCTTAGCCCACAGACCCTTCAGCCTGGCGCGCCAATCAGGCTCTTCCTCTGCGCTCTCTGCGTTGAATCTCGGTTTTTTCCCCCGCTATCCTTCCTCCTCCCGCCGCGTCAAAAACCATCAAGCGAAGCCTTTGCCCGATTCAGTGTGGTGTGCCCCGCAAGACTCAAGGAGACCCAATGAGCCCAACACAAAAACTCCGCTCCGGCCTGTTCCTTCTGATTCTCTCAGCCATCGCAGCCGCTCCTTCGCTCGCCGGGCCGAACTCCGCTGCCGCATTCAAAAAGCTGCAATCCCTCGCCGGCGATTGGGAAGGCAAAGACGACAAGGGTCAGCCCGTCAAAACCACGTTCAAGTCCATCGTCTCCGATACCGCCGTGCTGGAAACCCTCTCTCCCACCGGCATGGAAGATATGGTCACCGTCTACACTCTCGATGGCGACGGCATCGCTCTCGTCCATTTCTGCCCCACCAACAACCAGCCCCGCATGCGCGTCGTTCCCCTCACCAGTGACCCCAAGGAGCTCGCGTTCGATTTCCAGAGCGCCGGCAATCTTGCTTCCCCCAACGCAGGCCACCAGCATCATCTGCTCATCCGCTTTGAGGACGCCGGCCACATCACCGAGACCTGGACCTGGCGCCAGAACGGCATGGACATGCCCATGGTCTTCCACCTAACCCGCAAGAAAAACTAGCAGTCACCTCTCCGGTTTTTACTCCGGCTCTCGACTTTCAACCGTCGACTGTCAACTATCCAACAACCCCCGCTTGCCCACCACCGCAACTGTGGTATAGCTTTACCCCGCTCATGCACCTCACCCTGCAATCCCAATGCATCGCTGGCGTCGCTGTGATTCGCTGTCAGGGGCGTATCGTGGTGGGCGAAGAAGTTCGCTCGCTGCAGCAAGAAGTCGAAAAGCATAACCTCGAAACGAAAAAATACATCCTGCAGCTAGGTGAGGTCCACTACCTGGACAGCGGCGGCCTTGGCGCGCTGGTCCGCCTCGTCGGCACCCTCCGCGCGCATCACGGCGATGTGAAACTCTGCCAGGTGTCGCCTTTCGTTCACAACGTTCTGAAAGCCACCAACTTGCTCGGTGTCTTTACCATCTATTCCACCGAGCAGGAAGCGCTCGCTTCCTTCTCGCAGCGTCCTGCGCCTCGCGAAGAGCACGCCTGGTCCGCTCATACCACGGTCCTTTGCGTCGATCCTTCCAGCGATCTCCTCGCCTACATGACCGCCGTACTCAAGCGCGCCGGCTTTGAGGTCAAGACCACTCGCTATCTCGCCGACGCTTCGACGCTCCTCACCGCCATGAAGCCTCGCGTCGTCATTTGCGGCCCCGGCGTCCAGTCCACCACCCCCGCCTTCGAGAAATTCCGCCGCCTCGATCCCCGCACCCAATTTCTGTTCCTCCCCCCCGACTTCCACACCTCCGACGCCTCCGACGCCGGCATCGACCTCGTCAGCCGCCTCCGATCCCTCCTGGAATCCTGATCCCAGCCCGCCACGCCCTCGCCCACGTCTCTGCCTTGACCGACTTCTCAAACTTGGCCTACGCCTCGGACTTGGCCTACCTCTCGGTCCTTGTAGGGGCGCAGCATCGCTGCGCCCCTGCTTGGCAGCCGACCCCGCGTTACATCACGCCCGCTCTCTACCTCGACGCTCCCGCCGCGAACCCTGTAGCGGACGCCTTCCGAGGCGGGCGCTTTTCCGCTTTCTCATCTCAGCGAGATGCAGATCGGATATGCCTCTTCCGAAGCCAATGCGTGGAACGTAAATTAGATCTGCGCCATGCCGCCGTCGACAAACAGCTCGATACCGGTGACGTAGCTGCTGTCATCGGACGCGAGAAACGAAACCGCTTTGGCGATCTCGTCCGGGGTGCCCAGTCGGCCCATCGGAACGCTGCTGACCAGGCCGGCTTTGATCTGCTTTTCCTGTTCTTCATTCTGCGCCAACCCGGTGAGGCCGGGGGTCTCGATCGGACCGGGGCTGACCGCGTTGACGCGGATCTTGCGGTCTTTCAGGTCCAGGGTCCAGCTGCGGGCGAAGGACCGCACGGCGGCTTTCGTGGCGCTGTACACGCTGAACGCCGGCATTGCTTTCATGGAAACGATCGAGGCGTTCAGAATGATCGAGCCGCCATCCTTGAAGAGCGGAAGGGCTTTTTGCACTGAGAAGACCAAGCCTTTGACGTTGCTGTTGAAGATCTTGTCGAAATGCTCTTCGGTGATCGAGCCCAACGGGGCGAATTCACCGCCGCCCGCGTTGGCGAAGAGAATGTCGATGCGGCCCTTCTGCTGCTTGACGGTGGCGTAGAGGCGATCGAGATCGGCGAGATTCGACACGTCGCTCTGAACCGCCGTGACGTTCTTGCCGATTTGCTTCACCGCGGCGTCGAGCTCCGCTTGGCGCCGCCCGGTGATGAAAACGTACGCGCCCTCCGCGACCAGCCGCTTTGCCGTGGCCAGTCCAATTCCGCTGTTGCCTCCGGTGACCACCGCGACTTTTCCTTCAAACTTGCTCATGACCATTTCTCCTGTTCGTGTCCGGTGGCACAGCCATTTCTGGCTGTGCCCTCAGGTTCTAGGCGCCTTAGCGCAGTCCGCCGGATATCAGCAGCGTTTCACCGGTGATCCACGAAGATTCCGAGGAAGCAAGGAACACTGCCGCGGGCGCGACGTCGAGGGGCTGGCCGATCCGGCCTAGTGGTGTTTGCGCTTCGACCTGCTTCCGAAAATCGCCGTTGGAAAATCCGGCCGCATGCACGCCTTCGGTTTCCACCATGCCGGGATTGATGGCATTGACGCGGATGTTGCGCGGACCCAGTTCCTTGGCCAGCGTCTTCGTGACCGCATCGACGGCGCCTTTCGTGGCCGTATAGACCACGGTGTTCGGAGGAGTGAGGCTGCTGGCAGCCGAGCTGATATTGATGATGCTGCCGCCCGCGGAGCCGAACTGCTTCGCGGCTTCCTTTGAGCTCAGGATGAGGCCGAGGACATTGAGGTCAAATTGCTTGTGGAAGTGCTCCTCGGTGACGCTCTCGAGCGGTCGGAACTCGTAGACGCCGGCGTTGTTGACCAGAATGTCGAGCTTGCCGAAGGCTTTTTTCGTCTCGGCAAACAGGCGTTCGATCTCCGCGCGCTTGGCCACGTTGGCTTGTACGGCAACGGCTTTTCCGCCCTTGCTGACGATTTCGGCGACCACGCGGTCGGCGCCTTCCTTGCTCGAGGCGTAGTTGACGACCACCGCTGCGCCCTCTGCTGCGAGATGCTTCGCGATGGATGCGCCGATGCCTTTGGATGCCCCGGTAACGACTGCCACCTTTCCCGTCAGTTTCTTGGACATAAATTAAGTCTCCTGTACGGTCTGTTTTTTACCGCACTGTACAGATGTGCCAGCCCGGCGGATGGATACAATTATTTTGTACCGAGTGATACAGAATGATGCATCCTATTGTGTATAAGGAGGTTGCTATGAAAGCGACGAAATCCTCGGCGGCGATGGGCCGCCCGCGCTCCTTTGATACCGACAAGGCGCTGGACCGCGCGCTGCTGGTGTTTTGGCGGAAGGGCTATGAGGGTGCTTCGCTGTCGGATCTGACGAAGGCCATGGGCATTAATCGTCCCAGTCTGTATGCCGCGTTTGGCGACAAGGAAGCGCTATTCCGCAAGGTCCTGGATCGCTATCAGGAAGGTCCGGCGGGCTACGTGAGCGAGGCTATGCAGGAGCCGACCGCGCGCGCGGTGATGGAACGCATCTTCCGCAAGACGCTGGAAGCGAGCGCCATCCCGGGCAACCCGAAGGGGTGTCTGATGGTGCAAGGGGCGCTGGCTTGCGGCAACGACGCGGAACCTATCCGGCGGGAGTTGATTGCGCGGCGCGCGGCCAGTGAGGCCGTAGTCCGGCGGCGCTTCCAGCGCGCGAAAGCGGAAGGCGACCTGCCGGCAGTCGCAAGCCCTGCCGACCTTGCGCGTTTTTTTGTTGCCGTCCTTCACGGTATGGCGGTCGAAGCCGCCAGCGGTGCGAGCCGCGCGCAATTGCGAAGCATTGCCAAGACAGCGTTGCGCGCTTTGCCGAAGGCAGATCCGCTCCATACGTAGGCGCTGGGCCTCAGCCCGGCGTCCAAATCTCTTGTAGAGTCGCGGCATTGCTGCGCCCCAGCCCGGCAAGATCGTTCTGCACATCGCGCATCTGTCTTCGCTTGAGCTCGCCGCCACAAACTCGCCAAGGGCGGGGACGCCCAAAAGCTCACCCCTTCAGACGGAATGAAAGGGATCGGGTTGCGGTGTGATTGGCGTTTCTTCGGGACTCGGGATGTCGAGATTCACGACGACAGCTTCTTGCCCGCTGCGCACGATCACCGCTTCGACCGGCTCATCCTTTCTGGCGTTGAGCTCTTGGTGCGGAACGTACGGTGGCACGTAGACGAAATCGCCCGGACCCGCTTCGTCTACGTACTCCAGACGCTCCCCCCAGCGAAACCGCGCACGCCCGCGGACCACGTAAATGACAGTCTCGAGTTCCCCGTGATGATGAGGGCCTGTCTTCGCGTCCGGATGCACGACCACCGTGCCAGCCCACAGTTTTTGCGCACCGACTTTGGCGTGCGAGATGGCCTCGGCGCGCGTCATTCCCGGAGTCTGGAGCGTGTTGGTGTCCAACTGGCCGCTGCGGATGATCCGCAAGCCGTGATTCTTCCAGTCAGGCTTCATGGGCACTCCCGCTATGAAATGGAGTCTAAGTATTCCATAGGGTTGGATCGCGCGCACGCCGAGGCTCGTGCGCGAAGTTCTGCTTGCTGGAACGCGATCTTGTGAAGAGAATGCAACGCGCACGAAGTAACTCGCATCTCGATTGACAAGGCAGATATTTTAAGCGGGGGTGGTCCGATGAAACAAGTTCTACGACTACTAGGTGTGTGTCTTCTGGTTTGCAATCTCAGCCAGGCCCAAGACAAAGCAACGCCGCCGGCGAAGCCGCAAACGCCGGCTGCAGCAAGCGAAACACGCAATGACGCCACGGAACCGCCGGCGAAGCTGCCGGTGCGCCGCGTGGTCCTGTACAAGAACGGCGTCGGATATTTCGAGCATTTGGGACGTGTGCACGGGAGCCAGGATGTGCACATCGACTTCACCAGCGCGCAATTGAACGATGTGCTGAAGTCTCTGACGGTTCTGGACCTCGCCGGTGGGCGGATTACCGGCGTCGACTACAACTCGGAAGCGCCGCTGGCACGTAGGCTGTCGACCCTGCGGCTGGCGTTGGGCGAGAAGCCAAGCGTCTCGGAATTTCTCGAAGCTCTGCGCGGCGCGCGCCTGGAAGTGCGCGGAGGAACCGGCCCGGCGGTGACGGGAAAGCTGTTGAGCGTGGAGAGAAAGACGCGGACCGGAACGAACTGGACCGTGGAGACGGACGAAATCTCGTTGATCACCGACAGCGGCGAGGTGCGCAGCGTAGATTTGAACCCGACGACGAGCGTGCGTATCGTGGACCACGATTTAAATGTGGAGATCGGCAAGTATCTGAGCTTGATCGCGTCGGCCCGGGAGCAGGATGTCCGGCGGATGACCATCTCGACCGCGGGAACCGGCCAGCGGGATTTATACGTAAGCTACATCAGCGAAGTGCCGATCTGGAAGACGACGTACCGGATCGTGCTGCCGGCGAAGGCGGAGAAAAAGCCGCTGCTGCAGGGCTGGGCGATCGTGGACAACACGGTCGGCGAGGATTGGAACGACGTGGAATTGTCGCTGGTGGCGGGCGCGCCGCATTCGTTCATTCAGCAGCTCTCCGAGCCCTACTACGGCAGGCGGCCCGTGGTACCGCTGCCGGAAAGCGTGGAGCTTTCGCCGCAGACGCATGCAGCGACACTTGCCGGCGGCAATGGGCGGCTGGTGGGTAGCGTGACCGACCCGTCTGGCGCGATGGTCGCCGGAGCCACTGTCCGGTTGCTGAACGAAAACAGTGGCGTCATCGCTCAAACGATAACCGATAGCAGCGGGCGGTATTCCTTTGGGGCCGTGGCGACCGGCCAGAATTACCGTGTCGAAGTGGAACGAATGGGGTTTCAGAAGAATTTGGTCACGCAAGTGAATGTTGTACCGGGTGACAATCAGCTGAATTCGCAGTTGCATTTGGGGTCTTCCATGCAAACGGTCGAAGTCACCTCGGACTCCGCGTCGCTTCAGACCGAATCGACAGCTTCGGGAAGCGCCGGAAAGCTGCCGGTGGCCAGGCGGCCGCATGCAGGGAACTCTCAATCCTGGATTTCAGCTGGATCGGGAGCCGGCAACGGAGCAGGTTTGGGAGGTGGGCTCACGCTCATGTCGCCTGGCGTCGTCGAAGCGTCTTTGGCAAGCATGAACGCGGCCGCGACCGGGCAGGGACTCGGCGACCTGTTCGAATACAAGCTGAAGGACAAGGTGACGTTGAAGAAGAATCAGTCGGCGTTGGTGCCGATTGCCCAGACCGAGATCGAGGCGGAGAAAATATCGCTGTGGAGCGGCATCACCGGCTCGGGACGCCCGCTGCGCGGGCTGTGGCTGAAGAATACAAGCCCGCTGACACTGGACGGCGGCAGCTTCAGCGTGCTGGAAAATGAAGTGTTCGCGGGCGAAGGCCTGACCGATCCAATCAAGCCGGGCGAGCGGCGGATCGTCTCTTACGCCACCGATCTGGGGCTGCTCGTCGAAACACAAAGAAGTAGCGAGCCGCAACACGTCAGGCGGGTGAAAATTTCGAAAGGCGTGATGACGCAGATCAGCGAGCTTCACGAACGCACCGTGTACACCGTGCGCAATCAGGACGAGGCGGTGCGCGCGCTGGTGATCGAACATCCCGCGCGCATTGAATGGAAGCTGGCCAGCGGCGCCAAGGAGCCGGACGAACGCGCGCCGGGGACGTACCGCTTCCGGATCGACGCGCCCGCGAAGGCCACCGCGTCGCTGCCGGTCGAAGAAGTGCGCGTTCTTGAAACCTCCTATCAGCTTTCCAATCTGGACACGGACCAGATCGGAATCTTCGTGAAGCAAGGAACGATTACCCCGGAAATGGCGCAGGCTCTGCAGAAGATCACGGCGCAGAAAGCGGTGGTCGCGAAACTCGAAGAGGAGATGGAAAATCGGCAGCACGACATCGAACGCATCGTGGATGATCAGGGCCGCCTGCGAGAGAACATGAAAGCGCTGCGCGGTAGTGCGGAAGAGAAGGCTCTACTGCAACGCTACACGAAACAACTCGATGAGCAGGAGACGCAACTCGATGGGCTACGGAAAAAGATCGAGGACACCGAGGCACGACGCGACAAAGCGAACGACGAACTGGAGAAGATGATTGACGAATTGCAGATTGAGGCGACGCTGTAAGGAAATTCTCAGCGAGCAATGATCCGTTCTTAGCGCTGCGATCTCAAAGAAGATTCTTGCGGCGGTAGAGAGCCAGGCCGGCGGTAGTGAGTTTGGCGAGTTCGCGGAACAGGGCAGGGTCCGGCGCGGAAAAGTTGAAACAGGACTTGCCTTGCATGTGCTTTTTGAGCTGCGGGGATACTCGGTCTCTCAGCGAGGTGTCCCAGTACAGCGGCATGAGGCCAATACCGGCCAATATCGCTATTCTATAGCTCCGCCCGGCGCCAACCACCGAGCACCAGACTTGATGTTGAAAGAATGCCGTCGTTCGCGCCCAGGACGGCTGCGCGTAGCCAACCGATGCGTTCTGTACGGTGTCGCTCGTTCTTGCCAACAGGCATTGTTGGAGCCTCCTCGATCTAGGACGTTAGAAAACATGATATGCAAAAACGCGACGGGAATCGTTGCTGGTTAAAGATCGGAGAGTGCTTTTTATGAGTCCGGTAGTCCGACCATTTGGACGATAAACCCGCTAACCGCAGACTAGTCTTGGTATGTGGATTTGTATCCAGATGTGCCAAGCCCGCGACGTACCAGAGAGCTATTTCAGCTTGGCGTACTCGGCCTTGGCTTGCTCCAGGATGGGAATGCCGGGGTCGGCATCCTTCCAGAGCGTGAGGAAATCCTTGTAAGCAGCGAGCGCCCGGACCCGGGCGAGATCCGCATCCGCACCCTGGGAATTTCTGGACTCCAAAGCATAGGCGCGAGCCAAGCCCAGATGCGCTAGCGCTCCTGTCCAGCAATTCCAAACGATTCCGCTGTGGTCGAGGATTTTCTGAAACTCCGCGGCAGCAGCATTGCCGTGTCCCGCAGCCAGATAGGCCTCACCCCGAAGGTACGTCGGATAGAGGCAGGAAATATTCGTGACGAAGGCGATCTGTCCGAACTCGATGGGGGCGGCAGCCTGCAGACTCTCGAGGGCCGCAGCCGGCATTCTTGCGGTCCAGCGCCACTTGCGCGCGAACTGCCGGCAGCCAAAGCGACTGCACCTGAGTGTCCAAGGGAAAGCGTTTGTTCAGGTCTTGCGCTAGAGATTCGGCCCGTCCGGTATCGCCCGCCATCGCATACGCCAGCGCCGCTTCCAGCCCGACTGCCTGATTCTTGGAAGTGAGCGTTAACCCCTGTGCAGCAGCCTGCTTGGCAGCCGCCGCGTTGCCGAAGGCAGCTTCGTGCAGAGCGGCATTCTCGTACCAAACTGCTCCGGTTTCCTTGCTGTCAGCGCGGATGGCGGAGTCCACAGACCGCTTGGTCAGTTCCCGCGATTTGCCAAGATGACCGGCGTAGGACTCGGTGTCGGAGGCGAGCGAGAGCCCAATATTCTCCGAGTCGGGCTGGCCGGCAAACCAGGTTTGCTGCTCCGCCATGGCCGGGGAATCCGCCCCGAGAAAAGCCAGAGCGTAAAGACCACTGTGCAATATGAAGTCATCCAGTTTTCGGGCCTGCGCCTCGTGGATCACCCGCCGCACTTCGTCGAACTGTTGCAAGGCCAGCAGGCTGTTGACAAGGTTTACGTAGGCGACGGAAACATCAGGGTTCAGGCGGAGACTTTGGCGCAACGCGTCCGCCGACTTCTGATACTGACCGTGAAAGGCGTAGACGATGCCCACAAGGACAAAGGCGCGGTTGTCTCGCGGATAGCTTTCAATCTGCTCCTGATAAACCTGAGCCGCTTTGTCCAGTTCCCCGGTTACATTCGTATAGTAGGCGGCGGTGATGTATTGCTTCTCGCGCTCGTTGGCATGCTCGCGTAACTCAAATGCCTTGGTGAAGTACTCGCTGGCGCGCCCTAGCTCCTGGAGGCCAAAGTAATCCGCGCCTACGGCGCGATACGCCATCGCAAAGTTGGGATCGAGCTGGATGGCGCGTTGATGATAAGGCAGGGCTGCGGCCTCGCCTTTCTCGCGAGCGGCTTTCATCCCGAGGCTGTACGCCTTGAGCGCTTCGAGCGAGGAGGTGGTGGCCTCGGCCAGCGGAACATCAAATTTTTGCACCGTGGCCAGCGACTCGCCCAGTTGGCCGCGTAGATGCGCCGCCGCCTGGCCCAGCGCGTCCAGTACCTTCTCCTTGGCCGCCGCGGTCACCTGCTCCTGCGCCAGCAGATCTCCGCTCTGGCAATTCACCGCCTTCAACCCCAGCACATATTGGCTGCCCAGACCGGCAATGGTCCCAGCGATGTAAGCCATGCTGCCCGCGCGCTGGCCAAGCTCGCGGGCCACTTCAGGTGTGAGAGGAGTGTTTGCAGGCCGGGCCATCAGCTTCAAGGTCTCCGTGACTTTGTTGTCGGAAAGCACATTCAGGAACGGAGACTGATTCAAAGCAACGGTGAGCGCCTGTTTGAGTGTGTCATCGAAGACAGGATCGCCGGTGCTGTTGGCGAAATCGGCGAGAACGATGGTGTCTTTCTCGGTCAGTGGCTTGGTTTGATGCGAACGATGATAAAGCCCGGCTGCGATCAATGCGGAGGCCAAGAGAACCGCTGATGCAACAATCTTCCAGAGCCCGCTCTTGTGAGCCCCAGGAGCCTCGTGCGCCTCCACCATGCCCGAGCTTGCTGCCGCCATCTGGCCGCTCTCGGCGTCGCGCTTCAGGCGCTGCATGTCGGCGCGCATCTCTGCCGCGCTCTGGTAGCGGAGCTTTCGGTCTTTCTCCAGGGCCTTGTTGATGATGCGTTCGAGTTCCGCCGGCAGATCGGGATTCAGGCGCACCGCGGGAACGGGTGCCTGGTTCAGAATGGACGCGAAAATCACTCCGTTGCTTTCCCCGCGAAAAGGCAGCGTGCCCGTGGCCATCTCGTACAGGACCGCGCCGAACGAGAACAAGTCAGTGCGACTATCGAGTTCTTTGGCACGCACCTGCTCGGGAGACATGTAGGCAACGGTGCCCAGCGTTGAGCCGGGGCCGGTGAGGTTGAACTGGTCGCCCGTGCGCGTCACAGTGTTGCCCGACGCACTTTGGCCCGAAGAAGCGCTCGCCGGCGCCACCTTCGCCAATCCGAAATCGAGAATCTTGGCGTGCCCGCGCTTGGTGACGAAAATGTTCGGCGGCTTGATGTCGCGATGGATGATGCCTTCGGAATGCGCCGCGTCCAGCGCGTCGGCGATCTCGATGGCGAGAGAAAGAAGCAAGTCGGTTTCCAGCGGACTCCCGGCAATCCGGTGCTTCAGCGTCATGCCATCCAGGAACTCCATGACGATGAAGGGCCGGCCGTCTTGCAGGCCGACTTCATAGATCGTGCAGATGTTGGGGTGATTCAGTGCAGAGGCGGCCTGAGCTTCGCGCTGGAAACGCGTTAGCGTGTACGCGTCGGTGGCCACGTCATCGGGCAGGAACTTAAGGGCGACAAAGCGACGCAGGTCTTTGTCCTCCGCTTTATACACAACACCCATACCTCCACCGCCAAGTTTTTCGAGAATGCAGTAGTGGGAGACGGTCTGGCCAATTAGGGAGGGTGATTCCGCCATTGCTTGGTCATCTTAGGTTGCGTGACTGTGGCAAGTCAACGAAGGCACGGAGCTGCAAGGCTGAGTCCTGGCGGATCAGCGTACCGCTCTGAGACGGAGAAAGCGCGGCGCTTGTGGTTCCCGCAATCTACCTGCGTGTGATTGCAGCATGGAAATTCGCGCTGGCAGGGGCGCGGCGTCGACACTATGGGCAGCGAGTTCAAGGAGAGGGGAGCAGCGGCGAGAACCGGGGACGTCTACTTATTCTCACGGTTGCTGGAAACCGTGCGAGCTTCGGGATGCTTCGGCGTCCAGTCTTCGGGGGGGAAGGCTACGCGCCAAAACGTGGGATGCGGCGACGAAAACTCCAGACCGATTTCCGCCTTGCCGGAGCGGACTGGCCCCAAAAATACCACGTGGCATTCCTGCTCTTCCTGCGTGCGTTTGTGCTGAAGCAGGACCTTGCTGCCGCTGGTGAAGCGTGCCTGCAACATCACCAGAGCGCCGTGGGCATTGATGGCCAGCGTTTCGGTCTCTTCGTCGATCGGCTTTCCCTGAGCGTCGGTACCGCGAATGCGGATGGCAACTTGCATCAACACGCGCTGGCTGCGACGCTTCGTCCCGGGATTTAAGGACGTATGGGTAACTTGAGCCATTACAACCTCACTGGTTCAACTATACGCGGCTGGAGAAGAAAGTCGAGAGCCTCGGGGCTAACGGTATTCAAAGATGTAGCCGAGACGCATCGAGCGGGCGGGGCCCTTCGAGGCTCAGGTAAACAAGCCCCGCCCCTACAAGGCCGCGGGTAACCGGGAGACTGCTTTTCAGCTTCGCTGGTCGATGGGGACGTAGTGGCGCGTGTCGTGGCCGAGGTAAATTTGCCGCGGGCGGGCGATTTTCTGTTCGGGATCCAGCAGCATCTCTTCCCACTGCGCGATCCAGCCCGACGTGCGGGGGATGGCGAACAGCACCGGGAACATAGTCGTCGGGAAGCCCATCGATTGGTAGATCAGCCCGGTGTAGAAATCCACGTTGGGATACAACTTGCGCTTGACGAAGTAGTCGTCTTCGAGGGCGATGCGCTCGCACTCGAGAGCGATCTCCAGCAGCGGATTCTTGCCCATCAGGTCGAAGACGTCGTAGGCCACTTTCTTGATGATGCGGGCGCGAGGATCGTAGTTCTTGTAGACGCGGTGGCCAAAGCCCATCAGCTTGGTTTCGCCGGCCTTCACACGCTTGATGAACTCCGGAACTTTTTGCACGGAGCCGATTTCCATCAGCATGCGCACCACTTCTTCGTTGGCGCCGCCGTGGAGCGGGCCGTAAAGGGCGGCGATGGCCGCGGCGGTGGCGGAATACGGGTCGACGTGGGAGCTGCCGACGCCGCGGATGGTATTGGTCGAGCAGTTTTGCTCGTGGTCGGCGTGGAGGATGAACAGAACATCGAGCGCATGTTCGAGCGTAGGATTGGCGCGGTACCTCGTTTCCGTGGTGCGGAACAGCATGTTCAGGAAATTGCCCGGGTAGCTGAGCTCGTTGTCCGGATACACGAACGGCATGCCCAGCGAATGCCGATAGGAGAACGCGGCGATCGTCGGCATTTTCCCGATCAGGCGGTAGGTTTGCTTCTTGCGGGATTCCGCGCTGAAGATGTCTTTGGCGTCGTGGTAGAACGTGGAAAGCGCGGCGATCGTGGAAATCATCATGCCCATTGGGTGGGCGTCGTAGTGAAAGCCGTCGAGGAACTTCTTGATGCTTTCGTGAATGAAGGTGTGATGGGTGACGTTGTAGGTCCAGGACTTCAACTGCCCCGAGGTGGGCAGCTCGCCGTTCAGCAGCAGGTACGCGGTTTCCAGATAGGTGCTCTTTTCGGCGAGGTCTTCGATGGGGTAGCCGCGGTAATGGAGGATGCCGGCGTCGCCGTCAATGTAGGTCACTTTGCTGATGCAGGACGCGGTGTTATTGAACGCCGGGTCGTAACTCATCATGCCGAAATCGTTTGCCTGGACCTTGATCTGGCGCAGGTCGGCGGCGCGGATGGTGTCGTGGGTGACGGGAATCTCGTAGCTTTTGCCGGTGCGATTGTCGGTGATGGTGAGGGTTTCGCGGGGCATGGAAGAAGCCTCTGGTTTTCTCGTTTGCGTCGCGGATGGTGAGGAGTCCATTGGGCGATCCTTGGGGGCAGCGGCGGCGAAAGCCGTGTTGCCTAGTAACTGTACACCAAAGCGGGATTGACGGGGAATGGGCGAAGGGCCAGTCCGAGGAAGTGCCTGAATCTAAAGGAATAGCGCGCGATGCCGGGGGAAGCGGCGGGGGAGGAGAATATACCTCTTGACAATAGTCGTTATAACAAGTATTATGGGGGTCGTTCGACACGGACCCGGGAGGTGGGCCATGATCAACATTCGCAAGAGCGACGAACGCGGGCGCGCAAACCACGGCTGGCTGGATACGCACTTCACGTTTTCGTTTGCCGACTACTACGATCCCAAGCACGTGCACTTTCGCACCCTGCGGGTGATGAACGACGACCGCGTGGCGGGCGGCGGAGGCTTCCCGATGCATCCGCACCGCGACATGGAAATCGTCACGTACGTGCTGGAAGGCGCGCTGGAGCATCGCGACAGTATGGGCAACGGCTCGGTGATTGCTCCGGGCGATGTTCAATACATGAGCGCGGGAAGCGGCGTGACGCACAGCGAGTTCAATGCGTCGAAGACCGAGCCGGTGCACCTGTACCAGATCTGGATGCTGCCGGAGAAAAAGGGACTGAAGCCGGCGTACGACCAGAAGAACTTCAGCGAGAGGGAGAAGCGCGGAAAGCTGCGGCTGGTGGCTTCGCCGGACGGGCGCGACGGCTCGGTGAAGATCCGACAGGACAACGAGCTGTACGCCACCGTGCTCGGCGCGGGGGAATCGGTGAAGCATGCGCTGAAGCCGGAGCGCCACGCCTACGTGCAGGTGGCGCGCGGCAGTGTGAAGCTGAACGGCAAGCAGTTGGAAACGGGCGACGGCGCGGCGATCTCGGCGGAAAAGAGCGTTGAATTGACCGGTGTGAACGACGCGGAGGTACTGCTGTTCGATTTGGCTTAAGCTTGTCTACGGAGAAACGGTTCACAACGCGTTTCCCGACAGAGACTTCAAGGTTCCCTTCCGCGTAGGCGAGGCGAAGATGAAACTACAGTATGACCGGGACACCGATTCGCTTTATATCGATCTGAACGCGCGTAAAAGCGTTGATTCGCGCGAAATTCAGGACGGCGTAGTGATCGACCTCGACGCGGAAGGCCAAATCGTCGGAATCGACATTCAGCACGCTTCCGAAATCTTAGATCTCGCTACTGTCGAGACCGAATCTCTGCCGGTCCCCACCCTCAAGCTGCGCTGAGGAAGAGTCACTTCTTACCGGCGAGCGCGCCTTTCAAACAAATTACGAACTACGGCGGCTTTACTAGCCTTTAGTGCGTAGGAATTCGCGCATGAAGCTGACTAGGACTTGCACGGCTTCTAGGGTGACGGCGTTGTATAGCGAGACGCGCATGCCGCCTACCGACCGGTGGCCGGGCGTGCCGGCGATTCCGGCGGCTTCGGCTTCCTTGGCGAAGGTTTTTTCTTTGGCTTCATCTCCGCCGGCGACGCGGAAGACCACGTTCATGCCGGAGCGTGAAGTTCTCTCGACGGGGCAGGTGTAGTAGCCGCCGCTTGCGTCAATCGTGTCGTAGAGCAGCTTGGCCTTGGCTTCGTTGCGCTTTTCGACGCCGGTGATGCCGCCTTCGGCGTCGATCCACTCCATCACCAGGCCGATAATGTAGATCGCGAACGTCGGCGGGGTGTGGTAGAGCGACTTCTCTTTGATGTGTGTGCGGTATTGCAGCAGCGTGGGCAGGGCCTTGTCGGCGCGCTCGGCGAGGTCCTTGCGGACGATCACGACAGTGGCGCCGCTGGGGCCGAGGTTTTTCTGCGCGCCGGCGAAGATCAGGCCGAACTTTTTCACATCGATGGGGCGCGAGGCGATGTCGGAGGACATGTCGGCGACGAGTGGCGCGCCTCCCGTTTCGGGCAGCGTGTGCCACTGCGTGCCCTCGATAGTGTTGTTGGTGCACATGTGGATGTAGGAGGATTCCGGCGACAGCTTGATTTCGTTCTGTGCGGGAACGCGAGTGAACTTTTGCGGCTCGGTGGTCGCCGCGATGTTGTGTAGGATGCCTTTCTTCAGCTCGCCCAGGGCTTTCGCGGTCCACGCGCCGGTGTGCAGCAGATCGACCGGCTTGCCGGGGAGGCACAGGTTCATCGGCACCATGGTGAACTGCATGCTGCCGCCGCCCTGCAGGAACAGGACGGCGTAGTCGTCGGGGATAGCCAGGTGCTTGCGCAGGCCGGCTTCGGCGGCGGCGTTGATGCCCTCAAATTCGGGCGAGCGGTGGCTCATTTCCATTACTGACATGCCCGTGCCGTGCCAATCGAGCAGCTCTTCGCGAATGCGCTCGAGGACGGATAGCGGCAGCGCCGCCGGTCCCGCATTGAAATTGTAGGCGCGCTTGACGCCCGTGTAGGCGCCCTTGACGCCCCGCTCTGAAATTGTGGAAGTGCTCACGATGGCCCATTCCTCTCTGTGAAAGTGTCGCGGCGAGTCGACAGCCTGTCCGCCGGGATGCTTCTCAGCCTTCCAGAATAACAGAACTCGACAGCGGACCAACCTCAAGGGCTATTTTGGGTAGTGGGTCATCTCTAACGACGCCAGCCGTGTCAAGAGTCTCTTCGTGTGATTTTTCCTTTCTCTTTGCACACCCATGCGTTCGCGCAGGTGCGCGCTTTTGTGCGACGCTGTCCCGGTGGTCTCATCTGTGTTCACCCTTGCAGCCTGCTCAGCCCGTGTCAGTTCATTTAAACTTGTTGTTTGAAAGGAGCTCCGATTTCTGTTTGAATAATCCGGCGGGGAGTCTCCATGAAAATCTA
This sequence comes from uncultured Acidobacteriota bacterium, assembly GCA_963735525.1. Taxonomy (GTDB): domain Bacteria; phylum Acidobacteriota; class Terriglobia; order Acidiferrales; family UBA7541; genus Acidiferrum. Next base: position 80,942 of record CAVTLQ010000020.1, on the reverse strand, counting down.
CAATCTCACAGGCTATTTGATTATTTGTTCCTACGTGCTGGCTTGTATGTATTCCGCCCCAGCTCATTTGGGACCTTGGAATGGAATGTTGATCGGCGGAGTCTATTTTATCTTTTGTTGGTTTCTTGGCGGGTTGTATCTGGCCGATGTTCTTCATCTGGGGATCGCTCATCGTTCCCTCGACTATAAGGAATGGTTCATAAAAGGCGTCACTGTCGTGACTTGCATCTTCGGAATCTATGTAGATCCGATCGCCTGGGTGAATCGCCATCGATTGCATCATAAACATTCCGACCATGATGGAGATCCGAACAAACTTTCCGGCGATGGCTTTTGGCGAACGCTATATCTCTGTGTGATGCCCTATCAATGCAAAGAAAATGTGGCTGGCGACGCGATTTTGAAGTCCCGGACTATGCGAGTCGTTGCGAGTCCGGTTTTTGCAATCCTCGCACAGGCGTTTAGTTTTTATCTCTTCTGGAAGTTAGTGGGAGACCTGAAGTTTGTGCTGGTGATGTGGTTTGGAATACGAATTTTTGCGCTGTGGGTAAATATGATTCAAAACTATTGGACCCACACCCGAACATTTGGATACCGGCGGTATAACGATGACGACGACAACGCTATGAACATTGGCGAGTGGCTGCCGGTGACGGCAACCTTTAGCGCTTGCTTGCAGAACAATCACCACCACTATGAGGGTCTTTTGCGATTAAGCCACGACAACTCTGAATACGACTTCGGATTTCTGACGGTCAAAGTTATGAAATATCTTGGCGTGGTGAAGGCAACGAGAAAGGGTGCAGAGATACCCAAGGACGTTCCATTGGGCGCACTAGGTTTCTAGGGCGTTCTTTTCCTTTTTGTGAAGGGTTCAATAGTTTGCCCAAAAAAGTTACTCGAAATCTCTTCGCCGTCTAGACCGTAACGTTCCGGCCATTCATCCGGATAGTAGTAAGTTCCAAAAATCTTATCGATCCACGGAAAATGAATAGCAAAGTTCTTATCGATGCCCTCTTTTTGAGAAGTATGGTGCCAATGATGATATCTGGGCATAACCAAATACTTTTCGAGCCATTTGGCGTTGGGACCAAAATTGCAATGAGTCCAAGTGGCGTGCAGGGTGACAAAAATCAAATATGCCAGGATGATCGTCTGCGAAAATCCAAGCATGAGAGGAACAAGGATAAATCCGCGCACCAGCGTGTCGTCCACAAAGTGCGAGCGTGAGCCCGCGATCCAATCGAGCGCCTTCGAAGAATGGTGAACGGCATGAAAACGCCATAGAAAAGGCACTTTATGCAAAGCCAAATGAATAAAATACTCAGCAACGTCGGCAACCACAACGGCGAGGAAAAATTGCACAAGCCAAGGCATTCGAGCGATCAATTCCTGAAGAACGGGAACACCCAAATATTTGGTGGCTTGGGTAGCGGGCAACAAAACCAGAAAAGATAGAATTTGCAGAGGGAGATGAGTGGACATGAAATAAACCACATCCAAAGTCCACTGTTTCCGAAATGTTCCTTGTTTTGGATACTGGGGCCAGAGTCTTTCGAGCGGCACGTAGATGAGTGCCATCAAAAACAAATCAAGCAAAAACCAGTCCAGGCCAATTGCAAGGCCGCCGTGCACAGCACCGTTAATCGGCACGCTTGATCCGCCCAACGCCGTCGCCGCGATGGCCAGCAACATTCCCGTCAATGCCAAAATCCTTTTCTTGCGCAGAATCGAAGAAATGACCCCGAATACAATTGCCCCCACGATGAGGCATTGGATTACAACGCGCATGGTGCGCATTGGATAATGTGGACGCAGTTCAGGAGAGCTTAGCAGCTGAGGAAAATGTAGGCACAAAACTCCTCCGAAGGAAAGAAAACCAAGAAAGGCCGACAATACCCCACTCCACCAACCCGTTCCAAAGCCGGTAGACTCGGTATCGCCAAAGAATTCATTGATTTTTTGCTCGATCACGATGGCTCCCAGTTTACGTTCCTCGACTCATGCACGCTAGTAGCAAGATAGCGACATATCGCTTTCACTGAAAAGAAGCGAGGCCATTACTGAGGTTCAGCGGGCTCGGCTCGATACGGTTCTACGGGATAGGCAATAATTGTGCTCGTCCGAAGGAAGCAGTAAATGCGAGCGATGTTCAAGCGCTGAAAAGCTGCAACCTGTCGCAGTGAAGGGTTTTCTATCCTCACGCACCGCCTGATCCTTCCTAAGGGGTGCCACTAGTGAGGTTTCTATACCGCGAATCGCAGTTTGTGCACGTCTAGTGCCTGGTAAGTGCTATGCCGAGTAGAAAGCCTTCCAAGCGTTCTTCCACTCGGGAGAACCCTCGGATATCCCGGCCTGCCGCAACAACTCGGTAAATACCCGCGCATCCTTCGCCTTGATCGCTTGCATAGGCTACTGCTCAGCCCTCGCTTAGGTCGCATCGGCTAGCGCGAATTCGAGGCGGCGGCGCATGGGGTCGATGCGTTCGGCGCGGACGCGGACGCGGTCGCCGTGCTGCCACGTCAGCTGCTTGGGTTTTGCGCCGCGGCCGCGTTGCTGTCCGCGCCCGCCGCCGCGGCGTCCGTCTCCGCCGGGCATGGCGACGATGGCGTGATCTTTTTCACGATAGACGCAGCGCGCTCCCGTGGCCTCTTCCAGCGCGTTGATCGGCAGCAATCCTTCCACGAAAACTTCGAAAAGCTCGACGAAGCAGCCGTATTTCTGCACCGAGATGATCAGGCCGTCGTACTCTTCGCCGAGATGCTGTTCCATGAATTGGGCTGTCCTCCAGTCCATCAACTCGCGCTCGGCGCCATTCGCGCGGCGCTCGGCTTCCGAGGTTTCCGCGGCGATTTCTTCGAGCTGGCCGTGGGAATACACCGCGGCTTCCGCGTCCGGCAGCGGCTTTCCCCCTTGAGGCGCAGCATCGCGGGGATGTTCGAGCGCCCATTTGAGAACGCGGTGGACGATCAGATCGGGATAGCGGCGAATCGGCGACGTAAAGTGCGTGTACTCGTCGAAGCCCAGCGCGAAATGGCCCAGCGAATCGGCGGCGTATCGTGCCTGCTTCAGCGAACGCAGCATCAGGTACGAGACGATGCGCTCCTCGGGCTTGCCGGCCACTTTGCGCACCAGCCGCTGATAGTGCTGCGGTGTGATGCGCAGCTCGGCGGAACCCGGAAGCGCGACGCGCATGCCGCGCTCGCGCCCGTGGCCGTAGGAATCCGGCCGGCCCGCCTTCGCGGGAGCAGGCACGCGTCCGTGCCGCACCGCGATTTCGCGCTGGTGCAGATTTTCCACGCCCAGCGAGTATCCGAAGGCGCGCGCCAGCTCCTCGAACTCCAGCACCTTGCGCGCGTCGGGCTTCTCGTGCACGCGATGCAGCGCCGGAATCGCCCGCTTCAGCAGATACGAAGCCACCGCGCGGTTTGCCGCGAGCATGAATTCCTCGATCAAGCGATGAGCAATGTTGCGCTCGCTGCGCGTGATGTTGATCATCTTCTGCTCGTCGTCGAACTCGATCACCGGCTCCGGCAAATCGAAATCGATGGAGCCGTGCTCGTTGCGGCGCGCGTTCAGCAGCAGCGCCAGCTCTTTCATGTTGCGGAAGTGCTGCGCCAGCGCGGAGTAGCGCGCGGTCATCTCGGCGTCGCCCTCGATCACTTTGTTGACGTTTGTGTAGGTCATCCGCTCGGCGGACTGAATCACGCCGGACGTCATGCGCGCGCTGCGCATGTTGCCCGCGGCATCGAACTCCATCAGCGCGCTCATCACCAGGCGATCTTCGCTCGGCTTGAGCGAGCACATGCCGTTCGAGAGCGCTTCGGGAAGCATGGGCACGGCGCGATCGGGAAAATAAACGGAGGTGCCGCGCAGCCGCGCCTCGCCATCGAGCGGGGTCACCGTGCGAACGTAGTGCGACACGTCCGCGATGTGCACTTGCAAGTGCCAGCCGCCATCGGAACGGTGCTCGACGTACACGGCATCGTCGAAGTCGCGCGCGGTTTCCCCGTCGATAGTCACGATCGGCAAATGGCGGAAATCCTCGCGGCCCTCGCGCTCGCCCGGCTGCACCGGCTGCGCGAGCCTTTCGGCGTCTTGCAGCACCGCGTCCGGAAACACGTGCGGCAGGTGATGCTTGCGGATGATGATCTCGATGTCGACGCCGAGATCGCCTGGCCGCCCGATGATTTCAATCACGCGCCCCGCCGGCGGCAAGCCTCCGCGCGGATAGCGCAGCAGCTCGACGTTCACCACCGCGCCTTCCAGCTCGTCAAGGTGCGGGATGCGGCGCCCGCGGAGGCTGCGTTCGTCGGTGCCGCTGAACCCGAGGTTTTTCGCCAGACCGGGTGTCAGCTCGTGGCCGGGCGGAATCTCCACCTCGTGCTGCATGCGGGCGTCGAAGGGTTGCACGGTATTCGCGCGGGAGCCGTAGCGGAATAAACCCACGACCGTGGGATGCGCGCGGTCGAGCACACGAAGGATCCGCCCCTCGGCGCGCTGCGCCCCGGACATGCCGCTGAGGCGCTGGATTCTTGCCACCACGTGGTCGCCGTGCATGGCGTCTTCAATGCCATCGCGCGGGATGAACAGGTCGCCGTCCAACTGTGGGGCCGGCGTGTCGAGGACCACAAAGCCGTAGCCGTCGTGGTGCAGCACGAGGCGTCCGGTGACCTCATCTCGGCTCGCCACACCGCCGCCGGATCGCCCGGAATGCTTGAGCCGCTCAAGCATAACCGGCTGTTTTGCTCCATCCTCGGACTTGCCCGGCAAGCGGTATCGCTCCCCGGCCAATTCCTCTATCGCACGCCTTTTCTTCAACTTAGCGAGCATTTTGAACAGGGGGCGGCGGTCGCCCTTGCGGATGTGGAGGGCGGCCGCGATCTCCTCGGCGGAGGCAGGCGCGCTTCTAACTTGCAGAAAACGCAGTATGTTATCGGGACTCAAGTGCGATGAGCGCGGCATGGCAGGGGCGGCCCGGCGAACAGGCTCACCCGGCCAGGCGAATTCTACTCACTTTTTTTCAATTCCCATGAAACTTTTTTCACGTTTCCGGGGTTTCATACCCAGGCCAACACACAACCGGCCGGCCGCCCTCCGTCAGGCCAGCCGGGTTTTCCCCGAAAGGGGAACCAGGGAGGCGGGAAGACCTGGCCCGCCTCCCATTTCTTTTGCCGGCGCCAGCGCCGAAACCTCAACTAATCTGACGTTCCGATGGTGAGTGTACAGAATGAATTCTGTGCCACTGCCTCCTCACCGCGCGACCGTGCTGAGAAACGGGTAGTGGCTGGCGGCGCCCATGAAGAACAGCATGGGAAAGGAAAGCCAGAACGAGGTGCGGGCGGTGAGGAAGTTCCAGCGCATCAGGCTGGCGGCTTCCGGAGGCATCGGCGTATTCTGCTCGGCCGCTGCGCGAGTCCAGGCGATCAGGCGCTTTTGCACGCGCCACACGATGCCCCAGGTATTGAGCAGCATCACCAGCCCGAGTCCTCCGCCGACGCTGATCGCCAAGTGCTCGTTCGACGAACTGGGCCCGCCGTTGAGTGCCAGCACGATCCACGACGCCGCCACCACGACGATCGCAATCCCGATGCTCCGCACCCAAGGATTGTCGAGAATTCCTTTCCTCGGGCGCTGCAAGATGTAAATCGCCTCGTAAGCGACCGACCACACCAGCACCCACAGCACAAACCACCGCAGCGTCAGCCTGGAATTGCCGGCGTTGTGCGCGTCAACGGAAAGCAAATGGAAGAAGTAGCGAATTCCCACTACTACGGTGACCAGCGCCGACCAGCGGAACCAGGCCATCGCACGCGACATCAGCAGCGGATAGACCTTAACGCGTACGGGCGCCTCGAGCTGCGTCAGCGTGGGTGTGCCGACTAGATTGAAGAAGTAGAGCAGCCCGATCCAGATGATGCCAAAGATGAAGTGCAGCCAGCGCAGCACCATCAACTCGTTGGAAATGGCATCGTCGAGCGAGCGGAAGTGCGGCGTCCATTGAGGAAACAAGAGTGCGAGGAGAAAGAAGCACATTGGCGGGCCTCCGCGTTCCTTCGTGAGCCGGCCCCGATAATCGCATCGGGGTGGCGCACAAAGTTGCGCGCTCACGTTATCGAAGTGCGTTGTGGCCCGTCAATTTCTTTGATCTTCAGCGAAGGAGAACGTCGAAGGCCGAGACTTGCAGCTCTTCCTCGGGCAGGCTCGCAAACTCCGGCGCCATCTTACTCCGCGGAGTGGGCAACTTCTGCCAGCGGACCACTCTCCGCACTTCCGGCTCGAAACCTGCTTCGCGAAAAAGCCGCAAGAGCTCCGAGAAGCGAATGCGATTGGTGTAGAAGCCGGAGTTGGCCATGAACGAGGATTCCCAAACGCGAGCGCTGAAGCGCAGGTCATTCAGGTTTCCACCCAGAATGTCGGTGATGGAAAACTCGTGGGAAGAGATGCCGCCGGGACGCTGGATGCGGCGCAATTCGCGCAGCGTCGGCAGAAACTCGTCGCGCCGCACGTGTTGCATCACCGCGTGCGACCAAATGAAGTCCACCGACTCGGAGGGAACCTTTCGCAGCGACGCCAACCCTTCCGTGAAATATTCCATCGAGCAGGCCGCCATTACCTCCTCGAGGGTGGAGCAATTCTCGAGATTGGGAGGGTTCAAGCCCAGTTGGCGGAGATAAAGTTCCATCTTGCGGTAGAAAGCGACGTCGGCAGACGCGAAGTGCCCCACATCCACAAGGTACGTTCGGGAGCCTCCGAGCGCGCGCACCATCATCGCCGAAAACAGCGAATCGCCGGGACCCAGTTCCATCCCCACAAAGCCCGCGTTCTTCCGCGAGAAATCCGCAGCGTCATAGTGGTGGTGAAATACTTGAAGGGCGTATTCCGGTTTCTCCATCCCGCCGAGCTTGAAGAGCCCCACTTTTTTCCAGAGGCGATAGTCGAACGGCATGCGCGCCAACACGAGTTTCGCCCCCATTTTCACCTGCCAGGGGATGTGGCGGCTAAAAACCATCGCTGGAAATCCTCCACTCTAACTCGTATGAGGGTTTGAAATTGTGGCAGCTCGCACAACAGGCTTGCCATCCCGGGTCGCGAAAAAGGCCTCGACTGCTCGGGGGAACCGGCCCGGACGGGAAAGTTGCTGCGCCTCTCGCGTCACTTTAAGAAGATATACTAAAAATCCGGCGCCGAGAGGTGCCCCTGGGCCCTGCGGTCGCGTGAAAGGAAACAGCGGGACGATGCTTCGCGCCGCGAACCTTGCGGGCGGCCTCGCAAGCGCCTATGATCTTTTGCCGCCGGAGGGAACAGCCAATGAAGAAGTACATCGCTTTACTCGCCTTGCTATTGAGCACGCAGTGCGCCGCGGCGCAAGACTGGGCGCGCGCGCAATTGGCAAAGTCGCCGCGTCATCAGGAATGGGTCACGGTAAAGCACGATGGCCGCTCGGTCGAAACCTTCGTGGTGTACCCGGAGTCGAAGGACAAGCGACCCGTCGTGCTGGTGATTCATGAAATCTTCGGCATGACCGATTGGGTGCAGGATTTGGCGGACCAGGTCGCCGCGGCGGGATACATCGCGGTCGCGCCGGACTTGCTCTCCGGAATGGGGCCGAACGGCGGACGCAGCTCCTCATTTCCCGAAGGCAAGACCATGGAAGCCGTAGGCCATCTCAATCCCGATCAAGTCACGGCGGATCTGAATGCGGCGGCGGACTATGGGCTGAAGCTTCCCGCCTCCAGCGGCAAGCTGTTCGTTGGCGGCTTCTGCTGGGGTGGCGGCCAGACGTTCCGCTTTGCCACCAATCGCGGCGATCTTGCGGCGGCTTTCGTGTTCTATGGCCCGCCGCCGGATAAGGACGCCATGGCGCGCATCAAGGCTCCGGTGTACGGCTTCTATGCCGGCGACGACGCGCGCATCGGCGCCACGGTTCCGGGCACGATCGAGCAAATGAAAGCGGCCGGCAAGGCCTTCGATCCGGTGACCTACGACGGCGCAGGCCACGGCTTTATGCGCGCCGGCGAAGCGCCCGACGCGAACGACGCCAATCGCAAAGCCCGCACCGACGCCTGGGCGCGCTGGAAGAGCCTGCTGGCAAAGAGCTGACCGTGGCAAAGATTTACGCAGGCACGTCAGGCTGGGCCTACCCCAGTTGGAAGCCGGATTTCTATCCGCCGAAGCTCCCCTCTGCGAAATTCCTGGGTCACTACGCCACGCGGCTGAACACAGTCGAGGTGAACTACACCTTTCGCCGCTTTCCGACGGAAAAGCTGCTCCGGGGATGGATCGAAGCCACGCCTGCGGATTTCCAGTTTGCCATCAAGGCGCATCAGAAGATCACGCACATCAAGCGCTTGCGAGACGTAGCAGGTTTCACCGCGGACTTCCTTACCTCCTTGCAGCCACTTGACGTGGAGAAAAAGCTGGGGCCGGTGCTGTTCCAATTGCCGCCTTATCTGAAGTGCGACGTGGCTCTGCTCAAGGAGTTCATGGTGAGCTTGCCGCGTCAATTACGAACCGCCTTCGAGTTTCGGCACGAGTCGTGGTTTAGCGAGGAAGTGTATGCCGCGATGCGCGGGTCGAACGTAGCGCTGTGCCAGGCGGAAAGCGAAAAGTTGCAGACGCCGGATGTGCAGACGGCCGACTTCGCGTATCTGCGCCTGCGCAAAGAGGAATATTCCGCCGCTGAACGCAAGATGCTGGCGCGAAAGATCGCCGATCTCGCCAAACACGGCGATGCGTACGTATACTTCAAACACGAAGATACCCCGGAAGGCGCGCTGAACGCCGAGAGCCTGCTAAAAGCAAGTGCGCCCAGCAGTTAGAGCCGGCTCTGGTTGTGAGGGGGCACAGATGTTGATGCACCGGTCATCACGATCCGCAACGCTTGGTGTTCACGTTGCTCTTGTCTTGGCCGGCACTTTGCTGCTACTTCCAACGGCTGCAATGGCGGAACCCGGGCAGTCGCGGACATCAACTGACAACTCTTTACCGAACGGACTGGTCGTAGTCATAGAGAACAAGCCGCAACAGGATCGCTTGGATCTGCGAGCATTGGATAATCCCTCCATCAGCGGCGTCGCGCTGCAGATACATTGGCGCGACCTCGAGCCGGTGCAAGGAAAACCGGATTGGTCGAAGCTGGATCAGCTGTTCGCGGCTGCGGAATCCTCAAAGAAATGGGTACAACTCCTCCTCTTCCCCGGCTTTTTTACTCCTGCATGGGCCATGGAAGGCGCAAAGACCGAAACGTTCCCGCTCCAGTATGGACCTGGCAAAGGCACGCTTGAGAGACTTCCGATGCCCTGGGACAGGGTGTACCTCAACCATTGGTTCGATTTCCTGAAACAACTGAGCGACCGGTACGGAAAGTCGGCCGCTTTTCGGGTGATCGCAGCGGACGGACCGACCTCCGTTTCCGCAGAGTTCACGTTGCCGGGCAAGCCGGAGGATGTTGAGACATGGCTCAGAGCCGGTTACACTCCACGCAAATATCTGGAGGCTTGGCAGAAGGTCTTCCAAGTTTATGCCGCCGACTTTCCCAATCAGTACATTTCGCTGTCACTGGGGACTGGTATGAATATCAATGACCGGGGCAAACTCGATCACAGTGAGCGGAAGCGCACCAAGCAAGCAGTGATCGACGAGGGAATGAGTGCCTTGGGACGCCGATTTGTACTGCAGTCCAGCAATCTCGATGGCGATGCAGTCGAGACGGTGGGTGCTCCCGGTGCAACCGAATTGGTGATTGGTTATAACGGACGTATTCTCACCGGTTTTCAATTGCGCACCAATTGCGAACACAACAGCGGAAACATGGGCGCGGAGGGAGATCCCCCGCTGGCCTTGAGAAAATCCCTCGACAAAGGGATGGCGCCAAACAGTGCCGGCCGGCGCGTCAATTATGTGGAGATTTACGAACCGGATGTGCTTGCAGACGACATGCAACCAGTGCTTCGCTATGGAGCGTCGCTATTCGGGCGGTAACGTCCTCACGGAGCGACCCATGCGCCGGCAGCCAGCGAGCGGCGTGGGCGATAGATCTGTACCATCCTACGCAGCATAAGATGCGGCCCGAGATCTCAATGGGAACGTCGAAAGGAGCCAGGAATGCCTGCCTTGAAAAGATATTACGCCCTGAGCTGTCTGCTCGCGCTGCCGCTAGCAGCGAATACGGTCCGCATCTACCAGACAAACAGCGCCGGCGATGCAGTTGACATCATCGACGCGGCGACGAACAAAGTCGTATTGCAGGTTAAGGACATCGAAGTACCCCATGGGGTCGCCTTCTCTCCCGACGGATCCCGAGCGTATATCAGCTGCGAGGCCGAAGACACGCTGTGGGCTACAGATACAAAGACGGGGAAACTTCTCGGCAAGGCATCTCTCAGCGGTCATCCCAACAACATAGCAATTTCTAAAGATGGGCGACGCGTGTTTGTCGGCATCCTGACCGATCCGGGGGCGGTCGAGGTTGTGGACACAGCCCTCCTAAAAAACATCAAGAGCGTCGCCGTGAAAGGAGGCGTGCACAATACCTATGTGACGCCAGATGGCAGATTTGTGGTTGCGGGCTCGATCGCGGGAAAGATTCTGACGGTGATTGATGCACAAACGCTACAGCCCGTCTGGGAGTTGCCATTCGACAGCGGAGTGCGCCCCATGGCGTTCGAGAGGGGCACCGACGGTTCGACGAGCCGGATATTCGTCGAGCTTTCCGGTTTTCACGGGTTTGCGGTGGTGAACTTCAAGACGCACGAAGTAGTGGCTCGGATCAAGCTGCCCGATGAGCCCAGGGGCGGAACAGCCCAGGGAGGCGCTCCATCCCACGGCATTGGCGTCTCTCCAGATGGCAAGACGCTGTGGGTCAACAGCTCGCTCGCGAATGCTGTCTTTGTTTATTCACTCCCGGATCTAAAGGTGCTGGGATACGTGCGGACCGGGGAGGTGCCGGACTGGCTCACGTTCACGCCCGACGGCACGAAGCTTTACGTCGCCAACGCGGGAGCGAATTCGGTGTCAGTCATCGACACGACGACTCGAAAACAAGTGGCCCTCATCCCGGTGGGTGAAGTCCCCAAGCGCAACGGTGCCGTAGTGATCCCTTAGATTTCTTCAGGGCGTAGCCGGCGCGTTTGTTTTTGCGTTGCGGACCCAATCCGCCAAGACCCGCCAGTCGGGGTCATTCTGCGATGCGAATTGCCGGCCTCCGCTATGGAAGGGGTCGCCACCGGCCTGGGGCGAGAGCGGGTGCAGCAGAAGGCGGCTCGAGCCCGGATCGCCGGGAGTCACCAACTGGGAGACGATCTCGAAGTTGCGCCGCGATTGCTCCTCGGTCCAAGTAGTGCTCCCGGCCGGCAGAGGCTGCAAACGGAAAGCATTGTTGCTCCCCGCATGGCACACGACACAGCGGGCGTGGCCGGGACGCTTTTTCAGAAAGATCGGCTCCACACGCGTCCTGTAGTACGCGAAGTCAAGCGATTGAGTCGGCGACTGCCCCGCCGCGAACCAAGCAGCGGTTTGCAGAACAACTACGATCACCGCGAGTCTCGCCAGTGGTGCCAAGGTCACAAGCTCAGGCTCCTTCTTTTTCATTCCGGTGAGCCTCCTGCGGCAAAACCCGGAGTCAGACCTCATTTTTGCCCACTATGATAGCAGAGGCGGTGTTGAAAGACGGATCGTGGTCCGCCCGGGTTAACGGGATCGCGGTTTGTGAGTCGAAGTACGAGAGCGAGGCTTTCGGCCTGTCTTAGAAGAACCGGCGGAGCTTGCTTTACCGGAAGCCTCTTCCCAGGTCGAAAGTATGGACTTGTTCGCGGTCTTGCTGGCGACCCGTTTTTTCTCGGCCGGAACGAGATGCTCCCATTCTCCGGCTTGCAGGGAACAGAACTCCAAGGCCTGCCAAGCTGGGGCAAGTGCTTGCATCGTTTCTCCGTTCAACAAAGCTATTTGGCCGTCATCCAGCCCCAACTTGTGATTGATGTTCGCATGCTTGAAAGGCTTGAACAGGGCGAGTTCACCCTTGTTGCCGCACTTCGGGCAAATCACTAGGCGCTTGTCGGGTTCGGTCGCTAGATTCTTGACCTTCACGATTGCCATCGTTTAGTCCCTTGGGCTCAGACTGGGTCAATAGTAGTAAAAGAGAGGGCCTAACTTCGCGGTCAGTTTGTACCGGGTGTCTCAAGAAACACGGCCAATTACAGGTGCTTTTCGTACAGGTTCTCAGCGGTCAGCAAACGGCGGCCAACCCAGCGAATCGAGAGAGGCATAACGCGACCGAAGAACAGCGTAGACCGTTTGAAATGATTGGTGCCCGAGAGAGGACTCGAACCTCCACGTCCTTGCGAACACTAGAACCTGAATCTAGCGCGTCTGCCAGTTCCGCCACTCGGGCACGAGTGCGATACAACGAGGCATTTTTATTGTGCCCAGCACTCCAGGCTTTGTCAACGCGGCGCTAGCGGTGGCGCAGCCGCAGAGATTCCCAGCTTCCGTCCGAGGTCCAGCCGCCGTCGATCGCGAGCGCGTGGCCATTGACGAAGCCGCTCTCCTGCGGGTCGGCGAGAAAGGCGATGGCCTTGGCGATATCGTCCGGCGAAGCAAATCGCCCCATCGGCGCGCGGCCCTCGATGTCAGCATCGGTGTAACTTCCCCCCGCCTGGTCCGCCGCGTCCATCTCGGTCTTGACCCAGCCCGGGCAAACGGCGTTTACGCGGACGCCGCGGCCGCCCCACTCCGCCGCCAGGGTACGGGTCAGCCCAATCAGGCCACGTTTTGAAGCGTTATAGGCGGCACGGTCGCCGACGCCGACCAGCCCGGCGATCGACGCCACATTGACGATGCTGCCGGAGCGCCGCGCCAGCATCATCGCGCCGAAGGCCTTGGCCAGCAGAAACGGCGCAACCAGATTGACCTCCAGAACGCGGCGATAGTCCGCGGCCGAGAGGCTTTCCGCCGGCGCGATCGAGCTGATCCCGGCGTTATTCACCAGCACGTCCGCGCGGCTCCAACGATCCTGCACTGCGGCGGCGAACCTGGAGACAACCGCCTCGTCGGCGATATCGCCGAGGAGTTCGATCGCCTCCGCGCCGAGCTTGCGGACCGCTCCCAGCGTGTCCGCCGGCGAGCGTAAATCGTTGAGCGCCAGGGCGTATCCCCGCTCGGCCAGCAGCTCCGCCGTACGCTTTCCGATGCCCTGGGCGGCTCCCGTTATGATCGCGACGCGTCCTGTTGTGACCATCGAACCTCGCTATTTTTCAGGCTTTTCCGGTGCCGAAAACCGGCTGTCCTTGCACCAGCGTTTCCGATGCGAAGGAGTGGAAATTCAAATCCACGGTGCTATACTCCCCCTTAGAGAGTACCGTTTTACCCCTTGTTTGCCCTCCCGGTCCTCGCGGGCAAACTACGGTTCGGATCCAACGGGAGGTCGCGATGGAAACGACGCTTACGGGGCCTATTCTTTATCTCACGGTCGTCTGGGGAGTCATCACCGCTGTGTTTATCGGCTTGCTGATCTGGCGAAGCCTGCTGGCAAGCCACGAGGACGACCAAATCTTCCTCGATGCAGCGGAAGAGCACATGGCGAGAGAGCAGCGGGAGTTGATCGCCAAGATCAGCTCGTTGTCGCGGCCGATCACAGCCAGCGGCATCGCTTCGGGCGGGCTGCTGCTGGTCGTTGTGGGCATGTGGCTGTACGAAGGCCTGAAGAGTTTTTAGCCCTCGCGGTAACGTGGAGGCACGTACCGGCTGGCTGGGCGTTATCGGGACGCAGGCTTGTCCGCCGGTGGCTGCGTTGCTGGCGGAGTGCTTCCAGGGGCTACCGGAGTAGCCGGCCTCGCTTGAATCTGCGACGTGTGATTGTGCACGATAAGCCAGTGGTCATTCCGCTTTTCAAAAACCAGCGTAGTCTGCCCCTGTGAACCCGATGCCTGCCCATCGATCGTCGCTATAAAGTCCCACTGGTAACACGCCCAGGCAAACGTTCCCGCAACCTTGATGAACGTGTTCGAGCGGTCCATGCGCACCTGCTGCATGCGCCCGCGCTGCTGCTGGTAGAGAGGGGCGTAGTTCGCCCATCCGACGATCGGCGGACCCCATACCCCGCTGACGATCATCACGTCGTCCGCGTACGACTGGTGCAGTTTTTCGACGTCGCCGACCTGCCAGGCGCCCAGCATGGTCGAAATCAAGTAGTCGACCTGCTGTTCGTCGTTCATCATTGTGGGAGTCGCACTGTTCGTAGCCGGCGTATCTTTCTTGTTCTTTTTGTTTTGCTGCGCTGCCGCCGGGCCCGCCAATCCCAGAAGCAACGCGCTGCAAAGCAGAAAACCTAGAACGACGCGATGCACATGCCCGGTCTTCGGCCGCATCGTTTGCTTCATCCGCATCTCCTTTGAGCCTGAATGAGCTTTCGCTCGCGAAAAGGATAGCACGCTGTTCCCGCGGCAAGTCCGCGGTGTGCCGGCAAGTGCGCACATGGCAACGGCCTGCAATGCGCCGCCGTTGCTTGTAGGGACGCGGCTGGCCCAGCGCGGCGTACCCGCCGGCACACCGCTTGCCGCGGACCGCAGAGCAAGGAGCTCTTTCAGCGAGGTTAGCGTGCCGTGCGAGAAGCGCTTAGCAGATTCACGAACAGGCGATACGCCCCCGGCACACCTTCGGGCAGCTGCCGGAAGAAGGCGATGCCGGTGTAGATGTAGATTCCCTTGCCGTAAGGCGCGTAAACCAGCGCGCCGTTCTGATCGATTTCGCCGGGATCGTTCATGGCCAGTAGGGGCGTGTACTTGTGGTCGAATTGCGTCCAGAAATAGAGACCGCGCTCTTGCACCCAGCCCTTGAAGTCGTCTTGCGTGATCTTGTTGGGCCGGTTGAGCAGCGGATCGTCCGGCTTTAGAAATTTCACCGGAGAATTTTCGTCGGTGACGCGGGGTAGCGGACCGTTGGGCAACTGCGCGATTTTCGCCGGATAGGGCGCGTACTGAGCTCGGGCCCAGGCGAAATCGCGCTCGTACTGCACCACCAGAGTTCCGCCGTTCGACGCGTAGTCCAGCAGGCGCTGATTGGCGCCCGGCAGATCGGGACGCAACTCATAGGCCCGCACGCCGACGACGATGGCATCGAAGCGCGACAAATCGCCGAACGCCAGCGCCGCCGCATCCAGCATCTCGACGTGCACGCCCAATTGCCGCAACGCCTCCGGCACCGGTTCGCTTTCCGCGGTGATATAGCCCACGCGCAGATTCTCCCGAACATTGATAGCGAACATATGCACCACGCATTGCGCCGGCTCGCTCCAAAACTGCGTGGGCAGGGTGGGCAACGGCTCCAGCGATTCGCTGAATTTCTCGTCGCCACGTTGCGCGTACGCCGCGATCTGGTAGTCGCCCGCGGCCGGCTTTTGCGGCGGCGTGAGCGTCACGCGCGCATACCGGTCACCGGTGCCGGAAAATTCCAGCGCCACCGGCGAGCCCGCCGTCCATCCGTGCGGCACATCGAGACCCGCGCTCACTTTTGCGGCTTGCGTCGCGTAGGAGTGCACGCGCAGCAAAACGTCGAATGGTTTTCCCGGCTTTGCCAGCACCTCGATGGCTTGTTTCGGCTCCACGGCAAGCGTGTACGCCGGCACGATCCGCAGAGGAACGCGGTCCACACGAGTGGAAGTGGCTTGGACGTGCGTCACAGGAACAGTGACGTGGAATTTGTAACCGTTGACGGACACGTCTTGCTGTACGCTGACGACCGGCAGCGGCTCGGGCAGGATTCCATCCAGTTCCGAAGGTGTTTCGCTCTTCTGCGGGGACACTTGAACGGTCAAGTCCAACCCCTTGCCGGCGTCACCCGCACGTTTCGTTTCTTTGAAATCACCGCGAAAGAGCAGCTTCGTTTCGCCCATCGTGCAGCCCGCTTCGGCGCGGCACGCTGCTTGCGCTTTCACGACGAAGTCCTCTCCGGCAACCAACTCGCTGCGATCCCCTTCGGCGGTGACTTGCAAACCCGCCGCCAGCGCGAGCGCTTTCTCGACGCGCGCCGCAGCGAGGTTCATGTCGGCTACATGAATCTGCGCCAGAGTTCCGTTTGCGTGCGAGCCACATTGATCGGGCCAATGCGCTGCGCCGCTCGCGATCGCCGCCAACCCGAAGGTGGCAGCACGCCAATCCAAATTCAGCGCCGCCGTTCGCGCGGCTGCAAGCTCGCCGTCGGCCGCTTCAAGAGCCTTACAGCCAGGCGACAAGGAGCTCAGCGGTGCCGCAAGGCTCTTGGGATCGAATTTCGTGTCGCCTTCCGGCACCAGCGCGATCGGCCGGCGCAGAAAGGGCGAGCCCAGAAAAGCGGAAATGCCTTGCGTGCGATGATTCGCGAATGCGTCCAGACCGATCTGGCGATAGCTCTTGCCCCAGAGCGGAGAGACATCGTCGAACGGCACAACGTATCCCTTCGGGCTGTCGCCGCGATCCAGATCCAGTATCTGCACCGGGTGTTGGCCGTTTCCATTCCAGGGCGGAAGTTTTCCCTCCAGCTCGCCGGGAAAAGCCTTGGGGTCGGCAGCCAGCTGGACTGCCTTCGGCGTCCAGAGTCCCGACGTTTGATGGTGGCCGTGGCCGCCGTGCACGCCGCCAAAATGGTTGATCACGATGTCGGGGCGGAACGTGCGAATCACGCGGACCATATCTTCCAACACCGCATCGCCCCAGACTTTTTCCGTTTCTTCCGGTGTCTTGGAGAAACCAAAGTCGCGCGCGCGCGTGAAATACAGCTTCACGCCGTAGCCGCGCGTCGCCGCGAGAAGCTCCTGGGTGCGAATCAATCCGAGCTGCGGCGCTTGCTCCGGGCCGAGGTCGTTCTGCCCGCCTTCGCCACGAGTCAGCGAAAGCAGCGCCACGTCGGCATGCAGCCCTCGCGCGAGGTAGGTCAGCACCGCGGCGGATTCGTCGTCGGGATGCGCGTCGATGTAAAGAATGCGCGTGGTCACGCGCGCGCTGTCGATCGCTTCGATCGTCTCCGGGAGTCCCGGGCCGGTTCCGGGCGCAGGGGGGAACTGGGCGCCGGCCCGCGGCGCAGCCCAGGCCCAGCCGAATAACATCGCCAAGAAAACGAACGAAGCGCGCCGGATCACCAACGCGAGCCCGTTCACTGCGCGGCCTCGGAACCTGCCGGAGCGAAGGGCCACTCTTTGCGAAACGCCGACTGCACCAGGAAAACAGCGAGACCCAAAACAATCACGAATAGCCCCCACCAGACCGCGCGTCCCGTCCGCAGAAAGAGCCAAATCCAGCCCGCGATCGTCAGCAATGCCGGCAACGGGTACAACCACATCTTAAACGGCAGCCGCTCCGCAGGCCAGCGCCGCCGCAACAACATCACTCCCACGGCTTGGCCGATGAACTGAATGATCAGGCGCATGGCCAGCACCGCGGCGATTACCGTCCGCAGCCTGAACAGCAACGCAAAAACGAAGGTTAGCGCTCCGAGAAATACCAGCGACACGTGTGGGAATCTCTTTTTGGGATGCACGCGCGCGAACACGCTGAAAAAGTTTCCGTCCAGCGCCGCCGAATACGGCACCCGCGAATATCCCAGCAGCGACGAGAACACCGAGGCGAACGCGATCCACAGGATCATCACCGTGGCGAAGCGCGCCGCTCCGGTTCCATAAAGCTTTTCAATGAACGCGCTCACGATGAAGGGCGAATCCTGCGCCTGCTGCCACGGCAGGACTCCCAGAATGCTCGTCTGCATCAGCAGATACAGCACCGCGATGCCGCAAATCGAGAGGAAAATCCCACGGGGAATATTGCGCGCGGGGTCGCGGATTTCCCCGCCCAGATGACAAATGTTGTAGTAACCCCAATACGTATAAATCGTGTTCACCGTCGCCGAACCCAGCATCGCAAAAAACAGCCAGGAGAAATCCCACGCCCCGGGCGCATAGGTAAAGACGAGTTTCGGCTGGAAGTGCGTTACACCGCCCCAGATCAACCACAGAATCGTCCCGACCACGCCCGCCCACAGAAATAGCGAAATCCTTCCGATGGAACCAATGCGCCGGTACAGCAGCAACACCAGCACGATTACCAGCGCGCCGGATAGCGCCTTTTCCCCGTATTTTCCCAGCGGATACAGATACGACGCATACTGCGAAAATCCGATCGCGCCCGACGCCAGGCTCAAAGGCGCCTGGATCAAGGTCTGCCACACAAACAGGAACGACATCATCCGGCCCATCTTGCCCGGGCCGTACGCTTCCCGCAGGAACACGTAGCTGCCGCCCGCCAGCGGCATCGCCGCGCCCAGCTCGGACCACACGAAACCATCGAGCAGCGCCAGCAACGCGCCGGCCGCCCAGGCCAGCAGGCATTGCGGCCCGCCCATCGCCTTGATCACCAGCGGAATCACCACAAACGGGCCGACGCCGACCATTTCGATCATGTTCAGCGCCACGGCTTCCTTCAAGCCGAGGCCGCGCTCGAGTCCCCCGCGTTCTTCGGAAGGCGTGACCCCGACTCCGCCGAGGCCAGGATTTTGTGGCGATCCCATCGCGCCGCCGAGAATAGCAAATGCGCGCCGCCCTACCTAATGCGCGCCATCTTAGAGTGCGCAAGCTAGCTTCCGTCTCTTCGGCAGAGCCCGCGCCTTGGTTGTTTCACACGGTTTACTTTGCTAAGGCTTTTCCACACGACGGCAGGGCGCCGCCGTGTTTCAAAACTCTGGGTGCACTTTGCAGCACCTGGTTTCTGAGCCGCGCGTCGCTAGCCCACAATTCGGCATATACTCGGTTCGTCGACGCCCGCGTGTGGTGTTTCCTCTCCGTCCGCTGCGGGCCCGACAGCGTGGGCAACTTCTCCAGACCCGGTTTTCGCCGCGCCGCATTCCACCCCTTCCCGAAAACGGCCGCCAGCATCGCGTGCAGTCTGCCGGCGAAACTCGCGCGCGAGAAGGAATGCTATCGATGTCTGCCGGCAGTCCAACGGTTCCGACGCCCCCGAAGCTATCCGCGCGCGACACAAAGCTTCTGCTCGCCGCACTTTTTGCTTTTGCCATCACCGTCGGGCTTTCCTCGCGGACGTTGTTGGCGACAAACTTTCTTCCGCACTGGTATTGCTTCGCCGGCAACACCCGGCTGCTCTGGACCAACGTAATCGCCGATCTCTTCATTGGTCTCTCCTATGTGGCGATCTCACTCACGATGGTGCGGTTGGTATGGCGCGCGCGGGGCGATCTGCCGTATTCGGGCATCTTCTGGGCTTTTGGCGTTTTCATCGTAAGCTGCGGCATCACCCATTTTCTCGAGATTGTGACCATCTGGAAACCTGTGTATTGGCTCTCCGCTGCGGCTAAGGTAGTCACCGCCGTCGCGTCGGTGAGTACTGCGGCGGTGCTGCTCGTCGCCGCGGACAACATCGTCGCTTTCATGCGCATGGCTCGCGAGGCTGCGGAGCGACGCGGCAATGAACGCTTCCGCGCCCTCATCCAAGCCTCACCCATGGCGGTCATCGCATTTGACCGCGAGACTCGCATCACTACGTGGAATTCCACAGCGGTGCGGATGTTTGGCTGGGAGGAAGCGGAGGTTATCGGCGCCGTAGGCCCGCTCACGCCACCGGATCGAAAAGAAGAACACGCGGCGCTCGTAGAGAAGACGCTTGCCAGTGAAGTGACCACCGCCTTCGAGACTACTTGCATTACTCGCGACGCCAAAATTCTCCCCGTCGCTGTCTCCATCGCCCCCATCTACGACGACCACGGCCAGCTCCTGGGCGGCATGGCCGTGTTGGAAGACATTACCGAGCGAAAGCTCATCCAACTCGAACTACAGCAAAAGACCGCCGTACTCTCGACCGTCACACAGGCCCTCAACACCTTTCTAGACACCGGCGATTGGAGCGCGGCCAGCCGGCATCTGTTGACCTTCGCGATTCACCAGACACAAAGCCAATACGGTTTTCTCGGCGTGGCTCTCGAAGGAAACGTGCTTAGAATCCTGGCGCACGACGGCATCGTCTGGGACCTGCACCTCAACCGCACGCTCTACGAAGAGAAAATCCGCCAGCATGAAACGCAGGGCTATTTCGAAGTCGCTCACTTCCACAATCTCCTCGGTGAGGTCATTACCAAAGGCGAGACCGTGGTCGCTAACTCTCCGGAATCCGATCCGCGCTCCGGAGGTCTCCCCGTGGGCCATCCGCCGATGTATTCCTTTCTCGGCGTGCCCATCTTCAAAGGTAAAGAGACCGTAGGTCTCATCGGCATCGCCAATCGCCCCGGCGGCTACACCGGTCAGGAACTCGGCTACCTGGAAACGATGTCGCAGACCACCGGGATCTTGTACGACAGCTATCGCCAAAACCTGAGCCGCCGGGCTCTCGAGGGCCAGCAAGAAAAGCTCGAAGCCCAGGTGCACCAGGCGCAGAAAATGGAGGTTCTTGGCCGTCTTGCCGGCGGTGTCGCACACGACTTCAACAACATGCTCATGGTCCTCGGCGGATGCTCGGAGTTGCTGGACCGCTCGCTGCCGAAGGAATCCCCCGCACGCGTCTACCTGGACCAAATCCAGCGCACCACCGAAAAAGCCGCCACCATTACCAAACAGCTCTTAGCCTTCAGCCGCAAGCAGGTCGTGGAATTTCGCCCCATCGATCTTCATGGGGCGCTGACCGAATCCGAGTTCATGCTTCCGCGCCTGCTCGGTTCGGATATTGAACTGACCTTCCGGCACGACGCGAAATCCTCCTGGATTCTTTCCGACTCCGCTCAGATCGAACAGGTGGTCGCCAATCTGGCGATCAACGCGCGCGACGCCATGCCCGAGGGAGGCCGCCTCACGATCTCCACGCGTGACGCCGCCCGCCCGCCGGAGGACGCTGCCGGCTCCTTCTCACCCTCCGGCTCCTGGGTGGTCCTGGAAGTTGCCGATACCGGGACCGGCATGGACGAGAAAACGCGCGCGCAAATCTTCGAGCCCTTTTTCACCACCAAGCCCGGCGGTAAGGGCACTGGACTCGGCCTCGCGACCGTCTATGGCATCGTTAAGCAAAGCCGCGGGCACATTCGCGTGGACTCCGTGCTTGGGCAAGGTACTCGCTTCGAGCTGTACTTCCCGGCAACCCAGGCTCCGCAAGCGGCAACTCCGGTCGCCAAGCCCCCCGACCTCTCCGAGGAATCCGGCAGCGGCATCACCGTGCTCGTTGCCGACGATGAGGCGGCGCTGCGCCAGGCGGTCGTCCAGATCTTGCGCACCAGCGGTTATAAGGTCTTGGAGGCGCAATCGTCCACGGAAGCTCTGGAAATGGCTCAGCAGCATGCCGGAAAGCTGGACGTGCTGCTGACCGACGTCGTGATGCCCGGCCTGCGCGGTCCGGAACTCGCCCGCCGCGTTGCCAAAGCCCACCCCGAGGTTCAAGTCGTCTACATGTCTGGGTATGCCGAGGGTTTTTCCGATGCGCAGTTGCCGGCGAATTCTGCCTTCCTGCAAAAACCATTTCGTTTTGCAACCCTCCTCGATCAGCTTAAACTCGTCCGGCGCAAAGCCTGATCTCGCGCATTCCGTCAAAAGCGGTGATACCTTTCATGTGGCGTTCGGTTCTTCGCGGTTTTGTAGTCCTTACGGGCACTGCGCTGGCTTTCTCCACGCCTCTCCGCGGCGCGAAGCTCAGCCTGCCTCCGGCTGCCTACGCCGTGGCCGACCAGATCTATGCAGGCGATCTCGAAGCCGCGCTCGAAGGCGCGCGGCGTCTCGAACGAGACCAGCCGGAGCATCCTCTTGGCTATCTGCTGGAAGGCGAAGCCGTCTGGTGGAAAATCTGGTGCACCTCGGCCGAATTCAAGTACGGCATGAGCTACGCCCGCCATCGTGCCAAGTTCTCCGCCGACCAGCACTATCTCGATCTCGCCGCAAAGGTTTCGTCGCTTGCCGAAGCGCAATCCGCGCTCCACGATTCCGCCGAGATGCAGTTCTACGCAGGCATGGGTGACGCACTCGCCGCGCGGCTCTACGGTTTGCGCGGAGAGACCCGCAATGCGGCCCGTGCCGGCGTCCACGCTCGCGAGCATTTCCTGCGTGCCCTCGCTCTCGACCCCAGCCTCGCCGACGCCGACCTCGGTCTCGGTCTCTACAATTACTACGCCGACACGCTTTCCGCCGCCGCCCGCGTTCTCCGATTTTTCATGGGCATTCCCGGCGGCAACAAACAGGATGGCATTCAGCAGCTCGAGCGCGCCATCGCCGAAGGTGTGCTGACTCCCCCCGAGGCCCGCTTCTATCTGGCAATCACCCTCCACAATTACGACCAGAAGTACGAGCAAGCCCTCCAGGTTGCCGGCCCACTCGCCGAAAAATATCCCTCCAATCCGCTGTTTCAACTGATTCGCGGCGACCTCTACGCCAAACTGGGCCGCAAAGAAAGCGCCGCCGAATGCTATCGGGCCGCCGCCGCTCTTCCCGTGCGTGACCCCGAATGCCGCGCGCACATTCGCGACCTGGTGCGCGCCTCGCTCGCCGCCGTAGGCGCCGCTGTGCCTTCGGAGTAGCCGCGCCCAACGTTGTGTGCTACAAGGTTTGCCGGACGAGGTCCTAACGATGGCAGAGCAGAAGAAAACTTCCGTCAATCGTCGCGATTTCCTAAGAAATGCGGCCGCCGGCGCAGCCGTTCTGGCTGCCGCGCCCGCAGTGCCCGCGAAGCAGCCTGCGCCGGAGCCCCGGCCCGCGGCGCCGCCGCCACCGATGTCGCCGGAAGCGGAAATGGGCACGCCTTCGAGTGTCGACGTCCTGACCGCCGATCGCACCGGCTCCGACTTCATGATCGACGTCATCAAGTCCCTCGGCATCGAGTACGTCTGCGCGAATCCCGGATCGAGCTTCCGCGGCTTGCATGAATCGGTCATCAACTATGGCGGGAACCGCAGCCCCGAATTCATCACCTGCTGCCATGAAGAGTCCTCAGTCGCCATCGGCCACGGCTACGCCAAGATCGAAGGCAAGCCGCTGGCAATCTTCGCC
Organism: uncultured Acidobacteriota bacterium; assembly: GCA_963735525.1. Taxonomy (GTDB): domain Bacteria; phylum Acidobacteriota; class Terriglobia; order Acidiferrales; family UBA7541; genus Acidiferrum. Next base: position 57,952 of record CAVTLQ010000020.1, on the reverse strand, counting down.
CACGGCACGGTTGGCATACAGCACGCCGCGATGGCCATCTACAACGCCTACTGCGATCGCGTTCCGATTTACATGATCGGCGGCAACATCATGGACGCGACCAAGCGCATTCCTCCGTGGAGTGGAGTCACAGCGTCCAAGACGCGGCTGCGATGGTCCGCGACTATGTGAAGTGGGACGATCTCCCCACCTCCTTGCCCCACTTCGCCGAGTCCGCCGTGCGCGCCTACAAAATCGCCATGACCCCGCCGATGATGCCGGTGCTCCTGGTGGTGGACGCGGAGCTGCAGGAGAATCCGATCCCAGACGATGGCGCTGCGTTGCGCGTGCCGAGCCTCGTCCTGGCGGGACCTCCGCAAGGAGATTCGGGCTCCGTCGCGGAAGCCGCACGCCTGTTGGTCGCGGCGGAGAATCCCGTGCTGATCGCCGATCGTGCCGCGCGCACTCCGGCCGGCATGGCGCTTCTCGTTGAACTCGCCGAGGCCCTGCAAGCCCCGGTCATCGATCAAACGGGACGCATGAACTTTCCCACCCGCCATCCGCTCAACCAAACCGAACGCGCCCGGCAACTCATCGCCAACGCAGACGTCATCTTGGGCCTGGAGATGAACGACGTTTGGGGCACTCTCCATTCCTTCCGGGACCAATTGAACCGCACCTCTCAGCCCATCACCCAGCCCGGCGTCAAGCTGATCCATATCGGCGCAGCCACTCTATTTTCGAAAAGCAATTACCAAAACTTTCAGCGCTATTCCGAACTCGATCTGGACATCGCGGCGGATGCGGAGGCGACCCTGCCCTCGCTGACGGAATCCGTCAAACGCCAGCTCACCGCCAGCCGCAAAGCATCGCTCCAGGATCGCGCGGCCAAGTTCGCTGCGGCAAACCGGGAATCTCTGCAGCAAGCCAGAGACGCGGCGGCCTACGCTTGGGACGCCAGCCCGATCAGCACCGCCCGTCTGTCCGCCGAGCTTTGGGCGCAGATCAAAGACGAGGACTGGTCTCTCGTTTCCGCGGCGGGCTTCGTGAGCTACTGGCCGCTGCGGCTGTGGTCCTTTGACAAATATCATCAGTACATCGGCGGCTCAGGCGGCTACGGAATCGGCTACGGCGCGCCCGCCGCGGTCGGCGCCGCACTCGCCAACCGCAAGTACGGCCGGCTCTCCGTCAATATCCAGAGCGACGGCGACCTGATGTATGCGCCGGGGGTTCTGTGGACCGCCGCGCATCACCGTATTCCGCTTCTGACGATCATGCACAACAACCGTGCTTATCATCAGGAGGTCATGCAAGTGCAAATCATGGCCAACCGCCACAGCCGCGGCATCGATCGCGCCAGCATCGGTACCTCGATTGCCGACCCCAACATCGACTACGCCAAGGTGGCTCAGGGCATGGGCCTGTTTGCGGAAGGGCCGATCTCGGATCCCAAGGAACTCGGGCCGGCGATGCAGCGCGCGATTGCCGTCGTAAAGCGCGGTGAACCTGCGCTGATTGACGTTCACACGCAACCCCGTTAGAGGTTCCATCGCCCATGAGAGGGTCTATCGAATGAGTCGGTCCTCCGTCGAAACGCAGCCGAACGCTACGGCAAGCCGGCGCTCCGCACGCCGAACGCACGCGATTGGAATTGTTGGTTGCCTGCTTCTAGGCACGGCCGCGGCATTGTTTATCTCCGAACGCTCGACCCGAGCCCAAGCATCGGCGCAAGCTCCCAAGCCGGCCGCCGCTCCCGCAGGAAACGCCAAGAACGGCAAGCAAGTCTTCGAAACCCAGGGCTGTTTCAAGTGCCACGGCAGCGAAGGCCAAGGCAGATCGCAAACCGCCAAGGAAAGCGCGGTACCCCAGATCGCTCCCACCCGGCTTGCTCTGCCCGCATTCCTTCGCTCGGTTCGCAGCCCCGCGGGTCAGATGCCGCCGTACAGCAGTCAACAAGTTTCGGACTCGGAACTCGCGGATCTCTACGCGTTCCTGCAATCGCTGGCACCATCGAAGGTGGAATTTCCCTCCACCGCCAATGCCCAAAACGGCCAACGGCTCTACGCCAGTTACGGATGCTATGAATGCCACGGTGGTGAGGGCCAAGGCTCGGTGCAGACCGGAGGCTCGCGTCTAGGTCCTATCCAGATCCCGTTCGCGTCTTTTGTAAGCTACGTTCGTCAACCCGCCGGCCAAATGCCGCCCTACACGAAGAAAGCTGTCTCGGATGCAGAGCTCGCGGACATCTACGCCTTCCTGAAGTCCCGCCCGGAAGCTGCTCCATCAAAAGGGATTGCTCTTCTGAATCCGTAGCGTCGGAATGCCCTGCCCGAAGAGACCCGCCGCCAGTCCGATTGCAGCCCGATTGCAGCCCGATTGCAGCCCGATTGCAGATTGACCTGATCCCACTGGCAATGGTAAGCATGTAGGGTTGCGCGCGGTCGAGTTTTCGGGGCGGCTGGCCGTGGAAGCCGTGGCGTCGGCGCCGGTCGGGCATTGGTTGACCCCGCTTTGGGGTCAACGCGCAGCGCGGATCGAGCATCTCACTCCAACAGCACTCTCGCGCCGCGGGTTCGCCCGACGCGCGCTTGGGCAGGTGAGCCCGTCCGGCGGCCACGTGACAGGTTCGACCCCGGCCGGGTCGGGGTCCTAAGCGAAGACGAAGGAGTATCAATGAAGCGGTTTTGGGCCGTGTTCGGTGTGACTGTGGAGCGAGCAACACTCGGTGTGGCGCTGGCCGCGACCTTTGCCCTGGCGGGCTGCAACGATTACGGCAACACCTTTCAGAGTCCCACCGGCGCCTCCATCAACTTCCTCGCACCGGGCGATGCCAGCGCGGGCGGCCCGGCCTTTACGTTGCTCGTCACCAGCTCCGGCGGCGGCTTCGTCGCGAACACCGTCATTCAGTGGAACGGAAAGACCATCGCCACGACCTATGTCAGCGCCACCCAGGTCACCGCCTTGATTCCCACGACTCTGATCGCCAAGGCCGGCACCGCATACGTCAATACTTATCAGCCACAGTCGGGCTCCGGCATGAACGGCCTTTCCAACGTCCTCTCGTTCATCATCAACCCTCCGCCCAACCCTCTGCCCGTCATTACTTCCATTTCGCCGGCCACCGCTGCGGCCGGTAGTCCCAGCTTTACTTTGACGGTCAACGGCAGTTCGTTCCTTCCTACCTCGGACCCCTCGGGTGGATCTCAGGTTTTTTGGAATTTAGGAACCACGCAAAGCACGTTGCCGATCGTGAGCATCAGCTCTACCCAGATTCAAGCTACGGTGGACACCAGTCTGCTGGTCAATGCGACCAGCCAGCCGGTCACCGCTACGGTGACCGCCTACAATCCCCCTGCTCCCCCATCGACTCTCGAGTGGCGGCATTCCCAACCCAACCAACGGCGGGGGCGGCGTCAGTGCGAACGGCCTTCCGTTCTCCATCACCCCCGCGGGAACTTCCGCGACGACAGCCCGCGCGGTGGCGGAAGAGACGCCCGCAGTCAGCATGGACGGCCGCTACGTTGCCTACACCGCCACGCAGAACGATCACACGCAGGTTTTCGTCAGGGACACCTGCGAAGGCGCGCCCTCGGGCTGTCAGTCCCGCACGCTGCTTCTTTCCGCCGCCGCCGATGGCACGCCCGGAAACGACGACAGCCGGTCTCCTTCGATGAGCGCCGATGGCCGCTACGTGGCCTTCAGTTCCGCGGCGGCGAATCTCGTCGCCGGGGCCGCTGCTGGCCGCCAGGTATATTTGCGGGATACCTGCTTCGGCGCAACTGCCGCGGCGACTTGCGCGCCTTCAACGCAGCTCGTTTCCGCCGACGCCGATGGCGCGCTTGTCGGCACCGAAGGCATCTTGCCGTCGGTCAGCTCCTCGGGACGTTTTGTGGCGTTCTTGGCGGTCACGCCCAGCCAAACGGCGAGCAAAGCCGCGGCCCAGCCGAAATCGGCCCCGGGTGCCTCGAACAGCGGCTACCGCCAGGTCTTCGTTCGCGACACGTGTCTCGGCGCCGCCAACTGCACGCCTAAGACCTCGCGCATTTCGCTCCAGCCCGGCGACGCCTCTTCCACCGACGCCAAGCCCGCAGGCCCCGCGCTCAGCGGCAACTCCAGCGGCGTCGCGCTTTCCGGCGCCAGCACCGCCACTCTCTTCACGCGCTCCGTCGCCGTGGACGATCGCGTCTTCCTCGCGCTCACGGGAAACTCGCAGTGACGGCGGCGCATTCGGACAAGCGCTTGCCATTTAAACCCGCCGCAACTCCAACTTCTCGGCATGTGACCCGGTGAACCAGCCGAATTCCAGCAACTCAGGGAAGACAATCTTGATCACAGGCGCGGGAGGTTGCATTGGCTCCGCGCTCGCCAAGAGCATCGCAGGCTCCGACCCCAGACTCGTCCTCCTGCTGGATCAGTCCGAGCAGAATCTGTACGAAGTCCACACCGAGCTGACCGCCAACGGCGATTCGGCGCTCCACGTGCCGATCCTCGGCGACATTTCCGATGAGGCTTTGCTAAACGAGGTCCTCGAAAAATATCGTCCCGACGCCATCTACCATGCGGCCGCCTTCAAGCACGTACCGCTCATGGAGGCGAACCCCATCGCCGTCATTCGAAACAACGCCCTGGGGACCTGGACGCTGGCAAACGCTGCGGTCCGATATGAAGTCCCGCGGCTGATCATGATCTCCACGGACAAAGCGGTGAATCCGCGCAGCGTGATGGGAGCCGCCAAGCGCGTCGCGGAGCTCGTGCTCTTGCGTTTCAGCCGCCCGAGAACGCGCATGAGCGCGCTTCGATTGGGAAACGTCCTCGGTTCTCACGGCAGTGTGGTCCCGCTCTTCCAACAACAAATCGAGCGCGGCGGACCGCTCACGGTCACACACCCGGACGCCTGCCGCTACTTTCTGTCGCTGCGCGAGACTGTCGAATTGATTCTGGCGGCGGCCGCCCTGAACGAAGACACCGGCATCTTTATTCCCGAGCTTGGACAGCCCGTTAAGATTCTCGATCTCGCGAACCGTCTGATGCGTGAAGCAGGGGTGATCGCCGGGGAAATCGAAATTGTTTTCACCGGCCTGCGTCCCGGCGACAAACTCAGCGAGGAACTGTTTTCCGCGAGCGAGTGGCTCGATCCCACCGCCGATTCCAGGCTCCGAAGGGTAAATTGCGCGCAGACGTCGCCAAGTCGCCTGGATTCCGTCCTCCAGGCAATTTCCGAAGGAGTGCGGACGCGCAATCTGGCGGCGCTAGTGGAAGCACTTTGCGACGTAGTCCCACAATACCAACCCAGCGAAACGCTGCTAGCGCTGTTGAACGGCCCAGTCTTTGTAGGGGCGCAGCACCGCTGCGCCCCAAACGCCCAGCCGTAAGCCGCGAAGCGCGGTGGTGTTTTGCAGCGTTATCCCAGAAATCCTAAACTGCTGGTCGGAAAATTCGCCAAATTCGGAAAAATCCCCGGCAGGTCCGTACTTGCCACCCCGAACCACGACGCCAGCGTCGCCGCATACTGATCCACCGAAGTCGATGGGATCCACCGCCCATTGCTCCCGGTATCATCCGGCCCCCCCAGCGCCAGCGTCGGAAACGTCCCGTACAGCGCGTTGCCTTTCACTGCGCCGCCCATCATCAATTGATGGCCGCCCCACGCGTGGTCCGTGCCGCCGTTCGAGCCGGGCTGGAACGTGCGGCTGAACTCCGACAGCGTAAACGTGGTCACCTGATTCGCCACGCCCAGTTCTTGTGTGGCCCCATAGAATGCCGCCATCGCCGGGCTCAGTTGCGAGAACAGGCTTACCTGTGAGTCGAGCTGATCGGAGTGGGTATCGAATCCTCCGATCGAGCAGAAGAAGATCTGCCGGCTGATCCCCAGTGCGCTCCTCGCCGCAATCACCTGCGCCACTTCTCAGCACTGCCAGCGATTTCTTGTTGTTGAACAGGTCCTGCAGCTCCGGCAGGTTCGGATGCAGACCGAAATTGGCCGCGCTGCCGATCTGCAACGGCAGCAGCGAGGCTTGCGGCAGCGCCAGGTTTGCGCGAATCGAAGCATAGTTCGCATAGTTTGAGTCCACCGGCACGATCATGTTGTTGGCATCGTTGCCGCCGAACAGGAAGATGCATACCAGCGCTTTGTAGTCCGTCGTCCCCTGCGCCAGCGCGCTCACCAGCCCGAACTTGCTCAGCCCGCCTACCAGCGTCGCCGTTGCCGCCGAGCAGCACGCCAGCCGCATGAAGTCTCTACGCGTGTGATGCGTCATGGTTCGTTCTCCCCTAACCCTTAGCGCTGGACCTGATACTGTGACGACGAAAGCACCAGATAAACCGCTGCCCTCGCCTGACTTGTCGTGTCCGTGCTGCTCGCCGCGTTCACCGCCGTGGTGATGCTGGTTTTCACCGAGCTCGACATCGTCCCGTGCAAGAACAGTGTGTTCAGCCAGTCCGCCATTTGATCCGGCGTGCCCGCAGTGATCACCGGCGACAAGTTCACCTTCGTGCCGCCGCTGATCTGCCCGTAGACGATCGAATTGACGAAGTTCACCCGCGCCAGACTGGTATTGGTATTGAAAATCGCGAATTCCGGTCCGTTCAACGTCGTGCCCGCAATCAAATTTTGCGGCGGAAAGAAATTGAACACGCTCCCGGCGTTGAACAGGCCCTGCGACAGGTTGTTGCTCCAATTGGTGAAGCCCGTTCCGTCGGTCGTCGCGTGAAACGCCCGCGCCACGCTCACCATCATCACCACCGGCTCGCGCAGCTTTCCATCTCCCGGATCGGCGGTCGTCGCCACGTCGCCGCGCCGCGCTTCCGGGTCCAGCAGGATGGCCGCCACGGTCGCTTGCATGTCCCCGCGCTTTCCCGAGCCGTAGGCGTTGAATGTTCCGCTGGTGAACGCCGCTGCCACGCGCGACACGTACGCCGGACTCGGATTGCTGGTCACCAGCTTCTCGATCAACTGTTGCGCCACGAACGGCGGCATGTTCGGATGATTGAAGATAATCGTCAGCGCCGCGTCCAGTTCCTGCTCCGCTGTCTGTCCCGCGGAGATCGGCTGGCCCAGCAGCGTCTTCGCTCCGGCGTCGTGGTTTGACTCGAACGCCACCATCGGCCCGCCGTAGAACGACGGATTGTGCTTTTGCAGCGTCTGCCCTGATTCCGTCGGATACGTCCACCCGGTGAACGCACGCCCCAGCGCCATCACGTCGTTTTGCGTGTATGTCGGAATCGGATTGCCCGATCCATCTACCTGCGCCGTGCCATCCGCATTGAGCTGGCTCAACCCCAGCGTAAATAACTGCATCAGCTCTCTCGCGTAGTTTTCATTCGCATGCTGGCCCGTCGCCGGCTTGTCGTTGTTCACCATGTCCAGGAAATGGCCCATCGCCGGCGTCAGTGTCACGTCCTTCATCACGTCGTAGTAGTTTCCCAGCGCGTCATTCGTCAGCGCCCGCATGTAATTTGTGTATCCCGTCGGATCGCTCACTTTGTCTTGCGACACCACCCACAGCTCATTCAGCGCAAACGCCAGACGCTGGCGCAGTTGATCGCTGTCGTTCACCGCATTCAAAAAGAAGCGCGTCTGCACGTTGCCCACTCCGGAATCCGTCGGTGCCGGATCCAGGTATGTGGACGCCGGCGCCGTCAACTGGCTTTGCAAAAACGCATCGAAGCCCAGTTGCTGCACCTGGTTTACGAGTTCTGGTGTCGGCCCAAACGTGGACTGTTCCAGAAACCTTACCGCTGCCGCCGAGGTCACCGGCGATCCCGCCGCGACCACCAGCGCCATCAGCGATCCCGACGTCGCTCCGCCAGGATCGGGATTCACCACCGTCACCGGCACGTTGCCGGCCTGCGCTGTCGTTGCGCTTCCCGTGGCGTCCAGTTCACTGGGAGACACATACATGGTCGTCAGCGCCGTCCCGCCGAAATTCACCACCGACGTTTTCACGAATCCACTGCCCGTCACTGTCAACATGAACCCGCCGGTAGCAATCGTGTTGGGATTGACGGCCGCGATCACCGGAAGCGGGTTCTGCAGCGTGACTCCGCTATTTCCTTGCTTCGTCGTATCCGCCGCGCTCGTGGCGGTCACCGTCACCGTATTCGGGTTCGGCAGGTTCGCCGGCGCTGTATAGAGCCCGGCAGAGCTGATCGTGCCGTTCGTGGCATTTCCGCCCGCGACTCCATTCACCGACCACGCCACACTCGTATTCGAGCTTCCCGTCACGCTTGACGTAAAGCTCTGCGTGGCGCCCGTGCGAACCGCCGCGCTCGCGGGCGACACCGTCACCGCAATCGCCGGATTGACCGGCTGCGTTGGCGATGGCCCCCCGCTCTTGGTGCTCCCGATTCCCGCGCAGCCCGCCAGCAGCAGCGCCACAATTCCAAGTGGAGCAATCCAAATGCGTTTCACGGGTTCCCCCCATCGTCAACTCAGTCTGGTGTTCGCGGAAAGATCAGGCACGATCGAAACCGCGAGTTGACCTAAGTCGATGGCTTTTAGTTGTGGTGGAACTGGGTGGGCAGAGCGTAGGCCGTCCGGTGCCGGAGAGGCTACTGGCCTAGGGAACAGAATGAGTGCACTTGCCCCGCCGGGCCATTGAAGGGCGATGCTTCCAAGGTCTAGTAAAACCTCACGCGCACATCCGGGCGCTTCTCCAAATGCACCGAATCGATGAACCGCACTTGCCGGTCATCCAAGGTAAGAATCATCGACGTGGTCCGCACGCCTTCGCCGAAAAATCGCACGCCTTTCAGCAGATTTCCGTCCGTCACACCGGTGCACGCGAAAATCATCTTCTTCCCCGGCGCCAAATCTTCCGTGTCGTAAATTCGATTCGGGTCCTTCAAACCCATCTTGGCCATACGATCCACGTCCTGCGGCTTGGTAACGACCAAGCCGCGCCAGGATCTGGCCGTTCAAGCAGCGCAGCGCCGCCGCGGTCAGCACGCCCTCGGGCGCTCCGCCGGTGCCCATCACCGCGTGAACGCTGGTGCCCACCACCGCCGCCGAAATCCCCGCGGATAAATCACCGTCTCCGATCAGCCGAATCCGCGCGCCCGCCTTGCGAATATCTCCAATCAATTTTTCGTGCCGCGGCCGGTCCAGCACGATGATCGTCAAATCGTCCACGTCGCGGTCCAGGCGTTTCGCGATCGATTTCAAATTGTCCGCCACCGGCGCATCCAGCTCCACCGCGCCCTTGCACGACGGACCCACCACGATCTTCTCCATGTAGATGTCCGGCGCATGCAGCAATCCGCCCTTTTCACTCGCCGCCAGCACCGCAATCGCGCCGCCGGCTCCGGTCGCGCACAAATTCGTTCCTTCCAGCGGATCGACCGCAATGTCCACTTCGGGGAACAGCGCCTTCGGCGCATGCGTCGCCAGCCCCACCTTTTCGCCGATGTACAGCATCGGCGCTTCGTCGCGCTCGCCTTCGCCGATCACGATGGTGCCGTCCATTTGCACCGCATCCATCGTCTTGCGCATTGCCTCGACCGCCACTTCGTCCGCTTTGTGCCGGTCTCCAAATCCCATTGTGCGCGCCGCTGCAATCGCACCGTTCTCTACCACGCGCAAAAATTCCAGACTCAGCTGTTCTTCCAACGGTGCCTCCATGCGCAACGGCTCAGGTTGCCCTGCCGAAAAGCAAGTGCCCGGCCCTGCCAGCCATGCGGGACGCTATGCTAGACCAAACACGAGTCGCTCGTCACCATTCACTAGCCACCCTCACGGGGCACAGGTAAAATAAAATCATGTTCGACGCTCACCGCTTCCTTCTTTTCTTCGCCGCCGCTTTCGTCCTGGCGGTCACGCCGGGCCCCGGCATCTTCTATGTTCTCGCTCGGAGTCTTGCCGGCGGCCGCCGCGAAGGCATCCATTCCTCGCTTGGCACGTTCGTCGGCGGTCTCTTCCACGTTTTTGCCGCTGCTCTCGGCGTTTCCGCAATCCTCGCCGCTTCCGCCATCGCCTTTCACGCCGTGAAGTATGCCGGCGCCGCCTATCTCGTGTGGCTCGGCATTCGCATGATCCACACCCGCAACGCCGAACTCATCGTGGCAACCTCCGCCCCATCCCAAGGCGCGTTCCGCCAGGGCATCCTCACCGAAGCCCTCAATCCGAAGACCGCTCTCTTCTTTCTATCGTTCATTCCCCAATTCATCGCGCCGCAAGCCGGCCACGTGTTCCTTCAATTCATCGTCCTCGGCGCGCTCTCCGTAATCCTGAACACCACGGCCGATCTTCTCGTCGTTCTGCTCGCCGCACCTCTCGAGCGCAAACTCAAGCACAGCGCCCGCTTCCGTCGCCGCCAGCGCGTCGCCTCCGGCCTGGGCATGATCGGTCTCGGCGCCTACCTCGCCCTCGCCGACACCAAATAGATGTCTAGGGAGTCGCTGCCGCCACGCTGCCATGCTCCGACAGAAACGCGCGCGCATGGGCTAATTGCGGCAGGCCCGCGTCTGCATCTTTCCAGGCTGCCACGAACTCGGTGTACTCCACTGTCGCCGCTTTCACGTCCCCGGCTTGCTCGCTGCTTATGGCGATCCCGTATAGGGGAAATCCTGACTTCGGCCGCTCGACCAGTGCCTGCTGATAGGCGGCCTTTGCGTCCGTCCAGGCCGCCGCAGCCAGCAGCGCCGCCGCTTCGGTCTCGCCCACCGGGCGGATGTAGCCGGGAGGCTCGCGGTATCCCAGATCCTTCTCCTCCTGCGCGGCTTGCGCGAATAATTTCTTGGCCTCCTCGGTCTGCTTCTTTGCCGCGAGTATTCCCGCCCGCAGCTCCAGCGACATGATGGACAAGTTCTTCACCAGCGGCTCCGGCAAAGCATCGGGCATCACCTTGATCTTTGGCGCGTCTTCCTCCGGTTTCTTCTGGTCTTTCTCCTTCGCCGCTTCTTCATCCTTTAATCGCTGCGAAATCCGCCACAGCTCGGCATCCAGCCGCAGCGCCGCCTCCTCCGCCTTCGCGACATCGTGCGCTTCCAGCGCCTTCATGCCTGCGGCGAAGTCCGTCAGTTGCCGCGCCAGGAAAACCAGATTCGGCAGCGACGGCGGCGGATCGCTCGCCTTCAGCAGGTCCAACGCCTGCGCCCAATCCGCGGTGCGCAGCGCCACCGGCAGCCGCGCATCGAGCCGGGCCATGCCATCTCGCGGCGACCACGGATATAGCGTCGCCTCCAACTGGCCGCGCGCCCCCTTCAGCTTGGCCGAAAGCGCCGTGGCTTCCGCCAACCGGCCCTCCTCCATGGCGTTGGCGATCGCGTACATCAGGTTGTGCACGTAATTCCAGTCGTCATCCACCTGCACTTGCTGTGCTTCCATGTAGTGCTCATCGGCCGCTGTGGACGCCGCAAACGACTGCTGGGCCCGGGCGTAGTCGCCCATGCGGTAGAAGATGTGCCCGGGCATATGCACCATGTGCCCCGACGTGGGCGCCAGTCTTCCCAGCATTTCGGCGCTGTACAGCGCCTGTTCAGGCTTGGGGCTCGCCTCCACCGCATGAATCCAGTAGTGATTGGCCGCCGAATTCTCCGGCTCGTCCTTCAACACGCCCTGCAGGATCGCCAGGGCTTCCTTCTGCCCGGCGCGCGGCGCGCCCGCGTCGTCGTAGCCGTCCAGCAGCGCCTCGGCCAGAAAGATGCGCGCCTGCGTATCTTTCGGAGAGTGCTTCACCAGCTTGCGCCACAGTTGCACTTCTTTCGATTCGCCCGCGTTTTCGTCGTCCTTCTTGTCCTTCGCGGCCGCCTCGTGCGCCGCGGCGGCTTCGATGTAAAGGCGTTCCGCCTTGCTGGCGTGCCCCTTTAGGCCAACGGCTTTATCCAGTGCCTGGTCGGCGAGATGCTTCGCGGAGCTGCGCCGAAAGGTCTCCGCCTGGTACAGCCCCCAATAGCACATCGCGCACTGGGAATCGACGCGTACTCCCTGCTCGAAGGCCCGCACGGCCTCGTAGTCCCAAAAGTCGTGGTAAAGGTTGAGCCCCTGGTCGAACCACAGCTGCGCTTCCGGCGTGGCGGTAATCTTGAAGTGCACGTTGCCAATCCCGGTCAATTTCTGCGGCACGGGATACTTGTCCGGCGGCATCTCGTCCAGGGTTCCCATGGCGTGACCGCTCATGCCGGTCTGCGCCCCCGCCCGGGGTACCTGGCCAGCCACCACGAGGGAAGCCGCCAGCACCGCCAACGCCGTCAACTTCGATGGGAACCAAACCGCACGCCGTGCCAACATGATTGAAATCTCCCGCCGTTCGCTGGAATCAAACCGGAGCAGTATAGTCGGAACGCGACGTTGTCACACATGCCATCCCAAGGCCGCCGCCTCGGAGACCCCCCAGGATAAACTGAAGCGACGCCCCTACACGCCCCTACCAGCAACACCAAATTGGAGCACTGCCCTTAGCGGGAGTGAGGCCGGAAGAACTCGGGGTCGTTCACTGTGTGACCGCATTATTTCTTGATGCCCTTGATGTCGTGCCCGCCCTGGTGCAGCACCAAGTGCGTGACTTGGCCCTTCTCGTCCTTGAAGAACTCAATTTCGGCGTCCACGACCTTGGGGAAAAACAGCGTTTGCGACTCCGCAAAAATCGGCACCTTCGGCTGGCCGGTTGCCTGCGTGACCAGTTGGTCGCCTTCCAGGGTCACGACAAAAATAAAACTTGGCGCCAGTTCGTAACTGCCCACGTACTCGGCGAGGATCTTCTTAGGTACCTTGATTTCTTTTCGTTCCGCAGGCAACACGACTTTTTCGCCGTGGACCACCTGCGCCATGCGCTCCGCGATTTCGCCCGGGGCCGTTCCGTTGAGATTGCCCAGCACCACGACGGTCAGCTTTTCGTCGGGATAGTAGGACAACTGGGTATTAAAACCTTCGATTCCGCCGCCGTGTTCGATCAGCTTGCGTCCTTTCGCCGCGCTCACGCCAAGCCCGCAGGCATAGTCGTGCAGAAACGGCGTGGTCATTTTTTGCAGCGACGCGGAGGACAACACCTTGCCGCCAAACAGACCTTGCTCCCAGCGCAGCAGATCCTCGGTGGTGGAATACAGCGCACCGGCGGAGAGGGGAATGCTCATGTCAACATAGCCCGCGTTCACCGGGCCATTGGGACTGGGGGCGTAGCCGGCCGCCCGGCGCAAAATAATCGCGGAGTTCGAATCGTAGCCGGAGTCCTTCATCCCCAGCGGAGTAAAAATATTTTCCTGCACGAATTTTTCATAGGTCTGCCCGCTGATCTTTTCGATCAAATAGCCGAGCAGGACGTATCCGGAGTTGCTGTAGTTCCATTTCTCACCGGGCTGGAATTCCAGCGGCTTGTCGCGAAAGCGAGCCACCAGTTTTTCAGGAGTAGTAGGAATGGCCTCTGTGGAAGCGAAGTCGGGAAATCCGGTAAAGCTTGGGATGCCGGAAGTGTGCGTGAGCAAGTTGTAGATGGTGACCTTGTCCCACGCGGGCGGCGCATCGGACATGTATTTCTTCACCGGGTCATCGACGTTGAGCTTGCCGCGTTCTTGCAAGAGCAGAATACTGGCAGCGGTGAACTGTTTGGTGACGGAGCCGAGGCGGAACTTGGTAGTGGGGGAGTTGGGAAGGTTCCATTCGAGGTTGGCGAAGCCGAAGCCCTTGTCGAGCAGGATGGTCTGGTCGCGTGCCACGAGCACAGAGCCCATGAAGCGCTTGCCGGAGACATAGGATTGCACGACCTCTTCCATGCGAGAAACGTCTTGCGCGAGGCAAAGATTCCCGGGCGCCATCCAAGAGACGGCCAGGCAAAGCGTAAGAACTATGCGTCGAATCATCATGCTCCCCCTCTTCTCTTTAGGAGGCCGCCTCGTCAACCGAAGAAGTATACGCCCGCCAACACAAACTCTTAAGGTAAGCTCTATCTCCTCAATCAATCGGCTGCGCCAAATAGCGCGAGCTCAAGTGTCGGTTGAACGAACACGAAGGGCCGCCGTCATGAAAATTCTGGTCTACGGCGCCGGCGTGCAAGGCACCGTCTACGCCGCACAGCTTATACAAGCGGGCAACGATGTATCCGTACTCGCCCGTGGCGCGCGGATCGAGCAGATTCGCACCCACGGTCTAGTCCTCAGCGAAATGCCGCGCGGCGTGGAAACCTCCACGCGAGCGAATGTGGTCGAGCGGCTGGACGCGGAGGATCGCTACGATCTCGTAGTCATCGCGGTTCGGCGGAGCCAGCTCCACGATGTTCTGCCTGCCCTCGCTGCCAATCCCCACGTCCCAACATTCCTCTTCTTATTGAACAATGCGACTGGCTTCGAAGAAATCACGCGGTTGCTCGGCCGCTCCCGGGTTCTCGCCGGGTTTCCAACGGTGGGCGGCAGCAGGCAGGACCACACCATCCGTTACACGCTCATCCCTCAGCAGCTAACCACACTGGGTGAGCTCGACGGCACGTTAACGGATCGCCTGACGAACATCCAACACGTCATGCAACACGCCGGTTTTCCCGTGGTCATCAGCCGCAATATCGACGCCTGGCTCAAGACTCACGTGGTATTTATCATCGCCGTCGCTGGAGCGCTGTACCTGGCCGATGGTGACAACTACCAACTGGCACGAATGCCCGATGCCATTTCCATGATGTTGAGGGCCATCCGCCAAGGATTTCGCGCTCTGCAGGCGCAGGGAATTCCCGTGACTCCCCTCAAACTTCGAGCGCTGTTTCTCTGGCTGCCGCCGATCGTGGCAGCGATGTACTGGAAACGATATTTGGGTTCGGAGCGCGGAGAACTTACCATCGCGCGTCACGCGCGCGTCGCAGCGGATGAAATGAAGGAGCTTGCGAATGAGTGGCGCGATTTGCAGCGCAAGGGCCCGGCAAAAACGCCCGCCTTGGACTGCCTCTGCTCCGCCATCGATCGATACTGAAGTTCGCCATCTCCGGCAGGCAACCCCTGTGCAGCGCAGCTCAACCAGTCAGTTCCGATCCAGCGGCTGGATCGTGGTGTTGACCAGGAAGGGATCATCGAACTCGGTGAGATCACCGGGGCCCTTCCCGGTCACCGGCAGCAGGCGCGCTGAGAGCGGCTTGTGCCATTTGAAGGCCAGACTGGCCATGTCTCCGATGATTAAATCCAGGCGCTCCTCGGTGACGTCTCCCGGGAGCGGCACGGTATCGAGTCCGGTGCCGCACACGGCGCTGTAGCTCAGCAGCGCATCCAGGGAAATTTTTCCTTCGCCCCAGCGCTGGGAGAGCCGCGAGTCTTCCAGGATGGGCAGCATCAGCCCGGAGTAGCCGGTCTGCTTCACGGTGACGTCCTTGATCGCGGCCGTGACGGTCGCCGCTGCCGTCAGCGTTCCGCTCGACCCGACCGGTTGGGCGGTCAAGTTTTCGAGCGCCGCCCCGATGGAAACGTCTTTCAGCGGCGCCGGGGACAAATCCATACCGACGTACGCCCACCCGGTGTCGCGGTCGATGCGTTCGGCCTGGGTTTGCACATCGAAAGCGGCGCCGGCCAGCGCGTCGGTGAGTTTCTGCCGCGCGACGCGCAGATCGGACGCGTTCTTGAACGCCGCTGCCACCACGTTTGCCGATTGCAGCGCAATGGCGAATTGGTGTCCGAAGCCGGTGTGATACGACCCCGGATAGAACGGCGTGAGAGGCGGCACCATGGCAATCGCCGAGAATCGAAAGTTGCCTTGGCTGTGTTCGGTGGCTTCGAGTTTCTTCATCACGCGAGCCGCCGCGCCCACGGCGCGCCAGCGCACGCCGTCGTCGGCAGCCACGACCAGGCTGGCGTTCAGGATCTTGGTGTTCGCCAGGATGTCCGCGAGCAGATCGGCCTGCGCCTCGCTGTCGTCCGCGTTCAACATCGCGGGCCCGATCGCCGCGTCGAATTTTTCTTGCGCCGCCACGGCGTCGTAGTTCCTGAAAAACGCCAGCGCCTGCTCGGTGGTCAATCCCTTCGTGTATTCCGGAAACGGCTGCGTCGAAATCCGGATCGTCTGAACTTCAAACCCGCGCGACTCAAGGACCGTCTGCGCATAGCGCAGCATCTTCACGGCGTCGGCGATCTGGGGCTGATACTGCGTGCGGTCGAGATTGATGAACGCGGTAATCGCGCGAATCTTGGGCTTGTCCGGATCGGCCGCCGCGGGTTTGCGTTGCGCGCTCGCTGTTCGGCACACGAATAACGCGACGACGCACAGCGCCAGGCAAAAGCAGCTTCGAGACGAGCGGTAGGGGGACGCAGTCATGAGGGTCGGCTCCTGTAGGGGCACGATACATCGTGCCCGAGCAGCTTACAAGATTGCAGAGAGCGGCTGAAGCCGAGCACACAGACCCTTCGAAGCTCAGGGTAAACAGAAATGACTGTGCCACGATTTGCCGGACTGAAGCCCGGCGGCTATTCGAATGCGGCGATGCCGGTGATGCGTTCGCCGATCACCAGCTTGTGAATGTCGTTGGTTCCTTCGTAGGTGAAGACGCTTTCGAGGTTGTTCATGTGACGCATGATGCAGTAATCGTCCACGATGCCGTTCGCGCCGAGAATGTCGCGGGCCTTGCGCGCGGTGTCCAGTGCGATGGCCACGTTGTTCATTTTCAGCATCGAGATGTGCGAGGGATCGACCTTGCCCTTGTCCTTCAGCCGGCCAACGTGCAGCGCCAATAGCTGCCCCTTCACGATTTCGGTAATCATCCACGCCAGCTTTTCTTGCACGAGCTGGTGCGAGGCGATGGGTTTGTTCGCAAACTGCTTCCGCGCCTTTGCGTACTGCAGCGCCGTGTCGTAGCACGCCATGGCCGCGCCAAGCGCGCCCCAGCCGATGCCGTACCGCGCCTGATTCAAACAGCCGAGCGGCCCTTTCAATCCCACGACATTGGGAAGCAGGTTGGCTTCCGGAATTTCGCAGTCCACGAGCGCCAGTCCTGACGTGACCGAGGCGCGCAGCGACCATTTTCCGTGCACGTCCCAGGCTTTGAATCCCGGCGTGCCTTTTTCCACCAAAAAGCCGCGAATTTTCTTGTCCTCGCACTTCGCCCAGATCACCGCGATGTCCGCGATCGATCCACTGGTGATCCACATCTTCTCGCCGTTCAGTACGTACTTGCCGCCCTTCTTCACCGCGCGCGTCAGCATGCCGCCGGGGTTCGATCCGAACTGCGGCTCCGTCAATCCGAAACACCCGATGGCTTTTCCTTGCGCCAGCAACGGAAGCCACTTGTCCTTCTGCGCGTCGTTTCCGTAGGTGTAGATCGGATACATCACCAGGGCGCTCTGCACGGAGACGAAACTGCGCAGGCCGGAATCGCCGCGCTCCAGCTCCTGCGTCACCAGGCCGTACGCCACGTTGGTCATTCCCGCGCAGCCGTAGCCTTGCAGGGTCGCGCCGAAAAATCCCAGCTCCCCGAGCTGCGGCACCAGGTGATGCGGAAACGTGCCCTCACGGCTGTGTTTTTCGATGATGGGGACGACTTCGTTTTCGACCCACTGCCGCGCCGTTTGCCGGGCCAGTTTTTCTTCGTCGTTCAGTTGCGAATCAAAATCGATGAAGTCCACACCGCCGTATCCGGCCATACCGCTCTCCTAATTTTTGCTGACCGCTCTGGGTCACGCGTCCCGGGGTGCCTGGCGATCGCGTTCCGGCAACGGCGGAGCGGTTGACGCGCAGACGCCTGCGAGACTGCTACCCGGCCAAACGTGCCTCTGAAAGAAGTTGCGTAGGAAATTCGCTGTGCGAGAGCCGTCCCCGGAACGCGTCCCGCTCCACTGCGGGCGGGCGTTTCCCAATCATTGTAACAACCCGCTGGAACCCGGAGCAACCGTGGGGCGGGGAGGGAGCGCGCGGGGTTCCCTCTTGGGTAGGCGACAGTTGGGGCGAACTCGTGGGGAGGAGTTCCGTATTGGAACGGCGCAT
The DNA here is from genome assembly GCA_963735525.1 of uncultured Acidobacteriota bacterium. Lineage (GTDB taxonomy): Bacteria > Acidobacteriota > Terriglobia > Acidiferrales > UBA7541 > Acidiferrum. The sequence goes on along the minus strand of CAVTLQ010000020.1, from coordinate 40,095 downwards.
CCACTCCCGGAAATTCTGTGCGTTTGGCGGAACTGCAAGGCCCTGACAACAAATCATTTAGTTGCCAAATCCTTTTTCGCACTTCGGCAGCGATCATGCACAAAGCTCCGGAGGGGGAGACCGTGCAGAAGGGCAAACACGCTTCAGAGGTAGAGTTCCACATTCCGCTCAGCGGCTTGCTGGCCGCTTTGCTTTCGCTGTGGCCCTGCCAAGTTACGGGGCAATCTTCGCAAGGATCACAAGGGTCTCCGGGGGATCTGACCAGCGTCAGCATCGAGAACTTGATGAACATGGAAGTGACTTCGGTGTCGAAGAAGGAACAGAAGCTTTCGCGGACGGCGTCGGCGGTGTTTGTGATCACGCAGGACGACATCCGGCGCTCGGGTGCGACGAATATTCCCGACGTGCTGCGGATGGTGCCGGGAGTGGAGGTGGCCCAGATCAACGCAAACACGTGGGCGATCACGGCGCGGGGGCTGAACGGAGAATTCAGCAACGAACTGCTGGTTACCGTGGATGGGCGAAACGTGTACACGCCGACGTTCGGCGGCGTGTTCTGGGACGCATTGGATCTTCCGCTCGAGAACATAGAAAGAATCGAGGTGATTCGAGGGCCCGGCGGATCGGTGTGGGGAGCGAACGCGGTCAATGGCGTCATCAACATCATTACCAAAAAAGCCGGCGAAACGGCAGGCGCCATGGTGACCGCCGGGGGCGGCAACGTGGATCAAGGGTTTGGCACGGTGCAATATGGCGGCGCGGCCGAAGGCACGGACTACCGAGTTTGGTCGAAGGTTTTCAACCAAGATCACTTTCCCAATGCGAGCGGCCAAGACGGAGGGGATGGCTGGAACGTGTTGCGGGGAGGATTTCGGACGGACAGCACGCTGACCGCGAAAGACAACTTGACGTTCGCAGGGAGTCTCTACAGCGGCCGGGAGGGTGATCCCACCAAATTCCTTCCGTCGATCACTTCACCGGGACTTTTGAACATAGAACTGGGAGTCAATGTGTCGGGCGGCTTCTTACAGTCGGTGTGGAACCATTCGTACTCGACGCACTCGGACTCGAGGCTAATGGTTTCTTACGACACGTACGACCGGGAAGACGCACTACGGTCGACACGAAAGACTCTCGATGTTGACTTCCAACATCACTTCGCTTGGGGCGAGCGGCAAGACTTGGTGTGGGGCTTGGATTACCGCTATTCCGCCTCCCATTCCGATGGGAATCTGGTGGTTTCGTTGAATCCCGCCGATCTCAACACACCATTGTTCAGCGGATTCGTGCAAGACGAAATTGCCGTGTTTCCCGAGAGGTTGTACTTCACGGTGGGGACGAAGCTGGAGCATAACTACTACACCGGATTCGGAGTGCTGCCGAGCGTCCGCGCGACCTATGCGGCCAGCGAGCGCCAGATGTTCTGGGCTGCGGTGTCCCGAGCGTTGCGCACCCCCGCCGCGATCGACACTCTCATTCGCTTGAACTTTGGAGGATTCACGGAGCCCAATGGAACGCCGGTGGTGGTCGGCCTCGTCGGCAACCGTCATTTCGAGGACGAGCAGGTGATTGCGTACGAATTCGGGTATCGGGCGGCGGTTCTCAGCAGCGTATCGATCGATTTCACCGCCTACTACAACGACTACAGCGACCAGCAAACCACCGAGCCGGCTCCAGCTTTCTTCGAGACGACGCCGCTCCCCGCGCACCTGGTCTTGCCGTCCACCTACGAAAACTTCATGTCCGGAGAGGAGCACGGGCTGGAAGTCGCGGCCAATTGGAAGGTTACGCACCGCTGGACCCTCTGCCCTGGGTATGACTTTGCGCGAATCCACATGCACACGGAACCCGGGAGCCAGGACACCGAGACGGTGCCAGCTACGGAGGGAAGCGATCCGCACACCCAAGCGCAGCTGCGATCGCACGTCGATCTGTCGAAGAAGCTGGCATGGGACACCTCGGCGTATTTTGTGGATCGCCTCGTTTTTCAGAAGGTGCCTTCGTACACGCGGATGGACACGGGGCTCTCCTGGCGATGGAAGGAGGGGATATCTCTCAGTGTGTTCGGCCAGAACCTCTTGCGAGACCACCATCTGGAGTTCATTGATAGCAGCGGAGCGGAAAGGTCCACGCTGATCAAACGCAGCGCCTACGCGAAGGTGACTTGGCGCTTTTAGCAGCGAAGGCCGCATTGATTGAAGAAACGAACAGACGATCGGGAATAAGGCGCACATGCTTCTCGAGAGCACGGAGAAGCGCATTTGGGGGAAGCTGCCGCAAGTTTTCTCCTGGCCGTCTCGATGGGGATTTGTTTTGGAACGTTGTCGCGGGCGCGGGGGCAATCGGGGGGCAGCAGCGAGTACGACGTGAAAGCAGCCTTTCTTTTCCATTTTGCGCAATTCGTGGAATGGCCGCCGGAGACATTCAAGGACGCGAGCACTCCGTTGACCTATTGCACGATCGGCGAGGATCCATTTCACGGCGCTCTGGAGCAGAGCTTGAGCGGAAAGACGATCGAGGCGCGGCCGCTGCGGGTGGCACATTTCAAACAGCCGCAGGAGATTCAGGGTTGCCAGGTGTTATTCGTGGGAGCAGGAGAGACGAAGCGGCTGGGCGCGGCGCTCGCGGGCGTTAGCGGGAATGGCGTTCTCCTTGTAGGAGAGACCGAACACTTCGTCGAGGAGGGCGGAATCATCGGGTTTTGTCTGGAACAAAACAAAATCCGCTTCGAAATCAACCTGGAGGCCGCCGAAAGAGCCAAGCTGAAGATCAGCGCAAAACTACTGGCCCTGGCAAAAACGGTGATTGGCAGTCCGAGAGGAAAATGAAATGTCTTTCTATCGAGACTCCTCGATTCAACGAAAACTGACTTTCGTCATTCTGGTCACCAGCCTGCTGGGGCTGAGCCTGGCGTGCATGGCCTTTGAGATCTACGAAAGAGCCAGCTACCGCGGCGCGATGACCAGCGAGCTATCGGCGTTGGCGGATACCCTGGGCGCGAATAGCACCGCTTCGCTGGCTTTCAACGACCATCAATCCGCGCTGGATATCCTGGGGGCGCTGCACGCCGAGCACCACATCGTCGCGGCCTGCTTGTACGACAAACACGGAAAGTTGTTCGCCGAATATCAGCGCGCGGCCGGAGGCGTCGATTGCCGGAAGTCCACGCCTCCGGAGGAGGGCGCGCGATTCGAGAGCGAATCCGCGACTCTCTACCGGGACATTTCTCTCGGCGGCGAGAGGGCGGGAGCGATTGCCATCATCTCGGATCTTGGAGCGCTCAATGCCAAAATGCGGCAGTACACGAAGATATCCGCGGCAGTGATTTTTGCGTCTGTTCTGGCAACGCTTTTCGTTTCGTCGCGGCTGATTCGGCTGATCACGGGACCCATCTTGCAATTGGCGGGAATCGCCAGCCGGGTTTCCAAGCAACAAGACTACACGCTGCGTGCCGTCTCGAGCGGCAATGACGAAGTGGGAGCGCTCATCGATTCGTTCAATCAGATGCTAGAGCGAATTCAGGAGCGCGACTCCGCGCTGCAGAGCGCCAAGGACCAACTGGAGATGCGCGTTGAAGCGCGCACGCAGGAATTACAGGAGGAAGTGGCCGAGCGTAAACAGGCTGAATCACAGATGCGCCATGCAAAGGATGTGGCGGAAAAAGCCAGCCGGGCGAAAAGCGAGTTTCTGGCGAATATGAGTCACGAGATTCGCACCCCGTTGAACGGCGTGATGGGCATGACGGATCTGGCGCTGGAGACGCAGCTTACTCCAGAGCAGCGGGAATACCTGGAGACGGTGAAGACCTCGTCGGACTCGCTGCTGACGGTGATCAACGACATTCTCGATTTTTCGAAGATCGAGGCGGGAAAGATCGACTTGGAGGAGATTGATTTCAACCTGCGCGATTGCCTGGAATCGACGCTGAAGACGCTGGCGTTGCGAGCGGATGAAAAGAGGCTGGAGCTGCTATGCGAAGTCGCGCCCGAAGTGCCGGAAGTGGTGCGGGGGGATTCGACGCGGCTGCGGCAGGTGGTGACCAACCTGGTGGGGAACGCCATCAAGTTTACGGACCAAGGGGAGGTGGCGCTGAAGGTGCAAGTCGAGGCGCAAGACAGCCAGGAACTCCTGCTGCGCTTTACGGTGGCGGATACCGGCATCGGAATTCCCGAGGAGAAACGGGAATTGATCTTTGCTCCGTTTTCGCAGGCGGATACCTCGACCACGAGGAAGTACGGAGGAACCGGACTGGGGCTGACGATCTCGACGCGATTGGTGGAGATGATGGGCGGGCGAATCTGGGTGGAGAGCGAAGTCGGCAAAGGAAGCCAATTCCACTTCACGGCGAGGACGGGGGCGGCGAATGCGAAAGACGTTAAGGTGGGGACGATCGCTCCGCCGGAGATGCTCCGCGGAGTGAAGGTTCTGGTGGTGGACGACAATCGCACGAACCGGCGGATCCTGGAAGGAATGCTGGGGCGCTGGGAGATGAAGTCCACGCCGGTGGGAGACGGCGAAGAGGCGCTGGCGCAACTGTCGGCGGCGCGGGAAGCGGGAAAACCGTTCGGGCTGATCTTGACGGACATGCACATGCCGAAGATGAACGGATTTACGCTGATCGAGCGAATCCGGCAGAGGCCGGAATTGTCCACGGCGACGATCATGATGCTGACTTCGGCGGGCCACCGCGGGGATGCCGCGCGCTGCCAAAAGCTGGGAGTGGCGGCGTACTTGCTAAAGCCGATCCGGCAATCGGAACTGCGCGAAGCGATTGCGCGAGTGCTGGGAGCGCGGGAGCAAGACGGCGCGATCCCGCTGATTACGCGTTTTTCCCTGCAGGATGCGCGGGAACCCTCCGCGTCTCTGCGGGTGCTGCTGGCGGAAGACAATGCCGTGAACCAGAGGCTGGCGGTGCGGCTGCTGGAAAAGAGAGGGCACCGCGTGGTGGTGGCCGGCAACGGGCGAGAGGCCGTGGAGGCGCTGGAAAAAGAGAGTTTCGACCTGGTGTTCATGGACGTGCAGATGCCGGAAATGGACGGGCTGGAAGCCACGGCGGCGATTCGCGAGAAGGAAAAAGGCAGCGGAGTGCACCAGCCGATCATCGCCTTGACCGCGCACGCCATGAAGGGCGACCGCGAGAAATGTCTGGCCGGCGGGATGGATGGCTATCTAACCAAACCTATCCGGCCGGAGGAACTCGAGGAGATTCTGCAAGACTATGTCACGCGGCGCGTTGCGCCGGTCAATCCCTTGGAAGTTGCCGGTCAGCACAAATAAAAAACGCGAAACGGTATGCCGCTTGCGCTTGACGGTGGCCGTCGAGTGCGGCGACACTCAATGCTCTGATATTTTGTACGCGAATGACGCCCTGCGGAGTGGGGGCGGATGGCGCTCTGCGCTTTCTCTTTTTCGTTGGGATGATGGCGATCGACAAAAAACGCAAATCGACGAAACGGTTGGAGCCGCGAATCCTGATCTTCGACGTCGACGGCGTACTGATCGACGTCCGGGGGACGTACTGGCGCTCGGGTTTGGAAACGGTGCGGTATCTCAGCGGCAAGCGCGTTACCTACGCCGAGCTGCATGCATGGAAGAGCAAGCCAGGGTATAACGACGACTGGCGCATGACAGCCGATTGGGTCACGTCCCTGGGCCGGCCGACAACGTATCAAGAAGCGCGCGCGGCGTTTGAGAAATTCTACTGGGGAACGAATGGGAAGCTGGGGAACGTGCGCAACGAGAAGTTTCTGGTCACCCCGGGCCAAGTGGAACGCTGGGCGAGGAGGTTCGAGCTGAACCTGTTCACCGGCAGGACGCGCCGCGAATTTGCGTTTACGTTTGACCGCTGGCCGTACATTTCGCACTTCCGCAGCGTCGTTACGATGGACGACGTGAAGCGGGGCAAACCGCATCCTGAGGGCTTGCTAAAGATCCTCGGCAAGCGTGATCCGGCAAGCGCGCTTTATGTCGGCGACAACATTGATGATGCGCTTGCGGCTCGCGATGCGGGCGTCCCCTTTGTGGCGATTTTGCCGCGGGGCGCGTACGGGTACCGGCGGCGGGCCGCCCAGTTCCGCGAGCTGGGAGCGCTGGCGATTGTGCCGCGCGCGACGGCCATCAATGCTTGGATACCTCGCCTGGGTCCATCCTCTGGGCACATCCACCGGAAAAACGTAGCGTAGGGCAGCCGTGGGGGCAGCCAGCGACTGGCTTTGGTTTGCAGGAGGAGGCAAACCTTTGTGCGGGAATTGCCTCTAAGTGATAGAAGTAACAAAATTTAGTGATCGTGAGCGTCTAAGATGCCTTTCCTTGCAGCCCCTTCCGTTGGGGAACTTTCCTCTGTTGCACCGGGAATCATCTGTGTGCGGCGGGTTCAAGCGGCAACCTCTATGAGTCCACGGAACCGGACAAGTTTTCTGGCAATTGTTTTGTTGAGCGCGGCGTGCATCGCGTCGCCGGGATTGCTGCGAGCGCAGGCCCCTCCGGGGCCGTTGCCGCCAACGCAGCCCGTTGACTCGCCTCCACCGGCGGCCGTCAGACCGCCCGCACAAAAGCCAGCGGTGCAGCCGCGGACCTCGATTCTGGGCGGGTGGAAGCTTGATCGGGATGACAGCGACGATCCGCAGAAAAAGATGCAGGACGCGAGAGGCAGCAGTAGCAACGGAGGTTACGGCGGCAACCGGCGCATGGGTACCGGCGGCGGCTATCCCGGAGGAGGTTACCCGGGCGGCGGCGGCGGGGGCGGCTACGGCGGCCACAGGGGCGGAACGCAAGGCGAGAGTGACGATGACCGGCAGCGCATGGCGGAGGTGCTCAGCCCGTCGAACTCACTAACGCTTGCGGAGGGGAAGAAGGACATCGAGGTGGATTCGTTCGATGATCAGGAGAGGAAGCGCGCGTTTTTTACGGACGGGCGCAAGCTGCAAAAATCAAAGGATGCCAATTATCAGGAAATCGCGGCGCATTGGGACGGCGCGCGGCTGGTCACCGACGAGAAGAATCCGGGCGGCGGCAAAATGAGCCGCACGTATGAGTTGTCGTACGACGGCACGCAGCTTTACGAAACGCTGCATATGACCGTCGGCCGTAGCAGCACGCCGGTCACGATTCGTTATGTATACGACCAGGGAACTAGCGCGGCTCCGGCTTCGGCAGCCGCTACGCCTGCGGCCGCACCGCCGGCCAAGCAGTGAAGGAATTCGCGCGAAGGACCGAAAAGTGCCCATCCCGTTCAATGGATCGATTAGCAAAAGGAAGGGCTGGGTAATTTTGGTTGTGTCCGTGGTGCTCTTGGCGCCGAGCGCCTTCGTGGAAGTAGCGGAGATAACGAAGTTAAGCGTGCGCCCCACCGACTTGATATCGCTGATCTATATGGTCGGCATCTTTCTGAACTTTCTTCTCGTCCCGGCTTCCACGCTGCTAGCGTTCGTCAACTGCCTGCGTCCCGCGGTAGCTTGGCATTGCAAGGTTGTGTCGGGGGTGGTGGCCGCCGCCGGGAGTCTGGTGCTCTTCACGTTCACCAGCGTCATACCCGTGGGTTGAGTTGCTTCGTCCGCAACGACTTACTGAGCCTTAGCGCGTTCAACTACAAAAAAGAAGACTAGGGATGAGTTGGAACAGCTCCGATGTGGAGGTCAACGGTCATCGGAGCGTGATCGGATAGCCGGTCCGGAACCGACTCGTTCAACAGTGCAATTTTCCGCGGAGCGTTCATCGAGGCGCCATCGTAAAATACCACAGCCCAAAAAGACCGCAAACTATTGAAGAAAGGGGCTTTGCTTTCAACCTCCAAAATCAACGCGATTTGCCGGAGACGAGACAAATCGCTGGAAATCATCAAGTTCCGACCATACCAGTCCGGATCATCCTGACATTTTTGAGTTACTGCTCTGTGGCGGCCCAGTAATACAGGCTTAATATAGCTAAACTAAGTTTGCAGGCTGTTCGGGGGCGAATTGACGTTTCGCGGCGCCGAATGTTATAAAATACTGTTTCACTCGGCGGCTTCGGGCCAACCGTGGCACCCCTTCCCGGGTCGGGTGCGCGGCGTGACTGCCAGACCTGAGGTTCAGGCGACACAAGCTAAATGCAAGTGATTGTTCACCAATTAGGCGAACTCTTCCTCCAGGCTGTGCCTACAGTCCTGATCCTTTTGGTTTTCTATGTGGTTCTCCGCGGGCTATTTTTCAAGCCCTTGCTTGCGGTGATGGCCGAGCGGGAGGCGCGAACCGCAGGTGCGCGCAAGGCGGCCGAAACCTCGCAGGCCGCCGCCGCGGACAAGGTGAAGCAATATCAGGAAGCACTCAAGCGCGCGCGCGCCCAGGTTTACGCCGAGCAGGAAGCGGCCCGCAAGAAACTCCTCGAGGAGCGCGCGGAACAACTCAAAGAGGCGCGCAGCAGAGCGGCCGCTGAAGTCGCCGCCGGCAAGGACCGTGCGGGCAAGGACTTAGTAGTGGCCCGGCGCGACATCGAAGGCAGCGTGGCTCAACTGGCCGCCGACATCGCGCGCCGTGTGCTGCAAGTTCCCCCAAGCCCCGGCAGCCCCGCGAGAGGGGCGCGATGACGCGCCGGCGGCTTTCCCTGTTCACCAGTTTATTGTTGGTGTTGCTATTTGCCGCGCTTAGCGTGCACGCCGCGGAACAGGGCGGCAGCGCCGCGAACGAGCGCGCCAGCGAAGTCTTCAAGTGGATTAATTTTGCGATCGTCGCCGGGCTCATCGGCTGGGTTTTTCTGAAGCTCACACCGCCCGTTTTCCGCAAGAACGCCAGCGCGATCAGCGAGGCGATCACCAAAGCGACAGCCGCCAAGGCGGAGGCCGACCATCAACTGCGCGAAGCCGAGGCCAAGCTTGCGCGTCTGGAGCAGGAGGTGAAGCAGCTTCGCGCCGAGGCCCAGGGCGAAGCTTCCGCGGAAGCCGAGCGCATCCGCAGTGTCACGCAGAGCGATGTGCAAAAGATCGGCGCGGCAGCCGAGGCAGAAATCGCCGCTGCCGAGCGCGCCGCGCGGCTCGAGCTGAAAGCCATCGCCGCAAATCTTGCTGTCGATGGGGCGGAGTCTCTGCTCGTCAAACAGCTCACGCCACAGGCTCAGGAATCGCTGGTCGCCACCTTTGTAAAAACTTTGGAAGGGAGGCCGAATTGAAGTCCGCGAGCCTCCAATACGCCAACGCGCTTGCGGACGTAGCGCTGGCGCAGGGCGCGGCCGAGCCGGTGAGTAAGCAACTCGCCGATTTCGGAGCGGTCTACGCGGAATCCGCGGAGCTGCGCAATTTCCTTGCGAGTCCGGCGGTGGACCGAGCGGCGAAACACGGCGTAGTGGAAAAATTGATCGCGCGGCTGGGCGCGAGCAGGATTCTTCGCAATTTTCTCTTTCTGGTGGCAGACCATGGGCGCACACACGTCTTGCCGGAAATTATCGCGGCATTTCAGGAAGTCATCCGGCAACGGCAGGGCATTACCGAGGCGGAGATTCGCTCCGCGGTCGAGCTGAGCGCCGCGCAAAAGGCAGAGTTTTCACAAATGCTCGCGCGGCTGACCGGGAAACGCGTCGAACCCAAGTATTTGCTGGAGCCAGGCCTGCTAGGCGGCGTGCTGGTTCGCATCGGAGACACGATTTATGATGGCTCGCTGCGGAATCGCTTGAACCAATTGCGCGCGCGGCTGGCAGCGGAGTAGCAGGGTAAGAGCTACCGGATTTTTGGGTTGGCCGGTCTAGAGACCGGCGACTACAGGTCGCGGGTAGCAACGGAGCGGGAATGGCAAACATAAAAGCGGATGAGATCAGCAAGATTCTGCGCGAGCAGATCGAGAATTACGAACAGAGCGTCGCAGTGGACGAAGTCGGCTCGATCATCAGCGTTGGCGACGGCATCGCTCGCATTCATGGCCTGGACAAAGTCATGGCCGGCGAGATGCTTGCGTTCCCACACGATATCTTCGGTATCGCGCTGAACCTGGAAGAAGAGGAAGTGGGCGCCGTGCTTCTGGGCGAGTCGTTCGAGCTGAAAGAAGGCGACACCGTCAAGCGCACCAACACGATCATGTCCGTGCCCGTCGGCGAAGCGCTGATTGGACGCGTGGTCAGCCCGCTCGGCGAACCGCTCGACGACAAAGGCCCCATCGCCGCGAAGCAGCGCAATCCGCTGGAGCGCATCGCTCCCGGCGTGCTGGACCGGCAGCCGGTGCGCGAGCCGGTGCAGACGGGAATCAAGGCCATCGATTCGATGATCCCGATCGGCCGCGGACAGCGCGAGCTGATCATCGGCGACCGCCAGACGGGCAAGACCGCGGTGATCCTGGACACCATCATCAATCAAAAAGGCGGCGACCTGATTTGCATTTACTGTGCGATCGGGCAGAAGCGTTCGACGATCGCGCAGGTCGTCAAGGTACTTACCGATGCCGGTGCGATGGATTACACCATCGTCCTAGCGTCGTCGGCGTCCGAGCCGGCTTCGGTGCAGTACATCGCGCCGTACGCCGCGTGCGCCATGGGCGAGTATTTCCGCGATACCAAGCGCCACGCGATCACGTTCTACGATGACCTTTCCAAGCATGCTCAAGCGTATCGAGAAATTTCGCTGCTGCTGCGGCGGCCACCAGGGCGCGAGGCCTTCCCTGGCGACGTGTTTTATCTTCACTCACGCTTGCTGGAGCGGGCAGCCAAGCTGAACGACAAGCTGGGTGCTGGCTCGCTCACCTCGCTGCCGGTCATTGAGACACAGGCCGGCGACGTCTCGGCGTACATTCCGACGAACGTGATTTCGATCACCGACGGGCAAATTTATTTGGAGGCCGACCTTTTCAACGCGGGCATTCGTCCTGCGATCAACGTCGGCATCTCCGTCAGCCGCGTAGGCGGAAACGCGCAAATCAAGGCGATGCGCCAGGTTGCGGGTTCGCTGCGGCTGGATATGGCGCAATACCGCGATCTTGCGGCCTTCGCGCAATTCGGGGCCGATCAACTGGACAAGGCCACGCAGGCGCAATTGGGCCGAGGCCAGCGGCTCACGGAAGTCCTAAAACAGGATCAATACGTTCCGCTGTCTGTGGAAAAACAGGTGCTCAGCATTTTTGTGGCAACCAGCGGCTTGCTGGATACGGTGCCGGTCGCCGATGTGCGGCGCTTCGAGCGGGAGATGCTGCAATTCGTGGAGACCAGCAATCCGTCGATCCTGAAGGGCATTGCCGAAAAAAAGGCGCTCGACGACGGGATCAGGGCCGAAATCAAGAAGGCCGTCGGCGCCTTCAAGGAGCGTTTCACCGCTTCCGTGGCGGAAGCCGCAAAGTAGCAATTCGCGCACAGCGACACCATCATGCCCACTCTTCTCGATTTCCGGCGCCGCATTCGCTCGGTGAAGAACAGCCAGCAGATCACGCGCGCGATGAAGTTCGTCGCTGCGGCGCGGCTGCGCCGGGCGCAGGAAACGGCATTTGCGGCGCGCCCTTATGCGCAGGAGCTTGCGCGCCTGCTGCGGTCGATCATGGGGCGCATCCAGGAGCCGCAGCATCCGCTTCTGGAGCATCGCCCGGAGCAAACGGTTCTGGCGATCGTCCTGAGCGGCGAGCGCGGGCTGGCCGGCGCCTTCAACACCAACATTCTTCGCAAGGCGACGGAGTTTTTCCGGGCCAACAGCGGAAAGAAGATCGTAACAATCCCCGTGGGCAAAAAGGGGCGCGACGCGTTGAAGAAAGCGGGTTTCACGTTTGCCGGCGAGTACGTCAATGTTCTTGCCCGCGTGGAGTTCAAGACCGCGCGGGAAATCGCGAACCTTGCCACGGAGCTGTATGCGAAGCGGGAAGTCGATGCGGTCTACATTATTTTCAGCGAGTTCAAGAACGTGATGACACCGAACCTGGCGTTGGAGAAACTGCTGCCAATCGAGGCCGTTCGCGAAGGTAAAGACGGCACGAACAAGCCCGCTGCCGATCGGGAAAACACACAAGTCGACTACATCTACGAGCAGCCGGCCGAGCGGTTGCTCGATAAATTGCTGCCGCGCTACGTCGAAACCCAGGTGCTCCGCGCCATGCTCGAATCGTCGGCTTCCGAGTACGCGGCCCGCATGACGGCCATGGAATCCGCCACGAAAAATGCCGGCGACGTCATCGAAGCGCTCACGCTGCATATGAACAAGGTTCGCCAGGCAGCCATTACGAAAGAGATCATTGAAATTGTCAGCGGCGCGACGTACGGCGCTTAGGAGAGAGCATGGCAGAGAAATACGCAGCCGTAGGACACGTGGTCCAAGTCATTGGGCCGGTTCTCGACATCCAGTTTGAGGCGGGCCACCTCCCCGCGATCTACAACGCCGTTCGCATCACTAGCGAAGGGTTTAACATTCCCGAGCCGCTCGACGTCACCGTTGAAGTGGAGCAGCATCTTGGCGAGGGCCGCGTGCGTGCCGTGGCCATGGAGCCAACGGAAGGAATGGTTCGAGGCATGAAGGCCTTCGACACCGGCGAAGGCATCACGGTACCGGTCGGCCGCGCAACGCTTGGCCGGGTCATGAGCGTTCTCGGCAAGCCTGTCGATCAGCTCGGCCCGATCAATAGCGACAAACGCTATGCGATTCATCGTCCCGCTCCAGCACTCGATCAGCAGTCAACCACACTGGAAATGTTTGAGACCGGCATCAAGGTCGTGGATCTCATCGAACCTTACGTCAAGGGCGGCAAGATCGGTCTCTTCGGTGGCGCGGGCGTTGGCAAGACCGTCCTCATTCTCGAGCTCATTCATAACGTTGCTTTGAAACACGGCGGACTATCCGTGTTTGCCGGAGTCGGAGAGCGCACACGCGAAGGCAACGACCTGTGGCTGGAAATGTCCGAGGGCGGCGTCATCGTTCCGGGCAATACGGAAAAGTCGCGCGCCGCTTTGGTCTACGGCCAGATGACCGAACCGCCCGGTGCACGCCTTCGCGTGGGACTCACCGGTCTAACCGTCGCCGAGTATTTTCGCGATCAGGAGCACCTGGACGTGCTGCTGTTCATCGACAACATCTTTCGCTTCGTACAGGCCGGATCAGAGGTTTCTGCGCTGCTCGGCCGCATGCCTTCCGCAGTCGGCTACCAGCCGAACCTGAATACGGAAATCGGCGAACTGCAAGAGCGCATCACGTCCACGAAATCCGGGTCGATCACGTCCGTGCAGGCCATTTACGTACCTGCGGACGATTACACCGATCCCGCGCCTGCGGCCACTTTCACGCACTTGGACGCCACCACGAACTTGAGCCGGCAGATCGTTGAGCGAGGCATTTATCCCGCCGTCGATCCTTTGGCCAGTTATTCACGCATTCTCGATCCACGCATCGTGGGAGCGGAGCACTACGCGGTGGCGCGCGGCGTAAAATCCATTCTGCAGCGCTACAAAGATTTGCAGGACATCATCGCGATCCTGGGCATCGAAGAGCTTTCCGATGACGACAAGCGCACGGTAGCCCGCGCGCGTAAGATTGAACGATTCCTGTCGCAGCCGATGTTCGTCGCCGCGCAGTTTACCGGCCTCGAAGGCAAGTACGTTAAGATCGAAGACACCGTTCGCAGCTTTAAGGACATCGTCGAGGGGAAGTACGACGATATTCCGGAGCAGGCCTTCTACATGGTCGGAACGATCGACGAAGCTCTGGAAAAAGCGGAAAAGATGAAAGCGAGCGCCTAGGACGAGAATGCTTCCTGAGTCCATCGATCTCGTCGTCGTCACGCCGGAGCGCCAGTTGCTCCGCGAGGCGGTTGTGGAGGTGACGCTCCCCGGCGCGGACGGCCAGTTGGGTATCCTGCCGGGCCACGCCCCGCTGATTACCGAACTGGGCATCGGCGAACTCACCTATCGCTCTGCGGGCTCAAGCCAACCAGCACCCCTCGCCGTTATCAGCGGTTTCGCCGAAGTCCTGGGGGACCGCGTTACCGTTCTTGCTGAATTTGCCGAGCGGCCGGAAGAAATCGACATTACGCGAGCCGAGGAGGCCAAGAAACGCGCCGAACAGCGCCTCGCCGCCGCCGCTAGCGACCCCAGTGTCGATTGGGATCGCGCCGCGGTCGCCCTGCAGCGCTCTCTCGTCCGCATTCAAGTTGCCAGCAAGAATCGCAGCGTCCGGATCTCAAGCGAGTGACGCCGCGATCCTCTGACGCGCCGGGTCATCCGGAGCATGAATCCCTGATGGAACCCATCACGATGTACACGACGACGTGGTGCCCGGATTGCCGGCGGGCGAAATATTTCTTGAAGCAACGCGGGGTCGCGTATCGCGAAGTGAATATCGAGGAAGATCAAACCGCGGAAGCGATCGTGTTGAAAGCCAACAAAGGCAAGCGCAGAGTGCCTACGCTAAAGATTGGCGAGCGCTATTTTGCGTGCAGCCCGTTCAATCCGGTGGAGCTTGCCAACGAACTGAACGTTCCTCTCAATCCTTAAACACGGCAAGTGCGGCGGACAAACTAATTCAGCGGGAGTCCGCGCGCCCAGACGTTCGTTACGCGCAAACTCTCATCGAGCAAGACGATGTCGGCATCGGCGCCGGTGCGTAGCGCGCCCTTCTTGAACTCGATTCCCAGCAAAGTTGCGGGATTCACGGTTAGCATGCGGACCGCATCCGGCAGAGGGATGCCCAACCCTACGATGTTATGCAGCGCACGATCCAACGTCAGCGTGCTGCCCGCAAGATTTCCCTCGGCGTTGCGGCAAACTCCGCCGGAAACAGTCACTTCAAAGTTGCCCAGCCTGTAAATTCCGTCAGGCATTCCGGTGGCGGAGACTCCATCGCTGACGAGAATCACGTGTCCTGGCCCCTTGGCTTGCAGCAACAGGCGCATCGCCGCTTCCTCGACGTGTACGCCATCGGCGATCAGCTCCGCAGTGACCTCCGGCGAAGTGAGCACCGCACCAATCACGCCAGGGTCGCGGTGCGAGAACGGCCGCATCGCGTTGTACACATGCACGGCGTGACGCGCCCCATGTGCCATGCCCGCGCGCGTCTGCTCGTAGGTCGCATCCGTGTGTCCCATGGCCACCACTACGCCTGCCTTGCGGGCCGCGTCGATGCAGGGCGCGGCGCCCAACAGCTCCGGCGCGATGGTAAGAATGCGGGCGTTGCCGGCGGCCGCGCGCAGAAACCTTTCCAGCATGTCCGCCGAAGGGAGTTGGATCCACTCCTTCGGATGCACGCCACGCCGCGCCGGGCTGATGAATGGCCCTTCGTAATGGATCCCCAGAACCTCGGCGCGTGGCTCATCGGTTTCGTGCTGCATCGCGATGTAGCGGGCAATTCCCTCGACGCTTCGGCAGGTGTCGTCGGGGCTGGCGGTTACGGTTGTGGCCACAAACGAAGTTGTGCCGTGGCGAGCAACGGTGCGTGCCACAGCGGACATGGCTTCCTCGTTGGCCTCCATAACGTCATGCCCGCCGGCGCCGTGGATGTGGACATCCACGAAGCCGGGTATGGCGGTTTGCTGCGTCGCTACAATCTCCTGGGCTCCCGCAGGCAGCCTCATGCCTTGTCGCGGGCCAATCGCTTCGATCTCGCCGTCGCGGATCAGGATTCCGGCATCTGGAATTTCCGTCGTGGGTGTTAACGCTCTCGCCGTGTGCAGCAGAATGGTCGTCATGGACAGGACAACATCGTAGCGGAAATTGCTCGCGTCGCAAAAGCAAAACGGGCGAAGCCGAAGCCTCGCCCGCCCGCAGCTTTCGCTATCGCTGCGCGGCGAACTCACCCACTACGCCCGCTGGCCCTGGCGGGACGCGCCATAAGAAAAAAGGGAGGATTCTCTGGAATCCTCCCTTGTCTTTCGCTCCTTCGAGCGCTCTGGTACAGCAAGTCTGGGTTTATTGACCGGACGTGCTCGCCGCGGTGGTGCCCGCCGGCTTGGGCACGCTGAGGTAGCCGGATGCGGTCGTCTTCGTCACTTTGTTGACCACCAGTTCCAGCTTCTCGTGGCTTCCATTCGCGTAGAAGAAGATGGGCTCATTCACGGAGCGGTTTTTCTTCTCGAAGTTCTGGTCGTCCGCGAGTACGTTGATCGTGAACTGGTTTTTCTTGGTGTTGGTGTCTTTCAGTTCGACCTGAATCACGCCGACCTTCTGCGCGCCGGCTTTGCGGGTGACGGTGAACTCAAAATAGTCGCGCTGGCCCATGCGGCGAAGCTGGTCGATCTCGTCGTGGTTACGGGCGATGAGCGTGCCCATCTCGCTGCGCGCCATTTGCAGGTTGTTCTTGGTGGCATCCAGGTCGCTCTTCACGCCGGTGACGTCGCCGTTCAGCTTGCTGACGTCGTCGGTGCTGGCCTTGGTCGCGAGTTGCGTGTTCACGGAGGATTCGAGGCCGGTCAGCTTCTTATCCACCAGCACTGAGGTGGCCTTGTTCTGCTTCCGGGCGGCAAGCAATTCCGATTGAGTCACATTCAGCTTGTCGGTCACGACTTTCAGGTCGCTCTGCAATTGCTGATTGATCTCGTCTTCCTTCGCCAGCCGCTGGCTCAGGGCATCGTTGGCCTGTTTCACGGTTGCCTGGGTGGACTGTTCGATGCTGTTGGTGTGGCTTAGCGCGCTCCAGCCAACTCCTAGGCCGAGCAACGACACCGCACCCAAGATCGCTACCGCCAGGCTGATCCAACGGGGCGTTCCCGTTGTGGATATGGTCTGATGAACCGGTTCTTGAAACTCACTCATGGACTTCTTCTCCTTTGGCGCATGCGCCGTGGCGGGCCATAGAGGAGCATCTGCTACACCAAACACCCTACCTACTGTGGAAAAGCTGGTAATTCCAATGTTGAAAATACGTTGCGGGGGATTTCAGCGTGCCGCTGATGCCAGTCTATAAGTACTAGTACTAGTAAAGATTACGCTGTGCCTCCTGCGAAGGTAATTTTTTGCTGGAAAGCGGTGAGTGGTATCGCAGCCTCGCGTTTGCACACCCTCAAAAAAACAAAACGGCTGTGCACTATCAGGCGCACAGCCTTAAGTCCTTCTTTTGTTTAGAGTTAGAGCTACAACTCTCTATGCCGCAGTCGTCGCCGTCTCGGCGTCTGGCTGGCGAACCGGACCAAAGTAGCGGTCCAGCGTGGTGTTCGCGGCGTCAAAAACGAGATGACAATCGCGGCACTCGCTAAGATGCCGTGCAATCTCACTTTCGACGGAAGGCGAGAGTTTTCGCTCTAAGTACCAACAAATCAAATGAATAGTGTCTTTGCAGCTCATGTCCCCCGTCCCGGATTTGCCCCCGCTTCCAACTACCTGTGGGCGGATATCGGTGCATTTGACCTACCAAAGAAGCCGCGTTAGAAGAATGTTCTTTAATCGCCAAAGAATCAGCGGCTTGAAGCCCTTTCAGGCAGTGAGCCTCATTTGTTGCCGCCCGCTCCGGTTGGAATCTTTACACGTGCAGTAGCGAAATTGTGCAGAAATTCGAGTCAAATCGCCTACCGTTGCGGCACAACCGTCATTTCACGCAGGGCGGCGATCCGGTCCTCAAGCGGCGGATGGGTGCTAAACAGCGAACTCACGCCCCCGCGCCCAAATAGGGGCTGGACAATGCACAAGGAAGCCGTAGTCGGCGAGACGACCGTCGTTGGGATGCGCTGGTTGTAGGCCCCAAGCTTCTGGAGGGCGCTGATCAGCCCATAGGGCTGGCCCACCATGTGTGCGCCCGTTTCGTCGGCCGAGTACTCTCGCGTCCTGGAGAGGAACAATTGCAGCAGCAGCGCCGCGAACGGCGCCAGGATGATCATCAGGAGCGCGCCAAAGCCGCCACCTCCTCCCTCCCGGTCGTTGTCGCGCCCTCCGCCGTAACCCCCGAAGAGCATGCCCCACTGGGCCACGTGCGCCAAATAGGTAATGGCGCCCGCAATAGTCGCCGCGATCGAGGTCGTTAGGATGTCGTAATTCCGCACATGTGATAACTCGTGGGCGATGACTCCTTCGAGCTCGTCGTCGTTCATCAGCTCGAGCAGGCCCTGAGTTACCGCGACCGACGCGTGATGCGGATTCCGGCCGGTGGCAAACGCATTCGGTGCCGCTTCGGGAACTACGTACAACTTTGGCACCGGCAGATTCGCCTTGGCGGCAAGGCGCTCCATCACCGCGTACAGCCGCGGCAACTGTTCGCGGGATACTGGCTGGGCTCCGCTCGACATCAGCGCAATCTTGTCCGAGAAAAAGTAGGATATGCCGTTCATCACGACGGCGAACGCCAGCGCGATCTTCATGCCGGTGGGGCCGGCGAGCGCATCGCCCGCCACGACTAAAAGCACGCTCAACAGAATGAGCAGGACACCTGTTCTCAGAATTTTCATGACCTCACCAGCAATTCTATCTACGCAGAATCGAGCGCAGAAATTTCAGTTTAGGATGCGGCGCGGAGCGCGTCAAACGACGCACTCCGCTCCACTTCCACGCCTTCCTTATTGAGTCGCGACCGCGGCCGACTTCGGCGGCGCGACGCGCTCAAATCGCATCGCGTCCTTCTGCCCGTCGCGATCCACGCGCACGCGGTCACCCGGCAGAACCTTGCCTTCCAGGATCTGCAGCGCCAGCGGATCCTGAATCATCCGTTGAATCGTTCGCCGCAACGGCCGCGCGCCATACGCCGGATCGTGTCCTTCACGCACGAGCAGCTCCTTCGCCGCGGGTGTCAATTCCAGCGTGATCCGGCGCTCGGCCAAGAGTCCTTCGACGCTCCGCAGCAGCAAATCCACGATTCGCACCAGGTGTTCCTTGCCAAGGGGATTGAAGATCACGATTTCGTCGATGCGGTTGATGAATTCCGGCCGGAACGCCGCTCGCAACGCTTCCATCGCTTCCTTTCGCGCTCGCTCGGGGTCGCGGTGCGCCAGCTCGAAAATCGCCGTCGATCCCACGTTGCTGGTCATCACCAGTACCGTGTTGCGAAAGTCTACCGTGCGGCCTTTGCCGTCGGTCAGGCGCCCATCTTCCAGGATCTGCAGCAGCACGTTGAAAATATCCGGGTGCGCCTTTTCGATTTCGTCGAACAAGATCACCGAATAAGGATGCCGCCGCACCTGCTCGGTAAGTTGTCCGCCCTCCTCGTAGCCCACGTAGCCTGGCGGCGCGCCGATCAATCGCGACACGCTATGTTTTTCCATGTACTCGGACATGTCGATGCGGATCATCAGCTTTTCGTCGTCGAACAGAAACTCCGCCAGCGCTCGCGCCAGTTCCGTCTTGCCAACTCCGGTGGGCCCCAGAAAAATGAATGACCCGATCGGCCGCTTTGCGTCCGACAAGCCGGCGCGGCTTCGGCGCACCGCGTTCGCCACTCGCGTCAGAGCTTCGTCCTGCCCCACCACCCGTTGCCGCAGGCGCTCTTCCATACGCACCAGCTTCTGCACTTCGCCTTCGAGCAAACGGCCCACGGGAATCCCGGTCCACTTGCTGACCAGCTTCGCGATATCTTCCTCGTCGACTTCTTCTTTGAGCATCGGCGAGTCCTTCTGCACCGATGCGAAGCGTTCCTCCGCCTGCTTCAGCTCGCGTTCCGTAGCGGCGATCCGCCCGTAGCGAATTTCCGCGACCTTGGCGAGTTCTCCCGACCGCTCGTACCTTTGCTCCTCCGCTCGGAGCTGCTCGATCTGCTCCTTCAGCTTGCGGATTTTGCCGATGGCATCTTTTTCCGCCTGCCAGCGCGCCTTGCGCCCGCTGGAATCCTCGCGCAGCTTCGCCAGCTCTTTTTCGATCTGCGTGCGGCGTTCCTTCGAGTGCGGATCTTTTTCTTTCAGCAACGCTTGCCGCTCGATTTCCAGCTGCATGATCCGCCGCTCAATTTCGTCGATCTCCACGGGCAGCGAGTCAATCTGCATGCGCAGGCTGGCCGCAGCTTCGTCGATCAGATCGATCGCTTTATCCGGCAAGAACCGGTCGGAGATGTAGCGGTGCGACAAGGTGGCCGCCGCGAGAATCGCCGCGTCTTTGATGCGCACGCCGTGATGGACTTCGTAGCGCTCTTTCAGTCCGCGCAAGATGGCGATGGTGTCCTCTACGGTAGGCTCGCTCACCAGGACCGGCTGGAAGCGCCGCTCCAATGCAGGGTCTTTCTCGATGTATTTCTTGTATTCGTTGAGCGTGGTGGCGCCAATCGCGCGCAATTCGCCGCGCGCCAGCGCAGGCTTCAGCATGTTCGAGGCATCCATCGCGCCTTCCGCAGCGCCCGCACCCACCAGCGTGTGCAGCTCGTCGATGAACAGGATGATTTGCCCTTCGGCCTCGGTGATTTCTTTCAGCACGGCCTTCAGGCGATCTTCAAATTCGCCGCGGAACTTCGCTCCGGCCACCAGCGCCGCAAGGTCCAGCGCAACAATGCGTTTGGTCTTCAGCACGTCCGGCACATCGCCGGAAATGATCCGCTGCGCCAAACCTTCGACAATAGCGGTCTTCCCGACGCCCGGCTCGCCGATCAGCACCGGATTGTTTTTCGTGCGCCGCGCCAGGATTTGCATCACCCGCCGGATCTCTTCATCGCGCCCGATCACGGGATCGAGCTTCGACCTGCGCGCGAGCTCGGTAAGATCGCGAGCGTACTTCTCCAACGCCGCATACGTGGCTTCGGGATTTTGCGAAGTCACCCGCTGGCTGCCCCGCAAGCTAGTCAGCGCCTGTAGAATGGCTTCGTGAGAGGCCCCATGTTTTTTCAGCAGTTGACCTGCCGGATCGCGGTCTTCCGCGGCAATCGCCAGGAACATATGCTCGGTGGAAACGTATTCGTCCTTGAATGCTTCCGCTTCCTTGAAAGCGCGCTCCAACACGTCGTTCAGCGGACGGCCCAGGTGCTGCTGCCCGAAGCCGGTTACTTTCGGCAGCCGGCCGATCTGGCGATCAAGTTCTTGCGACAACAGTTCGCCGCGAATGCCAAGCCGCGCCAGCAGCGGAGAAACCACTCCGTCCGCTTGCGAAACCAGTGCCGACAGCAAATGCACCGGCTCGACCTGCTGGTTCTCGTGACGCGCGGCCACCTCTTGCGCGCTTTGCAGCGCTTCTCGCGCCTTCACCGTCATTTTTTCAAATCGCAACATGATGTTTCCTCACCGCTCAATTTCTAACGAAAAGGGCTGGCTCAATCGCCAGCCCCCAGTGTGCTCCACTTCCTGCTGGCTTGCTTACCTCCCGGCCGCGGCAGCAGCAACCGCCGGTGTCCCGACGTTCACTTTGATCTGCTTTGGCTTGGCTTCCTCGCGCTTCGGAATGTTCAACGTCAACACGCCGTTCTGATAGTCGGCCTTGATGCCCTCCGGGTTCACGGTGTTCGCCAGCGAGAAGCTCCGGCTGAACGAGCCATAGGCGCGCTCTACGCGCAGATAGTTCTCCTCGTTCACCTTCTTCTCGAAATTGCGCTCGCCACGAATGGTTAGAACATTGTTCTCTACTCGGATGTCCAGATCCTTGGGATCGATACCGGGTAGATCGGCCTTAACCACAAGTTCGTGTTCGGTCTCGTTGATGTCAACGGCCGGAGCCCAGGCGGTAAGGTTAGATTCCTCACCGGTGCGCTCGAATGCCTCGTTGAACAAGCGACTGATTTGGTCCTGCAGAGTGGTAGCTCCGCGAAAAGATGTCAGCGTTCTCATAGTCCTCAGACCTCCGTTGCTACTATCTTGACTGCAAAAATATCATAAAATATGCGCGTGTTATTGTCAAGCCATAAATTGACCACCGGCGATTCCTTATAACATGTTCATATTAAATATGTTAAGATAGTTCCCAGGTCGGAGCTTCGCGCGAAACCTTGGGGTCAAGCACGCCAATGGCGCCATCTGATCCTCCCGATCCGCCCCAGCCTTTTCTTGCTCCAATGCGTTTGCTGCTAGACTGCCGCCATGCGGCTCGACGAGCTTGACTATCACCTTCCCAGCCAGCTCATCGCGCAACGCCCGCTCGATCGCCGCGACGCCTCCCGGTTGCTCCTCCTCAGTCGCACAACGGGCCAGTTCCAAGATCGTCTCTTCGCCCAGCTTCCTGAGCTTCTCCATGGCGACGAGCTCGTGGTCCTCAACAATGCGCGGGTCATTCCCGCCCGGTTGTTTGGCCGGCGCGCCGGTGTGCATTCCGATCCCCCGTCCCGCTCTATCCGAAGTGAGCATCTGACCGGCAAAGTGGAAGTCCTGCTGACGCGGCAGATCGAACCGCACATCTGGCAGGCGCTCGTGCGTCCGGGGCGTAAGATGCGGACGAGAGAGCGAGTCCTGTTCGGCGAAGGCGAACTCGAAGCGGAGATTGTTTCCCGGGGCGACCTAGGTCTGCGGACGCTACAATTTGTATCTCGCGATGGACGCGAAGTGGGGGAACACATCGCACGGCTGGGGCACATTCCGCTTCCGCCGTACATCGATCGCGCCGACGAATCCGCCGACCGCGAGCGCTACCAAACGGTCTTCGCGAAACATCCCGGTGCGATTGCGGCGCCCACCGCCGGTCTGCACTTCACGCCCGAGGTCCTGGAGCAGATTCGGCGCCGCGGCGCCGAGATCTGCGAGCTGACCTTGGATGTTGGCCTCGGGACGTTCCAGCCGATTCACGCGGAGACCCTCGAGAACCACGTGATGCATGGCGAATCCTATGAGATCTCCGAACAGACCGCGGGGCGCATCACAAGCGCGCATCAGGCCGGTCGTCCAATTCTAGCCATCGGCACGACGGTTGTCCGCGCGCTGGAAGACGCAGCGTTGCGGGCGTCGGAATCAGGTTCGTCCGCGCTCCTGCTTGCTGGAAAAGCCGAAGCTCGCCTGTTTATTTTTCCTGGATTTCGCTTTCGAGTGGTGAGCGCCTTGCTGACCAACTTTCATCTGCCGCGCTCGACATTGCTTGCTTTGGTCAGCGCGTTGGCGGGACGCGAACACGTTCTCGCAGCCTACAAACACGCGGTGGACAACGACTACCGTTTTTACAGCTACGGTGACTGCATGCTGATTCGCTAGAAATCTGTGTCCGTCGACAGTGTCGCGGGTTGCTGTGCTCTCAAAAATCCGCGAAGGCGATGAGCAGGGAGGCTACCGCACCGCACAGCCTCCCGCTCATCAGATCGAAATGGGATCACGGAAGCTCCTCGTTATTCGCTAAAAACGAAGACGCGCTTTTGTCCCGAGAAGCGCACTTCTAGCACCTGGCCGTTTTCGCCCAGCAGAACGGCGTCCGACGCGGACTTCACGTCGCGGTCTTCCCAGCGGCCTTCGCTCTCCGCGACGACCTGCTTGTTTTTTTCCACCGTGGCTTTATTGCCGTCGATCAGCAGCCGGTATTCACCAGCCTTCAGATCGGCCTTCCCCACTCTCGCAGCCTGCGGAATGTTGATTGTCTTGGTTACGGGTTTTGCAAATACGGGCACTGCCAGCGCGACGACTGCCAGCAATGCAGCACTCCGAAGAAATGAACGGGATTTCATGCGTGTCAACCTTTCCATCATGATCGAGTCAGCCGCAAGACCACCGGCTACAAGCTGGACAGAGTTGACACGCAGGCACGGGGACGAGTAGCCTTCCCCGAACGACACTTTCTCTTCCTGGACTAACGGCCGGAAAGATGCGTGTCACAGCCCCGCGGCTGCCACCGCGGGGTTTTTATTGAATGCCTCTGACTGACCTGTAGCGGCCTACTGGCCGGCTGCACTGTTATAGACGAGCCGCACCGCGAGAATGTTTCGCGGCTTTGTTTAAATTTCTTTGGACGCTTGTCACGAATTTGTCATCAAACGGAGTAGGTTAGCGGACTTTTTTGGAAGGTTTGCTTAAGATTTCATAGAAGTTAGAACCTTGTTAGTCTTTTTACTGTTGACGGCTGCGCCATCCGGCGGCTGGTCGTTTTTGCGACCGATGGCAATCGTCAGGTGCATCGGCGCGCGTGTTCATCTATACTCAGTTGCTCTTTTTGGTTACCCTGAATGCGGATTCTCGTTCTTAGCGACATACACGCGAACTTTACTGCACTAACGGCCGCCTTGGATGCCGTCAAGGATAGGTGGGAACACGCGGTGTGTCTGGGCGACGTCGTTGGATACGGTCCCGATCCGAACGAGGTCACGTCTAAGATTCGGGAACTCGGCGCGAAAACGATTCGCGGTAATCATGACAAGGCCGCTACCGATCTGATGGCCACGCACGACTTCAATCCCGTGGCGAAGGCGGCCGTGGATTGGACTCGCTCGCGTCTCTCTCCCGACAACCTGAAGTGGCTTTCCGAACTTCCCTCGGGGCCTTTGGAAACGGACAACATCGTTCTCGTCCACGGCGCATTTCAAGATGAAGACGAATACGTTTTCACGCCGGCGCAGGCGCTCGAGGGTCTCCTGGATTCCACCGCGGCGATCACCTTTTTCGGTCACACGCACCACCAGGGTGGATTCTCCTATGAAAATTTCAACTCCCATTTGGAAGTGCTGAACATCCACCCGCGTCCCTCAGAATCTTTCGCACCCCTTCGCATAGAAATGAAGCGCCGATATTTGCTGAATCCAGGTTCGATTGGCCAGCCCCGCGACGGAGATCCGCGCGCTGGCTTCGCCATCGCCGACCTGGAACATGAGATCGTTGAATTTTGGCGCGTCCCGTATGATATTCCTGAAGTGCAGGCTCGCATGCGTGCTGCGCGGCTGCCGGAGCCCTTGGTCCAGCGGCTCGTCGTGGGCCGCTGAAGCCGGGCGCGGACTCCCGGCAACCTCCTCTTCGTATCGCGTCGAGTGCATACTGGTGGTTGCGGTGACTTCATGCACGAAGAGCCTCAAATCGAGCTTCCCGATCGCGCCGCGCCGGACCGTGGCCGGTTCAACTTTGCTTTGATCCTTGCCGCCGCGGCTGTGCTGATCATCTTGGCGGCTTTGTATGTTTTGCCGGGCCGTCAATCACCGCCGGGTGCCGCACCGCAGGGATCGCGTCTTCCTTTTGGTCCCGCCGAGCAGGATTACGCGCAGAAGATTCAGCTCGAAAATATCACCCTGAGCCGCGCCGAAAATTTCCTGCATCAAGAGATCACCACCCTTTCGGGCGACCTCGTCAATACCGGGGACCGTGCGCTCCGCGGCGTGGGAGTGACCATCGAATTCTTCGACGACATGAACCAAATCGCTTTGCGCGAGACCCGCTCCGTACTCGCTCCCGGGGCTCCGCCGGTGGCTCCCGGCGAACACCGGCGCTTCGAAGTGTCCTTCGAGCACATCTCGTCTTCCTGGAACAGGCAGCCGCCGCTCGTCCATGTGACCGGCCTGCAATTCTGACCGATCCAGTAGTAGACAGGTACGTACATCATCTATAATCATAGGCATGGAGCTCGCCGCAGAACTCGAAGCCTCGCTCCGCGATCTCGGCTCGTCTGCTTCCGTCGAGGTTCGCGAGAACGGCGGCCGTGTCGCCGTGTTCACCGCATTGTCGTGGGAAGTCCGCGGCGCGGCTCAGAAGCCTCTTCTGCATTTGTGGTCGGAGCGGCACAACTTCACCCGCCGCGTGCTTGCCATCACCGCTCATTCCGAGCAACGCCTCGCGCTTGCCGTCGAGCGCTTTGGCCGCGCCAGGCCCGATCGCCTCGAATTCGTCCGCCTGGAGTTCGACCCATCCGCGCGCGATTTGTCTCGCGAGGAATCTTGCGCGCGCCTCGGCCGCATCCTCTCCGAGCAGTTTCCCGATGAAACGCTGCATTCGCTTACCAGCGCGCCCGATCTCGAGCACTCTCTCTCGGGGACCTACGCTCGTGGCCTTCTGCGCAACGGCTCCGCCCACTGGGCCATCCTCGCCGTCCTTGACACGGAATCGCCGGAGTCCGCGGAGAACTGCCTGACGTTCGGGCTGTTGTGGCTCGATCGCGCGCAGCACTCCTGCCGTCGCGGCTTCGTTGCTGGCCTTAGGCTGATCGTTCCCAAGGGAGCTTGCCGCGTTCTCGTCCATCGTCTCCGGGCGCTCGATCCGAGAATCAACCTGGAAGTGTACGAACTCGAACCGCAGCGAGAAATCCTCGAGCGCATCGATCGGGCCTCCTCAGGCAATATCGAGACCTGGCTCGTTCCCAAACGCGAATCCCAAGCGCTTCGCGACCAAGCGCGGTCCGCCATCGATCCGATTGTGGCCCTGGCTCAGAGCGCCGTCACCGTGCATCCCGTCGTGCAGTCCCGCCAAGTGTGGCTTCGATTCCGCGGCTTGGCATTCGCTCGTTGGGATGACGGCGTAATTTGTTTCGGTACTGCCGAGCGGCGAGAAAAACTAGGCGTCGCGTCGCGCCCCGCGCTCCAGCGTTTGCTGAACGAGCTTGAGAAGCACCGGCATCCGCTGGCCAGCGATACCCGCCATTCGCTCTATCGCGCGCAACCCGAAGGGTGGCTCGAGTCCCTGGTTCGCAAAGACGTCACGCGCATCGACGCCACGCTCGATTCGCGTTTTGTGTACACGCAAGTCTTCGCCAACAGCTGCGGCGAGCATGGCATCCTCGACGTGCTTACCGTCACGCGCGAGGGCCGCCTGGCGATTCTCGAGCTGAAAGCGGCCGAGCACATTCACCTCCCGCTGCAAGCGGCGGACTATTGGCTGCGCATCCGGCGCCATCTGCAACAAGGCGATTTCGCGCGGTACGGATATTTCACCGGCATCGAATTGCAGCCGGTGCCTCCGCTCGTATACTTGGTCGCTCCGGAGCTGCGCTTCCATCCCACCACCGATGTGCTCTTGAGGTGTCTCTGCCCTGAGATGGAAGTCGTTCGCGTGGGTCTCGCTGAGAGCTGGCGCCGGGGTCTGCGCGTCGTCAATCGCCGTTAGCGCTCGCGCGGCCTCCGCTTCTTCTTCGAAGTCACTTCGGGTCCCGCGCTCCACTGTTCATCGACTATTCATCTGTCGTAGGGGAATTCTGCTGTTCCCACGGACTCGTCAAGAGTAGAATGGCTGCTCTCGGAAACCGAAAGGCGGCACGGTGAATTTTTCGGCCATCATTCGCCAGACCGGCGAAGTCTCGATCGTGGATCTCACAGGACAACTCACTTCGTTTGCCAGCGGCGCTCTCCGCGATGCCGTCGGCGGACTGATGAAGCAAGGACGAAAAAAGATCGTGCTCAACGTGGGAGCCTTGCTGTATCTCGACAGCTCCGGAGTCGGCGAGCTGGTCAACTGCTACATGGGCGTGATCAAGCAGGGCGGCGAGATGAAAGTGGTCGGGCTGACTCCCAAGGTCGAAGAAATCCTCAAGATCACGCAACTGTACCGGGTCTTTCAAGAATTCCACGACGAAGAAGCTGCGCTGCAAAGCTTCCCCGAAACCCGAAAAAAAGAAAGCGCCTGAGCCGCGCGAAAGTTGCGGCGCGAAACAATCCCGTTACACCTTGCGATGAGAGCACGCAGCAAGTGTCACAACGTCGTCCGCATTTTTTCCACCTGGATGAAAGCAGCCGGAAGAAAGAAACACCACCGTAGGACAGTCACGCCAAAAAAGTCGCCGTAAAAGGAGAGAAGCAGCTAAGGTGTTGGCCTTAACTGCTTCCCGGGGTGTGTCCTCGAAGTGGTTAGTTACTATTATAGATGCATCCGGCCGAAAAAGGTTTCCTTTTTATATGGAATTTTTTTAACTCCATTAAATTCATAAACTTGTTAGTAAAAAAGATACTTACGCCACCGCTCATCGCGGTGCCCGATCAGACGCATCAATTGCCGGGAGGTATGCAGCGTGAACGGCCGCGGCCGCCGGGCCAGCTTTAGCCCCGCCTCTTCCGGCGTTCGGTCGCCCTTGCTGTTGTTGCAGTTGTAGCAGCAAGCCACCAGGTTTTCCCACGAGGAGCGCCCGCCCCTGGAACGCGGCACCACGTGGTCCAGAGTCAGCTCCGACCCGGGAAACACCCGTCCGCAGAACTGGCACGTGTTACGGTCGCGCAGCAGGATATTCTTCCTGGAAAGGGCTCGGCTCTGCTGCGGGATATGCCGGTAGGCCAGCAGGCGAATCACTGACGGCACTCGATGCGCGTGCGCGGACGAGTGTACCTCGGCGTTGTGCAGCTCCTCCGCCTGCGCTACGCCCTTCAGCAGCAGCACCATGGCCCGCCGCACGGCCGTCACGTTGATCGGCTCGTAGGTAGCGTTCAGCACCAGCACGGGCTCCTGCATCAGCGACGCCCGCCGCAACGGCAACGTATTGTGGATTCTACTGCCTGCGGGACTTTCTGAGCTGGGCGCAGCCTCCCCGGACGCTTGGGGGGTAGGATGCCCCCGGGAATCGAGCGGTTCTAGCCGTCGTGCGCTCATCGCGCTCCCTCGGGTCACGTCTCGTCGGAGTCTGCCTGCGGGTGCCGCGCTGCTCGCGCGACCGTCAGCCCAATCACAGACTTGGCCCCCGCCTCTCGAAGCGCCCTAGCGCAGGCGTCGAGGGTGGCTCCTGTCGTCATTACATCATCTACCAGTAAGACGCGTAGGTTGTCAACCTGGCTGCCTGGACGAGTGGCAAAAGCGCCACGGACCGACTCCCAACGCTCGGTCAGGCTAAGTACCTGCTTGTCTGGGCGTGGCCGCGTCCGCATCAGCAAAACCCCTCGATACGGCAGCCCCAGCCGCTTGGCGAGCGGTTTGGCGATCAGGTCGGCTTGGTTGTATCCGCGTTCGCGCTCACGTTGCCGGTGCAGAGGTACTGGTACCACAACGTCGGCGGCGAGTGTTTCCGCCTCCTTGCACACGACCTCAGCGAGGCGCTCCGCAAACCAGGCTCCCAGCGGCTCGATGCGCTCGAACTTGAGCATAACAATCGCGTGCACCAGTGCGGTGTCGTAGACTGCATGGCTCCGCGCCCGGTCAAAAGCGTACGTCCTGACCTGACAGGCGACGCAAACCAGCGGATCAGAGCCTGAGTCGCTAGCCGGCTTCCCCTGCTCCGTGGTCTCCAAAAGCATGGTCTCAGGTGCCGAGCCACACACTTCGCATACACGCGCCGGCATCGGCGCGAACGATGCCAGGCACTCCTCACAGATGGGTACCCGGCTCGCGCGGGTCAGCAGCTTCTCACACAGCCGGCACCCCGCCGGGAACAGCACGCTGACAACGGCGTCGCCCGCCTCCGCGAGCCATCCGCCCAACTGTCCACCGGACATACCACGGCCCACCACAATGCAATCATTCTATACTTAACCGTATGATAAACAAGCGAAATTTGTCTGAGATACTTGTGGGGGCGCAGCCCGCCGCGGCGGGCTGCGCCCTGGTTCAGCAAGATCTAAGCTGCGTACATCGGTTTTTCTGGGAAATGACGGCAGCACTGCGTCTGCCCCGCACCAACTACAACAGGCCCTGCTCGATCTTTTCCTGACAATTGATGCAGTGCTTCGCCCACGGCACCGCTTCCAGCCGCTTCTGCTGCATCTCTTCCTGGCAATTGGCGCAATGGCCGTATTCGTTGGCCTTGATGCGCTTCAACGCCTCGTCGATCATGTTCAGGATGGTGCGATCGGTATTGGTCATGCCGAAGAGAAACTCTTTGGTGTAAGAGTTTGCCGCTTTATCGGCAAGGTCCACCGTCGGATCGTCGTCCGCCTGCCGGCCTTCTTCTTCGGTTCGCGCGATGGTCTTCATCAGCTCTTCGCGGCGCGTCGTCAGCTTCTTCTTGTAGTAATCCAGTCGTTTCTTATCCATTTGAGAGTCCCGCCCCTCCGTGTAGCTTCCGGGGCCATCTAAAAACTCCATAGTGTAGGCCGACCCAGTATGGCTGTCAAGAATACGGGTCTGAATGAAAAACAGTAGTTGTGGAAAGAACAACCTGTAGGGTCGCCGCCGGAGATCGCTAGTGGTCGGTCTCGGCGGGGAGCAAGAGGCCACCTCCGTCCACCCAGCCGTCTCCCGGAAACGGCGCCCTCTGGCCTCTCGAACTTCGCGTGGCCTTGGTATTCTGGCGCGCACTATTGGCAAGCATGCTCGACGAAGTATATTCCTATCGATTGGAATCAGGCGCGCGAACAAGGGGACCTAACAATGCAACCTATGCTGGAGAGTCAAACGATTGAGCGTAGCTTATTCAGGCGGCTGATTTGTTTGTACATGATCGGACTCCTGCTGGCGAGCGTGGGTGTCTTAAACGCGGAGGAAAAACCTACAGTAGCCTCTGAAACTGAATCGAACGGGCCAGATAAGCACGCTGACCTCGAGGGGCGGGTCGCGACGCTAGAAGCGGAAGTGGCGGAGCTGAAACGCTTGCTAAAGGAGAATGCCCCGGCTGCGCCGGCTTCCGCGAACGGTGGTGTTGTGGCGTCCACAGCGAGCGGAGAACCTGTTATGCCCTCGACGAGCGCGAATGCAGTCAACGCCGACTCATCTACCTCCGCCCTTGACGATCGAAAAACGCTTGCTTTCTTTCGCGACACCACCATCAATCTCAGCCTCGATGGCTACTATGCGTATAACTTCAATGCTCCAGTGGGGCGTGTGAATTTGCTGCGCGCGTACGATGTTTTGAGCAACAACTTCAGCTTGAGCCAGGCGGACGTCATTTTCGATCATGAGCCCGATGTGAGTGCAGGACGCCGGTTTGGCGCACGCCTTGATTTGCAATACGGACAGGCTACCGACACGTTGCAAGGCAATCCGGCGAACGAACCGCGGCCACAGATCTACCAAAATATCTTTCAGGCATACGGGACTTACGTTGCGCCGGTGGGAAACGGCTTGACGATCGACTTTGGAAAATGGAGCAGCTCGCTCGGAATCGAAGGCAACTACACGAAAGATCAGATGAACTATTCCCGCTCGTTCTACTACGACTTCCTGCCGTTCTATCACATGGGCGTTCGGGTGAACTACCCGGTGAACGACCACTTCTCTCTGACGTATTGGATCGTGAATGGGACGAACCAAGCGGAAGCCACCAATGGTTTCAAAGACGAGCTGTTCGGATTCACGGCGAAACCCAAAAAGTCCGTGACGTGGGTCGTGAACTACTATCTTGGCCAGGAACATCCGGACCGCGTCTTCGTAGCGCCAACAAGCCCTATTCCCGTCCAACCGGGATTGAGCTTCGAAGCGATTCGACCGGCGCCAGACGGGCGCCTGCACATCTTCGACAGTTACGTAAGTTGGCAGGCAACACCAAAAGTGAGTGTCGCGCTCGAAGGAGACTACGTCATTCAGCGGCTGTGGCGAAATCAGGGGCCCGGACAGTCGTCCGCTCCCTCTCATGGTGACGGAGGTGCAGGGTACGCCCGCTATGAAATCTCCTCACGGTTTGCTGTAGCGGCTCGGGCCGAATATCTCTCTGACCGTGGCGGCTTGTTCAGCGGAATAAACCAGGCACTCAAGGAAACAACCGCAACCTTCGACTACAAATTGAGGGACGGATTCCTGATGCGCTACGAATGGCGGCGCGATTTTTCGAATCGACCGTCATTCCTCACGAGCACTCAGGGTGTTCTCAGCAACGAACAAAATACCGCCACCCTGGGACTTGTTTGGTGGTGGGGCGGGAAAGAAGGTTCTTGGTAGCACCCGCGGCAACTGCTGGTAAGTTGGATAGCCGGACATACGCCGGCACACACCTCAGACAGGACCGGAATTCTCAGCCCGAACGCTTGACTCACCGCCAACCACTGAGCAGAGGCCACGACCCGACCCAAAAAACCTCTGATTGACTTTATGACGCCAGTCGTTGCAAATGGAGGCTCCCAAAAACGCCGCTCCATGGACCAAACCCCTCATGAACATCCTTGACCTTCTGGTCGGGAAACCCCTGGCTACCAGTGACGAACGCGCCGAACAGGTCGGCCCGCCGCAAGGAATCGCGATTTTCGGCTTGGACGGGCTGAGCTCAGCCGCTTATGGTCCCGAGGCGGCGCTTAGCCTGCTGATTCCCCTGGGCTTGCTGGGTTTGCACTACATCGTCGCGGTGAGCACGGCGATCATCACGTTGCTAGTGATCGTGTACTTTTCTTACCTCCAGACCATCGCCGCCTATCCTTCTGGCGGTGGCTCCTACACGGTCGCGCGGTTCAACCTCGGGACCTTTCCCAGCTTGCTGGCGGCGGCGGCGCTGCTGACTGATTACATCCTCACCGCCGCGGTGGGAATATCCGCCGGCGTCGGCGCTCTGGTCTCCGCCGTGCCAAAGTGGCAGCCATATACGGTCAGTCTCTGCGTTGGCATCCTCGCGATAATCACCCTGCTCAATTTGCGTGGAGTTCGCGAGGCCGGCTTCGCGTTCATGATCCCGACGTACCTTTTCGTGGGCACGCTGTTGGTCACCATTGCTTGGGGGCTCATTCGCGTGGTGCTCAGCGGCGGGCATCCCGCGCCGGTCACGCCGCTGCCGCCGCCACCGCCCATTACCACCGCGGTCACCTACTGGCTGCTGCTGAAGGTTTTCGCCAGCGGCTGCACGGCGCTCACCGGCGTCGAAGCGGTGAGCAACGGCGTCAAAGCCTTCCGCGAGCCCGCCGTGAAGAATGCCCAGCGCACCCTCACGGTGATCATCTTTCTTCTCGCCGTGCTTCTCGCTGGAATCTCGTACCTGGTCAAAGCGTACGGCGTCGCCGCCACCGATCCCGGACAGCCCGGCTATCAAAGCATTTTGTCTATGCTCACCGCCGCTGTTTTTGGCAAGGGTGTTTTCTACTACCTGACGATGGGCTCGGTCCTGCTGGTGCTTTCGCTTTCCGCCAACACCGCTTTCGCCGACTTCCCGCGTCTCTGCCGGGCCATCGCACAAAACAACTATTTGCCGCACATCTTCGCGTTTCGCGGCCGGCGCCTTGTCTATACCTACGGAATCTTGGTTCTCGCCACGCTGACCTGCCTTCTGCTGATTCTTTTTGGCGGGGTCACCGACCGGCTGATTCCTCTCTACGCCGTCGGCGCGTTTCTCGCCTTCACGCTCTCGCAGTTTGGCATGGTGGTGCACTGGCGCAAAAAGCGCGGCCCCCATTGGCTCAAGAGCGCCCTGGTCAACGGCCTCGGCGGCTTTGTGACCGCCATTACCGTCATCGTGGTGTTGGTCGCTAAATTTGTGGAAGGCGCTTGGATCACGGTGATCTTTATTCCTCTCCTGATCTACTTTTTCGTGGCTGTGCGGCGCCACTATCACGAGGTGATGGTGCTCACCAGCTGTCCGCCGCCGATCACGCCCGCGGATCATGCCACCCCACCCATCGCCGTCGTCCCCATCGATCGCTGGAGCACCATCTCCAAACAGGGCCTCGAGTTCGCCTCCAGGCTCAGTTCCGAGATTATCGCCGTGCATGTCGATCCGGAGGAGCACTCCGAATTGCTGCGCGAAGATTGGGATCGCTATGTCGTACCACCTTTTCGGGAGGCAGGCTGTTCGGAACCTCAATTGTTGACCCTACCCTCGCCCTATCGTTTCGTTATCGTCCCTCTGGTGCAGTACGTTCTGGACTTGTCGGCCAAACATCCCGATCGGCGCATTGTGGTCGTGATTCCCGAGTTGGTCGAAGGCCGCTGGTACGAATACTTTTTCCATAACCAGCGCGGTCGCTTGCTGGAATGGGCGCTTCTGGTTCGCGGCAACGAGCGTATCTTCACGGTTAGCGCGCCGTACTACCTGGGCCACGAGTCCCGACCGCAGTCCTGACCCGAACTCCCTGCCATGGACGTCGCGAAGAACCCTCTCGCGCGTTCCCGGAATCACGGCGCCGCCGATTTGATAGAATCCGCCCAGGTGCTGAAGCGCATCCTATTCCGGTGGGTATTGCCGGCAGTCATCGGCACGCTGGTGGGTCTTCTGGCGTTGGCGTTCGCGTTACAAAATGAGCAGAAACTCTCGGAGCCGGCGCTCGCCATTCTTTCTCCCGGCCTCAAACTCGCCGAGATGCTCGCCCCCGCCAGGCACGAATCTTTCGGCCCCGCGCTCAGCGACTTTCTCCGCGTGGCTATTGCCGTCAACACCGCTTTTTACTTCACCATCTTTGCTCTCGCCGCTTACCTGGTCGATCGCCGCCGCTCCCGCTAGCAAATCTGTGACCTGCGCATCGCCGGTCGATTGATTCTCCATGTTCAATCCTCATTCTTTGGAGTAGGATGCGCGGCGGCATTCTCAAGAATTCTGGAAGCGTCTTGGAGGAAATAAATGATCAGCAGAAGAGAGTTTCTTGCCACCACGGGTGCGGCCATGACCGCTTCGACGGTTGGCGCCGCAGCGCTTCCTGCCGAAGGTGCGGGCCCTGCCGGCGGTGACAAGTCCGCGCGCCTGTTCCTTGCGGAAGATGATTTCAAGCCAGCCACCTTGGATCGTTTGCCGCTCGAATGGCACAAGCAGAGGGCCAAGAAGCTGCAAGAAAAGCTCGCCGAGGATGGCAGCGACGGCATCCTGCTCACCGACCGCTGGAACATCATTTATTTCACCGGGCTCTGGCACACCACCACGGAACGCCTTGTGCAAGTGTTTCTGCCCGCCAAGGGAAGCGATCTCGTCTGGTTTAACGCCGCGCTGGATCGCGATCTGGTCAAGAGTTGGTGGTACACCGACGGAGAAATGTATTTCGATTGGCCGCACGCCGAAGGCGCTTTCCCCAATGAAGGTAAGGTGCAAATGGGCGCGAAAGTCGATCTGTTCGAGTGGGTCCTCAAGGGTCTAAAGAAACGAGGATATGGCGACAAAAAACTTGTCGCTGACACCGAGTTGAAACCTTCCTCCCAGCGCAAAGTGGTCGACGTGCTTGGGCGCGAGATGGGCTCGGCCGAAGACTTGTGCATGGAAATGAGAATCCACAAGACGCCGGAAGAATTGGCACTCACGCGCCGGGCCTACAACTACTTCAACCAAATGCACGCGTTTGCGCGAGATCTCCTGTTGCAGCACGGCACCGATTTGACCGACTACGACATCGGCAGCGCCGCGACGAAATACGGAACCGACTTGGTGATGGCCGACATCAAGCGCGATGGCGCGCCGCACACCGCGGTCGGAATCGAAATCGATGTGGGTTGCCGGGTCGGCAGATCGACGGCCTATCCGCACCCCAATCAATTCCTGCACAACAAGATCACCAGAGGCCAGGCGCTGCAGATTGAAGGCGGCGTCAACATCGCCGGCTGCGGCGGAGAGCTCTATCGCGCAATGTTCCTTCACCCGCTGACCGACCAGATGAAGAAAATCTGGACCGTCAGCCGCGATTGCTGCTTGATCCAAAAAGAAGAATCCATCGCCGGCGTGACCGGCTCGACGGTGGCCTACAAAATTCACAAGTATCAGGTGAAAAACGGCGTCGCACCTTACATCTATCACCGCCCCGCGCACGGCCAGGGATGGGAAGGGCATCAGCCGCCGTACCTCTCACTGGGCGACTACACCATGCTGGAGCCGGGAATGTCTTTTTCCGTCGAACCCGGACTGTACGACCCGGAACACGGGATCGGCTCGAACTTCTCGGACGCCTTCATAGTTGAGGCCCAAGGGCCATCGCGCCAAATGTCGCGGCTGCCGTGGAGCGAGGAGTGGTGCTTGGTTAAGCTGTAGCACGCTTTCAAAGGCGGGAGCTCTACAAGTTGCATCAATCCGGCGAATCATCTAGAATACACATCTAGATTGCTCACGAGGGCTGCCATGCGCAAGGTGGGTTTGTTTGAAGCGAAACAGAAGTTGTCTGAGCTTGTGGAACGCGCGGGCCGCGGCGAGAAGATCGGCATCACGAAGAGGGGCAAGCTCGCAGCGGTGATGGGCCCGGCCCAGGGGGATGTGGACCTGAACGAAGTGTTCGATCGAATGGAAGCAATCCGGAAGCGCTCCAAGAAACCCAAGAGTGTCAGCGTGAAGGATCTGATCGAAGAAGGAAGACGGTGAGCCAATTTGTGCTGGATGCTTCCGTTGCGCTCGCCTGGGTGTTGGACAATCCTATTCCCGAGTACGCCACGCGCGTAAGGCAGGCGATCTT
This sequence comes from uncultured Acidobacteriota bacterium, assembly GCA_963735525.1. GTDB lineage: Bacteria > Acidobacteriota > Terriglobia > Acidiferrales > UBA7541 > Acidiferrum. The sequence continues at coordinate 4,277 of CAVTLQ010000020.1, read as the reverse complement.
GAGCGGCAAACGAGCGCTGGTCCCCACTTTGTGGCATCTGGAGATAGCCAACGGCTTGGTGACAGCCGAACGCCGAAGGGACCTGACGAACGCGGATGTGGAGGCCGCGCTGGAGCAGATTCAGATAACCGTGGGCCAAGCGATCGATACCGACGAGAGCCCGGTTCGGGTGCGCGAGATTCTCGCGAGTGCGCAGTCCCACCGACTGACAGCCTACGATGCTGTGTACTTGGACCTGGCGCTTCGCGAGCGCCTACCACTGGCGACGCTGGACAAGGGCTTACGAGCGGCCGCGACGAAGGCCGGAATCCGGCCGCTGTAGGTGAATCGGGTTGTTTTTGGCCATCAGCGCGAAGACCCACCCTTGGACAACGCGCAATGACGGGGCGACCGGCGTCCTCCCATTTTGGGCACCTTGCTGTGATGAGATATTCTAGTGCACACGAAAGGTGATAGCTTGCATTGGAGTCCGTTTCGCCAGAAACGTTCAGCCTAACTGGGATAGCAATCGTCCGTCGCGATCGCGTTCGAGTTGCGGTTATTGCCCCCGTTTGCACTCGCCCGCAAATATCGATGAAGCGAACTATCTACAAGAGCGAATACAATCTTGTCCGGCGGTTCATTCGCGCGCTGCGATGTACAAGCTCTCCGTGGGGTAGCGTGCTAATTTCGAGAGAATTTGAATTCGGTCGGGGCAGGACCGACGTCCTTGCGCTTGCGGGTGACGGTAAGCAGCTAGTTGCATTTGAAGCGAAACTTAAGAAGTGGCGAGAGGCACTCCAGCAAGCCTACAGGAATACGTGCTTCGCGCACAGCTCCTACGTTGTATTGCCGCGTCATGTTGCCTTGCACGCTAGAAAGTACTGTGAAGATTTTGTGCATCGTAATGTTGGACTTTGTTATATAGATGGTGGTGTTATTTCGATTATAATAGATCCTGAAGCGAAAGATCCCTTACAGCCTCGGCTCTTGGACGCTGCTGTCGCAGCGGTAAGAAATGAGAATGGCAGGAATGGACGAACGCGAACTAATCGCTCGCCGAATCTGCGCAAAGCGCGGCCTGGTATTCGTAGAACAAGTCGGCGAAGGGGCATTCAAGCAAACTTTCAAAGTCCTGAGTAAGCAAAGTGTGCCAATAGCACTTAAGGTTTATAAGTCCGTAAGTTCCACGGGACGCGACGAGCGCGAGATTAAGGCCATGCTGAAGTGCCAGCATGAGAACATTGCGCGCGTATTGTCGGTGGAGAAAGTCGCTACAGGTAACCAGCAGCATATTGCTATAACCGAAGAATTTTTTCTCGGGGGCACTCTCGGTTCGAAGGGACAGCTTTCCCCGACGAAGGCCAAGGCAGTCGGCGTACGCCTCATTGACGCGCTCGGTCATTTGGCGGAACTTAACCTAGTCCATCGGGACATCAAACCGGAGAACATCATGTTTCGGGAAGATAGGGAGACCCCTATCCTGACTGATTTTGGCGTGGTTCGAGATCTGGGTGATTCCTCGATGACACCAACGTGGGCGCCGAGAGGGCCGGGCACACCGTTCTTTGCGGCACCCGAACAACTAAATAACGAGAAGAGCCTGACCGATTGGCGGACAGACCAATTCGCCCTCGGCGTGACGCTGGCATTCTCGATTTACGGAGAGCACCCATACAGGCTCGATGGCCTTTCCGCTTCCGAGGTAGTGGAGAGAGTGGCGGCAAGAGAACAGCCCGGCGATTGGTTTAGGGAGAAAAGCAAGAGGGACGGCGTCCCGGTGCTGATACGGATGGTTGCACCATGGCCTGTTGACCGCTACAGGAAACCGAAGACCCTAAGTCGAGAATGGGATCGACAGAAAGGCTAGTTCCCATGACAGTCTTACATCAAATGGGACATCACTCGAACAATCTCATCGACTTGCCCGAAATGTCGGCATACTCAGGTGCAATATTCAGTCCTATCAATTGCAGCGAATCTGAAGTTGAGGCGCAAATCGCGACCGTACGCAGCTCAAAAAAGAAGTTCCGCATTGTCCTTGATCCTCAACTGTATGTTCCTTCAACCCGCCGAGGGAAACTGAGAAAATGGGCATACTTTCCTAGCGACGTGGACTCCGCCGACTTAAGCTCATCTCAATGGTGGGATAACCTGAACAAGAAACTTTCAATCGTTGGTCGCAGGATTAAGGCGGATTCCATTTGTTCACCAGTAGTTATTCCGAGACTTTTCGATGACAAGTTCTACTTCATGTCCGTCAATGTTTGTAACGACCTGTTGGCTCGCTTGGAGAGCCAAAACGTGGACGTTTTCCAGACAGTGCTGGTAAATCTCTCGGAGCTCAGCGATGCCGACCGTCCCTTGCAAATAGCCTCCATCGTCTCGAGGACTAACGCGGATGAGATATACCTGATCTTTGTTAGTTCGGTGATTCCGCGGCGCGAACTGACGGTCGTTGACGAGCTCGCTGGGGCCATGCGGCTCGTAAGCTCGCTAGACCGGAGCGATCTGAAGGTGACCGTTGGTTTTTGCTCTTCTGATGTCTTGCTGTGGAAAACTGCTGGGGCATCGTCCTGCGCGTCGGGTAAGTTCTTCAATCTTAGGCGGTTCACTCGTCAGCGGTTTGAGGAACCTACCGCGGAGGGCGGGGGCCAGCTCCCCTACTGGTTTGAAGAGGGCCTGTTGGCATTTCTGAGAGAGGGCGATGTTTTGCGAGTGAGAAAACAAGACCTAATAAGCGATGCTAGCAAGAGAAATCCATTTTGCTTGGAAATTTTGACTCTCATCGATGAAGCGCGACAAACCCACACTGATTTGGAGCCCTGGCTTAGACTGAGTTGGCGTCAGTTTCTTTTCTGGTTTGCCGATGTGGAAGCCCGCCTAAATGGTGACATGATCGCCGCTGGGGACCTGCTAACAGATGCCGACGGAAATTGGAAAAAACTAGACAAGGCGAAGGTCTTCATGGAAGAGAGAGACAATGACGGCACCTGGATACGTGATTGGATGAACGTTATCAACGAGTTCCAGTCGGGCAGAGCGTGACTCGGAATTGGCGTTTAGCGATCAGCTTTTTGCACAGATAGGCACAGGAAAGGCGAAAATAAATTTAGGGGAGGGGGTTGACGAATCCGGGGAATCTTGTATACTTGCAAATGGCTCGGGGGTAGCTGAGCCAAGCAGGGGCGTCACAGTCGGGTCGAAGAAGCGTCTTCCCAGCGTACGATCAAGCGAAGGCCAGAAGTAGATCCTATAGTGAGGTTCTTTACGAGCACAGGGTAGAAATATGTCGAGCTTCGCGTGGATGCGCCAGATAGAATCGGCGCATGTGCCCGGCGCTCGACGCCGGGTTTTTTATTGTTTGCGTGGGTAGTGAGTAGTGGCCAGTGGGTAGCGCGAAGGCTCCGGAAAACGGACCGAAACGCGAGTCACCGGCAGCAACCACGAAGACAAGAGCTCCAGCGGAATGCTGGGCCGCCCTGACGGGATCAGGGCGAATGTTCTTTGACAACAGAAAGGCTGGCAAGTCCACGCCGATAATTCCGTCCTGATTACGGTCAGGCGGGACGTCATGGTGTGGATTTATTACAAGTTTGCTCGAGTTGAGCAAAACTGTGGAAAACAAAGGCAGCTCAGCTAATTGCCTGATGAAATGTGGAAACGAAAGCCAATGTCCGGTGCCGCTGATTCTTACCCAGAGTCAGAGGGGACCGAAACACAAGGTGTATGGAGCCGCAGACAGTCAGGACGTCCGATTCTTCAGGCCAAGAAACTTTGGCTTGAGGCGATTTGACGGATTGGGTGAGTTTTATGATTAAGCTACTAAGAGCGTACGGTGGATGCCTTGGCGCCAGAAGGCGATGAAGGACGTGGCAAGCTGCGAAAAGCCTCGGGGAGCCGCAAGCAGGCTTTGATCCGAGGATGTCCGAATGGGGAAACCCAGCGAGATGAACTCTCGCTACAGCCCGCTGAATACATAGGCGGGTATGAGCTAACCCAGGGAAGTGAACCATCTCAGTACCTGGAGGAAAATAAATCACAGAGATTCCGAAAGTAGCGGCGAGCGAAATCGGAACAGCCCAAACCCAAGTGCTTGCACTTTGGGGGTTGTAGGACCGCATAAGTAGAGTTACCAAACCGACGGTTAAGTGAACCCGCTGGAAAGCGGGGCCATAGAAGGTGAGAGCCCTGTAACTGAAAACCGATCGGACTCGAAGCGGTATCCTGAGTACCACCGGACACGTGTAATCCGGTGGGAAACTGGGGAGACCACTCTCCAAGGCTAAATACTCTCT
>CAVTLQ010000019.1:0-512332 GCA_963735525.1 uncultured Acidobacteriota bacterium | reverse complement strand
CGGGTCTGACTCTTCAATGCGAACTGTCGCAGACGGATAAGTCATCAAAATTTAGCGATGGTGACATTCTCGGCAAACGCCTTGTCTTTGACTTTACGGACAGAGAAAACGACTTTTTGTCCCGGTTTGAGAGCAGAGTGGGTGATCACGTCACACCGAATGAACGGCACCTTGAAGCCGTCCGCGCTATCAATAATTCCGAACCCCCGCAAGTCGAATTTCTTGACGATTCCTCTCATTGTCGGTCCCCCTGCAAGGGCTATTCCCATTCAGCATCCCCTTCGGCAACCGCTTAAGCAAGGAACTTTTCAGGCGTTGTTCTTCTCTTGGAGGACGACACGTGCATCAGAAATGCGAGACGCTTCACCACGGAAATTCTGCAACAGATTGCAGTCAGGTCGCCCGCTGTCGTCGAGGCCGACCAATTCTTCATCCACGACGGTTCCAGTAGGCAAATCGGCCAGCGGCTCGACAATGTAGGGAAACTTTCTGTTTAGCGATTTTCTTCGGCGTGAGAAAAGCGTTACATCACTGCCAGACTTGACCGCGAGGGCTCTATAGCCGTCAAGCTTGATTTCCAAGAGCCACTGCGAGCCTTCGGGTATCTATTTCATAGACCGCTATCCCTTTGAGATTTTCGTTTGCGGGCAGACGGACTATTCTTTCTTTTGCTTTCCATACGATACCGCTCTCACAGCAGTTCAAGCCTGGTGGGCTTCGCGTTTTCGAATTGATTTGCGCACCCCCCGTGCTACGATCCTGACTCAAGGAGCGAAACATGTCCACGCAATACGATGTGAAGTATGTGCCGGGCGGAATTAAGTATCCGTCGCGCATGGGTGTAATTCTTGGCAGCGATGTCGGCGGAGCCACAGCCAAGGACATTGCGAATCTTCCAACGGCTGAGAAGTTTTTCCAGTTGCAGGCGACCGGACAGTTCGTCTCGGTGTCAGATGAGCAGCGCACCGTGAATGGGCACCCCATCTCTGTTGCAGGGCGTGTCGTGAGCAAATCGAGCGTGAAAGACGGCGACATTTGGCATCACACCCTTTACGTAAAATGATGACGCCGGCATCCCCTAGTTCTTTGTCGCCGCCGCTGTGGACGCATTGGTTCCGAAGCTGCTGACGGCGGTTCTGAAGAAATCAACGACTACGAAGGCAAGCAGACCAAATCCTGCGATGGGGAATAGGTATTCTTGATTACGTCCCACGTGGGGTAGCGCCATCCCGCAGCGTGGGCATTCATGAGTGTGACTGCTGAGCTTGCCCATAGTCCGCGCGCGTGTCAGCCGAACATCCAGGACATCGAAGGCTTGATTATTGGTCCGCTTGCAGCCGTTAGGCGGCTGAGTGCTCATGCTCCTTGCACTCGCGGCAGTGGCGTGCCCATGGCACCGCTTCCAAACGAGCCTCAGAGATAGGCTGCTTGCAGACCACACATACTCCGTATGTGCCCTGTCTGATCCGAGCGAGTGCCTCTTCGATTGCTCTTAAGAGACGACCATCTGTTTGGTGCAAGCGGATCTGAAGCTCCGCTTCCTCGTCGGCATTCGCTTGCTCAATGAGATCGCCCTCTAAGCCTCCCGCTGCCGGCACCCGGGACTGAGCATCGCCGAGGGGAGACGACAACTCATGCCGCTTCTTCACGAGCAGTCTCTCGTATCGTTGCAGGTCTCTGGCGCTTGCCACCAGCCCTCCAATCATGAGCTAGTGCTCCCCGGACGCAAATCTCACGTCGAGTTCCGTGTCGAGGATCTCCGCTAGCTCTTCTTCGAGGTAACTTCATAGAAGGCTGCCCACCGCTGCTCAACGTCCTTGCTTTTGCAGTGCGGGCAGACAATCCCGCCCTTCTCATACTCCGAGAGTGTCAGGATTCTTGAGAACTCTTTCTTGCAGGCCCGACAAAGAAAACTGTACTGGGGCATGACTTCCTCCCCGTCGAAAAGTCATCTTAAACAAAATCCTAGTCGTCCGGGCACCTTGCGTCAATCGGCTTCTCGAAATCTTGCGGTATGACCCCTCTCACAAAAATCCACCTTTCCCAGCCAACTCTAGCGTGCCAATGCTGCACTTCCGCGTCCCTGACATCCTGCAAAATCCGTGCCCCCGCCAAGCAAGGTTTGAGTCCCACCTCGGTCGAATTCGATCCCTAGCTTGGCAAGTTTCGCGTCAGAGGATAAAGAACGAGAGATGCGTCTAACGGGAGTAGAATACGAGCGAGCCCTGCCCGGAAGAACCGCATCGCGTCTCTTCTTGGCCGCCCTATGGTCTTGCGTAGCGATAAAATTGAAATCGAAAATTCCGGACCAAGGTTACAGCCCGGCCACAATACGCCCAGGGAACACTTAGGTCAACTTACGTTTGCCTAGTTAAAACAAGCTGTCATTTCGCGTACTCGGGAAAATATCAGGAGACTCGGAGCTAATCCAGATTGACCTACCCTGTTAACTTCTTCGCCCGCGCCTCAACCTTCGTCCACCGCTTCTTCGCTTTGGCAATCGCCGCTCGGCCAGCAGCCGACAGGACGTGCTTCTTCACGCCGTTTACGTTGCGCTCGGCGGAACGACCCAAAGCTGTTGCAGCTGCCTCCAGTCCACTCAACTGACTCTGTAACTTGGCCGACTTCTTCTTTACCTTTTTCTCTTCGCGTCTGATTGCCGCCAGTATGCTCATGAATCCTCCGCATGAAATCTATCTCAGGCGGAAGGTGCGCACCAGACGTACTGCCCGAGGTAAGTAACTCGGCGGCACCTTGCTGGGTCGCTGATTTTGCACAGCCCGTCCACAGATGCTCACAGGGTTAGAGCCAGAATCCGATTGCCAACTATCAATGACAGGATTATCTTCACGCCAGATTGAACGGGGAGGTCCAAAAACTTTACGGCTCAATCAAAAGAGGGCGCAAAAAGCTTAACGGCTGATGCGCCCTTAATTTTTGTGTCTCGCAGATACAACGCACCGACTGGCCTACTGCAGGTAATTTTGCGTGGACGCCAAGAAGGCGTGCGCCTTAGGGAGTGGTCTTCTCAGGGTTCAAGAGGCCCAGTAAATGGAAAGGGCGGCCCGATTGAGAGCCGCCCCATTGTTAAGTCAGAATTCCGTCAAATTCTGCCAAACAGGTTGCTACGATAGCGCTCATAAGCATTTGTCTGTCTACAATCGGACACTCCGCTCTTTTTGCCGAAGGTGTCCAATGAGAGCGCTTATCAGGCGGAAATCAAGGAGCGGGTCAGTTTGAATGCCAAGACTCCAACACACCATATCGCCAGCCCCTCGCTACTTTGTCTTTGTCTGGGTTTCTTCAGCGAGCCCCTGCCGCGGCCGCCATGGCCGGCGTTCCCACATTCACCTTGATCTGCTTCGGCTTAGCTTCCTCGCGCTTCGGGATACTTAGCGTCAGCACACCACTGTGATAATCGGCCTTGATGGCTTCCGATTTCACGGAGTTCGCCAGCGAGAAGCTACGGCTGAACGAGCCATAGGCGCGTTCGACGCGCAGGTAGTTTTCCTCGTTCACCTTGTTCTCAAACTTGCGTTCGCCGCGAATGGTGAGGATGTTGTTCTCCACGCGGATGTCCAGGTCCTGCGGATTCACCTCCGGCAGGTCCGCCTTCACGACCAGCTCATGCTCGGTCTCGAAAATGTCGACGGCCGGCGCCCAAGGGGTCAGGTTCGATTCCTCGCCCGTACGCTCCAGCATATCGGCAAACACGCGATTGATCTGTTCCTGCAGGGTCGTAGCCCCGCGGGAAGGTTCCCAGCGATTCATTGTTCTCATTTTTAGCCACCTCCATTTAAACGTTTAGGGATCTATCTTGGCCCAGGACAATTTCAACTAGCTCACGGCAACCCAGATTGCCGTCTGGCTCTATCGGTAGTTAATTAGTGTTCGCAGCGTTCCCTCGATTCGTAATACGCAATGACTGTGTTCACTTTTCAAGGTTCGCTCGCAACCGGTGCCCATAGATCGGCGTTTAGTACATTCCGCCCATACCGCCGCCATGTCCTGCACCAGCGGCGGCCATCTTTTCCTCTCCCTTAGCGTCGGCTATCAGGACTTCGGTTGTTAACATCAGTGAGACGATGGAAGCGGCGTTCTGCAGTGCGAGACGCGTGACCTTAGCTGGATCGATCACGCCGGCCTTGACCATGTCGCCGAACTCACCGGTCTCCGCGTTGAAGCCGAAGTTTTCATCCTTCGATTCGCGCACGCGTCCAACGACCAACGCGCCTTCGTGCCCGGCGTTCTCGGCGATCTGGCGAATGGGTTCTTCGAGCGCGCGCTTTACGATGTTCACCCCGACGGCTTCATCGCCGTGGAGTTTGAGCTTCTCTAGGGCGGGCAAGCAGCGCAGAAGAGCGGTGCCGCCGCCGGCAACAATGCCTTCCTCAACTGCGGCGCGAGTGGCATGCATGGCGTCCTCGACGCGAGCCTTCTTCTCCTTTAGCTCCGTCTCGGTTGCCGCGCCCACCTTGATTACGGCGACCCCGCCGACCAGCTTGGCCAGGCGCTCCTGAAGCTTTTCCTTGTCGTAGTCCGAGGTGGACTCTTCGATTTGCACGCGGAGCTGCTTGATGCGGCCTTCGATCTCGCTGGCCTTGCCGGCGCCCGCGACGATCGTGGTGTTGTCCTTGTCGATGGTCACCTTCTTGGCGCGGCCCAGGTCCTCAAGTTTCACGTTCTCAAGCTTGATGCCGAGATCCTCGGTGATGGCCTTGCCGCCGGTGAGAATGGCAATATCTTCAAGCATGGCCTTGCGGCGGTCGCCGAAGCCCGGGGCTTTCACTGCCGCGCAATGCAGCGTGCCACGCAGCTTATTCACCACCAGTGTCGCTAGGGCTTCGCCATCAACCTCCTCAGCAATGATCAGCAGCGGCTTGCTCATCTTGGCGGTCTGCTCAAGCAAAGGCAGCACGTCCTTCATCGAACTGATTTTTTTCTCGTGGATCAGAATAACCGCGTCCTCAAGCATGCACTCCATCCGCTCCGGATCGGTGACGAAGTACGGTGAGAGGTAGCCGCGGTCGAACTGCATGCCTTCGACCACCTCGAGCGTGGTCTCCATCGTCTTGGATTCCTCCACCGTGATGACGCCGTCTTTGCCGACCTTCTTCATCGCTTCGGCGATGATGTTTCCAACCTGCTTGTCGGTGTTGGCGCTGATGGTGCCGACCTGCGCGATCATGTCGCCCTTCACCTCGCGGGAGAGCCTCTTGATCTCTCCAACGGCGACTTCCACGGCCTTATCGATGCCGCGCTTGAGTGCCATCGGGCTCGCGCCTGCGGCAACCGTTCGCACACCCTCACGGAAGATTGCTTGTGCAAGCAAGGTCGCGGTAGTGGTGCCGTCGCCAGCCACATCCGAGGTCTTGGACGCGACCTCTCGCACCATCTGTGCGCCCATGTTCTCGAGCGGGTCTTGGAGCTCGATCTCCTTCGCCACGGTCACGCCGTCTTTTGTGATGATGGGTGCTCCGAACTTCTTCTCGATCACCGCATTGCGCCCTTTCGGGCCGAGCGTGATCTTTACCGCGTCAGCCAGAATGTTGACGCCGCGCAGAATTGCTTGACGCGAACTCTCACCAGTTACAATCTGTTTTGCCATTAGACTCCACCCTCCTGGGTGATCGCACTTTCCACTCCATCCGAGATTTTCGGATCGGAGACACTACTTCCTGCCGGATGCCGCCTTGGCCATTCCGCTGAACTTCCCCAGGATTTCCTCCTCGCGGAGGATCATGTACTCCTGGTCGTCGATTTTGATGTCATTGCCGGTGTATTTACCGAACAAGATTCGGTCACCCACCTTCACGTCGAGCGGTACACGATGGCCTTTTTCCATCTTGCCGGCTCCGATGGCCATCACCTCGCCCTCTTGAGGCTTTTCTTTAGCCGTATCGGGGATAATGATCCCCCCCTTAGCGGTTTCCTTCTCTTCCAACCTCCGCACAAGCACGCGGTCATGTAACGGGGTAACATGTACAGTCATTTCTCTAGCCTCCCTTGAACCATTCTCTAGCTCGCAGTTTTACTATGACTCGCCTCGTGGGGTTGATCTGTTATCTATGTCACAGTGAGTCTCTATTTCGTGTTTGATGAAGAATAAAGCCAGGATCCCCAAGACGGTGCCTGCACAAACCACAAAGTCCAGCGGTACTTGGTAACTGGCGAAGGGGCGCCATGACACCACCACGAGCAACGCCGTAATGGACACCCACTCCATGACTTTCGTGACCATTGGCAACCTCGTTTCTCCATCGAGTTCCGTCAATGGGGACCCACTGTCTAATTTTCCCGACCATCGGCGACCTCGTTATTCCGCCCAGCTCTTACCTTCGCCGGACAAGTGAAGGGGCGGACTTACCGCCCCTCCAAACGAATGGACCTGCTAGCTTCAAGCCGCTATGGCAGCGGCGATCTTGTGGAACGTCGAGTTGGCGACGTCATAGTTTTCAACCTGAGGAGGTCCGTCAACTACCGTGGCGAGGATCTTCGTCACTTCCGGGTAGTTTCCGCGGTTGTAAGCCTCGGCATTCTCGGCTTTGTCCCACAAACTGATTGCGAACGCTTCCGTCCCGCCCTGTCCAACGAACGTGATTTCGTCCTGGAAGCCTTTTTGTTTTCGAAGCAGGGGAAGGATGTCCTTCTCCAGCCTCTGGGTAAACTCCGCAACGCTATTGGGCTTCAAATGCATATGAACTCTGCGTGCAAACATGGCACTCTCCTTGGTTCTCGATGCCAAAGGGGCGATTCAGATAGCTACCATTGGTTCAGATTCTGAAGACTCCCTCAGTCCATTAACCATACTGAGTTAATTAACTTGACGAGTCAAGTCAAATCTGAGACTATTTTTGTAGTTAATCTTCGGAGTTAAGCACGGTGGAGGGGGCTTGTGGACGTTTGCCTAGTGATTAGACAGCGACTGGATGAATTGGGGCTTGAGCAGAAAGATCTGGCGAACGCCGCCGAAGTAACCGAGTCCTATATTTCCCAGCTATTGGCTCGCAAGAAACTGCCCCCTGCGCCTGACCGGACAGATATCTATGAGAAAATGGGAAAGTTTTTGAAGCTCCCGAGCGATAGGCTTTCGAAGCTAGTCAACCTCCAGCGCAGTGAAGAATTGAAGAGACATTTGGGTGATCCGCCCGCGCCCTTGTATCGAGAAATTCGAGAATTGATTCTCCGTAAATGCCTATCCGACAAAGAGAAACAGGTACGCGCGATTTTTGAGAAGCAGCCCTTCGGTGAGCTCGAACGACTCGTGACTCAAAAGCTTTTGGACGTGATCAAGAAAGTCGCCAGAGAAGAATTGAACAGTGAAAACTGGCTCCACTTGGTGGCTCGACTCACCGGCCGAAGCTATGAACAGATGCGGGTTACCCTCCTGGAGTTCCTGGACACGGATGTCTTCAACTTGTCGCCTGAAAACTGTGTTTCCTTCCTGGATCCGCTGATTGAATCCTGGGACATCGACCTAGTGACCTTTGGTATGGAGATTGTGTTAAATCGGAGAATAGCCTCTGGGGATCCTAGGAGATTTGAGTTTGTTGAAAAGGGACCTGACCAACCAGAGGTAGAGCTGGGGTTCAAAGAATTCCTTAATGATAGTTCCCTCAGCGGGACGGCCACCACGGAAGAAATAGAGCTTCTAAAGAAGCTGAGGTTCAACGGAAAACGCCCTACTTCACTTTATTACTACCGAGAATTGCAAAGCCTCAGGGACCCGCTCCATTTTCGTGCCTCATCTAGCCGCTGAGAATTCCCATACCGTCAACCAATCTCAGATACGCTGAAGATGCACTCGTCGCCCGTCTTGAACGCTGTGTTGACTGACGGCCATTTGTACCAACATAGCTGCGGCTCTCGCGAACCCTCTCGACGTTGCTATTGTAGTTTCCTCCCTTCTCGACCGCCCGAATAGACTGTACTTCCACGAAATCGGCGCCCATACTCCAGCCAGCAAATTGTCCGAGCCACTAGGATTAGTTGCTGGTCTCCCGCGCCAAGTCTTTATCTTAGCGTGACCACCTTTTTCCCTCCTTCAGTTTGCCTTACAACACCATGCAGCAAGGGAGGCATCCATGAATTCTCCGTTCGACATCCTGAAGAAAAAACCAGAGGGAAGTTTCCGCTGGTTCGAGGCGGTGAACGATCTCGAGTCCGCAAATATTCGCATTGAAGAGCTGATTGTACTATCTCCGGGCGAGTACGTTGTGTTCGACCAACGCACGCACAACGTCATTCCTGCCGACCGGTCAAGTTTCCGGTTCGACTCCCGACGGGAGTGACCATTACGTGTAAGATCGCCCGCCTTTCGGCTTAATCGTCGCGTTGCCAATACTGAACTCGATGACAGCCCAAACCGCGCGATTCGCAGGCATTCTCTCAGGTCTGAGGCCTACCCGATGCCAGCTCCGGAGCAGAGAGTGGTGAATTGCCCGTGCGGAGCAAAGTTGCTGCTTCGATGGACCTGGTCGATAGGATCCGGCATCCATCCAGTGCGCTGTCCCGATTGCGGCGTAGAGCATCAACTTCATGCTGCCCCGCCGATTGAGGTATATCGCCTCGACTCCAAGGGCAACTGGGAATACGTCACGACAATCGGCAGAGCGCCGATCTAACTCTCGGGAGTTCGAGCAAAGTGCTCCGAAATAATCCGTTTTCGCAACCCTAGTTTGCCCACTGCCATCAGGGCAGCTTTTGGCTGCTCTTGCGTTCTGTTCGTTCATGGTGAGATTATTCTGAGAAATTCCCGCCCCGGCAGGGTTGGCAAGGGGGCTGACATGCCGTTTTCATCAAAGGCCCGAGAAATTCACGACCATATCGTAAGCAGTGGCAGATACGACCACTGGATAGGCGTCGCCAGATCGCTAGGCGAGCGCAGAGGCCAGCAGCAACCGGGGAGGCCTTACAGCCGCAACATTCATGCTCTTAGAGACAAGCTCCAAGCCGAGCTTTCAGGCGCGGTGAAGGATGCCAACGATCATCACTGGGAAGAGATTGCGCACTGGCTGGCTTATGAGGCGAGATCGATCTAGCTGAGAAAGTCGGCCCGCTCCTGCCGTGAGTGTAGTGCCCTCTGGAGAACTGGCTCCAGCCGGGACTGGATTGGCTGAGAGCTTGACACGAGAAGGCCTTCGCAGTATCGTCCTGCGCAAAGATAGACTCGAAATCGCAAATTCCAGCCGAGAGCTTACCCCGCAGCACGAGTGTTGAGATCGATGAACCTAGTTGACACGGTCAGGTCGGTATTGAAACAGAAGGGCCAGAGCATCTGGTCAGTGTCCCCGGAAGCATGGGTCTATGACGCGATCGAGATGATGGCTGACAAGCACGTTGGAGCACTGTTAGTGATCTCCGAGGGCAAGCTGCTTGGCATCATCTCGGAGCGAGATTACGCACGAAAAGTCATCCTGCAAGGAAAGTCCTCGAAGCAAACCCGAGTGAAGGAGATCATGACGAGTCCTGTGATTTTCGTGCTTCCAGAGCATACCGTTGAAGATTGCATGAGAATCATGACCAACAATCGCATCCGCCATCTTCCGGTAGTTGAAAATGAGAAAGTGTCGGGCGTCGTTTCAATCGGAGATCTCGTGAAGTGGATAATTTCTGCTCACGAGGAAACCATCCACCAATTGCAGCACTATATTACGGGTAGCTATCCAGCGTGAACGTGCGCAACCGAACCATGATGTCGCCGTAGTTCTGGAAGCACGGCCAACAACAGACAGCTAGCTAGGTTTTCTCCGTTCCAGACCAGACTATGGGAGGCTCTCCCGGAAATTGCTCTTCGTCTTCCCTCTGCCTCGACTCTCGCGGGTCAGGCAACAATATTATCGGTTCCGCGATTCTGATTGCCTTTCCTTTTCCTTTCAGTTTTTCTTCGAGCGCCTTCCAGCACTCTAGGCAGATGTCATATTCCTTGTCGCCAATGACCTTCGGGACGCAGTCCCGAACTTCGTTGCAGAGGTCGCATTTATGCACGATCATCTTCTGTTCCCGTTGATTCCTGCGAGCACGCTCATAGTACAGCATCGGTGAGTCATGAAACCGACTCTTATCTCTTTCACCCCTCGTCGAGTCGTATCTTTGGGAAAGCAAGGTCACCGGTGGCTCCGCCCGCCTCGAGCGCCCTCAACCACTCTCGAATCTCCTCACGGAGCGAAGTCAGGCAAACACCTCCAAACGATGCCGGATAACGCTCCAGCCGGTTCAGTGCTCTCCGTAGCAGTGACATAGTGCCTTGTGGATTCCGACGCTGAAGGTGGTGAAACGCTGCCGCGACCTGAATCAACGCTTGCAAGAAGGTTTTCTCGGGCTCTTCTGTCACCAGCCACACAGTTTCCCAATGCTCATGAGCCGCAAAGAACTCCCTCACACGATAGCATCGCAGGCCTTCAGCAAGCCCTCCGTCGGTCCAATGCAGCTTCATCAGAACCTTAAAGCGGAAGCTTCCCGATGACGGCGGACAAGACATCGTCCGAGAGATGGTCTACGACCGACCAGATTCATCCGATTTTTCAATGCGCACTGTCGCTGCCGGGTACGTCATGAGAATTTGTCTCTTGCGACTTCTGGCGTCGGCCTCGCTTAGCCGTTCTGAAATCGTTCGAATGTTGGGCACACCTGGGGCAAAGACACGGAAGTATTCGTTCGGCTTTTTCTTGTTCACGGGACTTTCTCCGACTGGGTGTTTGTCATTGTACGACAACGCTCCGCCAGAGCCCAATCTCGAGCGGCGCACCTACTAAGTCACTCTGGAGGGAATTGGCAGGTGGAACGGTTCGGACTGAGTTAGCTACGCCTCGCAACTTTCTGGGCCATGTGCAGCAAGAGCTTTTGGTTGTCAGGCCCCATTTTCGCAAGTAGCCTGCGCAACTTGGAGACGTAATCGGCTGTTTCGCCCGTGCTTCCCCACTCCTCGCTATCTTTCGGAAGTTTCAGTTTGCGCACTGAAGCTGAGGCTTCGCCATCGTGGAAGAGCTGGTACATCGGCACTTCGAGGGCACGCGCCATCTTTTCGAGTGTCGCAACCGCTGGAACCGTATGTCCGTTTTCAACGCGGGAAATGTAACAGCGGAGCAAGCCTGTCCGCTTTTCAATGTCGCCTTGCGAGAGTTCTTTTGACTCGCGCAGTTCCTTCAAGCGGTTTCCAATCACCATGAATGTCTCCTCAGGATCGATCTAGATCGCTGGGCGGTCGGCTTGGTAGGAAATGTTTTCAGCGAAGGCTTTATCCTGAACCCTTCGGACGGAGAAAATCACACGCTGACCCGAGACAAGTAGCTTGCGGCTGAGAACATCTGTGAAAAGGAAGGGGACCTTCGAGCCGTCTGCCGCTTGGATAATCCCATGCCCACTTCGGTCAAGACTTTTGATTGTTCCCTTCAATGAAATGTCTCCCGAAAGAAGAACGATAGCTGCTGCGTCGAATTCACCGCTCAGGCCGTGGCGGCTACCGAAGATGTTCCGAAGCTGCTGATTGCGTCGGCTTCGGTATCATAGACGCTGAAAACGGTCAGCAACCTCGTCAATTGCAGAACATCGTGGAACTTATTACCCAAATTGGACAAGTGCAGAGCTGCGCCCTGACTCTTGGCGCTGACGTGCGCGGCTACCAGAATGCCCAATCCTGCGCTGTCGATATATGTGACGTTTGCCATGTTCAGGACAATCTTCTTCTTTCCTTCGGCAATTAGGCTCTTTACTCTCTCACGGAGTACGTTGCTTTCCTCGCCCAGAACGATACGACCATTCAAAGCAACGACGGAAACCCCGCCTATTTCTTTATCCGTTATGTTCATGACCACGGTCACAACCTCTGCCAGCACTATACACTCTTTGGTGGTTACGGTAGGCTTCGAAGGTCCGGGCTCTTAGAAACAGATTTGGTGCGGGGACGCCGGGTAGAAACCAACAGACAAAACCGCACGTTTTCCTGAGAATTTGAAAAGAATTAAATTGTTCAACTCAAGAAGAAGAAGGACGGGCGTGCGCAGCGACCCAAAGTGAAAATAAGACGGCTCCAGCGTTTAGGGCGCAAATCACACCAGTTTGCGAAGGTTCCGTTGAGCCATCCGATCTCGTCGGAGGTAGGAGAAAACACCCCCTGCGCCCAATCCAAGCATAGCTAGAGAGATAGCGAGAAAGGCAAAATGGTAGTACAGACTGATACGCCTTGAGGCTAGTGAGCAAAGAAAACTGGGGGCAAACCCGATGCGGGCTTGTCCCCAGTTCTTGACGTTCATTCTCTACGTGCTTACTTTCCGGTCGAAACGGGGACATGCTCTGTGCTTGTAGGTCCCTACGCAAGTGGCCGGTCGTTGTTCGGAACGCTGGGTTCCCAGTAGAGGAAGTGCCGACCGCGGTCGGACAAGTACAGCTCTTTTACGAAGCAAGTGCCGCCACGCCGCTCGATAGTCAACGCGCTGTGCTGATTCGTGCTGTGGTCCGATAGTGCCATTGTTTGGATGAAGATGCTGCCATTTGCTCCCCGAAGGATCATGCGGGCAGGCAATGCGGTGGACTCTATCGTGAAGGTGTAATGACCGGCAGGTAATACCGCGCTGTTCCAGCGCACCTCGCAGGGCAGTGTAAAGCTGCCCTTTTCGGAAATACCCTGGGCGACGGTCTGGCTCGCGCCTGCGCCGATGGCAACCAACCCGAGGGTGTAGTGCTCCCCGCTGATTTAGACGTTCAGGCCTCGTTTTTAGTTAGAACTGCAAAAGCCAAGAACGCCTCGTGCGGAGTGCGATTTGCGAGTCCGCGATGAGGCCAGTCGTGATTGTACTCCTGGAGATACCGGCCGATGTTTTCTCTCGCCTCCGTCAAGCTGCGATACTCCTGAGTCCAGACTTCCTCTTCCTTCAAGCTACGATGGAACCGTTCGATGTAGCTGTTACCCTCGGGATGATGATAGGCCGTCCGGCGGTGCGTGATGCCAAGCTGCCCGAGCGTCTCCATGAACCGCGAAGAGGCACTTGGGCTCGACCGCGCAGCCTAACTCCTGGGTGAGTAGCCCCGGGGAGTCTCACCCCGAGGCTCTCGTAGAACCGTACGTGAGCCTCTCGACTCATACGGCTCCCATCACGGAGCCACGCCGCATACCCCTCTGCCAGTGAGCGAACAGGCCCGGAGTACGCCTTGAGATCCGCGCGATCCAGTGTGTCGCTCTGCGTAGATGTCTGCGCAGCTTTTGGTATTTTTGTGCAGCCCAAAGGGTCAAGTCTCGATCCAGTTGGCGCGTCGGCGAATAGAGCGCCAAGCGATAATACCGCCCGTAGTACTGGAGCCAGCCTCGAACGATAGGATTGAACATCCGGGACAGATCTTCGATCGCCTTGTCGCTGCGTTGTGGCAGTTTTCAGCTTCGAATCGCTGTTCGAATGGCCTGTGCCGCCTTCGCGGAAATGGCTGGACTGAAGTTGATAAAGTATTTCCCTTTGCGATTCATTGAACTCCTGGCTCGAAACGTGTAGCCGAGGAAACCCCTGGCAATTCAGTGGAAATATCCACTCGCAGCAGATGATACCGCGTTCGGTTGCTATTCGGACCGGGGCGGCCCGATAGTACTCTGCAGCCGCTGAAACTCTTGCATTTCATGTTGCGCTTGCTGGGCCTTGCCTTGTTTCCGATACAGAGCTGCGAGCCCGAAGTGCGCCTGCGCCGCCAGCGAGGTTTCCTTCTCGAGCTCGATGAGTCTCGTCCACGATTTCTCCGCAGCGAGAGCGTCGCCATTCAAGGAAGCCGCCTTGCCCACCAAGTAGAGCGTTTCCGGCATATTTGGCTTCAGACCATTCGAGCGCTTCAGCTCCTCAAGCGCCTCACTGGCTTTCCCCTGCTGGAGCAAAGCCGCACCCAAACGATAAGCGGCCTCGGCGTTGCCAGGTTGCAGCTTGGTCTCCGCGCGAAACTGGTCTTCTGCTTTGGGCCACTGCGCGGAGTTTGCGTAGACCTGGCCGAGTTCCAAGTGAAGGCCGGGCAGTTCGGGACGGAGGCGCAGCGCCTCCTGATACTCTTTTTCGGCTTGCGGCATTTGGCGCAGGACGAAGTAGTTTTCCGCGAGCGCCTGGTGCGCGCGGGCAGAGTTGGGTTGCGCGGCAAGAAGGGCGTCGATGGCGTTCTTGGAAAGCATCCCACTGGCGTGGCCTAGATAGTAGAGCAAATCGGGGTCATCGGGACGTTTAGCCAGCGCGGCGCTGAAGTTCGCCACCGCCTCAGTCAATTGGCCAGTTTCGATTTGCGCGATCCCCAGCGCGTCCTGTGCGCCGACGCGTTCGAGATGCGGAATGGCCTCGGTGGCGTAGCCTAGCGCCAGAAGTGCGTAACCCAAAAATTGGTGCGCGACCAGGAGGTCGGGGCTCAACTCGAGCGCGTGCCTCAGGGGAGCGATGGCCGAACCGTAGTCATGTTTCTCCATGTATGCAGCGCCGAGATTGACGAAGGCATCGGCGAGGCTGGGGTCGAGTTCCGTGGCCTTGCGAAACTCTGCTATTTCTGTGTCGACCTGGTGCTGCTGGCGCGCCTCCAGACCCATTTGCATGTGCTTAGCCGCTTCAGACATTGCGTCTTGCCCCGCAAGCCACGCAAACAAAAAAAGATGAATCATGACCGCTCCGGTTCGCGGACTTCAAGGAATTGATCGGAGCGAACGTCATTCAGGACTTGCTTGGCACCGGAAGGCCAGAGGATTTCGACCGTGGCTTTTTCAGCGGAGCCGAGGCCGAAGTGAAGGCGCTTGTCGTTGGCGCAGGCGTAGCTGCCGGCTGATGTCGCGAAGCGAGTCTGCCCGTTGACGCGCACGCGCGCGCCGTAGCCGTCGCGATTGCTTCGTGTTCCCCGCAGAGTAATGGAGAGCCAATGATTTGCGCCGCCGTGGTTGAGAAGAAGGACCGGAGGGCCGCCGAGAGTCGTGAGGACGACGTCCATCCAGCCGTCGTTATTGATGTCGCCAAAGGCGGCACCGCGGGCAGCCAGCGGCGTGGTCACGCCGGAATCGACGCGCTCAAAGCGACCGTTGTGATTGAGCGCAAGCAGCGGCAGCTCCTTGTAGCGCAAGGAAGCGTCAATCTGCTGGACATTGTCCAGCACGTGGCTCTGCGCGACGAAAAGATCCTTCCAGCCGTCGTTGTCGAAATCTTCGAGGCCCACACCCCAGCCGGAGCTCCCGGAGGTTAGTGCGCCCAGGCCAGTTTCAAGGCTTTGATAGCTAAAGGCCCCGTTGCCGTCGTTGTGATAAAGGCCGTAAAGCTCCCGGGGCAACTCCGTAACGATGACGTCCGGTCGACCATCGTTATCATAATCCTGAAAGACGGTGCCCATCCCCGAAAGGCCCTTGCCGTCGGACGTGAGCGCGGCCCCGGATTCAAGTGCGCATTCCTTAAAAGTGCCATCGCCGTTGTTGTGGAAGAGGTACTGCTGCATGCCGTCGTTGGAGACAAAAATGTCCGTGAAGCCATCTCCGTCGTAGTCGGCGAACGCAACGCCGAGCGCCTTTCCTTTTTTTGCCGTAATGCCGGACCGCTCGCTGACGTCCTCGAAGGTACCGTCGCCGCGGTTTCGATAGAGCAGGCAGGTCGTCGCGGGAAATACGCCGGGAGGGCAATAGGTATGCCAGTCGCCGCCGCAAATCTTGTTGTGATCGGCGTCCCATTCCATGTAGCGGGTTACGAAGAGATCGAGACGGCCGTCGTTGTCGTAGTCGAAGAAGCCCGCAGAAACGGACCACCCTCCACCAGCGACGCCGGCCTGGGCGGTAACGTCGGTGAAAGTGCCATCACCATTGTTGTGATAAAGGATGTTCTTTCCGTAGCTGGTTACGTAGAGATCGGGATAGCCATCGTTGTCGTAGTCGCCGACGGCGACGCCCATGCCGTAATTACCGTTGCCGGCGTGCGCAAGTCCGGCCGCTTGGGTGACATCCGTGAAGCTGACATCGCGATTCTGGCGGTACAGGCGATTCCAGTAGCGCGGATCGCCGCGATCGAAGTTCTCCGGAACGTGCAGGGCATTGGCAATTTTGCCCCCATTTACGAGGAAAATGTCGAGGAGACCATCGTTGTTGTAGTCGAAGAGAGCTGCGCCACCAGGCATCGTCTCGATTAGATATTTGTGAGGCGTGGGAGAATTCTGGAGAATGAAGTCGATTCCGCGCGGCAGTTTCACTTCAAAAATAGGTGCAGTTGCAGCCAGGGCCGCAAAGCTCAAAAAATTACGCCGCGTGAACCGACGACGAACCATGTCTTTGCGTGGCTCCCTGCGCTGCGAGAAAGTGCTCGGCGTGAAAGTAAGCGCGGAAATAGGCTAACACGAAGTGAAGACGGGCAAGTGGAACGCAAAAAGGAATGAGAATAGGCAACCTCTAGAGGAGCTAAAGAAGCAACCGCGCCAGGGTGGATGCCTGACCGGCATCCACCCTAGGCGCTCTGGGGATTAAAACACGAGCTTCAATCCGAACTGGATGAGCCGGGGATTCGTTCCAGCGGCAGTGCTGCTGACCACGCCAAAGGTAGAGGAGCCCACGCTGGTGTTAGGCGGAGCAAATTGCGTCCGGTTAAAGAGGTTGAAGAACTCGCTCCGGAACTCGAGGCCCAGCTTCTCGTCGGGACCAAAACGCGTCCTCTTGAAGAGCGAAAAGTCCCAGTTGTTGACTCCGGAGGAGCGAAGCGTGGGATCGACGCGGGCTTCATTGCCGAAGGTAAAGTCGGCAGGGGCCGTAAAGCACGCCGTATTGAACCACTCGTTGAGTTTCGCGGAGCCGCTCACCGGTGATGACTTATTGCAACCGGAGACGTAGTTCGGCCGCGAACCTCCGCCGAAGAGCGTCGTGTAGTTGGCGACGCTGTTGCCGAGGACGAGCGGGAACCCCGCCTGGAAAATAGTCACGCCGTCAATACCCCAACCGCTCACGACTTTGTCCATGACGCCACTGGCGCCAGATAGATATTTTTTGCCGCGGCCGAACGGAAGGTCGAGAACGTAGCTAATGACTAAACGTTGAGAAACGTCCTGACCCGACAAAGAGCGTTCCCCCTTGAGGTTATTGAAGTCTTGGATGCTGCCGTTGCTTGCTTCGAGCCAGTTCGTCAGCGTATCCGCGTCGCTGATGAGCTTGGCATTCGTGTAGGCAACCAGCAGCGAGCCGGCACCTGCGAAACGTCGCTCAACGGTCAACTGCAGCGAGTGATAGGTGCTGTCGTAGTTGCCCTGACCGGCAAGTCTCAGCCCCGTGTATTGCGGATACGGGCGGTCGAGCTGTCCAACGGTGGTCGTCGGACCCGAGAGCGCATACGCCGTGCCTCCGCCGAAGAAAGGATTGGGCGCGGATTGCAGCAGGGTCACTCCGGTCGCGTTGCAACGCCCACCGGAGGCAGCGACCTGAGCTGCGCACTGCGTTGCCGCCTGACTTAGGAAGTTGTCGCCGATCTGGTCGATCTGCGAGTCGTACAGTTCCAGGTGAGTGCCCTTGGAACCGACATACGCAGCGGATACGAAGAAGCCCCAGGGCAGGTTCCGCTGAATGTTGAGGTTCCACTGCTGAACGTACCCGGCCGGATGATCGCCCAGGTCGGCGATTGCGAAATTCTGGACCGTCTGCGTTGCGTACTGTTGCGTCCCAACTGTCCCCAAAGTACGGCCGACCGGCGGCACGATTACCGGCAGGAACGGAGTATTGATGGTGTTCACGGGAACGCTGCCGTTGATTGTTCCCGTGTAAGACGTCGTAGCGTCGTTCACTAAGTCGTTGTTCGGGTTGAGACCGAACGAAACGTAGTTTGGAATCCAGAAGATTCCATAGCCGCCACGAATCACGGTCTTAGGATTCACGCTGTAGGCAAAACCCACTCGAGGCGAAACGTTGGTCTTGTCGAGGGGAATGTTGGTGCGCTTGCTCGGGCTCACGAGAAACACATCGCCCCGCAACCCCGGCAAGCCGGGCACGCCGGCCAGGCCGGCTGTGACTGCGGGATCGGCCAGCCAGCTTTGCGCCGCCGGGTCGAAATACGATTGCCGATTAAACCGCTCAGACCACGGTCCCTGAAGGTCGTATCGCATACCAAGATTCAGGGTGAGCTTGTTCGTGACGTGATAAGTATCGTCAGCGTAAAACCCCTTGTAGATTTGCTGGCCGGCAACCAATGCCGGCACCACCGCCTGACCAAAGAAGTGGTTTTCCACGTTGCTTGGGTTGTCCGCATATCCCAACAAGAAGTCTGCGAAGCTGAAGCCTGTGAAGCATTGCAACCCTGAACCGCAGAACGCGAACGCACCGCTCGCGACGTTCGTCTGCGCGTAGTTGTCACGCCCAATCTCGAGTTGGAACCCGAGCTTGAGAGTGTGACGCCCGCGGACCAGCGTGACGCTGGGAGAGAAGTTGAACTGCGTATTGCGGTCCTGAATGAAGCTTTGCCCCTGCGTGCACATGATGTTGTCGGCAAAATTCAAGATGCAGGGCGTGGGTGGCGTCCTCGAGATCGAAGGAACCGCGTCGTTGTATTGCGCGGGCCAGCCAATGGTGGTGAGATCGAAGCCCGAATTCTTGGGAGAGCGATTGTATCCGAACCTGCTCAAGCTTGCGTTCACACCGACGATCGTGTTGGAAGTCACCGTGTAGTTGTAACCGAGAGCGGCCGCGTGGCTGTAGTATGTTTCCGCGCAGCGGTCCGCGCATAGACCCGTGCCCAAAGGATCGATGGGCAGGTCCAGGACGTTCCAATACGTGTAGCGGAAGAAGATGTGCTGATTTGCGCCAAGGTTCTGGTCCAGGCGCCCAACCACCTGGTTTTGGTTTCCGCCACCGCTGGTCGCCGTCGTGTAGTTGTTCGTTGCGATTCCTGTAGTGGGGTCGACAGTGCCCGCCGTGTTGGCTGCTGGGAAGTACTTCAGCAGCGCTAACGACGTGGGATTCAGGCGGCCTGTCGGCAGTTGGTTTCCCGCGAACGGGGTGGCAGCTCCCGTGAAGCCGGGGCAAGCCACTGGGGTGGTCACGGATCCGCCGCAGGGATCCATAATTTGCGTCTTGATGGCGGAGAAGTTACCCGCCTCTTCGGCGGGGGTGGGCACGGTAGTGGTGAAGGCAGTGCCGGTGCGCAGACGGAAGCCCTCCCAGCTGAAGAACCAGAAGGTCTTGTCCCGGCCGTCGTAGACGTGCGGAACAATGATGGGTCCGCCTGCGTTGGCGCCAAACTGGTTCTGCGTGAACGGAGGCCTTTTCTGTCCGGCCTTATTCAGGAAGAAATCGTTCGCGTCGAGGACTTTGTTGCGCAGATATTCGTAGGCAGCCCCGTGCAAGCCATTCGTACCGGACTTGGTGCTCAAGTTGATCACACCGCCGGAGAACTTCCCCCAGTCCGCGCCCAAATTGCTCGTTTGTACTTTGAACTCTTGGATTGAGTCCTGGGTCGGGATTATCACCGGCAGGTTGATATAGCCTATGTTTAGCGGCTGGCCATCGAGGTATTCCGCGCTCTCGTTCCCGAACGAACCGTTCACCTGATAGTTGCCCCAGCCAAAAGGGTTCACGCCGACTGGTGTGCCCGAAGCGCTACCTTGCGGAACCACCGAGGGAGCCAAGCTGATGAGATTAAAGACGTTGCGGCCATTCAACGGGAGTTCGTTGGCCTTGCGCTCTTCGACTACTTGTCCCAATGAGGAAGTCTCCGCCTGTAGCTGCGGCGTTTCCCCGGTGACCTCCACGGTCTGTGTTACGTCGCCCACCTGCATGGTAATGTCGATGCGCGCGCTCTGTCCCACTTCAACGACCACTTCGGGCCGCGTGATCCGCTTGAAACCAGCTTTTTCCGCGTCGATGCGATACCGCCCAGGCAGCAGATTCACAAAGGAATACAGACCGTCAGGTCCCGACTGCTGGGCGCGTTTCTCCGTCGTGCCGATGTTTGTCAGAGTTACCTGGGCGTCGGCGATGGCCGCTCCCGAGGCATCCGTGACCGTTCCGGCAATGGATCCGTAGGTTGTTTGAGCCAAGGATGGTGGACTGGAAATGCTTGCTAGGCAAAAACAGAATGCCAACCCTAACGTCGCGACAAACCCGCAATACGGCTTTCTCATGATCTGCGCTCCTAATCCTCCAAACGATTTACTCACCGCTACCCCTTTGGCAAGCACACCAAACCAGAAGCTCCTTTGTCGGAACCCACTACTGCGACACCATTCCTCGACACTTTTCCTGATTTACCGATGATTACGACACTGGGAAGGAATGTGTACCAACGGGAATTCGAAGCGAGGAATGGAAAGCGGAACACTCTAGCGCGGATACCCGCGTGCACACGGCGACGCTTCTCTTATCTATAGTTTCGAACACTGTGGCGCTACTCTAAGGATGATTGGCTTCGTTCCGCAAAAGAGCGTAAAGGAACGGTTTGCCGGTGGGCTTATGGCTGCCACCGCGTGGTTCGACCGTGACAAAGACTGCATCGATCTCTGCTAGCTTCTTGGGGTCGTCAAACCGCATCACCCACCGGCGATTGGATTCGTTGTCCATATAGAGTATGCCTAGATTCATGGGCAACGCCTGCTCTCCCTGCGGTGCTTCCCTCTGGCCCCACACTTGAAAGGCGCTGGCATTCACCACCCCAGGCTCGCGGTCGAGATCGAAAGCGTAAAAGATAAGCGACTTCCCCTGCGTGTAGAAAACCCGGCCGAAAGGTTTCTGCGTGCGGCTGCTGCTGTCCACATCAAAGACGTCCGCGATGTAAAGCTTCCTGGCACCCATTAATTCGCGGATATCCCGATCCGAAGCAAGATACTGCTCCGAGTCTTTGAGCCGGCGTTCCTGATCTCGATTCTTCGCGATGATCTCTTCAATCTTCGCTTCGAGTGAGTTGGTCCGCAGCAGGGTTTTATCGCGCTCTGCGCGCAGACTTGCGAGTTCTGCTCGATCATTCTGATAGGCCTGGGTCGCGGCTTGAAGCTGAGCATTTAGAGTATCCCGCTGCTGCGAGAGCGCTCGCAGTTGCACTTCCGATTGGCTGTTCGCCGCCGTTAGTTCGCGCGCGTGATCCTCCAACGCGCGCAACGCCGATCGGAGTTTTGCCAGCTCTTGCTCTTTTTCCGAGCCTTCTTCCTGCAGTTGAGCCAGTTTCTTTCCCTGCGCGGCCAGCAGTTCGTCCGCTGCCTTCTTTTCGTCTGCAAGTTTTTGGGACGGATCGCCGACTGACGCTGGCCTCAAGTTGACGCCGGTCTGGGTCTTGTCTCGAACGCCTAGGCGATACGCTCCCAATCCCACCGCGAGGACGAGGCACGCCGCAAGCGCCATTTGCGCGAAACGATTCGCGGCCGCTCGGCTCAACAGGCTGGGCTGCACCGAAGCCGGCGCTGGACTCCGCTCCAGAGGAGCCTGCTGATCAGTCAGGACGCGCGTCAACAATCGCTGTCGCGTGGATGTGTCGTCCCAGGTTGCTTGCTCCCGTCTTTCCACGTACGCGTCGGCGAGCGTGGCCATTCCTTGCGTCGTCAGGGTTCGGTACTGGAGAAAGACCTCGCGGCATTCTTCACATCGCTGCAGGTGAGCTCGGAATTCGGACAATTCGAACGGTGCCAGGCTGCCCGAGCTGGCCAAAGCACAGAGCTCTCTAAACCTATCGTGTACTCCGCGGCCTTTCTGGTCGCTTAGCATCGTTTTGTTCCCTGGAGCCTTTGCACGAACGCACTTTTCCTGAGCCTTTCTAAACCTCGATAGAAATGGTGCCTGGTGTTACCGATGGGCTCGCCTAGTCTCTCGCTGATTTCCCGTAAGTCTAACCCCTCAAAATAAAACAACTCAAGGGTCAAGCGCTGAACCTCGGGCAACTGCTCGAAGGCCTTCTCAAGCTGCACCCGGTTAAGCTTCGCGCCGACCTCGCGATCCAGATCCGTCTCTCCTAATAGAGTATCGTCGAGAGATCCAAGGTCTGTACCAATGTAAAAGCCTCTGCGGGTGAGGTGCGACTTGCGGTCCAGGGCCCGGTGGAGAGCGATCTGCAGAATCCAATTCTTGACGCTGCCTTTGGATCCGTCAAAAAGCGTTGACTTCTTATAGAGATAGAAAAACGCCTCCTGAACAACATCCTCAGCCTCACCGCTATCGCGCACGATGCCTCGCGCAACGCTAAGCACCAGACGTGAGTAACGGTCGAAGAGACTCTCAAGGGCGCTGGAATCATTGGACTGCAGACGGGCCATCAGCTCTTCGTCGCTCGGAATGCGACGTTCGGGAGTTTGCGGAGCAGCGACAGATCCCTGCTGATTTCTACCCCAAGCAAGAGGAAATGTAAGCGCGCGTCCTGGCGGCGGAGAACTCATACGTGGTTCCAAGCTCCACGGCATAACGCTGACAGACTCAGCGGAATACACGTCGCATCGGCACACTTCCCCGGCAAGGCTCCGATGTTCTCAGCAACATACACCAGTTAATAGATGATCGAGAAGGTTTTTCGATACCAATGAGCGAAATTCCGTGCGGCAAAAAAATCCTGCCTGCTACTGGTACAGAAGCACTGCGGAACACGTAGCCATAATATTGCTGTTCATCCGCGAAACTGGTCCTCGCCGCCCACTGACTATCTCGGCTCGTCAACGCCATGCCCGTGCCTCCGCACCTCTAGAACAAGAATTTCAGCCCAAATTGAACCAGCCGTGGATTTGTCCCGAACGCTGTCGCCGTTACCACTCCGAAGTTCACATTGTTGGCCGTACAACAGATGGTACTCGGAGGGGCGAACTGTGTCCGGTTGAAGATGTTGAAAAACTCTGTGCGGAACTCCAAGCCGAAGCGTTCGTTGGCCGCGAACCTGGTTTTCTTAAAGACAGCAAAGTCGAAATTATCGATGCCCTGCGCGCGCAACCGGGGGTCCACCCGCGGCTCGTTGCCAAACGTAAAATCAGCCGGCGCCGAAAAACACGCAGTATTGAACCACGGTGGCGAGCTTATGTTATTCGGGTCTCCAAGACGTGATGTCGCGCTCCCGGAGGCTACTTCATCGCAATTCCCCCCAACGTTCGGACGCGAGCCACCCCCAAATAGCGTGGTCCCGTTAGTCTGCCCGTTCCTGAAAATCAGTGGGAATCCCCGCTGGAATATCGTCACCCCATCAACGCCCCAGCCGCCTACTATCTTGTCGGTCATGCCGCCGGCACCCGACAGATATTTCTTGCCTCTGCCGAGCGGAAGATCTAGTACGTAGCTGATCACCAGCCGCTGCGGAACATCTTGAGAGGACAGCGACCTCTCTCCGCGCAAATTATTATTGTCTTGAATCGCTCCGACGCCCGTCTCCAGCCACGAAGTGAGCGTGTCCGTGTCGCTGATGAGTTTCGAATTCGTGTACGCCACCAGCAGAGCACCCGCCGCAGCGAACCGCCTCTGAACGGTCAACTGAAAGGAGTGATAGATGCTGTCGTAGGATCCCTGGCCAGCCAGTTGCACGCTTGTGTACTGCGGGTACGGACGAAGAAGCTGGCCCACGGTGGTGGTGGGTCCCGTCAGAGCCAACGCCTGGCCGTCTACAAAGAACGGATTCGGTGTCGGCTGCACCAGCGTAACGTTTTGCCGTGGATTCGGCAGAGATGGGTTCACCTGCCCGGCTGCCTGCGCCAGCAATGCGTCTGAGATTTGATTGATCTGCTGCGAGTATTGCTCCAGGTGCGTTCCCTTCGAGCCTACATAAGCCGCCGATACAAAGAAGCCCGCGGGAAGTTCTCGTTCGATGTTGAGGTTCCACTGCTGGACGTAACCATTAGGATGGTCGCTGGGGTCCACTTCAGTGATCGACTGCACCACTTGAGTAAGAAATTGTTGCGTCCCTTCCATCCCGAGACTCCGTCCGGGCGGCGGAGAGATTCCCGCCGGGAACGGAAGAGCAATCGTGCTTACGGGATGAGTTCCGTCAACAGTTCCGATATAGGTCGTGGTTCCAGCGTTGACCATGTCATTCAATGGATTGAGAGCGAACGAAACGTAATTGGGAATCCAAAAGATCCCGTAGCCGCTCCGAACGACGGTCTTGGAGTTCAGACTGTAAGCCAGACCAAACCGAGGCGACAAATTGGTCTTATCCAGCGGAATATTGCTCCTGCCACCGAGATTCACCAGAAAGACGTCGCCCTTCACCCTCGGTGAGCCCGCCGGGAGAAACTCCGTCAGGAAGTTCGTCGCCGTCGGGTCAAAATACGACAGCCTGTTGAACCGCTCCGTCCATGGCCCTTGCAGGTCATAGCGCAGTCCAAGATTTAGTACCAGGCGACTGGTGGCGTGCCAGGAATCGCCGAAATAGAACGCACGGTAAATCTGCTGTCCCGCGGTAAAAGCCGGAACGACCGCCTGGGCAAAGAAATGATTTTCAAAGTTATTGAAGTTGTCGGCATACCCCAGCAGGAAGTCGGCAAAAGAAAAGCCGGTTCCAGAAACTCCCGGCAAACTCGTGAAGCATGCTTGGCCAGGACTGCAAAAATCAAAAGCGCCGCTCGCGATGTTGGACTGAGCGTAGTCATCCCGTCCAACCTCAAGCTCGAGGCCCACTTGATATTGGTGATGCCCCCGCAACATGGAAACGCTAGGCGACAGACTGAACTGAGTGTTGCGGTCCTCGATGAAGCTCTGCCCCTGCGTACACATAATGTTGTCCGCGAAGTTCGCCACGCATGGCGTTGGGGGCGTACGCATCTCCGCAGGCACTGCTTCGTTGTAGTTCTCCGGCCAACCGATCGACGTCAGATTGAATCCTGAGTTTTTTGGATCGCGATCGTATTTGAATCGGCTGACGTTGGCATTGAAGCCGAAGACCGTCGTCGGGGTAATGCTATACGTGTAGCCGGCGGCGACGGCGTAGGTGTCATACCGTTCGGAGCAGCGATCTGCGCATAGACCGCTTCCTAACGGATCGACGGGCAGGTCCAACACGTCCCAGAAATTGAAGCGGAAAAACAATCGCTGCTTGTTCGTTATGTTATGGTCGAGGCGCGCCACTGCCTGGCTGTGATCTCCACCCGTGGCCGCGACCGTAGTGAAATTATTGGTCAGCCCGTTGGTGTTCGGCGCAGGCCAGAGATCAAGTAGTTTCGCGGAAGTCGGATTGATCCGACTTGCCGGTATCACGTTGTTCAGGAAAGGCCTGGGAGTGGCTGTGCTGCCCGGGCAGACGCCCTGTGCGTTCACTACTCCCCCGCACGGATCATAAATCTGGTCGATCACCACTGGTTTTCCGCTAGCGTCTACACCTCGATCATTGCAGATTCCCGCGGTGAACCCGGTTTTGCATATCTCCGAAAAATTACCTGCAGCTTCCTGCGAGTCAGGAACCGTAGCCGTGAACGGCTGACCGGTCCGCAGCCGGAAGCCCTCTAAGCTGACAAACCAAAATGTCTTATTGCGGCCCCCGAAGTTCGGCCAGTTCAGCGGCCCGCCTGCATTCGCTCCGAATTGGTTTTGCACCCAGGGGGGTCTGGACTTGCCGGAGGCGTTAAGAAAGAAATCACTTGCGTTGAAGATCTTGTTGCGAAGATATTCGTACGTTTCCCCGTGCAGCGAACTCGTCCCGGACTTCGTGCTTAGGTTGGTCACTCCACCGGAGAACTTGCCCCATTCAGGCCCCAGATTGCTGGTCTGCACCTTAAATTCCTGAATGGAATCCTGTGTTGGAATCAAGACCGGCAGATTGATGTAGCCGATGTTGAGTGGTTGGCCGTCCAGATATTCGGCGCTTTCGTTCCCGAACGAGCCGTTCACCTGATAGTTGCCCCATCCAAACGGATTGACTCCCACAGGCGTGCCGGTTGAGCTGCCCTGCGGAACCACCGACGCCGCCAATTCAATCAGATTAAAAACGTTGCGCCCATTCAACGGGAGTTCGTTGGCTTTTCGCTGCTCCACCACCGTTCCCAGGGCCGACGATTCAGTGTCAAGCAGCGGCGCTCCTCCTTGCACCGTTACACTCTCCGACGTTGAGCCCACCACCATCTCGAAATTCACTTCCAAAGCGTCTTGTACGTGGAGAATCAAATCCGACTTGAGTACAACCTTGAATCCAAGCTTCTCGACTTCGATGCGATATGTGCCTGGAGGCAGATTCGTAACGTAGTAGCTTCCGGTCTCATTCGTAACCGTCTCGTAGTGCAACCGCGTGCCCGTATTGATAACGATGACCTTCGCGGACGGCACCACCGCTTTCGTGGAATCCGTGACCCGCCCGGTCAGCGATGCGTTCGACGATTGTGACTTTAGAGGACCAGCGGAAAACGCAAGTACCGTAGCGAGAGCGAGGGCGCGCAGAGGCGCCAGCGAATGCAGTCTGTAAGCGGCACGCCAACAAGACACCATCGAGAACACTGCCCCAACTTTCCTGGGCTCACCTCGATTGAGTCCATCAATAGTCCCCTTGTAATACGTATATCAGGACTGCCAAGACGATGTCACGACCGGATTCCAGCTATCCCACAAGCTGCGGTCGTGTCCTAAACGTTCCATTGGCGCCCCGACATGGGAGACCGGAGTTGATTCCTATTCCCATCGCTGATTTTCCCCTGCTTTGCGCTCGCTCCGGCGAGTTTTGATAAAAGTACTCAAGCGACTTCTAAGCAGAGGGTCGAGAGTTACCACCCGGATTGGTCTCGGCTTCGAAATCCCGTCCAAATCTGCTCCAAATGGACGGAGAATCGAATCCACGCCGGTTTTAGAAATAGCTGTAAGTGCTTGAACGCGCTATGATTACGCAGTTACGCCCGCAGCTCGGTTGGATAGAGCGTCTGCCTTCTAAGTCTTCCTGCACGAAGAATCAACAAGTTACACGGAACGCGATGAATTGCGACCAAATGCTACCAAGTGCAACGCGGACTTGGGGTTAGGCGAGAAATGCAGCAACCGGTAGCACTCGGTAGGGTTCGGTGGTGGACACAAAACTGGGCGCAATCCAGTTTTCGATCTTGTTGCCACTGACCAACCTTGCGAAGTCTGCGCCTACGCCGATTGGGCCCAGTATCTGCACTGAAACGTCTACCTGTCCCTACCAAGAACTCGGTTCTCATTGACTCAGTTGAATTTGAACCACCGCCACGATAGCTTGCTCAGGCCATGTTCACGACCATTTTCTTGCTCTTTTCTTCGATTCGGCAAGGATTTCGAACCCGCGCAGCGCTGCAGGCTGAGATTCTTGCCCTGCGGCATCAGCTCTTGGTTCTCCGAAGATCCAGTCGTGGTCATCGCCTCCGTTTGGGGACCGCCGATCGCCTGCTGTGGGTTTGCCTCTCGCGTTGTTGGAGCGGCTGGCGATCCGCACTGGTGATCGTCAACCCGGAAACTGTGATCGCCTGGCACCGGAATGGATTCCGCTCGTGCTGGAGATGGAAGAGCCGCCATCGGTTGGGCCGCCCCTCTGTATCGCGCGAGGTCATCGATCTGATCCGCAAAATGAGCCTGGCCAATCCTCGATGGGGTGCACCGGGAATCCATGGGGAACTGTTGAAGCTCGGATTCGAGCTATCGCAAGCCACGGTTGCCAAGTACCTGGCCCATCGCCGGCAGCCGCCCTCTCAGACCTGGCGCACGTTTCTGAAAAACCACGCAAAGGATATCGTCGCTGCCGATTTCTTTGTGGTTCCGACGGTTTTCTTCCAGATTTTGTTTGTCTTCGTGATCCTGTCACACGACCGCCGTCGCGTCGTTCACTTCGGTGTGACCACGTACCCGACGGCCGAATGGACCGCTCGGCAATTGTTGGAAGCCTGTCCGTGGGACAGCGCGCCGCGGTACCTCTTGCGCGATCGGGATGGAAGTTACGGAGAGAAGTTTTGTGAAGCGGCGAACTGGTTGGGTATTCGGGAAGTTCTCACGGCACCGCAATCTCCCTGGCAGAATGCCTACGTCGAGCGCTTGATCGGCTCGATTCGGCGCGAGTGCTTGGATCATGTGATCGTCCTCAATGAAGCCGGTCTGCGGCGCATCCTGGGGTCCTACTTCGACTACTATGAACGATCCCGGACTCACCTGTCGCTGGGCAAGGACGCGCCAATCACTCGACCGACTCAATCTGCAGCGATGGGTCAGGTCGCGGAGATCCCACAGGTTGGCGGGCTCCACCATCGCTACGAACGCGTCGCCGCCTGAATAGGCGCACTCTTCGCACACGCTCGAGTGGGGACATGTCATTCGGCTGTTCTGCTTGTGTCGTTGACGCAATTCCTGAACAGGTTCGCGCCGAATGCAATGAGCCAATGAGCTCAGGCTATCGTAGAAGCTTCGTCGTCAGCCAAACGCGCGCAAATGAGGTTTTTGGTACGGACACCAGGTCAAAAGGCTGGAAGCGTTTGCAGGACCTGAATCCTACGCAAATCAAATGAAACGGCACAGACTAATTGCTAGTCTCAGAGCGAATTTGATGTTCTGAATTGCAAAATTGAGATTATCTGCGCCCAGCCCTGAGAGTAGCCAACGCTCTTCGGGCATCTACAATCGTCAAGTGCTCGATGCCGCCGTATTCAATGCAACTCCGCAGCCGCTCCTCAATTGCCTTCAGCGCTGTCACAACACGACCGGGTACTTGGGCCAAGTCCATCTCCAGAACCGCCGCGTCGTAAGTTTGCTGCCACCAATAAACCATTGGGGTTGTCATATGAGATTAACTGTACGCTGACGTATAGGAAATAGATACTGTGGAGTTTGCCGCCCTTCGGATCATCGGAATTGGAATGCCGAATCTGATTGCGCATCAATGTTACGAGGTTCATGCTTTAACCCAAGGGAGGGCCGTTGAAGGGAACAATCAAGAGTCTTGACACAGTAGGGAATGGGATTATCCGAGCGGCAGACGGGTCGAAGGTCCCTTTCCTCTTTATTGATGTTCTCAGCCGCAAGGTACTTGTCTTGGGTCAGCGAGTGAGATTCTCCGTCCGAAGGGTTCAGGGCAAAGTCTTCGCCGAAAACATTTCCTACGTGACCGACCCACCGGCGGTTGCCGGGACACCTTGAGCAGGTCCGATACGTTTGCGTAACGTCGGAGCAACAGAATCATCTATGAAATGTCGGAGAGTCGCGGCTAAATCTAGATTCTTAGGAGACCATCATGATGATTGGAAGCCGTTTGAAAGAACTGCGCGAGTCAAAAGAACTCTCGCAAGGCGATATTGAAAAGCGGACGGGCTTGCTCCGGTGTTACATTTCCCGCGTTGAAAACGGACATACGGTTCCAGCGGTGGCGACTCTGGAAAAAATGGCACGCGCCCTCGAAGTGCCGATGTACCAGCTCTTTCATCATGGCGAAGCAGAACCATCGATTCGCAAGCTGAAACTTCCGAAGGGTGGCGAGGAGTGGGGAAGCAAAGGCAACGAAGCCGGCTATCTCTCCAAACTGCGCAAGCTGCTGGCGAAAATGGGACCTGACGACCAAAAGCTTTTGCTGCACATGGCCCAAAAAGTCGGAAGAGGCTAGGCCCGAAACCCATTTCCCGCCATTTCAACCGCTAATGCGGTGAGTGCTACGGCATAATCGCTGGGGTGTTTCGGAGCTTGCATGACTCGGTTTGTTGCCGCGAAAAGAAGGCGGTACGAGAGCGGAGGTACGAGGGTACTGTTTTGGGTACCGCCAATGCGGTACCGCCATGCCATTGCGCTGTTTTAAGGGTAAAGGCAGAATCCCAATAGTTCTTGTTGGGTTTCCGTGGCGTGTTGCGGATGCGGCTTTAGGTTCTGCGCACGCGGGATGCTGGGTTTTGCGCCGGTAAGCTTGCGGCGCTCACAGTTTGATGCTGAGGAAGGGTCCTGTCCCCATGGCGATTCTTCATTTCCGATGCAAAGAACGGCGTCGTACAGTCCGGGTGATGCTGGCGGTGCCACTGAAGGTTTGTGGACAGAGCGTGGAAGGACGGCCGTTCTCGGTCGAGACGCGCTCACACACGGTGAGCCTGCATGGGGTGTCGATTGAGCTGGAGGCGGGCGTGGTCCTGGGCGACATTCTGCAGTTGGAGAACGAGAGGACGCGGGAAAAGGTCGAGGGAAAAGTGGTGACGATCCGGCGTTCCCGCGATGGCAAGACCTACGTTGGGGTCGAATTTACGACCTCCGACACGAACTTCTGGCATATGACGTTTCCAATGCCCGGTGCGCGCCCGCTACGACGGCCCATCGCCGCCAAAGTTTTTGCGTTGAGCTAAAGCAGCAGCGTCCCTCGATTTCGCGTTCCGCGGACACTCACTATCATCTATCGGTGGGCCATCCTCCAAAACTCATTGGGCTTATATCGGACACGCATGGCTTGCTGCGGCCAGAAGCGTTGCGGGCGCGCTCCGTGACTCGGAGCTGATCATCCACGCTCAATGGCTGTATTTCCATCGCTTAAATCGAATTGACTACCAAACGAGTACCTTCGTCCTATGGCTCTCCTTATGCACACGGTGGGTATAATCTAAGATGCAGACCTCTTCTTGAGAAGGCGAGGTCACGAAAGTCACGAACGTAAAGTGTGGTTCGACACTTAAAGCAACTCCTCAAGGAGATGGGCATGAAAAAGCAGAAGGGTTTCTCTCTCATCGAACTTTTGATCGTCGTGGCGATCATTCTGATCATCGCGGCGATTGCGATCCCCAACCTCATCAAGTCCAAGATGGCCGCCAACGAATCGTCGGCGGTGGGTTCGGTTCGTACCATTAACACCGGTGAAGTGAACTACGCGGCGGCTTGCCCCGCGGTTGGGTTCTCAGCGTCGTTGCTCGAGCTCAACACCGGTGCAGCTTGCGTAGGTGGCACGGGCATCATTGACCCGGTTCTCGCTGCTGGCGCCAAGGCTGGCTACGTGTTCACGTATGCCACCGTGGCGGGTGCGGACGGTTTGAATGACACCTACACCCAGACGGGCGTTCCTGCAACCGTTGGAACGACCGGACAGCGCGGCTTCTACTCGGACCAGACGGGCGTCATCCGCTACACCCTGACCGGTGTGGCTCCGACGGTCGCCAGCCCCTCGCTGTAAGAAGGGCGCTCACACAGTGGTTGATGTCGCGGGAGGGGAAGTCCAACGACTTCCCCCTTTTTACTTGGAGCAGGCCTAGTACTACTGTGTTATAAATAATCACAAGCGCCTTCGGTAACAAAACGGGCAGGAGGGGAGTTGCTCGATAAGATGTCTGGCAATCTGAATTCGTAGGGTCGCGATGGAATGGGGATTGTGACGCTCAACACGCACGCGGCGAGCCGCGGGGGTGGAACTCAGGCGGAAGTTTCGTGGCGCGTAAGTCCAGTCGACCGGCGCTTGCGGAGGGGGAAAAACGACTTCTTTCCGCGATGAGGAAGCCATAAGCAGCGATGCATAACGTGGCGTGATGGTGAAAACCTCGCCAGCCCCGACCTTCGTAATGTCCCAGTCCCAACTCTTGCTTCAGCTCTTGGTAGTCGCGTTCGATAATCCAACGGTGTTTCGCTCGTTTCACCAACTCTCTCAGTGTGGTACGGGCCGGGAGAGTAGAAAGCCAGTACTTGGTCGGTTCGCTCTCTCGCTCCGGCCATTCGATCAACAACCATTCTTCGTCACGAGGTTCGCTTCGCCAATAGTCCCGATGAGCAGGTCGCACTCGCAGTGCCGCAAAACGGGAGCGCAATTTCTGCTTCGTCCCCTGACGCCAGGAGACCGCTCTCCAATCCTTGGCCGGCAAGGAAAGAGCCACTTGTTGGACAGAAACCGGTTGATGTTTTCTATCCCGTCGCAACAACTTCGGTGGGCGCCCCAGCCCGCTTCCTAGTTTTGCCGGGAGTGGAGTTTCTCCAGGTCGCCAAACCGTTGTGTGCCCGCGCACGCCAACAACATACGGTAGGCCCAATTCGCTGAGCTGTTCCCGAAACTTAGTTTCATCGCCATACGCTGCATCGGCCAACACCGGCGCCGCGGTAACTCCATCTGCCAGCGCTTGGCGAATCTGTCCGAGGGCAATCACCGGCTTGGTTGCAAACGAGATCTGTTCCGGAACACCAGCCTTCTTGCGACGCTTCTGGTCCTGGGCCCAGATTTCCGGTAAATACAAACGATACGCGATGGGCAAGCTGGCGTGCTCGGTGGCCATCGACAGGCTTACCGCCACACGACAATTTTCCTGCTTCCCTAACTGTCCGCAGTATTGGTGCGTCACCCCGACGGAGTGCGTTCCTTTCTTGGGGAAGCCGGTGTCGTCCACAATCCAAGCTATCACCGGTCCGTTGCGCTTGATGGCGGGTAGGACTGAGTGGCGCACCTGCTCGAGCAAAGCTTCGTCACTCCACGGAGCATCCGCTACCAAATGATGGAGAGATTGATGCGTCTGCCGCACATTGTCCGGAGCCAGCCGCGCCGCCATCGGTTCGACGCTCTTGCGTTCCCCGGGCAGAAGCAGACCCTTACAATACGATTTCAGCGGTTCCACGCGATCGGCGTGCTCTGCGGCTTGCGCCAGGCTATCGAGATAGGCCGCGAAGCGTTGCTGTTGTGCGCCTGGCGCCGAAGTAGTGGCGCTCATGCCGACAGAGTGTAGGGAGAACGGGTGCAATCGCTACTAACTTTTGCAGGAAATGTGCCTTATTTTATAACACAGTAGTACTAGCAGCCTGTGGTGAAAACAGTGTTTGTAACCTGAAGTAACTTCCCCATACGGAAAATGTCTGTACAATGCGAAACAGATTTTCGGAGAACTGCTGATGGGAATGGGAACGCGGCGTCGAAGACAGCGACAACAGCAGATGTGGATCGCACAGCAGGAGCTAACGAAAGGGCCAGCGCATCCTTTTTACAAGCGGGTGAACGAATTATTGGAGGAGAAGAAGTTTGACGAGTTCGCCGAGAGGGAGTGCGCGAAGTTTTACGCGGAAAACATTGGCCGGCCCTCTTTGGCGCCTGGGATCTATTTTCGTTTGTTGTTGGTGGGCTATTTTGAAGGGATTGATTCCGAGCGGGGAATCGCCTGGCGGGCAGCGGATTCGTTGGGGCTGCGAAGATTTCTGGGAATCGACATAGACGAGCCCACCCCAGATCATTCGACCATTTCACGGACACGGCGGCTGATCGATGTGGAGACGCACCACAAAGTGTTCTTCTGGATTTTGGAAGTGCTGCGAGGCCGCGGGCTGGTGAAGGGCAAGACGGTGGGGATCGACGCGACCACGCTGGAGGCCAACGCGGCGATGCGTTCGATCGTGCGGCGCGATACGGGTGAGAGTTACGAGGAATTTTTGCAGGGCTTGGCCAAGGAATCGGGAATCGAAACACCCACGCGGGAGGATCTGGCCCGACTGGATCGGAAACGCAAGAACAAGGCCAGCAACGAAGACTGGGTGAATCCGCATGATGAAGATGCGCGCATCGCCAAGATGAAAGATGGGCGAACGCATCTCGCACACAAAGCCGAGCATGCCGTGGATCTAAAGACCGGTGCGGTGTTGGCGGTGACCGTACAGGAAGCGGATTCGGGGGACACCACCACGGTGGTCGAGACTCTAGCGCAGGCCGGTGAAAACGTGGCGGAGTTGATCGGGACAGAAAAGCCGAGCCAGAAACCGCAAGCGCATCTGCAGGGCATCGAAGAAGTGGTGGCCGACAAGGGCTATCACAGTGGAACGGTGGTAGCGAATCTGCGGAGTGCGGAAGTGCGGACCTACATCCCGGAGAAGAAGCAGCCCGGGCAAAGACATTGGGAAGGCAAAGCCGAGGAACAGCAAGCGGTCTATGCGAATCGGCGGCGAGTGAAGGGAGCCTATGGCCAGGGCCTGCTGCGGAAGAGAGGCGAATTGATCGAGCGGAATTTCGCGCACTGCTACGGTACGGGCGGAATGAGACGAACGCATTTACGAGGACACCAGAATATTCTAAAGCGACTGTTGATCCATGTTGGCGCGTTCAATCTGAGCCTGATCTTCCGCACCCTGTTGGGATCCGGGACGCCTCGAGAGCTCAAAAATCGTGAGTCCTCGCTGATTTTTCTGCTCTTATTCTGGCTCCGAGGCTCTCCACCACCTGCGCGCCAGACAAAGCCTTCCTCTTCATCATTCAGATTCGGCTGGCGTAGAAATCGCCGCTATCTCAGATTCAAACTTCGCCACTCCGGAAGGCCCGATTCTGACACGGGCTGCTAGGCCTCCGGACCATCCTCGCCATAGCTTCAGCCCAATGGTGATATAGGCTTGGAAGCGCAAAGCGCTTCTTCGGCGCGCCGCCCGCGAGCAGCAGCGCCGCAATGGACGCCGCTTGACCCACGCAAGTGGTGACGACGTCGGGCTTGACGAACTGCATGGTGTCGTAGATGGCGAAACCCGCGGTAATGGAACCGCCCGGAGAATTGATGTACAGCTGAATGTCGCGCTCGGGGTCTTCGGCTTGGAGAAATAGCATCTGGGCCGTGGCGAGATTGGCGACGTGGTCGTCAATCGGTGGTCCAATAAAAATGATGTGCTCCTTGAGGAGCCGGGAGTAGATGTCGTAGGCGCGTTCTCCGCGGCTAGTCTGTTCGACCACCATGGGTACAAGCGTTGTCCCGCGGTATTCTGGTTCGTCGAAGTTTTTCATTCGAGTGTTCGCTTAGACATTCGCGCTTCGCCGGGCTGCGGGATGACAAGGACCCTCGCAAGGTCGTCAAAAGAAGTACTCATAATCGCCGCTTTGCAATCCGCAATTTCAGACCTTCAAGCTCTTCCTTAGTCATGCCTTCCAAAGCCATCGCTGTGACCACATACAAGGCGGGAACGTTTTTCATTTTGTTGTCCGTCGTTGCCCTGTGACGAAGCTTTTGTACTTCTGGGTAAGCGCCCACCTTCAAAAACATTTTGTACGCATCGGGTATAGGCAGAGTCTTTGCGATCAGGCCGTGCTTAACAAGAATGCGATGATATGAAGGTGCCGCCAGTGTTGCTGGCGGGTTCTGCCGGGCGAGCTTGTGATGTTTTGGGTGTTTCATTGCACTATGGTGACACGTTTTCCCAACGAGGTCATTTCCTAGACCGCTTTGGCCTTCTGACAGGATCGATCATCATGCACGAATTTCCTGAACGCCGATTCTGCGGCCATCGGGTCGGCGTATTCTCCGTTTTCGTAGCGTTTCTTCATTTCTTCAAGGATTCGGTTGATAGCGCGGCGGCACCCAGGAATCCGCCAAACGACGGAACGGTGTAAGAGAAAAGTCAAATTTCACAATGTCAGTTGACCTGGTCGTCCCCGAGGCATAGCGTGAGTTGTAACCCTCTGGAAGGAGGTGCCCGCCGATGAAGAAAACTTACATGTGGTCCCGTGTATACGCGAATGCAATGGTGGAGATAGATTCTCGAAAACTTCCGCAACGGATTCGAGCGGCTGAGTGGGCGATTCAGGAGCGGCTGTCGAGCAGCTTGCCAGTCGACCTCGCTGAGCGAGAGATCATAACCGGAGCCAGAATCAGGCTAAAATCGCTCAAGACCGCGCGCATGTCTAAGGTAGCGTAAGCGTTTTTCCCGAAGACTTCCAAATCCAGATTCCGAACAAAGGTGAACCATGCAGGTGCGAATACTGCCGGGCGCATCAACCTAGCACTGAGGAACCGCGACGATTATTTCTAGCAGAAGTCCTCGATGTTTCAAGCCCAAGCTTTCCTCAATAAATAGAATCTGTGGATACGTAGTCTAGCGAAGGAATCCAGCCACTTCGCAAAATCGCCCAGCTTGACCTCGTGCTCGACGCGAACGTCCGCAACACGGTCGGCCTTGTAACAAGGAATTAACTTGTTTCGGGCGAAATCCGACACCTTGGCACGTCGAGGGCGCGTTCATACTCAAAGGTGTGTTTCTTAGCGCCCTCGCGCTCCGGCTGGCCGACCGGCCCCGTTTCCCATTCCACCTTATGGCATTCGGCTCCCCTTCTACAGCGGCTGTATGGCAAAGGCAGTGAGCGGCGTCACGCTGGAGTCGAACGGCGTCAGATTCTATTCGCACAGAGGGCAAGCCCGGCATTTTTCGGGCCGGAGTATCTGCTCTTCGGACAGATCGAGCTGGCGTACAACGAACTTGTCTCCCTGTTGCAGGTTGGGCTGACCTGCGTCAGCTATGTAGTCTCCCACCAACTCTAAGGCGCGGTACTTCGCAGGGGCAAGTACGTACATGCTCTCTGTGCCATGCAGGGTGACCTCATAGAGGTTCATATGCTCCCTCCGCCGTAGGTAAAGCGAAACGCGTTCGCCCGCGATCAACGCGCGCGTTTGATCGTCACGTAGCCACGTCCGATATACAGCCGGTAGGCTCCGGCCTCGGGCGCCGCGACCACTTGCAGCGGCGTGGCGCGCTTGAGTTCAGCATCGCGCTCGCCCGCGATTTCCAGCAGGTTGTTGCCACCCACATCGCTGACGATAAACTTCGAGCCTGCCACGAAACCTATGCCGTAGGCCCCGGGCTTGAGCGATTGGCCGTTAATCTCGACCGGCACCTCCGTGAGGAAGTATCCCTGGTATTTTTCCTTCAGGCCGCTGGCATAGCCGGCCGTGTCCACCAAGCCGGCCAGCACGTAAGGACCGTCCGCAAAATGAATGCCGCCCGTATTGCGCATCTGTACGGGGCCAATCTGGCCGCCGTAAAACACCTTCTCCGGAAAAATCTTCGGCGTGATGTCTGCAGCCTTTAGGACCGCGTCCTTCTTTGCTTCACCTTGACGGGCAGAACCCCCAGCCATCAGCTGGCAAAGAGGAATGGTGAGGAGAACCAGCGGGACCAACACGATCGAGAGCTTGCGGGCAAGCATACACCCTCCTTCTGTTCCGTCGAATTCTACAAGGGAACAACCGCAATCAAACCGTTGCCGCGACGGCAATCTTGTGGAACGAGGAGCATTCCGCGTCGAACTTCTTCACCACCGGGATGCCCTCAATGAACCTGGCCACGATCTTCTCGATCTGTGGATAGAGTTCTCGATTGTAGGCCTCCGCATACTCCTTGGTTTCCCACAGACTGATTGCCACCACTTCCCTCTTTTCCGATGTGACGAGCAGCAGCTCATCCAGAAATCCCTTCTGCTTGCGAAGCAGGGGCAGAGTTTCCTTCTCAAACGTTACCGGAAACTCGTTCGCCACATTGGGCTTCAGTTGCAACATCACGAGACGTGCAAATATATTAGCCTTCCTCTCTTTTCACTTGGAGCGTGATGCCATTGATTCCCCTGCGTTCTCTCCAGAGAGCCGTAGGATCGAGAGTTCATTCCGTCCCCCCTTTTACTTTTCCTTTTTCCTCCAATCTTTTCCGCATTGCAGTATCCTGCGACACCTCTCATCGTGTCCTGCGTCACTCGCCGCTCCGCTCCTCCTCCAAATTTCAATGCTCGTCCCGGCCTTGTCCGGGCGCCGCCATCTTCTTTGAGCACGTGACCTCAGGAGGTGCTGACAGAGTCTCCGGGTGGCACCGGAGTAAGCAGACCTATAAGCGAAAGCGAAATGGCGAGCGAAGCTCTGTCAGTATACGGACGGCTGAATAGTACCTGAAGCCTGGGGAAAGCCACGTGACCGGGCAACCGGCGACGGAAGTGGGTCGGGGAAGGCCAGCCGGCGAAGATGGCCAGGAAGAGAGAGGAAGCCAGATGAGTAAAGAGGAGAAAAGTCGGAACAGTTCCTTTAGTGAAAAACCCGTACGTTCTCGTCTGAGGAGACTGGTGGACTGGATCAACCTGACGGGCGCAAAGAAGGTCCATTCCTTAATCGACAAAGTGTACAAGCGGAAGAACCTGGAGATGGCCTGGGAAAGGGTGAAGGCGAATCGGGGTAGCGGAGGTGTGATCGACAAAATCCCGAGGCCAGATCCCGTCAGTTCTAGTCCGCGTGGAAAGAAGCTTTGATTACTACCTCATTTACTTCGGTTTATCGCCCGTTCGCAGCATCGAATCGCGGATTGGACTTGAGTTTTGGTGTGGATTGGAGTCCGAGCGACCTCAAGCGAGAAAATGAGCAAATCACGGGGGGGGTTGCGCTGCAACGGCATCATCCCTCATCGGGAACAAGATAGCCTAGGATTCGGCGTCGTATACAGCAAAATCAGCGATCAGTTCAACTTCACAAGAATTCTCATCGGGGGCCCCTCCCTTGGTTCGGAAAAAGCAATCGAGTTGAACTACGCGATTCAGGTATCGCACTGGACTCAGCTCCATCCTATGTTACAATAGTACATTGACGTTGGGGTCAACTCAAACATACCGAATGCGGCCCGTATCGGGATTTCCGGACGAAAGTCATCTTCTGACCCACTGAGAAGAGACGGAACGAGGAAGAATATGATGAAAAGCCTGACGGATGCACTCGCGAGTATCGATGGGAAGTCGAGAACTAGTCGAGGCTCCCACACGCCCTCAGACGTTCGACAACTTTAGAATTGAACGCTTTTGTTTAGGCATCAAGGAGACCCTGGTCATGAAAAAGTTCATAAACCGTCCCGAGAACGCAGTGGAAGAAATGCTGCAAGGCCTGGCCGTCCTTCGTCCGGGTTTGGTGCGATTGTCGGGACACAAAGTTATGTTTCGTGCAGATGCGGAACAAATCCGCAACCAACAAATAGCGATAATCTCGGGCGGCGGCAGCGGGCATGAGCCAGCACACGCGGGCTACATTGGTGCTGGCATGCTGAGTGCTGGCGTGGCTGGGGAAGTCTTTACCTCGCCAGATACCGACTCCGTTCTTGCTGCTATCAAAGCGGTCGCGGGAAAGTCCGGGGCTCTGCTGGTTGTAAAGAACTACACTGGCGACCGGCTGAACTTCGGTCTGGCGGCCGAAATGGCGCGGTCTGAAGGCATTCCCGCCGAAATGATCATTGTGGACGACGACGTTGCCCTGAAGGGAAAAGGACAATTTGCGGGCGCACGCGGTCTCGCTGGCACTATTTTCATTCACAAGCTTGTGGGGGCTGCTGCGGCTGAGGGCAAGAACCTGGCCGATGTTGCGGCAATCGGCAGAGCTGCGGTTAAGTTCTTGGCGACCATGGGTGTTTCGTTTTCCGCCGGTACTTCGCCTTCAGTCGGAAAGCCCAGCTTTGAGCTAGGCGATGATGAGATGGAGCTTGGTCTAGGTATCCACGGAGAACCGGGCGTGACGCGCACCCATCTGCAGCCTGCGGATGAACTGACCGAGACGCTGCTAACTGAGATTCTGAAGCATGGCAAGTTTGGCGACGACAGACGAGTGGCGGTGATGATCAATAATCTCGGGGCTACCACGGAGATGGAACTCGCAATTGTGGCCCGCCATCTGATGGCTTTTCTCGAAAGGAAGGCGTTCACAGTAGAGCGAATCTATGCGGGAACATTCCTGTCATCGCTGGATATGGCGGGAATCTCGATTTCTGTTCTCGGTATCAAGGACGGTTGGCTGCGCTGGCTCGACGCCCCGACCTCAGCTCCTGCCTGGCCCAACGTGCTGAAACAACGCTCGGGCAAAGTGGAAGTACAGATGGCGCCAAAGGTCAGCGTGAACCTGAGTTCCACGACCCTTAAGGATGTGCAGACGGAGACAGGTAGAAGAACAAGACGGGCCATCGAGGCCGCTTGCGAGGCGCTCATCGAAGCCGAAGGTGAACTGACTGAAATGGACCGCATTACAGGCGATGGCGATCTCGGCACGAACATGAAGCGTGCGGCTGCGGTTGTGCGAGATGCGGCGGAATCGTATCCCCTGGACGATGTCCCCGCTACGCTGAAAGCACTCGGTCATACCCTCCGGCGCGAGTTAGGTGGATCATCAGGTCCACTCTATGGGGTCCTTTTTCTTCGTTGCGGCAATGTTCTGGAACACTCCGGTTGGGCAGGACTGGCGCAGTGGGCCAAAGCCCTCGAAGAAGGTTGCCGTGCCATCAGCGAATTGGGTGGCGCGAAGCCTGGCGATCGAACCATGCTGGACGCCCTCGATCCATTCGTAAGGTCTTTGAAGAGTGCAGGAGCAAATGTGTCGCGCGAAGTACTTCTGACTGCAACTGAAAAGGCGAAACGCGGCGCCGAATCGACCGC
This sequence comes from uncultured Acidobacteriota bacterium, assembly GCA_963735525.1. Taxonomy (GTDB): domain Bacteria; phylum Acidobacteriota; class Terriglobia; order Acidiferrales; family UBA7541; genus Acidiferrum. The sequence goes on along the minus strand of CAVTLQ010000019.1, from coordinate 472,394 downwards.
CCAGATGATACCCCGTCTGGGAAGATCAAGTTATCTGGGAGATCGCGTGCTCGGTCACCCCGATCCAGGAGCGAAGGCCGTCGCCATCTGGTTGCGTGCAATCTCCGAAGCGCTTTTCGCACGCTAGCAACCGTCTGAGTACTTTTCGGACGATCTCGATAAAAGCTTTGTTGCCGGAAGGAAGCATCGCAGCTCGTGCGATAGAGACCTGCGACGGAGGGAAGAGCGTTATGGTTTCACCATTTTTTGGGGAATTCATGGGGATACTGGCGTTGATTTTGTTCGGTGACGGCGTGGTGGCGGGCGTGCTGCTGAAGCGATCGAAATCGGAAGGCGCTGGCTGGTTGGTGATTACGGCGGCCTGGGCATTCGGCGTTATAGCGGGAGTGTTTACAGCAATCGCCTGTGGCAGCAGGACGCTCATCTCAATCCCGCCGTGACGCTGGGGTTCGCATTGTCGGCAGGCGACTATTCGAAGCTTGCAAACATCGTTCACTACGAATTTTCTAGGGGCAATTAGGGGGCACTAAGAGTTCCCTTCGTTTCCTTTCAACACCTTAGAAGGCCAGGTCGCGCCGCACAACTCCTTTGTTTCCATATAGCTGGCGGATTCGAATCCCATCGGCTCCACCATTTGAAGAATCCAAAGAACTTATCTTAGAAAACCGCTAACTGGTCTTCGGCCTTCAACCCCATCGCTTCTTGTTGACATTGTCTTCGTAGAAGATGCCGAGACTGAGAGCTTGCTGCTTGTCCGGACCTTTTCGGCCCCAGGCTGCTAACAAAATCCAAAGCGGTGGTTTGCGGACCTGATTTGACAGCCGTGTGGGGGTGAGAGCAGGCGAATGTGGTGGCAACGGTGCGCGCGAACGAGCCTCTACATCGTCCGAATTATCGTTACGTTGACAATGGACTCCGCGCCCCGGTCGCCTCGGAGGCGCACGTGTAATCGACGCGCCTGGGTGGGTTTCGACAGTTTGTGGTTGACTATATCTTTGGCGTGGTTGCTGCCTGTTTGGCTTCGATTGTCACTTGGACTTCGGCGCCTTTTCTTAAGGTTAGGGGATTCCCGACATCATCTTGCAATGTGTTCGTAACCCTAATCTCTCGGTGTAGGTTCTCGGCAACTGCCAGGGAGATCTGAATTGTGTCAGGTTGGCCGGGAACAATTGAAGCGATGACCTTTTCAACGGTGCCAGGAAGAGTCACGATTGCCTTGTCGTCCCCGCCAAATTCGCCGTTGATTTTCTTGCTCACAATACTCTCCACTATTCGTGCGATAAAGACTCGCCTAAATTCCGCTCATCGTCCGCCAGGGCAGCAACGGCAACAGAGAGCCGGGTCGTGGTGAGCCGGCTCTCCGTTCGCGGGGTTTGGACTAGCGCTGTGGCGATACTGCAGCCACTGGTACTGTAACGGGCTCGATGATCCTTGTGCCGATCACTTCGCCTGAGACGATCAACTCGACGCGGCGGTTTTGTTGACGGCCTTCGGCTGTAGCATTTGAGGCGATAGGCTGCGTCTTGCCGAAGCCAGAGGCGCTGGTCGAGGATTCCGGAACGCCCTGATGGGTGAGATAGCTGCGTACACCTTCGGCGCGCTGCTCGGAGAGCTGCTGGTTGAAAGCTTCCGTGCCGACGCTGTCCGTGTTGCCCTCGATAGCAAGCTTCAGTGTCGGATAGGCGAGCACGATGCCGGATATTTTGGCTAGCTTCTCGCGGGCGAGCGGCCGAAGTGTGAACTTACCGCTGTCAAAGAGAACGTCGGACATGTTGACGACAAGGCCTCGAGCGGTGTCACGTGTTTCAAGGATGGCGTTGAATTGAAGCAGTAGAGCTGCGCGAAGGTTTTCGCGGTCACGCACGGCTTGCTGAAGTTGCTGATCGGACGCGGCGGCGGCGGCGCGATTGCGGTCGGAATCAGCCTGTGCCGCCTGTTGCTGTTGCTCTGCAGCGGCTTGTTGCTGCTCCGCTGCGGCGCGAGCTCTTTCCGCCTCAGCCTGCGCGTCAGCCGATCTTTGGGCGTCCGCCCGAGCTTCGAGGCTCTTGCGATCCGCCTCGTTACGTTGATGAACGGCGTCGCTAGTTGCAAGTTCGGCGGTGATTCGACGTTGTGATTCCTGATCTGCGTTAGCGTTGGCTGCTGCTTCACGTCCCGCTGCTGCGCCGCGTTCGGCTTCCAAGCGAGCCGTTTCGATGCTCTTCATTGCGATTTCACGAGCATCTTCCGCGGTTTGCACGGTCTGACGCGACGTCGAAATGAGAGACTTCTTATCGGAATGTTTTCTTGTCGCCAGGTCATCTGCCTGCTTCATCTGAAGAGCGGCCTTTTCATAGCTCGCCGCTGCGTAGGCCTCCCCTCCAGCTGACTTGGCGATTCGCATGGCATTGCGCGCTTCGAAGAATTCGAGTGGCAATTTAGCATTTAAGACCACGGGGTCGAACGTATAGCCCGTTGGAATGTAACCACCACGGTCAATCAGCTCATATTTGGATTCCACCGCTTCCGTGGTGCCGACGGTGTCGGAGCGAACCTCATTTTCCAGAACAACCAGATTGCTGGGACGCCGCACGGCGTAATAGGGCTCCGCGGTCACGATGAGAGCAAAGGCCTGAAGTTGCGTTGTGGTTTCCAACTTGCTGCGGTGGTTGCCACCAAGCAGTATCTCACCAAGATTGACGGGCCTTCCTTCAGGAGAAATGGCCCACAGAACGTAGGTCAGGTATTCGTTACCGAAAGCGGAAGGTTTCTGCAGTCCTTGCAGTTCTACCACGATCTTTGTGTCGCCGCGCTTGCTCTGCACCGTGGCTTCACCCTCGGCGCCGGACATAAGGTCCGTGCCTTTGAAATTGATCTTTGTGGAGCCGCCGCGGTGCCCGTAGTTCACGGCACGAGCGGTGCGGCTAACCACGTTGACGCGGAATGTCGGTGTTGGACTGCCCGGTTCTGAGGGCACACTTGTTTGGGCCTGGGCAAGCGCGCACGCACTAAGCGCCAGAAGAACTGCTACCGTAACTTTTGAAATCTTCAACATAGGTCTCCTTCGAGAAACTCCGAGACGCTACTATCGCTCTTTGCGATTCTGAATACTGTCCGTTAACGCACGTTGTCATGGAAAGGATCAGACAGGTTAAGTGGCGTCGACGCCGTTCAATCGCGGCGCCCTGCTTGAGATTGTACTCAGCCTGACGGGCCCTGACTGTGCTGTAACGGACAGTTTCGAATCGAGCGGCTTGCTACCCTAGGATCCGTGGTGGAGGGTGATCGAAAACCCCCACTTTGACTGAGAGACAACCCGCGTATCGTATCCCTACGATACATGCTGGAATCAAACGGCGTGGCCGAAAGGTAGACCATCGGATGTCACCGCTAAAGACGATGCCGACGACGGAGATCTTGCCGTACATCAACAATGGCAGGAACGGTCGGAAGGCTATCAACATGGGTTCTCTTCTCATCGAAGAGAGCGCCGAGGCGCGCGCCCCTACGAAGGTCCGCCCGGTGCTGCCGAGCAGGGTGGCCATCCTTGGAAATTACCTACCAAGGCAGTGCGGCATTGCGACGTTCACCACCGACTTGTGTGACGCCATCAGCGCGGAATTCGGGGCGACGGAGTTATTGGCACTTCCCGTGAACGACACAGAAGAGGGATATCTCTACCCCGAGCGGGTACGGTTCGAGTTGTCCGAAGGCAACTTGTCCTCTTACCGGCAGGCCGCGGACTTTCTGAATTTCAGCAACATTGACCTGGTGTGCCTGCAGCACGAGTACGGAATTTTCGGTGGAGCGGCCGGCAGCCACGTGCTGGAGCTATTGCGGCGTCTCCACATGCCAATTGTGACGACATTGCATACGGTGCTTCGTGAGCCGAATCCCGATCAGCGCATGGTAATGCATGAGATTGCAAGTTTGTCGGACCGCATGATTGTGATGACCCAACACTCCGCGGAGATACTGCAGGAAGTCTTCCACGTCCCAGACTCCAAAATCGACCTGATCCCGCACGGGGTTCCCGATGTTCCTTTCATCGATCCTAACTTTTACAAGGATTGCTTCGGCACGGAAGGAAAAACGGTCATGCTCACGTTTGGCCTGCTCTCGCCAAACAAAGGGATCGAAAACGTGATTCAAGCCCTGCCGCGCATCCTCTCGCAGCATGGCAACGTTGTTTATATGGTTGCAGGTGTTACGCATCCCCACATCAGACGCCGTGAGGGCGATCAATACCGGCTCTACTTGCAGAACATGGCCAAGGATCTGGGAGTTGCGGCAAATGTCATTTTTCACAATAAGTTCGTCAGCCCCCAGGAACTGATTGAATTGATCGGCTCGGCGGACATCTACATCACACCGTACAAGCACAAGGCACAAGTCGTATCCGGAACGCTTGCGCGCGCACTGAGTGCGGGCAAGGCGATCATTTCAACCCCCTATTTGCACGCGATCGAGCTGCTTGAGGATGATCGTGGCGTGCTGGTTCCCTTCGATGATCCGAAAGCTATTGCCGACAGCACATTGGAGCTCTTGCACGATGAGACGGCACGCCACGCCATGCGCAAGCGCGCCTACCTGCATGCGAGAAATATGGTGTGGAACCGAGTAGCACAGGAATATATGGGAAGCTTTGAGCGGGTCTATAACGAACGGCTGCGGAATCCACGTGCGACGTTTTCCGCGCAGCACACGGAAAAAGCGCTAGACCGGGTTCCCGCAATAAAGCTGGATCACCTGTATCGGATGACCGACGCGACGGGAATCGTCGAGCATGCTGTCTTTGTCGTTCCGAATTATCCGGAGGGTTATACAACCGATGACAACGCACGCGCGCTCATCGTCGCTATTCTCCTGGAACAGCTCGGAGTCGCTGCGCCAGCCGGATCGACAGATCTAGCTTCGCGTTATCTAGCCTTCCTGTGGCTGGCCTTCGATCCTGCGACCAAGAGATTTAGAAATTGCTTGAGCTACGAACGCCAGTGGCAGGAGGCGGAGGGTTCCGAAGACAGTCATGGCCGGGCATTGTGGGGATTGGGAACTGTCTTGGGCAGGTCTAAGGATGAAGGGTTGCGAGGAGCGGCGGGGCGGCTGTTCGAACTTGCTGTTCCCGCGGCCGTGGAGTTTAAGAGTCCCCGCGCTTGCGCGTTCGCGCTGTTAGGGCTGCACGAGTATCTCGACTCATTTCCGGGAGATCGCGCTGCGTTGAACGCGGCAGATGTCCTCGCCAATCGCTTGCTTGGCGCGTATCGCGCGAACCATTGCGTAGGGTGGGAGTGGTTCGAGAATAGTCTCTCGTACTCCAATGCCAGATTGCCGCAAGCTCTCTTGCGATCGGCGGCACGCAGCGCGAACGGTGAAATGGAAGCAGCGGGTCTCGAAGCGCTGGATTGGCTCGTAACGATTCAACGGAGCGAAGAGAAGGGTCACTTTGTACCGATTGGATCGCAAGGCTTCTATTCCAAGAAAACCGAGAAGGCGCGCTTCGACCAACAGCCGGTCGAAGCTTGTGCGGTCGTTTCGGCATGCTTGCAAGCGTATGGCATGACGGGAAAGGCTCGCTGGCGCAAAGAGGCGTGGTCCGCATTTAATTGGTTCTTGGGCGACAATGATCTGCAAATCGCCCTGTACGATCCCAGCACTGGCGGGTGTCGAGACGGACTGCATCCAGACCGGGCCAATGAGAACCAAGGAGCGGAGTCAACGCTCTCTTTCCTCATGGCGTTGCTGGAAATGCGCCGGTTGGAAGAAACAGATGGCACGGAGAACAAATCACTATGAGCATTTTGGCTGAGAAATCGTCCGACAGAGCAGTCACAAATCAGTACGAGATCCTATTCCACCGTCATCCAGGCAATCCCATCTTGACCGGAAAAGATTGGCCTTATTCCATGAACAGTGTTTTCAACGCGGGCGCGACCCTGCTGCCAGACGGGTCGACGCTTCTCCTCTGCCGCGTGGAAGACCGCCGGGGTCTCTCTCACCTGTGCGCGGCACGGTCTTCGAATGGTGTGGATGGATGGCAAATCGATCGCGAACCAACGTTGATGCCGAACCCAGAACACCCCGAGGAGTTGTGGGGCATCGAAGATCCCCGGATCACATACGTACCGGAGCTGCAAAAATATGCTGTGGCTTTCACTTCGTATTCCCGCGGTGGTCCTGGCGTGTCGCTTGCTCTAACGAAAGACTTTCGCACCTTCGAACGACTTGGCGTGATTATGTCGCCCGACGACAAGGATGCGGCGCTCCTCCCTCGCAAGATCAATGGGTTTTGGGCGCTTATCCATCGGCCCATGACGCCCCTCGGAGCCCACATTTGGATCTCCTTCTCTCCCGATCTGCGTCATTGGGGGAATCACAAACTCATGTTGGAAGCGCGCCGCGGAGCCTGGTGGGACGCCAACAAGATCGGCATGTCACCTCCGCCAATCGAGACACCGCGCGGCTGGTTGATGATCTATCACGGTGTTCGGAGGACGCCTTCGAGTTCCATCTATCGGCTGGGCTTGGCGCTTTTTGATTTGCAGCAGCCGGAAAAATGCCTGGTCCGTGGGGATTCCTGGATATTCGCTCCCGAAACGGAGTATGAGCATCAGGGAGATGTTCAGGACGTGGTGTTCCCTTGTGGGTATACGATCGCATCCGACGGAGATACCATCAATCTCTACTACGGGGCCGCCGATTCCAGCATCGCCTTAGCTCACGGTAGCGTCCGATCTCTTCTCCGTTGGCTGGACGCAAACGGTCATTCCGACGAGCATAACGATCGCCGTCACCAATAGTCTGAGGGTTAGAGCAGGCAGATTCCCCATCATGGCCCGTGAATCGGCCCGTGAATCGGTTCGGTACTCAGAGCCGATTGATGGATGACCTTCGCGGAGGGGGTGGGGCAACCCGCCAGGATTCATTTGGGGACTGTTGAACCATAGCGAGTGGCCCCGGTGGTGCGCTCGGTGGACTGCTTCTCTGAAGATTCAAGCCTTGCCGGGACGAGAAAAGTCCCGGCAAGCTGTTCGCTCTCCTAACTACTGATTCGAAGCCCGCTCGGATTCGTTGCGGGGTGCGCTCTTCTGCAAAACGTTGACGAGGTGACGGCCTGTACTAGGCACACCTGTGTGTTCGCCTCTCACGATGTCCTTGGCCTTGATGAGGTGCCCGTACACGTCTGCGCTGGCATCGTCGTCGGGACGAATCGTGGAACCCTCCAGGGAAACACCGGCAAACACACCGCGAGAACGCGAGTAGCTAAGGATCTCAGCGCGCATCCAAGCGTCGGTATCGGCGGAAGCATCACGTCCTTTGGGCCCTCCGGCGACGGAAGCATCGGCGCCCAACTTAACCTTGCTGCTGAGAATCGACTCCATGCCTCTGTCATTCATGACCAGCAGGATCAAGTCGGTGGCTTCTCCGCCGATTTGGAAGCCGACGCTGCCGCCTTCCAGCGCGTACATCGCTGGGGCTCCCCAAGGTCCACGGAAGTGCTCGCCTGTCCGGCAAACCATGGCTCCGCGGCCGTAGTCAGCGCCGACTCCGAACGCCAGCTTCATGACGGAAGGAACTACGATGACGCACTCCGCCTTTTCCAAAAGATCATGAGGAATGTTGTCGGGGATGTTGAGCACTTCCTGCATGACAACGCCACACTCTTCGAGGCGTTTTTGCTCCTTATTGAGTTTCCTGGCATACACTACACCTGCCGCGAGCGTGAGACACACTGCCGTAACCACAAATCTCTTCATCATCGCTGACCTCCATAGTCAGAACTTCTCTTGTTGGCGTAAGACTTCTTTCAAACCTCTTCAATAGGGTGCACCCACGATGGATCCCACCCAGAAAGCCTCCTCCTTGGCACAACTCTTAAAATCGTGCCTCCTGCCGATTCAAGGCCTTATGAGCTCCGCTTCGCTCCGAGCACAAGCAAGGCAACCCCGCCCACCAGCGCAAGCCCACCAAGTAGTGGTGGAATCGAAACTCGCTCGTGTCTTTCTGCCGTGGCGTGGATCGGTCCAACATCAAGAACTTTTTCTTGACGGGTGTAGTTGAAGCCTTGATAGGCGAGCGCGAGCGCACCAAGAATGATCAAGACAATTCCAAGCCAGGTGACTGGTTTCATTTTGCATTTCCTCCGGACTAGACAGTGCAGGACTGAGTCCGGACAAAGCAGACGCGAAGTGATGGGACGGCCTGCGCTAGAGTCTTTTGTTTTTCCCTGCAAGATCATCCTAGACGCAGGGAACAAGAGCGTCTGTACCATAGAACACACATTCGCATTTCGTCTGTACGCTCGCTGGTGAGCGCAATACCGCTCTGGCGGATCAGCATTGGTTTGGGCGCGTTGCAGAGGTTAGAACCGGTCACTGTGCGGGGCTGCTGGCGAGAACCGGAGCTGGAGTGACCAGTTTTAACTGATCGAGATCAACTAGCACGCTCTGCCAGCGCACATTGTCCTTCTTCGTTTCGATCGGAGCAGATAGGTTGGAATAAAAGTGCAAGATGTCCTCACGCAGGTCCGGCGTGGTCTGATCGAATTTCCGCTTGGCCAACTGAGCCAGCAACTTTGCATACGTTTCGTCTGTCAACGAGTATTCCGCCGCCTTGGTCGCTTTGCCGCTGTCGAAATCACAATTGGCCAGTTGCAGCGAGTTACTGCGCACTTGTTCCAGGTAGATACGGTACTGATCGACGGTAGTATTGATGCTCTTGAAATACAGGTCTTCCGTCTGGGGTGTCGGGTTGTTGAACGCCAGCGCCTTGAAACGGACCAATCCTCGGCATGTATCGTAGAACGATTGCCAAGACCCGCGTGCCAAATCCCGGCTTGGCGTAGTCCTTTCCCCACTCCTTCTCATAGTCAGAGCGTGAAAGACGGTATAGGAATTTTCGCTTCGCGAAATTGGGCGTCTCACGCATCAGGTCTTTCTTGTGCGTTCGTAGCGCCACCTTGGTCATCTCTGGAATCATCCGGCTAACGGCGAAACGATACGAGCCGATCGCAAGGTCCTCGTGCGTCAGCACGTCTTTCAATTCCACTCCGTACACGACGGGAAACACCCGCTCCAGCAGAGGTTTGGACACTTGAAACCCGATGAAATCGTGGTACTGCTGCGAGGCGTAACGATTCTTGGCGACCTGCACCATGTCGAATCCGAACTCCGTCTTCAGATGCGCGGTTTTGTTGTCCGCGAACCTAACGGAACTACCGAACTTCGCCCGCAGCTTTGGATATTGGATCGCGACGGCCTGGTTGACGGCCGGGTGTCCCGCGATGTCCGACGTGTAGTGCGCAAGAGCGCCCAGCGCGAAGGCGAACTCGTCCGCGTCCTGGCTCTCGAGCAGCAGCTCGCGCACGAAGTCTCCGCTGCGAACGTAATGCACCAGGTCGCTGAATTCCACGCTGCCGAAAGGATAGTAGCCGAGGTCCTGGATGACGGCACCTCCATAGGCATACGCGTGCGCTTCTTTGATTTGGTCTTCGGACAGGCCCGGATACCGGCTGAGGAGGAGAGGGCGAAGTTGATCGGTCCAGACCAGGTCGACGATCTCCTCGTGCGTCAGGACGGAATACCCGAATGCTTCGCGACAGCACACCAGCAAGATGGTGAGCACAAAGACCACAGGAATCCAGAAGAAGCGCAAACCCCCGGCCATTACGCCGAGAGATGGCCGTGTTCTAATTGGGCTTTCTAAGCTCATTTACAAGCTTCTTGGCCTCTTTTACTCTGTCCTTGTAGTACGTAGGGCTCAGAAGGACTCGTTTGTCGCCAACGCGAACACGTTCCTTGATGCCCTTCTTCGCCAAGAACAGGGCCAACGCTCCGTAGGTCTTGATTTCCTTCTCGAGAAACTGAATCACTCGGCGGCTAGACTCATCCATTTCTCCTCCTACCGCATGAGCATGGTTCAATCAGCAAAATGAAACGTCCTCGGTCGCACGGAAAGCACCGCACCTAGGACTTCGATCGCCAAGAGTTCAAATACGCCCGAGGAGCAGGAGAATGACGACGACAAGAAGAGCCAGACCCACTCCTCCGGTCGGGGCATAACCCCACTCTCTACTATGTGACCACCGCGGTAGCGCGCCCAAGAGTGCTAAAATCAGAATCACGATTAATACAGTTCCAAGCATTGCTTTCTCCTTCTTCAGTGAATCCATCCAACGATATTCCAGCTCCGTCCGGCGGCATTCTCATTCTTTGACCGATACCCGCGCCGGGTTCGGGAATTATGTCAATCAACGCGCAGGATCATAGGTGCTGCCTCGATTCCCGCGATTTCATGTGCCTGGCGCTGGCCGGGTCCGGCACGGTTGTTGTTTCCGTTCTGTTTGTGAGTCGGCAGGCCCGGGGCTGTTCCATCTAGCGCTCATTGCGCCTTTCTTATCCGACGCGTATTCGCGAGAGGTTATGAATCAGTCCAAATACGCTCAGGAGCCAGAACACCACAGCGATGACGACGACGGCATTCAAGATCGACTTGATGCTTCCCGCCATGGGGATGAAGCGATTCACCAGCCACAGCAGAACGCCAACTACGATCAGGACCACTACAAGGTTAATCAAAGGCATGATCTATTCCTCCTTCTTGGCACGCAGACACCCGGCCTCACTGGTTGTTGACCTTTGTTTCTGTGTTGGTCCGAGAGCTTATGGGACAATGTGGAGCGGAGTGGAACCTGAAAATTTCTGGATGGTTCAGGCTGAAGCTTAGGGCTTTTTTTCTCGCTTCGGTCTTTTTGCTTCCCCCACGAACAACATACTAGAAGAGAGTCCGGCGGATATCTGTCTTATTACGGACATATCTCCATTTTAGTTGCGCGCCCCCAGCGTGGTGCTAGAATGTATGGCACGAATCATGCCAAAGCCTGCATTGCCACGCAGATACGAGGCGGCCAAGCAGGCTCGCTTTTGACGCTCAGAACTTCCTCGACTCGGCCGGCGTGGCCAGAAAAGTGGTCGAATTCCCCAACAGGACGACCATCTTTGCGCAGGGTGATCCCGCTAAGCACGTAATGTACATTCAACAGGGCGGCGTGAAGCTCTCCGTCGTCAATGCGGCTGGCAAAGAAGCTGTCGTGGCCGTTCTGAAGTCGGGGGATTTCTTTGGCGAAGGATGTCTTGCAGGCCAGTCGATTCGTATGGGGTCAGCCACCAGTACGGCGCCGACCACCGTGCTCTTGATTGATAAGGACGAAATGGTTCGCGTGCTCCACGCCGAGCACGAGTTCTCCGACCGATTCATCACTCACATGCTTTCCAGGAACATCCGGGTCGAAGAGGATTTAATCGACCAACTCTTCAATTCGACCGAAAAACGCCTGGCGCGTGCGCTTCTCTTACTAGCCCGCTATGGCAAGAAAGACGAGCCGCAGAGAATCCTTCCAAAGGTGTCGCAAGAAACATTGGCGGAAATGATCGGCACAACGCGCTCCCGAGTCAATCTGTTCATGAACAAATTCAAGAAACTCGGCTTCATCGATAATAGGAACGGCCTCGAAATTAACAGCTCACTTTTGAGCGTCGTCCTGCACGACTAACTTGCCAAATGCAGCTAAATCTTTTTAGGCGGGTGAATCGCGGTAGATTTCCCGCGCGACTGTGGAAGAGCGCGTCGCCACATTTGTTGGCGCACCTAGTTGGGTAATCCCCAAGGCTAGGTGCACAGCCGCCTCTTCGCGAGCAGCTTGCTCCTGGCGCAGACAGGAAAGCACCAGCTCCACGCGATTCGAGATGCCCAACTTGTCAAAGATTTTGAACAGATAGTTCTTAACGGTGTGCTCGGTCAAACCTAGTTTTTGCGCAATCTCCCGATTGGGAAGGCCTTCGACAGCCCAGCGGACCACATCCGCTTCGCGCTTCGTCAGACGTTGTTCCACTGTCGGATCCATCTTCAGCGGTTTCGGAACTTTCATGAATTCATCTAAAACATAACGTAGTTCCGCAGCGTTTGCCCAAATCTCGCCTTGAGAGATTGCATCCAACGACTTGCACAGCAGATCGAATGGGCTATTCCGGCAGAACACTCCATCGGCGCCGAACCTAAAAGCCTCGGTTACCAACTCGCGATCGGGAGTTCCCATGACCAGAAGAATTCTGGTGGCAGGATTGACCCTCCGGATCTCGGGCAAGATCCGAATGCCAGTCAAGGGCCCGTCCTCCAGATGGTCACTGATGATAGCGACTTGCGGTCGACATTCCTGCAGTACCGTCAAGATTTCGGCCGTGCTCGATGCCGCGCCGACGACGTGAAAGTGGTCGCGAACGGCGCAAAACGCCATGCGCAAGAGGTCGCAGTACATTTTGCTCGCCTCAGAAACGAGCACGCTCGTCCGAACCCTGTTGGACAAACCTTCCTTGTGCGATTGGTGGTTCATGATAAGCAGCAACTGGGCGCAGCCACTCTCAAACGGCGCAGACTGGCACAGGGTGCGGAGCCGTCGCGTTCCGCCTCAGTCGTCACGATGGTGCTAGTCCTTGAAAATGTTAGGTCCAGAACGTAGCTAAGCGACATCAATTCAAGTAAACCCGCTTATATAAGCCTCTTCGCAGCGCATTCGCCCAATTCCTCGAAAAGCTCTCAAAATCCCCTTCGTCATTGTGGCGTCGCATCGCAAGGGCAGCCAGGTGGGTTACTCGCTCAATCAGCTGTAATTCAAACGGCGTGGGACTCCGGGAAACACAGCAGTACATTTCGAGCGATCCCAGAACATCCTGGTGCAGCAAAGGAATACTGGCAGACCAAAAAACATGCAGGCCGAATTGCAGAGCGCTGTGGGTAATCGTATGAAGATCGTGTTCCTGGTCATCGGCTGGCAAGATGACAGAGACGACGTTGCCTATCTGAAGATCGATCGCCGCACACAATTTGTTCAAAACACCGGGGAGCGGTTCACCCATCGAAATCAATTCGAGAATGCCGTTTTCTCCACGCAAAAGGGTTTCCTTTTTTGCCGGAGCATTGCCGATGCAACGAAGCCCACTCGGTGCCCATTTTGTGCAAGATTCGTCTTCAGCCATCCTAGCCACCTCGTCATCGATGTAGCGCGAATCTTAGAACATGCCAACAATTGGAATCTGTCCACTTCAAGACACCTTTGGGGATTGACTTTAGATACCGCCAGACGCATAGAAGCAACAAGCACTACACGGTGAAAGTGGGAGCCTGGGTGTGCGGAGCCGGCTCGAACGACTTGCTGGAGCCACTATGGGCGAAAGCTCTTCTGGTTCTTCTGGCGCGTCACTTCCAGATCGTCCGCATCCTTTTTCTGGCGCTCGGCTTCACGTTTCGGACCCTCTTGAGCTTCTAGTTTCACAGCTTCGGCAATGGCCGCCTCAGCTTCCGCGTTGGCTCGTTTGGAGTAAATGACGAGCTCGAAACTATCCGTGAAAGACGAACGGACAAGATTGAAGGAATACTGTGCATCTTCCCACGACGCCACGGGCTTTTCCTTCATTTCATAGCGGTCGTTTGTCGCCAAATCGGTTTCGGGCGCAATACTTGTCGCCGGGCCGTACTTCGCCGAAATGGACTTGACCATATCCTCCGCGGTGAGCCCTTCCGTGGAAGTTCGATCGTAAGTCACAAGAATCTTATAGAGGTCGCCGTTGTAGAAGGAGAACAGAACCTGTTCGACGGTATCAGCCCGGAAAGAAGTCCCGGGAAGGTTCGGCGGCCACCAAGTCAGTTCTTGGATCAACGCTGGATGATCATGAATCACTTTTGCGTCGACTGACTTCAAGTCGGTGTGCTTCAGCACAGTGGCCAAGCTGGTTCCGAGCGAAAACGTCCGATACTTGGACAAGTCCTGCGCGCGGAGCATGGGAACTGTAAAAAGCAAGACCACAAAACAGACAATCGAACTGCGCATCGTTTTCATTTTCATATCTCCTACGACCCGCGGACTCGATATTGCAGCTGTGGATCGCATCGTGACAACGGCTACCCTGTCACATCAAGTAGACTTGCGGCACGTTCGTTGCGGCACCCTCTGTCATCCATGCGCGACGACGCTTCGTCGTCGAGGCGGTGATCTTCGGGTGCTTCAGGAGACTCCGTTTCCGTGCTCGCTTCGTTTTTCAACACGGTCCGCAATCGTCGAATCGTTTCACCAGCCCTGTAGAAAGAGATCCAAGCCTCGCTTTCAAATGACACGGGTGCCGGCAAAGGCGCGCCCTCCTCGATCAGAGTGCTTCCCATTTTAATTGTGTCTGCCATTGGCGTCTCGGTGCCCACTACCTATGATCAGCTGTCATGGGGACTTTTTTTTCTTTCAATGGCCTCAGCCGCAACAAGCTTCCGATCTACGTGGGGTTCCGAGCGCGGGGCGCCCGAATGCAACAAACAACGCACTCCAGCATCGACACCGCACGTGGGACAGGGCACGGAGGACAACTGTTTTAGTGTCAGGTCTGCCATTCTCATTGCGTCAGAGTGCGATAAAACGAGCCCTAATACTGTTTCATTTGGAACACTTACCTACGAGTTTGCGGAAAACTCGCGATGTGTCTCCTCCATTACCTTGCGCGGGGCGAAACGGGACGGCAGTCTAATCGGTCGAGAGGAGCGTACGGCTATCTACTCACGGAGTATGGGCCGTCCACCGCCGGCTGGTGGAGCACGCTTCACATGCAGAACGGGCAGTTCGGTCCTCCAACCGCTGGCGGTCTGCTGGACTTTCGCCCCCGGCGACAAGGTTATCTCGGCGCGCCGCGTTCGGTCGATCTCCACGGCGTCAGCCTGAGCTTCCACTTTGGGCGGGACGCACAGATAGGGTGCCCGACACAGATATGGCGGAGTCTCGCCCAGATTGTTGGCGCCGTTCGATAGCCTGCTGGTACATCGCAAGACCGTTCAATATCGCTCGTTTGGGCCATAAGCGAAACATGTCTCTCACGCGCCCGCCATCAGAGAGTTGAACCTGGCAACAATCTGTTGGGTGCGCTGGCTAAACACGACGTATTCGCCGGGCGAACGCACTTGTAGTTCTTGGATCCTGGCCTCGGCGGTTTGCAAGTCTCGAACGACTTCAATCCATTCGAAATTCACGGCGTCTATCTTCTTCAGAATGTCGAAGGGGGGTTCCATGTGGCACCTCTTTGCAACAAATCGGGCAAACTGAGCAGGGCAAGACTCGATACTCCTTCAGAATCCTCTAAGTCTGCCATCCGCTCACTCGTGTTCCGACGATCGGAAAATCCTTGTACGCCGCTTCAACATCGCGCTTCGAAAGGCAGTTGCTTTGTTTGAACACGGCAATCACACAGCATTTAGCCCTCGACTCATTTGGCTAACGGGGATTTTTTGTGGCTCTCGGGTGCTCGGCACAGACATGAGAGGTGAACTCCTTGTCGCGCTGCTGTTCGTAGTGCATCTTCATCTCGTCAATTGATTCGCCAACGAGAGGCCCTGAAGGGTTGAACGCCCATGCGCATTCGGAGCAAGCCCAGCCCTGAAAATTCTGTTTTTCGACCCATACCAGTTTGCGACGCATCGCCTCCATGGCACATCTCGAGATTTGGTGCGGTTATTCTTCTTTGAAAGACAGGGTAGCATTGGTCCTTCGACGCCCGTGCGACGACAAGAGCCCTTCTATTCATTGCCCTAAGCGAGGTTCGGCCCAAATCACCACTTTTAAACACACATCAAAACCGAAGTGAATACAGCCCCTAAACATTAGCGACAGAAAGAGGTTGCTGTCTGTGGGGTATCCAACACTGACAAGAATTGCTATCTCAATCCAAGGTCATCCTCGAACTGTTGAATGACGCCGTAACACTCACAAGCGGAGTTCTGGAGTTTCCTGCGGTTCACAACCTTCACTGCACCTCGCACGTATTCTATGATTCCCTTTTTTTGCAGTACTGCCGCTGCCAAGCTCACGGTGGATCGGTCAGTACCCATCATGGTCGCAATGAAATCGTGGGTGATCGGAAGTACTCCCAAATTCACCCTATCCTGAGTCATCAGCAGCCACCGCGCGAGACGCTGCTGTATATCGTGGAGTCGATTGCACGCCGCGGTCTGTGCGACTTGCATCCCTTGAAGCCCCGAATGCCTGCTCAAGATCATCTGCAACTGCGGAGCCGACCGCAGAATGCGTTCCAGCGCATTTCCCATCATTCGGAAGCCATCGCCGGCGATTTGGACTATTTCACGCACTGAACTTCTGCTCAAGCCAACTGCCAATCCTGCCCCAACATAGCCCTCGTTCCCCACTACACCCACTTCCACGGTTCGACCGTCTTTGGTCACTACAACCTGAGAAACCATTCCCCGGTTCGGAAAATAGACGAACTCGATGTTTTGAGTCGGCTCATGAAGGCTAAGATGATCCGGCAGATCGACGTACGTCAAGTCAGCACGCATCAACTGGTATTCATTATCTGGCATTGCCAACAGTACTTTGTTGCTTACTGGCTTCCCATCGACGTTGGTCCGTTCGCCCGCCCGGACGACTCTAAAGTTTTTTTGACTCATGGCAATCCTGAACGGTACTAACGTGCCCCGCATTCCTTAAGTGAAACCTCATGGGCTCTGAGACTCTCTGTCTATTCAACCAAAAGAGGAGTCTAACAATCTGTGCGAAATGGGACACCTCACAAAAACCAAACACAGAGCGAATCACGCGCCTGTTCATTGCGCGTTGGCTGGGGCAATGCGGTAAATCGAAGACATTCTCACTTAAACTCAGCGCCTCTTACATCTCTTCCCACTCGTAGGATCTTTGTTTGATCTGTGAAAAAGTTGCGTCCAAATCTTGTCCTCGGGTCAGCCATCACGCCGTAGCTCTTTCCCGAGTCTGAGGAGTGATAGTCAATCGCATAACCCAGAATCGCGCCACTCGACATGGGGTCATTGAGCAGTCTGTCTCCGGCCGGCCCCATGTCCGCAAGGGTTGCAGGGAACCTGCCATGTTCTGCGGAGTAATTCATTGCCGCGGTATTGATTGTCTTAAGCGTTTCCCGGGCCCCGGCTTCAAAGAGCCAGGTCGTGTGGCGCTCGGGGTAAGCGCCGCCCCATTCTCCGTGGGCAAAGAGTACGGCGATGACGGCAACCATTATTATCGAGAAGGCGAGCCAACGATTTCTCGTGGCCTTTTCCTTAGCCGTTCGTTGGATGACCTGGGGATCGCCTCCGTTCAAATTCTCGCTCCGAGTGGATTCGGCGGCACGTGGCTTTGCCATTTCCTTCTTCACCTCCGATAGTAGGGCTTCATCGGACTGCTTCTTGAGTTTCTTCTTGGGCATACGGACCATGATGGCATCGCATCCGAAGGAAAACCGTCTTATTTAGGACGGTACGCGGGCTTTTTTGGTAGCTTGTCCAAAAAATGGTTACTGTTCCTTTGCGGACAGTTTCGCTCTCTTGCAAGTGCTAGCCTGCGGCGCAAAATCCGTTGTCCGACCCGAGTAGAGGCGTCGAAAACATGAAAGCCCCAAATCTTCTTTTTCGCGGGTTCCGGGAAAACAACCTTCGACAGTATCTTGCCGCTGTATTGGCGGCCGGAGTGGCCCTGGCCGTACGAGGTCTTCTCACTCAGCTTCGTCGCTGATTCTCACCCGTACACCACGTTTTTCATCGCCACGGCTTTTTCCGTTTGGTACGCAGGGCTCTGGCCTTCGTTGTTCACCGCTACCGCGGGATGGCTCGGTGCTAAGTTTTTCTTTGTTCCTCCCCTCTATTCGCTGCGGATCACTACGAGAGAAGAACGCAACAGCACCATCGCCTATTCTCTGATTTCCCTCGCCATCATTCTTTTCGGAGACTTGAGCTGGCGAACGATTACGAAACAGCGCAGAGTCCAAGCGCGGTTACTGAACGTTCAGAGAAAATTAGAAGAACGTATCCGACAGCGAACGACACTGCTGGAGGTAACCAATCAAAGCCTGCGCGACCTTTCGGCACGACTGATGAAAGTTCGCGACGAGGAGCAGCGGAGGATAGCGCGACACCTGCATGACAGCACCGGACAAACGCTCGCCGTGTTGATGATGAACCTCCACCAGCTGGAGAGAGAAGCGGAAGAACTCAACGCAAGTGTCGCTAAGACGGCAGCCGAAAGCGCGGCATTGGCAAAAGAAGTTTCAGACAGTGTGCGTACCGTCTCCTACCTTCTTCACCCTCCGTTGCTGGACGAAGCAGGGCTCAAGAGTGCTCTAGCTTGGTACGCAGAGGGATTTGAAGAAAGGAGCGGTATCAAAGTACATCTGGAGATGCCGTCCGATTTCGAACGGCAGCCGTCCGACCTGGAAACGGCTGTTTTCCGGATCGTACAGGAGTGTCTGACAAACATCCATCGCCATTCAGCAAGTCCGACGGCGGACATTCGCATATGCCAGTTTGCGGGTGGGCTTGCGCTAGAGGTTAAGGACGCCGGACGAGGAATATCGGCCGAGACGCTGTCAAAGATTTCGTCGGTTGGATTGTCGGGGGTGGGCCTTCGAGGGATTCGGGAGCGCGTCACAGCTCTCGGCGGAGCCTTTGAAATTCTCTCCGAAGGGAGGGGCGCGACGGTCAAGGTAGCCATTCCCTTGCAGGCCAACGTGCGCGACCAAGCTTCGGCCGCGCACGCGTAGTGGGACTATTCTGGTTCGCCCCTTTAGAATCTCGCCGCACTCCGTAATTCCGGCCTCTGCGTACGTGACCAGTCCCTGAAGAAATGGCTCGAACGGACTGGCGACCTGTGTAGCGGCGTGGAACAGCAACGCTAGAATGTGTCGTATCAGTTAAGGGTCGGGCAAAAGATGTCCGAAACAGAACAGATGTTCACAACCCCTCTGGCTAGGCTGTCCACGAGAGAACTCTAATCCTCCAGGTTGCCAGTTTGGCCGCAAATTAGGACTGAGTTCCTGGAATTTGCTTGGCTTGGAATGCTGCAACTTAGACAAACTGAACGAACTACTGCCTTGGACGGACTGGAGAGCAGACAGCATTTCTTGCGCATCCTCTTCGTTCATCGTTCCGTTATGGATATCGAGCGCTGTTTGCACGAGCTCAAGAGGGTGGGATTCACGGTAACTTCCGATGTCGTCGTAACTCCCGAGCAGTTTGTCGACCGGCTTCGCTCGCAGTGCTTCGATCTTGTTCTAGCTGAATACCCTAGCTCTAACTGGCAAGGAACTCAGGCCTTGGACTGCCTGCGCCAGCTGAAGAAGGCGATTCCCCTGATCTACTTGGTCTACTTTGTGAAACGAGAAGCCGTTGCAGAACTCATTCTGAAGGGCGCCTGCGATTGCATTGAAATGGGCAGCATCAGCCATCTCCCGGTAGCCATCCACCGAGCCCAGGATGAGAAGGCATTGCGTGATGAACGAAATCGAGCCGAAAAGGAATTGGGACGCTCGGAAGCACGTTACCGCGCCTTGGCGGGAAATCTGAACTACGGCATTTGCCGCTGCGATCTCGACGGTAGATTTCTGGAAGTGAATGAGGCCATGGTGAGCATGCTCGGCTGTGGGACAAGAGAAGAACTCTTGGCGATGAATCTCGGCAGTGACATTGTTCAAGACCCCGCCAAATGGAAACAATTGTTTGAACAATCTGCCAAGGGAGATCTAATTGAGCCGGTCGAAATGGAATGGACGCGGACGGATCACATCCCTCTGAAGGTTCGCCTCAGCGGGCGACAAGTGAGCAGCGACCAGGGTGAGCTAAGCGCCTACGAGCTTATTGCCGAAGATGTCACCAAACAGCGAGAGTTGGAGGATCACCTGCGCAGACAGGCAGCCAGCGATCCCCTGACTGGCTTGGCTAATTACCGCCGTCTCGCAGATGTCCTCCACATGGAGATCAAACGCTGCGAACGCACGAGGAGAAAGTTTGCCGTATTGTTATTCGACCTGGATGGTTTGAAGCTCATCAACGACCACTACGGACACATCCAAGGAAACCAGGCGCTCTGCCGGGTAGCTGATGTCTTGTCCTTCTGTTGCCGGGACATCGATACGGCGGCGCGCTTCGGCGGGGACGAGTTTGCTCTTGTTTTACCGGAAACGAACGCGGAGGCGGCCAAACTAGTGGCACAACGTATCCGCGAGAGCGTTGCCAATGATGGCAAGGGACCCAAGCTTTCCATCAGCGTCGGTGTTGCGATCTATCCGCAAAACGGTGATTCGATTGAGAGCCTGTTGCGTGAAGCAGATTCGGGACTCTACGCGATGAAGCGTCGAAGAGTTTTGCCTGCAGAATCCAGGCAGGCCGCTGCGGGGCGGTAGACTTGAGGTGTAGACAGCGCGCCCAGATTTGTCTGCATAGAAGGGATGCGCCGACGCCTACGGTAACTTCTCCATCGGTCGCCACAGAAAAAAAGTCCGTTTAGGCACTTGAAGCATCAAAATCACGAGCTTCTGAGATTTTGTGTCTCTCATCAGAGCTCCCAATTGAAGCGCCTATCTTTTCGAGGGATTGATAAGGGGGGCAACAGAGTTGGTCCGCTGGATCAAGATTGGCGGATTATTAGGTTTCGTTCTGATCGGCAGCGCGGCTTTGTTGATCGCAAGCCGCTGGCCGTTCACGCGGGATACCGTCGTCCGAGCGCTGCAAAAAAGGTTTGCCAGCACGGTCGAATTCAAAACATTTCACGGAACGTATTTCACGCCGGGGTGCATTGCCGAAGGAGTGACCTTGCGCCGCAACGGTGATCGAAACGCTCCGCCCATTGCCACGGTCGAAAAGCTCATCATCCAAGGCAGTTATCCGGGATTTTTCACTACTCCCAAGCGGATTCGACGCGTCCAGGTCGAGGGTTTGCGCGTATTCGTTTCGCCGCGCAGTGAAAGCGCCGGCAACGAAGTCCGACCCACAGGTGGCCCGGAGCAGGTCGCGCTGATTCTTGAGGAGATCATCGCGGACGGTGCCGTGGTGGAGTTTGCTTCCGGCGAGCCCGGGACAGAGCCCCTCAAGTTCGAAATTCACAAATTGACGCTGAACTCTGTGGCCGACGACCGGCCCATGTCGTTCCATGCCATGCTGCAGAATCCGAAGCCTCCCGGAGAAATTCGTGCGGACGGGCAATTCGGCCCCTTGCGAACGGGGAACGCCGGCCAGACCGTCCTTTCTGGCTCCTATGTGTTTCACGCGGACCTGGGCGTGTTTCCCGGAATCGGAGGAACGCTATCCTCCGCCGGCAAATTCGATGGCGTGCTGAAACAGATCGAGGTCGAAGGCACTACCGACGTCCCCGATTTCGAAGTAACCCGCAGCCATCATCCGGTATACCTGAAAACACAGTTCCAGGCGGTTGTGGATGGGATGGATGGAGACGTCGCGCTACAATCGGTGCGCGCGCAATTCGCGCGGACGTCGGTCGTATCGCATGGCGAAGTGGCGAACAAGGTGGGCTCCGAAGGTAAGACGCTCTCTCTGGTTGGGACAGAACAGCAGGGCCACATTCAGGATTGGTTACGCCTGCTCGCCCAGGCTGATCAACCTGCTTTCACCGGAGCGATGAACTTCGTAGCGCGAGTCCAGGTTCCTCCTGGGAACCGAAGCTTCATTGAAAGGATAAACCTGCAGGGAGATTTTGGAATCGACGGCGCTGGCTTCACACACCCCGCGACGCAGGAAAAGATCGACAATCTCAGCCAGGTGGCTCAGGGCGAGAAGCCGAACGACGATCCGGCGAGCGTCATTGAAAATCTGAAAGGACATGTCGTGCTGAAAGACGCGGTCGCAGCGTTCTCGGATTTCTCCTTCAGCGTTCCAGGCGCGCTTGCTCATGTGCATGGCACATACGGCGTGTTGACGGAGCAGATCAACCTTCACGGAACCTTGCGCGTCGATAGCAAGCTTTCCAAGACATCGACAGGGATGAAATCAGTTCTGCTTAAATTTGTGGAACCACTGTTAACAAAAAAGAATGCTGGAGAGATCGTCCCCATTAAGATCGGCGGAACCTTTAGCCACCCGTCTTATGGACTGGATTTAGCCCCGTAACCAACAGATGGCTCGTCGATCTTTCTTCAACGCTACTTGACGGCTGTTCCTTTTCGCACACTTCAGAATCCGAACGAATGGACGTCGGGAAGGCGTTACGCGTCGTTGTATTGGCACCAGCACTCACGGGTAGAAAGGTGAGTGCCTGGCACCCATCCCTGCTTCGCAAGGATTGGGTACCGGGCAAGCGCTCCCGAACCGGTGCCGGAGAAAGCGCTAAAGGATGTTGACGGCGATGCGTATACCGGGATGGACCACGTCATACATGTAGTAGCCACCATCGTCGTAAACGACGTAAACGTCGTCCGTGTAGTACCAAGCTACCGGCCACGGGTCAATGAACCCGAACGAATAGCCGCCGTAGTTGAAGCGCCGATGATCGTAGTCGCCCCGGTTGACATGGAAGTTGTGCCCGCTGCCAAAACTGGCGCGGTAGTGGTCGTCAGAAATACGACCATGATCGCCACCGCCGCGGTTTTCACCGTCACGCTGTGACTGCTGCGCACTCTGCTGGCCCTGTTGCTGTACGTGATTGTCGTTCTGTTCCTGTTTGGCCTGCTTGGCCTCCTGTTTCGCAGGCTTGTCTTGTTCCTGCTTGGCCTGCTTCGCTTCCTGTTTCGCAGGCTTGTCTTGTTCCTGCTTGGCCTGCTTGGCTTCCTGTTTCGCAGGCTTGTCCTGTTCCTGCTTGGCCTGCTTCGCCTCTTGTTTCGCAGGCTTGTCTTGTTCCTGCTTGGCCTGTTTCGCTTCCTGTTTCGCAGGCTTTTCCTGTTCCTGCTTGGCCGGCTTGGCTTCCTCTTTCGCAGGCGGGGACTGCTTTTCTTGCTTTTCAGGCTTGGCCTTTTCTTCCTGCTTTTCGGGCTTGTCGCCTGGTTCCTGTCGATCGAGCGGTGCGTAGGCGGCAGCGGTGGTTCCGAGAAGGAAGAACAGGCCTGTGGTACCGATAACTCCAAGTA
Source organism: uncultured Acidobacteriota bacterium (assembly GCA_963735525.1). Taxonomy (GTDB): domain Bacteria; phylum Acidobacteriota; class Terriglobia; order Acidiferrales; family UBA7541; genus Acidiferrum. The sequence goes on along the minus strand of CAVTLQ010000019.1, from coordinate 449,517 downwards.
GTTTCATAAGTGCTGTCTCCATAACAGCGATTTCACGCGCCTAGCGCAGGTCGCATGCGCTAGGTGTTGCCCTGGCTTCTGTGTTGGTCCGAGAGTCTCTGCGACGGTGTGGAGCGGAGCGGAACCCGGAATCTCTGCTGTGGTTCAGGCTGAAGCTTGGGGACTTGTTTCTCGCTTCGGTCTTTTTGCTTCCGCCACGGACAGCATATTAGAAGGGCGGGGGTCGGATATCTGTCCCATTGCGGACATGTTTGTATTTTAGCGCCGACGCTCAATTTTGACGCAGCACCTGAAAAAGAAGATGGCGAGGAATTGTGTCCCTTTTGGGACAGACAGCTTATGTCTCGATGGGCTATTTATAGCTCTAACGATTTTGGTCCCTCTCTGGCTTATTGCGAAAGCCATCCTCAATCGCAACGTGGAAATTTCCAGATAAGGAGAATTTCACATGAAGAGGTTCCGCGTTATCCCTTTACTTGATTGCCATCACGACCTTGGGAGCGCTTGCGCCGGCGGGAAACGCGCAATCCGTCGCCGACGTAGGATCTTCCTCTAGCGACACCGTTTCGCACTCCCCCAGCGCAACGCAGCCACGACTGAACCTGACCTATAGACGTCCGACGGAGAAGACGAAGCTGAGGAACTACTTCTTCGATACGTTTGGTCCCTATCCAATCGCCGGCGCGGCGATCTTGGGCGGCATCAATCAGGCAGATAAAACGCCGCCGGAGTGGGGGCAGGGCGCGGGAGCCTACGGCGAGCGAGTTGGATCCGACTTCGGCATCGCGATGGTAACGACGACGACGCGCTACGCGTTGGCAAAAGCGTTCCGAGAAGACACATTGTATTACCGCTGTGAGTGCAAAGGCGTATTTCGGCGGTTGGGTCATGCGGTGATCTCAACGGTGACGGCACGCCGTGGTGAGGATGGTCATCGCGGTTTGTCATTCCCGGCCCTGGTAGCGCCCTATGCGGGCACGATGACCGCGGTCTATGGATGGTATCCGAGCCGCTACGGTGTCAAAGATGGGATGCGGATGGGCAACTACGCGCTGCTGGCGTTCGTGGGCGGAAATATTGCGCGTGAATTCATCTATGGAGGACGGCATACGCTATTTGGCCGTGGCGATCGCTCCGCATCTCCGGGAACGGAGCGGGCAGCCAACTCGAATCCCTAAGGCATAGTTTATGAGCGATAACACCACGGTTCCTCCTCGCTGGATCAGTCCAGGACGTGCCGCAAGCCGCGTCACTGATCCGATCTACTTTCACTTCTCTCTGGAGTCCGATCAACGGCTTCCTCGAGTGGTTTGGAGAGCTGGGTATTTTTGTCTGGCAGGTGATGCGGTCGGCGGTACGGCGTCCGTTTGAAGGGCGCGAACTGATTCGGCAGCTCGACGATATAGGTTCCAAATCGCTGCCGCTGGTGGCGCTCGCGGGTGGCGCCGTTGGTGCGGTCCTGGCGTTGGAAAGCCGCTACAGCCTGGTGCGATTCGGCGCTAGGTCCATGCTGCCCGCCGCAATCGTGTTCTCAATCGTTCACGAAATGGGTCCCGTCGTGACCGGTTTGGTGGTTAGCGGCCGGGTAGGGGCGGGGATCGGCGCGGAATTGGGGTCGATGAAGGTAACCGAGCAGATCGATGCCATCGAGGCCTCCGGCGTAAATCCGTACAAGCTGCTGGCTTTCACACGCATCCTGGCGTGCATCCTGATGCTCCCGCTGCTGACCCTGGCTGCCGATTTCTGCGGTGTGGCCGCCGGTTGGATCGCGGATACGTTGGTCGAGCCGATTTCCTTTCACAAATTCCTGCATTCCGGATTTGGCGGCACCAGCTTCAGCGACTTTCTTGCGCCGACCTTCCGAACCGCGGTGTTCGGCCTGATCATCGGGACGATCGCGTGCTTCCAGGGAATGCGCAGTCAGGGTGGTACCGAGGGCGTGGGTCGTTCGGCGACGAGCTCCGTGGTGTTGTCTTCCCTCTTTGTCATTCTGGCCGACGTCATCTTGGTGAAATTGATCCTGGTGTTCTTTCCATGATGCACGCTAACCCAAGAAGTCGCGCTGCTCGCGACAGAAAGCGGCGACGACCACGCGATTGAAAATACCGAGCGGAACAGCGCCGGCCCTGCGCGGTGGTCTTGCAGGGCTTACATAAATCCTTCGGCGCGCAGAGGGTCTTGAACGGGATTGATCTGACGGTTAGCAGTGGCGAAACCCTGGTGGTGCTGGGCCGCAGCGGAACCGGTAAGAGCGTGCTGCTGAAGCTGATGATCGGGCTGCAAAAGCCAGACTCGGGATCGATTCGCATCCACGGGGAGGAGATCACGACCTCCGAATATCGAAGCGGTGAACAAGATCAGGAAGAGGATGGGGTTCTTATTCCAGCACGCGGCACTCTACGACTCTCTGACCGTTGAGGAGAACGTCGCGTTTCCGTTGAGGCGTCACACAAAAATGACCGCATCGGAGCGGGGGGACCGCATCCGAGGAATTGCTGGCTAGCGTGGGCATGGAAGGCGCACTCAAGAAAATGCCAAGCGATATTTCGGGCGGTATGCAGAAGCGAGTAGGACTGGCGCGCGCGCTGGCTCTGGAGCCCGGCATATTGTTGCTCGATGAACCCACCGCGGGGCTCGATCCCATCACATCCCGGGAGATCGATGAGTTGATTCTGAAGTTGCAAGAGGAACGCGACGTGGCATCGATCGTCGTCACGCACGATTTGCTCAGCACGAAGCTCATTGCGGACCGAATCGTACTGCTGCACCAAGGGAATGCCGTGATGGAAGGCACCTTCGAGGAGCTGGAAAGAAGCGAAGACAAATTTGTCGCGCAATTCTTCAAGCGGGATTCATAGGGAGCACATATGTCAAGAGCGGCTAGGCTGGGAGCTTTTATCATCGCAACGCTGGCGATTCTGGTGGCAGGAGTCTTCATTATTGGTGACCGGCAATACCTGTTCACATCGACCTATCGATTGAAGGCACAGTTCAGCACTGTAGTTGGACTGGACGCGGGCGCGGAGGTGCGAGTGGGCGGAGTCCACAGCGGCAGCGTGCGGAGTATCGAGTTACCGAACAAGCCGACCGACAAAATCACCGTGCTGATGGATCTGCAGCGCTCGACCCACGACATCATCAAGCAGGATTCGGTGGCAGGAATCCAGACCGAGGGTCTCCTGGGCAATGAGTATGTCGCGATTTCGTTTGGATCAGCCCACGGGTTGAACGTGAAGGATGGCGACACGATCGCCAGCGAACCTCCTCTTGTGATCGCGGACCTGATCCAGAAGACGGACGCTATTCTGGACAGCAGTCAGGAGGCGCTTGACAACGTCACGGTGGCCACCGCGAATCTGAGTTCCATTAGCGCCAAGATTAACCAAGGTCAGGGAACGATTGGGGTCCTGGTTAACGACAAGAAGATGTATACCGAACTGGACCAGACCGCGGTTGGAATGCGTGATACGGTGATCCACGCGCAAGCGGGAATCGCTGACTTCCAGGAAAACATGGAAGCGCTGAAGCAAAATTTCCTATTGCGCGGGTATTTTAAGAAACGCGGCTATGAAGATTCCGCGGAGCTCGCGAAAAACGAAATCGCGGGCCTGCCGGAAGGTTCACCTCTGAAAACGTTCACGTACGAGCCAAAACGCCTCTTCGAAAAGATCGATACAGCCAAACTGAAGAACGAGAAATCTCTGGGCACCGCCGGGCGGTTTCTTGCTGGCAATGAGTTCGGCATTGCGGTTGTGGTCGTTTATACCGGGATGACCGGAGAGGCCCAGAAAGACTTGGTACTGACACAGGCCCGCGCCGCGGTGGTACGCGCCTACCTGGTTGGCAATTTCGGCTTCGATGACACTCAGCTCAAGACCTTGGGAATGGGGAAGAACGCTGGTGTAGACGCCGACTCTGGCTCCGGCTGGGGAACGGTCGAGATCATTGTCTACCCGGTTGGCACTGGCATTCCTTCTGACTAACAGACATGGGGCATACATCGCTGAGCTAATGTGCATAGTCATGGCTCTTGCGATTTCTGAAGCTGGGCATCTCGGGCTCGGGGAGCGCTACATCATAGAGCGCACGCGTCCAGCATACGGACGATGAAGCGGTCGGAGAACTCGTGTTCCTCGCGGAGCCCGCGATTCATCTCGTCTCTCTCAAGCTCGGAATTCAGAGCAAACAGCCGAATTCAGAACTTCAGCCTTGTAGCGCACCCCGCTTCTGACCAACGCGTTTCATCATGCGAGGATTTCCCAGGGCCTGCACGTTAGCAACAAACAGAATGCGTCTTCACGCGGACCAGTTTTTTCAGGCCGTGGCTGCTCTACCTCGGAAGAAATGCAGGAGGAGCATCACTATACCGATTACCAGCAGGATGTGAATAAGGGCGCTGGAAACGTGAAAGGCCAGGAACCCGAGCAACCAAAGAACAATCAGAACCGCGGCGATTATTCCAAACATGTCTTCTCCTTTTAGCTCTGAGCGCAGGCCAATCAGAACATTCTTTTGTCGCGTACAGCACGGATGCGACTTCTCATTGGATTCGCGCTTGTAGCCGCAAGACTGCCAGATTAGGCGTTTGAAATCTGTTCCATATGAGTCACATTCTCAAATCAAACTTGAACCCGCACGACGTCTTCTCTGACATGACGAAGGATAAAAACAGCCCAGTTAAGAGGGTGCAGTGTGTCTATTTCCCGTGCTTTAGGGTCGGCATGACGTCAACCTAATCGACAAACGCTTTAGGCGCACTTGCGAGCGCGCCAACATGTTCTGAAGCCTTTATTCGTGCAGGACAACAGTGAGAAGGGACTTGTTGACTTTGATTTCGCCGTTGTACTCGATGAAGCCCAGCGTCCTGAACTTGTTCATGAACAAATTCACTCGTGAGCGCGTTGTGCCAATCATTTCCGCCAGGGTCTCCTGAGAAACCTTCTGGAGTACTTGCTGGGGCTGGTCTTCCTTGCCATAGCGGGCGAGCAGAAGAAGTGTGCGGGCCAATCTCTTCTCCGTCGAATTGAAAAGCTGATCGATCAGGTCCGCCTCGACTCGGATGTTCCGTGCCAGCATGTACGTGATGAAACGGTCGGACAGTTCGTGTTCCGCGTGGAGCACGCGCATCATTTCGTCTTTTTCAATCATGAGCACGGTCGTCGGTGAAATTGCTGTCGCCGTCCCCATTCGAATCGTCTGACCTGCCATACCTCCTTCCCCAAAAAAGTTACCGGGGCCAAACATTGCCACGACAGCTTCCTTGCCACTTTCATTCACCACCGTGAACTTCACGGTCCCTTTCTGGATGTACATGACTGTATCTGCGGCGTCGCCTTGAGAAAAGATGGCTTGCTTTTTTCGGAACTCCGCAACGGTTCTCGATGCTCCGACCGATTCGAGAAAGACCTGTGCGTCGAAGCCGCTTTTCTTCTTAGCTTTCATGCCTGACGGCGAAACCTTTTTAAGTATCGTATTAGTAGCCATATGGTCCTCTCGAGTAAAGAGGGACAGATCGCGATTCTCCCGCAGGCTAGCACTTGCCGGGGAGCGAAACTGTCTCGAAAGGAACAGTGGGCCATTTTCGGGGTGAAGCGGCTAAAGGACTTCTGCACCGGCCTGTATTGCACGGTTTACGTTCTGACACGATGGCACTGTGGGTTGTATGCCGACAAGGACACCATCCAAGAGGCATTAAGGGGCATTGAGCCGCCTTCGAAGGCTCATGCGTTCGGCGTGGTCCCGTTCTTTATTTCCAAATAGCCTTCACCATGCGTTTCAGTTCATTCGTCAGTTCGCGCATCCCCTGCAGTAGTTGACGAAGCAAATCCAGAGCCGCTTGCTCGCCAATTAGCGCAGGTCCTTCAGGCGCACTTGGCAATGGTTGACGCAAAGCGTAAAGCCATATCAGCATTGCGATGTCAAAACAGCCGATGCGAACGGATTCCCACCAAGGGAAATAGGGAGTCAACAACCGACTCATGAACGTGCGGTTCAGCATCTGAAAGATCGAATACAATGCGAGCCCTAGGAATATCGAATGCTCCATCGGCTCCAGCCAAACCTTGTAACGGACCGTGATAGCGAACAGCAAAATCAAAATAACGGCGGCCGCGAACTCCAATCCCTCTTCGGCGGCGAGCACGAATTTGTCGATACGATATTGATTCAGCGCGGCCGTGAAACTCGCGCTTGCCAGCAGTGCCAGAGCCGCCAGCCCCAATACTCTCCGGGCCAGCGACCACAGCCCCGCATAATTCTTGAGGCATACAGAACAGAGTTCCGCGATCGCGAGACCCCGCGCAGTCAGGACGATTCCCAGCGCTGACCAGTAGGCGTAAGAGCCCGCGCGGGACGCGTAACCCCAGGTGTGATACGCGAACCACACGAACGCAAACTCCGCCACCAGGAGCGATGCGTACAGAGTGAAAAAGGGCAGGCGCCGGTACAGCCTACGGTAGTAAACCAATGCGCAAAGCAGTCCCTTTAGCGCCGCCCCGATTCCCCAGAGCAGATTTTCGAATACGTTTAGATGCACCAGGAAAGAATCGTATCACGCCAACATCGGGAATCCATGAGCTGGACCTCGTTCGCGTGGCGCGCGCTTGACCAGGACACTCTTACGAATTTTTTAGGATCCACTCCACAAATTTCGTGTTCCCGGATTCTTCAAAAGTCTTCAGCATCGTCCGGACGTGATACGCGAGGTTGGTAACGATTTCCGTTAACCGTCGCAACTCGTCTACCGATACGGCATTCCAACCGAGCCTCATGGAGATCATCAGGTACCAGAATCGAAAGGAGAGCTGGAACTTCGAACGCTGCCATTCCAGCTGCCCCAAGATGCGTGTATTTGGCGAGTGCAGGATCACCGCCCCGAATATGCGGTTGCCTCGCTGGAAGTCTTCCCGCAGCCCTCGCAAGTACTCTCTGACGACTTCCAACTCCGCCGATCGAAGAGTGAGCCTTGTAAATTCCCAAGCATCGGTGCGCTTGTAATTGTCGGCTGCTTGCCAGAGCTTCTTCTCGACTTCGACGAAATTCTTGTAGTGGCGCGGAATGCGGTGCTCGATGAGCAGGTCGCTCTCTAAGGCCAGCCGTCGTTTTTGGGACCGCTCGGAGTACAGCAAGTCCAGAAGCGATCCAAGCAGAATCAGAGCTAGGGCGATGAATGCCCCCGATTCAATCATTTGAGAGACGATCCATTCTGCGTGGCTAGAGGACGCTAGTCGGTACGAAACGTCCGAGCTATCTGCGAGACAGTTATGTTCTCAGACGCGCACGCGCATCGTAGCATATGCGTGGTCCCGGACCAACGGCATAAAGCCACGATGCGCGCAGCGTAGCGTCAAGCTAACTCAGGCAGTCGCAACACCTGTCGGTGGTTGCGGTGCTGGCTGAGGATTGCCATCCGCCACCGTCAAGGTCGAAGGTGGTTGCGGTGCTGGCTGAGGATTGCCGTCCGCCACCGTCAAGGTCGAAGGTGGTTGCGGTGCTGGCTGAGGATTGCCATCCGCCACCGCCAAGGCCGAAGGTGGTTGCGGTGCTGGCTGAGGATTGCCGTCCGCCACCGTCAAGGCCGAAGGTGGTTGCGGTGCTGGCTGAGGATTGCCGTCCGCCACCGTCGATGATTTGTGGGTTATCGGAAGGTGATCTGCAAGAACGACGACGAACGACAACATAAACACTGCGATTGCTAACCGTAGTCTCATTGTTTTCTCCGTTTAGTGAATGTACGAGCGAGCGGTTCGCCCGCTACGTCAACTTCAAGATGCTCCAAAAGTGAGCAAAGAGCATTTCTTTATTGGGTGAAAACGGAGGCGTCTTCCGGCGTCGTCGTCCTGACGATAGCGCAAACCCTGGTCCTCGCTATTTGCATACAGCTGGCGGATTCCAATCCCATCGGTTCCACCAGACTCTTCTGTTCCTCGCGCCGCGGTTCGGCACCCTGTAAGAAATACAAGTCTCCTCCGCCAAACGACATAGTCCTGTACTACAGCATTTCCTGTAGGCAGCCCGAGAGTTGGGCCCTAGGCGTCACCGCAAGCTAAACATTCCAAAGGTGCGCCCCGGAACGGCAGCCCGCCTGCTCTACTCCAGCCTGGAACCACACCTACTTCAACCGAAAGGAACCATGCCACTTAGCCCATTTGATATTCTCAAGCGCCACGACGACGGCAGCTTCCTTTGGATTGAAGCTGCGCAAAACCTGGAGCTCGCGCAAGCTCGTTTGCGAGAGCTTTGCGCTCGCGCGCCTGGCGAGTATTTCGTCTTCGATCAAAAGACCCAGCAGATTGTCGCGAAACTCTCGACTCACCCCACCAGCGGTTAGAACGCCATCCAGCTCTACACGATCAACCTCACGCGCCTACTACCTTTACCGGATAGCTAAAGGCGTCCAGCGGAGTTACTTTCGCCGCACCGGAAACGAACGACGGGCGATGTCGCGCCCAAGCGTCACCCGGACGCACAGGGAAGCAGCGTCCCCAGAACAGGAGAGCGCAATGATTCGCAACCGCAACACGTGGCCGCAAGCTATTTCCGCATTCGCGATTGGCTTGGGAGCAGGTGCCGCTCTTGGCGTCCTTTTCGCCCCGCGGTCGGGAGAGGACACCCGCGACTCTCTTCGCGATGCCGCGCAGGAAGGTGTCGACGAAACTGTCTCGCGAGGCAAGACCCTCATTCGTCACGCACAACGGAATTTGGGCGAGGCCAGACAGTTCGTAAATGACGTCGCGGACACCGCCGAAGACGCGTTCCGCGACGCCCGCAACGCAACTCTTAAGTAGCCCGGAGCCGAATACCAGGTTGAGAGACAGGTTGGACTAAGATGGAGGAGGGACGACTATGGATCTGCTTTGGACAATCGCGATCATCCTGGTGATTTTGTGGGCGCTGGGCATGGTCACCTCGTACACCTTGGGTGGTTTCGTACACATTTTGCTGGTGCTGGCCATCATCATTATCTTAATCCGCGTGATTCAGGGCCGAAGACCCGTTTAGGCAGGGGAACGCACTTTAGCGGCGCGATCGCGCCGCCTATCTTCACGAGTGCAGCCGTGTCGCTTTACTTTGACAAAGTACAAAAGGAGTCCGTGTTGAAAACAACTCGAACGCACAAGTCTTCGAAGAACGACCCAATTCTGATAAGCCTTGCGGAATCCATTGGCTCGACTCTGGGCTCTCTCGCCGCTAAAGCGGACGCGGCGCAAAGAGCGCTGACCAACAGCAAGGTCACCACCAAGCTGGAACGCGAAGGCAAGAAACTCGTCCGCAAGGGCAAAAAGATTGCCCGCGGCTTGAAGAAGACGAAACTTGCCCGCTCCGCTCGCCGCAGTCTGCGACGCACCTCAGCCCGGCATGCTGCGCGGCGCCGCGGAAGAAGCAGCAAGTAGATCACCGTACGGCCAAATCACGTTCCGGAGAAATTCATTCCATGACATCGGACGTCTCCGCGGATCGGAATCCGAACGCCAGCTCCAGAATTCTAGCCGTCTGCTGGATCATTTACGGCTTCATCCGCTTGGCAATGGTCCTTTGGCTGATTGCGTTTAGCACGACCGCCACGCTGATGTTCGGCGCGCTGCTCCCGCGCGTTCCCAAGCCGTTCGCGCTTATGAGCGACTTCCATTTCATTTACTTTGGGATCGCGGTGTGGTGTGCGGTAGCCGGTGTCCTCGGATTTCTCGCGGGGCTCGCTCTTCTCGCTGGCCAAGCGTTCGCGCGTCCGCTCGTTCTTATCGCCGCATTCCTCTCCCTGTCCGAAATCCCCTTGGGCATAACTCTGAGCACCTACACCCTGATTGTTCTGCTGCCCGCCGGTCGCCCGTATCGCCAAGTTCCTTCCTGACCCGCGGCGTACGTTCGCAATTCCACTAAAAGAAAAAGGAAGCCGCACGAGAGCGGCTTCCTTTTTCTTTTCTATCGTTCTTACGTCTCGTTTTGCACCGGCGCAAAATCGCGCTCCTACGCGCCACTCGGTTTTTCCCCTAGGCCGTTCCCGCCGCCTTCTTCGCTTCCGCCGAATCGTAACTCTCCCCATAAATCGCCGGCACTTTCCCGCCCATCGGCCGCAGATACGTCGAAAGCTGCCCCCGATGATGGATCTCGTGGTTCATGTCGAACTGCAGATACATCACCGCCGGAAACTGAAAGAGTCCCCGGAAATCGATTGCCTTCACGAGTGCCTCACCGGACAGTGCCGCCAGCCGTTCGTAATTCTTCGCAAACGAATCCCCGAACCACGCCGCTATGTCCGCCGAATTCCGCACCGACTCCGGCCGGTTGATCGGTGCAAAATCGAATCCGCCGTCGGCAATGCCGCCCAGAAAGCGATGCTGCGCCGCCACGATGTGCCAGGCAAGCTCCAGCGCGGTCTTCGACGCGGCATCCGGCCGATACTCCCCTTTATTCAGCGGAATCGCCTCGATGACGCTCTTCGTCACCTTATGCTCGTTCTTCAGCGCCGGTAGCGCCATCTGCAGCAAAAACGTACCCTGTTCCGGTTGCATGTTTTTCATGTCCAGTCACCTCAAGTGGCCCGCAGTATACCGCAAACCGATGTGCCTCTTTGTCACGCATGGCTGCGTCGCAAGTCACGAACTGGTAAGGCTCGCTGCAATGGAAAGAGGAAGGCGATCTATCGGCATACCAGGAATACCCTAAGATCGCCCGCGGCCTTCCCTTAGAAGAACATTCTAGTTGCCCGCGGAAGCCGTGGATTATCTGCGTACCATAACTCGCCACCGGATTCTGGCCGGTCGCGTCCAACTGTCTCACTTTTCAAAGGTTACATGCATGGCAGCGAGAGTGCTCCTCCGAACCATGATGCTTCGCAAGAAGAAGGAGGATGGCATGAGGGAACGTGGCACAAGGGAGCATGGCGCGAGGAATGAACCGCTGGTCAGACCGGCGATGTGCACGGAGTACGAGGCGCTACTGAAGGAATCTCACGCAGCGCTGATGGATTGGAAAAACGGACGCGCGGAGGTTCGCCGGTCGGGCCGCAAGGGAAGAGAAATAGACAACGAACTTCTCGTGCTTCAGGCGAGGTTCGCAAAAGCCTACGCCGCCTTGCAACACCATGGGCGCGACTGCCAGGTGTGCCGGGTAATATCACTGATTCGTTCTGGGCTCGCAACCAGCTCCGCGTCCTCCAGCTATCCGCTGCTTCAGTAGGACGGCTGTCCGGGCATCTGCGATGAAATCTCACCAGTACGACATTGTGAGAAAAGAAGCCGATACCCACTCCGTTTGGCTTGAATCTATTTCCGACCTAAACGCCGCCGAGTCGCGCATTGAAGAGCTCATTTCCTTGTGGCCGGGCGAGTTTCAGGTCGTTGATCAGCAGACTCACCGGATCGTGGCGAAGATCGCCGGCCCGCTGAACCAGATCGAGAGGCACGGCTAACCAAGCCAGCAGAGTCCTTGACGCTTCCAAGCACCGTCCGTGTTAAGCTCCCGCGCGGCCACTGTCCCGCCCCGCGCGGATCAAATGTTCCGCACCTCGCTGATCTCATCGCCCAGAGGTTGCGCGACATTCCCCGAATTTCCCACTCTGCCGCTTCATCTCGCCGTCCATCTCGCCACGCAGTCGAATGTTGTCGTTTGCGAGTGACCTGTACTTCAGGGCAGGCGCCGTCTCCTTCCCTAGCTGAAACAATCAATTCTACGCGCGCGTATTCACGCCTCTCGGTGCGGAGTCCGAAGACAGATGAAGCGGCTGGCGTCTTGGCAACTGGCGGCTGTGGCCGCTTTCCTGGTGTCGTACACCATCGTTTCTGTGGTGGCGCGGCCGGGCTTCGCCCTGACGGCATTCTCCGATATCGCCGGCACAACTTTGTGGCTTATCGCGGTCGTGGTGATGCTGTGGGCCGCGTTCAGCAACCAGGGACGCACACGGTGGTTTTGGGTCCTGTTGGCGGCCGGCGCGGCCACGGTAGGCTGCAACCTTGCCGCGTGGCTGTACTGCGAGGTCCTCGTACGCCAGCCACCACCCGAGCCCTTCTGGGCGGACATTCCTCTTTTTCTGCAGCCGGTGCCCATGATGGCCGCGGCGGCGATGCGGCCAGGTTCCAAACAGCAAGAGCAGAAATTCCATCTCAGCACCCTGAATTTTCTGATTCTTCTGTTGTGGTGGGTCTACATTTACATGTTTCTCGTCTATCCCAACGAATACATCCTGCCCAATAAGACATCCTTTAACACCTACTACTATGTGCTGTTCGTTCTGGAGTTCGCGGTGCTGCTCGCCGTTCTTGGGGGCATGGCTCTTGTAGCCCAAGGGGCGTGGCGCAAGATTTACTGGCATCTTTTTTTCGCCGGCTCGCTATACCTCCTGGGCTTCCAGTGGCTCAACGCCGCGCTGCAGCGCGAGGAATACTACAGCGGAAGCATCTACGACGTTCCGAACTATGCCTCCATCTGCTATTTCATCCTCATCGCCTTGCGCGCTCGGAACGTGCCCTCCGAGGAGCTTTCCGGCGGTGCTCGGGACCGCAGGACCGACGTGCCCGGAATCCTCGCCGCCCTGGCAGTTCTCTCTCTGCCTTTGATCGGTCTCTGCGAATTGTTCCTGGGTCCCCAAGCCAGCCAGCTACTTCCGTTTCGCGTCGCGGTTACCCTTGTCGGTATTCTGCTCGTGGGCGTGTGCGTTTTCCTGCGCCAAAAGCTGCTGGCCGCCGAAATGCACCGCCTGCTGCTCGATTCCGAGCAAAATCTGCAGCGTCTGCAACGGGCGCAAAGCCAGTTGATGCAAAAGGAGCGGTTGGCGGGTGTCGGCCAGCTGGTCTCCGGCGTGGCCCACGAACTGAACAACCCGCTCACCGCGGTGATGGGCTACTCCGATCTCCTCCTCGACCAGGCCGCCGACGCCACCTCCCGCCAGAAACTGGAACGGCTGGGAACGGAAGCCCGCCGCATGAAGCGGATCATCGATAACCTGATCAGTTTCGCCCGGCCCCCGCAGGAAGGCCGCCGCCTGCTGGACATTGCCGTGATCGCGCGCGAGTCTCAGATGCTTTGCGAGTACCAATTGCGGAGCGGTGGGATCAACGTCGAAATGGATTTCGCGGCCGATCTGCCGCAGGTTGCGTCCAACGAAGGCCAACTCAAGCAGGTCTTCGTAAATCTATTCAGCAACTCCGCTCATGCCCTGGAGCAAGCGCCGGAAAAGAAAATCCTGCTCGAAGGTCGCTTGCAGGGCGAAAAAGTGATCGTTCGGTTCAGCGATTCGGGCGCGGGATTCCCCGACGTCAGCCGTGCCTTCGATCCTTTCTACACGACCAGGCCTGTTGGCCAAGGAACCGGTCTCGGCCTGAGCATCTGTTACGGTACCGTCCGCGAGCACGGCGGCAACATCTATGCCCAGAACCTGGAGCCCAACGGAGCCGTCGTGACCATCGAGCTCCCCGCCAAACCCCAACCAGAAGCCTCCGCACCCGCTAAGCCCTCTCCAGAAAAAGCCATTCTGCGCTAGAAGATGTGGGGGCGGGCTTTAGCCCGTCCAGCGACTTTGCCGTTGTAGCCGCCGCCTTCCGCTTACCCTGAGTGTCGAAGGGTGGCGGGCGGCTTTCCGTCGCCCATCCACGCTATTTCAAAGGCTGCCCATTCGCCGTCAACTCAGCCAGCAGGCTCAGGTCCTGTTCCTGCAATGATTTGGGCAACTTCGCGTATTCCAAGCTCTCCGCCGAATCCTGGCCGGTCGTCACCGTGTACTGGATGAAATCTCGAATGGCTTTGCGCTCGTCGGCATCGGCGCCATCCTTCGCCACCAGCAGGAAGCTGAAGCCGGACATCGGATAGGCATCCTTCGCGGAAGCCGGAGGATCCACCAGCGGCGTCCGAGTATCCTTCGCCAAAGCGTCGCTGAACGCTTCGATCGCCGAAGCGGTGCTCGCGGGACTCGGCGTCACAAAGTTTCCCGCTCGATTCTGGAGCAACGCCACCGGCAAACCTTTTTCCTTGGCGTTGTTGAGTTCCGCATAACCAATCGTCCCAGCATTCTGCTTCACAAAATCCACCACTCCCTTGCTGCCCTCCGCTCCGATTCCCACCGGCCAGCTAACCGTCAGCCCTTGGCCCGCTCTTTTCGCCCACTCCGGACTCACCTTCGTCAGGTAACCCGTCAAGATGTTTGTGCTGCCGCTCCCGTCCGAGCGATGCACCACGATGATGGCGGCCCTAGGCAATTTCACCCCGGGGTTGTCTTTCTCGATCGCGGGATCCTGCCAGCTAATGATGTTTCCCAAGAAAATCCCAGCCAAGGTCGAGGCGCTGAGCTTTAGCGGACCCTTTGCGTCCGGCACGTTGTAAATCGCGCAAACCGCACCCGCGGTTGCCGGAACTTGAATCACCGGTGACATCGCCTTCATTTGCTCATCACTCAGAGGCGCATCGCTCGCCGCGAGCTCTATCAGGCTCTTCCGCAATTCACTGAGGCCCGCCCCGCTTCCGATGGGCCGGTAGTTGACCAGCGTGCTCGGGTGGGCCTGCTGGTACGCACTGATCCAGTTGTTCATGATGGGCGTAATGAACGTGCTCCCCGCCGCGCCGATAGCGTTCTTAACCGTATCGGACGTAGCGAAGTTTTTCTCCGCCACGGGCTCCTCGCCATTGAAATTGCATCCAGCCGACAGCACCGCGCCAAATACCGCAGCCGTGGCCAGGGCGACAATCGTTCGACGATGACTAAACATGAGAAAATCTCCTCCGTCCGCCTCCGACCACCTGCCTTGGGGCGGCGGGCCGCAATAGTACCTAGATTCGCCTTGCCCAATATTAAGATCATGTTACAGAAACGGCCGCACGGGACGCGCCATTCTGGAGCTGCCAGCCCTTGCTAGCCGCTCTTCCTTCATTCACTTTCGGTCTCCCTGGCAAATTTCCAGGAACCATCGCTCTGCCGCTTCAGCACACGTAGGTCTTTGATTCGGACACTGACCGGATCGTCCTTTGCGGACATCTTGAACGTGGCTTCGTAATAGCCCCACTCAATCGCCCAGCCATCCGCCACTTGGACATCTTTGATTTCGGGCGCGTATTTCAACACCTGGAAATCCGGGTGTTCAGCCCGGAATTTCTGATAGGTCTCTTGCATGGCTTTCTTTCCCACGATAGCTGCGCCGGGTACTCCGAGTTTTACGCAATCGTCCGCCCAGAGATTCATCAGCAGGCTCGGGTCTTGCGCCAGTGTGGCCGCAACGTCTTCTCTGTGCAGCTTTTCGATCCCCGCTAAGTCGACCGCGTGCTTGTCCTTTCGCTGAAGCGTGTCCATCGCGCTTCGGCCGAAGAAGCCGATGCCGAGGCCCGCGACAAACACAATACTGGTAACCTGAGAATTGCGGCTCATAGGGCCTCCTGCCGTTTGTAAATGGCTATTGCAGCTTCGCGTATTCCGCCTTCGCCTGCTTCAGGATAGGGATGTCAGGATCGGCGTTTTTCCAGAGCGTGAAGAAATCCTGGTATGCGGCGTGGGCTTTGGGGGCATCGCCAGCGAGCGCGGAGGCGCGCGCCAGGCCCAGGTAGGAAAGCGAATAGTACAGTCCCCAATTCGGATGGAGCCATGTACTACCCCAACTGGCGCCCTTGTGATCCAGGATCTTTTGGAACTCAGCCGCAGCCTCCACGCCCTTACGCAGACGCAGGTACGCCAAGCCACGCAGGTACACCGCCTCGGGGTAAGCGCGCTCGTACGGCGAGGCGGATGCCAGCAATTCCACGGCTTTGGCCGGCTGATCGAGATTGAGCGCGATCGCAGCGCGAATCTCGGGAAGTTGGACGGCATTCCAGATGGTTCCGTTTGGAAATAGCCTCGAAGTCTCCCCGGCGAGCTTCTCCGCTTGGGCCGCATCGCCGCACATGGCCAGTGCCAGCGCAGGACGCCCCAGTCGCCGCACGGTCTGGCAATTACCCGACAGCGCGTCGGCACGCGCATCGGCCTCTTCAAATTCGGCGGCGGCGTTCCGGAGCCCATGGCGCAGCGCTGTCTCCGCGGCTTGCCGATACAGTTTGCTCGACTCGCGACGCTGCCCAAGAGCATTCTGATTGGCCGCCTGCAAGCCAAAGCTGAGGTACTCCTCCGGCTTGCCTGCGAACCATTGAATCTCCCGCGCAGCGGCCGCATCATCGCCCTCGACGTAAGCGATTTCGAGGAAGCGCTGGTGGATCCTCGCTCCGCCGAGTCCCTGCGCCCGCAGTTTCTCGGCAAATTGCTTCGCCTCGGCGAGCCGATCCAGACACATGTAGGCGTCCAGTTGGCGCCGGTACGGAGGTTCAATGTTCGCCTCTAGCCCAGTCGCTTCCTGGCCCTCCTTGAGCCCCTCTTCGAATTGCCCCAGGTCTATGTACTCGACACTCAAGTCGTTATGGAATCCCCAAAAGCGGGGATAGTTCTGGATACCCAACCGATATGCGTCAATCGCTTTGTCAGACTGGCCATCATACGAGTAGTAGTTAGCCGCTATGATGTCCCGCTCATACTCGGAAACTCGGTCGATCAAACCGAAAGCTTTTTGTGTGTATTCCCGGCTGCGCTCTATGTCCCCGGCATTGTTGAACGCGACGCCGAGCATGAAGTAAGCCATCGCGAAATTTGGATCGCGTGCAATGGCGCGCTCAAACAACGGGACAGCGGCCAGAAATTGGCCCTGGCCCATCTCGGAATAACCCGCGGTGTATTTCTGGAGAGCTTCCAGCGATGGAGTGGTGGCTTGTTCGAGCGGACGATTCAACTTCTGGATCGAGTTGAGCGACTCTCCCAGCTTGGCCCGCATGGCGGTGGCGGCGGTTCCCAACGCGTTCAACACGTGCTCTTTGTCGCCCGCTTGAATCTGTTCCCGAGCCAGCGTCGCGCCGCCCCGGCAAGTCGTGGCCTGTAGCGTGATGACGTAGTTCTTACCCAGGCTCTCGATGGAGCCGTCGATCGTGGCCGCGGCTGCGTCCCGCACGCAGATGTCATGTGCGATCTGGTTTGTGATATGGCTCGCGGGAGCAACGCTCATCAACCGCAGGTCTTGTTGTACCTGCTCGTCGTCCATGATTTTCAGAAAGGGTGACTGCTCCAGTTGCACGGAAAGCCCCTGCCGCAGGGTGCCGTCAAACACTGCGTCTCCAGTCGTGTTCGTGAAGTCCGCCAGGACGATCGTGTCCTTGTCCGTCAGCGCGTGCGCTTGGCGGGAGAAAAATAACCAGCCGCCCACGGCCAGTCCGAAAATCACTATCGTTGCGCCAGTGACCAGCCCCCACGGAATCGATTTCCGGGCGGGCTGCAACCCTGCCTCGGCTGCTGCGACACCCGACCGGCTCGACTGTGAATCGCGCTTCAGCCGCTGCAAGTCCGCGCGCATTTCCGCGGCGTTCTGGTAGCGCAGCTTTCGGTCTTTTTCCAGCGCCTTGTTGATAACCTCTTCGAGCTTTGGGGAAAGGTCGGGATTCAGCCGCACCGGCGCAACGGGCACGCGATTCAGAATGGCCTCGGCAATCACGCCGGAGGTCTCGCCCCGGAAAGGCAGAACTCCCGTAGCCATCTCGTAGAGCACCACCCCAAAGGAGAACAAATCCGTGCGTCGATCCAGCTCTTCGCCGCGCACCTGTTCGGGTGACATGTAGGGGATGGTGCCGAGCGCCGTGCCCAGTCGCGTGAGATTTTCTAGCTCGCTGACCGTGGGCATCGCCGAAAGATTCGCGCCGCCGGCTGCCGGTGCCAGCTTGGCCAGGCCAAAATCCAAGATCTTAACGTGCCCGCGCTCGGTGACAAAAATGTTGGCCGGCTTGATGTCACGGTGGATGATGCCCTTGGCGTGGGCGGCATCCAGTGCGTCGGCCATCTCAATCCCCAATTCCAGCACTTCCTCCAGCGGCAGGGGCTTGCCGCTGATGCGGTGCTTCAGGGTCTGCCCGTCCAGAAACTCCATGGCAATGAATTGCCGGCCGTCTTGCTCGCCGATGTCGTAGACGGTGCAGATGTTGGGGTGATTGAGCGCCGACGCCGCCTGCGCCTCCCGCCGGAATCGTTCCAGCGCAGTGCGGTCGTCGGACATCTCGCTAGGCAGGAATTTCAGACCGACGGCGCGGTGCAGCCGCGTGTCCTCCGCCTTGTACACCACGCCCATGCCGCCCCCGCCGAGCTTCTCGAGGATGCGGTAGTGCGAGATGGTTTGGCCAATCATTACCGGGAAACCGCTCGATGCGAGGCATGTTAGGTCGTGCTCCAAGCCAAGTCAACGAACGCACTTCCCCACCGCCCGCCTCAACTGGAAGCACCCCGCGCATTTGTAGGGGCACAATACATTGTGCCCCCCGCGCACACCCGCTCTTCTCCCGCTGGGTTACGTGGGGCATTACAACAACGTCCGTTTGAACAGCGCCATCGGGTAGATCACGCCGAAGGACATGCTCGCCGAGCATCAGCAGGAGATTAAGGCTGGGCGGCATCGGAAATTGGAGGCGGCAGCGGAACAGCGGAAGAACCGCCGCCAGCGGGCCGCGTGACGCATGAAACAGGTTACTTCCAGTTGGCCGACGATCCGCCCGGAACCGTCACTTGGGTTGTCACCCAAGGCCTGTTGGGCTCCCCGGCGCCTCAGTCTGGAGAGCGAACGACGTCATTTGCCGTGTGCGCGATCCCTTCGATGTCCCTGTTGCGCCTGCATTCTCAACTCGAGTCCTTCATGCAGGTTTTCACAGTTACCAAGACTTCGAGAGCCAAGAGCGCAGCACCCCGGCGAGATTATCTTTGACGCGTGTTCAGCTTCTCGATTGCGCGCTTCAACTCTTCAAGCTTCTGCCCAGCCTCGCCGAGCTTGCCTTCCGCCGTCAGGCGCTGGTAGTCGGCAAGGTCTTTGGCAGCTTCCACGATAAGCGCGTCGAGATTCGCTGCCGGCTGGGGCGACGCGGCGGATGTCGGGCGTGGCACCTGCTCCGCGGGGACTGCCGCTGCGCTCATCGACGACACCGCTCCGCCAAAAAGGGCCGCCATCGCCGACTCGAAAGTTGGTCCGTACGCAAGCCGATCTTGTAGCGCAAGCACGACCAGACGCAACTCCGGCATCGGACTCCGCTCGGCCTGCAGGTAAATCGGCTCCGCATACAACAGCGCGCGTCCGCACGGAATCACCAGCAGGGCCCCTCGCCGCACGTGCGAGCCTTGCTGATTCCACAGCGTCAACTGTCCGGAAAGCTGCGCGTTCTGATCGATTCGCGCTTCGATTTGCAACGGTCCGTCGACAAGTCTCGTCTTCGGAAAGTTGTAGACCACCGACGTGCCGTATTGTGCGCCGTCGCTGCGCCCGGCAATCCAGCCAATCAGATTATTCCGGTTGGCTGGCGTGAAGGGTAGAATCTCGACGAACTCCATGCCAGTTTCGCCCGGTAGTTTCATCAGCACGAAATTCGGCTGCATCGACTGCGTCGTTTGCTCACCTCCCTCGCCCATGCCGACTTCGGTGGCGACCGTCCACAGATCCTCGCGGTTGTAGAACACTTCCGGATCCGTCATGTGATACAGGCCGTACGCTTCGGCTTGCAGTTTGAGCAACAACTCAGGGTAGCGCACGTGTTTGCGCAGGCCAGGCGGCATCATGGCCGCATCTTTGAACAGGCTCGGAAAGATGCGCCGGTAGGTTGCGATGATCGGATCCTCGGTATCAAACACGTAAAACGTGGTCGTACCATCGTAGGCGTCGATGACCACCTTCACGCTGTTCCGCATGTAGTTAATGAGATTGCTGTCGAGACGGTAGTGGCTCGAATACGGATAGCTGTCTGAAACCGTGAACGCATCCATGATCCACGACAGCCGGCCATCGTCGCCGAGCACGACGTAGGGATCTGCATCGTAGATGAGGAACGGCGCGAGTGTCGATACACGATCGCGCAGATTGCGCCGCATCAGCAGCCGGCTATTCTTGTTCACGTCATCGCTGAACGGCAGCTTTGCGATGTCGCCGCGTTCGAGCGCGATGATGAGGCGGCGCAGAAAACCGCCGAGGACGATGCCGCCGTTGCCGTCGTAGGACGTAAGGCTGTTCGTCTGGCCTTGTGGGTAGTTGAATTCCTGCTGCCGCGTTTTCACGTAGACGTCAGTATTGGTCAACTCGCCGAAATAGACCTCTGGGCGGGTTACGGTTAGACCACGCACCGTGCTCTGGACCGGCATGTTGCTCAGAATCAACGTGGGCAGCCCTTCTGGCGTGAATCCATTTACTGGGTTCATCGTGATGCCGTAGCCGTGGGTGTAGATCAGCTTCTCGTTAATCCAGTTGCGGCTGCTCTCCGGGAGCTTTTCGACGTTCAGCTCGCGCGCGGCAAGCATCACCTCGCGAGTCGTGCCGTCGATTTCGTAGCGATCGATATCAATGTCGGGGAAGTCGTAGTAGGTGCGGATTTCCTGAATCTGGCGCAGCGTGTCCTGGAGCGCGTGCCAGTCCCACAGCCGGATGTTCTGCAGCGTGGCCTGATTGTTCGCTGGCTCGGCCGCCTCGACGGTCGTCTCAGCGGGAAACTCGCGCTGCGCGACTCGGTTCAATCCATAGGCCTGCCGCGTCAGATCGATGTTGTGGACGATATAAGGCTGCTCGCGAACCAACTCGTTTGGTTTGACGATAAAGCTGCTGACGTACCAGCCGACTAGTTGAAGAGCGACATAACAGGCCGCTGCCGGAAGGATCGCCGCGACAATCCAGCGCCCGCGTCGCACCGACGCGGCGTTGACGGCTGCGATCACCGCGCCCAGAACTAGCGCCGCGCAGACGATGAGCATCCCTGTCAGCATGACGTGCGCGTCCGTGTAGGTCACGCCCCCGAAGATCGTATGATCATCGAACAATAGCTCGAACCGGCCGATATACGCACGCATCGCGAGGATCAGCAACAGGAACGCAAACGCGATGGAGAGTCCGCGCCAAGGCGATGTGCCGTAGCCGCTGCGACGCCCGGTGAGCACACGGGTTCCGCCTGTGATGAGGACGAAGAAAACAGCGAGTACACAGATAATCGCGGCTAGCGAAAGCAGCCAGCCGGCGATGAGTTGCCACGCGGGCAGGGTGAACAGAAAGAAAGCGAGCGACTTACCAAGAATCGGGTCGGCGATTCCACCAGCGGTGCGAGGCGCGTACCAAAAGAGTGCGAGCGTCGGCCACTCGGCCATCATGCTCGCAGCGGTTGCAGCGGCAATGGTCACCGAAACGCCGAGCGCGATGAGGCGCAGGAGCGGCTCAACCGGCAGCTTCAGCGGCTGTCCGCCGATGACAATGGTTTGACCGCTCGGCAAATCGGGGAGATGCGCCCGTCTTAAAGCCAGGAACGATCCGTACAGAATGACAACCGTGGCCGCTGCAAAAGCCGCGAAGATTCCCCACTGAAGGTTCAGTGTTTTCCAGAACACGTCCTCGTAGCCGAGCGACCCGAACCACAGCACGTCCACGTAGTACGACAACGCGGTCCGACCGGCGAGGACGACGCCGGCAAGGACGGCGAGAATGAGAAGGAAGCGGCGGCGACGCCGTGGCGGATGCGTGCGTGGCCAATCTATGGAATCGGGCATTACTTCACTCCGTCTTTACCAGCGTTTCCTTTGTCAGGGTTCTAAGAGACGATATTGTACAGTGCCTTAAGAAGAGTAACTACTCTGCGGTTCCTGAGCGTCGGGGGTCTAGTCATTTCGCCAATACAACTTAATCTTCTTCGCGGCCGGACCCGAAAACACCCGGTTGGGGGCGACCCAACGAGTATCCCAACAGAACATCCCGCCCAGTCCTCCGTTTCACTCGCCACCGTTTACCCAGAGCGACCTTGGCGAAGGGCCACTAAGTCCTTTAGAATCCGCACATCCAAGGGGGCATGCTCATAACCCATGCAGAATCAACACTTCCAGAGACTCACGAATCTGTATCAAAACAAACGACTTTAACCCATTCAGAATGAACACTTACAGGATTGCGCAAGCCAGACAGAAAATAAAGGACTTCAAGTCTAGCAGAATGAACACTTACGCAGTTTCTCACTGTAACCCCTTTAGAATCCGCACTTCCAAAAAAGGTGGGGGGAGGGGGTAGCATGCCAGCAACTCGGGGGAGGCTACTCACTACTCACCACCCGCTATTCACTACTCACTCCCCACTCGGCCCATTGCAGTACTGCGCACACGGTGCAACAATGAGTATCTGCGCGGAAACAGTTCCGCTCCTCCCGGTGTCTAAGCCAGTAGAGCAGCACACCGGGTATCGAGGCAGCGAGGATGTCCAACCCGGTTTCAGATGGGCCAACCGCTTCGCGGTTGCCAGGTGGTTTTGAGGTCTCGCGATCGCCAGTTGGCTCGATGGCTTCACGATCGCGCATGATGGGTCAGGAAGGCTCGGACTTCGCCAACGAGCCGGAAAGGCCGACGGTGTCGGATTGGGCCAACGCCCTCTCGTGGGGCCGCGATGAAGCCGAGCTGGTCACCGAGCTTCAGGCCGGATCGGAAACGGCCTTCGACTGGCTGGTCACGCACTACCATGGCCCGGTCTACAACCTGATCCTGAGCATGCTCGGGGATGGGTCGGACGCCGCCGACGGCACCCAGGAAGTTTTTCTGAAAGCGTTTCGCGGCATTCGCAGTTTTCGGCACGGCAGTTCTTTGAAAACCTGGCTCTATCGCATCGCCATCCGCGAAGCGCTCAATCACAAGCGCTGGTTCAAGCGCCATCTGCAAAAGAATGTTTCCATCGACGCCGAACCCGAAGAAGGGCATAGCGCCATCGAGATCGAAGATCTGGGCGCGACGCCGTTCGAGCAGTTTGCCGCTCACGAAATTCAGGCTGCCGTGCAGGACGCGCTCCAGCACATTCCCGAAGTATTTCGCAGCGCCGTGATCCTGCGGGACCTGGAAGGCCTGAGTTACGAGGAAATCGCCGAAGTGCTCGAATGCAGCGTTGGCACGGTGAAGTCGCGCATCCTGCGCGGGCGTCGCGCGTTGAAGGACCTCTTGGAGCCGCTGCTAGTCGATCGTTCAACGATCGCACGTGAAGAAGACCGTCCGGATGCTGCGGACCACGGCGCCGCATCTCACTCGGGCGCCAGCATGATGCCGCGTCCGGCGTACGCGCCCTCGTTTGGGGCGCACGCCGCTACGGTCTCGGCGCGGAGCAAGTTCTCGCGGGGAAGTTTCGCGAGCGAGGATCTCCCATGAAGTGCACCACTGTTCGCCCCAAGTTGGCCGGTTATCTGGATGACGCCATCACTGGCGCCGCGCAGGCTCATGAGCGCGTGCATGTTCGCGAGCATTTGGAAAGCTGTGCTTCCTGCCGGGAAGAACTCCAGCGCTTTCGCAAACTTGCCGTGCTGTTGTCGCGTGTTCCCCGGAGCCTCCCGCCCGCGGACTTGGCGGTGCGCATTCGTGTCGCTGCCGCGCAGTCCACCGCCACGCAAGACTTCCGCAGCCGCATCCGCAGGATCCGCGACCGCGCGGAAGTGAAGCTCGAGAACGTTTTTCGTCCCCTCACCCTGCCGGCTACCGGCGGATTTGTTTCCGCCATCCTGGTCTTCGTCGTCGTGTTGCAGCTCATCGTGCCGGGCATCACCGTGCGTGCCGTCCAGAACGACGTGCCCATCAATATTTTGCGGCCCGCCGAACTGATCACGCTTTCGGACTACCCGCAGGCCTGGGCGCCGGAACAACACGATTCCGAGCTCGCGCTTCCTCATGGTTTGCTCCTCGACGTCACCGTGGACGCCCACGGGCAAATGGCCGGCTACCAGATTCTCTCGGGTCCCAGGAGCGCGGATTTGCGTCATCAGCTCGATCAGATGCTGCTCTTCTCCCGCTTCCGCCCCATGTTGAGCTTCGGCCGGCCCACCGCCGGCGGCCACGTGATCCTCAGTTTCAGTGCCGTCCACGTCCGCGGCTAGCCCACTGTCCGGTAGTCCAGCTTTTCTTCTGAACACTACTGGCCTTCGCCCTCCCAACTAAATCCGCTCCTGCGGGGTTAAATGATCTCAGGAGTGTCCAATGCCGCTCGCATCCAGCGTTTCCGCGCAGCCTGCCGATCTTCGCGCGGTGAGGTTGTTCACGGTGCTGCTGTTCGTGGCCGCGGTGTTCGCGTCGCCACTTGTGGTGGTTTACGCGCAACAGCCGGCGGCGTACGCCGAACGCGCGCTCTTTGACGCCGCCAACCGCGAGCGCACCGCGCAGGGCTTGCAGCCGCTGCGCTGGGACGACGCGCTAGCCGCCGCTGCCCGCCGGCACGCGGCGCTCATGGCCGAGCGCGACACGCTCTCGCACCAACTGCCTGGCGAGCCCCCCGTCGAGGATCGTGCACGGCAGGCCGGCGCCCGCTACTCCGTCATCGCGGAGAACGTCGCGGAGGGCCCATCAGCGGAGTCGATTCACTCGGGCTGGATGCACTCGCCGCCGCACCGCGCCAATCTTCTCGACCGCGACCTGACGGCAGTGGGCATCGCCGTGGCCGTTGCGACCGACCGACGCACGGGAGGCGCGATGCTGTTTGCGGTGCAGGATTTTTCGCAATCCGTGGCGAACTTGAGTTTCGAACAGCAGGAGAGGCAAGTGAGCATGCTGCTGGCCGCGCGCGGGCTGCAAGTCTTCAACGGTAGCGGGCAGGGGGCGAGCGGGGCGAGCGAGGATGCCCGGAAAACGTGCGAAATGGATCGCGGCTGGGCAGGGAGCCGGCCGGGGCTGGTGGTGCGCTACGAAGCGGCGGATCTCAGCCGCTTGCCGGATGATCTGGAGCAGAAAATCCAAGGCGGACGCTATCACGCTGCGGCGGTGGGAGCTTGCGATTCGGGCGGAACCAGAGGCTTCACGCGTTTCCGCGTCGCGGTGCTGCTTTTCTAGACGGTCCCCCAGAAAAGAATTTAAACCCAGCCGGTTCGACCTTCCGGTTGCCCCCGAGTTGTTCGACGCCCGGTTCAAATCCACTCGCAAAGCGACGACACAAATAGCTTTCCGAGCGGGGGGCTTTTGGAACGGGCGCGAGTCTGGCTGGCCGAGTCAGGCGGCTTTGGCCAGCAATTTTTGGCTGCAACAGGCGCAGCGAGGAAGCCCGTGAAACCACTGCACGATCAACGCGCGACCTGAGAACGGGCAGGTGGATGACCACTTGCTGCCGCATTCCGGACACGCGCTCAAGATAAACGAATGGTGCTCCGGTGATTTCCCTTCGATGCAAACGTCCACGACAAAGCGGCATCCGGGATTTTCACAAATCAAGAAATGATCCATGCTAGATAGCCTCCTTGCTGACGGAATCGTGTTCGACGACGGGATTTTCATTTTGCCGATCTACATCTTCTAAGGCCGCCTTCAGCGACTCTAATGCAGCGCTGATGGCTTCAAGTTCGCTATCGCAGAAGTCGAGGCGCAAGACAAAATGCATCACATTGAAAAGCGCGTTGCGGGCATTGCGGATGATGCGTGCGTTGAAAGCGCCGGATGGCAGAACGGACGCACTGCGGCAAAACGTAATGGCCAGCTGCAACTCCGAGAGCAGAAATCGAAGTTGAGCGTCGTTGGCCGCCGCGCGACCCGGCGGACGCTTCTCCAGGGATTCCGAGGAAGCTCCGGCACGCACCAGGTCCGCACAGGCGAGTAAAGAGCTGTGGGTGATCTGCAGGGCGTCGCCGGGAGCGATCTCCAAACCTTCGTTGAGCTTGGCGGCGAATACGGCGGCCTGAGTCCAGGTGTCGAATTGTCCGAATTCCTGGTGAACCACGGTTCCGGGACGGTCTTCGTCGGCGCGGCACACTACCGCCGAGTCACCCCAAAACCTTGCCGTGAATGCTAATCGCGCTGGCATCCCGATCCGAGTCTTTGCAATCGGAGTATTCGAATAGCTACGTTATATCCTATTGTATATACTGTCAATAGTATATACTCGATTCGACAACAGAGAGAGCGACGCACAGGAAGCGTCAGCTGTCGCAAAATCCAGATCGGCCGCCGGGGTCCGTTCAGTGCAGCCTGGCGTATTCCGCCTTGGCTTGCTTCAGGATGGGGATGTCGGGGTCGGCGTCTTTCCAGAGGGTGAGGAAATCTTGATACGCCGCCCTGGCCTTGGCGGTGTCGCCCTGCATGGCATAGGCTCTGCCGATTTGGAGATGCGCCAGTGCTCCGATGGGTCCGTTGAGCACAACCCCACGATGCTCGAGGATTTTCTGGAACTCGGCGGCGGCTTCGTTGCCCTGATGCGCGGCTAGATAGACTTCTCCACGCACATAAACGGGGTACAAGACGGTCCAATAATAATTACCGGACCTTCCAAAATCATACGGCGCAGCGGCGGTCAGACTCTCCATGGCCACGGAAACATTCCCCTTGTTGAGTGCCAGCTTTGCGCGGAGGGTTGGAAGGAAGTTGATCTGCGCGATCGTGGATTCCGGAAACCTCTTGGCCAAATCGTCGGTCAGCGCGTGCGCTTGCTTGTCGTCTCCCGCATACGCCAAAGCGAGTGCGGCGCTGAATTGCACCCCCTGTTCTGTCGAGTGCTGCATTGCCATCGTGGCGCTGTGCCGAGCTTCCTCTAAGTTGCCGAATAAGGCCTCCCGTAAATCCGACCTGGCGGCGTACGTTGCGGCAGTTTCCTTTAAGTCTGCAAGGCGGGCCGAATCCATCGCCTTGCGGGAAAAATCCCGAGCCTCCCGGAGCCGCCCCGAATAGGCGGCGGTATCGGCTTGCAGGGCCAGCATATTGCTCTCAGGTCCCGGCTTGCCCACCGACCATGCAGCCTCCTGCCTCATAGCTGCCGCGTCGTTCTGCAAGAAAGCCATTACATACAGGTCCGCATGGATGTAAGGGTGGTCCAGCTTGTGTTCGAGAGCTTGCGCGTAGGTGGCCTTGGCCTCATCGAGTCGATTCAGATTGATGTAATTGAACCCCAGGATAAAGTAAGGGACGGGACTATCCGGACTCACCCGGACTGCCTCCTTGCCTGCTTCAATCGCATTCTCATATTGCCCAAGGGTCGGGTAGATGGGCCCGGCCAAGAAAGTACGGGGCATCGGATTGCGAGGATAGGCCTGAATCCAAAGCTCACAGGTTTGTTTGGCCCTCAGGAAATTTCCTGTGGCCACGATATCGTAGGAGGCCGAGATGAAATACTTTTCCGCCTCGCTGGTTGGGCCGCGGAGTTCGTAAGCCTTTCGGGTGTAGTCCGCAGCGGTGGCGTTTTCGTCAAGGTCCCGATACGCGCGGCCCAACCATGCGTAGGCAATGGCAAAATTCGAATCGCGTTCGATGGCTTGCCTGAGAAACGGAATAGCTTCCGTCGCCCCCGTGGTGAAAAAAATTTTATGGCCTGAACTGAAAGCTTTCAGGGCCTCAAGCGAAGGCGTAGTGGCTTGATCCAGAGGGGTATCGAACTTCTGCACGGTGCTCAGCGACTCGCCTAGTTTGTTGCGAATATCCGAAGCGGTCTTCCCGAGAGCATCGAGCACGTGGTTCTTGTCGCCGGCCTGAGCTTCGGTGCTGGCCAGCGATTCGCCGCTGATGCAATTGACGGCCTTGAGGATCAAGTCGTATTGCGTGCCAACTTGCGCGATCGAGCCTTCAAGAACCGCCGCGCTCGCTGTTCGCTGACAAATCTCGCGAGCAGTCTGCGCGGTGAGTTTCGCATCAGGCTTCTGGCCCATCAGGCCGAGCGTCTTTTGGACTTGCTCGTCGGAAACAATGCTCAGGAACGGTGATTGTTCGAGTTGCACGGAAAGCCCTTGGCGGAGTGTGCCATCAAACACCGCATCGCCCGTCTTGTTCGCGAAGTCAGCTAGGACGATGGTGTCCTTGTCGGTCAGCGCGTGCGCCTTGCGGGAGAAAAATAACCAGCCGCCCACGGCCAGCCCGAAAATCACTATCGTTGCGCCAGTGACCAGCCCCCACGGAATCGATTTTCGGGCGGGCTGCAACCCTGCCTCGGTTTCTGCGACGGCGGACCGACTCGAATCGGAATCTCGCTTCAGCCGCTGCAAATCTGCGCGCAGATCGGCGGCGTTCTGGTAGCGCAGCTTGCGGTCTTTCTCCAGCACCTTGTTGATGACCTCTTCGAGCTTTGGGGAAAGGTCGGGATTCAGCCGCACGGGCGCCACGGGCCTGCGGTTCAGAATGGCCTCGGCAATCACTCCGGAGGTCTCGCCCCGGAAAGGCAGAACTCCAGTGGCCATCTCGTAGAGGACCACCCCAAAGGAAAATAGATCCGTGCGTCTGTCGAGCTCTTCGCCGCGCACCTGTTCGGGTGACATGTAGGGGATGGTGCCGATCGCCGAGCCCAGTCGCGTGAGATTTTCTAACTCGCTGACGGTGGGCATGGCGGAAAGATTCGCGCCGCCACCCGGGGAAGCCAACTTGGCCAGGCCAAAATCGAGGATCTTGACGTGCCCACGCTCGGTGAGAAAAATGTTGGCGGGCTTGATGTCGCGATGGACGATGCCTTTGGCGTGGGCGGCATCCAGAGCGTCGGCCATCTCAATTCCCAATTCGAGCACTTCGTCCAGCGGCAGAGGCTTGCCGTTGATGCGGTGCTTGAGGGTCTGGCCGTCGAGAAACTCCATGGCGATGAATTGCCGGCCATCTTGCTCGCCGATGTCGTAAACAGTGCAGATGTTGGGGTGGTTAAGAGCGGAGGCGGCCTGCGCCTCGCGGCGAAAGCGTTCGAGAGCAGTGCGGTCGTCGGCCATCTCGGCAGGCAGGAATTTCAAGCCGACGGCGCGATGCAGGCGGGTGTCCTCGGCCTTGTACACCACACCCATGCCTCCCCCGCCGAGTTTCTCGAGGATTCGGTAGTGCGAGATGGTTTGGCCGATCAAGGAGGAAGACTCGCGTGGTGCTGGACCATCGTATGCAGCCAAGCAGCGGCAAGTCAATGCGTTGCTGGCACAGCTAGCTTCCACCGGGCGTTCGTTGATTCGCGCAAGCGCTACGTGGAGTGCTTGGTTGCCGAGCCCCTACAAGGGATGGGGAAATGGGGAGCCGCGCGTGCGGCAGGCGGCAGTACTAAGCCAAGGCGGCGCGTTTTTCGGGAGCGATATCGACGATGGTGATCACCGCGCCGTCCACCTTGTTGTCCAGGGCGCGATAGGGAAGGACTTTTAGTTGATAGTGGATGCCGTTGCGGTCGGTAAGCTCTTGTTCGACGGTACGGAAATTCGACATGACCTGCAAAACGAGGGACTGGAGATCCTTAATATCGATGGTGGGATTGATGTTCAAGAGTGGACGGCCGATATCGCCGGGGATCAAACCGAGAAACTTCTGGGCCTTGGGTGTGAAGCGGCGGATGGTGAGATCGCTTCCGATCATAATGACGGCTATATCGGTACTGGAGAGGAGATTGGTCAAATCGGTGTTGATCTGGGCAATCTCGGCGTTGCGATTGCGCAGCTCGTCGTTGACGGTGTTGAGTTCCTCGTTGGCGGACTGCAACTCTTCTTTGGCGGTTTCGAGTTCCTCGTTGGTGCTCTGAAGTTCCTCGTTGCTGGAAAGAATCTCCTCGTTGGCGGAATGAAGCTCCTCGGTGGTGGCTTCGTGGGTTTCCGCAGCGGATTGAAGGTATTGTTTGGTGGCCGCAAGTTCCCGTGCGAGCTTGGCGATTCTGGCGGAAGCCGCCTCGGATTTGGGCTCCGGGTGGGTGCGGCGGGCTGCGGGCAGGCGAGGGGTCTCCAGCGGAACATCCTGAAAGATGATCATGAAATACAACTCTTTCAGGTCCCCGATGTTGAAGGGGGCCACTTCGAAGCTCACGGAGCGGATCGAAGCCGGGAGAGACGCTTCGCCATTGCCATCTTCATTCTTGATTTGGACGTTTTGTCTGCGGACGGTGATGTTTTCGTCCTTGGCGCGGGTGATGGCGGCCCGCAGGTCGAAGAGGATACCTTCGCGAGCCATCTTGAGAATGCTGAGGCTGGGGCGGCCGGGAGCCAGCTTGAGATAACGATTCACGCTCCCGCGGGTGTGGATGATTTCCAGATCTTCGTTAATGAAGACGGTGGCCGGGGCATATAGGCTCAGAAGGCGGCGATCGAATTCCCTTTGAGCTTCCATATAGTTCCAACCGGAATCGGGCAACTTGGTGGGAACGCGAAGCGAGGGGTGTTCGTAGCGTTCGCCAGAATGAGTGAGGGAAAAGGTCACCGGCTGGCGCCCTGTTGTGGTCTTCCTAAGGAAAATCTTGTGTGCGCGGTCTTCTAAGGTGAACAAGTTCGCGGCAGTGCCAACACCCTCGGAGGTTCCGAGAACCAGGTAGCCTCCGGGAAGGGAGGCATAGTGAAACAGAGAGATGATTTTGCTCTGGAGGAGGGGTTCGAGGTAGATGAGCAGATTGCGGCAGCATACGAGGTCCATTTGGGAGAAGGGAGGATCGTTGAGAACGTTGTGCTGGGCGAAGATGCACATGTCGCGGACGCTTTTGCTGATGCGGTATCCCCCGTCGACTTTGGTAAAAAATCTGCCGAGGCGCTCGGCGGAGACGTCGCCCTGAATGTTTTCCGGGTAGAAGCCGCTGCGGGCCTTGGTGATGCTGGCTTCGCTGACGTCAGTTCCGAAAAGCTGAATGGGGACGTGCGAAGTGTGTTCGCTGAGAAATTCCAGGAGAGCGATGGCGACCGAATAAGTCTCCTCGCCGGAAGCGCATCCTGGAGTCCAAACGCGGATGCCGACTTCCGATGGGCGATTCTTGAGGATGTTGGGGAAAACCTGAGATCGCAGGCTATCGAAAACCCGCGGGTTGCGAAAGAAGCTGGTGACATTGATGAGCATGTCCTGGTAGAGCGCTTTGATCTCCGGAGGATGGGTGTGCAGGTACTTGAGGTACTCCTCGAGGTTGTCGATCTTGTGCACGACCATGCGGCGCTGAATACGGCGAAGAACGGTGGTCTGGCGGTAATGTGTGAAATCCACGCCGACCGTTCTTCGGAGAAGCTGGAAAATAGAGATTAGACCAGTTTTTTCGGCAGGGACAAACTCCGGGGGGTCGGAGATATGGTCGCGAATGACATAGGGATGACGCGCGATGCGTGCGAGTTCCAGGGCGATGGCCCTGGGAGAAAGCACGTAGTCGATACAGCCGGCGGCGGCGGCGCTTCGCGGCATGCCGTCGTACTTGGCGGAGGCCACGTCCTGGGCGAAAGTCACGCCGCCGTGAGCCTGTATTTCGGATATGCCCAGAGTGCCATCGGTACCGGAACCGGACAAGATGACTCCGATGGCGCGATTGCGCTGTTGTTCGGCCAGGGCGCGCATGAAGTGGTCAATGGGCATGTGCAGTCCGCGGGATTCCTCGCGCGGCCCGAGGTGCAGGGTGTGATCGGAAATGGACATGGCGGCGTTGGGAGGGATGACGTAGACGTGGTTGGCCTGGACGTGCATGCCATCGGTGACCTCTTTTACCTGCATGGCGGTTTTTTTGGAGAGCAGCTCGGCCAGGAGGCTGTGATGCTTGGGGTCGAGATGCTGGATGAGGACGAAGGCCATGCCGGTGTCGGGCGGCAGGCTGGTCATCAGCTCGGTGAAAGCTTCAATGCCGCCGGCGGAGGCGCCGATGGCGGCGATCAGGAAGTCGTTTTTGGAGCCGGGCTTCACGTCGCTTTGTGGTTTGGCGGCTTTTCGTTGGGTGTTTCGAGGCCTCGGCTTTGACTTCATGGGCTTCCCCAAAGACTTCTCCGCTGACGGGTTCAGCCGGCAGGCGGACGAACCTAGGGTAAGTGGCGTTGTGATATATACACTACGATAAAATCATCTGGTTAGCTATGCGTTCTTCGAGGGCGGCGGTCAGGAGGGAAACCGTTGGCAGTTGAAAGTTGAAAGGAAGAAGGAGAAAGGCAAAGGCTTAACACAGAGGGCACGGAGGGAAGAGCACAGAGTTCACGGAGAAGAGGGCGAGTTCGCAGGTCGGGGAGAAGGCGCAGACGGAAGTCGTTGGGAGGGGTGATGCGACTGCCAGAGAGTGATGCGACTGGTGACCACTTGACATCAGTTCTTCGCTCTGTCATCATGGACGAGATGAGGACGACGATCTCTCTAGATGATGATGCGCTTCAACTGGTGAAGCGGTATGCGGCCAGCCGGTCGCTGGCCCTTGGAAAAGCGGTGTCGGAGCTGGTGCGCCGCGCCTTCAGCGTTCCGCGTCCGACGCGGGAGGTCAACGGAGTGCAGGTTTTCGACCTGCCGCCGGAGTCACCGCGGGTGACCATGAAGAAAGTGCTGGACTTGGACGCCGGGCAGAAATGACGGCCTTTCTGTTGGACGTGAACGTGCTGATCGCGCTGATGTGGCCAGCGCATGAAGGACACGCGGAAGTGCAAAGCTGGTTCGGCCAGAAGTCCGGGGAGGGCTGGGCAACCTGCCCGTTCACGCAAGCTGCTTTCGTGAGAATCATCACCAATCCAGCGTTTTCGCGCGATGCCGTAACACCACAAGAAGCAGTGAAAATACTGGAAACCAATGTGAAGCATGCGTCGCACCGCTTCTGGGCGGATGAGATTAGCTTCGTGCAAGCCGCCGCACCGTTTGCAAAGCGGCTGGAGGGCCACCAGCAGGTGACGGACGCGTATTTGCTGGGGCTGGCGCTGCACAAGAGAGGCAAGCTCGCCACCATGGATCGGGGGGTGCTGGCCTTGTTGCCGAACAAAAGCCCGGAACGCGACCTGGTGGAGGTACTCTAGTGGCGTCGCGTTGGGCGGTAATCGAGAAGGAATTGGCGAGCTTTTGGTGCGCGCGATTCCGTCCAGGAATCAGCGAGAAGCGCTTGCGTTCGGGGAAGAGACGACATAGACTACGCGGTATGGTACGGAACGCCTGCTCGTATTGGTTTCGATTTTGGATCCACCCAACTAGGTGGCGAGGGGCGCGTCTGTAGGTAAAGCAACAAAGAGAGAGATTCGACCCACTCGCAAGTTGAGTGGGTTTTTTGTTTTTGGGGGAAGAGACAGTCGACAGTTGAAAGAAAGAAAGAAAGAAAGAAAGAAGAAAGATAACGCAGAGACGCTGAGAGCTCAGAGGAAGACGCTGAGGGCAAAGGCATAACGCAGAAGGTACGGATCACGGGCCACGGATCACGAGCCACGGAGCACCGATCACGTCGCACGGGCGGAGGAGGGGAGGGGCATGATTATTTCGATGAGGTTGCATGCTACACGGCAAGAGATCGATGAGGTGCGGGGGATTGTGGAGCACTTCGGGTACAAGGTGCACTCGATCGAGGGAGAGGAGCGCGTCGTGATCGGAGTCGTGGGAGTGGGCGATGTGACCGCGTGCATGGAATCGGTGGAGTCCATGCCCCAGGTGGAGAAGGTGGTACGGATCTCCGCGCCGTACAAGTTTGTGAGCAAGCAGTTCAAGCCGGGGCGGACGCGGATTCGCGTGAACGGGACGGAGATCGGCGGCGATGAATTTGTGGTGATGGCAGGGCCGTGCTCGGTGGAGTCGGAGAAGCAGATCATGCAGGCGGCGGAAGGCGTGGCGAAAGCGGGCGCGAAGATGCTGCGCGGGGGCGCGTTCAAGCCGCGGACGTCGCCATACGATTTTCAGGGCATGGAAGAAGAAGGGCTAAAGCTGCTGCAGAAGGCCAAGAAAGCGACGGGGCTGGCGATCATCACAGAGGTGATGAGCGACCGCGACGTGGAGATGATCGAGCAGTACGCGGACGTGATGCAGGTGGGCGCGCGCAACATGCAGAACTTCATGCTGCTGAAAGCGTTGGGGAAGTGCGGGCGGCCGGTGCTGTTGAAGCGGGGGCTGAGCGGCACGATCAAGGAGCTGCTGATGTCGGCGGAGTACATCGTGGCGCATGGGAATGCGAACGTGATTCTGTGCGAGCGGGGGATTCGGACGTTCGAGACGGAAACGCGCAATACCTGTGATATCGCGGCGATTCCGGCGCTGAATGAATTGACGCATTTGCCGGTGGTGCTGGATCCGAGCCACGCGACGGGGAAGCGCAGCCTGGTGCCGGCGGTGTCGCGCGCTGGTGTGGCCATTGGGGCGGATGGATTGATCGTGGAGGTGCATCCAGCGCCGGAAAAGGCGATCAGCGATGGCGCCCAGTCGCTGGATTTGGCGCAGTTTGAAAAAATGATGCGGGAGTTGAAGCCGTACATTGCGTTGTGGGAAGCGGCGAGGAAGGGTGAAGCGCTGGCGGCGACGGGGAGTTGAGTGGCCCTTCGCATTCGCGCAGGGTGAACGAGTGGCGAGTGGAACAGAGAAGCATCGCAGGCGGCGGCGATGACGGTGCAGTGAGGCGGTGCGTTTACGCTCAGGGCAAGTCCCATTGCTGGGCCGGATTATGCAGGCATCCTAGGAGAGGTGGCTTCTCTCTTGGGAAGGCGCAACGGACGATTTGGCGATGGGCAAAGCATGGGGTGGGTTCCATCCAGAGGAAACGAGCAGGCGCGTGCGCGCCGTTTGTTTTGCGTGGCTTTGTTGTACCGCTTCGTTAGCGATCGTGCAGGCTGCTCCTTGGCCGCAGGAGCTGGGTGCTGGTTCGAACGCGCAATTGTTGACGGCGAAACAGGGGCGGGGGATCGTCAACACCGCCCGGGAACTGGACCAACCGGCGCGAGGAACGCGGGATTGTTCGCATCTCGTTCATGAGATCTACGCGCGCGCGGGCTTTGCATATCCTTACGCCAGTTCGTTCGATCTTTACGCGGGAAGCGAGAGCTTCGAGCGTGTCAAAAATCCGCAGGCGGGCGATTTGATCGTTTGGCCGGGGCATGCGGGCATCGTATTCGATCCAAAGAAGCATATCTTTTACAGCTTAGTGAGCTCGGGTCTGGACGCCGCGGACTACGAAGGGCCGTATTGGAAGTCGCGGGGGAAACCGCGCTTCTACCGGTACGTGGTGGGAAACCGGGGGACGCTGCTTGCGGCTGGGACTCCGCCGGGCGTGCGAACTGCAAATAGCGTGGAGCGGCCCAATGCGACGCGCGTGGTTGAGGAACGTTCGAATGAGGGAGCTTCCGCGGTGGACAGCGCTGCGAAGGAGACCTCGGAGCGCTCGGCGGTCTTCGGTCCGGTGGCTCCGGATTTGCAAGCGAAAGGCGTCGGCGTGCCGCGAAGCATCGTGATCGCGGAGGGCCGGAAGCAGCCAACGCGGGAAGAGGTCGCCGAAGGCATTTCGGAATTGAGCAGCGCCGCGGGGAACGTGCTGCGTGGCGGTGATTCCTCGAGGGCCGATTCGCCGGTGATCGTTTTTGGGCAGCTCCGCGTCGAGAGCATCGAGATCAAGCGGGACCACGGGTGGGCCTTCGTGCAAATGGATTCGAGCGCTTTGATTGCGGGAGACCAAACGGACTTGAACAAGCGCAGCGAGGAAGTGCGCTGGGAACTTCGCCGCGGGAAATCGGGTTGGGAAGCGGTGTCGCCGGTTGCGCGGACTTATGTTCCGCGTGACGTGGCGGTGCGCGAGCTGGCGGCGCGGCTGGCGGAACTTACGCGAGGCGACGGTGGCACGGTGAGAGCGGTGGCGATTCGGCAAGAAGAGTCACGGCTGGCCAAACTGTTGAGCGCGCTGCTGGAAGAAGGCGGCGAGTGACGAGAAGAAAAGCCAAAGCGCTCAGCGCGAGCCGACGGAGCCTCGGACGGACTGGATCAGCTTCACCGGATCGTAGCCGACGCCACCCTTGAAGACGATTTCCACTTTCTCAATGTCGCTCATGTTCGATGAAGGATCGCCCCTAATCACAACGAGGTCGGCCTGCTTGCCCGGGGCCAGCGAACCAATCCGCTCCGATTCGCCGAGGAATGCCGCACCGTTAGCCGTTGCGATGTGAATGGCTTCGAGCGGCGTGAAACCCGCCTCCACCAGCAATTCCAACTCGCGTTGATCCCCAAACCCTGCCAGGTTGCCGCCGTTGCCAGTCGGGTCCTCGCCAGCGAGCAACACGCCGCCAGCCTTCGCGAAGGCACGCTCGAACTGCATTTCTTTTTTCAGAAGCACGGGCCATGGCGACCGGTCGCCATACTGATTCACGTTCGCGCGCATCTTCAAGTAGTCGCTGCGCGAGGAAGGCCGAAGCGCTTCGAGAATACGGTCTTGGGTGGGCACTCGAAACGGCGTGAACGTCTCATAGACTGGGAGAGTTGAGCTAACCGCCACGTGGTGCTCCACCAAGTCGCGAATTGTTTGTTGGACGGGCACGCTTTCGATATCGAGCTGTACCAGGGCTGTATTGATGGAGTCTCGTGAGGGGCAGACATCAGGATCTTTCCCAGGAACAAATTCCGAATCCTCGACCAGGCCATGCTCCAGGCTGTCGATCCCAAGAGCCGCAGCTTCGCGAAAGCCGACGGCGCAGAGATGGCCGGCGACCGTGAGGTGGCGTTTGTGCGCGGCCTCAATGGCGGCGGACAATTCGGCGCGGGAGATGTACATGTATGCTTTGAAGGACGTTGCGCCTCGGCCGGCCCACTCTTCCACGGTTTTTCTTACTTCGTCGGGAGTTGCGTTTCCGTTCATGTAGGGCCCGGTGACAAACATCTTTGGTCCCGCAACCCAGCCTTTATCAATCTGCTGCATCAACTGAAGATCTGCGGCAGGTTCAATAGCGCCGGCGGTACGAATGGTGGTTACGCCGCTGGCCAGATACAAGCGCGGAAAGCTGAAACCCATCTCGTCATCGGTGTAGCCCAAGACGGTTCCCACAGCTCCGTAGAACATATGATCGTGCATCCCCACGAGTCCGGGAATAACGGTACGGCCGGTGAGGTCGAGGATCGGAGTTCCGGGAGCCAGAGGAGTTGTTTGCGTACTGCCGATGGCCTGAATTTTCCCGTTCGCCAGAATGACTGTGGCATCCGGCAGGGATGGAGCTCCGGTTCCGTCAACAACGCGGACGTGCGTGAGCGCAACTTGGGGCGAGTTCAGTCGTATGAACTCTTTGACGCCATATCCAGGCCACGCCGGCAGCAGCGCGCGCCACTCCGGCCTCAGGAATAGCGCCGTTGCGACAATTACAGTCAGAATCAGCGGAAGATTCTTTCTTCGCATATCGTTTTTTCCTGGCCGAGCGGTCAAATTTCTGGCAGAGATTTTCAGGGATCCGCGAATGGTGAGACTACGTCAGCCGCGGAAGTAGAGGTATGCGCCTAGGATGCAGCAGAGGACCAGGGCGGAGCCGGCGACTTCGCGCCAGGTCCAACTGGCGCGGGTTTGCGCGCGGTCGTCGCTGGTGGTGGTTTCAAAGGTGAGGCTCTTGATGGAGCGGTAGTCGGGTTCGGAGGTGGCGTAGCTCACGGCGACCATGACAATGGCGGACACGACGGTGATGA
This sequence comes from uncultured Acidobacteriota bacterium, assembly GCA_963735525.1. Lineage (GTDB taxonomy): Bacteria > Acidobacteriota > Terriglobia > Acidiferrales > UBA7541 > Acidiferrum. Next base: position 412,271 of record CAVTLQ010000019.1, on the reverse strand, counting down.
GCACGCTGAAGTATTGGAAGTAGATGTTGTTGACGATCCAGAGGAACGAGCCGCGGGGATAGCCGCTTTGGAAGCCCGGCAGGCCGAGCGTGACGGGCGTGTCCACCGCCATGCGGAAAAGGCCCATCGCAAATCCAACCAGCATGGCCCAGAATGCGCCCTGAGCGTTGAGGCGCTTGAAGAACACGCCGAAGAAAAAGACCACAAAGATAGGCGGTGCCAAATAACCTTGCACGGCCTGAAGATAGGTGTACAGGCCTTGGGCATTCTTGATGACCGGGATCCAAGCCAGAGCGATGAACACCATCACGGTGGTGGCGATGCGGCCGACGCGCACGAGTTGATGCTGCGTCGCGTCGGGCCGCCACTTTTCGTAAAGGTCGACGGTGAAGAGCGTGGAGCAGGCGTTGAAAACTCCGGCGAGTGAGCCCATCAGCGCGGATAGCAGACCGGCGACAACGATGCCGCGGAGTCCTGGGGGCAAGAGATACTGAACCAGCATGGGAAACGCTCCCTGGGCGACCGAGGGAATGGCGTGGCCGTCGGGTCCGATCATTTGGGCGAGTTCGGGAATCTTGCCGCTCCTGGCCAAAGCGAAGCAGATCAAGCCGGGAATAATGAAGAGATAGACGGGGGAGAGTTTGAGGAACGCGGCGAAGATGGAGCCGCGGCGGGCGACGGTTTGGTTGGGAGCGCCGAGCGCGCGCTGGACGATGTATTGGTCGGTGCACCAGTACCAGAGGCCGATAATTGGGGCGCAAAAGAGCATGCCCAGCCAAGGGAAATTGTCGTTGAAGTACCAAGCTTGCTTGACGACGGCACCGGTGGAGGAGGTCTCGAGGACCGGCGCCCACGTGCCTTGGACGCCGGCGGGCATGAGCGGCTTCCAAAGATTGAACATGTCGGAACCGCACCAGTGGCGGAGCTCGGTCCAGCCGCCGAGCCGGTGCAAGCCGTAGAAGGTCAACAAGGCTGAGCCGCAGATGAGAACGGTGACCTGGACGGCGTCGTTGTACGCCACCGCGCGCATGCCGCCCAGTGTGGTGTACAGGCCCGTCAGCGCGATGACCAGCACGGAGCCGATCCAGAAGCTATCGATGGTGGCGCCGCCGATGTGCAGTTGCAGCTCCGGGAAAAGAGTGCCGAAGACCACGCCGCCGGCGAAGATGCCCACCGCGATTTTAGAGACGATGAAGGTGATCAGGGAAATGATGGAGAGAACGTAGCGGGATCTGGTGCTGAAGCGGCGCTCGAGGAATTCCGGCATGGTGAAGACTTGGGAGCGCATGTAAAACGGCACGAAGACCCAGCCAAGGACCAGCAAAGCCCAGGCGTGCAACTCGTAGTGGGCCAGGGCGACGCCGCTAGTCGCGCCGGAGCCGGCAAGACCGACGACGTGCTCGGACCCGATGTTGGAAGCGAAAATGGACGCGCCGATGATCCACCAGCTGAGATTGCGACCCGCAAGAAAGTAATCCGTGGTGGTGTCCTTGCCCTTACGAACCACCCACCAGGCCACGCTGAGGAGAATGCCAAAGTAGAATGCGATCAACAGCCAATCGATTCCGGTGAGGCGCGACCCCATGGCAGCGGCGAGAAGCATGCTGGAAGAGTTCGTCAAGCGTTCACCCTTTCTTGACAAAATTTCAATCAATATGTGCGTATGGGTTTGCGAGCGAGGGCATTGTACAACGGGCTGGAGGGGTTCCAGGCGCGCAGGACGCGGTTACCGAACGGCAGTGTGTTCATGGTGTTACGTGCGAAGGATGCGTGGCAAGGGCGCGTGGGTTCAGACCGTCGAAGGCGGCTGGGTTTCGGCGAAGCTTTGGGAGGCCTCCAGGGCGGTGGGATAGATTTTCACGAGGCGGTCGACTTTGGTTAGCTTCAAGATACCGCCGATCATTCCCTGAACGCCGGCGAGGTGCAGCGTTCCGCCGGCCACCTTCAGACGGGAGAGGCAGTTGACGATTTTTCCGAGGCCGCCGCTATCAAGTTTGGAGACGTTGGAGAGATCGAGAACGACGCGGGTCTGTTTTTCACTGAGCAGCTGATCGACAGCCAACTCCAGGCGCTTGCACTCGACGCCCATTTGGAGAGGGCCGCGCAACTCCAGCACCACGACGCCGGGATGCAGCTCTTTTCTCTTGATTTCCACGCAAAGCCTCCGTCGAGAGATGCGATCTTCGCGGCGCGACTTGCCAGCAGACTAACCGGAAAATATCCGGCTTCTGCGCCGGCGTCAAGCGCCGGGAGCCGCCTGGGTCGCACCGGACTGCTCCTCATCGCAGGGGAACTCTCGAATGGCCCGCGTGCAATCCGAGAGCGCGTCCAGCAGGGAATTACCCCAGCCCGCGGGAAGGAACGGCGCAATCTTTTGGTTTACGGGCTTGTCCGCCTGGGCAAAGAAACGCGCGTATTGGCCTGGAGGTGGCGCGGCGAATTCGCGCACGGTGATGACGAACTCGGTTTGGCCCTGCCCGTGGCATTTTTTGAAGGAATACAGATGAAGTTGGGCGAGCTCCTCGGCTGGACTTTTTTGGGCAAATCTCCAATCGCTCACAAACCCCTCCGTGGTGCACAGCCTCGCTAGTGCAGCGGGAACGGCTGTGGGAACAGGCAAATTCTAGGTGGCGGCGTGGGGCAAGTCAACGCGGCTTGCGAGGTCTGGACTGTGCGGCTTGACCGACCCCGGAGTGCGGGCTAGTATCGTGCGGACATGACGGGCGCGGACTCTCTGATCGGGCGAATCGTTTCTCATTATACAGTTACTCAGCGGATTGGAAGCGGGGGCATGGGCGTCGTGTATCAGGCGGAGGACTCGCGCCTGGGGCGGCGGGTGGCCCTGAAGTTCCTTCCTCATGAAATGGCGCAGGATGCGCAGTTGCTAGAGCGTTTTCAACGCGAAGCGCGAGCGGCGTCGGCGCTGAATCATCCCAACATCTGCACCGTTCATGCCATCGAGCAACATGAGCGGCAGCATTTCATCGTGATGGAATTGCTGGAAGGGCAGACGCTTGCGCAGATGATCGGACGTCAGCCATTTGCGATCGACCAGTTGCTGGCGCTGGCGATTCAAATGACCGACGCGTTGGAGTCGGCGCACGCGAAAGGGATCGTGCATCGTGACCTGAAGCCCGCGAACATTTTCGTGACCTCGCGGAGCCAGGTAAAAATCCTGGATTTTGGTTTGGCAAAGATCGAACGGGCGCCTACGGCAAGTGAAGCGGGTTCGAGTCCGTCAAGAATGGAAACGGCGATGGGGATGGAACTCACATCGCCGGGCGCCGCGGTGGGAACGGTCAGCTACATGTCGCCGGAGCAGGCGCGCGGGCAGTTGGTAGACGCGCGAACGGATCTTTTTTCGACCGGTACGGTGTTGTATCAGATGGCGACAGGAATTTTGCCGTTTCACGGCGATACCTCAGCCGTGATCTTTGATGCGATCTTGAACCGCGATCCGATTCCATTGGAGCAAGCGAATTCGGCGCTGCCGCCCGATCTCGGGCGCATTGTGAACAAGCTGCTGGAGAAAGACCGCAACCTGCGGTGTCAATCGGCAACGGAACTCAAAACGGATCTGAACCGATTGAAGAGGGACTTGGATTCCGGGCACAAGCGCGCGGCGGAAGCGGCCGACTCGCACTCGGGCACGGCGAAGCACGCTCCAAAATCGGTTGCGGTGCTTTATTTCGAGAATCTGAGTGGCGTGAAGGAAGACGAATACCTGCGCGATGGAATCACCGAGGATCTCATTACGGAACTGGCCAAGATTCGCGGACTGAATACGTTTTCGCGGCCGACGGTGCTGGCGTTTCGCGACAAGACGGTGACGCCGGTGCAGATCGGACAGCAGTTGAAAGCCGCGTATGTCTTGACCGGGAGCCTGCGTCGCGCGGGCACGCGGCTGCGAATCAATACGCAACTTGTGGACACGCACACGGATTTTCCGCTGTGGTCGGAGCGCTACGACCGCGAGATGAAGGATGTGTTCGAAGTGCAGGACGAAATCGCGCGGAAGATTGCCGAGGCGTTGCGCGTGACGCTCTCGCCGCAGGAATTGGAAGCACTGGCGGTGAAGCCGACGGAAAACCTGCAAGCGTACGATTTGTACCTGCGCGGAAAACGTTACGCGCGGCGGCAGACCCGGCAGGATCTGGAATTCGCATTGCAGATGTTTGAGAGCGCTGTGGCCATGGACCCGAGTTTTGCGCTGGCCTACGCGGCGAGCGCCAATGCGTGCGCCATGTTTTACTGCAACTACAGCCGCGATACGATCTGGGTGGATCGCGCGAGAAATGCGTCTGGACATGCGGTTTCCTTGCGGTGGGAATTGCCGGAAGTCCAGGTGAGCCAGGCCTGGGTGCTCTACGCGACCGAATTGCACGATGAAGCCGTGCGCATGGTGCGCAAGGCGATCGAACGCAAACGGGATTGCGAGGGCGCCTACTATTTGTTGTGCCGCGCGCTGTTTTCCGCTGGAAGATTTCAAGAAGTCGCGGACGTGATGGATACGGCGCTGGAAGCCAGCGGCGAGGATTACAACGTTTACATACCGATCGCCAACTCGCTCGGTGCACTCGGGAAACGAGACGCGTATTTAAACCTACTGCAACGAAGGAAGGCGGCGCTGGAAGAGCACCTGAAGCAAGTTCCCGAAGATGCGCGGGCGCGCATTCTTTTGGGGACCGATTATGCGGAGCTAGGCCGCGTGGATGACGCAATGAAGGAGCTGCATTTGGCCATGACGCTGCGCGCGAATGAGGCCTCGATTCTATACAACGCGGCTTGCCTGTACGCGCTGCTCAACAGGAAGCCGGAAGCGCTGGATGCGCTGAAGAAAGCGTGGGAGGCAGGGTTTCGGGATCCGAATCACGTGCGGCGAGACCCGGACCTGGCGCTGTTGCACGGTGAAGCAGAGTTCGAGCAGATGTATCCGGAAACAAGTGCGACGGGCACGACCGCCTGAGTCGTCGCGAAAAAGCTTGCATCGATCCGGGCTGCAAACATCACAAATACTAGAGGTGGTTGAAGAGCAACGGGCCGCCCAGCTTCGAGGTGTAGTTGGGGCGGTAGCGCTCGGTGTTGTAGAGCGTGGCGATGTCCACTTTGCGGGCGCCGAGAGAGGAAGCGGGCAGCGGCGCGTGGGCGTAGCAGCCGTTTTGGATGCCGACCATGCGGCCGGTGACGCCGTCGAAGAGCATTTCCACGGCGATGTTGGCGAAGGTGATGGCGACGAGCTGGTCGATGGCGTCGGGTTCGCCGCTCCGCAGGTCGTACGTCAGGTCGCTGATCATGATTTCGTGCCCGGTGCGGCGGCGGATTTCTTCGCCCAGAGCCTGGCCGACGTCCGCCTTCTTGCGATGGCCGTAGGCATCCGCTTCGCCGATTTCGGCAACGGTGCCCTCCTTCCAGGTAGCGCCTTCGGAAACGACAACCAGCGCGTAATGACTGAGGTTGTTGCGCTTGTCTTCGGAGAGAAGTTGCGCGACGCAATCGACGTCGAAGGGGTATTCGGGGATCAAACAGCGAGTGGAGGTGACGTAAGCGGTGTAGAGCGCGGTAAAGCCGGCATCGCGCCCGAAAATGCGGAAAATGCCGATGCGCTCGTGAGAGCCGAGTGTGGTGCGCTGGCGAGTGATCAGTTCCTTGGCGCGGGTGATAGCGGTTGAGAATCCGATGCAATATTCCGTGCCTTGGACGTCGTTGTCCATGGTCTTGGGGATGGCGATGACGGGCATGCCCGCGGCGGAAAGCGCGGCGGAGAAACTGAGCGTATCGTCGCCCCCGATGGTGACCAGGCAGCCGATTCCCAGGCGATCCAGATTTTCCAAGACGATGGGGGTGAAGTCGTAGTGCTTGCCGTTGAAGGGCAGGCTCTTGAGGCGGTCCGGGTGGATATGCTTCGGCAGCTTGGCTTCCAACATCTTGCGGGGATTGGTGCGCGAGGTGTGGAGGACGGTGCCGCCGGTGCGATCGATGGTGCGGGTGTTGTCGCGAGTGAGCGGGCGAACGTAGACCGGATCGTCGTTTGAGGCCATGTGAGTGAGGCCTTCCCAACCTTTGCGGATGCCGATGACTTGGCGGCCCATCTCTGTCGCGCGGTACACCACGGACTTGATGACCGGATTCAAGCCAGGGACGTCGCCGCCGCCCGTCAGAATGCCGATGTTAGTTTTCGCAGCCACGAATTGCTTCTCCTCGAAACGGAAGATTTGTTTTGGTGCGGTCCGCCCGGGTTCGCAACTTAGTATCTTCGCACAAGTTTCGAAGAAGGAATGATTTGAAAATTCTTTTCTTGGATATGCGGAAAACTATTTCCAAACGGCGGAATTGCCGCTAGGCTAGGCGTCGCTGAGGTGAATCGATGGCGGCAAGCGGGGCTTCTGCGGCAAAGGGCGGATTGGGCAGCACGCTGCGGCGCGATGCGTGGTGGGTGGAGATTATCCCGATCATTGTGGTGATGGGGGGATTCAGCGTCTATGCGACGTGGAGAGCTTTTGAGGGGCGCTTCTACGAGTGGGGACCCTATTTGTCTCCGTTCTATTCGCCTTTGATCGATCCGCACCATCAGTGGTGGAAGCTTTCTCCCGCAGTGCTGATTCTGGGCGGGCCACTGGGTTTCCGCGCTACTTGCTATTACTACCGCAAAGCGTTGTATCGTGCTTTTTTATTGGACCCGCCAGCCTGCACCGTGGGTGAGGGCAGACATTCTTACAGTGGCGAGACCAAGTTCCCTCTGATTCTCCAGAATCTGCACCGCTATTTTCTCTACTTGGCCGTGATCTTCCTGGCCTTTCTTTGGCACGATGCGATACGCGCTTTCTTTTTTGACGGGAAGCTGGGCATGGGTGTGGGCACCGTGATACTTGTCGTGAATGTCTGCTTGCTTTCGCTCTACACGTTTTCCTGCCACTCGTTGCGGCATCTGGCGGGCGGCAAGCTGGACTGCTTCTCCTGCGCGACGTTCGGCAAGCCGCGGTATACGGCGTGGCGGGGAATTAGCGTTCTGAATGAGCGGCATATGCTGTTCGCGTGGATGAGTCTCTTTGGGGTGGGGTTGGCGGACTTCTATGTGCGGCTGGTGTCGAGCGGCGCCATTCAAGACGTGAGGCTGTTTTGAGCGACAAGTTTGAAACGCACGAACATGACGTGTTGGTGATCGGAGCCGGCGGCGCGGGTCTGCGGGCGGCGATTGAAGCGCTGGCGCAGGGCGTGTCGGTGGGCGTGGTGAGCAAATCGCTGCTCGGCAAGGCCCACACGGTAATGGCGGAAGGTGGAATCGCCGCCGCCATGGCCAATGTGGACACCCAGGATGACTGGCGGACGCACTTCCGCGACACCATGCGCGGCGGAAAAATGCTCAACAACTGGCGCATGGCGCAGCTTCACGCGCAGGAAGCGCCGGAGCGGGTGCGGGAACTCGAGCAGTGGGGCGCGATTTTCGATCGCACCGCGGACGGAAACATTTTGCAGCGCGCGTTTGGCGGGCACACCTACAAGCGGTTGTGCCATGTGGGCGACCGCACCGGCTTGGAGATGATCCGCACGCTGCAGGACCGCGGCGTCCAGATGGGTTTCGATGTGTACATGGAGTGCACGATCGTGCGGCTTCTGACCGACGGCGGACGCTGCGCGGGCGCAATAGGGTACTGGCGCGAGCAAGGGCGCTTCGTGGTTTTCAAGGCAAAGTCGGTGGTGATCGCCACCGGCGGCATCGGCAAAGCATGGCCCATCACCTCGAATTCGTGGGAATACACGGGCGACGGAATGGCGCTGGCCTACGAAGCGGGCGCCGACCTGATGGATCTGGAGTTCGTGCAGTTTCATCCGACGGGAATGGTCTGGCCGCCGGGCGTGCAGGGGATTCTGGTGACGGAAGCGGTGCGCGGCGAGGGCGGAATCCTGCGCAATAAAACGGGCGAGCGCTTCATGGAGAGGTACGATCCGAAGCGCATGGAACTCTCCACGCGTGACGTCGTGGCGCGATCCATCTACACCGAAGTGAAAGAAGGACGCGGCACCGAACACGGCGGGGCGTATCTGGACATTTCGCACAAGCCCGCCGAGTACGTGAAAAAGAAGCTCCCGAGCATGTATCACCAATTCAAAGAGCTGGCGGACGTGGACATTACCAAGGGGCCGATGGAGGTCGGCCCGACCTGCCATTACGTCATGGGAGGAATTCGCGTCGAAGCGGAGACGGCGCAGAGCACCTTGCCGGGGCTCTTCGCAGCGGGCGAAGCAGCGGCGGGATTGCATGGCGCCAACCGTCTGGGAGGGAACTCGCTCTCCGATCTGCTGGTGTTCGGACGCCGCGCGGGACTCGCCGCGGCCAAGCATGCCAAGGAAGTTTCCGCGCCCAGTGTCGATCAGGCGCAGATCGACGCGGCGGAAAAATTCGCGCTCGCGCCCTTCCAGCGGCAAGGCGGCGAGAATCCCTACGCGATTCACCGCGACCTGCAAACCACGATGCAAAGCCTGGTGGGAATTTTCCGCACGCGCGAGGATGTGCAGAAAGCGCTCGGTGAACTGGGAAAATTGAATGAGCGATGGACACACACGAGCGTGGAAGGCTCGCGGATGTTCAATCCAGGCTGGCATCTGGCGCTAGACCTGAAATCGATGCTGACGATTTCCGAGGCGGTGGCGCGCAGCGCGCTGGTGCGCGAAGAAAGCCGCGGGGCCCACAGCCGCATCGATTTTCCGGAGTTGAGCGCCGAGTGGGGCACGAAGAACAACATCGTCCGGCGCGACGCATCTGGGATGACGCTGCGCCAAGAACCCAAACTCGAACCGCCACCGGACTTGAAGCAGATTTTGGCCGAGGACAAATAAGGGACGGCGTTTCGGTGGCTACGGTTAGTGCGAAAGAAACGCTCGCCTCGGAAGGCGGCCGCTACACTTGCCCCCACACGGGCCAGGAGGTTTGGCCGAATGGATATACCGTGGAAATCGCTCGCTCCGGTGGACCAAGGCCGGGAGTATCTCGCGCTGCTGAGCTACTTGCCGTTGCAGAAATACCGCAAGCTGCCGGCGTTTGCGCGCTTCACGTTTCAGATTACGCGGCAACTGCGAGAAACTCCGGGTGCGATCGGGTATTCGATGCGGGCGAAGCTGCTGAGCCGTGAGTTCTGGACGCTTTCGGTTTGGGAAGATACACGTAGTTTGATGAATTTCGTCGCCAAGGTGCCGCACGGAGAGGTGATGAAAGCGCTCTCCAGTCACATGGGCCCGACGAAGTTCACACAGTGGAAAATCCTGGGTTCGGCCATCCCGCCCAATTGGGATGAGGCCACCCGGCGAATGTCACAGGAGAGCTGAGCTATGGCGGACGCGATTCTGAACGTCTTTCGCGGGGACACCAACGGCGGGGAGACGAAGGAGTACAAGGTGCCGGTGGCGCCGGGGATGGTGGTGCTCGACGCCCTGCACTACATTCAGGGCCACCTGGCGGGCGATCTTGCGGTGCGCTGGAATTGCAAAGCAGGGAAGTGCGGCTCGTGCTCCGCGGAAGTGAACGGGAAGCCGCGGCTGACGTGCAAAACGCGCATGGACGCGCTGCCGTTGGATCAGGCGATCACGGTGGTGCCGCTGAAAACGTTCCCGGTGATCAAGGATTTGGTCACCGACGTTTCGTGGAACTACAAAGTGAACAAGAAGATTCCGCCGTTCCAACCGCGGCCCGGGACGAATTGGAAGTTCTACCAAGAAGACGCCGACCGGGTGCAGGAATTCCGCAAGTGCATCGAGTGCTTTTTGTGTCAAAACGTGTGCCACGTCCTTCGCGACCATGGCAAGTACGAACAGTTCGCCGGGCCGAGATTTTTCGTTCGCGTCGCGGGGTTAGAGATGCATCCGCTCGACGGCGTGTCCCGCGAAAAGCTCTTGCGCGACGAGCTGGGGATCGGCTACTGCAACATCACCAAGTGCTGCACCGAGGTTTGCCCGGAAGACATCCATATCACCGACAACGCCATCATTCCGCTGAAGGAGCGCGTCGTGGATCGCTATTACGATCCGCTGGTCTGGATTGCGCGCAAGATTCGCGGAACGTCCGACGGCTAGACGTTACCCAAGGAGGCTCTATGGATCTGAAGCTGAAGACCATATCCAAATCGGGAATCGCGGAGGCCATCGCCAAAGCCGAGCTCTACCGCTACCTGAACGAGCCGGAAGAGGCGGAATCGATTTGCCGCGACATTCTGGCGGCGGACCCAAATCACGCGCTGGGGCTGCGAACCCTGGGGCTGACCATCACCGACCAGTTCACGGGCCAATCGACGGATCGCTACACGGAAGTAGAGACGATTTTTCAGAGCTTGAAGGATCCGTACGAGCGCCACTACTACACCGGACTGTTGTGCGAGCGCCGCGTGAAGGCGCAACTTCGCGCCGGGCGCGCTCCACACACACTGCTGCCGCTCTTGGAGCGAGCCTTGCAGTGTTTTGGCGAGGCGGAACGCATTCATCCTCCAGGGAATGATGACGCGATTCTGCGCTGGAACCGCTGCGTGAGGTTGCTGCAAAGCCAGCCGGACTTCGAGTCGGAAGAAGTCGCGTCGTTCGAGGCGCAGGATAGCCCTCCGGCGTAAAGCATTCCGGCGTCGAGGCCGGCAACCTTCGTTGACTCACCTTAATCCGCAACTTATCATGGCGCACCGTGACGGACACCGACGCGCTCATCGGCCAGACAATTTCGCACTACCGCGTAATCGAGAAAGTCGCTGGCGGCGGAATGGGGGTCGTCTACAAGGCGGAAGATGTTCGCCTGCACCGCTTCGTGGCCCTGAAGTTCCTTCCTGACGATGTCACCAAAGACCCCCAGGCGCTGGCGCGCTTCCAGCGGGAAGCGCAGGCGGCGTCGGCGCTGAATCATGCGAACATCTGCACCATCTACGACATTGGCGAAGAAAACGGCAAAGCCTTCATCGCCATGGAGTTTCTGGAGGGTAAAACCCTAAAGCACGCCATCGGCAATCGGCCGATGGAGCTGGACAGCCTGCTGGGACTCGCGACGGACATCGCCGATGGTTTGCATGCGGCGCATTGCAAGGGGATTGTCCACCGGGACATCAAGCCGGCGAACATTTTTGTATGCGAAGGTGGCCGCGCGAAGATTCTGGATTTTGGTTTGGCCAAAGTGAGCTCGGGGAACTCGCCGGAAGGGGAAACGCAGGCGACGACGGATGTGGAACGGGAGTTTTTGACAAGTCCGGGCAGCACGCTGGGCACGATCGCGTACATGTCTCCGGAACAAGCGCGCGCGAAGGCTTTGGACGGCCGCAGCGATCTGTTTTCCTTCGGCGCGGTCTTGTATGAGATGGCCACGGGTGTGCTGCCTTTCCGCGGCGAAAGTTCGGCGGTCATCTTCAGCGCGATTCTGGATGCGACGCCAACTCCGGCGACGCGGCTGAATCCGAATTTGCCGGCGGAGTTGCAGCGGATCATCGACAAGGCGCTGGAGAAGGATCGCGAGCTGCGGTACCAGAGCGCGGCGGAAATACGATCGGACCTGCAGCGGTTGCGGCGAGACAGCGACTCGCGAAGATTGTCGGGGTCCGCAACACCGGTGGCGGCGACGCCCGCTCGAAGCAGCCGATGGCCGTGGATTGCCGGTGCTGCCGCCGTGATCGTGCTCGCCGCGGCAGGCGCGTTTTATTTTTTTCATCGCGCGCCCGCCAAGCTCACCAACGAAGACACGATTGTTCTGGCCGACTTCGCGAACACCACTGGCGATCCCGTCTTCGACGGCACGCTGCGGCAGGGACTTACGGCGCAACTCGAGCAATCGCCGTTTCTGAGCCTTATTTCGGACCAGCGTATCGCCCAGACGCTGGCACTGATGAGTCAGCCGAAACAGGCGCGGCTCACCGCAGAACTGGCGCGCGAGGTTTGCCAACGCACGGCCAGCGCCGCCACCATTGAAGGGTCCATATCGAGTTTGGGCAGCCAGTATGTCTTGGGCCTGAAGGCGGTGAACTGCCGCAGTGGCGACGTGCTGTCGCAAGAGCAGGCGACAGCGAATGGCAAAGAACAGGTTCTGGAGGCCCTCGGGGTCGCAGCGAGCGAGCTGCGCGGCAAACTGGGAGAATCGCTGGCCTCCGTTCAGAAGTACGACGCTACGTCGGAGAACGTGACCACGCCGTCGCTCGCCGCGCTGCAGGCCTATACCCTCGGCAATCAAACCATCGACGTGGCAAACGACTACGCTGCAGGGATCCCCCTGTTTGAAAGGGCTATTTCCCTGGATCCAAATTTCGCCATGGCTTATCTGAAGTTGGGCCAGAGTTATCAACCCCTCAGTGAAGGCGATCGCTGTGCCGAGAGTACTCGCAAAGCTTACGAATTGCGGGAGCGCACGAGCGAGAGCGAAAAGCTGGCCATTTCCTCGTTCTACGAGCTTGTCGTCACAGGAAATCTTGAGGCCGCTCGCACCTCGTATCAGTTATGGGCGCAAACCTACCCGCATGATGAGGAGCCGCCGGCTTACCTGTGGGTCACTTATACGTTGATGGGAGACTACGAGAAAGCTCACGCCGCGGCGCTCCAGGCGGTGAAGCTCAACCCCGGCAGCGGCAATAACTACGTGAATCTGGCTTACAGCTACCAGTGGATCGGCCAACTCGAGCAGGCGAAGGCCACCGCACAGGAGTCGCGTGCCCACAATATTGACTCGCCTTGGCTTCCTCTCGTTCTTTACAACGTGAATTTCCTTGAGCACGACGCCGCCGGAATGGAGCAGCAGGTGGCCGGCGCGACAGGTAAACCAGGAATCGACGATCAGATCCTCTTCCTGGAATCAGAGACGGCGGCATACCTCGGCCAGTTTGTGAAGGCTTTGGAGCTGACGCGCCGCGCCGCTGATTCCGCGCAACGCGTGGATGAGAAAGAAACGGCGGCGGAATATGAGGCGCACGACGCGGTCCGCGAGGCATTGGCCGGCAATATAGCCGTGGCCAGGCAACAGGCGCAAACCGCACTGGCGACCGCAAACAGCAAAGTCGCTGTGGCATTCTCGGCTATTGCGCTCGGGCTGGCAGGCGATTCGGCGCAGGCCGAGCGATTGGCCAGCGATCTGAACAAACGTTTCAAGGAGGATACGGCTGTACAGTTTAATTTTCTGCCGATGGTCCGTGCCGCCGTCTCGCTGCACGTCGGCGACGCCAAGCGGGCCATCGAAGCGCTGGCGGTGGCTGAGCCTTACGAACTGGCGGAAGGCAATACTTCTTTCACCTTTGCCCTCTATCCCGTGTACTTGCGCGGCGAAGCGGATTTGACAGCGAAGCAGGGCGCCGCGGCGGTTGCCGAGTTTCAAAAGATTCTCGACCACGCGGGCGTGGTGGGGAACGAGCCGATTGGCGCACTGGCGCATCTCGGGCTTGGGCGGGCGTACGCCCTATCCGGCGATGCCGCGAAAGCGAAAACGGCGTACCAGGATTTCTTCGCGTTATGGAAAAATGCCGATCCTGATGTTCCGGTTCTGACACAGGCCAAGGCGGAGTACGCAAAGTTGAAGTAAAAGCAAATTTTCCCCTGCTTCAGGGTGAAGCCCCGGACTTCCAGTCCGGGGAAGCGGGCATTGCAGGCCCGCGAAAGAGCTCCGCGTGCCAAAAGGGCTTCAGCCCCGGTGGACCCGCAACTCCCAGTCGTCGCCCGCCGCTTCTCAAATCCTTACGGGGCTATTGGCTACTTCAGGACCGGGAGAACAAGCGCCGACGCGTTTTGTTTGGAATGATAGACGCGCTCGGTGGCCTTCTGGAAGTCCGCCTCGACGGCATCCGGAATGTTGACGAATTTCTGCGGATTGCGATCGGTCAGCGGGAACCACGTGCTCTGGATCTGCACCATGATGCGATGTCCGCGGCGGAAGGTATGGTTGATGTCCGGGAGCGCGAAATCCAGCGCCGTGGGCTGCCCGGGGACGAAGGGCTCGGGCTTCTCGAAACTGTTGCGGAATTTACCGCGGAAGGGCTCGCCGCGTACCAACTGCTGGTAGCCCCCCATCTCCACGTCCTTGGGATTCGGTTCCGGGTTGGGATAGCTCATCGGGTAGACGTCAATGAGCTTCACCACGAAATCGGAGTCCGTTCCGGACGTCGAGACCCAGAGGCGCGGCGAGACTGAGCCGGCGACCGTGATGTCTTCATCGAGCGTCGGTGTTTCGTAGACGAGCACGTCGGGGCGCTTCGCCGCGTAGCGCTGGTCGGCATCCATGTAAACCTGCGGCACGTCGGTGGTCGTCATATCCACGAAGGGAACCGGGCGATTCGGATCGCTCACATATTCATCGAACGCGTTCCGGGTATCGCCGGGCGGATCGAAAGAAAGGTGCCCGCCATCGCGCAAATAAAGCGCTCGCGATTCGGTGTTTTTGGGCGGCCAGGAAGGGTATTTGCGCCAGACGTTGGTTCCCGTCTCGAACATGTACGCCGTCGGAAGCCTGGCATCCTCGGCGTCCTTCAGGTATTGCCGAAAGAACGGCAGCAGGATGCGATCGTTGTAGAAGTCCGAGTTCTTTGCGGCAAAGTTCACGTCGCCCAGACGATCGCCATCGGTGGAGGCCCATCCTCCGTGCACCCAGGGTCCGAAGACGAGTTTGCTGGATGTGCCTGGGTTGGACTCGGCCACGGACCGAAAAATCTTGCCCGGACCGACGACGTCTTCGGCATCGAACCATCCGCCCACCGTCAGCACCGCGCAATGGACATTTTTCATGTGTGCTGAGATGTTGCGGGCTTTCCAAAAATCATCGTAGTTCGGGTGAAGGACCTGGTCATCCCAATAGCTGACTTTGTCTTTGAGGAGCTTTCGCGCGTTGGAAAGCGGGCCCATCTGCTGGAAATATTCGTAGCCATCGGTGGTGCCGTAGTCGAAGCGCGGAAAAATGGCCGGAGGCGGTGTGATTTCCGTGCGCGGCTTGAAAAACGTATAAAAGCTGAAGTTGGCCGCGAGCATGAACGCGCCGTTGTGATACGCGTCGTCACCCATATACAAGTCCGTGACCGGAGCCTGCGGCGAAGCCGCCTTCAACGCCGGATGCGAATCGATAATGCCGGCCGCGGCATAAAATCCCGGATACGAAATGCCCCAAATGCCGGCTTTGCCGTTGTTGTTCGGAACGTGATGCAGCAGCCATTCAATGGTGTCGTAGGTGTCCGTGCTTTCGTCGACGTCGGTGGGTGAGTTCTTCACGTCCTTGTGCGGCGTCATCTCCATGAAGGAGCCTTCCGATAGAAAGCGGCCGCGGGCATCCTGCGCGACGAAAATGAATCCGTCGCGAACAAAACTCGGCGCCGGGCCAAGACGCTTCGGGTACTGATCCGCGCCGTAGGGCCGCACGCTGTACGGTGTGCGAACGATCAGGAAGGGATACGCCTGCGAAGCGTCCTTCGGAACATAGACGGCCGTGAACAGCTTCACACCGTCGCGCATGGGAACGCGAAATTCATGCTTCGTATAGCGCTCCCGGATTTCGGCTTCGGCGCTGTCGGCTTTTGCCTGCGCGCCCAGCGGTTGCAGCGGCGCGAGACGCAGGACCGCAACCAGCGCGACAAAGCAAAAAACACCTGCGGCAAACCGGGTCACACGACGCATGGGAAAGTTCCTTCGTAGATGGGTGGCTTAGGCAAGCAGTTCAAACGATACGTTTCGCGCGAAGGAAGTGTCAACGAATAATAGGAGTAACTGGCGCTCTTGGTGGTTCAACGTCGACCCGCGGAAAGATTCTTGGCCTCATCGCCGAGTTTCATGATGACGACATGGCCGTCGGAATGAAAGGTGCCGCCGGTAGCGGTCTTGGCTTCCTTCATCGGATTGTCGGGGAGATAGTGCTCGACTTCCACGACCAGGCCGGTCGACGTCAGCGTTTTCTCCACGTAGTTGCGTTCGAGATCGATGTCCGGATCGATCTTGTGCGTAAGGCCGTTGTTGCGCTGATCTTTCTCAAAGCCGATGTCGTGGGTTGCGGCGCCGACCCACACGGTCTGGCCGCCCACTTGAAAGGGCGCCTTCCAGATCCGCAAGTGGTTGCGTGACGCCACCACCTGAATCGGCTCGGCGTGCGCCCAGCCGTAGTCTTGCGGACGACCAAACAGGTATAGCTGGCTCATCGGCATCGTCAAATACGACTCCTTGGACATACTCTCCACGAAGCCGTGCAAGAACGTGTCTTTCACGTCGGCGTCAACCTTCACCCACCCGGCCATAGTGAACACCTTTTGCATCGCGGCTTCCGAGCCGATCACCAGGAAGTTCACCATGTCTCCCGGATCGCCCGCTTTGTCGCCGATGCGGCGCGGAATCTTCGAGAAAAGAGACGCGTCGACACCCGGCATGCTATCCACTTGCTTCACCGCCAGAAACCCGGAGTCTGGCGCGTAGATTTCGACGCGCACCGTATAGGTGCCGTCGCCGGTATCGATGCTCATCTGGTTGATGCCGAGCGAGAGCGAGCCTCCCGAATAAGAGATCACGTTGCAGTGCGCACCGATCAGAAAGGGTTGCGCCGTGGTGGCGTCTCCGACGCGGCCAATCACCGCGCCGCGCCCCGCGGCATTGTAAGGAAGAATCCGAATCAGGTCCTTGAAGCCGCGTGTCAAGCCTTCGGGGCCCGCGTCGTCTTGGGAGTCGGCGTAGTTCATCTTGCCGGTAGTCGTGGCAACGACGTGCTCGCCGGGCTGCACGCTGATGCCCGTCTCCGTCCAAAGCTGATCGCCGGTGATTTGAACCTCCTGCGAGAGTCGCCGTTTGCCCGCCGGCGTTTGCTGCGCCGCGGCCTGCGGCGCGGCATCCTGACGAACCAACTGCGCGCACAGGCGGGCGGGGGAGATTCCAGCGGCGATCACGCACGCGGTCAAAAGCACGTTTGTTTTTATCGAATTCTTACTCATAGGCGCGAACCATCCTTTGCGGCGCGCGAACGCATCTTCACTGTTAGCAGATGCTTCGGGGAGACGCAAGTGTTGGCTGGACGGCGGGCGTGATCTCCCGCGTGACCCGCGGGCGATTCCTTGACGAATTACCGGGTCGCCTTGTATGTTGACAAGAAGGTGCGGTGAGGCACGCAATGCTGAGCTCTTCGCCGCCCGAGCAGGGTGAGCTGTTTTAGACGCGTCCGGCCCCAGCAGGAACGTCGGCAAATTACATGACCAGGATTCTTCGGCAGATGGTGTTAGTGGTGTGGTGCGTTGCGGTGGCGTTGCCGCCGCCGGCGCGTGGCCAGGCGCAGAAGCCCGCGCCCGCACAAGCACCTGCCGTGACACCAGCTCCCACGGCCGCGAATCACTATGGTTTGAAAGACGCTCCAGTCACCAATGTGACCGTGGACGGCAGCGAGGCCATGTTCACCACGATGTGCGCGCTGCTCGCGGCAGGATTCGAGGCCAACGTCAGCGCGGACAACTGGAAGCCGGTGCGCGCGCAGCTCCGCGAGCGCATGCAGCATCAGCAAGGCCCCGCCGTCGACGCCTTGCGCGAGTTCTACAAGAAGCACGAGCTTGCCGACAGCGGCGCCATGCTCTCGCAATACGTCTGGTTCGGACTCGTCTCCGGCCCCGCGCCAAAGTTCACCCCCACCCTGCGCCGCGACGAGCTGCCGCCGGAGGTCATCACCCTGGAGGGTTTCAGCGAAATCCTTTCGGCGTACTACCAGGAGCAGAAAATCGGCCAGCTCTGGAGGCAGATGCAGCCGATTTACAACCACGAGATTGACGCATTGCATGACTCGGTTTCGCAAATCATCTTCGTCGCCACGAACTACCTGCGGGAGCTCTCCAACCCAAGCAATCCCCGCACCTTCACCATCATCGTGGAGCCGCTCGTTGGGCGGATCACCAACGTGCGCAATTCGGGAGATCACTATTCGATCGTTCTGAGCGGCGCGGGCGATGTTCCCACCGACGTGGTTCGCCACGCATACCTGCACTTTATGGTGGATCCTCTGCCGCTGCAGTACCCGCACGTGATCGCGGTCAAACGCCCGGTGTTCGAAGCCGCCGCAAGTGCGCCGAGGCTGGCAGCCGATCTAAAGGACGATCTACCCTCGTATTTTGCGGAGTGCTTGGTGCGCGCCGTGGAATTGAAGCTCAAGCGCATGTCGCCGGGCGAGCGCGAAGCGGCGATCGACGCGGACGATGCCGACGGGTACGTCCTGGTTCGGCCGCTCTTCCGCGTGCTGGCGAATTTCGAAGGCTCGGAGCCTGCGATGCGGCTGTATTTCCCGGAAATGGTTAGAGCTATCGATGCCAACGCGGAGGTCAAGCGGGTGCAGGCACTGAAGTTTGCGCCGCTGGAGAGTTACCCGAAGAGCTCCGACCCCACCGCGCAAGAAGAAGTGGCGCGACAGCGTAAGCCACCTCCCGCGACGATTCCCAACGACGCCGAGGCCATCGCGGCGCTGACCGAAGGGGAGCGCCGCATTGCGGAAAAGAATCCGCGCGCGGCGGAGTCCTCGTTTCAGAGGGTACTGGCCAAGTATCCGGATCAGCCCCGCGCGTGGTATGGCCTGGGCCTGGTGGCCTTGCTGGACCACGACGGCGAGCGCGCAAAGGAAGTCTTCGGGCGTTTGACCGCCGGGGAGCACGCCGCGACGCAAGATCCGCTGGTGCTGACGTGGTCGCACATTTATCTGGCGCGCATCTACGAGGACGAAGGCCAGCGCGAGCAGGCGAATACGGAGTATCGAGCCGCCCTAGACGTCACCGGCGGTCCGGAACAGGCCCGGCAGGCCGCGCAGAAAGGGCTGGCAGCCTCTGGTGGCGGAAAGCCTTCGGAGCGGCCCTAGCGAACGATCTCAGCTACTTAGGAGAGCTAAAGATGAGAGTCACCTTGAATACATGGATGAGCGTGGGAGCGCTCGCGGCCCTAGTGCTTGGCAGCAGCGGCATCGCCACGGCGCGCAGTGCGCTGAGCGCGCAGGGGAGCCAAAGCGCACCGGCGCAGCAGCAGCAGAGCGACAAGGACAAGCAGTCCAACCCGCCTCCGCTGTCGATGGACTCGGCGCCGGCCCCCGCCTCGCCCGACGAAGAAGCCGCCTTCAAGGCGTTCCAGCAGGTACCGCCGACCGACGTCCCCAAGAAGATCCAGGCGGCGGAGGATTTCTTGAAGAAGTATCCGCAAAGCCGGTATCGCCCGGCCGCGTACCAATCCCTGGTTTCCGGATACTTCGCCACCCAGCAGGTCCCCAAACTCCTGGAAGCCGGCGACAAGGAAATCGCGCTGAACCCCAACGACGCGCCGGTGTTGGCGGTCGTGGCTCAGACCATCGCACGAACCTTTGACGCCAAGGCGCCCGACGCGGAGCAACAACTGGAAAAGGCGGAAACCTACTCCAAGCGAGCCATCGACATCATCCCCACACTGCCTAAGCCCCCAACCCTGAGCGACGAAGCCTTTACCATCGCCAAGAACGACACCTTGGAGATGGCCCATGGCGGCTTGGGGCTGGTGTATATCCGGCGGGCCAAATATACGGAGGCGATTCCGGAGCTCGAGCAGTCCATCAAGGCAAACACTCATCCCCAGCCCGATCCCGTGAATTACTATCTCCTTGGCATGGCGAACAGCAAGACCTCGCATTTCGATGCCGCGGCGAACGCGTTTGCGAAATGCGCCGCCATTCAGAGCGGTCTCCAGCCGACGTGTAAGGCCGGCGCCGACGAGGCCAAGAAGGCTGGCGCAACCCAGCTCAGCGCCCCGAACTGAGCATGGCCGCTTCGGCCGGAAGCGTCCCGACCATGACCAGCACCAGGGAGCAGCTCGAAGCGCGCCTAGGCTACCAGTTCTCGAGGCCAGAGCTGTTCGAACGCGCCCTTACGCATAGCTCTGCGATCCCGGAGCTGCGGGCGGGCCATGCCGCCGAGGCGTCCGCCGATCCGTTCCCACAGGACAACGAACAGCTCGAGTTTTTGGGCGACGCCGTGCTCGATATGCTCGCGAGCGAGTATCTGCTCGCCGCCTTTCCTGAATGGAGCGAGGGTCAGCTTTCCAAGAGCCGGGCGCGGCTGGTGAATGCGCGTTCGCTGGAAATGGCGGCCAGGCGGCTGCGCCTGGGCGAACATTTCCGGCTGGGACGCGGGGAAGAGAAGACCGGCGGCCGGGAAAAGCCGGCGCTCCTCGCCGACGCGTTCGAGGCGGTTGTCGCGGCGGTGTACCTGGACGGGGGTCTGGCCGCGGCGCGGGAAGTGCTCCGCCGCGTCCTGTTCGCGCAGGCACTCGAGGAACGCGGAGAGCGCATCGCCGAATCGGACCGCAAATCGGCGCTGCAAGAGTTTCTCCAGGGTCGCGGGCAGCCTCCGGCGGAATACCGGCTTGCCGGGCAAAGCGGCCCCGACCATCAGAAGAAATTTCAGATCGAGGTCTGGGTCAGCGGCGCCTGCATGGCCAGCGGCGAAGGCAGCACAAAAAAGGAAGCGGAGCAGCGCGCGGCGCGCAGCGCCCTCGAGCGGCTGGAGCAAGCGGCCGCAACGGATTGAGCGAGAATGGCGGAAGACATCACCATCCAGGAACCTGCCGTGCAGGCCCAGGAGCCGGCGAAGCAGCAGGAACATCACGGCGACGACACCACGCTGTCGGAGTATCTCGAGTCCTTGCTGGTCACCGTGATCCTGGCCCTTTTTGCCACGACCTTCATCCTGCAAGCCTTCAAGATTCCTTCGCCTTCGATGGAAAGCACGCTTCTCGTCGGCGACCATCTGCTGGTCAACAAGTTCATTTTTGGCGGACGCGGCGCATGGTACGAGAAAATTCTCCCGTACCGCCCTCTCGAACGCGGCGACATCATCGTCTTCAAGTATCCCTATCAGGATCACACGCACTACGTGAAGAGGGTGATCGGCCTGCCCGGCGACCACCTGAAGCTTGTCGATCAGCGCGTCTTCGTGAACGGGAAACTCCTGAATGAACCGTACGTCGTGCATGACCCGACGGCTCCGTTCGATCCACTGAACTATGCGTTTCCGCCGGTAGGGAGCCAGCTCTATTCCTCACCGATCATCCCCGAGTGGGCCCGCGAGATTAAGAAGCATATCCAAGGCGACGAGATCGTGGTTCCTCCGGGGCACTATTTTGCGATGGGCGACAATCGCGACCACAGCTCCGACAGCCGCTACTGGGGATTCGTCGATCGCGACGCCGTGATGGGCCGCCCGTTCTTGATCTACTGGTCCGTCGAAGCCAGCACCGCCGATTACAATCCCAATACGTTCTGGCAGCGGCTGGCCGGAATCTTTGACACCCTTCTGCACCTGCCGACGCGAACGCGTTGGAGCCGCATGCTCCACACGGTGCACTGAGAGTTTCGAAGCAGCCGGCAAACCAAGAAACGACGAAGCGAATACGACGAAGCGAATGGGACGCGTGCGGGAAGGGCTCTCCCGTCTTTCCATTTGCTAAGCACTCTGCGAAACTTCCCATTGGCATGAACCGGCTGCGCAAATGGTGGAAGCTGGCGCTGGTCCTGGTGGCCTTGGTGGTGGCCTGCCAAGCCGGAGTGTCGTTGCTGGTTCGCAGCCGCAGCGTCCATGCCTTCCTGACGGATTGCCTCCAGCGCGCGTTTGGACGGCCGGTGGAAGTGGCGCACTTCAACGTGCTGCTGCTCCCCAGCCCCCGGCTGGACGCCGATCGCGTCACGATTGGAGAGGACCCCGCGTTCGGCAGCGAATACTTTCTGCGCGCGGAACACCTCACCGCTGGATTGCGCTGGACCGGGCTACTTCGCGCACATTTCGAGTTCGGCACGCTTTCCTTGAACCGCCCCAGCTTGATCCTGGTGCGCAACCACGAGGGCCGCTGGAACCTCGAGCGGTGGCTGCCCCCGGCGAACGCTAGCGCACGCTCCTACGGTCCGCCGCTGATTGTTACGCCGGCAAACCGGTTGAGCCGAATCGATATTGACGACGGCCGCATCAACTTCAAAACTGGCGACGAAAAATTGGCTTTTGCTTTCACCGGTGTTTCCGGCAGCGTCGAGCAGGTTGCTCCCGGGCGGTGGCAATTGCGATTGGCGGCGCAACCCTGGCGGAGCGGAGCAGCGCTCCAGTCGGCGGGCACCGTGGTCGTGCAGGGAGACGTTGCGGGGACGTCGGCGAGGTTGCAGCCTGCGGAAATTCACGTGCATTGGGAAGACGTTTCTCTTGCGGACCTGTTGCGCCTCTTTCGCGGCCGCGATTACGGCGTCCGCGGCGTGTTCGCCCTCGACGCGACAGCAAAGAGCGGCACTCCGGGCCTTGGACTCGCGCAAGAAACGCCGCCGGGCGACTGGTCGTACGCGATCCAGGCGCGCGCCGCACGGATTCATCGCTGGGATCTTTCCGAGCGTGCCGATAACCCGCGCGTGAACGCCAGTCTGCTGGGCCGGTTGAATATCGTGAGTGGCGACGTGCACGCGGCCCGCGTGGTGATCGAGACGTCCAAATCAAACCTGCGGGGCACCGCGCGCGCTTCCATCAGCAGCGACCTGGTTTGGGAAATTCGCGTGGACTCGGCAGGAATCCAGGCCGCCGACGTGCTCGCCTGGTACCGGGCCTTTCAGCCGGGCGTGGACGAGGCGATTTCCGCCGAGCAGTACTTCACCGGCGCCGTGACCTTGCGCGGCTGGCCTCTGGAACTTCGCGAGGCGGCTTTTTCCAGCCAGGGAGGCGAGGTGCGCGTGCCGGAATTGCCTTCGCCGCTGAGTGTCGGAGCCGTCGAGGGAGGCCGCGAGAGAGGAGAGCTGACGATTGAGCCGGTGCGCATTTCGTACGGCTTGCCAAGCCGCGCGGAATCCGCGTCTGCGATCGCCCTGAAGCGGCGCGCCGCGAACGAGAGCCGGGGCACCGTGAACGTCGGATTGACGCACGATTTTGAGAAGCGCGCGGGCGGCGTAAGTATCGACGGGCATGTCGAAAAAGTGGACGACGTATTGAAGCTGGCAGCCGCGTTTGGCCGGCCTTTGAATCACGGTTGGGAACTGTCGGGCGCGGCCGGCGCGGCGCTCCGTTGGGAATGGAGCGGCGCGCCATTGCACGCGCATTGGAACGGCAAGATCGAAATGGCCAAGGGAGAACTTCAGGCCGCGGGCCTAAACCAGCCGCTGCAGCTGAGCAAAACGCGTCTCGAGTGGAAAGACGGCACGCGCGCTGCCGACATCGGCGAGATCGACGGATTTGGCGGCGTCTGGTCGGGCACGGTTTCGCAGGCGGCCGCGACGGAAGCCGACGGCGGTGCCAAGTGGAATTTCCAGTTACACGCGGATCATCTGGACGCCGCCGAGCTCGATCGCTGGATAGGGCCGCGCGCCAGGCCAAGTTGGCTGCGGCGTCTTCTGCCGTCGCTGCTCGGCGGAGCCACACCGAGCCCCGTAGCCAGTGAATTGGTCCGCCGGATCGACGCGGACGGCGAGCTTCGGATTGACGAGTTCACCATGGAGAAGCTGAAACTGGAGCAGGTGAAAGTCACTGGCGCTCTGCACGATTTGCATCTCGAAGTGCGCGATGCGGTGGCCCAGTGGGCCGGTGGAACCGTCCACGCCAAGGTCAACGCCAGATTTTTGCCGCGGCCCGCCTACGATGTGACCGCGGACCTCGATCGCCTCAATCTGGCTCAACTGCCTGCGCCGCCCCGCGTGACCGAGCGCTTTGCCGGCACCGCTTCCGGAACTCTGCACCTCACCACCCAAGGCGTCGGCCGCGAAGAATTGCTGGAGAATCTCGCAGGCCGGGGCGACCTCCGCATGCGCAACGTCGAGTTTCGCGGATGGGATGTGAGCGCCAGCGTTGCCGACGGCGAGCCGCGAACCGGACGCTCGCGCTGGGCCGCCGGCGAAGGCGCGTTTACCCTGCGCGATCGCGGCATCGTGCTCGCCGGGCTGCGGCTGGAGGCGGGTCACGAAGTAACCTTCGTGAAAGGAACCGTGAGCTTCGGGCACGACGCGGACTTGACGCTCCAAACCACTACGGATGGAAAACGCGAGAGCCGCACACCCGAAGCCGGGCACGTGCTGAAAATCTCCGGCCCGCTGGACGTGCCGCGCGTGTCGGTGGAGCGCGCCCTGTCGCGCCAGCCTGCAGATTAGGTAACTACGATCGGTCGGAGAGTCCTGATGATTAGATGCATCTTGGTCGTGTGGGCTGCGCTGCTTTTCCCGCTGTGGAGCGTCGCGCAACAACCGTTCACGCTGGAAGAGGTTTTGCGCGCGCCGTTCGCAGAAAATCTCACTGCGGCTAAGAAAGTGAACCGCGTCGCATGGACCCTCAACCAGGAAGGCAAGCGGAACGTATGGGTCGCGGACGGACCGGCTTTTCAGGCCCGGCGGCTCACCTCGTATCTCGAGGACGACGGCCAGGAACTCTCGGAACTCAGCCTCTCCGACGATGGAAGCATGGTGGTTTACGTGCGCGGTGGCGGCAAGAATGCGGCGGGCCAGTATCCCAATCCGACCAGCAATCCGGCAGGAGTCGAGCAGGCTGTCTGGAGCGTCACATTTGCCGGCGGCGAACCCAAGAAGATCGACGCTGGGCACTGGCCGAAGATTTCCTCGAAAGGCGTTCTAGCGTACCTTCGCGACGGTCAGCTCTGGATCGCGCCGCTGGACGGAAGCGACAAACCTAAGCAACTTGTCGTCCGCGGACAAAATCATTCCCACGCGTGGTCGCCCGACGGATCCCGGCTAGCATTTGTTTCCGGCCGAGGTGATCACAGCTTCATCGGCGTGTATGACCTCGCGGCGAAGGCCGCGAGCTTTCTCGCTCCAAGCGTGGATAGCGATAGCGACCCCGCATGGTCCCTCGATGGGACGCGCATTGCCTTCGTGCGGCGCCCCGCCGAGCCCCGCGACACACCGCAGGGACTTTTTATCGAGCCCGACAGACCGCATCCCTGGGCTATCTGGATCGCCGATGTAGCGACACGCAACGCCCACGAAGTTTGGCGCAGCAGCGTCTCTCTGCAGGGTTCATTCCCCTACATGGCCGACGACACCGGCGGCGGCGTCCTAAACTGGGCCGCCGACAACCGCCTGGTGATCGCCTCCGAGGAAGACGGCTGGCAGCACTTGTACGAACTGCCTGCGGACGGCGGGGCACCGCAACTCCTCACTCCCGGCAACTGTGAGGTCGAGCAATGGTCGTTCACTGCAGATCGCCACGTCGTGCTCTTCAACTCCAATTGTGGTGACGTCGACCGCCGCCATCTTTGGACCGCCGATGTGATCGGAGCTCATCCGGCCCAACGGACTCGTGGCGACGGCATCGAATGGAGTCCCGTCATCCTTAGCGACAACAAGACTTTCGTCTATCTCGGCTCGGACGCAAAGCACCCTGCGAGACTCTTCGCAAGCGTTTTCGCCTCAGAGGGCTCGGCCACCGTTCTGGCGCCGGAAAGCTGGCCCAAGGATTTTCCCGCCGACCAACTCGTCACGCCGCAGCCAGTGACGTTTCGCGCCGCCGATGGACTGGAAATTCACGGCCAACTGTTCGAGTCACGCTACATCAAGCCCGGCTACAAACATCCCGCCCTCGTCTTCATGCACGGCGGCTCTATGCGCCAAATGCTCCTCGGCTGGCACTACATGTACTACTACTCGAACGCCTACGCCATGAACCAATATCTGGCCAGCCGCGGCTACGTCGTGCTCTCCGTGAATTATCGTAGCGGAATCGGCTATGGCCGCGCTTTCCGCGAGGCGCCGGGACGCGCGGGCCGCGGCGCCACCGAATACCAAGACGTGGTCGCCGCCGGCAAATACTTGCAAAGCCGTACCGACGTCGATCCCGCACGCGTCGGCCTCTGGGGCGGCAGCTACGGTGGCTACCTCACCGCGTTGGGGCTGGGCCGCAACTCCGACATCTTCGCCGCCGGCGTGGACTTTCACGGCGTCCACGATTGGCCCACCGACAATTGGGAAGGCAAGAACATCCCACCGGACCTGATCAAGCTCGCGCACGAGTCCTCGCCCGTCGCGTCCGTCGATACCTGGAAGTCACCCGTGCTCTTCATCCACGGCGACGACGACCGCAACGTCTACTTCGCCCAGACCGTCGACCTCATCGCCAGGCTCCGCGCACGCGGCGTCACTATCGAGCAATTGATCTTTCCCGACGACATCCACGATTTTCTCCTGAACCGCAATTGGCTGGCCGGCTATCACGCGGCGAGCGACTTCTTTGATCGCCAACTCAAGCAGCATGAAGCGGCTAGCGGCGCAAAACCTCAATAGAAACTCCACGATGATGCACAAGCGCAGCGCAGCCAAACTTCGTCGGGCGAACGCAAAGATGCGCCTCGCGCAGCTATTCGCGGGCCTAGTTCTCTTAGCTGCCTTTCCCCGCCAATCCGGCGGCGGTGCCCCCCGTGTCCACCTGTTTCCAAAGCTCCAGGCGGGGCAAATCATCGACTACCAAATCAGCTTTCACAGCACCAGGCAAACCAGGACGCAAAGCACCATCGTCCTGGCCGAAGCGCCAGGTGATGCCATCGTTGACGTGCAAGGCCTGTTCCGCATGGAAGTTCTCGGCGTCGAATCTCAAGGACAGCGGTCGACCATCCACGCCCGCATGCGGTTTCCGTCGCTCGATTCGGACGCGAAAGCAAAGATTGCTGCCGCCCAGCCGCAGGTCCCGGCGCCACAGCAAAATCCAAACGGAATCTCGCTCGAATTCACAATTTTTCCCGATGGCGGCATCGATCCAGGCAAAGGCTCCGACGCACTCTCCCCGGACCAGCAGCAGGCCTTCCGCCAGTGGGCATCGCGATTCATCGCCGCTGCCGCGTTTCCAGAGGGCGGCATCAAGGCCGAGCAAAAATGGAAGTCCGAGGAAATCGAGAAGTCCCCTTCGCCGATTGCGCGTCTCGCCTGGACCCGCGAGTCCACTTACGTCCGCAACGAGCCCTGCCGCCCCATGCGCATCACCGCCCAAGGTGACCTCCAAGAATCCGACCAGCCCCCCGAAACCTGCGCCGTCGTTTTGACGACCGCCACGCTCAAGCAACAGTCGCCCCCCAAAGACACCACTCCAGACGACTTCCGCCTGCGCCAACTGCGCACCAGCGGCACCGCGCGCGGAAACAACAAGACCATCACCTACATCTCGCTAAAAACCGGCCTCGTGGTGCGCGCTTCCGACGAAGCCGATCAGGCCATGACCGTCACCATCGCCAAGGCTGACGGCACCAACCGCGTCCACTACGATGTCCATGCAAAAAGTAGCGCCGAAATTCTGCTCGTCGCCGCCGCTCCGCAGAGAAATCCTTAGCGAACAGGAGCGCCGCCGCAGACCATCGGCGACTCTCCGGAAAGCACCGCAAATGTCCGAGCTCACCCTGATCGAACTCCTCCATGGCAAGAGCGCGCACGCCAATCCCATCGCGTGCGTGGAAGACCTATCGCCCGCTTTCGCCGCCCGCACCATCGACGGATTTCCCCACTCCGTCTGGCAGCTTCTGAGTCACATGAATTATTGGATGGACTACGAAATCCAGCGCATCGCCGGCCACCCGCCGCAATATCCTGAGCACGCCGCCGGAAGTTGGCTGCCCGACCCCGCTCCGCCCAGCGAAGCCTCTTGGGCCAACGGCGTCGCCCGCTTCCGCGAGCTCATCGACACTCTAATCCGCCATGCCCAATCCGACTCCGCGGCGCTCTCCCGCGAAGTCCCCGCCGCCCACGCCCAGCAAATCGGCTATTCTTCCTCCGTCCGCGCCATCCTCTGGCAAACCATGGCCCACAACGCCTACCACACCGGCCAAATCGCCATGCTCCGCCACTGCCTCCGCGCCTGGCCCCCGCGCGCCGGCGGCGACACCTGGTAACGCGGAGCCTCTCTCTGCAACCATGCCCGTGTCCCGACCTTCTTGTAGGGGCGCCTGCCGCGGCGGGCTGCGCCCTATCTCGGCAACCAACGCTCCATCCGCCGCTCTCCTCCCAGGCACCAACTTGCCTCTAGGCGTATAATCAAGGTTTCGGCACCCCCCGCCGGACCGCCAGGAGACGCGCCACATGAAATTCAAACTGCGCAGCAACTACCAACCTCGCGGCGATCAACCCGCTGCCATCGAACAACTCGTGCGTGGCATCGAAAGCGGCGAAAAGCACCAAGTCCTCCTGGGCGTCACCGGTTCCGGCAAAACTTTCACCATGGCGAAGGTCATCGAAGCAGTCGACCGTCCGGCCCTCGTCCTCGCCCACAACAAAACCCTCGCCGCGCAGCTCTATCACGAGTTCAAGGGCTTTTTCCCCGAAAACGCCGTCGAATATTTCGTCAGCTACTACGATTACTACCAGCCCGAAGCCTACGTCCCCTCCGCCGATCTTTACATCGACAAGGAAGCCACCATCAACGACGAGCTCGACAAGCTGCGCATGAGCGCCACGCGCTCCCTCTTCGAACGCCGCGATGTCATCATCGTCGCTTCCGTCTCCTGCATCTACGGCATCGGCTCGCCCGATGCCTACTTTGGCATGTTGGTCATGCTCGAAAAGGGCATGCAGACCTCTCGCGAAGCGCTGCTCCACCGCCTCGTCGACATTCAGTACGAGCGCTCCGAAGATCTCCGCCGCGGCACTTTCCGAGTGCGCGGCGACATGATCGAGATTTATCCCACCTATGAAGACAACGGCTACCGCATCGAGATGTGGGGCCAGCAGATCGACACGCTGCGCCAGATCGATCCGCTCACCGGCGAAGTCCGCGCCGGCCAGGAAGATCTGACGCGCGTCCCCATCTACCCGCGAACCCACTACGTGATGCAAGCGGAGCAGCGCGAGCGCGCCATCCAGGGAATCTACGCCGAGCTCGAGTGGTGGAAGAAAGAGTTGGAGCGCCAAGGCAAATTCGTCGAAGCCCAGCGCGTCACCCAGCGCACGCTGTTCGACATCGAGATGATGCGCACCGTCGGCTACTGCCACGGCGTCGAGAATTATTCCCGTCATCTGAGCGGCCGCTTGCCCGGTGAGGCTCCGCCCACTCTTCTCGACTATGTCCCGCAAGACTATTTGCTCTTCATCGACGAGTCGCATCAGACCGTCGGCCAGACGCGCGGCATGCATGCCGGCGATCGCTCGCGAAAGCAAACCCTCGTGGACTACGGCTTCCGTATGCCCTCGGCGCTGGACAACCGCCCGTTGACTTTCGAGGAGTTCGAGCACCGCACCAATCAAGTGATGTACGTGTCCGCAACGCCGGGACCCTATGAACTCACAAAATCCGGTGGAGCTTTCGTCGAGCAGGTCATCCGGCCCACCGGGCTGGTCGACCCCGAGGTCGAGATTCGTCCCGTCAAGGGTCAAGTTGACGATCTGCTGGAAGAAATCCGCATCCGCGCCGAACGCAACGAGCGCGTCCTGGTGACCACCCTCACCAAACGCATGGCCGAAGATTTATCCGAGTATTTCACCGAAATCGGCGTGCGTTGCCGCTACTTGCACTCCGAAATCGAAACCCTCGACCGCATCAAAATCTTGCGCGATCTTCGCCGCGGCGAATTCGACGTCCTCATCGGCATCAACTTGTTGCGCGAAGGCCTCGACCTTCCCGAAGTTTCCCTCGTCGCCATTCTCGATGCCGACAAAGAGGGCTATCTCCGCAGCGCCACCTCGCTCATCCAAACCATCGGCCGCTGTGCCCGCCACATTTCCGGCCGCGCCATTCTCTATGCCGACGTTCGTACCGGCTCGATGAACCAAGCCATCAGCGAAACCAACCGACGCCGCGAAAAACAGCTCGCCTACAACAAAGAGAACAACATCACTCCCGAATCCATCGTCAAGTCCGTGGACATGGAGCTCGCCCGCATCGTCGAAGCCGACTACGTCACCGTTCCCATCGACGAAGTCGCTCTCGACGCAGCCGCCTCCAACGTCAAAAGCGCACAGCAACTTGCCCAGTTGCTCCAGCAACTCGAATCCCAAATGCGCGAAGCCGCCAAAAAATTCGAATTCGAGAAAGCCGCCCAACTCCGCGACCGCATCCGCTCCCTAAAGCAACGCGACGTCGCCGGCCTCTTCTCTATCGACTCCGCCCCCACCCCCAACCCTGGCGCCGACGCCGCCAACCCCTAAGCCCGTCATTCCCCGTGGCCGCGAAGCCTCCCGCCGATCCCACTCTGTAAGGGCAGGGCTCGTTTACCCAGCCTCGAAGGACCCCTCCCGGCCTCAACACGACCCCCCTGCCCGCCGCGAAGTTCCTGGCGCAGCCCAACTCAAACCACCCCCCGCCGCAACTCCTCGAGAGGATAAAACGTCCCCCGCCACTCCACTCCACCCCGCCATAACGTGACCACGGTCGACCTCAACAACATATAACTAAAAAGCAGTGCACCCACCGGATGCGTCAGCGCATACAACGGCGAAACCCGCATCGCGACATCCACCCCCACGTGAAAGCAGAGCGCAATGACCACCGCCACCCCTGCCAAGACCCGAACCCATCCCTGCCCAAAAATCACACCCACAAACGGGGCCACATTCATCAGCAACATCCCGCAAATCGCCATAGCCACAAACGGCAAGTTGTATCCTAGCGCCGCAAAAAAATTCTTCGTCACCCCCCGAATCAAATTGCCCAACCCCGCATGCCACCGCACCACCACGAACTCCTGGGCCACCCCCACGCAAGTCCGCAGGCCCGCTTGCTTCACGAGTTTCCCCAGTTTCATGTCGTCCACCACTTCCATCGCCAGCCGCCGGTGGGTGCCGCACGCCTCATACGCCGAGCGCTTCATCAATTGGAACGCGCCAATCCCCACATACGCTCTCGAGTGCGGATTGGATACGCGGTAGGGATCGCTGGCGATGTGAAACGCCAATCCAAAGAAAGTGATCAGCACGGTTTCCCAGAACCCAATCATCTCGACGTCGCCAAACAGCGTCAAGTGATCCAAATTCCTTTGCTTGACGATCGCCACGGCCCGGCGAAGAACATCCGGCGCGAACCGCACATCGGCATCCGTGAAAAGCAGCCACTCCCCCGTCGAGGCCTCATACGCTGTCTGTAGCGCGTGAGGCTTCCCCAGCCATCCAGCCGGAAGCTCCGTCACATGCACGGCGCGGAATCGATCATGCACGTGCGCGAAGTCATCCAGAATCCGGCCGGTAGCATCTTGCGAGCGATCGTCAACCCCCACGATTTGCAGATGGGGATAGTCGATCGCGCCGAGAGTCGCCAGGGCCGCGGGCAGCTTTTCTTGCTCGTCGCGCGCCGCGAAAATCAGCGAAATCCGCGGGCAATCCGCATCCTTCACCGGCGCAAAATCTTTGATCCAGGGGAGATGCAGCAGGCCGTAGGCGACGCGAAGCCCGTGCAAAGTCCAGAAAGAAGCGATGAAACCGAAGAGAACGACTCCCAACAAATGCAAGTGGCTCTCCTCGGCAAAAAAGCAACAGTCGTATGAGGATATTTACCTGCGCCCGCTCCCGGCTTCACCAGCACTCGTTACCAGTTACTAGTCACCTTTGACAACTCACCCATCACTCATAATTGGTGTCGGAAGCTAGCCTCAGGTTATGCTAGCACAAGATGCAAACGACGTTGGGGATCGTCGGTGCAGGTCGAGTTGGACGCGCACTGGGGCGCCGGTTGCGTGAGTTGGGCTGGAAGGTCGGCGCGGTCGTTACGCGCAATGAGTCCAGCGCCAGAAGTGCAGTGCGGTTCATCGGTGCCGGCGTGCCGCAAGCCCGGTTGTCGCGCCGCATCCTTGCTGCTTCGGTGATTCTCATCGCGACGCCCGATGCCGCCATCGAGCAAGTCGCTGGAGAATTGGCCCGCATCGGCGGGGAAGAATGGCCAGAGCATGTCGTCCTGCACACCAGCGGCGCCTTGGATGCGGGCGTTTTGCGCGCCGTGCGTGAGTGCGGTGCGGCGACTGGCTCGATGCATCCGCTGCAGACCTTTGGCGGAGTCGCTGTACCTCCACTGGAAGGAAGGTTTTTCGCTATCGAAGGTGATATCACGGCTGTGAGAATGGCAAGGAAAATCGCTAGGGCACTAGGAGGCGCTCCCATGCCGATGGAGGCCGCGAATAAGCCGTTGTATCACGCCGCGGGCGCGCTCGCCGCGGCTCACACGCTCGTCGTAGTCGAAGCCGCCGTCCAATTGATGATGTCTTTGGGCATCAAACGCGCCGAGGCCGTTAGAGCGCTGCTGCCCATGACCAGGCAGATGCTCCAGAACTACGAGCGCTTGGGCCCGCGCGCCGCCTGGACCGGCCCGCTTGCCCGCGGTGACTATGAAGTGGTCGCCAAGCACTTGCATGTTTTGCAGGAGTATTCACCGGAATACAAAGAAGCCTATGAAGCGTTGAATCGCTTGGCCGAGCGTATCTTGACCAGGGACACCTCAGCGAGCTCAGCCGCCGCGCGAGTTTCGGATAATAAGAAAACGAAGGCTCAATCGATAGGGGGAAAAGGGTGAACCGACTGCACATTGATATGGAAAGTACAACTCTGGCGAACGGCCTGAAGGTCGTTATCGCTCCGGATGCGTCCGCTCCGGTGGTCACCGTGGGCGTTTACTACAAAATTGGTTTCCGGCTCGAGCCACGGGGTCGCAGCGGCTTCGCTCATCTGTTCGAACACATGATGTTTCAGGGTTCGGCGAACGCGCCCAAGATGCAGCACATCAAGCTCATCAATTCCAGCGGTGGCGTCCTGAATGGTTCGACGCACTATGACGTGACCAACTATTTCGAGTCCGTTCCCTCCAACGCCCTCGAGCGCGTCCTCTGGCTCGAAGCCGATCGCATGCGCGCCCTCAAGGTCGATGACGAAAACCTCCGCAACCAGCGCGATGTCGTCAAGGAAGAAGTCCGCGTCAACGTCATGAATCAGCCCTACGGGGGATTCCCCTGGCTCGATTTGCCGCCCGTCGCTTTCCGCAACTGGGCCAACGCCCACAATTTTTACGGCGATTTCGCGGACCTCGACGCGGCTGACCTTTCCGACGTGCAGGCATTCTTCAAGACCTATTACGTGCCGAACAACGCCGTGCTCCTGGTCCTCGGAGACGTCAAGGCGGAAGAAGGCGTGGCGCTCGCCAGGAAGCATTTTGGCGATATTCCCGCCGGCGCCGCTCCGCCTTTCGCCGATCCTGGCGAGCCGGAGCAGCACGAGGAGCGCCGCGGTGACGTCGAGGAAAAATTCGGCACCCTGCCGGCCATGGCCATTGGATACACCGTGCCGCAACGCCGCACCGCCGACTGGTGCGCCATGGCCTTGCTGGACCAGGCGTTGCACGGAGGCCGCGCGGGCCGCACCTATCGCGAGCTGGTTCTCGAGAAACAAATTGCCGTGGAGGCCGAAGGCGGAATCGACGACTTCTTCGGGTACAACGGGCCAACGCAGATGGTGACGCGGATTCTTCACAAGCCCGAGTATTCCAGCGAACAAACGCTGGCCGCATTCGACGCCGTAATTCGCGAGGTCCAGGACTCCGGGATCAGCGAAGATGAGATGCAGCAACTAAAAGTGAAATGGCGCTCCGACTATTTTTCAACGCTCGAAGGAGGCCGCGGCGGCATGCCTCGCTACGGCTTGATGCATCTCCTCGCGTGCTTCACGCTATTCGACAATGAGCCGCAATTGGTCAACACCATTCTCGATGGCTTCCTCGCCGTGAAGCGCGAGGAAATCCAGGGCGTCGCGAAGAAATATCTGCGGCCTGAAAAACGCGCGATCGTCTTCCGGCGTCCCGTCGGCGTTAAGGAGGCCGCATAATGGCATCGCGCGTCGCGGAAGTCCGCAACGAAGTGCCGGGTTTGTCGACAGAGCGCCCGGTCACCTGGCCCAAGCGAACCAAGGGGCGTCTTGCCAATGGACTGGAAATCGTCCTTGCGGAATCCCATGCGATTCCCAAATTTCACGGCGAGTTGTTCTTTCGCTCCGGAAACGCCGCGGCTTTGGACCGCGGAGCCGGCCTCGCGGAGATGACCGCAACCGTCGTCCGGACCGGCACCGCAAAACGTGCCAGCCGCCAGATCGAAGAAGATCTGCGCCGCATGGGCGCCGATCTTTCGTCTAGCGCCGGTGCCGACACCAGCGCCATCGCCTTTGCCGGATTGTCCGAGCTGGCCGAGCCGCTTCTGGGCTTGGTCAACGAGCTCGCCCGGGAAGCCGCATTCCCCGAAGCCGAGTTCGAGCGCGAACGCCGCCAGAAACTCGAAGAAGTAAAGCTCGAGCGCACCCAGCCGGGATTTCTCGCCAGCGAGCGTCTCCGAAAAGTTCTGTTTGGCCCGCATCCCTACGCACAAGTCTCGCCCAGCGAAGAACAAGTAGCTGCCTACAAGCGCGACGACCTCGCGCAGGTTTATCGCGAATTCTACACTCCCGAAAATGCGATGCTGTTGCTCGTCGGCGATTTCGATTCCAGCGCGATGCTGAAGACGATCGAGAAAGTCTTCGGCGACTGGAGCGGCAAAAAGCCCGCCGCTCGGGTGTCCCCGGCGCCCGCGCGTCCGCACGGACGCCGCGTTTACCTCGTGCACGTTCCCGGCGCGGTGCAGACGCAAATTGTCGCCGGATGCCACGCCATCACGCGCAAGCATCCGGACTGGGTCAAGCTCGGATTGACCAACAGCCTTTACGGCGGAGCGTTCAACTCGCGCCTGGTGATGAACATCCGCGAAGACAAGGGCTACACCTACAGCCCGCGTAGCGGCGTCCACGCCTTGCGGCAGCACGGGTATTTCTCGGTTTCGGCGGCCGTGCGCAACGACGTCGTGGCAGCATCGCTGACGGAAATTTTCTACGAGCTCGACAAGCTGCGAGCGCTTCCGGTGCCGGAGCCGGAGCTCGCCGACGCGCGAAATTATCTAAGCGGCGTCTTTTCCATGGGCTTGGCAACGCAAGACGGCCTGCTTTCGCAGCTTGCCACTGTCGCGCTGAACGAGCTGCCCGACGATTACCTGGAGACCTACCGCGAAAGAGTGCGAGCACTGACGCCGGCCGATTTGCTCGCAACGGCGCGCTCCTATTTCGATTCCGCGAACATGCAAATCATCGTCGTCGGTGATCGCTCGCAAATCGAGGACCAAGCCAGGCTCTTCGGCGACCTGGCGGTGTACGACGCCCAGGGCAGTCTGCTCCAGAGCTGAGGCCAGAAGTCTTTGTTATTGACTTACTAAAATAACTTCTGCAGTATATTGCGGCCATGAGCCGCCCGTTCCTCCGGAGACGCCTAGCCCGCCCCGCTGCGATGCTCTGGCTCTGTGCCTCTCTGTTGCTGGCTGCGACTGCTTCGGCCACGACGAAGAAGCCGCCCCTGCGGCCGATCAATCTGAATGCCGCTACGTCGGAAGAGCTGCAGCAGGTCCCCGGAATCGGGCCCGCGACCGCCGACAAAATCTTGCAGATGCGGAAATCGTACGGAGCCTTCAAGAGCGTCGACGATTTGCTCGCCATTCGCGGCATCGGCAAGAAACGCCTGGACAAAATGCGCAAATACTTGACCGCAGGGAAGCCGGCATCGCCATCGGGACTTGCGGCCACGAATAATTCTGCGCGGCCCGCAAAGTGCCCTGGCTGCGCCGGAGCGGCTACTCCGGCGGCAAAACCGAACGCATCGAACCCATCTGCTTCCGCGGCGGCGAAAAAATCCTCCGCCGAGCCTCCCGCGAGTGACCCTGAAAGTGAACCAGAAGAACCGGAGCCGCGATAGCCGAGCTGCAGCAGGTTCCTCAGTGGCGCACAGCCAGAAATGGCTGTGCCACGGGGTGGCGGCGTCAGGATCGCGTTGGGGGCATGGCTAGAGGGTCTGGTGTGTCGGCCTTGGGAGTTCGATGCGGAGGGGGACTTGGTCGGCGATGCGGATGCCGTAGCCTTCCAGGGCGACGACTTTTTTGGGGTGGTTGGTTAGGACGCGAATGTCTTTGAGGCCGAGATCAATCAGGATTTGGGCGCCGATGCCGCTTTCGTGCTGGACCATGCGCTGGCGAGCGGGCTCGCGATCCAACTGGCCGCGAGCGTGGAAGTGAATCTGCGGCAGCGAACCGGGCGCTTCGGAAAGCTCGATGCCGAAGCCGCGGCCGGTGTGATGAAGGTAGAGGAAAACGCCGCGGTCGTCTTTGGCGATAGCGGTCAGCGAGCGGGAAACGAGTTCGGAGCAGTCGCAGGTGACGGAGCCGAAGACGTCGCCGGTGAGGCAGTGGGAATGAACGCGGACGAGCGGCGGCGTGGGCCCCTCCAGGTTACCGCGGACTAAAGCGACGTGCT
Organism: uncultured Acidobacteriota bacterium; assembly: GCA_963735525.1. Classification (GTDB taxonomy): domain Bacteria; phylum Acidobacteriota; class Terriglobia; order Acidiferrales; family UBA7541; genus Acidiferrum. Next base: position 376,096 of record CAVTLQ010000019.1, on the reverse strand, counting down.
GGTCGTGATCGACGTCGCTGGAATAGGCGATGATGCGAAAGTCGCCATAGCGCGTGGGCAGGGTGGCTTCGGCAATGCGGCGGACGTAGCGCTCGTGCTGCATGCGGTAACGGATCAGGTCCGCGACCGTGAGCATTTTCAGGTTGTGCTGGCGGCAAAATTCGTGGAGCTGCGGCACGCGGGACATGGTGCCGTCTTCATTCATGATTTCGCAAATGACCGCGGAGGAGTTTAGGCCCGCGATGCGCGCCAGATCGACGCTCGCCTCGGTTTGGCCGGCGCGGACCAGCACGCCGCCGTTGCGGGCGCGCAGGGGGAAGATATGGCCGGGCCGGGCGAGGTCCTGCGGGCGGGTCTTCGGATCGATGGCGGTGAGGATGGTGATGGCGCGGTCAGAGGCGCTGATGCCAGTGGTGACGCCCAGGCGACCGTCGATGGCTTCACAGAACGCGGTACCGTGCACGGAGGTGTTGATCGGGGACATGAGCGGCAAGTGAAGCTCGTCGCAGCGGTCTTCGGTGAGGGGCATACAGATGAGTCCGCGGGCGTATTTCGCCATGAAGTTGATCGCTTCAGGGGTGATCTTTTCCGCGGCCATGGTGAGGTCGCCTTCGTTCTCGCGGTCCTCGTCGTCGACGAGGACGATCATGCGGCCCTGGCGAATCTCTTCGACGGCTTCTTCGACGGAGGCAAAGCGCGGTGTGGTTTCGCTCATGACTGGCTCAGAGTTGCGTAGTCAAGGGAGTCAACTTCAGACACTAGGATGATCTTACGGCTCACGGGTTGCTCCGTCGAGTGCCCGGACGACCTGAGTTTCGCCTAAGCTTCGCTTCTTGAGCCTCACAACGGGGGACGAATTTGGGTAAGGGCATGTCTACTAAGTGAGACGGCACCCGGAGGCGAACGGAAGTCTAGGCGGCTTTCGCTTTGGGGGCGCGGGCGGGTTTCCGGGACTTCTGGAGTAACTCGCGTTCCGCTTGGACCCAATCCTCCAACGGATTTCCCGGGGCACCGCTGCGTTCGAGGTAGATTTCGTAGGCGCGCTGCTGGATCTGTTCCGGTGTGGGGCTGCTCTTGGGGGTTCGCGGCTTGCGCGGCTTGGCTGGAGAGACTTCGCTGATCTTGGGCATGCTTTCCTCCTTCGGCTCCTTGCAGGGATTCTCCCTTCTGAAATTCTACCTTACGGGAAAATCCGGCACAAACCGCCGCTCGGTTTTTCGTCGGGCGTATTCAAAATGATAAGCGGCAAGATTGGTCAAGACGGCGGCGAAATTTGAATAGGAATAATCGAAATAGGAGATACAGGAGAGGTGCTGTACGCCAAGACGGGCGGCGTTGACTTAGTGTGGGAAGGGCACCTACCATGTCCGCACGGCGGAGAGTGCTCGAAACCTGTGATCGGGCAAACCATCAGTCACTACAAGATCCTGCAGAAGCTGGGCGGCGGCGGCATGGGTGTGGTCTATGAAGCAGAAGACCAGCGGCTGGGCCGCCGTGTGGCGCTGAAGTTTCTGCCGCAGGAGCTAACGAAGGATCCGCAGGCGCTGGAACGCTTCCGGCGCGAAGCGCGTGCCGCCTCGGCGCTGAATCATCCCAACATCTGCACGATTCACGACATCGGCGAGGAGCAAGAGCATCCGTTCATCGTGATGGAGTTTTTGGACGGGGTCACGCTAAAGCACCGCATCGAAGGGAAACCGATTTCCGTCGAGCAAGTGGTGGAGTATTCGGTGCAGATCGCAGACGCGCTGGACGTAGCGCACGCAGCAGGCATCGTGCACCGGGACATCAAGCCAGCGAACCTGTTTGTGACCAAGCGCGGGCAACTGAAGATTCTGGATTTCGGATTAGCGAAAGTGGCGGACGGGCTGCCGGAGCCGGGGCAGAAGGGCGTGACGTCAGCGCCAACGATGTCGATCGATCCGGATCACCTGACGAGCCCGGGAAGCACGGTGGGCACGACGGCGTATATGTCTCCCGAACAAGCACGCGGGGAAGACTTGGACGCTCGGACAGATCTGTTTTCGTTCGGCGCGGTGATTTATGAAATGGCGACGGGGAAGCAACCGTTCTTGGGAAACACCACGGCGGTTATTTTCGACGCGATTTTGAACCGCGCGCCGACCGCCCCCGTGCGACTGAATCCGAACCTTCCGGTGGAACTGGAAGGCATCATCAACAAAGCACTGGAGAAGGATCGCGAGTTGCGTTACCAGATCGCGGCGGAGATGCGCGGAGATTTGAAGCGCGTGAAGCGGACCATCGATTCGGGCAAAGCTTCGGCAGCGGTGCCGGTCGCGGTGGAGACTGCGGGGGAGGCGCCGAAAAGCGGGAGTGCGGCGCCCGCGGCGAGCCAATCGTCGAGACAAGTGGCGCCCGCGATGCCGGCAGCGGCGAAGACAGGTTCTTCGGGCGAAGCGGCGGCTTCCGCATCGGCGGGATCTCGCAAGAGGTTTTTGTGGATCGGCGCAACCGCGATTGTCGCGGTGGTGTTGATCGGAGGATTTCTTTTCACGCATCGCGCAAAAGCGCTGACGGAGAAAGACTCGATCCTGCTGACGGAATTTGTGAACACCACGGGCGACGGGGTTTTTGACGGCGCGTTGAAACAGGGGCTGGCGTTGCAACTGGAGCAGTCCCCCTATCTGAACATCGTGCCGCAATCGAAAATCGATGAGGCGCTGAAGTACATGGGCCGGCCGGCGGGAGACAGGATCACGAGCGAGGTGGGTCGCGAGATCTGCCAGCGCGAGGGCGTTAAGGCGATGCTGACGGGTTCGATCGGGGGAATCGGAAGTCACTATGTAATCTCGCTGAACGCCGTGAATGCCCAGACCGGCGATTCACTGGCCAGCACGCAGGCGGAGGCGGAAAGCAAGGAGGCGGTGCTCAAGTCGCTGGACCGCGCAACGTCTGAACTGCGACAAAAACTCGGGGAATCGCTGGCGTCGGTGCAACAGTTTGCGAAGCCGCTGGAGCAGGCGACTACATCGTCACTGGAGGCGCTGAAGGAGTACAGCATTGGCAATGCGGAGCACATGAAGCTGGACGATGAGCACGCCATTCCGCACTTGAAGCGGGCGACGGAGCTGGATCCGAATTTTGCGATGGCGCACGCAACGCTAGGGGTGGCCTACTCGAACCAACTGGAGTCCAAGGCCGGTGAGGAGAGTGTGAGGAAGGCATTTGCGTTGAAGGACCGGGCCACGGAGGCGGAACGGTTCTACATCGAGAGCCATTTCTATGATGGAGTAAACGGGGACATTGATAAGACGATCGCAAGCTACGAGCAATGGACGAGGACGTACCCGCGGGACACGACACCATTGGTCAATCTTTGCCTGGCATATTTTCAGAGGGGGGAGTACGAAAGAGCCGAACAAGCCGCGCGGAAGGTCTTAGAAATTGATCCTAAAGATCCCTATGCCTACGATCGGCTGGCCATTTCTTTCAGGTCCTTGAACCGACTCGACGAAGCCAAGGCCATCATGGACGAGGCGTATCAGAAGCAGGTGGCTCCGGCAACGATGCATGCGAACATGTTTGAGCTCGCTCTCCTGCGCGGGGATCAAGCTGGCATGGAAAAGGAGCTACAAGCAGTTAAGGGAACTGGAGAAGAAGCCTTTGTTCTGGTGACCAAGGCTGGTGGAGAGATGTCGCAGGGGAAAATGAAGTTGGCCAGCGCCACCTTTCGCGAGGCGCGAGACGCAGCGAACCGACACGAGATGAAGGAATTTGTGGCGTTCTTCGGAGCCATCGAAGGACTTCGCTGGGCGGAGGTCGGAGACTGCAACGGCGCCAAAAGCTTCATCCGGGATTCACTCCGCGAAATGCCGAACGGACAGAACCGTCACTTTGCGGCTGTGGGACTGGCGGAATGCGGAGACGAGGCAGCCGCAGAGAAATTGGTCGAAGCGGAAGGCAAGGAGCGCCCGGAGGCCACCTTGGTTCACAGTCTTTATATCCCGCTGGTGCAGGCAATCAACAGCTTGCGCCGGGGCGACGGTGCGGCCGCAGTATCGGCGCTCGAGGTGAGCCGGCCGTACGAGATGGGGGGCGGTCCAGGAAGCATGGTGTATTGGGCGCCGTATGTGCGTGGGCAGGCATTTTTGCTCGTCAAGGATGGAGACAAAGCGATCGTCGAGTGTCAGAAGATACTAAATTTCAGGGCTCGATGCGCTGCCTGCGGATTGGTACCAATGGCGCAACTAAATCTGGCGCGTGCGTACGCGGTGAAGGGCGATACCACGAAGGCCAGGACTGCGTATCAGGATTTCCTGGCGACGTGGAAGGATGCGGACGCGGATGTGCCGGTGCTGGTGCAGGCCAAAGCGGAGTATGCGAAGTTGCAGTGAATAGCGATTCCCTCAGACCAAGAAGACCGAGCCATTGCCACCGATTATTAGCGCCCAAGGATTGTCCAAGCGATACGGCGTTGCGCCGCTCTTTCGAGAAATTTCGTTTACGGTGTCGGAGGGGGAGCGGATCGGGATCATTGGCCCAAACGGATCGGGGAAGTCGACGCTGCTGGAGATCTTGCAGGGGCGGGTGAAGCCGGACAGCGGGGACGTGGCGATCCGCAAAGGCACGCGGCTGAGCTTCGTGCGGCAAATCTCGGAGTTTGCGGCGGGCGAGACGATTCGATCGGCGATCGATAAGGCGCTCGATCGGGTGAACGCGGCACAGGACGAACGGCTGTCGCGCATCGCGGAGATTCTGGGGCGGGCGGGGTTCACCGATCTGGATGCGGAGGCGGCGATCTTGTCCGGCGGGTGGCGGAAGCGGCTGGCGATCGTCGAGGCGCTGGTGCAGAAGCCGGACACTCTGCTGCTCGATGAGCCAACCAATCATCTCGATCTCGCGGGAATCCAGTGGCTGGAAACGGTGCTGCAGAGTGCGGCGTTTGCGTGCGTGGTGGTGAGCCACGACCGGTATTTCCTGGAAAACGTGGCGAACGAAGTGGTGGAGCTGAACCCGGCGTATGAAAACGGGGCGCTGCGCGTTTCCGGGAACTACAGCGCATTCTTGGAGGCGAAGGAACAGTATCTGCACGCGCAGAGAAACCGGCAGGCGGCGCTGGAGAATCGCGTGCACACGGAAATCGAGTGGCTGCGGCGAGGGCCCAAGGCGCGGACGACGAAATCGAAGGCGCGCATCGACAAGGCGCACGAAATGATCGGCGAGTTGTCGGAGATGAATGCGCGAACGCGCAGCACGAGCGCGAAGATCGATTTCTCGGCGTCCGACCGGAAAAGCAAGCAATTGATCACGTTGGATGGCGTGCGCTACACCGTGGGCGGGCGGACGCTATTCGAGGACATTCACTTCATCATTACGTCGGGGATGCGCGTGGGGCTGGTGGGGCCGAACGGCAGCGGGAAGACGACGCTGCTGCGGCTGCTGAAGGGCGAACTGAAGCCCGCGGGCGGCAGCCTGCGGCAGGCGGAAGCGCTGCGCATCGTGTACTTCGATCAGAACCGGGAGCTGGAGCCGGACGTGACGCTGCGGCGGGCGCTGGCGCCAGACAGCGACTCGGTGATCTATCAGGACCGCGTGATCCATGTGGCGGGTTGGGCGGCACGATTTCTTTTCACGGGCGAGCAACTGAATCAGCCGGTGGGGCGGCTGTCGGGCGGCGAGCGGGCACGGGTGTTGATCGCGCAACTGATGCTGCAGCCGGCGGATGTGCTGCTGTTGGACGAGCCCACGAATGATTTGGATATTCCGACGCTGGAAATATTGGAGGAGAGCCTGCTGGAGTATCGCGGGGCGCTTGTGCTGGTGACGCACGATCGCTACATGCTGGACCGGGTTTCAACGGTGGTGCTCGGGCTGGACGGGCTTGGTGGGGCGGAGCGTTTTGCGGATTATCAGCAGTGGGATGAGTGGCAGAGGTCGCAGAAGGCGGCGGGGAAGAGCAATGCGTCGGTGGAAACGCAGACGCCTAGCCTGAGTGGCGGAAGGGCTGTCGCGCCCAGGGCGTCGCTGACGAAAAAGAAGCTGTCGTACAAAGAGAACCGGGAGTTGGAGACCATCGAACAGCGGGTGGCCGAGGCGGAGAAGGAAATGCAAGTGAAGCATGACGCCCTGCTGGATCCCGCAATTATGAGCGATGGCGCGCGGCTGCATGCTGCGTCCATCGAGTTGGAAGCGGCACAGAAAATGATTGATGAGCTTTATGCGCGGTGGGTGGAGCTAGAGCAGAAACAAGCTTGAAGTGGGCCTGAGAGTCTTACGTCTCTTGAAGAAGTGCCTTCTTCTGCACGGTCCTGAACGCTTTGAAGGAGACCGTTTTCCCGGACTTAGTCTTAAACTTCACAGTCGCAGGCCTTTTGACTGTTTCAACGGCGACAAATCTGACGTTCGCTTTGGCCATTTAGGGATTTTATCACTAGTGCTCGATGACAGGGAAAACGTCTGCGTGATGTAAGCGCCTTTTTCACATGGTATCAGTCGGCGGAGCCGCTGTGCCTGAGTCCGAAGGTGCGGCTGGAGACGGCCGCGTAGCGCAGGAAGAAAAAAGGGCGGTCCGTAAAACCGGACCGCCCTTTTTTCGGATCGTTGGTTGCCGAGATGGGGCGCAACATGTTGCGCCCCTACGGCAACGACCGGTTTTTAGTACATGCCGCCCATGCCGCCTGGGCCGCCTGGGCCGCCGGCGGCGGCGCTCTTCTTATCGTCTTCCTTGATTTCGGCGACGAGCGCTTCGGTGGTGAGCATCAGGCCCGCGATGGAGGCTGCATTCTGCAGCGCCAGGCGGGTGACCTTGGCCGGGTCGATGACGCCCATCTTGACCATGTCGCCGTACTCGCCGGTGTCCGCGTTGAAGCCGAAGTTGTCGTCCTTCGACTCGCGGATCTTGCCGATCACAACGGCGCCTTCGTGGCCGGCGTTGTGGGCGATCTGGCGGGCAGGCTCTTCGAGGGCGCGCTTCACGATGCCGACGCCAACGGCTTCGTCATCATGGAGCTTGAGCTTCTCGATGGCGCTGATGCAGCGAAGCAGGGCTGTGCCGCCGCCGGCGACGATGCCTTCCTCGACGGCTGCGCGGGTGGCGTGCATGGCATCCTCGACACGAGCCTTCTTTTCCTTCAGCTCGGTTTCGGTTGCCGCACCCACTTTAATGACCGCAACGCCGCCGACGAGCTTGGCAAGGCGCTCCTGGAGCTTTTCCTTGTCGTAGTCGGAGGTGGTGTTCTCGACCTGCGAGCGGATCTGCTTGACGCGACCTTCGATGTCGGCGGACTTGCCGGCACCTTCGATGATCGTGGTGTTGTCCTTGTCGATGGTGATTTTCTTGGCGCGGCCGAGGTCCTCGAGCTTCACGTTTTCCAGCTTGATGCCGAGGTCTTCGGTGATGGCCTTACCGCCAGTAAGGGTGGCGATATCTTCGAGCATGGCCTTGCGGCGGTCGCCAAAGCCAGGGGCCTTGACGGCGGCGCACTGCAGCGTGCCACGCAGCTTGTTGACGACGAGGGTAGCGAGCGCTTCGCCTTCCACGTCCTCCGCGACGATCAAGAGGGGCTTGCCCATCTTGGCGGTCTGCTCGAGCAGCGGGAGCAGGTCCTTCATGGAGCTGATTTTCTTTTCGTGGATGAGGATGCGCACGTCCTCGAGAATGCATTCCATGCGCTCGGGATCGGTGATGAAGTAGGGGGACAAGTAGCCGCGGTCGAACTGCATACCTTCGACCACTTCCAGGGTCGTCTCCATCGTCTTGGATTCCTCAACGGTGATGACGCCATCCTTGCCGACCTTCTTCATGGCTTCGGCGATGATGCCGCCGATCTGCTTGTCGTTGTTGGCGGAAATGGTGCCGACTTGAGCGATCATGTCGCCCTTGACGTCGCGGGAGAGCTTCTTGATCTCTTCCACGGCGACTTCGACGGCACGCTCGATGCCCCGCTTGAGAGCGGTGGGGCTGGAGCCCGCCGCGACGGTCTTGACGCCTTCGCGGAAGATGGCCTGAGCGAGTACGGTGGCGGTGGTGGTGCCATCGCCGGCGACGTCGCTGGTCTTGGAAGCCACTTCGCGAACCATCTGCGCGCCCATGTTCTCGAGCGGATCGCGCAGCTCGATTTCCTTGGCCACGGTCACGCCGTCCTTGGTGATGATCGGCGCGCCGAACTTCTTTTCGATCACCGCATTGCGGCCCTTGGGGCCGAGGGTGATCTTCACTGCGTCGGCAAGAACATTCACGCCGCGTAGAATAGCCTGGCGGGAATTCTCACCTGTAACAATCTGCTTCGCCATACTGGTATTTCCTCCTGAGATTCTTGCGAATTCTTGTGATGCTTAACTTAGCCTAAGAACGGAATACCGGTCTGAAGACCGGCCACTGCATTTACCTCTTGCCTGCCGCTTTGGCGGCGCCGCCGAGCTTCGCCAGGATTTCTTCCTCGCGAAGGATCAACAGCTCTTCGTCTTCGATCTTGATTTCGGTGCCGCTGTACTTGCCGAACAGGACACGGTCACCCGGCTTAACATCCAGGGGGATCCGTTCGCCCTTTTCACGCTTGCCAGCGCCGACGGCGATTACCTCGCCCTCCTGCTGCTTTTCTTTAGCGGAGTCGGGGATAATGATGCCGCCCTTGATGCTTTCCTTTTCTTCAATGCGCTTCACGACCACGCGGTCGTGGAGCGGCGTCAGATTCACTGCCATCTTGAAAGAACCTCCATTTAGGTGAGTTGCGATTGAACGCGGCCGGGAGCCAAAAGGGGGTTTAGCACTCCTCACAGCCGAGTGCTAATATAGCAGAAACGGCAGCCATGTCAAGGGATTCGCTGACAGGCTGGGAGCTCCCTCCGGACGCCTTCTCTTGCAGTTAAGTTGCTTATTTACAACTAGTTGTACTGGTGCAAGGTAAAACTGGCACTTGGTCGTTGTAGTGCGTTAGCCTTGGGCATAGTATCGGTAGCGCCGAATGACATGGGTTCGCTGATCTACGTCCGGCTGATTGGATTGACCTTCGGAACGCTGGTGCAGCTGTTCTGGATGGTGGTGATCCTCGGCTACCGCCGACAGCGCAACTTTGAGCGTGTGTTCTTCTTTCTGTGCCTGGCGCTGTTTTTATTTTACGGCGGCTCGTTGCTGGCGCTAAACGCGCAGATCTACTACGCCGTGCCGCCCCTGGAACTTCAGGGATTCGCCATTACGGTGATTACCATTGGCCTGTGCCTGGTGCCGCCGCTACTCCTGCACTTGCACATGGAGTTTGCGGAGACGCGGGGGCTGCTGAAGAGCAAGCGTTGGAAGATGGCGGTTGCGATTTTCTTCTATGCGGCCAGCCTGCACCTGCTGATTAAAAGCATTCCGATGCGACTCACGCCCGGGCACTTCGATTTTGTTTTGCCTGGGGATTCGCTGAGCGACGGGTTCGGCCACATTTTTTCCTATTCGCTCGTGTGGTGCAGCACTTGGGAGTTCCGATTTTACAGGAGCGCCCCCGACAGGCCGCAGCGCTACTTCCACGGCTTCCTTACCTTCGTCTTTGTGCTCGCCCTCGCCGGCATTGTGAGTCTGCATGTGTCACCGCTTTCGTTGCCGGTAGCGGAGAGAGAGGGGCTGGGCGTAGCGCTTTCGCTGATTCCGGTGGTGCCGTTCGTGGCGTTGATTTACCTCGTGACGCGGCACAATTTCCTGCAGATCGGGCGGCAGAAGAATCTGGTATACGCGGTATCGGCGACGTTTTTGGCGCTGTTGTACCTGAGCTTGGTGCGGCGCGTCGGTGGATGGCTGGAGCCGGTGCTTCCGCCGGAAGCTTCGGCGTCGATCCTATTGTTTGTGCTGGTGATTTTCATCGAGCCGCTGCAGCGGTTGCTGGGGCGGAGGTTGCAGGAAACGGCGCAGCGAGAGATGGATCGCGTTCAGCGGTTGACGGCGGAGATTCAACAGGAGGCGCGGCAAGGAGACGTGGAAGCTCTTGCCAGGTTTGTCGAGCGGCGCGTCAAGGAGACGTTTGAGCTTGCGGCGGTCAAAGTCAGGTTTCTGGAAGGGTTGAAGATCGAGGAAAAGCACCGGGCTCTGGCGAAAGAGGCAGGGCTCGGCGAGCCGCAATTGGAAAAACCGCGATTTGCTCTCACCGAAGGAAAAGAGCCCCGGTACCGCGCTGTCGTCGGAAATATTGCGGGAGTTCTCAGCGTCGTGGCCCACGGGGCGGCGCTGTCTGGAGAAACGCGCGCGGCGCTTGAATTCCTGTGCGAACAATTGCCCGGGGCGCTCGATTTGTGCCGATTGATCGAGGAAAAACTGCGGCTGGAGAGGGAATTGGCGGAGCGCGAGCGGCTGGCGCTGCTGGGGCAGATGGCGGCGAGCATTTCGCACAACCTGAAGAATCCGTTGGGTTCGATCAAGACGATCCTGCAGGTGCAGATGGAGAATCCGGAGTTGCCCGAGGCGATTCGCGGCGAGACGAAGATCGTGCTCGATGAGATTGGTCGGCTTTCCGCAAAACTGAACCAATTGCTGCAATTCAGCCGCCCGGCTGTGCGCGGCGGAAGCGCCGGGGCCACCTGCGACGTGCGAACGGTCATCGAAGAAGTGGTGGGCGTGCTGCGGCACGAAGCGGAACGCCGCGGGATCGCACTGGAGACTCGAGTGCCCGAGGCCAGGGCAAAGGTAGCAGCGGCAGCGGATGCGGTGAACGAGATCGTGTCGAATCTGCTGGTGAATGCGCTGGAAGCGACGCCGCGCGGCGGACATGTGAGCGTCAGCGCGGTGGAGAATGGCAGCGGATGCGTCCTTACGGTCGAGGACGATGGGCCGGGGATCGCTCCTGCGGCTCGCGAGAAGATTTTGCGGCCGTTCTTCACGACAAAAACGCAGGGCACGGGTTTGGGTCTAGCGATCGTGGCGCGGCGCGTGGCGGAGTTTCAAGGGCAGCTGGAGTGGGAGAGTCCTGTGAACGAAGGGCGCGGGGCGAGGTTTCGAGTGGCGTTGCCGATGGAAAAAGGAAGTAAGGACGCAATGAAGTAATGAAGTAACGAAGGAAAGATGTAATGAAAAGCAAGGATGCGGACGCGGATGACTTTGCGATGAGGCATAGGCGATGAAGACGATTTTGATAGTGGATGACGAGCCGGCGGCTCGATACGGGTTGCGTCGTGCTCTGGAGTCAAAATACCGCATTGCCGAGGCGGATTCGGCGGAGGCTGCGCGCGAGGCGCTGCCGCGAGAGCAGCCGGATTTGGTGCTGCTGGATGTGGTGTTGCCCGGGCAAAACGGCCTTTCGTTCTTGCAATGGATGCGCGAGCAGGGAAGCGAGGTGCCGGTGCTGATGGTTTCGGCGCTGGACACGGCGAAGACCGCGGTGGAGGCGCTGCAACTGGGAGCGGCGGATTACCTAGTCAAGGGGTTCGAGCTCGAAGAGTTGCGCCAGCGGGTGGCCAATCTGCTGAAACTGGCGACGCTGGAGAAAGAAAACAACGCCTTGCGGCGGCGGCTGACGACCGAAGGACAGTTCGGGCAGATGCTGGGACGCACTGCGGAGATGCGGCGGGTGTTTGAGATGGCGGATCGCGTGGCGCCGACGGATTCGACGGTTCTGATCCTCGGCGAGAGTGGCACCGGGAAGGATCTTCTGGCGCAGGAAATTCATGCGCGATCGCCGCGGGCGGGGAAACCGTTTGTGGCGGTGAATTGCGCGGCGTTGCCGGAGACGCTGATCGAGTCGGAGTTGTTTGGATACGAGCGCGGAGCGTTCACGGGAGCGGCGCAGCAGAAGAAGGGGAAATTCGAGCTGGCGTCCGGGGGAACCCTGTTCCTGGATGAGATCGGCGACATGAACCCGGTGACGCAAGCGAAGGTGCTGCGCGCTTTGGAAAATCGCACCATCGAGCGGCTGGGCGGGACGCAGTCGATTCCGGTGGACGTGCGCGTGATCAGCGCGACGCACCGTAACCTTGGCGCGGAAATTCGGGCGGGAAAGTTTCGCGAAGATTTGTTTTACCGGTTGCGCGTTGTGACCGTGGAGCTGCCGCCCCTGCGGGCGCACAAAGAAGACATTCCCGTGCTGGTCGAGGCATTTCTGGAGATGCACGGCGCGCGGTTGGCGCGCACGGCACGATTGAGCCGGGAAGCGCTTGCGGCGATCGAGCGGTTCGATTGGCCGGGAAACGTGCGCGAGTTGAAGAACGCGCTGGAGCGGAGCCTGGTGCTATGCCGCGGGGACGAGATCGGCGTAGAGGACTTGCCGGGGGAAGTGGCGCGCGGCGAGGCCATTTCGCACAGGCCGGCCGAAGACGGAGCCGATGTCGGCCTGGGCGAAAGAGACTTTCGCGAAGCCAAGCACAAATTTGAGGTGGCGTATTTGACGAAGCAATTGACGAGTCATCGCTGGAACGTTTCGCGGACGGCCGCGACCATCGGATTGCATCGGCAGAGCCTGCAGGAGAAATTGCGGGAGTTGGGAATCCGGCGACCGGGACGAGAGCCGATCGAAGAGGGTGAGTCGTGATTGGTGACTCGTGACTGTTGGGAGAACGTCTCCGAGAGTTGCAGGTTACGTTCTGGGCGGCGGTGGGAGCACGCGATTCGGGCGGGACAAGGCGCTTGCGCTAGATCGACGGCAAGCTTATGTTGACGCGCATGCGCGAACTGCTTGACGGTGTGGCGCATGGAGTGCGCGTAGTGGCCGCGACGGGCAAATACTCGAATCTCGAGGCAGATCTTGTATCCGATCGATGGCCGGGTGAGGGACCTCTCGGAGGAATTATCACCGCGCTGCTGACGACCGGGGAAACGAGCGGTGGACGCGGAGTGGAATTTGATCGTAGGTTGCGACATGCCGTTTCTTACGCGTGAATGGCTGGCGTATCTGGTCGAGCGCGCGCTGGCCAATCCGGCCGAAGTTGTGGCTCCGAAATCGGAGCACGGGCTGGAGCCGCTGTGCGCGTGCTGGCGCACCGGCGCGGCCGGCAAGCTGCAGCGGGTGTTCGAGGGCGGAGTGCGCAAAATAACCGAGGCGATGAAACACCTGGAGATGGAAGTTCTTGACGAGACGCACTGGAAACGATTTGATAGCGCTGGGCGGCTCTTTTGGAACATGAATACGCCGGCTGACTACGACGAGGTCAAACGGATTCTGGAAGCCGAACGCGCATGAGCGATCCTCGCAAAGACGACGCGTTGTTTTCCGCAGCGGGGCAAAGTGGGGACGTCCAGGTCCCGGGTGACGCGAATCCTTTTTTTGAGTTCCGCGACGTATGCAAGGCGTTTGACGATCACGTGGTGTTGAACGGCGTCAGCTTTACGGTGAAAACGGGCCAGACGTGCGTGATCATGGGGCGCAGCGGCGCGGGAAAATCGGTGGCGCTGAAACACATCATGGGATTTCTGAAGCCGGATGCGGGGCGGGTTTTGATCGATGGGCTGGACGTCACGGATTTCAGCGAAGAGCAATTTGCGCAAGTGCGGCGCAAGGTCACCATGGTGTTCCAGTCCGGCGCGCTATTCGATTCGCTGACGGTCGCCGACAACATCGCCTTTCCGCTGCAAGATCAGCCGGGGCTGACGGCCGAAGACGTGGATGCATATGTGGACAAGCTGGCGCACGTGCTGGAAGTGGAAACGGTGCTGGATAAATTGCCGGGCGAGCTTTCCACCGGAATGCGGCGGGCGGTGGCGATCGCGAGAGCGCTGGCGCAAAACCCGGAAGCGATTTTGTACGACGAGCCGACCACGATGGTGGACCCCATCATGGCGGCGCATATGAGCGATCTGATCTCGCGGTTGAAGCAGGCGTTTCACAAGACGTCGATCGTGGTGACGCACGATACGCATTTGGCGAAGAAACTCGCGGACAAAGTGATCTTCTTGCAGGACGGCAAGGCGACGGTGTTCGAGTCCTGGGCTGAGTTCGAGAATTCCAAAGACCCGTTTTTCCACAACTTCCGCATGCAGGATAAGCTGATCCCAGAGCTGGACGTGACTCTGTGAGCCAGCCGGCCGCCGGAGCCAGCGACGCAAAAAAGCAGTTGCGGCGCGAGATGGGCTTCTGGGACGTTCTCCTGTTCAACATCGCCACGGTACTCGGGCCGCGATGGATCGCGGCGGCGGCGCACAATGGCACGTCTTCGATCAGCTTGTGGGGGCTGGCGGCGCTGTTCTTTTTCGTTCCCAGCGCCCTGGTGATCAACGAACTCTCGTCGAGATTCCCGGAAGAAGGCGGTCTGTACGTGTGGTCGAAGGAAGCGTTTGGCGACTTCCACGGTTTCGTGTCGGGATGGTTGTACTGGATTTATACCATCTTCTATTTTCCGGGGTTGCTGCTGGCCAGCACGGCGATGAGCGGATACATCGCCGGCGCCGGGGGCACGGCGCTGGCGCAAAACAGGACATTTCTCGTGGCAGGTTCGTTCGTGCTGTTGATCGTGGCGGTTGTCCTGAACATCATCGGCCTGAACGTGGGAAAGTGGCTGCAGAACGCGGGTGGAGTTTCGACGTATCTGCCGCTGCTGATATTGACCGGAATCGCCGCGGTTCTGTATTTCCGCCAGGGTTCCGCGACGCACTTCACGGCGGCGAACATGCTTCCGCACTGGAATTGGGACACGGTGAATTTTTGGTCGCAGATTGCATTTGCGTTCGCGGGGCTGGAGTTGGTGTCCGCAATGAGCGAGGAAGTCAAGAATCCCAGACAGACGCTGCCCCGCGCAGTCCTGGGCTCCGGAGCCCTGATCGCCGCGATGTATATCGCCGGCACGTTCGCGGTGTTGTCGCTGATTCCTGCGGAGCAAGTGGATCCCAGCAGCGGCGTGTTCGCGGCGATTACCGCGGGCTCGACGGCGCTGCGCCTCGGATTCGTCGGAATCCTGGCGGCCATGCTGGTGTCCGTCGGAAACGCAGGCGGCGTAGGCAGCACCGTGGCGGGCATCGCGCGCGTGCCGTTCGTCGTCGGAATCGACCGGTATTTACCCGCGGCGTTCGGGAAAATTCATCCGCGGTGGAGAACGCCGTACGTTTCGATACTCGTGCAGGCCGTGCTCTCCGGGGCGGTGCTGCTGGTGAGCCAGATCAACGAAACGACGCGAGGCGCGTATCAGTTTCTGGTGGACGCGACGATCATTCTTTATTTCATCCCGTTTCTGTACATGTTTGCTGCCGCCATCAAGCTGGCCGGCCGGCCCGATCGCGCCGCGAATCCTCAAGTGGCGTTGATACCGGGCGGAAAAGCCGGTGCGTGGATCATCGGCGGTGTTGGATTCCTGGTCGTTCTGGGAGGAATTGGCGTTTCGCTGGTGCCACCGGGAGATTCATCGAACAAGCTGGGCTTCGAAGAAAAATTGGTGGGCGGAACGGTCGCGGCGATTGCACTGGGACTGATCCTGTATTGGCGCGGCGTGCGAGAAAAAAGCGCCCTGCGTGCCGAAAGCTAATGGAGACGGCTAGAAGCCTTCGTCGGTAAGTCGCGCGAGCGTGATCGAGGGTCGCGGGGCGGCCGGCGTGCCCCGCGCTTCCAGATGACGCTCGACATATTTTCCGAGGACATCGCCTTCGAGATTGACGGCGTCGCCGGGTTTGCGGTCGCGCAGATTGGTGTGCGCGTAGGTGAAGGGAATGACGGCGATTTCCGCGATGCGATTGTGCCAACGCGCGACGGTGAGGCTGATGCCGTCGATGGTGATCGAGCCCTTGGGAATGATGTAGCGCGCGAGCTCTTCCGGCACTTGCACGCCATACCACCAATTCTCGCCTTCCGGCTGCAGATGCGTGACGCGACCAACGCCATCGACGTGCCCGAGCACGAAATGCCCGCCAAACTCTTTACCCGCTGTGAGCGGTTGCTCGAGATTGACGCGCGAGCCGGTCTTAAGGCCGCCGCCGCTCGCGCCGAACGACGTGCGGCGAACGGTTTCGCCGGAGAGATCGGCGGAGAAGCGTTCGTTGTCCTGTGAAACGACAGTGAGGCAGCATCCATCTACGGCAATGCTGTTCGATACGGCGAGCGAGGCTGCGACGCTCGGAGCATGAATCGTTACGCGGCCGCCGTCGCTGCGCAGCGAGAGCGATTCGACGGTGCCAACGTGCTCGACGATTCCGGTAAACATGCGTATTTTTTGACGGCGAATCTTGGCCCGGTTCAAAGTTGTGCAACCACCCAGCCCGCTAACGTTTCATTTTGCGCAGATTCTTATGATATTGGCAAACTGGAAGCGCAGCGCGCGAAAAAGTTTCCGAGAAACCAGAACCGCTGGGTTAGCATCCTACGCCATGGCCATGAATGCACGCATTCGAGAAACGCTCCTCGCGCTGGATCGCCTTATCGCGCGGTCACCGCTGGCGATGGGGAACGAAGACGGAGTGCTGCTGAGTTTTCTTTTTCATAGCCTGTACAAAGGCCCGGACGAACTGAGGTGCGGGGTTATCGACCCGCAGCAGGGCATTACCATCGAGATGTTCCGGCGGTTTATCGACCATTTCCAGAAGCACTCGTACACCTTCGTTTCATCCGCCGATATTTCCCGCGGATTGCTCCCGGGAGGCAAGTACGTTCTCGTGACCTTCGACGATGGGTACTACAACAACGTGCGCGCTCTGCCGGTGCTGACGGAGTTCCACGCTCCCGCGGTTCTTTTCGTATCGACGGCGTATGTAAAGGAAGGCAAGGCATTTTGGTGGGACGTCGCGGAACGCGAAACTCTGAAGCGCGGCATACCGCAAGAACAGGTGCATGAATTGTTCGCCGGTCTCAAAAGGCTGCGGACGGCGGAGGCGGAAACGCACCTCCGAAACCAATTTGGAGCAGACTCGCTGAAGCCGGTGAGCGATTTGGACCGTCCGTTCACTCCCGCCGAGCTTCGCGATTTTGCAAAGCATCCGCTGATTTCGCTGGGTAACCACACCAGCGATCACGCCATCCTGACGAATTACTCCGCGGCGGAAGTGCTCGCGCAGATCCAGGGAGCGCAGGATGACATTTTGGCGATGACGGGAGAATCTGCGGACATCGTTGCCTATCCCAACGGCGACGAATCGCCCGCGATCGTCGAAGCGGCGAAAAGCGTGGGAATCCAGTTCGGTTTGGGCGTGAATCCCGGCCGCAACCGCTTGCCGTTGCGCCCGGGCTCGCGCGACGCGATGACGCTGAAGCGCTTCACGCTAATCGGGGACCGCGCGATTGAGCCGCAATGCCGCATGAGCCGCTCGGGGGTTTCGCTTTACCGCTCCGCTCGCAACATGAAGCTGAAAGCGAGCGCGGGTTTCTCTTCGCTTCGGCCTGCCTGAGCGCTACTCGCCACAAAACTACCTGGCAATATCCTCTATTTTCGAGAGAGGCGATGAGGATAGGCTTCGACGCAGATATCGGGCCCGAATTGGCGCGTGCGCATGTCCTGCAGCGAATTGCGGTCCAGCTTTGGCGCAAACGCGAACGGCACGCCACCATCGCCCGCAATTTTGGGGGCATAGAACAACGCAAGCTTGTCAACCAATCCCGCTGCGAGCGCTGCTCCATTCAGCGACGGCCCGGCTTCCAACAGCACGCTGAGGATATCGCGCCGGCCGAGTTCGGCAAGGGCAGCGGCAAGGTCGATGCGGTCGCGGTGTGTTCGGGTACGGACGATCTCGACACCGGCGCCTTGGAGTTTGCGGGCTTTGGCGGAATCGAGCGCCGCGCCGGTAAAAATCAAAAGATCGTCGTCCGCGGTCTTGACGAGCCGGGACTGCGGCGAGAGCCTAAGCCTGGAATCGAGCACCACGCGCAGAAGACGGCGGCGGCGCGAAAGACCGCTGCGATCGGTGAGCAACGGATTGTCAGCGAGAACCGTGCCGATGCCGGTGAGCAGCGCGTCCGAGGCGTGACGCATGCGCTGCACTTCTGCTCGCGATTCTTCCGAAGTGATCCACTCCGAACGCTCGCGTTTCCTGGATTTCGGAAGGGCGAGCTGACCATCGAGCGTCAGCGCGGACTTCAGCGTGACGAAGGGTTTCCGCGTGCGAATCCAGCAGGCGAACGCTTCGTTCAGCCGCCGCGCCTCGTCCTCCAGCACCCCCGAAATGATTTCGACGCCCGAAGTCTGCAAGCGCTCGAAGCCGCGCCCGGAGGTCTTCGGGTTGGGATCCTCGATGCCCGCAACGACGCATCGAATTCCCGCCGCAAGGATCGCTTCCGTGCACGGCCCGGTGCGCCCGGTGTGATTGCAGGGCTCCAGGTTGACGTAGAGCGTCGCGCCGCGCGCGTTTTCACCGGCGCATTTCAACGCGATGATTTCAGCGTGATCGCGCCGCTCATACTGATGAAAGCCTTCGCCCACGATCGCGCCGTCGCGCACAATCACGCAGCCGACGGCGGGATTCGGGCTGGACAGGCCGATGCCTTTGCGCGCGAGTGCCAGCGCATGCTGCATAAAATGAATGTTGTGTGCGTTCACGAATTAGTCGAAAAGCGAGTTGACGTACGTCTCGGCGTCAAACGGCACCAGGTCGTTGATCTGCTCGCCGGTGCCGACGAAGCGAATCGGCAGGCCCAGCTCGCGGGAGATAGCCACCACGATGCCGCCCTTTGCCGTGCCGTCGAGCTTGGTAAGGATAATCCCGGTCACGCCGACGGCGGAGGTAAATTCGCGCGCCTGCGCCAAGCCGTTCTGGCCGGTAGTGGCGTCGAGCACGAGCAAGACGTCATGCGGCGCGCCGGGAATGACTTTGGCGGCGGTGCGTTTCATTTTCTCGAGCTCGGCCATCAGGTTGGACTTGGTGTGCAAGCGGCCGGCAGTGTCGACGATCACGGCATCCGTGGCGCGGGCTTTCGCGGCGGCAACCGCGTCGTAAACCACCGCGGCCGGGTCGGCGCCAGATTTCTGTTTGATCACTTCAACGCCATTGCGCTGCGCCCAGATCTCGAGCTGCTCGACCGCGGCGGCGCGAAACGTGTCGGCAGCACAGAGAATCACGCTCAAGCCTTCCTTGCGCAGGCGATTCGCCAGCTTCCCGATGCTCGTGGTCTTGCCGGCGCCGTTTACACCGACGATGAAAATCACGCGCGGACCTTTGCCGTTCGGCGAAGCAGCCTGAAGGCCGGGCGCCGGACCGGGCGAGCCGGCGGGCGCGTCCAGGATCCGAACGATGTGCGACTTGATTTCGCGCTTGAGCTGCGCGGCGTCAGCCAGTGCGTTGCGGTCCATTTTTTCGCGGACCGCTTCCAAAATTTCGCGGGTCGTCTTCACTCCCAGATCGGCCGAGAGCAGCGCCGTCTCCAGAGCTTTCAGCAAAGACGGATCGATCTTCCGCTCGCCGAGGAAAATGGCGTCCACCGTCTCGGAAAGCGCCGCCTTGGTCTTGCTGACGGACTCCTTCAGCCGTTCCGCAAGCGTCGGTTCGGGTTTGCCAAAAAGAGAGATCATGAGGGTCGCGCGCTCCGATGAGGGCGCAACACAAAATTGTAACAGAAGTGTTGTAGGGTCGGCCCGGCGGCGCGCGCAGCCCGGAATGTGGCGCTACACTTGAACTTCGACCGCGCTAAGGCGGAGCCTTCCCGCGGTGACCGCGGCATCGAGCGCGTTGACCACGACGGTATCGAATTTTGCGCCCGCCAACGCCTTGATTTTATCCAGCGCGTAATCCAGGTCCATCGCGGATTGGTAGGGGCGATTGGTGGTCATGGCATCCAGCGTGTCGGCCACGGCGATGATCCGCGCCATTAGAGGGATCTGGGGTCCCTGCAAGCCGTACGGATAGCCGCGACCGTCCATGTGCTCGTGATGCAGCTCGATGCCCGGCAGCATCTCTTTCAACTGCGAGACCGGACGCATGATGTTCGCGCCCTTGATGGTGTGCTGCTTCATCAACCCGAATTCTTCCGGCGTCAGCGCCCCCGGCTTCTTGAGCACGCGATCTTCCACGCCGATCTTCCCGACGTCGTGCAGCAGCGCGGAGATGCGCAGCGTGTCCAGGTCCGCGGCGGACAGCCCCAGCTCCTGGGCGATGAGCGTCGAATATTTCGCCACGCGGCCGGAGTGACCCCGCGTGTACGGATCCTTTTCGTCGATGGCCGCGGCGAGCATGCGGATCGACCCGATAAACAGCTCGCGGTTCTCCTCGGCGGCTTCCTTCAGCCGCTCGATGTACTCTTCGATGTCGCCGGCCATTTTGTTGAAGTTTTCGGCCAGCTCGCTGATTTCCGAGGCCCCGCGCACGGCTGAGCGCTGATGAAATTCCCCGCGGCTGATAGCGCGTGTGGAGGCGGCCAGCCCGCGAATCGGGCCGCTGATGCCGACGGCAAAGAAATAGCCGATAAGGATGGCCGCGAGAGTCACGATGGTGACGAAGGCCAGCGCCTGGCGATTGAGCTCGTTGACGCCCGCATCGGCGCGGGCCTGTTTCAAGCTGCGTTCCGCGATCACCGCCCAGTTCAATTCGGGGAGCGTGCTGTACGTTCCGATCATTTCCACCGAGCGGTTATTTTTTTCTTTCTGAGTGAAACGTATGGTCGCGGTGCTGCGAAGGTCCTGCGGCAAGGCGCGCACTTGCTCGACGAGTTTCAACGCATCCGCGCTCACGTCCGTCCCGGGAACGAAATTCTTCGTATCCGGATGCGCGACGATATGGCCGTAATGATCCACCACGAAAACCGTGCGGTCTTTCACGCTGGCATCCTGCAAGCGCCGTAAAATCGGTTCCAGCGAAATCACCGCCGCGAGCATGCCCGTGAAATTGTCATTGATATCTTTGAGCGGCACCGCGATCACGAACGCCGGCCGGTTGCCCGGCGCCAGCGCCAGCGGATCGCTGCGGAACTTCACCGACTGCATCGATGCGGCGAAGGCTCGCTGCAGCGCCTTGGCAACGAAGGGGTCCTGGTCCGCGCGGTAATTTCCTTGCGACGCGACCGTGCCTTTCCCGGACTTGCCCACCGCCGTGAGATACAGAAACGTTTCCCGGTTGCTGTTCGCAAAGCTCTCCAGCAAGTTCGTGACTCTGGGCTCCGCTACCGGATCTTCCACGTTGTCGCTCAATCCCATGAGCGCCAGAATTTGCCGCTCGCTGATGAGCTGCTGCGTCAAGTTTGCTTCAAACAGTTGAATTTCTCGCGCCAGCGAGCGCGTCAGGTCGGTTTGTTGTACGAGTTCCGTGTCCACCAGCTTTTCCTGGCTGAGCTGCAGCACCTGGCGGTGATAAAGCCCAATCGGCACGGCGCTGATCAGCAGCATCGCGCCCAAGACAAGCCAAAGGATCCGCACGCGGCCGGCGCGGATGCGATCCCACGAAGATGCAAGGTTGACAGACATCGCCCTATCACGAGTCTAGGCGAATCGCAGCGCGCTATGGGGCGCCGGGAAGGACAGGCGTCGCGCATGTGCAACTGGAACGTTGGTACTAGTGGCCGCAAGTCCTTGCAGGGATGGCCTTTAGGGATAGGGACTGGTCATTCGCGCTTCTGGGGCCGTTCCATGATTTCGCGAATCGCGTCGCGCGGAGCTGTGCCCTGATTCAGGATGGCATCGACCTGCTCGGTAATCGGCAGGTCGATCCGGTTCTCGCGAGCCAGCGCCAGCAGCGCTGCCGCCGTGCCCACACCCTCCGCCACCATGCGCATGCCGGCCATAATTTCGGCAAGAGAGCGGCCTTCTCCCAGCGCGATGCCCACGTAGCGGTTGCGGCTCAGCGAACCCGTGCACGTCAGCACCAGATCCCCCAGCCCGGCGAGCCCGCTCAAGGTTTCGGGACGCGCCCCCAGCGACACCGCCAGGCGGGACATTTCCGCAAGACCTCGCGTCACAACCGCCGCCAAGGAGTTGGAGCCGAGACCCAGCCCCTGACAAGCGCCGGCGGCGATCGCGATCACATTTTTCATCGCACCGGCGAGTTCGACCCCCAACACGTCGTCGTTGGTGTAGAGGCGAAAATTCGGTGCCGCAAATTCTTCCTGCAGTTCGGCGGCAAGCGCCGCGTCGTGCGACGCCAGAACTACGGCGGTGGGTTCGCGGCGCGCGGCTTCAGCCGCAAACGACGGGCCCGAAAGAACGGCCATGCGCGGCGCAAGCGCGGAAGGGATCACGTGCGCGATCACCTGGCTCATGCGCTTGTGTGTCGCAGGTTCCAGGCCTTTTGTGGCGCTTACGAAAATCGCGCGCGTAGACACTCGATTCACCGCCGCCGAGTAGACGCCACGAGCGTGAGCGGAAGGCATCGCACCGACAACGATTTCCGCGCCGGCCATAGCCTTGTCGATCTCACGCGTGACTCGGACGGCCTCAGGAAGGCTGTGCCCGGGCAAATACGTCTGATTTTCGCGGCTGCGGTGAATGGATTCCGCCAGTGCGCCGTCGTGAACCCACAGCGAAATCTCGTGCGCGCGCGGACTGCGAGACAACACGATGGCCAGCGCGGTGCCCCAGCTTCCGCCACCGAGAATAGCGATCCGCGTCACTTTTTGTCCTTGTTTTCGCCAAAAGAAAGGCGCGGCTCGCGGCCTTCCACAAGACGCTGAATGTTGGCATCGTGCTTGTACACGACGAGCATCGCCGCCGCGAACGCCCCAAACGTAACGATCATCGGCGGCGCGTGGTGCGGCGCCCACAGAAAATAAATGAGCATCGGCATGGCCGCGGCCGCCGCGATGGAGCCCAGCGACACGTAGCGCCACAACATCACCACAAGAATAAAGACGCCGATGGCTCCCAAGCCCGCCAGCGGGCAGAGAACCAGGAACATTCCCGCGGCGGTCGCGACACCCTTTCCGCCGCGAAAGCGCAGCCACACCGGAAAGCAGTGCCCAATCAGCGCCGCGAGTCCCGCGACGGTCATCCACGCGGCGCTTTCGTTCGCAAACCGAGCGGCAAGCCACACGGCGGCGGCGCCTTTGGCTCCGTCCAGCACCAGAGTAGAGATTCCGGCGAGCGGGCCGGCGACCCGCGCGACGTTCGTCGCGCCCACGTTGCCGCTGCCGGCTTTGCGCACGTCGCCGGCGCCGAACACCTTCGCCAGAAGCAGCCCGAACGGAATCGACCCGAGTAGATACGCTGCCGCCGGAATCCACAAGAGGCTCGGTGAGATTGCCGACATGCCCGCTAGGCCTCCGCTGCAAACGGAAAGGATTGCAGCGTAGTGTACTCCGCGCCGGAAGGCTTCAGCTTGCTTTCGATGAGATGAAATTCCCCGGTGCGCAATAGGCCGAAATCGCGCGCCTTCCTTTCCCGCACGGCAGCGTGAAGTTCCGGCGCGAGGCCCGTGGGCTCGAAGCGCGCCAGCGTCAGATGCGGAGTGAACGGCCGGCTTTCGCGGGGAAACCCGGCCTTTTCGAGATGCAGGTCGACGTCGGCGGCAAGCGCCGCCAGATTCGCGGACGCTTCGATTCCCAACCAGAAAACACGTGGACGCTTGTCGTTCGGGAAGAAACCCAAGCCCAGGAAGCGCAATTCAACCGGCTGCGCGGAGTGAACGGCAGACAGCTCGGCGCGAATTGCCTCAAGTTTCTTGGGAGCGGCCTCGCCGATGAATTTGAGGGTCACGTGAAGATTCTCGGGCCGGACCCAGCGCATCCTTTTTGCGGAAGAGGGCCGCTCCAGCGCGCGCAGTTCCTTCAGCAGCGCGGCGAGACTCGCTCGCACGGCGGAAGAAATCTCCAGCGCGACGAACAGGCGCACGGCTCACGCCCTTTTGGACGAAGATTTCGTGGCGTTTTGCCCGTTGTAGAGAAAGTGGACGCGTACCAGGTCCAGTGCGAACTGCGACGCTTGCCAGCGGATGCCCTCGCGGTCGCCGGGAAACCTCACGCCGCGTTCTTTCACCCCGCCCGCATGGGAAACCGCAACGTGCACCGTGCCCACCGGTTTTTCCTCCGACCCGCCGCCGGGGCCCGCGATACCGGTGATGCCCACGCCCAGCGTGCTGCCCACCCGCCGCCGAATGCCTTCGGCCAGCGCCACCGCAACTTCGCTGCTGACCGCGCCCTTCGCCAGGATCATCTCCGGCGGGACATCGGCCCACGCGGTTTTCAGCTCGTTGCTGTAGCAAACCACGCCGCCCAGAAAATACGACGAGCTGCCCGCGATGCTGGTGAGCCGCTGCGCCAGCAAGCCGCCGGTACAGCTCTCGGCCGCGGCGATGGTGGCACTGCGCAGCGTCAGCTCGTCCGCCACAACCTCTTCGAGCGAGCGCCCGTCTTCGCTGAAAATGCGGTCCGTCAGTGCGATCTCAAAGCTTTGGACGATTTCGTCCAGGGTTCGCTTGGCGTGCTGCGCGTCTTGGGTCCACAACCGCAGATGGATCTGCGTTTCGCCGGGAGCGGCCAAAATCGTCGTGTTCACCTCGGGATAGCGGCTGTAAATCGGCAGAATGCGCTGCTCGACGTGCGATTCACCCAGCCCGGTGACGCGAATCTCGCGATGATGCAGGCGCACGCCGGAGACGCGCCGCTCCAGGCGCGGCAAAACTTGTTCGCGGAACAATGGCTTCAGCTCGCGCGGCGGTCCGGGCAAAAGCGCGATCGTATGGCCGGAGTCTTCGATCCACAGGCCCGGCGCCGTGCCCCGCGGATTTTCCAGAATCTCCGCGCCCTCGGGCACCATCGCTTGTCGGACATTCACCGCCGGCATCTCGCGGCCCATGCTGCGGAACCGGCCCTCGATGAATCGCAGGATTGCGTCGTTGCGGCGCAATTTGCGCCCCAGAAGATCGGCGACCGTTTCGCGCGTGAGGTCGTCTTCGGTGGGTCCCAGCCCGCCCGAGGCAATGACCAGCGGCACGCGGTTGAGCGCGTCGCGAAAGGCCTCGCTCAACAGCTCGCGATTGTCGCCCACGACCGTCTTGCGCACCACCTCGATGCCGATGGCGTTCAGCTCCTCGGTAAGGAAGAGCGAGTTGGTGTCCAGCCGGTCGGGCGTCAGCAGCTCCGAACCGACCGCGATGATCTCTGCTTTCATGTTCAACGGTTTTACCCGATGAGGAATGGGAGCGCAAGCTGAACCGCGGGTTACGCGTGAAAAACATACAATTGTGAGGAGCGGAATCCGGAACTAAGATAGGAAAGCAGGACAAGCACCAACGCGATGCGCAAACAGAAATCGAAAATTCGAGTCGGCCACTGAGCGAGCAACTCTAATCCTGCAGGACCACTTCGACTCCCTCCCAGCGGAACTAGCTAGAGAAAAGCGCGCGGAGTTCCAGCAACTCACAATCGAGATGGGCCGCGGTTCTCGCGGAAAAGCCTCAGGAAGTCGCACTATCCCAACAGCGGCAGGCCGCGAACATCCCAATCGAGTGTAAACAGCGCACCGTTGGTAGTGAGAATGGCGCGGCCGGAAGGCTGCAGCGCCAAGCCAACCAGCCCCGAGCCGCTCAGCACAATCTCAGCGTGTCCCTGCGGCGTGAGCCGCACGATCCCGCGGCGCCCGCCGTGTGACGCGGCGACGTACAGATTGGCGTCGCGGTCGAATGCCAGCCCTTGCGGGCGGCCCAGCCCGCGGTAGAACGCCGTGACCTCGCCGCCCCGCGTGATGCGATAGATGCGGTCGTAGCTGGATGTCGTCGGCCCGGTGACGTACAGCTCGCCGCTCGGATGAAACGCCAGGTGATACGCAGCCAGCGACGGCTCCAGCGTGGCGAACACGAAAATCTCGCGGCTCCGGCTGATCTTGAAGATCGTCCCGCTGCGGTCGCCCACGTACAGATTCTCGTCGGGATCAAACGCGATGCCCGTGGCGATGCCCATGCCTTCCACCCACTGCTCCGCGCGCCCGTCCGGCGTGATGCGATGGATGGTGCCGTCGTGGCGGCACGACACGAAAAGATTGCCGGCGTGGTCTAGAGCCAGCCCCGACGGATTCACCAGCGAAGTCACGAACGGCTTGATGCTGTAATTGGCGGTGATCTTGTACAGCGAAACGGGAACCCGCTGCCCGCGCGGCCCGCTGAACGTCACGTAAATGTTCCCGTCGGCATCGACCGCAGGATTGGCGACCGGGTGCAGATTGTCCGCGATCTGCAAACCAATGGATACCGGATGCGGCTGGCTTTCGCTGTGCGCGTTGGCCACCCTCACCGTGCCCCCGTTGGCGCCATCGGGAACGCGCGCGATCACGCGATTGTCGGTCGCCAGCACCAGCCCGGCTTCCGCTTCGCCAAAACGCACCACCGGGCGCGCGCCCGTCCGCGAAGCGAATCCGCTGCCGTAGATGGCGATCTCGCCGCCGGGAATAGCTGCCGCAGGCGCGATTCTCTCGATTCGCGGGACGCCGTTTTTCTCTGGCGGAGAACCAAATCCAAATTTCATATCATCTTAAAGTGTAACGCGAGCCGCAGCAGGATTGCAGCGTAGACGCCTGCCATCCAATCATCCGCCATAATCCCCCACCCGCCCGGCAGGTTCTCTAGCCGGCGCAGCGGATACGGCTTCCAAATGTCGAACAACCGGAAAAACACGAAGCCGAACAGCAGATACTTCCAATTCACCAGGCTGAGCGCGAAGAAGATCGCGAACATGGACAGATCCATGTGCGACCGCAGATTCGGCAGCGCGATCGGAATCAGTGGAAGCAGCAGCGCGAGGTGCATCCCGGCGACTTCATCGATCACCACGAACTGCGGGTCTTTGATGCCCGTATATTGCGCGGTCTTCGACGCGCTCCACACGCCGATCGCGCCCAGGATCACGAACAGTGTCACCGCGGAGAAAATCGGCAGCCACAGCACGGTGTCGTGAATATCGCTGCCGGGCACCAGGAAGTGCTTGTCCATGAATCTCGCGTCGGACAGCACATGCAACGGCGACAATCCCGCCAGCGACGTGGGCCGCAGGAAGAAGACCGCGCACAGCACAATCGTCAGCACTCCCACCAGCGACCCGTAGGTGCCGGGCGCCTTGGGCCAGTGGCCCACGCCAAACACCGTGGCGATGGCGTAGGCCAGCCGTGGTTTTTCGCGTGTTGACGTTCCCGGTGCCGCGTCAGTGTTTGGTGTCATCTGGGTTTGGCAATTCGTTCCGTTTTTCGTCATCTTCATCGAAAATGGGTTCCGAGACGACATATTTCTCGGCGGCCCAGTTCCCCAGATCCTGCAGCCGGCAGCGCTCGCTGCAAAAAGGGAACTCCGCGTCGGCTGCCGAGTCGGTCGGCCTCTTACAAATGGGGCAGCGGCGTTGCATAAAAACCAATACTACCCTAAGACGCGAAGGGGTGCGCCGGTGGCGATGCGCGTCAGCGTCTCCGCGGGCGGCATCGTGGGCGCCGCAGAGAAATTGCGGCCCGCGGGTCGCGGCAGAATTTCGACTACCCGCCCGATCAGGTCATACGCATCGGTCTTCGTGATTTCCACTCGCGTCACGTCACCGGCGGCCGCCACTTCGCCGCTGGGCAGCTCGATATCGGTAAGGTACAGCTTGCCGTCGATGTCCGGCGCCATGCCTTCCAGGCGCGCTTCCCAGACCAGCGGATTGTCCTTCGACGGGCCCTCGACCAGCGCGACCCCGGTGCGGCCGCGAAACGCCCGCAGTTTCTCCCGTGAAATTTTCTTCTGAATGGCCATCAATCGATCGCGTCGGCCCGTGATGGTCTCCGGATCGACTTTACCATCCAGCGCGTAGCTGCCCGCGTTGTCCACGTCGGAGTATTCGAACACGCCCATCCAATCGAGACTCGCGGCGCGCACAAAGTCGCAAAGCTCGTCAAAGTCGGTTTGCGTCTCGCCGGGAAATCCAACGATGAACGAGGTGCGCAGCGAAACGCCGGGGATCGTCGCGCGAATGCGCTCCAGCAATTTCAGAAAGGCGTCGCCGTGAGAGCCGCGCTTCATCCGCGCCAGAACGCTGCGGCTGGCGTGTTGCAGCGGCATATCCATGTATTTCGCGAGTCGCGGATGCGCGGCCAGCGTATCGAGCAGCTTCTGCGTCACGCGATTTGGATAAGCATAGAGGAAGCGCACCCACAGCAGATCATCCACCTGCGCGAGCCTCTCCAGAAGCTGCGCCAGTCCGTCCCGCAACCCCAAATCCTCTCCGTACGATGTCGTGTCCTGGCCGATCAGCGTGATCTCGCGCGCACCCGAAGCCGCCAGGTTCGCAGCTTCGCGCAACACCGATTCAAACCGCCGGCTACGAAATTTGCCCCGCAGCTGCGGAATGATGCAGAACGTGCACGGATGATCGCAACCCTCTGCAATCTTGATGTAAGCGGCGTGCCGCGGCGTCGTGATCACCCGCGGCGTCAGGTCGTGATACAAAAACGCGGGTGGCTCCGCCGGCAGAACGCGCAAATCGCCTTCCACCGCTTCCAGAATGCGCTCAACTTCTCCGGTTCCGACGACAGCGTCCACCTCGGGAACTTGCTCGAGAATCTGATCGCGGAATCGCTCCACCAGGCAGCCCGCCACGATCAGTTTCTTCGCAGCCCCGAACTTCTTGTGCTCCGCCATCTCCAGAATCGCGTCCACCGATTCTTTCTGCGCCGGCTCGATGAAGCTGCACGTATTCACCACCAAAATCTCAGCCTCATCCGCGCGCGGCGTCAACTCGTACCCTTCGCGCGCGAGAATGCCCATCATCACCTCGCTATCGACGAGGTTCTTCGGGCAACCCAGGCTGATGAATCCGACCTTTGTCATAGGCTATGAATTTACCGCATTCCGCAATTCTCTAGTGTATCATGCACAAGCCATGACCTCGGCGGCTTGGCGGGAGCTACCACGTAGGGCCGCCCGCCGCAGGCGGGCTGCGCCCAGCTTGGCAAGCTTCCAACCTATTCGCGAAATGGTTGAGTTGATCTTCAACGCGCCCGCAGCGCCAAGCGCACTTGCTCCAAAAGCCCGCGCAATCGAAGCGTATCGCAAGGCACCCCGCCAAACCGCGCATGAGCGTAGAGTTGCGTGAATTCCCGCACCGCCGGCGCCACATTCGGCTCCCCGACCGCCGCCGCAAATTCCAGCGGCGTCTGCGAAGCGCGCCGCGCGAATCCCCGGCGTTCCAGCAAGTGCAGCAACTCCGCATACAAGCGAGAGGCAAGCTGAGGGTTCACACGGGCCGCTTTCGGCGCACGAAGCTGCCAATACAGTCGCAGAGGCCGAATCGCTGCGCTGAACAAGTCGTAGCGCAGCAGCACCAGCAACACGATCAATCCAACCGGCAGCGCAAAGGTAATCGCGCCGCGCCGGTTCAGCCAGGACCGCAGCCAGACCTTGCTCGTTCTCTGCTCTCTTGTGAACCAGCCGCGCACCGATTCCGTCCAACTGCGCGTGTTGCGCTGCACGACCTGCGCCATCTGCACCTGGTGCGCGAAATCGTAGTTGATCACCCACTCGTTCCAGGACAGCTCCATCCAGTCGACGTACTGCCCCAGGCGCGAGAAGAAGCCGAAATCCTCCGCCACGGCCGGGGTAGGGTCAAACGTGATCCATCCGCTCCCGGGAAAATAAACTTCCACCCAACTGTGGGCGTCGCTGGCGCGCACGATGTAGTCGCCCGCAAGGTCGTTGTACTCGCCCGGTAGAAAACCGTTCACCTCGCGCGAAGCAATGCCCTGCGTGCGAAGCATGATGGCCATCGCCGAAGCAAAGTACTCGCAATGGCCCGCGCGGGTCTCGAACAGAAAGTGTGCAAGCGGGTCGTCGCCGGGCTTGCCGCTCAGGTTCAGCGTGTAGGCATATCGGCTGCGAAGATAGGATTCGACGGCGACGGCTTTGTCGTAAGGTGTCCGCGCCCGGGCGGTGACCGATTTGGCAAGCTCAGGTATGCGCGCATCCAGCGACGGAAGCTGCAGGTACAACGCGCGGATTTCCTCGGGATAATCCGAACGCGCCGCGCGCAACTTTGCGGCGTTCACGGTGGGAAGCCGTGAGTATCCGTAGTAGCGCACCGGAGCGTAGTTGCGGAAAGGGTTGTACAGCGAGCCCGTGAAATCCTGGAACAGGTAAGAGCGCCGCGCGATCCAACCGGCACCCAAGCTCTCTCCCGAGAAATTTCCCTGTAGCGAAACGGCATTGGCCGGCGCGAACACGGTATCCGTGGCCACTGGCTGCAGCAAAATCTCGTAGCTCAACCCGATCGCCGGATCACCTTTTTGCTGCGCGGGATCAGCGACGTAAATCCAGCCGCTGGGATCCGGCAACAGTGCGATGGCGCTATGATTCGGCGTTGTCCAACGCTTGCCGTCAAATGTCGAAAGCGCGATGCCGCGCCAGCGTAGCTGCGGGTAACCCACCGGCTTGCCGGTCTTCACACGCATGACCACCGCGGGATTCTTCTTGATCTCGCCAATCTGGCCGAGCTCGACGTCATCCGTGAAGCCGGTCATCAGCGAAGGCTGCAGGCTGGTCCGGCCCAGGTAGCCCGCGCTGAATCGCGGAAAGAAGAAAAACAGCGCGCTGCCGAGCACGATCGCACCCACCGCCACGCTCAGCGCCGCAAACGTCAGCGCGCGAGTCAGGCGCTGCTCGTGCGCCGGCTGCGCGAGCGGTGCGATCGCTCCTTTGGCGCCGCGCCGCATCTCCATGCCGACGAAGGTGGCCACGCCGAACAAAAGAAAAATAAAGAACAGTACCAGGAATGCGGTGTCGATGGTGAGGATCGCCGCGGCCAGGATGGCGGCGAAGGCCAGCATCGCGAGAAAAAAGGCGTCGCGGTCGGTCGTGGCGCTGTACAGGCGCACCAGCATCACGAACAGCAGGAAATGCACCGAGCCGAGAAGGGCCGCGTAAAGTGAGGGATTCGCGGACGTCGCGGCGATCGCGCGGGAAAAGACGAATACGTCGATCGGAAAAACCGCGAGATAGCAGACCACGAGCCACGTCGCCGTGCGCTGCGATATCTCCGGCGGCTGGTGACGCAGCCAGCGCGCGGCTTTATACAGCATGGCCAGCGAGACGACAACGCACGTGGCCACGTCAAGCTTGCCGGTAGCGATCAGCGTGGCGATCGCCGAAAAAATCAGCAGAAGCAGGGATCCGCGAAAAAATCGCTCAGCAGGCAGCGACGGCACACCGGAAGGCGCAGCGGCAGCAGAAGAGGCCATGGCGGAATCTTCATGTTAACACCCGCGTGCCCCGAGGTTCGGGGACCCTGCCCGAAACGATAATGCCACCTGGAGCAAACTCATCGCTCAAGCAAGTGTAGCGGCCGCTTTCCGAAGCGGGCGCCTTTACCAGTGCACCCAACGGGAACCATCGGCTTCGCAGGTATTTCAACGCCGCGACGCATCTGTGCCGTGGGCGCTTGTCGATTTCAGCGCGCAACTCCTGCCGCCGCGGGCTCGGCCAGCGCCGCTCGCGCGATCTTGCGCGTAAGATTCGATACCGCCAGAGACGACGGCGACACCAGCTCGGAGAGCAGAACCGATTTCGCTCCCGCAATTCGCGGGAGCTTCGGAACCAAAGCCCGGTACGGCAGCAGCGTGATGTCGCGATAGGTGACCGCGTGCCGCGCCCGGGACAGCGCTTCGAGGTGCAACCTCCGATCTTTCACGGGCAACTCGAGCAACTCGACGAGAAATTCGTGCAACTCCGTCGCGGGATTTTCTTGCACCGAGACCGTCGGAAAATGCCACATTTTCGAGACCAGCGTGGCAACTTGCTCGTGCGTCACTTGCTTTCGCGACGCCTCCGGCGGCGGAAGCAGCAGCGTGCGGCCGCGCGGGTCCAGGAGCACGGCAGCCGCCAGCGTAATTTCCACGCTTGCGCGCTTCCTGCGCTTTTCGGGAATGTTCTCCGTCAAACCGAGTTGCCGCGCCCGGCAGAATTTCGCGATCGGGCACAGCAAGCACTGCGGCGCACGCGGCGTGCAGAGTATCGCGCCCAGCTCCATCATGGCTTGGTTCCAATCGCCCGGTGATCTCCGATCGAGCAACTGGTCCGCCCTGGCTTGTAGCTTCTGCCAGCGGCTGCCTTCGCGCAAATCGCCGCGTACCGCGTCGATCCGCGCAAGCACACGCGCCACGTTGCCGTCGAGCACCGCATGTTTTGCGTCGAACGCAATACTCAGAATCGCAGCCGCGGTATAGTTTCCAATTCCCGGCAGAGCCAGAGCTTCTTTCTCCGTTCGCGGAAATGCGCCTCCGTGCTTCGCCGCGATTTGCTGCGCGGCGGCCTGCAAATTGCGTGCGCGGCTGTAGTAGCCGAGTCCCGACCAAAGCCGCAGCACGTCTTCTTGCGGTGCCTCGGCCAGCGCGCGAACGTCGGGGAATCGTTCGAGGAACCGTTCGTAGTAGGGAATCACAGCCGCAACGCGGGTCTGCTGCAGCATGATCTCCGACAGCCAGATGCGGTACGCATCTTTGCTGCGCCGCCACGGCAGCTCGCGCTGGAACTGGCGAAACCAGCCCAGCAGGCGTTTGCGAAATTCAGCGAGTTCGCGGACTGACGCCATGACGAGGCGGTATTCTCGCACGAATTGCATTTTGCGCAGAGTGCGCGCCGGCCCATCGCGAGAAACCGGCAGCCCTCGCGGCTGCAACCTCGCTTGTAGGGGCGCAGCACTGCTGCGCCCTTCCGAGGATGGCGTACGACTTTGACTCGCCTTCGTTCTACTTCAGCAAATCTTCCAGGAAGACGACGTAGGACGAGTGCCAGAGGCTGGCGGGGATGGAGCCGCGCGGCTGGCTGGTGACGATCACCTTGAACAGATCGGGAGAGGCGGCGAGATCGGAGAGCAGCGCGTGCTCCGGGTCCGGAGGCAGCGGCTGGGCCAGCGCCAGATGGCGCAGGATGCCGAAGATATTTTCCTCAGCAGGCGCGAGCGGCGTCTCCAGGCCTGCGGAACGAAATTGCAAGTGCACGTTGCGATCAAAGAAATGCCACGCGATGGCGGCACACAGGTTGACGGCGCGCTCGAAGCGCTCTGATGCGGCCGCACCCTGTGCTGGGGCGCTTTTCGCGGTATCGCCTTGCGTTGCGGTGCCCGCGGAGACATGCGGGTCCAGCACCAGAAGCACGCGGCAATCTTCTTCTCGCGCGAACTCGCGCACCATCAGCGAACCCAGCCGCGCCGACGCTTTCCAGTGCACGTGGCGCGCGCTGTCTGTCGGCATATAGTCTCGCAGCGCGTAGAGATCTTGGCCGCGACCTTTGTTCAGGCTTTCCAGCGCTCCCTGCAACGCGGGCAGAACCTCGAAGAACTCATGGGCCGGCTCAACCGACGGGTAGACGAGGGCTTCGGTGGGAAGCTCGACACGCCGCGCTTTTTGCAAAAAGCCGAACGGGAAGCGGGTGACGATGCGGAACGCGTCCTGACGGTAGGCGCCGCGTCGCGCAAAGGTGATTGGAACGCTCTGGCGTACGCGCTCGCGTTTCGGCAGATAAGGAAAGTACACCGGCGTTTCCAGCAGCGCGGCCGCCGGGGATTTCTTCGTCTTTGCGGCCTCGACACGCAGGGAAAACGACGGCAGCGTCAGCTTTTCATTTTCCAGCTCGACCTGCGCGCGAACCGGCTGGCCGGCGAAGATGTGTTCCGGCAACTCGAGTCGCATTTCGATGCCGCTCAAGGTGATCGAAGAAAGAATTCCGGACATCAGGATGATGGCGATCAAGCTAGCGAGAATCAGGAACAGCAAATTGTTGCCGGTGTTGAGCGCGGCCAGCGCGACCACGATGATGCCGCCGATGTAGATCCATCCCTCGCGCGTGACTTTGTACTCCATCCTGTAGCCGATCCAGCGAAGCGGGGTGCGCCTGGCGAGGACCGGAACGAGAGTAATGCCCACCCACGCGGCCACCACCAGCGCCGCGAGCGCCGACGCGATCGACAGCCCGACGTGGCCGAGCTCCGCGGCGGCGCCCGAATACAACGCGAGCAGCAACGCGATGCTCAAGGCGGCGATAGAGATGAAGAACGCGCGCACGCCGGGGCGGTCCGCCTTGGCCCAGAGCTGCGCGAGCGTGGAGTTGGTCGTCGTCATCTCGAAGTCACCCGCAAGCCAAATTCCTTTGGCCAATCCCTTCTTCAGGGGCGACGCTGGCGGCGTCCCAACGCGTTCCTGACGTCTGACAGCCATTTCTGGCTGTGCGCGTTCCTGACATCTACCGTCCCTTCGCCGCGGCTTCTTTCGCCGCCGGCTTCTTGTTTGTATGCGGACGTAAGCGCTCCTCTTCAGAATATGCGTGATGACTCCCGTTCCTGGGAGGCACGGCTTCACAGCCTGCGCAAAAATCCCGTGGCACAGCCATTTCTGGCTGTGCGCGTTCGTGACCCCTACCGGCCATTTCTCCAATCTTGTAGGGGCGCAGCACCGCTGCGCCCCTCGCCGCGGCTTCCTTCGCCGCCGGCTTCCTGTTTGAAGCCGCAACCCCTAAAGAGGAACCGGAACAGATTCGACGATGTCGCGAAGCACCGCCTCGGTGGTCTCCGTTTTCTTCTGCAGCGAAGCATGCCGCGAGCTGGCCACCACGCGATGCGAAAACACCGCGACCGCGAGCTGCTTGAAGTCATCGGGGATGCAGTAGCCGCGGCCGTCCAGGAAAGCGCGAGCTTGCGCAGCGCGCTGCAGCATCAAGGTGCCTCGGGGACTGACCCCCAGAGAAAGCTGGTCGCTGTGGCGAGTGCGCGCGACGATATCGAGCGCGTAGTCGTGCAGGCTGGAGTCGACCTTCACCTGCGCAACCGCATGTTGCATGGCCAGGACGTCGCTGACATCGGCGACGGGTTCGAGCGACTGAATCGAATCGTCTCCGGTGCGCTTGCGCAGGATTTCGCGCTCGGTTTCATGCGAGGGGTAGCCCATGCGGATGCGCATCAGGAACCGATCGAGCTGCGATTCCGGCAAGGGATAGGTGCCGTGGTGCTCCACGGGATTTTGCGTCGCGATCACGAGGAACGGCTGAGGCAACTGCAGCGTCTTGCCGTCGACGGTGACCTGGGCTTCGTTCATAGCTTCCAGCAGCGCGGATTGCGTGCGCGGGGTGGTGCGGTTGATTTCGTCGGCGAGCACGACGTTGGCGAAAATCGGGCCGGAGCGAAATTCAAATTCCCGCGTTTCGGGATTGTAGACGCTGACACCGAGCACGTCGCTGGGCAGCAGGTCGGAAGTGAACTGGATGCGCTGAAAGCTGCAGTGGAACGACTTGGCGAGGGCTTGTGCCAAGGTGGTTTTGCCGACCCCGGGAACGTCTTCGATGAGCAGGTGGCCGCGCGCGAGCAGCGTAATCAGCGAAAGCTGGATCGCTTCTTCCTTGCCATAGATGGCGCGAGCGATGGAGCGTTGGAGTTGCGAGACGATCTGAGAGGTAGCCACCGTCATGGTTGAAAACCCGGGCCCTTCCTGTTACAACTAATTCAACGTCACTGCTGGGATGCGAGTTTCCACGTTCGCGGTTACCAGCGAGAAGCACCGGGCGACTAGCTCAGTTGGTTAGAGCGCTCCCCTCACACGGGAGAGGTCAAAGGTTCAAGTCCTTTGTCGCCCACCATTTCTCACCTACCATTCTCGCATCCTCAAGGAAGCCGGCGCGCGGCGAACCCCATCGTTGTGCTCAATTAGTGTTTGCTTACTCGATCCATACCTTCAAAATCGGGGTTTCCGGGCCCCTGGACCCGCCGCTTCGGCCCGAGCCTGGGTCGGACCAGGTCTTCCAGTTCTCCTTTTCAAAGAACTGCACGAGAATTTTCCGCGTAGGAGACGTGCGATGGAGGCCCCGGAGGTCGCCGATGATGGACTCCTGCTCGCCCTTGTCGAGCACGCCGTAGATGAACACGCTTTCGTAGCTCCTCAGCAAGGGAAAATGGACGCCCAGGTCGCAGAAAACGGCCGGGCTGCCCGGCTCGGAGATCGACAGCGGGACGGAATGCCTGGAGGTTACGGCGGCGACCACGGCGTTGCACTCGGACAAATTCTCGCTATCGGAAGTTGTGGCCATGACAAACGCGTAGGCGTAAGCGATCAGAAAGCCGCCAACCAGCCAGGCAACCAGGGGCCCCCATCTGCGTTTAGGCATTTGCGTCGCGGGACCGGAGTTGCAGGTTGAGGGAGTCTGGCGTCATGATGTGCCATTCTCGCCGATTTGCAGCTGGGGCGCATTCGCTATTTCCTTGGTATCTACTCGGGCTACTCGGGACTGGTCGTTTGATTTGGAGTCAACGATGTCAACGTTTTTGCGGACGCTGGAGTTTCTAGGTTTGAGCCTGTGGCTTGGGAGCGACGTGTTCCTGAGCTTTGTCGTAGCGCCGGGGGCATTTCGGTTGCTGGCGAGCCGGGATCAGGCGGGGGCCATGGTCGGGTTTGCGCTTTGGTGGATGCATATGATCGGAGTGGTGTGCGGGATCACCATCTTACTGGCTCGTTTGCTGCGAACGCGTACGTTTGCCGGTCTAGTGGCTCCGGCGGCCCTATGTGTGGTGTTGATGATCGGGCTCACGGTGGTGTCGCAGCATGCGGTTAGTCCGAAGATGGCGGCGCTGCGGGTGCAGATGGGGTCCATTCAAGCGACTCCGGGCGACAGTCCGCTGCTGGCGGAGTTCGGCCGATTGCACCGCATTTCAGTCTCGCTGGAGAGCGGGGTGCTGTTGGCCGGAATCGCGGCTATGTATCTGATGGTGAAAGAATTAGGCGCTGGCCGCTGAGGTGTAGCAAACCGTAACCCATTTATCCCTCCTGTCTCCCTGTTTTCTCCGAAATGCTTGAGCCGCTCAAGCATAAAATACGTGGCCCAACCAGCCAAAGTACAAACAATTCAATGACTTAACACCGATTGCGCAAAGATCGAACACAAAAAATTAGCGAAAAATACGGAAGCGGAACCCAGAGCCGGTTTACTTGGGGCGCTTGGCCCGGGTCGGGCGTTGAGGCGATTTCGGCGGGCGGCGCTTTCTGGTTTTCGCGGGGCGGATCTTGCGGGTGACGGCGTGGCCGGCGCGCTCGAAGGCGCGCCACATGTACCAACTGGCGACGGTACGGTAGGGGCGCCATTGTTCGCCGAAGGCTAGGAGCTCTTTGGGTTTGGGCATGTGCTTTCTGCCGTAGGTGACGCACCAGCCTTTCTTCACGCCGAGGTCGTGGATGGGGAGGACGTCGGGGCGGCCCAGGTTGAAGATGAGGAACATTTCGACAGTCCAGGCGCCAATGCCGCGGACGGAGACGAGGCGCTCGACCAGCTCTTCGTCGGACATGTTGAGGGCTTGCTCGCGGGTGGGGACGATGCCGCTGAGGGTTTTTGCCGCTAAGTCTTTCATGGCTAGGACTTTGGCGCCGGAGAGGCCTGCTTTGCGGAGAGTTTGCTTGCGGAGCTTGAGCATTTGCTGGGGGGTGGGCGGGCGGTCGGTGCCGCTGAGAGCCTTGATGCGGGCGTAGATGGTGGCGGCGGCTTTGCCGGAGATGGATTGGTAGGCGATGGCTTCCATGAGCGCTTCGTAGGGGGATTCGGCGGCATGGGCATCGGTGCGGAATTGGCGGGCTTCGGCGATGAGGATGGCAAGTTTTTGGTCTTTGGCGGAGAGATGGGACATGGCGGAGGCGAGGTCGAAGGGGAGGATCGGAGTGGACATAGCGGCGATAGGGTAGCGCAACTGTAGGCGAAAGAAAAGAGAAGAGAGGGATTGGCGATAGCCGAGATGTTAGGCGGAGTCGAGGCGGGCATCGGATAGGTCGAGTTCGCGCTCGAGTTGGCGGAGGACTTCGTCGTTGATGCGGCCTTCGTTGCGGAGGCGGATGGCGGTGTCGCGCTCAAGGCGGAGAAGTTGGCGGGAGAGGCTCACGATGTGGGTTTGGTCGTCGGCGTCGATACCGTGCTGGGCGTAGGCTTCGCCGGTGATGGCGGAGAGGCGGCGCTTGTAGCTTGCGGCGGCTACTTCGTAGGCGGCAGCAAGGTGATGAGTGTCCTCTTCGGTTCGGCGGCTTTTGATGTGCTGGAGGGCGGTTTCCAGCATGATGCGGCGAGCTTCTTTTTCTTCTGCTGAATTGGTTGCGCCTTTCCCGGCCAGACCGAGGAGACGAATAAGCGGCGGCAGCGTGAGCCCCTGGAGAACGAGAGTGACGAGGATGACGCAGAAGGTCAGGAAGATGATGAGATTGCGCTGCGGGAAAGGAGTTCCGTCGGCGAGGGTCTCCGGCAGAGACAGCGCGGCGGCCAGAGCGATGACGCCGCGCATGCCGGTCCAGCCGACGACGAAGACCGCGCGAGGCGGGGGGCACGGCTCGTTCTGGTGGAGTATGTACCTGCGAATCATATAGGCGACGTAGGCTCCCGGAAAACTCCAAACGAGACGCAGAACGATCACCAGAGCGCTGAAGAGCGCTCCGTACAAAAGCAACGTGCGAAAAGGAATTCCTCGAATTCCCGCCAGAACAAAGGGGAGCTGCAGTCCGATGAGGACGAAGACGAGGCCGTTCATGGCGAAGGTGAGCGAATTCCAGAAGCCATACGCTTGCAAACGTACGCTGGGAGAAAACAACTGGGACTCCCGGCGACCAAGGTACAGCCCGCAGGCCACAACAGCGAGAACGCCGGAAGACTTGGCGGACTCGGCGGCAAGATAGGCGGCGTAGGGCACCATGATGGTGAGAATGATTTCGATGGGGCCATCATCGAGGTGACGGTGCAAGCGCTCGACGATGAGCGCGATGGCGAGGCCAATGGCGATGCCGATCGCGATGAGATAAATCAAGCGGAGGAAACCAGAGGCCAGCGTGGGCGTTTGCCCCTGCACGACCATGGCGACGCCGAATTCGAGGGCCAGAAGGCCGGTGGCGTCGTTGACGAGGCTTTCGCCTTCGAGGACATCGACGATGCGTTGCGGGAGGCCGATGCGCTTGGCGATGGAAGTGGCGGCGATAGCGTCAGTGGTGGCAACGACGGCGCCGAGCACGAAGCCGAGGCGGAAATCGAAGGGAGCGAAGGACCAGTGAGCGGCTTCCGCGACGCCGAGTACCGTGAAACCCACCAAGCCGAAAGCGAGAAGGAGGATGCTGACGATGTTGTACGAGAAATCGCGCCAGGAAGTGAGCCAGGCGGCGGAATAGAGAAGCGGAGGCAAGACGGCGAGAAAGATCACGTCGGGGCTCAGGGTGATTTTGGGAATTCCGGGCATGAAGCTGAGGGCGAGACCTGCGATCACCAGAACGATCGGGTAGGGAAGCTGAAGCTTGCGGGCCAATGAGGCGAAGGCCACTACGAAGAGCAAGAGGAGGAGGAAGACGAGTTCGACGGCGTGGACGCTGCTGCCCTGCATGGGATCCTCCCGATGATGAGAATTTAGAACAAGGCGAGCGAATTTGCCAAAGGGATTGGCCACCATGATCTGGTCGGGGCAGGCGCAGAGAATCGAGGCAGCGATGGAACAGCGGAAGAATCGCCGCCAGCGGGCCGCGTGACGGATGAAACGGATTACTTCCGCCGAGTACGCATCACGCGGATCCTGGTTCCTACGTCCGGAACCTGCGATTCCTAACTGTGATCTCTACCTGTGAAACCGGTAGGACACGTGTAGAGAGGACGTTCGAGACGGTCTGAGATACAATTCGCGCGCCGCTGGAGGAAGTGTTATGCGTGGACGACTGGCATCGCTTCTAGTATTGGTCTGCGCCGCGCTTGTACACGCGCAGTCGCAAACCACGCCGCAGCCTAAAGAGGGTGACTACGTCCTGCACGATTTCCATTTCCGCTCCGGCGAGACTCTGCCGGAACTGCGCTTGCACTATGCGACGCTGGGAACCCCCGTGCGCGACGCGCACGGCGCAGTGCAGAATGCCGTCATTATTCTTCACGGTACGTCGAGATCGGGAAAAGTCTTCCTCAACCCAGCATTCATGGCGCTCTACGGCCCCGGCCAGCCCCTGGACGTAAGCCGCTGGTATGTGATCCTGCCTGACAGCATTGGGCACGGGAAGTCGTCCAAGCCCAGCGACGGCTTGCACGCGCGCTTCCCGCATTACGACTACTACGACATGGTCGAGGCGCAGTTCCGGCTGGTCAGCGAGGGGCTGGACGTTAACCATCTGCGGCTGGTCATGGGAGTCTCTCAGGGTGGAATGCACACTTGGCTGTGGGGCGAACTGCACCCGGACTTCATGGATGCGCTGATGCCGATGGTTTCCCAGCCGGTGGAGATCGCTGGCCGCAACCGCATGTGGCGGAAAACTGCCATGGACCTCATCCGCAACGATCCCGGATGGAACAATGGCGAGTATCAAACGCCGCCGCCGAGCATGGTCACCGTGGCCCGCCTCTTTGCGATTGCGGTGGGCGGGCCCCTGGATCTGCAGACCCGCGCGCCGACCAGGGAGGCGGCTGACAGCCTGCTGGATCAGGTTTCCGCCGTCTGGGCAGGCGGCGGCAGCCTGCTAGATCCGGCCTCCGCCACTCGGGCGTACGCGGACGCCAATGACACACTGTACCAGCTCGACTGCTCCCGAACCTACAACCCGGAACCGGACCTGGAACGCATCCAGGCACGCCTGATCGCCATCAACGCTCCCGACGACTTCATCAATCCTCCCGAACTGGGCATCATGAACCGCACCATCAAACGCGTCAAGAACGGTCGCTACGTGCTCTTGCCGCTTAGTGGCCGCGGACACAGCTCCGGCTACGATCCTTCGCTGTGGAAGAACTATCTGGAAGAGTTGCTGCAGGCGCCGACGCACTGACGCAAGGAATCGTGAGTGCGTCCTGGCGCTGGCTTCGAGGATTCCGCTTTAAACGGCCTAGAAACGCATCGTCTGAAACGTGTGCTTCCGCCGGTTCTTGGACCCAACACTTGTGAGCGCTGGTATCGCGGTACACACAATATTCGCCCTAACTTGTTGTCTTTCCGTAGGTGGCATCCTCGTCGGATGTTTTCAGGATGATAAGTCGCGGGTGGTGCGAAGACGCGCGGTGTGTAGAAATGCTGCAGCTTCTCGCCGGAACAAATAAGAATGTAAGTTTGTTCGGACCGAAATGATGTCGGACGGTCTGTGCTACCATGCCGAGTTTATGCAAACAGGAATTATTGGACTACCACAAGTTGGGAAGACGACGCTGTTCCGGATCCTCACGAAGGCGAGCTTGGAGGGTAAGGCGGGCTCGCAGGGGACGCACGTGGGTGTGGCGAAAGTGCCGGAGCCGCGGTTGGTGGAGCTGGCCAAGCTGTACAACCCTAAGAAGATAACGTACGCGACGGTGCAGTACGTGGACTTGGGCGGGATGCAGAAGGAAAAGAACCGCGACGCGCTGGCGCCGCTGCGTGAGGTGGATACGATTGCGCACGTGATTCGGGTGTTTGACGATCCGTCGGTGCCGCATGCGGAGGGGAGCATCGACCCGGTGCGGGATGCGACGAACCTGGAGTTGGAGTTGATCCTGGCGGACCACGACCAGATTACGCGGCGGTTGGAACGTGTGGAGAAGGATTTAAAGAAGAAGAGTGAACCCGCGCTGGTGCTGGAGAAAAACGTTCTGGAGAAGTGCAAGGCGCATCTGGAGGCGGAGAAGCCTTTGCGCGAGCTGGA
Source organism: uncultured Acidobacteriota bacterium (assembly GCA_963735525.1). Taxonomy (GTDB): domain Bacteria; phylum Acidobacteriota; class Terriglobia; order Acidiferrales; family UBA7541; genus Acidiferrum. Next base: position 334,765 of record CAVTLQ010000019.1, on the reverse strand, counting down.
GTTAACGGCGGAAGAACGCAAGCCGATTGGGGGATTTTTGTTTTTGTCGGCGCGACCCGTTCTTTATGTTCTGAATGTCGGGGACGACGAGGCGGATAAGCTGGATACCGCGGTGGAGCGGCACAAGTTGAGCGCGCTGCAGGGGAAGCCGAACTCGGCGGTGGTGGCGATTTGCGGACGATTGGAAGCGGAACTGGCGGAGATGGACGAGAAGGAAGCGGCGGAGCTGCTGGCTTCGTATGGATTGAAGGAACCGGGGCTGAACCGACTGATTCGCGCGACGTATGACTTGATGGGATTGATCCAATTTTTTACGGCGGGGGAGCCGGAGGTGCGGGCGTGGACGATTCGCAAGGGCGCGAACGCGGTGAAAGCGGCGGGGGCGATTCACAGCGACATTGAGAAGGGATTTATTCGGGCGGAGGTGGTGCGCTGGAATGATTTGCTGGCGGCGGGGAGCGTGGCGGCGGCACGAGAAAAGGCGCAGGTGCGGTTGGAGGGGAAGGAATACATCGTGCAGGAAGGGGATGTGATTTTGTTCCGGCACAGTGGGTGAGGAAAAAAAAGAAGTAGTGACGTAAAGAAGCAAGGACGCAAGGAAAAAGAAGGAGGGGTTGGCCACAGAGGCCTGCCTGCGGCAGGCAGGCACAGAGACACTGAGAAAAGAGAAGAGGGAAAGAAAGAAGGAGATTTAACGCAGAGGTCACAGAGCGCGGAGCACAGAGGCACGAAAAAGACCGCGACCGGGGTGAACTGAGGTTTGTGCCACTTTAGATGACCCATGATTTGGCATTCCGGGTGGGGTTGGCGGCTGGGCTTGGTTTGGTGGCCGCGGCTGGGAATTTGATTGGTGGGTATTTTGTTGTGCGGAGGGATTGGCCGCGGAAGTATCTGCAGTATTTTCTGGCGCTGGGCGCCGGGTACATGCTGGCGGTGGCGTTTGTTGAGGTGATTCCGGAGTCGGTGCGGCTCTCGGGGGAAAGCGCGCTTCTTTACGTGCTAATCGGATTTTTCCTGGTGCATCTGTTCGAGCACACCATTGCGCCGCATTTCCATTTTGGGGAAGAGACGCATTGCGAAGAGGTGAGTCACCATCACGCCCGAGTGACGGTGTTGCTCGGTTTGGGGATTCACACTTTTTTTGACGGCGTGGCGATTGCCGCCGGATTTTTGGTTTCGACGTGGCTGGGGGTGGTGATCTTTGTGGCGGTGTTTTTGCACAAACTGCCGGAGGGATTCACGGTGGCATCGGTGGTTCTGGCGAGCGGGCAGGGGAAGCGCAACGCAATTCTGGCGGCCGGGTTATTAGGGGTGGCGACGCTGCTGGGTGTCTTGCTGACGAGCGCGCTGCAAGGGGAGCTGAAATACGCGCTGCCGCTGTCTGGGGGCGTGACGCTGTATGTGGCGGCAACGGACCTGCTGCCCGAGGTCAACCGGGAACCGAACTGGCGGATGGCGCTGCTGGTATTCGTGGGTGTAGTCAGCTTATTGATAATGGAGCGGTTGTTTCACGTCTAGTTTCGCTTTAGTTTCGTTTTTGGGCATCCCCGCCTATTTGCAACTTCCTGAGACTACATGTGTTTGATACAGTGTGGCGGCTATGGCCAGGTCGGACGTCCAACTCATGCTGGACGCGAAGGCGGGCGATGAACAGTCGTTCGCTGTTCTGCTGCAGCGGTATAGGAGTCCACTGGTCAATTTTCTGTACCGGATGGTTCGGAACCGGGAACAGGCGGAAGACCTGGCGCAGGAAGTTTTCCTTCGGGTGTACCGGGCGCGGGCGGATTACGTGCCGAGCGCGAAGTTCACCACGTGGCTGTTCCGCATCGCGACGAATCTGGCGCTGAATTCGCTGCGAGATAACCGCCATCAGCGAATGGAAGTGTCATTGGACGCGCCGGTAACCGCGGATGCCGAGGACGGCGACGAGCGGCCGCTGGATGTGGCCGACAAACATCCCGACATCGAGCAGCACCTGGTGGAGGAGGCACGGCGCAAAATGATCCGGCACGCAATCGAGAAACTGCCGGAAAAGCAGCGCGCGGCAGTGCTCCTGCACAAGTATCAGGAGCTGGACTACAACGAAATCGCGAAGATCCTGGAGTGCTCGGAAAGCGCGCTGAAATCGCTGCTGTTCCGGGCGTATGAGACGCTGCGGGTGGAGTTGGCGCCGTTGGTGGCGCAACAGCAGAGGTGAGAAGTCAGAAGTTAGAAGTGAGAGTGAAGAAGTAGAGTTGAAGAATTTGTCGTAGACGAGAGTAAGGATGGCGTTATGAGTTGCAATCGAATTGAGAGCCGGATTCTGGCGTATGTGGATGGGCGGCTGAAGGCCAGCGAGCAGCGCGAGATGGAAGCGCATCTTGCGGGGTGCGCGGCGTGCCGTGTGCGCGTGAATGAGTTTCGCGCGGTGTCGAGTTTGCTGGAGGAATTGCCGCTGATCGAACCGTCGGGTGCGTTTGACGCGCGGGTGCGCGCGCGCGTGGCGGCGGAGCCGGTGAAGCGGAGTTGGTGGGCATGGCTTGCGCCGTCGCCGCGAGTGGTGTTTGCGGCGTCGCTGCTGCTGCTGGCGACGGTGTGGATCGGTTCGCGGCCCGGGGATCGTTCGGTGAGCGGTCCGACGATTGATCCGGTGGAGCAGATCGCGAGTGACTTGCCGGTGCTGGAGAATTATGACGTGCTCTCGAACTTCGAGCCGCTGACCGATTTGCCCGATCCGGTGCAGAACGACGAAGGGACTCAGCAAGACACGAACCAGCAAATGTAAAGTGCGATGAAACTGCGGCGACAATTCGGTGGATGGTTGTGCGGGCTGGGGCTCAGCGCGGCACTGGCGCAGCCGTGTGCCGCGGCGCAGCGTCCGCCCAAGGACCGTCCTCCGCATCCCGCAGGCAATGGGAAAGCGGAGGAACGGCGGAACGACCGGCCACCGAACGCCGGGGGGAATGCCGCGCATCCCAATGCGACAGGGAACGGAGCGCGGGTGGCGACACCGCCGCCGAGCGTGCAGGATCGTTGGCGGAATATGACGCCGCAGGAAAAACAGCGGCTCTATCAGAATGAAGAGAGGCTCAAGCGGCTTCCACCGGCCCAGCAGCAAGTGCTGCGCGATCGCGCGCAGGTGTGGAAAAGAATGACGCCGGAGCAGCGGGATCACATCCGGAATGATGTGCTGCCGAAGTGGAAGCAAATGCCGCCGGAGCGCAAGCTGGCAATTCAGCAGAGGCTGCGTGTGCTGCAGAATATGCCGGAGTCGGCGCGGAATCAGCGGCTGAATGATCCGAATTTTACGCGTGGGATGAGCGAGGACGATCGGGCCACGCTGCGCGATTTGAGTCATCTGCATGTGGGCGGAGCGCCGGAACCGCCGGGCGATTGAGCGGGCTGGGGCTGGCAGTTTCCAGAAGCGCCTTCCTAAAGACATCATAAGGTCAGAGGCTAGCGGGCTACGTCTTGCCGAGAAAAGGGCGCAGCCCGCCGCGGCGGGCTGCGCCCCTACAAGGGTCCAGTGCGCGGTCGAGAATGGGCTAATTTGGATCGTTTGGCGCTTGGCGTTGATTTGACAACTTCCATCATGTCGCGGCATCGTGGATAGTTCGCGACATCCAGCATTCGGGAATTGGAAGGAACCTCCTGCTCGTGTCCACGCGCTTCCGCGCCTTGCAGCACCGGAATTTCCAACTCTTCATTGCGGGGCAGCTTATTTCGCTAATCGGAACGTGGATGCAGTCGACCGCACAGCTTTGGCTGGTATACCGGTTGACGCATTCGGCGGCGCTGCTGGGCGTTTTTGGATTTGCGAATCAGATTCCGATTCTGGTGCTCGCGTCGGTGGGCGGGTACGTCGGCGACCGCTATAACCGGCATCTGGGTGTGATCTGGACGCAAACGGCGGCGATGATTTTGGCGTTTGTGCTGGCGGCGCTGACGCTTACGCAGCTGATTCAGGTGTGGCATCTGATCTTCATCGCGTTTTTGGTGGGCATCGTCAATGCGTTTGATGTGCCGATCCGGCAGGCATTTCTGGTGCAGATGGTGGGCAAGGAAGACTTGCCGAATGCGATCGCGTTGAATTCGTCGATTTTCAACGGGGCACGCGTGGTGGGTCCGGCGATTGCCGGGTTTGCGATTGCCTTGATTCACGAGGGCTGGTGTTTTTTTCTGAATGGCGTGAGTTTTGTTGCGGTGATTGTGGCGCTGCTGGCGATGCGCATTCCGAAAACCGAGCCGAAAACTCCGGAAGGTTCACCCCTGCGGAATTTCCTGGAAGGGTTCCGGTTTGCGATGAACGATTTGCCGATTCGCTCGGCGCTGCTGCTGTTGAGCGTGCTGAGCTTGTTTGGCTTGCAATATTCGGTGTTTCTGCCGGTCTTCGCGCGAGACGTTTTGCATCGCGGGGCTCTGGGATTCGGATTGCTGATGAGCACGGCGGGCATCGGCGCGGTACTGGGGGCGCTGCAATTTGCGGCGCGAACGAGCTACCAAGATCTGGCGCGGTGGATTGCGACAATGTCCGCGATCTGCGCGGTGTGTTTGATCGTGTTCTCGCAGTCGCACGTGTTTTGGCTTTCGGCGGCGGTGCTGTTTGTGGTGGGGTTTGCGGCGACGTCGCAAATGGCGGCGACCAACACAACCGTGCAGAATCGCGTGCCGGATCGGTTGCGCGGCCGGGTGATGGCGGTGTACGCGACGATGTTCATGGGCGTGCAGCCGATCGGGTCGTTGATCGCGGGCGGAGTGGCGAAGAGGATCGGTGCGCCATATACGCTGGCGGTTTTTGGAGCGATCGTGCTGGTGGGGAGTTTGGTTTTTGTGTTTCGAGTAGTGATGCGGCTGCGACCGGTGGAGGCGACGGCGGCGGCGCCGGGCGGGTAGACCTTGCCAAGCTGGGGCGCCCCTACATTGAATGTTAAGACGGATTTGGGCGGTAGAGCCAGGGGGGCTTGGTGAGCGGCTCGTTCAGGGTCGCGGTTGCGACAGGGACGCCGGTGAGAATCGCGTCCACTTTTGGGCGCAGCGGGGCGAGGGAGCAGACGGGGTCGGTGGCGGCGGCGTTACCGGCGAGAAGCAGGGCTTGGCAGCGGCAGCCGGCGAAGTCCAGGGTGCGGCGGTCGCAGGTTTTGCAGGGCTCTTGCATCCAGTCTTCGCCGCGAAATTTTTCGAAGGCTTCGGAGGTTTCCCAGATTTCGCGGAGGCTGCGTTGCTTGACGTTGTCGAAGCGCAAGCCGGGAATGACTTTTGCGGCGTGGCAGGGAAGCGCGTCGCCGCTTGGAGTGATCAGCATCAGTTTGCGCCCCCAGCCGCCCATGCAGGGTTTGGGGTACTTCGCGTAGTAGTCCGGAACGACAGATTCGACGCGTATTTTTCCGCGGAGGCGCGCTTCGGCGCCTTTGAGAATGTCGAGGGAGCGGTCGAGTTGCGCGCGGGTTGGCAGCAAGTGTTCGCGATTGGCGAAGGCCCAGCCGTAGTACTGAACGTTGGCGAATTCGATGCGCGTGGCGCTGGAAGATTCGGCCAGAGTCAGCATTTCTTCGATTTGGTCGATGTTGCGCCGGTGAATGACGAAGTTCAACGTCACGGCGACGCGAACTTTCTTCAACCATTCCAGAACGCGAAGTTTTTGCGCGTGGGCTTTTGTGCCGCAAATTTCGTTGGCAGTTTCCTCGCGGGCGCCTTGGAAGCTGAGCTGGAAGTGATCGAGGCCGGCTTCGACGAGTTGAGCGAGACGCGATTCATCGAGAGGCATGCCGGAAGAGATCAGGTTTACGTAGAGGCCGCTGGCGCGAGCGGCGCGGATTAAATCGAGGATGTCGGTGCGGGCGAGAGGCTCGCCGCCGGTGAAATCGGCTTGCAGGACGCCGGCTTGCGCGGCTTCCTGGAAGACGCGGGACCAGACGTCGGTGGGGAGCTCTTCGGAACGGTTGGTCATTTCGAGGGGGTTGGAGCAGTAGACGCAGTGCAAGGGGCAGCGGTGGGTAAGTTCGGCGATGAGGGCTAGGGGATTGGGAATGCCATTGCTCATGAATGTTCAAGTCAGTTTACCATCGGCAGGAAGAGCGCCCGCCTCAGAAGGCGGCCGCTACACGGTATGGGCTTATTGGAAATCGAGGGCGCGCTGGTCGTGGAGCAGGGCTAGGTAGCCTAGGATGTCGGTTTCGACTTTTTTGGGCTCGGCTTTGGAATAGATTTGCTGTAGCTCGGCGATGATTTGTTGAACTGTGTGCTGGCCGTCGCAGCGCTGGACGATTTCCAGGCTGGGGCCGTTGAGGCGCAGAGCGCGTTCGGGCATGAGGAGGACGCGCTGTTGCTGGTTGTTGTCGCCGAGGCGGCAGCCGGGGGCGAGACGCGGGCGGGATTGCAGGTCCGGAGTCATGTGTTGTACTCGCGCGGGACAAAGGCGCCGGGAGCCGGCCAGCCGGGATTGACGTAGGCGAAATAGAGGGCGTCGAGCTGGGCCCAGAGGATGTCGCACTTGGCGCGAAGGGCGGCGTGGGCTTTGTCCTGGGCGTCGCGCGTGCGAGCGTGCTTAACCACCCAGGCGAGGGCAAAGTCGGCGTCTTCGGGCGCTTGGGTGAGGCGGCCCGTGAAGTAGTCGAGGCCGCTGGCAAGCCAGGGGTAGTGCTGGCGCATGCGGTCCACGCGCAGAGTGATCAGCTTCTTGGAAAAAAGCTCGGTGAGCGAAGAGGCTACGGCTTCCAGATGCGATCGCGTGGAAACGAAATCCACATACGCCTGTACGGCGTAACGCGTGGCGGGCAAGATGCCGTCGCCGTCGAGGGCTTGCTCACGGGGAAGTCCGGTAGCTTCGACCAGGCGTAGCCACTTCTCGATGCCGCCGGGCTTGGTGCCATCGCCGTCATGGTCGAGGATGCGTTTGCGCCAGGCGAGACGAAAAGCGGGATCTTCACTGCGCGCGAGAATCGCGGCGTCCTTGATCGGGATGCGGCTTTGGTAGTAGTAGCGATTCAGGGCCCAGGCCTGGAGCTGGCCGCGGGTGAGCTTGCCTTCGTGCATCAGCAGGTGAAACGGGTGCTTGTGGTGATAGCGCTCTTCACCGATGGCCTGGAAGCCAGCGATGAAATCGGCTTCCGAGAGCAGAGGCTGGCCCGATTTGTCGGCGGCGACGGTCACAGTTCGAGCTCCATTCCATCGTAGGCGATTTCGAAGCCGGCATCCAGCACGGCGCGATGCTCGGGGCTGTCCTCGTCCAGGATTGGATTGGTGTTGTTGATGTGGATCAGCACGCGGCGGCCGCGGGCATTGCGGGGGAATTGTTCGAGCATGCCGCCGGGCCCGGAGAGCGGCAGGTGCCCCATATCGCCGGCTGTTTTGCTGCTGCGGCCGGTGTGGATCAATTCGTCGTCGCTCCAGAACGTGCCGTCGATCAGAATAAGGTCGGCGGAAGTGGCGTACTTCGTCCATTCCGGGTTGCGTCCGGAAAGGGAAGGAGCAACGAAGAGGCTTTTGCCGCGATGCTCGAAACTGAAGCCGATGGTGGCCTCGTCGGTGGGAAGCGTGCGGGAGAGCTCGCTGCTCACGTAGTCGGGGTAGCTGTCCCCCAGCGGGATGGTGGCGCAGACGAATCCGGGCGCCTCGCCGGGACTCTCCGACAAATGACAGCCCAAGCGCCCTTTGCTGGAGAGAATCTGCCACTGGACGGGTGGATCGGCTCGCTCGAGGACGCCGAAGATCTTGTTCTCTTTCTTGAGGATTCTCTGGAGCGCGGCGGTGGCAAAGACGAAGAAAGATTGGAACTCGCGGAGATGCAGCAAGCCCAGGATCGAATCGACGTCCGCGGAGGGCAGGAAGACGCCTGCGATCGGGGAGTGGCTCGGCGCTTGATCGCTGGGAGACAGCTCCGGCGTGGCGAGAATTTGCGTTCGCAGGTCGGGGGAGGCGCCGACTAGGAACCAGATCTTGGAGTCAGGCGAGAAGGCGATCTGGGTTTGGGTACGAGCCGAGCCGCGCAGGCTGCCGTTTCTGAGACGGCCGCAATTCGTGCAGTTGCAATTCCATTGGGGGAAGCCGCCTCCGGCTGCGGAGCCGAGGATTTTAATGCGCATGGCGGAGGGCTTTGGCACGAGGTGGCATTCCGGGGACCGAAAACAAAAGCGCCCGCTTCAGAAAGCGGCCGCCACACTGCGCCGCTCCGCAGAAGCGGGAGCTGGAAAGACGTCCGGAGCGGGGAATTAAAGCTCGGCGTTGGCGTACGAGCTGATTTCGCAGTTCAGATCGATCTCTTCGTGCTGAGGGGTTACCCATTCCATGGTCGGGTCTCCTTGGAAATGACATCTGGAAACGGAAAAAGAATAACACGTTCCGCGGGAAAAAGGAACCTGTGTGTCCTGTGCGCGGCGAACAACAGACGAAAGCAGTTCGCATGCGTGCCTGATTGATTACCTGGGGATGCTGTTCAAGGAGTGGTTACCTGTAGAGGCGCGCCGGACCGGCGCGGCGCACGCAAGAAACGCCACAAAATGTAGAGTCTGCGCAGAAATCGACGCACAATTCGTGGCGGTGAGCTTGCGCCGCACGCGCGACGAAGACTTTCCTCAACTATTTTTTAAAAAAAGCATGTTTCCTCTTGACAAGGTCCAAAACGCGCTTATCATGTGGCGACAAGTGGGGCAAAGTGGTCGGTTGTAGAACAAAGTAGAAAGTTCTAGAGGGCTGTGGTGCAACGGGGAATTCGATACCACTTCTTCTTCAATGCTGACCCGAAAGCGGCATTTGTGAGCAATACCGGCCGCGGGGTCCAAATGAGCAGAGCGAATGAAGCTTCGGGGAAACTGTCCGGCGAAGGTGGACGAGAAGGGTCGTCTGAAAATACCCGCCGTGTTTCTGGAAGCGTTAAAGGAATTCGGCACGGAGTTCTACATTACCAGCATGACCGGAGAATCGGTGCGAATTTACCCCATGCGGGTTTGGTCGGAGATCGAAGACAAGCTGGCGGCGGTGCCGTCGCAAAACCAGGCCAAGCGAAAATTCTTGATGCGGACAAGCTATTACGGGCAGACGGTGGAACTGGACGGGCAGGGCAGGGTATTGCTTCCCGTGGTGTTGCGGGAATCGGCGCAGATGAAAGGCGACGTGGATGTGTTCGGGGCGCTGAACTATCTCGAAGTCATGAACCATACGCGGCTTGTGGATGATTTGAAGAACCAGCCGTTTACGGACGAGGACTTCAAAGCGCTCGAAGATTTCAAGATTTAGGTCGGGGTCAATAGGTCGGGGTCAGAAAGACAACTGAAATTGGGATCAGGCGCAAAGCGGTCGATCGGCGCCGGGGTCGCAGTGTGCTCGGAGATGGAGTGAGGCGCTGTGGGGAGCGGAGCCGAACCACACACGCCGGTGCTGCTCGAAGAGGTGCTGGAATGGCTGCGCATCAGGCCGGACGGAAGCTACATCGACGCCACGCTGGGAGCCGGAGGACATTCGGCGGCGATCGCGGCAAAGTTGACATCCGGAAGGTTGATCAGCCTGGACCGGGACGCACAGGCGCTCGAGTTGGCGCGGGAGCGGTTGAAGAGCTTTGGGCCGAAGGTGAGGCTGGTGGCGTCGCCGTTCTCGAGGATTGCGGAGGTCGTGCACGAGTTGGGGATTCCCGGGGTGGACGGGGTCTTGGCCGACTTGGGGGTTTCGAGCATGCAGCTTGATCAAGCCGCGCGGGGATTTTCGTTTCGCGAGGCGGGTCCGCTGGACATGCGGATGGATGCCGGAGACGAGTTGACGGCGGACGAAATTGTGAATCGCTGGTCGGAGAAAGAAATAGCCGACCTGCTCTATCGGGGAGCCGAAGAGCACGATTCCAGAAGGATCGCCAGGGCGATCGTACGAGCGCGACCCCTACGGGACACCGCGCACCTGGCAACGGTTGTGGCAGGGGCCCGAAAGCAATGGGGAAGGCAGAGACTGCATCCCGCAACAAAAACGTTTCTGGCGCTGCGGATAGCGGTGAATCGAGAGATGGAGGCACTCGGGCAGTTTCTTTCTCGGACCCCCGCCACATTAAATTCGAGCGGCCGCTGGGTGGTGTTGAGCTACCACTCGGGCGAAGACCGCCTGGTGAAGCACGCGTTCCAAGAGGGAGAGCGTCTGGGGACGCTCAAGGTGCTGACCAAACACGTGATCCAGCCGAATGAGAGAGAGATTTCGGCGAACCCAAGATCGCGAAGTGCGAAACTGCGGTGCGCGGAAAGAGTGTAAGGATGAAGTCGAGGAAAAAGAAGGGTGGCGCCACACAGTTTCACACCGTCAAGCGAATTGACAACTCGCGATTGGTGCGGAACGTGGAGCCGGTGCGCTTACGCGGCCTGTATCGGACGGCCGGGCTGGGCGCCATCGTCGCCGTGTTTTTCATGATGTACATCTATCAGCATTTCCGCTGCATCGACCTGAGCTTCCAGCTTGAAGACTTGAAGGTGAAGCAGACCCAGGCTGCCGCGCTCAACTCGGAATTGCGGCTAGAGATTGCAGCGCTCCGCGATCCGCGACGCATTGACGTGATCGCGCGCCGCCAGCTTGGCTTGACGCAGCCGTTGCCAACGCAGGTGCAGGAATACGACGCACCCAGCGGCGCGGAAGTGGCGGCCCGCTATGCCCGTTCGAATCGCGACTAGCGATTTAGATTTCCCCGCACGGCTCCCTGTCGACCCCCACCCAGCCGGGGTTGCAGAGCAACGCGAGCCAACCGTACTTCCAAACAACTTCCAACCGGAGCGCTTGCCGACCTAATCCTCATGCGACAAAAACGAGCCCACGCCGCTGTTGGTGGCCGCCAAGCGGCCAAGCGTTTGCTGATCGTAGCGTGCGTGGCGCTACTGTGGAGCACGGCGGTGCTCGGACGGCTTGCGTACCTGCAACTGGTGCGCCACGGCGACTATCTGGCGCGCGCGCTGCGGCAACAACAGCGCACCATCGAGATCACGCCGCAGCGCGGCATCATCTACGACCGCAACATGCATCCGCTCGCGATGAGCGTGCCGGTGAAGTCCGCGTTCGCGGTGCCCGCGGAGATCGCCGACGAATCGCTGGCGGCGCATCTGCTGTCGGGCGTGGTCAACGTGCCGCAAGACGTGCTGGAGGCGCGATTCCAGTCCTCGCGATCGTTTGCCTGGGTGTCGCGCAAGCTGCCTCCGGAAAAAGTGGAGGCGGTTGAGGCGTTGAACCTGAAAGGCATCTATTTCCAGGAGGAGAATCAGAGGTTTTATCCCAAGCGCGACCTCGCCGCGCATGTTCTGGGTTTCGTCGATCCCGATGAGAAGGGACTCGGCGGAATCGAGTCCGAGTTGGACGGACAGATCCGCGGGAAAAGCGAAAAGATCATCGTGATGGCCGATGCGCGGCAGCGCTGGTTCGATGGCAGCGAAGCGCAGCGCGAGCGCGGCGCGAACGTGGTGCTGACGCTGGACGAAAAGATTCAGTACATCGCGCAACGTGAGTTAAGCGCGGCGATCGACAAGACGCATGCGATGGCCGGCAGCGTGATCGTGATGAACCCGAATACGGGAGAAATCCTAGCGCTGGCGAACTGGCCGCGATTCAATCCGAACGCAGCGGCTACCGCGCCGCCGGAAGCGCGCATGAACCGCTCGATTAGCGCGATTTACGAGCCGGGTTCGACGTTCAAGCTGATTACCCTGGCGGCGGCTTTCGATCAGAACATCACACGGCCGGATGAGGTTTTCGATTGCGAGCACGGCGCGGTCTACATTGCCGGGCATCGAATCCGCGATCACAAGGCGTTCGGCTTGTTGAGCGTGGCGGACATTCTTGCGCAATCCAGCGATGTCGGAGCGATCAAGATCGCGCTGCTGCTAGGGGCGCCGAAATTCTACGAGTACATTCGCGCGTTCGGGTTCGGCGTGCCAACCGGCGTGGACATGCCCGGCGAGAGCAGGGGCCTGTTGCACCGGCTGGAAAATTGGAGCGCGATCTCGATCGGCTCGATCTCGATGGGTCAAGAGATCGGCGTGACGCCGATTCAGCTGGTTACCGCCGTTTCCGCGATCGCCAATGGGGGAACGCTCTACAAGCCGCACGTGGTGGCCGAATTGCGGCGGGGCACAAGAGTTTTGCCCGCCGACGGCCCGCTGGCGCCCGCGGAACCCCGACGCATCATCCGCGCAGAGACGGCGGCGACGCTGCGCCGTCTGATGGAGGGTGTGGTACTGAATGGAACGGGAAAGCTGGCGCGCCTGGACGGCTGGACCGCGGCGGGTAAGACGGGATCGGCGCAAAAAATCGATCCCGCAACAGGACGCTATTCTCCGACGCAGTTGATTGCCTCGTTCACGGGCTTCGCACCCATCAGCAATCCGGCGGTCACTATTCTGATTTCGCTGGACTCCCCGGTTGGGCTGCATGAAGGTGGAATGGTGGCGGCGCCGGTGTTCAAGCGAATCGCCGAGCAGGTGCTGTCTTATTTGGATGTTCCGCGGGACGTGCCGTTGAATCCTAGATTGTTGCAAGCGTCTTACAAGCACCAGGACATCGCGGATGGCGCGGCGCTGGAGGACTTTACGCCGACGGATTTCTCCGGGCAGCCGGACGAACTGCCGGTGGAATCGAACCAAGCGACGCCTGCGGAGGTGAAAGAGCGGTCTCCGGAGGTGACGATGGACGTCGACGAAGGCGGCGACGTCACGGTCCCGGATTTCGGCGGGAAGACGATGCGAGAGGTTACCGAGATGTGCTTGAGGCTGGGATTGGACCCGGTGCTGGTTGGCAGCAATCTTGCAGCGGAACAGACGCCGGTGGCGGGAACCAAGGTGAGGCCGGGTGCGAAGGTGACTGTTCAATTCGGGACGCCCGCGGCGAAGCCGGTGAAAGCGCGCAAAAAATAGAGAGATGGGGTCGGCCGCTTGGCGGCCGGATACGAGATTGAATCAAATACAAGAGAAAGAACAAAAGTCCCTTGCCAAGAATGCGGAAGGCCGGCGGAGGGTTTCAGGTTCTGAGCTCATGGGGAATCCAGGTATGAAGTTGGGCGCGCTTCTGGCGGGCGTCGAAGCCGATGTGCCCGCGGAGAGCGGCGAGCTGGAAATTCGGCAGGTGGCCTGCGATTCGCGGAAAGTGCAGGCGCGAGCGCTGTTCTTCGCGCTGCATGGCGCCAAGGCGGATGGGAACGCTTTCGTGCGCGACGCGGAGGCACGAGGCGCGGTGGCGGTTGCCAGCGAAGACAATCCTCCAGCGGGAACGCCCGCGGGCGTCGCATGGATTCGCGTGCGCGAGGCGCGGAAGGCCTTGGCGGCGACCGCGGCAAACTTCTTTGGGCACCCGGCCGAGGCGCTCCAGCTTGTTGCGGTAACCGGCACCAACGGCAAGACGACGACCACGTCCATTATCGATGCCGTGGTGAAAGCTTCGGGGGCGAAGACCGGTCTTTTCGGCACGATTGCGTATCACACGCCAGTTGGCGAATATCCCGCGCCCAACACAACGCCGGAGTCGGTCGACTTGCAGCAAGCCCTTGCGGAGATTCGCGACGCCGGCGGACGCTATGCGGTGCTCGAAGCGAGCTCGCACTCGCTGGCCCTGGACCGGCTGTGGGGCTGCCATTTTGCGGCAGCGATTTTCACCAACCTGACGCGCGAGCACATGGACTACCACAAGACGTTTGAAGATTATTTCGCCGCGAAGCGGCGGCTGTTTCAGGGCACAGGTGCGGGCGCGCCGGAAGTGGCGATCGTCAACAACGACGATGCCTACGGCAAGCGCCTCGGAGGCTTGGCGAAGCGCACGGTGACCTACGGTCTGGAATCCGGCGCCGACCTGACGACAAAAAAGTTTCAGCTCACGTTTGCGGGCTTGTCTTTCACGGCGCAGACGCCGAACGGCAAAGTCAAAGTGGCATCGCGGCTGGTCGGGCGCATCAACGTCTACAACATTTTGGCGGCCATTGGCGCGGCGCAAGCGCTGGGGCTTTCCAACGATGCGATCGAGGCGGGCATTCGAGGTCTCGAAAGCGTCTCGGGCCGATTCGAGCGCATCGATCTGGGCCAGCCCTTCTTCGTCGTGGTCGACTACGCGCACACCGACGATGCTCTGGAAAACTTGATCCGCACGGCGCGGGAGCTGAATCCCAAAGGGCGAATCATCACGCTGTTCGGCTGCGGCGGCTGGAAGGATCGCACCAAGCGTCCGGTGATGGGCGAAGCCGCCGGCCGCCTGAGCGATTTGACGATCTTGTCGAACGACAATCCTAAGACGGAAGACCCGCTGAAGATCATTAGCGACATCGTCGTGGGCCTGCAAAAAACGAACGGTAAGTATTTGATCGAGCCGGACCGCGAGAAAGCCATCGGCCTGGCAATGGATGAGGCGCGCGCGGGAGACATCGTCCTGCTGGCGGGCAAAGGCCACGAGAACTATCAGATTCTCGCCGATCGCACGCTGGAATTTGACGACCGCGAACAGGCGCGAGCCGCATTGCGCCAACGTGGCTACGACCGGCCGCCGAGCGGCCAAGGGTTTGGCACCTAGCGCGCTTGTACAGTGCGTGTCACGAGGCGCTCAGAGGCTCATAGTTACCCTTAGTACGGAGGAGCCCTCAAAACGGTGAAAACAGACCGGTCCGTGTGGTATTTGCGTAAGCGGAATATTTTGAGGCGGTTATGCGGTGGACGATTGCACAAGTGGCTGGCGCTGTGGGTTCTCGGCCGGGGGCGGGACTCGACCCCGTGGCCCGGGTGGCCGGCGTCTCGATTGATTCTCGCACGGTACGTGCCGGAGAACTGTTCATCGCCATCCACGGACCGCGTCACGATGGACACGACCACGTGGAGGCTGCGCTGGACCGCGGAGCGCTCGCCGCGATGGTTTCGGAAGCGCGGCTCGGGCGCTACAGCGATGCTGTGCGCGGCCGGTGCATCGCCGTGGCCGACACGTTCGCGGCACTCAAGCGGTTCGCCCGCACCGTGCGCGAAGCTTGGGGCGGGAAAATTGCCGGGGTTACGGGGAGCGTCGGTAAGACCACGACAAAAGAGATCCTGGCGGCACTGCTGGGCTCGCGGCTTCGCATCCTGAAGTCCGAGGGAAATTTTAACAACGAGTACGGCTTGCCGCTGACGCTGTTCCGGCTGGACGAGACGCATCAGGCGGCGGTGCTGGAAATGGGGATGTCGCGGCGCGGGGAGCTTTCGCGGCTGGCGGAAATCGCGCGGCCGGATGTGGGCGTCGTCACGCGGGTGGCACCGGCACATTTGGAGTTTTTCACGTCGATCGAAGAAATCGCGTTGGCCAAGCGGGAGTTGATCGAAGGTCTGAATGGGCCGGGCTCGGTGGCAGTGCTGAATGCGGACGATCCGCTGGTGGTGGCGTTTGCTGCTCACGCGCCGGGCCGCGTGTTGACGTACGGAATTGCAAACGCTGCGGACTTTCGCGCCGAAGCGATTGAAGATCGCGGCGCATTGGGCTCGACGTTCGTGCTTGCCGAAGGCGGAAAGCGCGTGCGGCTGGAACTGGCACTCGCGGGTCGCCATGTGATTTCCAACGCGCTTGCCGCGTTGGCGGCGGCCAGCGTCTGGGGAATCGGCGCGGCGGAGGCGCAGGGCGTGCTGCTTGACCTGCGTGCACCGGCGATGCGCGGGGAATTGCTGCGGCTCGGGAACGGAGCGGCACTGATCAACGACAGCTACAACTCAAGCCCGGCGGCGCTGCACGCGATGATCGGCGTCCTCGCCGCGACACCGGACTATCGCCGGCGAATCCTCGCAGCGGGTGAAATGCGGGAACTCGGCCAGACTTCGCCGCAGCTTCATCGCGAAGCGGGCAGTCAGGCGGCGAAAACGGGAAAGATCGACTGGGTCATCGGCGTGGAAGGCGACGCCGCGCAGATTGTGGAAGGCGCGGTGTCCGCGGGCGTGCCCAAAGCGCAGACGAAATTCTTTCCCTCTTCCCAGGACGCTGCAAATTTTCTGTCGGGCTTCGTGGCGTCCGGGGACTTGCTGCTGGTGAAAGGTTCGCGCGGCGTAAAAATGGAACGCATCGTCGAGTCGTTGCTCGCGCGCCATGCCGCCGGCGCGGCGGTCGCAGAGAGGGTGCAACACTAGATGCTCTACTACCTTCTCTACCACGTCCTGCAACGCTACTTCAGCCCGCTGAATGTTTTTCGCTACATCACGGTTCGCACGGTCTACGCGAGCCTGACGGCCATGTTTCTCTCGTTCGTTTTCGGTCCGTGGCTGATCCGGCGGCTGCGCGAGCTGCAAATCGGCCAATTCATCCGCGAAGAAGGGCCGCAGGCGCACCAAAAGAAAGCCGGGACGCCCACGATGGGCGGCGTGCTGATCGTGCTCTCGACGCTCGTGCCGTCCTTGCTGTGGGCGGACCTGGCCAACGGCTTCGTGCTGCTCGCCATGTTCGCACTGCTGGCGTTTGCTGCCATCGGATTTGTGGATGACTACGCCAAGGTGTCCAAGCGGCAGAATCTGGGTCTCACCAGCAAGAAAAAATTCTCGCTGCAAGTATTAGTCAGCTTCGTCGTCGGGATCGGCCTGCTTTCGCTGGCCACGCGCGCCGAATTCTCCACCGAACTGGTATTTCCATTTTTCAAGCGTCTGCACCCCAATCTGGTGATTCATTCGCTGCTGTCGTCGCCGCATTTGTGGCCGCTGGCGTTCGTTCCGTTCCTGATCTTCGTGTCGATTGTGATTGCCGGCGCGTCGAACGCGGTGAATCTGACCGACGGCTTGGACGGCCTGGCGATCGGCTGCACGGTGATTGCGGCGGGCGCGCTGACGGTGCTGACCTACGTCAGCAGCAACTACCGGTGGGCCACCTATCTCGACATCGGCTACATCCCGCGCGTGGCGGAGCTCACCGTATTTTGCGGAGCGATGGTGGGCGCGTCGCTCGGCTTTCTCTGGTACAACGCGCATCCCGCCGAAATATTCATGGGCGATGTCGGCTCGTTGTCGCTCGGCGGGACGCTCGGCGTCATCGCGGTGGTCATCAAGCAGGAGATCCTGCTGTTTTTCGTCGGAGGAATTTTCGTTATCGAGGCGCTTTCGGTGATCCTGCAGGTCGGATCGTTTAAATTGCGCGGCAAGCGGATTTTTCGCATGGCGCCGATCCACCATCATTTTGAATTGGCGGGCTGGAGCGAATCGAAAGTGATCGTGCGGTTCTGGATCGTCGCGCTGGTGTTTGCGCTGTTTGCGTTGACGACGCTGAAATTGAGGTAGGCGGGGCTCGATGGAACTCAAGAACAAACGCGTGCTGGTCGTAGGCCTGGCGCGGACTGGTGTCGCGACTGCGCTTTTTTGCGCGGCGCGCGGCGCCGCGGTGACCGCGACCGAATCGCGCACCGAAGCCGAAATCGGGGAAAGTGTCGCACGGCTGCGCGCGGCGGGCGTGACGCTGGAGCTAGGCGGCCATCAGGAGAAAACGTTCTTGCAGCAGGATCTGATCGTCCCAAGCCCAGGCGTGCCGGCGGATGCGCCGCTGCTGCTCTCCGCGCGCGCCAAAGGCGTCACGATCTGGAGCGAGATCGAGCTGGCGTATCGCTTTCTGCAGGGAACGCTGATCGGAATCACCGGCTCGAACGGGAAAACAACCACCACGTCGCTGGTCGCGCACATTTTGAAGGCGGCGGGGTTGCCGACCATTCTCGCGGGGAATATCGGCACGCCGCTGATTTCCTGCGTGGATGGCACGAGCAAGAGCACCGTGATGGTGGTCGAGCTGAGCAGCTTTCAACTGGAGCTGATCGAGAAGTTCCGTCCCAACATCAGCGTGTTTCTCAATCTCACGCCCGATCATCTGGACCGGCATCACACCATGGATTCCTACGGCGCCGCGAAGGCGCGGATCTTCGAGAACCAGACCGAAGAAGACGCCGCGATTCTGAACGCGGATGATCCCGCGGCGGTTTCCTACGTGCCTTTACGTCCTCGCGCGTACTGGTTCAGCCGCAAACAGCGCCTGGCGCAAGGTGCGTACGTCCGCGGCGAAGAGATCGTGTTTCGCCACGATGGCAAGGAAGAGGCCGTGCTGGCGCGCCGCGAGATTCCGCTGGTGGGAGAGCACAACCTGGAAAATGTTTTGGCGGCCGTAGCCGCAACGCGCCTGGCGGGCGCGGACGCCGCGGCGGTTGCCAAGGGCGTGCGCTCGTTTGCCGGTGTCGAGCATCGGTTGGAGTTTGTGACCGAAATTGGCGGCGTGCGCTACTACAACGACTCCAAAGCCACCAACGTCGATGCCACGCTCAAGGCGTTAGACGCATTTCCCGGGCGCATCCTGGTAATCCTCGGCGGCAAAGACAAAGGAAGCGACTACACCGTGCTGCAAAAGCCGTTACGGGAAAAAGCAGTCCTCGCCTTACTGATCGGCGCGGCCGCCGAGAAAATCGACGCGCAAATTGCAGGCAGCGTGGCCATCGAGCGCGCGGGAACGCTCGAACGCGCCGTTGAGACGGCGTCGCATGCCGCGCGTCCTGGCGACGTGGTGCTGCTTGCGCCCGCGTGCGCGAGCTTCGATCAATTTGAGAATTACGAGCACCGGGGACGCGTCTTCAAGGAATTGGTGCGGCAACTCGAGCAGCATCCCGCCGGGACTGCTGCCGGGAAGTCCGCTCCGACGGCGTCGGGGCGATCGTGAAGAGGTGAGAAAACGTGCCGAGACGACTTGAGAATGACCGCTGGCTCTTTGGTGTAACACTCGCGCTGTGCCTGCTGGGTGCGGTGATGGTCTTCAGCGCGTCGGCGGTGACCGCGGACCATCAGTATGGGCGGTCCTACATTTTTCTGGTGCGCCAGGCGGTTTGGCTGGTCTTTGGCCTGTTCGGAATGTTCGCGCTCATGCGCACCGATTACCGCCGGTTGCGCGAACCCGCGGTGGTTTACACGGCCGTTTGCGTGGTTCTGCTGATGCTCGTCGGAACTTTTTTTCTCGACAAGTCTCACGCCACCCATCGCTGGATCAAGTTCGGCCCGTTGGGCATTCAGCCTTCGGAGCTGGCCAAGCTGGCGATCATTCTGTACTTGGCGTGGTTCCTCGATCTGAAGCGCCGCGGCGCCGCAGCCATGGAATTTAGCAAGGAAGATTTCCTGCAGACGATTCTGCCGGCGGCGGGGCCGATTCTGATCTTCGTGGTGCTCATTCTGCTTCAGCCGGATTTGGGCACCTCCGTCGACATCGTATTGGTGGCCACCGCGATTCTTTTCGTCGCGGGCCTTTCGTGGAAATGGATCGCCGTTGGCGCGGCAACGTCGCTGCCGTTGCTGTACGTGCTGATCACGCATGTTTCCTATCGCCAGGCGCGGCTCATGGCGTTCCTGAATCCTGATTCCGATCCGCTGGGTTCGGGTTTTCAGTTGCTGCAATCTCTGATCGCGGTCGGCTCCGGAGGATTCACCGGCGTGGGCTTGATGGAAAGCAAGCAGAAGCTGTTTTACCTGCCCGAAGCGCACACCGATTTCATCTACGCCGTGATCTGCGAAGAGCTCGGCTTCATCGGCGCAATGCTCGTCATCGCCCTGTTCGCGGTTTACGGATGGCGCGGTTTGCGCGCGGCGTTTTCGGCGCCCGACGGATTTGGCCGCTTGCTCGCGCTCGGAATCACCGCGATGGTGCTGAGCCAGGCGCTGATCAATTTTGCGGTGGTGCTCGGTATGGTGCCGACGAAAGGCATCCCGCTGCCGTTCGTGAGCTACGGCGGATCGAGTCTGCTGGTGATGCTGCTGGCCACCGGCGTGCTCCTGAATATTTCGCAGCAGGCCACCGAACCTGCATGGCAGTGACGCACGGAGCCGGCGGGCGCGCGGCGCTGCAGCGCCGGCACGCGGTGGAGGCGCTGACGGTGAAGCTGCTGATCGCAGGCGGCGGCACCGGCGGGCACGTTTTTCCGGCGATCGCCATCGCGCGGGAATGGATGTCGAGAGGCAAGGAGAGAGACGTCGTGCTGGTCGGAACGCAACGCGGATTGGAAATGAAGCTGGTGCCGCAGGCCGGGCTGCCGCTCGAGACCCTGCGCGTTGCGGGGCTGAAGGGCAAAGGCGGAGCCACGCTGGTCAAGAACTTGGCGATGCTCGGGCCGGGTTTGCTGGACGCCGTGCGCGTCCTGCGCAAGCACCGGCCGATCGCCGCCTTTGGCGTCGGCGGCTACGCGGCGGGACCCATGATGCTGGCCACGTGGATGAACGGCGTGCCGAACATCATCTTCGAGCCGAATGCCGAGCCGGGCTTCACGAATCGCGTTCTGGCACGAATCTCCACGCGTATTGCCGCGGGTTACGAACGATCGGCTCGCGCGCTGGGGACCAAGGCGGTCGTGACCGGCTGCCCGGTGCGCGAAGAGTTCTTTGCCATCACGCAACGCATCTTGGAGAAGCCGCTTCGCTTGCTCGTCACCGGCGGCAGTCAAGGCGCCCTGGCGATCAATCGCACCTTCGTCGATGCCATGGACCGGCTCGCGGCGCGAAAGAGTGAACTGGCCATCGTGCATCAGACCGGCGAACGCGACTATAATGCTGTACGTACCGCGTACGCCCGGCGCGAATACGTAGCGGAGGTCGTGCCCTTTCTTACGAATATGGCGGAGCGCTTTGCCTGGGCGGACATGATCGTTTGCCGGGCGGGCGCCATCACCGCGTCGGAAATTGCCGCCGCGGGCCGCGCTGCCATCTTCATTCCTTTCGGGGCCGCCACCGACAGCCACCAGTTGCGCAACGCCCAGGAGATGGCGCGCGCCGGTGCGGGCCGCGTGATTCCAGAAGCGGAACTCACGGCCGAGCGGCTCAGCAGCGAAATCTTCTCCCTCCTCGACCAGCCCCGGGAGATCGAACGCATGTCGAACGCTGCGCGCGGCCTTGCCCGGCCGGACGCGGCGCGCGAAATCGTCAACCTGATCGAAGAAGTCGCGCACGTGCAGCCCCCGAGGGTGAACTGACATGGTTTCGTTCCGGAATTTTCAACGCATTCATCTGGTCGGAATCGGCGGCATCGGCATGAGCGGCATCGCCGAAGTGCTGCTCACGCTCGGCTATTCCGTTTCCGGCTCGGACACCAAGCCCTCGTCGATCACCGAGCGGCTGCAAAACCTTGGCGCGACGATCTACGAAGGCCACCGGGCCAGCAACGTGGACGGCGCGCACGTCCTGGTGATTTCCTCCGCGATCAAAAGCCGACAATCCGGAGGTGGACGAGGCGCACAAGCGCAAGATTCCGGTCATTCCGCGCGCGGAGATGCTGGCGGAGCTGATGCGCTTGAAATACGGCATCGCCGTGGCCGGCGCCCATGGCAAGACCACCACGACTTCCATGGTCGCCTCCGTGCTCGCCGCGACGCATCTCGATCCGACCTTTGTCGTCGGGGGCCGCGTCAACCAGGCGGGCACCAACGCGCGGCTCGGCAAGGGCGAGTTTTTCATCGTCGAGGCCGACGAGAGCGACCGCAGCTTCCTGCTGCTCGCCCCGGTCGTGGCCGTGGTCACCACCATCGACCGCGAGCATCTGGACCAATACAGCTCCCTCGAAGACATTCAAGACTGCTTCACGCAATTCGTGAATCGCATCCCGTTCTACGGCGCGGCGGTGCTTTGCCTGGATGAGCCCCACGTGCAGGCGATCATCCCCAACGTCAAACGGCCGATCATCACCTACGGAGTCTCGGGCCAAGCCGACCTGGTGATCAGCGATGTGAAGCTCGAAGGCTTCGGCAGCAAGTTTCGTCTTACTTTCCGGGGAGAGGACCTGGGCGTGTTCCAGTTGCCGCATCCGCCGGGCATTCACAATGTGCGCAACGCCGCCGCTGCGGTCGCCGTGGCCCTCTACCTCAACGTCCCTGCGGAGTTGATCCGCGAGGGCCTGGCGAAGTTTGCCGGCGTGGGCCGCCGCTTCGACGTCAAGGGCGTGGTAAACGGTGTCACGGTGATCGACGACTACGGCCATCATCCCGCAGAGATTCGCGCCACCCTGGAAGCCGCGCGCGGCTGCAAGTTCAATCGTTTGCTGGTTTTGTTCCAGCCGCATCGCTACACGCGCACGCAGCATCTTTGGGACGAATTCCGGCTGGCCTTTAACCTCGCCGACGTCCTGGTGTTGATCGATATTTACGCGGCCAGCGAACAGCCCATTCCCGGAGTAACCAGCGAAGCACTCGCCAAAGCCGTTGGCGAAGCCGGGCACAAGAATGTGTTCTATTTTCACTCGATGCAGGAAAGCATCGAGCACCTGCTGCGCGAGGCGCGTCCCGGCGATGCCATCCTGACCATCGGCGCGGGCAACGTCAGCCGCGCGAGTAACGAGCTGATGGTTTTGCTCGGAACGGAGCACACAACGCATCATGCGCATTGAAAATTCCAAGATCGTCGCGGCGCTGCCGGAGCTCGGTGTCGAGCTTCGCAGAGGTTCCGCGCTTTCCGACCTCACTTCGCTCGGCATTGGAGGCACCACCGACCTTCTTCGCATCAAAAGGCATGAGGGAATTCCAGATTTGCTCAACTTGCTCGACTCGCATGGCGTCCCCCATCGCTTCCTGGGCGGAGGCTCGAACCTGCTGATCGGCGATGGCGAGTTGCCGTGGGTGGTGCTGCAACTCGTGCGGCCGGAACCCGACGTGGTCATTGACGGCACCTTCGCGCGCGTAGACGCCGCTGCGGACCTCGGCCGTACCGTCACCTTCTGCGCCAAGAACGACCTGGGCGGCATGGAGGGTCTGATCGGCGTGCCCGGCACGGTCGGCGGCGCTCTCCGGATGAACGCTGGAGCCTACGGGATGCAGATCGGGTCCTACGTTCGCGAGGTAAAGCTGTATCGGGCGGCGGACCGCAAGCTGGAAATCCTCAGGGGCGACCAAATTTCCTTTGAATACCGGCACACTTCTTTTGCACCCGATGATATGATGCTGGCGGTGACGCTGGAACTTCCCTCCAAGCCGTTCAAAGAAATTCTCCAAGGGATTCGTATCTGCAACGAAAAGCGGCGGTCGAGCCAGCCGCTCGGCCAAAAAAGCGCCGGCTGCATCTTCAAGAACCCTCCCGGTGCGTCCGCCGGGCGCATGATCGATGAGCTGGGGCTGAAGGGGCTGAACGTCGGCGACGCCCGGGTCAGCGACCGTCACGCGAACTTCTTCGTAAACGCCGGGACTTCCTCGGCAAAAGACATGCTCACACTGATCGCCGATGTGCGCGAGCGCGTGCACAAGGCTTTCGGCGTGGAACTCGAGCACGAGGTGGTGGTTTGGAACGCGTAAAGGCCATGCCGCGAAACGCTTCGGCCGCCGATGCGGAGTCCTACCGGCCCGAGCTGCTAGGCGAAGACGAGCCGCGCTATCTGCGTCGTCAGAAGCCGGTGGAAATTCGCCGCAGGAAATTCGCCGGCCAGAGCTGGTCGTTCTACCGCCGCGTCCTGGTGTTCGGCACGATCGCCATCGCCGGAATAGCTGCGGCTGGTGCCGCCGGGCAGTTCCTGTGGTCTTCGCCGCAGGTCGCGTTGCTGAAGCCGGATCAAGTGGAGCTGGCCGGCAATCGCATCGTCAGCCGGGAAGCCGTCCTGCAACAGTTTGCTCGCGATCGCGGCCACAGCGTGCTTCGCATTCCTCTCGACGCGCGGCGCACCGCTCTGGAAGAGCTGCCGTGGGTCGAGTCCGCCAGCGTGCAGCGCATTCTGCCGAATCACATCCGCGTCGAGCTCACCGAGCGCACGCCGATCGCTTTCTTGCGCAACGGTACGGAGCTAGCCCTCATCGACGCGCACGGCGTGATTCTCGACCGTCCTCGCGGCGAGAACTTGCAATTTCCGATCGTAACCGGTCTCTCCGAAAGCATGGCGCGGGACGAGCGCGCCCGCCGCATGCAGACCTACCAGGAATTTGTGAAAGACGTCGATCTGGTGCGTGCCGGCTCCTCCGATCGCGTAAGCGAGATCGACCTCGCCAATCCCAAGGATTTGCGCGTGGTGATGACCGGCATCGCCTCGCCCAGCGACCCTCAGGCCGTGACCATTCAGTTTGGCCAGAGCGATTTCGCCGGCAAGTACCGCATGGTGGTGGAGAATTTCGCGCAGTGGCAGGCCAGCAATGGGCGCGTGCGCTCGATCGATTTGCAATATTCGCGGCAGGTGATCTTGAACACCGACACCAGCGCGGAGACCACCGTCGCGAAGACAAGATAGCCTGGGACCAGGAGCACGTTTGGCAAAGAAGGACAAATACCTAATCGGGTTGGACATCGGCAGCACCAAGACATGCGTGCTTATCGCGGAAGCCGACGACGAGCAAGTGAGATTCCTCGCGCTGGGCGCGGCAGAGTCCAAGGGACTCCGCAAGGGCCTGATCGTCAATCTGGATTCCACGGTGAGCTCGATTCGCCGCGCCGTCGAAGAAGCCGAAGGCGTCGCCAACGTGCCGGTGGAGTCCGCGGTGATCGGCGTGGCCGGCAACCACGTGCGCGGCGTGAACAGCCGCGGCGGTGTGACCCTGGGGAATCGCCCGCGGGACATCGAGCGCGAAGATGTGCGCCGCGCCATCGACGCCGCCCGAAACATTTCCCTGCCGGAAGATCGCGAAGTCTTGCACGTCCTGCCGCATGAATTCCTGGTGGACGCGCAAGAAGGAATTCGCGATCCCGTCGGGATGATCGGACAGCGGCTGGAAACCAACGTCCATCTGGTGACCTCGTCCGTTGCGGCCACACAAAACCTGGTGACTGCGGCGAACCGCGCAGGCATCTTGATCAGCGACACCGTTCTCGAACCGCTCGCCTCGGCGGAGTCCTGCCTCACCCAAGACGAGCGCGACCTCGGCTGCTGCCTGCTGGACATCGGCGGCGGCACCACCGAATTGATCGTGTACGGTGGCGGCGTGGTGCGTCACACCAGCGCCGTCGCGGTCGGCGGCGACCACTTCACCAACGATCTTGCCGTCGGTCTTCGCACGCCTATTCCGGAAGCGGAACGCATCAAGCGCCATCATGGCTGCGCGGCCGCGTCCATGCTGCACGAAGATGGCGCGATTGAAATCGCCAGCGTTGGCGATCGCCCGCCCAGAACCGTCTTCGCCCGCATGCTCACCGACATCCTGGAGCCCAGGGCCAACGAACTGCTCGCATTGATTCGCGACGATCTGCAGCGCGCCGGCCTCGACAAGCAAATGCCCGCGGGATTCGTGCTCGCGGGCGGCGGCGCAAAATTGCACGGTTTGCTCGAGCTCGCCGAGCAGTTTTTCCATCTGCCTGTGCGGATCGCGGAGCCCAAAGGGCTTGCCGATCTGCCCGAGCAGGTCGCCCAGCCGGAGTACGCAACGGTAGTCGGTTTAGTGATGTACGGCGCGAAGACGCGGCGATCGGGGTCGCAGCGCGCGGGGGGAAATCTGGTATCCAAACTTAAGTCCATGTTCGCCGGCGCGTCGTGAGCCTGCCCGAGCGACGCGCCTTCGGCGCGATCGCGAAGCGACTGACCGGCGGAACTGGAGGAAGGCTGAGGGACGCATGACCGGTAAAGATATGGGAATCCGCATGAGCTTCAGTGAGGAGCTGTCGCCCGCGAAGATCAAGGTGATCGGCGTAGGCGGCGGCGGTTGCAACGCCGTCAATCGCATGATTCGGGCAAAGGTCGAGGGCGTCGATTTCATCGCCGCCAACACCGACCTGCAGGCCTTAAAGCTGTCGCAAGCGCCGGTAAAGCTGCAGCTCGGCGCCAAGCTGACCAAGGGGCTGGGTGCCGGCGCCAACCCCGAGGTCGGCCGCAAAGCCGCGCTCGAAGACACCGAGAAAATCATCGAAGCGCTCGAAGGCTCGGACATGATTTTCATCACCGCGGGCCTCGGCGGAGGCACCGGCAGCGGCGCCGCGCCCGTGGTCGCATCGCTGGCCAGCGAGCTTGGCGCGTTGAGCGTCGCCGTGGTCACCAAGCCCTTCGCGTTTGAAGGCAAGCGCCGCATGATGCAAGCCGAGCAGGCCCTGCAGGAACTCATCGGCGCCGTCGATACCGTCATCGTGATCCCCAACGAGCGCTTGATGGAAACCGTCGAGCGCGGCACCAGCTTCTTCGACGCCTTCCGCATCGCCGACGACATCCTGCGCCAAGCGGTGCAAGGGATATCCGACATCATCACCGTGCCGGGCATCATCAATCGCGACTTTGCCGACGTGAAAGCCATCATGCACGGCCAGGGCTACGCCGTAATGGGCACCGCCGTCGCCACTGGCACCAGTCGCGCCGTCGATGCCGCCAATCGCGCCATTGCCAGCCCGCTGCTCGAAGACAATTCCATTCAGGGCGCGCAGGGCATCCTCATCAACATTTCCGGCAGCTCCAGCCTGACGCTGCAAGAAGTCCACGAAGCCTCGTCCGTCATCCAGAAGGCCGCCCACGAAAACGCCAACATCATTTTCGGCGCCGTCCAAGACGACCAGATGAAAGACACGGTAAAAATCACCGTGATCGCCGCCGGCTTCAAGGACGCCAACAAGAAGCAAGTCAAGGAGAAGCCGTCCTTCCTGCCCAAGACCTGGAAAGCAGCACCCGACGTTCCCGAGCCCGCGCCGCCGCCCGCCAACGTCGTCCACCAGGTCCAGCAAAACGTCCGCGAAGTCAGCCACGAAGTTCCCGTGGACGACCTGGACGTCCCGACATTCCTCCGCCGCCAAGCCCAAAAGGCGTAGCGGGCTCCCGCAGCACCGGATGCTGCACCGTTTCCACGAGACGGTGAATGGTCATTACACTGTTAAGGCGGGAGCAAGCTCCCGCACCCCAAAAGTTCTGCTGCACCCGGCTGGACGGGAAGATCAGCTTGTGCTGCGTATGCACACGAAGGATAGAATGACGCGTCATTCTTTGCTTGCGGTATGTTTTCAACACCCAAGCCATTGATTCTTCTGGTGTTACGGGCATTTTGCCCAATGCCTGGCGGGTCGTAATCTATTGATAATGAAGGAGTTAAATTGGCGCGCTGCAACCAAAAGAAAAAGCGCCAGAGAAACCCGGCGCTTTTTGAACGTTATTTTATACAAGCCGAGATTACCAGAAAGGTAATCTATCTGTCAAGAGGAAAATGGGAATTTTTGTGATTCGCGGAGGCGGAAGGAGGTGAATGCGGGAGGCCCGGGGCGCGGGGGTGGAGGAAGAGGATCTTGGCAATGTTTGGGCAATGTCAGAGCTAAAATCCCTACTGTCCAAACCGCAGAAAGGATGGGCACCAACAGGAAAGAGAGGAGAGCCCGGGAGGCCGGGGAGGCGCCGAGTTGACTAGTCAGGTGACTAGTCATATCATTGGATCTTGGAGGTGCTTCATGGCCTGGCAGGTCCAGCATGCAAAGGCGCGCTTCAGCGAGTTCCTGAACCAAACCCTTGAAAAGGGTCCGCAGGTGGTCACCCGGCGCGGCGTCGAAACCGCAGTTCTTGTTTCGATCGACGAATGGCGTCGCCTCCAGCAGCAAGCGGTCAAGCCGGATTGGAAATCCGTTCTTCTGGAAGGCCCGCGTTTTGAAATTCCGTTGCCGGAACGGGGCAAGGTGCGCCACCGTAAGCCAGTGGAATTCGATTGAAGCACTTCCTGGTGGACACGAACGTACTCTCGGAGACGCGAAAATCGCGTCCACACGGAGCTGTTATTGCCTGGCTAAACAGTCTGGTCAAAGAGCAGGTTTTCTTTTCGTCCGTTGTCTTTTGGGAATTACAGGTAGGGATAGAAATCACCCGCAAGCAGGATCCGGTCAAAGCCCAAGAAATTGAGGCCTGGGTGGATAACCTGCTTCTGACCCAGCAGATTTTGCCGGTTGACGCGCTCAGTTTTCGCGAATGCGCTCGCTTGATGCTAGGAAAACCGCAAGACCTTTTCGAAGATGCGGTGATAGCCGCCACGGCTCGAGTGTACGGAATGACGGTAGTGACGCGGAACGAGCGTGACTTTGAACTCTTCAATGTTCCGGTCCTGAATCCGTTTCGCCTCTCTTCCTAATGGCTCGGCTTGACACACGTGGCCAGGACTTCCGCAAGTTCCCGGACCGCGGCCTCGAAACGCTCCCCGCATCGATCGGCACTCTGCAAGGCGCTGCTCAGTCCGGAGTGAAATTCGCGAGCGCGGGTGTGTTGCGCTACGCGCAGGGCGTTCGATGCGTTGATGCCGCTGCCGGGGACGATGAGAATGCGGTCACCGGCCGCGTCGACAAGTCCGGCGAGAGCGGCGAGGCCCTCCGGCGCAGCCGCCGCGCCGCCGGAGGTTAGAAGGCGAGCCGCGCCGGTTTGAATGACGTCTTCGAGGGATTTGCGCAGATCCGCTGAGACATCAAAGGCGCGATGAAACGTAACCGGCAAGGGTCGAGCACGTTCCACGAGCTCTCGCGTGCGCCGGATATCGACATGGCCGTCCTCTTTCAATATGCCGAGTACCACGCCATCCATGCCAAGTCTCCTGGCAGTCTCGATGTCGCCTAGCATGGTTGCAAACTCAGCGGCGGAATGGACGAAGTCGCCGCCGCGCGGGCGAATCATCGCAAAGATCGGCAGCGCCACGTGCTCGCGGACAGCGCGCATCAGTGCTGTGCCTGGCGTCAGACCTCCTTGCGCAAGGTTACTGCACAACTCGATCCGGTGCGCGCCGCCACGCTGCGCGGCAAGCGCGGCGTCCAGCGTCTCGACGGAAATTTCTAAAATGCAGGAGTTGCGCATTGCGAACTAGCTTAGCAGTCCCCACGCTGGTCCAGAATCTTACAGGTGTGCCAACGGGTTAGCGTGGGTCAATGTTGCATGGGCCCAGTTCCAATATATGCCTGCCACTGACGCTGCATTCCAGGCCCACATGAAGATGCGCATTTCCGCGGGTTTGTAGGCGTGATTCTTCCAAAGGAATTTCGCATCCAGCACAAACCACACCGCTCCTGCGCACAGGAAGCCGGCGATGACCGCGTCTCGAAAGAACGCGTAGACCAGCAGGCTCTCGATGCTCAGAAGAATAGCGATTAGAAGCTTTGCGGGAACAACTCCGATGTGCGTTGCCGTCGTGCGCCGCCCGCTCAACCGGTCCGGCGCAATGTCCATCACCTGGCCGAATATGTGCGAGTGCATCGCGAACAGCGCGCCGAACACAAAGGTTGGCCAAGGCAGTTGCGCGGCGTGATTCAGCCAACTGCTCAAGGCGAATACCAGCAAATAGCTCGCTTGAATCAACACGTCGAAGGGAGGGCGCCCTTTCCATTCAAAGCGAGGTGCATTGTAAAGTCCCACCGAAAACAGCAGCGTCGCCAGCCACCATAGAATGCGCGGCCCCACGAGGAAGAAAAACAAAACCAGAAATGGAACTTGCACCAGGGCAATCTGCCACCGCAGAGACGCAAGCTGCTCGGAAGCTCCCAGCGACCCGAACAGAAACGTGCCCTTGCGCGGGTTATACCGGTCGGCGTCGGCATCGACGATGTCGTTCACTCCATAGAGCAGAAGGCCGAGTGGAAAGAGCACGTAAAACAGCCCGATCCAAAAAGCCGCGGAGCGGAAAATGTTCCAATGGCCGAGCGGCATGAGATAGAACAACGCCGTCGTGGTCCACAGCCCTGGGCGTGAAACCTGGATTATGAAGATCAGTTCGGGCAGCAGCCCGCGCTTTCTCTCGTTCTTGGAAAGGGTTACAGTCGCGTCGGTCATGTAGCGCGTCCCAAGCGGCGCAGCTCCAGAAGACTACAAAACGCCGGCCACTTTGAGCACCCCGAGGTTCACGCGACACGTATCCGATACCAGGACTCCAAAGAGCGGCGAACCATTTTTCGATCGGCGGGTAGCTCGTCTCCCCCTGGCTTGTGATAGGCTTGCCGCCCAGACAATCCGGGTCTCTCGGTTCTTGGCTTTTCTCAATCCCGAGCCGGAGATGAGCAAAGGAGACCTTCGATGAAATTCCGTTACAAGCCGGCAGTCTTGCTGAGCCTTGCTCTCAGTGTTGTGTTCGTTGCGTGCGAGGAGCCCTATCACCAGAAGGAAGAGCAGTATTATTTTATCTCCGCGAACATCAATATTCCGTACTGGCAGGAAGCCCAAGCGGGCTTGATGGATGCCGCCAAGGAAATGGGTGTCAAAGCGGAGATGGACGGACCCACAGTCCTGTCTGCAAAGGATGAACTCGATTCCTTCCAAAAGGCTGTCGCTTTGCACCCGGCGGGAATTCTCGTAACGGTCGCCAATGTCGACCTTTTCAAGGCACCCATCGATGCCGCCATCCAGGTAGGCATTCCCGTGATCTGTATCGACTCCGATGCGCCGGACTCCAAGCGCGTCTTGTTCATCGGCACCGATAACTTCCGCGCGGGTCAGGAAAGCGCCAAGCGCATGGCGGACATTCTCAAGGGCCAGGGTCAAGTGGTGCTGGTTACTATCCCTGGGCAATCCAACGTCGATGAACGCGCGCGCGGCGTCACCGAGCTCCTGAAAAAATATCCAGGCATCAAGATCGTTCAGACCATCGACGACAAGGGCGATGCCCGCAATGCCTACGACGGCGTCTCCGCCCTACTTTCGAAGAAACAAAAGATCGACGGAGTTTTGTGCCTGGAAGCCTCGGGCGGCGCAGGCGTGGCCGACGCCCTGCATCGCGAGGACATGACCGGAAAGATCGCCATCGTTTCCTTCGACAACGACCCCGAAACGCTGGACTGGATCGACCGCGGGGGAATCAATGCCACTGTCGTACAAAAGCCTTACGTCATGGCCTATTACGGGTTGAAGTTTCTCGACGACCTGCACCACAACGCCGTCCACGAATTCAAGGACTGGCGGAACGCGCCGACGGCTCCGCTGCCATCCTGGGTAGACACCGGAACTGCGGTGGTGGACAAGAGCAACCTGGCGGCGTTCCGCGAAGCCTTGGCCGCACACCCCAAGCCGCTATAACAGCCGGCCGAAAAAACAAGTGGCACAGGCTTTCAGCCTGTGCGTCTTTCAGCCGCGCCTCAAGTTTAGATGACACGCGGGCACTTTGGAGTGCGTACGGCAACGTCTGGACACAACTTCAGATTGGCCGCTGAAGAGTCAACGAAATTAGGGATTTTCTCAGCCCTGACAAAGCGCCGCTACGCCAGCCCAAATGACGCGAACGTGGTAATCGAAGCGCATCCCAGCGCCACGCCGAGCACTGCACCCGCAAGCACATCGCTGAGGAAATGCATGCCCAGGACGACGCGGGACACCGCGATGCTCAACGCGAGGAAAAGCAGCGGCCCTTCCAGCGAAGGATAGAAGTAGCTCACCACCAGCGCAATCGAGAACGCCGTCATGGTGTGGCCCGAAGGAAACGAGAACTTGTCCGGCGGCAGCACCTTGGACCAGCAATGCGGCTCAAACTGGCAAGGCCTGGGCCGTTGGCTCAGACGCTTGATCGCTTTGAACACAAAGACCCCGGCGAGGCCGGCCGCACCCGCTGCTCCCACCGCCTCGTAGCGCTGAGCGCCGCCGAAGATCAGCAGCATCACGCCCAGTCCGTACCACAGCCAGCCGTCTCCCATTCGCGTGGCCGCGATCATCCAATACCGAATCCACCGCGGCGCGCGCCAGCGGTTCATCCGCCGCATCACCCGGTGATCGCGGCGCTCGATGTAGCCCCAGAGGTTGCGTGCGACAGCCATCACGACACCTCCTTCTTGGATTCGCCAAACTTCCGCTATGTCAACTCGCCAAATTCGCTTCCAAACTCGGATCCAGCTTCCACAGCATGCGGGGACGCTTTTCTCCGCTCTCTAACGCTGCCGCCCATTTGCGGCAGAAACGCATTTCATTGAGCCAGTGGCCTGCCGTGATCGCCGGCACAAGCACCGTGATCGGCAAGATCGGCAGCGCCCAGGGCTTCTCCCCGAAAAAGGACGCCGCGATGCGATAAACATCCGCCGTCAACTTGGCATAGCTCCCGTGGACTCCCTGCACGATGCCGCGGCCGGCCCGTAGACCGGCCAGGAATTCGTCCACCGTGCGTACCCCTGGGACCTCCGTGTACGTAAGCCCGACTCCCGAGATCGTGTGGGAGTCGCTTCCGCCGACCCCGATCTTTCCCAGCCGCTTGGCCAGCCGCTCGGCGCTGGCATTGGCTTCCGGCCACATCTGCCCGTTGCGCACTTCAAAGGCGGGTACATAGGACGCAAACCAGCTAAAATCATCCTCGTCCCGCCGGCCGGTGAGCCCGGAAAACACGTGATTCACGCTAAAGAAAAGCTTACGCTCGGTGAGGTACATCAGGAGCGCTATAAAATCGTTGCGTCGGCGCTGAATTTCGGCATGGTCCCGCTCGGTGATGCCGTAGACCCCCAGGTGCATCTCGGTACCGCTGGGCATCCGGGCGGTGACCTCTTCGCTCAGGAAGAAGTCGGGGTGACGCCGGAGGACCTCAGCGGCGTCGATGGAGTCGTGGTCGGTCACGGTGACGATGGACATCCCCAGATGCTTGAGCCGCTCATGCACTTCTTGGGGATCGTTGTAGGACTCCCGGCACACACGGCTCAGGCCGGGAGTGTTGCACATTCCCGAAGCGGTCGAGTGAACGTGAAGGTCGCAGCGCATGAAACTATTGTCATCGAGAGATATGAACAGTCCGTGAAACGGTCGCGAAATCTGCATGAATGTGCTCATGGAACTTATTGAACACACATGACTTCCGGCGTTATCCACATGGCATGGAGGTTGCTCTTCTTGGCGAAGATCAAGCGTATGTCACAATCCAATCATGAAAAAACTACACATCCTCTTCCATGATGCGGGTGGCGGACACCGCAACGCCGCCGTCGCCTTGAAGGCCATCATGGACCAGCAGCAGCGGCCCTGGCAGGTCGAGCTGGTGCAATTTCAGGAGCTGACCGACAAGCTTGACGTCCTGCGCAGGCTCACGGGCATCCGCATCCAGGAGCAGTACAACGTCCTCCTACAAAACGGGTGGACCCTGGGCAGTGTGTACCTCCTGCGCCTGCTCCAGGCCACGATTCGGCTTTTCCACGGGCCGCTCGTCAAGCTGCTGGAGAGGTTTTGGCGCGAAAAGCCAGCCGACCTGCTCGTCTCCGTCATACCCCACTTCAATCGCGAGATTGCCGAGAGTTGGACCAAGGTCTATCCCAGCCGCCCCTTCGTCACCATCATCACCGATCTCGCCGATTTCCCCCCGCGGTTCTGGATCGAGCCGATTCAGGAGCAGCACGTGGTCTGTGGAACCCAGCGCGCCGTCGAGCAAGCCAAAGCCCTTGGCCACGACGACGCCCACATCTTTCGCGCCTCTGGCATGATTCTGCGGCCCGACTTTTACGTGGCGGACAATTCCGATCCGGTAGCCTTGCGAGCCGAGCTTGGGTTGAAGCCCGATTTGCCGACGGCGATTGTTCTCTTCGGCGGCCACGGCTCGAAAGTGATGTACGACATTGCCGAGCGCCTCGATGCCGCGGGCATGCCGCTGCAACTGATCCTTATCTGCGGCCGCAACGAAGAGCTCGCCGCGAAGCTCCGCGCGCGCAACTGGCGCCTGCCCGTCAACGTTATCGGCTTCACGAAGGAAGTCCACAAGTTGATGCGCGCCGCGGACTTCCTGATCGGCAAGCCGGGGCCCGGAAGCATCGCCGAGGCCATGGTCCGCAAGCTGCCCGTGTTGATTGAGTGCAACGCTTGGACGCTCCCGCAGGAGCGCTACAACACCGAATGGGTCGTGGAGAAGCGCGTTGGCATCGTGCTGCACAGCTTCCGCGACGTGGTGGCCGGCGTCCGGCAAATGCTTGAGCCCGCGACGCTGGCCGAGTTCCGCAAGAACGTGGCTGCGCTCGATAATCGCGCGGTCTTCGAGATCCCCGAGTTTCTAGCCAAGCTGTTAGCCGAATCACCCGCCGATGCCCCGGCCCACGCCGCTCCCCAGGCAGGTGTAGGCGCTGGGCTTTAGTTCACCCTGAGGCAGGAAGGGCCCGGCGCGCTGCTCGGAAAACACGATCGCGGATTGTATGATTTACAGCCGGGCGTGTTCGGCCCGGTCGGGATGCGGCAGGCGCGGGCTGGCGCCGGGATTCTCCTCGGCAGGCTTCCGGTGCGGCCTGGCGCAAGACGTCGCCCACCAGCGCGACGCATAGCGCTTCGATTCGCACATTTTCGCGCACCCTCCACGAGAGCGCGCCATGGCGCAATGGCAATAGCACGTGCCGTCCGGTGTTGACCGCAGCAGGCCAGAGGTGTCCGCCAGAAGGCTTAGGGAGGTGAGAAGGAGGGCAGCTCCCAGCGACAGACCCCGCCGAATAATGCAGCGAGCGATGCGGGCCGGGGAGCCGGGGTACATGACCGCAGTCTGCTCTCAGCCCGGAAAAAAACCTATGGAGCAGCCAGTCAATCAAAAATGTGACTGGAGTAATAGGACTAGCTAAAGGCCACCCTGTTGTAGGGGCGAAGGACACGTGCGCGCCGAACGCCTGGGCCCGAACAAACTGCCACCCAAGCCCACTTCCCAATTCAGATTAGAACGCGTTCCGAACTGAATTCCAGGCCGCTTTTGGTGCGCCAAGTTTCCTGCTGGCTCTTCTCAAGATATTGAAACTAAATAGCTTATGGATTGCGGTCCGGCCCCGCCGCTTGGCGCGCTGCGTGCATTAGGTCCTGCCGTGGGCGCGTTTCAAATGGCGAGATGTAGAGGGTGACGTAGCGAGGGGGAAGGGGCTTGCTCGTCGCATTTCTACAGATCGTCCCACCTGCCTCTGAGAGGGAAGCTAGGATGGATGACCCCACGCGCCGGTGTGAAAACGACACTGGCAACGAAACGCGCCTTTCGGGGCCCCCGATCCCAAGCGGGGGCCCCTTTTTTTGCTCGATCGCTTTTTACCTCGGCCTCCGCGCGCTCCACTTCCTCGGTTTCTTCTTCCGCATTCTCTTTAGTTGACCTTCCGCGTCACCGCAATCCGCGCGTGGTGCAGCACGTGTGCCACTTCCGTCTCGCGCAGCCGCGACGCGTCATATTCAAACGACAAATGCTTCTTGTCCTCATCGACGCGGAAGCGCCGGAGTCCATAGGTGTTTGCGAACGAGCCCAGAGCGGCGAGCTGTTCCTGGTTCAGCGGGGACTGCAATTCGTACGTAATGTCAACGAGTGTCATGCCCGGCATTATACCAGTGGGTTCAAGCGGCGCGTCCACATCGGTTCGGTAGAGTGTGTGTCAGGGTTTGTTGTTATATTCCAAAGCTACTACTACTTTTCCTCGAGCGTGTCCTGCTTCCAGATACCGGATAGCCTCAGGGACTTCACTCAAGCTGTAACGCTTGTCGATGACCGGCGTTACCTTTCCGGCCTCCATGAGCTCGCGCATGACGGTCAGGTCCTCTTTGCTCGCTTTCGCCAGAAAGAATATGACCAGCTTCTGGCTCACGAACCGCGACAACACAAGTGCTGCGATGGAACGAGCCAGAGGACCGATCATCCACCGGCCGGCCGATCCTCCGACCGGAATGTATATCCCCTTGGGATTCAAGACGCGCCTGCATGCCGACAACGAATGGTTCCCAACGCAGTCGAAAATGAGGTCGTAACGTTGCCCACTTTTGGTGAAATCCTCTTGGGTGTAATCAATAACCCGATCTGCGCCGAGGGATCGGACCATGTCCACGTTCCGCGTACTGCACACGCCGGTCACATCCGCGCCGAACGACTTGGCGATCTGCACAGCGAAGGTACCCACGCCTCCCGCCGCACCGTTAATCAAGACCTTCTGCCCCGGCTGAATCTGTCCGTTGTCGCGAAGACCCTGCAATGCGGTGAATGCCGCAATCGGTACGGAAGCCGCCTGCTCAAACGTCACGTTATCCGGCTTGATGACCAATGCCGACTCGGAAGTACACGCATACTCGGCAAAGGCCCCACGGCACGTGCCGAACACCTCGTCGCCTGGCTTAAACTGGGTTACGTTCCTGCCCACCGCTTCGACCTGGCCGGCGACATCAACGCCCAGTCGCTTGTCCTTTGGTTTGCGCAGCCCGGCCGCTATGTGAACGATGTACGGCGTGCCTCTCAGGAAGTGCCAGTCAAGTGGATTGACGGAAGCGGCGCGGACTTTTATCAAGACTTCATCGTCCTTGGGAACGGGCTTCTCGACTTCCGTGATTTGGACAACATCCGGAGGTCCGTATCTGGTGTAGACAGCGGCTTTCATTGGCGTTCCTCCGCGGCGCTGGCCTGTTCTATCGTGGAACGTTCACGCCGCCAAAACTCTCGAGCAAGATTTCCCTCAAACCCGCGTGCGCCTGATTTGACAAATATAGACCCCTAGGGTATATATAGCCCCAGGGGGTATATGTGAATGCCCGCAACCAAATCGACCCTGCGCAGGGCCGCCGTGCGCAACCGCCAGGCCTCCGCATATTGCGCCTGCGACGCCGAACCCCGCAAGGTCCTCGGCGTCGATCCCAGCATCAAAGAAACGAATCGCAAACGCCTCCGCCGGATCGAAGGTCAAGTCCGCGGCCTCCAAAAGATGGTCGAAGACGACCGCTACTGCGCCGACATCATCACCCAAGTCGCCAGCGTCCAGGAGGCGCTCCGCGGCGTGGGGCGAAATTTGATGCGCAACCACCTCCGCCATTGCGCGGCAAAGGCACTCCGCAGCAGCAAACGGGATGAAGCCGAGGCCATGTACGACGAGCTGCTCGAACTGATCTACGCGCACCTGCGATGATGCAAGCCGGCGGTGGGGTCCGGTGGCACAGGCTTTCAGCCTGTGTGCTTTAGCGGTGGCGGAAAAAGTCTGTTTCGAGAGGGTTTTGGCGTCACGTTGATTCGCGGTTGTTTTGAATCCACCGCATTCGGCAGCGGCGCACGGCCAGAAATGGCTGTGCCACAGGACGTTTTCGACAAGCTGTTAGGTCGCGGCGCACTCAAGAAAAGCGCCCGCTTCAGAAAGCGGCCGCTACAAAGGCATCTCTAATTTAGCGAGTTTAGGTTTTTTCAGCAGCCTGCTAGGGAATGATCGTAGACAGAACTTATATGGAACGCGATCCAATCTGCGGAATGACAGTCGATCCGGAAAAAGCGGCCGCCAAGGTCGAGCACGCCGGCGCGAGCTACTACTTTTGTTCCCAGGGCTGCGCCGCGCGGTTCGAGAAAGAGCCCGAGAAGTTCTTGCGCGCAGCCGGCGCTGTGGGCAAGGTGCCTTCGCCCGACGCGCATGAACCGGCGAAGCCCAGCATAGCCCCGAAACCCAACGACGTCCGTTACACCTGCCCCATGCACCCGGAAATCGTGCGGCTCGGCCCAGGCTCGTGTCCGATCTGCGGGATGGCGCTTGAGCCGATGGACCCGCTCGCGGAAGTGGAAGCCGATCCCGAATACGACTCCATGCGCCTGCGGCTGTGGATCAGCGCGGCTCTCTCGCTCCCGTTGCTTGTGCTCTCGATGTTCGGCGAATACCTCGGACTCCATTTCGCGCCGGCCTCACGCAACTGGATTGAGCTGGTTCTCGCGACGCCTGTCGTGCTCTGGGGCGGCTGGCCGTTCTTCCACCGGTTCTGGGCCTCGTTGGTTCATCGCAGCCCCAACATGTTTACACTGATCGGCCTCGGCACGGGTGCGGCGTATCTCGACAGCCTCGCGGCCACGCTGTTCCCGCAAATTTTTCCGATGTCGTTCCGCGGCATGGACGGCGCCGCGCCCGTCTATTTCGAGGCCGCCGCGGTGATCACCACGCTGGTGCTGCTCGGCCAAGTGCTGGAGCTGCGCGCCCGCCAGCAAACCTCCGGCGCGATTCGCGCGCTGCTGAATCTGACTCCCCCACAGGCCCATCGAATCGCCTCGGGTGGCGCCGAGCAAGATGTTCCACTGGACCAGGTTCAACGTGACGACCGGTTGCGCGTCCGTCCCGGCGAGCGCGTCCCGGTCGACGGCGTGATCCGCGAGGGCGCCAGTGCCGTCGACGAGTCGATGATCACCGGCGAACCCATGCCGGTCGATAAAGCTGCCGGCGACAAAGTCACCGCCGGCACGCTGAACGCGAGCGGCAGCTTCGTCATGCAAGCCGAGCGCGTCGGCAGCGAAACGATGCTGGCGCAGATCGTCAAGATGGTCAGCGAAGCGCAACGCAGCCGCGCGCCGATGCAGCGCCTCGCGGATCGCGTAGCCGCATACTTCGTCCCGGCCGTGGTGGCTGCGGCGGTGCTGACCTTTCTCGCCTGGGCATTCTTTGGCCCCGAGCCGCGCTTCGCTCACGCATTGCTGGCCGCCGTAGCCGTTCTGATCATCGCCTGCCCCTGCGCCCTGGGCCTCGCCACGCCCATGTCGATCATGGTGGCTGTTGGCCGCGGCGCCCACGCGGGAGTCCTGGTGCGCAACGCCGAAGCACTCGAAACTCTCGCCAAGGTCGATACGCTGGTCATCGACAAGACCGGCACACTCACGGAAGGCAAGCCGCGCGTCGGGTTTGTGGACGTCTTCCAGGAGGGCGGCTTGACCAAAGACACCTTGCTCTCGCTTGCGGGCAGCCTGGAGAACGCCAGCGAGCATCCCCTGGCGCGCGCCATCGTGGCGGCTGCCAACGAAGATCACCTTGCCATCTCCCCGGTTAGCGAGTTTCGCGCAACTCCGGGAGGCGGAGTTCGGGGGCGCGTGTCGGGAAGGAATGTCATCGCGGGTACCGCGAACTTCCTTCGGTCCCGCGGAGTTGAGTTTCCAGCCGATCGCGAATTGACGACGATGTTGCAGCCCAGCCGATCCTCCACGACGCCGGTGTATGTGGCGGTCGATGGCAAGTCGGCCGGAGTATTTCTTCTCAGTGACCCGATCAAGGCCACGACGCCCGAGGCGTTGCGCGAACTGCGCGCCGGCAATATCCGCGTTGTCATGCTAACGGGAGACAGAAAACTCGCGGCGATCAAAGTGGCCAGCGAGCTTGGCATCGAAGAGGTGCAATCGGAAGTCCAGCCAGAGCAAAAAGGGGAAGTCGTGAAACGCTTGCGCGGCGAGGGCCGTGTAGTGGCGATGGCCGGAGACGGCATCAACGACGCGCCCGCGCTGGCCGCCGCGGACGTCGGCATCGCCATGGGCACGGGCACGGATGTCGCCATGGAAAGTGCCGGGATCATTCTGGTGAAGGGGGACCTGCGCGGCATCGTGCGCGCGCGCAAACTCAGCCGCGCGACCCTCGCCAACATCCGGCAAAACCTCGCCTTCGCGTTCCTCTACAACACGCTGGGCATCCCTGTCGCCGCCGGCGTCTTGTACCCTATTTTCGGCTGGCTCCTAAGTCCCATGCTGGCCAGCGCCGCGATGAGCTTCAGCTCTGTCTCGGTCATCGCCAACGCGCTCCGTCTCCGCAAAGCACCCCTCTAAATTCCGCCCGAAACGCCTCCTCTCAGCCTGCTATGGAGTGCGGCAGCTTGCTGCGCCTTCGAGACGCGGGCGTCAGGAGGCTAGGATTGACCCAGGAGGGTGTCGAAGTAGGCGAGCATGTCGGGCGAGTCCCACTGCTGGAAGCCGATGAATTTGCGGGCGATCTTGCCGTGCCGGTCGATGACGTAGGTTTCCGGGATCATGGCGGTACCGTAGGACACGGCGATGGGCGAGCGTTGGTCTTTTGTGGCCGGATCGCGGTAAGTCGGAAAGACAATAGCCTGTTCGCTGAGGAATTTTTCATACGCCGTGGGGTCCTCGTCGGCGGCTACGCCCAGGATGACAGCGTTGCGCGAGGCGATATGTTGCTGCAGGCGGTTGAGCGAGGGAGCTTCCTCGACGCAGGGAGGACACCAGGAGGCCCAGAAATTTAGGATCACAACCTTGCCGCGGAGATCGGAGAGGTGGGTGGGCTTGCCGGCGAGTTCGAGGGGGAAATCCCGGGCGGTCTTCCCGGCGATAGAAGCCTCGCCCTGCCGGTAGCTAGGCAGCGCAAAGACCAAGATAATGCCTGCGGCGACGGCGAGCGCTGCCCAGTTCACGAGTTTTCGGCCGATTCTCATCGAGTGCTATACTAGCGCATCCCTGCCGGATCGAAAACGGTCGCCTGCCGGTCTCACGATGCGTATGGAACCACCAACAAGCACGAAAACTGCGGCCGCGGAGTCTCTATCTGTGCCCGTCCAGGTGACGGCCATCGTTCCGGCGCGGAACGAGGAAAAGGCGATCGCTGCGTGCATCGAGTCCCTGGCGCGCCAGCCGGAAATTGCGCCGATCCTGGTGATTAACGACCAGTCGACGGATGGAACTGCGGATATCGTGCGCAGGTTGACGGCGGAGATTCCGCAACTCCGGTTGCTGGAGACGCGAGACCTGCCCGCGGGCTGGGTGGGGAAGAACAACGCCTCATGGATTGGCGCCAAGGAGGCGAAAGGGACGTGGTTGCTGTTTACCGATGCCGACGCCGAGCTTGCCCCGAAAGCCGTGGCGCACGCGCTCCAAGTCGCGCGAGAAACGGGGGCCGCGCTGGTTTCGTTTTCGCCGGAGCAAGTGACCCAGACGTGGTACGAAAAAGCGCTGATCCCGTTTGTCTATTGCCGGCTGGCGAAGCAGTTTTCATTCGAGGCGGTGAACGACCCGGGTTCGAGCATCGCGGCCGCCAATGGGCAATTCTTGATGATTCGCCGCGACGCCTATGAAACGATCGGTGGACACGCCGGCGTTGCCGGCGAAGTTCTGGAAGACGTGGAATTGGCCAAGCGCGCAAAGAGTGCCGGGTACCGGATTTGGTTCGGACCGGGAAAAGGAATCGTGCAGGCGAGGATGTACCGGTCGTTTGACGCGATGTGGGAAGGGTGGAAGAAGAACTTGTACTTGTTGATGGGAGGCAGGCCCGGGGCGGTTTACCGGGAACTGTTCTCGGTGGTGCCGTGGATTCCGTTTCTGCTTTTGGTGATTGGAATCAAGCTGATGCTGGCACTGATAGCGGCT
Organism: uncultured Acidobacteriota bacterium; assembly: GCA_963735525.1. Classification (GTDB taxonomy): domain Bacteria; phylum Acidobacteriota; class Terriglobia; order Acidiferrales; family UBA7541; genus Acidiferrum. The sequence continues at coordinate 293,982 of CAVTLQ010000019.1, read as the reverse complement.
CTCGGGCTGCTGATGGCGCGCCACGCCGCCTATGGGCGGGAGCTCACAAGTAACCAATTTCGTGCGGGTTACATCCTCTACTACGTGCCAGGAGTACTGCTGTATGCGGGCGTACTTTGGGCTTCGTATCGGGCGCACCGGAGGGGGAAAGTGGCGTGGAAGGGGCGGGAGGTTTCGGTCGGGGTTTCCGGCACACTCCGATAGACTAACGACATGGTTCTGCTCACGCGCAAGATCGAGTTTTCCGCGTCGCACCGCTACGACAATCCGGCGCTTTCGCCGAAGGAGAATCGACGCATTTTTGGGAAATGCAACAATCCACACGGCCACGGGCATAACTACACGCTGGAAGTCACCGTGGCGGGGGAGCCGGACCCGGTGACCGGCATGGTGCTGGATCTGAGCGTGCTGAAGCAGATTCTGGAGCGCGAAGTGATGCAACGGATGGATCATCGGCATCTAAATTATGAGGTTCCGGAGCTGGCCGGGCAGATACCGACGTGCGAGAACGTGGCGCGGGTGATCTGGGGTTTGCTGGAGCCGAAGATTACGCAAGGCAAGCTGCATAGGGTGCGCCTTTATGAGTCGCCGGATTTGTTTGCGGATTGCTACCGGAATGGAGTGAAGGCGTAATGAAAGGCAAAGGCATGGATGCGGGGCTTCGCGGGTCGGCCCGGGCAAGCTGGGGCGCAGCCGTGCTGCGCCCCTACGAGGACAAGGCAGCGGCGGCGTGATGGCTTCGAACATTAAGAGCGGCGAATTGAAGATTGAGTTGGGGCGCAGGTACCGCTTTGCGGCTTCGCATCGCTTGCACAGCGAGCGCTTGAGCGAAGAGGAGAACGTGCGCTTGTACGGGAAGTGCAACAACCCGTACGGGCATGGCCATAACTACGTGGTCGAGATCGGCGTTTCGGGAGCCATCGATCCTGCTACCGGCATGATCGCGAATCTCGCGGACCTGGACGGATTCGTGGAACACGAGGTTCTGGAGGCTTTCGATCACCGCTCGCTCAACGAAGAGGTGCCGGCGTTTCGCGACACGGTGCCCACGACGGAAAACCTTTGCATCGAGATATTCCGGCGGCTGCAGAGCTTCCCGCAGGCGAAGCTGGAACGCGTGCGCGTCGAAGAGACCTCCAACAACAGTTTTGAGTTTGCGGGCGACAATCCTATTGGTGAGCCCGTGGAAACCGGCGTCCACTTGAAAGGGAACAGGCCATGACCAAACCGACGGAGGAAATTCTCCTCCACGAAAGTAAACCGATCGATGCGCGCACCATTGCCTGCCACGTGCGCGAGATCATCAAGTTGATCGGCGAGGATCCCGAGCGCGAAGGCCTGCGCAAGACGCCGGAGCGTTACGAAAAGGCGTTGAAATTCCTGACCAGCGGTTATCACACGAACGTAGATCACCTGCTGAACGGAGCGACGTTCAGCGTGTGCTACGACGAAATGGTGCTGGTGAAGGACATCGAGTTCTTCAGCCTGTGCGAGCATCACCTGCTGCCTTTTTTCGGCAAGGCGCACGTCGCGTATCTGCCGAACAAGAAAGTCATCGGACTGAGTAAAGTGGCCCGGCTGGTCAATATGTTCGCGCGGCGGCTGCAGATTCAAGAGCGCATGACGAGCCAGATCGCCAAGGCCATCGAAGAGAAGATCGCCCCACAAGGCGTCGGCGTGATCATCGAGGCCCGGCATCTGTGCATGCAAATGCGCGGCGTGGAGAAGCAGCACGGGCAGGCGGTCACCAGCGCGATGCTGGGCGAATTCCGCAACAACAAGCAGACCCGCGACGAATTCCTGTCGCTGGTGCGCAATAAACATAGCTAAGACCCACCAAATCCCGGATGACGCGCAACGGAAACTCAGCGCTTCCAACACTTGCCTGAACGCGGCGGCTGTGTTCAACTCGGACGCAGTTGCGTGTCCCATGATTGGCCAGGCGATCTCCCACTACTTGATCGTTGAAAAATTGGGTGAAGGCGGCATGGGTGTGGTCTATCGCGCCCGCGACCTGACCTTGCACCGCGACGTGGCGCTGAAATTCCTGACCGTCAAGCAGATCGACGATCCGCTGGCCCACGTGAACGTCCTGCAGGAGGCGCGGACCATTTCCGCGCTCAATCATCCGAATATTTGCACCATCTACGAAGTGGGCGAGGCGGAAGGGCGGCCTTACCTGGCGATGGAATTTATCGAAGGGCACACGCTGAGCCAGGAAATCACCGCGGTCGGCCTGACCGCGGAAGTCTTGACGCGCTACGGAATGCAGCTTGCGGACGCCTTGGCGCACGCACACGAGCGGGGAATCGTGCACCGGGACTTCAAGGCGGGGAATGTAATCGTGACGCCTTCCGGCCGGCTGAAGGTCTTGGATTTCGGCTTGTCGAGGCGGTTGGAACAGAAAGTCAGCGAGGACACGACGCAATTCGACCGCTCCTGGGATGAACAGCACTCCATTACCGGCACGCTGCCTTACATTGCTCCCGAGCTGCTGAAAGGGCAGGAAGCCGACGCGCGCAGCGATATCTGGGCGCTGGGCGTGCTGCTCTACGAGATGGCGGCGGGGCGGCGGCCGTTTCGCGGGGGGACGCCCTACGAGATGAGCGCGGCAATACTGCGGGAGACTCCCGCGCCGATTACTCCGGCGCTGCCTCCCGTTTTGCAGTCGGTCGTCGATAAGTGTTTGGACAAGGACCGCGGACAAAGGTACCACTCGGGCGGAGAAGTGCGAGCGGCGTTGGAAGCGGCGGCGACGGCGTCGCGCTCGGAGCGGATACCCATCGCGGCCCTTGCGGTGCACGAGACGGGGTTACGCGCGGCGCGCGTGCAGCGGCGTCTGTGGTATGGAGCGGGCGCTTTTGCGGTGGTCGTGCTGGTGATCGCGGGGCTGTTGTGGAAAGCCAGCCGGCTACACCGGGCAACCACGGCGCTGCCGGGGGCGATTCAGTCGCTGGCGGTGCTGCCGCTCGACAATCTCTCCGGCGATCCTGGGCAGGATTATTTCTCCGATGGAATGACCGATGCGTTGATCATGGAGCTGTCGCACATCCGCAAGCTACGGGTGATTTCGCGAACCTCGGTGATGCAATACAAGCGGACACAAAAACCGGTGGCGGGAATCGCACGCGACCTGAACGTAGATGCCGTCGTGGAAGGCTCGGTGATTCGTTCGGACGGGCGCGTGCGGATTTCCGCGAAGCTGATCCAGACGTCGACGTCGACCGAGCAAAGTCTTTGGTCGGACAGTTACGAACGGGACTTTACCGACGTGCTGGCGCTGCAGAGCGACGTGGCCACGGCCATCGCGCGTGGAATACAGGTCGAGCTTTCGGCCCCCGAAGCGTCTCAGCTGGCCAGCCGTAGGACGGTGGTGCCGGAGGCGTACGAAGCTTTTCTGAAAGGACGGTTCGAGGCGGAAAAGCGGACTCCGCAGGGAATCACAAGTTCGGCGGAGTATTTCAAAGATGCGATTGCCAAAGATCCAACCTACGCCGCGGCGTACGCGGGCCTGGCGGGCAGCTTGTTGAATCTCAGCACCTACGAGATCCGGCCACCGGCGGAAGTAATGCCACCCGCGAAAGCCGCCGCGGAGAAGGCGCTGGAGCTTGATGCGGGCCTGGCGGAAGCGCACGCCTCGCTGGCGGCGATACGTTTCTACCACCTCGAATGGGAAGAGGGAGTGGAGAGTGAATTCCAGCGCGCGATTGCGCTGGATCCGGGTTACGCGACGGCCATGCATTGGTACGCGCTGAGCCTTGCGGCGGTGGGCCGGCACGAAGAATCGATCACGGAGATCAAGCTGGCACGAGAAATTGATCCGCGCTCGCTGATCATCAACGCAAACGTCGGATGGTGTTACTACCTGGCGGGCGACATGGACAGGGCCATTGAAGAAGAAAAGAACACGCTGCGGTTGGGGCCGGGCTTCATCGTCGGGCACGGGTATCTGGGCCAGGCTTACCTGGAAAAGAAACTGTACGATCTGGCGATCCAGGAATTTCGGCTGACGGTGTCGCTCTCGCCGGGCGACACCTCGCGCAAGGCCGAGCTGGGCAGCGCTTACGCGCGAGCGGGGAAGAACGAGCAGGCGGCGGAAATCCTGGAAGAGTTTCTCCACGCGCCTCGCGGAAAATACATTTCGTCGTACGACTGGGCCATGCTCTACGCGGGTATGGGGAAGAAACAAGAAACACTGAGCTGGCTGGAAAAAGCATACGAAGAGCGAAACGGAAGAATGGCGAATCTGGCGGTCCATCCGCAATTTGCGTTTTTGCGTGGAGAACCCAGGTTCGAAAATTTGCTGGCGCGCATGAATGTTCCGGAGAACCTGAGGCATGCTGCGACTCGTGGAGCTCAACCGGCCACCGGCGGCGGTGGAAGCCACGGCTAATTCTTGACGTTGCATGACACGTTCGTTACACTCGGCGCGCCTCTCGCGAAGAGTCGCGAAAGAAAGCCGCATCGCCGTCACCGGAGGTAGAAATGCCCACAAAAAAATTGACCGTGAAGTTGTCGCCGATTGCGAAGGAAATTGACAAGGCCATAGAAGAGTTGGAAGACATTCGGTCGAGCGTGTCGCCAAAGGCACTCAAGAAGTTGAATCTGGAGATTAAGGGGTTAAGGAAGGCGAGGAAGTCGGTTGCCGCGTTCTGCCGAAGTATGACCTCGATCTTTCCAGGGTAGGATCGCCGGCGCGAAATTTCGTGAGCCGCAGCAGCCCAAGGCGCTTGCCAGTTTCGCGCACGTCAGGACGAAAAGAGGAGTTCTACCGGCGCGCGCCTTTCCTGGTGTCGTATTGGCGCGAGGACCTGTTCGTGGTTGAGAATTTTTTGACGCGGCACCGCGTCACTTGCAATCCCCTCGCATCGACCATCCTTCATTTTTTCGATCGCTACCGTCCGCTGCGGGATCTTTTTGCCGCGCTGGAAGACTACGCGCCGGCTTCGTTGCGGAAGTCGGTGCGGATGCTGGCGCGACACGCGCTTTTGCAACGACGCGGCGAGAAATTCGAGGGGGAAGAAAAGCTGCGGGCCTGGAGCGAATGGAATCCGGCTGCCGGCTTTTTTCATCTGTCCACGAAAGATGTCGATTTCGAAGCGGATGCCGCGAAGGAATTTGAAGGCGTCGTGCGGCTGGCGCAGTCGAAGCCGATGCCCCGGCCGCTGAAGCGCTATGCGAAGGCCGGAGGGGTGGACTTGCCGAAACTGACGGTCGATGGGGAATTCGCACAGGTACTCCTTGCGCGGCGTACGTGGCGAAGATTTTCAAAGCGGGCGGTGCGGCTTGATGTGCTGGGCAACCTGCTGGGTCTGACGTGGGGAGTCCAGCGATGGGTGGGGATTCCAAAGCTTGGTTCGGTGGCGGTGAAGACATCGCCATCGGGCGGAGCGCTGCATCCGATTGAGGCGTACGTGTTGGCACGCCATGTGGAGGGTTTGGATTCGGGGCTGTATCACTACAACGGCGTCGACCACCGGCTGGAGCTTTTGCGGCCGGGAGCGACGGCGCGCGAAATTACGCGGTGGCTGGCGAATCAGTGGTGGTATGGCGGGGCGAGTTTTGTTGTTTTCATGACCGCGGTGTTTGCGCGCACGCAGTGGAAGTATGACTATGCCCGTGCGTACCGCGCGGTATTGATGGAGGCGGGGCATCTGTGTCAGACGTTCTGCCTAACCGCTACGTGGCTGGGATTGGCGCCGTTTTGCACGCTGGCGTTCGCGGACTCGCCGATCGAACGAGCTCTGGGCATCGATGGAGTCTCGGAGTCCGTGCTCTATGTTGCAGGAGCGGGGATGCGGCCGGAAAAGGAAGACAAGGCGCATCTGCTGAGCGGAAGTGAAATCTCAAAATTGAATCTTTGATGGAGGGGCGGCGGTTAACAGGCCCGAGAGGCCGCCCTCCGCGATCTACGCCCCGCGTTCCGGGATCTTATTCTTCCGCCGCGCCCGCGAAGAAAGCATTCATTTTCGGCGCCGCTTTGCACGCCTTTGCAAGGATTTGGCGGCTCTCCTCGAGGGCTTGAAGACGCAGGTCCAGGCTCTTCCGGTCGTTCTTAGCAACGAGAGGCCGAATCGATTTCAACTTTTGCTGGCGTTTCTCGATTTCCTGGATGACCGGACCGAGGGATTCGACTTCGTAGCGTTGTTGCCGCATGGCGCCTCCTGAGTGGCTGCTTCCGCTCTACGGCGGTCAGCAGTGCGCTGAGGCCGCGGCGAGCTTACCAAAGGACGAGGACGCTACCAGCGGTGTCTACCGTTGTCAATTGCCAGCCAGCCGGATAGCAGGTGACCTGCGCTCGAAAGCCGCTGCCGCCACTCTTGGGCTGTCTGCGCCAGGGCTATTTCTTGGCGATTTCCACCGAAGCGCGCGTGTTCTCCCAGTCCATGCGCAGCGTGCAACCCGTGCCGGTGCTGTCGAACGCGATGGCGAAGTTTTCGACCGCCGCGGGAAGCTTGGACACCTTCATGTCGATGCGCGCGAGATCTTCGCCCGGGCCGGGATACGCCGTGCCCCACTCGCCGGTCTTCTTGCTGATCACCAGCGTCCACTTGTCGGCATTCGGAATGGTGAAGATGGTGTAACTGCCTGCGGGAACAGTCGTTCCGCCAATCGTGAGATCAGCATCGGTCACGAACGTGGTGGCTTCATTTGCTCCGGCGCGCCAGACTTTGCCGTAGGGAACCAGGTCGCCGTAGATTTTGCGTCCCTTCGCGCGCGGGCTCGAATAGTCCACGGTGATCGTATTTCCGCCAGCGAGCTTGCACTCCGCTTTGGCCGGCGGACTTGGACGGCTGCTCTTGTCTTGTTGCGCTACGGCCGGCGCGGTCCAGGCGGCGCACAGCAGAATCCCGATACAAACATAAATGCTTTTACACATGTTCATCTCCCGTCGAATTTCCCCACTGGGTAGCTTCTTGGCCCCCGAGGAGTGATACTGCCACGGGGACGCGCGACTTCCAAGCCCTCGCTGAAAAGTTCTCGTTGCTTTACAGTTTTGCAACAATTGTGTTAGCCTGAATCAGTCGAAGAGAAGAGGGAAATTCAGGGGACGACGGAGAGGGGCACTTGAGCGAAGCCAAATCGGTGTTGATCGAGCAGTTCCGGGCCCACGTAAAAGACACGGGCTCACCAGAAGTACAGATTGCTCTTCTGAGCGAGCGGATCAGCTACCTGACGACACACCTCAAGTCCCACGTGAAAGACCACGCATCCCGGCGAGGATTGATCATGATGGTCAACAAGCGCCGGCGCCTGCTGGACTATCTAAACCGCCGCGACCCGGATCGGTACCGCGAGATTGTTGAACGCCTTAGCCTTCGCAAGTAGCCGCTCGACTGGTTTAGAGCGGCGCCCACTGTATGTTCGCGAAGTGACAACTTCCACTCCAAGTGTGTTCGTCGGCTGCGTGACGGCAGCCTGTGGAATCGTCGGGCAACCAGCCGGAGTCGAGCTGGAATCTCTCATGGTGTGATCCGGCATAGTTCGTCTGCCTCGCACGCAAACTCTCACCTCTTTTCTTCTCACAAGGAAGCGGAGACAGAAGTCTCTGCAGGAACGCTCTGCGTGAACGCGGAGCCCAAAGGAAATCAGTTATGTCTGAAAACACACACACTCCCGCACCGCATTCGGTGACGGTCGAAGTCGGGGGACGTCCCCTGATTCTGGAGACCGGCAAAATCGCGAAGCAAGCCAATGGCGCCATCACCGCGCGGTACGGCGATACCATCGTGCTAACAACGGCGTGCATGGCCCCGACTGCGAACGACCGCGACTTCCTGCCGTTGACCGTCGACTACCGCGAAAACACCTATTCCGCCGGAAAAATCCCAGGTGGTTTCTTTAAGCGCGAAGGGCGTCCCTCGGAGAAGGAAGTTCTCACCTCCCGCCTGATCGACCGCCCCATGAGGCCGCTGTTCCCGGAATCGTGGCGCAATGAAACCCAGATCGTCAGCATGGTGCTCTCCGCGGACAGCGACAACGATCCCGACGTGATCGCGGTGACCTCGGCCTCCGCCGCGGCCTACTGCTCGGACCTGCCGTTCGACACGCCGATCGCCGCGGTGCGCGTGGGCCTGCTGAACGGGCAGTTGGTGGTGAACCCGACGGTCGCCGAACAGAAGACCAGCCTGCTCAACATCGTCATCGCCGGCTCGGAAGAAGGCATCGTGATGGTGGAATCGGGCGCGCTGGAGGTTTCCGAAGAAGCCGTCACCGACGCGCTGGAGTTCGGCCACGCCCAGATCAAGAAGATCGTGGCCGCAATTCGCGAGCTGCACGCCCAGCTCAAGCCGAAAAAGGTGGTCGTCGCGCCGCTCCCGTTCGATGAAGGCGATCTACGCGGACCTCGAGAAGAAGTATGGCGCAAGACTGCATGATGCGCTGAACACCGAAAAGCATCCGAAGAAAGAGAGCTACCACCTCGTCGATGCGCTGAAGGACGAAGTCATCAGCGCGATTCCCGAGGAAGAGGAAGAAAAGCGGACGCTGACGAAGCGCGCCTTTGAGCGGCTCCGCGAAAAGATCTTCCGCGACGACATTTTGAACGCGCGCCGCCGCCCCGACGGCCGGGCCTTCGACCAGATCCGCAAGATTACCTGCGAAGTCGGCTTGCTGCCTCGCGTGCACGGCTCCGCGTTGTTCACCCGCGGCGAGACGCAGGCGCTCGCGACGCTCACCCTGGGCACCAAGGAAGACATGCAGCGCCTGGACCTGCTCTTCGAGCAGGACCAGTTCAAGCGCTTCTTGCTGCACTACAACTTTCCGCCGTTCAGCGTCGGCGAAGTGAAGTTTCTGCGCGGCCCGGGCCGCCGCGAAATCGGACACGGAGCGCTGGCGGAACGCGCGCTGGTGAACCTGCTTCCGCCCGAAGCGGATTTCCCGTACGCCATGCGGCTGGTGTCGGACATTCTCGAATCCAACGGCTCCTCGTCGATGGCTACGGTCTGCGGCGGATCTCTGGCGCTGATGGATGCGGGTGTGCCGATCAAGTCGCCCTGCGCAGGCATCGCCATGGGCCTCGTCGTCGGCGACAACAACAAGTATTCCATCCTGACGGACATCGCCGGAGCCGAAGATCACTACGGCGACATGGACTTCAAAGTTGCGGGCACGCGAGCGGGCATCACCGCGCTGCAGATGGACATCAAGGTCCTGAACATCAGCATTGGCATGATGCGCGAAGCTCTCGCCCAGGCCAAGAAGGCACGGCTCGAAATCCTGGACACGATGGACAAAACGCTGAGCACGCCCCGTGTGGAGATTTCCGCGTACGCTCCCCGGCTCTACAAGTTGAAGATCCCGCAGGATAAGATCCGCGACCTGATCGGTCCGGGCGGCAAGAAGATCAAGTCGATTATCGAAGTCACCGGCGTGAAGATCGACGTGCTGGAAGACGGCACGGTGCACATCTTCTCGACCAGCGGAGCCGGCGGCGACCAAGCGCTGCAAATGGTGCGCGACGTCACCGCTTCGGCGGAGATCGGCAAGACCTACCTCGGCAAAGTAGTGCGCCTAGCCGAGTTCGGCGCCTTCGTCGAACTCTTCCCCGGCACGGACGGCCTGCTGCACATCAGCGAAATCTCCGAGCATCGCATCCGCGACGTCCGCGACGAGCTGAAGCTGGGCGACCAAGTGCTGGTCAAGGTGCTCTCGATCGAGGGCAACAAGGTCCGCTTGTCCCGCAAGGCGCTGATCCGCGAAGCCCGCGAGAAGCAGCAGAAGAAGGAAGCCGCCGGGGGCGGTGGCGCTGCCGAATAACGGCTCTTCGTCACAAAAAGGAAAGGCCCGGCGATGCGCCGGGCCTTTTTCATTTGCTGTAGCCCTATTTCTTATCTCTTCAGTGTACCGCCGCCTTTTTCTTGAAATGCACGGCGTCGAGCGCGCCCCAGAGCGCGTTCAACGCTTCCCGAGCGGTGGCAACGATCTCATCGTCGCTTCCGTCCGCGTGTTCTTCCAGCCAGCTGCGCCACGCCGCCCGATGAGCCTTGTCCGCCTCTTCGTGGATGGTGAAATACGCGAGCGCCTCCGGCCGGGTGACTCCGTAGAACTTCTTCAGCCCATCGATCTTTGTCGCAGCGATCTCCGGGACCTGGGCTTCGTACGCGTAGAGTGTCGCCACCGCTTCGGCCACGGGCCGGTCGCCGCAAATCTCGCGGAAGGTGGCCACGACGGTTTGCGTCCCCGGGAGCGCCGGGCAGCAGGAGATGTCGTCTTCGGCGACGCCAACGGCAGCGGCAAAGTCGCGCCAGAGTTTCGGGTGCGGACCGTCGGGATTTTCCTCCTCCGCGAGATTCTCCATCACCGTGTCGCGCAGCGGACCTTCGGTGCGCGCGGCCAGCACTCGCAGATGTTTGGGAAACGCTTCGACGTGGCGGTAATACTGCGCCGCATAGAGTTGCAGCGCTTCACGGCTGAGCTTGCCGGCCTGCCAATCCTGGTAGAAAGGGATGGTTCAACAAATTCCTCTCGGCAATCGCCGCATCCAGCCGGGCTAGCAATTCTGCGTTGGCCATTCGCCTACCTCCACGCTAGCGCGGACGTCTGGGCTTGCCGCACCGCTCTTGAGTCGCGCATTGTAGCAAATTTTTACGCGCAATGCGTGAGTCGGAAGCATGGGCAGGTTGCGGATGAGAGTTCAGGAGCCGGATTCATGGACGCGTTCGATATCCGCACCGACGGCTTGCAGCTTTTCCACGATGCGCTCGTAGCCGCGATCGATATGGTAGACGCGGTCGATGACGGTTTCGCCGCTGGCGACGAGTCCCGCTAGCACCAGCCCCGCGCTCGCTCGCAGATCGGACGCTTGCACGGTGCTGCCTGAGAGTTGCGCCGGCCCGCGCACCACCGCGCGGCGCCCGTCGACCGAAATGTTGGCGCCCATGCGCACCATCTCGCTGGCGTGGAGGTAGCGGTTCTCAAAAATCGTCTCGGTGATGATCGACGTGCCTTCCGCCTGCGTCGCTAGCGCCATGTACTGCGCCTGCATATCGGTCGCAAAACCCGGATATTCCTCGGTGGTCATATCGGCACCGACAAGCTTTTGCGCGGGCCGCACGCGCAGCGTTGTCTTGTCCACGACGTCGATCCGCACTCCCGCTTGCTGCATTTTAGCGATCACCGCACCCAGATGCCCTGGCGCACACTCCGTGATGGTCAGGTCGCCGCCGGTAATCGCGCCGGCGACGAGGAATGTTCCTGCTTCGATGCGGTCGGGAATCACGGAGTGTTCTGTGCCGTGGAGCTTATCGACGCCGCGAATCCGCAGTGTCGAAGTCTCATCGCCTTCGATCTGCGCGCCCATTTTCCGCAGCATTACGACCAGGTCGGTTACTTCGGGTTCGCGCGCGGAATTCTCCAGTACCGTCTCCCCGTCCGCCAGCACGGCCGCCATTAAAATATTTTCGGTTCCGGTGACGGTGATTTTCTCGAAGACGATGTGCGCGCCTTTCAACCGTCCGTAGTTCGGCACCTTCGCTTCGATGTACCCGTGGGACATGGTGATCTCGGCGCCCATCTTTTCCAGAGCGGAGAGGTGCAGGTCCACCGGACGCGCGCCGATGGCGCAACCTCCAGGCAACGATACGTGCGCCACTCCTGCGCGCGCGATGGCCGGCCCCAGCGTTAGAATGGACGCCCGCATGGTTTTCACCAGCTCATACGGAGCCACCGCGTCGTTGAGTGTGACCGCTTCAATTATGTAGTCGCTCGCGGGAATGTCGGTCACCGAAACCTTGGCGGACATGAACGCCAGCAGCTTGCTCATGGTGATCAGGTCGCGCACCTTCGGGATGTTGTGCAGCGTGACCTTTTCGGGGGTCAGCAGACATGCGGCCATGACCGGCAATGCGGAATTCTTCGCGCCGCTGATGGCCACCGTGCCGTGCAGCGGCTTTCCGCCCTTGATCAGAAATTTATCCATGCGTCGTCTACTCTCCCAGCGCCTGCCGCAGATTTCCCTTCGAACTCGCTAACCGGCCGCGTGCTTTCTTGGCATCGAGCCCGAGCCTTAACATGACCAACGCCACGCGCAGGTTGTGTCCAGACTGACGCAAAGCGTGTTCCGCCGTAGGCAAATCCTCTCCACTGGCCTCGGCCAGGATGCGCAGGCCGCGGTCCCGAAGCTTTTGATTTGTCAGCGCTACGTCGATCATCAAGTTTTCATAGACATGTCCGAGCCGCACCATCGCCGCGGTAGAGAGCATGTTCAGCACCATCTTGTGCGAGGTGCCGGCCTTCAGGCGCGTCGACCCGGCAACGATTTCCGGCCCGACTTCCGGCGCGATGACGATCTGCGCGTGGCGCGCAATCGGCGTCCTGCGGTTGGAGGTGATGCGCCACGTCGTTGCGCGCCGCTTGCGTGCAAATGCCATCGCGCCGAGCACGTACGGCGTGGTGCCGCTCGCCGCGATGCCGACGACCACGTCGTTGCGCGTAAGTCTTTTCGCTCGCAAGTCGCGCGCTCCATTGGCGACGGAGTCTTCCGCACCTTCGACCGCGCCGGTCACGGCCCGCCTTCCACCCGCAATCAGCGCCTGCACCAGATCCGGTGAAACTCCAAACGTCGGCGGGCATTCCGCGGCATCGAGCACCGCCAGCCGCCCGCTCGTTCCCGCGCCCACATAGATCAGTCGCCCGCCCTTGCGAATGCTGCGCACGATGGCATCGACGGCACGCGCGATGGCGGGAATTTCGCGTCCCACCAAGACCGCCACCTTGCGATCTTCGCGATTCATCAGCCGCAGAATTGCCTTGCTGGATAAGCGGTCGAGATTTCGCGACGCCGGATTGCGATGTTCAGTGCGCCTCCGTTCTTTGGGCAGACTGGGCATCTAGGCATTATATCTGCCGCGAAGAGTGCGAAAGGGCGAGGCTACGAAAAGAGCATAGGTCGCGACGCGAGAACGTTAATGGGTAGGAACCGCCGGGGTTCCAGGAGCTATCCCGAAGCCCAGGGCTTGCATGACGGCGTCGTGAAGGGCCGGGCCGGACCTGCGCGATTTTCTGATTTTCGCGCGTGGGATTCACTCGATTGGTCAGCAGCACCACGAAAAGCTGGCGATCCGGGATCGATCCAGATCGAGGTGCCGGTGAACCCGGTGTGGCCGAAGCTGTGCGCCGAGAAGTAATGTCCACTGGACGAGCTTTCGGTTGGCACGGCCCAGCCCAAGGTGCGCGTTCCGTTCGAGAGAGACTGGGGCGCCGTGAATTCCGCAATCGTCGCGCGCTTTAGGATGCGGTGATGCTCGTAGACGCCGCCGTTCAGCAGCATCTGGCAAAATGCGGCCAGATCGGGTGCCGTACTGAAGAGCCCGGCGTGGCCGGAGACGCCGCCCATGACGAAGGCGTTCTCGTCGTGAACCTCGCCTTGAACCAGCCGATTCCGCAAATTGCGGTCGAGTTCGGTCGGCGCGATCCACGGCCAAAGTTTTTGCGGCGGGCGGAACATCGTGTCTTTCAGGCCGAGCGGCGAGAAGATGTACGTCTTGGCGAGATCGTCGAGAGTTCGGCCGGTCAAGCGCTCCACAATTTCCGCCATCAGGATGATGCCGAGATCGGAGTACACCTCCTTGGTTCCCGGCTCGTACTCGAGCGGCTCCGCGAAGATTTTCGTGAGCGTGTCTTGCTTGCTCTTCGAGGTGCGCCAGTACTCCTTGAAGGGTGGCAGCCCGGAGGTGTGGGTCAGGAGATGGCGAACCGTGACCTTGCGGCGCCACTCGATTTCTTGGGTGTTTTCGCCGAGCAAATTCATCAAGCCCTTCTCACCTTCGCGGCCTGCGGTCCATTCCGGAAGGTAGCGGTCGACCTTGGCGTCGAGATCGAGCGGAACAGGGAAGTCGCCTTCGGCGAGCTTGGCGACCAGCGTGGTCGTCGCCACTACTTTCGTCAGCGAAGCAATGTCGTACATGGTGCGCAAGTCCGTCGCCGGGGCGTTGGCGTCGTAGCTGAGGTTGCCGAACGCGTGAAGGGCGACCTTGCCTCGATAGCCCACCGCGAGCGTCGCGCCAGGAAATGCTTTGTCCGCCACGGCTCGCTCGATCACGTCCCACGCGGGCCGGAGGAGCGCTTCTCCGCGAACGTCCATGGGCTGCACGGTCATGGGATTCGCGGGCAGCTCGACGCCGAAGCCGGCTTTCAGATCCAGGCCGGGAATCGTCACTGGCAAATGTCCGCGAACGGGAATCTGTCCAAACAGGGCGCGCGCGATGGAAATCTGCGCTACGTCGCTGATGCCAAACGCGGCAAGCCACGTTTCTGCTTGCGGGAATCGCTCGATGAGATACGGGCTCCCCAGCCCGACGGTAATCACCGGCTTGCCGTTCTTGAAAAGTTTTTCTGCGAGCGCGGCCTGCTCCGCGGGCACATCGACGTTGCCTTTCCGATCGCTGACGCGCACGAACAGCGCCAGGATGGCGACGTCGTAAGTATCCGGCGAAGGCAGCTTCAGCGTATCGGCGCTGACGAACCGCGTATCGGCGCGCAATGACGTTACGGAATCGAATCGTGAACGCAACTCGCGCTCCAAATCCTCGGCTGGATAGGGCTCCGGATCGGCGTAGAAGGCCAGCAGCAGCGCGCGGCCCGGCCTGGTGCCGTCGAGCGGCAGGCGGTGCGGAGTGTCGCGCAGCAGCGTCACGCCGCGATCGGAAATCTCCTGCGCCTCATTTTGCCAAGCAACACTGCCCAGCTTCTGGTTGATCGCATTCACGTCGACCAAGCGGTTTTCGTTGAGCCCGAGTTTCGCCTTGGCGAGCAAGATGCGCCGCACCGACGCGTCGAGTCGTTCCGCCGAGATCCGCCCCGAGCGCACGGCGGCTTGCAGGGCCTCGAACGCGGCATCCGGCACCGGCGGCATCAGCAGCGCGTCCGCTCCAGCCAGGACCGCGCGTACCGCTGCTTCGCCCGGCGCATAGCGCACCGTGATCCCGCCCATGTCCATCGCGTCGGTGACCACCAGGCCCTGAAAGCCAAGCTCTCTGCGAAGCAAGTCCGTCAAAATATGCGAAGAGAGTGTCGCCGGCGTATTGGGATCGGGCTCCAGCGAAGGCACCGACAAATGTCCGGTCATGACGCTGCCTACGCCCGCGGAAATCGCGGCGCGGAAGGGAACCAGCTCGAGATGGTCCAGGCGCTCCCTGTCGGCATGAATCACGGGTAAATCGATGTGTGAATCGCTGGCGGTGTCGCCGTGTCCGGGAAAATGCTTCGCGGTGGCCAAGCCGCCGTTTTCTTCCACGCCGCGAACAAATGCGGTCACGTACTCCGCCACGCGCGCCGGATCTTCTCCAAACGATCGCGTATTGATGATCGGATTTCCCGGATTGTTGTTCACGTCGGCGTCCGGCGCATAGATCCACTGAATGCCGACGGCGCGGGCCTCCAGCGCGGTGATCTTGCCCATGGTGTACGCGTCTTGCGGATTTCCCGCGGCGGCCACCGCCATCGCCGTCGGAAACGATGTGCCCTCATCGAGACGCATCGCTGCGCCGCGCTCGAAGTCCGCGCCGATCAGCAGCGGTAACTTCGACTTCGCCTGCAACTGATTCGTCAGCACTGCCGTTGGATACGCCTGGCTTTTCACGATCCCCAGCGGCGAGCTCTGCGTTATGTTGATGAAGCCGCCGCAGTGCAGATCGTTTACGTCGTGCATCATCTGGGCGTACGCAGCCGCATCGGTCGGCGTCAGGCTTCCATGGTACGTGGTGAACAGAAGCTGGCCGATCTTCTCGTCTACGCTCATCTTGCGCAGCGTCGTCTCGACCCACTTACTGGTCTCGGGTGACACGCGGCGCGTCCCGGTTTCCTTGGCAGCAGCGTTATCGGCGATATCGGGCATCTTTGCGGAAGTGTGAACCATAAAAACGATAAGTGCGGCGGGAATTAAAAGCAGAACGCCAGCTCTGCGTCCTTTCATCGATAGTGAGCCCCCCGGTTGTCGCCCGGATGCCGAGTTTGTATATAGCACACGCACATTGAGCGAACAACGCAACACCGCGCGCAACGTTCCACAATATCATTGGTAGGCAAAACGGGTAGGCAAACGGGCAGGTAAGCGGCAGAGGACGGTGTGCGTGCTCCGGCGATCTCGAAGGATGGCTCATAGGGCTTCGGCTGTAGTTTGGATTGCGTTAGCGTTCTCGTTTTGCACGCCTTGCCGGGGCGCGGCCAGGAAAAGCTCAGGCCGGCCCGGCAGAGTCCAGGTCGGCCTCGACGTCCTCGAAGCGGAGAAATTTGCGCCGCTGCGCGGCAAACACGTGGGCCTGGTGACCAATCACACGGGCTTGGACGCGCAAGGCCGCAGCACCGTCGATCTTCTATCGCACGCGCCTGGCGTGCAGTTGGTGGCCCTGTTCAGCCCCGAACACGGGCTCGCGGGACGCAACGACGACCGAGTCTCCTCGACCAAGGACGCCGCCACCGGACTGCCGATCTTCAGCCTCTACGCGGAAACGCTGCGTCCGACGGACGCCATGCTCGCGGGTATCGACACGCTGGTCTTCGATGTTCAGGACGCCGGCGTGCGCTTCTACACCTACCTCTCGACCATGGCTTACTGCATGGAAGAAGCCGCCAAGCACAACATCGCTTTCTATGTTTTGGATCGGCCCAATCCTCTTAGCGGAGAAATCGTCGAAGGCCCCATGCTCGACGCCGACAAGACCAGCTTCACCGCCTATTATCCGCTCCCCGTCCGCTACGCCCTCACGATCGGCGAGCTGGCCCAGCTCTTCAACGCCGAAAATCACATCGCCTGCGATCTCCACGTCGTGACCATGAAGAATTGGCACCGTAACTATTTCTACGAGAGCACCGGCAGCCGCTGGATTCCGCCCTCTCCGAACCTGCGCACCCTGAAGGGGGCCGTGCTGTATCCGGGTCTTGAGATTCTTCAGAATGCCGGGGTCTCCGTCGGCCGTGGCACGGAAGCTCCCTTTGAAGAGTTCGGTGCACCCTGGATCAACGGCGACGAGGTCGCCGCCGCGCTCAACGCGCGTCACCTTCCCGGGCTGCACTTTACCGGCCAGCCGTTCATTCCCGTCGTCGGCCTCTACATGGGACAACGCTGCGGCGGCGTGGCGATCCGCGTTACCGACCGCCAGGCCGTCCGAGCCATGCGTATGGGCATCGAAATCGCCACCATTCTCCGACAGTTCTATCCTGCCACCTTCGATCCCGCGAAGCTGCTGCTGCTGACCGGCAACGCCGAAACCATCCGCCAGCTCCAAGACGCCGCGCCACCCGACCAGATCGTCGCCAGTTGGTCGAACGGCCTCGCCAGCTTCGACGCCATTCGCCGCAAATACTTCCTGTACAAGTAGTTACGGTGCGACGGTGAGGTTCCGGCCCCTAAGGCGCCTTACGTCATTGCCTGTTTGCTGCGCTGTTTGCTACAGTCTCCCTCGGTATGCGTATCGTCTCGCTCCTCCCGTCGGCCACTGAAATCCTCTTCGCTCTGGGCTTCGATCAGGAAATCGTCGGCGTAAGCCACGAATGCGACTTTCCTCCGAGCGTTCGCACCAAGCGGGTGGTGATCCACTCGCGAATCCCGCACGACGCTAACCCGGCAGAAATCGACCGGCTGGTGCGCGAGTACGTTTCGCGGGGCGAGAGCCTCTACGCGGTGGATGCACAAGCGCTTGAAGAGCTGGCGCCGGATCTGATCGTTACTCAGGATCTTTGCCACGTGTGCGCCGCCTCGCCGGACGATCTAGCCACCGCTCTGACCCGCTTCGCGCAATCTCCGCAAGTCCTCTGCCTCAATCCGCAGGACCTCGGCGACGTCTGGCGCGACATTCTTTGGGTCGGCGAAGAGACGCGCCGCGGACGATCCGCGGAGGCGGTGATCCGACAGATCGGCATGCGTCTGGGCCAAATCGAGAAATTGGTGGCAACGGTCGCGGCCCGGCCGCGTGTCGCCTTCCTGGAATGGCTGCAGCCGTTCTATGTGGGAGGACACTGGGTCCCGGAGATGATCGAGCGCGCGGGCGGCGTCGATGTATTCGGCAGTGCGCGGAAGCCCTCGTTCCGCGTGACCCTGCAAGACATCGTCGAGGCCGCCCCCGAGATCATGCTTATCGCGCCGTGCGGCTACGGCGCGGAGCAGGCCCGCGACGAATACCGCGCCATGTCATTTCCCGACCAATGGAATGTTATCCCCGCGGTACGCGACAACCGCGTCTACGCTCTCGCAGCCAACAGCTATTTCTCGCGCCCGGGCCCGCGGCTCGCCGCTGGCATCGAGACTTTGGCAAAGGTCCTCCACCCATCGCTTACCGTGAGTCCGGAGGCCGAGCGAGCCATCCTACCCATCTCGAGCGAAACTACCGCGGTCCGGGCTGCCTTGGCCTGAACCTGGGAATTGGTTCCAAGAACGCGACCTCGAATGTTTGGTGTCACACCAGAGGGACAAAGATCATGCGAAGACGAACGTTTCTGACTTCCACATTGGCCACGGCGGCGGTAGGCTCCGTTCCTGCGGCCGCTCATTCGCAAGGCGCGCCGGGAGCCTCGGATGGAAAGGGGCGGCTGTTCTACGAGCTGAGACGCTATCAGCTCTCCAGCGGACCGCAGCGCAAGCTTTGCAACGATTTCTTTCGCGACGCGCTGATACCAGCGCTGAATCGGCTCGGTATCGCTCCGGTCGGAGTTTTCGACCTCACGATCGGTCCGGAAACGCCGTCCATTTACGTTCTGATGCCCGGCGCTTCACTGGAGACGCTAGTGACGGTCGAAACGCGATTGGCGCAAGACTCCGAATATCTGAAGGCCGGAGCGCCATTTCTGAATGCGCCCGCCACGCAGCCCGCGTTTCTGCGGATGGAAAGCTCGTTGATGCAAGCGTTTGAGAAAATTCCCGGCTTGACGTTGCCGAAAGAGACAGCAACAAAAGGCGCCCGCATCTTCGAGCTTCGCACGTATGAAAGCCCGAGCGATCAAGATCACAAGCGCAAAGTCGAGATGATGCAGTCGGGCGAAGAGGCGATTTTCGCGAAGGCCGGATTTGCGCAAGTCTTCTATGGCGACACGCTCATCGGCGGGCGGCTGCCGAACCTAACGTACATGCTCAGCTTCGAGAATCTGGCCGAGCGCGACAAATGTTGGGCCGCATTTCGCGACGCGCCCGCGTGGAAGGCGATGTCGAGCGATCCGCACTATGCGTTCGAGGAGATCGTCTCGAGCATCACGAATTTGATTCTGACCCCGGCTGGATACTCGCAGATTTAGCGCCGGTGGTGCGCGCGGCCCACCACTTGTAAAACGGCAGACCGGCAAGAATGAGCAGCAGGCCGATCGACGAGCGGCCGGGCCGTTCCGACCAAATGTTCAGCGTCAAGGCCAGCGCGCCGGCGACGAAAATACCGGGGACCCAGGGATAGCCCCAGCAGCGGTAGGGCCGGGGTAAATCCGGCTCCGTCCGTCGCATGCGAAACAACGCTACGACGGCAAGCCCGTAGAAGATCCAGCCCGCAAAAATGAAAAGATTCGTCAGCTCTTCAAACGTGCCGGTGAGCGCCATCAAGCTTGCCAGCACCCCCTGAAAAATCAGGGCGCGCCCCGGCGTGCGATATTTCGGATGGATACCATCGACGATCTTGAAAAAAATGCCATCACGCGCCATCGCGTACGGGACGCGGGCGCCGCTCAGGACGGAGGAATTCATCGAACCGATCGCGGAGATCACCATGGCCAGCGTAATCCACGCTGCCGCACCGCGCCCCGCCACGTGCTCGACCACATCGGAGGCGATGTGCGGTGAGGCGGCCACGCTGGAAAACGGAAGTATCTTCAAGCACGCTGCGCTGAAGAGAAGGTAGATCACCGCTACGAGCGAGACACCACCCACGAGCGCGCGCGGAAAATTCCGCTCCGGATTCTCCACTTCGGAGCCGACCAGGTTCAGATCCTCCCACCCGTCGTAAGCCCAAAGCGCGGCGGCCAGCGCGGCAAGGAAGGCATTGAAGACTCCGCCGCTGAATGCGGCGGGCCAAATCGGGTTGGGCGCGTGCGGAGCCGCCGCAGGCGCGAAAAATGCCACGCCGATCACGATCGCGACGGAAACAATCTTGATCGCCGTCAGGAAGACCTGCACTGCGCCGCCAAGCCGCACGCCAAGATAATTTACGCCGGTCATCAGCAGGAGCCAGAACACGGCGGTCGGCTGCTCCCAGGTGAAGACGAAATCGTACGGCTTTATCCACCCCGTGAGTCCGGGGATGGCGATATGCAGAGCGAAAATAGGGGTAGCTACCGCGGGCAAGAGAAATCCTAGAAAGCGCACCAGCCCGGCGGCGATGGAGGACATCGACGAAGGCCGCCCGACGATCGAATGCATCCACCCGAAGAGAAATCCCCACACCGGGCCGAAACCTCGCCGCAAATATGCGTATTCGCCGCCGGCCTCGGGAATCGCGGCGCCGAGCTCCGCAAACGACAGCGCGCCGAAAAGAGAAAGAATCGCGCCGACGATCCACGCGGCAAAGACGACGGACACGAAGCGGCCTTCGCGGGCCATCTCGGCGGGCTTCAGGAAAATGCCGGTGCCGATCATCGTGCCGACGACGATGGCGCCGGAAGCCCAGGCGCCCAATCCTCGGACCAGCTCCAATCGCTTTTCGCTCAACGGATCCTCGCGAACTGGGGCATGCGGCTCACAATGAACCCCACGGCAAACGTCGCGATCGCGCCGATCATCACGTACCACGTAAAGGCAACCGGGGTAAATCGAAACACGCAGAGAATGGTGATGAGTCCCGCGAACATCCCGGCTAGCGCCCCGCGCGCATTGGCGCCGCGATCCAGCGTGCCCAGCAAGAACAGCCCTAGCAAGCTCCCAAAGGGAAGCGACGCCACTGTCAGCCCCGCTTCCAACAGCGGTCCCCACTTCACCAATCCGAAGCCCATCAACACCAAACCCCAAACGAGGGTCATGCGGCGCGAAAGCTGAAGAAACTTTCCGGGCTCGGCAGAACGCCCGCGAAGTAGGGAAAAATCGAGAATGCTGGAGGCCGCAAGAGAATTGAGCGAGCCGCTGGCATTGGACATCGCCACGGCCACAATCGAGGCCAGCAACAAACCCGCCAGGCCTACGGGCATTTCGTGGACCAGAAACATCGGCAGAATGCGATCAGTCCGTTCGCCGGCGGCGAGCAGCGGCACGTGCTGAGCAAACACAAAGAGCAAGACACCAATCAGCAGAAACACGGTGAATTGCGCCAGCACAATCAAACCGCTGGCTAGAAGCGCCCGCCGGCTATCCCGCTGATCGCGCGCCGCCAGAAGCCGTTGCACGATGGTCTGATCGGTGCCGTGACTCGCCATGGTCAGAAATGCGCCGCCGATCAGTCCGGACCAGAACGTATATTTTGTGGCCACATGGAACGAGAAATCGAAGAGCTGCAGCTTGTGGCCGGCAGCAGCGGCCACTTGCGTTACTTCGCCCCAGCCGCCGGGAATCCGATGCAGCAGGATCCAAAACGTCACGCTGCTGCCTGTCAGATACAGCAGCAACTGAGCCACGTCGGTCCAGATGACGGCTTTCATCCCCCCTTCCAACGTGTAGAGAACCGTGAGCGCAATCACCACCAGCACCGCAAGGCGCTCCGACGTGCCCAGCACCACGCTCACCACCAGCGCGATCGCCGACACGCGCACGCCTTCCGCGACCGCCCGCGTGACGAGAAACGTCGTTGCCGCGACCGCCCGCATTCGTGCGCCAAACCGTTTTTCGATGAGCGCGTACGCTGTGAAGAACTCTCCGCGAAAATATCCCGGCAACAATAGCAACACGATGAGAACCCGGCCCACCAAGTATCCGAATACCAATTGCAAGAATGTCAGGTTTCCCGCGTAGGAGATCGCCGGCGTCCCGATGATGGTCAGCGTCGACGTTTCTGTGGCCACGATGGAAAACGCCAGCGCCCACCACGGCGCCGTCCGCCCACCGAGGAAGTAGTCCCGGCTGACTGCTTCGTTGCCGCCTGGCAAAGCATCTTGCCGGCCACGCCGGAACCTCATCCCCAGCGCCGTCACGCCAAGCAGGTAAACCACGACAATGGCGAGATCGACCGGATGGACGCGCATGGTTGTTATAACGCTCGCCGCGAGGTCGCAGGTTGCGCCGCCCGCCTTGGAGGTCGGTTCATCGCGCCGCGATTATACGTATCCTTGATTTGTTTTGGGGATTTCCTATGGGGATTTCCTTTGGGCATTCTTAGATGATTTAGCAACCTGAGCATTTCAGACTCTTCGTTACTACATTGGCGTCGCGTATCCTCTTGGTATGCGCTTGGTCCTTGGGTTCGACGGCGGGGGCACGAAGACCGAATGCGTCTTAATGGACGAAGCGCGCCACATCCTCGCCCGCAGCCTTTCCGGCCCATCGAATCCTCTTCGCGCGGGCTTCCAGGCTGCCGCGGCGGCGTTACAACAGGCAGCGGACCGCGCCCTCGCCGAAGCGCGGATAGAACACCCACTCATCGTCGCCGTGTGCGCGGGACTCGCAGGCGTTGGCCATCCAGAAGCGGCAAAAAAGCTGCACGAAAGCCTCTCCGCTATTTTTGCCGAGGCTAGAGTTTGCGTCGTCACCGATTTGGCGCTTTGCTTGGAGGCAACAGGCCAACGCCCGGCGGTCGTGCTTGTGGCAGGAACCGGATCGGCTGCTATCGGGTGGGATTCAAAGGGTCACCTGTCGCGCGTGGGTGGCTACGGTCCGTTGCTAGGGGACCAGGGCAGCGCGTACGACATTGGCCGCCAAGCGATCCTGTTGGCCTTGCGCGCGCGCGATCGTGCCGGAGGCGACACGCCCCTCGGCATCCAAATCCTGCGTCAACTCGAGTGTCCAAGCTGGGCCGAGTTGCAAAACCGTGCACGAACCGCAGCCGATGAGGTCTTTCCTCGCGTCTTTCCCATCGTTGCTTCCGCCAGCGATGCCGGCGACGAAGTAGCCCACGAGTTGCTCCGCGATGCCGCGATCGAACTCGCCCTGTTGGTTGAAATGATCGTCGAGCGTCTCGGCCTTCGCGAGACGTCCTTTCTCCTCGCCAAGACCGGCGGAATGATCGGCCGCTCCGCGATCCTTGACGCGGAGCTGGACGACCGCCTGAGGCGTGCTGCCCCGCATGCAAAGATCGGTCCTCTGCCTGTTCCGCCCGCGGAAGCTGCGGCGCGCGTGGCGCTTGGCCTCATCCCGGCTTCGGAATCAACAGGGAACTAGCATGGCCGGCGCCGATCAGGATCGCGAACGCGCGCTCACCGCTACCGGGGACGAGCTTGCGGCGCTTTTGCACCATCACGAGGCGGACGTCCTGCTCGCACTGCTGGACAACCCCGCGCTGGATGAGACTCAGCTCTGCCTGCTCCTCGCACGCAATGATCTTCCCGCCGAAGTGCTCGAAGAAGTCGCGCGCCGCAAGCCGCTTCTCAAGAACTATCGCGTCAAACGCGCGCTGGCGTTTCATCCTCGCACGCCGCGGCTCGCCACACTTCGCCTCATCCGCGAGCTGTATTTGATGGATTTGGTACAACTTACATTGCTGCCCGGTACGCCGGCGGAATTAAAGCGCAATGCCGAGGACCAGCTAACGGTGCGGTTGCCGCAGCTTCCGCTCGGGCAGAAGGTCGCGCTGGCGCGTCGCGGCCCGGGTCGCGTCGCGGGCGCCCTGCTTGCGGAAGGTCACGCCCAGGTGCTCGCTGTTGTGTTGGACAATGCGTATCTCGCGGAGGCGCAAATCCTGAAGGTACTATCGCGAGAGAAGCTCTCTCCCGAAGTGATTCGCGCCATCACGCAACACCGCAAATGGTCTTGCGCGTACAACGTCCGCCTGGCCCTCATCCGTCATCCAGGTTCCACGCTCTCCTCCATTCTCGCGTATCTCCCCGAGCTTACCGTCTCGGACCTGCGAGAATTGGCCGCGCCAGGAATTGTCTCCGAAAGTTTGCGCAAGTACTTGCAAGCCGAAATCCAGCGGCGCACGCGCGTATCCGCAAAATCGGCCAAAGATGCCGAGACACGCAGCAGCGGCGAGGAAAATTGATGACCCGCAAATCTGCAAATTGCAGCGCGCCTTGCGTTGCACTCTAGCTACCTAGCTAAGTGCACGGCGTCGCAGTACAAGGAACAAAACATCGAGGCCTGCGTCGTATCCCTACGAGGGCGGCAGGCGTATGCTGGGGACGCACGTGCGGCGAGAACGCCCCGGCGCCGCTCCTTGGGATCCTTGGCAGGGGGGTTACCAGGTCGATGGGGACTGGGGACCAGACGACTCGGCGGCTGGAGCGCCGCTGGGCACAGCGCTATTCGTTTCGCGCCGACCTCGAGATCGAATGGGGCTCGGCGGTAATACGCGGGAGCACGCGCGACATCAGTTCCAACGGCATGTTCATCGAGTCGGTCGACCCGCTGTGGGTGGGCGCAGGTTTTACGGCGCGCTTGGCGCTCGATCAGCCGGTAAAACTGGACTGCTTCGTTAAGCGCGTGGAACCGGGCCGAGGCATGGGCGTGGTCGTCACGGTCAACGAAGACCAGCACCAGCAAAGGTATCAGGAGCTCCTCGCTTCGCTCTCCACACTTACGCCTTGACCTTGTCTTATATTATTTGCGCAAATACCCTGCGACAATTGGGGCTGTTATGCACGATTCGACCCACACGAGTCAGGTTCACGCGGACGGCAGAGTAGCCCTGTGGCTGACTGGATTGGCTTTCACGGCGATCCACGTCGCATTCAGCGGCAGATACGGCTTCCACCGCGATGAGTTGTTGAGCTACAGCAATGCGATGCACCTGGACTGGTGTTACGTGGTGTACGCTCCGCTGACTGCGTGGCTGGCGCGTGTGGAACTGATTGCCTTCGGAACCAATCTCGTGGGCTACCGCCTTTTGCCGGCAGTCGCGGTTGGACTGGTAAGCGTGCTCGCCGGCTTGATTGCCCGCGCGATGGGCGGAGGACGGCGATCGATGCTGGTGGCCGCGGTGGCTGCGGGCATCGCGGGCCCGATTTGCTTTGCGGGCTCGTTCTTGTCTTACATGTCGTTCGACGTTCTGTGGTGGGTTTTGGTGGCGTGGGCCACGGCCCGACTTCTCGAGACGGAAGATGCGCGCTGGTGGATCGCAATCGGCGCGGGCATGGGACTGGGGCTGCTGACGAAGTACACTATCGTGTTTTTTGCGGTGGGCCTGCTGGGTGGAATGCTGCTGACGCCGAACCGCCGTTACTTTCGCTCGGGTTGGTTCTGGTGCGGCGTGGGCGTTGCGCTTGTGATGGCCCTGCCAGTGATCGTGTGGCAAACCCAGCATCATTTTGTGGCGCTGGCGTGGATGAAGAGCATTCACGCGCGCGACGTGTCGTGGGGAAGGACCGACTACTTCATTCCCAGCCAGTTCTGGAATACGACCAACCCGGCGACAGTGCCGATATGGTGCGCCGGACTGTGGTTCCTGTTCGCGACTCCAGCCGGCAAGCCCTTCCGCATGCTCGGCTGGATGTATGCGATTACGCTGATCCTGTTTGTGGTTGCGAGGGGGCGCGAATACTATATTGCGCCGGCATACCCGATGTTGATGGCGGCTGGGACGGTGTGGGGCCAAAGCTGGATTGTAGCCAGAAGCCCGCGTGCGCAGCGGGTAATTACGAGAATTACGCGGAATTCGCTCGTCATTGGCGCACTGGCCGTGTTCGCGCTGACGCTTCCCATTGCGCCGATCCAGTCGGCGTGGTGGCGTTTTGCCGACGCGACCGCGAACAACCAGAGTTTCAGCATGGAACTTGGCTGGCCCGAGCTTGTCGCCACGGTCGTGCAGGTGCGCGATTCACTGCCCGTGGAAGGTCGCTCCGAGGTTGGAGTGCTGGCAGCAGACGAGGGCGAGGCCGGAGCTGTGAATCTGTATGGACGCGCTTATGGGTTGCCCGAGGCGATCAGCGGCATGAACTCCAACTGGCTGCGCGGATATGGGACCCCTCCGCCGCAAACCGTGATTGCTGTTGGCTTCAAGCGGGAAGAAGTGGAAAAGATTTTTGCTGCGTGTGAAGCGGCCGCTCAACTTTCAAACCCGTACGGGATTGTCAACCAAGCCCTCGGCGACCGCAATGAGGTTTACGTTTGCCGCAACATTCGCGTGCCGTGGCCGGAATTCTGGAAGGGGTTTCAGTACTACGGGTGAACGCCGGGATGACCTGGCGGGGGAGTTCGTTCCCACCCAAGCAAAGCTTGGATGGGGCACCCCCTCGCTCCCACGAATACGAGACGGTTGCGGTCTGATTTCGACGGGAGTGCCCACTGGCACAAGGTTCCAGATCTCGTCGATCTCGGATGAAGTTCTCGTCAGAGAATAACTGGTCGAAGACTCCACTGAGGACACGCAGGCGATCGACGCTAAATGGATAGCAAGCGCTGCCAGCACTGCGGACCATACGGTGAATACCGCCTTATACTCTTATACTAGAGTCAGGACCGCTTCGCGGGGACTCACTGTGGGCCTCTGTGCGGTCACCAAAATTGTGGACCGTTTTGCGGTCACCAGGACCGATGACACGTTGCCTTGACTGCGGTTCCGAACGAACCACCGATCAATGCCCCTCGTGCGGTCTGACCTCAGCCGCCGCCGAAGTGATGTTTCGCCGCAGGCTGGTTTGGCGCACCGCGATCTTTCTGCTGGGCTCGCTGGCCTTTCCGTATGTCAGCCAAATTTACCCGCCGCTGGATCTCGATCTGATGCTGGTGTTCTTCGGGCTGATTTTCTTCGGAGTGCTGTTCCTGGCGGTGATTCTCGAACGCCGCGCTCGCGATCGCAAGGAAATCGAAGTCCTCAAGCGCTTCTACTCGGGATTTATTCCATTGCCATGGATTTTGGCGGCCACGCTGTTCATCAACGGCCGCCTGGATGCACAGAAAAACCTGTCGTACTATCCGACCACGGTGGAAGGCCGCTTCAACATGAAAGGAGTGGTCCACGGAAGCCGCCGTTTGCTGGTCCGCTCCTGGCGTCCAGGGCAGCATTTTGAGCGCCTTGCTGTCGACGCCGACGACTTCGATCGCTTCCGCGACGGCGACACCGTTGAGGTCGCCGTCGAACCCGGCGCACTCGGCATCCCCTGGTACTACGGCGTGTACCGACACTGAGCTAGGTCACTTCGTTGCGTCATGGCCGCTAATAGGCAGGTTTCCCATTCACCAGTAACGGCAACTGAAGATCCAAGAAGTTTCCCGTCTTGCCAAATCGAAAGCGCACGCGCCGCATCGGCCCCACATCCCGTGTTTTCCACTCGGAAGTCTCGATCGGCTCCGCCGGAAGATCGGAGGGCGACCACTCCACGTTGTCTCCCTGTGCTTTCACCTTGTCGGGATCGAGTTCGTAAACCTCTTGTTCCTGGACATTCACCAGCAGGTAGCGTCTCCACAGCCGTACCAGCAGCACGCCTTTCTTTTCTCCGTGATACATGTTCCAGGACGCTGGCGCATCGTCGTTATACCGCACAATCGCGAACTGCACCGGCTTCCACACTACCTTCTCGCCGGCTCCGGCGGCCGCACTCGTCCAAACACCGATCAGCACGATCGCAAACAGCAACGTTCGTTGAGTCATCGCTCCCCACATCAAGCCGGCGACTGCTACGCGCACGCTATTGTACTCTTACCCTTTTGCACTTGTGCCGGCCGAACGCGCGTAGATCGAGCGTTGCGAAAACTCCGCAGGTCGGGATTCGTTTCAGGGCTGTCCGGTGGATTTCTGAGAGCCTCGTTTCGCAGCGGCGGCTGTATTTGCAGTGGCGATCGCAGACTGAGTCCACTCCACGCCGGGATAGAGGCTGGGTATCCGAAATCCGCGGTACATGAGCTGCCCGGTGACGTTCAGTTGCCAGACGAGCTGAGGAGTCTGCTCCTGCGTAACTTCTTGTATGTACGATTGATTCGGCGTGAGTACATCCAGCGCCACGTCATATTCCACATTCCCGTTGGGGAGTTGCAACGCGTCCCCGCAGCAAACCGAGAAATGGGGTGACAAATTGACCTCCGACATGACCTGCGCCGCGTTCGTGTACTCATTCAGTTCAAGAGTCGGTACACTGCTGTAGCACCCCTCGAATCCCGTAGTACCGCAAACGTCGTTGCTCGCATCCACCAAACGGTCGTTGCCATTATTGAAGAACATCAACTGGAAGATGCCTGCGCTGTTCGGGCTAACGACAGTCGGATAATGCTGGCCATAATTCCATTCAATCGGTGCTTGGTCATTTGGCAAGGTGAAGTCCCCGTCGGGCCCCAAATGCCATAAGATTCTCCCGTCGCCGCTTCCGTTCTGATAGTTGATCTTAACGATCCAATTTTGGTTGCGCATGGACATGATCAAGTTCCCGTCGTCCGGGGAATAGATCACCGCGTTGGCGTGTGTCCAGTCGGTGTTGCTGACGGGAGCGTGGCTGAGAGGAATGTGGTCGAAAGTCGACCATGTCCACACAGGAGCCTGCAGCTGTGGATCCCAATCCACCAATGCGTCCCCGAATACTGGGGATATCGTCCCATCTGGCAGAATCGGGTTGTAATTTACAAGACAGATTAGATGTCCGTTGGGCAATTTCAAAATATCATGATGAAGGGAACCCGAAATTTGAAATGAAGCCCCGGTCGAAATCAGCCCTGCCTGGATAGTAGCTAAGGAGAGCCGGTATATGACGTTTCCGGCGAGATCAATCTCCCGGATTTCGTTTGAAGGGATAAGTGCATCGTTGCCATCGTTGCCCGCTACGACCAACAGCATATGGCCGTTCGGCAGAGGCTTGATTGGGAAGGGAACTTCGTTCGGGTTCATCGCGTAGTACCAAACGACGTTCCCGGCCACATCGGTGGCTAGCGCCGCGAGCTGATTATTTGTTATCTGATATAGGTCCAGCAGTTCGACTCCAGGCGCCACGGCGGACCCTCCTGGCTGCTGGACGGCGATGTTGGGTATCATGCCCGCCGGCAAATCTCCCGTCGTGAACGAGTGATCCGTATCCAAGGCGCGTTGCCCGCCCGGCAACTGCAGGACCGCTTGCATGTGGTACGTCGTGTTCGCCCGCATGCCCGCCACGAGGATGCTGACGTTGCCCCCTCCCACGGGAGCTTCCTGCGCCCACGTTGTTAGACCATAGTTCGTGCTCGTTCCAAACTGAACTTGCACGGATGCTCCCTGCGGCGCGTTGAGAGTGTAAAGCGCCACCTGCGGGTTGTTCGTCGAAGAAACCGAGCCCGCATCGAACTGGTTCGGAGAAAACAAGGTAACCTGCGCCGGCGCCGATTTTAGGCCCTGTATCAGATTGCCTTCGCTCACTTGCACAGTCGCCGCGGAGGGCGAGCTCGGCGCCGTGTAAAGACCCGAGGATGTGATCGTTCCCGTTGTCGACGACCCTCCGGAAGCTCCGTTAACCATCCAAGTCGGGTTCGCGAGGCTCACACCGTTCCCGGTGGCGGTAAACTGCAGCGTCTGCCCGGGCAATAAGATTGCGTTAGAAGGCGTTACAGTTGCAGGAGTAAAGGGAGTTTCGGTAGTAGCGGTACAACCCGAGAGTACGTACATCACACCAAATAGGCAGCTCAACGACAAAAATCGCACGCGTATCCGACGCAATTCTTAGCCTCCACCCCCCGTAAATGCAGACTTCTACCCGCATAAGCGCCCAGAATCTCAATTCGGACATCCCCTGACGGGCATACCCTGTGTTAACGATTGTTCCCCCGAACGTGCGCAAAAGTTCCAGACACACGAACAAACAGGCGGATATCCGCGGGTTGGAGATTTGAACGCAGAAGATCAGTGACTTGTCGGCAACGGGGACAGCGCCACGTCCCTCGTGGATTGCCAAGCAATTTGTTGCCAATGATCGTTGCGCCGCGCGTAGACGGAGAGGATGAAAATGTTGATGTCAAAGGGATCGGGCTTTACGCGGCGATCGATCACGCGAACGGCATACTCCCCGTCAAGCACCGCGCTGTCTCCGATCACGCGCACGTTCAGCCGATTGGCATGCCACGAAATATAATGAATCTCGCCGGAGCGAACAGCCTCGAGCAAACTCGCCTTCGTATCGACCTTTCCGCTTGCATGTACGTAGGTGAGGTCCTCGCCCAGAATCTTATCGAGCGCGCCCAGGTCACCCGCTTCCAGCGCCGTCGTGCGTGCATGCTCGGCACCCAGCACGTCGTTAGCTGTCGAATCAACAGGTCGCGGCCGGGGCGCCGGTCCGCCCAGAGCCACTCCGGCGGCCAGCAACACAACCACTAGGAACAAGGGTCTCATTCGCGCTAACCTCCCGGGCGGGCTTCCGCGCCCATGGTGCCTCAAGTCACTTGCAACTTTGTGGGGATGCTATCCGAAAACAAAGGAAGGTACTACCTCAAGAGATGAAGAAAAACAGGGAGCTCGCCGGTACGACGCCGGCGGACTCTAGTTATTTACAGGTGCGGGCGGGTGACCCGCTCCACCGCCGCTGCCACCACTACCGCCGCTTCCACCGCTTCCGCCAGAACCGCCACTGCCACCCGAACCGCCGCCACCCACTTGGCCGCCACCGCCGCTCCCGCCACTACCTTGGCCGCCACCCACCTTCACCCCCACCACTGCCGCCCGTTCCCCCACCACCACTGCCACCGCTACCGCCACCGGAACCCCCGGCAGAGCCGGTCAGCATGGTATTCGTGGCGGCGCCAAAACTATGATTCGTGGAACCGCTGAAGGCGTAAAGGACGGCTACGACAACGAGGGCAATTCCAACTATAAGGAGAGCGTACTCGGCGGCATCCTGTCCAGATTGTTGTCGCCAGAGCCGCTTGAGGATCGTCAGCATGGCAACACCTTCGATTCTGAGGGAACGCTAGGCATCGCGTCTGCGGAAAAAACTACCGGAAATAATATACCACACTGGGGTCGCCAATACAAGAGAAGTCGAGGCGATCCAGCAAAAGACTTTTCTCGAATTGAGACAGCGCCAGAAACGTGATGCACACGTTTCCAGCCGATAGCCTGTGCTCTATTCGTTGCGCAGGGCGTCGATTGGATTTACCCGCATGGCTCGGTGGGCCGGCATATAACAGGCAACCAGTGCGACAGAGGCGAACAGGACCGCCACGCCAGCGAAATCCAGCGGATCGGTAGCGCTGACGCCGTACAGTAAGGTGCCCAAGAAGCGGGTCAGCGCAAAGGCCGCCGCGAGCCCCCCTGCGATGCCCACGAGGGTCAGCGACAGTCCTTCGTTCATGACAAGTTTCAGGACATCGCGGCGCTGCGCCCCCAGCGCGATGCGAATGCCGAATTCGCGCGTGCGCTGTCCCACGAAGAACGAAATGACCCCATAGATGCCCACGACTCCTAAAACTAGCGCGAGAACCGCGAAGGCCACAAAAAGAGAAGTAACGGATCGCGGCGCCGCGACAGCCCCGGAAAGAATAGCCGGCATAGGTTTGACCTCACTCACCGGCGCTTCTGGGTTCAACGAAGATGCGAGCCGGCGAAGCGGTTCTTCCAATTGAGAAGCCGCCGCGGTGGAGCGGATCACCAGAGTCATCTCCGCAGGCACGCGCCCATTTTCTAGAGTAGCCCCGGGCGCGTAGGGCAGGTAGACAATCCCGTCCATCCATTCTGGTGCGTTCTGCTTCAGATCGTAGCCGCGTACGTCGGCGGCTACACCTACGATCGTGCACCACTCGTTCTGTCCGATCAGGCGGAGATGTTTGCCCACCGCGTCCTGATCCGGCCAGAACCGCCGCGCTGTTTCCGCACTGATGATGGCGGTGCGATTGCCGGAGGTGTCCGCCTCGGTGAATTCTCTGC
Source organism: uncultured Acidobacteriota bacterium (assembly GCA_963735525.1). Lineage (GTDB taxonomy): Bacteria > Acidobacteriota > Terriglobia > Acidiferrales > UBA7541 > Acidiferrum. The sequence continues at coordinate 262,183 of CAVTLQ010000019.1, read as the reverse complement.
CGCGCAAAAGGGAAATTCCCATCGTATGGAAATATCCAGGGGACACGGCGTTCAGCCAGAACAGCGGGGCGGGTTTGTCTGAAGTTGGCAGATGGTCTTCCACGTCGGCGGAGCGCTTGTTCACTCGCCCACCAAGTGGAAGCGTGCTGACCAGCGCGGCCCTGCTGACGCCCGGAAGAGATCGCACTTCTCTCAGCAGATCCTGATAGAAGGAGAAACAGCGGCCCGGTTCGCTGCAAAAGGATTCGTTCGGCGTGATCCGCGCGGTCAACACGTTCTCGGAAATAAAGCCCGGATTGACATGCGACAACGCCCACAGGCTCCGAATCAGCAAGCCCGCCGCACTGACCAACAGTACCGCAAGTGCGAGCTCGCTGATGACCAGCGCTCTGCGCACGCGGCGGCCTGCGGTGATCGTCGTGCCGCGGCCGCCGGCTTTGAGCGATTGCGTGAGTTCGGTGCGCGAAGATTGGAAAGCCGGCACGACGCCGGAAACGATGCCAGTGAAAATCACCAGCGCGGCAGTGACAAGCAGAACGCGCCAGTCAACCGCGACTTCGGCGAGGCGCGGCGTTCCTGCGGGAAGGGCCGATCGCAGCAGGGACAGTCCGCTGGCGGCAAAGAACAGACCGAGCGCTCCGCCAACGGCAGCCATGAGCAGGCTTTCCGTCAGCAGTTGCCGCACGATTCGGTGGCGCGGGGCGCCCAACGAAGTGCGAATGGCGATTTCCTTTTCGCGGATCGCCGCGCGAGATAGCGTCAGGTTGGCGACGTTGGCGCACGCGATCAACAGCACAAGCGCAACGGCCGCCAGCAAAATCAGCAAGCGCGCCCGCACGTCACTGACTAGCCCGGTTTGCAACGAGACCACCGACACGCCTGCGTTCCAGCTTGCGCGCATGGGCCAGGGAAATAGCCGCGTCACTTGGGATTGGAACACGCGGATTTCCGCGCTCGCCTGCCGCATCGTGGCGCCGGGCCGCAAGCGGCCGATGACCGGCATGAAATCGCCCGCCCAATAACTGGGCGTATCGCGGGAATCGATATTGAGCGGAATCCACACTTCCGATTGCGGCGACGGAAAACGAAAATCGGCGGGCATCACGCCCACGATCTGCCGCTGCATTCCTTCCAGGTTGATCCAGTGCCCCACCACGGCCGGATCGGACGCGAACCGTTGCTGCCATAGAGAATGGCTGAGAATCACGAAGCTATTCTGGCCCGCCGAGTCTTCGCCGGCACGGAAAGTTCTTCCGAACTCTGGGTCCGCTCCTAGAATCGAAAAGAGATCGGCGGAAACAAGAGTGCCTGTCAAACGCACCGGCTCGCCCAGGCCGGTGAGGTTGAACTCGTAGCCTTCGACGTACGCGGCCACATCCATGGCGCGAATCTGTTCTCGCATGGCGGCGAATCCGCCCTTGGGATAGGTGCCGTTCACGCTAACGAGCTGTTCCGGATGAGAGTAAGGAAGAGGCCGCAGAAGAATGCCGTTCACCAAGCTGAAGATGGCGGTGTTGGCGCCGATGCCGAGGGCCAGGGTGAGCACGGCGATGAGCGTGAAGCCAGGATTTTTTCGCAGCATGCGGGCGGCGAAGCGCAGATCCTGCAGCAAATCCTCCGCCCAGGTCCAAGCCCATTGATCGCGGGTGACGTGTTCGACGAGCGCGACGTTGCCGAACTGACGGCGTGCGGACGCTTCAGCTTGCGCGGGCGTTGCGCCGCGATCGAGGTGGTCCTGCGTGGCCATCTCGATATGGGACTGAAGCTCCTGTTCGAGATCTTCTTGTTTGCGGTCCCAACGATCCGTCATCTTCCGATCTCCATTCGAACTCACTCGTGACGCAAGGCGACGCAGGGATCGACGCGCATGGCGCGACAAGCCGGGATGCAGCAAGCGACGAGTGCAACAAAGATGAGTACTAGGGCGACGCCACCAAATGTGATGGGGTCGCGCGGGCTGATGCCGTACAACATGGTTTCCATGAGTCGCGTGAGGCCGACGGACGCCGCGAGGCCTATGGCCACGCCGACCAGCGCCATCTTCATGCCGTGGCCAAGAACGAGGCGCAGGACATCAACGCCTTGCGCGCCGAGGGCCATGCGAATGCCGATTTCGTGGGTGCGCTGGCCGACGAGATAGGTAATGACGCCATAAATTCCAATGCTGGCGAGGATCATCGCCACAGCGGCAAATGCGGCCAGCAGAAGCATCGCGAACCGCCGGAAGGCAAGGGAATCGGAGACGACTTCATCCATGCTCTTTGCGTCATACATGATGATTTTGCTACTCACGTCCTCCAGGGCACGGCGAATGGGGGTGTAAACCGCGTCGGGAGAACTCTGCGTGCGGATCAGAAAACGCAAGAAGCGTTGAGCCGCGAGCACCTCGTAGCGGTCCGGCATCTGGTCTAAGGGGAAGTAGTACTGCGCTAGTACGGCATTCTTAGCGCCCTCGTCGAGTCCCCATTGCTTCGCGTGGCCCACGACGCCCACAATTTCCGGAGAATTGTCCATCACGTCAAAATTGACACGCTTGCCAATGGGATCCTCTTTGCCGAAGCAAAGCTGGGCAAAGTCTTCATCAATCACGATGACCGGAGGCGCGTCATGCTTGTCCTGGACGGTGAGGAAGCGCCCACGCTTGAGGGGAACCTTCAGAATCTTTAGCGCGTCAGGTTCGACGGAGTACATCATCGCGACGTTCATCTGCGATTTACTTGCGGGCTTAGGCTCGCCTTCGAGCCAGAAAGAATCGACAGAGATGATCCCTTTCAGGGGGAGAGTGTCTGCCGCGCCGGAAGCGTACTCAACGCCGGGAACGGTCGCGATGGCATCGTGGATGCGGCGAATCATCTGGCGAATCGCCTCAGGGCTTTGGTTCGCCGTAATCGGAAACGTTAACTTGAATGTTGCAACATAATGCGGGTCAAATCCGGGATCCACGCTCCACAGCTGGGCGAGTGTGCGAATCATCAGGCCGGCGCCAATCAGAAGCACCACGGCTAAAGCCATCTCCACAGCGACGAGAATCCTCTGCATACGGTGCCGCACGCCGCTGATTCCACGCCCGCCCTCTTTGAGGGTCTCGTTGATGTCCGCCCGCCAACCCTTGAGCGCGGGAACCAGGCCAAAGAGAATTCCGGCAAGAACGGAAACGACCAGCGCGAACAACAAAACATGCGCATCGACATGAACATCCGCGGCGCGAGGCAAGCTTTCGGGCAGCGCTCGGAGCATCGCCTGGGTACTGGTGGCAGCTAACAGCACACCCAAGCCGCCGCCGATGAGGGCAAGGACCACGCTTTCCGTAAGAAGTTGGCGCACCAGGCGGTTGTTGGCAGCGCCGAGGGCGGTGCGGATCGCAAACTCGCGGGATCGTCCGGTGGAGCGCACCAACAACAGGTTTGCGATGTTGGTGCAGGCAATCAGAAGAACTAAACCGACAGCGGCGAATAATACCAGCAAGAGCGGACGCGTGCTGCCGACGAAGTCCTCTTTTAGAGGCACGAGAGCGACGCTTGAGCCTTGGTTGATATCCGGATACGCCTCCGCCAGCTGAGCGGCGACGCCATCCATATCGGATTGCGCCTGCGCGAGGGTCACTCCAGGCCTCAATCGGCCGATCGCACGCGTGGACGCTCCCACGCGCCGGTCGCGGAACGTCGAGTCATTCCACTGACCGATGGGAACGTAGACATCGCCCTTTTGGAAATCGGCGCTGTCGTAGGAAAAGCTGGCCGGAATGACTCCGATAATCGTGTAGGACTCGCCGTTCAGCGTGAGCGTCTTGCCCACCGCATCGGGGGAAGAGCCAAACTTGCGTTTCCAGAATCCCCCGCTGATCAGAACGACCGGTCCAGCGCCGATCTGGTCTTCTTCCGGACGAAACACGCGACCTGCCGCAGGTTTCACGCCGAGAAGCGGGAAGAACGATGCGGAGACCATTTCCGTGGGGAGGCTCTCCGGGTCGCCGATGCCAGTCAGCGAAAGAAAATCGTTCCGCCAGGCTGCAAGAGCGGAGAATGACCGATTGTCGCGTACCCAATCGAGAAAGTTTAGATAAGGGTTCGAAGCGTGCTGAAAACCTAGTCTCTTCGAGTAGAGCGCTACAAGGCGGTCCGACTGTGGATAGGACAAGGGGTTGAGCAGTACGCTGTTGACCACGGAGAAGAGAGAAGTGTTCGCGCCGATGCCAAGGGCGAGTGTGAGAACGGCGATGAGCGCGAAGCCCGGACTCTTGCGCAGCGTGCGTGCGGCGTAGCGGAGATCTTGGAGGAGGTCTTCGACCCACCTCCAGGCCCACTGATCGCGAGTGACGTGCTCTACGAGCGCGACGTTGCCGAATTCGCGACGGGCCGAGCTTTGGGCCTGCGCGGGGGATTCACCGCGATCGATGCGGTCTTGTTTCGCCATTTCCAGATGGGTTGCGATTTCTTGTTCGAGGTTTTGTTGTTTTTTTCGGTTCCAGAAAGGTGTCATGAATTTGGGTCTCCGTTTCTATGTGTCTTCGGAGTGGATCGTGCGTAGATTGGAATTTGGTGCATTTGGCTGACGAAGACCCAGGTTCAAAAAGCGAACCTGGGGCGCCCTTCGCGATGGCGAGGTTTGAACCTGAGTTCCTCTGGTGGCATAGCTTGTGCTACTCATAGCGTAGCGCCACCATGGGATCGACGCGCATCGCTCGGCGCGCGGGGATGTAGCACGCTGCTAGAGCAACTGCAGTCAGAATCACGGCGACACCCAGAAAGGTCAGGGGGTCAACGGGACTCACGCCGTACAGCATGTTGACCATCAGCCGCGTAAGTCCCAGCGAAGCCAGCAGGCCGATCGCGACGCCGATCAGCGCCATCTTGACGCTGTGGCCCAGCACAAGCCGCAAGACATCCGCTCGCCGGGCGCCCAGAGCCACGCGAATGCCGATCTCGCGCGTGCGCTGGCCGACCAAGTACGAGATCACGCCGTAGATGCCGACGCTCGACAGCACCAGCGCGAGGCCGGCGAAGACACCCAGCAGAATCATGGAGAAACGCCGAGGCGCGAGGGTGCTCGAAATGATCTCGTCCATGGTCTGCGGAGTGTAGAGGACCTGCTCGCTATTCATCCGCCGGCTCGTCTGGCGAAGCGCTTCGAGCAGCCCTGGCACCGCGCCGTCCGCGCGCACCATCAGGAACGTGCCACCACCGCCGGGCACGGTCGTCATGTATTGGTCCGGCATCTGCAAGCAGGGAAGATAAAGCTCGGCGCGAAGAGACTGGGTTTGGTCCGAGTCGAGTCCCCACTGGTTCACGTGTCCGACAACGCCGACGATCTGCACGGGGGTGCCGCTGGGCGTCAAGTCGATGCTGTTCATGCGGAGGCGTTTCCCGATGGGATCTTCGCTCCCGAAATATTTGCGGGCGAAAACATCGTCCACGACGGCAATGCGCGGGGAATGCTCGTCGTCGCTTGCCGCGAAGAAACGTCCGCGCAGGAGCGAAATTCCCATCACGCGCAAATAGTCGGGCCCAACGATATAGTCCAGTGTCCAGTTCATATCCGTCTCGTTCGCCGGCTTCGGCTGGCCGTCGATCCAGAAGAGCTGGTCATCATCGGTGCCCATGGGCACCGCGCCCCAGGATTGGGAGGCCGCCTGAACTCCGGGCGTTGCCGCAAACCGGTTATCGATTTCGCGAACGTAGGCGCGAATTGCGTCCGGAGATGCGGTCAGCGTCGAGGGCGGCATCGCCAGGCCAAACGTCAAGACGTTGTTCGGGCGGAAGCCTGGGTCCACATTCCACAGCGCGATCAGGCTGCGGATCATCAGGCCCGCGCCGACGAGCAAGACGAGCGCCATGGCCATCTCCATCGCCACAAATACGGATTGGGCTCGATGCCGGTTGCCGCTCGATCCCCGGCCGCTTTCCTTCAGCGTTTCGTGCAGATGGGGTTGTGACGTTTTCAACGCCGGCGCTAGCCCGAAAAGGATCCCCGCACACAGCGAGATGCCCATCGTGAAGAGCAAGACGTGAGTGTCCACACGGATCTCCGCCGCGCGCGGGAGCTCGGCGGGCAGCACTCCGAGCATGGCGTGGGTTGCCCATTGCGCCAGAACCAACCCGAAGCCGCCTCCACCCACCGCCAGAAGAACGCTCTCGGTGAGGAGTTGCCGCACCAGCCGCCCCCGGCTTGCGCCCAACGCCGCACGAATCGCAAGCTCGCGCGTCCGGCTTGTGGAGCGCGCCAGCAAGAGGTTCGCTACGTTGACGCAAGCGATCAGCAGCACGAATCCGACCGCGCCGAGCAGGACCAGCAAGACCGGCTGGACATTGCCCAGCATGTCCTTTCTAAGCGGGATCAGGTCTGCGCTGATGCCGTTGTTGGTGTCGGGAAAAGCGGCGGCGAGATTATGTGACACGCGATCCATGTCCGCGGAAGCTTGCTCCAGGGTCACACCGGGCTTCAAGCGCCCGACCCCATGAATGCCAAGACCTGCGCCCCGGCTCGGCAGGAGCGGATTGTTCCACTGGCCGATGGGCACGTAGACCTCCGTGATGCGCGTGCTCCGCAGGAACAGATCGAACGCGGCGGGCGTGACGCCCACGATCGTGTAGTCCTTGCCGTCCAAAGTAAGACTTTTGCCCAATACGTCCGGCGAAGAGCCGAATTTGCGTTTCCACAGACCCGCACCAATGATCGCGAGAGGCGGCCCGCCGATTTCGTCTTCGCCCGGCGCAAAGGTACGGCCGATTACCGGATTCACGCCAAGCACGGAGAAGAAGTCCGAGGAAACGAGTCTCGCCCGCACCTGCTCGGCCTCGCCGCGGCCTGTAAAGCTGAATGTGTAATTCCGCGTGATGGCCATGGCGGAAAAGGTGTGGTTGTCTTTTTGCCAGTCGCGAAAATTGGGATAAGAAATCGAGCCGCTTTTGAAATTCGGCTTGCTTTCGTGGAGCGTGACAAGCTGCTCGGGATGCGGGTAGGGCAGAGGATTCAGCAGCACGCCGTTCACCACCGAAAACAGCGACGTATTCGCGCCGATCCCCAGCGCCAGGGTCAAGACCGCGATCGCGGTGAACCCGGGATTCTTTCGCAACGTGCGCGCGCCGTACCGCAGGTCCTGCAGAAATTCTTCGAGCCAGACCCAGCCCCACTGCTCGCGGGTGACGTTCTGCACCAGCCCCACGTTGCCAAATTCGCGGCGCGCGGAGTGCTGGGCCTGTTCCGCCGATTCACCGCGATCCATGCGATCGCGCTTGGCCATCTCCAGATGGCTGGCAATTTCTGCGTTGAGATCGTCACCGCGCTGCCACCGTGGAAATTTCATGTTCGATTCTCCTCGCGCGCGCGCCGCAAAATCGCCACCGTTCATTCGTACCGCAGTGCCACCATAGGATCCACACGCATCGCTCGCCTCGCCGGGACGTAAGACGCTGCGATCGCTACAAACATCAGCAAAATTCCCACCGCCGCATACGTCAGCGGGTCGGCAGCTCCCACTCCGTATAGCAAGCTGGTCATCAGCCGCGTTAGGAGCACGGCGGCAGCCAACCCGGCCGCAACTCCCAGAGCCGCCAGCTTTGCGCCTTGGCCTACGACCAGCAGCAGGACTTCCTCTCGCCGGGCACCGAGAGCCATGCGAATGCCGATTTCCCGAGTGCGCTGCGCCACGGAGTACGAAATGACGCCGTAGATGCCGACCGCTCCCAGCGCCACCGCGAGACCCGCAAAGATGGCGAACAGTGATGCCGTGGAGCGGGTGGGCGCCACTGCTTCTCGTAACCACCCGCGTAACATTGCCACCTCGCTGACCGGAACATCTCCATTGAGGCTCGAAACGATGGTCTGCAACTGTTCTCCGAGTTGCGATTGTTCTTCCGAGGTGCGAATCACCAGCGTCAGCTCCGCCGGTGGCGCTTCCGGTCCGCGGTCGCGAACGGCGTGCGAGCCATAGGCCACGTAGAACTCGCCGTCGATCCAATCTGCCATGGCCCTGGTCATGGTGAATTCCTGCACGTCGCCGACGACACCCACGATCGTCCACCAATCCTTCAGCCATCGCGGTTTGATGTGTTCGCCGATTGGGGATTTGCCCGGCCAGTAGCGCTCGGCCGTGGCTTTGCTGATCAGCGCGACGCGCTGCGCGCTCGCTGCCTCATCCGCCTCGGTCAGCCCGCGGCCTTGCAGTAACGGGATTCCCATGATGTGCAGATACTCCGGCGTGCAGACCCTTTCCATGAGCATCGGCACATGCGCACCCGGCGCGGTGGGCCGCCCTTCGACGTCAGACGGCACGGTTTCCCAATCTCCACCCAGGGGCAGGCCGTTCACCGCAGCCACGTCCTTGACCTCGGGCAGCGCGCGCACGCGATCGAGCAAGTCGCGGTAGAACGTCAGGCAGCGTCCCGCGTCATCGCAGAAGGATTGGTTCGGAGTAATGCGCGCGGTCAAGATGTGGTCGGAACGGAATCCCGGGTTGGCATTGGACAAATTCCAGAGGCTCTTCACCAGCAGCCCGGCGGCAATCACCAGTACGACGGAAACTCCCACTTCGCCCATCACCAGCAGGCTGCTGAGCCGGTGACTTCCGGAGATGCCGCCGCGCTCGCCGGTTTTCAGTGTTTTCGTCAGATCTAAGTTCGACGTGCCTCCGGCGGGGACCAAGCCAAACACGATTCCCGTCAAGACCGAAAGCACTGCCGTGAACAGCAGGACGCGGGCGTCTACGGTCACCTCGGCCAGGCGCGGCATGTCGGCCGGAAGCATAGACTTCAAGATCGACAGACTGTATTGCGCGGCAACCAACCCTAGCGCCCCGCCCAGCACGGCAATCAAGACGCTCTCGGTCACCAATTGACGTGCAATTCTCCACCAGCCTGCGCCGAGGGCGGTGCGCAGCGCGATTTCTTTCTGCCGCGTGGCCGCTCGTGCCAGCAGCAAATTGGCCACGTTGGCGCACGCGATCAGTAACAAGAGACCGACCGCGCCAAGCAGCAGCAGCAATCTTTCGCGCACATTGCCCACCAGCAAATCCTGGAGCGGCGCGACGCTGCCGTCTTGCCAGATGTTGTCCGGTAGCCGCCAAGGATACGCCGCGAGAACGTTCAGCCGGAGCTGCTTGAGTTCCGCTCGCGCTTGCTCCACCGAGGCTCCTGGGCGCAATCGCGCCAGCAGCGGCATATAACTGCTACCCCAGTAATCCCCTGGATTGCGCGGATCGAGCTCCAGCGGAACCCAGAATTCCGTCTTCGGCGACGGGAAGCGGAAATCCGCCGGCATTACGCCGATCACCTGACGGTTGACCCCGTCCAGAGTTATCGCGCGGCCAATGATGTTGGGGTCGCTGCCGAACCGGCCCTCCCACGCAGAATGACTCAGAATCACCAGGTCGTCCTTGCCCGGTTGATCCTCGCCTTCCAGAAAGGTTCTGCCCATCGCCGCTTGTGCCCCCAGCACGCCGAACCACTTTGCCGACACCGACGTGCCCAACAGCCGTACGGGCAGGTCTCGTCCGGTGAGATTGAATTCCGTGCTATCCGTGTTGGCGATGATGTCCATGGTGCGGCTCTGATCGCGAAAAATCGCGAACGGGGCTTTCGGGTAATACTCCGTCAGCCCGGCCAAACGGTGCGGCTGCGGGAACGGCAACGGTTGAAGCAAAACTCCATTCACCAGGCTGAAAATGGCCGTATTCGCGCCGATTCCCAGGACCAGCGTAAGCACCGCCATCAATGTGAACGCGGGATTCCGCCGTACCATGCGCAGGCCGTAACGCAAGTCTTGCAACAACTCTTCCAGCCAGATCCATCCCCACTGGCGCCGCGTGACGTCTCTCACCAGCGCGACGTTGCCAAACTCCCGCCGCGCCGCGCTTTCGGCTTGTCCACGAGACTCGCCCCTCTCCACACGCTCGCGCGCCGCCATCTCCAAATGGCTGCGAATTTCTTCTTCGAGTTGTTCGTGCCGCTGCTTACCGCGCCAAAATGCGAATCTCATGCCTCGCTCTCCTTCTTCGCGGGCTCCAGGACACCGGCGATGGCGTCGGAGAGTTGCGCCCAGCGAGAACGTTCGGACAGGAGACGCTTTTTGCCGGCGGCTGTAAGACGATAGACGCGGACGCGCTGCTTGTTCTCGGAAACTTTCCAGTCCGCGGCGATCCACTTCTGGCGCTCGAGCCGGTGTAGAGCGGGATACAGTGAGCCGGTGTCCACCTGCAAAATGTCGCCGGAGTTGGCGTGAATGGCCTGGCTGATGCCGTAGCCGTGCTGCGCGCCCCAGCGGAGCGTCTGCAGGATCAACAGGTCCAGCGTGCCCTGGAGCAGCTCGATGCGGTTCTGATAGCGGTTTGCCATGCCCACACCCCTTGGGGGTAGAGCCTCTACATCCCTGCATGTAGGACGTCTACACCCCTGGAAAGGTCAGCATGCCGCTTGCCGATTTTTCAAGAAAGGGACAACCCGTTATGACACCGGGAGATAGCAAGGCAATTCTTTGTGCCCGGCGCTGGAAAATCGACCGCTTTTGGGACGCCGCGTCGCGGAACCGGACACTACATGCCCAACCCGGACGGCGATCCGCCTCGCGGAGTTCCTCAGAAGACGGGGTACACGCCAAGCTGGTGGGAAACACGTTTCGACGGGAAGTAGGAACAACCTTCCGTATCGATGGCCCTGACGAACACAAGCAAATGCACGAGGTTATTGGGCGCGCCCCCGCTGCCGCTTCCTCCGCATCCCTGAATCTCCATTTCTTGACCTGGCGCGAGGCTTTCCCTTCGGCTTGGGCGTTCCACAAATCCCGTTCCTACAGCGCCGCCCTCAACCGATGCCAACAAAACCTCTATGTCAAAGCCTCGAATCACTTGATCGCCACGATTGCGGATTTTTGCGGTGCATCGAAGTTGTTCGGTCATGCGCTCGTGCGCCACGGATACGAAAGAATCCTTGAAGTCCATGGCGAGGATTTCGATGGGAGAATCCGGCTGCTCAATGACATGAACCATGGCGACGACGTCTTCCGGCCCGGTAATGGAGGGCTTGCTCGTCGACTCGGAGACCGTGAAATGGCACGCGTCTCGATCCTCAGGCGGCTGGATCGCGGTGGGCGCGCCCAAGGCGAGCAAAGAAATGCCAGCGCAGTAAAGCAAGATTCTCATTGCGCCTCCTTGTATGTCGGCATGCGTGCGTCAAGACCGGACTTAGCTGCTTACCGTCGTGGCCCGCTGGAAGGAAGGTGGGTCCGATCTCGGACCAATGACGCGAATTCTATTACGAACCACTTGCGACGTCGAGGGCATACGCGGAGCTCCAGGCTTTCTCGTCACAACAAAGAACGAAAGTTGTTACTGGGGGGCGAAGGGAGTGTCGCACTCGGCGTAGGATATGGACCTGACACCAGGGTAAGGAACCTGCATCCTACTGTCGGGGAAGACGTGCGATGAAGGAGAAACTCCTAAAGGCGGCGGCCTCTCTCGTACTGATTCTCGTCGTTGGACTGGGAGCGCGGCTCGCTTTTGCATGGGACCAAGCACGGAAGATTCCAGACGCGGCGCTGGCCACCGCTCCCTTCGAACAGGAAACCGGCAGCATTGCGCATGCCCTCTCCACCGGCAAAGGCTTCAGCAACCCCTTCAACAAGGACACCGGCCCGACTGCCTGGCTGACCCCGGTTTATCCGCTCCTGGTCGCAGGGACCTTCAAACTCTTCGGCATTTACACCGTCCCGTCCTTTTTCTTCCTGGTATTCCTGAACTGTCTTTTCTCCACGGCTGTTTGCGTTCCGATTTTCTACGTTGGAAAACGCGTCGCAGGCATCCGTGTGGCCAGCGCCGCTGCATGGCTCTGGGCGCTGTTTCCAAACGCGATCATGATTCCGTTCGAGTGGATCTGGGACACCTCGCTCGCCGCGCTGCTCGGGGCGACGCTCTTGTGGGCCACCCTGGAATTGGCCGAATCCGACCGCCTCCGGGACTGGTGCGGCTACGGCTTGCTCTGGGGCTTCACGCTGATGACCAATCCCTCGCTCGGCTTGTTGTTGCCGCCGCTGCTGGCCTGGGCTGCCTATCGCGCGCAGCAGCGGCGCGCCGTTTCCGTATCACGGTCGCTCGCCAAGCCGGCCCTGGTATTCGCGCTGGCACTCGTTTGCTGCGTGCCGTGGACCATTCGTAACTACGCTGTCTTCCATCGATTCGTTCCCCTGCGCTCGAATTTCCCGCTCGAGCTGTACATCGGCAACAACGAAAACTACGACGGCGACCATCCGCGCTGGCCTGCCCCCATCACCAAGGAACGCGAAACGGTGCGCTATTTCCGGATGGGCGAAACCGCGTTCATGGACGAAGAAATGCGCAAGGCCATGAAATTTATCGTCTCGCATCCGCGCAAGGAAGTGATCCTATTCGGCGACCGGTTCATCGCTTTCTGGGGAGGCGTTGCGTATCCCCTGGACACATTTCTGAGCACGGACTCTCTGCTGGTCCGCGCCTTGATCCTTTGCGCCGTTCTGTCCGGAGTGGGTGCGCTGTTCGGTGTCGCAGCGCTCATCCTGCTGCGCAGTCCCTATGCTGTTCCGTTAGCCGCATTCCCCGTGCTTTTCCCGTTCCTGTACTATGTGACCCACACGTCGCTTCGCTACCGCCACCCGATTGATCCTGTCGTGCTATTGCTTACCGCCATCGCGGTGCATGCACTTCTGCGATTCTTGCTCGGGCTTCGTCGCAGCAAAGACGACCTCAAGGCTTCGCTTCGCGCCGGCCGGTCATCTATTTCTCCCGCTTGACCCAAACGATATCGTAGGTGCGATCGAACGTCGCAAACGATGCCTCTTAAGAATGAACGATGCGCGCTCGGGCCCAAGGCACTCGCCGCTTTCTAGGATCCAACTGATTCTTCTCTGCGGTTGCGAGCCGCGCCATGTTACGCCAGAAACGCCACGCCGCGGGTATAATGCCCATCCATGATCGCCTCCGCCGCCTCCGCCAAGCGCGCGCTAAGCATGTTCGGCCGGGTATTCCCGCGTTGCAGCATGATTTCGCAAGCTGTTGCGTTCAATTTGTTTTTTGCGTTTTTCCCCACGCTCCTGATCGCAGTGGGTTTCGCGACGAGCCCCATCGGCGGCCGAACCAATCTCTTCGATCTGATCACGTACTTAACCGCCTTCCTCCCGCCCGGAAGTCAGCAGCTGGTCTCCGAATTCCTGGTCAAACGCGGCCCGCAAGCCTGGAAGTGGGCGCTCGTCGGATGGACAGGCACGCTGCTGGCCGGTACCCAGGTGATGCGACTGCTGATGGAGGGCATCCACGTCGTGTACGGCGACCATGACCGCCCCGGATTTCTTGAGCGCCAGCGGCGCGCACTCGCCCTCCTCCTGATCACCATCGCTCCCTTGCTCGCGGCTGCCATTCTCGGCGTCTTCGGCCGGCCTTTACGGCACTGGATTGCCCTCGAACTCGGCAAGAGCGCCTCGATTCAGACTTTGTGGGGCTTCGTTTTTCACGGCACGGCGATTCTCCTGGCCATGATCTCGTTGACCGTGATCTACCGCGTGGCCCGCCCGAAGCAAGCCAGCTGGCGCAACGTTCTTCCCGGTGCCATGATCGCTACGCTGCTTTGGTGGGTATCCGACATCTCCTTCGGCCTTTACGTTCGCAAGGTGCCGTACAGCGTCGTCTACGGTGGCTTGGCCGCCGTAATCGGCTTGCTGATCTGGATGCAGCTATCCACCGTGATTATCTTCCTGGGTGCGGCGTGGAATGCGGAGCTTGCCGACAGCCGCAAAGGGGGCGCCCATGGCTGATCAGCTCCTCCGCGTCGAGTGCTACGCCGGTTACAAAGGCGACGAGCGGCCTCTTCGCGTGTATTTCAACGAACTCCCCGCGGAAGTCACGGCGATCGAGGACCGCTGGTATTCCCCCGGCTTTACCTACTTCCGCGTCCTGATGAGCACTGGAGAACGCTACGTCCTGCGGCATCAAGAAGCTCAGGATCTGTGGACTCTGGAGGCCTTCCGCGCCGCCCAGACTTGCTTTGACACAAAAGTAAACGGCGGCGTATAGTCGGACTAACTGCGGGCGTCGAGTGGTCTCAGTAGTGTCGGTTGCGCAGCCCCCAAGTAGTCCCTGCGAGGGCGGAAGGGAACGCATGCCGCGCTCCGTGCAAGTCCGAATCGCTCGCTATTGGCTTACGCTCGTCCTTGGCTGCTGCCTTTTGCTCTCTTGGAGACCTCTCCGCGGCCAAGCTCCAGCCGAGAACGCGTCCCCGAAAAGCGACACGCCTGCGCCGGCGGCGCAATCGCCCGCGCCTTCCGACTCGAACTCGAGCAACACCGCTGAAGTTTCCAGCCACGATAATCCTGCCACGTTCCGAGTCCGCGTGAACCTGGTGCTGGTCCGCGTGGTGGTGCGCGATTCCCAAGGAAATGTGGTCCCCAATTTGAAGAAGGAAGATTTTCAGCTTCTCGACAATCGCAAACCTCAGGTGATTTCGTCGTTCAGCGTGGAGACCCCGGAATCGCACGCGGTCGTACCCACGGTCACGCCGGCGGGCGAGGCGCCACCTGCCAGCGAGCAGCCTGGGGCCGTGCCGGCCGCGCTCCCGCAGCGCTTCGTCGGCCTGGTTTTCGACGACATCGATATGTTGATGAACGACACCGTCTTTGTTCGCAACGCTGCGACGCGCTTGTTCGGCGCTCTTGCTCCTTCCGATCGCGTTGGCATGTACACCACCTCCGGCCAGTTGACGCAGGAATTCACCTCGGATCACGAGGCGCTCAAGCAGGCCCTTCTGAGCATCGTTCCGCGGCCCGTGACCGGACCGGTTGGGCTTCACGAGTGTCCCGACCTGAGCTACTACCAGGCCGATCAGATCGTGAACTTTCACGAATCTCAGGCCCTCGCGATCGCCACCGAGGATGCCGTGCAGTGCGCCTTCAACGGCGACGAGACCCAGAGAGCCGCGGCGCAATCGCATGGCCCAAGCAGTTGCCGATCACGTCGAGTCTCTGGGTGACAGCCAGACCGAATACGTCTACCGCCATCTCGAAGACATCATGCGGCGTCTCGCAACTATGCCCGGCCAGCGCGTCATGGTTTTCGTTTCGCCGGGTTTTATCCTCACCGTGCGCACCCAAGAATCGGGTGACCTCGTGGATCGCGCCAATCGAGCAGGCATCGTGATCAACACCATCGACGCGCGCGGTTTGTACACACCGGATCTGTTGGGAGACATCTCCAATCCCCCAGTCGACACCTACCGGACGGCGGGCTTCAAAAGCTCGTACCGGATCGCGGCGCAATTTGCGCAGACCGACATTCTCGGGCAGTTGGCTGACGGCACCGGCGGAACGTTTTTTCACAACCGCAACGATGTCGACCAAGGCCTCCGCCAGGCGGTGGCCGCGCCCCCGCTTTCCTACCTTCTCGCATTTGCCCCGCAGAACCTGAAAATTGACGGGCGCTATCACACCTTGAAGGTCACGCTAACCGGCAAGCAAAAACTATCCGTGCAAGCCCGTCACGGCTACTATGCGCCGCGCACCATTGTCGATCCGGCGGAAGCCGCCAAGCAGGAAATTCAGGAAGCCCTCTTCTCGCAGGAAGAAATTCACGATCTGCCCGTCGAGCTGCAAACGCAATTCTTCAAAGGGGATCAAATGCAGGCGCGTCTCGCGGTGCTTACTCACGTCGATCTCAAAGGCCTGCATTTCCGCAAGGCGGAGGGCCGCAGCCGCGACGACCTCACTTTTGCCACCGCCATCTTCGACGAAAACGGCAACTACGTGGTCGGCGGCGAGAAAATTGTGGAGATGCGCTTGCTCGACCCGACCTTGAATCGCCTCAGCCGCTCGGGTTTCACGGTGAAATCGAGTTTCGACATCAAGCCCGGCACCTATCTGGTGCGTTTGGTTGTCCGGGATGCCGAAGGAGCACAGATGGCGGCGCGCAACGGAGCGGTCGTCATTCCGTACTAGATTTTTGATTGGCTTTTTGGGGGAAGCACATGAACATACATCGGAACATGGCACGCCGCCTGAGCCTCACCCTCGCGACATTTATTTTGTGTCTGACGCCCGCGAGCCTTCGCGGCCAAGCTCCACCGGCGGCACAATCGCCCGCTGCCCCGCCGGCCGCCGTTCCGGCGGACCAGCAGCAGCCCGTCGCGATTATCAAGAAAGAATCGCGTCTCGTGCTCGTTGACGCCGTGGTCACCGACAAGAAAGGCGCCTACGTCCACGAGCTAAAACAAGCGGATTTCAAGGTCTTCGAGGACAACAAGGAGCAGCAGGTCGCCAGCTTTTCCAGCGGCGCCGACGTGGCCATTCAGGCCGCCAACCCCCAGAAACACTTTTTGATCTTGTTCTTCGATAACTCTTCCATGGCGCCGCCGGATCAGATCCAGGCGCGCGCCGCCGCCGGAAAATTTGTCGAAGCCAACGCCGGCCCTGACCGCATGATGGCGGTGGTTGAATTCGGGGGCACGCTGCGCATCGCCCAGAATTTCACGGCGAATCCGGATGTGCTGCGCACGGCGGTCAGCGGCGTGAAAATCTCCTCCGTCGCGTCGAACGCCACGCCGGACTCCACCGCTTCGGGTTCGATTGCCACCCCGGGCTTTTCTTCGATCAGCGGCACCGAAGCGGAGTTTGGCGTGCGCACGATGCTGCTGGCCTTGCGTAGTTTGGCGAAAAATCTCCGGTCGGTGCCCGGCCGCAAGATGTTGGTCCTGTTCTCGGCGGGATTTACGCTCACTCCCGAGACCCAGTCGGAGTTGACGGCCACGATCGATGCGTGCAACAAGGCCAATGTCGCGATCTATTCGCTGGATGTGCGTGGTCTGGTCGCCACACTGGCCAGCCCCGTCTCCCGCAACGTTGTACCGGATGGAAACCTGCGCGCCGCTTCGCAGCGGGCCGCCGAAGCAAAGTTGCGGGAGCGTCCTCGCCTTGTCCTCGCTTCGTATACCGCGAATGCCTCGCCTGATCCCCAGCGTCCGGGCGGCGGCGGTGGAGGTGCACCCAGCGGCGGCGGTGGCCGTCCTGGCGGCGGAACGGGCGGAACCGGCGGAACGGGCGGAACCGGCACTGGCACGGGCAGCGGCGGAAAAGGTGGCACCGGCGGCACGGGCACTACCGGCGGCACCGGCACGAAAGGCGGCACCGCGGGATCTCCCGTCGCAAACACATCCACGAACCCCTCCAATCCATACAGTAATTCGCCTAACAACCCTTATAACCAGGCCCGCACGATCGTTCCGCAATTCCCGCCTTCGGCCTCAACCAACCAGCAGGTTCTCGCCGCTCTGGCCGACGGCACCGGCGGCTTCACCATCTTTAATACCAATGACCTGCTCGGCGGGCTCGAGCGCATTGGCAAAGAGCAGAACGAGTTCTACATTCTCGGCTACGTGCCCCAGGAAACGCCGGAAGGAAGCTGCCATACCCTGAAAGTAAAGTTGAATCGCGACGGTCTGAACGTTCGCTCCCGCACCGGATATTGCAATACCAGAACCGAGAATCCCCTGGAGGGAAAGCCGGCCGAGAAGCAACTCGAACTGCACGCCGCCGGCGCGCAGACCGGTTCCATTCATGGCCAGTTCGAAACTCCGTACTTCTATACTGGGCCCAACCTTGCCCGCGTGAACCTGGCCATGGAGATTCCCTCGGACGCGCTGAAATTCGACAAGGAAAAAGGCAAGTATCACGTGGACGTAAATGTGCTGGGAATCGCCTCGCGCCCCGATGGCACGATCGGCGCGCGTTTCAGCGACACCGTCAAGCTCGACCTCGAAAAGGACGAATGGAAGGCCTTTACCAAGATCCCCTATCGCTATCAAAACCAGTTCGACGCGGTCGCGGGAACGTACAAACTCACCATCGTACTCAGCGCCGGCGGCGACACCTTCGGCAAGTTCGAGTCACCCTTGCAGATTGATGCGTACGATGGAAAGCACTTCAGCCTCGGGGGCGTGGTGCTCACCAACAACGCACAGCGCATTTCGGACATTCCGACGGGCCTGGACTCGATCTTGCTCGAGGACCGCACGCCGCTGGTGGTCAAAGGCCTGGAGGTGGTTCCTTCTCCCACCAACCGCTTCAAGCGCACCGACAACGTCATCATGTATACGGAGATTTACGAGCCGTTGCTGGCGTCCGCCGCGCCGCCACGAGTGGGTTTTGCTTATCGCGTGTTCGAACGCGCCACCAACAAGCAAGTATTCTTCTCCGGCTTAGCCCCAGCGGACGAGTACATCCAGAAGGGCAACCCGGTCATTCCGGCGGGGATGGTTGTTGCGGTAAAGGATTTGCCCTCAGGCGGCTATCGCTTGGTAGTGCAAGCGGTGGACAACGCCAGCAACCACGCGCCCGATCGCATGGTCGATTTCGACATAACAGACTAGCTTCGAGCGCGGTGACACGTTGCTGTCGCACAAAGTAGTTCGCGTCAGCTCCCTGTCGCCCCTCGACCCGACTCCGCCACCAAACTCCGCAGCACAAACCAGCAATTCGCCGGCCGCTCCGACAAACGTCGCATGAAATATGGGCACCAGTCGGTCCCAAACGGCACGTAAACCTGCAAAATGTTTCCCGCGGCATGCACTTGCTGCTGAAGATCACGCCGGATTCCGTAAATCATCTGAAATTCGTATTTGTCTTTGGGCAACTTCAATCGCAAGGCCTCGGCCTGCGCGTGGGCCACCATCATCGGGTCATGCGAAGCGATTGCCGGAAAAAAACTCCCGTGAACCGCGCCCTCGAGAAGTTGCGTGGTCAGCCGCTTGTAGTTGGCGTCCACAGCGCTCTTCCCCTGATGCGCCAGATTCTTCGGCTCTCGATACGCGCCCTTCACCAGCCGGATTTTGGGTTTCAGCGGCGCGAGGCGCTGCAGATCCTTCTCCGTGCGATAGAGATACGCCTGCACGGCCAGGCACCCGTTGCCAGACTCCCGCTGCACGCTCTCGAAGATGTCCAGCGTCCGGTCGGTGTACGAACTTCCCTCCATATCCATCTCGATGCTGCGCCCGAGCTCCGCCGCGCGCCTGGCAATCGAACCCGCGAGCGACTTGCAGAAATCGTCGCCGAGATCGAGCCCGAGCTGCGTCAGCTTGATGGAAATGTTTGCGCTCAGATTCCTCGCGTGCAGCTCTTCGACCATGTGAATGTATCCAGCGCATACTTCCCGCGCGGCCGCTTCGGTGGAAACATTCTCGCCCAAGTGATTCAGACTCACCGTGCGCCCTTGCTGGCAAAGCTCCTCGCTCGCTACCAGCGCCTCGCCCAGCGTTTCGCCCGCCACAAACCGCCGCGCAAAGCCGTATTTCATGCCCCGCCGCGCAATTGAGTTCGTCACCCCGCGTTTTGTGGAAAGCCAGAAAATGAAATTGCGAATCAACATGGATGGGCGTCGCGAACGGAACGAAGAGCATACGGGTACCGCCAAGCAGGCGTCAATCTCGGCACCGGGTCAGTTTGGAAAAAGCCATCCCGGATCGCTTCCGGATTGCCGACCACCCGGAACTTGGCCAGCTCAGTCAATAACATGAGCGTTTATCGTTACTGATTCGGTGAAAC
The DNA here is from genome assembly GCA_963735525.1 of uncultured Acidobacteriota bacterium. GTDB lineage: Bacteria > Acidobacteriota > Terriglobia > Acidiferrales > UBA7541 > Acidiferrum. The sequence continues at coordinate 242,644 of CAVTLQ010000019.1, read as the reverse complement.
GGTGAACTCCCGCAAGCGGGCTTCTGGGGAGCCGAAAAGGAACTTGTCCGGCAACGGCGTTTGCCAGGACTTGAGGATTACTTCCGGTTTGCCCGTAACCGGGACTTAAGGCGTGGCGTTCGATACTCTTCGCGAGCAGAAGCGTCCCCGCCCCCGGGCCGAGCGCGTAGGCACCTGGTGAGCCGCCGATGATGAGGTCAGATCCGATTACGTCGGAAGCTTCGCTCCGCCCTGCTCCGCCACCATATACTCGGCGTACCAGTCGGGCCAGTTCGCATCTGCCCCGCCGATGCGCTTCTCGTGCTCTCCGTGCGCGGCCGCGGCGCGGCGAAGTGCGCTCGCCAAGTCGCTCGCCGATGCGAAGGTCGTTGTCGCTGGGTCGATGCGCCCCGGCAGCCGCGTCGTGATCTCCTGGAACAGCCAACCGTTGCCGTCGGGATCATGGAACGAGGCGAACGAGCGGTAGCTGCGATGCTCGGGGTCCCGACCGCTGACCCGTTGCCGCCCAAACAGGTAGGGCTCATCTGGGCCGGCGTATACGCCGCTGGCGTCATGGAACACCTCGCTGATCTCGACGCCGCGACCCAGCAACTCAGCGCGGGTCGCCTCGATGTCGGAGACGATCAGATATAAGCCCTGTGCGGAACCGGGGGCCGCCGCGGTGACGTTCTTGCCGAAGATGATCGAGCACCCCGAGCCCGGCGGCGTGAACTGGAGCACGCGGAAGTCTTTACCGCTGTCGTAGTCGGCGTCTACCCTCCATCCGAGCTTCCGGTAGAACTCCTTCGCGCGGTCCACGTCCGAGACCGGGATGACGATCACCTCGAGCTTCATGTCCACTGTCCCGGCACTCGCGTCATACTTGTGTTGGCTCATACTCGCGCCTGTTTGACTCATTTGATTCTCCCTTCGAGTAGCCGTTTAGGCATAACTTTGGATTGCAGTCTCGGAGCCTTCCCGCTCCAGACTTTAACACGGGTTTGACAAACGGCAGGCGAGCGCGGCGCGTCAAAATCTGTTGCGGTCGTCAATACCTGTCGGCTGCCATCCGTCGATCATGAAACGCTGGAAGCTGATTCTTCTCCTACTGGTGCTGGCCGCGGGGCTGGCGATTGGCGCCGGCGTTTCGATGCTGCACAACGGCTTGAGCGCACATGCCACACCGACCGCGATGGAAGCGATGCTGGCGCGAAACGCCCGCCGCCCGGCGATTCCGGCGAATGCCCGCTACGAGCACAACCCCGTCACGCCGTCCGATCAGAATTTTCAAGAAGCGATGGCGCACTTCGCGGATCACTGCGCACCGTGTCACGCACCGATCACTTCCGCGTTGCCCGTTATCCACTCCGCAAGACGTTCCAAAACAGCGGTTCATTCCGCATGAGCTTTTGCCAACTTCGCCTCGCTGCCGAGCGGCCTAGATACGTCCTGAAAAATGGGAGCTCCAAACGGGGCGCCCGTGGCTCCGCCATCCACCAGCAGCTCCACCGCGTTGACGTACGAGGAATCGTCCGACGCCAGGAAGAGCACGGCTTTGGCAACTTCTTCCGGCTCGCCCCAACGGCCTTGCGGAACCGCGGAAGAGAAGAACTTCTCCAACTTAGCGGAGTCTTCCGCGGTAGCAGAGGCGCGGGGCCCGCGCTTCCAAATGGGAGTTTTGATCGCGCCTGGTGCGACCACGTTCACGCGAATGTTGCGCGGTGCAAGGTCGGCGGCGATGGAACGCGCCATCGAGACGAGACCTCCCTTGGTGGCTGCATAGGCGGCGACGCCAGGTTGGCCGAGGTAGTTAAGCACCGATCCAGTAAAGATGATGCTGGCGTTGTCGTTCAGCAGAGGTACCGATGAATTCACCGTAAAGAAAGCGGAACTAAGGTTGACGTGGATCACCTTCTCAAAAATGGCCTCGTCGGTCGAGCCCGTAGGAGTCCGGCCGGAGATGCCGGCGTTGGCGAAGACAATGTCGAGCTTCCCGAAATCTTTGGCCAGGGCTGCGAAGAGCCGCTTGCGATCTTCCGCAATGGTGACGTCAACGCGGTAGCCACGCGCGCTCGATCCAAGTTCGGCGATCGCTTCATCGAGCGTCTTCTGGTCGCGACCGGTAATGGCCACCTGCGCGCCCTCCGCAATGAAAAGTCGGGCGGTGGCAAGACCGATGCCACTGTTGCCGCCGGTAATAAGAGCCTTCTTGCCTGTGAGCTTCATACTGCCTCCTTTTTGCAGGACCGGCATCAGATAGGATGCCCGTCATACATATGGTTTGATGACTAGCATAGGATGACCATCATAGGTGGAGGGTGCAAGAAAAATTGTGCGCTATCCCGTCGAAGAGACCGCCGCAAAACATGAACGGATTGTGAACGGGGATTTGAGAACGTAAGCGTGGCCGAAGTGATGAAGGCCGCCGGCTTGACGCACGCGCTTTCTATGCTCATTTCGATTCGAAGGGTTCACGTGGCAGGGCGCCACGTCATAAAAGCGACCGGAATCCAACGAGACACTCTCCTCACCGCGCTAGACCCCACGACAATCGTGGATGTCCTGCGAGAGTCATGAAGCAGGATTGAAGGCTCTTAGCGATTGAATCATGGTCGGCACTTGGACGGTAACCTCGTTTACCAGGAATTGGGTCCGATGGCTGGCAAACCCGCTTTCTGAAAATTATCTGTAAACGCTGCACGACATATGAACGACGCTGTGGAGAATTACTTCCTGCCTTGGCCATCGCTCCGAGTAGGGTGCCGTGGTATCTTGGCTGGGAAAAGATTATGTGCATTTCAGAACCCAAGTCGGATAGCCCCAATACCCTGCGGAAGGGGCACGACCAACCTGCGGCCACTTCTGTACATGGCTGGCGGTATCACCACATCGGCATCCCGACTGACGTTCCACGACCCGGTGAATATTATCTGGAGCAATTCAAGATGTACGTCTCCGCGTTTGAGACGAGTCCTTGTGGCATTCAATGGATGCGCTTCGAGCCCGATAGCCCAGTGCACGCCTTGATTAAGTCAGTCCCTCACATAGCGTTTGAAGTAGACGACCTTCAGGCCGCGATTGAAGGTAAGGAAATTCTCACCGCCCCGAATTCGCCTTCGGAAGGCGTTACAGTGGCGATGATCCTCGATAGCGGCGCGCCGGTTGAGCTCCTCGAATTTCGGCCTGATCTGAGTAGCGGCCCAACGCGTTGAGGCTGTCGGCGGAACACCGGACAGTCACGCAATAGATTTGTTCCCCAAGGTTGAGACCCAGCAAGTCGATCCGATTTATCCGCTAAAAATGCGATTGTGTTTAGCGGTTGACTTCCACTTGCTTGCTAAGTCGGGCCGGCTCAGACGGTCGACGCAACACCATCCAATGCATTGATTCGACAATGCTTCCCCGGGAGAACCGATCTGTTTGGCTGTATGCGGTCAAAACCTAGCCAGGGAAGTGTTCCGGCTGATCTAACTCTTGGCGAGCGATTTTAGCTTTGTTATCAATGCAAGTTAGGTTCGAGCCGAGTGTTGCGTCGACCCATTGAGACCCCCGCGTTTATCGTCCAAGTGCCGCGACGGTTCGCTTCGATTACTTCTCGAACGCGATTGCAGGATAACTTCCGTGCAGCCGACAACCCAGGAGTTGGCCAGATCGGTCAATACAAGCGCGTTTGTCGGTACTGATCCGAGGACATCAGTTGCGGTTGCCCGTCATGCGGGCATAATCGCTCAAAAGTGTGAGCTCTACAATCGTTGGAATGAACGACAATATGACCACACCCCGCCGAATGCCCGCCAATACGCGATCGACCGCAACGTGGGTTTGGTTCTCACTCGCCTCTGGAAGATCGAATCACGAATCCCCTGGGTAGCGCTCTTGCATTTTTTTAAGATAGACTTCCTCCGTACGATACTCCGCTCATCCCTTTTTAGGAGGCCTCTATGCCGCAGTAAACTCCATCCGGCATTGTGCATTCGGCTTCGACATTGTCCATCCTGTGGGGCGTTTCGCTCATCATCTTGGGCATGCTGGGGGTGGGATCGCCGTTTATCGCCGCCGTCGCGGTCAACGTGGTAATTGCCTGACTCATCGTTTTGGCAGGCGTGGTCCACTTGACGGTCGCTTTTCACACACGCGAAGCGGGTAGTCTGATCTGGAGACTGCTGGTAGGACTCGCATATCTCTTCTTTGGTGGGTACCTGATTGCGCGTCCAGCAGTCGGTGTGGCGTCGCTCACTTTGGTACTGGCATCGCTCTTTCTGGTGGAGGGCATCTTGAACATCGCGCTCTTCTTTAAGGTGCGCTCAGTGCAAGGATCCAGTTGGTTCCTGATCGACGGGATCATTACGCTGTTATTGGGGCTGATGATCTACGCGCAATGGCCGTCCAGTTCGGCTTGGGCGATAGGCACGCTGGTCGGCGTGAGCATGATCATCAGCGGCGTTACGCGGGTGATGCTATCGCTGGCGGTGCGCAAGGCAACGGACACGATTGCGTCGAAGTTCGCTGCTTAGTGGATCGCGGCAACATTTGACGGAAAACTGGCCGAGCGACGCGAGGGAGAATGCAACGCCCCGGGGTAGGTGTGCCCGCTGAAATCTGGCGTTGACCGGCTAACGGAGGAATACGACATGGGAGGAATGGTTCCATTAGGCGACGCGTCGCGACGCCCGGCACGCGTTCCCCTGGTTACCGCCCTCATCATCCTTGTGAATGTCTTCGTTTTTGTCCTTGAACTGATGCGTGGCGAAACATTCGTGATGCAGTGGTCAGCGGTGCCGGCGCAAATTGTTTCCGGCCATCACTGGATCACGATTCTGACTGCTATGTTCATGCACGGCAGTTGGTCGCACATCATCGGCAACATGATTTTCTTATGGGCCTTTGCCCCCGAAATCGAAGATGCCATGGGCCGGGGCCGATATCTTGTCTTCTACCTAGTTGGCGGGCTCGTGGCCATGCTTGCCCAGGTTCTGGCCGACCCACATTCCACGGTACCCAACCTCGGCGCGAGTGGAGCGATCGCAGCGGTGATGGGCGCGTTTCTGGTCACCTATCCTCGTGATCAAATTCGCACGCTTCTGTTTATATTCGTGTTCGCGCGAATTAGATTCATCCCGGCGGCCCTCTTAATTGGTTTTTGGTTTCTCACTCAGCTCTTCCACGCAGGCGCTGTGGCACACGTGCAGACCGGAGGCGTGGCATACTTGGCGCATATTGGCGGCTTTATCTTCGGAGCTGCCACTGCGCGTTTGTTCGAGGACTCGCGTCGAATCGCGTGAGCTGATCACTTCTTCTGTCCGAGGGCCAAGCGGGCGTCGACCAATTGCGAGTGGGACTTGAATTCCCACTTTCCAATGCGGATCAAGGCAGGCTTAACTTCTTTATTGTCGGAAACACTGAAGTTATCCACAGTAGTCGGCTCATATCGATACTGATAAGTCGGCTTATCGGAAATGGACCCACTTACCCCGGCCTTCTCTACATTGACCGGACTCCCTTGAGCGACTAACATCCTCGCTTCGTTGTTGCGCTTCACCCGCTTTCCACAGGATCCGATACCTTGGTCTAGGATGACACCACGCTGATCACGGCGGACTGCCGGGAAAGTTTGCACTAAGAAACGCATGACGGCTGAGGCGGTTGCGGGAAACTTTGAAAGCAGAGTCATACGAAAGCTGCAGTGGCGGCTGATTCCCCTCCTCTTTTTGCTTTACGTCGTTTCGTTCATTGACCGCGTCAACATCGGATTCGCGGCGCTCACCATGAATAAAGATCTGCGCATTAGCAGCGAGCAGTTTGGCTTGGTGGCCGGAGTTTTCTTTTTTGGATACATACTCTCCGGGATCCCCAGCAACTTGATGCTGCACAAAATTGGTGCCCGGGTGTGGATTCCGGCAATTCTTGTGATCTGGGGATTTCTCGCGTTGATGACCGGTCTGGCGCACTCCGTCCAACAACTGTATCTGATGCGATTCCTGCTGGGCGTGGCGGAAGGTGGCTATTTTCCGGGAGTGGTCCTCTACTTGACCTACTGGTTTCGGCAGAGAGAACAGGCCCAATGCATCGCCATGTTTTTGACCGGCATCCCCGCAAGCAACATCATTGGAGCGCCCCTCTCGGGATGGATTCTCGGTCACGTTCACTGGATGAGCTGGCCGAGTTGGCGCTGGTTGTTGATCCTCGAGGCCGCTCCTGCCCTCGTGCTGGGGATCGCGACCTATTTTGTGCTGCCGAGCCGGCCCGCGGAGGCCAAATTTCTCGATGGGGAAGAGCGCGATTGGGTGCAAGCGGAACTGCAGCGTGAGGAAAGCAAGAAGCGCGAAGCTAAGCTCATCGGAACGCTCCAGGCGCTGCGAATTCTTCGCGTGTGGCACGTCGGAATCATTGTTTTTGCCACCAATTGCGCCATGTACATGCTGACCTTCTGGATGCCGCAGCTGGTGAAGTCGTTTTCAGGGCGGCTTTCGAACACCGCCATAGGATTCCTGGTGATGATTCCGTACCTTGCGGGGCTAGCGGGTATGGTTTTGGTGTCGCGAAGCTCAGACTGGCATTTGGAACGGAAGTTTCATGCGGCCATTCCCGCAGCATGCGCGGGAACTGCGATGGCTTTGTTGGGTGCGCCGCACTCGTTGGCGATCACCATTGCACTGCTGGCAGTGGCCGTCGCAGGCATTTGTAGCGTGTATGGGCCGGCGTTCTCACTGCCCAGCGAATTGCTCGCCGGCTCGGCCGTAGCTGCCGGTCTCGGTCTGGCGAGCTCCATATCCAATGCGGCGGGATTTGTTGGCCCCTATGCAGCGGGCTGGATCAGCCAAAGAACGGGAAGCTTGTACGGCGGGCTGGCGGCCGCCGGCATCTCCTTATTTGTGTCCGCAACCCTGGCGCTGCTCCTGCCCGCAAGGGGGCAGGGGAACCAAGTAACCTTCAAAAGCTAGCCGGAACTCAGCGCGGAAAGTGCTCCACAACGAATCTACACCTTTGTGGCGGGCACTCTGGACCAGGCGGCGACCAGCGCAATCCAAGGCACAACGGTATCCGCTTGCGTGACTTCCGCATGGACACGGGAAGAGAGCGTTTCCAGATTGCCGAGTGCTTCGAGCGCGATGCCGTGCTGTCGCGCCTTTGGCAGAACTGAAAACAATAAATCGCAAACCCAAGTTGTAAATCCCGGCTCAACGCCGAGAATCATTTCCAGGCGCATGCTGGGAGCCGGTAATCCAGCCTGTTGATACACGTTATACAAAGAGAGGCCCATATCCGTATTCACACCCGAAGCGCGCATGGTGTCTCGAACCGCGATCGCGCAAGCGCGTGATAAAGGCAGCGCGCCCAAAAGACCAATGTACGGATCCCATTGCGGTTCATGAAATGCAATGATTCCTCCAGGCCGCGCCAAACTCATTAACCCACGAACCACGGAGACCGGATCAGGAACAAACTGCAAGATGAACCGGCCGACGGCCGCTTCAAAGCGCTCTGGGCTTTGCAGTTGCGAAATGTCCGACTGAGAGAAAGCCACGTTGCGCAATCCGGCTTCGTTCGCGCGAGCCTGCGCGACTTTGATCGAATCAGCATCACGTTCGATTCCAAGGACATGGCCTTCTGGCCCCACGATCCGCGCAACCAGCATGGCAACGTCGCCCATGCCGGAACCAAGCTCCAAAACCCGTTGCCCTGGACCAATGCCTGCGTCACGAAAAAACCGTTCGGTTAGAGGGGCCAACTGGGCCGCTTGCCGGATGAGGCGAGCTTGCTCTGCGTCGGAATAGCCGAGCGCATAGTAAGAAGTTGGGCCGTTCGCTGTCATATTGGTCGGGGATATTACCACCCATTTCTTGTAAAGGTGCACCGGGTAGAAGTGCCGTTCGCGCCCGACCCATTCTGGACGTATGGTCGGCGATCCGGAAGTAATCCAGGTGGGCGCCGACGGATCAGTACCGAGAAGTCGGCTTGTAGGATGTGATCTTCCCGCTTGGCATCGATTCTTGACGGATGACGCGCTACTCGGAAACAACTTCTTGCCATTGCCGCTCTTGCTTGCAAACTGACCCAGCACCCCAATCTCGGCTAGGCCGCCCTAAGTCTTTGCATACCTGTACCATCGGACGGGGAGGGTTTTCGACATCCCGAACTGGATTTCCGCAACTTCCTCTACGAGTGGGGGTTATTCTATAGGTGCCCGCTTCTGTTTCTGAAGATGCCACCTGGCAGGAGAATCGGATGAAGTCGCAACAACGTCTCCCTGCGCCAACCCCGCTGATTTTCGCTAGCGCGAAGTCCTTTCTATCCATTGTGCTTTCGTTTGCCTGCGTTTTGACGCTGGGTGTCGATCTGCCCCTGCCCGCCGCGGCCGCGGCGCCGGCCAAAAACAAGAAACATAAGCAGGACCCAGTGCTGAAAGGCTTGCCGATCACCGAGCTGAGCGCGGATGAGGCCATCCTGCACGCCCTGAATCGTTTGGCATACGGTCCGCGCCCCGGCGACCTCGAGCGCGTCCGGCAAATGGGACTGGCGAAATGGATCGATGAGCAACTGAATCCCAATTCGATCGATGACAAAGCTGTCGAAGCGCGGCTGGAAAACTACCCGACGCTCCACCTGACGCCGGCTAAACTGATCGCGGAGTATCCGCAGCCGAAGCAGGCGGAAAAGCAGGCGCAGAAGCAAGCGCAGTCAGGACAGAGCCGGTCCGACGCTGCTGCCGCCACCCTCGCTAGGGACATGCAAGCTTCGCAGGGGCCAGGACAGAATCCCGCCGGTCAGGAAGCTGGAAGTTCCTCCGCATCGGTGGTCCAGACAGCGCAAAGCGACCCCAATGCGTCATCCCCCATGAAGGAAGCGTCCATGAAGCAGGACGCTTCGCAGGAAGCGAACCCAGTGACTCGGGGAGCTGGCGGCAAGCGCGACTTGCTGGGCGGCGATCCCAACGCCGTGCCTCGCGCGATCGCGGACGACAGCAAGCGGCCGCAGCGCGTTGTGGAAGAGCTTGCCATGGCCAAAGTCACGCGCGCCATCTACAGCCAGCGCCAGCTCCAGCAGATCATGGATGATTTCTGGTTTAACCACTTCAACGTTTTCGCGGCCAAGGGCGAGGACCGCTGGTACTTGACCTCGTACGAACGCGACGTCATTCAGCCGCATACGCTCGGCAAGTTCAAGGACCTGCTGACCGCCACCGCCAAGAGCCCCGCGATGTTGTTTTATCTCGATAACTTTCTCAGTGCCGATCCGCGAGCCGCGGAGCGCCAAGCCGCGGAGCGAGCCATGCGCCAGCAGGCGCGCTGGAACCGCGCCGGACAGCCATTTCCGCCGCGCCCCGCGCAACAGCAACAGCAAAAGAATGTTCGCGGGTTGAACGAGAATTATGGCCGCGAATTGATGGAACTCCACACGCTGGGCGTCGATGGCGGCTACACGCAGAAAGACGTCACCGAAGTCGCTCGGTGCTTTACGGGTTGGACCATCGACAAGCCCCGCGAATATCCGGATTTCAAATTCGACGACCGCTTGCACGATCCCGATCCAAAACTCGTGCTCGGCAAGAAAATTCATGCGGGCGGAATGCGTGACGGCGAAGAGGTGATCGATTTGCTGGTGCATCATCCGAGCACCGCGAAATTCATTTCCACGAAACTCGCGCGCCGCTTCGTCTCCGACAATCCTCCGCCGGCGCTAGTGGCCAGGATGGCGCAGACGTTTCAATCGAGCGACGGCGACATCCGCGCAGTGATGAAGACGATGATTTACTCGCCGGAATTTTGGTCCCGCGATGCCTACCGCGCGAAGATCAAGACGCCATACGAGCTGGTGATTTCCACGGCACGCGCCCTGGGCACCGACGTCGATACCCCGATGCCGCTGGTGCAGTGGACCGGGCGAATCGGCGAGCCCCTCTATCAATGCCAGCCTCCCACCGGCTATTCGGACAAAGCGGATACTTGGGTCAATACCGGTGCGCTGCTCAACCGGCTGAACTACTCGCTTGCGCTGGCCGGCAACCGGGTTCGCGGCTCGCGCACCGATGCGCCCTCGCTGCTGGGCATGGATTCTTCGGCGGACGCCAAGGCCGCGCTGGACCGCGCCGTGCAGCTTTTCCTGGGCGGGCAAACCGCGCCGACGACTGTGGAGACACTCGAGAAGCAGCTCGACAATCCGCAGATCGTGCAGGCCAAGCTCGACGACCCGGTGAAGCACGTGGACTTGGGCGTCGTTGCAGGGTTGGTGCTGGGCGCGCCGGAGTTTCAACGCAGGTAATTTGGAGTGCGGGAGCTTGTTTATCCTGAACCCCGAAGGGCTCCCGCCTTTACGGTTGAACGAATGGCGCGACTGTAAAGGCGTCGGCTAGCCGCCGCACTCCACGGAGTACGACATGAGCGATCGTTGTTGCGAAGGTGTTCGGCCGCTGAAGTTTTCGCGGCGGTATTTCTTGAAGCAGGGCGGAATCGCGATGGTTGGACTGAGCGCGATGCCTGCGTTTCTGCAGCGCGCCGTGGCGTCCACGCCGATGCCGAACAAGAAGCAGTTCGTCGTGCTGTTCCAGCGGGGCGCGGCGGACGGGCTGAACATTGTGGTGCCCTTCGCGGAGCCGAACTACTACCGCATGCGCCCGACGATCGCAATTCCGCAGCCGCGCCGCGGCGGCGCCGACGCGGCCATCGATCTCGACGGATTCTTCGGGCTGCATCCGAGCCTTGCGCCGCTCGAGCCGCTGTTCCACAAGAACCAGCTCGCCATCGTGCACGCCGCGGGATCTCCCGACCCCACGCGGTCGCATTTCGACGCGCAGGACTTCATGGAATCGGGCACGCCTGGCGTGAAGGCCACCGAGGACGGCTGGCTGAACCGCGCCATCGAAACGGTTCCGGAAGAAAATGCGTCGCCGTTCCGCGCCGTCGCCATGGGGCCGAATTTGCCGCGCATGCTCCACGGAAGCGCGTCGGCGATTGCGCTGCCGGACTTGAAGCAGTTCAAGGTGATGCCGCAAGCGGGCGGGATGGGCGCGGCGGTCGAAAGCGGCTTCGAGGCCATGTACGCGCAGACCGTCGATCACGCGCTGCACGGCACCGGGACCGAAACGTTTGAGGCCATCGATCTGCTCCGCAAAGTCGATCCAGGCAAGTACGCGCCGGAGAACGGAGCGGAGTATCCGACCAGCCGGCTCGGACAGAGCCTGCAGCAGATCGGGCAGCTTTTGAAGGCCAACATCGGCGTGGAAGTTTTGTTCGTCGATTGCGGCGGCTGGGACAATCACGTCAACGAAGGCGGCGTGCAGGGCCAGCTCTCTAACTTGTTGAAAGATCTAGGCTCCGGCCTGGCCGCCTTTCACCGGGACCTGGGCGACCGCATGCAGGACATCGTCGTCGTGACCATGAGCGAGTTCGGCCGCACCGCGAAGGAAAACGGCAACCGCGGCACCGACCACGGTCACGCCAATTGCATGTTTGTCATGGGCGGCGACGTGAAAGGCGGCCACGTGTACGGCAAGTGGCCCGGATTGGCCGATCAGCAGCTCAACGAAGGCCGCGATCTGGCACTCACTACGGACTTCCGGTCGGTAGTCAGTGAAATTCTAGCCAAGCACATCGGCGTCACCGATCTCAACACCGTCTTCCCGGGCTTTGATACCAACCCGCGAAAGTTCCCGGGGCTCCTCCGTTCTTAGCCGCACGGCGAGGGGCGCCTTAAAACAAAAAGAGCGGGAGTAATCTCCCGCTGCCTAGGCGCACTTTTCTACACCACAATCAAATTAGAAGGCTGCTAGAGCCCAATGTCGCTGGTTCCATAGAGCAGCAGACAGGCGGCGACGTGCATGTGCCACGCGGTCAAATAGCTAAAAGCTCCCAGCTTCCGTTCTTACAGAGATAGCAGCACTTGCCTCGTCCAGCCGATTAGACATCCTGACAACACTCCGACAGATATGCGCCGGCGCTCACGTCGCCGAGACGCCCGCGATTTGGCGCATGCCCCATTCTGCCAGCCACTTCCGCGGCCTCTTCGTCATGTACAAACTCTGGCATCGCGCTTGCTCCTTTCACAGTTGGGTTCTGTTTGAACAAATGGTGAGGAGATAAAGCAGATGGAATACACAGTAATTTCCGGGACGCAGATGAATGTTTCGCGAATTGCGCAAGGCACGTGGGCTATCGGTGGTTGGATGTGGGGAGGCACAGACGAAAGAGAATCGATTCGAACGATTCATGCAGCCCTCGACAAAGGGATCAATCTGATCGACACGGCGCCGGTTTACGGTTTCGGGGTCTCCGAAGAAATCGTGGGAAAGGCAATTGAGGAGAGAGGGCATCGGGAAAAGGTTTTCATCGCCACCAAAGTTGGACTCGAGTGGCACAACGGCTCGGTTTCGCGAAACTCCTCGCCCGGTCGCATCCGAAAGGAGGTCCAAGATTCGCTCCGTCGACTCCGCACGGACTACATCGACATCTATCAAGTCCATTGGCCGGATTCGGCCGTCCCGATCGAAGAAACCGCCCGGACCATGCAAGCCCTCTTCAAGGAAGGCCTGATCCGTGCGATCGGTGTTAGCAATTATTCACCGGAGCAGTTGAACCAGTTCATGTCCGTCTCTGAGTTACACACCGTCCAGCCTCCCTATAACCTCTTTGAGCGGCAAATTGATCGCGACGTGCTGCCTTACGTGCGCGAAAAGAAACTGAGCGCTTTCGCTTACGGGCCTCTCTGCCGGGGGCTCTTGACCGGCACAATGCAGCCGGATACGAAGTTCAACGGCGACGATCTCCGCCAGTCCGATCCGAAATTCCAGCCGCCGCGCTTCGCGCAATATCTGAACGCGGTTCAGCAACTGGATGATCTGGCGCAAAAAAGATACGGAAAACACGTGATGGATCTTGCCGTGCGCTGGGTGCTGGACCAGCCCGGAATCACTGCGGCGCTGTGGGGCGCGCGCCATCCTGGAGAACTGGAGGCTGTAGCGGGCGCCCTCGACTGGAACCTTGACGCCGATGCGCAGGCGGCGATCGATCAGATTCTGCGGACAACGATCGCCAATCCGATTGGTCCCGAATTCATGGCGCCGCCGGCAAGAAACACGGTCGCCGCCTAGGATGCATGAAGAGAACCCTTCGAGATCAATGTCGTAAAAAGGATTCTGAGCGGCGCCGCAGCGTGATACTCACAGTTCTTAAGAGCCGACGCTGCCAACCCTGACAACACTAAACGCGAACTCGGTCCACAGCGGGAAGCAAAATGAAAAAGGGAATAGGGCTTTTCAATAAGATTTGGATCTGCCTGGGCCTGGTGGCTACCTTGGGAGTCGTCTATCGCGTGCAAGCGCAGGAGCGGGGCCCGAAATACATTGTCGATCCCAGCTGGCCAAGGCCGTTGCCTGCAAAGTGGGTAAACGGACAAGTGAGCGGCGTGTGTGTTGACGCGCAGGACCACGTTTTCATCGTTAATCGGAATGATATGACAGACAAGGAAGCGGAAGTTGCGCAGCAGGCGCCGCCGTACATCGAATTCGATCTCGACGGCAATGTAGTGAATAGCTTCGGCGACTGGAAAGTCGTTCCGAATATCACCCACGGCTGCACCATCGACTATGAGAACAATTTTTGGACCGCCGGCAACGGCGATGGAATCATCCAAAAATACAGTCACGACGGAAAACTACTCATGCAGATCGGCAACAGAGGGGTTGTCGATACTTCTGACGGCACACTCAAGGGCCGGGCACTGAATTCGAGTCACACGCAGTTTTACATGCCGTCCGACATCGCGGTAGACCCCGCCAATGGCGACGTCTACGTGGCGGACGGTTATGGTAATAGCCGCATAGCCATTTTCGATCGATCCGGCAAATTTCTTCGCCAGTGGGGGCACCAGGGGACAAAAGAAGAGGCCGATGCGGGCGTGGGTGGCGCGTTCATGCAGGTGGTGCACTGTGTGGTCATCGGCAACGACAGCCTGGTCTATGTCTGTGACCGGCAGGGCGACCGGATACAAGTCTTCGACAAGATGGGAAACTTCAGAAACAACATTTGGCTCAAGAGAGAAAGCGGCCTTCCGGATAATTGGGGCACCACATGGTGGATCGGCTTTTCTCACGACCGGGAACAAAAATACATGTACGTAGACGACGGCGGCGACGAGCAGGTCAAGATTCTCGACCATGCCAGCGGGGAAGTTCTCTCAAGCTTCGGGCGTCCTGGTCACCAGGCCGGTGCATTTACCCATGGCCACACTTTGGCGGTTGATTCCAAAGGCAATGTTTATGTGGCCGAGACCGACTGGGGCAGGAGAGTCCAGAAATTCAAGCCGGTGAAATGATGGCACCTCGCGCGCAGGATTCTGCCCCGGCGGCGTCGCAGCGTGGCATTCGCGAGGGTCCCAAAAACCGAATCCGAGATGGAATACAGAAAAGGAGAATCACTCCATGCCATTGATCAGAATTGATGCTGTTGAAGGAAGAACCCAATCCGAAGTGACGTCTCTCCTCGACGCGGTCCACAAGGCCGTCGTGAAGGCGTTTCATGTCCCAGTGCGAGACCGTTATCAGGTCTACCAAGCCCATCCCAAAGGGTTCTTGGTCATTCAAGATACCGGTCTAAACATCTCTCGGACCGACAAAGCTCTGATCATCACGGTGGTAAGCAAAATGCGCGACGAAATTCTGAAGCGCAGATTTTACAAGGAATTAACGGAGCAGTTGGCAAGCTCGGTTTCGATCGCTCCCAGCGACGTTGTGGTCGCAATCATCGAGAATTCGGCGGCGGACTGGAGCTTTGGAAACGGCGAACCTCAGTTTTTGACCGGCGAGCTTGGATAAGGATTTAGCCAAACGGAAATCAGGGAAAACGAAAGGGCGGGTGGCGCATGCTTCCTGGTTGGGTTTCTTCTTGACGGCATGATGGAACGATAGCATGCCATTTCTGTAGTTCACTGTGAAGTATCGCTACGAGGGTGGCCTACCCTTGCGGGGTTGGGTTTGCAAGGGTGGGTCCTGCTTCATCCGGTGGATTGAAGCGGAACGAGAAGCGAAGCGCAGAATGTCCCACCCTTTGCAAAACCCAAACCGCAAAGGGTAGGCCACCCGAAAAGCGTCGCGTGCATTAAAGGGTGCGCCACCCGCCGGAAGCCGAAGTGAAAAGCAGATCCCTCCGCCTCAGGCCACGGGAGACCGTGTCCTGAGGGTCGGGATGACAGTGTGGATGTTCGTCGGCGAAGGTGGCCAAAGAGAGGCCCACCCTTGCAAAGACTGCAAGGGAAGGCCACCCAGGAGAACAGAAGAAGAAGTGGAGTTGGTTGGCGGTGTTTTCGCGGCGCCTAAAGGCGCCGCTCCCCGCTTTCGCTTCGCTCACCCAGCGCTGAAGCGTGGGGCTGGAACAGCAGTGAGGGGCTTCCACCGGGGACAGTCATGGGCTTCCACCGGAGTTGATGAGCGTGGACAGCTCGAGGACCTCGATGTGATCCGGGCAGTCCTCCCAATTGTGACGCCAGCACACAATTACGTCGCACCCGCCTAAGGGATGGCCGTGATCGCGGAAATTCCGGCTCTCGAATTCAAATTCGATATTGACGCGTTGCCAGCGATTCGGCGCGACCTGGCGCTTGGCCTCGCAATCGGGAAATCCGCT
Source organism: uncultured Acidobacteriota bacterium (assembly GCA_963735525.1). Classification (GTDB taxonomy): domain Bacteria; phylum Acidobacteriota; class Terriglobia; order Acidiferrales; family UBA7541; genus Acidiferrum. The sequence continues at coordinate 227,051 of CAVTLQ010000019.1, read as the reverse complement.
TTGAATCGCTTCGACCATGTAGCCTAATTCCTCGGCAAGCATGCCAAACAGGAGAATGACGCCCTGTTCGTTGACAGGTTCATGCCGGAACCCCGGCAAGTGCATGGGATTACCGTAAGTCGCGCGGTCTGCTAGCGGCGCGTGCTGAACTTTCTTCGGCGGAGTTGAGAAGGGCTTGGGCGGAATTGAAAAGGGCTTGGGCGAAATTGAGAAGAGGGAGGTTTCGTTGGTCCGCGAGCGGGCGGTCTTTGATAAGAGCGGGCGCGCTACGGGAGCAGGAAGAAGCGGCAGGACGTCTGCCCACTTCGGCTTGCCCAGGGCGAATTTGCGAAACGCGTGGGGTACGGATGACCAGCCGCCGAATCGATTTGCCAAGGTGTGAGGATTATATTTTCCCTGGCGGCGATAAATGTGCCGGGGGAGTCTGGCTCGGTTTTTTAGAACGGCCTTATTTCTTCGCGCGGTTTTGCCCCAATCTTCCAGCAAGGAGGCGTCTTCTATCCTTACGTTCAGGGTATAGGGGCGGAGTCCGGCAGCCTGAATGGCCGCCCTCCAGCTCGGGAAGGATTGCAAGACGAAATGCAGGGAGATACCCGAGCGGGAGATGAATTCCGATCGCGAGGGCGCCCTGCCAAGCTGCTTTGCAACGGCGGCGATGGAATTTAAGATCTGCTTCTTGTCCGGCATGGTCTGGAGACCTGTTGAAAAAAGACACCACTGCGAGTGCGGCGCGGTTACCGACGCTGTTCTTTGCTTTCGATCAGAATCCGTGGAACCTTCTTAGCTCAGGAGAACTTGCGTGGGGTGCGGAAGCCAGCGAGGGGTGCCCTAAAAACAAAAAAAGCGGGAGGTATCTCCCGCTGCCTAGGCGCACTTTTCTACAAAGACAGTATACCACAATCAAATCAGACCGCTACTAATTGGAGAAGAGCGCACGCCCCCTCGCGCATTTAGCGGCCTGTGCTACTGGGACGCGCTAAAGCACGCCCCTACAGAACCATGACGACCGCTATATGCTAGTTGGAATAGCTTCTGGCTGTGGTTTGGCCGCCGACGGTGCGGCCAGCTCAGAGTTTTAGACGAGTCCCGTCCCAATGGCATCGTCGTGAATGCCACCGCGTCCGGCGTTTGCACTACTTCCGGATTGCCCGTCGCTCGGGACCCATCTTTGGCACCGCTTAAGGCTTTCAAACTCTTTTGCCGGCTCCATAAGCACATGACCCGTACACCCAGCGCGGACCTCCGATACTTCCTGGGTGATTCAGCACCTAAAATGGTCTCGGGGTGAGCTTCCCTAATCGGAACACTTCCGACGAACTCTAAAGTATTGCCTGCCGCAGCCGACGAAGATAAGGGGGGCGTTTCCTTCGGTCCTGCGATGACCTCAACTAGCAAGGCATTTGCCGGGGTTGCGCTAATCCTCGTGGCTTTCATCGGCTTGCTTTCCTTCCGGAGCGAAGTCCGGAGCGAGGAAGATCGGGCATGGGTAAGACACACGCACCTGGTCGTCGAAAAGCTCCAGGCGGTGCGCATCGACATCACCCAGGCAGAGACCGGCCAACGGGGTTTCCTGCTCACAGGACAGGACAGATACCTGGAACTATACGGGGCTGGTGTGAGCCAGGTGCGCCAAGACGTGAAAGAACTGGCGGATCTGATCGCTGACAACCTCACGCAGCGGGAGGCGGTCCAGCGGCTGGATCCGCTCATCGCGGCCAGACTTGCGGAACTAGGGGACGGAATCGAGGTTCGGAAGCGGAGCGGGCTTCTGGCTGGGGTCGAAGCAGCTACACGCGCGAATAGCGGTGAAAAGTGGATGGGACAGATCACCGCACAGATCGGCGAGATGCGTCAAGCAGAAGATCGGCTATTGATCAGGCGATTGGGTACAGCGGCGGCAAGTACGCGGAGGATAAAAGTCGTCATTGTTTGTGGAAACGCTTTGGCCATTCTGATTCTCTTGGTGAAGGGCTTTGTGATTCACCGAGAAACCGGGAGACGCAATCTGGCGGACGAGAATCTGAAGCAGGCAAATGGACGGCTGGAACGCCGCACCGCAGAACTGTCGGAGACGAACATTGAGTTGGAGAGTTTCACCTACTCCGTGGCCCACGACCTGCGTGCACCGCTGCGCCACATCGCCGGATACTCCAATGTGCTGGTGCAAGACTATGCGCCCAGGCTCGATGCCGAGGGTCTACACGCCCTAGGGAAAATCGAAGAGTGTGCCCACAAGATGGGCCGCCTGGTGGATGACTTGCTCAATCTGTCGCAAGTAGGGCGGCAGAAACTCTCGATTCAGGACACAGCGCTGGATTCGCTGGTAAGGCAAGTGGTCGCGGATTTGGCGCCGGATTGCGCAGGCCGGAAGGTAGAGTGGCGCATCGGAGGCTTGTTCAGCGCGGAATGCGATGCCGGATTGATAAAGCAGGTATTCGTGAATCTGCTCTCAAATGCCGTGAAGTACACCGGGAAGCGGGAATATGCCGTGATTCAAGTGGGATGCTCGATACAGGACGGCGAGCGGGTCATATTTGTCCGCGATAATGGAGTGGGCTTTGACATGCAGTATGTAGGAAAGCTATTTGGAGTTTTTCAGCGCTTGCACAAGGCTCGCGATTTCGAGGGTACAGGAGTGGGCCTGGCCATTGTACAGCGCATTATTCGGAAGCATGGTGGCCGGATTTGGGCCGAAGCGAAGCTCGATCAGGGAGCGACGTTTTTCTTCACCATTGGTTCGCCTGAAGACAACACAGGCAAGGAACTGGAACTTCCGATAGTCGAGGAGGCCATGCATGTCGAACCAAGTTGAAATTCTGCTGGTCGAGGATAGCCCTGAGGACGCGGAGTTGACAATTCGCGCGTTCCGCCGCAATAAAATCGCCAACGTCATTCAAGTCGCGGAGGATGGCGCCGAGGCCCTGGACTTCCTCTTTTGCCGCGGGACACACAAGGATCGGACATTTTCCGCTCCCCCGAAACTCGTGTTGCTTGACTTGAAGCTTCCCAAAGTCGGTGGCATCGAAGTGTTGCGGGCTATCCGTGCCGATGAACGAACGAAGGCAATCCCCGTCGTGGTTCTCACTTCGTCCAGAGAAGACAGAGATGTGATCGATGGTTACAAGTTGGGGGTGAACGCTTACGCTCAGAAGCCCGTTGACTTCGATAAATTCAACGAGACCGTCCGGCAGATCGGAATGTTCTGGATGCTGATCAATCAGACACCTCCGCCGGGAGCGTTTGCGGCGAGTGCAGCGTCGGGAGCGAAAACCAAGCTTGGGGCCGGGCACCTTCCAAATCAGGATGGAGAGTAGATAGGACTTCGTCAATCGCTAAGGCCTACCCTGACCGGCAACTCCCGAATCGTCGGCGATCCGGAAGTTAGGATTCCCGAACTAATACTTTCCGTATAGCCCGTCAACCACTCCGATCTTGCTCGTGCCAGTGGCATCGTCGTGAATGCCACCGCGTACGGCGTTTGCATTACTTCCGGTTTGCCCGTTAACCGGGAGCAAAGCCAAAATACGCGAATTTGAGAGACCCTTTCACGCAAATACGGCATAACTGAGCGCGAACTTAGAAGGAGGTGACTCATTTCTTTTGTCTGACGAACAGGACAGCGCCTCATTTGCGCGTCCGGCGGAGCACCTCAAAGTTTCCGCGTCTTTGCGCGGTCGTACCACTTTCGTCCAAGCCCGACGAGGCCGAACACTGCACCTGCGATCACGAGAGCAATAATCCAGTTCGGAGTGCTCGCTAGGAGCTCCTTTAGCCCGGCGGCAGACTGCCCAGGCAGAACGTACGGTTTACCCGCGAGGATGTTCTGGATAGCGGCGTTTATGTCCAGTCGCTTACTGTTTCCTTTGTTTGTCAGCATAATGACCGTGACTCTGCCTGTAAGCCGCCGCCCGATAAATGCTCTGAAACCCGCGTGATTTCCTTGGTGCCACAGGTACTTGTTGCCGCTCTCGTCCACTATGTTCCATCCGAAGCCGTAGGTCGAATCCCCTTGTTCCACTTTTCCGGGCGAAAATGCTTCGGCCAACGCGGACTGAGGCACGAGCTTTTCCGTGTACAGCGCTCGGTCCCACTCGAACAGGTCATCTACTGTCGAATAAATGCCGCCATCGCCGGGGATGGCAGTCGGGTCGCCGTCGTCCACTTCTCCAGACTGGCCGTACCCGATCGCTTTCCGCTCGTTTTTCTTCCCATGACTGTCATAGACGAAAGTGTTGCTCATGCCGACAGGTTTAAAAATCTCTTGTTCCAGAAAATCGCCAAACCGCTTGCCGGAGACTCTTTCGACCACAATTCCCAATAGTGCATATCCGGGATTGCTGTATCTGTATTTCAACCCAGGTTTAGCAAGAGCCTCTTCTCTCTTCAGGAGAGCTGCGATTAACCCCTTTTGATCAAGACCGGAGTCGTCGATCCCCAAATCGCCGTAGTCAGGGATTCCAGACGTGTGGGTCAATAAATGTCTCAGAGTAATTTTGCCGAAATGTGCTGAGGAGGAGAATTCGGGAACGTACTTCGAGACGGAGTCGTCATAGCCGAGCTTATTCCGTTCTGCGAGAATCATGATCGCCATGGCCGTAAATTGTTTCGTAACGGAGCCGATGTCGGAGGGAGTCTCGGGAGTGAAATCCGCTCCCGTCTGAAAGTTCGCCTTTCCGAACGCCTTGCGGTAAATGATTTCTCCCTTTTCGGCGACGAGGACGCCCCCATTAAACTGCCCTCGTTCAAACAGCGTTGACATCAGCTTGTCGATGTCGGTAGCTCGGTCGGGAGGCACCGCTTGGACCTCCGCGCACCACGTCAGCAGAACAGTGAGCAGAAGGCTCGCTGTCCACCGCAAGGCTTTCGACCAAACTGTACTCGAGTGGTTCCACATGGCATTGGTAATACAAGGTACGCAGATTACCTTCATTAAGTTCGTTAAGGCCTACGTAGGACCTGCAATTTATGAGGGATTCGCGAACGACGCATCTTCTGGCGATTACTCCCGAATCGTCGGCGATCCGGAAGTTAGGATTCCCGAACTGATACTTTCCGTATAGCCCGTCAACCGCTCCGATTCGCTTGGCAGCACACGAAATTGTTGCGGGCTGCGCAGCACCGGATGCAGCCACCTAGGGTGCGTAGCGCACTCAGGAGGAGTGGACGGCGGATTTCAACACAGAGGGCACAGGGATCGCAGAGGGAGAGCAAGCCCACGATGGGTGCCCCAAAACAAAAAAATGGGAGTAATCTCCCGCTGCCTAGGCGCCGGCGTGGCTGGCGCGTTGCGGGGAGACAAGACGCGACGGTGGGGGTCGCGCTGAAGCGACGCCCCTACACGCGACACCAACGTCCCGATGGCATCGTTGCGAATGCCACCGCGTACGGCGTTTGCATTACTTCCGGCTTGCCCGTCAATCAGGACTTATGCAACGATGTCCGCGCCTAAACTCTGCGTTCTGCTAGTCGGGAATTGGCGCCCGCTCTGCGGCACCCGGCATCTAATTTTGGAATCCGGGCGGTGATGCCGGACGCAAAATAGCTCGGAGGTGTAACCATGATTGAATCTTCCGATCTGCGAATGACGAGAATTCCACTCAGCCACGGAGCCGGCCACATGCCAGCACTCGGCTTTGGCACCTTGATTCCCGACGCAGCCGTGACGATAACTGCGACCAGAGATGCACTGGAAGCCGGATTTCGACACTTCGATTGCGCGGAACGCTACGGGAACGAGCGCGAGGTAGGCAGCGCGTTGCAGGCTGGAGGGATCGCGCGCGAAGACATTTTTGTTACCACAAAGCTGTGGAACTCCAATCACCGGCCCGAGCGCGTCGAACCGGCTTTCCAGGCGAGTCTGGAAAGACTCGGGCTCAAGTATCTGGATCTCTATCTCATCCACACTCCATTTGCATTTCAACCCGGGGACGAGCAGGATCCGCGGGATCAAAACGGCAATGTCCTTTACGACCGCGGCGTGACTTTGCTCGATACTTGGAAAGCGATGGAAAGTCTGGTGGATCATGGCAAGTGCCGGGCCATCGGACTTTCTGACATCAGTTTAAACGAAGTGAAGCCCCTGTATGAATCAGCGAGAATCAAGCCAGCCGTGGTCGAAGTCGAAGCACATCCGTATCTGCCGGAAACGGAGCTATTGGAATTCTGCAAGGAGAAGGGCGTTGTGCTTTTGGCTTTTGCGCCATTGGGTCACGGAATGAAGCCGGGGCTGCTCGAAGATCCAGTGATTTCGGCTATCGCCACGCGAGTCGGAAAGACGCCGGCGCAGGTGCTGCTGGCTTGGGCGGTGCAGCGCGGCACGGCTTTGCTTACCACGCCCTTGAGTGCGGCCCGCGCCAGAGAGAATTTCGACATCTCGCGCCTTCCGGAAGATGCCTTCGACGAAATCAATCGAATTCAGACCAGACAGCGGTTGAATCCGGTGGTGACCACCGGCGTTCCGGGTTTCATTCCACAAAGTAAGTCGACTGCACAAGGTAAATGAACATGGAAGCCAAACCGCAGCTGGAGCAGTCCAGCCAGGAAAAACAAATCCGTGCGGCACTGGATCAGCATTGGGCGGCGTCCGATGCCAACGATTTTGAAACGGAGCACCTCATCTATCACGAGGACGCGGTGCTGGAATACCCGCAGTCGGGCGAGCGAACCCGCGGTCGACGCAACATACAGGGCCAACGCGCTAGTCAGCCGAACAAAAAGCGGTTTTCGATCCGGCGAATCATTGGCGGCGGTGATCTTTGGGTCACCGAATTCATCCTGACCTATGACGGCAAGCCGTCCTACACCGTGAGCATCATGGAGTTCAAGGGCGACAAGGTTTGGCGGGAAACACAGTACTTTGCGGATCCATTCGTGGCTCCCGCATCGCGCGCTCAATGGGTTGAACGGATGGACTCATAATCTCGAGGCGCGAGAATTCGCTAACGCCGCCGCCAATTGCGGTTTGCAGCATAATTGCCGAGAACAGAGATTAACGCCAGAGACCGCTAAGTCCTGATTAACGCGCTTACCGGAGAAGTCGAACTGTATGATATGGGGTATCGTTACAGCACATCCTCCGATGGAGGGACAAGAGGTGGATTGGAGACGGTTGGTCCAGTTTGCGCTGCAGGGCAGCAGTGATTTGGAACAATATGCCATCCTGCTGGTGCGCGTTTCGATCGGGCTGTTCTTCGCCATCTCCGGGGCAAACAAATTGTTTGTCGCCGGCGGCACGAAACCTGTTTACGATACACTCGTTAAGGCCAAAATCCCGTTTCCCCGCCTGACGGCTTATTTCGTGTCGGGCGTCGAGTTCGTTTGCGGATCCTTGGTGACCTTGGGATTTCTTTCGAGCCCGGCCTGCGTGGCTTTATTGATCGATATGATTGTCGCCACCCTGACCAGCGCGCTTTCCACCCTGCCTAAAGGACTTTCGCCTCTTAACTGGCTCGACGATTTGCTCTACCTTCCGGAAGTCCTGTACGTGCTCTTCTTTATCTGGCTGATCTGCTCTGGTCCGGGAAGGTTCAGTGTCGATTACTGGCTCGCCGCCAAGTTACTGAGGTGATCGATCGACGAAGCAGCTTGTCGCTAGACAAGAGCTTGATGGTCATTACCAGAATTTTTCAGCCGCAGGACTGGCGCTGGCGAGCGAATCCTCGGGAGGAGCAATGTTGCGGGCTGAAATAGGCGACGTGGTGGCCGTCATGGCATCGCGAAACCCGGCCTATATTCTCCGATTCTGGGCACGTGGGACGTCCGAGGCGCGACAAAGTGCAACGCGCAAAGCTGCAGGCTGCCCAACCCGGACGGCGCTAGCCCTTGATCGTGCCGGAGGCGGCGTCCCAGGTTGTGGGGGCCTTGCGGAAGTAGGATTCGTTGGCCATGTGGCAGGCCAGCGCGGCGTTGTGGCCGAACACAGCGTCTTCGGTGACGGATTGATTTGTACGGACGGCCTGGAAGAAAGTCCACAAATGCGGCTTTAGTTCATCCCACGAAGTTCCCGTATAGCTGAACCCTTCCAGCGCCGGCTCTTTGCCGGGGATGGGATCGCGCTCCTGATGCCATTGCTTCTCGTATTGCTCGCGCATTTGCTTGGGATAGCTGACCGTGTAGTAGCTGGGGCTCTCGTCCTTGCCGGTCTGCGGGAAGTATTTGATGGCGAACTCGGTGACTTCGAGCGTACCTTTCGAGCCGTAGAAGCGGTACGTTTCCGGGGATTCGCCGCCGAGGTTCAGGCGCAGGTAGACCGGCGCGGCAATGGCGCCGTATTCGTATAGCGCGGCCTGCACGTCGGGCATGTTGCGGCCGTCTTTCCAGCGAAGAATGCCGCCGCTGCATTGAACGCGCTTCGGCGGCTCGTTGAAACTGAGCATGAACATCATGCCGCTGACCAGGTGAACGAGCAGGTCGCCGGCAACGCCCGTGCCATATTCCTTCCAGCAGCGCCAGCGAGCGAAATACTTGGGAGACGTGCTGGGGTCCCACGGTCGCTTCGGTGCGGTGCCCTGCCAGGTGTCCCAGTCGAAATTTTGCAGCGATAGATCGGGAGGCGGCGGGTATTCCCAAGCTCCGGTGGGATCGTTTCGTCCTAGCGAGCCTTCGACCAAAGTCAGGTCGCCGATCGTGCCTTTGGCCAGGAGTTCTTTTGCTTTTCCGCAGATGACGGAGCTGACGCGTTGCGAGCCGATTTGCACGATGCGGCCGGTGGCTTTCGCGGCGGCCACCATTTCGACGCCATCGGCGGCGGAATGCGACATTGGCTTTTCGCAGTAGATGGGCTTTCCGGCGCGCACGGAATCAACGACGACTTGCTTGTGCCAGTGATCGGGAACGGCGGCGAGGATGCAGTCGATCTCTTTGTTGTCGAGGAGTTCCTGATAGTGGCGCGTCGCGGGCAGATTCGCCTTGTGGGTGATTTCCCTGGCCAGGTCGTGGCGGCCATCGTAGAGATCGGCGGCGGCGACGCACTCGACGCCGGGCAACTCGACGGCGTTGGATAGCAGGCCGGAGCCCTCCATGCCGATACCAATGATGCCGAAGCGCAGGCGGTCGCTGGGCGGGACCGCGGGGTAGGGAGCGGCGTCGAGGCGTTCATCGCGGAGGAGGATCGTGTTGGCGGTAGCGAGAGCGCCCGCGGCGGCTGCGGTGCGGTGGAGAAATTGGCGGCGGGTGAGATCGTTTTTCATTTAGGGCTCCTTGTGTTCGCACCGCTAAGAAAGGGCGGGAAGGCGATTGAAATTTGAATTGGTTGCCGAGCTGGGGCGCAGCGGTGCTGCGCCCCTACAAGAGGTTTGCGCTCGTTGTTTCCTTGATTGTTCACGGTGGCTGTGTTCACAGAGACCAGCAACTAATGCAACGGTTGGACGGCGACTTCTTTGAAGAAGACGATGTCGTTGTCGCTGTGATTTTGCAGGCCCATATAGCCTTCGTTGGGACGCAGGCCGCGCTGCGGCTCGAAATCAAATTTGCGAGGGGGAACGGGCTGGCCCTCGGTGTAGTCGGTGACCTTGACGTCGTTGAGGACGACGACGGTGTGTGGGCCGTCGAGGGTGATGAGCATGAGTGTTCCATTCGGGACCCGGCTTGCCGGGGCGGGCGAGAGGTTTGGTCAGGGAGTAAAGCGTGCCGGTGACGTGGTATTCGTCTTCGTTGGAATCTTCGGGTTGATTGTCGATCTGGACTTCGTAGCCGTAGTGCACGGGCATCCAGGGCTCGCGGGGCTCGATGGGAATGCGAACGAAGACGCCGGAATTGTCGTTATGGTCGCGCATTTTGTAGAGCACGCGAATGCGGCAGTTGCCAAGCTTTCCTTCGGTCCAATAGAGCAAACCCATGCCGCCGTGGGTGCGAATCAGGCCGTCTTCGACGGTGTCTTCGCCCGGGCCGACGTGCTTCCAGCCGGTGAGATCCTTGCCGTTGAAGAGCTGCCGCCAGTCGTCGGGTTTGCCGTTGGACTGGGAATGATTGGGGAGAGCCAGCAGGGTCAAAATCGCGGCGGACATCAGAAGAAAGCTGCGCATCGTGGGGCTCCTTTTTCCGCCGGGTATCGTACTAGAAGAAGCACGCCGTCGCCACGCGAATTCGGCGTGCTGACGAAGTCTTCCGCACCGCGGTGTCCAGGAGCAGCCGCACCTAGTAACGACCTTCAATAAGGTCGTCGGCTTCTTCCTCCGTGATGGGCTTCCACCAATCCGGATCGTGGATCTTAATGCGGATATACCGTGGCTTACCAAGGGCGAAACGATCGTTAGGGACCAATTCTAAAATCGACTTTGTATTCGTGATAGTTGCGGAAGTCAATGATGTTGCGGCTGCAATACCTGGTACCTCGTTCACAACCCAAGCTCTCGGCGTGGACCGGAAGAAGAAACGATGTCCCGCCAATCATCACGTACGAATAATCGACGGCGGATTCGACCGTGTCCATCGGAAAATCTGACGGTATGTTGCGGGCCTGCATCTCGATTCGCACGACGCGCGCGGTTTTCGGATCCACCCATACGGAGCCTCCGTAAGCCGCAACCAGAGTCTGAGAGCCGGACTGCAACCTCCAATGTGAATTTTCACTCCGCACTTGAAAGTCGTAAACCTGGGCACTGAAACCCGAAATGGGAGACGCACCGCCGGACCGGAACTGCGCGGCCGTAGCGGGGTGAAAAAGTTGCACCAGTGTGGACGCAAATTCTCCGGTGGACCAGGACCCACCGATTTCCTGCAGGCCCTTATCCGTAGGACGGTCATTGATCTTCACGTTACGATAACTTTCCTGCGCGTGATCGTAAATGATTTCAGCCGAAACCACGTCCAGGGGCATTTCCTGCGCGCGGCCTTGCTGGGCGAACCGCGCCATGAACTCGTTGCAAATAAAGTCGGGAAGCTTCTCTGAAAACTCGAACGCCGCCTCTCTGGCTCTTTCGATCAAGGATTCGGCGGGACTCAGCGAACGCGTGGGTACGGAGTCCGCAGGGGGCGACGCGGCCGGCGGCGGGTCAGGACAGGGAGGCAGAGGCGGCTGTGTGCCTCGCTTCAAAATGGGACGAGCGTCGGAGCAAGGAGGCGCACTCTGTGGTTCCGATTGCGTTGGGGGCGGCGCGGAGGCCGCCGATTGTGCCGGCTGCGACTGCGGCGAGGATGGTTGAGCTTGGCCGACAGCACTTGTTTGTTGAGTCGCTGAATCGCCCGAAGTCTGGCTGGCGGCGCGTTTCAGCTGCGGGCGGTCATCACCCGGAAATCCAATTTGCGCATTCAGGGAAATCGGAGCAATCAGAAAGAGTGCGAGGAGCACCTCGACGAGGCAGCTAAATCTCCGACCCGAGTAAAAACTACGCATGATCACTTCTATGATCTTAATCCCATCTCGTAGTGTTTCAAGCTTCGGTTTTTTGCGGGCTGGCCCTGTGGCAGGCACGAGGTCCACCGCAGGCAAGCCGCGACGGCAAAAGGTGACGGTTTCGCCGTTTTCGACGGCCTTGATAAGCTTTGGGAGCGTCTTTTTCGCGCCGGCAACGCTAACCTTCATAGGTTAATGGTAGCTGTTCGGAGATAGCTACGCCAATTCGCCACTGCGTCAACCCGCGGCGCGGATGCGCATGCCGTAGAAGGAACGGTAGACGAAGAAGAAGGAGATGGCGAAAAAGACGGCCGCCAGGATGTGGGTTAAGCCGGTGCCGCCTTGGGAGGCGGTGAGTCGGACGGCAAGCTCGACGGCGAGGAGGCCGAAGAGGGTGGTGAACTTGATCACCGGATTGAGCGCCACCGAGGAAGTGTCTTTAAAGGGATCGCCGACGGTGTCGCCGACTACGGTGGCGTCGTGGAGTGGGGTGCCTTTTTGCTTTAGCTCGACTTCGACGATTTTCTTGGCGTTGTCCCAGGCGCCGCCGGCGTTGGCCATGAAGATGGCCTGGTACAAGCCGAAGATGGCGATGGAGAACAGGTAGCCGATAAAGAAGAACGGTTCGACGAAAGAGAAGGCGAGCGTGGCGAAGAACACCGCGATGAAGATGTTCAGCATGCCTTTCTGCGCGTACTTCGTGCAGATCTCGACGACCTTTTTGCTGTCGGAGACGCTAGCTGCGGCAGCGCCGTCGAGCTTGATGTGCGCTTTGATGAATTCAACGGCGCGATAGGCGCCGGTGGTGACGGCTTGCGTGGAGGCGCCGGTGAACCAGTAGATCATGGCTCCGCCGGTGATGAGGCCGAGGACGAAGGGCGCGTGGAGGAGCGAAAGCTTGTTGACGTTTTCGGTGAGGCCGTGGGTTAGCGCCATGATGATCGAGAAGATCATGGTGGTGGCGCCGACGACGGCGGTGCCGATGAGCACGGGCTTGGCGGTGGCCTTGAAGGTGTTGCCGGCGCCGTCGTTAGCTTCGAGCATTTCCTTGGCGCGCTCGAAGTTGACGTCGATGTTGTAGTCCTTCTTGAGTTCGGCTCTTGATGTTGGGGACCTGTTCGATCAGGGAAAGCTCGTAGACGGATTGCGCGTTGTCGGTGACGGGGCCGTAGGAATCGACCGCGATGGTGACCGGACCCATGCCCAAGAAGCCGAAGGCTACGAGGCCGAACGCGAAGACCGGGGCGGCGATCATCAGACCGCCGAGTCCCATATTGCTGATCAGGTAGCCGACGGACATCAGCAGCACCATGGCGAGGCCGATGTAGTAGGCGGAGAAGTTTCCCGCGACGAAGCCGGACAGAATGCCGAGCGATGCGCCGCCTTCTTCGGCGGAGCTTACGACCTCCCTTACGTGGCGCGATTCGGTGGAGGTGAAGACCTTGACGAGTTCCGGGATAATAGCGCCGGCGAGGGTGCCGCAGGAAATGATGGTGGCGAGTTTCCACCACTGCGTCGAGTCGCCGCCAAGGGTGGGGATAATCAGCGAGGAAATGAAGTAGGTGAAGGCGATGGAGACGATCGAGGTGATCCAGACGAGCGAGGTGAGCGGCGCCTCGTAGTTCATTTCGTCGGCTTTGGCGTACTTGGCGTTGGCGATGAAGCCGTTGATGAAGTAGGCGGCGGCGCTGGCGACGAGCATGACGATGCGCATGACGAAGATCCAGACCAGTAATCTGCACCTGGACGGTGGGGTCTTTCACGCCGAGAAGAATGAAGGTGATCAGCGCGACGCCGGTGACGCCGTAGGTCTCGAAACCGTCGGCGCTGGGGCCCACGGAATCGCCGGCGTTGTCGCCGGTGCAGTCGGCGATGACGCCGGGGTTGCGGGCGTCGTCTTCCTTGATCTTGAAGACGATTTTCATGAGGTCGGAGCCGATGTCGGCGATCTTGGTGAAGATGCCGCCGGCGATGCGGAGCGCGGCCGCGCCGAGCGATTCGCCGATGGCGAAGCCGATGAAGCACGGGCCGGCGTAGTCGCCCGGAATGAAGAGAAGAATCAGGAGCATCATCAGCAGCTCGACGCTGATGAGCATCATGCCGATGCTCATGCCGGCTTCGAGCGGGGTGTGATAGATCGGATAGGGCTTGCCGCGCAGGCTGGCGAAGGCGGTGCGGGAGTTGGCGAAGGTGTTCACGCGAATGCCGAACCAGGCGACGCCGTAGCTGCCGCCGATGCCGACCAGGCTGAAGAGCAGGATGATGGGCAGGGTGACGGCGACGGACTTGCCGGGCACGGGAGCCAGCACGCCGAAATACAGCACGATGACGACGGCGATGAAGAGCCAGAGAAGAAGAAGGAACTTGCCCTGGGTAATGAGGTAGGTCTTGCAGGTTTCGTAGATGAGCTCGGAAATGTCGCGCATGGAGCGGTGCACGGGGAGATTCTTGAGGCGGCTGTAGATCACCAGGCCGAAGATGAGGCCGAAGACGCAGAACAGGATGCCGAAGAGCAGCAGCTTGTGGCCGTCGATGCCGAGGAACTGGACCTGCGACAAGTCGGGCAACTTCAGGTTGGCTTCGCCGGCGGCATCTTCGCTTGCCCGGGCTCCGGCAGCGGTCAAAAGCGTTGCGGTGGCGGCCGCTGCGCCTAATTTTGTGATTCGACATGCCAAGGACCAGGCACTCGTAAGCCAGGTGCGCATCAACACTCCTCCATTGAAAGACAACGGTTGCGGGCTAAACCTTGTCAGGGCGGCCGCGAAGCGACTGCAACCCTGAGCATTGCGTTACCGGCACACTACCCCTTCGAAACGGGACATCGGCAAGTGACTACAGGGCGCCGAGCCTACCCACCAGGACGACTTGGCAGGACCCTGGAGGCTCGACACAACTGCGCACAAAGGGTTGATTTATAACATTTAGAGGGGGGCGGGTCAAACGCGGGGCGGGGAGAAGAGCGGGGACGGAGCGTGTGGGGGCGTTCGAGGTTCCCCTCGAAGCTCGGGCAAGCAGGGAAACGGGTCTCCGACGGGATGTAACTGCGGTTGTTGCCGATACGCTAGCGGCATCCGTGTCCAAGTGAACGCTCTTCAGTTCCTTGATTTGTGTGATTGCGATCGCGTGAGTTCCGTTTCGCGTGAACACCGGGCCGGTTGCCTGCACATACTTTCCTACAAACGGCATCATCTTTTCACGCTGGTCGGTATCGGGCATGTCCTTGAGATTGGGAAATAGATCAGCCCGGCCTTGGTCAGGATGATGATCGGTGAGCCGTGCTTAACGCAATCCAGTGTGCACTGCAAACTGAAGCTGGTGGCGGCCCCGGCCGGATTTTGGACGGGACAAGCGAGGTCCCGAACGACGCCCTCGATCGTCATCGGTCTTCGCGTCGGGCGCCATCTTAGTACCCTGACGCGCGAGCGCCGGACAGATGAGCAGCACAGAAAAAGCCGTGCCAACGAGCACATGGAACAAAGGATAGTGTTTGCGGGGTTTCAAAGGAGGCGGGTACCCCTTGCCATTGCTTTTACCGGCTTGTAGACCGTCATGCTTTGCGTGCCCTGGGCAATGCAGATAACCGCCATCAAATCCGCATCTTGCCCAGAAACGAACACTTTGCCGGCCAGATTGTGTTCGCGGAGGGCCTGAATCGCGCCTCCCGCCAAGCCGTCGTTCGAAGCAAGAACGGCCGCGATGTTCCCTTGAGTAGAGTCAATGGCCTTCAGCATAAAAAGGTAGGCCTCGGAAGGCAGCCAGTCCTTGGAATACGCATCCGCGATCACCTTGATGTCGCCGCGGTCAATATAGGGCTGCAGAACCTTCATCTGCTCGTCGTGCAGAGTCTTGGCGCCTTCGTCATTGGGAGAACCCGCGATCACTACGTAATTCCCTTTGGGCGCATGTTGTACGAGGTAGTCCGCTTGCATCCAGCCGATCTCATGGCGGTCGAAACTTACGTAGAGATCGACATCGCTGTTCAGGACCAGGCGATCGTAACTGATGACCTTAACATTCGCCGATTTTGCCGCGCCCACCAGTTGCAAATACGGCGGTTGCGGGCGGTACTGATGGCATCGCCGATGAGATTTACGGCGTCAAAGGCGGCGGTTAGCTGCCGCGCTCCAAGGTTGTTGCTTAGAGGTGGTAACATGTCTCGATTTTTTGCAGCGGGACTGGCAGCGTTAACCTAGAATGGACAGACCTTAGGCGACGGGGGATCATGGGCACTCAAGGCACGTCGGCGCGGCTGCAGGAAGCCGCCTTGTTGGAGTTGCGGCACGATTGGCAGCGCACGGAGGTGGAGGGAATCTACAGGACGCCGCTGCCGGAGTTGGTCTTTCGCGCGCAGAGTGTGCACCGTCAACTGCATGCGCCGGATCGCGTGCAGACCTGCCAGCTGATCTCAATCAAGACAGGCGGCTGCCCGGAGGATTGCGCCTACTGCCCGCAGAGCGCGCACTACGATGCGGACGTGGAGCGGCAGGGGCTGCTGGATGCGCAGCACGTGATTGGAGTGGCGCGGGAAGCCGCGGAGCGCGGAGTGACGCGGTTCTGCATGGGAGCGGCGTGGCGGCAGGCGCCGGAGGGCGCGGAGTTCGAGCGCGTGCTGGAAATGGTGCGCGGAGTGTCGGCGCTGGGCATGGAAGTCTGCTGCACGCTGGGCATGCTGAGCGAAGGGCAGGCGGGGCGGCTGAAGGAAGCCGGGCTGACGGCCTATAATCATAATTTGGATACTTCTCCGGAATTTTACGGCTCGATCATTACGACGCGGGTATACGATGACAGGCTGCGGACGCTGGCGGCGGTGCGCAAGGCGGGCATCACCGTTTGCTGCGGAGGAATTCTGGGGATGGGTGAACGCGAGATAGACCGCATCGCGCTGCTGCAGCAACTGGCGACGCTGGAGCCGCATCCGGAGAGCGTGCCGATCAATATGCTGGTGCGAGTTGCGGGGACGCCGCTGGCGTCGATGCCGGCGCTCGATCCGCTGGAGATGGTGAGGGCGATCGCTACGGCGCGCATCCTGATGCCTGCATCGCGAGTGCGGCTGGCTGCAGGGCGCAAGCAGTTGTCGCCCGAGGCGGTGACGCTGTGTTTTCTTGCCGGGGCAAATTCGATCTTCGTTGGGGAAAAACTATTGACCACGCCTAACCCGGGACCTGATGAAGACGAGCGGTTACTTCAAACCTTGGGGCTGAAACCACTCGAATCTCATGCCATCTGAACTCAACGGTGCGTTTCGACGCGAACTCCAAGATGAGCTTCGCGGGCTGGAGGCGCGAAGCCAGCGGCGGTCTCTTGCGGAGATTGCCGGGGTGAACTTGTGCTCGAACGATTATTTGGGTTTGGCAGAGGATGCGCGGCTGCGCGCGGCGGTTTTGGATGCGGTGCGTGAGGCGCCGCGGGTTGGGGGCACGGGTTCGCGGCTGCTGTCCGGGCACCTGGCAGTGTGGGATGAGATCGAGCAGGAATTCGCGGAGTTTGCGGGAACCGAGGCGGCACTGTATTTCGGGAGCGGGTATGCGGCGAACATCGGACTGCTGACGTCACTGGTGAAGAAGAGCGATGTGGTTTTTTCGGATGAATTGAATCATGCGAGTTTGATTGATGGGATTCGGCTGTCGGGTGCGCACAAGGTGATTTACGCGCATCTGGATTTGAACGCGCTGGAACGGGCGTTGCGCGAGCATGCCAGCGTGGGCGGGCGGAAGTTTGTGGTGACGGAAACGGTGTTCAGCATGGATGGCGACGTGGTGCCGCTTCGGGAGATGGTCGCGCTGTGCGAGCGGTACGGAGCGGCTGTGATCGTGGACGAAGCGCACGCGACGGCGGTGCATGGGCCGTCGGGGCGCGGGATTAGCGTCGAGGCTGGAGTGGCGCGCGCGGGCGGCGTGATTGCCGCTGTGCATACGTGCGGTAAGGCGCTGGCGAGTGCAGGGGCATTCGTTTGCGGAAGCGCGGAGCTGCGGGACCATTTGATCAACCACGCGCGGACTTTTATTTTTAGCACGGCGATGCCGCCGTACATGGCGGGGCAGATTCGAGCGGCGCTGCGGATGGCGCTGGGAATGGACGCGCGGCGAGCGGAGCTGCTTTCCCGTGCGCGGCGGTTGGCGGCGGGGCTGCGGGCGCTGGGCTACGACACCGCGGGGAGCAGCACGCAAATCGTGCCGGTGATTGTGGGCGGAAACGATGAGGCGCTGGCCGTGGCGGAGCATCTGCAGGAGCAGGGCTTTGCGGTGCGCGCGATTCGGCCGCCGACGGTGAAGGACGGGCGGGCGCGGCTGCGATTTTCGATCACCGCGGCGATTGCGCCGCGGGAACTGGAGCGGCTGGAAAATTCCATGGGAGCATGGCGCGCGCAACGGTCTGCGCTGGCTGCGGCGGGGTGCGCGTGAGGAATCACTTCTTCATCACGGGCACGGACACGGGAGTAGGGAAGACGACGCTGTCGGCGCTGCTGTGCGCGGCGCTGGATGCGGTGTACTGGAAGCCGATCCAGACGGGAACGCTGGAGGGATCGGATCGCGTGTCGGTGATGCGGCTTGCGGGAATCGGCACGGATCGGACGCTGGACGAGGTATACAAATTCGTGCCGCCGGTTTCGCCGGACCTGGCGGCGCGCTGGGCGGGCACGGAAATCGATCTGGCGCGCATCAACCTGCCGACGAGCCTGCACAACGACTGGCTGGTGGTGGAGGGAGCGGGCGGCGTGCTGGTGCCGATCAATCAAAAGCAATTTATGCTCGACCTGATGGTGAAATTCATGTTGCCGGTGATTCTGGCGGCGCGCAGCGGAGTGGGGACCATCAATCACACGCTGCTGACACTGGCGGCGCTGCACGCGGCGGAACTGCCGGTGCACGGCGTGGTGTTGATCGGGGATCAAAACCGCGAGAATCGGGAGACCATCGAGCGGTTCGGGCATGTGCGCGTGATTGGAGAGATTCCGCGGCTGCCGAATTTGCATCGGACCGCGCTGATGCAAGTGTTTATGAACAATTTCGACCGCGCTGCGTTTGCGCAGTAGCCCTACCGCTTTACTTCCTCACGATCAAGGAGTTGCGTGGATAGGATCGGGGTCGGCCAGGCGACTTGTTGGCCGGCGATTTGCAGCCGTAAAAGCGGCGCCAAGCCGCCGCCCTCAATTGGGTGGTTGCCTCGAAACTTCCCGCCACGCGGTACTGCTCTAAATCTGTGTTGGTGTGACAAGATTGCGGCGCCCTGCGTGGCTGGCGCGCTGCGAGGAGGCAAGACGCGACGGTGGGGGTCGCGCTGAAGCGACGCCCCTACACGCCCATAACAGCAACACAAAATTGGAGCACTACCCCGCCACGCTCTGGCAATGCGGGAATCAACCTTATACTGTGAACCGATGACTGCGCCTCCGTGGCTCACTGCTCGATCACATCTGGCTGCCATACACGCAAATGAAGACGGCGGAGCTGCCGGTTCCGGTGGTGGCGGCGCGCGGCGTCCGGCTGAAATTGGCGGACGGACGGGAATTGGTCGATGGGATTGCGAGTTGGTGGACGGCGTGTCATGGGTACGGCCACCCGCATATCTTGAAAAAAGTTGCCGAACAGCTGGAGACGATGCCGCACGTCATGTTCGGCGGCCTGGCGCACGAACCTGCGTACCGGTTGGCGTCGCGGCTCGCGGCGCTGTTGCCGGGCGATCTGAGTCACGTTTTCTTCACGGAATCGGGCTCGGTTGCGGTGGAAGTGGCGCTGAAAATGGCGGTGCAGTTCTGGCTCAATCAGGGAGAGCGGCGCACAAAATTCGTCAGCTTTCGCGGCGGGTATCACGGCGATACGTTCGCGACCATGGCGATTTGCGATCCCGAAGACGGGATGCACAAGCTCTTCCGGGGAGTGTTGCCGGCGCAATTCGTCGTGGACGTGCCCGACAACGCGGAAAGACGCAGCGATCTGGATCGCTTGCTTGCCGAGAACCGGCGAGACATTGCGGCGGTGATCATCGAGCCGCTGATTCAAGGCGCCGGGCGGCATGAAATTCCACGATGCGGGAGTGCTGGCCGATCTGCGGGCGCTGTGCGACCGGCACGGCCTGTTGCTGATCTTCGATGAGATTTTTACGGCGTTTGGGCGGACGGGAACGATGTTTGCGTGCGAACAGGCGGGAGTGGCGCCGGACATACTGTGTCTTTCCAAGGCGTTGACGGGTGGGACGATGCCGCTGGCTGCGACCCTGGCGACAGAGAGGGTCTACAGCGGTTTTCTCTCGGACAATCCCGAGGCGGCTCTGATGCACGGACCGACGTACATGGCGTATCCGCTGGGCTGCGCCGCGGCAAACGCTTCGCTCGATCTGTTCGAGTCCGAGCCACGGCTCCAGGAGGCCGCGGCCATTGAGGCGCAATTGAAAGAGGAACTCGCTGGCTGCCGAAAGGCGCCGGGCGTGGTGGACGTCCGGGTAAAAGGGGCCGTTGGCGTGATCCAGATGGATGGCCCGGTAGATGCGGCGGAGTTGCGCGCGCGATTTGTGGAGAAGGGATGCTGGATCAAACCGTTTGGGGATGTGGTCTACCTCACGCCGCCTTTGGTTATCGAAGAGCGCGATTTATCGGGGCTGACGCGAGCGATCGATGAGGTTTTGAACGGCCGCTGAAGTTTTCCGCGCTGTGCTTCGCGTGTTCCTGTTCATCTACCACTCTTTATTTCACAATTCATCGCGACAATGCGCCCTCTGGTAGACTCGGAGGAAGTTTTTGAACGGAGGATCGCGGTTTGCCATCGAATTTGAGCGGGTGGAAGCAGAAGATCGTCGCGTTCGCGGGTGGACTGGGTGCTCCGGGACTTTTTCTTATTTCCTTTCTTGATTCTTCGGTTCTGACATTTCCCGTGATCAACGACTTGCTGCTGGTTGAACTGTCGATCCAGCGGCCGGCGCGGATGCCGTTGTATGCAAGCATGGCCGCTCTGGGATCGCTGCTGGGCTGCGTCCTTTTGTATTTCCTGGCGCGAAAGGGCGGGGAAGCGTTCTTTCGCCGGAAAGCGGGAGCGCGCGCCGAGATCATTCGTCATTGGGTCGAGCGAAACGGTTTCGGGGGAATGCTTGTGGCAGCGCTGCTTCCGCCGCCGACACCCTTCAAGGTTTTTGTGCTCGCGGCGGGAGTGTTCCAGGTACCACTCGCGAGTTTTTCTTCGGCGATTGCGCTGGCGAGGTTGTTTCGCTACTTCGGCATCGGATACCTGGCGGTGCGCTATGGAGCGGAAGCGCTGCCGTATCTTGGGCAGCACAAGCTGCAGGTTGTTGTTGTGGTTGTTGTGCTCGTCGCGATCAGCTACGGACTCTCGCGTTTGCTGCTGCGCGCGGGAGAGCCGGGGCAAGACGTTCAGAACAAGGATCGGTCTTAGCGGCGATGCAGGTCGCGCGCCCAGACTAAAGCGTCGTCTGCGACCTTGCCGTTGGCATCGATCTTGACGAGCACGGCGATTTCTCGACGGGTTTCGCCTGTGGCCGCGTACCGCAAATCGCGGAGTTGCACTTCAAATCCAGTAGATGTCTTCTCCACCGTTGCCTTCGGGAATCTCGCGACGCCGAGAAATTTCTTAGCAGCATCTGAATCGCCCGCGCGATCGAGTATCGGCGACGACTCCGGTTTGAAGAGAGTGATGCTGTTTTCCGGGTCGAAGAATGCGCCTGGAGCGGCGTTCACCGTGAGTTCGTGAAGAGCGCTGTCGGTTTCGACGATGCCGTGCCACGCGAAGAGCGATGCGGACTCCGGGAAGGCGGCGGCGCGGCGAGGAGATTCGCTTCGATAGGTGCGCGCTTGCAGGGCGGCGAGCGACGTTTGAATGGAGAGTGGCGCGGACACCGACGTAGAGAACCACCATCATGAGGCCGACGATCGCGCCGGTGCGGCCGCGCGGGCGTTTGTCCTTGGCGCCGATCTCGTCGCTTACGAGGCGTAGCAATTCGGGGAGCGCGATGGCGGCGATAAGAATGGTGAGAATCCAGGGGTCCAAGCTGGGGAGCCAGTCGGCGGCAATTCTCCTGCTGCTGAGGGGCCAGAACAACGCTACGCCTTCGGATTCACAGGCGTCCATGGCAACGTGGAAAAGTACTGCGAAAAAAGGCGCGGCGAAGGTAGCAGACAGAAGAACGGGTAGAACGAGTTTTTGCGTGGCGCGAGCATCCTCGGGAACGGCTTCACCATTGTGCGATAGCCTGCCGACGGGCATGAGGATTCCTCCCCAGAGGGAAGTCGCGAGTACCAGAATCGTGAGGATGATGGCTGGAATCAGGATCGGAACCAAGAGCCAGTGGGCATAGGTTTGATGCCAGGTGAAATAAGCGTTAGGGCCAAGAAGAGCGCTCAGCCAACCGATGTCGGGAAGAGTGCCGGCAACGACTGAGGCAACCATCACTTGCCCGCTCGCGCGAGGAAAGAAGGCGCGTGCAACGGCGAGAGACGCCACGGCGTGGGTGAAGACGTCCATAGGAAGGGTTACGCGCCGGCGCGGGGGTTTGGCGCGGCGCCGTTTTGCGGAACGAGCAGCTTCAACGCGCGCGGCACAATCTTGAACTCGACCGGCAGGCGGGCGAGCGGCTCGCCGTCGATCTGGGCGTAGACCGGGTTGCCATCCAGGGGCTCGCACACGATAGAGTCGGACTTCCAGAAATGCACGCCGTCGGTGCCGCGGAGCTTGTCGAGCCACAAGTTCGGCAGATAGCTTAAGTAGCGGAAGCCGCTTTGGGTGGTCAGCGCCATGAACTCGAACTGATCTTCGTAGAGATCCGCTTCGGTGGTGATTTTGAAAGGCCCGCCGTAGTGCTTGGTGCGGCCGACGACAACGAGCGAGACGTCCCGAGTTTCGGCGCCGGCGACGACGCGAAAATGGGGGAATTTGTAGCGGAAAATTTCGCGTGCGCCTTGCCACCAGTAGGCCAAGATTCCGACGCGCGCTTTGAGGTCGAGATCGATCGCGTAGACGATCATGCCGTCGGGGCCGGCGCCGGCAACGCTGAGAAAATAGCGCTTCTTCTCAGGATCTTCGAGCGGGGTTGCGAGACCCAGGGCGATGTCCTTGAGCTTTCCGTGGATGAGCTTCTCGGCGGCGCTGGGGATGTCCCACGGCAGGTTCAATTCCTTGGCGAGCACGTTGGCGGTACCGCCGGGAAGCAACGCAAGGGGAACGCGATGGCCGTTCTGCTCCGCGGCGAGGCCGTTCACCACTTCGTTGAGGGTGCCGTCGCCGCCGCAGGCGATGACCAGTTGGCGGCCCTCGACGGTAGCGCGCTGCGCCATCTCGGTGGCGTCGCCGGGGCCCCGCGTTTCGATGAGCTCGGCTTCGATGCCCCCGAAAGAAAGAATCCGACGAGCTTCGTCGAGCATACGCCGCCGCCCAGCGCCGCCGTTGCCGGCGTTGGGGTTGTGGATCAACAGTGCGTTTCGTAAATCGCGCGTCATCGGCTGTCCAGTGCGATGGCCTCCGTGTGCTGAAGCGATGCCTGCCCCGAAACCTCCATTCTATATAATATGATGCGCATTGCAGCGAACGTTCTTCCGAGGGTTCCCATGGCCAAGGCTGCCGCCGCCAAACACGAGATCGAGGAGCTGCGCGACAAAATACGCCATCACGACCACCGATACTACGTTCTGGACGATCCGGAGATTTCCGACGCGGGCTACGACCGGCTGATGAACCGCCTGAAAGAACTGGAGGCGGCGAATCCGAAGCTGATCACGCCGGATTCGCCGACGGCGCGAGTAGGCGGCGTGCCGCGCGAGGGCTTTCAGACGGTGCGGCACGCGCGCGCGATGCTCAGCCTGGACAACGCGTTTTCTTACGATGCGCTGCGCGATTTCGACCGCCGCGTGCGGCAGGGCAGCGGGCGGGAAAAAATCGAATACGTCGCCGAGCATAAATTCGACGGCTTGAGCATCTCGCTGCAATACGAGAACGGAAGCCTGGTCGCGTGGCGTAACCCGCGGCGACGGCATGACCGGCGAGGATGTGACGCCGAACGTGAAGACGATTCGTTCGATACCCTTGCGGGTCGATGCAGCGGCGCTGAAGAAGGCCAAGCTGCCCGCCGACTTCGAGGTGCGCGGCGAAGTGTTGATGACGCACAAAGCGTTTGAAGCGATGAACCGGCAGCAGGAGCAAAGTGGCGGCAAGATTTTCGTGAATCCCCGGAACGCCGCGGCCGGATCGGTGCGAGTTCTCGATCCGTCGATTACGGCGCAACGGCGGCTGGAGTTTTTTGCGTACTATCTGTTCGTCGAAGGCGAAGAGCGCTTTCCGAAGCATTCGGACTCCCTGCAGGCTCTTAAGCAATTGCGTTTCCGCGCCTCGGACGATTGGGAGTTGTGCGAGGGAATCGACGAGGTGATTGCGTATTGCGAGGCGTGGGAGCCGAAGCGCGCTAATTTGGCGTATGAGATCGACGGCGTGGTCATCAAGGTGAATTCCACGCCGATTCAGCATGAATTGGGCCATACGGCGAAGGCGCCGCGGTGGGCCATCGCGTACAAATATCCCGCGCGGCAAGAGACCACCGTGGTGAACGACATTCGCGTGCAGGTCGGCCGGACGGGCACATTGACGCCGGTCGCGGTGCTCGAGCCGGTGCAAGTGGGAGGCGTCACTGTCAGCCGTTCCACACTCCACAACATGGACGAGATCGAGCGGCTGGGCCTGCAGATCGGCGACACCGTTTTGATCGAGCGGGCAGGGGAAGTGATCCCGCACGTTTTGAAAGTGGTGAAGGAAGGCGCGCATCGCAAGCCTTTCCGGATGCCGAAGAATTGCCCGGAATGCGGCAGCGCGATTCACAAGTCCGAAGATGAAGTGGCGTATCGCTGCGTGAACGCCGCGTGCCCGGCAAAGCGCAAAGAGTCGCTGCTGCACTTCGCCAGCCGGCACGCGATGGATATCGACGGTCTGGGCGACAAGATCGTGGATCAGCTCGTCGATAAGGGAATGGTGAAGGATGTCGCCGATCTGTATTCGCTGAAGCTGGACGATGTGGCGGAGCTGGAGCGGATGGCGGAGAAAGTCCGCGCAGAACCTGCTGGAGGAGATCGCCGCGAGCAAGAAAAACACTCTGGCGCGGCTGATTTACGCGCTGGGCATTCGCATGGTCGGAGAGCGTACCGGGCAGTTGCTGGCGGCGCATTTTTCTTCGCTGGAGGAGTTGGCGAGCGCTAAAGAGGAGCAACTGCTGGAAGTCGGCGAGGTCGGGCCGAAAGTGGCCGCCAGCATCGCTGAATTTTTCTCGGAGCCCGCCAACCGCCAGATCATCAAGAAGCTGGAGAAGGCCGGCGTGCGCCCCACCGCCGAAAAGCGCGTGCTGAAGAGTCAGAAGTTTGCGGGGAAGTCGTTCGTGTTCACAGGGGGGCTCGCCAATCGCTCGCGGGAAGAGGCCGGGCAGCTCGTTATGCAGCACGGCGGCAAAGTCTCCGGCTCCGTCAGCAAGAAAACCGACTACGTCGTCGTCGGCACCGATCCCGGATCGAAGTACGACAAGGCGAAGGAGCTGGGCGTACCGGTTCTGACGGAATCGGAGTTTGAGAAACTTGTGGGCGCCAAATGAGACAGCGCGGTTGAAGCCTCTGGGTTCGTTTGAGTTTCAGTTCCCGGCTAGTTGCTTTCGCATGAAATCGAGCATGGCGGGGACGACTTCGTCGCTGAGCTTCTTGTGGACTTCGAGGAGATGGTCGGCGCCCTCGATCTCCGCGCAGCGGGCGCGCCCCGGATGAGCGCGATTCACAGTCTCGGCGATCGCCCGGCTGTCGGCTTGGCTCATGATGGTATCGGCGCTGCCGTGAAGAACTAGCACGGGAGCGTTCACGTCCTCCCATACTTTTCCTAGATTCAAATCTTGCAGTTGCTGGTAGAACGCGGCGGGACGCCCGTATTGACCGTCGGGAGCGTCGTACCAGAGCGCTTTCCACTCCGGATGCTGTGCAATGACTTCGCCGGGGCTCATGTGATGCATGAGGTAAAGCGAGTAGAAATCGGTGAACGCCTTTACCGCCTCGTTGACGCCGGCCGACGACAATTTCTTGTCCATTGAGAGCCGGACGCGTTCGTTCTCGAGCATGTGCTCGTACCAAGTGCGGCCCCACGACGACGCGGCGACAAAACCGCGCACAGAGTGCTGGCCCGCACTGAGCGGCGAGGTTCCACCGCCGTTGCTGATCCCAACAACGAAGACGGCATTCTGATCGACGAAAGAATATCTGGAGATGGAATCGAAAGCCGCGCGGTAGCTATCGAGCTCGGTCTGAAAGTCGGTCGCTGCGCAGTTGCCTTCGCTCTCGCCGACGCCGGGCTTGTCCATGCGCACGGTGGCAAAGCTGGACTGTTCGATGAGGCGCCAAAAAATGGCGCCGAAACCATCAGTTTCGCCGTCGGGATACTCGACGCTATCGCAGCTCAGCCAGCCCACGAAGAAGATTGCGGGAACTCTGCCGGCCGCGGACTTCGGCCGGGTCACGAAAGTTCGGATTTTCTGGCCGCGCGGATTCGTCACCCAATCGTAAGTGATTTCCGCGTTGCGAAACTGTTCCCTTTTGCGCGGCGAATTTGGCGAAGACGACTGACACAATGTGGGGAAGGAATACGCAAACAGAATGCCGGTCAATATTGCGCCGGAACGAAGCAAGGACATGGGGTTTCTCCGGACGGCAGGAGTGTCTCGTGGAGTGATGGACGGTGTCGTTTGGCAAAGGTTAGCGAAATTCGCCGGGAAAACGAGGCTATAATGGAGACGGCGGGCGGGCCGGGTGATCGCCGGTCTGGCCATCGCGAGATGGCTAGACGGGAGGAAAGTCCGGACACCGTCCTGAGTCATCAGGGAACCCCTCACCCGCCTTCGGCGGGTTCGGGCAAGGGCAACGCGCCTGGTAACGCCAGGGGGGCGATTTAAGTGGTGCGGGCTTCGGCCCGTGCCGGCTGCATCGCTCACGGAAAGTGCCACAGAAAATGTACCGCCGGCGGAGCGTAGCACGGTGGCATCGCGCAGGAAAACCTGCGAGACGCCTTCCTATTGCTGGTTTCGTTAGGCAAGGGTGAAAAGGTGGGGTAAGAGCCCACCGCTCGTGTGGCAACACACGAGGCACGGAAAACCCCGCGTGGTGCAAGGCCAAATAGGAGGGGAGAGCCGGCCCGGCT
Source organism: uncultured Acidobacteriota bacterium (assembly GCA_963735525.1). Lineage (GTDB taxonomy): Bacteria > Acidobacteriota > Terriglobia > Acidiferrales > UBA7541 > Acidiferrum. Next base: position 200,567 of record CAVTLQ010000019.1, on the reverse strand, counting down.
CGTCGAGTTAGCGTTCGCGCACGTTGGCCGCTTTGCGGTGGCCGCCGCTGCGAGGAATGCGCTCCCTCGGTGATGGCGCAAGCCGTCGCGGAGAGCAACCCTCGGGTAGGCCGCTGGAGTCACGGCGCGAGCCGCGACCTAGAGGAATGATCGCCGCGCCTGCTGTCCGCTTTCGGGAGCAGGCGGCACAGAATCCGGCTTACAGGCTCGCCCGCCACTTCTTGCCTTTGTTCGGTAAGTTACGAAACCCCATCTCTCGACGGTGACGCCGGTGTGTCGGAGTCACCAAGCCGTCGAAAGCATCCCGTCGCATTACGCCATCTTTCCATGCGTTGACTAGGCTGTGGGTGCGACCTAAGATTGCGCCGTCTCCACCCATGATCGGCCAAACCATCTCGCACTACCGCATCGTCGAGAAACTCGGTGGCGGCGGCATGGGCATTGTCTATAAAGCGGAGGACACCAAGCTCCACCGCTTTGTTGCCTTGAAGTTCCTTCCTGACGGGTTCGCGCCAGACTCACAGGCGTTGATCCGCTTCGACCGCGAGGCGCAGGCTGCTTCCGCCTTGAATCATCCCAATATTTGCACCATCCATGAAATCGGCGAACACATCGGTCAGCCCTTCATTGCCATGGAATTTCTCGACGGGCAGACGCTGAAGCACCGCATTTCGGGCAAGCCGCTGCCGCTTGCGGAAGTGCTGGAGTTGGGAATCGAGATTGCGGACGGACTGGATGCGGCGCACGCCAAAGGAATCGTTCACCGCGACATCAAGCCTGCCAACATATTTGTCACCGAGCGCGGGCACACCAAGATATTGGATTTTGGGCTAGCAAAGCTGGCACCTGCGGGCGGGGTCGTGAATCTTTCGGCGATGCCCACAGTCAGCGAGTTAGAACAGCTCACTCGACCGGGCACGGCGATTGGCACCATCTCGTACATGTCACCCGAACAAGTACGGGGCGAAGAGCTAGATGCACGCACAGATTTGTTTTCCTTTGGGGTGGTGCTCTACGAGATGGCGACTGGGGTGCTGCCTTTCCGCGGCGAGACCTTTGGCGTGATTACAGAAGCGATTCTGAATCGCAAGCCGGTTGCGCCGGTGCGGCTGAATCCCGACCTTCCCGCAATGCTCGAAGAGGTCATGAACAAGGCGCTGGAGAAAGACCGCAAGCTGAGATATCAGAGCGCCGCCGAAATTCGTACCGATTTGCAGCGGCTGAAGCGAGACTCGGATTCGAGCCGCGCACGTGTTTTGCCGTCGGGGGTTGTACCCGCGTCGATCGGGCGAAAAAAGCCCCGGTGGGTCTACGCTTCGATGGCAATTCTGGCGATCGCGCTCGCTGCAAGTGCGCTTTTTCTGCATAGCCGCAAAACCCAAGCGCTGACGGACAAGGACACCATCGTTCTCGCTGACTTCACAAATACGACAGGCGATACGGTCTTCGACGACACCCCGCGGCAGGCTCTCAGCGTGGCGCTGAACCAGTCGCCATTTCTGAACGTGCTCTCCGACAGCAAAATGGCGGCGACCTTAAAGTTGATGACGCGCCCACCCGACACCAAGCTCACGCCCGACGTAGCTCGCGAACTTTGCCAGCGGGCGGGCAGCAAGGCTTACATTTCGGGATCGATTGCTAGTCTGGGCAGCCAATACGTGCTGGGATTGAAGGTGGTTAGTTGCCAGAGCGAAGACACGCTGGCCCAGGAGCAGGCAACCGCTGCTGCGAGGGAAAAGGTGTTGGACGCACTTGGTGGGGCAGCCTCCAAATTGCGGGCTGAGTTGGGCGAATCGCTGACTACGGTTCAGAAGTTCGACGTTCCGTTGGAACAGGCCACCACCTCTTCGCTCGGAGCATTGAAAGCTTACAGCACCGGAATGAAGGTGGACGTAACCGCCGGGAGCGCCGCTAGCATACCCTTCTTCCGCCGCGCGGTCGAAATCGATCCCCAATTCGCGATGGCCTACGCGAATTTGGGACTGGACTACAGCGCGCTGGGAGAGTCCGTGCTGTCGGCCGAGAGCACCACAAAAGCGTGGCAACTGCGAGATCGCGTCAGCGAGCGGGAGAGGTATTTTATCGACTTCCTCTACGACCGGCAGGTGACAGGAAATCTGGAAAAGGCGTACCAAACGCTCGAGTCGTGGCTTCAGACCTATCCTCGCGGCGGCGAACCGCCCGCTCCCCAAGATTTATTAGGAGGGATTTCCACACATGGGACAGGCCGGTTTGAAAGAGCGATCGAGACGGAGCAAAAAGAAATCGCGGACAAACCCGACTTTTACTTTGGATACCACGGTCTAGCGTCCAGCTATTTTTTCCTCGACCGCTTCCCCGAAGCTGAGAGTATTCTCGAGCGAGCTTCCGAACGCAGGCTGGAGGAACCTACTCTTCTGGTGCTCCGATACAACATCGCGGCGTTAAAGGGAGACAAGGACCAGATGGATCGGGTAGTGGCTCTGGCCAAGGGCAAGCATGGAGCGGAACACGGGTTGGCCCACGCGGAGGCTCTTGCGCTGGCTCGTTCCGGCCGCCTGCAGGCCGCCCGGCAGTCATCGAGCCGGGCCCTGGATCTTGCCCTGCAAGAGGGGGACCGGGAGACGGCAGCGAGTTACCGGGCCGCACGAGCGGTATGGGAAGCCGTTTACGGGAATGCTGCCGAAGGAACAAGGAGCGCCATGGCGGGGCTCGAGCTCTCCAAGGGCCGTGACGTCGAGTACGCCGCCGGCTTTGCCCTGGCTCTTTCAGGAGACTCTTCTCGATCGGAGGCGCTCGCCGGCGATTTAGAAAAGCGCTTTCCGGAAGATACTTTTGTGAAATTTACCTATGCGCCGGTTCTTCACGCGTTAGCCTTGCTAGCCTGGGGCAAGCCCGCAGACAGCGTGGAGCGGCTGCAAATCGCTCTTCGGTATGAGCTGGCGGCGAACGGCCTCGACTTCAATCATTTTTATCTTGGCGGATTGCACTCGGCCTATGTGCGCGGTGAGGCTCTCATTGCCACGCGCCGGTATTCGGAAGCGGCGGCCGAGTTTCAGAAGATTCTCGATCATCGCGGTCTCGTGGGGCTGGATCCCATCAGCGCGCTGGCGCATTTGCAACTTGGGAGAGCGCTTGTTTTGGCGGGCGACAAGGCCAGGGCCAAAGCTGCCTACCAGGATTTCCTCACCCTTTGGAAAGACGCCGACCCCGACCCCGACATCCCCATCCTTAAGCACGCCAAAGCGGAATACGCAAAGCTGAAATAATTCCGATGCGAAAAATTGTGACGCCGGTGTGACGCAAAACCTGCCGACACGACCAAAGCTGACATCCTTGACAGTCCGCGACGATTGATTCCAAACAACTTATTTGTTTGCAATGCAGCCCGGACAATCCGGCTTACAGGCTCGCCCGTTTATTTTCAATAACGTTTAAACACGTCATTCCACGACCATATGCTTCTTCCTTGTAGTGCCGAAATGACGATTTCAGATTTTTCTTTCGGCGGCTGATTGTTTCCCGGCTCAGGAGTCTAATCCACGCGAGTCATGACGGCGTCGTAGGCTCCGCCACCCTTGCCTTCAACCGGCCTCCAGCCCCCAGAGAGGGTCCTGCCATCGTCGCTGAAGGTGCCCGTATACCTGTGCGCGTCCGTCCAGTGTGTCACGGTATTGCCCTCAATATTCCATTGGTACGGAAGGACGACTCCCGACATACTTGAATAGACGCGGGAAAGAAAAGTCTGACCCGATGGATCATAACCGATAATTTCCAGGCTCTGGATTTTAGCGCCCCTAAAGTTAATCTCGCCGCTCTGTTTGAGAAAAAATTTACCGGGCAGCCACTCACACGTCATCCGTCCAGTTATGTTGTCCTCCTTGGAGTCGAGCGTGCGGCCCTTTATATCCCACGTGCCAACCAACTTTTCCAAGCGCTTGAGCTCGGGGCTCGGCTTCGACGGCTGCTGTGCGGCCTGGTCATTTGGGTTGTGCTTTGTCATGTGGATTAATACCTAATCCGGGACTTCGATTTTTACCTCTGCATCTGCGGGCCATTGTAACGCCGGCTGCCACCTCGCGTTCAAACATTCGTCATCTGCAGCCGCTCTCGGAAGTATTCCTTCCAACTCTCGGATAACGCGGCGACTCGCAACGCTCGCTGCGCAGACGCCACATCCTCATCGCCGTAGCGTTTCGCGACGTACAATCGAGTGATTTCCGAGACGCTGACGCCATTTGGGTCTCGCGCAACCACCTTGACCTCGTCACCCGCGCCGACTTCTCCCTCACGCGTGACGCGGAAATAAAAACCCGTCCGGCCGCTGGCCAGGAATCGCTTCACCATGTCGTCGGACTGAAATCTCACACCAAGTTTGTAGCAAGGGAGCCGAGGCTGCGTCACCACCACTTCCGCAGAGCCAACGGAGAACTGGTCGCCAAGACAGACGGAGGATTCCAGCAAGCCCTCGGTAGTGAAGTTCTTCCCAAAGATAGCCATCGGGAAATCCCCACCGGGCAGCTCTCGCTTCCAGTAGTCGTAATGTGCGATTGGGTAACAATAGACAGCTTTGTTTTCGCCTCCGTGAACGCTGAGGTCCGCCTGACGGTCACCGTCCAAGTTGAGCTTGCGCAGGGCGACGCGCCCCTTGACCGGTTCCTTGTAAATCGCCGTGGTAACGGCTCTCCCGTGCCAAGTCACCTCTCTAGGAAGTCCAGTGTTAAGCGACACGAGTCTCATGTCCCGCTAACCCTTTCAAGGAGCTCCGCCTATTGCCAGATAGGCCCCAATATACCCCGGCTTGACTTACAACTGCTGGCGTGTCAGTTGCCCGTCCACCATTCTCCAAATCCCGAGAGGGTTCTCGTCTTTCAATTCGTCGGGGAGGGTGGCGCTTGGGAAGTCTTGATAGCACACCGGACGCGCAAACCGGTAAATCGCCTGGGTGCCGACGGAAGTTGTGTTGCTGTGGGTACTCGCCGGATAAGGTCCCCCATGAATCATGGCGTGGCATACTTCGACGCCCGTCGGATAGCCGTTGAAAATAATTCGGCCGACTTTGTCTCTCAGAATTTCGATTAGCTCGGCGAAGTCGCGAAGGTCTTCTTGGGTTCCGTGAATCGTCGCGGTCAAATGGCCGCTCAATCCGCGTGCTGCGAGCAAAATCTGTTCTTTGTCTGAAAAACGCACCAGCAGCGTGGACGGCCCGAACACTTCGGACCCGAGATCGGAACTGGCCAGCAGCACCGGCACGTCGGTCCGAAAAACCGCGGCTCCCGCAACAAACGCCGGATCAGATCCCGGTTGCTCTCCCTCCGCCATCACCGTGACGTCGCCACGTCCTTTTCGGTTTTGAATCTCGCGTCGATACGACGCTCGGATCCCGGAAGTCAGCAGCGTGAATTTAGACGAGTGCGAGACCTTGTCTTGCAATTCGCCGAGGAAACTTGCGGAATCTTCCGACTCCGGCAGAAACACCATGCCAGGCTTCGTGCAGAATTGTCCGCTTCCCAGCGTAAAGGACGCATGAAGCTGTGCCGCAATGTCTCGACCTCGCGTAGCCATAGCTCCGGGCAGTATGAATACAGGATTCGTGCTTCCCATTTCAGCGTAAAAGGGGATGGGTTCCGGCCGGCTGACCGCCAAATTCATCAAAGCTCGCCCGGCGGCAATCGAACCAGTGAAGCCTCCCGCTTTGACAAGCGGGTGCTGGACCAGCGCCGCTCCAACGTTGGTGCCGGAGTCGAACAAGAGTGAGAACACTCCTTCCGGCAAGCCCTGCTCACGAATGCTCTCGCGGATCGCCCGCCCGACAAGTTCGCTCGTGCCCGGATGAGCGGGATGCGCTTTGACGATCACCGGATTTCCGGCCGCCAGGGCAGAGGCCGTGTCTCCTCCCGCGACGGAAAACGCCAATGGAAAATTGCTCGCGCCGAAGACAACCACGGGGCCGAGGGCGTGCCACATGGATCGTACATCCGGCTTGGGGATCGGCTTGCGTTGCGCATCGGCCCGATCGATCCGCGCCATCACCCACGAGCCTTCTTTGACCACGGTTGCGAACAGCCGCAGTTGGTTGCAGGTGCGAGTAGTCTCCGATTGCAGACGCGGTTTTGGCAGCGCAGTCTCTAAGTGGGCGCGTTCCACGATTGGATCGGTGATTGCCTCGATGTGAGAAGCCACACTCTCCAGCAGTGCGGCCTTCTCCACAGCCCGCAGTCGGCTGGAGGCGGGAAACGCGTCCGCTGCTAGTCGTGCGGCGCGATCCACTTCTTCTTTCGTCGCCGAATGGAACGCTGGTTCAAGCGGTTCGCCGGTTGCGGGATTCCAAGCGTGGAAAGAATCGCCGGAATCCATGCCCTCCCGGGCGCCAATCAGTGATTTACCGAGGATGTTCATATGCGCCTTCGCCTATCCACATAGCTTCGCTCGTCCCATTGGCTTATCTTTTCGCCAGGCGCATTTATTTCCAACCGTCGTCCGTAGGGTCCAAACGATCCTCTTCCTTGCCGATTCCCAATTCCTTCAGTTCCGGAAACGAATAGGGCGCTACCGAAGTTTGCTCCGGAGGCTGTGAACGCTCGCGCACGGCCTTCACCAGCATTTTCAGCGCAGGCACTGTGTTCGGTGGAACAACAACCGTCGCCGCCAAGATTCCGCTGCGCGTCCACGCTTGCCCGGTCTTTGGAAGTCCGTCAACGCCGGTAAACCGCACCTTCCCAAAACTTGAATCTCCACCATCCATCAAATTGTCCTTCAGAGCCTTTCGTGCCCCGATGGCGATCAAATCATTTTGTCCCGCCACCAGGTCGATCGGTTCTTTGTGCGCAACCGTCAGCCGCAGCCAGGACGTTACTGCCTGATGACCGCTCTCCTCCGTCCAATTCGGGCACTTCAATACTCTCAGCGCAACGTTGTGCGGCTTTGTCGCCTGGAGTCCCGTCGCGCGCCGCTGCGCCGCCTGGCTCGCTGAGGGTCCCTGAAGATAGAGAACCAAGCCGCCCTTCGGCAGCAGCGCTCCGAATTGCCTTCCTTGAATTCTTCCGACTTCTTCGTGGTCGGAGCTCACCGAAAAAACCGGTACATTCGAGAGTTTTCGAAGTTCGCCGACCGTATCGATCTCCCGGTTGAGGATCACCCATCCGATTCCGGCCCGAATCGCGGCTCGCCCCACTTGCGTCATGGAAGTCCCGCCTGCAGGTTCCACGATGATGCCGCTGAATTCGGAAGCGTTGGGAGACTGAATGACGTCCAGAAGTTGTTGGCTTTGCGTAATGGCGTCGCTGTCCGCGTAGGTGATTTGAACGTCCACGTCCAGAGTTCGCGCCACCTCTTCAGCCGCCGCGGCCTGTTCGCGTTGATAGTCGTTGTCCTTGGTAATCAGAGAAATCAGAAACTTAGGCTTCGCCATGGCGCTCCGAGCCGAGAGGATTCAGTTGATGTAAGCCTTTACCGGTACATCGCGAAAGCTGCTGTTTCACCAGACCGAGTGCGGAAAAACTCCATGCTCAATGATTGTCGCGCGCCACCGCAGCCCCGCTCTGCCCCACAAGAAAATCCAGGTCCGCTCCCTGGTTCGCTTGCAGTACGTGCTTGACGTACAGCCGCAAGTACCCGCGCTCCGGCAGCGGAGCAGGCTTCCACTGCGCCCGGCGCTCCGCGAGCGTCTTCTCATCAACATCCAAGCGAACCTGACGCCCGGGCACATCGAGCGTGACCATGTCGCCAGAATAAGCCAGCGCGATGGGCCCGCCCGCGGCTGCTTCCGGCGAAGCGTGCAGCACCACCGTTCCATATGCGGTCCCGCTCATCCGCGCGTCCGAAATCCGCACCACATCCTTCACGCCCTTCCGCAACAGTTTCGCCGGCAGCGGCATGTTGCCCACTTCCGCCATACCCGGATATCCCTTGGGTCCGCAATTCTTCAAGATCATGATGCAGCTCTCATCGATGTCCAGAGCCTCATCGTCAATGCGCGCGTGGAAATCTTCAATCGTCTCGAAAACCACGGCGCGCCCGCGATGTCGCAATAATTCGGGATTCGCGGCCGATAGTTTGATGACCGCGCCGTCCGGCGCAAGATTTCCCCGCAGTACCGCGATTCCTGCTTCTTTCTTGAATGGCTCCGCAAAGCGATGAATCACATCGCGATTCCAGCACCGCGCCTCAAAAACATTTTTCCAGATCGTCTGGCCGTTGACGGTGAGCGCGTCACGCTCGAGTGCCCCGGCTTCGCCCAACTCGCGCAGAACAGCCGGCACCCCGCCCGCATAGAAAAAATCCTCCATCAAGTAGCTGCCCGAGGGCTGGAGATTCACCAGGCATGGCAGACTCGTCCCCAGCCGTTCGAAGTCATCCAGACAGAGAGGCACCCCAACGCGTCCCGCGATCGCAATCAGGTGAATCACCGCATTCGTCGATCCTCCAATGGCGGCATTCGTGCGGATCGCGTTCTCGAACGCCTTGCGCGTCAAGATGCGAGACATCCGAAGGTCTTCGTTAACCATTTCGACGATTCGCCGCCCGGTCAGTTGAGCAAGCGTATGGCGGCGCGCATCCACTGCGGGAATCGCCGCGTTTCCCGGCAAGCTCATGCCCAGCGCCTCCACCATGCTTGCCATCGTCGAGGCCGTACCCATCGTCATGCAATGACCCTTCGAGCGGTGCATGCAGCTTTCCGCTTCGGAGAATTCTTCCGGTTTCATTTCGCCAGAGCGCACCTTCTCGGACATTTGCCATACGCCGGTCCCCGATCCCAGGTCACGTCCTTGGAATTTTCCCGAAAGCATCGGCCCGCCGGACAATCCAATCGTTGGCAGGTCGCAAGAGGCCGCTCCCATCAACAGCGATGGCGTCGTTTTGTCGCAGCCCATCAGCAGAACAACACCGTCCAGCGGGTTGCCGCGAATCGACTCCTCCACGTCCATGCTCGCCAGGTTGCGAAACAGCATGGCCGTCGGCCGCAGAAGAACCTCGCCCAGCGACATCACTGGAAATTCCAGCGGAAAGCCCCCCGCCTCCCACACGCCGCGTTTCACCCACTCCGCAATCTCGCGAAAGTGCGCGTTGCAAGGCGTCAATTCCGACCATGTGTTGCAAATTCCGATCACCGGCCGGCCTTGGAACAGATCCTGTGGCCAGCCCTGATTCTTCATCCAGCTGCGGTAGATGAATCCCATGCGCTCGCTTCGCCCGAACCATTCCTGACTGCGCAGTTTCTTCATGAACCTATTCTGACCTCACAGAAGGTATTACGCGCTGCCGCCATCGGCTTTGCCGCCGATGCAGCGCGCCTCGATAGCAACGGAAAACGAATCAGCGTTGCCCTGAAATGACCGGCGGCACAGAAACTACCATACTGACGCAAAAAGGCGAAGTATGGCGGAAACAAGCAAGCGCTTGACGCGACGACGCAGTGGCCTGATCATCTCTCTCTCGAAAACAAGTCGGTTGCATCCACGGGAGTCTCGAACGATGATCCGCTCGCCGTTTTCAATCCCGAAGTTGCAATTCATCTCGCGCCGTTTCATCCGCGCTGTGGCATTCGCCGGCTTGTTGGGGCTTTGGTTGGCGGCGGCCGCCTGGGCTTCACCTTCGCCCGAGGCGAAAAGCGAACTCCAGGTCTACTTCGTGGATGTGGAAGGTGGCCAAGCGACTTTGTTTGTCACACCTGCCGGCCAATCGATGCTGATCGACACGGGCTGGCCCGGCAACAACGGCCGCGACGCCGACCGCATCGTGGCGGCGGCTAAGAAGGCCGGCATAAGCAAGATCAACTACGTCCTGATCACACACTTTCACGATGATCACGTCGGCGGCTTGCCGCAACTCGTCGCGCGGATTCCGGTCGAGGCCTTCATCGATCACGGCGACAACCGCGAGACAGGAGACGCCGCCACCGAGCGAGGCTGGAACGCTTACCAGGAACTGTTGGCGACCGGCAAATACAAGCGCATCACCGCCAAGCCGGGAGATGCTCTGCCGATTCAAGGAATTAAAACCACCGTGGTCAGTTCCGATGGCGCTTTGATCGCCGCTCCCCTGCCGGGAGCCGGACAGGAGAACGCCAGTTGCAAAGAGTCCGAGCAGCGTCCCGGCGACCAGACCGAGAATCCCCGTTCTCTCGGGACGCTCCTCACCTTCGGCAAGCTGCGGTTATTGGACTTGGGCGATCTGACCTGGGACAAGGAAATGCAACTGATGTGTCCGATCAACAAGCTGGGCAAGATCGATGTGTATATCGTGTCTCATCACGGCTGGCTTCAGAGCAGCAGCCCAGCCCTGGTGCACGGAATTGATCCCCGCGTGGCGATCATGGACAACGGAGCTAAGAAGGGTGGGTCGCCCTCCGTATGGGATATCGTCGAAAAGTCGCCTCACCTCGAAGACCTGTGGCAGTTGCACTATGCCGAAGAGGGTGGCGTCACGCACAATGTTGCTTCCGAATTCATTGCCAATCCGGACGGACCGGACGCGGGAAATTATCTGCAGTTGACCGCCAAGACCGACGGAAGCTTCGACGTCTTCAATTCGCGTACGCAGAAAACCAAGCACTATGCAGCGCATTGACGGCACGATTCTCTTAGGGTGAGTAAAACCATGTCGAAACCTCGAGTCGCAATTCTGGGTCTGGGAATTATGGGTTCGGGCATGGCAGGCCGCCTGCTCTCCGCCGGCTTTCCCGTAACGCTCTACAACCGAAATCGCGAAAAAGCCGCGCATTTCGCGGGCGCTGGCGCAGTCGTCGCCAGTTCGCCGCGCGAAGCCGCCTCCAACGCCGACATCATTATTAGTATCGTCGCGGACGACGAGGCCTCACGAGCAGTTTGGCTCGGCGAGCACGGCGCGTTGGTGGGCGCAGCCCCGGGTTCGGTGCTGATCGAATCCAGCACTCTCAGCGTCGCGTGGGTCCTGGAACTCGCCAAGGCCGCCGCTCAGAAGGGATGCTCTCTTCTCGACGCTCCCGTTACCGGCACGAAGCCTCATGCCGCGTCCGGACAATTGCTTTTTCTCGTCGGCGGCCCGGCGGCGGCCTTGGAGACCGCCCGGCCGGTCTTTGCCGTGGTTGGCCGCGACGTCGTCCACCTCGGCGCTAATGGAAACGGCGCGCGCTTGAAGCTAATCAATAATTTTTTGTGCGCCGTACAAGCGGCGTCGTACGCCGAAGCGTCGGCAATGATCGATCGCGGCGGCCTCGATCAGGAGAAAGCTCTAGCCGTGCTCACGAATGGCGCGCCGGGAAGCCCGGTCCTCAAAACGATCTCTGCTCGAGCCGTTGCGAGCGATCCCGACGTAAATTTCGTCCTGCGCTTGATGGCCAAGGATATTCGCTACGCCATCGAAGACGCGGCGCGCAACAGCCTGACGCTGGAGACCGGCGCTTCCGCGCTCTCGGTCTTCCAGCGCGCCATCGCCAAAGGACACGGCGACGAAGACATGTCCGCGGTGGTCAAATCCATGCGGCTCGACTAGGCGAGGCCGTTCGCGTCTACGGCGCGTTACCCAGCCCGAGGAGTCGGATTGCGTTCTCTTTCAAAATAAGCGGCCGGACCTCGTCGCGAATCGCGATTTTCGCAAAATCGGCCAGCCATCGATCCGGAGTGATAAGCGGGAAGTCGGAGCCGAACAGCATCTTGTTCTTCAGCAGCGTGTTCGCGTATTGAACCAGCGTCGGCGAAAAGTACTTCGGCGACCATCCCGACAGATCGATATACACCTGCGGCTTGTGCAAGCACACGGAAATGGCTTCGTCCTGCCAGGGAAAGGACGGATGGGCCATCACGATCGGCATATCCGGGAAATCGACCGCCACATCGTCTATATCCATTGGATTGCCGTACTTCAACCGCACTCCTCCGCCTCCGCGCATACCCGTGCCGATTCCGCTGTGTCCGGTGTGAAAAATTACCGGCATTTTCGCTTCCGCCAGAACTTCGTAGAACGGATAAGCGATCCGGTCATTGGCGTGAAACTGCTGAACGGGCGGATGCAGCTTGAATCCGCGAACGCCGCCGGACGCGATCAAGCGGCGCGCTTCGCTCACTGCTTCCGGGCCGCGCGTGGGGTCCACGCTGGCGAAGGCGATCATGATGTCGCTGTTCTCGGCGGCGAGGGCGGCGACCTCGTCGTTCGGCACCTGCTTGCGCCCAGTCAGGCGCTCATCCACGGAAAACACCACGCAAGCGATGTTTCGTGAGCGATAGTATTCGGCGAGAGCCGGACCGGTCGGCAAGCCTTCGGCGGCGCCAAAATATTTCTGCGCGGCTTCGTTGACGGCGTTGCCGTCGTCGTGAGGGTCGACGTGAACGTGTGTATCGATCGCGACCAGACGTTCGACGTTGAGGCGTCTTGTAGTGCTCATGGCGCTCCCGGCACACAGAGTGGGCAATTATAAAGGATGGAGCGAAAGCGCGCAGTGCGTGGAGGGAGGCATCTAGTTTCGCGTGACCCTGGGCGCTGAACTTCCAGCGGCACCCTGCGTCACACTCGGATGACCACTTTCCCGACGAAGTCACCCGACGCGAAGCATCGCCAAGCTTCCACCGCTTTTTCGAACGGAAAGACCTTGTCGACAACCGGTTTGATCCGGTTGAATTCGATGGCCTCGTTCATCTCCTCAAACATCTTGCGGCTGCCCACAAAGATACCGTGCAAACTGGCCCGCTTGAACATCAGACCCAGAGGGTTTGCGTCGCCGGTCGGACCCGCGAGCACGCCAATCAGCGCCACTTTGCCGCCGTAACCTACCGCTTGGAAGGAGCGCGCCAGTGTGCCCACGCCGCCGACTTCAACGACGTGGTCCACGCCCCGGCCGTTCGTCATTTCCAGGACTTGCTTCTCCCACTCCGGGTAGCGTTTGTAGTTGATGCCTTCGGAAGCGCCCAATTCGCGTGCGCGTTTGATCTTGTCGTCGCTGGAGGAAGTGATGAGCCCGCGCGCGCCGGCGGCCTTGGCGAATTGCACGGCAAAGATGGAAACGCCTCCGGTCCCGAGGCAAAGGACGGTGTCGCCGGGTTTGACGGGCGCTCCGGAAACCATCAGCGCGTTCCACGCGGTCACGCCGGCGCAAGGCAAAGTCGCCGCCTCTTCGAACGAGAGACTCTTCGGTATGGCCACGGCGCCATCCTCATGCAGCACAACATGCTCGGCGAGCATGCCATCCAAGGGACCACCCAGAGTGGGAAGCAGTCCCGAAGGCAGGCCTTCGATCCACACTTGGAAAAATGTTCCGGCAACGCGGTCACCGGGTTTGAAGCGGCTGACGCCAGGGCCGACGGAAACCACTTCGCCGGCGCCGTCGGACAAGGGGATCACATCGCGATTGACGGGTCCGCCGAAATAGCGGCCGGTAAGGATCATTTGGTCGCGGAAGTTCAGCGAAGCGGCCCGCACGCGAATCAGGATTTCGCGCGGCCCGGGTTGCGGATCGGCGCGTTCCGCGTGCTGCAAGCTTTCCAGGCTGGTGCTCCCTTTGCGTATCACGTACGCATTCATCGGCGCGTCTCCTAAACGAATTCCGACCGCGGTCCGGCCGCTCGCGACGCGTACCGCAAAGCCGCGAATCGCGATAATCGAACGTATGTACGAATACTGTTGCGCGCCAGAGTCTATCAGAAGCGCGTCGCTTCCGGGCCTGTTCACTCGGTTGCGCTCCGGGGAAATGAAAAAGGGGCGGAGGCCAAAGGCCTCAACCCCTCTTTTCACTGAGCCGTCGTTCGCCGCAGCGCTTGCGGCGCTACGCCTATGGACTTCTTTATTCGCTATAGCGCCGCGCACACCGATTTCACTTCCGTGTAGTGTTCCAGCACCTCGTGACCCATCTCGCGGCCCCACCCGGATTGCTTGTAGCCGCCGAAGGGCAGCGCCGGATCGAACACGTTGTAGCAGTTGATCCACACCGTGCCCGCGCGCAGCTTGTTTGCGATCCGGTTCGCCTTCTTGATGTCGCGCGACCAGACTCCAGCCGCCAACCCATACACCGTGTCGTTCGCCTTGCGTATGATCTCGTCCGTATCGGTGAAGGGAATCGCCGTGACCACCGGCCCGAAGATTTCTTCCTTCACGACCTTCATATCGTCGGTCGTGTCCACCAGCACCGTCGGCTTCACGAAGTACCCTTTATCGCCGTGCCGCTCTCCGCCGGTTACTGCCTTCGCTCCTTCTTTCTTACCGGATTCGAGGTAACCGCACACGCGATTCAGTTGTTCTTCGGACACCAGCGGCCCCATGTCGCAGTCCGGATCGAACCCGGGCCGAACCCGAATCTTCTCCGCCGTCTGCGCCATGCCCTCCACAACTCTGTCGAACGCCTTCTTTTCGACATACAGCCGTGAGCCCGCGCAGCAACACTGCCCATGGTTGAAGAAGATCGCGCTGGCCGCGCCGGGAATGGCCGAATCGAGATCGGCGTCCTCCATGATCACGTTGGGCGACTTGCCGCCAAGCTCCAGCGAGACTTTCTTCAGATTACCCGCGGATGCCTGAATGATCAGCCTGCCGACTTCGGTCGAACCGGTGAACGCGACCTTATCAACGTCAGGATGCGCAGCCAGCGCCGCGCCTGCGGTTTCGCCGTAGCCCGCCACAATGTTGACCACGCCATCGGGGAACCCGGCTTCCTGAATGAGCTCGCCCAAGCGCAGCGCGGTGAGCGGCGTCTGCTCGGCGGGCTTCAACACCACGGTGCAACCCGCCGCCAGCGCCGGACCCAGCTTCCATGCCGCCATCAACAACGGGAAATTCCACGGAATGATTTGGCCGACCACGCCAATCGGCTCGCGGACGGTATAGGCCAGGAACTTCGATGGCTCCGCGAGTGTCAGCGGGATGGTGTTGCCTTCGATCTTGGTCGCCCAGCCCGCGTAGTAGCGCATGGTTTCGATGGTCAGCGGCACATCCGCCACGCGCGCGATGGCCAGCGGCTTGCCGTTATCCAGCGATTCCAGTTGCGCGAACTCTTCCAGATGCTTTTCGATCAGGTCGGCGAGCTTCCAGATCATTTTTCCGCGCGCCGCGGGCGAAGTACGCGACCAAGGCCCGGTTTCAAACGCCGCACGGGCCGCCTTTACCGCGCGATCGATGTCCTCGCGGTCTCCTTCGGCGACATTGGCCAGCACACTGCCCGTCGCCGGATTGTAACTGGCGAAGGTCTTCCCGGAAGCGGCTTCCACCCATTTCCCGTTGATGAGAAGTTTCTGTTTTCGTCCGACGAAGCTCGATACGTTCGAATCTATCGATGGGGCGCTCACTGCCGTTGCCATGTTTGTCCTCCTTTTCTATGGTGCGATGTCAAAAAATGTTGATTCTTGGCCGCGAGGCTTCCGGATTGCTGAGACAGTCGTGAGCAACGCTGGCCACGCTTTCCTCAGATGCTCTGGCCCGCCGGATCGGGGGCCGAGTGGGCAAAATCGACGCTACTCCCATGTGCGCGAGAATTCAAGGGGTGCGAATATCGGCGCCAATACGGATGCCCATCGAATTTCTTGGCAGCGGTCAATGCTATGCTCTCCGCCGTGAAAAAGCCCATCCATGAGTACGCCGAGTAAACCGCAATCCTTCTACGGCTGGAAGTTGGTCGCCGCTCTCTGGCTCCTGGATTTCCTCAACATGGGATTTCCTCTCTACGGCGGCGCGGTCATCAACACCTACATGTTGAAACAGATCCCAATGGAGCGAAGCACGTATGGTTTGGGCTTCACGCTGCTGAATCTTTTCGTCGGCTTGCCCTCCACCCTCGTCGCTGCGGCCATTCTCAAGTGGAGTCTTCGCACTACGTTCGTGATCGGCTCGACGATGATTCTTCTCGGCACGCTGTGGATGTCGTTCTTCGCTTCTCGGCCCTGGCACTATTTGCTGGGCTTCGGCGTCATTATTGCCACTGGCATTAGTTTCGGCACTCTTGTAACTGTCACTACCGCCGTCACCCGCTGGTTTCATCGCTACCGCGGACGCGCGATGTCCATTCCTCTCGGTGCCTCCGGCTTTGCCGGATTTCTCGGCGCGCCGCTCATCAACAAAATCCTCGCCGCGAATGGCGGCAATTGGCGCCAAGCGTGGCAAGTCGTAGCCGGCATCATGATCGCCTCCGCTATCGTCGCCGTTCTCTTCGTCAAAGAGCGCCCCGAAGACCTGGGGCAAACCGTCGACGGGGCGCTGCCCGGCACTCCCGCGAATCAAGTCCCCGCCACGAACGCTCTCGTCACCAAGTCTCCCTGGACCCCATCGCAGGTCTACAAGACCTTGGCCTATTGGCTGATCGTTATCGGTGGAGTCGCGTGCCAATTTCCATTTTTCTTCTTCACCGCGCATTGGATCCTTCATCTTCGCCAGCATGGCATCAGCGCCGCCGACGCCGCCTGGGCCATGGGGCTTTTCACCATGGGTGGAATCGGCGGGCGGCTGTTCGGCGGCTGGCTCATGGACATCATGCGCGCGCGCTTCGCGTTTATGAGCGGCCTGTGCTGCTACTTTCTCGGCTCGTTCCTCGCGATCAGAGTCGATTCCGGCGGCTTCTCCGTTGCCGTCGCTGCCGCCATCCTCTACGGCGTCGGTTTTGGCTGGACATTTGTGTGCATGAACACCATGACCGCCCACTACTTCGGCCCGATGGCGTTCCCCAGAGTAAACGGGATGGTCCTGCTTCTGACTGGCGTCGTGGGATCGCCCGCCGGCGTCATTGGCGGAAAACTCTTCGATCGATTCGGAAGTTACGCACCCGCCTTCGAGCTGAACATTCTCGTCAGCGCCATCGGAATCCTCGTGCTCGCCTTCGCGCATATGCCCAAACACCAAATCCAGGCGGAAGCCGTCCCAGTGCAAGCACTGTCGCCGGACGCTTAGCCGCCGCGTTGACATCCTTCCGTTTGTACCGCACTATCTCGCACATCCATGAAACGTGCATTCCTTCTCTTCACAATCCTTTGCATTCCCCTCGGCGTTCGCGCCCAGGATTCTCTCGACAAACTGGCCACCGACTTTTGGACCTGGCGCGCCCAATGGCAGCCCTTCAATTCCGACGACATTCCGCGCATCGAGCGCCCCGCCGGCCTAAAGCCTTCCTGGTCCGCTGCTTCCATCGCCCGCCAGCGCTCCGATCTATCCGCGTTCGAAGCCCGCTGGAAGAAACTCGATCCCGCCAAATGGCAGGTTGCTCAGCAAGTCGACTATCGCCTGATCGGCTCCGCATTGGCTCGCGTGCGCTGGGAACTTGACATCAATCGCCGCTGGCAGCAGGACCCGACCTTCTACGTCGAGCAAGCCATGACGCCCGTCGTCGAGTCACTGCTCCCGCCCCCGCCGTTCGACAACACCCGCAGCAGCGATTTGATCACCCGCGTACAAAACATTCCCGCGCTGGTTGACGAAGCCGAGGCCAACCTGCAACAGCCGTCCGCTCCCTTTGCGAAGCTCGCCATCGATTCTCTGGCGGACATTCGTTCGCAGTTAGGGCTGATCGCGCACGACGCGGCTCCGCTGTTGGCGGGAGAAACGGCCCAAGAGCTCGCACCCGCGGTCGAGCGCGCCGCCACCTCTCTTGAGGCCTTCCGTGCCTGGCTGCAACAGCGCCTGCCTTCGATGCCCCCGCACACGCCCATGGGCCGCGAAGCTTACGTCTTCTTCCTCAAGAACGTGGCGCTCTCTCCGTTTACACCCGAACAGTTGCTGGACATCAGCCGTGAAGAGTGGGCCCGGTCGGTCGCCGCGGAACAAATCGAACACCAGCGCAATATCGAAGTCCCCGAGTTAAAAACATTTTCCTCGCTCGACGAACAGATCGAGCGCACCACGCAAAATGAAATCGCCGTGCGCCGTTTCCTGGTCCGGCAGGGCATTCTCACCATGCCCGCCGACTTTCCTCATTACACCGCCCAGCCGGTTCCCGCGTACCTCGCCGGACTCGGCGATTTTTCCGAGCTTGACGATTTCACCGGCCCCTCGCGCCTCAATCAAAACGCCGTACGATGGACTCCCAAGCCCAGCGCCAACCCCGGCTATTTCGAGGCCGCCACCCAGCGGGATCCGCGTCCCATCATCGTCCACGAGGGCGTCCCCGGCCACTACCTGCAACTCTGGCTCGCCTGGCACAATCCCGATCCGATTCGCCGCCACTACTACGATTCCGGACCCAACGAAGGCCTCGGCTTCTACGCCGAAGAGATGATGCTCCTCGCCGGCCTTTTCGAAGATTCCCCTCACACGCGCGAGATCATCTACAACTTCATGCGTCTTCGCGCCCTTCGCGTCGAAGTCGACGTCAAGCTCGCTCTCGGCCAGCTCACCAACGAGGAGGCCGCTGCGTACTTGGCAAAGACGGTGCCGATGAATCCGAAGACCGCCCGGTCCGAAGCCGCCGCGTTCGCGACGCAACCCGGCCAGGCCATCTCCTACCAGGCCGGCAAGCTGCAAATTACCAAGTTCCTAGCCGAGGCCCGGCTGCGTTGGGCCGGCGACCAATTCGACATCAAAGCCTTCAACGACTTCGTCTGGCGCAACGGCAACGTTCCCATCGAACTCCAGCGCCACGAATGGTTCGGCGAATCCCCATTAGTCGTACCTCCACCTCCATCCCCCACCGCCCAACCCAAGCCCAAACCAAAACCCTAGCCCGCTCGCCCCGCGCCGCGCGGCCGCTCCTCTTGTAGGGGCGCAGGACTCCTGCGCCCCATCTCGGCAATCTCACCGCGTCTTGACGCCCCAAGCCCCAAGGCGGCGTTAACCAATCCAATTCTCTCTCCCCGCGGTTTAACCTCGCCCCCTCATTTGCTACGCTATCCGCCTGACGCCCAGGGGACACCATGGCCCTCCACCCAAAACGCACCATCGCCGAACTCAAAGAACTCCGCGACCTCACCGCTGATGCCAACGGCGCCCAGCGCGTCGCCTGGACCGACACCTGGTTGAAAGCCCGCGACTGGTTCGCCGGCAAACTCACCGGCTTGCCCGTCGAACACCACTACGACCCCGCCGGCAACAACTGGGTCACGCTCCCCGGCCAATCCGAAAAAGCCCTCCTCATCGGCGGTCATCTCGATTCCGTCCCCAACGGCGGCTGGCTCGATGGCTGTCTCGACGTACTCGCCGGCCTCGAAATCCTTCGCCGCATCGCCGAAGAATTTCACGGGCGTCCCCCGGTCACCATTCGCCTCGTCGATTGGGCCGATGAAGAAGGCGCGCGCTTCGGCCGCAGCCTGCTCGGCTCCTCGGCGTTCGCCGGCACCTCCAGCATCGCCGTGGACCGCGTTCGCACCGACCGCGAAGGCACACGCATGGAAGACGCCCTGCGCCGTTGCGGCGTCGAGATCGATCGTTTCCCCGAAGCCACCCGCGAGCAGCGCAACGCCGGCGCCTATATCGAGCTGCACATCGAGCAAGGTCCCGTGCTGGAGCACATGAGCTTGCCGCTCGCCACCGTCCTCGGCACCAAAGGCGTCGAGCGCCACGCCATCACCTTCCACGGCCAGGAAGCGCACTCCGGCTCCACGCCCATGAACGCCCGTCACGACGCGCTCGCCGCCGCCGCCAAGCTCGCGCTGGAAATCCGCTCCATCGCCGGCAAGCATCCCGACGCCGTCTGCACCATGGGCAGCGTCAAGACGTTTCCCGGCATCGTCACCGCTGTGGTCGGCCGCTGCGAAGCCACTCTCGACCAGCGCGATCTCGATCCCGCCGTGCTCGCCGCCATGTTCCGCGAGGCTCGCGAGGCCAGCGAACGCTTTGCGCGCGAAGAGCGCTGCACCGTCGAGTGGTCGCGCATCTGGAACATCGAGCCCATCGCCTTCCACCCCGCGCTCCTAGATCTCTGCGACCTAGCCATCCGCGAAGTCGCCCACTCCACCCACCGCATGCCCTCCGGCCCGCTCCACGACGCCGCCGAAGTCTCCCGCGCCGGCATTCCCACCGTGATGATGTTCGTGCAATCCCTCGGCGGCATCAGCCACAATAAAATCGAAGACACGCGCGAAGAACACCTGGAGCTCGCCGTCACCGCCTTCGACCGCCTCGCCTCCAAGGCCATCGCTTTCTTGGCATCGCGCCGCCCGTAGGGGCGCAGCATGTTTACCCTGAGCCTCGAAGGGCTGCGCCACAGCTTGGCGCCCAAACCAAACTTTCAGCTTTCGTTTGTATTTCTCCGCCCGACTGCGATACCTTTCCTACGTGTTCGGACCCACTCGGAATGGCTTTGAGGAGGATTTCGTGTTCAAGTACTTAGTTCGTCTTCTGGTGTTTGCATCCCTACTGACCTTGTCGGTTCGCGCAGCGGAAGATGTGGTCACCGCCGTCCACGGCACCGTCACCAAGTTGGATTCCGCCACCAAAACCATGGTCATCAAAACCAAAGATGGCACCGAGCACACCATTCATTTCGTGGACAAGACCACCGTTCATGGCGCCGAGGCCACCGCTGGCGGGGCCAAAGACGTCTTCCACGGCCTCACCGAAGGCTCCGAAGTCGTCGCCCACTACACTGTAAAGGGCACCGAGAAGACCGGCGTCGAGGTCGACAGAGTCGCTAAGGATGGCGTCAAAACCGTTGACGGCACCGTCACCCGCGTCGGTGAGGGCGGCAAGGTGGTTGTCGTCAAAGCCGCCGATGGCACCGAGCACACCTTCGTAGTCGTAGGCCACGACACGGCCGATGCCGCCGTAGACATCGGCAAAGGCGCCGACAAATCCGCCAAGTACACCGTCTACTACACCGAAAAGGGCGGCAAAAAAGTCGCCCACTTCTTCGAAAAACTCTAGCACCGGGATTCGGCGCCACCCAACGAATCCGACCAATCCCACCAATTCCCGTAGGGGCGCAGCACCGCTGCGCCCTCTCTCGGCAAGATTGACGCCCGGGTTATGTAGCCGCCGGGCTTCAGCCCGGCTGATCTTGCATACTCCCTCCACCTCCCGAAACTTGCCTGCGTCGCCGATCTCAAGCAAAATCTCATCACGATTCGCGAGCACCTCCGCTGTGCGGTTAACGCCTGCCAGGTCGCAGGAGAAAGGTCCTCCCTCGATGGCTTCACAATTTCGTGCCGATCACATCGGAAGCTTCTTAAGGCCAGCGGAGCTGCTGGAAGCAAGGCGCACTGCCGCAAAGGATCCTGCCAAGCTACGCCTTCTCGAGGACACTCACATTCGCAACGTCCTCAACAAACAAAAAGACCTCGGCTTCCAGATCTTCACCGACGGCGAGCTGCGCCGCCGCAACTTCATGAGCGACTTCACCGACGCCGTCGAAGGTTTCGACATGGGCGAAGGCATCGCCCGAGACTGGCAGGCCGGCCAGGAGAAGGATCAACCGGTCAGCAGCGTCACCGGAGTTGTGACCAAGAAACTGCGCCAAGCGCGACCCCTCACCGGCCATGAATTGCCCTTTCTCAAGGCCAACGCCCCCGGCCCCATCAAAATGACCCTTCCCAGCGCCACCCAGTTTCCCGCCATCGCCTTCAAACGCGGCATCACCGACGCCGCATATAAAGACCATTCAGCGCTCCTCTGGGCCATCGTCGAAATCATGAAGAAAGATCTTGCCGAGCTCGCCAGCCAGGGCGTCGCCTACATTCAAATCGACGCGCCCCGCTACAGCTACTACATGGATCCCAAGTGGCGCGAGTGGATCCGCACGGAAATGGCTACCGATCCCGACGCCTTCCTCGACGAATCCATCAAAGCCGACAACGCCTGCCTCGCCGCCGCCCGCCGCCCCGGCGTCACTCTCGCCATGCATCTCTGCCGCGGCAACAATCGCAGCCACTGGTACGCCGAGGGCGGGTACGACGCCATCGCCGAAAAATTGTTCGGCACGCTCGCAGTCGACCGCTTCCTCCTGGAATACGACGACGATCGCTCCGGCACCTTCGAACCGCTCCGCTTCATCCCGAAAGGCAAAACCGTGGTGCTAGGTCTGGTCAGCTCCAAAGTTCCCGCCCTGGAAAACCCCGACCAGCTCGCAAAGCGCATCGACGAAGCCGCGCGCTTCGTCCCTCTGGAAAACCTGGCCCTCAGCCCGCAATGCGGCTTCGCCTCCACCGCCGAAGGCAACCTCATCACCGAAGACCGCCAGTGGGCCAAACTAAAACTAGTCGCCGACACCGCCCGCCGCGTCTGGGCCTAACCGCCAGCCCTCGTCGTGAGCACCTAGCAAGCGATCAAGCGTAGGACCGCCCGCTGTCACGTGAAACCGACTGCTGTCACGTGGCACGGACCGCTGTCATCCTGAGGCTATCCGATAAGGATAGCCGAAGGATCTCACCGTCATGTCCGGCCTCTCGCCTCGGCATCTCTAGGCGTCACCCGAACGCAGCGCTGTGTCGTTCCATCTTTCTTTTGCCCTCGCCTTTCTGTGTGTCTCCGTGCCTCTGTGGCTAATCCCTTCTTCTCCTTGACACAGCGCCAAGATGCCAGCAATACATTCCCTATCCGTTCTCTGATCGGTTAAACTCAGCGCGATCCCTCATATGCCGCTTTCTGCCGGCGACAAACTTGGCCCTTACAAAATCCTTGCGTCCGTTGGCGCGGGCGGTATGGGCGAAGTGTATCGCGCCCAGGACGCGCGCTTGAATCGAGACGTCGCGATCAAAGTTTCCGCCGCGCAGTTCAGCGAGCGGTTCGAGCGCGAAGCCAAAGCCATCGCCGCCCTGAATCATCCCAACATCTGCCAGATTTACGATATCGGCCCGAATTATCTGGTCATGGAGTACGTTGACGGCGCGCCGATTGTTTCCTGTGAACAGCCGCAGGCTCTTCCGCCGGCTGAGGCCCTGCGGCTCGCCACACAAATCGCTGCGGCCCTAGAAGCCGCGCACGCCAAAGGGATCATTCATCGCGACCTCAAACCCGCGAACATCCTCAAGACCTCGGCCGGTGTTGTAAAGCTGCTGGATTTCGGACTCGCCAAGCAAAGCATGGACAGCGGAACCCAGGACGAAACCCAATCCATCGGCGTCACCCAGGTGGGCACGATCATGGGCACTCCGGCGTACATGTCGCCGGAGCAAGCGGAGGGCAGGACCGCCGACGCGCGCTCCGATATTTTCTCTTTCGGAACCGTGCTTTACGAAATGCTCGCCGGACGCCGCGCCTTCTCCGGAGGCTCGGCTGCCGCCACCATCGGCGCCATCGTTCACAAGAATCCCGAACCCCTCAACGCGCCGCCCGCGCTCGAAGCGATTGTGCGCAGATGTCTGTCGAAATCTCCCGACGGCCGCTTCCAGTCGGCAACCGATCTCCGCCGGGCGCTCGAAGGCGCGTCTACACGCGGCATCTCTGGAACCAAACGCCGCACCATCGCTTTGGCCACTGCCGTCACTCTCCTTGTGATCGGTTCCGCCGCACTCGGCATTTATCGGAAAGGCTCCCAGACAGGCCAGATTGATTCCATCGCCGTTCTGCCTCTTGAGAATCGGAGCAACGATCCCGATGCTGACTATATTTCCGATGGAATCACCGAAAGCATCAACAACAGCTTGGCGCGGCTGCCTAGTCTGAAGGTGATTCCGCACAGTGTCGCTTTCCATTACAAAGGTAAGCCGATAGATGTCCAAAAGATCGGCGACGAACTTGGCGTCCAAGCCGTGCTCACGGGCCGCGTCGGCCAGCGAGGGGATGACCTCACCATTGGCGTCGAACTCGACGACGTTCGTAACGGCAAACAGCTGTGGGGCGAGCAGTACAACCGCAAGCTGGCCGATCTGCTGGCCGTACAGGGTGACATTTCTAGGGAGGTTTCTCAGCGGTTGCGCTCGCAACTTTCTGCCGAGGACCAGCAAAAGTTGACGAAAGGCTCCACGGACAATCCCAAAGCCTATCAACTTTATCTCAAAGGCAAATACTACACGAACACGCTTACCGAAGACGGGTTTCGCAAGGGCCTTGACTATTTCAATCAGGCCATCGCCGTCGGATCCAAACTATGGGCTGGCCTACAACGGGCTGGCGTACAACTACATCAACCAGGACGATTGGTTTATGCCTCCCAACGAAGCAGGACCCAAAGCCAGAGATGCCGCCAAGAGGGCACTGGCGATGGACGAGACGGATGCCGATGCGCACCTTTCGCTGGCCATCGTCGCTCACTGGTATGAGTGGGATTGGGCCGCTGCGGAGCGAGAGTTCAAGCGAGCCATTGAACTTAGCCCCAATGATTCGGAGGCCCACGGGTACTACTCTTGGTTCTTGGCGCCCATGGGGCGAAAGGACGAGGCGCTCGCCGAAGCCAAGCGATCTCAGCAAGCCGATCCGCTCTCCTCGATTGCGAACCTTTTCGTCGGATCGGTTTTGGTGTTTACGCGACAGTGGGACTCGGCGATTGAGCAACTCCGTAGTGCCAAAGAGCTTGACGCGACTTTCTGGTTCGATCCTTGTTTTCTGGGCCGCGCTTATGAACAAAAAGAAAGATTGCCGGAAGCGATTGCCGAGTTTCAGCGCGCCGTCGAACTCGAGAAGGACAATGGCGAGACTTGGTCCGGCCTGGGACACGCTTACGCCTTGTCGGGGAACAGGATCGAAGCGCAAAAAGTCCTGGATCAGTTGAAAGAGTTATCGGCGCACAGCTACGTCGCGCCCTACAACTTCGCAGTCATATACGCGGGCCTGGGAGAAAAGGACCGGGCATTTGCCTTGCTCGATCGGGCCTACGCAGAGCGCTCCTACTATCTGGCCGTTTATCTGACCACCGACGCGCGTCTGGACACCCTCCGCGCCGACCCCCGCTTCGCCGAACTCCGCCGCCGCATCGGCCTACCGGAGTGACGCAAACTGTTCGCCGCGCCCGTCGCTGCGGCCGCTGGCTCAATCTCGCTAGTCGCCGCGTGTCACGAGCGGTATTGCTGTCATCCTGAGGCTATCCGATAAGGATAGCCGAAGGACCTCACCGTCAACGCAGCCATCTCACCTCGGCATCGCTACGCACCACGCAACCCCAGTGCTATCTTTTCTCCAGTCCTCGCCTTTCTCTGTGCCTCCGTGCCTCTGTGGCCAATCCCCTCTTCTCCTTGACATTGCCCCATCCCCATTCAAGAATTGCCCCGTTGCCGCCTATCGTGCTCTCGTCCGATTAGCGGACAACGTCCCTGTCGCTCACACTCGATCGTGGCCCCGCCCCGTCGCCGGGCCGCCAAGAAGAGAACTATGACTTCCACTCCCTACATTTCCGGCAAGAACCTCGACATTCCCGCTTCGCTTCTCACCGACGTAATCAATCCCGCCAACCAGCGCCCCTTCGCCAAAATTTTCATGGCTCAGGAACAGCACATGCGCGCCGCCATCGACGCCGCCGACGCCGCCCAAACCGCCTGGGCCGCCAGCCTCCCCGCCGAGCGCGAGCACCTCATCATGCGCTTCGCCGACGAGCTCGAAGCCGCCCGCAACGAAATGGTCGATCTCCTGATCGGAGAAGGCGGTTCCACCTTCGGCAAAGCCCAATTCGAGGTTTCCTTCGCCGGCAATCTGATTCGCTCCATCGCCGGAGAAGCCCGCCGCATTCGCGGTGAAGTTTTCCCCGCCGACGTTCCCGGTTTGATCTCCATGTCTATTCGCCGCCCCCTCGGCGTCGTTGCCGCCATCTCTCCCTTCAACTTTCCTGTCGTGCTGTCCATGAAAAAAGTCGCCTTCGCCCTCGCCTGCGGAAACACCGTTGTCCTCAAGCCTTCCGAAGAAACGTCCCTCGTCGGCCTGAAGCTCGCTGAAATTATGGAGCGCTCCGGCGCGCCTGCCGGCGTCCTCAACGTCGTGCCCGGTGACGGCGCCAGCATGGCCCAAGTGATGTATGACGACCCTCGCGTGAAGCTGATCTCCTTCACCGGCTCCACCAAGGTCGGCCGCATCATCGCCACCGAATGCGCCAAGCGCGGCAAGCGCGTCGTCCTCGAAATGGGCGGCAAAAGCCCGCTGATCGTTCTCAAGGATGCCGACCTCGACTACGCCGTCGACACCGCGTGCTTCGGCATCTTCATTCACCAGGGCCAGATCTGCATGGCAGGCTCCCGCATCATCGTCGAAGCTCCCATCTACGAAGAATTTCTCAAGCGTTTCGCCGCCAAAGCCGCCACGATGAAAGTCGGCGACCCTCGCGACCACTCACACCGTCATCGGCCCGCTCATCCGCTCCTCCCAATGCCCCATGATCGACAAAAAAATCAAAGACGCCGTCGCCGCCGGCGCCCGCCTCCTGACCGGCGGCAAATACGAAGGCAACTTCTACCACCCGACGGTCGTCGCCGACGTCACCCCGGAAATGGCCGCCTTCCGCGACGAGCTCTTCGGCCCGGTCGCCGCCGTCTCCAAAGCCAACGACGCCGATCACGCCCTCTCCCTCGCCAACAACTCCTCCTACGGCCTTTCCTCCGCCGTCCTCACCAACAATCTCCAGCTCGCCATGCGTTTCGCCCTCGAGCTCGAAGCCGGCATGGTTCACCTCAATGGCCCCACCATTCACGATGAAGCCACCGTCCCCTTCGGCGGCGTCAAAGACTCCGGCTCCGGCCGCGAAGGCGGCCACTGGTCCACCGACGAGATGACCGAAGTAAAATGGGTCACCATCCAGATGGGCCGCCGCCCGTATCCCTTCTGAAGTACACTACCCGCACGTCACCTGGGAGAGGGCCTCTCGGTACTCCATGCCGTTTTTAACGATTGTCTTCACTGACGTTGTCCAGTCCAGCGCCACGAAGCGGGACGTCTCGCTCGGCCGCGACAATCGCGAGCGCGACCGCACCTATCTCGAGAAAATCCAGACCCGCCATTTCAGCTTGGTTCGCGAGTGCTGCTCGGCCCACCAGGGCCACGAGGTCAGCACCATGGGTGACGCCTTCTGCCTCACCTTCGATGACCCCATCGAGGCCGTGCGCTTCTCCGCCGAACTCCAAAAGCGCTTAACCGCCCAGCCCATCGATACTCCCAGAGGTCCCTTGCGCTTGCGCATCGGCATTCACTCTGGCTTCCCGGAATCCTTCGAGGGCGGCTGGCACGGCACCGATGTGGACACCGCCGCGCGCGTCGAGTCCACCGCCTCCGAACACCAGATCCTGCTTTCTTCGCGCACCTACGAGCTTGTCCGCCACATGAACGACGTGAAGTTCCACCCCCGCGGCGAATTTGCCCTCAAGGGTTTGGACGACACGTCGCTGTGGGAAGCCGATTGGGACGGCAAAGGGCCCCGCCCGACTGCGGTCCCTCCGCTGCCCTCCAAGCGCAGCGGCCAGCGGACCAGGCTCGTTGTTGGGGCCGTTGCGGCGCTTCTCCTTGCAGCGGCGGGCGCGGCGTATTTCTACCGCGCCGCGCTGAGGCTCCCGATGGCACCAGGGCTCTCAACGCCCCAGCCCGCGAACGTTGCCAACACTCCTGCCAAGAAACCTGAATCCGTGGCCGCGCCGCCACCAGCCACCCAACCTCCGCCAGCCTCTGGCCATGGCGAAACAGCGACGCAACCCCGAACCCAAGCATCGGCGAAGGCGCCAGCAAAAGCGCCGCCGGCCCAAGCACCCGCGAAGGCCCCAGAGCAGACCCCGACGAAGCCAGCCGAGCAAACCTCAACGCAAGCCCCGGAGCAAACTCTCCCCGCCGGGCCGGCACCGATCCTCCGCTACATCTCCGGCTCCAGCATAAAGCTCGAACAGCTCATCGGCGACGAGGACAAGCAGCGCCATCAACCCACCCGCAGCCGCACCTTCGCCCGCTTCGGGTTGCAGGGCACCGATCTCGGCTCTTCCTTCGAGCACGACGGTCACACCTATTTCCTGTTCGGCGACACCATCGGCCGCTTGGGCCATGCGCTCGATTCCATAGCCACGACCGACGCTCGCGATCCGGAGAGCGGCGTTACCTTGGATTTCCTTACCTCCGACGGAAAGACCTACCTGCCTATTGAGCCTCCCGGCATCAGCATGGGCTTCATGGAAGTTCCCGTTGCCGGCATCAGTCTTGGCGGTCAGATGTATGTCGTCGTCAGCACCAACCATAAGGAGAATGCCTCCACCGATCGTTCCGTACTCACCAAGTTCACTCCCCCCGCGGCGTTCCAGTCCGTTCGCACCATCTCTCAGCTCCCGGCGGGGCACTTCATCAAGATGTCCTTGCATGTGGAGCCCGGGCAGAACCCCGCTCTGCCTCCCGGTGGGCCCTTCGTGTTCCTTTGGGGCACTGGCGACCACAGCCAGGCCGACGCCTATCTTTCGCTCGTCCCCATGTCGCAATTTGCCAGCGGCACCGGCACGCGCTACTTCGCTGGGCTCAACGTCACCGGCGGGCCATCGTGGAGCGACAAAGAATCCGAAGCCAAACCCGTGGTGGAAGGCGGCATACTCGGTGACGTCTCGGTGACCTTGTGCAAAGAGTGCGGCGGCCTCTGGCTGATGACCTACGATAGCCGCCCGCCCATGCCTGGTATTGCCTTTCGCTATTCCCGCAGGCCGTGGGGGCCCTGGAGCAAGCCGCAGATTCTGTTCAACTTCCTTCGCGACGGCGCCCTCGGCAAGTTCATCCACAATCCGAAAGCCACACACGACGACGGCCTGGCCGGACCCGTCAAAGGCCAGGTCCGAGGCATGAACGCGGCCGGCATGATGGGCGCCGCCTACGCTCCCTACGTCGTCGAGCGCTGGACCAGAGTCCGCAACTCCGAGCTCAACCTCTACTACCTTCTCTCCACCCGCAATCCCTACGTCGTCGTCCTCATGAAGTCCCGCCTGCAAATCGAATAGCAGATCGAATAGCCCGGCCTCTTCGGTGCCTGCTGTAGAATAGCGGCCCTTGCCTGCTCACCCTGAATTCGACCGTCTGCGCGTCGTGCTGGTAGCCACGCGCAATCCTCTCAATATCGGTGCCGCCGCGCGTGCCATGAGCAACTTCGGCTTCCTGCATCTCCGTGTGGTGAATCCCTACCAGGTCGCATTCCGCGAAGCGCGCTCTGCCGTCGGCGCTTCGGCGCTGCTCGCCGGCGCGGAGGAATTCAAAAGCGTCGCCGAAGCCGTCGCCGATTGCACGCTCGTTGTCGGCACCACCGCCGTGGGCCGCCGCGAATTGCGCCACCCGCTGCGCCGGCTGGAAGACGGCGCGCGCGCGATCCGCAAGCGCCTCGCCTCGGGCAACGTCGCGCTGTTGTTCGGCTCCGAGAAATTCGGCCTCTCCAACGAAGACCTCAGCCATTGCGACTGGCTGATGCGCATCCCCACCCGCGAAGAACACCGCTCGGTGAACCTGGGCCAGGCCGTGGCCATCTGCCTGTACGAACTCGCCCGCTCCGCCAAAGCGGCTCGAGCCCCGCAGAAACGCCTGCCTGCCGCGGCGGGCAAGCCCGCCACCGCCGGCGACCTCGAGCGCATCACCGCCATGCTGCTCGACGCTTTGCGCGCCAGCGGCTCCTTGAAGACGCGCTCGGAAAGCCATC
The DNA here is from genome assembly GCA_963735525.1 of uncultured Acidobacteriota bacterium. Classification (GTDB taxonomy): domain Bacteria; phylum Acidobacteriota; class Terriglobia; order Acidiferrales; family UBA7541; genus Acidiferrum. Next base: position 171,214 of record CAVTLQ010000019.1, on the reverse strand, counting down.
ACCGCGGAGAAAATCCGCCGCTTGCTCCGCCGCCACCACATCTCCGCCAACGACGCCGAGTTCTGGCTCGGCATGCTCCGCCAAATCGTCTGGAAGCTCCGCTCCGGCAAAGACCCAACGAGCTAAGTCTTCGGGCTATGACTGTTTTTGTTTAACCGCGGTCTGGATGACTGTGGCGCCAATTCCAGTAATTTCTCTGCGCTCTCTCGTTCTGGTGGTTGTACTCCACATACTCCCTGTGCCGTTCCCCCAGATAACGTCTGTAGGCGTGATCTTCGCGGTCGTCCCAGTTGTGGTAGTCACCGTGGCCCTTATCGTAGACCCGGACCTGCACCTCTTGAGCCTTGGCTTCGGTCACAACCAGAGCCGGCGCAACCATGGCGGCGGCCAACAGCAGTGAGCCGATGTATCGATCTATGCGTGGCATGATGTAATCCCCCAATTCCGAGATTCCTGGATTCAGAATCCCGGTAGCCACGACTATGCACCCTCGTCCTCGTGCCGTATGTCCCGTACAGCACGCATTTGAGATTCCGCGGCGCACGGGCCAGCCGCGCGTTACGCTGGAACTCCCTCGACGATCGAATCGGCGGCGGCGGTGCGGATGATCCGGCTCAACTGCCAGCCCGCCGCGGCAAACAGGTCGCGAAATTGTTTTTCGGTGCGCTCGCATCCGCTGGGGAAAATCAGCATTTGCAGATCGAGGAACTTGCCCGGGGCGAAGTCGTTGCCTGGTTGAATTACGTTGTCAACCACGAGGAGCCTGCCGCCCGAATTCACGCTTTTTCGGCAAGCTTTGAGTATCTTGACGCACAGATCGTCCGGCCAGTCGTGAATGATGTGTTTCATGATGTAAGCATCGGCACCCGCCGGAACCGAGGAAAACATATCGCCGCACGCCAAGGTACAGCGGTCCATCACAGACTTGAGCGGTCCATTCGCGGCTCCCTCAACAACGTGAGGCACCTCGTAGAGCGTACCTCGCAAATGCGGATTCCTTTTCAGGATGGTCGTCAGCAGAAGTCCGTGCCCGCCGCCCACATCCACGATGGAACGAATGCCCTCGAAATTGTAGGCCTCCGCCACCGCGGGGCTATCGATCGTGGATATTGCGGTCATGGCGTCATTGAAGATCTTGCGCCTCCTCTGGATTCTGCTTTAGAAATTCGAAGATGTGCATGCCGTAGATCTGATCCAGCGCTTGCTTGCCGGTTTTCACGCAATGATCCAGCCGCGACCAGCCGCGCCCGTGCCACTCTCTGCCTCCCATGATCGCAAGCGCCCGCAGGCTGGGAGTCGCGTTGCTGCGCAGAACCGCCGACATCGGCGTCTCCGAAAACTTTCCGTCGGGCCCCTCCGACAGCACTCCCACGCTCGCGGTGGCGCGCATCAGGCGATACAGCGCTTGTGGGTGGGCTCCGATCTGGCTTGCCAGCTCCTCCGCCGATTTGGGGCCCGCTTCGACCAAATCCGGGATTCCGAGTTGGGCAAGGCAGGACACCGCGCCCGCGACGTGCGCGCCATTCAACAGTTGGAAGATGCCGACATGTGCAGGGGGAGTTTGGGTCTGTGCCATCAATCGTTGTCCGCCGATCTTTTGAATTTGGGGCGAGTTTTGGGCTACCGAGCAGCGGGGAGTATACCTGAAACGGTCCTGCGGGAATTCAACATCGTCCGTTCTCTTGACCCTACTGGTGATTGAAAGCACTTTACTCTGGCCCGGGTGCCGCATCCTCACGATTTTTGGGAGAATGCGGATTTTGGCTTTTATAGTACTTTACCCCCCTCTCCCCTTTTCAGAAGTGCCTTGTCTTGACGGGATTAGCGAGTTTCGTCGTCTATCGCATTGTGCGTGGCTACAAGATCAAATCGCCGATGTGCCACATTGTAGATGTAGCAGAACTTAAGCCAGTGGTGAAACCCGAAGACGTCATCATAGGTGATGAGGCCCCAGTAGTAGACAACGATCTTACCCTCTCGAATCGCCTCAAAACGCCCCTTGCCGAGCAGTTCGTCCGGTTTGCCTGGAGTGATTTCCACGGAGAGCGTAGCTGGGCCTTGGGGTGGAAGCATTCCAGCATTGATGAACTTAAGACGATGGTCGTCGAAGAGCGGATTGGTAGATGGCGTAATTCCTTCGAAGATGTACCCGAGCATGATCCTTTTTGCTGGTGTCTTCCCGAGGTTTTTCATCTGCGCGGAAGTTGTGAAAGGCCTATCCTCCTGAAAATTAGGCGGGGCGTTGATGATCATGTCCATCCAGGCGCGCTGGTCTGTGCGCGATGCTTCGATGCTAACATCGAGTCCCTGTTTGGCTTGCCCGACACTGTCTTCCATTGCCTTAGCCATTCGCTCGTCGGCGGAGATAATCCTGTCTGTCTGCTTGCCAGCACCATGTATTTCCAACCAGGTCATGCCAGCCCAAAACGCGATTACGGCGGTGAGAAGGACTATCAGGTAGTCGGCAAGATTGGCCTCTCTCTCCTTTTCTCTGAGCCAGTGAACCGCTCGCCAAAACAAATTCATGGATGGTTCCTAATCATTTGCAGCAGTGACCCGCTGCTTCTCATTTCCTGTGGCCGCTGCCCGCACGCTTCGTCTTTCGGAGTGCGGGCTTTGACGTTAGGCTATCCCTCAAGAAGCCAATTAACAGCGCCGTTGCAACGGCTCTACCTAAAGCAACCACTACAATCATTACAGCTTACGTAGGTCGTGTTCGGGTTCTTCCTGTTCCACGGGTGTTGGGACCCGTCCCCCATACTCTCTCAGAAGTGCGCGTATTCTCGACGATACAATCCAAACGGGATCCGCAAGCCTGCTAGCTACCTGGTAGTCGTGGATGAGTCCGACTACGATCAGCGCGATACAGAAGCCGAGAAAGTACCTGCTGCGAAGCTGAGGCGTAATCCAAGCTGCGGCCAAGCCACACCAGCCTGCGGCGTGGGAGGCTACCGCCAAGAGCTGGCCACGAAGTTCGGGTGCCGTGGGCGATCCCAGGTTCCAGTAGAGATACGACCACTCCCTTTTGAGCTCGTCGAGGTCAACGTCGTATTTTTTCTTCAATAGCATACTTGCAGTCGCTCGCCAGCAACGGTAACCCGCGTTTTCCTCACCCGCGTCGAGAAACGCGTGATCCACAATCCATCTGTGAAACGAAAGCGCAAATCGATAACGGACCCAGAAAGGTTTTTTCGTAAGCCGGTTGGACAGAGGGAACAGGATCGTTCGGCAGATTTCCCGCTGTAAGAAAACTCTCGTTCTATAAACGAACCGAAGGAAATACTGAATGAGGGTGACAATCGTCATGAAGAGATGGCCGATTAGAAATGCGAGAAATACGGCAATAAACAGCCCCACGTACGTATTGAGGTTCAAAACATGGCGTTCTCTGTACTCAATCGACGCCACCAATTCGGGATCCCCTAAAAGGAGAGCGACTTCAAAAAATAGACCTGGCACCAAAGCGGTCAAGTAAATTAGCGCTTTATGCTGGAGAATCTTAGAAAGATCGATGTTAACCATCGTGGCAAGAATCTATCTGAGACGACACTCTAGAGCAAGTATATGGGGCACCGTGACGGAGGGACGTCCCTCGACTCCCCCTCGATGCCCATTCCTGCCCTGCACGGCGTTCTTGCGTGTTCCTATCCGACTTCATTTTGACAGCGGCATTGCATAGGTAGAGGGCCCACATTCCGTGTGAAGGAATGTGGACCTCGCGACTTATCTAGACTCCGATGACGCTCGACTAGGCGCCTTAATTACTGCGGATTGGGGTCTTGCTGCTGATCTTGCTGCGACTGATTTTGCTGCTGTTGTTGAGCCTTCTGGGTCCGATTTTGTCTCGCAACGTCGCCGAGCGAGGGCTCCGTCACGGACTGAACCTGCGTAGTCGGGGGCTGAACGGAGGCTTGCTGCGGTGCAGCGCTTGGCGCAACCGGAGCCGGCGCCGCTAACTGCGCGGCCTGCCTTACGAACCTCGTGCGGTCGAGAACGTCGTCACCCTGAACGAAAGCCGTTAGGGCGGTGCCCTTCGGGATGGTGATGTCTTTGCCATGCATGAACAGGAAGAAAGGAGCGGCGGGCCAAACGATCAAGCTCGTGGCCACAATCGCCCCGGTCATTGCGCCGGTATGCCCTCCGCCCTTGGCGTTCTTCACAGCACTCAGTAGCGTCTTGCTGCCGTCGGCTAGGCGGACCTTGTCGACGTTCAAGTCCAGCTTTCCCCCGCGACCCAAGCGTCTCTTTGGCTCGGCGGCCGTTACGGTAGCCCAAGCGGTGCCACCCTTGGGCACAACCACAACGCCGTCCACTAGCACATCCTCGACCACCTCAAAGCTGACCAACTGGCCGACCACTGCGTCTGCGGAAGAAATCGTCTCACCGAGAACCAATTTGATCGGCGTTCCGTCTTCGAGAACGAACCTTGGCGCCGCAGGCGACTGAGATGCGGCGTCCTGCGAGTTCACAGCGGACTGCCCGGCAAAAGCTGGGCTGGCGGCCAACGCTAGGCTGACCGCAAGTGACAGAAATTTCTGCATTTCGATGCTCCTCATGTGCAAATTTATAAGATATGTATCGGGGGCCTAGACTGATGGCGACAGGCCGATGTTCGCCGGTGGGGTCGCAGCAAGGATTAGTACTTCAGTACGCATTATTCTCGTATGTCAGCCAAGAGTAACTTATCAAAGGGGTAGCTCACTCGGGCCGAACGGCCAGGGCGCGCGGGAGCCACAAGCGACCTTCCCCGACTATCCCCGGTGCCCATTCGTCCCCCGCACGCCCCTGTGTGCTCCTATCCGAATTTTTGCCTTGACAGCGACGTTACTCTTGTGGAAATCTGTGCCATGAAATTGGCCTCGAACCCGCCCCGACATACCTTTTCCTTACCAACCCCTTTAGAATCCGCACTTCCGGAAGTACTACTCCGTAAATTCCTTAGAATCCGCACTTCCAGGACCCCTCGGATCTGCGGGAAACAAAGGACTTTAACCCCTTTAGAATCCGCACTTCCGAGCCATATCTCATCTCACACAAAACAAACAACTTTAAGTCTACTAGAATCCGCACTTACGCCATTCTCAGAGTTAAGTCCTTTAGAATCCGCACTTCCACGAACCAGGGGGGAGGGGGGAGGGGGGTAGAAGTACCATCGAGCGTGACTCCTAATGAAATTCAGTTCAAGGATGCAGGCCCTATGATCTTCCATGTTTCGCTGGAAAAAGCAGAAGACGGCTGGGTCGTGGTGCAGTGCCCGGCGCTGCCGGGGTGTGTGTCACAGGGAAAGGACGAGCAAGAGGCTTTGGGGAACATCAAGGAAGCGATCACCGCGTGGTTATGGACTGAGGATCAAAAGGCGGTGAAGGCGCTAAGACTTGATCGCGCACCGGTCGTCGTCGCTGTTTAACGGGAATTGACGTGTTGAGGGCAGGGCACCCGGCACAGACAGGAGTGTCTGTGCTACCTGTCAGATGTCGAAGAAGACGGTTTCGTTGGGGCCTTGGAGGATGATGGTCCACTCGAGGGCGCCGGGGCGGCCTTCGACCTTTTTGGCGATGAGGGTGGGGCGGCGGGAGGGGTCGATCAGGTTGAGGGCGAAGTCGTCGGCGTTGCTGGGGTCGTCGGGGAAGTACAGGCGGGTGATGAGGCGGCGGAGCAGGCCGCGGGTGAAGACGGAGATGGCTAGGTGCGGGGCTTGCGGTTTGTCGTTGGGGCCGGGGACGCGGCCGGGCTTGATGGTGGTGAAGCGGAAGCGGCCGTCGTCGTCGGTGGGGACGCGGCCGTAGCCGGTGAAGCCGGGCTCGAGCGGTTTGTCTTGCACGTCGTCGGGATGGGCGTACTTGCCGTGGGCGTTGGCTTGCCAGATTTCGACGATGCCATCGGGGACGGGCTTGGCGTCGCCGTCGAGGATGCGGCCGCTGATCTCGACGCGTTCGCCGGAGACGCCGGGAGCGGCGAGATTGTCGCAATAGAGCCGGGACATGCCGATGCTGAAGAAGGGGCCGACGGTTTGCCAGGTTGTGGCTTGGAGGCTCATCGTTTGGGTCCCTGAGTTGCGCCGTGGGCCCCTCCGTGAGAATGATTCTCGAAGGGAGTCCCTTCGCGGCCGCTTAGAATGATGTCGAAGCGATAGCCCAATGCATGCACCGGCATGGTGGTTTCCCAGTCGAAGAGCGAGATGAGCCGGTTGCGGGCTTTCTCGTCGGCGGTGCAGTTGAAAATGGGATCGAAGGGAATCAGCGGGTCGCCGGGAAAATACATCTGGGTGACCAGGCGCGTGGCGAACGCCGGACCAAAGACCGAGAAGTGAATGTGCGCGGCGCGCCACGCGTTGTAGTGGTTCATCCAGGGGTATTCGCCGGGGCGAATGGTGACGAAGCGGTAGCGGCCTTCGGAATCCGTGAGCGCGTGACCGCAGCCGGTGAAATTGGGATCGAGCGGTGCGTCGTGCTGGTCGTTTTTGTGCAGGTAGCGCCCGGCGGCATTGGCCTGCCAGATTTCGATCAGCGTATGCGGCAGAATGCGTCCGTTCTCGTCGAGCACGCGGCCGCTGACGATAATGCGCTCACCGAGGGGTGCGGCGGAGTGCTGGCGGGTGAGGTCGCAGGCTTTTACGTCGGCAGATTCCGCGCCGAGGACGGGGCCGGTGACTTCGGAAAGCGTGTGGGGGAGATAGACGAGCGGCTTGGACGGCGCGCGCTTGATGGAGGAACGGTAGGGCGGATGGAGATGATCGGGCTGGGTGCCCGGGTCGAATCTCCGATAACCTGGGATCGCTGCCATCGACGTTCTCCCGCAATTCGAGGCGCAGAGAAATGTTTCCGGAATCGGCCGCGCACGCCAGCAGAGTTGCGTTGCGGAGGCCGGAGGGCGAATCTATGCAACGGAGGGGGGAGGTGTCAAGGTCGATTATCGAAATAGCGTGCGTATATCGACTTGCGGGTGTATCCTTCCCGGGATTTGCCGAGTCCACGGGGGATTTAGACTATGCCTCGCGCCGAATCCGTTTTCCTGCGCCCCGAACACCGAGAGCTGGTGGCCGCCGAGCCGCCGGCTGAAACGCCCGCCAAAGCGCCCTCCGCGCATGTAGATTCGTACAGCGGCGATCCGAACTTCATGATGTCGCTGGCCCGCGGGCTGATCGTCATTCAAGCATTCACGCAGAAAAAACGTCAACTGACCATCTCGGAGCTGAGCGCCAAGACCGGACTGTCTCGCGCGGCGGTGCGGCGCTGCCTGTACACGCTGGCGCAACTTGGATTTGCGGGATCGGACGATGGGCGGCATTTTTACTTGGGGCCGAGAATCCTGGCGTTGGGGTATTCCTACATCGTTTCGATGCCGCTGGCAACGGCGGCGCAACCGGTGCTGGAGCGCGTCAGCCACGAATTGCATGAGTCTTGTTCGATTTCGACGCTCGACCGGACTGAGATTATTTACGTGGCGCGAGCCAGCGTGACGCGGATCATGTCCATCGATCTGGGAGTGGGAAGCCGGCTGCCGGCGTTCTGCACATCGATGGGACGCGTGTTGCTGGCCAGCCTGCCGGCGGAAGAGTTGGATTCGTACCTGAACCAGACGCCGCTGAAACGGTTCACGGAGCGCACGATCGTTGCGGTGGAAAAACTGAGGCAGGTGCTGCGGCTGGTGAGCCGAAATGGATACGCGATCGTGGACCAGGAATTGGAACTGGGGCTGAGGTCGCTGGCCGTGCCGATCCAGAATCCCAATGGAAAGATCGTGGCGTCGCTGAACGTCGGGACGCACGCGCAGCGCGTTTCGATCCAAGAGCTGCAGAGCAAATTCCTACCTCGACTGCGAACCGCCGCACAAGAACTCTCCATGCTATTGCGATGAGGATGGCGCGCCTGAATAGGTTTTGAGGGACCACGGAAGCGTGGAGTGACGAACCGGAACAAGAACCAAGATGAGCCGTCCAATTTCGGGATCGCAATATTCCAGTCCGGGCTTGAAGGCCCAATCCGCCGACGCAAGTGTTCCCGGGAACTCCGGGGATAAGGCGGGAAGAGTGCGCGCCGTCCGGATGCGCACTTCCGGGGCAACGATCGAATATCTGCCGGGCGGCGTGGTGCGGGTGCGCTCGGACGAAGCCCTGGGCCACTACCCCAAAGTGCTGACGGACCGGCTCGCACAGTGGGCGGTTGCGGCGCCACAGCGGATCTGCCTTGCGAAGCGCGGGGCCGGAGGAGATTGGCAAGGGCTGACGTATGCCCAGGTGCTGGGAGCGGTTCGAAGCATCGGCCAGAGCCTGCTGGAACGCGAGCTTTCGGTTGAGCGGCCGATCATGGTGCTCTCCGAAAACGATCTGGAGCACGCGTTGCTGATGCTCGCGGGGCAGCATGTGGGGATTGCGACGGCGCATGTGTCGCCGGTGTATTCGCTGGTGTCGAGCGATTTTGCGAGATTGAAGCACGCGATGAATTTGCTGACGCCGGGGCTGGTTTTCGTGTCGGACTTGGAGCGCTACGAGCGAGCCATTGATGCTGTAGTCGGCGAGCAGGTGGAAATTGTTGCGACGCGCGGGCGGCATCGCGGAAGGAAGGTGACGCGGTTCGCCGATCTGGCGGCGCGCACGCCTACCGCGGCTGTGGATGCGGCGCACGAACGAATTCAACCGGACGACGTGGCGAAATTTCTGCTGACGTCGGGCTCGACGTCGATGCCGAAAGCGGTGATCAACACGCACCGGATGATTACCAGCAACCAGCAGATGATCGCGCAAGTGTTTGGGTTTCTGCAGGAGGAGCCGCCGGTGCTGGTGGACTGGCTGCCGTGGAACCACACGTTTGGCGGAAATCACAACATTGGGATCGCGGTGTACAACGGCGGGACTTTTTATATTGATGACGGCAAGCCGGGTCCGGTGGCGATCCAAGAGACGGTGCGCAACCTGCGGGAAATTTCGACCACGGCTTATTTCAACGTGCCGAAGGGGTACGAGGATTTGCTGCCGGCGCTGCGCGCGGACCGGCAGCTTCGCGAAACATTTTTCAGCCGAGTGCGGCTGCTGTTTTATGCGGGGGCGGGGCTGTCGCAGCCGGTTTGGGATGCGTATCGAGAACTCGCGGTGGAGACGTGCGGCGAACGAGTGATCATGGCGACGGGGCTGGGCTCGACGGAAACGGCGCCGATGGCGGTGCAAACGACGTGGGAGACGGATCGGGCAGGGATTATCGGTCTGCCGATTCCGGGCGTCGAAGCGAAGCTGGCGCCGCAGGAAGGGAAGCTGGAGCTGCGAGTGCGCGGGCCGAATGTGACGCCGGGTTATTGGCGGCAGCCGGAACTCACGGCGAAGTCGTTTGACGAGGAAGGGTTTTACCGGATGGGCGATGCGGTGCGTTTTGTCGATGCGCAGGACGTCGGGAAGGGATTTTTGTTCGACGGGCGTTTGGCGGAGGATTTCAAGCTTTCGTCGGGAACGTGGGTGAGCGTGGGGCCGTTGCGGGCGAGGATTCTGAGCCACTTCGCGCCGTTCTTGCGTGACTGCGTGCTTGCGGGAATCGATCGCGACGAAGTTGGGATGCTGATGTTTCCGGATTTGGATGCGTGCCGGGGTTTGTGCGGCGATGCGGCGGAGGGTGGATCGGCGGCGGAGGTTTTGCGGAGTCCTTCGGTGCGGGCGGCGTTTCAGCGGCTGTTGCAGAGTCTTGCGAGGACATCGACGGGGAGTTCGAGTTGCGTGACGCGGGCGATGTTGATGGAAGAGGCGCCTTCGTTGGACGGCGGGGAGATCACGGATAAGGGATCGCTGAATCAGAGCGTGGTGTTGGAGCGGCGGGGGGAATTGGTGGAGGAGATGTATGCGGACGACGGCGGAGCTCGAGTTATTCGAGTGAGGAAAGAAGTAATGAAGCGAGGAAGTAAGGAAGTAAAGAATAAAGACGGAGATGATGGTTCGCCGGGCTGAAGCCCGGCGGCTACATAACGACGGCGATGCGGGCGATTGATTATTTCGAGAAGGGGGCGGAGGCGTTTGCGGAGCGGTGCGCGATTGTCGATGGGGAGGTGCGGTACTCCTATCGGGAATTGCGTGGGGTGACGCAGCGCATTGCGGGGGCTTTGTGGGCGAGCGGGGTGCGCACGGAAGATCGCGTGGCGATTTATTCGCCGAATGATGCGCGGGTGCTTTTCTGCATGCTGGGATTGCTGCGGGCAGGGGCGGTGTGGGTGCCGATCAACTACCGGAATGCGATCGACGCCAACGTGGAGTATCTGAACTATGTGGAGACTTCGTGGTTGTTCTACCACAGCAAGTTTGCGGAGACGGTGGAAGAGATTCGGCGGCGCGTTGCGTCCTTGAAGAATTTCGTTTGCATTGACATGGCGTGCGGCGGCGATCCTTCGCTGGACGAGTTTATGAGGCGAGGAAGCGAGCTGGGGGAGATCGAATGGGGCGACGCGCAGGGAAATCCTGACCGCTTGGTCGGCTTGGTGCCTACTGGCGGCACTACGGGTCCGGCGAAAGGTGTGCGAGTGACGAATCTTGCGTGGGGCACGATGATCGAAATGGCCAGCCACTACTGGAATTGCGACGCCGTCGAGCCGGTGTGCCTGAGCGTGGCTCCGCTTTCGCATGCGGCAGGGGTGGTGGCGTTTGCAATGTTTCCACTGGGTGTGACGAATGTGGTGATGGCGGGCTTTGACGCAGGCGAAGTGCTGCGAAATATCGAAAGGTTTCGCGTTACGCACTTGTTTCTTCCGCCGACGGCGTTTTACGCGCTGCTGGCGCATCCGGAGGTGGAGAAGTTCGACTATTCGAGCTTGCGGGTGTTCTTGCTGGCGGCTTCGCCGGTGTCGCCGGACAAATTGAAGAGGGGAGTGGAGATTTTTGGGCCGTGCATGTGCCAGTGCTACGGACAAACAGAATCGCCGATGTTGCTGACGTGGCTGGACCAGAAGACGCTTTCGGCCGCGGCGGCGGGAGATCATTCGGAGCGTCTGGCGAGTTGCGGGAGGGCGACGTCGGCGGTGCGGCTGGCGATCATGGACGAAGCGGGCAGGCTGCTGCCGGCAAAGCAAACGGGCGAGATCGTGGCGCGGGGTTCGTTGGTGACGCCGGGGTACTACAAGATGGCGGAGGCGACGGCGGAGATACGCACGCATGGGTGGCATCACACCGGGGATGTGGGGTACTACGACGAGGAAGGGTACTTCTACATCGTCGATCGCAAGAAGGACATGATCATCTCGGGCGGCTTCAACGTGTACTCGGCGGAAGTGGAAGCGGGAATCATGGCGCTGCCGGAAGTGCATGAATGCGCGGTGATCGGCGTTCCGGACGAGAAGTGGGGCGAGGCGGTGAAGGCCATCGTGGTGGTGCGCGAGGGGAAGTCGCTGACAGAAGAAGAGGTTCTGGCGCACTGCAAGACAAAATTGGGCGGGATGAAGGCGCCGAAGACGGTGGAGTTTCGGCGGGAGATCGCGAAAACGGCTGCTGGAAAAATCGATCGCAAGGAACTGCGACGGGAGTATTGGGCGGGAGTGGAGCGGGGCGTGCACTAGGACCTTGGGAAGAAAGAGCAGGAAGGTGAAAGAGAATTAACACAGAGGACACAAAGGTGGCACAGAGGTGGCACAGAGGTCACAGAGAAGAAGAACCGCGGAAGTGGTTCGGCACGCGATGAACGGGAAACGGCGGGCGGCAGCGGCCAGAGCTTTCTGAGACAGCGAAGACCATGATTCTTCAGTTCAATCATCTGCAGCGAAAATCCGCGGCGACAACCACAACGGACGTGATCGATGCGCTGTACGGGCTGCTGGAAGAGGGCCATATCGAGCAATCGCAGTTTGCGCGGCTGCGGATTCAACTGGATTGGATTCAATACCGGCAGAATTTTCGCGAGCCGGTGATGGTGCTGCGGGCGACCAATGAGGCGGGCGGTGATCCATCGATCATGGACATCCATGTGGATACGAGGCAAGTTTCGCCGGAGGCCTTGCGGGGTAAATTGATTGAGGCGATGGCGCGGGAGGATGGTGAGAAGCCGCGGCCAGAGGACCGCGTGGTGCTGGAAGAGTTCGCGTCGTTTCGTTGGAGCATCGCCTGGAAGTTCAACGGGCTGTATTGGCACCACCTGACGGATTGGGAGAAAGCGACGGGGCGAAGCTACGAACAGGCGCTTCCGGGCGGGAAGTCCGATGCGAACGACACGGCGGCGGTGGCGGACAGCGTGGCGGATTTTTGGACGCTGCTGAAGGATCTGGACAATCACCACCAACTGCCGGCGGAGATCTTTCTTCTGGAGATCGGCGTGGGGATGGGGAAGCGCTCGGGGTTGTGGCTCGATCGCTTCCGGGCGCTGGACGAAGAACGGGGAACGAAGTACTACCCGCGCTTGCGATTTCTGCTGGCGGATTATGCGCTGGCCACGCTGGAGCGATCGCGACCCGCGGTGCGGGCGCATCTCGATCTGTGCAGCTTTATCGTTCTGGACGCGTTGAATCCCATGAAGACGCTGGCTTTTCTGCGGCACAAGATCCTGCAGATTCATTTGACGAACGTGTACGACAACCTGCCGGACGAAGAGCTGGCGCGGCGCGACGGCAGGCTCTATCTGGTGGAGGTGCGCGCGTATCTTGCGAGCTCGGAAGCGAACCGCATTGCACAGGAGTTTGCGCTGGGCGGTGCGGAAATCGCGTGGATGGTGCGGAGACTGCTGGAGGTTGGTCCGGATTGCTTTCCGGAGCGAAGCCGAGGAGTGGCGTTTTGGCAGGAAGTGTGGAAGGCGCTGCGATTGGAAGAGCGGCTGGTCCCTTTGGACGAACTGCCGGGTGAGTCGCTGCCGAGCGGGCTTGATTCGCGGCAGCTTGCGGATGTGCTGCGAAACGCGCCGAGCGATTTGCGGATTCATCTGAGTTCAGGGGCGCTGGAAAGTTTTCGCAATACGGTGCCGCTGCTGCATCCGCGGGGGTATTTGCAGGTGCAGGACATTTTTATCAGCGACCTGAATGACTGCCGGCTGGGATTTCAAGGGCCCGGAAAGCTAGACGGGTCGATCGTGAATTGGGTGAACGGCGTTCTGTTGCGAGAGGTGGCAGAACGCGCGGGCTACGACGTGCACTTTGCGCCTTTCCATTATCGAAAGGGATCGCGGACGTCGATCCTCTACACAACGCAGCGGGAGTAAGCCATGAGCCTTCCGATTCTTCCGACAACGGTGGTGGGGAGTTACTCGATGCCGGGGTGGCTGGAGCGGCTGAAGACGGAGTATTTCGCGCGGCGGATCAGCCGGGTGGATCTGGATGAGATTCACGATACGGCGGTGAAGGCGGCGATCAAGGACCAGGAGATCGCAGGGCTGGACATCGTCACGGATGGGGAGATGCGGCGGGACAATCTGGTGGACTACTTCGTGGAGCGGATGCCGGGGGTGCAGATCGACCGGGCGTCGAAGAAATTTTATTACGATTTTTACGACAGCGTGGTGGAGCGGAGACTTCCGCACGCTTCGCTCGGTTTGGCGAAGGATTTTCTTTTTCTGCGGGCGAATACCGATCGCGAGGGGAAGTTTTGCATCACTGGTCCGCATTCTTTGTCCAAGCGCATTCGGAATACTTTTTATCCGAATGAAGAAGCGTTTGCGACGGACATTGCGGGGGTGCTGAATTTGGAGTTGAAGGAATTGGTGAAGGCGGGCGCGCGCTTCGTGCAGATCGACGAGCCGTATTTATCTGGTTTTCCGGATGATTTGGAGTGGGCGGTGGATGTGCTGAACACGCTGGTGGCAGGGGTGCAGGCGAAAATCGGCGTGCACATTTGCTACGGGAATCGTTACGGGAAGCCTTCGTGGGAGGGGAGTTACAAGTATTTGCTGCCGAAGATTTTTGAGGCGAAAGTTCAGCAGTTGACGCTGGAGTTTGCACGGCGCGGCGAAGAGGATTTGGAGATTCTGCGCGAGCTGGCGAAGAGTTTTGAGATTGGCGTGGGGACGATCGATGTGAAGACGCATGCGGTGGAGACGGCGGACGTTGTGGCGGAGCGGATCCGGAAGGCCTTGGAATTTGCACCGGCAGAGCGGCTGTTCATTTTGCCGGACTGCGGATGCTTTCATCTTCCGCGCGATGTGGCGTTCGCGAAGCTGAGCGCGATGGTGGAAGGGACGCGGGTGGTGCGCAAAGAATTGGGCAAGTGAAATGGCGGGACCGAATCCATTGCGGGAGGCGCTCACGGCTGGGAAGTTTTGCTACGTGGTGGAATTGGTGGCGAGCCGCCTGACGCGAGAGGCGCGGCTGCTGGAGGTGGCGTCGCAATTGGCGCAGGTACCGGGGGTGGTGGCGGGCAGCATCACGAGTTATGCGGGCGGCGCGATCGGGCACGATCCGATCCGGGTGGGGACGGCGGCGCGAGCGCGCGGGCTGACGCCGAACATTCACGTGACGTGCGTCAATCGGGACGCGGCCGCGGTGAGCAAGATGCTGGCGGACCTTGCTGCATTGGGAATTGAAAATGTGCTGGCGCTTACGGGGGACTATCCCAAGGCCGGCGATGCGGATACGGCGTCGCCGAGATTTGTTTTGGATTCGGTGCAACTGGTGCGCCAGATTGACGCGATGCGGCAGCAGGGAATGGCGTTCTGGATTTCCGTGGCGGTCTCGCCGTTCAAATATACGGAGGCCGATTGCGCGTATCAGTATTTGAAGCTGGAGAAGAAAATTGCGGCGGGTGCGGATTGTGCGATTACGCAGCTGGGGTTCGACGCGAGGAAGTTTCGGGAGCTGAAGCGATACGTGGAGGAGCGCAAGCTGCAGATTCCTATTTTGGGCGACGTTTACGTACTGAGCGCGAAGGCGGCGGAGAAAATGTCGAAGGGAGAGCCGCCGGGGTGCTGGGTTTCGCCGGAGCTACTGGAAAAAATTCGGAGTGAGGCGAAGGCTGCGGATGGGGGACGCGCAGCGCGGCTGGAGCGGGCGGCGAGGATGGTGGCGATTTTGCGAGGGCTGGGATACGCAGGGGCGTATCTGGGCGGGAATCATCAGGCGGACAGTATTCGATGGATCATCCGGAGGTCGGAGGCGATTGCGGGACGGTGGGAGGAGTTTGCGGACGAGCTGAATTGGGCGCCGAAGAACGGTTTTTATTTGTACGAGAGCTTGGCTGCGCCCCGGAAAGCGCGTGGGTTGGTGCCGCGAGTTCTCGACACGATGAGCAGGGTTTTTCCGGTTGGCCGGCCGGGGCGGCTGCGCAATTTTCTTGCGGGGGTTTTTCGGTGGTTTGACCGGCGGCCTGCGGCGGCACGGGCTCTCGAACGAGTCGAGTTCGCCATCAAGGCTCCGCTATTCGGATGCGAGGCGTGCGGGAATTGCGTGCTGAGCCACATGGAGTACGTGTGTCCGCAGACGTGCCCGAAGGGAATGCGCAACGGGCCTTGTGGAGGCACGTCGAGCGGGCGCTGCGAAGTTGTGGACAAGCCTTGTATCTGGACCAGGGTCTACGAGCGGGCGAAGGCGACGGGTCGAATGAGCGACTTGCAGGTATATGTTCCGCCGCGGAATCCTGAGCTGCAGGGAACGAGCTCGTGGATTAATTATTTTTTGGATCGGGACAGCCGGCCGGGGAACGAGCTGATTTCCGTGGAGCGGTTGGGGACCGCACGTGTTAGCGAGAGGCAGGATAACCAGAGCAGGAATGCGGTGAAGGAAGGGGCGGGTTCGGAAGAACCGGTGGAATTGGATCACAAATCGGGTGCGCCGTAAGTTTGCCGGAGGCGAGGAGGGCGGAGGTGATACCCAGGAGGTACTATTTCTGATAATCGCACGAAGTAAACGATAAAAGGCTTGACAAAGCCCCGAGCGCAGGATTAGACCTTTCGGAAGAATGGGGTGTATTTGATCCAAACAGAAACTACAGGGCCTTGTTGCCAACTCTCTGCGGGCGTGTTCGCCGGAAGGGAACTGTTATGAGGGGACGTGGGTGGGTATTGGCACTTCTCGCTCTGAGTGTTGTGTTTGTAGGGGTTGACTCCGCTTTTGGCCAAGCAGGTCTCGGCTCGGCGCAGCTGAACGGCACGGTATTGGATGAGAAGGGCGGATCGGTGGCCAAGGCGTCGGTCAATTTGCGTGAGACCGACACCAACGGCGCGTATAGCGCGGTCACTTCGACGAGCGGGTTCTACGTGGTGCCCAACTTGCCGCCGGGCCACTACCAATTGAAGATTGCTTTCCCCGGATTCGCGAACTACACCCAGACCGGCATTGAGCTGAGAGTGGGCCAGGTGGCGACGATCGACGTGACGCTGAAGATCGCCGCGGTGGGCGAGCAAGTTACGGTGACCACCGAAGTCCCCACGATTGAGCCGACCAAGACGGAAATCAGCCAAGTGGTGGACACGCAGCAGATTCAGGAGCTGCCTACCAGCAACCGCCTATTTACGGACTTCGCGCTGCTCACACCGGGAGTGGCTACGAGCAGGACGGCTTTGGGGACGACGTTCACCGAATTTGAAGTGACGCAAATCTCGTTTGGCGGGATGCGCTCGTTCAGCAACGAAGTCACGGTGGACGGAGCGGATTTCGTCAATTCGATCAGCGGTGTGCAGCGGGCGACTCCCCCGCAAGAAGCGGTGCAAGAGTTCCGCGTGGTGAACAACAGCTTTGGATCGGAGTACGGCCGGGCGTTGGGCGGAATCGTCAACATCGTGACGAAGTCCGGGACGAACGATTTTCATGGTTCGGTTTACGAGTACCTGCAGAACGGGGCGACCGACGCGCGTTCGCTTCTCCAGCCGGCACCACTCCCGCACGACTTGCGGCAAAACCAATTCGGCGCCACGGTGGGTGGTCCGGTCAAGAAGGACAAGACGTTTTTCTTCATGAACTATGAGGGCAAGCGGCGCGGGGAATCTCCCACGTATGCGCCGGATCTGTACAACAGCATCGCGGAAATCGACCAGGCCAAGGGATTTCTGGGGTTGTCGCCGGAAGGCTGCTATCTGAAACCCGCGCAATGCACGGGCACGCCTCTTTCCTATCTGGACTCGGTTTTGAAGACATCGAACAACGACTATGGTTTTGTCAGACTCGACCATCAAGTCAGCACGAACAATCGCCTGGCGCTGCGCTACACGGTGGAAGACGCACGCTCCTTGGGTGAATTGATCGGCAACACGGAGGATGGCGGCGGGATCGGCAGCCCGAGCGGAGCACGCAACCTGTTCGTTCGCGACCAATCGGTGGTCGGCACGCTGAGTTCAGAGCTGAAACCCAACCTGGTGAACACGATTCTTGGGCAATACTCCCGGCGGCACTACAACTTCCCTGGGGCGACGGGAGAGCCCGACCTGAGCGTGGTGAACGACTTGGAGTTCGGACACAACTTCGGTACCTACGATGCCATCTACGAGACCCGCGCCGAGTTTTCCGATTCCTTGAGTTGGGTCAAGGGGCGTCATGTCGCCAAATTCGGATTCGACGGAAACTATCTTTGGGGCCAAAACAACTACCCCGGCTTCACGCCCGAGCGAATCCTGTTCCCGAACCTGGACTGCATGTATGCTTTCGCGAACTTCGTCGAAGGGGTGACCAGTGGCACGGCAGGAGCGCTTCCCGGTGCGAGCGATTGTCCGCTGGCGCCTCAAGCGGACGGCATAGCGTTCTTATACTGGGGGACCGCGCTCCCGAGAACGAACTGTCCGAATCTTTACACCCCCTGTGCCGGCGGCTTTTCGAACGGCTATGTGCCGCTGCCGGCTACCGGCGGCGGATTCGGCAGCGGCTGGCCGAACGCGTTTCCGACCAACCAGTATCAGAATTATGCGTATAACCTGAATCATGGCTACTGGGGCTTCTTTGCGCAGGACCAGTGGCGAGTCACTCCCAAGCTGGCGCTTAACTATGGCTTGCGGTGGGATTTCGAATCGGGTTTGGGGAACGTGATCGATGCAGACTACCGGGCCGTGCAGCCGCGAATTGGCCTGGCTTACTCGCCGAACGCCAAGACCGTGATCCGTGCGGGCTTCGGGACATTTTTTGATCGCAACAACCTTACGTTCTTCTTCACCACCGGAAACCAGAAGGCGCTGCCAGGGTATTTCTGCCAGCCGCCGAGCGCAGACCCTGGGTGTGCTGCGTCGGGCCTAGCGCCCGTGACCGTTCCGATGATCCGGAACGGGGCGGCGAGCGGCGGTTGGCAGTTAAGCGCACAACCTGGGTATCCTGGGACGCCCGCGTTGCCGTGCCCGCCTTTGCCTGCGTTTTTCTGTGTCGGCGGAGCACCTGCAAGCCTTGCGGCGGTAACCGCCTTCGGGATACTCGCTGATAATCCGTACAACCCAGTGACTCTCACGGGTCCCTGCAACTTGACCGTGGCCGGGCCCGCGGGCGCTTGCGGTGTCGGCTCCGGAGGCATTCAGAAGGATGGCAGACTTCCTTATGCCGAGCAGGCGAGCCTGGAGATCGACCGGCAGATAGGCGGAGGGTTGACCATCAATGTGGGGTACCAGTTCGTGGGTGCGCACAAACTGGTCCGCGGCAACAACATTAACGTGCCGTGTCCGCTGGGAACCAGCAAAGCGGGGAATCCCGCGGATGCTCAAGGATGGCTCGATCCCAGCGGTACTCTCACTCCTTGCCAAGGAACGCCAACGCTTGGGCCATTCGGGCTGGGACCGTTCTTCGCGACTTTAGCGAATCCCAGCGGCCTGGAATTTGGGGTGCCAGGGGGGAGCGTTCCCGCCACCATCAGCGGCGGCCTGCTCGACTATAACAACAACGTTGCCAACGCGGTGTACCACGGCCTGACCGTAACGGCGATCGAAAAGGCGGGCCAGTACTTCCGGATGACCGCCAACTATACTTACTCTCACACCATCGACAACGGCAACTTCACGACGTTCATTAACCTGCCGCCAAACCAGTTCGACTATGGATCGGAACGCGCCAATTCCAATCAGGATGTGCGCCATCGCTTTGTGGCAAACTTCACGGCCGATGCGCCAAAGACGAGTTTTATTCGGAATTTCCAGTTCAGCAGCATCATCACGCTGGAGTCCGGGCGGCCGTTCACTTTGTTCGCCGGGGAAAACGTGTTTGGCGACGTGGCGGGCCTCAGCACCGACCGCGTGGGAGGGGCACCGATCGCGGGAACGTGCACGTCGGTATCGAACTGTTCGACGACGATCGCGAGGAACACCTACATTGGCGACCCGCTATACGTTTGGGATCTGCGGCTTTCCCGGTACTTCCAAATCAGAGAGCACATGAAACTGGAAGTGTCGTTCGATGCGTTCAACATGTTTAACCGGCCGAACGTGGATGAAGTGAATTCCATCTACGGCTCGCCGGTGTTCTGCGGGGCCATTCCGCAGCACTACAATGACGCCACGACGCTTGCGATCCAGCAAGGGGCGGGTTCGGTGGGATGTCCCGCAGCGCCGCCGCCGGTATGGCTTGCGGACGGACTCCTGCCGGTAAATGTTCCGGCGACTCCCAATAACACTTTCGGCGCGCCGAGAACCATGCTGAATCCACGGCAACTGCAGCTCTCGGCTAAGTTTACGTTCTAATTTTCGTAGCGCAGGTTGACGAGCGGATCGATTTGAGCCGCTACCAGACCGGTCCGCCACAGTGTCCCCGGCCGTGTTCGTGAGGTGCGGGGACTGCGTTTCCTCGGCGGCTCATCCTTGCTAATGTATGCAGGTTGTTTTTGTGCAGGGCTCTGCTGCAGATGCGCACAACTGACTTCTTCGATCCAGAAATCGAAACGATAGATCCGGCCGGGAAAGCGTGAGGCATGATCCGACTGAATACCAGGCCGGAAGCAATCGAGATCGACGCCGCCAAAGCAGCGGTCGTCGTTGTGGACATGCAGAATGCGTTTGCGAGCAAGGGCGGAATGCTCGACATTGCGGGCGTGGATATTTCGGGGGCAGCGGCAGTCGTACGGAAAATTGAGAGCGTTCTGCACCGCGCCCGCGTGTGCGGGATTCCTGTCGTGCATCTGCAGATGGGATATAAACCAGATCAGAGCAACAGCGGCGGGCCGAGCTCCCCGAATTGGCACAAGGAGCTGGCGATGACGCTGATGAATCGCCGGCCGGAGTTGAAGGGAAAGCTGTTGACGGAGGGCACCTGGGATTTTGAGGTGGTTGAGGAACTGAAGCCGCAGGGGTCGGACTTGGTGGTCGTGAAGACCAGATACAGCGGCTTCGCGGGGACTTCACTGGATTCGATTCTGCGCACGCGGGGCATTCGCTATCTTTTCTTTGCGGGAATCGCCACCAACGTTTGCGTGGAGTCTACGCTGCGGGACGCGTACTTCCTGGACTATTGGCCGATCTTGCTTAGCGACGGCGCGATGCCGGCGGGCCCTCCCGCGGCGCACGAGGCTACCGTGTATAACGTGGAGATGTTTTTCGGGTGGACGCTGAAGTCGGACGATTTTCTCGCAGCGATACCTGGATGACCCGGGGATGACGCATCCGTGCTGACCGTAGACATCGATGTAGGTGGAACGCTCACGGATGGAATCTTCATCCGGGAAGGGGCGATCTCTTGCGTCAAAGTCGATACCACCCCGCACGATCTGACCGTGTGTTTGTTCGATTGCCTGACCCAGGGCGCCACGCAGCTCGGCTTTGACGATGTCGATGCGTTTCTGGAGAGCGTGGACCTCATTCGGTGGTCGACGACGATCACGTCCAACGTTCTTGCGGAACAGCGTGGGCCGCGGCTCGGGCTAATCGTTTCGCGCGGACACGAATCCGATTTTTACGGCGAGACGCAGCGCAGCATATTGCTGGACCGGCTCATTTCCAGCGGGAATGTCATCGGGATGGACGCGTCTACGCCGGACGCGGAGATCATGCAAGCTGCACGCGGACTACTCGAGACGGGCGTGCGGCGCATCTGCGTGAGCCTGAAGGATGCCGACCGGAATCCAGCGCCGGAGATTCGCATTAAGCGGATCATCGGGGAGCAGTACCCCGATCATTTTCTCGGCTCAGTGCCGGTGCTGATGGGGAGCGACATCGGCCGGGGGGCCGACGATCGCACGCGCACGTACTGTGCGCTGATCAACGCATACACGCATGGCGCGCTCGCGGCGACATTATTCAAGGCGGAAGACGAGCTTCGAGATACGCATCGCTATCGCGGCGCGTTTTTTGTGAGTCACATCAACGGCGGCGTTGCGGGCATCGCCAAGACGAAGGCGATCGATACGATCGAGTCTGGGCCCATCCTGGGCATTCACGGAAGCAGTTACCTGGCGAAGGAATTCGGGTTGGATGACGTGATTGCGCTTGACGTTGGAGGCACGACCGCGAAGGTGAGCCTGCTGCAGAAGGGCGAGCCGCTGGTTCGCAAGCCGACGGACTTTTTCGGAATTCCCGTGGGCCTGTCGCTTCCGTACTTGCGGTCGGTGGCGCTGGGCGGCGGAAGCGTGGTGCGGCCGGTGGGGGCCGGGGCAAATCCTAAGGTGACGCTTGGGCCGGAGAGCATGGCTTCGTTCCCAGGGCCGGCGTGCTACGGTCTGGGCGGCGATCAGGCCACGCTCGCGGATGCTTTCGTTTCGGCGGGCCTGATCAATCCGGACTATTTTCTTGGGGGTGCGAAGCCGCTGGATCGCGAACTTGCGCGGCGTGCGATTCAGGAACAGGTGGCGAATCCATTGCAGCTGCCGGTGGAAGCGGCATGCGGCGCGATCATCGATCGGGCGTTTCAGATGGTCGCAGACGTGATTGCGGAGGCGCGAAAGGAACTGAAGAAGGACTTTTCCAAACACGCGCTTTTTGCCTACGGAGGAAATGGCGGACTGTTCGCGTGCGGCGTGGCGGAGAAAGTGGGGCTCAAGTCTGTGTACTTTTTTGGTCTCGGTCCGGCGTTCAGCGCGTTTGGCTCATCGGTTTCAGATATTTCTCATGTCTACGAACGCGCTCTGTATCTTTCGACGCTCGATGACGGCAGCCTCGATCGGATTCGCGCGGCGATTGAGGAAATGAAAGCCGAGGGCGTAAAGGATTTGCTCGGCGAGGGCCTCAGCCCGGCGGATGCGACGTATCTGGTCGAGTGGGAAGTTTCGCAGAGGGGACACTCTGCTGTCTCGATTGTCGTGCCGGAGACGGCGCTGCACAGCCTGAACGCCGCAACCTTTCAAGTCAACGCCGCACTCAGCAACAATGCCACCGCACAGCGCGAAGCCTTCGGCATCGATCTTGTTCGCTTACAGATCAGGAAAGCGATGCCGAAGCCGAATCTTCCGCAGTTAGCGGCGGGGAGCGCGGACGCGTCGCCGGCATTGCAAGGGATGCGCGCCGTGTCCTTGGGAAGCAAAAGCAGCTCGGCGCAGATTTACCGCTGGGAGGCGCTGCGGCCGGGCAATCGCGTCGAGGGTTGCGCGGTGCTGGAAGGCGCCACTGGGACGTATTTCGTTCCCGAAGGGTGGATTCTGGAAATGGACGGCTACGGAAACGGCAAGCTTCATCGGCGTTGAGCGAGAACTTAGGAAATCGACCGGCCAAAGGACAAAGCAATGGCACCGGAAAAACTTGCGACGATTCGCATTACCGAGTATCTCGATCTTGATCTCGACGGCGAACGATGGCTGTGCAATCGTTGCGGCCACGTGATCGGCTCGGCGAAGGAAAGTTACAAGAAAGGCTGCCTGCTCTACGATCGCGATCCCCGGGAGATTCATCCGGCCATTGTTTCGAGCGACTTCAATTTTTCTCCCGATCCAAACTGGATTCGCATCGTGGAATTCTACTGTCCCGGCTGCGGCACGCAGGTGGAGACCGAATATCTTCCTCCCGGGCACCCGATTACGGAAGACATCGAACTGGACCTGCCGCGATTGAAGGAGCGGCTAGCCAAGGGCGAATTCGTGATCCGCGACAACCGGCTGGAGAGCGCGGAATGAACTCGATTGACATCGACGTCGGCGGAACGTTCACGGATCTGGTGCTGAACTTCGGCGGGCAGACGCTGATCAAGAAGGTGCCCACGACCGCCTACGATCTTTCCGTGTGTTTCTCGCGCGTGATCGAGGAAGGCGCAACCGCGCTCGGCCTGAAGATGGACGAAATGCTGCCGGAAGTCGAAATGATCCGGTATTCGACGACGATTGCGCTGAACCGGTTGATCGAGAGGAAAGGTCCGCGGCTCGCGCTAATCACGACGGAAGGGCATGAAGACGTCACGCTGATCGGGCGGGGAGCACAGTGGATTGATGGGATGCGGGTGCAGGAGCGGCGGAATCTTGCGGTGCAGCAGAAGCCCGAGCCGCTTGTTCCGCGCGATCTGATCTTGGGTGTGAAGGAACGAGTGGACTCGCGGGGTCGAATCCTCCGTCCGCTGGATGAGGAGGACGTTCGGAAGAAGGTGAGGCAACTGGTCAGTCGAGGGGCGCGCGGGTTTGTGGTCTCGCTACTGTGGGGATTCTTGAATCCTGTGCATGAGAAACGCGTCAAGGAGATAATTCGCGACGAATACAAGGAATTTCATATCGGTTTCTTGCCGGTGGTCCTTGCCGGGCAAGTTGTGGGGAAACTAGGGGAATACGAGCGCACGATCGCGGCCATTCTCGACGCGTACTTGCAGCGGTCTATGCAGATCGAGCTGTCGGCGATGTGGGACAAGCTGCGCGACCGTGGTTACAAGAAACCTTTGCTGATGATTCAGAGCTCGGGCGGCATCGCCGAAGTGTTTCGCACGACAGCGAGCCGCACGTTCAACAGCGGGCCGGTATCGGGATTGATGGGAGCGCATCACGTCGCCAAAACGCTGGGCTATAAGAATGTCGTGATGACCGACATGGGCGGCACCAGTTTTGACGTGGGGCTGGTTGTCGAAGACAGCGTGCGCAGCTACGACTTCCGTCCCATCATCGATCGCTGGATGGTGGGCATCACGATGATCAAGACGCTGTCGATCGGCGCGGGTGGCGGGTCGATCGCGTCGATCAACAAGCTGCTGCAAAATCGTTTGCAGGTGGGGCCGCGCAGTGCGGGCTCGATGCCGGGGCCGGCGTGCTTCAGCCTGGGGGGCACCGAGCCGACAGTCACCGATGCCGACGTGGTCCTCGGGTATCTCAACCCAGAATATTATTTTGGCGGGAAAATGCGACTGGACAAGAACCGTTCGGTGCAGGCCATTCGCGACAGAATTGCAAAACCGTTGGGGCTGCCGGTTGAAGAAGCCGCGGCGATGATTCGGAAAATCGTCAACGGAAACATGGCCTCGGCGATCATGAAAGAGGTGCACCTGCGCGGTTACAGCCCGGAAGACTTCATTTTGTTTGTAGGAGGCGGGGCGGGCCCAACGCACGCGGAAGGGTTCATGTCTGACATCGAGAAGGCGGTGACGTTTGCGTTTTCTCCGGTTTTTTGCGCGTTTGGCTCCTCGACGATGGACATCATGCACGTTTACGAGGCTTCCAAGAAATTGACGCTGATGGAGCCCGTCACGCAAAAACTCTCGACGGAATATGAATCGTTCAACCAAAGCGTGGAGAGCCTTGTGGAACAGGCCAAGCGTGATCTGCGCGGAGACGGGCTGGATTTGAATCAAGTCTCGTATGTTCTCGAGCTGGACATGCTTTACGGCGGGCAGTTCCACGTCAAACGCGCGCTGTCTCCGAGGCTGGCGCTTCATGGAGCGCAGGATGTTCAGGCCGTGTGCGATGCTTTCGAGAAGGAATTCAGCGAAGCCTTCAGCCCGTTTGTCGTCAACCCGGAAGGCGGCGTTTTCATCGAGAGCTTTATCTTGAAGGCCATCGTGCCCGTGCGCAAAATCCAGCTGCCGAAATCGCAGTTGGAGGGCCGCGACGCTTCCGCTGCGAAAAAGGGAGAGCGGCCTGCCTACTGGCCGGGGCTGAAGGACTTCCGGGCCACGCCGCTTTACTCGTATGAGGCGCTGCGGCCGGGCAATGGCGTCGATGGCCCGGCGATCGTCGAAGGCGAATACACAACTTTGGTCGTTCCGCCGTCTATGCGCTTTTCCATCGACGAGCGGGGCCTCGGAATTCTTCAGCACAGTTCTGAGAAGAAATAGAGGACGCACATGCCTATTCCCACACTTGCGGAAAAACTGGAGTGGCTGAAACCCGCCCCGGCAACACCTTACGAGAAGGAATGCGCCGGAAAGCTGGCGCAAGGAGATTACGAAATCGGCGTGCAGGTGACCAACGACATTCTGGATGAAGCGATGGAGATTTTCATTCGCTCGTCGCGCAGCTATTTCGGCGTGTCCGGGGACTCGATGGTGGCGATCTTCACGGCCGGCGGCGACCTCATCAACGCCTCGTGCGGAACGTATCTGCACGCCATCATTCAGCCGATCGTGATCAAATTCATTCTGAAGTATTACGAAGAGAACCCCGGGATCCGCAACGGTGACATCTGGTATACCAACGATGCGCTCTACGGAGGAATTCACAATCCCGATCAAGTGGCCCTCATGCCCGTCTTCCACAAGGGCAAGCTGCTGGCCTGGGCTTCTGCGGCTTTGCACACCACAGAAACCGGGGCGATCGAGCCTGGAGGCATGCCTGTCAGCGCGAAATCGAGATTTGAAGAAGGGCTGAATCTTCCGCCGATCAAAATCGGTGAAAATTTCCAGATTCGAAATGATTTCCTCGAGTTCTATTCGGTGTACGGGCTTCGCGCGCCGGCGATGTTTATCTCGGACCTGCGCGCGCGTTGCACGACGGCGGACCGTGTGCGTGTGCGGCTCTTGGAGGTGGTGGAAAAGCGGGGCGAGGTGTATCTCATCGGACTGCTTCGCAAGATGTCGGACACGGCCGAGGCGGGCGCGCGGCAGAGGCTGAAAACGCTGCCCGACGGCAAGTTTCGCACGGTGGTCTTCAACGACGCGATTGGCTGGACGCCCGCTCTCGTGCGCGCCTGCTACTTGACGCTGACGACTCGCGACGGCAGAGTCACTTTCGATTTCCATGGGACTTCGCCGGAGAATCCCTCTTCATACAACGTGCATCCACAAGCGGTCGTCGGGCACATCGCGAATTTCATGTACGAGTATATTTTCCACGACCTGCCGATTTGCAGCTCCACCTTTGCGCCCATCGATTTTGTTTTTCCCGAGGGAGCGATCGTCAATCCGGGCCGCTCCGCCGCCACCAGTTGCTGCGTGTTCATCGGCATGCAAGCGCGCTGCGCCACGCACAGCGCGTTCGCCAAAATGACCTACTCGAGCGCGGGATTGTGGCGGCAGATCGCGGCGCCTCCCGGCAGCCAGCATACTTCGCAGATTTGCGCCGGGCATTCTCAGTGGAATCTGGCCTTCGCGGATGTTCTTTCCTACGCGCTCAACACGCAGGGACAAGGCGGCCGCTCGGGGACGGACGGCATGGACGCGTACGGCTTCGCGTGGTGCGCGTTTGGGCGCGCGCCCGATTCCGAACAGGTGGAGAGCGAATTGCCCATCACCGTGACGCTGGCGCAGCATTGGAAGGATTCGAGCGGCGCGGGACGCCATCGCGGCGGGTCCGGCGCCACGCAGCATTGGATGATTCACAAAGTTCCGGGGCTTGTCTCGATGTGCATGGGCAACGGCAGCAAAGTTCCGCTCGGTCAGCCTCTGTTCGGCGGATACGCGTCGGCGCCCATTCCCGGCATCAGCATTCGCAAAACGGACCTGCTGCAACAAATGCGTGAAGGAGATGCGCGCCTTTCCATGGATCACCGCGAAATCCTGGAAGAGGGTACGATCCACGGAGACTGGAACTACGAGTTGGTCGCGCGAACACCCAAGGTGTATGAGGAAGGCGATCTACTGTTCGGTTTTAGCGGAGGCGGCCCGGGCTACGGCGATCCGCTCGAGCGCGATCCCGAAACTGTGCTCGAGGATTTGAAGAAGCTCATCGTTTCGGACTGGACCGCGCAAACAATTTACCGCCTGGCTTACAATCCGGAAAGCCGCAAGCTGGATATCGAAAAAACCAAGCAGCTGAGAGACGAAGAACGGCGCGCGCGTCTCGCTCGCGGCAAGTCGTACGATGAGTTTCACCAGGAGTGGAACAAGAAGAGTCCGCCCAAGGAAATCTTGCAATACTATGGCTCCTGGCCGGACGCGAAACCTCTTGGGCCCGTCTTCCGGCCCTGATCGATGGCTGAAAATATTGCTCCTCGGCAGATCCTCAGGGACCTCCTGCAGGGAAGTGTGCCGCGCCGGCCGCTGTTTGTGCCCATCGTGTTCGCGCTCGGGGCACGAGTAGAGAATCTGTCGCCGCGAGCGTTTCTCGAGAATCCGACGAAAATTTCCAATGCGCTGCGCCAAATCCGCGGGCCGCTGCGATCCGACGGTGTCAGTTGCTATTTCGATCCGCTGCTGGAAGCCGAGGCTCTTGGCGGGACGCTGGAATGGGGGTCGGAACGTGCGCCGGCGACACTGCGTTGGGCTGCCGAGTCACAGCTAGGGCAGCTGCCTGTGGGCCTGGCGTTGCCGGAAGGCACGGTCAAGAGGGGCCGCATTCCTGTGGCTCTGGAAGTCATCCGGCGGCTCAAGGCCTTGCTGCGCGAAGATACGCTGCTCACGGCTGGCGTGTCGGGCCCGTTTACGCTCGCTGCTCGGCTCACCGGTTTGTTGGGGCAGGACCCGCTGATGCGCGGGGATCTGCCTGACCCCGCGTTGGAAATTGCAAATTCGGCGATCCTGCATGTTTCGAAGGCGTTCGCAGAGGCCGGAGCGAATCTTGTTTTTCTTCG
Organism: uncultured Acidobacteriota bacterium; assembly: GCA_963735525.1. Classification (GTDB taxonomy): domain Bacteria; phylum Acidobacteriota; class Terriglobia; order Acidiferrales; family UBA7541; genus Acidiferrum. The sequence continues at coordinate 143,537 of CAVTLQ010000019.1, read as the reverse complement.
CGAGGAGATCCTTCCGATTCTGGACGAGCAAGCCGCCGAAGAATGGACATCGATGCTGGCGCCGGTTTTCAACGTCATTCGCTTTTACGAAGCGCTTCCGGTTCTGCAGATTGCAGACGATTGCGCCTTCGCTGGAAACAGCGAAGCGGCTCTGCGGTTGGCGCGAGAATGCGTCGTCTGCCCTACGCTGGAGGCGTTGCGAAATGTTTCAGGCGAAAAACTTAGCGACACGCGAAGCGCGGGGCTTGGCGTTGCCTTGTCTGCCGCTGCCTTACAACAGGACCAGCGCGGTGACGCCGGCTTCGATCCATCGTTGAGCCAGGTGATCCGCGATCTGCGGCCTGCTCTCGTGACTACCGCGGAAGATGTCCCACCGGCCACGGATCTGAAGCGTCTCGCCGCTATTTCTGAAGTTGTGCGACGGAGCTAGACCTGGTTGCGCCGGAGGACCGATGCGCCAGGAGAGTGTGAGCGCCATTCCACACAAGTTGAACGCCGGCGAAGATGGCGACCGCCGCCACCACCAGCTTCAGCCTCCGCGCGGGTACAACGCGAGCCAGTGCGCATCCGAAAAGCACGCCAGGCACGCCGCCCGCGAGGAGTTGCGTTAGCACGAGCGTGTTGATCGCGCCGAATTTCCAATGGAACGCGCCGCCGATCGTCGCGAGAACGAGTCCGAATACCAGGTCTGTGCCGACGACCTGTGGCGCCGTCATTTCGGAATAGTTCAACAGAAGGACCGTGCCGAGAGCGCCGGCCCCGGCCGAGGAGAATCCCGATTCGATTCCGATCGGCAGAGCGAGCCAGGGAAGCCAGTGCGAATTCTTGCGCGCGAAACCCGGATTCTGCACGCGAGGGGCAAACGTGATGCTGGATGACGCGGCGAGGAGAATGCCGAGCAAGATGACGACGATGGGATTTCCCGCTTCCCGTCCTAGCAGCTGAAGCGCGAACGTGCCGATCAGCAGGCCCGGGATGGCTCCTCCCAACAGCAGCCAGAGATAGCGCGCGTTGAAGTGCTTGCCCAACAAATAGAACGGCGCCGCGATCAGCCGGATCACCCCGGCGAACACGAATGCCGTGCCTACCGCTTCACCTGCCGTCAGCCCGACGATTAGAACCAGGGCGGGGACCGTGAAGCTGCCGCCGCCGATGCCCGTCATTCCCACGGCCAGTGCGATCAGGAATCCGATGAGGAAGTTCATCCGCGCGCCCGCTCCGAGAAGGTATGAATGCCGCACTCGAGTTTTGTTCCGCCCCAGCGGCCGGATCTGGGATTGTTTGGATCGGCGGGCAGCGCGGTGCACGGCTCGCAGCCGATGCTGAGATAGCCTTCGTCGTACTGGGGAAGATGCGGAATGCCGTTGGCGTTGCCGTAGTCCCAGACTTGCTCCCACTTCCAATCCGCGAGGAGACTCACCTTCCACAACGTTTTGCCCGTCGGCAGGCGATGCAGTTCGACCTTTTTCAAATTCTTGCGTGTCGGGGATTGTTCGCGCCGCAGTCCCGTGAACCACATGTCGAAGGGCTCGAGCGAGCGCATCAGCGGTTCCACTTTGCGCAGTTGGCAGCAACGCGTAGGATCGCTCCGGTACAGGATTCCGAACGCAGATTCTTGTTCGGGGACCGTCTGCTCCGGCAGCACATTCACCAAGTTGAGCGACCATTCTTTGGTCATGCGAGCGCGATACGCGTAGGTCTCCGCGAAGTGATAGCCGGTTTCCAGGAATAGCACCGGAACATCGGGGATCCGTTTACGGAGGAGATGCGCCACGGCCATGTCTTCGGCTTGAAAGCTGCTGGTCAGGCAAGCGCGCGCGCCGGGGTTCGCAGAAAGCACAGCGTCCAGGGCTTGTTCCGCGGGAAGGTTCTCGACTGCGTCCGCGATACTGTCGACTTGCATTTCAATTCACCTTTTCCCGATTTGTGCCCGGCGCGTAAAGCCGCAAGGATTGCGCGAAGGCGAGAGCCGGGCGCACGGCTTCGTCTTCGTCGCCGGGCAGATTCGTCGCGGCGGCATCGAAGACGCGCGCTCCAGTCTCCGACGCGATGCGCTGCTTTGTTTCCGCGGCAAGAGCTTCTCCGGAGTAGATGACGACGATGCCCGCGGCTCGGGCCAGGCGGAGAGCATCGGTAAGTGCGTCGGGAGCGATCTCGCGGCCCGTCCAATGCACCAACTCGAAACCTTTATCGAACAGCAGCCGCTCCAGCTGCGCTGCGAGTGCGGACCGATTTTCGAGCAGGAGCACGGCGGGATAGTGTCCATGACGCTCGTATCGCTCTTGCTGCGCAACGCGCTTCAGCGCTGGGAGGTTTGTCGAAGGGGAATCGCGTTCGCTTGTTTCCGCTGCAGGCTTCGCCGGCAAGTCTTCTTGAATCATTCCCGCGCCGACGGTGGCGTTGGAGATGGGGTCGATCAGAATGAAACTCCCGGTCGTTCGATTCCTTGAATAGGCGTCGAAAAAAAGAGGAACGTTGGCTTCAAACTCCACTGCGGCGATTTCATTCATTTGCAGTCGCGTCGCGTTCTCGTGCGCGAGCGTGTTGACGTTGACGCGATGGTGGATCGTGAGAGCTCGAATCTTCGTTTGACGAGCCGTGTGTTTCACCAGGTAGGTTTCGCCCAAGTTGAGCGGTTTGCCGTGGAGCCAGACCACCATGGCATGGAACCTTCGCGACACACGCGGCGGATTGTCCGCGGATACCAGCATGTCGCCGCGGCTGAGGTCGATTTCGTCTTCAAGCCGCAGCGTGACCGACATCGGCGCGAAGGCTTCCGCCAAGTTGCCGTCGTAGGTGACGATAGCTTCCACGCGCGTTTTCTGGCCGGACGGAAGCGCCAGCACCGCGTCGCCCGGGCGAATCACCCCGCTCGCGACGCGGCCCGCGAATCCGCGGAACGTAGCATCGGGACGTATCACCGTCTGCACCGGAAACCGCAGATCCACGGGTGCATCGCTTGCAGGGAGGGGACCTGTTTCCAAATGCTCGAGCAGCGTGGGGCCCGTGTACCAAGGGACACGCGCGCTGCGCTGGACGACGTTGTCGCCTTCCAGAGCGCTGATCGGGATGCATTGCACGCCGGCAATCCCCAGTTGTTGGGCGAGCAGCAGGAAGTCTCGTTGCAGGCGGAGGAACACAGGTTCGCGGTATTCGACAAGGTCCATTTTGTTGACGGCGGCGAGCACGTTTTTAATTCCGAGCAGGGAAGCGATGAACGCGTGGCGCCGCGTTTGCGGCAGGATTCCCTTGGTCGCGTCGATCAAGACTACGGCGAGGTCCGCAGTAGACGCTCCGGTAGCCATGTTTCGGGTGTACTGCTCGTGTCCAGGCGTGTCGGCGATGATAAATTTTCGCCGCGAAGTAGCGAAATAGCGGTAGGCCACATCGATGGTGATGCCTTGTTCCCGTTCGGCGCGCAGGCCATCCGTCAAGAGCGAGAAATCGATGGGGCCCGAAGAACGGTTGATGCGGCTCTTTTTCACCGAGGCAAGCTGGTCCTCATAGACCGCTTTTGAGTCGTGGAGCAGCCGCCCGATCAGGGTCGATTTGCCGTCATCGACGCTGCCCGCGGTGGTGAACCGCAAGAGTTCGGTGTCCAGGTCTTGCTCAAGGAACTCGGCGAAGCTCTGGCGCGGAATATCGTTCGGAAGAGAGTGCACTAGAAGTATCCCTCCCGTTTCTTGAGTTCCATCGATCCTTCTTCATCGTGATCGATCGTGCGGTTTTCGCGTTCCGAGCGGCGGAACGAGATCATTTCCTCGATAATCTTCGGCAGAGAGTCCGCCTCCGAGCGAATCGCGCCGGTGCATGGGACGCACCCCAACGAACGCATTCGGCACTTCAGCATTTGCGTTTTCTCGCCGGGCAAGAGTTGCCGCGGGTTGTGGATCACCACGATCGAGCCGTTTCGCAGCACCACTTCGCGTTCTCGCGCGAAATAGAGCGGCACGATAGGAATATTTTCAACGTGGATGTACAGCCAGATGTCGAGCTCGGTCCAATTCGACAGTGGAAAGACCCGAATGCTCTCACCCTTGTCGATCCGCGAATTAAAGATATTCCAAAGCTCCGGCCGCTGATTTTTCGGATCCCATTGCCCCAAGGAATCGCGGAACGAGTAGATCCTTTCTTTGGCCCGCGACTTTTCCTCATCGCGGCGCGCCCCGCCAAACGCAGCGTCGAATCCTCCTTCGGTCAGCGCATCGAGGAGCGATTTCGTTTTCAGCAGGCCGCAACATTTTTGCGTTCCCAGGGCGAAGGGATTGGCGCCTGCATCCAGCGCTTCCTGGTTCTTGTGCACGATCAACTCCGCGCCGATCTCTCGCGCGTAGGCGTCGCGGAACGCGATCATCTCGGGAAATTTGTAGCTCGTGTCGATGTGCAACAGCGGAAACGGAATCTTGCCGGGGAAGAACGCTTTCTGCGCCAGGCGCAACATCACCGACGAGTCCTTGCCGATCGAATAGAGCATCACGGGGCGCGTAAACTCAGCGGCCGCCTCGCGCAGAATGTGGATGCTCTCCGACTCCAGGGCCCGCAGATGATTGAGGCGTCGTGGCGCGAGCGTTTCCGCGTTCTCCGGCAAGCCTGAAGGGGCTGCTGATTCGTCGAACGAGACTCCCGATGCGTATGTCATATCCCTCGGTTTTGAACGGCCGTAAAAACAAAAAACCCACCTGCCGGGCTTTCGGCGGTGGGTTGGCTACAATCTTGGAGTTAAAGCGCGCTTACAAAGCTAGCTCTTCACCCAAACAAGACACAGCGGCCCGCGCCGTCATTTGCAGGCGACAACAACAGGCAGCATTGGTTTGGGCGAAGTGCTTCACAGGTTGCATGATACTCCACTGGCTCGATCGTTTCAAATCAGGTCTCCGGCTTTTTTGCATCGGTATTTTAAATGCGCGCGCCGTCACCACAGCAGCTTCAGACCGAACTGAATCTGCCGGGAAGTAGTGGCGGTGGAAGTAATCACGCCTGCCGTGGGCGAAGGTCCTCCCGTTGCCGCCGCGTACACCACGGGATTCGGCGTATTGAAGTTCGTGCGATTGAGTATGTTGAAAAACTCCGCTCGAAACTTGAGGTCCAAGCGTTCCGTAAGCGCGAACTTCTTCGCCAGTGACAGGTCGGTGGTCACCAGCTGCGGGCCTTGCAACGTGTTGCGGCCCACGTTGCCGTAGGTGCCGGGCAGCGGCTGGATGAACGCGTTGGGATTGAAATACTGGTTTGGCCCGCCCTCGATCACCTGCCCGGTGAAATTGGGATTCAGCGACGGCCGCACCGGATTGCGGGTGTCGCCGTCGTTGGATGGGTTGTAAGACAACTGCGGTGTGAACGGCAGACCCGACTGCACGGTCTCGATTCCGCTAAGTTGCCAATTGTCGATCAGCTTCCTCACCCAAGCGCTCCCGTCGGACTGTCCGCCGCGCCCAAACGGAAGATCGTACGTCGCATTGACAACCGCGCTGTGCCGGATGTCGAACGAAGCGCGGCCATAGTCGGCGAGTGGCTGAAGCGGATTGGACAGCAAACGCAGGCGAGTTCGTCGCCACGCTGGTATTCATGCTGTCGCCGTCATCGAGCGTCTTCGAGAACGTGTACACTCCGCGGAATTGCAGGCCGCGCGCCAAGCGGCGGTTCACGTCGACCTCCAGCCCGTTATACGAACTGATGCCCTCGGAGAACCAGTGCGTGGTATTCCAAACGGCGTTGTTTGCCAGCGGCGCGTTCGTTGGATAGTAGAACGCCCCTGCGGGATAGCCCGCAGGGCAAGGCGACGCCGGGCAGATCGTCGGCGTCGGCACGTTCGCGTCAACGGAAAGCAATTCGTGATATCCATGCGAGCCGATGTAGCTAACGCCCAGCGAAGTGTTGGAAGACAGCTGCTGCTCAACTTTCAGAGTCCAGGACGCCACGGTGGGCGTGCTCAAGTCCGGCTGTACGCCGCTCGGAATTATTTTCGTGCCGGAGTACGTCGCATCCGGAGCGATGCTGGAAAACGCGATGTTCTTGACGGCAAAGACGGTATTGTACGGAGCGTTCTGATCCAGGCGATAATTTAGATTGTCGAGCAGCGCGTAGTACAGACCCGCGCCCGCTCGAATCACGGTTTTCTTGGACGCGAAGGGTGACCAGGCGACCGATGCGCGCGGCGCCGGCAGGAACTTCGCGTTGTTCTCGCTGAAAGCGGAGTCGCCGACGGTCGGCTGAGTAGCGATCACGCCGTTCGAGTCAAACGCGTAGTTCGACGCGCGTCCGTGCGCCTCGTTCCAGCCGTTGGTAGACTCGCCTCGAAAGCCGAGCCGCAGTTCCAACGAGGGTGTCAGCTCGATCGCGTCTTCCGCATAGAAGGCGCCTTCCAGCGAGCGCCAGCCCAGCGGCGTGTCCGTCGGGGCGTATGTGTACGTGCTCACCTTGCCTTGCAGAAAAGACTGCAAGTTGGTGAACGAAGTCTGCCCGTACTGGTCTTGGACAAGTACTATCGTTGGACTGCAGCCGCTGCACCCATGCGCCAAAGCTGAACAAATGCTTGCCGTGAGTCAGCGTCACCTGATCGGACCGGTAAACAGATTGCGCGCCGCGGTGAGATTGCTTCCGGCGTTTGTGCCGCCGTTGGTGATTTGCGACGCACCGTTGAGCGTGGTGCCGCCGCCCACCACGACCGCGCCCACCGGCTGGTCCGGCATGAATCCAGCCAGGCAAATCCACGGTCGTTCCGCTGTTGAAATAGAATCCTCCGCGGGAAAATCCGAACGTTGCCCGGTTGAGCAGGCTGGGCGAGAAAATGTGCGTTTCACTCAGGCTGGCCACCTGTTCCCGCAAGAAAATGTCGATGAGAGTGAAAGGATTGCTCGTCGGCGAATGCGCTTCGCTGTCGTCCACGGTGTAAACGCCCGAGAACGAATCCTTGTCCGAGAAAATCTGGTCCAGCCGCGCGGTGCCGAAGTCTTCGCGAATATTCTGCAGGGGATTGCTGAACGCTTCGGCGATCCCGCTTGGCGCTCCCGTGGACGTCAGAAGTTCCGGTCCGTTGGCCACCGGCCACAACGCCAGCAGCGGCCGTACGCTCGCCACCGCACTGGCGCGCGAAGCTGCGTCCGGCACGAGCGTGAGGTCGCTGAGCCCCAGGTTCTGCCGGAAGCCTTCGTAGTTCCCGAACAGAAAAGTCTTATCTTTCCGCAGCGGGCCGCCCAGCGAGCCACCGAACACATTGCGCTGAAAATCCGGGATGCTGCCCTGATCGAAGAAGTTCCGGGCGTCCAAGGCGTCATTTCGCACGAATTCATAGACATTGCCGTGGAGCTGGTTCGTCCCCGACGCGGTCACGATGTTGACCTGTGCTCCGGGGCGCTTTCCGTATTCGGCGCCGTACGTATCCTTGACCACCGCAAATTCACGCACAGCATCCACTCCCAGGAGTTGGCCGCTCACTCCTCCCGGCGTGTTGTTGATCTCCGACGCGCTGGTGAACTCCACCCCGTTCAGCAGGTAGAGATTCTCCTGCGGCCGGTGCCCCGAAGAGGAAAACATGCTTCCCACGACGGAGTTGGACGTTCCGATCCCGCCGGCCCGCTGCGACGTGTAGTTCACGATTCCGGGATTCAGCGTGAGCAATTGGTCGTAACTCCGGCCGTTCAGCGGCAAATCCTTCACCTGGCGCTCTCCGACCAGTCCGGAAATGTCCTGCGTGCTCACGCTCACCACCGGGCCTGTCTCCTGAACGATCACGGCCTCCTGAACCTGGCCTACGCGAAGCGTCAGATTTACTTCGGCGTGTTGCCCCACCACCAGCGTGATTCCAGTCTTGATTTCGGGGCGAAAGCCTGGCGCCTCGGCTCGAACCTCGTATTGCCCGACCGCCAGCGACTCCGCGTCGTAGCGGCCCGCGTCATCCGCTGCGATAATCCGCAGCGATCCCGTTTCTAGGTTTTTCACCGTGACGCTCGCACCGGACAACACCGCGCCGCTGGCGTCGGTGATCGTTCCGGATATGGAAGCAACGGTCTGTCCCCACAAAGAATTCCCAAGTCCCAACGACAGCCATATCGCCAAAGCAGCCGCTTGCTTCCAGAAAGTCCGGCTTCGCTCCTGCTGTAAACTCTTCTGCGCGTTCATGGAAATCTCCTCAAGTTGCTCATCTTCCGCGTCTGTTTTGTCCTGCAACGCGTCTCCACTCCGGGCACTCACGACGAACTTCGCTCTCCTGAAAAACAAAAAACCCACCGTCCAGATCATCTCTGGCGATGGGTCGAAGAACGCTTAGGCTGGATTCAGACCGCTACATGCCTAGTTTTCCCCCGCCAGTAGACGCACACCCGCAGCACGTACAGCGACAACAGCTTTGCGCGGTCATTTGGTGGCGAGAAAACATGAACTCGCAGGCTACGCCGAGAAGGAGCCGATGGCAAATCATATTTTCGATTTGATGGATGCGACTTTCGACTCCTTCCTCCGTTCTGTCTCGCCTGCGCTTCGCGCCCTCTGCCGATCAGGCGTTCCGCTCCGGCCGATAAGCGACCGCCATTCTCAGAATTGCTTGCTCCAAACGATAATTTGCGTTTGACCGTTCGTGCGAAGGCGGTTAGCGTGAACTTTATGGATGAAGGTTTGCTCCGCGTGGAAGATCCTGCGATTGGTTTTCTTCATCAAATTGGCAGCAGAATGGCGGCTGCCGATCCCCTGCACGAGGTACTGCAGCGAATTGTCGACTTTGTCGCGTCCGTCGTGAAGTGCGATTCTTGCTTCGTGTATGTGCTTGAATCCAAAGAGCTAGTCCTGCGCGCCTCCAAGAACCCGCATCCCGAAGTTGTCGATCGCCTGAAAATGCGTGTGGGCCAAGGGATCACCGGGTGGGTTGCCGAGCACCTGCAACCCGTGGCTGTCGCCTCCCACGCCTTCCAGGATTCTCGTTTCCAGTCTTTCAACGAACTGCCGGAGGATCATTACGAAGCCTTCCTCTCCGTGCCCGTCATCTCCCGCAACAAACTCGTCGGTGTCATCAATCTGCAGCACCGCCAGCCGCACATCCACGGCGAGAGCGAGATTCAGTTGATCTCCACCATTGGGTTTCTCGTGGGCGCGGAAATCGAAAGGGCACGCCTCGAAGAAGAGAACTCCCAGCTCTCCGAAGAGCTCGAATCCAGAAAGATTATTGAACGAGGGAAGGGCATTCTGCAGCGTGACTTGCGTCTGAGCGAGGAAGAGGCTTATCTGATGCTTCAGAAGCAAAGCCGCCAACGCCGCATGTCGATGCGCGAAGTGGCCGAAGCCATCATCCTCAGCGAAGAAATCAAACGCGCGCAGGGCCGGCTCTCGCCATCCTGAACGGTGTCGCGCGCCACCCGCGCAAGCCGCCCCGCTCGAATTTATCGCTCACTTCCCGACTGGCACGCGCAACTTGTCGCTGGCGAACCCAACCGGCCCCGTATATGCTGCGCGGATCGATTTCCGTACCGCATCCTCCTGCCCCTCAACGTCGGGAGCGAGATGGCTTAGCAACAAGCTCTTTACCCCGCTCTCTCGCGCGGCTTCGCCGATTTTGTTCGGCGGCGTATGCAGATCGTACAATTGCGGCGGCGAATCCGGAGGGTCAAGCACAGCGCAATTAAAAATCAGCAAATCCGCATTCTTCGCCAATTGCACCAGATTTGGCAGCGCGGATGCATCCATGTCTCCGGAGAACACCACCACCACGCCTTTATAAGAAATCCGGTAAGCCACCGACGGACAGTCGCCGTGATGCGTGGCTATTTCTTCCACCACTAAGCCATCCTCATCCACAATCTTGGTGCGCACGGAATCCAAGCGAATCGCCAGATCGCGAACAACAAACGATTCGCGCGCGCCAAACGTCTTTTGATAAGCAAACGCGCCGCCACTTCCCACCAGCAAATCCACAAATCGTGAGGTCTTGGGAAAAAGCCCTGCTCCGTCCGGGCCAAAGATCCGGTACGCGATTGGTCCGTCACTCGTAAGCGCTCGCGCATTGAAGAAAGCCGCCAGGTCCCCACTGTGATCGATGTGCAGATGGGTCAGCAAAACCGTATCCACTTTTTCTAAATCCAGGTCCAATTCTCCAATCCGTAGGAATGCTCCCGGTCCGGCATCCACCAAAATCCGCGGTGTCCCCTCGACAACCAGGATGTAACTTGACCCCGCCCTCCCGAACGGCCGTGGCCCGCCAGAACCAAGCACCACCACTTCCAACGCGGGCTTTGCAGGAGTAGCCCGCAGGCAAGCCGGTAACAAAACAACGACAGCCAGCGCAAGTACCGTCAGCGTCTTCATGATTTGGCCCTCGTTTAGTGGTGCCTTCGCCTTTTGACGAGGCGGGGCGCGATTATAGCCCTGTTTGCAAAGCCGCAAGCCCAGCCCGTTGGCAGCAAGGGGAAAGATCCTCGATTTCAAGAATCCCACGGCAGGCAAGGCCGGTCCCATCGCCTGGCAGATGCACAACGGCGGCCTGTTCGATGAATATAAAGACGTCATCCTGGAAGCGAATCCGAAGAACGATGACTTGATCACCGTGAAGTGACCGCTTCGCTAGCAGCCCGTGTCAGAATCGGGCCTTCCGGAGTGGCGAAGTTTGAATCTGAGATAGCGGCGATTTCTACGCCAGCCGAATCTGAATGATGAAGAGGAAGGCTTTGTCTGGCGCGCAGGTGGTGGAGAGCCTCGGAGCCAGAATAAGAGCAGAAAAATCAGCGAGGACTCACGATTTTTGAGCTCTCGAGGCGTCCCGGATCCCAACAGGGTGCGGAAGATCAGGCTCAGATTGAACGCGCCAACATGGATCAACAGTCGCTTTAGAATATTCTGGTGTCCTCGTAAATGCGTTCGTCTCATTCCGCCCGTACCGTAGCAGTGCGCGAAATTCCGCTCGATCAATTCGCCTCTCTTCCGCAGCAGGCCCTGGCCATAGGCTCCCTTCACTCGCCGCCGATTCGCATAGACCGCTTGCTGTTCCTCGGCTTTGCCTTCCCAATGTCTTTGCCCGGGCTGCTTCTTCTCCGGGATGTAGGTCCGCACTTCCGCACTCCGCAGATTCGCTACCACCGTTCCACTGTGATAGCCCTTGTCGGCCACCACTTCTTCGATGCCCTGCAGATGCGCTTGCGGTTTCTGGCTCGGCTTTTCTGTCCCGATCAACTCCGCCACGTTTTCACCGGCCTGCGCTAGAGTCTCGACCACCGTGGTGGTGTCCCCCGAATCCGCTTCCTGTACGGTCACCGCCAACACCGCACCGGTCTTTAGATCCACGGCATGCTCGGCTTTGTGTGCGAGATGCGTTCGCCCATCTTTCATCTTGGCGATGCGCGCATCTTCATCATGCGGATTCACCCAGTCTTCGTTGCTGGCCTTGTTCTTGCGTTTCCGATCCAGTCGGGCCAGATCCTCCCGCGTGGGTGTTTCGATTCCCGATTCCTTGGCCAAGCCCTGCAAAAATTCCTCGTAACTCTCACCCGTATCGCGCCGCACGATCGAACGCATCGCCGCGTTGGCCTCCAGCGTGGTCGCGTCGATCCCCACCGTCTTGCCCTTCACCAGCCCGCGGCCTCGCAGCACTTCCAAAATCCAGAAGAACACTTTGTGGTGCGTCTCCACATCGATCAGCCGCCGTGTCCGTGAAATGGTCGAATGATCTGGGGTGGGCTCGTCTATGTCGATTCCCAGAAATCTTCGCAGCCCCAACGAATCCGCTGCCCGCCAGGCGATTCCCCGCTCGGAATCAATCCCTTCAAAATAGCCCACCAACAACAAACGAAAATAGATCCCAGGCGCCAAAGAGGGCCGGCCAATGTTTTCCGCGTAAAACTTCGCGCACTCCCTCTCGGCGAACTCGTCAAACTTCTTCTCCTCCAATAATTCGTTCACCCGCTTGTAAAAAGGATGCGCTGGCCCTTTCGTTAGCTCCTGCTGTGCGATCCACATCTGCTGTTGTCGCTGTCTTCGACGCCGCGTTCCCATTCCCATCAGCAGTTCTCCGAAAATCTGTTTCGCATTGTACAGACATTTTCCGTATGGGGAAGTTACTTCAGGTTACAAACACTGTTTTCACCACAGGCTGCTAGCGGAATGAGTTTGCTCCACAGGAAAACAAAATCCGCCGAGTGCGCATCCAGGTATTTGTAGATAGAACTTGCAACGGACATGGACGACCGACTCGGAGTCAAATGAACACTGCTCTCGTAAATCGAGGATTAAGCGGCTGGGTCTACCACATGCGATGCGTACGCCCGATCACTTTTCTTTTCTTGGCGCTATTGGGGGCGAATCTGCGCGCACAGCAACCGCAGGCCCAGCAACAACAGCCGCAGCAAACGCCTCAGCCAAAGATCGCCGTCGAAGTAAAGACGGTGAGCGTCCTGGCCACGGTTCGAGACAAACATGGAAAGACCATTTCGAATCTGACGAAAGACGATTTTGTGCTGGACGAAGACGGGCGGCCGCAAACCATCAATTATTTCGCGCGCGAGAGCGACTTGCCCTTGCGGCTGGGGCTGCTGGTGGACACGAGCTTGAGCCAGAGGCGCGTATTGGAGCAGGAACGCAGCGCAAGCTACAGCTTTCTGGATCACTTGCTGCGAGAAGACAAGGATCTGGCTTTCGTGATTCATTTCGACAGGGAAGTGGAGTTGCTGCAAGACTTCACGCCGTTGCGGCCGAAATTGCAGGCGGCGCTGCAGTCGCTCCAAACGCCTCAATTCGATGCGGATCGCGGAGGCGGCGGGAGTGGCGGCGGGCGAGGTTCGCGGCAAAGGGGCGCCGGGACGCTGCTCTACGACGCGATTTATCTGGCGGCCAACGAGTTGATGAGCAAGCAACAGGGCCGCAAGGCGCTGATTATCCTTTCCGACGGAGTGGATCACGGCAGCAAAGAGAGCTTGACGACGGCGATTGAAACATCGCAGCGCGCGGATACCGTGGTGTACTCGATCTTGTTTAAAGATGAGGAGGGATATGGCAATCCGGGCGGGGGGATGATGAGACCGGGAGGAGGTGGCCACCACGGAGGAGGAAGATATCCGCAGGAAGAGCGGCCCGACGGGAAGAAGATCCTGCAACAGATCTCGAAAGAGACTGGGGGGCGGTTGTTCGAGGTCTCCAAGAAAGAAACAGTGGACAAGATTTACGCGGAGATTGAGGAGGAACTGCGCAACCAATACAGCCTAGGCTATACGCCGGATAAGAATGCGGGACCCGGGTATCACAAGATTCAGGTTACCACCAAGCAGAAAGACCTAGTGGTGCAAGCCAGAGATGGCTATTACGCGGGGCAATAGTCCCGGCTGGGAAGCCAGGTCAGGAACTCCGGGGCCTGCGTTGTTTTCTCGTCCGGCTTTCGCGAAACGTCTCGAACGCTTCCCGGCTCACCAGTTCGTGCAGGAGTCGCTTCCGCTCTTCGGCCTTTAGCTTCTTGGCGTGAAGCTGTTCTCGTGCCTTGCCAACCGAGGCAAGCCATTCTTCGTATTCCGGGCCAAAGTGGCCTTCCAGCTCTTTTCGCAGCCGTTGCGCCAGTGCGGGACTCTCACCGGTGGTCGAGATCGCAATTTGTAGCGCACCGCGCCGCACCACCGCAGGGTAGTAAAAGTCGCAAAGCCGCGGCACGTCCACGATATTGCAGAGGACTCCCAACCGCTGCGCCGCGCGGAATATTTTTTCGTGAAGCGCCGTCGATGGCGTCGCTGCCACCACCAGAAACATTCCGCGCAAGTCTGCCGGTCGAAAAATGCGTTGTTGCCACTCAATCTTCCGCAAGCGAGCCCACGCGCGCACTTGCGGCGTCGCCTCCGGAGCCACCACCCGCACGCGCGCACCGGTGTCCACCAGGCCGGCGATTTTCGACTCCGCGATCGACCCGGCTCCGACCACCAGGCATCGCCGTTTTTCCAGCTTCAAAAATAGGGGAAACATTTGCATCGCGCTCTTCATTCCAAACGCCGGCGGCGAACCGCACTGACTCTCGATTCTAGCAGGCTGGTGAAAGACCAAGTGGCACAGGCTTTTAGCCTGTGCGCGTTAAGTCGCAGCGCAACGGACAAGCGATGAATCTTGTTTTATGGCAAAGTATTTCACGATGGCCGCTCCAGAGACTGCCCCAGCCTCGGGGCGCATCGCCTTCACCTATCCGGGTTTCGCTCTTTTTCAGTTGGCGCGTTTTTTCATCGTCCTCGCCACCGAAATGCAGTCGGTCGCCGTTGGCTGGCAAGTCTACGAAATCAGCAAGCGCCCCTTGGACTTGGGGCTCGTTGGCCTCGCGCAATTTCTTCCCGGCATTCTGCTTTTTCTGGTGTCGGGACACGTTGCCGACCGCTACGATCGCCGCAAGCTAATCGTGGTGTGTTTCTCGGGCTACGGGCTGTGCTCGGCCCTGCTGTTCCTGGTCACCGTGCGTGGAGCGCATTCGGTCTATCCGATCTATGCGGTGTTGATCCTTCTGGGCGTCGTTCGGTCCTTCAGTGCGCCGGTGAGCCGCGCGATTCTTCCGCAGTTGGTCCCCGAGCAGCACTTTCCGAATGCCGTCGCCTGGGCTTCCAGCGTGTTTCAGTGCGCCACCATCCTCGGCCCATCGGTGGGAGGCATTTTGTACGCCGCCTCGCGTGGCCCCGCGGTTGTTTACGCGATGGCTGCGGGCGTCGGGGTCGCGGCGGCGTTCGCGACCCTGCAAATCAAAACGCAATCGAAAGCGCGGCCAAGAGAGCCCATCAGTCTGACGACCGTCCTAGCTGGCTTCCACTACATCTGGCGCGAAAAGTTGATCCTGGGGTCGATCTCGCTAGACCTATTCGCCGTGTTGCTTGGTGGAGCGGTTGCGCTCCTTCCGGTGTACGCACGGGAAATCCTACTGACGGGTCCTTGGGGGCTCGGCATTCTGCGTACGGCTCCCGCCGTGGGCGCCGGCGCCATGGCCATCTACCTGGCTCACAAGCCGATGCGTGGCCGCGTCGGCGCGACGATGCTGTGGTGCGTCGCTGGCTTCGGTCTCTTCACCATTCTCTTCGGAATTTCCCGGAGCCTGATCCTCTCGCTCGTCGCTCTGGTGCTGGTTGGCGCAACGGACATGGTCAGCGTCATCGTTCGCGCCACGCTGGTGCAAATTGCCACGCCGGACGAAATGCGCGGCCGCGTGAACTCCGTCGACATGGTTTTCATCGGCGCGTCCAACGAGCTCGGCCAGTTTGAGTCCGGCCTGACCGCTCACTGGTTCGGCACCGTCCCGGCCGTCGTTCTCGGCGGCATCGGCACGCTCATCGTCACTGCGGGCTGGGCCTGGATGTTCCCGGAATTGCGCAACGCCGACAAGCTCACGACGGTGCAGGAATGAAAAGATTTGCGGCGCTGCTGCTCGAACAACCGGTAGCCGCGCAACTGCCTACTTTGTCGGTGTTGAAGCGGTAGCTGGCGGTGCAGTCGCCGCGCTCACCGGCGTGATCGTCAGAGCCGCCTTGACGGACGGCGGAATCTTGTCCGCGTTCGCCAGCAACTGGCTCACCTGCCACAGTTGCGTATCCGTCAAGCGCCCCTTAAATCCCGGCATTCCAGTCATGCGGATGCCATTCTCGGCCTTCCAGTGTGTTTCCCAGGCCGGATCGTCGGTGACGCCCGTGCCGTGGAAAAGTTCTGGCGGCTTCGGATACATGCCATGGGCGATCGCAGTTTCCTCCTCCGCCGGCAATCCGTGGCACACCGCACAATTCTGTTTGTAGACCTCCGCGCCCGCCAACAAGTTCTTTTCATCCGCAGGCACAGTAGGCTCTGTGTGGGTCTGCCTGGCTACGTGAGCGTGCATCCCGCCGTGAGCCAGCCTCGCTTCAAACGGCAGAGGCGGATCGGTTACCGCCACCGGCGCGCGTCCGCTCGTAAAATAAAACCACACTCCCGCAAAAACCAGCAGAATTCCCAGCAGGATGCCGATCGCGAGCGCCTTGAGCATGTTGTCTGTTCTCCCTCTCGCAAATTCTTACCGAAAGTCTTCAGTCAGGGCAAGGCCAGAATGCCCATCGCCGCTCATGTCAGGATCTCTCCGGCGCCAGGCGGGCCGAGGGATGTCAACCCTTCGATTGTTCCAGCCCCCTTTGGAGGGTGCAGCGGCGCCGTAACCTTTTCTCCGGAAAAACCGTCTTATCTAGGCATAGGCTGGGTTTTCCGATAGGCTTTGTCCCGTCACTTGACC
Organism: uncultured Acidobacteriota bacterium; assembly: GCA_963735525.1. GTDB lineage: Bacteria > Acidobacteriota > Terriglobia > Acidiferrales > UBA7541 > Acidiferrum. The sequence continues at coordinate 127,363 of CAVTLQ010000019.1, read as the reverse complement.
AGCCCGACATTCACTCGCGGCCAGGTCGCCGTTGGCAAGCTCGCTCGCACAGCTGTCAATATGACAGGAGAGAAGGAATGGGTCATCTGAAATCTGCGGACCTGCCTGACCGGAGGCCCTCAAGCGAAACCTTTGAGCCGGATCATCAAGAGACGTCCACTAGCAAATGGTGGCTGTGGATAGTGGTCTTGGCGATCATTGCTGCGCTCGCTTTCTGGTATTACCGCGGCACCAGGGCCAGTACGCAAGCGCAAGGTCCCGGCGAACGCCGCCGGCCAAGGTAGCGGAAGCGGGGGGCGTCAAGGCCAAGGGGGCGGTGGGATGGTCGTTCCCGTTGTGGTGGCGACCGCCGTGCGCGGGGACCTACCCGTTTACTTCAATGGCCTCGGCACGGTCACGGCGTTCAACACCGTCACCATTCGCAGCCGCGTCGATGGGCAAATCGTCAAGATCAACTTCACCGAAGGACAGATGGTTCGACAAGGGGATGCCCTGGTGGAGATCGATCCGCGGCCCTACCAGGTTATGTTGGAGCAGGCCGAAGGGCAGCTTGCCAAGGATCAAGCGCAGCTTCGCGACGTGCAAGTCGACTACGAGCGCTACCAGCTGCTCTTCAAGGAAGGTGTCATCCCCAAGCAGCAAGTCGACACGCAGCAGGCTCAAGTCGGACAGTTTGAAGGCGCCATCAAGGCCGATCAGGGAACCATCGACAACGCGAAACTTCAGATCGTTTACTCGCACATCACTGCGCCGATCAGCGGCCGTGTCGGCTTGCGACTCGTCGACATCGGAAACATCGTTCACGCCGCCGACACCACCGGTCTTATTGTGATTACCCAGCTTCAGCCTATCGCGGTGATCTTCAGCTTGCCGCAGGATCAACTTTCGCAAGTCATGGCCAAGCTTCATGGAATCCAGCTTCCCGTCGAAGCTTACGACCGCGACGACGTCACAAAAGTCGCCAGCGGCAAGTTGCTCACCATTGACAATCAGATCGACACCACCACCGGCACGTACAAATTGAAGAGCCGTCTTCGACAACGAAAAGAACACTCTCTTTCCCAATCAGTTCGTGAATGTCCATCTGCTTGTGGATACGAAGCACAACGTCACGATTGTTCCGACGCCCGCGATCCAGCGCGGCCCTCAGGGCACGTACGTTTATTTGGTGCAGAAAGACAATACGGTCAAGATCCAGCCGGTCAGCGTCGCGCTTTCCACGAACAATTTGGTAGGGATCAGCGCGGGGCTTCAGCCAGGCGACGCCGTGGTCACCGACGGCCAGGACAAGCTGCAGGACGGCAGCAAGGTCGAAGCTCACGCTCCCGCTGGCGGCGCCGCGAACCCGCAAGCGCAACAGACAGCAGAACCAGGGCCAAACGCAGGGCCCGAGTCCGTCGGCTCCGCAAGGGACGGATTCGCATAAGGGCAAGCAACGATGAGTCCGTCGCGGCCGTTCATTCTGCGGCCTGTTGCGACCACGCTATTGATGGTCGGAATTTTGCTCGTAGGCTTCGTTGCCTACAAGCAGTTGCCCATCTCCGCGCTACCTCAGGTCGACTATCCGACGATTCAAGTCTTGACGTTTTATCCCGGCGCCAGCCCCGACGTGATGACCTCTTCGGTCACCGCTCCACTGGAGCGCCAGTTCGGCCAGATCCCCGGCTTGAATCAGATGACCTCGACGAGCTCCTTTGGGAGCTCCATCATCACGCTCCAGTTCGTCCTCGATCTCAATATCGACGTTGCGGAACAGGAAGTGCAAGCGGCCATCAACGCCGCGTCCAATCTGCTTCCCACCGATCTGCCGAATCCGCCGATCTACAGCAAGATCAACCCCGCCGATTCTCCGATTCTGACGCTCGCGCTGACTTCTGCCAGCCTGCCGCTCTCTAAGGTCGAGGACCTTGCCGAGACGACGCTCTCGCAGAAAATTTCGCAGTTGCCGGGCGTCGGCCTGGTCAGCATCAGCGGCGGCCAGCGGCCCGCCGTGCGCATTCAGGCGAATCCAACCGCGCTTGCTTCGTATGGACTGAGCCTCGAGGATCTCCGCACCGCGCTCGGCCAGGCCAACGTCGACCAGGCCAAAGGCAATTTCGATGGTCCTCACCAAGCCTTCACGATCGGCGCAAACGACCAGCTTCTGACCAGCGATGGCTACCGCCCGCTCATTGTTGCCTATCGCAACGGCGCTCCGGTTCGGCTCAGCGACGTGGCCACGGTGTTCGACGGCGCCGAGAATGCCAAGCAAGCGGCCTGGGCCAACGATCATCCCGCCGTCATTCTCAACATTCAGCGCCAGCCCGGCGCCAATATCATCGCCGTGGTCGATCGCGTCAAGCGATTGCTGCCGCAGTTGCAGGCCTCGTTGCCCGGCGCGGTGCAAGTCGCCATCCTCACCGACCGCACCACGACGATACGCGCCTCGGTGGAGGACGTTCAGTTTTCTCTCCTCCTCACCATCGCCTTGGTCGTCATGGTGATCTTTCTGTTCCTTCGCAGCGCGCGAGCCACGGTGATTCCGGCTCTCGCGGTGCCGCTCTCGATCGTCGGCACTTTCGGCGTGATGTATCTGCTCGGCTATAGCTTGAACAACCTCTCGCTCATGGCGCTCACCATTTCGACCGGGTTCGTCGTCGATGACGCCATCGTCATGATCGAAAACATCAGCCGCTTCATCGAGGAAGGCGAATCGCCGTTGCAAGCCGCGCTGAAGGGCTCCGAGCAGATCGGCTTCACGATTCTCTCGCTGACGGTTTCGTTGATCGCCGTTTTGATTCCCCTGCTGTTCATGGGTGACATCGTCGGCCGGTTGTTCCGGGAATTTGCCATCACCCTTGCGGTGACCATCATCGTTTCCGCGTTTGTCTCCCTCACGCTCACGCCGATGATGTCCGCCAAGCTCTTGAGGCATCAACAAGAGAGCGAGCAGGGGTGGTTCTACCGCACATCGGAGCACGGCTTTAAGTCCGTAATCGATTTCTACGGCCGCACGCTTCAGTTTGTCCTGCGCTATCGCAAGACCACGCTGCTGGTCACGATCGCCACTCTCGTCGGCACCATCCTTCTTTACATCTACGTGCCCAAAGGCTTTTTCCCCGTCCAGGACACCGGCATCATTCTGGGCGTCTCCGAGGCGCCGCAAAATATCTCATTCGCTGCCATGATGCAGCGCCAGCAAGACCTGGCAAGCGTGATCCTGAAGGACCCCGCCGTCGAGAGCCTCTCCTCGTTCATCGGAATTGACGGCACAAATGCCACCATCAACAGTGGACGAATCCAGATCAATCTGAAGCCGCTCAGACAGCGCGGCATGTCCGCGTCGGATGTTATCCGCCGCCTCCAGCCCCAGATCGAAAAGGTCAACGGCATTACTCTCTTCATGCAGCCGGTCCAAGACCTGACCGTTGAGGACCGCGTGAGCCGCACCGAATTTCAGTACAGCCTGGAAGATGTCGATCCGAAAGAGCTCGCGTATTGGACGCCCAAATTCATCGATAAGCTGAAATCGCTGCCCGAACTTCGCGATGTCGCCAGCGACCAGTTGAATCAAGGCTTGCTCGCTACCCTAACCATCGATCGGGACACCGCGTCGCGCCTCGGCATTCTCCCGGCCACCATCGACAACACCCTTTACGACGCCTTTGGCCAGCGCCAGGTCTCCACCATGTTTACCCAGCTCAATCAGTATCACGTGGTTTTGGAAGTGAACCCGCAATTCCAGCAAAATCCCGATCAACTGAAAAATATCTACGTCCACTCCTCGACCGGCCCGCAGGTACCCTTGAGTGCGTTCACGCATTTCGAGCCCGGCGCTACCTCGTTGATCGTCAATCACCAGGGACAATTTCCTGTCGTTACGCTTTCCTTCAACCTCGCCCCCGGTGCTTCGCTCGGAGACGCCGTCAACGCGATTAACAAGGCCAAGCAAGAGGTTGGCTTGCCCCCCAGCATTCAAGCGACCTTCCAAGGCACGGCCGCGGCCTTCCTGAATTCGCTCTCCAACGAGCCCATCTTGATTCTCGCCGCCATCATCACCGTCTACATCGTTCTCGGCGTTCTATACGAAAGCTACATTCACCCGATCACTATCATTTCCACGCTGCCGTCGGCCGGCGTCGGCGCCATCCTTGCGCTGCTCTTGTGCCGCACCGAGTTCAGCGTCATCGCGCTCATCGGCATCATTCTCCTGATCGGTATCGTCAAGAAAAACGCCATCATGATGATTGACTTCGCGCTCGAAGCTGAGCGCAAGGAAGGGAAGGCGCCGCTCGACGCCATTTACGAGGCCTGCCTGCTGCGTTTTCGCCCCATCATGATGACCACCATGGCGGCGCTTCTCGGTGGTTTGCCGCTGGCACTTGGCAACGGCGTCGGCTCGGAGCTTCGTCGTCCCCTCGGCATCACCATCGTTGGCGGCTTGCTGCTCAGCCAGCTGCTCACGCTCTATACGACGCCGGTTGTTTACCTGGCTTTCGACACGCTCGCTCGCCGCATGCGCGAACGCTTTCACTTGACCAATCCGGCGGAGCTGCCTGCGGAAACAGACTAGGCCGTGGACTTCTCCTCTAACTTTTCGGCGCCGTTTATCCGTCGTCCCGTAGCGACGACGCTCCTTTCGATAGCCATCTTCCTCTCTGGCGCGATCGCATTCCGGTTCTTACCGGTGGCTCCACTTCCGCAGGTCGACTTCCCGACCATTTCCATCGGCGCGGGTTTGCCCGGAGCAAGCCCGGAGACCATGGCGTCTTCCGTCGCTACGCCGCTCGAGCGGCAGTTTGGGCGGATCGCCAGCGTCACGCAGATGACCTCGACCAGCCAGCTTGGGCAAACCGGTATCACGCTGCAGTTCGATCTCAACCGCGACATCAACGCCGCGGCGCGCGACGTGGAAGCCGCGATCAACGCGGCGCGAGGCCAGCTGCCTGCTGGCCTCCCCACACAGCCGACCTATCGCAAAGTGAATCCCGCGGACTCGCCCATCCTGCTGGTTGCCATGCAATCGGACAATCTTACGCTGCCTGTCATGTATGACACGGCGAACTCCGTCCTGGCCCAAAAGCTGGCGCAAGTGCAGGGCGTCGGCCAAGTCTCCGTTTTCGGAAGCTCGAGTCCGGCGGTTCGCGTCCAGGTAAATCCGCAGCAGCTCAATAGCTACGGCATCAGTCTGGAAACGATTCGGTCGGTCTTGGGGAGCGCGAACGCGAACCGGCCCAAGGGCGAGACCTCCAATGCCGGTGTAGCTTGGGCCATCAACACCACCGATCAGCTCTTCAAAGCCCACGAATACCAGCCCCTGGTCGTCAGTTGGCATCAAGGCGCCGCCGTGCGCCTCTCCGATGTCGGCACGGTCATCGATGCGGTCACCGATGTCCACAACTCCGGCGTCACCAATGGCAAGCCTTGCATCATGATCGTCATCTTCCGCCAACCCGGCGCCAACATGATCGAAACGGTAGACCGCGTTCGCGCCCTCCTGCCGTATCTTCAGGCCTCCATCAATCCGTCGATGCATCTCCATGTGATCATTGACCGTACCACCACCATCCGTGAATCCATCCGCGACGTCGAGATTTCCTTGATTATCTCCGTCGTTCTGGTGGTCCTCGTTGTTTTCGTCTTCCTCCGCAACGTCTGGGCCACGGTGATTCCCAGCGTTTCGGTTCCGCTCTCGCTGGTGGGCACCTTCGGGGTCATGTATTTGTGCGGCTACAGTCTGGACAATCTCTCGCTGATGGCGCTGACGATTTCCACGGGTTTCGTGGTGGATGACGCCATCGTCGTCCTCGAAAACATCACGCGGCACATCGAAGCCGGCATGAAGCCTTACGCCGCGGCAATGAGAGGCGCCCGCGAAATCGGCTTCACGGTCATGTCGATGAGCATCTCGCTGATCGCCGTTTTTATCCCTATTTTGATGATGGGTGGAATCGTGGGGCGATTGTTCCGCGAATTTGCCGTTACCCTAAGCGTGGCCATCGCGGTCTCGTTGGCCGTTTCCTTGTCCACGACGCCAATGATGTGCGCGCGCTTCCTCCGCCGCGATGATGGGCATCACGGATTCCTGCACCGCGTCGCGGAACGTGGGTTTGATGGATTTGTTCGCGGATACGATGTCGGCCTGCGTTGGGTGCTGCGCCATCAGTTTCTCGTACTGCTGATTTTCCTGGGGACCGTGGTCACCAACGTCTGCCTGTTTTACTACACCCCCATGGGGTTTTTCCCCCAGCAGGATACCGGGCGCATCAACGGTCTCATCCAGGGTGACCAGGACATTTCCTTTTCCGCGATCACCGCGAAAATGATCGCTTTTTCCGACATCGTCCAACAGGATCCCGCGGTCGAAATGGTTTCGGCATTCACCGGCGCGGGTAACGGCAACAATGGCGCAAGGATGTTCATGGCGCTGAAGCCCCTCAGTGAACGCAAGGTCAGCGCCGACCAGGTGATTGCACGCCTTCGCGGCAAGCTCGGGAAAATTCCCGGCGCATCGCTTTACTTGCAGGCCGTCCAGGACCTCAACGTGGGCGGACGCATCGCCGGTGCGCAGTATCAATACACGCTGCAAGGAGATCAGATCGGCGACCTCACGCACTGGGCGCCCATTCTCATGGAGCGCATGAGAAAAATTCCGGAGCTGCGGGACGTCAACAGCGACCAGCAGCTCAAAGGGGCTTCAGGCTGCCATGGTCGTCGATCGCGACACCGCCTATCGCCTGGGCGTTTCCATGCAGGCGATCGACGATACTCTCAACGACGCCTTCGGCCAGCGCCAAGTCTCCATCATGTATCAGGGAGTCAATCAATACTACGTCGTGATGGAGGTCTTGCCTGAGTTTCAGCAGAGTCCGGAATACCTCAAACAGGTCTACGTTGCATCCAGCAGCGGAAAACTCATACCGATGAGCGCTTTCGCTCACTACGGACCTTCGAACAGCGCTCTGACCATCAACCACCAGGGCGTTTTTCCGGCAATCACGCTTTCTTTCAATCTTGCTCCCGGTGCCGCGCTCGGGGATGCCGTGCACCACATCGAAGCCGTGCAACGAGAGATCGGCATGCCGGCCACCGTCCACGCCACCTTTCAAGGCACGGCGCAAGCGTTCAAAGACTCCTTCTCCTCCGAACTCGTGCTGGTTCTTGCTGCAATCGCCGCCGTGTACATCGTCCTGGGAATTTTGTACGAGAGTTACATTCACCCGATCACGATTCTCTCGACCTTGCCCTCCGCCGGCGTCGGCGCGCTCCTGGCCCTGAAGCTCTTCCATATGGACTTGAGCATCATCGCGCTGATCGGCATCATTTTGCTGATCGGAATTGTGAAGAAGAACGCCATTTTAATGATTGACTTCGCGCTGCAAGTGGAGCGCTCCGAAGGCAAGTCTTCGGTCGAATCGATTCACCAGGCGGCTCTGCTGCGCTTTCGTCCCATCATGATGACCACCATGGCCGCCATGCTCGGTGCCATGCCTCTCGCTATTGGCGGGGGCACGGGCGCGGAACTTCGTCGGCCTCTGGGTGTGGCCATCGTTGGCGGGCTCATCGTCAGCCAGATGCTGACGATTTACACTACTCCCGTCATCTACATCTATCTCGACCGCCTCCAGTTGTGGATCCAGCGTTTCCGCAGCCACGTTCCTGCGCCTGCTCCCGCGCACTCGGATTAGCCCGGTGGTCCGCCACTCTCCTTCTGCGGCCTCAATCGTCTAAGATAGGGTCTGCGGACACCGCCCGTGAATTTCTCCTCCAATTTCTCAGCGCCGTTCATCCGGCGCCCGGTCGCGACGTCGCTCATTTCCCTGGCGATCTTGCTGGCGGGAGGGGTGGCGTTCCGCTTTCTTCCGGTAGCCCCACTGCCGCAGGTCGATTTCCCGACCATCAACGTCTACGCGAATCTGCCCGGGGCCAGCCCAGAGACCATGGCCTCGGCCGTCGCCACTCCTCTGGAGCGCCAATTCAGCCGCATCGCCAGCGTCACCCAGATGGTTTCCACCAGTCAGCTCGGCACCACCAATATCACCCTCCAGTTCGACCTCAATCGCAACATTGACGCCGCCGCTCGCGACGTCCAGGCCTCCATCAATGCCGCCCGCGGCCAGCTTCCTACCGATCTCCCCGGCCAGCCCGGGTATTGGAAGGTCAATCCTGCGGACGCGCCCATCATGCTGCTGGCCATGACCTCGGACAACATTCTGCTGCCTGAAGTCTATGACGCGGCCGATTCCGTGATCGCGCAGAAGCTTCGCCAAACTCCGGGCATCGGAGAGGTGTTTATCGGTGGGGGCGCGCTCCCCGCGGTGCGCGTCCAGGTCAATCCCGGGCTTCTCAACACCTACGGCATTAGTTTGGAAAACGTTCGTTCTGTTTTGAGCGCCGCCAACTCCAACCGGCCGAAGGGTCAGCTTGCCAATGTCGAGCACGCCTGGGGCGTTGCGGACAGCGACCAGCTTTTCAAGGCTCGCGAGTATCGTCCCCTGATCGTCACGTGGCACAACGGCTCGCCTGTGCGTCTTTCCGACGTTGGCACGGTCGCCGATTCACTGGAGGATGTTCGCAACGCGGGCTTCATCAATGGCAGGCCGGGCATCGTTCTGGTCATCTTCCGCCAGCCCGGCGCCAACATGATCGAAACCGTCGATCGCGTGCGCTCGCTCATGCCTCAATTGCAGGCTTCCATCAGTCCTTCCATCCACCTTAGCGTGATCATTGACCGGACCACGACCATCCGCGCATCCATTCACGACGTCGAGATTACCCTGATGATTTCCGTCGTCCTCGTTATCCTGGTCGTGTTCGTCTTCCTGCGGAACTACTGGGCCACCATCATTCCCAGCGTTGCGGTGCCGCTCTCGCTGATCGGCACGTTCGGCGTGATGTTTCTCTGCGGCTATAGCCTCGACAATCTTTCGCTGATGGCGCTGACGGTGTCGACCGGCTTCGTCGTCGATGACGCCATCGTGGTCATCGAAAACATCACTCGCCACCTGGAGGCCGGCGTCAAACCGTTCGCTGCCGCCATCAAGGGCGCCCGCGAAATCGGCTTCACCGTGATTTCCATGAGCACCTCGCTCGTGGCCGTCTTCATCCCCATTCTGCTGATGGGCGGCATTGTCGGGAGGCTGTTTCGCGAATTCGCGGTAACACTCAGCGTCGCGGTGGCCATTTCGCTCCTGGTTTCGCTCACCACCACGCCGATGATGTGTGCGCTCTTTATGCGCCGCGATTCAGGCCGCCACGGCCGCCTCTACCACGTCGCGGAAAGCGCCTTCGACCGTTTGCTGCGCGCCTATGATTTTTGTTTGCGCTGGGTGTTGCGCCACCAATTTTTCATGCTCTGCGTGACCATCCTCACCATGGTGGTGAGCACGGCCCTTTACGTCATCACCCCCAAAGGTTTTTTCCCGCAGCAAGACGTCGGCCGCATCGTCGGCTTCATTCAAGCTGACCAGGACGTCTCTTTCAGCTCCATGCGCGAGAAAGTGAAATCCTTCGCGGAAGTCGTTCGCCAGGACCCCGCCGTCGACACCATCACGGCTTTCACCGGGGGCGGCGGCGGCAACAACACCGGGCGCTTTTTTGCGCAGCTCAAGCCTCTCGCGCAACGCAAAATCAGCGCCGATCTCGTCATCGAACGCCTTCGCCCGCAGCTTGAGAAAATCCCCGGCGCGTCTCTCTTTCTTCAGGCCGTTCAAGACATCAACGTAGGCGCTCGTTTCGCCGGCGCGCAATTTCAATACACCTTGCAAGCGGACCGGCTCAGTGACCTCATCGAGTGGGCGCCGCGCCTCCAGAGCCGCATGGCACAAATCCCGGAGTTGCGCGATGTCAACACCGATCAACAGTTGAAGGGTCTGCAAGCATCGCTGGTCATTGATCGCGACACCGCCGGACGCCTCGGCGTTTCCGTTTCTGAGATCGACAACACTCTCAACGACGCCTTCGGCCAGCGTCAAGTCTCCAACATCTACAAAGGCATAAACCAGTACCACGTCGTGCTGGAAGTCCTCCCGGAGTTTCAACGCGCTCCAGAGACTCTCCAAACCATCTACGCCGCCTCCAACAGCGGCAAGCTTATTCCGCTCAGTGCCTTCGCTCACTTCCAGCCGGCCACCAGCGCGCTCACCGTCAATCATCAAGGCATTTTTCCTGCAATTACCATCTCCTTTAATCTCGAGCCGGGCGCTTCCTTGGGACCCGCCGTCGAAAAGATTGAGGCTGAGCAGCTTGCGCTCGGCATGCCGCCCACCGTTCACGGCACGTTTCAAGGCACCGCACAGGCCTTCCAGGACTCGCTTTCCTCAGAGCCGCTGCTCATCCTCTCCGCTCTCGCCGCGGTCTATATCGTCCTGGGCATCCTGTATGAGAGCTATATCCATCCCATCACCATTCTCTCCACTCTTCCTTCGGCCGGTGTCGGCGCTCTGCTCGCCATTCACCTGATTGGCGCCGACCTCAGCATCATCGCGCTCATCGGCATCATCCTTCTTATCGGCCTGGTCAAGAAAAACGCCATCCTCATGATCGACTTCGCGGTGCAAACCGAGCGCGAGGCTGGGACGTCCAGCGTCGAAGCGATCTACCAGGCTTGCCTGCTGCGCTTCCGCCCCATCATGATGACCACCATGGCTGCGCTGCTGGGCGCGCTTCCTCTGGCCCTTGGCACCGGCACGGGTTCCGAGCTCCGGCGTCCTCTGGGTATCACCATCGTCGGAGGCCTGATCGTCAGCCAGATGCTGACGCTATTCACGACTCCCGTGGTTTATCTGTACCTCGACCGCCTGCAAACCTGGATCCAGCGCACGCGTGCGCAGTCCGTCTCGCCAGCCCCGGCTCAAACCGACTAGTCCCGGCCCGTAACCCCGTACCGCCCTTCAACTACTAGACAACGGCGCCGATTAGCAGTTATATGGAGGCTCGGAAGTTTCCAGACAGACAAGAATGGTCTGGGGATGGCCCAAAATGGTTCTCAACGAATTGTCCCACCGTCGAGACATTTCTGTGACCGTCCGCAGACATAAAAAGTCTTGGATTCAGCCGAGGGATGATCTATCGTTTGTCGCCGTCCAGACCCAAGGACCGGGAGACTTAGAAACGAAACCGGCTGTGACTCCGATTTCAGCGAAGGCGTGACGGACTTCGCGGTGGTCGGGGTTGGTGCACCGAGCCGCCCAGGTGAGACCACGTCGGTTCTGTTTCTTGGCGTCGCAAAACGCAAGTCTTAGCTGCTGGTTGTCTCCAAGGTTCGGAGAGGGCCCCAGTTATGAAATCTTTTCGTTACCTTCCTGCCGTAGCCGCGCTGGTTTTGTGTCCTTGGTCGCACTTGACTTCTGATGTATTGGGCGCCGCTCGCGCTGCTTCGCCGCCATCCGAGGAGCCGGCGCAAACGGGCGAAACAGTTTCCATTCCAGGTCCACTGCGTTCTTTCCTGCGCATGGCGGCCATCAGCCAAAAAGTCTCGCCCGAAGAGATCACGCCGCTGCTCGCTCGCAACGTGTTCTTGCTGGGCTACGAGGGCCCGCAAAACCAGGCACGCCAAACGGAATTTCTCATCCTGCTGAATCGCTATGTCCAACAGGCCAGGGAACTCGTGGCCTTAGCCGGGTCCGAGGGCGTCATTCATGCTTCCAATTGCGACGACGTCAAGCCCCTCCTGCAGGTCTTGGGCTACCGCGTTCGTCCGGACTGTGGACAACGCGCAACGTTCCTGGAAACCGTCGATCCGCAAAGGGCCTTTCTGACCATCGACTCCGGTTTTCCTCTACCCGTGCTCGAGAAGGCTCTTCAAGAGGGCAAGCCTTTTGCCTATCCCTATACAACGTCCCGGGCCCCGACCATTTTTACCGAGAGCGATTGGACCGACGCGAAGAAAGGAACCGGGAAAGAAGGCAAGGATTTGATCGACACGCTCATACACGAGCCCTCTTTGGCCCGCCTGTACTGGGCTGTTGCTCGAATGGATGGGGAAACCCAGGTTGCTCTGCGCCAATCGCCTGGCCTGAAAAAACTCCTTCCCTACGCCGCGGTACTGGATTTTTACGGTAGCCACATCCGCATCCGCTCTGGACGCGTCGTCGTGCCTGGAGGACCTCGCTCGGAGCCCGGCTGGAAAGAGCTCGTTGGGCGTCAGCCCAGAGTCGCCCGGAGAATTCGTGGTCCACTTGCTCGCCAAGGACAACGGCTGGCTGGCCGCTTATTTCGATTCGCTATCTCGTATCAACGCGGTTCAGCAGGCGCATTTCTCCGAGCCTCGCCAGCTCCGCCGTTACTACGAAGCTCTCCGTGGAAAGGACTCTTCCGGCGATGCGGCGAGAGGTGTGTTCCGTGCCGACCCCCGCCTTTTGCTGCTTCTGACTCGTCTTCAATGGGAGCCCAACGGCGAGCCGCACGTGCCCGGGAACCTGGAAACATGGAAGCGCATCCTTCGCGAAAAGTCTGATTCCAACGTTGTCCGTGAATGGGGCAAGCGGGCCAAGAATTGGGAACATCCCGAGCAGTTGCTGGATGCCATGTTTGCTCTTTCTCGGGTGCAATCCGAGTCCGGACCTCTGCAGGCCTATCTAGTAACCAGTGATCTCGACAGCAGGCGCGCTCCCGATCATCGCTTGAGTCCGGATACCGTCAACTTGCTCGCTGAAAAGTTCTCCGAGTTCAGCGATCAGTATCTGATTTTTTCCGAATTCCCGGCGTTGGACGATTCTTCCATCACCACCTTTCTTAACGTGGCTGGCGTTCTTAACGGTATTCACAATCAGAACCTGCGCGGCAACGCCATGGGAACGTTCGAGGCCACCGTCGGCATGTGGCAAATACTCGCGCGTCAGGGCCAGATACCCGGCGCCGATCTCCGCGATTCCTGGCAACGCGTGGTCCAGCCTTTCGGCAAGATGGCCTCCGCTCCCCAGCTTTTCGACGCTGGCCGCGGCTCCCTCAAACAGTTGCTCCAGGCTTCGACGGGCAAACCTGACGCTTCCCAGGACGAAATCATCGACCTGCTCGCAGGTCCTCATCAAGAGAGCCCCGAAGGGCAGCGCATGCACGAACTGCTGGCGAACCGCATTCGATCCGTCCTGGATGCGCAGCGCCTGGTTTCTCTCGACACTCTGCTGGCGCTGGGCGACGGTTTGCACGATGTCGCTCATGTGAAATCCGAGGCCAGTACCTTGCTTCCTCTCGCCGGTGAGCTGCGCGAATTCGAGATGCCCCAGCCCATCTTCCGCAGCAGCGAGCGCGATCAATGGGCGGCCGGCATTTACAACAACCGCCACACCGAAATGCAGATGAAGACCGATTTGACGAAGGTCGTCAAAGCTCCCACTTCTCCCGAGCAGCTCGCCGAAGCACGTGGTCAACTCGCTCCGTTGTTCCGAGACACCCTGGTCGGTCTGAACTACGCTTACTACGAACCACCCGGGGCTCAGATCCTTCACAACAATCCGCTGTTCGTCCGCTCCCACGACTTCTCCGGAGACACGGTCACCGGCGTCGAGCACCAAGCCTGGCAGGCTCCGCAGTTGTTCGGCGCGGGCTCACCCGCGGGCGGAGGTGCGCGTTTGGTGGGATCGCTGGCCGATTTGCCGTACGTCCTCGCCGACGCGGAGCAGGATTTCATCGCCCCGGAAAACGTGCAGGCCCTGATCTGGCGCCAGGTCGTACCGGGTCTGCTGACCAGCGCGGTCGTGCCGCGCTGGTGGGGTGTCACCCAGAACGAACTCCACGCCGTGGCGCTGTATCAGCAGGCAGGCGAGGAGCTTTTGACCGCCGCCGGGCAGGACGAAGAACTGCGGCAACAAGCCATGAGTATTCTCTCCGAGCGCATGGTTCCGCGTCGCGCAGAACATGTCGAACTCGCCCTGCGGGCGGGGCACGCCGCTGAGGTAGCCACGCAATTAATGCCGGCCGACACCTTCTATCTTGCCGCCGAATATCGCCGAAGGTTTCCCGAAGGCACGAAATCATTCGGGTCGGCCTGGGCGGAACTCAGTGCTCTAACCAGCCGGTATCCCGAAGAGGTCGGCTGGGAACGCTTGTCGCAAGATTTCGGAGTGCCGCACCCGGCGATCGCGCAGAGTTACGGCCGTGAGTTGTTGAATGTGCCGCCGTTCCCGGCCTTCATGGGCTATTCCAGCCGCTTCTTGGCCGAATCCTGGGATTCCAACAATTTGTATTGGGCCCGCCTCGCCGATGAAAAAGGATATTCACCGGTGATGCTGAACCGCTTGGTTCCTGAGTTGACTCGTCGTATGGTCGAAAAGATTTTTGCCACCGACCTTGAAGATTGGCAAGCGCTCTTGCGCGCTGCGCGAGAGGCCGGTGACGAATTTCGGCAGGGAAAGATCGCCTCGGTATCCAGAAGTGAGGGTACCGCGGCGCCGTAGAGATTGCTTGACTGGAGTTGACGCGATTTTCTTCGCGGCTCGCTCCGGCAGGCGGGACAACATATACAACGGGAATAGGAAGCCATGGGCAAACGATACGTTTTAGGTTTCGCGCTTTTTCTAGCTCTCCTCTGCAGTTCGGGAACTCACGTGAAGGCTCAGCAAGACGGAACGCGCTTTCGCGTGGTCGTCGACCTGGTGCAGCTAAACGTGGCGGTAACCGACGGCAAGGGCAACTATGTCACCGGTCTGCGTCCTTCCGACTTCGTCATCAGCGAGGACGGCATCACCGAAAAACTTGCCACCTTTGAAGAGGGCAACGGGCCCACCAAACGTTTGCTGGACATTGCGCCCGAAGAGGCCTCTCGGCCAGTGCAACCTGGCGCGGCGCAAGGTTCTTCGGCGCAAGATTCGCCCGGAGGCCTCGCTTCCGCGATCGCCGGCGCCAACGTTTTCATTCTGTTCGACACCAGTAACTACATGTACCGCGGCTTTGTCTTCGCCCAGGATGCCATCGCCGATTTCGTGCGCTCGCTGGAATCCGCGGACAAGGTCGCTTTCTATTCCTATAGCCGCGACCTTTCCCGCTCCGCGCTGCTGACCCCCGACCGCTCGCAAGTCGTGCGTGGTGTGCGCACCACCGTGGCCGGAGACGACGCGGCACTCTATAACTCGCTTTTGTTGACGCTCAAGGACGCCACTCAATATGCGGGCCGAAAAGTTGTGGTGGTTTTCTCCAACGGACCCGACAACGCCAGCATGGTGCCCCCGGAAGATGTGGCCGAACTGGCGCAGTCGGCCGGCATCCCCATCTACATGATCAGCACTCGGGAAGCCAAGCTGGAGCCTGTGTCCACCGTCGTTTTCGAGCGCATGAGCGCCGCCACCGGCGGCAAAGCCTACTTTGCCAACAGTTGGCGCGATGAGAAACGCGCCTTCGCCTCCATCCGCGATGATTTGGCTCATCTCTACGCCTTCAGCTACTACCCCGAGCCAAATCCCAACCGCGGCTGGCGCGCCATCAACGTGAGGCTTGTAGGCGAAGGTGCGAAGAAGTATCACGTCCGCACCCGCAACGGCTATCGTCCACAGCCCAACCGGTTCTCCACTGAACCCGCTTCGTCCACGGTTTCGGAAGTCATCCCGAACTAGTCGCCACCGACTTCAGGTAGGGGCGCATCACCGCTGCGCCCCAGCTTGGCAACCAAATCGACCTTCGCTTGCGCGTTACTTAGTTCGGTCGGTTTGCAAAGGACTGAGAGGAGCCAAAACGCCGCCCACAGCTTTCCTCGCCTACGAGCTCCCGATCAAATACCCGGTCAGAAACACCAGCACCCCGCCCACGATCACCTGAAACGCCGCTTGCAAAAACGGCGTATCCATAAAGCGATGGCGGATGTAACTGATCACTGCCAGTTCCACGCCCACCACGCCTACCGCTATCCCCGTCGCCACGTGAAAATTAGAAATCAAAAACGGCAGCGTATGCCCGATTCCACCCGCCGTCGTCATCAACCCCGTCGCTACCCCCCGGATCCACGGCGATCCACGGCCCGTAAGAGATCCGTCGTCCGACAACGATTCCGCGAACCCCATCGATATCCCCGCGCCCACCGAGGCCGCCAGCCCAACCAGAAACGCATCCCAGCTTTTATGTGTCGCAAAGGCCGCGGCAAACAGCGGCGCCAGCGTCGAAACCGAGCCGTCCATCAACCCCGCGAGCCCCGGCTGCACCACTTGCAGCAAGAACAACTTGCGGTGGGACTCGTCCTCTTGCTGCTTGGCGCTTTGCGTCAGGTGCTTTTCTTCCAGATTCCCCGCGGTCTGCGTGTGTTTGCGTTCTTCATCCGCGAGCTTGTTCAGCAGCTCCCGCGTCGCCACGTCGGACGTTCGAGCGATGGCCCGCTGGTAGAAGCGCTGCGCTTCCAGCTCCATCACCTCCGCCTGTTTTCGGGCCACATTTACGCCCAGAGGCCGCACCAGCCAGGTCGGCCTGCGTTGCAGGAATCCCTTCACGTTTTCACGGCGGATCAGCGGGATGTGCTCCCCAAACCGCTGCCGGAACATCGCCAGCAACCGGTCCCGGTGCACCGCCTCTTCCTGACGCATCTCTTCGAACATCGTCGCCGTCGCAGGATACGACTCTCGCAGCGCATCGGTGAACTCCCCGTAGATGCGGCCATCCTCTTCTTCCGAGGCGATGGCCAGCGCTAGAATTTCCTTTTCCGTCAAATCCTTGAACTTTTTCAGCATCCAGTCCTTCCTCGACCACGTTGCGAAAGCAGCATCGCACAAAGCCCACGGCGAAGTCATCTCGATGTGCCCGTAGCCGGCTTGCGCACCCATTTCGGCAAGGTCCTTAGGCGGGTCGAGGAGGAACGACGTTCCCTGGTGATCGAGAAGCGCGGCACTCTCTCCGTGCGGTGCTGCTCAGCGTCCGGGACTACGTGCGCCTCGCTGCCCCGGAGCCGGAGGTTCTCAGGGTCATTGGCGAACAATCGGAGTACAAGGGCACGGACAAACTCACCGCGCAACGGATTGACGGGATCATTCGGGCCGCACATGCAAAAAACATCGCAAGGAAATCTATCGCTGAGGTGCGGTAATCGGGTCTTGGCGAAGAGTCGGCCTGGAGCCAAGTCTGCCTGCGGGTCTGAAACGTTAAAGAAGAAAACCCTGCGTGCGGTACCGCTGCACGATGCTCAACCGGTCTTCCGCGCCGATCTTATGCTTCATCCGGTAGAGGTGATTCTTCACCGTCTGTTCGGATAGGCAGAAGTGATTCGCGATCTCTTTGTTGGTGAGCCCCTTGGCAATCAAGGGAATCAGTTGCTGCTCCCGCCGCGTAAACCCCAGTCGTTGCCGTACCCCCGCGCACGGGAGCGCCGACGCCTCGTGTTCGAAATAGCGGAACAGTACCCCGCAAAGCGCCCCGGGACAAACCGCCTCCCCCGCCTGCACCGCCCGAATGCCTTCCAGTACATCGTCCGCGGATGCGTCCCTCCACAGGAACCCGCTGATTCCCGCCCGCACGCACTGCAGGAACTCGCCATTCTCTTTTGTCGTCCCAATCAGCAAAATTCGCACCCCCGGCGCCGCCGACCGTGCTTCCCGGATCGCGCGTGAGGTCTTCCTCAAGGTTTCCCCGCGACACCATCAGCAGGACGTCTGCCTCCCATTCCACCAGCGCCTGGCTCCGAAAAGGCTCGTCGGAATCCAGGCCAATCACTTCGATGCTGCCGCGCTTGGTCAGCACGCGCGCCAAGGCTTCCCGTAGCAGGCGATTCTCGGCGGCCACATAGACCCGGGCTTTGCTCGCGCCGCTTCCACTCGGCGCTGGCTGCGCTTCCCCGGGAACAATCTCTAAGGCTTGCGAACTGGGTCGCGGATCACGCTGGGGCGTGGAGACACTTCGGCGGACTTTGACGGGCGGCGATATTCATCGTGCGACACTCCGTGCGTTTCTGCGCTGGCCGCGATACGGCTCCCAACCGCGTGCTTTCCGCGCGGGTACTCTTCCGCTGCAATTTCATACCCGCCTTTGTCAGGACTCTCTCTTTCACCCAGGCCTCTATCTCTTGCCGCTGCTGCGCTTTACCATCGCCGTACGACTCCTCCTTTTCCACGCCCGGTCCCAATCCGGTACCAGGCGCTTTTTTGGCATCTCACTTCGGAACCCTACTGCCAACCGAAACTCTCGTTCTTTTTCTGGCTGGAATTCCTCATCTTCATCGATTTTTCTTCGCTCCTCTTTTTTTCCTGGTACTTCCGTACTATGATCCGGTCCGGAGGGTCCTACTTTCTTCCAGGTACGGTCCCTCTATAGTTTTTTTCTCGTCCACGGCTTACACTTTCTCCAGATTGCAAGTGGTCCTTTTGCAGCGAGAGAGAGAGTTTAAGTTATGGCGACGCAGGATTTTATGAGCAAGACTCCACAGGAAGGCGCTCCAACTCGCCGCGTGCCGACGCAAACGGAACGCCGCGGCACCCGCCGTTGCAAGATCACGCAGCTAATGCGTATCCGCCCGTCCGACCCGGAGAAAGAGCACTTCGACGATATGCGCGGCACCATCAGCGTGTCCCGCTCCGGCGTCTACTTCCAGACCAGCGAAACGGGCTACGAAGTCGGCATGCGCCTGTTCGTCACCATGCCCTATTCCCACGATGCCTCGTCCATGAGCCGCGAACATCTGGCCGAGGTCGTTCGCGTGGACTCCCTCGTCAATGGCATGACCGGAGTCGGCTTCAAACTCCTGATGGAAATTGGCATGCAAGCCAGCCACTCGTACGGCATCACGATGCAGCGCAAGTAGCTGACAATCCCGTCGGGTTTGAAAGCATTTGAAAAGAAAGGGCGTCCCGGTGACCTGGGACGCCCTTTCTCGCGTTTGGGGTGGAGGAATTGAGTCGAGCTCAGTCCCGTCCGAACATCTGCAGCGCGCGGTGTCGCAGTAGTCCCAGCTGCCGGTTGACCGGGTGCTTTCGGGATAGGAAGGTGAACACCGGCTCGCGGCGGTGCATCAGCCGGTTCATGGCGATGGACAACCGCACGTCGCGCCGGGCAAATTTAAGTCCCGCCTGCAGCGCTTCTACGGCGTCATCGCGGCGTCCTGCCGTGGCGTATACTTCGGCAAGGTTCAGATAGAGTTGCGCCTGATTGCGCTTCATGCGTACTGCGGCGTCGCACAATCTCTCCGCTTCTCCCCACTTCTGTTCCGACCGCGCCAGCACGACGCCCAGATAAGACATGTAGTACGGATTGTTCTTGTCTAGATCCATCGCGCGCCGCATATGCGGCAACGCTCGGACAGCATAGTTGTCACGCAACAGGGTCAGCCCTTGCTTGAATTCGCGGAAGGCTTCCGTGTCGAGCATTGTTTCACCTCATCGACCGTTCTGCGGTCGCACAGCACAGTGGATTCAGGGGTGCGAGCAGGCACAAACGCGGCGCAACTTCGAGGAGGTCGACACTGCCCATGGAGAGGCAGGAGGTGCTAGAGCTTGCTCCGGTCGCTCGGGTCACCCACAGCCCGAACATGGGAGCGGTGAGCAGCGTCGCGCTTGCAGTTCCCATCCCAGTCCTTGGCGAAGGTACGCGTTCTGTTGGCGAGATGCTACTGACCCGTGGGACAGTCTTGGGACAGCGGAACCGGAGTAGGGTAAAGGACTTACTTGGGGCCGGCCGCGCCAAACGGGGTCGCTGCGGCCGGTTGACTGGGTACCCCGCAGGACTGTCACCCCTTGGCGGTTCGCGACGTCGGCTTCGTCATCTCCTTCTTCCAGCCTTTGCGCCATGCGCCCCAATCCTCCAAAGTGACCTTGAACATGGCCTTGGCCGCCTTGTGCAGCCAGCGGCCCCGACGTGCCGCCAAGTCCCGCTTTATCTTGGAGATAGCCGCGGGCGTCCCGAAATGCATGTTAGCGGTTTCCCATCCCATGTCATACAGGAGCCGCGACTCGTCTCTGTCTTCCGGAAGGGAAGCCAGCTCGATGCGTGAACAATCCGGCGCAAGCCGACGGACCATCCAACGCCCGTGAAAGCGCACGCAGGGATCCTTAACCCGGATGGCGCGGTCGACTAACCTTGCGCAATGGAGATCCTCAGACAAACTGCCTCTGAACCACACCCAAGCCGACGGCCGAATTGCCTTGGCCTCCCGGGCGATGTAGGCGCCTTGCCAGGACGACAGCGCGAGGATGCGTGGGTGGCCGAGACTCCCCAGTCCGGCAACGCGGCGCTTTAATTGGTAGTCTCGCCGAGGCAGGGGAAGCGACTCCTCGATCAGCTTCCGAGCTTCGTCCGGGGGTTTGGCGGGGTACGGCGGATTCTGCTCCATTTTCGCCCAGAACCTCACCGGATCGCGGAGCTTGCTGGTGGCCAGCAAACGCAGCCATTGGTGGTGTTCCGCCAGGATGAAAGCCTTCCCGCCGGCCGTGATCGCGTCACGATAGCCCTCCTCAATTGCTTCGGCGGCTTCCCGTCGGGTCAGGTCTAGGTGCTCGCCCGAGATCGCCAGGTAGGCGCTCGTGGCTTGCCTCACAAGATCGATGGTATAGGCCGCCGGCGACGCTTCGTCTAAGTCATTCACACCCCAGATCAGCCGGCCTTCCTCGTCGCGCCAAGTGCCGAAGTTCTCGATGTGCAGATCGCCCACCGCCAGCACCGCCGGCGCCTTTGCCACATCGCCGCAGACCTCCGGCCAATGCTGCAGCCAGCGGTAGAACGTGGCGCGAAAGAAGGGAAAGGGCGCTTCCGCCATGAGCGCGTGCTTGAGCGCGAGGTCTTGCCGAACGACGGGCAGCCGCTTCGCCAGCCAATTCTCGAAATCCTGAGTCGCCTTGAAGACGTTCATCATTTGTTCCTAAAACAGACCTTACACGCTGGCGTGGCCGGCGCGGCTGGAGGAAACCCTGGTACGGCTTTCATAAATGGGGAACCGAGCCGCCAGGTCCGCCACTTGTTTGCGGACACGCTGCTCGGTCGCCGCATCGCCCATGTTTGCAAGCACTTCGGCAATCCAGACGCCGATCTGATGCATGTCCGGCTCAAGCATGCCGCGTGTCGTCACAGAGGGGGTGCCCAAGCGGATTCCACCGGCCTTCATGGGCGGCAGGGGATCGAACGGGATGGCATTTTTATTGACGGTGATGCCCGCACGATCCAGCGCCTTTTCCGCGTCGGCGCCAGTCAGTCCGCGCGAATGCAGTTCCACCAGGAACAGGTGATTGTCGGTGCCGCCGGTGACGATCCGGAACCCCTTTTTGGCTACGGATTCTGCCATCGCCTTGGCGTTGGCCACGACCTGCTTCTGGTAGCCCCGGAAGGACGGCTCCATCGCTTCCTTCAAGCACACGGCTTTGGCGGCGATCGTGTGCACCAGAGGACCTCCCTGCGTTCCTGGGAACGTGAGCTTATCGAGTTCCTTGGCGAACGCCGCCTTGCACAGCACCATTCCGGCTCGCGGCCCGCGCAGCGTCTTGTGGGTCGTCGTGGAAACGATGTCGGCGTGGGGCACCGGGCTGGGATGCACGCCCGCCGCCACCAGTCCGGCAATGTGCGCCATGTCCACGAAGAAGAGCGCATCCACCGCCTTGGCCACTTTGGAAATGCGCTCGAAATCGATGATCCGGGAATACGCGCTGGCGCCCGCCACAATCATCTTCGGCTTATGTTCGTGAGCCAGTTTTTCGATTTCGTCGTAGTCGATTCGCTCGTCCTCTTTTCGCACGCCGTAGGCCACGAACTTGTACATCCGGCCAGAGAAATTCAGCGGATGTCCGTGCGTCAGGTGGCCGCCATGCGCCAGATTCATTCCCAGCACGGTATCGCCCGGCTTCAGCGTGGACATGTACACCGCGACGTTTGCCGAAGTGCCCGAATGCGCCTGCACGTTGGCGTGCTCCGCGCCGAAGAGCTGCTTCGCGCGGTCGATAGCGAGCTGCTCGACTTTGTCCGCGACCTCGCACCCGCCGTAGTAGCGCTTCCCCGGGTAGCCCTCCGCGTACTTGTTGGTGAAGATCGAGCCCATGGCCTCCAGCACCGCTTCGGAGACCAGGTTCTCCGAGGGGATCAGCTCCAACCCGGTCGCCTGCCGCTTGGCTTCTTCGCGCAGCAGCTCGGCGATCGGCGCATCGACAGAGTCGAGCGGGCGCTGCATGCGGGCATCTGCTTCTGTAGTCGTGGTCATCGTTGGCGTCCTTGGCAATCTTGGATACTCCATCTTACCTTGCACAGCCGCGATCTGCTAAATGAGGAAGGAGCCCGCTTTTTGTGCAAGAGTGCACGCGGGCTTGGGAGTTGACCGCGTGGCCGACGATAGTTTCACTCGCGCAACCCTCAGGTCAGTGCCCTAGAGCCAGCGGGCGCACCCGAGCAACGAGCTCCTGTAGAAATTGATCGGAGTGCATGAACACTGCAAAGTGCCCGCCACCGCTGATTGGCACAAACGCCTTGCGGGGAGCTTTGATGGATTCTAGGTAATGCTGAGCGAGCTCAGTGGGAGTTGTAAAATCCTGCTCGCCCTGAAAAACAAATATCGGGATGGAGAATTCCAGGCCAAGGTCTGCCGGTCCGATGGACTTGGTCTGCGGGAAGAGGCGATCGGCGCTCAACATCTGGCCCTCAACGGAGTCATTTATATCTTGCACAGAATTGCCCGGAGCCACGAGCGTGAGGCCGATGATCCCATACAAAAACTCGTCTGCGCCCTCAAAGGCATTCGCCCACTTGTGCTGCACGCGGAATCCATCGCTAGATTCGTAAGGCGGAGGACCTACATGGCTCAATTCCTCGATGGCGCGCTGATCCTCTACGGCTTTCGCCTTCTTCAGTAACGCATCGTAGGCGACCGAAGAGCTCCTGATGGAGTCGGCGACCTGGCTGGTGCCCACGTATGCGTAGAAAAGGTCGGGTCTCGCCTTGGCCATTCGGATACCGAGGATTGAACCGAAGGAATGGGCTACGATGATGATCTTTTCCTTGCCAAGATGTTTACGCAGATATTCTGTCAGTTCGATACCGTCTTGCACCATGCGATCCACGGTGATCGTGGGCGCAACTGCTCGGCCGCTTTTTCTCAACGTCCTGCCGGCGCCCCTCTGATCCCATTGCACCACGGAGAAGTACTTCTCCCATGGAGCGAATAATGCAAATGTCCAGGGATTGGTCACATCACCAGGACCACCGTGCAGGAACAACAACACGGGGTTGTCACGATCCTGGCCGCGAATCGTAATCCATTGTTCGATACCGCCTACTGTGACGAAGCTCGCCTCGTCAATGCCCTTTGGAGACGAAATCGCATACTGGTGCGCATTGCGGGTCCGCAGGGAGGATGCCAAGTCATCAAACTTGCGATATTCCGAGTCCATGGCTGGGGGTGCGGCAGCCGGCTGCTGGCCCTTGGCAACCTGCCCAAACATTCCAAGACACAGACAGAAGAGCGAAAGGTAACAAGCAAAGATGAATCGGATCATTCGTGGTTGCTCCGGGACGTCCGAGATCTCCTGATACCACACAATATGCTACGCAACGGCGGGAACCCGAGTAACGGGCTGCCCGGAAGTAATCCACGTTGCCTGATTAACGCTGCGGGTTCAACCGGTCGATGCAACACCCTCTAAACAGGTGATACGACAAGGACAAAGGGCTCTAAATTTCAGGCTATGCGAGCAATCAGGGAGAACCGATGGCAGTACGGCCTTGTTGGGTTTTTGCCTGTGGATATAAGATGGCGCAGGAAAGTCAGGAGCAATCGTGGCCCATCAAGCACCACTTAAATATATTTTCTACATTGCTGCCACCCCGGAGAAGGTCTGGGAAGGCTTTGTGTCGCGGGAGTCGAACCGCATCATCTTCTCGGGCGCTGAGCTTCAAGCGGACTTTAAGCCTGGTGGCTTGCTCGCATGGGTGGGCGCGGGACCCGATGGCAAGTCCATGACCTACGTCCGAGGGAAGGTCCTTCGATTTGAGCCACCAAAAGTCTTTCAGTACACGTTCGCAATGGGCCAAAATGATAAGGCGTCACGCGCAACTATCGAACTGGTGCCCGAGACCGAAGCCACAAAAGTAACGGTGACGCATGACGAGTGGGCCGAGGATGACCCCACTTACGCTGCCTGCGCCGATGGATGGCCACGTGTTCTTTCCCGCCTGAAGACGCTGCTTGAGACCGGGAAGACATTCAAACCGCATTGATACAAGGTGGGAATGGTCTGAAGTTTTTCGCCCGGCAGTATGGCCCAAACTAGGGACTGATTAACGCGGTGGTCTCAACGGGTCGATGCAACACCATCTGGTATAAATCTGCTTTCAATACTTCCCTAGGAGAACTGACCTGTCCGGCTATACGCAAGCAGATCTGGACAAAGTGGCGCTGCGGTTAAATCAGCGTCCAAGAAAAGCTTTAGGGTTTCAAACTCCTGCGAGTAGACTTCAAGAAAGTGTTGCGTCGACCGGTTGAGCCGGCCACCTTAAGCAGGCACTAAGTTCGCTCTGGGGATTGTCTGCCTGTTTTGTCCGGAACGATTCCGCGACAGAAATCTAACGTTGCGAGGAAAACTGTCCGGGCAATCAGAATCGGCAGACTAGTTTCTAGTTCATGAGGATTTCTGGATCGCCAGGGCCACGTCCGGGACCAGGTTTGTTCCAGTGACAGCCTTGATCACTTGAAGAGCGCGTTTCATGATTTTCTTGGCGCGGACTTTTCCGGCTGGCGCAGAGGTTTGATACCAAAGGTCAATGTGGTCTCGCACGTTGTTTCTACACGGTGCGAGGGACTCCGCCCGATGCCCGGTCCGGTTGAGAATCCTCAGAATCTCAGACGGGGTCCCGCCTCGTATGCCCTTTCGGAGTAGTTCTTCCCAGCTCTCGCCGGGCCTGAAAGCCTTGGAAAACCGGAGCGCCGCCCAACGGGTCAGAGAAGCAGGCAGGTAATTGAGCAAGGGAAGCTCGGTGGTGTGGTTCTCGATAGGCCACCAGCGGTAGGGGGTCTGGTCGAGAAAGAGAATTCCTCCCGGCTTCAGCACGGACCAAATCAGAGGAAGCACGGACTGACGTTCTGCGGGAAGAAGGTGTTCGAATACCGCCGAGAGCACCACATAGTCGAACTCCCCGAGGTTCTTGGGCAGGCTCAACGGACTGGGAGATTGCAGGAACTGAACGCGGTGTTCCAGTCCATGATACCGCGCGCGGTGCCGCGCCAGGTCGATGAATTCGGGTAACAATTCCACGCCGATGATCTGTGCGCTCGGCGCCACCATTCGAGCGAGGACCATGGACGAACTCCCACAACCGCTGCCAAAATCGAGCACTCGCGTGCCCTGGAAATCGTCGGCGCCGACGTAGCTGAGGATGTCCCATTTCACGTACGACTGAACGTACGCAGGGTCTTCGTCGCGCCGAATCTCATCACACAGATAACCCGGCCCCTTTACCGCGAGCACGTGTTCGATAAGGTCCACAGGGTAAGCAGTAGAACAGGTGAAAGTGTGTACGTACAAGGGACCGCGAGGCTCGACAACGATCCTTCTCCGGGCGCCCTCGTGGTAAATTCTCACCTCGGCCTGAGGGTGCTGGATGAGCGTCGGTTGGTCTTCCATGCGTTGCGTCACACGGCTCTCGAATCTCGGACGTTGGGCGGGGCTTGTGTATCACTATACATTTGGCATCGCAAGTCGATCAAATATAGAGCGTCTTCGGGAGTTGGCCGTCGGAACTCCGCTGATCTCGCCGCTGCCTGCTCTGGTGGCAAATTCGGCGGGTCGAGGTCAGGAGAAGAGTATGATACGCAAGCCAGAGGTCCAAATCGGAAATTCCGGCTAGAACGGATGACTGGGCACCCAGTTACTGGCATCGTCCCGAACGAGGGAGGAACACTACGTCCCGCGTAGCCGCCGCTTTTGTGGGCGCGTGCCTGCTCGTTTCTCCGGCTTCCGCCCTGGCGGCACAGCGTGCCGGATCGACCGTCCAGAGCACGTCATCAGCAGCGCAGCTTGCCGCACCATATTTCCCCGATCGATTCGACTGGCAGCACAAGAAGCCGGAGGAGGTCGGCCTGGATGCTGGGCGACTCGATGAGGCCGTGAAGCATGCCATTGCAAGTGAGAATCCGGCGACAAAAGACCTGACGCTTTACCTTGCGACCACCGTCGGAGCCGCTGAGCCATTTGACACACCGATCGGTCCCGTAAAGGTCCGCGGCGCCGCTAACGGCCTCATCATGCGCCATGGCTACATCGTCGCCGAATGGGGCGACCCGAAGCGCGTGGACATGACCTTCAGCGTCACCAAAACCTTTCTCACCACCGTCGTCGGCCTAGCCTGGCAGCGCGGCCTGATTCACGACGTGGATGATTACGCGGGCGATTACATGCCGCCGGGCGTCGATCTGTTTGAAGCTCCGCACAATCAGAAGATCAAGTGGGACCACCTGCTGCGGCAGACCAGCGACTGGCAAGGAACTCTCTGGGGCAAGCCGGACTGGGCGGATCGCCCGGAAGGTGAGAAACCCGCCGACTGGCCGAACCGCAAGCTGTGGGAGCCGGGCACGCACTACAAGTACAACGACGTCCGCGTGAACGTGCTCGCCCTCGCGGCGCTCAACGTATGGCGGCGGCCTCTGCCGGATGTGCTGCGCGAAGAAGTCATGGAGCCTATCGGCGCCTCCTCGACCTGGCGCTGGTACGGCTACGACAATTCCTGGGTAGAGATTGATGGCCAGAGGATCCAGTCGGTCGCGGGTGGCGGCCATTGGGGCGGCGGGATGTTCATCAACGCCTACGATATGGCGCGGTTTGGGTATCTGTTCTTGCGCGACGGTAAATGGAAGGGCCGCGCAATCGTCTCGGAAAAATGGATTCAAATGGCGCGCACCCCGGGGCCGGCGAACGCGGACTATGGTTTCGCGAACTGGTTCCTGAATACAGCCAGGAAGCCGCTGCCAGCGGCGCCGGAGTCGGCCGTCTATTTCGCGGGTACCGGAAACAACATCATCTACATCGACTGGGACAACGACATCGTCGCGGTCGTGCGGTGGATTCAAGGCGGCGACGCGTTGAACGAATTCCTGGCCAAGATGCTCGCGTCGATCAAATAGCCGGCATCAAAAACGAATGCTGGCCATCCCTTTGCTGACTCGGCCCTGCTTCTGCGCCAAATGCGGACACTGACTCCCGATGGGTCGGATTACGAAACGGTCCGAGTCCCGAAGTGGGAAAGCGCTTGACATTTCGCTTTTTATTCGCCTATGATTTGCCTCGCGTTAGTCCATACTTCGCTCCCGGAGGAAACCATGACCATCGGCCAATCGATGCTGCCTGAGTACGACCAAGAGATGCAGAACACCCGCAAGACGCTCGAGCGCGTTCCCGACGACAAGTGGAACTGGAAGCCTCACGACAAGTCCGGCACCGTTGGCTGGCTTGCCAGCCACATCGCCACGCTTCCCGGATGGACCACCATGACGATCAACACCGAGCAATTGGATTACGCGCCGGTCGGCGGACCCGCCTATGAGCCGCCGAAGATCGAAAATCGCAAGGATCTCCTGGCTGTTTTCGACAAAGAATCCGCCGAAGCCCGGGCGGCACTTGCGGCCGTCAGCGATCAGGACATGCTGAAGGATTGGACCCTGCTTGCCGGAGGCCAGACCATTTTCTCCATGCCGCGCGTCGCTTGCATACGCGGCATCGTCATGAATCACCTGATCCATCATCGCGCGCAACTCGGGGTGTACTTCCGTTTGCTGGGCGTGCCGGTGCCGGGTCTGTACGGGCCCAGCGCGGATGAGGGTCAAGGCGCAGCTTCAGCGTGAAGACGAAGTAATGAAGTAAAGAAATAAGGAAGTCGCCGAAGAGCGACGGATACCCGCGTGAGCGGGAGCGCGCGCAGAGCACGGCGCTCCCCCAGCGGGGTGGGATGCACATCCACCCCAGCGTCTGGGGGGTGTTCGTTCTTTACTTCATTACGTCATTGCGTCTTTACTTCGCATTTTCTCCATCTCCACGGCATCTCGTATAATGGTGTTTCGTCTGGAGGTATCCCATGGAAACTCCTGTCATTCTTTCTGGTGTTCGTACACCGATCGGAAAATTCCAAGGCGGCCTGGCGGGGTTCTCCGCCATCGAGCTCGGGTCCAGAGCTGTCGCGGAAGCAGTTCGCCGCTCCGGCGTCGACGCGAAGCAAGTCGATGAAGCGATCCTCGGCAACGTCGTGCAAGCCGGCTTGGGGCAAAACCCGGCGCGGCAAGCGGCGCTCAAAGGCGGCTGCGATCCCCGCGTCGCGGCGATGACCATCAACAAGGTCTGTGGCTCCGGCCTAAAAGCCGTGGCGTTGGCCGCGCAGGCCGTGCAACTCGGTGAATCCGAGGTAGTCGTAGCCGGCGGCATGGAGTCCATGTCCAACTGCCCGTATCTGCTTCCACAGGCGCGCACCGGCTATCGTTTGGGTGATGGAAAACTGATCGACTCCATGATTCACGACGGCTTGTGGGACGCATATGAAGATTTTCATATGGGCGTGACGGGTGAGCTGGTCGCCGAAAAGTACGGCATCACCCGCGAGGAGCAGGATCGCTTCGCCGTCGAGAGCCACCAGAAAGCCGTGCGTGCGCGGAAGTCGTGCTTCTTCGAAGCGCAAATCCTGCCGCTGGAAGTGCCGCAGAAAAAGGGCGAGCCCGTGGTCATCAAGTACGACGAATCTCCTCGCGAAGACACCAGCCTGGAAGCTCTCGCGAAGCTCAAGCCGGCCTTCAAGAAAGACGGCACGGTCACCGCGGGCAACGCTCCGGGAACCAACGACGGCGCGGCGGCGCTGATCGTGACCAGCGAGCGCAACGCGCAACGTCTCGGCAAACCGCCGATGGCGCGCATCGTCGCGCAAGCGGTCAGCGGCGTCGAGCCAAAGTGGGTGATGATGGCGCCGGTCGAGGCAGTCGAAAAACTTCTGGCGAAGACCGGCTGGGACCGCGACAAGGACGTGGATCTGGTCGAGCTCAACGAGGCCTTCGCGGTCGCCGCCATCGCGGTGACGCGCCAACTGAAGCTCAATCCCGAAAAAGTGAACGTGAACGGCGGCGCCGTGGCGCTCGGCCATCCCATCGGCGCAAGCGGCGCGCGCATCCTCGTCACGCTGCTCTACGAGCTCCAGCGGCGCAACCTCAAGCGCGGCATCGCTGCGCTCTGCCTCGGCGGCGGCAATGCCGTGGCCCTGGCCGTCGAGCGCTACTAACATGAAATATTGTCCGTTATGCGATGCGGAATACGCCGCGAGTCACACGCACTGCACCGTTTGCGGCGTGGACCTCGTCGCTGAAGAGCTTCGCGGCCGGCCGCTGGATGAGCGTCAGCGCAACGAACGCATTGTGGTCGTCTGGCGCGGCGGCGATCCCCTGGCGGTCAGCGAAGTCATCAACACGCTGCGGGAAGCAGGCGTTCGGCATCACGTTCAGCCGACCAACGATCATATGGTTTTCGAGCTCGGCATGCCGCGGCCGAAGTACGCGGTGCGCGTCTTCGCTTCTGACGCCGCAAAGGCAAAAGAACTTCTCGCCGACATCCGCGAAACTCCTCCATTTGCGCTGACCGAGACGCACGAACTGGAGCAGGAGCAGACCTCTATGCCCGCGTCCGCGCCGAGACACGAGTGGAATCCTGCCGCGGCCACGGTCGAAATCTGGAGCAGCGAAGATGCTGCCCTGGCGGATCTACTCGAAGCCTGCCTTCATGAGAACCAAATCGGCGTCCGCCGCGAAGGCACGGAGCCCGGCCCGCGTCGTTTCCTGGTCATGCCCGCCGACGAAGTCCAGGCTCGCGAAATCATTCGCGAAGTCCGCGACGCCACTCCGCCCGCGTAGCTGTAGCCGCCCTCTTTTGCCGGGAGGGCACGGCTTCAGCCGCGCCGCGAGTACAGCAAAATCAATCCGGCTTCAGCCTCTGAGGGACGGTTCCTTCGGATTGCCACAAACATTCTAGATCCCTCGGCTCGAACCAGGGGCTGCCGTTTCCGTTGGCGTCGCAGCCTGCAACTCCTGCGCGCAATATGGACAATACTTATCGCTCTCCACGACTTCCTGCTTGCACTGCGGGCAAGACGGATGCAGGTTGTATTTACAGTTGGGACAAAAGTTGTAGCGCGCGGCCACGGTCACCGCGCACTTCGGGCAGCTGTAGGGAAGCGGCTGGCGCATCAAGAAATAAATGATGAAGCCGATCGCGAAATAAGCCGGCCAAAGAACGATCACCAGAAACGTCCACAACGCGGAGTTCATTCCCCGGCGTTTTGCATCGCGATTGACATACCCGACCAGGAAAATGAAGACCGCGAGAAAAAACGACGCGGTAGTCACAATCCCCGCCAGAGCAAAAGATTGGATCACCGGGTGGCCCCTGAGTTCCGGGGGAAACATGTCGCCGTCGTGTAGCGCTGGATTCAAGTTCACGGTCACCGCGATACCTACGGCGATGAGGTACAAAACGACCACAGTCCAGACCAACCACCGTGGTACGATCTTGAACTCCTCCCAAAAGCGCAACCTCTCGCGCTTCCTTCGGAAGCGGATCAGCCGTTTTCGCTCGCTCCAGGACGAATCGCCTGCGCGTTGTGGGTACTCCGCCATTTTTGCTCTCTCCGATCTTGCCACTCGCCGTTCACTCAACTTGCTGGTTCGTGCTCAGGCCGCGTTGTCCAAATCTCTTCGGATGGGCTGCCCGGCGTTCTCCATAAGCAAAATCGCCGACGCCACAATCGCCGGGAGCGCCCACCAGATTCCGAATCCCATCTCCCAGACCAAATCCGGGACGCCCAGGCGATGGCCAATCCACTCCAGCCCGCGCCACACATACGGCGCGGTTGCCGCGCCCGCCACCCAAGACGCGCCGCACATCATCCACACCAGACGCCAACGCGGCTCGCGCACCTGCAGCTCTTGCGCGCGCAGCCGCAAGCGAAACTGTGTGCGGCTCGCGAGTTCACGGGGAAGCGGAACGCTCAACGTCCGCAGCGAACGCAGCGCCTGCTCCGTCGCGTTCGCGACTCCAACGCAGCGTTCACACTCGCGCAAATGCTGGCCCAGCCATTCCTGCTCCGCCGTGGAGATTCCTTCCACGCGCTCCTTGGAGATCAGCTCTTCGGCGCGTGCATGTACGTCTTCTCTCACACGGCACCTCCTGCCAGCAATCCCTTCAGCGCGTCGAGTCCGCGGTAGAGCCGCGACTTCACCGTGGAGATCGGCGTCGCCTGAATTCTCGCGATCTCGTCCAACTGCATCTCTTCTTGAAACCGCAGCAGCAGCACCTCGCGATAAGCAGCCGGCAACTGCTGGAGCGAAGCCTGTACCTCGTCTTTTTCTTCTCGTTGCAAAACCAGATGCAGCGGCGATTCCGCCTTCTCATCGACGATCTCGAACCCTTTTCCTTCTTCAGGGCCCGTCAGCGCGTCCAGGCTTTGCGCTTTCTTTTGACGCTGCCAATCGATCACCAGATTTCGCGCGATGGTAAACAGCCAGGCCTCGAATTTGAATCTTACGTCGTACTGATGGCCGCGCTCCAGCACCCGAATCCAGGTCTCCTGGAAAAAATCCTCCGCGCGTTCCTGATTTCCGGTGATGTACAGCAAATACCGGAACAGCCGGTATTGATACTGCTCGATCAGCCGGTCGAGCAGCTCGGGATCGCGCCGGCGCAAACCTTGGGCCAGGGTCTTCTTGTCGTCGGCCATCAGCGTGGAGAAAAGATAAGTCGACCGCCCAGCGGTCGCCAGTAACAATGGAGTCGCGGCGCTCATTCTAGTAGGTATACGGACCAGCCAGGTAAAAAGACGCAAGCCGCCCCGGTCGGGCCCCCAGCGTTGCAGCCCAGCGAGCGGCAGCCCTGCATGGCTCCGGCCAGCCGCCACCCAGGTGCGAGTCCCCATCCAAAGTAGTAGACTCGCAAGCGCTGGAAGTCCACTCCTGGAGGAATCCATGTCGGCAAGCCCAAGTCGCGGCGCTTCTCTGATCCTGCTCTGGGCCGGTGAAGACCCGGCGATTCACGCCGCGCTGCTGGAGGCGCTCAACGCGTCCGGGATTTTTTGCAAAGACATGGTCCTCGGGGATGACGAGGTCGCGCCCACCGCCGATCCTCTGCCGATCGACTGGAAGCCCCGCTTCGGCTTCGAAGTCGCCGTGCTTTCTTCGGATTTGACCGCCGCGCAGCAAATCTTGGAAATGCTGCTCGCCGAAGAACCGCAAGATTTAGAGATTCCCGCGCAAGCCGAGGCGCCCCTTGCGGAGCCGCCGTTGACAGTGACGACCGAATTGCATCCCACCGTCGAAGTCTGGGCGGGAAGCGACGACAAGACGGCGCAGTTCCTCACCGCCGCCATGCAAGAGAACGAGATTCCCATCCACCTCGAAAACCCCGCCGATCAGACGCGCATTTACGTCTCCGCCGCCAACGAAGCCCGTGCCCGCGAAATCGTCCGCGAAATCACCGAAGGCGCCCCGCCGAAATAGGCCCGCCGTTGTAGCGGCCGCCTTCCGAGGCGGCCGCCTCTGCGTCATGCGCCGACGCGTCTTGACGTCGGTCCCGCTGAGCGGGCATCCTTTACTTCCTTAACGTCCTTACCTCCTTTACTTCACGCAAGCTCGGAGGCTCGACCTTGTCGATCGACCACATCAAAACCGTCGCCGTGCTGGGCGCCGGAACTATGGGCAATGGCATCGCACATGTTTTCGCGCGCGCCGGCTACAAGGTGATCCTGCGCGATGTCGAGCAGCGCTATCTTGATCGCGGCATGGACACCATCGCCAAGAATCTCGATCGCGAAATCAAGAAAGGGAAGCTGCCGGAAGGGGAGCGGGGAACGGTGCTGGGCAGGCTGGTTCCGGTCACGGACATGTCGGCCGTCACGATCGCCGATTTTCTAGTCGAAGCGGTGCCGGAAAAGCTGGAGATCAAGCGGCATGTGCTCGGCGAAGCCGACCGCCTGCTTCGCGACAACGTAATCATCGCCAGCAACACCTCCTCGATCGCCATGACCACGCTTGCCGCGCTCACCAAGCGCCCCGAACGCTTCGTCGGCATGCACTTCATGAATCCCGTGCCGGTAATGACGCTGGTCGAGGTAATCCGCGCGCTGCAAACCAGCGACGCCACCTTCACCACCACGATGGAGCTCGCGAAAAAACTCGGCAAGACGCCCGTCGCCGTCAACGACGCTCCCGGCTTCGTCTCCAACCGCGTGCTCATGCCGCTGATCAACGAAGCCGCCTACTGCGTGATGGAAGGCGTCGCCACCCCCGAAGCCGTCGACACGGTCATGAAGCTCGGCATGAACCACCCGATGGGCCCACTCGAACTCGCCGACTTCATCGGCCTCGACGTCTGCGTTGACGTCATGCACGTCCTCCATGAAGGGTTGGGCGACCCCAAATACCGCGCCTGCCCCCTCCTCAAAAAATACGTCGCCGCCGGCTACCTCGGCCGCAAATCCGGCCGCGGCTTCTACACCTATGGCGGCTAAGAAAATCTTCCACGTCTTGGTTGGTTTCTGGTTCGCGGGCCTCGCTTACACTGTTGTCTATCTCGTCGTCGCGGTTCTTTACGCGTGGCTGACCGGCACTCTCAACGAAAACGGTCCAGTTTTCTTCATACTCCCTCGTTTCGCGATGATTCTCAGCGCGCCGATTCCGTTGGCGGTCGGAATTATCATGTGGGGCAGCAGGCGTTATGTTGGAATCGGCGTAATGGCGTTCGGCGCCGCCTCCTTTGTCTACTGGTTGACGGTAGGGCCCGGGAACATTTGGTAGCGAACACAAAGCGAAAATAAGTGTTTGCTTTTTCTTCGCCCCTCTGCTATCTTCCTCTTCGGCGTTTTTCAACAGGTGCTGCTCGTGACCCCTTGCCCGCCCCGCAAAACCTGTCATCCTGAGCGTATCCGATGAGGATACGCGAAGGATCTCAGCGTGGAGTGCTTGGCATGGCGGTCGTGGCGGGCAACTGTAGCGGCGGCCTTCTGAGGCCGGCGCTTTTGCGCCCAATAAATAAGGATAGCGCCAAGGTAAACCGAATGGTAAACTCCACCATTCGTAACGGGCCAGGCACCAATGTTGTAAGGGTCGAACCCGCGCTCTTCCCGGCGCGCCTCGGCCCGGCAGCACGAATTCCCAACTTTCCTCTACTGAGGTGCGAAATGGCAGACGATAAAGCAAAATTGCTCGAGGCGGCGATATCCCAGATCGAAAAAGACTACGGCAAAGGCTCGATCATGCGCCTGGGCAGCCGCGATGTGCTGGTGCCCGTGAGCGTGATCCCGACCGGATGCCTCTCGCTGGACCTCGCGCTGGGCGTCGGTGGATTCCCGCGCGGCCGCGTCGTCGAAGTCTACGGTCCGGAATCCGGCGGCAAGACCACCATGACCTTGCACGTCATCGCCGAAGCGCAGAAGCTCGGCGGCATCGCCGCGTTCATCGACGCCGAGCACGCGCTCGATCCCGTCTACGCCCGCAAGCTCGGCGTGGACGTCGACAATCTGCTGGTCTCGCAGCCTGACAACGGCGAGCAAGCCCTGGAAATCGCGCAAACGCTGATCCGCTCCGGCAGCGTCGACGTGATCGTCGTGGACTCCGTCGCCGCGCTCGTCCCCAAGGCCGAGCTCGAAGGTGACATGGGCGATCCTTCCATGGGCCTTCAGGCGCGACTCATGTCCCAAGCGCTCCGAAAGCTCACCGGCATCGTTTCCAAGTCACGCACCTGCCTGATCTTCATCAACCAGATTCGCGAGAAAATCGGCGTGATGTTCGGCAACCCGGAAACCACCACCGGTGGCCGCGCGCTCAAGTTCTACGCTTCCATCCGCCTCGACATTCGCCGCATTCAGTCCATCAAGGAAGGTGATCGCGTCGTCGGCTCCCGCACCCGTGGCAAAGTCGTGAAGAACAAAGTCGCCGCGCCCTTCCGCGAAGCCGAATTCGATATCCTCTACGGCGAAGGCATCTCGCGCGAAGGCGACCTCATCGACCTCGGCGTCGACAAAGGCCTGCTCGAGAAATCCGGCACCTGGATCAGCTTCAACGGCGAGCGCATGGGCCAGGGCCGCGAAAACGCCCGCGTCTTCCTCAAGGAAAACAAGGATATCCGCGACAAACTCGAAACCACCCTCCGCAAGAAGCTCGGCATTCCCTCGGCCAACAACAGCGCCACCTCCGGCGCCGGTACCACCGGCTCAGCGCCCGGGCCCAACGGCCACGCCGCCCAAGCGCAACCCGAAAAGCCACCCGTACGGGCCGCTGCAGCCGCCGCCTCGTCCTCCGACGCCGGCAAAACCCGCCCCACCCGCTAACGCAGCTTCAATGCTTAAATCCCTTGTAGGGGCGCAACACGGTTGCGCCCTTCTCGGCACAATCTCAACACATCGAACCCTTCGCTTCTCCGCTCCTGCCGCGTCAGCGGCTTCGATAAGGTACAGGTATGTCCCAAGATGTGACACTTGGCTTCCGATCCTTCCACGCGCGGCAATACTTGCCGCGCCTAGGTCAGGTACCTCAGTTCAGGTGCCCCGAAAACGCTGTCCCCCCGGCCAGTCGTTCAAAACAAAGCACATATTTTCGTACTGGTCCTCTCAGGCTATTGCACAGCCTCATAGCGTAGTCCTACAATCCGGTTCACCTGCGAGAGTAGGTGTTTCTGTTGGGTACACTCGCAGACCACCAGACGCCGCTAAGTGGCATCGAATCAGTAGTTTCGCAATTGGCCCGGTGGATGCAAAAGGTAGTGGCAGCATTGCCTGAACCTCGGGGTTGCAGTTACCCAGGGGAAACGACATTAAGAGGTTGACCCTAAGGGTTTCCTTAGGGTAAAAACAACACCTCGCATAATGATCGGCAGATCGGGTAAGTCGCTTTGAGGTGCCGAAAGTGAAGCAATTTGGCAGAGTGATCCTGGCCGCAGTTCTCGCCGCATCGGTGGCAGCGCCGATGCCCGCCGCGCCAGCCGCGGGCACTCCCGCGCACAAGAGCGTCTCGCATTTCCGCGGCGTCCCGACATTCGCCAACTCGGAGCTCGCCGACATTGGCACCTTTGATGATCCCATCGTTCGCCAAGCCGCGGTGGAAGGCCTGGGCCGCTACAACGGCGCCATCGTGGCCGTCGATCCCAACACCGGCCGCATCCTCACCGTGGTCAATCAAAAGATCGCTTTCGGCGATGGCTACATTCCTTGCTCCACCATCAAGCCGACCGTTGCGCTCGCCGCTCTCGAGGAAAATGTCATCACCCGCGACACTATGCTCAAGGTGCGCGGCCGCAGCAAGTATATGAATCTCACCGAAGCGCTGGCGCACTCCAACAACGAGTTTTTCGAGCAGCTCGGTGTTCGCATGGGCTTCGACACGGTTTCCAAGTACGCCCGCCTGCTAGGCCTCGGCGAGCTCGCCGGCTACAACCTGCCGGAAGAGCATCCGGGTGCGTTTCCGATGGCGCCACCGGCACACGGCGGCGTGGCGCGCATGTCCAGTTTTGGTGAAGGAATTCAGATCACGCCGCTCCAGTTGGTCTCGCTGGCCGCTGCGTTCGCCAATGGCGGCACTCTCTACTACTTGCAATACCCGCGCACACCCGACGAGATTCAAGGCTTTGCTCCGCGCGTGAAGCGCGATTTGAACATCGCCGCGGTCCTTCCGGAAATTCGCGAAGGTATGCTGGCCGCGGTTCTCTACGGCACGGCCAAGCGCAGCTTCGACAGCGGCGGCGACGAAACCCCGCTCGGTAAGACCGGCACCTGCAACGATCCAACCTCGAAAGTAGGCTGGTTCGTGACCTATGCCGACGAAGCGCATCCGAAAATCGCCTTAGCCGTGCTCTTGCGTGGGAGCTCGCGCCAGGTGGAAGGCCCAACGGCCGCGCAGGTCGCCGGCCGCATCTACCGCCGCCTCCGCGAACAAAATTACTTCGCCACCGCGCTAGCGCCGAACGACACCGTCAAGCCGGTCACCATAGTCAACACCGGCAACTAATCTTCGAGTGCGGGAGCTCTCGCTCCCGCCTTCTTCTCCCTTTCCGTTTTCCTGACGTTTCTCTCCACGCTACCTCAGCCCTCTCTGCGTCTCTGCGTTATCTTCTTCTTCGCTTTTTCCCTACCTCTTTACTTCCTTCCATCATTGCTTCGTTACTCCGTTCTCAGCGCCTCCATCGGATCAATCGATGCCGCCCGCAGCGCCGGCACAATTCCCGCCACCAGCGCCGCCACCGTCAGCATCACAACCGCAGCCCCCAGCACCATCGGATCGTAGCTCTTCACCCCGTAAAGCTGATGCGCCAGCCCGCGCCCTCCTGCCAGCGCCACGGGGATCCCCACCAACAGTCCCAACCCAATCTGCATCATCGCTCCGTTCACCACCATCCCAACCACGCTCGCCCGATCTGCGCCCAGCGCCATGCGGATCCCAATCTCGTTGGTCCGCCGCGCCACAACGTACGACATCAGCCCGTAGATCCCCACGCACGAAAGAAAAACCGCCAATAGCCCGAAGAACGCCGAAAGCTGTGCGAGCGACCTCTGGTTGGTGATCGACCGCGCCACCTGTTCGTCAAGCGTCATCACATCGGAGATCGGCAGAGTGCGATCCACTTCGTGAATCGTCTGGCGAATGGCAGCAACGGCCGCCGCGGAGTCTCCCGCGTACCGCACTTCAAAGTCGCCGAGATACCGCACATTTTGCACGTAAGGCAGATAGTCACCCGGCTGCTGTTCTTCGTCGAGGTTGTTGTACTTCACATCCTTCACCACTCCGATGACTTCGATATCGCCGGCATTTTCCGGGCCGCCCCGGCCGTACCGGTGCCCAATCGGCGAGCCACTCGGAAACAGCGTGCGCGCCATCGTCTCGCCGATCACACCAACCTTCGGCGACGTCGCGGTATCCTGAGGTCCAAACGTGCGGCCCGCCAATACAGGAATTCCCATCGCTGCAAAATAACCGGTACCCACGGCGTTGTGATGCACATCGGTTTCGCGGTGGCCGGACAGATAGCCTTGCACCCAGATGCGGTTATTCCACGTGCCCTCATTAAACGTGAAGATGGAAAAGCTCGCCGCCCGCACTCCCGGAAGTGCGCCGACGCGCTCCTCGATTTCCCGGTACATGTTCGTGAGGCGAGCATCTTCCTTGTAACCAACGGAACTCGGATCGACGCGTAGGCGAATCACATTTTCTCTGTTGAAGCCTGTATCGACACTCGCGAGATTCACCAGGCTGCGGACAAACAGTCCCGCACTCACCAGTAACACCAGGGAAAGCGCCACTTGCGATACCACCAGAGCCTTTGCCAACGGGCCTTTCGCTTGCCCACCCGACTGGCTTCGGCCGTCTTTCAGCGAATCGGTAAGATTCAAGCGCGTGGCGCGAAACGCGGGAATCGTTCCAAACAACAGCGCCGTCGCCACTGTGACACCCAGCGTGAACAACAATAGGCGCATGTCCACGGGAACCTCCAACTGCAGCGCTTCGCGCCCATCCGACACCATGCGCAACAGCAGATGGCTGGCTCCCGACGCAAAGGCAACGCCGAGCGCACCTCCAGCAAGCGCCAGCACCAGGCTCTCCGTGAGTAATTGCCGAATCAGCCGCGAACGCCTCGCGCCAAGCGCCTGCCGCACGGCAAGCTCCCGCGCTCGCGTCGTGGACCGGGCCAGTAGTAGGTTTGCGATATTGGCGCAGGCGATCAATAGCACCAGCCCAACCACGGCCATCAGGATCTTCAACGGTTCGGAGAACTCCCAGCGCAGCCGCGAAAAGCCGGTCGCCATGGAGTTCAACTCGACGCGAGTCTTATCCAGCTTTTGTAGGTTCTCCTGGGTCAGCGGCGCGCCGGAGAAGCCCCGCAGGATTTGCTGGAAGAGCAAATTCGCGTTGGCGTTTGCCTGGTCCATGCTTACGCCAGGCTTCAGGCGCGCCATCAGGTGCAACGACTCGAACATTTGGTCGCTGTACCCGTCATAACCCGGTGGAATTTCCTTCTGCATCGACAAAGGAATCCAAATGTCCGGCGCCTCGCCCACTTTTGTTCCAAAAAACTCCGGCGGAGTGACTCCCACGATAGAAAAGATCGTCGATCCAACCGTCAGCTTCTTACTTAGCACCGAAGGATCGCGGGCCAAGCTCTGCGTCCACCACGCGTAGCTAACCACAGCAACGGGATGTCCTCCCTCCGTTCGGTCATCCTCATCCGAAAGCGTCCGCCCTAGCAGGGCCTGCACCCCCAACGTCGGAAAGTACGTTCCCGAGACCAGTTGGATCTTCATGGCCTCGGGATCGCTGCGCCCCTGGACCGATCCGTGCACTCGGTTGGTCATGCTGAAAGCTGCGGCTACATCCGAGAAGACCTGATTCCTCTTCTGCAGCTCGCGATAAAACGGGTAGGAGAAAAGCCACCGATTCGGAAAACCATCGCTAATGCCCTCGTCCAGCCCATATCCAAACAGAACCAGCTTGGCCGGCTCCTTCACCGGGAGCGATCTGAGCATCACCGCATCCGTCAGCCCGAAAATCGCGGTGTTCGCGCCAATGCCAAGAGCGAGGGAGAGCAAGGCAACCAGCGTTATCCCCGGGCTGCGCAACATCGCCCGCACCCCGTAGTTGACGTCCTGCACCAAGTGCTCGAACCATTCCCATCCCCATGCCATGTGGCTCTTCTCCCTCAACACGGTCACGTTGCCGAACCCCCGCCGCGCGGCGGCCCGCGCCTCATCTGCCCTCACGCCAGACTCGATCTGCTCCCGCTGGCGCAGCTCCAAGTGCAGCCGCATCTCCTCTTCCAGCTCCCGGCCAAACTCCTCGCGCCGCATTAGCATCGCCAACCGCCGCCAAATCTCCCCAAGTCTCCCCATCGCGATGTCCTCTGTGTTAATCCTTGTTTCTCAGCGATTCCTCTGCGCTCTCTGCGTCTCTGCGTTATCTTTTTTTCTGTCTTTGTCTTTATTCCTTACTTCATTACCTCTTTCTCTCAAGCCGTCTGAATCACACGGACAATCGCCCCCATCACTCGCTCGAACTGCTCCGTCTCCAACTCCAACTGTTTTTTCCCCGCCCTCGTCAACTTGTAATACCGCGCCCGCCGCTTCTCCGGCGTCAGACCCCACTCCGCCTTCACCCAGCCCCTGATCAACATCCGCTGCAGCGCCGGATACAGCGACCCCTCCTCCACCTGCAGCACGTCCCGCGAAATCTGCTGGATCGATCTCGCGATCTCATAACCATGCAGCTCCCCACCCCGAGCCAAAGTCTTCAAAATCAGCAAGTACAGCGTCCCCGGTAAAAGCTCGTCGCGGTTCATTCGCCATCTCCCATCGCAAAGTCTCGGGCA
The DNA here is from genome assembly GCA_963735525.1 of uncultured Acidobacteriota bacterium. Classification (GTDB taxonomy): domain Bacteria; phylum Acidobacteriota; class Terriglobia; order Acidiferrales; family UBA7541; genus Acidiferrum. The sequence goes on along the minus strand of CAVTLQ010000019.1, from coordinate 87,149 downwards.
CCATAGACAGACTATGCTTTATACCATAGATAGACTATGCCAGGCAAATAAAGTTAGGCCGCTATCTTCGAAATTGTCTTGCTGGACCCTGGCGTTGACCTTTGGATGCACACCCAAAGAAACGTGTTTGACCTGATGGCCCGTTTAGGCCAAAAGAGTACGGTGGGTTTCGAGTGGCTTGGGAGGAAATTTGAATCGTCGCTTCGTGATCATGTTGCTCTTCGCCTTTGTTGTGGGCTCCGCCATCGTTGGATATGTCTTTCGCTCGCGATCCGCTTCCGACGCCGAGTTTCAGCACCAAGCGCAAGTCGCTCGCGCCGAAGCCGCCCATCTTCGCGAGCAAACCATTCTCCCCGCAGAGACGCAGCTCTCCCGCGGCGAAAATTTCGCCGCCGCGCTGCAAAAATCCGGCCTGAGCGCCGGGGACGCCGCCAACGCCTCCGCCGCGGCGCAGCGCGCATTCAATCTGCGCCAGGTCCGCGCCGGCAACACCCTCACCGTCAACCGCTCCGCCGAAGGCGCGCTGCGTGAGATCGACTACAAGATCGATCCCGACCGCATGCTGAAGATCGTCCCCGGCGACCGAGGATTCTCGGCGGAGGTGGCGGCGATCCCGTCAAGAACGGAAGTCGCCACCGTCACCGGGGAGATCGGCGACTCGCTCTTCAACGCCATGGAGCAGGCCGGGGAATCGCCGGAGCTGACGCTGCAGATGGCGCAGATTTTCAGCTACGATCTGGATTTCTACACCGATCCGCGCAAGGGCGACACGTTCCGCGTGGTGCTCGAGAAAAAGAAATATGCAAATGGGAAGACCGCGGGCTATGGAAAAATTCTTGCCGCGGAATACGACAACGGCGGGAAGAAGTACCAGGCGCTACTGTTTCACGACGAATTCGGGCATCCCGGCTACTACACGGCCGAGGGGAAATCGCTGCAGAAAACGTTTCTGCGCTCGCCGCTGAAATTCGCCGCGCCGGTCACATCGCACTTCAGCAAGGCGAGGTTTCATCCGATCCTGAAAATCTACCGGCCGCATCTGGGGACGGATTACGGCGCGCCGGTGGGCACTCCGGTGCAGACCATCGGCGGCGGGCGCGTGGTGTTCGCGGGCCGCAAGGGCGGCGAAGGCAACATGGTGCAGATCGCGCACTCCGACGGTTACGAGACCATGTACTTGCATTTGTCCCGCATGTACGTGCGCGGCGGCGATCGCGTCGAGATCGGCAAGACCATCGGCCTGGTCGGCAGCACCGGCCTTTCCACCGGGCCGCATCTCGATTTCCGTATTTTGCAGCGGGGCGAGTACAAAAATTTCGAGAAGCTCGGTCTGCCGCCCTCCGATCCCATCAGCAAGAAGTATTGGCAGGAGTTTGCGCTGGTGCGCGACAAGTGGCTGCCGGCGTTGCAGAATTCCGGGCTGGTTCAAGCGAGCGTCCTTCCTCCGGTGGTTGCGGGTTCCCGCTAGTTCACCTTCTCCAGCAGCAGACGAGGAAATATTTGACGCCTGGGCGCAGCGGTGCTGCGCCCCTACAAGAGTTTTCTGAGCTTGTTCGATCTGGCTCGGCGCGAGTGGCGTGGATTGCGTGAGACGGGTGCACGTCAGTAGATGATGGGGAGTTTGGAGAAGTCGGTGGTGGAGTGGTCGCTGACGCGGAGGACGAGCAGGGTGCGGTCGTCGAACGGGGCGATACCGGCACCGCTGTAAACGTCGGTAGCGGCGAGAATTGCGGCGGCAATTTCCTCCGCGGACTGCTGCGGTGAAACGCCCGCGAGCACGGAAGAGAGCCGATCGTGGCCGAATTCCTCTTGCGCGGCGTTGGCGGATTCGAGGATGCCATCGGAGGCGAAAAGAACGATGTCGCCGGGCACGAGATCGAGGGTGATTTCGTCGTATTCCGTGTCCGGAAACAAGCCGAGAGGAATGCCGGCGACGCGAACGGATTGGACGGCGCCATCGCGCACGAGAAGGGGATATGGTCCACCAGCGTTGGAGAGCGTGAGGCGGCGCGTGCCGGCATCGTAGACAGAAAAAAGCGTGGCGATGAAGCGGCTATCAAGCCGCGCGGCGTGAAGGCGGGCATTGAGCATGGCAAGCATTTCGGCGGGCGGGCACGGGTGCGCGAAGACGTGCTCGCGAAGAATGCCGATGGCCAGCGAGGCGAATAGCGCGGCAGCAGTGCCTTTGCCGGACACGTCGCCGAGGACCATGGCGAGGCGCCCTTTGCCGTAGGGAAGGAAATCGTAAAAGTCGCCGCCAAGTTCGCGCGCCGGGGCATAGGCGGCAGCCAGCTCGAGGCCGGGCACTTCGCGCGCGCCGGTGGGCAAGAGACTGCGCTGAATTTCCCGGGCGGTGGCGAGATCGGTTTGCAGGCGGCGTTCGGTTTCGCGGGCCTCTTCGTAAAGGCGGGCGTTCTCGAGAGCAATGGCGATGTAGGAGCCGAGCGTGGAGAGCATGCGCTCGTGCTCGGCGGTGAAAGCATTGGCTTCGGTGCTCTCGAGATCGAGCACGCCGATGAGGCGGTCCTGCAGGAGAAGCGGGACAACCAGTTCGGAGCGCGTGTCAAAGCCCACGTCGCACTTGATGTAGCGCGGATCTTCGAGCGTGTCGTTGACGCGGAGGATGCGGCGCTGCCCAGCGGCCGTGCCCGTAAGTCCCTGGTGCAGCGGGAGGCTAGTGCGGGATGGAATGGTGTCACCGTAGCGCAGGGCGAAGGCGCTTTCCAAGTGCTGGGTATTTTCATTCCACAGCATGACGCTGAAAACATGGTAGTTGACGAGCTTTTTCACGCGGTGGGCGACGCGGCGGAGAAGCTCCTCGCGGTCGAGGATGGAAGTGATTTCGCGGCTGACGTCATAGAGCAGGCTGAGGGTATTGGCTTGCTCCGGGTAGGAGACAAACAAGCCCGTTGGGACGGGGTCAGCCTCGCCGGTCATCGGAAAGGGAGCGAGTTTGGAGTGGTCGTCCATATCCATATAGAGAGTATACGTGTGGTTCCCGAACCTATTTCCATTTGATGTGAAAGATGCGCCGGGGTTGCGGGGAAGGAGCGGCGACTGGTGACTGGTGATCGGTGCCTCGTGCCCCGAAATTGGCGGGTGCTTCGGGGTCGAGAGTGCGCGGCTTTTGCTGCTTGATCGGAAGGCACAGCCCCTTCGAGGCTCAGGGTGAACAGGAATGGCTGCGCCACAGACGGATGATATCTGCTGGACACCCCCTCCCCCCCGCCTTTTTTGGAAGTGCGGATTCTAAAGGGCTTATGGGTAAGAATCGCGGAAGTGTTCATTCTAGTGGACTTAAAGTCCTTTGTTTTCTTTGCACATTGCAACATCCTGGAAGTGCGGATTCTAAAAGGGTTAAAGTTGTTTGTTTTGACACAGATTCGTGAGTGTCTGTAAGTGCGGATTCTAAAGGAGTTGCGGACGCACCCTCTTGGAAGTGCGGATTCTAAAGGGGTTAGCGAGTGGTGAGCGTGGGGTTGTTCGCGGACGATAGCGGGGTCGTGCTGACACCGGGAGGGGCTGAGCCCCTGCCCGTACAGGGTCTGGGAGGGCGGGGAAACGAGCAACATGATCAATATTACCATAAAGGTACTCGGATGTCAAGGATTTACTGGGGCGTTACCCTATGTTTTTGAAGAGGAAGGAGTTAGGTCCGGGAGGAGGCAAGTGGGGGGTACGATGGGTAGGCGAAATGGCGACCTGAAGTCGGCGCTACTTGCTAACGGCGGCGAGAAATTTTTGGAGGGTGGGGCGGTATTGGTTCGGGGCGACCAGGGAGGATTCTTCGTGGCAGTAGGCGTTGATTTGGAGGAAGTCTTTGGGAGGACGGGCAGCGTTGTAGACGGCTTGGCCGAAGTGGAAGGGGATGACGGGGTCTTGGGTGCAGTGGACGATCAGGAGGGGGGCGGTGATCTGCTGGAGTCTGGCTGAGGTGTCGAGCTGGCCGTGGACGAGTAGGCTGAGTCCTGGGAAGAACCAGAAGAATTGGCGGGCTAGGCGGGATGCGGAGGGGAACGGTGCTTCCAGGACTACGGCGCCCACGGCACGGTGGGCAGCTAGGTGGGCGGCGACGGCGGTGCCTAGGGATTGGCCGAAGGAGATGATGGTCTTGGGATCGATGCCCTTGGTGACGACGAGATATTGATAGGCGGCGTCGGCGTCGCGGTAGAGGCCGGCTTCGCTGGGCTTTCCTCGCTGCGACCGTAGCCGCTGTATTCCAGGGCGAATACGTTTGCGGGAGTGTCGCGCAAAAACTCGTAGACGGGTGCGCGATTGGCAATGTTCGCGGCGTTGCCGTGGAAGGCGAGGAATGTGAATTTGGCCTGGTCGTTGGGAATCCACCAGGCGTGGAGTTTGGTGCCATCAGAGGAAGTCAGCCAGACGTCTTGAACGGGAAGGGCGTGGGGATGCCAGTCGCCTTCCAGGCGGCCGGGGGTGTTGGGGAAGAAAATGAGGTGCGCCTCGAACACGCGGATGAGCGAAAGGGCCAGGATGTAGCCGATGAGAATTGTGAGTAGGAGGTTCAAGAGGCGGCTGCGTAGCTTCTTCTTGGGCGCGTCGGGACTTTCCATTTGCGGTTTGGACGACAAGTAGTTTAGCGGATGACCGGGAGAAGAGCTATCGGCCGGGCAAAAAGTCGACGGTGCGATCGCGGTGACTGGGAGCGAGAGGAGGCGACGGTCGGGTAGGTGCCGTTACCAAACCGTCACAAGTACTATTGGCTGGAAGCGGATGGGTTCGCAAGAATGGCAGCGAACGCTTGTTTCAAGAAAACTTCGGGCTGCGCGAAAGGTTTGCGATTTGCCCGGACCCAGGGGCTTGGTATGAAGGTTCGGATTGGCATTTTGTTTGTGGCGCTTTTGGCGGCGGCACCGGTCCGGTCGGCCCCGGCCGGCTACGCCTACTGCGGGACGTATGGTTCGTACGTTTTGCTGTACCAATCGGTTGACCAACTCGAAGAGCTGGGGCATTTGCGATGTGGCGAAAAGGTGGAAGTCCTGACGCGGTGGGTGGAGTACTTTCAGGTTCGCACGCAGGACGGCAGAGTCGGCTGGGTACACTATGCGGAGATTTCAAATACGCCTGGGGGCGCATCCACAACAAATTTCGGAATGACGGATGCGTCTGCTCCGCACGCGCCTGTGGTGCCACCGCTTACCAACGTAAATATCATGAAGATGCACGTAATGAGGCTGAGCGCCGACGTGATTATCGCCAAAATCCATGGGTCGCCGTGCGAGTTCGACACGTCGCCAGCGGCGCTGCAAAAGCTGAAACAGGCGGGCTTGCCCGATAAGGTAATTCTGGCGATGGTGCAGGCGCCGGCGGCTTCCGCACCACCGCCCGCGCCCAAGGCGCCGGAAATCGTAGAAGTGAAAGTCCCCGGAGGCACGCCGATCGAGGTCGAGCTCAGCGCCAATGTTTCGTCGGACACCACGCAGGACGCCATGATCGTGCCGATGAAGGTGGCGCAGGACGTTGTGGTGAATGGAGTGATGGTATTCCAACGAGGCGCTGAGGCACACGCACAGGTGACGAGCGTCCGGCAGCCGGGATTCATGAATCGCCCTCCCGGTGAAATCTCCTGGACCATGCAGTACGTGACTGCGGTGACCGGCGAGCACATTGCAGCCACTTTCTTCTCCAAGGAAGCGGCGGGCAACCCGATGACCAGCATCATGGGTGCGACAGGACCCACGTGGGAATTTCGCAAGGGCAAACCGGCGGTGGTGGCGGCAGGGCAGCGATTCGACGCGGTGATCCGCGGCGCGGTATTAAAGATTCCGCAATCGGTGGTCGCGGCGCAGGCGCTGGCTTCCTCTGCGGCGCAACCGCCAGCACAGGCAATGCCGGCCGCGGCCGAGCAACCAGCCTCCAAGCCGTAACAAAAGCACAAAAGCTTAAGGGAGCGAGGCGAGGGCCCCGCGAAAGGGAGGGCAGGAGGCTGGCCTGGCGGGCTATTGCTGATGAGGGGAGGCTTGCCTAAAGTGATCGAAGGGAAGGGGTTTAGGTGGCGGGGAGAAGGGTTGAGGATACTGGAATGAGGCGAAATTGGCGAATGGTGGCGGTGATACTGGCGGCGGGGATGGGGTATGTCTGCCTGCTGGGTGGCGGTATGGTTGCGGCGAAGAGTGGTGGTGGGGCGGGCACGGTGCTGTACGCGGACTTGCGCGGGGCGGCCGGAACGGCTGCGGATACCGCCGATCTTGCCGAGTTGGCGGGGGCGATCTGTCCGGTGGTGTATCCGGTGGATGAGACGCCGGGGGAGCGGGGGTACCAGTTTATTTTCTATGGGAATGCGTTTTTCGTGAGCCGCGAGGGGTATCTGCTGACCGCGGCGCATGTGCTGCACTCGTTCGGCAACGGAGGACAGCCTTACATTTTGGTGAATCGTGCCGAGGCGCCGCCGCGAATGGTGAAGGTGGAAGTGGTGGCGATTGACCGGGAGCACGATGTGGCGGTGCTGCAGGCCACGCCGAATCCGTTTCGAGGAAATTATCGAGTGGGAGTCTTGCCGCTGCATGGAGAGGGTCCCGAGCGGGGGCAGGAGGTGCTGGTGGCGGCGCTGCGACCTTCGCGGCGGCGGCCGCACACGTTTGAGGCGGAGTTGCAGGACCGGTCGGAGGCGCGTGTGCTGGAGTATGCGTCGAGCCAGTTGGAGAAAGGGTTGGGAGATACAGACTTGTTTCTTTTCAGCCATGAAGTGATTTTGGGGCAGAGCGGGGCGCCGGTGTTGTCGGGGGACGGGCGGGAGGTGGTGGGATTTGTGGAGGGGCAGTGGCTGCACCCGGTGGCTTCGATGGCGGCAGGCATGGAGCAGGGGGCGTCGACGGTTGGGGCGGGGGTGCCGATTCGTTATGCGATTGCGGTGTTGAAGGGGAAGGGGATTGCTTGGGGGGAGGCGGGGAAGTAGGGAGGATAAGCGCCGAGAGCGGAGGGGCGAGTCGAGGGTTGTGAGTTTAAAGTTGAGAGCAAGAAGGCGCTCGGGCGGCCGGCGTCGTGCCAAGGACTTCAAGGTGAGGTTCTTTGGGCATCCTTATCCTTCGCGCAAAGCGCTCTGGGCGAGTCGGATGCCCTCAGAATGACAATCGGGGGTGTTGCTCGGAGGGGGATACCACAAGAGCGGAGGCGAACCGGAGCATTCGAGGTGACACAGACCCTTCTTTCCTCAGGGTAAATAGGAGTGGCTGTGCCACTCGGAGGCCGGTACACAGCGGGTGTTAGCGGCGGGACGGTGGGTGGAAGTCGAGTTCGATTTGGGCTTGGGTTTCGACGGGCTTGTTGTCGAGGTAGGTGGGTTCGTAGCGCCATTCGCGGATGGCTCTGGCTACCGTCGGGAGGTAGGCGAAGGAGCCGTTGAGGGGCTTGAGGTTGGTGACACGGCCGTCTTTGTCGATGGAGGCCTGCACGGTGATGCTGCCGTAGGTGGTGGGGAGACGGGAAATCTGCGGATCGATGCGAGAGGTGAGCTCGCCGAGGGCGACCTTCTTGTGGGTGTGCCACAGCCAATGATCGCCGGGAACGAGAACCGAACGCTGAATGTGCATGGTGACGCTGGGTGAATCGAGGACGCGCTCGCCGGGCAGGGTCACAAAGGATGAGCTGAGGCCTTTGGGGGGAGTGATGTCCGTGACGGGTCCCGGGACTGCATCCATGTGAACCACGGCAGAGTCGGACCTGGGATGGAAGAAGGATGTTCTCCCGGCGCTGATAGGTGGTCCGGATATGGGCCAAGCGCCGCGGGAGGTGGCTGGGCTTGCGGAAGTTGCGGGCGGCGGAGCGGTGGCGGCGCTGGGATCGACTGCGCGCGTGCCGGGGCTTGTGATCGAGCCGGTGATCGCGGATTTGACGCCAGGAGCGGGAGCGACCGGAGCGGGGATGGAGGCCAACGGGGGAGTGTCCGCTGGAGCGGGCGTGATTGTGGTTGGGAATGCGTTCGAGGCTTCGTTGGCAGCGAATTGCGTCGAAGCTGAATCCGCGGAATCGGAATGGGAAGCGGCCTGCGTTTCGGCGGCCTCTGTGTGGTTCGGGGGCGCAAGGGCGTAGGTTTTGGGAGTGGATGGCTTGGTGGATGCGTATTTTGTCGGCGAGGCGTCGGAAGGAGAATTGATCGGGCGCGTAGCGGGTGCTGGGAGCGGCGGGGGCGCGGTGGTCTTGGGCGACGGAACGCTGGGAAGCGAGGCTGCCGGGTCTTCGTCGGCCGGATTTTCCTTGTCTAGCGCAGCGAGTGGCGGAGCGGGAGCGCCGGAAGAGCCCGCGCTGCGAATTGCGCTGACGTTGTAGCGGTTCAGGAATTTTTCGGCAAAGCCTAGATCAAAGAACAGCGCGACCGCGATGCCGATTACCGCTCCTAACGCGCCCCAAGCCAAGAGCCCCGACGCGCCGGACTTCTTTCCAGAACGCCGAGGAACGACGAGATCTTGGGGCAAAGGGAAATCGAGATGCGTATCCGCGTCAAACGGTGCGAGTGGCAACGGCGCAGCGACGAAGGCCGGCGCGAATGGACGTTCCGGCTTTTGAACGGGCTCCGCTGCGTATGGCAGTGAGGGCGGTTTTTCTTGCTGGGGTTGGGAGCTCTCTTGTGCGGGCTGAGGTTCTGCGGTCTTTTGGCGAGAGAGTTCGAGAGCGCCCCACTTGCGAATTTGTTCGCGATCGTGTTCGGAAAGGTCCAGGAGTTGGATGCCAGCGCGCTTCGTCGATTCAGTGGTCCAGACGGTACGAACGTGGACTTCGATGGGCTTGGCAAGGCCATTGAGGCGAAGCGAGACGCGATAGACGGAATTGAGGTCGAGTGCGGAAGGTGTGGAGACGAGAAGGCCGTTCTCGCCGAGATTGAGGAGCATGCCGAGATTGTTGCCGCCAAAGGCGATGTAGATCGGGCGGGATGGAGAGACGCGAGGATAGAAGCGCCGCTCGCCGGGCGTCACGAGATTGTCGGTCGAGGTGGACATGATTTGAGTCTCCCTTAGAACGAATCTGCAAGCGTTGCCAACTGGGAGCTAAAACTATGAGCACATCTCACAGCACCACGACTGGGATCAGCGTTGCTGGAAAACCATCAGAATCCAAGGTTACGAACCCTTGCGACGGCGGGAAGTTTCGGTTGCGCCAGGACAAGGCTCCGCCACCCCATGACACTGCCCACAGTTGGATGCTATCAAATCCGGGAAGGTTTTTCGGGGAAGATCGCGGGCTGCGGGAGCGCGGGGGGCAGCGCCGGGAAGCGCGCGTCTTGTTTTTGTTCCAGGAACGAGCTATTAGAAGAGCGGATGCTGTCAGGCAAGAAACCGGGTTCGGGCCTGTGAAGATTGAGCGGGGACTCGCGGGAGCGCTCGCCGGCTTGTTGTGCGCGGGTTGCGCGTGGGCGCTGGCGAGCGCTGTGCTGATTGCGCCCGATTTGCGGGGCGCTCAACAGTCCCAAGCCGAGAAGAAAGCGAAGAACCGGCCATTGTTCTGGGGTCCCCCTAACATTGATGCGCCGCTGCGCTCGCGAATTTCGTCACCGCCGTGCGTGCTGGCCGACGCGCTGCAGCAGGCGGGCGCGCGTGCAAATGAGTTCGTCAGCAATCTGCAAAACTTCACCGCGCAGGAAATGATCGAATACGAGGCTTTGGGCAGCACGGGAAAGGTTCGGGATACCAGCGCAGGGACGTTCGACTACGTGGTCGTTCTGGAGTCGACGCTGCAGGGAACCTCCGTGCAAGAAAGCCGCAACCCCGAACGTGGAGGCCACTTATTCCCGGCCAGCACCCGGGACGTGGGCTTGCCGAGCATGGCTTTGATCTTTCTTGCGGAGCTGCAAGGCGACTACGAAATGAGCTGCGAAGGAACGACAAAATGGAACGCCCAACCTGCCTGGGTGGTTCATTTCCGGCAGCGAAAAGATAAGCCCGTTCAAACCGTCGCCTTCCGCGGCGACAAGGGCGCCGTGTATCCCGCAAAGCTTAAGGGGCGAGCCTGGATTGCCAGTGATTCCGGCGAGGTGATGCACCTGGAGACGAGCCTGGTGGAGAGCGCGGCTCCGATGCACATACGAGATTGGTACTTATCGATCGATTACGCTCCGGTGAAGTTCCGTACGCAGAATGTAAGCATCTGGCTGCCGCAGAACGTTGACTCTTATTGCGAGTATGAGGACTTCCGCACGATCACGTATCACACGTTCGGGAATTTCATGCTGTTCTCCGTGCATACCGACCAGGAGATCGAGAAGCCGCAGAATCGGTGAAGGCGGCGCGGGTTTGGACCAAAACCTAAGAAAAACCACTAGAAGGGCGGGTTGGTTGCCAAGCTGGGGCCAGCCCCTCGAAGCTCAGGGTAAACATGCTGCGCCCCTACAGGGGACGTACAGGAGGAAATGGGTGGCGGAAACTTGGGTGCAACTGACCGTTTTGCTGAACGTCAGACCAGTAGTTTTTTGAGACGCCGGCGGGGTAGTCTGATGGGGAGCACAGGCTCGATTTCCCGAAGCCTAGCCTGGGAGAGCAACGTGTTCTGCGAACGCTGTGGACTAAATTTCCTGCCGAAACAATCGGTGTGCACGCGCTGCAAAGTGTCGGCGACGCGGCACTGGTTTCAATTGATGAGTTTGGTGACGCTGATGGTGGCGGTGGCGTGCAACGCGCTGGTGGGGTTGCTGCTGCTGCCGCGGCTGACGTCGGGGGCGCATTCGCGAGCTGTGTTTCGCGCGTGGCTGTGGTTTGACTATAAGGCCGCATTGTACGGCTGGGTGCCGCTGGCGATCGGGCTGCTGGCGTGGGACTTTTTGGTGTGGAAAGAGGCGCGGCCGAAGATCAAGGGATGGTTCACGCGCAAGCTGCTGACATTTTCGCTGGCGGCGGGAGTGGCGCCGATGCTGCCGTGGTGGGTTCCGGCCGGGCAGCCGCCGGGGCAGTTCCTGGCGATGATCGGGAGGTATCCCGGCGCGCCTGCGGCGCTGGCGTGGGCAGTGGTGCTGGTGGTTGTAGTGCTGTTGTGCAGCGACGCGGAGTCGCGGGATTATCTGCTGGGGCATGGAAAAGCGCTGAGCATGGTCAGCGTGGGGGCGCTGCTGCTGGTGCTGACGATGACGGTGGTGGGGTGGTCGGTCACGTATTGAGAGGGGATGGGTCCCGGAGAATCGGGAGGCCGGAGCCGCGCCGCTTACCTTGGCGCGGCGGTGAAGGGAAGTTCCGCAGGAATCCAGAGACAAGTCTAGAAGCTTTGGGGCTGGACGCGCTAAAGCGGGCCCCTACAGTGGGCCTTAGTCCCTACGGTGCGCCTGCGACGCACCTTAGAAACTCCATTGGCGAATAAAAAGCGAATATCGTGTTATGCTACGCGCATGGCGGAGCCGCGGAAGTGCGTCGTAAAGCTGCGGGATCTGGAGGGCGTGGAGCACGCTGTGCAAGTGAGCGCAGGATCGTTGTACGAGGCGGCGTGCGTGGCTTTGCACCAATTTCGCCGCGGTGCCTGGAGCCGGGAAGCCACACTGGAGACGATGACGCTCCAAGTGGAAGTGTGGCAGGCGCCGACGGTGTACAAGATCAGCGTGGACAGCTTGGAAAAGTGGCTGGCGCGGGGCGGTGGCTCACCGCGCGAGGTCGCGCTGCGGCAAAAAATCCGCAGCCGGATGCAGGAGTGATGAACCGGTAGAGCTGTGCGGTTGCGAAATCAGGCAGGAAGAGAAGAAGGATTGGCCACAGAGGCACAGAGGCACAGAGATTCGGAATTGTCGGGGTAAGGACCCTCAGGTCGTGGTGCGCCGACTTTGTTGTGTTAGCGTTTGGAGAGGGCGGCTTCGAGTTTGGCTAGCGCGGCGGCGACTTCGGCTGGGTTGCGGACGGTGTAGCGCGCGCGGGTGGCGCGTCGCTTGCCGACGCGAACGGAGATACCCCGACGGACGGCGACGAAGCCGGACTCGTCGGAGAAATCATCGCCAAAATACAGGGGAAAAGCGCGCCGAAAAGCCGACTGAGCGAGGAATCGGCGTACAGCGAGGCCTTTGCCAGGAATGGAGCGAGGCAGCACTTCCACGTCGCGGAGGTTTTCCACAGCCCTTAGAGTCCGGCGAAAAGGCTTGAGCCAAGCGCGGAGCTGGCGCCGAACGCGCGGTTGGAGGGCGGCGGGAAGGTCGAGCAAATGAACGGAGAAACTGCTGCGCTTGTTCTCAATCCAGACGCTGGGATAGGCGCGAAGATGATGCTCGAGTTGCATGCGGGCGCGGCGAAGTGTGGCGCTGACGCGGGCCGGAAGCGGACAAGCGGTGCTGCGTTCCCAGCCGTACAGCCCGAAATAGTGGATGCCCCGAATGCCGATGTGCTCGAGAAGCTCGGCGCGGCGGCGCCCGCTGATCATGACCAGAGTGGCGCGAGGGTGACGCGCGAGACGCTGCAGGACTTTACGAGCGGCGGGCGTAAGGCGCACCTTTTCGGGGCGCGGAGCGATGGCCACCAGCGTACCGTCGAAATCGAGGAAAATAACGACGCGAGAGTGAGCCCGAACTCGGGCGGCGACGCGGTCCCACTGCGACAAGAGATGGGAAATCCGGGGGGCCGGTGGACTCATTGCACTTCGATGCGTTCGGGAGCGTCGATGCGGATATCGGTCAGGTCGGAGAGAAGATTGGCGGCCCAGCGATAGACGTTGTTTTCGCGCACGTTGCCGCGCATGTGCTCCATGCGGGTGGCTTGCTCTTCGGTGGGCATTTCCAGGGCTCGAAGGATGGCGCCCGCGACCTGCTGGACGTCGTAAGGATTGACGAGCAGAGCGTCACCCAGCTCAAGAGCGGCGCCGGCAAACGTGCTGAGGATCAGGACACCGCGAACATCATCGCGCGCGGCGACAAATTCCTTAGCGACGAGATTCATGCCGTCGTGCAGCGCGGTCACCAGACACACGGAAGCGGCGCGGTAAAAGCGCGCGATCTCTTCGTGGGAGTGATGCTTTTTCAGCAGCACGATGGGCATCCAACGGCCGGCCTGAAACCTGGCGTTGATGCGCGCGGCTTCGCTGGTGACCTCCTCCAGCAATTTTTGGTACCGATCGATGTTAGTGCGGCTGGGGGCCGCGATTTGTATAAACGTGAAGCGGCGCTGGTAGGAGGGATTGAGCTCGAGAAAGCGCTCGATACCGCGGAAGCGCTCCAGGATGCCTTTGGTGTAGTCGACACGGTCGACCCCGACGCCCAGCAGAGTCGCATGAATATTGAGTTCGTTGCAGATGGCGGCGCACTGTTCGCCCAGGCTTCGATGCGGCTCGGGAGCATGTCCATTTTCCGTGAACGAGACGCTGATGGGGTAGGGGCGGACGCGCGTGAGGTGGCCCTGGCGATTTACGTCGAAGCGATCCCAGGCGGTGAGCGCTTCGACGGCGCGGTCCACGCAGGAGAGGAAATTGTTGCAATGAGACTGAATGTGAAAGCCGATCAGATCGGCGCCGAGAAGCCCGTCGATCAGCTCGCGCTGCCACGGGCAAATGGCGAAGACTTCCGGATTAGGCCAGGGAATGTGCCAGAAGATGGCGACGCGCGCATCGGGACGCGCCTCCTTGATCATGCGAGGGAGCAACGCGAAATGGTAGTCCTGGGCAAGAACGATGGGTGATTCGACGCCTTCCATTTCCGTGAGGACCGCGTCGGCGAAGCGCCGGTTAACTTCTTGATAGCACAGCCAATCCTCGGGGCGAAAGACCGGCCGAGTGTGGGCGATGTGGCAGAGCGGCCAAAGCCCCTCGTTGGCGAAGCCTTCGTAATAGCCTTTCTCTTCCTCCGCGCTGAGCCAGACGCGCCGCAGCGTATAGGCGGGATTATCGGGAGGGACGCGCAGGCGGTCGCGCGCGTCGACCACTTCGCGGTCGGCGTTGCCGGAACCGTTGGCGATCCAGGTACCGTTGGAGGCAAGCAGGACGGGCTCGAGCGCGGTGACCAAGCCGCTGGCAGGGACGATGACTTGCATCGAGCCGTTGCTGCCATTGTTAAAAACGTGCATATAAGGCTCGCGGTTGGAAACCACAAAGAGCGGCTTGTTCTGGAGCTTGTTGCTGAGACTGACGCGAAGGCGCTCCGCGGTCCAAATGGAAACGCCCGACTCGCGGAGGCGGGCTTCCTCTTCGGCGGTTGCACGAGCGGCGTTGAGGTCCCGAGCGAGGTGCGCGACCTCGCGATGGATCTGGTCGAAAATCTCTCCTTGCCCACCCGCCGGCGGAATATGCGCCTGGCCCGTGCGCAACGTGCGCAGCCATTTGGCGGTTCTCGTCAGCGGCCCGGTCAGCGTCCAGCGAACCAGGACGATCGCAAGAATGGCGATGAACAGGGTCTGCACCAGCGCGTTCACAAGTGCATCGCGGAGCGTGCGAGAGACCTGGGTATCGATGTAGCTCGTGTCGTGGACCAGGAGCAGCGTTCCGACAGCCTGCCCGTTGCGATGAAGCGGCAGCGCGTAGACGTGCATCGGAAGGTTGTCGATCTTTACGAATTCGCCCAAGCCCGCATCACGCAGGGCGGCATGAGTTGCAGTGGCCGGGCGTGACTGAAAAACCGGCGCCAAGCCGGGGGTCAAGGCCAGAGCAGCGCCGTTGGCGTCGTAGACGGCGATACCCTTCAGATGTTCTCGCTGGCCAAAGCGGTCGACCAGACGCTGTAAGCTTTTGTCGGGCAGGGGTCGGTCAAACTGTGGCTCGACGTTTTCCTGCAGGCTCTCGCCGAGGATCTCCGCGCGGCGGGAAAGATCGTTGCGCAACAGCCGCTTTTGCGTGCGCACCTGGTAGGCGGCAAAAAGCAGAGACACCACAACGACGCTGATGATCAACGGCAAAACAATTTTCAGAGTCGTGCGCATAAAAACTTCCCCTTGGGCAAGAGCGAAGATAGGCAGCGCCGGGGCCGGGGACTGAAAACTAAGCTCCTTTGCGAATCGCCGTGCCGGCGACTGAGACTAATACGAGCGAACAGTTGATTGTACGACGACGTGGACCGCAATGTTGTCGGCACCGTCGTTGCGATAGTCAACGGTAGCCACGGATCCTACCGCGAGCTTGCCGTCAATTTTCGTGGCGTCATTGATCAGAAACTTGAGCGTCACGACGTCCTCACTCTTCTTCACGTCAACGGAGAACGAGGCGCCTCGGATCGAGGAAATCGTCCCGGAGACATACCCGGTCTGCGTCGCCGGTCCGAAAGGTCTGCTCGCGGGCTGGTTAGTGAGCGGTGTCGACCAGACGGCGACGGTAAAACACGGGAGGAACAGGGTTGCCAGCGTAAGGATAGTACGGATGCGCATGTTTGTCCCTTCTAATTATATGCTGCGCTGGGTGCCATTGAGATGGCACGACAAGCTCCAAGGAAGCGCCTCACCAAGAAAATTTTCGTAAACACCCGAGAATGAGTTAGATGCACCTGAACTACAGGCAGAGTACAGCGCCCGCCAGGAGTTCTAGAACCGCATAAATTTTTCTACGGGAAACTCTGTATCGCGGCGTAATGAACGATGCCGCTAGCGGACTTCCCAGGTGTCGCCGGCATGCAGCAGCTTGTTCAAGTCGCCGGGGCCGCGCTTGGCGATTACGTCTTTGATCTGCTGGTTCATGACGTCTTCATAGCGCGGCAGGTCGTCCCACGCGCGGAACACGCCGATGGGAGTGGGGAAACCAGGGCGATGCTCCATGTGCGAGAGCAAGAAGGCGTACGACGGCCGCGGATGGTGCGCGTCGTGAACGACCAGGTCGGACTCGGTGATGCCGTTGCCGAGCGAGACAACCTCGATGTCGCCGTCGGGGATGCGGCGGATGCCTTTGTCGCGGTTCTTGCCGAAGACGAGCGGCTTGCCATGCTCGAGCTGCAGGATGTGCTCGGTGCGGGCGTCGCGCTCGGTGAGCGAAAACCACGCGCCGTCGTTGAAGATGTTGCAGTTCTGGAGGATCTCGACGAAGGCCGATCCTTTGTGCGCCGCAGCGTGCTTGAGCGTTTCTTTCAAGTGCCCCTGGAAGACGTCGACGGAACGCGCGACGAACGTGGCTTCCGCGCCGATCGCCAGCGACACGGGATTGAACGGGCGGTCGACCGATCCGAAGGGCGTGGACTTGGTCTTCTTGTTGAATTCCGAAGTCGGCGAGTATTGGCCCTTGGTCAGCCCGTAAATGCGATTGTTGAAGAGGAGCACTTTCAGGCCGACGTTGCGGCGCAGCATGTGAATGGTGTGATTGCCGCCGATGGAGAGCGCGTCGCCGTCACCGGTGGCGACCCACACTTCCAGGTCCGGCCGAATGGCCTTGATGCCGGTGGCCACCGCAGGCGCGCGGCCGTGAATGGTGTGGAAGCCAAACGTGTTCATGTAGTACGGAAAGCGGCTGGAGCAGCCGATCCCCGAGACGACCACGAAGTTCTCACGTTTGATGCCGAGGTCGGGAAAGACCGACTGCACCGCGGAAAGAATGGCGTAGTCGCCGCAGCCCGGACACCAGCGGACTTCCTGGTCGGTCTGGAAGTCTTTCTTGGTGAGCGGTGCGATGGGGGGCAGCGTGGCCGTTGACATTTTCAAAGCTCCAGAATTCCGATAGCACAGAATTCATTCTGTGCTGCGTTTCCTGTGCCGGCCAGATCGCGGCGGCACGGGTTGAAACCTGTGCCGCTAAATTCCCAGCAACTCCTCGATCTTTTGCTCCAGCTCGGTTTGCTTGAACGGGCGGCCCTGGATCTTGTTCAGGCCGATCGCGTCCACCAGGTACTTGGCGCGCAGAATCCACAGAAGCTGGCCCATATTGAGCTCGGGGACCAGCACCTGCTTGTAGCGCTTGATTACGTCGCCGAGGTTCGACGGCAGCGGATTCAGATGGCGCAGGTGCACGTGGCCGATCTTGCGGCCTTCGGCGCGCTGGGCCTTCACGGCGGCGGTGATGGCGCCATGCGTGGAGCCCCACGCCACAATCAGCAGATCGCCGTGATCATCGCCAACGGGCACGATGTCCGGGATGTCTTGCGCGATGGCGGCAACTTTCGCCGCGCGAATGCGCACCATGTTTTCATGGTTGAGCGGCTCGTAATTGATGTTGCCGGTGACATCCTGCTTCTCGAGACCCCCGACGCGGTGTTCGAGTCCAGGCGTGCCCGGAACGGCCCACGGCCGCGCGAGCGTCTCCGGATTGCGCTTATAGGGTAGGTAGCCGTTCGGAGAATTGGGTTCTTTCGCGAAGCTCACCTTAAATTCCGGGATCGCGTCGACGTCCGGAATGCGCCAGGGCTCCGCGCCGTTGGCCAGGTAGCCGTCGGACAGAATGATCACCGGCACCATGTATTTGACCGCGATGCGGCTAGCTTCGAGTGCCGCCCAGAAGCAATCGCTGGGAGTGGCAGGGGCAACAATCGGAATGGGAGCTTCCGAGTTGCGGCCGAACAGCGCTTGCAGCAGATCGGCTTGCTCCGTTTTCGTCGGAAGACCCGTCGAGGGTCCTCCGCGCTGGATATCGCAGATCACCAGCGGAATTTCGACGGCGACCGCCAGTCCGATGGCTTCGGTCTTCAGCGCCATGCCGGGCCCGGAGGTCGTGGTGATGGCCAGGGCGCCGGCATAGGCGGCGCCAATTGCGGAAGTGACGGCGGCGATCTCGTCCTCGGCCTGAAAGGTCATGACGCCGAAGTCTTTGTACTGCGAAAGCTCGTGCAGAATGTCCGACGCAGGCGTGATCGGATAGCTGCCCTGGAACAGCCGCAACCCGGACTTTTGCGACGCCGTGACGAAGCCCAGCGCCAGCGCCTGGTTGCCGCTCAGATTGCGGTACACGCCCGGAGCGAGCTTGCGCCGGCGGAATCTCGTAGCTGATCTGGAAGGCTTCGGTGGCTTCGCAGTAGGAATAGCCGGCCTTCATGGCCAGCTTGTTGGCTTCCACCAGCAACGGCTTGTTCTTGAACTTGTCCTGAATCCAGCGGTTGGTGGAATCCATCGAGCGGTTGTACAGCCAGTAGCACATCCCCAGCGCGAAGAAATTCTTGCAGCGATCCATGGACTTGGCGTCCAGGCCGAGATGCTCGAGCGCCACGCGCGTCAGGCGCTCCAGCTCGACGGAGAACAGCCGGTACTTGTCGAGCGAATGATCTTCCAGCGGGTTCGAGGTCATCTGCGCCTTGCGCAGGTCGGTTTCCTTGAAGCTGTCGGAGTTGACGATCAGGATGCCGTTGGCCTTCAGGTCCGCGATGTTTACCTTCAGGGCCGCGGGGTTCATGGCGATCAGCACGTCGACGGAGTCGCCGGGGTGTGAAGACGTCATTGGAAGCGAAATGGAGCTGGTAGCCGCTGACCCCGGGGAGCGTGCCGGCCGGGGCGCGAATCTCGGCGGGGAAGTCCGGGAAGGTGGCGATGTCGTTCCCGTAGAGCGCGACGGTGTTGGTGAACTGGCTGCCGGTGATCTGCATGCCGTCGCCGGAATCCCCGGCGAAGCGGATCACTGCTTGGTCTATCTTTTCCGGCTTGATTCTGGATAACGGAGTTTCAATGACTGTCGACATGGACCCCTGACCCCATCTTGGATGAGCTCCTCGATTTTTCCACAGGAGGAGCACGGCTCAATCGTCATGGATTAGGGCGGTGCGGTAAGCGTAATGTGCTGAGGCCGACCGCCGGAAGCCGACCTGAAGAGAATACCACACCGGCCCGCGCGCGGCGGGGAGAGAGGTCCGCCGCGCGGCAATGTGTTCCTGGGAAGAAGGACGAATGGAAAGGTCCGCAGGTTACAGCGTGCAATGGTGTGCGAATGGATATGCGGCAGAGTAGGGCACTGCTGCTGGGACTGCGGCAAAACTCTTGGCTGCCCGGCAGTGCGTTTAGTTTTGTGCGAATAGCGAATCAAACACGAAAAATAATTTCCGGGCTTGACGTTCGCTTTCTTTTCGCCTAAGTTGGTGTCACGACGGTCCGCAGCGCAGGCGCCGCCGCTAACGAGATGAGTGGAGGTCACCCCGATGCCCCTAACAAAGCGGCAAAAGGAAGTACTCGATTACCTGGTGGTTGTTTGAAACCAAGCACGGCTACGCGCCGAGTTTTGAAGAGATCGGCAAGGGCATGAAGCTGACCTCGCTGGCGACCGTGCACAAGCACGTCACTACGCTGGAGAAGAAAGGTTTCATACGGCGCGGCTACAACCAGAGCCGCTCGATCGAAATCCTGCAATTGCCGAAGTCGGTGAAGGAGCAGGTGATCGAGCGCAGGATCCAGGAACTCCCGCTGGTGGGGCGCATCGCCGCGGGCCGGCCGCTGGAAGCGGTGGAAGAGCGGGAGACGCTCTCGCTGGGCGACTTTGCGCGCGGAGGGAACTCCTTTGTGTTGCAGGTGAAAGGCAACTCCATGATTGAAGACCACATCATGGACGGGGACTTTGTGGTATGCGAGCAGACCCAAGTGGCCAACCAGGGCGAGATCGTGGTGGCGCTGGTGAGCGGCGACGAAGCGACGCTGAAGAGGTTCTATCGCGAAGGGCCGGGGAAGATTCGGCTGCAGCCGGCAAACTCGGAAATGGCGCCGATCATCGTGGCGGCGAACGACGTGAAGATTCAAGGCCGCGTGATTGGAGTCCTGCGGAAGTATTGATTGAGAAGAACAAAGCCTCTCGCGAGATGACGAAGTAGCAGGTGAAAGGCGGCGAATGGGCCGCCTTTCTTGCTTTCTGTGACGTACAGGCCTTCTCGATGGGAGAGGCCTCTCTTCCTTCCGCAACCAGTTGGACCTGCAGTGAGTCTATTCGACATGCTGGTAGACTGGGACAACCGCCCGCTGCGGTGAGTTCACCGGAGACAGGAAGAGTCGAGGGCTTGCAAAGAATGGCGCAGACCGGCGAGAGACACTGGTTGTGGAAGGGCTGCGCGTTTCTGCTGGTCCTGGCATTGCTCGCTCGGCTGGCCGTCGCGCTGCTCGGCGTATTCGGTGCTTGCGCACGAAGCGATCATCGACGCGGCTTGGGATACGAACATCCGGCCGCTGCTGGTGAAGCGATTCCCGAACGCGACGCACGAGGAATTGCGCGCGGCGCATGGCTACGCGTATGGCGGAGCCATCGTGCAAGACATGGGTTACTACCCGCATGGGAGCATGTTCTTCAGCGACCTGGCGCACTACGTGCGAAGCGGCGATTTCGTGCTGGCGTTGCTGCGCGATGCGAAGGACTTGAACGACTACGCCTTCGCGCTGGGAGCCTTGGCGCACTATGCGGCGGACAACGACGGGCACCGGATCGGAACCAACCGCGCCGTGCCTATCCTGTATCCCAAGCTGCGAAAAAAATACGGCGATTTCGTAACCTATGAAGAAGACCCGCTGGCGCATGTGAAGACAGAGTTTGGCTTCGATGTGCTCGAAGTCGCACAACAGCGCTATGCGCCGGACAGCTATCACGATTTCATCGGTTTTGAAGTGGCGGCGCCGCTCTTGGAACAAGCATTCCGGGAGACCTACGGGCTCGATCTGAAAACCATTTTGAGCAACGAAGAGCAGGTATTGGGTTCCTACCGCCGGGACGTCAGCAAGCTGATTCCCAAGGCTACGCGCATCGCGTGGTCCTTGAAAAAAGACGAGATCGAGAAGGACCAGCCGGGCATCACGAAAAGAAAGTTCCTGTACAATTTGTCTCGCGCGAGCTACGAGAAGCGGTGGGGCAAGACGTATCAGAAGCCCACTTTTGAAGAGAGATTCCTCGCATTTCTTTACAAGCTGCTCCCGAAGGTCGGTCCCCTCAAGGTTTTGCAACTGCGCACGCCAACCCCACAAACGGAACAGATGTTCGAAGCGAGCTTCAACGCCACGATGGACCGCTATCGGACGCTTCTGAAACAACACGACGAGGGCCAATTGGAACTGCCGAACGACAATTTCGACGTGGGGGAAGTGACCCCGCCGGGTAAGTACCGCATGAACGATGACACTCACGCGGAGCTGCTGGACAAACTGGCGAAGCAGAACTTTGCCGGTGTGTCTCCGGAGCTGCGTGCGGAACTCCTGGCGTTTTATGCCGATCCCAATGCTCCGAATGCGACCAAGCGCAAGCCGAAGGTCTGGAGCAAGGTCGAAGTCGAGTTGCAGCAGTTGAAGAACGCCACGCCTGCGCCGGTCACCGCGGAGGCTTCGCCGGCCGCGCCTTGAGGTTGTCCGAATCATCCTTCCTCGATTTTGCTTCTCGATGAATTTTGTTTTTGCGGTGAATCGAATAAACTGCTGCTGCACCGCGCGCGGTTCATGACACAATCTGAAGTTTTGCGCGACCCTTTACTCGCTCTCGCAATGAAGAAGACCACGCCGATTCAAAAGCTGCTCGCTGCCAACCGCAGCGAAATCGCCATTCGCATCTTTCGCGCGGCGACCGAACTGGGATTGCGCACGGTCGCCATCTATTCCCAAGAGGACCGGTTGGGACTGCACCGGTTCAAAGCGGACGAGGCCTATCAGGTAGGCGCCGGCAAAGGACCCGTCGAAGCGTACCTCGACATCGCGGGGATCGTGGGGCTCGCGAAAGAAAAAGGCATCGATGCCATTCACCCTGGGTACGGATTCTTGTCCGAGAACCCGGCACTCGCGCGCGCCTGCGAAAAGGCCGGGATCACCTTCATAGGGCCCACGCCTGCGTTGCTGGAACTCCTCGGCGACAAAACCGCGGCGCGGAGGCTGGCTGCCTCCGCGGGCGTGCCGGTGCTGCCAGGCACCGAAGATCCCGTTAAGTCAGCGAGCGAAGCGCACAAAATCGCTAACGAAATCGGCTATCCGGTGATCGTGAAAGCCGCGATGGGTGGAGGCGGCCGCGGCATGCGCGTCGTGCGCGACTCCGCGCAGCTCGAGGCCAGCCTGGAGGAAGCACAGGGTGAGGCGCGATCGGCCTTCGGCGACGCCTCCGTCTTCCTGGAAAAATATCTGCCGCGAGCGCGGCATCTCGAGGTTCAGATCCTCGCCGATCATCACGGCAATCTGCTGCATCTCTACGAACGCGACTGTTCGGTGCAGCGCCGGCACCAGAAAGTCGTGGAAGTGGCGCCCGCCGCGAATCTGCCGTCGAGCGTGCGCAATGAACTGTGCGAAGCGGCGGTCCGGCTAGGCCGCAAGGCGAACTACCGAAACGCCGGCACCGTGGAGTTTTTGTACGACGTGGACGCGCAGAAGTGGTACTTCATCGAAGTAAACCCGCGCATTCAGGTGGAGCACACCGTCACCGAAATGGTCACCGGCATCGACCTGGTGCAGGCGCAGATTCTGATCGCGCAAGGTCACGCGCTGCACGACGAGCGGCTCTCACTCCCAAAACAGGAGAACGTGCCGCTGTACGGCTCGGCGCTGCAATGCCGCGTAACGACCGAAGACCCGGAAAGGAATTTCGCCCCCGACTACGGGAAAATCTCGACCTATCGCTCGCCCGCGGGCTTCGGGATTCGCCTCGATGGCGGCACAGCCTACGCTGGTGCGGTCCTGGCCGCGTACTACGATTCGCTACTCGTCAAGGTCACGGCCTGGGGCAAAAGCTTGCCGGAAGCCTGCCGCCGCATGGACCGCGCGCTGCGCGAATTCCGCATTCGCGGCGTAACCACGAACATCCCCTTCGTCGAAAACGTCGTCAATCACCCGAAATTTCGCGCCGGCGAGCTGACCACCTCGTTTCTCGACGATTCGCCGGAGTTGTTCCGCTTCCCGCACCGCGGCGATCGCGCCACCAAGCTGCTCTCATACCTGGGCGACGTCATCCTCAACGGCAACCCGGAAGTGAAAGGCAAGAAAGTCCCCGAAGCGCTGGAAGTCGCGGTCGTCCCGTCCGCGCCGGGCATCGAGCCGCCGTCCGGTTCGCGCCAACTCTTGCTGAAGCTCGGCCCCGCAAAATTTGCCGCGTGGGCGAGAAAAGAAAAGCGCCTGCTGATCACCGACACCACATTTCGCGACGCTCACCAGTCTCTGATGGCCACGCGCGTCCGTACTTACGACCTCCTATCAGCCGCAACGGCCGTAGCCCAGCGGCTGCCGAACCTCTTCAGTCTCGAGATGTGGGGCGGCGCGACGTTCGACACTTCGCTGCGTTTTCTTCACGATGATCCCTGGCAGCGCCTCCGCCAGCTCCGCGAGCGCATCCCCAACATTTGTTTTCAGATGCTGCTCCGCGGCGCAAACGCCGTCGGCTACGCTTCGTACCCGGACAATGTGATCCGCGAATTCGTCCGCGAAGCCCACGCGCAAGGCATCGACATTTTCCGCATCTTCGATTCACTCAATTCCATCGACAACATGCGCGTCTCCATCGACGCCGCCCTCGAAACCGGCGGTGTCTGTGAACCGGCCATCTGCTATACGGGCGACATTCTCGACGAAGCGCGCCCGAAATATTCCCTGAAATACTACGTTGCCATGGCCAAGCAACTCGAAAAGCTCGGCGCGCATTTTCTGGCCATCAAAGATATGGCCGGCCTGTGCAAGCCTTACGCCGCCTATGAATTGGTCCACGCGCTCCGCGAAGAAATCAGCATCCCGATTCACTTTCACACGCATGACACCAGCGGCCTGAACGCGGCTTCGGTCCTGAAAGCCGCCGACGCCGGCGTTGACATCGCCGATGCCGCGATCGCGGCGATGAGCGGCGGCACCAGCCAGCCCAATCTCAACTCCATCGTCGAAGCGCTGCGCCACACCCCGCGCGACACCCAGCTCGACATCGAAACGCTGAACGAATGCTCCGACTATTGGGAAACCGTGCGCACCTATTATTTGCCCTTCGACTCCGGCCCGAAAGCCGGCTCCGCCCGCCTCTATCAACACGAAATTCCCGGCGGCCAGTACACCAACCTGCGCGAACAAGCTGTAGCGATGGGCCTGGGCCATCGCTGGCGCGAAGTGGAAAAAAGCTACGCCGAAGTCAATCAGCTTTTTGGCGACATCGTGAAAGTCACGCCGTCGAGCAAAGTCGTCGGCGACATGACGCTATTCCTGATGGCGAAAGAAATGCGCCCGCAAGATCTGCTGAAGCTCGACGAAAAGCACGATCTCTCTCTGCCCAACTCCGTCGTCGAGATGTTTTCCGGCGTGCTGGGCGTCCCGCCGGGCGGCTGGCCGAAAAAACTCCAGAAAATCGTCCTGCGTGGCGCCGCTCCCCTGCGCGGAAGACCCAGCGCCAACATGGAGCCCGCCAAGTTTGAAGACGAGCAGAAGGCGCTGGAGAAAAAAGTCGGGCACCCCGTCCGCCGCGACGACTTGTTGAGCTATCTCCTCTATCCCGACGTTTTCCTCAAGTACGACAAATTTCGCCAGACCTACGCCGATGTCAGCGTGGTGCCCACGCCTCCGTTCTTCTACGGTCTGAAATCCGGCGAAGAAATCACCGTCGAAATCGAGTCCGGTAAAACCCTCATCCTCAAATTCCTTACCGTCAGCAATCCGCATCCCGACGGTACACGCACGTTATTCTTCGAATTGAACGGCCAGCCCCGCGAAGTAAACGTCCGCGATCGCGCCCTCCGCGTCGTCGAACGCGCGCATCCGAAAGCCGACCCCGCAGAGCCCGGACAAGTCGCCGCTCCCACCGCCGGTGTCGTCTCCGGCGTTGCCGTCCAGGCCAATCACACCGTCGAGCGCGGCGCAAAATTGCTCACGCTGGAAGCCATGAAGATGCAATCCAATATCTACGCGCCCATTTCCGGCCGCATCACAAAACTCCTCGTCGCACCGGGACAGCACGTCGAAGCCAAAGACTCTGCTGGTGACCATCGCCCCGTGAGCGCCGGCCAGCTTCGCAAACATGAGCTGTTCCCCTCGCGCTTCCTGGGCAACCAGCGCGATCTGATCGTCTATCTGCCACCCGGCTACGACGATCAGCCCTGGCAGCGTTTCCCGGTCCTCTATTTGCACGACGGCCAGAACCTCTTCGACCAGGCCACCGCTTTTGCCGGCGTCGACTGGAATGTCCAGGGAGCCGCCGATCAGCTGATTGCCACCGGAGACGTCGAGCCGCTCATCATCGTCGGCATCTACAACACCGGAAAATCTCGCATTCAGGAATACACGCCCACCAAAACACCGAAGCTCGGCGGCGGCCGCGCCGACCGCTACGCGAAATTCCTGCTGCAAGAGGTGATGCCGTTCATTCAACAGCAATATCGTGCTCTCACCGAGCCGGCTTCCACCGGCATCGGAGGCTCCTCCCTCGGCGGTCTGCTTTCGTTGTATCTCGGCCTCAAGCTTCCACAAGCGTTCGGCAAAATTGCCGCGCTCTCGCCGTCGGTTTGGTGGAATCAGCGCGTGATTCTGCGTTTCGCCGCAGCTGCCCCGGTCCAACCGCGTCCCAGCATTTGGCTCGACATCGGCACCAAAGAAGGCCCGCGCATCGTCCCCGACGTCGAGCAGTTTCGCGACATCCTCGTAAAAAAAGGTTGGCGTTTGGGCGAAGATCTCCACTACGAGCGCGTTGAGGGCGGCGAGCACAACGAAGCCGCCTGGGCCAAGCGCATCGGCCGGGTTCTGCAATTCCTGTATCCCGCGGCGGATACCACAGTATAATCCGCGTTCGTCGCAACGCCTGGGCGCAACGCCCGTTGCTCTTGTCGGGTCGGGCCTATCGCCTTCTGGTAGGGGCGCAGCCCGCCGCGGCGGGCTGCGCCCTATCTCGGCGAGATCGCTCCGCGCGGCGCGGTAGCTTCGGTTTGTTTTTTTGCGTCTCTCGGGGAGGACCTTGCTCTTCTTTATGGAGCATACTTTTTCACGGAGCATCCATGCCGCAATCCCGCCCCCTCACCATCCTGTGCGTCAGCTCCTACGAAAAAGGGCAGGAGTTCCTTCGCACTTCCAAGGCGCTGGGCTGCCGCGTCCTGCTGCTCACGGTGGAAAAATTTCGCAATGGCGACTGGCCCCGCGACTCCATCGACGAAATGTTCTTCATGCCCGAAGAGCTGCCGCTCGAGCATTTGATCTTCACGGTCAGCTACCTGGCCCGCTCCCAGCCCATCGATCGCATCGTCGCCCTCGACGAATTCGACATGGAAAATGTTTCCGCCCTGCGCGAACACATGCGCATTCCCGGTATGGGGCTTACCACCGTCCGCTATTTTCGCGACAAGCTGGCCATGCGCGCCCGTGCCAAGGAAATCGGCATCCTCGTGCCGGAGTTTGCGCACGTTCTCAACTACGACAATCTCCGCGCATTCATGGACCGTGTTCCCGGGCCTTGGCTTCTAAAACCCCGCTCGCAGGCCTCCGGAATCGGCATGAAGAAAATTCAGGCCCCCGGCGACCTCTGGCCGTGGCTCGACCAACTCGGCGACAAGCAGTCCTTCTATCTGCTCGAGCAGTTCATCCCTGGCAGCGTCTATCACGTGGACAGCGTCGTGTCCGAGCGCGAAGTCGTCTTTGCCGAAGCCCACGCCTACGGCGCGCCGCCGCTTGACGTCTCTCACCACGGCGGCGTTTTCACCACCCGCACGCTGCCTCACGAAGCCGACGATACCAAGACTTTGTTCGACGTCAATCGCCAGGTGATCGAAGGCCTGGGCTCGGTTCGCGGCGTCACCCACGCCGAATTTCTCCGTTCGCACGCCGACGGCAAGTTCTACTTCCTGGAAATCGCCGCGCGCGTCGGCGGCGCCTACATCGCGGATGTGGTCGAAGCCGCCAGCAACATTAATCTATGGCGCGAGTGGGCGCGCCTGGAAATCGGAGCCGGAAAGCAGCCCTATGCGCTCCCGCCGGTCCGTCAGGACCATGCGGGCGTAATCCTCTGCCTGGCCCGGCAGGAGCATCCCGATACCTCGGCTTATACGGATCCGGAAATCGTCTATCGCGTCTCGAAATACCACCACGCCGGCTTCGTCCTCAAATCGCCCAAGGCCGAGCGCATCCAGGAGCTGCTCGACTCCTACTCCACCCGCTTCGCCAGCGATTTCCTAGCCACCCAACCTGTCCCCGAGAAACCAACGGCGTAGAAAAGCGAAGCAACGAAATGTAGGCGCTGGGCTTCAGCCCGGCGCTCCTGCAGGGTCTTACGATTCCGACTCGGGCGTTAAGAGAGCGAGCCGAAGCGCCCTCATCGTGTCTTACCCGTCTTTGTCGATACCTCATTACTTCCATACCTCTTTAATTTCGCTGTTCGAAGAGAAGGCGAAACCCTGTCCCAAGGTCCAGTAACCTTCTGGAACGATTCCCGCACACTTTATTTGCCGCCTGCAATGCCAGGGTCTAGAGTTTGCTGTGCCCCAGCCGTGTACCTGCGTGGGGTGCTGTCTTTGGGGGACCGATGTGGGGAAACAAGAAACCGGATACGCCGCAAGCCGCGCAGCCGGAGCCAACTAGTCCGATAATCAATCAGCCGCCGAAGCCTGCTCCGGCGTCTTGGGAGGGAAAACCCGCGATGAGTACAGATTCGATGCGTCCATTGAGTGCAACCGGCGACCGCTCCAGCGCGCGCCTCGGTTCAAGCCTGCACGTGAAGGGCGAGATCTCCGGCAGTGAAGACCTGCTGATCGACGGCTCAGTCGAAGGACTGATCCAGCTCGATGAGCGGAAGCTCACCGTCGGCGCCACCGCCAAGGTCACCGCTGACATCATTGCCCGCGAGGTCGTGGTGTACGGCACCGTGAAGGGCAACCTTCGCGCCAAAGACCGGATCGAGATCAAGAAAGACGGTTCGGTGAACGGCGACCTGACCACCTCGCGCATCATGATCGAGGACGGCGCCTACTTCAAGGGCTCCATCGAGATCGACAAGACTGCCGACAAGGACTCCGCGCACAGCGCTTTCGCGAAGTCTTCTGCGCCGGCAGGCGCTGCGGCAGCCAAGACGATCTAGCTCGCTCGTTTTTGACGTCGGGCCATTTTGCAACGGCGGCGTGGGCGCGAAGCCTGCGCCGCTTTTTGTTTCCCCCTCCTTGTCCAAATATTTATTAACTTGACAAGTAAATCTCTAGCTCTATAACGTAGGACCCCTGCATTTCTCCATGATGCCTGGGGTCACTTCATGCTGCCATCGCAACCAGCGATTCCCGAATGTTGGCGCCTCCTATGCAGGCGCTGGGCTTCAGTTCAGCCTGAGGAACGCAGGGTCCGGCGAACCATTCCCGGTTCTCTTTCCTCCTCTGTGTTCTCTGTGGCCTCTGTGTTAATTCTTGCCTTTCTCTTTTCCTCCGGCTGCGGCGGCTCCGCGCAGACCGCCGCCCTGCCTCCTTCGCCCGACTTCTCCCTCACTCTTTCCTCCAGCTCGATCTCCGTCCCTCAAGGCAGCAACAGCTCCCCCGTCAACATCGCCGTCAACCCCGAAAACGGCTTCACCGGTTCCGTCCAGGTATCCCTCGCCGGTTTACCCGCAGGCGTTGTCTCCAATCCCGCAAGTCCTTTCAACGTGACGCCAGGCGCGAGCATGCCGGTAGTTCTTGGCGCCGCTCCCACCGCCGCAACCGGCAACTTCACCGTCACGGCCGCCGCCACCAGCGGCATGCTTTCTCAATCCGTCAGCTTCTCGCTGGTGGTTCAAAGCGGCAACACCACGCAGGTTTACGCGAACCCCGCTCTGAAGGGCGAAGCCGCAGCGTACAAATTCCTCGCCTACGACCAGAACCGTCAGTTCCTGTATTTGAGCGCGCCTGCTCAGATCGATATCTTCGATTTGCAGGCTGCGGCCTTCAAGACCGCCGGCCTGACGCTCTATTGTCCAAGCTACAAGTCTCCAGGTCCTTGCCCGGATGACGACGTGCGTGGATTGGCCCTGACGCCGGACGGTTCACAGCTCATCGCGGCGGATTTCGGCTCGCAAAATGTCTATCTTTTCGACCCGGACTCGCCGAACACGCCCGCGACCGCAGCGTCGCTGGCCGCGACTGGTTACGGCCCAACGCGCGTAGCGGGTACCAGCGCACAAACGATCTTTGTCGCTCTCAGTGCCGAAGCCACTGCCTCAGGCATTTGCTCTACGTGTCTTTCGCAACTCGACCTTACCGCCAATCCGCCCACTGTTCAGACCCCGCCGCAGTCCGCTGTCGCCAATCTGACAGGCGCGCCACTCTTGCAAGCCGATGCTGCGGGCGATCGCGTCTTTATCTCTTTTGTGACTCCGCCGGGCGGACCCCTTGGCATCTGGGGCGCCACGGTAAACAATTTTCAGATGTCCGGCACCACCGAAGCCACCAGCGACCTGGCAGTCGCCGCCGACGGGACCTTCCTGGCAACCGTGGTGAACGGCTCGTTCGAAATTCGAAGTGTGAACTCAGCTCTCCAGATGGCACTGGTGAATACCTTCGCGGTCCCCGGCTTGGCGCAAGTCCCAAACCGCGTTTCTGCCCCGGGGATCGCTCTGCACCCCTCCGGCGCCCTCGTCTATCAGCCTTTCCTGACCGGACCTCCGTCCACCGCCGGCATTCAGGGAGGGGTGGATATCATGGACGCCCACACAGGACAACTCCGCCTCCGCGTCTTTTTGCCCGAGCCGCTCACAATGCTCTCCACCGACATCGACGGTCTCCACGGTCAATTTCTCGCCGTGGATGAAAACGGTCAGCGTATTTTCGCGCTAACCATGTCGGGTCTCACGGTCGTGCAACTCGCAAGCGTCCCTCTGGGAATCGGCACGGTGTCGCCGGCAAGCGGACCTGCCGCGGGTGGCACGACTCTGACGGTTCGCGGCAGCGGCTTTCAAACCGGAACCACGGCAACCATCGGCGGAACCCCAGCGACCGCAACCTTCAAGGACATGAACACTCTCACCGTCCTCGCTCCTCCGCTGCCCCCCGGTCCGCAACAATTGGTGCTAACCAATCCCGATGGCGAAACCGCAGCGCTAGCCGCCGCCTTCACCGCCAATTAGGCGCATCCGGCATCCCGGTCCGGTCTACGCTCCCAACCTTGTAGGAGCGCAGCATGCCTGCCTGCCGCAGGCACACTGGCTGCCTGCGGCACATTCGCGAAGACGTCAGATGCGAAGGGGTCTGCGCTTAGGCCAAGCGCAATAGCGTACGCGAGTGCGGCGGCTCGTTTTCTTCCGAGCCGCCGCACCACGCCAATCCTCGAAGCAAGACTAGAACGCGTACTTAAGCGAAAACTGAACCAGCCGAGGTGTTCCCACAACCGAGGTGATCTGCGAGAACGAACTCGGGCTTTCGATGTCCAGCGCCGATGGGTTGGCGAAAGACGGGTGGTTAAATAAGTTGAAAAACTCCGCCCGGAACCTCAGGCTTTGCCTTTCCGTGATTTGAAAGATTTTTCCCGCCGTGAAGTCCATATTTTTCTGCGGCGGCCCAATCACGCAGTTGCGCGAAACGTCGCCCAAACCAGTGGCATCGCCGGGCGCGCCACTGGACAAGGGAAGAACGGCGTCCGGCTGATACGCCAGAGGGTTTACCCAGTGAGCCAGACGAGAATTCACGCCTCCGCTCGTCGGAGCGTTCCCACAGCTAAAGCCTGGGGCAAACGTCGGAGTCGCGAGATTCGGACTGCTGAACGCATACGCGCTGCCACCCGCCGAATCGATGGGCGTAAACGGCAGCCCCGATTGCAGGATGGCCACGCCGCTCACCTCCCACCCGCCCAGCGCCTTGCCCGTAAATCCTTTGGCATGCGCGAAGAACGGAAGCTGATAAACCGCGCTGGTTACGAAGCGATGGCGTCGGTCGAAATCGCCGAGCCCTCGCGAATCAGCCGCGATGTTCTGGTCGTTAAAGCGCGTGTCGAACGACACGGTCGCGTTCGATACGTCGTCGATCTCCTTGGAGAACGTGTAGGCGCTCTGCCAATAGAGTCCATGGGAGTAGCGGTGGCCTATCGTGGCCTGCAGGGAGTTGTAGGTCGAATCGGAATTGGGAGCAAATTCTTCGAAATTGGCCGGAGCAATTCCCAGGAACGGTGATCGCGCAGGAGCATTTTCCGCCGTGGAATCCGTGATCAAGCACTGCGCTCCGGCGCCGGTGGTCCCATTGCAGTTGACACCCGGGATAGTCACCGGGTGCTGGGGCGTGGCGAGCTGCGCTTCCGCCGGGTCAAACGTCGAGCGCAGATGCGTGCCTTTGGTGCCCACGTATCCAAGCTCGGCAAACCAATTCCTTCCCAATTCGCGTTGGATCGTCAGGTTCCATTGTTGAGTGGTCCCAGCAACCCAATGCTGCGGCACGGCCAGGGAAATCAAGCTGGCGACGTTACCCGTGAATCCGGGTCCGCACTCCGAGGAAACGCCCGTCGCCCCGTTGCCCAGTGTGCAAGTCGCCGGGAAACCCGTGAAGAAGGACGCTTTCGGCACAAACGCCGGATTCAGCACGCCCAGCGGCGGAATGCCGGGGAATCCGGTGGCCGGATTCGGCTGGAAAAGGTTCGCCAGACTTCCCGGCCCAGGCAGGAAATTAACGGCGATGGGGAAAAATGGTGCGGAGAACGATAGGTTATCCACTGCTCCCAAGTCCTCGCGCACGGCGTAGATACCATACCCCGCGCGAATGGATGTCGTATGGTGCCCAAGCACGTCATAGGCAAGACCGATGCGTGGCTCCGGCACGGTCGCGTAATTGTTGGCCAGCGCACCCCGCTGTACCGTTCCCGTCAGGCCTGGCAGGTCGTAGTTGTTCACGCATTTGGGATAGACAAATGGCTGTCCCGTTGTATTTGCCAGCTCCGGAATGGTGTTGCCGATCCGGCAATCATCGTCGTAGGGCGCGCCCAGAAGCTCCATGCGGAAACCCAGGTTTAGCGTAAGGGACTTTGTAGCGCGGTAGTCATCCTGCGCAAACCACGCATACGCCGGAATCCGATAGTCGTGGGTGCCCACACCGCCTCCGGCTTCCCCGAAGAACGGCGAGCCCTCCAGGAAACTCTGGAAATCCGTTCCCACCGTCGGCGGCGAAAAGAAAACCAATCCGTTGTCGGCCACCGGCAGGCTCCGCCGAATCGTCGTGCGATCGACCTCGCCGCCAAACCGGAAGGTGTGATTACCATGGGTCCAGCCCAGCGTGTCCAGCCATATAAAGCTATCCGACAACGCCGACTGCAACTGCTGCGGAAACGGCCCGAACTGGAAGGCCCCGAATTGCAAACGATAAATATCGGAGGTCCCGTTGGACGTGGGTATGTTGATCCCCTCTTCCGTATTGGTCACTGGCGGTATGTTATTCAATCGGTCGCTGATAATGTTCACCCCGAAACGAAACTCGTTCACCAGAGTATTGGAGAACAAGTGTGTTTCGGTAACGCTGCCAACCCGGTTGTGCAGCGGGATGTCCAGGGGAAAATTCAGGTTGTTCGGTGTGGGCAGTCCGCCCGTTTGCACCTGAAAGTTATCGGCGCCAAACGGCTGGAAGGTATCGGAATCGGCCCAGAAAAAGCGGAACGCCACGCGATCCTTATTGCCATTGAACTCGCGATCCCAATTTCCCGTGAATTGATCGTCGCTGAATTTGCCCGGATCACTGACGATAAACGAGCCGGTATTGTACGCCGAAGCGCAGGTGCCCGTCGCCGGGTTGAGCGCCTGGGTCACACCGGGCGTGCCGGCTACTTGAGGGAACAGATATCCCCCCGCTCCGCCTCCGAATTGATTACTCTTGGCGTTCAAAAGCGCCAGCGCCACCGGATCGATCTGGGCCGCCGTGATCGTCAACGCCGGGCAACCCGGTGATGCCGGCGTGCTGAACGCCTGCGCCAGGGACGCCGCCGAGCGGTCCGCCGGCAGCACCGGAATGCTCGTGTTGATGAAGGTTCCCGGCGAGTCGCCGCTCCGCTGCCGCGTACCCTGATAATTCACGTAAAAATAACCGAACTTGGCCTTCGGATCGACCTTTCCGCCAAAGTCACCTCCGAAAATATTCTGCTTGATGACCGGCCGTTGAGCGCCCGCCGCATTCAGAAAGAAGTCGTTGGCGTCCAGCACCGTATTGCGAAAGTACTCCCAGGCGTCGCCGTGATATTGCGCTGTGCCGGTCTTCAGCGTGGCGTTGATGTTGCCTCCGCCGTTCCGCCCTTGGGTTGCATCGTACAAACTGGTGCTGACCTTGAACTGATCGATGGCATCCGGATTCGGCAGCGGCGTGTACGTCAACTCACCAAAGGCGTAGTCCGCAACGGAAATGCCGTCGATTAAGTAGTTGTTGTTGTCTTCCCGCCCGCCATTCACGTGGATGAATACCGTCCCGCGCCCCAGTTGCGACGCGTTGTTCAGGTCCGACGAAGCGCCCGCCGACAGCGTCAGGATCTGCTGAAAATTCCGCGTGGCCAGCGGCAGAGTCGTGATGGTCGTCGTACCAACCGATTCTCCCGTGGTCGCGTCGGCTGTGTTGATCTGGGTAACCTCCGAACGCACCTCCACGGTTTGTTCCGCCGAGCTCACTTTCAGCGTCGCAATCATGCGCGTGGTTTCCGTGATGGCTACCTGGATCTCCGGAAATTTCGTGGTCGCAAATCCGTCTGCGCTCACTTCCACCGTGTAGCTGCCCACCGGCAGCAAACTCGCCGTGAATATTCCCGATGCGTCGGTGACCACCGCGCGCAGCATTTCGCTCGTTGCCTCATTCGTGACTCTCACCTTGGCCCCGGAAACTATCGCGCCCGACGCATCTTGCACCGTCCCGCTGATCGCGCCCGTGGCTCCGCCCTGCGCAAAGGCCAGCGAGCCGCAAAGAAGAATCACAACCAATGCAAAAAAGTATCGTATTTTAGACACGACTACCCCCTTCGCTGCCGATAACCGTTTGAACGGCAAGACCCACCCGAGCGCGAGCCTACCAAAGGTTTTAATCGATGTACATCCCTGATAAATCGATGCAATGAATCGACAAGGCAGTCCGGGCGCGCGCCCCGCCGCACCCCCCTATTCGCCACTCCCACGACTAGGTCCGCATCGCAAACATCGTTATAATCTCGCCCGCATCCACCAGAGGCATTCCATGTCTACAGACTCCTCAGCGACTTCCCACCGCGGCTTCCGCCTGCACAGTTATCGCACCGAGCATGCCGTCGTCGTCGAGTGCCATGGCAAACTCACGCTGGAGCACGCCCCGCAACTCCGCAACAAGGTCCGCACCTTGATTCTCGACGAGAAGCGCATCGTCCTCGACCTCAAAGAAGTCCCCTTCATGGATAGCTCCGGCCTCGGCACCCTCGTTACTCTCTATGTTTCCGGACGTACCCGCGGCTGCAAGCTCGAACTTGTCAATGTCAGCGCCGCCTTGCGCACGCTCCTCGGCATGACCAACCTCCTCTCCCTCTTCGAGCAAGCCGGCCGCTTCGGCGGCAAGCTCCCCTAGCCGAATCGCCTCCGCTTCTGGGAGCTGACTCTCTCGACAGAACCCGTCTAACCCTTCATGCGTAATTCAGTCATATACTTCAATACCGTCTGGGAGGCTCATCCGTGTCGATCTTTCAGGACATCCGGTACGCGCTCCGCCTCTTGCTGAAAACTCGTGTGTCCACGACGGTCGCAGTGCTGTCCCTGGCTCTCGGTATTGGCGCAACCACCGCAATCTTCAGCGTGGTTTATGCCGTTTTGGTCGACCCATATCCATACGTTGGGGCAGACCGCATCGGGATGCCCCACCTGATGAATCGCAAGGGCGACCAGGGCACTGTCGACTACACCATGACGGAGTATCTCGAGCTCCAGGCGCGCGCCAAGAGCGTCGAGAGCATGATCGCGCTCAACCGCCGCAACGTGGTCATGACCGAGGCAGGCCTCCCGGAGGTCGTCATCCAGGAAGACTTCTCTCCCAACGCCTTCGAGTTTTTCGGCGTTCCGCCTCTCTTCGGCCGCGCGTTCTCACCGCAGGATGCAGGCGGTGAATCGAAAGTCGAACCGGTAGCGGTGCTGAGTTATTCGTTCTGGCAACGCCATTTCTCCGGCCAGCGCGACGTCCTCGGCCAGCAACTCCGCCTCGACGACAAGTTCTTTACCGTCGTCGGCGTGCTTCCGCTGCGCTTTACCTGGCACGATGCCGACGTCTATGTTCCGATGCAACTCCGCCCCAGCACCGAGGAGCGCGTCGGCTTGGTGATTAAGGTAAAGCCCGGCATCCCCAAGGAACAGGTCGACGCTGAGTTCCAAAGCTTCCACGAAAAATTCTTCAGAAAAAGCTCCCTCCTTCTACTATCCCGAACCTCCCTTCCGCACCGAGTTCATGTCGGTCAACGAAGGGATCCTCGGCAAGTTCGCCAACACGCTTTTGGCGCTGCTGGCCGCCGTGGGATTCCTGCTGTTGATCGCCTGCGCCAACGTCGCGAATCTCCTGCTGGCGCGCGCCAGCGCGCGCCACGGCGAAATCGCGGTGCGCGTCGCTCTGGGTGCCGGCCGCAAGCGGGTGATCCAGCAACTCCTAACCGAAAGCGTGATCCTCTCCGTGGCAGGAGGCGCGCTCGGCGTGGCCCTTGCCTATGGCGGCCTGAAAGCGGTGGTGGCGCTGATGCCGCGAATACTCGGTGCCGCACGAGGCCGTGATCGCCATCAATGTCCCGGTGCTGTGTTTTGCCGTGGCGGTTTCCGTGCTGACCGGCATTTTGTTCGGCCTCGCACCCGCTCTGCAGCTTTCCAGTCAGAATCAAGCTGCGTTTCTCAAAGCCGCCGGACGGGATTCCGGCGCAGGCACGTCCGGGCACCGCCTGCGCGACATCCTGATCGTTTCCGAGGTCACCCTGTCGCTCGTACTCCTCACCGGCTCCGCGCTTGCCGCTGCCGGCCTGCTCGAACTCAGCAAACAGAAACTCGGCTATCAGCCCAAAGGCGTCCTCACGATGTACGTCCCGGTGCCTGCCAATCGCTATCCCCAATGGAGCCAGCGCCGCACCTTTTTCGCAGATGTCATCGAACATTTGAGCCGGCTTCCGGGTGTGGAATCCGTGGCCGCCACCTGTCACTGGACTACCCCCCTATTCCGGCGGCGACTCGAAATTCGACATTGACGGACTACCGGCGCCCGCCACGCAGATTCGCTTCAACCTGGTGAGCGACGGCTATTTCAAAACGATTGGCATCCCGCTGCTGAAGGGCCGTTATTTCGATGCCGACGATGTGACGCGCGCAACTCCGGTCGCCGTGGTCACCGAAGATCTCGTGCAGAAATACTTTCCGCCCGGTCAAGATCCCATCGGCAGGCAGATTCGCCTCGATTTGTTCACCGGCACGTTGCCGCCCGGCTTTGTAAAACCTCCTCCAAGCTCGAATGGATTCGAGATCATCGGAGTCTCCGGTTCCGTCCGGAACTCCGGGCTGCGCGACGTGCCCGAGCCCGCCGTGTACCTTCCCTTTACGAGCCTGTTTCCGCCCGGAATGACGTTGGCCATTCGCACCACCAAGCCCGACCCTCTCGCTCTTTCCAATGGCGCTCGCCAGGCTGTCAGTTCGGTCGATCCCAGTCAGCCTATCGCGCATATCCGCACCCTGGAAGACATCCTCGGCACCGCCGTCGCCTACCCCCGATTTGCTACGTTTCTGTTTGGGATTTTCGGCGCCATCGGCTCTGACCCTGGCCTGCACCGGGATCTTCAGCGTGGTCTCGTACGCCGTCTCCCAACGCACGCGTGAATTTGGCATCCGCATGGCATTGGGCGCCACTCCTGGCAACGTGCTGGGATTAGTGGTCGCGGTCGACGGGCCGCGTCCTCGTCGTGGGTTTCGTGCTCGGAGCGATATTGAGCGTCGTGTCGGATCGCGCGCTGGCCGGCAAACTCGAAGGCATCGGCGTTGCGAGTCCCTCCATGCTCGTGGCCGTCACCAGCGTCTTGGCGCTAGCGGCTCTCTTGGCCTGCGCCATCCCGGCCCGCTCCGCCACCAAGGTGCAACCCGTGGACGCCTTGCGCCACGAATAGACTGCGGCGTCTCCGCCAGCGCACCGCTCAACCCTATGTAGGCGCCGGACTTTAGTCCGGCGTTGCCCCTCCTGCCCCAGCGAGGTGCACTCGCCATTTCGTGTGTGCGTCATCAACGTCAAGTCCCCCGCGCCGGTCCCGCAATGCGTGGGTAGACGTGAATTGAGCGTCCTTGTAGCATTGCCATGCATGAAAAAAGCCAATTCCAGCGCTCGCGGTTCCGCCACGAAACGCAACGTCGTTCCGAAAAACGTGGACGAATACCTCGCAGGCGTCCCGGAACCCGCCCGCAGCACCTTAAGCAAGATTCGCGCGGCGATTCGCTCCGTTGTGCCACCGGAGACGATTGAGACCATCAGCTATCGGATTCCCGCGTTCAAGTACAAGGAAGTCCTAGTGTGGTTCGCCGCGTTTTCGGACCACTGCAGTTTGTTCCCCACGGCCGCGGTCATCGAAGCGTTTAAGAACGAACTTAAAGGCTTCACCACGTCCAAAGGGACCATCCACTTCCCCACGGACAAGCCACTCCCGATCGCCCTCGTTAAGAAACTGGTAAAGGCGCGAGTCGCGCAGATCGAACGCAAGAAACCGCGCTGAAGCGCATCCCCTCGACCCCACCGAAGGGCGCTCTCTGTGGTAACTTTAAGATATGGATGTACCCATCCGCATCCCTGACGCTGTCGCTCGGCATCTTTCCGCCGCAGGTGGCGATGCCTCCCGCCGTACCCTGGAAGCCCTCGCTCTAGAATGCTGCCGCGACCAAATTCTGACCCTCTAGAACCTATCTCCTTCCCCTTCAGCGAATTACACGAAGTTGCAAAATTTCCTTGACATCTACGTACTCTTATGGTAACGTGTCCTTTGAAAGTCGCCTTAAATCCCGTCTGTCCTCCCACCTCGCCGTACTCTGCGTCTCTGCGTTGTCGTCCCTCTTCGCTCCTTTGCTCTCGCCGCGTTTGCTCCGCCTTTATTTTCATACACTTACAACTTCCTTTTCCCGTAAGCCTTTTCCTTTGACATTCATACGAAAATACGCCGGGGGTGGGGGTAGCAAAAGCGAACAGCAGGCGAAGCTCTCTGCAGCGTCAGACGTTCGACCCTTGGCGTCGCGCTCCGTCACACCCGCTAACCCCTTTCGCCACTATCACTTCCGCACTGCTCGCACAGTTACCGCACACAGGAAGCCGTGCAACCCTTTTGGAATCAATCGGATACTTCACAGTTTCCATCACCCCCGGGGGTGGGGGTCCCAAAAGCGAAACTCAGGCGAAAGCACACGAGCCTCCCATTCCACCGCCCTCGGTCCGGCTTGCCAACCCGCCCCTCCTTGCTGCAAGCTACCGCCGCTTACTGGGAGGACTTCATGTGTAAGCTAGCTCTTGGCACTCTTCGGTTGTTGGCATCGTGTTTGTCGTTGACTGTGGCGCTGGGTTCCGCACAGGCGCAAACGGCGCCAACTCTAACCGTGATTCGCGCCGGCGTCCTG
This sequence comes from uncultured Acidobacteriota bacterium, assembly GCA_963735525.1. Classification (GTDB taxonomy): domain Bacteria; phylum Acidobacteriota; class Terriglobia; order Acidiferrales; family UBA7541; genus Acidiferrum. Next base: position 48,929 of record CAVTLQ010000019.1, on the reverse strand, counting down.
ATCGATGGCGCCAGCGACGCGCCTCGCAAGAATCAGCTCATCTTTGTTCGCGGTGACCGCATCGAGAAGGTCGCCGACGCTTCTTCGGCGCAGGTTCCCGCCGGAGCTACCGTCATCGATCTCTCCTCCTCCACGGTTCTGCCTGGACTGATCGATTCCCACACCCACATCTTTCTTTGGGGCGAAGATCCCGCCAAGGGCGGTTACGACGCCAACATCCTGAGTGCCGGCATCGCTCTACGCGCCGCGCGCGCCACCTTCGCCGTCCGTCGCGCACTAGAGCAAGGATTCACGACCCTGCGCGATGTCGAAACCGAAGGCGCAGGCTACGGTGACGTGGAAATCAAACAGGCCATCGCCGAAGGCACCATCCCCGGGCCGCGCCTATTTTGCGCGACACGTGCCATCTCCACCACCGGCGGCTACAACCTGGAAGGCTACGCGCCCGAACTCGACATGCCCAAGGGCGCGCAAATCATCGACGGCCCGGTGCAAGCCCGCAAGGCCGCGCGCGAACAGCTCGACCACGGCGCCGACTGGATCAAGGTGTACATGACGCACCGCTCGTGGACCGACAAGCAGGGCAACCTCGTCTCGCAACCCACGCTGACCGTGGAAGAGCTAAAAGCGATCGTGGACGAAGCGCACGGCTGGCAGAAGAAAGTCGCCTGCCACGCCTACAACGGCATTGGCTTGCAGCGCGCCCTAGACGGCGGCTGCGACTCCATCGAGCACGGCCTGGACATCACCGACGCGCAAATCGCGCAAATGGCCCGCCAGGGCACCTGGTACTGCCCAACGCTAGCGGTCTATTACGGCGATTGGGCCCCCGCGGACACCCCGGCCGGCAAGCGCGATCGCGCGCGTGCCGCGCTGCACGAAGTCTCGTTCAAGAAGGCGCTGGCGGCGCATCTCAAGATCGTCTTCGGCACCGACATCGGCGGCATTCCCTGGACCGAGCCGATCGCTCAAGAGTTCTCCCGCATGGTTGGATTCGGCATGTCCCCGATGAATGCGATTCAGGCGGCCACCTCGCGCGCCTCCGAAATGCTGGACATGAAAGGCGAGATCGGCGATCCTCGCCCCCGGGCGCCTACGCCGATGTAATCGCCGTCTCCGGCGACCCGCTGAAAGATATCAGTCAGCTTGAACACGTCCGCTTCGTCATGCACGACGGCTCCGTCTTCAAAAACGAGGCCGCCAAATGAGCACGCGGGCGTCTTCGACTTCACATCGACCTTTCACACCGCCCTTCCAGAAAGCGACCCGATCCTTGATGTCCGCCGCCGCCGGCTTCGGCTGCGGGTAGTACCACGCCGCGTTGTCATTCTTCATGCCGTCCACTTCCACGTGGTAGTAGTGCGCCGTCCCCTTCCACGGACATTCCGAGGTGTGACTGCTCGGCTTCAAAAACTCCCTCTTCACTGCCTCCGCGGGAAAATACTGGTGCCCCTCCACAACCGCGCACGCGTTGCTCTCTGCGATCACTTTGCCGCCCCAGGTTGCCTTTGCCATCTTCGATCTCCCAGTCCTAATCGCAAGTTTCGACGACCCGGCGCTGCACTTCGCCAGTATCGCACACGCTGTTTAGATGCATTGGCCCGCCCGGCGATCCCTGAATTCGTGCCCGGTTTGCTACAATCTACCGCGCAGAATTGGAGGGTCGCACATGGCTGAACAGAATTTCGCCAATCACACCAAGATCTTTCCCGCCGTTCCACTATTTCGTCTTGCCGGTGTTGCTAGTCAACCTGGGCTCGTCGCTCTATTGGTTGTGGAAAGCCGGACTTACGTTCCGAGGGATTTTCGGCGTGTTCATGGCTCTTGCGCTGATCCTCGGCTTTCTCAGCGCGCGGATGTTCGCGCTTACCGTCCAAGATCGCGTGATTCGCTTGGAAGAGCGCCTGCGCTACGCCCGGTTGCTGCCTGCCGATCTGCAGCCCCGGATCGGGGAATTCACCGTGAGCTCAGCTCGTATCGTTGCGCTTCGCCAGCGACGCGGAGCTGCCCGCGCTGGCGCGCAAAGTGCTCGACGAAAAAATGACGGAACGCAAAGTCATCAAGCAGCTGGTGAAAAACTGGAGACCTGATTATTTGCGCGCTTAGTCCAAAGGACGCGCATTCCAGATGGAACACCGGGAAAAACTAGAAGATGCTGAGAATGACGCCGCCTTCGGCACGAACGGCAGCACCGTTGATCGCCACTGCCTGGGTGCTGGCGACGAACGCGACCACCGCGGCCACTTCGTCGGTCGTCTCGAAGCGCTTCAGGAGTGAACTCGGCCGCACCTTCTCGAAGAATTGCTTTTCTACTTCTCCTTTCGAGATGTTCTGCTGTTTGGCCATGCCCTCGACAAAACCCGCGACTCCTTCCGAGTCCGTCGGCCCAGCCAGGACGGAATTCACCGTGACGCCGGTACCGGCGACCGATTCCGCGATGCCCCGCGCAATCGCCACCTGCGCCGTCTTGGTCATCCCGTAATGAACCATCTCCACAGGAGTCTGCTGCGCGGATTCGCTGGAAATGAAAATCACCCGGCCCCAGTTTTTCTTGAGCATGCCCGGCAAGTATGCTCGTGAGAGTCGCACGCCGCTGAGCACGTTGACCTCGAAGAAACGCAGCCAATCCGCGTCCGGAATCTCCAGAAAAGGCTTCGGCTCAAAGATACCGAGGTTGTTGATCAGCACATCCGCATCCGGCACTTGTTTCACGAATGTGGCAACGCCGGCCGACGTCCCAAGGTCCGCGGCGACGCCACGCAAATCGGCGTTTGGGATGCGCTGGCGGATTTTTTCGAGCGCGGCGGCAACGCGGGCCTCCGTGCGGCCATTGACGACTACCCTTGCGCCTTCCGCCGCCAGCGCCGAGGCAATGGCCAGGCCGATTCCCGCCGTCGAACCCGATACCACCGCGATCTTTCCCTGCAGTCCGAGATTCATTTTTGCACTCCTTGTGTATTCCGAGCTTTCGCTATCGCTGCGTTAGCGCGTCCAGCGAGTAGGCGTTGTATTCCCGCGTGGCGATGAGCGCCGCATAGATCGCCGCATAGAGCAACTGAATGGCGAGCGTGTTCCAGTCCGATTTCAACGCAGTGCCAAAAACCAGCGAGGCCATGCAGGCCGCTCCGAGCAGCAAAGCCCAGCGCGACCACAAGCCGAGCAGCACGAGCAAGCCGATCAAGGTTTCCACGAAAACCAGGGAAATCGCGAAGGGCCGCACGATGGCCGCCGGCAATAGCGTCCCGGCAAACTCCTTTACCATACCGTCCGCAAATGCGCCGAGATGCGGCAGGCGGACCAAGCCATGCATCAGGATGCTCAAGCCGAGTGTGACGCGAAGCGCGACGTATCCCAGCTTGCGATCCACTGTGGAAGGCGTGTCCATAACGGCGCAGGCTATCGCGCCGCGGAGGCCGCGCCGCCTTCGATCTCGGCGAGGTCTTGCGGCGTGAGCTTGAGTTCCCCGGCGCGCATGACGCCTTCGGCTTGTTTGGCATTTCGCGCGCCGATGATCGCGCCGGTGACGGCCGACAACCGCAACGTCCACGCAATGGCGACTTCGCCGGGTGTGCGGCCGTAGCGAGAGCCGACGGCTCTTAGCCGTTCGACGAGCTCGAGGTTCTTTGAAAGTCTGGGCTCGGTGAATTCCGGTTTGCCCTTGCGCCAGTCATCGGCGGGAAGATTTTCGGCGCGCTCGCGGGTCATCGCGCCGGTCAACATTCCCGAGAGCATCGGCGAGTAAATAATGACGCCAATATTTTGCTGTTCGCAGTACGGCAGAAGCTCGGCTTCGATTTTGCGCCGCAGCAGCGAATAGGGCGGCTGCACGGAAGTCACCGGCGCGATTTTCTGCGCGCGCTTGAGCTGTTCGACGTCGAAGTTGGAAACGCCGATCCAGCGGACTTTTCCCTCTTTCTGCAGGGCTGCGAGGGTTTGCCAGGCTCCCTCGAGCTTGGAGCTGTTGTCCGGCGGGGGCCAGTGCATTTGGTAGAGATCGATGACGTCCACTTGCAAGCGGCGGAGACTCTCCTCGCATTCTTGGCGGATCGAGGCGGCATCGTGGACCGGGGTCACGCGGCCTTGCGCGTCCCAGCGCAAGACGCACTTGGTGAACACGTAAGGGCGCGGGCCGCGCCAACTCTTCAGCGCGCGCGCCACTACTTCTTCGGAACGCCCGAGACCATAAACGGCGGCGGTGTCGATCCAGCTGACGCCCATCTCGAGCGCTCGGTGAATCGCGGCGATGGAGTCGGCGTCTTCTTGCGCGCCCCATCCAAAGTCATAGCCGGCGCCGCCAATGGCCCAAGCGCCGAATCCTACCGGGGTGATCTTCAAGTCTGAATTTCCCAGCCTGCGGGTTTGCATCGTTCCTCCGAGATGGCTGTCCTATGCGGGGCGATTATTCTAAACCAGAACCTCATTTGTTCGATGAGCCGAGCGGAGCAATGGTTAAAGGGGATCTCGAAAAGGACCAAACGGCAGTTGGGATTGAGTTTGGAAGGGGAGGGACTCAAGCACTGGATTTGGTTGCCAAGCAAGGGCGCAGCGGTGCTGCGCCCCTACAAGGTTGGCAGGGTTGGGAGCAGTAGCGCCGCTACAGCGGGCGGTGCTAGGTGCCGAGGAGGTTGGGGTGTGGGCGGGAGTAGCCGTGTTCCGTGGCCCACAGCGTTAGCGGGATGGCGGCGAGATCGTCGACCAGTGGAATGGCGTGCCCGTCTTTGGTGAGGTCGATGGTGCGGAGGTAGGATCGGCAGGTGTCGCAGGCTTCGACGCGGATGTGGGGGAATTGTTCGGCGACGTAGACGGGGAGCTTGTTTTCGGCTTCTTCGCCGCACGTGGGGCACAGGATGCGGCGAAAATTCCATTCCTGGAGGCAAAACGAGCAGAGTAAGCAGCGCCTGCCACCGTCGCCTTCCGGCCGAAGCACGCCAAGCAGCGGGGCCGAATTGCAGATGGGGCAGACGCTGGTGTGTGGCTTCGAGTTGAGGAGCGAGGCGGCCTGCGGCGAGGAACTCGGCGTAGGGTTGCAAGAAGACGCGCAGGATGAATTCGGTGAGGGCTTCGGAGGCGGGCTGCTGATCTTCCGAGCTGAGAGTGTCCGGCGCTTCCGTTCCGGGCTCCAGTAGTCGGTGAGGAACGCGATCCAGGCTGCTGGGCCTTGCAGGGAAAGCTGGCGTGCGGCATCGGCGACGGGCGGGGGTCCGACGCTTTGGAGGAGGGCGAGTAGATCGGGAAAGTGCGGCAACAGGAGGGCGAGATCGAGGTGCGAGCGGAAGTCGGCGGTTGTCGCGGAGTGACGGGGTCGCTGGTCGCTGCTCTTTGGAAGCTGGGCGTAAAGGCGCTTTTGGAAGGCCGCGAGGTGGCCGTAGAAGGTCATCACCTCGGTGGCAAAGGCATGAATGGCACCGAGGTGTTTGGCGCGACGAATCCGCGCGTCGTAATCGGGGCCGCCGGTTTGTGCAAACGTCATTTGCGAGGCGTGGACGAGCCCACAATCTCTTTATACCATCCGGGATGGTATCGTCTCGCAAATTCGATCGGTGACATCGCCGCGGATGACGGAGCCGAACGCGCCGCGCTCCGCGAAGACGCCCATGTACACGTGGATCAAGAAAAGACCGATGGTCAGCAGCGCGCTGGAAGCGTGAACGATGACGGCGGTATAGCGGAGCCAGCGCAGACTCCAGGGAATGTATTCGGGAAACCAGAGAACGAGGCCGCTGAGGAACAACAGGATGCCGCAGAGGAAAAATCCCCAGAAGAGAAGCTTTTGTCCGGCGTTGTAGCGGCCGGCGGGCGGCATCTTTTCGTCTTCGTTGCGGATGTAATGGCCGATGGACTGGAACCAGGCGCGGTCCACATTGGTGAAAGGCATCTGCGACGCCCACAGGCCGTACATCTGGAGAACGCCGGCGACAAAAATGAGACCGATCCAAGGATGAAGCATGCGCGAAACCGGAGCGCCGCCGAGGATCACCGCGATCCAGAAAAGCCAAGGCGACCAAAAGGCCAGTCCGGTGAGCAGGAGATAGATGTAGGAGAACGCCGCGATCCAGTGCACCAGGCGCTCGCGAAACGTGTAACGCAGGACGTGGCCGTGAGGCAGGAGCTGCTCCTGAGGGCTCATGGCTGGTTTCCTTCGTGTGGCACAAGATCTTCCTCTTCGCGAGATTTGGGACCGAAGCGCAGGTAGTGGACGAACAGGCCGATCAGGCCGCCGATCATGGCGGCGTTGCCGAGCCACTTCAGCGGGCCCTTCCAGAGTTTTACGGTCCAGGGAATGTGCGGATCCTTCGGGAGGCCGCCATAGAGTTCCGGCTGGGTGGCGTCGTGAAGAACGTAGATGACGCCGGTGCCGCCGACGCCGGGAGGATCGTAGACGCCGGCGCTGCGGGAAGTTGTAGTGATCGCGGAGCTGCTTGGCGCGCGTCTCGGCGAGTTCCTTCATGTCGTCCTTGCTGCCGAAGTGCAGGCAGCCGGTGGGGCAGGACTTGATGCAGGCGGGCTCGAGGCCTTCGCTGACGCGGTCGGTGCAGAGCGTGCATTTGAAGACGCGCTTGGTCTCGGGATTGAACTTGGGAATATTGAACGGGCAGCCGGTGATGCAATAGCCGCAGCCGATGCATTTCTCCTGCTGAAAATCGACGATGCCGTTGGCGTATTGGACGATGGCGCCGTCGGAGGGGCACGCGGCCAGGCAGCCGGGCTCGGCGCAATGCATGCACTGATTCTTGCGCATCAGCCACATCAGCGTGCCGTCTTCGCGCTCGTGCTCGTTGAAGAGGATCAGGTTCCAATAGTTCCAGCGCGTCTCCGGCATGGTCTGGTAGGTGTTGTCGAAGACGGTTTCGCCGAAGGGCAGGTCGTTCCACTCCATGCAGGCGACTTCGCAGGCCTTGCAGCCGATGCAGGTGGTGGTGTCGATGAGCTTGCAGACGGTGTATTGGCGCTGGGTGTCCTCGCCGGGAACGGTGCCGGCGTGACCGGAAATTTTCTGGATGCGCAGTGTTTCCTGGCTCATGGCATCCTCTACGCTTTCTCGACCTTCACCAGGAAGCCCTTGAATTCCGGCGTGTACGCGTTGGGGTCGACGACCGTCGGGCGTGAGCAGATTCACCAGCGTCCTGGCGGTCCTTGCCTTCGTCCTCGGCGATTCCGCGATAGCCCCGATGAATGGGAATGCCGATCTGGTAGATTTTCTTGCCGTCGATCATCATCGGCTTGATGCGCCTGGTGACCATGGCTTTGGCGATGTACTGTCCGCGGATGCTCGACACCTTTACCTTCTCGCCGCCCCGTGATGCCCATCTCGTTGCGCCATTTCGGCGGAAATCTCGATGAATGGCTCCGGCACGAGTTGCACGTTCATCGGATTGTTCTTCGTCCAGTAGTGATAATGCTCGGTCAGGCGATAGGTCGTGCAGACGACCGTGTAACCGTCTTTGGTCGTGCCGTATTTGTCGTCCGGAGTCTTGAAGCGCTTCACCACCGGATTGTGGGTCTGCTCCGGATGCAAGCGGATTGTCGATCGGGCTCTCGATCGGCTCGTAATGTTCCGGGAACGGCCCGTCGGCAAAGGCCCCGAGCGGGGCAAAGATTCGCCCGACGCCTTCCGGCATTCATGATGAACGGGCCCATGTGATCTTTCGGCTTGGAATCGACCTTGAAGTCCACCACATCGTTGCCGACCCATTTTTGCAGGTCTTCGTTCCACCAGACTTGCTTTCGCGATGGATCCCAAGGCTTGCCATCCACGTCGCAGGAGGCGCGATTGTAGAGCACGCGGCGATTGGCAGGCCAGGACCAGCCCCAACCTGGGTGCACGCCCATATTTGAGGGATCGGAAGGATCGCGGCGTGCGGTCTGATTTCCCGCTTCGGTGAACGACCCGGAGTAAATCCAATTGCCGCAGGAAGTCGTACCGTCGTCCTTCAGCCAGGCGAAGCCGGGAAGCTGCTGGCCGGTCTTGATTTGCTGCTTCGTCGCTGGATCCTCGAGATCCGCCAGCGCCTTCCCGTTGATTTCCTTCAATACCTCGGCCAGTGGCGGATTCGACGGGATGGTGTAGTTCCAAGTCAGGTTCAAGATCGGGATCGGGGAACTTTCCGCCGTCCTTCTTGTACAACTCGCGGATCTTCAGGAAAATTTGCGCCACGATGGCCTGGTCCAGCCGGCAATCTCCGGGCAGTCGGCACGGCCGCATTCTTCCACAGCAGCCAGCGGGCGGAGTTGGTGAACGAACCGTCTTTTTCGGCAAATCCGGCGCAAGGCAGACGGTACACCGTCGTCTGAATCTGTTTCATTTCGTCCGTGGTGATGCCCGGGGACTTCCAGAATTCGCTGGTTTCGTCCGGATAGATTTCCCCGACCACCAGCCAATCCGCCTTTTTCAGCGCGTCAATATTTTTCTTGGAATCAGGACCGATCGCAACGCCGTTCATGCCAAACGCAAGCATGCCCTTTGACGATTCCCGTTGTACATGTCGTCCCACATCTGCACCCACGAATAGTTGCGATCCACTTTGGGCAGATAATCGAACGCCCAGCCGTTTTGTTTTGTGGCCGCGTCGCCATAGAGGGCTTTCAGATAGCTGACCGCGAATTTCGGCGTGTTGCCATAGTAGTTGAACGAATCCCACGGGGCGGGCTTCGAGGGTGTCGGCGTAATGCGTTTCATCCAGGAGTCGAAGGAAGCGTCCGCGGGCGTGGGAACCTTCAAATAGCCGGGCAGATTGTCGAAAATCCCCGCCATGTCCGTGGCGCCCTGAATATTGGAGTGTCCGCGCAGCGCGTTGACGCCGCCGCCTGCGCGGCCAACGTTGCCAAGCAGCAGTTGCAGACATCGCCGCCGTGCGAATGATTTGCGTGCCGAAGGTGTGCTGCGTCCATCCGACGGCGTAAATAATTGTTCCTGCCTTCTTCATGTCGCCGTCTTTGCGAATCGAAGTGATACAGATCGGCGGCCTTGAGGAATTGTTCTTTGGGAATGCCGGTGATGCGCTCGACCATCTCCGGCGTGTAGCGCGAGTAATGTTTCTTCAGCAGTTGGAACACGCACTGGGGGTTCTGCAGCGTCAGGTCGTAGTCGACTTTTTCCGGCAGGGGCGGCAGTGGTGGGGGCGTGGAACCTTGTCCCGTCTGCACGCCTGCGTTTTTCGCGGGTGCCGCGCCGCTGCCCGCGTAGTTCCATGTGGCGCGGTCGTAGGTCTGCTTCTGCGCGTCGAAGCCGGAAAACACACCATCGGTGTCGCCGGGCAGCTTGAAGTCGCTTTTGACGATGAACGCCGCGTTCGTGTAGTTGACCAGATACTCCTTCGCGATGCGGTTGTTCTCGATGGCGTAGCGAATGACGCCGCCGAGGAAGGCGATGTCCGACCCGGCGCGAATCTGGCAGTGGAGATCGGCGACCGCGGAGGGTGCGCGTGAAGCGCGGGTCGACGACGATCATCTTCGCGTTGCGAGTGCGTTTCGCTTCGATCGGCCACTTGAATCCGCAGGGATGGTTCTCGGCTGGATTACCGCCCATGATCAGCATCATGTCGGTATTCTTGATGTCGACCCAGCCGTTGGTCATCGCCCCGCGTCCGAACGTTGGTCCCAAACTTGAGACCGTGGGGCCGTGTCAAACCCTGGCCTGGTTTTCCAGATGCACGACCCCCAGGGCGCGCATCGATTTGACAACCAGATAGTTGAACTCATTGGTGTCGGTGCAGCCGCCGATCCAGGCGACCGACTCGCAAGCGGTTTACAGTGTGTCCCGCTGCATCCTTCTGGATGAAAGTCTCGTCGCGGGTCTTTCTTGACGCGCGCCGCGATCTCGTTGAGCGCATCGTCCCAGGAAATGTCCTCCCAATCGGTGCCACCCGGACGGCGCACCTGCGGCTTCAGCAAGCGCCGGTCGTTCATAATGTCTTGTTCCAGCGAGGAACCCTTGGGGCACAGTGTGCCGCGGTTGGTGGGATGATCGGGGTCGCCCTCGACGTGCACCACCTGCGCGGTCACGTTCTTCGCGCGGTCGCCGATGGTGTAGATGATGGTGCCGCAGCCCACCGCGCAGTACGGGCAAGTGGAGCGCGTTTCGCTGGCGCGGGCAATCTTCAGGACGCGAAGCTGAGCGTAGGCGGGTTGTAAGTCGAAGCCAAAGACAGCCGCTGCCGCTCCGCCAACCGCCGTGAGCTTGAAGAAGTCTCGCCGGGACGGATTCATCAGAGGGCCCCCCGCCGCGAGGAGGAAAAGGCGTGGAGAGCCTCGCAGCAACTCCATTCATAGAACGCTTGCGGTAATCTGTCAAGTGCGCGCCGAAGCAGGGCACATCGGGGCGGGCGATTACCGATCAGAGAGGGGAACATTGTGTCAGACGAGAGCCGCAACACGGAGAATTCCGGCGCGCCGCATCCATTGATCGCACGCGGGCGGGACGCCGTGCCAGTCGCAAAGCTGATTGGGTTTGATCTTGCCGACATCAAAGATGGCCAGGCGATGGTGAGCCTCGAGGCCGGGCCGCAGCACGCCAATCCGATGGGAACGCTGCATGGCGGAATTCTTTGCGACATCGCGGACGCGGCGATGGGAATGGCTTTTGCGAGTACCTTGGGCGCGAAGGAATCTTTTACCACCGTGGAGTTCAAGATCAATTTCTTCCGCCCGGTGTGGAAGGCGCAGCTTCGGGCGGAAGGCAAGGTGGTGAGGCGAGGCCGGACGATCGGCTACCTGGAGTGCGACATCGTCGACGAAAACGGGCGGGCCATCGCCAAGGCCAGCTCGACGTGTCTGGTTTTGCGAGGAACAGACGCGGCCGGCCGGTAGGTCAGTGCATAGCGACCGGGCCGCTTTTCGATCCTGGCCGATGCATCAGAAATATGAAGGGAATCAGCAGTAGGAACAGACCGGCTAGCAAGAGGAAAACCGTGTTGTACGCCAGCATGCTGGCCTGCTGCTCGACCATGCGATATACCATCTCTCTGGCCTGATGCGCGGCGGTGACTACGTCCGCTCCCTTGCTCATAAACATTCGGTGAAGCGCGCTCAGCATCTGGGTGGCGCTGGGATTGTAGGGATTCACGTGGCTTCCCAGGACGTTGGTGTTCATTTGCGCGCGGCGGATTTGTAAGGTGTTGACCGCCGAAATCCCGATGCTACCGCCCAAGTTGCGCACCAGGTTGAACAAGCTGGTGGCGTTGCCCATGGTTTCCTTTGGTATGGGAGACATGCTCGTGGTGGTCAGCGGAACAAAGACGAATCCCAGCGCTAGGCCCATCTCAAACTGCGGCCAGAAAAAGTCCCAGTAGCCGGCCTGCAGATTCAGCCGCGAAAACTGCAACAGCGTCAGGGCGCAAACGGTCATGCCCAGCGTGAGCAGTTTGCGGGGATCGAATTTGACCATGATCAAGCCCACCAGAGGCATGCCAATGACACGATCCCAAGCCGCGCGGCGCCATAGCGATGCCTGCGCGCAGGGCGGGATAGCCGAGAAGGGTCTGAAGGACCAGTGGAATCATGACCGTGGTGCTGTAAAGTCCCACGCCCAGCATGGCCATCAAGAACACGCCGGTGGAGTAGGTGCGATTCTTGAACACGCGCAGATTGACCACCGGATCGTCGAACGTGAAGCTCGTAGAGAATAAATGCACCGAGGGAGAGAGCGGCGAGTACGGTCAACGCGGTGATCCAACTGGTCCCGAACCAATCCTTTTCCTGTCCTTTGTCGAGGACGAGCTGCAAGCGTGCCGATTCCCACGGCGAGCATGCCGATGCCCCAGTAGTCGATGCGCGACGACGACCGGCGAATGTAAGGCGGGTCGAAGACGAACAGGCGCGTCATGACGATGCGACGCCAGTCCGATCGGCACGTTGATGTAGAACACCCAGCGCCAACTGTAGCTGTCGGTCAGCCAGCCGCCGAGAACCGGGCCGAGCAGCGGGGCCACGACGATTCCGAGTCCCCAAAAGCCCATGGCCTTGCCGCGATCCTCGGGCTTAAACGATTCGAGCAGCACGGCCTGCGAGATGGGCTGCAAGCCGCCGCCGCACGCGCCCTGAATCACGCGGCAGACGATCAAGAACGGCAAGCTGGGCGCGAGACCGCACAAAAAAGACGCGATCGTGAATCCGGTCACGGACAACATGAGCATGCGCTTGCGGCCGAAATGGTTCGAGAGCCATCCGGTGAGCGGCAAGATGATGGCGTTGGAAACCAGGTAGGAGGTCAGCGTCCAAGTGGCTTCGTCCACGGTGGCAGACAGGCTGCCGGCAATATGCGGCAGAGAGACATTGACGACCGTCGTGTCCAGCACCTCCATGAAGGTGCTGAGCATCACCGCGACCGCGATAATCCACGGATTAATGTGTTGGGGATTTTGTGGCGCGTCCTCGGCCATGCGGTATCTCTGGTTCGGCAGAAACGAGCGCTAACGTTGCTATGACAGCATCGATTACAGAAACGCTGCCCGCGAAGATACCATTTTTTGCCACACCGAGTTTCATTGGCGTCGGATTCCGCTGTCTGTTTCCGCAACCCCTGTTTCCATGCCGCGACTGGTATACATTTCGCTGGAAGGCTGAGGTCACGGTGTTGGTCTCCGCAGGGGCATGGCGTCACGTTGCAGCCTCCACAAAGATCCCGCAGTATCGGCATCCCAGCAACGGGAGCGCTCCAGCACTAGAACTCTGCGCTTGTAGTCGATCGAGACGGAGTCCCAGAGTCTTAACACGTCGTTTCCCAGAATTCCCTCGAGTGGCCGGCCCAGTTGCGTCTCCAGAACCCGCAGACTCCGGGACAGTATGTCGGAGTCGCGCAGCAGATCGACTGTTCCAACCGTGAGCGATTTGACGCGCACGACGTCCCACAGTTCGAGCGGCTCCGCTGCGGAGACCGTCACCGGGCCTGTCCGAATCTGGCGGACCAGCGGGAGCACCACGCGCTCGGAATTGATCATTGTGGTGCCCCCGGAGTCGACGATAAAAGTCGCCGGTCTTTCATTGATGGAAATGCTGGCCAACGCAAGACCTTCGTGAAGCGTCAGAGGAACCGTTACCTTGCCGCAGCCGGCGTTCTGGCCGGAACGCAAAGCACTCCCGTCCTGGGACTGCGCGCGAAGAGCGTCGCAGCCTATCACCAGATTGAAGAGCAGGGCGATCGATAGGAAGCACCCAGACGATCTCGCCGAAAATGGAATGAGGCCCCGGTGCGTGCGTGCCAGACGATTTACGTTTTCTCGTTCGACGAAAATGTCAGGTGCCGCTTGGATTGTGTTTTCAATGGGTCGCATGTCGCGTGAACCTCCCGATTTGCTGTGCCACGCGGCGATCATGCGGTCCTTGCGTTTTTCCGCCAACGGAAGAAGGGCGAACGAGCGCATAATTTTGGCCAACAGCAGCCAGGCATTGGCGAGTGCGTATTGCATCGCGGATCGCGCGCAAGCTAGTGACGACTCCGGAAGGGGCGCTGGCCCTCGAAATCGAGCCGTTCACCAGTCCCATCCGCCTTTTGGCCGGAAAACTCTTTCGTAGCGCCTGCTACGTGGCAGAATGTAGGTGCGACGCCAGCCAAGGAAGATCGGGGCTGGTGGCTTGCTGCACAAGCCGAAAGAATTTCGGACGGCTCGTGGAGACCGCATGCCGCACGTAACAATCGAAAACGCCTCCTCGAGCGGTAACACCCCCATTCGCCTACCCAAAGCGGTAGTTATCCTTCTGGCCTGGACCTTCGTGGCCTTTGTTTCCTACGCGCGGTACGCCCTCCGGGACCCGCAGATCCGATTGTGGCCGGACGGCCTAATCTGGCTGGAATGCTTTTACCCTTGGGCGCTGCTGACCCCGGTAGCCTTCGGTCTGGAGAAGCGCTTTCCGCTGGGACCTACCCGATTGCCCAGAAACCTCGCGGTCCTCGGGCTGGCCAGCTGTGGTTTGGCCTATGTGTCACTCGTGTTAAGCGTGTTGTTCGGCGCGGTAATGAGATTTTTCGTGGGCCAGCCTTTTTACGTATCCCGCGTGTGGCCGATTCCGGTCGACGCGTTCTGGATCCATTGGTTTTTCTGTTGGGGCACCTTTGTCGCTGGCTGCATCCTTCGGCGGTTCTCTGAATTGCACGAACGCGAACGCGAAGCCGACCGGCTCGCCCTGGAAAAAGCAAAGTTGGAATTCAGCTTGAAGCAAGCCGAGCTCGAAAACTTGCGCATGCGGCTCAATCCTCATTTTTTGTTCAACACGCTGCAAAACATCTCCGTGCTGGCGCAGCACGAGCCGCGAACCGCGAGCCAGATGCTCACACGCTTGGGTGATTTGTTGCGAGTGGCATTCCGCCGCGACTCCCAGCCGGAAGTCACTCTGGAAACGGAGATGGGCCTGACGCAGGCCTATCTGGACGTAGAGAGAATGAGGTTTCGCGACCGCTTGTCGGTGCTCATTGAGGTCGCGCCCGGCACCGAGCAGGCCCTGGTGCCAACCTTCCTGCTTCAGCCCCTGGTCGAGAACGCTATCAACCATGGACTTGGCGGCACCTCGTCTGCCGGACGCATTCGAATCTGCAGCGCGAAGGAAGATGGCCGCTTGATCCTTTCCGTAATCGATAACGGCGTGGGATTTGCCGCGGAGAGCTTGAAAGACCTGGAGATGGGTGTGGGTCTGGGTTCCACGTGTGAACGCCTGACCCGCATGTATAGCGAGCGAGGCGGGCTGACGGTGCGCAGGATTCCACAAGGAGGCACGGAAGTTCGCGTCACGCTTCCCCTGCGCCTGAACATCCTGCCGGTTGAAGAAGGCTATGAGCAATCTTCGGTTGTTAATCGCTGATGACGAGCCGCTGATCCGCCTCGGTATTCACGAGGGGCTGTCCAAGCTCGAGGGCATCGAGATTGTGGGTGAGTGCGAATCCGGCGCGCAGGCAATTCAGTCTATCTTGTCGCAGCAAGTTGACTTGGTGCTGCTGGATGTGCAGATGCCGGATTGCACGGGCCTGGATGTGGTGCGCCAAATAGGCCCGCAGCGAATGCCGATGGTGATCTTCGTCACGGCTTACGATGAATACGCGGTCAAGGCGTTCGAAATGAATGCCGTCGACTATTTGCTGAAGCCCTTTGACGATGAGAGATTGCGGCGCAGCATCGAACGCGCGCGCGAACGATACGCGACGCGCAATCAATCCACGCTCACGCAACAACTCCAGACGCTGCTGGATGCCCGGCGCACCTGGTCCGATCGATTTGTGGTGCGAAACACGGAGCGCTACGAATTCGTCGGCGTCGAGTCCATCGAATGGATCGAGTCGGCTGATAATTACGTGCAATTGCACTGCGGCGCCAAGACTCATTTGCTGGGAGAGACGCTCAGCGGCGTGCAGGAAAAGCTCGACCCTCGAAAGTTTTGCCGCATTCATCGCTGCCGGATCGTCAACGTTTCCCGCATCACTTCGATCCACCCGATGTTGAACGGGACTTACTCGGTGGAATTGCGCAACGGTGTCCGGCTCGCTACCGGGCGGCAATACAAGGACGCCATTCAAGGCCTGATAAAGCCCTAGGATTTGGCGCGGACCAGACTTACTCGTAGCGCAGCGCGATCATGGGATCGATCCGCGAGGCTCGACGCGCGGGCACGTAGCTCGCGATCAGCGCAACGCCAACCAGGAAGGCGCCCGCCGCGGCCAGCGAAAGTGGATCGTTTGCCCGCAGCCCAAACAACAGCGAGCCCGCGCTTCGCGTTGCCACCAGGGCAAGCAGCACCCCAGCTCCAACCCCAAGCGCCAGCATCTCCAGCGTCTGGCGAATGATATCGCCGACGATTTGCCCCCGGCTCGCACCTAGCGCCATGCGTATCCCGATTTCATTCTTACGCGTCGCGATGACGTAGGAGACGACTCCGTAGAGTCCAATCATGGCCAGAAGCGTCGCGAGGGCGCCGAAAAATCCGGAAAGCAGCGCCATCATCCGTTCGCGCACCAGGCCATTCTGGATTTGCTTCTGCAGCGCCTTGGACTCCATGACTAACCCGGGATTGACCTCGCCAAGCTTTTCTCGCACTGCCGGGATAACGCTGGAAGGAGGTAATGACGAGCGGATGACCAGGTTCGTCCAAGAGCTCCAACCCGGATACTGGGACGCCGGTGCGAAAGCCTCGGGTGGCGGGACCTCTTCGCGCAACCCCGCGTACTTGGTGTCCTTGACCACGCCGACGATTTCGTACGTCGCCGCTGGATAATGTGGTTCCGGGGCGGTGCGGACTAGTTTTCCGATCGGATTCATTCCGCTGAGAAACTTCCGGACAAAGGTTTCGCTGACGACCGCCACGCGAGGCGAGGTGCCGAGGTCACGATCGTTGAAGTCGCGCCCGGCGATGAAAGGTATTTGCAAGGTTTGAAAGTATCCGGGACTCGCCCAAGTAAACTTGGATGGGCCTTCCGAGCCTTCCACGCTGACTTCGGACTTCCAACTGCCGTTAAACGGCGCGTGGGTTGCCGTCGCGGCGGATTCCACCTGGGGAATGGTCCGGACCTGCTCGAGCAAATCTCGCGCAAAAGGCACGTAGCGATCGGCAGGCAAGTTTAGTCTTGCCCAGTTCACAAAAGTGATCACGATGTCTTTCTGACGGAAGCCTGGGTCGACGGACATGAGATTCCGGAAGCTGCGGACAAAGAGCAGCGCCCCGACCAACAGCACCAGCGACACCGCAATTTGCGAAACCACCAGCGTCCTTTGGAATGAGAAGCGTCCACGTCCCGCCGTCGATCCACGGCTTCCAGTCTTGAGCGCGTCAATGGGTTCTGCTCGAGAAGATTGAAAAGCGGGCGCGAGGCTAAAGATCACGCACGTCGATACCGCGATCACCGCAGTAAAAGCCAGGACGCGCCAGTCCACGCTTACGTCCAACCGCAATGGATTTCCTTGCGTGCTGAGGATCTCCACCAGGCTCCGGCTAAACAGACTCGCCAAGGTGGCACCCGATATGGCGCCAATCACCGCCAGCACCACACCTTCGGAAAGCAACTGCCGAATCAGCCGCCAGCGCGACCCTCCGAGCGCCAGCCGGACAGCCATCTCCCGTTCGCGGGTGCTGCCTCGCGCGAGCATGAGGTTCGCAAGGTTCGCGCAAGCGATGAGCAGGACGAGGCCTGTAGTTCCCAGTAACAACCACAGCGACGTATCGTATTGTTTTCGTAGTGAGCTCACGCCGTTTCCCGCCGGATACGCCGCCAGCCGGAATTTTCGATACGTCTCCAGCGCCTGCGCGCTGTATCGGTCCGGCATTGTCGCCTCGATGAGCCCCGGACTGATCGCCTCGAGCTGCGCGGATGTTCGCGCCAGTGTCCAACCCGGCTTTAGGCGCCCCATCACTGCCAACCCGAAATAGTCGCGCCTGGAGAGCGATGCATCGCCCGGGTAAAAGCCTGTGATCGAGCAAACCGGCACGGCTAGATCGAACTTCCTTCCAACCTCGAGGCCAGAAAAGGCCGGCGGCGTTACGCCGATCACTTGGACCGGATGGTTCTCGATCGTCAGCGTGCTGCCAATCGCGGAATCCTGCCCGCCGAACTCGCTTTGCCAAAACCCATAGCTGATCACCGCGCCCTGCGTCCCGCAGCCAGGCCGGTCGTCTTCCTCGCCGAACAGGCGACCCCGGATCGGCAACAGGCCTAGCGCCGCAAACATCTCTCCACTAACCCAAAGACCCTGTGCATGGCGTTCCTGCAAACCCTGACCCAGCTGGAAAACGGCGCTCGACCACGCAAAGACCTGGGAAAAAGGCTGGTGGTTCTGGCGGATGTGTTGCCACAGCGCATAGCTCAGGTACGTGGCGTCACCCGGGCCGATCCCGAAACCCGGGTTTCCGCCTTTGATCTGCACCGCGGCCAAGTTCTGCGGATCCTTGACCGGCAGGCTCCTGAGAAGCACGGCATCGAGCAGTTGGAAAATCGCGGTGTTGGCGCCGATGCCCAGCGCCAGTGTGAGAATCGCGGTCGCGGTGAAGCCTGGGCTCTTGCGCAGAGCGCGCAAAGCGAGCCGGATGTCTTGCAGCGTGGATTCGACCCACAGACTGCTTCGACCGTAGTTGAGTTCGTCCTTCGCTTGCTGCACTCTTCCGATCTCCGCTGTTTGGCGCTGCTCGTCTGTCGGTTTCCTTCCGGGAAAGCGGCCCCACCAATTCATCGCGTTTCTCCTGCGGGGAGCTGGAGCACGAATCCGACGGCCTTCAATATCCTGGTCATGGCTGATGCTGCTACATGTACAGCACTGAGCCGTAAACAGTCAAGGCGTGTGAGGGGCCCGAGATCTCCTGCCGATGCAAAGCAATGGAGAAAAATTATCGGATGGTGGGGGAAGGAGCTGGTGTCGGCGGCGCGTCAGTTTCGATGCTGGCCGTCGTAGCGCGGTAGCGGACCAGCAGCAGGGTAAGGTCGTCGGCTTGGCTGGCGCCGCGCGCAAAATTCTCGACAGACTGGAGCACGGTTTGCTGCAGTTCTTCGAGCGGCGTCTGCATATGCCCCGTCAGGCAGTCGCGAAGGCGCGGGACACCGAAGAGTTGTTCAGCCGGATCCATGGCTTCGGTCACGCCATCGCTGAACAGCACCAGGGTGTCGCCAGGCTCGAGTTGGACGCCCACCGCCGTATATTCCGCCTCGGGCACGAGCCCCACCGGATACGAGCCCTCGTTGAAGATGTCCTCGGCAACGCCGCGGCGAATCAGAAACGGCGAAGGGTGGCCCGCATTAATGTATTCAAGATGTCCCTGGTCATCGAGGATTCCGAAAAACATGGTGGCATAGCGGCCGATCTCGGAGTGGTCGCAGAGGAACCGGTTGACATGACTGAACACGCGTGCGGGATCGGTGCCAAGGGTCATGCCGGAGAGCGCGCCCTGCAGCAAATTGGTGCATAGCGCCGCGCCGAGTCCTTTGCCGGATACATCGGCGAGCAGGAACGCGGTGCGATTGTCGCCCAGCGGAAAAACATCAAAGTAGTCGCCGCCCACTGCAAGGCAAGGGAAATTGATGCCGCTGACGGAAAGGTGCGGGTAGTCCCGGAAGTTTTTCGGCAACAGAGCCTGTTGAATATCGCGAGCGATGCCGATTTCCTGCTCCAGGCGCTGGCGTTCGCGCTCGCGTTCCACCAGGCGTGCGTTGTCCAGAATGCTCGCGGCGTCGGCGGCCAGGGCGTCTAGAATTTGGCGGTCGAGCTTGGAGAAAGCCGCGGGTCGCCGCGAGTCCAGATAGAGGACGCCAAGAAAATCGCCGCGCTTGATGTTGATCATGGACTGGTCGGTATTCGCGCGCGACATCGCGAACAGCGGAATTACCACCACGGCGCGCAAGCGCTGCGCCACGATGCTCTGCGCGGCCTGCAGGTCCATATCGGCTTGCGCCAGATCTTCGGTGATCACGGCGGATTGTTTCCGCAGCGCAAGCTGGATGGCCGTCTGGCTGGGAGAGAGGCTCTCCGGCGGAAGACGCATGCCGCCGCTGCGGCGGGCCAGGCGCACCTTGAGCACGCCCTTGGAATCGACTTCCAGCAAAAGGCCGCGATCGGCGTCGGTTACGGAGACGGCATGATCCAGCATGGTGCCGAGAACCGAGTCGAGCGGGAGCTGCGAATGCAGCAGCGTGGTCGCTTCCAAAAGCAGATTGAGCTTGCGGAGGCCGCCTCCAGTCGGCTCCGAACTGGTGATGTGCTCAATGCGAGTGAGGAGATGCGGCAGGGAATCGGTGCTTGCGTTGGCCGCCGAGCGATAAATGATTTCGTACGAATCGTCGAGGCCAAAGGTGATCGAGTCGCCGTCTTGTAATTCACGGCTTTCCACTTTCTCGCCGTTCACGAACAGCCCGCGGCGCTGGCCGCGATCTTCGATGTAGAACTTACTAGCTTCGGTGACGATGGCGGCGCAATTGCGCGAAATGCGGCGGTCGGCAAGCTGCAGATGATTTCCGGTTTCCGCGCCGCGCCCGATCAAAAACGGCATCTGGGTCACGCGGACGTAGCGTCGCGCTCCGTCGGGAGAGACGACCTCCAGCACTGTTTCCGCGAGATTGGGCACCGTATCCGGCATGGCCGATTAGGGCGGATTGTAGCACGCGAGTGCATCGGAAATGGGTCGTGGCGCTTGAAAATTCGCCTCGGGAGCGCAGGGAGGCCGTCGATCGTAATTGCCGATGTGGAATTAACTGGAAGGATGTTGATTCGCAGGCGACTATGCTTTGGTCAGGTGCTCGACGGATTCCCGTACGGGAGCGTCGCGTTTTTCCGCACGCGGAGCGAGGATGGAATTGAGCCTCAGCCCTTCTTCAATCGAAGTTCGCTGCGTGGACCTAAGCACGCGCGAAGCCGCGGATCGCGCGTAGGCCAGCCATCGGCTCATCCGTGGCGCTGGCGCATCCGCCGCGCAGACCTTGGAGTCCATGAAGCGCATGTCGCAGCGCGCGCAGCGATACGGCGAGAGTCTCAGCAGAAGGTGCAGCGTCTCTTCGAGCGTCCCGCGAGGATCAGCCCTCCAAACCGAGCGGCTCTTGCATTGTGGACATCGGTGGAACCCAGTCTTATTCCTGAAGTTCCTGAGCGCGAGTCGCACCAAAACACATCCCTCCTCAGAACTGCGGGCAAAGCCCGGGGACGCGGGCGCAAACCTACTGCGGTACCTCGCGTACTTTATGCCAAGCAGCGGCTGCGGATGCAATAGGAAAGTTGGAACAAGAAAGGGCACTCAAGTACTGTACCCTGTGACAAAGTCCTGCCGATTTCGCTGGCCAATCAGGATGGCACCCAGAGTCCAAGAAGCGAGAGACGCCTCGTAAGACACGCGCTGCCCCTCGGCCCTGCACTCCATTCGCGCGCAGTTTTCAGCACATCCTCGCAAGAAATCGCAATCGTCGGCAGCATCCGGCTCTCCCTGTGGCAGCACCAACAGTGAGTCCTCCGGAACAGTGGCGCACCTCGGGAAGTCTAGTTTTAGTACGTATGGTACTTTGTTTCCACTGACCGTGTAAAATCTGCCGAGAAAGGCCTTCTCCGGACGCCTTATTCTTCCTGATTTTCTACACCTATCCTTGTATTTTCTCTTTTCTTTTCATGTACTTACGTACAGGTTTGCAACTTCAACATGCCCTCATGGGTTCTAAGTTGCAGCAGCCCAGTCGGCTGCTAATTTGGATACCATGAGACTGGCGAGACTAATTTGGCTGCTGTCTCTTCTCCTCTGGCTCACGCCCCGCGCTCAGGCGGACGTCGCCGTGCTGCTCGAGGAGCCGTACAGCTACGACGGCGCGCTGGCAGGCACGGGCCACGCTGCCGTGTACCTCACTCGCATCTGTGCCGCCTCCCCAACATTTCTGCGGCGCTGCGAACCCGGAGAGCCTGGCGTAGTGATGAGCCGCTATCACCGCATTTCGGGATACGACTGGGTCGCCATTCCCCTCTATCCCTATCTGTACGCCGTCGACAGCCCGGCCGATATTCCACTATTCGTCGACAACAAGCTCGAGGCTGCCCTCCGTGACCAGTATCGGCGCAAATACTTGGAAAGTGTCGTCCCCGATGGTCCTTCTGGGGCGACTCCAGGCGGGGACTGGTATGAACTAGTCGGTTCGGCTTACGACCGCACGCTCTACGGTTTCCAGATCGAAACCACTCCCGCTCAGGATGACGAATTCATCGCGCGCTACAACGCGGGACCCAATCACGAGTCGTACAAGCTGGTTTCACGGAACTGCGCGGACTTCGTGCGCGATGCGGTCAACTTCTATTACCCCAAGGCGGCCCGGCGCAGCGTGATTGCCGATCTGGACGTCTCGACGCCCAAACACACGGCGAAATCCTTGGCGCAGTTCAGCAAGCGGCATCCGGAACTGCAATTCACCACGTTTGTCATTCCGCAAGTCCCGGGCACCATCCGGCGCAGCAGGCCGGTCCGCGGAGTGCTGGAATCCGTCTTCAAAGCGAAAAAATACGAACTACCGCTGCTGGCGTTGCATCCGTTCGTCGCCGGCGGCTTGGGCGTAGCCTATGTGGCCAGTGGACGCTTCAATCCGGCGCAGGATGCCATGGTCTTCGCGAACGGCGATCTGGAGCCGCCGTTGAGCGCACAGGAGCGGCGCGCCTATCAGAAGGGCCTCGCCGAGGTGACCAGAGCGGATGTCGAAGAGAATCCCGGACGCGAAGAAGCTTCCTGGCATCACTTACTGGCTGGCGCCCAACTGCAATTGGATAGAGACGGCCGCCCTGTTTTGCAAGTGCGCTCCGGCGGCAACATCACGGAAGTGGGGATCACGCGTGACAACGTCCTGAGCAGTCCTGCGCCGCGCGAAATTATGCAGGAGCTCTTAGTGGCGCGGCTTCGCGAACAGTTGCGCAAGGGGCGCGCTCCCAAGACCTCGGACGCCGAGCTGCGGCAGGATTGGAAGCTTCTCAAGACTGCGTTCGCCGACCAGCGGGAAGAAATCGCGGCGCGCGCCGATTTCCGCGGCCGTTCCGATCGAGAAACTGACGATCTGCTTCTGCCATGAAGTCGCAATTCTAACGGCATTCTTGCGACGATTTTACCTGTCGCTGTGGATTTAGAGCGTAGCGGAGGTCAGTCGGCGGCCAACGTAGTCGGCGACGTGCGCGTCGAAAAGTTCGTCGAGTTGGCGGGTGATCGGCCCGGGAGCGGCGGCGATCTGGTGACCCGCAATTTCTCCGACGCCCAGCAGATTGCGATTTGTTGAAGTGATGAATACTTCGTCCGCGGAGTACAGATCCTCCGGCCGCAACGCTTGTTGGATCACCGCAACACCTGCTTCAGGCGCGATTTCAAACAGGATCCCGCGCGTAACGCCTTCCAAGCAGCCCGAATTGAGCGGTGGCGTATAGACCTTCCCGTTTTTCACGGCAAATAGATTTGCGGCGGTGCATTCCGCGATCTCCCCGCGCTCGTTGAGCAGCACCACTTCGTCGAAGCCTTCCTGCTGGGCTTCGGCGACGGCCCAGACATTAGGGAGCCACGAAGTGCTCTTAACGCCGGCAAGCGGCGAAGCGGCGTGGCGGCCGTGTTCCCGCAGGCCCAGCCGAATGGGTTCGCGATACTCAGGCAACGGCGCCGAGCAAATAATCAGGTCCACCGGGGGTCGTTGCTCCTCGCTCTGCCAGAATCCCACGCTGTTATAAACGAAATAGATTCTTGCGCACCCTTCAGCGACTTTATTGGCGCGTATGACCTCATGGAGATAGACGCGAACGCGAGCTGCCGCGTATGGCATGGGCAAGCGGATCATGGCCGCGTCTTTTTCCAGCCGCCGCCAGTGCCGCTCGTACGCGAAAGCCTCCCCGCGGAAGATCCGCATGGTGGTGAAGATGCCCCACCCGCAAATCAGCCCGGCCTGACCGGGCGAAAGCCGCACTCTCTCGATATCTTTCAGGCTTTCATTGTGAAAGATGTTGCGGTGGATCACGCGCGCTCCTCTTCCTTCCTCTCATATTGTAACGGAAAAGAAGCCGCGCCAGGCCGGCCGGTTCTCTCAAACGTTCTATCGACGCGATGCGCGGAATAGATCAGCGGATCACCGTTTCCCGCCCTTTTTGAGCGGAGCGGCCTACTGTCGCAAACACAGCGACTTCACTTGCACATAGCCAAGCCAGCGCGCTCGAATTCCGCGCCTTTCGCCAAGACCGGTTCCCCAGTCACGGAGGCTAGCGCGTGAGTGAAGCAGCCTCCGAAGTTCAGGCTCGCCGGATGCCGGCCTTTCCCGTACTTGCGAAATGCCATGCGAGCGAGGTCCGCTTGCTCGGCGTCCACCGACACGATCTCGACGCCGGCTTCATGGAGGAAAAGATCGAACTCCCGCGCGGCAACCTGGGTGGCGCGTGATTCCAAAACGACACCGGCCTCAACCACCGTGACCGCTGAGACTAGTTTCCGTTCGGCGGCGAGAATGAGTTCCAGGAACCGTTCGCGCTCCGGCTCATTCAGAAAAACCGCCACGAGCGCGGAGCTATCAATCACCATCGTAGAGCGCCATCAACGAGGGATCCCGTGCTCGTCATACCCGAGAATTTCATCTTCGTCGCGCTGATCGACGCGGGGTAGGGCGTCAACGCGATGCAAAATCTCGTAAAGCTTCTCTTTGCGTGTAGCGGCACGCCGTCGGCCGGTCAGACGCTGGAGACGTTCTTCAAGGGCGACGCGGATCGCCTCGGTGAGACTCTCGCCCGATTGTTTGGCGACCTCCCGGGCGAGTTGGTCGGTTCGAGGGTCCTTGATGTTAAGAGCCATTCCACCTTATATAGTATCGTCTCTCTTCTTCCTCCGCAACCCTTCGATCCTGCGCCCACTCCCCAAGGCCGTTGAAAACTCTGCCTTTGCCCCCTCATTTCGCTTACTATTTCTGCGCCTCATCGCCTAGAACCGGACGGTTTAAGATGACAAAAGGTCCCAAGCTCCCAGCCCGGCGAAAGTTTCTGCAGCTCAGCCTGATCGGCGGAACCGCCGCCGCGATTACCCCGCACCTTCGTCCCATGATCGGCGAAGTCCGCGAGCGTTCGCTGCCCGCGGCACCGCCGGAGGTGCCCCCGTTTGAATTCGACGAGATCACCATCGCCGATCTGCAAGACGGCATGAAGTCCGGCAAGTACACGGCGCGTGCTATCGCCGAAAAGTATCTCGCCCGGATCGACGCAATCGACAAGCAGGGCCCCGCGCTCAACAGCGTGATCGAAATCAATCCCGACGCCCTCTCGATCGCCGATGCTCTCGACAAAGAGCGCAAAGAAAAAGGGCCGCGAGGCCCGCTTCACGGCATTCCCGTGATGATCAAAGACAATATCGACACCGCCGACCGCATGATGACCACCGCCGGGTCCCTCGCCCTGGTCGGATCGAAGCCGCCCAAGGATTCCACCGTTGCCCAGAAGCTGCGCGACGCCGGCGCGGTTATCCTTTGCAAAACCAACCTCAGCGAATGGGCGAACATTCGATCGGAGCATTCCACCAGCGGTTGGAGCGGTCGTGGCGGCCAGACGAAGAACCCCTACGGGCTGGACCGCAATCCCTGCGGGTCCAGCTCCGGCTCCGGCGCGGGCGTTTCGGCCAACCTGGGCGCCGCCGCCATCGGCACGGAAACCGATGGCTCGATCGTCTGCCCGTCCTCCGTCAACGGAGTCGTCGGCATCAAGCCGACCGTCGGCCTGGTCAGCCGTACCGGCATCATTCCGATCTCGCACACCCAGGACACCCCTGGTCCGATGTGCCGCACCGTTCGCGATGCCGCCACTGTTCTTGGTGCACTTACCGGCCTGGACGCCGAGGACGCCGCCACTTCCGGTAGCCGCGAGCGAGCCTACACGGACTACACACAGTTCCTGAAAGCCGGCGGCCTTCGCGGCGCGCGCATTGGCGTTGTGCGTAGAGCCTTCGGCCACCATCCAGCCGTGGACAAAATCATGGAAGGCGCGCTCGACGCCATGAAGCAGCAGGGCGCGATCCTCGTCGATCCCGCCGTCATCGAGTCCGCCGGCAAATTCGGCGAGTCCGAGTTCACCGTATTGCTCTACGAGCTGAAAGTGGATCTCAACGCGTACCTCACCCGCCTGGGGCCCAACGCGCCCGTGAAAAGCTTGCAGGACGTCATCGACTTCAACGAGCGCAATCGCGAAAGGGAAATGCCGTTCTTCGGCCAGGACACCTTTCTGAAGGCCCAAGAAAAGGGGCCGTTGACGACGCAGGAATATCTGGACGCGTTACAGAAGAACCACCAACTCGCGCGCAAAGAGGGAATCGACGCGACGATGGACAAGGACAATCTCGACGCGCTGGTCGCTCCCACCGGGGGCCCGGCTTGGCTCACCGATCATGTCGACGGCGATTCTTTCGGCGGGGGAAGTGCCGGCGCTGCGGCGGTAGCCGGCTATCCCAACATCACCGTGCCTGCCGGATTTGTGTTCGGTTTGCCGGTCGGCATTTCTTTCTTCGGCCGCGCTTGGAGCGAGCCCGTGCTGATTCGCCTGGCCTACGCCTTCGAGCAAGCCACCAAGGTCAGGAAGCCTCCGCGCTTCTTACTGAGGGTGGAACTCTGATCGCGCCGCGGCGGCGATGCCTCGAGCGCAGCACTGCCGTAAGTGTTCTTCAAGCGCCGGCGCCGGCCGTCTTGGCTCCCTCCACCTCGACAAGCTTGCCCGTCTTCACATCGTAGATATAGCCGTACACTGGGATCGACTTCGGCACCAGCGGATGGGTCTTGATGCGCGCCACGTCATCGAGCACGGCTTGTTTCGCATCTTTGAATGTGAGCCATTCGATGTAATCGCCCTCGTGCGAGCCCGGCCCTTTTCCCACATCCTGAAAGCCTTGGGCCGTCAATTGCGCCGTTTCCAGGCTGGATGCCAGCAACCCGCGCATCACCTCATTCGTAAAGAACAGCATCCCGCAGTCGGTGTGATGAATTACAAAAAATTCCTGCGTGCCCAACAGCTTGTAGCTGATCACCAAAGAGCGGATCGCGTCGTCGCTCGCGCGCCCGCCGGCATTACGAATCACGTGCGCATCGCCCTCCGCCAGCCCGGCGTACTTCGCGGGGTCCAGACGCGCGTCCATGCACGTGAGAATCGCAAACCGCCGCGCGGGCGGCATGGCAAGTTTCTCTTTTCCAACAAAATCCGCGCTGTATTTAGCGTTCGCTTCCAGGACTTCCGACAATATCTTGCTCATCGCTGAGTTCTCCTCGAAATTAAGTGTGACTGCTCTGAAACTGTGATATCTGGCGAAGAAGGAAAATGCCCTAAAAGTTGAAAGAGTAGCGGCTACAACACGAGAGACAGCAGCGCGGGAGAAGGAAAAATCGCATCACCGCTAAACCATACACGCCGCGGAATCAGCGGTCAATATCCACAGCCACACTCAATCAGGACTTGGCCGTTGGATTTCGCTCTTTCCGTCCTCCCTTCGTATCGTTACAATCTCCAACCAGTGTCAGGTCCAATGACACGATGGTGCTGCCGGCGCCGCAGGTGACGTCGCTGCATGTTTTGTAAGATTGGCTCTCGCTTTGCAAAGGAGAAGTTCTCGTGCCTGAAACCACAACGCATCACGCCCTAGGCGATCGCGCGGCTTTTCAGCTTGCCAACGTCACCAAGACTCCTCCGCAGTATGGCGCCATCACCCCACGCTGGCTCGTTCGCCTTCTCGATTGGAAGCCGCTCGAAGCCGGCACCCTGCGCGTCAACCGCGTCGTGGACGAAAAAACCATCGATGTCATCTGTGGCCAAAAAGACGAGAAGGCTCTCCCCGAAACTTACGTTGAGTACGAAGAGAAGCCTCGCGAGTACACGCTCAGCGCCATTTCCGCGGTCCTCGATGTACAGACCCGCATTTCCGATCTTTACAGCAATCCCTACGACCAAGTCCGCGAGCAGCTTCGCTTGATGATCGAAAACGTCAAGGAGCGCCAAGAGGGCGAGCTCATCAACAATAGCGACTACGGCCTCCTCAAAAACGTTCCGGGCGGCCAGCGCATTCCGACTCGCAAAGGCGCTCCGACCCCCGACGATCTCGACGAACTTCTCACCAAAGTCTGGAAAGAGCCTTCTTTCTTCCTCGCTCATCCACGCGCCATCGCCGCTTTCGGACGCGAGTGCACGCGGCGTGGCGTGCCTCCGGCGACGGTCACGCTGTTCGGCTCTCCCTTCCTCACCTGGCGCGGCGTTCCGCTGGTTCCCTGCGACAAGCTCTACGTCGACGGAAATGCCAAATCCAAAGCCGCAACCGGAAAAACCAGCATTCTCTTGCTGCGCGTCGGCGAAAAGAAGCAGGGTGTCATCGGTCTTTTCCAGCCCGGCCTCCCAGGCGAGCAAACGCCCGGCCTGTCCGTGCGTTTCATGGGCATCAGCAGCAAAGCGTTGGCTTCCTACCTGATTTCTCTCTACTGCTCCGCAGCGGTCCTGGTAGACGACGCCATCGCCGCGCTCGAAGACGTCGAAGTCGGGCACTACCATGAGTACAAGTGAGTCTGGAAAAAATGCGCCGCACTCGCCCGCCAGCGATTCGCGGACGATGAGCGATTTCCGGACCATCCTTCCGGGCGAAACGCAAGTCGTGCCGGCAGGACTTCCCGATCCCGCGGTCCTCGCGCGCATGGCCAACGAATTTTTCACCGCCTTGCCATCAAGCGAAGCCGTAGTCGCCGACGCGCAGCGCAGCGCCGCTGTTCCCGGCGCGCCTGAAGCGCTTGGCGCCGCCAGGAATCCCGCGGCGTTCGTCTCGTTGCCAGGCTCGGCGCTTCCTTCCACTTCGCTCCCGGCCGCTTCGCTTCCCACCGAAGCCGGCCTTCGCGCGCTCCCCGCAACTCTTTCCGGGGCCGCCACGCAGCCGCAAGTCGCCGCGATCCCGGAGTTTTCGTTTCCGGAGATTCCTGGTGGAGTCAGCGCCGCCGATTTCTCCACGATCTCCTCATTCGGATTCCTCGAAGAAATCCGCCCACTCTTTTCTTACCCCACCGCATCGCCGTTGCCGGTCGCGCCGTCCCTCCCGAACCTAAGCATCCCCGGCGAAACCGAACTCCGCGCCCTCGCCAACAGTTTTTCTTCCTCCGCCACGCCGCAAGTGCCAGAGTCGGTTTCGCACCTCTCGATGCCGCAGGTTCCTGGCAGCGTCACGCAGCTACGCGCGCCGAGCGCATCGTCTCCTTTTCCATTTCTCGACCAGATCCGCCAACTCGCGCCAGCCGCCGCAATCCCCGCGAAGGATGATCCCTTCCGCGTCTCAACCCAGACGCTGCCTGGCCTCAATCTCTCGTCGCAGGACTTCGAAGTCCAAGCCATCCGCCGCGATTTTCCGATCTTGCAGGAGCGCGTCCACGGCAAGCCCCTGATCTGGCTCGACAACGCCGCCACGACGCAAAAGCCCCAGAGCGTCA
Organism: uncultured Acidobacteriota bacterium; assembly: GCA_963735525.1. Taxonomy (GTDB): domain Bacteria; phylum Acidobacteriota; class Terriglobia; order Acidiferrales; family UBA7541; genus Acidiferrum. Next base: position 20,068 of record CAVTLQ010000019.1, on the reverse strand, counting down.
TCGACCGCCTGAGCCATTTCTACGCCCGCGAGAACTCCAACATTCATCGCGCCGCTCACGAACTGGCCGCCCGCGCCACCGACGCCTTCGAAGCCGCTCGCGACAAAGTTCGCCGCTTCATCAACGCCGGCTCGGTGAAAGAAATCATTTTCGTTCGCGGCACCACCGAAGCCATCAATCTCGTCTCGCAGAGCTGGGGCCGCCAGAACATCCACAAAGACGACGAGATCGTCATCACCTGGCTCGAGCATCACGCCAACATCGTTCCCTGGCAGATGCTCTGCGCCGAAAAAGGCGCGCACCTGCGCGTCGCTCCCGTCGACAACACCGGCCAGGTGATTCTCGACGAATACCAGAAACTGCTCGGCCCGCGCACGCGTCTCGTTGCCCTCGCGCAAGTTTCCAACGCGCTCGGCACCGTCACTCCCGCGCAGGAGATGATCGAGATGGCCCACCGCTACGGCGCCAAAGTCCTTCTCGACGGCGCGCAGTCGGTCTCGCACATGCAAACGGATGTGCAGCTCTTCGATTGCGACTTCTTTGTCTTTTCCGGCCACAAAATGTTCGGCCCCACGGGAATCGGCGTGGTCTACGGCAAGTACGACATCCTGGAACAAACGCAACCCTGGCACGGCGGCGGCAACATGATTCAGGACGTCACCTTCGACAAGACGACGTATCAGCCGCCCCCCGGCCGCTTCGAAGCTGGCACCGGCAATATCGCGGACGCCGTCGGCCTCGGTGCCGCGATCGACTACCTCGATCGCATCGGCATGGTGAACATTTCCCGCTACGAGCACGATCTCCTGCTCTACGCTACCGACGCGCTCCAGCGCATTCCCGGTCTGCGCTTGATCGGCACTGCCCGCGAAAAAGCCGGCGTCCTCTCCTTCGTCCTCGACGGCTTCCGCACCGAAGACGTCGGCGCCGCCCTCAACCGCCAAGGCATCGCCGTCCGCGCCGGCCACCATTGCGCCCAGCCGATCCTCCGCCGCTTCGGTGTCGAATCCACCGTCCGCCCCTCCCTTGCCCTCTACAACACCTACGAAGAAATCGATGCCCTCGTCGCCGCCCTCTGGAACCTAAAACAGGGCCACGGCTCCTTGTAGCCCGACCGTAGGCCTGGACAGCTAAAAACGCGGGCCCAATCAGGCGCAATGCGGTAAACTTCCCACAGTGCCAAGCGAACGTGTTTTTCTGACTAGGCAGGTCGCTATGATCCAGGACGTCATCATCAAGGACCCGCAGGTTCTGGGAGGAACGCCGGTATTCCGCGGAACGCGCGTTCCGTTCCAGGCGCTGCTGGACTACCTCGAAGGCGGCCAAACGCTGGACGAATTCCTCGATGATTTTCCCACAGTCACCCGTACGAATGCTGTAGCAGCTCTTGAGCACGCGAAAGCGCTCCTCGTCAGCAATCTTGAATGAAGATTCTTCTCGATGAATGCATTCGTGCTCTGATAAAGCGGCAACGAAGAACGGACACACTTGATTGGCTAGCGTTGACAGAACGGGGACCATACTTTAAGATTAGGGTTTGTCTCTACAGGGAAAGGTGTGACTGAAGGCGATGCGTACGTATGTAGCCAAGGGCGAAGAAGCGGAAGCGCTGAAAGTGGGCGCGGATTGGTTTGTGGTCGATGCCACGAACCAGGTGTTGGGAAGGCTGGCGACCAAAGTCGCACGCATCCTGATCGGTAAAGATAAGCCGAGCTTTACGCCGTACCTGGATTCCGGCGATCACGTGGTGGTGATCAATGCGGACAAGGTCCGCATGACCGGCGACAAGGTCGAGCAAAAAGTCTATTACTCGCACAGCGGGTATCCCGGCGGACTGAAGGAAGTGCCGGCGAAGAGATTGCGCGTGAACAAGGCCGACTGGATGATTCGCGAGGCGGTTCTCGGCATGCTGCCGAAGAACAAGCTGCGCGCGCGGCGCGCGAAGAAGTTGCGCGTGTACCGCGACGCGGCGGGGCTTGCACGGCACGCCGGGCAAAAGCCGCAGCCGGTGGCGTTGTAACCGGTTGCGGCGGAATAAGGTTTCGGGGATTGTTGTTCTGGTAGGTGTAACAACCTGCAGTATTCCAGTCTCCCGCGTCGGTCCGACGCACACAAGTTTTTCCCGCACGTTGCGGTGCCTTCCTTAGTCGAGTAGGGAGCAAACCGAGCGTGAAGTCAGTCTAGGAGGAACGTTGAGTTCTACTGGTACGCCCATTGCGGGCACACAAGCATGGTTTCTCGGCACCGGCCGCCGCAAAGAGTCGGTGGCGCGCGTGTTTTTGCGCGCAGGTTCAGGCAAGTTCACGGTGAACGGGCGGACCGTTGAGCAGTACTTCCCGAATCACGCGTGGAAGCATGACGCGATCGAGCCGCTGAAGTTCACCAACCTCGGCGATCAGGTGGACGTCGTGGTTACCGCCAACGGTGGCGGCGTCGGCGGGCAAGCCGGCGCGGTGCGCATGGGATTGTCGCGAGCGATTTCGCGGTTCAATCCGGAGCTGCGGCCCTCGCTGCGTACCAACGGTTTTTTGACGCGCGATTCCCGTATGAAGGAACGCAAGAAGTACGGGCAGAAGGGCGCGCGGAAACGCTTCCAGTTCACGAAGCGTTAGTTTTTCGTGGTGCTTGATCGCGTTTGTCATCCTGAGGCTACCCGACTTGCCCAGAGCGGTTCCCGCGAAGGGTGAGGATAGCCGAAGGATCTCAACCGATCCGGTGCCACAAACCGAGCTCCGGCGATCGGGTGAAAGCCCGCTCGTCGAGATCATGGCCGGCAAGCTGCCGGCAAGAAGGCTGTTCTGCAGTGAGGGTTGTGTAGGCGCCGGTTTTTAGCCCGGCGTTGAAAAATCCCACTCGCTGCCGCAAACAGCAATCCTTAAAGGAGGAAACTTGGCAGTAGAAATTACGATGAAGGAGTTGCTGGAGGCCGGAGTTCACTTCGGTCACCAGACGCGGCGATGGAACCCGAAAATGAAGGAATATATTTTCGGGGAACGCAATGGCATTCACATTATCGATCTTCAGAAAACTCTCAAAATGTTTCGCGAAGCGAGCCGCTTCGTCAGCGAAATTTCTTCGCAGGGCAGAAGCGTCTTGTTCGTGGGCACCAAGCGCCAGGCCCAGGAAGCCGTGGCGGAAGAGGCCAAGCGTTGCGGCGCGTTCTTTGTGAACCACCGCTGGCTGGGCGGCACGCTGACCAACTGGGCGACGCTCCAGAAATCCATCAAGCGGCTGAAGCTGCTGAAGGCCATGAGCGAAGACGGGCGCATGAACGAGCTCTCCAAGAAAGAGAAAGCGCGCCTGGACCGCGAGATGAAGCACCTCCATCAGAATCTCGAAGGCATCGAGAACATGTCGCAACTCCCCGACGCGATGTTCGTGATCGACTCGAACGCGGAAGAAATTGCCGTCAAGGAAGCGCGGCGCATGGGCGTGCCGGTGGTTTCCGTGGTGGACACGAATTGCGACCCCGACGTGGTCGATTGGATCATCCCAGGGAACGACGACGCGTTGCGCGCGATTCGCTTGTTCACGTCCAAGATTTCCGAGTCGGTGCTGGAAGGCCACACCGCCTACCAGGCGTCGCAGGTCGCGGACCAGAAGTCGGCGCAGGATCAAGCGCTTGTGGACGGCGTCGAGTACGTCGATACCAGCGCGTACGAACAATACGAAAAGCAGGAAGGCGACTTCGTCGAAGCCGAGATTCCGCTGGAAACGCCAGAGGCAACCGAAGCAACCGTTCCTCCGGCCGAGGAATCTCGCTAACCAATCAGCGCGGGCAACAGCTTCAACAGGCCCGGCGCTTTCGTTATCAAAAGGCGCCGGGTCTTTTTGCAGCCGGGCGCATCGAGGAAAGAAATTCTAGCTCCGTGGAAAGATGGAAACGATGAGTACACAACCGCAAGCCGTACAAATCCCGGCACATCTCGTCAAAGAACTCCGCGAACGGACCGGCGCGGGGTTCAGCGACTGCCGCGCCGCGCTGGTGGAGTCCGCCGGCGACATCGAAAAGGCCATCGACATCCTGCGGAAGAAGGGCCAGGCTGCTGCCGCAAAGAAGTCGCAGCGCCAGGCGACCGAAGGACTGGTGGGACACTACATTCACGCCGGCGGAAAGATCGGCGTGATCGTGGAAGTGAACTGCGAATCCGACTTCGTGGCGCGCACCGAAGCCTTCCAGCAATTGTGCCACGACATCGCCATGCACATCGCTGCCGTCGATCCGCGCTATCTGCGCCGCGAGGACGTGACTCCGGAGATGCTCGCCAAGGAGCGGGAAATCTACCGCGAGCAGGCGCGTGCCACCGGAAAGCCCGAACAGGTCATCGACCGGATCGTCACCGGCAAGATGGAAAAATTCTACGAGGAGAATTGTCTCTACGAACAGCACTACATCAAGGACGAGTCGGTGACCATCGGCGAGATGATCACCCAGGCGATCGCCAAGCTCGGCGAAAACGTCGCGGTGCGCCGCTTCGTGCGCTTCAAGGTGGGCGAGATCAGCGGATCCGGGCCCGCTGGCGCCGGACCGGAAACGGGACCCGTCCCGGTCCTCGCGTAACGCGAACCAGCTTGCAAAAACAAACCTCCGGGAGTAATCGCGATCACTTCCCATAAGCCGACTTCCCGGTACTAATCCGGCCAATTTCCTCCAAGGCCGTTTCTGGATAGTTTTCGGTTCGCCGAAGTCCGGGCGCTACGCCGCGGCGGAAGGCGTTTGGCCGCGGGCTGCACCCCTACGAGCCAACGCTCTCCACTCCCACCGATCTCCTTTGGGCACCACGTGCCCCAAACCCGGAAAAGAGAAATGAGAGGTCGACACAAGAGACTTTTCCCTCGCGGCCTTTTCCAGTAGGCGGATCCTGGTTGGCACCATCTCGCTGGGAAGGTGGTCGGTCGCGCCAATGGTTTCCGGATATTCAAGATGAAGGGGAAGAACGACAGCGTCAGCAACGAAGAGGAGTCTTTGGTCAGCCGACGAAATCTCGAGTCCCATCTGGCCGGGCGAGTGCCCGAACGCCGCAATGGCCACTATCCCGGGTACGATCTCCGTATCCGGATCCACGAGATCGAGTTGTGCTTGAATCCCTGGCAAGTTTTTTTGCGCCGAGGCCAGCATGCCCTTCTTAAAGCTCTCGTCAACCGGCAATTCCGAAAGGCTCGGATTCGACATCCAATAATCCCACTCCTTCCGAAACATTACGTAACGGGCGTTGCGAAAGGCAGGTTGCCCGGCTTCGTTCAGGCTTCCGCCAACATGGTCCGAATGCCCGTGGGAGAGAACGACCGTGCCGATCTCGTGAGGCTCAATCCCTTCGGCGCGAAGAAGCGGTAGCAGTTTCCCGTGATTTGGCTTCGAACGATCCACTCCTATACCCGTATCTACCAACACCCGGTGTCGCCCGGTATCAATCAAAAGACAGGTGTAAGGAAGTTCGACCTGCTGGGGGTCCGCTCCGCGCTCGCGCAGCCAAGGTTCGTACTGCTCCTTGGCGAGGTTGGTCAGAAACATTCCAATCGGGTAAGACGCAGCATCATCCTGGATGGCGACGCACGAAAAGCGTCCCATTTGAAAGCGATAGGTCTCGGGCTTCATTGCTATTCCCCCCATCCGTGCGAAATAGCCATTCGGCGTATAAGATCTTGTAAACGTACTTCGCTACGTAATCTGTCGAGTCTAGCATCCGCCGCGAGACAACGCGGCAACCAAGTGCACCGGTCTTCGTATGCAGTTTCGAGGCACGCGAGGGCTTGATCGATCTCGCCAAGACCGGCCTGAATGGCGGCGACGAATACCTGAGATACATACTTCCTCTGGGCCATCTGTTCCAGTTCATGCAGGATGTTCCGCGCTTCCTCCTGTTTCCCCCATGCGGCCAAGACCCCTCCAAGAGATGCCACCATAAGTGTGCTGTTGTTGGAAAGCACCCTTGCTTGTTGTAGCGCCGCGGCCGCGTCAGCGAACTGCCCACCTCCTTGATAAGCCAAGCCCAGATAAAAGTACCCCGGGAAGAAACTCGCATCCATCTCAACCGTCCTCAACCCGTGCTCGATGGCTTTGTCGTACTCGCGCCCGAAGTAGTGCGTCATCGCCATGAACGCGTTCAGGCTCAAAGCGAGAGGATCCAATTCCAGCGCGCGCCTGGCCTCAACCGCGGCTTCCTCAAAACGGCCGCTTATAGTGAGATTTTCAGCGAGTGTTTGGTGGGCCCTCGGGTATTTTGGATCCAACGCCGTGGCCTGGCGGAGTTCTTTTTCCCCGTTCTCCAGATCCCAGTCGTAGTAACTCATGATCCCCCCCAGCACTGTTCGCGCTTCGGGAAGCTTGGCGTCGATCTCAAGCGCCGCGCGCGCCGCAGCCCTGGCCTTGGGACAGGCATCTTTAGGAGCAAGGTGGCAGTAGACAGCCAGCGGAATATAGCCCTCGGCAAGGCCCGCGTAGGCCAACGCGTAAGTGGGGTCCAATTCGATGGCCTGACGGAAATACTGAATGCCTTTGTAAAGACCTTCCTCGGTTCTCTTTGCCCAGTAGAATCGGCCCTTCAAGTAAAGATGATAGGCTTCGACATTGTCGGTGTAGCGTTTGGCGAGCAGGTTCTTCTTTTCGGGCGTAAGCTTCAGGCGCAAATTCTCCGAGATCTCTTTCGCGATCTCCTCCTGCATCGCAAAGATGTCCTCGACCTTCCTCCGGTACTGCGCACCCCATCGTTGCCAACCATTTTCGACATCCACGAGCTCGGCGCTGATCAGTAGCGTCTCACCCCGCTGCAGAACCTTTCCGGTCAGCACCGCCCCGACGCCAAGCGCGTGGCCGACATCCTGCGCCTCCTCGCTGCGATGCTTGTACCGGAAGACTGCGCTTCGAGACATTACGTGGAGCTGCGGCAACTGGGAAAGGCTGAGTATGATGCTCTCGGTAAGGCCGTCGCTAAGGTATTCCATTTGTGGATCGCCGCTGGTGTTGGCAAAGGGCAGGACCGCCAGCGAATCGACCTCGCGATTCGGCACTGGCGGTCTTCCGGTCGCTGGGACCCGCAGCGCCTCCTCGATATCCTTCCGCGCATCGCCAATGTCCGACAAGCGCGCGGTGAGGTCTTTTTGGAGGCAATGCGGCAGCAGATCCCGTATCTGCGCCGGAGTGTCGGCGGGCAATCCCTGCCAGCCAGGCTTCGTCCTCAGCACCGAGGCGATAATTTCTGCGATGCTCGTGCCGCGAAAGAGCCTCTGTCCCACGAGCAGCTCGTACAGCACGCAACCGAACGCCCAAATGTCCGCACGCTTATCCACCGGTTCGCCGCGTAGCTGCTCAGGGCTCATGTACGCGGGCGTTCCAAGTATCACCCCGGCTTGCGTCATCATCGTCAGAGTCGCTGGGTCGGCGTGGGCATCGTTCTGCGATTCGGGCGTCGCTTTGGCTAGTCCAAAGTCTAAGACCTTTACGCGTCCTTCGGGCGTGACTTTGATATTCGCTGGTTTGATGTCCCGGTGCGTAATGCCTTTCTGATGCGCCGCTCCGAGCGCTTCCGCGATCTGGCTGCAAATCCGTAGAGCGTCCTTAACCGGGAGAGCGCCGCCAGTTAGCCGCTCAGCGAGCGTCTGACCGGGCACCAGTTCCATTACCAGACAACACGATCCCCCGGACTCGTCCAGCCCATGGATCGTTGCGATGTTGGGATGATTCAGTGATGCCAGCACCTCGGCCTCACGCTGAAAGCGAGCCATGCGCTCCGAGTCCCGGGCAAAGGCTTCCGGTAACACTTTGAGCGCCACGTCCCGCTTCAGCTTGGTGTCCTTGGCGCGGTACACCTCGCCCATGCCACCCGCACCGATGGGCGCGAGAATCTCGAAAGGCCCCAACCGAATTCCGGGAGCGAGGGGCATAGAGTTTGCAGCAATTGTACCGCACAGCGGTGTGAACACAGGATTATGCCCGAGTGTCGGGCAAGCCGCAGGTTAATTCCGGGCCACAAGTCCGGTTGTGGGAAGTCTCACCAGATACGCCCTTGTATTGAGTGGCCCAGCCAACTTCCGGATGGTCGGCAACCCGGAAGTAGTCCTCGGACCGATTTGTTCGATGGTCAGGCTGTCAACGCCCTTTTATATTGCGTCGGACTATCGGAGACTGACCCACTCCCCGGCGTCTCGGACTTGTGCGGGGGCTGCGATTGTTTGTTACAATTCCCGAGATTTTGGAGAGTGCATTCCGGAGGCTCATGGCCGCAAAGAAAAATGCCGTCAAGCGCGCGACGAACTCGAAGAAGGTCCAGCCCAAATATAAGCGCATCGTTTTGAAGCTGTCCGGCGAATCGCTGCAGGGGCCGCAGGGATTCGGCATTCACGGCGAAACCGTGCAGGCCATCGCACGAGAGCTCAAGGAGGTGCACGCGCTGGGCGTGCAAGTGGCCATCATGGTTGGCGGCGGAAACATTTTCCGCGGCGGGCGGCAGAAGGGTTTCGAGATCGAACGAGCCACCGGCGATTACATGGGGATGCTGGCGACGGTGATCAACGCGCTGGCACTGCAGGACGCGCTGGAAAAAGAAGGCGTGCACACGCGGGTGCAGAGCGCGATCGCCATGAACGAAGTGGCCGAGCCCTTCATCCGGCGGCGCGCCATGCGGCATCTGGAGAAAGAGCGCGTCGTGATTTTCGCGGCGGGCACGGGCAATCCTTATTTTTCGACGGATACGGCAGCGGCGCTGCGCGCGATGGAAATGAAGGCCGATGTGATCCTGAAAGCCACGCGCGTGGACGGGATCTACGACGCCGATCCGGAACGCGTGTCCGACGCCAAGTTTTTCGCGCAGATCACGTACCGCGACGTGCTGCATCAAAATCTGAAAGTGATGGACGCGACCGCCATTTCACTCTGCATGGACAACGGAATGCCCATCGTGGTCTTCAACATGAACCAGCACGGAAACATCAAGCGCGTGGTGCTCGGCGAGCGCGTGGGCTCGACGGTGTCTCCAGCGTAGAAGCGGTTGCCGGTGCCCAGCGATGCATTGTCCGTTAGCACGGCTCCGAAGTTCCGGCCCAGGACCCGCGACTGAAAACTGAAATTCCGATCGAGGAACCACATGACCACAAAGGACGCGATTGCTGCCGCCAGAACGCGCATGGAAAAGGCGGTTGAAGATTTTCGCAAGGAAGCCGGGACCTTGCGCACCGGACGCGCGAACGCCATGCTGCTGGACGGCATCCGGGTGGATTATCACGGGACGCCCATGCCCTTGAACCAGCTCGGGACCATGACTGTGCCGGATGCGACGCTGATCGTGATTTCCCCGTGGGATCCGAGCGCGGTGCCGTTGATCGACAAGGCCATTCGTGTCTCCGACCTGGGATTGAATCCGACCAACGACGGCAAAGTGGTGCGCGTGCCGATTCCGGGACTCACCGAAGAGCGGCGCAAAGACATGGTCAAGCACCTGCACAAGGTGCTGGAGAATCACCGCACCGCGGTGCGTAACGTGCGCCGCGACGCCAAGGAAGCCATCGACAAACTCGAGAAAGAAAAGAAGATCAGCCAGGACGAGCAAAAGAGATCGCTCGACGAACTGGAGAAGCTGTCGCATTCGGAAACCAAGAAGATCGAGGATCTGAGCGCCGCCAAAGAGAAGGAGATCATGGTGGTCTGAGTTACACCCAATTGGTGCTTGAGCCGCTCAAGCATCCGGCGTCATGCCGGAACCTTCCTTGAACACGCTAACGTGCATAAGATTCAACAACTTGGCGAATCAATAGCCCCGCGTTCATGCTTTTTTCACCTCGGTTTGCCCTCCCCGTTTCCCGCACTCCACAACATCCTTGACTTTGGGTGATGGCGTCAGGGCTTGGGCTTCACAGACGCGGCGGCTTGATTAGCAGGGGCAGGGGTGGCTGTAGCGGCGTCGGGACGCTGCAGCGTGAAGAGCTGGGACTGGTCGGTTTGGACGGCATGGAGGAAGGCGTTGTAGTCGGCGGTGCGGGCCGAGGGGACTTCGCGGAGGAGGAAGTTGATCTGGCGCGAGGCGAAGGCCACATTGCCATCGGCGGCGTAGTGCGAGGTGAAGGTGGCGTAATCGCGCTCGACCGAGGTTCCCGTGGGACTTTCGGCGGAGACGCCCGACGGCAAGTGCAGGGTCAGCTTGGTGTCCACATTGAGTGGCGTGCCGAGATCGATGGGGGTGGAAGTCGAGCCGGCCTCGGCTTTCGCCGGTGGATCGGGCAGGCCGAGGAGTGGGAGAAGCGCGGGAATGCGGACGGGCTTCTTCGACCAATCGACAAATTTTGGCTGGGTGATTTCGTATTCGACGGTGAAGGGCTGTTTGGTGGCGTAGGGATCGGAGGCGCTGGCAGAAATAATCTTCCCGCGAAACCCGTCGGAGAGCGCGAGAAGCTGAGCGACTTCCTTCCATTTGTCGCGCGGAGACTGGTGGAAGGCCACGCGAAGGAGCAGTTCGTTGTCACCGCGCATGGTGTAGCGGACTTTGGCACTCAGAGTACCTTCGGGGCTGATTGCGGCGTCGACGACGACCTTCTGCGAGCTCTTGAATGGAAGGTCGTTGGCCAGCTTGTGCCAGGAATGCGCAAAGTCAGACCCCGACACAGGCAGCACGGAATAAGAAGCCGGGTGGTAAAGCGTCAGTACATCTTTGCCCCGCAGGTCCGCGCGGATGACGCCGAAAGGAGCGACCTCCAAACTCGGATCAAGGTAGATGCTCCGGGACGCGGTGCCGACTTGAAGCAAAAGCTGGTTGAACAGCGTGGGGCGAGGCAGTTGATGCATCGGCCCAGCAACGGGGTTAGGCACCATATCCAACTGCACCTTGTCGGTCCCCACCAGTGCCGCGAACAACGCGGCTTTATCTTCGCTGGTGCCGTAGCCGGAGGATAGAATCTCGGTCGGTTTGCGGGCGTGGAACCCGGTCGATCCCAGCGGCAAGTCAACCGTCCGAATTTTCTGCGAGACGAAGTTGTAGATGGACTCTTCTGCACGCAGGCCAGGGGTGGCCAGAAGCTGCTTGCGTTTTTCTGTTATTTCCGGCGGCTCTCGCGACGTTGAGGACCAAAGCCAGCTCGGGTAGAGCTGGTGGGCAATCGCTTGCGCGAGTGCGTCCCACGAAGAGTAGGTTGTTGCCACGACATCGGAGTCGGTCGTGGTGACATTTCCAGAGTTATCGCTCGGATCGAGTCGCTGCGCGGGCGTCCTGTTCCATTTGTAGAGCAGGCGAGCTTTCTCGCCATGCCCAACTTTCTCCACCGAGAATTTTGGAGCGCGTGCGGAGGTATAGATGGTTCCGGGCCGGGGTCGAGTGGAGTTGAACACTGCGGTCGTCTGCGAAGCGAGAACCCCGGCGGGATCGCTGGGAGAGGAAGAGCGTTTCGCGTTTTCCTCCTCTTGGAAGCGGGAGGCCGGGAGGTCGATCTCGAAGATTTCTTGAGAGACAACGCCGGAGCGCTCGAAATTGTGTTCGAGCCAGAAGTCCGGAGCGAGCGGATGATGCGTTGTGGTGGTTACGACGCGGTATTCCAGAATGTCGCTTGGGGCGAGGCCCAGGATGCGCACGGACTTGACGCGCACGTCTTGGTAGGCGGGGACGTCAACGACGGAGGCGTTGGGTTGCTCGGAGATGGCGCTGCGGAGGATGTCCGCGGTGCCGCCGCTGGCGTGGGTGATATGCACCGAGGGGGATTTCGATCTGCTGGAACGCGCGGTTGAAGTCGAAGGTGAGGCGGGAGAACTGGCGGACGCCGAGCTCGTTGTTGATGCGTACGCGGGTGTGGACTTCCTTGCGGCTGTCGCCATTGGCTTCGAAGCGAATGTGGGTTTCGAGGAGCTCGATTTGAGCAGGAGTTTCGGGGACTTTTTCGGGGGGCTGCTGGGCGCGGGTGGGCGGGGCGGCGCAGACGAGCAGCGAGCAGAGCAGGGTCCGGCGGAAGGGGGACGATCGCCACGAACCAGTGTGGCCGGCGGACAAAGACGGGAAAGCTTCGATTGGCGGGGCTCACGCAAGGTCAGTGTAGGGTTGGGGAAGGGGCGGTAAAGCGTGGGTTGTGGCGGAGATACGGGGTAGACACAGCGAGGGAAGAAAGAGGAGGAAGGGAAGAAATAACACAGAGGTCGGAACACGGAGTCAGAAGAAAGGGAAAATACGACGGCATGGGGTGCGGAGAACTTGGTACGGAGATACGTGGCGGAAACCGATTTGCTGGGGGCGCCTCTCAGGGGATGATAGGGTGTGTGTGCTGGATATTTATAGGAGAAGAGGATGAAGCGTGGACTGGTGTTGGCGGTGGCGGGGATGCTGGCTTGCGGCGCGGTGTTGCGGGCGGATGATCGGGCAGCCGAAAGGGCCGTCCGAGGATGGGACGCTGCCTGCGCTGGTGAAAATTGCCGGGCAAGGGGAAATGAATTCGCATGCGTTCGAGTTCCTGACCGACCTGAGCGACAACATCGGAGCGCGGGTGACGGGATCGCCGGCGGAACGCAAGGCGGAGGAGTGGGGCGCGGCGAAGATGAAGTCGATCGGGCTGGAAAACGTGCACGCAGAGAAATATCAGATTTGGAAGGGTTGGACGCGGGGAACGGCAGAAGCGGAAATCCTGACGCCAGTCCACCACAAGCTGCACGTGGACGCGATGGGCTGGACGGGATCGACGCCGCCGGGCGGCGCGGAAGCGGACCTCGTGGCGGTCAACCTCTTCGATCTGGATAACGAGATCAAGAATGTGTCGCGGCTGAAGGGAAAAGTGGCCATCGCGATCACCAAGGGGCAGCCGAACAAGAATGGTCTCGAACTGTTCATTCAGTTTGGTGATTTTCTGCGCGCGGCGGGGCCTGCCGGCGTACTGGCAGTGATCGGGGGACAGGGCGGAATGAAGTCCGCGGGCATGAACCTGACCCACACCGGGATTCTAGGATTCGACGCGGATTTTGCGATTCCGGTGGTGTCGATGACGGCGGAAGATCAAGGACAACTGGAACGCTTTCTGGATCGCGGAATCACGCCGCGGGTGCGCTTCAACGTGCAGAACACGTTCACGAACGGGCCGGTGGAGGCCGCGAACGTGGTCGGCGAGATTCGCGGGCGCGAGCATCCCGAGCAGATCCTGGTGGTCGGCGGGCATCTGGATTCGTGGGACTTGGCGCAAGGAACGACCGACAACGGCTCCGGCACGGCGACGGTGCTGGGAGCGGCGGAGGCCATCGTGCGTTCCGGAGAACGCCCGCGGAGAACGATTCGCTTTGTGTTGTTCACCGGCGAGGAGCAAGGGCTCGACGGGTCGCTGGCCTACATCAAGCAGCACCAATCGGAAATGGCGAACCACCTGGGCGACTTGGTGCTCGACGCCGGTCAGGGGCCGGTGAACGGCTTTCAAATGGGCGGGCGCTCCGATCTGGTGGCGGTGTTCCAGCCATTTGCGAATTCGCTGGCGAATATGCGGCCGATACAGGTGGACGACAAAGTGGAAACGGGCACGGATACGCTGCCGTTTTCGATTGCGGGCTTGCCGGGCATCAACATGAATCAAGACACGTCGGACTACAAATACACGCACCATTCGGCGGCGGATGCGTTGGAAGCGCAGAAGCCGGACGTGCTGGCGCAGAACGCCACACTGATGGCGCTGGCGGCGTTTTGGATTGCGGACCGGCCGGAACGATTCGCGGCGCCGCTCTCGCGCGAAGATACGGCGAAGATGTTGCGGGCTCAGCGTCAAGAGGAAGAGTTGCGGGCGTTCCATTTGTGGCCGTTCGGGGATCTGGGCAAAGACAAGGACGACCCGCCGCAAAACTGACGGCGGAGACGGGAGCGTGGGGCAACACGGTGAAGGGCTGTATCTTACGAGGCAGAGGGGTCTTTGGGTGAAACGCTCTGACAACCTCTTATTTATCAATGGTTTGGGAGACACCAGGACGTGAGCAATCGTCCCTCGAACCGTGTCCGGGTTCGCCAGAATTCCGGGAAAGAGACCCGGGTTAGGGCCAAAACGTGGGTTTCCACAGAGATTTCCACTGCTTTGTGTCGATTGTGATTTGACAGGGCACGTTGTTTTCCTTATACTCCATTGTTTGTCAGGGGTAGTTTGTACCCTTGAGTGGGGGACCGCGTAAGCGGTCGAGTAGTTGGAAGGAATATCTTCAGTCCCGGAACAAAGAAAGACGGAATGGGACAGAAGAGCGGCCGGAATGGGGCGCCAGCCCCGCAAAGCCGAGTGAGCCTCTCCGAATCGAAGCCAGAAGCAGAGTTCTGCCTTCTGGAGTGCGTACGGAGTTTCTTGCTGGTTGTTTCTCCGGATTCGCAGTAGACCTTTCAGCACTGCTGTGCGCTCTCGCGTAATTTGTCTGCGCGCTTGCGAGAGCCGCGTTGAATTTTTGCGCGCGGTCGGCTCCGGCTGAAACTGGGGCCGCAAATGAACAGAGGGAAGAACTGTGCCGACGTTTTCGCAGCTAGTACGTATGGGACGTGAGAAGGTTCAGGTCAAGACGAAATCGCCGGCATTGATGGGCTGCCCGGAAAAGCGCGGCGTGTGCATTCGCGTGTACACCCAGACGCCGAAGAAACCGAACTCGGCGCTGCGCAAAGTGGCGCGGGTGCGGCTGACGAACTCGGTGGAAGTGACGACGTACATTCCCGGGATCGGCCACAACTTGCAGGAGCACTCCATCGTGCTGGTGCGCGGCGGGCGTGTGAAGGACCTGCCGGGCGTGAGGTATCACATCGTGCGCGGCACTTTGGACGCGGCTGGCGTGGAGAGCCGCAAGCAGGGGCGGTCTAAGTATGGAGCGAAGCGGCCGAAGGCGGCGCAAGCGAAGTAGCAGACGTTAGAGGTTCGAGGTTAGATGTTGGAACGAAACGGCGAAGAGAGTCTGAGGGAGCGATAGAGAGCGATGCCACGCAAAGGACTTGTTTTCCGGCGAACCCAAGCGACCGACCCGGTCTATGCGAGCGATATTGTGGAGAAGTTCATCTGCTCGATGATGTGGGAAGGCAAGAAGTCTACGGCGCAGCGCGTGTTTTACGGCGCGATGGATCAGGTGGCCAAGAAGACGAACGACGATGCGCTGAAGATTTTCAAGAAGGCCATCGAGAACGTGAAACCGCTGCTGGAAGTGAAGACGCGGCGCGTGGGCGGCGCGAACTATCAGGTGCCGGTGGAAGTGAATCCGTTCCGGCGGCAGTCGCTGGCGATTCGCTGGCTGTTGCAATATTCGCGCGAGCGCGCGGGCAAGACCATGGTCGACAAGCTTGCGGACGAGCTGATCGATGCGGCCAATGCGCGCGGCGGGGCCATCAAGAAGAAGGAAGACGTGCACCGCATGGCGGAAGCCAACAAGGCCTTCGCGCACTACAGATGGTGACAGGCAGAGGTTAGAAGTTAGACGTTAGATTTCAGAAGCTAGACTTCGGAAGATAGAGCAAGAGACTAGAAGTAAGGAAGCCAGGGGAGAAAAGGTAGCTAGGGAACATGGCCCGGGTATTCAAACTCGAAGATACGCGCAACATCGGGATCATGGCGCACATCGACGCCGGTAAAGACCACGTCGACCGAGCGCATCCTGTTCTATACGGGTGTGACCTACAAGATCGGTTCGGTGGACGAAGGCACAGCCACCATGGACTGGATGGAGCAGGAACGCGAGCGCGGCATCACCATTACCAGCGCGGCGACCACCGCTGCGTGGGACCGCTTCGGCAAGAAATACCGCGTCAACATTATCGATACGCCGGGCCACGTGGACTTCACCGTGGAAGTGGAGCGTTCGCTGCGCGTGCTGGACGGCGCGGTGTGCGTGTTCGACTCCGTGGCGGGCGTGCAGCCGCAATCGGAAACGGTTTGGCGGCAGGCGGACAAGTATCGCGTGCCGCGCGTTTGCTTCGTGAACAAGATGGACCGCATGGGCGCGGATTTCGATCATGTGATTCGCACCATTCGCCAGCGGCTGGGCGCGCATCCGGTGCCGCTCCAATTTCCGCTGGGGCGCGAAGACAATTTCATCGGCATCATCGATTTTCTCGAGCAGAAAGTGACCGTGTGGCTCGAGGAAACGCTGGGCGCGAAGTTCGAGATCTTTGAAGTCGAAAAACTGTGGGACAAAGCGTTCGTCGATTCGCGCCCGGACGTGGCCGCCGCGCTGAAGGGCGCGGCCATCGACAAGAAGTTCTACGATGAGCACCGCAATAAGGTGGTCGAGTACATCGCGGAACACGACGACGACGCTGGTGGACAAGTATCTAAACGGAGAAACGCTGACGATCGACGAAATGCGCAAGTCGATTCGCAAGTCCACGCTGGCGTTGAAGATCGTGCCGGTGCTGGCGGGTTCGGCGTTCAAGAACAAGGGCATCCAGCCGTTGCTCGATGCGGTGGTGGACTATCTGCCGTCGCCGACCGACGTGCCGCCGGTCGAAGGCACGAATCCGGAGACCGAAGAAGTCGCGCTGCGCCGCGCTTCCGATGAACAGCCGTTTGCGGCGCTGGCGTTCAAGATCATGTCCGACCCGTTCGTCGGGCACGTAACCTACATCCGTGTGTACTCCGGCGTTTTGAAGTCGGGCAGTTATGTGTATAACCCGGCAAAGCGCACCCGCGAGCGCATCAGCCGTTTGCTGCAGATGCATGCCAACAAGCGCGAAGAAATCGAAGAAATGTACGCGGGTGATATTTGTGCCTGTGTGGGTCTAAAGAGCGTGAACACCGGCGACACGCTCTGCGACGAACAGAAGCAGATCATTCTGGAAACGATTGATTTCCCCGCGCCGGTGATTTCCGTGGCCATCGAGCCGAAGACGAAAGCCGACCAGGACAAACTGGGTGTGGCCATGCAAAGGCTCGCGCAGGAAGATCCCACGTTCCGCGTGTCCACCGAACCCGATACCGGGCAGACGCTGATCTCCGGGATGGGCGAACTGCATCTGGAAATTATCGTGGACCGCATGCTGCGCGAGTACAACGTGCAGGCCAATGTGGGCCGGCCGCAGGTGGCGTACCGCGAAACGATTCGGAAGAAAGCCACCGCCGAAGGCAAATACATCAAGCAAACCGGTGGCCGGGGACAATACGGACATTGCGAGATCGAGCTGCATCCGATCCCGAGTTCCAGCCACGAAAACATGAAGGAAATGTCCGTGGACGAGCTGGATGCGCTGGCCAAGCAAGTGGTCGGCGGACCCGCGGGAAAATGGAAATTCGACAAGGAACACCGGTTTCTTTTTATCGACAAGGTTGTCGGCGGCTCGATTCCGCGCGAATTCATCGCACCGATCGAAGCAGGCATCCGCGAAGCGCTGGACGTCGGCATCCTGGCTGGTTTTACGATGGTGGATGTCGCGGTGGTGCTGGTCGATGGCAGCTACCACGATGTAGACAGCTCGGAAATGGCCTTTAAGATCGCGGGCTCGATGGCGTTCAAAGCGGCGTGCGCGAAAGCCAAGCCGGTTTTGCTCGAGCCGATCATGAAGGTCGAAGTGGTCGTTCCGGAAGAATATATGGCCCCGGTATTCGGCGACCTGAATGCCCGGCGCTCGGAGATTCAGGGCACGGAAAATCGGGCGGGCGTCAACGTGATTCGCGTGCAGGTGCCCCTGGCGCAGATGTTCGGGTACGCCACCGACTTGCGCAGCCGCACACAAGGGCGCGCCACGTTCACGATGCACTTTTCGCATTACGCCGAGGCGCCGAGTTCGGTGTCCGAGGAAGTGATCGCCAAGGCGACCGGCAAGGCGGCCAAGTAAACGGGTTTGCAGCACCAAGTATTGAGTGTCGAAAGAATTCGACTGAGGAGCAGAGGCGATGGCCAAGGAGAAATTTGAGCGCAACAAACCGCATGTGAACATCGGAACGATTGGTCACATCGACCATGGAAAGACGACGTTGACGGCGGCGATCACCAAGGTGCTCTCGAAGCACAATCCCAAGGTGGCGTTCCGGGCGTTTGATTCGATCGACAACGCGCCGGAAGAGCGGGAGCGCGGGATCACCATTGCGGTGTCGCACGTGGAGTACGAGACACCCAACCGGCACTACGCGCACATGGATTGCCCGGGTCATGCGGACTACATCAAGAACATGATCACCGGCGCGGCGCAGATGGACGGCGCGATTCTGGTGGTGGCGGCGACGGATGGCCCGATGCCGCAGACGCGCGAGCACATTTTGCTGGCGCGGCAGGTGGGCGTGCCGGCCATCGTCGTATTCCTCAACAAGTGCGACATGGTGGATGACGCGGAATTGCTCGAGCTTGTCGAGCTGGAAGTGCGCGAACTGCTCAAGAGCTACCAGTTTCCAGGCGACACGATTCCGGTGGTCAAGGGTTCTGCGCTGCTGGCACTGAACGGCGACGAGAAGTGGGAGAAGAAAATCGACGAGTTGATGGCGGCGGTGGACGAGAAGGTGCCGCTGCCGGTGCGGGATATCGACAAGCCGTTCGCGATGCCGATCGAAGATATTTTTTCGATCTCCGGCCGCGGCACGGTGGTGACCGGGCGAATCGAACGCGGCAAGGTAAAGACCGCCGAGGAAGTCGAGATCGTGGGCTTCCGTCCGACGCAGAAGAAAGTAGTGACGGGCGTGGAGATGTTCAAGAAGCTGCTGGACGAGGGCCTGGCGGGAGACAACGTTGGCCTCTTGCTGCGCGGCACGGAAAAAGACGACGTGGAGCGCGGGCAAGTGGTGTGCAAGCCGGGATCGATCACGCCGCACACGAAGTTCAAGGCGGAAGCGTACGTGTTGACGAAGGAAGAAGGCGGGCGGCACACGCCGTTTTTCACCGGGTACCGGCCGCAGTTTTACTTTCGGACCACGGACGTAACCGGGGATGTGAAGCTGCCGCAGGGAGTGGAGATGGTGATGCCGGGAGACAACGTGAGCTGCGAAGTGTCGCTGATCACGCCGGTAGCGTTGGAGAAGGGGCTGCGTTTCGCGATTCGCGAAGGCGGCCACACGGTGGGAGCTGGCGCCGTGACTGAGATCATCGAGTAAATTATGAGACAAGGCGACAAAATTCGCATTCGTTTGAAGGCCTACGACCACCGGATTCTGGACCAATCCACGCGGGAAATCGTGGAAACGGCAAAGCGCACCGGGGCCGATGTGGCCGGCCCGATTCCTCTGCCGACCACCATCAACCGCTGGACGGTGCTGCGGTCGCCGCACGTGGACAAGAAATCGCGCGAGCAGTTCGAGATGCGCACCCACAAGCGGCTGATCGACATTCTGGAGCCGACGCCGGACACGGTGGACGCGCTGATGAAGCTGGATTTGCCGCCGGGCGTGGACGTGGAAATCAAGGCGTTCGGGCACGCGGGGAAGTAAGAGAAAGAAGCAACGACGTAACGAAGCAAGAAGAATCAAGCGAGCGAGTAGGACGCAGCCAATATCCGAAGTGAAGGACATGCTGCGAGAGAAAGAGACGAGGCGATGGCGGCGAGGTGGTGCTCGACCTCGGCTCTGGCGGCGGCATCGACGTGCTGCTCTCGGCAAAGCGGGTCGGGCCCACCGGCAAGGCATACGGCCTCGACATGACCGACGACATGCTCGCGCTCGCGAATGAGAACAAGCGCAAGGCCGGGGCCACGAACGTCGAGTTCCTCAAGGGCGAGATCGAGCACATCCCGCTTTCCGACAACACCGTCGATGTCATCATCTCGAACTGCGTCATCAACCTCTCGGCGGACAAGGACCAGAGTGGTGCGCGAGGCGTTCCGGGTCTTGAAGCCGGGTGGCCGATTTGCTGTATCGGACGTCGTGACGCGCGGGGAGATCGAGCCCGAAATCAGACGAGTGTGCTCGCCTGGATTGGCTGCGTCGCAGGCGCGCTGGATGAACATGTCCATCGCGACAAACTAGCCAAGGCCGGCTTTATGGCGATCGACGTTGAGCCTACGCGGATCTACAGGATGGAGGATGCCAAGGACTTTCTCGCCGCAAGCGGCTTGGACGCGGTTACCCTTGGACCCAAGGTCGATGGGCAGTTCATGAGCGCCTTCGTGCGGGCGCGGAAGCCAAGCGGATCGAGTTAGCCCGGTGTTGACCCGTCAGAGACATTGCGGTCGCTCATGAGCAGCCATTCGAGAATGAT
>CAVTLQ010000018.1:0-359644 GCA_963735525.1 uncultured Acidobacteriota bacterium | reverse complement strand
AATGGGTGGAGCTTGCGCTGGTGTTGTGCGGACGGCCAATTTGATCCTGCTCGACGAACCGGCCGCCGGCATGACCGAGGAGAACCGCGTGCGAACGACGGAGATCATCCGCGAAATCAATCGCGAGCACCCCGCTGATCGTGGTCGAGCACGACATGTCGTTCATCCGCACGATAGCGCGCCGCATCACGGTATTCGATCGCGGCACCATTCTGATGGAGGGCGACGTCGATCAGGTGTTCGGTAGTCAGGCCGTGCGCGACGTTTATCTGGGCAAACAGGCGGCGGCGTGATCCTCGAAATCAACAATTTGCACGCCGGCTATGGCCGCATCCCGGTCCTGTCGGGCATCAATTTTACGGTCGGCGCGCATGAGGTCATCGGCGTGCTCGGCCACAACGGCATGGGCAAGACGACGCTGCTCAAGACGTTGATTGGCCAAGTCCCGCTCACCGGCGGCACCATAAAATTCGCCGGCGCCGACATCGGCACCATTCCGTCCTTTCGGCGGGCGCGCGCCGGCATGGGTTACGTGCCGCAGGGCCGCGCAATCTTCCCCAATCTGACCGTCTACGAAAACCTGCGCATGGGCTTCATCGAGAACGGCATCACCGAGGAGAACACGCTCAATGATGTGCTGGCGCGGTTTCCTCGGCTCAATTCATTGCTCGATCGCCAAGGCGCCGCGCTGTCCGGCGGTGAGCAGCAGATCTTGGCGCTCGCGCGCTGTCTTTGCGGCCAGCCGAAGCTTTTGCTGCTGGACGAGCCGACCGAAGGAATCCAGCCTTCGATCGTGGAAGAAATCCTGGAAATCCTGATCGGGCTGCACCGCCATCAGGGTTTGGCGATTGTCGTAGTCGAGCAAAGCCTCGACTTCATTCGCCGCTTGTCCGACAGGATATTGTTGATCGAAAAAGGCACGATCATGGGCGAGGTGCTGCCGGACGCGCTGAAACAATCGACGGCGCTCGGAAGCTTCGTCGCCGCTGAATAGAAGTCCGGCGTGTGGCCGACACCGCCCGCGCGATGAGACGATACGGTTGCGGCCGAGTGCCGTCGCCTCTTGAGGAAGGAAAGGGTTCAACGTGTCAGCCAAAGGTAAAGTGAAGATCGCCCATCTCGCCGGCCCGACAGCGACGATTCAGAACTCGCCGCCGCTGGTGACTTCCAACAAGGCGCGGCGCAAATACGGCTTGCCGCCGCGCAACAACCCGGATGGCAGCGAGCAACGCTTCGACGTGCTGCGGGCGCAACGCCTGGCCGCTCCCGCAAAAGTGTATGTCGAATGCTTCTCCGCGCATCCGCTCGAAGCCGATGCGGCTGAGCTTTACGGCCCGCCAGACGGATATCTCGACGCAACGGGCGTCTTCCGGAAAGAGCGGAGCAGCCCGGACGACAAGGCGGTGTTCGAGATCGAGATAAAGCCCGAGGACGGCCTTTATCCGTTGCCCTACATGGCGCGACAAGCCAACGGCCAGGCCTGGGAGGAAGAATGCACCACGCCGGGTGCTCCCGCTGACCAAGCACGCCAAGGCTTTTATCCGGATGGATCGCGCAGCTTCGAGGAGATCGATCGCTTGTCGGTCGGCGCCGCCGGCGTCGGCAATCTCATTTCCTCTTTTGCGGACGTAGACTTCTACCGGGTGCTGCCGACCGGCGGTTACACCAAGGGCCTTGCCGCCGCGCGCCGCACCGACATGGGCGAAGGCGATATTCCGCCGGAAATCCGTAGCAAGGACTTTTTCGCCTATAAGCCCTTCCACATCGGAGAGTCACCCGCCCGCCCGGCATTGGCGAAGCTCACCAACGCCACGCGGCGCGTTCTCGCCAGCGGAAAGTACGATGGCGCGATCTTCACCCAAGGAAGCCCGCAGGTCGAGGAGACCGCGTACTGGTTCAACTTGCTGATGGATACGACCGTACCGATTTGCGGCAATTCCGCGCAACGTCCGCACGGCGAGATCAGCAACGACGGACCGAAGAACCTGACCGATTCCGTCGAATACATCGCCTCGCGGGTCTGGGCTGACGAACAGGGCCGCAACCGCGCCGGCGTGATCGTGCTGCAGGAACAGCAAATTTTCGCGGCGCGCGAAGTCATGAAAGTCGATGCGCGGCCCGGGGGCTATGTCGCAACCGGCGGTCATGGCGGCATTCTCGGCGGCATGGGTTACCACGGCGCCGCGGTGCTGCACTACGTGCCTGCGCTTAAGCACACCTATCGTTCGGAAGTGAACTTAAGCAAGATTCCCTCGTCGGTGCTGGTCGCCTCCGCGAAAGGAAAATCGCTGACGCTTGTTGAAACGAAAATCAGGGATGCGAGCGGCGATCTTTTCGAAGACGCCATTCCGTCGGTGTCGATCGTCAAGGACGGCGGTTATTTCGCCGAGGAATATTTCGACGATCCGTCGGTGACGGCCGATCTCGTGGCGCTGGTGGAGCAAAAATTGCGCGCCAGTAGGCTTGGCGGGTTTGTTGCCGAAGGTCTGACGCCTTATGGAACGATGACCTCTACGGTCCGGCAAGACGTGCTGCAAAGAGCAATTTATGCCGGCCTGCCGGTTGTGCGCGTCGGCCGCGGCAGCCCCGAAGGCTTCGCCGACCCGCACGACTATTTCATCGCCGGCTCGAATCTGACCTCGACCAAAGCGCGCATGCTGCTGATGGCTTGTCTTCTCAGATTCGGTAGCCCGCCGCCCGCCAAGGATCCGGCCAACCCGACCGCCGATGAGCTTGCCGCCACCCGGAAAGCCGTGGCGGCCTATCAGAGCGTGTTCAACACGCACTGAGTGGCGTGGCGCGCAAGATTTTCAAAGCACCCTCGGCCGCCGACGCCGCCGTCAAACTATGCGACGTCGGCAGCTGAGGCGCGCCGCAGCCGAATGAGCTCGCCGATACCGCTTGCCGGCAGCGGTTGACTGAACAGATATCCCTGCATCTCGTCGCATCCGGCGGTCTGCAAGAGCCTCTGCTGCACAGCCGTTTCGACCCCCTCCGCAGTGGTCTGCATCTTGAGGCTGGAGGCCAGGCTCAGAATGGCGTGCACGATGGCCACGGCCTCGTTGCCGTCGAGCAGGTCAGCGACGAACGAGCGGTCGATCTTGATGCGGTCGAATGGGAAGCTTCGGAGATAGGAAAGCGATGAATAGCCGGTACCGAAATCGTCCAGCGCGATGCGCACGCCGAGTTCGCGAAGCTGGTGCAACGTCAGAAGCGAGGAGCTCATTGTTTTGCATGAGCACCGATTCCGTAATCTCAAGCTCGAGGCGCTGCGCCGGTAGCCCAGATTCCGCCAGCGCACCGACGACCACAAGCGGCAGCGCGCTATTGCGGAATTGCGCCGGCGAGACGTTGACCGCGACGCGCACCGAACTCGGCCACGCCGTCGCGTCGGAACAGGCCTGCTTGAGCACCCACTCCCCAATGCTGTTGATCAACCCGGTCTCCTCCGCCACCGGAACGAACTCGGCCGGCAGCACCATCCCTCGCTGCGGATGCTGCCACCGCAGCAACGCTTCGCAGCCGGCGATTACCTCGGTTTCGAGATCGAGAATGGGCTGGTAGTAAAGCACGAACTCGTTTTTCAGCAGCGCCGCGCGCAAGTCGACTTCCAACGACCGCCGCCGCTTCATACGCGCGTTCATTTCCGGCTCATAGTACCGGTAGCTGCCGCGCCCCTCGGCTTTAGCTCCGTACAGGGCCAGATCGGCGTGGTTCAAAAGCTCATCGATCTCAAGGCCGTCCTCCGGGGCCAAGGCGATGCCGACGCTCAAGTCGCTTCCGGTCTGATGGCCCTTCAAATCGTAAGTGTGACCGGCAACGATCTCCCGCAATTGCTGCGCGAACGCTTCCGCCTCTTTCGGATGCTGCAGACCTGTCCGCACCACCGCGAATTCATCGCCACCCAAGCGGGCGATCAAATCTCCTTCATTCAGACAGCTGCGAATTCGCTGCGCCACTTCCTTCAAAAGCGCGTCTCCGGCCTGATGGCCGAGCGTATCGTTGATGCTCTTGAAGTGATCGAGATCGAGGCAGAGCACGGCAAGCTTTGCGCCACGCCGCACAAACGACAGCTCCCGCATCAATTGCTCGCGAAACAGCGTGCGGTTAGGCACATCGGTGAGCGGATCGTAGTGCGCGAGCCGGGCAATTCTCGCCTCGGCGAGCTTTCTCTCCGTCACGTCGTCGACGACGCCCAGAATGTAGAGTGCTTGATCGCGCTGGTCCCGGAATGTGATGCGGCGCGAGAAGATCATGCGCGACTCGCCTGCAGCCGTGACGATCTCGCGTTCGTCAAACAGCGGCTGGGAGGAACGCAGAAGTTCGTTGTCGCGCGCTTCAATTCTCACGGCTTCTTCCGCGGGGAAGACCTCTTCGGCCGTTTTGCCGATCATTCCTTCTCGCGATATTCCCCAGAAGCGCTCGCCCGCTCCGTTGACAAGCACGTATCGACGGTCCTCTGCGCGCTTGACGAAGATCGCGGACGGGACGTTGTTGATGATCAGATCGAGGAATGCGCGGTTGCGATCACGTTCCTGTTCGGCGTGGCGCTGCTCGGTGATATCCTCGAAGGTCGCGACCCAGCCGGCTGCCTCGATCGGGTGGCGCACAACGCGGAGAATCCGGTTGTTTGCTCCCGGCACCTCCACCGACGCAATCTCGCCGGCCCGCACCTTTGCCAAGATTGACGCAACGTACTCCTCCGGATCGGGCAGAAATCCACCTGCGGCTGCGCGACGCCGAAGAACGTCGACCAGTAAGAGACCCTGCAGATGGTTTTCGTTCTCACCCATCAGCTCGCAATAACGACGGTTGAACAAGATGATGCGGCCCTCGGCATCGTAGAGGCAGAGGCCGTGAGCCATGTTGTTGAGCGCAGCGTCCAACTGGGCCGACTTTTCGCGTGCAAGTGTTTCGGCGCGCTCGCGCACCGCCAACAATTGCTGCCGCTCGGTCACGTCCTCGTGTGTGGCGACCCAGCCGCCGCTCTCCAGCGGCTCGCTGGCGATGCGCACGAGCCGGCCGTTCTTGGCCGGCCTTATGACGCTGAGCACCTTTCCTTCGACGAGACTTTCGGCGACGCGACTGAAGACTTCGTCTACATCCTCGAAAAGCGATCCGGTCTCTCTTCGCAGCATCAGCAGGTCGCGAAAGGAAAGGCCAGGTCTGACGATTTCAGGTGAGAGGCCATAGAGCTCGCAGTAGCGCCGATTGCGCAACGCAATGCGCTGCGCGCTGTCGAACATGACCAAGCCTTGAGTCATGTGGTCGATCGCGGTGTCAAGTTTCCTTTTTTCGTCGTTGATCGTTTGCTGATATCGATCCAGCCGACGCAATTGATGCCATAGCATCAAGCCCGCAGGGCCAACAAAAACGAAGCAGCCGATGAGCAAGTCGAGAATGATGTCCTCGACCAAGGTAAGGGTCCGCCCGTCCTTCACTGCGGCGCTCAACAGTGGAATGGCACTGACTGCCACGATTGCGCCGACGATCAGGGCAACGTAGAAGATCGTTCGAGTCTTTGGCGCCCGGAGCATTGTGACAGACTAACCCCTTGCGTTGCCGCACAGATCAGGATGCCAGCAGAGCGTTTATGGAACGCGTTGCGTCAGCCGTTTTCCAAGATACGGACAAAGACGTGTTAACTAATTTCATCGAGTTTGCCGCTTCTTTCGCTGGCTTGCTCGAAATCCGCTTTGCCTAGAACTTCCATCAGCGCCCGGGCGCATCATTGCTTGTCGCATCGCTGCGGTGCGGCATATCGATAGATGCCGGCGGCGCTGAGACGCCGGATCGTTATTGAGGCGAAGACCAGATCCGCCGAGCAAGTCTGGAAGCGCCCGCAGCCGGCCGACAAACCCATTTCGCGTGTCTGAGACGGGGTCGAGCGCGACCCTGCCGCAAGCACATTGTACGGATGGCACGTTCCCGCGGAGCGTGTCTTTCAACCACCCCGGCGCATCACCATCTAACGGTTCATACTGCAGTGCGGTGGGACTCCGCGGCGGACGGGAAGGGGTTGCTATGCCAAAACTCATTTGGCTGCCGTTGTTGCTGGCGATCGCAAGTTTCGCGACCACGCCAGGCAAGGCGGCGGACGAACCTGATCTGATCTTCAGGCGTTCGACGGTGTTCAAGCTGCTGACGCCGAACGACAAGCTTGCCACCTATGGCCTCGACGACCCGGACGTGGAAGGCGTCGCCTGCCACTTCACCGTGCCCGAACGCGGCGGCGTCAAGGGATGGCTGGGCGTCGCCGAAGAGGTTTCGGACATCTCGCTCGCCTGCCGGCAGATCGGCCCGATCCGCTTCAAGTCGAAGTTCGCGCAGGGCGAAGACGTGTTTCGGAAACGCCGCTCGCTGTTCTTCAAAAAGATGCAGATCGTGCGCGGCTGCGACGCAAAGCGCAATGTGCTGGTCTACATGGTCTATTCCGACCGCCTGATCGAAGGCTCGCCGAAGAATTCGACGTCGTCGGTGCCGATTATGCCTTGGGGACAGAATGACCAAATCCAGCGCTGCGAGGATTTCGTCGAGAAATAGACCGCAGATCACCAGCGCAGCGCGGCAGTGTGAACGCGGTCGTCCCAGAGCGCCGTCAGCTTGTCGTCCAATTGCGTCACCGTGATCGAGCATCCCGCCATTTCCAGCGAGGTGACATACGAACCGACGAGCGATCGCGTGACGGTCAGCCCACGCTTTTCCAGAATGCGTCGCGCCACGTTATACATGAGATAAAGTTCGATCGCCGGCGTGCCGCCGAAGCCGTTGACGAGCAGCAAGACGTCGCCCGAATTGGGATTGCCGCGATCGTTCAAGATTGCCGTGAGCATCAGGTCGGCGATGGCGTCGGCGCCGGCAAGCTTGACCCGCGCGCGTCCGGGCTCGCCATGGATGCCCACCCCCATTTCCATCTCATCGTCGGCAAGCGCGAAGGTCGGCGACCCGGCTGCCGGAACGGTGCAGCTTGTCAGGGCCACGCCCATCGAGCCGGTCCTGGCATTCACCTCAGTGCCGAGCTGAGCGCAGGCTTTGAGATCCATTCCTTTCTCGGCGGCCGCGCCGACGATCTTCTCCACCACCAGCGTGCCGGCAACACCGCGCCGGCCGGCACTGTGAGTCGATTTTTCGACCGCCACATCGTCGTTGGTGACCACGGTTGCGGTCGCGCCATCGCATAATTCCGCGGCCATCTCGAAATTCATGCAATCGCCGGCATAGTTCTTCACGATGAAGAGCACGCCGGCTTTGCCGCCCACGGCGGTGGCAGCTTCGACAATTTGATCGGGCGTCGGTGAGGTGAACACTTGCCCAGGGCAGGCCGCATCGAGCATGCCGTGTCCGACAAATCCAGCATGCAGCGGCTCATGACCGGAGCCGCCGCCTGAAATCAAGGCGACTTTATCGGGGTTGGGCGTGCGTCGGCGCACAAATTTCCGCTCGGCGCCAAGAGCAACGATGTCGGCATGCGCGGCGGCAAAGCCATCCAAGCTCTCCGCCAGCATGGTATCGACGGAGTTGATGAATTTCTTCACGACGTCCCTCCCCTTCGCCGCGCTTGCGCGCGGTCAATTTTCCTCCTGCAGAATGGCCGTCAACCGGCGCGCAAATTCTTGCAGCAGCGCATCGACTTTTCCGTTTCGCTTAGGGCTTCCGAGATCCGGCACGTGCAGCGTGATGGCCCGATCGCGCGGCGCCTTCGCCAACTGGCCGAGCCGCCTCGGATGGGCGCGCGCATAGGCACGCAGAAACGCCTGCTTCGCGGCCGGCGGGAAGTGACAGACTTCGAAAATGGTATTGAGATGCTGGACCGGCACGGGCACCGGGTAAGCCGGATTCGAGATCTGGCTCACAAAGCTGCGGTTCTTGCCCATGGCGTGCGCCAACCTGATGCGCATGCCGGAGGGCCGGCTGTCGAGCACTTCCTTGAAGATGCGCTTGTACTCGGCGACAGCGCTCACCTCCTCGGCTTCGTCGAGCGCCGCTTCAGACACGGATGGCCCCGCTGCTTAGTCCATCGATGGTCTGCTTGATCAGAGCAAGCGCGGACGGATTGACCGACAGCTCGCGCAGGCCGCACGAGAGGAGCCCGGGCACACAACGCGGATCGCCGGCCATATCGCCGCACAAGCTGACCTCGCGCCCGGCTCGTCTGCCATAGTCCACAATGTGCTTGATAAGACTCAGCATCGCCGGCTGCAAAGGATCAATCAGATTGACGAGCGCGCCATTCGTGCGGTCGCAGGCCGTTAGATATTGGGCAAGATCGTTGGAGCCAATCGAGAAGAACGATGCATCAAACTGTTCGATCGCCAAGGCGGCAGCCGGGCACCTCGACCATGACGCCGATTTCCGGAAGCGCGGCGGGAATTCCTTCAGACTGCAGTTGATCGACCGCTTCGACAAAGATCCGCGAGCCGCTTCCAGTTCGGCAGGCATCGTAACCATGGGCAACATGACTTTGAGGTTCTCGCGCACGGCCGCGCGCGCCAGCGCCCGCAGCTGAACGCGAAAGATGTCTGGACGCGCAAGACAAAGCCGCAAGCCGCGCACGCCGAGGAACGGATTGGCCTCGCCGTCCACGGTAAATCCCGGCACTGGCTTGTCGCCGCCCGCATCGAATGTTCGGATGGTGACCGGACGCTTGCCGGCCCAGCGCAGAACGGCGTCATAGGCCCGATATTGCATCTCCTCGTCGGGCAATCCGGATTGCTGGCCGAGCAGAAATTCGGTGCGCATCAGTCCGATGCCATCGGCATATTGCGCGTCCGCATGCTCAAGATCCTCGACGCGCTGAATGTTGATCAGCAACCGGATTTTCTCGCCTGCCCACGAGGCGGTGGGGCGGCGCAGAATAGCACGCGCGGATGCCCGGTTCTTGCGGAGCAAATCCCGGCGGCGCTCGAACAGCCCGATCTGTTCGGCACTGGGATCGAGCTCGAGCGTGGCACCCTCGCCATCGAGCAACGCCGTGCGGGCGTTGGCCGGCACGGAGCCGAGCTGCACGATCATCGGAATACCGCGTGCGCGGGCGAGCATCGCAACGTGACTGGTCGGACTGCCGCGCAACAGCGCAAGACCGCCGCCGCGCGACCAATCGATTTCCAGAAACTGCGACGGCGGCAGATCGTCGGCACACACCACCGCGCCGCCCGGAATTTTTGGTGCCTCGCCCTCCCCGCCACGCAAGGTGCGGAGGACGCGATCACGCAAATCCGCCAAGTCCGAGGAGCGCGCCTGGAGGTACTCGTCGGCGGCCGCGTTGTAATCGGCAATTTGTGCCTCAAGGGCGGACGACCAGGCCGTGTGCGCAGGCGCTCCTTCGACGATTGCCGCAAAGATCGGATCGAGGAAGTCGTCGTCCTCCAGCAGCGCCACCTGAAATTCGAGGATTTGCGCGGCATCGCCGCCGACAGCCTCGGCCAGTTTGGCGATCTGCTGGCCGGCCGAAACGAGTGCCGCGCGCAGCGCCGCCTCCTCATCAGGAGGCGCGGCAGCGACACGCCCGCTGCTGGTCGCTCCGTCCACGCGCACGAACGGCCCATGCGCGAAGCCGATCGAGGCCGTCCTGCCCCGATATGCCAAGCCTGCGATGGTAGCGCGTTCGTTCACGATGCGTTGTCCGGGAAATCGGCCGCGACCAAATCGACCAAGGCGGCGACAGCGCCTTCGGCGTCTTCGCCCGACGCCTTGATCTGGATAATGCTGTCACGCGCCGCGCGCAGCGCCATCACCTTGGCGATGCTCTTCGCATTGATCCATTCGGCCGCGTCGGATGCGCGAATGGAAATCTGCGCCTGAAATTTCTTGGCGAGCTTGGTCAGCTTCACCGCCGGCCGCGCATGCATGCCCGCGGCGTGCACAAGTCGCACGCTGCCGGTAATGACTTGGCCGTTCGGGCTCTCCAACGTCATCGCGTCCTCGATCGATCCTCTTCCGCTCGCGTTCACGCCGCCGACAATTCTTCGGCCACGGCTCTAACCTGGTCGAGCGAACTGCCGCCCGCCGCTTCGGTCGCCGCCATCACGGCGCCTTCGACAATCGGCGCGTTGCAGACCACGACCCGGTCGCGCCGTTCCGGTTGCAACATCTCGACGGCCATTTCGCTGTTAGTCTCGGCGCCGCCGAGATCGACCAAAATGGCTACGCCCTTCGGCGACCAAACCTGGTTGATGGCCTCGATGATCAGCGGCACGTTGGTGCCGAGACCGCCGTCAGGATTGCCGCCGCAGAACGCCACCTTCACCTCGCTGCCGACCATCTGCCGCACCATGTCGGCCGTGCCCTTGGCGATGTCCTTCGAGTGCGACACGATGACGATGCCGACCGTGTCCGTCATGAGCGGGCCTCCAACGTATCGCAGACCGCGTGCACAAGAACGCAACTCGAGCGCGCGCCGGGATCTACGTGACCGACGCTGCGTGCACCGAGATACGACGCCCGCCCCTTGGTCGCCTGCATCGGCGCTGTCCGCGCAGCCGCCTCGTGCGCGGTCGTACGCACCCGCGCGATCAGGTCGGGGCTGATCGCCTCGGACTGCAGCGTCTCGAGCACCGGGAACAGGACATCGAGCATGGTCTTTTCTCCGGCCTTCGAACGCCCGCGCGAACTGACGGCGTTGACGCCGCTGCCGAACACGTCCGCCAGATCGGCGGGCAATTGTTTGTTCGCCAAGGCATCCCCGGCCGCGAGAAAGAAGCTTCCATAAAGCGGACCGGACGCGCCGCCAACCGTCATGACTAGCGTCTTGCCGATGGTCTTAAGCGCTTCGCCCGGCGGCAGCACGGCGATCGTGTCCAACTTGCCGAGCACGGCTTCGAAGCCGCGCTTCATGTTGGCGCCGTGATCGCCGTCACCGATGGCCTGGTCGAGCGCGGTCAGCTCCGCCGCGCTGGCGATGACCTGCTCCGCCGCCGCCTTCACGAGTGATTTCAACATTTCGGGCTCAAGCGACATGGTGCCGTCCTAATGCAGTGTCGGCGCGATCCGCCGTCCCGCCGCGTCGAAATAGAGGGGCCGATCGAGCTGCAACTCGACCTCCTGCCCGGCTTCGAGCGGCCGATGCGGATCGGCCAACGTCACCAGCATGCGGTCGCGATACTCCAGGTGAACGTGATTTTGATCGCCGAGATGTTCGATGCGGTGGATGCGCCCGGTAAATTGTCCGCCACTGGCCTTGGCGATCTGCAGGTGTTCGGTGCGGATGCCGAGCGTTTCGGTGCCGGGAGGCATCGCGGCGTGCGGCAGAAGGTCAGCCGGCAAGAAATTGATCGGCGGCGTGCCGAGCCGGCTCGCGACGTAACGGTCCGCGGGGGTCTCATAGATTTCGCGCGGCGTGCCGACCTGCAAAAGTTCGCCATCCCGAATGACGCCGATGCGCGAGGCCATGGTCATGGCCTCGACCTGATCGTGCGTCACGTAAAGAATGGTCGAACCGAGTTCGAGCTGAATCCGCTTGAGCTCGAGCCGCAATTCGGCGCGCAACTTGGCGTCGAGCGACGACAACGGCTCGTCCATCAAATAGATGGACGGGTCACGTACCAGCGCGCGCCCGATCGCAACCCGCTGCATCTCGCCGCCGGAAAGCCGCGTGGCGCGGTTCGCGAGCTTGTTGGTGATATGCAAAAGCTCGGCGGTCTGTTCGACGCGCTTTCGGATCAGCGGCTCCGGGACGCGACGCGCCGGCGAGCGCAGCGGAAATGCAAGATTGTCGTACACCGTCAGGTGCGGATAGAGCGAGTATTGCTGGAAGACAAAGGCAATGTCCCGCGTTCCCGGTGGATCGCGGGTCACGTCGCGCCCGTCGATGAAGACCGTGCCGGCATCAGGGCGTTCGAGGCCGGTGACCAGCCGAAGCGTGGTCGTCTTGCCAGCGCCGCTCGGACCTAAAAGGACGACGAACTCGCCGTCATTGACGACGAGCGAAAGATCGCGCACGGCATCGACGTGGCCGAAACGCTTGCTGATGTGCCGCAGAGAGACGTTAGCCATGGGCTGCGCTCTCCTCGTTCACCGATGGCGGGCTTGCCGTTTGAATGGCCATTCCGGTTTGCGCATCGAACAGGCTCAAGGAGCTGAAGCGGAACGTGAGACCCACCGTCTCGCCGACTTGCACGGGCAGGCTCGACGCCAGCCGCGCCTTGATCGGGCCCTGCTCGGTCACGACGGTGACGATCTGGGTCGTTCCCAAATACTCGGCCCCGAAGACGCGGCCTCGCAGCGCGGCCGCGTCCGAGAACCGGATGTGCTCCGGACGAACACCCAGCACCACCGCACCGCCTTGCCGCCTTTCGCTGATTTCAGGAACTGGAATGCTGACGTCCTTCAACTTCACTGCGTGCGCGTCCGAGTCGAGGCCGGCGTCGCAATGCAGAAAATTCATCGGCGGCGAGCCGATGAAATCGGCGACGAACATGCTCGCCGGCCGGTCGTAGATCTCCTGCGGCGAGCCGATCTGCTCGATCCGGCCCGCATTCATGACCGCGATGCGGTCGGCCATCGACATCGCTTCGTGCTGATCGTGCGTGACGTAAATCGTGGTCGCCGAGATTCGGTCATGCAGTTCGCGCAACTCACCACACATGAGATGCCGGAACTCGGCATCGAGCGCACCCAGCGGCTCGTCCATCAGAAATGCCTTCGGACGCCGAACCATCGCGCGCCCCAACGCGACCCGCTGGCGGTCGCCGCCGGACAATTTCGACGTCTTGCTCGTCAACAAATGCTCGATGCGCAGAAGCCGTGCTGTCTCCAAGACCCGCTCGCGAATGTCGCTGCGCCCCATGCCCTGGCACTTGAGCGGAAAGCCGATGTTCTGGGCGACATTCATATGCGGATAAAGCGCAAACATCTGGAACACGAAAGCGATGTCGCGGGCGGCCGCGCGCCGGAACGTGACATCCTCGCCGTCGAGCAAAATGCTTCCACTCGTCGGCAGCTCGAGCCCGGCGATCAT
Source organism: uncultured Acidobacteriota bacterium (assembly GCA_963735525.1). GTDB lineage: Bacteria > Acidobacteriota > Terriglobia > Acidiferrales > UBA7541 > Acidiferrum. The sequence continues at coordinate 346,689 of CAVTLQ010000018.1, read as the reverse complement.
GCGCAATGTCGTCGTCTTGCCGCAACCTGACGGTCCCAGCAATGCAAAGAAAGTGCCGTTCTCGATGGTGAAATTCGAATCATGCACGGCCGTGAACTGGTCGAAGGCCTTGTGCAAATTTTCCACTCGGATTTGTGCCATGCGCGCCTCCTATTCCGGAAAGTGGCTCACAGCGACAAATCCCAGCGTACCGGCCAGGATGGTGACGAACGAATAGCCGTACAGATCGATCGACCACGGTTGCACCAGCATCACGATGCCTGCGGCGATCAGCGCCATGGCCCCGGCTTCCCACGGCCCGCGGCGGAACCAACGCGTAAGCTTGCCGGCGGAAAGCGCCGCGTTGCTCATTTGCGCACCGCTCCGAAAGTGATCCCGCGCAGCAGATGCCGGCGCAGCAGGATGGTGAACAACACGATCGGAATGACGAAGAGCGTCGTCGCCGCGGCAACCGCCGGCCAGTCCTGACCGCCCTCCCCGATGATGAACGGAATGAATGGCGGCATGGTCTGCGCGTCGCCGCTCGTCAACAGGACCGCGAAGGCATATTCGTTCCAGGAGAAGATCAGGCAGAAGATCGCGGTGGCGGCGATGCCGGTCACGGCTTGCGGCAGCACGACCTTGCGGAGCGCCTGCAAGCGTGTGTAGCCGTCGACCAGGGCGGCCTCTTCGTATTCGCGCGGTATCTCGTCGATGAACCCCTTCAGCAGCCACACCGCGAGCGACACGTTGACCGCCGTGTAGAGCAAAATCATCCCGATCTTGGTGTCGGTGAGATTGAGCTGCCGATACATCAGATAGATCGGGATGGCGACCGCGACCGGCGGCATCATGCGCGTGGAGAGTATGAAGAACAGAAGATCATCGGCCAAGGGAATGCGGAAGCGCGAGAACGCGTAAGCCGCAAGCGTACCGAGCAAGACCGCGAGGAAGGTCGAGCCGAAGCCGATCACCAGCGAATTGATGAAGCGCGGCACCACTTTCGACGGTCCGGCAATCACCATGTCGTGCTGGCGGACAAGCTTGTCGTACCAGGTGGTTGCCGGCGGGAGATTGGCGATGAACTCGCGCGTCTGCCGCGTGCGCACGGTGAACAGATTGACGTAGCCTTCGAGCGTCGGCTGGAAGATCACCTTCGGCGGATAAGCGATCGCGTCGCTTTGCGATTTGAACGCGGTCGCCGCAATCCACAACAGCGGCAAAATCGTAATCACGGCATAGAGAATGACGATCGCGCCGGCGAAAGCTTTCGCGCGCGGCGTGGCCTCGACCACGGAATGTGCGGTGGATTTGGCGGCGGCCGTCATCGCTGCTTCACCCGATTGAGGACTTTGACGTAGATGTTGGCGGCGCCGAAGACGGTGACGAACAAGATGATCGCAAGCGCCGAGGAATAGCCGGTGCGCCATTTCTCGAAGGCGGCACGCTTCAAGGTGATCGAGACCAATTCCGTGGTCGAGCCCGGCCCGCCCGAAGTCAGGAGGTTCACCATGTCGAACATCTTGAAGTTTTCGATGGCGCGAAAGAGAACCGCCAGCATGAGAAACGGCATGACCATCGGCAGCGTGATCGACCAGAACTGCCGCCAGGACGATGCGCGGTCGACCTCTGCCGCTTCGTAGATGTAGTCGGGAATCGAGCGCAGCCCGGCCAGGCAGATCAGCATCACGTAAGGCGACCACATCCAACTGTCGACCAGCACGATCGTCCAGGGCGCCAGCGCGACTTCGCCAGTCATGCTGAACGAGCTCGGCGGAATGCCGGTGAAGAGGCCGACGACATAGTTGAACGGCCCGATCTGCGGCTGAAACAGCAATGTCCAGAAGTTGCCGACCACAGCGGGCGACAGCATCATCGGCAAGAGGATGATCGTCGTCCAGAAGCTGTGCGAGCGGAACTGCCGGTTGATCAGAAGCGCCAAGCCGAAGCCGATGACGACCTGCAGCGCGACCGACCAGATCACAAAGCTCGCCGTCGTCTGCAAGCGGGCCCAAACATCCTCGTCCGTCAGAATGTCATTGAAATTATCCAAGCCGACAAAGCGCGTCGGCAAATAGGACATGCTGAGATTGAGGCTGGTGAAAGACAGCCGGATCATCCAGATCAACGGGAAGATGTTGATCGCCAAAAGAAGCGCGATGGTCGGCGCGACGAACAACCAGGCAATGCCGCGGTCCGATAGCCCGCGCACCCGCTTTGCGGCCTTGAAGCGGGCCTGCTCGCCGATGCGGTCGGCGCTGGCGTCGGGATGAATGATCGCCGTCATTGTCTTTTGCAGCGTCTTCTAAAGCATCGCGTAGCGGCCTAAGGAATCTCCCCGGGCTCTAGGTCCGGGGAGACGTTTGCCCTTGAAATAATCGCCGCGCGCTACTGCGCGGCCACCTGCTTGCCTTGCTCCTTGAAGACTTTCGTCCAGTCTTTGACCAGAAGATCGAGCGCCTGCTGCGCGGTGCCCTTGTCGGCGACCACATAGTCATGCACCCGCTTCTGCATGTCGAGGAGGAGTTGCGCGTAGGACGGCTCCGCCCAGAAGTCCTTCACGATCGCCATCGATTCAAGGAATTGGGGCGCGAACGGCGCGCTCTTGGGGAAGCCGGGCGCGTCGACAACCGCCTTAAGAGCCGAGTAGCCGCCGATTTCCCACCATTTCTGCTGCACTTTCGGCTGCGCGAACCACTTGATGTAGCGCAGCGCATCGTCCTGATGGTCGGAGGTGGCCACGACCGAGATGCCCTGGCCGCCGAGCTGCGTGAAGTGCCCGTTCGGTCCGGCCGGATTGACGAAGAAGCCGATCTTGTCGCCGCCGACATTCGGATCCTTGTACAAGCCGGGGAAGAAGGCGAACCAGTTCATCTGCATCGCTACCTGACCCGACTTGAAGGCGTCGAGGCCCTCCTGCATGTAGGCGTTGGTCAGGCCGGGCGCGGTGCAGCACTTGTACAGCTCTTTGTAGAATTCGAGCCCTTTGACGGCGTCGGGCGAATTGACGAAGCCCTGCATCTGATACGGCTTCTTCGGGTTCTCGTATTCGAAGCCGTAATTGTAGAGCACGTTGGTCACGCCCATCGTGATGCCTTCGGAGCCGCGTTCGGTGAAGATGTAAGCGCCGTACACTTTCTTGCCGTCGATTTCGCGCCCCTGGAAAAACTCGGCGATTTGTTTGAGCTCATCGTAGGTCTTGGGCGGCGCGAGATCGCGGCCATACTTCTTCTTGAACTCGGCCTGGATTTCCGGCCGCGAGAACCAGTCCTTGCGGTAGGTCCAGCCGACCGCGTCAGCCATGGCGGGGAGCGCCCAATAGTTCGGCGTGTTCTTGGGCCATTCCGAATAGCCGACCACCGTCGCCGGCACGAAGTCGTCCATCGAAATGTGCTCTTTGGCGAAGAAGTCGTTGAGCTTGACGTACCAGTGATTTTCAGCGGCGCCGCCGATCCACTGGCTGTCGCCGATGATCAGATCGCAAAGCTTGCCGTGCGAGTTGAGCTCATTGAGAAAGCGATCGGCATAGCTCGTCCACGGGACGAACTCGTACTTCATCTCAATGCCGGTTTCTTTGGTGAAATCCTTGCCGAGCTCGACAAGCGCATTGGCGGGATCCCATGCCGCCCAGCACAACGTGAGTTGCTTGCTTTGAGCCGCGGCTGGCCCGCTGGTAACGGCCGTCAGCGCAATGCCGGCGAAGAGAGCGAGCGCTCCGCCCACCCGCTTCGACCACTTCCCTGTCACAGATGTTTGCATGTGGCTTTCCCTCGTTTGAACGCGTTTCCTCTTCGTTTCCGGAGCGCCCTCGGCCGGAGACGATGCAGTCATCGAAGCCCAGACGGGCTTAAGGCAGCTGTTCGGGGAAAGTGCCGGGCTTTAGGCAGCCGAGGCCGCTAACGCCTGTCCTTTGGGTGCCTCCGAACGCGATGTCGTTTCTGCTTATTACTAAACAAATAGACCCAAAATCCGGGGCGGCGTCAAGCGCCGATCAACGCTGACCCTTGGCCGGCGGGCGCGGCCCCGCCCGGCTGCCGACTGATCACCGAAGACGCTAAATACTCAGTATTCATGGGTATTTTCTTGTTTCGCGGTATCGGGCGACCGGGGCTAAGCGTCCGTCCGGCGGGCCATTGACGGCCAGTCCAACAAGGGAGATTGATTCCCTTGGCCCGCTGCGGCTAGAATTTACTAACGCGCTCACTAAACTATGCGCGTGAGGCCATGGAATGCCCGAAGCCGTGCGCTCGGAGCGGGATACCAAGCCATGTCGCAGCCATTCAGGCTCATCGCCGCCAAAGGCATGCAGAACGGGATCTTCCGGCTCTGGTACGGCGCGGCGGACAATGATCAATCGCCCTTTGTGCTGACATTGACGCCGCAATATGTGGCTCACGCACTGCGCAAAGCGCTGCCCGTGACACTCGAGGAAATCGAGGAATATGCGCAGCAGAACGAGGACCGGCTGCGGGCCATCGCGCATGACGCGAGAGCATGTGGCCAAAACGCCAAGGTTCTCGGATAGATTTTGCCGAACGGCCAGCGGCTCACGCCCTGCTCAATCGCCGCGGGCAAGATACCGGCTCGGCGCTTGCACGGAGTAAAACATCGACACACTAAACGTCTGCGTCTACCGCGCGCCGTTGTGATACGGGCTTCGGCTTTCGTCGAACTGAGCCAGCATATCATCGTGCAGGTGCCCGTTCGTCGCCAGGATGTCCGCCTTGCCGTTGATTGGACGCGCCGTGCCGCCGAAGGTCGTTCGTCGTCAGATTGGGCCTGCGTTGCGAGCAAACTTGAGCGCAACTGATGATTGGCCGAAACCGCGACCGCGCGGCCATTGAGCGTCGCGCCGCCATCGCGCAACGCAGTGAAGATGTCGTTCCGCACTGGATCGTAAACGATGCCCGGCACGGCCTCCTCGAAGCGGTACGGAATGCTCCGGCTGTCGGCGGTCGCTCAAGGCATCGCGGGATTGTCGACCAAACCGCGCTGGCAATGCCGGCCGGAATGACCCATAAGAGGCTGGATCACAGGGGCTTTTCGATTGTCCTGGCAAGCCGAAACACGGCTCTATATAGCGCCGACCCTGGACGATGCCGTCGCCGCGCTCGCCGAGCGGGGACGCGACGGAGCTCCTCTCGCCGGAGCAACCTGGATCATGCGGGCGCCACTGCGTGAGGAGAGACATGATCTCTCCTATGTGGCGATCTCCAAGATTGCTTCCTTGAGAGAGCTGTCCGTTGGCGAGCGAGAGGTGAGCATTGGAGCGTGCGTCACGCACGCCGAAATCGCGCGCGAGCTTACTTCGGTGCCCGACTGCCGGGCGCTCGCCTTGGCCGCCGGCAATGCGGCCAATCCAGCCATCCGGCAAGTGGCGACAATCGGCGGAAATCTCTGCGCGGCAAATTTTGCGGCCGCAGACCTTGTGCCGGCGTTGCTGTGTCTCGATGCCGAGATCGAATTGCATGGACCGGACGGAGCTGAGCAAATTCCGCTGAGCCGCTTTCTCGAGATTCGGACAAGCCTCGCGCCGGGTCGGCTTGTGCGGCGCGTCATCGTTCGGCGCACGCCGCGGCGTTCGGTGCATGTGCGGCTGCCGCTGCGGAAAGCCGGCGACTATCCGGTTGCCATTTTCAGCCTTGCTGTAACGTTGGATGCAGCCGGCGTGGTCACGAGCGCCAGCGCTGCCGTCGGATCGGTCGAGGCGGCGGCACGGCGCTGGCACGAATTGGAAGCCGAATTGATCGGCCACCCGCTCGATCCGGCGCATGCGGCCGAAAAAGCGGAGCACCATTGCGCAACTTTGCGCGCTCGCGACGGTGTCGAGGCGCCGGGATGGTATCGCGTGAAAGTTCTTCCCAATCTCGTGCGCAAAGCCGCAAACGCCATGCGCGAACAGTCGTGAGCGATAAAGTCCGGACGAGCATGCGATGTCGATGCGATTGAAGATCAACGGCGAAGATCGGGTATCGACCAGCGATCCCTTGAGTCCACTCGTGGACGTGCTTCGCGACGAGTTTTTCTTGACCGGCGCCAAACCCGTCTGCCGCGAAGGTTTCTGCGGCGCCTGCATGGTTCTGCTGGACGGCAAGCCGGTCGCGTCGTGCTTGATGCCGACCGGACTTGCAGCGAACCGCGAGGTGCGCACGGTGGAGGCGCTTGCGCCGGAGGGCGATTTGTCGCCGCTGCAGCGCGCTTTGGAGCAACACGATGTGGTCCAATGCGGCATGTGCTTTCCGGGCATGCTGGTCTCTCTCACGAGCTATTTCGAACAGGCCGAAAATCCCAACCGGGACGATATGAAAGCCGCGCTGGTCGGAAATGTCTGCCGGTGCACGGGCTACGAACGCATTCTTGACGCAGCGCTTTCGCTTGTTCAGCCCGCGGGAGCGCGGTGAGAACGATGTCCGACGCAGCAAATGTTGTGATGAACTTCCCGCGGCGGGACGCGCGCGACAAGTTGCGCGGCCGCACGCGTTATACGGTCGATCGCGCCCGCCCCGGCATGCTGCACGCGGCGCTGTCGCGCGCCCAAGTTCCGTCCGCGCGCATCGTTCGCATCGACACTTCGGCAGCGCGACGGATGCCGGGCGTGCGCGCGATCGTCACCGGCGCGGACGCACCATTCCGCCACGGCATCGGCATTGCCGACCATCCGCTATTTGCCATGGACCGCATAAGGTACGACGGCGAACCGATCGCCGCGATCGCCGCGGATACGCTTGGCGCAGGCGCAAGCGGCGGCGGCCGCAATCGTGGTCGAGCTGGAGCCCCTGCCCGCGGTCATATCAATGGCCGACGCCTTGGCGCCGAACGCGCCCTGGGTTCACCCCGAGTGGAACGACTACGAGGTTCTGTTCGAGGGCGCGGCACGCGGCGGCAACATCGCCTGGGAAGCGACCGTCGTGCGCGGCGATGTCGATGCCGCCTTCGCGCGCGATGATGTTGAGATTGTCGAAAGCAGTTTTCGCGTCGGCCGGCAGAACCATCTTTCGCTCGAACCACGCGCGGTCATTGCTTCCTATGAGGACGGCCGTTTCCATATCGAAACGTCGACGCAAGTCCCGTGGTCGATCAAGAACGCCACCGCGCGCTTTCTGAATGTGCCGCCGTCGGACGTGCGCGTCACCGTGCCTCCGGTCGGAGGCGGGTTCGGGCTCAAATTCGATTGGGCGTTGGAGCCCTTTGCAGCGCTCCTAACGCGCGCGACCGGGCGTCCTGTCCGGCTTGTGAACTCGCGGCAAGAGGAAATGCTGACCTGCCTCTGCCGGGAAAACGCCGATATCCTGATCCGGTCGGCGGTTACCAAAGACGGCGAGATCGTCGGACGTGAAGCGGTCGTGCTGATGGATTGCGGCGCCTATGGCGGCGAGCAGATCTTCCTGACGACAATGACCGCCCACACGCTGGGCGGCAATTACCGACTTGGCGCGGTGCGCCTTGCGAGCCGCGCGATCTATACAAATACCGCGCCCAATGGCGCGTTTCGAGCCTGCAACGGCGTCTACAACACCTTCGCGCTCGAGCGCCACACGGACGAAATCTGCGCCGCGATCGGCATGGATCCTCTGGAATTCCGCCGCCGCAACGTGTTGGGCAACAACGATCTCGGCTCGACCGGACAAGTGTTCGAGGGCGACGTACTCAAGCCGATGCTCGATCGCATGAGCGAATTGCGCAGCACGAACCCTTCAAGAAAACACCTCGCCGGCGACCGTCTCTACGGACGCGGCACGGCTGTCGGCACTTGGTTCGTCTTCGTTGGACCATCGGCGGCGACCGTTCACCTCAATGCCGATGGCAGCGCGACGCTGGTGACGGCAGGCGTGGAGATCGGCTCGGGCTCGACGATGCAGTCGCTGCCGCAAATCGTCGCCAACGCGCTGGGCCTTCGGCCCGAGGATGTCGTCGTGCGCGCCGCCGACACGGATGCTGCCGGTTATGATGTCGGCGTCGGCGGCGGCAGGACGACGGTCTCGTTGGGCGCCGCGAGCCTCGCCGCCTGCGGCGAAGTGCGCGAGAAGCTGCTCGGCGTGGCCGCGCAGATGCTCGAGGCCGATCCTGAAGATCTGGTCTTGCGGAACGGCAGGGTGGAGATCGTCGGGGCTGAAGGGTCGGGAACAACCATCGCGGCCGTCGTCCAGCGCGCTCAAGCGCTTGCCGGTCCGATCTCGGGAAGCGGCGCTTTTACTGGCACAGGCGTTCCCGCGATGCCGGACTGCGCGGCGGGACATTTTATTGAAGCTTTGGATATCCCCGTGTTCGCCATTCACGAATGCGAAGTCGCCGTGGAGCCGGAAACCGGGCACGTGGAGGTGCTGAGTTATCGCGTCGTGCAAGACGTGGGCCGGGCGCTCAATCCGCGCGCCATTTTCGGCCAAATCCAGGGTGGGGTCACGCAGGGCCTGGGTTACGCCCTGCACGAGGAAGTAACGATCGGTGCGAACGGACGCATCCTTCAGAATGGCTTCGAGACCTACCGGGTGCCGCTCGCGCAGGACGTAGTGCCGGTTGAGATCAGCCTGTTTGAAGGCGCGCCCTCGATCGGGCCACTGGGCGCCAAAGGAGCCGGCGAGGTTCCGATCCTGAATGTCGGCGCGGCGATCGCGTGTGCGGTGTCGAACGCGATCGGCCGACGGGTTCAGGAATTGCCACTGACCCCGCCGCGCGTTCTGGAACTCATCCTGGGAAACAATCGTCCATTGAAATTCGACCACATCGCGGATGCGTGGCGAGACAATGTGCTCAGCAAGCATCCTGCGTCGTTTTGATGGGCTACAGCCTGTGCCCCACGACGCCGCGTGAGGAGAGCGGCCTAATCAATTGACCTTGCGCACCTTGCCCTCCCAGAAGGGCGCGCGCAGTTCGCGCTTGAGGATCTTTCCAGCACCGGACAGAGGCAACCCTCATCGCGGATTTCAAGGCTGCGCGGACACTTGTAGCCGGCGATCCGTTCGCGGCAGAAGGCGATGACCTCATCGGCGGCCACCACCGCGCCGGGCTTGCGCGTGACGATGGCGTGGACCGCTTCGCCCCATTGTTCGCTGGGAATCCCGATGACGGCGCATTGCGCGACCGCCGGATGTTGCGCCAAGCAGTTTTCGACTTCGGCGGAATAGATATTTTCGCCGCCGGAAATGATCATGTCCTTGATGCGATCGACGATAAAGACGTAACCATCCTCGTCCATGTAGCCGCCATCGCCCGTGTGCATCCAGCCGTCGATGACAGCTTTTTCAGTTTCTTCCGGCCGCTCCCAATAACCCATCATCACCGTCTCGCCGCGCGCCGCGATCTCGCCCACGACGCCATGCGGCAGCGGACGGTCGAGGGCATCGACGATACGGACGTCGACCATGTATGTCGGTCGGCCCGCCGAGCGGTGCCGGCCCTTCTCGCGGCCTTCTCCCAGATGGTCCCGCCACGGCAGCACAGTGACGCATGGCGACAGCTCGGTCATGCCGTAAGCCTGCGTGAAGCGGACGTTCGGCAGTTTCTTCATGGCCCGTTCCATCACCGCTTCGTTCATTGGCGAGGCGCCGTACAGAACGTCGCGCAGCGACGACAGATCGTACTTGTCGATGCCCGGATGATCGACGAGCATCTGCACCATGGTTGGCACCAACAACGTATGGGTCACTTTGAATTCTTCGATCGCCTGGGCAACGCCCTCCGGCGTGAAGCTCCGAACGATCGCGTGCATGCCGCCGGCCAGCAGATTGAGATACATCGCCGCCGCATTGGCCAGATGGAACATCGGCGCAACATGAAGGTAAGTCGCTCGATCGTTGGTGATTCCGTCAGCCAGCATGTTGCGGGCGTTGCCGAGCAGATTGCGGTGGCTGAGCATCACGCCTTTCGAATGGCCGGTCGTGCCGCCCGTGTAAAAGATGCCGCAGAGTTCATCTTCGCCGACCTCAGCGTCAGCGACCGGAGACGCGGCGGCAAGCAGTGGTTCATAAAACAAAACCGCCTCCGGTAAGTTGCCGACAGGCGAGTCATCCGCATACACGAGCTTGATGCAGCCGAGTTTCTGCATCAAGTCCGCCGCCATAGCGGCGAAGGCGGCATCGACCACCAGCATGGCCGGCCGGCAATCGCGCAGCACGTCCTCGTTCTCCCGTGCGCTCCAGCGGATATTCAGCGGCACGATCACGGCGCCGGCCCACGCGATCCCGAGATAGAGCTCAAGATAACGGTCCTGATTGAGCATCAGGACGGCGACGCGGTCCCGCCTTGCCGATGCCGAGATTTTTCAACGCACCTGCGAGACGAGCCACACGCTCGCCGACCTCCGCCCAGGTCTGGCGGCGCTGATCGAACATAAATGCAGTCTGGTCGCGGCTGAGCAACAGCGCGCGGTGCAATCAAGGCTCAAAACCGACCGCCGCGATTCCCGTTCTTTTGTCAGTAGCGTGGCCGACGTCCGAACGTTATTACTTGTCCAGCGGGCATTGCAAACCGGCAAGGCGATCCCTGGCCCGATGCGCGACGCGCCGGTGCGTCGCAGGAAGCGGCCGATGCGGACACGTCTCTTCAGTAGCCCGGAGCCGAATTACATCAGCGGACAAACCATCGTCTGCGGCGACAGGCTGAGAGATCGTTCCCGTGATCGACGCTCGGTCGGGGCGCTCAGGCGCTCTTAGGGGCGTAGCGAATCCAGTTCGCGATAATCGGGCAGCGCATCGGTCACGGGCCGGCCGCCGCGGATGACGAGCCGAGGCCCGCTCGGCCGAGACAGCAGTTCCGACCAAGAGCGCGCGCGGAACAAGATGAGGTCTGCGTTTTGTCCCTGCCCCAGCAAGCCGGCGGCGTCGGCCTTCATGAGGCCGGCGGGCGTGGCCGTTATCGCCCGCGCCCAACCACCCAGGGGGCTGTCGAGCTGCGCGATACGGACTGCTTGCGCGAAAACCTCGATCGGATCGAGGTCGCCGTAGGCGTAGAACGGATCGCGGGTGTTATCGCTTCCGACGGCGACGGGGACGCCCGCAGCGGAAAGTTCGTGCAGTAAGGTTACGCCTCGCCAGCGCGGCGTTCGACCCGGCTCCTTGCGATCCTGCAGATACATGTTGCACATCGGGAGCGAGACGACCGCGACGCCGGCCGCGGCCACACGGGCGATCGTGCGTTCCGCATCAGCAGCGGGCCGGCAGGCGAGGCTGCAACAATGACCGGCGGTGACGCGTCCCTGCCAGCCGAAGCGAATGGTTGCTTCCGCAATCGCTTCAAGCGCGTTGGAGTTCGGATTGTCTGTCTCGTCGGCGTGAAAATCGAGATCGAGGCTGCGGTCGCGTGCCAAAGCGAAGACGCGATCGAGCGCTGGGCCCGGATCCGGATCGTTGATAGCAACGGCACCCAAGATACCGCCGTGATCAGCAACGAGATCGGCAAGGCGCTCGCCTTCTTCAACCGCGTAACTATCAAGCATGGCCAGCGAAACACCCTGCAGGGCAATGCGGCCTGCCCAGCGATCGCGCATCTGCGCCAATACCGGCCAGCTGATTGCGCCTTGCCCGCCCATCGAATCGATGTGCGTGCGGACGGCGGCGGTGCCGTGGACGAATGCGCAGCGCAGCGAAAAATCCATGCGCGCGGCAACGTCCTCGGCGCTCCAACGCATCTCGCGATCCTCGGCGACAAGCGCAAGCGCGTCTTGCCAGCGGCCGCTCGGATTGGGAACGCGCAACCAGGTCTGACCTTTGTCGAGATGCGTATGAAGATCGGCGCATACCGGCCAGATCATGCCACCCTCGAGATCGAAAGCCGGCAGGTCTACCGCGACGTCGTCACCGCTAGACGTACTGGCGTGACCGCCAACGGCCAGTCGACGGATCTTTCCCTCGGTGATTGTAACGGTGGCAGTTGCGAGCGCGTCCGATTCGGCATTACCGCCATCGCGGGTGTCGAGCAGGCAGAGCGGCACGCTGGCGTTGATCAGCCGATAGTCATCGGTCGAAAAGGACGGAAAGGCTGTCATCGGTTGGACAACTGAGGAGCGCTTTCAAGCGCAACTTGCGTTACTTGCGAAGCCGCGAACGGCAATGGTGTGAGGAACGGCTGCGCTCACATAAGACTGGCCGTACGTTTTGTTAATCAATATTATTGCGATATCTATGCTTAAATTCGCTGGTCCCGCAGTCTCCGAATCAGTTGCATTCCCATAGTCCAGCTCACGGATCGCTTGCGGACGCTGCGTCTATTCGAAGCCAAAAAGGCGTGATGCGATTGTACCTGCTCGAGTCACTCCGCGCGGCGACTGAGCTTCGGATCGAGGTTCTGCGGCTCGGACTGACCGCGCGCGGAATCAGGTGAATGGCTCGCTTCAGCATCAATCTTCGCGACTTGGTGATCCTCGTTGCCGATCCTAGCTGCCACATGACCATGCTGATACACAGCATGCTTCGCGGCTTTGGCAGCAACAAGCTTCTGGAAGCAAGAAGCAGCACCAGTGTTCTCCAAGTCCTCACCAATCAGAAGATCGACATCTTGATCTGCGACTTGCGGCTTCCGCCACACGGCGGCCTGCCGCTGACGCGTGCCATTCGCCGCAAGCAGGACAATGCGAACCGCACAATTCCGATTCTGGTCATGACCAGCGACGGCCGAGAAACGAGCGTAAAACTCGCGCGCGACGCGGGTGCCAACATGGTGATTGCCAAGCCGATGTCGCCCGGGAGCCTTTACGACCGCTTGGCCTGGATCGCCTTCAACCCGCGCCGGTTTGTCGACACCCCGACATATTTTGGGCCCGACCGCAGATTTAAGATCGAAGGATATCCGAATGGAATTGGCCGCCGCAAAGGCGACAAGGCGGTCGACATCGGCGAGGAGGCCGGCCCGGCACTCGCGCAAGGCGATATCGACAGCCTGTTCAGCGCCGTGCGGACCGGGCAAGATACCTAGCGAGCCTCCGGCAGTGACATCAGAGCCGCGAATATTTCCAGTCGATACCAACTTTCAGAAAATGGCGCGCCGGCCGGGCGGATATCTCGCGACCGTGCGGTCGAAAGGGCCGAAATCGAAATCGCGGAGGCTAAGGTCGAATTCGACGAGTGGCTCAGTCGAGAACTGACCGAACTCACGACGGCATTCGAGGCGGCGCGCGACAACCACCACGATCCGGCAGCGACTCGCCGAGCTTGAAGCCATGGCCGCCAGCTTCGCGACGTGACCGCAACGATACGTTTTGAATTGCTGACTTTTGTCGGCGCTTCCCTACTGTGACCTTCTGGATTCGATCAGCGCGGAGGCCGAGTTCCCGATCGACTAGATCGTCTGTCATTTCGGACGCGTTGAACCTGTCTGCGCGGCCGGACTTTCGGGGATTGCGGCCGGACCAAGTTCCGGACCTTACCAAAGGCCTGCGTCTGGCTCGTCAAGCATGCGAGCACCCTGGCGCCGGTGGCTCGGTCCTCCCGGAGGCTCCGCGGCTATCTCCCGTTGTGAAAGCCCCGGCCTAAATCGCTCGTTTGAGCACGATCTTGACCGGAAAACCGGTCTCCACCTTACGGGGTCACGCTCTAAAAAAACAACTTCAGCGGAGACTTCGTCGGCTGCGCCCAATTGGCGGAGAATGCGAGACTTAAGATCCGTCAGTGGTATCTTGGCGATAGCATCTTCCGCCGGATGGCCGTCTTGACCGGCATCCGTTGCCAAGATTTCCAGCGATTTGACCGCAGCTGACGCGAAGACCTCGGGCAAAGCTCACGAATTCCTGCTGCAGGCGATCGAAATCCTGCAAGGCGACGACAAGCTCGCGCTCAGGGCGACTGGAGCGAACGCGGTCAGCTCAGTCACTCGCGCGGTGGTTCTTTCAAGTCTCAAGATCGTCTCATGCAGTTCCGTCGCCATGACGCTGAGAAACGTCCTGATATTGTCGAGAACTGGCGTTTCAAGACCTCCGCTCAGCGGCTGTTCCATCAAGACAATCTCCCCATCACCTGCTCGATTTTCTGGCGCAGGATATCCGCCGTGAACGGTTTGATCAGATAGTTGTTGGCGCCGGCTTGCGCCGCCTGGACCACCAGCTCCCGGTCGCCGCGGCCGGTCAACAGGATGAAGGGCACCTTGCGTGCGGCCGGATGCCCGCGCACCGCGCGCAACAGGGCGAGACCGTCCATTTCAGGCATGTTGAAGTCGGAGATGATCAGGTCGAGCGGCTGGAGCGCCGCCGTGTCCATGGCCTGCTTGCCATTCTCCGCTTCGTGGATCTGTCGAATGCCGATCTGCTCGAGCGTCATCCGCGTCATTTGACGGACGCTGTTCTGGTCATCGACCACGAGGACCTTAAGGATTGCAGCCGCTGGCATTTGCATCACTCCTGATGAATGCCTCCCGCACGCGCGGGAAGGTGTGTTGATGACCTCTAGATCGTTGCCGCAGCCCCGGCGTATGGTGCGGCGGCGTTCGGCATGTTCTGGCTGGCGAGTTCGGGAAAGCTTCTCGATGTCGAGAATGAACGCGACGCGCCCGTTGCCGAGAATGGTGGCACCCGCGATACCCGGAACCGAGCCGTAGCTCGAACTTCTTGACCACGACCTGCTGGTGCCCGCACAACTCATCGACCACGATGCCGAAGCGGGCTCCATCGCCGGCGTCGCTGATAATCACCACGCGCTCGTCCGAAGCCGTATTCGTCCCCGCGATGCCGCAGCACGCCGCCGAGCGCGGCGTCGATGCGCTCCAGCGTGGCGAGGCTCCCCGGCGAGAACGGGCCGGAGTGGTGCTGCTCGGTGTCCAGCGCGGTGAGGTACACGGTGGCGAACGCGGGGCGCTTCCACTCGATCAGGCGCTCGGCGAATTTGGCGCGGTTCTCGTCGCCGGTGACGGATTCGTCGATACCGTCGGCGTAGGGGCCGAGGTCCTTTTCGAGCGCGTCGAGCAGGCCAGGCGTGGCTAGGACGCGGAGGAGCTTGCGGTCGTCGGGCGTGCCGGCGCGCCAGTATTGCGGCAGGTTCCAGGTGATGCGCGCGGAAACGCTGACGGGCCAGTGAATGTTTGCCGTCGAGAGACCTGCATCGGCCGCGGCGTCCCACAGGGTAGGCACCTTGATGTCTTCGGCGTACCAATACCATCCGCCGACATTTTTGCGAAACGGATCGAAAGTGTTGTTGGCGTAGATGCCGTGTTTGGCGGGAGGGACGCCGGTGATCAGTGTGGTGTGGCTGGGGTAGGTGACGGTGGGCACGACGCCGTGAACGCCAGTCGCGTAGGCGCCCTCGCGCTGAAAGCGGCGCAGATTGGGGATTTTTAGGGCGTGGGAGTCGGCGTCGAGGACGTGCTCGGGCTTGAGGCCGTCGATGGAGACAAGGATGACGGCGGGGCGGGGCTCTTGCGCGTGTGCGCTTGCGGATGCGGCCAGCAGCAATCCGGCAAGAATGGCGACGGGGTAGAAATGAAACAGGAAGGTGCGAAGGCGCGGCCGGGTCATGAGCAATCCCTCGTTAGATGTGGCTTGGTCCGACTTCACCGCCGGCGCTGCGCATTCAATAGGTGTCGGCGCTAGCTTTTCGGCTTTGGTTTTTCCTTGGGAGTTGTCGCTTCCGGCTCGGCTTCGATAGTGACTTCCACCTCGGCGCCGGGTTTGAGCGCCACCTCCTTGCCTTTCTCGTCGGTTAGGGTGTTTTCTATGCGAATCTCGCGATAGAGTTCTTCGGCACCTTCGATGGCGATTTCGGCCGTTTCGGGCATGCTCGGATGTGGAGGCTTGATGATTTTCTGGACCGTTCCGGGCAGAGTGGTAGTCGGTTTTTCGGTGTGTTTTTCGGCCACCGCACACCTCCTCGATACTTCACAAACACAAGGATAAACGGGGAACTCTGGGCAGGGGTATCGTAACACCGATTGAAGATAGAGGGGTGGGTCGCGGGCGGTTGAAGCGCACAGCCAGAAATGGCCATGCCACAGGGATTCGTTCGTGCCGAGTTGACGCCGGGCGAGGCCCTTCTAAGCTCAGCCCCGCCCCTACAATGGCCAAAACATTATGCAGAGGCAGAAGTTTGATGTGGTGATTTTGGGGGGTGGGGCGGCGGGGTTGATGTGTGCCATTGAGGCCGGCAAGAGGGGGCGGCAGGTGGCGGTGTTGGAGCGGGGGGAGCGGGTTGGTAAGAAGATTTTGATTTCGGGGGGCGGGCGGTGCAACTTTACGAATTTGCACTGCAGGGCTGAGAACTTTCTTTCGGAGAATGCGCATTTTTGCAAGTCGGCGCTGGCGCGGTATACGCCGGCGGACTTCGTGGCGCTGGTCGAGAAGCACAAGATCCCTTATCACGAGAAGAGGCCTTATCCGGAGGCGGCGCCGGGGCAGCTGTTTTGCGACCGGTCGGCGACGGATATTGTGGGGATGCTGCTGGAGGAGTGTGCGGCGGCGGGGGTGCGGGTCTTTGTGAATGCGCGGGTGGCGGAGGTGCGGCACGACGGCGGGTTTGTGGTTCGGGCGGCGGGCGCGGACTGGGCTGGGGAGGACGAGTTCGCGGCGCCCGTGCTGGTGGTGGCTACCGGTGGGCTGTCGATTCCGAAGATGGGGGCGACGGCGTTCGGGTACGAGGTGGCGAAGCAGTTTGGGCATGGGATCGTGGCGTGCCGGCCGGGTTTGGTGCCGCTGACGTTTGGGCGGGGGGATGCGCGGGCGTATTGCGATCTGGCGGGGGTGTCGGCGGTGGCGAAGGTGTCGTGCGGGGGACAGAGCTTTCGCGAAAAGATGTTGTTCACGCACCGGGGGTTGAGCGGGCCGGGGATTTTGCAGATTTCGTCGTATTGGGGGTGGAAGACGCGGGAGGGGGTGACGATCGATCTGGCGCCGGGGCGGGAGTGGACGGCGGCGCTGCGGAATGGGACGGGGCGGCGGGATTTGGGGGCGGCGCGGGCGGCTTTGCGGAAGATTTTGCCGCAGCGGCTGGCAGATCGTTGGATGGAAAGGGGGATGGAGAAGCATGCGGCTGAGGATTGGACGAATCGTGGATTGGAGTTGATGGAGGAGGGGCTCCACCGGTGGGTGGTGCGGCCTGCGGGGACGGAAGGGTACGAAAAGGCGGAGGTGACGGCGGGCGGGGTGGATACGGACGAGCTATCCAGCAAGACCATGGAGAGCCGCAAGGTGCCGGGCTTGTTTTTCATTGGAGAGGTTGTGGATGTAACGGGGTGGCTGGGAGGATTCAACTTCCAGTGGGCTTGGGCTTCGGGGACGGCGGCGGGGAGAGAAGTCTGAAGAGAAGAGGTAAGGAAGTAACGAGGTAACGACGGAAGAAAGCGAAAGACGGTTGGAGTATCTCTTCTCATACGTAAGTTTGCGCCTGAAAGGCCCAGGGCTGAAGCCCTTTGGGTCGCGGGGCCCGCTTCCCCGGACTGAAAGTCCGGGGCTTCCACCTCCCTCTCACTAGTACTTTACCCCCCTCCCCCCACCTTTTTTCGGATGTGCGGATTCTAAAGGACTTAAGTTGAGAGATCGTGGAAGTGCGGATTCTGCGGGATTTAAAGACCTTTGTTTTCAATAAGTGTTGCGAATGCTCGGAAGTGCGGATTCTAAATGGGTTAAAGTCCTTTGTTTTGATCCAGATTTGCGAGGTCTTGTAAGTGCGGATTCTAAAGGAGTTACGGCGTAGTACCCTCGGAAGTGCGGATTGTAAAGCACTTAACGGGGAATTTCGTGAATTGTGGGTAGTGCGTCGTGAGTAGAGGGCGGATGCGGCCGTGCGGAACAGGGTCGAGGAACGGCGCCGGCGAGAGTTCGGAGCCAATTTCATGGGGAATATTACCATGAAAGTGACGTATTTGTCAAGGTAAAAATGGCCGGTACATCCGATAAATCGCCGTAATTCTGAATCCTCGCAGACTATTTGAATCGGATCTCGTGCAGGCGATCCTCAAAGGGAATGAATCTATTTGCCAGAGTCAGAATGGACTGAGCCACGTTTTGGTAAAAACCAACCTCAACCGTCCATCCCCTATCCTGCAATCGCGGAATAAGCGTCTGATAGTCTCCGTCACCGGCCAGAAGAATCATTGTCTCGGGAGGCTGGATATCTCGGGACAGGTCATTCATGTCGAGTGCAATCTCAACGTCGAGTCCTTTCTCTTTGCCCGCATAGTTGCGCTCCATCGTCTTCACTCGCCAACCCTAGGCTCGAATGGCATTCCACAGGGAGTCATTGGAGGGCGGGACAGAGCCATACAGGTTAGCTTGCACGACCTTTCGCCCGTCCGCGCAAACGCTGATCAGTTGTCCATAGTCGATTCGGAACTCGGGATGCGGCCCTCTCTTTCCTTCTGCTCTTGCGGCCGCCCACTGGCCTTCCAGGAAGATATTCGAGTTGTCGCAGAAAATGTACAGCCCCACGTCCAGCCTCCGCTTACATCGACAATCTATAGTATATGTTCGTTTCTACTACAAACGAGTGGTAACGACGAGGGTTATTCCCTTTCTGTGATACCGGTCGTCATCACGCGCGATGATTCAAGGCGAGTATCCCGACATCACGAGGGCGGGGTACCTCGCTCTAGAAACGGTCGAAAAAAACTGAGATAATCCTTCATCTTCGACACCGAACGCGACAATTCGCCAACCTTCGCTGATGGGACAAGAACGCGGCCCAATAACCTAGGCTTGCGCACCTATGTTCTCGCTCGGTTCCACTCAGATGCGTCTTTCGAATGGGTGAAGCGAGCGCGCTCATTCCTGGTTAGGGATGAGCTAAAGTACAGAGACCTCGTTTCCGCACGCTTCGATTTCGTATCGCAGGCGTTTCCGGGCGGTGGCGAGGATCTTGGCAAGCTGCTAGTACGGGAAGCAAGTACGGCCACGATCTTCCTCGTCCATTCCGAATCATACTTCCGCAGAGCGTTTCGAAAGAAGCTGAATGACGGGGCGGAATTTGCCACAGACTTCGATTTGGGAGACATCGTAAAGGAAACAGCAAGGCGAATGATTGAGGAAGTCCCGCTGTTTAAGATAAGACCTTACCAGTTCGAGGAATTTCTGGGACCTTCTTTGAAGCGAGGACATCGTCTTGCCGGAACCTTGCGATTCGATCTAGATGTAGGGCCAGGGTTTGACGCACCACGAGTCCTCAGCGAGATCGGTGGGAAACTGAGAGATGCTGAAGTATTTGCGGCGCGCGCGTACTCTCTGCTAGACGTCGACGGACAATCTGATAGGTACGGAGGCATCCATGAGAAACCCTATTTCGAGTCTTTGAGTTTGCGGCGAGGACTTCTCAATCGTGCATTAGCGGTGCCAAGAATCTTTGACAAAGACCACGCGGCAAGCGTGAAAGTTCTCAATGAAAGGGTAAACTTGCTACAGGGATTTAGGCTGGAATTGAACCACGAACAGTTGGTTCGGGAGGAGGACTCACGGGCTGTTGATGCACTACAGGCAGCCGACATCGCGGCTGGCTTCGCCAGGGAGATCCTTGACCGCAGGGGACTGCGCGCGCTCGGGGCCCAGTTCAGAAGAGTCGTGCTTAACGGAACCGACCTTGCGCGACTGAAAGACTTCAATTGACATTTCGGAGCATCTGGCACCCGGCAGTGTTTTTCTGCGTGGTTCCGAGCCGGCGATTGGAAAGCCGTGCTCAATGCCGTCTGCGATTCGACTCGAATTGCCCACCGGGAACAAAATAGCGCTGACACCACACACGGGCGTCCGGTATTACCACCGCGTCGATCGGATGAAACACGACCCAGGCACGCAAGTCTAGCCAGAAGTATGGTTGCCCAATGTCTATATTTAGCTCGTCAAAGAATAGTCCGGGACGTTTGTTCATGATCGTGCGCCACGGCTGCTCCGGAACCAGTGATACTCTGACCTCAAGATTTTTATTTCGCAACTCGAAACTAGTCAAATCGTTGCCGCGCTTCAGGCACACGTCGGGGAACTCGGCAGCGCTTTCCCGGAAAGTTGCGGGTTGAGCCAGTGCACTTACTTGGGTCCGGACGCGAAAATCATTTCTGTAGTAGACCCACATTGTGCGAAAGAAGCCGTAAGTCTTTTCGAGTTTGCGCCAACCCTTGCCCAGATCAGCTTTCAAGACGATGGTCTTTCTGTTGTCCGAATATACGACGTCGTAGTCAGATCGCATTCATTTACGCCTGCGGGGTGCGCCATTGCTTGAAATCCGCGACGATTTCTTCTTCGCTGATGCCTTGTGCCTCCAGCACTTTCTGTAGGCGGGAGGCGGCTTCCTTCAGGGAGGCGCGGTCGGCTTCGCTGCGCTTGCGGCGCGCCGGAATATAGTAGCCGACCGTGTCTCCGTGACGGGTGATCGCTACCGGGGCATCGGATTCCAACAGATAGGTCGCCAGCTTTTCTCGAAATTCGCGAACTCCAACCTTTGTGGCTTCCATTATGACTCCAGGGTACGCTTGCGTACACAAGTGTATCATCGGGAAATCCGTAGGCGTCAATCAGCAAAATACCCGGTGCGATGCCGACAGCGGCACGGGCCGAGGAAAAAGCAGATCCCTCGCGTCGCTCGGGATGACGGCGTGGGTGCGAGGGAATGACGGCGGGCAAAAAATAAGGGCGCTTCTGGCCTTGCGGCTTTCGGCGCCCTATTAAACTGAGCTGCGAAGTTGTTTAGGCTTCCCGGCTCAATCTGGGGTGAAGATAAATTTTCTTGTTCGTAGCGTCAATCGGAATCGTGGGGAATGTCTGTGCATTTCTGTGCAGGGGTGTGCAAAGCGAGGATTTTTTGATCAGAGAGAGCACAGAGGAAAGAAGAAGACGCGGCCTCAAGGGTAAAGCCGAATTCGGCCGCCCGTTATTCGCTGCTGCTGGCCTCTTAGCCCACAGCGATCGGTGCCGCCAGCCGTCGTCCAACCGCGCCGCCCGCTAGACGGCGGTGAGGAAGGAGCCGTCGGAGGCTACGTAGCCGTAGGCCATGCGGGGGGTGTTGAAGGCGAAGCCGGGGTTGCCTTGGCGGTCGAGGAGGATAAGGCCGCCGGTGGCGTGCGTGCGCTTGGCGAGGAGATGGACGGATTCGCGTGCGGCGAGCATGGCGGGGAAGTTCGCGGCGGACGACGCAGGGCCCGCGGCAGCGGCGCTGGTGAATTGGGCCGCTGCGTGACGCAGGTGGTCGACGGCGGTTTTGGCCATGACGATTTTCATGATGGCTTCGCCGTAGCCGGTTGAGGAGACGCCGCCAGCTTCGGAGTCGGCGTAGCAGCCGCAGCCGATGAGCGGGGAGTCGCCGACGCGGCCGGGGAGTTTGCAACAGGTGCCGCCGGTGGAAGTGGCGGCGAAGAGCGCGCCGCGGGAGTCGATGGCGACGGCGCCGACGGTGCCTTGCTCGTGGCCGCGATGATGCGCGGCGGCGTGCTGGTCTTTCTTGCAGTGCTGCCAGGCCTCCCATTCGGCGGGGGCAATCAATTCCTTCGGCTTGCAGAGCGGAAGGCCTTGAGATTTGGCGAAACGCTCGGCGCCTTCGGCAACGAGCATCATGTGGGGGCAATGCTCGAGGACTTTGCGGGCCAGGCGGATGGGATTGCGGATGTGCTGCAAGGCGGCGACGGAGCCGGCGCGGAGGGTGGCGCCGTCCATGACGATGGCGTCGCACTCGACGCGCCCGTCGAGATTAAGGTGCGAGCCGTAGCCGGCGTCGAAGACGGGAGAATCTTCGAGAACGACGATGGCGGCTTCCACGGCGTCCAGAGCGGAGCCGCCGCCAGAGAGGATGGACCAGCCGGCGGTGAGGGCGCGCTGGCAGCCGGATTTGCAGGCGTCCACGGCTTCGTCGGGAATGTCCCAGGCGCCACCGTGAACGATCAGAGAAGGCTTCATCGGGAATCGAGGATGGCAAATTAACACAGAGGGCACGGAGAGCACAGAGAAGAAGCTCGAGTGGGCACGCGGCGAGCTAGAGCACACAGGCTAAAAGCCTGTGCCACTCGGAGTTGAGAAGCGCTAGACGAAGAAATCGAGGACGATCAGAAGCGGTCCCAGGAAGAGGAGGAGAGCGGCCCAGCTGAGACGGCTGCGCGAGACGCGGCTCAGGGTGCGGACCAAATGCGAGGGAGTGGTTTTGAGGCGGGATTCCTCGCGGGGGCTGTGGAACGGTCCGAGGGGTTGGTGGCGAGAGAGGTCTCTGCGAAGCGAACAGGCTTCGTCATCGAGCCAGAGAAAGATGGCGTCGCGGCTGCGCCAAAGAACGACAGCGCCGATGACGAAGGCGAGATTGCCGACGAAGGTCAATAGGCCCAGAGCGGGTCCCGAACCCCAAAACCAAGACATGTCCCCTCACTGACAGCCGGCAGAAATTTTGTTGCGGGGCGTTGCAAGCTGGTGTTTACGGCTCGTCGTGAATGGTGACGAGCCGCACAACTTCGAAATCTTTTTGGCCGGCTGGGGTGGAAACTTGGATTTCATCGCCGACCTTGCGATTGAGCAGGGCTTTGCCGATGGGCGAAGTGGTGGAGATGAGGCCTTTTTCGACGTCGGCCTCTTCGCTGCTGACGAGCTTATATTCGATTTTGACGTCGCGATTGGTGTCTAGGACGAGGATGCGCGAGCCGTAACCCGCGCGATCCTTGGGGATGTTGCTCAGGTTGAGCATGCCGAGGTCGCCCATGCGCTTCTTGAGCTGGCCGATGCGGGCGTTGACGTAGCCCTGGCGCTCCTTGGCGAACTTGTATTCGGCATTTTCGGAGAGGTCGCCGTGGGCGCGGGCGACGGCGATCTCCTTGGGGAGCTCGATGCTGAGCTCATGCTCGAGCGCCGTAATTTCGTCCTGAAGCTTCTGCTTGATCTGCTTGAGTGGGTCGGACATGGTGGTGGTGTGGATGCTCGGGGCGGGATGTCTCCTGGTGATGATGGCCCCGCAGACGCCCATTATAGATGGGGGGGAATTGCGGCCACAAGCGGCCTTTCGAGGTGGGAGCAAGGTTTCGATCAGGATGCTTGGAGCACCATCACATCGTAGGGGGCCAGGGTGACTTTACCGTTGCGGGTCGCTCCGGTGAGCAGATCCTTGTGCTGGGCGGCCAGGGTGACCGTTTGGGGCGCGGGAGTATGGTTCAGGAAAAAGACCCAGCGCTTGTCGCCTGACTGACGGACGGTGCGCTCGACGCCGCGGGGCACATCGGAGGGGAGCTTGGCCCCGGCGGTGCCGAGCAGGACGGCGAGAACGCGAGCGAGGCTGGCGGGTTCGAGGTCGGCGCCGACGTAAACGGCTTTGCCCTTGCCGAAGGAGTTGCTGGTGATGGCGGGGTCGCCGGAATAACGCCCGGACGTGTAGGTTGCCAGGACGGTTGCGGAAGAAGGCTGCAGGACGTCGGCCCACAGGGCGCATTCGGCGTCGGCACCGGCGAGAAGGGAAGAAAAGTTCACGCCGACCTTTTCTCCGTAGAGCGGGACGTAGTCCTTCACGGTTACGCCCATGACGTCGCGGAGGAGACCGGGAAGCGGCGTGCGGACGATCTGACTGCTTTCGTCTTTTGCGCCCAGGCGGAAACTGCTGACGAAGAGGCCGCCGCGCTCGACAAAACTGCGGATGTTGGCGGCCTGCTTGCCGGAGATGACGTAGGCGAGCGGGGCGAAGACGGCTTTGTAGCGCGAGAGATCAGCTTCGGCGTTGATCACATCGGCGGCGACATTGGCGCCGGCGACCGAGCCGTACCAGAATGTGACGCGAGAGAGATAGGTCAGCTTATTCTGGCCCGGTTGAATCGCGAGTGCCCAATCGGAGTTGGAATCGAAGCAGAGCGCAACATCGGCTGGGTAGGAGGAGTTGAGCAGCTCGGGGCCGAGCTTCTTTAATTCCTGCACGGTTTGCACGATCTCGTCGTAGGCCAAACCTTTTGCGCGGTCGTGGGTGAGGATGCCGTGCCAATATTCCTCGGCGCCGAAATTGGCGGTGTCCCAGCGGAAATAGTTCACGCCCATGGCGCCGTGCGCGATGGCTTGATAGGTCCACAGGCGGACTTGTCCTTTGTAGGGCTGGGGCGAGAAGTAAGGCTGACCGGCCTTGCCGGTTTGCTCCTCCATGATAAGGAAGGGCTTGCCACTCTTGACGCCGCGCATGAAGTCGTGACTGAGCGCTGCCAAGGTGGTGACCGCTTCGGAGGGCATGGGCGTTGGACTGACGATTTGAAAGAAACCCGGGTAGTTGTCGTTGGAAGCGAAGTCGAGATTGCGGTAGAGGTCGCGCTGATCGATGGTGTCGACGAGGCCGACGTTATTGGTGGTGACGAAGTGCCTGGGGCAGGTCTTGCGGAGCATGGTGAGCTGTTCTTCGAGGAAGGAGCAGTTGGCGAAGGATTGGTAGCGGTCATAGTCGAGGGCCAGGCCGGGGTTCGGGTCAGCATTGGAAGGCAGCGGGACGGGGATTTGGCTGAAATCGGTGTAGACCTGGCTCCAGAAAGCTGTGCCCCACTTTTGATTGATGGTGTCCAGGGTGGTGTACTTCGCGCGCAGCCAATCCTGAAAACCGGCGCGGCAGGATTTGCAGTAGCAGCGGCCCCATCGCTGCAGCGTGAACTCGTTGTCGATCTGCCAGCCGATGACGCCGGGGGTGTCGGCGAAGGCGTGCGCCATTTCCGTGGCGATGGCAAGCGATAGGCGGCGATAGGTTTTGTTGGTGGGGCAGGTGAAGCGGCGACCTCCCGGTTGGATGGTCATGCCTTGGTCGTTGACCATGAGAACTTCCGGGTACTTCGCGGTGAGCCACGGAGGAGGTGCGGCTGAGGGCGTGCCGAGGATCACCTGGATGCTGTGCTTGTGAAGGATTTCGACGGATCGATGCAGCCAGGCAAAATCAAAATTTCCTTCCGAGGGTTCCATCAAGGACCAGGCAAACTCGGCGACGCGCACGTTCGTGAAGCCGGCTTCCGCGATCATGCGCGCGTCTTCTTCCCACAAAGACTCCGGCGTTTGATCGGGATAGTAGTCGACGCCGAGCAGAAGCGGTGTCGCAGCGGCGGGGAGGTCGGACTTGGAGGCCACGGAGCGCCCGCTTCGGAAAGCGGCCGCTACAAGGGAAGGCGAAGCCCAAAGCGGCGTTGGCACGCTGGCTGCGGCGAGCAAGGCACTGGCGTTGGTGAGAAAGGATCTTCTGGTGATCACGGTTGGGCGCGACCTCGTTTCGTAGAGGAAAATTTAGCCTGAAGCTGACGAGCGAAGCGTCATCTTGCGATGCGAGTGGGAGCTTGTCAAGAAAGCCGAGCGCTCAGGTGGAGGTTGGGTTTGCGGTGACGCGCCAACTGAACTCTTTGTTGGACTTGTAGTTCCAGAGGGTGACCAGGCCGATGGCGATGAGATTGGCGAGATAGCGATCCATGTGCAGCCAATTGAACTCGATATTCAGGATCACGACGTTAAAGAAGATGCCAAGGGAGCAGATGGCGTTGAACTTGACGAAGCGCTTGAGGCGCTGACTCATGGTGTTCTGATGGCGGGAGACCGCGCCAAAGGTCCACGAGTCGTTCCAGATAAAATTGTTGAGAAGCGCGGCCTCGGCGGCCAGCACCTTGCTTCGCGTCAAGCCCCAGCCCAACATTTTCGGATCGCTGAAGACGTACAGGAGCGACATGTCGATGACCACGCCGCTGCAGCCGACCATGCAAAACCGGAAGAAGCTGGACGCATGGAGCAGGTACAGGCGCAAGCGCAGCAAATGCTGGAAGTATTCGAAGTAAATGCGATTGGTGAGCTTGCTCGATCCTTCGACGCGCTCGCGGAAGGTGTAGGGAACCTCGCTGATCCAACCCACCTGGCCGCGGCCGAGTACTTCAATGAGGATCTTGTAGCCCAACGGGCTGAGGGTGCGTCCCTGCAGGGCGGTGCGGCGAATCATGAAAAAGCCGCTCATCGGGTCGCTGATTCTTCCGACGACTTCCGGCAAGAGCATGAAGGCGATCATTTGGGCGCTGCGAGAGATGAAGCGGCGCACCAGGCTCCAATCGCTGACGCCGCCGCCTTCGATGTGCCTGCTGGCAATTCCCAAATCTGCGCCGCGCAGCATTTCCCGGGCAATTTTGGCGGCGACTTCGGGGGGATGCTGTAAGTCCGCATCCATGACGCCGAGGATTTTGCCTCGGGCAATCTGCCAGCCGCGGATGACGGCGGTCGACAAGCCACGCTCGCCTTGCCTGCGAATCACGCGGACCTGGGGATATTTTTCGGCGAGCTCGAGCGCTTTTTCCCACGTGTGGTCGCGACTGTCGTCGTCGACGACAATGATTTCGTAGCGCAGATGGTCGACGGAATCCAGAACGGGAACGAGCTGCTCGATGATGGGGCCGATGTTATTGCCTTCGTTGTAGGTGGGCAGGACCAGCGACAGATCCAGTGCGGAATCGCCGTCGAGCGGAGCGATCACCAAAGGACCGCTGCTGCACGTTTGTAACGAAGCTGTCACTACCATTTCCTCATTCATTTTGGCTCGCCGTCATTGGCCACTCCGGCTATTTGGATGCTTGCGTCCGCGATCAAGGCTGCGCCGGCTTTGGCGTGTAGATATACATTTCGCCGACGCTGTAGCTGAAAGCGTAGTTGGCATCGAGATCTTGCAGAAATTCACCACCGAAATGCATATCCGTGTACCAAGCTTTCCCATCCTCACTGCTGGGATCGTGTTGCAGAATGATGGCTGAAAAGCCGCGATGATTCATTTTCTCCCAGAAGTCCTTGGCCAAGGCGGGGCGTGTACGGGCCAGGATGCGAAACATGAACGGGTCCAGCAGATAAGGTGTCTTTCCAGTCTTTAGGACGATGAGAGGGTTCTCGGCCAGGATGGGCCGGGAGCCGGCGCCGGCGACGACAGGGATGCGCTGCACGGCTTCTTGCGCGTCGGCAGGAAACGATCGGCGGCGGGGGTCGCCGTGAAGGCCCTGCGCCGTGGGAACGCACGCGACCAGGAGGCACAGGGCCAACAGGCCGGTGCCAACATCGGCGAGCTGCGGGCTGCGCGAAATGGAAAGCACGATCAGCAGAACCCCGGCAACGTGCAAGTCCAGAAAATGGTTGATGCCGATGCCCGGGGAACCAAAGATGGCGGTGGTGACGAGCAATGCCAGAACAGAATAGACGGGCAAAATCTGGGTCCAATCCTCTTTGTCTTTGTAGGAAGCCAAGCCCAGGGCCGCGGCCGAAACCAGGAACAGCAGGAAGACGGGATCGACCTCCAACGCCTTGAAAAGCAGGTAAATTGACGCTTGCAGCGTATGGAAGATGGACCCGCCGGCGGAAGCGCAAGCGCGGAAAATGCCGAACACTCGGCCATCGCTTGCGAAATACATGGCCGCGAGGACCAGGATGTAGCCGCAAGCGGTTGCCAGCGCCAACTGCGAGGCGTCTTTGTAGCGGCGGGCGAAAACCCAGGCCAGAACCACGGCGGTAACGCCAAAAACGGTAGTCAGCTTGGTGGCGAAGGCGAGGGTGAAAAGAAGCGCAGCCAGGTACAGCGCGCCTCGACTGGCCTTGGGCTTCAAGCACAGCACCACGCCCCAAAGATTCAGCATGGCCGCCAAGCTATCGCCCTTGGCGCTCAAAAGTGCCTGTTGCGTAGTGTCGGCGGCCAGCACGGCGACGACCCCCGCGACGCTGAGCAGGAGATTGACGTTGGAGCGGCGCAAGAAAGCGTATGCGGCACAGCAGAGCAGGACGACACTCCCTCCAGACAAGGCGAGGCCGGAAGTTTCCAGGCTGCCAAATATCCTGGAACAAACGCCGGTCAGAACGAAGTACAGCGGAAAATAGCGGGTGCCGCCGTAGCCGAGCGAGCTGAAAAGAGGGCGGTAGAAAACTCCGTGGATGAAATCGTAGGCACAGGTCAGCCATGCGCCTTCCACATGCGTCAGGAAATATTGATGGCGAAAATTAAGAAAGAGGCGCGTGATAAGAATCGCGGGGATCAGGATGGAGATACCAAGGATCAGCACGGAGTACAGCCTGAGAGTTGTGTTGGACCTGGCATCCGGCGACATCGTGGCCACTGCGTCTACTCTCCCCGGGCAAACGCCTGTGCTGCGCGTCGCGTTTTTTGCAGACAACCAGCATGACGGAAACCTGCATAGACTTACGGAAGAACGAAGCCACGATAGCGAGTTTCCCCGGCGGGAACAAGATGGGCGGCGATGGGCAGTCCGCGAAAGGTAATCACAGGGCGAGCCGGGTGTGGATCACTCCCCGCTGAGGAAGGCATAGCGAAGGAGAAAGAGAACGCTGAGGACCCAGATCAAGGGGCTGATTTCACGGTATTTGCCCGTACCTACCTTAATAAAGGTGAAGGAGAGCAGCCCGAGGCTGAGACCGGTGGCGATGCTGAAGGTGAGCGGGGTAGCCAACAGCGTAAGGAAGGCGGGGAAGGCTTCGGTGAAGTCGTCCCAACGGACCCTGGCGACGGAGCCACACATGAGGGCGCCGACGAGGATGAGCGCGGGCGCCGTGGCGTAGGCAGGGATCGCGGCGACCAGCGGCGCGCAGAACATGGCGATCAGGAAGAACGCGGCGATGACGAGGTTGCCGAGACCCGTGCGGGCGCCGGCGGCGACTCCGGCCGCGCTCTCGATGTAGCTGGTGACGGTGGAGGTGCCGGTAAGCGCGCCGAACATGGTGCCGAAGGCGTCGGCCAGCAAGGCGCGGCTGGCACGGGGAAGCTTTCCGTCGCGCAGAAAGCCGCCCTGCTCGCAAACGCCGACGAGCGTGCCCACGTTGTCGAATAGATCGACGAAGAAAAAGACGAAGATCAGCTCGCCGAGACCGATCTTGAAGGCGGAGCGGAAGTCGAGCTTGAGAAACGTGCCGGAGGGATGCGGCAGCGAAAACAGGTGGTCGGGCCAGTGGGCGAGGCCGAGCGGAATGCCTGCGAGAGCGATGGCGACGATACCGAGGAGAATGGCGCTGCCGATGCGCCAGGCCATCAGAATGGCGATGACCAGAAGTCCTGCGGCAGCGAGACGCACTTGCGGGTCCGACACTTTGCCGAGGGCGACGAAGGTAGCTGCATTGGCCACGATGATGTGAGAGTTGCGCAGCCCGATGAACGCGATAAACAAGCCGATGCCGGCAGCGGTGCCGTGTTTGAGGCAGTCGGGAATGCCGTTGACGATTTGCTCGCGGACATTGGTGAGTGTGAGGAGCAGAAAAAGCGTGCCGGAGAGGAACACGACGCCGAGTGCAGTCTGCCAGGGCACGCCGCGGCCGATGACGATGGAATAGGTGAAGTACGCGTTGAGCGACATGCCGGGCGCGAGCGCGATGGGATAATTGGCCCAGATGCCCATGATGAGCGTGGCGATCGCGGCGGAAATGCAGGTGGCGAAGAGAACGCCTTCGACAGGCATGCCGGCTTCGGCGAGGATGCGCGGGTTCACGACCACGACGTAAGCCATGGTCATGAAGGTGGTGAGGCCGGCGAGCAATTCGCGGCGCACCGTGGTGTTGTTCTCGCTGAGATGAAAGATGCGCTCGAGCAAGCGGCTCGCTCCCGCCAAAAATGAGCGCCACTATAGGCCGCATGCGACACAGTGTCAAACCACGTGTGGGATTGCGGATACAGCCGCGAAAAAGGGACCACCCCAGGCCCTGAGAACGCGATACGGGTGGTGTTTCCCGCAACGGTACTCCAGAGGTCGGAAATAACGCTTGTTCGCCTTTTACCGCTTGTGATTTGTGTACTCCGTGGGATCTCTGTGAGAGAATTCCTGCGGATTCGGATGATTCGCTCGGCACTCTCAGCCGTCTCGCTCCTTTTTCTCGCAGGGCTCTGTTTCTCTCGATCTCACGAGCAAGGCCCGCCTGTTTCCTCGCCGGTTCAAGGCACTTCTATCAAAGCCGAAAGCCGCATCGTTGTGTTGGATGTGGTTGTCACCGACAAACAGGGACAATCCGTTCCCGGTCTCCGCAAGAATGACTTTCACGTCTCCGAGGACGGCGACTCGCAAATTGTCACTTCCTTCGAGGAACACAAAGGTGCAGCTCCCAACGAAATGATGTTGCCGCCCACGCCGTCCAACGTCTTCACCAATTTTCCGACCACTCGTGGAGCTGATTCCGTAAACGTTTTGTTGCTCGACCTTCTCAACACGCAACCGCAAAATCAGGCCTTCGTCCGGCAGCAGGTCATCAAATATCTCAGCGAAGTTCCGGCCGGCACACGTCTTGCCGTTTTCGCGCTCGGCTCTCGCCTCCGCATCGTCCGCGGGTTTACCACCGATTTTTCCGGCCTCTCCGAAATCTTGGAAGACAAGAAACTCGGCGTCTCTTCCGAAGTCTCCCGTAACCTGCCAACCGAGGCTAATCAGTACAGCGACGCGGAGATTCTCCGGCAAATGCGCAGGAGCCAAGCCGCGCCTTCGGCAATTGATGCCGTGGGATCTTTCCAGCGTGATGAGGCCGCCGAGCGCGCCAATTCCCGCATTGAGGTGACCTTACAAGCCTTCCAGCAGATCGCGCGCTATCTTTCCGGGATTCCCGTCCGTAAAAACCTGATCTGGTTCTCAGACAACTTCCCGCTCAACTTCTTCCGGGACACTCGTGGCAGAACTCCCAAGAATCAGGAGCATGTTCAGAAAACCTCGGACATGCTCACCGCTGCACAGGTCGCGATCTATCCTGTGTCCGCGCTCGGAGTTCTCGCGGACCCCACCTTCGATGCCAGCAAACTGGCCGGTTCGCGCCGAGACCTCGAAGCCCGCCTCAGCGCTAATCAAATTGCCATGGAAACGATTGCCGAGGACACCGGAGGCCGCGCTTTTTACAGCACGAACGCGTTGAGCGACGCCGTTAAAGATGCTGTGGGCAATGGCTCGCACTATTACACGCTGGCCTATTCACCTGCCAACGATAAGAACGACGGCAAGTTCCGCCGCATTCAGGTCAGTCTCGCAAACAGTAACTACAAACTTTCCTATCGCCGCGGCTACTTCGCTGACCAACCTAGCTTCGATGCCACCTCCCAAGAGGGCGTCGACGACCCCTTCGTGCCGCTCATCGGTTTAGGCATGCCGGACTTCGACGAGATCCTATTCAAGATGCAGGTCGTGCCGAAGAATCCGCAGCCTCCTGCTAATGCACCGCGCGCGGGAAATAACACGAAATTGAAGGCCCCGTTTACCCGCTACGATGTCAACTTCGCTGTGGCCCTGCCCGACATCGAAATGGGCTCAGACCCCAACGGCACGCGTCATGGCCATATTGAGATCATGCTCGTCGCATTCGGCTCGGACGGCAACATCCTGAATATTGTCAAGAAGCGCAGCAATCTAACGATGGATCCCAAAATGTATGAAGCGACGCAGCAAGTTGGAATGCAAATTCACGAGGAAATCGATGTGCCCCGGGGAGAAATCTACCTACGGGCTGGCATCTATGACCTGAATTCCGGGAAGTGCGGTGCTGTCGGCGCTGCGCTGAATGGTTCATCGGCGCAGCTATCCAAGAAATAGCTTGGAGCGGCGGGCCTCCGCTTCTGGCCATCCCACGATTCTCGTCAATCAGTCATTTGCGAACGGAGCCACCGAAGGCGTTGGACACCAACTTCGCTGATTCGGTAATGTAACGTTCCCTTACCGAAAGTTCGCCTTTCTAGAAGCCCGAAACTCCAAAGCCGCTTCAAATATGTCCATGCCGACCGTGAAGGGAAGAAATTGATTCGTCGAGCGACATCGGCGGGTCGGGCCCATTTGCCAGGTGCCAGGGCAGACAAAACTCGAAGCTTAAGTTGATTGTAGCGATCCATGTTTCGTGGACCTCCTGTCATGTCTGCATATCAAAAGCCAGTTGATGAGTCGCTGAGAAGTGCCCTTTGGGTCGTGCCGCGCTCGACCCTGAAACACACCCACTTCAGTGCTGAACTATGCAGATTTCGGGGTTGCTTCTTCATCGCGCTCGATCCACAAGAAAAAGATGCCGAGGACCAAAACAATTGCGCCCAAGATCCACCACATCGACCCTTTCTTTAGGATTGCTGCAATAAGCAGTGTCAAGCCGCCCGTCCCGATGGCAAGTTTGGGCTGATAAGCAGCTAAGCCGAGCCCGCCAAGCCCGCCGACAATAGGCAGGTTGAAGACTTGTCGGCGAATCGGGGTAAGTTGAGACCCGACAGCGACAACGCGAATCAGCTTGGCGATGAAAAGCCCGGGCCTTAGTGGTGTACCCAGAGGTGGTCCCTTTTTCGCGGCTGTATCCGCAATCCCGTCAAACCACGTGTGCCGCGGCAGAAATCGCATCGCTCTCAATCAAAAAACCGCAACTCGCGGCGCTTCTCTTTTACGGCGCCGATGTGGATAATCTCCCACTAAATGCGGCTGGTCTTTGCCGAAAGTCTCCACCATCACTGACAACCGGTCGGGCTAATGGGTACGGCAAGCCGCCAAGGCCCAAACACAGAGCACGTTGGAGGACGAAGTGAGAACTACGTGTCGCCGAATCGCCATATCTCTGCTTATTGTCTTGCTCGCTCCAATCCTTGCGAGGCCGCAAACGCAAGCGCCGGAGCACCCGCTCGAGGGGTTGAAGTCACAGGAATATTGGACGGTCTACGAAGTGCTGCAAGCCAGCGGCAAAGTCGACCCGGACACCTACGTCATGAGCGTGCTGTTTCACGAGCCGCCCAAGGAAAAAGTGCTGGCGTGGAAGACCGGTGATCCGATCACGCGAGAGGCGGACGTGATTTTGATGCGCAAGGGGCTGGTGACCGAAGTCCGCGTGGATCTTGTGGGGCGCAAGGCGGAATCGTGGAAGGAGGTGAAGGGAGTGCAAGCGCCGATTTTCCTCAGCGAGATCCTCGCGCTGGGAGAGTTGGCGAAGAGCGATCCGCGGATGCAGGAGGGCTTCGCAAAACGGGGCATCAAGGACATGAACATGGTGGAGTGCGTGGCGCTGCCGTTCGGATATTTCGCGCTGCCGGAGCTGGAAGGACACCGGATTCTGGTCGG
This sequence comes from uncultured Acidobacteriota bacterium, assembly GCA_963735525.1. Classification (GTDB taxonomy): domain Bacteria; phylum Acidobacteriota; class Terriglobia; order Acidiferrales; family UBA7541; genus Acidiferrum. The sequence continues at coordinate 313,836 of CAVTLQ010000018.1, read as the reverse complement.
CGAGTGTTCGGACGTGCGCGGCGTATTCCTGACCTGGGGCCGTCCGATCGTAGGTTTGTATTTTGAGGTGGACGCCGTCGAGAAGAAGGTGCTGAAGGTGATCGACCAGGACGTGATTCCGGTGCCGCAGAGTCCGATCAATTTTGAAGAGGCGCCGGCGAAGGCGCGGCCGGGCACGACGCCGATTGAGATTAGGCAGCCACAAGGGCCCAGCTTCGAATGGAAGAGCGATGGCGAGGTTAGCTGGCAAAACTGGCATTTTCGCGTGCGGCTCGATCCCCGCGTGGGGCCGGTGGTGAATCTGGTGCGGCTGGACGACGGTGGGAAGCAGCGTTCGGTGATGTATGAAGGATCGATGTCGGAGCTGTATGTGCCGTACATGGACCCGGCGGAAAGTTGGGCGACTCGCGTGTTCATCGACGCGGGCGAATTTTTTCCGGGCGGGGTACTGCGATCGATGAGCGAGGGCGTGGATTGCCCGGCGAATGCGCAGTACATCGATGGCTTGGCGCCGAACGAGCACGGGATTCCGGTGCAACTGCCGAAGCTGGCTTGCTTGTTCGAATCGGTCAGCGGAGATCCGGCGTGGAGGCACTTCGAAAACGATCAGGTGTGGGGACGCCCGAGCCGGACGTTGGTGCTCAGAACCGCGGCGGTGATCGGCAACTACGACTACATGCTGGATTGGAGATTCGAGCAGGATGGCACGATCCGCGTGGCGGTGGGAGCAACGGGAATAATCGAAACGAAGGGAGTCAAGGCGAAGACCGCGGGCGGGCACGACATGAGCGGCGAAGGCAAAGCGGCGGACGATGAGTATGGCCACTTTGTCGGCGAGAACACGGTTGGCGTGGATCACGACCACTTTTTCTCGTTCCGCCTGGATCTGGACGTCGACGGGCAGAACAACACGTTCATGGCCGACCGGCTGGAGAAGCGGGAGTTGCCGGCGTCAACCCACCGGAAAAGTATCTGGGTGGTGAAACCGACGATCGCGCACACGGAACGCGACGCGATGATGGACATTCACTTGGACCATCCATCGATGTGGATGTTCGTGAATCCCAATGTGCACGGGCCGCTGGGATATCCGACAGGTTACGAAATCATGCCGGGGACGACGGCGGCGTCGCTGCTCGATCCGGACGACGGTTCGCAGCGCGTGGGAGCGTTTTCGACGCACCAGCTATGGGTGACTCCTTATCGACCGGACGAACTCTACGCGGCGGGCGTTTATCCGACGGACAGCAAGGGTGACGACGGGCTGGCCGTGTGGACGAAGGCGAATCGCCCGATCGAGAACACGGATATCGTGGCGTGGTACACGATGGGATTTCATCACGTGCCGCGGGCGGAGGATTGGCCGGTGATGCCGGTGATGTGGCATGACTTCGTGATCCGGCCGTTTGATTTTTTTCCGCAGAACCCGGTGTTGAATCTTCCGACGACGCCGTGAGAACGGCGGATTCGGGCGACTCTGGAAAATCAAAAGGGTTCAGTTCGCCTTCGGCGTTGGCGCTGACATCAGGCCGACGAACATTTGGGTGAACTTGGGCAGATCGAGGTCGGTTTGCGCGTGGACGAGTTGCAGATCGAGAGCGGGCTTGAGTTTGTCGGTCCAGGTCAAGGTGTCGCCGTAGCTGGGGCCGTGGCTTAGGTCGATGTCCATGTAGACCTGACGCTCCTTGGTGATGAGACCGGGGTCGAGCCAGGCGCAGGCGGCGAGTTCGTCCCACAAGTAGTAGCGGTCTTGCGAGTAGCGGGCGATATATTGCGCGGCGGGGTTCGGCGATTTGGAAATGGCATCGAGCATTTGCTGCGTGAACATGGCTTTGATGGAGATGTCGACGGTGGTGACGTCGATGCGCGGCCAGTGCGCGCGCAGCGTGATGTGTGCGGCTTCGGGATCGAACCAGAAATTGAATTCGTGGCGCGGGCTGGTGAAAAACTCCGGGTCTTCGACTTGCGGATTCAGGCTGCCGCCCATGATGACGATTCCCTGGGTGAGCTCCGCGAAATGCGGATCGATCGCCAGGGCGAGCGCGATGTTGGTGAGCGGCCCGGCGGCGTAGATCGTGACTTGATGCGGGTGCGCGTGAACCTGCCGAATTAGAAAATGCGCGGCATCTTCGTCGAGAGGTTTGGTGTGCGGCGCGCCCTCCGGCAGCGGCGGCACTTCCCAAGGGCCGTGGGTTTGCGGATTCGGCGGGGTTACCCCGACCACGCCGGTTGGCGTTTCCACGAGCGTGGTGGGTCCCTGTCCCCAGGCGCCCAGCCAGACGACTTTGCCGACGAGTTGCGAGGCGAGCCGCGTTTCCTGTTGGGTGCGGACCAGCGGAAAAACCGCACCAGGCACGACCGGCACATCGGGGCGGCCAATCAGCTCCAGCATACGCAAGGTGTGCTGCACTTCTTCGTCGCGCCAGGCATTGCCGGTGACGATGGTGATGCCGAGCACGTCGGCTCGTGGCGATTGCAGCAACGCCATCATGGCCATCTGGTTCGAGCCGCCGGGGCCGGAACCATCTTGATCGATCAGGACGAGACGTTTTTGCGCAAGTGCGGGCGCGCATAGAGCGAGGCTTAGAAGAACGACCGAGAGTAACGTTTTCATGGGTGGCTATTTTGGCACAGGCGGGCACGCGCGGGCTCACTCCCGTGTAGACGTGAGCATGAATCAAGAGTGTGCCGCTCGCGAGCGACGCCAATGGCGCGAACAGATGCCGCGGGCCTCAATGCAAATTTCTGCTTCGTTCCTGCCGGCAAACGAATCTTGGGCCGCCGCGGAGTTCCTTGCACCTTCGGCGCGCGGCTTGTATTGTAAGCCGCACTTTTCCGATTCAATTTGGCGGTAAGGAAGGCCGGTCACTGCATGGAACAAACGGCGGCGACGGAGTCTCCCAGCAAAGATTATGGTTTGCGGCGCGAGGTGCTCTCGCCGATGGAGACGTTGGCGCAGTCCGTCTCCACGATGGCGCCGACCACAACACCGGTGGCGACGATTCCGCTGGTCTGCGCGCTCGCGGGGAACGGCACGTGGCTGGCGTACGTGTTGGCGACTGCGGCGGTGCTTCTGGTGGCACTGTGCATTGCGCGCTATGCGCGATATTCGGCGTCGCCCGGCTCGCTGTACACCTACGCTTCGATGACCTTGCCGCCTTGGCTTGCGGCGGTTGCGGCGTGGAGTTTGCTGCTGGCGTACATCGCGACGGGATCGAGCGTGATCGGCGGCTTCTACCACTATGCGAATCTGCTGATTCACGACGCCGGAGGTCACGCCGTTTCCACGGCGCTGCTGGCGTTGGGGGTCACCGGCGTTTCGATGTGGATCGCGTGGCGCGACGTAAAAATATCGGCGCGGCTGATGCTGTGGATCGAAGCGGTTTCGGTGACGCTGATCGTCATCCTGGTGGCACTGGTGCTGGTGCGCCACGGATTGCATTGGGATTGGAGCCAGCTGCAACTGCGCGGCATGACCGGCAGCGGGCTGCGCCTCGGGCTGGTGCTGGCGCTGTTTAGTTTTGTCGGCTTCGAGAGCGCCACGACCCTGGGGTCGGAGGCGCGCAATCCGCTGAAGACGATTCCGCGCGCGGTGATCCAGAGCGCGATTCTCGCGGGACTCATCTTTACCGTGTGCGCGTATGCGGAAGTGCTGGGCTTCCGCACGGTTGGGCAAGATTTGGGAGCCAGCCAAGCGCCCATGCGCGTGCTGGCGGGCGTCGGCGGAGCGCCGGTGCTTGGACTTTTGATCGACATTGGCGCGCTGGTGAGCTTGTTTGCGGGGACATTAGCGTGCATCACAGCGGCGGCGCGGGTGCTGCTGCTGATGGCTCACAACGGGCTGGCGCACGGCTCCATGCGGACGACGCATGTGCGGCACGAAACGCCGGGGCGCGCGATTGTGGTTACGGGCACCGCAGCGGTGGCGCCCGTGGCAGTGTTGGCGCTGCGCGGCGCCAGCGGGCTCGATGTCTACGGATGGCTTGGGTCTCTTGCGACGTACGGCTTCATCGTGACGTACGCGCTGGTTTGTTTCGCGCTGCCGCGGTACTTGCGGGAGCATAGCGCGCTGCATTCAGGAGCGCGGATCATCTCCGCGCTGGCTGGCGTGGCTATGTTGCTGGCGCTGGTGGGCAACCTCTATCCCGTGCCGGAAGGGCCTTACGGAAAGCTGCCGTACATTTATTTGGCGTATTTGGCGGCGGGGTTGGTGTGGTTCCTCGTGAGCGGGCGTGGCAAGAAAGCAGCCCTCGCGGAAAGCGGGAGCTGAGCCGGCCGCGCAATGCTCTTCGCGCCTGCAGTCTTCCAGGCGCGGTTTGCCCGACCGTTGATTCGCGGACTTGGTCTTGCACGGTTAGGGTTGGACGTCGCTGTCGGGCCGCGCGAGGAACAGCAGGATGATGCCGACGACGGTGAACATGCGGAAGGCGGCTTCCTGACCGTTCCAGGTCTTGGATTGCCACATCAGAAACCATTCAGCGCCGATGCTGAGGAAAGCGACGAGCCACATGAGCAGGCTGAGCGTTAGTGCGGCGATGGCGACGCGTTTGGCTTGATGAAAAGCGGCAGCGGTTCCGCGCAGCGCGCGAGCGAGCCGAAAGCCTCCCCACCAGCAGAGAATCATGGTGACGAATTCCCAAGCGATGATCGAGAGGTAGAAGATCGTATGTACCGTCGGTGAATTCATCGCGCGCCACATGCCCTGGTTACCGGGGAAAGTCGAATCCATCATCATGACGTGGCGAATGAACTGGTAGTTGGAGTTGTAGTCGGTCAGGTTGTTCAAGACGACGAAGGAGTAGAAGAGGGCCACGGCGAAGACCAGCGAAGTCTTGGCGGTGCGCAGGGTCATGGCTTCTCCGGCACGGAGAAAGTCTGGAAGTAGGCGCGCAGAGCGGCGATGGTCGCATCGTCGTAAGCAGGATTGGCGGGCATTTGTGCGCGCGGGTTTTCCGCTTGCGGGTTGCGAACGTAGGCGCCGAAATATTCGGATGAAGCAGCGGCCCACGTGGAAAGCACGAGCCATGGACGGCCCGCCTTCTGCCCGCCTTCGGGGCCCATGTTGTGGCAGCGGAAACAGTTTTGCTGCGCGATGCGGTAGCCGGCAAGCACAGCGGGTTCCGTGGCGTGGGGCCCACGCGGCGAGATTGCGCCGAAGACGATTTTCTCGTCGCGAAACTCGAGCCGCACGACACCCCAGGGAATTTGTGGCTCCTCGGCCTGCGAAAATATCTTGAAGCTTGGCGTGAACTTGGGGTGCGAGATCAGGTACGGCCCCATGTCGAAGCCGTGGCCCTCGGAATCTTTCGGCCAGTTCACGGGCGGTTGGCCGTTGATCGTGAGCACCAGCACGGGATGATGCGCGGCGACGTAAGCGCGCGAATAGTTGGCTTGGTACTTGTCCTTGGATAGCGCCACGACAAGATCGGATTCCGGCGCCGCGCTGAGGTGTTTGGTGAGTTCTTCCAACGAGACGCCGCCGACTTGCGGGGGGACGGTGAAGTTGGCGTCATCCGATACGGTGTAATTCACCTGGGGCAAAGCGAGCAGAGCGTCGCGCGTGATGTAGCGTGTCGTCCTCGGGGGCATCCCCGCAAGCTCGCCGCCCACTTCGAGATCCAAGGGCGAAGAACGCGCCGAACGCAACGCGGCAGACAAAGCGCTTGCCGCCAGCGCAGTCGGTTTGCGCGCGCGATTCCCGCGTGAAATGAAGCGCGACACCAGCGATCAGCGGAAAACTAAACGCGGCCAAGAATGCGTTCCAAGGTCGTCGCATGGCACATGCTAGCTCACGTTCGCGCGGGCGCAACGAAAAAAATCTCCGGGCGCGCAGGTGCTCGCACGCCTGTGCTAGAGTGACGCGACAATTCACCGAATGGAGGCGGGAGCAGTCATGGCGGCAGGAGCGGAGGCGCGACTTCTGGAACTTGGCATCGTTTTGCCGGCGTTGCCTGCGCCGGGCGGCAACTACGTTTCCGCGAAAACGGTAGGTCACATTGTCTATCTTGCCGGAGTCATTTCGACCGGCCCGGAAGGCATTATCACGGGTACGGCAGGCGGCGACCGTACGATCGCGGAAGGTTACGCGGCGGCGCGCGCCTGCGCGTTGACGCATCTGGCGGTCCTGAAGCGCCACCTCGGCTCGCTCGACGCGGTGAAGAGCGTTATCGGCGTCAACGGCTACGTGAACGCGGTCGCGGGATTTCCCGATTCGCCCTCGGTCATCAACGGCGCCTCCGATCTCCTCGTACAAGTCTTCGGCGAAGCGGGAAAGCACGTGCGCGCCGCCATCGGAGTTTCCGCATTGCCGCGGAATGCGCTCGTCGAAGTGCAGATGACGGTCGAGGTGTAGGCGCAAACATGGCCGAGCATTCTCTCTCCGCAGAGCCGACGCATTCCCGGTGGAATCGCGCGCTGCAGCCGCGGCTCAGAGTCGCGCTCCGGTGACACAGTGCATTTCGAATGCGTGGACGCCAGCGGCGCACAAGTGCGCCCCGGCATGAACGTCGCGGAATTCCTAACCATCGATCGCGGGCGCATCCACGCGCTGACCGGGCCGATCTCCGTGCACGGCGCGGAGCCCGGCGACGTGCTGCAAATCGATGTGCTCGAAGTGGCGCACAAGGGCTGGGGCTGGTCGAGTGTCATCGCGGGGCTCGGCTTTCTGAAGCAGCGCTTCGCCGAGCCGTACCTGTTTCACTGGCAGCTGGACAAGGAGGTCAGCAGGTCGCTGGCGCCGGCGGTGGTAACGTTGCGCCCGTTCTGCGGCGTGATGGGCGTGGCCCCTGCCGAAGATGGGGAGTTCCGCACGCGGCCACCAGGCGTCTTCGGCGGCAACATGGACGTGCGCGAGCTATGCAGCGGAGCGACGCTGTACCTGCCGGTGCTGAATTCCGGCGCGCTGTTTTCCGCAGGTGACGCGCATGCCGCGCAGGGCGACGGCGAGGTGTGCATCAACGGCATCGAGTGCCCAGTCGACGCCACGCTGCGCTTCCGTCTGCACAAGCAGCAGCCGCTGGCGGGACCGTTGATCGAGTCCGCCCCCGCGCGCAAGCAAGACGCAACGGACGAAGCCTGGATCGTGGTGGAATCGGCGACGGATGCGATCGCCGCCGCTCGCGGCGCCACATCGCGCATGATCGATCTGCTGGCCGCGCGCTGGGGCTTCTCGGAAATTCATGCGTATCTGCTTTGCAGTGTGGCGATGCATCTGCGGCTGAGCCAGGTGGTCAACGAGCCGATGGTTACCGTGAGTGCATCGATCGCAAAACGCGTACTGCCGGTCCGAAAATTGTTCTAGCACGCAGCTAGCCGGCAATCGCGATACCCACTCAGGGCCTGAACTTTTCCACAGGAATATCACCGAAACAAAAATTGAATTTGTCAGAACGAAAGAATTTGCTTCGATTTCGAACCAAGAAAGAGTAGTTTTCTGCAAACATTTTCTTCGGATTGTTTTAGGGGTGCTTTTACACGCCGCACACAGCGGAACGCACGCGTCGGGTGCCAGCACAAATAGTGTTTAGACCAGGTCAGAAGTGTGATCTGGGCCAAGTGTTTTTTATAGCGGAGGAGGCCGCAACGAAATGCTAGAAAGACTTAGACTCCAACTCTTCTCGCTGGTTATTTTTCTTTCCATGCTGTGTCTCATTACTCCCTCCGCGCACGGGCAGCAGACCCTGGGAGGCATAACGGGTACCGTCACTGACAGCACGGGCGGCGTCTTGCCCAACACGACCGTAACCCTTGTCAACGATCAGACCACGCTGACACGCACGCAGCAGACCAACGACAGCGGCGCGTACGATTTCGTGAACTTGGCCATCGGCACCTATACGCTGACCTTTAGTCACACTGGCTTTCAGACGCAAAAAATACCGTCGATCACCGTGCAGGGCGACCGTACTGCGACGGTGAACGCAACGCTCAAAGTCGGCGAGGTGGGTTCCACAATCACGGTCGAATCCACGCCGCTTATGAACGCCGAGGACACCACGAACGGCTACATTCTGGAAAAGGATCAGATCGAAGCCGTGCCGTTGCCGACCGGCAGCTTCACGGGCCTGGCCGTCCTGTCTCCCGGGGTGAGCTCGGAGCTCGCCGGCAGCACGGGCGTCAACAACGGCTTGGGCAACAAGCCCATTTGGGCCAATGGCCAGCGTGATACCAGCAACACTTTTCTGCTGAACGGTGTGGATGCCAGCAATCTCTTCAACGGCAAGAGCACCAGTTCGGTCGCGTCGGCGCGCGTCGTGAACAACACCGGCCTTGGCGGCTCAGCGAGCCTTTCCAGCACAACAGCGGCACCCCTCCAGAGTTCGGCGTCACCCTATCTGGCCATCGGCCAAGCACTGCCCACGCCTGCGCCGGAAATGATCGAAGAATTTCGCGTGAACACTTCGATGTACGACGCGCAGCAAGGCTCTACGAGCGGCGCGCACATCGATATGAGCACCGCTTCTGGTACCAATGACCTCCACGGAAGCGCCTACGTGCACCGCGGAACCGACGCGCTCAACGCTGCGCCCTTCTTCTACAACGCCGACCCTAACATTCCGGCAAGTGATAAAGTGCCATCGCAGCACCGCTACACCGCGGGAGGCACTCTCGGCGGAGCTATCATCAAAAACAAACTCTTTGGCTTCCTCAGCTACCAGCACGTCCACAATTCGGACCAGGAAATCGGCAGCTCCCGAAATGTAGTGCCGCCGGGACTCACGGACGATCGCAGCCCGGCGGCGTTAGCTGCGCTGGTTAACGGCAACTTCCCTTCATCCGGCTACGGTTCTTCCCACGGTCGGTACCGCAGCCGGCGACATCAATCCGATGGCCTACGGTCTGCTCAACTACAAACTCCCCAACGGGCAGTTTCTGATTCCCTCCGCGGGGAGCTTCGTGCCCACCATCAACTTTCCGGAGAATACGTTCACCACCGGAACCGCCTATTTCCTGGCCGATCAGGCGGTCTCCGATTTGGACTGGGTTGTGAATTCCAAGGACACCCTGGCGCTGAAATACTACTACCAGCATGACCCGACCCTGGCGCCCTTTGCGTATTCCGAATCTCCCGGTTTCCCGCAGCATCTCGACGCTGGCAGCCAGGTGGCTTCGATCACGAACACGCAATCGTTAAAGCCTAACCTGAGCGTCGTCGGAGGTTTTTGGTTTCATTCGAGAAAAGGTGTACAGCACCATCGGACAGCCCTTTACCCCGCAGCAATTCAGCGCCTACGTGCAAAACCTTACCGGCTTGCCCGCGTCCCAGGCGACCATGAACACATTCGGCTCTACTTTCTGGCCTGGCATCTCGATCGTCGACGACTTCGGCAACTCAGCGCCTTACAACGTGAACTTCGTTCCCAATGCCGGCACGAATATCGGCAGCGGCTCCAATTCCCAAAGCGCATTCACTGGCGTCTTCCAGAACCGCTTCATGCCCTCAGCCAACGCTATTTGGACTCTTGGCAAGCACACGCTGACCTTTGGCGGAAGCTTCGCCTACACCCAGCTCAACACCCGGGACCAGCGCACCGACAAGGGCGTCATTGCCTTCGCCGATTTCTCGCAGTTTCTTCAGGGTTTGGAAACCTCCTATAGTTCTAACGGCTTCGTCACCAGCACCTTTCTGCAGGGCGATGCCAATCGCTACTATCGTTCCAAGGAGTCCGGGCTTTATTTTCAGGATAAGTTCCAGTTTCGGTCCAACCTCAGCCTCACCGCTGGGCTGCGCTTCGACGACCATGGCGGGTCTCACCGAAAAATACGGCCGCCTCTACAATTTCGAGCCGTCCCTTTACAACTATGACGCGGCTTCGGACACCATCGTCTCCAACGGCCTCATCATTGCCGGCAACAACAAGCTGTTCCCCACCAAAGGGGTGAGCGATTCCACGCTGACCGGCAGGCAGTGGGCACTCGCGCCGCGGATCGGATTGGCGTGGAGCCCCAGGAAATTCAACAACAAAGTCGTGGTCCGCGCGGGTTGGGGCATGTACTACGACCGCGGCGAGCTATTCACCTATTTTTCCCCGGGTGTCGCTGCGGGCGTCATCCCCGGCGGACCGTTCGGCGTCAATCAGTCTCCGCCATTCGTAAGTTCGCAGGTTTGCACGGCCATCGCGACTTTCTACGAGGGATTCATTCCGACATGCGATCCGACTCAGCCGAATGGCGGGTCTTTCAACAATCCCTGGGGAGCGACTCTTGGTCCCCCTCCCACCGGGAATCCCGCCACGATCACTCTCCCGAATGCGGCCGCCATCGAGGCCGGATCGCCGTTGTTCGCCTTCGCGGACTACAATCGGCAGAACAAGCTTCCCTACACTTTGAACCAGATCCTCGACATCCAGTGGCAACCTCGCAACGACCTCTCCATTGAGATCGGCTACGTCGGCAATTTTGGACGCCACGAGGTCATTCCCATACCGTTCAATCAGGCGCAAATCGCCACGCCCATCTCACCCCATTCACGGACAGAACTACACCTACGGCTACACAGTCGAGGCACCTTCAGGATGTAATCCCACTACAAATATTGCCGCGTGCACCGCATACACGCCTACGTGCAACCTAAACGGCGTCTCGACGGGCTGCGTAGGCATGGGGCTGCCCGACGGCACAAACATGCTGGCGAACTACGAAGGCGGCAACGTGGACCTTCGTGTTCCCTATATCGGCTATTCGTCCGAGTCCGAGTCCTACACCGCGGCGGGCATCTCGGCCTATCATGCCCTCCAGGCCCACGTCGAAAAACGCCTGAGCCATGGCCTGCAGGTTGGCTTCTCGTACACCTTCTCCCACGCAACGGACGAGCAAAGCGCCCTGGGCCTGTTCTACAATGGCAACAACCCACTCGACCTTCGGAGCGGTTACGGCTTGTCTGATTTTGACCGCAAGCACGTCATCAACTTTACGTACCTTTACCAATTGCCGAATTTCTTTGAACAGTCGACGTTTAAGGGCAAGCTGGCGGATGGGTGGGCCATCGAGGGTGTCGGCATCATCCAAAGCGGCCAGCCCTATAGCGTCATCGACTATTCTGGCGCCGTGGGCAGCATCTTCTACGGCACCTCCGACGGCATCACCAATCCGATCGTGCCGCTGGGTACCTGCTCGCCATCGCAGGCTCTGACCGGTCACAGCGGCGCAACCGACGGCCAGCCGGCTCTCAACGCGTCTTGCTTTACCTTGCCAAGCTTGAGTCCGGGTGATCTGGGTGGCGCCATCCCTGCCGGCGACACCTTTGAAACCAACTTCACCACGGGACAGCGCAACATCTTCCGGCAACCCTGGCAAAAGCGCACGGACGTTTCGGTCGTCAAGATGACCAAGCTGACCGAACGCTTCTCTTTGAAGTACAGCTTCGACGTCTTCAATTTGACCAACACGGCCAGCTTCGACGTCCCCGTCGACAACGTGTCCCAAAACCTGTTCTTCAACGATTTCCCGGTTTACGGCTCGACGCTCTATTCCTCGCCCACCGCTAGCGGTCTCGGTATCGTGAACAAGACCATCGGTGGACCCCGGCAGATTCAAATGACTCTGAAGCTTTCCTTCTGAGTTTTTTCCGGCGTTCCTCGGCCTGGGCCCCAATTCAACCTGCGCAAGAACGGCGGCCTGCCAGCCGCCGTTCTTGTTTCGCGCGTGCAGATGTCCCCTATAGGGGCGCAGCATTGCTGTGCCCCATCTCGGCACGATGTCGGCAAAAACCCTGGCCACGTCAGTTTGCGCTGACCGTGACCGACAGGCTTTCCACTTTCGCGGCAATGAACCGTAGCTGCAACTCGGCAGCGGACGAAAAAACCTTGCCTTCCACGTGGCGCGCAGGAAACACAAAGCGCAGTGAGGGTTCGGCAAACGGGTAAGGATCGAGGACGAAGTGGCGCGGCGCGGCGGTCCGGACCTTGACGGAATTGTGTCCGCCGCCTCGCAGTGGCAGCGGATGCAACAGATGAGCCGGCTCTCGATAATCGACGCAGGTGAGCAGCGAGAGGTTGTCGGTCGCTTGCAGAAGCCGGAAGTGGTCGAGGATCGTGGGCGCGCTTGCCTGTTCCGGCGTGAAGCGCGGATTGCCGGCGATCTGCTGCTGCAGCAATTCCTGGAAGGATTTCTGCTGCTCGAGAAAGTGGTCGAGCAGAGGCAATTGATCGACGGCAATCGTGGAACGGTCGGCGTGGTCGTTCAGCAAGCTGTAGGTGTGCATGGAGATGAGCAGCGCGGCGTAGGCGTCTTCGGCGGCAATCAGGCGAACGGCGCGGTCGCGCACGGCGAGGTAGTCGGCCAGGTCGATCTCCTCAAACGCGGAGTATTTGCCGACCAGTTCGGTGGAGAAGGCGCTGGGCTTGCCCTGGCGCGTGATTTGCGGCGCCGCGTCGCGTGCGAGCCAGCCGTCGTCGTGGCGCGCGATGCCCTTCAGCACGTTGGCGCGCGGTTCGGGCGAAAGGAAACGATCGTTGCCCCAGCGCTCGGCAAAGGCTCCGGCAAGCCGCGCGTGGTCGGGATGTGTCACCAGCCACCATCCTGTTTCCGTTTCTAGTCGCAGCATTGTTGCCCTCCTCGAGCGACATTCACCGGCTCACTCCGCTTCTGGCGCGCGCGCCGATTCGTGCCAGTTGTGCAGGAAATACCACTCCAGGAACATAACCAAAAACAAGAAGCCGAAGCCGAGCACCGTGGCCGCCAGCACCAGCGCGAACAAATAGTCGGTCTGCAGTTGCGACGACGCATACAAAATCGAGTAACCCAATCCGCCTTCGCCCACACGGCTCGAGCCGGCATAGAGCTCTCCAGTGATGGCCCCGATCACCGCAATACCGCTGGCGATTCGAATTCCCACGAAGAGCGACGGCACCGAGTGCGGCAAGCGCAGCTTGAACAGAATTTGCGCCGGCGATGCGTTGTGCATCAGAAAAAGGTGCACCAGGTTCTCGTCCACGCTGATGAGGCCCTGCGTGGTGTTGGCGATGATCGGCGCCAGCGAAATAATGAACGCGATCAGCGTCACCGAAGGCGTGCCCGCGCCGAACCACATGAGAATCAGCGGCGCAATGGCGACGATCGGCACGGTTTGCAGCAGCAGCGTCCAGGGATAAAGCATCCGCCGCACCCAGCGCGACTGGGCAAAGATCAGCGCCACTCCGACACCCACGACTATGCTGAAAATGAGGCCGCCCGCCGCTTCCTCCGCGGTGATCACGAACGCATTCAGCAGCAACGGAAACCGCGCTCCAACCGCTTTCGCCACCGCCCACGGCGACGGCAGCATGTACGGCGGCACGTGAAAGATCCATAGAACAAGCTGCCACAGCACCAGCAGCCCCGCAAAAACAGCCAGCGCGTTCGCGACGACGATCAACCGCCGCTTCATCGCGACAGCGCTCCCCGGAGTTCGTGCGATACCCGACCGACAAGCGCCTCGAACTCCGATGTCTCGCGAAGCGCGGCGGTGCGAGGCCAGGGCAGGTCCACCGGAAGCATGCGCGCAAATTCGCCCGGGATTCGGCGCCAGCACCACGATTCGCGTGGACAGAAAGACAGCTTCCGCCACCGAGTGCGTCACAAAGACCCCGGTCCAATTCTGTTCCGCGCGCAACCGCAGCAATTCCTCATTCAGCCGGTCGCGCGACATCTCATCCAGAGCGCGCGAACGGCTCATCCATCAACAGCAATCGCGGACTCGTCGCCAGAGCCCGCGCGATCGAGACACGCATCTTCATCCCGCCCGAAAGTTCGCGTGGATACGCCTTCGCGACGTCCCCAAGTCCCACCAGTTCCAGCAGCGCCGCCGATTTTTCTGCGCGCCGGTCTTTGCCCACGCCTTCCAATTCCAGCCCGAGTCCCACGTTCTGCCGCACCGTCCGCCACGGCAGCAGCGTTGCGTCCTGAAAAATATAGGACACGGTTTCGCGTGCGTTCTTCGGGAGTCATGCCGTCGACGCGAATGCTGCCGGCGCTCGGTGCGGTCAGCCCCGAAATCAATTTCAGCACTGTCGATTTGCCGCATCCCGACGGGCCGATGAGGGTGACGAATTCGCCTTTCAGAATATTCAGGTCCATCGCCTGCAACACCGCGTGCGCGTTGCCGTAGCGTTTTGCTGACTCCGGCAAACTCGATCATCGGTGCTGGCGGGTTCCAGGCTCATTCAGGATCCCCACTTAAGGGCAAATACAGCGCCGACGCGCAAGCAGGATCGTGATAGACGATTTGCGTCGAGCGTTGCCAGTCCCAGGAAGTGGCGCGGCAAGAAGGCACTGGCGGTGCCGGGATTGCGGTCGTAGAGCGGAAAGGCGCTGCTCGCGATTTCCAGGCGGATGCGGTCGCCCGCGTCAAAGCGGCACGAGGTTGGTTCGAGAAGGAAGTGCCAAAGATGAATCTTGTCGGCGGCGTAGCCGGTCTCGGCAAAAAGCCGGCTCGAACGCGCGATGCCGATGCAAATAAATTCCGCCACACCGTTGGGCCGCACGCGCACCAGCTTGGCGGTGAAGTCGGTGTGGGCCGAGGAGCTGGCGCAATAGAGCAAAATACGAGGATAGCCAAAGACGCGCAGCGGTTGACGTAGCGGCTCTGTCGTATAGACCAGCAGATTGTTTCCCAGCTCCAGCGTTGCCTGGTCGAATTGGCCGCTCGGCCGCCGCGGGACCTCCCGGCGCGAGCACCGGCACTTCCGGGTCATACACGAAGATGTCGCAAGGTTCTTCCGCCGTGGGTTTGGCGACCGTCAGCGCACCATCGCCTTTGCGCGAATTCGCTTTTCCCGCACTGTGCAGATAAAGGATGTGATCTTGCTTCAGCGGTATCCGCGGGAAAAGCCTCGGCCTGCCGCCAACGGTTTTCCCCCAGAACAAAATGGCGAATCCTCGGCTCGCCGGCAAACTCACCCGAATCCTTCAGCCAGTGGTTGAACCAACGTAACAGGATCGAGTCCGTATCGAGCAGCGCTTCCGCGCCGAAATCCGCGGTCCCGACGCGATCTCCCCAAGGGATGTGCTGCCAAGGTCCGGCGATCAAGTATTGGTGTTGGCGCGCAAACTCGCTGCCTGCGTAGTTGCAAAGCGCCAGAAAGCCGTCGACGCTGCCGCCAAGATACGTGTCGAACCATCCGGCGATGTGCAGTGCGGGCACTTGGATGCGGTTGAGCTTTTGCGCTACGTCCAGCGCCGCCCAATACTCGCCAGGCTGATCGTGGTCGAACCAATCCACGCACGTACTGAGGCACGCCTTCGCCGTGCAGCGCCGGATGCTCGCGAAAGGGCAGCACGCTGCTCTGCGCCGCAAGATTCGCCCACGCGTGCTCCAGCCGGTCGCTGGCTTCGCGCAACTTCTTGCGCCGCGCGTCCGCTTTCAGCATTTGCAGTCCCCAACCGAGGCTGGAAGCCAAGCGCAGCGCTCCATGCTGATAGAACCAGCCGTGATAGAGATCGCACGCCGTCATCCCCGGTGCGATGCACAACAATCCTTCCGGCTGCTCGGCCGCGGCGAGCAGTTGCGTCATGCCCTGGTAAGAGAATCCGTACATCCCGATCGCGGCCGTTCGATTCAGGACGTGCGCGCAGCCAGGCGATGGTTTCCGCGCCATCGCGCGCCTCATGACGGAAGGGATAAAACTCGCCGTCGGAATCGCCGCGACCGCGCACATCCTGAATCACCACGTTGTAGCCATGGCGCGCAAACCACACCGGATGGGCGTAAACGACCGTCGACGCGATGTCGCGCCCGTACGGCTGCCGCATCAACAAGGTAGGGCTGCGGCGCCGGTCCGCGGCCGGATGATAGTGGTCGGAAACCAGCTCAACGCCATCGGACATGCGACAGCGCACGCCGCGTTCCAGCCGCACGCCATTGCCGCAATCGACCCAAGCGGCGCCGCTCATGGTTTCGGCTGATTCGGGTAGCGGACCATCGCTTCCAGCGCGGCGGCCAATCGCGTCGCCGCCGCATCCAGCCATCGCGCGCCGTTTTCCGCCGTTGCCGGACGCGGATCGCCCATCACGCCGCTGGCCGCGATGTCGCGCGTGAGCCATGCGAAGGTCGCCGGAGCATTCTCCGGCAACAGTGTCTCGGGTTTCGCGACGTCGGCGATGTAGTTGACGGTGTACGCCGAGCGATCGACGAGCTGCGGCACCGACGCCAGCAGCAGCGCCGTCTCGACCTCCCCCGCGTGAAATCCGTAGGCCCGCTCCTGCGCGCTCAGCCCCTCAAACGCAATGCCGCCCGAACCATGCAGCGCAAACGTGCGCAGGCCGAACTCCGCGCGCAAATCCCGCGCCATCACATCGATCAGCGCGCTGTTGCCGCCGTGCGTGTTGTAGAGCACCAGCTTCTGAAACCTCGCGCTCGACAAACTCGCTCCCAGATCGCGCAGCACCGCCATGAACGTGGCCGCGCTCACGGCCAGCGTTCCGGCAAAGCCGATATGCTCGTTGCTCTTCCCGTAGTGCACGGGCGGCAGCGCATACACCGGCAGGTCCGCGGCCAGTTTTCCGAGCGCATGACCCAACAAGAGATTATTGATCAGCGTATCCGTCGCCAGCGGCAAGTGATGCCCGTGTTGCTCGATGGCCGCCGTCGGCAGCACCAGCAGCGTCGACTCGCGCGGCAGCGCGTCCACCTGCTTCCAATTCAAATACGCGAAATTGCGCGCATCGGGAATCCAGGTCTTCATCGCGTAGATGCCCCCGTCGCCGCCCCGCTCACTACATCGTCCGGCTGAAACGTAACCATCTTGCCGGGATTCAGCAACCCCTTCGGGTCGTAGCGCCGCTTGGCCAGGAGCTGCACGTTGTCGGCGCGATAGCGGCCGCCACCCTCTACATTATTTACATGCGGATTCGCCACGAACACCCCGATCTCGCGGCAGTACCCGATCATTTCGTTCAACCGCTCTTCCGTGGTGTAGTAGACCACCGGAATCGCTCCGGGTATGATCCGCCCGTCGCCTCCCTTCCAAAATTCCATGTGAAACAAAATCTCCTGTCCGAAGCGCTCCTTCAATTTCCCCAGTTGCTCGCGCACGCGCTCGGGATCGAATGCGCACTGTAAATAGGTATACGCTTCGTCGCTGTTCATGGCCCAAAGCGTGGTGTGGTTCCACGTGTAGTCGGAAAGCAGCGGCCTGGTGCGCAGTCCAAGATACGCGCCGGAGTAGCTGACTTCTCCGCCCGCTGCTCGCGCCGCGTCCTCCAACCCCGCACGCTGTGCCGAAGCAATCAAGAAAAAGATCAGCGCTTTGCCCTCCGGCGCGTACTGCTTCACCGGTGTGAAAAACGACGGGATCGGCCATTCAAACGTGGTAACCAGCCGCTTCGTCCATTTCGCTCCGTTCGCGATGCGCTCGCTGAAGTCGAACGCCGCATCGAAGCCGTCAAACGCGACCGCGCACTGCGACCACTCCACCGCAGGCGCCAGCGCCAGCCAAATCCGCGTGATCACTCCGTTCGTTCCCCAGGCGTGCAGAATTTCATGCACGGCCTCGCCTTCGTGCAACACCACCCGCGGCTCCGCTTCCATCGTGACCACTTCCAGCGCCCGCACCGTGTGGAAGTCCCGCAATTGCCCGTGCGCCACCGATCCGATGCCTCCCGAGCCGCCCCCGAGGAATCCGCCCACCGACGCCTTCACGATCGTCGAGGGATAACACCGCAGCTCCCATCCAACTTTCCGCGCTTCGTTTTCCAGCGCGCCCAGCCGCACTCCCGGCTGGCACACCGCAACGCCTTCGGACTGAATCGCCTCGATGCGGTCCATGCCCGCCAGATCGAGCACCACGCCGCCCCGGAGGGGAACCGCCTGCCCGTAGTTGCCCGTGCCCGCACCTCGCGCCGTCACCGCAAGATTCTGAGCGTGGCAGTAACGCAGCACGCTCTGAATCTCCGCGGCACTCAGCGGCTGCACCACCACGTCGCCCACCTTGCCGTCCAGTTGCTTCCGCAGCACCGGCGAGTACCAATAGAAGTCGCGCGAAAGCTGCTCCACTTGCTCCGGCTGCGTCAGCACCCGCGCGCCATCGCCCAATAGCGAAGCGAGTGCGGCGGCGTGGGTCGGGTCCATTGAAATGATGTCTCCTTTCTCGAGCTAACTCTTGCCCGGGTTTTCTCTACGGCTGCTCCACGTTCGGAAGGCTTTCAGCATGTTTGGGTGCGTGAAAAGCGTGTAGCACAGCTCTCGCAGCACGGGCCCTTCTACGGTGCATGCCATGTCCGCGCGCTGCGCCACTTCTTTCGCGGGAATATGAATCTGCAGGCAATGCCGGTTGGCATCGGCGATCGTCGCCCCAAAGACGATGCGATCCAGCCTGGCCCACAGCGCGTTGGCCATGCACATCGGGCACGGCTCGCAGGTCGAGTACATGGTATAGCCCGCCAGCGAAGGGCGTTTCAGCTTCTTGCAGGCCAGCCGGACGGTGCGCACCTCCGCGTGCGAGCTGGGATCGTTTTCGCGCATCACCGCGTTGGTAGCGCGCATCAGCCGCTCGCCGCTCTTGGTATTGACGATCAGCGCGCCGAAAGGCGCCGGGTAGGCAGTGTTCAGCGTCCGCGCAGTGAACCGGAACACCTCGCGCATGCGTTCTTCGTCGAGCGGAGTCACACCAGTACGTCTGGCTGCCGGGGCTGGCATGGCGCAATCTAACACGATGGCGAAGCGGGATAACAAGCGGAAAATTAAATCGGTCAGATCGAACCCGCCGCACCCCGCGTCGCCTGGATGCGGTTAGAATGCACAGCATGCTGATGCTCCAGCCGTTCGACTCTGTGGAAAAGACGCGTGCCGCGCTCGATCGCGGAGAAATCACGCTACAGACTGTCGCCAAGCAAGCGCTCGCCCGCGCCAACAGCAATGCCGGCCGCAACGTGTACCTGGCGATCGATCCGCAGCGCATGCTCCGCGACGCCGAGGCGTTGCCGGGCCGATTCGGCGCCGGTCCTAAGCCGTTGCTCTACGGGCTTCCCGTCTCCTTGAAGGACCTCTTCGATCTTTCAGGTTTTCCCACCACGTGCGGCTCGCGCTTCTACGCGAAGCGCAATGGCATGGCGCGCGAAGACTCCGCCGTGGCCGCCCGCCTTCGCGAACAGGGCGCCCTCATCACCGGCAAGACGCACCTGCATCCGCTGGCCTACGGCATCACCGGCGAAAATCCGGACTACGGTGATTGCCTGCAGCCCTGCGACGCGCACTTGCTTACCGGCGGCTCCTCAAGCGGAGCGGCGGCCAGCGTGCAAGAGGGTTCCGCCCTCGCTGCCATCGGCACGGACACCGGCGGCTCGATCCGCGCGCCGGCCGCGCTCTGCGGGCTGGCCGGCTACCGCGCGTCCATCGAGCTCGCACACGAGCGTGCGCTGTGGCGCGGCGGTGTGCATCTTGCGCCTTCGTTCGACACACTCGGATGGCTCTTCCGCGATCTGCGCGACGCTCCGCTGCTGGCCCAGGCGCTGTTTGGTCTCGATGTGCCACCAGCGGCCAAAACACATGTCCGCATCGGCTGCGTCGCCGCGGAGTTTCTCCACGACTGCGAGCCGCCAGTGCTCGACGCCTTCGCGCGATGGCAGCAGCGCCTTCGCGAGCGCGGCGCGGAAATTGTGCTGTTCGACGCCGCGTTCTGGGACGAAGCCATGGCCATCTATGCGCCCATCCAAGCGCACGAGGCGGCGGCCATTCATTCCCCGAGCACCGGCGGGGACTTCTCGCCCTTCGAGAAATCGATCGCCGCGCGGCTCGCTTGGGGCGCATCGATCTCCGCGGCCGAACTCGAGCAGTTGCGCCGGCGCCACGCGGCATTCCGCGATCGAATGGACGCTCTTCTGCGCGAGCATGATTTTCTGATCGCTCCCTGCACCCCGGTAAGCCGGCTGGTCGCGGGCGCGGATCACAGCAACACGCGCCGGGCCATCCTGCGCCACACCACGCCGCAGAGTTTGGCGGGCGTGCCTGTCGTGACGTTGCCTGCGGAAGGCGGGGCCGGCGTGCAGTTGGTCGCCGCTCGCGGCGCGGATGCGCGCCTGCTGGCGTATGCCGCGGAACTAGGAGCTCGTATCTGACAACTTCGGTCTCGCAGTTGTAGCGGCCGCCTTCTGAGGCGGGCGCCGTTTCTCATCCCACGAACTCTAGGAGCCAACTTGAAACGCAGCGCTGAAAACTCCCGCCAAACGCGCTCCATCTTGATCTCCACCTCGAGTTGTTTGCTCGTCGCGGCGCTCACCATAAGCTGCGGCCGCCCCACGATTAACTCCGGCCTAACTAAGGTCACTCTCCAAGCGGACTGGTATCCCCAGCCCGAACACGGCGGCTTCTACACCGCACTGGTGAAGGGCTACTACAAAGAAGAAGGGCTCGATGTCACCATTCAGCCCGGCAGCCAATATCTGATCCCCGATCAGCAGGTCGCCGTCGGTGTCGCGCAGTTCGGCATGGGTTCGTCCGATCGCACGCTCGAGTCCGTCGCCGACGGTCACCCACTCGTTGCCGTCGCCGCCACCATGCAGAACGATCCGCAAGGCATCATGGTGCGCAAGGATTCGCCGGTTCACTCCTTCAGCGACCTTCACGGCCGTACCATTGCCGTCAAGCCTGGGTCCACGTGGTTCCAATATCTCGCCAAGCGCTTTGAGCTAAGCGATGTCCACGAAATTCCCGCCACCATGAGCGTCGCCAATTTCGTCGCCGACCCGAACTACATCCAGCAGTCGTTCGCCACGTCGGAGCCCTTCTTCGCCCGCCAGGCCGGCATCGAGACCCGCGTCCTCCTCACCAGCGGCGCCGGCTACAACCCCTACCGCGTGATGTTCACCACTCGCGACTTCCTCAGCCAGCACCCGGACGTCGTCGCCAAGTTCGTCCGCGCCTCCCTAAAAGGTTGGCGCGCCTACCTCAACGATCCCGCCGACGCCCACACCGCCATCGCCAAACTAAACCCCGCCCTCAGCCCCGAATGGATGCAATTCAGTTGGCAAGCCATGCGCGACGGCCACTTCGTCGCCGGCGACGACCCCACCGGCGCCCAACTCGGCCAAATGACCTCCGAACGCTGGACCACCATGTACAAACAACTCGTCGATCTAAAGGTAATCGACAAGCCCTTCGACCCCGCTACCGCCTACACCCTCCAATTCCTCCAGCCGAAATAGTCCGCGGTAGCGTCTGTTTGGCGGCTGAGACGCCGGGCTAAAGGCCCGGCGCCTACAAGACGAATTGCCGTAAGCGCCTTCAGAGTGAAACGGAGGGCCGAGGGCCAATTCTTTGTCGGGAACGTCAGATAGCCTCTACAGGCTGGCCTCGTACGCCGCGAAGCGCCGCTCGAGTTCCCATTGCTGCCGCGCCTTCTCGCTGGAGCCAAGGAACTGCGCGCACGCCGATGAGGGCTCTCCGCCCGTGACTTTGTCTTGCGAACACCCAGCCACGCGCTGCTCGAAGACGTCCGAGTCGCGCCATAGACTGGCGCCAGGCAGGAAGCTGTGCTCCAGGCTGGTGCGCACCATGTGCTTGAGATCGGCGTAGCCGAGCCCGTAAGTATCCACTGCGCGCACGTACTCATGCGTAAGATCGATCCGCGACACGCCCTCGTCGTCGGTCGCCAGCGCCACCGGCACTCTGAACTGCCGGTACAACGGTAAGGGATGATCTTTGCCGCGGATTCCTAGGATCACATCGTTGCTGGTCAGGCTGATTTCCACCATCACGTGTTTCGCGGCCATCTCCTTCATCAGCTCGTGCGGCCGCTCTTCGTACATCACGTCGACGCCGTGGCCGATTCGTTCGGCGTGGGCTTGCTCGACCGCCAGCCGAATGTGACAGCAAAGTCCCTCGTAGGGGACAAGGCCCGGCACAAGCTCCCCCGCGTGCAGGCTGATGTGAACCTTCGGATAAAGTTCGTGAAGGAAACCCACGATGCGCATGTGCAGGGCGTAGTCCGTCATGGAGGTGGTACCGTCTTCGGGCATCACAAAATTAATGCCCACGACACGCGGATCAAGCGAAGCCGTCTCAAAGCCCAGCAGCGCCTGCGCAAACACCTGTTGTTTGGGGAACCCGCGCAGCACCTGATAAAGGTAGCGAATCTGGACGCGGCAGGCGGGAGCTTCCTCCGGCTGGCCGCAGCGCTCACGCTCTCGCCGCACGATATCCGCTCGATCGAAGCCTGCCCGAGCCACGGTGATATCGTCCCGCAGTCCGTGAGCCAATAAGACCTCGCGCATTTGCGCGAAATCGTCGGTCCAGCCGAGTTCGTGAGCGATCGCGGCCGTATGAGTGAAATCGGGCGTTTCCATCAATTCCAGATACTGCTCATTTTGCGCCGCCGCGCGCGTCGCCACTTCATCGAGCCACTCGCCTTTGTGGCGGGGATCGGTGCCGCCGAATTTCCCGAAGGTATCGAAGAAATGATCGTGGCCGGTCACACCGGGTGAAGGCACGAAGCCCCGCATGGAAAATGCGTCGATGAGCGCGTCATACAGATGCTGATCCTTGTAAGCCTGTCCGGCGGAGACTTTGCCGTTTTCGCAGGCCGTCTGGGGTGGCGCATTGTCCGTCGAGGCCTGCGCTTTGACAAACGAGAGCGTGGCCAGATTCACGCAGAGCTGATCTTCGGCCGCCGCTCGAATCCACGATTCGGCGTAGACCGCGCCGCTCAAATGATTGTGCAGATCGGCGCCCTTGGGCATGCGCAACAGAAAAGTGCGCAACTGCAGCGGATTGATGCGTGCAGCTTCGAGGGAGAGAGAAGCGCGCCGCTCCGCCGCGGCTTGCTTGGGAGCTGCCGGTTGCACCTTCGTTTGGGCAAAAATGCGTGGGGAGAAGACAAGTAAGATCGCGAAAGCGCGGCACCATTTGCGGAGACAAATCATGGGGACCGGTATTCTCTCACGGCACAGCCGATCTCCGCATCATCGCGCCGAGCCCAGGAGCGAGATGCCGGCTCTGAACGCATCGGCTCCCACGCAGTCCGAGCCGCCCTTCTTGGTCGCCCAGCTGGTCAGCATGGTGATCTTCATTGTGATTGGCATCTTTGCCGTCAAACGATTTCGGAACGAGCCCTAGTTCCCGCAATGGAGGCAACCGGAGCGGTTACCCGGGACGCCGATGGCGTCAAGAAATCCTCCGCTGGCACTTCGAACAGACACTCGCAACATTGTTTTTAATGATCATAATCGGAATTTCGATTTTGATCCTGGATGGCCCCGACTTAAAATGATTCAAGGTGTCACTCTCGCGCGCATTCGTGCAGATGTGCGCCAAGCCGGACGGAGCCCACACGGCGCCGCGGAATTCAGGTCACAACGAATTTACAAAGGAATGTAAAGCGTGAGCCAAACCCTACATGTGCGGGATGCCAGTTATGTCCTCACTTTAGAGGAGATTCACAACCTCGCGAGAGACGGCGGCAAGCCGGCCGAGACGCTCATGAATGTCGTGGCGCTGATTGCCGGGCGGTTCAAGACCGACGTTTGCTCGGTGTATCTGCTGGAGCCGGATCGCGCGAACTTGGTGATGGCGGCGACGCTGGGGCTTCGCCCGGAATGCGTCGGCACGTTGCACATGGCGCTGCACGAAGGGCTTGCCGGGCTGGTCGCCGAGCAAGTGCGTCCGCTCGCGGTGGACCAGGCGAAGAAGCATCCGCGGTTCAAGTATTTTCGAGAGGCCGGCGAAGACGCATACCAATCGTTTCTCGGCGTGCCGCTGATCGATCGAGGCGTGCTGCAGGGCGTTCTGGTGGTGCAAACGATCGAGGCGCGGGTATTTCGGGAGGATGAGGTCCGGATGCTGGTGGAGGCGGCCGCCCAGGTCGCGCCGGTGGTGAGCGAGGCGCGGAGTCTGGATCGGTTTATCGCGCCGTTGCAGGAACGCCTTTGGTCGCTGGCGCGAAACCTCTGGTGGAGCTGGGATCACGATTCAACAGGATTGTTCCTCGATCTGGATCCCGTGCGCTGGCGAGAGCTCAATCACAATCCCATCTCCCTGTTAGCCGAAATTCCCATGGAAGCGATTGAGCGGCGCGCGGCGGAGTTCGTACTCCATAGCCGCATCAACTACGCGTATCCGCCGGCAGCGAGAGTATCTGGAGGCGGATCGCACCTGGGGCGCAAGGCACGCGGGTGTTCTGCGCCCTCGGCCGGTGGCGTATTTCTCCGCGGAGTTCGGGCTGCACGAGTCCATTCCGATCTACTCGGGCGGGCTGGGCATCTTGGCGGGCGATCACATCAAGAGCGCCTCGGATCTGGATATTCCGCTGGTGGGAATCGGTCTGTTTTACGGGCAAGGGTATTTCCGGCAGCGACTGGATCGCGACGGCTGGCAGCAGGAAGAGTACCTTCAGACCGACGTGAATCAATTGGCCATGGAGCCGGCCATCGGGGCCAACGGCGAACCGGTCGCCGTGCAGATCGAAACGCGCACCGGCTTCATTCGAGCCAAAGTCTGGCGCGTGAAGGTGGGCCGCTGCGATCTGCTGCTGCTCGATTCCAACGTGGAAGGCAACGCTCCCGAAGATCGCGAACTTACTTCGCGGCTTTACGGCGGCGACGGCCGCGTGCGAATTCGCCAGGAGTTGCTGCTGGGCGTGGGAGGCTTCCGCGCATTGAAAGCGATGGGGATTACGCCCGGCGTCCTGCACTTGAACGAAGGACACAGCGGCTTTGCGGTGCTCGAAGCCATTTACAATCGCATGCACGAGGAAGGGCTGACCTTCGATGCCGCGGTGCCCGCGCGTTTCGCGCGAGGTGGTGTTCACCACGCATACGCCGGTACCCGCCGGCCACGACCGGTTCAATGCCGATTTGATCGAGGAACATCTCGGGCCGCTCCGCGAGCGATTGGGGCTTTCGCGCGAAAGGCTGATGGACATTGGGCGCGAGAATCCGGGCAACAAAGACGAAGACTTCTGCATGACCGTGCTGGGTCTGCGACTCGCGCGGCGCGCAAATGCAGTTTCGGCGCTGCATGGCGAAGTATCGCGCGCGATGTGGAAGGGACTCACGCCCGGCAAGACGGAAGACACCGTGCCCATAGGACATATCACCAACGGCGTGCACGTCCCGTCGTGGCTGGCGCCGCAAATGTCTCGACTCTACGACCGTCATTTGGGAAGCGGCTGGCACGAGCACAGCAGCGAGGCCCGCATCTGGGAAGGAATCGAGAGCGTAGACGACGGAGAGCTCTGGGAAACGCATCTTAGCTTGAAATCGCGGCTGCTGGAATTCGTGCGGCGCCGGGCCATGGAACAGGCCGACTATCGCGGCGAGCCGGCCGAAGTCCGTATAAGGCTGGGGCGGGTGTTGAGTCCGGACGCGCTGACCATCGGATTTGCGCGGCGTTTCGCCACCTACAAGCGGGCGAATTTGATCCTGGCCGATATCGAGAAGCTGGCTTCGATGGTGAACGATCCGAAGCGCCCGGTGCAATTCGTTT
Source organism: uncultured Acidobacteriota bacterium (assembly GCA_963735525.1). Taxonomy (GTDB): domain Bacteria; phylum Acidobacteriota; class Terriglobia; order Acidiferrales; family UBA7541; genus Acidiferrum. Next base: position 288,443 of record CAVTLQ010000018.1, on the reverse strand, counting down.
TCGCCGGGAAGTCTCACCCGCACGATGAGCCGGGCAAAAGAATGTTGCAGCAGATCGCGCAGCTCATGCGCGACCCGCAATTCGCCGACAAATTCGTTTTTGTGGAAGACTACGACATCAACGTCGGCCGGCATTTCGTGCAGGGCGTGGACGTTTGGCTGAATAATCCGCGCCGGCCGCTGGAGGCTTCCGGCACCAGCGGCCAGAAAGTGGTGCTGAACGGCGGGCTGAATCTTTCCGTGCTCGACGGATGGTGGGCCGAGGCCTACGACGGGCTGAACGGTTTCGCCATCGGCACCGGCAGGACGCATTCCAACATGAACGTTCACGACACGCGCGACGGCGAGGACTTGTACCGCGTACTCCGCGAAGAAGTGATTCCCCTCTATTACCAGCGCGACCGCGACGGCTTGCCGCGCGGCTGGATCAAGCGCATGAAGCGCACCATCCGCACGCTGGGCTGGCGCTTCAACGCCGATCGCATGGTCATGGACTACACGCTGAAATGCTACGTTCCCGCCGCGGGCGGCACGTCCAGCGACATGACCGCAAGCGACTAGCGGCGATCCGTCCGCGTTCCCTCAGTAAATTAATTTCAGCGAGAACTGGATTTGCCGCGAAGGTCCGGCCGTCCGGCTGATGATTCCGAAGCCGGTTCCCAGCACGGTGTTGGAAGGCAGCCCGAAATTCACGGCGTTGAAGACGTTGAAGAACTCCGCGCGAAACTCGAGGATGCCAAGCTCGTTCTTTCCCCGCCGCCCGAAGGACGTATCTTTGATCAGCGCCACATCGAAATCGCGGAAGCCGGGTCCGCGGAAGGTATCGCGGCCCAGCGTGCCGAAGCGGCCTTGATTGGGCCCCGTGCCTCCAGGCACGTTGATGGGAATGGAGAAGAATGAGCTGTTGTTCGCGCCGAGCCCGAAATAATCTTCGCGTATAGCACGGCTCGTGGAGAAGTCCGGCATCGAGACCAGATCGGGGCGATCCGTGCCGCCCGCCCCGGCGCCCGTTTGTTGGATTCCGGAATAAACGGTAAAAGGCGATCCGCTCGTCAGTGTCGTGATATTCAGCAATTGCCATCCGGTGGTGACGCGCTTCCCCAAGGGATCAAGAAAATTCAAGCGGTCAAACGGCAGCCCCTGAATCAAACTCAAAGTAAACACGTGCCTGACGTCGAAAGTCGAAGGGCCCTTGTCGGCTTCCGGATCGAAAGGATTCTGCGGGAGCGTTTGCAAAATCGTGCCGGCGTTTGCGGGGAGACCTCCGAGCACCGCGCTGGTGTCGTCAATCGATTTGGAAAATGTATAGCTGGCCTGCAAACTCAGTCCGATGCGCGAATAATTGTCGGTGACGCTAGTCTGCAGCGCGTGATAGCTGGAGTGCGAGCCGTTGTTCATCACCGCCTCGGGACCAAACCCTCCGGTAGCGTGTCCCGTGGAATCGAATTGTGTAAAGGGAGCGAAGGCCGGATCGGCGCCGGCATAACCGTTCGGTGAGAGCACGCTGGCAAGATGGATTCCCGCCGTGCCTACGTAAGAGACGTTGAGCTTCACGCCTCGGAAATCCTGATCGATGCCCGCCGTCCACGTTGCGATGTATCCGTTGCGAAAATTTCGCGAGATGGCCCCGGTATTGAACAACTGCACCTCATGCCCGGGCGTTATTGCCGCTAGATCATTCTGAAATCGTTGTAAATCGATCGGCGTGTTCGGCGCCACCTGGGAACTGTCTCCCGAGGGGAACAGCGGTTGGCCCTGCGTGTTGTAGACGGTCGGAAGCGTCACCGGAGCAATCGTGTTTTGAAACGGCACCGGAGCATCGGGCAGCGCGGTGATCAGAGGCTGAAAGACCAATGGGAACGCGCCGGTGACAAAATTGTCTTGCCACAGGTTGGGAAGAATCGTGGTGATCGCGCCGCCGGCGTGGAACGTGGTGTGCTTGCTCGCGGCGTAGTCCACCGAGACACGCGGCCCCCACCCATTCCAATCCATCGGGTACACGGGCTGCGGATTGTAAACGTAAATCTGCGTTGCGCCGGGAGCAAAGAATGACGTGGGCTTGCTGTCCGCGCCAATGGCCTCGGCAACCGAGGTGCGATCCTTGGCTTCCTTGATGCGGGTATTCACGTCGTAGCGCAAACCGTAGTTGACGCTCAGACGCGATGTCGCTTTCCAACTATCTTGAAAGTAGAAGTTGTAGGCTTCGCGCCGAACCGCGGCCTCGTCAAACTTGTCGCCGCCGGGCGTCAAACCCGCCAAAGCGCTGACCGTGTATGAATACGGCGTCGCGGTCAGCAAACCGGTAAGCGCATCGGGCAGCGGATCACCAGGATGAATATTGTGCAGGCCGCTGGCCGACGTAATTAGCACCGGAGAATAAGCCGTTCCTCCGCCAAACGTGTAAAGCCCGTTCGGGTTGGTGCCGAAAATCGTCGCATCTTTGTTCCAGCGAATTTCCGCGCCCCACTTGAACGTGTGCGAGCCGTGCGAGTAGATCATGTCGTGCTTGAACTGGTAGACGTTGCCGAAGGACCCGAAGATCGATCCGTCCGCGGTGTTGAAGCCTTGGAAAAGGCCGTCGCCGTAGCCGATCGCAGGGTCGGTGTGATTGGCCGCGGGGAAGGTCGGCGTGCTGCGAATGTAGCCGAACGCGGTGGTGAAGCTCAGGTGCGGCGAAATCGTGCGCGAATATTTCACCGCGGCGTTTCGCTGGTGATCGAAGAAGTTCACCGCGAAGCTCGGGTCGATCGCGGTCTGATCGGGGTTCGTTGTCGGACCGTTGATTTGGTTCAGGCTGAAGCGGGTAAACAGCGTCGCTTTTTCCGAAATCTTATGATCGACGCGCACCGAAAATTGATCGGTGTTCGTCACCACCTTCGAAGAGGTAGCGTACGTGCGCGCGCCGTAGGGCCCTTGCGGCTCGTTCGGTAGCGGATAGCGCGCCAGCAACGGCGCGATCGCGGGGTTGACGGGAACGAACAAGGTGTCGCCGGGAAACGTGGTCGTATCGATTCCCTGCCGCTCTGCCACGGTGGGCACCGGCAGCACTTGCGTCGTGCTCAGGACCTGCCGGAAGCCCTGATACTCGCCAAAATAAAATGTCTTGCCGCGCCCGTCGTAAATTCCAGGCAGGACCACCGGGCCGCCGTTGGTTACGCCGAATTCGTTGCGCGCAAAAGGAGGAATCCGCCGCGGGTCGACATCGCTCGTGTGATCGAAGAAATTTCGCGCGTCGAAGGCCGCGTTGCGCACAAATTCAAAAGCGCTTCCATGCACTTGATTGGTTCCGGATTTCGTCACCACGTTCGTGAAACCCGCCGCGCCGTGGCCGATTTCCGCGGGCATCACTCCGGAGCTGGATTGCACCTCTTGAATGGCGTCGACGTTGAAATTGGCAAAAGTCGCTCCGCCCAATTCCGGGTCGGTGGTATCCGCTCCATCGATCGCAAAGACGGCCGCCACGCCGCGCTGCCCATTCACCGCAAACTGCTGCGTAAAATTCGCGGCGCCATTGGTGTCCGTCATGGTCCCGGCCGCCAGCAGCAGCAGCTTGCTGAAGTCGCGCTCATTCAGTGGCAAGCTCGACACTTCTTCGCTGGAAAGGTGCTCGCCGCTCCGGGCCTGCGGCGCAGCGCCCCCTCCCGGCGTCAACACCCGCGCGAGTTGCCCTTCCGCAGACAATTCCAGCCCGACGGTGAGCGCGACGTCGTCCTTCACGAGCAGGAAATTCGCAGCTTTCCAGCTTTTTCCGCCGGCCGTCACCCTGACCTCGTAATTCCCAGCATTGATGTGTGCGAACGAAAACGCACCGCGCGTCGAAGTTACGGCCGAGTACTCCAAGTTCCCCGTCGCCGCATGCAGGGCCACGGTGGCCGCTGCCACAGGGTTTCCTGCAGCGTCCCGCAGCAGGCCGGTCCAGGAGGGCGCCGGAAGCGCGCGGTCGGATGGAACCAGAATGAGCAACGCAACGACACAGAACACACAAGCTAGAGCACGGCCGCCGGCGGACATGGCCTGGAATTATAGCTGGATTCGCCGGTCCCAACTCCTGTAAGGCGCAGCACCGCTGCTGTAGCGCCGTCCTTTCGGGGCGGCATCTTCGATGCTGCCCACGCCCAGCCTCCACCCGTTTTGCCGGTCGCAAAGAACCATTGATCGAGCGATAATGTCGCCGCCCCAAGGGAGAACCTGATGAGCGTGAAGGAAACGATTTCTAGGCGCGCATTCCTGGCAACGGCCGCCACAACCGGCGCCGCGGCCATGATCGTGCCCCGGCACGTCCTTGGCCGCGGCTTCGTTCCTCCCAGCGACACCCTGAACATCGCCGGCATCGGCGTCGGCGGCATGGGCCGCGTCAACTTGATCAATCTCGCCAGCCAGAACATCGTCGCGCTCTGCGACGTGGACTGGGGCTATGCCGGAAAGGCCCTCGATAAATTGGACGCCGACATCCAGCGGCTGAAAACACGCCTCGATCAGCCCACGCCCGAACCGCCGCCGGACGAGCCGCCGGTGGAGTTCGATCGCGTCAAGGCCAAGGTGCGCCTCGACCGAATGATCCTGCTGAAGGATCAGCTGCCGCGAGCGAAGCGCTATCAGGATTATCGCGACATGCTCGCGCATCAGAAGGACATCGATGCCGTCTTCGTGGCCACCCCCGACCACATGCACGCGCCGATCGCTTTGGCGGCCATGGATCTGGGCAAGCATGTGTACGTGCAAAAGCCGCTGACTTGGTCGGTCGACGAAGCGCGCCGCCTCTCGCGCCGCGCCAAGGAAACCAAGGTCGCCACGCAAATGGGCAACCAAGGACATTCTCTCGACGACGCGCGTCTCGCCGTCGAATACGTGCAAGCCGGCGCGATTGGCGAAGTGCGCGAAGTTCACATTTGGACCAACCGGCCGCTCGGCTTTTGGCCGCAAGGCGTCCCGCGCCCAGAGACTCCAAAAGATCCGGTCGACACTCTCGGATGGAGCGGCCGCGCCGTGAACCAGCGCCTCGCCGCCGCGCTTGCCGGTTCCTATCCTGTTCCCGACACGCTCGCCTGGAATCTTTTTCTCGGCGTGGCCCCGGTTGTCCAGTACCACCCGATCTATCACCCGTTCAACTGGCGCGGCTGGATCGATTGGGGTGTTGGCGCCATTGGCGACATGGGCGCGCACCTGATCGACCATTCGATGTGGGCGCTCAACTTGGGATTTCCCACCAGCGTCGAGACCGTGTCGACGCCGTTCAACAACGCTTCCTATCCCCTTGCCACGCAGACGTTCTACGACTTCCCCGCGCGCGGCTCCATGCCTCCGGTCAGGCTCACGTGGTACGACGGGGGTCTCCTTCCCCCCAAGCCTGAGGAACTCGGCGACGAGGAGTTGAACAAGGGCGGCGGCGCATTGCTTATCGGCAGCAAGGGCAAGTTACTCCACGACACCTACGGTCTGAAGCCTCGCCTTCTGCCCAAGTCGCTTCAAGAATCGTATGGCAAGCCCCGGCAGACCTTTCCCCGCATCGACCATGAAGATCACGAAATGAACTGGGTCGCCGCCGCCAAAGGCAAAGCCGAAGCCTCCTGCCCGTTCGAGTACGCCTCGCGCCTCACCGAGGTCATGCTCCTCGGCATCGTCGCCCTACGAGCCGGCAAGAAAATCGACTACGACGGCGCCAACATGCGCGTGACCAATGTCTCCGCCGCCAACGACTACCTAACCCGCCAATACCGCCAAGGCTGGTAAGGCCCGTATCCACCGACCGCTTTTCACGCTTGGCCTTGCCTGCGCACCAAGGGGCGCGAACTGTGGGCCCTGATGGCTTCTGTTTGGCGATTGCACCCCCTACCCCTCTTTTTTTGCAAGAGTTTGATTTGATGGGACTTAAAGTCTCCCGATTTTGGAAGAGTATGAAACAAAAGCAGTTACGAACACATTTTTCGTAAGAGTGAGATCTAAAGGACTTAGCAAGTTTGCGCTTGCTTCTAAATGGTTTATTTGCTGCAAAATGGTGCACATTGAGGCCATGGCTTGTAAGGGTGCTATCTAAAGGAGTTAGCGGTGATTTCGGGCTCGGCGGGGGCTCTTTGAGACTCCTACATGCTATCTATTTACCGTTAGCTATCATAACAGATACGTTAGCTGCTGTCAGAGCCAACTTAGTGTGGAAGGGGATGGTTCGCTGGGCTGAATCCCGGCGGCTACATAACCCATCCGCGGGCTTGTCCGTCGATCGGCGCGATCTTTCTGAACCTTGGTTGGAGCCAAAGCTTTCCAATGTTCTGGTGTTGCTCTGCTATCATCCCGGCGCGGCGTAACTCGGAGGGGCGATGAGCTTTGCCCAGCGGCTTGGGGAGATTCGCGACGGGTTCGAGCGGCCGTTTTGGGTCGCCAACATCTCGGAGATTTTCGAGCGGCTTTCCTACTACGGCGCGTTTTCTTCCCTTGCGCTGTACTTGCAGGAGAAGCTCAACTTTTCCACCGAACAGACCGGAACGCTCACCGGCATCTTCGGCGGGATGGTGTGGTTCCTGGCGATTTTTGGCGGGGCCATCGCCGACCGTCTGGGCTTCCGGCGGGCACTTTCCCTGGCGTATCTGATTCTTGCCGGAGCCTACTTCTTGGTCGGATCGGTGGGTGCTTCGTGGCTGGCTCCGGTGAGGAATGCGGTGCCGCTGGGACTGTTCGTCGGCTGCATCTTGATTCTTCCCGCCCTCGGTGTCTCGCTGGTCAAGCCTTGCGTGGTCGGCACGACCGCGCGGGCGTCCAAGGAGAATGTTCGCTCCATCGGCTACTCGATTTACTACACGATGGTGAACATCGGCGGGGCCGCGGGCCCGTATGTCGCCGATTGGGCACACCAGAAGCTGGGAGTGGAGAGAGTTTTCGGCGTTTCGGCGCTGAGCGTCTTCGCCATGTTTTTTCTGGTGCTGCTGTTCTTTCGCGAGCCGCAGCGCGATGCCGGCGAACCCGCGCCCAGCATCTCGCGAACACTGCGCAATTTCCTGGTCGTCGTGGGAAATCCGAAGTTCATGATCTTTCTGCTGATTTTTACCGGCTATTGGATCGTGTTTTGGCAGCAGTACATCAGCCTGCCCCGGTACGTGCATGCGTACATCGACCCGAATGCCCGCGTCGAGCGGATTTTGATCACCGATTCGGCGGCGGTGATCGCGTTGACGCTGTTGCTGAATTATCTGACGCGGTGGATTCCGGCGTTTCGCGCCATCATCCTGGGAACTTTGATCACCGCGCTGTCCTGGTTGGTTTTGGCGTTTCATCCGGCGGTTTGGACGTGCTATGCGGCGATCTTTGTGCTGGCGATTGGGGAAATCATTCATCAGCCGCGCTATTACGAGTACATTTCGCGGCTGGCTCCGGCAGGACAGCAGGGGACGTATATGGGTTTTGCGTTCTTGCCGCTGGGGATTGGATCGCTGGTGGGTGGCTGGTTCGGTGGACGGGTGATGCATCACTTCGGGGAGGTGGAGGGACATCCGGAGCGAGCTTGGTGGGTCATTTCGGGTGTCGGCGTGTTAACCGCGCTTTTGTTGCTGATCTACGATCGCGTGGTGAAGCCTTCGGAAAGAAGTGAAGTAAAGACGTAAATGAAGTAAAGAGGTAAAGAAAAACCAGGAAGAAGATTAACGCAGAGGGCACGGAGATCGGAGCACAAAGGTCGCGGAGATATCGTGGATAGCGATCGAAGGCTGGGCTGGATCGACCGTAAAGGCGGCGCTTTTACTTTGAACTTTGGAGTGTCGACTGTGAACTGAGTTTAGTTCACCATGCGGCGCAGGGAATCGAGGGTGTCGCGCGCAAGGGCATAGCGCGGCTCGATCTCCAGCGCTTGCTGGAAGCACTCGATGGCTTTGGCGTACATTTCCTTGCCCAGGTAGGCGCGGCCAAGATTGTAGTGCGGGAAGTGGCGCGGCTCGTAGCGCTGCGCTTCAATAGCGCGCTCGAGCCAGGGAATCGCCTCATCGAAGCGGTTCAGCTCGATCAGGTAGGCGCCGATGTCGTTGTAGGGATTGCCGAATTCGGGATCGATCTCGATGGCCAGCTTGCACTCGGCGATGGCTTCGTTGAGCCGCCCTTGAAAATGATACGTCCATCCAAGAAAGGTGTGCGCCTCCGCGGTCGGGTGCAGCTCCAGCGACGACTGGTAGAGCTCCACGGCGCGGTCGTAGTCGCCTTCCATCTGCGCCTGATAGGCGTCCTGCAGCACTTCCCAAGCACGCGACAACGTTTCCTGACTCATGATTTTACGATTGTTAGCACACGGTTTCGCACCCGTCAAAAGTACGAACGTTCAGCGCGTGCACAGGGGGAACCTGTCCTTTGTGCCGGGTTCGGAGTGGAAATTGGGAGGCCAAATGTGCAGAATGGAGCGATCTTCTACGGCAATCAGGGGGAACTGTGAACCGTACTCTTATCGTTCTTGGGATTACAGGGCTGGCGGTGGCCGGAGCGGTGTTCGCGCAGGATCCGCCGGCGAAAGCGCCGGCAAAGAAGTCCGCGGCGTCTGCAGGCTCGGCGACGCGCGGCAAAGAAGTATTCGAGAAGAAGTGCGGCGTGTGCCACTACGCGGACAGCGACGCGAAGAAGATCGGCCCCGGCTTGAAGGGGCTGGCCAAGCGCGGCACATTTACGGTCAACAACAACAAAGTTACGGATGAATCGCTGAAAACCTGGATCGAGAATGGCGACACGCTCATGCCGCCTTTTAAGGATGTGCTGGAGCAACCTCAGATCAAGGATGTGGTCGCGTACGTGAAGACGCTGTAAGTCCCGCCAACTGCGTCCCTAAAATTGAAAAGCCCTCCGGTAGCGCGATGCGTCGCGCAACCGGAGGGCAAATTTAACTGAGACACTTCCCCAGGTACCTAGCGCCGGTGGAACCGGCGACGCCCGCCATTGCAACTCGGGCGCGGGCCAATTCTCGCGCGCTGTGTTAGGCCCCAATTCCTCGCAGCAGGAGGAATCTACTTGAGGACCGCATCCTTGAACGCCTTCGATGGGCGGAGGCGGACCACGGTCTTCGCTTTGATCTTGATCGCTTCACCAGTTTGCGGATTACGACCCATGCGCGCCTTGCGGTGCGCCTTCACAGCGCGGCCGATGCCGGGAATCACGAACTTGCCGGCGGCGCCTTTGGCTTCCTTCACGGCCAGTTTGAAGAGCTCTTCGAAAAAGAGCGCTGCGGTTTTCTTCGGCGTGGCGCACTTCTCGGCGATGTGCGACACGATCTTGGTCTTGCTCAGTGGCTTGGCTGCCATCTAGTATTCTTATCCTCCTGATTTTTTAAGTGCACCCCGAAAGGGATCGAGGCCAGCCGCGAGATTCTCCCCTCAACACAACGAAAAACTCGGGCCGTTCGGCACTATAGCCAAGGCCTTGTGAGAACGCAAGGGTTAAGCCGTCAAAAAGGCCGAAAATACGCGCCTTTTTTGAGATTAGGCACAAAAAAACCGCTAAAATCGGGGTTTTCCACACCTCTCCCTGAGACGCGACCCGATTTGACTGCATTCACGGCGCGTCCGGCGAGGGCAGCTGCACGATGTGGTATGCTCCAAAATTCTTGAACAACGAGGGAGATTCACATGGGCGTATCGAATTGGAACGATCTGGAGCAGCGCATCGGACCGGCGGTGAAGCTGGCGAAGCGGCCGGTTGCGGTGACGTTTCTGGATTCGACTCCGGCTGACGTACCAAGATTCTCGGGTACCGAGCCTTCCGGATGCAGTTTCTGGCGGCTGGCAGCGGCCGGCCAAGTGTTCTATACCGTGCCGGAGAACCACTTCAATTGCGCGGTGGGTGCGTATACGCACAACATCGCGTTGTCTCCGGAGCGCGAAAAAGAAACCGAGCAGACCTTGAAGATGATGTTTGATCTGGGCTACGTGAAGCCGGAAGAGGTTCCCCAGATCCCGCGCTTGCCGAAGGCGCCGGCAGCAATCTTATACGCGCCGCTGGGAGAATCACCGGTTGCGCCGGACGTGGTTTTGTTTGCGTGCAAGCCGGCGGCGGCGATGCTGCTGAATGAAGCGGCCAATCGAGCGGGCGTCGCCAGCGGTGCTCCCGCGCTGGGGCGGCCCACGTGCATGGCGCTGCCAGCGTCGCTGCAGCACGGTGCGATCCTGAGCCTTGGCTGCATGGGCAACCGCGTGTACACCGGCCTTGGCGAGGACGAAATGTACCTGGTGTTGCGCGGGAGAGATCTAGCTGCGGTCGCCGACGCGCTCGGCATCATCACCAGCGCCAATGCAGCGCTGAACGAGTACGCTCGCGGGCGTCGCGAGCAACTCGCAAGCATCTGAAATCCGCAACAGAGACACGGTGAACAGAGAGAACGGAGAGAGCGGGGATTCGACAGCCTGGGCGGAAAGGGCGCAGCAATGCTGCGCCCCTACAAGAGTTTTGCCGTGCCTTGAGAGTTTTGCTGAGCCCCGAGATCTGCCGTGCCTTGAGAGTCTTGCTGTGCTGCGCGCTACAGGGTGGCTAGGTCGGCGTAGAAGTGGGCGATGGCTTTGATCCCGCCAAAATAGTTTTCCAGGGCAAGGTGTTCGTCGGGGGCGTGCGCGTTTTCGTCGGGCAAGCCGAAGCCGATCAGAACGCAGGGCACCTTGAAGGTGTCGTGCATCTGGGTGACGAAGGGGATCGAGCCACCTTCCCGGATGAATACCGCCTTCTTGCCGAAGCCCTTCTCCAGCGCGGCCTGCGCCTTCGCGAAAATTGGCGCCTGGAACGGCGCGGTCCATGGCTTCCCGGCGCTCAGAACGTCGAACTTGCAAATCACGGTCTTGGGAAGGAGCTTGCGGATGTGTTTCTCGACCAGCTTGGCGATTTTGTGCGGGTCCTGATTCGGCACCAAGCGCGTGGAAAATTTCGCGCAGGCTTTCGATGGAATGACGGTCTTGGCGCCCTCGCCGCTGTAGCCGCCCCAAATCCCGTTGATTTCCAGCGTGGGCCGCGTCCATAACTGATCGACGATGGTGAAGCCCTTCTCGCCGGCGTAGCCCGGTGCGCCGACGGCCTTTTCGAAGTCCTTTTTCTTCCACGGCAGCGAATTGAGGGTCTTGCGTTCGGCGGCGGAGACTTTCGCCACGGCGTCGTAAAAGCCCGGGATCGCCACACGAAGATCCTTATCGTGCAGTTTGGCAAAGAGCTCGGTCAAGATCGTGAGGGGATTCGGCACCGCGCCGCCGTACACGCCGGAGTGTAAATCACGGGCGGGGCCGGTGAGTTCGATCTGGTAGTAGTTCAATCCGCGCAGGCCGTAGGTGATAGAGGGCACGCCTTTCGCGAGCATGGAGGTGTCGGAGACAACGAGGGCGTCGGCTTTGAGTTTCTCTTTGTTCTTTTGTACGTAGTCCCACAGGCTCACGCTGCCGACTTCCTCCTCGCCCTCGATCAGCACTTTCACGTTGATGGGCAGCTGGCCGCTCAAGCTTTGCAAAGACTCGAATGCTTTCAGATGGATGTGCACCTGGCCTTTGTCGTCGGCAGTACCGCGGCCAAAGAGGTTGCCGTTGCGGACAGTGGGCTCAAACGCAGGCGAAGTCCAAAGGTCGAGTGGCTCAGCGGGCTGCACGTCGTAATGGCCGTAAAAAAGGATCGTGGGCTTGCCCGGCGCTTCGAGAGATTCCGCGTAGACCAGCGGGTGAAGATTCGTGGGAATGATTTCAACCGTATTAAATCCGGCGGAATGCAGCTTTTCGGCCACCCAGCGGGCCGCGCGCTCGATGTCCGGCTTGTGCTCGGTTTTGGCGCTGACGCTAGGAATGCGCAAGAACTCGCACAGTTCTGCAAGGTGCTGATCGCGGCGACCTTCGATAAATTCAGCAAGGTTCGTAACGGGTCTCAGGGGAATGAGTCCTTTCCACTATAAAATAGCTGCTAGTGGTCCGAATGTTGCGCCTCGGGAATGAGTGCGGAACTACGCGTCGAGAGGCTCCGAGCCGCTAACGATATTCTAGGGCCGTCTGCGGTTCCTGCACAAGTTTCCAAAGGCCGGCCGAAATACCGAACGGCGTCAAAACGTATAGTCGGGCGGCTTGATGCCCTTTACGCGCAAGTAGACTTCGCATTGGGCCCGGTGGTGCGCCGTGTGAACGAACATGTTCACGATCATGGCGCGGCCATCGGGATCGGTGTGGCCTTTCCAGGACGGAATGTGCCAGGTGCGCTTGAGCTGCTCGGGCGTAATTTGCGGCAAGACGGCAATGACGTAGTCGAAGGATTCCTCCAGCATCTTGGTTGCCGATTGCTTGTCGGTGGGCGGCGCCTTCGATAAGTCGATGGCAAACGGAGGCTGGACGCCGGTTATCTGCTGGAACCGGAACGCGTTACCCACGGCGATGTGCACGATCTGCTCGCCAAAGGTCATTTCGTCGGGATTGGGCTTGAAATCGTAGGATTCGGCGGGCATCGCGTTCGCGACGTCCATCGTAAACTGCTTGGAAATCTTCCAGTCCGCGACAAATTCCTGCATGTCCAGCACGGAGCTGAGCTTCGGACTCTGTGCCGAGAGGCAAGTGGCAGCGAGTAACAGTACTGCCGCTGCGGAAAACCAGCGTACCCAATTCAACATAATTTCACCTCCCGGAAGTCATCTTGACGATATAACGTAACGCTCAACAATTCGTCTACACGGGTATATGCTCGGGGTGCGAGAGGCACCAGGAGGAAACCCATGAAGCGGCGAGAGTTCATTCGACGTGGCGCGTGTGGCGCGGGTGCGGCTTGGCTGGCGTCGAGGGCCTTTGCGAGAAACGTGCTGGCGATGCCTTTGGCACAGAAATTCAGCGCATCGGATACGGTGACGATCGGGAAGACGGGGATCACGACCAGCCGATTGGCGATGGGAACGGGCACGGTGGGGTCGGGCCATCACTCCCATCAGACAGCCCTGGGCGTCGATGGGCTTTCGGCACTGCTGCTGAACGGCTACGACCACGGTCTGCGGTTTTTCGACGCGGCGGACTCGTACGGGAGCCACCCGCATGTGGCGGAGGCGCTCAAGCACGTCTCGCGAGATAAAGTCACAGTGCTGACGAAGACCTGGGCGCGGGACCCTGCGACGGCGCGGGCCGACCTCGATCGCTTCCGCAGGGAACTTGGCACCGATTATCTGGATATTTGCCTGATGCACTGCGTCACCGAAGCCGACTGGACCGAGCGGTACAAAGGTGTGATGGACGTTCTCTCCGAAGCCAAAGAAAAGGGGATCATCCGCACTCACGGTTGCTCATGCCACAGCATCGACGCGCTGCGAGCCGCAGCCAAGTCTCCGTGGGTGGAAGTCGATCTGGTGCGCATGAACCCGATCGGATCGTTCATGGACGCCGATCCGGCCACTGTCGCAAGCGTAGTGAAAGAAATGAAGGCCGCGGGAAAAGGAATCATAGGCATGAAGATCCTCGGTCAAGGGGACATGCGCGCACGCCAGGATGAGGCGCTGAAATTTGCGTTGTCGCTGGGCTTGCTGGACGCGTTCACGATTGGGGCGGAGAACAAAGCGGAGCAGGAGGACTTGATCCAGAGGATTGGGAAAGCAGCGTAAGGACCTGAGAAACAATGAAGTAAGGACTAGTGAGGTAACGAAGAAACGGAGAAACAAACACGCACCCAACGGTCCCTGAGTAGCCTATTGGATACCCCGTGTAGCCGCAGAACACCTGTCCGGTGGTGCAGTTGACGCCCCGCGCAGGGTCGCTCGAAGATGGATGCATGAGCCAAGCCACTTTTATCGCGCCGCGTCGCAGCGGGCGCGTGTTTCACAAGATGCGGGTAAAGGCCCAGGGGCGCGATCACGACGGGCGCAAATTCCGCGAGGTGTGCGAAACCGTGGTGGTGAATTCCCACGGCGGACTGCTCGTGCTGAAGCACGAAATCGACCAGGGCGAGATGCTGGTGCTGACCAATCCGGACACGGAAGAGGAGTTGGAGTGCCGGGTGGTGTTTCTGGGCGACCCGGGCGACAAGGGCCAGCGTGTGGGCGTCGAGTTTTTAAGTCCGTCGCCGAGATTTTGGGGCCTGGAGTTCGGGGAGAACCCGCCGGCGAATTAGAGCGGCGTCCCGGAAGTATCCGCAGGACTGCGGCGAGTGCGGTCTCATCGGCGGGCGGGCTCTCCGAGGCTCCCCTCGTTCCTCGGGGCAAGCAGGGTAAATAAGCCCCGCCCCTACAAACGGCTGCGAATCGATCGCGGGCTCAGGACTGAGTCGCGGTGTGAGTCACCTCTGGGCTGGTGGCCGCCAGCTGACCCTTCTTCCGGAGCCAAATACCCAAGCGCCACAAAAGCAGGATTGCGACGAGCGCACCGTAGAAAAGCGGTTTGCGCACATCTGATTTCACGAGCCAGTAGTAGTGGATCACTCCGCAGATCGCGGTCACGTAAATTGCGCGGTGCAGCATCTGCCAGCGCTTGCCCCCCAAGCGGCGAATCCATCCGGCGGTGGAGGTAAGCGCGAGCGGAATCAGGAGAACAAAGCCCAAGAAGCCGACAGTGATATAGCGGCGCTTCTCGACGTCTTTCCACATGCCGCCCAGATCGAACGACTGATCGGGGCCGATGTAGGTGAGGAAGTGCAGGCACACGTAGAAAAACGCGAACAGGCCGAGCATGCGGCGAAAGCGGATGAGGTCGGGCAGATTGAGCAGCTTTCGCAACGGCGTAATGGCGAGCGTAAAAATAAGGAAGCGCAGGGTCCAGTCGCCGGTAGCGTGTTGCACGAACTCGACCGGATTGGCGCCGAGCCGGCCGTGCAAGGCGCGGTCCACCAGGGCACCGAGCGGCGCCAGGCAAATCACGAAAACCACCACTTTGGTCCATTTGCTGGAAAGAAGGCGGCGCACGCAGGATTCTCGCGCTAGTAATCTTTCTTCAGATTCATTCCGGCATACAGGCTGGCGACCTGATCGCCGTAGCCGTTGAACATCAACGTGTTGCGCTTGAAGATTTCGCCCAGGCGGCGTTCCTTGGCCTGGCTCCAGCGCGGGTGGTCGACGCTTGGATTCACGTTGGAGTAGAAGCCGTATTCGTTGGGTGCCATGCGGCTCCAAGTCGTGGGCGGTTCGCCTTTCACGAATTTCACTTTCAGGATGGACTTGATGCTCTTGAACCCGTACTTCCAGGGGATCACCATGCGCACCGGCGCGCCATCCTGGTTCGGAAGGGTCTCTCCGTACATTCCGACGCAAAGCAGGGTCAAGGGATTCATCGCTTCGTCGAGGCGCAGGCCTTCGACGTAGGGGTAGTCGAGTCCGGTGCCCCGCGACTGCGGCATTTGTCTGAGGTCGTAGAAGCTTTCGAAGGCGACGTACTTGGCTTTTGGCGTGGGTTCGACAAGCTTAATGAGCGTATTGAAGGAGAAGCCGATCCAGGGCACGACGATCGACCAGGCCTCCACGCAACGATGGCGGTAGATGCGCTCCTCGAGCGGCGCCAGCTTGAGGATTTCCTCCATGCTGAACTTGCCCGGCTTCGCCACTTCGCCTTCGACGGCAACGCTCCACGGCGACGTGCGGAAGTTCTGCGCGTTCCTCGCGGGATCACCCTTGTCCGTGCCAAATTCGTAGAAATTGTTGTAATGGGTGACGTCGGCGGCGGGTGTGATCTTTTCGTCGGTGTTGAACGGCCCCTTGATGGTTTCCAGCTTCGTCCCCGCATAAACGCTGCGCGACGGCGAGACCAGGTCAAGCAAACCCTTTCCCGCGAGCGCGGCGACACCGGCAAGCCCCATTCCGCGCAGGAACTTGCGCCGGTTCAAGTAGACGGACTTGGGCGTGACATCGGCATAGGTCAGATCCGGCGCCCTGCGAATCAACATATCTCCTCTCGTTGTGTTACTCCTCTTTATCGTACGACGATTCCCGCCCGTCGGATGCAAATTGTTGCCATACACACGCCCAAGCATTGTCGTAGCATGCGATTCAAAATCACGCTCTAAACCATAGAGTGCGTTAGAATTAAAATCGGAGGAGTGGGTGAGCGGTTGAAACCGGCGGTCTTGAAAACCGTTAGGCTCGAAAGGGTCTCGGGGGTTCGAATCCCTCCTCCTCCGCCATATCTCAGAAACACTGTAAATATGTGGCCATTTACACCTTGCCTCTAGTGTGCTACTATAATCCAGTGATTTGAAACTGGATCTAGTCGCAATGCCCAGCCCTAGTCTCTACAGACGCATCAAAGTCGGCGATCGATGGAAATACGAGCGAATTGCTGAAGGACGCGGCCATCGCACGAGCGACCTAACCGGCCCTTTCTACGCCCGCCCTTTCTTTAACGGCAAGCAGCTTTGGAAGACCCTCTCGGCGGAAACCTTCGCCGAAGCTCGCGAAGAAGCCGACCATTTGAGCTCTGCGCTTTCAGCACGAGCGAATGGGCTCACGGTTGTGGAGCTCGAAAAACTGACAAACGCGAATCGCATCCCGCTGAAGCAGGCCGTCGAAGAGTTCCTTTCTGAAGCTTCAAGGAAAAAGAGGCCAAAAACCCTAGAAGCTATTGCACAACCCTTCGTAAGACGATCATGAAGCAAGCGATATGAAAGAATGCGCGATAGATTGTGAGCGAGCGATCGTAACGCACTACTAAGCGACGGAAGTTGCCGAGCCAGGCGTTGGTGCGTTCGACGATCCAACGCCGCTTGTACCGCCGCAGTGCCCGGCCATCCTGCGTTGCTGGCCGAACGCGATTTTTCTTGTGCGGGCAGATCAGTTCGATGCCGCGCTGCCGCAACCGTTTTCGCAGTGGATCGCTGTCGTAGGCTTTGTCAGCGATCACCCGCACCGGCTTCTGCCTTGGCCGGCCGGGGTGATGACGCCGCCCTACCCGGATCGCCGCGAGCGTCGTTTCCGCGAGCCGGACTTCCGCCGGGGATGCAGAGTGAAGGTAGTCTCCCAGAGGAACACCCGCGCCGTCGACCACCACCATCCACTTCGTCCCCTTGCCCCGCTTGGTTTTTCCGACTCCGCAGCCCCTTTTTCGCGGGAGCAAAACTCCCATCCAAAAACGATTCGCTCCACTTCAATTGCTGGCGTTCGTTCAACTCGCTCAGAAACGCCCGCCAGACTTTCAGCCAAACGCCCTGCTCCTCCCAATCCCGCAACCGTCGCCAGCAGGTCGAAGGATGCGGATATTTCTCCGGCAAGTCCTGCCATCTTGCGCCACTCCGCAGAATCCAGAGAATCCCTTCCAGCACCCGACGGTTCTCGATCCACGGGCGGCCACCCTTGCGATTCTTGCGCGGTTTCGGCAGCAAAGGCGCGATCTTCTGCCACTGCGCTTCGGTCAGCAACGGACCCGATCGGGCCATCGGCCCTCCTTCGGCGCTGCTGACTCTCCTTATCGCTCATTCCGGAAAACTCAATCACCCTTCTTTCAAACACTTGTCTCTGGTTATGCAACAGCTTCTAGTCGGTTACCAACTGAATCTTAGGCAGTTTCTAGACTCCGCCAAGTCGATTAAGTTTCTAGATGAGGTGACAAAGCAAACAATTCGAGAATTTCGGAACTATCTTTCCAACAAGGGATACGAGCCTCGGACACTGCACAATCGAGTGATGACAGTTCTATCTCTGCTGAACGAGCACAGAATTGAAACCGGATTTTCGCTCACTAGCGATCTGCCAACTTATGAGGAAGACCCACCTGTGCCGTTCACCCGGGACGAGTTGAAAAAGTTGTTCACGGTGATGAACGGAGAAGAGACAGTTCGTTATAAATTTTTCCTCGGAACTGCGTGCCGCGAGCAAGAGGTCCAATATGCGACATGGACTGACATTGACTTCGAAAAGATGGAGTTTCATGTTCGCCAGAAGCAGGATGTAGGGTTCACTCCGAAGAACCATGAGAAGCGGACGGTTCCGATGCCCGCGACGCTAGTAGCACTGTTGAAGGAGCGGAAAAAATATGGTCCTCACAGCAGGTGGATTTTTGTTAACAAAGATGGAAAGCCCGAGGGCCACTTTCTCAAGAAGTTTAAGCGAATTGCCTTAGAGGCTGGCATAAACTGCGGCGAATGCACTACAACTTTCAACAAAGGTCGCTACGATCGGAAGCGCCCGGTCGAGGTGACATGCAAGACAGATCCTGTGTGCAGACATGTATTCCTGCACCGCTTGCGCAAGACATGTGCTAGCAGATGGGAGACCGCCGGAATTCCGGTGCGCACGATCCAAGCGTGGCTCGGACACAAGGACCTATCGACGACGCAAAGATATTTAGGTGTGACTGACTCTTCGAAATTGCGCAGCAAGATTGATGCGGCTGCAGGCGACTAGCGACCGCGTTTCATGCTGGCGCTGTGGGTGCGTCGCCTTGACGACTGCCGGTGACGGAACTCCTGGACTCGCCAGAGACTCCCGATTCCGAAGGAAGCTCCTAAAGGTCGCTGACCGGCATTCGGGAGGCGGAGAAAAAGGGAATCCGTACTTAAACCTACGTATAGCGCCTCTAAACGAACGTAAAGCCTCTCCCTGCGAACGTAAGCCCTGATTTACCAATGCACAATTGTCTTGCCTTGAAACGCGATGGTACGTTCGCGACTGAAAACACGGAGACGGCTTGAATGGAATCGAAACAAATCACTGCGAAAGAAGCCAACGATGTTCTATTCAAGTTGCTTCCTGATGTCAGTAAGGGAGGCGTTATGCGGAAGTTTCCAGTTTTGGTTTCGGCGTTGTCTCTGTTCATTCCAGCGGCGAGCGCATTTGGGCAGACGGTGAAGGTCAATTGGCACGTCCAAGCCCCGTTTGCGGATTACCACACTTATGTTTGGAAAGACAGTAAGAAAGAAGGGCCTGCCTTCTACACCCAGTGGGTTCAGAAGGACGTCGACAGCAAAATGGCCTCGAAAGGACTTCATCAGGTAGCGGCTAACCAAAATCCGGATCTTTACATTTACTATCACATGGTCACACAGGAATTAATGGACTCAACGACGACAGACGACGGCTTTGGTTGGGGAGGCGGTGCCTGGGGCGGTTGGGGCGGTTGGGGTGGTTGGGGTGGTTTTGGGGGAGCCATGGGACCGGATGTCGCCCAAACCGAAGCTCAACCTCGCATGTTGGGGATCCTCTCCGTTGACATTGTTGATGCTAAGAAGAAGGAGCTTGTTTGGAGGGGGCAGGCAACTACTGACGCCATCTCCAACAGCCAGAAGGGGGACGAAGAACAAGTCCTCAAGTCGGTCGACAAAATGTTCAAACAGTTTCCCCCCAAGGAAAAGTAGTAGTTGGTTTGGTAGGTATGTTCAGCGTCGTCTGACCTATGTCTATCGGATAGCTGAAGGTGTCCCGGCCGCAGTTGAATGTAGGCGGGTGCTGCTGGGTGCATCTTACGCTACTTTCTCCTTTGAAGGCTTAATACTACTGTGTTATAAAATAAGGCACATTTCCTGCAAAAGTTAGTAGCGATTGCACCCGTTCTCCCTACACTCTGTCGGCATGAGCGCCACTACTTCGGCGCCAGGCGCACAACAGCAACGCTTCGCGGCCTATCTCGATAGCCTGGCGCAAGCCGCAGAGCACGCCGATCGCGTGGAACCGCTGAAATCGTATTGTAAGGGTCTGCTTCTGCCCGGGGAACGCAAGAGCGTCGAACCGATGGCGGCGCGGCTGGCTCCGGACAATGTGCGGCAGACGCATCAATCTCTCCATCATTTGGTAGCGGATGCTCCGTGGAGTGACGAAGCTTTGCTCGAGCAGGTGCGCCACTCAGTCCTACCCGCCATCAAGCGCAACGGACCGGTGATAGCTTGGATTGTGGACGACACCGGCTTCCCCAAGAAAGGAACGCACTCCGTCGGGGTGACGCACCAATACTGCGGACAGTTAGGGAAGCAGGAAAATTGTCGTGTGGCGGTAAGCCTGTCGATGGCCACCGAGCACGCCAGCTTGCCCATCGCGTATCGTTTGTATTTACCGGAAATCTGGGCCCAGGACCAGAAGCGTCGCAAGAAGGCTGGTGTTCCGGAACAGATCTCGTTTGCAACCAAGCCGGTGATTGCCCTCGGACAGATTCGCCAAGCGCTGGCAGATGGAGTTACCGCGGCGCCGGTGTTGGCCGATGCAGCGTATGGCGATGAAACTAAGTTTCGGGAACAGCTCAGCGAATTGGGCCTACCGTATGTTGTTGGCGTGCGCGGGCACACAACGGTTTGGCGACCTGGAGAAACTCCACTCCCGGCAAAACTAGGAAGCGGGCTGGGGCGCCCACCGAAGTTGTTGCGACGGGATAGAAAACATCAACCGGTTTCTGTCCAACAAGTGGCTCTTTCCTTGCCGGCCAAGGATTGGAGAGCGGTCTCCTGGCGTCAGGGGACGAAGCAGAAATTGCGCTCCCGTTTTGCGGCACTGCGAGTGCGACCTGCTCATCGGGACTATTGGCGAAGCGAACCTCGTGACGAAGAATGGTTGTTGATCGAATGGCCGGAGCGAGAGAGCGAACCGACCAAGTACTGGCTTTCTACTCTCCCGGCCCGTACCACACTGAGAGAGTTGGTGAAACGAGCGAAACACCGTTGGATTATCGAACGCGACTACCAAGAGCTGAAGCAAGAGTTGGGACTGGGACATTACGAAGGTCGGGGCTGGCGAGGTTTTCACCATCACGCCACGTTATGCATCGCTGCTTATGGCTTCCTCATCGCGGAAAGAAGTCGTTTTTCCCCCTCCGCAAGCGCCGGTCGACTGGACTTACGCGCCACGAAACTTCCGCCTGAGTTCCACCCCCGCGGCTCGCCGCGTGCGTGTTGAGCGTCACAATCCCCATTCCATCGCGACCCTACGAATTCAGATTGCCAGACATCTTATCGAGCAACTCCCCTCCTGCCCGTTTTGTTACCGAAGGCGCTTGTGATTATTTATAACACAGTAGTATTAACAGTTTGTTGAAAAATCCCGTCCCACTGCAACTTTAATGTAAGAGAATTCGTCTGAGTGAAAGGAAGGCGAAGGAGGCGAGTGAATGCGCGGCGACGATGACCTACAAGAAGGAATTTTCAGCTACATTTCTCCAGAGAAGCGTGTTCCCGCGGATCATCCGTTGCGGCCGATCCGCAAAATGGTGGACGAGATCCTGAAGGAGATGTCGCCGAAGTTCTCGAAGCTGTACTCCAATGTCGGGCGCCCATCGATTGCCCCGGAGCGGCTGTTGAGGTCACTACTGTTGCAGGTTTTCTACTCGGTGCGCAGTGAGCGCATGCTGATCGAGCAACTACAGTACAACATGCTGTTCCGGTGGTTTGTGGGGATGGAGATGGACGAAGCGGTGTGGAATCACGCGGTGTACAGCAAGAATCGGGATCGTTTGCTGAACGAAGAGATCGCGGAGTCGTTTTTTCAGCGGGTGCTGGAACGAGCCAAGCCGTACATGTCGGATGAACATTTCACTGTGGACGGTACTTTGATCGAGGCTTGGGCCAGTCATAAGAGTTTCCGGCCAAAGGACGGGAGCGGAAAACCTCCCGGAGCGGGAGGGGATGTCGACTTTCGAGGGGAAAAGCGAAAGAACCAAACCCATGAATCGACCACCGATCCGGACGCCCGGTTATTCACGAAATCCAGCGGAAGTCAGGCGAAGCTGAGCTACATGGGACATGTATTGATGGAAAACCGCAACGGGCTACTGGTGCAGACCTTTCTAACCGAGGCGAGTGGCCGAGCGGAGCGGGATGCTGCGATGCTCATGGTGGAAGCGATCCCGCCGGGGAAGCGCGTGACATTGGGAGCGGACAAGAACTATGACACGCGGGAATTCATACGAGAACTGCGGGGAATGAACATCACCCCGCATGTGGCGCAGAACACGACCAATCGGAGGAGTGCGGTGGACGATCGGACCACACGGCATGCCGGCTATGAGGTTAGTCAGCGGAAGCGAAAACGAGTGGAGCAGTCGTTCGGGTGGATGAAGATGATCGGGATGCTGAAGAAAGTGAAATTGCGAGGGATCGACAAGGTGGGGTGGTTGTTTACCTTCACCGGCGCAGCTTACAACCTCTGCCGATTGCGAAACCTCATGGCGGAAGCATGACACCGGTTCCGCTTAGGGCCAGCTGAGCGGATAGAACGACCCAACGGCTCCCACGCAACGCAGTGATAACCTTGAAATTCAGAACCGAGGTCTCACAAAACTCGATTCTTCAACGAGCTGTTAAAGACCCAACCATGGAGGCGTGGTTCATAGCAGACATTGGAGCGTTCACCGCCTTTTAGGGGGCTAATTTCAACGCGAACTGCATCCCCAAGAACCTGAACATTGAACAAATCGATAAAAACCAACCGACGCCGCTTTTGGAGATTAGAGTCTCCGCCTGTAAGCCGTGGCAAGAATGCGACCGAATCAAATCTAGCGCCCTCAGGCAGTCTTATCACTGAGCGCGTCTTTCGCCTCTGCATTCCTGCGCTCCACATATCGATCAAGTTCTAACCGATCGACAACGCGTCGCTTCCCGAGTACGAAGGACGGGATCGCCTTCTCTCTCAGCAGGGTCTCAATTTGCCAAGTCGTTGCGCTGAGATACTTGGCCGCATCCTGAATGCGCAGCAGGCGAGGAACAACGAATGCAGGCAGAGATGCGGAGTCCTCCTGAAGCGTTAGTGTGACCGATGCTTGTTTGGATTCTGAGGCCATTGTTACTTGGCGTCGCTCCGACTATTCGGACTCGAGGCTAATCTCGATGTAATCCTAGACTCGCTGGTGACGGTCGAGGATGTCTTTTGCCTTGCGGCAAAAATTGCCTTTCACTTCAAGGATCAGGCCGCCGATGCGCTTGTCTTTGTCGGCGGCTTTGTAGGCAAGAATTTGCTCGGCGAACGGAAGCATACAGCAGCTCGTTTTGCCACTGCCAATAGCGCCCAAGATGGCGATTCCCATGAACAAACCGCGCTCGGGAATCGTGAGCCAATAGGGGGCTTTGGCAGGCACCGGCTTGCGCGAGTTATACACTTCGCCGACGACGAGAAAGAGGTCGTCTCTCTTACTAGGATTGGGATACCTGGGAAGGCGACCTGGCGAGATGGTGCGGCGTGCTTTCAGAGTGAAGATGTAGAGCCCCGAAAGCACAGTCGAGCAGACCAGGTACGGGGTGGTGAACAGGAGCGCATAATAGAGGTATTTGAAGCTCAAGAACGCTTGCGGAGTGCGCAAGGCAATGACACGCAGGAAGATTTGCTCAGCGGGGAAAGGATGCGTGTAAAACAGGAACGCGCCGGTGGCCATGGCGAGGATGGCCGAGATGAATGCGCGCGATTCGAGTGTTCTTTGCATCAGGCCCTCCCTCGCGCTTCGGTGGGTTGGGCCTTGTCGGGGCCGGGCTGTGCCGTGCGGCGCGCTTCGCGCCACTTGCGGTAGTCCTGGTCCCGCCAGAGCACTTTCTTCAGGACGGCGTTGATGACGTGGTCGGCGTTGCTCTCGATGAACCGGGCATAGTCTTCGAGCAGTTCGTTGACCGGCTCTTCGAGTCTTACTTCCCGAGTCATGATCCCTGGTGCTTTCTTAACGAGCGGCATACTGTTCCTCCTCTGGTGATGTGTGTTTCTTCCGAACTCCCTGTCACCGTGGAAAAAACGGCCGGCACGATTTACCGTGCCGCAGGGCGGGAGCGACCCCACGAACTTTTTGGGCGGCTGAAAGCCGAAAAAGTGGGGTCGCTCCCGCCCGATTTGACGTTTTTTCCACGGTGACTTTCGCTTTCCCCGGTTTCGTATTTCTCCGGTTTCCAAGGACTTCGGATCTGTTGCGGGTGAAGAAGTGTCAATTTCAAAAAGTGCAGAGCGTAATTCTTACCTTCTTCACTCGGTATTCGCTGAATCGGCGACAGGCGCAATCCGTTGCAGCAGAAACGTGTCGAAGCCGACGGTGTGCTTCCTGTCATTCGTTCCAACCTCCTGCCGGATGCCGATTTCGCTGACGCGGCCGTTTTTCCATCCGCGATACAGCCCTTCGAATCTCTCCCCGGTAAACCGGGCTCGCGCATGGTTGCGAAAGATGAGGTCGGCATCCGTGACCGCTCGCGTACTGTTTTTCGTCCCAGGCTTTGCGCACGCGGAAGTAGTGAAGCAGATCGCCGGCGATGTCCGATTCGAGTGGAATCTTCACGAGGGAAGAGAAGATTTCCGTGGCCTTCCCGAAGTGCGAATCGGTACGGGATACATAGACCAGCCGGAACTCCGAAAGCTGTCGGAAAAGCGGGAGGTAGCTTTCCAGATGGCGGACAAAATCCGTGAATCCCGCTGCACCTTCATGGATGTAGGTAAACGTCACCACAGGCGAGGAAGGAACGAAGAACATCGGGAACTTATCCACGAAATACCGGACGGAAGTGCTGGAGGTCTTGCTACCTAAGTAGAGTCTGGCCGGAAGATAGTGCTTCTGGATGTTCAAAGTCCCGCAAAAGAAGCGGACTTTTTCGGGCTCGGTTTCAAGGTACTGATACCCCTCATTCAGGAGAACGAAATCGAGCATTCCGATGCGCCGCTGGATGTATTCGATTTCGTGTTCCCGGCGATTGCGGATGTTCTCGCGTTCGATCTGGCGGTAGAGGCGGCGGGAGAAGAGGTGGTAGACCGTTCCGCTCTTCGGAAAATATTCTGTTCGGGCGTGTTTCCTGGCGTGAAGTTTGCTCCAGAAGGTGGTCGTGCGCTTGCCCCAATGGGCAGAGGTGAAGGCGAGGAATTGACGTGCCACAAAGTAGCCTGAATGCGTTGCCACAATGTAGAGAAAGCGGGCTTCTACGTCGGTGTAGCCGAGGGCCTTCAATGGTTCGAGATGGGCGGGCGCAATGTTCATAGTAAGAGGATTCGCGCGGTGATTTCGCGTTCGTCGAGAACGTGGCGCAAACGCGAAGCGTCTTCCGAGCGCCCATAGAGCGAGAAGCCTGCGGCGGCTTTTTCCGCCATAGCCCGCGGTCTGTAGTCACGCGTCGCCAGTTCGAGGTCCACGTGACGCAGTTCGAGTTCCGGGGTCTCATACTCGACGCGCAAGTCGGGCACGGGGATCTTTCCATTCACCACCTGGAGGCGGTGCTTTTCCGCAACTTGCTGCTTGCGGTCCGGGTCGTCTTTTTTCGGGCCGAGCAGGGCTAGATCGCGACTGAGATTCCGCTTGAGTTCATGGTCGAAGAGCACGCGGACCGGCCTGCCTCCGCTGCGCTCGATGCGTGCAGCCTCTTTCTGATAGAGCCGGTAGAGATCGGCATCGTGTTTGACCTCGCGCGGTTTCACCAAGCCGTGGTAGATGGGCTGATCGTCGGGCAGCTGGTTCGTCTTTCTGAGAAGGCGGTGCCCAGTCTTCGTGAGCGTCACAACTCGGGGTGTCTTTTTCTGCGAGATTTCAACGGTCTTATCTCTGAGCAGAGACTGCCGTGCGAGGCCGCGAATGTGGTAGTTGATGGCCTCGGCGCGGCCCAGATCGATGAGCACAATTGCTATGGCTTGGGCCGCGGCGACCAGGATGGTCACGATGATGAGATCCCGAGTGATGGTGCTGGTGAAAGCCTGCTGCAGCATGCTAACGGCGTTTTCCCAGGGGGAAGTTCCTTGCGCGAACACCGGCGTCGCGAGAAGAAGCGTGAAACCGAGGGTGACCAGCGGTGAACGCAGCCAAGAGCTGCGCAGGTATGTCCAAAGAAATCGCTTCAAGTTCAGGTTCTCCCTGTCTCTTCCGAGTTTTCGAAATGGGCCGTTGAGAGGGAGTCCCCGTTGGCTGCGGCTGCAGGAAGGAAAGCGGATGGCGATTGATGGGACGGCTGTATGCGCCGGTTCCTGGCCTTCCCCGTCCAGGCACACTTGGAACGTGCGCTCCGTGTACAGCGTTGTCCCACAATCGCGTCCGTCCCCTCTAGCGGGCCGTGACACAGAGCGAAACACCGAAGGAATCAGTTGCGCCCTGTCCGCGGGAGTTAACCGGCGAGAACTCCCCTCATCTATACAGAGGGGTTTTTTCGGAAAAACCTCACCAACAAAATGCAACTTTTTATTTTTTATACTCTTGGGTGGTTTGGGGGATCGGGTTTGCGACCTTCGGTTGGAGTGTTCTGGCTGCCTTCGGCGAAGAAATGAGCCGCGTTTGGAGCGTGACGACGATGAGGCGCATTACATACCGAGTCAGAGGCTAGTGGATTACGTCAGGGATGCCAAATACGATGGGGTTCGTTACCCGAGCGCGCTGACTCCTCAGGGCAAGAATTTGTTTTTTTTCGATCCTGCGATTGCCGAAATCGGAGATTCCAAATTGGTGCGGATTACGGAGGCTAATCTGAAATACGAAGTCGAAGACACGCGAACCACTGAAGAGAGGTTACCAGATATTTTCGAGTTTATGACATTTCTTATGCGGCCGAAGTGATAACTGCGTCCCTCTGATCCACTCTCCGACAGGAAGCCATTCTCAAACGGTATACCCATTGTGACCGGAGCATCCGTGTGTCCGTCACTTCTAATACAGACCCTTCAAAGTGCGCGGGAACCTGCGTCGGAGTTGTTCATTGTGCCGTACCGCATTCAGCTTCCACTGTAGATAGGACTGCAGCAGGCCCCGCTGTGCAGGCGATACCTCTTGCAGAGGTTCCGAAGCGCTCATCACAAATGTGGCGCCGGGCTTGTACGCTCCGCCGAAGGCACCGCTCGGCAAGGATTGCAGTGCAAGGGCGTCCGTCACGGGGATCCGGGCGCCTTCCAGTGCTGATAGATATTGTTCGACGAACGGTGCGCCGCGTTCGGGCTCGGTGCTGTCGTCTACGGCGGCGGCTAGCGCAAAGAATTCCGCCGGCGGGAAAATCTGCGCGACTATGCGTTGCGCCAGCTCGGTTTCCCGGCGTAGAACTTCCGAGATCGCACGGTCTGCTGGCAGGTTGGCGGCCAGATATTCCGTGTAGACGATCAAACCCGGCGCTGTGACCTCGCGAAAGAAGTCTCCTAGGACGCGTAGGACGCGAATACCAAGCTGTGGTTCCGGCAGGAACTGCGTGACGAACAGGCTGTTGAGCCGTGCGATGTCCGGGACTGCCGTTACGATCGCGACGATGTCCGCGGCGTGGGTCTGCGCTTCTTCGCGGTCGTGGCGGGCTTCCTTCGGTCCACGAATGTTGCTGTAACGGTCCGCGAGTGCCAAGAGTTTCAGCATGACGAGCGCATGAGGCTGGGTCACGCGAATCCGGACGGTAAGATCGTCGCCGTCCGGGAGCTTGCCCGAGATTGTGCGCAGGTCGGACTGCGCCACGGCGATCGATCCGCCCGTGCAGGCGCGCGCATGCACGCCGTCCTGAATGTCCACCCGAAAATCCTTCTCGCGTTTGTATTCTTCCGGGGCCAGGAATTCGATGCGCATTTTCTCGGTGCTGCCGGGAATCGGCTTCTCAAACTGAAAATTGCGTGATTCTGGAACGGGTGTGTACCCCAGCTTCTCGAAAACCTGCGCGAGTTGCAGATGCTCCTTGCGCAGGGCGAGGACGTTGAGAACGAAGTCGACGTCCTTCGTCGCACGGGCTTTCTCGACAGCAAACTTCATGGCCTGGGCGCCGGCGACGACGAAGTCTTCGGCCGCTGGCCCGAGAGCGTTGAGAAGTTCGAGAAGGTAGGTGCGCTGTGGTTCGGGAATCACGCGGCGTTCCAGTTGGGCGCGATGGCATTGTCGAGAAGGTAGTCTGCCTGTTTGAGATCGCGCCCGCCGCGGGCATACAGGTCCAGATACACCTGAATGTTAGAGACGCGGGGTACGGACGCATCGGTTCTTGCATAGAGGAACACGCCCTCATCATACGGGTAGATGAAGCGAAGCCGCGGGGCTGTCTCGGATACCGGACGTTCGCCGAGCTTACGGAGCTTCGCGTCGTTCTGGTTGGAGAGCAGAAACACATCGACGCGGTCCAGGTCGATGAAGGGGGCGTCGCTCGCCGCTGCCGCCGCAGTGAACGCGTACGGACTGCGGAGGAGCGGTTGTAAACCGGAGTTGATTTGCGGCAGCGTGGTTCCCAGTGGATTGGAGGTTTCGAACGAACTGCGTAAGCGCCAGCGGTAGCGTTCCTTGTATTTTTCCGCCCACTCGAGCAACAAACGGCGCGGTTCGGGAACCAGAATGGAGGACCCTTGCCGCCGAACCCAGAGTTGTTCGTCGAGGCTGGAAAGCGCTTTCGAGATGGCCCCGAGACTGATGGCGAACTGGATTTGCTGGGTGGAGAACGCGCGGGCGACCCGGTTTGTCTCGGCTTCGAGTTCGTTGGCGATTTCGGTGAGGGTCCAGGGTTTTGGTTTCTCGAGCAGGACGCGGAGAACGCGGGACGACCGCCCCGAAAAGACATTGGTAAAGACCGGGGAAGCGGATTCGCCGCTTCGTTCTTTGGGTCGCCGTCCGAGCCGCTGGAGTGTGAGCGTGCCAGGAACATTGATCGAGATATTTCCGGCCAGATCGATGAAATCGATGCCTTGCTCGATACAGTAGGTCTGCGAGCGCGGAGAAAGGGCCGGGCAGATCAGGGCGAAGGAAACACCGGGGCGAAGTGATTTCATGCGCCGGACCCATGGGGCGATGTCTTGGAGGAGCTTGAGCGAGACGGCTGATTTGCTCTCTCCTATCACGAGGATGCGGTTCTTGCCGGATTCGAGTTCGAATTGAATGTCGAAGGGCTCCTCGGGTTGGGCTTTGACCGCACGGATACGTACGCCGGGCAGGTCTCGGACGGGAATCTGATTGCGGAGGGCCTGGAGGGCCTCCCTTTCGAATTGAGCCTCTGTGGATTGCATGGGGACATTTTCCCATATTGGCAAATACGATGTAAAGGAAAACTTTCCTATATGACATATTTTCCTAAATACGCAACTACAATTCTCCAGCGACCGGAGCGGTTGGCGGCGGG
Source organism: uncultured Acidobacteriota bacterium (assembly GCA_963735525.1). GTDB lineage: Bacteria > Acidobacteriota > Terriglobia > Acidiferrales > UBA7541 > Acidiferrum. The sequence goes on along the minus strand of CAVTLQ010000018.1, from coordinate 259,602 downwards.
GGAAGCCGCTAAGACGGGTCTTCTAGAAGGAAGAATCCGTAGGATCGGCAGGACAAGGTTTGGCTATCGGTCAAGAGTAAGGCCAAGTGGGCCGCGCTCTGACCGCTTGGCATCGCCCGCCCCGTACTGCGGTCGTTTCTCAGGTAGGACCGCCCGGCAGCCCCTTAACTCAGTCGATTGAGGCCGTTAAAGGCGGCTGTCTTGTAGCATTCCGCGAGCGTCGGATAGTTGAAAACGGTGTTCTCGAAGTAGGTTACTTTGCCTTTCAGCAGGAACACCGCCTGGCCGATGTGCAGCAGTTCGGCGGCGTCTTCGCCGAATATGTGCACACCGAGAAGCTCCAGCGTCTCACGGTGAAAAAGCAATTTCAGCCGGCCGTCGGTATGGCCGCTGATTTGGCCGCGGGCGATTTCACGATAATAGGCCAGGCCCACTTCGTAAGGGACGTCAGCGTCGGTGAGCTGCTCTTCCGTCTTGCCGATAAACGAGATCTCCGGAATGGTGTAGATACCATACGGATAACCGGCGGGATCCGACTGTACATCGAGGCCGAAGGCGCGGGCGGCGGCGATGCGCCCCTGCTCCATGGAGACCGAGGCAAGACTCGGAAATCCGATGACGTCTCCGACCGCGAAAATATGTTGCTGAGACGTGCGGAAGTCCGCGTCCACTTTGATGCGCCCTCGATCGTCGGCTTGCAAACCTGCGGCGGGCAAGTCCAACGCATCGACGTTGCCGGCGCGGCCGACGGCATAGAGGAGCGCGTCCGCGATGATGCGTTTCTTACTGACGAGGTTTGCCGCCACTTTTCCGTCCGGCAATTCCTCGACGCTCTCGACCTCTTCATTGAGGCGCATCGTGGCGCGGCGGTCGCGCATGTGATAGCTGAGCGCTTCCACCATCTCGGTGTCGGCAAACTCGAGCAGCCGCGGGCGCTTTTCCACGATGATCACACGCACGCCCAGCGTCGCAAACATGCACGCGTACTCGACGCCGATGACCCCGCCGCCCACGACAATGAGCGTCCTCGGAACCAGCGGCATGGTCAGAATCTGATCGCTGTTGATGATGTTCCGCCCGTTGATCGGAACCTTGGAATTGGCTGCCGGCTTCGTCCCGGTCGCCACAACCACGTATTGCCCTTCGAGTTCGTTGAAGCCGTTGTTGTTCTCGACGCGAATGTGATGTGCGTCCGTGAATTTGCCCAGGCCGTGAATCAAATCCACGCCGTTGCGCTTGAGTTGGTCCTGGATCACGCCGACTTCGTTCTCAATCACCCGCTGCACACGGAAATTGAGATCGGCCATGGTGATGTTGTCTTCGCCCCGATGGTTGGTGCCGTAAAAATTCTGATCGTAAAAGCCGGAAAGATGCAGCACCGCTTCGCGCATCGTCTTGCTGGGAATCGTGCCGGTATTGGTGCACACGCCGCCCACGCGGCTTTGCTTCTCGACTATGCCGACGCGCTTTCCTGCTTTGGCTGCCTGAATCGCCGCGCGCTGTCCGCCCGGCCCGGAACCTATCACGATCAAATCATACGGCTGCATTTGTGGAGTCCTGTGTTTCGGGTTCGTCCGAGGGGCTAGCAGCGTCGGCTTTTACGCGATCAACAGTATCGACCCGAAACTCGCCTTGAGCTCCTTCCAACGAGACTTAGTTTTCTTGCGCTTCACCGACCAATGTCACTTCAACACGGAGGCAAGACGCCAACTCGACTCTGCTGTCGTTTCTAGGCTATTTGTCTCCAGCGAGACTGCCCGAAGCGCTCCAACTATCGAGAATCAACATAGGAATCCTTCACTAGCTCGTCTCAATGACCCGCAGGAGCATCCCAGCGCCAGCTCGAAGCTTTAGATCGCCGGTGTCCGAAGCCAGAACGATCACCCCAGCTGGGCCCGTTCTCCCAGCATGGAAGACCCGCACGTGCGCAAGTCCGTAGACGCCACAAGCATCAGAAGAGAAGACCCATAGCGCTTGGGGGTTCTCATTGCCGTCGATAGCGCCGCGACACTCTGTGCCCTCCTTGGCGCTCACTCGAGTCAGAATCCCGCCATCGACGGCTGTTCCGACGATCTGCGATGCGTTCTCAGCGGCCGTGACTGGTCCACCTGCACCGTAAACGACATCCCCACCAATCTGCGTTGTGGTCGCCCATTCCGCCACGTCGCCCTCTCCTAAACCGGCCTGAGGTATTTGAGCCTCGACTACCTCCATGAACCCAGCGACGGCTCGGAGATTTGTAGTAATAGGAATTGTTCCGTGCGAGGACCGCAGCGTGTCGAACTGAATCGAGATTCTTGCGCCGAGAGGGCTGTTCGCGGGGACAACTTCTACGACGTGTCCCTCAACTTTAGAACCTTCGCGGATCTTTAGCCCATTCGGCAACGGAACGTCTTGCATGATCCGACCGGTAATGACTTGTCGAACCTTGCTCTTTATGGTGGACAGAGATGTGTTTAGGCGCACCGGTAGAATCGTTCCACTCGGAACGGTGATTGCACCGCTGGTGGCCTTTCCGGTGTCTGGAGCACTGAACGGAAGATAAAGAAACGGCCAAACGAACGGTGGTTCAGGATCCTCCTGGGAATGGCGTTGTTGAGCATTAGCAGGCTGGACGATGAGTGCTGTACAGAGCAGTGCGAACAGAAGGCACCACACTGTGTTTCCAAAAGCATGATCTTCTTCTCCGGGATTCATGAGTACCTCCTACAAGGCCCTTCTTTTTGTGCGCCCTCGCGTCCATCCGATATCGCTCGCGCCCTGAGCGCTTGGAGTCACCAAGGGGACCGACCGTTCGACGGAGTTCTGCAACTTGGGTTCGCGGGAGACGTGAGTGATCAGGGTTTGGAAAACACACGCATGGAGGGACATACTTCCGACGAATTCGTTGGGAAACGAGACGGCGAGCACGGAATAGGTAGGTCTTGAGCGCGGATGTGGTGATGCCCAATCTTCGGGCGGCATCCTTTGGATCCACACCATCAACGTCGCACAGGCGCATTGCGGATTGGTATCTCGGAGGCAGCCCTTGCAGAACTTCAAGTAGAATACGAGACCGTTCCCGGTGCGCACACTCTTCTTCGGGACTAAGTCCTGGGTCTACAGAGAGTTGTTGGAGCGTCGACTCTTGCGCCTCGGAAAGCTCCTCTTCCGACGAGCACTGCGGCCGACATTTCATCCTCCGCACATGGGTGCGGGCAGCATTTCGGACAATACTGTGCAGCCAGGTGGAGAACTTGGAGCGACCCTGGAATTGGTTGAGATTCCTGAACGCCAGGAGAAGTCCCTCCTGCAGAGCATCTTCGGAATCTTGCGGATTGCGCAGCATTTGTCTTGCTGTCCGCTGAAGGCGAGGCATGCAGGAGGCGAAAAGAGCATCCAGCTCGACATCACTCATATTCACCGGCAAGGTCTCGCCTTGCTGCAATACCGGGATTGCACCGCAATCGGCTTCGTAGCTCAAGTTACCCCCTTGTACGGGAACTAACGGTCGCAAACATTCCGCTGCAAGTGCTCTTCCATCGCAATTGCCTGGCGGAGTGACTTCTTACGACTGACCAGCGTCTAGTAGCCTTGCGCTGTAAAGCAAGGAGGAATGAGAGAAATAACTGACTAGCTAGGGTTTATCGATACGAGAAAATGGTCCGTTGCGGTTCAGAGCGGCGGCCAGGTTTTAGTAGTCAATTAAAAGCAACCCGCCGATCGTTCGTTTACTTCACAAAGCTGTTCGCTTCCTTTACACCGTCGCGATAGCGGCCCTCCACTCCGCTGCCCTCGTCCATCGCGTTAGTCTTTGTGCTTCGACCTCCTCTTCCAAGGAGTCCTTGAGTGAGCTGCCGTGATACGCGTCCTGTCCCGCTAATTGCGTAGGCATCGGGCTGTGGATCAAGATAGGACCCAGTGGGAGCATCGATCACCATACTGCTTACACGGCCATCATCGTCAGGTAGCGTCCGGAGGCCCCGTGGGGTAGTGCCACCCGGAGCTCGCAGGTCAGTTGAGGAGAGATGTCTTGGACTCCGCTCGCAAAGTTGAACCTCAGGTTTTCTTGTCTTTGCTCGTCCTGGTAGGGGTTGCTGCTGTTGCTTATGCGGATCACTCGGTCGTGACTGTTTCACTCGGGTATTTATATTTTCTCCCGTTGGCACTCAGTAGCCTGATTCACAGGGTGAGAACCAGCCTGCTTCTCGCCTTCATCTGTGTCTTTCTTACGGATTGGTTCGGGCCGTATGAGCATTCTGGCTGGCAGCCCATCGTCCGTAATTTTCTGGCATTGGTAGGTTTTACTACGGTGGTCATCTTCGTGAACCACCTCAGCCGAAGGCGTAGCGAACTCGCCGCGCTTGCGCAACGACAAAAAGACCAATTGGCAGAGGAACTGGAGTTGGCTGTCGAAGTGCAACGCCGACTCCTACCTAGTCATCCTCCCGCGTTGGAGAAATTTGAGTTGGCGGGGCAGACGTTCCCCGCCAGAGCTTTGGGAGGAGACTATTACGATTACATCGAACTCCCGAACGGGCACCTCGGCCTAGTTATCGCGGACGTTTCTGGGAAAGGCGTTCCAGCCGCTCTGTTTATGCCCTCGGTGAGGATCGCAATCCGCTCCGAGGGGATCACTACGATGAAGGTCGAGGACGCCACCAAACGGATTAACAATCTCATCTACGAATTGACAGACGAGGAACGCTTTGTCTCGCTTTTTTACGGGATTGTGGATACTCAATCGTGCGCGTTGCACTATACAAATGCAGGACATCTTCCTCCACTGCTGTTCACAGTTTCATCATCCGAGGCTCAATGGCTTGAGCCGGGCGGGCCCGTGCTCGGCCTGTTTCCCAATGCTAGCTTTGAGAGCGCATCCGTCGAACTGCATCCCGGCGATCTCCTTCTGCTGTACACGGACGGTGTCATTGAGGCTCACAATCAGGTTGGGGAAGAGTACTCCCGCGAACGCTTGCTCTCCGTGGTCAAATCCCATCACTCGAAAACAGCCCAGGAGGTTCTTGCGGCGACCTACGCTTCCGTGATCGAATTCACAGGGACAAACATCCTTGAGGATGACTTGACGGTGCTGGTGCTCAAGGCCGTTTAAGGATTTTGGACACCAAGAAAACACAATCGCGTCGCCAAGCGATCGCTTCGGAAACTATCTCCTCAGCAGCACGGGATCCCTATGACTCCGCGCTATCGATATGAGTCACGTTGAGGTCGAGACCTCGACGCAAAGTGGCGATGACCGTTCAATTTATCGGGAATCGCGTTTGACTTGAGGAGGCCTGTTCAAGATCGCGGTACGCATTCTGAGCGGCAACGTTCACAGGGTCAGGCACAGGAAGGTAGTCCGTCTGTGCGCAAACTGCTCTTCAGTCACACGGTAGACATGGGCAGCTAATCCATCTCTGCTGCTTCGCGGAAGAGTTTCATATTGTCGCTGAGGGCCACTCAGCGCGTCAATCCCATCTCGTAGGCCAACGCGATTTGGGTCACCACGTAACGGTAGTGGGCGTCGGTGTCCTGGATGTCCGCGTCTGTCTTTTGCATTTCCGCCTGGCTGAACTCGACGATGGTTCCTAACCCAATCTTGTACCGGGCCTGTGCCAACTCCAGGGCCAGCTCTGCCTGTTCGCGTAACTGCTGGGTGACCGACAATCGTTCGTAAGCGTTGTGGGTGTCCAGCCAGCCATTGCGCACATCACGGGCAATATTGTCCTGTAAGTCCTGCAGCTTTTTCTGTTGTATTTGGGTCGCCAGGTCGGCGCTCTTGGCGCGTGCGTTGAATAGAAATCCGTTGAACACCGGGATGTTCACGTTTACGCCCGCCGCTCCGTACCAGCTTGTGATGTTGGGATCGCGCGCTGGAGCTCCTCCGACCACGCCCATTGCGCTCACGGTGGGCCGCCACAAATCATGTTCCGCGCGGCCGAATTTTTCCGCTGCCAGCACTTCGTTTCGCAGGGATTTCACTTCCGGCCGGAGATCCAGTGCTTGTTGTATAAGCGGAGCGGGGTCCTGCGCCGGTGGGGTAACCGGCACGGAAGGCTCTACGGGAACAAAATCCTGGCGGTCCGGATATCCGAGAATCGCGGACAGGTTGGAAAGCGATGCTTCATAGTTATCTTGCACATCCAGTAACAAAAGCCTGGCTCGCGCAAGGTCCACCTTGGCGAAGGCCAGGTCCACGTCGGACCTCAACTTGGCTTCCGTAAGGGCCTGTATCTGATCGGCGAACAACTGTCGCGCTTTGACCGTGTCTTCGGCCACGCGGAGGAGCGCCTTGGTTTCCAGAGTGCTGTAAAACTCCTGGTCCACGGCGAGCACGATCTGCTGCACTGTGGCCACGGCATTCTGGTCCGCCGCCTTTTCCTGATAGTGCGAGCTTGACAACAGATTCATGGTGCGCCCGAAATCTGTGATCAACTGGCTCACGGTCGCGCCCCCTGCCGCCCTTGAATATATTCTCCCGTTGGTCAGGTCTCCCGCCGATAACCTCCCTCCCGGGTCGGCACCGACACCCGTCATGTTCAGGCTTACCTGCGGCATCAAGACCGACCGCACCTCGCGCACGAACTCCCGGGCCTCAAGCGCCTGGAGTTTGCCGACGGTAATCTGGGGATTGTTCCGCAGTCCAGTGGTTTCCGCTTCCTGGATCGTCAACTCGTGGCCAGGCGGGGACGTTATGGTCTGGCTCGTTTGAGCCGGCGTCGCGGCCGGCGGACGGACTTGCGTCGGCGTGCCTTGGGCGTGAGCCTTTCCCGCTTGGGATAAGCACACCAACGCGATGATTAGAAATTGCCTTCGCATTAGTGCGCCTCCGCTCCGCGGAGGGCGGCCCGCTGCTCGCTCCGGCGATAGATCAGAAGATACGCGGCCGGCACGATAAAGAGTGTGAGGACGATGGAAGAGAGCAGTCCGCCGATAATTGCGCGCGCAAGAGGCGCGTATGCCTCACTGCCCGTTTCGAGTTTGAACGCCATCGGGAGCAACCCAACCACCGTTGCGAGCGAGGTCATCAGAATCGGACGGAGACGGATGCGGCACGCCTGCACCACGGCGTTGCGAAGCTCGCGGCCTTCGGACCGCAGCACGTTCGCGAAGTCGACGATCAGGATGCTGTTCGAGACCACCATGCCCTGGAGCATAACGACGCCCATGAGCGATTGGATGTTCAGGGTGGTTCCCGTGGCAGCGAGCGTTATCATCACACCGGTCAGGCCCGTTGGAACCGCCAGGACGATGAGGAATGGATCCACGAAGGAACTAAACTGTGCTACCAGAATCAGGTAAACGAGCAGAATCGCGAGCAGTAGTCCCAAACCGAAACTCTTGAACGAAGAATCCATCGTTACAACCAGCCCGCGCACATCCACTCGAATATTGGAGGGCAGATGCAACCCCGCGAGGATTTTGGAAACCTCGCTTTTCGGCCTGCCCAAATCTTCTCCCGAGGGTGCCACATAGATGTCCATCTCGCGCTCGAGTTGGTAATGGTCCACTTCGGTGGGCGTTGGAATCGACTCGATGCTGGCTACCTGGTTCAAATAGGTTGGCAGTGTGAGATTAGGAGCACGCAACGGCATGGATTGAAGGTCCTGGATCTTCTTCACCGCGCTATCTGGGTATTGCACGGTAACGAAGTAGTTGTTCCCGCTCTTCGGATCCACCCAGTAGCTTGGGGCAATCATCACATCCGAGGTGAGAGCGGTGATCACGTTATCGACCACTTCCTGTGGACTCAGGCCAAGTTCCGCGGCTCGTGCACGATCCACGTTCATCTGCAGCCCGGGATAGTCCATGTCCTGTGGCACGTAGATATCCGATACTCCTCGCAGCCCCTTGAATTGCTGCGCTAAATTGAGCGTGATTTTGTTAACCGTCGGCAAATCCATGCCGCTGACCTGAACGTCGATCGGCGCAGGCATGCCCTGGTTGAGAACCGAGTCCACCAACCCTCCCGATTGAAAGTAGGTTCGAACTTCGGGAAGTTCTTTCTGGATCCGCGCCCGGACCTTATCCATGTAATCAAAGCTGCTGCCTTTATGCTCCTCTACAAGTCCCACTTCCACGAAAGCCGTGTGCATGGCGGAGTTCTGCGTAAAAAGTGCGGACAAGTCCGGAAATACGCCAATATTCGACACAATCGTGTTCAAGTCTCTCGGCGGCACGACTTGCCGGACGATGTTTTCAACCTTCTTCACGTATTCGTTGGTCAGCTCGATGCGCGTTCCGGTGGGAGCCTTCAGGTTAATGATGAACTGGCCAGCGTCGGTGCGCGGGAAAAAGGCTACGCCGATGAACGGATACAGGAGAAAACTCAACAAAAAGAGGCCGAGTACCCCAGCGACTATCCCGCGAGGACAATCGAGCGCTCTTTCAACCCACTTTTCATAGAAGTTCAGGAATTTCTCGAATTTCGCATTGAACTTTGCATGGAACCTTGCTCCCCAGGATTTTTGGTGGCCCTCCGAGCCCTCCCCTTCATGAAGAGGCTTGAGAAAACGAGCGCAGAAAAGGGGGACCACCGTAACGGCGTCGAAATAGGAAGCAAACAGCGCGATAACAACGCCTAGGGCAAGAGCGCCGAACAGGTATTTGCTCACTCCGAACAGGAATGTCACGGGGAAAAACACCACGACCGCAACAAGCATGATCGCCAGCACCGCCAAGGCCACCTCATTCGCGCCTTTGACGGCAGCCGTTTTGGGATCCTCCCCCAATTCCATATGACGGAAAATATTTTCGATCACCACCACGGAATCATCGATTAGTCGCGAGAAAGCCAGCGCCAATCCACTCAAAACCATGGCGTTGATGGTCTTGCCCATCGTGTGCAGGACAAAAAAGGTGATCATGACGGACAAGGGTATGGAAAGAAATATCGCGGCGGTTGCGCGCCCGCTGCCGAGAAACATCAAAATCATCACTGCGGTCAGGACAACTCCGATGCCTCCTTCTTTCAGCACCGTCGATATAGCTTGCTTCACGAATACGGACTGATCGAACACCACGCGCGCCTTCATTTCGGAAGGGATGTCGCGAAGGCTCTTAATCGCTTTCCGAATTCCGTTCACGACCGCAATGGTATTGCTGTTGCCGCCTTGTTTCTGCACCGGGACGTACACGGATCTTTGGCCATCGACGCGCACGATGTTGTATTGCAGATACGAGCCGTCGACAGCCTCCCCGACATCGGAAACGAAAACCGACCGCTGTGCGTCGGTTTTCAGCGGCAGTTGATTGATATCACTGGGTTTTGCAACTTGCGCATTTGTGTAGATGTTGTAATCCAGAGGGCCGATGCGGACATCGCCCGCGGGCAAAATCAAATTTGACGAGTTGACCGCGCGCACCACGTCCATCGGACTCAGTCCGTGGGCTTGCAGTTTCAGCGGATCGACATACACCATCACCTGGCGATACTTGCCTCCATAAGGAGGAGGAACCGTGGCGCCGGGCACGCCGGCAATCTGATCTCGAATCTGATATTGCAGATAATCGTGGAGTTGAGTTTCGTTCAGGCCCTCTCCCTGGACAGTTAACAGGCAAACGGGCAGGCTAGACGCGCCGGTGCTGATCACCACGGGAGGAAGCGTTCCTTGGGGAAGCCGGCGCAAATCCGCCATCGCCAGGTTGGACATTTGCGTGACGTCCGCATCCGCGTTTGTACCCGGCTGAAAATAAATCGAGATCAGGCTGACCCCCGCCATGGATCGCGATTCAATGTGATCGATTCCGCTGCCCAATGTGAAAAACCGCTCGAAGGTATCGGTGATGTCCGCCTCGATCTGCTCTGGGGGCATGCCGTTATAGAAGGTCGCGACGAGCACCTCGGGAAGCTCAATGGGTGGAAACATGTCCACCGGCATCCGGACCACACTTGTCAACCCAAGGACACAGACGAACAGGCAAAGAACGATGATGAAGTATGGGTGCTTTATCGCAAATGTCGGCATTAGAAACTCCTACTCCATTTGTGAGGGATACGTGAGCTGCGGCGTCACCAGCATTCCAGGCTTGTACTGCTCCTGTTCGCCGTAGATCGCCCTTTCGTTTTCCTGGACTCCGGACAAAATCTCGAAGCTGGTTGCGGTCTGGATACCGATCTTGAGGTTCCGCTGTTCGATGTGGTTTGAGCTGTTGACGATGAGTACTGTGCCTGCGCTGGCGCCCTTTGCCTGCACTGCTTGTATCGGAAGCGTCAAAACGTTTGAGTCCGTGCGAACGGGAACTTGGACGTCCGCATACATGCCAGGGATGAGTTCATAGTTGGGATTAGGAACCTGAACCTCTGTGTGCATGGTGCGGGTGTTCATATCGATTTGATCGGAGTAGCGGATGACCTTTCCGGTAAAGGTCTTCTTCAAAGCCGAAACGTTCACCGCGATTTCCTGGCCCAGGTGTATATCTGCTGCAATACGTTCCGGGATGGGTATAACCAGGCGGAGAAGGTCGTTTTGGGAAAGGTGACACAAAGCGGATTCGCCAATGTTGGAGGAAGTGCCCGCTGGAAGCAGCGCGCCCGTATAGGCATTCACGCGCGTAACAACTCCGTCAAAAGGCGCGACCATCCGAGCGTATGCGTAGAGAGCGTTGTCTTTGGCAAGGTTTGCTTTGGCGTTGGCCAACGCCGCCTCGGCGGCCGCGACGCTGTCTCTGCCCGCCGAAACGCCGGCGCTACCCTCGAGATCCTTTCCCTGGGCAACATCGATGTCTTCCTGAGAAATCAATTCTGGGCGGGTCTTTTGGACGTCGGCCATGCGCGTATAAGTTACATGGGCAACCGTGTAGGCTGACTGGGCCCGCACGAGTTCTTCATGCGCGCGGTGCAAATCCTGCTCGCTGCGAGCCACCGCCGCCTCATCGCCTTGCAGCTGTTGCTGCAGTTCCGGGATTTCGAGCTCCGCGAGAAGTTGCCCCTTCTTGACGTGCGTGCCCCAATCGAAATAGAGCTTCTTGATATAGCCCGATTCTTTGGCGTAAACGTCGATCTCCTGGAAAGGCAGGAATTCTGAGGCGATGTCGAGACCGCTGGAGATATTCCGCCTCTCTACTTTCACCACGGCCGCCACCGGAGCCGCGCTATTTCCTTCCCCAGCCTTCTCGTTGTCTGCTTCGGTCTTCGTATGCCGAAGCATCACCCACGCCAGTACCAGGCCCAAAACCACTAGCGCTGCGATCCACCACCGTCTCTTTCCAGTCATGACCTCTTCCTGACCGCGGGTCGAGCGGGGCGCGTGCCCCATCGTGGTCCCGCGCGCGTTCCATCGGAAATGAAACAGGAAAATCCGATCGTACAGACAACCCTCACTTCGATTGGGGCTGATCGGCAACGGTCGTCGAATCAGCCCCAGAAGACCTGAAACCGACAGACTTTCACTTGTTAACCTGGTTGACGCGCAGGAGCATTCCGGCGCCACTCGCAACGACCAACCTTGCGGTATCGGAACTCAACACGATCAGATGCGCCTGATTGCTTCTTCCGGCATCGGAGATCTTCACGTGTTCTAGACCGTAGGTCCCACAAGCATCAGAAGAGAAGACCCACAGCGCTTGGGGGTTCTCATTGCCATCGATGACGCCACGACAATTTGTACCCGGCTTGGCACTCACCTGGCTCAGCACGCCAGAATCGACTCCGGTTCCAACGAGTCGTTCAGCGTTGTCAGCTGCCGTGACCGGGCCACCTACACCGTAAAGAACATCACCGCCAATCTGCGTTGTGATCCACCAGTTTGACGGGGTTCCGTTGTCTGGACCTGTCGTCGGCGTCTGAGCATCGAGCACTTCCATGAAACCTGCGATAGCGCGGAGATCGGTGGCGATTGGCGTTGTTTGATGCGAAGAAACTAGTTTGTCGAATTGGAACGAAATCTGGGCGCTTGCGCCTCCGGTTGCGGGGGTTACCGCGATAACGTGACCAACAACCTTGCTACCTTCAGGGATCTTGGAGCCAGTCGGCAAAGGAACGTCCTGCATGACCCTGCCCGTGATCACCTGGCCAGGCTTGCTCTTGGCTGAGGAAAGAGACGAGTTCAATCGAACGGGTAAGATCGTTCCGGGCGCAATCGGCAGGCCAGACTTGTCTATGTTGTTTTCAGCGGGCGCGCCAGAGTGGACGAGCGTCGAGGAGTGAACAAATGGAGGGCAAGAATTGGCCTGCGGATTCGTTTGGTGAGCGTCAATCGGACGTACGAGAAGGACTGCGCACAACAGAAGGCCTACTAGTGAGTGTACTATGTATGTCCTATAGTTCATGGTGTACTCCTACAGTATCCATCCTTGTGCACCCTTGAGTGCATCCGAGATAGAACCGTGTGACGTTTGGCTGCATGCAAAGTTGATTCCACTCCGAAACTACTCAGTAGGTAGCTCGCGAGTGAACGCGCAAACCCCCGGGGCGCGCCTTTGCAAGGTCAAGAGAATGAACCCGTTGAAGCTGCCGCAGCTCGCGCAAGGGTCGTTTTGAGCAGCCGTAACGATCGTGTTGGAGCAAAACCACTTCTCGGCAAGGTTGGTCGCTTTCTTCACGCACGATGTTCGCTTTCTGCACATTTTCGGGCGTTAGCGTGAAGTTAGTCGCCATCAATGCCCTCGTGATTTGCAGAACGGCAAGGACTTATGGCGTGCGCCGTACTTTGTAGAATCTGGAATTCCAGTTGCTCATTATTTACTGGTCACAAGAAGCTCTGCTCTTTGAGGGCGCGCGAGCTGACGGTTACAGGGTAGGACCGATGCCAACCACAATCTCTGTGGCAAGCGTATTCCGATTCATAGTTTTTTGTGGCGTGAGCGCTGTGTACTTTATGTTTTTGGCCTGACTCGGGCACCTCGGTTGGTTCGGCTCCACCGAAGCAAGAAGGCTGCTCTCGCGTCGTACGTCCCGTGTGGACAGATTGGAGTTTCCAGGGATAAGGATGGGCTCGCTCTGGTTTGGGTCGAAGTGGCTTATGAGGTCGAAGCCGCCAAGACGGGTATCACACCACGAGTAGGTCGTCTTTGATCAGCGTAGCCGTCACATCTCGCTCGCGTGGTCAGCCCAGCCTCAGACGGGTGAACTGGTTGGAGGATGAAATGCAATCTGTCGATGGAAGAGTCTCTAAGTTCTTGTACGATTCAATGGGATTCCTGAACGGACTGGTGCTGGATCGTGGGCAAGAAGTTCATTTCTGGGTAACTCATGCGAACGTCGGCGCTGTTACAGAGATCGTGACGCTCGGTTCGCGAGTTGAAGCGCAAGGCGACCTCCGAAGTGATAACGGTGGGGAGGAATACCTGCAGGCAGCGCTGATTACGAATCTGGATTCGAAGCGAACCGCAAGTTTGCCGGCACCCGTGTGCCTAAGCAAACCAGGGATGCCGTCGGATGGTGCCCCCAATACGGCGGCATCCCTGGCCCACCTCAGAATCGTCGATGCGGAACGCCAGATGGGAACAGATTCACAAACAGATGGAGCCACCGACGTTGCCGACCTCGATCTGAGACAAGTACCTTCTTCCCATCCTAAGCAGTTGGCCTTCTCGTCCGATGAAAAGCCGTCGCGGCACAATGTGGCCTTGCCCGGCGCCACGAGAACTGATGCCGCCGCGGGAATGGAACGCGCCTACGACCGACTGCATCGCATCCAGGCAATTCTCGCGTATCTTAACATTGTGAAACGGCAGGTGCCGGGCATAAGCCAATTTCTAGATGAGGTGAAGCATACTTATCAGCAGGCACTCGCGCGATACGAGGCACAAGATTTTGAGGGGGCACGGGAATTTGCTGCAGCGTGCCGTTGTCTTTCCCGCGTCGTCGACATTGTTATCTCCAGAACGCTTCGCTCGGACACGAGCTATCCATCCCTTGTTCCGCCTCCCCCTGAACATCTAACCAATTGCCGGAGCCCCAGCCGTGTGCAGGATGATCTAAAGGAGGTTGAAGCTCTTCTTTCTCGGGTTGATTGGCTTATGGAAAATGGCACACTTCCATTGGGCGACCGCACGCAGGTGAAGAGGATCGCTTCGTGGGGCAATGCCTTCTACCAACAAACGCGCCGTTTATATCGGCGTGGTTTACTGGACGATGCCAGCGAACTCCTACAAGCAGCGAGCTTTGCGGCGCACTCCGCGGAACATATTTGCCGGAATTGGTACGTTGCCCGGGCGCTTAATCGGCGCATGATCGCTCCCGAACAGTCGCCTCAACCCTAGTTCGAAGTATTCGACGGACCGGCCCGTCAATGGAATTGCTATGATAGACCGAGTGGAGAGAGGTGATACCCTGCCGTCAAGACTCCCACTTTCGCGATTGAGCTTTCGCTGGCAGATCACGCTCCTGGGGACGCTGGTTTTTGTTCTGTTTGTGGCTGTCCTTTTGGCGACATTTGCAACACTCCGATATACGAAATCTGCCGTGCTAAGCGGTGAGAAAGAGCGCCTGATCGCGACGACGCAGAACTTGGCGCGTGAATATGACGACAAAGCTGAGTTTTCGCGACAGAACAATGAACCCCCACCTCTGAACAATCCGGGAACAGCGTCTTCACGCGAGGTATTCGCTCTGTTGAGTCGGGTCGTGCTGGAAAATGTGGACGGAGTCAGCGGGGGTTTCTACTCGAAAACAGGAGATACACTTCTCGGGAACTCCTTCACAACCTACGAAGCCTTGTCGAAAGATGACCCTGCTTCTGCAAATGAAGAGCAAGTCATCCTTCAGGTTGCTCGAAATGCTGCGGCAACGCATCAGCTTTCGGAGCAGGTCCTCCCAAATGGCCGTGGAGTATTTCTGATTGAAGCAGCCCCAATTCGCGATGGCTATTCTGTTGTAGGAAGCGCTTGGACCACCAAGCGGCTCGCCGTACTTCCAGGGTCTAATCGATTTCGGGCTTACTTGATTACCGCCGCGCTAGGAACCGCGGGTCTCGCGAGTGTCTTGTTGACATTGTTGGTTATTCGCAACTTGCAAGGCGGCGTTCGGAAAATTGAAGGCGGATTGCAGAGTCTCGAGCGAAATCTGGCTTCACAAATCGAAACTGAAAATGATCCGAGGGAAATTCAACATATCGTGCAAGCGATCAACCGGCTAGGCGCTACACTTAAGGAAAACATTGAACGCGAGAAACAAATCGAGAGCCAGCTACGGCACGCGGAGCGGCTTGCGAGTTTGGGCCGATTGGTCGCGGGAGTAGCTCACGAAGTGCGGAATCCGCTTACAACGATTCGGCTAAGAGTACAGATGTGCCGGCGAGACGCTGAGAGCCTCCAGGTCAAGGAATCATGCTCCGTTGCGCTTCAAGAGATAGAGCGCCTCAACGGCATCGTCAACCGTTTGCTTAGCTTTGCGCGGCCTGTTCAACTCCGCCTGGAGCCCGCTGACGTGAGACACCTGTTGGAAGAACGGATCCAATGCTTCCGGGATTTGGCCCTGAAAACTGGCGTCACAGTTGTCGCCAACTTGCCCCAGGATGGACTGCCCTTACAGGTAGACAAAGATCGCATGGCGCAGGTGTTCGACAACGTCATCCAGAACGCCATCGAGGCGATGTCAGAAGGCGGTGGAACTCTTTCTGTGACCCTGGCGTCTCAAATGAAGATGGCGGAAAACGGAAGCGGAGTGTGCGTCGAGTTCCGAGATACGGGAAAAGGCATGGATTCCTGTATCGTCGGTCATGTCTTCGATCCGTTCTTTACGACGAAGCCCTCTGGGACAGGACTCGGTCTGTCAATTTGTCATGAACTTGTCCAGGCTCATGGCGGCGAAATTCACGTAGAAAGCAAGGAAGGCCGTGGGACGAGCGTGAGGATCACAATCCCTGTGCGTCACGCTGAACTCATTGCCGGGACCGTTAGTGGGGTCGGAATCAAATGAGTGCCGCGATTCTCATCGTCGACGACGAAGAAAACCTCCGCAAGACACTCGCCGAGATCCTCCGTACTCGCGGATATTCTATTTTGGAGGCGGATGACGGAGCTGCTGCTATCAAGCTTCTGCGCGACGCGACGCCGGACCTCATCTTCAGTGATTGGAAAATGCCGCAAATGGGGGGAGAGATTTTTCTTCAATACCTGCGCGGCCAACCCCGTTTGGCATCTATTCCCGTCATCGTGATTACAGCCTTTGGTTCGAGTCATAGCGCAATCGAAGCTGTTCGTCTGGGTGCGTACGATTTTGTGACGAAGCCCTTTGACCTGGATGAAATTGTGCTGACGGCAGAGAGAGCCCTGGATCATTCTTCTTTAAATCGAGAAGTCGTACGCTTGCGTGCACCAGCGGGGCAGAGTCAAGCGGCGGCAGCAGGCAGGCTCATTGGTTCCAGTGGACCCATGCTGGATGTGTTCATCATGATCGGGAAAGTCGCTGAAACGGATTCGACCGTATTGATTTGCGGCGAATCCGGCACTGGCAAGGAACTAGTGGCTGAAGCCATTCACAACTACAGTCAACGCAAGGACAAACCATTCGTCGTGGTCAATTGTGCTGCTCTGCCGGACAATCTCCTTGAGACGGAACTATTCGGCCACGAGCGCGGCGCATTTACGGGAGCTACCGGTCGGAAGATCGGTCGCTTCGAGATGGCCGAAGGTGGCACCATTTTTCTCGACGAAATTGGAGAGTTATCGGCGACCCTTCAGTCAAAGTTGCTGCGGGTCTTGCAGGAGCGGACGTTTGAACGAGTCGGTGGTACCGAGACGATTCGTGGTAATTTCCGGGTTCTCGCCGCCACGAATCGGGACCTTGAAGCTTCCGTCCGCGAGAAGGTGTTCCGCGAGGATCTCTATTATCGATTGAATGTGGTTCGCATTGCCATTCCTCCACTTCGCGAACGACGTTCCGACATCGTTCCCTTGGCCGAGCATTTCTTGGAATCTTACAGCCATAAGAACGGATTACCTGTGATCGGTTTCGCGGACGAGGTGATCCTTATGCTTCAGAATTACTTCTATCCCGGAAACGTTCGGGAGCTCGAAAATATGGTAGAGCGAGCAGTGCTGATGGCCCGGGGTCGCGTCTTGCTGCCAGAGCACTTTCCGGCAAGAGCGGATAGCAATGACGAGCGGGGCTCCCGACAGTTGGAGATCGATCTTCTATCCCTTCCCTTTCATAAATCCATATCCGAGTTGGAAAAACGATTAATACTACTGTGTTATAAATAATCACAAGCGCCTTCGGTAACAAAACGGGCAGGAGGGGAGTTGCTCGATAAGATGTCTGGCAATCTGAATTCGTAGGGTCGCGATGGAATGGGGATTGTGACGCTCAACACGCACGCGGCGAGCCGCGGGGGTGGAACTCAGGCGGAAGTTTCGTGGCGCGTAAGTCCAGTCGACCGGCGCTTGCGGAGGGGGAAAAACGACTTCTTTCCGCGATGAGGAAGCCATAAGCAGCGATGCATAACGTGGCGTGATGGTGAAAACCTCGCCAGCCCCGACCTTCGTAATGTCCCAGTCCCAACTCTTGCTTCAGCTCTTGGTAGTCGCGTTCGATAATCCAACGGTGTTTCGCTCGTTTCACCAACTCTCTCAGTGTGGTACGGGCCGGGAGAGTAGAAAGCCAGTACTTGGTCGGTTCGCTCTCTCGCTCCGGCCATTCGATCAACAACCATTCTTCGTCACGAGGTTCGCTTCGCCAATAGTCCCGATGAGCAGGTCGCACTCGCAGTGCCGCAAAACGGGAGCGCAATTTCTGCTTCGTCCCCTGACGCCAGGAGACCGCTCTCCAATCCTTGGCCGGCAAGGAAAGAGCCACTTGTTGGACAGAAACCGGTTGATGTTTTCTATCCCGTCGCAACAACTTCGGTGGGCGCCCCAGCCCGCTTCCTAGTTTTGCCGGGAGTGGAGTTTCTCCAGGTCGCCAAACCGTTGTGTGCCCGCGCACGCCAACAACATACGGTAGGCCCAATTCGCTGAGCTGTTCCCGAAACTTAGTTTCATCGCCATACGCTGCATCGGCCAACACCGGCGCCGCGGTAACTCCATCTGCCAGCGCTTGGCGAATCTGTCCGAGGGCAATCACCGGCTTGGTTGCAAACGAGATCTGTTCCGGAACACCAGCCTTCTTGCGACGCTTCTGGTCCTGGGCCCAGATTTCCGGTAAATACAAACGATACGCGATGGGCAAGCTGGCGTGCTCGGTGGCCATCGACAGGCTTACCGCCACACGACAATTTTCCTGCTTCCCTAACTGTCCGCAGTATTGGTGCGTCACCCCGACGGAGTGCGTTCCTTTCTTGGGGAAGCCGGTGTCGTCCACAATCCAAGCTATCACCGGTCCGTTGCGCTTGATGGCGGGTAGGACTGAGTGGCGCACCTGCTCGAGCAAAGCTTCGTCACTCCACGGAGCATCCGCTACCAAATGATGGAGAGATTGATGCGTCTGCCGCACATTGTCCGGAGCCAGCCGCGCCGCCATCGGTTCGACGCTCTTGCGTTCCCCGGGCAGAAGCAGACCCTTACAATACGATTTCAGCGGTTCCACGCGATCGGCGTGCTCTGCGGCTTGCGCCAGGCTATCGAGATAGGCCGCGAAGCGTTGCTGTTGTGCGCCTGGCGCCGAAGTAGTGGCGCTCATGCCGACAGAGTGTAGGGAGAACGGGTGCAATCGCTACTAACTTTTGCAGGAAATGTGCCTTATTTTATAACACAGTAGTATTAACAGTTTGTTGAAAAATCCCGTCCCACTGCAACTTTAATGTAAGAGAATTCGTCTGAGTGAAAGGAAGGCGAAGGAGGCGAGTGAATGCGCGGCGACGATGACCTACAAGAAGGAATTTTCAGCTACATTTCTCCAGAGAAGCGTGTTCCCGCGGATCATCCGTTGCGGCCGATCCGCAAAATGGTGGACGAGATCCTGAAGGAGATGTCGCCGAAGTTCTCGAAGCTGTACTCCAATGTCGGGCGCCCATCGATTGCCCCGGAGCGGCTGTTGAGGTCACTACTGTTGCAGGTTTTCTACTCGGTGCGCAGTGAGCGCATGCTGATCGAGCAACTACAGTACAACATGCTGTTCCGGTGGTTTGTGGGGATGGAGATGGACGAAGCGGTGTGGAATCACGCGGTGTACAGCAAGAATCGGGATCGTTTGCTGAACGAAGAGATCGCGGAGTCGTTTTTTCAGCGGGTGCTGGAACGAGCCAAGCCGTACATGTCGGATGAACATTTCACTGTGGACGGTACTTTGATCGAGGCTTGGGCCAGTCATAAGAGTTTCCGGCCAAAGGACGGGAGCGGAAAACCTCCCGGAGCGGGAGGGAATGTCGACTTTCGAGGGGAAAAGCGAAAGAACCAAACCCATGAATCGACCACCGATCCGGACGCCCGGTTATTCACGAAATCCAGCGGAAGTCAGGCGAAGCTGAGCTACATGGGACATGTATTGATGGAAAACCGCAACGGGCTACTGGTGCAGACCTTTCTAACCGAGGCGAGTGGCCGAGCGGAGCGGGATGCTGCGATGCTCATGGTGGAAGCGATCCCGCCGGGGAAGCGCGTGACATTGGGAGCGGACAAGAACTATGACACGCGGGAATTCATACGAGAACTGCGGGGAATGAACATCACCCCGCATGTGGCGCAGAACACGACCAATCGGAGGAGTGCGGTGGACGATCGGACCACACGGCATGCCGGCTATGAGGTTAGTCAGCGGAAGCGAAAACGAGTGGAGCAGTCGTTCGGGTGGATGAAGATGATCGGGATGCTGAAGAAAGTGAAATTGCGAGGGATCGACAAGGTGGGGTGGTTGTTTACCTTCACCGGCGCAGCTTACAACCTCTGCCGATTGCGAAACCTCATGGCGGAAGCATGACACCGGTTCTGCTTAGGGCCAGCTGAGCGGATAGAACGACCCAACGGCTCCCACGCAACGCAGTGATAACCTTGAAATTCAGAACCGAGGTCTCACAAAACTCGATTCTTCAACGAGCTGTTAATCGGAAAGGCGATCAAAGAATCTGGGGGTAACAAATCGGAAGCCGCAAATCGTCTCCAGATCAATCGCCGTTTGCTTTACAACAAAATGGAGGAACACAAGATCGACGCGTGATTTCAGTGGTGCGTATTGGGTCGGCAGTGGCGAAAACCTTGCTGGAGATGTCCTCCCGCAGTGATCTGCGAAAGTGGAATCAGTGAGTTCAAGACACAAGAGCCTTCTGAAATAAAGGGCCCGTGCAAAAGCCGAAAAATCTAGCAACTATTTCCCACTTGTGAGCGTCAATATATATGAGGAGTCGCGTTGAGGGATATCTGGTTTTTGGCGCGCGGCGCCCACCCACAGGAACTCTGCAGGCCTGCTCTGTTCTCCGGGAGAAAACCATACCTTGATCACAGGAGGTAACAGAGATATGCGCATTCGTGCGACACATCTGCTTGCAGGGCTCGGTGTAGTTTTTCTCACTCTTCCCGTCTGGGCCCACACCAATTCCACTGAGGTTGAGATCAACAATCCTACCGTTATCGCCGGCACTCGACTCAATCCCGGAGATTACGAAATCAAAGTGAAGGATGGCGCTTCCCAGGCCAGCATCATTCAGGACGACAAGGAGGTAGCTCAAGTTCCTTGCCAATGGATTCAACTCCCAAAGAAAGCCGAGAATTCGGAAGTCATATTCTCGAACGACCAGATTACGGAGATCGATTTCGGCGGGAAAACGGAGGCACTACAGTTCCACTGATGGATCGAAGAAGGCAGAGACAGGATAGGGCGGGCTCAGGCCCGCCCTATTTTTTTCTTGTGGGGCAATCACTTCAGGTATTCAGCGTAAAAGAGCTCTACCGAGTTCGGCGCGTTCGCGCAATCGCAGGTCTGTCAGGATCTCCTGCAGGACGATATAGTTCCCACACTTTTCATCTGAATCGAACAAGCTACGCATATAATCGCTGAAATGAAGATACCAACCTGCCATCAGGAGCCGCTGGACTGGCACGAGTGTTGCGGGAGTTAGGGTGCAACTTGTGTTCGCTTTTTTCACACAGCCTATTCGCTTTGTCCCCAGAGGTGAATGTGGATTCGTCCATTTCTTCGCATTTCATCTAATTCATGAAGAACACAAGGGCTTTATTGGACCGAGGATTCGTTAGGGATCGGCATCAATATTGCCCATACAGCGAGTGTGTTCGTTAGGGGCACTGAGGTGATTGGGCCATGAATCTGAAATTGAAAATAGCAGGATGTATCTTATTCGCGATGGTTCTCGGGGCGTCAGAAAGCAGAGCAGATCTCCAACAGACTGCCCGACCAGGAACAGTGAACTATGTCGAGGGCCAGGCGTTGGTTGGGACGAAGTCCCTGACCGCCGCATCCGTGGGTAAGGTCGAAGTTGAACCAGGCCAAGCATTGAAGACCGAAGCTGGAAAGGCCGAAATCTTGCTAACGCCGGGTGTGTTCTTGCGTTTGGGCGATATGAGTTCAGCGAGGATGATTTCACCAAGTCTGATCGACACCGAAATGGATGTGAATCAGGGCCAAGCTACGGTGGAAGTAACCGAGATTCACAAAGAGAACGATCTTCGGATCGTGGAAGACGGCAAAACCACAGAGCTGCGAAAGCCGGGTTTGTACGACTTCGATGCGGACCTGAATGAGGTCCGGGTTTTCGACGGTGAAGCAGACGTACAAAATGGCAACCGGTGGATCAAGGTCAAGGGCGGACGCGAGCTCGATTTCGCCGGCGGGGAGCCGATTAAAGCGAAGAAATTCGACAAAAAGATGATCGAAGAGGATGACCTCTATCGTTGGACGAGCTTGCGGTCATCCTACCTTGCCGAAGCGAATGCGGATGCCGCCCGGACGTACGTGGATGGTGGGCTTGGTTGGTTCGGCGACGGGTGGTATTGGGATCCATGGTTTGATGCCTATACCTTTATTCCGGGAGATGGCATCTTCTACAGCCCCTTCGGGTGGGGTTTCTATTCACCAGGTTGGGCATACGCAGCGCCATTATTTTACGGTGGCGGATACTACCGTCACTTTGGACTCAACTATCACGCTTGGGGGCCTGGGGCGCACTATGGACTTCCCGCCCACTATGGGCGTGGAGTGCGGTATGGATCAAGATTTGGGTTCGCTGGTGGCCGTACGGGACCCGCAATGGGTTCATTTCACGCAGGAGGATTCCACGGTGGTGGCGGCTTTTACGGCGGTGGCATGCGCCATTAGACCTTCTTCGCTCTTCTGGGTCTAAACTTAATCCTTTTACGCGCGAGATCGACGAACGGGTCCGCCATAGCCGGATTGTGGAGATACATAAACGTATTTTGAGTGACATGCAATGATTTCGTTTGATGCGGCACACGCCGCCGTCCATTATCCGCCTGATCGCCGCTTCCGCATCTGGATCCGGCCCTCGGTTCCTGATCACTGCCGCCGTGCTGGTGCTGCTGCCTGTGCTTGCGGCATGGATTGAATTTCTTATTGTTGGGCTCCCCCATATTCCGCCTGTCCCGCAGATCTATCCCGATAACTTCGCCGGTCCTCATGGCTTTCCGCTGTGGGTACGCTACTGCCACTTCTTCAACTTTCTTTTTGTGACGATGCTGATCCGAAGCGGCCTGTCGATCCTGGTCGATCATCCTCGCCTCTACTTCAACGATCACTGCACGCCGGGCAGCGAATGGATTCGGTTGACGCCGATCCAGGTCCCGACGGATCGGCTCTGGACCGCGAAGGACGATGCTCGCTACATCTCGCCCATCGTTGCCACGCCCGGCTACCGGCATACCGTCGGCATCGCCCGCTCGTGGCATTTTCTCAACGTCTACGGGTTCATCGTCACGGGCATCTTCTTCGTCGTCATGCTCTTCGATACGGAGCAGTGGCGGCGGCTCGTTCCACAATCGACGCTCGTGCTGCTGCAGGCCTGGAATACCTGGGTACACTATGCGACATTCCACCTGCCGCCTGAGTTCAACGGATTCTACGGCTACAACGCGCTGCAGCAGATCGCCTACTTTTCCGTCGTCTTTGTCTTCGGCCCACTGGCCATCCTGACCGGTATCGCCATGTCGCCCGCTGCTGTGAATCGCTTCCCCTGGTATGCGAAGCTCTTTGGCGGCAGGCAATCGGCGCGCTCCATTCACTTTCTAACGATGCTCAGTTTTTTTGCGTTCATCGTCGTGCATGTGACGCTGATCGTGATGACGGGATTCGTTCGCAATATGAACCACATCGTGATGGGCACCGACGACCAGAATCACCTGGGAATGATTCTGGGCTTCGTTGGCATCGGCGTGGTTCGTTCTCTCGTGGGTCGCCGCGCATTACGTCTCGTGGTTGTGGCCTCGCTTGTCTGCAGCACGTGCAGAAGTTCATCACCTACCCTTTGCTGCTCGACTACGCTGAACCGCCTCGCACCCAGTCGAGCATTACACCGAGCAGGACATCTCTCCGCGTTTCTGGCCGAACGGCAAGATGCCCGACCGCGAGGATTGGAAGCAGTTGGCCAAGGGAGGATTCCAGGAGTTCAAGCTGAAGGTGGGCGGCCTCGTCGACAACCCGGTCGAGCTTTCTCTCGCAGATATCGAGAGGCTTGGGCAAGGCCGAGAACATCACCATGCATCACTGCATCCAGGGCTGGACAGGCATTGCCAAGTGGGGTGGTCTTCCCATGAAGTCTCTCGTCGAACTCGTCCGGCCAAAGCCGAATGCCAAGGTAGTCGCGTTCTTCTCGTTTGGCGGTTCGCTCTACGGTGGCGCCTACTACGACACGCAAAGCGTCGAAAATGTACTCAAGGCGGAATGCCTGCTTGCTTCCGAGATGAATGGAAAGCCTCTTACCGAGGTATATGGAGCTCCGCTGCGGCTGCGGGTCGAAAATCAGCTCGGCTACAAGATGGTCAAGTGGATTGAGCGGATCGAATTCATCGAGTCGGAGAAGACCGTCGGGCTCGGTGAGGGCGGCAAGAATGAAGACGATGAATACTTCGATCTGCTCCCGAATATCTGATGACCTACGTAGATAAGCAGAACCATGCGAACGTCGAGCAAAGCAGCTTCGAGCACGTCGGCGTGCTACTCGCGCATATGCGACTGGAGTGGCTGTTGCAGCACTTTTCGCCACGCCTGGTCTGGGCTATCTATGTCTGCGTAAACTGCTTTATTACAATCGGACTGCTCGCATTGCTCGCGCTTATCACGGGCAGTCCGTTTGTCTTTCCATCGCTCGGCCCAACTGCGTATCTCTTCTTCTTTTCGCCACTGGCGGAAACTTCCAGCCCGCGCAATGCCATCATGGGGCACGCTATCGGACTCATTTGTGGCTATGCTGCCTTCGCGCTTACGGCGGCCTCCAGCCCACCCTTCGCTGTGTACGCCGGCGTCCATGGCCCGAGAGTTCTTGCAGCTGCGCTCTCGCTTTCGGCGACGGGTGCGCTCATGGTTCTGTTCCGCGTAAGTCATCCGCCTGCAGGTGCGACTACTCTCATCGTTTCGCTCGGCATCATCTCTCAGCCCAGAGAACTGGTCATCATCGAGATCGCAGTTTTCCTGCTTACGGCGCAGGCCCTAGCTATCAATCGGCTGGCCGGATTACCGTATCCGCTTTGGAGTCATCACAAGCCTCCAGAAACGTCTTCTTAGCTTAGCCCTGATTGGTGCGCTGCCACGTTGGTCGCGCAGCCGGGAGTGGGGATATGCCCCAACCGGAGGAGTAGGACTCATCCTTTTCGTCGTTGTCATTCTCCTAGTTCTAGGTTTACATCTTTTTCCCAATTTAGAGAGGAGACCGTCCGCGCTATTGATAATTCCAAAGGCATCGACGGTTCGAACGTGGCTTCCGTTATCCTGCCAGTCACTCGACGGGCCTATTCGCCTGGTCCTGACTCGCGGCGTCCTGCTCGCGGCGGAGGTCTTGCCATGCGTGACCAGCAGGGAGCGTGACGCCCGTGGACCCGGGTAATCGCCTCCCCGTGTGGGCAAGCACTGTTGCAATCGACGCCAGCGGCTCAGGCGCCGTAACGAGATAAAGCGCTTGCAGCCTGTGTCTGTGGTATAGACTCGAACCGAGTCCAAGAGCCATACCACTTCGCATCCCGCTCCCAGATCTGTTGGTTCACGTTGCGAAAACGGGTAAGGGGTTCTTCTGTGACGACCTCCGCCGAGGGGACCATGATTGGCTCGTACGACCATCTTGTGGTGGCCCTATCGGCGTTGATCGCCGTGGCCGGGTCCTACTCTGCGCTCGATCTGGCAGGGCGTGTAACGGCGGCCAAGGGCTGGGCTCGTGGGAGTTGGTTGACCGGCGGGGCCGCCGCCATGGGGATTGGCATCTGGTCAATGCACTTCACCGGGATGCTAGCCTTTCGGCTGCCGGTTCCGGTGAGCTATCACTGGCCGACCGTCTTGGCGTCGCTCGTCGTGGCCATTCTCAGCTCGGCCGTCGCGCTGTATGTGGTGAGCCGGAGGAAAATGGGTTGGATTCCTGCGCTCGCCGCCGGTGTCATCATGGGCAGTGGGATCGCAGCTTTGCACTATCTGGATATGTTCGCCATGCGCATGGCTGCCATGTCCCGATTTTCCCCCTTTCTCGTGATTCTGTCCGTGGCGTTTGCGATGGCGTTTTCTCTTGCGGCGCTGCGGCTCGCATTTTCTTTTCGAGAAGACCCCAAGGGGATTGACTGGCAGAAAATCGGCGGCGCCATGGTGATGGGCGCGGCCATCTGCGCCATGCATTACACCGGCATGGCAGCGGCAAGCTTCGAGCCGTCAGACGCGCCGGTGGATCTGACGCGCATTGTAAGCGTCTCCTCGCTGGGCACCGCAAGCATCATTACCGTCACCTTGCTTGTCCTCGGTTTCGCCATGCTGTCGGCTTCAGTGGATCGGCGATTCTACGCCCAACGCCTGGAACTGACCCAGGTTCAGGCGAGAAGCGAGTTGGCTCGCTTGGCTCGAATTGCGACGTTGGGCGAACTGACAGCATCCATTGCGCACGAGATCAACCAGCCGCTCGGGGCCGTCGTCACCTATGCAAGCGCCACTCAGCGCTGGCTGGCCGCGCAACCGCCCGATCTGGACGAGGCACGGGCAGCGGCAACGAAGACCGCGACGGAGGCCAAGCGAGCCAGCGAGGTGATCACGAGGATTCGCGCGTTGCTCCAGAAGGAGTCGCCTCAGATGGAGCGACTCGATATCAATGAAGTCATCCGAGAGGTGCTGGATCTGACCGGCGGCGAGATTCTGCGAGGCGGTATCACGGTGAAGACCGAGCTGGCTCGAGACGTCCCCGCTGTGCTCGGCAATCGCGTTCAGCTACAGCAGGTCATGCTGAACCTGATCATGAACGGAGTCGAGGCGATGAGCACGGTTACCGATCGGACGCGCAAGGTGCACATCCGATCGGCGAAGGACCCAGAGGGTGTGCTGATCGTGGTGGAAGATAACGGAGCCGGACTCGATCCGGAGGACATCGGGCATATCTTTCTTCCGTTCGTCACCACCAAGCCCCAGGGTATCGGCATGGGACTTACCATCAGCCACTCCATTATCGAAGCGCACGGCGGGCGTCTGTGGGCTATGCCGGGATCTCCGCACGGCGCTGTTTTTCAATTCATTCTGCCGATAACGAACGGTGCCACGTGACGGAACCGGAACCCATCGTCTTCGTCATCGATGACGATGCATCGATGCGCGACGCACTCAGAAGCTTGATCCGCTCGGTAGGTTTGCGCGTAGAGCTCTTCGGCTCGGCAAAGGAGTTTCTGCAGAAGGCCCCACTGGATGCTCCGAGCTGCCTGGTGCTCGACATCCGCTTGCCGGGAATCAGCGGGCTCCAGTTCCAGCGCAAGCTGGCCGAGGCCAATATTTCCATACCCACCATCTTCATTACCGCTCACGGCGACATTCCCATGTCCGTCCGGGCCATGAAGGCGGGAGCCATCGAGTTCTTGACCAAGCCATTTCGCGATCAGGACCTGCTGGATGCGATTCAACTGGCCCTGGACAAGGACCGGGACCGGCGCAAACGAGAGGCTGAGATTGCCACGCTGCGGGGGCGCTTTGCATCGCTCACGCCTCGGGAGAAAAAGGTGCTGCCTCTGGTGGTTTCCGGCCTTCTCAGTAAACAAATAGCCGCTGAAATCGGAACGAGTGAGGCCACGATAAAAGTTCATCGTAGCCAACTCATGCGAAAGATGGGTGCGCAGTCCGTGGCTGAGTTGGTGAGGATGGCCGAGAAAATGAGCGTTTCTATCCCCAAGCAGTCCTAAACTTTCGTAAAGCCACGTTCCACAAAGACAAAGCCTGTTTTACTAAGGCCCAATAGACTCGCCGTCAGGCGCGGTGTCACTCTTGCGATCGACAGAGTGGGCGTCCTTGAATGGAATCCAGAAAGATCACCGCTAAGGAAGCCGTGAAAGTCATGCAAGCGTGGGCCAATCAATCAAAGCGGGTCTGCTTTGCAGTCTGCGTGGGCGATGTTGCCTGGCACGCCTTTTTGGGTCGGGACCATGGAAAATGCAGGTCCGGCGTAAGGGTCTCGTCGTTCTGTGCGTGTCTTTCGAAGTCAACCGAAGCGCTGGCTCGGAAGGCACGCCGCACTTCATGACAGCCGATCGAATCGGCTGTTTGGTCTATCAAAGCTCGCCCGGAGGACCCAGCCCTCGCGAGCCATTGCGATACGGAGGTTGAGGCCATGATAACGACAGCGACACCGCTAGATGATCACGAGAGGATGCAAGGGGGAGCGGGCTGTTGGAATGATAAGGTGCCCGCGGAAGCTTGGGGCGCTGCCCCCCGGGAACTCATCGGTGAGAGTTCCGGCATGAAACAAGTGCTGCGGCAAGTAGCGACCGTCGCGACTACGGACTCGACCGTGATGATCCTGGGGGAAACCGGTACCGGCAAGGAACTCATCGCCCGGGCAATCCATAGTCTTAGTTCACGGCGCGAACGAGCTTTGGTCAGGGCCGATTGTGCGGCGCTCCCGGCGGGACTCCTCGAGAGTGAATTGTTTGGTCATGAGAAGGGTGCATTTACCGGCGCGATCACCCGGAATGTCGGACGCTTCGAGCTGGCGCATGCAGGAACGCTTTTTCTTGACGAGGTGGGCGACATCCCTCTGGAATTACAGTCCAAGCTGTTGCGGGTTCTCCAGGAGCAGGAACTCGAGAGACTAGGCAGCACTCGGACCATCCGTGTGAACTTCCGCCTGGTGGCCGCGACAAATAGGAACCTGTCTCAGCTGGTTGAAGAAGGGCGATTTCGCAGCGATCTCTACTATCGGGTGAACGTCTTTCCAATTGAAGTACCTCCGCTCCGCGAGCGGAAGGAAGATATCCCCCTTCTCGTAGGGCACTTTGTGAAGAAGTGTGCTCGCCGCCTGGATAAGCGGATCGACAGCATCCGGCCAGAAGATATGGAAACCCTACGCCAATATCCATGGCCGGGCAATGTGCGCGAGCTGCAAAATGTGATTGAACGCTGCGTGATTCTTTCCTCGAACGGGGTCCTTCATCGTCCTCAGATTCCCGAGCAGATAAACGTTGGCAGCCGCGCTGCGCTTGGAGGGCAAACGCTCGCGGACGCCGAACGCAAGTACATCTCGCAGGTTTTGCGGGATAAGAACGGGTTGCCTGCGATCGGGTTCTCTGACGAGGCGATTCTTATGCTTCAAAATTATTTCTATCCAGGCGTGATGCCAGAGCACTTTCCGGCGAGAGCGGATAGCAAAGGCGAGCGGGACTCCCGCCAGTTGGAAATCGATCTTCTATCCCTTCCCTTTCATAAATCCATATCCGAGTTGGAAAAACGATTAATCGGAAAGGCGATCAAAGAATCTGGGGGCAACAAATCGGAAGCCGCAAATCGTCTCCAGATCAATCGCCGTTTGCTTTACAACAAAATGGAGGAACACAAGATCGACGCGTGATTTCGGTGGTGCGTGTTGGGTCGGCAGTGGCGAAAACCTTGCTGGAGATGTCCTCCCGCAGTGATCTGCGAAATTGGAATCAGTGAGTTCAAGACACAAAAAGTCTTTCTCAAATGAAGGTACCCTGCCATCAGGAGCCACTGAACTGGCACGACTGCCGTGGGAGTTAGGGACACAACTCGTGTTGGATCTTTTCACACATCTGTTCGCTTTGTGCGCAGAAGTAAGGTTTGAATTCCTCCCTTCGTTTCGCATTTCATCTAATTCTTGAAGAATACAGGGACTTAGCGGACCCGAAGATTCACCAAAGATCGGCATCAATATTGCCCATGCAGCGAGTGTGTTCGTTCGGGGCAATGAGGTCATTGGGCTATGAATCTAAAATTGAAAATAGCAGGTAAAGGCCCGATGCGTGGCTTCGGCGAACGATACCGGCGGCGCGAAATCTCTGTGGAAGAAGCGCTGGTGGAAATGTGTCTTGGGACCAGGGTGGCGAGTCGATTCGCTACGTACAGAGAGAGCGAATTTGATGACTAGCCATCCGATGCATCTCTTCGATCCGGCCCAAAAAGACCACACGGCGAAGCCAGCGCGGTCTGTCCGTCTGTCTCCGACAACACAGAACGATGTTTTTCTCAGCGCGTTGCTCGAGACCCCCACGACAAAGACCGTGCGAAGGAACCCTCTCCAGTGGGCCGCCGCGACGGGTTTGCACATTGTGATTCTCGCGACGCTGATCATCGTGCCGTTGTACACAACGGGGACGATCCAACTGGGCAACTACGAAGATACTCTCTTGGTGGCCCCTCCCTCGGCGCCGCCGCCTCCACCGCCAGCGGGGCGGGCGGTGGCTCCGCGCACAACGCCTATGCGGCCAAAGCTCACCTACACCCTGGGGAAACTGAGTGCGCCGGTGTCGATTCCGAAGAAGGTCTCTCTGGATAACGCAGCTGCCGCGCCGAACTTGGGTGGCGTAGCGGGCGGCGTCCCTGGCGGGGTGGCCGGGGGCCAACTGGGTGGTTCCCTGGGTGGAGTTTTTGGTGGAACGGGGACCTCCGTAGCGATTCCCCCTCCGCAGCAGCCCGCAGCGAAGCGAATTGTTCGCGTTGGCTCGAAGCTCAAAGCACCGCGGCAGACCTATTCGGTCCAACCCGAGTATCCGGTACTCGCGAAGGAAGCACACGTCTGGGGCACCGTGGTGGTCGAAGCGGTGATTGATGAGCACGGAAACGTGGTGCGAGCGCGCGCTTTGAGCGGCCACCCGTTGCTGGTATCCGCGGCGTTGAAAGCGGTGCTGCAGTGGAAGTATGAGCCGACGGTCCTCAACGGCCTGCCGATTTCGGTCGAGCTGGACGTAACGGTGAACTTTAGATCGTGACAGGTCTGGAGAAATCAATCTCCTGACTTGTTTTTTCAAGATTGATCTGGAGGAGAACGACTATGCGGTGGAAAACGCTTCTGCTTATCACTATCTTCTTTTGTTCCGTTCCCGTGCGAGCGCAGTACCGCGCCGGAATTCAGGGAGTCATCTTGGATCCACAAGGTGCAGTCGTTCAGGGGGCGGCCCTCACCCTGACAAGCAAAGAAACGAACATCTCGAAAAACGCGACCAGTGATTCCAGCGGCGTCTACAACTTCCTCAATCTAGCTCCCGGCCATTACACGCTCACCGTCGAAAAGGCCGGCTTTACCCAAAAGACACTGGAAGATGTAGTTGTAACGACGGAACAGACCCAGTCCGTCAATGTTTCTTTGGAAATCGGGGAAGTGACCCAGTCTGTCACTGTGAACGCGGAAACGGGTCCCGCGATGGACACGGAAACCGGAAAGATCAGCGGCACCCTCTCCAGCGCCGAGATACAAAGCCTTCCCACCCTCGGTCGTGATCCCTATCAACTGCTGCGCTTGGCTCCCGGCGTTTTTGGCGACGGCTCCCACACCAACAGTGGCGCCAGCCAGAACACCCCGGGAAGTGCCGGTCCCGGGGGATCGAGCATGACCAGCAGCATTTTCCAGACAGAGAACCAGGTACAGATCAATGCGAACGGACAACGCAACATTTCCAACAGCTTCCAGGTCGATGGCGTGAGCGTAAACAGCCTGGACTGGGGCGGTGCTGCAATCATCACACCGAACGAAGAGTCGATTAAGGAAGTTACCGTCACTTCCAACGACTACGATGCAGAGTATGGCCGCAACAGTGGGGCTCAAATCGAAGTGGTTTCGCAGAATGGCACAAACGAGTTCCACGGCAGCGCTTTCATCAAAATCGACCGCCCGGGGTTGAATGCCTATCAGCAGGTGAACAATCCCAATAATCCAACTTCAGTCGAACGCGTCACCAACCGCTTTAATCAAATGGGCGGCAGCGTCGGCGGGCCGATCATCAAGAATCGCCTGTTCTTTTTCTTCTCCTATGAAACTCTGCGCAACAATTCCGTAAGCACGGCTACCGCTTGGGTCGAAACGCCACAGTTTCTCCAGACCGTCGCCGCCCAAACGGGCTACATTTCAGCCGCCTTGCTTAGTTTCCCCGGTGAGGCCGCATCGTACACCAAAAATCTCAACGGTACTTGCGCGCAGGCTAACTTGCCGGCGACCAATTGCCAACAGGTAAATGGGGGATTGAATATCGGATCCTTGTTGACCGGAACCCCTCGCGGCACCCAGGATCCTACCTTTGGCGCGCCCGCAACTCCTTTCGGAGTTGGGAATGGCTTAAATGGCGTGCCAGACATTCAGTTTGTGCAAACCTCAAACCCAACAGACCTTACCGAAACACAGTGGAATGGCCGGATGGATTTCCAGGTTACGAACAAAGATCTCGTCGCTTACAGTCTCTACTGGACTCCAAACGACTCGACTTTCTATAATGGCCCGGCCCGGCCCGCCAACCTCTGGCATTCCGATCGTCTGAACTACAGCCAGACGGTCCTCTGGGACCACACCTTCACATCCAATCTCCTCAATGAAGCGCGCTTCAATGTCTCGCGATGGTACTTTAATGAACTTGATTCGAACCCTCTGGAACCTTGGGGCCTGCCACTCGACTTTATCAATTGCATCAGCAGCGCCTGCCCCAGCAACTACGGTACGCAGGGACCTGGCATCTTTTATAAGACGGCCTACAACTTCCGCGATAAGCTCTCGCAAGTCCGGGGCAAGCACACTCTGAAATATGGCGCGGAATTTTACAAAGAGCAAAATACCGAGACCGAATCCAGTGGCGCACGCCCGGACTACGTTTTCAATAATATGTGGGACTTCGCGAATGATGCTCCGTTTCAAGAGTTCGGGAATTTCAACCCCCTTACGGGTGTGCCCACCTCGGTGACGGGTTACGTCCGCTCAAACATTTACGCCATGTTCATCCAGGACGATTACAAAGTGAAGCCTAACTTGACCTTCAACCTTGGCCTGCGTTGGGAATACTTTGGCCCGCTCCACGAGAAATACGGCAACATCAGCAATACGATCCTGGGTCCTGCCCCCGATGAACTGGCCGATATGAGTCTGAGACTCGGCGGCAACCTCTATAACGCCAGCTATCACAATTTCGGCCCCCAAATCGGATTTGCATGGAGCCCCAATAAGTGGCTCTTGCCCAATCTGGATCTCCACAACCGGCTGGTCATTCGCGGCGGTTTCGGTATCGGTTACAACCACATGGAAGACGCCATCATGCTGGGTACTCTCACGAACCCGCCTCTCGTTTCCTTCTTTAATTTCACAGGTAGCTCGGCGTCCGACATTCTCTACGCCGCTCCCTCTAGCACCCACCAATTTACCGACTGGCCCACCAACCCCAACGCTGTTCTCTCTTTCGACCCCACCACTCATCTTCCAATTCCAGGGGAGAGCCCGGTCACTTTGAATGGCATCGAGAACAATCTCCCGACGCCCTACACTTACCGCTATTCGCTGGAAACGCAGTACGACCTGGGCCATAACTGGATTGCAACCGTGGGTTATCAGGGCAGTCTCAGCCGTCACTATACACGGGAGGAAAATCTGAACTGGCAGTACACGCCCCTCAATCCCCAGGTGAATAACCTCTACTTCTGGACCAATGACGTCAACGGCAATTACAACGCCCTGCTTACGGAACTCCAGCATCACTTTTCTCAGACCTTCGAAATCGACGCCCAATACACGTTCAGCAGGGCCATGGATGACGGTTCGAACGACTACAACATCGGCGACTATCCTTTTAACCGCCAATATGAATACGGGCCGTCAGATTACGATGTCACTCATCTTTTCAAACTGTGGGGCGTGTGGTCACCGCGGATCTTCTCTGGTTCCCACAAGTGGATGGAAAAAGTCGTTGGCGGTTGGACCCTCAGCCCTATTTGGACCGCGCACTCCGGTTTCCCCTGGACGCCGGAATACAACGTTCAGATCTTGGACTCTCCTGGTGGAAACCCCTGCAGCTTGATTTACCCGGGCAGTGGATTCTGCACGGTGCGGCCGGCTGCCTACCTTGGCGGCGCGGCCACCAATTACAGCAACTCTACATTTGAGAAGGCACTCGGCAACTTCCCGAGCGGCCCGACTGCGTACTTCCTGCCACCCACCTTATCGTCCAGCGGCATTCCTCCCACGCCTGGAATGGATCGCAACACGTTCCGGGGGCCGCGCTATTCCGATCTAGACCTCACGCTGGCCAAGGCGTTTGGATTGCCCCGCATGCACGTCCTCGGAGAGAACGCCAAGGTCGAGATTCGCGCCAACTTTTACAACATCTTTAACCAGATCAACTTTGCTCCCATCGGCAATCAGACCATTGGGACCATTCAAGTCCTCCCGAATGGCACCCAGAACGTCATCCCGAACCAGACATTTGGCCAAGCCCAAAATGCCCTTGCGGGGCGTGTCGTTGATTTCCAAGCTCGGTTCAGTTTCTAGGCAGAGCAGTGCGGGACAGGGCGCAACCAGTCCGCGCCCTCGTCTTCGAAGTGCAACTTTCAGAGGGAGCGCTCTCATGGGTCAGTTTCACGTGACCATCTTTCGTCTTGCGTTGTTCCTGGCATCGGGAACGCTCGCTGTTTTGACCGCGCAGCAATGCCCTGGGCAGTCGACTGCGCGCTCACAGACGCCTGCGGAAGTCATCGAGATTGATGCGAATGCACCGTCGCACCTGTTTCCGCACTTCTGGGAAAGAATGTTCGGGTCCGGACGTGCAATCCTAACTCTCCGAGACAGCTATCGGAACGATCTTCGCACAGTAAAGGGGAACACGGGATTTCAATACGTCCGGTTCCACGCGATTTTTCACGATGAAACCGGACTTTACGACGAAGACGAGTACGGCAAGCCGACATACAACTTTTCTTACATCGACCAGATTTACGACGGACTGCTCGAAAACGGGGTGCGGCCTTTTGTGGAGCTGAGTTTCATGCCCAAGAAGCTCTCCTCCGATCCAAGTGCCTTGCATGCCTTCTGGTACAAGCCGAATGTGGCGCCGCCCAAGGATTGGGGCAAATGGACGCAGCTCACCGAAACCTTCGCGCGGCATCTGGTGCAGCGCTATGGCGAAGACGAGGTCGCGCAGTGGTACTTTGAAGTGTGGAACGAACCGAATATCGATTTCTGGGTTGGCGTCCCGAAGCAGCCGACCTACTTCGACCTGTACGATCACACCGCGCGCGCCCTGAAGTCGGTCAGCCCTCGCCTCCGCGTCGGCGGCCCCGCTACCGCTGCTGCCGATTGGGTCGATGCCTTTCTGGCTCACACCAAGGAACAAAACGTTCCGGTCGATTTCGTCAGCAGCCACGGCTACGCCGACGACACCGTCGAGAACCTGTTCCACACTCACGAAGACATTCCGATGGACGAGCGCGTTTGCCGCGCCATTCAGAAAGTGCATGCGCAGATCGCTTCGTCCGGTCGACCGAATCTCCCTCTTATGTGGACCGAGTGGAACGTTCCTTCCTTCGGCAAGCTCCACGCGCGCGACACCATCTACGTCGGGGCCGCGCTCGCTGACGACATCCGCCAGTGCGACGGTTTCGTCGACATGATGTCGTTCTGGACATTCAGCGACGTCTTCGAGGAAAACGGGCCCCCAAAAGAGCCCTTTGACGGTAGCTTCGGCCTAGTCGCGCTCGGTGGTATCAAGAAACCAAGTTATGTAGCCTTCTCGCTGCTTCACAAACTGGGCGATCAACGCCTCGCCAATTCAGCTTCAGATCTGCTTGTGACGCGCCGCGACGATGGCACGCTCGTCCTGGCTGCCTGGAATCTTGTCGACCCTGACCAGCAAGGTTTCGCCAAACGACTTCACCTAGACTTTCGCGGGGTAGCTCGCGACGCCCGCGTCTCGACTCAATGCCTCGACGGTCAGCACGGCAACACTCTCGCCGCATACAGCGCCATCGGCAGCCCACGCTATCCGACACTGCAACAAGTCCAGCAGGTCAACCGCGCCGCGGAACTTCCGTCCGCACAGTGGACTCAACTCAACAATGGTTCGCTAGATTTTGACCTTTCCCCTAATGCCTTGGTTCTTCTTGAACTGCCTCACGCTACGACCAGACAAATGTCGGTTCTTAGGTAGGCGGCTTAGCACTGGAAGTGGACCGACGGTGCCCGGTGAATTACCGCTCCTCGATACACGAGATGGACTGAAGCCTCCGCCGCAGGTCGAGACCCGAGCGGAGACGCCGCTTGTTGTTCATCGTACTCACCTTGACCCCGCGCTGCTGATTCATCGCGTCGAACCGGTGTATCGAACCTAAGAATTACCGCCTTAAACCCATGTACAGCGGCTCTAAACGAACGTAAAGCCTCTCCCTGCAAACGTAAGCCCCGTTTTACCAATGCACAATTGTTTTGCCCCCGGACGCAGCCGTACTTTCGCGACTGAAGCACGAAATGCTTCAGTTGCATATCTGATCAAAGGGGACACTCGAAATGAATGGAACAAAAATAAGAAGACTAAGAGGTACGAGTACAAGAATGCTTCCGGTCACAGCAGCCAGTTTTGAAAAGGTCTTCGCCGCGATTGCGACCAAGCGAACGCCCCGTCACAAGTCTCGATCCAACCAGATTGCCAAGTTAGCGTCGAGTTCAGCGAATGCCGCTACCTGGCGCGAGATCGCTTGGGAAGCACTTGAGAGGAAAAAATTGGGTGACACGCTGCGGCTCGCGATTCAGGCTCTCTCCGTAGAATATCGGGAAGTGCTTTTCCTGCAAGATGTCAAGAATCTCAACACGGCGGAAACCGCATGGGTCCTGGACATGACTGCGGGAGCCGTGCGATCGCGCTTACTGCGAGCAAGGATGATGGTGCGCGATGCACTAGCGTCGGGTCTTTCGCCGAAAGCCAGCGAGAAAAACTCGGCCTTTGGCAATTCCTGCGCGCACGACAGGCAGCCGATCCACACGTCGAGTTCAGTCTGCGTGCCGATGTAGACCTTGCCGTTTGCAATTGTCGGCACTGCGAATTTCGCGGGCCCCATGCCCCGCTCGAGCCGGCAGATCGTTGAAGAACTCCGCGCGCTGCTGCTCAATGCTCGAGTCGAAGGACCGTTTGTGCTCGTGGGGCACTCCTTTGGCACCTTCACGGTACGCCTCTATGCGAGCACCTATCCGGGCGACGTTGTGGGCATGGTGCTCGTTGATCCTATCCACCCAAGCGAATGGTTTGAGATGACCGAGGCAGCAGCAAGAAAACTTGCGGGCGCAATAAGGCTCTCTCGATATGGCGCGTTACTTGCGCGGGCTGGGCGTCGCGCGTCTCATCTCCGTTCTCGTGCGTCTTGGTGCACCCGGACTGGCGCGCACTAGCGTTTCCCTGCTGATGGGTGGGACGCTCGCGGAGGCAGAGCGTATGATCGCCCCGTTGGCGAAGTTACCTTCGGAGCTGCGGCCAATTGTTGCGGCCTTGTGGACGCAGCCGAAGTTTTTTGATGCGATTGTAAGTCAGGCCGAGGCACTTCCTCAAAGCGCAGCCCAAGTTGCTGCCACCGGAGATTACAGTGACATTCCGCTGGTGGTGCTTTCGGCGAGCAGCTCATCTCCTTCGCAGATGAAGGGACATGAGGCCTTGGTGCACCTGTCTTCCCAAGGAAAACACATAGTTGCTTCCAAAAGTGGTCACTGGATCCACTTTGACGAGCCCGATCTTGTGATTGAGTCAATTCGTGCAGTGGTTGAGTCAGTTCGTCGTCGGTCGCGAACAACCTGCAGCGCGCAGAGGAGCAGAGCGCGAAGAGCGACGTTCGGCTAAACCTTAGGACAAGCGGAGACTTTGCGCGCGGGGTTTACTCGCTTCTGACAAACTGAAAGAGATGGTTGAGATTGACTTCAACCAATTGGGGCGTAAGCGGCAAGGTATCCCATCAAGACGCTTTGCACGAAGTGCTGGGCCAAGGGGACGCCAAAAGACAGGCGACTGAGGGGGACTCGCTCCTTCCTTTTACAATAGAAGTCCGCAATAGACTTCTCGGCTTTGCGTCCAGGGGGTTGTGAGCATGGCGGCGGGATGGTACCGAGCGATGGCGGCCAGTGTTCTGTCGCTCCATGCGGCCTACATCGCCTGGGTCATCTTCGGCGCATTCTTCACGCGCGGCCGGCCGCGGCTCGCCGCGCTGCACGTTGCCACGCTGGTGTACGGAGTGATCATCGAAATCTTTGGTTTCTGGTGCCCGCTCACGGCGTTTGAAACGTGGCTTGAGGTGCGTGGCGGAGTTTCGGCTTATCGCGGCCCTTTCCTTCTGCACTACCTCGACGCCGTGGTGTACCCTGGTGTCCCCCCGAACCTTCTCATTGCGGGCGCTGTCGCCATCTGCATTTTGAATCTATGGATTTACGCCCGGCGGCTCCGTGCCCGACATTCGCTCGGATGAAAAGAGCCGCGGCACGGCCTTTAGGAGTATGGTTTGGTGTTGCGTAGGGAAAGCTAGGATTTGCGGAGTTGGTCGATCTTTGCCGCCAGGATGAAATCGCTCTCCGTCAGACCGTTGATCTTGTGCGTCCAAGTCGTGATTTCGACTAGCCAAGAAAGATGTCTGGGTGGTGTCCCTGCTCTTCGGC
Source organism: uncultured Acidobacteriota bacterium (assembly GCA_963735525.1). Lineage (GTDB taxonomy): Bacteria > Acidobacteriota > Terriglobia > Acidiferrales > UBA7541 > Acidiferrum. Next base: position 221,725 of record CAVTLQ010000018.1, on the reverse strand, counting down.
AAGCTCACCTACGCGATTTACAAACCTGAGGGCTTCGCGAAAGTCGGGAAACTTGAAGGTCTTAGCGATGTGATGTTCTTCGATGATGTTCCACCCATCGACCTGCTTTTCAAGTATGGAGAGCTCCTCCGCCTTGAGCGGGGGCGCCCCTCCACGGCAAGGAACGCACGTCTTGGCCGCAAGGTCGGACATCGTAGAACCTATTCTACCACCCGCCGATGCGACGCTCAGGCCTAACGGAAGACGGAGCGGCAAACCGCATAGCTGCGCTAGGCGTATATCAAAAAGTGCCACCAAATACCGATGATTCGAGGTTGACACGAGGGCGGCCGCGGCCGCATGGTTTTGCGCAGAAATGGAGTTGAAATCGGAAATTCCGGCTCCTGAAAATCGCCGGGCTACAGTGCGCCTAAGTTTTAACCTAAACTAATGCTGACCGCTCACGCTTTTCGACCACGAATCCGGTCCCTGGGCGTTGTGCCGCGAGATTTTGGGCGGGCTGCCGGCCACCGGAAACTATCGGGGGGCCTGAAAGGCCTTGCGCGGCGGCGTGGATTGGAATGTTCAGTTCGAAGACGAAACGGGACCGTTTTGCGACTACTCTTGCTACTACTCTCGACCTATTTGACCACGTTCAAGCCCGCTTAACCACTGGTGATTTTGTGAAATGAAAAAAGTGCGTTGATAAGAAGAGACATACCAGCCGTCACCAACCCTCACCTCCCAGTCACCAAATGGGGGTACAATCCCTCCTCCTCCGCCAGCATGGGCGAAGCTGCGCCGTGGCTTCGTTTATCCTTAAGCCATCCAACGTTCAATCCGAAACCCGAATGGCGCGCTTGCCACCTAGACTGGAAATCAGCACGAGCATGTCCTCCTCCCGCTCACTCTGGATATACCTGTCTCTGTGGCTTTTGATTATCGCCACGTACGCAGCGGCGTCCCTCGCGCTGCCGCGCGGGAATTCGTCTCTAGTTACGTTTGCGGACCTGGTGCAGTGCGTGGTACCGCTGATAGCCAACGCCGGTCTGCTGCTCAATGCGGGCACTCCGCACTGGCGGCGCAACATCTTCTGGATGCTGCTGGCGCTGAGTTGCACGCTCTGGCTGCTCGGCCAACTGGACTGGACCTACCACGAGGTCTACGCGCATCGCGACGTTCCCGTCATCTATGGGGGCGATATCGTTTTCTTCCTCAAGGGTATCCCCATTATGGCGGCTCTGGCGCTGCAGCCGCATCGCCAGCGTGGCGAGCTGCAGCTGCGTTTCGGCTATCTCGATTTCGTTCTGCTGCTGACCTGGTGGACGTTCCTCTACGCCTTCGTGGTTTTCCCATGGATGTACGCGGTGCCGGCCGAAGCGCAGTACAACTTCAACTACGACGTGGTGACCCACATTCAGAACCTGGTCATCGTCGGCGGTTTGGGATTCCTGTGGTTGCGCTCGAAAGGCGCGTGGCGCACCGTGTACGCCCATCTGTTCGGCGGCGCCACGATGTATATGCTTTCCTCGCTCACCATCAATGTGGCCATCAGCCTGAACAAGTATTCCACGGGAACGCTGTACGATCTGCCGCTGATTTCCTCGTTCTTGTGGTTCGGATTCGCCGGGCTGGTCGCGTACCGCAATCAGGCGGCCTTGGATGCGCCGTCGGAAAGCGAAGACGCCAGCGATCCAGGCAAGGCCAGTGGAGAACGCACCTTGGCTTCGCGTCTGGCGATGGCGGCGGTCATCTCGCTGCCGGCCTTCGCGCTCTACACGCTGCGGTACTCCCACGATTCGCGTGATGTGCGCGACTACCGCTTGATGACGATTTTGATCGCTTCCGTGCCGCTGGCGCTGATTGTCTTCCTGCGAAACCACATCGCCGAAAAGGATCGGGCTCGACTGCTCGAAAAATCCGAGCAATCGATCGAGAATCTGCAACGCTTGCAGGCGCAGTTGGTGCAGACGGAAAAGCTGGTTTCTCTGGGACAGCTGGCAGCGGGCGCGGCCCACGAAATCAACAATCCCTTGGCCGCCATCCTTGGCTATTCCGATCTTCTGGCCGACGACGCGACGTTGCCCGAGAAGGCGCGCGCGACCGCGGCAAAAATTCGCGATCAAGCCCGCCGCACCAAGACGCTGGTCGGCAATCTGCTCAGCTTCGCGCGCCAGGTCCCGCCGGAGCGCACTCTCCTGGACATCAACACCGTCGTCACCAACGCCATGCAGCTGCGCTCTTTGGACCTGCGTTCCGCCAAGACCCGCGTTGAATTGCAATTGGAATCCGTTCTTCCCGGGGTGCGCGGCGACGGAAATCAACTGATGCAGGTGTTCTTCAACATCATCAATAACGCCGTGGACGCGATGGAAGCGCACGAGGGCGGCGTACTCACCATCAAAACGATTCGCGATCGCGGCAACGTCGTCGTGTTGTTTTCCGATACCGGACCCGGCATCAAGGACCCCCATCGCGTGTTCGATCCCTTTTACACCACCAAGCCCGTGGGCAAGGGCACCGGCCTGGGCTTGAGCATCTGCTTCGGCATCGTCCAGGAACACGCCGGCAAGATCCTCTGTTACAACGGGCAGAAAGGCGGCGCCGTCTTCCGCGTGGAACTCCCCGCGGTACTCGCGGCATTGCCTGCGCGCGAACCCCACCTTGCTGGCGCCACACCGCTGCCGCCACCACCCAAGTCTGCGGTCTGAAATCCCGCTCGAATCGCATCCGTATCATCTTTGATCTTCTGATCTTCGTCGCGCCGAACGGCCGGCGGAGTCATGCTAGAGTCTTGCTGCGACGCACGCGCTGAAAAAGGAAACGCGATGACCGGCCCGGCTATTGTCACCGAGAAACTCACCCGCCGCTTCGGCGGCCTCACGGCAGTGGACAACATGGATCTGAGCGTTGCGGCGGGGCAATTCTTCGGTTTCCTGGGGCCCAATGGCGCCGGAAAATCGACCACCATCAAAATGCTCACCGGATTGCTGGCGCCCACGTCCGGCCGCATGCAGCTTCTCGGCTTGGACTTTGCTTCCAACGCCGTCGAGGTGAAACGCCAAATCGGCGTGGTGCCGGAAGGCATGGGCCTCTTCGAGCGATTAACCGGGTCCGAGTATTTGAATTTCGTCGGACGGATGTATGGACTCGACCGCGCCACCACGCAGCAGCGCTCCGCGGAGTTGCTCGAATTCATGCAGCTCGCCGACCGTCCCAAATCGGTGATCGCCGACTATTCGCACGGCATGCAGAAAAAGCTGGCCCTTGCCGCAGCGGTAATTCACGGCCCGCGCATCCTGTTTCTCGACGAGCCCTTTGAAGGCGTTGACGCGCTGGCGGCCGGCACGCTGAAGGCGCTGCTGGGCCGCATGACCGAGCGCGGCGTGACGATTTTTCTGACTTCGCACGTGCTCGAGATCGTGGAGCGCCTCTGCAGCCACGTCGCTATCATTCACAAAGGCCGCCTCGTCGCACAAGGCTCGCTGGAAGAACTGCGCGCGGGCGTTGCCGGCGAAGAAGGGCGCCAGACCACTCTGGAGCAAGTCTTCCTGTCGATCGTCGGCCAGGACGGAGCGGACCGCCCGCAAATGGAGGAGCTCTCGTGGCTGATGTAGCCGGCAAGTTGGGAGTGGCCGAGCAAATCCAGCGTGGTTGCCGGGCTGCGCTGGCGAATCCTGCGCAACCAACTGCGCAAAAAAGGCAGCCGTCTCGATCTCCTCGGCATGATCTGGGCCGCCATTTTCGCCGGGCTGATGGTCGTCGGCCTGAGCTTCGCGTTCTATTGGGGCGCGTACACTTCTCTTTCCACTGGCCACTTCGGTTGGATAGTGCTCCTCTTCTGGGGCATTTTTCTTTTCTGGCAGGTCTTTCCTATTTTCTTGGCGGGGTTCGGCGCGACCTTCGAGTTTCGCAACCTTCTGCGTTTTCCTCTCAGCATGAGCGCGTTTTATTTGGTGGGTCTCGCGTATGGCCTGGCGGACTTCGCCGCCCTCGCTTGCGTTTGTTGGTTGCTGGCGATGACCGCCGGAGCCGGAGCCGCAAGTCCTGCGATATTGCCGGCGCTGTTCGCGATCGTTGTTCTGTTCTTGCTGATGAACTTAACCCTGGAGCGCCTGCTGGGTTCCTGGTTCGAGCGGCTGCTTGCCCGGCGCCGCACGCGAGAAGTCATTTTCGGGCTCATCATTCTGTTCTCTGTCTCCGCCCAGTTCATCAGGCCTCTTCTGGAACGTTATGAGCACGGAGCGCCCGCCTGGGCCTTACGCATATTGCCGTACCTTTCTCTTTTTCCCCCGGCGCTGGCCGGCCACGCCGTCGCCGCAGCCGCTCGGGACCGATGGCCCGGCGTCTTATCCGGCGCCGCGGGTCTCGTTCTTTACATCGTGGTCTTCAGCGGATTCTTGTGGCAAAGATTCGCGGCGCAATATCGCGGCGAGGAGCTCAGCGAAGCGGACGCCCCGGCCCGCGCCCCAGAGCAGTCGCTTTCCACGCGAGACGCAGGACCCGGCGTCGCTCGATCTGCTGCGTCCGCAAGTCGCCGCCGTTTTGCGCAAAGACTTCCGCTATCTGACCAGAAACGGGTTTGTCGCCATCGGTCTGCTGATTCCGCCTCTACTGGTGGTGCTGTTCAGCTCGCAGCTTGCCGGCAGGCATCCCTCCGTGCTCCAACGCGGGGTTTCACCGGACCTGTTCTTTCCTGGAATGATGGGCTACCTGCTGCTGATGTTGATGATGCCCGCCTACAACTGCTTCGCATACGAAGGCAGAGGCATTCAGACGTATTTCACTGCGCCGTTGCGCTTCGGCGACGTCTTTCTCGGGAAAAATCTGATGCACGCCGCCGTGCTGGCCTTCGAAACAGCGATCTCGGTGAGCGTCTTGGCCTGGCGAATCGGCCTCCCGTCCTTTCCCGTGCTGATAGCCACCCTTGCCGGGGCCGTTTTTTCCGTCACTGGACAATTCGCGATCGCAAACTGGACTTCTCTCAGCTTTCCGCGAAAGCTCGAATTTGGGTCCCTGCGCGGCCAGCGCAATTCCGGAGTCGCCGTTTGGGTGGGCTTTGGCGTGCAGATTCTTCTTGCGGGCATCTGCTCGTTCATTCTTTTCGTGGGCCACTTGACTGGCAATCCGTGGCTTGCCGCAGGCGTCTTCACCGGACTCGCAGCAGCGTCGCTGGCCGGCTACTTCGCGTCTCTGGACGCGCTGACGCACCTCGCCGAGAAAAAGAAAGAAGTCCTGATCGAAGCACTCTGCAGATGAGCTCCGTCCATCTCGGTTTCCGCAGCGTCGATCTTCACAGAACCTGCGGCTACCTGCTCAGCGCCTCAACGTAGCGCGCCGCAATAGCCTCCCACGCAAAATACCGCGCGTGTGCCACGCGGCTGCGCTCGGCCAGCGAAGCGCGGTAATCCCTATCCGCCAACACGCGCACGAGCGCCTCGCCTAGCTCGGCATTCTTGTCCCGCGCTACCAGTACGACACCCGCGTCCGTTACCGGCGCCGCTGTTTCCCGTCCCCCATACGCGATCACCGGCAAGCCGCACGCAATTCCTGCGATCGCGCTGCCCCGACGGCTCGAAATCGCCCCGCGTACAAACAGCATCACGTCCGCCGCAGACAATGCCTCAGCCACGTGTTTCGGCGGCAGCACACCGTCAACCTGCACGTCCACGGGCGCGTCGCGCAAGCCTTCACGGAGCTGCGACTCAAAATCGCTCGCAATCCTCCCGAACGCGTGCAGCCGCAACTTGCCTATCCTTTTCGCGGCAAATCGCATCGCCTCCACGATTCGAGCGGATTCCTCCCGGCCGGCCGGGCCTCCCGTGATGCCGAAGACGGCAACACGCAACGGGCCCTCTTCCCGCTCGGCCGCTTTCCGCAGGCCAGGCGAAGTAACAGGCAAATTTGCTCCCACCGGAATGAATACGGCTTTGGCCGGCGGATCGCCAAGCCACGAAACGACGCTGAGCGCCACGGTGAAAACGCCGAGATCGGCATAGTGCAGCGCCCTCTGCATGGCGTGCAATTGCGCGCGGCGGCGCATCTGGTCCACCATGCGCCCGCCGGCGTACGGCTCGGCATCGTGGAAAACCACCGCCACGCGTGTACCGGCCTCTCGGAGCATCTTCATGACGCGGATAAACCGCAACGGAAATCCGCGTGCGGACCACGCCAGCGCCGTGTACTGCACCAGCACCCATTTGCCGCGCCAGCTTGCGGCCTTTTGTCGAAGCTCACGCAAAGCACTGGGCCATCCGCGTTCGGCCCACGGCACTCGCACCAGTTCTGTTTCGATACCCCGGTCGCGCAACGCCTTGCCAAGGAACAGGCAATACTCCTCGACCGCGTCGGTCGGCTCATCCCGCCGCCCCAGCAGCGCGATCGCGCCGGCACTCATTGCGGCAATGCCAGAATGTGACGCTCGCCGCAATCCTTACTAACGTAGCCAAAGCGCGAAAATTCATCGCGCAGGATGCGTCGATTCTCTTCGCCGTGCATCTCGCACAGGATCAAGGGCCGCTTCTCCGCAAGCACGCGTTGCGCCCCGCGGAAAACCTCTACTTCCGCGCCTTCCACGTCGCACTTGATGAAATCCGGCATGGGCGAAGTCCGCGCATAGTCGTCCAAAGACACAGCCTCAATTTCGATCGTATCTTTTCCCGCGGCGTCGACGATGTGTCCGAGCCCACGATCGGGGGAAACCGCCGGATCGGCACGCGCGAAGAGCACCGTCCGCGGCTCCGACCAAACGGCCTTCCCCTCGACGCGCACCCAGGAAAACTGATTGCGAGCGGCATGCTCGCGCAACCGAGCCACAATCTCCGGATCCGCTTCAAAAGCAGTAACGCGGCCGTTGGGTCCCACCAGTTGCGCGGCCAGCATGGAAAAAAATCCGATATTTGCTCCGACATCGTAAAACGTCATTCCCGGAACGACGTACTTTTGCAAAGCGTGCTGCACTTCGACTTCGCCCGAGCCTTCGAGCGTGTCGCCGCCGGTCCGCGGATTCAATCTCAACCAAACACCCGCCGCCGCACCACGTTGCACCTGCACCCACACCAACGAGTCGCGCGGGACGATTCGCGCACCGGCCCAACTCAAACACGGGCCAACAATGGGAAGCCGCCGCAATCTCGCTAGCGGCGATGAATATCGCAGAAGCAGTTGCGCGAGGCGCCCACTCTCGCTCTTCACGCTTATTTCTCCACCAGAAAGCTGCCTATCACCAATGCATCCATGCCGGAGCTGAAAAATGTTCGCACCGCATCCGTCGGCGTATGCACGATCGCTTCGCCGCGCAAATTGAACGAAGTGTTCATCACCACCGGCACGCCGGTGCGCTTGCCGAACTCGTCGATCAGCCGCCAATACAACGGGTTGACCTCCTTCTCCACGGTTTGCGGCCGCGCGCTGCCGTCCACATGCGTGACCGCCGGGATCACGCTGCGCTTTTCGGGCCGCACCTGCGCCGTAAGGACCATGAACGGCGAGTCCGTCGCGCTCTCCAGAAACTCGCCCGCCGCTTCTTTCTTTAACGAAGGCGCAAACGGCCTCCACCACTCGCGAAATTTCACCGCGTTGTTGACCTTCGCGGTCATCTCCGGATCGCGCGGATCAGCCAGAATCGAGCGGCTCCCCAGCGCGCGCGGTCCGAACTCCATCCGTCCCTGAAACCAGCCAAGAATCTTTCCTTGCGAGAGCAGCTCCGCCGCGGTCGCCGCGGGATCGGCCAGCCGCGTGTAAGCGTAGCTTGTACGTCCGCAGCGTGGTCTCGACGGCCGCGTCGTCAAACGCCGGGCCAAGATACGCGTGACGCATCGCCTTGTTCTGCAGCCGCCCGCCGTCATCCAGATACGGCGCGAGCGCCGCGCCCACGGCAACGCCGTCGTCGGCAGCGGCCGGCTGGACGAAAATCTTATCGACCAGCCCCGAGGCCAAGATCTTTCCGTTTGCTTTGGAATTCAGCGCCACGCCGCCGGCGAGGCACAGATTCCGGCATCGCGTCTTTTCCACCGCCATCCGCACCACGCTCATCATCGCCATCTCGCAGTAGTCCTGCACCGCATACGCAATGTTCTTGTGCCGGTCGTCGATCTCGCTTTCCGCCGCGCGAGCCTCGCCGAGCAGCGGCGTCATGCCTGAAAATGCGCCCGCGCCGTTCCTGCTCAAGCGTTTTGCGTGCACCCGGTACGGCGCGGCGTCCGGATCGATAAACGCATCGAGCTTCACGCCGGGCTGTCCGTACGGCGCAAGGCCCATCACTTTCCATTCGTCGCTGTTTGGCACGAAGCCTAGATAGTCGGTGAATGCGCTGTAGAACAATCCCACTGAGTCCGGAAACGGAATCGTTAGTCCGTGCTCGATCGCGCCATTTTGTCCGCGCCAGAGCGACGTCGCCTCCCACGCTCCGCGGCCGTCCATGACCACGATGGCGGCATCCGCGAACCCCGAGCATCCGTATGCGCTGATCGCGTGCGCGAGGTGGTGATCCACAAAACGGATGCGCGCCTTGGTCGGTCCGAATTTCCGGGCGAATGCTTTCGCGCCGGATTCCTGATGCCACATGCTCAGAAAATGCCGGGTCGAATTCAGCACATTCAGATAGCTGATCGGCCAACCGCCGAGCGCGTACAGCTTCAGGTCGTGGCGGTAAACAGGCCCCGCAGTCTGCCAGCCAAAACACACCTCGTCGAGTTGCTCCGCGCGAACGCCGGCAAACTCCAGGCAGGCTGCAATCGCCAGTTGCGGGAAACGGGCATCGTGCTTTACGCGGCTGAGGCGTTCCTCCGCCACCGCGAACAGCAATTCCCCGTCTCGCACAATGCATGCGGACGAATCATGCATCTGCGAATAATTAATCCCAAGCGTGAGCACGCTTCACGTTCCTCGATGGTTGGCCGCGGCGGTTGACGAACTGCTCCTCACGATAGTATGTCAGAACATCCGCTCGAACCTTGGCTGCAAGTTCGTTCCATGGCGAGAAACGGTGGCCAGGCGCCGCGGCGCGAATCACCACGGCGGTTGTGCTATCGTGTCTCCGGCAATTCGTTAGATCGATGAGTACTTCTTCGGAAGATTCCATTCCTGATCGCAAGCCGGATTCACAGCGGCCCGGTGCCCTTCTGCAAGTGCTCTGGCCGCGGCTAATCGAGCTGTGGATCTCCGCCGTGCTCGCCGTTTTCTTCTTCATTCGCATCCTGGGATCGCAAACTGCCCAGCGCATCCTCGGCCGATTCTTCCATTCGCATCTTCCATGAGAGTATTCCCCACGATCTTTGCGAACGTCGTTCTGTTCGCCTCCGCACTGGGTTTCGGCGGATTGTTGCGCCGCTTGTTCCCTCAAAACTTCTCTCCGATCGATCGGCTCGCGTTCACGTTGCTGGGAGGGCTCGGCCTCCTCGGAACCGTGCTCTTCTGCGTGGGCCAGTTTTGGTTTTCCAGATCCGCGATCCTCGTCGTGCTTCTTCTCGGCGTGGCTCTGAGCCTCAAGCCCGCTGCGCAAGCGCTTCGAAATAGCCGCGCAACCCTGTCAAGTATTTCCTTGCCGCGCCTGCCAGCCGCGATCGTCGCCACAGTGCTCCTCGTAACCGCACTCGGCGGACTCGCCCTACCCATCGGCGACATGAACAATGATTCGATCGCCTACCATTACCTCGGGCCGAAAGTCTGGCTGCGCGACCACTTGATTCGTCCCGTCCCCGACGAAATCCTTACCGCGTTCCCAGCGGTTGTCGAAACCCAATATGCCGCTCTGATGTCCCTCGGCGGCCAACGTGCTCCCGATCTCTTCGCTCTCACCAGCCTGATTTCGATTCTTCTGGTCACCGCCGGTTTGGCAGTCCGCTTGGGTCTCAGCCACTCCGGCGTGTGGTGGACCGCCGCACTCCTCGTCACCATGCCGGCTCTCTACCGCGGAGCCTACGGAGGCTTCCTGGACGTGTTGTTTGCCGCCTTCGTCCTTGCCGCCGCCCGCATTGCCTTCGACGCTAAAACGCCGCGCCACTACGCCCTTTTTGGACTGCTCTGCGGCATCGCCATGGCAACGAAATACACCGCGCTCATCTCCTTCTTCGTGCTTATTTTTTGTTCGCTCGTGATTTCACTGTGGGCCCGCCGCCAAGGCCCCGCTGCCCTTGTGAAAAACCTGGCAATCTCCTGCGCCGTCGCAATTGTCGTTGCGTCTCCTTTCTACTTGCGGAACTGGATTCTCTTTGGCTGCCCGATTTATCCCCCGCCTCCGCTGTTGCTGCGGGTATTTGCCGTCAAAGGCCTCCTCCCATCCGTCTTGCATGAACTCGAAAGAAACGTCCGCGAAAGTGGGATGGGCATGGGCTCCGGCATCCGCCACTTTCTGCTGCTTCCCTTCAACCTGACGTTCCACACCGCCAACTTCCGGGGCGCCGGTGGAATCGGACTCATGCCGCTGGCGCTCGGCCCTTTTGGAGTGATCGCTTCTCGCCGCGACGCCTTCGCTAAAGGCTTGGTGTTGTTCGCCGTCCTCCAAACGGCAGCGTGGTTCGGCACCGCCCAGGTCTCGCGGTATTTGATTCCCGTCTATGGGATCGCCGCGCTCTTCGCGGTGATCGGCTGGGAAAATGTCACCGGTGCCGCGTCGAAATCTGCGCGTGTTCTTTCCGCGCTGGCCGTGGCGTGTTCCCTCCTCTATGGGTTCCTCATGATCTTGCCCGACCGGCGCGACGACCTGCACGCAGCGTTGTCGAGCTCTTTCGAATCCCAGCGCAGGCTGCGCGAAATTCCCTTCCTCGAAAGCTTCGACTACCTGAACCGCGATCCTTCCGCCACCAAAGTGCTCATCACCGATCCGTACGTGCCGGCCTACTATTCGGACAAGACCTACATCAAGCCGCTCGGCCGATGGGATGAGCAGACCCTGCCCGACGCCGCCGACTTGCAGAAAATCCTGCCTACCTTGCCACACCTGCGCGTCACACATGTTTTGGACGTGGCCTGGCCCGCGGGCGCATTCCGCCTGCCGGACCACCCGCCAGGTCTGACGCTCGTCTTTCAGCGCGACGACCAGCGAGTCTATCGCGTCAACTAAATCGGCCCGGCCTGCTCCCGCGCTTCCGGGGCGAGCACGTGCAGAAATAAAGCTTCCAGTCGTTGCCCGGCCCGCTCCCAAGTGTGGCGCTGCATGGATTCACGAGCCGCTTGTCCCAGTTTCCTGCGGCACTCCTCCGAGTTGGCCAGCCGCAAAATCGCTTCCTCGAGAGCCGCAGCGTCCGCCGGCGGAATCAGCAACCCGTTGAATTCATTTTCCACGACGTCCGGCATCCCGCAGGTCTCCGTCGTAACCACCGGCATCCCGCTCGCCATTGCCTCCAGCAGAACGCCAGGCAACCCCTCCATCAGCGACGGAAAAACAAGAACGTCGTGTTCGCTGTAGAGCTCCGGCATGCGTTCGGCAGGCACCACCGGCCGCACAACAATTCGCGTCGCAAGTTCGTCGCCGAAAAAGCGAAGTATCTCCTCGGCCGGAACTCCTGGCCCGGCGATCGTCAGCGTCATTCCCGGAACTCGCGGTGCCGCCTTGCGAAGCGCATCCCGCAGATAAAAAATCCCCCGCTGGTCCAGCCAGGTTCCGGGATAGAGCAAACGCAAGTTCTCTCCCCGCGCGTACTCCCGAGGAACAAAAAACCGGCGTTCGACTCCGTTCGGAATGTACGCGCAGCGATCCGCGTCGAGACCATACTTGAGCTGCAGAATATTCCACACGTCGCGGCTGTACGCGTGCGCCGCGTCCGCGGTTCGAATGGACCAGCGAAATCTCGGAAAATTGTACAGCCGGTGCCACTGCCAGTTCTTCCACGCGAAGTTCCAGGCCAACCCTTTCTTCGCCTCGCGGCTCATCACGTGCACGCGCCTCTCTTCCAGGCCGTGCAGCGTCATCACATACGGCGGATAGCCGGCAGCTCGATGCCACCGGCGGCGCATTCCGTACAGAAAACCCACCGGCGCGTGCAGATTCACCAGGGAAAACTTTTTGCGATTTTGCGCGATGTAGCGCGCCAGGCGATGAGAAAAAATCAACTCGCAGAATCGTGACGAAACCGAGCCCGGCTTCACCAGATCGTCCAGAAAAATGTACGTCACATGGTGCCCGAGCGTCTCCAGCTCGCGTCCCAAGTTATAGATGATGGCGGCCACGCCGCCTTCCCGGCGTTTCGGCACTCCCGACCCGATCAAAATGTTCATCGTGGCCTACGCCATTCCTTGTTTCTCAGCCACCACGAAATAATGCAGCGCGAGTGGACTAAGCAGCTTTCTCACGGTGCGGTTCGACTCCAGCCCTCTCAAGCGAACCGGACGGCGCCCCGGAACAATGGGGAGTTGGTGAACGGTGCCATCCGTGCGCAGAATCTTCCAACCCGCCCCGCGAACGTACCCGCGAATCTGCCAGAACCACTGGCGCCGGTCGTAAGGTTGATCGTCCTTGCGGGAAGCGTGACGCACCCGCGAATAAATGTCGTAGAGGCCCGTGAGATTGGCGTAGTTCGGCGTAGTCAAGAAAAGTTTGCCGCCGGGCCGGGTCGTGCGATGCATCTCTCGCATCGCCGCATGCACGTCCGGCACGTGCTCGATCGTCTCGCAGCAAACCACCAGGTCAAACGAAGAGTCGGCGAACGGCAGGCATTGAGCATCGCCTTGAATCAGCGCAGCCGAGCCGCTGCCCGCGGTTGCTTGGAGCTTGGTATTGGCGGCACGCAACGCCGAAAACGAAAAATCGCACCCGGTCACGTGAGCGCCGCTGCGTGCCAGCTCCCTCACCAGTCCGCCCCGGCCGCACGCGAGTTCCAAAACGCGCAACCCCGCCGTGCTGCCGATCTGTTCGCGCACCAGCTCATACCACGGACTCGTCGCATCCTCGTGTTCCGGATCGGACTCGAAGATTCGCTGGTGCCAAACGTCATACTCGGTCCGCAGGCTCATGCCTTGAACTCGTCCGGGCCCGCAACGCGCGTAATCTTCGGCACTGGCAGCGCCTTTTCCCTGGCGCGGCGATACCATCGGCGGGACCCCAGCCATTCTCGCCCCGCGTAAAACCAGCGCGGCGGCAGCAACATCGCCGGAATCATCGCCGCCGCTCGAAAAATACGCTGCCGTTTTGCCGCGTCCGCGTGCATGATCTCGTACAGCTTGGTCTCCGTGCGCACCGTCTCCCACGGTGTGCCCCCGTCCAGCATCAGCCGCATTTGATCGGCTTCCGCCGCCAGAACCTCGACGACGCACTCCGCCACTTCGGGAGAAACACCTTCGGCAGCCAGCGCGTCCGGAAGTGAATTCGCCAGCACCGCCGTGACACGCTGCTTCCGCCGCAGCCCGGCGTTCCCTTTTCCGGCCGACACGTACAGATTCCCGCCATGAATGCAGTAATACGTCAGCGCGTCCCGCAGGATCGCGATTTCACTCATGGCCGCCGCGATTGTGAACAAGTACTCGTCCGCCTCGATCACCAGGCCTTCCGGCACGGGAAGAATCTGTCGCGCCAGCCCGGTCCGCAGCGTCATCCGGCTGGTTCCCAGGTAACTCTTCCTCAGGCGAAACACTCGGGCGGCCGCCAGCGAATTCAGCCGCAGTCTCTCGTTTTTTTCCGGGGCCTGCGTGCGCTGCGTGCCGTCCAGGAATACTTCTGTGATGCCATGCCCCACCAAACCCACCGCCGCGTCCGAACGCAGTACCTCCGCGACGCGCCGCAGCTTCCCGCTGGCCCAGCTATCGTCACCATCCAGAAACGCGACGATCTCGCCCCGGCATTCCGGTATTCCCGCATTGAATGCCGACGCTTGCCCCCCATTCGCCTTGCGAACCAGCCGCACGCGTGGCTCAAACTTGCGCACGATTTCCGGCGTGCGGTCCGTCGAGCCGTCATCGACAACGATAATTTCGCGCTCCGTGTCGGCAACGTCTTGCTCCAGCACGCTCGCGATCGCCTGCTCGATGAAGCGCTCGTGGTTGTACGTGTCAACCAGCACGCTGATGAAAGGTCTCGCCATGAACAATCACACATCCGTAGGACCGGCGAGCTGCGCATAACCAGCCGCGGCTCGCGAACTCACATGTAACCCGCAAAGGAAGGTGCCTGTTCAAGTCTACGATATCTTGGCTGCGCTTCGCTTTACAGTGTGGCGAATTCGCTGCAAAGGCATCGACTCATCAACATCTGTCGCCGGGAGCGTTGCTTCCGTTGCCCGCAGTTTCTGGCAGACCTCGTACCGTCAACCGTGTTTCGGGTTGCCCAACAACGCGCTCTTGATCGCGACTCGCCATTCGTTCATGCGATGCACATTCTTATAGCCCACCACCAGCGACCCGGCCGCATTGATGTACGTCACTGTGCGATGGCGCCAGGTCATCGCCGAGCCGTTACAGTGGGCATATCGCATCAGGTGGCGCGAGAACTGCACATTTCCCGGGTTGCACCAGCGCAAACTGGTCAGCCTCGTGATCGACATCCCATTTCTGAAGAAGCATCCGCAAGTCCGTCCGCTCCAGATTGTACCCACGCTCACGGAGCCACGCTTTCATGCCGTCGATCAGTGCCTTGCGCGTCTTGATGCGAAGGTTCTGCCGGTTTGGGTCGAGTTGCCCGGAGTTGCAAAACAGGTTGGCACCGTGCACCCGGTACACCGCCAGACATTCCGGCACGGCCACGACGTGCGCTAGAAAGACAATCAGTCCCGTGAGATAGCCGTCCGCCTGGATCGTCAACGCCTCCGGAATCGGCAGCAATGGCGCGATGGCCGTTCGCCGGAATGCCAGGAAAGAAGTCGGGTACCACGCATAGCCCAGCAAATCCCCTGTGTTGGCTGGAAGAAATCCCGATTGCGATGGCGGCTGGTGATCCTCGAAGTTGCCCTCCTGCACGTTGTACTGCCGGATGCAGTGATACACCATTCCTGCGTCGGGGTGCTTCGCAAACTCCTTGGCGACCCGTCTCAATTTTCCCGGCAGCCAATAATCGTCCGCATCGAGCAGCGCCACGATCTCTCCCCGCGCGCGCTCGAAGCCAAAATTGAATGCGGAAGCCTGCCCGCCGTTCGGTTTTCGCAGATACGTGATGGCATCGCCGAATTTCCGCAAGTGCCCCGCTGTATCGTCGGTCGAACCGTCATCCACCACTAGGATTTCCCGTTGTTCCACTGGAAAGTCCTGTGCCAGCACGCTTTCCACCGCTTCCTCGACGTACTGGCCGTAGTTGTACGTGTCGATCAGGACGGTAACGAGAGGGGGACTCATCGTCGGCTTCCTGCGCGCAACTACGCGCTCTCTCGCGAGCGCCGGTGAAACGCGTCCCGGCGAAGTCCCAGCGCGTGGCGCAGCGGCCGCGTGATCCCCAGAACGAAAAGTCGCACCGGCTGCCACACGCTGAAACGCAGCACGCGTTCGCCCTGCGTCACATACCGCTTCGCCGACGCCCAGTGCCGCTTTGTGTTGGGCTTTAGACCGTAAGCGCACAAGACTTCAGTCGCGTCCGCGATCGTGCGCAGATGCCGCCAGCCTCCAGCCAATCGGTGATTTCGCCCGGCCTCCCCGTCATGCCAAACGCCCTGCTTCCCGTGCGGGTGATAGCTATAGTCGTGGTTTTGGTGCACGGCCATGACGACGAGGGAAGCATCCACCACCGGATGTCGCGAATCGCGCGCCTTCCAGACCAGCCAGTTGTCCCAGTGCACGCGCCCGACGACGAACGGCGGCACACTCGAACCGTACAGATCGCGGCTAAACGCGAAATAGTCGATCCATTCGGGCGGCCGCTGCTGACCGCTCAGGAAAGCGACACTTTGAAGCTGGGACTGCCAGTTTGCTCTGGTGAAATCCCACGACTGCGTAATGTTCACGTCCCAGCGCCGGCCGACCATCAAAAATTGTGAGTGTGCGGCTCGGACCTGCTCAAGCGCATGGCGGAAGTCCTGCGTCAGGAGGATGTCGCAATTGATGTAGCAAAGGACCTCATGCCGCGCGATCGCCCGCGCGGTGCTGAACATGTAATCGAGGCGTTTCGTTCCGTACTCGCTGCGTTCGACGTACGGCTCGTGGCGGAGTTTCAGATCTCGCGCGGCTTGCGCGGCGCCGTCGTCATCGCCAAACAGGATGACTTCGGCGTCGGGATGCAGCAGCGTCCAGCTTTGCAACGCGTTGCGCTGAATGATCGCGGCATGGCCCCGGAAAGGTTTGGCCGTAGTGAAGAAAGTAAGCACAGCATCCCCCTTACTGTGTTATCTATTCAGATAACTAAACGATGCGGTACCGATACAAGGGCGGGCACTCTACCACGAGGGTTTTTAAATAGCTAGTAGATTATATTACCGTATCGATACTTATGCTGGAGGCGGGGAAGAAGGAGGTGGGGGCTGTCTAGCGGGTGGCGGAGCTTGACCTTTGCTGCGCCTGCTGCGTCGCCACCATCTCTTCCAGGATGGCCGCAAGGCTGCGCGTAATCTTCCAGTTCGGGTAGTGGCTTTTGAACTTGCCCAGGTTCGAGATGTAGCAGATGTGGTCGCCCTTGCGCGCCTCGTCCACGTAGCGCCAGTCCAGCTTTCGCCCGGTCAGTTGCTCGACCTGCGCGATCGCTTCCAGCATCGAAACGCTGTTTTCGCGCCCGCCGCCGAGGTTATAGACCTCGCCGGGCCGCGGGTTGGCCGCAAATTCCTCGATCGCGCGCACCACATCGTGGCTGTGGATGTTGTCTCGAACCTGCTTCCCTTTGTAGCCGAAAACCGAATAGCTGCCGCCGCCCAGGGTCACCTTCACCAGGTACGACAGAAATCCATGCAGCTCGACGCCGGAATGCGACGGCCCCGTCAAGCATCCGCCGCGAAATACGCCGACCTTCATCCCGAAATAGCGCCCATATTCCTGCGCCACCAGATCCGCCGCGGCTTTCGACGCCCCGAACAGCGAGTGCAACGTGCGGTCGATCCGGCACGTCTCGGCGACGCCGTCGAAATCCTCGGCTCGCGCGTAGTCGTACCGCGTCTCGAGTTCCTTCAGTGGAATCTCATTCGGCGCATCGCCGTAAACTTTATTCGTGCTCATGAAAACAAAAACAGCCTCCGGGCAATGCTGCCGCGTAGCCTCCAGCAGTTGGATGGTGCCCAGCGCATTGACCTCGAAATCCAGCAGCGGAATGTCGCGCGCCTTGTCGTGAGAGGGCTGCGCCGCGCAATGCACGATCAGTCCGAACCGGTGCGCGCGGAACAACTCCTCGATCGCGGCGCGATCGCGAATGTCCAGCGCCGCGTGCGTGAATCGTTTCGTGGCGCTCTTCAGCCGCTCCAGGTTCCACAGCGTGTCCCCCGCCGCGCCAAAAAACACGCGGCGCATATTGTTGTCCACACCGACAACGTCATGCTCCTGCCGGTCGAAATGCGCCACCGCCTCCGACCCAATCAACCCGCTGCTGCCGGTAACCAAAATCTTCATGGATGTGCGCTCTGCCGATACCACCCAAAGAATAGCAGCAATTCGCCGCAACGTTCGCCCTGGAGCAGCACCAAAGCCCAGTGCCCCGAGCCGTCGTTGTCCTAGCGGAAACCCGGCCATTTTAGAATTGACTGGCCTTCTTCTCCGCGCAATAGTGGAAACAGGCACCCAGTTTTCTACCCCTCCGCTGGGAGCATTCACAGGCAAGGCCGATTCGCGTGAATAGCTCCGTTCTCCGGCAAATGGCTCCGCTACTGTTCCCGTGTTGTCACAGGATCGCTGCGTGTCTGCTCGAGCCTCTTTGCGCCGGCCTCTACTGGACCTTGGCAAAGCCAGGAATGCCCATCGAAGCGGGCGCTCCGGTCCTTTTCCACAAATACGACACTCGCCTGGTTGTGCTCTCGGTGCTGATCGCCATGTGCGCCGCGTATGCCGCGCTGGATTTGTCCGGCCGGACTGCTGCCTCCCGCGGCCGGGTGCGTTTTGCATGGATCGCCAGTGGGGCCGTGGCGATGGGGCTGGGGATCTGGTCGATGCACTACATCGGGATGCTGGCCCTGAGTCTGCCTGTTCCCGTCCTCTACGATTTGCCGACCGTGCTGGTCTCTCTTCTGGCGGCCGTTTTTTCTTCGGCCGTGGCGCTCTGGCTTGTAAGCCGGCCGCATCTGCGCGCGGGTCCCGTCGCGGTGGCCAGCCTCGTAATGGGTGCGGGCATCTCGGCGATGCACTACACAGGCATGGCCGCGATGCGTCTCCCCGCGATGTGCCGCTACAACGCTTGGATCGTAGCTGCATCGGTCGTCATTGCCGTCGTCGTTTCGGTGGTCGCGCTGCTGCTGAGTTTTTATTTCCGGGCGACCACCCGGGAATTCAGCGCCGGAAAGATCGTTAGCGCCATGATCATGGGCGTGGCGGTTGCGGCCATGCACTACACCGGAATGGCCTCGGTTTCGTTCCTTGCCGCTCCCCAGATGGGAGACACCTCGCATGCTGTCGAAGTTTCCACCCTGGGCGCCGCGGGAATCTCCGTCGTTACCGTGGTTGTCCTCGCGGTCGTCGCAATCACCTCTCTGCTCGACCGCAGGCTCTCCGCGCAAGCGGTGCAGCTCACGGCCAGCGAAGAACGCTACCGTCTGCTGTTTGAGAGGTCTCTCGCCGCGGTCTACCGCAGCACTCCGGACGGCGCCGTTCTGGACTGCAATGACGCGTGCGCCAAAGTGCTCGGCTATGAGTCGCGCCTCGAGCTCTTGGCTCTGCACGCGCGCGTCGAGTACTTTGATCCGCCCCGCCGCGACGCGTATATCTCCGAGCTCTCCCAGCGCGGCCATGTGACGAACTTCGAGGCTCTCCTTCGGCGTCGCGATGAGCGTCCCGTCTGGGTCTTGGAAAATGCGAATTTCGTCGAAGACTCCGCTACGCGCACGCCTGTGATCGAAGGAACATTTCTGGATATTTCCGGCCGCAAGGAAATGGAGTTGGAGCTGACCAAGACAAAAGAGCTGGCCGAAGCCGCCAGCGCCGCCAAAAGCGAATTTCTCGCCGCCATGAGCCACGAAATCCGCACTCCCATGAACGGCGTCATCGGTATGGCCGAGCTTCTCTTGGAAACCGGCCTTAACTCCGAACAGCGCGAGTTTGCTGTCACCCTTCGTCATTCCGCGCATTCCCTGCTGGCGATCATCAACGACATCCTGGATTTCTCCAAAATCGAAGCGGGCAAGATGACCATTGAGCCCATTCCCTTTAATCTGGCCGCCACGATTGACGAGATCGCCGATCTGCTTCATGCCAAGACCAAGGAAAAGGGGCTCGACTTCATCGTGCGCTACGCCCCCGCTCTCCCCCAACGGTTCGTCGCCGACCCTGGACGCATTCGCCAGGTCTTGATGAACCTTTTGGGAAATGCGATCAAGTTCACCGCCAAGGGTCAGATCTATCTCAACGTCGAACCGGAAACAGGCGAATCCGGACCGTCCAGCGCGCTCGTGAAGTTCTCGATCGAAGACAGCGGCATAGGCATTCCTGAAGACAAGCTAGGTTCGGTCTTCGAGAAATTTACTCAGGCGGACGCTTCGACCACCCGCCGTTTTGGCGGCACCGGTTTGGGCCTTTCGATCTCCGTCCGGCTCACCGACTTGATGGGCGGGAAGATGGGTGTGACCAGTTCCGTCGGCAAAGGTTCCACGTTCTCCTTCACCCTGCCCCTGCCTCTCGACCATTCCGCCCCACCCGAACCCGTGCCCCTGGTCGAACTCCAAGCCTTGCGGTCTCTCCACGTCGACGACAACGCCACCAATCGCTTCGTCCTTCGCGAACAGCTGAACCACTGGCACCTTCGCAATTCGGACTGCTCCTGCGGTCACGAAGCACTCGAACTGCTGCGCTCCGCGCAACGGGCCAACGATCCCTTCCATTTCGCGATTCTCGATCATGAAATGCCGGACTTGGATGGCGAGGCGCTCGCGCGAACGATCAAGGCGGATCCGCAATTGAAAGACATTCTTTTAGTGATGTTGTCGTCTCGCGGACGGCGCGGCGACGCCAAGCGCATGAGCGAGGCGGGCTTCGCCGCCTATCTCACCAAACCCGCGCGTCCCTCGACGCTTCTGGACGCACTGCGAACCGTTTGGGCCAATTCGCGGAACCCGTCCGAAGCCCGGCCGCTAGTCACGCGGCACTCCCTGGCCGAATCTGTTTCTCCGGCCAAGGCTCCGGTTTCCGTCGGGCAAGACGCTGTCGGTCCACACGTCTTGGTTGTCGAAGACAATGCCGTCAATCAAATGGTCGCATTACGTATGCTTCAGCGTTTGGGTTGCCGGATTGCTCTCGCCGGCGACGGCGAAAAAGCCCTAGAAATGATCAAGAACGCCGCCTACGACATCGTGTTCATGGACTGTCAAATGCCGGTGATGGATGGCTACGAAGCAACCGCCGAAATTCGCCGTCGCGAGGGGTCGGGGAAACATAGCGTCATTGTGGCGATGACCGCCAATGCCATGCAGGGCGACCGCGAGCGGTGCATCGCGGCAGGCATGGACGACTACGTTTCCAAGCCGGTCAACAAACAGGAGATCATCGCCATCCTCAAACGTTATGTTCCCGCGTGGGGCTCGCTCCGCGAAGAACCCGTTGGCGTGACGCAGGGTGCGGCAACAGAACCGGGCGCAAACACGTAGACCGCTGCACGCCGTCGCCTCCAACCTCTTTCTTTCGCGTTCGAATTTCTACCTGACATCTCTGCTCTCGGGCAGGTTGCGCTAGAATGCGCGCCGCAGGCATTTGCGTCGGTTGGGGGCTTTATGTGCGTATGGACGCGGGGACGGATGCAAGGAGTGAACCAAGGATTGACGCCGAGACTGACGCGACACGCTTTGTGCTTGGCGACACTGCTTTCGCTGGGCCTGAATCTTGCTTCGGCGCAAAAGCCGCCGCTGCTTCCGGAGAAGGATGTTGCGGCATTGGCGCAGGAACTTTCCGGCGAGACCGCCAAGCGCAATTTGGAAGGCATCGCGCGATTTCACCGGCAGCGCGGCTCGCAGGGTTTTCATTCCGCCGCGGAGCTGGTTGCGGAGCGCGCACGCGCCTACGGCTTGAGCGACGTCGCCATCCTGCAATTTCCGGCCGACGGCAAGATTTTCTACGGCACGCAACGCTCGCGTCCGGCCTGGGACGCGGAATTCGCGGAGCTCTGGGAGATGAAGGACGGCGGTGCGGCGATAAAAATGGCCAGCTACGAGGCCGAGCCGGTGGTGCTCGCCGAGGACAGCGAGAGCGCGGACGTGACGGCGGAGCTGGTCGATGTAGGCGAGGGAACGAAGGAGAGCGACTACGCGGGAAAAGATGTGAAGGGAAAGATCGTGCTGGCGGGCGCGCAGCCGGGCGCGGTGCAGGATCTAGCCGTCGGAAAATTTGGCGCGGCGGGGATCGTGAGCTATGCGCAGAACCAGAAAACGGCGTGGTGGGGCGAAGACGAAAACCTGATTCGCTGGGGACATCTGGAAACATTTTCAGCGAACCAGACCTTCGGCTTCATGGTTTCGCTCAAAACGGCGCGCGCTTTGCGCGAGCGGTTGAGCAACGGCGAAAAGATCCGGCTGCATGCGACCGTGAAGGCCGGGCAGCATGCCGGCAACTACGAAGTGGTGACCGCGACGATTCCCGGCGCCGATCCAAAGCTCAAAGACGAAGAGATCGCCTTTAGCTGTCACCTGGATCACCAGCGCCCGGGCGCGAACGACAACACCAGCGGCTGCGTGACGATTCTGGAAGCTGCGCGCACGCTGCAAAAACTCATCGGCGAAGGAAAACTAACGCGGCCCGCGCGGACGATTCGTTTCATCTGGCCGCCGGAAATCGAGGGCACGCTCGCGCTGCTCAACGGCAAGCCGGAGTTCGCGGCGCGAATCAAAGCGGTCGTACACATGGACATGGTCGGCGGCGGACAGGCTACGAAAGCGGTGTTCCACGTGACACGCGGGCCGATGAGCCTGCCGTCGTTCGTGCACGACGTGGCCTGGGCATTCGCGGAATTCGTCAACGAACAATCCTACAAATTCGCGGCAACCGGTGGCGCCGAATACCCCTTTGTCGCGCCCGAAGGCGGCAAGGAGCCGCTGCAAGCGCAAGACAGCGCGTACACCATGGGCAGCGACCACGACGTGTATCAGGACTCCTCGTTCGGGATACCCGCGATTTATCTAAATGACTGGCCCGACCGTTACATCCACACCAACTTCGACGCCGCCGCCAACATCGATACCACCAAACTCAAGCGCGCCGCCTTCATCGGCGCCGCCTCCGGCTATTTCCTGGCACAGATGAGCGACCGTGATACGGAAGCCGTTTTGGTCCAGCTGAAATTGGGCGCGCTGCTGGACGCTGTGCAGATGCGCCTTAAGCGGGCGCAGCTCAGCCTGTGCGAGGCGGGCCAGGTTTCCCAATACACAATCGGCCGAAGATGGATGGCCGTGAACTCGATCGAGCCGTTCGCTCCGGGCCACGAGGATCTGCGCAAGATGTATGGCGATGAGATCCGGAAGATCTTCGAGGCCAGTGCTGGCGGTATATGCGCGGCGGAGACACCTTCTGCCGAAGGCTCGGTGGTCTATCGCCGCAAGGCAAGTCCGAAAGGGCCGCTGGCAGTATTTGGGTATGACTATTTCGCTGATCACCCCAAGGCTGCGGGCACCGCGACGCCGCAACTGATGAGCTATGAAGGACTCTGGGGCGCAGGCGAAGAGTACGCGTATGAAGTGCTGAACTTCGCCGCAGGAAAGCGCAACGCGAACGAAATTCGCGACGCCGTTTCCGCCGAGTATGGGCCCGTTCCGCTCGAACTCGTCGTTGAATATTTGCGCGCCCTCGAGAAAATCGGCGTCGTCGAGCAAGTGAAATGACCCTGAGTCCATTCGTGCCCGCGTGATCCAGACCAACACCATAGCCGCGCGAATCGAGCGGTTGCCGGTTGGCAGCTTTCACCGGCGCTTCATTGCTTTGGTGTCGCTGGGCGGGTGGTTCGATTTCTACGACATCTACATGATGGCGTATATCGGGGCGACGCTGCAGCAGTCCGGATTTCTTTCCTTGCACCAGTTCAGCGAAGTGATCGCGGCGGGATTTCTGGGGATGTTCGTCGGCACGATCTTTTTTGGCATGGGCAGCGATCGCATGGGCCGCCGCAGCGCGTTTGTGGCGATGCTGCTGATTTATTCGGCGTTCACGCTGGCGGGCGCGTTTGCGCCTTCGGCGGCGTGGCTGATCGTGCTGCGATTTTTCGCCGGCATCGGCATCGGAGCGGAACTCGTGGTGATCGACACGTACGTCTCGGAAATGGTGCCGAGCGGCGTGCGCGGGCGCTACGTGGCCATCTCGCAGATGTCGGGTTTCACGGCGGTGCCGGTGGCGGCGATTCTGGTTCGTTTTTTGGCGCCGACTCATTTTCTGATTAGCGGATGGCGGTGGGTGATGGTCATCGGCGCGCTGGGCGCGGTGCTGGCGTGGTATTTCCGGCGGCGGCTTCCGGAATCGCCGCGGTGGCTGGAGAGCCGTGGTCGACACGAGGATGCGGAGCGCGTCGTTGCTGCCTTGGAGGCTGAATCGTTTTCCGGCGGCGCCCGTGGCGGGACGTGCAGCGGAGGCAGCGGGCGCACAGGTTGCTGTGGCAGCGGAGCGCGCTTCGTTCGCGGAGCTTTGGCGGCCGCCGTACCTCGGGCGCACGGTGATGCTGGTGATTTTCCATGCGTTGCAGACCATCGGGTACTACGGGTTCGCGAATTGGGCGCCGACGTTTCTGCTGCGGCGGGGCGTTTCGTTGCTGCATTCGCTGGAGTACACGCTGCTGATCGCGCTGGTGTCTCCGCTGGGGCCTGCGCTGGCGGTGCTCACCTCGGACCGGCTGGAGCGGAAGTGGACGATCGTTGCCATGGCGCTGTTGATCGCGGCGCTGGGACTGGGCTTTGCGTTTTGGTCGCTGCCGGTGTTGATCGTGCTGAGCGGGGCGCTGATCACCTTGTGCAGCAATTGGTTTTCCGCGTTGTTGCACGCGTATCAGTCCGAATTGTTTCCCACACGGATGCGGGCGACCGGAGTGGGCTTCACATATAGCTGGAGCAGACTGAGCGCGGCGTGCTCTTCGCTGTTGATCGGAGCGGTGCTGGTGCACGCCGGAGTCGGCGCGGTATTCGCGCTGCTGGCGGCAGCGATGTGCGGGGTAGCCGTGGTGATCGGCGTCTTTGGCCCGCGGACCAACCGGATCGCGCTGGAAGAGTTGGCGCGGTAAGGATTCTTCCCTCAATTCTGAGAACACCAGGCTCCCTAGCCTTGCCAAATCCGCTTAGATCTCGCTAAATGCACACCCCGTGTTGGGTTCTAGTCTGCTCGCCTTGATTGTTCGCCGCCGGCTACAGGCGGCGGAGGAAGTCGAGGAGGGCGGCGTTGACTTCTTGGTGGCGCTCCTGCTGGGTCCAGTGGCCGCACCCGGGGAGCATGATCGTGCGGCGAAGCTGGGGCACGAAGTGGGAGAGGCTGGCGAGGATCAGGCTCATGCCGCGAAAAGCGACGACGAGGTCACGGTCGCCGGCGATGTAGAGGGCCGGGACGGTTACCTGTTTGCCGGCGAAAGGCGCCAGGAGTTCCCAATTGCGGTCGATGTTGCGATACCAGTTCAGGCCGCCGCGGAATCCGGTGCGCGTAAATTCCTGCACATAGAAATCGACGTCGGCGTCGGTAAGCCAGGGCGGAAGCGAGACCGGGTTCATCATGCGCGAGAGGAAACCACCTTGGCGGGGCACCATGCCGACTTCGTAGCCGGCTTTCCCGGCGTCGGGCGGGCGAGGCGCGTCGCCGGAAGCGGAATAGAGGAGGGTGCGGATGCTGAGGCGAACGTCGCGCTCAAATTCGGCTTCGGCGACGCCGGGAGTCTGGAAATAAAGCTGGTAGAAAAGCGCGTCGGGGGTTTGCGTCATGACGCTGGTGGGACGGATCGGGAAGCGAGACCAGAACGGGACACTCAAACCGATCACGCCGCGGAAACGGTCGGGCCGCAGAAGGGCGGCATGCCAGGCGACCGGGGCGCCCCAGTCGTGGCCGGCGATCACGGCGTCGGCGGCCCCGAGCGCGTCAAGGAGACCAATCATATCGCCGACTAGATGCAGGAGCGTGTATTGGTCGATTTGTTCGGGGCGATCGGTTTGGCCGTAGCCGCGCATGTCCGGCGCGACGGCGTGGAACCCGGCTTCGGCGAGGGCGGTGAGTTGGTGGCGCCAGGAATACCAAGATTCCGGGAAGCCGTGACACAGGAGGACGAGCGGACCTTGACCGCACTCGGCGATGTGCATGTGGATGCCGTTGGTTTCGAGGGTGCGGTGGTTTAGCTCCGGCATGAGGACCTCCGATGGGATTGCTGGGCGTACTGCAAGAAAGACCGAAGGCTTCCTTCAGGGACTGAAGCCCAACGCGAGGATACAGGATACGTCGGAGCTGAAGCTCCGACCTCCTAAAGAATGCGGGGAAAAAATTTGGATTCGCTCAGGTCGTCCTGGGATAGCCGAGGCAGGCCGACCTAGCGACTGTGTGCTAGCATGGGATTCTCGCGCCTGCGGGTGCTTCTGGTGGGCGAACTCCACGATGGCAACGACGATGAAAGCCTTGCGCAAGATGCAGCCGGCGCGGGGACTCTCGTTCGAGACCGCGACGATCCCGAGCGTCGGGCCGACCGACGTGCTGGTGCGGGTGCGCACGGCGTCCATCTGCGGGACCGACCTGCACATTTATGGGTGGGACCGGTGGTCGCAGGGCCGCATCAAGCCGCCGGTGACGCTGGGGCACGAGTTTTGCGGCGTGGTGGAGCGCGCGGGGGAAGAAGTTACGGCGGTGAAGGCGGGCGATTTTGTCAGCGCGGAGATGCACCTCAATTGCGGGCACTGCCACCAGTGCCGGGTGGGCGAAGCGCATATTTGCCAGAATTTGCGGATTGTCGGGATCGATCAGGACGGGGCGTTTGCGGAGTTTGTGAAGATTCCGGCGTCGAACATCATCAAGCTGGACCCGAGCATACCGGAACATTACGGTGCGATTCTGGATCCGCTGGGGAACGCGGTGCATACGGTGCTGGCGGGCCCGATCGCGGGGATGACCGCCTTGGTGACGGGATGCGGGCCGATCGGGTTGATGGCGATCGCGGTGGCCAAGGCTTGCGGCAGCTCGACGGTATTCGCGACGGAGACGAACGAGCAGCGGCGGGCGATGGCGAACAAGATGGGAGCGGACGTGGTGCTGAATCCGGCGGAGGTGGATACGGTAGCGCGGATCAAGGCGGAGACGGGCGGGACAGGCGTGGATGTGCTGCTGGAGATGTCGGGGAATCCGACGGCGATTCAGAATGGGTTTCGCGCGCTGCGGGCGGGGGGCAGAGCGTCGCTGCTGGGCATTCCGACGGAGTCTGTTCCGCTGGATTTGGTGAACGATGTGATTTTCAAGGGCGCGACAGTGCAGGGGATCTATGGGCGGCGGATGTATGGGACTTGGGTGCAGATGACAGCGCTGCTGAAGGCCGGGCGGCTGAACTTGGATGCGCTGTTTGGAGAACGGGCGCCGCTGGAGAAGTTTGAGAGTGCGTTTGCGATGCTACAGGGTGGGTTGGCGGGGAAAATCTTGCTGTATCCGGATGGGGTGAAGTAAAGAGAAGAGAAGAAAAGAAAGAAGCACAAGACTTAACGCAGAGGGCACAGAGGTAAGAGCGTAGAGGGCGCGGAGACGGCTGGTAATAGTAGCGGGACCGCGGAAGGAGTGAGTGATGTCAGAGACCGGAACGCAGACTATCAAACAGAATCCATTGCAGTATGTTGCGGACCAGCTTGGCGAGTTGCGGAGTAAGGGGGTTGCGCCGCGATTACGGGTGTTGGAGGGGGAGCAGAAGCCGGTTTGCACGTTTGACGGCAAGGAAGTGATCAACCTGGCTTCGAACAATTATTTGGGGCTGACGACGCATAAGGCTTTGCGGAAGGCGGCGCTGGAGGCGGTGCGGAAGTATGGGGCGGGTGCGGGCGCGGTGCGGACGATTGCGGGGACGATGAAGTTGCATATGGAGTTGGAGGAGCAGATCGCCCGGTTTAAGAATGTCGAGGCTTGCGTGGTGTTTCAATCGGGATTTGCGGCCAATGCGGGGACGGTGTCGGCGGTGCTGGGCAAGGAAGATTTGATCGTTTCGGATGAGCTGAATCATGCGTCGATCATCGATGGGGCGCGGCTTTCGAGGGCGACGATCAAAGTGTTCAAGCATAAGGATGTGGCGGACTGCGAGCGGATCCTGCAAGAGACGGCGAACTGGAACGGGCACAAGCTGATTATTACGGATGGCGTGTTTTCGATGGATGGGGACATCGCGCCGCTGCCCGCGTTGTGCGACCTGGCGGAAAAGTACAACTGCATCATGATGGTGGACGACGCGCACGCTTCCGGCGTGCTGGGGCGTGGCGGGCGCGGTACGATCGACCACTTCAATTGTCATGGGCGCGTGCACATTCAGGTGGGAACGCTCAGTAAGGCGATTGGGGCTATGGGCGGGTATGTGTGCGGCTCCCGGGACCTTATTGATTTTCTTTACTTGCGGGCGCGGCCGTTTCTGTTTTCGACCTCGCATCCCCCGGCGACGGCGGCGGCCTGCCAGGCTGCGTTCACGCTGTTGGATTCAGCGGACGGGGAGAGGCTGGTGAAGAAACTGTGGGCCAATACGAAGTTCTTCAAGAGAGAGCTGAAGAAGCGGGGATTCCAGTTCAAGGTCAGCGAGACGCCGATCATCCCGATTCATGTGGGGGATGCGGCCAAGGCGTTCGAGTTCTCGGGGAAGCTGTTCGAGGCGGGGGTGTTTGCGCCGGCCGTGGGTTACCCGACCGTGGCGGAGGGAAAGGCGCGGCTGCGGGCGATCGTCAGCGCGGGGCATAAGCGGGACGAGCTACTGCGGGCGGCGGAGACTCTGGCGGAGGTGGGAAAAGGGTTGGGGATTGTGTGACTGGGGCGGGCAGGGCAGATTTGGTTGAGTGGGACCGTAAAGGCGGCGTCCAGACGCCGCACTCCACGGCCTGGTACCAGGACCTAGGTAGGGCATTTTTGTAGTACTGGAACGCTATTTTGAACTGGTCGTGATGGCCCGTTTATCTTGCAAGTTAAACATAATGAACAGGTTATCGTTTGGCTTCCGCTGTGCAGTTCTTGACGGTAGTGGCCGTAGTGTCTGTTGTTGCAGTTCCCCAGCCCATGCGGGTTTCCCGATGTAAGGGAGGACGCGTAATGATGAAATTCACGGCAAGTTTGGTTTTGGCGGGCGGGCTCTTGGTTTTCGGGGCCAATGCACAGGCTCCGCCCGACATCCAGCGAATCCCGAATTCAGAAGCGAAGAGTCAGGTGCCACCGCCTGCGCCGGTGATCGCTCCGCTCGGGGCTGGATCGACGTTCAATGCGTCCTTAGATGACACACTAGACACGCGAAAGAGCAAGTCCGGCGATGTTGTTACGGCGGAAACGGCCGAAGATGTTTCGTACGAGCGGTGCGTGATCTTTCCCAAGGGCACACAGATTGTTGGGCACATCGTGCGAGTGACGTCTGGGGGGCGAGGACGAGCGGGGTCGGCGATCTTCATTCAATTTGACAAGGCGATGATGAAGGATGGGCAGGAAGTGACCCTGAATGCGGGGATTCAGGCGCTGGCGGTTGCCGGAGCGGCGCCGATGCCTACGGATGCGTCGAAGAGTTTGGATGCGGCGTCGCGCGAGGTTCCGGTTCAAGGCAGTTCGACTGGCGCGACGGCCACGAGCGATGCGCTTGTAGTTTCCACGATCTACGAAGCACCGCACACCACGCTGCGTCCACCGCTTGCGGGGCCGTTGGTCGCGGAAGGGGAGTTCACGTCGGAAGGTCTTTTCACGCCGGGGAGTAAAGGGCGCGTTCGGGCGGCCCGATCTGAAGGTGTACACGCCGACGTCGGTGGGCTCGCACGGCACGGTACTGCTTTCCACGAAGAAGAACATGCATCTCGAGGGCGGCACGCACCTGCTGTTGGTGGTACAGCCTCCGCCGACTGCGGGCAGCCGGATGCGGCGGGTCCTCTCGACTTAGATCCAAATCAGTAGTCCAGTCCACAGCTGGCCTCCCAAAGACTTGCCCTGCCTCAGGAGGTCCTCGCGTTATGAAAACGTCCCAATTGAAAATGGTTGTGAGGGTGGCGATGGTTGCTGCCTGCTTCGTCGTGTATGCCGCCTGCTGCCAGGAGAAGGCTGCCGCCGGACAGGTTGGACAGACGGAAGCGTCGCTGGCGGGCGGAACGCCGATCCATGCCGATCTGAACGGGGGTATTGACTCGAAGAAGGCCAAGGCGGGCGATGCCATCAGTCTGCGTACGACGGAGGCGGTGAAATCGAGCGACGACCGCATGATCTTGCCGAGAGGCACGAAGCTGGTCGGCCACATCACGCAGGCCGAGGCGCGGTCCAAGGGCGCTGAGGAATCCGCGCTGGGGATGGTGTTTGACAAGGCCGTTCTGAAGGATGGCCGGGAGGTGCCCCTGAGCGTGATCATGCAGGCGTTGGGAGCACCAGCCGCGTTTTCAGGCGGGCCTGACTCCGAGCCCGTCGCTGGACCCTACTTCGGGAACCATGCGTACTGCGCCGACTTCACCGATGGGCAACCGTGGTGGGCCGCCAGCTGCCCAACCGCCGGCTGGCGGAGTGGGCTCCGGGTCGCAAACCACCTTGGAAGGGAGCCCATCGCTGGGTCCGAATAGCCGAGGCGTTATAGGCCTGAATGGGCTGACGCTGAAGACGGCGCAGGCGAACAACGTATTGGTATCGGTGGTGACGTCAGACGGGAAGAATGTGCACTTGGATAGCGGCACGCAATTTTTGCTGGTGGCGCAGAGTTCGGAAGCGCCGGGGCGCTAGTCAGGCAAAGGTTGCTGAGGGGGAGTAGGGCGCACTTTGGTGCGCCCTTTTTTTGTGCGTGCGAACCGGGTTTCGTCGAACGATCCGCCGCCTCGATAGGAGCAAGAGCATGTCCGTTCCAGGCCCGGCCCAACAAGGGCCTTGCCGAGGGCTTTGCTATACTCGCCGGGATGGCTAGTCCTGCTCCGAAAAAACTCTTTCTGATTGATGCGATGGCGCACATTTACCGCGCCTTCTACGCGCCGATGAACCGAATGAATGCGCCTTCGGGGATTCCGACCAAGGTTCCGTTTCTGTTCAACAACATTCTTCGGCGGCTGATCAAGGACTACCAGCCCGACTATGTGGGCGTGGTGTTCGATACCGCGAAGCCGACTTTTCGCGACAAACTCTTTGAGAAGTACAAAGCGCAGCGGGCGCCCATGCCGGACGAATTGTCTCAACAGTTGCCCTACGTGCGGCGTCTATGCGAGGCGTTGCGACTGCCGATTCTGGAGTATGACGGTTACGAGGCGGACGACGTTCTTGGCGCGCTGGCGGAGCAGGCCGCAAAGCAAAAGCTGGATGTGCTGTTGATCACCAACGACAAAGACATGATGCAGCTTGTCGGCGACGGCGTTCGGGTGCTGCGGGCGGGCACGGGGGGAGTCAAGAACGACGTCATCGTCGATAAAGCGAAGGTGAAGGAGATTTTGGGAGTGACGCCCGAGCAGGTTGTGGATTACATGGCGTTGTTCGGCGACAGCATCGACAACATTCCCGGGGCGAAAGGAATCGGTGAAAAAGGGGCGGCGGAACTGATTCAGAAATACGGCAGCGTGGAAAACGCTTTGGACCACGCCGCGGAGGTGCCGAACAAGAGGTATCGCGAAGCTTTGCAGCAACAGCGGGAACAAGTGCTGATGTCGAAGCAGTTGGCGAAGATTGCCACGGATGTGCCGGTGGCGCTGGAACTGAACAAGCTGCAACTCGGCGAACCGGACGTGGCGGCGCTTTCGACGCTGTACCGGGAGCTAGGTTTCAACTCTTTGCTGAAGGAATTGGGCTCGGAGGCAGTGGCGGCTGCGGCGGCGAGCGAACAAACCGCGGTTGACACGGATTACAAGCAATTTGCGACGGTGGAAGAATTTCGCGGCTATTTGGCGAAGCTGCCGGCGAAGCAGGCGCTGGCGATTTGGTTCAACTTGGAACCGGGTGAGCGCGAGGCGGAAGGATTCGGCACACGGGTGGCGTCGATTGAAGTTTCGTCCGAGAGCGGGTGAGGGCCGATCCGTTTGGCTCGATGAGAAGGGCGAGGCGCTGAAAGCGCTCGCTCCGCTGCTGGCCGAGGCGAAGCGGCCCAAGATCGTGCACGATCCGAAGCTTTTCCAGATCCTGGGCGGGCGCGCGGCTAACATCCAGCACGCCACGCAGATTTATTCCTATCTGCTGCGGCCGACGACGGCGAATCACAATTTTGCGGATGTGGTGATGCGGCAGTTCAACGTCATGCTGGGGGGCGGGCCGGGGGAGCGCGCCGACTACCTGCATCGGCTGGCGCCGGTTCTGCGCGCCGCGGTCGAAGAGCAGCAACTGGAAGGCGTGTACGAAAAAATCGATCTGCCGGTGGCGGCGGTGCTGGCGGAGGTGGAGCGCGTTGGCATCCGCGTGGATCCCCAAGCGCTGGAGGCGATGTCGCAGACGATGGAGAAAGAGGTACGCCGGCTGGAGAAAGAGATTTGGGAACTTGCCGGTGTGGAATTCAACGTCAATTCGCCGACGCAACTGGCGGAAATTCTGTTCGACAAGCTGAATCTGCAGCCGCCGGCGCGGCGCGGAAAAGGCAAGATGAGATCGACGGCCGCGGATGTGCTGGAAGACATCGCGGAGCAACACCCGATTCCCGCCAGGGTTATCGAGTATCGCGAGGTCGCCAAGCTGAAGTCGACGTACGTGGATGCGCTGCCGAAGCTGATTCACCGGGAAACCGGGCGGCTGCACACCAGCTTTTCGCAGACGGGCACAGCGACGGGCCGGCTAAGCTCGTCCGATCCTAATTTGCAGAACATTCCGATCCGCACGGAGCTGGGCCGGCAAATCCGGGCGGCTTTCGTTGCGGAAACCGGAAAGGTGCTGGTGGGTGCGGATTATTCGCAGATCGAGCTGCGGGTGATGGCGCATTTTTCGAATGACCCCGTCTTGCTGGAAGCATTCCGAAATGGCGAAGACATTCACGCGCGCACCGCGCAGGAAGTCTTTGGAGTGGGCCCGATGGCGCAGACGGCGGAGCATCGCCGCGCGTCGAAGGCAATCAACTACGGGATCATTTATGGGCTGTCGCCGTTTCGGACTGGCGCAACAGCTGGGAATCGCGCAGAAGGAAGCGGGGCAGTTCATCAACGCGTATTTTGCGAGGTATCGGGGAGTGAAGGAGTACCTGGACAAAGTCCTGGCGGAAACCCGAAACACCGGCGTGGCGAAAACGCTTTTCGGGCGCATTCGGCCGATCCCGGAGATCAATTCACCTCAGGTGCAACTGCGCAATTTCGCGGAACGCACGGCGCTCAACTCTCCGCTGCAAGGCACCGCGGCCGACCTGATCAAACTGGCGATGATTGCCATCGACCGGCGGCTTGGCGACGAAAAGTTTGAAGCGAAGATGATCCTGCAGGTGCACGACGAGCTGCTTTTCGAAGCGCCGGCAAGCGAGTCGGAGGCTCTTGCGGGACTGGTCCAGCGAAGAAATGGAAACTGTCTATAAGCTGGCGGTTCCCCTGGTGGTGGAGGTTTGTGTGGGCCCGAATTGGCGCGACATGGAGTAGAAGTAAGTGCACACTGCGGACATCCTTTTGGTCAATAAGCCATTCCTATTTAGGGAACAAAGCCCGTTCTTTTAAGTAGTTGCAAGCTAGCCATCTGCTAGAGTCAATACCCGTCCCTGTGGATAGGACGCTTATGAAACACGCCTGCGCGCTTATTTCTCTTGTGTGCGTAATGACCTTCGCCGGTTGCAAGAGCGGCACGGCCGGGCAGGTCGTATCCGTCACCATTGAACCTACCGGAGTAAATGTTGCGGTTGGGAAATCGCTGCAATTCACCGCCACGGTTACCGACACATCCGACACCGCTGTCAACTGGAGCGTAGTGGGTGGCAGTGCGAACGGCGCGATCTCGAGCACCGGGCTGTACACGGCGCCTGGAACGGTGCCCACGCCGGCGCAAGTCACCATCATGGCCATTTCGCAGAGGGACACGACGAAGTCGGCAACCGCCACGGTGACGGTGACGACGACAGGCGGACCGTCGAATATTTCGGTGGTGGTCTCGCCCGGTGCACCGAGCGTAGCGAACTTTGGCATGCAACAATTTGCGGCCACGGTGACGGGCAGCACGAACACCGCGGTGACCTGGCAAGTGAATGGCACGACCGGGGGGAGCCGCACGCTGGGGTTCATCTCGGCCGCCGGGCTCTACGTTGCGCCGGGCGGTGTGCCAACTACGCCGAACAGTCAGACCGGCGACACCACGACCACCTTTGCGGTGACCGCTGTTTCGCAAGCGGACACCACTGCCTCGGGTTCGGCAACGGTGACGATCCTACCCGGAAATCAGAATGCGCAGGCGGCCCCGATCGAGCTCGGCACTTCGGGTGGCAACGCCAATGACTCCAATACCAGCGGAAAAACTATTTTTTGCTGCGGCGGCACTCTAGGTTCGCTGGTGACTCGCGGCGGCACGCAATTTATTCTCAGTAACAACCACGTGCTGGCGCGCAGCGATGCGGCCGCCGTCGGGGAGGCAATCATCCAGCCGGGGTTGATCGACGCGAATTGCAACCCATCACAGGCGACCACGGTTGCCAACCTCACGCAGTTCGTGAATCTTCAAACGGAGAGTCATTCAGCTTCGTCCTCGAATATCGACGCGGCGATCGCGCAGGTTGTCTCCGGCGAAGTGGACCCCGCAGGGAACATTCTTTATCTCGGTGCGAGCGCGGACTTGAATGGAGTGCCGGTGCCCGGCGCGCCAAACGCGGGGTCCGGTGTTCCCGCGACGGTGAACATGCCGGTGGCGAAGAGCGGCAGGTCAACGGGGCTGACGTGTTCCACGGTGATGGCGGTCAACACGAATACCAGTGTGCAATACACGCAAAATTGCGACGGCACGGGAACCAGCTTTACGGTGCTCTATGACAATCAAGTGGACGTCTCAGGCGGCCAGTTCGGTGCGCCAGGCGATTCCGGGTCGCTGATCGTTACGCAAAATACCTCCGACCCGGTGGCGCTGCTGTACGGCGGATCGGACACCGACACGGTTGCGAATCCGGTTGCCCCGGTGCTGAGTTTCTTCGCCAGCGGCGGCAACAGCCTGACCTTCGTTGGCGGCACCGCGCATCAGGTGCTCGGATGCTCGCTGCCGACCGCGCCGCAATCGGCGTCAAAGACCGTGCAGGCGGCGTCGCTGGCGGCCGATGTCCTGCAAAATGCCGTCGCCACGCGCGACGCGCACGGGCCGGAGTTGCTCGCGCATCCCGAAGTTCAGGCCGTAGGTGTCGGCGCGAGCTACGACAACCCTGCCGAGGCCGCGATCGTGTTTTTTGTGACCAAGGGCCAGCCGCACACGGATATTCCCGAGCAAGTGGACGGCATCCGCACGCAGATCGTCGAAGGAGAGCTGTTCGCGCGCCGGGGAGCGATTTCCGCCGCCGACTCGGCGGTAAACGAACAATCGGTTGCGCCGCCGCAGGCGGTCTATTCGATCTCCGACGCCGAGTACCAGCGCGCGAAAGTGGTTCACGCTGCGCACGCCAGCGACATCATGCAGCAGTCCGGAGTGCAAGGCGTGGGTATCACCTCGAGCGTTGATTCCCCGGGGGAAGCGGCGCTGATGATTTTTCTGATTCGCGGCGTCTCGCACAACGCTATTCCGCCGGTCATCGACGGCTTGCGCACGCGCGTGCGGGAATCGAGCCGGTTCAAGGCGGGCTATGGCGGAAGCCAAGCGCATCGCGCCTGCTCGCTGCCGCCCATCGAAGGCGGGGAAAAAGCTGCCGGCCGCTTCCGCGCAAACCACGCACTAAACCTTGGGAACCCCGTTAACGCCTGCATCACAGGCAATTCTGCTTGCTATCTTTTGCGCTCCTGCTGGGCGTAGAATTCGCTCACAATGTAGTGGAACTCGGTCCTTCGACCCGTCCATCCAGTCAGGAGGCAGCTATGAGGCGCTCTCTCCCCATTGTGGGTGCGTTTCTGCTTGCAGGAGGTTTCGGCGTTGGCGTTGCGCAGCAGCACGCCGCGCAAGACAGCTCCGGTCAATCCCAATCGTCAGACGCGGAGTACAAGCCCACTCCCGAAGACATCGCGCGGAAGAATCCCGTGAAATCGTCGCCGGACGGCCTGGCGGAGGCGCGCCGCGTCTTTAAGTATGACTGCGCGATGTGCCATGGCGATCAAGGCGACGGCAAGGGCGAAATCGTGGAGTCCATGAAGCTGACGATGCACGACTGGCACGATCCCGCGTCGCTGGAGGGGAAAACCGACGGCGAGCTTTTTTACATCATCACCAAGGGCAAAGGAAAAATGATGGGCGAAGGCGACCGGCAAGCGGAAAAGCTGCGGTGGAATCTGGTCAACCTGGTGCGAGCTCTCGCGGCCAAGGGTGGACCTCCGAAATCCGCGACGCCGGGGGATTGAGTTCCCGGCGGCCGGCGGCGCCGCGCTTGTGCTACGCTTTCCTCGTTGGACTAGCCAACAAAAAGGGAGATTTCCAATGGCGCACTCGTCGCAGTTCTTGAAACTCGTGCAGGAAGCCAAGAAACGCGTCAAAGAAACGAATGTCGCGGACGTGAAGCGGCGGATCGACGCCGGGGAAAAATTCCTGCTCATCGATGTGCGCGAAGACAATGAGTGGGCCAAGGGCCATCTGCCCGGCGCCGTGCACCTGGGCAAGGGCATTATTGAGCGGGACATCGAACAGCGCGTTCCCGATACGGGCGCGAAGGTGATTCTGTACTGCGGCGGCGGTTTCCGCTCCGCGCTGGCCGGCGAAAACCTTCAGAAAATGGGCTACACCAACGTGGAATCCATGGACGGCGGCTGGAAGGGCTGGGTTGACGCGGGGCTGCCCACGGCCAAGGATTAGCGCGGGGATTCGCAAAACAACCAGAAGATTGGCTGGGGCGGAAGGATTCGAACCTTCACCGTCCTCATTAACAGTGAGGTGTCCTACCGGTTGGACCACGCCCCAGCGGCTTTGTTGACCCCTCCGCGGGCGCCCGCACCAAAAAACCGCCACGGCCGCGCACGCAGGTAGGCTCCGCCGCATGCGGTGCGACGAAGGGTCTTTCTAAGATAACACGACCCTCAGGCTCGGCAATGTCCTTCCCCGAAAAAAGATCGCGTCTTTCTGGTGCCGAAATGCATCAGACGCGGTGAAAAGGGGGCGGGGCCCGAAATGGCACGCTTGCTCGGATTCGGGCCGCTGGGAATCCAAACTGGAACGAGTCGAACAGGGTCGAAGAACGATTCCCATTCGAAAGTTCGAACAAACCGTTTTGTTCGATTCATCTAGCTGTAACCGCGAGATCAGTCGCCGGTTGGTTCAGTAGTTGCATTCCCGAAAGTTTTGTTGGACACTATCGCGTCAAATCGGACTCGGGCTGGCACATCCCGGTTAGGACTTGGTGGACGCCTAGGTTTTCGCTCCCTCCCGGAGCGCTCACCGCCAAAGTGCGAAAATTGACATGGCCCAGATTTTTCATCACAGCACGAACTTCATTTCTCGATTCAGTGTCTTTTCGTCTTTGTTCTTGGTCGGGTTTGGCGCTGACGGGCATTCTTGGGGCGGCGCGGTCTCCCTATTTGACGAACCAAAATGTGACCCGCGTCAGCAACCCATTCAATTTAGTCACAAGCACCACGTCGGAGATGACGGCATCGATTGCCGGTACTGCCACACGGCGTGTAGAGACCTCCGCGACTGCGGGCATCCCACCCACCAAGACCTGCATGAACTGCCATTCGGTGCTGTTCAATACCGCAGGGTACCTGGAGCCGGTTCGCGAAAGCTACCGCACCGATCAGTCCATCGAGTGGGTGCGCGTGCATCGCCTGGCCGACTACGTCTATTTCAATCACAGCATTCATATCAGCAAAGGTGTGGGTTGTTCCTCGTGCCACGGACAGATCAACCAAATGCCACTCGTGTTCCAGGCCTCGTCTTTGCAGATGGAATGGTGCCTGGACTGCCACCGTAATCCCGAGAACGTCTTGCGGCCGCACGATCAGGTTTTCAACATGGATTGGAAGGCGCCGTCCGACCAAGCCGAAATCGGCAAGAAACTGGCGGCGGAATACAAGATTCGGACGACGGTCGAGCTGACCAGCTGCTCGACCTGTCATCGTTGACGGACGGTATGGGCGACAACGAAAACAAGTACTTGGCACTGCATCCCAGCGGCGGCGACTCGCACGGCGCGCACTCGCACGGCGCGCATTCGCATGACGCGCACTCGAACGAAGACCAGGCCGAAGATTTGACGCCCACCGATCGGCCGCTGGATTTGGCGGCCGTGCGGGCCAAGCTGCAGTCCAAGAGCGGCAAGCAGTATTGGCGCACCCTGGAAGAGTTGGCGGAAGATCCGCACTTCGAGCAATTGCTGCATCGCGAATTTCCGCGGCAGGCTTCGGAATGGGATGAATCCGTCGACCGGCGCGATTTCCTGAAGCTGATGGCGGCGTCGCTGGCGTTCGCGGGGCTTTCCGGGTGCAAAGCGAACGTGCAGACGAATATCGTGCCGTACGTGAAGCAGCCGGACGGCATGGTCCTGGGCAAGCCGCTGTTTTTTGCGACGGTGATGCCCTTCGGGGCGGACGCCTACGGGCTGCTGGTGGAAAGCCACGAAGGCCGGCCGACCAACGTTGCCGGCAATCCCGATCATCCCTCCAGCCTTGGGCGCAACCGATGCCTTGGTGCAGGCTTCGATCCTCAATCTGTACGATCCGGATCGCGCACAAACCGTGACCTATGCCGGCGAGATTCGTACCTGGTCCGCGTTTCTCGACACCTCGCAAGCGATTGCGGCAGCGGCCAAGTCCGTAAACGGCGCGGGCTTCCGAATCCTGACGGGTACGATCACGTCGCCGACGATTGCCGAGCAGTTGCAGACGCTTCTAAAGCTCTATCCGCAGGCGAAGTGGCATCAGTGGGAGCCGGCCGTCAGCGATGGCGCGCGCGAAGGCGGAAAGCTGGCGTTCGGGCGTTACGTCAACACCGTGTATCGGCCCCACAGAGCCGAAGTCATCCTTTCCCTGGACTCCGATTTTCTGGCCAG
Source organism: uncultured Acidobacteriota bacterium (assembly GCA_963735525.1). Taxonomy (GTDB): domain Bacteria; phylum Acidobacteriota; class Terriglobia; order Acidiferrales; family UBA7541; genus Acidiferrum. Next base: position 183,558 of record CAVTLQ010000018.1, on the reverse strand, counting down.
CGGCCCGGGTCACCTGCGGTACATGAAACTGTTCTATCAGCGCCGCAAGCTGGTAGAGCAAGAAGACGTAAAAGTTGAGCGCCTCAGCGGAGAGATGAACCGGCTGTACGTGGTCGAGCCGACGCCATCGGTGACCGGTTCCAGCGCGGACCATCGCTTGCCGCTGCGCGCTTCGGAGATTGAAGTGTTTGCGAGAGCGCTGGCGGCCAAGCTGGGCCTTGGCGGTGGCGGAACGTTATCGCCGGCGGCGGAAAAGTGGCTCGACGTGGTTGCCAAGGATCTCCAGAGCTATCGCGGGAGCTCCTTGGTGGTCGCAGGAGAGCAGCAGTCGGCAGAAGTTCACGCGCTGGTGCACGCGATCAATGCGGCTCTCGCCAACGTGGGGAACACGTTGTACTACACCGAGCCGGTCGAGGCCAGCCCCGTGAATCAGCTCGAGTCGCTGCGCGAACTCTGCGCCGACATGGACGCGGGCAAGAGTGGACACGCTGGTGATCCTGAGCGGCAATCCGGTCTACGATACGCCACACGATTTCGATTTCCTGTCGAAGCTGAAGAAAGTCCAAAACTCGATCCAACTCAGCCCGTACTTCGACGAAACTTCCGAATACTGCCGGTGGCATATCGCGGAATCGCATTACCTGGAGACCTGGGGTGACGCGCGGGCTTTCGATGGCACCGTCAGCGTGATCCAGCCGCTGATCGCGCCGCTGTATACCACGCATGCCGCGCACGATGTGCTGGCGGCGTTCAGCGACAAGCCGGGCATCACCACCTATGATGCGCTTCGCGATCGCTTGAAAGCCGCTAATCCCGGCATCGACTTCGAGAAATTCTGGCGCAAGACGCTGAACGACGGCCTGGTGGCGAACACGGCGTATGCGCCGCTCGGCGCGATGGCGTCGAAGTTCAACGCCGCCAGCTTGCCGGCCGCAAAGCCGCCCGCAGCCGCGGAACTCGAGTTCATCTTCCGCCCCGATCCCAGCGTCTACGACGGCCGCTTTGCCAACAATGGTTGGCTGCAGGAATTGCCCAAGCCGGTCACCAAGCTGACTTGGGACAATGCCGCGCTGGTTAGCCCCAGCACTGCCGAAAAACTCCAGCTGACCCACAAAGCAGCTGCACGCGGCGGCGAGCACGGACAGATTCTTTCGAACGTCATCGACATCACGTTGTCCAATAGCAAGGTCACCGCGGCGGCTTGGATTCTGCCTGGGCAGGCCGACGGCGTCATCGTGCTTCCGCTCGGCTACGGCCGCAAGAACGCCGGCTACACGGGAACGAACAAAGGCTTCAACGCCTACGCAGTCCGTGCTTCCAACGCCCTGTGGGTCGCCTCGGGCGGCACGATCCGCAAGACCGGCGACGACTATCCGCTGGCGTGCACCCAATATCACTTCAACATGGAAGGCCGCAAGATCCTGAGTGCCGGCACGCTCGAGGAATACAAGAAGAATCCGGCGTTTGCCCACGAGGGCGACGAGAAGCCCCCGAAAGAGCGATTCCCTCTACAACGAGTACTCCTACCCGGGCTATGCCTGGGGCATGGCGATTGACCTGAATAACTGCAACGGCTGCAACGCCTGCGTGGTTGCCTGCGTGTCAGAGAACAATATTCCCGTCGTCGGCAAGGATCAGGTCATGCGCGGGCGTGAAATGCACTGGATCCGCATCGACCGCTATTACGAAGCGAAGTCGCCGACCGACGATCCGTCTACCTACGATGCCTCGCTCGACAATCCGCCAACGTTCTTCCAGCCGGTGCCGTGCCAGCAGTGCGAAAACGCACCGTGCGAGCAGGTTTGTCCGGTCGGCGCCACCGTGCACAGCGCCGAAGGCTTGAACGACATGGTGTACAACCGCTGTATCGGCACGCGCTATTGCTCGAACAACTGCCCGTACAAGGTGCGCCGCTTCAATTTCCTGCGCTTCCAGGATTGGGAGACGCCCCAGCTCAAGCTGCTGCGCAACCCTGAGGTTACCGTGCGCAGCCGCGGCGTGATGGAAAAGTGCACCTACTGCGTGCAGCGCATCAACAACGCCCGCATCGAAGCCGAAAAGCAAAACCGCCCGATTAAAGACGGCGAAATCGTCACCGCGTGCGAAGCCGCCTGCCCGTCCCAGGCCATCGTCTTCGGCAACGCCAACGATCCCAACAGCCGCGTCGCCAAGCTGAAAGCGCAGCAGCGAAACTACACGATTCTCGGAGAGCTGAATTCACGCCCGCGCACCACCTACCTGGCGGCCGTGCGCAATCCGAACCCGGAGATGGAGAAGGCATGAGCGCCGGCGAGCCGCCAATCAATTCGCCTGAGATCCGCCGCCTGGCGCCGGTGATCGAGCCGGGCCATACCTACGGCACGGTCACGGACAAGATCAGCGCGATCGTCCTCACGCGCCCCGCCTCGTTCGGTTGGTTTGCGGGATTCACGCTGGCCTTTAGCGTGGTCATGCTGCTCACGGTTTCGCTGGCCTGGCTGATCACCAAGGGCGTCGGAATCTGGGGCATCAATATTCCCATCGGTTGGGGATTCGCGATCGTCAACTTCGTATGGTGGATCGGTATCGGCCACGCCGGGACGCTGATTTCCGCCATTCTGTTCCTGCTCAATCAGAAGTGGCGCACCTCGATCAACCGTTTCGCCGAAGCAATGACGCTGTTCGCCGTGGCCTGCGCCGGCATTTTCCCGCTGATTCACACCGGCCGGCCGTGGATGGCGTACTACATGTTTCCCTACCCGAGCACCATGGGAATCTGGCCGCAGTTCCGCAGCCCGCTGATCTGGGACGTCTTCGCGGTGTCAACCTACGGCACGGTTTCGCTGCTGTTCTGGTTCGTGGGTCTCATCCCCGACCTGGCCACGCTTCGCGACCGCACCGTCGAGCAAGCCCAAGCAGATCATTTACGGCATGCTGGCCATGGGCTGGCGAGGCTCGGCGCGCCACTGGCAGCGCTACCAATCGGCGTATTTGCTTCTTGCCGGGCTCGCGACGCCCCTCGTGCTTTCCGTGCACAGCGTGATCAGCTTCGACTTCTCGGTCGCCATCGTTCCGGGCTGGCACACCACGATCTTCCCGCCCTATTTCGTTGCCGGCGCCATCTACTCCGGCTTTGCGATGGTTCTGACCATCGCGATTCCCCTGCGCAAGGCCTACGACCTGGAAGATTTCATCACCATGCGCCACCTGGAAAACATGGCCATGGTCATGCTCGCCACCGGCCTGATCGTGGCGTACGGCTACTTCTTCGAATTTTTCTTGTCGCTCTACAGCGGCAACAAGTTCGACGTATTCCTGGTCCAGCAGCGCCTCCACGGCCCATACAATCATTTTTATTTCGCGCTGATCCTTTGCAACATCCTGACGCCGCAGCTCCTTTGGTTCCAGACAAATCCGCACCAACGTGCCGATGCTTTTCATCATGTCCATCATCATCAACATCGGCATGTGGCTCGAGCGCTTCGTGATCGTGGTCATCAGCTTGACGCGCGATTTCATGCCCTCGGCCTGGGGCCGCTACTCGGCCACGTTCTGGGACTACGCCACGTTCGTGGGCACCTTGGCATTGTTCGTCATGCTGCTGTTCCTGTTCGTGCGCGTCCTGCCGGCGATTTCCATCGCGGAAATGCGCGAGCTGGTCGCCGAGACCTCTGAGGAACACAAATGATCGAGCATCGTTCTCACATTCACGGCGTCGTCGGTGAGTTCGAGACCGAGCACCAGCTCCTTCACGCCGTCGAGAAAACCCGCGAGGCCGGTTATCGCCGCGTCGAAGCGTACACGCCGTTCCCGGTCGAAGGTCTTTCCGAAGCGCTGGGCTTGAAGCGCAACACGGTCCCGTTCGATTACTCTGATCGGCGGTCTATGCGGCGGCCTTGGCGCCTTTTTCTTTCAGTATTGGGTCAACGTGATCTCCTATCCACTGAACATCGCCGGGCGGCCCTTGAATAGCTGGCCGGCGTTCATTCCCGTGACCTTCGAGCTTACCGATTCTCGGCGCCTCGCTGTCCGCGGTATTCGGCATGCTCGCGCTGAACAGGCTGCCGCAGCCGTATCATCCGCTTTTCAACAACGAGCGATTCTGCCGCCACGCCACCACCGACCGCTTCTATCTGTGCATCGAGGCCCACGACAAAAAATTCCATCTCGCCGAGGTCGCGCGCTTTCTGCAAGGACTCGATGCCCATCACGTCAGCGAGGTGCGCGATGATTAGCACTTCGCGCCTAAACGAGAGGCCGCCTTCTGCGAATCTTTGCCGCCGCGTGCGGCGCGGTGTGCTTGGCGTTGCTTGCCGGCTGCAGTCTGAAGCAGGACATGGCGCACCAGCCCAAGAATCGCCCGCTCTCGCCTTCGGACTTCTTCAGCGACGGCCGCTCCGAGCGCCCGCTGCTGGAAAACACCGTGGCGCACGGCTCGCTCGCCGACGACGCGCTGTTTGTCCCCAAGGAATCGAACAATTTTCCGCTGCCGCTCACGCCTGGAGCTTCTCGATCGCGGCGAGGGCCGTTACAAAATTTTCTGCACGCCGTGCCACGGTCTCAGGGAGACGGTAACGGCATGATCGTCATGCGCGGCATGAAGCATCCGCCCAGCTTTCATCAAGACCGCTTGCGGCAGGTTCCCAACGGCTACGTCTACGACGTGATTACCAACGGCTTCGGCGCGATGTACGGGTACTCCGCGCAGATTCCTCCGCGCGACCGCTGGGCCATCATCGCCTACTGTTCGCGCGTTGCAGCTCAGCCGCAACGCCAAAGTGGCCGATCTGCCGCCCGATCTCCGCGAGAAAGTCCTGCATCCGCCGGCGGAGAAAAAAGAGCCGCCCAGTACCAGGAAACACCCGGAGGAACCAAGGAATGACCGCGCAGGACTACAAAGCGCCTGAAAGCGTCGGCCGCCTGCAGCAGCGCGCGCTCTTCGTGGGCTTGATTGGCCTGGTGCTCTGCGTCATCGGCTATGTCAAGTCGCCGGAGAATTTCCTTCATTCCTATCTCCTCGCGTTCATCTTTGTCCTGGGTTTGTCGCTGGGCTCGCTGGGGCTGTTGATGCTGCAGCACCTCACCGGCGGGCATTGGGGCATCGTTCATCCGGCGTCCGCTGGAATCCGCCACTCGCTCGCTCCCGCTTGTCTTCGTTCTGTTTTTCCCGATCTTTTTCGGCATGAAGTATCTGTATTCCGCGTGGCTCAATGCTCCGGCCTCCGGTGAAGGGGCGCTGTCGCCATTTCAGCAAAGCTATCTCACCTCGGACTGGTTCAAGATTCGCGCCCTCGTGTACTTCGGCGTCTGGCTCCTCCTGATGTTCTTTTTTAATCGCTGGTCGAAAGAGCAGGACGCAAACCGCGAAGACCGCTCTCTGCGCCGCAATCTGAAGATGGCCGCGGGTCCCGGCATCATTCTGTACGTCTTCGCCATGAGCTTCGCGGCCATCGACTGGGTCATGTCGATCTCGCCGCACTGGGCTTCCACCATCTACGGCTTCCTGTTCATCGCCGGCCAGCTCATCTCTTCGATGTCGCTGATGATCGCCATCATCGTCCTGCTGGCGCAAACCGAGCCGTTCCAGGGCGTCGTTCAGAAACGCCACTTGCACGACATGGGCAAGCTGCTCCTCGCCTTCGTCATGCTGTGGGCCTACTTCGATTTCTCGCAACTGCTCATCACCTGGTCTGGCAACCAGCCCGAAGAAATCAGCTTCTACCGTACGCGTCTGTATGGCGGCTGGGGCGTGGTCGCGGTTATCGTCTTGATCTTCCATTTCTTCGTGCCGTTCTTCCTGCTGCTTTCGCGCGATCTCAAGCGCAACCCGAAATTGCTGCCGAAAGTGGCTCTGTGGCTGATTTTCATGCGCTTCGTCGATCTCTACTGGATGACGCGCCCGGAATTTACTTCCAGCGCCGTGCCTAGTGTTTGGGATCTTGCCGCTCCGCTCGCGCTGGGCGGCCTGTGGTTTTTCGTTTTTGCGTGGCAGTTGAAGCAACGGCCGCTTCTCCCGCTGGGCGACCCGAAACTTGAGGAGGCTATCGAGCAGCATGAGTTCTGAGACGCATAAGACGGGCCAGCAGGCAGGCGCCGAACCGGTGAACGCCGACGTTTCGTTTGAAAAGAACGACGTCGAGCCCAAGACCATCTACATCTATCTGATCGGTCTGGCGGTGGCGGTGGTTTTGTCGTATGCCGTTTGTATCTTCGTGCTTCGCGCCACGACACGCGTCGCGGTCGACTACGACACCCCTCCGCCTCCGGTGCGCCAGGAAATGGGCAGCGCATTCTCGGACATGCCGCCGGAACCTCGCCTCCAGGGCGTCCCCGGCCACGGCGAAGACGCGCAGTCCGATCTGCGCGAGAAAGTACTGTCGGACGCGGAAGAGAACGAAAAGACCGGCTGGGTCGATCAGAGCGTAGGCATCGCGCAGATTCCCGTGAAGGACGCGATGAAGATCATCGCGGAGAAAGGATTGCCCGGCGCGCCCGCTTCGCCGGCAAAACCATGAATTGGCTTCGTTCCATCGCCGGAATCGCTGTGTTGTTGACGCTGGGTGCTGCGGCGAGCCCGCAAACCATCCCGGACAACGTCGGCAAATCGTCCGCGGGCCTCCCGCCTGCTCTGCTGAACGTGGGTTTCGAACCGCCGCTAAACGGGCAGCTACCCCTCGATCTTGGCTTCCGCGATGAGGCTGGCCGCGAGGTTCGCTTGCGCGACTATTTTGGCCAACAAAAGCCGGTACTGCTGGCGCTGGTCTATTACGGCTGCCCGATGCTTTGCAATCAGGTGGAACAAGGAGTCGTCGGCTCGCTGAAGATGCTCTCGTTCAACGCGGGCCGCGACTTCCGACGTTGTCTTCGTCAGCTTCGATCCCCGCGAAACGCCGGACATGGCCGCCAAGAAAAAAGATTCGGCCATGTCGCACTACGAACGGCCTGAAACTGCGTCGGGCTGGCACTTTTTGACCGGCTCGCAAGATTCAATAGACGCGCTTACGAAGGCAGCCAACTTCCGCTATTCCTTCGACGCCAAGTCCGGCATTTTTGCCCACGCCAGCGGCATCATGCTGCTCACGCCCGATGGCCGCATCTCACGCTACTTTTACGGCGTCGAGTATCCCTCGCGCGATGTGCGTCTCGGCTTGGTGGATGCCTCCGCCGGAAAGATCGGCACACCGATCGATCACCTGCTCTTGTATTGCTTTGAATACGATCCGTCGACCGCGCGCTACAGCGCCACCATTCTTAGAATTGTCCGGCTCGGCGGAATCGCGACGATCGTCGTGATGGTCGCCGGCTTCTTGATTTTCCGCCGCCGCGATGTTCGCCCGGCGCTTAGCGGTCGCACCGAACAAGGAGCACACTAGGCCGTGCAGTCGCAACTCCCATTGTATCCGGAACAAGCGTCCAACTTTGCTCCCAGCGTGGACGCTCTGATGTTGTACATCACCGCGGTGTGCCTCTTCTTCGCGGTGGCCATCACCGTGGCCATCGTCCTCTTCTTTTTCCTCTACCACCGCAAGAAGCCGGCCGACATCGGTGTCGTGATTCACGGGGATTCGCGCCTGGAAACTCTTTGGCTCGTCGTTCCGGCGGTTCTGGCGCTGACCATGTACGCCGGCGGCGCGGTTATCTATGTGGACTTCCGCCGCGCGCCGCTGGATACGCTGGACATCTACGTCATCGGGAAACAGTGGATGTGGAAATCCCAGCAGCCCAATGGCCTGAAGGAAATTAACGAGCTGCATGTCCCCGTCGGCCGCAACGTCAAGCTGATCATGGCCAGCGAGGACGTCATTCACAATTTTTCGGTCCCGGACTTCCGCGTCAAGATGGATGTCGTGCCCGGCCACTACAACACGATGTGGTTCCGCCCCACTAAAACCGGCCGCTACCATTTCTTCTGCTCCCAGTATTGCGGCACGAACCACGCCATCATGGGCGGGTGGGTCACCGTCATGGAGCCTTCCGAATACGCCGCATGGCTTTCCGGATCGTCCGACGTCAATGCCGACCCGGTTGTGGCCGGTGAGAAGCTGTTCGCCCAGAAGGCCTGTAGTACCTGCCATGTGGGGAACGGCACCGGCCGCGCCCCGTCGCTCAATGGAGTCTACGGCGCCAAGGTTTTGTTGGCCGATGGTTCCACTGTCGTCGCGGACGAAGCGTATATCCGCGAATCGATCCTGTTGCCGAGCGCCAAAATTGTGGCCGGCTATCAGCCTTTGATGCCTACATTCCAGGGACAATTGACGGAGGAACAGATTCTGAGTCTCACCGCCTACATCAAGTCTTTGCAGTCGCAGCCGGTTCCGGCGACGGGCGCCGGAATTGCGCCGGCCACGGGGAAGAAATAAGTTATGAGCTCGATACCATCCGTCAAAGGCAACGAACTGCCGACCGAGCATTATCTCAACGCCACCTACGGCATCCGTTCCTGGCTGCTGACCACCGATCACAAGCGCATCGCCCTGCTGTATCTGGCCTCGGTCACCTTCTTCTTCTTCATCGGCGGCACCTTTGCCACCATGATTCGTATCCACCTGTTGACGCCGAACGGCTACCTGGTTACTCCGGAGACCTACAACAAACTCTTCACCATGCACGGCGTGGCCATGATCTTCTTCTTCCTGATCCCGTCGATCCCGGCGGTTCTGGGAAATTTCTTGATCCCGCTGATGATCGGCGCCAAGGACCTGGCCTTCCCTAAGATCAATCTCCTGAGCTGGTACATCTATTTGGTCGGCGGCAGCTTTGTGCTTTACTCCTTCACGACGGGCGGCTTGGATACCGGTTGGACTTTCTACACGCCGCTGAGCAGCGTGTACTCGAATTCGGCCGTCACGCCCGCCGTGCTCGGCGTTTTCATCAATGGTTTCTCCTCCATTCTGACGGGCCTCAATTTCATTGTGACCATCCACACCATGCGGGCCCCCGGGATGACGTGGTTCCGCCTGCCCCTCTTCGTCTGGGCGCACTACGCCACCAGCATTATCTTCATCCTGGGAACGCCGGTGATCGCCATCACCCTGCTGCTGGCCGGCCTCGAGCGCATGTTCCATCTCGGCTTTTTCAATCCCGCGATGGGCGGCGATCCGATCCTCTTCCAGCACCTCTTCTGGTTTTATTCCCATCCGGCCGTGTACATCATGATTTTACCGGCCATGGGCGTGGTCAGCGAAATCATCCCTACGTTCGCGCGCAGGCCCATCTTCGGTTACGCATTCATTGCGGGATCGAGTATCGCCATCGCCGTCATCGGTTTCTTCGTGTGGGCGCATCACATGTTCCTCACCGGAGAATCCGCGTACGCCGCGTTGACGTTCTCGCTGCTCAGCTATCTCGTCGCTATCCCCTCCGCCGTGAAAGTCTTCAACTGGACCTCGACCCTCTACAAAGGTTCGATTTCCTACGACACCCCGATGCTGTACGCGCTCGGCTTCATTGGATTGTTCCTGATCGGCGGGCTCACCGGCCTCTTCCTCGCGTGCCTCGGCTTGGACATCCACATCCACGACACCTACTTCGTCGTGGCCCACTTTCACTACATCATGGTGGGCGGCGCGGTTATGGGCTACGTCGGCGGGCTGCATTTCTGGTGGCCCAAGATCACCGGCAAGCTCTATCCGGAAATGCTGGCGCGGGTTGCCGCCGTGATCCTCTTCGTGGGCTTTAACCTTACGTTCTTCCCGCAATTCATTCTCGGCTATCTGGGCATGCCGCGCCGGTATCACAGCTATCCGCCGGAGTTCCAGGTGCTCAACGTGATGTCCACCGCCGGAGCATCCATCCTGGCGCTGGGCTACTTGCTGCCGATGATTTATCTAACCTGGTCGATGCGCTACGGCAAAATCGCCGGACGCAATCCCTGGCCTGCGACCGGCCTCGAGTGGCAGACCGATTCGCCGCCGATGACCGAGAACTTTGACGTTACCCCGCAAGTGACTTGGGAACCGTACGATTTTTACAACCGGCCCGATCTGGGTCTTGACGTGCCGAGTGCGCCGTCGCTCGCGCCGGCTCAGGGAGACGATTAGTGCTGTAGCCGCCCTCTTCAGGGGGCGGGGTTTAGACTACACACGTGCACGGAGCGCCGTGCAGGCAACGTCAGGGCACGGCTTTAGCCGTGCCGTAAGCGCGGCAAAATTCGATCCAGCTTCAGCCGCTGAGGGCCGCTTTTTGGGGTTGAGATAGCTTTTTAAACGCGCGACCCACCAGGGTCACGAAGGAGTCCCGAGTGCATCGCACCGGAGAACTGTTCGGCCAATTTCAAACCGCGGAGCAGCAGCGCGAGAGCGCTTCGCTGGGCATGTGGGTGTTCCTGGTCACCGAAGTGTTGTTCTTCGGCGGCATGTTCATGACCTACACGCTCAACCGTTATACGTATCCCGGCATATTCGCTCGCGCCAGCCGCTCCATCAACCTGACACTCGGTGCCACCAACACCGTCGTGCTCATCGGCAGCAGCTTTACTATGGCTATGGCCGTCTGGTCTTCGCAGGCAGGGAAGAAAAAGCTCCTGCCGATTTTTCTGATTTTGACGCTTCTCCTCGGCGGCGTCTTCCTGGGCATCAAAGCCGTCGAGTATCACGAAAAGTTTGTCGAGCACCACGTACCCGGCCTAGAATTTCAGCTTCGAACCCGGCGTCCGACATCCCCACGAACGCTCACGCCCAGCTCTTTTTCTCGCTTTATTTCGCCATGACCGGTCTTCACGCCGTGCACATGATTGTCGGTGCCGGCCTGCTGTTGTGGCTCATCAAGCAATCGATGCGCGGGCGTTTCACCCCGCAGTACAACACGCCCGTCGAGGTCGTTGGTCTTTATTGGCATTTCGTCGACATTGTGTGGATCTACCTGTTCGCACTGCTGTACCTGATTGACCGGCACTAGGGAACGATCCGGAAAGGAAGACGCTTGTCCGAACATCACATCGTTTCACCCAAAATCTACGCCCTGATCTTTGCCGCTCTCATGGTCGGCACCTTCCTCACGGTCGAAGCCGCTAAAATCGACCTCAACCAATATTTTCCGGGTTTGAACGTGATCGTTGCTCTCACCATCGCCACCTGCAAGGCCACGCTGGTGGTCCTCTTCTTCATGCACGGCAAGTACAGCCCCAAGCGCACGCAGATGGTCATCATCTGTTCGGTCTTCTGGCTCGCGGTCATGCTCTTTATGACCATGAGCGATTACATCTCGCGCCCCTGGTCGTAAGGACAGGTCCGCACCTGTACGTTCGTACATTCACGGTTGCCCATCGGTCGTTGTGTCTATCGCGCACTACTTGGGAGTGTGTGCACACACTTCCGCCGTGTTCGGGTACGTTATCGGGGTGGTTTGGGAGAGGTGAGGTCCGAACGGGCGTCCGGCTCACCGCGGCGAAAGTGATAAGGGGGACGAGCGAACCGGCCCAGCCCTCAATCCCCTAAAGGGATCCTCGGCTCGCGCCCCCCGGAACCACAAGGTGCAACCCATAAGCCATTTCTAACGTTCTTATTTTCAGTAGAGTGACAATTTGGTTCCGCGTAAAAACGCGGTACTCCCCCGAAAAATTACGTGTCACCTCAAGGCTCTACAGCGATCACTGTAAGGGCGCTGAGATTTTCCACAGCCTGCCGAGCAATTTTTTTCCTCTTCCCATTTTGGTGCTACCTGCTCTCTGTGCCAGGTGCATTCGTGTGGTTCGCGCGCAGCGCGATCACTGCGATCGCAAACGCCCAGCGATAGTTCGTGCGACAAGGTCACGTCACGGCTCAACTCTTCCGCTCGGCACGCGGCACATGGAGTGCGGCGGCTAGGCGCCGCCTTTACGGCGCCAACCGCTCTCAGGCTCTTATGCGAGCGCGATCGCGCGACAACGGAGGCGGGTCTTTCGGTTTATCACACGCACTCTCGGCATCCAGCACCGCGAGTCGGGATTGACCCTGGAGAACCTCGCCTGTTATTGTAAGAAGTTATTCTGGCCTCAGTGTACCTACTGTGTGCCGGGGCTCCTGTGGAGGGAGCGCTTTGGGATCATGGGCCTGACCAAACTTGTTATCCGGGGCGCTCGCCAGCACAATCTCAAGAACATCAGCGTCGAGATTCCCCGTAACGCCCTTACGGTCATCACCGGCCTGTCCGGCTCCGGCAAGTCTTCCCTCGCGTTTGACACCATCTATGCAGAGGGCCAGCGCCGCTACGTGGAGTCGCTTTCGGCGTACGCGCGCCAGTTCCTCGATCAAATGGAGCGTCCGGAAGTCGATGTCATCGAAGGACTTTCGCCCTCCATTGCCATCGAGCAAAAGACCACCACGCGCTCGCCGCGCTCCACGGTCGGCACCATCACGGAGATTTACGACTACCTGCGCGTGATCTACAGCTCCATCGGCATTCCCCATTGCCCCAATTGCGGCAAGCCCATCACCCGGCAGTCCAGCGAACAGATCGTCCAGGCCATCCTCAATGGCGACCTCTGCAAGCCCGACGACCGCATCATGATCCTGGCGCCGATCGTGCGCGGCCGCAAAGGGGCCTATCGCAAAGAGCTGGAAAAGCTTGCGCAAGACGGCTACGTCCGCGCGCGCATCAACGGCGAGCTCGTCCAGTTGGACGAAATCCCGGTCCTCGACAAGCGCAAGAACCACACCATCGAAGTTGTCGTCGATCGCCTGCTCGTCAAGCAAGGCATCGCCGCGCGCCTCGAGCAATCGATTGCAACGGCGCTCAAGCTGGCCGCCGGGCTGGTCACAGTCTCCGTAGTGGGCGGCAAGGACCACGTCTTCTCCGAGAAGCTGGCCTGCCCAGATTGCGGCATCTCCGTTCCCCAACTGGAACCGCGTTCGTTCAGCTTCAATTCACCCTACGGCGCGTGTCCCGCCTGCAACGGCCTCGGCTCGAAATACGATTTCGATCCCGCCCGCGTCATCGTGGACTGGACGCGGCCCCTCTTCGATGGCGGCCTGGGCCCTGGCTCATCTTCCGCCATGCTCAAGCGCACGCTGGAGCTGGGCGCTTACGCCCACGGGTTCGACCTCGAAACGCCCTTCGAGAAGTTTCCGGCGCGCATCCAGAATCTCTTGTTGTACGGCTATCCTCCTTCGAATGAACGCGTGGCAGCCGGAAGCGAATCAGCGGCGGAGAAAAAAGCTCGCGCGGAAAAAGGCTTCCGCTTTCCCGGCATCCTCAAATTTTTGGAGCGCAATTTCGAGGAATCCAACTCCGGCTCGTATCGCGAGTGGATGACGCAGTACATGTCCGCAACGCTGTGCACGGTGTGTCACGGCCGGCGGCTGCGTCCCGAATCGCTGGCCGTCAAGCTGGCGGGATGGTCGGTCGCCGATTTCACCGCGCTCTCGCTCAGCGCCGCGCGCCCCGCGGTCGACAAGATCCTCGCCCAGATCACCTCGCGCCAGCGCGAAGTTGCCGGGCGCCCGCTGGAAGAAGTCGCCGAGCGCCTCGATTTTCTCCTGGCTGTCGGCCTCGGCTATCTCAGCCTGGACCGCTCCGCGGCCACGCTCTCCGGCGGCGAAGCGCAGCGCATACGTCTGGCCACCCAGATTGGTTCGCGCCTTCGCGGCGTTCTTTACGTCCTCGACGAGCCCTCGATCGGCCTCCATGCGCGCGATAACGACCGCCTGTTGGGTTCTCTCGAGCGCCTTCGCAACCTGGGCAACACCGTTCTGGTCGTCGAGCACGACGAAGAGACCATTCGCCGTGCCGATTTTGTCGTCGACCTGGGCCCCGGCGCGGGCGATGCCGGCGGCTACCTCGTCGCCCACGGGAAGCCCGAACAAATCGCCGCCAGCGCGGAATCTCTGACGGGCCGCTATCTCAGCGGCGCTGCTCGCATCCCTGTTCCGGACAAGCGCCGCAGTCCCAACGGCAAAGCCATCCAAATCCTCGGCGCGCGCGCCAATAACCTGAAAGATGTGGACGTCACGTTTCCGCTCGGGCTCCTGACCGTCGTCACCGGCGTGTCCGGCTCCGGCAAGTCCACTCTTGTCAACGACATCCTCTATCGCGCGCTCGCGCAAAAGCTCTATCGCTCCATGGAGCCGCCCGGCGCTCACCGCGAGATTCATCGGCGCCGAGCACATCGACAAAGTGATCGAGATCGACCAGGCTCCCATCGGCCGCACGCCGCGCTCCAATCCCGCCACCTACACCGGCGTGTTCGCGCCGATCCGCGAGCTGTTCGCCATGCTGCCGGAATCGCGCGAGCGCGGCTACCGTCCCGGCCGCTTCAGCTTCAACGTGAAGGGCGGGCGCTGCGAAGCCTGCCAGGGCGACGGCCTCCGCCGCATCGAAATGAACTTCCTGCCGGATGTCTACGTCCGCTGCGAAGATTTGCCGCGGTCAGCGCTACAACTCGGAAACGCTGGCGGTGCGCTTCAAGGGCCACTCCATCTCCGACATCCTGAATCTTCCCGCTGTCGATGCGCTGAAGCTGCTGGAAAACATCCCGCAGATTCAGCAGAAGCTCGCGACCCTGGTGGAGGTGGGACTCGGCTACGTGCAGCTGGGCCAGTCGGCGACGACGCTCTCCGGCGGCGAAGCGCAGCGCATCAAGCTGGCCCGCGAGCTCTCCAAGCGGCAAACCGGGCGCACGCTGTACATCCTCGACGAGCCGACGACGGGTCTGCATTTCGACGACGTGCGTAAGCTGCTGGACGTTCTGCAGCGGCTGGTCGCGCTGGGAAACACCGTGCTGATCATCGAGCACCACCTCGACGTGATCAAGCAAGCCGACTGGGTGATCGACCTGGGCCCCGAAGGGGGCGAGGGCGGCGGCCGGATCGTCGCACAAGGCCCGCCCGAGCTGGTCGCCCGCACCAAGAAGTCCTACACCGGCCAGGCTTTAGCCCGCGTCCTCCCAGTGAATGGCCGCCCGAATGGCAACGGCCAACCCGCCAACGGAAAATAAAAATTTATTTTTTTTGCGCATTTTTTGCGCGACCGCCCGGCAAACTGCAGATAAGAATGACTTTATCCCTAATTGCGTGGATTTTCGTGGTATGCTAAATGCTTGAGCGGCTCAAGCAGACTTCCCCGGACGGCAAGCGAATTTGCGGCGGCTATCGCAGGGCGCATGGCCGAGCAATCGGTCAAGGAGTATCTCGCGCGCATTGGACGAAAAGGCGGGCTAAAGGGCGGCAAGGCTAGAGCAAAGAAGCTTTCCCCGGAGAGACGCTTGGAGATTGCCCGCAAAGGGGCTAAGGCCCGATGGGCTAAGCGGCGGGACGACGCGTAGTGAGGGGGTGGTTACAGCTTTTCTTGCTGACCATGAGCAAGTCTAGAGGAAATCCGTGCTCGGATTTCTTCTCAGGGGCTAGGCCAGCGGTTCCACGAGCGGTCCGGTCCAATTGTCGTTCGCTGGGTCTGGATCGAGGAAGACTCGCGTCGCTGTCTTCAACTCACGTAGTCTCTCGTCCAAATTCATAAGTAAACTCGGGTCATCGAAGAGTGGCTCTCCTGGTTCTACCTGCTGAGGTATGGCCGGGCCGTGAGTGACATGTGCGTGTCCACAGAATTGTTCTCTGGAGTCAATAACATCAGAACCGACTGCCCTGAATACGCCCACTCGAATGATGGCCAGACCCTTATACCGAAGACTCGGATTGCCGGGCAAAATCGCCCGGCCTCTGGTCCGACACGCTTCGGTCCCCATGTAGGTGTGTCGCATCACAGACGTACCTTCTGCTTTGAAAAAGTTTTTCTTTAGGGAGTTGCCGTCGAGATGCTGACTCCAGACCGCTCTGACGATATTCTCTCCAGAGTCAACTGGAATGGGGATTTCACACATTAATCGCTGAGCTCGAGACTGGTGAAGAAAGCCTCGGGAAAAGCTCTTCGTCGACACGCAAGCCCAACGTTGGGTCAATCTGATTTACGTGCCCTTTTGCAAAAAATGGTGGACCGACGACTGACTTCACATAGAAGCTATACCGAGTCCGACCTATCTCCAGATGTGCTGCGCCTCGGTCGCTCTCCCACTCGAACGAAAACGTGCCATTGGAATTAGGAGTCACTTGTGGGGCGGGCACAGTTGCTTCGAGTTGGCCTAGTGCAATCTTCGCGTTCACCTTGGTCTGGAAGTTGATAGGAAAAGAGCCGCAGCCATCCCAGTTCTCCTCAGCGAAAGCCATATCTTCAACCGCGTTGCGAGCGGCGGCGTATTCGGCAAAGCGCTGCGGGAAGCACTGTGAAACCGTCAAAACCCATGCACACGGCGCTTGCGTCCTGGCATACGCGCTGAATTGTAACGGCGAATATAGCTCCCACATATTCATGCGATTACCGTTCCTTTGGGTTGCATCGCTTGCTCGATCGGTTTCGTTAGGTCAATGAATATGGTGTGTAACGCTGAATAAGAGGCATTGAGTACTTCTAAGATTCTATCAATATTGGGTGTGATTGCGCCACTAGTCGAGACTGATGTATCCAAGAGGACTCCGGGGCGATTGTTGAATTTGGCTTCTCCTACGCTAAGGTTCAGCGTGCCGGCGGCAATTGGCAATGAGAATTTCAACAACAGGTTCTCAATTCTCTTGCTCGTTGCAATCGCGGTCACGAAATTGGGAAGTTGCACCGGAATACCCAGCACCTCCGCCATGAATGTTGCAACATCTCGACCCTGTGTAAGGTCATCGTCAAAAAAGTCTATATATCTAAGATTTACCACGGAAATAGGTTTGTCGCCGACCGTTTGTGGGTAAACCCGCAGCAGGGCTTCCAGCCCATTCCTGACCGTCGGCAAGAAAACTTCCCACGATTTATAAGGTGGCACCCCGTGCACCGAAAATTGCCCCAGACCTGACTGAAAGAGGACCGACGTAGACGACTGTGTCGAATTACTTTGATAGCGATACACCGGCTGATTCGGCAGAGCAGGGAAACCAGCGGGTGTTAGACGTTCTGAACGACCGTAGCCAATCTTGGAAAGCTCTTCCGCCAAACCCATAAACAATCGTTCCTGTGCTGAGTCGGCGAAAAAAGAAGTAGGCAAGGCCACAGTCTGGTTGACTGGCAGTTCAAGAGATACAGTCCCAGCGCCCCAGCGGAGCTCTACGATGATTTCTTTTAGGGGGGCTTTCTCGAACGATGGCGTCATAAATTAGGATCTACATCATAGTAAGCCCAAACAGTGCCACAAACCAAGCGGGTAGGCCCGGTTAGATTTGCTGGCGGGACTTGGGCATGTTCTATGCCTTAAGACCACCGGTATAGCATGAGTTTAACCACTCTGGTCTTTTACTTTTTCGGCATCTCTGCCTTTTTAGTAGGTGAGAATCTAACAATGCGAGGCGTACACTGTCGGCGCGTAGGAGCGGGCAATGGAAAAAATAGTTCTGCTGTTTTCATTGGTGCTCGTAGCTTGCGGCCCGTCGGATTTTGAAAGACAGAAACTAGCTTTCGAGCAGCAAAAATACAAAGACGAACGGGCGGCCAGAGCCGAGGCGGCTCGCGAGGAAGCGGCGGACAAACAAGAGCAAACGAATCATTGGCAGGCGTGCCGCATTGCGGCGCAAGATGACTACAACGACGACTTCAAATTGTGGGGCGAGCCAGTGCCGGGCAAGCCTGGCATTCGTCATGGTCCCGCGAATCAACTACAAGAAATGAAAAACCGACTGCAGCGGAAGAACGAACAGTGTGACCGCAACTTTCCTAGAGGCATTAGCTGGTAAAGAATCGCTACGGCTTCGTCGTCGCTTGCCGCTGCGTTGATCGAGGCGTTTAACCGTCGCTCTCAGTATAAGGTCTTTCCCCGACGCACAGGGCCGTAATGCCGGCCCGCTAACCCCCTCAAACCACGCCCTTTATTTCCCATTTGACCAATGATTACGGTTCATGTGATCTGAGCCGCGAAGGTCGAGCTTCCCGTGCCTCTCTTGGGCCCCGCTTTTCGTCCCAGGTGCTTCCCTACACAGCATTCCCCCGTAGCAGATTTGTGCAGAATTCTCACACTAGTGCACGTGCAACCCCTGTGTCTTCAATGGTTTACTTCACAGTTCCCGCGACACCCGGGGTGGAGGGGGATCTGGGGCTAAAGCCCGTTGAAAGTGCGCACGTAACGTCGGAGCTGAAAGCTCCGACCTCCTAGAGAGGGCACGATGAGAGAGTCTGTTCACGCGCTAAAGAGTCTGTATGGCAACCCGAAAAACCGGCCCGCAGCGGCTGAAAGCCGGGTTAAGTTTGCCGCACGTACGGCACGGCCCTTCGTTCCTCTGGGTAAACTGAAGCCGTGCCCTCCCGTTTGGTACACACTTGGGAGTGCTCGGGTGTGGTCTAAACCCCCGCGCCCCAAGACCCAGGTTGAAACAAAACCTGGGGCAGCCGCAAAAGGAAAAGGCAAGATGGCGACGTGAAGTCGCCTCTACAGAAACAGAAAAAAGCAAGGTGGCGACGTGAAGTCGCCCCAAGACTCAGGTTCAAACGGCGAACTTGGGGCACCCGGCACGACTACCAACCCATTTGGCGCATCCGCTCTAGGATTAGTCCGCTATAGCGATTCATGTGATCGGGCCGTCGCTTCAGGGGCAACGGCAGAATTGCGGCGAGTTGGGCTGCTTGTTCCCGGTCGATACTCCGCGCTGAGGTTCGGTAGTAGTAACGGCACGCCGACTCCGCACCATAAACACCAGGGCCCCATTCGACCACGTTGAGATAGAGTTCCAGAATGCGCCGCTTGCCGAGGACCAATTCGGCCACCGGGACAAGCGTGAACTCGGCGCCCTTGCGGAGGATGGAGCGGCCGGTTCCGAAGAACAGGTTTTTTACCAATTGCTGCGTAAGGGTGGACCCTCCGCGAATGCGGCCGCCTTCCATATCGTCTTCAGCAGCGATTTGCATCGCGTGCCAATCGAATCCATGATGCTGGTAGAAGCGCGCGTCCTCCGCGGCGATGACAGCATGCTGGAAATCGGGCGAGATTTGGCTCAGCGGAACGAATTCGTATCGTTCGTGATACGGCATGTGGTGAATCCAAGCCTGCAACCGGCGCTCCGTGTGCACCGCGGTGGTCGGTGGGTCGACCCACCGGACAGCCACAAGGACGAGCACCGCAAGCGACCAAAGAAGCGCCACGCCGATGACAAACCATCGAACGAAGGATCGGAGGGAGCTTTTCCGAGGCGGGGTCTCGGGGTGTGTGTCTGGATTTTCAGTCACACTTCAGAATAATCGTTTGGGCTGGATTGACATAGCTCCCGTCGTGTAACCGAACATGTGCCGATCGCAAGCCGGAAGTGAGGATCTGGGAAGCGGCGCGCCGCGTGTACAACCGTAAACTGATCCAGTACCGGCCTCCTCCTTGTCCTTGCACCCTGCGGGGCTTACCCGTAGAGTGAGCTTTCGTCCATGAGCATATACGCTACCCAGCCGCTCACGCTTGGCGCTGTGCATACCTACCCGCTTGCTTCGCGGAAGAGCAAGGTCAGTGTGCGGGAGTTTGCGAAGGCGCCGGCTGCCAATGCGTCGCTGGCGAAATTCCTCGACTCGCTGCCCAACATCCTTGCGGCGAACGATCTGCGGCAGCTTCTTGCGGGCGTCCAGCGGGCACGGAAGCAGCGTCGGGCGATTCTTTGGGGTATTGGTGGGCACGTCATCAAGGTCGGGCTTGGACCTGTGCTGATCGACTTGATGCGGCGCGGGTTTGTGTCTGCGATTGCGATGAATGGCGCAGCGCTGATTCATGATTTTGAGATCGCGCTGGCGGGCAGCACTTCGGAGGACGTGGAAGCGGGTCTCGGTGGCGGACAATTCGGCATGGCGGCCGAAACCGGCAAGTATCTCAACGAAATGGCGAAACTGGCGTGGCGGGTACGCATCGGGTACGGCGAGGCTGCGGGGCAGTTCCTGAGCAGCGGTGTGATTGCCGTCAAGCACGCGGATGCCAGCGTTCTTTGCGCTGCGTACAAGCAACGCATTCCCGTCACCGTGCACCTGGCGATCGGCACGGATATTCCGCACATGCACCCTGCCGCCGATGGCGCGGCGCTTGGCGTGGCCACGCATCATGACTTCCGGCTTTTCTGCGCGCTGGTGAAAGAAATGCAGCCCGGCGGCGTATATCTGAATTGGGGCTCGGCTGTCCTGCTGCCTGAGGTTTTCTTGAAGGCTGTATCCGTCGTCCGCAACCTTGGCGTTCCGCTTCGCCCGATCACCACCGCGAACTTTGACTTTGTGCAGCACTACCGGCCGATGCAGAACGTGGTGAAGCGCCCTACCGCTTCGCTGCCTGGGCGTTCGGCGCCCGAATCGCATGGTTACGCCATCACCGGCCACCACGAGATTCTTCTGCCTCTGGTTGCTGCGGCATTGGCATCTAATTGGCCAGGCGCTTCTTCGCGGAAAATGTCCGCGCGCAGCGGCCGACGGGGCGCAAAACGATGACAGAGTTTGCAGACGATCCGGCTATTCACCCTGACCAGGGCGATCCTGACCGGGGCGCTCCTGACGAGGGCGGTCCTGGCCACGGCCCTTCTGAGAAGAGCGTTCCAGACGGTGAAGATCCAGCCGGCAGCCCGGCCGCCGCTCCCCTGGCTGGCGATCCGATTACCTACGCCGCCGATTCCGCCGTTTCCCCTGGTGGGACGCAAGAGGCCGCCTACAGCTCGAAACCTCCGCTTCCGGAGGACCTTCGCGTGCCCTGGTCTTGGGTGCACTTCGTCGTCTTCCTGTTCTTCAGCTTTGCAAGTTTCGTCGTGGTGCAGACTGGCCTGGCGATGTACTACGCTCCGCGAGAGCGCCTAACGAATGAGCAGTTTGAGCGCTACCTGTTGAGCAAACCGCAGTTCGTGTTTGGCAGCACGATCATTTGCTCCGCGCTGATCTTCTTGTTTCTGTACGTCACGCTGAGCGTGCTGCGGGATTTCCCATTCTGGAGGACGCTGGGCTGGAGGCGGCTGAGGCCCGACGCCATGGGACGCAAACCCAGGCCGTGGATTTATTTTTGTTCGGGTCTGGTGCTGGCTATTTTCGTGGCCTTTGCCGGCTCGCAAGTGCACACCAAAGAAGGAGTGCCGATCGAGGAGATCTTCAAGAATGGCCACACGGCGATGATTTTCATGGCCATGGCGGTATTCATCGCTCCGCTGGTGGAAGAGACGGTGTTTCGCGGCTATCTGTTTCCGTTGTTTGCCAAGTCTTTCGGGGTGGTACCGGGGATACTCCTCACCGGCGTTATTTTCGGGATAATGCACGGATATCAGCTGGGCTGGACCTGGGGAATCGTGGCGCTACTGGTACTTGTGGGAGTCATCTTTACGTTTGTGCGGGCTTACACCGGGACGGTTTTGGCCAGCTTTCTGATGCATCTTGGTTACAATTCGACGATTGCGGCGGCGGCGGTGATTGGCACGCACGGCTTCACGCGGATTCCGCCGGGTCCGTGACGGTTCGTTTTCGGGTGGCGGCTTCGTTACAATAGAAGAGTTCGTGACCTGCGGATGATTCGCTGGGTGGCGTGCGGTGTGCGTGAGTTTACGCCGGGCGGGGCCCTTCGAGGCTCAGGGTAAACAAAGCCCTGCCCCTACATAGTGAACTTGGTTGCCAAGCAGGGGCGCAGCAGTGCTGCGCCCCTACAAAGTCGTTTGCATTTGCTGCGCAAAGAGGATGCGAGATGTACGTGGCTCAGCCGATTGAGTGGACGGACAAAGGTGTGGTCATGCTGGACCAGCGCCGGCTTCCGTCCAAGGAGATTCATCACACCTACACGGACTACCGCGAGGTGGCCCGCGCCATCCGGGACATGGTGATTCGTGGAGCGCCGGCGATCGGTGTGGCCGCGGCGATGGGGGCGGCGCTCGGCGTGCTGCACTCCTCGGCGAAGTCGGTGAAGGAGCTGCGCGGCGAGTTCGAGAAAATATGCGGCGTTCTTGCAAAGACGCGGCCGACGGCTGTCGATCTGTTCTGGGCGCTGGAGCGCATGAAGGCGCGTTTCGCCGGGCTGTCGGCGCAGACGACGGACCTGAGGAAGATCCAACAAGGACTGATCGCCGAAGCCCAGCAGATTCATCTGGAAAAGAAGGCTACCGACGAGGCTATCGGGCGTTTTGGCGCGGAGTTCATGCCGCAAGAAGGCCAGGTGATGACGCAGTGCAACGCCGGCGCCCTGGCTACCGGCGGGATCGGCACGGCATTGGGAGTGATTCGCGTGGCCATCGAGCAGGGGAGAAAGCTCCACGTGCTGGTGCCGGAGACGCGCCCGTATCTGCAAGGCGCGCGGCTCACGGCGTGGGAGCTGCATCGCGGGGGGATTCCGTTGACGCTGATTACCGACAACATGGTGGGGCACTTTCTGAAGACCGGGAACGTGGGCGCAGTGGTGACTGGCGCCGACCGCATCGCGGCGAATGGCGACTCCGCGAACAAGATCGGCACGTACCAGATCGCAGTGCTGGCCAAAGAGAACAGCGTGCCGTTCTATATCGCCGCGCCGGTTTCGACTTTCGACCTGACGATTCCCGACGGCGGGCACATACCGATTGAAGAGCGGGCCGCCTCGGAAGTCACGCATTTCCAGGATGTTCGCATCTCACCCGATGTCCACGCCGCGCATCCTGCTTTCGATGTAACGCCCGCGCGCTACATCGCGGCGATCTTCACCGAACGCGGCGTCGCTCGCCCGCCGTATGAGGAATCGTTGCGCGCGCTGGCGCAATCCGCGCAACTCGCCGCCGCTTCCTCGACTCGATAGCTACCGATGCACAGCCCGATGCCTAGCTAGGTTTTATTGCGATGACGATGCGTCCGCGGCGGCTGAAGAGTGCGAAGAATCCAAGGATTTGCTTCACGGGCCAATACTTTTTGTTGAGCAAATGCATGCCGTGCGCGGCTTCTTGGCCGGTCACGACTTCGGCGTGGGCTTCGATCCACTCGCCGAGCAAGTCGCCTCGCGCATTGCACGAGGCGAGCCTTACGTGGGCGTTGTTGCGGATGCGCTTTACTTTGCCGGTGCCGTCAACGGTGTAGATGTACAGCTTGGCGGCGCTGGGATTTGCGGGCGCGCCCGGCTCCGCCGCGAACCATACCGGCGTGCGGACACCGTCGCCGTTTTTGCGAAATGTCTCCAGGTTCAGATACTTACCCCGCTCAAGGGATGCGAATCCAGACGGTGCGCTCATGGCAATTCGATGCGGACTATTCTACGGCGGGCACAAAAAAGCGGGGCAGACATTTCTGTTTGCCCCGCTGTCTTCGTTATCGAAGGAATCGAGACCGCCTACTTCCGGCCGGCGGCGCTACTTTCGGACGTAGGTCACTTCTTCGGAGAAGGCATCCTTCTGGTCCTTCTGGAACGTCCAGACGGTTTTGAAGTGATCGTTGTCAAGGAAAGTGTATACGGCGTGGTGCATGTGGCCGTCGTTGGGGCCCTTCATGCCGGTGGCGCCCAGAAAGTCAAAGGTCAGCGTCTTGGTATCCGGCGCATAGGTTCCGCGCATGGTGGGCTGGTTGCCCGTCTCGCAGTAGTGCGTCAGCTTCACTTGGTCGCCGTCGAGGTAGTACATGGTGATCATTTCGACGGGCTTGCCGTCTTGGATCATGGCGAAGCGCTCGAGCACGACCGATCCCGCGGAGGTGAGTTGCATGTCCAGCGTAGCTTTTGAGTCGGTGGGCTTTAGCTCTTCCCAATGCCCGGCGAGCGACTTCAGCTTCTCAAAGGCTTCGGCTCCGCTTCCCGTCGTTGCGGGACTTGCCGCGGGCATCGTCCCGAGGGCCAGCACAACCGCACACAGAAATTTCGTCAAGTGTTTCATCCAACGTTCTCCTTTCAAATAGTTCGAGGTCGATCCCGAAAAACGTTTTGCCGTCAACAATGCCTACCGCGCCGCCGATCGTGCGACGCGCCCAAAGCGTTGCGTCGCGAATCCTACGATTCCGCCCAGCAGCATCCCGGGCAGCATGATGTCCCAAAACAAACTCATCCCCGCTCGCAAGACGACCACCAGGCTCAACACCGCCGCGATCGCAATGCCCGCGACGATCCCCACCATCATGGAGCGCCACTTCTGCGAGCAGTATCCGATCGCCACTCCCGCAACCAAGCCCTTGAGCAGCGAAAACGTGATTACGCTCCCCATGACCGGAGCCAGCGATGGTTCGAGGAAGCCGCTCAAACCATCCAGCAGACCCAGAGTGCCTCCTACCGCCAGTCCGAGCATGGGCTTCGTGAGGCTCATCGGCTTATCGCGTTGCGGGCGCTGTTGCCGCAGCGGTTCCGTATCGTTGCGTGGCGTATCCTACGATTACACCGACGAGGCTGCCGGGCAGGATGATCTGGAAATAGTAGCCGTGCTGGAGGTACGCGATGAGGAAGGCGAGCACAAAGCCGATCGCCAGCCCAAACAAGATGCCCAGGAACAATGAATGCACCTTGCGCGCAAAAAAGCCGATGGCCACGCCCGCAATGATGCCCTTAAACGTGGAACCGACAATGATGCCGGCGAGTCCCGCGCGCACCGCGGGAGTAAACCAGGCGGTCGCGCCGTCCACGGCGCCCAAGATTGCTCCAAGCACAAGCCCCAACAAGATTTTATTCATTGAGGACCCCTCCGTGGCCCAGGATTCTCTACCTGTTCAGAGTTCTTTACAACGGGTGGGGAAATTCCTTTAGGGCGGCTTAAAGGATTGGCTGCCTGGGGCTAAAGCCCTTTCGGGCTGTAGGTCTTTTTCTCGCGGGCCTGAAAGGCCCGCTTCCCCGGACTGGAAGTCCGGGGCTTCCACCACAAGACGGGCCCTCAGCGGCTGAAGGCGGATTAGGTACGAGCTTACGGCTAGGTACGAACTTGCGGCACGACTAAAGTCGTGCCTTCCCGGTGAAGCTGAGCGTCGTTTCCGTGGTTCGCCGGGCTGAAGCCCGGCGGCTACATAACCCCGGGCTGGCTTTGTCTCGTGGGCCTGGAAGGCCCGCTTGGCCGGACTGGAAGTCTGGGGCTTTCACCCAGAGGGATGGCTAACGGCGGGGAATCAGGAGAAGTACGATGCGCATCAGTAAGTAGGCTGCAATCAATAAGATGGCCACGCTGTGGTGGCGGTAGAAGCGGAGCGTCTTGTCGGCGATGGTTTCTTTTCGCGCGCTCACCGGCAAGCCATCGAGATAACGGGAGACGTCTTCGGCCAGTTGCGTGACGCTGGTGTAGCGATCCTCGGGATTCGCCGCGAGGGCCTTCGCGCAGATGGCTTCCAGCGATTTGTCCGTCCGGCGGGCTGGTTGTGACGCTGCGCGGGCTGAGTCAAAGTCTAGCAAGAATCGCAGTATGGCTCCGAGCGAGAAAATATCGCTTCGTTCATCCAAATGCGCGTTGTCTCCGCGGGCCTGCTCCGGGGACATGTAACCGGGAGTGCCCATTACCGTGCCGTGTCCGGTCACGGCCGAGACTTCCGTAGTGTCGCGTGCGGAGTCTGTCGAACTCGATACGTGCGTGTCGGTCGCATTCGGATCAGGCTCTGGGATGATGCCTACCGGCTCGCGCAGAATCTTGGCCAGCCCCCAGTCCAACACCAGCACTTCGCCAAACGGCCCGACCATGACGTTCGCCGGCTTTAGATCGCGGTGCAGCACGCCGCGCGCATGGGCGAAGGCAACGGCGTCACAAATCCGTAGAAACAGACGCAGGCGGTCTGGAATCGATTCCACGGTTTCGACGTGCTTGTCGAGCCGGTGTCCCTCCACGAATTTCATGGTGTAAAAGACACGGCCGTCCTGCAGCGTTCCCACATCATGCACTGGGACGATCCCAGGATGTTCCAGCCGCGCGAGCACCTGAGCCTCGCGAGTGAGGCGACGCGCCAGCCCGGCGATCAGGTCGGGCGCATCCAGCACCTTCAGCGCGACGCGGCGGCCGAGCTTTACGTCTTGCGCTGCGTAGACAACGCCCATGCCGCCACGCGCTACGCGCTCCAGAAGGGAATAGCGGGTCCCTTCCAGGTTCGGAGGGTTGGTGGTGTCGCGCAGGCGGTCCAGGGCTTTGTCGGAAAGAAACTTCATCGCGTGTCCCTAGCGTGACCCTTGCCGAAGACGGCGATCACTTCGCGCTCGAACTCATCGTAGCTAGCGCAAATCTCGCGCAAGCGCTCGAGGGCGATTCTGCGAAACTCGCGGCGGGCCCAGGCGAGAGCGTTGGTGACCTCGGTCGCGGGGATACCATGCTTTTGCGCGAGCTTGTCGTAGGAAATGTCCGGATCGCCATCCAGATCGTATTCCTCAAAGAGACGAAAGGTTGTTTCCCGGTGGCGCTCCTGGCAGAGTCTTTGCAAGTCCTCCAGCGCCAGCGTGAAAAGGCTTCGGATCCATTCCTTTTCAAAGAACTCTTCCACTGAATCACGAGACGGAACGGCCGCGGCGGCCATCACGCTTCCGCGCAATTCGCTCTCGGCGGCCTCGAAGTCCAGCGCCACGTGGAGGATGTTTCCGCCACGTTTCTGGCGGTGCGCCGCCTTGTCTTGATTCATCACGAAGCTGTCGATACAGACGCGCAGGTAGGTGCGCAGGCGGCTCTTTTCCGGATCGAACTTCGCCAGCAGCTCGCGCTCGAGGAGTTCCGTGAAGAATCCT
The DNA here is from genome assembly GCA_963735525.1 of uncultured Acidobacteriota bacterium. Lineage (GTDB taxonomy): Bacteria > Acidobacteriota > Terriglobia > Acidiferrales > UBA7541 > Acidiferrum. The sequence goes on along the minus strand of CAVTLQ010000018.1, from coordinate 157,034 downwards.
TGCGTCAGGTCTTGGGCGTCCTCCGCGGGGCGGTTCCAGCGTATGCGGACATACTTGTAAACCGGCTTCCAATAGGCGGTGAAGAGGGTTTCTAAGGCGCGCTCGCGTTCGCCTTGGTCAGGGCTGCGGGCGGCGTCGATTACGGACCATCTTGTTGGGGGAAAGCGGTCGGCGCCTTGGGGTTGGGTGTGGTTGGGCACGTTTTTTGGGTTACCGCATCTAGCGAAAGGCAAAGGCGCTAAACACTTGAGTTGGTTGCCAAAGGCGCAGCGGTGCTGCGCCCCTACAAGTGTTGGGTGTTGAGCGATTTGCAATGAGCACGGTGAGCTCGGGAGGAGTCTACGCAGATTCGTGGGGGGCTGACAAGCGGGCGAACGAACTAGCTCGGGTGGCGGATGCGCTCGGCCAGGGCGCGGGCGCGCTGCCGGCCAATCTCCACGAAACGCGAATCGCCGGCAATTTGGTCCAGGGCGGGTAGGGCGCGTTGCGGTTCGGGCAGGAGGTTGCGGTTGAAATCGGACTCGAATTGCAAAAGCGCATCGTTGATGCCCAGCCGGTCGTACTTCATTCGGCGCTCCAAGAGCATGACTAACTCTTGCTGGCGGGCCAGCCCCTCAAAGATTTGGAGCAGCTGAGAGGCGGGCGAATTCAGAGTGTAGTTGAACACTACCTCGTGCACGGTGGCTCCCTGCTCCCAGCGGAAGGTCTTCTCGCCGAGGTTGGCGATCTTGCGGTGCACGTCGAGGTCTTGTCCCTGGAAGTTATTCAACTGGCCGGCCAGCTCAAACATTTTCGCGCGCAGAGCGGAACCGACCTCGAAGGGCGAACTTCCAGGATCGTCCTCGAGCTGGCGGATTTCATAGGTGGATTGGTCGGAATCTTCGCGGACGGTAATCTCGATGAATTCGGGGCTGCTGGACTTGAACACACGACGAAAGCTCAGCTTTGCGCCGGCGGGCGCCGCTGCTGCGGCTACACCGGAAGCAAGGGGCATCGCCAAGCAGAGAAGGACTGCGGAAGCAGCCAGGATCGGTTTCCAGAGCGAGGATCTCATCGTGTTGTTAGATGCCTGCCGCGTGTATTCGTGTTTCTTTGCCACGTGCGTTGGGGACGCCCGCACGAATCACCCGAGGTCTTAGCGGCGCTTTGGGATCGGGCAGACCAAATCGCAATCGCGCGTGCTCCGCCTGGAGGTGGCACAAGGCGACAGCCAGCGCATCGGCAGCGTCGGCAGGCTCTGGGAGTTCCGGCATCGAGAGCAGCGCACGGACCATCACCTGCATTTGGCGCTTGTCTGCTTGTCCGTAGCCCGCGACCGAAGCCTTGACTTCGCGCGGCGAATAGCTATGAACCGCCACGCCGTGCTGCGCCGCCGCCAGCAGCACCACGCCGCGCATTTCGGCCAGGCGCAGAGCCGTGCGGATATTCAGCGCTGTAAATACGGATTCGACGGCCATCACGGTGGGTGAAAATTCTTCGATCAGGCGGCACAGGAGCGCGTGAACGTCCTGCAGTGCGGCGCCTGATGACTCTTTCTGCCGCTTGGAATCGACCCGGAATGCCCCGTAGTGAAGCATCTTGCAGCAGCGGCCATCGCTCTCGACGAGACCATACCCGGTCGGCCCCGCGGCCGCCGGATCTACACCCAGCACCCTGACGCAGCCCTTCATCGCGTTTGCTCTCGGCATCGGCCCACAGTCTACGGCGAACTGGCATCTCCCGGCTATCCCTTTGTGCGCAGCCTGTTTCAGCGGCGGCCTGTGGGAGCCCGTGGGTTCCCCCTTGCCATTTGCTACACACTCGCAGGTTTCTAAGTTGCCTTGCGCTCTTTCCGGTCTTATTCTCGTATCTGTTAGCTTCGGTTTCCCCCCTTCCTGTCGTTATCACCGGAAGTACTGTTCCGGGGATATGAATCATTTTGATGAAAGCTATTTCAATCGCGGAAGGCGCGATTTTTCGCGCGCTTGTGGATTCGGCGCCTGAGAAAAAGGAGTACGTACGATGAAGGGCAAAGATCGAGACCTGGGAGGGCTCGGCGCGCGCGCGGCCTCCGGAGGACGTTCGACCACGAATGCCCCAGGGAGACCGGACGTTCGGGAGAAACCCAGACTTTTCGACAATTCCATTGTCGGAACGGCTCAGGATGCAGTCGACTTCATCACCAACATTCTCGAGTCGTCCACTGAATACTCGGTGATCGCCAAAGACCTGACGGGCAAGATCCTGCTTTGGAATGAAGGGGCGCGCCGCTTGTACGGATACGAGCCCGACGAAGTTATCGGCAAAGCGAACTCCTCGATTCTGCATGCACCTCAAGACGTCAGCGCCGGTGTGCCCGATCAAATCATGCGGGCGGCACTCGCGGAAGGTAAGTGGGAAGGAACGCTTACGCGCCAGCGGAAGAACGGTGACCAGTTCACGGCGCGCGTGGTGATTACGCCACGCTGCGACCCCTCGGGCAAACCCGTGGGGTTCCTATTGATCTCGAAGGACATCTCGGATGAAATCCGCCTCACGCAGTACGCCCGAAGCTTGATCGAAGCCAGCGTGGACCCGCTGGTCACGATCAGCCCGGAAGGCAAGATCACCGACGTAAACGAGGCCACTGTGAAAGTCACAGGTGCGCCTCGCGAGAAACTCATTGGAGCAGACTTCGCCAACTATTTCACGGAGCCGGAAAAAGCGCGTGAGGGCTACCAGCGGGTCTTTTCGGAGGGTTTCGTCACCGACTACCCGCTGACCATCCGTCACGTCGACGGACGCTTGACCGATGTGCTGTACAACGCCTCGGTGTACAAGGACGTCCAAGGCAGCGTGCTGGGTGTATTCGCCGCAGCGCGGGACGTCACCGGGCGTAAGAAGGCGGAGGAGAGGTTTCGTGCGGTGATCGAGGCGGCCCCCGATGCCATGGTGATTGTCAATCGAGAGGGTCGAATCGTGCTGGTCAATGCTCAGACCCAGAAACTGTTCGGTTACGAGCGCCAGGAACTGCTGGGTCAGCCGGTCGAAATGCTCGTCCCCCAACGGTTCCGGGGTGCCCATCCTGGACACCGAACTGGTTTCTTCGCCAAACCAACGGCACGTGAGATGGGCGCTGGACTGGACCTGTACGGGCAGCGCAAGGACGGATCAGAATTTCAGATCGAGATAAGCCTGAGTCCATTGGAGACCGAGGAGGGAGTGCAAGTCTCGAGCACGATTCGCGATATCACTTTGCAGAAGCAAGCGTCGCAGTACGCGCGAAGCCTAATCGAGGCCAGCGCGGATCCATTGGTGACCATCAGCCCGGAAGGCAAGATCACGGACGTGAACGAGGCCACCGTGAAAGTGACAGGGGCACGTCGCGAGAAGCTCATTGGCGCGGACTTCGCCAACTATTTCACGGAGCCGGCCAAGGCGCGGGAGGGCTACCAGCAGGTGTTCTCGGAGGGTTTCGTCACCGACTATCCGCTGACCATCCGGCATACCGATGGACGACTGACGGACGTGCTGTACAACGCCTCGGTATACAAGGACGGGCGAGGCAACGTGCTGGGCGTGTTCGCCGCGGCGCGCGATATCACCGCGCAGAAGCAGGCGTCCCAGTATGCGCGGAGTTTGATCGAAGCGAGCGTGGACCCGCTGGTCACGATCAGCCCCGAAGGCAAAATCACCGATGTCAATGAAGCGACCGTTAAGGTCACCGGCGCGCCTCGCGAAAAGCTGATCGGCGCGGACTTCGCCAACTATTTCACGGAGCCGGCCAAGGCGCGGGAGGGCTACCAGCAGGTGTTCTCGGAGGGTTTCGTCACCGACTATCCGCTGACCATCCGGCATAGCGATAGACGGCTAACGGACGTGCTGTACAACGCGTCGGTGTACAAGGACGGGCGAGGCAACGTGCTGGGGGTGTTCGCCGCGGCGCGCGACATCACCGCGCAGAAGCAGGCGTCCCAGTATGCGCGGAGTTTGATCGAAGCGAGCGTGGACCCGCTAGTGACCATCAGCCCCGAAGGCAAAATCACCGATGTCAACCAGGCTACAGTGAAGGTTACCGGCGCGACGCGGGAAAGACTCATCGGCGCAGACTTTGCCAACTATTTCACGGAACCAGAAAAGGCCCGCGAAGGCTACCAGCAGGCCTTTGCCAAGGGCTTCGTTACGGACTACCCGCTGACGATCCGGCACATCGACGGGCAGCTCTCCCACGTGCTGTACAACGCTTCGGTCTACAAGGATGTCAACGGCAGGGCCCTCGGAGTTTTTGCCGCCGCGCGAGACGTTACGCCGCTCAAGAAGGCCGAGGTGGAATTGGCGGAGCAACGCGCTCGAGAGCTGGAGCGGCTGTCCGAGTTGGAGAGGTTTCAGAAACTCACGGTGGGCCGCGAACTAAAAATGATTGAGCTGAAAAAGGAGGTCGAGACGCTCAACCGGCGACTCAAGGAGCAAGGCGTATCGGCCTGACAACTATGGGCGCCCAGACATCAACAAGCAGCCCGCGCGAAACGCCGCCTAGCAGGGAGATGTCGTTGACCCTCCCACAGGGCGCCGTGCCCGAGCGGATCTCATTCGAAAGTGGCTACCGCGCGCTGCTGAACATCCTGGAGGACTTCGCGGCGGAAAAGAGCGGCCTGGAACGCGGGCAACGCGCCATGCTCAATATCTTCGAGGATTTCGAAGCTGAGAAGGCAGGTCTGGATGGCGCACAACGTGCGGTGTTGAACATTCTGGACGACTCCTTAGCGGAGAAGACGCAACTAGAGGCAGCGCAGCGTTCGGTACTGAACATCCTGGACGACTTCTCCGAAGAGAGGGGCCACTTGCGAGACACGCAGCGGGCGGAACTGAACATCCTTGAGGATTTTGACACGGAAAAAGCCAAGGTGGAATTGGTTAACCAACTGTTGGAAAAAGAAGTCGAAGACCGCAAGCGCGTAGAAGCACAGGTGCAGCGAGTCAACACGGAATTGCTCGCTAGCAACAAAGAGCTGGAGGCTTTTAGTTATTCGGTGTCGCACGACCTGCGCGCCCCCCTGAGGAGCATTGATGGTTTCAGCCAGGCGCTGCTCGAAGACTGCGCCGACGCGCTCGACGAGCAAGGAAAGAGCTACCTGCATCGCGTCCGTGCGGCAGCCCAGCGAATGGGATCATTGATCGACGACTTCCTGAATCTCGCGAAGGTGACCCGCGCCGAGGTTCATGTGGAGAGGCTTAGCATCAGCAACCTGGCGCGATCCGTTGCCGCGGAGCTCCGAAAGACTCAGCCGGAACGCCAAGTCGACTTTCGGATCGAAGATGGACTGGAGGCGATGGCGGACTCGCGCCTCCTGCGGATCGTTCTTGAAAACTTGCTGGGCAACGCTTGGAAATTCACGTCGAAGCGGGCGCAGGCAACCATCGAAATCGGCACCGCGCAGCTGAACCGTGGTCAAGCGTTTTTTGTCCGCGACAACGGCGCCGGATTTGACGCTTGCTATGCCGATCGGCTTTTTGGCGCCTTCCAGCGGCTCCACGCGATGACGGAATTTCCCGGAACGGGAGTGGGGCTCGCTACGGTGCAGCGCATTATCCAGCGGCACGGCGGGCGTGTGTGGGCGGAAGGCGCGGTGGACCGCGGCGCAACCTTTTATTTCACGCTGGCCGAAACGCCATCGTGAGGAGCGAATCGATGGAAAACCAGACGATACTTCTTGTAGAAGACAATCCCGACGACGAAGAGCTCACGGTGCGAGCGCTAAGAAAGAACACGTCGTCAATGAAGTGGTGGTGGCGCGCGACGGAGTCGAAGCGCTGGATTATCTCTTCGGCCAAGGCCAGCATGCGAGCCGCGACATGAGCGCGATGCCTCAGGTGATCTTGCTCGATTTGAAGCTGCCCAAGTTGGACGGTCTTGGCGTGCTTCGCCGCCTGCGCGCGGACGATCGCACCAAGCTTCTTCCCGTGGTCATTCTGACTTCCTCGAACGAGGAGAAGGATCGCATCGATGGCTACGGTCTTGGGGCTAACAGCTATGTTCGCAAGCCAGTGGATTTTAACCAGTTCAGCGACGCGGCGCGCCAGTTGGGTCTCTACTGGCTGGTCTTGAACCAACCCGCGCCGCAACTCAGGAGGAAGTAGCGAGGGGAGTGCTTTCAACCCGCTATCGTTATGGAGCGATAGGAACGAGCTTCAGTTGGCGCCGACAACGGCTTGAATCTCCGACTCGTCGATGTCGAAGTTCGCGTATACGTGCTGGACGTCGTCGTGTTCTTCGAGAGCTTCGACGAGCCGCACCATTTGCGTGGCTTGCGCGCCGGTCAGTTTGATGTAGTTCTGCGGGACCATTCCGATCTCGGCTGAGGCCGGCGTGATTCCGGCTTTGGTCAACGCTTCCTTGACCTTTTCGAGCGCTTCGGGCGGCGTCACCACATACCAGCCGGACCCGTCGTCCTTCAGGTCGTCGGCGCCGGCTTCCAGGACGATGTCCAGCATCTTGTCTTCGCTGGCCTGCTCTTTGGGCACCACGATTTCGCCCTTGCGGTGGAACATCCAGCCAACGGCGCCGGCTTCGGCCATGTTGCCGCCGTTTTTGCTCATCAGATGGCGGAATTCGCCGACGACGCGGTTGCGATTGGTGGTTACGACCTGGATCAGCATGCCGACGCCACCCGGCCCGTAGCCCTCGAAAGTCACTTCTTCGTATTGCTCGCCTTCGAGCTGCCCGGTGCCGCGCAGAATGGCGCGCTCGATGTTGTCGTTCGGCATGTTTTCATTTTTTCCCGCCAGAATGGCGGTGCGCAGGCGCGGGTTTGAATTCACGTCGCCGCCGCCGATGCGCGCGGCAATCGTGATCTCACGAATGATTCGCGTGAAGGCTTGGCCGCGCTTGGCGTCGGTGGCGGCCTTTTTGTGCTTGATGGTGGCCCATTTTGAATGCCCAGACATGACACATCCTCTTTATTTTTCGCGGGCGCGTGGACGGTCGAGCGAGTGGGTGACCGTCAGGCGACCAAATTTGGTGAAAATTTCGAGCGGCTTGGCGCCCCACCCGCGGCGCTCCAGCTGCACGTAAATCACTGTGCGGAGACTTACGGTAAACCGCCTACCCTGCGGAACTCCCGCAGTTTAGCATAGCCGGTTCTGCCGCGAAACGGGGGTATACTTCCGGTCGGGGCACTGTCCTTGCGCTGGAAAGATCTCGCGGCGTCGGTTGCGAACTGGCCGTCGATCTATCTAACACCCCAAGGGCATCCCGAGGGCCATGATCCCGAGGGGCCTCATGCCTGAGCGGCGTTTTCACGTGCTAGCCGTCGCCACCCACCCCGTTCAATATCAAGTGCCGCTGTTTCGCCGCATGGCCGCGCGTGAGGATCTCGAGCTGCAGGTGGCGTACTGTACTCTTCGCGGCGCGGAGGCAGCACACGATCCTGAGTTTGGCGCGACGGTGCAATGGGATGTGCCTTTGCTGGACGGCTACTCGTGGATCCAGGTGCCAAACCGCGGCTCGGGGGCGGAGTCTTTTTTGGGGCTGCGCAATTCCGGGCTGTGGAAGCTCATTCGCGAAGGGAAGTTCGACGCGGTATTGTGCTATGCGAGCTACCGTCGGGCGACGTTTTGGATCGCTTACTTTGCGGCGAAGTTTTCGGGGGCGGCGTTTCTTTTTGGCACCGATACCACAACGCTCACTCCCCTGGACGGGCGCATGTGGAAACGGCGGGTCAAACGTTTCGCGTGGCCGCTTCTGTTTCGCCTGGCCGATCAGGTGATCGTGCCGTCGTCGGGCAGCCGGGAGTTGATGCGTTCTCTGGGTCTTCCTGAGGAGCGCGTTACGCTGACGCCGTACGTTGTGGACAACGATTGGTGGCTGGCGCAATCTGCACGCGTCGATCGCGCCGCCGTGCGCGCGTCTTGGGGGGCTTCGCCAGAGGACGCGGTGGTCCTTTTTTGCGCCAAGCTGCAGCCTTGGAAACGCCCGCTCGATCTGCTGCAGGCGTTTGCCAAGGCGAACATTCCCAAGGCGCTTCTCGTTTTTGCCGGCGACAGGCCCGCTGCGCTCTCGGCTAGAGAACGAGGCGGCGGCTCTCGGAATCGCGGGGCGAGTGCGCTTCCTTGGCTTCGTGAACCAGACGCAACTCCCGGGTATCTACACGGGCGCCGATCTTATGGTTCTTCCTTCGGTGTACGACGCTTTCGGCGTGGTGGTAAACGAGGCGATGCTTTGCGGCTGCCCGGTGATCGCCAGCGACCACGTGGGCGCGGCGCGCGACCTGATCGCAGAGGGACGCACCGGCTTCGTCTATCCATGCGGAGAAATCGACGCGCTCGCGGTTCTGTTGCAACGAGCTATCGGCAGCCGGGCACAGTTGTCTGAACTTGGCCGGGCCGCTCGTGTGCGAATGGAGACGTGGTCTCCACGCGAGAATATCGAAGCGACGTTGGACGCGGTTGCTCGCGGCGTTGCGCGCCTGGGCCGGCGGCCGGCTCACGCGAATGCACAACGTGCCGCGGCCGATTCCGCGCCAAGTACCCCGCACAAACTTCCCGAATGAAGCTGCTCGTCTATTCGCACTATTTCACACCGAGCGTCGGCGGCGTCGAGACGATTGTTCTGTCGCTAGCACGAGGGCTCTCGGAGTTGCGCGCGATGCACGGCCAGCCGCAATTCGACCTGACGCTTGCGACGCAAACGCCCGCGGGAGCTTTTGACGATCGCTCGCTTGCGTTTCCCGTGATTCGTAAGCCGAGTTTTGTCGCGCTGTGGCGCTTGATACGTGCAGCGGATGTAGTGCACATCGCCGGTCCGGCGCTGGCGCCGCTTTTTCTTGCGCGCCTCGCTCGCAAACCGGTGGTTGTGGAGCATCACGGCTATCAAGCCGTTTGCCCGAACGGTTTGCTGGTCCATCAGCCGGATCGAGCGATCTGTCCAGGGCACTTCCAGGCCGGGCGATACACGGAGTGCTTGCGTTGTCAGACGGCGGAAGAAATATCCTGGGTCCGGAGTTTGGCGAATTTGTTCTTGATGTTTCCACGGAATTCTCTGGCGCGGGGCGTGGCGTGCAATATCGCGGTGTCGGAGCATAGTTTGAAGCGTGAAGCGCTGCCTCGCGCGTCGGTGGTCTACCACGGGGTTGAGGATCCATTCGGGAATGAGTCTGTCACGACAGCGTTTTCGCCGGTTCGCGGAAAGTTGTGCTTTGCGGCCGTCGGCCGGCTGGTGCCCGAAAAGGGATTACCGGTGTTGCTCGAAGCGGCGCAGATTTTGAAGGCAGAAGGCCGCCAGTTTGAGATTCTGCTCATCGGTGACGGACCCGAACGTCCGGGACTGGAGGCAAACATCGAGCGAACTGGTTTGAGCGGCTTGGTGCGCATCACGGGATTCTTGCAGGGGGCGGCGTTTGCTGAAGTGCTCGACCGGGTCCACGTCGTGGTGATGCCCTCGGTATGGGAAGAGACTGCGGGGCTTGCGGCGATCGAGCAAATGATGCGTGGGCGGCTGGTGATCGCCTCCAAGATCGGCGGTCTGGGCGAAGTGGTCGGGGATGCGGGGCTCACTTGCCTGCCCGGAAGCGCGGACGATCTGGCACGCTGCATGAGAGAGGTGCTGCAGGACCCGGCGAAGATCGCGAACCTCGGCGGCGAAGCACGCGACCGGGCGCGCCGTCTTTTTCTGCGCGGGCGCATGATTGCCGATCATGCTCGCTTGTACTTGGAGATCGGAAACGCGGCTAATATAGTAGTATAATTACTAACTATATACTTCGCCTAGCTCGGGGTGCGAGGGCTGGTGCGGAAAAGAATCCGGCGCCCCTCGATGGCCTTGCACCGGAACAGCCGCGTTGCGCTACACCGTTCTTCGAGCGAAAGCGTATGATAGAAAATCACGCTCACGACGATTGCCCAGACTGCGTGGGGCACAAATTGATGATCGGAACCGCCACAACCCGGGGCTTGCATGAATTTCTTGCCACGAATGTTCTCGCGCGCTACGCGCGACGGGGCACGCGTGCCGTGGACCTGGGCGCCGGCCCCGGAGCAATGTGCGAACGCCTCCACTCTTTGGGTTGCGAAGTCGTCGCGGTCGACCGGGATGCAGCCGTCTATGAGGGCAAGCAGCGTTTCATCGAAGCGGACTTCAACCTACCGGAATTTGCATCGCAGATTGGAGTTGCGTCGTTCGACCTGGTAGTCGCGGTCGAGGTCATCGAACACGTAGAGAGTCCCATCGGCTTTCTGCGGAATGTTGCGAAACTGCTGGCTCCCGGCGGAGTGGCTGCGATTACGACGCCCAATGTGGATTCACTGCCAGCTCGCGTAAAATTTCTTCTCGCAGGCAGACTCCGCACCATGGACGAGCACAGTGATCCGACGCACATCTCTCCGATCTTCTTGGACCTCTTACAGCGTCAATTTCTTCCCCGCGCCGGCCTGCGACTCGGCGAACATCTTTTGTTTCCGTCGAACGGGTATCAACTTACTCGCAAGCCGATTGCATGGACGCTGCGACTTGCCGCGGCGGCGTTTCCTGGAGACGCTCTTGTGGGAGACATTCACGTTTTCGTTTGTGAGGCGGCGAAATGAGGCCGCTGACACAGGTGCTGCCGTGGCAGTTTCACCGCGGCCCGCTTTCTGGCGTTGCGTTTTTCGTCTTTGCTCTGCTCGTGGCCTATAAAGTTGCTCAATACATTGTCAACGGCGATGTAACCAGCCTGGCCTTTGTCGGGATGGCTTGTGTGGGCGGCGCCTTTGTTGTCGCCATGCTTAACAACTGGCGGAATGGGCTCTATTTCTTTCTCGCGTGGCTTCTGTTCGAGGACTTGGCTCGCAAATTTCTCGGCAACAACATGGCGATTTACTTCGCCAAGGATTTTCTGGCCGCGATCGTCTACCTTTCGTTTTTCGTGGCGTACCGGAAGAAAGAGAAGGACCTGGAGGCCTTCCGCCCTCCCTTTCTTGCGGCGTTACTGATCTTCGTTTGGTTTGGCGTCCTGCAGGTGTTCAATCCCGGGTCAAACAGCATTTTCTTCGGCATCCTGGGCATGAAGCTCTATTTTTACTACATGCCGCTGGTGGTGATCGGCTATGCGTTGATCAACTCCGAGGCCGAACTGCGCAGGTTTTTCCAGATCAATCTGGGACTAATGCTGGTGATCATCGCGCTGGGCCTCGTGCAGTCGATCCTGGGACACACCTTTCTGAATCCCGAGGTGCCCGCCGACGATATCCGCCTGCTGAGCCAGCTGTATCGCGAGGCTCCCATCTCTGGAGTGGTGGTGTACCGGCCGACGTCTGTATTTGTCAGTGCCGGACGATTCGGGAACCTGCTGGTGGTGTCGTGGCTGATCGCTTTCGGATTCAGCGGCTATCTTCTTCTGCGCCATCGTCGAGGGAGACTATTCGCTCTGCTTGCCCTGGTGACGACGGCAATGGGTTGCGTGATGTGCGCGGCCCGCGGTGTTTTTATGTGGAGCCTTGGCAGCGCGTTCGTAGGCAGCGCGGCATTTATTTGGGGTGCGCCGTGGCGGCAGGGCGAAGTGTTGCGCGTTTTTCGCACCTTGCAGCGAGCGGCGCTGGGTGTGGTTCTGGGAATGGCGGTGCTGCTGGTGACATTTCCAGAGGCATTTCTGAATCGTCTGGCGGTCTACTCCGAGACATTGGATCCCAGGAGTCCGGCCAGTGAACTGCTTCATCGCACACGCGATTACCCCCTGGCGAACTTTCTCGGCGCCTTTGACAACGGTCGCTGGCCTTACGGCTACGGCATTGGCACCGTCTCTTTGGGCGGCCAATACGTCACAAGGATCTTCCACGTTATACCAACCGGTGTGGCCGTTGAGAGTGGCTACGGGTGCATCATCCTCGAAATGGGGATCGGCGGATTGGCCCTCTGGTTCATCATGAGCGCTGCCGTGCTGATTTCTGCCTGGCGAGTCGTGCGCAAGCTGAAAGGTTCCCCCTGGTTCCCTCTCGGATTCATGATTTTCTGGTATGCGTTTCTTTTGTTTGTTCCACTTACATTCCAAGGGCTGCAGCCGTACCAGGATTTCGTCCTGAACGCGTACGTCTGGCTATTGTTGGGCATACTTTTCCGCTTGCCCAAACTTGCGCTCTCGGCAGAATTCTCCCAGGGTGCTCCGGCGGCTCAACCAAGCCGGCGTTGGATTCGCTGACTTGCGGCTCGCGGTGGTTTCTCCATTTGTGGACCGTCGCCATGGCACGGAGCGCGCTCTCGCAGAGCTGCTCGATCGCTTAGCACGCACCTATCAGTGCGAGATTCATCTTTACTCGGAGCGTGTCGAGGATCTAGCTCTAGATGATCCGCATGCGACGCCCTCCGGGAAACCAGGGGCAATCTTCTGGCATAAAGTCCCCTCTTTTGCAGGCCCGCATCTGGTGCGATTTGTGTTGTGGATCATTTTTAGTGGTTCGCTGCGTTGGTATCACCACGTCTTCCGGGGCCTTTCGTTCGATCTGATCGTGTCGCCAGGGATCAATTGCCTGGAAGCCGACGTTGTCATCGTACACGCATTGTTTCATCGCTTGCGTGAGCTCTCGAACGAAGAGTCGATGCAGGCCGGATTTGTACGGCGAGTGCATCGCCGCGCGTATTATGGGCTCCTGACCGCACTCGAACGCCGGGTCTACTCCAATAGCAACGTTTTGCTGGCGGCCGTTTCACGGCGCACCGCCGGCCTTGTTGGGCAATACTTAAAGCGGAGCGACATCCGGGTGATTCCCAACGGGGTGGATGCGCGCCAGTTTTCTGTCTCGACGCGTGTTGCGCTGCGTGCCGAAGCTCGCAACCGGCGTGGGTTTCACGACGCCGATTTCGTGTTGTTGCTCGTCGGGAACGATTGGCGGGTGAAGGGTGTTCCAGCCATTCTCGCTGCTATGGCCGCCACTCCCGGCGTTCCTTCGCGTCTGTTAGTGGCCGGAGAGGATGTCGCCGAGCCTTTCCGCGGAATAGCCATACGCCTCGGCGTCGTCGAGCGCAGCCGGTGGGAGAGCTCGCGTCCCGATGTGATCGATCTCTACGCCGCCGCCGACGTATATGTCAGCCCCAGCCTTGAAGACTCTTTCGGCCTGCCAGTGGCGGAGGCCATGGCCTGCGGCCTCCCGGTGATTACGTCTGCGTTTGCCGGAGTCTCCGACCTGATCCACGATGAAGTGGACGGTTTTGTCCTGCGAGATCCGGGCAACGTGCGGGCGCTCGCACAGCTCCTCGAACGGCTCCATGGCGATTCAACCCTGCGGCAACGCATCGGCGAGGCTGCTGCACAAGCAACGCAAGAGTGGACGTGGAACCGCAACGCTGCTGAAGTCTGGGAACTCCTCCAGGCCGCCGCTGCGAAAAAGGGGCATTCTCCTCGCCCAGCAAGAAGCTAGTCGCGTACGTCGGTTACTTTTTCGCCCGCATTTCGACCGCTCTTCGCGTCGCGTCCAGGGTAAACGTCAGCGATTCCTTGGGGATGCTGGTCACAAACGGCCCGATCAGCCAGGCGAGTCCCGCCGGGATATCCCTCGTCAACGAGACGACTTCGCTCTGCACGTACACGCCGCCGTCGGCTTCGACCATGCGCCACCATGTTTCCATACGCCACAAGAAGCCGTCGTCATCGCCCGGAGGTTTCTCATGTTCGTCGCTCTTGCCTGGATTTTCTACCTGTGCGATTCGTACGGCGGAGCTGCGACTGTGAGCCCGCGATTCCGAGTCGCGGAAATACCGGACGTCGTGCTCGGTGTCCAGCACCACGGTAATCACCTTGTGCCGGCGGAAACGCAAGAATGCCCGAAAGTGATCGGCGTCGCGCGATTCGAGTTTCGACCGCTCGACGTCCGGTGAGTAATACTCGGCGTGCCGGTCGTAGTCCTGGAGCACGGCAAGGACATCTTGGAGCTTGGCGCCCGGAATGAAGACCGCGCCAACCCAATGGTGAATCATGCCGTCGGGACAGTGTATGGGCGCGCCGTTTTCGCGCGTCTCGAGCTTTCGCATCTCCACTTCGCCGTGCTGGAGCGCTGCGTACGCCTCTGCGCGGGCGGCCTCCGATAAGCCGTCGGTCCACAGGAGGTGTGTGCCCTGTTTGAGCTCGGTGTCGTTGCGCGCGTCCGTCAAACGGACATAGCGGTCAAAGGCGTCAATTGTGGCTGTTTTGAGCTGTGCAGGTGGCGGGCTTGCGTCCGCAGGTGGCCCCAGGGCGCCTGCGAGAGGGACCGCGAAGAGCAGGGCAAGTCCTGTGGTCAGTCTGTTGTGCAAACGCCTCATATGTCGTCCGTGGCGTTCGGCAAGCAACGCCGCCTCGGTCTCTAACTTCTTCATTCAAAGCCGCTTGCGAATAACACAGGGAGTTCCCCGCAACTACGGATGCGCGGCAAGGGCCCATTGTTTCATGGATTGGGGGTGGAAACGACAACGCCGGGCTGGTGCCCGGCGTGTGTCGTAGAGAGAAGCAAATCTGGCGGGTTGGGTAGCTCGCACACGACCCCTTGCGGGGCCGCTGTCCCCGCGCGGCCCCCAACCCGTTCTTAGAACACTACGGCAGCTGCTTGTGCGGCTCAATGGGCCACCAGAGCCACCAAATGGGGTACCCGGGTCTTGGTACCGGGTGGTTGCCGCGGGCGTTGTACCTCACAATAAGTTGTTTATTTGTAATGATTTAAACGAAACTTAGGGCTAGCCAAAAGGTACTGGAACCTGCCTAATTTGCCCGCGTCTTGAGTGCACTCGATGGTCTGCGAATTAGCCGGCCCCATTTACCCCACTGAGGAAACCACCCAGGTGTCCGGTCAGGGAGATAATGACGACGGCTAAGAATTCAATCAGAAGCCGAAAGTTGGGCAACGCCTCTCCGCGGCGGCGTCCGCGGAAGTGCACCAACCAGACCAGCCAGATCAACACGCTCGACACGCACGCGAAGACCAAATGCAGCAGCAGGATGCCCTTCAGCTTTTGCCCCTCGAGCTGGAACTGCCACGCGAGGATGCCCGTCACCAGAACCGGTAGTGTCGAAACCGCTGCCACTAACAGGTTGTAATAGGCTACCGCTTCCAGGTTGCGCCGCCTCGTCCATTGCGCGATCACGTCGAACGCCACGCCGGTGATAAACAGCGCAATCGGAAAATGGATGAGCACGACGTGCTGTGCGTGTTTGGCGAATAGCGCTGTTTTTGGGTCGAAGGGGTTTGCCATTGGGTGGATCACTGCACGATGACTTTGCCGGTCATCTTGGGGTGCACCGAGCAGAAGTAGGAATAGGTTCCCGGCTTGTTGAAGGTGTAGGAAAATTTTTCATCGGTGTCCAGAACCTTGGATTTGAACACTTTGTCGTCGCTAACCACGGTGTGTGGAATGTCATCACGATTCGTCCAGGTTACCGTCGTCCCGGCCGAAACCGTCAGGGCCGCGGGGCCGAAACTGAAGTTGTCGATTTTGACCTCCACGCTCGCCGCCGGTGGCTGTTGAGCGTTCAGGTTGAGGCCGCTCGCTCCCGCCGCGAACAGAACGATCGCAACCGCGATTGGCGCCAACAAACTCGCAATCCACACACGTCTCTTCATAGTTTTCATCGTCTTCATCCTTTCCGAAATTTGTGATCGGTCTTCTTGCGCGAATCTTTTCTGGCTTAACCAAGCGTCGAATCGACCACGGCGAGCGCGTGCTGGCCGCGAACGTAGTTGACGTTGGTGATGCCCAGGACGCTGCGCAGTTGATCAGCCGGCACTTTCATAGGTCCGGGTGAATCCGCCTTGCCTGGCTGCGGCTGCGGAAACGCCGTTGAGGCCGCGGTGTGAAACGTCACGTTGCCTTCCACCTTTTGCATGGTCTGGTGAATGTGCCCGTTCAACACCGTGACCGAGCCAAACTTTTTCAGGTAAGCCAGCGCCTGCGCGCTGTCCTCAGTGCCCCATCCCCATTCCGGATACACGCTCCACAAGGGAATGTGCGCGAACACCACGATCGGGGTGCTGGACTTCAGATGCTTGACGTCGCCTTCCAACCATTCGAGCTGTTCGTGGCCCAGCGTGCCGAGCCCGCCCGCCTTCAGATTCATCACGTTGACCAACCCGACGAAGTGCACGCCTTTCTTGTCGAAGCTGTACCAGCCTGTTCCCTTCGAGGTTTTGGCGTAGCGCTCCAGGAATTGCTTGCCGTCATCGTTCAGCACGTCATGCTCGCCCGGCACGAAGAAAACTTCTTTTCCGGTGCTCTTCAGGATTTGATCGACGTTGTCGAACTCCTCCGGCTTCGAGAGATGGCTGATGTCGCCGGTGTGCAGCAGAAACTCGGGTGGCGTGGACAGGCCATTGATTTTGTCCACTGCGGCTTGCAGGGTTCCCGCTACGTCCGGGTTTGCCGGCTTGTTGAATCCCATGTGACTGTCGCTGATCTGCACGAAGCTGAGCTCCCCCGCGGCTGCCGCAGGCCGTGGATCCGACGGGTGGTTCAGGGCATACGAGTTCAGCACCCCACCCTGCATCACGCACAGCGCCCCGGTTCCCGCCCAGGCCATGCACTTCAAGAACCCTCGACGGTCGATTCCGTCATGGTTGTGATCGTAAAGAATCTCGTCTTTCGTTTTCTCGGTCATCATTTTCTCCGTAGCGCTTTGTCTTGACTTACGCCCAACACGTCTTTGTTGAAGGGAGCGGCGCGAGGTTGAATTTGGTTCAGGGTGCCCACGCCGCTCCAGGACGTGTTTCGCTCATCCAGACTGCCTGGCTGGGTCACTTATTCCCTCTCCAGCGAAGTTTTAATTTGGTGCGGGAATTCGGAATTCGGGAATAAAATCGCACCGGGGGCGGTCCCCTCTATGAGTTCGGGTGTCGAAGGGAAAGACTTGGACGTGTTGGATTTGCAGGACCGGTTGCGCTTTGAGCAACTCGTGCTGCCGCATCTGGACGCCGCGTTTAACCTCGCGCGATGGATTCTGCGGAGTCGTGCCGACGCCGAGGACGTTGCGCAAGAGGCCATGCTGCGCGCGTTCCGCTTTTTTCGCGGGTTTCATGGCGGCGATGCCCGCGCCTGGCTTCTGCAGATCGTGCGCAATAGCTGCTATACCTGGCTGGAGAAGAGTCGCCCGATGGAGCTGACCACCGAATTCGACGAGCAGCTTTACCCTCAGACCGGCGTGACTCCGGAGTCGCTGGCCATCGCGGGTGACAATCGGGAACGCCTCACCCGGGCTCTGGAGGACTTGCCGCCGCGCTTTCGCGAAGTCCTTGTGCTGCGTGAGCTCGAAGGCTGCTCGTATAAGGAGATTGCTGCGATTACTTCCGTGCCCATCGGCACGGTGATGTCCGCGCTTGCGCGCGCGCGCCAGCGGCTGCAGCGCACTTTGACGCAGAGCGGCAGCGCGGCGACACAGGAGGCCAAGCGTGAGTTGTGAACTCACTCAGTCTGTCCTCCACGGCTATTTCGATGGCGAATTGGACGCCGCGCGTGCGGCGGATTTTGAGCGCCACCTGGTTTCGTGTCCCGAGTGCGTGGCCGCTCTGGAAGCTCAAGAGACCTTGCGCGCATCCATTCAGCGGGCGGGTCTTTACGAACGCGCGCCCGTGGCGCTTCGTGGCAAGCTCAATGCCGAGATTGCGGCTCCCGGGCCTGAGCCGATCGCTTTCAACAGTGCTTTGCGCTCTTCTTCGTGGCGCTGGCTCGCTCTGGCGGCAACACTTCTTTTGGCCGCCACGCTCGGATGGAGGTTCATTCCCGGGCTGCGCGGCGACTCTTCCGAAGCCGCATACGCTTCCGCAATAGTAGATGCTCATCTGCGCTCGCTCCAGCCCGGCCATCTCGAGGACGTCATCTCCACGGATCAGCACACCGTCAAGCCGTGGTTCGATGGCAAGCTCGATTTCGCGCCGCCGGTGCGCGATTTCGCGAACGAAGGCTTCCCGCTACAAGGAGGCCGCCTCGATGTGGTCCGTGGGCACACTGTCGCCGTTCTTGTTTACGGCCGCCGCAAACATGTCATCAATGTGTTCGTCTGGCCCACGACGGAGGCCGACTCGCGGCCGCGGTCGGGCTCGCAGCTTGGCTACAATTGGGTGGATTGGCGCAAGGGCGGAATGGAACTCTGCGCCGTCTCCGACGTCAATGCTTTGGATCTCGACGCACTCCGGCAACTGCTGACGGATTAGCTCGCGTTTCTTCCTAATTTTTGGGCTCGTAGGTCCGGGTGGCCGTGTATTCTTTCGGTATTTGCTTCGCGTAGATCAATCGGAGCGTGACCGCCTTGGTCTTGCCCGACCGCACGGATATATTTTCCCATTGGCTAAACACGCCCTTGCCCGACGCGCGCAGCTCATAGTTGTCGGATCGCAGCTTCGGGATCGAGAAGTGGCCCTTCGCGTCCGCGTGGACAACGTGCGGAGCACTTCCTCCGCCCGATTGGTAGGTGATAATCGCGTGCGGCACCGGCTTGTCGTCCGGCCCGATGACGACCCCAGCCAAGATTCCGGATCCGCTCTGCGGATCGGCCGCGGCTCTCTGTGCCGCAAGAGTGGCTGCAAATAAAACCATGCTTAGAATCAGTGCGCGTCTCATGATTTCCGTCTCGTTTCTGCGCGCCCGGGTCTTTGCCCATGTTTATCCCGGCGGCCTTTCGCCGGAAGGAAGGCTAAAGCTGAAGGGAGGGCCCGCACTGCTGTTCTTCAAGTGTATGGCGGCCTGAAACAGGCGGGAGGCTGCCGGGTAGAACTGTGCTTGCTGTCAACCTGTCTCAAGGTACAGGTGCGGGTAGGCACGAATTCGCCGCAAGCAACAGCTGACTCACGCCGCGCCGGCACTCGGCCCCGGCGCGGGCGGCTCATCCAGAATTTCTCTCACGAGGTGCGCCAGCGTCGTGGGGCTATATGGCTTCTGCAGATAGCGCGCGGCATCGCCTCCAGCGGGCGCGGCGTCGGAGGCCCTCGAGTATCCACTGGTGAATAAGACTCGCATCTGGCCGAAGCGCTCGGCCAGTTTTGCCGCCGTGGCCGGGCCTCCGAGCTTCGGCATGATCATGTCCAGAATTGCCAGCGCCGGCGTTTCATGTTCACACAGCCGCAAGGCCTCCTCGCCGTCGGAGGCGGAGAGCACCCGGTAGCCCAGACCAATCAACGCCTGTCGAGCCATGTCCCGCATCGACTCGTGATCGTCCGCAAGCAAGATCGTTTCCGTGCCGCGCGTTCCCGCAAGCGAGGGTTTGGACACTTTGGCGGCGGCTCCATCTTTCTGCGCGCCTTCCATCGCGGGCAGGTACACGCGAAACAGGCTGCCGTGCGCCGGCTCGCTGTACACGTGGACGAATCCTCCGTGTTGCTTCACGATGCCGTACACCGTAGCCAGACCCATACCCGTGCCTTTGCCGCGCTCTTTGGTGGTGAAGAACGGCTCGAAAATTCGCTCGCGCGTTTCCGCATCCATGCCGATCCCGGTATCGGAGACGGAAATCACCGCGTAGCGCCCGGGCGTGACGTAGGGGTAGAAGCGGCAGTACGGCTCATCCAGCTCGGCCATCTCCGTTTCGATGACCAGCCGTCCGCCCCCCGGCATCGCGTCCTGTGCGTTCAGGCAAAGGTTCATCAGCACCTGTTCCATGTGCGTGGGGTCGGCTTTGATGGCATCAAGCGGGGCGCTCAGAAACTTGAACTCGATGTGCTTCCCGATGACTTTCTCGAGCAAGCTGACCAGCCCGCTGGCCACGCCGTTGAGATCGACCGAGCGAGGTTGCAGCACCTGGCGTCGCGCGAACGTTAACAGCTCGCGCGTCAAGGCTGCCGCGCGGTCGGCCTGCTCCCGGATGCGGCTGAAGCGTTGCGCCGCCCCTGCGTTGTCGCGGCTTTCCTCGAGGCCAAGCTCCGCCCAGCCAAGGATTGCGCCGACAACGTTGTTGAAGTCGTGCGCAATGCCCCCTGCGAGCTGGCCGATGGCCTCGAATTTCTGAGCCTGGCGCAACTGGCGTTCCATCGCTCGCATCTCGGTGACGTCTTCCGCGATCACTTCGAACGTGTTGCCATGGCCCGGATCGGAGAGCTGCCGCAGGTGAAGGCGGATAGCCACGATGCCCCCATCGCAGCGCCGCCACTCCGCTTCCGCGCCGTTCACCTGGCCATGCTTGCGGCACGCGGCCATCAGCCGTGCGTACTGTTCCGGAAAGCGAAACAGATCGCGCGCCAGGTTGAGGGTTTTCAACTCGTCGGCACCGGGGCATCCAAGAATGCGGAGAAGCGCGGGATTGGCATCGAGGAACGTGCCGTCCGGGGAAACCCGGAAAATCCCGTAGACGGAATGCTCGACGAGGTCCCGGTTGCGCGCTTCGGAAGCCCGCAGCGCTTCGTGGGCCTGGGCGTTCTCATCGCGCAGAGCTTTCTCCGTCAGGGCCCGCACTAAAGCCACCGGGAGCCGCGAGAGATGGTCTTTCAGGATGTAATCGCTGACTCCCTGTTTGATGCATTCGACGGCGGCTTCTTCGCCCAACGTTCCCGTGACCAACAGAAAGGGTATTTCCTTTCCGAGACCTCGAAGTTCCGCGAGCGCTTCCAGGCCGGTCCAGCTCGGGAGCCGGTAATCGGCCAGCACCGCGTCAAAATTCTCTTCTGCGAGCGCGGCGCGGAATTGTTCTCTGCTTTCTACCACGGTGTGATTCACCTGCAGGCCTGATTGCCTCAACTCCAGCAGGACCAGTTCGACGTCCTGTCCCGAGTTTTCCAGAATAAGTACCCGCAAGGGCGCTGTGGCCTCCGCATGCTGGATTTCTTCGAGCGTACTGGATTTCATTTGGAGACCCCGATGGCTTTGGTTGTGAATGCGGCGGATGGCGGCACGTGGTTGACCACCAGCCAGTACACGCCAAACTGGCGCACGGTGTCCTGAAACTTGTGCAGCTCAACCGGTTTCTGAATGTAACTGTTGACGCCCAGCCGGTAGCACTCGACAAGGTCGCGCTCTTGATTCGACGAGGTAAGCACGATGACGGGAATCGAGCGCGTTCGGTCATCGGCCTTGACCGCGCGCAGCACGTCGTGGCCGCTCACACGCGGGAGCTTTAGATCGAGAAGCACAAGCCGCGGTGGATTCTCAAAGCTGCGGCCTTCATACGATCCCCGGCAGAAAAGAAAGTCGAGTGCTTCGGCCCCGTCCCGCGCAATCTCGATGCGATTGGCGAGCCCCGCTTTCCGCAACGAAAGCACCGTGAGCTCGGCGTCCGCCGGGTCGTCTTCCACGAGAAGGATTTCGTATTCGTGCGTGTTCATCCGAGTGCTCCGGCCGTTTCCTGCACCTCTTGCGAACCCTGCGGGCTCATGGGAAGACTGAAGTAAAAGGTAGCGCCCTGGCCCGGCTGCGATTCGGCCCATACCCGTCCCCCGTGTTTCTGAATGATGCGCTGCGCCGTGGCCAGGCCGATGCCGGTACCCTCGAATTCATCCTGACGATGCAGCCGCTGGAAAACTCCAAACAGTTTGTCGGCGTAACGTGGATCGAATCCCGCCCCGTTGTCGCGGACGAAAATCACGTTCATTCCGTTTTCCTCCGTGCTTCCGACTTCGATGACCGCGGCGTGCTGCTGGCGGGTGAATTTCACGGCGTTGGAAAACAGGTTGGTCAGAACTTGCCGCAAAAGCGCAGCATCCGCATGGACCTCCGGAAGCGAGTAGATTTGCCAGACAATCTTGCGCCCGTCGGATCCCTCCAGCGCTTCGGCGCGGGCTTCGTCCACCAGCGTTCGCAGCGAATGCAGCTCGCGGTGTGCCGGCTGGCGGCCCAGACGTGAGAGCTGGAGCAGGTCCTCCACCAAGTCGGACATGTGCGTTGCCGCGTTGCGAATGCGGTCCAGGTAATGCCGAGCCTCGTCCGGAAGCTTGGGACCATACTCCTGCTGGAGAATGCGGGAAAAGCCGTCGAGATGCCGCAGCGGCGCCCGCAAATCGTGGGAAACCGAATAGCTGAACGCCTCCAGTTCCCGATTCATTTCTTCGAGCTCGATGGTGTGCTGGTGAACGCGCCTTTCCAGGTCCCCATTCAGCTGATGGACTGCGTTTTCGGCCAGTCGTCTCGCTCGTATTTGCGCGTGCAAATCTTCCACCGCATGGCCAAGTTTGTAGCGCTGTTCTTCGTATTCCAGGCCGAGCATTTCCTGAGCCACTCGCATGCCGGACTCGACCTTCGCGCGCATCAGGATCTCCCGTTGAACCAGGTGGCCGGCCGCCAGAAGGATCGCAAAGGTCAATACTCCTGCAATCAGCAGGACGCCCCGGGTTTTCCTGGCATTTGCCTGAACGGCCTCCGTTCTTGTCGCCAGCAGCACGCTCTCGTTGCTTTCAAGGCCATCGAATAGCAAGCGCACCCGGTCCGACGGCGGGCTAGGTAAGGACCAGTCGAAAGCCGGGTTCGAATTGGCTGCGCCCGCAGAAATGGCCCGCTGCATCGCCCGCTCCAGGGACAAAATCTGCGCGGTGATCAGCGGCGCCAGTTCGGCAAGTAGTTTCCGCTGCGCTGGACTGTCGTCGGTAAGAACCTGCAAGCGCTCCATATCCTCGCGCAGACCCCGCAGATCAGACTGGAATCGCCCCGGCAAATCCGGATTGTGGGTGGCTCGGTATGCCCACACTCGATTCTGCAGCCGCGCCCGCTCCAGCCGCGCCCGCGCGATCACGCCCAGGACTTCCTGCGTACGGGCCACCCATCGATTCATCCCCTCCGCCTGGCCTGCGCTACGAAACGCAAGATAGAACGCCAGGCTCATAATGGCGATTACGATGGCGCTCGCCGCACGGAGGCTCCGCCGGAATTTCAACGCGTGATTCATTGCCGCTCACCTGCTCGCCGCACTGTCCACGACCATCCGCTGCGTTGCCGGGCCGGCCGGAGCCTGACGCAGTTCTGCCTCCACTCCATCGAGGAACTCACTGAAAGACCGGCTGTCCTTCGCGCGCCACGCTCCCACGCTGAGACGCAGATCGATCGGACCCCAGGGCGAGCGCGTCTGATTGTGAACGGCAAGGCGCTTTTCTAACCTCTGCCGCATCACCGGTGCACTGGGCGCCACCGCATCAACCGCGAGAATCGCAAACTGGGCGTGTCCCAGGCGCGCCACCAGGTCACTCCGGCGGCAACTTCCGACGCGCCCCAAGGGTCAACAGACCTTCGCGGCTGTACAGACCCGTCATGGGATCTCGTAGGAGGTCGGCCAAGCCTTCGAAGGTATTGCGCTCCAGCGCCCCGCGCAGGACGCGATCGAGCGTCCGCGCATCCATGAACCCTTTCAATACGTAGTCCATCGCGCCTTCACTGAGACTTTGCGCGGCATACTGTTTCTGGGATGGATCGGCAAGCACAACCAGCGGCGTCCCCGGCGCGGAGCGGTGTACCAGACGAACCGCATCCAGCGGGTCACGCAGACTTAGCGCCAGATCTAAGAGGATAATTTCCGGGTCGACGACTCGGATGGTTGGGATCAGCGTGGCGACGGTTGCCACGACCGCCAGCTCCAGGCCACCGGTGGTCTCCGCAAAGATCGCTCGAAGAATCTCGGCGGTCTCGCCTTCGCCGCTTTCTGCCAACAGGATACGAAGCTTCTTTTGGGTCATGCCCCTCGCCTCAGTTTTCCCAAGGAATCGGGAAACGTAGCAATGCCGGGCTCCGCCGACAACCGAGCCGACGCTCGCGTTCATCGTTGCAGAACCGCGCTGCGAGACTGGAGAGGACAGTCCTCTAGAAAGCGAACGTATAGGAAGGGGGAACTCTATTCTCGCGCAATGTTTGCGATAGTCAAGCGGACTCACCGTGCGCGCTACCGATGAGCTACGTGGCCGAAGGCGGAGCAGACCCGGCGCGGCGCAGCACCAGTGCCGTAGCGCCCGCGATCAACCCGCCCGCGATAATCACGCCTTCCCAAACAAGCCCGGTCGCCAGCACCAAGTGCCCTGCGGCTCCGAACGGTGCGAGCAGCGCCACCAGCGCGGCCTCCCGCACTCCGATACCTCCCTGGGTCAGCGGGAGGATCGCCGCGAGTTTCGCCAACGGCCACGCAAACAACCACACCCGGAGCGGCAAGGCCAATCCGCAATAAGCTCCAAGGCGCGCGGTAAGGACCAGGAACATGCTCTGGATCAGTGTCCCAATCAGCCACCCAAAGACCAGTACACCGTACCGGCGTGAAACACTGCGAAGCGCATGCCGCAGTCGCGCCACGCGCCGGCGAAAGCGAATCGAGCGGCCGCCCAGCAATCTGCGGTACAGCAGAACCACAATCGCAAGCAGCAAGATGCCTGCGCCGGCTGCCACGAGAAGACCATTTTCCACTCTTTTCCCGAACTGATGCGGCACCGAATTCGGCAGCAGAATCAGCCCCACCAGAACAAGTCCGGCCTGCGCCGCGAAATCGAGAAATCGATCGGCGACGTTGCCCGCAAGCACTGCGGAAGGCCGCGGGCTGCGGCGCAACCCCACCGCCAGCCGGATTACATCGCCTCCGATGATCGATGGCAGAAACAGCGTCCCAAACAGGCCCCCCGCGTAGCACTGCGCGCTGGTTGCGAAATCAAGCTCCGCGCCCGCGGCGTTCACCACCATTCGCCACTTCGCGATGCCCAGGCAGTGCGCGAGCAGGTAGCCCCCAAGAATCGCCAGAAAACGAGACGCCGGAACTTGCGCGATTGCCGCCCGCAGCGGCGCCAGCGGAAGAAAATGCAGCAGCAGACCGAGGACAACGAGACCCGCAACCCAACGCAGAGTGACCACCAACCACGCGCGCGGGCCTTGCTGGGAGTGGTGGGCGCCGATCATTTACTGCGTCATCTCATACTCAACCAAATGTCTTGGCCACACGCGCGCCGGAGTGCTTCGCCAGCTCTCAGCGGCGCGTTCCGCAGTCTCTTGGCTCCGAGGAGCAGCCTTACGCGCCAAATATGTCGTTGATCTTCGCGGCCAGCTCGAAATCAAGATTGCTGATGCCTTTCACACTGTGCGTATTCAAGTCGATGACGACTTTGTTCCACACGTTGAACCACTCCGGATGGTGGTTCATCGCTTCCGCCACCAGCGCAACCCGCGTCATGTTCCCGAAAGCGGTTACGAAGTCTTTGCATTCGAACGAGCGATGCAGCTTGCCGCCCACCAGGCTCCATCCCTTCGCGCGGCTCAGTTGTTCGTTCACTTCTGCGTCCGTCAGTTTTTTTGCGGGCATTGTCGCATCCTCCTGAACCAGCCGCCAGCGGCGCCACCATTATGCGGCGAGCCCCCATCGCCAGCAAGGAACGGCTTTTGGATTTATGTTGCATTTATGCTCGCCCCTGTATCAATGTGGCCGCGCTCCGTCTCACACAACGGCCCTAGCGCCAAAGAGGAACATCATGCGCAAGAGTCTAACGCTTCTCACCATCGTCGCTTCACTCTCAGTAGCCGTCACTTTTAGTGTTGCAACAT
Source organism: uncultured Acidobacteriota bacterium (assembly GCA_963735525.1). Taxonomy (GTDB): domain Bacteria; phylum Acidobacteriota; class Terriglobia; order Acidiferrales; family UBA7541; genus Acidiferrum. Next base: position 131,674 of record CAVTLQ010000018.1, on the reverse strand, counting down.
TTTCAAGCGCAGCCGCGCCGTCGCCGGGCTCTTCCGGCTATCACGTGATCAAAACCGTTCCTGTGCCCGGCGAAGACGGCTGGGACTATGTCGCCGTCGATAGCGATGCGCGCCGCGTCTACATCTCTCACGGCACTCACGTCGTGGTCATGAACGCCGACACCTACGCCATCGAGGGCGACATTCCAGATACCCAGGGAGTTCATGGCATCGCCATCGCGGCCGGCCTAGGCCGCGGGTTCATCAGCAGCGGCCGCGCCAACACCGCCACCATTTTCGACCTCAAGACCTTGAGGACTCTCGGCACCGTAAAGACCGATGGCAATCCGGACGCCATCGCCTACGATCCTGTCAGCAAGCGCGTGTTTACCTTCAATGGCCGCGGCAAGAATACGACTGCCATCACTGCGGCCGATGGCTCCGTGGTCGGAACGCTAGATCTCGGCGGCAAGCCGGAGTTCGCCGTGGCGGACGGCAAGGGCAGCATCTTCGTCAACAACGAAGACACCTCCGAACTCATCGAAATCGACACGCAGAAAATCACCGAGACTCACCGTTGGCCACTCGCACCCTGCAAATCGCCTTCCGGTCTCGCCATGGATCTCAACAGCCGCCGCCTGTTTTCCGTATGTGATGAAAAAGTCATGGCCATCGTGAACGCCGACACCGGCAAGGTGGTCGCCACGCCAACCATCTGCCAGGGCCCCGACGCCGCCGCCTTCGATCCCTCTACCAACTACGCGTTTGCCTCCTGTGGCGACGGCAACCTCACTGTCATCCACGAAGACTCTCCCGACAAATTCACCGTCGTGGAAAATGTTCCAACCAAACGCAGCGCGCGTACCATGGGTCTCGACCTCAAGACCCACAACCTCTTTCTTCCCGCCGCTGACTTCGATCCCCCCGCTCCGGGAGAGCGCCGCGGAAAGATGAAGCCTGGGAGCTTCTCGATCGTCGTCGTCGGAAAGTAATTGCGCACGGGCACTGAAATCGTAGAGCATCCGGAAATGCGTGTACAATTGGTGCGCATATACCGGAAACGATGATGCGAGCGCTGAACATCTCGAGCGGAATTGCTGTCCTATTTACGTCGATCGCCTACGCACATCTAATACACCACCATTTTATTAACGCGCCGCGTGAAGCTCAACACGACGCTGGTTTTTTGGCAGCCATCGTTGCCGCCGCCGTCGTCGGACTGCTCTCCTTCCTCGGAGGATGTCTCCTCCTCCTAAGACGTACCCCTAATTCGAAATGAAACACTCTCGCCATTCCACGGCCATTCTTGAGCCGACCCGAAGGAGGAAAAAATGAGCGCCGCGGAAGGAACGATGAACCGAAAGGAATTCTTGACCAAGTCCGCCGCTCTGCTTGCCGGAGGCGCCGCCTGCGCGAGCACGGCTCTTTCCTACGGCAAGATTGCAGGCGCTAACGATCGGATTTCCTTGTGTCACATCGGCAACGGGAGCCGGGGCCAAGACCTGGATTGGATCGCTTCGCAACTAAAGACCAGCCACAACGTGGAAATGACCACCGTATGCGATCTGTGGCGCGTGAACCGCGAAAAGGCCATCGCTACAAACGCAGAGTACTACGGCCGCGCACCGCGCGGATTTCAGTACCTGGAAGAAGTCCTCGCGCTCAAAGACGTCGACGCGGTAATTATCTCAACGCCAGAGCATTCGCACTCGCCGATTCTGAAAATGGCCGTGGACGCCGGCAAGGATGCCTACGTTGAAAAGCCCATGGGCAACGTGCTGGCAGAAGCGAAGGCTGCGCGGGACGCGGTCGCGAAAAGCAGCCGCATCGTGCAAGTTGGCACCCAGCATCGCAGCGAACCCTATCCCAAGGCTGCCCGCGAATTAGTTCAAACCGGCGTCTTAGGAGAGGTCAGCAAAGTAGAGATTGTTTGGAACTACCACGGTCCCCGATGGCGCGGACGCCCGGAAACCAAGCTGATCCGCGAAGCGGACACCGATTGGCGCAAATGGCTGCTGACCAAGCCGTATCGCCCGTTCGATCCCAAAGTCTATTGCGAGTTCCGTTTGTACAAGGAGTTCTCCAGCGGCATTCCCGATCAGTGGATGAGTCATGCGATCGACCTCGTGCATTGGTTCATGAACGACAGCTTTCCCCGCTCGGTCGTCGCGCATGGCGGCATCTTTGCCTGGCCCGATGGGCGCGAGAATGGGGACACGTTCCAAGCTTTGCTGGAATACCCCAAGGGTTTTCTGGTCAGCTATGCCACCAGCTTTGGCAACGACTCGCCAAGCTTCACGCGCTACATGGGTAAGAAGGCAACGCTGTTCAACGTCGGGGGCGAGGGCAGCCCGCGTTTTCAGGTAGTCGAAGAAACAGGAAATCACGAGGACGAAGCCGACATCGATCAGAAGCGCGCCTCGAAATATGTGCTTCTCCCGGGCGAAACGCAGCTTCCTCCCATGGGGATTGATGACCGCACCACGGAACACATGGCCAACTGGTTCGAATGCATGCGCTCTCGCCAGCAGCCTCATTGCACCGTGCAGGATGGATTTGCCCATTCGGTGGCAAACATGATGGCGGCGGAGTCCTACTGGTCGGGCAAGAAATTGTATTGGGATGCCGCCAGCGAGACAATCCGGGATCACGCCTAGCCGCGATCAGGACAGATACCGGATGCTTTGCTCGATCAGTTTCGCCGTCGGCCCATACGGCTCACCCGGTGCATCGAACTCCATCGAGCAATAGCCTCGGAAGCCGCTTGCCTTCAAGATGTCGAATCCTCGCTTGAGGTCAATGTTGAACTGCTTGCCCTGATCATCGGTTTCGCCGTCTTTGATATGGCAAATTCCATAGGCGTGCTGAAACATCGCCTGCAGCGCCCGATAGTTGAACTCGCTGTCGCCGGCCAGTGCGGAATTCGCGAAGTCAGGCAAGGCGCGCAGATAGGGATTGTTGACTGCCTCGATTACCTTCACCAGGAAAAAAGCGTCTTCACTGACTAAGTCGTCGTTCTCCAAATGGACCACTACATTCTTCTCCGCAGCGTACTCCGCCACGCTTCGCAGGCTGTCCGCGGTTCGCTGCAAATTGGGCGGAGAGTTGGCAGGGCCCTTGATGTGCGGCCGGATACTGGGCGAGTCGACTTCGACCGCCACGTCCACCCACTTCTTCGCGACGCCAATCGCTCTGTTGCGGGCCGCCGCATCGGCGTCATAGAAACTCTCGTCGACAGAGACAGGGATATCCACAACTGCAACGCTCGCCTTTCGCAAAGCTTCGCGGAAACTGCCGAGATAGACAGGATCCAGCGACCGGAAATGGCGGCTATGCGGCTCGATCTTGTGAACCGCAAATTTTGCGACGACCACGGACGCAAACTCCGCGAGGTCCATTCCCGGCAAATTGGGGTCACGATTCCGGTTGGTGGGGCTGTCGATGTAGGCACGGAAGGGGTATGACGCCACGGCGATGCGATCGCGCGGCGCGCTCGGAAAAGATACATGCGGCTGTGACGGGGCAGTTGCGCCGGCGTTCTGCAGTCTGCCCGCCAACAGCCCGCCAGCCGCCAGCGCGGTTAGCCTTTCGAGAAAAGTGCGTCGGGTTAGCGAATCCATATCGCTGCAGGGAAGAACTTCCAGATTATACCCCGCCAAGAGCTGCACAGCGTCCCCGGATAGCTGTCCGGAACCAGCTAGCGGACCCTATGCCGTTGCGTTGGCCAGTGTGGGGCTCAAATTCTATCGGTTCGACCGATAGACGACATGCTGTGGGCCGTCAACGATCTTGAAATCTGCCGGAACGACGAATAACGAAGCGTCAGGCTCCGCGCGTACGAGATTCGTCAGCTGGAAGGTCTGCTCGCCCATTCGCGGATCACTCCGCTTGCTGGAGACAATCGTCTTGAGGTCCGGCGAAGTCCAGATCTCGGTGACGATGGTGATGGGCTTTTCGTTGCCGATTTGCCCGGCGGGAATGGTGCGCGTCGTGCGAACCCCATTCACCACGACGCCTTCCATCGTCTGAGAACCGAGATCCTCGGTGGTTACCTGGGCTTGTTCGTCAGATAACAAAACTTTTTGCATGGTCATTGGCGGCGGCGGGCCCGTGCTGCTGATCGTCGCAGACGTCCCCATTTGCACGAAAAATGTGCCGGGACCTCCCTCCGTGGCGACACCGCCCATGGTTGCCGTGGAAGGCATCGAGGTTTTCTGCGCGGTCTTGTCCATCACGTTCAAGGTGTAAGACGTTTGCGCCACAGGATCCTGGATGAAGACGAGATGCGGCGCATCGGCGGCGGATAAATTGCCGATCGCCGGCAAGACGGTATCCTGCCGCGTGCGGCCCAGCGAATCGCGCGCCGTCGTGCCGGTGCTGGTTTGTACGATGCGATTTCCGTCGGCCAGCGTTTGGATCGATTCGTTGGTAATCGTTGCGGAATAAGGGGCGCCCTGAACTGGAGCGATGGGCCCCCTTAGGATTGCGCCCGCAGTGACTCCGCCGACGGGGCCGGCGCTTTGGCCTTGATAGATTACATTCCTACTCTCTTGGGCAAATGCGCAGGGTGAGGCGGCGAGAATGAGGATCAGTGTAAGTTTCATGGTTGCGCAGGTCTCCTTATCCATCCAATTCCATCCAAACAGATCACGGCCGCAGACGGAGTCGTTGCGCCGATCCATCCGCGGCAATACTGAGCTCCGCAGTGAAACTGACGCCTTCCGGAATCGTGCCGGGGGCAAACATGGCTTCGGCGGGGATGGCGATCTGGATCGCGGGCTCAGCCGGAACCCAGTTCGCAGTTTGACTTTGCACCGGCGCGGCGCCATGCCGTCTATGGGTTCTCGTGCTGATTGGGGCGGGCGGCGCTTCCAGCACAATGGCCGGGGAAGCCGTTGCCGCCGGAACATGGAGCGGAAGGCGTTCGACGTGTCCACGCGGGAAGAGCAGAAATAAGGCGACGGCTGCCGCGGCACCCGACAGCACAGGTACCCAGCGTGGCAGTCTGCGGCGCTCGCTCGCTACCATCGCGGCATCGCAGTATGCGTCGAACGTCTTGTCGATTTTCTTATAGGCGTCGAGCCGGCTCCGGCATTCCGCACAGGCCTGGACGTGCCGCTCCACAGCGGCGGCTTCGTTCTCCGGAAGCTCGTGGTCCAGCCAAGCGATCAATCTCTCCGAAAGATCACACATTGCATTCCTCCGCCAATTTCTTGATTGCGCGAGCCACCGTGTCGCCCACCGTGGAGGTTGGAATTCCCAAGACTTCTCCGATTTCGCGATAACGCAGTCCTCCGGCGCGCAGCAGCAGGCACTCCCGTTCGGACTCAGCCAGTTGGCGGATGGCCTTTCCAAGCCGCCCGAACTTTTCCTTTTCGAGCATCACCCGCTCCGGCGTCGCTTCGTCCAAGGCCGAATCCATTCCTGCATCGAGCGGTGCGCTGAAACGCCGATCATAGCTCTTCTGGCGATTCCTGGCCTGATTGTGCGCCACGCGAAACACCCAGCTGCGAATGTTCTCTTGCGCCCCGCCAGAGGCCAAGTGCCGATGCAGGCCTAGAAAAGCATCCTGCACGACGTCCTGCGCTTCGTCGCTCGACAGCCCCAGACATACCAGATAGCGAAGCAGTGGTTTACGCAGTTCTCGATACAGCGTGGTAGCCTCGCATGTGCCGGCCGCAAAGCGCGAAAGCGGCAGTGCTAAGGGTGCGGAATCGCCACTCATATCCTTGGCCTCGCGCCTCTATCTATATAACAAGTCAGGCCTCCACTTTTCCGGTTCGGGGGCACAAGAAGCCGGATGACCCCCAAACAGGCGTTGGGGTTCGTCAGGACGGACCCCGCAATACTGCCTGGATTACGACGCACTTGGTGCTAATCCGCTTGTTTGTATTGCTGGAGGGAGAAGGAAGGAGCTTGTGCGCAGGAAACCCGATTTCCTCAGGGCACTGCTGACCCGAATTCCATCGCGAGGGCCCAAATCGGCGGCAACGCCGAGGGCGCCCTCCGGATTCGTAAATTGTGGATTTTAAACTGTCGACTGTCGACTGCCTGCCGAACTACGGCACCAGCCTCACGTTATGCACGCCCGCCACTACGGAAACGCTCGTGCCCGCCGCTTGCGGCAGCCACCACAGTTTCCGGATCAACCCGTGCTGGCTGACCATCATGCGCTTGCCGATAAAATCCATCGCCAGTGGACTGACCTGCGTCGCTCCGTAGAGCGCCCCGGAATGCGAGAACGGCCGCAACAGCGGGTTTCCTTCTACGCCATATCCTTCCGTAATCGCGCGGCGCGTCGACCACGCATCGAATCCTGCCGCCCCGCTTCCCGCAAAGAGCAGCGCGTACCACAATTTCCTCTGCTCCGGACTCTCCCCGGATCGTGAGACCACCGGCTTTACCGCTGCGATCGGCATCGCCGCGCTTCCCGGCTGAATCGCTGCCCCGGGAAGGATCGCCGCGGTGGGAGCAATCGCCGCCGCTGGGCCCGCTCCCGCATCGGATTCGGCAGCCACCTCGGCATCCGTCTTCACTTTCGGATCGGGCGCCGACGGTATGGTTCGTGAGAGAGAAGTATCAATGCTCAGATTGCTGGAAATTTCTACGGAAGGGCTCACCACTGTCTTCGCTGTGTCCCCACCCTGCGGAATGGGAAACAGTAACAAAATCGCTGCCAACACCATAAATCACCTCAGGTGCTGCGAGCCTGCGAACTGATCCCCGCCCGCAACACGAGAGACTCTACGTATTTGCTACGCGCGTTGCACTGGGCTACTGGTCACATTCTTGTTGGTACTTCACTGTGGGTCTTTCGTTTCCGTCCTGGGACCCTCGTACTACGATGCACTCTTACAAGTTTCTAATCTGACATCGCAACATTTTCTTTCCGTGAATTCACTGCAAGCCGCGGTTCGCGTCGAATTGCCGTGACTCCTGAATCCTTGTACCCGTCACCACGGCAAGAACGACTCTGCTATAATCACGCGCGATGACACCGGCCCCGTCGGTCTCATCCGGTTGCGCGAAACAATGTCCAACGAATCGTCATCCGCTAAGCGAGCTCCCATTCCTCAGCGTGGTCCCCAAGCTCCGCGATTTATCGTGATTGAAGGCCCGCTGCGCGTCGGCAAAACCACGCTCGCGCAAGTCCTCGCCGAGCGTCTGCACGCCCGCCGCGTCTACGATTGCGAAGACAATCCTTTTCTCTCCGATTTCTACAAGGAAAAGCCCGGCTCCGCCCTCCGCGCCCAAATGTATTTCCTCATGGAGCGCCAGAAACGCCTCCGCGAAGCCCTCGCCGTCGAAGCGCCTGGCCCGATCCTCTCCGATTTCCTCATGGAAAAAGATCGCATCTTCGCCAACCTCAACCTCAACGACGAAGAACTGAAACTCTACGACCGCTACTACGAAGCGCTGGCCGCCGAGATTCCCCCTCCCGACCTGGTCATCTACCTCCAGGCCAAGCCCGAAGTCCTGCGTGCCCGCATCGCCAAAAAGGCCTCGCGTGACGAAACTCAAATCTCCGTCGAATACATCGAAGAGGTCGCCCGCGCCTACGAACATTTCTTCTTCCGCTACGCCGCCTCCGACCTCCTGGTCATCAACACCTCGGACATCGATTTCGTCGAGCGCAGCGCCGACCTCCAGCAGCTCCTCCGCCGCCTCCAGGATCCCGTCAAAGGCACCCAATATTTCCTCCCCCTGGGCGCCTCCGAATAACAGCCCACGGTGCCACGGCTCGTTGCCGCAGCGGGCTTGACGCTTACTCATCGGGCACACTTTGCGCCGCAGACTCGCGCTTCCTCTTCAATTTCAGAGTGATAATCTGGAACAGGACAACTGGGTCGCCTTACTCTTCTGTCTTGAGGTTCTCCCGCATGGCCTTCAGAACCCACTTCTGCAATATCCCAAAGAAATGCGGTTTCAGGTCGCGGAACGCCAGCCCCATGCCCAGCCCCGGATCGACATGTGTCACGGTTGCGCTTGCCTCGAAGTAGCTTCCCGGGCCAAAAATCTTCAGCAAAACCCGGGTATTGGAGCTGAAGGGCGCAGGCGTTTGCAGATAGCAGCCGGACAAGCCAAGTTCCTTCACATTCACTGCAAATGGCGCACCGGAATCCTCTGGAATCACCTCGGCGGGCGCGGCAAACGGGTACCTCGGAGTTCGACTTTGCTGGTCCCCTCGGCTCATTCCATAATGCTAGCCGGAACCATCGAATCGAGTACATCTTAAATAATCAGCCCTATGGGGCCACCACCCCAAGCGCGTCGGCAGCTTCGCAATGCGCTGAAAACAGCGCCTGTTCGCTCGTACGGTCCGGCCTCGCGTGCTGCCTACAGGTAACTCCCTCAACTGGTTGAAAATACAGTGCTTGCCCTAGAGTTTAGGACTGCTGGCCCGCCGTACCATTGTTGGTCTCTGCCCCCCCGAATAACTTGAGACTTAGTCGCGCACGCCGTATTCGCAACGCGCGTGTGCCACAAAGGGGCGACAACGGGGATGCGCCGTCTGCACCAACATTCATGGAAGGGATCGAAGCCCGGCTCTGCTAAGCCCAAGCGCTCCAAGCACTTGCACCTCTACGTCCTGAGCTTTACCGCGCTCGCTGCATTCTCCACGCTCGCCGGTTTTGAGGCTTCGCGCTTCCATGGCGGGACAATCTGGGGCGGCGGGAGCCTTGTGCACGCCGCATCCTTCTCCGAGGACCCCGCCACCGCACCCGGTGGTGCGAACCCTGAGCTTGCCGACCTCGCTCTCCTGGCCCCTCAAGATCAGGCGCAGCAACTCCTCGAACGCGCCATCCGCCGCGACACCGAATCTCTGGAGATGATCACCAAGAATGTCGATGGCTGGCGCGGTCACCTGGAAAACACGGACCACCTTTTCGACCTGCTCCACACCGCGATGAATTCCGATGATCTTCGCGTGCGCGGCGCCGCCGTCGAAATCGATCTCGCAGCCAACAATCTCAGCAAGTCCTCTCAGACCGTATCCCAGCTCGTGCAGCGGCTTCACGACAACCCCGCGGACCGCCCGTGGACTTTGTGGCGGCTCGGCGCGCTCGGCAATCGCGGCGTGCAACCCGACCTCGTGCTGGCCCAACTGGTTGCCTATGTCCGCGACCGCAACGAAGAGACCCGCTACTGGGCCGTCGAAGGGCTGGCCGTCCTCGGCACTGACGCTGCGATTGATCCCCTGCTCGATCGCTTCGCGCACGACCCTTCACCGCGCGTGCGCAAACGCGCGGCGTGCAACCTGGCGGCAGCGGGCTTGCTCACCAAGGAACAGCGCCTCGCCGCGGTTCCGCAACTCCTGAACTTCTTCGACGACGATGCCCTGGACTCCACCACCCGAGGCTGGGTGTATGGCGCCCTCCGCCTGATCACCGGCGCGGAAATCGGCAACGACGCCGACGCCTGGCGCAAGTGGTGGGCCAAGCGCGACACCACCCAAAAGCAAACGCACAGCCACGCAAATCTCTCGTTCGCCTAGCCTGCCTTGCAGTCCAGACCGCACGCCTGAATTCACCTTGCCCACGGATTGACCACCGGAACCGAAAGATCCTCAAAATGCGATGTGTTGCGCGTTGCCAACGTCGCATGACACGCAAGCACGATGCCCGCGATCATCGTGTCCCGCAGTTCGCCCGGGCGTCCTCTCTTGTGCCGCAAGGACATCAGGTCGCCGGCGTGCTGCGCCGCGACTGTGTCAAACGGCGCCACTCGGCTCTCAATCTTGTCTAGGACCCGTTCGAACGCTTCAAGCAACGCAGAGCGCCGCTTCCCGGCGGGCAGTATCTGCAGCCCGAACCGAATCTCGAGGAGGGTAATAGAAGTCGTCCAAACGGACGTGCGAGGCTGACTGTCGAGCCAATCGACCACCTTTCTATCCACCGGCTGCCGCATGAGCGCCGAGAGAACGTTTGTGTCGAGAATAATCATCGCGCGAAAGATGCCGGCTTGATCTTGTGGCCGCGGAGTTCCGCGATATCCTCGCTGAGTCCCACCTTCGCGAACAATGACGCGATTTCACTACCCAGCCCGCCGCCGCTAGAGTCCTGCTCGTTCACGGCATTTCGGAGAATATCCCGCACCTCCTCCTCCATGCTCCGCCCATGCCGTGCGGCGCGCCGCTGCAGCCGGTTCTTCACTTCATTCTCGATATTGCGAACCACGAATTGGGCCATGGCTCCTCCTCCGATACGATATCATGATATCATACTTTGGTCGGTGTATTACAGTTCGTAATACAACTGTCGGCGTTCCCCCGGCACGAACTCTTCCGACGTCAATCCCGAAAGCGCGAGCGCCATTGGGGCGGAACCAGCGGACATAGGTCCTGCGTGGTGCCGAAGAGCGCTTTGCGCATAGACGCGACCGCGGTATAACCGAAATCCCTCAACGTCCGCGGCACGAGACCTAGTAGGCCTGCAGCCAGGAACCACACGCCTCCTAGCCGCTTCATCACATAGATGACCGCCGTCGATCGCGTCAAAATGTTGTTTTTCTCGTCCATCACCACAACGCTGTCGGGCAACCCGGCGCGAACGCGCTCCCGTACCGTGCGCCGCACAAATTCGCCCTGAAGGGGAGCAAAGGAGAAGGGCTGCGCGGATCGGTCTTCTTTCAACACGAACCGTACAAACCCGTGGCACAGGCCGCAGTGACCATCAAAGAAGATGACCTCGCCCGCGGGCTTGGGCGATCGGATCCACGCCGGTTCGAACATTCTCATGGTGGACGCAGCGGCTCTCCGGCCGCTGGAAAAAGAATCCCAGCCAGTACGGAGTTTCAACTTTTGACTGTCGACTTTCAACTGCTATAGTTGCGCCCGCTCATCGAGCATTGATGATGCAGGGAGGTTCGTCTATGGAACTCTGGTCACGCCGTAAATTTTTTCTCACTTCGCTGGCGGGTAGCGCCGTTGCCGGCGCGGGCAAACTGTTTGGAGCAACGCCCTCCAACAACGCCGCTGCTTCGGCGAACGGCGCTCGCACGTCGCCCGCGGTTCCCGGCAAGCGGCCGCTGATCATCTCCAGTGCCAACGGCGTGCATGCTCTCGACAAGGGCATGGATATTCTGAAGAAGGGCGGTGACACGCTCGACGCCGTGATTGCCGCGGTCACCGTCGTGGAAGACGATCCCAACGACGACTCCGTCGGCTACGGCGGCCTGCCGAACGAGGAAGGCGAGGTCGAGCTCGATGCCAGTTGCATGCATGGACCGACCGGGCGCGCGGGCTCGGTGGCTTCGGTGCGGCGCATCAAGAATGTTGCGCGCCTTGCGAAGACCGTCATGGAGAGGACCAATCACGTCATGATCGTCGGCGACGGCGCGCGGCGTTTCGGCGTAGCCGAAGGATTCGAGGAGATGAATCTTCTCACCGAGCATTCGCGCCTGCTGTGGCTGGCCTGGAAGGCGTCGGTGTCGTTCAACTGGCGCCCCGGGATCGATTCGCCGGAATGGAAGGAACACATTTCAGCGATCTTCGACGGCGATCCCGAAAAAATCGCGTACGCGGAGCAAGTCATCGCGCATCCGCCGACCGGCACGATTCCCTGCATGGCCGTTAACGAAAAGGGAGACATCTCCGCGACCACGACAACCTCCGGCCTGTCTTGGAAAATTCCCGGCCGCGTGGGAGACTCACCGATCATCGGCGCCGGGTGCTTCGTGGACAACGAAGTCGGCGCCGCGGGCTCGACGGGCAAAGGCGAAGAAAACATCAAAATCGCCGGCGGACATACCATCGTCGAAATGATGCGCAAAGGCATGCCGCCCAAAGACGCGTGCCTCGAAGCCCTGAATCGCGTCGCGCACAATTACAAGAACGACAAAAAGAAATTGTCCACGTTCCACATTTTCTTTTACGCCCTGAACAAAGACGGCGTCCACGGCGCGGCTTCCTTGTGGCGCAGCACCTACGACAAGAACCGCCACGCATCCTACGCCGTTCACGACGGCACCGAAGCGCGCCTGGTGGATTGCGCGCCGTATTTCGACGAAACGCCCAGCGCAGCCTAACTCGGCCCGCGCCCCCAAAGGCGCCCGCGCAAACGAGAATGTGTTGGGGCGAGCTTTAGCGCGTCCAACCATGCGGCTTGTCCCCCCGAAACAAGAAAACCTTGCGAGCGTAACTCTCGCCGCCGGGTCGCGTTCTGTTTTATTCTGTCTCCGCATGGATCAAGCCAACATCCTCATCGTCGGCGGGGGCGTGATCGGCTGCGCAATCGCCCACGCCGTTTCGCAACGATGGCAAGACGTGTTTCTCGTCGAGCAATTTCCAAAGCTTGGCATGGCCACCAGCACGCGCAATAGCGGCGTGATCCATTCCGGCATCTACTACCCCAAAGACTCGCTGAAGGCGCGGCATTGCGTCGATGGCAATCGCCTGATGTACGAATTCTGCGCCAAGCACAACGTTCCGCACCGGCGGACCGGCAAACTGGTGGTCGCCGCCAACGCGCACGAGGAGCCGGAGCTCACCGCGCTGCAGCGCCGCGGCCAGGACAACGGGGTCGAAGGCCTGCGCCTGGTCGATGCTGCGGCGATTCGTGCGCGTGAGCCGCACATTCGCGGCGCGGCGGCGCTCGAAGTGCCTTCGACGGGAATCGTCTCAGCCGAGGACCTCGTCCGCACCCTGGCGCGGCTCGCGACCGATCGCGGCGCGAACATCGTTCCGCGGGCGAAAGTGATTTCGCTGACACCGGCGCGTGGAACGGTGCGCGTCGAGCTGGAAATCGGCGACGAGAGCGACGTACAGAGGGAGACGATCGAGGCGCGTTGCGTCGTTAACGCCGCCGGTCTGTATGCCGATGAAGTGGCCGCCATGCTCGGCAACACGTCTTGGCGCATTTATCCGGTGCGCGGCGAATACTGCGAGATTCGCGGGCCGCGCGCGAGCTTGATCAATTCGCTGGTGTACCCGTTGCCGCATGCCCACGGATTGAGTCTTGGCGTGCATTTCACCAAGACGCTGTGGGGCACGGTTCTGGTCGGGCCGACTGCCGCGTACGTCGAGGGCAAAGACAATTACGAGCGCGCGCGGTTGGCGATCCGCGATTTCGCCGAGAGCGCGAAGACGCTGCTGCCGGAAGTCGAGGAGCGCGACTTGCAGCTCGGCTATTCGGGTCTGCGCCCGAAGCTGGTTCCTCCCGAAGGCAAAGGCATCGCCGATTTTGTGATCGCACGCGATCCTGCGGTGCCGCAGGCGATTCATCTGGTCGGCATCGAGTCACCGGGGCTGACGGCCGCCATTTCGATCGCCGATCACGTTTCGCAGCTGGTTGCCGAGACGTTTGATTAACGGCCCGGGTGAGTTGCGCGAAAAGCCAGGATTCACCACAGAGCGCACAGAGAACACCGAGAAAACCTTGGTTCGCCGGGCTGAAGCCCAGCGCCTACATAAATTCCAGCAATCCGCGCGGCGACTGCATTTCACTCCACGACAATTCGCACAAACTTTTTCTTCCCGACTTTCAGGAGATGATTTTCTCCCTTAATCAAAGCAATTGACCGCTGAACCGTCATCGGAGATTGATCTCCAACGATCTCGACGCCGCCTTGTTTGATGAGGCGCTCTGCCTCGCTGCGCGAGGGAACCGCGCCGGCATCGACGAGCAATGCGGCAATACGACGGGGCACGCCCGGGGCAACCTTGAACGTGGGTGCTTCTTCGGGGGCTTGGCGATCGCGAAAGACGCGCTGGAAATTGTCGGCGGCCTTGATCGCGGCTTCGGCGCCATGGAAATCAGAGATGACCTCCTGGGCTAGGCGCATCTTTACGTCCATGGGATGCACTCTGCCGTCGGCGATCTCTTTTTTGAGCGCGGCAATTTTTTCGGGGGTGCGATCGGTGACGAGGTCGTAGTAGGACCACATCAAGTCGTCGGGGATGGACATCATCTTGCCGAAGATTTCATTGGGTGCTTCGGTGATGCCGATGTAGTTGCCGAGGCTCTTGGACATTTTGCGCTGGCCGTCGAGGCCGACCAGAATCGGCATGGTCAGGATGACTTGCCCTGGTAAGCCATACTCGCGCTGGATTTCCCTATGCACCAGCAAATTGAACTTTTGCTCCGTGGCGCCCAGCTCAACGTCGGACTTCAAGGAAACGGCGTCGCACGCCGTCAGCAGGGGATAGAGCAACTCGTGCACGGAAATGGGCTGGCCTTGGTCCAGGCGCGAACGAAAATCCTCGCGTTCCAGCATGCGGGCCAGCCGGTAGTGGGAACACAGCCGGACAACGTCGCCGGCGGACATTTTTCCGAGCCACTCGCTGTTGTAACGGACCTCGGTCTTGTCCCTATCAAGAATTTTGAACACTTGCTCAAGATAAGTTTTCGCGTTGGCGTCCACTTGCTCGCGCGTCAGCGGCGGCCGTGTTTCCGAAACGCCCGTGGGGTCGCCAATCATCGCGGAGAAGTCCCCAATCAGGAAAACCGCCGTGTGGCCCAGATCCTGAAAATGTTTCAGCTTGCGCAGGACCACGGTGTGTCCGAGGTGCAGATCAGGCGCCGTCGGGTCCACGCCGAGATACACGCGCAGCGGCTTGCCGGTCTTCAGCGACTCGGCGAGCTTGGCCCTCAGCTCGTCTTCGCGAATGATTTCGGCAGTGCCCTTTTTCAGGTACGCGAGCTGCTCGTCTACCGATTTGAATTTCACGTCGCCCATTTCCCTCGATCGCCGACCGCGAATCGTCTGCTTAGCACCGTTGTCTGTCGGCGCTGTCATCCTGAGGCTACCCGACGAGGGTAGCCGAAGGATCTCAACGTATGGTCATCCTCACCGTCAGCTGCGAAGTCTTTATTTCTTTACTCCTTACTTCACTACTTCCTTCCCCGCACCACCCGCCGCCCAACAACACTGAACCTCCCCTCCAGCACAATCCTGACCGCCTCCGAATAAATCCGGTGTTCCTCCGCCAGGATGCGCTCGGACAATGTAGCTTCGCTGTCGTTGTCGAGCACCGGCACCACCGCTTGCAGCACGATGGGTCCCGCGTCCAGATTTTCGTCCACGAAGTGAACCGTGCAGCCGGCAAATCTTACGCCGTATTCGAGGGCTTGGCGCTGCGATTCCAGGCCCGGAAACGACGGCAGCAGCGACGGATGAATGTTCAGGATACGGTTGGGATACGACGCGACAAAGTAGGGCGACAGCAGGCGCATGTAGCCGGCCAGGCAGATCAGGTCGACTTTGTGCTCGTGCAGAACGGCGACGACCTGGCGATCGTAGGCTTCCCGCTCCAGGCCCTTGGAGGGGATCACGCGTGTGGCGATGCCGCGTTCCTTGGCCTTGTCGATCCCCGGCGCGCCGTCGCGGTTGCTGAGGACCATGGCGATCTCCGCGTTCGGTATCCGCCCAGCCGCCACACTGTCCGCTAGGGCCTCGAAGTTGGAGCCGCGGCCGCTCAGCAGCACGCCTATGCGCTTGGTCATGAACTGGAAACGTTAGCATAGTTGTTCCGGGGGCTGAAAGCTGGAGGCTGGTGAATGCTGATAGGCCCGAGAGACGGCGGGAGGTAAAATGCCCGGGCGTTGGCAAGATCACTTCGAGGGCAAAAAAGCCGATGACTCATCCGAGCGGGACAGGTCGAAGACTTCTTAAGGCCACCTTGATTCTTGCGCTTCTGCTGTTGGTGGCTGGCGGGCCGGCGCGAGCGCAGCGCAAGGGCGGAGGCGACCCGGCAGAGCCGTCCCAGGGCGCGCCGAAGCTGAAGACCGCGCCGCGGCCTGCGGGAGGCGTTGCGCGGAAGGATGTGGATGAAAAGGGGATGCGGGCGCTGATCGATCAGTTGGTCGCGTGCGGGACCCGGCTCACGCTGTCGTCGTGGACCGACCCGAAGCGCGGCGTGGGCTGCGGGCGGGATCGCATCGTGGAGCGATTCAATGACATCGCGAAAGACTCGGGCGGCAAGCTGAGGGTATTCATAGATCGCTTTGAGGCCACGTCGCCGCGAACCGGAGACAAGCCCGTGCCACTCGAGAACGTGTACGGGATTCTTTCGGGGTCGGACCCAAAGCTGGCAAACACGGTCTTCATCGTGTCGGGACATTTCGATTCGATCCCGTCGGTTTCTAGCATTATGGATGCAAGCCTGGACGCGCCGGGCGCGGATGACGATGCTTCGGGCGTCGCGGTGAGCATGGAGTCGGCCAGGCTGCTGAGCAAGGCAGCCGCCGGCGGCAAGGGCGGGTTTCGAGCGACGCTGTTGTTTGCGGCGGTGTCCGGCGAAGAGCAGGGATTGCTGGGCGGCACGCGGTTGATGGAATGGGCGAAGCTGCAGGGCTACACGGTGGGCGGGATGCTGGACGACGACATCGTTGGAGCCGATCCCGCGGCGGGAGCGCCGCATCGAGTGCGCCTCTTTTCCGGCAACGGCGAGATCGACGACTGCGACTCGCCTTCGCGAGAGTTGGCGCGCGCGATCGAGGAGATCGACGGCCGCGCGGCGATTCGATTGGTGTTTCGCGTGGACCGGTATGGAAGAGGCGGCGATCACTATCCCTTTTATAAGGCGGGGCTGCCGGCGGTGCGCTTCACCGAGCCGCTGGAGGATTACAACCACGAGCACCAGACGCCGCGAACGGAGAATGGCGTCGAATACGGCGACTTCGCGAAGTATCTGAATCCGGCATTCCTGGGCAACGTGGCGCGCGATAATGCCGAGGCGCTGCGGCAGTTGGCGCTGGCTCCGGCGCCGCCGGCGGATGCAAGATTGACCGGAGCGGTCACGCCGGATGCGAAGGTGTCGTGGTCGGCGGAAGACGACCCGGACCGCGCGGGATTCGAGATTCTTTGGCGCGAGACGGGCGAGGCGCGCTGGGAGGTTTACGATTTTGCAGCTTCGGCGCAGGAAGCGGTGTTGAAGGGTGTCTCGACGGACAATCATTTTTTTGCCGTGCGCGCGGTCGGCAAAAACGGCGCGCGGTCGATCGCGGTGCCAACAGAAATCGAGAAGCGCCCGGTGCCCGGCACGACGAAGAAGTGAAGGAGTAATGACTAGTTCGCAGTGGGTCGTTTCGCACACTGCCGGCTAGAGGGACGTCCCACACGAATCGATTGGACATATCATGCGACGCCACACACGCATCTTTTCGATACTGACCTCCTTGTTTCTCGCGGGCGGAATGCGGTGCGCAGGCCGGGAAGATACGAGCCCCGAAGCACTGATTTCGCGAGCTCGCCTGCAAGAGATCTTCACGGATGGAACTCCGCCGATGGTCGTGCGGGCAGACGTACAAAGCCTTGGTGTCAAAGGAGAACTGGTGCAGGGCGATTACACTCTCACGTGGATCTCACCTTCTCGATGGAGAGAAGAGATTCATTTTGCCAACTACGCCCGGCTGCGTGTCGGCGACGCCAAGGGATATTGGCAAAAAAGCGCACTGACCTACCGGCCGGTGGTGATTTTTTGGCTGGATCGGCTCCTGGACATGAAAGAAATGTTTAGAGCTCGGCCGAAGCAAACCTTAGAAAGAGTAAGAAGCCACAACAAAAATGGAATACGGCAGAAGTGCACAGAGGCGCGGTGGATTCAACACGCCCAAATCATGTGCTTCGATGACGCTAACGGGGTCCTGGTGAGCGTTGAATACCCGGGGGAAACGGGCCAGAACCCGTCCGCAATCTCTCGAATTGAATATGGTGAGTTCAAAGCCGCAGGTGAAAAGCTTGTGCCTTACGAGATGCGAGCGCTGCGGGACAAGGATGTCATCGCTGCGGTAAAGATTCGGGAAATTGACAGGGTGACAGACGAAAATTCTGCGCTATTCAGTCCACCGGCAGAAGCTGAGTTTTGGGTCCGATGCGACGATATGCAGGATCCCGAATTGGCAGGCCGGGTTCAGCCGACCTATCCGCCCAGTGCACGCAGCAGTCGTGAAGAAGGAGTAGTCATGTTGTACGCAGTCGTGGAATCGGACGGATCGGCCTCGCGCATAACCGTCATTCAGCCAGCGTGGCCAGAACTGGAAGCTGCGGCCATCGAAGCAGTGCGTCAGTGGCACTACCAGCCTGCGAGGTGCGGACAGACACCCATTCGCTCGGAGACCAACATCCAGATTACGTTCGCTCTTCGGCATTGACCAGTGATTTTGCTTAGTGCTGGCCAGCGGCGACCGGTTGCGCGAACGTGATGAAATGGCCGGCGGGGTCTTGGTAGCCGACTTCGCGCATGCCGTAGAAGGCGGTGCGTTCGGGTTGCACAATTTTCGAGCCTTTGAGGGCGGCCAGGACGGCGTCTAGACTATCGACTTCGATGTACAGGAAGGTTGGACCTTTCTTCGCGGCCTCGACGATCAGCGGCATGTCCTCTCCCAAGCTGGCGTAGCTTTGATACATCACTTCCGTGGCACCTTTTTGCAGGGAGACGAAACCGAGCTTGTCGCCGTGCGGGACCTCGATGGTTTTGGTGAAGCCAAGATGGTCCACCCAGAAGGGAAGGACCGGCTCGATTTCCTTGACGAATAGGACTGGGGTGATGCGTTTTACGTTCATGGGATGTTCCTCCGAGTGATTTGCGTGATTCGTTGAAAACGTGAAAGGCAAGAGAAACAGAGCTGCGACGGCGGCGATCTTGCCGAGATGGGGCGCAATATGTTGCCGCGCCCCTGCAAGGGCGTCGCGGCGCGAATTTTTCGTTTGACTGGGCATGTAGTCTCAATTAGACTAGCTAAAGGATAGGGAAGTTTGACTTTCGTGTCAAGGAGGTTTTTATGCGACGGGAAGTGCGACGTCTTGGAGATCTGATCTCGGTGGGTCCGGCAATGCTGCGGGATTTCGAACTGCTCGGAGTGCGGAGCGTGGAACAACTGGCGCGGCGAAGTCCGGAGAGGCTTTATCGGGAGCTGGGACGAGTGGCGCGCCAGCACCAGGATATTTGCGTCTTGGATACGTTTCGGGCGGCGGTGGCGCAGGCGCGGAATCCGCGCTTGCCGGCGGAGGAGTGCCAGTGGTGGTGGTGGAGCAGGAAGAGAAAGCAGAACAGCTAAGGAGAACACGACATGCAAAAGATCCTGGTCGATAAGTTCGTCGTTCCGGAAGAGTCCAAAACGCAATTCCTGGAAGGAGCGCGAAAGGTGCAGAGCTTCCTCAAGACGCTGCCGGGGTTCGTCGAGGGATTTCTTTATGAGATGAGAGAAGGAGAAGGCCGTCACAACTTCAAGACGACAGCCGTGTGGGAAAATGAGGAAGTGTTCGAAAATGCGAAGAAAGCGGTCGCCGCGGAATTTCAGAAGCCAGGCGTTGATCCTAGGGTGGCGGCGAAGAAACTCAACGTGCAGAGTGAACGCGCGGTTTATGAGAGAGCGCCTTACTGAAGAAAGAAGATAAAGATAACGCAGAGTGCGCTGAGGTTCGCGGAGAAGAGCGAAGAGAAGATTTAGCACAGAGGGCACGAAGGTCCACGGAGATCGCGAAGAACGGCTAGGAAGGGGAGGAATGCGGGAGCAGAGGGCAAATATTTTGACTACGCCGGATTTGGTTCTGCTCAGCCTTTTGGCCGAGCGGAAGATGCATGGGTATCAGGCGAATTTGGAGTTGGAGCGGCGGGACATTCGCGATTGGGCGGCGATTTCGCGGCCACAGGTGTACTACTCGCTGGAAAAGCTGGCGCGCGGCGGATTCTTGCGGGCGACCGAGAACAGCGAACCGGCAGCAGGGCCGGAGCGCAGAGTGTTCGAGACCACGGCGAAAGGGCGGAAGGCGCTTGCCGAGGCGTTGGAGCGCGAAGAGTGGACGACGGCACGCGAACGACCGCCGTTCTTAACCTTTGTCGCGCTGTCTTGGTTGGCGCGGCCCGGCGTGTTTGCGGCGCAGATGCGGCGGCGGCAGGCATTCTTGAAAAAAGAAATCGCGCGGGAAGAAGAGACGCTGGACTCCATTTTGAAGGAAGTCGGTCATTCCTATCACGAGGCGTTTTGGATGGTGAGCTTGATGATCGAGCAGTTCAAGACGGAGTTGCGCTGGCTGCGGAAGGTGGCGAAGGAGTTGCCGCGGCGGGCGCCGGCGAAGAATCCAGAGTATGCGATTGCGGAGTGACCTGTTGTCACGTTGGAGAAATGTTATACGCCGCGCTGAATCACGGAGCGCTTAATGCGCGGGGATCATCGTGGGTACTTGCGGCGCGGTCCAGATGGCATCTCCTTTGCCGTCGTAGAACTGCAGCGCGGGACCCAGCGGTGCGTTCATGTTGAAGGTGGGACCGTTCGCTTCCTTCTTTATCTTTATTTGGGGATTCAAGGTTAGCCGGGCGCGGATTTGGCCGTCGGCGTCTTTCACGACGAAGTCTTGTGCTTCTACCGTGCGGGCGTGAATCACTGCCGAGTCGACAGGATCGGCGGGTTTGGCGGCGATCAGCACCAGGGATGCGCTGGAAACCGCGAGCAAAATGCTGGCGAGCCTCCAACGGCGATTCTGCGCTTCCAGTTTGTCCATGCGCGCGGCTAGAGATTGAAGTTCGGTGTTGGTGAATTGCATTGCAGACCTCCTCGAGCTTCGATCCGGATTGGGCCGAAAGAGATGCCTTGCCTTGCCGGATTAGACGCTGGGCAAGGCCCAGGGTGAGCACAAGGCTCCAAACGAAGGAGCTTGAGGAGTCCTAGCAGGAGCCGAGATTCAGGCTGCCGGAATACTTGACGCGGGCTTTGCCGGAATCGCCGCGCTCGATGCGGCCGATGCGGAAGAATTTTTCGCGCCGCCGCTTCAGGTCCGCTTCGACCGATTGCACCCGGGACTGCGGGACGACAAGGATCATGCCGACGCCGAGATTGAAAGATTGTAGGAGCTCGTCGGTTTCGATTTTCCCGATTTTGGCGAGGTACTTGAAGATGGGTGGAACCGGCCAGGCGGCGAGATCGATCTGGGCTTGCACGCCGGAAGGCAAAACGCGAGGCAAATTGCCGGGAATTCCGCCGCCTGTGATATGAGCCAAGGCGGAAACCGAGTCTCGGGCGAGGATGCTCTTCAGCGCGGGGGCGTAGCAAAGATGAGGCTTGAGGAGCTCCGCGCCGATTTTGTTGCCGATTTCGGCGACGTAGGTGTCGGGTTTGAGCTTAGCCACGTCGAAGGCGAGCTTGCGTGCCAGGGAATATCCGTTGGTATGGAGGCCGGCGGAGGGTAGAGCGATAAGGGCGTCGCCGGGTTTAACTTTTTTCCCGGTGAGGAGCTTGCTGCGCTCCACGACGCCGACGATGAAGCCGGCTAGGTCGTATTCGCCGACCGGGTAAAACCCGGGCATCTCGGCGGTTTCCCCGCCGATGAGGGCGCAGCCTGCTTTGCGGCAGGCGCGGCTCATACCATCGACGAGCTGCTCGACGACGTTGGGGTCAAGCTTTCCCATGGCGAGATAGTCGAGGAAAAAGAGCGGCTCGGCCCCTTGCACGAGGATGTCGTTGATGCAGTGATTCACAAGGTCGCCGCCGACAGTGGAGTGGACGCCGGTGGCCATGGCGACTTTCAGTTTGGTGCCGACGCCGTCGGTGCTGGAAACAAGCACCGGCTCTTTCCATTTTTTCTCGTCGAGCGCGAAGAGCCCGCCGAAGCCGCCGATGCCGCCAAGCACGCCTGGAGTGAAGGTGCGGCTGGCATGATGGCGGATACGCTGCTTGGCGTCGGCAGCGGCGGCGATGTCCACTCCTGCATCGGCGTATTTCATGGAGGACCTGGTTGGTTCCGTTTCTCGCCCGGCCGCACGTGGCTGCGGGCCGCTCGTCTTATTGGAGGATACCTGATTGCCGCGGGGTGGGTGCGGCGTTTACTCGAACTGGTAGTACCTGATTGACAACTAAAACGTACGGAATAATCGTTTCCAGCGCACCACGCCGGGATGCAGAAACGCGCTCGCGTAGGCAAAGAAGCGCTCGCGGATCTGGCCGGGTTCCCAGGCGTCTGAGGGCACGTCGAGAGACATGTAGATCATCACGGGTGTGCCGATGATGTCGTTGCGGGGGACGCAGCCCCAGAAACGGCTGTCGTAGGAATTGGTGCGGTTGTCGCCCATGGCGAAATAGCAGTTGTCGGGAACGCGGTAAGGAAATTTCAGGTCGGTGTAGCCGGGAGGGGCGCTTCCGGAAGGAGCCGGCTCGCTGGGTCCGATGGTGTAAGTTTCGTGAAGCTTCTCGCCGTTGATCCACACGGCGCCGCCGCGGATATCGATGGTGTCACCCGGCAAGCCAATGACGCGCTTGACGTAGTCCGGGGTGTCTGGCGCGAACGGTGGCTTGAAGATGATCACCTGCTGGCGGCGAGGATTGCGCCACAGGGGCACGTGCCAGTTCGTGAAGGGGACGCCGGCATCGTAGCCGATGCGGCTCATGATCAGGTGGTCGCCGATCAGGAGCGTGTTTTCCATCGAGCCGGAGGGAATCACGCGGGCCTGCCCGATCGTGCCGTTGATCAGCATGAATGCGAGAGCCACCCAGAACCAGGCGATGATCTCGCGTTGGACGCGCTGGCCTACGGGCAGATGCGATTCTTTTTCGTTTTTGTCTTTATCGTTTTTCTTGGGGTCAGCTTTCATGTTCCACCGCCACAGGGCGCTCGGCCGCTGCGTCTTCTCCCGGATTGACGTTCATCGGGCCACCCGCTTTGCCATTGGAGCTGCCTTCGCGAACTTCCAATTGGACCAAGTCTGTTGGATAGACACCGGTATAACAAGACGTGCAGTAGTTGTCTTTGGTGTCGTCCACCGCCTGCTTTAGGTTGGCGAGGGAAACGTAGCCGAGGGAATCGGCACCGAGGAACCTGCAGATCTCGTCCGGTGAGTTCGAGGAGGCGATCAGTTCCTCGCGCGTCGGCGTATCGACACCGTAGTAGCACGGAGAAATCGTCGGCGGACAACTGATGCGCACGTGAACTTCTTTTGCGCCGGCTTCGCGAACCATACGAACGATTTTGCGGCTGGTGGTGCCGCGGACGATGGAGTCGTCCACCAGCACGATGCGCTTGCCTTCGATGAGGCCGCGCACCGGGTTGAGCTTCAGCTTCACGCCGAAATTGCGGATGGCCTGCGACGGCTCGATGAACGTGCGGCCGATATAATGATTGCGAATCAAGCCCATGCGGAAGGGGATGCGGGATTCGAGCGCGTAGCCCACGGCAGCGGGGACGCCGGAGTCGGGCACGGGCACGACGATGTCGGCGTTGACGGGATGTTCTTTGGCCAGTAGGCGGCCCAGCGCCTCGCGGCTTTCATTCACCGAGCGGCCAAAAATAATGCTGTCTGGCCGGGAAAAATAGACATGCTCGAAGATGCATTGCTGGTGCGGCTTTTCGGGCGCGAAATGGATGGACTCGATTCCGGAGCGGGAGATGCGCACCATTTCGCCGGGTTCGATTTCGCGAACGTACTGGGCATTTAGCAGGTCGAACGCGCAGGTTTCCGAGGCGACCAGCCACGCGTCGCCAAGCTTTCCGAGATTGAGCGGACGGAAGCCGCGGGGATCGCGGACAGCGTAGAGCTCGTCGGTCGTGAGCACGAGCAGAGAATAGGCGCCCTCGACCTGATTCAGCGCGTCGCCCAGCGCACCGGAGAGATTCCGCGCAGGGGAACGCGCGAGCAGATGGACGATCACTTCGGTGTCGCTGTTGGACTGGAAAATCGAGCCGCGATGCTCCAGCTTGCGGCGCCACTCGGCGGCGTTGGTCAGATTTCCATTGTGGCCGATGGCGACCTTGCCCTTGTTGCAATCGATCAGAATGGGTTGGGCGTTGAGCAGCGCTTTGTCGCCGGAGGTGGAATAGCGGGTGTGGCCGATCGCCAGATTGCCGGGAAGCTTCGCGAGCACGTCGGGCTGAAAAATTTCTTCGACTTGGCCCATGGCGCGGTAAACATGCAGGTCGGCGCCGTCGCTGGAGGAGATGCCCGCGGATTCCTGGCCGCGATGCTGCAGCGCGTAGAGGCCGAGATAAGCGAGCTTCGAGGCTTCTTCGTGGCCGAAGACGCCGAACACACCACATTCGTCGTGGAAATGATCGTCTGTGTAGGCGAGCTTTTGCGTCATTTCACCTTGAGTGTACGTTCGAGCGAATTGGCCCAGGCATCGCGCAAGACGTCGAGTGGGCTGTCGACGACTGCGCGCCCTTTATGTTCGATGCGGAATCCAGGGCTGCGGGTGACTTGGCCGATGGATTGCGCCGCTACCTGGTATTGTCGCGCACTCTCGAGAAGACGGGCAAGCGAAGATGGCTTGACGGACACGATGGCGCGGGCGCCGCGTTCGTGGAAGAGAGAGAATTCCGCGGGAGTGTGATCGTCGAGATTGATCGTTGCACCCAGGCGCTCGCCGGGCTGAAGCCCGGCGGCTACATAAGACGTTGCGGCGAAGCAGGATTCGGCGAGAGTGACCGCCAGACCGCCGTCGCTGATGTCGTGCGCGGATTGCACGAGGCCTTCCGTGGCCGCGGCAACTAAAAATTTGATCAGGCGATTTTCGGCGGTGAGGTCGACTGTGGGTGGTTCGCCGGCGACGATACCCGCAATCGTTTTGGAGTATTCGGAGGAAGAGAATTCGCGGCGCGCATCGTGTAGGGGCACGATATTTCGCGCCCCTACGGTTGCCGCATCACCAAAGCCATCTCCATCGAGCAATACGATGACGTCTCCGTCATCGCGGAAGGCAATCTTCAAGACTTGGGAAGCATCTTCGAGGATGCCGAGGACTCCGATGACCGGCGTGGGATAGATCGATTTGCCGAGAGTCTCGTTGTAAAAGCTGACGTTGCCGCCGGTGATGGGCGTGCCGAGTTCGTTGCAGGCCACCGTGAGGCCGTCGATGGCTTCGCTGAATTGCCACATCACTTCGGGTTTTTCGGGGCTGCCGAAATTCAGGCAGTTTGTTGCGGCGATCGGGCGAGCGCCGCTGCTGGCGACGTTGCGCGCCGCTTCCGCGACCGCGTGCATGGCGCCCAGGCGAGGATTCAACTGGCACCAGCGACCGTTGCCGTCGGTGGCGAGCGCGAGGGCGCGCATCGTTTTCCCATGCGGGCCGCTGCGCCCAGATTCCTTAATACGAATGACGGCCGCGTCGCTCGCGCCGGGGCCGGCGAGCGTATTGGTACGGACCATGGTGTCGTACTGCTCGGTGATCCAGCGCTTGGAGGCGATGGCGGGTGACGCGAGCAGCTTCTTGAAATTGTCCGTGAGACTTGTGCCTTCCGGCGCGAAGGAGAACCAATCGGCGGAGGTTTCCTCGCGCGGAGACGGCTGCCTGATCGGACGCTGATAGATCGGCCCTTCTTCGGCGAGCGGATGGGCGGGAATTTCGGCGGCCACTTGGCCGTGATTCTTTACGCGCAGCAGGCCGCCGTCGGTCACTTGGCCGACGACGACGGCGTCCAGCCCCCACTTTGCGAAAACGTCGAGGACTTCGCGCTCGCGGCCCTTCTCGGCGACCAAGAGCATGCGCTCTTGCGATTCGCTGAGCATGATTTCGTACGGGGTCATGCCGGATTCGCGTTGCGGAACTTTCGCGAGGTCGATTTCGATGCCGGTGCCACCGCGGGAGGCCATCTCCGTGGTCGAGCAGGTGAGCCCGGCGGCGCCCATATCTTGAATCGCGACCACGGCGCCGGTGTGCATCGCTTCGATGCAAGCTTCAAGCAAAAGCTTCTCCGTGAACGGATCGCCGACCTGCACGTTGGGCCGCTTTTGCTGCGATTCTTCGGTGAATTCGGCGGAGGCCAGCAGCGATGCGCCGTGGATCCCGTCGCGGCCGGTTTTCGCGCCGACGTAGATGACGGGATTGCCGATGCCGCGGGCTTTGGCGAGGAAGATTTCTTCTTTTTTGGCGATGCCGAGGGCGAGGGCGTTGACCAAAGGATTTTGCGAGTAGCAAGGCTCGAAGCAGACTTCGCCACCGACGGTGGGGACACCGAAGCAGTTGCCGTAATTGGCGACCCCGCGGATCACGCCGTCCAGAATGCGGCGGTTGGCGGAGAGAGTTGCCGAGTCGGATGGTTGGTTGCCGAGACGGGGTCCAGCATGCTGGACCCCTACGGGAGACGCAGGAACGCCGGAGGAGCGAGCATCCACAAAACCATCTTCCGTGATGGGGCCGAAGCGGAGGGAATCGAGCACCGCGACAGGGCGGGCACCCATGGTGAAAATGTCGCGGAGGATGCCGCCGACGCCGGTGGTCGCGCCCTGAAAAGGCTCGACGTAGCTCGGGTGATTGTGCGATTCGATTTTGAACGCGGCGACCAGGCCGTCGCCGATGTCCACCACGCCGGCGTTTTCGCCCGGGCCTTGCACCACGAGTTTCCCGCGCGTCGGCAGGCGCTTCAGGTGCACCTTGCTGGATTTGTAGGAGCAGTGCTCGCTCCACATCACGCTGAAGATGCCAAGCTCGGTAATGTTCGGCTCGCGCCCAAGGATTTGTTTGACGCGCCCGTATTCTTCAGCGGTCAGGCCGTGCTCGGCCGCAATTGCCGGCGTAACTTTGATTTCGGTAGATGCGGTAGCCATAGCGCGCTTATCTCGCGTTATCCCCTGTTTCCCTTGTTATCCTTGTAGGGGCGCAGCACCGCTGCGCCCCATCGAGCTTGATCCCCAGTGCTTGAGCCGCTCGGGTTTTTCCTTCGATCAAGCTCTCGCGTTATCCCTTACCTCTTGTAGGGGCGCAGCACCGCTGCGCCCCTCCGAGCTTGATCGCCAGTGCTTGAGCCGCTCGGGTTTTTCCCTCGATCAAGCTCTCGCGTTATCCCTTACCTCTTGTAGGGGCGCAGCACCGCTGCGCCCCATCGAGCTTGATCGCCAGTACTTGAGCCGCTCGGGTTTTTCCCTCGATCAAGCTCTCGCGTTATCCCTTATCTCTTGTAGGGGCGCAGCACCGCTGCGCCCCATCGAGCTTGATCCCCAGTACTTAAGAAACTCCGCTTTTTCCTTATTTGCAACTGGACAAGGCCGAAAAATCGCGGCGTGCCGCCAGCAACAAAACTCATGCGGTAGCCCTTGCCGCGCCAACCAGGGCCTCGATCATGGACTGGAAAATGACCAGGCCGTCGGCGGAGTCCAGGGCGGATTCGACGGCGCGCTCCGGATGCGGCATCAGGCCGGCGACATTGCGCTCACGGCTGCAGATGCCGGCAATGTTGTGCATCGAGCCATTGGGATTCCCGGCGTCGTCATTGGAGCCATCTGGTGTCGTGTAACGAAAAATGACCTGGCGATTTTTCTCCAGCTCGGCGAGCGCAGCTTCGTCGATGTTGTAGTTGCCGTCGTTGTGAGCGATGGGAATCCTCAGGATTTGGCCCTGCTTGGCCGCGTTCGTGAACGGCGTGTCGGTCTGCTCGACGCGGATGTGCACGTGGCGGCAGATGTAGCGCAGCCCGGAGTTGCGCATCATCGCGCCGGGAAGCAGCCCGGCCTCCAGCAGAATCTGAAAACCGTTGCAAATGCCCAGCACCATGCCGCCGCTCGTCGGCGAATTTCGCGACGGATTTCATCACCGGCGAAAAGCGCGCGATCGCACCGGTGCGCAGATAGTCGCCATGCGCAAAGCCGCCGGGGAGGATGATGGCGTCACAATTGGCGAGGTCTTCCGATTGGTGCCAGATGAATTCGACGGGCTTCTGCAGGACGTTGCCGATGGCGTAGAACGCGTCGTGGTCGCAATTGGACCCGGGAAAAACGACGACTCCAAATTTCATGCGGCGGTTGCTCCGTGTGGCGTTTGCGGGAATTTCTATTTTAGCACAGCGGCGGAGGTGAGGCGTACGTTGCAGCGCGTTTATTCGCGGCGGGAGCTGCGCTCGATGGAGCCATCCGTGTAGCGGCCGCCTTCCGAGGCGGGCGTTTTTTTGTGTCGAACTCATTCCAACCGGATCAAATGGAGCGGCCGGAGAGCCCAGAAGGAGGCGCGGTCTGCCCATCGGCGGATTTGGGGCCTGGCGGCACAATCCCATCCAAGCCGAGCACATTTACGAGACCGGCGTTGGACGGAACGATGTACTTGGTGTTTTGCGCCAGAGTATTGTTCAGCACTTCCAGTTTGCGCATGACTTCGGCGCGCTCCTTGAAAAAGGTTTCGGCGGCATTCGAGACCAGCTTGATGGCCTCGGCTTCGGCATTGGCTCGGGTGATGCGCGCCTGGGCATCGCCTTCGGCCCTCAGAATCTCCGACTGCTTCGTCCCCTCGGCCTGCAAAATCTGACTTTGCTTGATGCCTTCCGCTTCCAGCACGGCGGCGCGTTTCTCGCGTTCCGCCTTCATCTGCCGGGACATCGCGTCGGTGATGTCCCTGGGCGGCTCGATCTTCTGCACTTCCACGCGTGTGACCTTGACGCCCCAGCCGTTGGTGGCCTCGTCCAGCACTTGACGCAGGTTCGTGTTGATCATGTCGCGCGCGACCAGCGTTTCGTCCAGCGTGCGGTCGCCGATCAGGTTGCGCAGATTGGTCTGCGCCAGCGTGGTGCAGGCATAGCCGAAATCCTGCACTTCGTATTGCGACTTCACCGGGTCGATCACCTTGTAATACACGACGGCGTCGACTTCCACGGTCACGTTGTCTTTGGTGATCAATTTTTGCGGCGGAACGGTGATGACCTGTTCGCGCATGTCCACGCGCACGATGTCGTCCACGAACGGAACGATGAATGTCAAGTCCCGACGGGGCCATCCCGTGATACTTGCCCAACCGGGTGATCAGCCCTTTTTCATACTGTCTTACCGTGCGAGCTCCTTTGGCGAGCGCCAACAGACCGAACAGTGCGAACGCAAAAAGAGCTGCTAAGAACAAAACGCCGGTGTCCATTGCCCCTCACCTCACCTTGAGCGTTACGCCGTCGATCGATTCCACTTTGACCGTCGTACCTAAATCCCGCGTCGCGTCTTCGGCACCCGCCAGCTCCGCGCGCCAAACTTCCGCGCCCACTTTGACCATGCCGGGTTCGTTCTGCGCGATTCGTTTGGTCACCACGCCGGTTTTTCCCACGATCGCATCCACATTGCTGGCATGGTCTTTCACCGTCAGCTTCGTTTTCAGCCAACTGCGGAACACGGCGAGATAGATCAACGAAAGCCCGCCTGCGGCGAGCAAGCCGATCTTCACCGAGACCGCCAAAAGCCCGATGCCCCCGCCGATGGCCAGCGAGCCGCCGATCAGCGCAAGGTCAAAGCCCGTCATGGCGCCGAGCGCGAGCTCGATGATCACGCAGACGATGCCGCCAATGACGAGAAGCCAGTTCACCCACATGCCCACAAGCATCCCCTACGTTTTAAGTACCGCGGACGAAAACATTGCGCCGGTTCCTCTACATGGTGAGGCTGTTGCGGCAAAAAGTGGGTTGCGGCGAGAAGTAACGCTGCCAAAAAGATAACGATCGATACGCGCTAGCGGCGGCGGGGCTTTTTGCGCTTGCTGGACTTCTTCGACTTGCGCGCCGCCTTTTGGGGTTGCGCAGCAGCCGCCAGTTCGCGACGCTTTTTGGAAGCCCAGCCGGGCTTGTTGACCTGGCGGCCGCGGGCGATGCCCAGTCCGTCGGCGGGCACGTTGTCGGTGATGGTCGAGCCGGCCGCGACGTACGCGCCATCGCCGAGACGCACCGGCGCGACCAGCGCCGAGTCGCTGCCGATGAAAACGCGATTCCCGATCGTTGTCGGGTATTTGTTGAATCCGTCGTAGTTGCAGGTGATCGTTCCGGCGCCGATGTTTGTTTTGGCGCCGATCTTGGCGTCGCCCAGATAGGTCAAGTGGCCGGCCTTGGTGCCTTCGCCGACGATGGTCTTTTTCAACTCCACAAAGTTGCCGATGTGCGCGCCGGCCTTCAAGTGATTGCCGTTGCGCAGGCGCGCAAACGGGCCGACGGTCACGCGGTCGTCCAGGCGGCTGTGGGCCACAACGCAATGCGGCTTCGACGACCACGTCGTCGCCGAGAATGGCATCGGCCAGCACGCTGCCCGTGCGGATCGTGCAGCGGGCTCCGAGTTTCGTTTTGCCCAGCAACTGGACACCGGGCTCGATGATGGTGTCTTCGCCGGCAATGACCTCTGGATCGATGAGCACCGTTTCCGGCAATTGGATCGTGACGCCTGCGTTCATCAGGGCGTTGCGCTTCCACTCCCGAAAGATGCGATCCACCTCGGCCAGGTCGATGCGCGTGTTGCAGCCCAGGACCTCGCGGGGATCGGGCGACGACCTGCGCGAGCACCGTTTCTCCTTTGGAGGCCAGGATGGCGATGGCGTCGGTGAGGTACACCTCGCGGTGCTTGTTGTTCGGCTTTACTTGGGCGAGGGCGGGCCAGAGTTTTTCGAGCGTGAAGCAGTAGATGCTCGAGTTGATCTCGTTGAGCTCGCGCTGGTCGTCGGTGAGCTGAGATTCCTCGACGATGGCACCGACATTCGTTTCCGACTTCCGGACGACGCGGCCGTAGCCGGCCGGATCGCTGACGACGGCGGTCAGAATGGTCGCGGCGGCGTTGCCGTTGCGATGGGCGGCGATCAGCGCGCGCAAGGTTTCGGTGCGGACGAGAGGAGCGTCGCCTGGCAGGACCACAACAAGCTTGGCCCTGCCCAAGGCGCGGCGCGCCACCTGCATGGCGTGTCCGGTTCCGTGCTGCGGGTGCTGCAGGACGCTTTCGGCATCCCAGGGTTCGACGACAGCCATGACTTGTTCGGCCTGATGCCCTACGACGACAACCGTCTTTTTCGCTCCGAGTGGGGTGCAAGCGCGCAACACGTGCTCGACCAACGCGCGGCCTCCGGCGCGGTGCAGCACTTTCGCAAGACTCGACTTGAGCCGCGTACCTTTTCCGGCGGCCAGGATGACGATGGCAAGATCGTTTGCGGGCATGGTTTCAATTTCATTCTGCGGGAGCAACAAGGATTTCGCAATGCGGGGATTGCGGGCGCGATTCGTAAGGCTTAATCAGCGGCCGGTGCGGGGGCTAGGGCGGCGAGACCCGTTTCGAGGCTGGAATGCGTCGAGTCGTCGGTAGCAATGGTCCAAAGCGAGGGGTCGGCCAGGAGGCGGCTTACCAGCTGAGTGTGGAGGGCATGGCCGGCCTTGTGAGCCTCCACGCGCGCCAGCAGGGGCAAGCCCGCCAGGGCCAAATCGCCGATCAGGTCCAGGGCCTTGTGGCGGCCAAATTCGTCGGGAAAGCGCAAGGGGCCGTTCATCACGCCGTCATTGGTAAGGACGATGGCGTTATCGAGGGAGCCGCCGCGAATCAGGCCCATGGAGCGCAGGGGCTCGATGTCCCGCTCGAAACAGAACGTCCTGGCGCGTGCCAGCAGATGACGGAAGGTCTGAGGGTTGACGACCATTTCGACTTCCTGCTGCCCAACCAGCGGATGCGGGAAATCCACGTAACAGCGAACGTGAAACTCGTCGGCAGGGTAGATGCCGATACGCCGGACTTGCCCCGGCTTGGCGGGGTCGCCTTCCACTACCTCGAGCGGTTGCAAAATCTTGAGATAACGGCGCTTCCGGCGGAGTTTCCGAACGCCGGCGTGCTCCAGCATCTGCATAAAGGGTTCGGCGGAGCCGTCCAGGATCGGTACTTCGATGGAATCGATGTCGATGAAGACGTTGTCGACGCCGCAAGAATAGATCGCCGCCAGGAGGTGCTCGGTTGTGGATAGCAGCACGCCTTGCTTCATCAGGCTGGTGGCGTAACTCACCCGCGCAACGTTGTGGCCTTGCGCTTCGATCGGGAAGTTATCGAGGTCGATCCGGCGAAATACGATGCCGGTGTCTGCGGGCGCTGGCACCAGGCAGATGTGACCGTAGACGCCGGTGTGCAGACCCACACCTTCAGCGGACGCGGACCGGGCGATAGAAGTCTGAAACATGGAGCGGGCCTATGATAGCACTTTGTCATCCAGACTTTCTGCTGTTTGTTCCATAGTATCAATAACTTATGGGGATAAGTTTGCTGTGCGATACACTAGCTGTGGTAAACACACAACAATCGAGGGCTTCCACGTGTCTTTCGTGACCTCATAGTACCTGAAAAAGAACCCGCACCTGGGGAGTGTGGCGGCCTGCCTGCGCTGGCCGCCGCCTTACAGCCCAACCCTGCCTCAAAGGCAATGTGCGAGCGCGTTCGTATTCCGTCCCTGGTAGATCTGGTCCTGTTCGCCGAGGTTCCAGCGCAGAAAGAACATCATCGCGGGCTTCCTTTCTCTTTCCTGCCGCGTCCCATTGCTATGCGATGCTATAATCAAGGTTGAATTGTCAAGGGCAGGTGGAGAATGAATCGAGCAGCACGGATAGGCGTTCTTTCGGTATCGGTAGCGATTTTTTGCTACGCCGGCATCGGCCATGTTCTTGGCCGTACGCCGGACGACCGCGCCTATAAGTCTTTGACCGTCTACGGCGAAGTGTTGCAGAAGATTCAGGGCGACTACGTCGATGAGCCGAACATGCATCTGGTCACCGCGGGGGCGCTCCACGGCTTGCTGGAATCCCTCGATGCGGAGTCCAGTTACCTGACGCCGCGCGAATACAGCGAATACAAGCAGAAGCTCCAGAGCGCGGGCACCGGCGAGACCGGTTTGACGCTCAGCAAGCGCTTCGGATACATCATTGTGATTTCCGTTTTGCCGGACAGTTCGGCGGAAAAGGCCGGCGTTCACAGCGGAGACATTTTTGAATCGGTGGCGGGATTCACGACACGCGACATGTCCGTGGGCCAGGCTTTGAACCTGCTGAACGGGCCGGTGGGAAGCGGAGTGAAGGTTGGAGTGGTCCGGCGGGGCAAGGCGGAGCCTGAGAACGTGGACCTGGTTCGCGAAAAGCTGGCGCCGGCAAAGATCATCGTGCAGAAAAACGATCCGGACATTCTCGTGCTGCGGCTCCCGTCGCTGGACGCGGGCCGCGCCGACGAAGTGCGCAACAAGCTGGTGGACGCGGAAAAGCAGGGAATTCATAAGGTTATTTTGGACCTGCGCGAGTGCGGCCGCGGTCCGGTGACCGAAGCGGTAGCCATTGCGCGGCTTTTCGTGCCCTCGGGAAATCTTGCCACGCTGCGCGGGCAGACGATTTCCGGGCAAGTTTTCGCCGCCGAGCCGAGCAAGGTGGTCTGGAAGAATCCTGTGTCGGTGCTGATTGACGGGACGACATCGGGAGCCGCGGAGGTGCTGGCTTCGGCAATCGTGGCGAATCATCGCGGCGATGTCGTGGGCGAGCGCACGTTTGGCCTGGCGTCCGAGCAGAAACTGATCACCATGGACGATGGCTCGGCGCTGTTCCTCACGGTGGGGAACTACTACAACGCGACAGGCAAGGCGATCCTCGAGGAGGGCGTCGAGCCGACCGAGGTCGTTCGCGCCGTCGCGGAAGACGATTCCGACGTGGGCGACGACGATTCCGGAGCGACCGAGCCGGCGAAAGCCACGCCCTACGGACCGCGTCCGCTTTCTCCCGAGGATCCCATCTTCCACAAGGCTTTAGAGCTGCTGAAGACACCTGCGAAGAAAGCTGCCTAGCCGCAGGTGATTCGGCCGGTCCGGTCTGTTCTCCAGAAGAGCCTGAGGTTGTCTTTCCGCAGGTATACCCACACATACCACTTGTCTTGGTTGAAGCCCATGGCGCTCGGCTTGGCGCTGGCCGCTTTGTCCGGCGGGTGCAAGAAGGCGGAGAAGCGCTTGCGGCCGGCGGATATTCATGCGATTACGCATGAATTTGCAGCCGTGGCGTCGTCCGCCGCGCCCGCTGGCTCGGAGGTACGGAGCGACCTGCGCGCGTCCGACCAAGATCCGGAGAGCACGGATCAACTGGATATTAAGCTTCATGCGGAACCCGCGGATACGTCCGGGCGGGCGGGGGTCGCGCGATTGCTTCAAGCCCTAGGTCGAGTCGCGACGCGTCACGCCTTGACGCAGGATGCGCAACCGGAGAGGCGGGACGGAATCCTGTTCAACTACAGCCATGCGGGTATCGCGACGCATACGATCCACATTCATGTGATCGCCGCGAGCACGGCGCAGGAAACATTACCCGGCACGCAGGGTGGGAACGCGCGCCTGGCCATCATTCTCGATGACCTTGGCAACGATCGCGCGGCAGCCGACGCCATCTTTGCGTTGCCGTATCCGCTCACGGTGTCGGTACTGCCGAATCGCCCACATTCGGTCGATATCGCCGAAGACGCGCACCGCCGGGGATATCAGGTGCTGCTGCATTTGCCGATGGAGTCCCTCGGGAATGGAAAGCGGAATCGCAGGAGCTGCGACCCGGCATGTCCGCCAGAGATGTCTCGGCGCTGGTGAACCAGTTTCTTCACGCCGTGCCGGAGGTGGCCGGCGTGAATAATCACCAAGGATCGCAGTCTACTGCCGATACTGCGTTGATGGCGGAGCTGATGCCGATCCTGCGCGAACACAAGCTGTTTTACATCGACAGCCGGACCACCGCCGCCACGGTTGCGTATGACGCCGCGCGCAATGCCGGAGTGCCCGCCGCGTTTCGCAATGTTCCGTTTCTCGATGACGTCGCGCAAGTTTCCGCGGTACACAAGCAACTGGAGCGGGCGTTGCGAGACGCTCGTGAAAAAGGAGAGGCGGTAGCCATCGGTCATCCGCATCCGGCGACGTTGAAAGCCCTGAGTGAGGTTCTGCCGCAAGCCGGAGCCCAAGGCGTGCGGTTGGTCTTCGCTTCCGAGCTCGTCCACTAACCCCGTTCGTCCGCGGCGGTCTCCGCGCGGCAACTTAAGTCCTTCGCTATCAAATGGTTACGGCACCGCCGGTTACCAAGGAAAACGACCGTAACATGATAAGAATCAATGGTTTGCGTGCCCGAAATAGGCCGCAAGGATAGAATGACGTGTCATTCTTTCCTTGCAAGCGAAATTCAGGTGTTCCGTCATTCACCGCGGGACCGGCTGTCTGGCGGTGTGGGCAAGAACGATTCAGCTTCGCCTGTTGGTTCGCGTTGCGGCTCAGGGTAAAAGAGGGCGTTTGGAGCATCGGGGAGACTTAACAAAAAACGCCGGGGAAGAACCCGGCGCTTTTGGACGTTATTTGACCCAGAAGAAGTGTACCAGAGAGGTAGCTATCGGTCAAGAGAAAACGGATTGGTTTCGTTGGCGGTACTTCGGGGCACGTTTGGGAGAATCGGAGGGTGCGCGGATCAGGCTGCGGTGTTGTCTGGCGGAATCGCTGGATAGAGACGGTGGAAGGCGTAAAAGAAAAGGAGCAGCACGAGGAAGTCGAACACGCTGGCCTCGGGCCCCGCGGTGCCCCCGCTGAGCCAAGTGGGTCCGGCAAGCGTGGCGCTGGAAAGATGTCCGGGGAAAAGCACACCACTGTCGGGAACGGAATAGAGGAACGTTTCGCCAAAATCGAAGGTGGCGTGCATGCCAACCGCAAACCACAGGTTGCCGGTGCGGCGCAGGGTGAAGCACCAGAAAAGGCCGCTGAGCACAATGCCTGCGATTCCAATCCAGGTTTCGCCGGGATTCTCCAGATGCCGGGCGCCAAACATAATCGATAGCAGCACCGACGCCGGCCAGAAACGCATTCCCTGCGCGAGCGTGAATTGCACGTAGCCGCGAAAAGCAAACTCCTCATACAAGCCCACCAACAAAAACAGCAGCGCCCAGAAGATCGCCCAACGAAGAAGCGCGGCGCCGTGAATCACGAGGAAGCCGAAGTGGTAGTAGCCGAGCGCCGCAAGCGCGCCGATCACCGTGCTGATCTCCACGGCGCCGAACAAAGCGCCTTGCCAGAAGCTTTTTCCGAAGGCGCCCCGCAGCGGCAGCCCATACTCTCCGAAGCTTCGCTTCTCCAGACGCGACATCACCCACGCGGCCGAGAAAGCGCCGCCAAATGCGATAAGCTCCGTGGCCATCACGATCTGCGGCGAGGTTGCGGGAAGCCCGCCGGCAAGCAAAATCCTCGCGATGCGGCTCAAGAGATAGCTGACTGCCTCTCCAAGAATCAGGTAGACGCACACACGAACAAAGCCGAATGGCAGTTCGGGGCTTCGAAAAAAACTGAGTAGCGAGGACTGCTCGGGGGTGGTGAGCGGTGAATCCGTCATGTGAACGTAAGCGGCGGACGGGACGGCCGAGGCCATCCGCCCACTTGCCAAAGCAAGATAGCACACGCAAGGCAGCAAACGGGTGTGGCGGGCTGAAGGGAACGAGGTGTCTATGGTTCGATGCGCGCCACGGCGGCGCCGAGGATCTGGCGGCTCTTTCTCTCTTGGACGAACACCACGGCGTGCAGATTTTGCCGATTCCATCCGGAATCGAGCGCCACGGTCACATTGCGCGAGAAGGACGCATCTTTGTCTTGGTCGGCGGTCCCGATCTTGCGCAACGCCCGCACAACCGAGGCGTGCCGCAGTTCGCTGCCGGAGTTTTCTCCCCGGGTGACCGCGGAATGCAGTCCGGCTTCTGTGATGGCCAGCCAAACCTCGGGCGCATCCCCGGCCGTGGCATGCAAGACTTTCCCGACCGACACATCCAGGCGCGCGGCATCGCGCTTGTCGGACTGCGCCGGCGTTACCGAGACATTCGTGGTGGTCACCGCGGCGGCCTCTTCGATCGCGTGCCTGGCCTGCTGCTCGCGGCTGCCAACAAGCTCGGTGTGGCCGTTGACCACGATCTGGGGCGTGTAGGGATTCTGGTTTCCGAGCGAGATGGCGTAGTCTTGCTGCCGCTCGGTCCACTCTTTGCCGGAGAAGGGGTCCACCCAACCCAAATCGTCCCAGTAGTCGACGTGCTCTTCGAGAGCGATGACCTGGGCGTGCGAGACCGGTTGTTGCGCCTCCAGCTTGGCCAGTAGGGCGTCGGCCGGTGGGCAGCTTGAGCAGCCTTCTGAGGTAAACAACTCTACGATCACAGGCACGCCCGCCGTGCTGTGGGCTCCGCTGACCTGGGGTTGAGAGGAGGACGAGCGTGAGGCGAGCCCGAAGCCAAGAGCAAGGACAGAGAGCGAGATAAGAAATGAGGCTACAAGAGAACGATTCATGAGTACCCTTTGGCTTCGCAAACCAATAGATGCGATTCGCAGGCCCATGGGAAGTACGAAAAATCGGAAAGAATGGATGACGGGAGGTAACCTCCATGCTATCTTTAACCGGTTATTGAGCGGTAAGGCCCCTATTTCCAGTATGTTTCTCTAAGGAGGTTAGGCTATGTCCGAGGCCGACTCCATTGTGGCGTTGCTTGGCGGACGCCTGGCGGTTGATTTTGCCAACGCCCCATCGTACCCAGGGGCGCCTTTTCGAGAGCTGTCATGGGAAGAACTCGTGTCGTTTCTAGAGGTCTCGCGTATCGTCTCGCGAGAGAGGAGCGTCACGCTGCTGGCTCTTTCTCAGACCGATCCCAAGACCGCGCAGGCGTTGCTTTCGCGTGCGACTCGCCTTCGGGATGGTTTGCGGGAGGCCTTTAGCGCGATGGTCCGGAAAGAGCAGGTCGCCAGCGACTGGGTCGAGCCCATCAACCAAGTTCTCCGCATAACGGAGGGGCATGACGAACTGGTGCAGGGCGAGGGGGCGTGGAAGCTGGAATTCATAGCGCGAGAGGGCGGCCTCGAGTGGTTGCTTGCGGCGGTGGCCCGGTCGGCTGCGGAAATCCTTACCGAGGGCGCGGAGGCGCGGATCCGGGTATGCGCGAATCCCGGCTGCGGCCTTTTCTTTTGCGATACGTCGCGAACCCACCGGCGCCGCTGGTGTTCCATGGCGGTCTGCGGCAATCGCCACAAGGTGGCTAGTTTTGCGCGGCGACGGGCGTCCTGAGGCTGCGGCCCGGCGGCGAGCCGCGTCATTTTTCTGCCGGCTTGATGTATTTCGGCGGTTCGCCCTTGGACCACGGATCATAGCTGTGCGCGAAGACGAGCCGCTCCGCCAGGGGCGGGTGCGTATACAGCCAGAAGGTGATGATCGGCGGCGGATTCGGGTCGGCTAGGTCGATTTCTCCCATGACCTGGAATGCGTGCGCCGCCACCTCTTGCGAGTCGGGCACGATTCCGTGAATCACTTCCAGCCCGTAGACATCGGCGGCGTGTTCCTGCATGCGGCTGAAGCCATTGGTAACCGGCATGGCGAAAAACATCATGACGTGCAGGAGCAAAAGAATGACCGCGAGCGACGCCCAGTCTTCGGGCCCATACAGTTTGCAGTCCTTGCCCCATCGAGAGAGCGCCCAGTGTAGGCCGCGATGGCCGATGTAGAGGGCGACGAGGAGGATGGAAGCGAAGAACAGGAAGCCGCTGCGGATGTGGCCCAGCACGTAGTGGCCGGCTTCATGGCCGAAGATAAAAAGAGTTTCGTCGGGGGTCAATTTTTGGATGGTGGTGTCCCAGACGACGACACGCTTGGACGCTCCAAAACCGGTCACATAGGCATTGATCTCGTTGGTCTTCTGGCTTGCTTCCATCAGAAACATGCGCTCGCGAGGGATTCCCAGGTTGGTCCGCTGCACCACTTTTTCGATGGAGGCTGCGAGATCGGGGTATTGGGAGTCGAGCGGTTCGAATTTGTTGAACAGCGGATCGATGAACCACGGGCTGATGAAAAAGACAAAGAGCAGGATGGGCAAGGCGGCCAACCAGAAGAAGAACCACCATCGGCGCGGGCTCCAGCGCATCACGGCGAAAAGAACCAGCACCAGAGCCAGAACGAATCGCGGTGCTTAACATCTCCGCTTTGCACCAATCCCAGAACCAGGAACCCCAGCGCTGCACGGATTGCTGGTAGTGCAGGGAAAGCGTGTGGGCGTACAAACGTACCGGCAGATGGAAAAGGTCCAGGGTCACCGCCAATAGCGGGACGAAGACGAGTCCTTGCAGAAACCAGTTGCCGCTGACGCGTTCGGCGAGGTCGCGGAATTTCGCGGCCACGCCCAGGCGCAGGAACAAAACAAGCACGAGCACACTTAGGCCATAAGACACGAAGTACAGCACATACTCGGCTCGCGAGTAGGCCACGGCCTTCTGATAACGGTCCTGAGACAACGTGTATTGCTCGGTTTTCGGCGGCTGAGG
Organism: uncultured Acidobacteriota bacterium; assembly: GCA_963735525.1. GTDB lineage: Bacteria > Acidobacteriota > Terriglobia > Acidiferrales > UBA7541 > Acidiferrum. The sequence continues at coordinate 92,756 of CAVTLQ010000018.1, read as the reverse complement.
CGCGGGTTGCTGCTTCGGGAGTGAACCGGGAACCGCGGGTTGCGAAGGCGTTGGACGTCCAGGATACGTCTGAAGAGTGCTGGGTTGCGAGGGCCGAGGTGCAGCATGAATCGACGCCACTCCCGCCACGCCGGCGACTGTGAGGAGTAAGCTAAAGCACAAAGCGCGGGCACGGCGAAGAGACCGAGAACGGCTTTCCATCACGCGGCCCGGGTTACGCAACTGCGATTCTGGCGTACGGCACGGAATCATCGGCTTTCTGGCGGCTCTCGGGTCGGGAGTATGAGGCTCAACGCTTTGGACTTGCAACTGCGGCGATCGCACTAAGGATTAGACGGAGCGGGCGTGGAATGGAATGTCTTGAGGCAGTAGTTGCGCACGGAACCCGTGGTTGCGAGTCCAATATGTACGATGGAGACCCAGCGCTCCAGTTTGTGGTGTCCGTAACGGTGGAATAAGTACGAAGCGCCGATCGACACGCCCGTTCCGGCCGCTTCGATCGCGACGAATGCGGCGTGATTGTCGACGGCGTCATCGGTCAGGAGAATTTCCTGCCTGCCGCGGCGCCGCATGTTCAAGGTGGAAAAATAGTCGAGGGTGCGCGATGCGGCGACACCCGCGAAAAGCCAATCGTTGGTCTTGTCCCAGAAGCGGTGCTCGTCTTTGCTCGCGGGTTCTAGCTTTGGGACGGGGAGCGCTGGGGAGGTTCGCCGCGGGTTGTGCGTCTGTCGCGTGCGACTGCTCTTGCGCGGAGAGCGAGTTGTCGTGCCGCCCGTGTATGCGGCCACGAGTAACAGCGCGAGTCGGATTCTCCGGAGCTTTTTCACGTTTCATCCGTAAGGCGCACAGGCTGAAAGCCTGTGCCACTTGTTTTTCCGCAGCCCGCTAGTGGTTTTGCACTATGGCGCGATGAAGTATACTCACAGCGTTCGCACTCTGAGCTATTTCCTCCGCGCAGGAGTTCTCCCGTGACCCGCTTCCGTTTTCTAGTTTCAGCTCTTCTCGTCGCCGATCATCACCGTCGGGGTCTTTGGGTTTGCCGCACGGAGACGGCCGCGCGGCAGCCGCGGCGGCGACGCCAGCTCTCGATTTGCGCACGTTTGAATTTACCTACCAAGTCCATTTTCCGGCGACGCCCGGGGCCACGGGAACCGTACATCTGTGGATCCCCTATCCGACGAAAATGGATGCTTATCAAACTCCGGCGACGGCCGTGTCCATCACGGAAAATGTGCCGCATGTAGTCAGCCACGATCCTGAATACGGCGACGAATTCATCGTCTTCAACCCCACGGCGGCACAAGTGGCCTCGGGTTTTGATGCGGGCATGCGTTTCACGGTAACTCGCAAAGAATACGTCGCGTTCCGCGACGGAGTTGCGGTCCGGCGCGCGTCCTACGCGGCGCCGAGCGCGGCAATTCTCCAGCGCTATCTGCAGCCGGACAAGCTCGTGCCGCTCGATGGCGTGATCGCCGATCTTGCCAAGCAGCAGACCGCCGGGGCGAACACGCCGCTCGAGAAAGCGCGCAAGATTTACGACTACGTGGTCTCGACCATGCACTACGACAAGTCCGGCGAAGGGTGGGGCCGCGGCGACGCGATCTGGGCTTGCGATTCGAAGCGTGGCAACTGCACGGATTTTCATTCCGTGTTTATCGGCATGATGCGTTCTTCGGGGATTCCCGCGCGCTTTGAGATCGGGTTTCCGCTTCCGGAAGGCAAAACCGAGGGCGAGATTCCCGGCTATCACTGCTGGTCGGAGTTCTACATCGCAGGAATCGGGTGGATTCCCGTCGATGCCTCCGAAGCATCGAAGAATCCCGCCAAGAAGGACTACTTCTTCGGCGCGTTGGACGTGAATCGAGTACTGTTCACGTATGGGCGCGACATTCGGCTGTCTGGTGATCAGAAAGGCGATCCGCTGAACTACTTCATTTATCCTTACGCGGAAGTGAATGGTCAGCCGGTGAGAGATTTGAAGAGGAGCTTCTCGTTCCGGGACGTCTTGGCGTCTCAACGGGCTGCGGCGGGTCGCTGAGGGTCGGCTGTCTGGGTCTACGGTCGAGGCGTTGCTTCATTCGCACGGTCCTTGGGTGACGGAATTGCCCCGCCCGGACGCGAGGCGTATCCTGAGGTTTGAACCGGCCGAATTTTCATCGGGGACGATTGCCTATGCTGACCGGTAAATCCTTGCGTCTCGCTGCGCCGCTGCTTGTGGTGTGCGCCCTGCTTCGATGCCCTGCCGCGGCGCGATCACAGGACCCCCAAACTGAGCAGACGCAGTCCGTCGCCGATGCCGCGCGGCGCGCTCGCGAAGAGAAAAAGAATGCCGCCAAGTCCGCCAAGGTAGTCACGGACGACGATCTCGACAAGATTCCCAAGGCGGGAGCGGAAGGCGTGAGCGCGGCCACACCGCCGGCGCCGGATGCACAGGCGGCCAGCCCGGCTGCCGCAGGAGTCGCGGAAGCGTCCGACCAAAGCGCTGCTTCCCCGGAGAAGGACTCGGCGAAGAAGGTCGAGGAAAATCCGCAGATTGCCGGCCTGAAGGAGCAGGTCGCTCAGGCGAAGAAGGAGCTTAACCTTCTTCAGCGCGAGCTTGCGCTCGATCAAGACACCTATTATTCGAACACGGACTACGTTCACGACACAGCCGGGCAGGCCAAACTCGCAACGGAGCAACAACAGATCAACGACAAGCAGCAGCAGCTCGAGGGGCTAAAGGCGCGTCTCGCCGAGTTGGTTGAAGCTGAAGATCGCAAGAAGAAATCCGCTGCGGACGAAGGTGCTCCGGCCGCTCCAGCGCAACCGCAGCCGTAACTGGCGGGCGCAGCTACCTGTTTTTCTCCTGTTGAGCGTTGGTCCCATCGTTACTTCGGCTCGAGCACCAAGGGCAGTCCATTCTTCGGATTGCCGATTATGACCACCTTCGCGTTCGAGCTGGCCGCCAGTTTTTCGGTGGCCTCGATGCCTTTCCACTCCAACAGTTGCGGTGCTGATGCCCTGCGCGACGATCTTCTGAAAGTCCGCGATACCTTGCGCTTCGATGCGCTTACGCTCGGCTTCCTGTTTTTCCTTTTGCAGGATGAAACTCATGCGCAGCGCATCTTGCTCGGCCTGTTGTTTGGCCTCGATTGAGCCCTTCAGCATGGCCGGGAGCTGCACGTCGCGCAGCAGAACGTTTTCCACGATCACGCCGCGCGGTGCCAGTTGCGCGGTCAGCTCATCTTGAATCTGCTGCTGCACCAGCTCTCGTGCATTGGTATATAGCGCGTTCGCCGAGTGGGCTGACGTTGACGCGCGAATCGCAGCGCGCAGCGTCGGCTCGACGATTTTCTCCGCATAGTTATCGCCAACGGTCTGAAACACGAACGCCGCTTTGCTCTTGTCCAGGCGGAACAGCAAAGAGGTGTCCAGCGCCAGGATCAGGCCTTCGTTCGAAGGCACGTTCGCGCTCTCTTTCACCGACTGGGTCTGCACCGAAAGCTTTTGCACGGATTTCAACGGATTGATCAGATGAATTCCTTCGCTGAGCGTTTCTCCCGTGACCCGGCCGAAGAGCGTCAGGACGCCCACATTTCCCGTGGGAATCGAAGTGGTGCTCCACATCAGCAGCACCAAAATCACAACCACGATCCCAATCCGCAGCACCCTCGATCCGGCGCCGCGAAAATTCGGCATCGAAGGTATCGAGCCGCCAAAATTCGTTCCCCCGCGCGTGCTATCCGCCATTCCCGCCTCCATCGCGCCACACGCTAGCGAACTCACCCAAGAGAAGTGCGGCGCACGTATGTCCATCTTCTACTACGCAAGCCGGACGCGGCTGTTTCGTGCGCCAGACAGCGTCGAATGTGCCAACTCCCTCGGAGTTACAGCGGCGCGCTGTTGTCTCTTCGGCAATCCCACCCCTACATCTAGTGGTGTTTTCTCTTGACACCACAGGTGCCTCGCGCCACAATTCGCGCCAACATTTTGTCGTTCGTGCCGGCAAGGGAGCGCAGCGTTGTGCCGCTGGTGCACAATGCAAGCGAGCCGGCTACTGGGGGAAAACCAATGCAGTATTTGCCCGGTTTCACCGTGCAATGCATCAATCCGGGGTGCGACGCCCGGGGTCACTGGCTGCGCGCCGACGCTACCGGGCCGATCAGCGATGACGGCCGCTGCCCCTGCTGCGGCGACATGCTTCGCAACGTGCCTCCGCCGCTGGGCCCGCGCTTCCGCATGCGCCCCCGCGCGCTTACCGCGCGCCCGCCCTTGCGCCCGCGCCCTCGCTAAAGACGCGTCTCACGTCAGGTCCGGAAAAGCCGTCGGCATTTGTTCGGCCGCGCTTCGAGCGGGAACTTTTCTCTCCCCCTTGGCCTCTATCTCGATAGCACCTCCGGCGGCTCAAGCTCTTTCAGCCCCGGATGCTATCGAAGCGAGGTACACATGTCTGAGACTCCCGCGCGGCGCTCTTTGACTAGGCGAATCCTTTTGATCGTAGGCGGGTTGGCGTCGTTCGCCGCGCTCTGGGTCGTCGCTTGCCGCATCGCGGTACAGCAAATGTTCATGTCCATCGAACAATCCAGAGCAAATGGTCTGTCGGCTGTGGCATGGGATCCTGGCAGCATGTGGATGAGCCGCAACGGATCCGTGGATTTCGCTCGCTCTGCCGTCCCCGATTCCTCCGTCGCCCGCAGCGCGCAACTTCGCGCGCGATCCTCGTCCTTTGACCGCGCCGTTGCATCCCTGCATCAAGTCGTGTCGGCGCATCACGGTTACTTCGACGATCTGCGAACCGAAAGCCAGTCTGGACAGGGCCGCCTGCTCTCTGTCGCACTTGCTGTTCCGTCTGCGGAGTTCGATGCCGCACTTTCGGACCTGAAAAAAATTGGCCGCGTCATCGCGATTTCCGAAGTGGGAGAAGATTCCGCCGTCAGGCTTGCCAGCCAGGCCAGGCATCTCGCCGCGGCGCAAACCAACCTCGCGCGCCTCCAGAAACTTCAGCGCGAACGCACAGACAAGCTTCTGGACGCTCTTGCTCTGGAAAAGGAAATCGCGCAGGCCAATGAAACGGTCGCAGAGGCGATGCGCCAGCAGGATGCGCTGCAGTCCACCGTGGCCCAGTCCCACATCACGTTTACGCTTCTCGAGGACTACCGCGCGCCCTTGCAGGCGAAGCTCGATGGCGAGCCTCTCCACCTGCGCAATGCGCTCGTCGAAGGAATTGGCGCCATTTTCTCGAGCGTGGCTTCAGTGATCGCCGTTCTGCTCGAATACGGCTTGCCGCTCTTCTTTTGGATCGCTCTGCTTTTCTGGCCCGGCCGCCTCGCCTGGCGTCGATCTCAGCGTCACGCACCGGCCGCTGCGGCGGGCGGCTGAAGGCGTTGTTAGCTTTCGACGAGGCCCTTCTGCGTAATCTCTTCGTCGCTGAGCCACAAATCCGGGATGTTGGCGGAGCCGAACCGCAGGATATCCTCCAGCGCGCCGCGCACCTCGCCGAGCCGGAAGTCCACACCCAGCCGCTCCAGGATGTCGATCAACGACTGCGCGCTTTCGGCGAGCATCGGACACGCGCGCGATGCTTTGGCGTCCCGCTCCAGCTCACGATCCAGGCCCCGCTCCAAGCCCCGATCCAAGCGATGATAGGTGACCACGTACATGGTGCCGGGACCGGCACCATGACGCACAATGTGCAAAAATCCGCGGGTCTTCGGTTTTTCTTCAGCGTGTCCTGCACCCTGGGCTGGGCGGGACGTGAGCGCACGCATCTCGTTGAGGTCCTCTATGATGCGCGGCGTCTCAACTGCAGCCCGATGTGCTGCCGCAGTTCTCGCATTTGTAGCATGCGCCGTTCGGCACCATCAGCATGCCGCACTCCGAGCACGCTGGCGCGCCTTCATGAGCGTCGCGAGGTTTTGCCGACGAGGTGCTGCCGGCGGAGATGGCCGCCAGCATGGACTCCACCATCGCGGAATTCGGCGAGGTAGGAGCGGGTACGGGGTGCTCGCCGCCGGTCAGCTTCAGGTAGTCGGAGGAGATGAAGCGTCCGCCGAGCCAGCGCGCGATGTAGTCCAGCACCGAGGAAACAAACCGGATGTTTGGATTCGGCGTGATGCCCGACGGTTCAAACCGCGTATTCAGCAACTTATCCACAAAAACCTTCAGCGGCACACCGTACTGCAACCCGAGCGAAACGGTCAGCGCCAAGCCGTCCATCACGCCGGAAAGCGTCGAGCCTTCCTTGGACATTTTGATGAAGATCTCGCCCGGCCGCCCGTCTTCGTACATCCCGACGGTGAGGTAGCCTTCGTGTCCGCCGACGCTGAACTTATGCGTCACCGATGCGCGTTCGGTGGGCATTTTCTCGCGTTGTCTGCGTGCAAAGAGCTCGCGCTGCACGGGCTCGGTCACGGCGATCCCTTCCGTTTTCTTCTCGTCCTTTTTCTGCCCCGCGGCCGATAGCGGCTGAGAGCGTTTTGAATTGTCGCGGTAAATAGCCACAGCCTTCAACCCCATTCTCCACGCTTCGATGTACGCCTGCATGATGTCTTCGATCGTCGATTCCTCAGGCATATTGATGGTCTTCGAGATCGCACCGGACAGGAAGGGTTGCGCGGCCGCCATCATCTTCACGTGCCCGGTCCAACTGATCGACCGTCCGCCGCCCGCGGGCGCCAGCGAGCAATCGAAGATCGCCAAATGCTCTTCTTTGAGATACGGCGCGCCTTCGATGGTTCCGTTCTTGTCGATGTGCGAAACGATCTCGCTGGTTTGTTCCGGCGTGCAGCCGAGCTTCATCAGCGCCTGCGGCACGGTGTTGTTCACGATTTTGATCAGGCCGCCACCCACCAGCTTCTTGTGCTTGACCAGCGCCAAATCGGGCTCGATGCCCGTCGTGTCGCAGTCCATCATGAAGCCGATGGTTCCCGTGGGGGCCAGCACCGTGACCTGCGAGTTCTTGTAGCCGAATTTCTCTCCATGCTGCAGCGCGGTGTCCCAGGAGTCCTGCGCCGCCAGGAAGAGTTCGGTCTGCACGTGCTCCGGCTTGATTCCGCGCATCGCGTCGCGGTGCATGCGAACTACGTCCAGCATCGGTTCGCGGTTCACTTCGTAGCCGGCGAACGCGCCCATGCGCTCGGCGATGCGCGAAGACTGGGCGTAAGCCTCGCCGCACATCAGCGCGGTGACCGCGCCGGCAACGTCGCGGCCTTCGTCGGAATCGTACGGCAAGGCCATCGACATCAGCAGCGCGCCAAGATTGGCGTAGCCAAGCCCGAGCGGCCGGAAAGCGTGCGAGTTCTCCGCAATCTTCGGCGTCGGGTAGCTCGCGTTGTCGACCAGGATCTCCTGCGCCGTAATCGTGACGTCCACGGCATGCCGGAACGCATCGACGTCGAACTGGCCGTTCGGCCCCAGGTACTTCATCAGGTTCAGCGAGGCCAGGTTGCAGGCCGTGTCATCCAGGAACATGTACTCGGAGCAAGGGTTGGATGCGTTGATGCGAGCCGTGCCCTTGCAGGTGTGCCAGCGGTTGATCGTGGTGTCGTACTGCATGCCCGGATCGCCGCAATGCCAGGTGGAATCGGCAACCTTGAGCAACAGTTCCCGCGCGCGCAGCTTGTCGGCAGGCTGCCCGTCGGTGACGTTTCGCGTCCACCAGTCGCGGTCCTCTTCCGCCGCGCGCATGAACTCATCGGTCACGCGAACCGAGTGATTGGCGTTCTGGAAGAAGATCGAGCCGTAGGCGTCGCCGTCGATCCCAGAGTCATAGCCTTGCTCGATCAGGACGTGCGCCTTGCGCTCTTCCTTCATCTTGCATTCGATGAACTCGACGATATCCGGGTGATCGATGTTCAGGATCACCATCTTCGCCGCGCGCCGCGTCTTTCCCCCGCTCTTGATCACGCCCGCGAAGGCATCGAAGCCCTTCATGAAGCTCACCGGGCCGGACGCAATTCCCCCGCCCGAGAGCGTCTCCTTGCTCCCGCGCAAGCTGGAGAAATTCGTGCCCGTGCCAGAGCCCCACTTGAACAGCATGCCTTCGGTCCGCGTCAGGCCCATGATCGATTCCATGTTGTCCTGCACGGAATTGATGAAGCACGCCGAGCACTGAGGCTTCGGCTGTACGCCCACGTTGAACCACACCGGCGAGTTGAAGCTCATCTTCTGCTCGACCAGCAGATGTGTTAGCTCGTCGCGGAAGGCATCGCGTGAATCCGCATCGGCGAAATAGCCGCCCTCTTCGCCCCAGCGCACGATGGTGTTTGCCACGCGGCCGATCAGCTGGCGGGCCGAAGTCTCCCGCTCACGCGTTCCCGGCTTTCCGTGAAAATACTTGCTGGTGACGATGTTGGTCGCCGTTTGCGACCAATTCTTGGGAACTTCCACGCCTTCCTGGCGGAAGATCGTCACGCCCTTTTCATTTCCGATCAGAGCGGTGCGCTTTTCCCATTCGACCACGTCGAAGGGCGAGGTCTTCCCGTCGGTAAAGTACCGCTCGAACACCAGTCCGGTCTGGGTGCCCGCCGCGTTCTCAGGGCTCACTCCCGTTTGCAGCGTTTTTCCGTGCAGTGCCGGCTTCACCGTTGCCATCCATTCCTCCGCGCTCCAGGGTTCCCCCCGAAGTTGGAGGTACCCTTCTATTGTACTCCTCTGCAATTGGCAGAGGCGCTGGCCGCGTTCCTAAGTGCAGCACAACTTGACCCGACTGGCTCGTGCAGGTCGCAAGCAAAAAATTCGACCGCGCCTCGCGGTCGAAAGGGTCGAAAAACCGCCCTAAAACGCAACGCCCTGCCGCGGGCCGGTGGTTACCACACAGCCTTAACAGCAGCGCTTCACGCTTGGTATGGCGGGCGCGGAGCTGGACTTCGCGCTCGATTTTTTTGCTTAGAACCCGGGCTGGTTTCGTGGCCGTACGGACTCGTGCAAGTTCCTCGACCCGGTCCGCCTGGCGCTTCCACGTTCCCCCGAATCTGGAGTTGCAGTATCGTCGCCCGCGAATTTCGTGTCAAGAAAAAAAGCAACTGCATCACAAAATATTGTGTGCAATCTCCAAATGATCTACTTATTGTGGTAGTGTTGCGTTCGGCGTGGCAATTCTCGACAAAAAAAGGATTGTCAATCCCCTGATGTCGCGAATACTCTCGTTCTAACAAGACGCGGAAATGCTCAAGAGGATTTCTGTTGAGCACGGCTGATTCTAATTCGGCTCCGGTCGGCAGCGCCCAGCTTGCTCTATCGTACTATGTTCAATATTTTGCGCAACGCAAACATGCGTCGACGCATCTTTCGAGTTTGCTTGGGGAAGGAAACTCTCTAAGCAAAGGTGGGGTGACGGTCCGGTTTGCGCCGGATTCTCCCGAGCGGAAGTCGGGGGTCCTAGCTTCATGGACGACCGTCACCACTGTTGTACTCCGAACTGGTGCCGCCGGAGGGATTCGAACCCTCATCCGTCGGATTCAGAATCCGACTACCTGTCCGAAGGCGGCGGCACCTTTTCGGCCTGCGTGCAAAGCAGGTCGAACCCGTATGAAGCGCTAGCCCGCGCTACACACCTCTCTAATCAATTGGCTTGGTTGTCGAACGCGACACGGTGGGTACTGCTATTTGCCGCGATCTTCGTTCCAAGCGCAATGACTGGCGACCGGCTTTGAACCTGTCGCATAGCGGAGAAGGCTATCCATCACGCTCGGTTTTTTTGCTTCGTGTCCGGGACTGAGCCACGGGTAAGAAGCAAAAAAACACGCAAGACGCAATGCCCTGCCGCTGGCCGGTGGTTACTACGCAGCCTTAACAGCAGCGCTTCACGCTAGGTATGGCGGGCGCGGAGCTGGACTTTCGCGCTCGATTTTTTTTGCTTAGAACCCGGGCTGGTTTCGTGGCCGTACGGACTCGTGCAAGTTCCTCGACCCGGTCCGCCTGGCGCTTCCACGTTCCCCCGAATCTGGAGTTGCAGTATCAACGGATGTAAAAATCCTGTCAAGAGGAAAACGCAAAATGTCGTTGATATTTTCGTACCATGTCTATTTGTAGTGGTGGTCTTTCTCTTATCGCTGTTCTGTTGGCGCTCTTTGTTTTGCCAAAGGCAGCCGCACGCAGTGTTTACTCTTCTTCTTCCCGAGAAAAAAAGCGGCCGCGCCGCCGACGAAAAATTTGGCTGCCGGAGCAAGATGCTTTAACTTCATCTGGCATGATGTATCGCTCTTATCTGCGCCTGGTCGTGATTCTTGCGTTGGTCGTGCTTCTCGGCGTCCTCGTTCTGCGGATCTACAAAGCGCGCGAAGACGCAATCTCCGCGTCTTACGCTCCAACAGTTCCTGCGCTTGCAGAAAAACTTGCGATCCCGGGCATCCCCAATGCCGGTATGGTCACCGAATTCCTCTATCGTGGTGCTCAGCCGAGCGTCGCCGCTTATAAGGAACTGCGGCGTCTTGGCATTTCCATCGTGGTGGACCTTCAGAGCTCGGCTTCCGAGCAGGTTGCCGAGCAGCGCGCCGTCGAATCCCTCGGGATGCAGCACGTCGCCATTCCGACGAGCGGCTTTTTCGGCCCGAGCGACGACCAAGTCGCCATGTTTCTGAATCTTCTTCGCCAAAGCCAAGGAAAAAAAACGTTCGTGCACTGCTACTTCGGTGACGATCGCACCGGTGTCATGGTGGCGGCCTACCGCATGGCCGAGCAGCATTGGACGGCCGATCAAGCGTACAACGAGATGTGCGTTTTTCACTTCCACCGGCACCTGATTTTCATGGGCCACTACGTGAAGTCTTTCCCAGCGAACTTCGTCGTTAGCCCTGCTTTTTCGCCTCTCCGGACCCCCGCGGACGTCAAGTAAGCTTCTCGGCCATTTTGTTAGCACCTTCTAATCAAGTACTTTCGTACTGTTTTCCCTAGGACTGCTGCTTCATTTGATTCGGCCTTCGATCCAGCTAACCTATCCGATGACGCCGGAATGTCCGGCTGAGGGGAAGTGTTCTGTGCAAGTCGGCCGTTATCAGATTCTCGATACTATCGGCGCCGGTGCCAACAGCCGGGTCGTCCGCGGATTCGATCCCATGATCGGCCGCACCGTCGCCATCAAATTATTCCCGCGGGAACTCGCGACCGGCGAGGGCCGCGAGCGCTTTCTGACGGAAGCGCGCGTCGTGGGGCAGATTTCGCACGCCTCGATCGTTGCTTTGCACGATATGGGCATTGAAGAATCCTCCTCGACACCTTACCTGGTCATGGAATACGTCGAAGGCCAGCCCCTCGAGCGGATCCTCGATAAAGGCAGCGTGCCGTTTCCACGCGCCTGCGCCTGGGCCGCCGATGTTGCCGTTGCTCTGGAAGTCGCACATCGCAAAGGTGTGATCCACGGTGACGTAAAGCCCGCGAATATCCTCGTCAACGAAGAAGGCCGCGTCAAACTCACGGACTTTGGCATGGCGCGCCTGGCCAGCCGCGACACCAAGGACACTCCGCTTCTTGGTACGCCCGCCTATTGGTGTCCCGAGCAAATCGTCGGCAAGCCGCAGGACGCCCGCTCGGACATTTTTTCGCTTGGCGTCGTGCTCTACGAGATGATCACCGGTAACCGGCCGTTCGACTCCGATTCGCTCCAGGGCATTTGTTCCCGCATCATGTCTTCCACGCCGCTGCCGCCCTCACACTCGAATCCGTCGCTGCCGGCTGGCCTCAACGAGTTGGTCGCTTCCTGCCTGGCCAAGGATCCCGCTCATCGCCGAGGCTCGGCCGAGGATCTCGCGATTGATCTCTATCCCTTCGCCCGCCGCAAACCGACGCCGCAAACAGCGGCGCAGCAGCCCGCATCTCTTCGCGACCGCGCCGCGCGCCTGTTGCGCTCCGCCTGAGAACACTCGCGCGCTCGTTTCTATGTACAGGATTTGTCGGTTGGGGATTTGACCGGCGAGAACGAGAAGCCGCTACTCGTAGCGCAGCGCTTCCACCGGGTCCAGCTTTGCCGCCTTGGTCGCCGGCCATACGCCAAAGATCAAGCCGATACTGACGCTCACAAGCACTCCGGTCGCAGCTGCCCACAACGGAACGCTGCCCCGCCATTGCAGCGTCATGCGCACCAGCAATACCAATCCATTCACCAGGATCAGCGCAATCAAGCCGCCGGCTCCGGTCAGCGTCATCGCTTCCAGCAAGAATTGCCAGGTGATGTCGCTGCGTTTCGCTCCGATCGCCTTGCGCACGCCGATTTCGCGGGTGCGCTCGGTCACGCTCACCAGCATGATGTTCATCACTCCCACGCCGCCGATCAGCAGCCCGATCGAGCTCAACACCACCGTCGCCACCGCCACCATCCCGACGATGTTGTGAAATTCCTGCACCTGCATCTCCGCCGTCTCGATGGAAAAATTGTTTTTCGCGGTATACGCCACGTTGCGCCGGCGCCGTAGTACCTCCGTCGCTTGATCCACCGCTTGGTCCAGCATGTTCGGATAGGCCTGGACGCGCATTTGATTCTCATACGCCCCGGGATAAACCTTGCGGAAGGTGTTGTACGGAATCAGCACGCGCCGGTCCTCGTCGCCGGTGCCGAAACCTCCCTTGGGCTTTTCCACCACGCCAATCACCTGAAAGTCCGAGCCATCGATCATGACATCTTTGCCGATCGGGCGAGCCTTCGGGAAACAACACCGGCGCCACATTCTCTCCCAGCATCACGACCTTCTCTCGGTGCAGGTCATCGCCTTCGCTGATGAATCGTCCCGAGAGCGTTGCGGCATTGGCATAGACCTCGCCGAAGTTCGGTTGCACGCCGCGAAAATCGATGGCCGTTACTTCGCCCGCCTTCGTGCGCACGGTGTGCGGCTTCTCCCACCAATCGATGAACGTGGTGACGTTCTTCACCGCCGGACAGCCTTCTTGCAGGGCCTCCGCATCCTCCAAGGTCAACGGCTTGCGCAGACGTTCTTCCAGCGGCCGGGTGTTGTTGTGCGGCCCCTGGTCCCAGCGCGAAATGAACGCGGTATCGGCGCCGAATTGCTTGATGTTTTCCTGAATCTGCTGGTCGAATCCGGTGATCAGCGCGGCCACCAGCATGATCACACTCACGCCCAGGACCACGCCGAACACCGTCAGCGCGCTGCGCAGCTTGTGCGCTCGCAGCGTGTCCATCGCTTGCTTCAGGTTTTCGCCGTGTGCTTGTGCCATGATGCTTCTCAGCCTCCGACCGCAATGCTTCGATGGGATCGAGTTTCGCCGCACGCATCGCCGGATAAATTCCGAAGAAAAGCCCCACGCCGGTGGATACCGCAAGAGACAGAATCACCGCGCTCAGCGGCGTCTGCATGGGGATGGAAGTCACGGCGCGTCCCAAGGCCACCAGGCCGTAAGCCAGCGCGATGCCGATGATCCCGCCGACGGCCGCAAGCACGGCCGATTCCGTCAGGAATTGCAGGATGATGTGCTTTCTTCGCGCGCCCAGCGATCTGCGGATTCCGATCTCCCGCGTTCGCTCGGTCACGCTCGCCAGCATGATGTTCATGATCACGATGCCGCCGACGACCAGAAACACCGCCGTCAACGCCATTGCCACCCCGAACAGGTTTCCCGTCAAATCCTTCCACAAAGCCATGATCGAGTCGGAGCCAAGAACGGCGAAGTTATCCTTCGCGTTCCAAGTCAGGTGCCGGTATGCGCGCAGCAGCATGCGAGCTTCGTCCTGCGATGCACTCATCATTTCCGTGTTCTGGGACTGCACGAAGATCGCCAGCCAGTCCTGCTGGGTATGCCATTCCTTGTAGTAGGTCACCAGCGGAATCAGCATGTAATTGTCCTGCGACTGGCCGAAGGCGCTCCCAATCGCTTCCGCCACGCCCACTACTTCATAGGTATGCGTGCCCGCCCGGATGGTCTTCCCGATGGGATCGACATTGGGGAAAAACTTTTTCGCCACGTCGGTGCCGATAAAGCAAATCGGAGAGTGGTGCAAGTCATCCGCCTCGGTGATGTAGCGTCCCGCGGCGAGGCCGATGTTGCGCAGTTCGGCGTAATCCGCGGTCGCCCCCGTCACTCTGGTGTTTTCCAGCAAAATGCTTCCGGAGCGAATGTCGATGTTCACCCAGCCCGCGGCGGCGACGCGGCTCGCGGTCTTCATGTTGTCATGCAGCCATTCGAACTCTTCCAGGGTCACCAGCGGCCGCTTTTGGGCCTTCACCCATTCGTCTTCACTGGTGATGATCCCGAAGCGGTCCACCACGTATACGTTCGCGCCGAGATTGGCCACGCGATCGGCCACGTAGAAATTCAGTCCGGCCACCACGCTCATCACCGCCACCAAGGTCGTTACCGCCAGGATCACTCCCAATAGCGTCAGGAAGCTCCTCAGCTTGTGTGCTCGCAGCGCATCCAGCGCCAGCGGCAAAGGTCTCAACCAACGTGACCAGACTGCCGCGAAACCCGCCAAGCGCGACGCTTCTCGTCCCGCGCGCCGGATGCAAGGGGAGGAATACTTGTCAAACTCTCCAGTGGAGCCACACCCACCCCGACCTCCGCCTTCCGTGCCGTCGCACTCTGATACGATTTAGGGCGTCAATTCGTTTCGTAAATTCCCCGATTTCTTCCCTTTAGACGCACAGACGCCCTTTTGTTTTGCCTCCCGCCGGGTGCAGCCTTAGCTGGCTCGTCAGAGCAATCCGCGGCGACCTTCTCAATGCTCAATGGATGTACCATCCATTCGCGGGCCATTCGGGCTCAGGATAGGAGCCACACGCATGCGATGTAAGCTCATTTGTTTTCTTGCAGTTGCAACACTGGCTCTCGGTTGGTCCCGTCAGGGGTGGGCTCAAGATAAGCCGTCCGCAGTAGCTTCCTCGGCTCCCACGTCCGGCCCGCGCGCCGAGTTTCTCGACGAAATTGCCTACTACGAACAGCGCTACACCCGCTTGGCCGAGGCGATTCCCGCCGACAAGTATGGTTGGCGGCCAGGCGAAGGCGTCCGCTCGATCGGAGAGGTTTACGCCCATATCGTGGCCGCTAACTACGGCATCGCCCGCGCCTTCGGCACGCAGCCGCCTCCTGGCGTCGATTTCAAGGCCATTACGGCGGCGGCAGGCGACAAAGCCAAGACCGTCCAGGGCCTGAGGGACTCCTTCGCCCATTTTCGCCAAGCCATCCTTGCCCTGAGCGATGCGGATGCCGACAAACCGCAGAAAATGTTCAACCGTCAAACCACGCAGCGAGGCGCTTTCATCATGGTCACCGGGCACATGGGCGAGCACCTCGGTCAATCCATCGCGTACGCGCGGATGAATGGCATCGTTCCGCCCTGGACCGAGGAGGCGCAGCAGCAAAAGTCTTCGGAAAAGCCCAAGCCGTAGTTTTTCCTTTGCTCCCGCGATTGCGCGATAATGAACAAAGGAAAGGAGGGTTGACGCTTTGGCTCCCGGCTTTCGCGTCGTGCAACAATCCATGCGCGCACTGAATCCAATCTCAAGCCAGTGACGGAGTTCTCAGACTTGTCCGCTATGCGGTTACCCGCGCCTATTCTTGTCGCAGCTTTCCTGGTTGCGTATCCCGGACACTTGTCCGCACAAGACCTTCCGGTTACGCAAGCTCCTACTCGGACCGACGCGGACAGGCGCGCCCTATTTGATCGCGTCATCGCCAACCAAAAGAAAAATGACGAAGGACAGGGAATCTACGAGCGCATTGAGCGGCTGGAAGCTCGCAAGGGCCCCGCTGGTTCGCCTCCGGAGGTCAAGATTTCCCGGGCCATACCCGCGGGAACTGGCGTCGACCACATCCCCGTCGGCCCCGACGGCAAGCCCACCGATCCCGCGGCCTATCGCGCCGAGCTCGAAAAACTCGAACGCTCCCTAGTTTGGGCCTCCGAAGACGGCCGCGCCCAACGCGACGCCTACGAAAAGATCGCCAAGAAGCAGAAGGAGCGCGCCGACCTGATCGACGCCACGCGCACGGCTTTCCTCTACACCTTTGTCTCGACCGAACCTCGCGCCGACCGCCTGCTCACCAAGTACCGCATGGAACCCAATCCCGCCTACAAGGCAACATCCCGCGCTACCTCGATCTTCGCCAAGGTCCGCGGCTACATTTGGATCGACGAAGCCGCCGGCCAACTGGCTCGTGTGGAGGTCGAAGTCACCGACGATATCTCCATCGGCGGCTTTCTGGCCAAAGTCTACAAAGGCAGCCATCTCATGCAGGAGCGCTACGAAATGGCTCCAGGCATCTGGCTGCCCTCGTACGCTCAATACGATTTTGACGGCCGAAGATTGTTTGTGAGCTTTGCCATCCACGAGCGAACGTTTTACACGCAGTACCGCCGCATCGGACCGCCCAAGGAAGCTCTCGCCGCCGTCCGTGCTGAATTGGGCAAGCCAAACTCCGCCAGCGCCGATCCATGAGCGCGTCTCCCCTTATACTTTTGAGTAAGGTAGGCACTCGTCGTAAGCGAAGCGGGAGATATTTCTCGGTTGGAGTCGTTATGATCCGTGCGCTCGCCGCCGCAGGTTTGCTTTTCGTGTCGCCGGTTCTGGTCGGTGCCGCGGAGCGCTCGCAAGATCCCGCGCCTGCTCCCTCGCAGGCACAAGACCTCGCGCCGGCTGCTCCTCAAACACCGGCTTCAAACTCGACGAAGCCGAAACCCAAGAAAGTCTGGACCAACGATAATCTCGCCGATGCCGGTGGCACGATTTCCGTCGTCGGGGCCCCCCACAGCCCTTCCAAAGTCGAAACCAAACCCAAACCTGACGCCGTCAAGTCCATTGATCCCAAAGTCCTGCGTGCTCTCCGCGACCAGCTCCAAAAGCTCCAGTCGCAATTGGCCACCGCCGATCAACAACTCTCCGATCTCAAGAGTTTCGGCAAAGGTGAATCGAAAAATGCCGGCGGTGGTCTGTCGCAGAACACTTGGCAATACAACACCTCGTCGGTTGAGGAACAAATCCAGCAGCTTCAGGCCAAGAAAACGAAGATACAGGCCGCCATCGATGACCTCCTCGACGCCGCCCGCGCCAGCGGCATCGAGCCCGGGCAGCTTCGCTGACATCCGCCTATTTACTCTGAAAGTAACGCGTCTCGAGAAACGAAACTCCCCACCCGTCAACTCTTCTAGACTGAGTAAACGATGCGATGTTCGGTCTGCGGTTTTGAGTTTGCGGCTCCGCAAACGGCTTGCCCGCGTTGCGGGTCTTTCCTTGGCGGGTCCATGGGTGGTGGTGCCGCCGACCCGCCGCGAACCTTCCGGTTTCTTCTCGCCGGGTCTCTGATCATTCTGGCTGCGTTGGGCGCCGTGACCTATCGGGTTGTTTCCAAACCAGGCTTCTTGGACTTCTTCCGCGGCTCCTTTAATCAAGTGCCAAACGAACGCGCTGTCGTTCACGGCGGCGTCGCTAACCCGGACGAACTCCAGCATCACGGCAAGTTGTACTTCGTTCCCATGGGCCGCCAGGCTTTTCCCGTCGAATCCGTCGCCGCCTACTATCGCGACAAATTCAGGATCGAAATTACCGTTCTCGCGGAAGCCCCTATCGATTCCGCCTCTTACGACCCCCCTCGGGGCCAATACATTGCCGACGACATGATTCTCGACATGAAGCGCGCCTACCCGAAGATCGCCGCGGCGGCGGACTCCGTCATGATCATCCTTACCGACGAGGATATTTACCCGAGGTCTCTAGGCTGGAAATTTACGTACAGCTACCACTCCGGTTACAGATTCGCCATCGTCTCTTCTCGCCGCAACGATCCCGCTTTCTGGAATTCTCGCAAGTCTCACGATCCTGCGGTGCAACTGGCCGGCTTCAAGCAAATGCTCACCAAATACATCGCCCTCACGTATTTTCATCTGCCGCACAGTTTCGATCCGACCAGTGTCATGTTCCAGCCGCTAACACCCGACGGCGGCTCCGACGATCTCTACGAATCCGATCTGCACTCCGAGGAGTCTGCCAACGGCCAGCGCATCGTCGATTGGCCCGCTCTTCTGTATGCCTATTCTTACAAGACGGGCACGCTCCGGCTTCTAGCCCCCTCCGTGGATGATGCGGGCCACTTGGATACGGCCCTGTCGACCGACGAGGAGCTCTTTGAAACCCAGCTAGCCAGGGGCGAATTCTTCCAGTCCACGATTGACTTTCATTTGGACTCCGCTCCTCCCATTGAATTCCGCCGCGTATACCGCTCGCACTATGTCGTTCCGATGGCGCTTGGCCGCGGAACTACGCACAACTACAACAACTGGCTCTATTCCGACGACCCTACCAAGCTCGCGTCCATCGAAGTCATTTATGAGAACGGCAGTCGCGAACGTCTCCAACGCATATCTCAGGGCCTCGGCATGACTCCCGACGTCGTCTTCGAAAATCGTTCTAATTCCGGAGAAGAGTGGTATCGGGCCCGGATGACGTGGGACTCCGGTCAATTGAAACTGATGCATCGTGACGGCGAATGGTTCAAATTTCGCGCCTGTACCAATGACCCGTGTTTCTGGCTCGGCTATCAAGACTCGCAGGGCCACGCCCTGACGTTCGATCGTGACGATGAGGGCGACCTCCATCGCCTGACCTCGAGCGATAACCAGGGGATTGAGTTTCAGAACGGTCCGCACCATCGCCTGGCTGAAGGGAAGGATTCCAGCGGGAACCAAGTGTCATACGCCTATGACGTTCCGGGCCGCCTCGTGCGCGTCACTCACGCCGACGGTCAGGTCACTCTTTACTCCTACGACTTAGCTCATCGCATGACCGGCCTCGCCGTGATTCGACGCCCTGGCGATTCCGCAGCCACCGTCCTGTCGAACGAATATGACTCTGCTGGGCGTGTCGTGCGCCAAACACTCGCTGACGTCGGCGTGTATCAGATGGAATACACCATGGGCTCCAACAATGTGGCCACACATGTGAAACTTACCGAGCCCTCCGGCCGCATCATGGAGATCACCCACGGCAACCGCAACGAATATGTTGTCCACACAACCCCGGTCCGCTTCCCCGCGGTGAGGTAGCGGCTCCTTCGTTGGCTAGTATCTAACTCGAAACCTCAAGATTCGCTCTCGTTGAAGCCCCCAAAACATCCGTGTTACACAATACATACAGAGGTTTTCGAAAAACCACCCATGCGACTTTTGTTCGCCAAAAAACTAAACGAGTGCCCGCAATGCGAGGGCACCTTCGTGCGGCGTTCCACTCGAAGGGGTCTCATCGAGCAGTTTCTCTACCCACTTTTCTTCGTCTGGCCCTATCGCTGCGACGATTGCGACGTCCGATTCCTGGGTTTCCATCGTCAATATGCGCCGGCCCGCGTTTCGACGGCCGCACGCAGCGGCCGTACGTGAAAATAGTCTTCGTTGCGGTCCAGCGTCTCTAGCGAGTGGAAAATGCCAGTTCCTAAAGCCGCTCTCGCTCCGCTGACGAGTGTTCGTTTCCTAGCCGCCGTGCGCGTTGCGCTGTACCACTTCGTGGCCTGGGACGACAAAACCTTCTGGTGGCGCGGTCTAATGGTGACGCCCATCAGCGTGAGCTATTTCTTTGTCTCGTCCGGCTTTTTATTGGCTTACAACTACTCGGAGCGCGTGGATCGCAGCGAAATGAACTACGGAAAGTTCTTTTTGGGGCGCTGCGCTCGCCTTCTTCCCGTGTACTTTTTGGGCCTCCTGGTGGCCCTCCCTCTGATGTTTTCGCACGCGAGTTTTTCACCAGGCAAAGCAACGCTCACCGTGCTGCTACTGCAATCGTGGTCTCCAAGTGCTGCCCTTTACTGGAACGGTCCGGCCTGGGCGTTGTCCAACCTGGCCTTCTTCTATCTAAGTCTGCCGGTGCTCTTGATCCTGACGCGTGCCAGTTCCAAGCGCTCCTGCTTGCTTTTCGCCGCCTTGGCATGGATGATCTCGATCGGTCTATCCGTAGCCTACGTGCATTGGAATCCGGACGGTCTGCACCAGATTGACAGTCGAAGCGCGGGTTTCTGGCTTTACATCCTCAAGTACAACCCCCTTGTCCGGCTGCCGGAATTCTTTACGGGAGTAATGGCTGGAAGGCTTTTCCTGCTCACTGGTGGCTTCCGGCCTCAGACGTCCACGGTGGTGTTTCTTGTCTCCGGCCTGATGGTTCTGGTAGCCCTGCTTCTCGGCCATCACATTCCCTATCCCATAATCAATTCGGGCTTGCTGGCGCCTTTACTTGCGCTGTTTGTTTCGACCTTGGCAAGCGGAGGTCTTGGCGCTCGATTGTTTCAGCCGTGGTGGTTTGTCCGGCTCGGCCAGTCCAGTTTCTGTCTTTATATGCTTCATTTTCCTCTGTGGAGTCTTGCCCACCAGATATCTGCTCCGTACTGGAACCCAACGCACGTCGGAGACTTGGCGCTCGTCTTGATCATCATCCTGTTGTCGCTGGTGTTGTACAAATGGGTGGAAATGCCGGCCACAGCCGTGCTTAGGACTTCCTTTTTCCCGGCCCCTGCGCCTGTCACGCAGAACTGACTACGGCATTTCCCATCAGTTTCTGTTTGGGTCGCTCGGCTGGCCAATTCCGCCGCCCAAATAGACAAGCACTCCCAGCCGCAGTACCATTTCTTGCATCCCGAGGGGTGCGGGCGAGTATGGGCCGCAGTTGTCACACCTTCCGAATCCTTCGCAGGACGCTAGTTCTCTCGGCCTTTGTCGCGGCGTTCCTCCCGTCTTTCCTTGCGTTTTCGCATGCTGCCCAGGCCACTGCTGTTGACCTCAGCGGAAATCCGGTTGATCCCTTCAAGTCTTCTCCCGGGAAAATCGTCGTCCTCATTTTCGTGCGCACGGACTGCCCGGTTTCGAATCGGTATGCGCCCACAATTCAGCACCTCAGCGCCGCGCATCTGGACAAAGCCGTTTTTTGGCTCGTCTACCCTAGTAAAGCCGATTCGCCCGAGATGATCCGCAAGCACGTGCAGGCCTTCGGCTACAAAATCTCCGCCCTCCACGATCTTCAGCACGCACTGGTCCGGCAAAGCCACGTCCAGATCACACCCGAGGCTGCCGTGTTCGACGCGAATCACCGGCTCA
This sequence comes from uncultured Acidobacteriota bacterium, assembly GCA_963735525.1. GTDB lineage: Bacteria > Acidobacteriota > Terriglobia > Acidiferrales > UBA7541 > Acidiferrum. Next base: position 71,767 of record CAVTLQ010000018.1, on the reverse strand, counting down.
TCTACCACGGCCGCATCGACAATCTCTACGAAGACTTCGGCCGTGCCCGCACCGCGCCCACGACCCACGAGCTCGACGACGCCATCCAGGCCGCCGTCGACGGCAAGACTCTGCCTGCCGATGCTGTTTCCGCCGTCGGATGCTACATCTCGGATCTCGAATGACCCGGAAAACAACCCGCGCGTCACAGGGCCTTGCCGCATCTCTGTTGCTGTTTGCCCTGGTGTCGGCCACCGCCGCGGCGCGGCACGCGCGGCACTCAGCCGAGGCGCGCGAGCCTGGCTCTCCGCCCGCGGAGTCGCAGCAACAGATGGCCTTCACTCGCGACATCGCTCCCATCCTGTTTCGCTCCTGCGCTTCCTGCCACCGTCCCGGCGAAGCCGGCCCTTTCTCTCTGCTGACTTACGCCGACGCCAAGACTCACGCCCGCCAAATCGCCGACGTCACACAACGCCGCATCATGCCTCCCTGGCTTCCCGAGCCCGGCGGGCCGCAATTTGCCGACGATCTGCGTCTCTCCGGCGAGCAAATCGCCCGTATTCAGGCATGGGTCGATCAAGGCGCCATCGAAGGCGATCCCTCCGATCTTCCTTCGAAGCCGCAATTCACCGAAGGCTGGCAGCTCGGCAAGCCCGACGTAATCGTCAAAGCGCAAAAGCCCTTCTCGCTCCCCGCCGGAGGCTCAGACACCTACTGGAATTTTGTCTTTCGAACTCCCGTCAACCGCACTCGCTGGTTGAAGGCCATCGAGATCCGACCCGGCGAAAAGCGCCTCGTTCACCACGCGAACGTCCTGGTCGACCGTGGGCAAGCCGGTCGCCACCTGGAAAAAGAACCCGGCGCAGGCTTCGGCGGAATGGAGCTCATCATCGAATCCGAAGTTTTTGACCCCGACAGTCATTTCCTGTTCTGGAAGCCCGGCTCCGCGCCCTACGTTGAGCCCGACAACATGGCTCTTCGTCTCGACAAAGACACCGATCTCGTCCTCAACACTCACCTGCAGCCGTCAGGCAAGCCCGAAATCCTTCAGCCGACGCTGGGCCTTTACTTCACCGAAACACCCGCTTCGTTGCACCCCATCCTTCTCCAGATGGAGAACGATCGCATGCTCGACATCCCGCCCGGCGAAAGCAATTTCCTTGTCACCGATGATTTCACGATACCCGTTGACGTCGATGTCCTCGCCATCTACCCGCACGCCCATTATCTCGGCAAGGATCTTCAAGCTCTCGCTACGCTGCCCGATGGAACCACAGAATCCCTGATTCACATTGCCGGCTGGGATCTCAACTGGCAGGCCGTGTACCGCTACGCGCAACCCGTAACCCTGCCGAAGGGCACGACGATCTCCATGCGCTTCACGTACGACAACTCATCCGACAACGTCCGCAATCCCCATCATCCGCCCCAGCGCGTACTCGCCGGCAACCGCGCCACCGACGAAATGGCCCACCTCTGGCTCCAAGTCCTGCCGAAGGATTCTCCCGGAGCCGCTGCCGACCCGCGCGCTCTCATCCAAGAAGCCATGGCCCGCCATAACCTCCAGAAAAATCCCGATGACTTCGAAGCCCACTACAATCTCGCCGCCTTACTGCAGATGGGAGGTGATCTTTCCGAATCCATCGCGCACTTCACGCAAGCAGTGCGCATTCGCCCAGACAACGCCATCGCCAACAATGCCCTGGGCGCGGTGCTGCTGGCATCCGGCCGCATCGGCGAATCCATTCCGCACCTCCTGGCTGCTCTCCAAGTCAGGCCCGACTATTTCGACGCCCACTACAATCTCGGCAACGCCCTCGCTTCGCAGGGCGATTTTGCGGGAGCCCTGCTCCAGTTCCGCGCCGCCGTTCGCCTCAATCCCGAGGACGCCAACGCGGAAGCCAACCTCGGCAGCGCCCTCGCCGAAACCGGCAACACTAAGGAAGCGCGCCTCCACTATGAGCGCGCTCTGAAAATCAATCCGAATCACGAACTCGCCCGCGAGAACCTCCAGCAACTGGACAGTGACACCAGCAACCCCAAGAACTGACGCGCGTCCCACCAATGGGACGTGAAATTTGCGTTCTGGACCACGCACAGTTTCAAAGTGATTCGGGAAGGCCTCCAAATTAAGCTGTGCTTTATCTCTTTAGATTCTTCTCTGCAGGTGTCACATGCCTCTGTCACCGTTGTTTCATCTCATCTGTGCTGCCCATACGAAACATTTCTCCTAGAGGAACCGTAGCTCGATTGGAACGGGGAAACCACAATCCCGGACGCGATGCAAGAGAGTGGTGCAAGACCTGCAGCAGCCAAAACGATCCACGCGCTGCAACGTCTGTAGTTCAGTGAGCGAGGTTTTTTCGACAACGTTCGGCAGGAAGTAAAAGGAAGTAAGGGGTTAAACAGATCGGCCCGCTTCTGGTTTGGCCGCCGGAGCGGAGCCGGTCCTCAGGAAAATCGCGTGCCCTTGCGGGCCTGCGTTCTTCATTTAACCCCGCCTCATTTTAGAGGGCTCCCATTTCGAATTGCAACTGTGAACGTCACGGCCAAGCGGACGTCCACGCAAGGAGATGCTCAATGAGGATGACCAGGAAACCCGCGCTGTGGGGTCTGCTTCTTTTCTCGGCTTCCAGTCTGCACGCGCAAGGCATGGCATACCGCGTTCCTTCCGGCGCGAGTCGGCACACGAGCTGGCCTTCCGATTCGGAACTCACCGACCCGTTCAGCGCGATCCAGGTCCAGCCCGCAACGCCGGCTCGCATGACGCCGTCGCCGGAAGTGGTCTCGGTTCACGAACTCGCCATTCCCCCTAAGGCTGCCAAGGAATTCCAGCATTCCATGAAGGCCCTTCAGTCCCGCGATTTCCATTCCGCTGCGGACCACTTGGAGAAAGCCCTCCAGATCGCTCCGGACTTCGCGCAAGCCCGCAACAACCTGGGCGCTGCGTACATCAATCTGCACGAATATGAGAGCGCGGTTGCCCAGCTTCAAAAAGCCATCGAACTGGCTCCGAATCTGAAGCAGCCCTACGTCAATCTTGGGACGGCGCTCATCTCTCTCGGCCGCCTTCCCGAAGCCGAGACCGCCGCTCGCCGCGGTTTGGACCTCGCGCCCCAAAGCTCGTCCGCTCGTTACAATCTTGGCCGCATTCTGGCGCTGGCCGGACGGGATACTCCCGAGGCGGTAGAAATGCTGTCGCTGGCAGCTGCCGATATGCAGGATGCTAGGCTGCCCCTCGCTCTGGTCCTGCTAAGAAGCGGCTCTACCGATCAAGCGATCGCCCAGCTGCAGGCCTATCTGAAAGACCCCGACCCTGACAAAAAGGAGAAGGTGAAGGCTTGGCTGGCGAAACTAACCCGGGAATCCGCCAACCGGGAAGTCCCTCCCGGGAAGCCGGAGCACTGATTTCTCACCCTCGGTCCGACTGGACACCGTACACTCCGGCCGGGTAAAATACCCCTTCCCTTAAGCTTCTATTCTAGAGGTGGGTAATGAAGCGCTTAATTCCAATTCCGCGCGAATACGCCGACGGCCTGCGCCATCACGGCGAGACCGGCATGGGCTATCAGGTGGTTTCGGTGACCCTTAAGAACGGCAAGCATTTTGACCAGGTGGTGACCAGCGAAGGCTACGTCATCCAGGTGCGCGGCCACAAAGATGTTCCCTTTTCACCTGATGACGTCGCCGCGGTCAGCGTGAACCACAAGCGCTGGAACTTCCGCGAGCAACCCAGGCTAGCACCCCATTTTGAGCCTAACGCAATGTAAACGCGTGGCTTAAGTCACGCCAGAGCGCCCTTCAGTTTTCCTCTCATTCGCTACCGAGCCCACCCCGGACTTTCCTCTCCTTTTTCAACACCTTGTGTTCGTCCGTTCACAATCTCCTCACGCCTCCGTAATCAGCGCGGGCGCAGTCTACCCGATGGCAGTTCAGGCCCAAATTCTAAGGAGAACACAATGTCCAAGCAAGCGGCAGAACATCATCACCAGGCAGCCGAACATCACGAACACGCAGCTCGCCATCATCGCGAGGCTGCCAAGCATCACGAAGCCGGCGACCACGAACTGGCGGCTCACCACGCTCATACCGCCCATGGCCACCTGCAACATGTAACGCACCACGCCGGCGAGGCGGCAAAGCTGCACGTGGAGCATCACGGGCACAAGGCCAAGGCCGCCGGCAAGTAGACCCGCCACCGAAGCCTCAGGAGGGGTTCGCAGTTGCGCCGGTCAAGCAGGGTTGGGGGCAAGCTATTTAGGGTCGGCGCGGTTGCGGGCATCAACTGGGAGTCAAGGCAGCAAGGAATGAGTGACTCTGCGGACCGCGTGTGAATCCCAGCCACTCATTCCCCGCTCGCCCGCGAAATTCCGCTACTCACTACTCACTTCTGCCTTCAATCGTCGTCCAACGATAAGCCTTCATATCTCGAAGCTCCGGCTTCTCCCAATCCAGTTCCGGATGCTGCTGCAGATGTTTCGCGGCAAGAAAGTCCATCCCACAGGCGTGTCCCGCAGCCGCCGTAAACTCCATCTTCTCCGTCATCGACGCGTCCGTAACTTTGTTCTGTACCGCGCCGGCAGTCCCGAAAGCCGGCTGCCATGCGCCCGCGCCCGATCCCCGCGGCGAAAGCTCGAAATGTCCGCAAAGCGTCCTCTCGCTGGGTTCGGTCTTCCCCGTAAAGCTGTCCACATGATCGGCCATGAACTGCTCGGCCAGGCTCACATCGATCTTGCCTTTGTTCGCCGCCATCAGTTGTTCCCAGCGCCGGTGCCGCGCGTTTGCGCTGTTACCCTTGTCCGCGACCGCAAACGTGGTCTCTTCCGCCGCCAATTTCGGATTGATCGGGAAATTCGAGCCCACGAAATACCCGTCGGTCTTCCGCTCCAGCGTCACATTTTTCAATCCTAGCTCCAGGCTGGCGATCTCGTTCTTTCGGGTGTCCGCGATCAGCCAGTCATTCGCGTACCCGCCGTTGTTGCCCTCTTTGAAAATTCGCGCCACATCGTCGATCGACGCCGAATACTGCAGGGCCTTCCGCGCGCGCACGAATTCCGGCACGCCATTTGTGTCGAAGCCGTGGAAACCCGAAATCGTCGTCTCCGTAATCACTATGCCCGCGGAATTCAATCCAAAATCGTCGCCGCTGTGGATCAATCCCGGCAACCCGTCCATCAGCAAGTGGTACCCGTGCTCCGGCGCGATATCGAATGCAAAGGTCCACCGTGCCCCATCCAAATAATTCGTCCAGTTGTTGTGCGCGATGACCACCCGCCCATCCTTTGTGTAGCTCCCCACGGCCACGAATGCGCTGCAATGCTCCCCCACCGCCACCTTGGGATCTGACGCGACGGTGTGCGTCTTGTCGTATTCCGTCACGTAGTAGCCCCATTCCTGCGACGCGTTCATCGCCACTACATCCCACACGTCGAACTTCACACCCTGCGCGTTCAATCCGTCCGCGATCCCCTGCATTTCCTCTCGATATTCTTGCTCCACACGCGGCCAAAGAACGTTTTTCGCGGCGTCCCGAAAGAAAGTCCAGTTCTTTCCGGTGTCGTGCCGGAACTCCAGCGCAAACACCTTCTGCATATCCTGAATCTCCGTGGCCAATAGGTACCCGTGCTGGTAGCCGATCTCCCCGGGCGTTCCTTCCAGGTGCACGTATGTCCAGCCGTTGACTGCAGGCCGCCGAAATGCGCCCTTCATGCGCTCATCCGTCTTCGGCGTCTTCGACGTCCCTGCAACCCCCAGAAGAATCGCCCCGCAAATCAAAAGGATCGCCGCTGTTCGTCCCATTCTTTCCTCCGCGCAATCTTACTCCCGCCTTCGCACCGGAGGGCCAAGAGCGTGCACCAAATGAAGCTATCCCGCCCTGTCACCTCTGTCAACGAACTCAATTCCTTCTCGACGGCAATTCCGCGGGGGACGCCCGGGCGAAAAATCGACTCCTCGAGCCCGTCTAACAAAAATCCTCAATTTTGGTGGCTGATTGTTCGCCAAAATCACTACTTCGAGGACAACTGATCCAGCGGCGGGAACGATTCCGGCGTCGTGAACGACTTCTCCGGAGGTTTCGTCCCGGTTTGGATCGCTTGCAGCATCATCGTCAGCGCTCGGCCCGTCGTCGTGGGCACGATCACCGTCGCGGTCAGTGAGCCGCTGCGCACCCACGCTTGGCCCGTCTTCGGCACACCATCGCACCCGGTGTAGGGAAGACGCAGCCAGCGATCGCGCTCCGCAAGATTGTCCATCGCCGTGAAGGCTTTCCGGGCGCCCATCGCCATTGCATCATTCTGCGAGCCAACTGCTCCGATTTGTATCTTGTGGGACGTATTCAGCCGCAGCCAGGACTCCACCGTCCGCTGCGCGCTCTCTTCGGTCCACTGCCCTCGCAACGAAGTGATCTGGATGCTCGCGGGCAGGGTCATCTGCATTCCCGTGGTTCGATCCTTGGCGGCCATATTTTCCGACGGGCCCTGGATGTGCAGCAATCGGCCGCCGTTTTTCCGCAGCAGCGCTGCCAGTTGCTGCCCCTGAATTCGGCCAACTTCCTTTTGGTCTGCGGTGATCGAAAAAATGGGCAGGCCTGAAGACTTCCGCAGCTCACCGATGTAGTCCGCATCGCGATTGAGAATCGCCCAGGGAATTCCAGCCGCTACCGCCGCGCGCGCCACTTGCGGTAGGCATGGTCCTCCCACCGGCTCGCACAAAATGGCATCGGGACGCGTCTCGGGGGCTCCCTGAATGATCTTCAGCACTTGCGTGCCCTGCGTAATCGAGTCGTTCCCCGCGAACAGGATCTGCACCTCGACCCCGTGGATGGCCGCGGCCTGCTGCGCGGACGCCGCTTGTTCCAATTGGTAATCGTTTTCTCGCGTCATCAGTGAAACTAGAAAACGCAGCTTCTTCATCAGCGAAGTCCTTCTTGTGCCCTGAATTTTTCGGTCTTGTCGCGACGATACTCCCGGAAGCCCGTACGCAGGTCGAATCGTTTCCCTATCTGTGTCATGTCGTGAAATAGCGCCCGACTGCCGATACGTGATTTTGCGGTAATTATGCGCCGCCGATTGTTCCGTATTTTTGCGGGACTCCTCGATTCACAGATCCTTTAGTAGACACCCTACCTGTCTTGTAGTAGGATGCCTACCCATGACAAGCAAACCCCGCTCCGCCAACCGCCTCGAAATCATGCAGGGCACTCTCGACCTCATCATTCTCCGCACCCTGCGTTGGGGTCCCATGCACGGCCACGGCATCGCCAAATTCATCCAGCAAACCTCCGGCGACACCTTTAAGATCGAACACGGCTCCCTCTACCCGGCTCTCCAGCGCCTTTTGCAGGAAAGCTGGATCGTTGCCGAATGGGGTACCTCCACCAACAACCGCAAGGCCCGCTTCTACCGTCTCACGCCCACTGGCCGCAAACAGCTTTCCGCGGAACACTCGAAATGGGAACGCTTTAGCGAGGCTGTCGCCCGCATTATGGCATCCGCTCGCGGCGCCGAAGACGCCTAGAGCAGCACAGGAGTCTTCGTTGATGTTTCACGGAGAATCGTTATGAGCTTCACGCGAACCTTCACAAAACTCGGCGCCATCTTTCGCGCCAAAGAAATCGATCGCGAACTTGACGACGAAATTCGTTCTCACCTGGCTATGGAAGTGGAAGAAAACCTGGAGAATGGTATGGAACCTGATGAAGCTCGTCATGCCGCCAATCGCGCCTTCGGCCACGTCGGCCTCGCCAAAGACGACAGCCGCAGCGCCTGGGTCTTTCGCTGGATCGATGATCTAGCGAAAGACATTCGCTTCGGCATCCGCATGCTGCTCAAGAATCGCGGCTTTAGCGCCATTGCCGTCATCTCTCTCGCGCTGGGCTTCGGGCTCAACACCACCATCTTCACCGTCGTCAATGCCGTTTTGCTGAATCCTCTTCCCGTACGCGACGTTTCACGCCTCGTGCAACTCGATACCATCGACACCAAGACCAGGGTCACGCAAGCCAACGCCGCAAAGCTCGGTATGTCCTTCCCCAATTTTCAGGATTACCGCCGCCAAAATGAAGTCTTCACCGATCTCGCCGCGTGGTCCGGGTTTCCAATTACGTGGAGCGGCGGTGCGGAGCCCAAGCAAGTGCAAGCCTACATGGTCAGCGCGAACTATTTCGACGTTCTCGGTCTGAATCCCGCCGCCGGCCGGTTCTTTTTGCCCGACGAAGACACCAAGCCAAACAGCAACACCGTCGCGGTCATCAGCTACGCGCTGTGGACCAATAAATTCGGCTCGGATCCGGGCGCGGTCGGGCGCACCATGATTCTGAACGCTACGCCCTACACCGTGATCGGAGTCGCACCCCGAGGTTTCAAGGGCACCATTTCCCTCGCCAGCACCGAACGGGTCTGGATTACCACCAGTATGAAGGACCAGGTTCTCGCCGGATTTTTTGCCGAGTTCTTCAACGACCGCCGCTTCCTGACCATGACCCTATTTGGCCGGCTAAAGCCGGGAATCAGCATGCCCCAGGCGGAAGCTTCTCTGAAAACGATTGCGTCCCGGCTCGAAAGCGAATACCCGAAAGACAATGCCGGCCGCAGCGTCGCACTCTCGTCTCTTGCCGAAGCCGCTGTCGGTGTGAACAATCACGAACAGTTCACTCTTGCCGGCGCCATGATGCTTGGCGCCGTCGGCCTGGTTCTCTTGATCGCCTGCGCGAATCTTGCCAATCTTCTTCTCGCGCAAGCCGCACGACGCGAGAAGGAGATGACCGTGCGCGCCGCTCTCGGCGCAGGCCGCGGGCGTCTGTTGCGCCAACTCCTCACCGAAAGCACTCTGCTGTCTCTCGCGGGCGCCACTGTTGGTCTGGTCATCGCCTATTGGGGCCGCGGCATCCTATGGTCCTATCGGCCGTCTTTCATCGCGCAAAATGACGTCGATCTTGCCTTGGATTCCCGCGTGTTGCTGTTCACCCTGGGAATCGCGTTGCTCACCGGCGCCCTCTTTGGCGCCGTGCCCGCGATCAAAGCTTCCGCTCCCGATCTCGCGGACGCGCTGAAAGCCGGCGGGCGCGGCAACTCCGTTGGATGGAGAGCCAACCCTGTCCGCAGCCTGCTGGTCGTTTTTGAAACGGCGCTCGCGCTGGTCGCGCTGATCGGCGCCGGACTTTTCATTCGCAGCCAGCAGAATGCGCAGCGCATCGATCCCGGCTTCGAGTCCGAGAAACTTTTCATGATGGCTTTCGATCTCGGCGCTCTGCACTACACCGAAGGACAAGCCCAGCAGTTCTATCGCGCCGCCGCGGAGCGCGCCGCAATCGCTCCCGGAGTGCAGTCGGCCACCATTGCTTCCAATTTTCCCGTTGGCGGCGGCCTCGCACGCACTATTTTTCCAGAGGGCCAGGATGAAGCTTCCGGCTATCGCGGCACGTTAACCGAACTCGATTCCATCACCCCCACTTACTTTGAAACCCTCCGCATTCCCGTCCTTCGCGGACGCACCTTCACCGACACCGACAGAAAAGAAACGCTTCCCGTGGCCGTCGCCAACGAAGCCATGGCCAAACACTTCTGGCCCAACGAGGATGCGCTGGGCAAGCGCTTTCATTTCTTCGGTGAGCCGAAACTCCGCGAAATCGTCGGCATCGTGAAGAACACCGTCGTCAATCAGATCGGAGAAGAGCCGCAACCCGTGGCGTATCTTCCGATCACGCAGGACTATTCGCCCTTCGCCACGTTGCAAGTGCGCACGACGGGCAAACCCGAAACCGCCATCTCCACCGTCCGCGGCGCGATCCAGTCACTCGATTCCAATCTCGCGATCACCAACGTTCAGACCATCCACGAAATTATGGATCAGGGACTCTGGGCCCCGCGCATGGCCGCGGCGCTGCTCACATTGTTCGGCGCACTCGCTCTCGTCCTCGCGGCCGTCGGCGTGTATGGTGTGCTGTCGTATTCCGTAAACCAGCAGCGGCACGAAATCGGCATTCGCCGCGCGCTGGGCGCCCAGGGCGGCGACGTGCTCCGGCTCATCGCCGGTCAGGGTTTGCGGCTCGCCGTTGCAGGACTTGTGCTGGGGTTGTTGCTGGCGTTCGGATTCACGCGCGTGCTGGCCAGCCTGCTCTTCGGCGTCAGTGTCACCGATCCCTGGACGTTTCTCAGCGTGACCGGAATGTTGCTGCTGGTCGCCATGATCGCCTGTTACGTGCCGGCGCGCCGGGCCACGTCGGTCGATCCACTGGTCGCCCTGCGCTACGAATAGTTTTTCGCCGCGGCACCTTGCCCGCGCCATCGCGGCAGTGCCATGGCGCCTACATGAGGCAAGCTGCGGCACGAATAGCGTGCCTACTTCGCCGCGGCGGCGGAGACTTCTTTCTCGATCGGCGCGCCGATCAGGTTTCCCCACTCGGTCCACGAGCCGTCGTAGTTGCGGACGTCCTTGATGCCGAGCAGATACTTCAGCACAAACCAGGTGTGCGAGCTGCGCTCGCCGATCCGGCAGTATGCAATCACTTCCTTGTCGCCGCTGATTCCTTTCGCACCGTAGAGCTGCTTGAGCGCGTCAGCGGACTTGAAGGTGCCATCTTCGTTGACGGCTTGTGACCAGGGAATGTTGGCGGCGCCCGGGATGTGGCCGGCGCGCTGCGCGGTTTCGGTCATGCCCGGCGGCGCGATGATCTTGCCGGTGAATTCGTCCACCGAGCGCACGTCCACAAGCTGTGCGCCGGACTTTTTGTCAACGGCAGCAAAAATGTCGTCGCGCTTCGCGCGGATCGCCGCGTTCTGCCCTTTCACTTGGTACGTCGTGGCAGCAACGGTTGGCTTGTCGGTGGTGATCGGGCGCTTCTCTTCCAGCCACTTCTTGCGCCCGCCGTTCATGATCAAAACTTTTTCGTGGCCGTAGTAATTGAGCTGCCAGAAGGCCCACGCGGCGAACCAGTTGTTGTTGTCGCCGTAGAGAACGATGGTCGTATCGGGCGAGATGCCCGCCTTGCCGAGCAATTGCTCGAAGGCCTGCGGCTGCGCGAGGTCGCGCCGAATGGCGTCTTGCAATTCGGTCTGCCAGTTCCAGGAGACGGCGCCGGCGATGTGCCCCTGGTCGTAGCCGGTGGTATCAACATCGACCTCGACGAGGCGGATGCCGGGATCTTTGCCGTGCGCGGCGACCCATTCGGTGGTTACGAGGGCTTCGGGATGAGCGTAGTCAGACATGGCGTTTTTCCTCCGTCGGGAACCCGCCAAGGGTAGCGCAACGGGGTAGAGCAAGCACCTGTTTTTGTTCCCGACCGAGGGCGCCGTCTGCCTTTCGCAAGGCGCACCCAGCCGGGGTCATTCCGCGACGTGCAGCTTCCCATTCTGCGCCCGAGTCTCCCACTCGATGCGCACCAGCCAATCGAAGTGCATCCCTTCGGCCTTGAGCCAACCCTCGAGGGCTTCCCGCGATTCGGCGCGAAACTCGGCAAACATCTTGCCTTCGAGCATGTTAACCAGCACGCGCTCGGCGCGGGCCGTCCCGCCGCACTGCATCCGCTGCGCCAGGTTTTCGGCCCCCTGCCGCGTAAGGCAAGCCAGCGTGTGCTGCGTAAGATAGCGAGGCATTGGCGCTCCCAAGTAGAGAATGGAGTCCAATTATTCCACATGCCGGGGGTCGACGGCAGCCCGGAAAACCAGCCCTGAGGGACTAAAGCCGATTGATTTTGCTGCAGTTACGGCATGGCTGAACATGCTGCGGAAAAACTGATTTGGACGAGACATTTAAAACTTTCTGGCGAAAGGTACAAACATTAAGGGGCTGCAATGGTTGAAGTTGAGATTCTTCGGGCATCCTTATCCCATGCCCTCCCGTTGCAACAACCGTCAGTACCCGGCGGCCATGGCGAAGGAGGCGCCGGCCATGTGCCCGCCTTGCTGCGAGCGGCTCCCCTTTACGCGGCGGAGCAACTCGCGCAGACGTTTGCGAGCCTTGTGCAATTGGGACTTGGAGTTTCCGATCGAGCATCCAAAGATCTCGGCGATCTCGTTGTGCTCGTAGCCATGCACATCGTGGAGGATGAACATGGTCTTGTAGCCCTCCGGCAACTGCTCGATGGCCGTCTGCAGGTTGATGCGGTCGAACACGCCGGCCAAGCGCAAGTCCGCGGTGCCGATCTCGTGCCGGGGAATGTCGTTGTCCTCGTCGATTCTAGTGAGCTCGTCGAGCGAAGTGGTCACGCCTTTCTTCCTGCGGAAGCTCATGAGCACCACGTTGGCGGTCAGCCGGTGCAGCCAGGAGGAAAACGCGGATTCGCCGCGGAAGGTGTGAATCTTGCGGAAGAGCTGAAGGAATGCTTCCTGCGCCAGATCCTCGGCTTCCACCGGGTGTCCCACCATGCGCAGGCAAAGCGCGTAAACGCGGCGGGAATGGAGTTGGTAGATGGTTTCAAAAGCGGCGGCGTCGCCCAGCTGCGCCAAGCGGACGGTTTCGCTGAGGGAGGCGCTGTCTGGCTTCAGTTGGCGCACCTCGGCGGGTTTAGCCTGCGGTCGAGGCGCGCGCCTTCTCTTGCTCGAGAAACGCTGCATGGCTGGCGAGCCGTTCGCCAGACTCGGGGTCGCGCGGGTGGATGCGGCGCTGGTGCCATACGCATGGATCGCCGTGTTCATGGAGCGTTGGTGTCTCCCTATTCCCGAACGAGGCGGCTCGCCTCGCTCGTAGCTGGCAACGTAATGCTGACGGGAACGGCCCAAGGCCTTGTCATGGGCGAGTCACATGAGTGTCATCTTTGTGCGGCATTTCGGCGGTTTTTTCGTGACGGACAGGGCGCTGGCGGGTAGTCGCGTGGCGGCAGAGGCAGGGGGAGTGCGGGGCCTGGGTGTTGCGATAAAGGGCGCCCGCTTCGGAAGGCGGCCGCTAGATGGGCTTTGGTGATGATCTGGCTTGGAGAGTTTGTTTTTTCGGGGCAAAGTACGAGGGAGAAGAGAGGGGCGGGCTGAAGCTGAAGGCGCCCGCTTCGGAAGGCGGCCGCTAGAGGGCACAGGCAACGGCGCGGCAAGACCTGCGGTTTTCCGGGTACGCGAGGGGGGACGTCATGCAGACGGCATCGGTAACATGGATCGGCGAACAGAAATTCGCCGCCACGAGTCCTTCGGGTCACGCTATGGTTTTCGATTCGGATCGGGAGTCCAATAAGGCGCCGGGCCCGATGGAGATGCTGCTCATGGCGCTCGGGGCGTGCACGGCTACCGACGTGGTGGTCGTGCTCGGGAAAAAGCGGCAAAAGCTGGAGGCGCTCGAAGTGATTTGCTCAGGAGAACGCGCCGCCAAGCCGCCGCAGGTGTGGATCAAGTTGGAAGTGCTGTACCGGCTTCGCGGAAAACTGGACGAGGCGGCGGTGAACCACGCGATTCAGCTGAGCGAAGAGAAGTATTGCTCGGTCTCCACGACGCTGCGGAAGACCGCGACGCTGACCTGGAGGTACGAGATTGTTGCGGGCCGGGATTGAGGTTTCCTTGTCACTTCTCGGGGGCATCGCATAGAATTCATTCAGTGTCTCTTGCCAAGTGACGGAACTCCAAGGAGGGCCATGTCCCATCGCATCGCGGCCAAGATTACCGGCGTCGCGGGCTACGTTCCGCCCAAGGTGTTGACCAACGCCGATCTGGAAAAGATGGTGGACACCAACGACGAGTGGATTCGCACGCGCACCGGCATTCGCGAGCGTCATATTGTCGAAAACGGCGCGGCCAGCTCGGACCTGGCAACCGCAGCGGCCAAACAGCTTCTTGCGCAAACCGGGACCGATCCTGCCGAACTCGATTTGATTGTGCTTGCCAGCGTCACTCCGGACATGTTTTTTCCCGCAACCGCCTGCCTGGTGCAGGACCGCCTGGGAGCAAAAAAAGCGTGGGGCTTCGATCTTTCCGCGGCCTGCTCGGGTTTCGCGTACGCGCTCACCGTGGGAGCGCAGTTCGTCGGGTCGGGAGCGCACAAAAAAGTCCTGGTGATCGGCAGCGACTCGATGAGCAAAATCCTGGACTACAAAGACCGGGCGACCTGCGTCCTGTTTGGCGATGGCGCCGGCGCGGTGCTACTCGAGCCGGCAAAGGATGGCGAGGGCATTCTCGACTTCGCGCATGATATCGATGGCTCCGGCGGGAATTACCTGTATATGCCCGGAGGCGGCTCTTTGAATCCGTCCACGCGTGAGACGGTCGAGAAGAACATGCACGTGGTTCATCAGGATGGGTCGCAGGTTTTCAAGTACGCCGTGCGGCGCATGGCGGAGCTGGCCACCTGCTTGCTGGAACGCAACGGCTTCACCAGCGATGACCTGGCGTTGGTCGTTCCCCATCAGGCCAACCTGCGCATCATTCGCGCGATGCAGCAGCGGCTGGGTGTGGACGACTCCAAGGTGATGGTGAACATCGACCGCTATGGCAACACCACCGCGGGCACGATTCCGCTGGGCCTGCGCGACGCGGTCGCCGAAGGCCGCCTGCACAAGGGCGACTTGGTGCTACTCGCCGCGGTCGGGGCGGGTTACACAACGGGCGGCGTGTTGCTGCGGTGGTCCTATTGAGAGTGGCGTTATATAGGCGCTGGACTTCAGCCCCACGTCCCATCCGGTAAGCCTGCCCTTCCATCCAACAAATACTGGCTGCTTCGGCGCCTACATAACGCCACTACGGTGCAGGGTGGGGACAATCGGACTCAATCTGGACGGCGCCATGTTGCTTGGCCCAGGCGACGAATCCTTCCGGCGGATTTTTGATGCCGAAGATATTTGCATTTTTGAGACTGCGGATCTCGTGCCAGTGGAGATTTGACAGGGTGGCGTTGACCAAGTCGGCGTTGGTAAGAGTCGCGCCGGCGAGATTAGCGCCAGTGAGGTCAGCACAAGGGAGGTCAGCATCGTCCAGATCGGCGGCGCTGAGATCGGCGCCAGTGAGGTCGGCGTCGTCCAGAGAGGCGCGCCGAAAGCTGACGTTCCGCAAATTGCTTTGCCTAAAGTTGGTAAAGTGCAGACTAGCGTCGGAAAAATCAGCGAATGCGAGGTCGCTGTCGCGGACGTCCGCAGTGCTGAAATTCGCACGGGGCAAGCGAGCGCGTTTGAGACGGAGCCCCTGAAGAAACGCGCCGGAGACGTCGACGCCGACCAGTGAGATGCCGTCGGTGTTGAGCTCTTCCAGCGCTTCGACGCGTCCGCCGCTGCCGCCTTTTCCCTGCGCGGTGTTGATGACCTGCCAGGCTTGATAGTGTTTTTGTTTGAGGCGATCGCCGGACTCGGAAAAGTAAAAGATGACGGCGATCAGCACGCTAAAGCCCTCGAGATATTCAAGGACGTCGAGAAAACTCCATCGGCTGAGGGCAAAGGCGATCCATTCGAAGACCCACTCGATGGCCGAGAACGGCAGGGTCCAGGCAGGGCTGATGCGTTGTCGCACGACGGGCCAGGGATCCGGCCTCTCTCGGTGAATTCTAACTTTCATGATGAGGAGAGTTTACAGTCGACAGTTGAAAGTTGAAAGCAATCCGGAAGGCGTTCGCGCTGAGCAAGGCGTCTTTGAAGAATGACCATTGCTTGGGATACAGCCAAGAATGGCTGCGCCACGAATGCTTCATTTTTTTGGCGAGGAGAGGAATTCTTCGAGGAGGAGGCGGGAGAGGCGGGCGGGATCGTGGCGGATGACGCCGTGTTCTTCGAGGAGATTGTCGAGGATGACGCGGTAGCCGAGAGCCTGCAAAGCCCCCAGATCGATGGCGACGGGATCGGCGCCGCCTGCGCGATAGCGCTTGGCCACTTCGGGAGAAATGGGCTGGCGATTGGCTACCACCCAATCGATAACGCGGCGCGGCGTGTGATGCTGGATGGCGCGCAGATGATCGGCGAGGGCGTAGCCGGAGGTTTCGCCGGGCTGGGTCATAAGATTGGCGATGTACACGCGAGGCGCTTTAGATTTGGCGATGGCGTTTGCGATGTCCGGTATCAGCAGGTTGGGAAGGATGCTGGTGTAGAGCGAGCCGGGGCCGAGCAGAATCAGATCGGCTTCGTGGATGGCTTCGAGGGCCTTGGGAAGCGGGCGTGCGGAGCGCGGGAAGAGCGCGAGCTTCTTGATGGGCTTGCGGCTGGCGGTGATGCGGGTCTCACCGTGGACGCGGCGTCCATCTTCGAGAGTGGCAATGAGGGAGACGTTGGAGACGGTCGAAGGAAAAATTTGGCCGCGGATGGCGAGAATTTTGCTGCTGAGGCGGACGGCTTCGGCAAAATCACCGGTGACGTGGGTGAGCGCTGCGAGGAAGAGATTGCCGAAATTGTGGCCGACGAGGCCGCGGCCGGCGTGGAAGCGATATTGAAAGAGACGGCCGAGAAGAGCTTCGTCCTGCGACAAGGCGACCATGCAATTGCGGATGTCTCCGGGGGGCAGGATGCGGTTTTCGCGACGCAGGCGGCCGGAACTGCCGCCGTCATCGGTTACGGTGACGATAGCGGTGAGGCCGGCGATGGGATGGTGGGGGTTGGCGGGTTCGTCGCGGCGGCGAACGACCAACTCCTTCAGGCCGCGAAGAATTGTCGAGAGGCCCGTGCCGCCGCCGAGGGCGACGACGTTGAGGCCGTGGGAGAGTTGCGGGGACTTGGATATGCGCTTTTTCACGAGACGCTTCGCGTGTAGTCATTCTACAGAAAAGAACGGAGCACGGAGCTTGCAAAGAGCACGAGGATCACGGAGCCGGGCGGATCAGTGACAAACGTCACACTGGGCCGGAGTTGGGGGAATTCAGACTGCGAGTTAGTTGGCGGTGCCGTCTTTCTCCGGATAGAGCATCTCGGTGAAGCGGGGATCTTCCTGAAGGAAAGCGAAGTCTTCGTCATTGCGGGCGTGATAGCGATTTTCCGGACGGAGCTCGATCGCGACCTTGAGATTTTTCATAGCGGATTCGGCCTCACCGGTGAGGCAATCCAGCGCGGCCAGCGCGTAATGGATGTAATCCGCCTTGGGCGCCGCTTTGCGAGCCTTATCGAGGCTCTCGCGGGCGTCGTCCCAGCGGCCGATGTTCATCATGGCCACGCCGCGCTGATAGTGCTCGTCGGCGGTGCGAGGGTTTTGCTCGTGGGAGGGCTTCATGCGCTGCTCGGCGATTTTGAGATGCATGCGAGCGCGGTCGGCAAGCTCTTTGCTGGGGCCCTCGAGAACTTTTTCCAGCTCTTGCTTGGCCTTGGCGAATTTCTGTTGATGAAACAGGGCCAAGGCTTCGTCGTAGACCTTTAGCTGGGCCTGGACGCGGGGGTCGACCATCTCTACGCCGCCGCGCTGCGGGGGGTGCTGGGGAGTTAAAGGTTTTCTTTTCAACGACTTGGATTGGCCATGCGACGCCTCTTTGGTGCGAGAGGAGGTTCCCGAGTTGGGCTTATGCGCCTTTGCCATGCCGCGAATGCTAGCAGAGGAGGTTTCGCGCGTCAACGACCAGTAGGATAACTAGTTTGACACCAGAAGGCGTCCCGCGACGGCGCGAGCGAGACTCCTTTGCCTGGCATGAGTATCGAACACGCGACACCAATTTGCTGGAATGATTGGCCTGCCCTTGGCGCGTGTGCTATAAGTTTCTGACTGGACATCGGACTAACTACACGTGCCTTTCATCAACTTTCCCGCGCGCGAAATCAACTGCAAGCTGGTGTACTACGGTCCAGGTCTGGGCGGAAAAACCGCGAACCTGCAGTGGATCTACGATCACACGGGGCAAAACCAAAAAGGGAAAATGGTGTCGCTGGCGACAGAGACCGACCGGACGCTGTTCTTCGACTTTCTCCCTCTCGATCTGGGTACGGTGCGCGGCTTCAAGACGCGTTTTCATCTATATACGGTGCCCGGCCAGGTGTTCTATGAAGCCAGCCGAAAGCTCATCTTGAAAGGCGCCGACGGCGTGGTGTTCGTGGCCGACTCTCAGGAAGAGCGGCTGGATGCGAATCACGAGACCATGGAAAACCTGCAGGAACACCTAAGGGAGCACAACCTGAAGTTTGACACGATTCCCTACGTGCTGCAGTTGAACAAGCGAGACTTGCCGAACGCTTTGCCGATTCCCGATCTGACGAAACAATTGCAGAAAAAGGGCGAGCCGGTGCTGGAAGGTGTAGCGGTCACAGGGCAGGGCGTGTTCGAGACTTTGAAAGAATTGGCCAAGCTGGTGCTGGCGGAATTGAAGAAGAGCGGCTAGCGAAGATCAGCGCTCGTTGTAGCGGCCGCTTTCCGAAGCGGGCGCTTTTTCGCTTAACTCCTGGTCATACGAAACGTCACCTCAACGGGTACAACCACAGGGACGGGTTTGCCTTCTTTGCCAATGGCGGGCTTGAAGTTCCATTCACTCACGGTCTCGATGGCAATTTCGGTGAGTCCGTAGCCGGGATCCTTCAAAATGCTGATCCTGGCGGTGCGGCCGTCTTTCGAGACGGTCACGGCGAGGACCACGCTGGATTGAAGTCTGGCCTTGCGGGCTTTGTCCGAGTACGACGGAGCTGGACAGAAAACGCAGGCCGGTACGCCAGTGCCATTCACACCTCCGCGCAACAGGGTCGCACCATCCGCGCCCAGTCCCTGGGGGCTGAGGAGATCCAAGATCCGAGAATGAGCAACGGGCTGAGAGGCAGTCACAACGGCAGTGCCATCCGCAACCCTGAGCACGGTAACGGTAAGCACGTAGTGGTCCGCCAAAACATCCACTGAGCCGGTAACGATGGAGGCGACGCCCCATTTCTCGCCGATCTGCTTGAGCGCTTCGCTGGAACGAACATCGCCGGCGGAGACCTTGGTCTCCGGAAGCTCAGCGCGGTCGAGAACGAGGAATCCTTGAGGCCGCTGCACCCAGCCATCCGAGAGCTTGGCAGCCAAGTACCAACCTAGGTCGGAAGGCTTGCCGTCCGGCGTTAAGAAATCGGCGACCGCCACCGACCGCAGATTTGCTTGGGCGATTTCTTTTCCGAGTTGGCCGCTGATATCGCCAAGGGCTTCCTGGCCGGCAATCCCAGATCCGGAGAACACGAGCACAACCGCGAGACCGACGAGAAAACGCAGCAGAAAGCCGCGAGTGATTCGTTTCATATCCGTCACCTTTCCCACCAAGCCCGCCAAAACTCCAAAGTCAACGACGCGAGAGCACCGGAAGCCGTGAACTTTACGTGAAGCTGGCGAGCGCGGAAGAGTCGGAGTCGAAGGTGGGGATTGCTTCGACCAAGCGGGTGACGGTGAGCGCGTCACGCACGCGACCCTGGCCGCAGACAAGGTGAAGGGCGCCGCCCTCGCGAGCCAACTGAATGGAGCTCCGAACCAGCGAGGAGATGCCGGAACTGTCGATCTGAGGAACGCCGTTGAGATTGACGACAACCTTGCGGCCGCCACCCTGCACGACGGACTGAAGAGCTTCGGTGAGCTGCTCGCTGGGCTCCCCGATGGTTAAACGGCCGTGGACCACAAGGAAATGGATGCCGTTCAATTCACGGACGGCAATCTCCATGGGCAGACGTTCGGTCATCGGGCGATCCCTTTCATGGAATCGTGACGTCAGGCTGGCAGAAGAAATGAGCCTCGAAAAGGCGCCATCAGGATACTACCGGAGCTCTTCCCAAGGCTATAACTGCACGCCGAGTACGCGGCGCACAGAGCGGCTGAGCGGCCGTTCTGCAGGCCGGAGGGCACATTATACGATGAGGGCGGCAGGGCACAAGTAGCGCCTGGCGGAGGGAGGGGCCTAGGGGAAGAGTGGCGTGGGGAGGCATTCTGACGGAGTCCGCGCCGCGGAAGATTTGGACCGGCAGGACACGCAGCGGTTCTCATCATCAGAAAAACGAATCAGTTGAATGAAAATTTCTAACGGTGTGCACCAAGGGCGGCGCGTATAATCTTCGCTCAACAAAACGCTAAGTCGCCGAAAATAGGGTTTTTCCGGACAGCGGAAATCGGTCAGCGAGTGTGTGGGGCCCCGGTCGAACCGGTGGTCAACTCAAACGCAGCGGAGCGGACATAAACTATGAGGCGAGTGGGTTTGAAGTGTTGTTGTTTGTTCACCATGGTGCTCGCCGGCATTTCACTTCAGGCGCGGCAAACTCCGTCCGCCGCGGCGCCTTCCTCGAGCGCAACGCCCGCCTCGCAGGCATCCTCCTCCGCAGCAACAGCAGAAGCTGCAAAGGCCGTGAACGACAAGCTCGCGCAGCTGGATCAACGGGTGACCGCGGCGCAGTCGTCGGCAGATAACGCGTGGATGCTGGTGAGCGCGGCGCTGGTGCTGCTGATGACCGGCCCGGGCTTGGCGCTGTTTTACGGCGGGTTGGTGCGGCGCAAGAACACGCTGGCCATCATGATGCAGAGTTTCATGCTGATGGCGGTGATCTCCGTGCTGTGGGCGCTGGTGGGCTACAGCCTGTGCTTCGGCGGCAACGGTCCTGTGATCGGCGGGTTCGAGCACGCGTTCCTGCGAGGCGTAGGCGCCGATCCGAACCCGGACTATGCCGGGACGATTCCTCAAGCGACATTCATGGTGTACCAGTTGATGTTCGCGATTATCACGCCGGCGCTGATAACGGGAGCGACGGCAGAACGCATGAAATTCAGCGGCACGGTACTATTTCTGACGCTGTGGTTTCTGGTGGTGTATGCGCCGCTCGCTCACATGGTGTGGGGCAAGGGCGGATTCCTGAACGCTTCGCTGGGCGGAAAGTTTCCGACGCTGGACTTTGCGGGCGGAACCGTAGTGCACATCAGCTCGGGAGTCTCGGCGCTGGTGTGCGCGCTATACCTGGGCAAGAGGACCGGATTCCCGAAGCAGCCGATGCCGCCGCACAGCCTGGTGCTCAGCTTCACCGGGGCGTGCTTGCTGTGGGTGGGATGGTTCGGATTCAACGCCGGGAGTGCGCTGGCGTCGAGCCCCTTGGCGACCAGCGCGTTTGTCGCGACGCACTTCGCGACGGCTGCGGCGGCGCTGAGCTGGAGCGCGGCGGAATGGATCAAGAACGGGAGGGCCAGCGCGCTAGGCGCGATTTCCGGCGCGGTAGCGGGACTTGTGGCGATTACGCCGGCGGCGGGGTTCGTGGCGCCGATGCCGGCGCTGGCGATCGGGTTCATTGCGGGTATCGTGTGCTACTGGATGGTGACGAAGGTGAAGGCGATTTTCGGCTACGATGACGCGCTGGATGCCTTTGGCGTGCACGGGGCCGGCGGAACCATCGGGGCGCTGCTAACCGGCGTTTTCGCGCAGCAGGTCGTCAATCCGATTTTTGGCGCCGGTAAGCCCACAGGCGCGCTCGACGGGCACTGGGGCCAAGTGGGCAACCAACTCGTGGGGATACTGACCGCATGGTCGATTGCGCTGGTGGGAACAATCGTGCTGCTGAAAATTACGGACCTGATCACCGGCGTGCGCGCGAGCGAAGAACAGGAGATTGAAGGTCTGGACGTTACCCAGCACGGAGAAGAGGCGTACAACCTCGAGGCGTGACGTTGAGTGGCCAAGTTTCGCGCGGCACAGGCGTTGCAAAGGCGGCGACGTCGGTAAAACACACCAGTAGAATTCGGGTTGAGTTGTGTGAGGATATGGTGAGGCGGCAGACCGGCAGGAGCGCGGAGCGAAACCTTCCATGATGAAACTTGAGGCGATCATTCAGCCCTCGCGGTTTGAATCGGTAAAAGATGCCTTGCGCGAAGCCGGCATCGAGGGAATGACGGTGACAGAAGTGCGCGGGCACGGCCGCCAAAAGGGGCACACCGAAGTCTATCGCGGCCGGGAATACACCGTGGACCTGCTGCCGAAGATCAAACTGGAGATGGTGCTGCCCGACAAATTGGTGAATACCGTTGTGGACACCATCCTGAAGACAGCCAAGACAGGAAAGATCGGCGACGGTAAGATATTTCTATCGAGGGTTGAGGAAGCCATCCGGATCCGCAACGAAGAGCGCGGTGAGAATGCGCTCTGATCGAAAATGACGATCGCAGCCCGTCTAGGTCTCCATCCGGTAACCCAACCCGTACGGACCATGCAAGGTTCTCTGACGCCCCTGTCTGTTCTCGGCCCGCAAGCCGACGACGAGCGACAACGTATCCGGCAACAGTTCGAAGCGGGTGTGAGCGCGCGGGAAACGGTGCGCGCCCTGTGCGAACTTGCGGACTCCAACATCCGGCAGGTTTTCGGCGATGTGCTGCGTGTTCACAGCATACCCTCGTCGGGCCTGTGTCTGGTGGCCCTGGGCGGATACGGCCGGCGGCTGCTTTTCCCCTATTCCGACCTCGACATCTTGTTTCTGTTTGGCAGCGAAAAAGCGGAACAAGCGTTCCGTCCGCTGATCGCGGATTTCTCTCGCACCCTGTGGGACCTCGGCTTTCGCGTGAGCTCGGCGGGCCGCACGCTCGAAGAATGCAAACGGATCGAAGAAGACAACGTGGAGTTTCATCTGGCGCTGCTGGACCGGCGTTTTCTGGCGGGTGACCCCGAAATTTTCGAGAAACTCGACGCGCGCGTACTCCCTGGATCGGAGAAACAAGCGCGGCCATTCCTTCAGGCGCAACTCCACCAACTCACCAAGGACCGCCTGGCGCGCTACGGCAACACTATTTTTCATCTGGAGCCGAACGTTAAAGAGGCGCCGGGAGGACTCCGCGACTATCAGGCGGCGGTATGGCTGCGCCAGATCGCGGGCGAAAAAAGGGAAACGCTGAGCAGCAGCGCCGCCGAAGAGGAATTGGCGTCCGGCGCCGTCGACTTTCTCAGCGCGATTCGCTGTTTCCTGCACTACGCCAACGCACGCAATGACAACACGCTGACGTACGAGCTGCAAGCGGCGGCGGCGGAGCGCTCGCTGGGCGTTGCCGATGGCTTCTCGCGGAACGCCGCGGAATGGATGCGGCTGTATTTCCGTCACGCGCGCACGCTCAACCGGCAATTGCTGCGCTACCTCGAGCAAAAGTCCGGCGTAGCCTCAGACGCTGCGGCAACGATTGTTCAGCGCCACCCGGGTGGCGAAGTTTGAACCGAGCAACGGCAAGCCTTTCGCGGTGCGCGACGGTTTGTTTGAAGTGCTGGACCAGCCGGCATTGTCGGATCGCGCGGTGACGTTTTCTCTTTTCACCGAAGCGGCGCGTACAGGCGTGCCGTTAAGCCGCCGCGCGGAACGCTGCATCGCCTACATCATGCAGCATCCGGAGCTCCCGGTGCGCAATGCGGAAGTGTCGTGGCCGGTGCTGCGCGAAATTCTGAATGCCGACTATCCCGGAGTGGCGCTGCGTCCGATGCAGCGTCTCGGTCTGCTGACCGAGATCTTGCCTGAATTTGGACGCATCGATTCGCTGGTGGTGCGCGATTTCTACCATCGCTACACCGTGGATGAGCACTCGCTGCGCACCATCGAACACTTGCAAGAGCTAGCCGATCCTCCCGACGCGCGAGGGAGCTCACTTTCAGACCTTGTGGAAGACCGTGGAGCGCCGGGACCTGCTGATCTTGTCGCTGTTGTTGCACGACGTCGGCAAAGGCATGGCCGTCGAGAACCACGTGGCCGGCAGCCTCGAAGCGCTCCAGAGCGCGGCGCAGCGTTTGCAGCTTTCGGAGGAAGAAACAAACGAGGTGCATTTCCTGATCGAGCACCATCTGGACATGTCCGCAACGGTGCAACGCCGGGACATCTTCGATCCCTCGACCATCTCCGCGTTTGCGGCTTCCGTGGTGAATCAGGAACGCTTGCAGCGGTTGTGTCTGCTGACCTACGCCGATATTCACGCGGTGAACCCGGAGGCCTTGACGCCGTGGAAAGCGGACATGCTGTGGCAGCTTTTCGTGGCCACCTCCAACCACTTCAGCCGCACCCTGGACCGCGACCGGCTGCACGCTCACGACGAAGTCTCACTGCTCGAGCAAGTGCGCGCGCACTGCGCCGGCGCAAGCACGGTGGAGATCGAAAAGTTCCTCGAAGGATTCCCGAGACGCTACCTGGCGGTGCATTCGGCGGCGGAGATCGCCACCCATTTTGCGCTGTACCAGAAGCTGCGGACCGAGCCGGTGCAGACCGAACTGCGCGCGACGGATCACGCATTTTCGTTGGCGCTGCTGACGGCGGATCGTCCGGCGCTGTTCGCCACGATTGCCGGCGTGCTGGCCGGTTGGGGGATGAACATCATCAAGGCGGATGCGTTTGCGAATGCCGCTGGAGTAGTGCTGGACACGTTTCACTTTGCGGACCTGCATCGCACACTGGAGCTGAATCCCACCGAGATCGAGAGATTCCGGCGAAGCTTGGCAGACGTGGTGAACGGCAAGGCGCCGCTGGAGCCGCTGCTGAAGGCCCGGGAGAGCGCGAGCCGCGCGCGCCCGCCGAAAGTCGCGGTGGAAACGCAGACCAGTTTCGACGACAGCTCGTCGGAACACAGCACGCTGCTGGAGATCATGGCGCAAGACAGGCCCGGACTGCTGTACGACATTGGCTCGACGCTGGCGCGGCTGGGATGCAACATCGAAGTAGCGCTGATCGATACGGAGGGTCAGAAAGTGATCGACGTGTTTTACCTTACCGAGCAAGGGAAAAAGCTGAGCGCCGGCAAGCAGGAATCGCTTCAGCAAGCGCTGCGGGGGGCGTTGGGATAGCCAGCCCAAGCCTGCGATTTTCGAACAGAGGTTAGTTCTGTGGCCGGCGCCTTCCCGGGACACCCAACCACCTGAAAAGAGCCACGGAACACTTCTAGCGGTCAAACGCCACAATCGCAAAACTGCCTGCCTGGTTTGCAGGCACAAAGATCCGGTGCGTCTTGGGATCGAAGCCCATTGTTTTCGACCCGGGATAGGTGGACAGATTTTCCAGCAACGTGTACTTGTCGGCTGTGTCCTGGTGATAGATCGAAATATGGCCGTCGCCAGTCGAGCAGAAGACCAGCCGCGTACCCGCATCGAAGGCCGACGCATCAACGTGATCGCCAATCGGGTACGAAGCCAGCACTTTCCCGCTGTCGGCGTCCACCACGGCCATCATTCGATTGCGGCATCCCACGAACAGCCGCCGGTTTTGCGCATCAAACGCCAGGCTCGACGGCTCCTCACAGGGCGCCAACGCCCAGCGGTCCTTCACCGTCAACGATTGCGAATCCAGGTGCAAGAGCTGGCTCTTGTCTTCCAGATTCACCCACAGATTGCCCTTTGCCGTCCGCGACCGTGAATTCGGGTCCGCCACCCAGATCGATCGCGCCGCTCACGGTGCCATCGGCCGCGTTGATCGCGGTGGCGCTGTCGCTCGAGCCATTCATGGCGAAAACACGCTTTGTCGCAGGGTCGTAGGCGATCGCATCCGGCTTTTTGCCGGTGCTGACGTGTCCCAGGTTTTTCAAGCGTGGCCAGATCGAACATCACTACGGCGTCGGCCTTTCCGGCCGTAATGAAGCCCTTGCCGATTTCAGGGGCGATCGCGATCCCGTGAACGCCAGGCGTCCCCGGGATGCTTCCCACCACCTTCAACGTGTCGGCATCCAGAACTTCCACTTGCGTCGCGTGCGAAACGTAGACGCGCCGGCTGGCCGGATCGACGGTGACGTAGTCCCAGCCCGCAGGACCGGGCAGGGTCACTTTGTTTGTTTCGCGGTAACCCGAAGGACCCACAGTCGGACTGCCAAACGCTAGGAACGCGGCGACCCCTGCGAGAACGCGATTCATTTGTTCTCCATTTCTCCCGTGCGATGCAGAACTTGTGCCTACGAGGCGAAATCAGGTCTCAATGGCACGTTCCAGTCCCTGAATCCGTGAAACTCTTTCCGGCCTCGGGAACGAAGCTCCAATCGTACCCATGGGAGCGCAGCGTGAGCTTCAATACTCCGAAGGTGTCCGCGTTCCGCACTTCGCTGTTCTTGTCGGGCTGGTGAAACGGCCGGTGATTCTTCCCGCCGGTTCCGACCACGAACTCGCGAATGCCGCGAACCGGGTCTGCCTCTCCGCTCGGATTCTGCGGTGCAAAGCGCTCGTAGTCGTGATCGTGTCCATTCACGACAACGTCCGCGTGCGCGTCGTAGAGCGCCTGCCAGAAAGCTTTGAATTCCGGGGCGTCTCCATGTGTGCCGCCGGAGCTGAAAAGCGGTTTGTGAAAATACGCCAGGGTGCAGGCCGCTGGATGAGCGGCAAGATCGGAACGCAGCCACTTTTCTTCTTCGGAGCCGGCTCCGCAGCCGCCAATCTGTTCACACTCGCTGTTCAGTACGATGATGTGCCACGCGCCCAGACCGTAGCTGAAGTAACCCTTGGTTGGATCGCCGGCCGCCGCGCCGAAGTAGCTGAAGTAATATGTCGCGCCTGTCGAGTGGAATTCGTGGTTTCCCACCGCCGGGCGCGTGCGCGCCTTCACCCGGCCCCAGGTCTTGTCATAGCAGGCGAAATTTTCTTTGGTGCCATCGGGGTAGGCCAGGTCACCTACCGCCATCACCGTACCGGGGATCGCTTCGAGAAGCTTCGCAGTGGCCTCCGCGCCGGACAGGTCCGTGCAATCCGCGATGTCTCCGGCTCCGACCAGAACGGCAGCCTCATCGTTCGCCGCGGAAACGGCAGAGGGCTTCGCGTTGCTCGCCGCAAAACGTGCTGCAAAGAGCGCAAACACAAACACCAACACAGCAAGAATCTTCTTCACAAAGACTCCACCTTCAGCCGGCTGTTATCCGGTTGCCCTACTTTTCATGTATCGGCGACCATCGGAAGCCCGCCGCGATTGTTGGCGTGTAGTATTCCCGCTGGATCATGTACTGCGGGCTGCCCTGATAGAAGCCGAACACCTCGTTCGTCAGGTTTAGGCCGTACATGACGAAATTGAGCCCATGGCTCAAGCGCACACTGCCCTGCGCGTCGACTTGAAGGTGCGAGTAGAAGTACACGTCGCCGAAAGGTCCCTTAAGGCCACCCGGGGTTGCCGTCGACCCACCCGTGCCATCCTGGTAGTTGTAACTACTGATGTTTGCCTGGTTATAGCTAAGGCCCACCCGAATCGAGACGCGTCCGCGGTCATAGGTTGGGCTGAGGTTCCAGGTGTTCGGCGCGTTGCGCAGCAGTCTGGGGTGATCAGAACGGCCTGGTAGACCACTGGCCTGCGACGCTGTGTAACCGTAGTTTGCCGAGAGGCCAAGGCCACCAAACACGCCGGGAAGAGACGAAAAATGCTGGAGATAAGCGGCCTCAAATCCAGAGATCCACGCGCTGCCTGCGTTTATCGGTTGCGTCACCGTGTAAGTTTCGATGGGCGCGATCGGTGACGGTTGGAAATTGCTCAGGACAAAGCTCCTCGTCACGATCGGGTCTGTCAATCTCTTATAGAAGTACCCGGCCGTTACCATGCCGAACGGGTTCAGATAGTGCTCGATCAGTACGTCGAAGCTATCGGCAGTTTCCGCCTTGAGACCGGGATTCCCCAGTGTCGCCGTGTTCTTGACCGACCCTGGACTTCCGGTCGTCGTGAAGGTCACCGCCTGGGCGATATCCTGCGGGTCGGGCCGCGACAGACCCCGCCCGTAGACCAAGCGGAGGTTGGTGCTGCTGTTGAAAGCGTATCTCAGAGATGCGCTTGGCAGAACCTTCACGTAGGAGCCGCTGGCTTTATCGGAGAGCGTATTGGACGTGGTATCGAAGGACACGGTGTCCAAATTCGTGCCCTCGACTCGCACACCGGCTACCACCCGCACACGGCTGCTGAGATCGACCGTGTTCATCAGGTAGCCTGAAGAGACTTTCTCTACCAGACCATAGTTTGCGGGGTCTGCTCCAAAAGTGCTCTGGCTTGTGAAGAGGTTAGGGTTGGCGTTGGCAAAGTCCCGGATGGTCTGGTAGTTTGCGTTATATCCCAGTTGGTAAGTGCCGTCGTAATAGTTGCTGTTCGTGAAGCCGTTGGGAAATTGGCTCAGCGGCACAGTCCCGGTCGGCGTAAACAGTACGTTGTACGTATCGTCGAATTTGTGAGCGTTGCGGAACTTACCGCCGATCTCGATGTTGGCGAGGTGCGAGCCGATGTGATAACGCTTGGCCATCGCCCCTGCTCCTTGAAGGTTCAACTGCGCCGTCTTCCCATGGGAAATTTGGATATTTTTCAACACCTGAGTCGTGGGATCGTAAGCTTCCGCGAAGCATATCGGCGTAAACTGCGGCCGGTAGATGTCCGTGGTGAGTGTGGGACTGTATTCGCAATTGCTGCTGGCCAGGGTGGATTGGAAGGTTGCCGTCCCAGGGGCCGAGTTCAAATCGCGGGACCTAGAAACGGAGACATCCCAAGAATACCAGGTGCTCGTGAGGACGTGTTTGCCTCCAACCACCAAGCTGCTGATGGCGATATCGGGCCGCCGATCCTGCACGTTATACGATGGCGTACCGCCGTTCGAGCCTAGTAGCCCGGCGTTCGGGGTGTTGTCGTTGAGCGTGTAGACCCAGCGGTCGCCGTAGTTTTGGAAGTCGGAGTACAGAAAGCCGCGCGTAGATGTTCGACCCGTCTCCGAGTTTGTAGTCGGCGCTCCCGGTGAGCCCCCAACGCGTGCGGTAGTAACGATATTCGCGGATGTCCATGGTATCAACAAAACGCGGCTGTCCCGGCGGGCTGTGGCGACGTCGGACACAGGCTCGATGTCGTCAATCCCGCGTCCATTCCAATCGTAAGAGCCGCCCACGAGAAGGCCGAAGCGCTTGCTGGCGCCAAAACGCTGACCGATCGTGCCGGCCGTCTCCACCAGCTTCGCCCGTCGAGGATCGGCGTGTACCCGCCCATACCGCTGAGTGCGACCGTGGGCCGCTCCCCAGCCGTCTTGGTGACCAGATTGATCGAGCCTCCGATGCCGTCCCCGTCCATGTTCGCTTGCAGGGTTTTGTTGATTTCCACGGACTCGACGATATCGGCGGGAATCGCGTCGAACTTGATCTGCCGGACGCCGGTTTCCGGGCGACGGTACGTTTACGCCGTCGATGGTCGTATTGGTAAGCCGCGGTTCGGTGCCGCGAACCTGCACGTACTTGCCTTCGCCCTCGTCGCGCTCGATGCTGACGCTCGGCAGCCGGCCAAGCGCGTCGGCCAGGTTGGCGTTGGGCAAGCTGCGAATCACATCATCGGCAGGACCTGCACGATGTTGTCGGCGGTACGCTCCCGGTTGACGGCCTCGGCTTCCGCCGAAGACACGCTCCGCAGTGACAAGGACCTGTTGGTTCTGCGACTCACCTCTAGCTTCGCTTCGACACTGGCGACTTGGCCGGCGACGACGTCCACCGTCTTGGTGATGGTCTTGAAACCGACGTAAGAGATGGTGAGCGTGATAGCTGCCCGGGCAAGAGGCCGACCACCGAAGAACTTACGCCTGTACGTCGTGAAGCGAGCGTGAGGCCGGCTCAATCGTGACCTTGGCGCCTTGAGCACTCCTCCTGAGACATCGGTAACCTGCCCCTTGATCGTGCCTTTGCCGCCTTGCGCCATCGTCTGCATCGCAAGCACGCGTGCAGAAGCAGCGCTAATAGCGTGAAACCACTTCATCTTTCCGAATGTAGTTAAGCTTCATGAGGATCACCGTCCTCTCAATCTCCGTTTGCTGAAATGGTCGCCGCCACCCGCGCGTCTTATGCGCGCACAATTGTTCGGTGTTTGCCCCGTATTTCGACCTGTGTCCGAGAACGCAGAGTGAACGCAGGTTAATGCCTTGTTAAAAGGACCCTGAATTTCTTTCAGAAACCTGTTTGGTGCTCCAAAGCAGCGTATCTACGATAAGAATCAACTGTTTGCCAGCGCCGGAAGCCGGACTTGAAATGCCGATCCCGCGCCGAGTCTGCTCTCCGCCGCGATCGTGCCGCCGTGCATGTCGGTGATCCATCGCGCGATCGCCAATCCCAAACCTGCACCGGGAACGTCCCGGGAACGCGCGCGGTCCGCGCGCGTAAAGCGCTCGAAAATGGAACCTAGATCGCTCTCCGGAATTCCGCGTCCCGTGTCTCGCACCGTAATCTGCGCGTGCTCCCCCCCGCGCAAGAGTTCGATTTCGCACCGTCCGCCCGCCGGTGTGTACTTAACCGCGTTGTCCACCAAAATCAGCAGCAGCCGGTCGATGGCAACGGCATCCGCCCGTACCCACACGGGCGCCGCCGGGACATGCAGAACCAGTTCCAGCTCCTTGTCCGAAGAAAGGATCTTCGCCCGCTCCTGGGCTTTGCGTACATGCATGCCCAATTCCAGGGGATGCATCTCCATGCCCACGGCGCCGGCGTCCGCCCTGGCCAGCGTCAACAGATTCTCGAGAAGTTCGGAGGTCTCGATCGAGGTGTGCAGGATGTTCCGCAACGTCTCTCGATAGTCGGCTTCGGTTCGCGGCCTCCGCAAACTGATTTCCGCCGCGGTGCGGATAATGGCCACCGGGGTCCGGAGGTCATGAGAGGCGTCTGCGGTAAACTGCGTAATCCTTTGGAAAGAACGCTCGATGCGGTCGAGCATCGCGTTGATGGCTTGCGTCAGACGCCGCAGCTCATCCCGCGCGCGCGGCACATCCAGCCGGCGCGACAAACTCTCCACTCCAATGCGCTCCGCCGTCTGAATGATTCGGTTCACTGGCGCCAGCGATCGTCCACTCAGCCAGTACCCTAGAAGCGCGGCGATACACACCAGCAATGGCAGAATCTCTTTCTCGATCAGCCGGAAATGATCCAAAGCCTGATCGAAAGGCTCCGTGGGAACTGCCGCGCGAATTTCGAAAATCTGACCGCCCGCCTCGACGCGCTGCAGCGCGATCCGATACTGCATATGCTCGAGGTTGGTCGTGAAGAAACGAAACCTGCGAGCCCTGCGCCTGCGGGCAAAGGTGGGACGGACTGCGAGAAACGTGGCGATTGAAAAATCCAGTTCCCGCTCGCGTCCGCAACCTCGAAAATCGCGCCGCTGGCCCACAATTCGGATAGCTCTTGCAGCTCGCGGCGTACTACGTCGCTGCCCCGGCCGGCTTTGTTCTGCAGTAACCTGTGGACAACCTCGAGATTTGTGCGCGACGCCTCGTCCACGGTCGCTTCGATGCTGTGCCGGAATCCGAGATCGCTGACCCAAAAGAAGCTCACGAACGACAGAATCACCACTGCCGAATGAAGCGCGGTAAGCTTTGTTCGAATCGGAAGGCTCATGCGCTGTGAACAGCTCCGATGGAATATCCGAATCCCCGGTGTGTCTGAACGAGCTTCGTCGAGCCCGCTGCTTCCAGCTTCCTCCGCAACAGCCTCACGAACGCGTCGAGCGTGTTTTCTCCGACTTCCCGCCGGCTTCCCCACAGCGCCTTGAGAATCGTCTGCCGCGGCACCACTCTTCCGCGATTCCTGGCCAACAGCTCCAGCAGCCGGAACTCTGTCTGCGACAGGTGAATCTCATACCCCTGACGGAAGGTTCGGAAAGAAGTGGTGTCCAGCACCACGTCCTCCACTTCCAGCACGCTCTTTGGCCGAGCTGGCCCGCGGCGCCCCAGCGCCCGCACCCGCGCCAGCAGTTCCGTGAACGAAAATGGCTTCGTCAGGTAGTCGTCCGCGCCCGCATCCAGGCCCCGGACGATGTCTGGGAGCGCGTCACGCGCCGTCAGCATCAGCACCGGCACTTGCTCGGGACGATGCCTTAGCTGCTTTGCAACCTCCAACCCGCTGAGCCCCGGCAACATCACATCCAACAGCACCAGGTCAAAGCCGCCATTCTCCGTCAGCCGCAGCGCTGCCACGCCGTCGTGCGCGACCTTTACTTCGTGGGACTCTTCTTGCAGCCCGCGCACAAGCAGCCGCGCCATTTCGATCTCGTCTTCGACCACCAGGATATGCATGGGTCTGTCGTGGCGTCGAATTCTAGGCGCCGTGTGTGAATGTTCCGTGAACCCTAGATTACGCGACGATTTCAAGACCGCCGTATCCGGGAGCGGAAATTGCGAGGTTCTTTCACGTATGATGCAAGGATGCGAGTCCTGTTGGTCGAGGACGATCCAGGCGTCCAGCGCTTCGTCGTACGGGGTCTGCGCGAACAGGCCTACGCCGTAGACACCGCGACCTCCAGCAAGGACGCTCTCTACCAGGCCGACATCAACACCTACGACCTCATCATTCTCGACGTTATGATCCCCGGCATGGACGGTTTTCAGGTTTGCCGGAGTCTCCGCAAGGCTGGGCATCGCATACCCATCCTGATGCTGACGGCTCGCGACGCCGTCGAGGATCGCATTGCCGGCCTCGATCATGGAGCCGACGACTACCTCACGAAGCCCTTCGAGTTTCGCGAGCTTCTCGCGCGGCTCCGCGCGCTTCTCCGCCGCTCCGGCGATCTCCGCCCGGCCAAGCTCGAAGTCGCCGACCTCACCGTCGATACCGCCTCGCAGTCGGCCAAGCGTGCCGGTCAACCGATCACGCTCACACAAAAGGAGTACGCCTTGCTGGAATTTCTCGCCCGCAACGTCGGGCGCGTCGTCGGCAGGGCCGAAATCGCGGAACACGTGTGGGACGAAACCTTCGATCCTTTTTCCAATCTTATTGAGGTTTACATCAATCGCCTGCGGCGCAAAATCGACTCCCCCAACAAGACTCCGCTGCTGCACACGCGGCGCGGCGCGGGATACATGCTGGGCGGCGCGGAAACCGCAGGTGGCGTTCCGGCCCGCGAAACCCGCGAGAAAGGTTCAGCCGCTTCCCGGTCACAAGGGCATCCAGTCGACAGGAAATTCCGTGCTTGATTCGGTCCGCGTTCGCCTGACGCTCTGGTACAGCCTCGTTCTCGCCTGCACCCTCTTGCTTCTCTCCGCCGTGGTCTATTGGATTGTCGCCAGGAATCTGACCGTGCGCACCGACGCGGATCTCGCCCAGCTAGCCGACGCATTTCTCGTCACCTTTGCGGACGAAATGAAAGATGCCGAGAACTCCACCGGCTTCGCGGGCGCCGCCGAACAATCCATGCTCGAGCACCGCTACCGCGACCATGTGTTCGCCATCGTCGATTCCAACGGCGCCATTCTCGCTAGACTTCGAGACCTGCCGGAGTCCAATCAACGCGCCCAGACCGATGCCGCCCGCATCTGGCCCTCCCCGCCATTCCAGACCTTCGCCAAAGCTGCCTGGAATTCGGATCACTCCTTCGATACTTTTCGCGGTCATCACGACTCTTACCGCGCCTATGCCCGGCGTTTCACCACCCAGCAGCAACCCTATGAGCTCGTAATCCTCCGCTCCTTGCACGTACAAAGCGAAGTCCTGGAAAAGCTGCGTATCGCCTTTGCCTGGTTGATTCCTATGGGTCTCGCGTTGGCGGCCACGGGTGGATACTTCCTGGCGCGAAAGACTCTTGCGCCGGTGGCCGCGATGGGCGCGCAAGCCGGCCGCATCACGGCCTCCAACCTGCACGAGCGCCTGGCGGTGCAAAATCCCGCCGATGAGTTGGGACGTCTCGCATTTTCCTTCAATAGCCTGCTCGATCGCCTCGATCAATCCTTCGATCGTCAACGCCGGTTCGTCGCCGACGCTTCTCACGAGTTGCGCACGCCGGTCGCCATCCTCTCCGGGGAAGCCGAAGTCGCTCTTTCCCAGAATTCACGGAGTCTGGAAGAGTATCGCGAGTCGCTGACCACGCTTCACCGGGAAGCCAAACGCCTCGCACGCATCGTCGAAGATTTGTTCACCCTCACCCGCGCCGATTCCGGGCAATACCCACTCTCCCCCCAGGACTTCTATCTCGATGAGCTTGTCGCCAGTTGCGTCCATTCCGCGCGCACGCTGGCGCTTGCCAAGAACATTACCTTGACCCTGAACACTCCCGGCGAGCTCCCGATTCGCGCCGACGAATCGCTCCTACGCCGCCTGCTTCTCAATTTGATCGACAACGCCGTTAAATTCACTCCGCCGGGCGGTTGCGTCACCGTGGCATCCCAGGCGGCGTCCGGTGGTTTTGAGGTCAGCGTGTCGGATACAGGTCCCGGCATACCCGGGGAACTTCGCTCCCGCATCTTCGAGCGATTCTTTCGCGTGGATCCCTCCCGCTCGCGAGCGGTGGCTCACGACGGTGGGGCCGGCCTTGGGCTGTCGATCGCCCTCTGGATCGCGGAAGCGCATCACGGCCGCCTTCAGCTCCAGCGCTCGGACTCCACTGGCAGCACCTTTTCCGTGTTTCTTCCCGCGCCACCTCCAACCTCGCGTTAATGCTGCGTTTATCTCGCCGCCGCTAATTTCGAGTTAGCCGCGATCGCTCCGTGCGACTTCGTTCGGCAAGCCTCAATGAAGATAAATTCCATTCGCTGCGCGCTTCTTCTGGCAGGGATGTTGCTCTCCTTCCTTTCCGCTCCACTGCGGGCGCAACAGCTTCGACTCTCTCTGCCTTCGGGCGCTCCGGCCCGTCCTGATCCTCACTCTGCCGCCTCGGAGCCCGCGCCGCTCTCTCTTACGCTCGACGACACCCTGGCCCGCGCGCGAAAAAACAGTACCGTGTTTCAGGGCGCCTTGACCGATGCGGCCTTGGCTCATGAAGACCGTACCCAGGCTCGCGACGCTCTTCTGCCTACGATCAGCTACAGCAACGAAGTTCTCTACACCCAGGGCAACGGACCAGGCACAACCGTCCGCTACATCGCGAACAACGCGGTGCATGAATATGTAAGCCAAGCTAACGTCCACGAAGCCCTCGATCTTGCCGGCGTTGCTGGCTTTCGCCGGGCCTCCGCGGCGGCCGCGGCAGCGCGCGCTCGAGCCGAAATCGCCTCTCGCGGCCTGGTAGTCACCGTCGTCCAAAGCTACTTTGGTGTTCTGGCAGCGCAGAGCAGGCTGGACCTCGCCCAAAAAACCGCCACCCAAGGCGAGGAATTTCTGAAACTCACACAGGATCTCGAGCACGGCGGCGAGGTCGCTCACTCCGATGTCATCAAAGCCGAGCTCCAGATGCGCGACCGGCGGCGCCAGTTTCAAGAGGCACAACTGGCCCTCCTCAATGCCCGGCTCGACTTGGCCGTGCTGATTTTCCCGGACTTCAACGACAATTTCGTTCTTGCCGACGACCTCCATGCCGACGTGCCGCT
The DNA here is from genome assembly GCA_963735525.1 of uncultured Acidobacteriota bacterium. GTDB lineage: Bacteria > Acidobacteriota > Terriglobia > Acidiferrales > UBA7541 > Acidiferrum. The sequence continues at coordinate 36,788 of CAVTLQ010000018.1, read as the reverse complement.
GCCCACCCTGCCGGAAGTCCAGCAACAGGCTGCTCGCGACAATCCCGATGTCCGCGCTGCGCTGGAAACCGTTCGTGAAGCCGGCCACGACGTGACTTCTCAGCGCGCCGCCTACCTACCCTCCTTGGCTTTGGACTATTTCTACGGCATCGACTCCGCCCAATTCGCCACCAACTCCTTCATCAACGGACAAAAGTTTCGAAAATCTCGGCTCCTCCGCCTTGGCAACCCTCAACATTCCCATCTGGAACTGGGGCGCCACGCAGAGTCGCGTCAAGCAAGCAGAGCTGCGGCGCACGCAAGCGAAGCGGGAGCTGTCTCTTGCCCAGCGCAAGCTGCTCGCGGAAATTCAGTCCCTGCACGCCGAAGCGGAAACCTCCCGAAATGAACTCTCCGACCTCAGCCGCTCCGCCGAGCTTGCCGCGGAAAGCCTCAAGCTCACCACCCTTCGTTACAAAGGCGGCGAGGCCACTGTTCTTGAGGTCGTCGATGCGCAGAACTCTTTCGCGCTCGCCAACGGCGGGTACCAGGATGGTGCGCTTCGCTATCGCGTCGCGCTTGCCAATCTCCAAACTCTTACGGGAGTTCTGACCACTCCATGAACCCGAAGCATCGCCGCTCTTCGCAGCTCCGTGATCTGTGCGTCGGCCTCGCGCTGCCGCTCCTGGTTTCTGTCGATCGCAGGGTGCGGTTCGCAGCAAAAGGAACAAGAACCTGTCGTGCCCGTCCAGGTGACACCCGCGAGCGCCGGCGAGATTTCGCAGGTGGTCTCCGCGGAAGCCGTGGTCTTTCCCTTGCAGCAGGCCGTGGTCGCGCCGAAGATCACTTCCACGATCAAGTCGTTCCTGGTCCAGCGTGGCGATCGCGTTCACAAAGGCCAGTTGCTCGCGGTCCTCGAGAACGCCGATCTCTCCGCTGCTACCGAGCAGAGCAAAGGCGAATACGAACAAGCCGAGGCCAGCTACACCACCACCACCGGTGCGAGTTTGCCCGAGCAGATTCAAAAGGCCGAGCTCGATGCCGCCGCCGCAAAAACGTCTTTCGAAGCGCAACAAAAAATGTACGACAGCCGCAAGGACCTGTTCCAGCAAGGAGCCTTGCCGCGGCGCGATCTGGATGCAGGCGAGGTGGCGCTTGCGCAAGCGCGTAGTCAATTCGAACAAGCCCAGAAGCAACTCGATGACCTGCGCCGCATCGGCCGCGAGCAAGCCCTCAAATCCGCCACCGGCCAGTTGTCCGCCGCCAAGGGAAAATATCTCGGCGCCGAAGCGCAATACAGTTACTCGCAGATTCGCAGCCCCATCGAGGGCGTAATCACCGACCGGCCGCAATATCCCGGTGAACTCGCCACCGCCAATCAGCCTCTCTTGACCGTCATGGACATGTCGAAGCTCATCGCCAAAGCGCACATCGCGCAGTCAGAGGTCGCGTCCTTTAGGATCGGCAATCCTGCGACTCTTAAGATCTCCGGCGTCGACGATCCTGTCAAAGGCCGCCTGAGTCTCATTAGCCCCGCGCTGGATCCGGGCAGTACCACGATCGAGGTTTGGGTCGAGGTATCAAAGCCCCCATTACAGCTCAAGCCCGGAATGACCGTCCAAGTCTCCATCTCCGCACGCAGCGTCCCCAATGCCGTCGTCGTTCCTGCTTCGGCCGTCTTCAAGAACCCCGACGGCGCCGAATACGTTCTCATCGCCGGCTCCGACGGCCTCGCTCATAGCAAGACGGTGCAAACCGGAATTCACGGTGCAGACGAAATTCAGATCATCAGCGGAATTAATCGTGGCGAGCCAGTGATTACCTCCGGCGGCTACGCGTTACCCGACAAGACCAAAATCAAAGTGGAATCCCCCGCACCCTCCGGCAAAGAGCCGGCAGACGACGACAAGACTCCGCCAGCGCAAAAGGAAAAGGATTAGGCCGGCATGGAGGAGCGGCCCGCAGTGTCGTCTACTCTCGATCCTACGGAAATCCACGCGTATTGGTTCCAGCGTCTCTCGCGCCCGACTCTTTTTCTCATCGTCAGCCTGGCGTTCGTTGGCGTCTATTTGGCGTTTACCATTCCCGTCTCCGTCTTTCCCAGCACGGACTTTCCGCGCGTAGTGATCAGCATAGACAACGGTGTTATGCCCATCGACCAGATGCTGGTAACGATCACGCGTCCTATCGAGGAAGCCGTGAACAGCGTTCCCGGTTTGCAACGCGTCGTCTCCACCACCAGCCGCGGCTCCGCCGAGGTCAGCCTGTTCTTCGCGTGGGACAGCGACATGGTCCTCACTCTGCAGCGCGTCGATGCCGTCGTCGCCCGCCTTCAGTCGGAATTGCCCGCCACCACGAAGATCGAAACCCATCGGCTTACGTTCGCCACGTTCCCGATTCTCGGCTACAGCCTCACTTCGGATTCGCTGTCGCAAGACAAACTCTGGGAAATCGCCACCTACGACATCAAGCCCAGGTTGAATCGTCTCGACGGCGTCGCTACCGTCCTGGTGCAAGGCGGGCGCGTGCCGGAGTTCCAAGTTACGCCGGACCCGGCCCGCCTCCTTTCTGCAGGGATCACCATCGCGGACATTCTCGACGCCATCCGCCGCACCAACCTGATCGATTCCCCCGGCCTCCTCGAGTACAACCATCAGTTGGTCCTCGGCCTCGTAAGTGGTCGCGTGCGCACCCCGAATGAAATCGCTCAGATCGTGGTGAAAAACTCCGCGGCGGGCGTGCCGACTCGCTTGGGCGACATCGCTGCCATTACTCCCGCGGTGGCTCCGGTCTACACCATGGTTACCGCGAACGGAAAACAGGCCGTTCTCGTCAGCATCAACCGCCAGCCCGACAGCAACACGATCTCGGTCGCCGACGAAGTGCATCAGCAAATTCACGAATTGACTCTGAGTCTTCCCTCCGGTGTGCATCTCGAGCCGTTCTACGACCAGTCCACCATCGTGCACGACTCCATTGCCAGCGTGCGCGACGCTGTGCTCCTCGGCCTTCTTCTTTCCTCCGCGATTTTGGTTCTCTTTCTGCGCGACTGGGGAACCTCCCTGGTAGCGGGTCTGGTCATTCCCGCGACTCTTCTTTCTGACGTTCATCGTGCTCAAGATGGCCGGCCAAAGTTTCAACTTGATGACCCTGGGCGGCCTGGCAGCCGCCGTTGGACTCGTAATAGACGATGCCATCGTCGTCCTTGAAAACATCGTCTTGCACCGCGATGCCGGCGAAGACCGCCTGCGCGCCATTCAAAGTGCGCTCCACGAAATGACCGTGCCGCTCATCGGCTCGACCATCACCCCGATTGTCGTGTTTCTTCCGCTCATCTCCATTACCGGTGTCACCGGCAGTTTTTTCCGCGCCCTGGCGATCACTATGACCGTTGCCCTGTTTACCTCCCTCCTGCTCGCGCTGACGTTGACGCCTACGCTGAGCCAGTACCTGGTTCGTCGCAAAGGAATCCACGGTGAACCGCCGGCTCTCCACATCGACGAAGCGGAATCGCCGGATGCCAACACTCCGCCCGCGGAGGAAGAAACTCCCGTCTCCGGAATTTTCGGCCGCGTCGTCCGGTTCTACGAACGCGTCATGGAGCGCCTCTTGGCTCGTCCGCTGGTGCTGGTGGCCAGCTCCATCGCGATCATCGCGCTCACCTATGGTTGCTATCGCCTGCTGGGAACGGACCTGCTGCCGGAAATGGATGAAGGCGGCTTTATTCTCGACTACTACACGCCGCCGGGAAGTTCCCTCACGGAATCGGATCGCATCCTGCAACGTATTGAGCGCATTTTGCGCGCCACGCCCGAAGTCGAAAACACCTCTCGCCGCACCGGCCTGCAGCTCGGGCTCGCCGCCGTCACCGAGGCCAACCGCGGCGACTTCACCGTAAAACTCAAGTCCAAGCGAGACCGCGGCATCGACGAAGTCATCGACGACGTGCGCGCGCAAATCAAGAAGACCGAGCCCTCCACCGACGTCGAATTCGTGCAGGTGCTGCAGGATATGATCGGCGACCTTAGCAACGAGCCGGAACCCATCGTCATCAAGCTCTTCTCGCAAGACCCGCAAGTGCTCTTGCAGGCTGCTCCAAGAGTTGCCGAAGCGATCGGAAAGGCTCCCGGCATCGTCGATGTCCTTGATGGGGTCGAGAACACCATCAGCGGCCCGGCGGTTACCTTTCAGGTGAATCCCTTCGTTGCCGCGCGCTCGGGTTTCACGCCGGAAGAAATCTCTCTTGACGCGTCGGCATTGCTCGAAGGCGAGCCTGCCGCGGCACCCGTGGTTCTCAATGACCGCTCCTATCCCATTCGTGTTCGTTTCCCGGAGCAAAACCGCGCGAGCTTGGAGCAGTTGACAAACACGTTGCTTACTAGCGCTGCCGGCCGCTCCGCCACACTTGGCTCTTTGGCCGCCGTGATCCAAGACCCGGGCCAAACGGAAATCCGGCGCGAAAACCTCCAGCGCCTTCTTCAGGTCACCGCAAGACTCGAAGGCACCGACCTGGGAACCGGTATGGCCGCCGTGCAAAAGGCCGTGCGCGACCTGCATCTGCCGTCTTCCATTCGAGTCGAATACGGCGGCACGTTTCAGGAGGAGCAGAAGTCGTTCCGCGACCTCGCCATGGTGTTGTTTCTCGCGCTGCTGCTGCTCTTCGTGGTCCTGTTGTTCGAGTTCCGCACGTTCTCCGCCCCCTCCGCCATTCTTTCCTCCGCCATCCTTTCCACCTTCGGAGGTTTCCTCGCCCTGCTTGTTACGCGCACGACCTTCAACGTGGCTTCCTTTATGGGCATGATCATGGTGATCGGCATCGTGGCAAAAAACGGAATCCTGCTCCTGGATGCAGACAGCCGCTTTCGATTGCTGGGCTTGGCCGCGCGCGACGCCATGATGCAAGCCGGCCGCCGCCGCCTCCGCCCTATCGCCATGACCGCCCTCGCCACCATCGCCGGCATGCTCCCCCTCGCGTTCGGCCTCGGCGCCGGCTCCCAGATGCTTCAGCCTCTCGCCATCACGGTAATCGGCGGCCTGCTCAGCTCCATGGTCCTTTCCCTCGTTTTCACCCCGATTATCCACTTCTACTTGCGCCGCGCGTAGCTTGCCCGTCCGCGCGAGGCTTGTTCGGCCCTCCTACCGGTCCGGCGATAACTCCGAATGCGGAACCACGCGCTCGGAATTGCATCGGCCAACAGGAAAACACTCTTACTGTTATTTCCCTGTCGTGCTAACTTGAGCGCCACACGACATAGGAGCACGCATCGAAATGGATCGGCGCCAGTTCATCGGGGGATCGCTGGTCACTGCCAGCGGTGCTTTACTTGCGAACCGCGAGTTCGCCGCCGAAGCTTCCCCCCTTGCCGACCAGGTTCCCGGCGCAGTTGCATCCTCTCAGATCGCTGGGGCGCGCTTTCCTAGCGGGTTCCTCTGGGGCATGGCGACAGCTTCCTACCAGGTGGAAGGAGCGTGGAACGCCGACGGAAAGGGCGAATCCATCTGGGACCGCTTTACCCACACCATTGGCAAAGTCAAAGGCGGCGGTACCGGCGATATTGCGTGTGACCAATATCATCTCTATCCACAGGACATCGCGATTCTGAAGCGCCTAAACCTGAAGAGCTATCGCTTCTCGATCTCGTGGTCGCGCATTCAGCCGACTGGAACGGGTGCGGTCAACCAGAAGGGTCTGGACTACTACAGGCGTTTGGTGGACGCGATGCTGGAAGCCGGCATACGCCCGTTCTGCACCCTCTACCACTGGGACCTGCCCCAGGGTCTGGAAGACCGCGGCGGCTGGCCCAACCGGGAGCTCGCCGGTTTCTTCGCCGACTACGCGGGAATACTCGCAAAGAATCTGGGCGATCGGGTCACGGTTTGGGCCCCGTTCAACATGCCCTGGACCTTCACGTATCTCGGCTACGGGGTGGGAGTTTTTCCGCCCGGCAAGTCTGACTACAACCACTTCCTCAAGGCAGCGCACACGGTCAACCTGGCGCAGGGCGAGGCGTTCCGCGCGATCAAAGCGGCGTCTTCCAAGGCCACGGTCGGTAGCGCCTACGGCATGGCTCCGGCATATCCGAAGACAGACAGCGAAGCCGATCGCGCCGCGACCGCGCGGTATCACGCGATGAACAACGATTACTTCCTCCATACCGCGATGCACGGTGAGTACCCGAAGGCTTTTGTCAGCGAACCACCCTACGAAGCAATGGGATTCAAGAGTGGCGACGACAAGATCATGCGGGTGCCGCTGGATTGGATTGGGTTTCACTACTACACGCGCCGCATCGTTTCCGATGCAAGCGGTGGCGGCCACGCAAGCGGGGAGGGGAGCTTCGGCACTGAGATTGAGAATGACGCTTCTAGTCGCGATCCCTACACGCGATTCCATGCTGTCATGCCAACCGAGGGTCCACTTACCGACGCAGGCCTGGAGGTGTGGCCACGCGGCATCTATGATCTCGTAATGCAGATCACGCGCGAGTATGCCCGGCCCATCATCGAGATCACCGAGAGTGGCTGCGGCTATCTCGACGCACCCTTCGAAAAAGAAAATGGCCGCGTTCCCGACACGCGGCGTATCGACTTTTTCCGCGAACATCTCGCGGAGCTGGCGCGCGCTATTACGGATGGAGCGAACGTGCGCTCTTATCACGCGTGGAGCCTGCTCGACAACTTCGAGTGGGCCGATGGTTATAGCCAGCGCTATGGCCTCACTTATGTAGACTTCCGAGATCAGAAGCGCACCGTGAAGGATTCCGGCCTTTGGTATGGCCGTGTTGCTACCGCGAACCGCCTGGACGTGTAATACGAACTCCCATCTCGGCGCACGCCGTTTCTGGATAACATCCGTGTAGCTGACAATCCCGGGAGCTATCTCGCACGGCAACTCGAATCGAGACGCCAAGTGCGGCCACTTCTACGGGTAGCGCGTTTTACCGGGCACTGGACCAAGATTGTTGTTGCAACGAGTGCGTTGCCGCAGACAAACCGGTAAGAATTCTACTCCTCGCGGAGCGCCTTCAGCGGATCGATCTGAGCCGACCTGCGCGCCGGCACGTAACACGCAAGCAGCGCCACTGCTGCCAGCAGCAATGGTGCGCCGACGAGCAAACGCGGATCGTTCGTACCGACCTTAAGCGCGTCGACAAACATATTCGCCAGCGCCGAAACTATTTTTGCCAGTCCGATCGCGCCCAAAAATCCGAGAACGGTTCCGACGCCTACCAGAGCCGTGCCCTCGCGCAGCACCAGCCCCAACACCTGCGCCCTACTTGCGCCTAGCGCCGAGCGGATGGCGATCTCCTTGCGCCTTTGCGCAACCGCGTAGGCCGTAACTCCGGCGAGTCCGATGGCGGCCAACACCAAGCCAAACACTCCAATTCCGGCGTACGTTTGGACCGAAAACCGCAACGCGGACCGGCTGCGATCCAGGTAAGCGCCGAGCGTTTGCAGATCGAGGATGTTCAGATTTGGATCGATAAAAGCGATCTCGTTCCGAATCGCGCTCAGCGCATCCGTTCCCGCATCCGACCGCACCAGAATGGTTATCCCGCCGGCTGACGGCCGCGCAAAATCACGCGGTGTCAGCGGCAAGTAAATTATGGATTGGCTAAATCCCTGTACATCCTTCATGTCGCGGACCACGCCGACCACCTCATAGGATTGCTTGTCGTCCCTGACGCGCTTACCAATCGCATTCGCTTTTCCGAAGAATCCACGTGCGGCACTCTCATTGAGCACGGCGGGCAAAGTCTTCGATCCGTCTGCGTGGCTTCGTTGATCCGGTTCCTCGAACTCTCGGCCGGCCAGCATCGGCTCGTTGAGCGTGGCAAAATAGCCCGCGCCCACAGTTTCCTCGAGCACGGGCTGCAGTAACCGTGAGGATCCCAGCGAGTCTTCCGCGGACAGTTGGGTGGGTTCAACTTCGCTCGTAAAGGGCGGCTGCGCGGCTAGCGCGATGCTGCGCACCGGGCTGGCTCTTTTGAGCCGTTCGGGAAGTTTCTCGAACAGAGCCTGCGCTTTTTCCGGCGCGTAGCCGTCACGCACCGGATCGAGAGACAACAGATACGTCGTGTTCGGATCGCATTTGGTTTGGATGTTGCTCCCCTTGCTGATTCCCATTACGAGGAATCCTGTCAGCAGCAGCAGCATCAGCGATCCCGCAACCTGGGCTACCATCAGCACGTTGCGCAGACCAATGCGCCGGTAACCCGGCAACTGAAGCGCCGATCCCTCTTTGAGTGCCGGGGTCAGGTCGGCTTTCGTCGCTTGCAGGGCGGGCGCCAGGCTGAATCCCATGCCGCACACAATCGCCACGCCGAACGCGAAGACCCCCGCGCCCCAATCCAGGTAGAAATCGGATTCAATCGGCACAATCGCGGGCCGGGTGAAGTGAGAATTCAACACCCCGAGAACATACGCGAGTGCGAATCCTGCAATGCCGCCCAGCAGTGAGAGCAAAATGCCTTCGCTCATCATCTGCCGGACCAGCCGAAAACGGCTGGCCCCGACCGACAGGCGAATCGCCAACTCCTTTCGGCGATTCGCGCCCCGCGCCATCAGCATGTTTGCCAGATTCATGCACGCCAGCGTGATAACCAGGCCCATCAGCGCGACAAGGAATCCGATCAACGCGGGCTTCAATTTCCGCGGAAGCGGTACGCTGGTGCCTGCTGAAAGTAACGCGACGCGTCTGCCTTTGTCCGTGCGCAGTGGCGACGAAATATCCTGGTCGTCCAGACGGCGTGTCATCGCCTCGAGCCCCGCTTCCGCGGATTCCATCGTGACCCCGGGTGCTAGGCATAGCATTGCCAGGAACTCCTTGGCATTGCGTTGATGCAGCACGTCGTTGGCGAGCTCTGGAGCAAGTGCCGCGGGGGCCGTGATCGGAACGAACAGCTCAGAGGGATTGATGGAAAGGGCGCCATTGAAATTCTTCGGCGTGATTCCCACGATGGTGGCGATTTGTCCATTCAGGCGAAGTACCTGCCCCAGGGCGTTCGGAGAGGAGTTCATGCGATTGCGCCAAAAACGATCGGTAATCACCACAACCGGCGCGTCGCCGGGCTTGTCAACCGTCGCGCTCAGCACTCGTCCACGCTGCGGCTGCACGCCGAGCACGGAAAAATAATCCGGTGACACGAGTTGCCCAAAGACGCGCTCGGGTTTGCCATTCAGATCGCCTTGGAACGTGACATTGAACGGGATGCCGGTCTCCAGTGCAGCGACCCCGTCGAACAGGCTCTTTTGTTCCCGATACTGCTCGATGTAGTAGTACGACACCGGAGCGAGATCACCGTCCGCCGACTGTTGAAACATCGCCAGGCGTTTGGCATTCGCCGTTGCCGGCAGTTCGCGAAATATGAGCTGCCATTTCGAGCTGTATATGTTTGTCGTCAGCCCAATTCCCAGTCCCATCGAAATGATGCCCACCAGCGCGAATCCGGGCGACTTGACCAGCGCTCGCCACCCATACCGCATATCGCCGCGCATCTCGCTCAGGTATTCCAGCGGCACGCGAATCGCGATGTCCGCGATCAGCCGGATCAGCCCGGCAGCTCCATGCCTTTTGGCAATCTCTTCCACGACGTCTTCCCCGAGTTGCGTCACCTCTGGGCCATAAGCCAATTTGAATTCGTGCGGGAAAGCTTGCGCCAGCCGCCGGTAGATGCGCCTTGCGAAATTCATTCCGTCACCATGCCCTGTTTCACTCGAATCGTGCGAACCAATTCCTGCAGCCGCTCACATTCCGCGTCGAGCACACGCCTGCCGAGGGCCGTCAGCCGGTAATAGCGGCGCCGCGCGTCGTCCAGCTCCGGCGCGGGCCGCTCGTTGGATTCCTCGATCAGGTCCGCCTCGATCAGCCGCTTGATCGATCCATACAGCGTCGCTGGCCACAAGCGCACCTTTCCGGTAGTGCGACTCAGGACTTCCTGCATGATTCCGTAACCGTGCTGCTCACCGGCCGCGAGCGACAGCATGATGTGAAACCAATGAGCCTTGAGTGGAATGAATTTTTGAGGATCGGCGTCAGACATACCGATATCTATATCAGTAGATATCTATATGTGTCAATAGTGACCTGCGAAATGGAAAATTCCGATCGGCCCAGCGCATGCGCGCAGCGACGTTTTCACGCGAGCCACTTTTCGGGTTGGCCGATGGCTTCGATCACATCGCTGAGAAACTTAGCCGCGCCCGCGCCGTCCACGACGCGGTGGTCGCTGGAAAGAGTCAGAGTCATCATCGGCCTGATGCCCGGCTTGCCGTCGACGGGCACTACGCGCTCGGAGATGCCGCCCACTGCGAGAATGGCAGCCTGCGGCGGAACGATGATCGCGGTGAACGCATCCACCCCGTGCATCCCTAGATTGCTGATCGTAAAGGTGGCGTTTGCGATGTCGGCGGGACGCAAGCGGCCTGCCCTAGCGCGTTCGGTCAGGTCACGCCGCAGTACGGAGATTGCGCCCGTGGCAGCGGTATCGGCGTGCGGAATCACCGCACCCACGACGCCATCCTTCACGGCTATAGCGAGGCTGACGTTCACGTCGTTGTTCGGCCGGACGCGGTCCCCGGCCCAACTCGAATTCAAGCGAGGATGCTTGGTCAAAACGCGCGCCACCAACGCAATCAGAAGATCGGTAATCGTGGCGCGTACGCCCTGAGCCTTGGCAATCTGCGGCGCCATGCGCTCTTGCGCCGTGAGGAGCGCGCTTGCCTCCACGTCGCGGACTACGAAGAAATGCGGCACGGTCGTCCAGCTTTGCGTGGTGCGCTCCGCCATCAGCCGAGCCACTTGGCTCGGGGCTTCGGGTTCCGTCCGGGCGGCAAGCCCTTTGCATTGCCGAACGCCTGAATGTCTTCGGTGGTGATCGTTCCGCCGGGACCCGTTCCGCGCACGCGCGCGATGTCGACACCGAGTTCTTTGGCGACACGCCGAGCTTTCGGTGAGATCTGCGGCGCCGATACAGACTGATCAGCAGAAGTCTCCGCCGCGGTTGCAGGGGCAGCAGAGCGTGCGGGAGCGCTCGACGCGCGGCCCGCCGCTGCGGCCGTCTTCGCAGGGGGTTGCTCGCCTGGAGCGACGAGCCAGGCAATCGTTTCTCCGACGGGGATGATCGCGCCCACCTCCGCGGTCACATGGGCGAGAATGCCATCTCCGGGAGCTCCGATTTCAACCACCGCTTTGTCGGTTTCGATCTCGAGAAGCGGCTCGCCCTTGGATACGCGCTCGCCTTCTTTTTTCCGCCAAGCCAGGAGCTTCCCGGTTTCCTGCGCCATTTCCAGCGCGGGCATTACGACGCTGATCGCCATGATTGTTTGCCGATATCTGAGGAGGAGGCCCTCAGTCCGTGGCGGCCACTCCTTCGGCTTTTGCGCTAGCTTCGACCATTTCTTTTACGCGTTTGCTGGGCGGAGCCTCGTGTTCGCGCGTTGCGGAGAGGGGCCCATCGACGGTGAAATAGTGCGCCCCCGCCACCATGAGCTGTTCCGCGGGAAAGCGCGTGATGACTTCGTGACCGGTTTCGGTGACGACGATTTCTTCCTCAATGCGTGCAGCGCTCCAGCCATCCGTTGAAGGCCAAAACGTTTCGAGCGCGAACACCATGCCCGGCTTGATCTTGTGCGAGTGCTCGAGCGAGACCATGCGACTGATTACCGGCTTTTCCCAAATGGCGAGTCCGATGCCGTGCCCAAATTGCAGCGCAAACGCCGCTTCCTCGTCCGGGAAACCAAACTCCTGTGCCTTGGGCCAAACGGAAGCGATCTCCGCAGTCGTGCGGCCTGGCTGCACCAGGGAAATGGCCGCATCCAGATACTCGCGGCACCTCTTGTACGCGTCGATCATCGCGTGAGACGCGTAGCCGATCGTGAAGCACCGGTAATAGCACGTGCGGTAACCCATGTAAGAATGAAGGATGTCGTAGTACACGGGGTCGCCGGGGCGAAGCACGCGGTCCGAAAACACGTGAGGATGTGGATTGCAGCGCTCACCCGAGATCGCATTCACCGCTTCGACATATTCAGACCCGAGGTCGTAGAGCACTTTGCTGGCAAGGCCGACGGCCTGGTTTTCGCTCATACCCGGCTTCATCGCGCGATACAGCTCGTCGTATGCCGCGTCCACCATCATCGCCGAGTGATTCAGCAGAGAGATCTCGTCCTGCGTCTTGATGACGCGAGCGTCCGACATGAGCTGCTGACCGTCGACGATGGTGATGCCCTCGCGCTGCAGCGCGAAGAGAATCGGTGGCTCGACGACGTCGATTCCCAGCGGTTGCTTGTGTAATCCGCGTTTCTCAAGCTCGATCTTTATCTTGCGCGCGACGTTTTCCGCGCGTCCCATTTCTGGCGACATCGCTCCGCGCAGCAGCGGGATGCCCGCGCGAGAACGATCTCCCAACCAGGGGCAGTTGAGCTGATGATGGCGGGCGGCCGAACCAAAGTCCCAAAGGATGGGCTCGTCATTTTGCGGCAAAAGGGTGAAGCGGCTGATTTTGTCCTGCGCCCAAGTGCCGATGTGCGTCGCCGTCAGGTAGCGCACATTGTTCATGTCGAAACAGAGGAGTGCGCCCATCTCCGATTTGGAGAGAAGCGCCTTCGCTCGCGCAAGACGTTCGCGTCGCAACCGGTCAAAGTCAATTCGATTCTCCCAATCGACCGCCATGGAACCGTATGTTTTCAGTGCCACGACACGCCTCCCGTCTTCAAATCTCAGCCCTTGCCGCAGAGCTGCCGAGCCGCCTCGAAGACTGTTTGTTCGGTGGGCACGGTAGCATCTTCCAGCGGCGGAGAGAAGGGGATCGGAACATGCATCGCGCCCATCCGTTTAACAGGCGCTTCCAGATTGTAGAAAGCTCCGGCGGATATAACCGCCGCGATTTCCGCGGTGACCCCGTAACGCCCATAGCCTTCGTCCACGACAATCGCTTTTGAAGTCTTTTTCGCCGATTCGACTATGGTCCGCTCATCCAGCGGCCAGGTTGTGCGCGGGTCGATCACTTCGGCGCTGATGCCTTCTTGTTCAAGCAGGTTTGCCGCCCCTAGCGCTACTTGCACCATACTACTGGTCGCTACGATAGTGACGTCGCTGCCTTGGCGCTTGACGTCCGCTACACCGAATGGAATCGCGTAATCTTCCGCGGGCACCGGGCCTTTCAGCTTGTACATCATCTTATCTTCAAAAAAAACCACCGGATTTTCGTCGCGAATCGCTGTTTTCAACAAACCCTTCGCATCGTACGGAGTGGACGGCAAGACCACCTTCAAGCCGGGAACGTGGCTCAACCAGGCGTGGAGCGACTGTGAGTGCTGCGCGGCCGATCGGCGCGTCGCGCCGAGCGTTGTCCGCAAGACCATCGGTACTTTCCATTTGCCGCCCGACATGTAGTGAATCTTGGCTGCTTGGTTCACCAACTGATCCATCGTCAGCGTCAGGAAGTCTCCGAACATGATGTCGATGACAGGCCGCATGCCGGTCATCGCCGCGCCCACGCCCACGCCCGTGAAGCCCGCCTCCGAAATCGGCGTGTCGATCACGCGGTCTTTGCCGAACTCTTCCACGAGGCCCGAAAGAACCTTGAATGGCGTTCCGGCCTCCGCCACGTCTTCGCCTAAAATGCACACGCGCGAATCGCGGCGCATCTCTTCCGCCAAGGCCTCGCGGACGGCTTGCGCGAAGGTCAGTTCTCTGACGGAACTCTCAGGCATACACGTCTTGCTCCGCTTTGTCGGGGCTCGGGTAAGGTGCGGCGATGGCAAACTCAACGGCAGCCTGCATCTCGGCTTTGACCTCGGACTCGATGAGCTTAAGTGCGTCTGGCTCTGCAAGGTTTTGGCTTACCAGCCAACTCGCCAGCAGCTTGAGGGGATCGCGGTTGGTCTTCCATTCCTGCTCTTCTTGCTTGGACCGGTAGTACTCGCGACTGATGTCTCCGACGTGATGGCCGGTGTAGCGATAGGTGTTGCAAAGAAGAAGCGCAGGGCCTTCGCCACGGCGCGCGCGCTCGACCAGCTTGGTTGCCACCTCGTTGACGGCGCGAACGTCCTGCCCATCTACGCTCTCCGCATGAACTCCGAAAGCTCTTCCTCGCGCCAGGATGTCTCCGGCCGTCGTCTCCGTAAAGTGCGTGTACTCTGTGTAGAGATTATTCTCGCAGGCATAGATAACCGGCAGCTTCCACAGCGCCGCGAGATTCATCACTTCGTAGAGCACGCCCTGGCCAAGCGCGCCTTCACCGAAAAAACAGACCGCGACTTGTCCTGTGTGCAAATGCTTCGCAGAAAAAGCCGCCCCGGTAGCGATGCCTGCGCTTCCCCCTACGATCGCGTTTGCTCCCAAGTTGCCGGTGGCCGGATCCGCGATATGCATGGAGCCGCCTTTACCTTTGCAATATCCAGCCTCTTTGCCAAGCAGCTCCGCGAACATACGGTCGGGTGTGGCTCCTTTTGCCAGGCAATGCCCGTGGCCGCGGTGCGTGCTCGTGATGAAGTCGTCTTGCCGAAGCGCCTCGCAAATCCCGACGGCCACTGCCTCCTCTCCCACATAGAGGTGGGCCAAGCCCGGCATGAGTGCACGGGTATAAAGTTCGTTCACCTGCTCCTCGAACAGGCGAATCATCAGCATGCGCCTGTACACGTGCAACCACTTGTTGACGCCAATGCCGGTATCTCTCCTTGACTGGTCCGCGGTAATCGTCATCCCTTCATTCCCGACATTTCCGCCAAAACGTTGAAAACCACGGCGAAATCTTGCTCTTTCCATCCCATTGCGCGAGCCGCGGTGAGAAATTCGTTCGTAACCGAAGTCGTCGGTAACGGCACATCGACTTTACGACCCAGTTCCAGCGCTAAGCGCATGTCTTTCTGCATCATGTTCACGTTGAACCAGGCCTCATCCGGCATTTTGAGCACGAAGGGGCCGCGATATTGGATCATCGGAGAGGCCACCGCGCTGTGGGTCAAAACGTCGACCGCCGTTTCGCGAGCGATTCCGCTTTTCTCCGCGAGCAAGACGCCTTCGGAGAACGCTAACATTTGAACGGCCAGGCTCAAGTTCGTGGCAATTTTCATCACCAGAGCCAGCCCGTTGTCGCCGACATAGGTGACTTTCGGCCCGATGTCTTGGAGAAGCGGCTTCACCCGCTCGAACGTCTCTCGCCGGCCTCCAACCATCACCGACAGCTTTCCTTCTTGTAGCGTGATCACGCTGCCCGACACCGGCGAGTCGACCATGTCGGCTCCCCGATCTCTCACTCTAGCCGCTACCTCGCGGCTGCAAGCCGGGCTTACCGTGCTCATGTCCACGAGCACCTTGCCGGCTCCCATGCTGGCCAGTACGCCGTTCGGGCCGTCTACGATTTCCCTAAGTGCATCAGAGTTCGTCACCATCGACAAGATCACGTTTGCTGCCGCGGCAACCGCGCGAGGCGAATCCGCCCACTTCATCCCCTTGTCGATCAGCCATTGCGCCTTCGAGCGCGTCCGGTTGTATCCCGTGATCGTATGGCCTTTGTCGAGCAGCCGGCTCACCATCTGGCCGCCCATTACGCCCAATCCGATAAATCCGAGGTTTGCCATCAGTCTCGCTTCCCGTTCATCGCCGGCGTTTACCCGAATATGGCTTCCGCTACTCGGAGTCGCAAGAATCTTCGCGCACTTGCCGAAGATGAGCCCTCATCGCGTCACGCGCCGATTGGGGATCGCGACGCTCGATGGCCTCCAGGATGCGTTTGTGGTGATACTGTCCACGCTCTGGCCCCCCCTCCACGCCGAAGATCTTCGTCCTTTGTTCCCGAAGTAATCCTACGATCGAGTCGATCAGAGAAAGAATGAGCGGGTTCGCAGCGCCCTCGGCCAAAGCGAGGTGAAAATCCAGATCGGCCTCAATGAACGCATCCGGATCTCGTCGAGCGCCTTCCATGACCGCCACGGCCTCTTTCATGGACGCAACATGCTGCGTCTCTGACCGGTTCGCGGCAAGTGCTGCTATCTCCGGTTCGAGAATTTCACGAACCTCCACCAGAAAGGACGAGTCCTCGGACTGGCCGAGTCGAATCATGCGATCCAGGGAAAGCTTCATGACGTGCGAGGTTCCGTCGGTCACGAACGTCCCCCGCCCTGCATACGCTTCGACCAACCCCTTTTCATGCAAAGCTTTGACGGCTTCGCGAACCGCCGTACGACTGACGCCGAACTGCTGCGCGAGTTCGCGTTCGGCAGGGAGCTGATCACCCGCCTTCAAGACACCCTTTTGGATGGAGTCTTCGATCTGAAGAACAATCTGTTCGTAAAGACGAGAAGTTTGGACTACCTTATACATACACGGCTACCTCGTAACCAGAACCCGTGTGGGCTTCGGTCGCTTAAACGGGGCAAAGTAGGGAAATCCGACGATGCGCGGTCTGGTTGTTGGACCACCATATCACGCTCCCTTCCCCTGTGCAACCTCTCGTATCCAGACCGTCTTGATGTTTGTAAACTCGCGAATTCCGAAGGTCCCCAACTCACGTCCATGCCCCGAACGCTTTACTCCCCCGAACGGAACTCTTGGATCGGACGCCACCATTTGATTTATGAACACCATGCCCGCTTCGAGCTCGTTGATAAAGCGCTCGCGCTCGCGTCTTGTCGTTTGTCCAGGCGCTCGCTCCTAGACCAAAGCGGCTGTCGTTGGCAATGCGGATGGCCTCATCCAGGTTTTTCACGCGAAAGATCGAAGCCACGGGCCCGAATAGCTCCTCACGGTAGGCGGGCGATTGCGTGGGAATATCAGTTAAGACCGTGGGGAGATAGAAATTGCCGGGGCCAGGAACAGGCTTGCCGCCCGTCAAAACCCGCGCGCCCGCCTCGACTGTTCTTGTAACGTCCGCGTGCAGTGAAGTCACCGCGTCTGCGGTCGCGAGAGGTCCTAGTTCCGTTTTTTCATCGAACGGATCGCCCAATTTGAGCGCCTCCATCTTGCTGACAAACTCACGCTCGAACTTGTCTGCGATTTGCTCGGACACGATGAAGCGCTTGGCCGCGATGCAGGACTGGCCGTTGTTCACAATGCGCGCTTTCACAGCCGTTGCCGATGCTTCCTCGATGTTTGCGCTGGGCATCACGATGAAAGGATCGCTTCCTCCAAGCTCCAGCACGACCTTCTTGATGCGCTTCGCGGCGGACATCCCCACCTGGACACCGGCTTCCTCGCTGCCTGTCAGCGTTGCAGCGGCAACCCGCGGGTCATCTAGAAGGCGATCCACCTGTTGCGAGCCGATCAGCAACGTCTGAAACACTCCCTCCGGAAAACCCGCTCTCTGAAGTATTTCTTCCACCTTCAGCGCGCACTGTGGAACGTTGGAGGCGTGCTTCAGCAAGCCGGCGTTGCCCGCCATCAGACCGGGCGCGATGAACCGAAAAACCTGCCAAAACGGAAAATTCCACGGCATCACCGCCAGGACGACCCCAACAGGCTGGTACCTCACGTAGCTCCGGCTCGCAGTTGTCTCAATCATTTCGTCAGCCAGAAAGTGTTCGGCGTTCTCCGCGTAGTAGCGGCAGGCCCAGGCACACTTGACCGCCTCATCCATCGCGGACCGAAACGTCTTGCCCATTTCCAGGGTCATCAGCCGAGCGATAGGCTCCTTCTCTTTCTCGAGAATCGCCGCAGCGTTATTCATCATTTGCGCGCGTTGCGCGAAGGTCAGTTTTCTGAAGCTCGAAAACGCATCGGCCGCGAGTTGCAGTTTGACTTCCAGCTGCGCCTCCGAGAGAGGCGCGAATGTTTTCAAGCGTCTCCCCGGTCGTGGGGTTGATACTTAGGATCGCCATCGCAAATTTATCCTCCGAACCCGAACAGAAACGTACGACACTGCAGGACAACCGATAAGCCCATCGTCGAGGGGCACCGTCAGGAGAAAGCCATCGGCGTCAAAGAAGTTAGCGTCGCCGCCCAGCGGTCCTACCAGTATACCAGAACCGCTCAAACGGCAATTTCCTTGACATCGGTTTGTTATATGGTGGTAGAGTTGTCATACCAGTACGGGGTTTCTGGTCCAGCAAAAAAGACAGTCCGATCTGAGGGGGCATCTATGCACTGCCTGTTCTCGAGCTTAGACTCGCGCCCGCGCATTAGCGGCTCGATGTCTGTCCGTTGGTTCTGCACGGTCGCGGCACTGCTTTTGGCGTGCCTCCCGTCACTCTCGCAGACCACAGCGGGTCGCATCCTGGGAGCCGTCACGGATCAATCCGGCGGCGCTCTGGTTGGCGCCACCGTAATCATCACGGACCTGCAGCGAGACGTCTCGCGAACGTTGACCACCGATGAGAGCGGAGAGTACGTGGTCCCCGATCTTGCTCCTGGAATGTACAAGGTAGCCGCTCAGGCCAAGGGCTTTAAGACCGCGGTCCGTCAAAACGTACAGTTGGAAGTTGCCAAAGACCTTCGCCTGGACTTTGAGCTTCAGACCGGGAGATTCGGCTATCACCGTCACGGTAACGCAGGAGATTCCGATCCTGGACCCCACGACTTCCGCACTGGGGGGCACGCTCAGCAACGAGATCATCAATGATCTGCCGCTGAACGGCCGCAACTACGAGAATTTGCTTCAACTTCGGCCCGGCGTGATGCGCTATCCCGGAGGTGGGTTCTCTACCACGAGTTCCAATGGGCTGCGGGCTGAGGACAACGCCTACATCATCGAAGGACTCTTCAACAGCGAGCCTTTCTCCGGCCAGAGCATCATCAACGGCGCCGGAATCGCCGGGCGATTCCGCGACCATTCTTCCTATCGACGCTATCCAGGAATTTAACGTTATCCAGAATCCGCCTGCCGAATACGGCTGGAAGCCCGGCACCATGGTTAACGTCGGCTTGAAATCCGGCACGAATAACCTGCACGGCACTGCCTATGGATTCGGCCGCACCACCTCTCTCGATGCTCGAAATTATTACGACCCAGTCGGCACGGAAAAGTCTCCCCGCAATTTGAAGCAGTTCGGCGCCTCTGTTGGCGGGCCTATCAAGAAGGACAAACTATTTTTCTTTGGCGCCTATGAAGGCCAACGCTACACCGTCGGCAACGTCGGCCAAGTCGCTACTCCAGCAACGGTAGGGCTCGCTGCTCCGTCGACCGGTTCGGATTGCGCATTTACCGGTGTTGCCGGCGGAGACTGCGTCAACAGCGCAATCAATGCCATCGCTGATGTCCACGCCGCTTTTCTGGCCGGTCAGATACCCAATGACGTTAGCGCTGCCAGCCTGAACATTGCCGGTTGCACCCTAGGCCCCCCAATTTCCTGCAACGGAACGGGCATACCCTTCCAACAATGGCACCAACCCAGCCGGAAACACGATCGTAAATTATGGCCTGCCAAACAGCGTCAGCGTTGACAACGCCGTCGGAAAAATTAACTACCAACTGAACGCTCACAACACCCTCAACGGCATGTACTTTTTTGGGAACAACAACGGCACCGTACACGACGCTGCTCGAACTGCAGACCAAATGGCTCACGCAAATCCACACGCGCGCTCAAGTCGCAGGGCTGAACTGGGCGTGGGCGCCAAACAGCAACTGTGGGTCAACGAGGCAAGATTCGGCTACAACCGCCTGAACCAGCCCACATTTCCGAACGATCATAACGACCCTGCTACCGACTACGGCCTCAACACCGGGCGTGACCAATCCCCTCTATGGCGGCCTTCCGCGCATTAACGTCCTAGGCTTTTTTGGATTTCCAGCCTCTGGCATTGGTGGATTTAACTGGCCCAAAGTCCAAGGCCCGGATGATCGCTACCAGTTCGTTGATCACGTTTCCAGAACGCTTGGCAAGCACGCCTTCGAATTCGGCGGCGAACTCCATCGCGACAGCTTCAGTGGTGGCGCTTATGGCGGGACCCGCGGACGCTTCAAATTCCTCGGCGGCAACGCCTTCACCGCGAATGGTATCTCCTCTTCTCCGATTGAAGATTTCTTTGCGGGTTCACCTACGAACGGTAGCCTCCTCATCGGCGATCCCACGCGCGACATTCACAACTGGGGGCTTGCTCTCTTCGTACAGGATGATTGGCGCGTCACCCGCCATCTCACCCTGAATCTAGGATTGCGCTACGAACTCAACACCGTCATCAAGGACGCCAACAACCAACTCGCTAATTTCGACCCCAACGTAGGGCTAGTCCAAGTCGGCAAGGGCATCAGCGGCCCATACAACATTGACCCCTACAACCTCGCGCCGCGCGCTGGGTTCGCCTGGGATCTCGGTGGAAACAATAAGACCGTCGTCCGCGGTGGCGCCGGCATCATTTATGAAACTGTGAATTGGGAATCCTTCCTGGCCCTCAACAATACCCTCGGCCTCGCTACTATTCCGACCGCAGGCGTTGGGGTCACGCCCGGAACCGGCAACATTGCCACTGGGCTTGTCGTTTTCCCTGGTTCCCAGCTCAACTGGAACGGTACCGGCGGCGGTACGGTTTTTCCGACCGGCGCCGTCGATTGCAGCGTGGCCACCGGTAGCCCTTGCACGATCATGGGCATCACGCAAAATATCAAGACGCCTTACGTTTACGGCTGGAACCTGGGCGTTCAACATGCGTTCAATTCCAAGGTCACTCTGGAAACCGCTTACGTCGGCAATCATGGCTCGAAGCTCTTCGGCATCCGCGATGTCAATCAGCCCACTGTCGGTGCGGGCTGGTCCGCTTGTATCGCGTCCAATTTCGACCCCGCAGTTTGCAGTGCCCTCGCGGATCCGGTCGCCGAACAAAACGCTCGACCTTTCAACGCAAAATTCCCCTTCCTCGGCCAGATCTATCAGATGGGCAACATCTACAAGTCCAATTACGACGGCCTTCAGGTCACGCTCACCGGCCGCGACTATCACCGTCTGAGTTTCCTGCTGGGCTATACCTATTCTCATGCCCTCGACGACGTCGGTGCGAACTGGGATTTCGGCGCGGGCCTCGGGTCTGCCCCTTGGACAGTACGCATCCCACTCGCGAGTACGCCAGCAGCGATTTCGACATGCGTCATCGCTTCACTCTCTCTCTTACCTATGCGCTCCCCGACGTCAACACGTTCGGCCAGCTCCTCAAAGGCTGGCAGGTGAATACCATCGTCAGTGTCTTCGGTGCGCAGCCTTGGGGTCCGATTGATGCGGGCACGGACATCAGCGGCACCGGAGAACTCGTTGATCGCTGGAACTTCTTCGGTAATCCGTCTGATTTCAAACCCACGATCTCGACGGGAGTTCCCTATTTTGCAGGCACCAGCAACCCTGCCTGTGTGGCGAAGGCGTCATCCCTTGATGGTGGCCCCACCGGCGCCAACAACACCGCACTCGGTCTGTTCGGCTGTTATGCAGTTGGCAGCTCCCTCATGTTGCCTCCGGCCGTGGGCACTTTTGGGAACATGGGCCGCAACATGTTCCGGGACTTCGGCTTCCGAAATGTGGACTTTTCTACCACCAAGAATTTCCGGTTCGGGGAACGCCTCAACATGCAATTCCGCGCCGAATTCTTCAATATCTTCAATCATCCAAACTTTGCGAATCCCTTCGGTGGTCAAAATGGTTGGGGACACAACGACCCATCTGTCCCGGGCCCTGGCGGTTTCGGGTGCTCGTGCGCCACGCCCGATGTCGCCGCTTCCAATCCCGTCATTGGATCAGGCGGGAGCCGCGCGGTCCAGTTGGGCTTGAAATTCATCTTCTAGGACTAAGCCTGGTCGGAAACAGAAAAAGGCCGGACGCCCGTCCGGCCTTTTTTTGATGCGGCCGGCGGCAACGGGTCCCTTTTTATCATCCAAGGAGAGGTCGCAATGCCTAGGTACTCGCTATTTCGCAGTGAACTCGCTCTTGCATCACTCTGGTCCCTATTCGCCCTACTACTTGCAAACACCGCCGTCGCCCAAGTGCGCCAAGAACGTACGATCGACGAGATTAAGACCGAAGCAATAAAGCGCGCGGAAAATGGAATGTATCCCGTTATCGGGCTCGATCCGGCGGATCTCCGAGAAGCCTTTGCCTCGATCAAGACGGCAGACAAGGACGAGTGGGCAGCAGCCTTCATCGGCGTCGCGGACAAGTACATGGCGCAAGCGAAGTCGCTGGAAACATCCAATCCTCAAGAGGCCAACGCCGCTTACGTTAGGGCCTGGCATCTCTATTCTTTCGGCCGTTGGCCGGTACCATCGTCTCCAGGGAAGAAGCGCGCCTACGCCAAGGCAATTGACGCATTCCTCAGCCACGCCCGGTTCTGGGACCCGCCGTTGGAGGTAGTTCGGATTCCTTTTGAAGGCTCTGAAATCATCGGCTACATGCGGCTCCCGAAAGGAGCGGTAGGGCCGGTCCCGCTCGTGATCGCTGTGAACGGTCTCGACAGCCGAAAGGAAGACCTGACCGAGAGCTTCGGAGCAATTCTGCCCTATGGCATAGGCTTTCTCGCCGTTGACGGGCCCGGAACCGGACAGGCGCCGATCAAAGCGAGCCCCACCGCGGAGAGGATGTTCTCCCGCGTACTCGACTACGTTCAAACTCGCCCGGAGATCGATAAGACCAAGATTGCCTTTCACGGAGTCAGTTGGGGAGCCTATTGGGCAACGAAGTTGTCCATCGTCGAGCATGATCGGCTGAGGGCGGTGAGCACTCAGTCTCCTCCGGTGCACACTTTCTTTCAGAAGGACTTCCTGCAGAACTCACTCTTGGGAAACAGGGAATATCTGTTCGATCAGGTTCCCGCGATGATGTCCATACTCGAGGGAGTCCAGACTCTGGATGATATGGTGGCGATGTTCCCAAAGATGTCACTCGTCGAACAAAATCTTCTCGGAAAACCAACCACTCGAATGTTGATCATCACTGGTGTCAAAGACACGCAAGTGCCCATTTCAGATATCTACCTGCTGCTCAGCTCCGGCGATATTCCAAAGGAGGCTTGGATCAATCCGCAAGGAGGCCACCTGGGAAGACAGGTGAAAGTTTGGCCCGATCCGGTCATTTTCAAGCAGGTGCTTATTCCGTGGCTGGCCCGCGCCCTGGACGCTCAATCTCCTGCTGGCAGCCACTAACACGCGTCCAGCGGTGATCTTGCCCTTGGCACGTGCGTTTCTAAGACCGGCCCGGCCACGTTCCACCATCAGGGTAGGAATAGTGTAGGAATATGGTGGACGTGACCGGGCTCGAACCGGCGACCCCCTGCTTGCGAAGATTGGTCGAACGAAGAATCAACAACTTACACGGACCGCGACGAATTGCGACCAAATGCTACCAACTGCAACGCGCACATGGGGTTAAGCGCGAAACGCAGCAACCGGTAGCACTCGGTAGGGTTCGGTGTTGGCCACAAAACTGGGCACAGTCTTTACCACATTGAGAGACTAGACCTTTGTCTCGGAACGAAAAGAAGGAACATGCTGTACAGTCAACTTAAGCGTGAAGTGAAACGCGCTGCCTTGGCCTTGCTGACTTTCCACCCGCAATGCCCCACCCATCGTGGTCACAAGTTTTGAGCAGATTGTCAGACCTATCCCAGCCCCGCCGTGCTTTCGTGTCGTGGAACCATCGATTTGCATGAAGGGTGCAAAGATTTTTGCTTGCTTGTCCTGTGGGATGCCGATGCCAGTGTCCTTCACAATAAAGTGCAAGCAAGTGATGTCGCCATCATGGGATTCTTCCTCAACACCAACAGACACCTCGCCCTGCTCAGTGAACTTGATAGCGTTTCCAACCAAATGGACGAGAATTTGGCGGATGCGGCCGGGATCACCAACGACGGACTCCGGAACGTTTGGCCGAACGTCGTATCTCAGTTCCAGGCCCTTCTGTTGCGCAGTAAGACTGAGCTCTTTCATAGTTTCGCGCAGGCCTTCGCGGAGGCTAAAGGGCATCGACTGAAGTGCGAGTTTTCCAGCCTCCATTTGGGAGAAGTCGAGAATGTCGCTGATGAGAGAGAATAAAGACTCCGCCGACGAACGCACCGTACCCAGGAATTCGCGTTGCTCGGCAGTGAGCTCCGAGTCTAAAACCAGCTCGGTCATACCCAGAATTCCATTCATAGGCGTGCGAAGCTCGTGACTCATCGTTGTCAGAAAAATGCTCTTCGCCTCACTGGCAGCTTCGGCGGCGTCCTTTGCTTCACGCAGGGCACCCTCGATGCGTTTTTGCTCTGTGACATCGCGGATTGCACTGGAGACAAGGATACCTTCCTCCGTCTCAAGCGGGCCGAGAGTGATTTCCGCGGGGAATTCGCGGCCATCTTTGCGCCGGCCGTAGAATTCGAAGCCTGTGCCCATGGGACGGCACCTGGGAGTGGCGAAAAATTGGATTCGATGATCGATATGGTGTCCACGAAGGCGTTCTGGCATGAGCATTTCCACCTTCTGCTGCAGCAATTCCGTTCGCGAATACCCAAATAATCTCTCGGCTTGCGAATTCACAAGAACGATCTCCCCTTCGCGGCCAACGATTATCATCGCGTCGGGCGCGGACTCCAAGAGACCCTTGAACTTGTCCTCCGCCCGTTTGGTGAGTTCGAGTTCCCTAGCTTGCGCAGAGAAGCGACGATCAACCATCGATGTTAGGAACGTAAGCGCGAGAACCACAAAAGTAACAATGACGATGCCAGCCGTGCCTAGCGAAGTTACGTCGAGAGCGTGCGACAGGTCACCCATGGCAGACGTTGAGGATGTGCAACTGGCTGCCGCCATTCCCGTGTAGTGCATGATGGGAATCGCTGCTCCCATGACCAGTGCACTCAGGGCCTTTCGCCAACCACCCGGTCTCGTTTCCTCTCGAAAATGAAATGTTAGCCATAGGGCAACCCAAGAGATCGCGATTGCCAGAACAACCGAAATCGCTACAACACCGCGAGAATAGTGGCACATGGCCGGGAGGCGCATCGCCTCCATGCCAATATAGTGCATGCCTGCGATAGCGGCCCCCATAAAGACGCTGCCGAACAAAGCTGGGACGATGTCCATGCTCTTCCTACTCGCCACAAATAAGGCGATTGCCGATGCGAGAACAGCAGCCAGCAGCGAAAGCAATACAGTTGGCCAATCGTAAAGGACCCGAACGGGCAGGCGAAAGGCGAGCATCCCCACATAGTGCATTGACCATATGCCGATTCCCATGGCTGTGGCGCCACCACTCAGCCAGAGACCACGCACTCCGCCTCGTGCCGAAGTTACTCTTCCTGCGAGGTCGAGAGCGGCGTAGGAAGCAAGAACGGCAATGAGGACTGACAACGCGACCAGACCGTAGTTGTATGAACCGACTAGTTGAAGCTCAGATGAAGTCATAAGTTGGCCTCTTGCGGATATCCGGAACGCAGAATCTCTGTCGGTCTCCGAGACGGACCGCACAACTTCAACAGAGCGGTCCTAGTCCTCGAGAGAAGGTTGAAGGGGATCTTATTTTGACTCAGTTGGAATCCAAGTCAAGCCGCCGCGGACAAACCGAGGCCCACTAGTTAACCAAATTGCAGGTGCCTTTCGGAAATCATCTGTTTTGTGGGCAGCTTCGGCACCGCGGCACTAACTCAATAAGGACAAAGGAGAAATATGGTGGACGTGACCGGGCTCGAACCGGCGACCCCCTGCTTGCAAAGCAGGTGCTCTCCCAACTGAGCTACACGCCCACACGTGGTGTCACACTCATTCTAAAGCATTTCCGCGGATTCCAAAATCCGTTCCTTCGCTTTTCCGTCATCTGGAGTGAACCCCTCGAGCGAGACAGTTCTGTATTGCACACTTTGCGGGAAAGGAGCTGCACAGCGAATCGAAAAAAAGGGTCAGCGATACAGCAAGGAATTTCGCCTACAGACAGTTGAACGAATACACGAGAGCCACCACGCACTGGAAATTCGGACGCGAGTTGGCAAGTCGCTATCCCCAGGTGAAAGTAGAATTCGATCCGATCTGGGCTAAAGATGGAAACATTTACACCTCCGCCGGAATCTCCGCGGGAATCGATCTCGCCCTTGCGTGGGTTGAGGAGGATTGCGGAGGCAGGGTTTCTCATGAAATAGCGCGCGAGTTTGTTCTGTTCTTGCGCCGCCCGGGCGGACAAACTCAGCTCAGCGCTTCCTTGTCGGCACAGGCATCGGATATGAAGGCGATTCATGAGCTTCAGGTTTGGATTGCGGAAAACCTTCATAACAATCTGTCGGTACAGAAGCTGGCAGACCGAACCGCAATGAGCCTTCGGAATTTCGAGCGGGTGTTTACGCGCGAGTTGGGAAAAACGCCCTCCCACTATGTTTTGCAAATGCGCGCCGAAGCTGCGCGCCGGCAGCTGGAGAGAACGGACCAAGGCCTCAAACAAATCGCCGCCGCCTGCAGATTCGGCAGCACGGATTCGATGCGTCGTGCGTTCCTGCGATCCGTGGGAACCACGCCCCACAAGTGTCGCCGTCAGCTCCACGGTCCTGAAAGGCGCGCTTAATTGCTGTTAGATTCGGAGTTCGAAAATGAATCCGAACATCGAAACGATGCGAGTTTCAGAGCGGTAACCATTCAACACGGAACACCAAAGCTCGCCAAGAAAGTCTTAAACACCATCCGCGAGAAGAGCACGAGGCACAGGGATTACGCCGAGGTTCGATATGAGCGAACGAAACCGAGCACGATGAGCGCAAGGCCTAAAAGAGCGCGGATGATGAAGCAGGAATCGACCCCGTCAAGGCTTTGACTTGCCAAAGAGCGACGCTGCATACTGCAGGACCGGCTGCATATCGGGCGCAAGCACATCTCCTTCGTAAATCTCCAGGAAATTGATATGCCGGCCGGAACTGTTCGCCGCCATTCCTTTATCCACCGATTTTCTCAGGGCGAGGGGAGGATTTCCTGCAGCGCCCATAACTTGGCTGGGCCCGGCGCCTTGGGAACCACCGCGCATTTCGAAGCCAGTAATAATTCGTCCGCTATAACTGTTGATAAAATCGGTGCCGTCAAAAGCTTCGACCTGCGCGTGGCCGGCATGAAGATCGTTCGATTGAATTGCAAGCCGGCGTCCAAAGACCTTGACTGCCCGTTCGACGATGTCTTGCTTTGCGCGCAAACGCGCAGGACGACCGGATTTCCCCCGCTCAAGAATTGGGAGGCCCGGGGCCGCCAGAGAAACACACTGATTGGGAAAGGAATCGGCATAGACGTGAAAAGCCTTTTCCCATGCGCCTAAATATTTAGCGGGCGTATAACCGTCACTGAGCCATTTTTTGACGGCCGGCGGAGAGTTGCTGGGCAACGTCATCTCTTCGGAAACCGATGTCGGTCCGGCGGCCGCGATCATTCTAAAAGCTGGCGACTTTCCATACCTTTCGCTCAGTTGCTTCACGAATGCGAACCAACGGTCGAGGTACACGGGATCCCATGGCATGGGAAGCTTCGCGACGGTGCCATGGTCGGGCCCATATGGGATCGGGAACAAATCGGTCTTTGCGCCTTCCAGGGCCCATTCAGGAGAAAAAAAACCGGGGAAGATGTCGAGCTGCACCCATTTTTGGGATGATATCGCGGCAGCAAAGAGCGCATCCAGCTTCGACCAATCCGGTTTTCCCTGGACTGGTTCGATGTCGCGCCAATTGATCTGAACGGCGACACCGCTCACGAAAGGATTATTCAAGGCTTCTAAATTCCCCGATTTGTATCCCTTCTCTCCTGGAGGCAGAACGACGGCTAGTCCGTTCGGTGTCGCATCATCGCTCGATGCGCACCGAACCGCCTCCCGGCGCTGGGGGGCCGGATCGGCGGGGTCCTGGCGCTGAGCGCGAGCCGCAAGCGAGGTCCATGACAAGCATGACAAAAGGGATATGCCAAGCAGAACACACCGAAGCCGTGAAATGCGCATGAGTGCTCTCCTCACTCAAAGCGGAATGACAACGCATATTACTTCAATTGTCTCACTAAGGCGTTCACCCCGACGGTTTGCGAACCCAGCTGTGCCAAGACTTCGCCAAAATCCTATCCAATTGTGATGTCGAGGTTTACTTCCAGCGAGAAGCAGATTCCCCGAAATTGGAAATAGCAGGCAGCCATGTCATGGACGGTGCCGATGATTTCGGCGCCCGTGGAGTGGGCCAAAAGACACCGATCGTGCATCGAATGCGGAGGACAGTTTCGTGCGGAGCAGGAGGCGGCTGACACGAAGGGCATTTCGATGGCTGCTGCCAAGGGGTGGCTGTTTTCACGCCCGGGCGGCGCTCCGCAAATCGATGATCCTAAAACTCATGCACCGGCATCTATTTAGCGGTAGGATGCGTGTTCGCCGGTGGCGGGGTGGTCCATGGGGAACACAGGGGTGAGAGCATGAATACTCTTTCGAAGTACAAAATATGGATAGCTGCAGCGCTTTGCGTCTTAGTCCTGGGCTTGATTGTGGGGGCGATGCGCCCAAAGCATGTATCGGGTGCCCAGCCGGGCGGCCCTTCGGACGTCGAGGTCGTCCAGGTTGAGCGGAAGGACGTGCCCATCTACAGTGAGTGGATCGGCACTCTCGACGGATTCACAAACGCCGACGTCCGGGCGCAAGTAACCGGCTACCTGCTGCGGCAGGCCTACCAGGAAGGCGCATTCGTCAAGGAGGGTCAGTTACTCTTCGAGATCGACCCGCGGCCTTTTCAGGCGGTGCTCGACCAAGCCGAAGGACAGTTGGCGCAGGCCAAGGCCTTGCTCGCCAACGCCACGGCCGTGCAAGGCAGAACTCAACTCGATGTCGAGCGTTACACTCCGCTGGCCAAAGAACAGGCCGCCAGCCAACAGGATCTCGACAATGCCGTTCAGAATAACTTGGCCGCCAAGGCCACGGTGGCAACGGCCGAAGCTCAGATTAAGACCGCTGCCGCTGCCGTCGAAACCGCCAGGATCAACCTGAATTTTACCCGCCTCGTTGCACCCATCGATGGCATCGCCGGACAAGCCCAGCTACAGGTCGGCGCCTTGGTCGACACCGGCAGTATTGCTGTCACCACCGTTTCGACCCTCGACCCCATCAAGGTTTATTTCACCGTCAGTGAGCCGCAGTACCTCGCATGGCGAAAACGGTACCCGACAGATACGACTCGGCAGCGGCGGACAAGAATCTGCGCCTCGAACTGATTTTGGCCGACGGCTCCACCTACGCACAGCAAGGCACCTTCTACTTTGCGGACCGCCAAGTCAATGTGAGTACAGGGGCAATTCGGATCGCCGGGCTATTTCCCAATCCGGGAAACGTTCTGCGGCCCGGCGGCTACGCCAGAGTTCGCGCCGTCATCCGCGTCCAGCAGGACGCCCTGCTTGTACCTCAGCGTGCCGTCGCCGAACTGCAAGGCGGCTATCAAATCGCCACCTTGGACGACCAGAACAAAGTGAGCATCCGTACGGTCACAGTCGGCGACCGCGTCGGCTCCGACTGGGTTATTGCGGACGGGCTACAGAGAGGCGAACGCGTGGTTGCCGAGGGCCTGCAGAAGGTGCGTCCGGGCATGCAGGTGAACCCCAAGCCGTTTGTCGCTGAGACGAAGGGGAAGTAATTCCATGTCAAAATTCTTCATCAACCGCCCCATCGTCGCCATCGTCATCTCCATCATCTTCGTGCTGGTTGGCTCCCTCACCATCCTGTCTTTGCCGGTCGCCCAGTTTCCCAGCATCGCTCCGCCCGAGATTCAAATCCTGGCCACGTACGTCGGCGCGGACGCTCAAACCCTCGAGCAAGCGGTGGCCACTCCCATCGAGCAGCAGATGAGCGGCGTGGATAACATGAATTACATGTATTCGCTGAATGCCACCGCCAACTCCACCACCAGCCTGATCGTGGACTTCGACGCAAAGACCGATCCGAACACCGATTACATTCTCGCGCAAAGCCGCGAAACGCTGGCTGCTTCTCAGCTTCCCGTGGACGTCACCAATTACGGCGTCACCGTTCGAAAGTCCGTTACTGCTCCCCTCACGCTGATTGCCATCTACTCGCCGCATGGAACCTATGATGCCAACTTTCTGGCCAACTATGCGTACATCAACCTCACCGATCCTATCCTCCGTTCGCCGGGCATCGGCAACGTTCAGGTATTCGGCTCCGGCCAATACGCCATGCGCTTGTGGGTAAAACCCGACCAATTGGCTAAGCTCGGCATCACCGTCCCGGAGATCGTCAGCGCCATTCAAGCGCAAAACACCGTTAACCCGGCAGGGAAAATAGGCGGCGAGCCCGCCCCCAAAGGCCAGGAATTTACCTACTCGGTTCTCGCGCAAGGCCGTCTTGTGTCGCCGGAAGAATTTGGACAGATCGTCGTCCGCGAGACCCCCGACGGCGGGGTCGTCCGGGTCCGCGATGTCGCTCGCATCGAGCTGGGTTCCCAGGACTACACCGTCGCTGGCCGTTTGAATGGAAAGCCGAGCGCCATCATTGCCACCTATCAACTACCGGGCTCCAACGCCGTCGATGCCGCCGCTGCCGTCAACAAGCTCATGGCGCAGATGAGCCAGCGCTTCCCCCAAGACCTGCAATACGTCGTCGCGCTGGATACCACCCGCTCGGTCACCGAAGGCATGAAGGAAATCGTCGTAACGCTTTTGATCGCCCTCGCGCTGGTAATCCTGGTGGTCTTCATCTTCTTGCAGGGCTGGCGCGCCACGCTGATTCCGCTGCTTGCCGTGCCGGTCTCGCTGGTCGGCACGTTCGTGCTTTTCCCGGTTTTCGGTTTCTCCATCAACACGCTTTCTCTGTTTGGTTTGGTGCTGGCCATCGGCCTCGTGGTGGACGACGCCATCGTTGTGGTTGAAGGTGTGGAACGCCACATCGAGGAGGGCATGACGCCGAAGGAGTCGGCGTTGAAAGCAATGGACGAGCTGTCCGGCCCCGTTGTTGGTATCGCTCTGGTTCTCTCCGCCGTATTTGTGCCCACAGCCTTCATTCCCGGCATCACCGGCAAGCTCTACCAGCAATTCGCCGTCACCATCGCGATTTCCGTTCTGCTTTCCGCTTTCAACGCGCTCACGCTCAGCCCGGCGCTGGCCGCCCTTCTGCTTCGGCCAAAAGAACCGAGCCGCGGACTTTTGCGGCGCTTTTTTGATTGGTTTAACCGCGTCTTTGAGCGAGCTACAGACGGCTATGTCCGTTGGAGCGCCATATTAGTCCAAAAGACCGTCGTCGTGATCGTGTTGCTCGTAGGCTTTTCCGTGGCGGCTGGCTTTTTTGCCAACCACATCCCGTCGAGCTTCCTCCCTGACGAAGATCAAGGCTATGCCTACGTGAATGTGCAACTGCCAAACGGGGCTTCGTTGGAACGCACGACGGCCGTCACCGCGGATGTGGAGAAAATCCTCATCAATACGCCAGGCGTCGAACACGTTACCTGCTTCGTCGGCTTCAGTTTGCTCAGTTTTGTTCGTACCAGCTACAACTCCACCTTTTTTGTGACCTTCAAGCCTTGGGACGAGCGCAAGACGCGTGAACAGCAATTTCAGTCCCTCAAGGCTCATCTCAACCAGCAGTTGAGCAAGTTGCCCGCGGCAGTTGCCTTCGGTTTTTCCCCGCCCGCCATTCCAGGTGTCGGCACTGCCGGCGGATTTACGTTCATCCTCGAGGATCGTTCGGGCGCCGATATTCAGTTTCTCGCCAACAACCTGCGCATTTTTCTGGAGGCAGCCCGAAAGCGCCCGGAAATCGCCAGCCTGAGCACCACCTTTCTGGCCAGCGTGCCGCAGCAATTTGTTGACGTGGACCGCGACAAGGTGTTGAAGCAAGGCGTGGCGCTCAACGATGTCTACCGCACCATTCAGGCCTTCATGGGCGGTTACTTCATCAATTATTTCAACCGCTTCGGCCGCCAGTGGCAGGTCTATATCGAAGCGGAAGGCGAAGATCGCGCCAAGGCGG
Organism: uncultured Acidobacteriota bacterium; assembly: GCA_963735525.1. Taxonomy (GTDB): domain Bacteria; phylum Acidobacteriota; class Terriglobia; order Acidiferrales; family UBA7541; genus Acidiferrum. The sequence goes on along the minus strand of CAVTLQ010000018.1, from coordinate 4,958 downwards.
AGAACGTCGGACTGTTCTACGTCCGCAACAGCAAGGGCGAGAATGTCCCCCTCTCCACACTTACCACCGTCAAACCGCGCCTCGGCCCGGAATTTACTTTGCGCTTCAACGAATATCGTTCGGCGCAGATCAACGGGAGCGCTGCGCCGGGCTACAGCGCGGACCAGGCCACCGCTGCCCTCGAGGATGTTTTCAAGCAGAACATGCCGCGAGAGATGGGTTTCGACTATTCGGGCATGTCCTTTCAAGAACAAAAAGCGCGAGAAGGCGTGCCCCCCTCGGTGATTTTTGGACTCTCGTTGCTCTTCGTCTTTCTGATTCTGGCGGCGCTCTACGAAAGCTGGACGCTGCCCTTCAGCGTGCTCTTGAGCACTCCCGTGGCGATCTTTGGAGCCTTTGCAGTCCTTTGGCTGCGCCGGGTCTTGCTGGGCCTTTTTCTTCCGCCCTACCTGGTCCAGATCGAGACCGATGTCTACTCGCAAATCGGACTCGTCATGCTCATCGGCTTGGCCGCCAAAAACGCGATTCTGATCGTCGAGTTCGCCAAGGACGAATTCGAGAAAGGAAAGCCCTTGGTTGACTCTGCCCTCGAAGGGGCCAAGCTCAGGTTGCGCCCCATCCTGATGACCTCCTTCGCATTCATTCTCGGTTGCGTCCCTCTCTGGACGGCAACGGGCGCCGGCTCGGTGGCGCGCCAAATCATGGGAACCACGGTCATCGGCGGCATGATGGCAGCCAGCGCCATTGGAATCTTTTTTGTCCCCGCCATCTTCTACCTCGTCGAGAAATGGTCCGGTGCGGACAAGGAGCACGCCTCTGGATCTTTGCCGGCCACGCCCGAGCCGGCACCGGGAGATTGACATGCACTTCCGCGCGACGAGTGCGCCGAAGCGCCAGCGGAGCTGCGAATGAAGAACTTGGCACAGTCTTTGATTCTCATGTTGGCCCCAGGCTTTCTCGCCGGTTGCATGGTCGGACCCAACTACCATCGGCCCGCCGTTCAGACTCCGACCGCCTTCCGTGATCTGAGCGAAAATCCCCAGCTCCAGGCTCAGACCGCCTCTTATGCGGATCTTCCCTGGTGGCAGGTTTTCCAGGACCCCCAATTACAAGGACTCATCCGCACTGCGCTAAAGCAAAACTACGACTTGCAACTGGCGACCGAACGCATCAACGCCGCGCGCTCTCAACTGGCGATAGCGCGCTCGAGTCTTTTCCCGCAAGTGCAAGGCAACGGCAATTTCACCGGTGGAAAAGAAAGTAACTTCCAAACCAAATACAACTTCTTGACGCTGACGGCCGATGCGGCGTTTCAGTTGGACTTTTTCGGCAAGCTGCGTCGTGCGACCGAAGCGTCGCGCGCCGAACTCCTTGCCACAGAGGATGCGCGGCAGACGGTCATCCTGACGCTCGTGAGTGACGTGGCCAGTGACTATTTCGCGCTCCTGCAACTTGACCTTCAACTCCAAATCACGCACGAGACTGTCACCACGCAGGAAGACTCGGTGAAGCTCACCAATCTTCGCGTCCAGCACGGCGTGGCCACCAAACTTGACGTTTTGCAGGCTCAACAAGTTCTCGATTCGGCGAATGCTACCATCCCCGACTTGGAGCGGCAGATCGCGCAAGAAGAAGATGCCATCAGCATTCTTCTTGGCAATTATCCGCAAGGTGTGCCCCGCGGACTCCCATTGGTGGAGCAGTCGCTTCCTCCGGAAGTGCCGCCGGGTATGCCTTCCTCGCTGCTCGAGCGCCGGCCCGATATTCGCGAGGCCGAGCAAACCTTGGTCGCCGCGAACGCCGAAATCGGAGTCGCCAAGGCCCAGTTCTTTCCGCAAATCTCCCTCACCGGCTCCGGCGGCGGCGCTTTCGGACGGAGCAGCGCTTTCTCGAGCTTGATGGGCTCGCAACTCGGAATCTGGTCTTACGGCGCCCAAGTGAGCCAGCCCATTTTCACCGGAGGAGCTCTTCGCGGAAATCTGCGGCTCGCCGAGTCGCAGCATCAACAGGCTCTGATCGCTTACCGGCAAGCGATTCAGCAGGCCTTCGGGGACGCATCCGATGCACTGATCGGCTATCAGAAATTGCATCAGGTCCGTGTTCGCCAAGAGGATACCGTCGCCGACTTGCAGGAGTCCGTCCGGCTGTCGAATATGCGCTACCGGGGAGGCACCACCACGTATCTCGAAGTTCTGGACGGCCAACGCTCGCTCTTTTCCGCGGAACTCACGCTCGCCCAAGCGCGCGGCACCGAATACCAGAGCCTCGTGCAGCTGTACAGGGCACTCGGCGGAGGATGGCAGCAATAGCGGCTTAACGTTGTGCCCGCACGGCTGCTGCAATCGCAGTTGGACTACATGCAAGCACAGGATGAAATGAGCGTCGCCATCGGAGCGGCGCCCAAATGAGGACCCAATGTTAAGAATAGTCATTTTAGGCGGCGGATTTGCTGGCGTCGAAGCCGCACGGTATCTTGATCGCACCGTCGCCAAGCGGCGCGACGTCGAAGTAACCCTCGTCAGCAGAGAAAACTTCACCGTTTTCACCCCCATGCTCCATGAAGTGGCCTCGGGCGACCTGGAGCCCACCCATATTTGCAACCCCCTTCGTAGGCTATTCCGGCGCGTCACGATTCTCACCGGAAACATCGAAGCCATCGATCTCTCCAAGCAGACGGTCACGATCTCGTACGGACTCGAAGCGTTTCGCCGCGAGTTGTCGTACGACCAGCTCATCCTGGCGCTTGGTTCGGAGACGAATTATTCCAGCGTCCCGGGCGTGGCCGATCATGCCAGGGGCATGAAGACTCTCGGCGATGCCATCATGCTCCGTACCGCGATAATCGCCATGCTGGAAAGCGCCAGCGTGGAGAGCGACCCCGAGCGGCGCAAGAGAATGCTGACTCTGGTGGTGGCAGGTGGAGGTTTCGCAGGCGTCGAAACGATCGGAGCCGTCAATGACCTCGGTCGTGAGGGTCTCCCGCACTACGGCCGGATCGATCCGCGCGAAGCCCGCGTTGTCTTGATCCATGGCGGAAAAGTCATACTTCCCGAACTCGGTGAAGCTCTGGGACTCTACGCTCAGGAAAAACTGCGTGCCCGCCATGTCGAGATCAAACTCGGTGTAAAAGTGAACTCCTACACGGATGGCGCTGTGCACTGTTCTGACGGAGAGGTCATACCGACCGACATACTGATTTGGGCAGCCGGCGTTTCGCCGAGCCCGATATTGGAAAAATTGCCGCTCCAACTGGCGAAGGGCCGAGTGGTCGTCGATGCCACCCTCGAAGTTCCGGGGTGTCCCGGTGTGTGGGCAGTCGGTGATTGCGCCGCAGTTGCCGATCCCATCTCCAAGATCCCATATCCCACGACCGCGCAGCATGCTCTCCGCGAGGGCAAGCTCGTTGGCAGAAACGTGCGCGCTCGCCTGGATGGGCAAAAGCCCCGCGCTTTTGAGTACAAGGCGCCCGGGCAGCTTGCCGCCATCGGCAGGCGCACCGGCGTCGCCCGAATCTTCGGCTTGAAGTTTTCGGGAATTGTGGGATTCATTCTGTGGCGCGGCGTGTACCTGATGAAGCTGCCGCGCCTGGAGAAAAAACTGCGCGTCGCATTGCAATGGACCCTCGACTCGATTTTCGAGCGGGACCTCGGCCAATACGTCACCATCCGCGATGTTGAGGCCATCAATCGACTGGTTGAAACAGCCAGGAAAACTAAGACAGTCGGCGCTTAGTTGGGATTTGGTATGGCTGTTGCTCGGTCCACGCTTTTCCGGCGACAAATCCGACTCCTCGACCACACTCACTACCACAGTTGATGGTGCGCCGCGGAGACACGCCTGTGCTCCGCGCGAATGCGTGGTGGCACGCGAGGGGATATCATGGGAGTGTCGAGTTCGCTCGTTGAGCGGGCCTGGCAAGGAGGTTGGGTCATGGGAAATCCCGGCATTACGACCACGATCGCGCGCGCTGGCGCGGTCTTGCTGCTCAGTGGATTTGCGTCGATGACGTGCTTCGCAGCCCAAGATAAACCACCGGAGCAGCCGCAGGAGATGGAGCACATGCAGCATGGATCGCACGACGGCGGTTTCATGCAGGGAGGCATGCACCACGCGACGGCCAAGGGTGTAACGCTGGACGCGAAGATGGATGCGGCCACGCATAGCATCACCCTGCGCGAAGGGCCGATCAATTTGCCCGCGCATACGAGTCACATGATGATGCCGCAGCCGCCGGACGTGTTCTGGACGATTCCGATCGACGGCTGGCTGCTGGCGTACTCGCCCAGCCTGGTGGACGCCAACGGAAATGCCGTGCAGGGAACGGTCCTGCATCACACCGCGTTCTGGAACACGAATCGCGCGGATTTTCTTTGCCCGAACAAGGAAGAGCACATTTTCGGCGCGGGCGGCGAAATGACCAACTGGATGCAGGTGCCCGGCTACGGCTATCGCGTGGAAAAAGGCGACAAGATTCGTATCGAAACGATGGTGCACAATCCGACGGCGACGTCCTACGACAAAGTCTATCTGGAGGTGCGCATCCCGTATCAGGAGGCGTCGGGCGATGCAGGGGCCGCGTTGAAGAGCTACTACCCGGCGTGGATGGACGCGAAGTCCTGCGGCAACTCGGGCTACGACCTGCCGGCCGGGAAAAGCGAGAAGACGGGAACGGTCGCGGTGAAATACACCGGGGTGCTGCTGGGCGTCGGCGGACACATGCACGATTACGCGAAGGAAATCGTGCTGCAAGACACGACACGCAAAGAAACGGTGGCCACGCTGGAAGCAAAAGTCGATGACCAAGGCCACTTGCTGAGCATGCCGACGGTAACCTTCTTCGATCGCGGCGGCTACAAATTCGCGGCCGGCGACGTCTTGAAGATCGACGCCACGTACGACAACCCGACGGGCAAGGTGCTGCCCGACGGGGCCATGGGCATCGTAGTCGGCTATTTCGT
>CAVTLQ010000017.1:0-228628 GCA_963735525.1 uncultured Acidobacteriota bacterium | reverse complement strand
CCCTCAACACTTTCGGAAACACAAGCTCGTGGATCAGCGGCATCAATTCCGGTCTCCTCCCCAACATCAATCTGGGTTACCAGCGCTCTACAACCCAACTGCTCCCGTACAACCCGGACGAACTCTCGGGGATGAACGCCTCGGAATTGTCGCGCGTGCAGTCCCAATACGCATCCGTGGAACTCGCGGATGGCGCGAACATGAACGCGATGGCCACCATTGGCTCGATCCGTGGCAACGCCGACAGTGTCCAGGCTCAGATCTCAAACCTTGAACAAGACTCGTTTTCGGGGGACCCCGCTCTCAACTCGGAAGTATCCGTCCTGAACAAGATCAACGCGGCAGGGGTCTTGACCCTACGCACCCTACAAGATTCAAACAAGCTCCTAGCCTCGCTTCTTGAACAACAAACCATCCTCGCGAAACAACAGCGCGAGGTCACAACCAACACGATCAATGCCGAGATCGAGCGGCAGGCGAGACTCGCCGGAAACATGGCGCAGGTTACTTCCACGATGACTGACTCGCTTCAGAACTTCCGCATGCCCTGACGCAGGCGTGGGACGCCGACCCACTGTCGAAGGAGCCGACAATGCAAACCGACTTTCTGCAGTTCATCTTTCAGGCGATCAACAATCTGCTCACGCAGAACCTCGGCTTCTTCGACGGCATGGGCCGGAACCTGTTCCGGTCCTTCGCCACCATCCTTGTCGTTTGGTACGGAGTGAAATCCGCGCTTTCCGCCGCCAGCGGCAGGCACTTTCATTTCGATAACTTCGCGAGCCTCCTACTCACTATCAGCTTCGGGTTCGCGATGGTGAATTACTACAGCACTCCGATCCCAGGCATCGGCACGAGCTTCCACAATTTGGTGACGGACGAGGCGCAGTTCCTCACGAATCAGATCAATCAGAACGAGCTGCAAACCGTTGTCGAGCGGGTCGCCGACTTCGAATCGCGAATGTCTTCCCCCGGTGTAGCGGACTTCCTCGGGACCATCATCTATGTTGCCGTCACCATCCTGCTCGCAGCAGCCCAGGCCATCGCCATTGTTGTCATCGCTTACGGATTCATTGCCACCGCTGTTTGTGTTCTTGTGGGGCCGGTCTTCATACCATTCTTCATCGTCCCGAAACTCGAATGGCTCTTCTGGGGCTGGTTTCGATGCTTCATCCAATATGCCTTCTACCAGGTCGTCGCGTCGGCTGTTGTGTACGTCATCGGGAATCTCATGCTTGGAGCTCTCCGCCTTCCGCCCGGCGGGACCATTTCCACCGTCGAACTCATCGGGTGGTTTCCAGTCCTATTCATCACCTTTCTCGCTTCGATCTACGTGCTTCTGAAGGTTCCCTCCTTGACCAACCACATCTTCAGCGGCACGTCGGGCGGCTCTTCTGTGGGGATTCTGGAGAGGATTTTCTAATGAGCAACGATACGAGTTTTCACGATGCCAAGAGACTTTATCTCGAACAGTACGGTGACCCAATGGTGACCAACACGTACCTTAAGATTGCTCTGGTTTTAGTGTCCCTCGTGGCCATCGGCCTAGCCCTCGTTGACCTCCGCACAATCCGCACCTTTCAGAATTTCCGCCCACTTGTGATTCGGATTGATGACCTGGGCCGCGCAGAGGCCATCAACTACCACAATTTTGAGTACAAACCCCAGGACGCCGAGGCGAAGTATTTCCTCTCTCAGTTCTGTGCGCTCTACTACCGACGCAACCGCTACACGATCCAGGACGACTTCTCGAAGTCCCTCTACTTCCTCGACTCAAAGCTGGCAGACGGCATCCTCGACGCCTACAAGAAAGACGATGTCATCAAGAAGTTCCTCACGAACACAGCAGTCCCGGAAATTGATATTGACGTGAAGAAAGTCGCGCTCGAAGACATGCAATCCCCGCCGTACAAGGCACGCGTGGACTTCTACATGGTCTATTACTCGCCCGCCGACCATAGCGAGATCAAGCGCGACCTCTACACCGCCAACTTTGTTTTCGTCTTCAAGACCCACGTTCCGAACGAGCTCATCCCGATTAATCCGCTGGGCCTGAGCATCACCTATTTCCGTGAAGACGAGGCTTTCAAATGAGAAATCGATCCCACATTCAGACCCAAGAGGTCGCGGGCGGTCGCCTGGCAACATCGTCCCAACCTCCGCGCGCCACGCCGACCCACACAGCAAGAGCCTCCTACCAACGTACGCCACAGCCCATCCGGTCGGGGTTGCTCCTAGACACCCCAGGCGCACTCCGGGAGGGCCTCCGTTGCTCACCGGCTTCCCGCCCGCTCCCCACATCGACACATGGTCAAGGAAAAACCCCGCCCATTTTTCTTTACCGATCAAGGAGAGTCCAATGATCGCCAACGCGCTAATCGTCACGGTTGCTCTCCTACTTGCCCTCGGCTTTTGGCTCATGGGTGAGTTGAAGTTCCTCGTTCCGTACAGATCGATCCTTTACCACCAGTTTGGCAGTGTGATTCTCGCCTGGATTGTCGTTGTGTTCGTGAACGTCTTCACTGCCGTGTATGTCATCCAGCGCAAGTTCTTCCTGAAAGACACCGGCCGGAAGCTGTCGCACCTGGACAAACAGGTCACGGCGGGCCACTCGCCGGTACCGCCTCCGATGGAGGATGAAGAGCGCTGAAATGTCCCGCGATTTCACGCCCGGTGAATTTGACGATCTTCGAACGGACGAATCTGCCTCCCGTGGGCGAATTCCCGAACCGGAAACGAAGCACCCCGAACCACGCCACAGCCCTGATGGAAACCCTCACATCGATCGAGACACTGCGACCCCACGCGACGCTCGCCCCGACAGTGCGCGCTCCCAGGACTCGCGCACCGTGTTTTACGAACGAGATCGGGCGTACCGCTTGCGCGAGTCTGAAGTACATACCCTCAGCGAGTTGGGGAAGTTCCGTGTGATTGCCACTGAAGACCTCGCGACACATACCTATCAGGATCATCGGGAAGAAATGGAGCACGACATTCGGAATCTCGCGGAGCAGGGCCTCGTCCGGCAAGAGGCATTTGAAGGACCGGAAGCGAGCCGTCGCGAGATGCTGACTCTGACGAAAGAAGGGCACAGATTGCTCCGCGCAAACCGCTTGGCTTCCGATGGGCAGTCCACTTATTACGGCTTCGTCAAGCCAAAGGAAACGAACCACGACGCGGACATCTACCGGCTGTATCAGAAAGAGGCGAGCAGAATCCTCGACCAAGGGGGCAAGAATCTCCGCGTCGTTCTCGATTTTGAACTGAAGAAGAAGCTCAACCGGGATTTTGCGACGTTCGGGGCCGAATCGCGCCAAGAAATCGCATCTCGTCACGGCCTCCAAGTTGTGGGCGAGAAAATCCCCGTGCCCGACCTCCGCATTGAGTACGAGACACGCGAAGGAGAAATGGCCCGTGTGGACCTCGAACTCGCGACCGAACACTATCGCCCAAGCCAGTTGGCCGAGAAAGTGCGCGCGGGGTTCTCCCTATACGCTTCGCGAGGCGACGCCGACCGCTTGCGCCGCGTGCTCGACCAGCGAGAACTGACGGCGGAGATTCTCAGTCTATGAAGATCGAAGAGCACGATATCGCTGCCATCAAAGCCCTCGGCTACACCGAGGCCGAAGCCCGCTTCCTCTATATTGTGGCAACGCATTCCGGGTACTTCGTTCCGCGCCAGTTCCTGGACCTGACCGGTGCCAGTTGGGGCTACCGAACGGATCAGCTCTCGAAGAAGCTCGAAAGCCGGGGCCATGCAACCTGGCGCGAATACCAAGACACTGGCGGTGTCTATCATCTCTTTTCGAAGAAGCTATACGCTGAGATCGGAAAAGAAAATCTTCGCAACCGCCGACGGCACTCGGTCGAATTCATCAAGACTCGTCTAGTCCTGCTCGATTTCGTCATCGCGAACCAGCAGTATGACTACCTCGAAACGGAAGAGCAGAAGGTCGAGTATTTCTGCAAGGAACTTGGGCTTACAAAGACTTGTCTTCCGACCAAGACTTACGAAGGCAGTTCGAGCAGCGAGCCAACACTCCGATATTTTGTCGACAAATACCCGCTCTTCCTTGACTCGTCACGGCCCTCTTCCTCCCCTGTGGTCACCTTGTCGTATGTAGACCCCGGCTACTCCAGTATCGCGGGCTTTTGCGAACCACCTGAATGCCTATCGTCCGCTCTTCCGAGAACTGAACGAATTCCAGTTCCTGTTGATATCGAATTCCCCGGTCCATTTTGCCGATGCGGAGAAATGCTTCTCCTCGGTGGTAAGGGCACCGATTTCAACAGAGATTGCGGCAGATGTTCTGCGGTACTTCCGTCTTCGGAAAGCATGGGACCTGAAGAAGTACGCCCTGTTCTCGAACAACGAGATCGAGTGGTTGAACGATGCAACACGCCGGTTCCAAGGCGACCGCTTCGACTCTCTTCACGCGGCTTGGTGCTCGGGAAAACTCACCGACGATGATGTGCGCCGACAGTTTCCAGCAGCCACTCCTAACCGAAAGGCGGAGTTTCAAACGTTCCTCGTGCGAGGCAATCGTCGCGAGGATGGTGCTGCGTGGAAGACGCTGAAGTCCTCTTCAGTACCAGACTTCAGGAGCAAAGATTTCGCGCTTCAGCCCTTGGCTGAAGCGAACTCAAGAGAAACAAGAGAGATACCCCGTGACGAGAAAGCCCGGAAGGACGCGGCCAAATTCGGATGAGGCGGGAGCGACCCCACCCTTTGACGCACGGTGCGTCACTGGAATTCGTGGGGTCGCTCCCGCCTCAGTCACGCGCAGCGCGTGACACATTTGGCCGCGTCCAGGATTTCGAGCACGTAACTGAACCACAGGAGGAAAGAAAAATGGCCTACATCAAGAAACCACCAGAGCTGGTCAGTCGTTCGATCAAGCTCGAACAGCCCACGAACGAGCTGCTGGACGACTACGCCCGATTCGTCGAATGCACGCCCGACCATGTAGCGAACTCTGTCCTGAAAAAGATTCTTTGGAGGGACCCGGAATACAGAAAGTGGCGGGCCGAGCAGAAAAGCGCCGCGCAGGGCAAGCCAACCGGCGACACCACGGCCATTCGGAGAACGGCATGATCCAACGGATTCTCAACTCGAAGAACTTCGTTGCCTGCCTCCTGGCAGCGGCGACAGGGATGGTCCTCTATATAAAGATGCCTTTCCCCGAGGGAAACCTGTTCTTCGAGTTGATGTTTCTCTGGGCGCGGCCCGTGTTCCTGGGATTCAAGTATTCCTACATCGTTTTCCTTTACACCACACCCTACATCGGCTACTCGGTTTTGCTCTCAGGTCTCTACATCTTCGCGCTCAAGATTCCGCAACGCATTAGGCCGGGACGCTTGCCTGCCTACCCCGATCCGCGCGAGCGTCCCGATCTGTCTATCGTGTTGGGTGAGGTTCACAACCCCCGCAAGACTGTACCGGCAGCGGCCCCTCACTGGCTGGTCGTACCCGAGCGCGGACTGTTCACCGGAATCGCCATTTTCGGAGCGGTAGGGACCGGAAAAACGAGTTGCTGCATGTACCCTTTCGCGGAGCAGATTTTTGCCTATTGTGCTGGCGACAAAGAAAAGAGGATTGGCGGTCTCGTTCTCGAAGTGAAAGGCGACTTCTGCCACCGGATCAGAGAGATTCTAGCTCGTCACGGCAGAGAGGACGACTACATCGAGATCAGTCTCGACTCGCAATACCGTTACAACCCGCTTCACAACGACCTCGACTCCTATGCCCTGGCCTACAGCATCGCGTCGCTGCTGAACAATTTGTTCGGGAAGGGCAAGGAACCCTTCTGGCAGCAGGCGTACACAAACCTCGTCAAATTCATCATCCTTTTGCACAAGGTTGCCTACGACTACGTGACCTTGTTCGATGTCTATGAGTCCGCCATTTCGCCGGACGTTTTGGAGAAGAAGATTCAGGATGCCGAAAGGCGGCTCGAAGAACGCTATTTCCTGCTCGTTTCCGCCACTGACTACAGAGCACACTTCGACGATTTGAAACTCTTCGAGTTTGCTCTCGATGAACCCATCGAGATGTACCGAGCCAAAGACACTCCGGGAGCACGGCGGTTTCTGCAGAGCAAATCCATCGATTGCGAATATCTCAGCGAAGCAGGCTTCGATAAGGCCGATCCTGACCGGCTCGAACAACTACAAGCCGTCAAGCGCTGGTTCTACAACGATTGGCGGCGCATCGAGCCGAAACTGCGGACTTCTATCGTCGAAGGCATCTCGGTTTTCCTGTCGCTGTTCGACGACAACCCCTCGGTAAAAAGAACCTTCTGCCCGCCGCCGGAGTGCTACGACGCGAAGGCCAACGCCGACTACCGCTTTGGCAAACCTCTGCCGTCATTCAGTTGGCTCATAGAAAGCGGAAAGGTCTGCTGCCTGAATTTCCCTATCGGAATGAATCCCGGTCTCGCGAAGGCCCTCGGCGTCATGATGAAGCTCGATTTCGAGCGGGCCGTTTTGAATCGTGTGCCCATGATCGAAGCCAATAAGGAAAAGCACTTCCGTCAGGTCCTCTTCATGTGCGACGAATACCAGCACTTCGCCACGGTCGGAGAGAACGAACCGACCGGCGACGAGAAGTTCTTCAGTCTCTCCCGTCAACCCAAGTGCATTCCCATAATCGCCACGCAGAGCATCAGCTCACTGAAATCGGCGCTCCCAGGAGAGACTTGGCGAACGCTGGTTCAGACCTTCCGCACGAAGATATTTCTGGCTCTCTCAGACGACTTCTCGGCTCGCACTGCAAGCGAGCTCTGCGGTCGGGAAGACCAACTCAAGGTTAGCTACAACCTTTCCGAGAGCGGGCACGATGCGAGTGTAAGCCTGCTCACCGGCAAGGCCATCTCGCACAAAGCCAATATTACGGCCTCGAAGAGTTATTACCCCCACTCCGACTTCCGTTTCGACATGAAGACCTTCACCGAACTCAAGAACGCGCAGTCCGTTGCCATCGCATACGACGGCTTCAATCCAATGCCGCCAACATTCTGCTACCTGAAGCCCTACTACAACGACGCCAACAAATCCTATTTCAAGCAAGTCGCTGACGGAGAGCTGTGATGAACGGATTCGAAATGATCCTTCCGTTCCTGAAACCAATCGAGCACCTCATTCTCGACGATTCGATCAGCGAGGTCATGGTGAACGGCCCGGACCAAGTCTTCATTGAGCGAGCGGGTCTCCTTCAGCAAGTACAAGACGTGTCTCTAGGCGAGAAATCCCTCATGGTTGCTGTGAAAAACATCGCCCGCCGCCTGGGTGACGACATCTCGGAATCGAAGCCCATTCTCGATTCGCGCCTGCCCGACGGAAGCCGCGTTGCCGCCGTGATCCCACCGTGCAGTTTGAGCGGGGTCACATTGACCATCCGCAAGTTCAATACACGTCATTTCGAAATGGACGATCTGATCAGAGCCGGAACACTCGACGGCAATCTAGCAGACCGGCTCAAGAACTATGTCCTCGTTCGGAAAAACATCCTCATTAGCGGCGGAACCGGGACCGGCAAAACGACAATGCTCAACATCCTCGGACAATTCATACCTCAGGATGATCGGGTCCTTCTGATTGAGGACACCGCTGAGATTCATTTGGCCCAGCCGAACGTCGTGCGATTCGAAGCGCGGCAGGCTCAGAATGGCGTGCCGGCAGTCGCAATCCGGGATCTTCTGAAGGCTGCTCTCCGGCACCGACCTGACCGCATCATCCTCGGTGAGATTCGGGGCGGCGAGGCCTTCGACTCTATTGCAACTTCTGAATACGGGGCACTCTGGCACGCTTTCAACGATTCACGCCAACTCCGCCAAGCAAGGACTTGCCCGTTTCACGAGCTGTGTGCTCCAGAGCGGGGTTGACCTCCCCTACCGCGCGATCAAGACCAACATCGCTGACTCACTAAATGTCGTGATCCAGGTTGAGCGCAGACCAGGACGCCGATACATCTCCGAAGTCCTCGAAATCAACAGTTACGACCCGGACGCAGACCTCTTCGACTACTGCGCGATGTATGTGCATCACGGAGAAACGCCATGAATGCTGAGAAGCCAGAAAAGAAGGAAATCGCAGCGCCGGAGTACATTCGCGCCAATTTTGATCCCTCCGACCGCTTGGCCGTGCTAGTGCGAAATCGAAGGCGCGGAGATACTCTCCAGCGCATCAGCACGGCAGTAAGAATCGCGGCCCCCCAATTTCAGGACTGGCTACGCTACAAGAATGAGCGAGACGGCTCCGACATCTACCTGGGCATGAACCCACTGAAACCGGAAGCCCACACGCGAACCAAGGACGACATACAGGCGATCAAGCACCTCTATATCGACCTCGACCACGACGGAGCGAAATCCCTCGCGGCCATTCAGCAATCGGATCTTGTGCCGACCCCGAGTTACGTCCTCAGCACCTCGCCCGACAAATTTCAGGTGATATGGAGGGTCGACGGAGTAACTCAAGAGCAAGCCGAAGCATTCCTGCATGCCTTGGCGCGGGAATTCGATGGCGATCCCGCAGCAACTGATTCGACAAGAGTGCTCCGTCTTCCGGGTTTTGCAAACAAAAAGTACGAGGAAGAGTTTCAGGTAACAGTCCACGCCCACACAGACCGCACCTATCACGCACGAGATTTCAGACTTCGCACCGACCCAGTGGACTCTGTCCCAGGAAGATGGAATCCGTCTCGCGAGCGCACTGCAACGTCAGGCCCTCGCGAATTGAGCCAATCCGAGCGTGACTGGGCTTACGCCAAGCGCGCCCTGGCAAGAGGGCTCCCGCCAGAGGAGGTCATGCGCGATATCGCGGAATTCCGCGCGCACGAAAAGTATGACCCAGAGGACTATGCTCGCCGCACCGTCACCAAAGCTCAAGCGGAACTCAAGAGTTCATCATCGCCCCGGATAACTGGATCGGTCTCAGGAGAGGAGAGCAGTCAGGATCGTAGCCATTAAACGGACAGGCCCACAAAGCTAACAAAGTTCTACTTCAGAAGATTTTGAGCACCACAATGGAACCAGAATCACAGTTGCTGTCACGCCACGTCGTTGATACAGTCGCGATAGCGACACCAGAAAAGCGGACAGGGAGAAAATCCATGTCGCGTCGATCTGGTCAGAATGGTTGTATTCAGCAAGACGGCAACTGGTACGTCGTTCGGTTCTGGAAAGATGTCGCGGGCCAAGATAAGAGACAGCGAGTTCGAGAGCGAATCTGCCCTATCTCCGGTCCCGGCAAACTCTCAGCGTCCGAACGGGAGCGCAAGGCCAAGGAAGTAATCGCTGCCAGCGGAGCGGATAGCGTGGAGCACTTCGAAAAGGTCGTTGAATCACTTCACGGTACGACGTTCCGCGAGCAGGCCAAGACGTGGCTCGACCAGGTACGGAATCGCAAGCGCAAGCCTGTGGCTCCGTCAACTCTTGCAACCTGGGAAAGTTGCTTGGAGAACTGGCTCAACCCCAACATCGGCGATATGCCCCTCGACAACATCAAGAACTTGGCGCTCAAGAATCTCGGCGTCACGATGGTGAACGGCGGGCTAGGAGCGTCGGCGATCCGCGCCTACATCCAAGTGGTGAAGATGGTGGTAGCTTCGGCAGTCAATGAGGAGGGGGAGGCGTTGTACCCCCGCAAGTGGAATCACGAATTCATTGATCTGCCCGTAGTCAAGGGTCAAAGGCAACCCATCTTCGCCGGGGATGCAGTCACCGGCATTGTCGCCGCACCCGCGAAGAAATATCACCGCGTACTGTACACACTCTGCGCTGCTAGTGGATTGCGATTCGGTGAGGCGCTGGGGATTGACATCAAGAACATTTCCCCGGACGGCGGGACCATCAAAATCTGCCAGAAAGCGTGGCGAGGCCAGCTTCACGATTACCTGAAAACGGACAATGGGGGACGAGAGGTAGATTTGCACCCCAATGTTGCGGCGATGTTGAAGGACTTTATCGATGAGAGGAAAGAAGGCCTCCTGTTCCGTTCTAAGACAGGCAAGCCGCTTTCACAGTCGAACGTCCTGCGGCGATCGTTGCATCCCGTCCTGGCAGAACTCAATCAGCCGAAGTGTGGCGCACATGCCTTCCGTCGCTTCCGCCTCACATGGCTCCGCAAGAATGACGTTCCGAAGGACCTGGAACGCTTCTGGATGGGCCATGAGGATGAAGAGATCGGGGACCGCTACTCAAAGCTGAAACAAGACGTGGAATTCCGGCAGGCAGTTGCAAAGAAAATCGGTTTGGGCTTTGAACTTCCTGCCAAAAACCGCGTCGTTGGACCGAATGGACCGAAAATCGAATTTCAGTCCGTTCCAGAAATGGCTGCAAGTGCGTGATTCAAGAGAGATAAGTGGCGCGCCCGGGGAGACTCGAACTCCCGACCCTCTGCTTAGAAGGCAGACGCTCTATCCAACTGAGCTACGGGCGCCTACCTCGATTCTAAGAGATTTCCCTCTGCTTCGACTACGGGTTTATTCCGTTTTGCACTGGATCGAGCCGCCCAGGGGGAAGTCTATGACGTTCTTATGGCCCGGCGAAGGCAGCGGCCCAGACGCAGCAGCGCTAATTTTGTACAATGACACGCCTGAGGCCCTGCCCCTGATGCCGCGAACATTTCTGATCGACACCGACACAGCTTCCGACGACGCAGTAGCCCTGATCATGGCTTTGCGCTCCGCCGGCGTGCGTGTCGCAGCCATTACCGTTGTAGCCGGAAACGTTCCGCTGTCGCAAGCCACCAGCAACGCGCTCTACACTTCGGAGCTCTGCGGCTCCGGCGTGCCTGTCTACTCCGGCGCCGAACAACCGCTAAATCGAAAGCTGGTCACCGCCGACTGGTTCCACGGCATGGACGGACTGGGAGATCACGGCTACGTTCCGTCCAAGCGCCGAGCCGAGCCGCGTCACGCCGTCGATGCCATCATTGAAATCGTGCTCGCCAATCCAGGAATCGAGATCATCACCTTGGGACCTCTCACCAATCTCGCCCTGGCCTTGTCTCGTGCGCCGAAGCTCGCCGCCTCGGTTGCCCGCTGCGTCGTGATGGGCGGCGCCCCATGCTGCGAAGGCAACGTCACCCCCGCCGCCGAGTTCAATATCTGGGTGGACCCGGAAGCGGCGCGCATCGTGTTCGGCGCCGGTCTTCCCATCGAAATGGTGGGATGGCATCTCTGCCGCGGTCAGGCAGCCCTCGGCCAGGAAGAGATCGACCACGTCCTCGCACTGAAAACACCTTTGGCGGAATTCGCGATCCGTTCCAACAGCACCGCGCAGCAAGCCTATTTCACGCAAACCGGCGAACATGGCATTTGCCTCCCGGACCCCATCGCGATGTCTATCGCGCTGCATCCTTCTCTTTGCACTTCATCCAGCACGCACTACGTCGACGTGGAAACCTCCAGCGAGCTGACCCGCGGTACGACCGTCGTCGATCGCCTCAACGTCGCTGCCGACTCCAGAAACAAAGACACTTGGGCCCACGCCATCGCGCACAACAGCAAGGCCCATATTTGCTGGAGCCTCGACATTCCGGGATGGAAAGCGGCACTATATTCATCTCTGGCCCCTTGATTTCGACCGATGGATTCTCGATCGAGCTTCGCAGGTGCCCGGAGTTTGCACCTCAATCTGACTTAGGATAAGAAATGCAAATGCCCGATCGCGTGCTCGTTACCGGAGGAGCTGGCTACATCGGAAGTGTTGTGGCCGCTCAGCTCCTCAGCAAAGGCTGCGAAGTCGTCGTTTTCGACAATTTCTCCAACAGCCGCAAAGCCGCTGTGCCGTCTCCGGCAAAGCTGGTGACCGGTGACACCGCGGATCGCCCTCTCCTGGACCGCGTCTTCACCGAGCATCACTTCGACGCGGTCATGCATTTCGCCGCCTCCATCGAAGCCGGCGAATCCATGAAGGTTCCCGAGAAATACTTTCGCAACAACACCGCGAACTCCCTGACCTTGCTCGAAGCTGTTCTTGCTCACAAGATTCCACGCTTCGTCTTTTCCTCCACCGCCGCGCTCTACGGCACGCCCGATCGCACCCCAATCGAGGAAACCGATCCCCTTCATCCCACCAACACCTACGGCGAGTCCAAGCTGCTGGTCGAGCACATGCTCGCTTGGTTTCATCGCATTCACGGCCTGCGCTACGCTTGCCTCCGCTATTTCAACGCCGCCGGCGCAACGCCAGAGCAAGGCGAAGATCACCATCCGGAGTCCCACCTCATTCCCTTGATCTTGCAGGTTGCACTTGGCAAGCGCGATCACATCGCCATCTACGGCACCGACTATCCCACACCCGATGGCACCTGCGTGCGCGACTACATTCACGTCAGCGATCTCGCCAGCGCACACCTTCTCGTTCTCGATGCCTTGCGGGAAAAAGACAAACTGATCTACAACCTCGGCAATGGCCGTGGCTTCAGCGTCCGCGAAGTGATCGAAACCGTCCGCCGCGTTACCGGTCATCCCATTCCGGTTCGCGAAGTCGAGCGTCGCCCCGGTGATCCCGCGGTGCTGGTCGCGAGTTCCGCAAGAATCAAGCACGACCTGCACTGGGAGCCGCAGTTTCCGGCTCTCGAGGCCATCGTGCGCAGCGCGTGGGACTGGTTCCGCGCCCATCCCGACGGCTACGCAGCGTCGGCCACGTCCCGGTAAATCGAAAAACAAGGCGAAGGGGGACTGCAATGCAAAAACGGCTGCACCGGCGTGAATTCCTCGGTGGCATCGCTGCGCTCTCGGCAGCAGCTTGCCTGCCGTTCGAATCGCTCTACGCTCGCGACCTGCTCTATCCACCGATGGATCTGTCGCACTTCAATACTCCGATTCCACCGGCCCCCAGCGAAATCCGCCTCGGCTATGCGGCCATCACCTGGGGTGGCAACGATCGCCAGGCGATCGACGACGTCGCGGCGCTCGGATTCCGGGGCATTCAGTTGCGCTCCAACTGCATCGAAGAATTTGCCGGCAGCCCCACCGCGGTGCGCGATCTCATCGAAAAACACAAACTAACATTCGTCGCGCTTTCCAGCGGTGGTCTGAGTATCGATCGGGCCCTCGAATCCGACGAAATGGCCAAGCACACCTCGCACGCGAAATTCCTGCAGGATGCCGGCGGACTCTACCTTCAAGTCACCGACGACCGCCCGAAAGACCGCGCGATCACCTCAGCGGACTACAAACGCCTCGGTCAATTGCTGACCGAACTCGGCAAACGCACCGCCGATCTCGGAATTTTCCTCGGCTACCACAATCACATGGGCTCTCTCGGCGAACGGCCCGAAGAGGTGGATCAAATCCTCGAAGCGGCCGATCCCCGCTACGCAAAGCTCGAGTTGGACGTCGCCCATTATTTCCAAGGTGGCGGCGATCCCGTCAAAGCCATCGAAAAATACGGCGACCGCCTGCTCTTCATGCACATCAAGGATGTTGAGCGCTTGCCCGGCGGCGCCGATCCGCGCACGTCCTACCGCTTTGTCGAGCTCGGCCGCGGTCAAGTCGATCTTCCCGCGGTTTTCAAGGCGCTTCACAAAGTGAACTTCCGCGGTTGGGCCATCGTCGAACTGGACGCGGTGCCCGACAAGTCGCGCACACCCAAAGAGTCCGGCGCGATCAGCAAGAAATATCTCGAAGAAAAACTCGGTATGACTGTATGAAATCACCGTTCAGAGTCGCCGTCATCAACGACGAGCTCGGCCAGGACTTCGGCCGCGCCTGCGAAATTGCCTCGCAGGAATTTGGCATGGACTGGATCGAGCTGCGCGGCATGTGGAACAAAAACCTGCTGAAGCTCGACGCCAAGGAAATCGAAGAAGCCCGCCGCATCCTGGAAAAGTTCAAACTGCGAGTCACCGATATCGCCAGCCCGCTGTTCAAGGTCGACTGGCCCGGCGCCCCTCCCTCGAAATTCAGCCCCAAGCGCGACCAATTCAACGCCGACTTCACCTACGATCAGCAAGGCGAAGTCCTCGACCGCAGCATCGCCCTCGCCAAGGCTTTCCAAACCGATCGCGTCCGCTGCTTCGATTTCTGGCGGCTCGACGATCAAGCCCCCTATCGCGCCGCCATGAACGACAAGCTTCTCGGCGCCGCAAAAACAGCAGGCGAGAAGGGAATTACCCTGCTCCTCGAAAACGAAATGTCCTGCAACACCGGCACCGCCGCCGAATCCGCCAAAGTTCTCGCCGCCGTCAAATCACCGTATCTCATGCTCAATTGGGATCCGGGCAATGCCGCAACGTTGGGTGAAACGCCCTACCCCGATGGCTACTTGATGCTTCCAAAAGACCGCATCGGCCACTGTCACTGCAAAGACGCCGTGAAAAAACCAGACGGCAATGGCTACGACTGGGCCGCCATGGGCCGCGGCATCATCGACTGGCCCGGCCAATTCACCGCCCTCAAGCGCGACGCCTACCACTTCGCCGTGAGCCTGGAAACCCACTGGCGCGGCGCAGGTACGCCCGAAGAATCCTCACGCCAAAGCTGGGCCGGAATGAAAACTCAGTTGCGCGCCGCCGGCGCCCTCGAGTAGCACAGACACTCTTGTTCACCCTGAGCCTCGAAGGGTCTGTGCAGCCGTCAAACCTAACAGTGCGAATGGCATGGTGAGCCCGTTCCCAGCAACCATCCGAACGGTCACCCTCTAATCGGCACTCCCTCCCTCCCCACGGCAGCAGGCTGCTAGAATGTACCCATGAATCCGGTTGAAATTCTCGGCCTCGCGCTCGGCGCCGGATTTTCCTCCGGCCTCAATCTATACGCCACCATCGCCACCCTCGGCCTGCTTCAGCGCTTCGGCATCATTCACTTGCCGCCATCCCTTGAAGTGCTTTCCCATCCCTGGGTGATCGGCATCGCCGCGGCGCTCTACGTGATCGAATTCTTCGCCGACAAAATTCCCTACGTCGATACCGCCTGGGATGCCGTTCACACTTTGATTCGCCCTCCGGCCGCCGCGATTCTCGCCTATGCTTCCGCAGGAGCCGCGCCGCCCGAATGGCGCTGGGGTGCCGCGCTTCTCGCCGGCGGCGTTGCCCTCACGTCCCACGGCACCAAAGCCAGCGCGCGTGCTGCCGCCAACGCGAGTCCCGAGCCCTTCAGTAATTGGACGCTGAGTTTTGGTGAAGACGTGCTCGCCGTGTGGCTCAGCTGGATGGCCGCCGCTCATCCCGCCGCCACCATCGTCATCGTGACCCTTCTAGTCGCGCTGGCCGCTTTTCTTCTCTTTCATCTCTTCCGCTTCTTGCGCCGCGCGCTCCAGCGCCTGTTTGCCGTCTAGCCGGTGCCGATAAGGTGGAGGCCCCGATACTAAGGTGGAAGCCCGGACTTCCAGTCTCGCGAGAAGAAGCCCCGTAACCAAACGGGCTTCAGCCGCCAACCCCACGTAGGGGCGTGCTTCAGCGCGACCCTGCCGCAGACCCCAACGCCGCCACCCAAGATCACTCGACGGAGACACGTGGGCCACACCCGGAAGCCCCGGACTTCCAGTCCGGGGAAGCGGGCCTTCCAGGCCCGCGAGAAGAAGCTTGGCAATGCCACAGGGCTTAGCCCAGGTCCCAGCCGTTTATGAGGCCGCCGACCCCACGTAGGGGCGCGCTTCAGCGCGACCCTGCCGCAGACCCCAACGCCGCCACCCAAGATCACTCGACGGAGACACGTGGGCCACACCGGAAGCCCCGGACTTCAATCCCGGGGAAGCGGGCCTTCCAGGCCCGCGAGAAGAAGCTGGGCAATGCCACAGGGCTTTAGCCCAGGTCCCAGCGGTTTACGAGGCGGCTTCTACTCCAGTACCAACGGGAACCCTACTTCAAATACGTCGCCAGCCAATCCAGAAACGTCTTGTACCAAAACTCCGCGTTCCGCGGCTTCAGAATCCAGTGCCCCTCATCCGGATAAACCACCAGCTTGGAGGGAACGCCCTGCCGCTGCAACGCGCTGAAAAATTCCAGCGATTGCGTATATGGAACCCGGTAGTCGAGCTCCCCCGCAATCACCAGCGTCGGCGTCTTGTATTTCCCCAAATCCCCCGCGTACGTTGCCGGCGCCCACTTTCGATAGCTTTCCGGATTCGTCCACGGAGTCCCCTGCATGTCGTGCTCCTCAAACCAGAGTTCCTCCGTCGCGTACATCGAAACTTTGTCATACACGCCCGCGTGACTGATGATCGCCTTGAACCTCCCTGTGTGCGTAGCCAGCCAGTCCGCCATGTACCCGCCGTACGAGCCGCCCGCCGCCGCAATCCGCGTCCCATCGACGAACTTATATTTCGCCACCGCGGCATCGATCCCCTTCATCACGTCCGTGTACGCTTTGCCGCCCCAATCATTCGTGATCTCGTCCGTGAATTTCTGCCCGTATCCGGTCGAGCCGCGCCGGTTGATCATCAAGCTCACGTATCCCGGAGCCGAAAGTACCTGCGGATTCCAGCGGTAGCCCCACGCGTTGGAAAACATCGTTTGCGGCCCGCCGTGCAGAAGCACCAGCAGCGGATACTTCTTGGCCGCGTCGAAATTCGGTGGACGCAGCACCATCGCTTGCACTCGTGTACCGTCGGCGCCCTCGAACCAAAACGTTTCCGCCGCGTTCATCTCGACATTCGCCAGGATCGCATCGTTGTGATGCGTCATCTGTTTCGCATTCTCTCCAAGGTGCGCCACAAAAACTTCCGCTGGCATCGCCATGCTCGACCGCTCAAAGGCGATCGTCTTCCCGTCCTTGCTGATCGAGAGCCCCGAGTTGAATCCTTCCGCCACGACCTTTACAGGTTGCGCCCCGGCCCGCGCTTCTATCGCGTACACCGGCTGCAGCGTTTCGTTCTCCGCCGTAAAGTAGATCGTCTTGCTGTCCGCCGACCACGCCAGCTCATCCGCGCTGGGGTCGAATCCCTCCGAAAGATTTTCGTTCTTTCCGCTCTGCCGGTCGTAGAGCATCACGCGCCAGCGGTCCGACTCATATCCGGCGGTAAGCTGCGCGTGGTACGCGATCCTCTTGCCGTCGGGCGAGTAGACTGGATCTCCGTCAAAGCCCGGATTCGTCGTAATCCTCTTGGGTTCCGCCCCGCCCGCCACCGGCACCAGAAACAGATCTCCATTGGTGCTGATGGCCTCCACTTTATCGGTCACCGCCGTAAAGCAAATCTCCGCGCCGTCTGGCGAAAAATTGATGTCTTCCGGCCCGGAGCGCTCATCGGGAGGCACGTCGTAGTTCGCACCCGGCGTCAAATCGCGCGGTACGGCATTTTCCTCCGTCTGTCCCGGCCCGTTCGGCGCCGCCGCCACAAACAAGTGGCTGCGCTTGCCTTCGGACCAATGTGTCCAGTGCCGGTACAGCAGATGCTCCGCCACGTGCGCCTTCACCTTGTTCTTTTCCTTCTCTTCGTCCCGCAACTTGTTGCACGCGTCGTCCTTGCAATCCGGATAGACCGCCGACGTAAACGCAATCGTCTTTCCGTCCGGCGACCACTTCACGATGTCGGCCCCCGTCGACAGATGCGTCCAGGCGTGCGCCTCTCCTCCGTCCATTGGCAGCACGTACACTTGCGATTCCCCCGCGCGCGACGAAAGGAACGCCAGCATTTTGCCGTCCGGCGACCACGCCGGCGCGCTGTCGTGCCCGCTTTGCGTCAGCTGGATCGGCGCGCCGCCTTCCGTCGGCACCATCCATAGATTGCTCGCATTGCGGTTCGCATCCATGTCCGGCGTGATCACGGTGTACGCCACCCATTTCCCGTCCGGCGAAATCTGCGGCTCCGCCACGCGATGCAGCTTGATCATGTCGTCAAACGTGATGGGCCGCTTGCCGCCTTCTTGCGCATTTACCACGTGCGTTCCGCACAGCACCAGAATCACGGCCGCCAAGCCACTTCGCAACCCTATCCGCCTCATCGCTTTTCCCTCGTTTTCACAGGTGAGTTGACTGCGAGTCTGCCAAACCGTGAATATGTCACGATTTCGCCGTGATTCCAAGAAGCACAAGCGAAGCCGTTACCATCCCTTGGCAGCGCATCGCTTAGCCCAGTCCGAACTCAACTTTTTACTTGACTCCGCGGTAACGCGTATGGCATAGTACCTTCAGGTAAAAGCACGTCAGCCCGGGTCTCCGGCTGGACCCCTCAAAATCCCTAGTAACCAATGAGCTAACAGAGCCGCCGCCTAACCCCCTTTAGAATCAACACTTGCAAAAGTGATAGAAAACACAGGTACTTTAAGTCCCTTTAGAATCAACACTTACAAAAAACATAGGGGGAGGGGGGGCGCCCGTAGGCGCGCCTCGCAGGACGCTTTCCCTGGTCCCATTCAATACAGCCATCGACCCGCAAAGGTTCTAGCTCGCCGCCGCGCCCTTGCGCACCGCTGCCCAATTCATCGCTGCCAGCCCTGCCGTCGCAATCACCACCCACGAATTGCTCACCGGTGCCCGCACCAGCAGCACCACGCAAAACAAAATCGCCAGCACCGCGAACAGCCTGCCTGCCGGCAAGCGAAACGCAGCAGCATCCGGCTGCCTGCGCCGCAAAATCAGCAGCGCGATCGCCACTGAGCTGTACGTAAACAACCGCGCAATCGCCGAAAGCGTGATATTCCATCGAAAATCGCCAAACAGTGTGAACGCCATCAGCAGAGTCGTGTACAACAAAATCGAAACATGCGGCGTCTGAAACTTCCCATGAATCCGCGCTAAAATCCGCGGGAAATCCCCACGCTCCGCCAGCGCGAACGTCAGTCTAGGCGTATGCAACATGTTCGCGCTCAAATAACCATAGATGGACACAAGCGCGCCCACCGCGATCGCTGCCGCCGCACTGGCACCGAAAATGTGTCCCGCCGACGCCGCCAGCGGCTTTTGCGTGGCCGCAGGATCGGCGAGCGTTCCACTGACGACCACTTGTACCAGCGAATAGATAACCGCCACCACCGCCAGCCCCACCAGCAGCGCAAACGGGGCGTCACGCCGGGGATCGCGCATCTCTCCGGTGGCTAGCAGCACGGCCTCGAATCCCCCGTACGCATACACCAGCACGAGCACCGCCTCAAGCCAATCCCTGGCTTCAATTGCATGCGGCAGCGGCGCGGGGGTGACCCCGCCGTGAATCTTCATCCATGCCAAGCCGGCGCCGATAAAAATCACCAGCAGCAAGACCTTCATCGCCGTGAAGAAGTCGCTGACCCGCGTGCCCGACTTCACGCCAACATAATTGATCACCGCCAGCACGCCCACCAGTACCGTCAGGATCGCGGCGCGATACATCGGCTCGGTCGCTCGGGGAAGGATCTGCCCGAGATAGGTCGTAAATAAATTTGCCGTCCCCGAAGCCGCGGCAATTCGCGAAAGCCACGTCAGCCAGGCAACTTGAATCCCCCAGAACCTGCCTTGCGTCTCCCGCGCATACAAATACGGTCCGCCCGTCTCGTGAAATTGCGACGCCACTTCACTCAAGCATCCCGCAATCACCGCCATGCCCGCGCCCGCGATCAAGTACGCCACGGGCGCCCAGCGTCCCAAATGCCCCGCCACTACCGACGGCAATCCAAATATGCCGCTGCCGATGATCGAATTAATCATCAGCGCCGTCAGGCTCCATCGCCCAATCGTCCTGACCAGTCCGCGCGATTCCACCGCCATCGCTCCGACTCCGTAGGGGCGCAGCATGCTGCGCCCCAAACGCCACCCAGCCTTGCCACTTGGCTTTGTAACTTCCGTGCCCAAGAAATCGCGCCAGCGTAACACAACGAATCTCCACCACGCCCTCAGCGACGCCACCCACTCTCCGCGCCCTCTGCGTTAATTCTTTCTTTTCCTTTTTTGCTACAATTTGCCCGCAGACATCGCATGCCCACGACCTTTTCGGCCCGATCGTTTATATCTGTCGTTCATACCTTGGGAGAGAGAAACGAATGCGCCTTACTACGCTGAAGCTCGTCTTCTTCATCTGCGCGTGCGCTCTCGCGGCGCCGCAGCTTTGCGCGCAAGACACCGCTCACGCAAAGGTCCGCGCCCGCGATCTCGGCGTTCCCTTCGACGGCACACCCGGCTCCCTCAACGCCATCACCGACGTCGCCGGCGTCACCGTTGGCGACACCACGCTCATTTCCGGCGAAGGAAAATTGCAGGTCGGCAAAGGCCCGGTTCGCACCGGCGTCACCGCCGTTCTCCCCCGTGGAAAAAACTCCATCGGCGATCCGGTCTTTGCCGGCTGGTGGTCTCTGAACGGCAACGGCGAAATGACCGGCACCACTTGGGTGGAAGAGTCCGGCTTCCTCACGGGTCCGGTGATGATCACCAACACCCACAGCGTTGGTGTCGTGCGCGACGCCGCCATTCAATGGCGCGTCCTGCACGGACAAGAAGGTCCGGACAACGATTGGTGGTCGCTTCCCGTGGTCGCGGAAACCTGGGATGGCTGGCTCAACGACATTAACGGTTTCCACGTCAAGCCGGAGCATGCGCTCCACGCGATTGACTCGGCCGCATCCGGTCCCGTGCAAGAAGGAAACGTCGGCGGCGGCACCGGCATGATCTGCAATGAATTCAAAGGCGGAATCGGGACCGCTTCACGAAAGCTCGCCGCAAAAGATGGCGGCTACACCGTCGGCGTGCTGGTTCAGTGCAATTTTGGGCGAAGACCCAATCTTCGCATCGCGGGCGTGCCCGTTGGCCGGGAAATTCCGGAAGAAGCCCCGTACTCCTCCGCTACCTTTGGTGACGGCGAATTTGGCTCGGTCATCGTGGTGGTGGCCACCGATGCGCCGCTCGTCGCGCATCAACTCAAGCGCGTCTCGCGGCGCGTTTCGCTGGCATTGGGGCGTCTCGGCAGCATTTCGGGCAACGGCTCCGGCGACATCTTCATCGCGTTCTCGACTGCCAATCCCGGCGCCGCTTCTCCGGACCACGTCGTCGACTTAAAGATGCTGCCGAACGACAAGATCGAGCCGATCTTCGCCGCCACCGTGCAAGCCACCGAAGAGGCCATCGTCAATGCCATGATTGCCGCCGAAACCATGACCGGTATCGATAACCACCGCGTCATTGCGCTGCCCCACGACAAACTCCGCGCGGTGCTCAAGAAATACAATCGCCTCGTCGAGTGAGCACCCTCCGCGCAGCCGCGCATCCAACCTGCACATGCCCATCGCGAAAAACATAGCATTCCTGCTGGCGATTGCTACGGCTGCGGCGTTCTCAGCCTGTTCTCGTCCCATCCCATCCGCCCTTGCCATTACCCACGTTAGCGTAATCGACGCAACCGGCACTTCCCCTCAACCCGACATGACCGTTCTCATCACCGATCGCCGCATCGCCGCCATCGCTCCCTCCAAATCCGCTGTGATTCCTCGCAACACGCAAATCCTCGACGCGACGGGGAAATTCTTAATCCCTGCTCTCGTCGATTCCCACCTGCATCTCACTGGCGCCGGCGAACCCAACGGCAGCCGCGAGTTTTTTCTGCCTCTCCTCCTTGCAAACGGCATCACCACGGTGCGCGACATGGGCGGCTACCTGAAATCTTTGGTGCCGCTCCGCCACGACATCCAGCAAGGCAAGCGCCTCGGCCCGCAGATCTTTTTCGCTGGTCCTTACCTCGACGGCAGCCCGCCCTCTTTTCAGCCTGCCCTTGTGGTCACTAACGCTGCGCAAGCTTCCGAGGACGTGGACACACTTGTTCAGCAGGGCGTCGATTTCATCAAAGTCCAATCCATCCTTTCTCGCGACGCATACTTTGCCATCGCCGCCGCGGCCCACCGCGAACACATCACTTTCGTCGGTCATGTCCCCGATCGCGTCACCGCCGCCGAGGCCTCCGACGCCGGCCAAAAGAGCATCGAGCATCTCACCGGCGTACTTCGCGCATGCTCCAGCAACGAACCCCGTCTCATGCGCGAACAACTCCGTCCCGGCCCCAAGAACGAAACGCCCCAAGGCTCCCGCGCCCGCGAAGCCGCCTGGCAGCGCTCACTTCTCCTAACCTACTCCCCCGAAAGCGCGGCGAATCTCATCGCCACATTCCTCCGCAATCAAACCTGGCAGACGCCCACTCTGATTCTTCTCCGCAATGATGCCTATCCCACTCCTCGATCGGACCCCTCCGCGGATCCCAACTTGAAGTTTGTCCCCCGCACCATCGTTGAAAGGTGGAAGGGAGTACTCCAGGCTCAAAACAAATTTACCAGCCCCGAGGGATTCGCCCTGCGGGAAAAACTCTTCGCGCAATCCATGAGCATCGTCGGCAAAATGCAAGCGTCCGGCGTGCACATACTGGCCGGCACAGACTCCGCCGCGCCATACGTCATCCCCGGCTTCGCCTTGCACCAAGAGCTCGCCCTGCTCGTGCAAGCAGGCCTCACCCCCATGCAAGCGCTCCAGGCCGCCACAAGAAATCCCGCTGATTTTCTAGGAAAGTTCGAAACGCAAGGCACGATCGAACCCGGCAAAACCGCCGACCTGCTGCTCCTGGACGCCGACCCGCTCGCCGACATCCACAACACCCAAAAAATCCGTGCCCTCATCCTCGGCGGCAAACTCTTGGATCGCGTCGCTCTCGATGAGTTCTTAGCTTCGGAAATAAAATTCGCGAACGCGAACTGAAGCCGGCCTTGTAAGGACGTGGCTCACCCCGACCGGGTACCCAAGTCGAGCGTGCTTTGCCAACTACTTCTGCTCAAATCACCGGCACTGCCGTCTTCCGCGCCGGGTTAAAGAACGGCATCGGCACAATCTTTGCCGACACGGTATGCCGCACCGCCTCTACCGTCATCTCCATGCTCAACGTGGTTCCCACCGTTGACGAATCCCGCTCGACGCACGCCAGGGCGATCATTTTCTTCAGCGTCGGCGACCAAGTCGTCGAGGTTGCCTTCCCGATGTGCTTCCCGCCGCGATACACGGGCACCGCGACCCGCGATGCCATGCTCGGCACTTGCGGCGCCATTCCCATCTTGTCGTACAGCGCCTCCACCTCGTTCCAATTGATCTCCAATCCCACCAGTGCCCGCGCCGCGCCTTTTTTCGCCTCCGCCGCCAACGCCTCGCGCCCCACAAAATTGTCTTTCTTCAAGTCCACCAGCTTCGCCAAGCCAATTTCCGCCGGGGAAAACCTCTGCGCCTCGATCAACGCTTTCTTGCTCGACGTGTAATCCACCTCGATCAAAATCAACCCCGCCTCGATCCGCGCGATGTCCAGCGCAATCATTCCCGCCGGGTGAACGTCAAATATTTCGCCCTCATTCATCAATTTGTCCCAGACGCGCACGGCATCCTTCCACGGCATCCAAATCTCGAATCCCAGGTCCCCCGTATACCCGGTGCGCGAAATATCCACCGGCACGCCCGCGATTTTTCCGTGCGTTACGCGAAAATATTTCAGGTTCGCGATATTCGCGTCCGCCGCTGCTTTCAGCAGCTTCCCCGACGTCGGCCCCTGAAGCGCCAACGCCGCCGTCTGCTCTGAAATGTCCTCGATCTTCACGGTCAAGCCCAAGGCATTCTGCTGGAACCACCGCAAACTCGGGTCTGCCGCCGTCCATCTGTAGTCGTTCTCTCCCAAACGCGTGAGGGTCCCATCGTCGATCACTTTTCCCTCGGGGTCGCACCAGCAACAGTAGATCACCTGATCCACGCTCACCTTGGTGATGTCCCGCGAGATCACCCGGTTCACCAACTTCGTGGCGTCCCGCCCGGTCACCCGATACTTGAACAGCGGCGAAATATCGATCAACGCCGCCGAATTGCGGATCGCGTTGTACTCATGCTCGTGGTGCGTCTCGTACACGCCAACGGTGTAGTAGCCCGACCACTCCCGGTAGTTCAGGCTCTCGCACAACGCCATGGTTCGCTCATGAAACGCAGTTCCAACCGGCACAATCCCTCCCAGCTGATGCAGCGACAGTATAGTGCAGGTGCCGGGCTTCAGCCCGGCGAGAGCAAGTCTTATACGCGAGACAGACTTGCTGCGGGCATTTCATGACGAACCGCTCGAGGCCCCGGACTATGAGGCCGCCGCCAAAGCGAACAACGATTGCAGAGCAAAGGGCGTTGCAGTAACAACGGTAGACATTCTGATTTGTGCCATCGCTATGCGTCGCGGCTGGTCCATTTTCACGACGGACCCGGACTTCAAGAGCTATGCCAACATTCTACCCATCAAACTCCACAGCCCCCGGAAGTAACGCGCCATTCCGACGGCCCCGTTTCTTCTCGGTGGCCTCTGTGCCGCCTTCTCTTTGTAAACTGTGTGTTAATTCCCCCGGTTTTTTGATATCAATCCATTGCAACATCCCAGGAGACCAGAACAATGAGCCAACTCTCGACTCGCCGCGACTTCCTGCGCACCACCTCCGCCACGACCGCGGCGCTTCTCCTTTCCGGGTCGCTTTATGGCGCGAAAAAGAAGTCCGTTCTGCTGTTCACGAAATCCTCGGGCTTTGAACATGCCGTGATCAAAACTTCGGCGGGCCAGCCGAGCATCATGGAAACCGCGCTGCGCACGCTGTCGGCGAGCAACAATTTCGAGCTGACGGCGTCCAAAGATGGGCGCCTGTTCGACTCCAAAGAATTTCACGACTACGCGGCGGTTGTGTTCTTCACTACCGGTGATTTAACCCAAGAGGGCACGGACAAGAATCCGCCCATGTCTCCGCAGGGCAAGCAAGCGCTTCTCGACGCCATCCACCAAGGCAGCGTCGGCTTTGTCGGCGTGCATGCCGCCGCCGACACGTTTCACACGCAGCCCGACCCACAGGATCTCTCCAATCGTTACGTCGCTCACGGTGACCAGTCCGATCCGTACCTGCGCATGCTCGGCGGCGAGTTCATCATTCATGGCCAGAGCAAGGATCCCCGTCTGCAAACCGCGAACGTCATCATCGACGATCCGAAGTTTCCGGGCCTGGAGGGCGTTCAATCTCCCGTCAGCCTTATGGAGGAATGGTACTCGCTGAAGGATTTCGCGCCGGACCTCCACGTGATTTGCACGCTGGACACTTCCACGATGAACGGCAACGCGTATAAGCGGCCACCTTATCCGGTCGTCTGGGCGCGCATGGACGGCCGCGGGAAAGTTTTCTACAGCGCGATTGGCGACCGCCCGGAAAATTGGCAGAACCCTTTTCACCTGAACCTGCTTGCGGGCGGGATTCGCTGGGCGATCGGCGACGCAAAAGCCTCAGTTGCTCCCAATCTGAAGACCGCCGCGCCTGGCTACGACGTAATTCCGCCGAAATATCCGCCGCCGGAGAAATAGGGCCCTTCAATAACCGATCGGTCGTCGCTGCCCGGCCCTTGTGCGGCGTCGTGCCTGCCAGTAAACTATCCCGTCTCTCCACCCGCATCCTTCTTTTCCTTGCGGACTCACAGCGGAGCTTCACCGAATGGCGCAGAACTACGACGCAATCGTGATCGGCGGCGGCCACAATGGCCTGGTCAACGCCGCTTATCTCGCCAAAGCCGGCAAGAAGGTCCTCGTTCTGGAACGCCGGCACGTCCTGGGCGGCGCCGCGGTCACCGAAGAAATCATCCCCGGCTTCCTTTTTTCTGAATGCTCCTATGTCGTGTCGCTTCTCCGCCCGGAAATCATCCGCGAGCTCGATCTCCCGCGTCACGGGCTCGAAATCCTTCCTCTCGACGGCACCTTCACCCCGATGCTGGGCGGCGACTATCTCTGGCGCATGAACGATCACGCCCGCACACAGCGCGAGATTCGTCGCCACTCCCGCATTGACGCCGAGGCCTACGACGAATTTTCCAAGATGATGACTCCGATGTGCCGCTTCGTGAAGCCGCTGCTCTCAATGGTTCCGCCCGATCCCACCACGCTGAAGCCTCGGGACCTCAAGCAGCTTCACTTCCTCATGCAGCGCTTTCGCAGCCTCTCCTCCGACGAGCGCTACACTCTCATCCAGCTCATGACCATGAGCGCCGCCGACTTCCTCGATCAATGGTTCGAAACCGACGCCCTCAAAGCCACCATGTCTGCGTCAGGAATCATCGGCACATTCCTGGGGATTCGCTCGCCTGGCACCGCTTACGTTCTTCTCCATCACTACATGGGCGAGATTGACGGCGCGTTCCGCTCCTGGGGTTTCAGTCGCGGCGGCACGGGCGCTATCTCCAACGCCATCGGCGCTGCCGCGCGCGAAGCTGGCGTCGAAATTCGCACCGAAGCTGCTGTCGACAGAATCCTGGTCAAGAACGGCCGCGCCTCCGGCGTGGCCCTGAAAACCGGCGAAGAACTTTCCGCCAGCGTGGTTTCCTCCAGCGTCGATCCCCATCTCACCTTCGAAAAATTTCTCGATGCCAGCGAGCTCCCCGCCGACTTTCTCGAAAGCGTGCGCCGATACAAATATCGCGGCTCGTCCGGCAAGGTGAATCTGGCCCTCGACGCGCTCCCCGATTTCAAATCCATGCCCGGCCCCGGCGCGCATCTTCGCGGTGCGATCTCCATCTCGCCCAGCATCGAATACATGGAGCGCGCCTACGACGACGCCAAGTACGGCCACTTCTCCCGCCGTCCGTACATCGATATGGTCATCCCCAGCCTCACCGATCCCAGCGTCGCTCCTCCGGGCAAACACGTGCTCTCCTGCTTCGTCCAATACGCGCCGTACAAGCTGGCCGAAGGCACCTGGGACGATCAGCGCGAAGCCTTCGGCGACACCGTCGTCGACACCATCGCCGAGCACGCCCCCAACATCAAAAAAATTATCACCGGCCGCCAGATCCTCACTCCGCTCGACCTCGAGCGGGAATTCGGCCTCACGCAAGGCAACATTTTTCAGGGCGAGCTTTCTCTCGAGCAGCTTTTCTTTCTTCGCCCCGTTCCCGGCTGGGCCTACTACCGCACTCCCATCGACAACCTTTATATGTGCGGCTCCGCGACGCATCCCGGCGGCGGCATCATGGGCGCGCCGGGCCGCATCGCCAGCCAAGTCATCTTGAAGGACTGGAAAAAAGTCTCCGGGGCTTCCCGATCGAGCAAGACACCGGCGGCACCGCCTTCGCAAACGTCGCCGGCTGTTCCTCCGCCGGAATCTCCGTCCGGACCGGGCCGGACGTCGAGCCTGCCGCTTCCGTGCCGCACGCTAGCGAGAAGAACTGACCATGCCCATCGGACAGCGCGTAGTTCTCGTCGGCGGCGGCCACAACGCTCTCATCACCGCGTTCTATCTCGCGAAGGGCGGCTTCAAGCCTCTCGTTCTCGAGCGCCGCGAAATCGTCGGCGGCGGCGCAGTCACGGAAGAATTTCATCCCGGCTTCCGCGCGTCCACGCTGGCGCACACCGTCGGCCCGCTTCGCGCTGACGTCGCCAGTGACTGCGGCTCGAAAAATACGACTTCCACCTCTACGATCCCGATCCGCGCGTCTTCGCACCCACTCCCGACGGCAAAGCGCTGCTCTTCTACAACGATCACGCCAAAACCTCCGGCGGCATGGCCCATCTCTCCGCCAAAGACGCGTCCAACTACCCCAAGTTCGCCGACACTCTCGCCGAAGTCGCCGAAGTCTGCGCTCATATCGCGTCCATCACGCCGCCCGACATCGACTCGCCTTCCCCGGAAGACCTTTGGAACCTTTTCAAGACCGGTCGCGACATCCGCGGCCTCGGCAAGAAAGGCATCTTCGATCTTCTCCGCTGGGGCCCCATGGCCGTCGCCGATTTCGCCGCTGAATTTTTCGACACCGAGCTCATTCGCGCAGTGATCGCGGCCCGTGGAATTTTCGGTACCGCTTTGGGCCCGTGGTCCGCAGGCAGCACCGCCGTCCTGCTTCTGCGCGCCGCAGCCGACCCGCATCCCGTCGGCTCCGCCGCATTTCCCCGCGGTGGACTCGGCTCGCTCACCCGCGCTCTGGCCGAAGCCGCGCGCCACGCGGGCGCCGAAATCCGCACGGAAGCCGAGGTCCAGCACATCCGCATCAAGAACGGCGCCGTAACCGCTGTGGTTCTCTTCGACGGCGAAGAAATCCCGGCCGACGCTGTCGTCTCCGGCGTCGATCCCAAGCGCACTTTCTTCAACCTCATCGACCCGTCCCAGCTCGATCCCACCTTTGCCTTGCGCATCCGCAACATTCGCGCGAACGGCACGGTCGCCAAAGTCAATCTCGCGCTCGGCGGTCTGCCTTCCTTTCCCGCGCTCACCGACGCGATCGCTCCTGACGGCTTCATCAAAGCCCTTTCCGGCCGCATCCACATCGGCCCCGAAATCGACTACCTGGAGCGCGCCTTCGACGCCTCCAAGTACGGCGAATTTTCCACCTCGCCCTATCTCGACGTCACCATCCCCACGTTGCTCGATCCTTCGCTCGCGCCCGAAGGCAAACACGTCCTCTCCGCCTACGTGCAATTCGCGCCATATAAATTGGTCGAGCGCTCGGCGGTCGCTCAGAATGTCGACCGCTCAGCGGTCGCCCAAAATGTTGACCGCTCGGCGGTCGCGCAAAGCAAGGACGGGAATTGGAGCGCCCGCCGCAAGCAACTTGGCGACACCGTCGTCAAGACTCTCTCCACGTATGCGCCCGGCATCGCCGATCTTGTCGAGTTCATGCAAGTCATCACCCCGCAGGACCTCGAAACCGCCTACGGCTTCACCGGCGGCCACATCTTCCACGGCGAACTGGCCCTCGACCAGCTTTTCACCATGCGCCCCGTCCTCGACTGGGCCCGCTACAAGACTCCCATCCGCGGCCTTTTTCTCTGCTCCTCCGCCACCCACCCCGGCAACGGCCTAACCGGCGCCAGCGGCGCCAACGCCGCCCGCGAAATCATCCACGCCCTTCGCTGATCCCGCTCTTCGCCGGCCAACCTGCGTCCACACTCGCCTCTCATCGGGACGGCCGCCCGGCTCTCAAGCAGCATGAAATCCTCCTTCGTCCACTTGGTAACCTTATCGCATCCTGATTTGTGACTTTCCGTTGGCACTGCAAATTACAACGTAAAATGAATCAGCAAGTCACACACCGGCAAGATCTTAGGCCCAGCACAGGTTTTGTTCCGAAGCGGTCCACTGACGGTACAGGTCTTGCTCCTTGGGAGCGTATTGATGAAGGACCACACGAAGGGCGGCCCTCAACTTGGGGGAAGTGATCCTACGGATCGCACGCGTCGCCGATTTCTTCAGAATTCCACAGCCGCCGCGGTCGTGGCGATGGCTGCGCCGAACCTGTTGCTCGCCAAGCCTGCTCTTACCGGCGGCCGCGTGATCAAAATCGGTTTCGCAGGCCCTCGCACGGGTGCACTGGCGCGGTTCGGAGAGGGCAACGATTTCATACTCTCGGGCATCCGCAAGGTTGTTTCCGGGGGCTTAGTGATCAACGGCACAAACCACGGCATTCAGATCATCGAGCAGGACACCGAGTCGAACCGCAATCGAGCGACGGAGATCGCCTCAGGACTGATCAAGGCCGAGCGGGTCGACCTGATACTCGCTTCCAGCACCGGCGAAACT
The DNA here is from genome assembly GCA_963735525.1 of uncultured Acidobacteriota bacterium. GTDB lineage: Bacteria > Acidobacteriota > Terriglobia > Acidiferrales > UBA7541 > Acidiferrum. The sequence goes on along the minus strand of CAVTLQ010000017.1, from coordinate 199,186 downwards.
GTGAATCCGATCAGTGACGTGTGCGAGAAGAACGGCGTGCCGTGCATCACCACCGATGCTCCGTGGCAATCGTACTTTTTCGGGCGTGGTGGCAAACCCGAAAAAGGGTTCGACTGGACCTATCATTTCTTCTGGGGTCTCGAAGACTTGGTTGCTGTTTTCACCAGCATGTGGACGGCTCTTCCCACAAACAAAGTCGTAGGAGCCCTTTGGCCGAATGACGCCGAAGGCATTGCGTATTCCGACCCAAGGTTTGGCTTTCCCGGAAACTCTGCAGGCAAAAGGTTACACGCTCGTCGATTCCGGGCGATTCGAATCATCGACGAATGATTTTTCCGCCCAGATCAAAATGTTCATGAACGCGAAGGTCGAGATCCTTACAGGTGTGCTTCCGCCGCCTGCGTTCGCCAATTTCTGGCGCCAGGCCGGCGAGCAGGGATTCAAGCCAAAAATAGCAACGATCGCGAAGGCGATTCTCTTTCCGGCCGCCGTCGAAGCCCTCGGCGACCGCGGCGCCGATTTGACCACCGAAGTCTGGTGGTCGCCGAGTTTTCCGTTCAAGTCCGGGCTTACGGGACAGATCTCGGCTGAATTGTGTGCCGCCTACGAGGACGAAACCAAGAAGCAGTGGACCCAACCCATCGGATTCCTGCATGCCTTGTTCGAAGTGGCCTTGGATGTTCTCAAGCGCACCAAGGACATCGATTCTCCCGCGGCTATTCGCGATGCCATCCGCTCAACGGATTACAACTCCATCGTCGGCCGCGTTGCATGGGAAGGGAAGCCCGTCAAAAACGTCTCCAAGACTCCACTGGTCGGCGGGCAGTGGGTTCCCGGGTATAAGTTCACACACTGGACCAGCGCCCAGAAGTTCAAAAATGATCTGGTGATCGTGGATAACGCCACCGACCCGTCGATAGGAACGCAATGGAAACTGGAAGCACTTCCGTAGCGGCGGGGTTTCGGAGAGAGCCCGGAAGCACAGTGATCTAGTCTTACGACATCCATCTCGCCAACGGCCTAACCGGAGCCAGCGGCGCCAACGCGCCCGCGAAATCTGCGACCGTTGACTACTATACTGGCAAGCGGAGAATTCCCGACTGGCTGGATCCTATGAAAGAAGATGTCCTGTCCTTTGTGCGCGGACGCCAAGGCCATTTCCAGTTGGAGTCGGGCCATCATGGAGACTTGTGGTTCCAGCTTGAGACTTTATGCCTGCACTCTCGCGAAATACGGCCGTTTGCGGCTCAACTCGCGGCACAGCTCGCGAAATACAATGTGGAAGCAGTATGCGGCCCGCTCGTCGAAGGAGCCTTTGTCGCACTCCTGGTCTCGCTCGAACTCGGCTGCGACTTCACCTACGCCGAGCTCTTCGCGGAGGCGACGCGCGAAGGGCTATACCCGGTCGAGTACCGTCTCCCCAGCAGTCTGCATGCAGCCGTCAAAGGGAAACGCGTCGCGATCGTCAACGATGTGATCAATGCAGGGTCGGCGGTGCGGGGAGCCTTCTTCGACTTGCAAAACCTCGGCGCTCGCGTCGTGGCCATCGGTGCGCTTCTCGCGCTCGGCGATACCATCGCTGATTTCGCAGCCGAACACCGCGTCCCTCTCGAACTATTGAAGCAAATGCCGAACAACCTATGGACCCCCGCCCAATGTCCTCTCTGCGCCGCGGGCGAGCCGCTCGAAATCGTCGCCACCTCGTAAGACCCGATCGATCCAGCGAGTACCCAGGACTGCCGCGCTATTGATACGATTCGGGGGATGGCCAATAGCTCCGTCGGAGATCGCCCGCGAATCGATGAGTTCTTGCCGGCTCACGATTTCAGTGCGAGGTACGAAATCCGCATCAACGCACCGGCTTCTCGGGTCTACGAGTGTCTTCTACGTTCGGATTTCAGCGCACTGTGGCTGGTGCGCCTCTTGATGACCCTCAGAACTGGAAAACGGCAGGCGGCCAATCGCAAGCCGAGTGACCTGCGGCAGCGGCTCCTAGGCACAGGGTTCGTCATGTTGGTGGAAGTTCCCGAGGAAGAGGTCGCCATCGGCGTTGCGGGACGCTTCTGGCGTCCCGATGGCGGGCGGTACAGGGAACTCACTGCCAATGAGTTTGCTGGGTTTTCTCGTCCCGGCTATGCCAAGGCCGTGTGGAACTTCAAACTGCGGCCCGATTCACGCGAGAACACCGTTCTTTCAACCGAGACAAGGATCAAATGCTTCGGTCGGTCGGCGTCGTGGAAGTTTCGCCTCTATTGGACTTTGGTTGGCCCCTTCTCCGGCCTCATGCGCAAGGCCATTCTCAAGCAAGTGAAGACCGCAGCGGAATCAAAACGACAAAGCTTGATCTGAGCGGATTGACGGCGCAGTGTGATCGACGCTTGCTCTTCGTCGTGCTCGTGCTCCCGTGGTACTCTCATCGCCGCGAATTTAGATCCGAGGCCTCATCATGCGCTACTGTCTGCTTCTTCTTGCCGCCGTCGCCGGTATCTCCTCGAGCCTTCTCGCCCAGAAGCCGTCGTGGCCTCCCTCGCCCAGCCACATGACCCTCCCCGTCTGGCCGCACGCCGCACCCGAGGCTCCGCCAAATCCGGCCCCAGAGGTCGACACCACCACTCCCAAAGACCATCTTATCGCCGGCAAGCCGATCATTCGCCTCGGCAACGTCTCCGCGCCTACGCTCACTCTCTACACGCCCACAGGCAAGAACACCGGCGCCACCGTCGTCGTTTTTCCCGGAGGCGGCTACCGCATCCTTGCCATCGACCTCGAAGGCACCGAAGTGTGCGATTGGCTCAACTCCGCCGGCATTACGTGCGTCCTGCTCAAGTACCGCGTTCCCGACTCCGGCCCATATCCCAAATCCACGGCCGCCCTTCAGGATGCCCAGCGCGCGCTCGGCATCGTTCGCTCCCGCGCTAACGAGTGGCACATCGACCCGCAGCGCATCGGCGTCCTCGGCTTCTCCGCAGGAGCCCACCTCGCCGCAGCCCTCAGCACCCACTTTGACCAGCGCCTCTATGATCCGCTGGATGCCACTGATCAACTCAGTTGCCGCCCAGACTTCGCCGTGATCATTTATCCAGGCTACCTCGCCCTCGCCGAGCAGAACTTCGCCCCCAATTCCGACATCCACGTTACCGACAAAACTCCACCCTCCTTCATCGTCCAGGCCGAGGACGACCCAGTGCACGTCGAAAACTCCACCGTCTACTTCCTCGCCCTCAAGAACGCCAACGTTCCCGCCGAAATGCACCTCTACGCGCAAGGCGGACACGGCTACGGTCTCCGCCGCACCGCCCTCCCCGTTACCAGTTGGCCCCAGTTGGTAGAAACCTGGCTCCGCACCATCCAAATCCTCCACTGATCTCGGCATCGCGATTGTAGGGACGCCCGCCGCAGGCGGGCTGCGCCCTATCTCGGCAACCAAGCCAACGGAAGGCACGATCTCTGGAGTTATTTCAGAAGCTAGGGTGGTGCGCCAATCTCCACGACCACATTAGGAACGACGACGCGGTGAGGTCGATCGCCGGCTCCGTGGTGCTGAAAGACTGCACGTTGTCCTGATACACCGCTACTTGCGTGGCATCAAACGCGCCATCGTTTCCATTGAATTTCTTGAACGTGTCTACGCCGTTTGCCGGACACAGGATCATACCGGTGACGACACCTGAGGTCGCAGAGCTGGTCGGACCCTCGGAAGCCGCACCCCAAAGTACCGGCGTGCCTCCGGAAGTTCCATCCAGCGCGCCGGCCAGGTTCGCCACTTGGTGCTGGATACAATTCGGAAAGGTGCTCCCGTCGCCCACGATAAACGACGAGCCCCAGGCATTCGTCCCCAGGACATTGGCCAGCCATCTCTGCGCGTAGGTGTCGTAGCTCTTGGACTCCGTCAGGTAATACGCTTCGCTGGCCATCACCGAAAGGCCCGCGCCGTGCGACGTGCTGTCGCCCGAATTCCATTGATACCCGAAGCCCCAGGGATCCGTGCCGGCTTGCGTGATCGCGTCCGCCACTTGCTGCAAGAATTGCTTGCGAATGCTCGATTGCGAAACCCCCAGGCCGCTCGGATTTCCCGCCATTTGCAGCGCCCGGTACAGTTCGAAATGGGCGAGGCCGCTTACGTCGTACAGGTTCAGTGTGTCTGCAAACCCCGCATCGTAGATGTTCGTGATGTAATTCTGGGCATACTGCGCCGCTTGCCGCAGGTAATCCATGGGATCCGTGTGCGCCAGTCCGGCCGGCAGGTTTTCGGCTCCCCCGGCGCATTGCAGTGCGAAGTACAGTTCGGTTGCGCCAAGCTCCATGTCATCTTCCCAAACGTTTTCGGGATAGCCGTCAAACGGAGCGATAGTCAGCAGGCAAGTCGCGCATGTGCCCGAACCTACCGTCGGCGCAGGGTCCGGGTACGAAGTATCCGCCAGCGCAAAAATGTCCTCTGCGTTCTTGAGGCACCGATTTGCCAAAGAAGGGTTGGTGGTGCGATTCAGTTGGTAGCACAGCGCAAAATCCGCCGCCAAACGGCCCGCCAGATTCGGACTGATGGGCGCACCTGCGGGGCCTGCTAGGTGCACCGGACGATTGCAGATAAAGAACGTCGTGTACGGGTCGCAAGGTTGCAGATCTCCGGGTTGTTCGAAATTGTCGGCGGCCTGGGGCAGGGTCCAGATGTCGTATTCGGTGATCAAGCAGTAGGGCGTGACATACGTTCCGCCACAGTTGCCTGTGGCCGAGGCGGGATCCCCCTCCCCGTAGTAGTCCCAGTCTTGCGTATTGTCCACCTGGTAGTACAGCGTTCGCGTCTTGTCGTTCCACATTGTCATCAGCCAGTTGACCCCAAACTTCGCTTCGTTTGTGAAGTCGGAGGACGCCGGCGCTCCCGCCCCGCTGTTGCCCGCAAAAGAAACGGCGCCTGGGGGTGGGGGAGGGTTCACTTGAGCGTACGCGCCCATCTGGTTCGGAAAGTCGCGAATCCCGATCTGCATCAGCGCCGCCGTGTAGCTCGTCGTTTCGACGTATTTCTCGTAGTCGCCGGCGTCCCACCATCCCCCGGCCGCGTCGATATTCGGAAGCTCTGCGGACACCAGCGGCGGCGTAGGCGGCACGATATCGATGAAGTCGTTGCTGTCCAGCGGCGGCGTCTCGTAAACATGCGCGTTCTCGTCCTTCAGATGTCCGGGCTCCGTGCGCAGCGCGTTGGGGACAAAGTTCGCTCCGTCGCGTTCGGTTTCGTAGAAAAATAGCGTGTTCAACAGCAAGCCGGAATAGAGCGTATCCGGCGAATCCACCGCGAAACGCGGCGAATCCGCCGTCACCGGCCCGGACACCGAAATTGTGTAGAGTTCGCCTCCCGGCACCGAGAAGTCGAGAGCGTACACGTCGTACGTTTCTTTCTTGCTGTGGCTCCAGGTGCCAAGCAACGCGCCGACGTGGCCCGAATACGCCGTGGCGCCTTTCGAGTTGGCTACTTTGAAGGTCCCTCCGCTTACCGCCGCCGTGGACATCAGGTACGCGCGAAAAGGCGTCTCGCCGGCCTCGTAGCCGACTTGACTGACGCGCACGTACGCGGCTTGCGCCCGCGCGGGCGGAGTGCACGCCAGCAACGCAAGTAAGAACGTCGCTAGGAAAACGAGTCGAAGACGGATCGAAAGGCGAGGACGAGAAGGCAACATGGCTTCCTCCTGGCCGCGGGGATGGCCTGTATTAAATCCGTTTAATACAGGCGAAATACTGCTCCTTTACTTTTCGAGTGTCAAGCGAAGATGCAGGTTTTTCCCAGCCTCGGCAAGCCCTTTCCGGGAGGAAAAGCCGCCCAGCGAGATGGCTTTGGGGATCCCTGGATTTTAGCCCGCTACTTCACTGCCCCTGCGCGGCCCGAGCCCTCCGGATCAAGTTGTTCGACGGCATTCCGGGATTCAACAGTTTTCTCGCCGTCTCCCCGCCCGCGACCGGTAAGCTCGACGCATCCAGCAGCCCGAGTTGCACTAAGACCGAAGCCTGATCCCAGTAGATGTGCTCGTCGGCCAGTTTCCCTTGCCGAAAGTGCACGATTACGACCAGCGGGCACTCCACCCGCTTGCCTGTCGGAGCAATGCCCGGAAGCATCCAGTCCATCTCCATGGTGTGCGTGAAGCGAAAAATCATCTCGTCCACAAGCCGCTCCGCGCCGATTGTTCGCGAGATCGGCACGATCTCGGTATCGGGCGGCATTTTGGGGATGAAGTGCCGCGAGTAAAATTCGTGCAGCTCTGCGCGGCCGACGCCGCCCGTCAACACCGGGATGTGGTTCACGTGCGCGTCGGGCACCATCGTGTCCAGGGTAGCGGTGGTGTCGCGTGTCGTAAACTCGTCACCCAGATGCTGTTCCCACAGGTCGTTGAGGAACTGCTGTTCGCGTGTCAGGCCGGTGCTTGTTCCTTGCGTTTCGCTCATCGCGGGCTGCCTCTCTGAACCGCGCATTCGGTTGCCCTAACGGTAGGCTTAAAGAGGCTCTTGCCTTGGCTATTTTCCGTTCTCTGTGCGCTCTGTGCCTCTGTGGCAGATCGATTCCAGATGATTTCCCTACGCGCGCGCCGCCTTTTCCGCCACCTTCATCACCGTTTTCTTCATCCGGTTTTCGCCCGCCCAATACACGCTGATCTCATGACCATCCGGATCATTCAGATACGCGTGCCGCCAACCCCACGGCATCATCTGCGGCAGTTTCGTGATATAGAATCCCTTCTGCTGCAGCTTTCGACAGAACTCATCCAGCTCTCGCACTTCCAGATACAAGCGCACGCCCTCGCTCGCCACCGACGCTCCCGGGCCCGCCTGGTGCAGCGCAATCGTCCCCTCGCCACCCGGCGCCCGCAGCCGCGCATACACGGCCTTATTCTCATGCCGGAAATCGTCGATCAGCTTGAATCCCAGCAAATCGCGGTAGAACCCCAGCCCGCGCTCCACATCCGCAACGTAAATCATCGCGTGGTTGAAGTTGAGCTTTGCTCCTATATCCGGGCCCGAAGGCGCCTCGCTCGGCTGCGATTTGGCATGTTTCACCGCTCGATTCGCCGCCCGCGTATCCCGGCCCTTCTTCGCCACGCTCTTCTTTCGTCCTGATTTCTTCATCGCGTCACCACTTTCCGCCAAACGGCGCAAGTATCATCGCGCCTACCGCAACTGTCAAGTTCCCGGCCCGATTGCAGTACACTGATTCGCTCCGATTCACAGATCTTCCGGAGGCCTTGCGATGCGACTATTCCTTGGATGCTTGATCGGCGCCATCGTTGTCGTTTCCTTGTTTGGGCAGGCCCCTGCCGGCGGCACGAGTGACGCGACCTCCGTCCGCGAAGTCGTTCAGAAATACATGGACGCTCGCGAGCGTCAAGATGCTCATGCACTCGAAGCCCTGTTCACCGCGGATGCCGATCAGCTCGTCTCTTCCGGCGAGTGGCGAAAGGGCCGCAGCGAAGTCGTGCAAGGCACGCTCGCAAGCTCTCAAAACACCGGCGGAAAGCGCACCATTACCGTCGTTTCCGTTCGCTTTCTTGCGCCGGACGTGGCCCTTGCCGATGGACGTTACGAACTCACCGGCCTTGCCGGCGGCCAGACCCGCAACATGTGGACGACCCTGCTCCTCACTCGCGCCGGGGACGCCTGGCACATCGCCGCCATCCGCAATATGCTGCCCGCGCCGCCGCCCCCGCCCAAGTAGCCCGCAAACGCCCCCGCCCCGTTGCTTCCATTGCGCCATAGTCATTCTGCGAGACAGCAAACTAGAGTTGATCTCGGTATTGCTCCAGTGCCACCCGGACCAGCTGGCTTCGCGTGCGAACGCCAGTCTTGCTGAAAAGTTGCTGCAGAGAAGCTTTGACGGCGGTCTCCGAAATCTGCAGTCGCTCCGCGATCTGTTTGTTGGCCAGCCCTTCAAAGACGAAAGAGAGCACCTTTCTCTCTCGCTCGGTGAGCTTCGGGCGAAGCTGGTCCGCACCGGGCACCTCCATTTTTTCAAATGCCCTGCGAAGCAGATCCTGTCCAAACAGAGCTTTTCCATCCATCGTCTCGCGAATTCCCTGAACTAACAGGGCGGGAGACCCATGTTTCATGAACACGCCAGAGACTCCTTTTCGGATCAAGCCCGGGACCTCAGCGTCGCTCACGTCGGCGGTCACCAGCAGCACTTTTCCGCCGAAGTGCGAGCTTCTAAGCCGGTCGAGAAAGTCCGCCCCCTTCTCCCCTCCGAGATCGAGATCCAACAGAACAATGTCGATTTCCTTGGTTGCCTCCATGATCTGCAGGGCTTCGGTGCCGGAGCCGCAATGGGCAACCACTTCGAACCCCGGCTCAGCCTGAAGGAGTCGCGCGACGCTCTCACGGAAGAGCGCGTGGTCGTCAATCAGCAGCAAACGGATGCTCTTCTGGTAGGTCTTAGCCATCGGGAGATTCTTGCCTGTTGAATACTTTCGTTAATCGGACCGCAAAGCAACAACCTTCGGTTCCCGGTTCAAATAGTAGTTCACCGCCAAAGCTTCGCAGAATCGCGCGAGAAACATACAGCCCCAATCCCGTCGCATCCGCCCCCTGCTGAAAAGGTCTGAACAGACCGTCCGGCGAAGGGATTCCTATCCCGCTGTCTTTGAAACGAATTACCACGGAATCGGTTTCCACGGAGCTGCTGATCGTCAGTTGTTTTTTGCTGGTTGTCTCCATTGCCCGGCGGCTGTTCAGCGATAGATTCAGAAAGACCTGTGCCAATCCATAGCGGTCTCCGACAACCAATGGTAAATCATCATTCAAACGCCAGACCACCTCGATTCCCGCCTCTCGGTAAGACGGTTCCAGCAAAACACGCAATTCGTCCAGGACGCTAGACAGCTCGATAGCATCCAAATCGTGGTCCACTGCGGGCCGCAATTCCATTGCCGAAAGTTTCCCAAGACCTTCGATCAACGTTCCGAGCGCACGAAAATCTTCATTGTTCTGCAAGCCCGGCAGCCGCGACAGATTCTTGTGCACCACCAGCACCGCACCGGATAGGTTTCGAATTTCGTGCGCGATCGCACTCATCAGAATTGCCGTGTTCTTCAAGAGGTGATCCAAACTCAGGTCTTCGCGGTCCCGCAGATCCTCGGAAAGATCAACGATAATCGCAGCCAATCGCGGCCCTTGACCCGTTGCGTAGGTGGAGAACCAGACTGCCGCCAGGAACGCCTCTCCATTCTTACGCTTCCCACGGCAGCGAAGCTCTGTGCGGAATTGCTGCGATCGCTGCGTTTGCACTGCGGCCTGCAGTGCCGGAAGAAATTCGCTTATGGTCTGGCCTACAATCGGAGCGTCGCCCGGTGCCAAGAGACTCTGGCTGGCCTCGTTCGCCAGGAGAATGATCCCAGTAGAGTCGATCGTCACAATGGCAACCGGGCTGCTCTCCACCAAGGCCCGCAATTGTTCTTCGATTTCCTTGCGGAGTCCGACCTGCCTTTCTACCTCTACCAGATGAGCCATCGTCACCTGGCGGTTCCGAATAATTTCGGAAACAAAAAGCCCGGTGCCCACAAATCCGGCGGATGCCATAAACAACCGGGTGATCGCTTCATTGGACGGGAGTTCGCTGAAGAGTTCCTGGAGAACCGCGCAGACCAAGGCAACCAGCGTTATCTGCCATCGCGGTAGAAAACCCGCGACCAGCAGGATCGGAAACAAATACAGAAACCCGATGGAAATGAATGGCTTTGTCCGCCAGTCCACCACCCCGATCACAACTATCAAGATCGCCGCAGCGACCAAGAATCGCCTGCGATTGTCTTCCGAATAGATCGATGAAAATTCCACGTAGAAAACTCAGCGCACTGCACCGAACGTCAAAACTAGGACCATCCCAGTGTAAGGGATACAACCGAAAGATAACCTGTCGCGGGACAAAAGATAGTCTCCCCTGCCCAAAAGATAGGTCTCTTTTGTCTTAAAGATGGGGCTCCTTCACAACTGCTCCTGCTCTACAAATGGCATGTGTAGTTGAGGGCTCCAGCCCTAGGCGGCTTGGTGTCCGCAGCGGGCTGTAAGAGTCCGCGACACTATGCGTTTTTGCACGAGCACAGCGCTACCGCGCTTCTGGATTTTTTTTAGTGCGAACGCAGGCTGCCCCTGCGCGCAACTGAACTACTTGCACTTGGTTGCTCTCGATCCGGCATGAAACGCATGAACGTAGAGGTCTGGGCTTTACCGATTGCTTTGAGCCTAGTTCTTCCAGGCTGCCGCGATACCAAGAGTGATGCAAAAGCGGAAGCACCTTCTCCGGTGAAGGTCGAGAACGAGGACTTCAATGTCATTCAGGTGGATCACCCGGAGCAGTTTCCGCTGGCCACGGCCGTCGAGTACGTCTCCGAGCGGCAGTTCACTGTCTCCGGGACAGTCTATGGAGATACCTCCCGGACCGTGCCCGTCCTTTCGATGGCCGCGGCAACCGCGGTGGATATTCACGCACGGCTCGCCGGCATGAGGGAAACCCGTCAAATCTTGCCCCGTGCGCAACGCGCGGATGGGTCCGCGGCGTTTTCTGACGATCGAGAGCCCGAGGAACGGAAGCTCGCGAGTTTGACCCATGTTTGGATCGTTTGCGAAGTTCAGGAAGGCGATCTCCGCAACGTGAATGTCGGCGAAACAGTTGAGATTCACCTGGACGCCTATCCGGACCGAGTCTTCACTGGCCGCATCAGCGACATGGGTCTCGTCCTCGAGCCAGCGACCCGCACCGCCAAGGTGCGCATCGAAGTGCGCGATCCGGGACTGATGCGGGAGGGTATGTCCGTTACCGCAACATTCCGCGGGAATAACAAGGAAATGCATGCCGCGGTTCCGGCGACCGCGATTCTGCACTTTCACGATCGCGATTGGGTCTACGTTCCGAACGGGCACAACACGTTCCGCCGAGTGGACGTGGCCGCTGGAAACATGCTGCCCGGAAACATGCGGGAAGTCCTTGCGGGCATCACGCCCGGCACGCAAGTCGTTAAGAACGCGCTTGGGTTCCAGAAAACGGTGGAGCGCTAGATGATTCGCAAATTTGTCGACTTCGCGCTGGAGAACCGCTTTCTTGTCCTCGCCGCGGCGCTCCTGTTGCTTGTCTGGGGCGCGATTTCCTTCCATCAGCTTCCCGTGGAAGCGTATCCCGACGTTGCCAACAACTACGTCGAGATCATCACGCAGTGGCCGGGAATTTCCGCGGAGCAAATCGAGCAGCAGGTCACGATTCCGTTGGAAATCGTGATGAACGGCATTCCCCATGTCGTTCATTTGCGCTCGTTCTCCCTATTCGGCCTCTCGGATCTGAAGCTGATTTTCGATGATGATGAGGAGAACGCCTGGAACCGGGAAAGAGTTCTCGAACGGCTTTCGCAAGTGACCTTGCCGCCGGGCGTCACTCCGCAGATGGGCACCGACTGGAGTCCTGTCGGCCAAATCTACTTCTTCACCCTGAAAAGCACAAATCCGAGCTATGACGTGATGGAACTGAAGGCCATCGAAGATTGGGTGATCGAGAAGAATTTCAAGGCCGTCCCCAACGTCGTCGATGTTGCCAGCTTCGGTGGCCCCACCCGCGAGTATCAGGTTCGTGTTGATCCCAACAAACTGATCTCCTACGGACTCAGCCTCGCCCAGGTAGAGCAGCAGCTCACAAACAACAACGCTAATGCTGGCGGCAGTTTCATCGAAGCGGGTCTGCAGCAGATCAATATCCGGGAAGTGGGCCTGGTCAAAAGCGTTCGCGACATCGAAAACACAGTAATCATGACCAAGACCGGCACGCCGCTGCGTGTAAAGGATATCGCCGTCGTCGCTCAAGGGCCGAAGATTCGCCTGGGCCAGTTCGCCCGGGCCATTCATCGGGAAGACGGCAAGATCATCGATAACGACGATGTGGTTTCAGGCATTGTGCTCTTGCGTAAAGGCGCAAATGCCGACGAGGCGCTCGCCGGAATCCACGCGAAGGTCACCGAGCTGAACGAGCGTATCTTGCCTCCCGGCGTGAAAGTAGTTCCCTTCATCGACCGCAGTGACTTGGTCCACTACACCACCCATACGGTGCTGCACAATCTCACCGAAGGCATCATTCTCGTGGTGGTCATTCTCTTTCTGTTTCTCGGCAATGTTCGCGGCGCAATTATCGTCGCACTGACCATCCCATTCGCGCTGTTGTTTGCCGCGACGTGTCTCAAGTTGAAGGGCATTCCCGCCAACCTGCTGTCCCTTGGCGCCCTGGATTTCGGCATGGTTGTGGACGGCGCGGTCGTCATGGTGGAGAACATCGTCCGCCACATGGGCCACGGCGGCGACAACTACAAGACGCCGATGGAGCGCATCCGCGAAGCGGCGCACGAAGTCCAGCGGCCCGTCTTCTTCGCGATCGGGATTATCATCACCGCCTACTTGCCGATTTTCACTCTGCAACGCGTCGAGGGACGCTTGTTCCATCCGATGGCCTGGACCGTGGCCTTCGCCCTTCTCGGCGCCCTCCTATTTTCCATGCTCATCGCGCCGGTTCTCTCCAGCGTGTTATTCAGCAAAGGGGTGAATGAATGGCGCAATCCAGTGATGGAATTCTTGAAAACGCGCTATCGCGACGCGGTGCGATGGGCGATCGAACATCGCTTGGTGACCGTGGGCGGGGCCGCTTTTGGCCTGCTCCTCGCCATTTATCTTACGGTTGGCGGAGTCATTGGTTCCGAGTTCCTTCCTCACTTGGACGAAGGGGCCCTCTGGGTTCGCGGCAGTCTCGCCCCAAGCACCGGACCTAGCGCCTCCATCCAACTCGCCAACCAAGCCCGCGTCCTTCTCTGTTCTTTCCCCGAGGTCACGCAATGCACTAGCCAGATCGGACGTCCCGATGACGGAACCGATACCACCGGCTTTTTCAATACCGAGTATTTCGTTGACTTGAAGCCGAAAGAACAGTGGCGACCTGTGTTCGGCCAGGATAAGGAAAGATTGATCGCCGCGATGCAGCGCGAATTGGACAAGATTCCCGGCGTTGTTTGGAATTTCTCCCAGCCTATCGCGGACAACATGGAAGAAGCGGTCAGCGGGGTGAAAGGCGAGCTCGCCGTGAAGATCTACGGTGAGGACTTCAAGCTTCTCGAGGCCATGTCCGATCAGATCGTCAATACCATGCGTACGGTCAAAGGAATCGAAGACCTCGGGGTCTTTCGCGTCCTGGGGCAACCCAACCTGGATATTCAAGTGGACCGCCTGCAAGCCTCGCGCCACCAAATCAACGTCGCCGATGTGCAGGATGCCATCCAGACTGCCGTCGGTGGGACCGCTTTCACTCAGGTATTGCAAGGTGAGCAGCGCTACGACTTGGTGATGCGCTACCTTCCCCAATACCGCGACACCAAGGAAGCCATTGAGAACATTCGCCTATTTTCTCCCTCGGGTGAACGAGTCTCGCTCGGGCAGCTCTGCACCATCGAAGAACGCGACGGTGGCTCCGAGATCTACCGCGAGGGGAACCAGCGCTATGTCGCCATCAAATACAGCGTCCGCGGTCGCGACCTCGGCGGCGCTGTCGAGGAGTCCATTGCGAAGGTAAATGCTCAGGTCCAATTGCCTCGCGGATACCACATCGACTGGGCAGGTGAGTACGAAAGTGAACAGCGTGCCGAAGCCCGCTTGCTCGTCATCGTGCCGCTAACCATCCTCGTGATTTTTGGGCTTCTCTACACTATGTTTCGTTCGCTCAAATGGGCGCTGCTCATTCTCGGCAACGTGGCCATGGCGCCCATCGGCGGGCTGCTTGCGCTATTGATCACCGGGACGCACTTCAGCGTTTCCTCGGGCGTCGGCTTCCTGGCGCTCTTCGGTGTTTCCGTGCAAACCGGCGTCATCATGCTGGAGTACATCAATCAGCTGCGCGCGCGAGGGCACACCATTGAAAACGCTGCCATCGACGGCGCCGTCCTTCGCCTTCGCCCCATCATCATGACCATGCTGGTGGCGACACTCGGTCTGCTCCCGGCGGCGTTGTCGCGCGGCATTGGATCGGACTCCCAGCGCCCCTTCGCCATCGTCATCGTCGGCGGGCTGGTCGGGGCGCTCCTGCTGAGCGTTTTCTTGCTCCCCACCTTGTACGTATGGTTCGCCAGGGTTGGCGACAGGCTTCCCCAACCCGAGGCTAACTTTGAGGAGAGTTCCTAGCGGCCTTGGCACGTTGCCGATTGCGTGCGCGTGACCTCGCCTGACGCCGCTTCGCTACCCTCGGCTCCCATTTGCTGACAAAGCCCGCGAGTTGTTGTGCGCGCGGCTCACCACCGGCGCGCTTCCTTCCAGGCTCACTTCTTCAGCGGATATAGCTTGATATTGCGGAAGAACACTTCCGCCCCTTCCGACTGAAACAAAATCTTCCCGCTCGCCGGAGACGCCTCCGATCCCTCATTCGCCAATTTCCCGTTGACGAATTGCTTCACGTGATCGCCTTGCGCCACCAGCTCCACCACATTCCACTCGCCGTGAGGATTTTCCACCTCACCCGCCGGATCACGATATCCCGTCACGTTATTCCAGGGGCCTTTCCCGATGCGGTCGATTTTCAGCGCGCTGCCCGGCGGCCCGGTTACGCGCACGCCATTCAAACCTGTCAACGCGCCTCCATCCGTCATCCAAAAATCTCCCGTCCCGCCCTCCAGTATCTGAAACTCGATCGAAGTCGGCCAAACCTTTTGTGGCCCGCGCACGTGGTACAGAATTCCGCTGTCCCGCGCCTGCCCTTCCCGCGGCGCGTACGTTCCCTCGCCCCACTTGAACTCCGCCCGCAAATAATAGTCGGCGAATTCCCGCTTCGTAATGATGTAACCGAACTCCTTGCCCGAGATGTGAATCACGCCTCGCTCGACGCGGAACACGTGATCGGGATCAGCGTTCAGTCCGTGATCTTTCAGAAAGGTGTCAAAATTCTTGAGGTTGTGGCCATTGAACAAAACAATCGCCGCGCCATGAGGAGGAATGTCGCTGCCCGTCGCGCCCGCAACCAACGCGAACGCCAGGCACCCGAGCATTCGAAGCAAATAATTCAGTCGGATTCGCATCCCGGAAACATATCACGACTTGCGCACCGGCTCGTCCTCGCCGGCTCCCAGTCCGGTCAGGCCCGGCCTTTCGGAAATTTTGCCGCCGCAAGCCACTTGTGCAGCACGACGGAGAAGGTGGGTTTCACTTCGCTGAAGGCCAAGCCGACGCGCTCCGCGCTCGAATGCGCAACCACCGCGCGCGCCTGGAAAAATTCCCGCGGGTCCGTGCCAATTTTCAGTTGGACGGCAGTGCCCTCGCGCGGCGCATCACCTACGGTCAGGGAACATCCCCGCGGTCCTAAATCCGCCACCCACGAATTGATACGCGCGCCCGAGGTTTCATCCACCAGTTCCGCGGGGGCAATGAACTGGAACCTGGGCACCCGGCGTCGCTCACGTTCCATCGGACCAGCTTTCGTTCCAATGGGCCAGGGTCATCTCTATCGTAACCTAACTCGCTGTCAAACGCTCACTCTCTCGTTCGCGCCCCGCCGGCGCTCTCCCCCGCGCCCACAAAAACAAACCCCATCCTTGCGAGCCTCGCAAGGATGGGGTTCCTCGAACCGTTCCGGCATTTCCGCGAGGTCAGCGGTGCGGGTGCTCGTCCCGCGCGTGCTCCTGCACCGGGTGATCGGTCTTGGCGTTGTGCTTATCGTCGTAGATCTGCTTGCTCGCCTGGTTCTGCTGATGGGTGACCTGCGCGTGCTCCTGCGGCGTCAGCTTGCCGCCGTTGGCCGCGCGATCGTTGTGCACTTCGTTGCTGATGTGCGCTTCTTTGGCTTCCAGGTGACTGGTTTCACCGGGAGTCAGTTGCCCCGACTTCACGCCGTTCGCGATGCGCGCCTGCTGGTTCGCTTCGCGCGTGTTGACCCGGCTCATCGCCGCCGTCGCGGGCCTGCCGTGGTTCTCGGAGGCAAAGTTCGCACGGTTGCTGCTGGCGAAATGCTGGTTTGAGATCTGCGCGCTGGTCGGCTGAATGTGCGACTCGTGCATCGCCGCCACCTCCACACCCGTCGGCCTCGCTGCGATCCCGCCCGGTCCGCCGTTGAACGCGACGTGCGAGGTGTTGTTCACGATCACCGTCCGGTTGACGTAGACGTTGCGCACCACCGTGGTGTTCACGTTCACCACCGCGGTGTTATACGCGAAGTGTCCGCCGCGCCATTCTCCGCCGACGAATCCCACGCCGCCGTATCCGAAACCGTAGTTCACGCCGCCGTAGAAGCCGATATGCGGACCCCAATACCCGGCATGGAACACGTACAAGCCTTCACTCCAGCCCCAATAGCCCGGCGTCCAAAGCACGCCCACGCGCGGCGGCGCCACCCAAACTCCAGGCACCCAGTAATATCCCGCATCGCCGTAGGCCCAATACCCCGGCGTCCACAGATAGCCCTCCACCGGGCAAGCCGGTTGCACATACACCGGTATGGCCGGCGGTCCAATCCGAATCGATACACCCACCGCAATTTGCGCTCGCGAAGCTGCCGGCACCAGCAACACCAGCAAAGCCAGAAGCAGCGTTCGCATTGAAATCAATTTACGCATGACAGCATCCTCCCAAGAATTCCTTCTGTTCATATCGCGTCAAGTATTGCGAACCGCATGGAACCAATTCTTACTCGTTCTTACTGGACATGGCGGTCGCTAGAATTTCCGCCTTCTTCCATAGAAACACCATTCCGGCGCAGATGTTTCGTTCTCGAGCACTCTTTGTGGCGTTAGCGTAAGGGCAGGTGAAGTACAGGGTTCGCCGTATCTTCCCTGTGCGAAAGTGCGGGCCGCAAATCGCCGCGCCAGCACTCACTTTCCGAGCGGCAAAACGTACAAGCGATAATCTTCTCCGGTCTGAAACCAATTTTTTTGCGTGCCAAGAAATCGCGCGCCGAATTTTTTGTTCAGCGCCTGGCTGGCTCCCGGCCGCGCATGTCCATAAATCCGCCGGAAATCCCGCGAAACCCGCCCGATAAACGCCGCCTTGAGAATGGAGCCGTAGCCCTTTCCTTTGTGCTTGCCGAGGATGGTGTTGGAGTAGCAATAAATGGAACGCGGGTCCCTGGGGCAGCCGGGCATTTCGTCTCGTCCGTCCAAGGGAGTGCCGTACGTTTCTCCCACCAGCTTGCCGTCTTCCAGCATCCAGATCGTGATCGCGCGTTTCAGAAGCTCCCGTTTCTCCGCCAGCGTCAACCGCAGGTTCGGGTGATACTCTTGCTCGAACGCCATCGTCCGCGAAATGGGAAATCGAGATCGAAAGGTGATAGCCAAGGCTGTGAGTCCTCCCGCGACGCTGCCGGATTATCCGGCGTCCGGAGAGGTGCGGCAAGTGCCGCGAGCAGGCCATGATCATGGACCAAGCTTTCAGGCCTGGGCTATGGGGATAGGCGCCGTCTCATAAGTAGTCTTCCAGCGGGCACGGCCTTGCAGCTTGCGAGAAAAAGCAAACTTGTCATTCTGAGGGCATCCGACTTGCCCAGAGCGGGTTGCGCGAAGGGTAAGGATGTCCGAAGAATCTCAACTTCAACCATTGCAGCCACTCAATGTTTGTGCAATTCACCAGGCAACTTCAATGTCTCGCCCAAGTCAGTTTTTCCGCAGCCCGTTCTAAGTCCCATCGCACCGGCGCCGCCGACCAGCTAGCCTTACCGACATCAGGTTTATGCCGATCGACACGCCAAACAGCATGCCACGCACTCCATCGATCCAACCGGGGCCGAGGCCGCCGTTCAGGTGAATGTATCGGGGCCACGCGAGGGCGATAACCAGAAACAACATACCGATGGACATCAATGCTTGGGGTTGCTTCAGCCGGTTTGGGAAAATCATTTTTGGGCCTCCTTTACATCTAGTCCCTTAGCCGATACCAGGTCATTGCCGCCAGCTTGACCGCGACGATGGTGATTGCCACAGCGAAAAGATCCCAGCTCCAAACGTGGTTGACGTAGTACCGGTAGGCAAACAGGCCGATAGCCGCCAGGCCGCCCACGATTCCCGCGAGGCTTGTAGAACGCAGGCGGTGGTTCAAGAAACGCTCGTCGATCCTTGTGCCCAGGACGGGGATGTTCATTTTTCCTTCCCTCCCTCTTCTTTCTCTAGGGTGAAGATCTCATCGGTGGAGCAGCCAAACACCCGGGCGAAGGTAAGCGCCAGCGCAAGGCTCGGCACATAACGGTCCCGCTCAATGGAGTTGATGCTCTGCCGCGAAACGCCCACCGCGTTGGCGAGTTGCTCCTGCGTCCACCCGCGCGCGGTGCGCAGCTCCTTCACTCGGTTTCGGATACTCGGCGCCATGTAAAGTCAGCTTTCCACCAAAGTGTAAACCGCAAGATCGTCGATGTCAAGTCAGCTTGTCATCTGCCTTCCACTTCGCTTTCGTTTAATGGGCGGCAACGTCAGGGCACATGCCTCACCTTCCGCTTTCCCAGCGGCAAACGCTGCAGACTTCTAGTTCTCGATCCTCACTCCCAACTCTGCTTCAACCACGCCAAACTCCAACTCCAGCAGCGCGACCTCGCCGACCTCTCGGACGAACTCTTCCCCGGCCTCCCCGGTGACGACCTGCCCGACCTTACCCAAGCCGACCAACTCAACGTGCTGCTTTCCAGAATCGTCATTCTTCTTGCCGAGGGCCGCATCTCCCCGCGCCGCGCCGCGGTCATGACCTTCGCGGGCAGCCTGCTCCTCCGCACTGTCGTCGTCATGGACCGTGCGGGCTAAGGACAATCAAATGCGGGCCGAATGTTTGTTCCGCACGGCGAGGAAGGGGCGGCGGGGGAATTTACAAATCGTCGGGGCGCAAGCCGGTGTGCTTTGCGATGCGGGCCAGCATTCTGGGCCGATCTCGACGGCGTCATGAAACGCCCAGACGTAAATGCCTCGATCGGGATGGACCAAAATTGTGTGCGAGCCTTTCTGGGATTTGACGGTATACCCGATTCGGAGAAGTGCTCGGAAGACTTTGGCCGCCTTGACGCTGGGCCACTGGCTCACGTCAATCGGCTTCGACGGAAATAGAGACCGTGACGGTCTCGGCGGGTTCCTTTTGCCCCTCGATGCGGTCTGCGAGGACGCGGAGGGCCAGAGCCTGGGCGGAAGCGATGGCTTCTTTTTCCGTGGAGCCGTAGGCCAACACGCCCGGGAGATCGAGGACCTCGGCAATCCAACGGCCGTCGGCCTCAATTTCGGTCTCCACCTTATACGATGATATGAGACATGCTGACATTTTAACACGGATGGGGCACACAGGATTGACCCGTGGCGAAGAGTCAGCGAGGGTAGGGCGGTGGTTGTGGCGGAAACGAGGGGAGAAGTAGAATGGAGCGTTTGCGGTGCAAACAGGAGAGTTGCGATGGCGACTGCTGAGACGAAGATTCATGTTGGGGAGTTTGTGAACGAGCCGTTTCTCGATTTCACCAAGGCCGAGAACCGCGCGGCCATGGAGGCGGCGCTCAAAAAGGTGGCGTCGGAATTCGGCAAGGAATACCCGATGTACATCGGCGGCAAGCAGGTGTTCACCACCGCGAAGATGACGTCGATGAATCCCTCGCACCCGTCGCAGGTGATTGCGGCGTTCCAGTCGGCGAGCGCGGACCAGGCGGCGGAGGCCGTGGAAGCGGCCAGCAAAGCGTTCGAGTCTTGGAAGCGCGTCCCGGCGGAGCAGCGAGCCGAGTGTTTGTTCCGCGCGGCGAAGATTTTGCGCGAGCGCAAGTTTGAAATGAACGCGCTGATTTGCTACGAGGCCGGGAAGACTTGGCCGGAGGCGGATGCGGACACCGCCGAAACGATTGATTTCTGCGAGTTTTACGGGCGCGAGATGCTGCGGCTGGCCGGCCCGCAAAAAGTGACGCCCATGAAGGGCGAGAAGAACTACATGGTGTACATCCCGCTCGGCGTGGGCGTGGTGATTCCGCCGTGGAATTTTCCGGCGGCGATCGCGGCGGGCATGGCCATGGCGTCCCTCGTGACCGGCAACACGGTGGTCCTGAAGCCCGCGGGAGACACGCCGACGGTGGCGGCGAAATTCGTGGACATCGCCTACGAGGCCGGCATTCCGAAGGAAGCGCTGAGCTTCCTCACCGGACAGGGAAGCGTGGTGGGCGATGCGCTGGTGCGGCATCCGAAGACGCGGTACATCGCGTTTACGGGCTCGAAGGAAGTGGGCTTGCAGATCAGCGAGCTGGCGGGCAAAGCGGTGCCGGGGCAGATGTGGATCAAGCGCACCGTGCTGGAGATGGGCGGGAAGGACTCGATCATCGTGGATGAAGAGGCGGACGTCGAGTCCGCGGTGGAAGGCGTGGTGCAGTCGGCGTTCGGGTATCAGGGGCAGAAGTGCTCGGCGTGCTCGCGGGCCATCGTGTCGGAGAAAATCTACGACGACTTTGTGCAGGCGCGTGGTGGAGCGGACGAAGAAAATTTCGGTGGGGCCGAGCGAGGATCCCAACAACTACATGGGGCCGGTGGTAAGCAAATCCGCGATGCAGACGATTCTTGGCTACATCGACGTGGGCAAGAAAGAAGGGAAAGTGCTGGTGGGCGGCGATCGCGCGCCGGGCGACGGCTATTTCGTGCAGCCGACGGTGATTGCGGATGTCGATCCCAAGGCACGCATCGCGCAGGAAGAAATCTTCGGTCCGGTGCTGGCGGTGATCAAGGCGTGCGATTTCGATCACGCGCTGGAAATCGCGAACAACACCGAGTTTGGCTTGACCGGCGGCGTGTATTCGCGGAATCCGGCGAAATTGGAGAAGGCGCAGGACGTGTTTCACGTAGGGAATTTGTATCTGAACCGCAAGTGCACCGGCGCGATGGTCGGCGCGCATCCGTTCGGCGGATTCAATATGTCCGGCACGGATTCAAAGACCGGCGGGAAGGATTATTTACTGCTGTTCCTGCAGGGCAAGAGCATCGCGGAAAAGGTCTGATAAAGGTTGAAACCGTAGGGGCACGATATATCGTGCCCCTACCGCGTGCGCGCTGCCGCCCACTTCATTGCGCGATAGACGGGATAGCTCAGCACGAGCATGCCGGCGGCGAGCGGGGCATTTTCGCGGTCGGTGGCGATCGAGCCGATGAGGAAGAGGACGGAGCCGGCGAGAGCGATTCCAGTGGTCCAGGGATAGCCCCAGGCGCGGTAGGGCCGCGGCATGTTCGGCTCTTTCTTGCGCAGCACGAACAACGAGCTGTAAGAGAGCGTGTAGTTGGCGACGAAGAAAAACGAAAGCATGGCGATGACGCGCTCGAACGAGCCGAGAACGAAGAGCACGCCGACGATGGTGCTGAGCAGAAGAGCGCGAGTGCGGGCGTGCCGCCTTTGTTGACGCGGGCGGCCCGGCGGAAGAACAGGCCGTCGCAGCTCATGCGCGTAGAGGATCCGCGTGCAAAAGAGCTGGTTGGCGTTGATGCAGCTGAGCAGCGAAACGATCATGATCGAACGAATGATCGGATCGCCATAGCGGCCGAAGATGAGTTCCGCAGCGGTGCCGAGCGAAAAATTGTCTCCGGCGATTTTGCTCATCGGCAGAACGTAGAGCACGGCGGCGTTGAGGAGCAGATAGATTCCCATGATGGAGAAAACGCTGCCGAAAATCGCGCGCGGAACATCGCGGCCGGGATCGCGCACTTCTTCGCCGAAGTAAATGACGCCGTCCCAGCCGTCGATGGTGTAGAACACCGCCTGCAGCGCCAAGCATCACCGCGATGGCGAGCGGCCAGCCGGATTTCAGCGCCGGCGCGATGGCCGCGGCGGTTGCGGGAACTTCGTGGCGCGCGTGTCCGCCGAACAAGAAGCACGCGGCGACCACGATCACGAAATGCGGCGGTCTTCATCGCGGCGGTGACGAGCTGCGTGCCGCTGCCCCAGCGAATCCCGCGCCACTGCAAAATGAAAAATCCGACGATGACGAGAACGGCGATGGATTTGACGTGGCCGGCGAGCGCCGGAAACAGCGCGCCACTGTACTCGGCGATGACGATGGCGACCGCCGCGGCGGTGCCGCAAGTCGAAAGCCAATCGCTCCAGCCGACGATGAAGCCGGCGTAATCGCCGATGGCGCGGCGCGAGAAATTGTACTGGCCGCCGCTGCGCGGAATCGCGCGCCGAGTTCGGCGAGAGAGGACGCGCCGAGCAGTGCGTAGCAGTCCGCCGACGATCCACACGCCGATGAAGAACCAGATGTTGGGCAGCCATTGCGCGATGTCGCCGGGCGTGCGCACGATGCCGGCGGCGATGGTGTTGCCGACGGCGGCGGCGATGCCGAACCACACGCCGAGAACCTGCAGGAGGCGGCCGCGATTGCGCGTGCCAGCGGCGTTCGCGCTTGCGGCTCCGGGGCTTGTTCCCATGCCGGAAGCAGTGGCAGATGCGTCGGATGTGTTAGACAATGGGGAGTCTCAGGGGACCGCGACGTTGGCTATGACGTTAACTCTGATGATGGCGCCATGATAATGGCGGCGCGGGAAAATGCAAGCTGGAAGTCTGCGGAAGAAATGTCAGATCGAAAGAAGTGCAGGATCGACGGAGGCCGGCGTGGACGTTGAGAAAGCGCCCGCTGTAAAAACGGAGATCTCGACGCGCGTGGTGGCACAAGCGCTCGCGGGTGCCGCGGATGTGTCCGTGGTGATCCCCTGCCTGAATGAAGCGAACTCGATCGGGATTTGCGTGGGGAAGGCGATGCAGGCGTTTCGCGCGGCGGGCTTGCGCGGCGAAGTGGTGGTAGCGGACAACGGGTCGACCGACGGGTCGGTCGAGATCGCGGAGAAGCTGGGCGCGCGCGTGGTCAGTGTGGCGCAGCGCGGCTATGGCGCGGCGCTGCGCGCGGGAATCGCGGCGTCGCGGGGCGCCTTCATCATCATGGGGGATGCCGACGACAGCTACGACTTCGGCGAGGTGCCGCGGTTCGTGGAGATGTGGCGGCAGGGATACGACGTGGTGATGGGCAATCGCTTTCGCGGAGAAATCAAGCACGGGCGCGATGCCGTGGCATCACAAATACATTGGGAACCCGGCGCTTTCCTCGGTGCTGAATTTGTTTTTCCATGCCGGCATCGGCGACAGTCACTGCGGGATGCGGGGCTTCACGCGGGCGGTGTACGACCGCATGGATTTGCGCAGCACGGGAATGGAGTTCGCGTCGGAGTTCGTGATCAAGGCGGCGCAATTGCGAGCCAAGTTGACGGAAATTCCGATCACGTTGTGGCCGGACAAGCGCGGGCGTCCGCCGCATTTGCGGAGCTTTCGCGACGGGTGGAGGCATTTGCGGTTCATGCTGTTGTACGCGCCGAACTGGCTGTTTGTGCTGCCGGGTGCGTCGCTGGTGGCGGCGGGATTGTTACTGGTGTTCTGGCTGCTGCCGGGACCGCGGGTGGTGACGCCGCGGATCACGCTGGACGTGCACACGATGATCTTTGGAGTGATCTTCACGCTGCTGGGAGTGCAAATCCTTTCGATCGGGGCGTTCGCGAAAGTGTTCAGCTACGCCGAGCGATTTGACCGCGGCAGCGTTTCGCTGAAGCGGGTACTGACGCACGTGAAACTCGAATCCGGCTTGCTTCTGGGCGCGGCACTGTCTCTCACCGGTTTTGCGGGCTGCGCCTGGGTGGTGTGGGGATGGGTGCTCAGCGGCTTTGGCCCGCTGCAAGAGGTGCGCCAGGTGCTTTTTTGGTCGATGTGGCTGTTCATCGGAATTCAGGTGATTTTCGCTTCGTTCTTCCTCAGCATGCTGGGCATCAGCCGCGGCACATACATCGGCGACTACGACCTCAAGTAGATGGCCTACACGCGATTCGATCATTTCATCGCGCGACTTCGTTTTCGCGCTGCGTATCCTTACATTCGAGTGGGATCTCGCGTGTGCGATGTGGGCTGCGGGCTGGACACCGCTTTCCTGGATTACGCCGGGGATCGAATATCGTACGGCGTCGGCGTGGACGATCAGGTCGACAACGGCGTGCACGGACAGTGGCAACGCGTACGCGCCGATATTCGCGGGGAGTTGCCGCTGCCTTCCGGACATTTCGATCACGTGGTGATGCTGGCGGTTCTCGAGCATCTTGTGAAACCGGAGCCGGTGCTTCGCGAGGCGTACCGAATTCTGGCGCCTAGCGGGTCGTTGATTCTTACTTGGCCGTCGGCACTGGTCGATCCGATCCTCGCCGTGCTGCATGGCCTTCGCTTGGTCAGCGACGAAATGGAGAGCGGCGAGCACCAGAAACGCATTCCGGTGGAGGTGCTGCGATACATGTTGCAGCGGATCGGATTTCGGGAATTCGTTTATGAGCGATTTGAGTTTGGGTTGAATCATTTGATGGTGGCATCGCGGTGAGGGGTGGGCGGCTTCGTGTTTGGGGCTGGGCAGGGTGAGGGTCTTCGTGTTGGCGCCTGGGCGTTTGGGGCGCAGCGATGCTGCGCCCCTACAAGTTCGAGGCGTTGGTGGGCGAAGTACGAGTGGGGGAGCGGTGCGAGACATCGGTGGGCGAAGGGGATGCGCAACGGTGGGCTTTGACTTGGGTGCTGGGGGCACCTAAGATGGCACGCTGACGTGATTGAAGGATATGAAGAAGAGAACGTTTATCAAACTTTGGTCGGCGATGATGGCGAGTCCTGTTCTGTCGCCGCTGTATCGTGCTATGGCGGATGAGAAACTGAAAAATTGGGCGGGGAATCTGGAATACGGGACGGAGCGGTTGTACTCCGCCAATTCCCTCGAGCAGGTGCGGGAATTCGTCAGGAAGCAGAGCAAGCTGAAGGTTCTTGGCACGCGGCACTGCTTCAACACGATCGCAAACAGCACGGATTATCTTTTGTCGCTGCGGCCGGCGCTGGAAAAAGTGGTGTCGCTGGACGCGGCGACGCGCACGGTGACGATCGAAGCCGGGATGAGCTACGGCCAGTTAGCTCCCTATCTGGAGAGCAAAGGGTTTGCGTTGCACAATCTGGCGTCGCTGCCGCATATTTCGGTGGCCGGCGCGATCAGCACGGGAACACATGGGTCCGGCGACAAAAACGGGAACCTGGCAACCGCGGTGTCGGGACTGGAATTTGTGACCGCATCAGGAGGCGTGGTGCGGTTGTCGAGGAAGGAAGACGGCGACACGTTTCGCGGGGCGGTCGTGGGTCTCGGCGCGCTGGGCGTAATCACCAAGGTGACGCTGGATCTTCAGCCGACTTTCCAAGCGCGGCAGTACGTGTACGAAAATTTGCCGATGAAGGAATGGACGGAACATTTCGAAACGATTGAGTCGAGCGCGTACAGCGTGAGCTTGTTTACGGATTGGCAGAGGCAAGCAGTTCAGCGAAGTGTGGCTGAAGCAACGGATTCCGGATAGCGGCGCGCTGCCCGCGGCGTCCGCCGAATTTTTTGGGGCCAAGCTCTTCACGAGGGATGTGCACCCGATCATCGAACTGTCCGCCGAGAACTGCACGCCGCAAATGGGCGTGCCGGGCCCGTGGTACGAGCGGCTGCCGCACTTCAAGATGGGATTTACCCCGAGCGCCGGGAAAGAATTACAGACGGAGTATTTCGTGCCGCGTCCGCGTGCCGTGGATGCGGTGATGGCCGTGGAGCGGCTGCGAGACCAGATTACTCCGCACCTGATGATTTCGGAGATTCGAACGATTGCCGCGGACGATCTGTGGATGAGTCCGTGTTACCGGCAGGATTGCGTGGCGATTCACTTCACCTGGAAGCAGGACTGGCCCGCGGTGCGAGAGGTGCTGCCGGTGATTGAAAAGGAATTGGCTCCGTTTGGAGGGCACCCGCATTGGGGGAAGCTGTTCACCATGGCGCCGGCGCAATTGCACTCGGAGTTACGCGAAGCTGCCGGAGTTTATCGCTTTGAGCAAGAAGTACGATCCGCAGGGGAAATTCCGCAACGAATTTCTGAACGAGAATATCTTCGGCCGGAGCACGTGAACCCCGAACGAGGACATGCGAAGAAGCTGGAAAGCGCGAGGCTTGCCACCAGAGGGTAGTGGTGTGGCAAGGCTACGGCGCCCGCGTGGCTGGCGCGTTGCGGGGAGGCAAGACGCGACGGTGGGGGTCGCGCTGAAGCGACGCCCCTACGCGCCCCTCCTAGCAACACAAATTGGAGCACTGCCCACCAGAGAGCAAACTTTGACTTCGCCGGTTCGCAACCCTAAGATGACAGCCCACACATGATCGGCGAAACCATCTCGCACTATCGAATTATTGAAAAACTGGGCGGCGGCGGGATGGGTGTGGTGTTCAAGGCCAAGGACACGCGGTTGGGCCGGAGCGTGGCGCTGAAATTTCTACCGCCGGAGATGCTGGGCGACCGGCTGGTGCTGGACCGCTTCCAGCGCGAGGCGCGAGCTGCGTCGGCGCTCAATCACCCGAACATCTGCACGATTTACGACGTCGGCGAGGCCGACGGCCGGCCGTTCATCGCCATGGAACTGCTGGAAGGGCAGACGCTGAAGCATCGCATCGACGGCAAGTCGATGGATGTGTCGCAGGTGGTCGAGTTGGGAGTGCAGATGGCGGACGCGCTGGATGCGGCGCATGCCAAGGGCATCGTGCATCGGGATATCAAGCCGGCGAACATTTTCGTCACCGAGCGCGGGCAGGCAAAGATACTCGACTTTGGACTGGCGAAGGTCGAGCGCTCGCAGCACGAAGCGGGTGAAACTGCCGATGGTGCGTCGAGGACAAGCGGAAGACAGGGCGCCACACAGGAAGACCTGACGAGCCCCGGGAGCTCGATCGGCACGGTGGCCTACATGAGCCCGGAACAGGCGCGCGGGGAGGTTCTCGGGCCGGGCACGGACCTGTTTTCCCTGGGCGTGGTGCTCTACGAAATGTCCACGGGCATGCTGCCGTTTCCAGGCAACGCAACGGCCATCATTTTCGACGGCATTTTGAACGCGACGCCGAAGGCCATCACCAGAATCAATGCCAAAGCACCGGCGGAGCTTGACCGCATCGTGGCAAAAGCTCTGGAGAAAGATCGCGACCTGCGATGCCAAAGCGCCGCCGAACTGCGCTCCGACTTGAAGCGGCTCAAGCGCGACATGGACTCCGGCAGGCGCGTGGACCCGGCGGGAGGAGGAAGCGTCACTGGAGGCGCGGCGCGTGCCACCGTTGCGCTGAAGAAAAAAACGGTCGCGGTGCTGTACTTCGAGAACTTGAGCGGCGCCAAGGAAGACGAATACTTCCGCGACGGCATGACCGAGGACATCATCACCGAGCTGTCGAAGATCGCGCGGCTGGAGATTTTCCCGCGCTCGGAAATGCTGTCCTTCCGGGACAAGCCGGTGACGGCGCCACAAGTGGGCGAAAAACTGGGCGCGACCTACGTGCTGGAAGGATCGATTCGGCGAGCGGGAAACCGCCTGCGGATCACCACCCAACTCGTGGAAAGCGCGACGCGCCATTCCGTGTGGGCGGAGCGCTACGACCGGCAGATGGAAGACGTCTTCGCGATTCAGGAAGAGATTTCGTTGAGCATTGCGAAGGCGTTGGAGATCACGCTTTCGCCGCAGGAAGAAAAAGTAATCGCCAAGAAGCCGACGGCGAACCCGGTGGCCTACGACTTCTACCTGCGCGGACGAAATTATCTGCGGCAACGGCAGTTCGAGTATGCGCTGGCGATGTATGAGGAAGCGGTGAAGCTGGATCCCAACTTTGCACTGGCCTATGCCGGGATCGCGCACGTGTGGGGCGGGATGCACGAGTTCCGTAGTCCGAAGCAGGAGTTCATCGACAAGGGCCTGGAAGCGTGCGCCAAGGCGCAATGGCTTTCGCCGGAATTGCCGGAGGTTTTCTCGGCGCAAGCACGGATTCGTTTTGCGGAGATGCAGTACGACGAGGCCATCCGGCTGGCGAGGAGGGCCATCGAGCTGCGGCCGGAATGCGAAGGGGCGCACGATATTCTAGGTCGATCCTTTTTCGCCGCAGGCCGGTACGAAGACGCCGCGGAGCTGGCGGAAATCGCGCTGGAAATTGTTAGCAACGACTATAACGCGTTGATTCCGCTCATCAATTCGTTCGAGCGGCTGGGGCGAGTGGCGGATGCGGAGCGGCTGCGGCGGCGCGAGATGGAAGTGCTCGAACACCAACTGAAGCAGTTTCCGGACGATGTGCGAGCACGCATCCTGCTGGCGGCCGACCTGGCCAACTTCGGCCAGCCGGAAGAGGCGGTGATGCACGTGAGGATTGCGGTGGCCATGCGGGCGACGGATCCGAACGTTCTTTACAACGCGGCGTGCACCTACGGGCTGCTGGGGATGAAGGCGGACGCGTTGGCGACATTTCGGCGGGCGGTGGAAGCGGGTTATTCGAACGCGGACTGGTGCAAGAACGATCCGGATTTGAAGATCCTGCATGAGGATCCGGAATTTAAGAGCTTGGTGGAAGAGCGGACGCGCAAGGAGCGTTAGTTGAGCTTGGCGCGAACCTATCACTTAGCTAAGGCGCACAGCCAGAAATGGCTGTGCCACAAGACATTTGCGGCTAGGGTTCTTGAACGAGGGGGGCGTCGGGCGGGGTGTAGGGTTCGAGGTAGGTGTTGTCGGTGTCGGGAGTGACGAGCCAGATTTTGCGGTCTTCGAAGTACGTGAAGAGCTTGGCGTTTTGTTCGGGGTCGAGTTCGCGGGCCCACAAGACTTTGGCGGCGTCGATTTCGGCGAGGTTGAAGACCCATTCGTCGTGGATGTTGTGGTCTTCGGCGTAGCGCACCACGATCAGATGTTTTCCCGGCGTGTGTTCCAGTTTTTCTGCAATGGCGGTGCGGCTGGGATCTCCGCCGCAGGTCCAGCCAAGCGGATCGCAGATGCCACGGGCAACGTTGAGCCCGGTGTTCAGGACCAGCGCCAGAACGACCGCTCTGGAGAGCGCGAGGCCCACGGGTCGCGCCCAAAGGCGCATGGTGCGCAAGTGGCGCACGGTTTGCACGATCAGCGCGTAGATCACGCAGGTGAGTGGCGCGGCATAATGAGCGTTGGACCAAACCACCACAAAAACGCCGATCATGCCGATCGCAAGTGTGATCCAAAGGAAGCGCATCCTGGGGTCACGCAAGACAAAGGGCACGCCGGGTAGCGCGAGCCACAGACCGATCCAGAAAAAAGCCGCCCCATTGCGAACTAACTTTTCCCACGAGACGCGGAGCGCGTCGGCGCGATTGTTGTGATAGTTTTCGCGCTCCCAACCGTTGTAGAAATCCTCGAATTGCTGATTGCGGTAGTGCAGTTCGGGTCGCGGGTGTTGCCAGAGAAAAAGCGGCGCGGTGGTGTAGGTGCGGTCGTTTAACGCGTAGGGCATGAGGAGCGCATTGCCGGTGAGCCGCCAGTTGTAGTAGCCCATGCAGGCGCCGGCTAAAATCAAGACAATGATTATGGGAACGACGCCCTTCACGAAGCGAACGCGCAGCGTATCTTTTGACTTTGTCCGGCCGAAGAACCACCAGGCGAGCCATGCGGCGGCGGGCAGACAGAAAAGAGATCCTTCGTACGGGCGGCTGTTCGCGAGGACGGCAACGCCCAGAGCGAGCAGAATGGCGTCGCGCGCGCGGGGCCGCTTGACGATTCGTGGAAGAGAGCCCAATACCAGTGCACCGCCGATGGCGGCAACGGCGCCGCCCCAATAGCTGTTCATCCAGTAGCTGGCGATTCCAAACTTGAGCGCGGCGAGCGCGGCGCCGAAGAATGCCCAGCGCGCGGGCATCCAGGCCTGGAGCATCCAGAGAATCAGGGCGCACATGGCGGCATCACTGAGCAGAACGCCGATCCAGGGATGACCCAAGACTTGACCGAGTGCGAGCGCGAATCCTTGCGCCGGGGGATACTTCGAGGAATACGTGGGAAACCAATTTACGTGAAACGTTTCGAAACTTACCCACATGGGATGAGGCGGATTCGCCAGCCGGCCGTGCGCGAGGGTATCGGAAATCAGCAAGTAGCTGAATTCGTCGTGAATGCCGGGAGCGGGCACGTGGAGCAAAGGCAGAGCGAGCAGTCGAACTACGATGATGGACAGAAACAGAACGACGATGGCCAGCGCCTTGCGTTGGGCAAGGCGGGAGAGCGCGCTTTCGATGCGCTGAAAGGCGGCTTGGCCGAGGCGCGGGAAAAGAATTGCGAGCAAGCCGAGCGCGACAGGGATGCCTACCGAGAGTGCAAGTTTGATGAGATCGAGGAGAGTTGTGGGGTCGTCAGGTCCGGTCATGAAAGGAGAGAGTATCGCGAATGGATCGATATCCTTTCCGGCGGCAGCCGGAGTCTGGGATCGGGGCCCTAGTGAGTGGTCTGAGGATGACAATGTTTGGGAGTTTCGGCAACTCTGGCGTGGGGCTTGGATCGGGCGGGAAAGGGGAACCAGGTTGCGGTCCCGATCAGGGCTCGACTTCGATTTCGGTGAGTGCTTCGGGCTTGCCGGCGGGCGCGGCGGCGCGGGGAGCCTGGGGCAGGTCGGCGAGTTCGAGACGCAGGTTGCCAGGATTGGTGGCGAAAGCCATGCCGGTTTCGAAATCGATGATGTCGTCACGAATGAACTTCTCGATGACGCCGTCAAAGTGCTGCATGCCGTCGGTGTCGCCGTCGCGCATGGCGTCGAGCAGGGTCTTGCCTTCGCCTTCGCCCTTCTCGACGTATTCGCGGGTGCGCATGGTGGATTTGAGGATTTCGATGGCCGCGATGCGTCCCTTGCCGTCTTTTCTCGGCAACAGACGCTGCGAAATAATGTGACGGAAGGCCTTTCCAAACCTGGTGCGAATGGCTTGCTGATCGCTCTGAGGGAAAACGCCGACGATGCGCTCGACGGTCTTGGAGGCATCGATGGTGTGCAAGGGTGGACATGACGAGGTGACCGGTTTCGGCGGCCTCGAGGGCGATCTCAATGGTTTCGCGATCGCGCATTTCGCCGACGAGAATGACTTTGGGCGCTTGGCGCAGAGCGGCGCGGAGGGCCAGCGCAAACGTCGGCGTATCGCTGTGGAGTTCGCGCTGGTGAATGGTGGCCTTCTTGTGCTTGTGCAGGAACTCGATGGGGTCTTCGATGGTAAGGATGTGAAAGGCCTTGTCCGCGTTCATTTTATCGATGATGGCGGCGAGCGTGGAAGATTTTCCCGATCCCGTGGGGCCGGTCACCAGGACGATGCCAGTCTTGAGGTGGACGATTTCTTCCAATTGGGCCGGGAGATTCAATTGTTCAAAGCTGGGAATGCCGTCCGGAATCACGCGCATCACGATGGCGCAGCTTCCTCGCTGGCGAAAAATATTCACACGGAAGCGGGCGACACCGGCAAGTCCGTAGGAAAGATCGGCGGAGCCTTCCTGCTCCAGTTTGCGGACGGGATGCTCGTTCTTGCCCATAATGTCGTAGGCAATCAGGCGGGTGTCTTCCGCACTGAGGCACTCCAGACCTTTGAATTTCAGCTGGCACGAGTTCGCCGCTGACCTCAATTTGAGGAGCGCGGCCGGGAGAAAAAATCAGGTCGCTGACGTGGCCGTGAGACTTGAGCATCGCGGCGATGAGCTGGAGCGGTGTGAATGGTGCGCTGGGTAGGTGGTGCTTGCGGGGGTGTTCCCATGGGTCGTGTGGTTCCTCGTGTACCCGGACTGGTGTCGGCTGGTTCGCCTGAGGGGCAGAAAAATCCGTCCGTCAGAATGCTTATTCATTCTAGCGGAGGTGTCGTCTTTGATTGGACTGTTGGAAGGAGTAGGTGCTTTTAGAATTACTGGGCAGGGCAAGCAGGGTAAACAGGCCCCGCCCTATACGTGTCTTGCATTTTGGCTAAGGCGCACAGACCCTTCGAGGCTCCCTTCCTTCGTCAGGGCAAGCAGGGTAAACAGGATGGCTGTGCCACGGGCGCACTCCATATGGCTATTGCTTGGAGGCGGCTTCGATGAAGGTGGCGATGTTGTTTTTGAGCTTGGCTAGATCTTCATCGCGCAGATACATCATGTGTCCGGCATCGTAGTACTGCAGGTGAATGTTCTTTTGGAGTTTTTCGGGCAGGCCGAGGTGGTCCATGGTGTATTCGGTGGCGAAAAAGGGGGTGGCGAGGTCGTACAAACCATTGTCCACTTCGACTTGCAGGTGCGGGTTGGTCAGCATCGCCTCGATCAGGTCGCCTTCGACATTCGGGGAGCCGGGGAAGCCGAAACCGCGGCCCTCGTGCTTCCAGTCCCAGTTCTGTCCGACGTGCTGGGTGATAGCGCGGTAGGACTTGTCTTGGCCGAACTTGAGTTCGTCGCGGACGTAGGAATTGAAGGCGGCGGTGAACGCGCCAGTGACGGCGCTGCTTTGGGGATCGTATTCGGCGAATTCGCCGAGGAGGTCGTAGGTGAATCCGGAATAGCGCGCGTCGAGGCGGCCGGTGGTCAGACCCCGGGCTCGCTGCAACTCTTCCATGAACTGCTGGAGCTTTACGCGCAGGTTCGCCTTGATCAGATAGTCTTCGCTCAATCCGGTGAAGCGCGAGAGTTTTTTGGCGATGTCCGCTTTTTCCGCGGCGCTTAGGCGCGTTCCCTTCATCAGCGCGGAGGCGTATTCGGTTTGCGCGAAGCGGCGCGCTTCTTCGATGAAGGCGGTTTCATTTTCGGGGCGGTCGGGCAACATCTTGTGATACCAGGCGGTGGCGGCGTAGCTGGGCACGTAAAAGATGTAGGGCATGTCATCGCCCGGGAGGAAGGAGAGGGTTCCCAGGTCCAGGACGGAGGAGATCAGCACGATGCCGTTGAAATACATGCCGTCGGTGCTCTGGAGATAGTTGGAGAGAGCGGCGGAGCGGAAGGTGCCGTAGCTTTCGCCGATCAGGAATTTCGGGGAGTTCCAGCGATTGTTGCGGTTGACGTAGGTAGTGACGAACTGGGCGAGGGACTTGACGTCTTGATCGACGCCCCAGAAATCCTTGTCCTGGGCCTTGCCGACGGCGTGGCTGAAGCCGGTGCCAACGGGATCGATGAAGACCATGTCGGTCTTGTCGAGGAGCGAGCTGGCGTTGTCGGTGAGTTTGTACGGAGCCGGCGGTGTGGGCTCGGCGTTGGGCGTGACCACGCGGCGCGGACCGAAGGCGCCCATGTGCAGCCACAGGGAGGCCGAGCCGGGACCTCCGTTGTAGATGAACGACAGCGGGCGCTGCGTAGCGTCTTTTGCGTCGCTGCGCGTGTACGCGGTGTAGTAGACCAGCGCGACCGGCTCGTCCTTTTCGTTTTTCAGGAGGATGGTGGCTGCGGTGGCCTTGTAGGGAATCGATTGCGCACCGATCTTCAGGCTGTGATCGGTGATGGAAGACTCTTCTTTGGGAACGGGGGGCGTCGGCTCGGTTGATTTTTCCTTTTCCGCCGGTTTGGCGTCTTTCTCCTGGGCCTGCAGGCTCAGCGACGCCATTGGGAAAAGGAACAGCGCAGCAAGCAGAACAGGACGGGAAAGATTCGCCATTGTGGAACTCCCTGCAGCAGGATTTTTTTCAGTTGCGAGGGGCTGATTCTATATGCGCCCTCGAATGCAAGTCAAAGGAGATACGTTACTCAGACGGGTGTGCCCTGGCGGGGTGAGCATCGACGCGCAGCAGCAGCTCGATGTGATCGGCGCCTGCGGAGGCGCTTGGGTGCACGGAGCTGAGGTCGGTGACGATCCAGTCGGCGCCGGCGGCGGTGAGTTCCGCATCGGTTTCGGTGGTGCGCAGCGCGAGGACGGGCGATCCGGCGGCTTTGCCGGCGCGAATGCCGGCGGGGGCGTCCTCGACGACGAGACAATCGGCGGGAGCGAGTCCGAGACCCATCGCTCCCTTTAGATAAGGTTCGGGGTCGGGCTTGCCTCGCTGCACGTCGGCGGAGGTGACGAGTGACGCCGGCCAGGGCAGGCCACCGGCGCGAATGCGCACTTCCGCGAGCGGCCGCGTGCAGGAGGTGACGATGGCCCAGCGCTCCGGCGGAAGCGCCTGCAAAAGTTGCACGGCGCCGGGCAAGGGAACTACGTCGGAGACGTCTTCGATCTCCCACTGCTCCATTTGACGATTTTCGGCTTCGTGGTCAGCGTTGGGGAGAAGCTCGCGAAGGGTGGCCATGCTGGGGCGGCCGTGCGCGCGGCGAATCACTTCTTCGGGGACGAAACCGTGCAGGAGCGACCACCTCGTCCAACAGCGAGCCACGGCCGGCGTGGAATCGACGAGCACGCCGTCGAGATCGAACAAAACGCCGAGACACCGAACCTTCATCGCGCAGAGCCTTCAGCGAGATTTTGGAACGATGCGGGACTCCGATGAGTAATGGATTTAACGAGAGCTTCGGTGGACGATGGAATTTTTGGTTCTCCGGACCGCAAATGAGTGTATCGCGGCGGCGCGAAAAACATCCATCAGGAAAAGTCGCGAGGATGCCGCTCAATCCGTTTGTTTTTTGGGGACCTTTGCGCCTTTCTTGCGAGCTTCGGAGAGGCCGATAGCGATCGCTTGCTTTCGGCTGGTCACTTTTCCGCCTTTTCCGCCTTTGCCTGACCGCAAGGTTCCGCGTTTCTCGCGGTGCAGCGCGCTCTTCACGCTCTTGGCCGCCGCTTTCCCGTATTTCGCCATTGCATCCTCCCAGGTGTTCAGCCAGATGTCTGGCTTACTTTCACCTTTTGTAGGCGTGGACTTGCCGGTCCGCCATACCGATTGTCGCGTAGATCAGGACGCTGGATGCCGTATACAGATGAAGTAGGAAGTTCAGATCGATTAGAGCAGGCTAAGACGCGATTGGTGCGGTCCGTGCAAGGTTGGAGCCTGCGCGGTTCACAGGACACCCTAAGTGCTCAACTATTTTCTACGACGAGTGGTCTGGATCTGGCTCCTGCTCACCCTGCTCATCATCGCCGGGGTTCTTCGCCACATCGCGCAGTCCGGAGGAATGTGATTCGCGATCCGGATCGACACGCGAGCTCCCGGCAAACCGATCCACGAGCCAGCCTCAACACTGATTGGCACTGACTAAACTTGGGGTGGGAGACGGGATTCGACCTTCCGTAGTTTGAGGGGCGGCGACGGTTGGGACGTGTTGGCCCGATACAGCCGCAGTGTTGATGGTATGGGACTTAGCGGAACGCCGCATCTGATGCGGTTTCTCCCGCGATCTAACTCCCTCGATTTTTGTAGCACGTGTAGCACGAAAACAGGAAGCAAGACCGTCGCGCGGCACCCCGCGTTTGATTTCATCTGCACAAGTCTTAAGCGAAAGCCGCACTCACTACGCGAATGTAGGCCCGAACTTCTCCGGCTGCTCCGCCGAGGTCAACTACAACGTTCCAATGACCTGCGGGCGGGCGGACTACCGCAGGAGATGTCCGAAAATGTCCTCCGAAATAATTGTGCCGTCCACCAGAGCGATAACTCCGAAAATCGCTGTCGCTCATCACTCTTACGTTCGCTTCGGTACCGCTCAACGTCACAATGATAGCGTCGCCTTCGTCAGTTGAAACTTGGGAATGTATGAAGTTCAAGATCAGGTCCTCCCGAGTTTATTTTAGCGAATTCATTTCGCGGAATCAAAAGTTGCCTGACCATGAGGCACGTGAGCAACGAATGCGGCGTCGCTAGGGAATTGGGGTAGGTTTGCCGAGTCGCGCTTCCTTCATTTCTTTTTGTTGTTGCGCGTGTTGCTTCCAACCCGGTCCACCCATCGCCCTGAATGTGATTTTCTCGGTGCGATGCGAATTGTTGAACTGATCGATGAGCACAATGTTTGCGGTGAACGATTCCCCCGATTTGGCGACCGGAGGGATGATGTCAAAGCGCAACGTTATTCGATGGGCCGCTCGGCCCGGGAAGTGCTCCCACGAACCGGGAGGCATCAACATGTGGGTCTTTGGCTTGTGTATGTACGCATCGAGAATCTGAAAACGGTCTGTGGCACCTGCGTTTGTGACGTTGAGAACGCACTGGACGTGAGTGGACGCCTCGAAATCAAAATAACTTTCCAACCAAAAACAGTTGAACCGTTCCGGCACGAGTCGGAGGTCTACGGAATGGAGGTTAGGGATGGGATGAAAAACGCGACTCCAGACGATCTTGATCTTGCTCCATACGGGTTTACGAACAGCATTAAAGAACCACGGGAGAGTGACCCCGAGAGCCGCAAGGATGGCGAGAATCTTTCCAGTAAAGGTCGAAGCGACCATTCTACGGATGATAACATCCCGCCCAGTTGTCCAGAGTTCATCCTAGTTGCGTGAAGGTTGGGTCTGTTCGAGTACGTCTACCGATCCCAGCGCTGTCGGAAGCGACGTTCGCTCCGCATTTTGTCAATTAACAACTGTCAATTAACCAAAATCGTCAGTGTTTATGCGGTTTTTCCTTGACTTCCATTGAAGAGTGTGGTTTACTGTTTGTGTGAGTTGATAGTGAATTAGGCTGTGGGTACCGCCCATCATCGGGCGCACGACGAGGGGGAACCTCAGTAGGACCAGCCGCTTCCGCCAAGGATGAAACTTGGCTCAACCGTCACGATGTGGCGTCCCACGCCTGCACTGCACAGGACATCGTCTCGGGGATAGGGCACGGAACAGCGTCGTAGCCCTGCCGCTAACTACGGCTTAAGACGCAAAACCCTCCAAGGGAAACCGAGTTAACTATGGCGCACCATTGCGCCTATAGGTTTCCCGATGCACACATCATCATCTGAAGTCTTGCTAGCCCGTCGTGGACTGCGTATCAGGGAGGCAGCCGATTACATCGGCAGCACGCCTTGGTTCATTGAAGTCGCGATTCGTTCACAAAAAATTCCCGCACACAAACTCGGTCGTCACTATGTGCTTTTCAAAGATGACCTCGACGCCTTCGTCAACACTCTGCGCACGGGCGGTGCTGCATGATTGGCTCATTCGCGGGCGCACGCCTACACGCACCGATGCCCCCACCAATATCCGTGCTCATGCAGTTGAGGGGTGCAGCATGACGACCGACACCAACTTGCACGAGGCGGGAAAAATTCCCGCTTCCCCTGAACCAGACTTCTCCGTCATCTCCAATGATGAATTGGTGGACTACGTCATATCTGCGTTCCAGACCATCCGTGAGTCCCTACCTTATATACAGGAACTCCGTCGCCGATTCGCGGCTCTTCCCCGTGGTCACGCGGATATAGCCGGGTGCGCGACATGGGAAGAATTCTGTAAGAAGCGTCTGCACCGAACGTCTTCGGCGATTCGCAAGGCCCTAGCCGAAGTTGCACCGCAGAAAGCAGAGCCGAAGCCGGGTACACCCGAGCATGAACGTCGCCAGCGGGAATTACTTCGTGAAGCGAAGGTCGACTCTCTCGCGAAGTCTCTCGCCCCGTTCATCACGGCTAGCGCAGGTAAGGACGGCTACTCAATCACCGTCCAAACATCAAACGAGCGCGAGTTGACCGACTTCGTTGAACGCGTGCGCGGCACGTATCCTGAATCTGGCACAGAACGTCAATCCCTTCTCAAGCAAATCTCCGAGGAACTTTTCACCGAACACGTCGATACGCGCCGCATCCGATTTGAACGATTTATTAAGCAACTCGAAAGAGAACTTAAACTGCCACCAGCGCAAGGTGCAGCGTGAACACCACTCCCGTCGAAACGTCCCCATCATTCCTGTGCTCCGCGAACGAATGCGGGAGGAAGTTCATCTCTCAACAGAAGTTGAATGAGCACGTCCGTCTTGACCACGTTCGCCCGGATGAGGGAACCGAATTAATACCGAAGTCTGTATTCCCTCTAAAATCCGGCCCGCTTCCGGTTGTCTACAACCCTGCGAGCGCCGATGCACCGTACGGTCGCGATGAGCAGGACCGCCCGTTGGTGCCGATGCGCTCAGATGTCGAAATCGCGGAGCCGCTACTCCACGACCCAGCGCTGCGCGGCAACAACGACCCGACGCAAGCACCACGTGGCTGGTCGCCGTACACGGCAGATAGACCTCTGGAGCCGATGACCGCCGACGAGCAGTTCGCACATGACGCAGAGGTAGCGGAGCGAAAAGAGCAGAAAGCGCTGGCATCCGCCCGTGCGCTCTTCGGACTCAGCGCCCCTACGCCGCCAGCACCGAAGGCCGAAAAGTTCGTGAGCTATCGCGTAGCGCTGGGGCTGACCCAGTCCGAAATTCTAGACATCCTCGACAAGCCATTGCCGTTCACTATCGATAAGGTCGAAACACTAAACGTGCTGAACGACCCCGGCTGGTTGAAGCGCAGAATTGATATCTGCCAGCGACTGATTGCGCATCATGAAGAGAAAATCGTGCACTGGGGTGTCGCGTGGTTGAAGCGCAATCGCCCTGACAACATTCCGAAGGCAGCCGACCGGGAGAAGTACAAGCGTGATTCTCGCGTCAAAATCAAGAAGCACAAAATTCGACTGGGTGAATACCGCAAACGTCTTCGCGACTTCGGCAGCGACCCACGTGACCAACACGAGGTGAAGACGATTGTGAAGCACCCAGCGACGCTGTCTGATTACGACTTTCCAGTTCGCTTCGTCAAACGCCGCGACTACAAACTTTTGAAAGGTGAACTTCGTCAGCCCCGAGACGGTTGTGACTACTACACCACGGAAGAAGTCTATGACGAGGACATGGAGCCGGGGCTGTACACCATAGACCGTTATCGTGCTCTTTTGAATTTAGACACAGATGCCATCCTCATCCAGCAACAGACATCACAGTCCGGCTGGGCGAAATGGGAGAACGTGGTTGTCGAGAAGGCTGTGCAGTTTGGCATCATCCCGATGACGGACACCGCACGCATCCTCGCGCCGCAACTCGGCATAGCGGAACCAGACTACGGCGACGAAACCCACAACGAGGAAGTCGCATACATCGGGAAGACCGGAGGCTCATCGGTCGGCGGTCGCATCTACGGACGTGGATGGCGTTGGCGTCCCGGCAGCCGAACGTTCGTCCCACGCAAGATGGATGACTTCACGATGGCGATAGAGCATGGGCGAAACCTTGACGGCAATAAAGGCCCATCCGGCCCCGCCCACGACATAGACAGCGGCGATTGGTCGCCCGGGGAAGACTAACACACTGAAACGAAAGAGGTTGCGGGAGAAAATCGAACGCTGGAAAAATCGTTACCTATAATATGCGGGGTAGCACAGCCTCCTCCGCTTCACCTCATCATTCACTCAGGGCGGTCCTCCGGTCCCAAGCCGGACCCGCCCTTTACGCGCACCTCGCCCATCCGGCGTTGATGCGCTCTTTTTATGTCGATTTTTGGATTCACCTACGAAGTTAGTGAGGATAGATGTTCGCAACATTCAGCGCCGAAAGACGAATTGAGGACGCACGCCAGATGCTTGGCTGCAGTGCCATCTTCCTATCTGCGCTCGCGAACATCCCGGCGTCGCGCCTCAACTTCGCGCTGCGTGGGTTGAAGCCGTTGGAAAACCCCGACGCGGCGAAGTTGCTGGAATTGACCGACCGCTTGCTCGCAATCCGCGAGGCGTTCCAACCTATCCCGGTTGAACTTACGCGCGTCGATGAAGTACGCGGCCTGCTGAACGTGATGGACCGTCGTGGTCTTCAGCCGGAAGACATCCGTAAAATCGTGTCGAACGTTTTTGAAGGACCCAATAGCACCTTGTAAACACCAATCAAACACGGGCAGGCAGCACAATTCCGGAACGGAGATGGTGACATCTACTTAGGGAGTACTGACCGTGAGCGAAGTGAACGAGCAAGAGAAACCCAATTACGATTTTTGTAGGCAGTGCAAGCGCGTCGTACCGGAAGGCACCGCGCATGATTGGGTCAGTCATCAACCGAAGCGACTGCAACCAGTCTTGAGAGAGTTGGGCTTCACCTCCGCTTTGACAGCGGAGCAACGCGGAGCAGTAATAGCACGAGTTTTTGCAGTAACCCGCCAAAAGCGAAATCGAAGTCTGAATCGCAAGCGCGGACCAACAGGAAGGCGGTGAACGGACGCCGACGAACGGCGGAGCGCAATCCCCGCGCTATATAAACGGGAAAGGCACCAAATGCATACAGTAGAACTGGCAAAGAAAATTGAAAACGTCATCAAATTGCACTTGATTGGGGCACGCCTTGCGAAGCCCGAAGACTACACAATCCCACGTTTGTACATTTATGACTTCGTGGTGAGGGAATACAGCAAGTACGGAATCATCACAACAGGTTTCTTTAGCCGCATCGTTGGGGACATGAAGAAGACGGGCATCATCGGAACCGCAAAGGGCGGCGATGTTTTGTTCGTGACCGACGCGTACTGGGAACTTAGCGGCAGCAAAGAGCGATTCGAGAAGCGCAAAGACGACTGCGAAAAACTAGCCATTGAGGTTATCAAGCAGTTGGAGGTTTCCCCTAAGAGGTTTGATGGGTTGATGTCTGTTGCGCATGATTCCGTCCTTTTGGCGGAAGTGATTCGAGGACTGCTGAAAACCAATACCATCGAACAACATGGCGACCTTGATGAATATCGTTTGACGCTTGACGCTATTTGCAAGTTGAATGACGGGGGTGCACGCTAATGAGCACCACCACCTACACGCTCGCAGATGCACAGACTGCCATGAGAGCCAACCCGGATGTCTCACCTGCGATGCTGCTCGTTCATCCGCACAAGAAATGGGACCCGGAAGCGACCGAGTACTTGAAGGCCGCGTCTGCCCCAGCGTTCTCTGACCCGATGCCGGACTTCCCAGCATCGTTGAAGGCGATGCCGCGTTGGGTTCGTTGGAAGATTGCGTTGGTGAACAGAAGATTCACAAAAGTCCCACACCGTGTTGACGGTTCTATGGCTTCTTCCACTCGCGCGGAGGACTGGACCGATTACCGTACTGCGGTCACTGGCGCGGTACTAAATAATAAGAGCGGAGTCGGTTTCGTTGTTGATGGGAGCATCGTCGGCGTTGACCTCGATGGATGCCGCAACCCGGAAACGGGGACAATCACGGAGTGGGGACAAGCGATTATCGACCTGCTCGACTCTTACGCCGAGGTAACTCCATCGAAAACGGGCGTTCGTGTATGGGTGCGTGGAATTCTCCCAGAGAAGAAAAACCGCTTCCAGATTAACCCGGATGCGGGCTTCGGAGGGAAGGTCGGGGTAGAGTGCTATTCGGATTCCCGCTACTTCACTGTAACAGGTGAGTGCATCCAACTGATTCCATCTGATGTAGAGCGTCGCGACTTGACAGGGTTGTACGCACTGCTCCATGAAACATCGGCGAAGTTCCCGGTAGCGAAGAAGGAAACGAAGACGGATGCGAATGGTGTCGCGACATCATCCGTGCAGGTTGTAAAGTTGCCGACCGCAGTACCGGGAGCAATCCAGCCATCCAAACTGGACTTCTTCCTGCGCGGTGAGATTGTCTCAACTGAGCCGATGACCTTCCACTTGAATGGCTTTGAGTTGGCGTACCCGTCCGGCAGTGAGGCCGATATGGCAATGGCGACATTGCTCGCGATGAAGCACCTGCAAAATAGCGACAATGTCGGCGTTGACGACATCATGGAAGACGTTCGTACTTCCAAACTGTACGACGGCAAATGGGAGCGCGAGGACTACCAGAACACGACCATCAGCAAGGGTATCTTGAAGGCTTTGCAGATGAAGACCGAGTCGGCGTCATCATCGCAGACGCCCGCTCCAGTTCCAGCGATTGCCGCAACTCCAGAACCAGCGGTTCCAGATTCTCAGGTAGATGCATCCTTGGATGAAGACTACCCGGTTCACCCGTTCGGCGAATACAGCGGACCCGCGTGGGATGACGATTGGATGTACGGCATCGCAGGCGATATTACCCGCAAGGCTTCGAAATTTTGCGAAGCGCACCCAGCCGGGATGTACCTTGACTTGCTTGTATCGCTCGGTAGCATCATCGGTCGCGGCCCGTTCTTTACGGTGGGTTCTACTCGACACTACACGAACGAGTTTATGATTCGCGTTGGCACAACGTCCACGGCTCGTAAGGGCACTGGACGTGACGCAATCGATGAACCGCTAAAACTGGTAGATGGGAATTGGTATAACTACCGCGTGATGTCGGGCTTCGGTTCCGGTGAAGCAATCGTGGGACAGATTGCAGACCCGATGCCGCAAGCAATCGCAGACAAGAAATCTTCCAGCGGATTCAAGAATGTCACTCGTCCGGGCGTCACGGACAAGCGACTGTGCATCCGTGAAGGTGAAATGGCGTCGGTCTTCCAGTTGGCCGGGAAGAAAGAATCTCGCGCCGACATCATCCTCCGTGATGGTTGGGACGGAAAGCCGCTTCACAATCTCGTGAAAGGTCGAACCGAAGGCATCTCCAATTCAGCCGGATGCATGGAGCCGCATCTCTCCATCTCTGGCGACACGACCCGCAGCGAGTTGAAACGTCGAATGCCGGAAGGCGCGGACCAGAATGGTTTTGGTAACCGCTTCCTGTACGCCTACGTTCAACGCGTGAAATTGTGCCCGATGGGTGGACCACCGATTGACTGGACTCAGGAGATTCTGAAACTCCACGATATCGTCGCGTTCGCTCGCGGTCGCCGTTGCGTCGCACTGACGAAGGCAGCGACGAAGGCTTGGCACCGTATGTATGTGGAGATGGAAAACGAACTGAGTGAACTTCCTCCATTGACACAATCGATGTGCGCTCGTGGAGTTGCCCACGTTCGACGCCTCGCGCTCATATTCGCGTTGCTCGATAAGTCGGAAGTGATTGAGACCAAGCACCTCCACGCTGGAAAGCAACTCTGGGACTACTGCCAAGAGTCGGCCCAGTTCATCTTCGAAGGCACCACAAAAGAGCAGGAGCGCATCGCGGGTTGGGTCTCTCGACAGCACCGCGCGGTGACCGTTCGTGAGGTGACCGACGAGGTCTTCTATCGCAACCGTAAGGTCGGATGGGTGAAGAGCCAGTTGGACGGCTTGGTGATTGCGGGCCGACTGGTTCGAACCGGGGAAGGCGAAGAATCGCAGTACTCTTTGAAGGCGTAATCCTGCGTTCAGGATGGGGTGAATTTCTTCTCGGCGACCTTTAAAACCGAGGCTGAATTTTGCCCCATCATGCGTTTTGCGTTCGCAAGACCAAACGCATCGATGTATTTGATACTAAAGCCTTTAACTTTTTATAAATCATTAATTCACCCCATCTCCAACGCAGGTTTTGAGCCTTGTTTTGTGATGAATTTAGAATGCGTTGCAACCCAGAACGCAAAACGCAGAATCGTGACAGGGCGAGGCGTTTTTCCGTGAAAACTCCCTTCGAGTCAGGCGCAAAACCTCGAAGTTCGTCAAATCGAGGCCGGGAAGGCCCAAAAAGATACAAAATAAGGCACTTATAACTCGTGGTAAGTCTCCAACCTTGTAATTCAGGCTAGAACCGTGTGGCGGGCTTGCTATTGCGTTTGGCGGGGTTTCCCGAGGCCATTCGGAGTGGTAGGCTAACGGCCACTGGAACATGACAGAGCATGCCCTAATTCAGTGGCTAGTGCTTATGACCGTCATCGTCGCGATATTCCGCGCGAAGTGGATTGCTGACCTGTTTCGCTACTTCGGGGACGGCGGTCGAGGCAACGGGCCATCACATCCGCTACCCGTGACGGGCAAGGTTGAAACCTCCCGTGGAGCGGCGAACCCGAAGGACTCGAAGCCTGTCGGGCGTCGAATCGGTAATTTCTACCTGCAAAAGTAATGTTGCGTATTGTGAGCTGGAAATAACCCAGCCGTTCTCAGCACCTTGGAAGGGGTGAAAACGGCTGAATGCAACAATACAACAACTTTGTAGCCTGCTAAAACACCTGACTGAACGCTTTCGCGGAGGCAGCCGATGCGTCGGCGTCGGATGGGTTGACATAGGCCAGTGTCGAATCGAATGAGCGGTGCCCGAGGTGCTGGCGAATCAGGAAGGCATTCGCGCCTTGCTGGACCATGAGCATCGCGGCGGTGTGCTTCAACACATGCGGGTGTTGTAGGGTCTCGCCAAGTCCGGCCTTCTTGGCGATGGCCTTGAACAACTTATAGACGGTGACGCGGTTCAACTGGGTCGATTTCTGGGAGTTGAAGACGTAGTTGTCGGCGTCGGCTTCACGAACGGCCAGCCACGCCTTCAACGCGGCCTTCTCGTCGAACAGAGCATTGCCCTTCACTTTCAATAAGTTCTGAGTCGAGGCGAGAGAACCCTTCAAACGGGCGATGTGAATCTGCTCGTTATTGAAATTGATGTCC
The DNA here is from genome assembly GCA_963735525.1 of uncultured Acidobacteriota bacterium. Taxonomy (GTDB): domain Bacteria; phylum Acidobacteriota; class Terriglobia; order Acidiferrales; family UBA7541; genus Acidiferrum. The sequence goes on along the minus strand of CAVTLQ010000017.1, from coordinate 155,014 downwards.
GAGATTCGCAGGTTGGCGATTTCTTGTGCCCTTGCGCCGTGCGCAACAGCGAAGAGAAACATCGCGTGCTCTCGTGGGCCGTATTCCTTCGCAGCCTTTAGAAAACGCTCAAGTTGTTCGCTGGACATGTAAGAGATTCTGGCGCGGACTTGCTTCACGCGTTGCTTCGGCATCCTGACCACGTTCTTGAGGATAGACGGTGTCATGGCGGTCTCCATAATGTAACGATAACATAGTAATGTTGTATTGTCAAGAGGAAATGCAACGTCGCGCAACGATTTGCAATCGACCTCGCAAGCCAACGTCATTCGGTGAAGACATCGAGCCGGTACATTTCGGGGGATGCCGATTCTGTCTGGAACCAACAAAAAGTTCTCAGCGCGACAGGAGTCCCGCAATCGGTTTCGAGGCCGGGAGCGAGCCGCCCCCAGACGGCCTCAATCAAAAGTATTCGTAGCCGTCGCTCAAACGCTCTCTTTATTTTCTTTGACAGTAAAAAGTTGACCTCGGGGGTAGTGCCGGGGGAGACCACAAATTTTCGGGTCCCATCCCGGGTACCGTCTGCCGCCGCAGTCCGGGCCGCATTTTTATTGGAGAACAACATGAACGAGCAACAGAAGGTTCAGCCGCCGAAGCCGCTGACGTGCACAATCGAGGGCACCGTGGCGACCGTAACGTGGAATTTGGTGGAGTTGCGCAAGTACTTGAACAAGACCGACGACCAGATTTTGTGGGTTACGAATGACGAAGGAACTGCGCAGTCGCCTATTCGCGTGGCATGTCTTCGCGAGCAATACGCAGCGAGATAGTCGGACAAACATCGAATTGCCCAGTCACCGCATCGATTGGTTCCGGGTACTTGTCGAAAGGCACGGTATCCGGTTCTGAGTGAACGTAGATGGAAACTAGCACGTAGTTTTTCGATGTGGATTGCGAGCCTGCTGGCAAGGCGGAGTCCCGCGTTCCATCAACGCTGGGCGCAACTCTTTCCCATTCGCCTAGTTTGAGACCGGGTCTATGGCAGTGCGGACATTCCACAACTTCTAGACTGCCAATCTTCGTACCAAGAGGCATCTTGCTGTATTCCGTCATCGTTGTTTCACCCTCAGGCTTGGCAATCCCAGGCAGTTTCCCACGAGTTTCCACTGCCGCGCTAGTACAGGCGGCATTTTTATTGGCGGCACGTCCGCGAGGAGCAGTAATGGCAAAGCAGAAAGAAATCGGAGCACGTGCTCTAGAGGTCGCGGAGCACGCAGTAGCAGCCGTCGTATTCCAAACCCTCCACAAAGCCGCGACTGAGGCGTCATGGAACGTGGCAGAGCACTTGTTACGCCACGGTGTGGTTGACCGCGAGCAGGTAGCGGCTTACGTCGCTCGCGCATTTCAGGAACACGTTTAACGAAGTCCCATGTCAGACGAACTAGTGCCACAGCCGGAAACAATCACCGAGGCTGCGCAGAAAGGAAAGAAGACTTCGAAGATTGCCAGCATGACGCCGGAAGAAAGGAAGGAATACCAGCGAGAGGCCGCCAAAAAGACTCGCAAGAAAAAAGCGGATAGAAACTCCAAGGGCGACAGACTTTACAACAGCCCGGTCGAAATCTCGAAAAAGGCGGAGGCCATCGAGGTATTCGGTGAGCGCGGCATTACCAACCAGCAAGTCGCTGGCGTGTTGTTCGAGCTGGCACAAGTCGCGGCCCAGCATCACGACATCCCGGTAAATCATCACCTGCTACGCTTCGGACTACGCGAGACGCTGGCCGCGTTGAAGACAAAGAATTATGAAGTGAAGGAAGTTGAGGATGCCCCGGTAATCGGTGAACTCCTCTCCTCTCGTTCGCTGGACGCGATATGGGACTACACAATCTGGCCGAACGGTACGTCTTTCGAAGAGTTTCTGCGCGTCCGCCACATCTGCAAGATGGATGCGTTCGAACTCGGAAAATTGCTGAAAAAAGATTTCGAGGACTGCTGCCAGGGGGAGTGGACAAAGTTCCTACCGCGCTTCAACCCGGATACGCTGCCATCGAACTACACCCAGAAAGAAATGCGCCTTTGGCTCGATTCCATCAACCCGATTAAGGACTACTTGCTGATGGCGAGCCGCAACAGCATGAAGAGCAGTTTCTCTCTCGTGTGGTTGTTGACGTTGCATCTGTGCTGCCCGGATGCCCGCGCACTTCTTGTGTCTGAAACGCAGAAGTTGTCGGCTGGCTTCATTCGCAGTTACCGCTCTTACTGGGAGAAGAAACCTCATCAAGACACGGTGTTGACGAAGTACTTCCCGGAGTACTGCGTCCCTGTTGGGACCGGAACCGCCAAGTCGTTCGAGTCTCCGATGGCACATCTGGACCTGATTCAGGGTTCAGCGGAAGCAACCTCGATGGAATCCGTCGTGGCTGGAGGCCGCGCAGAAGTCCTGCTGTTCGACGACCCGATTTCGAACTTGTCATGCGGCACCGAGGAACAACGCCAGAAGAGCGTGAACAACTTCGACCTTCTGCAGAAGCTGCGCGAAGTCCTAGGCTCGTTCTCCATCACGATTGGCACCCCGTGGTACGCGGACGAAGATTTGTACGCTGTACTGCTTCAACGTAACGAAGAGGAAGGTGGCAACTCTCTCAGTTACCGCATCGACCCGGTGGTGACGTTGAAGCCGCACGCACTTCATAAATTGACGCCCGCTCTCCTCCCGTCATTGGTGGAAGAGGATGTTGAATCCTATTTGCTTCCGGTGCGTATGCCGTGGCACTTCGTGAAGAAAGAAATCGCCGCAAACCCGACGTTCGCGCTGTCACAGAACTTTTGCATATTCCCATCCGATGCGGATGCGGACATAAAAGTACAGTTCGACGAGCACGAGTTGCGCTCTCGCTTCGGTGCTGCTTCGTTCTTCGAAGGGGTGGTATTGCGCACCGTTATGGCGCTTGACCGTGCTTACAGTGTCCAGCGTTACGCGGACTATTCCTGCATCGTGACCGGCAGGGTTATGGAGGTGCAAGGCACGACTGCGATGGTGATACCGGAAGTGATTCTCGACCGCCTTCGCGAGTCAGAACTGGCGGTAGCAATCGTGAAGGCGATTGAGAAGCATAACCCTACTATCTTCGTGGCTGAGAAAGACCGAGGCTTCGAGGAGTTGTGGGCGAAGGTCAAGGAACAAGCCCGTCTTCGCAGCATTATCCTTCCTTACGCACACTGGGTGCCGATTGATAACACACCTCGTTCAGCAGCCAAGCGTGCGAAACGACTTGAACTTCCTTTGTCGGACGGGCGACTGTGGTTCCACACGTCTTCCCAGATGGACGAAATCATTCGTCAGTTCACTCACTACGACGGCGTTCGCAAGTCCAGCAGCACCATTAAAGATGACGCAGTTTCCGCCATCTCGTTGCTATACGAGTGCTTTGGCCCTCGTACCATCTCCGAAGTCGCAGAGACAACACCGGAAGAGAAGGCAGAACAAGAGCGTCGGGAGGAAGAGGAATACCGCCGCGCTAGGGAAGCCGCGATGAGAGCGGCGATGTTTGGAGACGGTGGGTTCCGTCAAACGTATAAAGCATCGGACTTTGACCCAAACAAACCCAAGCACTGGGTTGAGCCACCGTCGCCAGAACCAGCGGCACCGCCAGACCCGGCTGCAGCCCTTCGGAGAGCAATCTTGCCCACGTTCCCTGAGGGCCGTCGCTATTCGTTCAGGGGGCGACGATGAGTGACCTGCGTTGTTGCACCGTTTGCAATCAGTTCATCGACATCGCTGGAATGACAGTCTTCGGTAACGGCGGCGGGCGCGGTAGACGCGCGACCGTCGTTGACCCAGCCACGAAAGTGGCACACATCGTCCTCAATAAAAATGAATCAGCCCGCAAGGCGCAGGAGCAGAAATGACAAAAGATGAGATTAGAAAGGTTTTGATTGATGAATTCCCTGAATACAACACAGACGCCAGTATCGAGGCCTTGCAGTCCGCAACACCAACGCAGGCCGCCCCGACGACGACAGACGAACTACGACAGAAGGCGACAGTGTTTGGTCGTGATGGGAAGTTGACGGTTGCTCAGGACTACAGAGATTACCGTCGAGAGTACCTCTCCATCCACGCGTTTGAAGAGGATTGCGGCGAGGCGAGCAGCAAAAAGATTTACGCGCTGAAGAAGGCCAAGGACGAAGCCGTTGAGACCGCGAAGTTGCTGTCTGAACTCGCTGGCGTCCGCATCGTTAACGCGCAAGGAGAGCGACTAGACGTAAACGCCCTGAGCCTTCCGGCGCTGCGAAAACACAAGGCGGATATCGAAAACCACATCCGCCTAAAGAACATGACAGCAGGAGACATCCGTGCAGAGAATGCCGCGAAGAACCCTGTGCCAGCCCGTCGATTGGACGGCTACCCGACCTTGCCACAGCAAATGGTTTTGCCCGCTGGCATCAGAATCGGCGACGGCATTAGCGATGGTATCCACGCTGTTGAGATGACACCGGAACTCATCTACTCGTTTGCGCGAACACCGAGAGACAGCGCCGAATTCCACCTGTATCGATTTCGCCTAGTCCGCGCTTATGGCGCTGGGCAGGTAACAAAACGACAATCAGTCCCCACTGGGGCAGGAGAAGCACAATGAATTTGAACCAATCGCTACAAGAAGTGAACCGCATCTTTGAAGAGTGGAAAAACAACTTCGTGCCAAAAGACTTGTTGCTGGAAGGCGAACAAGCCAAGCCCAATGTCAATGCATTGGTTGAATATGTGGCGCTGCACTTCGGCGGTATCGTCTCAATCACCAACCTAGACGCCGCTCTCGCAGCACTCCGTCCCAACCTTCAGTATGCGCCGAAGAAGTCGCAGGAGCAGTTGAGCGCCGAATTCCGCGCGAAGGAAATGAAGCGCCGTCTGGCAGAAGAGGCCGCGAACAAAGTTGATGCTGTCGCACGAATCAACAAAGCCAACGAAGACAAGAAGGCGAAGGACAAAAAAGAGCAGGACCAAGCGATGGCTAGAAACACCATCGAGGCCGTCATAAGCGGTTACCAGTGCTACCGAGGCCCGAACCGCGTTGATTATGCGTTGACCGAACAGCGCCAGAAGTATCTCCGTGGCATCGTGGCTGCGAATTTGAACGCGGACCAAATCAAGGTGCTGGCGCTGATTCGTAGAAAGATTTTGGAGTTCCCAGAACCCAATGAGCGCTCCCGACAGTGACGACCATGAGAATAATTATCAAGACTAAAGCAACCCTTCGCTACGGCACAAAGATGGACGATGGCTGGCACATCGATACTGACCAGTTGACGAACGCCGACCGCGTCGCGTTAGACCGTTGGTGCAAAGCGTATCCCGACGCAGTGCGCCCTGACCCGACGCCCGCACCTGCGGCGACTGAGCCAGAACAAGAACATCGCAGACGACCACCAGTAAAGCCGGACGTTATCGAACGCAAAGCGCCAGATGCGCCGTACGTAGACCCAATACAACAGATTTTGAATGACAGCATCCGCCAGCAAATAGAACAGCAGCAGATGGACGCGCGATTCCTCGAATATCAAGTGGTACAAGGACTTGTGGACAACTCGCACAACGCCGCATTGCTCAAGGATTGGATTCAGCGATACGGCACCGGATTCTCCGCCGTTCAGAACGTAGACCGTGCCATACGAGCACTCCGACCACAATTACATTTTAAGGAACTTTCGGCGTTCACCAAGAGGCTCGCAGGATTCTGAGACTTGTAGCACCGCGCCCTGCGCACCCCGCCCAGCGGGAAGGATGAATTATGCCAACACCAGTAATCGTTTCAGGACCAGTGGACTCTCGCGCTCCGGGCGCACCGATCAACAGCAGAAACAACCCGTAAGATTCAACCAGCAGCGACCTGAAACCGGGTGTCGCCCAACTCGCAAACAACAGGGCGGCTTGAAAGGGCCGCTCCTTCTATTGTCCAAGGCGCACCGATGCTCCCGCTCACCGTACGTCATAGCGCAGGCTGAATGTGATCGGCTCCGACGCGCCTTCACACCACGCGTTCACCGTCCGTCGTCCGTTTCTAGGAGGCGAGATCAGCAGCCGCTCTATCACATGGCCGTCCGGTGCTAGCGCGATTAGACGTTCCCTCACCGCGTCAAAGAACTCGGACCCGTAAGGGTCCAGCGACTTTGGTAACGGGAGCAAGGCAACGGCTCCGCACCAGATGAAAGTTCGTCGGGAAATCATCAGTTCACGCTCGTCGTCGGCCCTAGTTTCGGTTCGCTCATTCGCCCAACGCCTCCCTGATTAGCTGTTCCACACTCTCGGTCGGCACCGCGACTTCGAACACGCCGTTACGGGATGATTTCGAAATGTGGGCCGAACTTAGCGCCCGCAAAGATAGTGCCTTAGCGCGTTCATGGAACCGCTCCCGCTGGGTCTCCGTGTAAACCTGCGGTTGCTTCTTTTCACTGCGCCGCAGCGGTGCGGGTGCGGGCTGACCACCATGCATTTGTTCGAACGCTCGCCGGATGCGTTCCCCAACGTCGCGAAGGCCGCGCCCGGTGAGGACGGGCGCTCCGTTCTCCGAGATCGTAGGACTGCTTCCACTTTCAAATCCGGTTTTTGGCTTCATATTCCTCCTAGTTGATTACCACCTTCGGTGTTTCTTCCGCATTCGCCGCCTCCGTCTTCTCTACGCTCCACATCAATTCGAAGCCGATCAAGTCCCTCAAAGCGGTCAGCGCAGTATTAAACCCCGGCATTACCTCTGAATCTCCGATCAGCAGAAATAAAAAGTGGGCCATCGACCCAATTTTCATGGACTGCAAGTCTTCTACGTCGCAACCTAGCAAGCGGGAGATGCGGCCCTCCAAGAGTGCGCGGATTTTCTCCGCAGCGATTTTCTTATCCACGGACCACGACCAATCCGTCTTCTTGTAGCCCGATAATGATTGCCCAAATGCACCGATGGTCTATGGCTACGGCATTTCCAAATGTGATTCGGTCAGGCGGGAGGTGTTCTTCTATCCAAGAGAAAGCAGAGCGAGAAATGGGACGGAGGAGGAATATGGAACCGTGGTTCTCACAGAGAAAATCAACCGTTGGCGAAGTACCTGACGCTACAAACGAGTCGTTGTGCGAAGACATCATTCCTCCAATTGAGAGAAGATGCCCTCGAAAGTAATGGGGAAGGACTAAGGTGGGTTTTGCCCCCTACAGGCCGTATCCCTTCTTTCGAAGGTTAGCACCGTGGCCTTGTGTAGCTCGGTTGCTGGACGGCTGAAATTGCCGTCACTCTTGATACGCGAGAAGGATACTCCATTCGTGATCTCATTTAAATGGTACGCGAGTACTATCAGACCGAATCTAACATCGACTCACTGAGATCGCAAAACGCAGATGTCCAGAAGGGCAAATTTTGTTTCGACAGGACCTGAATGGGGGCCTCGTGAAAACTGAAGTCACTACGAACCGTCGGGCTGGATGTTCATAAAGAGCGATGACTGGCGGGTCGTGTTGGCAATTCGCACAGAAACCTCCTGGACCAGTCAACGTCTTCTTCTGAAGTGCGTTGCCGTTATTTCGGGCTGTCGATGCTTGCCTTCTTAACCAAATTGGAGACTCGAAAAGTCCCGCTCACGTTTCATTCGCACGAGTGATTGCTTGCGGTAATAGTTGTACTTCCTCCAGCATTACCAATCTGAACGCCGACCGCCATCGGGTTAGCAACGTTTGGCAGAGCCGTCCGACTGACCCCCAATCCGTCTATTCGAAGTTGGTGGCCCGTCGAAGTAGGGCTGATCGACGCGATCAATCCTACTCCGTTAACCGTACCGACATATTCATAGTAGCCACGGCTTCCGCGAAAGCTACCTGCGGGGACAGTGATGGCAAACGTTCCAAGATTGAAGCTAACGTCTTGTACGGTGGGATTAAAATCGCCGTTGGCGCTGCCTAAACTAAACGGAGCCACGAGTCGGAAAGCGTATAAGGTGGAATTCTTGATCGGGCATTCAAAAACGTCCACCTTAGGGTCAAAAACGGAAAATGAAGTGATAAATGACGCCGCAAGCTGCTGAATAGTTGCGCTGACGTCGCTGGGTGGCACGAAACTCTGAAGGGTGTCCGCACTTACAGTACTCGGATCAAATGATGGTAAGGCTTCCTGCACGAGACTCAAACCTTCCGCGTCGATCCCCAGTATCGCTAGCTGAGCCAGCAAGTCAGATGGCAGGCCTTTGGCAGCTATACCCAGCTCGAACGTCGTTGCGTCGGCGACACTGACGGAGAAGTCTTGGAAACCGCTCGCCGCGTAGGCTGCTTTCAATTGAGAACTTTGCAAGACGAAAAGATTTAGGTCGAAGGCTTCGCGTTCCGAGTATTGTTTTTGCGCAGCAAGTTGCTGCTGCACCCAATAAGTGTTTCCCGCCTGGTTAGCACCTCCGGCGCGATTTACAGCAGTCATTTCCGCATTAGATAGTCCGATGATCTGCTCCTCGGTTAGAATTACCGCGACCAGTGCGTTGTAGGCCGCGAGCTGCGCAGCTGTCCAGGAAGGGTCCGGAGCTGGAATGGTAAGGGACGGCGGATTGGGCAGGGCTACCTCCATGTAGTTAGTGTCCGCCGGGTCCGCCGCCTTAGCCTCATACAGTTCAGCTAGGCGAACGGTCGCCGCCGCCTTCAGAAAAAGGCCAAGACATAACGGTCCTAACTCTGGCATTTCCGGCGCGAAGACTGTGCAGGCATTTGCAGCTTGATAATCAATGGATGCTATTTTGAACCAGTAATCTGCAAGCATTGAGTAATACGAATTCTGTACGACGGTATCGACGGACAGCTTTGGATTTGAAGCTATGACTATCTGGAACGTTTTGCGGGCTGTTGTACCGTTGAAATCCGTCACCGTAACAACAGGGGAATACGTTTGAGCAACGGAGGGCAGCCCCGAGATATCCCCGGTAAAATAGTTGATATGCAACCCAAACGGCAGCCCCGTGCCAGTGGTGGCACTCCAGGTGTAGGAATAAGAGAAAGACACTGGAGGAAAGGGCCTCCCGCCCGTGGCGCTCAAGGCTCCTGAGTCGTAGTTAACGCCGACCTGGCCACCAGGGAGGCTCGCTGTGGTGATCTGTAACCTTGTAATCTGATATGAGCCGACAACATGCCCTTCGCTACTGACGAAGTTTCCGATAATCGAGCTGCAAGTAGATGAAATTGTGCCTGTTCCAGAGTCTGTCTGGCCTCCAGGTACAAGCTGAAGCGGCCCAAATGTTAGAACGCTGTTCTGAACAGTGCCGGTAACCTGAGAGGTAAAAGCCTCTCCTGTCAAGTTGTAATTAATGGTCACAGTGCCTGTGAAGGAAGTTCCAATCTGATTTAAAGACGCTGTAAGCGCTCCAAACTCACCGGCGGAATCTGCAAAGGTACCCTGCCACGTTCCACTGAGACAGGCTGTTGACTGAGCAGCTGTGGATGAAGTGAAACCTACAACGAAAATAGCCGCGGCGATGAAGACTCTAAATAAGACCCCAAATAAGAGAGCGCTACAACGCGTCTGGGTTTCGGCTGCAAGTCTTGTGAGGGTGACCTGCCCCGTCTGCGGTTCGCTGGTGACGTGAACAGTTCCACTCCTAAACAGATTACTTTGCGTGACCATGAGCGCCTCCGACCGCGAAGAGTGCCCCCCCAAAAAAAAAAAAAAGACGGGGTGCTGAAACATACGCCCGCCATTCCATCAGCGTCAATCACCGCGAAGCCAATTTCACATCACCAACGAATCTATTGAAGTGCTTGGACTTAGGGGCCTTGAAATTAAATTAAACTTGGGGATTGAGATTGCTCGTGCTACCTTTTCGGCAACATCCCGTCCCTAGGCGCGCTTGGTGAGCGTGATGAACCCTGGTTCACTGTTGCGCTTCGCCGCCTTCGAAGCGAATCTCTATGTCGGCGAGCTGCGGAAGCACGGCCACGCTGTCAAGCTGCAGGAAAAACCCTTCCAGGTTCTCGCGGCGCTGTTGGAGCGGCCCGGCGATCTGGTCACGCGAGAGGAACTTCATCGGCGCTTGTGGCTCGACAACACCTTCGTTGATTTCGATCACAATCTGAACAACGCAATCGCCAAGCTCCGGGAGGCTTTGAACGATTCCTCGGAGCAACCCAAGTTCATCGAAACGGTACCTCGGCGAGGGTATCGTTTCATTGGAAGTGTTCGGGTTGCCCGAAACGGCAGTGACTCCGAATCGCTGGAAACGGAACCCACTCAAGAGACACAAAGAGTACTGCAAGCAGGCCCCGCTCAAAATTCGTATGAGGCACCAACTAAGGAGACGGACGCTTTCAACGCGCCGAAACCCGCGGTTCGTTCGAGGTCGCGACTTGCGTCGGTGATCTTTTCTGCCCTGTGCCTGACTGCAACCGCTCTTCTTATCTGGGATTGGACTCACAAGACGAATCCTGCGTCCTCTTCCATGGTTACGTTGGTGGTTCTACCTTTCGAGAATCTGACAGGAGACCCCAGCAATGAATTCTTATGTGACGGAATGACCGAAGAGATGATCTCGCGGCTTGGCAGCCTCAATCCTCGGCGCTTAGGTGTCATCGCGCGGACTACCTCGATGTACTACAAAGGGGTGCACGCTACGGCTGGAGAAATCGGGCGCCGCCTCAATGTGGACTACATCATGGAGAGCAGCTTGCGGCAAGCGGGACAGCGAATTCGGATAACTGTCCAGTTGATTGATGCCAAGAGCGAGCGTCACACTTGGTCGCAAACTTACGACCGGGAGGTGCGCGACGTCCTCGGTGTGGAGGCTGAAGTAGCCATAGCAGCTGCGAAGGAGATTCAACCCGCCCTGATTCCAGGAGACATGGCGCGTTTAACATCGATTCCAGCGACCCCTGAAGTCTATGAAGACTATTTGAAAGGCCGCTATTTTTGGAATCAAAGAACGCGCGATGGATTGTTCAAGGGTCTTCAATTCTTCGCAGCCGCAATTCAAGAGGACCCAAATTACGCGCCAGCTTACGCGGGTCTCGCTGACTCTTACCTTGTCCTGGGTGATGGCTTTATCCCGGCATCTGAGGCATATCCGAAAGCGCTTGCGGCTGCCCTGAGAGCCATCGCGATTGATGAAACGAACTCTGAAGCCCACGCATCTCTTGGGCTTTTGAAAATTGAGAATGACAACGACTGGGATGGCGCCGATCGTGAATTGCGCCGCGCCATTCAACTGAATCCCAGCAATTTAGAAGCACACAATTGGTTTACATACCTCCTCATTCGAACAGGACACGCAACCCAGGCAGTTCCCGAAACCGAACTGTGCGTGCGGCTAAACCCTCTTTCCCCATTTGCTCACTACCATGCGGGCGGAATTTACACTGATTCGCGTCAGTTCGACCTTGCCCATAGGGAGTTTGAAAAGGCGCTGGAATTGAATCCAAAGCTCCCCATGGTTCACGGTGCGATCAGTTATTTGGATCTGGTCGAGGGCAAGTATTCGGAAGCGCTTTCCGAGGCCAGACAAGCAGAACAACTAACGGGGATCATGCAGCCTTGGGCCGCAGACCAAGCGTATCTCTACGGAAAGTTGGGCCACAAGTCAGACGCCCAAAACATCCTTAAGCGATTCACAGAATATAGGCTGTATGGGAACGTGACTGCTTTCAGTTTCGTGCTCTGCTATTTGGGTGTGGGAGACAAAGAGAAAGCCTTGGAAACACTTAGCAAGGCTTACGATGATCGGTCGTTTTCGGCATGGAATTTCCTGGAAGACGCCCGCCTCGAAACGCTGCACGCCGATCCTCGGTTCCAGGCTTATCGCAAAAAGTTCAAGCTTCCAGACAAAGCCTCAGGCAGAGAAACTCCCCTGAGCTCGACAAACGACGTGCAACGTGCAACCCAGAAGTAAGAAGAGGTCCCGTCTTTGAGCGACTCGTCTTGCGAGCTATCCCGCTACCTTCTTCGCCTGCTTCCTTACCTTCGCCCACCGTTTCTTCGCCGCCTTCACAATCGCTGCTCTGCCTGCAGCCGACAAAACGCGCTTCTTCACGCCGACGACTTCGCGCTCCGCAGAGGCGCCCAATGCTTTTGCAGCCGCTCGTACTCCGCTCAGTTTATTCTGTACTTTGCCTAACTGCTTTTCGAGCTTTCGTTCTTCGCGCTTCATTGCTGCAAGAATGTTCATGAATCCTCCGGCTGAAATCTATCTCAACCGAGGGCGAGGCACCAGATGTACTGCCGAAGGTAAGTAACTGCGCTGCAGTCTGAGGAACCGATGGTACTTTTGAGACGCGATAGCGTACGGGCCGGGCACTTGATTGCATAACAATATCGGCTCCTCTCGACGCGAGCAGTCTTTGGTTGTTACGCTCAGGAGGAAGGAGCCGGAGTTCGGTTCGTACGCGGGACAGCTCGGTACCGGACATGGTGTGAAGTAGAACACCGTCCACTTGGTTGGGCATCCCGCTCCCTACAAGGGAGTTCGAACAAGTAATCATGGTCGAAGTGCAGATCGAAGTCGGGTCGGAGGAGGCGCGCTTTCGCGCTGGCCTCCGTCCGCCGCTCAAACTGCACGGACGGTTTTCCCGTATGCAGCTTTCACGAAGACTCACTGCTTCCGAGTTGCGATAGAAGGAATTAATCCAACTAGGTTGACAAGCCCGAACTCGCCGTAGAGCGTCGTCTGGGGCAGCCATTTCCAGCCGGCATTGCGCCAATGCTTGAAGCGGTGCGACCAGATACGATGCACTATCCAGCGATCGAGTCGGTTGAAGAGCAATCGGACATGGGCTCGCTTGTAATACTCGCCCCATCCTCGCAAGAGTGGGTTTAGCTCTTCGATCAGCTCCTCGGTTGGCAAGGGCACCTTCCGCTTGGTGCGCTGCCGGACCTGGTCCATGAAACTACGGATCGACTTCTCCTTGGGATACGCATAGAGCGCACCCTGTCGGGCCTGACTACGAATCTTACTCGCGGGTAGATGGAGCTTCTTCTTCCCGCGTTTGATTTTGTAGCCAAGGAACTCGAAGCCATCCTGAGCATGAACGATCCGCGTCTTCTGCGGATGTAACTCCACACCCAATTGTTTCAGGATTCGGCCAGCAGCCTCCACTGCGGCTCGTGCCTCTGCTGCCGATTTACAGGTGATCACCCAATCATCGGCATACCTCGTTAGCTGATACCCTCTCAGCCGCATCTCCCGATCAAACGGCGTCAGAAGTATGTTACTGAGCGTCGGCGAAACTACCCCTCCCTGAGGAGTTCCGCGCTCGGATGGAAAGAGCTGCCCCTTTCCGTAGCTTCCCGCCTTGAGCATTGCCTTGATGAGGCACAGCACTCGGCCATCCGCTACTCTTTGGGACACCAGCGTGAGAAGTTTTTCGTGATCGACGGACCCGAAAAAATCTCGGAGGTCCGCATCCACGAGCCACTCCGACCCGCTTTGGATCTCTTTCCAGATCTTGCGCAGTGCATCCTTTGCCGATCGCCCTCGCCGATATCCGAAGCTGGCGTCATCGAATACTGGCTCGAAGATGGGCTCTAACCGATTGAGCAGTGCTTGCTGGCACACCCGGTCATAAATCGTGGGTATGCCGAGCAAACGATACTCTCCTGGTTTGTCCCTCTTCGGGATGGGATGTTGCCGTACCGGCTGTGGCTGATAGCTATCCTCTTTCAACTCCCGTTGCAGCCGATCCAACTGCTGGCCCAGCTGCGCTTCAAAAGTCTCCAGAGTTTCCCCATCCACACCTCCACTGCCCCGATTCGCCTTCACCCTTTCCCAGGCCATCTCCAGGTTCTTCCGCTTGTACACCTTTTCGATTAATGAATGGACCTTCTTCGCACCCGTCAGGTTGATCCAGTCCACCAGTCTCCTCAGACGAGAATGTACGGGTTTTTCACTCATGGAACTGTTCCTCCTTCTCGCCTTTACTCATCTGGTTTTCTTTCTCTTCCCGACCATCTTCGCCGGCTGGCCTTCCCCGACCCACTTCCGTCGCCGGTTGCCCGGTCACGTGACTTTCATCACGCTTCAGGTACTATTCAGCCGTCCGTATACTGACCGAGCTTCGCTCGCCACTTCGCTTCCGCTTATAGGTTTGCTTACTCCGGTGCCACCCAGAGACTCTGCCAGCACCTCCTGAGGTCACGTGCTGTTCTTCCGTACCGTGCCACCCGCAATCACCTTGGTGCGGTGGGTGAATGAGAACGCCTTCGTCATCATCTCGCAGACTCGACCTTGCCCCACCTTTGGCCGACCGGTTCATCATTGGGTCTCCCCATTGATTGCGGCCCGGTACTTCTCCGCAGGCCCTTCAGATTCCATCTTGTGATGATCACTTGATGGACACCCTGCCCTCCGGAGTACGACAAGCGGTGGCTCCAGGTCCGTCTTGGCTGTATCCAGCTTTCGCCTTTGTGCCCGTTTAGACGTCTCCATACCTTCCACTTCCTCCGGCCAGCGAGGAATTACCCCCACTCTCTTGGATATGGCGCTCCTCATTCGAGCACCAGAGGGACTCTAACCCTCCTGAACAACGCGCTGCTCAGCACACGAGATGTTTGGGTCGGACTGAAGCCGACCGAAAGATTACGAGCGAGCCGTGGTCGTCGATGCAGCACCGTGAGAGATGAACGAAGACCACTCTGAGGAGTGCACGGAGAAGTGTCGTCGAAAAACAGTTTGACAGGGCCGACACTGTTAGAGATGTCCGGTAATCCGGCAAACCAGGAGTTAGCCCGATGCTCCCAGTGCAGGCCACATCAATGCGCATTCATCCCGTAGAGACAAAAGCCGTACAAGAAGAAGCCAACCCCTTAACTTCTTGATGACAAACTTCCCGACGAGCGCCCTTACCGTAATTGCAGGGCCCACGCTTTTCAATCGAACAGAACAGGGGTGTTATGGAGAAACAGAGTCTGATGAATCGTGCAGTAAATCGCCGGTCACTCTTGAAGAACGGAATGCTGGCAGGAGGTGCAGTTGCGATAGGTGCTGGGGTAATCGGGGGTGACACAAGCGCATTTGGTTGGGATAGTGGAAACAGTCTCACCAAGGGGGACGCAGCAATTCTTCGATTCCTAGCCGCAGCGGAACTCATCGAATCGGACCTTTGGACACAGTATGCGGAACTGGGCGGTATCGGCAATAATCCACCCATTGAGGTAGATCCGACCCAAACGTTGAACAACTATCAGGTAGCCTTGTCGAACCTCGATTCCGATGGCCCGCAATACATTACCAGCAACACGCTGGATGAAGTGAGCCACGCTGCCTTCCTCAATGCCTATCTCGCGTCCAAAGGAGCCGAGCCGGTCAACTTCGACGAGTTCCGCACTTTGGAAGGAAGCACAGCTACAGGATCATCGGGCATCAAGCGCCTCACGAACCTCATGCATCTCAACGTCGACACCAGCTGGTACGTTCGCTACCGCAGTACAACCAATCCAGACTTGGGTGCCACCTTCCCTCAGGCGCTCACTTTGAAGAATGTCACCGCCATTCCCCGAGACAACAACGATTTCAACGGCGCTTCCAACCCCAACTTTCCCGGTAACGACCATATTCAGGCGATCGCGAATGTAGCGGGCTTCCACTTTGGATATATCGAACAAGGCGGCTCGAGTCTCTATGCGGCGCTTAGCCAGAAAGTCAGCAGTCTGGAAGTGCTGAAAATCACGCTGGGTATTGGGGGAGACGAGATTGCCCACTTCCTGGAATGGGTCGATTTTTCGGGCAATGGAGTGCAATCGCCTGTGGCGCCGTTTACGGACCCCATATCCGGCCTGTCGTTTCCCAATTTTTTCACCAACCCACCGCTGCAACCGGCCAGCCTGGTTCAGCCCAGCCTGATCTTTCCCGTTCCCTGCGAATTCATTAGCGCGGATTTGCCACACTGCGCGGTGATTCGGCCGAGCGATGACAAATTTGCGGGCGCAGTCGCGACCATTGCATCGTTCACCGCCGATGGGCTATTTGTTGGGCAGACAAAGGAGTTCTTCAAGGCAGTGCAGCAACTGGCGGAAGAAGCGGACGACGCCTCCCGCCAGACTTGATCGGTTAAGGCTCACTTTGTACGAGAATGGTCCCGGCTTTCCTTGCGTAGCGGGAAGGCGGGACCATTTCTTATGTCCACGGTGGGCGAACCGGGGACAAACTTGTAGCCGGCGCCATGAAAAGTCAGGAAGTAGCGCGGATTGGCGGAATCAGGTTCCAGTTTCTGGCGCAGCCGGAGAATATGATTGTCCACGGTGCGCGTGGACGGATAATTTTGGTAGCCCCATACTTCGTTGAGCAGTTCGTCTCTCGAAAGAACCCTGCCGGGAGACGAGGCAAAGAACTTCAGGAGCTTGAATTCCTGCGCCGTGAGGGTAACTGGCTTGCCTTCTTGCGCGGCCTCCATGCTCGTGAAGTCAATGCGTGCATCGCCGAAAATCAGTACTTCGTGACTCACAGCTTTCGTCGGGACATTGGAAATCGCTTGAGCCTTATCGCCACGACGCATTGCGCGCCGGACACGCGCCAGCAGTTCTCGCGGGCTGAACGGTTTCGTGATGTAGTCATCCGCACCGAGCTCGAGGAGCAACACCTTGTCTTCCACTGCGGCGTTGGCGCTTAGCACGACTATGGGCACTGACGCCGCGATCGTCTTGAATTCGCGACACAGCTCTTTGCCGGACAGGTCAGGCAGTTTCAGGTCGAGCATCACGACGCTGGGCGGCTGCTTCCGAAAAATCTCGAGGCCAGAGACTCCGTCCGATGCGATCTGAACTTGCAGCGAATCTGCCTCAAGCAGGCGCCGCAATGTCCTCTGCATCGGACGGCTGTCATCAACTACAAGAACTGTTTCCATCTTTTCGACCCTTCCGAATTCTTCCAGATCCATTCTTCCACTTTAGTTTCACCCTCATGCGCGAATGCGGCACTCTCCACAACTGTCGTGAAACCACTTTCCCGCGGTCTAGTTTTTCCCCGGTCTATTCTCGCTCCGGTGTTCATACCGCATAGGGCGTTGTTGTGTGTTGTCTGTGGAATGAAAACGAGATTGCTCTTTCCGGAACGGCAAAGGGAATCGTGATCTTGATTAAAGTTCCGGTCTCACTTCTCCCATCAAGGTA
Source organism: uncultured Acidobacteriota bacterium (assembly GCA_963735525.1). Classification (GTDB taxonomy): domain Bacteria; phylum Acidobacteriota; class Terriglobia; order Acidiferrales; family UBA7541; genus Acidiferrum. The sequence continues at coordinate 137,933 of CAVTLQ010000017.1, read as the reverse complement.
GATCTCTCCGCCATGATCCTCGACAATCTTCTTCGCTATGGCGAGGCCCAGTCCGCTGCCTTCCGCCTTTCCGTAGCTAACAAAGGGTTGAAAAACAGAATCTTGGATCGTTTGCTCCTTGCAGCGAAAGTGCACGGAGTCTAGAATTGCAGCTTCGAACTCCTAGGCCCGTCGTTCAAACTGGCTTTTTGGGGTCCCGGCGTTTACGCGTGCATTCATATCTGCAGGAAACGGTGCCTCGGAGTCCTCAAGGGATTGATCAATTATTCTCAGGAATTGTCACGACGGTCTAAGTGACTAATAAATGGGCAACCTATATAGATTCGAGAGCTATTTACTAGACCAGAGAAGGCGCGCACTTTCGCAGGACGGATCATCCGTCCCGCTCAGCCCAAAAGCTTTCGACGTCCTCTTGTTTCTTGTCCAAAACCCTAACCGGCTCATCACGAAAGAGGAACTGATCTCGGTGGTGTGGGCGGGTAGCTCAAGGGAGCTCGCCACCGCCCATCGTAGTTCCTGCAACACCAACTCGCGCGTAACTACCGAATGTGGTGACTCCGCCCGCAGTCCAGCACCACGGAGGAACCAGCCGTCTGCGCGCCCTAGGAATCGGAGCACGAACAGATGGCGTCAAGCTTTCGCAACCTGTTGATTCTATAAATTTTGGCTCGGGCGGTCTCAATGGTCGATGGGAGAGCGCTTCGGAGTTGGCCTGATTTTGTGAAGGGCCTGTCAATTGCTTTATCAATTCCCAAGGAGATCAGGTGAACCGTGGATGCTGAGGATCACGGTTGTCGAATCGTCAGAAAACACAGTAACCCTTCGGGTAGAAGGCCGGATAGAGGGTTCCTCGGTGTCCCGATGGTCATGATCGCTGCCCCGGACGTTTTACGCGTGCATTCATATCTGCAGGAAACGGTGCCTCGGAGTCCTCAAGGGATTGATCGATTATTCTCAGGAATTGTCACGACGGTCTAAGTGACTAATAAATGGGCAACCTATATAGATTCGAGAGCTATTTACTAGACCAGAGAAGGCGCGCACTTTCGCAGGACGGATCATCCGTCCCGCTCAGCCCAAAAGCTTTCGACGTCCTCTTGTTTCTTGTCCAAAACCCTAACCGGCTCATCACGAAAGAGGAACTGATCTCGGCGGTGTGGGCGGGTAGCTTTGTGGAAGACGGAAATCTGACGCAGAACATTTTTCTTCTGCGCAAGGCTTTGGCACAAAAGTCAGAGGACAGCGGCTTGATCCTGACCATTCCGAGGAAGGGCTATCAGTTCGCTGCGGACGTTGCCGAACGACTAGAAAGCACGGACACAACTGCCGTCCAGACTCCATCTTTCCGTACTTCTGCGGTTACAGGCACGCAAACTCCCGGCGAAGGAACGCAAAGAAATCAAAACGAGAGTCCTGAAATCCTGCCGAAAAAAAAGAACCGTCGTTGGCTCGGCATATCCGCTGTACTTACCATAGCGTGCCTTATCGCGGTCGCTGTCTCGCTGCTTACCCCAGCTCCGCTCCCCAGGTTCACGGGCTCTGTTCAAATTACTCACGACGGCCTGCCCAAGGCCAACATGAATACTGACGGCTCTCGCATCTACTTCGCGCAATGGTCCGATGGCCGCGCCGTTCTTGCTCAGTCCTCGATTGCCGGCGGCGAGACGAATTTGCTTCCTGCCTCCTACCATAAGGCAGCCCCTCTGGATATCTCACCCGATCACTCGCAGTTGCTGATCTACAGCTACGTGGGCACCCAACTGGAAGGCGTGCTATGGAGCCAGCCTCTGCCTGCCGGTCCTCCCCGCCGCTTAGGGGATGCGGAAGGTCATGACGCAGTCTGGTCGCCCGACGGCCGCGAGCTCCTGTTTGCCAGGGGGTCCACCTACTACCTGGCTGCGGCCGATGGTACATCGCCACGGGTCTTTCTCTCTCTTCACGGGACACCCTATTCCGCTCGCTTCTCTCCCGATGGCAGTCGTATCCGCTTCACCCTGTTCAATCCCGACACGAGAAATGGGGCACTCTGGGAGGTCAACCGCAATGGCTCCAACTTGCACCCACTGCTTCCGCAGCTTAGGAACCCGCCTGCCCAATGTTGCGGCAAATGGAGCCCTGACGGTCGGTATTACTTCTTTCTGGGAGGTGAGAGGCCCGTAGCCGGTGGCAATTTTCTGCAAAACGACTGGCCTGTTAACGGCACCAATATTTTTCTGCTCCGCGAGCCGATCGGTCCACTGAAGAAGCTAAGGTCCAACCCTCCCGTCCAGCTGACGTCCGGGCCGCTCTCCTACGTCGACGTGCTTCCGGCCGTCGGTGGTAAGCAGGTCTACTCCGTGGCTGTGCAGCAGCGCGGCGAACTCGTGCGCTACGATGGCAAAACGCAGCAATTTGTGCCATTTCTCTCGAGTGCGTCGATTAGCGAGCTCGACTTTTCCCGCGATCACCAGTGGATCACGTATGTCACCATGCCCGGTCGCACGCTCTTGCGTAGCCGAGCGGATGGAACCGACCAGCTGCAACTTACCTCTGCTCCAGTTGCTGCCGGAATCCCGCGCTGGTCGCCAGATGGAACCAAAATCGCGTATATAGCCCAAAACTCCTCGGGGCACTTTAAGATTTTCTTGGTTTCCGCCAACGGAGGAATGTCGGAGGAGTTGTTGTCCGAAAATGTGGACGAACTGGACCCCGCATGGTCCCCCGATGGCAGTCGGCTCTTTTTTGGCGGACTAGCCGAGAGCATTCGGCCCTTGGGTAGCCCCACCTCTAGCATTCGCATCTTTGACTTTAAGACGCGCCGTATCTCCGAGGTTCCCGGTTCCAGCGGTTTGTTCAGCCCGCGCTGCTCCCCTGACGGTCGCTACATCGCCGCCGTGACTGCGGACTCCAAGAAAATGGTCCTCTACGATTTCGAGAGCGCCAGATGGACTGACTGGATCACCGACTCTATTGCCCTCGGTTACCCCAGCTGGTCAGCGGATAGTCGCTACCTCTATTTCGCGAGCGACGGCGAGAGCCGGCTTGGGACCGACGCGTCTGGGCCGCGCCGATTTTCATCCGGCGACCACACCTACCGACGGGTAATGCTGGAGGAAACCAAGTCCGAACTGGTTGTGAGACTGGATAACCTGCGTCAATTGACAAACCGCTGGGGAACTTGGAGTGGTATCACGCCCGATGGCGTGCCGCTGTTTCTGCGCGACATTAGCACGCAGGAGATCTATGCCCTCGATCTCCAGTTGCAATGACAAATACCACGGCAGGGGAATTAGATGGGGGTGGTAGCAACAATAACCCGGTCACCATCTGCTTCCAGCTTGGCGATTTGGCTCTCGGAGGATCGAAATACTGCCAGTTGACGGGGCAACCGGAAGCTATCTGGCAAGCCCCACCCCATCACTGGAGGTGTGGATCTTTGGCACGCACGCCAAATCTCTGTCACCGTATACGGGAACGCGCCAACAAGATGGTTGGATGGGTCATTAAAACGGTGCAAGTATGATACGGAGCGAGCCCGAGAGCATTGAACGAATCCGCGAACGCATCCGCAAAATGTCAGACGCCGAACTTCGCAAATACGGTCGCGCCGCCAGGGATTTATCCGATCCAAAGAAGAGCCTCGGTAAACCGAATCCAGCGTTTAAGATTCAGCTAGACGAGGCGAGAGCGGAGTGGCGGAGGCGGCATCCAAAGCAATAGAGATCACTTCGTACGTTGTTTTTTGTGTGTGTGTGTGTTTCCCATGACCCGGTTATCGTGGGAGAAATTCTGGAGGCCGCGAGAAACTACGCCCGCGTGGTCTTTCACGACGACTCGTGCGTGAATGGAATCAAGAAAACGGGAAGCCGTGCGGCACAAAATTGGATTGCCACGGAGAATTCCGCGTGGATTGGGGAATCAAGAGATACGGAATAAAGTGCCAAGACGCACGGGGGCTGCAAAAACCAAGCAGCATGAATTTTGGCTAGCTTCCTTTCTTCTTCTTTTTTGTCCTAGCGATATGAGCCTCGACGGAGCCTGCGAGTTCTTGAACTTGCTTGCTTGTTAGCGTACTCGGTGCCCTCAATCCTTTTCCAGCGAGGGATTTTATTCGTGGAGATGTAAGTGGTTTTGCTTTACTCATCTATCCTCCTTGGCCTTGGCACCTTACCCAGACTTGTTGTACTTCCTCACCCGTCATGAGCACGAAGGAATTGCTACCGCCGCTGATCTGCATTTCCATCGTCTTCTGAATCGCCCGTTTGGCTATCTTATCCCTTAATTCCTGGAAGCATTTCTGGTTGGCTTCGATGACTCTTTCCGCTCCGGGACGATACGTATCAATGGAACCGCCCCCGTGCTGAGTAGTTAAGTCTTGGTCATTTTTGGATGGACCGGGTTCATAATCACCGAACACGAGGGTTTCCCCAGCGACACCTCCCGCGAGGAAGAGAAATCGTTGATCGTCGGTTTTATCCGCCGCATCGAGTTCGGCCCTCACACGGAACACACCTTGAAATGATTCGATTCTGGCCACTTTAAATCCATGAAACAATGCCACGACTGTGTGTCCGGCCTCGTGTGCCGATGGGCGTCTAAAGTCTGGCATCGTTGAAGGTCTCATTCGAAGCGTGACGAGTTCTAATCAGTTTTCTGCTTTTGCCTTCTTCGGCCCGCTTCAAGATGCCCTTTCTAAAGTGCTCCTTAGAGGCTTCGGAAATCTTTTCCACGATGGGGTTGCCGCGATAAAGTGCGAGTTTGGCATCGACCGCACGTTCCATTTCAGCGATTGCCACTTGAGGGTTGTTAGGGTCAACTCAAAGTGTTGGCAATTCGCCGTCCAGAGATTGGATTGCGACTTGCGCATCGTTGAGCGTCTTTTGCAATTCGTCAAGTCCTGATAGTTCGAGTTTGAACAATTTAGACCCTCCCACGATTGAATCTGTTGCCGCTCCATCGAGATGGCAACGCCATTTGCTGCTCAATGTTCGCGAAGGTTAGGGCATCCGTTCGGGACCAAGGTTCCAGCCGTCTCTCACTTCGTGAACTTCGCCCCGATCTTCCAACCTTCTCAACGTCGAATACACAGACCTGTCGTTCCTCTTTGCGTCCCTCACGATCTCCTGAAACGGAAACGGAAGGAAGAACGCAGTTTGTCCCGGTCTCATTTTCACTTGAGCCGTCCTACGGGCCTCCAACAAAATGCGAAGAACCTTTCCATCGTGCCCTTCCACCAACCACTTCTTCACATCTCTGTACTTGATGAACGTGGTTGTGAGTGCGCCGATTGCGACTCCCAGCCCAGCCCATACCGGGTGGATTCTCTGCCACAGTTCAATTGCCTGCCTGTAGACTTCGTGGAGTGTGGGCGGCATTTTCTGTTGCCTCCGCTTTCGGCCAGTATAACACCGTGAAATTGATTCAGACCCACGCTACAACCCGCGTGGAAGGTATAATCCGTTCAACTGGCGAATAAAGAACGCATCTAGCATAAGCGGGAAAGGCGAGTTTGAAAGGATTCTGCGTCGCAGCAATGACAATCAACAGCAAGCCGACACTTACTGAATTTTTCAAACGACTGATTGACGATACGACCTCGCTCATCAGCGGCGGGTTGTCCGTTCCGTTCGCGGTCTTCTCGATCTTTGCAAACAGCAAATACGCCAAAATCGCGTTCGGCGTGCTGTCCTTGACTGGGTTTTTGATCGCCTCCTATCGGCTTTGGGCTGGTGAGCGTCGGAACACGCTGGCCGTACAGGAGAGACTCGCGAAAGAAATCAACAAGCGAGGTAGACCCGAGGTGACGGTCGAATTGAAAGAGGGGAGCGGCGGTACGCTGCACGCTTGCCTCATGAACTACGCCTCCATTGCAGCAATCAATTTGCGTATCGACGACATCCCATGCGGGAATGGCGTGTTGAGATTCGAAAATATCCCCACGATGATTTCGGCTGGGTTCAGCCCTAACTTGCAGTGCTGCTTTGTTCCCTCTGACGGAAGCCCTAAAAAGGTGGACATCGTTCAAGAACTCCTTATCGACAAGAAAAAGGACTCAGAAATGTCGCAGTATACCCTCGCTATTCGGTATACGGATTCGGACGGAGTGCTGGATTGGGTGACGAGGTGTGATTTCGGCTGTGACTTCAAGCAGAAAAAGATTGCGCTGCTCAAGCAGCGGGTTGAAGACGGCGAGGCCGAAAACGCAATCCGTGAATTGCGGGAATATGATCTGCGTCGCTCCAACCCGAGCCAACAAGCAATCAGGTGGCTTCGTAAAGGCGGATACGTCGAGACGACGGAAGTGACGAACCACCAATCGCAGACAGACGAGTATCTCGTCATGAAAATAACAGAGGAGGGCAGGCTCCTTCTGAATAGGAAAACTGTCGGCACAGCAGAGGCGAGGGTGCTTGACGCTCAACTGCTTGAAGTAGAAGCCCGACAGAAAGCCCGCCAAGCCGAAGAAGCGCATGAAGCCCGGATGAAATTTCTAACGGCTCCCGACTCGGGAATCAGGCGGTTTGTTGAGGAAGAAACTGCTCGAAAAAAGTGCCCTCAAGCCTTTACCGTGCCTGAACTGGCGTCGTCACTGGAGGCCCCACAATCAGAAATCGAAGAAGCTCTTAGGATTTTGAGATCACGACAACTCGGGCACGAAACGAGTTTGCCGGGTCACTGGTTTATCAAGACATGAACGATAGCGGTGCGAAGGCGACGCGTAGCGGGACTATTTCTTGCTCTTGCGGTGGTCTTTGACCAATTCAGAAAGAGATTCTGCCCCTTCCTCTTCCAGCACGGTTTCGAGGTGAGCATCTCCTCTGTAATCGGAAAGAAAATCCTCTCCGTACGTATTCCTCAACGTATCGACGCGCGTGTTCCCCTTCTTGCGCTCGATCTCGCCATCCTTGTCGCGGTGTCGTTTATCCAGTCCCGGTTCTTTCATACGCCAGATGCCTTGACAGATATGGAGTTGGAGACGATGGCAATCACGCCTTCTTCCGGCAGATGCAAACGAGAGAAAGCGCGGACGAGGTCTTGAACGAAAAACACAGAAGTTCTCGCGTTCGGAATAAACCCCAGAGCTTTCGAACCCTCATACGCTTCGACGCGAACCTCTTGGTCGTTTACGGTCAGCACGACGGACGTGGTTCGGGGCGGCAACTCTCTGGCATTGCGGATGCAAATCTGCTGGAGCAAACCGGAGACTCGCGTGTACTCCTGCTGTTGTGCCATCGCGGGAATAGAGAGCGGCAAGGAGAGTAATTCGTGACCGCCGTCGTGGCTCCGGTTAACCTCAGCCTGCGCTTTCATGCGCCAGATGAAGAGCCGGTCTTGAGCACTCGGCAATCCCATCGTGTAGACCTGTTCGCAGCGGGAGCACTTGATCTCCTCGTGATAAGGAAGAGTGTCTGTCATCACCGGGATTGGCGCAGCGGTATCGAGGGGAAGAAATACTTTCTTGATGAGCGAGGCCGTCATTTCCGATCTCCTGATTGAGCGTAATCCTGCGTGGGGCGAACGTCAAGCGAAAATCAGGACGGGCAAAACGACTGAATTGTAGCGTGTAATGAGTGTGTGTGACCAACGTGAACGCTGAAAAGAAACGCATTGAGACTTACATGCTCGCGGCTGCCCGAAGCGTGGGCGTGCCAATACCGATTGGCGAAAAACCAGACGAAGAACCAGATTTTAGATTCAATGACCAAACCCCGGCACTCGGAATTGAATTGTCTGAAGTACTCCGCCCTGCCAGCAGCAACCACGGAATTTTGCCTTTGGAGCAAGAGTCCTTTCACACAGGCATCATCACGAAAGCCCAACACGCCTACTACAAGGCACCCGATGCGAGGCCCGCGCATGTCAGCGTTTACTTCACGAACACCAGAGGCGAGAAGCGCGACAAGAAAGAAATGGCACTTAACCTCGCTGAATTTGTGAAGGCCAACGTCCATCTGGCAAATCCTTTTGTGAGTTTGTACCGACCTGAGACACCGGATGGTTTCGATTCCATCGTTATCAGTACGGGGTCGAGAGATTGGTGGTGCGGGGAAGGCGGGGGCTACACGATTGACGATATACGTCCCCAACTTGCAGCCAGAATCAGCGAGAAGGACAGACTCGTTCCGACTTATCGCGCCAACTTACCGGAAGGTGCAAACGTCTGGCTTCTGCTTCATACCGGAGTCACCGTGGCCCGGAGCATGATGATTCCACACGGAATAGAGATTTGGAGGTTCCCGTTCCGGTTCGACAGAGTATTTTGGTTCACGCTTCTGGAGCGGCAGTTCGTGGAAATTCAGAGGCCGGAATCTGTGAACGAATAAATCTCTCTACCCACCTCGATTGCTCTTCCTCAAGAGGAGCCGAATCATCGCGAATAGCCGATGAAACAAGAAATCAGCATGCTCATCGTCTGCGATTGGAATCTTGCCCACCTCGGCATGTCTTATCATGAAGCCATTGCCTATCGCGGTCAGAGATCGCGCATCGTCCTCTAGTAACTGTCTGAAATTAGGTTCATTGGAACCCCTGTCGAGAAGGCGTTTGGTGCTTTCTCTCTTGTCGGCGGGAAGTTCGAGCGATTTTATTCGCTCCCATGCATCCCAAAGGGCCTCAAGTGACTCGCGTCTGGTTGCAGGATTTGGGCTTAGAAATCGTGTTCTTGCCCTCTCAAGAAGTTCATCCAGCGCGTCATCCCCGGTGTTGAACATTGCTTGTGACAAAGCTTCCCGCAGACCTTCCGGTGCGAGTCGTTCTATGCGGCCAGTATCCCGTAGATCGAATGCAATCCCATTCCGTTCGAAGATGCGGTTAATTTCAGTCCGAAGCCTCTCCCGTCCTTCGCCTTGATCGAAGACGAGATGGTAGTGATCGAAGAAGTCGTGATGTCCCGCTCGATGCGGTTCCGCAATCTTTTCGTAAGCAAATTCGATCAGGTCGAGGAGTTCCGTTGTCTGCAGTCCGGGAATACAAGGGCCGAAAGGGTCGTAAATTCGGTGCGCTACCATTGCTTCCCGTAGTGCATTCGTATTGGTCCCCGTCGGCCCTCTGCCATCCGGGCATTGCTCTGGATACTCCAGACCAAATGAGCCGTCATGAGCACGATTGCGAATCAATCCGGCGATTCCCGTGCCGACTGCTTCGGGGATTTCAGTCGCTACCCGAGGTGGAGGACCAACGTGGCGGTCGCTAAAATAGCCCATTCGCGGCTCCCTACTCTTAATCTTTCTCGTTGGGACGAAAGCGCCGAGTGCTCTTATCCGGCGTAATCGTTTCCAAGCACGTTAACTTTCCGGCGCGAGACAATCGAGCGCACCAAGGACGAGGGTGCTTCTTATACTTTCTCTCAATTTCAGGCTTTGCCTTTATTAAGGCATCGACCCAAATTCCTATACCCAATGGAGAGCGATTGCTCTCGGTCGCAATGATTCCAATCGTCGTCTTCTTTATTTCCTCGACGTGTGTGTATCGGATGTTTTTGTCTGTCGTTATCAGAATGCGCCGCTTGGTGTGGCAATGCCGAATGATACGCGGGTCTTTGACGGCGTCTTCCGGTCTCTTCCCGTCAACGGTGAACACCTCCGCAAAGCACTCGACCTCATAGCCTGCATCCCTCAGTTTTTGAGGATGAGCGTTAGTGCCGAAGGCGTCCTCAAGGAACAAGACGCATTTGTCACGCTGCTTTACGTAGCGCAAGGTGCCTCAACGCGTCGTCGATAGCCTCTTCAGGTAGCCGATAATCTTTCGACAGATCGCGAATTGACTCGCCTGCGCTTTTCCTCATCGCGAGAACTTCGACGGGTATGCGGGTACCTGTTATTACCAATCTCCCCGACATGATGTGCGGGTCGATGGTGACAGGTCGCCTACCATCTTCGTTGCGGTTCCACAGTCTCCAAGGGAACAATCGCTCCAATTCACCTCTCGAATTACGCTGGATGCGCGTCGAGTAGAGGTCTACGACTTCGTGGATTACCAACTGCCGATGCTGGCTGAGGTCCACCACATGCCGGGGAGATTTCTTGTGGGCTGGCTTATCGATCAGAATGTGTCGGAACAGAACCTTAATGTTCTTGTCTAAGAGAGGATATGCGGAGTTCGTCTCCAACTTGGCGTATTGCAGAATTTCACGTGCCTTGCGAGTCGAAACCCCCGCATGTCGCCGAATAAATTCAATGAAGTGAGATTGTGCTAGGTCCTTGAAGGACAGAAGTTGAATGCCGAGATCGGCTCCTGCAGCGCTCCATAAAGGCTTATCGGAGAGCCAGTGATAGAGGGTTCGTCGAGGCATAGCCAGATAACATGCCGCCTCAGACAGCGTATAGACTGGATATTCGCGGAGGTCTTGCGCGGGGTCTCTCGGTTTCCTAGTCTCCATTGTTGTTCACCTACATTACTTTGATTCAGTGGCCGGGAAACGGGAATTAGGCAGAGTATAGCGGATACTTGCTCAGGAAGTAACGCCGACAGAAGCCGCCGCGTCGATCTTGTCCGTTAACGAGTCGAGATTCGTAATTCCGAGGTAGCGCATCGTCGTTTCCAGGGATTTGTGACCGAGCATGTACTGAATGGTTCGCACCGGAACTCCGCTCGCCTCCCAGTTACTGGCGCACGTCTTGCGGAGGCGATGCAGATAGTGGTGATGGCAGACAGGGTAGCCACTGCAGGAGACTTCAATGGTCCGCTTCGGATGTCTCCCAGCGGTCCACGGTGCCGTGCAGTGCCCACAGTTTGCCTTGGCATGGAGCGCGATGCGTTTCAACTTCTCTAAAAAGTGACCTTCCGGCTTTCCATCACGGTTTACAAAAAGCCAGCGCGGATGGGGAGGATGCTTCTTCCGCTTTCTTAGCAGTTCCACCAACTCGGTCGGCATCCTCACATCCCGGCTCTCGTGCCTTTTCGGTGTGAAACCAACATCGGATTTGGCGCGGATGTGGTAGATGCCACGGGCGAAGTCGATGTCCTGCCACGTGGCGAACATCACCTCTTGTTTCCGACACGCGGTGCCGAGAAAGAACTTGTAGCGAACGATCTCTTCCTCGTCCATCGCCGAGAACAGTGTCTTGAGTTCGGCAGGTTCGTATGGGACTGCGGCCTCTTCCTCGTACTGCCGCAAATCTCTGGCGAGGGAGAATCCGGTCTTGATGCCGTTCGTTTTCAGCAGCGTTAGAACCAGCATCAACCGATTGTGTAAGGTTCGCGGCTCGTAGCCTTCGCTGGCTAAGAAATCCCGGAAATCAGACAGCGTCTTCTTAGTGATCTCATCCACGAAACGAATCTTGGAAAGGCTCCCTTCAAACTGTTTCAGGTTGCGCTCGTACTCTGCGGCGGTGCTTTCCTTCGTGGTTTTCTTGGCATCAGAAATGAAATGCTCGATTGCGGCCTTGATGGTGGTGCGATGGGAATTCTTAGAGGCTTCGTATTCCTTGACCGTCAGTCCCATCCCGACAGCCTTCGCATTCAGTTCCAGTCCAGCCGCTTCCTTACGGGCTTGGTCCACGGTGTTGTAGGGCTGGCTCCAGACAAATTTTCCCTCAGCATCCCGGTAACGCACGTGGAATTTGGTCGTTTGGTCGATCTGGGGCATGCGCCCGACATTCGGAATCGCGCGATAACGCCAGCCTTTTCCCGGTTCTTTCCGGCGAATATAGACCTTTGCCATGCCTTGGATTGTAGCACAGGTGTAGCAAGCCTCAATATCACTTGTTTTTATTGGGTATTATGGTGTTGGGGTGGGAGACGGGGATTGAACCCGCGACATTCGGTGCCACAGACCGACGCTCTACCAGCTGAGCTACTCCCACCACCGGTGCTAGTTTACAGTGTTTCGAATCGGCGGTGAAGTGTCATCCTGAAGCCTCCGTTTTCTCAAGGTTGCCGCGGCACTTGTGCTCTTATTTCTATCGGCAGACCGTCTCCGGTGCGCACGATGGCAATGTCTTGCGGCGAAACGCTGTACGTCTTACCCGCGCGGACAATCTGCAACATGATTTGCTCGCTGTTGCGGGGACACGCCGAGGTTGCCGCGCTGCCTTTCTGATCGGCCACCACTTTGTCGAGATTGCCGTCCACCGCGCACGGCTTGATCCGCAAAACACCGGTGAAGTCGTCCGGAACCTGCACGGTAACCTGTTGCGCCGCTACCCTGGAGCCGCATGAAAAAAGGAGAAGCGCCGACGTCATCGGCACGGCCAGCAGGACGATGATAATGCACACCTCTTGATCTCTTCTGGCAGTCATGGTTACCCCAGGGTCCCTTAGTCCTGGCGACCTTGCTTCGAGTTCTTTTACCACAACTCCGAGCGATCGAAAATCGGGGCCAGGGCGTTGGATTTGCAGGTTCATCAGGGACTAGTACCAGGGCCGACGTTTTCCACAGCCCTTTAAGCCGAAATGAAGTTGTCGATTTGCCCGCTTTGGGAGCATAGTTGCTTGCTGTACCAAGCCTTCTGCCGAGGCGTAACCCCGGCTCGCCCCGGAAATCCGAAATTCACCGCGCCACGTATAGCCCCATAGAGGGTGATTGGTGAAACGAATCGCGTTAGTTCTTGCTGCTCTTTTGATGGCCTCCACGGCCTTTGCCCAGAGTGCGGAGTCTCCCTCGAGCAAGCTCACTTGGCTGCCGTGGTCGGATGAGGTGTTTTCGCAGGCCAAGCGCGAACAGCGATTCGTGCTGCTCGATCTGGAAGCGATTTGGTGCCATTGGTGCCACGTCATGGACGTAACCACCTATCGCGATCCCAAAGTGGTGGCGCTACTGAACCGGAAATACTTGACCGTGCGTGTGGACCAGGATTCCCGGCCGGACCTCTCCAATCGCTACGAGGACTATGGCTGGCCGGCAACGGTGGTGTTCGACGGCGCGGGCCACGAGATCGTGAAGCGGCAGGGCTATCTGGCGCCGGATGAGATGGCCAGCATGCTGCAAGCGATCATTGACGATCCCACGCCGGGCCCGTCGGTGCACGCGGAAACGGAGATCAGCTTTCCGGCGAATCCGCTGGTGCCGAATGCGCTGAGAGCGCAACTGGAAAAAGATTACGTCGCCGGGTACGACACGAAGCAGGGAAGTTGGGGCTTCGACCAAAAGTATTTGGACTGGGATTCGGTCGAGTACGCCATGGACCTGGCGGCGCGAGGCGATGCGCGCGCCGAGGGCATGGCCAAGCAGACGCTTGGCGGCCCAACTGCAGCTCCTGGATCCGGTGTGGGGCGGCGTCTATCAATATTCCACCGACGGTGTCTGGACCAAGCCGCATTTCGAGAAAATCATGTCCATGCAGGCGGAAAACCTGCGAATTTACGCGCTAGCCTACGGGCAGTGGCACGATCCCGGCTATCTTCGCGCCGCGCAGTCCGTCCATCAGTTTCTGAAGACCTTTCTGACCAGCCCGGACGGCGCCTTTTACACCAGCCAGGATGCCGACGTCGTCGAGGGCCAGCACAGCGCGGAGTACTTCGCGCTGGACGACAAGGGCCGGCGGAAGCAGGGAGTGCCGCGGGTGGACACGCACGTTTACGCCCGCGAAAACGGCTGGGCGATTACCGCGCTGGCGTCGCTCTACGGAGTGACGGCCGATCCCAAGACCCTCGACGAGGCGGTTCGCGCCGCGGATTGGGTGACGCAGCACCGCAAGCTCGCCAATGGCGGCGGATTCCACCATGGCGCCAAGGATGTGGCTGGACCATTCCTGGGCGATTCGATCTCGATGACGAGAGCGTATCTCGCGCTCTATGGCGTGACCGGCGACCGCAAGTGGCTGAGCGAGGCGGAATCCTCCATGGGATATATCGACCGGACATTTCGAAGCTCACAGGGCGCGGGCTTTGTGACCGCGGTTGCGCCAGCCGATCGCGGCTTTCAGCCGCACCCGCAGCGGGACGAGAATGTGGCGGTGGCGCGCTCCGCAAATCTGCTGTTTCACTACACGGGAGACGCAAACTATCACCAGATCAGCGACGCAGCGATGCGCTATCTGGCGGCCGAGCCGATTGCCACGCGGTTGCCGGTCGCCAGCGTGCTGCTGGCGGACTACGAGGTTGGGCGTCCGCCGCTCCATCTGACCGTCGTGGGGCGCAAGGATGACCCAGCGGCCAAAGCGCTGTTTCTGGCCGCGATGCAATATCCGGCGTCGTACAAACGCCTGGAATGGTGGGACACGCGGGAGGGCAAGCTGCCGAATCCCGACGTCCAGTACCCGACGGTGCAGCGGGCCGCGGCGTACGTGTGCACGGAGCGGACCTGCTCTGCGCCCATCTACAACGCCGAAGAAGTGGCCGTCAAGGTCCACAAAGTCTTGGGGTTACAGGGTAACGCTGCTTCCTTTGTTCCGCGCTCCGGTGATCGAAGTCCCGGTACGCGGTGCCGTGGCTCAGCGCGGGGTTGCAAGGCCTGGATGGAAGGCAGGTTACAAACTTTTTGCATTAGGCTCGTGAGTTTTTGCTGGCGGGGTTCCTCGTGTGAGCGTAATGTGATACCGCCGTGAAATCCACGTAAGCCCAGGTCCTGGCCCAAACAACAAGACGTTCGTGAAATTGTTGCCTCGCGGCCAAGTCCTTTCGTGAGGTGTAACGGTCTTCTGGCAGAAGTCTTGCCTGAAGTTAGGTGCAGTCAAATTCATTTAGGAGGACGTTGGGGAAAATGACAAAGTCAAATAGGTTCCTACTCACCGGCGCGGCGCTCGCGGGCTTGCTCGCGGGTACCGGTGCCAGCATCAAGGCCTCGAACCTCGTTCCTGGCGGGAAGGCTTCGGCTTCGGCCACGGCTCAGGACGATACCAAGGCTGCCAAGCCAGCGAAGGAAAAGCACGCCTGTAAAGGCCAAAATTCCTGCAAGGGCAAGGGCGGCTGCAAGTCGAGCGACAATGGCTGCAAGGGCAAGAACTCTTGCAAGGGTAAGGGCGGCTGCGCGACCGACGGCAGCAAGATGCCCTCGTAATAGACCCAACCACAACGTTCGACTAACGTTAGTGCGGTGTACGGGGGCTGGTGAACTTCACTGGCCCTCGTTCTTCCTTAACTTCGGAGATTGGTATGCCCGCGAATCGATTTAACGGTTTCACCGACTACGGCATCGGGATCGGCCTGCGCGCCACGCACTACGATCACATCCTGACGCGAAAGCCGGTGGTGGATTGGTTCGAGATCATTTCCGAAAACTTCATGATCGACGGCGGCAGGCCGCTGCAGATACTGGACCAGATCCTGGAGCAGTACAAAGTAGTCCAGCATGGCGTCTCGATGTACTTCGGCTCGGCGGAGAAGGCGAATCGGGAGCACCTGCGCCGGCTGAAAGAACTGGTGAAGCGCACAAAAACTCCGTGGGTTACCGATCATCTTTGCTGGGGAAGCGTGGATGGACGCTACACGCACGATCTGCTGCCCATGCCGTACACGTTCGAGGCGGCGAAGCTGACGGCGCAAAAGGTGCGCGAGGTGCGGGATTATCTGGAAGTGCCGGTGGCGGTGGAGAACGTGAGCAGCTACGCCGAATTCCACGTCTCCGAGATGACGGAGTGGGAGTTTCTGAATGAAGTGGTGGAACGCGCCGATTGCGGAATCCTGCTGGACGTGAACAATATCTACGTTTCCTCGCAGAACCACAATTTCGATCCAGCGACGTACGTGAACAGCGTTCCCGCGGAGCGCGTGGCGCAGATTCACATTGCCGGCCATTCCAAGTACCGCAAGTACATCCTGGACACGCACGATCACCCGGTGATCGATCCGGTCTGGAAGTTGTACGAGCGCGCGGTGCAACGCGCAGGTCACACCGCCACGCTGCTGGAATGGGACGACAGCATTCCGTCCTTTAAGGAAGTTCACGACGAGGCGCTCAAAGCCAGCAAGTTCCTGGCGTCTACCGTGCTCGCGACCGCCGTATGAAACTCCTCAAGCTCCAACGGACCATGGCCCGCGCGGTGATGCAACCGCTTACCCCTTCCGAGCGCATGCAAAACCGGGCTCCGGATGGACGCCCGATGCGTGCCTACGCCTCGCGATTCATAAAGCCCAATGACCGTCTGAGTTCGTTCGAGCGGCTGGAAATCTATAACCGGCAATATTGGTTTCGTTTGCTGTCGAGCATGATGGAGGATTTTCCGGGCTTGCGCTCGGTTCTGGGCGAACGGCGTTTCGAGGCGATGTGCAAGGCCTACCTGGTCGATTGCCCGTCGCGATCGTTTACGCTTCGGAATTTAGGCTCGCAGCTTGAATCCTGGCTGCGCAAGCATCCAAAGTGGGCCGGCGCGAAGCAGGCCCTGGCGCTGGACATCGTGCGGCTGGAATGGGCCGACATCGAAGCCTTCGACGGTAAAGCGGAGCCCGCCCTTCGTCCGGAGGACCTTGCCGGCGCCGCGAGCCCGAATCTTCGCCTGCGATTGCAACCCTACGTGCAATTGCTGAGTTTTCGCTACCCGGTCGATGACCTCTTGCTGGCGGTACGAAAAGAGGACGAGGACACGGACTTCGCCAGCAATGCGTTTCAGGAGCGGCGCAAGCGAAAGCGGGTCCAGGCAGTGGCTAAGCTCAAGCCGGGCGTAATTTTTCTTGCCGTTCACCGCATCGACTACTCCGTATATTTCCGGCGCATCGGGCCGGAGGAATTTGCGATTCTGGGCGCGCTGCGGGAGGGCAAGGCGCTCGGCAAAGCCATCGACGCCGCGTTCCGGAAGAGTTCGATCGCGGCTGAGCAGCGGGCTGCTTGCGTTCAGGAATGGTTCCAGAACTGGGCGACGCTGGGGTGGTTTTGCAAGGTGGAGAAAAAAGCACCGAAGTCTTGAGACCTTTCGGATCGGAGCCAACTCACCTAGCGACCTATGAAAGACCTACTTACGCGCGTCAAAAGGCTTCATGACCGGTTTTTCGATCTGGTCTCCTATCTGCAAACGCCGTTTCTTCTCTTTGTCCGGCTCTACTGGGGCTGGCAGCTGATCGAAAGCGGCTGGGGCAAGCTTCATCATCTGTCCAACGTGACGGACTACTTCACGAGTCTAGGCTTGCCGATGCCTGCGCAAATGGCGTTGGCAATCTCCTGCCTGGAATTCTTCGGCGGGATTTTCCTGGCGCTGGGCCTGCTATCGCGCCTCACGGCGCTGGTGCTCACCGTGAACATGATCGCTGGCCTACATCACCGGGGACCGCGAGGCGCTTTTCTCGATTTTTTCCGACCCGGACAAATTCGCGGCGGCCGCGCCGTATATATTCCTCGTCGCATCTGTGATCATCCTGGTCTTTGGTCCCGGCAAGATTGCGGTCGACACGCTTCTTGGATTTCCGACGGGAACTCGACCGGCCCCTGCGTCGCGAGGGTCGGAAAGCTGAAAAGAAGCCGGACGTCAGCGGCTTTTCGTTGACGATCGGCAGCCGTTCGGTTCTACTGAAGACGAACCACTGAGCACTGAAGACTGTTAGCATGGCTCGCACCGCGTTCACATCCCTCCTGGCAAGTTATCTCGTATTGTGCGCGGCCGTACTGTTGTCTGTCTAGTTTCTCGGCCTCGGCGGGCGATATGACTTCGACTCTTCTCATCGGCGGCGGGCGGATCGACGTAACGGTCGAATCCGGCGACCTGAAGCTTTCGCAGGCCGAGCTGATGCACTGGGTGCAGTTGGCGGGAGAGGCCGTCGCCACCTATTACGGTCGATACCCTGTTCCGCATGTCTTGATTCGCATCCATCCGTTCAAAGGGACCGGAGTGCGGCATGGCCAAACCTTTGGATTCGACGGCGGGCTTATCAAAATTGGCGTGGGCAGCGAAACGCAGGCGTCCGATCTGGCGGAAGACTGGATGCTGACCCATGAGATGGTTCACCTGTCGTTTCCTTCCGTTGCGGACGAGCACCACTGGATCGAAGAGGGCATCGCCACCTACGTCGAGCCGATCGCGCGCATCCAAGCGAAACAAATGAGCGCCTCGCAAATGTGGTCAGACCTGGCGCGCGATATGCCGAAGGGCGTGCCTGGGCCCGAAGAAAAAGGCCTCGATCATACGCACACCTGGGCCAGCACCTATTGGGGAGGGGCACTGTTCTGCTTTCTAGCTGACGTCGAGATGCGGCAACAGACGCACAACAAGAAGGGCTTGCAGGATGCTCTCCGAGGAATTCTGGATGCCGGAGGTAACATCACCCAAGATTGGAAGTTGGAAGACGCGCTGAAGGTTGGAGACCGCTCTACGGGCGTCTCTGTCCTCACTGAGCTATACGGCAAAATGGGGGATCGGCCGATGGACGTGGACCTTTCCGCGCTGTGGAAGCAGTTGGGAATCGAAAGCGACGGCAAGACCGTGCGCTTCATCGAGGACGCCCCCCTGGCCGCCATTCGGCGTTCCATCACCAGCAATGACGCCGGCAATCCGGCCCGGCCAGCGGCGAGCCTGTTGCCTTCGGCCGTGTTCGCCGGGCGCTCCACGGATTCTTCCAAGCGACGTTGATTGAGCCAGCCGCACTGACGGAAGCGCATTTCCCGCTACCAACCTTGTGTCCATTCGGTGACCGTTGTAGGCTGGAAACCCTGCCGTTAGCCAGCTCTCATCCCTTGCTAGACTAACAACGATAGGAAATGCGTCCCCGCGCATGAACCCGCACGAAACCGACCGCCGCCATTCCGAGCGGCAAATAGCGTACGCGCGCCCGATCATCGTGTTGCTGGCGCTGATTGCGCTATTGCAGCAGCCGTCGTCGCAACATGCCAAACGTTCGATCTCCTTTCTTAATCGTCTACTTAATCTTCTCGCTTTGCGCGGTACTGATCGAAAAGATCGTTCCCAGCCGCTCCTGGCATTTGCCATTGATCTGCGATCTGGTGGCGCTGGGGTATTTCATGGTGGTCAGCCCGTCGACGGTTCCGGCTTGGTTTCCGTATCTATTTGTGTGCTACGTCGCGGGCATCCGCTGGGGGCTTAACTCCGCGTTTCCCTTGGCCGGGGTGCTTTCGCTCGAGCTGGTCTTGCTGACCGCCGTAAAGGGCGAAATCCAGTGGATGCGGATCATCTCCTGGGTCGGTCTGGTGGGCGCCACGTTTGCCGCCGGAGCGGGTATCGCCTTTCTCGGCGACCGCAACCGCCTGTTCGCAGTCCAGAACGAGTTTTTCTCCCGCATCACCGCGACCATGGAGGTCGATCAGGGTCTCGCCGAGTGCCTCCGCCTGTTCCTGGACGAACTCACGCACGCCTTCCACGCCGCCGAAGCGCTTCTGGTTTACCGCGATACCGACCTCGAGCGCATCTTTCTTTGGCGGCTCAAGTCCGGAGAAAGCGAGCGCCTGGTGCCGGAAAGCTTGCCGCTGACCCGCGCGGAAGGACTATTGCTCGACGACGCCGACGCGACCATTTGTTGGAACAGTCTAGTTGGTGCGGGCTCCGGTTTTGGCTGGGATCGCCGCGATGGCCGCGCCCTGAAGACGCTACCCCGCCTCCCCGGGCCTACCCAGCAGTTGCTGGCACTTCGTTCCATGATGTCCGTCACGCTCGACCAAGGCGGCCAACCCGCCGGGCGCCTGTTTCTGCTCAACGGCCGCGCCCGCTTTACCCACGACGATCTCGCCTGGTTCGAGCGCATTTCCCGCCACATCGGCCCTTCTCTGGAGAACGTCTTTCTCCTCCGCCACCTGCGCGCCCGGGCCATTGAAGCGGAGCGCAGCCGCATCTCCCGCGACCTGCATGACGGCATCCTCCAGACCCTGCTCAGCATCGAGATTCAGCTGGATGTTCTTCGTCGCGGCGTCCCCGCAGCGCCCGAGCAGGCCGCCGCCAGCCTCGCCAATCTCCAGCAAACCGTCAAAAACGAGTCCGGCGAGCTCCGCCGCATGGTCACCGACATGCGCCCAGTGCGCGTGCAGAGCGCCGACCTGGTCGATCTTATGATCGGCTTTGCCGAACGCTTCCGGAACGAGTCCACCCTGGCTTTGGACGTCCTGATCGACTCGGTCGAGGTCCAGGCCCCGGACCGCGTTTGCCGCGAGCTGTTCCAGATTTACCGAGAAGCGCTCAACAACATAAAAAAGCATGCTAAGGCTTCCCATGTCGTGGTAAAACTGTCGCAGGACGATAGCAGCCTCGTATTGGTGGTTGACGATAACGGCGAAGGGTTTAGCTTTGCCGGGCGATTTACCGGGGATGAACTGGATCGTCTGCGTCTGGGACCTATCTCCATCAAGGAGCGTACGCGTACTGTGGGGGGCGTGTTGACCGTCGAGTCCAATCCGGGCCATGGAGCGCGTCTGACCATCGAGATTCCGCTCGGTTGAAATGGCCAAAACAAAACAGCAAATTCGTGTCCTCCTCGCGGATGACCATGCTATTTTTCGCGACGGCTTGCGCAAACTCCTGGGCGCCGACGAAGACATCGTCATTGTCGGCGAAGCTCAAAACGGTGCCGAGTGCATCAAGCTCCTCGCCAAGCTGAAGCCCGATATCCTTCTTCTCGATCTGCGCATGCCCGACAAGGACGGCTTGGCGGTCCTCGAAGAGGTTAATTTCGACACGCTGCCCACTCGCGTTGTAGTACTCACAGCCGCCGAAGACGATCGCGACGTGGTTCGCGCCATGCGCCTCGGCGCTCGCGGCGTCGTCCTCAAACAGTCCGCTACCGATTTGCTGGTCAAGAGCATCCACCGCGTTTTCGCGGGCGAAATTTGGCTCGACAACCGCATGACCGCCGAGGTCATGAAGGCGTTCTCGAAGTCCTCTGAATCCGGCCCGCGCCGCGAAAAGCCGCTGCTCAGCGATCGCGAAAAAGAAATCGTCCAACTCGTCGCCCAGGGCTTCCGCAACAAAGAAATCGGCGAAAAGCTCTTCATCAGCGAGCAGACCGTAAAGAACCACCTCCACAACATCTTCGACAAACTAGGCGTCTCCGACCGCCTCGAGCTCGCGCTGTACGCCATTCACCATCGCCTAATCGACCAAACCTAGCTCCTACTTTTTTCTCTTTGTAAGGGAGGGGCTCGCCCCTCCCGATCGATGCGTCTTGCCTCAAACCTAAGCCTAGGTGCCGCACCCTTCGATTCTAAGGGGTGCGGTTTTTGACTTTTCTGCGCGGCCTCAAGGGACAAACTCCCATCGCCGCCGTTAATGCGCGCTGTTACCACCCTTTAAATCCTGCTGCAGCCTTTCCAAGCTTGCCGGCCCGATTTGGATCGAACCCGTCCGCGGGCTGTCCAGATCGGCGATCAGCGCCATCACAATAGCAATCATCAGCGCCGGCAGGATCATCACGAACCAGAATCTTCGCCGCACGCTCAGTCCCACGGTCAGGCACGTCAATAAAGAGATCAGCACCAGCATCACCCAAATCGCCGAGGGTACATGGTTTTCCAGCGTCGCCAGCCTCTTCTCGCTCAAGTCGATCGACTCGTTCAGCGACTGCACGAAGATGGATGTGATGGGCGTCGGACTCTGCCGCGCAACCGCCACGCTCTGTTGCCACATCTCATTCTGCAACTGCTTGGCACGCACGAGTGATTGCGGAAGCTCAGGCCCGCGCAAACTCGCCTTAGAGAAGGCTATGCGCGCATCGACGTATTCGCGCAGCAGATCCAGCATCTTGCTGCGGGCCGGCTCCGGCAGCATCTGCGCGCGCAGGCTGGTCGTGCCGATGGCATTGGCCTCGTCGACCATCAGGTGTTTGCGTTCCTCAAAGCGAGACAACGCCATCGCCAGCGTGAAGCCCAGCAACAGGCTCAACAGCACGATGATCGCGTCGCGCGCACCCACCAGCTGCTCGTGGCGCACTTCGTCCGTATTAACCGAGAGCAGCAAACCGATGCGGTGCCCAATTTCCACTGATACCAGCAGCACCACGAACAAGGCACCAAACAAACTCCAAGGCTGATCGAATGGCGTGAGCAAAGTAGGCCGCTCCGAGTGTGATAAACCTTCAGTCAAATACAGGAACGGTATCCTCTGTTCGCGCTGCGCCGTCAAGGACAAAGCCTGAAATCTGCATAGAAACCGAGACCTGCAGCTTCCACTTCTTGGTTTTCTCGCCATGCTGGGCCTGATAAGTTATTTATAATCAGTTGGATAGGCCTGCTACGGGTCGGCAAAAAAGGGCAACCTGCTCCCATGTTTCGGGGGACAACGGCGTGCCGCGGTTGCGCAGCCCGCAAGCCCTTTATTTTCATTCACTTCGCCCAAGGTTCCACGCTCGGCATATACCGGTTCTGGTACATCCGTACTTTCAAAGCTTCAATCGTTTTTGTACCTGGAGTCCTATTGTCCCTTTACCCCCTACCAGATACACTTTTCCTTCGATCAGGAGGCTACGCCTTGACCGGCTCAGAACGCCGCAATACCCAGCGCTTTCAAATGCGGCTGCCGCTTACCGTCCGTTGGACGACGGGCGCGGCGGTCGGCGAGACCAGCACCGAATCCCGCGATGTCAGCTCCCGGGGCGTCTATTTCTTTCTGTCCAAGGACGTTAAACAAGGGTCGGCTATCGAGATCCTGTTGACCCTGCCCAACGAAATCACGTTGGCTGGACCCGTGCGCGTACGCTGCCTTGGCCGCGTGCAGCGCACCGAGCCACGCGACGAGGGCGCCATCGGCGTCGTCGCCGCCATCGAACGCTACGAGTTTCTGCGCGGCGACGACGACGTGAAGTAACCGTCGTCGCGGCCGGCAGCAGCGGTTTCGTCGCTTTTCGCGCCACGGATTCCCACAAGTTTCTTGCTCGCTCACTGCGGAGGCGGGCAGGATAAGCCGGAGTGCCTCGGCCCCTCAGCGGAGCGCTCCGGCTGATTTTTTTAGTGGCGTCGCAGCCGCGCAATCGGCAAGCCGCGTCGCGGCAGACTGCAGCGCAGCCAGCCTATTTCGGCGTCACACAACCCCGGGGCTACACTGGCCCCGCGCGCCGGTCACACCCAAGCCCATCCGTATGCCCGCCACTGCCGGCCCCCCGAGGAGCCCCCTAGCGCCCCGAAAGCCCGCATTTTCAATGCCGCCGTTACCTCTAAGCCGCCTGTACTTCGGAGCAGGCGACTTCCGCAGCCCTTCTAGTAGACGATGAACGGTGCCCAGAGAGAGTTGGCATGCGTGGCTTTGGCAGCGGCCAGTCCGCACCAGCGGGGGAATGGCGTCGTCTGCAGCATCTCGAACAAGTAGTTTGACGCAGGATCATGCACGTGACCGAGGCCGAAGAACGGCCCGGCGCTAAGAGGCTCAGGCGCGCTCGGATTGGCGCGCGACGCCACGACAGGAGCACGAGGAATGGAATTGGAAATGGAAACCGCAGCGATCGTGGAAGCGCAAACATCGCAAGAACAGGAACACGCCGTGCCGGAACTTACGGCGGAAGAAAACCTGGCGGGAATTTCGCTGCTCGAACTCGCGGAAGTGCTGGATCAGCACCGCATCTGGGTGGAATCCGGCGGCGAATCCGGCGTCAAAGCGGATTTGTGCGGGGTCAACCTCTCGAAGGCGGATCTCACCGGCGTCAATCTGCAAGGCGCTTCGCTTCACCGCACGAATCTGATCGGCGCGGATCTCTCGATGGCGAATTTGCGCGGCGCCAGCCTGGTGCAAGCCGATCTGCGCGATACGAACTTACTGGGTACGGAGTTGCGTGGCGCGAATTTGATGGGCGCAAATCTGTACGGCGCGGAAGGCGTGTGGGTTGGGCGGCTGGGTGGAACCAATTTATTCGACGCGATCCTACCGGAAACGGTCGCGGCGTTCGACAGCTCGAAAGCCATAGCGGATGCCACGCAGGTGGCGCGCTGGTTTTATTTCCTGATGCTGACGGCAAGCGCGATCTGCTGCCTGCTGATCGCTTTCACGTCGGACGTGCGGCTGGTGATGAACGCATCGGCGATTCCACTGCCGCACCTGGGCAACGTGCTTCCGATGGGCGGCTTCTATCTCGGCGGGCCAATTCTGCTGTTCGTGGCGTACTTGCGATTTCATTTTGTGCTGCTCCGGCTGTGGGGAAGCATGGCGGCGCTGCCGGCCACGTTTCAAGACGGGCAGACGCTGGAGAAGGATGGTCCCTGGTATTTGATGGGGATGGTGCGCAGGCATTTCCGGTGGACGCGTGATGGACGCTCTTCGTTCGCGGTGCTGGAGACGGTGGTTTCCACGGCGCTGGCGTACTGGGTGGTTCCGGCGACGCTGCTTCTATTCTGGCTGCGATACCTCGTTCTGCAAGACTTCCGTGGGACGTTGCTGCAAGCCGTCCTCTTTACGCTTTCGATTGCCACGGCAACGTGCGTGCCGACCATCGTCGCGCGGGTGCTGCGGCCCGGCGATCCACTGCGAAAAGACTCGAAGAATCTGCTGCGCATGGGATTCAGTGCAACCCGGGCGGCTCTCGCCGCGGGACTCGTCTTGCTGTTGCTCTCCATCGGCGTGATTCGCGGATTGCCCGCGGATGGCGACGCGGCCCCCGAGCGTTCGCAGGCGAGCGTGCGCCGCTGGGCCGCCCAGGTCTTTCAGTCCGTGGGCTATCGTCCCGTACGCGGACTTGACCGAGACCACTCTCTCGACGCCCCCAGCGGGCGCGAATTGGACCGAGGAAGCCCTCGCGGCCGTGCCAGGAGCGCACCTGAATCAAGTGGACCTGCGCTTCGTCCGGGCGTATCGCGCGTTCTTGGTGAATGCGCGGCTGTGGCGCGGGAATCTCGAGGGCGCGTACCTCTCGGAAGCGGACTTGCGTGGCGCGAATCTCCGCGAAGTGACGCTGCGGGACGCCATCATGGACCGCGCGCAAATCGGGCACGCAACGCTGGTGTCCGTGGACGCGAGAAACACGAATATGGCAGCGGCGGACCTGCGCGGGGCCGATCTTTCTTACGGAAACCTCGAAAACGCGATGCTTTCCAACGCGAAGCTCCCAGGCGCCTCGCTTTACGGTGCGAATTTGCGATACGCGCAAATGCTGCGGACGGATTTGTCGCGCACCGACCTGCGGGACACCAAGCTGGAGCAAACCGTTTTGTCGTTCGCGGACCTGGGGCAGGCGGATTTGTCGTCCGCGAATCTCACCCAGGCGAACATGACCGGCGCACAGATGAAAGGAACGATTCTGCTGGATGCGGATTTACGGAACGCGGACTTGCGAGGAGCTTTATTGAGCGGCGCGGTCCTTCGCGGCGCGGACCTCACCGGAGCGAACCTGGCGGGCGCGGACTTGCGTGAGGCTGCCGGACTGACGCCGGCGCAAATGTGCTCGGCGCATTGGCGGGGCGCGCTGGTCGATGCGGACATGCAGACGGCGCTGCAGACGCAGTGCGCTGCGCAGTAGTCAACAGAGCAGAACAGCGGAAACCCCTGATCCTTCATTCTCGTCAAGGAAATGAAATCGGAGCCTCTTTTTGGACTGAGGGAACGCCTGCATCGGGGCCCTGGCGAGTCCTGCAACGCGCTTCGAATGGTCCGAGGGTGGCAACCCGGCGCCGAACCCTCCCTGGACACCGCCCATCGCTCCCGTGAATATAGTTTGATTGACATGGCAACTAATAAACAATACTCTTGCCAGCACATTGATGCACGCGAAAGCCCCTGCTCACCCTCGGCAGCTAACTGCGTTCATTAGCTCAACATACGTAGATTTGCGCGCCCATAGGGAAAAAGTCGAAGAATTGCTGAACCGCATAGAAGCCAGTTTTAGAAGCATGAGGTTTTTTGGAGGTAAGGAGGGAGAACCACTCGACCTGTGCCTTGACAAGTTGCGTGAGTGCAACTACTACGCGGGAATCATAGGGCATAGGTACGGAGCGGTTCACGCTGAGTCCAATCTGTCTTTCACCGAACTCGAGTACGACGAGGCCAAGCGCCTCGATATCCCCCGACGCATATATATCGCGAGCAGCGCGGTCCCCGTACTAGCGGAACAAATTGAGGCTGACGAGAAGCGCAAGCAGCTCGATTCGTTCAAGCAGAAGCTAAAAAAAGAAAATAATGTGGTTTTCTTTGACTCTCCTGAAGACCTTGCAACTAAGGTCATCTCTGATATTCTCCTCAGCCTTTCACAGAAGCCGGGAATAGTCAGTTTTGCCAAGAAAAAGTACCTTCCGTCAATTCGCTCTACGTGCTCTTCCATATCCTTTTTGGGGCTCGATATTCAGACGATGAAGCGTCACAAGGACGTAAAGCTTGAGAGGGTATACGTTCACAGCAAATTCGGCCGGATAGGAAGCCCAAGTGAGGATCCATCTTCCTCAGAAAGGATATCAGGGGAGCCAGTTTCGCCGATATCCTCCGAACAGCCAAAAGAAGCTCTATCGCTCGTTCAAATGCTTTCCTGCGCCATTAACTTGGTTGTGCTGGGAGATCCTGGATCCGGCAAAACAACCCTCGCCAAGTATTTGGTGACTGTGCTGGTGGACGGAACCGGTGACGTCGCGGATTCCGTGCGGGTTACCCTACCCATCCGAGTCCCGCTCCGGGCCTACAGCGAGTTCCGACAGAGGTCAGGCGGCATCGGCATAACTATCCTGGACTTTATCATTGCATTCGCGAGAACTGAGCTTCAGCTGGATTCGCTTCCAGAGGGTTTCTTCGAGTTCTATCTAGAGCGAAAAGACTCCTTCTTGGTCTTTGACGGTCTTGACGAAATTGTGGATTCCCATCTGCGAGAACAAGTTAAGAACGACATCGTTGCTTTTGCGCAGGTGTCGTATCCCGGTAATCACACAATTATTACTTCGCGTAAAGTTGGCTACGAAGAGGTCGGCTTCCCAATACGGGAATTTGAGCATTGTCAGATATTGCCTTTCGACGACGGGCAGGTTTCTGAGTATATCAACAAGTGGTATAGGCTCGAAGAAAACGACAAGCGCAAGCGAGTCTCCGAGGTGTCTGCATTTCAAAAGGCGAGAGAAAATCTGCCCCTGGAGTTGCTCAGCAACCCTCTGCTTCTGTCGCTGATAGTGATTCTGTTTCGGTCCGGCTGTACTTTGCCAGAATCGAAGCTGGAGATCTATCGCAGCTGTATCGGGACACTTACCGAAAAATGGGATGCTGCCGGTAAGCGATTGCAGCTTCCAGAACAATATAATCGAGTTAGGGACAAAAAGAATGCGTTCGCCCGAATCGCTTACTGGATGTACCAGCAGCAAAGTCTCGGGGCGAGCGATCAGCGTCGGCTAAAATATCTAGAGGTCTTGGGAGAACTCACTAGGTATCTTTGTGAGCGTGAATTTAGAGGCACAGAATCCGAAGCTCAGCAAGCAGCGGAAGATTTTCTTGAATATAGCGCCAAACGATCCATTTTTGTTGAGGATCGTTTTAGCCATAAGACCTTCCATGAATACTTCGCAGCCTTGTATATCTATCGAAACTATTGTCTCGGCAAAACGGTGGACAAGCTCCACGAGGAAATAAGACCTTATCTCAGTGGCGATGCTTGGGCGGTCGTCTTGGAGCTGCTCCTTCTCATGCTCGACGAACAATCCGGAAGTCTACTCGATGCCCTCCTGGGCAAGATCATTGATGAGGTTCGAGTGGTGCCGAGTACGTTTTACAGCTTGCTCTTAGTACCGCTTCGAACGTTGCCGCAGCTTCAAAATATCGGACGAGAGAAAGTCGAGCAACTTATCTCCCTCGCCGTGGAAATTTGCACTGAAGTGCCTCTTTCGGATCCGTGGATTCGCTCGCCCAAACCCAAGAAAGAGGCATCGCACCAGCGGGTATTTTCTACGCTCGAAAAACTGCCAGCCAATTTTCAACCGATCCTCGTTAAGAATCTACGACAGGTGGCTGAGCGCGCCAGAGAAATGAGTGATCTGCTCCCCGTTGTTGCCTTCTATTATGAGTCGCCAGATCACTTAGGGGTAAAGCCTGGTGAGATCATTCCGAACTGGGAGGGGGTTCGCGAGGATCTGGCAAGGCTGCATCTGAGCGCATTCTATAGCCACGCTCCACATGCCGAGACCTCGGCCTCACAGCGCATAAATAGATTTGTCAAATGTTTTGGACGGGACAGGTTATTCCAAGAGACAGATGTGCTCCTTCGGGCGGGGTACTATTTCGTGCCGGTAGCTGAGTTTTCTCTTCGTCGTATGTCGTTCGAGCACGAGGTAGCTGTTTACGACGCGAACGTAGAGGATTTGCTTAGGGTTGAAGAGGAGGACTTTTTATTTTCCGGTTTAGTCGCCAGATCCTTTAGCGAAACGGACTTGATGATTTCGTCCGATGTCATCGTCGAGCATTTTTCTGATGAGTGGAATGATCCGCGGAAGTACCTGGTCGATTGGCTGATCATCGCCAGAGTACTTAACAGCCGAAGTCTTCGCCATTCAATCGCAGATCGATGGGTGGCACGACTGAAATCCGTCATGGGAAAGGGCAGCCTTGTTCAAAAATGCTACTCCGCGCTCCTGCTTAAGAAGAAGGGAGCCAATATTGTGTCTGTGTCGCATCTGGGAGTTGGTCCCCAGACCTACAAAAGTCTCCAGGAAGTCGCTCGGCTTCTAAATTCCCCAAAGGCAAAGCCTGTGGGCAAGACCCGGGACGTAGCGACTCCCTAGCGTGCGAACCGGTGTGATCTACTGGAAATTGTGCGTCGCGGTTTGCTGGTGCTCCGGCATTGCCGGGGAAGGCGAGGTCGCGTTGCCCTGTGGTGCGCGCAGAGTTCCAGAGTCCGATGGGACGCAGGCGGAGCCAGAAAGAATTGGGTGGAGGGAGTGTGGCGGCGCTGTGCAGGAAGGCGCCACCGCAGGCGACCATCAGGACGAGTTGCGCGCGGATTCTTCGACATGTGCGCCCTGGCTCGCCTTTGAGGCGGGTAATAGCTGCGCCGATTTGCTCGGCGCGCTGATTGACGGAAAACGAGATTTTGCTCTTCATCCTTACTCATCAGGCGACGAGAGCTTCTTGACGGGGGAGACGGGGCGGCCGGAGCGCCTTTCTTGCACGAGATTCTCGGTGCACTCGGCAATTTCGTCATCGATCGTTTTGATTTCTAAAGCAAGATGAAGATCAATGGGATGCTCGCTGTATTTCTCGAACAATGATTTTCTCTTGATGCCCAATTCATCGCGCTTTTTCTTCCAGACACCCGCAACTGCTAACATTGGTTCACCCTCACAACCAGTCTGCGCCCGATCGGGGCTTGTCGGCACAGGCACAAAAGCGATGTGCCCAGATGTGTCCGTCGCTTCTTTCCGGACACCCGCTTCCTCGGCTACGCTATGATAATTGGTGTCGCGGCCCCATCCTATGAGACAGACCAAAAAGTTCGTGCTTGATGCGGAAATCGACGCTTACGTCCACGCGACCAAAGGAACTCGTTCTGCTAGCGAACGAGTTAACGAGCTGCTGAAGCGAGCAATGCTTGCCGAGCAGTACGAGAGGCTTGAGGTCGAAGCCTCAGCCTTCTTTGCCCACACCGCACGCGACCGAAGTGAAACCAAGAGTTTCCAAAAGGCGGCCGTTCGCACGTTTCTCCGGGGCCACGTCCTCACATCGAGCGATGAGCTCGCGGCGAAGCTGGTGTCCGCCAAGACCGATGCGCGCATCACCGCGGGAGCACGTTCCTTTCTCTTGGGTCGCCTCGAGTCGCAACCCACCGTGAAAGGCGCCAAGGGCAGGAGGCGCTGGACCCGCGACGAGTTGTACGAGGACAAGTGACGACAGGTGCCGTCTCCTCCTGTCTGAAGATTTGCAAGAAAGCTTCACTTGGAATGGCGTCACCGTTACGAATCCGTTCGGCGTGTCTCTTCATCCACTGCTCACAGACTTGCTGCAGTAACCTGAATCCGTGCATGGGGCGCCATTTTTTCGCGTGGGCATTCGAACCGGTGGGAACCACCGGAGACTGAGCGTCGCGGGTGTGCCGGTCAGTCGCGCTGGCATTGCCGGGGAAGGCGAGGGGGTGTAGGCTCTCGCGTTGCGCTGCGGGCGCGCAAAGTACGGCCAGAAATGAATCCAGGGGAGGAAGCGATGACCAAGTTTCCGGAATCCGATGAGACGCATGGGGAGTTGGAGAGGGGCGTCGACAGGCGAGTGTTCTTGCAGGGTGTGGCCGCGAGTGCAGCGGCGCTGGCATTGCCGCACTGGACGCGAGGCGGCGGCTTCCTCTGCCGATCTCGATGCGATTCAGAAGGAAATCGAGAAGCGCCACGACGAATCCGTGCAGCGCTTGCAGGAGTGGATCAAGCAGCCGTCGATCGCGGCGGAGAATCGCGGGATGAACGAAGGCTGCGACCTGACGATGCGGATGTTGCGGGATGCGGGATTTCAACAGGTCACGAAAGTGCCGACGGACGGCCAGCCCGGAATCTTCGCGACGCTCGATGCCGGGGCGCCGCGAACCATTGGCCTCTATTTTATGTACGACGTGAAGCAGGCCGATCCGGCGGAGTGGTCGTCGCCGCCGTTTGATGCCGCGCTGGTGGACAAGCCCGGACTGGGCAAGATTTTGGTCGGGCGTGGCGCGGTGAATCAGAAAGGGCCCGAGGCGACATTCCTCGCAGCGTTGCACGCGATTCACGGGGCGGGGAAGAAGGTGCCGGTGAATCTGGTGTTCGTAGCGGAGGGAGAAGAAGAGATTGGCTCGCCGCATTTTCCGCAAGTGGTGCACAGGCCGGAGGTAGCGGCGGCGCTGAAAAAATGCAGCGGCATATTCATGCCATTCGCGGCGCAGGGGCTCGGCGGCGAGGTAACGATGTTCCTCGGCGCGAAGGGCGTGGTCGAACTGGAGCTAACATCGAGCGGCGAACGGTGGGGGCGCGGGCCGAAAGAAAGATCTGCACTCCAGCAACAAAGCGAGAGTGGATAGCCCGGCGTGGCATCTGGTGGAGGCGCTGGCGACGCTGGTGTCGCCGGACGGCAACGACCCGGTGGTCGAAGGCTTTGCAGCGAAGGCTCGGCCGCTGTCCGATGCGGACAAGAAGATGATTGTGGAAGCGGCAAAGCGCCTGAGCGAGGCGGAAACCAAGAAACTGCAGGGCGTGGATCATTGGATTCACGATGTCGGCTGGGAGGAGTCGATGGAGATGCTGGTGTCGCGGCCGACGATCAACATCGAAGGGCTGGTGGGCGGGTACACCGGGCCAGGCGGGAAGACGATTCTGCCGGGCAAGGCGGTCGCGAAGATCGACATGCGGCTGGTTCCGGACATGACGGCAGCGGAGGCTCTTGCGGCGTTGAAAGCGCACTTAGCGAAAAAAGGCTTCGCCGATATCGATGTGCATATGAGCGGCGGCTACGATCCGACAAGCACACCGGCAGACTCGGCCATCATTCGAGTTTCCGAGGCCGTGTACCGGCGGAGCGGGATCGATCCGGTAATCCTGCCGCGTCTTGCAGGATCGTGGCCTGGCTACGTGTTCACGGGCGATCCTCTGCGGCTGCCGGCCGGACACTTTGGCTTGGGCCATGGAAACGGAGCGCACGCTCCGGACGAGTATTACCTGATCGAGTCGACAAATCCGAAGGTCCAGGGCATGGATGGCGCTGCCCGATCGCACGTAGAGTATCTGTACGAGTTGGCGGCAGCCGGGTAGTAGCAGCGCGATTGACGCCAGAGGGAATAGCACGTAAAATGGTGCTGCACGTAGAACTGTGCTGCACATGAAGACCGATACCACCACTAAAGCCAATATCACCCTTAAGTTGGACAAGGAGCTCCTGCGCAAGGCCCGGATCCTGGCCGCCGAAGAAGGTACCTCGATCAGCGCCCTGCTGGCGGCCAAGCTTGAAGATGCCGTGCGCAAGCGCACGGACTACGATCAAGCGAAAAGAAGAGCTTTGGCGATCCTGCAGGAGGATCGTGAACTACATTGGGAGCGGCCAAGCTTCTCGCGACGAACTTCATGAGCGATAAGTTTTTTGTAGACACCAATATTTTGATCTATGCGCACGACGCTTCTAAAGGTGCTAAACACGAGCGCGCGGTGCATTTAGTCGAGCGTCTGTGGGATTCCCGGACCGGAGTCTTGAGCACCCAGGTTCTTCAAGAGTTTTGCTTCAGCCTTAGGCGAAAGCGTTCATCCCGGTCCGTCCCCCGAGGAGGTACGCCTACGAATCCGGAACTATTTGAACTGGGAAATCGTGGTGAATACGGGCGAATCGATTCTCGGTGCGCTGGAAATCGAATCGCGCTACAAGATTTCGTTTTGGGACGCGCTGATTGTTCATGCCGCGCAGAGCGCTGGAGCCTCCACGCTCTATTCCGAAGATTTAAGTGCCGGCCAGGAGTACGGCGCCGTTCGCGTGGTGAATCCCCTCACCGCTTAGCCCGCCTTGGCTTCGCCTCTTCGCTAGCACACGTTTTTACGGGGCTGGACGCGAAACGCCTGGCGGAAGCCAGGGGCTTGCATTATTTCTTGTCTTTCGCCGGGGCAAAGTAGCCGCGTCGGGCCTGGGAGTTCACGCCATCTTTGTCTACTTTCACCTTCAACCGGTGGTACGTGCCGTCGGGCTTCACCTTTTCCAGCGAAAATTCGAGCAGGTACACATAGTCGGGGGCGGATGCGAGGCTTTTGAATCCTCCTTCCAGATCGTTGCTGTTGTGGAAGTAGGTTCCGCCGGTTCCGTCGGCGAGTTCGGCCATGACGTCCTCACTCAGACTCATGGTGTCGCGATGATATTGGGAATGCAGGCCCTGTGCCAAATCTAAACTCGAAGACGCGCCCCGCTCGCTAGCGTCGAGTTCGGTGGTGTACAACCCGCGAGCATCCAGCGCGCTGATAGTCACGCTGGATTGCGCCGCAAGGTCGAAAATCTGCGACTTCTCGGTCATCGCTGCCGGCGTCAGCGTGAGGAACCCCGGCGAAATCAAAATCAGCGTGCGTTGCCCCGGCAGTGTCGCCATTTTCCGGACAAACTCTCTGAGCGTGGCGAGCGCTACATAAACATCCCGTTCGCCAATTGCCAGAGATTGCGCCGCGGCGGATCTCACCAATTTATCGGCGATATTGCGATCGGTTTGGGGAATGAGATTCGCGCAAACGAACTCATCCTGTATTGCGGACTCCAGAGCCTGGTCGTTATGCTTATTTTGGATTAAGTCCGCTTGATAGTAGTCGATATCCGGGCAGGGATGGTCCATATGCCGGTAGAGTTCCTGCACTTTTAGCTGCTTGACCGCTTCTTGCAGCTTGGCGCGATCGTGCGTCAGGCCGCTGTTCATTCCGGACATGGAAACCACGGCAGCCATGTCCGACTCGGCCAGCGACTCGGCGAGCATCTTCGTTGCCACCTTTTGGACCCGCAACAAGTCGGCGACGCCGAGGTGGGTGTCGTCGAACAAGAAAACAATGAAGCGTTGTGGCGCTGCTGCGGGCTGTGTGTCGACACTAGGCGTATTCGACGATGAAGATTCCGCTAACGTATTGCCGCTCGAAGCTTCCGTGCGTTGCTGAATGGTGAATCCGGAAATGGTTTGTGGCTTGCCGTTGTCGAAGATTTGGAAGTCTTCTTTCGTCAGGTTGCCGACGGCATGCCCTTGGGCATTGCGAACCACCACAGGCACCAGGACGGCGTTCACCGTCACTTCAATCTTGGCGGTGGTGTTCTGAGCCGGGGCTTCTTTTGTTTGCGGTGCGGCTGTGTGCGGGAGCAAAAGGAAAGCTAGGGACCCTAGGGCGACGGCTGGGAGGTATCTCGTGTTGGTGTTTGTGGCGATCGTTCGATTCTACGCTTTTCCGAGGGGTGGACGGAATGGCAGCGCCATCACTTGAGTTGGTAGCCGAGTTGGGGCGCAGCATGCTGCGCCCCTACAAAGGCAGGCGGGGCAGCAACGCCCGGCTGACGCCAGGCGCCTGCATCGGCAAGGTTAGCGTTCTTCGCCGAAGAGTTTGATGTCGGCGGGGCCTTCCTGAATGGGGCCGCGGGCGCGGCCTTGGACTTGCTCGCGGATTTGTTCGACGATGTCGGGATTCGCGAGGGTGGTGATGTCGCCGGTGTCCATGTGGTTGGAGATGGCGGCGAGGACGCGGCGCATGATTTTGCCGGAGCGGGTCTTGGGCATGTCGGGAACGATGTGGATGGTTTTGGGGCGGGCGATCTTGCCGATCATGGTTTCGATGGTGGCAGTGACTTTTTCCTGGATCTGCTTGGTGGACGGCGACGCCGGGTTTCAGGGAGATGTAGACGACGGGGACGCGGCCTTTGACTTCGTCGACCGCGGGAACGACGGCGGCTTCGGCGATTTCCGGGATGGAGAGGCAGGCGGACTCGACTTCCTTGGTGCCGAGGCGATGGCCGGCGACGTTGATGACGTCATCGACGCGGCCGAGGATGCGGAAGTAACCGTCGGCGGGGAGAACGGCGCCGTCGGCGGCGTAGTAAGGCCAATCGCGCCAGTCTTTGCTTTCGGGGTTCTTGCAATACTTTTGGTAGTACTGAGCGACGAAGCGGTCCGCGCTGCCCCAAATGGTTTGCATGATGCCGGGCCAGGGATTGCGGATGCAGATGTTGCCGGCGGAACCTGAGCCGGCCTTCACTTCTTTTCCTTCTTCGTCCCAGATGATGGGATAAATGCCGAGAGCGGGCGGACCTGCGCTGCCGGGCTTCATGGGATCGAGGGCGGGTTTTGTGCTGCACAGGAAGCCGCCGGTTTCGGTCTGCCACCAAGTGTCCACGATGACGGCTTTGCCTTTGCCAACCACTTCGTGATACCAGCGCCAGACGTCGGGCTCGATGGGCTCGCCGACGGTGGTCATGTGCTTGAAATGGTAGTTGTATTTTTTGGGCTCGTCGCCGCCTGCTTTGCGCAGCATGCGAATGGCGGTGGGCGAGGTGTGGAAGATGTTGACGTCCAGGCGCTCGGCGATGCGCCAGGGGCGGCCGGCGTCGGGAAATTGCGGCACGCCTTCGTAGAGGACGCTGGTGGCGGCGAGGGCGAGCGGTCCGTAGACGATGTAGGAGTGGCCGGTGATCCAGCCGATGTCGGCCATGCACCAGTAGACGTCGTCGGTGTGAATGTCCTGGTAATACTTGGAAGTGCCGGCGACGTAGGCGAGATAGCCGCCGGTGCGATGCTGGCAGCCTTTGGGTTTGCCGGTGGTGCCGCTGGTGTACATCAGGAAGAGCGGGGCTTCGGAGTCCTGGGAGACGGGCTCGACGAGGTGATTGCGGTAGTCGTGGAGCACGTCGTCGATAAAGAAGTCGCGGCCCATGATCATGGGAGCCTCGGAGCGGAAGTGGCCGGGATAGCGCTTCCAAATCAGGACCTTGTCGATGGTCTGGCCTTCTTTTTGTGCGGTTTCGACGGCGATGTCGGCGCTGCCCTTGTGATCGACCCATTTTCCGTTGCGGTGGTAGCCGTCGGCGTAGATGAGGACGCGGCTGCCGGAGTCCGCGGCGCGCATGCCGCAGGCTTCGCCACTGAAACCCCCGAAGACGACGGAGTGGACGACGCCGAGGCGCGCGCAGGCGAGCATGGTGATGGGGAGCTCGGGAATCATGGGCATGTGGATGGTGA
This sequence comes from uncultured Acidobacteriota bacterium, assembly GCA_963735525.1. GTDB lineage: Bacteria > Acidobacteriota > Terriglobia > Acidiferrales > UBA7541 > Acidiferrum. The sequence goes on along the minus strand of CAVTLQ010000017.1, from coordinate 102,584 downwards.
CGCGGTCGCCGGTTTTGAGGCCGGCGAAATCGCGCAGGAGCGCGGCGACTTCGTTGACGCGGCGGTAGAGCTCCTGGTAGGTGATGACGGTGGCGGCTTCGGCTTCGGGTTCGGGGACGAAAATGAGAGCGGCCTTGTTCTTATGCTTGGCGAGATGGCGGTCGACGCAGTTGTAGCAGGCGTTGAGTTTGCCGCCGACGAACCATTTCCAGAAGGGGGGATTGCTGGTGTCGAGGGTGGTGTGCCAGTAGTGGTCCCAGTGGAGAAGCTCGGCGTATTCGCGGAAACATTCCGGAAAATGTTCTTCGCTGAAGCGCTCGACGGTAGCGGGGTCGTTGAGATTTGCTTGAGCGATGAATTTCGGAGAGGGATAGAAGAGTTCTTCTTCTTTCCAGTGGACGGCGATCTGGGCTTCGTTCTGCTTGGGCTGCTTGGGGGAAGGGGCAGGAGAGGCTGCGGGCGGCTCGTGGTTAGAGGATTTCGCCTTGGGTTTGGAGGTCGGCTTGGACTTCTTGGTGCGTGATTTGGCCACGGGAAGGCTCCCTTTGGGTGTGAAGAAATGAGTTGAGCGGAGAAGATAATGCTACCGGGGAATAGGTGGCGTCAATGTCGAGCGGTAAGGTTTTGCGGCGGTTCTTCATTCCCGCCCTTCATCCGTCCTTGTAGGGGCGCAGCATCGCTGCGCCCTTGCTTTGGCAACCAACCCAACCGCTCGAAGGGCCGGCGTGAAGCCGGGCCGGGCACGTACATATTTAGCGCATGCCGCCGACTTCGTCCCAGATGCGCGTGCCGTGTGTTTCCTTTAAAAGCAGGCTGCCGACGACTAGCGTGATGCCGGCGACGATCATGGGGTAGTAGAGACCTGCGTAGATGTTGCCGGTGGCGGCGCACAGCGATAAACCGATGAGCGGCAAAAGGCCGCCGAACACGCCGTTGCCGATGTGATACGGCAAAGACAAGGAGGTGTAGCGAATCTTGGCGGGGAAGGCTTCCACAAGATAGGCCGCGATGGGGCCATAGATCATGCAGACGTACAGGACCTGGATGAAGACGAGCAGGACGAGCTTGGGCACGTTGGGCGCGGAAGCTTCCTTTGCGGGCACTTGCGCGCCGGTTGCTGGGTCCGTGGTGAGAGCCGCAAGAGAGATCGCGCCCGTCACTTTGTTCTTGGTAGAGTGCAGACCGTTGATGTTATTGCCTGCGGCGGCTTGCATGGACTGGTAGATCGGAATGTAGGTAATGATGGCGAGCAGGCAGGCCGCCATCATGATCCACTTGCGGCCGATCCTATCGGATATGGCGCCGAACACGGTGAAAAAAGGCATGCCGAGAAGAAGGGCGACGGCCACGATGATGTTGGAGGTCTTGGGATTCACCTTGAGAACGGTCTGAAGATAGAACAAAGCGTAGAACTGGCCGGTGTACCAAATAACGCCCTGGCCGGCGGTGGCGCCGAAAAGGGAGATGAGCACGCGCTTCAAGTTATCCCACTTTCCAAACGCGTCCTTGATCGGCTGGGTTGACGACATGCCGGAGCTCTTGATCTGGGCGAAGATGGGCGATTCCTTCATCTTCAGACGAATGTAGAGGGAGATGGTGACCAGGATGATGGAGGCGAGGAAGGGAATGCGCCAGCCCCACTCCGCGAAATCTTCCTTGCTCAGGTAATTTTGCGTCACGAGGATGACGATCAAGGAAACGAACAGCCCGAGCGTTGCGGTGATCTGGATGAAGCTGGTGTAGAAGCCGCGCTTGCCATCGGGAACGTGTTCGGCGACATAAACCGTGGCGCCGCCGTATTCGCCGCCGAGAGCGAGGCCCTGTAGAACACGAATGATGAGCAAGGTAATGGGCGCAAACCACCCGGCGGTCTTGTAGGTTGGCAGGACACCGATGAGAGCGGTGGCGCCGCCCATGATCGAGAGGGTGACGAGAAAAGCGTACTTGCGGCCGACGAGGTCGCCGATGCGTCCAAAGAACAAGGCGCCGAACGGCCGCACCAGGAAGCCCACGGCAAACGTGGCGAGATAGGCGATGTAGGCAAAGGTGTCGTTGCCGGTCGGATAAAATTTCGGTGAGAGGAAGGCGGCGAGGCTGCCGAAGATGTAGAAGTCGTACCACTCGATCATGGTGCCAACGGCGGAGGCGAGAAGCACTCGCCAGATGCCGTATTCAGGCGACCCGCTAACCGCGATTGCATCTGCGCGACTGGCCATACTTCCTCCTGTTGGACTGCGACCCGGAACAGAGCGAATCAGTTCGGAAGCCTCGACACCCGCGATCACGGAAGCGAAGGAAACACCAGCCCCCGGACTGGTTATCTTACAAATGTTAATGCCGTGTTAACGTACCGGCTCGCGCCGTGGGCAACGGCTTGCCAGTGCGAGATCGCCCAGAAGTGCCCCGTTCATATACGCGTCGACGCCCGTGTTGTCAAGAAGGTAGTCGCATCGATGTGAGCGCCGGATTTTGCGGCTCGGGTGGAGTGGCGCAGCGGATTCGTGATAAAAGATTTGCTTGGACATCCGACAAGCTATCTTTCTAGCCGCCGCCGGGGCGCTGGGCGGTGCCATCAACGCCGTGGCCGGCGGCGGTAGCTTCGTCGCGTTCCCTGCGCTGCTGTTCACCGGTGTTCCGCCGGTTCAAGCCAACGCTACAAACACACTCGCCCTTTGGATCGGGGTTACCGCCAGCGGTGGAGCCTACCGGAAACGCATGAGCATTTCGCGGCGCGTGATGATTCCGCTGATTGCCACCAGCGTCGTGGGGGGATTGGCCGGGGCAGTTCTGATGATCCGGACGCCGGCGCCAACGTTTCTGCGAGTGCTGCCGTGGATGCTGCTGGGCGCCACGCTGCTGTTTATTTTCGGCAAGCACTTGACCAAGTTGATCGCCGCGGATATTTCGCGGGAGTCGAGCAATGCCGCGCTGGTGAGTGCTTCGATTTTTGAATTGGTCGTGGCGGTGTACGGGGGGTACTTCGGCGGGGGCGTGGGCATCATCAATCTGGCGATGCTGGCAGTGCTGGGGATGACGGACATTCACGACATGAATGCGCTGAAGGTGATCCTGGGCGGCGTGATCAACGGCGTGGCGGCGTTTACATTTGTGGTGTCTGGCGCGATCGTGTGGCCGCAGGCGCTGGTAATGACCGTCGGAGCGGTTGGCGGGGGTTACCTTGCGGCGCATTACGCGCAGAAGCTGCCGCAGTCGTGGATCCGGTGGTTTGTGATTCTCGTCGGGGCAGGGATGACGGTTTACTTTTTTGTGCGGGCATATTGGTAGAGTTGGCGAGAGGCTGGGATTTCGGTAGGAGCGCTGGGAGTTTTTGATATAGTCCCGGCTGGAATGACGACCTCGCTCGCGGCCACTGCGGAACCTCTCACGCGAAATCAGATTCGCGGATTTTGGGCGTCGTGGGGCGGGTGGACGCTGGACGGCATGGATTCTTTTATCTATGCGCTCGTGCTGGTGCCCTCGCTTCGGGAACTTCTTCCGCGTTCAGGCCTTGCCGCTACAAAGGGGAATATCGGTTTCTACGGCGGGTTGCTGTTCGGCCTTGTTTCTAGCCGGGTGGGGGCTCGCTTTTTTGTGGGGACCCGTGGGAGACAAATTCGGGCGGGTACGCACGCTGATGCTGACGATCGTGTGGTATTCGTTGTTTACGTTCTCGAGCGCGTTCGTCACCAGCGTTTGGCAGCTTGCGATCCTTCGCTTGCTGGCGGGCATCGGAATTGGAGGCGAATGGGCCATGGGCGGCACGTTTGTCGCCGAAGAATGGCCGGAGCACCGGCGGCGGGCTGGCGCGGGTTACATGCATACCGGATACTACGTGGGAGTTTTTCTTGCGGCGCTGGCCAACTTTGCGATCGGGAGCCGCTTCGGTTGGCGCGCGATGTTCGCGGTGGGAGGGCTGCCAGCGCTGCTGCTTGCGTGGATTCGCCACGGAGTAACGGAGCCAGCGTGCTGGACGCGAAAAAAAGGAGAAGTACGCTCCTGGGAAATCTGGCGGCCGTTTGCGACGCTGTTTTCGAGCGCGTGGCGGCGGCGAACGATCTTGAATTCGGCGTTCATGCTGGCGTCGATTTGCGGGCTGTGGGCCGGGACGGTGTACGTTCCCGCGGCCGCCACCGCGCTGGCGGAGGCTAGCGGCCGCGTTCGGACCGCAGGCGGCGCAACTCGCCTCGCGGGCGGTCATGCTGGTTTCTTTTGCGACGATTCTGGGCTGTTTGGCGATGCCATGGCTTGCGGAACGGCTAGGGCGGCGGGGCGCGCTGGCGGCGTACTTCGCATTGATGGCGGCGTCTATAGCGGTCACCTTCGGAAAAGTGTTCTATCTCGGCGCGGCGGCGCTTCCCTGGTTTTTCGTGTGCCTTTTCTTTCTGGGGCTGGGAGGAGCAAACTTCGCGGTTTACACGTTGTGGCTTCCGGAACAGTACCCGACGGAATGCCGGGCGAGCGCGTTCGCATTTTCCACGTCGTTTGCGCGCTTTGGCGGAGCTGGAATCACGTTCCTGGTGGGCGCGGGGGTTCAACGGTATGGCTCCCTGGGGATTCCGGTGGCGCTGACGTCGCTGGCATTTGCTGTGGGGCTGCTGCTAATCCCGTTTGGAGCGGAAACGCGCGGCCAAGTATTGCCCGCATAGACTTCCTGTGGCTGCCACTGCACAATATCCATCGCCGAACGACATGCCCGACCTCGCGACCACATTTGAAGAAAATGCGACCCAAGCTGCTGCCACGGTGTGGCGCTGCGAACGTTCGCCCCTGGCGATACGCAGCGCCGTTGAGAGAGCTGCGGAGAACTCCCGTGGCGGCATCGTGTTGAGCGAGGCTGAGTTTCTGGCGCCGCAGCTTCTGGCTGCGCTTCCCGGTTTAGGGGGCGTGATCCTGAGGCCGGAGGATGAACAACTCGCGACGGCGGGAGTAGGTGTGACGGAGGCGTTTGCGGGCGTGGCGAGTACGGGCTCTGTGTGCATTGCCCTAGGGCGCCCGCTGGTTGGGGTCACAAGCCTGCTGATGCCGCTGAATATCGTGTTGCTTGCGAGCGAACGAATCGTGGCGCGGCCGCGCGACCTCTTCGACCCTGGATGTCTCAAGGGAGAAGGGCTGAAACGAAACCTGATTTTCATCACCGGGCCGAGTGCCACGGCGGATATGGGCCCGCTAGTGCTGGGCGTACACGGCCCGCACCGCTTGCTCATACTTTTGCTAGAGTAACTCCCATGGCGGACCCCCACTTCAAACCGGCGGCAGTCGAAGCCCCTCGCGACGTCGCAAACAAGAGCGACAAGGCCCGGTTGCTTCGCGCTATTCGAATGGCGTTGGAGATTGAGAGTCCTGCCGTCCGGCAGAATACGCAGACGTTCAATCGCGGCCGCTATCTGGCCACCGCGGCTATTCCAGACTACGACGCTTTGAAGGATCAGGCGCGGCGGATCAAAGAGAAGTCCATTGCCGGCCTGCCGGACCTGGTGCAAACGCTCAAGAACGCGATTCGCTCGCGCGGCGGCCATGTTTTTCTCGCCAGCACCGCTGCGGATGCCTGCCGGTACATTCTGGACGTGTGCCACTGGCGCGCCGCGAAGATGGTGGTAAAAGGGAAGACCATCACGTCGGAAGAAATCCGCCTCAATCACGTTCTGGAAGCGGACGGCATTGAGGTTGTCGAGACCGACCTCGCTGAATTCATCCTGCAAGTAGCCAATGAGCAGCCGTCGCACCTCATTGCGCCGGCGCTGCACTACAGCCGGGAGCGCATCACCGCGCTCTTCAAGCGCAAGTTCAAGACCGACCTTCCGCTGGATAGCGGCGAGGCCTTGACGAGATTCGCACGCGAACGGCTGCGGAAGAAATTCCTGTATGCCGACATCGGCATTACCGGAGCAAACCTGATTGCCGCCGATACCGGCACGCTGATGCTCGTGGAGAGTGAAGGCAACATTCGCATGGCGAGTTTCCTTCCGCCGGTGCACATCGCGATTTCCGGCGTCGAGAAAATCATTCCGGCGCGTTCCGAGATGGCTCCGTTTCTGGAGCTGCTGGCTGCCAGCGCTACGGGACAGAGCCTCGCGGCCTATACCAGCTTTCTGAGCCCGCCGCTGAGCGATCCGGCTTTCGCGCTGCCGGGCAAGCCCATCAAGCCGCGCGAGTTTCACCTGGTGCTGATCGACAACGGACGCATGCGAATGCGGGAGGACCCCGTGTTTCGCGAGACGCTGAACTGCATTCGCTGCGGCGCGTGCCTGAACTCCTGCGCGAATTTTCAGACCGTGGGTGGCCATGCCTTCGGCGGGGAGACGTACTCCGGCGGCATCGGCGGGTCGTGGGAAGCGGGCACGGGCAAGCTGGAGAACGCGCGATTCTCGGAGCTATGCACGGGATGCTCGCGCTGCGTCAATCAATGCCCGGTGCGAATCGATATTCCCTGGCTGAACGAGAACCTGGCGGACCGCTTGAACCGCACTGCGGAGCGCACACCGCTGCAAAGCGCGCTGGGATCCATGACGGGCGCCTCGATGGAGGACCGGAGCGCACCGGCGTCCAAGATTTTTTTCGCGAACTATCACTACTTTGCAAAGTGGGGAGCGCGCCTCACGTCGATTGCGCACAGCATCGGGGTCGCCAAACTCGCGGGGCTAACTTCATCGTCCGACGGCGCGGGTCACGCCAAACCATTGCGGCGGGCGATGGAGCGGTGGGTTGACCTCGACCGGAGGCGCACGCTGCCGCCATTCCCGAAACAAACGCTGGTTCACGCGGCTCGAAAGCAGGCGGTGGGAGCAGGACGTCCGCGAGGGTCGAAGGTCGTTCTGTTCGCGGATGTATTCACGAATTACGGCCTGCGCGCAGCGGGGGCTGGCGACGCTGGAGGTTTTACGGGCGCTGGGCGCGGACGTGGTCGTCAGCGAGGCGGTGCCCTGAGGGGCGCGCGGCGCTTTCGCAGGGGATGATCGCCACGGCGAAGATTCACGCAAGGCGCGCGACTGCGGAGCTGGAACGCTACGTCAGCGAAGGTCGCGACATCGTGGTTGTCGAGCCCAGTTCCCTGGCGATGTTCCGGCGCGACCTGCGGCACTTGCTCGAAAGCAAAGAGCGATTCGAACGTTTTCGTTCGCGGGCGTTTGATCCCGTCGAATACGTGGTCAAGCTGCTGGAGAAATCCAGCCGCAAGCCGAAGGACGTTTTCGATGTCTCGCGCTCGCCGGTGGGGCAGAAACTTTTCTTTCACGCGCATTGCCAGCAGAAAACCATCGGCAACGCCGCGCCTACCGAAGCACTGCTGCGCGAAGTAGGCTTCGATGTGCTGGCTACCAATGTGGAGTGCTGCGGAATGGCGGGCAGCTTCGGCTATAAGACGGAGTTCTACGATCTCAGCATGGCCGTCGGAGCCGATCTTTTCACACAGATCATTCAGCAGGAAAGAAGCGGCGGCAAGCGCGCGCTGATCGCCAGCGGCACTTCCTGCACCGAGCAGCTTCAGGGCGGCTTCGCGCGATCCGTGCTGCATCCCATCGAGCTTCTTGCCGCCATTCTCAAACGGTAGCAGTGTTCTCAGCAGACGCGCGGCTCCGATTATTCGACTAGCGAATCGATCGATCGGCCGCGTATTGACGCGTCGACAAGCTGAATCGTGTGCACGACCGGTGTCTTCCGGCCGCTCCTCGCCAATGCGGATCGCAGTTGCAGCAGGCAGCCGGGATTGCCGGTGGCGACGACGTCCGCGTTGATGGGCATGATGAGCTGGGCCTTGCGGTCGCCTAGCGCGTTGGCCGCGTCGGGCTGCACCAGGTTGTAGATGCCTGCCGATCCGCAGCAAACGGCGGGCTCGGCAATCTCCGCCAGCTCCACGCCGGGAATGCCCTGCAGCAAAGCCCTTGGCTGGAGGCACACGCCCTGCGCGTGCTGCAAGTGGCACGAATCGTGATAGGCGACCCGCAACGGCAAAGGATTTCGCGGCGCGCGGGGTTCGAGCTCGGCCAGCAGCTCAGTGACGTCTTTGCATTTGGCGGCGAATGCTTTTGCGCGGGCGGCGTATTGCGGATCGTCGCGGAGCAAGTGACCGTACTCTTTCACGTTGGAGCCGCATCCGGCAGCGTTGGTCACGATGGTGTCGACTCCCGCGCGCTCGAACGCTTCGATAGTGCGGCGCGCGAGTGCGATGGCGGCAGTTTCTTCCCCGGCATGCACCAGGAGTGCGCCGCAGCAGGGTTGCTCTTGTGGCGCGACGACTTCGCAGCCTTCAGCGGCCAGCACGCGCGCTGTCGCCGCATTCACGTGCGGCAGGAACTCTCGCTGCACGCATCCGAGCAGCAAACCGACGCGGCGGCGCTTTGCACCTTGCGCGGGCGTGATGCTCGCGACCGATTCGCTCGCCGGAATTCGTGGCAGCAGCGCTTCCATCGATCGAAGGTTTTTCGGCAACAGCCTCAGGATGCCGGTGCTCCGCAGCAGCGTCTGCACGCCGGATTTCTGATACGCGAGGAGCGGCAAGCGCAACTTCCTCAGCCGGTCGGGCCTCGTAAATAAGTTGAAGATGAATCGGCGATACAGCTTCTCCGCGGCGGAGCGCTTGTGCTTTCGTTCAATCTGCGCGCGCGTCGCTTCGATCAGCTTGCCGTAATCGACGCCGGAAGGGCACGCAGTCATGCAGGCCATGCAGCCAAGGCACGCGTCGAAATGGCTGACCCACTGCGGATTGATCGCGGCCTTGCCGTCGTTGGCCAGCTTGATGAGATAGATTCGGCCGCGCGGCGAGTCCATCTCTTCGTTCCACAAAACGTACGTCGGACACACCGGCAGGCAAAATCCGCAATGCACGCACGTGTCGATGATTTCGCGCGAAGGCGGGTGATGCGCATCGAAGGCGCTTGGAGCAAGCGAGGGCGTCGCGTGATCCGCCATCAGATGCCTCCTACGAAGCGCCCCGGATTCAACGTGCTCTTGGGGTCGAGCTGTTGCTTGACCGCGCGCATCAGCGGCAACGCATCGCCTGCCTCGCCCCAGGCGTCGAGCGCGGGCATGTCCGCGGGATGATGCGCGACAGCGAGAGAACCGCCAGCAACCTCGAGGGCCGCGCGAAACGCCTCGAGCACGGACGCAAGGATCGCGGGTTCACCTTCGAGATGGACGCAGCCGATGCCGGTGGCCTGCACCACCGCGTTGCAGCGCGCTTTGCCTGCGGAGATGCTCGCAAGCGATTCCATCGCGTCGCCAATGCCCGCCGGCAGGACCGAAATCTTGGCCGCCGCGGAATTCGAATCGCCGCGCTTGGCCGCGCCGTAAAGCTCCTGACGCGATTTCCAGACCACCGCGCCGGGATCGGTAAGCAGGTTGGGAGCGAGGATCGATCTCAACTTCTCGGTTTGCGCCGTGAGACCCGCTTCTGTGGCTTCGAAGAGCACATCGACCTGCGGCGGCGCATCCGCCACAACGCGCACCTGGAGCGCGGAATGCGCCAGTTGCGAATCCTGAATGGCGAGGATCAGGCGCTGCGCTTCGCGAATGTCGCGCGTGAGGCAGGAGATCGTACGCGTTTCCTTCGGCAACGGATGCAGTCGAAAAACCGCGCGGGTGATCACGCCGAGTGTGCCCAGCGCGCCGGTCGCCAGCTTTGGCAGATCGTAGCCCGCGACATTCTTGACGACTTTGCCGCCGCTGCTGGCCAGCGTGCCATCAGGCAGGGCCAGCGTCACGCCGATGATCAGGTCGCGCAGGGCGCCGAAGCGAAGCCGCAGCGCGCCGCTGTCGTTGGTGGAGAGCACGCCACCGACCGTTGCGCGGTCCGGCCACAAGGGATCGAGCGCCAGCCGCTGCCCATCTTGCGCGAGCGTCTCCTGCAACTGTTGTATCGAGTGGCCGGCTTCCACCGTGACCGTCAGATCGGCCCAGGCGTACTCGAGGATTCGGTTGAGTCGCGCCGTCGACAATACGACGTCCGCTCGCTTCGGCGGATTTCCCCACGCCAGCTTTGTGCCTCCGCCGCGGGGAACTACCCCAAGGCCCCTCTCGTTCGCGAGACTCAACACCTTCGCAAGCTCTTGCTCGTTTCCAGGCTCAACGACCATCTGCGGCTGCACGCCGGCGACGCAGTCATTTGCTTCGGCGGCACGAACGCCGTCAGCCGTGACGATCGCGCGCACGGCATCCACAAATGTCTCCGTCACCGTAGTTGCTTTGGAAGAGACCTCCGCGTCCATCGTCAGAAGCGCTCCGCGACGCCAGCAGTTTCCAGCGGGTGGGCAACGTATTTGCCGGGTTTTTCGCCGCACAGGCGCGGGCGCGGAAATATCTTCGTAGGATTTGAAAGCTGCAGCGGATCGAACGCGCAACGCACGCGCTGCATCGTTTGCAGGTCCGGCTCGCTGAACATTTTCGACATCGCCATTTTTTTGTCTTCGCCGACGCCATGCTCCCCGGTGATCGAGCCGCCCGCGGCGATGCAAATCTCCAGAATTTGTATGCGACACGGCCTCGGCCGCCTCTTCCTGTCCGGCGATTCGGCGGTCGTACAGCACCAGCGGGTGCAGGTTGCCGTCGCCCGCGTGGAACACGTTGGCCACGCGGACGCCCGCCTCTTTGCTCAGCCGATCGATTTCGCTCATCACGCGCGGCAACGCGGTGCGGGGAATCACGCCGTCCTGCACGATGTAATTGGGAGAGATGCGGCCCATCGCAGCGAAAGCCGCTTTGCGGCCCTTCCACACCAGCGCGCGCTCTGCGTCGGATTGCGCCACGCGAATCTCCCACGCGCCATTGCGCCGGCAAATGTCGTCCACGTGGGTCATCAGCTCTTTCACTTCCGCCACCGGCCCATCGAGCTCCACCAGCAGCAGCGCCCCGCAGTTCGGATAGTTTGCGTGCACCGCCGCTTCCGCCGCTTGGATCGCCAGGTTGTCCATCATTTCGATGGCGGCGGGAAGCATTCCGGCCGCGATGATGTCGCTGACTGCCGCGCCCGCTTCGTTCGTGGAAGGAAATGCGGCCAGCAGCGTCTGCACGCACTCCGGGCGCTTCACGATACGCAGCGTGATTTTTGTGGCGATGCCAAGGGTGCCCTCGGAGCCGACAAAAACGCCGGCGAGGTCATATCCCGGAGCGTCCAGCGCTTTGCCGCCGAGGTGCACCAGGGTCCCGTCCGGAAGCACCACCTCCAGCCCGAGAACGTGCGTCGTGGTGAAGCCGTACTTCAGGCAATGCGCCCCGCCGGAATTTTCCGCCACGTTGCCGCCGATGCTGCAGACCGATTGCGACGACGGATCGGGCGCGTAGAAGTACGCCTGCGGCTGCACGCGTGCCGTTATGTCGAGATTGATGACCCCCGGCTCTACGACCACGCGCGCGTTGGGCAAATCCACTTCCAGTATGCGATTCATGCGCGTCAGGCTGATGACGATTCCGTTTTCAACCGGCAATGCGCCGCCGCTCAGTCCCGTCCCCGACCCGCGCGCCACAAACGGGATGCGTTCGCGATGGCAGACGCGCAGGATCGCCTGGACTTGTTCGGTGGAACCAGGAAGCAGGACGCCGCGTGGCATGACCCGGAAATTGGTCAAGCCATCGCATTCGTAGGTGTGAAGTTCTTCCTCTGAAGTGATCAGACCGCGTTGACCGACAATCGCGCGCAGCTCTTGAAAAATGCGGGCGTCCACGGTGGCCTTTCCGGGACTCGACGAGTGCTCCCGAGCGTGCTCTCCCCGAGTGTACTATCGAAGAGAAGCTTGCCCCATCCACCGGTCAAGGTCAAACGCCCCGCCGCAAGCATTGTCATTCTGAGGCCATCCGACAAGGATGGCCGAAGAACCTCAACGCAAGCGTTATCTCACGCCATTCCTGACGGCGCGCAGCGGTTCAATGAATGACCATCTTCGTAAACGGATAAACGTAAGCCTGCAAAAACACCAGCACGCCCACCAGCGATGCCAGCGCGATGCTGTGGAAGAAAACGTAGCGCAGAATGTCGCCCTCGTGTCCATACCACTCCGTCGCGGTGCTGGCCACCACGATGCTCTGCGCGTCAATCATCTTCCCCATTACGCCGCCGCAACTGTTGGCGGCCGCCATCAACGTGGGCGACACACCCACCTGGGTGGCCGATATTTTCTGCAGGCTGCCGAAGAGCACGTTCGAGGAAGTGTCCGAGCCCGTGAGCGCCACGCCAAGCCAGCCAAGCAACGTGCCGAAGAAGGGATACAGCCACTTGGTGCGCGCGAAGGCCAAGCCCATGGTCGCGTCGAGACCCGAGTAGCGGGTCATGAAACCGATGGCCATCATCGCGGAGATGGTGAGGAGAGAGAAACGCACCTTATAGAGGGTCTTGCCGTACTGCCGTATAAGCTGCAGCGGCCCAAATCCCATCAGGAAACCCGAAATGAGGGCAGCAATTAGAATGCCGGTGCCAGAAGCGGTGATCCAGTTGAGCTGAAAAACCGCGGCCTCCGGCGTGGGCTTCGCGACTACGGGCGGCACGCGGAGGATCAGATTATGAAGTCCACTGACCGGAAAACGGAAGATGGAGATTTTGTCGAGGAAGGCCTTGACGGAAGGAAGCCCCCACAAGAAGACCACGACGCTGAGAATCACCCAGGGCACCCAGGCCTTGACCACCTCGCGGGTGCTGTGCCCGTGCTGACCTCGAGCTTCACGACCTGCCTCATGTCCCTCCAGCCCCCAGATTTTCTTGGGGTGCCAAGTGAACAAGAGAAGCGTTAGCGCGGCCATCGAGCAGACCGACGCGACCACGTCAACAAGCCAGGGGCCGTGGTAATTCGAGACCAAAAATTGCGGCACCGCAAAAAACACCCCCGCCACAAGCGTTGCGGGCCACACTTCGATCATGCCTTCGAATCCGCAGAAGGCCCACAACAGCCAGAAAGGCACGAGTACCGAGAAGAAGGGAAGGATACGGCCGGCCATGCCGCTGAGCTGCAGCAGGTTCAGCCCAGTTACGCCCGCCAGTGCCACCAGCGGTGTTCCAATCGCGCCGAACGCCACCGGAGCAGTGTTGGCAATGAGCGAGAGTCCCGACGCTTGCAGCGGCTTGAAGCCCATCCCGATGAGGATTGCGGCAGTGACGGCGACCGGTGTACCGAAGCCGGCCGCGCCCTCGAAGAACGCGCCAAACGCAAAGGCGATCAGTACGAGTTGCAGACGCCGGTCTTGCGTGACGCCCATCAAGCTTTCCTGCAAGACCTTGAAGCGCCCGGCCTCGCAGTTCAGGTCATACATGAAGATGACGTTGAGGATAATCCAGCCGACAGGGAAGAATCCGTAGACAGCGCCATAAATCGCCGCTATGGCGCCCATCTTCGCCGGCATTCCAAAGACGGCGATCGCAATGAGCAAGGAGGCGGCCAGCCCGAGCAGCGCCGCAAAATGCGCTTTTACGCGGAACAACGCCAGCGCGCCGAGCAGCACCAGCACCGGTAGCGCCGCAACCAGCGTCGAAAGCCACCAGTGCCCCAACGGGTCATACACTTGTGTCCAGGTCACGCGCAGTCCTCCAGCGAGCAGAAATTCGGCAGCTTTTACGTGGAATATCCAGGGCGCAGCGGGGAACGGTAAAGCGCCTAGCTCTGCACTCGGTCCCTTCCCCAAAACCTCATGTTTCCGCTGCTGGATACTTCCTTTGGGCCAACAATGTCAAGCGGTATCTCCCGTGCGACCTTGTGGCACAGCCATTTCTGACTGTGCGCTCTAAACCCGGCTGTAACGATTCCAGGGAGCGCTCGCGGTAGAATGCAATGTGCGAACGCGCTGCAGCCGGGCGACCCGAGAACCGGAAACCCGGCGCAGAGGCTGTCCGTCAAATCGGCTTCTCTTCGGCGCGATTTTGTGATAAACGATTGTTACACCATAGGTAAATTAACCGAATGCGTACCACAGAAGACATCTTGACAGCCCTCCAACGCTACTGGGGCTATGACTCCTTCCGCCCGATGCAAGAGCGCATCGTCGCCAGCCTGCTGGAGGGCCATGACGCCTGCGTGGTGATGCCCACCGGCGGCGGCAAATCCCTGTGTTACCAGCTGCCCGCCGCGATGTCTCCCGGCAAAACCGTTGTCGTTATTTCGCCACTCATCGCCCTGATGCAAGACCAAATGGCCCAACTCGCCCAAATGGGCATTCCCGCCGCGGTCCTCAACAGTTCCATGCCCGCCGGCCAACAAACCAAAATCGTCCGGCAAGCCGCCGGCGGCGAGTTCCGCCTCCTTTATCTCTCACCCGAGCGCCTCGCGCGCGCCGACACCATCGATTGGCTCAAACGCGTCCCCATCTCTTTCTTTGCCATCGACGAAGCCCACTGCATTTCCGAATGGGGCCACGAATTTCGTCCCGAATACCGCCAGCTAAACTCCCTGCGCGCCCATTTCCCCGACCTTCCCATCGCCGCCTTTACCGCCAGCGCCACTCGCCAGGTCCGCCACGACATCATCGAGCAGCTCAGCCTGCGTGATCCCGGCAAGTACATCGCCAGCTTCCACCGGCCCAACCTCCGCTACATCGTCAAAGAATGCGAGCCGCGCAGCCAATCCAACTTGCTGCTGCGCGCGCTGGGAAGCTATGCCGACAGCAACGTCATCGTCTACGCCCCCACCATCAACCGCGTCGAAGAAACCGTCGACTTCCTCGAAGAGCAAGGCATTCCCGCCATCGCCTACCACGGCAAAATGGACGCTGATGTCCGCCGCCGCAATCAAGAGCGTTGGATGTCCGACGAAGTTCGCATCCTGGTCGGCACCATCGCCTTCGGATTGGGCATCAACAAAGCGGCTGTCCGCGCCGTGATTCATCTCTCGCTGCCCAAATCCATCGAACAGTATTACCAGGAGGCGGGCCGCGCCGGCCGCGACCAGCTTCCCGCCGACTGCCTGCTGCTCTGGCAGAAAAAAGATGTAGGCCTCCTCGCCTATTTCATCGGGCAGATGTCGGACCCAGCGGAAAAAGAACGCGCGTGGCAGCGCTATCACACGGTACGGAATTTCGTCGAGTCGGAAACCTGCCGGCATCTCCAGATTTGTTCGCACTTCGGCGAAACCGCCAGATGGAAATCCTGCCAAGCCTGTGATGTTTGTGGCGCCACGCCGCAGTGGCTGGCCGAGCCTGTTCGCTCGCAACGGCCCAAGCGCATGACCGCGGCCGCTGCCGCCGGCTCTGCCGCCTCGCGCGCACCTCTATTCTCGGCGCCCACCGTCGCTCACGCCCCCAACTACGAGCTACGCGAATACCTTCGCGAGTGGCGCCGCACGACCTCGCGCCAGCAAAACGTTCCCGCCTTCACCATCATGCACGACACCTCCCTCGATGAACTCTGCCGCCTCCAGCCCGCTTCGCTCTCGGAAATCCGCCGCGTCCCCGGCTTCGGCGAACGAAAAACCGAGCTCTACGGCCAGGAGATTCTGGACGCCCTGCACCGCTTCCGCAACGGCGCCCGCGCCGTCGTCGTGGTCACCGACGTTTCCGCACCCGCCAAAGAGACGCGGCAGCTGCTCCAGCAAGGTCGCACCTTGGAGGAAATCGCTCAGATCCGCGGCAGGCAACTCCGCTCCGTTGCTTCGATGGTCGCCGAAATGGTGGAACGCGGCGACGTCCAGTTTCAGCCCAGCTGGATTCAGCAAGACAACCTGAAGAAGATCGAAGATGTCTGCGCCCGCCTCGGAACCGAACGCCTCCGCCCCCTCAAGGACGCCCTACCCCCCGAAATCACCTACGATGAAATACACCTAGTCGTCGCCCACCTCCGCCGGCAGCAGGCGCAAGCCTAGCCCGCTGCTCAACAACGCCCGCCGAAAAACGGCCTCTGAAAACCGCTCACACTTCAAAAATGTCATTCCGAGGGCGAAGTTGGCCGAGGAACCTGCTTTTTTTCTTCCGCCTGCCGCCACCGCCAATCTTCGCTTGACTCCACCGTAATTCTTTGGTACTCTTGCCTGGTACAGAACTACGCTTCCGTTGCGCGGGAACTCCGTCCCGCGCTTTTTTGTTCTCACAGCAAAAAAAAACGCAACTCGAGTCCGTCCTGGTCACCGGCAACAACAGGTTGGAATCCGTCGCTCCGACGCCCGCGATCAGAACTGGAAACCGCGCCGCGGCTCCGCAGCGATCCGAGACTTGACTGTTGCCCCCGCGGAGACTATACGTAACTTAGGAGAGGAAACTCGGCGGACTTCCAGCCGAAAGGGATGGGTGAATGAATAACCGCCCGATCGCAGTGTCCCTTGCCATGCTCATGCTTGGAGCGACCCTCTTTGTGTCGTCCGCGCGAGCCCAGAGACACGTCGGGTTTGCGTCCGCTCCGGCGAGTCGTGCCCACGCGCGCCGCGCGCACCGGTATTTCTCTGGCTCGGCCTATGCGCCGTACTACTACGATTCAGACTACGACTCCGAGCCGGGGATGATCGGGGCGCCTCCGCCACAGGTTATCTTCGCGCCGTCCGCTCAGACTGCCTCCCCGGCGCAAGTGCCGAACCCGCCCGAGTCGCTAGTCCTTGAACTGCAAGGCGATCATTGGGTCCGGCTGACAAATTACGGCCAGTCGCAGACGAGCGGACAATTCAACCAGTCCGAGTCGGAGCCGGCATCCCATCAACCGTTCGCCGTACGTTCCGCTACCACAAACCAAGCTCCGCCAGCCGAGCCCCCTAGCCAGCTTCCAGCCGCGGTACTCGCGTTTCGCGACGGCCACAGGGAAGAAATAGGAAAATATACGATCGTCGGCAGAACGATATACACCAGCGCGGACTATTGGAGCAGCGGTTCCTGGACGCGAAAAGTTCAGATTGCTGAGTTGGACGTTCCCGCCACCTTGAAACTAAATCAGGAGCGCGGCGCGAAGTTTAGCCTACCGTCAGGACCGAATGAAGTGATGATCCGCCCGTGAATCCCGATCCCCACAGGTCATAAGACCACGGGATACTACTTTTAAGTGCTTTAATTACATGGAGTTACGGACGCTTCGGGAGCGCCCCGATCCGCGCAACCCTCATAAAATCAGCGGCTTACACGCTGTTTGGGCAGCGAAGGAAGGAATGACACGTCATTCTATGCTTCGAGATCCCGTTTTCTTCCGTAGCGGAACGCCATCCACACCCCGAGGGTCATGAATCCGAGCGGCGGTACGAGAAGCACCACAACGCCTTTGCTGATCGCCTTCTGCCCGTCCTTGGACGTCGCCTTCGCCGTGCTGTAGCACATGGAGCACGCCTGGCTGAAGGCCGGCGCGGTCCACAGCAGCAGCGAAACGGCGAGAATGGCGGCGCGTAGTTTCATTTGGTTCTCAACGACTCATTGTACTCCCAACGGCTATTTTACTCCCAAGGACAGGATGCGCAGCGCATCCGGAAAGAAAATCATCATCAGCGCCAAACAAGCCACCAGCGAACACATGGTCAGCCACTTCATGCGCGAGAGTTCGTACTTCATGTGCATGAAGTAGCCGATGATCAGCGCCGCCTTCACCAGCGACAAGCCCATCAGGATCGTCAGCATCCGCACCGGCTGCATATTCTGATACGTCAGATACACTTCGATGGCGGTCATCACCAGCAGCGCGATCCACACCCACAGAAACTGCGACTTGCCGTGATGCCGATGCTGTTCCGCCACTCTCTCCGCGATGGCTTCTTGGAAGGCTTCCATATCGCTCCGGCTCCTAAAGAATCTTGGCGGACATCAGATAAACCAGCGGGAAAATGAACATCCACACCAAATCCACGAAGTGCCAGTACAGGCCCGCAACCTCGACGTCCGACGCGTCGTACACTTTCGGCTTCAGCCACAAAATGATCGAGCAAACAATCGCGGCCACCAGCAAAACGTGCGCGCCGTAATGGAAAGGGCTGGTAGCCGGCGTGCCCAGCCACGCCGCCAGCCAGAAAATCAGCAGCACGGGAATGAAATTGCGGCGCAACGCGACAATGCCCAGATACACCACTCCCAGCGTGACGTGCAGCATGTGCATGCCGGTAAGTCCAAAGAAGGTCGCGGGAAACTGCGGCACGGTTTTCGCCACGTTGGCAAACTCGCTCGACGTTTCGCCTCCGGGCAGCTTGGGGAACACCGGCAGGGTCAAGCCCTCCGCGATCAATTTGCTCCACTCCCGGCCGTGAAGGACGACGAACCCAATGCCGCATGCCATCGTTGCCAGCAGCCAGAGCCGCTGGGCTTTCGCGTTTCCGAAGACCGCCGCGCGCACCGCCATCACCATGGTCAACGAACTGGTCAGCAGGAACGCGGTCATGATCGTGGCGTTGACGATGCTCTCGGAATGGAACGGCGTCGGCCAATTCGGCGTCGAAATACGCCCGTAGCTATAGGCGTACAGCAACGCGCCAAAGGTCAGCGAGTCCGACATCAGAAACAGCCACATCCCGATCTTCTTCGAGTAGGTGCCAAACAGCGACGGCTCGTAAGCCGCCGGCAGCTCGTGTGGCAGTGTGGCTTCAGCCATGCGTTTGGTCTCCCTGTGCCCTGAAGTCCTCGCTGGTAGGGGCGCGGCATGCTGCGCCCCTGCTTGGCACAAAATCTAAACGTCTCACTGAGGCGTCACCTTGAAAACTCCATCAGACAGAAAATGTAAACCCACAGAAGCGCCATGAAATGCCAATACCAGCCGGTCACATCGAGAACCACGGCCTGCGAAGCGATTGGCCGCCGCAAGAGGGAAGCCGCGCCCGCAAACAGCAGCGCAAAAATGCCGCCCAGCAAGTGCAGGCCGTGCATTCCGGTCAATAAATAGACGAAGGAGCTGCTCGGGCTAGTGGCCATAGAAAAGCCGCTCGCAGCCAACTCGCGCCACGCCATCCACTGTCCGGTCAAGAACGCGAGACCCAGCACGACGGTCAACGCCAGCCAGGAGATCGGGCTGTCAGCGCCGGCCGGCGCGGCCGAAACGCCTGCGACGCGTGCCGTTGCGGCCTCGCGAGCGGCGTGGCGCCGGGCCAGCTCCATGGTCACGCCGCTCAACAGCAGCACAAATGTATTGACCAGCAGCAATCGGGGTAGTTGCACCGGAATCCAGTCGTGCACCAGCGTGTCCGTGCGCGGGTCCAGCGTAGGCAGTCCTTGACGCACAATGTAGGCGCTGGTGAACGAAACAAACATCATCACGATCCCCGCGATCGCGACGCCCATCCCCAACCGCGCGCGCCGCCGCCGCACGTCGAAGGAGGGCGAGCCGTAGTTGGAGCGCCCGTCATCTCCTCCGTGGTGTGTCGGCGGCGGTGCACCGTTGCCGCCCAGAATCGTTCCGGGTTCGCCGATCGAGACGCTTGGTGGGAAAATAGCCATACCCTCTCTAATGTGCCGCCGTCACGATCGTAGGATCCGTTTGCATCACGTAATCCTTCGGGGCCCCGGGCACGCCGTACTCATAGGGGCCGTTGTACACGACCGGCGTGTGTCCCCCGAAATTGTTGTGCGGAGGCGGGGTTGCGGTTGTCCACTCCAGCGTCGTGGCTTCCCAGGGATTGTCGCTCGCCTTTTTGCCGGCCTTCATGCTCCAGAACAGGTTGAACACGAAGATGAACTGTGCGGCAACAGTCACGAAGGCCGCAAAGGTGATGAACTTATTCAACGGCATCAGCGGCGCCAAATAGTGCAACTCGGTGAACTGCGAGTATCGCCGCGGCTGTCCGGCCATTCCCAGGTAGTGCATCGGCATGAAAATGCAGTAGGTGCCCACGAAGGTGAGCCAGAAATGCCACCGCCCCAAACTCTCGTTCATCATGCGCCCGAACATTTTGGGGAACCAGTAATAGGTCGCGGCAAAGATTCCGAAGATCGAGGCCACCCCCATGATTAAATGAAAATGTCCGACCACGAAAGCGGTGTCGTGCAGCGGGATGTCCAGTGTCGGCTGTGCCAGGAATGGGCCGCTGATGCCTCCGGAGACGAAAAGAGAAACAAATCCGATGGCGAACAACATCGGTGAGGCAAACCGGATGCGCCCGCCCCACAACGTGCCCAGCCAATTAAACGTCTTGATGGCCGAAGGCACGCCGATAGCCATGGTCATGATCGAAAACGCAAATGCCGAATACGGGCTCATCCCGCTCATAAACATGTGATGGCCCCACACCATGAAGCCCAGCAGCCCGATCGACAGCATCGCGTACACCATCGCTTTGTAGCCGAAAATCGGTTTGCGCGAGAACACCGACACCAGCTGCGAACACAGGCCCATGGCCGGCAAGATCGCGATGTATACCTCCGGATGCCCGAAGAACCAGAACAAGTGTTGCCACAACAGCGGAGAGCCTCCCTGGTGGCCCACCTGCTGTCCGTTCACGGTGATCAGCGGCACGTAGAAACTCGTTCCGGCGTTGCGGTCCAGCAGCAGCAGAATCGCCGCCGACAGCAACACGCCGAACGCCAGCAGGCCCAGGATCGCGGTGATGAACCACGCCCAGCAGGTCAGCGGCATGCGCATCAGCGTCATGCCCTTCGCGCGCATATCCAGCGTTGTGGTGATGAAGTTCAGAGCGCTCATCAACGCGCCGAGGCAGAAAAGACCAATGCTGATGCACCACAGGTCCGCGCCAAGCCCTTCGCCGGGCCCCGCCGAAGGCACTGCGCTCAGCGGCGGATAGCCCGTCCAGCCGTGCAGCGGCGCGCCGCCGGTCACGAAGAAGGCCGACAGCAGCACGATGTAGCCGACAAACGTCACCCAGAACGACAGCATGTTGAGGACGGGGAAAGCCATGTCCGCCGCGCCGATTTGAATGGGCAGAAAATAGTTGCCGAATCCGCCCTGCGGCGCGGTGGTCAGCACGAAGAACACCATGATGGTGCCGTGCATGGTCAGCAAACTGACGTAGGTCTCCGGCTTGATGTCACCCAGCAGCGGAATGCTGACGCCGGGCCAGATCATGTGGATCCGCATCAGCACCGACAGCAACATGCCGACAAAAACCGCCGATAGCGCCAGGAAAAAATATTGAAGGCCGATGACTTTGTGGTCCAGACTGAAAACCCACTTGCGAATGAAACCTTGAGGTGCCGCGTGTGCGTGAGACTCGTGGGCCGCGAATTCCCGGGTAGCCATTATTGTTTCTCCGCCTCCCGTGCCGCCAGCCACTTGTCATATTCTTCCGGGCTGACGACCTTCAGCATCCCGTGCATCTTGTAGTGCCCCAGCCCGCACAGCTCCGCGCAGGCGATTTCGTATTCGCCCGTGGCGATGGGCGTGAAGTGCATGCGGATGGCCAGGCCCGGCACGGCGTCTTGCTTGAAGCGCATCGAGGGAATAAAAAAGCTGTGGATCACGTCCTGCGCGCGCAGAATCACTTCCACTTCACGGCCCACCGGAACGTACATCGTTCCGGTCACAATGTCGTCTTTGGATGCAGGGTCCGTTGTATCCAGACCCACCGCACTCTCGCCGCCCGCGGATGGGTCGATCAATTCCGGTTTGGTCGCACCGAACTTGCCGTCCGGGCCGGGATAACGGAAGTACCAAGCGAATTGCATGCCCGTGACTTCGACCTGCACGGCTCCGGACGCAGCGGGCCGGAAACGTTCCGACGCCCAGATGGAGCTGCTCATCAGATTCAGCCCGACAAAGAGAATGAAGGTAAGCACGGTCCAAGCAATCTCCAGCCCATTGTTGCCGTGACTGTAGCGTGCGGGGGAAGACGGGCCGCGGTCGCGGTACCTCCAGGCGAAATACCCCAGCGCGACCTGCGCCGCGACAAAAACTATGCCCATCACTACGTACGTCACGTCGAAGTAGTGATCGATACCCGCCGCCGCCGCGGAGGCTCCCGCTGGCAACCACCATGTCTTGGCGATGAAGAAATAGGTGCTAACGAACGTGATCAGCCAGATGACAATCAGAAGAACGAGGCCCATGGTCCGGAGACCTCCCGACTACGGTTCTCGGCCCGCCCCACCATCGCATCGCGCGAAATCCCCTGGAATTAGACACGTGGGGCGTCAAACGGCGCGAGTCTACCACAGCTTGTTGCGAGCGCAAGCGCGTTCTTCCCGTCTTATTTCTCTAACCGCCCCCGCGTCCCAGCTCACTCCGGGTCCCCCAACGCCGCTGTCACCAGTTCCGTGTCCAGGTACTCGGTGAGTTCTCGTATCTTGCCCTCGGCGATGCGGAAGACAAAACAATAGGTGTTGTTATAGGGTCTCCCCGCCTTGGTAGTGTTGTTCCCGCGAGCCTCAACCACAACGTGATCGCCTTCCGCAATGAAGCGGTGCGCGGTCGTCCGAATCTTGTCGTCAATCTTGGAACGCAATGTCCCG
Source organism: uncultured Acidobacteriota bacterium (assembly GCA_963735525.1). Lineage (GTDB taxonomy): Bacteria > Acidobacteriota > Terriglobia > Acidiferrales > UBA7541 > Acidiferrum. The sequence continues at coordinate 80,333 of CAVTLQ010000017.1, read as the reverse complement.
AACAGTTCGCTGAGCACGGCCTGCTTCCCGTCATACGTCTTGGACCATTTCGTGCTGCCGGTCACGGTCCAGCGGAAGTCGTCGGCCATGCTGTCAACGAAAGGTTTGGAATTGCCTACCGACAGCTCGGCAAAAATGTGTTGCATGAGTTGCTTGTTCTCGGATGCGCCCATGATGTATCTCTCCTGGAGAAGTCCTCTCTGCGGCGTGAAATCAGGCCGGCCTAAACACCAACGAAGTCGCTCCCCGTGAACCGCCACGCGAGACCTGTCACGTTTGATCGTTGAGAATCGAGATATACCAAGCGAACCCGCTACAGCACAAGGGACGTGAAGGCGGCTCACCGGACAACGGAGCGCTGGACAATCGACTAGGAGCTAAATTCTATTCGTAGCGCAGGGCGATCATGGGATCGACGCGGGTGGCGCGGCGAGCGGGGACGTAGGCGGCTAGGGTTGCGACTGTAAATAGGAGGAACACCACAGCGGTGAAGGTGGTTGGGTCTGCAGCGTGGATGCCGAAGAGGAGATTCGACAGGAAACGGCCCAGACCGAGCGCGACGGGAACGCCGACCGCTAACCCTATGAGGACGAGGTGCGCAGACTCGGTGAGGATGAGACGCATGACGTTGGCAGGCGACGCTCCGAGAGTCATGCGGATTCCGATCTCATGCGTCCGGCGGGAAACGGAATAGGAGATCACGCCGAAAATTCCGGCTGCCGCGAGAACGAGAGCCATCACGGCGAACGAGCCGAGCAGCCATGTACGGAAACGCGGCTGCGCGACGGAAGTATCGATGAGGTCAGACATGGAGACGACCTCGGTGACGGGCAAGTCTTTATCGATCTCGTGCACTTCCTGGCGAATGGTGGCGGCGACACTTCCCACGTTGAGTTCGCTGCGCACGACGACTTCGGCTCCCCAAAATGGCGACTGATTGAATGGAACGTACATCATGGGCCCGGGATCCTGCCCGATGGACACATCGCGAACGTCTCCCACGATGCCAACAATCTGCCGCGGAACGCCGGGATTGGGCGGAAAGCTGAAGACGAGCTGTTTGCCGATGGGGTCCTCGTTCGCGAAGAAGCGGTGCGCAAAGGCTTCACTGATGATGCTGACGCGCGGGGCGGACGAAACGTCCTGCTCGTTGAATGCGCGGCCGCGAAGAAGCGCTATTCCCATGACATGGAAATATGCGGGGCTGACAGAGACGAAGTCTGCGCTTTCGGGAGTGCCTTTCGGCAACGCCGCATGGTCCATGATCTCAAAGGGGAGATTGGCGGAGCCTTGCGTGTTGAGCGGGAGAGGCACGGCGACGGCGCAATCGAGCATGCCCGGCTGAGATTGCAAGCGGTGAAGCAGTTCATCGGAGAACGCGGCCCACTGCTCGGGCTTCGAATACTGGAATTGGGGCAGCTGGATGTCCGCTTTCACGACGTGCGTGACGCGGAAGCCGGGGTTCACGGAGGTGAGCGCAGCGAAGCTGCGAAGGAGAACGCCGGCAGCGACGAGGAGCACCATGGCCAGGGCGACTTCGGCGGCAACGAGAAAACCGCGGGCGAAGCGGCGAGCCCCAGGTTCACTCGAATGGGCGGCGCCTTCTTTGAGAGTGGCTTGCACGTTGGATCTTACGGCAAAAAAAGCGGGCGCGAGTCCGAAGAGGAAGCTGGCGAGAAGCGCAAGCGCCAGGGCGAAGAACAGAACAGACGCGTCGACGCGAATGGCATGGATTTGAGGAAGGTTTTCGGGGAGGAATGAGGTGAGCGCGTGCACACCCCAATAGGCGAGCAGCGCTCCCGCAGCGCCTCCGAGCAAACCGAGGACAGCGCTTTCGGTGAGGAGTTGGCGGACGACGCGAGCGCGTCCTGCGCCAAGCGCGATGCGGAGAGCGATTTCCTTGCCGCGCGAGGTGGCGCGAGCGAGGAGAAGGTTTGAGATATTCGCGCAAGCGATCAGGAGCACGAGGCCGACGGCTCCGAGAAGGACGAGAAGCGCGGTCCTTACGTCGCCCACAATGACGCGCTGAAGCGGCTTGAGGCGAATGACCCAGCCGGAATTTTCAGCGGGAAATTTCCTGGCCAGGCGCGCGGCGACGACATCCATTTCAGACTGCGCTTGCGCGACCGAAACGCCAGGGTTCAGACGTCCTATGACGGCGAGCCAGCGCAGGCCCTGACGCGGGATCCATGGCGCGAAGAGCGGGTCCTGCGCGACGGGAATCCAGAATTGGATTCGCCGAGGCGAGAAGATCACGCTGGGTTCGCCAGGTATCACGCCGACGACCGTGCACGGACGATGATCGAGGCTGACCGATGAGCCGATCACGTTCGGATCCGCGGCGAAGCGGTCGCGCCAAACGCTTTCACTGAGGATGACCACCGGCGGAGCGCCTTGTTTGTTGTCTTCGGGCACGAAGGCGCGGCCGACAACCGGCTTCGTGTCCAGGAGCGCGAAGAGTTCCGGCGTGACGTCGCCAGTATCGACGGCGGCCGGTTCTCCCCGGCCGATAAGCGTGAGCTCGTGCGTCGTGACGGCGGCGAGTTCGCTGAAGACGTGGTTTTGCGCACGAATCTCGATGAAATTGTCGTAGGACGCGCCCGCCGATGAGATTCCGTTTTGCGGTTTCGCTTCAGACAAGAAGACCAACTGGCCGGGATGCGGGAACGGCAGTGGTTTCAACAACACGCCGTACACGACGCTGAAAATTGCCGTGGTCACACCGATGCCGAGGGCTAGGGTGAGGAAGGCGACGGCTGTGAAGCCGGGATTCTTGCGGAGTTGCCGAAGAGCGTAGCGGCAATCGGAGAGCACGGAGTGAAGCCAGCTGCCAAGGCGTTCTTCGCGAACCTGTTCTTTCAGCTGTTCGATACCGCCAAGTTCGATCCGCGCGGCACGTTGCGCTTCCATCGGAGGCATGCCCGCACGAATGTTTTCCTCGGTTAGCATTTCGAGATAGGAATGAACCTCCTGGTCGAGGCCTCCTTCCACGCGATGAAATAAAAAGAGATTTCGCAGGAAACTTCGGGCTTTCACAAAGAGCGGCATGCGGAACTCCTCTCTACGATGCTTCCAAAGGTTGAGCGATAGCCCAAGAAATGCGGCCCCAGCGCTTCGTTTCGACCTCCAGCTGCTTCCGTCCAGGTTTGGTCAAGCGGTAGTACTTCGCGCGGCGGTTGTTTTCGGAGTCTCCCCAAAAGGAGGAAATCCAACCCTCTTCCTCCATTCGGTGGAGAGCGGGAAAGAGCGAGCCTGGCTTAACAACGAAAGTGCCGCCTGTGATCTGCTGGATTCTGCGCGAGACTCCCAATCCATGCATCTCGCCGGCGACAAGCGATTTCAAGATCAGCAAGTCCAAAGTCCCTTGCAAAAGGGTCGTCGGTTCAGAGTTCAAGACGTATCTCCTATCGGCACTCTATAGGAATAATATCGATCCACATATAGAGTGTCAATAGGAAGCGAGCATGTCAGTGGACGATACTGAAGTGGGAAGTCAATTCGATCGGTATTCCGTCGGCAGTACCACTTCTCCGGTAAGCGCGTGAACCGGGCACGGGAATTGCTTCTGCGCGCGCGCACGCATCTCGCGGCAGTAGGAACCGTTCAGAATCTTCTTGAACTACGTAGGCAAACTCGCATCATAGTATCGCTATGAATAACCGTTCGGTGCCGACCGCGACCCTGCTTCCGCATCTTGTATACCGCAACGTTCCGGAGGCTTGTGAGTGGCTCACGCGGGTATTCGGATTTACAGAGCACTATCGGTACGGTGACCCGGTAAGCGGCATCCAGATGTACTTGGGCGGCGCGTACATCATGCTGACCGGCCCTCGTGATAGGACCCAAAGCCCGGCGAAGCTCGGATATGGAACTCAGATGCTTACGATTATGGTTCCGGAGGTCGATGCTCATTGCAGGAAAGCAAAACAAGAAGGTGCAAAGGTTTGGGAGGAGCTTCACGAGACGATCTACGGAGAGAGGCAATACGGCGTCGACGACCTCGATGGTCACCGCTGGTTGTTTTCGCAGCATGCTCGCGATGTGAGCCCGGACGCATGGGGAGCAACGATCGTCTCGCCCCGACTCTAACTTTGGTTGGTGTTTTCGGAGCTTATCGTCAGACCGCGTAACCAAGTCCCGATTAGTTGGGTTACCGAACATGTGTTTTGGGACGATTTCACGTGTCCGGTAAGCGCTTTATCAGGCATGTGGATGCGGCCACGCTGGCCTGCTTGATTTATACTTCGAGACTATGGCGTTCTGGACTCTTCTGACCACACGAGCGGGACATACATGAAAAATCTCTTTGAAGCGGCGAGGGTGCAAGAAGTGAAGGAGCGGATGGCGCAGCTGAGGCCGGATAGCGAGCGGCTGTGGGGCACGATGAATGCGCCGCAAGCGGTGGCACACTGCTCGGCGGGTTTGGAGTTGGCGCTAGGGGACAGGACCCCGCCGCGGGTGTTCGTCGGGCGGATCATTGGGTGGATTGTGAAGCCCTTGGCGCTTGGGAACGACGAGCCGATGCACCGGAATTCGCCGACAATGAAGGATCTTGTGGTGCAGGATGAACGGGACCTGGTAACGGAACGGAAGCGGTTGTTCGGATTGATTGACCAGTTTGCCGCGGCCGGGCCGGCGGGATGCACCACGCATCCGCATAGCTTCTTTGGGCGGCTAACGCCGGAGCAGTGGGCGATTTTGATGTATAAGCATCTGGATCATCATCTCCGCCAGTTTGGCGCTTAGCGCTGGAACCCAGGAACGAAACGACTTCTGTTTGTAGGAATTGGATTCTTCGAACTCGTGTTGGGGCAAATTCAAAATCATATATGCAAAGCTCAGGCCGCGGCACTCACTTGTAAATGTCCAAAGAAAAGGTAAGCTTCCTCCAACGCAGCCACCACCCGCCCGGAGAGAAAACAATGACGAAATATTTGTCCCGACGCCAGTTCCTTGCCGCGGCCCTGGCGGGGAACGCGCTGGCTGCCTACGGACAGGGTAGACGACCGCCTCGCGGTGCACAAAACCGCCAATCGGCTCCGGTTAAAGTTTCTCCGGAACCGCAACTCTGGTTGCCAACGAATCGCGGCCAGGGGGCCAACGTTAAGTTCGCCAATTCTCCCGATTGGGTGCGGAACACCCCAGGATGGTACATTCCATCAACCGTCAGCGCCGGCGCCTGCATGCTTGATTTTCCTCTTATAACCTTCTTGTCCTCCTTGATTAACAACTTCCGCGACCTTCCCTCGCTGCTCGAACAGGCGAAGTCGCTCGGTACCGGCGCACTCTATCTGGTGGATTGGTTCGAAGGGAAGCCGGGGGCGCGTCCATTCAATTACTGGACCAACAAGGGAGATTACATCCCCCGCTCCGACCTGGGCGGCGAGGCTGCGCTCAGGGACGGTATCTCTGCCCTGCACGCCCAGGGAGGCCGCGTAATCCTGTACGTCGAAGGGTTCATCATCGCCAAAGATTCAAATGTCGGCACCACGCACGGAGCGCAGTGGTCGATCATCGGGCCCAAGGGTCCTCCCGAACAACCATACCCAGGATCCTGGAAGCCGTGTCCGGGGGCGGAAGGATGGCTTGCGTATGTTGAGGGCCTCGCGCGTCGAATCGGTGGATACGGCGCCGATGGAATCTTCTTCGATTCCCAGGGGTTCCAGAAGGACTGGAAGTGCCTATCAAGGAACCATGGGCATCGGCCAGGAGATCCGGAGGTATTCAACAACGGCTGCGCCAATCTCGTCCGCCGGGCCCGCGCCGCGTTGCACCAAGGAAATTCGGAGGCCATCCTATTCACCGAGGGCCCGAACATGATGCGACTGTTCGAGCACACCGACGGATCCCTCGAGTGGGGCATCGACACTTTCGTTAGGCGTTGGCTATGGGATGAGCAGGGAAAGACCGATACGATCACGAGCAGCTATTGCCTCGATGACTGGAACCAGATCCTGGCTATCGGCGCCAAACTCGCCTGTGGGTCCCAGTTCTTACTGACTCCGCCCACCTCCTCCGCGCAAGAGTTTCTTGGGGAGTTTTTCAAGAAGGATCTGCCGGAAAAGCCGGTTGATTTGGAACACATTGCCTACCACGCGTTCTGGGGACTCCATGCGTGGCGCAATGCCGGTCTGATGCTTGGCCTCACAATGCCTGGCCTCGAGGATATCCTCCCGAGGTATTGGGAACAGATGGAGCACGTGCCCGACCCTTTCAAGCACTTATACTCGAACAGCGAGTCGCTGCGCGGAGTGCTCGAGGGGTTGCGCCCTCGCGCCGCGGCCATCGATAACACATTGGCAGGCAGGAAAGCTCCGGCCCCAACAGAATACGTAAAGGCGCTATTGACGGCGAGACAGAAGCTCGCTCCGGTCGTCGATCACGGCAGCTCGGTGGAGTTGGTCCGTGCGCCTTCCCCGGAAGCTGCCGGCTGGCGGTTCACCAGCAACAAAGGGATGGCGCTTACCGCTATAAACGTGTCCGACGCGCCGCGCGTTGTGAACTTCCCAAATACCAGTGGAACCTGGAAAGACGGCGTCAGCGGCGATGTATGGGCTGCCCAGAACAACACGCTCACCATCCCAATCCCGGCGCATCGCGTCCGGCTCCTGAGCGCCGGAACCAGGTGAAAACTCGAAACACGCTCCGCACCGCCGATAATACCGCTTGAGGTTGCCTGCGAGTATTTTCGGAAGCACGGCTGCAAGTTTTTTTTCTCTTCCGGCCGAGTCGGCCCTCAATCTGACGCAGGAGGGCTCCATCGTTGGAATGGAATTTACCAGGAGTTACGAAGGGCGATGAATACTAGGGTTGCGGAACCGTTCCGGGAATTGGGATAGGTGTCTTGATGTCCTGAAGTTCAGGGGGCACGCCCAGAATGGCGTTGGTATTCTGGCCCACGATGACTAGCCAATTCCCAACCTTCTTTTCCGCAACCAGCGTCATCATCCCGTAGCACTCGAGTCGCATCATTCACTGGTCGCCTCTGCCATTTGTTATTGAATGAGCACAGGATTTGGGCGGGATGCTAGCCGCTGCATTGGGGCATGTCAACTCCTGGTTGGCCGGTTTCTCGGAAACTGACCCATCACGCATCCCACAGACGCATTGACGTATTTTTCCATTTTGAGTACCATCCACTCGGTTTTCCCAAGGGGGTCCAGGGGATGTTGAGGACCTCGCGATGTTTCGCCGGAACACTTCTCCAACTCGGCGGGCCCGACGCGCTCTCAAGCGTCGTGCGCTATCCCTACCAAGTCCAGTTCGCTGATCGTTCCTTCGCACGCATCGCGCCCTTTTCCCGGATAAAACTTTTCTTTACCACGTGGGCATCTAGCGCTGATGCCGTCTGCAAATTGGGACCAAAGCTGTTTGCGACCGCCAAGCGAACAGAGTTGTTCGCGACCCCGAAGCCGTCGGCCGCCCAAGACCTGAGGGGGAATCTGGCGACGCCGTTTGTCGCCATCGGCTAGTTTCGAGAACCCGTTTCCAGGAGGTACCGCATGTCGGGCCCGGAGACCACGTCGGACAAACCGAAACCCGATGCAGCCAAGTCTGCTGCCAGCGGCGGAGACGCTGCCAGCTATGTAGGCTCGCCTGCTGTGGGCACGTCGAAAGCCGCCGCTGCCGCGGGTATTGCGTCCGTCGGTCCGGACGACAGCCAGGTCAACGAGCGCCGCCGGCGGCTGGTCTGGTGCGCGGTCACCGGTTTTCTCGCCGCGTGGTTCATTGCTTTCCTTCGTTTTTTTCTGCCGCGTACGCTCTTCGAGCCGCCTACCGTTTTCAAAATCGGCTATCCCTCCGACTACGCGTTGGGTGTCGACACCAAGTGGCAGCAGAAATACCGCATCTGGGTGGACCGCACGCCCGACCGCGTGTTCGTCATCTACGCGCGCTGCACGCATCTCGGCTGCACCCCCGACTGGAAGGCCAGCGAAAACAAGTTCAAGTGTCCGTGTCACGGCAGCGGTTACGACAGCGAAGGCGTCAACTTCGAGGGACCCGCGCCGCGACCCATGGACCGCGCCCACGTCGAATTGGCTCCCGACGGCCAGATCATCGTCGACACCTCGCAGCTCTTTGAGTGGCCCAAGGGACAGCCTTCGCATTTCAACGATCCCGGATCGTTTTTGCAGGTGTAACCCGGAGCACACCCGATGCCTGATGAGAAAAACTCGAACGGCAAGAATGGCAAGGCCACGGGTCTGGTGGACCGGCTCAAAACCGGCGTCAAGGAAGACATCGACTCTCTGAAGCTCGACCTGCCCGCCAAGGCCAAAGAGCAAGTCGAGATTCTGAAGGCCCCCACCAAGACGCAGGTTTACACCTCGATCTTTCGTCACAAGCACGATGACACCCCGCGCAATCGCGCGCTCGGCGTGCTCTCCAACGTTTTCCTGCACCTCCATCCCGCCAAGATCAATCGCGACTCGGTGCGCTACTCCTACACGTGGGGCATGGGTGGGATCACCTTTTATTTGTTCCTGGTGCTCACCTTTACCGGCGTTCTGCTGATGTTCTACTACCACCCAAGCAAGGTGCAGGCCTTCCGCGATGTGCTCTACCTCGAACACGATGTGCCGTTTGGCAAGCTGCTGCGCAACATGCACCGCTGGGCCGCGCACCTCATGGTCATCGCCGTCGAGCTGCATATGTTCCGCGTGTTTCTCACCGGCTCGTACAAAAAGCCGCGCGAGTTCAATTGGAACGTCGGCGTGATCCTGCTGGTGCTGACCCTGCTGCTGTCGTTCACGGGATATTTGCTGCCCGACGACCAGCTCGGCTTCTGGGCCGTTACCGTCGGCACCAACATGGCCCGCGCCACGCCCCTTCTCGGCCACGAAGGCCCCTTCGGCGCGCAACTGGGCATGACCCCGTACAACGACGTTCGCTTCGGTCTGCTCGGCGGCTCGATCGTGGACGCCAATGCGCTCCTGCGCTCGTACATTTGGCACTGCATTGGCATTCCCATCATCGCCCTGATTTTCATGGTCGTGCACTTCTGGCGCGTGCGGAAGGACGGCGGCATCTCGGGTCCTGCGCCGGTCATTCTTGAGTCTGAGATCAAGGAGCCGCGGAAATAGCCGCGGGAACAGCGATGGATTGGAAACAACTGTGGGAAATCCTGTCCGCGCCGGACAATGTGCCGATCATCGCGCTGATTCCGCTGCTCGCGTTCTATCTGTATCTGGCTTGGCGCCAGGCGCACGCGAATGATTTGCTGATCGCGGAGCTCGAAGCCAATCCCGCCATGGCCAAGACGCACCACCGCAAGGCCTGGCCGTTCCAGCCGGGCTGGCAGAAAGAAATTCACGTCTGGCCGTTTCTGCTGCGCGTGGAGTTTCTCGCCGCCATCATCGTCACCATCATCCTGATGATTTGGTCCATCACGTTGAACGCGCCGCTGGAAGAGCCCGCGAATCCCAACTTGACCATGAACCCCGCGAAGGCGCCTTGGTACTTCCTCGGACTCCAGGAAATGCTGGTGTATTTCGATCCATGGATCGCCGGCGTGGTAATGCCTACGCTGATCATCATCGGCCTGATGGTCATCCCCTATATTGATACCAACCCGCTGGGAGCGGGCTACTACACCTGGAAGCAGCGCAGGTTTTCCATCGGAGTTTTTCTCTTCGGCTTCATTGTCTTGTGGGTCTCGATGATTAGCATCGGCACGTTCATTCGCGGACCCGGCTGGCAATGGTTCTGGCCGGGACAAACCTGGGACCACAACCGCTTGATTTACGAGGTCAACCGCGACTTGCCGGACCTCTTCGGCATCACCTCCAACTGGGGCAAAGGCATCTTCGGCGCGGCCGTGGTCGGCGGCTTCTTCGTCATCGGCGGGCTTCTCTTTCACGCGTTTTACCGGCGCTTCGAGCCCAAGAGTTACCAGCGAAAAAGCTTGTTGCAGTATTCCCTGTTGATGTTCTTGGTGATCAGCATGCTCGGATTGCCCATCAAGATGTTCTTGCGGCTGGCGTTCCACATTAAATATGTGTGGATCACGCCGTGGTTCAACGTTTAGGAGGAACTGGTGCCCGAGAAGCCCATCTCCGAAAACGACCCACTTGTCAGCAAGTCCCTCGCGCCGCACTACCTCATCGCGATGCTGGTCTTGATGGCCACGTTGTTCTGGGCTTTGTGGGACGAGGATTTCGGCCAGCGTCCCTGGAAAGCGTTTCAGCAGCAGTGGAAAGACCGCTACACCTCATTCCTAAAAAGCGCGCGCTCTCAATCAGCCACCTCCGAAAAGGAAGTCGAAAGCAGCCCCGACTATCAGACGCTGAAGCGGGCCTTCGATCAGGCCAATCAAAGCGCCGCACCACGTGCGAAAGAGATCAACGAGAAGTTGCGCGACTTAAGCGCCAAGATTCTGGCCATACAAAACGTCTTCACCGACCGCCGTGCCTACGTCAACGCTCTGACCTACGACATCGAGACCGACACCAGCGCTTCCTCAAAGCAAGGCAAACAGAAAAAACTCGAAGAATACAAGCGGGGCACCGCCACTGTTGAATTTCCGGACGGCAGCAAGCAGACCTACAACTACGACCAGCTCGAAGAAGCCTACAACTCGCTGAAAGACGAACGCACCAAACTGAGCGCGGAGCTCGGAGAAGTGATCAAGCCGCCCAACGAGAAGAAAGCGCAGCTGGACGCCTACATCTCCGAACACATGGTGAATTTGACGCCCACGCAGATCACAGGCTTGGTCGACAAGACCGAGGCCTGGGATCCGAAAATCCTGCAGATTAACGTCGCGGATGCCAACATTGTGGACCGCTGCGAGTCCTGCCATCTGGGAATTCGCGAGCCGGTGCATTTGACGGCGGCCTCGATGTCGCTTAAGGGTAAAAAACCCGACGAGTATGCGCGTGCGTTTACCAGCCATCCCGAACCCGAGCTTTTGAAGATTCACGATCCGGAGAAATTCGCCTGCTCGCCGTGCCATCAGGGCAACGGCCGCGCGACCACCAGCGTGGAGAAAGCGCACGGCAACTACGAACATTGGCTCTGGCCCCTCTTTCCCAAGCAAAACGTCGAAGCCGGCTGCCAGACGTGTCACGCCTCCGACATGCTGGTGGTGACCAACGAGGTCGGCTGGACCGTTAGCGACGGCAAGGACCTGTTCCGCCAGCGCGGCTGCGTCGGATGCCATCGTTTCGAAGGCTATGACAAGGAACCCGAGGATTTGCTTTCCGTCGCCCAGCAGACCAAACAGGCCGAGACGGAAAAGAAAGAGAACCTCAAGCAAGCTGCCTACTTAATGAAGCAGGCCGACGCTGCGGAATCCAACGACGAAGCCAATCGGCTCAACGATCGCGCCGTCGCCCTCAAAGTCACCAACAGCAAATTGGACCTGCGCATCGTGCAGCTCGACCGCACCACCAAGAGCTTGCTGCAAGACATGAAGAAGGTTGGCCCCAACCTGAAAGAGATCCGGCTGAAGCTGAACAAAAACTGGATCCCGGTGTGGCTGAAAAAGCCCGGCGATTTTCGCGCCACCACCAAGATGCCCAATTTCCGTCTGAACGACGACCAGGTGAAAGCCATCTCCGCGTTTCTGTGGCAATCGGCGTTGACCGATCCTCTGCCAAAGCGCAATCCCGGCAACGCGGGGCACGGCAAGGAACTGTTCGAGACGCGCGGGTGTCTCGCGTGCCACTCCATTGGCGAAGGTGATCAGGTGCAAGGCGGCACCTTCGCCGCGAATCTGACGCGCGTCGGCGAGAAGGACAACTACGATTATCTCGTCCGCTGGGTCCACAACGCCCGCGAGCGCACGCGCCCCTACTGTCCCTATGAAAAGAAAGACATCGGTCCCGAAGATTACGCGAAGAAGGGTTTGCCGTACGTTTTCGACTTGGAACACAGCAAGTGCCCGAATGACGGCCACGAGCTGCAAGTGCAAAACATGACGGTGATGCCCAGCCTGCGGCTCTCGCCCGAAGACGCTCAAGACGTAGCCAGCTATCTGGTCACGTTGAAGAAGCAGGATCCGTCCGCCTATCCCGCTGCGCCGTTCATGGACGATCCCAACCTCAAGGAGGAAGGGAAGAAGTGGGTGCGTCATTTCGGCTGCGCCGGCTGTCACGAAATCTCGGGTCTCGAAGACGAAGGGCGCATCGGAACGGAACTCACCTTTGAGGGCAGCAAACCGATCGAGCGCCTCGATTTCGCGTTGCTCACAGAAACCGCACAGCGCGGCGGCCACGAACCGATCACCGACCCTGACGACCTGGCGCGCCTGCCCGAAGGCCCCGCCAAGGCCGAGTGGTACGACCACAAAGGCTTCTTCGAGCACAAGCTGGCCGAGCCCAACATCTGGGACCTCGGCAAGATCAAGCCCGAGACCGAAAAGCTGCGCATGCCCAATCCCCACCTCACCAAGGTGCAAATCCAGGCGCTCACCACGTTTCTGATGGGCAGCCAGGAAAGCGGCCTTCCCGCCAGTTACCAGTATCGCCCGCTCGACTATCGCCGCGACATTCAAGAAGGCTGGTGGATCGTTCGCAAGTACAACTGCATGGGCTGCCATCAACTCATCCCCGGCCAGAAGACTTCGCTGATGACCATGGCGCGCTATCAGGACGCACAGGAGCAACTGCCTCCCAAGCTGCTCACGGAAGGCGCGCGCGTCGATCCCCAATGGCTGCTCGGTTTTCTCACCAACCCGGCGCTGAGCGACAAAGACACCAACCGCAACGGCGTGCGCCCGTACTTGCAAGTGCACATGCCCACGTTCTCCCTGTCGGAAAATGAGTTGGGCAAACTCGTGCGCTTCTTCCAAGCGCTGTCACGCCAGCCCTTCCCCTACATTCCGGAACAAGTGCCCTCGCTCACCGCCAAGGAAACCGACATGGCGCGCAGCCTCTTCAGCAGCCCCGCCGCTCCCTGCCTGAAGTGTCATGCCACTGGCGACCCGGCTCACGACCGCACTGCCACCGCCCCCAATTTCCTCCAAGCCAAAGGACGCCTAAAGGCCGACTGGGTCGAGCGCTGGATCATCGATCCGCAAGCCATCAGCCCGGGCACGTCCATGCCTTCCGGCCTTTTCAAGCGAGAGAACAATCATTGGGTGTTCTCCGGCCCCACGCCGCCTTCGTTTCAGGGTTACGATAGAGATCAAACCAAGCTCCTGGTGGACTACATCTTCCAGCTCACGCCGGAAGAGCAGCGTCGCGTGGGCGCGTCGATGGGGCGCCCCAAAGCTGCGAGCGGCAGCACGCCTTCCGGTATTGCCGTCAGTGCCGCTTCGGGCCGCGGCCGCGAATAGGATTTTGTCGAGCTTGAAATTTTCAAGTAGGACAAGAAAGAAAGGTGCAGCCACAACATGAAAACGAAAAGATGGACAGCAATTTGGAGCGCGCCGCTCGCGCTGGGGCTCGTCTTGCTCGCCGGATGCGGCGGCAACAAAGAAGCGACGACAGAACAGCCCGCCGCTTCCGCTCCCGCGGCCCCGGCAGCCACGCCGATCGATCCTGCCACCGTGGCGGTCGTCGTCGGCACGGTCAAGTTTGACGGCCCCGCTCCGAAGGCCGCCAAGATTGACATGAGCCAGGATCCCAACTGTCAGGGCGCCAACACCGCTGAGAACGTCGTCGTCAGCGACGGCCACCTCGAAAATGTCTTCGTCTACGTAAAGGACGGTCTCGGCAGCCGCACCTTCGCCGTGCCGGCGGAGGCCGTCACCCTCACGCAGACCGGCTGCAAATACCATCCCCACGTTCTCGGCGTGATGGCCGGCCAAACCATCAAGATCGTCAACGGCGACCCCACCACGCACAACATTCATCCCACGCCGAAGGACAATCGCGAATGGAACGAATCGCAGGCTCCGCAGGCCGCACCGTTGGAAAAAACCTTCGCCCGCGAAGAAATCCTGCTGCCGGTGAAGTGCAACCAGCACCCCTGGATGCGCATGTTCGTCAGCGTGGTCAAGAGCCCCTTTTACGCCGTCACCGGACCGGACGGGAAGTTCGAGATCAAGGGCTTGCCGCCGGGCGACTACACCATCGCCTTCGTGCACGAAAAGCTGGGCGAGCAAGACCAAAAAGTGACTCTGGCCGCCAAGGACAGCAAAACCGTCGACGCGACCTTCAAGCCGTAAGGTCATGCCAAGTAGGGGCGCAGCCCGCCGCGGCGGGCTGCGCCCCTACAAGCAAGATTGCCGACGCAAGCTCCGTGTTCGCCTTTGAAGTTAGCCTGGAGCGCAGTCAAAGAAGCTAAGTTCGAAACTGGAGACGTATCTTGCTTCTCGTGATGCTGCTGATTTCCATCATCCTCGGTCTCATCCCTCTCGCCGGGATCGCCTGGATCATCATCGCCGGGTCCATCACCACGGTCGATGGCCTGTTCATGAGCCTCATTCTCTTGACTCTCTCCGGCATTTTTTTCCTCAATGTCTTCTTCGAGCTGCACGATCGCGGCCTCGTTCCTTTCCTGCGAAAGAGCAAGCCCGAGCCGTCGAAACAATCCCCCAGCAAGGCGGACTAGCGTCCGCGGGACTCCATGGCGACCCAACCGCCTTCTCCGGAATCTGCTGATCGCTTAGAAGCCTCAGCGGCTCCATCTGCGCCCCCACAGGAGCGTCCCCGCCATCGCATGTCTACGCGCAATCGGCTGCTCTTTTTTCTCACGGCGTGGCTGATCGTCCTGATGCCGTTTTTGTTCTGGTGGAGCACCTGGTTCGGACGCCAGCTCTCCGGCAAGCAGATGAGTGAATACTTGAACGACGACAAGCACCCGCGTCACATCCAACACGCGCTGGTGCAATTGGGCGAGCGCATGGCGCGCCACGACGCAGGCGCCGCGCAGTGGCATCCTGAATTAATCCGCCTGGCCTCCCATCCCGTCGAAGAAGTTCGCAACACCGATGCTTGGGTCATGGGCCAAGACACCTCCGCCGCCGGCTTCCACGAATCCCTGCTGAAGATGCTGCAAGACGCTTCCCCTACCGTTCGAGGCAACGCCGCGCTTTCCCTGGTGCGCTTCGGTGACGCCAGCGGCCGCGCCCAAATCGTCGCCCTGCTGCAGCCCGCCACGATCGCCGCGCCCAGCGCCGGCAAGGTCACCGACACAGACAAGCCCGGCACCTCCATCCACCAAGGCGGCCTGATCGCAAAAATACAAACCGATCAGCGCACCACCGAAGTGCGCTCTCCGATCAGCGGCCGCATCCGAACCCTCTCCGTCAGCACCGGAGCCAGCGTCACCCCCGGCACACAGATCGCCACCATCGACCCCGCCGCCGAGCAAGTCTGGGAAGCCCTTCGCGCCCTCTATCTCATCGGCCAGCCCGATGACCTGCCCGCCGTTCGCGCCTACGAGCGCGACCTCCCCGACATTTCCGACCGCCTCCGCCAGCAAGCCGCCCTGACCGACCAAGCCATCCGCGACCGCAGCACTCCCTGAAACTCTCTCGTCGTCTCTAGAAGCGGTCCACCCGTCTCACCAATCGACTTCGAGAGGGGAGTCTTCGAGAGGGCACGGCTTTACAGCTTGCGGAAAAAAGCAAAACTGTCATTCTGAGGGCACCCGATAAGGATGCCCGAAGAATCTCAACTTCAACCAGCGCAGCCACTCAATGTTCGAAAAGACCTGGGGAAATTCATGAGATGGCCGCATGTACTACACTGTAGTTACAGTATGGTAGCTACCGATGCTCTTCGAATGGGACGAGGCCGAAAAGAGGGCTTATGAAAAAGGTCAATGGCCGCCTGGCTAGAGAGATCAGCGAGTTGAAGCTTATGAGGGACAATCAGATTGATCTCGCCGATATTCCGGAAACGGCGGATTGGAGCAAGGCGGTGGTGGGCAAATTCTATCGACCCATCAAGAAATCATTGACCATTCGCGTAGATGCCGACGTGCTTGCGTGGCTCAGAAGCCAGGGGAAGGGATATCAAACGCGAATCAATGCGCTGCTAAGGCAGACCATGGACTCTGCGAGTTCTCGCAACCGCATAATCAGACGGACCGAACGCTCCCGCAAGCTCACTGTTCGTCACTCCTAAAACGCCATCGCCCCCACCACCTTCTCTACTTCCGCAATATCCAGCATCACGATCGCGTCCCACGGACACCCATCCAGGAAGCAGCCGTCCGGCCCCTTGCTCACGCACTTTTTGCACCCGATGCACAAAACCGGATCCACCTGGATGCGCCCGAACGGCGGATGATCCTCATCCGGTACCCAGAACATGCAATCTTCCACCGGGCAATACTCCACGCACGCCGGCGATCCCGCGCATCCCGTGCAGCACTCGGTGATGACCGCCAGTTCCTTCGGTTTTTTCTTCCGCGGCGTGGTCAGCCCTTTTGATCGAGGCTCGTGTTTCAACTCCACCGGCACCATCCCCGCGGAACTCATGGATCCAGACTCGCTAGCCATGGCCGGGATTATACCCTCGATCCGATGATTTTGAACCAGGCGTCGAGCCAGTCGATTCCGCGCTCTCGATGGTTTTAGCCTTCTAGTACCACTGGGCCTTAGCCGGCCGGTACCCGTAGTATTGTGAAATGCGGTTCCAGCAAATCGGTACTCTTCGGCTATGGATGAATGAACCTCGCAGGCGTAGGATACCTGCAATGAGCTAGAAGTGTTCCTGGCTCAACGGAGAATTTCTCCCGACAGGCGGGCCCAAGTCGCGGCTCATTTCGCCTCTGAAAAAGCCGCAGCACCTGTAACACAATCAGATTCTGGCCTGTGGGAGTGATTGGAAGCTCCAATGCTCGTGTTCGTCGGAATTATTCTGTTGCTGGTTTGGCTTTTTGACTACGCAGTTCATCTCACCGCCGGATCTCTAATTGATCTTTTGTTGATTTTTGCGGCCATCTCTTTCGGGCTGGATTTTCTGCGTGGCCGCAGCGCTCTCGATCGCCGCCCCAACTGGGATCATCGTCCTCCCAGGGAGTACCGCCGCCGCATGATCCTCGCTGCTCGCTGGCTCCGCCATCGACTTCGCGGCTTTCGCCGTCCCTTGCAACGCCAGGCCCGCCGCGAACGCGAGCAGGCTGCGCGCGAGCAAGCCTAGCTCCGTCCGGTCCCCCACTCAGTCCCGCGAGCTTCGCGTAAGACAGCGCCGCCGTCCGTCGCCCACGTGCTCGTCGTGGGAAGTGGCGCAGCTTGTGGGACGACTATCGGACGCCCCGGCTGTACATTTCCAAAAACTGGTATTAAGGTCGCCGGGCGGTTTGACCGACTGCTTCGATCGGCGTGGGAGTGCCTTCCTGACCTTCTTTCTTCTCCCTCTCCCCGATTCCCGAAAACGCCGCTACACTACTCGATCATGCAAACTCCGATCGTGCCGCAGCCTCCCCGCGCGCATCATCGCAGCGTCGCCGGCTGTCTGGCAGGCTGCTTCGCCCGCGTGCTGGCCGCTCTTGTGCTCGGATCGCTGCTCGTTCTGGCGCTCTACGTCGTCTTTGCTCCGTGGGGTTTTTTTCTGGGAGGCCAATTTCATCCGCTCGCCTACTGGCAAGGCTGGGGAACCATGCATGGACCGGGTGGTGACTACGCCGTTTTGGTGCGCATTTTCCCAAGCCCGAGCCGCGGCAGCGCAATCTACGTGGGCGGCCCCGGAGTAAACGGTTCTGCCATCGTATGCACGCCCCGCGGCGAAAGGTACAATCTCCGCCTCAGCGGTGGCTTTGCCAACAAACTCGGTTTTCGCACGACGGATACAAATGGGCAGCCGATCGGTCTCACGCTCAGTCAACCATTGAATTTTCTCAACACTAACTCCTACACCCGCCTGAGTTTCTATCTCCACGGTGCTTGGCAGAATCCCAATCTGGTCGTCGACGATCACGGCACCCTGTCGCGCACATTCAATCCGGACGGCACGTGGACTCCCGGCGATCGCTACAAGCGGCCCTTGGGCGATCCCATTCCTCTGACGCTTCACGCGGGAGGCGGATCGGACTTCGACGCCGCCTGTGCCGCCGTAAAGAAATAAAGCGGCCGCTAGCTCCTTGTCGTGCCTCAATTTCCGCCTGCCGTGCCATCGACTCGCGCCTCCAGTGCCCATCCTTGGTCACAGCCGGTAAGCTTTCGGAACTTCTTCTCTCCAATCTCGTACTAAAGGATAGGGCTCGCACCTCAAACACGCGGGAACTCTCATTCCAACGGGGGCAATCATGGAATCGGTTTCCAATCAGCTCCGCCAGGTCGTCCGCCGGCTCAGCCGCGCTCCGATGTTCACCGCCATCACGCTGGTCACCCTGGCCGCAGGCGTAGGCGCCAATACCGTGGTCTTTAGCGTCCTCGAAGGCGTTCTCCTCAAGCCCTTGCCTTATCTTCGCCCTAACGAGCTGGTTGGCGTTTGGCACACCGCGGCAGGCTTCAACATCAAAGACCTCAACATGTCGCCCTCGAACTACTTCATCTACCGCGAGCAAGGCCAGAGCTTTCAAGACATTGGCCTATACCAAGGTGATTCGGTCAGCATCACCGGCACCGCCGAACCTGAACAGGTGGTTGCCCTGGATGTCACCGACGGCGTCCTCCCGCTCCTAGGCATTCCGCCGCAGATGGGCCGTTTGTTCAGGCGCGAAGACGACCTGCCCGGCTCTCCCGACACCGTCATCCTCTCCCACGGCTATTGGAGCCGCAAGTTCGGCTCCGACCCTGACATCATCGGCAAGACCCTCCTCGCCGACGGCAAAGCCCGCCAGATCATCGGGGTCCTGCCCCAGCGATTCCGTTTCCTCCTCCAGGACGATCCCGCCGTCTTCCTGCCCATGAAACTCGACCGCGGCAAGGTGCACCTGGGTAACTTCAGCTACGAAGGCCTCGCCAGACTCAGGCCCGGCGTGACCTTGGCGCAGGCCAACGCCGACGTGGCCCGCATGCTGCCCATCAGCATGAACAGTTTTCCCGAACCTCCAGGGTTTAGTCGCAAGCTGTTTGAGAGCGCCCACATCGGGCCGAATGTCCGGCCCCTGAAGCAGGACGTGGTCGGCGACGTCGGCAGCGTGCTGTGGGTGCTCATGGGCTCCATTGGCATGGTGCTGTTGATTGCCTGCGCCAACGTGGCCAACCTGCTCCTGGTCCGAGTCGAGGGGCGCCGCCAAGAGCTTGCCGTACGCGCCGCACTCGGCGCCAGCCGCGCCCGCATCGCCGGGGAGCTGATGCTGGAAAGCGTCATCCTTGGCTTGTTGGGCAGCGTGCTGGGGCTGGGATTTGCCTATGCCGCGTTGCGCGTGCTGGTAAGGATGGCTCCCTCGGGGCTTCCGCGCATCGACGAAATCGGCATCGACGGCACGGTCTTGCTGTTCACTTTGGTGCTGGCGTTTTTCTCCAGCGTTCTCTTCGGCTCCATTCCCATCTTCAAATACGCGGGAGCGCGCCTCAGCACCGGCATCCGCGAAGGCGGCCGCGCCAATAGTCAAAGCCGCGAGCAGCATCGCACCCGGAGCGGGCTGGTGGTCGTGCAGGTGGCCCTGGCGCTCGTTTTGCTTGTCTGTTCGGGGCTGATGATTCGCACCTTCCGCGCCCTCACCCAGGTGCAGCCCGGGTTCACGGGCCCCGCCGAGGTTCAAACCTTCGCCATTTCGATTCCCGAGCCGCAGGTAAAGGAGCCTGAACGCGTAATCCGCATGGACGAGGAAATCCTTCATAAGATCGCCGGGATTCCCGGGGTCTCCTCCGTGGCCATCACTACCAAGATCCCCATGACGGGACAGGGATGGTCCGATCCGATATTTGTAGAGAACCGCGCCAACGCCGAGGGCGAGCTTCCTCCGCTTCGCCGGTTCAGTTTCGTGTCGCCCGGCCTCATCGGGACCCTCGGCATTCCGCTGGTTGCCGGACGCGATCTAACCTGGACGGACACCTATAAAAAGATGCCTGTGGCCATGATTTCGGAAAACCTGGCCCGCGAATACTGGCATGAACCCGCCGATGCCCTAGGCCACCGCATTCGTGTCGGCACCCAGGACGACTGGCGGGAAATCGTCGGCGTCGTCGGAGACGTTTACTACGACGGAGTGACTCAGAAACCCACCAGTTCGGTGTATTGGCCCCTGCTGCTGGACCGTTTCGAGGGCGATGCCACCAGCGTCCGGCGCGACGTTTCTTTCGTCGTGCGGAGTTCCCGCACCGGCTCGCAGAGCTTCCTGAAAGACGTCCGTGAGGCGGTGTGGTCCATCAATCCCAACCTGCCCCTCGCCGAGGTCCACACCGTGGACTACTACTACAAGCGGTCCATGTCTCGCACTTCCTTCACCTTGGTCATGCTCGGCGTCGCCGGCAGCATGGCGCTGCTGCTGGGCGTCGTGGGCATCTACGGCGTCACCGCCTACTCCGTGTCCCAGCGGACTCGCGAAATCGGCATCCGCATGGCGCTGGGCGCGCAGCATCAGGCCCTCACCGGGATGTTCGTGCGGCACGGCTTGCTGCTGACCGGCATCGGCGTGGCCGCCGGTCTCGGCGTCGCCATCATCGTGATGCGGCTGATGTCGTCGCTGCTGTTCAAGGTCAGCCCCGTTGATCCCTTGACCTACGTCGCGGTCTGCGCGGGCCTGATCGGCACCACCGCGCTGGCCAGCTATCTGCCATCGCGTCGCGCTGCTACCGTCGACCCGGTTGACGCCCTTCGCGCCGAGTGAGTCTGCAAAACCTTCCACCTTTAGAAACCGAGGGGGTGGGGCGGTCGGCGTCCTCTCGGGGTGAAGCGCCCGCCTCGGAAGTCGGCCGCTACAAGGGCAACCGCGTGTGCGGTCGAGGGTCGTCGAATCCATCGAAGATGCGGCCCGCCGCCATTACTCGTGTGGCGAAACTCTTTGACAGTCTCCGCCGTCTGTAAGGCATCTCAGGCAATACCCTTACAAGGGAGGGCACATGAGCTCGACCCGCAACCCAGGGAGAGTCGCCGGATTATGGTACCTGCTCCTCTGCGTTATCGGCCCGCTACGCCTCATCTATATTCCCAGCAAACTGTTCGTGCACGGGAACGCGACCGCGACGGTCAACAACATCGCCGCTCACGAGTGGCTGTTCCGTTTCGGCATCGTGGGCGACCTGGTTTGCGGAGTGATCTTGATCTTCCTGGTGATGGCTTTTTACAGGTTGTTCAAGGGAGTGGACCAGAACCTCGCTGTGCTGGTGGTGATCTTCGGGGGCGTAATGCCGGCCGTCATCGACTTCGTTGGCGTGGTGAGCGACGCCGGCGCACTAATGGTCGTGCACGGCGCCGATTTCTTGTCCGTATTCGATAAACCTCAGCGAGACGCGCTGGCCATGCTGTTCCTCCATCTGCGCGACCATCAAAACACTGCCGCCGAGATCCTTTGGGGTGTATGGCTGCTCCCGTTAGCGATGCTGGTGTACCGGTCGCGTTTCTTGCCGCGCTTTCTGGGCGTCTGGCTGGTCATCAACGGCTTCGCCTACGTGATCATGAGCTTTACGGGCGAACTGTTGCCGCAATACCAGAACAAGATGTTTATCATCTCCCAGCCCGCCCTTTTCGGGGAGCTGGCGCTCATGCTGTGGCTCGTGATCAAGGGCGCCAAGCCGCAAGCGCTGGGCGCTGCAGCCGCGTTGCCGGCGGCTGGTTAGTGCTTGGTCCGTTGGATTGCTGGGCAACTGAATCTGCTTCTCCGGCAGCCGCGTTTCTCGGGCGTTGTAGTGATATTCTCGTAATCCAAAGTGACGCTTCAGCACCTAAAACGCCGAAATATATTGAGGGCTCTAAGATGGTCTTGACGTTAGAGCCGGAGGAAGAATGACTCGTACTTCGATGGTGGCACGGAAGAGTTGGCGCTTTGCCGGGGCTTGTCTCGGCACGGTGGTATGCCTATCTGGCGTGGCGGGTGGGAACACTCGAAATTCGGCTTCACCCGCACTGACGCCGGAGCAGGTAGCCAGCATCGATGCGTACGTGACGTCGGAGATGGGACGAGAACGTATCCCTGGGACAGCGATTGGTGTGTATCGCCGTGGGGAAATACTCATGGCGAAAGGGTATGGACTGGCGAATGTGGAGCTCAACGTAGCGGTGAAACCGGAGACACTGTTTCAATCCGGCTCTGTCGGGAAGCAGTTTGCTTCAGCGGCGGTGATGCTGCTAGTAGAGGAAGGCAAGGTCGGGCTGGATGACAGCATCGTGAAGTATTTTCCGAATGCGCCCGCCAGCTGGAAACCCATCCTTGTCAAGAACCTGCTTTCGCACACATCGGGGCTGGCGGAATACGAAAGCGAGGAACGCATAGAGCAAAAGGGCCCATTCTACCTGCGGCTGGATTTCACGGAGGACGAGCTACTGGAGAAAGCCGAGGCATTGCCGATAGAGTTCCAGCCGGGCGAGAAATGGGCCTACCGCAATACGAACTACATGCTGCTCGGGATCATGATTCACAAGGTGAGTGGCAAGTTCTACGCGGATTACCTGGCGGAACGGATTTTTGCGCCACTTGGGATGACGTCTACGCGACTGATCAGCGAGGCGGACATCATCCCCAACCGTTCGTCGGGCTACGAATTGAACGGGGAGAAGCTTCAGAATCAAAGCTGGGTGTCACCCACGTTCAACTCGACGGCGGATGGCACGCTGTACTTCAACGTGCTTGATCTGGCGAAATGGGACGGGGCACTGTATGGAACCAGCCTGCTGAAGCAGTCTAGTTTGGAGCGGATCTGGACGGTGTTTCCACTTAATGACGGTAAACCGAATCGAGGCCACTACGGATTTGGATGGGAAATTACCGCGCTGAACGGGCACAAGGTTATCCAGCACAATGGCGCCTGGCAGGGCTTTACCTGCGAGATCTCAAGATATGTAGACGACAACCTGAGCGTCGCGGTGCTTACCAACTTGGATGCCGGGCATGCGAGTCCGGGGCAAATTGCGCACAAGATCGCGGGCCTGGTGAATCCGGCGTTGATGCCCAAAGAGCATAAGGAGATCGCTGTCGATCCGAAGTTGTTCGAGGGCTATATTGGACAGTATCGACTGGATGCGGATCATGTTTTGAGCATCACCCGGGAGGACAATCATTTATTCGTACAGACACCCGGGCAACAGAAGCTTCAGATATTTCCCGAGAGCATTCACGATTATTTCCTCACGGTTGTGGACGCGGGAATCACATTCGTAACGGATAGCAAAGGCCGGTCAACGGAATTGATCCTGCATCGAAACGGCGAGGATCAACACGCGAAACGGATCGAGTCAATTCCTAATTGACGTTGTGACGGTACAAATTGGTTGCGGTACGTACCATACTTCCCGCCAAACGCTCATCCGTCGGAATCTCCATTGGCTGGGACTGACCCACTGGCGCGTTGTCAGATTTTGTTGTCGGATGCCAAGGTTATTACTACCTTTGCCCGAGCGTGTCCTTTTGCCAGATATCGAATAGCGTCAGGGACTTCCCGCAAGGTGTAACGCTTGTCGATGACCGGTGTGACCTTTCCGGTGGCCATGAGGTCGCGCATGATGGTCAGGTCCTCTTGGTTGGGTCTCGCCAGGAACGTGACCGACTTCTGGCTGACGAACCATGACAGCACAAGCGCTCCGATCAAGCGGGACAAAAGACCGATCATTCCCCGACCGCTCCGGTCTCCGACCATGATGTAGATCCCCTTCGGATTTAAGACGCGCCTGCAAGCTGACAACGAGGGGTTTCCAACGCAGTCGAAAAAGAGGTCATAGCGTTGCACATTTTTGGTGAAATCTTCTTGGGTGTAGTCAATGACCTGATCCGCGCCGAGGGATCGGACCATCTCCACGTTCCGCGTACTGCATACGCCGGTAACCTCTGCGCCGAACGACTTGGCGATCTGCACAGCGAAGGTACCCACACCTCCCCCCGCACCGTTAATCAAGACCTTGTGTCGGGGCTGAATGTGTCCCTTGTCGCTAAGACCCTGCAAAGCGGTGAATGCCGGCACGGGTGCAGAAGCTGCTTGCTCAAACGTCACGCAATCCGGTTTCATGGCCAGTGTCGACTCGGGAGCACACACGTACTCGGCAAAGGCGCCTTGGGAGTCCCAGACTTTAACACCGGAATCTTGCGGGTCACGGATGCACGAGCCGAACACCGCGTCGCCCGGTTTAAACTGCGTTACGTTCCTGCCAACCGCTGCGACCTGGCCGGCCACATCAACGCCTAGTCGCGTGATCTTTGGTTTGCGCAGGCCGGTCATTATGCGAGCTATGTACGGCCTGCCTTTCATTAAGGCCCCGTCAAGTGGATTGACGGAAGCCGCGCGAACTTCTATCAAGACTTCGTTGTCCTTGGGAACGGGCTTCTCGACGTCCTCGATTTGGACGACGACGTCCGGGGGCCCATATCTGCGATAGACGGCGGCTTTCATGTGCGCATCTCAGATCAACGTATCCATAAATGGCCTCAGAGGATGAAGCAGGTCAGGGATCTTACTCCGAAGAATACGTAGGAGCTCGGTGCTTAGTCTCACCGATAGACGTGATCGCAATCACCAACTTCAACATGAGAGATGAGGTATTCGAGCTAGTACTCGACCTGGCGGATAAGGCTCAACGCCCTAGTGTTCGCCGCCGCTGAGCTCGCGGACGATTGAGCCGACGAAATTCTTGGCGTCGCCGAACAGCATCAGGGTTTTGTCGAGGTAGTACAGAGGATTGTCGATTCCGGCGAAGCCGGCGGCCATGCTGCGCTTGATGACCATGACGGTGCGGGCCTTATCCACGTCCAGAATGGGCATGCCGTAGATGGGGCTTCCCGGGTCGGTGCGAGCGGCTGGGTTGGTGACGTCGTTGGCGCCGATGATCAGGGCCACGTCGGTTTGCGGAAGGTCGCCATTGACCTGGTCCATTTCCAGGAGCTTGTCGTAGGGGATGTCGGCTTCGGCGAGCAGCACGTTCATGTGACCGGGCATACGCCCGGCCACCGGGTGAATGCCGAAGGTGACGTCCACGCCCTTCTTGGTGAGGGCGTCATACATCTCGCGCACTTTGTGCTGCGCTTGCGCCACGGCCATTCCGTATCCCGGCACGATCACCACTTTGCTGGCGGCGGCCAGGATGCCCGCGGCCTCTTCGGGCGTCGCGCTGCGCACCGGCAGCGCTTCTTTTGCGCCCGCGGCGGTGGCCTGAATTTGTCCAAACCCGCCAAAGAGAACGTTGGTGAACGAACGGTTCATCGCTTTGGACATGATGACCGAGAGAATGAAGCCGGAAGAGCCGTCCAGTGCGCCGGCAATGATCAACAGCTTGCTGTTGAGCACAAAGCCCATGGCCGCAGCGGAGAGCCCCGCGTAGGAATTCAACAGCGAAATGACCGTGGGCATGTCCGCGCCGCCGATGGGGATGACCAGCATCACGCCAAAGATGAGCGGAATGATGATCATGGCGGGAAACAGCCTGGTCTGTTCGGGGTGAATCACCAAAATCACCGCGACGCCCACCGCGAGCGCCAAAAGCGCGAGGTTGACGAAGTTCTGTCCTTTGTAAGTGATGGGACGCTGCGGCAGGATTTCCTGGAGCTTGCCGGCGGCCATCAAGCTGCCGGTAAAGGTGAGCGAGCCGAGAATCACTTCCAGGGACAGCACCGCCATCATGAAGGGCGCAATGTCGGGCGCGCGGAGGTAAAACTCCGCGGTGCCCACCAGGGTGACGCACAGCGCGCCGAACGCGTGGCTCAGCGCGGTCCGCTGGGGAACCGCGGTCATGGCCACATTGCCGAGCGGGACGCCGATCACGGTGCCCAGCACCAGAGCGATGGCTACCCACTTGTAGTCCACGATGCCGTGGTGCAGCAGGGTTCCGGCAATGGCCAGCACCATGCCCGCTTCACCGGCGAAAACGCCGCGGCGCGCGGTGGCCGGCGAACTGAGCCATTTCAGGGAAAGCACGAAAAGAGCGGTGGCGATAAGGTAAGTGACTTCAATCAGCGTTTCCGTGCCCATGCCCATTATGTTGGTCATGATTTTTTGGGCCCGCTGGACTTGAACATCTTGATCATGCGGTCGGTGATGATGAAGCCGCCGACGATGTTGCTTGTGGCCGCGACGATGGCGATGGTCCCCAGGATCGCCGCGAGATTGCTCTTGTGTTCCCCGGCCAGAATGATCGCGCCGACGACGGCGATGGCGTCCAACGCGTTGGTCAGCGACATCAGCGGCGTATGCAGCAGCGGCGATACCCGGCGGATCACTTCAAATCCGATGAAAGCGGCCAGCATAAAAACGTACAGGCTAGTGATCAGGTCCAGCTTCATGTCGATGCCCCCTCCTTCGGAGTCAAAGGCGGCAGCGAGAAAATTTCGCGCAACCTGGCGTTCACGATTTCACCCCCGTGGGTCAGCAAAGTGTCGCGGATGATTTCATCCTTGGTGTTGAGCTGCAGCTTGCCTTCTTTTACCAGGAGCAGAAGGAAGGTAGTGAGGTTCTTGGCGTACATCTGGCTGGCGTGGTAGGGCACGGTGCTGGCGAGGTTGAAATAGCCGATGATGGTCACCCCGTTGTGGACGATTTTCTCTCCCGGTTGGGTGAGCTCGCAGTTTCCTCCGCGCTCGGCGGCGAGATCGACGAGCACGGAACCCGGTGCCATGCCTTCCGCCATTTCTTTGGTCACCAGCACGGGAGATTTCTTGCCGGGCACGACGGCCGCGGTGATCACCACGTCTTGCTCGGCGATGACTTTGCCGAGCAGTTCGCGTTGCCGGCGGTAGAACGCTTCGTCTTGCTGGGTGGCGTACCCGCGGGCGTCTTGCGCGTCCTTGGCTTCGATGGCAAGTTCCACGAAGCGCGCGCCCAGGCTCTGCACTTGCTCTTTCACCGCGGGCCGCAGATCGTACGCGGAAACAACGGCGCCGAGGCGGCGCGCCGTGGCGATGGCTTGCAGACCGGCTACTCCCACGCCGAGGATAAGAACCCGGGCAGGCGTGATGGTGCCCGCCGCAGTGGTAAGCATCGGAAACATCTTCGGGAGGGTGTCGGCAGCGATCAGGACGGACTTGTATCCCGAGATGGTGGCCATCGCAGAGAGGGCATCCATGCTCTGCGCGCGCGTGATGCGCGGCATCAGCTCGACGGAGAACGCGGTGACGCCGCGGCTGGCGATATCTTGAACGGTTTCCACCGAGCCGAGGGGACGCAGGAAGGCGATGAGCACTTGGTTCTGGTGGAAGAGAGGAAGGTCGGCCTTGCCGGTTCTGTCGTTGGAGCCGTGTCCCAACAACTGCACGACAATATCGGATACCCGGAAAACCTCGGACCGTTCGGGAATGATCTTGGCGCCTTTGGCGGCGTACTCCGCGTCGGGATAGCCGGCCTCTGCGCCCGCGCCGGCTTCCACGACCACTTCCATGCCGGCCTTTGCGAGAGTGGGGAGCACCGCGGGCACCAGTGCGACGCGCCGCTCCCCCGGGAAGTTTTCTCGGGGAACACCAACGATCATGAACGATCCTCCGATACCACGGGGCAACTTAACCAGGCGTTCCGTTTGGGAAGCGTGACCCGGCATTGTACACCGGGTTTGCCTTCCAAACCGGAATTCACCGCTTTGCCCTTACGCGCCTCCAACTGCCTCGGACGGTGCGAGCTAACCGCGACCCGAGTGCCTCGCCGGGCTAAAGCCCAGCGCCTACATAAGCCGTCGCACATTTTCAGCTACCTACTCGGCTCCGGCTTCTTTTCCTGGGATGAAATAGACTTCCTCGAACATGGAGCCCTTCTGCCAGCCGGCGCGCGAGAGGATGCCTTGCCCGTTTTCGCACATGCTGGGATGGCCGCAGAGGTATCCGGTGGTGGTGTCCGGACGCAAGTCCCATTCATCGATGTAATTTCGGATCAGATCATCGACGCGGCCGGTCTGGCCTTTCCACGAGGGGTCTTCCCAAGGGCGGCTGATGGTGGCGACATACTTGAACCACGGCACTTCGGCGGCCACGCGCTCCAACTCTTCGCGATAGCCGAATTCCCAGGAGCGGCTGCCGCCTTGCAGGCAAAAAAGCTTGTGATTGCCGGGCATGGCGCTGTCGCCGGATTTCCAGTCGCGATACAGCGTACGCACGTAGCTTACGAAGGGGGCGATGCCGGTGACCGTGGCTAGCAACAGATGGTTGGTGCGTCCACTTCTCAGGTCGAGGGTAAAGCGGCCTTTGGAGATTTTGCGGCAGAGCAGGGTGTCGCCGACCTGGAGCTTGTAGAGGTGGGGAGTTAGCGCGCCTTGGGGCACGAGCTCGATGAAAAACTCCAGCGCGCCTTCCTCGTACGGCGACGAAACGATGGAATAGGCCCGCTCGATGCGCTTGTCTTCGTAGTCCACTCCCAATGTTGCAGATTGGCCGGCCTTGAATGCGAATGGCCCTCCGGGATCGATGCGGATCAACCACAAATCTTCCGAGAGATCTTTCCGCTCGATGACTGTTGCGGTCAAGTGTTTGCCCGTTGGGACTACCATGCTTGCGTGCGTAACCTCCAGGTCCATTGTAATGAAGCTCATCCCTCAGCAAAAAAGTTTAAGCCGCCCGCCGCGGGCTAACGCGAAATTCTGACCGCAACCAGCGGGCTCCACGCATGCGCAAGGCGCAGGGGTGAACCAGGGCTTGGGCTTTGGAATCCGGGTCGCGCGGCATTGTACACCGGGTTGCGTTTTTGCGGAGGTTTTTGGTTTTTTGGCGGCGTCTCTGCTGCCGGGCGTCAGCAGGTCTTAGCGCGTTGACGCGACCCAGGGCGCGGCCTAAGATGCGCCGGGGTAAGCAGGATATGCAGGGTAAGATTGGGCCATGATCGGCGAAACGCTAGGCCACTACCGGGTAATCGAGCAGATCGGCGCAGGGGGCATGGGTGTGGTGTATCGCGCGCGGGATGAGCGGCTGGAGCGGGACGTGGCGCTCAAGGTGTTGCCGTCCCAGCGGGTGGCCGACGAGACGGCGCGAAAGGACCTGCGAAAAGAGGCGCTGGCACTGTCGAAGCTGAATCACCCCAATATCGCCACCATCTACGACTTTGGGACGGAGGGGGACGTCGATTTCTTCGCCATGGAGTACGTCACCGGCCAAACCCTTGCAGACCGGCTGAGTGGAGCGCCGGTGGCGGAAAAAGAAATACTCGCGCTGGGATCGCAGATTGCGAATGCGCTGGAGGAAGCGCACGAGCACGGAATCGTGCACCGGGACTTAAAGCCGCGGAACGTGATTGTGACGCCGAAGGGACGCGTGAAGGTGCTCGATTTCGGATTGGCGAAGTGGCTGCACCCGAGCGGGGCAATAACCGTGGAAACAGTGACGCTGATTGCCGGGGCTGCCGGAACGCTGCCGTATATGGCGCCAGAACAGTTGCTGGGTGAGGAAATCGATGGCCGAGCGGATATCTTCTCATTCGGCGTCGTGCTGTACGAGCTAGCGACGCGGCGGCGGCCCTTTCCGGAAGAAAACGTCTCGCGGTTGATGACGGCGATTCTAAGCCAGCCGCCGGTACCGCCGCGGGCGGTGAATTCGCGGATGTCCGCCGAGTTGGAACGCATCATCTTGAAATGCCTGGAAAAGGATCCGGAACACCGGTACCAGTCCGCGAAGGAGATTCTGGCCGACTTGCGGAGGATCGAAGCCGGGATCTCGGGAACTGTGCCACTGTCGCCCGCGGGGGTTCCGCGGCGCACGGGCATTCTGGGATGGATAGCGGGCGGAGCCTTGCTGGCACTGGTGGTTGCAGGAGCGGCACTGTACGTGAATACGCAGCGCGGAGGGCAGATCGATTCGCTGGCGGTTCTGCCGTTCACGGATGCGAAGTCCGATCCGGCGGTGGAGTACCTGGATGACGGTTTGACGGAAAGCCTGATCGACGAGTTGTCGCAGTTACCGAATTTCAAAGTGATGTCGCGCAGCGCGGTTTTCCGGTTCAAAGGAAAGGAAGTGGATGCGCAGACGGCAGGGAAAGCGTTGGGCGTGAAGGCGGTGCTAACCGGACGTATTCAGGAGCTGGGAGAGACCATCAACGTGAGCACCGAGCTGGTGAATGCCGCCGACAACAGCCACATCTGGGGCGGGCACTACGTCCGCAAAATGGCCGACCTCTCCAGCCTGCAAGAGGATATTTCGCGGGATATTTCGGAGCAACTGCGATTGCGGCTCACCAAGAGCGAGCAGGCGCAGCTTGGGAGCCACACCACGCATGATGCCGAGGCTTACCAGTTGTATTTGAAAGGGCGCTTTTATTGGGAAAAGAAAACGGAGGCGGATCTGTGGCGGGCGATCGGGTATTTTCAGCAGGCGATCGAGAAAGATCCGCACTACGCCCTGGCCGATGTGGGTCTCTCGGGAAGCTACGCGATGCTCCCGCTTAATGGAAGTGTCCGGCCAAGTGACGCGTATCCGAAAGCAAAGGAAGCGGCACTGGGCGCATTGGCTGTCGATCCCGGCCTTGGGGATACGCATGCGGCGTACGCCCGCTTGCTGTTCGACTACGACCGCAACTACGTGTTGGCCGGCCGAGAGTTCCAGGAAGCCTTGCGACTCAGTCCGAACGCACTCGATGTTCACACACCGTACGCCGAACGGCTGAGCGTGCAGGGGCGCAACGAAGAAGCGATCGCAGAGTTCAAGCGAGCGTTGGAAATCGACCCTTTCTGCGTGGCGTGCAGCGGCCTGCTGGGACGCACGTATCAATTCGCGCGGCGGTACCAGGAATCGGAAGACCAACTTCGCAAGACGCTGGAAATGAATGCGAATTTCTGGCCGACATACGTTTGGCTGGGCGTGACCCTGGCGCTGAAGAAGGAGTATCCGGAGGCAATCGAGGAACTCCGCAAAGCCGGCAACGTCACCCAAGAACCGTTCTCCACGATCGCCTACGTGCACGCGATTTCCGGCCAGCGAGAAGAAGGGCGGAAAGAACTGAATCAGTTGCTGGAAGTCTCGAAGCACCAATACGTACGGGGCAGCCTGGTGGCCCGGGTCTACGTGGGCTTAGGGGAAAAGGAAAAAGCAATCGATTGGCTGGAGCGAGCGGATGAAGAGCGTGATTTCGAACTTATGTTTATAAAGGTTGATCCCGTCTACGATTCCTTGCGGGGGGAAGCGCGGTTTCAGGACTTGGTGCGCAAGATCGGTTTGCCGGACTAGAGAGCCTGCGCGACAACCGGAAAACACACCTTCAACGGCTACAGCAACACGGGAGGCTTGTCCGAGCTTAGAGGGTGAGAGTCTCGACGTGAGGAGACTTGTTGGTGTGCTTGGCGGCGGTGAGCGCCAACTCGGCACGGGCGAGGAAGTCTTCGGGGCGCTCGCCGAGCTCGTATTGCTTCCAGGCGGCGGTGAAGGTGACGGGAATCTTCTGGCCACGCCAGTCTACTTCCAGGGGACTGAGACGCCCGAGCACACGCTTGAGCTGGTCCGCGGTGCATTCGGGCAGCAGGATGAGGAACTCGTCGGTTTCGAGTCGAACGGCTAGATCGGAGGCGCGGATGACGCGGGTGAGACGCGCGGCAAACTCCTGCAATACCTGATCGCCGGCGGCGCGCGTGTAGGTTTCGTTGATCTGCGTGAAATTGCTCAAATCGAGAAGAAGAACGCCCACGGGCTGACCGTTGCGCTCGGAGCGCGCAACCTCCGCGGCGAGGCGCTGCTCGGCAAAACGCCGGTTATACAGACCGGTCAGGGAATCGATCATGGAAAGATTGCGGAGGGTGTAGAACTGGCTGTGTTTCTCGGCGAGCTGGCTGCGCAAGCGCTTGATGACAATTTCCTGGCGAACGGTGTAGACGTTGAAAAGGTTGATCAAGGCGATCAAGCCGAAGATGGCTTCGGTGAGCCTGATTTTGAAGGAAGTTTCGGTGCCTTGCCGGAGCGCCAGAAAAGCCAGGGCAATGATCGCCGAGGTGAGAAGCAGGCTGACAAAGATGGAGTACTTGCGGACCCAGGAGTCCTGCTCGTCGATTCGGGAGCTTTCCTCAGCCAGAACCTGCTCGCCAGGGTCCAGGGAGGGGGGAATGGGGTCGATGTTCGGATCGCTCATAGGGTTCGAGGAGCGGCAAGGCTCCCAATTCCAAGGTAGGATGGGACGGCACTGGGGTCAATGGGACTTTGGTTCCTGGCTTCCAGTTAGACAATCCGCGGGTAAAAAGCGCTCTAGCGGGCTAGCCAGCCGCCGTCGACGACCAATAGGTGGCCGTGGACGTAGTCGCTGGCGGAGGAGCAGAGAAATACAGCTGCGCCGGCGAGGTCCCGGGGGTCGCCCCAGCGTCCGGCGGGAATCCGCTCCAGAATCTGCCTGTTGCGAACGGGGTCCTGGCGAAGGGCGGAGGTGTTGTCGGTGCTCATGTAGCCGGGTGCGATGGCGTTTACGTTGATGCCTTTGGCCGCCCACTCATTGGAAAGGGCTTTGGTGAGCTGGGCGACGCCCCCTTTGGCGGCCGCATACGCGGGCACGCGGAGACCCCCCTGAAACGACAGGACCGAGGCGATATTTACAATCTTGCCGGGCTTGCCTTGCTTGAGCATCTGCCGGCCGGCAAGCTGGGAAAGGCGAAACACAGCGGTGAGGTTGACGCCAATTACGGCGTCCCAGTCCTCGGACGAAAAGTCCTCGGCCGGTGCGCGGCGGATGATTCCCGCATTGTTCACAAGAATGTCGATGGAGCCGAATTCGGCGAGGGTTTTGTCAATCAATGCGGAACAGACTTGGGCGTCTGCCACATCGCCGGCAAAATAGAAGGTCTTTCGGCCGAGCGACTCAATTTCGCGGCACGCGCTTCCCGGATTCGGATCGCGGCCGTGACACGCCACATTCGCGCCAGCTTGTGCGAGCGCGACGGCAATTGCGGCGCCCAGGCCTTTGTGCGAGCCGGTAACCAGGGCGTTCTTTCCATCCAGGCGGAAGGCGTCGAGGGTCATTTAACTCCTCACGAGGCTTAGAGTCGCGACAGTTGAAGGTGAGTTCAGGGCCGGAGGTAGCTTACGATCTTCGCGAGCGGCATTCCACCGATTCGAAAGTGGCTTCGCGCAGGCTTGCGCAAGAGTGTTCCAGAGCGGTGAACGATCGCTTTAGCAATACTCAATGCTGGAGGCGCGCGTCTCCCATTACAATTGATTTCAGCGAGGTGTCATGGCTTATCCGCTTCTCGATTTGACGGGCAAGACCGCGGTGGTGATCGGGGGAACCAGCGGCATCGGGCTGGCACTCACCCGGGGACTTGCGCAAGCCGGCGCAAACGTGGTGCCCACTGGGCGGCGCGCCGAGCAGGTGCGGGCCGCGGCTGCGGAGGTTGTGGCGTTGGGCCGCCGGTCCCTGGCGCAAACGTGCGACGTCACGGAGAACGCCAGCATCGAGCAGCTCCTGCAATCGGTTTGCGGCGAGTTGGGCAGCGTGCAAATACTGGTGAACTGCGCCGGCCGAACGAAGCGAACGCCAACGCTCGACGTTCCGGAGTCGGAATGGAACGCGATTCTTGAGACCAACCTGAATGGGACGCTGCGGGCTTGCCGCGTATTTGGGCGGCACATGATCGAGCGGCGCTACGGGCGCATCATTAATATTGGCTCGTTGTCGTCATTTGTGGCGCTGTATGAGGTCGCAGCGTATGCGGCGAGCAAGGCGGCGGTTGCGTCGCTGACCAAATCGCTGGCCATCGAGTGGGCCACCTTCGGTGTTTGCGTGAACGCGCTGATTCCGGGCGTCTTACGCACGGACTTGAATGCCGCGCTGCTCGACGGAACCGAGCGGGGGCGGGAATTTCTGATGCGCACACCCATGAAGCGTTTCGGGAAGCTGGACGAGCTGGCGGGCGCGGCAGTGTTTCTGGCGTCGGACGCCGCCAGCTTCGTCACCGGGCACTTGCTTGTGGTCGACGGCGGGATTTTGGCGAGCGGCGTCAATCAATGAGCCGCGTTGTTGGAAGACCCTCGAGCATCTGAAGGGCGATCGGCTTCAGCAGTGCGGGTTTAGCTGATCTTGGCCGGTTCGAGCCTGGGAACCAGAATCTGAATGACGGCGAGGGCCAGCAAGTACGTGGAACCGGCGATGAGGAACGGAACCATGTAGCTGCCGGTCCACTGCAAGGTGTAGCCGACCGCTTTCGCAATCAGCATGCCCCCAATCGCACCGGCCATACCGCCGATTCCCACCACCGAGCCAACGGCCTGCGCGGGAAACATGTCGGAGCTCAGGGTAAAAAGATTGGCGGAAAATCCCTGGTGCGCGGCGGCGGCGAGACCGATCAACAGAACCGCGCCCCACATGCTCTCGATGCGGTAAGCAAAAACAATCGGAATCACGCTGATGGCGCAAAGCAACATGGTTGACTTGCGAGCAATATTCACGGTCTTGCCGCGATGGATCATCGCCGACGAAATCCAGCCGCCCAGGACGCTGCCAACGTCCGCGATCAAATAGATCACCACAATCGGCAAGCCGATCTGCATCAACGAGAGCCCGTGCTTGCGCTGAAGAAAATCGGGAACCCAGAACAGATAGAACCACCAGATCGGGTCGGTCATGAACTTACCCACCACGAAAGCCCAGGTCTGCCGATGCGGTAGCAATCGAGCCCATTTGATTTTCCCGGCAGGTTCTGAAGGATCGCTGCGGATATAGGCGAGCTCCGCTTTGGAGACACGCGGATGCTCTTCCGGCTTGCGATAAAGCAGCAGCCAAAACACGATCCAGACAAATCCAATCGCGCCGGTAATGATGAACGCCCAGCGCCAGCCCCAATGGAGGGTGATCCACGGCACAATCAGCGGGGTGACGACCGCGCCCACGTTGGTTCCCGCGTTGAAGATTCCCGTGGCGAGCGCTCTTTCCTTCTTGGGAAACCATTCGGCGACGGTTTTGATGCTGGCAGGAAAAACGCCCGCCTCCCCGAAACCCAAAGAGGCGCGCGCGATCGCGAAGCCCATGAACGAACTCCCCAGGGCATGGGCCATCGAGGCGAGGCTCCAGAACGCCATCGCAAGCGCATAGCCCAAGCGCGTGCCTAAGCGATCGATCAGGCGGCCAACCAGCACCATGCCTGCCGCGTAGGCCAGTTGGAACGCAGAGACGAGATTGCTGTAGTCGATTTCGTTCCAGCCCAAGTCGTGCTGCAGGGTGGTCTTGAGAACGCCCAGAACCTGGCGGTCCATGTAGTTCTTCGTGGTTCCGAACAGAAGAAGCGCGCAGATCACCCAGCGGAAATAGCCGGCGCGAGAGGAGAGGTTTGCCAGCGCTGGTTGGCCGGGCGTCGCGGCTTCGGACCCAACGGATGGCGGCGAGGTGCTGGACATAGGAGTGGGGCTTGCCCGGGCTATCCTGCGATCCAAAGCTTCTTACTTCTTGCGGCCAGCCTCCAAGCCGGAAGATCCCTGGTTGAAGCCGGGCTGGACATTGACAACGCCGAACTGGCGATCTTCGCCTTCGCGATGAGCTGCCATGGCCCACAGAAAGCAAATATTGTGGCCGGGAACGGAAACGTTGGGGTGATATCCGCTAGGCATGAGCACGGCATCGCCGTCGCGGACGACGGTCACCAGCTCGGGATATTCCGTGTTGTTGTAGACCATTTGAATGCCGTAGGCCGGGTCGGGCATGTTGAAATAGACGTAGAGCTCCTCCAGCATCGCGGCGTGTTCGTGAGGTGGCCAGCTCGTCCAGTTGCCTGGTTCGGAGTGCGTGATTCCGGCGATCAATCTTCCGGCTTGAATGTTTTTCGCGAGCACCATGTTCAGGTGACGCATGCATCCCGGTCCGCCGGTGCTGAATTTCAAACCGGGATCCTGGGAAATCTCCGCGTAGCGCACCACTTGCAACGGATAGCGATCGGCGACGTCGGCCGAGAACTCGGCGATGTCCACGCCGGTTTTCGTGGCGATCTGGATGGAGGAATCGCGAGGAATATAGATGGCATCGTATTTCTCGAGCTCAAACTCATTGGCGCCCACGGTCACGACCGCCTGGCCGGACAAGACGATTAGCCCCGTTTCGCGCTCTCCCGTCGCAAAGGACTCCGTGGGTTTCGAGGCGTTGAGGATGATGCGCCCATACGCGAGATGGCGCATGGAACTATTGCCGGGCGTGACCGAGAGGTGTCGGCCAACGCGCCCATTGGTCTTGCGGAAAATCATTCCGTCCAGAGTAGCTTGCGCTTGCGTGCTCATGAATCCTCCTGCGAACACACCTATACGCGTGATCCAGCGCGAACTATAAGAGCCACTCAACGCCGTGTCAAACGGCAAAATCTCAACTTGAAATTGAGCGAGGCTCAACGAACCGGAAGCCGAACTGACCTCAAGAAGAAGGCTCGGGTGGAGAAACGAAAAGAAAGGAGCATCGGAACCCCGCGCCGCGAGCATGGTTTTTGGTAGAGTGGCATGTAACGCGCACAACAGGCGCGGGCGTTCCAAGTATTCGACCCTGAATCCGGAGAGGCCAAATGGATATTCACCAGCTACAGCTATTCCTGGCGGTCATGGACTCTCCCAGTATGACGCGCGCGGCGGAGAAAATTCATTTGTCGCCCGGCGCCGTCAGTCTGCAACTTCATAACCTTGCCGACGAACTGCACACCGAACTTTTCGCACGACGCGGAAAACGGCTGATACCCACGCCTGCCGCGCTGCGCCTTGCGGAACGCGCCAAGGAAGTGGTCAACCTGATGAGCCACATCCAGCTGGAATTTGAAAACGATCTGTCGAAGGATGTGCGCCCGTTTGAGTTTGCCACCGGCGTCACCACGCTGATCTATCAGCTGGGACGTCCGCTGCGGCAGCTGCGGAAGAATTATCCCAACGCAGAAATCCGCGTGACGGTAGGCGTAACGGAGGAGATGGTCACGGGCCTGCTCGACCGGCGGTTCGACTTGGCCCTCATTTCGCTTCCCGTGCCCGAGCAAGGCTTGAAGCTCATCCCCCTCTTCGAGGAGGAGCTGCTGGTAGTGCGCCCTGCCGCGAACACCGTCCGCGGCGGACACGTGAGCACGATGCGGGCCGCCGAACTTGCGAACCTGCCTTTCTTGCTGTATCCGAGAAGGAGCAACATGCGGCGGATCATCGACCGGTTCTTCGAAGAGGTCAAAGTGACGCCGCGCGTGGTGATGGAGGCGGATGATACGGAAGCGATCAAGCGCCTGGTGGAATCAGGTTTCGGGTGCTCGATACTCCCCGAACATGCGGTGCGGGGGAAGTCGCTCTTTTTCCAAAGATTCCGGGTCGAGGGGCATGGCCTGAAAAGGAGTTTGGCGCTGGCGATGGCGCGCACGGACTGCCCGCGCAAACTGACCGAATCGATTGCAAATTTTCTGCACGCCGCGCTGGTTGAGGAATCACGCTCCTAGGCGAGGACGGGGCGCAGCATGCCTGTTTATCGCAGGCTGGCTGCGCCCCTACAAGAGAGGTCTACGCTCACGGCGAGCGAAGGCCGGTCCACTGCTCGAAATTCGTGCGGAACAGACGCGTCACGTCGCGCTGAATATCCTGCCGCGTAATCGCGCGCCCGTCGGCGTCGAGCAGGTGATAGGTGTCGGTGAGTATCTTCGCAACGGTCCGCCGGGTGTTTCGCCACTTGTAGATGACCTGCTCGAGAACGCGGGCGTCGGAATGCTGTGGGATGAAACTCGTGCCGAGCATTTCAATGCGCTCCCGCGTAATCTCCTCCACGATGGAAGGATTGTTCATAAACCACCAGCATC
The DNA here is from genome assembly GCA_963735525.1 of uncultured Acidobacteriota bacterium. Lineage (GTDB taxonomy): Bacteria > Acidobacteriota > Terriglobia > Acidiferrales > UBA7541 > Acidiferrum. The sequence continues at coordinate 42,738 of CAVTLQ010000017.1, read as the reverse complement.
CGAACGGCATCAGATTGTTGAACTTGCGCGCGTACACGCAGAGTTCGTGCTGATTTTCGCGGCTGAGCAGGCTGGCCAAGAACCGGTTCGCGGGAAAACTGCGGCAGAGATTCTCGATCGCGCGAAGATCCGCTTTGCCAACGGCGTCGCCGGCCGAGCGAATCGCGGGGTTCACCTGGCGGCGCACTCCGATCATCAGGGACATCGGCAGGCCGAATTCGCGGCAAGAGGGCAGCACGGCCTGGCTCAGTATCTTGCTAGTGATGCTCTCGTCTGGAAATTGAAACGTATCTTCGAGCGAGACCGCCATGTACAGCGGACGCATACGCTCACACCACTCCGCGAGGAACCTGCGGATTTCGCTCACCGACTTTCCCGACGCTCGTTCGTCAACGCCGTAGCCTTGACCGGCCAAGACCTGCCAGTGCCGAGGCCAGCCCCACAAGATTCGGTCCAGGCGCAGCACCGCATGGAATTGCGCATCTTTCGTTCCGCCGTTCATCCAAACGGGAGACTCGTCGGGATCCAACGGGTCATTGGTCATCACCACCGCGCTGATGCCTGCCATCTGAAAGACTTTGCGAATGTGCGGGCCGATCGTTTGTGCTTCGAAGAACGCGCGCGCTTCGGCGAGACCGGAAGTCCCGGTGGGCAGGTCGAACGCTTGGAGTACGGCCACGATCCCGCGGGTGGCCTCCGAGATCGGGCTGTTTTCGACGAACAAGGCGCGCCAGATGGCGTCAGCGCGTTCCCGCTTGGAGAGCGCCCAGTATTGTTCCGGTGTGACGTCGGACGAGCGGAGCAACTCCGCTTCCAGATAGTGGTAGGTCAGAAGTTCGTCGATTCCCCAGAGGCCAATTTTTCCGAATTCCGGCGCGAACAAATGGGTGTGAACGTCGATGAATGGGGTTGACGCCAACACCTCTTCCACTGCGGATTGGATCTGTTCGCGCGCGAGCAGGTCAGCAGGAGAAGGCTTCCCGTTCAGGCCAGACTGTTTAACGGACGTGACTCCCATACGCGCGCCTGCGCTTTCCGTTACGATTGCTTGCGCTTCTTTTCGCGGAGTAGTCAACCGAGGCACTGCGAAATCGACCGAAACACCCGGCCGACAATAGCTTTCATCGGCGATACGTGCAGCGGAATTTAAGCTTGTACATAACCAGGGCGAAATATAAAAGCGGCCGGCAGAGGTGTCAAATCAAGAGTGGTAAACGATTACTTTAGTAAGACTCAACGCTAGAATCCGCCTGCTTGTTTTATGATGGGCGGGCCTGCGGGACGCATCCGCGGCAGGGAACTGGCATGCCAGGGTATGGCATGATCAAGCGTTTTCGTGGAGGTTTTATGTGCGCAGCGAATGCTTCTCGCAGGGACTTCTTGAAGCTCACCGGCGCCGGCGTTGCTGGCACGGCGTTGAGCGCCGCGGCTTCCAGCTACGCGAGAATTACGGGCGCCAACGATCGGATCGGCGTCGCCGTCGTGGGTTTTTCGGACCGCATGCGGAGTGCCTTGATTCCGTCGTTCCTCAAAGTGGCGGGCGATCTCAATTTTGAATTCGTGGCGCTCTCCGACATTTGGAGCCGCCGGCGCGAGGAAGGACAGGCCTACATCGCCAAGCTCGCGAACAAGCAAGTGGCCCTGGCTCGCAACAATGAGGAACTTTACGACCGCAAGGATGTCGAAGGCGTCATCGTCGCCACCGCGGACTTCCAACATGCCACCCACGGCGTTGAAGCCATCCGCGCGGGCCGCGACGCCTATGTCGAGAAGCCACTCGCGGACACCATGGCGGACGCCCGCGCGATCCGCAGCGCCGTCAAAGGCAGCGACCGTGTCTTCGCCGTCGGCACGCAGCGGCGGAGCTCTCCCACCTACCAACGCGCCTACGAGTTCATCAAGTCCGGGCAGTTCGGCGATATCGTTTCCGTCGCGATGATGTGGAACGTCAACCAGCCCGGGCGCTGGCGGCGTCCCAAGCTTGTGCCTCAACTGCGCGAGCCGGACACGGATTGGAAGCGGTTCTTGGTCAATCGGCCCTTCGAGCCGTTCGATCCGCGCAAGTATCTCGAGTTTCGCCTCTTCTGGCCGTATTCCTCGGGTATCCCCGATCAGTGGATGGTCCATCAAATCGACACGGTGCACTGGTTCACGGGCTTGCCGCGGCCGCGAAGCGTGGTTGCCAACGGCGGCGTGTATCATTGGCAAGATGGCAGAAAGAATTGGGACACCATGACCGCGGTCTTCGACTACGGCCCGCTCGACGACCCATCCAAGGGTTTTCAGGTGGTGTACTCTTCGCGTATGACCAACTCCGCCGGAGGCGTCAAGGAGCTCTACTACTCCAACGGAGGCACCCTCGACCTGGATAAGAACCAGATCACGCCGGAGGGCGGCCTCAGCGAAAAAGCCGCGCAAGAAATGGAGATGAAAGCCAACCTTCTTTCCACCACTTCTTTAACGCAAGCGGCCTCAGCCGCCAGCACCGCCGCGGACACCGGCGCCGACGACATGACGGTGGCCAATGTCCGGAACTGGCTGGAGTGCGTACGCAGCCGCAAGACCACGAACGCGCACATCGAAGCCGGCTACAGTCACTCGGTCGCGCTGTGCATGACCATTGCGGCGATTCAGACCGGACAGAGAGTGACCTTCGACGACGCCAAGCAGGAAGTCGTGGTGGGAGGACCAAGCGTCCATGCGCGGTCTTAGCGGGGGAGCGGGTCTCTTCGCGGGTGTCGCGGCCTTGCTGTTGGTCTGTTGCGTTGCCGCAAAGCAAAACGCATCCGGCGAAAGAATTCGCGTGGTTGCGGACGAAGACGCGCGCCGCGTCGATATCTCGATCGACGGCAAGCCCTTTACCGCGTATCTTTGGCCGGCGACGCTCGACAAGCCGGTGCTCTACCCGCTGCGTACCGCGCAGGGAACGATTGTCACCCGCGGCTATCCGCTCGAGCCTCGGCCGGGAGAGCGCGTCGATCATCCGCATCACGCCGGTCTGTGGTTCAACTACGGCAACGTCAACGATTTCGATTTCTGGAATAATTCCGGCGCCATCAAACCCGAAGACAAACCCCAAATGGGCACCGTTTATCACCGCGCGATTCTGGCGGCGAAGAGCGGATCGGACCAGGGCGAACTCGAGGTCGCAACAGACTGGGTCACCGGCAAGCAGCAGGTCATTCTCAAGGAGCACACGCGGCTGATTTTTCGCGGTGGGCCCGACTTCCGAAGCATCGATCGCATCACCACGCTGCAAGCCCTCGACGAAAAGGTTGTCTTCCACGATGATAAGGAAGGGCTGCTGGGCATGCGCGTGACGCGAGCACTGGAAATGCCGTCGGACAAACCGGAGGTGTTCACCGATGCGAGCGGCCGGCCCACGCCCGTGGCGAAGATGGACAACACCGGCGTAAACGGCGTGTACCTGACCAGCGAAGGCAAGACGGGTGACGCCGCCTGGGGCACGCGCGGCCGCTGGTGCATCCTAAGCGGACGCGTCGGCGATGCGCCGGTCACCATTGCGATCCTCGACCACCCTGCGAATCCTGGATTTCCCACCTACTGGCATGCCAGAGGCTACGGTTTGTTTGCGGCCAACCCGCTCGGACGGAAAATCTTCACCAATGGCAAAGAAGAGGCCATGGACTTCTCGCTGGCGCCCAACGAAAGCGTCACGTTCCGCTACCGCGTTCTGATTCTTTCCAAGATCGCCTCCGCCGATGATGCCGAAGCGGCCTATAAAGACTTCACGGCAGCGAATCACTAATGCTCAGCAGCGCTCTCCAACATGCAACGAAAAATGTGCATACACCTGTAGCGGCCGCCTTCCGAGGCGGGCGCTTTTGCCTTCCACTCCCATGACCATCCACGTAGGCCTAATCGGCGGCGGCAACATCTCGGAAACGCACGCGCGCGCCGCTCGCGCCGTTCCTGGAGTCGCGATCGCCGCCGTCTATGGAACGAACGCGGAAAAAGTCGATCGCCTCTGCGGCGCGCATGGCGGACACGCGTATCGCGACTTGGAAGCTTTCCTGGCGCACCGTCCGATGGATCTGGTCATGATTGGGAGCCCCTCGGGCCTCCACGCCACGCACGGCATTGCGGCTGCACAACGCGGCCTGCACGTGCTGACCGAGAAGCCGATCGATGTCACCACCAAGCGCGCCGATGCCCTGATCGAGGCCGCGAAGCAATCCAAAGTGAAGCTGGGCGTGATTTTTCAGGATCGCATGAAGCCCGACATTCGCAAGCTCAAGCAGTGGGTCGATCACGGCGTTCTCGGCAAACCGCTTCTGGTGGATGCGCGCGTGAAATGGTATCGGCCGCCGGAATACTACTCGGACTCCAAGTGGCGCGGCAACTTGACGCTAGACGGCGGCGGCGCGCTGATGAACCAGGGCGTGCACACGGTCGATCTCCTGCTCTGGCTGCTGGGCGATGTGGTTCGCGTTCAAGCGCGCACGGCCACCGCGTTGCACGCCATCGAAGCCGAGGACACCGCTGTCGCCATCCTTGAGTTTGCCGGCGGCGCCCTCTGCACGTTGCTGGCGACCACTGCGGCCTACGCGGGCTATCCGCGCCGCGTGGAAATCACCGGATCGCACGGCACCGTGATCCTTGAACACGACCGCATCATCGCCGCTAACCTTCGCGATGCTCCTGCCGGCCTACTCGAAGGTTCCGCAGGCGACCAGAACCAAAGCGCCTCCTCCGCGGTCGTCAGTGACATCAGCGGCCACCAAGCTGTCTTCGAGGATTTCCTTCGCGCCATCGAGCAGGACACCACGCCAGCCTGCGACGGCCTCGAGGGACGCCGCAGCGTCGCCGTCATCGAAGAGATTTATCGCGTCGCCCGTGATGCGAAGGATCGATGCTGAATACTCAGCCTCCATCGAGCGCTGAACTTTCTCCCACGTGAGGTGAACTATGTCCCTAAGCCGACGACAGCTGTGCTCCCTGCTCCCAGCCGCGCTTCTTCCCGCAGCCATCCGTCTCGAAGGTGCGACACCACCCGACGACTCGCTGCCCTCAGCCACGTTCCCCTTTGACAAGCTGCCCGTGCACACGAGCAACAACGCCGAGATTCGCCCCGTCTTGAAAGGCAAGCTCGCCACCGGCGAATCGCTGGAGACCCACGAAACCACCCTGCCTCCTGGCGGCGCGCCACATCCTCCTCACCATCATGTGCATTCCGAGATGTGGCTGATTCGCGAAGGCACCGTCGAGCTTACGATCAACGGTGCGCGCTACCAACTCGGCCCGGGCTCCGTCGGCTTCGTCCACTCCAACGAAGAGCATGGCATCACCAACGTGGGCGCAACCCCCGCCACCTACTTCGTCGTTGCCGTCGGCCCCGGCGCAGGCTCTTGACGCCGCAAACGCTAATAGCCCTTCACCTTCACCACAAAATAAGTGAACTCGCCCCCGCCATCGAGCAAAATCTGGTGCGCCGTGCGCGCGGGAATCCTCACGATATCTCCCGCCGAGAGCTTCTGCCGCACGCCGCCCTGAATGGAAGCGCCGCGCTTCTCATGCGGCGCGGTCGTCTCCGCATTCGGCATTGTGCCGCCCACGATCAGCGTCGCCGAGCCCGACTGCACCAGAAATACATCCACCTCCGTCTCGTGCCACTCCGCTTGACCATCCGCTTCCCGGTGCGCCAGCAGAAAATATTCGTTCGTGAAATCCCCCAAGCGCTGCGTAGCCGAATGATGCGGGTCGCTGGCCGCTTTTCCAGCGAGCGCCTGCGTCATCGGCGCCAGTGACGCGGAAGTCCAATGCAAAAATCCGTCCGGCGCCGTCTCTTCCGGCGCTGCAACCATCAGCGGCACCGCCAAGCAGCACAATAGCCAAAGCTTCTTCATCGCTCCTCCTCGAGTCAAGAGTCGCTTCACGATACTCCAACGCCGCCGCACAAGAAACGGGGCGCTCCTCCCTTGACCGAGGAGCGCCCCATCCCTTCTCCGTGTGCACCAAACTAGAAGAAGAGTTTCGCCGCCAGTTGGGCCACCCGCGGATCGCCCGCCTGACCCGCCCGGAACGTGCCGAACGCGGAATTGCCGTTCAGCTTGTCGAATGAGCTGATCTGGTCCGTGCTGTTCACCGCTCCCGTGCTCGTGCTTTCCGGCGCGAAGTTCGGGTGGTTGAAAACGTTGAAGTACTCCAAGCGCAGTTGCAGCTTCCAGCGCTCCGTAAAGTTGATGTACTTGGAGAGCTGCATGTCCCAGTTGAACGTGCCCGGCAAACGCAGCGCGTTCTTTCCGATGTCTCCAAACGTGCCGAAGATCATCGCGTTGTTGGCTCCGCCCACCTTGGTAGGCTCAAACGCCGCCGCATTCAGCCAGCTCACGCACGTCGCGGTGACGCCCGCGCACGAGTTGTCGCCGTAAGCGCTGATTCCCGGCTGACAGGTATCCCCGGCCGCGCCGTTCCCCGTGCAATACGTTCCTCGGTCATTGCCGATTCCCGTGCCGGAGATTTCCGTCCCTTGCAGCACCGTGATCGGCCGCCCGGTGGCTGCCGACACGATTCCGCCCCATTGCCAATCACCGAAGATGTGGTGCACGAAACGGTTCTGTCTCTCCAGACTCGGAAGCTGCCAGACGTACGAGCCGTTGAAAACGTGCGTGTGGTCGAACGACTGGATGGTCCATAGTCGAACTGGTGCCGGTCCGGATTGTTCAGCGGCAGCGTCGAGTACCCGGTATCGAAGCCGGAGACGCCTTCGCCAAACGGCAGATCGTCCATACTCTTTGAGTAGGTGTAGTTCGCCAGGATCGTCAGCCCGTGGGTCATGCGCTTCTCGCCGGAGAGCTGCAGAGAATGGTAGTTCGCATTGATGTCCGTGATGTCCGCCTGCACGGTCGAGAACGTATTGGTCTTGAACTCCCCGCCGCTCGCCGCCGCCACCAGCAGATTGGTTGCGCCGGTGTTCGCTTTGCCGGTCGTCGTGCAGCAAGCTCCTGCGTTGTAGTCCTGCGTTTCCAGGATGTGCAGGCTTCGCGAGCCGACGTACGCCGCGCGGAACAGGATGTTCGACGGCAATTGCCGCTCGATCGTCAGGTTCCACTCGTACGTCGTCGGCACGTGATACGTGCCGCTCGGATCGTACGTCACCGCGATCTCATTGAACGGCGGATTGTACGCAAAGTTCGTCGGCGCCGGGAACGGGCTCGGGAACTTCGGATAGGACAACGCTTGCGCTCCGTTGCAGTTCAGCGCCGCCTGCGTCGAGGGCAGCGTGCACAGCGGATCGCTGAACGAACCCGCCGTCGATCCGGGCGTCGGTGCGCTGTTTCCCGCGGTCGACAAAATAAACTGCGGGCTAAACGGCCACTCATCCACGTAACGGTTGCTCAACATCCCCATCGCGCGCGTGTCGTAGAAAATTCCCCCTCCCCCACGCAAGCTCGTCTTGCCGTCGCCGAACACATCGTAGGCAAAACCCATTCGCGGCATGACCCCCTTCCAGTTCGGGTTCAGCGCGTCGTTGGGCATTCCCGGGTCGCTCGGAATCCCATTCTGCCCCGAGAAGAAGATGCCTGGAGGCGCATTCGGATACACGCTGGACCGGATGTCTGCCGCCATCGCCACCAGATTCACTTGCGCCCAGCGATCTCCGTTGTCGTTCCACGGCAGCGCTGGCTCGTACCGCAGTCCCAGGTTCAGCGTCAGCCGCCGGTTCAGGCGATAGTTGTCCTGGACGTACACACCCGGAAACTTGTCCCGGTTGGCCTTGAATTCTCCCGCTCCTTGCTGGAACGCATAGCCGTTGCCCGCCGGGCCGCCGTCGCACATTGCGCCGGCAAGAAAATTCGTATACGTCGGCAATCCGGTCGGCTGTTTTAGGTACGTGTCTTGCGTGCAGAAATTCACGATTCCCGGCTGGTTGAACTGGTTGTTCAGGTCCACTTGGCTCCACTCGATCAATCCTCCAAAGTGGAATTCGTGCTTTCCCCTCTCCCAGCTCAAGTCATCGGCATACGTAAAATTATTTCGCGTGAAGACGCCGCTCGGATTGTCTCCGATGCTGAATCCGTTCTGCACGCCGATCCCCTGAATCGCGGGCGGGGTAGGCTCAAACGGTATGGCTGCGCCGAAACCCGCCAAGCTCACCGCGCTGGGCGAAGGCCCGCGTGTCGACACTTCGCGCGAGTAGCTCATCCGGAAGTCGTTCACCAGCCGGGGGGAGAAGATGTGCGTTTCGTGGACCAGCGCATTCTGCGCCACGATCGAAAACGTCGCGTCGGTGTAAGCCACCAGAAGCAATGGCTCGAATACCGCCGCCTTGGTGAAGCGGTCAAATTCGTAGCGGCCCGTGATCTTATCCTTCCTGCCGATCTGGTGATCCAATCTTCCGATTCCCGAATCGTAGTTCTCGACGTCTGGCTTCGAGAACGGCACCGTGGGATTCGACCCCGCGGGTATCGGTCCGTCCAAGCTGAATTTCGCATTGGAGCCCAGATAGGCCCCCGTCGCCGGATTGATCCCCAGCATCGTCGCCACTGCGGGATCAATCGTGCCGCCCCCCGCTAAGAATTTGCTGATGTCGGTCTGCCCCACCACCTTGGAGCTGCCCAGCACGAGGTTGCGAAATGCTGTCCGCTGATACCCGGCAAAGAAAAATGTCTTCTCCCGGATCACCGGTCCGCCGATCGTGCCGCCGTACTGGTTGCGCTTCACCTGGTCCGGCGTTGTCGGTGTCGCAAAGAAATTCTGTGCATTGAAATACGGATTGCGCACAAACTCAAACGCATCGCCGTGAAAGTTGTTCGTGCCGGACTTCGTGATCACGTTCACCACGCCGCCCGCGTTCTCGCCATATTCCGCGCTGTAGTTGCTTGTTTGCACGCTGAATTCCAGCAGCGCGTCTGGAAACGGAAATGGCTGGTTCACGTTGGTGTATTCGTCGACGTAGTTGCCGCCGTCGAGTTGGTAGCTGATGGTGTCCTGCCGCGCGCCGTTCGCCGAATAGGTCACCGCGCCCGGGAATGTCTTCGTCGCTCCCTGGTCGGCGCCTCCGTTGGGCGAGTTGACCGCGCCGGCCACCAACAGCGTCAGTTGCGCGGCGTTGCGGCCGTTCAACGGCAATTCCGAAATACGCTGCTGCTCGATCACCTGCTTCAGCGTCGATGTCGACGTATCCACCGCCAGCGTATTCGCCATCACCGTCACCACTTCGCTCGTCGAGCCCAGCTTCATATTCAAATTCACCGTGAGCGATTGATCGGCGAGCAGTATGATCCCGCTTTCCTTCGACGTGCTGAACCCCGCGGCCTCTACCAATACGCTGTACGTCGCCGGTTGCAGCGAAGGAATCACGTACAGCCCGTCCGTATCCGTCGTTGCCGTGCGCGAAAAGCCCGTGCCCTCCTGGGTCGCGGTCACTCGCGCGGACGCGACCGCGGCTCCGTTGGGATCCAGCACCCGGCCCGCGATGCTTCCCAAACCTTGTGCGTGCGAATACAACGGGCCCAACAGAAGCGCGAAAAAAATCATGGCTAATTTCGTTTTCATTTCTGTTTTCCCTTTCGTCGGCTGGCCGCTCTGATTTCGCCGTACCTTACAGCCCCGGTATGGCCCATGCCTCGACCACACGGCTGCGCCTTCCGCACCAGGTAGCCCACAAGACGCAGAGCGCGTTGCTCACGATTACTTTGCTTGATAGTCGCTATCTATTGCCCGAATAGACGGCTTTGATCGCACAATAGGAGCGGTGTCGTAACGATGTCAATCTGGAAAATCTAAAGCAGTGGTTTAGCTGGACTAAAACAGCCAAGTTGCTGTGGCACAGCCATTCTGGCTGTGCGCCGTATGCAGAGCCAGTCGCTCCCAAGCCAAATTCCCCCAGCGCCCTGCGATTCCCCTGCGCCCTCTGCGCCTGTCTGCCGCAGGCAGGTCTCCGACTTAGACTTTTCCTTCTTCGTCTTTCCCTCATTACTTCCTTACTTCACATCGTCTTTATCGCAAAAGCGCCGAAGCACACCACAGCACCGGCGCCTGTCCGTGCAGGTCGCCTTTGTTGCGGGCGCGGTTCAGGTAGTACGCAAGATCGTTTCTCTTGCCGGTGCCTTCGCACACGTTACTCACATCTCCATTGGCGTCCAGGTATTTCTGCAATCCAAGCCAGCCCTTTCGCGCCGCTCGCCCGTACGTTTTCTTGTCCAGCCATCCGTTTTTCACACCGGTGATCATCGCGAACGTAAACATGGCCGTGCACGAAGTTTCCGGCCAGGACTCCGGGTGGTCCAGCAGTTGGCGCCACATGCCGTCTTTTCCTTGGAACTTCAGCAGTGAAGCCATCATCTTCCCGTATCCCTCCACGATGCGCGCTCGCTGCGGATGATTGGCAGGGAGCGAGCGCAGCATCTCCGCCATCCCCGCGGCTACCCAGCCGTCGCCGCGGCCCCAGAAAAACGGCACGTCGGGAGCGTGATAGAACAATCCGTTCGGCTGCTGCAGCTTGTCCAGGTACGTCGCCATCTCCAGCGCCGCGCGGTCCAGATACTTGGCGTCACCCGTCGCGCGATAAGCCTGCAACTGCACGATCGTGATCATGTACATGTCGTCGATCCAGAAGCGAGTCTGCGCCGTCAGCCCTTCCGGTGTGGGATCTTCCCACTGCTTGTCGGCGATCTGCTTTCCCAGATCGAGATATTTTTGTTCTCTGTTTTGGATGTAGATCTCAAGGGGAACCGCGCCGAAAACGGTGTTGTCCACGTGAACCGCCGGCGGCACCAGATTCGCTTCCCCGGCCAGCAACGGATCGAAACGCTGGATCAACCGTGTCGTCAGGTCCTTGTCGCCGCTCAATTGCGCGAACGTCAGCGCTCCGTACCAAGCCACCGCTTCCGGATACGTGATGTGCTCGGGCGGCGTGCTCCTCCCGAAATTCGTGTGCGGGCCGGACACGAAGCGCTCGGCCACACGCTTGCCGATTTCCCGCGGCGACGTTCCCGCCGGCCACTTGCCGAATTCCTTCTCTTGGGCCAAGCATGCCGGCGCGAGCACCAGCGCGCTCGCCAAGAGAAATAGCAACCCCGCGAAATATTTGGGCATGTTCAACTCGTGCGTCCCGAGATGATTTGCATCGCCGGCGCTTCAGGCCATCAGGGTGAGAAGTTCGCGCATGTCGGCGGCGGTGTTGGACTCTGTGCCGCGCGGGAGCGAGGGCGAGATGGCCAGGGCGGCGCTGTGGCTTTCAAACCAGACCAAGAACGAAGATTGCTCGGCGCCGGGCAGGCGCTGCTGGTTCAGCCAGTTGTAATACGCGCCTAGGTCGCCATCGATCAGCGAGCCGACAGGATCCAGCTCGACCGAGTCGCTTTTCGCGAACAGCATTTCGTTCATGGGCTTCTGCCGCTGCCGCGGAGCGAAGCGCACCAGCAGCGTGAGCGGCTGCGCGCGCCGCAACGCCTCGCGCGCGGTCCACTGCGCAAACGAAGTGCTGAAAATCTGCGTGCCGGAGCCTTCCGTCAGGAGCTTGACCTGGAAGCGATCCAGCACAGCATCCCCGGTTTTGCTGAAGCCGAGATCGGCGGGACGCACCTGCGCCATCATCGTGCGCAACGCCTCGGGTCCCATGCCGGGCCGCTCCACTTCGGCGCGCATCTTCCCCAGCAGCGCCGTGCGCGCGGGCTCCAGCGCGCGGTACGAGACCACTGTGAGCGCAGGATCGTGGGCCGCTTCTTCTCCGCCATCGACGTACCAGTGGCCGTAGGGAACGGGGTGCGCTGTGGCACGAGCGGAGACCGCTTCCAGGAGTTGCGGCAGCCCATTCTCCGGCTTGATGCGGCTGAAATACGCGCCATGCGCCCGCAATTTGCGAAACAGCGGCTCGTTATGCTCAGCCACGCCTTGGCCGATGACGGAAATTCCAAGCCTCGGCACGGGAGGCGGCGGCTCCGGAGGCACCGCGGCGCGCAAACGATCGGCGTAAGCGATCGCAGCGGTGCGGAAGGCGTCGAGCTGGTGCGTGGTCCAAAGGTGCGCCGAGAGCTGCTCGAAAAACTGCGCCGGCGAATTCACCCAGTCAAAACGCTCGAGATTCGAGGAGAGGCGGATTTGCGCGAAGGCTTGAAACCACTGCTGCTCTTGCTCCGGCGAAAGGGAGCGAAGGTTGGCGAGTTCTTTGTCCAGGGATCTGCGCTCGGCAGGGAATTTGAAGTCGTAGTCGATGACTTCGCGCAACAGGCCGGGCAAGAAGCTCAGGGGCAGGCGTTTCAGCGCGGCAAGGTAGTCGACGACGAGCTTTCTCGCTTCCGGCGGATAGCCATTGAACTGCTCCGGTTTGAGATCGAGTGGAAGCATGGCAGTTACAAAAGCTCTTGGATCGGCTTGCCTTGTGCCAGCGAAGCAGAAAATCCCATCATCGAACCGAGGGTAGGGACAAGGTCGGTCGATTCCATCGGGCGGTCGAAGACGACTCCTTCGCGAACGCCGGCGCCCAGGGCCATCATCCAGGTGGTGCGAGAGAGCGCGTCGCCGGTGCGATGATGCTGAAATCCATTGCCGCCGGCATCGTCGTCGGAATCGCGCCCAAAGTCCGGAAGAATGAAAAGAGTCGTATTGCCGGCGTATTCCGGCTCGCTCTGGATGGTCTTCCAGAGTTCCGCGCAGAGGCGGTCGGTGCGCTGGATGCCCTCGATGTACAGGGAGTACGCCCCGGCGTGAGCGATATCGATGTCGTGCAGGGTGATCCAAAGAAGGCTGGGCGCGACCTGGCGCATCAACTGGCGCACGATGTAAACGGAGAGTTCATCGGGGCTAGATAGCGTTCGCGCGTGCGCCTTGAAGTCGTCGACCGAAAGTTTCAGCAGCGTATCCAATTGATGTAATTGAAACTCGTTGCCGCCGAGCGCGGGCGCGTACAAGGGTGTCTCGTAGTTGTCGCGCAACAGATGTTCGTAGTCGGTGCTGCCCGACGTCGCGGCGGTCAACAGATGCTTCGGCAGAATCACTTGCGCTCCCAACCCCGCACCATAGGAACGGTGGCTGCTTTCTCCAATGCGATTGAAGCCGTTGCTGGGAGCCACGACCCAGGCATCGGACGCGGGACGCTTCAAGTCTTTGCGGAAATACTCGAATACCGTGGGATTCTCCGGGGGAAGGGAAGCAAAGTTATTGACGGTTTCGTAGACGCCGGTAGCCAGGCTGGCGGTGGCGACATAGTGGCCGAGGATGCCGCGGTTGACCACCTGGGTAAAGAAGCTGGACTGGGGAATGAGCTCGCGCATGAGGTGGGGGATATTTTCCTGGCCTTCGGGCGCGAAGGTTTCCTGATCGCGCGCGCCGCCGCCGAAGGTGATGACCACGACCTTGCGCTTGTTTGCGGGGATGCCGGTTCGGCCTAGAAGGCTGGAGGGCAGGAGCGTGCCGCCGAGCGCGACACCTGCGGCGGAGCGGAGGAACTCGCGGCGGCTCCAGGCAAGCCCGCGGGCGATTTCCTGCGGTGACAATCCTTCCCCTGTGGACCGCCTGGTCCCTTCGGACCGGCTGGCGCGGCGGCTGCGAATCTGCGGCAGAGAGTCGGAAATCATTGGAAATGAACCGCCTGGCGTAAAAAGTACGCCGCGCCTCCGGCGAAGTCAAGCTTCGCCGAGCCGGGCGAAGTTTTGGGTTGGAATTCGCTTTTCGACCCCCACCCCCTTGTGTTTTTTGCGCAAGACTTTGATTCCATTGGACTTAGCTCGTACTATGGCACAAGAACAAGAATATGATTCTAAAGACGTTAGCACGTTTGAACGTCGAAACGCGGAAGGTTGGGAATATCGTTTCGCCTGATGTTCGCTTCTGGCACCCCCACCACCCCCCGGGGGCAATTTGTATGAATATGAAAGGAAAGGGGTTGTGAAAAAAGGAACTTGTAAGTTGTTGAAAAGAAAGAGCGATGACGAAGAGCCATTACAGCAGGGGAAGACCGGAGCAGGGAAAGAGAAGCCGCTAACGCCGGGCTTGGGACCGGACCGCATGGGGAATATTACCACAGATATACGTAGTTGTAAAGGAATTTCTGTAGTTTGCTGAAAGGGAAGGAGATAGCTGTGGCTCGTGGCTTCGGGGTGTAGGACCAACCCGCAAAACCGGCTCTCAGCGCGGAACAGGTTGCAGAAAAAGTCCGTGAGAGGGTTTTGTTCGAGAGATTCGTGGCGGCATTGAATCTATTGCATTTAGCTGTAGCGCACAGACCCTTAACCCTTCGCGGGTGCTCAGGGCAAGGGGACGGCGCTACAAAGAGTCGCGGGCATGTGACGAGCGTCATAGACTTTTGCGCTGGGTGTGGGGAGATTTGGTCATGCAAGTTCGGCACAGCGGGCCTGGAGTGCCGAGGCGCGAAAATTTGCAGCCAAAGATTACTCCTGCGTGCGAGAGCAGAAATGTGCCAGGTGACGCCATTGCGTCAGCGATGACGGGAACGACCAGGATCGAAAGATGTACGAGTCTAGCGGCCCAGACGCGGCGGATGTGGAGCAACTACGGACGCGCTTACGAGAAATGAGCGACGCAGATTTGCTCCGCTTCGGCCAAGCGGCGAAGTACATGTGTTCACCCGAAACAAACGCGGGACATGCGCCAAGCGAGGCCTTCGTGGTGCAGCTACGGGAAGCTCGCGAGGAGTGGAAGCGCCGCAAGCCCAAGCCACCGCTCAATGATTCCATCTGAAGGTTGTGGGTCATCTTCCTTGCCCTAGTCTCTTGCCGCGGGTTCCGGGATCCGGGCATGTCACGGCACAGGAGGCCGTGATACTGTGCGTCGGAGCGGATTTCCGTCGGAGGGAGACCGATGCAGAGACGCACATTCCTGAACGTTACGACCAGCGCCGCGACAGCGCTGGCATTCCATCCTTTGGCGCTTACCGCGGAGCAAGAACGGAAAAGTCCGGTGGTCTATCCCGATCCGGCGATTGAAGTGATTGATCCGCGCTTCGCGAAATACAAGGTCGGCAACGCGGCGGTGGAGCGCTTGTACACGGGCACGCGGTGGGCGGAAGGGCCGGTGTGGTTTGCGGATGGGAGGTATCTGCTGTTCAGCGACATCCCCAACAACCGAATGCTGCGATGGCTCGAGGAGACCGGAGAGGTGAGCGTTTTCCGCAGCCCCTCGAATTACAGCAACGGCAACTACCGGGACCGCGAGGGCAGGCTGCTCACCTGCGAGCACGACACGCGTCGGGTAACGCGAACCGAACATGACGGCACACTCACCGTGCTGATGGACCGCTTCCAGGACAAGAAACTCAACGCGCCGAATGATCTGGCGGTGCATTCCGATGGAGCCATTTGGTTTACCGATCCGGGTTACGGCATCATGTCGAATTACGAAGGTCATAAAGCTACTTTCGAGTTGCCCGCCAACGTTTACCGGCTCGATCCGAAAACGCGAGAGGTGACCGTCGTGGCCAGCGACATGGATAAGCCGAACGGTATTTGCTTCTCCCCCGACGAGAAAAAGCTCTACATCGTGGATACGGGAGTTCCGAAACATCCCGGGGACCCACACGCGATTCGCGTCTATGACGTCGTGGATGGCGTGCGGCTGAAGAATGGGCGGCTGTTTGTGGACATGTCGCCGGGTAACTCCGACGGCATCCGTTGCGATGTGGACGGCAACGTCTGGTCCGCTGCGGGATGGGCGGGAGAAGGCTACAACGGGGTGCACGTGTTCGCTCCCGACGGCACGATGATCGGCAAGATTCATCTTCCGGAAACGTGCGCGAACCTTTGTTTCGGCGGGGCCAAGAAAAACCGGCTGTTCATGGCCGCGAGCCAGTCTCTCTACGCGGTGTACGTCGAGACCCAGGGCGCCCAAATGCCTTGACGGCGGGATGTTTGCCGGAATAGCGCGCTATTCGGGCACGTGGCGCCCAATGCTTGATGCAGTTTGCGTGTAATAGCCCTGACGAGTGCGGGCGGTAAGACCGGGCTTTGCGACCCGGATCTCCAGGTGGTGGTATTCGTCTGGCTGATCGGCTAAGGGTGGATCGAAAGAGATCGCGTAGTAGGCCTGCGTATCGGCGAGGCATTTTTGCAGCAGTACGGCGACGTCGTTGCTGGAGCTGAGAGCAAGACCGCCGGTCTGAGTGGCGAGTACCTCGAGTCCCAGGTTCGCCGGCTCGGCCTGGCTGGGTTTGCTAACACCTTTAAGGAAATCCTTATAGTAGAAGGTGCGGGAACCGATGTCGGCGGTGCCCAGAGGATCGATGCTGTAGAGGGTGATGCGGGCTTGCAGGAGCTGAGTCGAGAGACTGACAATATTCGCGAAGATCTGCTGCCGTTGCTTCAAGTCCAAACTAGCGTCGATGCCGGGGCCGGAGAGGAGAGGCCAACCGGGAGAAACCCAGAGGATGACCTTGCGCCCCGGGAGCGGACCCTCGTGTGCCGCAAGGTCACGCAGCGCGTCGATGGAGAGCTGGAAGCGTTCGGCCGCGCCGTAGAAGCCAGTGGAGCGGCGGATCGTGCGGAGGCCGACGGTGTACTTATCCAGTGAAGCAATGAGCGCGTTGCCGTCGGTCGTGAAGCCCTCCTGAACCTGAGTGCCTGAATCGGTAAAGACGGCAAGGGTGGTGGGGTAGGCAAGGTGACCTGCATCGGCGCGGAGGAATTTGGCGATCTGATCGCGTTCGAAGGCGACGTTCTCGTAAGCGGTGTTGACCGCATCGATGAGCAGAAGCACCTCGATGGGAGCCTGGCTGCCGCCCAGAGCCTCAAAGGATGTGATGGCCTGTGGAGCTTTGTTATCCAGCAGAGTGAAGTCTTGCTGCTGAAGAGCGCTAACTGGCGGCCCGGACTTCGGAGTGACGACAACGTCGAGGTAGAGTCTGCCGTTGGGAGGCGGGGTTCGCGGACTGTCCTGCTGGGCTAAAGCTGCAGGGGTGTAGAGCAGGGGCACGAGAAGAACAAGTCTGAGTCGCGGGCCGGTGAACATAAGTCCCCTCAATCTGAGCGAAACCTGGAGGGTCTCCGCTGGAGCGCTTCGCTGATTTGGATCGCGCGAGGCTCTACTCAGGTAGATGCGATGCAAGCTTGCCACAGGTACAAAGGAAACGCCCGGCTACGGGCCTAATGCCTGCTTGGGGAGAGGCGAGACAACGCTCGCTACTCGCTCAGGTTCCAGACGTACAAGAAGGAAGCGTCGGCGGCAGTAGCAACCTTGCGCCCCGCCTTGCGAGTGGCGCGATTCAGAGCGGAACGCACCTTTTCTTTTGATTCCGCCAATTCAGCCAGCGGAACCTTAATGGCCGCACCAGCCTTCAAACCATCGAGGTCCTTGAGGATCGTGGTGACGATGAGTTTGTGCTTTCCATTGCGACCTTGCGGGACATCGGTCTGCACCATCGTCTTGAAGTGCAGCGGCGCGTTCTTGGTCTGGCGGCTGGCCATGGCGTCCTCCTGGAAATAGAACGCTAAACAAACGTGACGTTATCGTATCCCATCGTAAAGAGTCCTGCAAGTAAAAAAAACGAACGAAAAAAAGATGGACCGGGCCGAGACTGGCGCGATAGCGAAGCACTTGCGTGCGTTAAGCCAGCGTCCAGCAACGGCTAAAGCCAAAGTCCAATTTTTAAAAGATATGACCCGTACGACTTGCGGCCTGTTAGCGTTTGGTAGTTGGAAGGAGGCAGGGCCATGCCGAGACTGAAAACACACTACGAACAGGTTCCGCTGGAAGCCGTGCGAAAGAGTGTCGAAGAAGCAATTCAGCAGGAAGAAGCGACCGAACGGGCCAAGAAGAAAAAGCTGGAAGAGGACCCTTTGGTGGAAGGTTCGTTCGATGGACGAGGTGGAAGAGCATGACGGCTCGGTTAGACATTTTTCTAGTAGAGACGGGCGGCGTGCGCTGGGTTGAAGCAGCGACAACTCTTGAGCGCGCCAAGGCACGCGTCCAAGAGATAGCGGTGCGTGCACCCGGCGAGTACTTGGTATTGGACCACCAAACGGGAAGTAAACTCGTGATGAAACTCGACAGTGCGGACCAAGGACCGAGTCGCTGATCCGGGCGGGGAGGGAGGCACACTATGGGCGATGGAGAATCGAGATACTCGGAATGGCAAGCTCCCTTTGAGGAACTGACCCTCGAGCTCGATCCCGAAAAGCTGCGTGAAAAAGCGCAAAACGTGGAAACCCTCCTTTTCAAGCGAGTACAGCAGCTAAGCCAAAGGACCGAGGGTTGCGGCGAGCAAGAAACCAAAGCGATCCATGAGGCGTTGTCCCTCTTGCGGACGATCAAGCGCGATAAACTCAGCTATCCCGATTGGGAGTGAGCAACGGGCGTGAGGCCCCGTACAGCATTTGCCCGATTGAAGAGGAGCGTCTCTGGCCGCAGGCTGCTGTTCACCAGTGCCTACCTCTAGTAGCCCCAGGCCCTGCTAGACTCGTCAGAGGCGAGGGCCCGTGGAAATCGAAAGCGATCCTAGGAAGCGGGGTATTGGCAAAACCGCCCTAGTGGTGGATGACAATGCCGCGATACGCAAGATGGTGGCACGCGCTTTTTTGTCCGATGGATTTAAGACCTGCGGTGAGGCGGAGAACGGCAAAGAAGGCATAGAGCTAGCCAAACGAATCGAGCCGGACGTAATTACCCTGGACCTAGCGATGCCTGTGATGAATGGCTTAGCAGCAGCGTCTGAGCTGCGAAAAATCTTTCCGAAGACACCGATAATTCTATTTACATTGTACGGAGACAGCCTGCTAACAGCGGAGGCTGCCAAAGCGGGCGTCAACCTCGTGTTGATGAAAACCATGCCGCTTTCCACGCTCATCGACAAAGCACATGAATTAATTGGCAGCTAGTTCTGGCGGTCGTCCGGATGACTCGAAGTGACCTCTCTCCGAAACTCTGATCCTGACCCTGCGGGCAAGCGTTCGAAAAAGAGAACGCCGCAGACGGCAATCGGCCGGTCCTTGTATATTGAGGGCTGATGCCGATTGACTGGAGACCTGCCTCGGTCATTCGCTGGTTGTTGGACCCGGAGCGCGGAGCGTCAGACCGGCTCATGGCGCGCTGGCTATTTTTGCGCGCGTTGGGCTTGATCTATTTTTCGGCATTTTTCTCGCTGGTCTATCAAATCCAGGGACTCATCGGCCCAACGGGAATTCTGCCGGCGTCGGAATACTTGCAGGCGGTGACGGCTTCGGCGGGCCACGCGCGCTGGTGGTACGCGCCGACGCTGCTGTGGGTGTCGGTCAGTTCGCATACGCTCGCAGGCCTGTGTTGGGCGGGCCTGGTGGCGTCGCTGCTGGTCACGTCGAATATTTGGCCGCGGGGCACGCTGCTGATTTGCTTCGTGTGTTTTATTTCGTTTGTGAGCGCGGCGTCGGAATTTTCGGGATACCAGTCCGATGGCATGCTGCTGGAGGCGGGATTCATCGCGTTATTTCTGGCTCCGCCTGGATTCCGGCCGGGTCTGGGCAGGGCGCATGCACCCATACGCGCCAGTGTGCTGCTGCTGCAGTGGGAGTTGTTCCGGATTTACTTTGGATCGGGCGTCGCGAAAGTAGCGAGCGGCGATACGGAGTGGCGGCAGTTCACGGCAATGGACGAGTACTACCAGAATGGACCGTTGCCGACGTGGATTGGCTGGTACGTACAGCACTTTCCGCACTGGTTTCACGCGACCGCGGCGTTCGGGACGCTTGCGCTGGAGTTAGTGCTGATCTGGATGATGTTTCTGCCGCGACGCTGGAGGATTATTTGCTTTTTCATTTTGACGCCATGGCAGATCGTTATCATTTTGACGGCAAACTATACGTTTCTGAATTATTTGGTGCTGGTGCTGGGAATTTTCCTGCTAGACGATCGCTTCTTGCGGCAGTTTGTGCCACGGCGATGGCGCGGGCGCTTTCCTGAGGTACGCGAAGCGACATCGGAAGCCGAGACGGGGCCGAGCGCGTTCGATGCTCAGTCCATTCTCGACACTACGACCGCGCCATCGGGCGGCGTCTCGGTAGCGGAGCCGGCGTACGCACGCGCCTGGCTTGAAAAATTCCGCCACTATTTCGCGTGGCTGAAGCTTTCCCTTACGGGTGTGATGTTCGCTTGGATTTTTTACGCCAGCACGGTTCTATTGATCTGGATGATATGGCCCGGAGCGCCATTCCCAGCCACGCCGGTGGCCGCCTTGGAGCCGTTTCGCATCGCGGACCGATACGGGCTTTTCGCGGTGATGACGCGGGGACGCTACGAAATCGAGTTCCAGGGATCGGGTGACGGCGAGAACTGGACGACGTACCCGTTCCGCTACAAACCGCAGGATCCCGCCAAGGCACCGGGTATTTACGCACCGTACCAGCCGCGCTTTGACTGGAATTTATGGTTTGCTTCGCTTGGCGAATGGCGGGCGAATCCCATCGTGCCTCGGACGGAAGAGCGGCTGCTGGCGGGTGACGCCGAGGTGCTGGCGCTTTTTGCTGCGAATCCGTTTCCGGCGGGACCTCCCCACCAAGTACGCGCGGTGATTTGGCAATACTGGTTCAGCACTGCGGCCGAGAAGAAGACGCAGGGTCTTTGGTGGCGGCGTCAGTTGCTGGGACTCTACGCGCCGACGCTCGAGAGGGAACCAAACGGAAGAATCGGCGTGGTCGAGTGGCCGCCGACGCTCCAGCCGCGGCCATAGAGCAAAGTAGACGGCCATTGAAATCTGCGTGTGTTACCGCGCCCTCTGCGCCGAATTGGGGATGTGACCCTGGCTTACTTATCGGGTCGTATATTTCACGTGCGACTTGTCTTTGTGGGAGGGAGTTACGTCCACCTCGGGTTTTATCACGGGGACGAGGTAACTGGCGAAGCCGATGCCGACCAGAATCGTCCCGAACGATTTTTCCGGCGTGCAGGTCCGAACCACTAATTTCCCAAACTCGAGTTTGTAGAACCTTGTCTTATAGCGGCGCGCAAAAAGCTGCTGCATCGCTTCGCGCAGATTGGCTTCCGCCTCTTCCACCGATCCGTTGCCGGCATACTCGCACGCAAAACCGCCCAGGTACGAGCCATCGGAATTGCGGTAGACCTTGGCCAAAAGCACACCGGCGGTGATCCGCGTTCCGGGCTTCTCGGTATGCTGCACGGCGATGATTCCCTCAAGCACGGACCCATGGTGGATGTCGGGCAAGTGGGGGAGCTCGGCTGCTTCCGGAGGAAGAACGGAGGTGTAAAGCATCACGTTGTAGTTCTCGATGCCGGCCATGTGCAGAGCCGCGTCATACGACCCGGTTTCGATGCCGACGTCGCTCTCGCCCCAGCCGATCACCCAGAAATAGTCCTTGGGAATCCGGCAGCCAATTTCGGCGTAGCGAGCGGGAGGATGCTTTGACATTTTGCGATTGCCCGGCGCAGCTTAATGCGGTTCGGGTTGAAACGTCAAATGGAGGCCCGCAGAAACGCGTTTCATGATTTTGGCGAGATGGGGGCGTTTGCATCAGGAGGCCAGAGCGTTTAATTCACTTGCATTAATCGCTGGTATTAAGTATGGTTAAGCACAGGGAATAGTCCAAGTGAATAGAAGCGGACCTGCCCAGCTGTGCACGATACTGTCGACGCTTGCTCTTGCAGCGTGTTTTCTTTTTCTGCTGCCTGTAGCGGCCTTCCCTCAAGGCGAAACTACCAGCGCGATCGCCGGGCAGGTGCGCGATGCCAGCGGTGCGGCGGTGACGGGCGCGGCAGTGACGATTGCCGATCGCGAGACTGGACTGAGGCGGAGTGCCAGGACCGATGACGCGGGCCGGTTCAACTTCCCGCAATTAAAGCCGGGCACCTACGCGGTCAAAGTGGAAGCGGATGGCTTCGAACCACGGCACAACGATGCAGTGACTTCCAGCCTGGGGCAGAAGCAAACGATTGATTTCGTCCTAGATGTGGCGCACGCAAAGCAGAGCATCGAAATAAGCGCCGAAGCTCCGATCCTCAACGTAGAGAATGCCAATACATCTACCACGGTCAACGCGCAGGCGCTGGAAAACCTTCCCAATCCAGGGGCTGACCTGACGTATCCGCTGCAGTTCGCGGCGGGGGCGCTGGTGAACACGGCGGGCAGCGGAAATGACTTTGTTGGCAGCTCGAATGGGTACGGGAACGTCGAGTTCAATGGGCTGCCCGCGCTTTCGAACGGTTACATCGTGGACGGACTGGAAACGAACGACCCGCTGACAAATCTGAACAGCGGGCTCTCGACAAACCTGGTGCTCGGGTTGAATTCGATAGCGGAAGTGACGGTCAATACGCTTTCTTATGCGGTCGACCAGGGGCGGTATGGAGCGTCGCAGATCAACTACGTCACAAAATCGGGTGGAAACCAGTTTCATGGAAACCTGTATGAGTTGTGGAACGGCTCGAAGTTCAACGCGGCCGACTATTTTACGAATGCCACGCCAGGAAGTCACAAACCGCGCTCGACGGTAAACCACTTCGGGGGAAGCGTTGGGGGCCCGATCGTACACGACAAGATGTTCTTCTTTTTCGACAGCGAATGGGTGCGGATTGCGCTGCCCATCGTCACGGCCGCTACCGTTCCAGCTCCGGCATTCCAGAATTACGTTTTGCAACAACTCCCCTTAGGCGGCACCGATTCGGTTACCGGTTCGGTCTATCGGCCGGCGCCACAGTTGGTGCCGTTCTATCAGAAGATGTTTTCCCTTTACGGAAATACAGGAGGAACGCCTCTCACGGTGCTTGGCTGTCCGTTTGATGCCGGTGGAGCTGCGCCGGCGATTGCGAATGATGGAAACGGTTGCGCGAACCGGCAGAGCGTCTCGCATTCCAGCGACGATCACGAGCAGGTGCAGACGGCTCGAATCGATTACAACATCAACGAGAAAAACACGACCTGGTTTCGGTTCCAGGCGGATACTGGCGTCCAAGCTGTCTTCACCGATCCGATCAATTCCTTGTTCGACTCGGTCTCTCCGCAGCCGCTGTACTCGTTTGCGGCGGGATATACGCACGTCTTTTCGCAGAATCTTGTGAATTATTTCAACCCGGCCTTTTCGTGGTACGAGAGCTTGTTCGGGCCTGCCGATTTTCAGAAGACCCTTGCCGGTTTTCCGATGGTTTTGCAAGGCAGCGGCGCGAATGCGCCTTTTACCACGGTGGGAGGGCTGGATAACACCTGGGTTCAGGGACGGCGCGCGTCTCGATTTTTTATCAACGACAATCTGGCTTGGAGCCACGGGGCGCACGAGTTGCGCTTTGGAGTCAATACGCGGATCTTTCGCCTGAATGACTATGACTTCGGAGAGGGTTCAGTCCCGACGGCGACGTACACCACACTGCCGCAATACATTTACGGAGTCGCCTCGACGGCCACGGAGACTTTCCCTGCGTCAGCGAACGAACCATTCAACTTTCTGAACCTCGATCTGTACGCGCAGGACACCTGGAAAGTGAGCAAGAAGCTGACGTGGACGTTCGGCATTCGAGATACGTTCAATTCCAACCCGCTCAATCCTCACGGGCAAATTGCGCGCCTGCGCGGATCGTTCGATTCCATTTCGCATGATGTCGATCAGCCGCTGAATGCGGCCATCCAGACGGGTCTCGGCAATGTATTTTCCTCGACGCCTCTCGCGATCCTGCAACCCAGAACAGCAATCGCATGGCAATTTGAGCCCAAGTCCGTGCTGCGCGCCGGCTTCGGAGTTTTCAGCGACATCTTGCCCGGCAGCATCGCCGATGTGGTCGGCGTCAACCCACCCTACGTGCAGACTTTCCAGGGCGGCCTTCTTGGGACTGTCGGCGGCGCGGCCATTGCGCCCGGAGTGCCCGACAGTGCGATCGATGCGACCGTGACCGCCCATCAAATTTTCAGTTCGGGATTTCCGCAGGGCCAGCTTTCCTGCGCGTCGGCACTGGCGAATCCGGCGACGTGCCTTCCTCCGGTGGCCATCTCGGCGGTGCCCGATGGAGAACTTCATGCGCCGTACTTCCTGGAATGGAGTCTTGGCCTGGAACATCAGCTAGGAACGACTGGAAGCCTTCGCGCGCAATACGTGGGCACGCACGCGGTGAACCAGCCTTATCTGACGCAAGTGAACGGCTACCAAACGGTCTGTGATGGATGCTTTGCGCCGTTTCCTTACGCGCAATCTAGCGATCCACGATTCGGAGCGGTGACGCAGTTTGCGACCGGAGCGAACAGTCACTACCACGGATTGCAAATGACGGCCATGAAGCGTTTTGCGAAGGGTCTCATGGGCCAACTGAACTACACCTGGAGCCGTTGTATGGATACGGTGTCCAACGGCGGATTTCTGCAGTTCTCGGCGGGAGGGATTCTTTCACCACTTCCCGGAGACTTGGCGCGGGACTATGGTCCCTGCGACTACGACATCCGCAACAATCTCAACGGTCAATATGTTTATGAATTGCCGATCAAGGTGGGAAGCCGGGCGCTTGGCTACGCGCTGAACGGCTGGCAGGTTTCGGGAACCGCGTTTTGGCATAGCGGAATTCCGTTCTCCGTTCTGAGCACGCCGTATTCTGCAAATGGAAACGGCATTCTGAACGGCAGCGGGCCGCAATTCGCCAGCGTTGTTCCGGGCGTGCCACTTTACGAGCACAATCCCATTCCAGGCGTTACGCAACCGGGAACGGTTCAATGGCTGAATCCAAATGCTTTTGTCTCCACCGTTGACCCGAGTACCGGCGCATGTGTGGGTGGCAACAGTCCGCAAAATTGTCAATTCGGGAACCTCGGGCGCAACGCTCTGCGCGGCCCTGACTTCACCTGGAGCGATTTGTACCTTACAAAATGGTTTGCGTTGACGGAACGGGCGAGGCTGCGGTTTGACGCGCAATTCTTTAACGTATTCAATCACGCGAATTTCGGACTTCCGAGCATGGCGCTTGCCGGCATTCCGGGCAAGCCTTCCACCCAGACGGGGTTTGGAGCGCTTACCTACACCACCTCTCCGCCGACGGGCCTGCTCGGAGTCGGTTTAGGCGGTGACAGCACGGTGCGGATGATCGCGTTCCAGTTGCGGCTGGAGTTCTAAAGGCACGGCGCGACAAGGATTGCGTCCCGGCCTTGTCGGTTGCTTGGCGCAGTCCGGCGCGGACGCGTTTACCTGCGACAAAACTCCTGTTGACGGCCAACAGAACTATGATTAGACTCCTGTTGAGCGTCTAAAGGAGTTTGGCTAAGAACGAGCTAGCCCATGCGCGAACTCTGCCGCGTATTTCTCCACCGCCTTGCCGGACTCTTCCGCCGCCGTCATCTCGAAGATGATCTGGAGGCGGAGCTGCGCTCCCACCTGGAGATGACTGTCGAACTGAACCTGCGCAACGGCCTGACCGCCGAGGATGCCCGCCGTGATGCGCTTCGTGGTTTTGGCGGCGTCGAGCAAATCAAGGAAATCTACCGCGAGCAGAGAGGGCTGCCTTTGATCGAGACCACGCTGCAAGACCTGCGTTTTGGCTTGCGGGTGCTGCGGCGGAATCCAGGCTTTTCGATGCTGGCGATTCTTTGCCTGACACTGGGAATCGGCGCGAATGCGGCAGTGTTCAGCTGGATCGAAGGAATCCTATTCCGTCCCTACCCCCTTGTAGCTCACCAGGAAAGGCTTCTCGCCGTCACGGGAATCGCTCGCGGCGAGTCGGGCGCTACCCCTATCTCCTGGCCCGATCTCATGGATTTGCAGAAGAGCTGCACGTTGATCGATTCCTTTATCGTCAACAAAATCATGGGGACTACGCTCAGCCTCGGCGATCGCGCCGAACGCACCATCGGAAGCATTGTCTCAGCGAACTATTTTGACGCCATCGGCGTCCATCCGATTCTTGGGCGAGGTTTCGAGCCCGGAGAAGATGTGGGACGCAACGCCCACGCCGTAACCGTGATCAGTTATCAGCTATGGCAGGGACGCTTCAAGGGTGATCCGGGGATTATTGGAAGGACGCAGCGCTTGAACGGCGTGGAGCACACCATCGTGGGCGTCGCGCCAGAAGGCTTCTTGGGCACCTTTGTTGGCTGGGCCATGCAGTTCTGGGTCCCCGCGTCGATGGAAGAAACATTTGAAGCGGGCGGCTACAAACTGGAAGATCGCGGCGCGCGATGGATCGAAGCGTACGTGAGACTCAAGCCCGGTGTGACCCGCGAGCAGGCGCAGCAAGAAATTACGGCGGTGGCGAAACGATTGGAAGCCGATTATCCGGATACCAACCGCGGCCGCAGCATCAAGCTGTGGCCGTTATGGCAGACACCATTCAATAATGCGGGGACTTTGCTCCCCACACTGGAAATCATGCTCGCCGTCGTTGTGTTTGTCCTGCTCATCGCGTGCGCAAACGTCGGCAACCTGCTGCTGGTTCGGTCGTTTGCCCGACGGCATGAAATGACCGTTCGGCTGGCCATTGGCGCGGGGCGCGGCCGGCTGGTGCGGCAACTCGTAACGGAAGGCCTGATCCTGTCGGCCTTTGGCGCAGCCGGTGGACTGGTGGTGGCGTATTGGTGCCGTCACGCGCTCATACTGTTGTTCCCGGCGCGGGCTGGGGTGGCCATGCATCTGCCGGGGGAAATCGATTGGCGCGTGCTGGCGCTGAGCGGCGGGGTATGCCTGATTGCGACGCTTTTGCTCGGGCTAGTGCCCGCGATGCAGACGCGCAAACTCGATCTTGCCGAGGCGTTGAAAGCCGAGGCGGCGGGCGTCGTTGGGGGCGCGGGGAGAGCGTCGATCCGCTCGGGCCTGGTTCTGATCCAGGTGTCGCTGAGCTTCGTTTTGCTGGTGGGAGCTGGGCTGCTGCTGCAGAGCCTGCAGAGAATCCGAACGGGCAGCCCGGGTTTTTCGACGCACGGAGTCCTGTTCACTGCCATCGACTTGGTATCGGCGGGCTATGACGCGCAGCGCGCCCAGAATTTTCAAGACGAGCTGATAAATCGCGTGAAGGCGCTACCCGGCGTCGAGTCGGCGGCATTCGCGCGAAGTACGCCCCTCAGCTATGGGAGTTTTTCTTCGACGCCGGTTGCCGTCGACGGGTATCAACCCCCGCCTGAGGAACAGCCCATCGTGCAGTACAACGAAGTGGGCCCAGACTATTTCGTGACGATGGGCATCCCCTTGGTGTCCGGCCGCGAATTCACGCGCGCGGACGATGAAAGAGCTGCTCTGGTGGCCGTCGTGAATGAAACGATGGCGGCACAGTATTGGCGCGGCAAGAATCCGATTGGCGAGCGCGTTCAAGTTAAAGGCCGGTGGACGCAGGTAGTCGGTGTTGCGAAAGACTCCAAGTACCAAAGCGTCCGAGAGACACCGAAGCCCTTTTTCTACGTGCCCTGGCGCCAGAACCCCTCCGTTGGGTCGGGCCTGTATATTCGAACGCCGCTGAGCCCGGAAACGATGGCCACGGCGCTGGCGCGCGAGGTGCACATGTTGGACGGGAACCTTGCTCCGTACGAGATGATCACACTGCAAGAGCAGGTGGATCGCTCGACGTCGCCGCAAATGGTCGCCGTAACGTTAGTTAGCGTCTTGGGCGGGTTGGCGCTGCTGCTCGCCGCGGTCGGACTTTATGGCGTGATGTCCTATGCGGTGTCGCAGAGCACGCGCGAGTTGGGGCTGCGCATGGCGTTGGGCGCGGACACATCCAATCTGCTGCGGCTGGTGGTGTCGCGTGGCTTGGCCTTGACCGCAGGCGGCGTGCTTTTGGGCGCCGCGGCGGCACTGGGATTGACACGGTTACTGGGGAACCTTCTGTACAAGGTGAGTCCACGCGACCCGCTGGCGTTCGGGTCGGCATTCGTCGTAATGATGATCGCCGCGCTGGCAGCGTGTTTTTTACCAGCCTGGCGGGCGACGCGGATCGACCCAGCGCGGGCGTTGCGGGATTGATCCCTCTCCATCTCTACCACTGAAGGCTGCGGTCTGCGCCGCACGCGCGTTCCAGCTTCTTCGGAAGAACCCTCAGCTATCGCCGTAGACTGGGAGGGCTGCGCCGTGGACGACTTTGGCGGCGTCACTGCACAAGAAGAGGATGACGCGCGCGATGTCTTCGGGCTTCGGCCACTTCGCAAAGTCCGACTTGGGCATCGCTTTCCGGTTCGCCGGCGTATCAATGATGCTGGGAAGAATCGAGTTGACTCGGACGCCGGTGCCCTTCAGATCGGCGGCCAGCGAATCCATCATGGCTACCGCTGCAGCCTTGGAAGAGGCGTAAGCGGCTGCTCCCGCGGCGTGATCGAATGCCGCTTTGGAGGCCACGCTTACGATCGATCCGTAGCCCTGTTTCAGCATCACGGGCACGACGGCCCGCGACAACACAAAACCAGAGCGGAGATTCAGTGCAAACATCTGGTCAAACACGCGGGTGTCCACTTCCCACAAACTGACGCCGCCAGCGTAGCCGCCTACGGTATTTATCAGCGCATCGAGCCGGCCGTGTTTTCCGACAAGATTCTCAATCAGGCCGGTAACTGCGGTGGCGTCGGTGACATCAAGGCGGTGTCCTTCCAGGTGCTGTTTGTTCGCGCCCGCCGCGCTGTGCAGCGCATCCCATTCTTCCTGCCGTTGGTAGGTGACGGCCACCTTGCAGTCTTGCTCGAGGAAAGCCAGGCTCACCGCGCGTCCCAACCCGCCCGTGCCACCGGCCACCAAAGCTACTTTGCTTTCTAAAGCCGACACAAGGCACCTCGCACGAGTGGGAACAATCTAGCTGCCGGCAAAGAGCGAGTCAAATTCAGGATTTCGAGTCTTCCACGCAAGCCCCTCCGCCGTTCGGAGTTCGGTGTACAATTCGCGCGAACATGGCGGGTGCGGCGACCAAGGTTTTCCCCATCGAGACGCTACGCGAATTCAGCACGCGCGTGTTTCGCCACTTTGGTGTGCCCGGGGACGATGCCGCGCAGGCTGCGGATGTGCTCGCGAGCGCCGACCTGCGAGGAATTGATTCGCATGGCGTGGCCCGGTTGCATAGCTATTTCGATGTGCTCAGCTTGGGGCAAATCAATCCCAGACCCCAAGTGAAGCTGCTGCGTTCGACGGCAAGCACTGGGGTGGTCGATGGGGACAACGGTCTTGGTTTGGTGGTCGGTCCGCAAGCGAATCGCATCGCCATGGACATGGCGGATAGATCTGGTTCCGGATGGGTGAGCGTGTGCAACACCAATCATTTCGGGATCGCCGGCTACTATGTCCTGAAAGCCGCGGAACGCGACCTGATCGGCTGGGCGATGACAAACTCAACCAGCCTGGTGGCGCCCCTGTGGGGCGCGGAGCGCATGCTCGGCACCAACCCCATCGCCATCGCGTTTCCCGGAAAACACGAGCCGCCCATCGTGATTGACATGGCCACCAGCGCCGTCGCGTACGGAAAAATCGAAATCGCCCGGCGGAACGGCGACGCGATTCCATTGGGCTGGGGAATCGATAGCCGGGGCCGTCCTACAACCAACCCCGACGACACCGTAGAAGGCGGAGCGCTTCTGCCGCTCGGCTCGGATCGCGAACGCGGAGGACATAAGGGCTACGCTTTGGCGATGATGGTTGACATTTTGAGCGGCGTGCTCAGCGGTGCGAATTGGGGGCCGTTTGCCCCGCCTTTCGCGCTCCGTCAGGAAACTCCGCAGCGCAGCGTCGGCAAAGGGATTGGCCACTTCTTCGGCGCGATGCGGATCGATGGCTTCATCGACAGCGACTCGTTCAAGACTCAGGTTGACGACTACATCCGAGTATTTCGCGCGACCAAGCCGGCACCCGGCACCAACGGTCCGCTGATTCCGGGCGATCCTGAACGGGAAGCGGAGCAATTGCGGCGCGAGAAAGGTGTGCCGCTGGTCTTGCCGGTGATCGAGGACCTGCGCGACATCTCCGCGAGAACAGGTATTCCATTCGACTGAGGCCTGCATGGGACGTCGGGGCAGGCGACTAGGGTTTGGCAGACGGGGCGTCCTTGGCCGAGTAGACAAATTGGCGGACGTCGGCCCTTTGTTTATCGAGATCGGCCAGATGCTCCGCGCGAAGGCGTTGATAGACCTGCAACTCCTCCTGGGCGCGGTCCTTTTCGCCGGTACGAACATAGGCTTGCCCCAGGCGATAGTGGGCGTCGGCGAGATCAGAATTCAGCTCGAGGGCGCGGCGATACTCCGGGATGGACTGGGCATACTTGGCCTGGTCCGAATAGAGATTGCCCAACTGCAGGTGGGCATCGGCCATCGCCGGGTCGAGCGCAATCGCCTGCTTGAGCAACGATTCGATCTGATGAAGATCCAGGCCGGGATCCTGGGCGCGCTTTCCCTTCCATAAGCTCATCGCGTAATAGTAGAGAGCGCGGGCGTTGCCCGGCTGAAGATCGGCAAAACGGCGAAAGCGCTGGATGACCTCGTCGGCCTGACTGGGCGAACTGTCGTAAGCCTTGGAAAGAAACGGATAGCAGCGCGGGTCGGAGGGATTGAGATCGGCGGCCTTCAGCAGGGACTTGACCGCTTCGTCGTAGTTGCCGCGCGAGTAGAGAGCCATTCCGAGGCCGATCGCCAGGCGGGAAGAATCGGGATAGCGGTCGGCTGCGTGCTGGAAGACCTCGATGGCGGGATCGAGGGTACGGTGCAGGAGCAGCTCGCCGCCCCAGTCAAACAGGTTGCTTTCGCTGGGATCCATGTGCGCCGCAGTCTCATATTCGTTCGCGGCAACGACGTAATTGCCTTTCTTTTCTTCCACTTCGCCAAGTAAGTTGTGGAGTTCCGCGGTGTTCTTATGCTTGAGCAGCTCAAGCACTAATTGCCGGGCGTCGTCCAGGCGCCCGGTCAAAAGGTAGGCCAGGGAGAGGTCATAGCCGTTGTCGTAGGAGGAAGGATCGATGCGCTGGGCCTGCTGGAGAAAAGGCGCGGCCTGGGCGATCTTGCCGGACCGGACGTAGAACTCCCCGAGATTGTGATTGGCGTCAAAGCTCTGGGGCTCGAGCTCGGCGGCCTTCTTGAACTGCTCGCCGGCCAAGTCCAGCTTGCCCAGACGGGTGAGATTGGCGGCCAGGTTGGTCCTGGCGGGCGCGGAATCCGGCTTTAAGCGAACCGCCTTGGCGAGGTGTTCGTTGGCTTTGGCGTCCTGGGATTGCGCGGAGTAGACCAATCCCAAGAGCTCGTGGACCTCAAAGCTATTCGGAACGTCAGGGAGCAGATTCTCGAGCTGTGCGGCGGCTTCCGCGTAATGGCCGGAGTCATACTGGGCGACGGCGGCCTGGAACTCACGGTCCAGGCGGGGGTTCTGCGGGCCGGCAGCGGCGGCCGGAACGCCAGCCAGCAGAGCGAAGAACACCAAGCAGATCGACCGGCTAGCGATAGTCACGATCTTCGTAGGGTATCACCGCGCGCAAACAGGGGAAAAGTTCAACGCAAAAAGAAACTCCCCGCAGAGCGCCCTCGACGAGCGCTCTGCGGGGAATTGTAAGGCTGGGCTAGTAGAACAGTTTCAGAGCGAACTGGATCTGCCTCGGATCGTAGGGAGCATCGCGAGTGGAGCCGATTTCGCCAAAGCTCTTGTTCGTGTAGTTGCCCGACCCGGAGACGGAGCTGACGCCGTTGCCACCGAAATTGGGGGCGTTGAAGTTCGGGTGGTTGAAGATGTTAAAGACCTCGGTCCGGAATTGCAGGCGGAATCGCTCGCTGAGCTTGAAATCCTTCAAGAACGAGAGATCGAGCCTGTGGAATCCAGGTCCCTCCACTTGTGTAATGCCACCCAAGGCGGCAGCGCCGGTCAAGGGAACGCATCCTGCCGGGGTATTGGCTTCGGGGCCGGTGGCACCGAGCACGCATGGCTGGGTGAACGCGGCCGGGTTGCCGTAGTAGCTCAGCTTCCCATTGCCGTCGGTGAAGAATCCGAGCTTGGTGCTTTGTCCTGCCACGAAGAGGTCACCGCAGCCGAGGTTGGATGCCGTGCTCGAGGGGCAAGTGAGAGAAATGGGTTGGCCGCCCTGGAGCGTAGTGCTCCACGAGATGGACCACCCTCCGAGAGCCGCGTTAGCAACACCTGAGGGGTTGGCCATGAAGCGCTTGCCCTTGCCGAAGGGCAGCTCGTAGCCGCCGCTGAAGTGGAAGACATTCCGAAGGTCGAAGTCCGCCAAGGCGTAGTCAAATGGCATTCCGAGACCTGGAACGTTGGCGGCGCGGTAACCTGCCACGCTCCCGCCGTTGAGCAAGTCGCCGGCGTCGCTCATGGTCTTGGCCCAGGTGTAAGTGAACAGGAAATTCAAGCCATTGGCGAATTGCTTCTCGACCTTGGTTTGGAGGGAATGGTAAGCGCTCATGCCTCCGGTGGCAGCATAGCTGGCGTTGAATCCGAAATCCGGAAATGGCACGAGACTTGCTTCAGGCGTGCTCGAGGGCGCGATGGAAGTTGGGTTGTTGTAGCCGGGAAACGACTCTAAATGCCGCGCCAACGAAGTCACGTAGCCGGCTTGCACAGACAGAGAGGGCGTCAGTTGGTATTGAAGGGTAAGGTTGGCGCCCATCGTGTATGGCGTCTGGTAGTTGAACTGAATGCCGCGCAAGGCCAAGCCGCTGGCATTGACCAACAGAGGACTCAGTGGAGTGCAAGTGAAGCCAGTTTCAAAGGTCGCAACGTTTCCAGGACCTGCCGTGGCGCACCCGGGGAACGTGATGGAGCTACCCGCGCTGGGCGGAGCGAACGAAAAATTGAACTGGAAGGGATAGTTCTCACCGATGTTCGGAGAGAAACCCCGGTTCTCAAAGCCGTTGTAGAAAATACCAAAGCCGCCGCGGGCAACCAGCTTGTTGGTAGCTTGATAGGCGAAACCCACGCGGGGCGCAAAATTGTCGTTTTCGGAATGTCCGAGTCCCGTGCCGTACTTGCTGGTCACGTCGAGAGTGATGCCGTCCGTGGCCAGCAAACTGAGGAAGCTGGGCGAGAGATTGTTCGCATTGGGCCCAGGCGGAATGAGGTACAAGGGAGCACCGGTCGGAGAGTTGGGCGCCGGAACGAAGTTGGCTTGATTGGAGTGATGCTCGCCGACGAGCCCGAAGAAGTCATAGCGCACGCCTAGATTCACGGTGAGCTTGTTCGTGAGCTTCCAGTCGTCGTTGACATAACCGCCGTAGTAGTCCTTCCCATTGTCGGTCAGAGAGATATTGGAGACATACACCCCAGTGTGAGCGCCCCCATCGTCACCGTTTCCAGAGGGGCCGCCAACAAAATTGACGCCACCCGGCACCGTCGAGGCGATCGGAGTCAGCAAGAATTGCGCGCGACCCGTGTTGCCGCCGCCCACACCCGGGATTTCCGTGTAGAGACCGCTGTAGTCGAATTCACCGCGCGACCAGGGCGGCTGGAGAGTGGAGAACTTGACGTGCTGCCACTCGATTCCCATCTTGAAGGTGTGCTTGCCGAGGATCTTGGTGACATCGTCGGTGAGCTGGAACGTGGAGCTGACTTCGTCGGACGGCAAGAAGGCGTTGCTGCCCAGAGTCGAGAGTCCGTTAATTCCGAAAGCGGGCAGGCCGCCATTTTCCTGCAACTGCGGGATCCCCTGGATGCCGAACGTCGCCGGAATGTTGGTCAAGTTGTCCGCTGAAGGGGAAATGCGGGTGGTGTGCAGGTAGCTGAGTCCCGCGCGAATGACGTTGACCAAGGTCGGAGAGAAGGTATGGGTGTAGCTCAGCGCGCTCTGTTCCGCGATCGCGGTCTGCGTGCCCTGCTGGAAGCCGCCGCCGTCAGCGATGCCGCCGAAAATGCCGGGAATGAATTGCGGGTCGTCACTGAGGCTGAACCGGAAGAACATCTGGTTCTTGTCGTTGAAGTTGAAATCCATGCGAGTATCAAAGGCGTTGCGGTGTTCAAACAGTTTCGGCGAAGACGCGAAATTCGAGAAAAGCGAACCGGTGGTGGGTGCCGGATACAGCTGCATGAGCTTGACGGCGTTTGGGTCTAATCTTCCGGCGGGGATAATGTTGAGGCCGCAAGCCGCGATCGTAAAGGTGAAACCGGCGGGCGCGGATCCACACGTGCCGAACGGGTCTCGGACAAACACACCGGGAGAAATCTGACGCGTGGTTGCAGGGTCCAGGATGGTGCCGGTGGGCATGGTGCGCCCCAAGGCGTCGGTCTGAGTTCCCGATTGGCCGGTGATCAGGTCCTGGAAGTTAGTATAACCGCTGGCGACCTCGGCCGCGGTAGGCACCGAGCCAGTCTGAACGGTTCCCTGAGCTCTGCGCAGCCCTTCATAGTCGCCGAAGAAGAAAACTTTGTTTCGGCCGTTGAAGACTTTGGGGATGACGACGGGTCCACCGGCGGTGAACCCAAACTGGTTCTGGCGCAGTTCACCTTTCGGGATTCCACCGGCATTTTCAAAAAAGTCCGCGGCATCGAGCTTGTCGTTGCGGAAAAACTCCCAGACGTCGCCATGGAAATTGTTGGTGCCGGATTTGATGGTGGCATTGAGAACGGCAGCTCCGGAGCGGCCAAACTCGGCACTGAAGCCCGAGGTTTGGACCTTGAATTCTTCGATGGCATCGAGGGGAGGAAGAACGACATAATTGGTACCGTTTAGGAAGTCTACGGTGTCCGAATTGTTGTCGATGCCATCGAGCAGGTAATTGTTCTGGGCCGGGCGAAGACCATTGGCCGCGAAGGCACCGCTTGCCGCATTGCCTCGCGTGTCTGCTTGGGGAGTGGTCACCCCAGGGGCGAGCTGGGCGAGGAACGTGAAATTCCGCCCGTTCAGGGAAAGACCCTCAATACTCCGCGAGTCGATGACTTCGCCAACGGAAGCGTTTTGCGTTTGGAGCACCGGAGTGGTCGAGGTGACCTCAACGATCTCACTGACTTGGCCAGGCTTTAGGGAGAAATCAGCGACCACGTCGGCGCCGACGTTTACTTTGACGCCCCTTTCCGTGACGGTCTGAAAGCCTTGGAAGGAAGCGCTGAGCTTATAGCTCCCGACAGTGACCGGGGTGAACTTGTAACCACCGTCCGAGTTGGTAGCGGTCGAGAGTGTGGTACTAGTGCCCTCGTTGGTGAGGGTCACGGTGGCGCCACGAACCGGAGCGCCGGAAGAGTCGGTTACCGTCCCCAGGATGGTACCGGTATCCACTTGAGCGTGGAGAGGCATCACGCCCAACAACATCACGAGCAGGCCAGCTGACATGGCCAACGACGCTCGCCGCATCCACATTGAAACGGCCTTTCGATTCATAACCCAATCCTCCTCGGCACCATCACCGTGCCGTCTTTGGTACAGCAAACCAATGCAGGCCCGAGAGCCCGCAGTTTCCGGTCAGCCTCGACCCGTCCGTTGTCTTGCGGACGGCCGCCCGATGGAACGTGAACGATCCGTGGAGCGGAATAGAATCCCCTGCACGGCGCAAACAGCTTTTTAAGTTGAAACCCCAAACATCACGGAAGATGTAAACGCTTACCGCCCGTCCCCGACTGCGCACCCAAAGCACTTAACCGCTTAACCTGGTCATAGCAGGACGTGTTGCGCATTGTCAAGTGTTTTTTTTTCGCCTATACTCCGCGCTGTCTGAGGACACATCGAGTTATGGCGCTAACTATTCGTGACGTGGCCAAGGCGGCAGGTGTCTCCACGGCTACGGTCTCGAACGTTTTGAACAAGACCGGAAAGGTGGGCCGGCACACCCACTCGCAGGTGCTCTCGGCAGTGAAGCGGCTCGGATACGTGCCGGACGTGCATGCGCGGCACCTGGCTTCGCGCGTCAGCAGGACGCTCGGCATTATTGTTTCCGACATCGAGAACCCATTTTTCCCTGAAGTGATCAAGAGTTTTGAAACCCGCGCGCGGCACCTGGGCTACGACGCCATCCTCAGCGACACCAACTACGATCCGCGGCGGACGCGGGCGGCCGCGGAGAGAATGATGGAGCACAAAGTCCGCGGCGTGGCGATCATGACCTCGGAGATCAGCCTGCGGCTCATTCACGAACTTGCGCGCAGAAGGATCGCGGTGACGTTCCTGGACCTCGCGCCGGCTCGCGGATACATCAGTAACTTGCGGATCGATTATTTCTCCGGAGTCGAGCAAATCGTCAGCTACCTCCACAAGAGTGGTCACCGGCGAATTGCGTTCGTTGCGGGAAGGTCGGGGCTCAAGTCCAACGTGGTCCGGCTGCAGGCTTACGAAAAGTGCATGCTGGGTTTGGGGATGGCGCCCGGACCGGTGCTGCACGGCGACTTGCGCTTCGAAGGCGGACTGGCGGCAGGCCTGAGCATCGCGAAGTTGTCTCCCAGGCCCACCGCGGTGATGGCCGTCAACGACCTGACCGCTGTGGGCGTCATCAAGGGCCTTATGAAAACCGGGTGCCGCGTGCCGGAGGATATTTCGGTTACCGGATTCGACAATACGCGCCTGGCGGAATACAGCAACCCGTCGATCACCACAGTGGACATTCACCGCGACATGCTGGGCAGGATGGCGGCGGACGCCCTTCATGAATTGTCCTGCTCCGCCAATCCTGAGGGCCGGGAATACCAGATTCCTGCCGAGCTGATTTTGGGAGATTCCTCAGGGCCTGCTCCTCTGGAACCAGCATCGGCCTGATCGAGTCAACGCGTTTGGATCAACTTCACCTCGATGCTAGCATTCGAACGCAGCGCGAAAGCTGCGCGGACACCTGAGGATGGCGCGTAACCAAGAGGAAAATCACATTGCGCGGGATGATCGCCAAGCGATCAATTCACGCCGCGATCGCACAGCGATCAATATATGCCGCGATCGCGAAGCGATCGACATTTCGCGTCGCACTTTTCTCCGAGGGATGCAGTGGGCGCCAGTCCTGTTTCTTCCAGCGCCGATGCGTGCGTTGGCCTTCGGACCGGCGCTCGCGCAGGCCCAGGCCGATCGGAACGCTGCCATCCCGTTCGCCGAAGTTCGTCTCACGCCCCACTATCCCGCGAAGTCTCCGCTCGACGATGTTCTTCGCCAAGTCGTTCCCGGTGGGGACGAGTACATCACCGAAAAGTACGCCTTCGAAATCATGAAGCTCCTTGCCGAATGGGGCCAAAGTCTTAAGGCAATGCCGCCCGGCGCGGCCGTGCTCGCAAAGCTCCTAGACCCTGCGATCCAGGCCACTTCGCTGATACCGGCTCAGGAAACCAGTTTGCGTTCGGGATACGGGATCGACACCTTGCGCAGACGGTTTGCCGCCGAAGTGGCATCGGGCCGCGAGCGATTTCTCCACGAGGTTAAGACCTACCTGTCCCCAATGTCGCGGGTGGAGACAGCGGAATTTGAAATCGTGGGGATCGAGGAAATGGCAGGTTCTTTGCCGGCGGTCCAGATCGACATTCGGTACGACTTTGTGGGCACGCAAACGGGGACGGGTCGCGAGGAGCGCGTCGGGCATTGGCGGACGCAATGGTCGCGCGACGCATCGAACGCATGGCGAGTTCTCCGGTGGGAGGCGAGCGAGGAAACTCTCAGCCGGGCCCGCGAGCCCATCTTCCTTGACATTACTTCCCAAGCCCTGGGCCAAACCGAATCGTACAGAAATCAGATGCTTCATGGAGTTGACCATTGGCGCACGGTTCTGGACGGGGCGTGCGGGATCGACGTTTACGGGAACAGCGGATTGGCGGCGGGAGACATCGACAACGATGGCTTCGATGATCTCTATATCTGCCAGCCCGCCGGACTTCCCAACCGGCTGTATCGCAATCGCGGCGACGGAACCTTCGAGGATGTGACCGAAAAATCGGGAGTGGGCGTACTGGATGCCACGTCTTGCGCGCTCTTCGCAGATTTTGAGAACAAGGGACTCCAGGACCTTCTCGTGGTTTGCGGCAGCGGCCCTCTGCTCTTTCTGAACCAAGGGAACGGAAGGTTCTCACTCAAACGCGACGCGTTCCAATTTGTGCAGCCTCCGCAGGGAACCTTCACGCACGCCGCCGTTGCCGACTACGATCGTGACGGGCGTCTCGATATTTATTTCTGCGTGTACAGCTACTACCTGGGTTTGGACCAGTATCACTATCCCGTTCCTTATTTTGACGCGCGGAATGGCCCTCCGAACTTCCTGCTCCACAATGAAGGGAACGCGAAGTTCCAAGATCGCACGGAGGCGGCGGGATTGAACGTGGACAACGACCGCTACAGCTTCGCGTGCGCCTGGGGCGACGTCAACGCGAACGGGTCGCCGGACCTCTATGTGGTCAACGACTTCGGACGAAACAATCTGTACCGCAACAACGGTGACGGAACATTTCGTGCGGTCTCCACCGAAGCGGGCGTCGAAGACGTTGGCGCGGGGATGAGCGCATCGTGGTTTGATTTTGACAACGACGGAAATCAGGACATCTACGTCGCCAACATGTGGTCTGCCGCGGGCCTGCGAGTTTCCGAACAAAAGTGTTTTCACGAAAGAGATCCGGAGGACGTTCGAGCCCTTTATCGGCGGCACGCGGGCGGCAATTCGCTGTATCGAAATCAGGGAAACGGGAAGTTTCAGAACGTCAGCAAGCAAGCCGGCGTGGAAATGGGCCGCTGGGCCTGGTGCTCGGACGCTTGGGACTTCGACCACGATGGGTACCCGGATCTGTACGTCGCGAACGGCTATATCTCAGGACCCGACAGCTCGGACCGCGGCAAGGTCGATCTTTCGAGCTTCTTCTGGCGCCAGGTGGTGGCGAAATCGCCGCAGAATGCCAACCCCTCGGCGAACTACGAGCACGGATGGAACGCCATCAACGAGCTGATCCGGTCGGACGGCTCGTGGAGCGGCCGCGAGAGAAACGTTTTCTATGCGAACAACCACGACGGCACGTTTTCGGAAGTTTCCGGCGCCGTCGGCCTGGATTTTCCGGACGACAGCCGCTCGTTTGTACTCGCCGATCTGGATCACGACGGCCGGTTGGAGGTCGTTCTCAAAAACCGGAACGCGCCGCAGCTCCGTATCCTGCGCAACGCCATGAAGGATCTTGGCCACTCGATCGCGTTCCGTCTGCGCGGAACGAAAAGCAACCGCGACGCGATCGGAGCCGCGGTGACCGTCGAAGCGGGAGCACATCGCCAGACGAAATATCTGCAGGCGGGTTCCGGCTTTCTGTCGCAGCACAGCAAGGAGCTTTTCTTTGGCGTTGGAAAGGCTGAGGGAACTGTGCGCGCCACCATCCGCTGGCCTAGCGGCGCCACGCAAAGCTTCGAGCGCCTTCCCATCGACAATCGAATCGAAATCGGGGAGGGGTCCGAAGATTTTCAGGCGAAGCTCTTCGCGGCTTCGCCTGCGTCTTTTGCGCGCGCGGGCGATCCGCCAAAGCCGGAGTCTTTGCCGGCGTCGGTCGAGACGTGGCTCATCGAGCCTTTGAGCGCGCCGGAGTTTTCGCTCCCCGACCTCGCAGGGAACCTACGGGATCTGCGGTCGTTCCGAGGCGGAGCGCTGCTTCTCAACTTCTGGGCGACAACTTCAGCGTCTTGCGCCGGCCAGATGCGGCTTCTCCAGCAGCATCAAATGAGCCTGGCCGCGAGCGGCCTGCGCATCGTTGGCATCAACGTCGATGACCCCGGCGATGCGCAAGCGGTGCGATCGTTTGCCGCCAAAGAGGGAATCTCCTTCCCGATCCTGCTCGCCACGCAAGATGTGGCCGGGATCTACAACATCATTTATCGCTATATGTTCGATCGGAGGAGGGATCTCCCGATCCCTGCGTCTCTGCTCGTCAACACGGACGGCAGGATCGTCAAGGTCTACCAAGGGCCGGTGAATCCTGAACGCGTCCTGGAAGATTTGAAGTCGGCCCCGCGCGCGGCGGCGGGCCGCATGCAGAAAGCACTTCCGTTCCAAGGAACGCTCTATGGCGACGAATTTCATCGCAACGACTTCACCTACGGGGTGGCGTTGTTCCAGCGCGGCTATCTCGAGCAGGCGGCGGCGTCCTTCCAGCAAGTCATCGCGGCGAAGCCGAACGAACCTGAGGCTTACTACAATCTGGGGACGCTCTATCTCCGCAGAAACAATCTGCCCGACGCGCGCCAGTACCTCGAGCAGACGGTGAAGCTGCGCCCGAACTATCCCGAAGCATGGAACAATCTGGGAATGATCGCCGCGCAGGAAGGTCAAGCGGCCGAAGCCATCGGCAACTTCCAGCAGTCCTTGCAGCTGAAGCCGGACTATGTCATCGCACTGTTGAACCTCGGAAACCTTTACCGGCGGCAAGAAGCCTACGGTGAAGCGGACAAGCTGTTGAGCCGGGCACTGGAGATTGAACCCGACGATCCCGAGGTCAACTACAGCATGGGGATGCTCTACGCGCGGGAAAATCAGCTCCAGCGGGCGGCGGAGCTGTTGGAAAGGGCGGTGAGCTTGCGCCCGGACTATCCCGACGCGCTCAACAACCTGGGCGTGCTGCTGGTCCGCGGAGAACACTATTCCGAAGCGAAGGAAAAATTCGAGACGTGCATCCGCGTGGCCCCGAACTACGATCAGGGCTACCTCAATCTGGCGCGGGTTTACGTGATTTTGAAAGACAACGAAAAGGCCAGAGAGGTCTTGCAGGCATTGCTGCGCCAGCAACCCCAGCACAAGCTGGCCCAGCAAGCGCTGGAGATGCTAAATTGACCGTACGGCGTGAAATTGGAGCGCATGCGGAACGCACTGACGAATGATAGTAAGGGCTATGTTTCAGCGTAAGGCCAGGACTGCGGGCTGCCGGCCGAACGTGGCGGCGCTGCTCGCGCTGGGAGTGATTCTCGTTGCCGCCACCGGATCCGCCGCACCGCAGTCCGCCCCCAGCCCGGCGGGCAAGGCTCCGCAGACCGCGAAGAAGGCGTCACCTTTCCTCGAGGCTGAAACCCTCCTTCGCCAAGGGTTGCTCGATCAAGCCAAACAGAAAATACAAGACGAGCTCCAGCGAAATCCCTCCAGCGCCGAGGGCTATAACTTGTTGGGGATTGTCTACAGCCAGGAAAAAGACTACGCCAACGCGCAGGAAGCGTTTCAGCATGCGCTGAAGCTCGACGCGAATTCCTTCGACGCGCGCAACAACCTTGGGAACGTCTACGTCGCGCAGGAAAAACTCGACCTCGCCGAGAAGGAGTTCCGGAGGGTTTTGCGTCTGGACCCGGGCAATCGAGATGGAAATTACAACTTGGGCCTGGTTTTGATGGCCAGGAATTTGCCTGCCGAAGCGATCGCTCCCCTGCAACGCGTCCGCCCTTCGAACGTCGCGACTCGCTTCAACCTGACCCGTGCTTACCTGCAAGCCGGCCGGACTGCCGAAGCCTTGAAGATGGCCACGGAACTCTCCGCCCAAAATAAAGACGACTTCCAATTGCATTTCACATTGGGCGTGTTGCTGGCCTCCGCAAAACAGTACCGGGCGGCCGAGCTCGAACTCGAGAAGGCCAATGCACTGCAGCCCGAAACAGTCGAGATTCTGTACGACCTTGGACAGGCCTATCTTCGGAGCCGCGACTACGCGAAGGCCGAACTCGCGTTGAACCGGGCGCTGAAACTCAAACCCGATTCACCCGAGACCTTGTACTTGCTGGCGCAGGTCTATGCGGATCAGGCGAAGCCGGTGGATGCTTTGGACCTGCTGGTGCGCGCGCATAAGCTTGCCCCGGAGAATCCGGACATTATCTTTCTGCTGGCCCGGGTCAGCATGTCCCAGAATTACTTCGAAGATGCCATCCCCCTTTTGGAATCAGGTTTAAAGATCGCTCCGCAACGCGCCGATCTGCGCGCCGCGCTGGGCGAGAGCTATTTCATGTCCGGGAGAGCGGAAAAGGCCATCGATGAGTTCCAGAAACTGATCGAGGTGGATCCCTCGGCGGCTTCCTATGCTTTCATGGGGCTCTCGTACCGGCATCTCGGACGATTCGATGAAGCCCGGAAGTACTTTGAAGGCGGGCTCAAGCGGGATCCGCACAACGTTTCTTGCTTATTCAACATGGGCTTTATCGAGGAGCGGCAGGGGAATCACGCAAGAGCCGAAGAGCTGTTTCAACAAGTGCTCCGGTTGCAGCCCGACTATTCCGAAGCGCTGCTGGAATTGGCGAATCTGCGAATTGCCAGCAAGAAATTTGAGGAAGCTGCGGACTTGCTCAGACGCTTTGTCCGGGTAAGCCGCGACCCCGCTTCCGGGTATTACAAGCTCGCCATGGTGGAGAGAAGCCTGCACCAGCCGGACGCCGCACAGAGGGACTTGAGTGTATTTCAAACCCTCTCGAAAGACGCTTCCCCAGGTCCCTATCCGTATCAACACCTTTTCGACTACCTCGACAACCGCTCCAATCTGACTCCCCAGGAGCGAACGCAACTGGATTTGGCCCAGCTCAGCGAACAGATCAAAAAACACCCCGACCATCCTCAAGACCTGTATCTGCTGGCGGAAACCTACATGAAACTCGGGAAACTCGAAGAAGCCCGGAAGGCGATCGCGCAACTGGACCAGATGAGCACCACCGACTATCGCACCCAAACGGGAGTGGGCGTACTGCCGCCCGTTATCGTTTGTACGATGACGCCATCCTGCATTTTCAGACCGCACTAGGCGCGAATCCCGATTCCGACGATGTGAAGTTCGACCTCGCCGACGCTTATTTCCGGAAAGGCCTTTACGCCCAAGCACTCGAGGCGGCGCAGCAGGTTTCGGCGCCAGCAGGACGACTCCTTCCTGGCCTTGCTCGGAGATATCTACGCGCATCTGGGCGA
Organism: uncultured Acidobacteriota bacterium; assembly: GCA_963735525.1. Classification (GTDB taxonomy): domain Bacteria; phylum Acidobacteriota; class Terriglobia; order Acidiferrales; family UBA7541; genus Acidiferrum. The sequence goes on along the minus strand of CAVTLQ010000017.1, from coordinate 143 downwards.
CGCGTCTCGGGCCGCGGAGATCTTCCGCGACGCCATCAGCCGGAACCCGGACAAGGATCAGTATTATCTCTGCTCACTTTGGTTGAGCTTCGCCGAAGACCAGCGCGGGAGCCGCGCCGCGTGGAGCAGACTTTGCAGAAAGG
>CAVTLQ010000016.1:0-237322 GCA_963735525.1 uncultured Acidobacteriota bacterium | reverse complement strand
GATGTATTAAGACTTTTGGCCGAACAACCAACAAAGGTCGAAGACTCGGTTTTGGATCACATCACCTTGTGTTCACCGTGTTACACGACCTACAGTGGCTTCCTCCAGCAGATGAAAGCAAAACACTCCAACCGAAGGTCGCAAACCCGATCCCCCAAACCACCAAGAGTGTAAAAAAACAAAAAGTTGCATTTTGTTAGTGAGGTTTTTCCGTTTTTCCCCCTCTGTATAGATGAGGGGAGTTCTCGCCGGTTAACTCCCGCGGACAGGGCGCAACCGATTCCTTCGGTGTTTCGTTCTGTGTCGCGTACGGCCCGCTAGAGGGGACGGACGCGATTGTGGGACAACGCTGTACACGGAGCGCACGCTCCAAGTGTGCCTGGACGGAGAAGTCCAGGAACCGGCGCATACGGCCGTCCCATCAATCGCCATCCGCTTTCCTTCCTCGCAGCCCCAGCCAACGGGGAGGCGTTCAAATGAAAGTCGGGGTTAGCACGCAAATCGAAGAGGTCGCGGGCGGACGCAGCGCAACATCGGCCCAACCTCCGCGCGCCACGCTAGTCCCCGCCACCAAAGTTTCCTCCCCCCAAACGCCACATCCCAGCCGCTCGTCCTTGCTCCCGGATACCCCAGGCGCGCTTCTGGAGGGCCTCCGTTGCTACCTGCTTTCCGCCCGCTCCCGGAAACGCAAAAGGTTTGTGGAGAAACACTTCCCAGAACTCTCACCGGAACTGAGGAATTCACGATGATCGCCAACGCACTGCTGTTCACCATCGTCATCCTGCTGGGCTACGGATTTTGGCTCCTTGACCAGTTGAAGTTCATGGCCCGCTACAAAGCGGTCCTGTACCACGTCTACGGAACAACGATTCTCATCTTCCTCGCGGTCCTCTTTGTGAACCTGTTTGGCGCTGCGCTCGCCATCGGCCGCCGCTTCTTTCTCAAGAATACCGGGCGCAAACTCTCGCACCTCGACAAGCAGTTCAACGTCAGCCATGCGGACATGCCCGTTCCTGTAAACGAGGAGGATTTCAACTAGTGTCGCGCGACGCCTTTTCCCACGATCCGCAAGACGCGCTGGACACGCGCGACACGTCCACGCGCCGCTCCGTACGCCAGCACAGATCAACAGCTCCCGATGCACGAGACGGTAGGAATTCCGCGCCGGAGGCCCCTGGCCGTGGCGATAGCACCGAAGCTCGGGACCAGCATTCCACCCGCGACGAACAGAGTGCTTCCCCGCGCGCGTATTACGTCCGGGACCGCGCGTACCTCCTCCGCGATTCCGAGATGCACTCCCTCAAGGAAATCGGCAAGTTCCGCGTGATCGCGGTGTCGGACCTCGCAAAGCATGCCTACGGCGGGAATCGCGAACGGATGGAGAAGGACATTCGCGACCTCGCACGGCAATCTCTGGTCAGAGATAAGACCGTTGAAATCTCGCAGAAGAAGACCCTGCGAGTTGTGACCCTTACGAAAGCCGGGCACCGCCTTCTCAAGAACACGAACCAATTTCCCGACGTTCAGCCCATCTACCACGGCTTGGTGAAGCCGCGCGAAGTCAAACATGATGCCGATCTCTTCCGGCTCTTTCAGAAAGAGGCTGCCCGCATCGAGCGCGGCGGAGGCCGCCCGGTCCGCGTGCTCCTCGACTATGAACTCAAACGGAATCTGAATCGCGATCTGGCCCTGCTGGGACCCGAAAAAGACGACCTGGACCGTAAGAGCCAAGTCGCCGAAAAGCACCACCTCCAGGTTGTGAACGGAAAGATTCCCGTGCCCGATCTACGCGTCGAGTACGAGACCCCGGAACTCGAACTGCGTCATGTGGACCTGGAACTCGCGACGCGCGATTACAGACCGCGGGCGATGGCGGGAAAAGCCGCCGCAGGCTTCTCGCTCTATGGGCGTTCGGAAGACGCATCGCGATTGCGCCGCGTTCTTGACGAACGCGAAATCACCGCAGGAATCCTCACGCTATGAACATCGCCCCTGCCCATCTCGAAGCATTGAAGGCCCTCGGCTACACCGAAGCAGAAGCCCGCTTTCTCTACATCGTAGCGACGCATTCCGGCTACTTTGTGGCACGTCAATTCCTTGCCTTCACCGGTACCCATTGGGGTCAGCGCACGACCGACTTCTGGAACAAACTTCACACCAATCACCACGCCAGGACCGAGCGCTTTCCGAAGAGTGGAACGGTCTATCACCTGTTCTCCCGACGGCTGTACCGCCAGATCGGCCGCGAGAACATCCGCAATCGCCGCCAACACGAAATCGAATACATTCAGCGGCGGGTCGGAATGCTCGATTTTGTCCTTTCGAACCCGCAGTGGAAGTATCTGGAAACCGAGCCGGAAAAAGTCAGCTTTTTCTGCGATCAATTGAAAACCCCGAATCACTTTCTGCCCTCGAAGATCTATCACGGACAGAGAACTTCCCAGCCCACCGTTCGCTACTTCGTCGATAAGTTTCCGATGTTTATCGGTAGTGACGCTCCCTCGCCTGTGGTGACGTTTACCTACCTCCAAGGGCAAGAGGCTAACCTCACGGAATTTGTGCACCATCTCGAAGCCTACCTGCCTCTGTTTCGGCAGCTCTCCGAGTTCCGATTTCTCTATCTGGCGAGAGTCGATTCCCACTTCGAAAAGGCCAAAGAACTATTCGATTCGCTGGTGGCCATTCCGCTGGGATCGGACGTATCAGCAAACCTCCTCCGCTACTTCCAAATCCGCAAGGCCTGGGACCTCAGCCAGTACGCGTCTCTGATTGAGGCCGATCTGATTTTCCGCAATCAGGCCAAAACCCGATTCGCCGGGCAGCGCTTCGAACACCTCTACCGCGGATGGAAAGTCGGACGAGTAACCGAATCCGATATCTGCCAGGACTTCGGCGGTAGCGATCGCCATGCCACCGCGCATTTCGCCACCGAAGTGCTTCGCCGGATTGCGGCTCCTGAACAGGAACCTGAGGGGAAAGGATGAAGATGGTAAGAACTACATGCTTCAGCTTCGCCTTCGCCAAGTTCTTCACCCTGTGGCGCGAGCAATTTCGTGGAAGCGTGGGAGATAGCGAACCAATGCAAGCAAAAGTCACCGTGGAAAAAAACACTAAATCGGGCGGGAGCGACCCCACTTTTTCGGCTTTCAGCCGCCCAAAAAGTTCGTGGGGTCGCTCCCGCCCTGCGGCACGGTAAATCATGCTGGCCGTTTTTTCCACGGTGACAGGGAGTTCGGAAGAAACACACATCACCAGAGGAGGAACAGTATGCCGCTCGTTAAGAAAGCACCCGGGATCATGACTCGGGAGGTAAAACTCGAAGAGCCGGTCAACGAACTCCTTGAGGATTATGCCCGGTTCATCGAGAGCAACGCCGACCACGTCATCAATGCCGTCCTAAAGAAAGTGCTCTGGCGGGACCAGGACTACCGGAAGTGGCGCGAAGCGCGCCGCACGGCACAGCTCGGCCCCGACAAAACCCAATCCGAACACGGTTGGGCCTGCGCCAGGCGCGCCCTAGCCCGCGGGGACGACCCCGAAGTGGTCATCCAGCGCATCGCCGACTACCGCGCAGACGACAAAGACGATCCGAACTACTATGCACGGCACACCGTCGAGAAAGCTCACGCTGAATTGCAATTGAGGACGGCCTTGGGGCGACCTGCCGAGAACAATTCAGTCCCCACAAACGAAATCAGCCAGGAGAAGTGAGGGAAACGAAAGGGCGCAGCGAATCGGTTGTAATTCGACAGGGGGATGCGTGAACTGCGCAGCGACAAAGGGTTTTCGACGTTAGCTTTCGTATCCGGCTGAAAATGATCGAACCGTTGGCTCCCATTCCGCTCGGACGCGCCGACCCAGCAGGCCGGGCGGGCGGATTGCGCTCCCCACTATTGACGCAAACTTTGCCTACTTCCCATTGCCAAGATTATTCTGATACCGTTGTCACCGCACAGAACCAACGGGCCACGCAAGGAGCGTGGACCTTGGCAAGAAGACGTTGGCAGGAAGGCACCGTGTACTTACGCGGGAGCAAAACATTGCCGGACGCATGGTGGGGCCGATACGTGGAAACCGTCGAAACCGAGGTAGGTACGCGACGGATTCAGCGGAACGTGCGGCTTGGCGATGCGCGGCAATACACAAAGCCTCTAGCGAGAAGGGCATTACGCGATTATGTGGACAGGGCGAACGACTATCAACCGTTGGCCGTGAAGACTCAGACGATGGGAAAGGCTTCAACCCCGTTTTCTGTGTTTGCGGTTAGGTGGCAGGCGGAAGTCTTGGTCCATAAGAAAGCGTCAACCGCCGCAACAATCAAGGGCCACATAAACGGGCTGCTCATTCCAGCGTTCGGCAAGCTGGCAATGGGTGATCTTGATTCGGAGCGCGTGCAGTCGTTTCTAAACCGACTGGTGGGCAAGGCAAGCCCGAAGACGGTAAAAAACGTTTGGACAACGCTGCGGATCATGTGGAACTCAGCCGTTGCGTGGAAGTACGTTACGGGCGAATTGCGCGTTGAACTTCCCAAGGCTCGGAAACTGCGGATGCGGTGCTATGCGGTCGAGGAAGTGAAGCGCATTCTTACCCACACGAAGGGTGCAGATCGTGTCTTCTTTTGGCTGGCAGCCGAAGCCGGGCTGCGTGCCGGGGAACTCATTGCACTCCGGGCGAGTGACGTTGACGTTGAAAAACTATCAGTAGAAGTGAGCAAAGCAATCTGGAACGGGTCCGAAGACAGCCCCAAGACTGAAGCTGCGTTTAGAAGCGTTTGCATCTCTTCGCGGCTTGGTTCGCAGGTGAAGGAATACTTGGCTGGCAGGACTGACGGCTACCTATTCCAAACCTCTTCCGGCAATCCGTGGGACGCTAGCAACGTGCTTGAGCGCAAGTTGAACACGCTGCTTGAGCGTCTCGAAATTCCGAAGATTGATACCAAGCTACTAGCGAAGTTTGTGGGGAAGGACAGAACCATTGAGCAGGCAACCCGCAGCGAGAGGCGTGCAGCATCTCTTGGGCTTCACAGCTTTCGTCATACGGCGGCCACCGCAATGGATTCTCTGGGAATCGCCCCGCAGATTCGCAGGCAGCGTCTAGGGCACAGCGGCACTAGTGTGACCGACAACTACACGCACACTTTCTCCGATGATGAACGGAACGCGGCCGATAAACTTGGCGAATTGTTCGGGACCGGATGGCCTGAGACTGATAAGGGAAAACTGATTTCTTTCCCAAGTCTTTCCCAAAAAGAAGAAGGGCTTGTTGGGAGCATCCAACAAACCCTTGTGAATCAATAGAATTGGTTGCGGGGGTCAGATTTGAACTGACGACCTTCGGGTTATGAGCCCGACGAGCTACCAGGCTGCTCCACCCCGCACCATGACTATAGCGGACGCGGAGTGTGGCGTCAAATTGCGGGCGCAGGGGAGGAGGGCTCGAAGGCCTGGATAGAATCGAACGCACGCGAAGCGCGGGGGAATTGCCAGGCGGACTACCAAGTATTGTAGGGCGTTCCCTCGATCGGAGAGGTCAGGTTCGAGTTGGAGTGGACGTCCACGATTCCGTTATTTACTTGATCGGGGCTCATGACCAAGTCTCCGAAATCGGTGTGCCAGTCTTTTGCGCGAGTCATCGGATCGACGGGAACCTCGCGGAGGTACGGCGTCTGCGAGTTCGCGAGATCATCCAGGGATTGTGGCGCAGCCTCTTTGTCGAGCGTGTAATTGTCGATGGCCTGGCGCATGACCTGCAGATCGCTCTTCAAAGTGGCTTCCTTCGCGCGCAGGACGGAGCGGTCGTAACGCGCGGCGGCCATGCCAATCAGTATGAAAATAATGGTGATGACGATCATCAGCTCGATCAGCGTGAAGCCCGCTGCGGACAAAAGTCCGCGGCGACGGCGAGTTGAGAGCGAGCGTGGAAAGAGCTTTTTTTGGTGCATTCTGGGTCCTTGTTTCAACAGCTGTTTCAATTTTAACTACCAGTCGGTGTAACGCGTGCCGTCGCTGGCAGTCCCCTGTGATTTCGAGTGTACGTCAAATACGTTCTTGCCGCCCCAACTTGTCGAGTCCGGATCGTCCTGAATGGCAACCAGCCGCCATTCTGCGAGGCCGGTCAGAGGATCCTTCGGAATGCTGCGCAGAAACCGGATTTTGCGGTCGTTCCCGGCGCCGAGCTGCACGCCTTTGACGAGCGTCTCCAAGTCCGGCGGGTATCCTTCGCTGCCGACTTCCACGCGGATCAGGTTGCGGTCGGCCAGATCCTTGTAGCGGTCGATGGCGTCGCGCATCTGGCGCAGGTCGTAGCGCAACAACTCTTCTTTCTTGTGCACGATGGTGTAGCGCGCGATCGGCAGGGCTGCCGACGACAAGATCATGAGGATCGAGCAGGCCATGATGAGCTCAAGAAGCGTCATGCCCGCGGCGATCGAGATTGGGCGGCGGCGAAAGCGATTCCTGCGCGACATTGGTTTCTCTAGATTCGGATTCCCGTCGTTCAATTAGGGTTGCACTTGCACCGTAGCCTCGCCGGTAACCAGCGGGATCGGTCTCTGCTGCGAGTCTTTCGCGTTTACTTGCACGATCGACAGGTTTGACGAGCCGGGGCCAATGGCCTTCACGACGATGCCCATGATGGTGCCGGTGCCGCTGACGCCCACCGTGTTTGGCTGGCGCGTCGCGGAGATGATGGCTTGGCCGCGTTCCTTATCCACGCGTTGCGCGATCGCGATCTCTTGATCTCCGCCCTGCAGGAAGCCGCCATGCTGCACTTCCTCGACGCTAATCACCGCCGGGTTGTACTGCAGCAAGAAGGGAATCGAGAACAGATCGTTCACGTTGTCGACGACCACGCCGATGGTCGTTTGTTCCCCTGTTTTCAGCGACAAGGTGCGCGGCTCGAATCGGAGTTGCGCGGACTTCCCGGTCTGCGCAGGGGCGGCGACTGGTGCCGCAGCCATCGGAGGCGGGGCAGTCGTCGGCGCTGCGGGAGCAGGCGTCGCCGCCGGCGTCGTCGAAGGCGCCCGGACCTCGCTCTCGCGCCTTACCTGGACGGTGGATTCCGAGCCGGAGTACAAAGGCCGCAGATTCGCGCGGGTCCAGTCGGGCAGCCGTACGATGCGCGGAGTCAGAATGATCAGGATCTCGTCGTCTTCGGAGGTCTTGCTGTCTTCGGAAAATAGATAGCGCAGCAGCGGAACATGCGCCAAGCCGGGCCAGCCGTTCAAGCTCTTGGTGTCCGTCTTGGTGATCAAGCCGCCGAGCACGCTGGCTTCGCCTTCTTTCAAACGAATCTCGTGGTCGATCTTTCGCTGGCTGATGATAGGCTGCTGAATTCCGCCAATGTTTTGCTCGCCGGTGACCGAAGAAACCTCGATGCCCACCTTGAGGCTGACATCGTGGTTGGGGTGCACGCGTGGCGTAATATCCACGTTTACGCCGACCTCGATGTATTGGAACTGGGTGTTGACCAGCGGGTTGACAAAGCCCGCGCCGGCGGTCGAGCCGACGCCCACACCGGCCTGGAAGCTGCCTGTCGCTACGGGTACGCGGTCACCGATGCGCAGCTTGGCAGGCTGCCCGTCCACCGAACGGACTTCGGGGTTCTGGATGATTTTCGTGGTGGAGTCATTCAAGAGGGCGTTAGCGGTGAAAGACGGCAAGGTAACGCTGTAATCGGAGCCGTTCAGGTGGGCGAGGTTTTGCAGCGTCAAGATATTGGTGTTGGTCGTCGAGCTCGTAGTGGTGGAAGTAGTGCTGGAATTGGTGGTTGTCGTTCCCGGCGGCACCACACCTATCGACGCCGTGTTGCCTGGAGCGATGCCCAAGTTCCGCATCTTGTCCACGCGCGCTTCCAAAACCTGCACCTGAATCACGACTTCCGGCTTGGCTTTGTCGATATCGCGGATCACCTTCTCGGCGATGGCCAGTTTGTCCGGGGTATCGCGGATGATGATGGCGTTTTGTGCGTTGAGCTGCTGAATGCGCTTCAAGTCCAACAATTGGCGAAGCCCGGTGACGATTTCGGTCAGATCCTGCGCCTGGACGGTATTCGAGAGGGGGAACGTGCGCACGATCTGTTCTTCATAGTCGCGGCGCTTTTGCGGCTGGTCGGGAATCACGAAAATGATGTTTTCCGTTACCGGCTTCCAAAACGCCTTGCTTTCCAGCGACACGATATCCAGCGCCTGCTCCAGAGTCACATTGTTCAGGTCCGCAAAGATCCGCCGGGCGGGGAAGTCCGGGTCGTAAATTACGGTGAGGCCGGCTAGTTTGCCGATCGTGTCAAACACGTATTTAGCGTCGTTCGACGCCCTGAAGTTGATCGGTGCCCGGGAGAGCGGCTTGATCTCCGGCGGCATGGCCGCGAGCGGCTGCTCGTCGCCATCCGGAGGTGGTTCGGCGGCGGCCGCGTTGTTGGCGCGATCCTTCTCGGCGATCATCTCCGCGGTCCTGCGCAGCTCCTGTTCGGCAATCGGGCTCGAGGGATCGAGCGCTGCGGCGTGCTGGAACTCCCCGGCCGCCCCCTGGAGGTCGCCCCGTTCGCGGAACTTCATACCCTGCTTAACGTGGAAGGCGCCCGCCTCAAAGCGGGCCTGGTTGAACTTGATCTGATACTCGGCGTTCTCAGGCTGGCTTTTCAGCGCCTTCTGGTAGAAATCGTAGGCGGCGTCATAGTCCTGAAGGTTCTCAGCCTTGACCCCTTGTTGGTAGTCAGGTTTCCCTTTCGGGCAGCCCGCCGCTAGCACCCCAACACCCACGCACAAAATCAACCTGCTCCATCCTCGCATGTACTCTCCAGGGCTTGGGTACAAATCAGTCGCAGTCTAGCATCGGGTTAGAGGCGGGACAAGCAACGGAAGGTTGGCTGTCTTGCATATGTTACCCCCACCCGTCTAACATTTAACCTTGGCGTCACATAGGATTCCGAGCGAGTGGCCAAACCATCGAATAAGGCGGAGAAACCCAAAGAGTTGATCGTGGCGCAAAATCGCGCCGCCTCCTACAACTACCATTTGCTGGAGAAATTGGAAGCCGGGCTGGTGCTGCACGGCACCGAAGTAAAGGCTCTGCGCGAAGGAAAGGCGAATATTCGCGATGCCTTTGTCGATTTCAAGGCCAATGGGGCGTGGCTGGTTAACGCTCACATCGCCCAGTACATGCCCGGCGGCCCCTGGAACCATGAGCCGTTGGGCTCGCGAAAGTTGCTGCTGCACAAGAACGAGATTTACAAGTTGGCGGGTCGCGTTCAGTCCAAGGGTTTAACTGTCATTCCGCTGCGGATATACTTTCGCGGCGGCATCGCCAAATGCGAGATCGCGCTGGCGCAAGGCAAGAAAACCTGGGACCGCCGCCAGGACGAGCGTACCAAAGAGGCGCGCAGGGAAGCCGAGCAAGCTATGTATCGCAACCGGAGGCGATAAAGCGACTATGCAGATCACGCTGGAAACCAAGCCGTATGCAGGAATGGAGACCGATGCCTTGGTCACCTACGTTTTTGAGGAACCAGAACCGCTGGAGGGGCGAATCGCCGAGATCGACCAAGCCGCCAACGGGTTGTTGCGCAAACTGGCGAAGAGCGGCGAACTGACAGGCAAGGCGCTGGAGATGACCCTGATCCATGCGCCTGCGGGCCTTGCGGCGGCGCGTCTGCTTTTGGTTGGAGCGGGGAAACGGGAGAAATTCGATGGCGCGACTCTGCGAAAGATCGCCGGGGCATCGTTCCGGTACCTGAAGTCGCGTGGCGTGAAACACATTGCGTTCGTGGTCCGGGAAAGCGACCTAACTGAAGAGGCGGCCCAGGTGGTCGCCGAGGGGGCGTTGGCCGCCGATTTCGAGTCCGACAAATACAAGACGGACAAGAAGAACGGCAAGGACGTCGATACGTTGCTATTGGCGGGGTACTCGGACAAGGAGCGCGCCGCGGCGGAAAAGGGCTTGGCGCGGGGCCGGGTGATTGCCGAGGCGCAGAACTTCACGCGGGACTTGGTGAACGAACCCTCCAACAAGCTGACTCCAACGATTTTGGCGGATAAGGCTCAGGCGATGGCGAAAGAGGCCGGCCTGACCGTGGAAATTCTGGACGAAAAAAGAATCGCGGACTTGAAGATGGGTGCGCTGCTGAGCGTGGCTCAGGGCAGCATCGAGCCGCCGCGAGTTATGGTGGTCACCTATACGCCCGCGAATCTCAAGCTTGGCGCGCCGGTGATTGGACTGATCGGAAAGGCGGTGACCTTTGACACCGGCGGCATTTCGATTAAGCCGGCCGACGGCATGGAGAAAATGAAATACGACATGGCCGGTGGGGCAACCATGCTCGGCGTCATGCGCGCGCTCGCGGCATTGAAGCCCAATGTGAAAGTGATTTGCGTCGTACCCAGCACGGAGAATATGCCCGGCGGCAAAGCGCAGAAGCCTGGCGACATCCAAACCGCCATGTCCGGCAAGACCATCGAGGTGCTTAACACGGACGCCGAGGGGCGACTCATCCTTGCGGACGGAGTCCACTATATTAAGCAACTCGGCGCTACGCACCTCGTCGACGCGGCTACCCTGACGGGTGCCATCGTCGTGGCCCTGGCCAATGTAAACGTCGGCGTGTTTGGTTCGGATCAGGCTTGGACCGACAAGCTGCTCACCTCGGCCAAAGCGGCCGGGGAAAAAATGTGGCAGATGCCCATGGACGACGAATATCGCGAATTCATCAAGGGCAGCTTCGCCGATATTCAGAACATCGGCAGCGGCAAGGGCGGAGGATCGATCACCGGCGCCTGGTTTATCCGCGAATTCGCCGGCGATACGCCCTGGATCCACCTGGACATCGCCGGCACCGCCTGGAACGACGACGCCAAGCCTTGGCTCGCCAAAGGCCCGACCGGCGTTGCGGTGCGAACCCTAGTCAACCTTGTCATGTCATATTGAAGACCGCACCGAGGCGGTCTCGTTCCGTTTGTAATTTGTAGGGGCGCAGCCCGCCGCGGCGGGCTGCGCCCTTTCCGATCTCACTGCCGACTTCGCCCAGGATTCTCCCGATCGAATCCGCACTTTCTCAGGTTCTCCGCGACATACCGACTAGCATCCGCAAACTCCTGTCCATCCCGCAACACCCTCTCGAAATAGTTCCTCTGCCAAATGGGGCCCTGCCATCCCAATTCCTCATGTGCGCGGCGTGTAACGATTGATTTGAAGGATCTGACAATCGCGCCCAAGGAGCAGGGTTTGACGCGAAACTCGGGCGCACCCCAAGAGAGGGCGCAGCCATGCTGCGCCCCTACAAACGGAGCAAACGGAGCAATCGGAGCGATCGACAGGATGCCGTGCAGATGGTTGGGCATAAGAACGAATTCGCGGAGGTCGACTCGCGGAAAATGCTCCGGAATGCGTACCCAGCATTCCAGAGCGATTTGACCCAGCGAGCTTGGTGCGAGACTCCCTTGTACGATGTGTCCGAGAAAACAGCGTCGCTGATGAGTGCAAATGGTGACCAAATACGGACCGGGAAGGGAATAGTCCCGATATTTCAACCGAATCGAGCGGCGGTGCCCTCCAGCAAACTCGCGCCCGTTCTGCTCCATGCAACCAAGTATACTATATAATAAGTGTAACGTATAGCTAGCTACTTGTAGGGGCGCAGCATCGCTGCGCCCTTTCCGATCTCACTGCTGACTTCGCCCAGGATTCTCCCGATCGAAACCCGCGAAACTCGGGCGCACCCCAAGAGAGGGCGCAGCGATGCTGCGCCCCTACAAGATAAGTCGCGTGCGTCCTGCTACCTCACATCTTCTCAGGAGCCGCGATCCCCAGGAGGTCGAGCGCGCGCACCAATTGCGCCTCGACCAATTCCGTCAACGCCAACAAGAACGCGCGCTTCTGCTCATCGGTTTCCGACAAAATGTGGTGCTTGTGATAGAAATTGTTGAAGGACTGCGCGAGTTGGAACGCGAACTTCGCTAGAAACGCCGGCTCCTGCGCCCCAATGGTCGCGTCAACGGCGTAATCGAGCGATCCGGCCGCCAGCAACAGCTCCCATAGCCCGTCACCCTCAGCTCCGGTCAGCAGGGCGCGGATGGTTTCTTTGGTTAGCGCCACGTTGGCCGCGCCGGTCTCCGCACCTTTGCGGCGAATCCCTCGGATGCGCACGACGGCATACTGGCAATACGGCCCGGTCTCCCCTTCAAAACTAAGGGCATCCTTGAAATCAAACGCGATGATGGCGGTGCGGGTAAACTTCAGCAGGAAAAACCGCAGCGCTCCCACGGCAATAGCATGAGCCGTTTGTGTCTGCTCGAACGTACTCATTTCCGCGTGGCGTTGCTGCACTTCCGCCAGGGTGGCGACTTCCAGCTTGTCGATCAGGTCGTCGGCTTTAACGCCGAGGCCTTTGCGGCCGCTGACCTCGACGTAGGGCTTCTTCGCTTCTTCCGGCGAGGACTCGTATCCCATCTCGGCCGCGCATCGCGGCGTCAGCGCCACGATCTCGTACGACAAGTGAATCGAGTGGTCTGCCTCGGCCGTGTGCCCCAGCGCCCGCAAGCCCGCGGCGACGACCTGCTGCAAGTACGCCTGGCGCGCATCGATGACGTTGTAGACGATGGCAGCCGGAGCGCCAAAGTTTGGCGCCTCCGGGTCGTTCGGCTCGCTGGTCGTGGCCCAGACGACTTCGCCCTCCGGAGCTTTCGGCCACTTCGCATAGTGAAAATCCTTGCCCAGCAGTCCGAACTTCCACAACTGATACGCAATGTCCTTCCCGACGTAGGTCACCGTGCCATTCGAGCGCACGATAATCTTGTCTTGTGAGTTCTCCTCGTCCGTCTCTGTGCTTTCTGCGTCCTCGGTGGTGGTTCCGTCTTTCTCTCCCCAAGGCATGATCCAGCAGCCAGCCATCTTTCCGCTGTTTGCATATTGAATCGCGTTTGCCTCTCGCAATTTCGCGAATGCCGCGTCCCAGAAATGCAGGTGCAGAATCTCGCTTTCCCGCGCCAGCAGTTCGTAACGGATCTCCAGGCGAGCCATCGTCCGCAAATGGCATGCGACGATCGCATCCGCCACCACTTGCGCAATCTCGGCTTCTTCGCCACGGCCTCCCTCGATCGCCTTCAGAGTGGCGCCGCGCAGCTTCGCGGCACGCTCCTTGTCTTCTTCGAAGAAATGTGTCGCCTTGGCATACAAATCCCAGCAGTAGTAATCGAACCGCGGCTCCATCGCCAGCATCTTCACGCCGATGGGCGTCCGCTTTTCCATGTCCAGAAAGCCGATCACCACGTCGGCCACCTGCACGCCGGTGTTATCGATGTAATTCTGCACTTGCACGTTGTATCCCGCGTGCCGCAGCGTGCGCGCCATGGTGTCGCCCAGCACCGCATTGCGGACGTGCCCGATATGGGCAGCTTTGTTCGGATTGATGCTGGTGTGCTCGACAATGATTTTTCCCGGCCTGTCGGCGCGGGAAGGAGGTTTCGCGGCGGCTTCACTCCGCACGCTCTCCCAAAATGCGGCGCGATCGACAAAGGCGTTCAAGTACCCACCGCCGGCTACTTCCATGCGGGCAATGCCTTCCACCGGAGCCAGTTGCGCTGCAATTTCCTGGGCGATCTGGCGGGGCGCGCGTTTCAGCCGCTTGGCCAATTCAAAACATACCGGTGACGCCGCTTCACCCATTTCCAGCTTGGGCGGGCGTTCCAGGACGATCGTCAGCTCCACGCCATACTTTTCATGGATGTGCCGCGCCAGCGCCTGACGCAAACGATTCATCAGTGTGAGATACACGCGTCCTCAGTTCTTCGGCTGCCTCGGTCCTTTTGGCTAGAAGACGAGTGAGTATAAAGGCTTGTTATGAGATCGGTCAAAAGGCAACGTTTCCGTCATTTGGAGCTATCATGGCAACTTGCTTTGAGCACATCCCGTGGAAAAAATGCTGAGAGTTCATTTGTCAGGAGCGAGCCCATGCCTATCTCTATGTATCTGCTGACGCGTTTTGTGATAGCGAGCGTTGCCGTGTTTGCGTTTTCCGGATTCCTTGGCGTGCTGGCGGCGGAAAAATCAACTGCGACGCAGCTCGTTGAGCTCGCGAGGGCCGCGAGTCCCGGTTTGCGGGACGCGATTTCCTCCAGTTTTGAAGCCAAGGACTTGAAGGAGGGAACCGCTTGGGCGGGCCGCGGCTCCGATTTTTTCTTCGCCGTTCAAGCCCAGGCCAAACCCGAGCTGCTGATCGATGGTGCTCCCGGCCCTCTGATGCAACCGCTAGCCGGCTCGGATATTTGGTACAGCGCCGCCCGAATAGAACAGCTCGGTAAGCTCCATTCCTTCTATTACCTCATCAATGGCGCCAAGTTTGGCGGGAAGCTCGACGTGCCCGCGTTCGGACCTTTGTCCTACCTTCAGCCGGGCGTTCCGTCAGGCACGCTTTCCGAGCGGATCGCGCACTCCAGCAAAATCTACGACGGCATGAAGAGCGACTACTGGATCTACGTGCCCGCGCAATACAACCCGCAGACGCCTGCGGCCATGATGGTCTTTCAGGACGGTGGAGGATACATCGAACGCAATGGCAACAACCCGACGCTCAACGTGATCGATAACTTGATCGCGCAAAAAAAGATTCCGGTGATGATCTGCGTTTTCATCAATCCGGGAGACATTACCGACTCGCCCGGCACGCCCACGTACAACTTCGTGAAGGCGTATTCGGAGAAGTGGCATTGGACGCTGAAAGACTCCATGCGCAGCACGCTGTACGACACGGTGAGCGATCGCTACGTGCGCTTTCTGCGCGATGAGGTGCTCGCCGACGTTGCGGCCAAATACAACATCCGGAAGGATTCGTACAGCCGCGCGATCACGGGGCTTTCGTCGGGCGGAATCTGTGCATTCAATGCCGCGTGGCAAATGCCGGATCAGTTTAGCCGTGTGATTTCCTGGATTGGCAGTTACGCCGGCATCCAGTGGAAAGAAGATCCCGCAGTGCCGGACGGCGGGCAGGACTATCCCGACAAGGTTCTCCGCGAAACCAAGCGCAACATCCGTGTGTGGCTGCAGGATGGCTCGGAGGATCTTGACCTTCGCTGGGGCAACTGGCCGCTAGCCAACCTGCGCATGGCCAACGCTCTAAAGGCTCAGGAGTACGACTTCCATTTTAGTTTCGGCAAGGGCACGCACAACTCCGGCCACGGAGCGGCGGAGTTTCCCGTGGAGATGATTTGGCTGTGGCGTGACTACGATCCGAGTAAAACCTCGCAGACGTACGAGATAGAGCCGGCGGAGAAATCCAAGCCCGTGTTTCGAGTGTCGATCACGAATCGAGAAGCCGACTAGCGCGAAAAGCTTTGCGCCAAAGGCGCCACTGTGCCGCGTCGCGAGTTCGCGCTGATTTGACAGGGTATTCCACCGCCGATAGACTCGAATCAGACTTGCGGCCGCAGAAAAGCAGCCTGCTTCGGTTCGCGTAAGCCTATGAAATTAGCGTACTTCGATTGTTTTTCGGGGATAAGCGGAGATATGACTCTTGGCGCCCTGGTGGATGCGGGTTGCGACGCCGAGCATCTTCGCGCGGAGCTTCGCGGCTTGCGGGTTCCGGGCTGGGAGCTGTCCGCCAAGAAAGTTTGGAAAAACGGCATGGCGGCGACTTACGTTCACGTGCAGACCGAAGACCAGCAAAAGCACCGTTCGTTGAGCGCGATTCTTGAGATTTTGCACGCTTCGCGGCTTGCCCCGCAGGTACGCGATCGAGCTTCGACGATCTTTCAAAAGCTGGGCGAAGCGGAAGCGCGGGTACATGATGTGCCCGTGGAGAAAATTCATTTTCACGAGGTCGGAGCGGTCGACGCCATTGTGGACATCGTTGGCGCATGCATCGGGTTTTCCACGCTCGGCATAGAGAAGTTTGCTTGCTCGCCTCTAAATGTTGGTGGAGGCACGACGAAGATGGCGCACGGGGTTTTGCCGGTGCCGGCGCCCGCAACAGCGAGCCTTCTGCAAGGGACGCCGACATATTCCAATGGCGTGCAGCGTGAGTTGGTCACGCCGACGGGCGCCGCGATCGTGGCGACGCTTTGCGATTCGTTTGGTCCGCAGCCACCGATGACCGTTAGCGCCATCGGCTACGGCGCGGGCACCGCCGATCTCGAAGGCCAGCCCAACGTGCTGCGCATCATGATCGGCGAAACAGCAGAGAAGGCTGTCGCGGGCTACGACGAAGAGATCGCGGTCATCGAAGCAAATCTGGACGACATGAACCCGCAGATTTACGGCTATTTTCTGGAGAAGGCTCTTGGCGTGGGCGCGCTGGATGTCTACACCACGCCGGTACAGATGAAGAAGAATCGGCCGGGCACGCTGCTGACCGTTCTGTGCAAGCCGCAAGACACGAACTCTCTGATGTCGCTGATCTTTGCGGAGACAACCACGTTCGGCGCGCGCACGTACCGCGCTCAGCGCCGCGCTTTGCCCCGCGAATCCGTCAACGTCACCACGAGTTACGGCGACGTGCGCATCAAGCTTTCCCGCGTGAACGGCCGGATTTTGCACGTCGCGCCCGAATACGACGACTGCCGCAAGCTGGCGGTCGAGAAAAACGTTCCGTTGCAGCAAGTGATCAACGAAGCCCTCCGCCGCTACGAAGGAGGCTCCTAAGTGTTCAGCCGTAGCGCAGGTTCGCTTTCCCTTGTGGGCGCGCAGCACCTCTGCGCCCTGTCCAGGCAAGATCGCTCGAATCATCGGCGTCTCTCTGTATGCCCGGGCTTCAGTTCGGCGGTGCCTTTACGAAAATCGAAGACTGAAAACTGACCATGGCCCCTGGAAAACCCAAATTTTATCTCACCACGCCGATCTACTACACGAACGGCCTGCCGCACATCGGCCACACGTATTCGACGATCGTGTGCGACGCCATCCGGCGGTACAAGCGCATGCTGGGCTACGAGGTGGTGCTGACGACCGGCACCGACGAGCACGGCGTCAACGTGGAGCGCTCGGCGAAAAAGGCCGGGATGCCCGAATCGGAATTCGTCGCCAAGATGGCCGCGGAATGGAAAGCCATTTGGGATGAATTCGGCATCCAGGGCGATGAATTTATTCGCACCACCGAAGTCCGCCACGCGCGCACGGTGCAATGGCTCTTCAAGCTGTGCCGCGAAAATGGTTTCATCTATCCGGGCCATCTACACCGGTCAATACTGCATTTACGACAACGCGTACGTCCGGACGTGAAACCCGGCGATAATTGTCCGGATTGCGGCCGCCCGACTGGAAACCGTCACCGAAGCAAAACTATTTCTTCAAGCTCTCCGCGTTTCAAAAGCCGCTGCTCGACTGGTACGCGAAGCATCCGGACTTCATCCAGCCGGAGACGCGGCGCAACGAAGTGCTCAGTTTCGTCGAAGGCGGACTAAAAGATCTCAGCATCACGCGAACGTCGATCCGCTGGGGCATTCCGGTGCCCGGGCGAGGAGCCGCACGTTTTCTACGTGTGGTTCGATGCGCTGACCGCGTATCTCAGCGCCGTCGGCGGCCCGGAATATGAGCGGCGTGGCTTTTGGCCTGCGGATATTCACCTGGTGGGGAAGGAGATCATTCGTTTTCACGCCGTATATTGGCCGGCGTTTCTGATGGCGGCGGGGCTTCCTCTGCCGAAACAGATTTGGGCGCACGGCTGGCTGCTGATGGACAGCGCGAAGATGAGCAAGTCGCTGGGCAATGTAGTTCGTCCGCGGCCCATCGTGCACGTGCTCGGGCTCGATGCGCTTCGCTACTATCTCCTGCGCGAAACGGTCTTCGGCCAGGACGGCAACTTCAGCTACGACGCTCTAGTACAGCGCTACAACAGCGACCTCGCCAACGGCCTCGGCAATCTCGCCAGCCGCACCGCGGCCATGATCGAGAAAAACTGCGGCGGCAAAATCCCTAAGCCCGCTGCGCTTAAGCCGCAAGACGCGGCGCTGGCGAAAGAAGCGCAAGAAGCCATCGGCGAGGTGATGGAGCAGTACAACAATCTTGGCTTTTCGCGAGCGCTGGAATTCATTTGGTCGCTGATCGCCGCGGCGGACAAGTACCTGACGTCCGAGCAGCCTTGGGCGCTCGGCGATTCCGAAGCGGATCAGCAACGCCGCGCCACGGTTCTGTGGACCACGGCCGAGGTTCTTCGCATCGTGACGGTGCTGGCGCATCCGGTCTTGCCGGAGAGCACGGCGAAAGTATGGTCGTTGCTCGGGCAGCCGGGACCACTCGGGTCGCTGGAAATCGATGGATTGCGCTGGGGGCAGCTCGCTCCCGGCACGACGCTCGGCAAGTCGCAAACGCTTTTCCCGCGCATCGAAAAAGCAGAAGCCATAGAGAGGATGGAAGCCATGGAAAACGAGGCACAGAAACAACCGCCACCGACAGCCGCGGCGCCCGTCGCCTAGCGCGCCGGCCAGTACCGCTGCCGGTGCGGCCGCCGCCGCTGCGCCTGCTGCGGCAGAAAAGATCGCCATCGAAGACTTCGCCAAAGTCGAGATGCGCGTCGGCCAGGTGAAAACCGCGGAGCGCATCGTCGGCGCGGACAAGCTGCTGAAGCTCACCGTCGATATCGGCAGCGAAGTGCGCCAGATTTGCGCCGGCATCGCGCAGTACTACGAACCGGAATCGCTGATCGGCCGCAAGGTCGTCGTGGTCGTCAATCTCGCGCCGCGCAAGCTTCGCGGCGTCGAATCGAACGGCATGATCGTAGCCGCCTCGGTCGGTCCCGAAGGCCGGCCCGTGCTCGCCGGCTTCGCCGAAGACGTGGAAGTCGGCGCGCGCCTCAAGTAGCACAGACACTCCTGTTCACCCTGAGCCTCGAAGGGTCTGTGCACCGCTGTCGACGTGCCCAGATGTAAGCGCGCAGCCAAGACGCCCGTGCCGCAAAAACCATGGAACTGATCGACTCACACGCGCACATTGATTTCCCGCAGTTCGACGAGGATCGCGACGCCATGCTAGACTCGCGCCCGCGCCGCGGGAGTATCGACGCTGCTCGCCATCGGCTCCGGCCCAGGCCCGGAAAAGCTCGACGCGGCGATCCCTTTCGCCGAGCAGCACGATTGGATTTACGCCACCGTGGGCACTCACCCACACGAAGCGAAGCAGTTGACGCCCCAGCATCTCGATCGACTCGCGGAGCTAGCCAAGCATCCCAAAGTCATTGCCTGGGGCGAGATCGGCCTCGACTACTTTTACGATCATTCGCCCCGCGATATCCAAGACCGGGTGTTTCGCGATCAGCTCGCACTGGCGCACCAGGCCAAGCTGCCGATCGTCATTCATTGCCGCGATGCCTGGGCGGACTGCCTCGCCGTTCTCGACCAGGTCTGGCGCCCGACCGGCCTTGGCGGCATCCTCCATTGCTTCACCAGCACGCTCGAAGACGCGCGCCGCGGCATCGAAATGGGCTTCCTGGTGTCCTTTGCGGGCAATTCGACCTATCCGAAAGCCACGAACCTTCGCGACGTTGCGAAAGCTTTGCCGCTGGAAACGCTTTTGATTGAGACGGACTCTCCGTTTCTGGCGCCCCAAGGCTATCGCGGCAAGCGCAATGAGCCGGCCTATGTTGGCGAAGTAGCGAAGAGCATCGCGAGTGTGAGAAACTTACGCGCAGAAGAAGTGGCATCGGCCAGCGCAGCCAACTTCCGGCGTTTCTTCCGCCTGGATGGGGGCGTCGCGCAGCCTGACGGGCCCAAGGCTGTCGAATTCAAATGAGCTGAACGCGTTGCAATTCGCACTTGTGCTTGACCGCCGCGCGGTCAACCAGGATACTGACCGGTTCGAGGTTCGACAAATTTGTTGCAGGCCAGGAGGAAGGTTATCGCGCTGCTCACCGCTAGGGAAATCTTTGATCTCGTCAGAGAAGACCTCGTTCTGGTCGAAGAGGAGCTGACAAGACAGAGTAGTGCCGCCTTCGAGCCCGTCTCCGAAATCACCAGCTACCTTCTTGGTGGTGGCGGCAAGCGCCTCCGGCCGGCGCTGCTGCTTCTCTCCGCTCGCTATGCCGGTCAAAGCGGCCCCGGCGCAATCCGCATGGCGGCCGTCGTCGAGCTTCTCCACAGCGCAACGTTAATTCATGACGATGTGATCGACAGCGCGGACACGCGCCGCGGACGCCCGTCGGCGAATTCGCGCTGGGGCAATCATCGCAGCGTTTTGGCAGGCGATTGGCTGTACATGCAGTCCTTTCAGATGGCGTTGGAAGAACGCAATTTCCGGGTTCTCGACATTCTCATCGACCTGACGCAAAAGATGGTGGAAGGCGAGCTGATTCAGCTCGCCAAGATCGGACGCATCGACGTCACCGAAGAAGATGCGCTGCGCCTGGCGACGCACAAGACCGCGTGTCTGTTCAGCGGATGCGCGCGCCTCGGCGCGGTTCTTGGCGGGTTGGAAGGCGCCGACGAAATGGCTTTGGCGGAATACGGCCGCTACGCCGGGCTGGCGTTTCAGCTCGTCGACGATTTGCTGGATTTCACGGCGTCCGCGCAGCAGTTGGGGAAGCCGGTGCTCAGCGATCTGAAAGAAGGCAAGGTCACGCTGCCGCTGATCTACGCGATGGAAAACGGCCACCGCGACGCGCGGGAACTCGTCGCGCGAGTGCTGAAAGAAAAGGAATTTGACTCCGTTCGCCCGGAAACTCTGGTGGCCCTCGTCCACGAGTCCGGCGCTCTGGACCGTGCACGCAATCTGGCGCACGACTATGCGCACCGCGCGAAAGCCTGCCTGAACGGCCGCAATGACTCCGAATACGGCCGCGCCCTGCTGACATTGCCGGACTTCATCCTCGAACGCGAGAACTAGCTAGCTAAGATCCCAAATCCCAAATCCCGAAATCTCCACCTTCGTCTCCCAATGTTTGCAGGGGCGCAGCACGGCTGCGTCCTTTCCCGGCAAGATCGACCCGCCCGCCCCGCTTCGGTTAAACTTCCTACTCCCCATGCTGCCTTTCAAGCTCATCTACCACGACCGCTACGATTTGAATCTGGGTCCCCACGTGTTTCCCTCGCAGAAGTTTCGCCTCATCGCTGAGGCGCTCGTTCGCGAAGGCATCGCCGCAAAGCAAGATTTTCTGCAACCCGCCGCGGCCACCGATGACGATATTCTGCGCGTCCACACGCCGGATTGGGTGCGCAAGCTAAAGACCGGCACATTGACGGCGAGCGACGTCATGAAGCTCGAGGTCCCGTATTCGCCCGAACTCGTCGAAGCGGTTTGGCTCACGGCGGGTGGGACCATCCTGGCGGGCCAGTCTGCCCTGCGCGACGGATTCGGCGCCAATCTTGGCGGCGGCTTTCATCACGCCTATCCGGGACACGGCGAAGGCTTCTGCGCAATCCATGATGTCGGCGTCGCGATCCGCCGCCTGCAGGCGGACAACGCCATTCAGCGGGCCATGGTCATCGACACCGACGTACACCACGGCAACGGCACCGCCTGGATTTTTCGCGACGATCCGGCCGTGTTCACCATTTCCATTCATCAGGAGAATAACTATCCGGCGCACAAGCCGCCATCGACCATCGATCTCAACATGTTGGATCGCGCCGATGATGACGAGTATCTCGGCGCGCTGATTCCCGCCGTGCAAAATGCGCTCGACGAATTTCGCCCGAATATCGTGTTTTATGTGGGTGGTGCGGACCCCTATTGCGAGGATCAGCTCGGCGGACTGTCGCTCACGAAAAAGGGACTGCTGGAGCGCGACCGAAAGGTGTTCGAAGAGGCGCGGCGTCGCGGCATCCCCGTAGCGACCACGCTGGCGGGCGGCTACGCGCGCCGTGTTGAAGACACCGTGCGCATCCATGTGAATACCATTCTCGCCGCTCGCGATGTTGCAGTCGCGTTTCCTTCCGCCAGCGCTGCCACGAACTGCTAGACCCTCGCTCCTGGAATCTTCCGGCTGAATTTCCCGTTGTTTGGAGGCGTGTCGAATGTTTCTCCGGAAGCCCTGAGTTACCTGCGGGTGGTGGAGCGCGTGGATGCGCACACCATTCGATTTATGGCAAAGGATATGGCGGAGGCGTCCGATTTCGTTGATTTCATCGACCACTACAACCCGGACATGACGCCGTGAACGCAGCTTGCCCCGCGCGCTCAGTGATTCGACGAAGCTGCGGTTGGCGGCGCATCCGTCGGAGCGAGCGCCTGGCGCACAGCCGCAGTCAGCGCTTCCTCGAACGTGTCCTCGCCGTAGCCCTCGGCTCGATAGGCAATCTTCCCCGCGCGATCGATGACCACGACGGTAGGGAAGGAGTTCACCGCAAAGGCGTTGTTCAGTCCATCCGCGAAGACCACCGTCGTGCGCGGCTTAGTCTCTTGCACGTAAGCCGGAACCAGCGTTTCATCCTCATCGCAGTCCGCGGCTAAAAACAACACCTCGGAGCTCTGTTGAAACTCCGCAGCCACTCGATCAAATGCGGGTTCCAGCGCCCGGCACGGCCCGCACCACGTGGCCCAGAAATTCACTACCAAAATTTTCCCTCTCTGGCCCGCGAGCGGAAGAGGCGCGCCGCCGGGAATGCGGCGCAAAGTAAAATCGTACGGGTCTTTGGCGCCGGCATTTCTTTTGGCCTGTGGATTACCCGGCGCCGCGGTGATTTCATCGTAGGTATGAAGAATGTAGTCTCCGAGGCCGTCGTCGGAGCCGTGAGCCAGCCGCCACACGTTGCCGAGTTTCTGGCGAATTTCGCGCCGGTCGGGTCCGGTCCTTGCGCCGTCAGCCAGCGCAAAGGCGCGGGCGTATTCCTGAATCGCGCGGGGTAAGTCCTTGTTGAGCTCGGCAATTTCGCCGAGCTTTTCGGCGGCGCCGGCGCTGGGAACGAGCGCGTAGCTGTCTTCGAAATCCTTTTGGGCTTTCGCGCTTTCATGCTGCTTCAGGTACAAGCGGCCGCGAAGGAGCAAGACGGTCATGCGGTCGCGATTCTTATCCGCTTCCCAGTCTGCTTTCGAGATTTTGGGTGATTTTTCCTCGACGCCGCGGTCAATGAACTCCAGCACACGCGAGGAGTAGTTAGTCGCGCGGCGAAGTCCCGCCTCGTCGCCGCCCCGCTCGAGCAGCTGAATCGCCAGAAGAGTCATCGACATGTCGTCGGGAGTGAGCGCGACGATGCGCTCGGCATATTCCGTGGCACGCGGGGTATCGCGCAACTGCAAACAAGCTTCCACCAAAGCCCGATAGATTTTGACTCTTTGCTGCGCCTCGGGGTATTTCTTGAGGAAAGCCTCGAGATTGCGCACCAGCGCGGCGCGATCGTTGCCCGCGTTGTCGATGGCTTGCTGGAGTTCTTCCTCGGGCGATGGCGGCTTTGGCTGAGAGGCCTGTTGGGAGGGCGCCTTCGAGGACGGGTTGGATTTCTTGTCGTCTTGCGGAAGCGCTGTGCCGTTGATTGTTGTGGTAGTGAGGAGCAGGACGCCCAAGACGGACAGCGCCGCGAGGCTTTTGTACGAAAGCAGCATCAACGTCTATTTTATTCGCAATTGCCGGGAAAAGTCGCCCTTTGTGGCGGAGCGATCAGGCTATGCGCATTTGGGTTCCCCAGGTTCGCTGTTTGAACCTGGGTCTTGGGGTTGGGGTCGTGCACCTAGGCAAAGCGCACCAGGATCAAGTGCCGCGGACGCGGATTTCGCCGGAGACGGTGCGGACTTCGACGCGGCCGCCGCCGTTTCCGACGCGCGCGCGCAGAGAGTGCTTGTCTTGCTCTTCGATAACGATGGGAACATCGGCCTTGATCTGCCCGGAGACCGCTTCGGCGGACAAGTGAAAATTCGCGCTGGTCGGAACGCCGAGTTGCACGCTGCCGGAGACGGTCTTCAAATCCCAATAGCTGCTCGCACTGGGATTGCCTTGGACGTCCACGCGGCCGGACGCGGCGTGAGCCTTCACGTCGCGGGTTGCGCCTTGCACTTCCACCGAACCGCTGGCGGTGTCGGCATCGACGCGTCCGCCGGGCTTGCTGATTTGCGTGCTCCCCGAGAGGGCGCTGATTCTCACGTCGCCCTTGATATTGGAGACCACCACGCTTCCGGAAGCGCTGGAGGCGTGGATGTCGTCGCCGATGTCGGCGGCGTCGATGGAACCGCTGATGGTGGTGAGCTGCGTCTGACGATCGATGTGATCTACGCGGATGGAACCGGAGGCGGCTTCCGCTTTCACCGGGCCGCGGACGTTTCGTATCGTTTGCGAGCCCGAAGCGATGCTGGTGCTGATTTCGGTGTCGTGGGGCACCTCGATCGTGTAGGAAATGAAAATGTTGCGAATCCGGCTCAAATCTTTGCCGATGCGAATGGTGTCGCCTCTTTGCTCGACCGGCGGATTGGAGACGATTTCGTTCAGTCGGTCCTGCGGGCTGCCAAATCCCATCCCATAGGAGCGCACGTCGGCGTGCACGTGGACTTTGCCGTCAGCGCTGCCGGTGATGGAGACGTCTCCGGAAGCGTTGACCAGTTCCAAGCGAATGGGCGGCGTGACGCTGAAGCTGCGATCGAAACTCCCGCTGACCGCAGGCCCCACGGCGCAACCTGCGGCCGTTGCAGCCGCGAGCGCCAGCACCAGCGGGCCTATCCGGGCAGCAAGCGTAGTTCGCATCCTTCGTCCTCCGTCACGAATCTCAAGCAGGTGCTGGGCGCGCCTACTTAGAGATACGCAAACGCGGCGCCATATGTTCCTTCGGCAAGCCGCGCTGGCCCTCTTTCCTGGCACAGCCATTTCTGGCTGTGCTCCAGCGATCTTCGCTCTGTGGCACAGCCATTCTGGCTGTGCTCCAGCGATCTTCGCTCTGTGGCATAGCCATTTCTGGCTGTGCTCCAGCGATCTTCGCTCTGTGGCACAGCCATTTCTGACTGTGCTCCAGCGATCTTCGCTCTGTGGCACAGCCATTCTGGCTGTGCGCCAGTCATCGTCGCTTTGTGGCATAGCCATTTCTGGCTGTGCTCCAGCGATCTTCGCTCTGTGGCACAGCCATTTCTGGCTGTGCTCCAATCATCTTGGCTCAAGACGGCTCTCTGCGCGAAAGACTCTCGTTCAACGATCCCTGCCGGTAGCCTTCCAAGTCCAGCGCAACGTAGGTGAAGCCCGCGTCCTTCAAATGGCTGGAAATTGCGGCCGCCATGTCCGGAGCGAGTGCGCGCGGCATCTCGTCGGGAGCAATTTCGACGCGAGCGAGTTTGTCGTGCAGCCGCACTCGGAATTGGCGGAAGCCCAATTGACGCAGCGCCGCTTCGCCACGCTCCACAAGGGTAAGGCGTTCCGGCGTGACTTCGGTTCCGTACGGGACGCGGGACGCCAGGCACGCGGAGGCCGGGCGATCCCAAGTGGGCAACCCGGCGCGTTGCGACAGCGAACGAATCTCGGCTTTGCCGAGGCCGGCGTCCAGCAAGGGCGCGAGAACGCGATGCTCTCTCGCGGCCCGATGGCCGGGGCGAAAATCCAAGGTGTCGTCCGCGTTGACGCCGTACGCGGCGGCGGTGAAGCCGCGTTGCTGCGCCATGGCATCCAGGACGGAGAAGAGTTCGTCCTTGCAGAAGAAGCAGCGGTCCGCGGCATTCGCTCGGTAGGCGGGATTTTCCATCTCGTGTGTTTCGACGAATTCGTGGTGAAGGCCCGAGGCGCGAACGAATTCTTCGACGACGTTGCGGTCATGCGCGGAGAAGCTCGGCGAAAGCGCGGTGACGGACAAGGCGCGGTCTCCCAGAGCGCGCTGCGCGGCCCAGGCCAAATAGGCGGAGTCGGCGCCTCCCGAGAGCGCGACGATCACGGAGGGAATCTCCGACAGGCGGGCCAGCAGCAGTCGCTCTTTTTCTTCGGGCGATGCGGCAGGGAGTTGGGCGGAACGGATTGGAACAAATGCGCTCATCGCTGGTCTTGAGTATAGCGCAGAAGCCCACCGCCGCTGTCGTAACCCGCCCCTTCAGGCGTGAAGTTCTGATGTTGTAGGGGCGCAGCCCGCCGCGGCGGGCTGCGCCCTATCTCGGCAACCAAACGAAGTGCTTGAGCCTCGCGGCGTACCTTGTCGGCAAGCCGTCTCACTTGAAGTCGAGCAGCACATCGACGGTGCCCTTGGTGGCGTCCGGCTGCAGCCAGTGGCCGACGTTGTCGTAATGCACGGGTAGCCCCTTGAAGATCTCACCTGGGCGGGCCTCGAGCTTTGTCAGAAACTCCTCGAAAATATTTTTGTCGAAGAGTTCGTTTTGCGGAATGGGCCACGCATCGCGCAGACGCTTTTCGGCGGAGGGGGATAGTCCGGTGATCACCAGCGCGTCAAAACGATAGGATTTGCCTTCGTCGATATGGACGGCGTAGGCCAGGGTGTGAGCCTGGTCGTCATATGCTGGGGCCGCATCGATTTTCGCGTCGAGGTAACCGATGTGTCCGTATTCTTCGTGCACGCGGTCGAGTCCCGCTTCCAACGCCATTCCATCGACGACTTCGCCCACAGTGAGTCCCATGTCTCCAGTCAGCGTGATCGACGAGAGGATCGAATTCCCGCTCCATTGCACGCCTTTCCAGCTATACACCGGGCCCGGCGTTACCGGAACGAACACTGGAATTTGTTCCGGCAGCTTTTGATTGGGATTGCCCGTCAGGCGAACTTCCGGAGGACCCAGCTTGGCGCGGAGGTAACCCTGCTTTTGATAGATGGGGCGGACTTGCTCGGTCAGGAAGAGGTCGATGGCCATCCGGGAGTACGGCTTGCCCGTGAGCTCGGCGAGAGTTTGCTGAATCGTTTTCGAGGAATTGAGAGAGGGGTCGCTGAACTCGAGATGCGAGATTCGGAGGGACGCGCCATCGATGTGGAATTGTTGCACCGTGCCGTCGCCGTTCGGGTTGGCGAGGACTTGGTGCTCGATGGCGGCTTGCAGGCCGTGGCTGACGAGGAATGCGCTGACGGCGTCGGCCGCTTGATCGATAAAGCTGCCGGCATTGGGCAACGTACCGTCGTAGAAGGGAAGCTTGCTCCGAATCGCATCATTCAGCTCTCCGTCGGTGAACCACGGAAGGTTGTCGAAGTAAGCGGCACTGCGCTGGGCTTCTTCGACGTGGAAGGTGACCAGCAAGCCGTCCGCGCGGGTCTGAAAATTGTATTGCACTTTGGCGAACAAGCCGGTTTCCAGCAGCTTGTCGGCGGCGGCTTGCAGGTCGTCGCGGCCGGCCTGCGCGCCGGGTTGCAGTCCGCTGAGCGAGGCAACCTGGGATTCGGTCAGGGATTTGAGGCCGTCGGAATGGACTTCGCGGAGGGTGGCAGTGCCTGCGGCGGCGGGAGCCGTCTGTGCATTGAGGGAGGAAACGACAGGCGTCGCGAGGGCGGCGAATGCGACGAGGCATGCGCGCAGGATGCGGAGCATGGGCCTAGTCTACCGGAAAAAGGTTCGACGGTTGCAACGGTGCGGCTGGGTTCACGGATCGTCGATCTTCGCCCAACTTTGTAGGGGCGCAGCCCGCCGCGGCGGGCTGCGCCCTTTTCATGCAACCAACGATCGGTTATGCCCTCGCGGGCGTTGCGATTATTCGACGGTCACTGATTTGGCCAGATTGCGAGGCTGGTCTACGTCGCAGCCGCGGCGGACGGCGATGTGATAAGCCAGAAGCTGCAAGGGGATGATCTCCAGCAACGGAGAGAGAAGTTCGGGCGCCGGTGGCACCTCAAGGACGTGGTCGGAGGCTGCGCGGGCGAGGTGGTCGCCTGCCGTCACAATGGAGATCACAATGCCGTCGCGCGCTTTCACTTCCTGGATGTTGGAGACGCTTTTTTCGTAGCGCGTCACGGAATCGGGATCGGACTCGTCGTGCGTGGCCAGCACCACCACCGGCAGGTTCTCGTCGATCAGCGCGTTGGGGCCGTGCTTCATCTCACCGGCGGGGTAGCCTTCGGCGTGGATGTAAGAGATTTCTTTCAGCTTGAGTGCGCCTTCAAGAGCGATCGGGTAGTGAATGCCGCGGCCGAGATAGAGAAAGTCGGTGTGGCGGAAGAATTGGCGCGCAAGATTCTCGAAGGTTCCGGATTCTTCCTGTTGCAAGACCATTTCGATCTTGTGCGGGATACGGGTGAATTCCTGCAGCAAATTCTTGGAAGCCTCCGCGGACAATTTGTCGCGCGACTGGCCGAGATGGACCGCGAGGAGAAGAAGTGCGGTCAATTGCGAGGTGAAGGCTTTCGTCGAGGCGACGCCAATTTCGGGTCCGGCGTGCGTGATGATGGTGCCGGCGGCTTCGCGGGTGACCATGGAGCCCATGACGTTGCAGATGGCGAGCGTGGGCGAGCCTTTTTGTTTGGCTTCGCGCTGGCCGGCGAGGGTATCGGCGGTTTCGCCGGACTGGCTGATGCAAACCGTGAGCGTTTTGGAGTCGAGAATGGGATCGCGATAGCGGAACTCGCTGCCGTAGTCGACTTCGACCGGAAGGCGCGCGAGGCGTTCGATCATGAACTTTCCGGCGAGGCCGGCGTGCCAGCTCGTTCCACAAGCGACGATGCGCAGGTGCTGGAAATCGCGGAATTGCTTCTCGGTGATTTGCATCTCATCCAAGAAGATTTTGCCGGTGTCCTGGGAGATGCGCCCGAGGAGGGTGTCGCGGACCGCGCGCGGCTGCTCGAAAATTTCCTTTTGCATGAAATGCTTGAACCCGCCCTTTTCCGCCATGATGGGGTCCCAGGCGACGTGCTGGGCGGGGCGATTGACGGGGCGGCCGTCGTGGTCCATGACGTGGACGCCCTTGGGCGTCAGGACGGCGATGTCTCCGTCGGCAAGAAAAAAGATTTGCCGGGTGTGTTCGAGCAGGGCTGGAATGTCGCTGGCGACGAAATACTCACCCTCGCCGAGGCCAATGACCGACGGAGGTCCCAAGCGAGCGGCGACGATCTTTTGCGGCTCTTTGGCGGATAGGAAGACCAGCGAGTAGATCCCGCGCAGCTGCTTTAGGGACTGCCGCACGGCTTCTTCGAGACACACGCCGCCTTGCGTGTTTTTCTCGACGAGATGGGCCACGATTTCGGTGTCGGTTTCGGTGACGAATTTGTGGCCTTCTTGCTGAAGCTGCTCTTTCAATTCCAAGTAATTTTCGATGATGCCGTTGTGAACCACCACGATCTGACCGCTGCAGTCGCGGTGGGGATGGGCGTTTTCTTCGGTTGGGCGTCCGTGGGTGGCCCAACGGGTGTGGCCGATGCCGTAGGTGCCTTCGATCGGCGATTTCTGCAGGACCTCTTCCAGGTTGCGCAGCTTTCCCGGAGCGCGGCGAACTTCGAGCTTGCCGTCTTTGGTAACGACAGCGATTCCGGCGGAGTCATAGCCGCGGTACTCCAGCTTGCGCAGACCCCCGATGATGACGGGAACGACTTTTTTCGATCCGATATAGCCGACAATTCCGCACATGGCGCGGCGTCTCCTGAAGAGTCTATTTTAAAAGCGTAGCACGGCTTTTGCGGGAGGCGGCGATGACGTTCGTACCATGTGCGAACTAGGCGATGGGTACTAAGGGGCGCTTGGCAGGGATCGCGGGAGGCGGTACAGAGTCTGTGTGGCAACGGGAGGGCACGACTTCAGTTTACCCAGAGGAACGAAGGGTCGTGCCGTAAGTGCAGCAAAATCAATCCGGCTTCAGCCGCTGAGGCCGGTTTTTCGGGTTGCCACACAGACTCGTACACCCTGCGGACTACTCCACAATCTCGAAACGGTATTCCTCGATGACGGGATTGGTCAGGACTTCTTTGGAGATGCGCTCGAGTTGTTTCTGGGCCTCTTCGCGGTTCCAGCCGTCGAGATTCAGCACAAAGAACTTGCCTTGGCGGACGTCTTTTACTGCGGCATAGCCCAGGCCGGAGAGGGCGTGGTGGATCGTTTGACCCTGCGGATCGAGCACGGTGCGCTTCGGCATCACCCAAACGTGTGCTTTCATGCGGGGAGTATAGCATCGGGAAGAAGATTGGCCACAGAGGCACGCAGGCACGGAGAAAGGCTGCAGGCAAGGGGCAATGGGCGGAAGCATCTCCAGTTTTTGTGGAAGCCTTGACTTCAGTCGGCGTGGAAGCCCATGGCTTGAGTCTAGGCGTAAGCCCTGGTTTCAGTCCGGGTGGAAGCCCCTGACTTCAGTCAGGGGAGCGGCGCCTTCAAGCGCCGCGAAGAAGCCTGCTCGCGCACAAATCTGGCTTCAGCCATGGCTCCGCCCTGGCCAATGCGTGCAAAACCAAAACGCGCCTCACGCATCTCTTCCCAGGGTCCGTTGGACCTCGGGATTAACGCAGGCTTGGCGGCCTTGTGCTTGAGCGGCTCAAGCATTTTCCGCTCTTTTCGGCACTACCTCCGCGCTGTGGAACAGACGCTAAGTGCGTGTTTAACTTGCACATACGAGTCGTGCAGACTCGCAAAGCCCGGCTATTTCAGATTTTTTACGAGAGAAAGAGAGGATTGGCCACAGAAGCACAGAGGCACCCAGAAAGAGTTAGGCGCGACGGCTAGGAGGCGGGGCGAAGGCGTGGTCGAAGCTCATTTTTGTTAGGCGGGTTAGCTCGGGTTCGGTTAGGCCCATGTGGGTGGCGTGGAGGTATTCGTCTAGGAGGGTGGTGTGGAACATGGCGGGGTCGTCGGTGGAGAGGACGACGGGGATGCCGTGGCGGAACAGCTTGGGCAGGGGATGGTGCTCGATGCGGGGGGCGGGGCGGGAGAGTTGACGCGCCAGGGCGCCGGTGCGGATGTTGCTTTGGGGGCAGATTTCGAGGGGGATGCGGCGCTCGGCGAGAAGGTCCATGAGTTCGGGGTCCCGGATGGCGGCGATACCGTGGCCGATGCGCTCGGCGCCAAGGATCTCGATGGCCTCGCGGATTTTCTCCGGGCCGCCGATTTCGCCTGCATGCATCAGCCGGTGGAGGCCGATGGCGGCGGCTTTGTCGTAGATCGGCAGAAACTCCTTGGTGGCGATGCTGAGCTCGTCTCCGCCGATGCCGAAAGCGACGATGTACTTGGAAGCGCAGCGCTCGGCGGCCTCGACGACGCGCATGGCGGCTTCCGCGCCGAACTGGCGGACGGCGTCAAAGATCCAGTTCATGCGCAGTCCACGGCTTGCAAAGGGCTCGGCGGCCGCCAGGATGGCTTCGAAGTTGGCTTCCACTCTTTGTTTTCGGAGCAGCATGATGCCGATGGAAAGAGTGATCTCGGCATAGACAACGCCTTGGGTGAGGAGGTGCTCGGCGAGGTCGCGGGTGATCAGGGCGTAGTCCTGAGGATCGCGCAGGAAGGAGGTGACCCACTTGAAGACTTCGAGGAACTCGTCGAAGTTTTGGTAGGCATAGCGGTGGCGGACTTCTTGTTCGGTGAATACGACACCGTGACGGCGGGTTAGGGCGCAAACGGTGGGGGGTTGTATGGAGCCTTCCAGGTGGAGATGGAGTTCGGCTTTGGGGAGGGACGCGATGGATTGGGGAAGAGGAGCCATCTCGGAAGGGTAGCAGAGAAGAAAGAGGATTGGCCACAGAGACACAGAGGCACAGAGACGATAGGGAGACCGCGGGCTAATGGGGGAGCTGGGGGCGGCCGGCGTTGACCCAGGCGGTGAGCCAGTAGGAGCCGACGTCGGTGGCGGCGTCGGAGAGCTGGCGGATCAGAGTGGCCGCGGCGAGATTGTAGAAGCGGTCGAAGTATTCGTCGTCATAGGACTTTCCGGTGAGGCGGGCGTTGCGGTCGGCCAGCAGAATGGTCTCAACCAAAGCATGCGCGTTGAGGCAGGATTCAAAGGCATGGTCGGTGGGGTCGCTGATGAAGGCAGCGTCATTGGGGCGCATGGGGAAAAAAGAAGAGAAGCGGTCGACCAGGGTGGTGCCGAAGCGTTCGTTGACATCGGTTTGATTGCTGAGGTGGCCGTCGAAATTTTCGGTGGTGTTGAAAGGGTCGTGGGTCTCGGCGACATAGCCGGCGAGGATGGCGGCGTCGAGTCTAGCCTCGTCCCAGTGTCCGAGCTTCATGGCCTCGGTAAGCTTCTGGCTGTAAACGCCGATCTGCCAGGGAAGCAGGCCATTGGCTTCCAGCTTGGATTTGCCGAACTTGCCGACGGCGGCTTTGTAGTTTCTGGGAAGCGCGGTGAAGGGGAAGCGGCCGTATCTGTCGAGATAGAGAAAGTGATTGTGGCGTTCCGCGGGAGTCTTTGCTTCGGCGTCGAGCGGATCGGTGACGTGCTGGACCAGATCGGAGCGGTTGGCTTCGAAGAAACTGCGAATGTCCAGCGGCAGGGTGTCGATGGCCTTGTTGACGACGAGCTTGTGGGCGTTGCTGCCCCAAGCGAGCGCGTGGCGCGGGTACACCGCAAGCATGGCCAGGCAGACGAGCGAAAGGACCATGCAGGTCCGCGATCCGTTGGAAAGCCTGTCCCCCATGTCAGGATTCCCCTATGCCTGGTTTGCGGTCCGCAGAGTGCTGCGCTTGCGGCCGTAGTTGTAGTAAATCACGAGTCCGATAGCGAGCCATACAAAGAATCGAATCCAGTTTGTGATCGGCAGACCGGCCATGAGCAAGAGACACGTCAGAATGGTGATAATGGGCGCAAGCGGGCCACCTGGCGCGCGAAAAGCGCGGTGCCGGTTCGGTTCACGATAGCGAAGGATCAGGACGCCGCCGGCGACGAGAGCGAAGGCGAAGAGTGTGCCGATATTGGAAAGGTCGGCGAGCGTTCCGATGTCCAGGAGGCCCGCGGGAATTCCGACGAGGAATCCGGCCATCCAGGTGGAGAAGTCCGGAGTGCAATAGCGCGGATGAACGCGGCTGAAGATGCGCGGAAGAAGGCCGTCGCGCGACATCGCAAACCAAACGCGCGCTTGGCCGAGCTGGAAGACCAGCAGGGACGAAATCATGCCGGTGAGCGCGCCGAGCAGGACAACCAGACGGACGCCAGTGAAGTGGAGTTTCTTGAGGGTATTTACGACGGGAGCGGCATCGTCCACGAGCGTATGCCATGGGACGAGGCCGGTCAGGACGACGACGACCGCAATGTAGAGAATCGTGCACACGACCAGCGTCGCGATGATGCCGATGGGCAGGTCGCGCTGGGGGTTCTTGCATTCCTCCGCGGCGGTGGAGACGGAATCGAAGCCGATGTAGGTGAAGAAGACGATGGAGCCGCCGGTCAAAATGCCTGGCCAGCCGTTCGGAGCGAAAGGATGCCAGTTGGCAGGATGAATCAAGCGTGATGCAAAGCCGACAAAAACGAGGATGGCCAGGATTTTTAGCAAGACCATGATGTTGTTGGTCTCCGCCGATTCGCGAATCCCGCGAACCAGGAGGACCGTTAACAACATCACAATTATGAAAGCGGGCCAATTGAAGCCGAAATGCCAGCCGGGCCCGTACAACGTGTTTCCCTGTAAGTCCGCCAAACCTGCGGGGAGGTAGGCGGGAGTAATCCAGCGCAAGCTGGGATGCACGCCGAACCAATCGAGCAAGCCAACGATGTGCGCGGAGAAACCTACGCTGACGGCCATGTTGCTTACCGCGTATTCCAGGATGAGGTCCCACCCGATGATCCAAGCGATGAGCTCGCCCATGGTGGCGTAGGTGTAGGTGTAAGCGCTGCCGGCGATGGGGATCATGGCGGCAAGCTCGGCGTAACAGACGGAGGCAAAGCCGCAGACGATGGCTACCAGGACGAAAGAGAGCGCGATGGCGGGGCCCGCTCCCGGGCGGCCGAACGAGGCGGAGTGGTAGATCAGGTATTCGAGAAGCGGGGCGTTCAGGATGGATTTGACTTGCATGGTTTGGCCGGCGATGGCGGTTCCGACGACGGTGAAGATGCCGGAACCAATGACGGCGCCGATTCCGAGGGAGGTCAGGCTGAGCCAGCCGAGCGATTTCTTCAATTTTACTTCGGCGTTCTCGGAGTCCGACAGAAGTTGATCGATACTCTTACAATTGAAGAGCTGTGATCCCACTCGGAGTCTCCGATCGCTTCCGGACAAGCCGGGAGATGGCCCTGCCGGATATGTGTTGCAGTAAGGAACGAAAGCGCGCCTCAATGTACCTTGAGAGGGGCTGACGTGCAACCGTGGGCGGGGTGTTACACAGCGGAATGTGCTTGCCAAGCTAGGGCGCAACCGTGCTGCGCCCCTACAAGTGGTCGCGAGTGGGCGGGAGAGAGACTGACGAGTGTTTACATGTGGGTGAGCTGGGCGTAGCGCTCGACAAACTTTTTCGTGCCCCGGCCTGGAAAACTGACCGACAACCTGCGGTCTTCGTCGTCGCCTTCGACGCCAACGACGGTGCCGACGCCATATTGGGGATGGCGGACCTTTTGACCAAGCAGGGGGTCGGCGTTTGCGCCGCGTTTGATGGCGGGCCGGCCAAATGAGCTTGGACTGCTGGAGCGACGCGGGGCTGCGGGCGCGGGCTTGCCGCGGACGCGACGCAGAAACTCTTCCGGCGAGTAGGAATATTCGGGATCGGGCTCGTACCGCCGGGTCGCGCCGATCTCGGCCATCGAGCCGCGCACGGTGTCAACGAGCTCGCTGGGAATTTCAGCCAAGAAACGGGAAGGCAAGGAGGCACGGAGTTGCTGTTCGTTTCCGAACACGCGGCGGTAGACTGCGCGGGTCAAGGTGAGCGAGCGTCGCGCGCGCGTCATGCCAACGTAGACGAGGCGGCGCTCCTCCTCGATGCCTTTTTCCTCGTTCAAGGAGCGGCCGTGCGGGCAGATACCTTCTTCCATGCCGGTGAGGAACACGTGGTCAAACTCGAGACCTTTGGTGCTGTGCAGGGTGATTAGGGTGACGCCGGGTTTGCCCTCGAACGAATCGGCGTCGCTGACGAGGGCGGCGGCGTCGAGAAAATCGGTGAACTCTTCGCCGGCTTCCACGCTGTCGGCGACCGCGCGGACCAACTCTTCGAGGTTTTCGATGCGGGCGACGTCGTCGGGGGTATTGCGGTCGCGCAGCATTTCGAGATAGCCGGTGTCATCCAGGACGCTACGCAGGAAGTCCGCCGATCCCATCTTGGACAGATTTTCCTGAAGCTTGGTGATCAGCTCCTGGAAGGCACGGAGCGGCGCCACGGCGCGTCCGGCGGAGGCGCCGGAAACGAATTTCGTGATCGCATCCCATAGGGAAGAGCTATCGAGTCGCGCGGTTTCCCGCAGGGCTTCGACGGAGGTTTTGCCGATGCCACGGGGCGGGAGGTTCAAGACGCGGAGAAGCGAAATGTCGTCTTCGGGATGCATCGCCAAGCGCACGTATGCCAGCGCGTCTTTGACTTCGGCGCGATTGTAGAAGCTGAAGCCACCGACTAATTTGTAGCGCAAGCCGCGGCGGCGGAAGACCTCCTCGAACGCGCGCGACTGAAAGTTGGTGCGATATTCGACGGCGCAGGTCTGCGAAGAATCCTCGCCGAGGATGCGGTCTAGTTCACCGGCGACAAATTCCGCTTCGGCTTGGGCGTCACGGCCTTCGAAATAGCGCAGGTTGGTTCCGGCGCCGCTTTCGGCGCTCAGAGATTTGCCCAGACGGTCGGGGTTGTTGGCGACGACCGCGCCGGCGGCATCGAGGATATTTTGCGTCGAGCGGTAATTGCGCTCCAGCTTGATGACCTTTGCAGCGGGGAAGTCGCGGGAAAAACTCATCAGGATGGAGACATCGGCGCCGCGCCAGCGATAGATGGACTGATCTTCGTCGCCGACGACGCAGACGTTTTGCTTCGGGCCGGTGAGCGAGCGCATCAACTCGTACTGCACGCGGTTGGTGTCCTGATATTCGTCCACGTGGATGTATTGAAAGCGGGCCTGCCATTTCTCGCGGACGGCTGTTGATTCGCGAAGGAGGCGAGCCGAGCGCAGCAGCAGATCGTCGAAATCGAGGGCGTTGCTCTGGTGCAGAAGCCTTTCGTATTCGGCGTAGACGTCGGCGACGCGGCGCGCATCTTGGTCGACGGCTTCGCTGCGGAGCTTCTCTGGAGTTTCCGCGTGATTTTTGGCGTAGCTGATGCGGCTCAAAATATTTCTGGGCGTAAGGCGGTCGTCATCGATGGCCAGCTTGCTCATCGCCAGCTTGACCGCGGCAAGCTGATCGTCGTCGTCGTAAATCGCGAAGTCGCGAGGGAGCCGAGCGTTGGGCGCTTCTCGGCGGAGCAGCCGCGCGCAAAGGGAATGAAATGTGGAAAGCCAGGGTTGCGCCGGGGGCACGCCTGCGCGCAGAAGCAGGGAGGAGACGCGGTTGCGCATCTCTTCCGCGGCTTTATTCGTGAAGGTCACCGCCAGGATGGATTCAGCGGGCACGCCGCCGGCGATCAGATTCGCCATGCGAAAGGTGATGGCGCGGGTCTTGCCGGTTCCGGCGCCGGCGAGAATCAGTACCGGGCCTTCCGTTGTTTCCACCGCGCGTCGCTGTTCCGGGTTCAGTTCGTCGAGAAGAGTCAGCATTTGTCCGTCGGAGTGAAAAATACTTGCACCGTCATGGTAGCTGACGGCGGAGGCGCGCGCAAACTTACGCCATTTTGCCGGGGAAAATCACTGCGCGCCGCGATGGCTCAAATCGATGTCGAAATAGGTCAGCGATCGATTTTGCTGCATTAGCGTGATGTCGGGGATGTAGAGGTGCGCGGTTTGCAACAGGTCGAATTGATCTTGCAGGTCGAAGTAGAGCAGACCTTGCACCGAACTATGTGCAGCGACGACGCTGGTGGGCACTTCGGCGTTCTGCGCCTGCGTTTGCAGCTCGGTCCAATGTTTGTCGTGCCCGCCGCCGCTGGAGCTTGGGAGCGGGATGGGGAGCTTGCGCTTAGCGGTGGGATCTTTGGCCGCGGGCCTTAACACGGCGTCCGCCACCTGGTCCGCGGTGAGAGCCTCGATTTCCTGTCTGTTGTCGGCATCGAGTTGCACCGTCAGGCGGATGCGTCGCTGATTCACGCGCATGCTTTCGTCCGAATCGTTGCGAAACACGACTTGCACGGCCAGAACCCCGGCTGAAAAGGGGGATTTCTTGGGGAATTTCTCTTTGTACAGCGCTGCGTCCGTCCAAGGCAGCGCGGAGATGGTCAGGCCTTCGTGGGATTCGAGCGAAGCGGTTTTCAGCGAAGACTGCTGCGGGTGTCCCGCCAACGGTGTGAAGGTAAGTACGCATGCCGCGAGGAAGGGAAGTACGATGGCTGGGTTTCGCATCGGGTTATAATAAACGTTTCTCATCTCGACGCCTTCGATTCCTGGGGGACGTTCAGGGTTGCCCTGTACGGCGTTATGATGTGCCCGCGGGGGAGCCGGGTGCGGACCGGAGCCACATTTAGTGTATTTGATCTATAGCCTGCTCATGGGCCTTGCGGCCCTTCTGCTCTTGCCCTACTGGCTCGTTCAGGGGCTGCGCCAGGGAAAATACCTTTCCAATCTCAACCAGCGGCTGGGACTTTCGTTTCCTTCGCTGGAGAAGCTCCCAGCGGAGCGGCCCGGAGCGATTTGGATTCACGCGGTATCCGTTGGTGAAGCGCTCTCGAGCGTTGCTCTCGCTCGGAGATTGAAGGAGACGTACCCGAACCGGCCGCTGATCGTGTCCACGACCACGATCACGGGGCAAACGCTTGCCCGCGAGCGTTTGCCGTTTGCCGACGCGATCCTCTATTTCCCGCTGGATTGGGCTTTCTGCGTGCGTCGCGCGTTGCGCGCGGTGCAGCCGGCGATTGTCGTGGTTCTGGAAACCGAAATCTGGCCGAATTTTCTGCGCGAAGCCGGGCGGCTGGAAATACCGGTGGTTTTCGTCAGCGGACGGATTTCCGATCGCTCTTTCGCGCGATATCAGAGGTATCTCGGGAGAGTGGGGTTTTTTCTTCGGCCGTTTCTGCGGAGCGCTCTGGCTCATGCGCGGGCCTTTTTGATGCAAAGCGAAAACGACGCCCAGCGTATCCGCGCCCTGGGAGCGCCCCCCGATCGCGTTTGTGTCAGCGGAAATCTGAAGTATGACCAGGAGATCCCCGCGAACACGCCATTGGCGAATTGGCTGGAGGCGGAAGCGCGCCGGCGGGGGCGGTCGCCTGTCATTGTCGCGGGCAGCGTTGTCGCAACGGAAGAGCCGCTCGCGCTGATCGCGTTCGGTGTTCTGCAAGGGGAATTCCCGCGAGCCTTGCTGGTGCTGGCGCCGCGCAAGCCGGAACGCTTTCAGGCTGCCGCCGAATTTATCCACGAGTCGCAGCGCAACTTCATTCGGCGCTCGCAGTTGGGCGTTCTGGGAACTGCGCAGGCGCCGGCGGAGGGCGGAGAAGCCTCAATCGCGGACGATATCACGGTGGTCTTGATCGACAGCATCGGTGAACTGGCTTCGCTGTATCGGCTCGCCGATGGAGTCTTCGTCGGCGGCTCGCTAGTGCCTTCCGGTGGGCACAATATCCTGGAGGCCGCTGCGTTCGGTAAGATTGCCGTGTTTGGGCCATCGATGGAGAATTTCGCCGAGATTGCATCGCGGTTTGTCGCCGCCGGCGCCGCGGTGCAGGTCGAAAGCCCGGAGGACGCGGGCGTCGCGTGGATCGAGCAGCTGCGCAACCCGGAACGCAGCACGCAGATGGGGGAACGCGCTCGGCAGCTCGTGGAGGCCAGCCGCGGCGCCACCGGACGCGCGTTGGCAGAAATCGCCAAACATTTGAGCGGTGAGAAGCGATGAACGTTCCGCGGCCGATCGCGATTGTTCTCTGGCCGCTTTCGGTGGTCTATGGTGCGGCTGCGCAACTCCGCGCGTGGCAGTACGCGCGCGGTTGGCTCAAGCAGAAGCGGCTGAATACGCCGGTTATCAGCGTTGGCAACCTAACAGTTGGCGGCACGGGCAAGACGCCGATGGTGATTTGGCTGGCGGAGAAATTCCTTGCGGAAGGGAAGCGCGTGGCGATTCTCAGCCGCGGCTATCGCGGCTCCGGAGGCACGAGCGATGAAATCGAGCTGATGAAGCAGCGCCTGAATGGCCGGGTGCTATTCGGCGTAGACAAGAACCGCTATGCGGCAGGCAGGCGGCTTGAGTCTCAGGGAGTCGACGTGTTCCTTCTCGACGACGGGTTTCAGCATCTTCCGCTGGCTCGCGACGTAGACATCGTGCTCATCGACGCTCTGCGAGAGTTCAAGAGTGAAATGCTGCTCCCGGCCGGCTCGCTTCGCGAACCGGTTTCGGCACTGGAGCGCGCCGACTTTATCGTTTACACGCGGGTGAATCCTGCGTTTGAAACGAGCGGGCTCGTGGAGCAGATTCGAGGAACGCAAAAGTATCCGCTGTTTACGTGCCAGACCAGGCTGCTTGGTTTCCGGCAGGGACGCCAAGGCCAGAACTTGCAAACGAGTGAGGGGATCGGGGTGGGGCCATTCTTTGCATTCTGCGGCGTGGGGAACCCGCAGGCTTTTTTCTCGGATTTGAGAAGGTGGCGGGTTCCTGTGGTAGGGGAGATGGCATTCCGCGACCACCATCGTTACGCGGGTGGCGATTTTGTTCGCTTAAACAATGCCGCGGTCCAGTCGGGAGCGCGAGGGCTGATCACCACGGAAAAAGACATGCAGAATATCCCGGATGATGGCGCTCTCTCGATGCCGCTCTTCGCCAGCGTGATCGACCTTGAGATTCGGTCGCAGGACGAGTTGATGACCGCAATTCAAAAGAAGGCAAATCTGGGAAGTCCAAGAGTTTTATGAAGATTCTGGTGCGCGCCACAAATTGGGTTGGGGATGCCATTATGGCGCTGCCTGCGTTGCGCGCGGTTCGTGAGCGGTTTCCGGATGCGCAGATCGCGGTGGTCGCCCGGCCGTATGTCGCCGACATCTATCGCGACCAGCAAATCTGCGATCAGCTGGTCGCGTACGATCCGCGCGGCGAGCATGCGGGCTTTTCCGGACGCGAACGTCTTGCCGGCGAACTCCGCGCGCAGAAGTTCGACGTGGCGCTGCTCTTGCAGAATGCGTTTGATGCGGCGTGGCTTGCGTGGCGGGCAGGCATTCCGCAGCGCATCGGCTACGCGCGCGATGGCCGCAGCGTACTTCTGACGAGGGCCGTGCCGGTGCCAAAGACAGGTGAAATACCAGAGCACGAGCAGTTTTATTATCTGGAGTTATTGCGGCGCGCGGGATGGGTCGATAGCCTGAACGGGGAAAGCAGCATTTCCCTGAAGCTGCCCTCGCAATCCAAACTGCGGGCCGGCGAATGCCTGCTGGCGGCTGGTTCACGGCCGAAAGCGTTGCGAGTTGCGATCGGCGCCGGCGCATCTTACGGTTCGGCGAAATGCTGGCCGCCGGAACGCTTCGCGGCGGTTGCCGACCGGTTGATCGATGAATTTGACGCGGATGTGATTTTATTTGGCACGCCTGCGGAGAAAACAGTGTCGTCCGCCATTGCGGGGGCAATGCATCGGCGGCCGATCGACCTCACGGGTACGACGACCATTGCCGATCTCCCCGCGCTGCTTTCGCAGTGCCAGCTCTTCCTGGGAAATGATTCCGGCGCGATGCACGTTGCGGCGGCGGTTGGGTTGCCGGTGGTCGCGGTGTTCGGGCCGACCGATCCTTACGGCACGGCGCCGGTTACGCCACGCTGCACGATCGTGCAGGAGAAACCTTACTGCAGTCCGTGTTTTCTCCGCCGATGTCCCACGGATCACCGCTGTATGACGAAAGTAACGCCGGACGCGGTGGAGGCCGCGGCGCGCTCGTGGCTGGCGGCCGTGGAGGTGCGCCCTGTCTAACTCCGCGTCCTTGCGTCCGGCCGTTTTTCTCGACCGTGACGGCACCATCGCCGAAGAAGTGGGCTACTTGAATCACGCCAGCCGTTTTCGTATGTTTGGCTTTGCCGGCGCTGCCATTCGCCGCCTCAACGAGGCCGGGTTGCCGGTTGTTGTGGTGACGAATCAGTCCGGAGTCGGCCGGGGATATTTCCCGGATTCGCTGGTGCATACCGTCCATGAACTTATGACCCAACAACTCGCCGCCGTTGATGCGAATGTCGATGCGATTTACTACTGCCCGCATATTTCCGCCGATGGATGCGAGTGCAGGAAGCCGAAACCAGGATTGCTGCAACGTGCGGCCCGCGAGCATGGCCTTGAATTGGGCCGCTCCTTTGTCGTGGGGGATCGCTACGGAGACATCGAGCTGGCCCATCGAGCGGGTTCGCGCGGCATACTCGTTCGCACCGGCTACGGCGCAGGCGAAGTCGCGTGGCACGCGGCGCAGTGGCCCGTGCCTCCGGATTTTGTCGCCGACGATCTTGCGGCAGCCGTGGATTGGATTCTGAGGGAAAGCAGATGAAGCGTTCGCGCGCGCAGAGTGCGGGAGGATCGAGCTCCGTCGATCTTCTCGCGCTGGCCGAGTACGTGGAGCAATTTTCGGCTAAGACTGTGGTTCTGCTCGGGGATTTTGTCGCCGATGAGTTTCAGTTTGGTGAGATTTCGCGCGTTTCTCGTGAGGCGCCGGTCTTGATCCTGCGGCACCGGGAAACGCATTTGGTTCCGGGCGGCGGGGCGAACGCGGCGAACAACCTTGCCGCACTCGGGGCGCGGGTGCTGCCGATCACCGCTGTGGGTCACGATCCGGCGGGTGACGCGCTGATTGCCCATTTCAAAGAGAAGCGGGTCGATGTGTCAGGCGTTATCCGCGTCAAAGAATGGACTACGCCGACGAAGACGCGTTTCCTTGCGGGTTGGGCGCACACCGTTGGGCAGCAGGTCCTTCGGGTTGACCGCGAGCCCTTGGGGCCGCCCGCGCCGGGAGTTCGCAGGAAAATAGAGAAGCTGCTGCAGGCGAAGCTTCGCTCCGCGGACGCGCTGGCGGTGTCCGATTACGGCTTCGGGATTGCCACGCCGGAACTGGTTCGTCAGATAACAAGCAAGCAAAGGAAATTGCCGGTTACGCTCGACGCTCGTTATCAATTGATGGCGTACGCGAAGTCGGGCATCACGTCAGCGACACCGAACGAAGCCGAGCTGGAAGCGCTCCATCACACGTCGATCGGTCAGAACCTCGAAGAGCTGGAGCGCTGCGGGCGGGCCACGCTTTCGGCGATGAAGCTGCGGGCACTCCTTGTGACTCGCGGCCGCGATGGGATGGCGCTCTTCGAGCCCGGCGGCCGGCTGCTGCGCATCCCGATCCACGGAAGCAATCAGGCGGTGGACGTCACGGGCGCCGGAGATACGGTTCTCGCGGCGTACACGCTGGCGCTGGCATCGGGTGCGTCACCTTTGGAGGCGGCGCACATCGCGAATATCGCGGGCGGCCTGGTGGTCATGAAGCGCGGCACAGCCACCGTTTCACGCGAGGAGCTTCTGGAAGGCATCCGCCGTGAGGCAGCGGGAGCGAGCTCCTGAACGCATGCGCCGCTCTGAATCCAAAATCGTTTCGCGCGAGCAATTGCGCGAGGTCATCGCCGAGCACAAGCGACGCGGCGAGCGCGTCGTTTTCGCGAACGGCTGCTTTGACACGCTGCACGTCGGGCACGTCCGGTATCTGGAAGGCGCGCGCCGTGAGGGAGACGTCCTGGTCGTGGCCGTCAACGAAGATGCGAGCGTGTCCGCATTGAAGGGTCCCGGGCGGCCGATCCTGGCGGAGTCTGCCCGCGCGAATCTCGTCGCCGCGCTGCGCGCCGTCGATCGCGTGGTGCTGTTCAGCGAGCCTAACGTCGAGGCGCTGCTCGAATTTCTGCGCCCCGACGTGCACGCCAAAGGCACGGACTACACCGCGGAGACCGTGCCGGAGCGCGCTGTTGCCGCGCGTCTTGGGATCCGCGTGGCCATCGTTGGTGATCCCAAGGACCATTCCACGCGCCATTTCTTCGAGTCGGTTCGCAAGGCGCGCATGGCTGAGCCGCGCTTCCTGGTTCTACGGCTGGGCTCACTCGGCGACATCGTGCACACGTTTCCCGCGGTGGCCGCGCTGCGCGAATCATTTCCCGCAGCTGAAATCGTATGGGCCACCCATCCGCGCTGGCGCTTTCTCGTGGAAAGTTGTGGGCTAGCGTCTGAAGTTCGGAACATCGAGACGCGCTCGGTGTCTTCGCTGCGCGAAGCCATTCGCGGTGTGCGGCAGGCACACTGGGACGCCGCCATCGACTATCAGGGTCTGTGGAAGTCTGCGGCTTTGCCTTTCTTCGGCGGTGTGAAGCGAAGAATCGGATTTTCTTCGCACACGATCCGGGAATTGGGTGTCCCGCTGCTTTACACCGATCGCGTGAAAGCCGTGACGATTCACATCGCGGACCAAAACGGCGAGCTCTCGCAACGCGCGGGCGCGCGCAAGTTCGCGGCGCCGTTTTCCCTGCGCATCCCGCCGAACCGACGAAGCTGCGGGTGCGCTCGCAACTGCAGAATTCTGGCATTGGTCGCTATATTGTCTTGAGTCCTGGGGGTGGTTGGCGCTCGAAGTGCTGGCCTGCTGAGCGATTTGGTGCGCTTTGCGTGCAGCTGCGCAACGCTTTGGGCCTGCGCTGCGTCGTAAACTACGGTCCCGGGGAAGACGACTTGGCAACCGCGGTGCGCGCCGCTAGTGGCGATGCTGATCCTTTGTTGTACAACGGCGAGCTCGGCCCGCTGATGGCTTTGCTGCGCCACGCGGTGTGCATTGTCGGCGGTGACACCGGTCCCCTGCACCTTGCGATCGCTCTTGGCACGCCCGCTGTCGCGCTTTTCGGTCCGACCGATCCGGCGCGCAATGGACCCTACCATGTGACGCCGTGCTCTGACCGGAGGCTCTGGAGACGGACCGAGCCGCCGCTCCGGCCGGCGAGGATATCGTTTTGCGCGTGGCCAATACCGTGACGACGCACACACGCAACGATCAGACTCATCCGTCCATGCTGGCTATCGACGTGGCCTCCGTCTTCGAGGCCGTGCGCCGGCGTATCGGTGCCAGGGCGTGAACGCGGCCACGTTCTTCGCTCGATGGCGCGTGCGCCTGGGCTATCCCCTTGCCATCGTCGTCCTGGCGCTTGCTCGGCCGACGCCGCTAAGTATTTTGGCGGGAGCCCTGGTGGGAACGATCGGACTGATCGTGCGCGCCCTCGCGGCGGGGCACCTGCACAAACAGGAAGTGCTTACGATGACGGGTCCTTATGCTTACACGAGAAATCCGCTGTACTTCGGCAGCGCTATCCTAACGCTCGGCGCTGCGGTGGCCATGTATTCGTGGCTCTCGGCGGTGGTGCTGTGCGCCTACTTCGCTCTGTTTTATTCGATCGTCATGCGGCGGGAGGAGCAAGAGCTCCATCTTCAACACCACGGCGCGTTTGACGACTACGCGAAAGCCGTGCCGCTCTTTTTTCCTCGGCTGACACCGGCGAAGTTCGCTGCGGGCGCGGGCGGCTCGTTCTCGGTAGCGCAGTACAAGAAAAACCGCGAATATCGCGCCGCCGTCGGGTTCTTATTGCTGCTCGGTGTGCTTGTCGTCATCTGGCGCTGGCGCCTGACGTAACGCTTCGCTTGCGG
Source organism: uncultured Acidobacteriota bacterium (assembly GCA_963735525.1). Lineage (GTDB taxonomy): Bacteria > Acidobacteriota > Terriglobia > Acidiferrales > UBA7541 > Acidiferrum. Next base: position 192,947 of record CAVTLQ010000016.1, on the reverse strand, counting down.
AGGGTTCAGAGCACGGGACGAAGCAGGCAATCTCCACTCGCTGGCCATCCGTTAACACATGCACCGCCCCGTCGCGATCCGTCCGCAGGATGCGTATCCCGGCGCCCTCCAGCCGCTCGATCAACTCCGGGCTGGGATGCCCGTAGGGATTCTCTTCGCCTGCGGAAATGATCGCGGTCTGCGGCCGCACCGCCGCAAGAAAGGCGGGCATCGTGGAATTCTTGCTGCCATGATGCCCGACCTTCAGGATGTCCGCCCGTAGCTCCGCTTCCTTGTTTTGGTCCAGAATCGCGCTCTCCGCTTCTTTTTCGGCGTCACCAGGCAATAGCACGGCTCGGTTGCCGTAGTGCAATCGCAGCACCAGGGAGTCATTGTTCTTCGCCGAGGGCCCTATCTCAGTGGGCGGAATCGCGGGCCAGAAAAACTCGCCCTCTACGGCGTCCCAGGCGAAACCGTGTCCTCGGGTTTCGTGTTCGATCGGAATCTTCTTTGCGCGTGCCAATTCTTCGAGTCTCGCCAGCGCCGGCGACGCCACTTCACGCCCGATCCAAAGCCTGCCCACACGAAAATTGTCGAGGATCGCGGTCAGTCCGCCGAGATGATCCTGATGCGCATGCGTCAGCGCGACCACATCGAGCTTCTGATACCCTCGCGACCACAAGTAGGGAGACACGGCTTCTTCGCCGGGATCGTTCCCGCCATGCTCCTCGTGCCCTGGGAACCCCATGAACGCGCCGCCTCCGTCGATCAGCAGGGTGCGTCCCCGCGGCGAGACCACGAATATCGAGTCTCCCTGACCCACATCCAGAATGGTCACCTCCAGCTTTCCGGCCGACCATCTCGCGGGAAAAGGGAAGAGCGCGACGAGCAGCGAACATGCCAACAAGGCGGCGCAGAGTCCCGCGCTTGCCCGCCGTTGCCAGGAAGATTCGAAGCGCATGCCGCCATCAACAAGACCGCAACAATGAAAAAGGTAACCACGAGCCATACGGGTGGCCCGGGCATTCGATAGCTCCAATGCGGAAAGTGCGCAAACCACTGCACGACGTGCAACAACAACCACGTTAGCCAAGCGAGTGGCCGCGCGAGAATTTTCCCCAGCGCGGGGAAAAGGAGGCCGCTCCCCAAAGTGAGAAAGCCGAGGGGCACCACGACGCTCGTCAACGGCACTGCGAGCAGATTCACCAGCGGCGCCGCCAGCGTGATGCGATGGAAGTCACGCGCCATCAGCGGTAGCATCCCGATCTGCAACACGACCGTCAACACGAACAGCTCCCACAGTCGAAACGAGAACGCGAGCCCACCTGCCAGCGCATTTTCGGCCGGGCTCGCCAGCCGCATCGGCACACGCGCGGAGATCCAGCGAGTGGTCGCGCGGACATCGATTCGGAACTGGATCGCGCGCGGCTCGTGGGCTGCATCGCGCGTCACGTCGCGCCATCCCTTCAGTGCTTTCACATACGGCTGTACCGTTTGCGCCAGCCATGGCAGCGCCAACCCAGCAATGCAGCCGATCGCGACAAATGTGAGTTGGAAACTGGAGTCACGTATCGCCAGCGGCCGGGCAACCAAGAGCAGGAGGGCCGCCACCGCCGCCGAATTCAGCAAGTCCAGACGCCGATAGAAAAATCCTCCGACCACCACCGCCGCGGCCATCAGCGCGGCGCGCAGCACCGGCGGCCGCTGTTCGACGACCGCGACGTAGGCGGCCAGCAGAGTCAGAGTGAAAAGGATGGTCCACACCGGCGAAAGGCGAAGCTTGCGGCCGATCCAAAACAAAAGCGCGGCGAGAGCGCCAACGTGGAGTCCCGCGACAACCAGCACGTGGAAGACGCCGGTCTTCTGGAAGTCGGTCGCTTCGTCGCGATCGACGAAGCTGCGGTCGCCTAGCAAGTTGGCGCGCAGGACTCCCGCGACGGGCCCCGCATTGCCGAATAACAGGTCAACCTGGTCCCGCAAACGCCGCCGCGCCCTCGCCAGCAGCGTGGTTACCGTAGGCCGCGGTGTGGACACTCGCTCGATGAGCTCGGGCGCGCGAAGCGTCGCGACCAGGTCGATGTTCTGGGTCGCGAGATAGGCACGGCGGTCGAACGCGCCGTCATCACGGAACACCTGCGGGCGTTTCGGCTGCGTCAAAACCGCGATCTCATCTCCCGCATGAAGCTCGGGGATGTCAGCTTCTACGGGGTGCGGCGTGAAGCCCAGCCGCATTCCTCCTCGCGCCGGTACGAGCGCATTCTGATACTCGACGCTCGCCAATTCGATCTCGTAGCCATAACCCCACGGCAGTCTCGCGGGCTCATCTCTGAGTTGTCCATACCACCGCAATGGCGAGTGCAGATCGATGTGGTCGCTGTCTAAAAGGGTGAGCACGTGGTCCAGTGGAAGAGGCTGCTGCGCGATTCCCGCGCCGAGGACGCCCAACAGGATCCAAGACAACAACGAAGCAGTGGCGCCCAGGGCCACGCGTTCAAGCCGCACGAGAACGATGCCGGCGAGGACGAGACAGCCGGCTGCGACGAAGGCCCAAACGAGAAAGGCCGGGGCGATCGCTTGGTTCGCGACTGGAGCATACAGGCCGGCCGCAATGCCGCAGACAAACGCTGCAGCGATGGCGACCGCCGGAAGCTTCATGGAGCCCGTCTCAACCGCACGAGCGTTTCGATATGGAAGGTCTGCGGAAAGAGATCGAAGAGATGCATTTCCGAGATCTCGTAGCGAACGGCGTTTCCGGTTTCCGTGCTCCCTTTCTTTGCGGAGCCGGTAAGCACGGCCAGATCCCGAGCTAACGTCGATGGATCGCACGAGAGATAAGCGATCTCCGGCGCGCCAAGTGCCGCCAACTTCGCCGCTGTCTCCGCGCCAAGCCCCGCGCGAGGCGGATCGAGCGACACAAAGTCCGGCTTTTCGTCGGTCTTGCGCAGAAACTCTTCAGCATGTTCGTTGTGCGAGGTGATCGTCACCCCGGCGCTCTCAGCGTTCGCATACAGATCGCGCGTCGCCGCCAGATTTGCGTCCACACTCACGACCTTTTTGAACGAGCGCGCCAGTGGCAGCGTGAAGAAGCCGACGCCCGCGTACAAGTCGAGCGCAACCTCACCCTTCGCGCCGGACGTCATCGTCTGCAACAAGTCGTCGATCAAGAACCGATTGACCTGAAAAAATGACAGGTGGCTCACCCGGAAGCGAAACCCTCCCGCCTCATGAAACAAGTATCCGGGACCCGTCAGCTCAAACCTGTCTTTGCTTTCGTCCAGCAAAAGCAGGCTCTCGATTTGCGGCAGCGCCTGTTGCAGCGTGGTCGCGAGATCTTTGGCCGGACTGGGGAACCGCGCAAACGCGACGTTTAACGCGATCTTCGTATCCGTCGAATCCGCGAACGCCTCGATTTCCAGAATCTTCTCCGGCAAAACGCCCGAACGGGCCATGTTCTGGAGCTGCTCAAACGTCTTCTCCAGTGTCGGTGAGAGCACGGGGCACTCATCGATCGGCACAATCACCGAACTTTCCGGCAGAAAATACCCGATCGCGCGCGGCTTGGCTTCGCGCACCGCCCATTGCGCCCGGTTGCGATAGCCATACGGCTCCGCGGAATGCTCCTGGATCGGTCCATCCCAGGAGATTCCGCCCAGTCGAGACAGCGTCTCCCGCAGAATCTCCTTCTTGAGCCTGAGTTGTTCCGTGGCCGGGATGTGCTGGTAGTGGCAGCCACCGCAGGTCTGAAAGTGCGGGCACTTCGGCTTGACGCGTTCCTTGGCGCCGGACGTCACCTCCAGCAGTTGCGCCCAGACCAGTTTCTTCTTCTTCGACTTAGCCGCCGCGCGCACCTCTTCACCCGGCAGTACGTAAGGCACAAAGACGGTATTTCCATCGGCGTGCGCCAAGCCGTCACCGCCATACACAAGCTTCTCGATCGATAATCTTAACTCATCAGGCATATATGTGCGATCCCATTCTGCGATGATTCGCGTGGAAAGAAAAGGTGCGTGCTTCAGGAAAAATAGTAAAGACTCAGCCGCGGCAATCCGAATTCGTCCAGCAGCCGCTTCTGCAGGTACTGCCTCTCGACGAGCGCCAGTTGCTCCGCCTTCATTTTGCGACGGTACGCGGCGAGTTGCGCGTCTACTTCGCGACGAATCCGCAGCATGATCTCGTCGCTCGCGTGATTGGTCAGCGCTGCCTGCATTTTCTCGTCCAGGACCGTAAGGCGCCGCTCAAGGTCTTCCAAGTCCAGCGTACCCGGACCATCCAGCAAGACCAAGCTCGATTCCAACGATTGCGCAATCTCTGCGAGCCGCTCCGCCAGCCCCATGTGTTCTCCCCGGTGCGTGCCGGCCACCTTGGCAACTTGCGCAGCGTTCTTCGCAAAGTAGGCTCGCAGCTCGTCCCGCGAAAATGGCTCCGCTGGCGCGCGTCCGTTCTTAGGCGCGCTCCCCGCCGCGGCTTCCTGACTCTCCTCCGCCGCGTCCAATACCGCGTCCGTGCAATACGCCAGGCTCTTCAGCGGCTTGCCCGCGCCTCGCCGCGACCGTGCGTAACTCTCAAACGCTCGATCGATTCCTTTCAACACCGCTTCCAACGGCACTCCCGCCTTTTGCCAGGTCTCCATGATCGCCCAGTCCAGTGGCGACACCAGCAGGTGCGCGCCCCGCTTCTTCCAAAAATATTCTTCGATTTCCGTGAAGTAGTTGAAGTAGTTCCAGCCGTCCATATCGCGAATGCTGCGGCCTATCTCTGAGCTTTCTTGGTCTGCGCCGGCGCGCGCGAAGTGGAGGCGCGGGGCTCGGGAGCGGTCCTGCCAGACTCCGCGGCGGCTTGATTCTTCTCCCAAATGAGCCGCAACCCCATCAGCGTCAAAAACTCATCGGTGTGTTGGATCTGCTTTGACCCGCGGGCCACCAGCTTGGCTTGCCCGCCCGTGGCCACCACGGTTGCCTGCGTCCCGAGTTCTGCTTTCATGCGCGTCAGCATGCCATCCACCATGTCGATGGCGCCGTAGTAGAGGCCCGCCTGCATGTGCGTCACAGTATTGGTCCCGATCACTTTGCCGGGATCCTTGATCTCCACGCGCGGAAGCCTCGCCGCGCGCGCAAATAGTGCCTCTGACGCGATCCCCAGCCCCGGCGCGATCACGCCGCCGAGATATTCGCCGCGCGCCGAAATCACATCGAAGGTGATGGCTGTTCCAAAGTCCACCACGATGCACGGCCCGCCGTACTTATGAAAAGCCGCCACGCCATTCACGATCCGATCGGCTCCCACTTCCAGCGGGTTATCGACGAGAACCGCCATCCCCGTCTTGACCCCCATCTCCACAAACAGCGCTTTCTTGCCAAAGTAAATGCGCGACATCTCGGCCAGCGTCCAGTTCATCGGCGGCACGACGGAGCTGATGATCACGCCTCCGATCGCAGACACATCCAGCCCCGCCAGCGTGAACAGGTTGCGCGTCAGCACGCCGTATTCGTCCACGGTCTGAAGCCGCGCCGTGGTCAGCCGCCAGTTGGCGATCAACTCCTCGCCGCGAAACACGCCCAGCACCGTGTTCGTGTTGCCGACATCGATGGTCAGTAGCATCTATCGTGTCTCCGCCACTTCGCCTGCAATCACGGTCACGATCTGTCCGCTGTCGCGCTTCACCAGCAGCAATCCCTCAGGGCCCAGGCCGTGCGGTCACCCCGGTGAAACTCTCCGTGCCGTTGGTTACCCGCACGCGCTTGCCTTGCGCGTAACTCGAAATCGCGGTGAACCGCTCGATCACGCTGGTCGCACCGTTCGCTAGAAATCGATTGTAGTCGCTCTCGAATTCCCGCAGCAACCGCACCAGCAATTCCAGCCGCGATTGCGGACGCCCCGTTTCCGTTCGCAGCGAAGTCGCAATGGCGCCCAATTCTCCCGGAAACTTTTCCTGATTTACGTTCAGACCGATACCCACAATCACAAAACGTATTTGTCCTGGCTCCGCATGCATCTCCGTCAGAATCCCGCCCGCCTTCTTTCCGCCGATCAGCAGATCGTTCGGCCACTTCAAATCCACGCTAAGCCCCGTCTGCGCCTGAATCGCAGCCTGCGCCGAAAGGCCCGCCATCATGGTCAGCAACGGAGCCTGGACCGGAGCCAGCCGCGGCCGCAGCAGCAGCGTCACGTAAATCCCCGCGGCCCGCTCCGAATGCCAGCTATGACCGGCGCGCCCGCGTCCCGCCGTCTGCTCCTCGGCCAGCACCACTGCGCCCTCGGGCTCGCCAGCGTGGCCCAGCTCGAGCGCCACCCGATTCGTCGAATCCACCTTGAAGAAGTGATAGATGCGCTTGCCGAACAGGCTGCCCTTGAGCCGCTGCCGCAGCATATCCGGTGTGAGGATGTCCGGAACCTTTTCGAGGAAATAACCGGTGCGTTGTTGACCTTTCGCCCGCACTCCGAGTTCACGCAGCCGGTTCACCCACCGCCACACCGTCGAGCGCGACACGCCAATCTCTCGCGCGATCCTCGCGCCGCTCACCACGATCGTGGCATTCTCCGCCAGCAGCGTCAGCAGCGCCGCCAGCCGGCGATCCGTCGTTCCCGGAAGCGTTTGCTGTGGCATGGAAGAGAAGCAGTGTAATCCCTATCCTCCTAAATCGCGACCCAACGGCCCGCGCTGGCGCCGCCTCTCTCAGAGTGCGGGCATCTCTTACGTTTCGTCGATGCTATCTACAAGGAGGCTCAGGTTCGCCGCTGGCGCTGAATGCGTGAGCGCACCCGAAGAAAGAAAATCGGCTCCGGTTTCGGCGTAAGCGCGCGCATTGTCCAGCGTAATTCCACCGGAGATCTCTACGACACAATCCGCGCGCAATCTCCGCGCCAGGTCCACGCAACGCTTCGCCCCTTCCGGCGTCATATTGTCCAGCAGCACCGCGTTCGCTCCGGCCTGCAGTGCTTCGCGAAGCTCGTCCTCATTCCGCACCTCGATCTGAATCGGCAGGGAAGTACTCGCATCTCCACGCGGCGCGCCACCCGCCGCTTCGTACGCGCTCATCTCTCGGGTCACTATCTGCGTGGACGAGTACACGTGCGCCTTGTCGAGTGCCGCCTTCACCCCGCCGGCCAGCGCGATATGATTTTCCTTGAGCAAGATCGCGTCGTAGAGCCCAAACCGGTGGTTCGTGCCGCCGCCCATGCGCACCGCGTATTTTTCCAGCATTCGCAATCCCGGTGTCGTTTTGCGGGTGTCCCGAATCTTGGCCTTAGTCCCGGCAAGCCGCTCGACGAAACGCCGCGTCAGGGTGGCGATGCCGCTCAGATGCGCCAGAAAATTCAGCGCCGTTCTCTCTCCAGTAAGGATCGCCCGCGCGCGGCCTCGGCACCTGACCAGGTCGCGTCGCTTTTCGACCGTGTCGCCATCCTTCGCCAAGAGCTCGATCTCCATGTCGCGGCGAGCTCTCGAAAGACGCGCTCTGCGATCGGAAGTCCCGCGCAGACCAGGGGAGCGCGCGCGATAATCCGCGCACGCGCCATCGCCGTCGCCGGGACGCGTAGCCAGAGAGGTCGCGTCACCCGGCCCAATGTCTTCTTCCAGCGCTTGCCGTATAACGCTGCGAACCGGCGCGGAATCCCAGTCCATCGCTTTTCGCGGGTCGTTCACTCGTGGCCTTCGATCGAATCCGTCCGTTGCGAGGTTCTAGCACGGATTATGCACGTATTTGAAGACGCGAAAAGCCTCTTCGTGGTAGAAAACCGTTGTCGAAGCGGATTTAAAGGTTTTGATCGGCAGAGACGCCAGTAGTTCGTGGTTGTCCGTCGATTTAGCGGTTATTTTTAAGCAGACATCAGTACGCTCGACCGCGACGCACTAGCGGCATTGTTGGGGGAACTTGACTGCCGACGACAATTTGATCCCTATGAGACCCAGCTCAGGTGAGCGGAACGAAGTCGTATTCGCCGGTGCTATAGAGCTGGAGTACGAGAAACACCGCCGAGTCCGTGCCGACGTTTGTTACAAGATGCGGACGACGCGGCCGCACGGTGTAGGTCTCACCCGGGGCGAGGCGTATCTCCTCCTTGGGCTCCTGAAGGAAGACTCTCAGGCACCCCTGAAGGACGAAGAACGTGTCCTGCACGCTCGTGTGGTAGTGCCACGGCACCTTCTGGCTCGGACTGATCTGCAGCTCCGTGATTCGAAACCCCGGTCGCTCGGCATGGCGTGCCGAACGCTCGGCTTCGAAGTGAAGCTTCGTGTCATTGCCATCTTCCATCACGACCTCCTCGTTGGTCACGCTGCCCTCTGCGGCTTGGTCGAGAGAGGATTCTCGCCACGAGGCCGATCCGCCCGCGTTGCAGACGCAAATGGCATACCTAAAGAACTCAGCCGTTGTCGTTGCCAATTTATGCTTTACGCCGTTTAGTAGAGAAATGCGTTTCGATTCTCAACCCGGTTTTGCCGGACGAACCAGAAACAAGCCTCCACGTGACAGTAGTAAAACCGGTAGCACCGAGCCCCGGAGGGCGGATCAAGGCGCGAAGAGCGGCGCTTCAGAGCGCAACACTGGTTGCATTGCCGCTGGGAGCACGTCAGCTTCGTAGATCTGGATGTAGTTCACATGCCGACCGGCACTATTTCGCTCCATCCCCAAATCGATGGATCTTCTCAAAGCCAGAGGGGGATTGTCCGGAGCACCCATCTTGCGGGTTCCGATGGCGAATTCCATACCGCCACCCATCTGAAAACCGGTGATGATCCGTCCGTTATAACCAATGATAAATTGATCGTGAGCTTGCGAAGTGGGGCCTTGAGGATAAGGATCCGGGCCCGCATGGAGCGCGTTCATCTGGAGTGCAAATCGCGGTCCCAGGAGAGTAATTGCGTCGTTGACAATTTCTGGCCTGGTGCGCGTCCCCCCGAGACCCGTGCGATCGATTCTCCCCTGGTCGTTGATATCAAGAATAACGTCGTCAAGCCCCACCGACAGGGAAACGTACTGATTGGGAAAATCGGCGGCGAACACCCGAAAGGTCTGCCGCCACGCTGCTACGTACTTGGCCGGTGTATAATGGTCAGCCTGAAACGCCCTGAGAGCCTGCGGCGACCTTGGCAGCGTGGCTTCGTCAGAAACCGATGTTGGTCCGTCGGCTGCGATTATTCGAAACGCAGGCGACGTTCCGTACCTGTCGCTCAGCAGTTTCTGGAATGCGAACCAGCGGTTAAGGTAGACGCTATCCCAGGGCATCGGAAGGGTCATCAGGGTGCCTCCGCCGGGCCCATATTGAAGGGGAAGCTGGGCGGTCTGTACACCGGCCAGGGCCCACGCCGGCGAAAAGAAACCGGGGAAGATGAAGAGTTGTACCCATTTGTGCGATGACGCAGCAGCAGCGAACAGTGCATCCAGCTTCGACCAATTCGGCTGTCCTTCGACCGGCTCGATGTCGCTCCAATGGATCTGCAAGGCCACACCACTAATGTAGGGATTACTTAATGCCCGTAGATCCAGCGAAGCATCGTTCGGCACATCCTTTATGACTGCAACGAGTCCATTCGGTGCGGGACCATAGGACGCGGCCATCGCAGCGCTGGTCACTACAAGCGTAGACGCAAGAAGCGACGCAACAAACCCCTTCATGAACCATACCTCCCCGCATTTGGCACGAACAGCATGATTGAGGTTGGGAAGCCCCTGAGCGGCTCTCCGCAATGCGGGTTTTAATACCACAAGAGAGGCTTTCGCTTGACCGAACATACCACAACAGACTGTCTCCTTTTCCCAGATATCTTTGATCGACCGGTGGTCGCGAAGTTTGACCAACGGCAGGGCAGTTCCGATGGCGGAGCGATTCTCCTCAAGGCCGCCGAGCGACGGCTCATGACCACAACAACCTATTGTCACCTAACCTTGCACGAATGACCGTTCACGAATAAAGCGGGCTAGGCCGCGCCTTGAGCGCCTCTCTCCAATTGCCTCAGGCGTTCCTCTAGCTTCTTGAGCTCCACGCGCCGCTCTTCCAGCGTTGCTTCCATTCCGCGAATGATCTTCTCCGGTGCGCGGCTGCGAAACGTCTCGTCCGCCAGTTGCTTTTCTTTGGACCCAATATCATTTCTTAGCCGCTCGATCTCCTTGCGGACGCGCGCCAGTTCAGCCGCCAGGTCTACCGTGTCCGAATACGCAATGCGCAGATCAAACTGCGCCGTCGAACGCATCGCGCCGCCCGCCTGCGATAGCCGGTTCGCGGTGATTTTCAAGTCCGATAAGATCGCCAGCCGCAAAATGCCGTCCAGATTTCGCTGAATCGTCGCGCGTATGTACTCGTAGGAACTGTAAAACTCCGCCGCGACTTTCTTCTTCGGATCGAGCTTCATTTCCGCTCGAACGTTGCGCACTTCCCCGATAACGTCTTGAAGCAGCGTGAATTCGTTTATGCGGGACTGTTCACCCGAGTCCGGCTGCTCGTCCGCGTACGCTTTCAAGGCGATCGATTTGTCGCCTGGGCGCTGCGGCAACTGGTGCCACAACTCCTCGGTCAGGAAGGGCATGAACGGATGCAGCAGGCGCAGTGCACGGTCAAACGCCGCAAATAGGTTTTGCCACGCCACCACCGCTCGCTCGCGGTCCGTGTTTTGCAGTTCCGGCTTGACCCACTCGATGTACCAGTCGCAGAAATCACCCCAGAAAAATTGATAAATGACCTGCGCGGCCTCGTGGAAACGATAGTTCGCTAATGCAGCGTTGACCGTGTTCGTTGCCGCCGCAAGCTTTTCAAAAATCCATTCATCCACCAGTGGAACGCTTCCACGGAACGCGTAGGGAGCCTTCTCGCGAACCTCCGGCGCTGCCAAGTCCTCCAGCGTCGTTCCAGGCTGCTCGAACTTGTCCAAGTTCACGAACACGAACCGCGCCGCGTTCCAGATCTTGTTCGCGAAATTCCGCGCGCTTGCGAGGCGGTCGTCGGACAGGATGATGTCGGTCCCAGGCGCAGCCAGCGATGCCAGGCAAAACCTCATCGCGTCGGTTCCATACTGCTGATTCAGTTTTACGGGATCGAGGCCGGTGCCTTTGGACTTGGACATTTTCTCGCCGCTGGCCGTACGAACCAGCGAGTGTAGATAGACGGCACGGAATGGCACTTCGCCCGTGAAATGAATTCCCAGCATGATCATGCGCGCGACCCAGAAAAACAGAATGTCGTAGCCGGTGATCAGCAGAGTCGTTGGGTAATATTTCTGGAAGTCGGTGGTCTTTTCGGGCCAGCCGAGGGTGGAAAACGGCCACAGCCCGGAACTGAACCAGGTGTCGAGCACGTCGGGATCCTGCGTCAAATGTTCGGAGCCGCATTCCGGGCATTTCGCCGGGGCTTCGGTCGCGACGATCATGTGACGATGTTCCCTGCAATACCATGCTGGAATACGGTGGCCCCACCAAATTTGGCGGGAGATGGTCCAATCGCGGATGTTGCGCATCCAATTGAAATATTCTTCGCGCCGGTTTTCCGGAATGATCTGGATGTCGCCGCGCTCAACGGCCGCGATGGCAGGCTCGGCCAGCGGCTTCATGCTGCAGAACCATTGGGTCGAGACGCGCGGCTCGACGACCGTGCGGCTGCGTTCGCAGATACCGATGGCGTGGGTGTGATCGGTGACTTTGTCGAGCAGGTCGAGCGCTCTTAGATCCTCGACGACTTTCTTGCGCGCCGCGAAACGCTCCATTCCGGCGTAGGCGCCCGCGGCGGCGCTCATGTGGCCGTCGTCGGTCATCACGTCGATTTCAGCGAGATGGTGACGCCGCCCAGCCTCAAAGTCGTTCGGATCGTGCGCCGGCGTAATCTTCAACGCGCCAGTGCCAAACTCCCGATCGACCATGTCGTCGGCGATAATCGGAATTTCGCGATTCACCAGCGGCACGATCGCGCTTTTGCCGATCAGGTGCCTGTACCGTTCGTCCTCGGGGTTCACTGCTACGGCCGTGTCGCCCAACATCGTTTCCGGCCGCGTGGTCGCCACGACCAAAAATTTCTTGCTTCCGGCCACCGGGTAACGGATGTGCCAGAGATGGCCGGCGCGTTCCTCGTGCAGAACTTCCAAATCGCTCAGCACCGTGAGGCATACGGGGCACCAGTTGGTCATCCTTTTGTCGCGGTAGATGTATTTCTCGTTGTACAACCGGACGAATACTTCGCGGACTACTTTGGACAATTCTGGCGAAAGCGTGAAGGCCTCGCGCGACCAATCGCAGCTTTCTCCGATTTCGCGCATCTGTTGCTGAATCGTTCCGCCGCTTTCTTCTTTCCATTTCCAGACGCGGCGTTCAAATTCCTCGCGGCCTAGCTTCCGGTAGTCCACCCCTTGATCGGCAAGATTGCGCACCACGGCGCGCTGGGTGGAGATTCCGGCGTGATCGGTGCCCGGAAGGTACAGCGTGTTGTAGCCGCGCATGCGATGCCACCGCGTCAGGATATCGATTTCGGTGTGTTCCAGCATGTGGCCGATGTGCAGCGATCCCGTCACGTTCGGCGGGGGGATCACGATCGAAAACACCGGCCCCGGGGCGTTGGGATCGGCCCGGAACAGCTCTTCCGTCACCCAGAACTCCGCCCAGCGCGGTTCGATCTGCTGCGGTTCGTATGCTTTGGCGATTTCGCGAGCCATGCGGCGCGACGCTCCTAGAAGTTTGCACGGCGCCACGCCCACACGTGCGCATTCTTCGTGCTCAAGGTAATCTTCGACTATACGAGGGGGAAAGCGGCGGCGTCAATTCAACGCCTGCGCAGCCATTCGATTGCACGGTTCTTCAGCGGCGAGACTCTATGTCGAAAGCGGCTCGAGGAGAGAGGGAACTACTGTTTTTTCGAGTTCAATTCTTCGCGTATCACCGCTTCCACCACTGGCCTGAGAAGCTCGCGCGTCGCGTCGTTCAGCAGGCCCGGACTCAGTCTGGCCAGCACCTTTGCCACGACCGCATCCATATCCAATTGGGGCGTCGCATCGTGCACCGTTTCTCCGGCATCCGCGGACGTGCCCGCTCGCTCGGCCTCCTGTTCGGCTTGCTCCACAGCCTGGGCCGCTTCTTCGCGAACGGTCTCAACCGCGGCGGCAGGAATGGCTGAGCTAATACTGCTCGCGGATACCACTTCGATCTCATCCGGCGCGCTGGTGGGCTCGAAAGAAACGTCCCCGCGCGTATCTGTCTCGCTGCTCGGCGCGGCAACCACGGCATCCCACGTCGAAGCAAGCTGGTTCGCTTTTTGCGCTTCAACTTCCCAGGGACTAGGTGGTGTGGAAAACCACGAGGTCGTGGCGCTCGGCGTCGGCGCTTCCACCGCCGCACTATCCTCCGCAACGACGGCCGGCAACGAATCCACAGTGCTCTCGCCCACAGGCTCGGGCTCAGGCTCGGGGACGGGATCGGAAACGACAGGCTGCTCAGCGACCGCCGGCTCCGCAGCGTGTTCCACCAAGGTCTCCGGCTCCGCCGCTGGCACAGTCGGTTTTTCTATTTCGGCGACCGCTGTCTTGCTCTCCGACTCCGATTGAATGGCCGCCGCCCAGGCCTCGCCCGCAAACGGCGCGGCTGGCTCCCTGTGCCCAATTTCTGCTATTGCCGCGGCAACGCCCTCCCGGACCTCTGCAGCCGCCGTCAGATCTTCTTTCTCGCGAGTCGGCGTCCACGTTTCGTGCCGCTGGGTCCGAAAGTCCCGAGAGGATCCAACTCCTTCTTCTTCCACAAAACTTTCGTCGCCCGCGTCGCGCCGCCATGACCCTTTGTCGCTCGTGTCTTCTTCTTCCTCTTCTTCCTCCGGCTTGGAGGAGCGCCAATCGCGTTCCATCGTCACAGGCGCCGTTGATACTTCGACGGGCTCTTCATCCGCTCGCAGCTCCTGTCTCCAGCAAACTGCCGAAAGCTACGGGCTGCTGCCCCGACTCTATCTTCAACGCCGCCGGACGCGCCGGTGCTTCATCGACAAAAGACTCCGTCTCCGCTTGCACCTCAAACGGCTGGGGCACCGCCGCCAAGGTTGGCACACTGCTCCGCGGCGGCGCGGCAACTTCCGGCGCGGGTTCGGGCTCGGGCGTCGCCTTGACCGGATTGAACCCGGCATGCGCAACACCTGCTCGAACCAGCGCTGACTTCACCATCGAAATCAATGGATCGGGCGGAACGAAAGGTTTCTTCAGGACACCGTCAGCGCCAGATCGCTGCGCTTCCTGCTCGTCCAGTGGATCAAACGCTCCCGACCAGCAGGATCACCGGGATGTGCGCCAGCGCTTTATCGTCTTTCACGAACTTGCAAACTTCGTAGCCGTTTCGCACCGGCATGAACACGTCTGCCAGCACCAGAGTCAGGGTGTATCTCGGCGATTTTTCGCACCGCTGCTTCGCCGTTTCCGACCGCCACGACCTCAATGCCGTGGTCTTTCAGCGCAAGACCCACCATCTTCTGGATATTGCTGTTGTCGTCCGCAACCAGGATCTTGGCCACCGAACGCCCTCCGGAAACACACCCACGCCAGACGTGCAAACCGCTCTGCGGCTGCCATTCATCGCGGCCGCCCGGTCCTCCCCGTTCGCAGCGATAGCTTGCCTGCAGGGGGGACTTCACAGTATTGGAGCACTACGCTTCGAGGGCGTCAACGCTAACCCGGAAATGGTGTGTCGGAAGTAGACACTGGAGTTTTCAAGAACGTTTTCCGCTGTAATCCGTTCGCAATCCCAATCGCCAATGCCTCCAGAAATGCAAAGAGCGCGGCTGAGGGCCGCGCTCTCTTGCCACAATCAAGAGGGTTTTCGCTGCTCGCCGCTACTTTTTCGCGGCTCGCCGCTACCAGGGCACGAGCTTACGCAGCCCTTTCTTTTTCTTGCTGCTGGATTCCTTCTGGTCGCTGGAACTGTTCGCGTCTTGCGCGGTGCTCTGCGAGCCGTCTGTCTTGGCCGTCCCGTCAGCGTTTTGCGAAGTTGTGGTTGTTGCTGCGTCGCCCTTGCTGTCTGTGCCAGTTCCCGTTCCAGCGGTTGTCGCGGTGGTCGCCGGATTCGCTCCCGCATCTGTCGTCGCCGCAGCCGGTGGGTCAGCCGCCGGCGCCGCATTCGGATCACCCGTCGCGCCCGGGCTCGCTGCATTTCCGTCCGCCGGAGCCGGCGTGCTTGGAGTCTCGCTCCCGGTTGTATTTGTCGTGCTGTCCGTCGTCGCCGTTCCGCCGGTTCCAGGTGTCACGATCTCAACGACCGCCCCGCTGCCGACCGCGCCGCCACCACCCAGTTGCGACCCGCTGCCGGGTGTCAAAACGTCAGTGGCCGAAGTGTTGTCCGCCTCCGGCTGCAGGTTCGGCGCGCCAGTCTTCGCCGCGGCAATGAACTCCGCGTGTGGACCCGTGCGTACCAGCGCCAGGGGCCTCTTGATCAGGCTGTCATGCTCCCGCGGCGTGTTTTGCTCCGCCGTCATCCACGCGACCGCTTTTGGATCCGCCTGCGGCACCGGCACCTTGAAGGCCTTGAGTTTGCTCTTCGCGTCCGGCACCAGCGGCGACAGCGGATAATCCCGCACGATTTTGGCGTAGTAGAGCGAGGCAACTTCCTTGTGCTCGCTCCTCTCGAAAATGTCCGCCAGCATCCAAAGCGCCCGGTCCGTCCGGCTATACAGCGGATAGCGCCTGGTTACCGCGATGAGCCGCGCCGCCGCGGCCCGCTTGTCGCCCTTTACGTAGTAGTAGTAGCCGATGCGGTAATCGCCTTCGGCGATGATTTCCTGAACGTTGCGGAGCCGCTGTTCCGCTTTCGCCGCCAGCGGGTCCTTCGGGTACTTCTCCAGAAACGTCTGGTACTCTTCCTCGGCGGCCTTCGCCTCGCTGCGGTCGCGGTCTGGTTTGGCCAACTGCTGATAGTGCGCGTTTCCCACCTGAAACTGCGCGTACGACGCTTCCGGCAGGAAGGGGAAGAAAATGCCAAAGTCCTTATAGCTTTGAATGGCCTGCGCCAGGTTCGCCGTGCCGCCCTCTTTGTAGTACGAATCGGCGATCGCCAGTTTCGCCTTCGCGAGGTATTCACTGTCCGGATAGGTGTTGATCAGTGTCTGCAGACTCAGCCGGCCCACCTCTTGGCGGCCGTGCTTGATGTCTTCGATCGCCCGGTCGTACAGGACCTTGTCGGGTTCGGCCGTGTTGTCGGCGGCCGTCGACTTGTTGACCTTCTTTTTCTTGTGCAGGATCTGGGCGTCGCACTGGCTGGCGCTCAAGCAACACCAGCCCGCCCGCCATCAAAAGAGTTGTCAGGCGTTTCGCAATTCCCCATGAAGCTTGGCGCAAACGTTCACCTCTCCTAGTAAGTTTCCGCCCCCCGGGTGCAATCTCACCAGGTCTGGGCCATTTCGGTTCGGCTAGGCTCGGAGCGACTTAGTATACCCTGAACCAAAGGACAGGCTACCCCGAAATCTTTGCCCGTAAGGCCAGGTAGTCCGGAAGGCCTGCGGCACACGCCGAGCTAAGCCTCCGGCCGCTCAATGAGATGCCGGGTGTGGGCTGGATGGGTTGCCTGAAGGCGGGGGCGGCGGAAAAGGTTCGTCAGCAAGGCGGCGAAGATACGCAGGCGCACGAGGCTACGGCGGGCGGGCAGCGAGAGGGGCAAGGAGTGAGACGGGCAGGGAGTGAGACGGGCTGACGCACCTGGGAACGTCCCGTCTGCCCCCGGGGTTCTATCAGGACTTGGGAATTGCTTCGTTTCCATTCCAAACTTGAAAAATCTTCCGATTAGGTTGAGGATGTCGGGGATGATTGCCCCATCGGCCCGCATTCGAGCGATCGACATTTTGGCCTCGCATCTAACCCTTTAGGAGAAGATTCGCCATGTCGCATCATTTCGATACGCCTACTACAAAAGAAGACCCCCGCATCAACGTCTGCGACTTCTACTTGTTTCGCGGCCGCCCGGGCACAACGGTCATGGCTTTGACCGTGAATCCGAACGCCGGCGTCGGCGCGCCGGACACCTTCCGCGACGAAGGTCTCTACGCCTTTCGCTTCGATACGGATCGCGATCTTCGCGAAGACGTCGCCTTCAAGGTCCAGTTCGGCGCGCCCGGCCACGCCGATGGCGGCGAGCACCGGCACGTTCAGACCTTCGCGGTCCGGCGCGCCACCGGAGCCGACGCTCTGAAGGGTGCCGCGGGCGAACTCATCATTTCCGGGAATACGGGACGCGTGGTGAAAGCGGATCAGGGCTGCCTGGCGTACGCAGGCCTCGCGCCCGATCTGTTCGCCACCAATGGCGTCGGTTTCGGCGCCTTCAGAAAAGCTCTGTGGTCTGAAAACAGGTTTGCCCCGGAGTCGTTCCAGAATGGCCAGAGCTTCTTCGCCGGCAACAATATCAGCGCCATCGTCCTCGAGCTCCCCAGCAGCCTGATCGGCCAAGGTGTGGTGCACGCCTGGGCCACCGCATCGCTCTACGGCCACGCGCCGGAGGTGCAGGTGTCGCGGTGGGGCCTGCCGATGATCACGCACTTCCTGCTCTCCGATCCTTCGCTGCACGACGCATCGGAAAACTACAACCGCGCGGTCCCGGCGGACGAAGTGGCGCTGTTCTCCAAACCGATCCGGGACTTCGTGGAAAAAGTCACCGCGCTCGCCCACTCAGCGGCCGACCCATCCGCCTACGCTACGCAACTCCTCGCGCGCCTCTGCCCAGGGGTCCTGCCCTACGAACTGGACACGCCCGCCTCATTCAGCTTTGCCGGCTTCAACGGCCGCGGCCTCGGCGACGACGTGATGGACGTGATTCTCACGCTGGTTACGAACACGGCCCTCGGCGATGGGGTGGTGCCCGATATGCGGCTGATGCGTCCGGATTTTCCCTATTTCGGCGAGCCGCACCCTACGGCGGCGAGTTCCGCAAAGCAGTGAGGGCGAAGGAGTGAGCGCACGGACGACACGGCGGCGATCTGCGATTCGATGGATTTGCTCGCCTGGAGAACGGGGACAGACGGAACGTTTTCCATTTTTTGGCAGCCTTATCGGAAACGTCCCGTCTGTCCCCAGGTTCCCCGTCCGAATCGAAGCTACGCGCGGCCGATATGGAGAGGATCCGATAAAGTAAGGTTGCGGAGACTTCCGTCCGCTTTGCCCTTGAGCCACCAATCCAGCGGTTACTCGCGGGCATCCGTGTCCATGTGAACGCTCTTCAGTTCCTTGATTTGTGTGATGGCGATCGCGTGAGTTCCGTTTCGCGTGAACACCGGCCCGGTTGCCTGCACATACTTTCCTACAAACGGCATCATCAGTTCACGCTGGTCGGAATCGGGCATGTCCTTTGAGATTGGGGAATAGATCAGCCCGGCCTTGGTGAGGATGATGATGGGTGAGCCGTGCTTAACGCAATCCAGGGTGCACTGCAAACTGAAGCTGGTGGCGGACCCAACCGGATTTTGGATGGGACAAGCGAGGTCCCGAACGGCGCCCTCGATCGTCATGGTCTTCGCGTCGGGTGCCATCGTAGTACCCTGACGCGCGAGCGCCGCACCGATGAGCAGCACAGAAAAAGCCGTGGCAACGAGTACATGGAACAAAGTGGAGCGCTTCATAAGCCTCCCCCGGCGGCGTGACGCACGCCTTCGCGGACATTTCCGGTTTGGCCGCCCAAGCTGGCGCGAGTATAACCTTCGAATCGCGTGTTTTTCCATCGGAAATCGGGGACAGACGGGACGTTTCCATTTCTTGGCGGGTGGCGCACGCTTTCTGTTGCAGATTTTTTCTTGACCGAGAATCACGAGCAGAGGATACCATCCGGATAGTTCACCGTGGAGTAGAAAGGCGAGGGTGGCCTACCCTTGTGGGGTGTACAAGGGTGGGTCCGCTCTGCTCCCATGCCGAAGCGCTTGCAGCTCCTTCCTGTTGCAGATTTTTTCTTGACCGAGAATCACGAGCAGAGGATACCATCCGGATAGTTCACCGTGGAGTAGAAAGGCGAGGGTGGCCTACCCTTGTGGGGTGTACAAGGGTGGGTCCGCTCTGCTCCCATGCCGAAGCGCTTGCAGCGCCAGTACGGGCAGAAGCATCTTCATTTTGTCACCTTTTGTTGTTACCACCGGCGACCCTACCTGGAAACCGTGCGGGCCAGGAATATCCTCGTTCAGGTGCTTGGGGAAGTTCGCGAGAAGCACCATTTTCTGCTGGTGGGCTATGTGGTTATGCCCGATCACGTGCATCTCTTGTTGAGTGAACCGCCCAACGGAACGGTCTCGACCGTTCTGCAGGTCCTGAAGCAACGCGTGTCGCGCAAGATGCGGCAGCCCCGCAGGCGCACATCCAAGAATCAATTGCGGCTGGACTTTGCGGAGCGATCGTTAGAAGCGCCACGCTTCTGGCAGCGAAGATTTTACGATTTCAACGTCTGGAGCCACGCGAAAAAGAAAGAGAAGCTGCACTACATGCATGCGAATCCCGTGAAGCAGCGGTTGGTGGAACATCCACGCGATTGGCCGTGGAGCAGTTTTTCCTTCTACGCCACCGGAGAGCCCGGACTGCTGAAGATCGATACGGTGGACTGATCGAGAAAGAAGCGAAGAAAGCGAAGAGTAGCCCACCCTTGCCAAACCCAACCCCGCAAGGGTAGGCCACCCAAGAGCCTCTACGGCGCTGAGGGTGCGCCACCCGCCCTTCGAGGCTCTCAGGGCAGGCAAGGGTGCGGCACCCAGGCCGTCAGGTCGAAGATGACCCAACTCGGACCTGGCGCCCGCGCTGAGGCGCGGCTACAATGGCTAACGGAGAATTGCGGTACTCTCGGCTGTACTGGTTGCCATATAAACGAGGCCACCATGTTCACGAAAGAGCAGCAAAAAAGAACCAACTACACCGTCAAAAATGTCGAGACCGTTGTGGCCGGGAAAGACGTTCAGGCGCGCCTCTTTACGCTAGCGCCCGGTGAGGTCATTCCTTGGCACTCCCACAGCGAGATCGCGGACCACTTCTTTGTATTGGACGGCGAGCTGACGGTCGAAACACGCGCGCCTGATGATTATCGTACCCTTGCCATCGGCGAGCGTTACCAGATAAATGCAGGACACACCCACCAGACTTCAAATCGCGGAACAAGAGATTGTCGATTTCTGATTGTCCAGGGCGTGGGGAAATACGACTTTCTCAGGTCCCCGCTATAGGCCGTGACGCTAAGCGGACATTGATCCCGGCTAATAGTGTATCTGTGCACCCACCTATATAGAAGTGAGGATAAGACCCAGGTTCAAACGGCGAACCTGGGGCACCCTGCCGACCTCTCCGGGACCAAGGGTAATTCTGACGGCAATTCGTGATTAGCGGGATTGGTGACGCTGGCGCGGGGGCAGCTGCGCGCGGCAGGGGCACGATATAGCGTGCCCCTACACGGACGCGTGGCGGGGCGCCGCACGGATGTCGGGGCTAAAGGTCCGACATCCTAAGCTTGTCGATGGAGCTGCGGGCGGAGGCGGCCGGCGGCGAGGGCTTCGAGGGCGTGGAGGCGAGCGGTGAGTTGACGGCTGGTCAGGCGGCCCTCGCCGTAGAGCCGGCACAGGAAGTCGGCGGCCGAACTGTGCGATTTGCGGGAGTTGCATTCCAGGCAGCAGGAGACCACGTTGCGATAGGAATTGCCTCCGAAATGCATCTGCGCGACGACATGATCGACGCACTGCAGCCTTCGGCTGAGGCGCCGTAAACAGTAGAAGCAAGAGCCGCGCTCGCGCGCGTAGATGGCCTTCCGCAGCGCCACGCTGCGGAAGAAATCCAGCTCCTCGATCGTTCGCGGAACTTTCTGGGAGCGCAAGCGCACCCTGCCCTTGCAAGGATTGGGACCGCTGACAGGAATTTCTTCCGGTAGCAATATTTCGACAACGTGACCCGCTTTGCTGCGCTCGATCAAGCGCAGCGCGCCGCGGGCGAACAGGCGATGCATGGACCTACGCGCGCTGTCATGGCAAAGGCGGACACCGCGAGCGAGCCAAAGCACCGAGAAGCAGAGGCGGCACTTGCCTTCGAGCCGGCTGTGGCGAAGAAGATAGGAGTAGACAGCGCGATCGATGGTGTTGAGAGACAGGTTCGGGACGACGAAGTCGTCGAGCTGTTTCCACACCCGTGCGCCATTGGGAATTTTTAGTTTCATGGCTGCGATCCAATCCGGAGGGATACCGGCGTGAGGCGCCGGCCACGGTCGCCGAAGGCGACGCAATACTGACCGAATGGAGAGTTCGGCCCCAAAGGCATGCCTGGAGATTTGCTTTGTAGATTTGTTTCGTAGGGGCGCCCGCCGTGGCGGGCGTCCCTCTTGTTTCGTAGGGGCGTCGCTTTGGCGCGTCCCTCTTGTTTGTAGGGGCGAGCTTTAGCGCGTCCCTCGTAATGGCGGCAGGTCCCTCAGGATGCCATCGTCGGGTCGAAAAAGAAAAAGGGTGAGAAGCGCTGGACGCACTCTCACCCGGAATTAGGATACCAAAGTCTACCAATTTGTCAAGTAAATAAGAGAGGCCGGAATATGCACCACGCCCTAGTTACGGCTTAAAGCCATAGCCCTCAAGGGTTTTCATCGAATCCGCCTAATGGTGCCACGCTGGCGGGTTGCCTGGCTGGCGAGCGCGTCCCGGAGATTTTTAAGAAACTGTTACAATTCGCCGCCTCTCAGCGACTAGAATGCCTTGGCGCTGGCCAGGGGCCGGCGCCATTCGACAATGGATAAACGAAAATTCCTTTTTGTCTCACTCTCGGGTCTAATCGGCGACATCGCCTGGCAGGTCGCTAAGGAAGACCACGAAGTCCGCTATTACATCGACAACGAGAAGGAACGCGACATCGCCGACGGTTTCGTTCCCAAGTCAACCGATTGGGAAAAGGACGCCAAGTGGGCCGATATCATCGTTTTCGACGACACTCTCGGTCAGGGCGCCAAGGCTCAGGCGCTGCGCGCGCAGGGAAAGCCGGTCATCGGCGGTACCGAGTACACCGATCGCCTCGAAGATGATCGCTCCTTTGGCCAGGAGGAGCTGAAGAAGGCCGGCGTCAACATCATCCCTTACGAAGACTTCGACTCCTTCGATCCCGCCATCGAGTTCGTCAAGAAGAACCCTGACCGCTACGTCATCAAACCCAGCGGCGAAGCCCAGAACGTCAAGCGCCGCCTCTTCGTGGGCGAGGAGGAAGACGGCGAAGACGTCATCCGCATGCTCGAAGCCTACAAAAAAGCCTTCGCCGACGAGATCAAAGTCTTCCAGCTCCAGCGCCGCATCAATGGCGTCGAGGTTGCCGTCGGCGCGTTCTTCAACGGCAAGAGATTCATCACGCCGATCAACATCAACTTCGAGCACAAGAAGCTGTTTCCAGGCGAGGTTGGTCCCCCCACCGGCGAGATGGGCACCGCCATGTTTTGGAGCGAGCCAAACGCGCTCTTCTACCGCACGCTGCTAAAAATGGAGCCAAAACTTGCCCTCGAGGGCTACGTCGGCTACATCGATCTCAACTGTATCGTCAACAACAACGGCATCTACCCGCTTGAGTTCACCTCCCGCTTCGGCTACCCGAGTATCTTCATTCAGCAGGAAGGCATCCTCACGCCCATCAGCGAATTCTTGTGGGAACTCGCCAGTGGCTGCGATCCAAAGTGGCGCACCCGCAGCGGCTTCCAGATCGGCGTCCGCATCGTCGTCCCGCCATTCCCGTTCGACGACGAAGCCACCTTCGAGTCCTTCTCGAAAAACAACGCCATCGTCTTTAAGCGCGGCACCCCCGAGCAGGTTCACATCGAGGACGTGAAGCAGGTCAACGGTCAGTGGCTCATCGCAGGCACCTCCGGCGTCGTTCTCGCCGTCGTCGGCACCGGCCAAACCATGAAGCAAGCCCAAGCCCAGGTCTACGCCCGCATCAAAAACATCCTCATCCCCAACATGTACTACCGCACCGACATCGGCGACCGCTGGGCGGAAGACTCCGACAAACTCCACAACTGGGGTTACCTGCGATAGTTCCGTGGGTCGGACTCCTTTCGGACCCGAAGACTCCTACGGAACAACCCGCATAGCTGTGTCGCGCAGCGCTGGGACGGGCCCGATCCAGAAAAGCGGAGGAAAAAACGGCTACTCGGTGTGCACGGCGCCAGCCGCGCACACGACAACTCGTGCGATCAGCTAGTGATGAGAACGGAGACCTCGAACATGAAGCCTTATGAACCCAGCCGCACAGCCCTGATGATCGCCCGACAACGAGCTGCTCATCAGGTGCTCGATCATGGCTCAATCCTCTATGACCCATTTGCCATGAAGATTCTGCGTGAAGACGAAAAGGACGTGCTTCAATTTGCGAACCAACACCCCTTGGCCAGCATCGGACGTCTGCTCACCACCGCGCGAAGCCGGATTGCGGAAGATGCTTTGTCAAGAGCTGTCGAAAGAGGAATTCGGCAGATCGTCATCCTTGGCGCCGGACTCGACACTTTCGCCCTCCGGAATCCCCATGGCGCACGACAGATCCGTATCTATGAGGTGGACCACCCCGCGACGCAGGCATGGAAACGCCAGCGCTTGGCTGAAGCTCAAATCGCACTTCCGCCATGGCTTATTCTCGTGCCAGTCGATTTCGAGCGGGACGATGTGGGAGACAAGCTCGTCGCCGCAGGCTTTCAGCAGAACTCCCCCGCGTTTTTCACCTGGCTCGGGGTTGTGCCATATCTGACACCGCACGCTATCGGCCGCACTCTGGACTACATGTCGTCAATCCAGAACTCGGAGGTGGTGTTCGACTACATGGAACCTCCCGAGGCATTCTCCGAAGAGCTAAGGCAATTAGAAACGGAGCGGACCGAACAGCTTAAGAAAATTGATGAACGTTCGGTCAGCCGTTTCGAGCCGGCTGGCATTGCAGCGATTCTTCGCTCGCACGGATTTTGTGCCATCGAAGACATCAATTTCCAGGAGATCGCGTCCAGGTTCGGCCGCGCCGTTCAAGGACTCGCGCCCGGACACCTTGGCGTTCATGTGGTCCACGCTAAGCACTAATTGAACTCGGTGCGGCCGGTCATCGAAGCCTGGCGGAAGCTCTCCAAGGACTCCTCGCCGGATGCCCTGATGTTTCCCACGTTCGGACGGGGAGAACGGAAAGTGCCGGCGGTTCCGCGCTGGGGAAAGATGTACCAACCGTTCGTGTCATCCGCGATAGGATGACGCAAGCCGTTAATCGGCAACTTTCCCTTCGTGGTAAGAGCAAATCCTAATTTTGAGCCTGGCGGCGAAGCCACGAAACTTGCGAGGTGCTGCTCGCAGAACGTTTTCTGAACAGCAGTAATCGAAGCGAGGGTGTCCTTCAACTTGTCGGCCATGCGTCGATTCTGGATGTTATCAGTGGAGAAATATTTTATTCGCTGAAGGAGGCGCAGGTGGCGATTGAGAAGCGGCGTGTGGAGTACAACACGAAGCGGCCTGTAGCCCCTGGGGAGCAAATACATCTTCACAGCCGATGGCTGTGATATGAAGTTTAATTATCCTTCTAAGGAAATTCAAGTGGGATAGACTTCACCAAAGGAATATTAATAAGTAAAAGTTTATTTCTTCGCCGCGGCTGATAGATAAGCCTTGGTCTGCTGGCCTACGATGTCGAGCAGGTTCCCCATTGCCAGGTTCACGTCGATCAGGTGCAGACCCCAGTCGGCCAGAACCTGTCCGTTGAACACCACGTCGCCCACGATCTCGCTGGCGCGAGGCCCCGCGGGATCGCCATGCACGCTGACGGCGAGATAGGAACCGCTCTCGTTGGAGACGCACTCGGCGGTCAGCAAGCCGGGCACGCTTACAAATGGAGTGGTGATGAGCTGAGCAGACTTGACCCAGGGTCCCGGCTCCGCTTCTGCGCCGGCAACTAAGTCGCTGCCGTGCGTTCTCAGATAGGCGTGCAGCTCGCCGCTGTCGCCTCCGAGCGCTGCCGGATTCGTACACGCGGAAATCATGTTCTCACTCGCCACTTTGCCGTAGCGGGTGTCGGCTGGAGGCGGGGCAGTCGCGCGAAACGACGCGTAAGTAATCACACATCCCGTTTGATTGGCTGAGTGGCAGAGCGGCATATGCTGGAAAGCGCCGCCCACATCTTTGCCCTTAGGCACAGGCAAGTTGGTTCCCAGCAGCAACGCGGAAATGATGCGCGATTGCACCGGCTTGCCATCAATCTCGCTCTTGATAAGTTGCGTGAGCATTCCGGAACCTTGCGAGTGTCCGATCAGCACTACGCCGCGCCCTTTGTTGTCATGTTCTAGGTAGTAGTTCCATGCATCGAGCACGTCATTGTAGGCCAGGGCGCGATCCGTGGGTATGGGCGTGCCGCCAATGGTGGTAAACATCGCGGTGAGGGTGATCTGGCGGTACATCGGAGCATACACACGGCACTTGGAAGCGAATCGGGCAAACTGCGTGCGCACCGCGCCTTTTTCTTGCGGACCGGCGTTCATATCGCTGTTGCCACCGGGCTCGTTCGATACCGTGGGATAGACGTAGAAACAATCGATCGGCGCGTTGGGATCGGCGGCCCAAGCTTCGCTCGTCAGCTTGCCGCTGGCTGAGATAATCGTCGTGGACAGATCAACGGCGCAGGCGTCTTGTCGGCCCGGACGGCAGAGCCAGTTGTCTCCGTTGCCGTAATCATTCTTTGTAGTGGGCGCGGGCTTGGCAGGTTCCTGCGGCTGCGTCGGGGCGGCGGTTTGGGCGGAGCTCGCGCCTCCGCAGGCCCACAGTATCGCCAATACAGTAATGAAGCGTCGCAGCATCAGTTTTCCTCCTTGATTGCAGTCAAAAGGAATTTCCTTTTTGGCTTTGAAAACAGCGCCATAGTACACTCTCTCGCTTGTTCGCAGACTGTAAAGCGATTTTCATCGGAAGCACTCCCGACGGTCTGCCATCCACACCAGCACAGCACAAAATTGCCCCATTTGTGGCCTACTTTTGCAACACCTCTCCTTACCCCAACCCCGCTGTAGACAGATTCCGCTGCTGCCTTGGCCACCAGCTCTCTATCCCGTCCGTAGCGGTAGCACCGCGATCCGGCCCAGCATCGCTCCGAACCGCCGCCGATTCAGATGTCCTTCCGCCAGCAGAAGCCAGTAGTAGCGGGCATGCTTCACCAGCCGCCCCCCGGTCTTCATCAGTCGTTGTTGCAAGCTCGTCAGCGACCAATTCTCAATCCTCTGCGGCAGTGCCAGCCGCCGCCACAGATTCCCCAAGTTGTAAGCCAACAGGCTCAATGCCAGCCGGACTTGGTTCGAGCGAAACCGATGGCAAGAGAGCCGCGTCATCTTCACCGCCTGCTTGC
Source organism: uncultured Acidobacteriota bacterium (assembly GCA_963735525.1). Taxonomy (GTDB): domain Bacteria; phylum Acidobacteriota; class Terriglobia; order Acidiferrales; family UBA7541; genus Acidiferrum. The sequence continues at coordinate 166,699 of CAVTLQ010000016.1, read as the reverse complement.
CTTCCTTGATCCACTGCTCCGCCGTCCCTCGCTTGTTGTAGAAGCGCACTATCGCCCGGCTCGGTGTCTCCAGGTTGGTCACGATGAACCCCACTCGCGGGAACAACTCCCCGAAGTGGAACTCCACCTTCGCCACCACCCGTCGCGCCCTCTTCCAACTCGCCGCTTGGTAGAGAAAGCCCTTGTACCACACGATGGGCTTGTGGCTCGGCCGTCCCACCGGGCGCGTCAGCAGCTCCGAGATATCCCGTTCCAGGCTGTCGTTGGCAGGAATCCGAATGGCGTACTTCACGCCACGCTCCTCCAGGGCCTCGTAGATCTCCGGCTTGGCAAAGGCGGCGTCAGCGCGAAACACGACTTCCTGGTCCAGCTTCTGCTGCCGTTCGATCTCGGGCAGCAAGAGTTCTTCCCAACCCTCGGCGCTGTGCACGTTGCCCCGACGCAGCTTGGCGGCCAGACAGTCTCCCTCGCGATTGAACAGCAACAGCGGGTGAAAGCAGGTTGATTCAAAGTGGCCGTTGTAAGCGCTGTGCTCCTGCTGGCCGTAGACCGGGATCTCGGTGCTGTCCATGTCCAGCACTACACGCTCCCGCGAATCGACCGATTCCGTCCGGGCGATCAAATCCCGGTTGATCACTTCCAGGCCAGCCAGGTTCTGGTCTTGCGCCAACACTTCGGTTTCGAACGACTGGAGCCGAGACGTCAGGGCCCCGCCACGGTCCCAGATCTTTTCTGAACCGATCAGCCGCAGGGTGGGGTCTTGCGAGAGGCACTCCGCGTCGTTCACGTCTTCGTATCCCGCCAGGCGACTGTACACCGACTGGCGCAACAGGTCCGCGAGCGGCAACTGCGTGTTCTTCCCCCGAGAGTCGGTCAAGTGTTGGTCTATAAGTTCACTGAGTCCTAACCGCTCATCCAATTCCCGCACGAGAATCAGGCCACCGTTCGAAGTGACACGCGACCCTTGGAAATCGACCTTCAAAGAAGCATTGAAAAGGAACTGAAATGGTTGGTTTGGCTGCTCACCCACAGGGTGTACACCTCCAGAGCGGCGTCATCGCGTTCAAACCTGCACAAACATAGATGAAGATGAGCGTCCAAAGGTTCGTAGGTCGAATTCGAAATGGAAATGCGGGATCAGAGGCGGGTCCCCCTCAGGTCCCGATTAACGCGGTGACCAGAGAAGTGAAGTCCTGGTACCGCAAGTTTCCGGTAACGCGACTAACCAGGAGTTATGCTTCCAGTGGGCAGGCAGTCAGGCGACGTTTGCGGTATTTCAACGATCTAAGCATCCAGTGGTCAAATCTCATACATGCCAGGCTTGAAGATGCGGCTAGCTGTCCTGATTCTTTGCTGTTTGGCCTGCCTGTACGGTTGTGGAAAATACCACAGTCGACCGACAGGTGTTCCTTCCTCGGCCGCTTGGGTCGATGGAACATTCGTAGTTTGCTCGGTTGAGAAGGAGAACAAGGCGAATCGTTGCACCGTGTATAAAGACGATTCGGGAGAGATTCTTGCAGATGGACTCTTCGTCTTGAGTTCAACTGGGAGGGCAGCTGAGGCGGCGGCATTGGATTATGCTGCTTTCGGCCAGCGCAGAATCTACCTTGCGAACACAGGAATTTTGGTGCCCTTCATCGCGTCTGAACGCGACCCGACAAACCGCCTTATTCACGACACTTTGGTGAAATTTGCCGCGCCTAACGCAGAAAGGGCAATCGACTGCGGGAGATCACCAACAACTCCCATCGCGGATGGGATTGCTGCGTGTGGCATCCAAGCCTTCGCCGAAGGCAAGGCTTTCTATCTTCGCTATGGTTTCTCGCTTTCAGACAGGTCTCAGTCCTACGGCCTTGCGAGCGACGGCAAGGGACATGTGGCTCAGGTTATTTATAACAGTGAGGGTCTGTTGAAACTTGCCTTCCCAAAGAGGTCACAGTTTATCGGCGACGGTCACGTGGCAGTGACGCCCTGCCCAAAGCCAGTCGCCCTTGCTAAGAGTCAAACAGGAGAGTTGGCCTGCGCATTGCCGCCAGTCAAGCAGGATTCATCTCCATCGTTGGTACAGAAGCCAGTAGAAACTACGGTGTGTGAGATTACGGAGAATCCTTCAGCATTTAATAACAGACTAGTTCGCCTTCGAGGTCATGTGTCCGTAAATTTTGAATACTCGACAATTGAAGGGGACGGGTGCTCAGACGGATTGTGGTTCGCTTATGGTGATAGCTCAGGACCGCCGGGATTGGCTGTTTATGTCGCGGGAGGAGCGCAGCCGGGTGCAGAAGATACAAATGGCGAATATGTGCCGCCTATTAGAGTCAAATTGGATCGTAATTCTAATTTCAGTGAGTTCCAGAGAATGATTGCTACTGCGGTCAGAGCCGACTCGCTCGCCGAAAAGTCTGGTTCCAAAAACAATGTCTTCCATCGAGTCACTGCAACGTTCGTCGGAAGAATTGACGGAGTGTCACCTCAGATTCATGCTTTCCACCGTAAGAGGTCCCCTATGGACAAGGCGGATTATTTGGGCTTCGGTCAGATGGGTCTTTTTGACGCGGAACTGGTGGTCAAGTCTGTAGAGAGTGGGGCCACCCTGGACACCGTTCGCGTCGTTTCAAGTTCGTCCAAGGCACAATAGCCTGTTGTGCCTGGTAAACGCGGTAATCGTACAAGTGGGTCCTGGTACGAACTTTACCGGTAACGCGACTTACCAGGCACTGAGATTTAGAATCCTTTGCCAAAGCTAAGGGCCGCGAACCCCAGGTTCCCGGCCCCATTCCTTTTAGTGATCGTGATCCTTACCAAACTCGTGGACTTTCTGGTGCTGGCGAAAGTGGCCATCTTCGCCATATTCCCAAACGTCGCCAGTGCGGGCATCGAAGAACGCGTGGTTACCTCCGCTATACGAGAATTGGACACCGGCGTACTTTCCCTCCGCCATGGCGGGCTGAGGTTGAAATAGTGGTTTCAGTACGATTACCGCAAGAAGCAAAGCGATGATTGTGAGGATCGTCTTCGTGTAACGGTCGATGCGCATGTGAGCGCCTCCTAGTTTCCACAGATTGATTTATCAAATTCAGCATTTTTCAGCCCAATAGCACCAAATCGTTGTAAGCCGGGGAGCGGGCTGGCCGTAGAGGTCAACCCGCTTTCATTTCCAAATCCCAGCGCAACCCTGAGGGGACCACGCCACGGTGGAAGTGCCCGATCACGGCGCAGGTATACCAAACATATTTTGCCGAAACTGTTCAATTTGACACACGCCGTGCGGTGGCCTGAGCAACAGGCAGGAACAGCAACAGTAGGCCACAAGGGTCATGCAGTCGGCATGCCACGGGTGGGTGCCGGGCGGCACGGCGAAGTCTGAGTAGCTGGGTGGTGGTGGAGACGCGCCCTTGGCAGATGTCCGGTAACCCGACTTATGGGGACTTAGCACGAACTATGCGCGCGGGGTTGCGGGTGCCGGTTCCACGGCTAACCGCTTCAACCATCGGTCCAGACGAGCCCGATGTTCCTGCTCCATAGAAACGATGGCCAAGCCCATGCCTCGTCCTGGGACCAGATTTCGCACGATGGCTCGTACTCGCACCTCGCCTTCTGGTGCATTGAAGAGCAACTGCAGACTGGTTCCCACAACAGGAGAATCCTGCGTGACCACGAACAAACCGCCTAGCGCTAAGTTTTCCACGCGAGAAACATGCTTTTCGGTCCCTTTCATCCAGGCCACAAGCACTTGTTTTTGAACCTTGGACCTCGGATGGCGGCGCGCATTTTGTTCCCTGGTCACTGATGGCTCCTACAACCACCTTATTCCAAGGGCCGAGATGGGGAAAGGCCGTTTAGACAAAATTGACGTATAGCGCAATCAAGAACCCCCATTGCGTGAACGCGGCAGCGGTAGACGAGGCCCTGACGAGCCGAAATTAAGGCCCGGCACGGATAAGTCCCAGCAAACGCTGCGCTTATCGGAAACCAGGCAAGTGCCTCAATGTCCGGTTACGCGACTAACCAGGAGTTGACCCGAAATCGACGGGTCGGCCAGAGGAAACGCGGTCCCCATGAGTCTTTTTCGTTGGTCTCCTCGTATAGCTCAGTATCCAAGCGTCGGGGAGATTCCCCCTTCATAATGGGAAAAGGAATCACGGTACCTGCGCGGGAGGGCAACTCAGAACCTGCCCAAAATGGAGGACGCTATGAAACGTGAGCGCACATTGCAGGTCGTTTTGGTGCTGGTGGGCCTGTTTTATTCCTTTTGGGGCTACTTGCTGTTCGACGCTCTGTGGCACTCCAGATGGCTTAACGGGCATAACGATGTCATGCCGATGTTCCTGAGCCTTAACACGGCGCTCGGGCCCTGTCTGTTGCTGGCCGTTAAGCAGCCGGCCAAGCATCGCTTGATGATCGCCTATGGGGCGTGGTCAAGCCTTGCCCATGGGTTCACGATGACAATCCAATCGGCGGAGGCCGCGGCGCACGGGATGCACAGGCAGGATAGTCCCCAGGACATTGTGATCTTTGTCGCGATTGGAGTCGCGCTGCTAGCACTCCTTCCGCCAAAACAACCATCACCGGCGCCTATCAGTGAGCCGCGCTTTGCGGAACGCTAAAGGACCTGGTCCACCGCCCCGCTGTACCGAGATGCAAGAACGCCTCGGCGGAAAGCGGCGATTTGCTTCGTTGAATATACCTGACCTTGCCGCTGCGTTACTTCTGCATTGTCGGCTTAACCGGAAGGTGTTCGCTTAGGTCCCGGTTAACGCGGTAACCGGAAAAGTGGAGTCCTAGAACTTGACTTGTCCGGTTTCGCGACTGATTGGGCACTACAGAAGGACTAGCGACTAATCGGAGCCAGTTTCGCTCGAAAATGACAGGAACGATGGGAAATAAACTGTCATGAATAGGAACATCATCTGTATGAGAGACAACAACAATCCAAACGCTTTGATGCTGTGAGTAGATTCAGGCACATGATGGAATACAGATTCATAGGACGCTTTCAGTTCAGAAAAAGTGCCGGGCAACTTCGGACCGAAGCCACGCTGCAACTTCAATCCGGTGAGCACGTCGCCCGTCTGAGCCATTGAGAAAAACCAATCCATTCCTGAACGGATTGTTCCAGCCATGTACTTGGCCTCGCCCAATTCTGGAGCGTCGTTTGACTGCTGCAAGAATACAAAGAACTCGCAGGCGACCCTCACTGTAATTTGAAGGTCCTCGCTCCACTTGGGGTCATCAAAGAAGCCCTCCGAATCCCGCACAATAATGGCTGTCATTTGCGCCTTTATCGCGTCGATTTCTGGCGGCAGCAGCATTGAGTCCCTCAATATATTGCGGTCTTTGATGCCGAAGCGTCACTCTAAGACTGAGAATATCACGGCAACTCCTGATTAACGCGGTTGCCGCCCATGTGGGTACTGGAACGAACATGTCCGGTTACCCGACTTCCATGATAGGTATTTGTCAAGAGGGCAAAAGCTCTCCCGACGCGCTGCGGAGGAGCGCGGGTGTAAATCCTTTCTGATTCTTCGCCGCGTGTGTTGGCCTCTCGGCCGCGGTTCCTAGTTCAGATAGAACCAGACTTCCATTTGCTGTCTCAGCCTTGTAAGGCTGCTCAGAAGATTGAGTTTGTGTTCTCCTGCCAGTCTCGAAACTAATCAACGGGGGCATCGGGAGTTTGCGCTCCTTGGCCCAGTCGGTTTAACGGCGAGACCTGGCAGGCCACGCGTCGAAGAAATCCTCCTTGTTCACCGCCACGTTCTACGCAGCCATGCCACTACTCGTCTCCACTACCTGAAAATTCCGCTGCCCGCGGTCGACGGCCATGAGATAGGCAACCAACTTTCGCGCCACCGCTAGTGTGGCGCGATTGGCATTGCCCTTCTGCTTTTCCTGGTCGTAGAGCATGGCCAGCTCCGGGCTGTTTCGCGGCGCCATCTTCGCCGCCTCGATCAAGGTCGTCTGTAAATGCTTGTTGCGTTGTTTGGACAGCGGCGTGCGCTGCACCGTGTTGCCGGAACTCTTCTCGGCCCCACACAGCCCACAGTAGCTGATGGCTTTCTTGATCGAGGAAAAACGCTGCGGGTCTCCCACTTCGAGCGCCCAGGTCAACGCGGTGATCGGGCCCACGGCGGGAATGGTCATCAATCGTTCCACACGATCGATCAGCAACGAATCACTTTGGAGCGAGCGCACCAAGGCACTCTCGGTTTTCTGCAGACGCACCACCGTCTCGCGGCACAGTCGCAGCAGCGAACGCAGCCCTTCATCGATATTGGGATTCGTCGCCAGCAGTTCGCGGAAGTAGCCGGCTTTGTGCAACCGCTGCTTGTTGTAGCTCACCCCCGCCTCCATCAGCAGCATGCTGATCTTGATTTTCATCTGCACCATCTGCCGTACCAGCAGGTTGCGGTACCGCAGCGTTCGTCGCCGCTCGCGAATCGCGGTCGAGGCCATGTAGCACTCCGGCAGAAAATCACATCGCAAGCAGTCGCAAATCTTGCTCGCATCGATGCGATCGTTCTTCTTTTTCGCGGCCGCGATGGCGCGCAGCATCAGCGGATGCGCCACCTTCAACACGCCAGCATGTGGTTGGAGATGATCGTAGATCCAGCCGGTGAACATGGTCGCTTCCATCGCCGCGCTCCACGGCTGTGGCAGCGTTTTCATCCAGTGGTCCAGGTCCATGCGTGTGGCGGGAAGCGATCCTTCGGCGTAGACCTTGCCACCGCTGTCCTTCACGCAGTAGCTGATCTTCCGCTTGTGAACATCCAGTCCGATGTAATACATAGGTTCCATGGGGGAGCCTCCTTGGTGTTCTGAATCAGCGTGCAGCTGAGTTCAGCTTTTGTACACCAAGCGCTCCTCCTTCGACCCATACATTCAAACTAACCAGGAGTTAGCCACTGGACTGGCCGAAGCGCTCCGTCGGGCGAGACGCCAAGAGTGAAATCGAACCGACCGATCCGTGCAATGAAGAGCGATTGTGCGCGACCTACCAGGAAGTTGGCTCCCTCCTTCGACTTCCAGCCATCATTCAGATGTCTTCGATCTTGACTTGTCCGAATTCGTGTTCGAGGCGGGTGATGGTTCCGCGAAACTCTGATAAATCGTGCAGAGTCTTTAGGCAGGGATCGCGCTGAAACAGCGGCCAACACGCAAGTCCTCCTTCAATCGTTCGTTCCAGCCATTCGAAGGCTTTGCCGGGCTGCCCCAGAACGGCGTAAGTACATGCGATTTGATAGTGCGTGTGGTGCGTATGCCCGAACGAACGAGGAGACTCGCACGCCCGGTGAACACAGTCCAGAGCCGCTCCGGAATCCTGGTGAAGGGCGAGTAGCACACCATTCAGGCTAATCATCATCGGCTCATCAGGAAGAATCTGGAGCGCTGCAGCAACATAGTTTTTCGCAGACTCCAAGTCACCTCGAAGCAATGCTGGCTGGGGCCGCAAGCACAGGAGATACTTGTTCTGGGGGCTTTCACGCGCCCAAGCATCAAGTTCCCGTTCGGCACGATCCAGGTCACCGTCCCAAAGGTAAGACTGTGCGATGTTGTGATTCGCGAGGTTCCGCGGGTTCAGCAATCGCCCCTTTTCATAAGCGCGCTGTGCTTCTTTGAGCCGCCCGATGTGCGCGCAGATCGAGCCCAGCCGGTTGTGCGCGTGATCCAAATTGGGCTGGAGCGCCAATCCCCTCTGTATTTCCGCGATCGCTTCGACATGCCGGAAATTGGTGGCCTGACTCCACAAAATATAAGCTTTCGCCAAATGGGCCTCAGGCAGATCTGGATCCAGCTCAAGCGCTTGCTGGCAATGGAATTCCGCTCTATCGATCCACGTGCGGCGCGGGTCGAAGCCGAAATACTTACCTGTACAAACATAGGAGAGTGTCGCGTGTGCGAGGGCGAATTTGGGATCCGCGACTATGGCTCGGTCTAGCGCGGCAATGGCTCTGTTCAGAGATTCAAAGTCTTCGGAATAGCTTTCGCGAAGCCCTTCGAGAAATTCGCCGTAAGCCCCGGGATCGGTGGTGTAGCGGTCCCGCGTCTTTACCGCACTACGTCGAAATTTTCTCGCCAAGGCCTCGGCTACGCGTTTGCTGATTTCATCCTGGATTTCGAAAATACCTTGGAGCGTGAAATCGTATTTTTCAGCGAAAACAATTTTCCTCACGTGCGAGTCAAATAGTTGAACGGAAACCCGCCAATGCGATCCCATCCGCTGAATACTTCCCTGCAATACGTGGCGGACTCGCATCGCCCGGCTGACCGCGACCGGGTCGCTGCCACCGGGATACTTCAGGATCGCCGCTGTCGGCGGAACTACTAGATCCTCCAGATTTCCGAGCGTGGTGATCAAAGCATCGGCAAATCCCAAAGAAAGCGATTCTTTTTCCTCCACATCACTAAGGAACATGAATGGCAGGACCGCAAGCGAAGAGCTGGAATCTTCCTCACTTGCCGCAGGCATTGCCAAGCTAGCGGTCGCGATGCCGGAAACGGCCGCCAGGAATTCGTCTGCCACTTGATAGCGGTTCGAAGGGTTCTTCTGCAGCGCCTTCTCCAGGATCTGGGGAAGATTCTTACAAGCCTTTACCGTGCTTTGCGAAATGGATTGCGGCTCGTCATGCAGAATGGCATGGAGAATGTCCACGCCAGAAGTTCTTTGCCAGGGATGTCGGCCACAAACCATCTCGTAAAGAATGATCGCGAAGGAAAACAAGTCACTTCGGTGATCAATCGACTCGCCAAGGATTTGTTCCGGCGACATATACCGAACCGTACCCAACATTTGACCGGGCGCGGTCAAATCCACATCGGCAGTTTCGCTGAGACTAGCAACAGGAGAAGGAAGCAGTTTCGCCAGGCCAAAGTCGAGCAGCTTCACGTAACCGTCTGGCCGCACCATGATGTTTTCGGGTTTCAAGTCGCGATGTACGACGCCGGCACGATGTGCGTTGCTCAGCGCTTCCAAAATCTGTTTGGCGAAGGCCAACGCCTGGTCGCAGGATAGCGCGCCGTGAAGCAAATCTCGAAGAGTGTGGCCCTCCACCAGTTCCGTGGCAATGAACAGTATTCCTTTGTCTTCCCCGACCTCGTACACGGTAAGAATGTGAGGGTGGTTAAGCGCCGACGTTGTTCTGGCCTCGCGTTGGAATCGTTCGAGTACTTGCTGGTTTCCGGAAGATTCGTTGGGCAAAAACTTCAAGGCCACATTGCGCCCCAGCTTAATATCCTCGGCCTTGTAAACAACGCCCATACCCCCGCCACCGATCTTCTCCACGATGCGGTAGTGGGAGACGGTCTGGCCGATCAGTGACTGGCAGTCCGCCATACTGCGGCCATGTTAGTTTTCGACCCGAGGTAAGTCAACGTACCTGGCGGATGGCAGTCCGCATCCAGTGCCGAACCCGGATAGGTCCTGATAAACGCGCAAACCGGACAAGTGAAAATCGACCAAAATCCACTTGTCCGGTAATCCGACTAACCGGGCACTGACAATCCTTGTGCGACGCTTTTGACCAATAACTGCCGCAGCTTCGGGCATGCGGTTTTTGCATGAATCAGGACCGGAGCATCCGTAGGTTGGACGATATAATTTTCGTATGGGAAACGTTAAATGCGGTTCGCTCTTGTGTTACAAACCGCTCTCCGCGATCGCGCCGCAGCTAGGACATTTTGTGGTTTTTCCGTGAGAAAGTAACTCATAACTCAAGAACGTCAGATATTCGGGGCCCAAAGAAAAGTGCGCCATACCATATATCTTCAGATACCACCCATGTTTCGTCGCGATCTCCTTTAGCCTGGGCCCATCTCCAAAGAAGTTATTCCAGGCTAGCAGGAGCCGCCCGGCAGGTTTCAGAAACTCATGTGCTCTGGCAATGTATTGGGTCAGTCCGGCATAGCCGGGATCCCAGACCGCACGTTCCAAGCTGGCTTGCGTGGTCAGCGATGGATCGCCCTTGCTAAACGGTGGATCCCAGAAAATCACATCAAATTGCTTGCCGTCGGTCACGGGAGCCACATAGACATCGCCCACTGCGCACTGGACGCGGTCCGCCACGCCGTGCAGAACAGCGTTCCGCTGGACATTTGCGACGGCGGCGGGATTGATCTCAACAGCGGTGACTTGCACGTTTGGTCCTAAACTAGCCGCGCAGACCACGAAATGGCCCATCCCCGGGCCAATCTCTAAGACATCCAGGCGGGCCGCTGGTCCTCGCTTTTTGAGTTCGTCTGCGACGATTTTCAGCGGACTATTTGCGATGTATTCCAGGATAGGCTGCAGAGTAGAAACGTTGAATACCTCGGGAAACACGACGAGCCTTTTGCCCATCACTTCAACTTCCTTTTCGGTAGGACCGGTCTGTTCTCGCATAAGCGACACGAGCTCCGCATTCAGCCGATCGTGCGCGGGCGAATTATGAGACATGGTTGTCCTCCGGAAGAAAGAAGGGCGGGTCGCTCAGCCTTTCACGCCGAACAGTTTACCCGGGATTCACGATTGGGACCTTTAGCTCGCACATCGTATGCTTCTCCTGCCCTGGACACAACGAATTTGCAACCAGAGCTGGGCCCAGCGAGATCAGCGGGGTTCCGACGGCTCGTTTTTGCCGTCGGACGCGCCCCAATTGCTGCCGCGTAATCGATTTCTCAGACACTGCTCCGACCCTCCTCCCTCGGCCCCAGATCTTGTAACGCAATCGGTGTGCTACCTGCTCGGCACCAAAGGCCATGAGGGACGAAAACAACGCACCTCAAGAGAGCCTAAGAGCTCCTAATGGGATCGCAATCGACGGTAACGCCAGAGTTGCAATCTAGATCTAGCAGTTTAATCGGCGCAGTTCGTCCGCCGATTCTGGACGAGTGGTCGGCTACTCGGAACTAATAGGCCAAGTCCTGGTAAACGCGGTAATCGTACAAGTGGGTCCTGGTACGAACTTTACCGGTAATCCGACTTATCGGGACTTAGGATAACTTCCGTGTTGCCGACCAACCGCCCAGAATCGCCGGATCGGCCCCGCATGATGCGAGTTGCCTATTGGGAATCGTCACAATAGGATGTGACGTGGGCTGAGAATTCACACCCGAACGCGAGATACAAAATAGTGGCGCTCCCCTGGCAATCACGCTAACCATGAGGGTCGATTCCCAATCCCTGACGACCTTCTTCCGTGACCAGGGCATCTATCTGTGCCTTGCTCTGGTGGTCGGCGCCATTTTCTGGTCCATCGGCCAGCCCATAAATCCTTTCACTGTCCTCTTGTACTCGCTATGCATCGGCAATTTCCTTTCGCCCCCCATGCAATGGCTGCATGCTCTTTACGAAAAGCCGGCTCCTTATGACTGGATAATCTTCCTGGTCGTGCTATGCATCGTGACTGTGCCTGTTTATTTGCTCTCCAGCGTGATTGTCTGGCTGATTGCCCCGCCTACTCCGCAATCGCTTAGGCACCTGATCACCACTGGCTGGAAGATGCCCTTCCTGATCACCATCGTCTACGGCGTAATGAATTTTCTCTACGAGAGGACTAAGGCGCGCCTCGAGCGCCGCAACGTCGAACTGCAGCGCATGGTCCAGGTCGGCACCGCGCGGCTCGAAGTCCAGGACGAGGAATTGCAGCGCGCGCGTGAAATCCAGGAGTCGCTGCTGCCCAAGGTGATTCCCCAGCTGCCGGGATTCGAGGTGGCCAGCTCCTGGCAGCCCGCGCGCGCGGTGGGCGGAGATTACTTTGACGTGCTGAAGCTCGGCGAAAACCGGCTGGCTCTGTGCATCGCCGACGTGTCCGGCAAAGGCGTTCCCGCCGCTCTGCTCATGGCCAACGTGCAGGCGAGCCTGCGCGCATCGGTTCGCGATCTGGATAGCCCGGCGCGAGTGTGCAGCATCGTCAACGGGATGCTGTGCGAAAGCATCGCGGCCGATCGATTCGTGACGTTCTTCTGCGGCGTCTTGGACGGCGGCACGCGGACCTTTCGCTACTGCAATGCCGGCCATCCGTACCCCATTCTGGTTTCCGCCGGTTCCGTGCGCATGCTGGACCAGGGTGGCGGGGTGCTGGGCGTTTTTCCCAAGTGGACGTATCAGGACACGAGCGTGGAGCTGAGCTCCGGCGACAGGCTGGTTTTGTTTACCGATGGCATTACCGAGGCCGAGGGGCCGGATGGGGAGGAGTTCGGCATGGAAAAAGTGGCCGCATTCGCCAAAGCATATGCGGGGAATTCCGCCGCTAGGATGAATCAGCAACTGCTGGCGCAGGTGACGGAGTTCTGCGGCGCGCGATTTCAGGATGACGCTACCCTGCTCGTGCTGGCAGTAAAGTAGCCGCCGATTAAACCGGAACTAATCCTCAAGTCCTGGTACGGCAAGTTTCCGGTAACCCGACTAACCAGGCAAGTTGGATTAGTTCCGGTTTGCCCGTCACTCGACCAGAGTAGGATATATCCCTGAAGGTCGAACGTCGGAGAATACGCCACCGAAGATTTCCTCACACTTCTTCGCGTGGACACCGATTCGGTCACCACATCGTGCATCGAATCCAGCTTTCTCGTGGCGTGCAGTTCGAAAAGCGTTATTCTTTTGACAGTCGGACCAGTTTCTCGCTAAACAACCTCGTCAGGAGGGGATCATGTTGGGAGGTTTGCTGTTCGTAGTGTGTGTCATTCTGCAGTTTCACTATCACGACCCGATTCCATGGTACATCTGGGTGCTTGCATTGGTCGCGCAACTTGTTGCCTTCGGCGAACCAGCGATGAGGTCAGCGATAGCTTCGAAGAAAAGCTGAATCTGCGCTTACTGCTGCCTGCAAGTGGCTTGAACTTGGGTCAGCGTAGGTCCCGGGAAGCGCCCAAAATGTTCAAATGAACAGGATCATTGCCGATTGGTCGGCAACCCTTACCTAATCGCGTTACGTCAGAGTTGCCCGTTATCCGGGGGCAATCCGCACCGGGCGACTGGATCGACAGCCCTGCAGTGCCGCTGGAGAGCGGTACAATTCGACCGAATTGCTGCTCAAAAAAGATTCGTCATGAAGCCGATGAAGTACAAGCGCATCGTCGTCACCAAACGAGGCCCACCCGAGAATCTCCAGATCACCGAGTGCGACCTGCGGGACCCGTCCGCCAGGGAAGTCCGCGTCAAGGTTCTCGCTACGTGCGTCTGCCTGCCCGACGTGCAGGCGCGCTACGGCCTCAGCCCGTTCGCACCCAAGGTGCCCTTCGTGCCGGGCTACGCCATCGTCGGCGTCGTCGATGCGGTCGGTCCTGGCGTTACGCAGGCCGCTCCGGGTGCTAAAGTGGCAGCGTATCTGATAGTCGGAGGCTATGCCGAGTATGTCTACGTTCGTGAAAAGCAGATCATTCCGGTTCCTCCGTCCCTCAATCCAGCCGAAGCCGTCACGTTGGTGCTGAACTACGTCATAGCGTACCAGGCATTGCACCGATCCGCGAAAGTCAAAGCGGGTGACAAGGTGCTCATCATCGGCGCGAGCGGCGGGTGCGGCACGGCGTTCTTGCAGCTCGGCAGGCTCGCCGGCCTCACGATGTATGGGATCGCTTCCAAGAGCAAACACCCGATCCTGACCGAATACGGGGCAACGCCGATCGACTATCGCACTGAGGATTTCGTGGAGGTGATTCGTCGGGCCGAGCCCGGTGGACTCGACGCGGTCTTCGACGGCATGGGCGGCGATTACGTCGAACGGGCCTTCCCACTGCTGCGCCGGGGCGGCGTGCTCGTGGCGTACGGCAATCCCCTGAGCATGCGCGGCCTGCTGCGTGTTCTTGCCAAGATGCTCATGCTCAACCTGCTACCGAACGGCAGGAGGGTCAAGCTCTACGGGGCATCAGGGCCGTTGCTCTTCAACCGAAAGCCGTTTCTGGAGGATTGGGCTGTCCTGTTCCGGCTGCTCCAGGAGGGCAAGATTCGGCCGGTCATCAGCGGCGAGTTCCCACTACTCGAAGCGGCGCGGGCAAATGCGCTCCTCGAAAGCGGTCAGGTTGTTGGTAATCTCGTCCTGGTGGCGCCGGAACTGCTGGAGGCCAGGGAAATAGCCTGACGAACTTCCCGCGTAAGAGTGAATACGCGGTTCAGTGAAGTGGTTTTCAAGAACTCGCCAGCAGACGTTGGCGACGCTGCACACCGCAACGCGCGAGATGATTCGCGACCTCTTGGGATGATCAGGAGAGTGCACGTAAATTGATCCGGAGGCGGTCTGAATCGCCATCGCGCAGAAGTGCCTCGACTGCGGTGTGGGTATTCCTCCAGACTGGAACGGCGCGCACGAGCAACCTTCGCCCCTTTACCGTCAGGGCCATCAGACGGGCACGACCGTCCGCAGGGTCTGCTGTGACCTTGACCAGACCTCGGCGCCGCAACGCCTTGAGAACCGCCGTCAGGGTGGTCCGGTCCATTCCGAGTAGGGACGCAACTGCCGCCATACCTGCTGGTTCCGGGCGGTTCAGGGACATCATTAGCGAGAATTGCCCGTTGGTCAGGCCGAGTGGGCGCATCGCATCGTCGAAGCGCCGTGCCAGCGCCCTGGCAGCTCGCTGCACATGAAGACAGAGGCAAGAGTCGCGCACTTGCAGCGTGGTCTCAAAGCTAGGGTTCGCAACGGTGACCATAGACAAATAATATGGATATCAACGTATCTTGCCAAGAGTTCTGAATGCATGGTACGTTGATATCAATATATATTCCTAAGCGGGACGATTCATTTTGTATGGCCAGCGCGGCGGCGGCACACGAAGTAGTGTTGTTGGCAGAAACGTAGGGTCATCCCGCATCGATGCCGTGGTCTTCAGAATCAGGAGAAGTCATGGAACGAAAAACAGTGAGGACGAGCGCATTCAGGAGCATCGCTCTGGTGGTCATGTTCGCCGCGGCGTGGCCCGCGCAAGCTCAAAACGCCAAGACAGCCTATCCGGCCATGGCTCCGCTCGAACAATACCTGATGCCGGATCGCAACGAAGAGATCAAACTGGCGCGCAGCGCTGCGCCGGACTCTATCTCCGGCGAGGCCGAAGTCTTGGTCCTCGGACGACATGGCTACGAAACGGCGATCAAAGGCAAGAATGGTTTCGTGTGCGTCGTAGAGCGATCCTGGATGTCTCCATTTGACTTCCCGGGGTTCTGGAACCCCAAGATGCGAGGTCCGATCTGTTTCAATCCGCCGGCGGTGCGATCCATCCTGCCACTCACTATCAAGAGGACGGAGTTGGTATTGGCTGGACTGTCCAAAGCGCAGATTATCGATGGTATCAAGGCATTCGAGACGAGAGAACTGCCAGCCCTGGAACCGGGCGCAATGTGCTACATGATGTCCAGCCAAGGGTACCTAAACGACTCCGCCGGGCATTGGCTTCCTCATTTGATGTTTTACATCCCCCTAACAGATCCCAAGGTTTGGGGTGCGGATCTGCCTGGCTCCCCGGTTATGCTGAATCCACAATTTCAGGGCGCCCCGGAGCCAATAACCGAGTTCATGATTCCAGTCGGCCATTGGTCGGACGGGACGCCTGCGACTACCAAGGGTGAGCGCTGACGTTTTACTTTGAACGAGTCGTCGCCATGTGAAGAAACATAGTCGGAGCTTGAATGGACCAAGCCAGCGATGGCAAGGTCACCGGAGTTGCCGTTTTCTTGGAGGCAGGCAGCATGAACGCCACTATTCAGCAGCTTTGGCAAGGTATGCCCAACACCCCGGGCAAAGAGCAGGAGGTCGTCGGAGTCAAGGTAATCGCGGCGGCCTCCTGCACCGCCTAAGCCACGCAGGTGCCGCTTCTCTCGCGGTCCGAGAGGCACTATGGCCCTTCGCACAATTCTCCTCACCGGCCTGAAAATCCTGATCGCATGGCCATGCCACGACGCAAACCCCGCGAATGCCATATCCCGCCCGGCTTCTCGAAACGTGACAATCCGAAGCAGTTTGCTTCGTTAAGTCGGGCATCATAAATTGGCAAATTGCAGAACAGCGTCGCCGGGATGCTCGTTGTGAAGGGAGAAAGCCTTGCTGAAATAGTTCGACAAATCCGCAGCTTACCCAGCTTGAGAACTGCGGCACCTGAAGAGCCTCAGCTCTGTCGCCCATGCGAAGATCGTCAATCTTGTCCATGATCCGCTTTTTGAGGATCGGCTAGGCAACAGTCCGCGCAAGGCTGCCCGTCAAAGTGTGACCTGGGAAGAGCCGAGAAGCCTGCTGCCGCCGGAAAATTCAATTCCGCGAGTATTCGCCCGCCCTTGCATCCGCCAACGACGCAAGGGTGAGGCTCCCAGCAATATAAACGGACTTAAGCGGCCGGAGGTTTCTTTGGAAACTCTTTAATCGATTCCCCAATGAATTCGAGATAACTGCGAACATGGCCTTCCAGCTGATCCGTGAAATGGCTGGAAATCTCGGCGGCTCTTTCTCCCAGGTTCTTATTGCCTTCGTCCGTAGCCGACGCGATCATGTTCTGTGCGCTATCTCGCGCAATCTTCTCGAACGCTTGCGAAAGCTCAAGCATCTTTTCGTTACACTCGTTCACAACGGAAGTCGAGTTTTTCTCCAACTGGTCGTGAGTCTGAAGCAATCGTGCGTTCGCGTCACTTTCCAGTTGGTCCGTGACTCGCCTGTAAATTGCCAGCGATTCGTCCTTGAAAACGGTCTGAGATGCCACCAGTTTCTGAAAGTCCGCTCTTGCTTCTTCCATCACAGGAGCAACCTGCTCTCGCAGCCGCAATACGAAGCGCTCCGTTGCTGTGGTGCGTGAGGTTTCCAGGTTGCGCTGCACCCGCTCGACCGTGCCAGTCGCCATAGTGTCGAGGTTCTGCTGGGCAGTTTCCATGTGTCGCTCGATAGCCCCGACTAAGCTCCCTTGGCTGTTTTTGACTATGGCCTGCGCCCCCTCGTTCAGTACTTTCAGCCCGCGCCGGGCCAATTCATCTTTCGAGGTCGCGATCACATGCTCAATCGTTCCGGTCGCCTCGTTCTGAATCTGGAAACGAAATTCGTCCAACAGACGCGTCCTTTCATTGGCTAACGTCGCTGCTGCAATTTCAGAGACCGCTATTTGAACCTGATTGCTTAAGGCGTTCATCAGGTTGGCAAACCAAGGTGACAGTACAGCGGCCGCCTCATTTTTCTTCAAGACGGGAACCGCTGTAGCGGCTTCGGTCCGGGCCAGAGCCCGTTGCGGTTCAGTCCGCGCTACGAGCCGCGATTCTCGTCCATGACTCGCGGACTCTACTAGATTGCCCGATTGCCGGGGAAACCAATCTGCTGGCGGCGTCGAAATCCCCCAGATATTGCCGGCGACTTCGAGCTCCACGCCGACGTTGTACGCTGGATCGTTGGGGGTGTTTAGCCTCTGTATCGATTTCACCCGCGCCCGACTGGGAAATCCAGAGTGGCCTGTCGAGCCCAGTCCCGTATCTAGGACCACGATGTCACCAGGACGAGGCTCATGTCTCATCTTGTAGGTGCAACCGTGACAACTAATCGAGCCTGTCGTAACTTCCTCCCGATAGGGTGCACGGGAGGCATCTACGCTCTGCACTGCCAGCATTATGGTTTTGGAAATGCGCGAGCTGCGCCGTTGTGCTGCGTTTGCGACCTGATTAGATGACACTAGACCCTCCTATTCCACCATCCACATTGGATAAAAGGCCGTTGCAAGTCATCCCTCGAATTTCTGGAGAACCGCTGGAATAGTCTCTCAGCGTCCGCGGAACTTCAACTGGTCGAAGAGCCAGATACGACTTGTATTTTCGCCTGCCCATGTGTCCCACGCCCTGGAGTACCAGTCATTTTCGGCTGTCTTTGGCCGAAGTCCTCGCGGCTCACGGCATGCCGTCCAATTTTTCCGACCTGTTCCCTCGACCAGTAGACCTGCTTTGGACGCCGGCGTAAATTGAGTCGAGTTATTGCGCTCCAGCGCAAGGACACCAAAATGACTGAAATATCCACTGCCGAGCACACCGATTGCCGCGCGACGCGCCGGATTGATGCCCATCTCCCTTTGTTCATCTACGGCTCTCTGCCAGGTGGCGATCCGTTTCACGAGGAGACCTTTACATTCTCCATCGATGGAACTGGCGCATTGATCTTCATGGCGAGTAATGTCCAACGCGGCCAGCGAATCATGGTAACGAACCAAGCAAACGATCAGACGCAAGAGTGCATCGTCGCATCCGTTGTGGCGCAGCCTGCGGGCAGTTATGTTGCGTTTAAATTCCCCACCCCGATGCCGCAGTTCTGGCACGGGTTGGAAATTGGCAAGGGTACGCTGCGTAGCTGGGTCGAATACTTCATTGAGGCACTCATTCTGCAAATCCGTGGTGATCGCACACCCGAAAGGCTAGTTCCTGATAAGTTCTATAAAAGGGGAAGTCCAGAGAAAGAACAACTGCATCGACCGGAGCTTTTCTTGCTTCCCAGCCCACGTGAATGAGCCTGATCGGTTCGAACCTTCCGCGCCAAAGATCCGGGTGGCCCAGGCTTTGCGGTTGAATTTCGGGTGCCCCAGCGAAGATCGTGAAGACGAACCAGGAGACATTGGACTGGCACGACAGAGTTTGCGCTGACGGGCAAGTTTCCACCACCAAGTCCTGGTAAACGCGGTTACCGCAAAAGTGGGTCCCGGTACCAAAGTTACCGGTAACGCGACTTACCCGGCACTGACGCGCCGGTCGGGTCAACAGCAGCAGGGCTTGGCCTTGCAGGGCGTCCCAAGGTGACCGTCGGCACGAAAGCAAGTGACATTCATCACCGCAAGCCTCCCCGCCGTGCGCAATCCTAGCGGCGCAAGGGGGTTCCCTATATGCCAAAAGACAGGCGAAACGTCCTGGATGTGTTGAAGGCCGAATTGGAGTTCCTTGAAAATGCCGGTTATCACCACACCGCGCGAGCCGCTTGGCGCCCGCAGTTCCTGTTTCAGGATTCCCCGACCTGTTTGAATTTCGACCGCGCTCGGCTGGCAAAGCCACGCTGTGATTGCGTCCTGATGCAGCTAATACCCGAAGATCTCCGGGACAACAGGGTTCCGTGCCGTCACATTCCCCTGAACGAGAGTGGAGAAACGATCGATTCCTTCGACCGCACGGGCACGCAAGAGGAACAGGAGACCGCCGTAGCGCATTGGCTGAGAACCACGATCGCTCGGATGGAGCGAGAGCGGTCGGAAGGCCGGAGGGAATCTGAACATTCTGAAGTCCACGTGCGGGCGAGGTTCGTTACTGGACGCTGACTTCTTTTCGGCGCGGCATTGAAGGTTTCATGTTTTCGGTCTGCGCAAACCCGGCTTGTCAGGCGCCCTTTGGCTATCGGCAGGGCCGATCGTTTCGTTTCCACAAGGATCATCCAGCCGGCGAGAAACCTCCCAATACTCATTCGGTGCAACATTTCTGGCTTTGCGGTGTCTGTTGCGGCACCCATACGCTAGAGTATCGAGATGAATGCGGCGTTCTAATTAAGGGTCGCCCCGAGACATCAGATAGTCTAGACACGCTGCTGTTTATCGCCGCCGTGTGAGCGGATACTCCTTACTGTGTCCGAACGATCGTGAGATTCGCCTACCCCATGTGTGCCAGCTCTTCGGAGAGAGACGTGATCCCGACATCGTGTGTTCGGGATCTTCATCGTAGCTAATGGATCAGCTCGTGACGCCTTCGAAGTGCCCTCACAAGAGGAATCTTCCCTGCTTCTAGACTTCTGCCGCCCAATGCCCCAAGTCTTCTGCGACCTTTTACACTGAACCGGGTCGAAGTGCGGCCTCGCCGATTTCCTCAGCTCAAACAAAAAAGAGGGGGCCGACCTCGCCCCCTCCTCTCAAGGGAAACTCCGCAATCAGACGACTGCCGCGAACGCAATCTTGTGGAACGTGGAGTATTCCGCCTCGAACTTCTTCACCACCGGGATGCCCTCGATGAACCTGGCCACGATCTTCTCGATCTGTGGATACAGTTCCCGATTGTAGGCCTCGGCATACTCCTTCGTTTCCCACAAGCTGATTGCCACTACCTCCTTCTTTTCCGGTGTGACGAGCAGCAGCTCATCCAGGAATCCCTTCTGCTTGCGAAGCAGGGGCAGGATTTCCTTTGCAAACGCTACCGGAAATTCATTCGCAACATTGGGCTTCAGTTGCAACATCACGTGACGTGCAAACATATAAGCCTCCTTCCCGTACTCAGGGGGCGATGCCGCTGATCCTCTCCCTTTTCTTTCCTTGGAGCCTCAGGATCAAAACTTCATTCCGTCCCCTATACACCTTCTCTCTCATTTGCTCAGAATTGCTGTGCCCCGCGTCACCTACCAACGTGTTCAGCATCACACAGCCAGAGACAGCATTTACCTGCCATGGACGGTGAAGACGTTAAAGCGTACTATCCTCTCCACTTTGAGTTAATGTTTGGAGGCTGTTCTAGGCTGAAATTTGGCCTAGACAAGGTCGTGCAATATTCCCCAATGCCGGATAAACGCGGTTAAGCGCTTCGTGTGATGTGACTTCTTGAATGAGTCAACAAAAAGGCTAGCCGAAAAGATCGCGCTTGGTGCTTCCATCGTGATTGCCCTAATCGGCCTGCTCATTCTGAATTGGCTTTTTATCCGGGGGAAGCGATGACTCCGGGAGCGTCTCACTGCCTGATTAACGCAGCGGTTACCGGAGAAGTGGATCAGCGTTGCCGCCGCGTGACGTCGATTCCACGCGCCGCCGGATGACGTCTGCGATGGCCCCTGCCTCGCGGCGGGTCCGCGGCCGCGGCAAGCTGCGGGCGGAGTTTGCCGGCGGCGAGGGCGCGGAGGGCACGCAGGCGAGCGGCGAGTTCGCGGCTGGTCAGGCGGCCCTCGCGGTACAGCCAGCGCAGGAAGTCGCCGGCGGGAGTTTGGCTCTTCTGGGAGTTGCATTCCAGACAGCAGGAGACCAGGTTGCGGTAAGAATTGCCGCCCGCGGAAGATCGGCTGTACAACGTAAGCCTTATTAAATCTGTTACTTACGGTAGATCTGCAAGCAACCGGCTAGCCACCAACCGAAAAGTGACAACTCTAGGCTTCTCTGATCGCCAGGGGCCATCTATGATCTTGTCCGCATCCTGGTTTGGTCGCAAATCTATCTTAAGGAGAAACGATGAAACCTGTGCTGTCCGCCTGTTTGCTGCTCGCCCTGACACCCAGTCTGTCTCCAGCGCCGGCGCAAACCCAAAAACCCGAAGTCGCCAAGACTTCCCTCAAGGTCGGCGACATGGCCCCCGACTTCACCCTTCTCAGCGATCAATGGAAGACCGTCAAACTCAGCGACTATCGCGGCAAGAAGAACGTCTTCCTCGCCATTTACGTTCTTGCCTTCACCGGTGGTTGAACCAAACAACTCCAGGCGGTCCAGTCTGGAATAACCGCAGGGAAGATCGACCCCTCCGACACGGAAATCTTCGGCGTAAGCATGGATAGTCCCGCCGCCAACGCCGCCTTCGCCAAGCAGATCAATATCAAGTTCCCCTTGTTGAGCGACATGAACAAGAAGATGCTCACGCAATACGGCGTCCTCAAGGGCTACGACGTCCAAAACGAAACCTATCAGTGGGCGCAGCGCGCCAACATCGTCATCGACAAAAACGGCGTCATCCAGCACATCGAGGAAGGCGACAGCGCGGTCGATCCCAACACCGCTATGTCCGTCTGCACCGATCTGCACAAGAAACAAACCGCAAACTAGCCCAAATTCTTGGTTCTCGGACCACTACATACTTCTCTGTATTGTCGGGCGGAGAGCCGCCTGCAAGAATGGCTCGAACAGAGGTAACGGTGAGATGAGTACGACAAAGCCCTTAGGATCGCTCGACGAATCCCGCGTCCCGCCTCCCGAGTGGCGCGAGCAAGACCGGCGGAGCCATGTAGCGCAGTTCTATGCGGACGACGCTTTCCTTCTAAAGACCC
Source organism: uncultured Acidobacteriota bacterium (assembly GCA_963735525.1). Classification (GTDB taxonomy): domain Bacteria; phylum Acidobacteriota; class Terriglobia; order Acidiferrales; family UBA7541; genus Acidiferrum. Next base: position 144,794 of record CAVTLQ010000016.1, on the reverse strand, counting down.
TGAGTCGATTCATCGGTACTGCTCTCGGCGCGGGTGATTCCGCGATTGCCATCGGTACTCCCGAACATTGCGAAGCCCTCGCCCGCAATTTGAAGCGCCGCGGCTTGGACATGGCCAGAATCGCCGCCCAGGGTCGCTACGTTACTGCGGACGCCGCCGAGACCCTGTCGAAGTTCGTGGTGGATGGCTGGCCAGACGCGGTGCTTTTTGCCGAGGTCATCGGCGGGCTGGTGGTGCGAACCAAAGCGAAGGCAGAGAGCAGGGAGCAGCGTCTTGCCGTTTTTGGGGAAATGGTCACGCTCTTGTGGACGCAGGGAAAGTTGGAGGCCGCTCTTCACCTGGAGCAACTCTGGAACGACTTGGCACGTGTCCACTCTTTCGATCTGCACTGCGGCTATCCGCTTAAGGAGTTTTATCGCGAGGACCACGGCGACTTGTTCCTGAAAATCTGCCAGGAGCACTCCACGGTGATTCCGGGCGAGAGCTATGCCGCTTTGGCTACCGAAGAAGCGCGCCTCCGCAACATCACGCTTTTGCAGCAGCGCGCGCAGGCTCTTGAGAACGAGATCACGGAGCGTAAGCGCGCCGAGCAGGAGCTGCGGCTCGCTCACGCCGAATTGGAAAGGCGCGTGCATCAACGCACGGTCGAGCTCGAGGCAAAGAACAGCCAAATTGTTCAGCAGGCGGAAGTTCTGGAGTCCGCCAATCAGAGCTTGCGGCAGCTCTCCGCGCGTTTGTTGCGCGTTCAGGACGACGAGCGGAGGCGCATTGCACGCGACCTGCACGACAGCACCGGGCAGATCGTGGCCCTCTTGGGCATGAACCTCTATGCGTTGGGGGTGGAAGCCGGAAAAACAAGTCCCGAGCTGGCCAAGGCCATTTCCGAAAATATCCAAATTGTGAATCAAGTATCGGGCGAACTCCGAACGATTTCCTACCTGTTGCATCCTCCGTTGCTGGATGAGATGGGTCTTGCCTCAGCGCTGCGTTGGTATGTGGAAGGGTTTGCGCAACGGAGCGGCGTCAAGGTCAACCTGGACTTGGCTTGCGATTTCGGGAGGCTGGGTCGCGAACTGGAGACCGCGATTTTCAGGGTGATTCAAGAATGCCTCACCAATATCCACCGGCATTCCGGGAGTCCCACGGCAGCCATTCGGATCTATCTGTCCTCCGGCAGTCTTATTCTGGAAATCGAGGATTATGGCAAAGGCATGGCTTTAGAGAAGCAGTCCACGACGGCTGCCCCGGGCGTCGGGCTGCGAGGCATGCGCGAACGAATCAAGGATCTCCACGGAGAACTGGAAATTGCATCCGACGAAAAAGGAACGCGCGTCAGGGTGGCCGTTCCTTTGGCTGACTCATCTGCGGCGTCGTAATGTTGCGCCTCTGCGGTATTACAAGGAGCAGAAGGCGTCGCGAGATAGCCCCCCTCGCAAGCAGTAACGAAGAGTGTTAGGGGAAAAGTGCGAATCTTAGTTGCGGACGATCAACCCGGTATCAGAAAGCGAGTCTGTCTGACCCTTGCCGCTCGGATGGCCTTGGAAGCGTGTGACGAGGCCGCCAACGGAGCGGAGGCGGTACGAACTGGCGCAGGAGTCTCATCCGGATCTGATCATTCTTGATATCACCATGCCGGTGATGAATGGCTTGGACGCAGCTCGCAAGATCAGGCAGTTCCTTCCAGAGACCCCGATTCTGATTCTCACCATGCACAAGAGCAAGCAGCTCATGGAAGAAGCGCAAAGGATTGGTGTCCGCGGATACGTCGTGAAAGCAGAAGCCGGGCAAAGCCTGGTATCTGCCGTCAACGCCGTACTGCTGCGGCAAACTTTTTTCCCCACCGAGTTCTGAGTTTCTGCGGTATCACGTCAACGTGATAAGTACGTACACGCCGGCGACGGTGGCGGCGTCTGCAGGAGCGACGGCTAGACCTCGGTAGTAGGGGCGCAGCATGCTGCGCCCCTACTTGGCAGGATGTCCTGTGCAGGCTATCCGCAAACTCTACGATTTCGGCGGCTGGGGCGTGGCCGGCGGCTGGGCCGTCGGCGGCAGAATCCCGCTGAGCCGCAGATAGACCGCTTGCGTGCCGTAGTGGTCGAACCACTCGTCGCTCAACACGATCAGCGCGCCCGCGCGCGACGACGGCCGATTGCCGAATAGTGTGGTCGGCTCACCCAGCTTGGAATCGTCCACGTTGGCCAGCGCCGTGGCGCAAAAATCGAACGAAGCCTTGAGTCCCGCCACCAGCTTGTCCTTGGGATCGCTGTCGGTCACGTTCGCCTCCGGAGCCGCTGCGCCGGAAATCTTCGCGCACAGAAAATAATTCGTCTGCATGATGTGCATGACCAGGTGCCCGTACGTATTCATCTCCGGCGTCGGCTTGAATGCGTATTTCTCCGCCGGCATGGCATCCGCCGCCGCGACCATGTTCTTCGCGAAGCGCGGCATCTGCGCTCTTGACGGTCGAGCTCACCGGATTCGTCACCGGCGCCGAGTCCTGCTGAGCGCTCGCGGCCCCCGCGAGCAAAGCCATCCCCGCAACCAGCGCGGTCCATCCCAAGTGTCTCATCGGTGTCGTCCTCCTTCACAAAGTCGCACCGCAGGATACTCCGAAGAGTGCGCGGTGGGTAGCGAGATGTGAGTAGTCGATTTTCCGAAGCGGACCCGACTTCGGCGAATCCCATCAAGCCAGATATTTCGCCAGCGGTTCCCAATAGTGGGCTTTCCACCCTGCCGCCAAGTGTTCGCCCTTGCCGGTCGGAAAGCCCGTATGGTCGAAAACGATTTTTGTGTCCGAGTCTTGTTCCTTCAGCTCGAATCGAGCAATCGAATAAACGCCCTCATCCCACGTACCAGTCACTCGCCATGCCTGAACGATTCGCTGATTGGGCACGAGCTCGACGTGGCGTCCCACGATGTAGCCGTCAAAACACGAAAACGAGCCGCCAGCTTCCCGGCTGATTACCGCGGGAGCAGCATTCTTCATGTCCGTGAATTCGGTGAGCTTAGTGAATTGTTTGGCATCCATCAGCGCTTCGTAGACGCGCTGGCGGCTGGCCTTGATGACGACTTCTTGATGGATGGATTCCGCCGTGTGAGAGACTTCTGCGTCCGGAACGCCACTTGTTGCTGTGGCCGCGGAGGCGAAGACGTTTCCGGCGATGCCAAGTACCGGGAAGAGAGAAGCCATGCGTAGGGAAAAGCCTCTGCGCGTACAAAGCTGCGTAATCATGAAATGTTCCTCTTTTCTGTTTGACGAATGAGATGGTTTGGAATCGGCCCGAAGCGCTTGCAATATTAAACAATAATGTTTAATATTGTTTTTGTACAGGAGTTTACCCGTGGCGTCAAGCGCTAAAAGCAAAGTCGCCGCCGAGGGCCGGCGCGAGGAGCAACTCAACGACCAGCTCGATCAGCTCTTTCGCGCCCTGGGCGACCGCACCCGGCGCGCGCTGCTGGCCAGCCTGGCGGAGAAGCCGGCCATGATTACCGAGCTTGCCGAACCCTTCAAGATGTCCCTGCCGGCGGTGTCCCGGCATATCCGGGTGCTGGAGCGTGCGCATCTGGTGGTGCGCAACGTCGATGGGCGGGTGCACCACTGCTCGCTGGACCTTGCGCCACTGAAGACGGTGGAAGCGTGGGTGCACCACTACCGTCGTTTCTGGGAAGGGAAGCTCGACGCTTTGGCTCGTTACGTGGAAGGCGAGGACAAGAAGCACCGCTGAATGCGAGGATAAAGCATGACCGAACCCGGCGCCGGCCCGCAATCCGAAATGGTGACTCTCGTCGTGCGCAAGTCGATTCACGCCACGCCCGAACGTCTATTCGCGGCCTGGACCGATCCCCTACAGCTAGTGGAGTGGTGGGGACCCGAAGGCGTTGCCTGCCTCGATCCGGAAGTCGATCTGCGAGTTGGCGGCAGGTACCGTATCGGCAATCGGCTTCCCGACGGGAAAATACTCTGGATCGCGGGAGAGTTCGAGGTTATCGACCCGCCGCATCAACTCACTTACACGTGGCGGCTCGAAGGAGTCCCCGGCGCTTCGGAGCGTGTTACCGTTCGGTTTGAACCGCGCGGCTCCTCCACCGAAGTGGTGGTGACCCACGAGCGCATCCCGAACAAAGCGGTTCGCGAGCAGCACGAGTACGGCTGGCGCGGCTGCCTGGAGGGCCTTGCGGAATATCTCGAATCACAACGCCCCTAAGGAGCGGTCGAAGGGGTCTGCTATTTTCTTTACGAATATGACGCAATAGCTGTCGGCGGGCCGGTCGTTGACGGTTTTTTCGAGTTGCAAAGGGCGCCCCTAAAAGGGACGCCCCTACAAAGTCGAAGTGCAAGAGGCGGCACTCTGAAGTGGTGCCGAACGGACCGCAGGTAGGGTTGGCGCAATCTAGCCGTGATCCCTCCACTGCGCGGCCGGCGCTCAAAAACCGAGCGCAGGAAAAAGCCGGCCGCTCCGGTCGGGATGACAAGAGGGGAGAGCCGCCAAGCCGGCGGCGCTTCGGTCGGAATGACAGCGGCTGCAAAATGGAGGCAGGGAGAGGCGAGGGTGTCACGGCGGAAAGACGAAACGGGGTGTGTTGTGACGGTCTCATCGATTGGAGTGTTGAGCGTTGGTAGCCGCGATCCCTCCACTGCGCGGCCGGCGCTCAAAAACCGAGCGCAGGAAAAAGCCGGCCGCTCCGGTCGGGATGACAGGAGGGGAGTTAGCCGCAAAAGTGCGGTCCTTCGGTCGGGATGACAAGAGGGGAGAGCCGCAGAAGCCGTGGCCCTTCGGTCGGGATGACAAGAGGGGAGAGCCGCAAAGTCGGCGGCGCTTCGGTCGGGATGACAGCGACCGCAAAACGGAGGCGAGGAGAGGCGAGGAAGGCGTTGACAGGGTATTAGCCCGGACGTACGCTGCCGAAACGACGATCGGAGGTTGGCGCGATGGTCTGCTCCGGGATGATCTCGAATTCGGCTTGGATTGACGGGACCTTCAGCGTTTCATGGACTTGGGAGTTTGGCCCGACCACGGCGTTTGCCGAGCACTGCTTGGCCAAGGTTGGCACTGGGGACGGCGGTAACGCCTCCGCGTTGCTCCTGGGATTCACTTTCCTGGATGGGCACGGTCACACGCATACCGTCGACTTGACGCCCAACACCTCGGACGTGTCCACCTATCACATGACCGCGAGTCACGACCAAATGACCAGCGCGACTTTTCAGTTTTTTGGCACGTATCAGTTTGCCGTATCGGTTGCCCACGTTTTCCTGTTTACCTGATTCCTTCTGGGGAGCGACTTATGCCTCTTCAATGCGTTGGCATTCCAGGCCCGGCGGCCATCCGGCATATCGTGCTGTTCGACCCGAAGGATGGGGCGATCCGGCACGTTCATTCCATTGCGACGTTTCCAGGCGCGCAGGCCAGTTCGCTCGAGCATCATGAGGCGCACGCGAGGAAGATTGCCGCGAAGCATGGGCTGGATACGGCCCATCTTCGGGTGTTGCACCTGGAGGGTGGCGAGCAACCCTGCAACGGTCACAAAGTGGATGTTGCCAATCTGCGCTTGATGAAGGCGTGAGAGGAGCGGCAGGAGTCAGCGCCCGCTAGAACTCGAGCTCCCGACAAAAAGCGGCCTTTAAGCGGAATACAAAAACGCGAGCGCGAGCGCCGCGATGCATGCCAAGCAGAGCAACGCCAACTTTTTCTGTACATGAGGGCCTTTGCGTCTAACAGCTCAAAACGAGCTTGTACTTCCAGTTAGACTCCAAAACCGGCAAAAGGTGTGAATGGCGCCGCGAGGATGCCGGGTAGAAAAACTAGTTCGCTACGGTAAGGTCAACCGTGCCGGAGGCCGACAGGCGGGCGCCCGCGAGCGGGGCTTGATCCACCACCGTGCCGTGCGGCCATTGCGGCGGCGGCAACGTAGTTTACTTTGCGCCGCAGTGCCGGCCACATCCAGGCGGTGCTGCGCGTCGATTTCGTTGAGGCCAACCAAATGCGGCATGACGTAGGCCAGGTCGCGCGGCCCTTGCGAGACCAGCACGTCCACGCGCGGCGTTGCCGCTCCCGCTCCCGGGCGCGGCGTCTGCAGCACCACGGTATCGACCGGCTTGTCCGGCATCGTCACCTCAGAAACTTCGCCCACCTGCAAACCGGCGCGCAGCAGTTCGATTCGCGAAACGCGCAGCGAACTGCCCTCCAGAAGGGGAATCTCCAGTTGGCGTTGCCCCAGGCTCAGCACCACGTGCGCCTGCTGCGAGACTTTCATCAGCAGGCCGGCCGGCGGTGTTTGCCGCACCACCACGTTGATGGGCACGTCGCTGTACACGCGATCCGCCACACGCAGCACCAGACCCCGCGAGCGCAGCATGCCATTGGCTTCGCCGACATTCTTGCCGACCAGGTTCGGCATGGTCACTTCCCGGCCGTGAATGGCGATGCGCATCGCGGTGATCGCGCTCAGAAAGGCCGCCGACGCCAGAATGAACACCAGCAGCGCGGTCTGCCCCAGCGATTCGAGTTTCTGGCGAAAAGGGCTAATGGGTGCGGGCGGTTCGTAATGCGGTACCGGAGCTTCAAAGTCGAGCGCCATGGATCACCGGCTACTTCTTCACAAGCGGCGGCGGAGGATAATCGGGAAGTTTGTCTTTGCTGGTATCGGCGCGCTTTACTTCCAGCTCGTCGAACAGAAGTGAAGGACTGATGACGGTGGTGGCGATGCCGCCGGCGCGATTGCTCACCAGCGGATCGTTGCCCACGGCCATCAAGTCGCTGCGCAGCGCGCGCACGTCCAGTTCGTTGAAAACTGCGCCGCGCACCAGCTCTTCGTGCCCGTCGGGATAGACGCGGTAAAGCAGCCGTGGCGTGTTGCCCGGGCCCATGGTTTCGACGCGATAACCGTACGGCCTGCCTTGGTCGGTGACCATCTGAATCACCTTCCGCTTCAATGCTTCGGGTGATTGCGCGTCCGAACTCTTCACCACCAGTACGCCAAGATTCGGCGCGGGAAACGTCCCGGCACCAGCGCGCCCGTGGCCATTCGAGGAAGGGAAATCGCGAATCGGCTGGCGGCCCACCAGGTAGTTGACCAGCGTCCCGTTGTCCACGAGGGTCACGGGCTGTGCCTTTACGCCATCATCATCGACGTCGTAATTGCCGACCAGGCTCTTGCCCTCAAAATCTTTCAGCGTGGGATCATCGATGACCGTCAGGAAGTTTGGCAGCACGCGAGTCTTGTAGCTGGTGGCAAACGCGCCCGTCGTGCGATTCGGCCTGCCCAGTTGCGGCTTCCTGCCCAGCACGTTGGAGCCGACCAGCGACGCGACGACGTCGTCCGCGGCATCCGGCGCGAACAGCACCGGCCCGCGATAATCTTCCTCGACGATGGGCGCCTGCCGCAAAGCGACCACGGTATCGAGCATCTTCTTCGCTTCGGCCATCAGCTTGTCACGTGCCGGCAGCTCTTCCGCCTTCGCGACCATCCAGAAGGGATTGCGGCTCAGCCGCATCCCATCGGCGGCTTGCGCGGTGCTGTTGAGCTGCACGCTGTAGGTTGTCTTTCCGGAGCGCGTGACCGTGCCCTCCGAATTGACCAGGTATCCGTTGACCGCGGAGAAGCGCAGCGACGCCGTCACCGTTTGCACGTCTGGATATTGCCGGTACAGGCGCGTCGCGTCCTCGATCGTCTTTTTCCAGGCCGCTTCGTCCAATTTCAAAGTGACCGTGGGCTCCAGCTCCGTGACCACCGGCGCCTTCGCAAAATCGTCCACCGGATTGCTTTCCGCGCTGAATTGCTTCAGCGCCGCTTGCTTTTCCGTCAGCGCCTCGCCCGCCGCTTTGTAGGCTTCGTCGGTGGCCAGCCAGATCTGGTGGCGCAGCGCAATGGGATCATCGTCGAGCGGCAGTATGTCCGTTTCGCCCATACCCTGGCCGTAATAGCTGTCTTGCTTGTAGTCGCCGATGCGCACGACCACCCGCAGAACGCGGTACCTCACGCGCTGATTCTCGCGCACCGCGCCGAATGCAGCCTCGGCAGCGTAGTCATCCACATCGTTCACTCGATATTCGATGTAGTAGGGCGCAGCAACCTGATCCATTTTGAGTTGCGCCTTGGACCGGTCCAGCTCCGTCAGAAGTGCTTCCAGCAACGCGTCGCCGCTGGCAGCGGCATGCGCTGCGGCGGCTACACCGGCTGAGCTCGCTTTCGGCGCGTCATCCCCGGGCCGGGCATCGTGTTTCGCTGCGCGCAACGAAACCACACCAAGCGTCAACAGAGATCCGAGCGCAACGGTTAGAGCCACGCGACTCATCTTCATGGCTTCACCGCCTGCTTGCCCTGCGCTTCTTGCGCGGTGGTGGTCGTGGCGCCAAATCCGGGCGGAGGCAAGATCGGCGGCCGTTCGTGCGAATGCGCGCGTTTCTGCACTTCCATTTCGGAAAAGAGCATCGCCGGCGCCACCGCCGCCACAGGAACGCTCCCGCTCTCCGCTCCGCACACTCCGTTGAACACGTGCTGCTGGTCGCCGGTGGTGACGATGCGGGTCAGCGCCGCCAGCGGGGTCCCGACGATGTCCACGCCGCGCACCAACTCATCCGGCCGCCCGTCTGCGTACACCCGGTACACGATCACCGGAAGCACTTGGAACGCCTGGGGAAGCGATCTGGTCGTCAGCGTGAAGCCGCCTTGAATGTCGTCGAAGTACAGCCCGTACGGCTTGCCCTGCTTCTTCACTTCGTCGATCAGTTTCTGCCGGAGCTGCTCTTCGGGAACCGATTGCGTGGACGTTACGATCAAATTTCCCTGCCTCCCAGTGGGCATAAGCCCCGGTTGATTCCGCCCGTGGCCGTTGGACACGCTGAAATCTTTGATGGGCATCCGCGACATCAGGAAATTTTTCAGGATGCCGTTCTGAATCACTTCGACGCGCTGCGCCGGGGTTCCTTCGTTATCGTATTCGTACGTGCCGGCCAGCTTTACGCCCCCAACTTCCTGAATCGTGGGATCGTCGGCCACGCTCAAAAATGTGGGCAGCACTTCCTGGTTCACTTTCTTGGTGAAGGTTTGTCCTTCGTCTTCATCGCGCTGCCGGTGACCTTCCAGGCGATGCCCCAGAACTTCGTGGAAAAAGACCGCCGCGGCGCGCCCGCTCAGGAGCGCGGGTCCATCGTAAGGTTCCGCCACCGGCGCCTTTCGCAGCGCATGCAAATCCTCCGCCATCTTGTCGATCTTCGCGTTTAGCTCCGCCTCGGACGGCAGCCCGCCGGCCGAGGGCGCCTGAAATGTTTCCACGCGCAGTAATTCCATGCCGTCTTCGGCGCGCGTTTGCGCTTCCATCACCAAGCGCGTCGAAGCGCTCGGCGTCGCGATGGCCGCTCCTTCGCTTGAAACCAATCGCGACTTCGAGTTCTGCACCTGCAGCGTCACCGATGCGAAATACACATCGGAATACTTGCGGAAGTCTCCGGACAGCCGGCGAATCTCGCCTTCCCACGCCGCGCGGTCAAATCCGGGCACTGTCAGTGGCTCTCCGGTATGCGTCTGCGGAGCCTCTTTGGAAAAGTCCGGCGATTTGTCCTCTTCCTCTGCCCGCACCGCGGTATTGGTTTTGACGTTCAGGTAGGCTGGAGCGGCGCGCTTGTATTCGCGGTCCGTCAGCTCCCAGAGCACGCGAGCCATGGCGTCCGGATCGTCGCCAAGCGGCATGGGTCCGGAAGTCATGCCACTGGGGCGGCTCTGCCCGTGGGTGTTGTCCATCGCGGGCGAACCCACGCGCATGGTCACGTCCGCCTGCCGCCGCTGCAACGCCGCATCGGTAAGCAAACTTCCATACGACCCAACCAGCACCACTAGGTCCTGCTCGTTAACGGTGTAGCTGGTGAAGTAGGGCGCCGGATCGCTCTTGGCCAGTTCCGAGGTCGCCCGCAACAGTTCCGCTTGCATCACTTGGAGAGTCGGGTCGCCCGCAGCCTTGGCAGCCTTGGCGCTGGGAGCAGCGGAAGAAGAGCCGCTGCGGCCCTCTGGTGGCGTGACGGCCGCCGTCGGCGGACTCATGGCCAACTGCACGGCCATCGCGCAGCACGCAGCCACGCGCGTAAGCTCTTTCGCGCGGGGAAGCAGATTCCGCCGCGAACGTAACGATTCAGCGATATTCATGAAATACGATCTCCCGGTACTTCCATCCCAGTCGCTCGGGGCGCAACGCCTTGCGCTCCTACTGGGGAGAGGCGCATCCTCTGCGGCCGTCGTGATGTTCCGACTGTGCTGCTCAAAAAACGAGTATGCCCTAGCGTTTCTCCACGCGCAAACTACGTGTCACCGAAGCGTTCTCCTTCGGTCAACGGGGTTCGGGAGGCAAATTCCCTGGCCTCGATGCTCTTGCCGCCCTCTTGTTTGACGGATAGGACGCGCAATTCGGTTGCTCCGCCGCAGGACACCAGCAACCCCGCATTGGTCAGATGAATGGTTCCCGGTGCCGTTCCTCGCTGCGAAACGCCGCTTTCCAGTAAGGCAGCCTCGCTCATTTCCTTAGACGCCGGCTCCGCCACAATGTGGCAGATACGCCCGCGAAACGTGGTGTACGCTCCCGGCCACGGCGTGAACGCGCGCATGCGGTTGTAAATCTCCGAAGCCGGACGCTTCCAATCGATCCTGCCGTCTTCTTTCTTGAGCAACGGCGCGTACGTTGCCTCGGTGTGGCGCTGTGGCCGAGGCGCCAGCGTCCCTGCGGCGATCCCGCGAAGCGTTTCCACCATCAGCGGCGCACCCGCGTCGGCCATGCGCGCTGCCAGTTCCGGCGTCGTCTCCTTCGGGCCGATCTCCATCTCCGTTTGCAGCAGCATATCGCCGGTATCCATCCCGGCATCGATCCGCATGGTCGTCAGGCCCGTCTTCGTCTCGCCGTTGGCAATGGCCCAATGGATCGGAGCCGCTCCGCGATATTTCGGCAGCAGGGAAGCATGCAGATTGATCCAGCCGTGCTTCGGAATGGGCAGCAACGCCGCGGGAATAATCTGCCCGTAGGCGATGATCACAATGCAATCCGGCGCCAACCGCTCCAGCAACTCCCGCGGCTCCGGCGCGCGCACTTTTTCCGGCTGATGTACGGGCACGCCCGCGGCCAGCGCCGCTTCCTTCACCGGAGAAAACGACACCTGCATCCCGCGCCCGCTGGGGCGGTCCGGCTGCGTAAGCACCGCTGCGATCTCAAACTCCGGTTGCGTGAGCAGATATTTCAGTGTGGGTACCGCGAACTGAGGGGTGCCGCAGAATACGACTTTCATCCGCTCCCGAGCCTACCACTCGCCTTGTTTCCGGAGCTTCTTGATCTTCCGCCTGATCAAATCGCGCTTGAGCATGCTGAGGTGTTGGATGAACAGAACGCCGTTCAGATGATCGATCTCATGGCAAAACGCGCGCGCCAGCAGATCCTCGCCGCGAATGTCGAAGAATTCGCCTTTGGCGTTTTGCGCGCGCACGGTCACAAAGTGCGGCCGCAGGACGTAGCCGCGGAAGCCGGGAATCGACAGGCAGCCTTCTTCTTCCCGTTTTTCGCCCTCGTAGTGAACGACCTCCGGATTCACCAGCACGATCTTTGCTTCGGGGTTCTTTCCTCCGGTCACGTCGACGACCGCCATCCGCAGGCTCAGGCCGATCTGCGGCGCGGCCAGCCCTACCCCGGAAGCGGCGTACATCGAGGCGAACATGTCTTCGGCAAGCTGCTCGAGCTCATCGTCAAATTTCTTCACCTGCGGCGTGGGTTTTTCCAGAATGGGATCGCCATATTTCACAATCGGATAAATCTTCCTCAGCGTAGAGGGCGCTTCCGCCGCGGATGCCTGTGCCTCGCGCGGTTCCGGCTCAGCCGGAGCCGCTGGCTTAGAACTGGGCGATTTGTCGGCCATAGTTATCGAAATTCCGCCGCGTTTCGGCGAGCGAATCTCCCCCAAATTTTTGCAGAAAAGCATCGGCCAGGACAAGTGCCACCATGGCCTCGCCTGCCACTCCCGCGGCCGGTACCACGCACCAGTCGGATCGCTCGTAGGCTGCCTGCACGGGCTCCTTGGTCACCATATTGGCGGTGCCCAGCGGCCGCCGCAGTGTCGAGATCGGCTTTAGATATCCTCGCACAATCACGTCTTCGCCGTTGGTGATTCCACCCTCCAGGCCGCCCGCGCGGTTCGACGACCGGCGAAACTTTTTCGCTGCTTTGTCGTAAGAAATTTCGTCCTGCACTTCGCTTCCGTAGGAGCCGGCGGCGGCGACGCCCGCGCCGATCTCCACGCCTTTCACTGCTTGAATGCTCATCATCGCTTGCGCCAACCTGCCGTCCAGCTTTTCGTCCCACTGCGCATGGCTCCCCAAGCCAACGGGGACGTTGTGGGCGACAACTTCAAAGATCCCGCCGACGCTATCGCCCGCCTTGTTCGCGGTGTCGACTTGCGCTTTCATTTTGTCCTCAACCTCAGGATCGATGCAGCGCAGAGGAGACTCGAGGTCCGCGCTCACGGCGCGTATCTGTTCCCAGATGCCGCAGCAGCCGAGCTTGACGTGCCCCACCTGGATCGTGTGGCTAGCGATTTCCGTGCCCAACTCGCGCAGCAGCAGCTTTGCGATTGCTCCGACGGCCACACGTGCCGCCGTCTCGCGCGCCGACGCCCGCTCCAGAATGTACCGTGCATCGTGAAAATTGAATTTCTGCGAGCCCGCCAAATCGGCATGTCCCGGCCTAGGCGCAACCAGCTTCTTTTCGTCCGAGGCCGCGTCGGGTGGCCCTTCCACCGGCAGGACTTTCTCCCAGTTGGCCCAGTCGCGATTCTCAATCCGCAGGGCGATCGGCGCCCCGATGGTCTGGCCGTGCCGCACGCCGGCGAAAATCTCCGCGCGGTCTTTCTCGATTTTCTGCCGCCCGCCGCGTCCATAGCCAAGCTGCCGCCGATGCAAATCGTGGTTGATGAAATCAACGCTGACGGGAAGGGAAGCAGGCAGCCCCGAAAGAAACGCGAGCAGCGCCTGTCCATGCGATTCACCGGCAGTATAGAAACGTAGCATTCCCGATCGAAATCCTCACACTTCCAAATTGCGGCTGTGAAAACCAACAGTGTAGCGGCCACGCCGCTTTGCGTCCAGTGTACGAGCCCTCGCTCTTGGTTTGATGCGCCAGTTTGCCATCGATAGCCTCTAGCCTTGATGGGCGAGGTGTGGCAAGCTGTTGGCCATGGGAAACAAAGACGCACGAAGACGCGAAGTCAAGAAGCCCAAGAAGAAGGCGCCGCCGAAGCTGACGCAGCCCTCGACGTATGTCATCAACAAGCCCACGATCGTGAAACCGTAGTTGGCGGCTGCGGCGTCGTTCTGTACCAGACGGCTTCAGAACTCCAGTTCCGCGACCACTTTCAGGAGCCGCAGCAGCACGGCGATTTCTTCTGGCGTCAATTGTTTCCGCAGCTTTTCCTCCACCGCTCGCCGCTCTTTGATCAGATACTCCCTGTACTTATTGCCTTTCGCAGTGAGCTGAACCAGCAGCGCTCTTCCTGACTTGGCTTTCTTTTCCGAGACCAATCCCTCCGCCACCATCGCTTTGATGGATCGATGCACCATCGTTCGATCGATGCCGAGAAGCGTGGCGATCTGGTTCTGGTTCAGGACCGCGCCGCCACGAAGCGTGGACATGACAAAGCCGCGAGTCTGCGGGCACTGCGTCTTTTGCTCGAGCCTCTTTCCAATCGAAAAGTAAGCCGCGGCGAGATGCACCAGAATCGAATCCTTCAGGATTTCTTCCGGAATCAGTTTCTTTTCAACGACGATCATAGAACCTTCACGGTCGCCTCCAGCGGCCTCCGCCACTGCGGCTGGTCCTCGTAGCGTGCGGATTTCTTTCCGATGGCGATGACCATGCAACATGAAAGTTTCAGGCCAGCCGGGGCGGCCGTACTAGAGGAGCACTTGCCGGAACCAACCTTGGCCGACTGCTCGCGACCGAACGCCCAAGTTGCTGATTCACCTGGAGCGCATTTGACGGTTGACCCCGTCGGTCCTCTTCGCGGCGCTTGACGTGCTCCTACGGCGCGGTTACGCTTTCGTGGAAGTGTTTATTTCGCAAGAGGTTGTCGCCGAACTTCGTTTGCGATAAGGATCTGTGGCAGACACTCCTTTCCAGGTCGCCGGTCGTGATGCCCAGCCCGTGGAACAGGTTTCCATGGTGGAAGTGCTGACCGACGCCTTCAAGCGTTTCCTTGCCGACATTCAAGACTACTCGGTGATGGCCATGCGCTCGCTCGCCAATCTGGCGTCGGGCCCGCGATATTTTCAGGACCTTCTGGACCAAATGAACGACATCGGCGTGGGCTCGCTGCCCATCGTGCTGGTCTCGGGATTTTTCATCGGCGCAGTCATGGTATTGCAGACGGGTTCGCAGTTCGTGCGCTTTGGCCAGACGGCGCTGACCGGCGATATCGTTTCGTTGGCTCTGGTTCGCGAACTAGGACCGACTCTCACCGGAATCCTCGTTGCAGGCCGGTGCGCATCGGGTATCGCGTCCGAACTAGGCTCGATGCTGGTCACCGAGCAGGTAGACGCCATGCGCGCCATGGGAACCGATCCCAGCCGCAAGCTGGTGACCCCGCGGGTGTTGGCCACGATTCTGGTGCTGCCGTTGCTGACCGCGCTATACGATTTTGTCGGCCTGCTCGGCGGATGCGTGGCGTCGGTGTTCTCCCTTCGGCTCGGCGCGGTGGAATTCTGGACCCGCGCGATCAACGCGCTGGATTTTGCCGACATCATGCAGGGTATGATGAAGCCTGTGGTGTACGGTTTTATCCTCGCTACCATCGGCTGCTACAAAGGTCTCAACGTGCGCGGTGGAACCCAGGGCGTGGGGCGCGCCACCACCCAGGCCGTGGTCGCCGCCAACGTTCTGATCATCGCCACCGACGTGTTCCTCACAAAATTCGCACTCTATTTAGGGGACAAGCTTTTTTGACGCCCCCACTCACTTCCCACCTCGACAGCACGCCAAGTGCGCGCAAATGTAACGGCCGCGGCCCGCTCCGATCCGGCCGGAGCCCGTTTACCCAGCTTGCCCCGAGGAACCAGGGGAGTCCCGAAGGGTCGCGGGCGCTTTTGCCCGCGGTCCGCGATCTGCCAAGCCGATGAGTTCGCCCGCCACTCCAGCAATGCTCGCAGCTCCCGTGGCCTTCGAAAATGTGCGCATGGGGTTCGACGAAGGCGACATTCTTCGCGGCGTCTCGTTTCGCGTGCTGCCGCGGGAGACGCTCGTGCTCCTGGGCGAGACCGGCACCGGCAAGACCCTCACCCTCAAGCTCGCCGCTGGACTTCTCCAACCCTCGCAAGGCAGCGTCCGCGTGCTCGGACAAGAGTTGGCTGGCATGACCGAGCAGGAACTCCTGGCCTTCCGCCGCCAGATTGGCTTCGTGTTTCAGGAGGGCGCGCTGTTTGACTCCATGACCGTCGGCGACAACGTCGCCTACCGCCTCCGCGAAGATCGCCTCGATGAAGACGAAATCGAGGCGCGCGTTCGGGAAATTCTGCGCTTCGTTGAACTCGAGCACACCCAAGACCAGTTTCCCTCGGAGCTGTCCGGCGGAATGCGCCGCCGCGTCTCGATCGCCCGCGCCCTCGTCAACCGCCCGCAGATCGTGCTGTACGATTCGCCGACCGCCGGTCTGGACCCAGTCACCTCGCAAACCATCATCACGCTGATCCTGCGTTTGCGCGACGTCTATGGCGTCACCGCGCTGCTGGCCACCCATCGCCTCCAAGACGGTTTTGCGCTGGCCAATTTTCGCTTCGACCCGGAGACGAAACGCGTCGTGCACGACGGCGTGGCGGCGCGCAGGGCGCAAGCCTCCGCCGAACCCGTCACCAAATTTGTTGTTTATCGCGAAGGCCGCATCTACTTTGAAGGCGCACCCGAAGAGTTGGCGACGTCGCAAGACGCCTACCTCCAGCGCTTTCTGGTCTGAATTTGCTGTAGTCTGTTGTACGGGCTAGTCGAGTTGTCGAGCTGCACGGCGGGAGGGACCTTTCATGGCGCAGCGGAAACAATTGACGTGGACCGAACTACGCGTCGGACTGTTCGTGCTGGTCGGCATGTTCGTTCTCGCGGTGGGCATTTTTTATGTCACTGGCTCGCAATTCTTGGGACCCAAGTACCGGCTGGTCACGTTTCTGCCCACCGTCTCGGGTCTTGCCACCGGCGCTCCGGTGCGCGTCGATGGCGTCGATGTCGGAAACGTCGAATCCATCCGGTTGGTGCCGCGAACCCAGGGCCAGGTTGCCGACAAGAACAGAAACATTGAAGTAGTCATGCGTATCGACCGGCGATTTCAGCCTTACATCCTCACCGATTCCGTCGCCAGCCTGGTGACCGAGGGTCTGCTCGGCAACCGCTACCTCAACATCACCCGCGGCATCACGGGCGTGCCGTGGAAGGAAGGTCAGGAAGTCAAGGGCACGGAAGAAAAAGCCATGATGGAAGTCGTCGAGCGCAGCTCCGATCTCCTTGGCAACCTTGAGGCGCTTACTGTAGACGTGCAGGACCTCGTCGCGGGCGTGAAACAGGGCAAGGGCAACCTGGGCAAGCTCATTACCGACGACAAGGCCTACAACAATCTCAATTCGCTACTAACCAAGGGCAACGAGCTGGTGACCAACATTCAGGCCGGGCAAGGCACCGTCGGCAAACTGGTGGCCTCCGACGAAATGTATAACAAAGTGGGCACGGCGGTGGATAACGTGAACACAATTATGGCGGACGTGCGCGCGCAGAAGGGGACGATCGGCAAGCTGCTCTACGATCCCTCGCTGTACGATCAGGCCAAAGAGGCCGTCAGTAACGGCAACTCCATGATCGGCGACATTCGCGCCGGGAAGGGAACCCTCGGCAAGCTGGCCACTGACGACGTCCTTTACGAAAAGCTGCGCGACACCGGCACCAACCTGGCCAACGCGACCTCCAAGCTCAACGACAATACGACCACCGCCGGAAAACTTTTCTCCGACCCGCAACTCTACGACAATTTGACCGGGCTAACCGGCGATTTGCGTCTCTTGATCGGCGATTTTCGGCAGAATCCCAAAAAGTTTTTGCACTTCAAGATCACCGTTTTTTGAGGCGTTCGCGCTGGGAGCGGTGATTCGTTTCCGGCGGGCCCTTTGCGGGAAAAGGTCCCGCTATGTTGTAATGCTGCTGTAACACGAAGACGATACTCTCAATAGACTCGGACGTTTGTGCCTACAGGTTTGATGGACAATCAAGAATCACAGCAAAAGGTGCCTCGCGGCGAGGCTGCTAAGTCTACACTGCCTCAACCAGGGCGTCCCGTCCCCAGCCGCGCGTATCCCGGCGCGCTGATCGTTGTGGAAGGAACCGACGGCTCCGGCAAGAGCACGCAGCTCTATCTCCTAAAACGCTGGCTCGAGATCGGGGGCTACCGGCTGCACTTTACCGAGTGGAACTCTTCGCCGCTGGTGAAGTCCGCGACCCGGCGCGGGAAACAGCGGCGCTTGCTGACGCCGACGACGTTTTCCCTGCTGCACGCCGCCGACTTTGCCGATCGCTGCGAGCGCCAGATCATGCCGCTGCTCCAGGGCGACTACCTGGTGTTGGCCGACCGCTACATCTACACAGCGTTCGCGCGAGATGCGGCTCGCGGTTGCCCGGCGCGATGGCTGCGGAATCTGTACCGTTTCGCGCCGATTCCCGACATTACCTTTTATTTCCGCGCTCCGCTCGACGTGGCCGTGAACCGCATTCTCAGCGGGCGTCCGAAGCTGAAATATTACGAGGCGGGAATGGATCTGGGGCTGACCTACGATCGCGCCGAGAGCTTCCGCTTGTTTCAAGCGCGCATTCTCGAGGAATACGACAAGATGGTGGAGTCCGACAATTTTGTGGTGCTCGACGGCACGCTGCCAGTCAACAAATTGCAGAAACAAATGCGCGACATCGTGGCTTCTAAGATCGATCTGAAGCGATTCGCTCCGCGCGTGGCGGATTCGGAGTAAGCATGCCCGACCAGGAAAAAGACAAAGCCGCTGCGTCCGTTCCAGGAACGGCCATCGATCCGACCTCGGCTCCCGTGCCGGGCTCGCCGGCCAAGAGTGCTGCTCCCACCGAGGAAGAGACCGCCCAGCATTTCTACGGCGAGCCGCTGGTGGGTTTCGACCCGAGCGAAATCACCGGCAGCCTGGTCGTGATTGAAGGAATGGACGGCTCGGGCCGCTCCACGCAAATTGCGTTGTTGCAGGAATGGCTGGAGTCGGAAGGCTTTGCCGTGCAGACCAGCGGTCTACGCCGCTCAAACCTGGTGGGACAAGATATCGACCAGTTGCTGGCGAAGAACGCGGTGACTCGCCTGACGCTTTCATTGATGTACGCCACGGATTTTTTCGACCAGGTGGAGCATCGCGTTTTGCCGGCGCTGCGTGCCGGTACGGTGGTGCTTGCGGACCGTTTCATCTTTACGCTCATCGCGCGCGGCGTGGTGCGCGGAATCAATCGCGACTATATCAGCGGGCTATATGCGATGGCCCCGCGGCCGCACCTCACCTTCTGGCTGAATGTGCGGCCGGAGACGGCATTCGGCCGCGAATTCAAGAAGGCTCAGGCCATCAGCTATTGGGAGGCAGGCCGTGATATGTCGCTGTCGCACGACCTGTATTGGTCGTTCATTCGCTACCAAACCATGATCAAGCGCGAATTTGAAGTCATGGCCAAACGCCACGGCTTCATCGAACTGGACGGCGAAGCCAGCGTGTCCACCGTGAACAAGCAATTGCGGCTGCGCATCGGCGAACAGCTGGGAATTCGCGCGACGAAATACACTCCGTCCGCCGCGCTCGCTCACCTCTGGCGGTAAACTCCAAAATGTCCGAGCCGGTTCATATCGCCGCCATCGATGCCGGCTCCAACGCCGTGCGTCTTTCCGTCGCGCGCGCCTACTCCGCCCTCGATATCGAACCGCTGCACAGCGAGCGCTATTCGCTGCGCTTGGGCGAGAGTGTCTTTCTGCGTCACCGCTTTAGCGAAGACATTTTCAAGAAGGGCGTCAAGGCATTTCGCCATTTCAAGGAGGTCATGGAGGAATTTGGCGTGACCCAGTATCGCGCCGTGGGCACCAGCGCGTGCCGGGAAGCCCGCAACCGCAAGCAATTCACGCGACAGATTCGGCAGAGGTCCGGCATTTCTCTGGAAGTCGTCAGCAGCGCGGAGGAGTCTCGCCTGGGACGCGAGGCCGCGCTTGCCGCACTGGGACCGGAGTCGCCCCCGCGCTGCATTATTGATCTCGGCGGCGGGAGCCTGGAGATCAGCGTGCTCCGCGATCACACCGTGGAGCACAGCGCGCAATTGCCGGTCGGCACCGTGCGGCTGATGACCACGCTCAATATTCCGGGAGCGATTGGTCCGGCGGAGGCCGAGCAGGTTCGCCGGTACGTGCGCGCGCTGCTGGAGTCGCGCCTGCCGTCGCGCCCAAACCTGGGCGAGAGCGTCACGGTGGCGCTCGGAGGCAACGCGGAAACCCTCGCGGCGGTTGCCCCGGGGCCGCGCGAGCACGGCGTGCCCACTCTTCAGCTCGCTCTGCTGCGCGAGCGGCTGCCCGGCATCCTCGAACGCGACGTCCGCGAACGCATGAAAACCTACGCCGTGAGGCGCGACCGCGCCGATGTGATGGGCATTGCCGCCCTGACGTTCATCACCCTGGGCCGCTATTTGAATTTGAGGACGCTGTCGATTCCGGGTGTCGGCATTCGCGAAGCCCTGCTCCAGGAAATCGCCCGCGAGGCCTTCTCGCGCAAGGAACCGCATCGCTACAATGCCGCGGCGCGGCAGCTCATCGTCGGGACCCGCAGCTTTGCGCGGCGTCTCGAATATGACCAGCCCCACGCCGAGCATGTGCGCGAATTGAGCATTATGCTGTTCGATCAGCTCCAACCGATCCATCATTTGCCCCCACAATCGAGGGTGCTGCTCGAAGCGGGTGCGCTTCTTCATGACGTGGGGCACATGGTGAGCCATCGCGGGCATCACAAGCATGGCGAATACCTCGCGCTGAACGGCGATATCGTGGGCCTCGAGCCGCGGGACCGCGCTATCGTCGCGGCGCTCGTGCGCTACCACAATCGCAAGTCGGAGCCGGCTGGGCATCATGTGGCGTATTCTTCGCTGAACAGCAACGACCAGCGGATCGCGCGCCGCCTTGCGGCCGTCCTGCGCATCGCCGAAGCGCTCGATCATTCCCACCGGCAGCGGGTGGCGAGTCTGGATGCTTCCTTCCGGCGCGGCGCCGTCGGCCTGCAAATCGTCGCGCGGGGTGACGCCGCCGAGGATCTGCTCGATGCCAACCGCAGCGCGGAGATGTTCGAGAAGGAATTTCACGTGCGACTTTATTTTCGCCAGTCCGGCACATGACGTAACATCAGGCGAGGAGAATATTTCCGATGCAGCTTTACATTGTCCGCCACGGCATCGCGATCGATCGCGAAGATCCAAAGTGCCCGCCCGATCCTGACCGCTACTTGACCGAGGAAGGCATTGAGAAAACGAGACAAGTCGCGAAGGGCGTCGTCGCCCTCGGTGCAACCGCCGATTTGCTGATGAGCAGCCCGTACGTGCGCGCGATGCAGACGGCGGAGATTTTCGCGGCGGCGCTGGAGTTTCCCAAGGAGAAAATCCGCCGCACGGACCTGCTGCTGCCGGGCAGTGAGGCGTCGTTGTTCTACAAGGAGCTGGCGAAAGATAAGCAGTCCTCCACGATTTTTTGTTTTGGCCACGCGCCGCAGCTCGACGACCTGGTCGCCGCCGGAATCGGTTTGAAGCATCAGGTCACGTCGCTGAAGAAAGCCGGGGTAGCGCTGGTCGAGTTAAAGCGCGTGTCGCCGCCGAGCGGCCAGCTCGTGTGGCTGGCCACCCCGAAGATGCTCCGCAAGGCCGGGAAGTAGCCCCTGGCGATGCTGCTCACGCGTTAGCGAGAACTTGTCATCTGAGGGCATCCGGCTTGCCCATCGGGACTCCTTCTCGACGCAAAAGGCATTCCGCTTATGTTTGTTGCGTCGGCCAGAGGACCGACCGGTCGATCGCCGCGATCGAGGTGCGCCCGATCAGCGCCATGGCCGCCTCCAATTCCGTGCGCAGGATTTCGATTACGTGGCGGACGCCGTCGGCGCCGGCTACACCCAGGCCGTAAAGGTAGGGGCGGCCGACTAAGACGGCGGAAGCACCATTGGCGAGCGCTTTCAGAACGTCGCCGCCCCGGCGGATGCCGCCATCCATCAGAACTGGAATGCGGCCGGAAATTCTTTCAGCGACGAGAGGCAGGGCGTCGATCGTGGCGGGGACGGTGTCCAGCACGCGGCCCCCGTGATTGGAGACGATGATGGCGGCGACGCCGGCTTTAGCGGCGTGGTCGGCATCATCCGGATTCAGCACACCCTTCAGCAAAATCGGAGTCTTTGCGAAAGACTGCACCCACTCGAGATCCTTCCAGGTGAACTTGCGGGCGCCCGCGGTTTTCCGGCCGCGGCCACCTGGGCCCGCGGAGGCAAGGTTGATGTTGGGAAATGGAAGCTGTGGCGCGCCGGCCAGGATGCGTTCCTCGCGATTGCGGGCGTAGTGCGCGGTGTTGTCCACGGTAATGCAAAGCGCGCGGCAACCGGCGGCTTCGGCGCGCTGGATAAGTTCTTTTGTTTTGGCGCGATCATCTTCGACGTAGAGCTGGAACCACACCGGACGCGTGGCGGCATGAACGACGTCTTCCACACTGCGATTGGAAACGGTGCTCAGCACCATGATGGCGCCGGCAGCGCCGGCTCCCCGAACCGTTGCGACTTCTCCTTCCGGATGCGCGAGCATATGCGTGGACGTGGGCGCCAGGAGGATGGGATGGGGCAAATCCTCGCCGAGCAGTTTCGTCCCCGTGTCGATCTGGCTGACGTCGATCAGGACGCGCGGCTTCAGGCGAACCCGAGTGAGGGCCTCGCGGTTCCAGCGGACCGTGACCTCGTCGGCGGAGCCGCTGTTGTAGTACTCCCAAGCCGCGTGCGAGAGTTTTTCGTGCGCGAGCGCTTCGTAGTCGGCCAGGCAAATCGGCGGGCCGGCAACTTGCGCGGAAGCGGCCGGCGCCGCCGCCTCCGCTTGCGGTGACGGCGACTGCTGTGCGTTGAGGCTCGGCAGGGAGGCGGTAGCGGCAGCTCCGAACGAAGAAATGAGCGCGTCGCGCCCCGTTACGCGTAGTGGCATGGCTGCTCCGATCCGTAGGGCCTGGAGTGATGTCAAGGTACGTACTCGATGGCTTGCTGTCAATGTGAGGAAGACTTGGACGTCGATAGGCGCTCCCAATCCTCCCAGGTAGCGTCCGCGAGGCTCGAAGCGGGTGAACTCTGCAGCCCCGTTGACCGAAACACATTTGGCGTTGCCGCGTCTAAGTTGGCAGCCGTCCTGGCGCTTGCACGCTTCACGGTCCGAGTCTATGAATCCCTTCGGGAACGCGTCCCACATTCCGCCGGCTGCTCACTGCCCCCACCAATCGCGCCATATCCTAGGAGAGCTCGAAACATCTTCGGTCAAGGTTGAGGAAGTGCAGTATGCCCCGGGATTCTGCCTCGCCCGCCATGCTCACGACAGTCCTCATTTCGTCTATATCATCGACGGTCTGCACTGGTCGGGACACAGCCGCGGAGGCGACGCTTGCGCTCCAGGAACGGTGCGCTTCCTCCCCGCCGGCGAACCCCACGAAAACTACTTTCCCGTTGGCACAAAGTGCCTCCACGTCGAGCTCTTCCTTCCGATCCTTGCGCTCGCGGGCGAAGACGGTGCTCTTCTTCGCGCTTCCGGTGAGCTGGCCTCGCCCTCCTCGCCCGCTCTGGGCGCGCGGCTTCACCACGAATTCCGCCGGAAAGACGACCTGTTGGCGCTCGCCGTCGAAGAACTTCTCCTGCAACTCCTGCTATCCGGCGTGCGGCGAAGTCCCTTGCGGCGCGGCCGGGCTCCCGCCTGGTTGCTGCGCATTCGCGAGATGCTCCATGCGCATGGAACCGGCCGTCTGACCCTCGCGGATCTCTCGCGCTGCGCTGGACGTCATCCTGTCCAGGTCAGTCGCCAGTTTCGCCATCACTTCGGTTGTACGATCAGCGCATATGTCCGCCACGTCCGCATCGCTCGCGCTCAAATTCTCCTGTCCCGTCGGGACCTGAGCGTCGCCGATATCGCTCTGGCCAGCGGTTTCTCCGATCAAAGCCACTTCACGAATGCCTTTCGCAGGCTTACCGGCGTCCCGCCTCACCGCTATCGCTTGCAGAATTCCAAAGCGTCTGCTCACTCTTGACGCCTTCATTTCCGTGTATCAGGCACTGACCATTACCAGGCTCCTGCGGGCCGGACAAACACGCGCTCGCTCGAAAACGATTGTCTGGTGGGCCGAGGAATTTTGAGAGTAGAATGAGCCCGTTTCCGCCGAGGTCCTTATATCCGCGGTGCTCCGTCTGGCGAGCGGCAGATTCCGATTCGTAAGCGCGAGTGGAGGTGTTCGATGGCGACAGCAAATCCAACCCAGGGATTGCATGGAGCGGGTACGATCATCAAGAAAGCGAGTGGCTGGTTTATTGCCATGGCGGTGGTATTCATCCTTCTGGGGATGATGGCGATTATTGAGCCGGGAGTGGCGGGCTTAGCGGTAACGATTCTGGTGGGCTGGCTGCTGATATTTGGCGGTGTAGCGCACTTGGTCGCGGCGTTTAGCGGAGGCGGAGCGGGGCGCGTAATCTGGCAGGTGCTGATCGGGATTGTGTACATCTTGGGCGGAGTTTATTTTTTGACGCACCCGTTGCTGGCCTTGGGCACGCTAACGCTGTTCTTGGCAGCGATTATCCTGATGGAAGCGGTGTTCGAAGTCGTCGCGTATCTCCGCACCCGCGGCGAAGCCGGCTCGGGCTGGCTGCTGGTGAATGCGCTGATCACGCTGCTGCTGGGCGGGCTGATCTGGCTCCACTGGCCGTCCAGTTCGGTGTGGGCGATCGGGACACTAGTAGGCGTAAACCTGCTGATGACCGGATTTTCGCGGCTGATGTTTGGTCTTGCAGCGCGGAAACTAATAACCCGCGTGGCGGCCTAGCGAACCGACTTCGCGCGCTGGCATTCGCGATGAAGCCGAGCAGTTAACGGTATGCGTCCTGGGCTGGCGAGCTTCGGTCCCCAGCCCGACACCTTGCCGCACTATCCCATGGTCTTGCATCGCGGCGGATTCCCCGACGGCAGTTGACCCCAACGAGCAGCTACCTCCTCGCCGTATAGTCAGGGAATGCCGTCGGCCGTTCGATTCCGGGGACCGATCGCACCGGATTGTATTCTCAGACGTCCACCCAGCTCGTTCGCCCGCTCGCGCATGCCCTGTCGGATCGCTTCAGGATCACAGTGGATCCGTTGGCTATTCGACGCGGAGGGCCCGCATGGGGTCGATCGTGGCGGCGCGCCACGCAGGAACGATGCACGCAACTGCGGCGACGAACACGAGGAGCGAGGCCGACGCCAGCAGGGTGATCGGGTCGCGCGAGCTGCCACCCGCCCAGGACGTGAGAACACGATCGAGCAGAACGCTGAGTGTGACGCCAACCGCGATTCCAATTCCCAGCATCGCACCGGTGGAAGAAAGCACGAGCCGCACGATGCTGGCCCGCGGAGCGCCCAAAGCCATTCGAATGCCGACTTCCTGAGTGCGCTGCGTGACGGCGTAGGAAACGACGCTGTATAGGCCGGTCGCGGCGAGTATTAACGCCAAAACCGCAAACAGCGAGAAGAGCATGGCGATGAAGCGCTCCTGCCCCCAGCCTCGCGTCTCCAGCCACCACGTCAGAGTGTGATCGTTGCCCACCACTATTTCCGGGTTGATTTGACGCAGGCGTTCCTTAATCGAGCGCGTCACCAGCTCGGGCTTACCCGTCGTACGGATGAACAGAGACTCGTCCGTGGGCAGCACAAAGCTATAAGGCAAGAAGACCGCCGGTTTGACCGGGCGTTCCAGCCCGTCATTGCGGGCGTCGCCGACCACGCCGATGATCTGCAGCCAATCGTCCGGTGCCTGCGCGAGGAGCAGATTGGCCTGCTCGACCTTGAGCATGGGGCTGCGGACGCTCTGGCCAAGGGGGTCGCCATCGGGGAGGAATTGCTTCACGAAAGCCTGATTGACCACGGCGACGTGGGCAGCGCGCATTACTTCGCTCTCGTCAAAGATGCGGCCCTTCAGCAGAGGAATGCCCAGGGTGAGAAATTCGTGGGGGCTCGAGAGGGCCAGGACCGCTTGCGCGTCGGTCAGCGCGGGCTTGCCTTGCACCTCCACCTTGGCCCGGAACCCTCCGAAGGGAGGGAACCAGCTGTTGGAAACGGTCGCTGTATCCACGCCGGGCACTTCCGTGATGGTCTTGCGCACCAACTCCTGAGAATTCAGGCGGCCTTGCCACGTGGGATTGGAGCCCTTGGGGAAACCGACATTGATGGCGAGAACGTGATCGGGTTCGAAACCCAGAGGCGTGTGAGTTCGCGCGACAAACGCTTTCATCGCGGCGCCAGCGCCGGCCATGAGGAGAAGCGTGAGCGCAACCTGTCCAGCGATGAGCAGGCGGTGGACATTGCGGCTGTGACCGCTGCCAGAGTGCTTGCCGCTGCTGGCCTGAATCAGATGGCTCAGCTGCGGTCGAGAAAGCTGCCACGCCGGCGAAATGCCGAACAGAATGCCGGTGACCAGTGCTACGGCGGCGCTGAACACGAGCACGATTGCGCTGACGTGAATGGCGGCTTCGTGAGGGAAAGAGTACATGGGCAGCATGGCTGCGATGGCGTCAACACCTTTGTACGCTGCCAAAACCCCTAGTGCCGCACCCGTCACGGAGAGCAACAGCGACTCCGTGAGCAGTTGACGAATCAAACGGCCGCGGCCGGCACCGACGGAAACGCGCACCGCCAGCTCATGCTGACGCGCAGTGCCGCGCGCGAGAAGCAGGATGGACACGTTGGCGCAGCCGATGATCAGTAGCGCGAGGACGGCTCCGAACAGCAGCACCAAGGTACCCGCGAATTTGCCGAGGACTTCTTCGTTGAGGGTAACGACCTTGGCGTGGCGCTCTTGCGGATAGTTCTTGTCCAGCTTGGCGAAATTGTCCGCAAGAGCCTGGAACTCCGCCTCGGCCTTCTTATGTGGCGTGCCGGGCTTCAGCTTGACGAAGGACATCCAGTAGTCATGGGGATCGGCATTCGGCACGCCGGGGAGATAGACATCGGAATCACCCCAGGTGAACCGCGGGGGAACTACGCCAACTATGTTGTAGATCTTGTGATCGAGCTCCAGCGTTTTTCCTACGACGTCGCGGCTGCCGCCAAACTGGCGCTGCCAGAACAAGTAACTGAGGACGGCGACCGGTGCGGGATTGCCATTGGGTGCATCGGCGGAACTGAACTCGCGGCCGAGGAGCGCAGGAACGCCCATATATTCGAAAACGTTCGGCGAGTAGATACCCACGTCGACGGAAACGGGAATCTCGGCGCCGGTCAAGTTCTGCGTCCCACCCTGCTGCAAGAACACGTCGTCCACCGAAGAGGTTTGCCGAAGCTGCTGGTAGCCCGTGCCAGAAACCATCAGGAGAGGGCCGCGGCCGGACTTGTCGCGCAGCTCGACATGGACCATGCGGTCGTTATCCTTATAGGGATACGGATCCAACAGAACGCCGTAGACCACACTGAAGATGGCGGTGGTTGCCCCAATGCCGAGCATAAGAGAGAGGACGGCGGTGGCCACGAAGCCGGGCGACTTCCGAAACTGACGAAACGCGAAGCGGAGATCCTGGGTGAAGTTATTCATAAAAGCGTCCCCCAACAGACCGCATTGTCTTATATAGACGAAGAAAAGGCTCCATGGATAGATACGAGTTTAGTGGGGTGAAAGTTCGGGCGGCGTGCGGAGAAGTGTCCCGAAAGCGGGCTTTCTCCCGGAAACGGACACTCACCACGATAAACACTGGCTAAGTGAGGCCCGCCGAAGAGACCTTACGGAGGCTGGAAAAGGGAACAGTGCCGTAGAATCTGGTAAGTTGCGTTACCCGCACTGGGAGTCTGTGTAGCCTGACTCTGCCAGCTTCGGATCTGCCGAGGGCGCCTCGTAGGCGGCTGCCGGGAGGCGACTAGCAAGAGCGCTTGGCGTATCAGTAGGAGAGTCGATAAAATAAAATCATGACTCCAAAAAAAGCGCGACCTGCAAGCATCACCGAGTACATCAAGACCGCTCCCAAAGAGGCTCAGAAGAAGCTGCGTGAAATGCGCGCGTGTATTCGCACATCGGCACCCGGGGCCAAGGAAGGCATGAAGTGGGGGATGCCCGCTTTTTCCTATCGGAGGATCCTGGTCATGTTCGCCGGGTTCAAACATCACATCGGCTTCTATCCCGCGCCGTCGGCAGTAAGCGCCTTCGCGAAGGATCTTTCGAAATTTGCCACGGCTCGAGGGTCGATCCAGTTTCCACTGGAGAAGCCGCTGCCTTTGCCTCTGATCCGCAAGATCACCGCGTTCCGCGTGCGAGAGAGTATCGAGGCAGACAAGAAATGGAGATCGTGACGTCTTCGTTCCCGGTGCGCGGACCAAGGTGACACATGCGCTGATCTTCAGAGAGATTTCAGGAAATCAACAAGAGCTTCCTGGTCTTTAGGTTTTAGCTTCTCAAACTTCTGCGTCACGTGCTGCGCTTCTCCCCGATGCCGAAGAATGGCATCGGGAAACGTCAAAGAGGTGCCGTCGTGCATCAATCGTGTGCGCAGCCGAACGCCCCATAGCGGAGCGGTGCGCATTTTATTCTGCGTCCTCTGGCAATCGCCCATCGAAAAATTCTCCCATCGAGCCGGGGTGAAGCCACGCCCGTAGTGCTCCGTTACGGCCATGACGATGCCGTCGCCGGTACCTACGTCATGCAGCAGGAAATCTCCGTAGGGATGAAACGTCTTGCCCCCCAGCGCGGCGGGAATGGTGAACGTGCCGCCGTTAATGACTGTCCCTGCGGGCGCGGTCGTGAGCGTAGGCACATGACAATCGGCGCAGCCAATCTTGACAAATAGTTCAGCGCCTAGCTCCGCGCTCGGAGTTCCGGCTTGTTGCGAGTCACGCGCGGGAGCTTCTGTCGCGCGAATAAAGCGAGTGAACTGATCGATATGCTCGAGACCGTCTGCGCCCGGAACATCGTTTGGCTCGCGGACGGTGTTGCACAGTAACGTGACCTCCGTGGGAAACAGCTTGTTCGTGATTCCCATCTCGTTGAAATAGGCGTCGCCGGCGAAGGACAACAGGCTCGCGTGCTGGTCTTTCCACCCGAACTTACCGACGCCGGTCTTCCCGGCCGCTTCCACGATGGGCACGCGGAGCACTTGACCGCAGATTTTGTGTTTGCTTCTCTTGCATTGATCCCGCGCGAGCTCGAACAGAGTCTGATCGGCTAGGGCTTCCACAAAGCCGTCGCCGAGAAGATTGAGTGAAGTGTGTAACGTGCGAACTGTCTCCGACTCTGGCACACGCTCCTGAATCTCCGTTTTCGGGAAAGCCCCGCTGGGGCAGATGGCCCGGTCGTTGACCAGGGAACGGCCTTTGATGATCTCCGTTCCGCGCGCGATGGGAATTTCTGGATTTTGGAACTGGCCGTCCGGGCTGTCATGGCCTACGCGCAATTCGGTGATCTGGCTTAATCCGCCGGACGTGGGATTTTGGTGGCACTCCCGGCACGATTGGGCGTTATAGAGCGGCCCCAGTCCTTCGGCGATCTGCAGCACCGCTTCGAAAGCCGTCTGGTCCGTAGCATGAGTGGTCTGATCCACAAATCCGTTGGTCTGGTTATCAAAGCCAGTGGGTGCTTCAGGAAGCGGCGAAGCGAGGGACACAATAACAAACACAAGCAGAGCAGCGCCGAGAAAGAGCTTCACGGGCCACCTCTTCGGCTGAGCAGTGAAAATCTATACTCTTTTGAAGACGAATTCAATTGGCGAGTTTCGACGAGGGCCACCGAGAAGCGTTGCGTCGCGTAATCGGAAACTGACCCGCGACCCGGGAGACTTCCGGAGCTGGACGATCGAACTTCAGTCGGAGGCGGCGGCGGGGAGTTGATGGTGCTCTTGGAACTGGGCGAGCAGCGCCGCGACTTTCTCGAGTTTGGGGGCAGGTTTGAGGATGAGCGCTTTGCCGAGATAGGTTTCGAGGAAATGTTTTCCCGCGGCAAGGCGCGCGGCGGTTTCGACGGAGTCGATCAATCCCGGCACGTGCAGCACCACGGCGTCGAGTGATTTTTCGGCGCGCATTCCGGCGCAGGTGTCTACGCCGCATTTTCTGAGCGTGCGCGCGAAGCGCAGCACACCCGCCAGCGCGCGCACGTTTCTTTGCTCTTCTTCGGAGAGTTTTGCGAAGGAGCCACTGTCAGCGCTGGGTTCCACGCCGCGGTGATAGCGAACGGTCCACGCCAGGAGTTCCCATTCTTCAAAGGTCCAGCTTGGTGGCATGGGGAGCTCGCGCAAGAAACGGAGCGCGGCTTTCTGCGGCGATCCGGCTTGCCGGGGCCCCGCGACTCGCTGCAGGCGCGAGGCGGCGCGCAGCACCCTGCGCATGGGGCGCTCCCCGAAGGCGGGGGCGGCGTGGACGTGTCGCAAGGCGTCGAAAACAGCCGCGGCGATGCGGGAGATCTGCGCGGTACGGCGAGGATGCGTGTCGGTGGCGCGCGCGGTGGCCCGCAGGCGCGCCATGGAAGCGAGCGCGAGCCGCTTTCCTTGCGGCAGGCCGTGCCGCCAGTCATTCCAGACGCTGGTTGTTCCGAGAGTCAACTGGCGGTAGGTCTCGATGCGCTGAGAGCGTTCGCGGCGAATGGTCTCTTCCCAGGCATTCTGGGAATCAAGGGTGTCGGTTGAGGCGGTCTTTTTCACCATGGCGTCGAGTACATCCAGATCGTGGACTTCGCCGAGAAGATCTTGGAGGCGTTTGAGATTGTCGCTCCACAGGGCGTAGTGCTCGGGAAGCAGATTCTCGACGGTGTAGCGCAGGCGCTTGAGTCCGATGCGGAGTTGATGCCAGGGCTTGGGTTTGTCGGTGCGTTGCGCCCGGGTGTGAAGCTCCTTGGCTTCTTCAAAGCGTTCGACGGCGAGGCACTCGGCGGCAAGGCGGCCGGCGGGGCACGAAACGCGCGCGCTTGCGAAGTTTTCGCTCGAGGCGGCTCCAGGCCTTTTCGTCGAATTTTTCCGCGGCACGCAGCGCACTCTGGCGCAGCTCCGGCTCGTTGGTCTCGAAGGCGGCATGCAGTTGGACGCGGACGGGGTCGTCGCCGGCGGCGAGTTTTTTCACCCATTCGTCCATCACTTGGGCGTCGCGCAGCTCACCGAGCTTGCGAAAGAGCTTTTTGGGCACGCTGCGCATCTCGTGCCAGGAGGAATCGGGATCGACCTCCTGAAGGACTGCGGCGACGGAGCGGCATCGTCGGATGGCGACGCGGAGATCATGCACGGCGTCGGTTGCGGGCTCTTTGCGGACGTGCTCGAGTTCCTTGAGGACGCGCTCCATCCAATGAGTAAGACCACGATGCTCGGGCTGGGGCCCGGGTAGGGTCGTCACAGTCGCCATGCACGATCCTCGGAAGACCGCTCGGTGCTGCTTTGGGAGCAGCCCCTGCCCGAACGGAGGTCCTATAGAGTAGCCCTTGAGCGCAGCCGCGTCCAGTAGAGCGCGCGAGGCCCGAGGTCGGGCATCATGCGGGCGAGGACGATGCCCATCAGCAGGGTCATGACCGCGGATAGCAGGAACACGCGCGAGGGGTCGGGATGGCCGAGTCGGAGCATGGCGTATTGGGCGAGCGGCTGGAGGGCGACGCCGACGAAGGACAAGAGATTGGCGACGGCGATGGTTCGGCCTTTTTCTTCGGGTTTGGGGCGGCGCTGGATGAGCGCGTTCACGGGTACGACGAAGAAGCCGCCGGCGATGCCGAGGAACGAGAGCAGCACGGCGACGGAGGTGAAACTCAAGCCAGGGCGCGAGAGTAGCGCGGCCATGGCGATGATGCCGAACATGCCGGGCAGCACCATGCCGTGCTCGATTTTGCTGGCCGGAAGCATAGCCCGCGATGAAACTGCCGATGCCAATGCCAAGGCTAAGGGCGGCGAGCAAGTAGCTGCTGTGGGCTTCATCGACGTGGAGAATGTCGGTGGCGTAAAGAACGATGTTGAGCAGCAGCAGGGAGCCCAGGAACCAGAAGAAGGTGTTGGCGAGGACGGCGACCGAGAGGATGTTGTCGAGGCGGATGCGGCGAAATTCGGCGACGAATTCGCGGGGCACGTTCCAGTCGAAGCGGCGCGTGGGATCGGCGGCGGGCAGGCGGGTGATCCGCAGGCTGACGAGGAGGCCGGCGACGGTGAGCGCGAGGAAGAAGACTCCCGACCAGACTTGGCGGCCGCGAAAATGTGTCGCCAGGAAGCCCCCGGCGAGCGCGGCGAAGATTGCGGAGAGCAGCGTGGTGAACTCGATGATGCCGTTGCCCCAGCTGAGTTTGGATTCGGGCAGGAGCTCGGGGAGCAGAGCGTACTTGGTGGGGCCGAAGAGCGCGCCCTGCGTGCAGGCGAGAAACAGGGCGATGCCGGCGAGGTCGAAGCGATCGCGGGCGAACGCCAGCGTTGCCAAGCCCATGACGACGAGCTCGAAGAACTTGGTGCCGAGGGTGACGTCCCGCTTGCTGTATTTGTCGGCGAAGTAGCCGCCGGGAATGGAGAAAAGCAAAAAAGGGACGGCGAAGAGCAGGGGCACGACGAGGATGAACCACAAATCGCGCTGCTGTTTGGAGAGGGCGGCTTCCAGGACGAGGAAGCTGACCAGCCATTTGAGGGCGTTGTCGCTGAAGGCGTTTTGGAATTGAACGGCGATGAGCGCCCAGAAGCCGCCGAGTCCGCCAGGTGGAGACGTGGCGGCGGGGCGAGCGGTGCCGGCGTTTTCAGGGGAATTGGCCACGCGCTCGCCGAGTGTAGCTGCGATAGGATGTGCTGGGCAAGGGTCGTGGGCGGTGCGGGTTGCGAGCGTGCCGCGGACCTTAGCGCGAGAAAACGCGTCGTGGATGGCTCACGTCCCACTGGCGAGGAGGGTGTTCATCAACAACGCGCTGGGAGCAAACCTGGGTGAATCGGAAAACGTACGTTCATCCGTATCCCGGGATGCGTCATTTTGAACCGGTGGACGGGGTGGAACGCCATGAGTTGATCCGGTGGAGCACGGCAGACGGCACGTTTGCGTCGCACATCGCCCGGAGCGGTTGCAGACATATCCCAATCATTCGCTCTTGAGAGACGCACAGCGTCTAGCTCCCACTGGAGAGGCCGGTCTTTTAGACCGGCCTCTCCTACCCTCCCCCCGGCATTTCTCGCAAGAGTGTGAAAACAAGCCACTTTAAGTCTATATTTTTTGCAAGAGTGTGAAAAATAAGGCGTTACAACGCCAAATTTCGCAAGAGTATCAAAACAAGGGAGATATGGGGCGGAGACGTGTCTAACGAAAAAAGGCTCGGCAGTGAGCTGCGAAGGCTGTGAGTGCTTGAGTGCCGGTGCTGGGCGTGCTATTTTCGGTGGTAGCCCGGAGTGGCGGAACTGGCAGACGCAGCAGACTCAAAATCTGCCGGAGCTTTGCTCCGTGTGGGTTCGACTCCCTCCTCCGGGACCATTCCTTCTTTCCTTGGACCTTCTGCGAGTCTTGCTTTCTACGGACCTTTGCGCGGATTCACTTCTTAGGGAGTTAAGTCAATGCTTGAAACGGTTCTGAAGCGTTTTGAAGAGCCCGACGAGGTACGAACGTTCGAAAAAGGAAGATTCGAGCTCGTGCGCGTCGGAGGCATGACCATCGGCCGGGCCACGTACGAGCCAGGATGGAAGTGGTCCGTTCACGTGGGGCCGACCGTCGGCGCGTCGCGGTGCAACGTCGAGCACGTTGGGCTGGTGCTCTCCGGCTGTGCCACTGCGGCGATGGAGGACGGCACAGTCCACGAACTGCACGCTGGTATGGTCTTTTACATTCCACCTGGCCCTCCGGGTCACGATAGTTGGGTGGTGGGTGATGCGCCGTACGTCTCGCTCCATTTTCTAGGAGCTGACCACTACGCAAACAAGGAGGGAAACGCACTCCGTGATGTGTGACTCGTGACGCGCATGGTTTTGCACATGCGTGCACAGAATTGCACAGGAAATTGGCGAGAATTCGATTGACGGGTTCGGGCGTTGAGATTATCTTGACGCCAGATTGAGCCGGGAAGCGTCAAAAACTTTGCGGCTTGGTTAAAAGAGGGCGCAACAGCTTAACCGCTGAGGCGCCCTCATTTTTTTGTCCAGCTGAAGAGAAGACCCCACCTGCCAAAGATGGCTGCGTAAAGCCGCCTCTACTGCTGGGCGCGTTGGGCGCGGATTTCGGCGAGGCGCTTCTTCAGATAGTCCTGATATTCCTGCAGGAGCTTGGGATCCTTGGGAGTGGAGTAAATGTCGCTCGACTTGTATTTGCCTTCGGCGAATTTCTTTTTGGTCCATTCGTCGTGGATGCGGATTTCGTCGGCGCGGTCCAGGACTTCTTTGACGAATTGCGGGGGAATGAAGTAGACGCCTTCGCGATCGCCGACGACGAGATCGCCGGGCATCACGGTGACGCCGCCGATGCGGATGGGAACGTTGATCCCGGTGAGCATGACGTTGCCGATGGGAGTGGGATCGACGGAGCGGAAGTAGGCGGGCATGTCGATCTCGGAGATGCCGTCGAGATCGCGAATGCTGCCGTCCACGACCAAGCCGCCGCTATGGGTAGCCTTCATCGTGTAATAGAAAAGATTGTCGCCGACGATGGTGCCGCCAACTTTTTTTCCGAATAGATCGACGATGAGGACGTCGCCGGGCTGCAGCATGTCTATGGCGGTTTGATTCATGAGGCGGGGGATGCCGCGGTCTTTGGCCTTGGTTTGCGCGACCTGGTCCACGTCGGAACGCAGAGGCATGAATTGGACGGTGAACGCTCGCCCGACCATGGTTTTTTCCGGATGCAAAATTTGGAAGCCATCGGCGTACTGGTTGTTGAAGTTTTTGTCTTGAAGGACGGCCCAGACTTCTTCGGCGGAGAGCTCGCGGGCCTGTTGCAGCAGGGCATCGGGCACCTTCGGGCGGCCATCGGGGAAGCGCTCGTAGGGGTTCTGGGCGGTGTAGTCGGTGAGGTCCTGCTTGGAAAAGGTGATGAGTTGGGCGCGGAGTGGAGTGGGAGCGAAAAGAGTGGTGGCGAAGAAGGCGAGAGCGGCGGTGGTGCTCCAGCGGACCAAAGTGTATAGCGTTTGTAGGCCCATCGTTTCCCTCCGAGGTCGCAGCAAAAATGTGTGGGGCCCGAAATTCTCAAATGGGGGAGGAGTTGTCAAACGTGATGTTGTGTGGGAGGTTGCATGTTGGCGGGGACGCGCTAAAGCTCGCCCCTACACAGTGGTCGAGAGGTACGAGGGTTGCTATGAGCAAAAACGGGCGGCAGGGGTGGGATCGTCGGGAAATGCTGAAGGCGTCGGCCCTGATGATGGGCGGCGGGCTGCTCGCGGGAGAGCCGCTCGAGGCGTATCCGAAGAGCGTCAATACGAATTCGCGGCCGTCGAAATTGAAGATCACGGATCTTCGGGTGGCGACGATTGCGAAGCCGGGGCCGAGCCCCTGCCCGATCATCCGAATCGATACGGATCAAGGCGTGTTCGGGCTGGGCGAGGTTCGGGACGGAGCCAGCCCCACGTACGCGCTGTTTTTGAAGAGCCGCCTTTTGGGGCAAGATCCGCTGCAACTGGACCTGCTGTTCCGGAGGATCAAGCAGTTCGGCTGGCACGCGCGACAGGGCGGGGGGGTGTGCGCGATCGAAATGGCGCTATGGGACATCGCGGGCAAGGTCTATGACGCGCCGGTGTACGCGATGATTGGCGGGGGAAAGTTCCGCGACAAGATCCGCGTTTACGCGGACACGGAGGAGTGCAAAGATCCCAAGGTGTACGCGCAGCGGATGAAGGAACGCAAAGAGGGCATGGGGATCACCTGGCTGAAGATGGATCTGGGGATCGAGATGGTGGCAGACACGCCCGGAACGGTGACCAATCCGACCGACATCCAGCAATGGCAAATGTATCAGCAGCCTCACCCTTTGCTCGCGATGGAGGTCACAGAGAGGGGAATTGCGATGCTGGAGCAGTATGTTGCGGCGGTGCGCGATGCCGTGGGAATGGAAATACCGCTTTCCATGGATCACCTGGGGCACCTTGGGGTGAAGTCGATCATTCGGCTCGGGAGGGCGTATGAGAAATACAACCTGTCGTGGATGGAAGATGTGATTCCGTGGACCTTCACGGATTTGCTGAAGCAGATTTCGGACCAGAGCCCGACGCCGATTCTGACGGGCGAAGACATTTACCTGAAAGAACCCTTTCAGGTGCTGTGTGAGAGGCATGCCGTGGGAAAGATCCATCCTGATCTGGCGACGTCCGGGGGCATCTTGGAAACGCACAAGATCGGCGACATGGCGGAAGAATACGGCGTGCCAATGGCCATGCATTTTGCGGGAACGCCGGTAAGCTGCATGGCGAACGTGCATTGCGCGGCGGCGACCCAGAATTTTCTAGCGCTGGAGAACCATTCGCTGGATGTACCGTGGTGGTCGTCTTTGGTGCAAGAGGGAGCGAAGACGCCGATCGTCAACCACGGGTGGATTGAGGTGCCGGATCGGCCGGGGTTGGGCGTGACGCTCAACGAGGATGTGGTGCGCCAACATCTCGCGCCAGGGTCTGGTTATTTCGAGGCTACGCCGCAGTGGGATCACGAACGGTCTTGGGATCGGCTGTGGAGTTAAAAGCGCCGTGTCCGGCTTCCATTCGAGCATTGCGTCTGTCGCTTGACGCCGCCTGGAATCATACGTACAATTAGGACATCGAATCGTACGTTACGAATCGGAGGAGATATGGCCACCGCCCGGCTGGACGTTAAGAGGATAACGGCTACCGATTTGCGTGACAGCCTCAAGCGGCACATGAAAGCCGCCAGGGCAAACAAGGTTCTCTTGGTGGAGAACCGGCGCCAACCCGCGAAATACCTGGTGGATAAGGAGTTTTTGGATACTCTCGTAAGAGAACGTGAATCCATCGCGGCAACGTTGGAGATCATGTCCGATCGTGGGCTTATGGATCGTTTGCTGAGTCTTGCCAAGACCATCGATGACGACGTTGCCGCAGGCCGGCTGCTGACAAGCGCGGATGTTTTCGGGGAATGAGCAAGGGGCGAAAACGGCCCTCGTCTGCTCCTCGCGTCGCTGCGGCCGAAGGCTATCGGTCCGAACGCAAGCCGGCATTCGAACTTAGATACACCCCAGATGCAGCTCGCGATATCGGGGACTTGCATGGAAGCGTTCGCAAACAGCTTAAGAAGGTCCTGGAGAAGAAGTTAGCCGTGGATCCGGAGGGTTACGGTCTGCCACTCCGGGGTCCGCTTGCAAAGTACTGGAAGCACGAATTCGCAACGCACCGGGTGGTCTACCGCATCTACCACCAACACCGAACGGTTGCAGGCTGTGCTGTCGGTTCCCGCAAGCAGCGCGATGCGGAAGATATTTACAGACAGTTAGAAGCTGTGGTCAGGAGCGGCCGCCTTGCCGCTCGGGTCGCCTCCGTACTCGGCAATATTCTGCCGAAAAAGAGATAGATACTTGCCGGTTCCTAAGCCCTTGACAGGCATGCAGGCGCGCCAGCGATTGTTCGAAAAAGATCTGCAAACTGTATTGAATCGGTTTAACCTTTATTCGTTTTGAGGAGCCTTATGCCACGTTTGCGCTGTTTTCGATTTGCGGTTGCGATGGTTGGACTCTTGGTGGGTTTCGGCGGGGTGGCGGCCGCGCCGGCTTTGGCCGACCCGCCGGAGAAGATTTATCTGCACAAGAATTGGGAGTTGCAGTCTTCGTGCGAGGTGAAAGCTTCGGGGGCGCAGGTGTCGGCGGTGGGGTTTGACGCGAGCGGGTGGCATCACGCGGACATGCCCAGCACGGTGGTGGGTGCGCTGGTCGACGGACAAGACGTACCCCGATCCGACCTTCGGGACGAACCTGAAGTCGCTGCCGGGGATGGACTACTCGTCGAAGACGTTTTTTGCGTTGCAGGACATGCCGAAGGACAGCCCGTTCCGTTGCTCGTGGTGGTTTCGGACGGAATTTGCGGTGCCGGCGGAGTTCGAGCAGAAGGCAAAATGGCTGCATTTTCTGGGCATCAACTATCGAGCCAACGTGTGGATCAATGGAAAGAAGGTAGCGGATGCCAAGGAAGTGGCGGGGACGTTTGCGACGTTTGAGTTTGAGGTGAGCAAGCTGCTGCACGCGGGCGCGGCGAACGCGATGGCTCTCGAGATTTTTGCGCCGGAGAAGAACGATCTGGGCATCACCTGGGTGGACTGGAATCCGACGCCCGCGGACAAGGACATGGGAATTTGGAAGGAAGTGTTCCTGACGTCGAGTGGCGACGTGTCGCTGCGAAATCCTTTCGTCGCGAGCAAGCTGGATGCGGACTTGAGAGCGGCGGCGCTGACGGTGAGCGCGGATTTGCGGAACACTTCGGAGCATGCCGTCAGCGGCGTGCTTCGCGCGGAGATCGACGGGTCGCAGGTCAGTCAGCCGATTGACGCTGGCGGCCGGGGAAGCGAAGACGGTGCGCTTCGCGCCGGAGCAGTTTTCGGAGCTGAAGCTGTTGAATCCGCGAGTGTGGTGGCCGTACCAGATGGGCGAGCCCAATCTCTACACCGCGAAGCTTGCATTCGAGATCGACAAGCACGTTTCGGATTCGGCTGAGGTTACGTTCGGCATTCGCGAAGTTACGTCGGAGCTGACGGACAAGGGCTACCGGCTGTTCAAGATCAACGGGCGCAAGGTGCTGATCCGCGGCGCGGCTTGGGCGCCGGATATGTTTCTGCGCTGGTCGCCGGAACGCCTGGACGCGGACCTGAACTACGTTCGCGACATGGGGCTGAACACCATCCGGCTGGAGGGCCGCATTGACCGCGAGGAGCTTTTTGCGAAGGCGGACCGCCTGGGCATCTTGATCATGCCGGGGTGGACGTGCTGCGACGCGTGGGAACAATGGAAGAACTGGAAGTCCGAGCAGCGCAAGATCGCCGGGGAATCGCTGCGGAGCCAGATTCGGATTCTGCGGAATCATCCCAGCGTGTTCGTGTGGCTCTACGGCAGCGATAACCCGCCACCGGCGGAGGTGGAGAGAATGTATCTGGGCATCTTGAAAGATCTCGAGTGGCCGAATCCTTCGGTGTCTTCGGCGGCAGAAACGCCGACGCCGCTGACCGGCAAGTCGGGGGTGAAGATGACCGGCCCGTACGAATACGTGCCGCCGGTGTACTGGCTGGCGGACACGAAGGCGGGCGGGGCGTATGGGTACAACACGGAGACGAGTCCGGGTCCGGCGATTCCGCCGCGCGAATCGCTGGAGCGATTTATTCCGAAGGATCATCTGTGGCCGATCGACGAGGTGTGGAATTTCCACGCGGGCGGCGAGCGCTTTACGACGGTGAATGTTTTCACGGATGGTTTGAACCGGCGCTATGGCACGGCGACCTCGCTGGACGACTACGAGCGCAAAGCGCAGGCGATGACGTACGACGGGCAGCGGGCGATGTTTGAAGCGTACGGGCGGAACAAATACACGTCCACCGGAGTGATTCAGTGGATGCTGAACAACGCCTGGCCGTCGCTGATTTGGCACCTCTACGATTATTACCTTGTGCCTGCGGGCGGGTATTTCGGGACGAAGAAGGCGACGGAGCTTGTTCACGTGCAGTATTCGTATGACGA
This sequence comes from uncultured Acidobacteriota bacterium, assembly GCA_963735525.1. Classification (GTDB taxonomy): domain Bacteria; phylum Acidobacteriota; class Terriglobia; order Acidiferrales; family UBA7541; genus Acidiferrum. Next base: position 105,925 of record CAVTLQ010000016.1, on the reverse strand, counting down.
CAATTCCGTCGCGGTGGTGAACAGCACCTACGAGGCGGTGAAGGGCGCGAAGGTCAGCGCCAAGCTGTACAACCTGGACGCGAAAGAGAAAGGCTCGCGCGATGCGACGCTGGACCTGGCTCCGGACAGCAGCACCAAGGCGTTCGATTTGCCGAAGATGGGCGATTTGACGAAGACCTACTTTCTTCGTTTGCAGCTACACGACGCCGAGGGAAAGCTGCTCAGCGACAATTTCTACTGGTTATCGACCAAGGCGGACGTGTTGGACTGGAAGCACAAGAAGGACACGGTGTACACACCGCAAGCGGAGTTTGGCGACTTGACGGGATTGAACAGTTTGCCTCCGGCGAAGGTGGCGGTTAGCCAAGCGAGTGGGGAGAGCGGGCGGAATAACTGGATGACGCTGACCGTCGAGAACCAGGGCGCGGGGGTCGCGTTCCTGGTGCATGCGCGAATCACGCGCGGGAAGGGCGGCGAGGATGTCACCCCGATCTTTTGGAGCGACAACTATTTCTCGCTGCTTCCGGGCGAGAAACGTCCGGTGACCGCCCGGTACGAGGGTTCCAGCCTCGACGGCAAAGAGCCGGTGGTGGAAGTGGACGGATACAACATCGCCGCCGGCAGCGTGCAGATCACGGCATCTTCGGTTTCGGCTGCCGCGCCGAACTGAGCGGGGCGCGTTGGGATCGAGCCGCAAGTCCGCCGCCAGGGGGAGAGCCTGGTTGGATTGCCGAGCCTTACGCCGATTCGGTCCGGCCGGCGGTTCGCAAAAGACGGGCCAAATGCATCCATCCGCGGCCCTGGCGACATCCAACACCCCAGGATCGATTTCCGAGGTGCGCAAGCTAGTGTCCCGGATTACAATCTTGGGGACGAGAGAAGGAATGGGAACCCGCGGGCATCTGGCGGGCTACTCGTCGAGAGGGGAATGACCATGACGCGTATCACACGTTATATTGCCGCAGCCGCTCTGAGCTTGCTGTTTGTGGGTGCAGCAGCAGCCGACACGATAGAGCTGAAAGATGGCCGCGTGTTGCACAGGCCGGTTTCTCGGGGGCACGCAGGCGCTCGTGCGGTTTTCGGTGAACGGAGAGGTTCAGACGTTCAACGTGATCGAAATCGTGGCGGTGACGTTCACCAACAACTATGGCGCAGCAGTGGCTGCGCTGCCGTCGGCTCCAGTGGCGCAGAACCTGGCGCCGGCACCCGCGCCCGCAGCTGTGCCGGCAGGCAGGTGCGATCACCGTTCCCGCGGGGCAAGCCATGCTGGTTCGGATGATTGACGGCGTGGATTCGTCCAAGAATCACGTCGGCGACATTTTTCACGCCAGCCTGGAGACCGACTTGGTGGTCAACGGCGCGTTGGTGGCGCGCAAGGGCACGGATATCTATGGGCGGCTGGCGCAGGCGCAGGAGGCCGGGCACTTGGCCGGGAGCGCGGAGCTACAGCTTGAGCTGACCCGGATGGTGGTCAATGGCCAAGACTATCCGGTGGTGAGCAGCGACTACACCTTGAAGGGCAAGGGGCGTGGCGCGAACACCGCGGAGAAGGTAGGCGGGGGCGCGGCTCTGGGCGCCATCATCGGCGCGATCGCCGGAGGTGGCCGGGGCGCAGCCATCGGCGCAGGCGCGGGCTCCGCGGCAGGCGCCGGAGTGCAGATCTTCACGCGCGGACAGCAAGTGAAGGTGCCGAGCGAAACGTTGCTGGAATTCAGGCTGCAGCAGCCAGTGACGGTAAACCAGCGCAGAGCTAACGGCGGACCGGGTTCGGGAGATCGGAATTTATTTCAGGGCGGGCCTTTTGGCCCGCCTTTTGTTGAGAAGTCAGGGATATCAGGGCACGGTCGCCCCTAAGCTGGGGAGCGGCGCTGCGCGGAGGCGGGGAGATCGTCCTGGCGCTGGAGGGGCCAGCCCCTGCCCCCATAGAGAACGCAGGAGATACCTTGTTGCCGACTTCGCCGCATTGCCCTCAAAATCGATCTTGCAACTCTTACTGTTAGTTACTAAGCTACCCCCGTTGGAATTTGGGGGTCAACGTGCCAAAAGAAAAGCCTCGCGTCAACATCGGGGAAGTCATCAAAACCTATCGCAGCCAGCGCGGACTGTCGCAGGGCGACATCGAGCGCCGCACTGGGCTTTTGCGGTGCTATCTCTCCCGCGTGGAGAACGGCCACACCGTGCCGTCGCTGGAGACGCTCGCCAAGATCGCGGAGGCCATGGACATCTCGCTGGCGGACTTTTTCCCGGGCACCGAGACGCCGCGCGACCGCGAGTCGCAGAAAATGCTGGGCGAGCTTTCGCAGGACGAAATTCGCTTCCTGGCCGAGATCAAGAGATTCAGCACCACCCTGTCTGAGGGTGACAAGCGCCTGGTGCTGGCGATGATTCGCAAGATGGCCAGCCTCATCCCGCCGCCGTCGTCGAAGAAACCCATCGTGCGGCGCCCCACCGTATAACGCAACGCACAGCACAGCAACGCACTCGGCTTAGTTGGTCTGGCCGCGAATCAAACGAATCGCATCGGGGAGATTTGCGTCGCCCCGCGACGGCGAGCCCTCGGCGCCATTGGTGTCGCCGGAGACGGCGTCGCCTTCGCCTTCGCCGGGAGCGAGGAACAGGTTCGCTTCCACGGCGTGCTGCTTGGTGTAGAGGTCGTAGTAGCGGCCGCCGGCGGCGTAGAGCGAAGCGTGCGTGCCGCGCTCGATGATGCGGCCCGCCTCGACCACCAAGATTTGCTCGGCGCGGCGAATCGTCGACAGGCGGTGGGCGATCACGAACGTGGTGCGTCCGCGCATCAGATAGCGCAGGCCTTCCTGGATGAGCGCCTCGGACTCCGAATCCAGGCTGGAGGTCGCCTCGTCGAGAATGAGGATGCGCGGATCGGCCAGGATGGCGCGCGCGATAGAGACGCGCTGCTTTTGCCCGCCGGAGAGTCGGACGCCGCGCTCGCCGACGACCGTGTCGTAGCGCTGCTCGAAGGATTCGGCGAATTCGTCGACGCGGGCGATGCGGCAGGCGGCGAGGATTTCCTCTTCCGAGGCATTGGGCCGTGCGAAAGCGACGTTCTCGCGAATGGTGCCGTCGAAGAGAAACGTTTCCTGCAGCACGACGCCGAGCTGCGTGCGGTAGGAATTCGAGCTTCACGGTGGCCAAGTCCACGCCATCGACGAGCACGCGCCCGCTCGCGGGCACGTAGAATGCGGCGATCAGCCCGATGATCGTGGACTTTCCCGCGCCGGACGGGCCGACCAGCGCCGTCACCGTGCCCGGCTCGGACCGGAAGCTGACGTCGCGCAGACACTTCTTTGCGCACGTCGTACGCGAAACTTACGTTCTCCATCACCACCTGGCCGTCGATGCGATCCAGTGTGACGGTGCGGCCCGCGGCCTCGTCTTCTTTCTTCTTCGTTCAAGATTTCGCGGGTGCGCTCCAAGCCGGTGATGGCCTCGGTGATTTGCGTGCCGATGGCCACGATCTGGAAAACCGGGGCGATCAGCAGCACAAGGAAAGCGTTGAAGGCGACCCATTCGCCCGGGCGTCATCCTCGCCGGCGAGAATCGTGTGCCCACCGAACTCGTACATAAGCGCGCCGACAATCGCCCATAAGCGTGGCGCCGGAAAGACTCATCAGCGAAGTGGCGGTCAGCGTTTTCAGAACGTTGTCGAGCAGCCGCTGGACGCCCGACGGCGAAGATTTTCTCTTCGCGCTCCTCCGCATGGTAGCCCTTCACGACGCGAACGCCGCCGAGCGATTCGGTCAGCCGGCCGGTGACTTCCGCCGTGATCTTCGGCCGCGCGCGGAAAATGGGCCGAATGGTCTTGAATGCTTTGCTGATTCCCAGACCGAAAACCAAAATGATGGCGAAAGCGACGCCGGTCATCATCACGCTGTGCGTGGAGGAGGTAAACCAGCGCGAAGACCGCGGTCATCAATCCGCCGACGAATTCCACCAGGCCCGTGCCGATCAGATTGCGCACGCCTTCGACGTCGCTCATGATGCGGGAAACCAGCACGCCGGTCTTGTTGGCGTCGTAAAAGGAGACGGGCAGCCGTCCGATGTGGGCCTGCACCTGGCGGCGCAGGTCGGTGATCATTCTCTGCGCCGACTTCGAAAGAAGCTGCGTCAGCGTGAAGGAAGTGAGGCCCTGTACGATGGTGGCGGCGAGAAGGCTCAGAACGATGGGCGTAAGCAGGTGCGACCTGCCTTCTTGCCAATCACGTTGTCGACGAAATATTTCGCGGACGCGGGCAAGACCAAGCCGGCGACGCGGTTGACCGCCATCAGCACGAAGCCCAGCGCGAGCAGGCCGCGCCGCGGATGGATCAGCGCCCAGACGTCGGGCAGCGACTTCCAGGCAGATTTCTTCTTCGCGGCTGGATTCTTCGCGTCCGGGGCGGTCGCGTCGCTGCCTCTCGATCGCAGGTCGGATCGTCGGGCAGTTGTAGGCATTGCCGATCGTGGAGGGCCTTGAGGCATGGTCCGAAGTTTGATGCTTCTATCCTAAGGTAAATCTACACGCGGCGTCCCTAGCCAAATGGCTGGGTTCGGGCGGACGTGGGAATCGCGAGGGCGGGAGGTATTGCCGGGCTTAAGCCCGGCGGCTACATTAGTCGGCGCCGCCACTGCCACGGGGAGCGTGGGCCGGTGTGGGGCGATCGATGTTGAGCACGCTGGCGACGAAGTCACTCAGCGTGATCCCCAGGTGGCCCCACAGGCGGCGCTTCAGGCTGCGTGTAATCCTGCGTGCCGCTGAAGAGATCGCCCATCAGTTGCCGAAATACCGGGCTGCGGCGCATGAATTGAACCATGCGCGTGGTCACCGTCGTGCCCAGGAACGAGCCGCGATAGAAGCGGCGCACGATGCGCGCGGCAAACTCCAACTCCGCCGAGAACGCCGCTTTAACCCACGCTGGGTATTTCTCCGGGCAGCCCTCGGCCAGCGACTTGCCCAGCAATTCGCCGGACTTCATCGCGTAAAAGAGCCCTTCGCCAGTGAGCGGATCGACCCAGGCAGCGGCATCGCCGACCAGCGCCCAGTTCTTGCCCAGCACGGTGCGCTCGGAAAGCGTGCGCTCCTGCGGAGACGGCAGGACGTGGCTGTAGAATTGCGCGCCCTCGGTCGAAATCTTTTGCTTTTCGACGAATTCGTGCAGATGCGTCTTGAGCTCCGCGCTGGTGTGCGACAGACATGCTGCCGCAAATGCCCACCGAGAGATGGTCGCATCGCGGAAAGGACCAGATGTAGCCTTCGAAGTGTCGGCAGGAACTTCACGGTGATGGCGTCGGCGGTCTGCGGGACGAAGTATCCCTGGGTCATTTCCAGCTCATCGCGCTGCAGCGCGCGCGTTTCCGGCAGCAATTGATTGCGCGCACCCGCGGCCAGAACCAGAAAATCCGCGGTCTTCCATTCGCCCTCGACGCAATAGCGCGGTTTGGGAGTCGCGGTGTCCACGCGCGATCACGTGCGAGCGCCGCACCGTGCAGCCGGCCTCGGCAGCGCGATTCAGCAGCATGCCGTTCAGGACCGTGCGGGAATAAATCACGATGGGGTGAGACATATCGAGCGTGGCGCGCTGGTCGTTGCTGCTGATCAGCTCGACCGAGTGAACCAGTTTCTTGGGATAGGGATTGTCGAGCAGGAACGGAAAGCACTGGATGGCCTTGTGGGTGAGGCCGCCGCCGCAAGGTTTCTCCCACGCCAGGTGCTCGTCAAAAATATCTACCGTGTGGCCCGCGCGCGCGAGCTGCTCGCCGCACATCGCGCCGGATGGTCCGCCGCCGACGATCGCAATGTCTGCCATGTTCGTGTCTCGCTGACAGCCTCGAATTCCGTCGCCGGGGCTGCGGAACCCGTAGCCGGTCGGCCCTGCCGTCCTCGGGCCATTTCAGGTGATTGGGAAAACAACCAGGCAAAAACCCGCGAGGAGTATAGCACCGAAGAGCGCAGCCGCCAGGGGTGACCCCGTACCCTTTCGGACAACCGTCCATACCCAGCCGCTGCAGCAGGCAAAACAAGCCGAAATAGGCAGCCAGCAGCAGCAGGAAGATCTCGTTCGCTGTGCAGCAGAAAGATCGCGGCGATCAACGCTCCCCAGGCGACCAAGCGGAACAGCAGCGCCCAAGCCAGCCGCCTGCCGCCAGACCGCGCGGCGGTCGGGCCCAGCAGAAGCTCCTCGGCCGCGTGGTAGGGAAGCACCGCGGCGAGAAAGGCAGGGAATCGCAGCCACCGCGCGGCCGTCAGCCAAGTTTCCGTGATCGTCAGCTCAAACCAGCCCATGATCAGCAAGTGAAGGATCAGCGCAGCGCAGGCCGCGGCCAGCAGGAGTGACCACCCGAACGCGGAGCGTCGCGGCAATTTCGTTGCGGTGCAAGAGGAGCAGCGCCGCTCCCAGCAGCAGCAGGAACGCCGCGAAGTAGTCGCCCTGAAAGATCCGCAGGAAGTGCAACGGGTTCCAGAAGCGAAGGACGAATCACCGCCACCACCGAAGCCGCCGCCACCTCCAGCAACGCGCGGAGAATCGGGACCCCGGCGCCTATGTCAACGGCGGCGCGCTCTGGCGCGGCAAGCCGCTTCCGTTGTCTTCGGCGAACCCGATCTCGGAAACGAGATCGGGCCGGCTGGTCTCGCGGACAAATGGCCCCGCGAGTACAAGGATGCCGACGAATCCGGCAAGCCAGCCGGCAACACCCGCGAAGACGGCAAGAATGCACCTGCCGGCAGATGCAGCACTCGCTCATCCCACTCTTGTGATGCGCGCGCCACGCGGGAATCAAACAGCACGCTGACGTGCGTCGCCGGGAACAAGAAGTAATTTGCCGGTGGCCGCCGGGCGAATTCGCCGCGACCAAATCGTGCGCGGTCTCGTGGATGCCACTGCGGCTCCAAGGTGGCGCTGACCGCCAGGGTATTGGCCGGCGTCGGCGGAGGGTTCGTGCAGGAATGCGCAGCACCAAGCTCATTGGTGCGGGGAAATTGCGATCACGCCCGCAACCGGAGTGCGCGAGCCCACGACGCACGGCGATGGCGCCGCCCATCGAGTGTCCCGCCAAGATCGTGCGGGCGGGGTCGATGGCGCCGCGAGCGATCAGTTGGCGCATGAACGATTCGGCTGCAGGCAGTCGGCGCGCGCGAAGGAAAACGGCCCGTGGGTCCGGCCGTGCCCAGGGAGATCGGGGACAAACACGCGCAGATTCTGCAGAGCGAAGGCCTGCGCGAGATACGACATGATTTTCTTGTTGGCAGCGAGGCCGTGAAACAGCACGACCGAGCCTTGCGTGGCATCGTTGCCTGCGTCAACGACGTCGGTCACCATACGGCAGCCGCCGGCATCCACGATGACCGTCGTCTGGCGATACGGCGCTGAGACCCTGCGGGCGAGGATAAACCCGCCGACGCACAGCAGAATGCCAAGGATTGCTCGGATGGCGCGGCGGAGACTTCATCGTGTGTGGCCCGCCGCGCAGGCGCGGCCGCTCGGGCGCGTGATAAACTAGATTTTCAGGGAACGTCAGCTTCATCCGTTGCTGTGCCTGCATGGAGACCCTTTGAACCCGGCGATTCTCACTTTGGAGGAAGCGATTCTGCGGTTTGGCCGCGAGAAACGCAACGGGCGCCGCGTGGTGTTTACCAACGGCTGCTTCGATCTTCTGCATCCGGGGCACATTCGAGTGCCTGGAGCAGGCGCGCGAGCTGGGCGATGCGTTGATCGTTGGCCTGAACAGTGATGCCGCTGTTAGCACAGCTCAAGGGTGCGGACCGGCCGCTGCTTCCGGAGCGCGAGCGCGCGGAAATTCTCGCGGCGCTGGAGTGTGTCGACGCCGTGGTCATCTTCGACGATCTCACCCCGCAAAAGGTGATCGCGCGGCTGCTTCCCGATGTGCTGGTGAAAGGCGGCGACTGGGCCGGCGATCAGATCGTCGGCCGCGAAGAGGTGGAGGCCGCCGGCGGACGGGTCGTTTCCGCGCCGGTCGTGCCCGGATACTCCACCACCGAAATTCTGCGAAAGATCCGCGAGGGCGCACCCGCTTCTCGCGTGGATTCCTGATACCCCGCGAATGATTCTTCCCGCAGTGCGCGAACGATTGGAGAGATTGCTGCGCCATCCTTCGATGGAGGGCGGGCTCGCGGCGCTGCGCGCGGGCGGGCAGCACGTCTCGGTCTCCGGTCTGCACGATGTTGCCAAAGCGCTGGTGACGGCTTATTTGGCCCACGAGCTGCGGCGGCCGGCCTTCTTTGTAACCGAATCGAATCGCCGCGCGGAAGCGCTGGCCGAGACGCTGCGATTTTTCTCGACGATTTTTCCCGGCGCGATGGGTGGCGTGGCCACACTGCCCGCGTTCGACACGCTGCCTTGGCAATCGCAAAGTCCGCACGCAGACATTCTCGAGCGGCGCGCCGCGACGCTGTTCCGTCTGGCCGACGGGCAGATTTCGCTGGTGATCGCACCCGTGGCTGCGGCGCTTTGGCGCTATCAGGATCCCTACGTGTATCTCTCGCTGGCGCGCACGCTGGCGCGAGACACGGAAGTTCCGCTGGAAGAGCTCATCACGCATCTTGGCTCGGTGGGCTACACGCGCACGGAGATGGTCGAGCTGCCGGGACAATTTGCGGTGCGCGGCGGGATTGTGGACGCCTTTTCGCCGGAGTCTCCGCGTCCTGTGCGCATCGAGCTGCTGGGCGACACCGTTGAATCTGTGCGCGAATTCGATCCGCGCACGCAGCGTTCCATCGCGCCGGTCGTGCGCACCACGCTGCTCCCGCTGACGGAGTGGGCGGTGAAAGCGCCGGAGGCTCCGTCGTCCGAAGATGCCGCGGCGTGGGAGAATCCGTCTTTCTTCGGGCCGCCCAGCGATCCTGGGCAGAGTGCCTTGTTCGAGCTTTCGGAAAGCTCGCTGCGGCCGATCGTTTTCCTGGACGAGCCTGCGGCGCTGCGGGAAGCTGCGGCAAAACACTTCGCGCAGGCGGTCGAGAACTACGAGCGCCAAGGTCATGCGAATGCTCCCACGGCGGAGCACTATTTCTGGAACGAAGCGCAGTTTGCCTCCGCGCTGGAGAAAGGCGTCTCAGATCCACCTCGAGCAACTGGCGCTGACCATCGGCTCGATTCCGCAGTTCGAGCTGCCCTCGCGGCCGAGCCCGCGATTTCACGGTGACGTGGTCGCCTGCATGAAGGAAGTGAAGTCCCAACTGGAAGCGGGCGGAACCGTTTTTCTCACCGCCGCCAGCACCGGCGAGCTCGAGCGCCTCGCGGACATTTGCCGGGAATACGAAGCGCCGTACGTCCTGGGCGAATCCGAAGACGCCGCGGCGGGCTTCACCGCGGAGGGCGCTCAGGAATCCGCGGCGCTTTTGCTGATCCGCGCGCCGTTCGCGGAAGGCGTGGCATTCCCCGACGCGAAGCTCACGCTGTTCGGAAATTCCGACCTGTTCGAGGTCACGCCGTCGCTGGAGCGTCCCAGCCGGAAAATTCGCACCTCGGGTTTCTTCAGCGATTTCGCGGAGCTCAAGCCCGGCGACTTTGTCGTCCACATCGATCACGGAATCGGACAATTCGAGGGGCTGCGGCAGATCGAATCCGACGGGCATCGCGGCGAATTCATGCTGCTGCGCTACGCCGAAGACTCGCGGCTGTACGTTCCGCTCGAGCGCATGGACCTGGTGCAGAGCTACCGCGTGGTCGAAGGCGCTCATCCGTCGCTGGACAAACTCGGCGGCACCGGATGGAACACGCGCAAGACGCGCGTCCGCAAATCGCTGGAAGACATGGCCGATCAGCTCCTGGCGCTGTATGCGGAGCGGAAAACGGCTCCGGGGTTCGCCTTTTCCCCGGACGGCAACTTCCAGCGCGAGTTTGAAGACGCTTTCGAATTTGAGGAAACTCCCGATCAAAACTCCGCCATTGCCGACATCAAGCGGGATATGCAAAGTGCCACGCCGATGGACCGTCTGTTGTGCGGCGACGTCGGCTACGGAAAAACCGAAGTGGCCATGCGCGCGGCGTTCAAAGCGGTGGCGGACTCCAAGCAGGTGGCCATTCTTGCGCCCACCACGGTCCTCGCGTTTCAGCACTTCGAGACCTTCAAGCGTCGCTTTGCCGCGTTTCCGGTGCGCATCGAAATGCTGAGCCGCTTTCGCACCACGGCGCAGCAAAAGGAAACGCTGGCTGCGCTCGAAGCCGGCAAGGTGGACGTCGTCATCGGCACGCATCGCCTGCTCTCCAAGGACGTAAGGTTTCACGATTTGGGTCTGCTCGTCGTCGATGAGGAGCAGCGCTTCGGCGTGGCGCACAAAGAGCGCCTGAAGGAGATACGCAAGAATGTGGACGCCTTGGCGCTTTCCGCGACTCCCATTCCGCGCACGCTGCACATGTCGCTGGTCGGCCTGCGCGATATGTCGCTGATCGAGACGCCGCCGAGGGACCGGCTGGCCATCCAGACCGTGGTCGCGCCGTTTCAAGAGGACCTGATCCGGCGCGCGATCGAAAACGAAATGGCGCGCGAAGGCCAGGTCTATTTCATCCACAACCGCGTCGAGTCGATCTATTCGCTGGCGACGCTGGTCACCAAGCTGGTTCCGAAGGCGCGCGTGGTGGTCGGCCACGGACAGATGGTTGAAAAAGAGCTCGAAAGCGTGATGCTGAAGTTCATTCGCGACGAAGCCGACGTGATCGTCTCCACCACCATCGTGGAAAATGGCCTCGACATACCCCGCGCCAACACCATCCTGATCAACCGTGCCGACCGTCTGGGGCTCGCGGAGCTGTATCAGTTGCGAGGCCGTGTGGGGCGGTCCCATCAGCGTGCCTATGCGTACCTGCTGGTGCCGCCGGAAGCCACGCCTTTCCGATATCGCGCGGAAGCGCCTCTCCGCGATGAAGGAATTCAGCGAGCTCGGCGCAGGCTTTCGCATCGCCGCGCTGGACCTCGAGCTCCGCGGCGCCGGCAACATGCTGGGCCGCCAGCAGCACGGCCACATCGAGTCCATCGGCTTCGACCTGTATTGCCAGATGCTGGAGCGCGCCGTGTCGAAGCTGAAAGGGGAGGAGGCCGCACCCGAGCTCCGCACCACGCTCAGCCTCGGCTTCGACGTGCGCATCCCGCAAAACTACATTCCCAGCGAAAACCTGCGGCTGCGCACCTACAAGCGGGTCTCGTCCATCGCGCTCGGACGAAGAAAAGCAGGACGTCCGCAAAGAGCTGGAAGACCGCTTCGGTGCGCTGCCGGCCTCCGTGGATAACCTTTTGGAGTATGCCGTCCTCAAATCGATGTGCGAGCGCCTGCGAATCTCGGCGGTGGAGCGCCAGGGCAGCCGCATCGCCATCCGGTTCCACCCGGAGACGCCGATCGATCCCGCGGCCCTGGTGACGGTGGTGCGCTCGCGAAAGGGCATCAAGCTCGACCCCAGCGGCGTGTTGTGGATGGAAGTGACCCGAGGGGAACCCGTGCCCGCCGCGGTGAGAAACGTATTGCTCAGCCTTCAGGCGCGGGACTAAACTCTAGATATGAGGACAGTAATGCGAAACTTGCTTACCATCGCGGCCTTGTGTGTTGCCATGCCGCTGGCGGCTCAGGATCAGCCGGCCACGCCGCGCGCCGCAGGATCAGACCAAGCCGGCGGCTCCTACGCCGCAGGATCAGTCGAACCCGCCGGCCCCTGCGCTGGAAAAGCCGGGCACCGCCGCTCCCGAGCCGGAGCCCGCCAAGGAACCGGCGAAGACGCCCGCCAAAGCGCCGGCGAAGTCTGCAGCCAAGCCGCCGGCCAAGGAAGCGGAAAAGGCTCCGCTCGAGGGTGCCAATTCGAAAGTAGTCGAAGAGATCATCGCCCGCGTGAATAACGAGGTCATTACCCGCTCGGAATTAGACAAGGCGCGCGCCACGGCGGAAGAAGATGCCACTCAGGAGTGCCAGGGAAAGTGCACCGCCGGAGCAATTGAAGGCGGACATCGAGGACCGCCAGAAGAACGCGCTCCGCGACTTGATCGACCAATCCTTGCTGGTGCAGCGCGGCAAAGATATGGGCATCAGCGTCGAGCCCGACGTCATCAAGCAGCTGGACCAGATTCGCATCCAGAACAAACTCGACCAGCATGGAAGATCTGGAAAAGGCGGTTTCCAGCCAGGGCATCAACTGGGAAGATTTCAAGGACAACATTCGCAAGGGCATATTGACGCAGCGCGTGATCAGCCAGGAAGTCGGCTCGCACATCACCATCGGCAAGGAAGAAATCGAGAAATATTACAACGATCACAAGAAGGACTACGTGCGGCCGGAACAAGTGGCGCTGCGCGAGATCGTGGTCGGTACCGAAGGGAAGAAGGACGAGGAGCTTCCGGACTTGAAGAAAAAGGCGGAGACCGCGCTCAAGCGTGTGAAAGACGGCGAAGATTTCGGCGAGATCGCCAAACGCTTTTCGGACGGCAGCACCGCCAAGCAAGGCGGCTTCCTGGGTGTCTACAAGCGCGGCGAGCTCTCGAAAGAGCTCGAGGACACCGTCTTCAAGATGAAAAAGAACGACCTGACCGACATCATGGACACCAAGCAGGGCTACCTGATCTTGCAGGTGCTGGAACACTACGACGAAGGCGAGCAGCCGCTGAGCAAGGTGGAGAACGAAATCACCGACAAGCTCTACGGTCGAGCGGATGGAGCCGAAGCTGCGCGAATATCTGAAGACCCTCCGCGAGCAGAGCTACGTGGTGATCAAGCCGGGCTACCAGGACATGGCGGGCGGCGGCAACTCCGAGATTCAGGAAGTGAATGCCACGCCGGAAGTCACCAAGCCCAAGAAGGGCCGCAAGAAATTCTTGCTGTTTGGAAAGAGGACAGGGCAGGCTTCCGGCGCATGAAGACGTCTTTTGTCACCGATCTCCTTTCCGAGCAAACCATCACTAGTTTTTTCCTCGTTCACGAAAAAGAAGTTCGCAACACGCGCGAAGGACGCGCCTATCTCCGCCTGGAGCTCGGCGACCGCAGCGGCACGATCGAAGCGCGCATGTGGGAGCAGTTCGAGATCGCCGCGAAGGACATCAATCGCGACGATTTCGTCAAGGTGCAAGCGCGCGTCGAAGTGTACCGGAACAAGCCGCAGCTCGCGCTCGTGCAATTGCGCTTGGCCAAGCCGGAAGAGATCGATCTCGCGGACTATCTGCCGCACACCACCGCCGATGTCGACAAGATGTGGGCGCAGTTGCTCGCCTATGCGGAATCCATCGGCAATCCGTGGCTGAAAAAGTTGGTGCTGCGGATCGTTGACGATCCCGGCCTCGCGAAGTGCTACAAGCGCGCGCCCGCCGCCAAGGTGATGCATCACGCGTATCTCGGCGGGTTGCTGGAGCACGTGATCAGTCTGTGCGGCATGGCCAAGGTAGTCGCAGGCCATTACCCGAGCTGGATGTGGACCTGCTGCTGACGGCGGCGATCTTGCATGACGTCGGCAAGCTCGAAGAGCTTTGCTACGAGCGCGCGATTGGCTATACCACGCCAGGCCAGCTTCTCGGCCACATCGTCATGGAGTTGGAGACGGTGGCGCGGGCCATCGACAAGATCGAGGGCTTTCCGGCAGCGTTGAAGACCGTCGTGCAGCATTTGCTCATCAGCCACCATGGGCAGTACGAGTTCGGGTCGCCAAAGCTGCCGATGATTCGCGAAGCCCTCGTCTTCCACTATCTCGACGATCTCGACTCCAAGCTCGCCGCCGTCCGCGTCGCGCTCGCCGCGCCCTCGGGCGACGACGAATGGTCCGCGTACAGCGGCGCCCTGGGCCGCAAATTCCTGAAGCTCGACGAATTCCTCAACGCCGCGCCGGCCACCTCGCCGCAGGCTACCGCTGCGCCAAGTGTTGCCAGCGCAGGTGCGCCAATCCCGCTACAGCCTGTCGCAGATTCGCAACCAAAACAATCTACGCCTGCGCACGAACCTACATCCGAGCCCGGCCTTCTCCGCAAATTGTTCTCCTAGGAGCAGGCAGACCAGGAATGCCAGCGCTCGCAGCTGCAGCGCCTTGTCAGGGCGCAGAGAGCGCACTGATCGTAACGTAATATCCGTCCGGATCTCGCAGCGAGAACTCCCTGGTTTGCGTGTTCGGATTCACGTGCGGCTCCTCTTCGAGCCGAGTGACGAGAGAGCGTGCCGTTTGCAGCGCCAGGTCGAAATCATCGACACGGAAGAACAACAGCAGCCCGTTGCCGGGTGTCCCGTGATCGGGGCTCATCAAGGAGGGATGCTCGTGGGCGCCCCACTCGTGGAGGCAGAGCAAAACAGTTCCATCGGAATCCAGGATTTGCGCAAAGTAATCATGGGCAGGAAGGGTCGCCGGCTGACCGAACAGCGCCTGGTACCATTTGCAGCTGCCCGGCACGTCGCCTACCCCTAGGATCGTCCACGTGCGCTTCATCGGGTCCCCTCTGCGGACTAATTCTTTTTTAGACCGGCCACACTCCGGAAGAAAAGGTCGCCATCCCTATAGGTTGTGACTAGGCCACCCAGTTCAGCGACAATGTCTGATGCGGCCGACTCGGGCTAACAAGCCCAATGGCTACCTTCTCGGCTCATACCGCATCGCCACCGCCCCCGAGCCGAACTCCAGCCGGCTCACCAGCCTCAAGTCGACATGCTTCGATAGCCCCGCGAACAACGTCGGCCCGCGGCCCGCTAGCCTCGGGTGCACCACGAACTCGTACTCATCGATCAATCCCAGCTCCGCCAACGCCAGCGGGAGCTTCACGCCTCCCATCAACAGTCCCTTACCCGACTCCCGCTTGAGCTGCTGCACGGCCTTCCCTAGATCCCCGCGCACGAGCTCCGCGTTCCAATCGACCCGCTCCAGCGTGCTCGACACCACGTACTTCTTTGCCGCGTCGATCGTCCGGGCGAAGGGTTCCATCCAATCAGGCCCCGCTCCCGTCCGCGCTGGCGGCCGGAACGCTGCCTCCATCATTTCGTAAGTCACCCGGCCAAAGAGGAGGGCATCGGCCTGGTTGAGGTTCTCGGTCGCGTGACGATGCAAGTCTTCGTCCGGGGATATTGCGCGATGATCGCAGCACCCGTCCAATGTGACGTTGATGGAATACCGCAGGGGTCGCATTACGCAAGTGTATCGCCGATGGGGTACGCTCGACGAGAGCGCGATGCCAAACTCCTGCTAACCCCGATTAACGCCCTTACCGTCCATGTGAAGTACTGGGAGGAACTTTTCCGCTTTCCCGACGAATCAGCAGTTGACCGCACGGACCGCGTTCTAGTGGTGATGTCCGGGTAGCTCGCGTTCATTGCTGGCGTCATGATCGCCTTTGACTACGTGGCCTCTTCCATCTCTCGCCTCGTTGCCGTGGAAGTGGTTGTTGGGCTCATCTCCGCGCGCAGGCATCGGTCCTCTGTAACCGTGATGAGGATCAAACCGGTTATCGACATGGCCGGAGAAGTGCTCAGGGCCGTGGAACCAGGGGCCAGCTCCAACAAACACGCCGCCAACAAACCAATCGGGCCCGTAGTAGCCGTAAGGCGCGCAGTCGTATGGAGCGTACGAGAAGTATCCGTACGGGCACACGGGCGCCACTCCAATGCTAACGGCGACCTGGGCTGACGCCGGCGGCGCACAGCACAACAGGGCCATGGTGAGAGTTGCGAAAACAAGGGCGAGAACTTTGGCCATGATTCCTCCTCGATGCGTTTAGACCGGAATTTCCGTTTTGCCTTTCGGCTGCGAACCAATATACCCCATTTACCTCCGCTCGCGATCTTTGCGCATCCGTTTCCATATCAAACCAAATCACGAATCGCATTTGATTTGCGCTAACTTCTGATAAACGCGGCGGGTGGCCAACTGAATTTCTCAGGTGTGCTGTCGAAGGTGGCCGGGTGGCCCATGCGTTGACCTTGAAGGCGAAGTAGGGTGCCCCACGTGCCGGTTCTGCACGTGGGGGCGGGTGGCCAACTGAATTTCTCAGGTGTGCCGTCAAAGTTGGCCTAACGAAGGCCGACGCCGGTTGCTAATCCCTGCGCTCTTCTTCGGCACGGCTGCACTTAATGATCAGTTCATCCCGGGTCTTTGAACAAGCCGAGTTCACGGTACAGATCGAGGTCGTTAGAGAACACCCATTCTTCAGCGATCTTTCCGTCCACAAAGCGCCACACGGTCATAGCTGCGAGTTCATAGTGCTTCCCCGTTGCCGGAACGCCCTGAAAAGCTCCGTCATGGGTTCCTTTAGCAGTAAAGCACACCGCGACCTTGTCTCCCTCGGCAATCATCCAGTTCTCTGTAAACGTAAGATCGGAGGACGAATCGAACTGCCCCTTGGCGTCCTGCATTTCTTCCGATAGATTCTCCGCCGGGCTGTTGTTGTAGTGCTTCATAAAGTCCTTAGTATGGATTTCTTCAAACCGTTTGAAGTCCCGGTGATTCAGGTAGTCGAAAAACGCAGCCCGCGCCACAGCCTTGTTCCGGTCCTCCAATTTCTCCCCGGCGGCATGGCTCGGTATCAAGAAGACGCACAGTCCAATACAAAGGACAACCGCGCCAGCCCCTTGCACACGATAGCTTCGCCAAAACGATTGTTTGCTTCTCTCCAGCAGTTGCTTGCTCTTCATGGCTGTCTCCTGATTGAGATACGCGAGCGTCGAGATACACCCCGTCCCACATTAGTCCCAATGATCCTCTGATCCTTCTTTCTCCGCTTTGATACTGTAACGTATGTTACAGTAATTTGGCAAGGAGTTCCCTGTGGCAAGACCGCCCAATCCTGGCATCCGCGCAAGGCTCCGCGACCAAGCTGTCGACTATGTCCTCTCTCATGGCGTGGCAGACTTGGCCCTTCGCCCCTTGGCCAAAGCCTTGAAGACCAGCGCCCGGATGCTTATCTACCACTTCGGCTCGCGCGAAGGACTGCTGCGCCAGATACTGACCGCAATACGTGAACGCGAGGACGCTCGCATCCAGGCTTGGTTCCACAGCGGGGAGACGCCGCGCACGCTCCCCGAGTTTCTGAGCTGGTATTGGAAGCGGTTGAGCGCACCCCGCGCGCGCCCAGCGGTGCGCCTCATCTTCGAACTGTACGCACTGGCGCTCCGAAATCCGCACGACTACCCGGGCGTCCTTGAAGATCCGCTCGCCTACTGGCAGAAGCTCACCGAAAAGGCCGGCATCGCCTCGAAGGTTGACTCTGTCCAGCCAACGTTGCTCCTCGCCGCCACCCGCGGTTTGCTCTTGGACCTCTGCGCGACGGGGGATCGTGCTCGTGTGGGACGGGCCATGGAGGCACTAGCTCAGTTTGTGAAAAGGTCGCCCTCCTGATAGGTTGTAACTAGGCCACCCATTTCAGCGACAACTTCTTCCTCCGCCTCGCGCAGTCCAGCAGATACAAATCGATCAGCTTTTGATAAGGCAATCCCGTTTCGGCCGCCAGCTCTTTGAAATAGTCCAGCACCTGGGGACTCAAGTTGATGCCCACCGCCTTTTTCTTGCCGGGATACGGGTTCTTCAGTTCCTTCAGTTTGGAAAAATCATATTCCTTCTTCATAAAATCCCGTTCCGTTCGTCCCAATCGAAGCGCATCATATCTAGATAATATCTAGATACGCCTGAAATTGCAATGAACCGTCCGGCACAGCGGTAGGTGCTGCGGCGGTTATCGCTGTTTGCGTCAGGAGCGCATTATCAAGGCCCGCGATAGCGCAATGCTGGCGACATAGCAGGCTAAAGAAATGCTGATACCTGTGAGAGGCGCACTGAAAAAATAAACCTTGCAGAGCACAACAAGACCACCAAGCATTGCCAGCCCGACAACGAGCAGGAACGGTGACTGAAAAAGGAGTTGGCCATGAGCCAATGCGAGAAAACCGAAAACCAAGCCGAACAAAATAAGTCCCATGCTGTGGCTGGCATTGCAGCCCACCCAAACCCGCCACATTGTTGTTTCTTTCGTAAGGAGAGGTGAAATTTGGCTCATGCTGGTTTGCAGCGCGGGGTCACGGGGCATGAACATTGGCCCCCAGAACGTATAGACGAGGTGGACGACTCCGAGCGTAAAGACAATGCTCGCACTTAGAACCATGAGAATTTTTGCGGCCAAGATGCCCTCCCTATTTTGTGGGTGCATTGCTGATCCCTTTCGGCTTTGCAACGATTCCTCTACTTGCTCGTGACGCTCCACATTCTAGATTCTATGCGGCATCATTCTTTTGACGAAATACAAAGCCCGGCACGCGCCCAGGTGGCGGGCGGCCAACTGAATTTCCCAGGCGTGCTGTCGAAGGTGGCCTAACGAAAGCCGACCCCGGTGGGTAAACCCTGCGCTCTTCTTCGGCACCGGTTGACGCCGTAAATTCCATCCAGCCCGGGTATTCTTTCCTAAGTTTGGTCTTGACAAGGTATTACTGGGCTGGTAGAATTAAAGGCGTAGAAAAGTGCGCCCCGACGAAAGTCGGGGCGTTTTTCATTTTCGGCGCGTTCGGCGCACCGACGTAAAGTCCGTAAACGCCGTCCTTGACGGCGCCGGGTAGGAACTCCGACTCTTTAGGAGGAGGGAGCTTCAGAGTCTGCGTGGCAACTCCTGTTTTTCGGGAGGGCACGACTTCAGTCGTGCCGTAAGTGCTTGCGATTCAATCCGGCTTCAGCCGCTGAGGAATTGATTTTGAAGTTGCCACACAGACTCTTCGGCTCCCTCGTAGCTCGCGCATTTTCAATCGGGCTTTAACCCCCGAAGATATCTTCATACAGTCAGGCGTGAGTTGCTTCCGTGTTTACGCCGGAATGACCCACGCGACCAGCAAAAGCGGCGTCAGGCCGCCGCACTCCATAAACACTTTCGCAAGAACAGGCCGCCCTCTAGGGCGGCCTCTCCATTTAAGGATGCAAAATGAAAAACAGGCCCAATGCCGAGTACGTGTGGAAACAATTGGAAGACGTGGTCGTCCCGCGGCTGCGCCTCTCGATCAGCGAGCGGGTGGTCTACTATCATCTGCTGCGGCATAGCCGCCTGGAAGGCAAGGTCCGTTATCGCTTCTCCATTGCCTCCCTCGGCCGCGCCATAAGTTTGTCCCTCGGCCCTGTGCGCAAAGCGGTGCGCCGGCTGGCGGCCCAGGGCGCAATTCGCTTGCTCCGGCGCAGCAAGACAGGGCACGTGGTGGAAGTGCGCGTGCCCGGGGAAATCCGCGCCGCGCGGTTCGCTGCGGCCAGGACCAGCGAGGCTGCCCGCCTGGCCGATCAGCAGGCGCCACTGCCGCGCGCAGTCCGGCTTGCGGAGATCGATTTTATGCAAACCAAGGCGCTGCGGCGGGCCATCCACGCGCGCGAGGGCGGGCGATGCTTTTACTATTTGCGCCGCCAGGCCTCTACGATCAGGTGCCTCGACCACGTCGTGCCGCGCACGCAGTCGGGAGGCAATTCCTACCGCAACCTGGTCTCCTGCTGCCTGGAATGCAATTCGCAGAAACGCGAGAGGCCGGCCGAGGATTTCCTCCGCTGCCTGTACCGCGAACGCCGCTTGACCGCTGTCGAACTCAGCGAGCGACTCCGTGCCTTGGGTGCGCTGGCCGCGGGCAAGCTCCGCCCCGCCGGTTCACCGTTAGGCTGCTCGACGCCATCTCTTGTAGGGGCGCAGCATTGCTGCGCCCAAGGGTCGGACGAATACGAGCAAGGAAGTAGCGTGGCAAGAAGTAGGGAAGTAAGACGCCGGCAAGATGCCGGCGCTACGGAGGGAAAATGGACGGCCCTGCACTCGCCACTCGCCACTCGCCACTTCTGCTCTGTTGCCACAGAGCCGCCAGCGGCCTACACTGGAAGGGATGGTTCCTCCAAGCTTCAAGATTCGCGATCTGGAGATCCGGCCGGCTACCGTGCTCGCGCCCATGGCGGGCGTTACGGACACGCTATTTCGCCGTGTCATTCGCGGGCTTGGGCGGTTGCGGCCTGCTGATGACGGAGTTCACCAGCTCCGAGGGCATCACCCGCAGCGCGAAAAAGACGCTGCGCTACCTTTACTTCCAGGAAGACGAGCACCCCATCACCGCGCAACTGTTCGGCGCGAATCCCGCGGTGATGGCCGACGCGGCCAGGATGGTCGAAGACCTCGGCTACGACGCCGTGGACATCAATCTCGGCTGCCCGGCGAAAAAAGTCGTCAAGTGCGGCGGCTCGGGCTTGCTGCGCGACTTGCCGCTCCTCGGCGAAATCTTTCGCTCCGTGCGTGCCGCCGTGCGCATCCCGCTGACCATCAAACTCCGCGCCGGCTGGGACGAGAATTCCATCGTCGCCGTCGAGGTGGCGAAATTGGCCGAGGACTGCGGCGTCGAGGGCCTCGCCGTCCATCCGCGCACCCGGGAGCAAGGCTACAGTGGCCGCGCGGACTGGAGCCTGATCGCCGCCGTCAAGCAAGCCGTCAACATTCCCGTGATCGGCAACGGAGACATCAACGCCCCGGAAGACGCCGAGCGCATCGCGAGCGAAACCCGCTGCGACGCCGTGATGATCGGCCGTGCCGCGGCCACCAATCCGTGGATCTTCGCGCAAATGGCCCAATACGCCGCCACCGGCCGCTATGACATCCCCACCGACGCCGACCGGCACCGTTTACTCTCCGGCTACTACCAGGAAATTACCGCTGCCAACCTGCCCGACGGTGTTGGCAAAATGAAGCAGTTCGCATGCTGGTTTTCGCATGGCGTGGGGAACGGCAGCGAACTTCGCCGAACTGTGCACGCGGCCAAGACTCAGCAAGAGGTGCTGGAAAGCGTGGAGCGGTTTTTCGAGCACCAGGCCACCGCTGTCGCGGGTTGACCTCGAAGCGCTTGGGGTCAACGGAAAACGTTGACGGCTTCGCGGTCACCAGAAACGAGGCGCATCATGCAAGCCACCCCTTCCGTCTCCGTCTCGAGGCAACGCGCGGAGCGTAGAATCGCCGTCCGCCTGCCTCTGATGGTTCGAGGACGCGACGCGCGCGGCGTCACCTTCGAAGAAGAAACTTCCAGCGAAAATCTATGCCGGGGAGGAGCCGCGTTTGTGACGCGCTTCGATGTGGCCGTCGGCTCCGATCTGGAGATCTTGATTCCGTTTTCGCAGACCGCGCGCGCGGCACAAAGAGCCTGATTTTTCGACGCAGGGCCGCGTCGTGCATGTCCGCGACGCGCAGGGCGATGGCGAACGCCTGGTGGGCGTGCAGTTTACCGGGCCGCGCTTTCGCCGGCTGTTCCATTCCGAATCGGCCGCCTGATCGCGCCTCTGCGGCACCGCCCGGATCCGCGCTGATCCGGCTTCTATTCGCTACCAGAGTCGACTCGCAGCAAAGCTCCGCTGCCGCTTCGAATTTGCACTGGGCCTTTCGTGGACTCCAGAACGATCTCTCCCAAGGGCGTCGTCCGCCCGGCGTGGCGAATCTCGAGACGCGGGAAACCGTATACGCCGCACGCGTCGGAAGAGAACACCCACAGAGCCTGCGGGCTGTCGTTTCCAGCAATCGCGCCACGGCAACCGTTGTCGGCGTTGGCGACCACGTGCACCAATACGCCGTCCAACAAGCTCTTGCCGACGGTCCCTGACTTGCCGTCTACCACGCCCTGCTTGCCGTACACCACGTCCCCGCCAACCTGTACGGTGGTAAGCCAGTCGTACACGTCACTTTCGCCCGGGCCAGATGTCGGAATCTGCGCGAATTCGACCTCGAGCGGCGATGCCAGAGCCCTTAGGTTGGTTCGGATAGGAGTGGATTTTCCGTGCTGGACCAGGGTGTCAAACTTTATCGCCAGGGTCGCCCCGGAACCGGGAGCTGCGGAGGTCGTCGATACCACGCTGGCAAGAACGGTCGCGCCTTTGCGAATCTTGGCGCCGCCAGGCAGTGGGACGTCTTGCGCGATCTGGCATTTGATGGTGTCGCCCTTCTTGACTCTGGCCGACGAGATCGAGGGCAGCCGGATAGGAAGGATGGTGCCTGCCGGAATCGTGTCTCCCGTTGCCTCGGGGTTCTCGGCGGTTGCCAGAGCTTGCAGGGTGTGTTTGTCAGAAGAGGAAGAGGCGTTTGCCGCGACCCGTTCCGCTGCATCCGTGGTTGCTGAGACGGCGAAAACAAACAGGAGAATCGCGGAGAGGAGGGAAATCCGGAACAGGAAACGACAAATGCTTCTCCCGCAAATCGAACTCATTGGACCTCCAGCAGACAACGCATTCCGCCGGCCGGGAGTCCAGCAAGAACGCAGCAATCTCAGTATCCTCCGCTGTCCGCTGGGGGTCAAACCGGACGCCGATGACAGGGCTGATGGCTGTGTCTCCAACTGGCCGTAATCCATTCCCTATCCACACCCCGCACGCTACAATCTCCCGATACCTATGCCCTTGACTCCCGGCACTCGTCTGGGTCCGTATGAAGTCCTCGCACCTATTGGTGCCGGTGGCATGGGTGAAGTCTACAAAGCCCGGGACACGCGGCTGGATCGCATTGTCGCGGTCAAAATTTCCAACGAACAGTTCTCCGAACGCTTCGAGGGCGAAGCGCACGCTGTCGCTGCGTTGAACCATTCCAACATCTGCACGCTGCACGATGTGGGGCCGAATTATCTGGTGATGGAGTACATCGAAGGTACGCCTCTCAAGGGACCTTTGCCTGTCGACCAGGCGCTGCGTTACGCAATACAGATTTGCGAAGCGCTGGACGCCGCTCACAAGAAGGGCATCACCCATCGCGACCTTAAGCCCGCGAATATTCTGGTCACCAAAACCGGCCTGAAGTTGCTGGACTTCGGCCTCGCGAAGATGGTGCGTGGCGCCAAGCCACCCGATGACAACACTCTCACTAAGGCGCTCACCGGCAAGAACGAGATCGTGGGTACGCTCTACTACATGTCGCCCGAGCAGTTGCAGGCGCAAGCCACCGGCCAGGAAATCGATGCGCGCAGCGACATCTTCTCGTTTGGCTTGGTGCTCTACGAGATGCTCACCGGCAAGCGCACCTTTGACGGCGCGTCTCCTGCCAGCGTGATCGCAGCGATCATGGAGCGTCCGGCGCCTTCGATTGCGGATATTGCTCCTCCGGCGCTGGACCGGGTCCTGAAGACGTGCCTGGCCAAGGATCCTGACGAACGCTGGCAAACGGTCCGCGATCTGAAGCGCGCACTGGAGTGGATCGCAAGCGCGTCCGGCGAAGTAAGCAAGTTCCCGCCACCGATCACCCGCCGGGGTGCGCTGCCCTGGATCGCGGCAGGAGTGCTGGCTGTTGTCGCGGCGGTTGCCTGGTGGATTGCGTATCGCTCCATGCAGCCTCCGCAACTGAAGCCGCTGGTGCGCCTGGATGTGGATCTGGGTCGCGATGTTTATTTGAACGCCTTGGGCGGGTCTGACGTAATTATTTCGCCGGACGGCACGCGCATTGCGTACGTGTCCCGCGGCCACCTGTTCACGCGCAAGCTCGACCAACCGGTAGCCGCCGAGCTCGCCATCACCCAAGGTGCGACCAGCCCGTTCTTTTCTCCCGATGGTCAGTGGATTGGCTTTACCGCGAACGGAAAGCTGAGAAAGATCTCGGTGGAAGGCGGCACCGAGATCGTGTTGTGCGACGCCGGAGCCTCTTACACCGGCGACGATTGGGGTGAGGACGGCAATATTATCGCCAGCCTGCGTGTCTCCGGCGGGCTGTCGCAGGTTTCCTCCGCGGGCGGCACTCCAGTACCGGTCACCCAGCTGCAGGGCGAAGAAAAGACTCATCGCTGGCCGCAAGTCCTGCCCGGCGGCAAAGCGATACTGTTCACCACGCAAAATTCCACGGTAGGTTTTGACGACGGCAATATCGAAATCATGACTCTTAGAGACCACCACAGGAAAACCCTGCAGCGCGGCGGGACCTTCGGACGTTATCTGGCAGCGGCTGGCGGCAAAGGCTATCTCACGTATGTGAGCCGGGGCACCCTGTTCGCGGTTCCTTTCGAGCCAGGGAAGCTGGAGACCAGCGGCTCGCCCGTGCCGGTGTTGCAGCAGGTTTCCTATTCTGCAATGTTTGGCTCCGCAAAGCTAAGCTTCTCGCGCACCGGGACATTCTTGTACCGCAGCCGCGAAATCGACTTCTCCCGGGTGTCGATCCAATGGCTGGATGCGGATGGGAGGACGCAACCGCTACTAGACAAGTCCGGCCTCTTCGTGAGTCCCCACTTCTCGCCCGACGCCCAGCGCCTGGCAGTGGCGAACAACGACGAGATGTCCGGAGTTTGGATCTACGATATTCGGCGCGACACAATGGTGCCGCTAACGGGAGAACGGAATGCAGGTCAACCGGTATGGACACCCGATGGCAAGTACGTCGTATACCGGGGACTCGGCGGGATATCCTGGGCACGTGCCGACGGCGGAGGTAAGGTCCAGTCTCTGACGCAAAGCAAGGATTTTCAGTACCCCACGTCGTTCTCGCCCGACGGCAAACGCCTGGCCTTTCACCAAATGGGGCCACAAGGGTTCGACATTTGGACCCTGCCAGTCGAACACGACGAAAACGGACTGAAAGCGGGCATTCCAGAGCTGTTTCTACACACGTCTAACGGAGAACGAGACGCGAACTTCTCCTCCGACGGACGCTGGATCGCATACTCTTCGAGCGAGTCGGGAACTCCCCAAGTTTATGTGCGGGCGTTTCCCGACACCGGGGGGCGCTGGCAAGTCTCCAGCAACGCTGGAACGTCACCGATCTTCTCTCGAAACGGGAAGGATCTCTTTTTCTTTGATATCCCTGGCGATCGGATTATGGTGGCGAGCTACTCGGTAAAGGGTGACTCGTTCGTGGTTGAAAAGCCGCGAGTGTGGTCGACACAAAGTGTGGCGCTGGCGCTGAGCGGCGCTGTGGGCGCCCAGTACGACGTTGCGCCCGACGGAAAGCGCATCGCCGTCAGTACCTACGCCAGCTCGACGCAACAGGACGCGGGCCACGTGATCTTCCTCGAAAACTTCTTCGACGAGCTGCAACGTAAAGTGCCGCTGACCGGAAACTAGAAGCTATCTCATAAACGGCTGGGAACTGGAAGGAAAGACTTTCTCCAGGGCTAAAGCCCACGCGGGTTAGGAGGTTTCTTCTCGCGGGCCTAGAAGGCCCGCTTCCCCGAACTGGAAGTCCGGGGCTTCCACCTCGGCTGGGACGCCGGGCTGAAGCCCGGCGGCTACATAACCCTTGGCTAACGGGGCAAAGATGACGCTGGCGTGTTTTTTCTCGCGCGGCTTCCACTGTAGTAGCTTAGCGGGCCCCTACCTTAGCGCTTGTAGTCTGTCGCCGACTTCTCAAAGAGCATTTGTGAGATGGCTTCTAGTCGTCCGCTCCGCACCGAGCAAGATCCGGCATGCTCGTGCTCGGGCTTCTAGTTGCGTTCTTCCAGCATGCGATCGTAGGCCGCTCGCCGCGTTAGGCCGCGCTCCTTGGCCGCCAACTTCAGCGCTTCCTTGCGGTCCAGCTTGGCCTGGCGGATGAGTTCTTCGACGCGCTCCGAGAGGCTTTGTGCGGAGTCCGCCTGGGCGCGCGCGTCAGCGGGGTCCTCGGGACCGATCAAGAGGGTGATCTCGCCTCGAGCGGGGCGTTCCACCAACGAGGCCGCGATAGCCGACAATTTACCGCGCCGGAATTCTTCGTGCAGCTTGGTGACTTCCCGAGCGAGGCACGCCGGCCGGTCCCCAAGAATTTCCCGCGCGTCCGCGACGCATTCCTCGATGCGATGCGGTGCCTCGTAAAGAATAATGGTGCGATCCTCAATGCGGAGGCGCTCCAGAGCGCGGCGGCGTTCGCCGCTGCGCGCGGGAAGAAATCCCACGAAGAGAAACTCCTCGTTCGGCAGCCCGGACGCGGAAAGCGAAGCGAGCAGCGCCGAAGGTCCAGGAATGGGCACTACCGGGATGTGGTGGCGCAAGCAAAGGGTCACGAGACGGTAGCCCGGGTCGGAGACCAACGGTGTGCCCGCGTCGCTGACCAGCGCGATCTTCGCGCCTTGCTCGAGCGCGATGAGCAACTCCGGCGCGCGGGTCATTTCATTGTGTTCGTGATAGCTGACCAGCGGCCGCGCAATCTCGTAGTGGCTCAACAGGTTTTGCGTGTGGCGCGTGTCTTCGGCGGCAATCTGGTCGGCCTCCCGCAAAATGCGCAGCGCGCGAAGGGTAATGTCTTCCAGGTTGCCGATCGGCGTTCCAACGAGATACAGACAGCCTGCCGGGGCTGGCGTCTCCGTACGCGGCGTTGCAGCGGCGGATTCGTCCAGCGGGTGCTTGCTGCTCATGGGCTAGAGTCTAACAGGTACTGCTCTAAATCTGTGTTGGTGCGGCAAGAATGCGGCGCTCGCGTGGCTGGCGCGTTGCAGGGAGGCAAGACGCGACGGCGGGGGTCGCGCCCTTCCTTCGTCAGGATAAACTGAAGCGACGCCCCTACGTGCGGTGGGGATCGGGTTTGCGCAGGCGAGTTTTCGGGGATGTTGGGGTTTCAGGGGTGGCAGGGTCGCGCTGAAGCGACGCCCCTACGCGCCTCTACCAGCAACACTAAATTGGAGCACTACCGTCTAACGCGCGTCCCGAAGCCGAAACGGGGCGCATGATATACTGAGCGATTCTGTACTGGTTAGGAGGGTGCCAGTGCCTTTGTACGAGTACAAATGCCTGAAATGTGGCCGCCGCACCGAGAAGATTGAGAACGTCGCCGGCCCGCATTTGAAGAAGTGCCCGCATTGCGGCGGCAAGGTCGAGGCGGTGATTTCGGCGCCCGCAATCCAGTTCAAGGGATCTGGCTGGTATGTGACCGACTACGCGGGAAAGTCCGCGGCGCGGGAAGCCGGCGCCAAGGACGAAAAGGCGGAGACGGACAAGGCGGAGAAGAAAGACACAGCCGCCAAAGACGCGACGGCCAAGGAATCAGCGGCCAAGGAAACTTCGACGAGCGAGAAGAAGACGGAAAAAACCGCGAAGAAAAAATAGATTCCGCCGCTTAGGGGGCCAATAATCTGAAACTGGATATGTTCCGTTAGAGCTTCAGACTCTTCAAATACTCACGAAACTCCCCGCCAAATTCAGAATTTTGCAGGGCAATCTCCACGGTGGCTTTCAGGAAGCCGAGTTTATCGCCCGCATCGTAAGAGACTCCGTCGTAGATTAAAGCCCACAGGCCTTGCTCTTGCGCGAGGAGCCGCAGCCCGTCGGTGAGTTGGATCTCGCCCCCAGCGCCCGGCTTGGTGCGCGCAAGGCAGTCGAAAATAGCGGGTGGCAGAACGTACCGGCCGGTGATGGCAAGATTGGAAGGCGCGTCTTCCGGCTTGGGCTTTTCGACGAGATCGTGAACGCGCAACAAACGCGCGCCGAACGGCGGCAGCGGCGCGGGCTCTCCCGCCACAATGCCGTAGAGATGGGTGCGGTCGCGGGGCACTTCCTCGACGGCGATGGCGCCGACGCCGGTGGCTTCGTAGACGTCGATGAGCTGCTTGGTGGCGGGATTCGGGCCGGGGATCAGGACGTCACCCAGCAAAACGGCGAACGGCTCGTCGCCAACCAGATCGCGCGCCACGAGCACGGCGTGGCCCAGGCCGAGCGGCTCCTTCTGGCGCGTGTAGCTCACTTGAACCATGTTGCTGATTTCCCGGACCATTTCCGCTTGCTCTTTTTTGCCTTTCGACTCCAGGAAACTTTCCAGCATCGGCGAAGAGTCAAAGTGATCCTCGATCGAGTTCTTGCCCTTGCCGGTAACGATGATGATGTGCTCGATCCCGGACGCGACGCACTCTTCGGCGACGTACTGAATCTGCGGTTTGTCGACGACCGTGAGCATCTCCTTGGGCTGCGCCTTGGTGGCCGGAAGGAAGCGGGTGCCGAGACCCGCGGCGGGCAGGACGGCTTTGCGTACTTTGCGAATGGGAACAGAGTGCGGCGAAGACGGCGAATCGTTAGGAGTCATAAGAATCTAGTGATCTCGGCCCCAGAAGGATGTGCATGCTGGCTTTGGGCACAGTAGCCGTGCCGCACCAGCTTTGTCAATGTGGATACCATTGGAAATACCCCGGAACTTGTATCCTCGCGCAGGGAATCCCGCAGACGATTCGCGCGGGCCAGCAATATCTCGGCCAAAAGCAGGCGTGTGCTAGCATTGTTTGCAGAAGAGCATGAGCGCAAGAATCCTGGGAATCGAATCTTCGTGCGATGAGACGGCGGCTGCCGTGGTCGTGGACGGCCGCGAAATTCTGTCCAGCGTGGTCGCTTCGCAAATCGACATACACAGAAAGTACGGCGGCGTGGTGCCGGAGCTAGCGTCGCGCGAGCATTTGCGGCAGATCGTGCCGGTGGTCCGTGAAGCGCTGGCGCAGGCCGGAATCCAGTTGGCGGACGTGGATGCGATTGGGGTCACCTATGGCCCCGGCCTGGTGGGCGCGCTGCTGGTTGGAATCACGTACGGCAAAACGCTCGCCGAGGCGCTCGGTAAGCCACTGGTCGCCGTGAATCACCTGGAAGGGCACGTCCAGGCGGTTTTTCTGGAGGCGCACAAGGCAGGGAAGACGCCGAAGCTGCCGGCGGTGTGCCTGATCGTTTCTGGTGGGCACACCGTGTTGTATGAAGTGACGCCTGATGGCGACAGCGGAACGTTTCGCTATCGCAAGCTCGGGCAAACGCGGGACGACGCGGCCGGCGAAGCGTACGACAAAGTCGCGAAACTCCTTGGACTCGGCTATCCCGGCGGGCCGATTCTCGATCGCTTGGCCGCGGCAGCCAACGGCGCACCGGCGCCGGTGAAATTTGGGCCCACCAAAACGCGTGGCAACCCGCTGGATTTCAGCTTCAGCGGGTCTGAAGACGGCCGTTTTGTACCACCTGCGCGAACATTGCGAGTACGGCAGCGAGATTCTCACAAGACAACAAGCGCTGGAGCGTGGCGAGCGCAAGTTCGAGCAGCTCCTGCCGTTGTGCAGTGCGCAGACTTTGGGTTTGGTGCGCGAGTTTCAAAATGCCGTGGTGCGCGATCTCGTTGAGCGCACCATGACGGCGGCCGAGGAGCTGTCAGCGGAAAGCGTGCTCGTTTCCGGTGGAGTCGCCGCGAACAGCCAACTGCGCGCGACGTTTGAAGACCGCGCCAAGGCTGCTGGAACAGAGGTCTTCTTCCCGAGCCGCGCGCTGTCGACTGACAACGCGGCGATGATCGCCGCCGCTGCGTATTTCCGGCTCCGCGCCGGCATGGTCGCTGATACGTCTTTGAACGCCGATCCGAGCCTGAAGTTGGCCTAGCAACTGAATCTGCTGCGCCTAGCTGAAGCGCACAGCCAGGAATGGCTGTGCCACAGGACTTTTTCCGCAAGCTGTCGAAGCCGTGCCCTGATGGAGACGATATGTGAGGTCGTCTAGTCTGCTTGGACCGCGCGCGTCTTCGCCCAATCGCGAATGGCTTGGATGTCTTCGGCACGGGTGACGCTGAGGGGTTGCGTGGCGCGAATTTCCGCCAGCAGGATTTCCGTGGTGAGCTGCTGCTTCTGAGCGAACGCTGAATACAGCGCCGAGACGATGGATTGCTCGATCTCCGCGCCGCTGAAGCCGTTGCTCGCAGCCGCCAGGCTCGGCAGGTCGAATACGGCCACGTCGCGGCCGCGCTTTTTCAGGTGGAGCGAATACAGGGCTGCGCGCACCTCGGCGCCCGGCAGGTCCACAAAGAAAATCTCGTCGAAGCGGCCTTTGCGCAGCATCTCCGGAGGCAGCGCGGTAATGTTGTTCGACGTTGCCGCCAGAAACACGCCGCTTTCGCGATCTTGCATCCAGGTCAACAGGGTCGCCAGCAGGCGCTGCGACAATCCGGCATCGGCATCTCCGCTGGTGCCCGCCGAAGCGAAGGCCTTCTCGATCTCATCGATCCACAACACCAGGGGCGCGAGCTTTTGCGCCAGCTCCAGCGCTTTGTGCAGCTTCTTTTCGCTCTCGCCCATAAACTTGTCGTACAGCGCACCGGCGTCCAGGCGCGCCAGCTCGAAGCCCCACTCGCCCGCCACCGACCGCGCCGCGAGACTTTTCCCGCAGCCCTGCACGCCGGTTATCAAAATGCCCTTGGGCGGCTCAAGGCCGAAGCGTTGCCCCTCCGGCGTGAGCGCGCTCTTGCGCTTCGCGACCCAGTCGCGCAGGCGCTTGAGTCCCGCGACATCGCCAAACGAGGTATCGCGGCGCACGGACTCGAGCAGTCCTTCGCTGCGCAGGGCGGTACGCTTGGCGTCCAACACCGCGTCAAGCAAAGCCGCGTCCACTCGCCGGCGCGCCAAAATGCACATGCGCAGCGCGCGCATGGCTTCCTCTTGCGAAAGGCCGGCCAAGTTGCGCGCAAGCTGGTTGATGCCGTTGGCATCGAGCGCGTTCGGAATCTGCTGCTCGCTCCCGACTTCGGCCAAGACGGCTTTCACGCCGGTGAGCAGCTCGTCCACGCCAGGAAGTCCCAGATCGAAGGGGGCGGCATCTCCGTGCAAATCCGGCGGCAACTGCAGCGCGGCCGAGGCGATCACGATGGAGCGGCGCTCGGAGCGAAATTTCTCCGCCAGCTCGCGGAGGCGGCGGCAGACGCGATCGTTGTCACAATATCTGGCGAAATCCTTCAACAGAAAAATGGCATCGCCCTGGATTAGCGCCATATTCGTGAGCGCCTGCTCCGGGGTGTCGGTGTTATAGATGGGTGCGCCATGAGTTCTAGCCACGCCGGTGGTCACGCTCCAGGTGAAAAGGGGCACGCCAAGCTCGGTGGCGACGTCCAGCAACAATTGTTCGAGCCGCTCTTCTTCCGGCGTTTCCACGGTGATGATCGGATGGCGCGAATTCACCAGCAGCCGCAGTTCGTCGTGCTTGGTCAGCGGCAGCGTGGCGGTCTTGCCGGGGCGGCCCGCTAAAACGCCGGGCTGGCTGGCGACGGAACGCGAAGCGGCGGGCGTCGGAGGCATGGTCTGCGCGGGAGGTGCGCCTTTCAGCTCGTTTGACAAAGCCCTACACCTCGTTTAACGTTAGAAGTTTGAGCGACACGCAAAAGGAGCAATAGATGGCCCAGGGACAGGCTACCAAAGTTAAGAAGCGGAAGAAGTCGGTTTTAAAGCGGGCGGAGCAATCTCGTCAACGTGCCGAGGTGAACCGCGCTAACCGCACCCGGGTCCGTACGATGATGAGGCGTCTGCGCACCGCGATTACCGCGGGCGACGCCACCGCGGCGGGCAACCTGCTGCAGCCGACCATGTCGGCGATCGACCGCGCCATCACCAAGGGCGTGCTGCACGAGAACACCGGCAACCGCTACAAGTCGAGGCTTACGCTGGCGTTCAACGGCGTCAAAGCGGCCAAAGCATAGAACGACACGTCGTTCTATCCTTGGTGCGTTTTTTGTTGTTGGGGACGGGCGATGGGTGCCCGTCCTTTTGCTTTTGGCTGCTCTTGGTCGACGCAAGGATGGAGTGATGCGTCACTCTTTCCTTGCTGAGATTGTTTGCTTGAGAGCACTCCGATTCGGCGAGGTACCCTCCCCCTTTCTTGGCAAGCGCTGATTCTAAAGGGCTTGTGATGAGAGATCGCGAACTTGGCGTAGCTGGCGGGCGTCCCCTGGGACGAAATCGCCCGGGAACTCAGCGGGCGGCGGACTTTGCGGCGGGGCTGGGGCCGGTAAGTCTGGTGACTAGGAATTCGAGGACGGCGCGGGCGTCTTTTTCGCCTCCTTTGAGGCGGTCGTCGGCTTCTTGCAGGGCTTGCAAGCCATCGAGGAGACGGGGCTTGGAGATTTTGCGGGCGTTTCTCAGAGCTAGTTCGGCGCGGTCGGCAGGCATCCCCAGCGCGCGCGCCGCTTGCCAGCCGTTGCTAACGCCTTTCACCTCGCTTGCTTCGATGAGTTTGCGGTACATCCAGGTGATGGCGCCGAGCATAGGCAGAGGCTCTTCGCCGTCGCGGAGGAGGCGGTCGAGAAATTCGAGCGCGGTTTTCTGCTGGCGGGCAGCCAGCAAGTCGGCGAGTTCCCAGACGGTGGTGGTTTTTTCTGAAATCACCAGGGCGCTGACGTCTTGCCTGCGGATACGTTTTCGCTCGGCCACGTAGGTCGCGAGTTTTTCGATCTCCGTTTTCAGACGCACCAGATCCGCGGCGACGAATTCGGCGAGATCCTCGGCGGCGCCGTTCTCGAACTCGACATTTTTTTCCTTGGCGATCGTGTGGGCATAGAGCGACCGCGGCAGTCTGCCGCGCTTCCGGGTTATCGCCGAGGTCGACCTCGACCACCAGGGCCTTGTCGGCCAGGAGCTTGGCGAGCTTCATGCGCTGGTCCAAGGCGGTAGCCTCCAGCACCAGCACCGTGAACGGAGCGGGATCCTCCAGATACGCTTCGAGCTGCTCGATGGCGGCGTCGCGGTTTTTCTCGCTGAGTTTCTCGATCTTCTCGACGTCTTCGAGGAAAACCACTTGCTGGGAGGAAAGCATCGGCAGGGTTTGGGCTTGTTCGAGGGCGTCCCGCGTCTCGCCGCGGTCGGCGGAGTAGCGGGAGACGGCCCAGGTTCGCGCGGCCTCTGGGATGAATTGCTTGATGAGTTGGGCGCGGCAGGCGTCGCGGAGATAGCGCTCTTCGCCCAATAGCAAGAGGGCGGGGATGAGCTTTCCTTTTTTGAGACGTGCCAGCAGGGCTTCTGGTGAAACTCGAGGCATCCTTTTTTGCTCCTGTCGGATGGAAGCGCAGGCAATTATGGCACGGGTGAGTAGGGTGGCGCAGGGTTGGCAAGTCTCTGCTGGTACGGGAGGTGAAGACGATTGTGCTGGCATAGGAACTTGGGCGGGGCTGAGGCGGTAAGGGCGGCAGCTAGCTGCCGCACTCCAGGTGGGCGTGGCGTTCGGGCTAGTAGTTCTCGGTGACCGCGGCGACCAGGCGGGATGCAAAGTCGCGCGCGACGCGGTCCAGCGCGGGGTCCTGCTCCTCAAAAAAGCTGGCGACGTCGGTGGAGATCTCGTATTCGCTGCGAAAGAGGAAATTGTTGGCGTGATAGAGCACTTTTTCGGTGCCCGTCTGGGTGAGCGTGACTTCACACTTGATGGTCACCAGCATCGTTGTGGCTCGGCCGGTGGTCGTATCGAACAGCAACGGCACCGCTTCGAGGCTCACGATCTTCCCGCGCAGAACCGCATCGCCGTCCGCAGGATTGGAGACGACCTTGTACTGGGTTTTCGCCAAGAACTCGTGCACCGTTGCCGAGGTGAGCCGCTGCTCGATCCGATAGCTGGTGGTGGCGTTGACCAGCGCCGGAACGGCAATGACGTGGATGCTTTGGGGGAGGGAATCGCTGCGTCCGGCGACGTGATAGCCGCAGCCGCTCAGCGCAACTGCCGCCAGAGCAAACGCAGCACCAGGGGATTCTTTTCATTCGGCGAGCTTCTCCGCGAGCTTTACGGCGTTCCAAGCCGGCAGACGAATATTATCCGCAGCGCCCCAAAACCACCAAGTTCCGGGCTTGGCTGGATCGGGCACCGCGAGCGCTAAGTGAATGGCCGATTCCTCGGCGACGTTTACGTTGTTGGGACTGTCAGGCGGCACAATGATGGAGAAACCCGCGGTTTTGCAGGTGCTTCGCAGACGGTCAATATCGGCAGTTGGGTCCAGCTCGACGCAAACGAAGAATGTGGTGCCGTAGAACACCGGCATCTGGACGAGCTCAATTGCTGGAAGAACGAGATGGCCTCTTAGGCAGGAATGGACTTCCGTCCTGAGTATCTCTAACGCCTTGTGCAGGTCGAATCGGCTGGACGGCCCAAAACGAGTGAGGGTGTTGAAGGCCACCTGGGCGTCGAATAGCTCTTTCCCCGGAGTTTGGAAGGAGAGCAGATGGCTGGTCTGCTGTTCCAGTTCTTCAATGCCAAGTTTTCCGAAGACGGACACTGGCTGCAACACCGTAGCAGCGAGATAGCGCAGGCCGAGATCTCGCAAGCAGAGCGTCAGACGGATGAGCGCTTCAGCCGGAGCGGACGGAATGGTTGCGAGTCGCGGGTTTTCCGGAACGCCTTGACCGCGCAGTTTCTCGAGTCCGAGAAACCACGGGAAAGAGTCGGCCAACGATGCAGAGTGACCGGAGAGATCGATAATCACCGTCGCCGCTGCGCCGCGCCAATTCAAGATTCGCGAGCGTAAAATCGGGCGAGCCGGCAAAGAATACAAAGCGTGCACGGTCGAAGCTGTCTTCCTCGACCGGCTGGATCACCGCCGCCTCACCGCCCGCTTCGGTCAGGATGCCGGCGGCTAGTTCTTCGTCGAGCAGGCGAAAGTCCGAGGCGGCGAAGCGGCTCTCCTCCAGCAGCGACTTGAGCTCCGCGCCGAGCAGCGAAGACGCACCGGCAATGACGATTCGGCGGGAGTCCCGTTCCAATGGCATGAAATCACGCGGTGCGAGAAACGAGCCGGTGCCGCAGCAGCCTGACGACGTGCAAGGTTACGCCCACGGCCGTGTAGGCCCCGGCAATCAGCAGCAGCACTTCCTCCGACCAGCGCCAGATAGCGGCGCCGAGCAGAGCGAGGAAGACGATGGCGAGCGACGGCTGCTTGCGGGTCCAGGGCAAGTCCTTGAAACTGTAGAAGCGAATGGTGCTGGTCATGAGCGCAGCGAGGATCAAGACTAAAACGATCCAGGCAATCGACCAGGAGCGGTCCTGAATGGGCGCCTTGAAGGCGTGGATCGTCGCGGCGATCATCCCCGCCGCCGCCGGGGTCGGCATCCCCACGAAATACTTGGAGCCGCCCGGAGCCATGCCTTGGACGTTGAAACGCGCCAGGCGCCACGCGCAACAGACCACAAAGGCAAGGCAGAACCACCAGCCGAAATGAGCGATCTGCTGAATCTCGGCGACGGAATCGAGCCCTGGCAGGTGCCGCACACCCCAAGAGTAGGCCAGCAACGCCGGGGCGATGCCGAAGCTGACCACGTCCGCCAGAGAATCGAATTGCACGCCGAACTCGGTGTTGGTGCCTGTGAGGCGCGCCACGCGTCCGTCGAGGGAATCAAACAGGATGGCCAAGCCAATGGCCTTGGCGGCATGATCGAAGGGATCGGTTTGTTGGATGGTGCCGGTCACGGTGGCAACGCTGGCGTAGTAACCGCATAGCAGATTGCCCGCGGTAAACAGGCTGGGAATCACGAAAATCCCGCGCCGCAGCTTGGGATTGTTTCTGATGCGGCCTCCGCGGAATCCGATCTGGGGTTGTTCGAAGTCCGACATCACTACACCCGTTTCCCGGCCGAGGTGAGGTTCTCGTCGGAAGCTGCCGATCGCTGCGCGGTCGAACGGCTAACGTCCGCTTTGACGGGCCACCGCGCGAGAACGCTCGACCCGCCCTTCACGTTGTCTCCGAGGGCCACCAGAATCTCCACATCGCGCGGAACCCAAAGATCGACGCGCGATCCGAATCGTACCAGTCCAATGCGCTCTCCGCGCAGGACGGTGTCGCCTTGCTTCTTCCAACACACTACCCGCCGGGCGATCAGGCCGGCAATCTGTTTGAATACCATTTCGCCGGATGCTGTCGAAAGGGAAATAACGTTTTGTTCATTTTCGAGGGAGGCGCGGGCGCGCATGGCGGCCAGGAATTTGCCGGGGCGGTAGTCCATTTTCGTTATGGCGCCGGCCTCGGGGGAGCGATTGACGTGTACGTTCCAAATTGCCAGAAAAATGCTGATGCGCTTACCGGGACGGCCGGCGCTTTCTTCATCGGTGATGACCACTACGCGGCCGTCGGCTGGGGACACGACCGAGCCGGGATCGGACGGGATCGCCCGCTCCGGATCGCGGAAGAAGTAGAAAACGAACGCGGCAAGGCAAATCAGAAGAATAGCGGCAATCGTCCAATGAGCCAGAAACGTCACGCCGCCTAGGACCAGCAGGGGTAGTCCGAAGTAGTAGCCCTCTTTGACCATGCTTCCTAGACAATACCACAGCGGTCTTGGTTGCGGGTCTGGGGCCATTGGGAGGGTGGCGGCGGTGTCTTTTGGAGTGCGGCGGCTAGCCGCCGCCTTTACGGTGTGGAGACTGCTGGGGGGTAGCGCTACGGTGGGAGCGCAGGCACTTGGGTTTGGTTGCCGAGCTGGGGCGCAGCAGTGCTGCGCCCCTACAAGTGCTATTGCCTGTGGCGCGGGTGTGGTGCTACTGCCTTCGGCGCGGGGGTGGTGCTATTGCGTGCCGGGCGCGGGTGGCGCTATTGCGTGTAGTGCGCCCGCGCGTGTTGGATACGCGCGGCAATCCGCTCCATCTCATCTTTGCAGTACAGCTTCATCTTCTTGAGCTTGATTTCTTCCAGGAGGTCTTCCGAACTAAGGTAGGGCCCTGCGGTGAGTTTCTGAAGTTCTGCATCGTATTTCGAGTGCTGCTCGGCCAGACGCTGATACTCGGCGTCTGTATCGAGAAGTATGTCCCGAGGGTTCCGCTGCAAGATTGCCATGCGTTCCTCCTCAATGACTGATGAATGTGGTGTGGCTACTCCATGAGCGGAAGGTAACACACTGCGAAGCGGCGTCAAGGGGGAAACTGCATCAATTTGGTCCTAGCCTGTGAGTTTTATCGTAAGTAGTACTGCCGCCTCGGCGGGGCTTTGGTAGTAGCCGGGGCGCCGGCCGGTGCTGACGAAACCGTGTCTTTCGTAGAATTGGATCGCTCCGGCATTGGACTCGCGCACCTCCACGAAGACGCGGGTCGCCTGCAGGCGCCGAAATTCGGCGAGAGCATGGTTGAAAAGTGCGGTGGCGATGCCGGCACGCCGGTTCGCTGGATCGACGGCAAGGTTCAGGATTTCCGCCTCGTGCGAGGTCACGCGCGCAACGAGAAACCCGGCCGGCGTTCCGGCAGCTTCCGCCACCCAGACCGGGCAGCCTTGGTCGCTCATCGCCGCGTAACTCTCCCGGGACCACTGCGCTGCTTCCGGGGATCTCTTGGCGATGGCTTCGATGGCTTCCGCGTCTCGCGAATCGAATCGCCGGACCACGCAGGCGGATAGGGAATCGTTGGAAGACATGCAGAAGAACTACTGGCCCGCGGGTGAGCCCGCGCCGGCACCTTTTTGCGAAGGAATGAAGTCTTCCATCACGGATTTCCGCATCAGGTCCGGAGGGAGCAAGCCCTGGGCCAGAATGAAGTCGTGAAATTTCTTTTGATCGAACTTCGCGCCGAGAGCAGCCTCCGTGTCTTTCCGAAGCTGCAGGAGCTTGGTGTATCCGTAGAAGTAGGAATTGGCCTGGCCCGGCGAGCGGAAGGTGTAGCGCTCGACCTCTTGATTGGCGAAGGGGACCGAGAAAACGCCATCTTGCGTCAGAACCTTCATCGCTTCCTCGGGCGAAATTTTGCCGGACTGGAGCTCCGGGTCGAGGAACGCGCGTTCCGCCCGAAGCAGCCGAAATTGCAGCGAGATCAGCTGACCCTCCAAGGGCATGTACGGCTTGGTGATGTATTCCGCGTAGAGGCCCCATCCATCGACGTTGGTGCTGTTGAAGGCATAGCGCGACCTGGCCAGCGAGACGCCCCGCTCGATCATCGAGTCGAACTGCAACTCGTGGCCGGGGCGGGCTTCGTGTGCGATCAGCGTCCAGGACGCGGCGTCAAAGGTGTAGTCGTCCACTTTTTCGCTTTTCGCGCTGCCAGCTGCAGCGGGCATGTTCAGCGGCAGCACGAACTCGCCCTGCTGTCCGGTATTGTTCAAAAGCGGCGGGGGAAGCATGTGCGGCGCGGGCTGTTGCGCGCTCTCGGCGGGGGATCCGATGCGAATGCGTGCCGGCCGGTCCGGCAAGCTGACCAGCTTCTGTTTGGCGATGATCGTTTCGATCTCCTTCAGACGCTGCTGATAGAAGGGCAGGATGGCGTCGCCGACCAACTGATTTTCCTTCAGATTTTTGATCACGTCGCGGTAATCGGTGCCGGGCCACCCATGTTGCTTGGCGATTTGCGCGGCGATGGTTTGCATCTCGGCCTGATATTCCGCGAAGGCTTTGTGGGCCATCGCGGTGAGTTCGGCCGGAGGAATGTCGATCCCGTAGCCCTCCAAACTCAAGGCGTATAGCTCGGGCGGCTCGCGAAAATCAGCGCGAGCTTTCGGCAGGATTTCGGTTTTGACCCACTGATCGTACTCGGCGAGCTGTGATTTCAGTTTCGCGTAAGGCTCTTCCCAACCCTGCAGCCCGTATTGTTTAAAGAGCGAAGCAATGCCGTCCACATACAGTTGGTTGCGGGACAATCCCGTCTCGACCGACGCTTTGGACGGATAAATCATGTTGGGCTTGGCCAATTGCAGTTCGGTCAGCTTCTTCAGTTGTTGGGCAATCGGATCGAATCCTGGTTCGACACCGGCGTACTTACGCAGCCTCACCACCGCAGCGGGGCGCCGCTGCGCATCCACCTGGTCGTCTAGCAACACGCGCAATCCCTGAAAAACGAGCGCGCTGGCGTTGAGAAAGGGAATCTCGCGGTTTTCGGCGAAGTCATGCCGCCTCAAGGAAAGCTGCGTGGCGTGGATCATGATTTCCAGATCTTGGCGGACGTACTTGTTTTGCTCTTTCGGCAGTTGTTCCTGGAGCTTGGCCAAAACGGCGCGTTTCTCGGAGGTCTCAGCCACATCGTCCTCGTGCGTGGCCACGGAGATCAGCTCGTCGTACTGGCTCAGGCCATCAGCGGAGGCGCGTTCCGGAGTGTGCTTCTTTTCGATATCGATCAACCAGCCGGCAAATTCATTGCTGCGGGCGATCCAGGATTTGTCCGGGGCGTTCGCAGCGGCATTTGCGGCCTGACCGGCAGCGGGCTTTGCGGCAGAGGGGGCCGCGTCCGCGCGTTCCACGGCGTATGCCAACCCGAGCGACATGCCCGCCAACAGAAGGGTCCCTAACACGGGTCTGATCACAGGAAGTCTCCTAAGCCAGAAGCCAAGTCCTAAATGCCGCGCCGGCATCATGGGTGAAAGCCGAACGCTCCGTCAATGATGCACCTCTTTGAGGGACCAAGAGGAACTCACGACCCAGGTTCATCGCCCCGTTTCGCCTTGGGCCCGACCTTGCCAAGAACCTCGGCATCCGTGCGCCGGACATAGTTGGCGTCCACAGCCAAGGCATCCTTAAGCCGGTTTCCGAGGGCGAGCTGATAGCCGAGACGCCCGATAACCGGTGCCAGGACCGAAGATGCGGTCTGCACGGTTTCCCTCAAGGTTCGACGCGCGGCCCAGGTTTCGGTTTCGGTCAGGCACTTTGGCTCCGTGGAAATCCACTGAATTCGATCGCCGTCGGCATTCTCAGTAGCCCAGGCCACAAACTTGGATGGCGCGATGACCAATTCATCCCCGATGAGCTCCAGCGCGCGGCCGCGTCTTCGATAGAGGGCGCCAAATACTTGTTCCCGCCGCGCGTCCGCAAATGCCGCGACGTACGGCTCCGAGCCGGAGGCCTGCGCGGCAACGGCCTCCAATCGCGAAACCACCGCGATGCCGCGCCCGTAGGCCTCCGCCCAGGCCTTGGCGGTCGTAAGCCCCACGCGCACGCCCGTGAACGAACCCGGCCCCGCTGCCACCGCGTAGGCATCCAGATCGCTCATCGCGACTCCAGCCGCTCGCAAGACTTGGTGGACCGCCGGGAGCAGCCAAGAGGAATAGTCCTCAGAGGTCTCGTGGGCGACAGTCGTTAGGACCTGATCGTCCTGAAGCAGGGCGATGCCGCCTTTGGAGTCGCATGTATCCAGAGCGAGCAGAAGCACGCGGCGATTCTACCTCAGACCGCAGGAAATCCGCGTAACCGATACAAGCAATTGCAGTTGCGCGGGTAGTTACGCGAGGATTGGTTGTGGGCAAGCGGCCAAAATGGGCTATAATCGAACAGAGACAGGAGGTGCGTAGCGGTAGAGCAATTTGCTTGCCAAATTAGTAACTCTCCTTCCCTAAGCCCCTGATTCCACTGGATATATCTTGACTCTTCAAACACAAATGCCGTACAGTAATTGGTGTATGCCTAGGGGGGCAAGCGAAGCTATGGACTACAAAATCGGCGATAAGGTCGTCTATCCGAACCACGGGGTTGGACTTGTAGAGCAGATCAGCTACGGAGTGTTGAACGGCCGAACCGAACGTTACTTCATGATACGCATTGTTTCCAGCGGCTTGCGCGTCATGGTGCCGCAGTCAAACGCAGACATCGTCGGCCTGCG
Organism: uncultured Acidobacteriota bacterium; assembly: GCA_963735525.1. Taxonomy (GTDB): domain Bacteria; phylum Acidobacteriota; class Terriglobia; order Acidiferrales; family UBA7541; genus Acidiferrum. Next base: position 65,809 of record CAVTLQ010000016.1, on the reverse strand, counting down.
TTCGGTAATCCGCTCGAACGACGCGAGTAAGGTGCTCGGGTTTCTGGAGCGCGGCAAGCTCAACTCGCATCATGATTGGAAACACCGCTTCAAAGAAAATTCCGAACGGATGCGCACTGGTTCTCTCCTGGAAGTAGCAGTGGTCCTGAAGAGTTTGGTTTCCCTCAGCCGCAGCAAGCCGCTGTCCTTCCGCGAAAAGAAAATGCTGGAGCGCGCCAAGTACCTACTGGTCAGCGAAATGGCCACCGCACGCAACACCACCGCGGAAAGCGCCGAGGCCGTGGTCGTGAAATCGCTTGCCAAGGCCAAGCTGACGTTCCCGATCATGACCGAAAAGTTTGAATAACCTTATTTCCGGGTTTCACCGGCGGGCAGCCTTCGCGTTGCCCGCCTTTTTCTTTTTATGTGCCGCGGCGTTGGGTCCAGTTGGCAGCGTGTGATGGAGTCGGTTGATTGATGGAGGGGCGGAATCCTGGCCAAGTCACCGGGCAGGGTGCTTTGCGCTGCCTCTTTTTGTTCTTCGGTTTGGAGCGCCCCAGCCGCCCCCGCCTGGTGTTTCAATTCGTAAGATCGTTCCCGCCTCTGCGAAAAATGCGCACTTGCCCGGCACTTGTTGTGTCTTGCCGCCGCGCACAAGCGCGTTCTTCCCTGGGCGCCCAGCTTGGCCGCCCGCCAAGCCGTAGGGGCCACGCTTCCGCCGGTCACCGAGCAAGCCCACCTGCATGGGGGTGAGCAACTCGATCTCCCGCACGATTCCATCGCCGCCGCGGTAGCGCCCGCAGCCACCGGAGCCGCGGCGAACCGCGTATTTCCTGAGGCGCACCGGATAGACCTGCTCGAACACTTCCGAAGGCGTGTTCCAGGAATTCGTCATGTGCGTGTGGACCGCCGAAGCGCCGTGCAAGCCCGGCCGGGCACCCATGCCACCCGCAATCGTCTCGTAGTACGCAAACGCCTGCCCGCCGTGCCGTGGATCGACGCCCCCTAGCGTCAGATTGTTCATCGTTCCCTGGCTGGCCGCCGGAATACGCGAGGGCGCCGCCTTGGCCAAGGCCCTCAGCAGTGTGTCGACCATTCGCTGCGATGTTTCCACGTTTCCGCCCGCCACCGCCGCGGGTGGCCGCGCATTGACAATCGTGCCTGCCGGGGCCACCACGCGAATCGGCCCGAGCAGACCCGAGGTTGCGGGCACGTCCTCCGACAGGAGACACCGGAACACGTAGTAAACAGCCGAGACCGCGATGGCCTCGACGGCATTCACGTTCCCGGCGCACTGCGGAGACGAGCCGGTGTAGTCCACTTCGGCGCGCCCCGCACCGATCCGCACCTTCACGCGAATCCGCAGCGGCTTGTCCGTCACGCCGTCGCCGTCCAGGAAATCCTCCGCGGTGTAGGTGCCCGCCCGCAATTCCTTCAACGCCGAGCGCATCATCGCTTCGGAATAATCGAGCAGGTGCTGCCCGTACCGCCGCACTTCGCCTTCACCGTACTTCGCAACAATTTCCGTGAGCCGCCGCTCGCCGGTGCGGCACGCGGCGATCTGGGCCGCCAAATCGCCCTCGCGCTCCGCGGGTGTCCGCACATTGGCCAGCAGCAGAGCCATGACATCGCGGTTCGACTGGCCGCGCTGGAAGATCTTCACCGGGGGAATCCGCAGCCCTTCTTGGAAAATCTCCCGCGCCGGTCCCATGGAGCCCGCCAGCGCCCCTCCCACGTCCGCATGATGGGCGCGATTGGCGACGTAAAACGATGCTCGCCGCTTCCCAGCGAGGTGCACGGGCATAACCATGGTCAAGTCCGGCAAATGCGTGCCACCGGCAAAAGGATCGTTGAGCAGCGCGATGTCCCCCGCCTCCAGCGTCAGCGCCGCGCGTGCCGCCGTCACCGAGGCGGGCATCGAGCCCAGGTGTACCGGCATGTGATCGCCCATCGCCAGAACCCGCCCGTCCGGGTCGTATACCGCGCAGGAATAGTCCCGCCGCTCCTTGATGTTCGGGGAAAACGCGGACCGCCGCAGCGCCGCCCCCATCTCTTCCGCGACGGAGTGAAACACGTTCTTGAAGATTTCCAACCGCGTAGGATCGACCCGGCCCTTGTTAGACGTTCCGCGCATCGCGCCCTGTCTTTCTGGTTTGCCGCAAGAAAATCTGACCGTAGGAGTCGACGCTGCATTCCCAACCGGCTGGCACCAATGTCGTGGCACTGTATTCCGTGACAACCGCCGGCCCGGAGAAGCGATTTCCCGCTCGCAATTCTTCCCGTGCGATCAGACAAGCCGTCTGCGCCTTTCCATCGAACACGCAGCGCAAGGACCCTGCCTGGGGCACGTCTGCGCCCCGCTCTGCCCGCGCAATTTTCTCGATGCCCGGCTTGTCGGTGATCCCTGTCGCCCGGCAACGCAAATTCACGATCTCCACCGCGCGCTTCGTATCGTGATACCCATAGCGCCGCTCGTGCGCCCTATGAAACGCATCCACAAAATCTTCCGAAGCAGGCACGCTCAATTCATACGCCTGTCCCGCATAGCGCATGTCCAGCCGCCGTTCGATTCGAATCTGCGAGGACGCAAAGCCTTCTTTTCGCAGCGCACGTTTTCCATCTTCCTCAAGCGGACGGAACAGCCTGCGGAGTTCCATCGAAGTTTGCCCTGCCGCAACCACCCCAAGCAGCACCGTGCGCGAAAACTCCCTTACTACGTCCGCCCGCAAAATCCCCAGTGCCGATAACCCACCGGGAAACACCGGCAGCAAAACACCCCGCATCTCCAGCGCAGCCGCCAGTGGGCAGGCGTGGAGTCCCCCCGCGCCGCCGAACGCTACCAGCGAGTACTCGCGAGGATCGTGACCCCGCTCCACGGAAATCACGCGAATCGCCTTTTCCATCACGGCGTCCGCGACCTCCAGAATCCCTCCCGCAAACTCCTCGACCGTGCGAAACGTGCCGCGCAATTTTTCGAATTGCCTTCGCGCCCGCGGGACATCCAACGCGAAGGAGCCTCCGAGCAATCCTTTATTCCCAAAGTGTCCCAACACCGCGTGAGCGTCCGTGAGGGTCGGCTTTTCACCCCGCCCATAGCAAATTGGGCCCGGTTCCGCCCCGGCGCTCTCCGGTCCCACGCGAAGAGCGCCACCGCGATCGAATCGCGCGATCGACCCGCCTCCCGCACCCACGGTGTGAATCTCCAGCATCGGCACGGCCACCGGCATGCCCGCCACGATCGACTCGCTGGTGGTGCGCAATTCGCCGGAAAGCAGCGCGACGTCGGTTGACGTTCCGCCCATGTCGAACGCGATCACCTTGTCGCGCCCCGCAAGTTTCGCGGCATACGCTGCGCCCGTGACGCCTCCCGCCGGGCCGGACAAAATCGTCGTCACCGGCTCTCGCGCCGCTTTTTCGGCCGAGATGACTCCGCCGTTGGACTGCATCACGTGCACGCGCACCGCCGCGGCCTTACCACGCGCAGTCTCGCTGGACCAAACCGCGCGCACGCGCTCCTGCGTCCCGCCGAGATACCGGCTCATCACCGGTGCCAAATACGCATTGATCACCGTGGTCGACGTGCGCTCGTATTCGCGAAACTCGGGCAGAATCTCGTGCGAGACCGACACCAAGTATCCTTGGCGTCTAAGCGCCGCCGCGACTCTCTTTTCGTGACTTGGGTTCCGGAAGCAAAACAGAAAGCACACCGCGACGGCATCGGGGCGTTCGCGCCGCACGGCACGCAGCACCCGGCGAATCTCGCCCTCGGTCAGCGGCTCGACGACCGATCCATCCCACGCCAGCCGCTCTTTGGCGCCGATGCGCGCCCGCGCCGGAACCAGCGGCTCCGGCTTCTCAACAAAAAAATCATAGAGCTTCGGTCGCGCCTGCCGCCCGATTTCCAGCACATCCTCGAACCCGGCCGTGGTCACCAGCGCTACGCGCCCACCGCGCCGCTCCAGCAACGCATTCGTCCCAACGGTGGTGCCGCACACCAAATCCAGTTGGCGCGCCTTGCGAGCGGAGCCAAGCCGCCGCAATGCTTCCCGAACCGCCTCGGCAATCGCTTCTTCCGGCGCACCGCGCCGCGATGCTACCTTCACGATCTCCAGTTTCCCGTCGCGCACAAACACGCAATCCGTGAAGGTTCCCCCCGTGTCGATCGCCATGCGCATGAGCCGCCGATTCTACATCACACCAACGCATCCCGCCGGGCGGATGCATCGCGCTGTACAGCGCAGGACACGCTGTGCGGTCCGTTATCAAATGAAGGTGGAGGGATTAAGGGGCAACTTGACCCTGAGACACTGCTGCGCTAGGGTGTAAGAAGTTTCTCCCAGAGTTGGCCGCGCGGGAAAGATTCGGGTCCCGGATGCGGTCACAGCGACAGCCAGGAGGAATCCGCCATCGGCCAGCCCGTGCCTGTAGGAAAACCCTCCACTTGGATGCGACGTACCGTTCACATTTCCGGACAAATTGAAACCTTCTTCGGCACGCTCGATGAGAATGTTCGCCTTCTCGAGGATGCCCTGCACGTGCGCACGCATTTGCACGACACGCGGTTGATGGTCGAAGGCGAGCAGGATGGCGTCGATCAGGCCGTGAAGATCGTCGAAGAATACAACCACCTGACGCGTCATGGCCGCAAGCTCTCCAGCACGGAAGTGAAGTCGTTGATCAATGTGGCCACCGAGGAGCCCCACGAATCGCCACGCGGAATGTTCGAGCATGGCCGTGCGCGCTCCTTCGGCAAGAAAGGTGGTCACCCCCAAAAACGCCAGCCAGCGCCGCTACATGGAAGAAATCGAAAAGCACGACATGATGTTCGCTGTGGGTCCGGGCGGTACGGGGAAGACGTACATCGCCGTGGCTATGGCCGTCAGCGCGTTGCTCACCAAGCAAGTCAACCGCATCATCCTGGCGCGCCCCGCTGTCGAAGCCGGCGAGCGCCTCGGCTTCTTGCCGGGCACGTTGCAGCAAAAAATCGATCCGTACATGCGGCCTCTGTACGACGCGCTGTACGACATGCTGGACGCCGACAAGCTGGACCGTTTTCTCGAGAAGGGAATCATCGAAGTGGCGCCGCTGGCCTTTATGCGCGGCCGCACGCTGAACGATTCGTTCGTGATTCTGGACGAAGCGCAAAATACCACCAGCGAACAAATGAAAATGTTTCTTACCCGCCTGGGCTTCAATTCCAAAGCGGTGATCACCGGCGACGTTACGCAAATCGACTTGCCTGCGGGCAAGAAATCCGGATTGATTGAGGCGCTCGAGGTGTGCGGTAAGATCGAAGGAATCGGTGTGGCCCAGTTCAGCGAAAAGGATGTCGTGCGGCACAACCTGGTGCAGCAGATCATCCGCGCCTATGAGGAGTATGATGTTACGCAGCCGCAACGCGGCGGCAACGCCAGCAACGGCAAGTCCGACGCGCGTGCGGCGGAGTCCGGGAAAGAACAGACCAAAGAAATTCATCAAGGATGATCCTGAACCGCCAGCGGACGGTGCGCGTGGCGCGGCCAGCTCTGGAGTCGTTTCTCCGCCGCGTACGCCAGCAACTCGGCCTTGGTACGGCGGATTTGACGATTTGTCTGGTGAGCGACGCGGAGATCGCGCGGATGAATGAGGCCTTTCGCAAAAAGAAGGGGCCTACCGATGTGTTGTCGTTTCCCGCCGTCAAGCGGCGCAAGCACCTCCCTCTGTCCGCGCGTCCAAGGCGCGATGGCTTCCTCGGCGACATCGCCATCTCTCCGGCGACCGCCCGGCGCAACGCCAAAAAATACGGACGCGCTCTCCCGGTCGAACTGCAAATCCTGATGCTTCACGGCGTGTTGCACCTGCTCGGCTACGACCACGAAACCGATCGCGGCAGGATGGAGCGAATCGAGCAGCGTCTGCGGCGAAGGCTCGGGCTGGCGTGAAAGTCTACTTCTGGGCATACACGCTCGGCACGGTGCTGCTGGCGCTGAGCTTGCCGATATTTTCCTACCTTACTTTGATCTACCGCGAGCTAGGACGCATGACCACCGGCCGCGTGCACGAGCATCTCGACATTTTCGAAGCCGAGATCGAGCCTAAACTCAAGATCAACCGCCGAAGCGGTGGCCGCACCTTTCGCATCCTCGGACATTTCTGGCTGGCGTTTCTTGGTGCTCGAGACCACGCGCGGAGTCGTGTACTTCGTTCCCGGTACGTGGGAATCCTTCGTCGAATTTTGCGTCTTCCTTACCCTGGAAGTCGTCATTGCGATGCACTTCATTCCGGACATGTTGCTCTATCGCACCACCGGACGCTGGCTGCTCCCGCTATTGCCCTTGATCCGCGCCGGGATGTGGCTGGTCTGGCCGGTGCGCGTTTTCCTGGAAGGCGCCGAGTCGCTGGCGAGAATCGCCGAACACGAACCGGAGCGAACCGAAGAGCAACGCACCGAAGAAGGAATCGAAGCGCTGGTCGAGCAGGCCGAGGAAGAAGGAATCATCGAGCCGGAACAGGCCGATCTGATCGAGCAAGTGGTGGAATTCAGCGACAAACGCGTGCGCGAAGTGATGACGCCGCGCCCGGACATCGTGGCAATTGCCGCCGACGCCACGCTCGAGGAGCTGCATGCGAAGTTTATGGAGATGCGCTTCGCGCGCATGCCGGTCTACGAGAAATCGCTCGACGATATCTTCGGCGTCGTGTACGCGCAAGATTTGCTGCACATCGCGGATCAGGATTTGCCGAAGCGAAAAGTCCGTGAGCTGGTGCGCCCCGCGCTGTTCATGCCGGAGACCAAAGCAGGCTCCGAGCTCTTGCGGGAGATGCGCAAGAAAAACCAGCCCATGGCCGTAATCATCGACGAACACGGTTTGGTGGCCGGCCTCGCCACCGTCGAAGATCTGGTCGAGGAAATTGTCGGCGAAAGCGGACGCGACGAAAGACAGCCCGCGCCGGATGTCGTGCGCGAAGCGGATGGCGGGTTAGTGATGCGTGGGAGCATGTCCATCGGCGAGGTCGAGGAGCTTCTCGGCGTGCAATTCGGAGACAAGTCCGACGAAGCCGTCACCACCATCGCGGGCCTGCTCAGCCACGTGTCCGGCAAAGTCCCGGCGCCCGGCGACAAGATCGACCTGGAAGGCCACCGCTTCGAAGTGCTGGAAGCCAACCAGCGAAAAGTGCTGCGGCTTCGCGTCCGCAAGCGGCCCGCGGCTGCACCAGCGCCGGTCGGCCACTAGAGTGCTGATCCCCAGGGAGGATGCCGGGCAAGTTTGGGAGGAAGAATGGGTGCAATGAGGGCGTCGCTGCGTTTGTCGGGACTCGCGTTGATCCTCATGCCCCCGGCGCTTTTCGGCCAGGAGCCTCCGTCATCCCCGCCTCCCGAAGTTGACATGCGGTGGGGCGCGAAGATCGCCATGCGCGATGGCGTTCTCTTGAACGCCACGATTATCCGCCCGCACGCGCAAAAAGATCCGCTGCCCGCCGTCTTCACGCTCACGCCCTACATCGGCGACAGCTACATGGACCGCGCCGTGTACTTCGCCCAGCATGGTTACGTTTATGCACTCGTGGATGTCCGCGGGCGCGGCAATTCGGCCGGAGCATTTGAGCCGTTTGCGAATGACGCCAAGGATGGCCACGACATCGTTGAATGGCTCGCCACCCAGCCTTGGTGCAGCGGCAAAGTCGCCATGTGGGGCGGTTCCTACGCCGGATTCGATCAGTGGGCCACGCTCAAGGAATTTCCCCCGCACCTTTCCACGATTGTTCCGGCCGCTGCCGCTCATCCGGGTGTCGACTTTCCGTTCACCTACGGTATCTTCTCGCCTTACGACATGCAGTGGCTGTCGTTTACCAGCGGCGCCACCAGCAACGCCAGTCTCTTCGGCAACAGTTCTTTTTGGCGATCGAAAGCCGGCGAATACTACGATCGACATCTCGCCTTCCAGGATTTCGATCGGCTCGTCGGCAACCCCTCGCCCATATTCCAGAAATGGTTGCAGCATCCCGCGCCGGACGCCTACTACGACGCGATGGTGCCCGATGAAGCCGCCTACAAGCGCATTCAAGTTCCGATTCTCACCATCACGGGTGACTACGATGGCGATCAGGCCGGTGCATTCACCTATTACAATCGCCACATGCGTTACGGCACCTCCGACGCAAAACAAAATCACTACCTGATCATCGGACCGTGGGACCACGCCGGTACCCGCACTCCAAAAAAAGAAGTCGGTGGCCTGAACTTTGGCGATGCCAGCATCGTCGATCTCAACAAACTTCACGTCGAGTGGTACGACTGGGTCATGAAAGGCGGCGCCAAGCCCGCGTTTTTGAAGAAGCGCGTCGCGTACTACGTCGTCGCCGCCAGTGAGTGGAAATATGCGGATACTCTCGAGAGCATCGCCAATGCCTCGAAAACACTCTACCTCGCCTCGAACGGCGAAGCCGGCGACGTCTTTCACTCCGGCGCGCTAACGGAAGCGAAGCCCGCCGGTACAGCTGCGGCCGCTTTTGATGTGTGGACGTACGACCCGCTGGACACCAAGCCGGGCGATCTAGAGCCCGCGGATCAGCCAGACTATCTGGTATCGCAGAGCGGCGCGCTCAATCTGCTCGGCGAAGGCCTCGCGTACCACAGCGCCGCGTTTACCGAAGCCACCGAAATCAGCGGGTTTCCGCGTCTGACGCTGTGGCTATCGATGAACGTCCCGGACACGGATCTGTACGCCGATCTCTACGAAATCCTGCCGGACGGGGGATCGGTGCAGCTCACGGGCGGAGTCATGCGAGCTCGATACCGCGACTCGCTTCGTGCGGCCAAACCCGTGCCCGTGGGAAAACCGGAAAAATATGTGTTCGATAATTTCGCCTTTTTCTCGCGCCGCATCGCGAAAGGCAGCCGCTTGCGGCTGCTCGTGGGCAGCGTCAATTCCACCGGGACGCAGAAAAACTACAACAGCGGCGGCGACGTCGCGGCGGAAACGGCGAAAGACGCACGCACGGCGAAAATCACGCTGCTGCACGACGAATCCCATCCCAGCGCGCTTGAGCTGCCGATCGTGAAGCCATGACCGCGGCCAACGCAAGTGGAGAAACGCAGCGTGCGCCGGGATTTCGCGCAGGCTTCGTCGCGATTGTGGGCCGGCCGAACGCGGGAAAGTCCACGCTGCTGAATCGCCTCGTCGGTCAAAAAGTCGCCATCGTTACCTCCAAGCCGCAAACGACGCGCAACCGCATCCAAGGCATCGTCACCACCACGGCGGGCCAGATCGTTTTCATTGACACGCCCGGACTCCACGAAGCGGACTCCGCGCTTGGCCGGCAGATGATGCACGAGGTCGCTGCGGCGCTCGAGGGGATCGACGTGCTGTTGCTGATGGTCGATGCGAGCCGCGCCTTTCCTCACGCCGATGCGCTGCTGCTCGAAAAGGCGCAGCGATTTCGCGGAAAAACGATTCTGGCGCTGAACAAAGTCGATCGTTTGCCGAAGCAGAAGTTGCTGCCGCTGATCGACGCCTTCCAGAAGGCATTTGAATTTTCCGCGATCGTACCGATCTCCGCGCTGAGGGGCGGGGGCTGTCAGGAGTTGCAGGAAGAAATCCTGCGGCAGTTGCCCGAGAGCGAGCCGTACTTTCCCGAAGACCAGGTAACCGACCAGCCGCAACGATTTCTTGCCGCGGAAATCATTCGCGAAAAAGCCATCCAGGTGATGTACCACGAAGTTCCATATGCGCTCGCCGTGTTCGTGGACAAGTTCGAGGAGAAACCCAGGCTGGTGCGCATCGAGGCGACGCTGAACGTGGAGCGCGATTCCCAGAAAAAAATCCTGATCGGCCACAAGGGCGAGATGCTAAAGAAGATCGGCACGCAAGCGCGCAAGGAGCTGGAAGAATTGTTCGGCACGAAAGTGTTCTTGCAAACCTTCGTGAAGGTCGTCCCGGACTGGCGCGAAAATCCTCTGCGCGTGCGCGAACTCGATTGGCATTTCCAGCTCGAGGGCCTCAGCCAGGAACAGCGCAACGAGCCGAGTCCGGAGGAAGAGTAGTTGTAGCCGCGTGTCTTCAGACGCGGAATTTAGATTAAGCCACGCCAACAACCTTGGCCGAAGCTCGATCAATCTCTGCGCCTTAATCCGGTGCCGCGATGCCCAGCGATTTCATCTTGCGGTACAGGTGGCTGCGCTCCAATCCCAGCGCCGACGCCGTCTGCGTCATATTCCACCGGTTTTCCTGCAGTTTTCGCAAAATAAATTCGCGTTCGTAGGCGCTGCGGGCTTCGTGCAGCGTGTTGTACGGGTGTTGCGGACTCTCGGCAACGCCGCGGAACAGCTCGGGCGGAAGATGGTGTGGTTCGATGCGCGCCTGCGGGCAAACGATCACCAGGCGCTCGACCAGGTTGCGGAGCTCGCGAACGTTGCCGGGCCACGGATAGCGCAGCAGGATTTCCATCGCCGTGTCGCTCATCTCGCGCGTTCTCTTTCCGTACGCGGAGCTGAATTCATTCAGGAAGTAACGAATCAGGATGGGGATGTCTTCCTTGCGGTCGCGGAGCGGCGGCACGAAGAACGGGATGACGTTCAGGCGATAAAACAGATCCTGTCGGAAGGCGCCGCGGCCGATCTCCTGCTCGAGATGTTTGTTCGTGGCCGCTAAGCACGCGGACGTCAACCGTAAGCGTTTGGTTGGAGCCCACCGGCTCGAAGCGCTGCTCTTCGAGAACGCGTAAGACTTTGGATTGCGTGCGCAGGCTCATGTCGCCGACTTCATCCAGGAAAAGAGTTCCGCCGTCGGCCTTCTTGAATTTTCCAATCTTGTCTTCCGCGGCGCCCGTGAAACTTCCTTTCACGTGGCCGAAGAGCTCCGATTCGATCAATTCCTCCGGAATGGCGGCGCAATTCACTTCCACGAACAAACCTTTACTGCGCAGACTGGCGGCGTGCAGCGATCGCGCAACCAGCTCTTTCCCGGTGCCGCTTTCGCCGTAAATAAGCACTCGTCCGTTGGTGGGCGCGGTGACGGCAATCTGCTGCCGCAGCGCTTTCATCGGCACACTTTCTCCGATCACTTGATAGCGATGGCCCAGCTCGGTGCGGAGAACCTGGTTTTCCTCTTCCAGGCGGCGCTGCTGGATGGCGTTTCGCACCAGCACGATTATTTTCTCCAGAGACAGCGGTTTTTCGATGAAGTCGAAAGCCCCAAGCTTAGTGGCCCGCACCGCGGTCTCGATCGTGCCGTGACCCGAAATCATGATCACCGACGGAGGGCGCGGCGAAGCCTGAAGCCGGCTGAGCGCTTCCAGGCCATCGATGCCGGGAAGCCATACATCCAGGAGCACTACCTCGATATCGCCGGCGGCGGCGCGTTCCAGGGCCTCTTCGGCAGAGCCCGCGGATTCCACGTGATAGCCCTCGTCCTGCAAGATCGACGAGAGCGATTCGCGGATCCCGGCCTCGTCGTCCACGACCAACAGATTAGGGCGAGCAGTCATCAGGAAGCTTCGACCCCGTTGCGATCGGTGACGGAAGCCGAAGCCAGCTCCGCCACGGGAAGCTCGACGAGAAAGCGCGAGCCGACCGGAAAATTGTCTTCGACGTAGATAGCGCCGCCGTGTTCGGCAACGATGCGCGCGGCGATAGCCAGACCCAGGCCGGTGCCGCGGTCTTTGGTAGAGAAGTGCGGCAAAAAGAGGCGGTCTTTGTCTTCCGGAGAGATGCCGTGGCCGGTATCCTGCACGCAGATTTCGACGATTTCCGCATCGCCATGCGCGCACGTGGAAACCACGATCTCGCGGACCGCCGCGGTCTCCAGGGCTTCGGCGGCGTTATCGATCAGGTTGACGACCACGCTGCGGAGCAGGCCGCCGTCGGCGCGAACCGGCGGAAGATTCTCGGCGAGCGAGGTCTTCAGCGTGATGCCATCGAGCCGGCCGGAGAAAACCTCCACCGCTTCGTGGACGATGGTATTGGCGCTGGTGGGCGTGAGCTTGGCGACGGGGAATCGCACGAATTGCGAAAATTCATTGACCAAGGCGGCCAGCGTCGAAACCTCCCGCTCGATCAGCCGCGAGCATTCCTGCACCAGGTGCGCAAGGTCCGGATCGCGCGGTGCGGCGATGTCGGCCGCTTCGCGACGCTCCAGGAAGCGCGACAGCCGCTGCGACGACAGTTGAATCGGCGTCAGCGGGTTCTTGATTTCGTGCGCGATGCGCCGCGCGACCTCCTGCCAGGCGGCGGTCTTCTGCGCCCGCAGCATTTCGGTCAGATCGTCGAGCACCAGGACAAAGCCGGTATTGGCGCGGCGCGGGCCCAGCGAGCTGACCGTCACGGCCAGGTGCAGAACACGTCCCGACGACCACCGTCTCGATTTCACGCGAAACCACGCCCATGCGCAGCGATCGGCGCATCAACAACTGCACCGTGCGAATGCCTCCGGTCCCAGCAAATCCTCCAGCGATTGCACATCGCGCGCGGCCGTCCCGAACATCCGAGTCACCGCGGTGTTTTCGCGCAGGATCCCGCCCTCGGCGTCCAGCGAGATTACCCCGGTGGGCACATTCTCCAGAATGGTCTCCATCAGCTGGCGCCGGCGCTCCAGTTCCTGAACGGCTTGTTGGAGATTTCTCGTGAACTGGTCGATCTGCCCGCGGCTGTCGCGCAATTGCGTGACCATCACATTGAACGACCGAATCAATACCCCCAGTTCGTCCTGCGCCTGCTCCGGCACCTGGTAGTCGAAGTTGCCCGAAGATACTTCGCGCGTGCCCTCGGCGAGCGCTTGAATCGGCACGGTCACCTGTTTGGCCAGAAACAGCGCGATCCACATCACCGAGAACAACAGCAGCACGGTGAATAGCACCAGGACGAGGAGCATCTGGCCCTTCAGCGCTCGTAGATTCTGTTTTTCCTTCTCGTACTCGTGCGTTTGCGTCTGGATCTCCGTCATTCTTGCCAAGAAGTTCGGGCTGGTGCGAAACCCCGCCGCCACATATCCCACGATCTGGCCCTTCTCTTTGGTGGGAACGCGGGCCACCAGATAGTTCGTTGCTTGTGCCTCCCATAGTTCAACTCCACTTTGAAGCGTGCGCACGGGATGTCCGAAAGCGCCGATATGCTCGCAGATTTGGCCAGTGCGATCTTCGGGCTGGTCGTCGCATACCACGCCACCACGCGCGGGCTTGCCATCTTTGTCGAAAAACCAAAGCGCATCCAGGCCGGACTCGAAGGCGTGCTTGAGGAGTTCGTCGGTAGGTTGCGACGCATTCATCTGCGCTTGGCGCGCGAGGTTGCGCAGGCGCGGCAACGTGGTTCGCCCGAAGTCATTCATCAGGCTCTGCGTTTGTTCCGAGGCGATCTCCAGAGGCCGCGGAAACCAGCGGCCCAGCGTGCGGTTCAGGAGCGAATAGCTGACGAAAAACATAAACACCACGGGCAGCAGCGACAACGCCATCGCCCCGACCACCATCTTGGTCTTGAAGCGCGCGCCCAGGGTTTCCTTGCTGCGCTCGATCAACAGCCGCACGATCGTGCGGAAAAAGATGAGGCTGAAGACCAGGAGCGCAGCGCTGATGAAGCCGGAAACGGCGGTGAGCGTCATGACGGCGCGCCAGTTTTCCGGCTCGAAGGGCACGTCCAGGGAGCCAAAGGTGAAAACCGCTCCGAGCAGCAGGCTGAGCAGAATGCCGCCGATGACCAGGCTCCAGCGTTGTTTGGGTGGCAGCGAACTCATGAGGCGCCCGCAATCCTTTCCGGCAGAAGCGAATTCAGCGCGCACTCGCCACAGCGCGGGTTTCGCGCGCGGCAATAGTGCTTGCCGGTGTGAACGATCAGAGCGTGAAATTCATTATACAGCGCAACGCTGCGTGGCACGCTGTTCTCGAAGAGTTGCCGGATGTGCTCGTAACTATGCTTCGCTTCCGTCAGTCTGTGGCGTTCCAGCATGCGGCGAGCGTACGCGTCGACAACAAAGACGCGATGCTTTCCGGCATAGAGAAGAATGGAATCGGCAGTTTCCGGACCGATGCCGTGGACCGCGAGAAGCTGTTCGCGAAGGACCAGTGTGGACGTGCCGAACATCTTCGTGAGCGAGCCGTCGTATGCGCTGCGCAGGAAGCGCACGAAGGCTTTGAGTTTTTTCGCTTTTTGACGAAAGTAGCCGGAGGAGCGAATCAAGCGCGCCAAACGCGCCGGCGCCACGGCTTCGATGGCGCGAGGCGTCAACAGTTTTTCCCGCCGAAGGTTTTCAATGCAGCGATCGACGTTGTTCCAAGACGTATTCTGCGTGAGAATGGCCCCCACGATCACTTCAAAGCGAGTGCGGCCGGGCCACCAGTATTGCGGGCCATGCGCGGCGAACAGGGCGTCGTAGTACGTGCGCAGGATGGGTTGCGAAACCTGTGTAGGGCCGGAGCCATCGGAGCGGACAGTTTGCCGCGCCGGTTCCGAGCCAGTCTCAAATTGTGGCAATTGGGGCTGCGCGGACATCTCCTTCGCAAGATAGCGACCCCCCGGAGCCAAGTCAAGAAATCCGGCGAGCGCGACCTCGGCCGAAGACAACAGCCGCGCGAAAACTATTTACCTCGCGAAGCAACGTTCACCTTGGCATCTGCACCTGTACTTGAGGGCAGGTATTAGCCATTTCAGAACGATGTGTCAACTTAAGACTATGCTTAGCGGCGCCATTTGCTAAGGTGAGCGATGGGTTCGATCGTTCGGGAGTGCGCGGATGTCTGTCCGTCTCGGCGAAATTTTGATCAAAGAAAGCTTGATCACGCAGGACCAGCTGCAGAAGGCGCTGGAGTTTCAGCGCTCCAATGGCGGCAAGCTGGGAAGCTGTCTGACCAAGATGGGCTTCATTACCGACGATGACATTACCGGCGTGCTTTCCCGGCAATACGGCGTTCCCTCCATCAATTTGAAGTACTACGAAATCGATCCCACGGTCATCAAGCTCATCCCCCAAGACACCGCCACGCGATACCAGGTGATCCCCCTCTCCCGCGTCGGATCGGTCCTAACTATTGCGATGACCGACCCCACCAACGTCTTCGCCATGGACGACATCAAGTTCATGACCGGCTTCAACGTCGAGCCCGTGGTGGCTTCCGAGTCCGCCATCGGTGAAGCCATCGTGCGCTTTTACGGCGGCACGGAGACCAATCACGAAGAGCTGAGCAAGATGATGAAGGACCTGGTCATGGACGACCAGGAACTCGAGCTCGCGGGGGAAGAGACCGAACTGGATACGGCGACCCTGGAAAAGGCCGCCGAAGAAGCGCCCATCATCAAGCTGGTGAACCTGATCCTCACCGATTCGGTGAAGCGGGGCGCCAGCGATATTCACATCGAGCCGTACGAACTCGAAATGCGCGTGAGGTTCCGCGTCGACGGCGTGCTGCAAACGGTCATGAGCCCGCCGCTGCGGCTGAAGGATGCCATCACCAGCCGCCTGAAGATCATGGCCAAGCTGGACATTGCGGAGAAGCGCTTGCCGCAAGACGGCCGCATCATGATCAAGTACAAACAGGACGGCAAGAAGAAGGAACTCGATTTTCGCGTGTCCACGGTGCCCACGCTGTTTGGCGAGAAGGTCGTCCTCCGGCTGCTGGACAAAGAGAACCTGCGCCTGGACATGACCAAGCTGGGTTTCGAAGCGGAATCGCTGAAGAAGTTCGAGCGCAACATTTTGAAGCCCTACGGCATGGTGCTGGTCACCGGCCCGACGGGATCGGGCAAGACCAACACCCTGTATTCCTCCGTGGCGCGCCTGAATACCGTGGATACCAACATCATGACCGCGGAAGACCCGGTCGAGTTCCAGTTGGCCGGAATCAACCAGGTGCAGATGAAGGAGCAGATCGGCCTGAACTTCGCGGCGGCGCTCCGCGCGTTTTTGCGGCAAGACCCCAACATCATCCTGGTCGGAGAAATTCGAGACTTCGAGACCGCGGAAATCGCGGTCAAAGCGGCGCTCACCGGGCACTTGGTGCTGTCAACACTGCACACCAACGACGCGCCGTCCACGATCAGCCGCTTGATGAACATGGGTATCGAGCCCTTCCTGGTGGCCACCTCGGTGAACCTGATTTGCGCCCAGCGCTTGGTGCGCCGCATCTGCTCGAACTGCAAGGAAGAGTTGGAAGTGCCGGAGCAGGCGCTGATCGACGCCGGATATACGCCCGAGGAAACGAAAACCACTAAGATCTATCACGGCAAGGGCTGCACCATCTGCAACAAGGGCGGCTACAAGGGCCGCACCGGCCTCTACGAAGTGATGGAAATCAACGACGAAATGCGCGAACTGATTCTGGTGGGCGCGTCAGCGCTGGAGCTGAAAAAGAAGGCCATTGAGCAGGGCATGATCACGCTGCGTCGTAGCGGTCTCATCAAAGTGGCCTTGGGACAAACCACCATGGAAGAAGTTTTGCGCGAGACCGTTCTTTAGGAGGAAGGTGAGCGATGGCTGGAATTACGCTGAGCGAATTGCTGAAAAAGATGATCGAGATGGGTGGCAGCGATCTGCACATCACGACCAACAGCGCGCCCCGGGTGCGCGTCCACGGGCGGCTGCGTCCGCTGGACATGCCGCCGTTGACGGCAGCCGACACCAAGTCGCTGGCGTATAGCGTGCTCACCGACGCCCAGAAGCACCGCTTCGAGGAGAACCTGGAGCTGGACTTTTCGTTCGGGTTGAAAAACCTGGCCAGGTTCCGCGGCAACGTGTTCAATCAGCGCGGTGCGGTCGGCGCGGTCTTCAGGACCATCCCGTGGGAAATCAAGGGATTCGACGCGCTGGGCCTGCCCGCAGTGGTCAAGGGTATGTGTGACAAGCCCAGAGGGCTGGTGCTGGTCACCGGCCCCACCGGCTCGGGAAAATCGACGACCCTCGCCGCCATGCTCGACAAGATCAACAGCGAGCGCGAAGAGCACATGATCACCATCGAGGACCCCATCGAGTTTCTGCACAACCACAAGAAATGCCTGGTGAACCAGCGCGAGGTCCACGCCGACACGCACTCGTTCTCCAACTCGCTTGCGCGCCGCCCTGCGCGAAGATCCCGACGTCGTGCTGATCGGCGAAATGCGCGACCTGGAGACCATTGAATCCGCTCTGCGCATCGCGGAAACCGGCCACTTGACCTTTGCCACCCTGCACACCAACTCCGCGGCCTCCACGATCAACCGTATTATCGACGTGTTTCCCGCCCACCAGCAGCCGCAAGTGCGCGCGCAGCTTTCCATGGTGCTGGAAGGCATTCTTTGCCAAGCGCTCCTTCCGCGCGCGGATGGCCGCGGGCGCGCCATGATCATGGAAGTGCTGGTGCCCACCGCGGCGATTCGCAACCTGGTTCGCGAAGACAAGATTCACCAGATCTATTCCGCCATGCAGACGGGAACGGGACAAACTGGGATGCAGACCTTTAACCAGGGCCTGGCTAGCGCCTATCTCGCCAAGACCATCACCTCTGGAAATGGCTTTGTCGCGCTCGTCGAATGCCGACGAACTGCAGGACATGATCAACCGCGGAGTGTCAAGTCCCGGCGGCGGAAAGACGCCGGTGGGTGGCAAGCGCTAGGTATTCAAGAGTTTCGGTCGAGCCCATGCGGCTCAGAATCATTGGGCCCCTGCGACCTAGGAGGACAAGGAAATGCCGGTATATACGTATAAGGGAACGAACAAGGCGGGAACCAGCGTCAGCGGTGAGATGACGCGCCAACAGCAAGGCGGACGTCACCAATCAGCTGCGCCGTCAGCAGATCACCGCCACAAAGATGTCCGAAAAGGGCAAGGAATTCAACTTGCCCACGTTCGGCGCGGGCGTCAACTCCAAAGAGCTTGCCATCTTTACGCGCCAGTTCTCGGTCATGATCGATGCGGGCTTGCCGCTGGTGCAGTGCCTGGAAATCCTGGCCGGCCAGCAGGAGAACAAGACCTTTCAGAAGGTGCTGGTCGGAACGCGGGCCATCGGTGGAAGGCGGCGCCACGCTGTCCGCCGCGATGCGCCAATACCCGAAGGTCTTCGACGCCCTCTACGTCAACATGGTGGAGGCCGGCGAGACCGGCGGTATTCTCGACACCATTCTGCAACGCCTCTCCACCTACATCGAAAAGAACGTCAAGCTGAAGCGCGCCGTTAAGTCTGCCCTGATCTACCCGTCGGCGTTTTGACGCATTGCAGGCGCCGTAATCACCCTGCTGTTGTGGAAGGTCGTGCCGATTTTCGCCACCTTGTTCGCCGGCCTTGGCGTAGACCTGCCGTTGCCCACGCGAATCGTCATCGCCTTGAGCAACTTTGTCGGCAGCATCTTTGGTCTTCTGATTGTCGTGGCGTTCGTCGCCTTGATCGTTGGCTTGAAGGTGTGGTACGGAACCGCCCAAGGCCGCTACATTCTCGACTCCATCATTCTGAAATTGCCCGTCCTCGGCCTCCTGATGAGAAAGATCGCCGTGGCCCGCTTCACCCGCACCCTGGGCACGCTGATCGCCAGCGGCGTCCCGATCCTGGAGGGATTGGACATCACCGCAAAAACGGCCGGAAACGCCGTCGTCGAGAGGTCCCTGCAAAAGGTGAGGAAGTCACTGGAAGAAGGCAAGACGCTCACCGAGCCGTTGAAGGACTCGGAAGTGTTCCCCGGCATGGTGACCCAAATGATCAGCGTCGGCGAACAAACCGGCGCCATGGACGCCATGCTGCAAAAAATCGCCGACTTCTACGAGGAAGAAGTGGACGCCGCCGTGAAAGACCTTTTGACGGCCTTGGAGCCGGTCATGATCGTGTTCCTGGGCTTGGTCGTCGGCGGCGTGGTCATTTCCATGTACATGCCGCTGTTCTCGCTGATCGGCAAGCTGAGCGGCAAGTGATCACCGCGCCAGCGGGGTGCTAATCTGTTAGCCGGGGCAGGAGGGAAACTTCCTGCCCCGGCATGTTTCTGGCGCACAGCTGTGAAATGCCTGAAGAGTGAGCCAGGCCAGGGCACGGGCGATCGATGGATCAAAACCTGACCATGCGCGAGTGGCTGGATTGGCTGACGCGGGTCCGCCTGTTGCTGATCGCGCTGATCCTCGCCGTCGGGGTCGTGTGGCCGCAGTATGTGCCGGCGCCAAACACGGGCCACTATTTCCTTCCGCTGATCGTCTTCTGGATAACCCTCGGCACCATCCACATCATTTTGTTGCGCTGGCTTCCCGATGCTTCCTGGCACGGCGGCCTGCAAGTGGCCAGCGACGTGGTGATGATCTCAGCGCTTGTCTACGCCACCGGCCTGCAGGACAGCTATTTCATTTCCCTTTATCTGCTGGTGATCATCGTATCCAGCATCCTGTTTTCGCGGCGCGTCGCCTACGCCACCGCCGCGGTGTGCCTGGCCTTTCTCGGCGGACTAACGGCGCTGGCCTACGCCGGCAAAATTCCCAAAACCTTCACCAGCGTGTCCACCGCGCAAGGGCTGCGCTTCTGGTTCCTCAGCAACCTGTTCGGTTTTTTCGCCGTCGCTTATTTGGCCAGCCTGCTCGCGCAATCCTTGCGCCGAAAGGGCATGGAGCTCGAGGAAAAACGCGAAGAACTCCTGGACCTCCAGGATTTTACCGAAGACATCATTCACTCCATGCGCGGCGGACTGATCACCACGGACATCGACGGCCGGATCGTGCTCCTCAACCGCACCGGTGAAGAGATTCTGGGCCACCGGTTCGCGGACATTCGGGGACGAAAGCTTTCGGAGATCAGCGAAGCCTTTTGGCTGCCCGGTCTGCCGGACCAAAACGACAAACTGTCGCTTCGCAGAGAAATCGATTTTCGCACCTCGGAAGGGCAGCAGCGCTATCTGGGCATCAGCATTTCGCCGCTGCGCTCCCGCGACAACAAACGCAGCGGCTACGTATTCAACTTCCAAGACCTGACCGACTTTCGCAGGTTGGAGCAGGAAGTGGCTACCAAGGAGCGCATGGCGGCGCTCGGCCGGCTATCGGCGGCCATCGCACACGAAATCCGCCAGCCGCTGACGGCCATGGTCGGCGCAGTGAAAGAGCTGGCCCGCCTGGTGCCGCTCGAAGAGGATCAAGTGCACCTGGTCAGCATCGTCAGCCGGGAATCCGAGCGCTTGAATCACATCATCACGGACTTTCTGAACTATTCCCGAGAGAAGACCTACGAATTCCAAGACGCCGACGTCAGCGCGCTGCTCAACGAAACGCTGATGCTCATCGAGAAGAAGCCGGAAATCGGCACGAAATACCAAATCGCGCGGGCCGTGAACGGACACGAACTCCGCGCCCGGGTAGACCCCAACAAAATCAAACAGGTGTTCTGGAATTTGTGCGACAACGCCCTGCGCGCCATGCCGGACGGCGGCACGCTCACCGTCGGTCTGGAAGAGCGTCCGTTCTGGCTGCGCATTGCCTTTCGCGATACCGGCATCGGGCTCGACCCGAAACAGCGCGCCAAGATTTTTGAGCCCTTGCAATCGGGTTTCCAGGGTGGAACCGGGTTGGGACTTTCCATCGTCTATCAAATCGTGCAGGCCCACAGCGGCCGGATCAGTGTCATTTCGCAGAAAGACCGCGGCGCGGAATTCATCGTGGAGCTGCCGCGAGTAGCTTGAGGGTGCTATGCAGGCTGCCAAGACCGCAGTGAAGGACCAGACCAAGGATGCGGCGCACATCCTTGTCGTGGACGACGAGCGCTCCATCTGCGAATTGCTGGAGATTACTTTTCGCAAGGAAGGCCATCGCGTTGAGATCGCCCACAACGTGGAAACCGCTAAGCGCAAGCTGGAATCGCAAATCTTTGACATCGTGATCTCCGACGTGCGCATGCCCGGCGAAAGCGGCGTCGATCTGTTGAAGCTGACGAAGGAAATCGCGCCGGAATGCTTTTTTCTGCTGATCACCGGCGTGCCTACGGTGGAGACGGCCATTGCCGCGATCAACTCCGGCGCCGACCGCTATGTCATCAAGGATCACGAGCTCGTCGATCAACTGCGCCGCGCGGTTCGCGAGGTTTCGGAAAGCCTGAAGTGGAAGAAAGAAGCGGGCTACCTGCGCCGTGAGCTGCGCCGCCTCACCGGCCTCGACAATATCATCGGGCAAAGCCCGAAGATGCGCGCCATCTTCGATCTGATCCAGACCGTCGCGCCGCAGACCAGCCGCGTATTGATCACCGGCGAGAGCGGCACCGGCAAGGAGCTCGTCGCCAGAGCCATTCATGAGAACAGCATGCGCGCCCAGGCTCCGTTTATCACCATCAACTGCGGTGCGTTTCCCGAGACCCTGCTCGAATCGGAGTTGTTCGGGTACATGAAGGGCGCGTTTACCGGCGCAAATGAAAACCGCCAGGGGCTTTTCCAGGCGGCCCACGGCGGCACCCTGTTCATGGATGAGATCGGCAACATGAGTCTCACCATGCAGGTGAAGCTGTACCGCGTCCTGCAAGAAGGTAAGGTCCGGCCCATCGGCAGCACCGAAGAGAGCGACGTCGATGTGCGCATCATCGCCGCGACCAACAAGGATTTTGAGAAAGAGATCGCCGAAGGCCGCTTTCGCGAGGACCTTTACTACCGCTTGAGCGTCATCCCCATCCAACTACCTCCCTTGCGCGAGCGGCGGGAAGACATCCCACTCTTGGCGCGGCACTTCCTGGAAACCTTTCGCAAGGTGATGGAAAAGCCGGTCGAAAGCATCTCCCCGGAAGCCATGCGCCGGCTGGAGTCGTACGACTGGCCGGGCAATGTCCGGGAACTGGAAAACACCATGGAGCGCGCGATGGCGCTGGAAGCCTCCGGAGAGGTTTCCCTGCGTGTCCTGCCCGACCGAATCGCCGGGTATTCCGGTGGCTCGACGCTCGCCGGATCCGAGAATGGGCTGACGGCCTTCCCGCCCGAGGGCGTGGATTTCGAGAAGGAAGTCGCCGAGACCGAGCGCCGCTATTTGCAGCTAGCCCTGGAAAAGACGCACGGGGTACGCACGCAGGCGGCGGAATTGCTCAAGATCAGCTACAGGTCGTTCCGCCACTACGCCAAGAAGCACAATCTATAGGCAGATAGGGAGAGGGACGGGCTTGCCAGGGCCCAAAGTGTCGATTTGACGATTTTGGGCCGTTACGGGGTGACGAAAAGGGTCACTTTGGGGGGTTGGCGGCCTCCGCTGGCCAAGTGAGCAGATTTTGGCACCCCAAGATCCACGTAAGCCTCCTATTATCACTGTTTTGCCCCGGTTCTAGCCACTGGTACTACTGGTTTGCCGGTTGGCATCCGCCGTGCCCTAGTCTAGGTGTGCTCTGGCACTAAGATCAACTTCTCAAGGAGATGTAAATGAAGAAACAGAAGGGTTTCTCGCTTATCGAGCTTTTGATCGTCGTGGCGATCATTCTGATCATCGCGGCGATTGCCATCCCGAACCTCATCAAGTCCAAGATGGCCGCCAACGAAGCTTCGGCGGTGGGTTCGGTTCGCACGGTCAACACGGGTGAAGTGAACTACGCCGCGTCTTGCCCCGCGGTGGGTTTCTCGCCGTCACTGCTTGCACTTAACACCGGCGGCGCTTGCCCCGGCGGAACGGGCATCATTGACCCGGTTCTCGCTGGTGGCGCCAAAGCGGGCTACGTGTTCACGTATGCCACGGTGGCGGGTGCGGACGGCTTGAATGACACCTACACCCAGACGGGCATTCCTGCAACCGTTGGCACGACCGGTCAGCGCGGCTTCTACTCCGATCAGACTGGCGTCATCCGCTACACCCTCACCGGTGTGGCTCCGACGGTCGCCAGCCCGTCGCTGTAAGAGCTACGTCGCACAGTTGTTGATTTACTGGAGGGGAAGTCTAACGACTTCCCCTTCTTTTTCAAGGGAAGGAGGGAGACCCAATGAATTCGGCGCTAGACGTAAAACAAGAAGCGGAACGCGTAACCGCCCGCCGCAAGGAACAGGGATTCTCCCTGATCGAACTCCTGGTCGTCGTGGCCATCATTCTGATCATCGCGGCGATTGCAGTTCCGAACTTAATCAAGTCGCGGATGGCTGCGCATGAAGCTTCCGCGGTCAACACCATTCGGACGTACACCGGCGCGAACGTAACCTACTCGGCGCTTTGCCCCGCGGTCGGCTACCCGGCTACCCTGGCGGATCTTGGGCCCGGTGGAGGAGCCTGCGCGGGTGGCGCGAACATCGTTGACCCTATTCTCGGTGTCGTGGCTCCGACCAAGGCCGGCTATAACTTCACGTACTTGCCTACGTCAGGGGACGGAGTAACAAACACAAACTACACCATGAATGGGACTCCCGTTGTTGTGGGAGTGACCGGCCAGCGAAATTTCTTCTGCGATGAGACCGGCGTCATTCGATACAACGCTGCCGGTGTTGCCACGGTAGCGAGCCCTCCGCTCTAAGGCTCATCTCTTAGCTGGTTTCCCTCAGGCCCCGGCATTCCGCCGTGCCGCACAGCAAGAAACCCT
This sequence comes from uncultured Acidobacteriota bacterium, assembly GCA_963735525.1. GTDB lineage: Bacteria > Acidobacteriota > Terriglobia > Acidiferrales > UBA7541 > Acidiferrum. Next base: position 42,409 of record CAVTLQ010000016.1, on the reverse strand, counting down.
TTGCATTTGTCCGCTCGCTGTTCAACCGTTAAGCCTCACGATGCGTAGTATGCTGGATCGTTCCTGGTTGACGCTGCCCATGACCTCTTCCAACGCTGCGCAACGCTTCCTCAGTATTTTCGCCACGCTATGTTTGTGTTTTGGCCTCGGGCGCATGGCGGCCGCAGCGAATCGCGAAGACGCAGAGGTGAAGCGCCTGGTCGGTCTGTTCGAGATGCGCTACCGACCTGCCCGGACGTTGCAAGCGACGTTTCTGGAGCGCTACACGGAGAACGAGAAAGTAGTGCGAACCGAAGCGGGCACCGCGTATTTTCGCCGTCCAGGAAAAATGCGCTGGGAATATGAGTCCCCGGAACGCGACTTGTTCCTGGTGGATGGGCAAACGGCCTGGTTCTACGTTCCCGCGGATCACGCGGTGATGCGTGTGCCGGCCAAGCAAAGCACGGATTGGCGGACTCCGCTGGCGCTGCTGGCGGGAGAAATGAAGGTTTCGCGGGTTTGCGCGAGCGTGGACCTCGCCGGCCGCGAGAAAGCCGAAAACGAACAGAACGTCATGCTTCGCTGCACACTGCGAGGGGCCAAAGCGGATCGTTCCAGCGCGGATTCCGGTGCGGAAGGATCCCCGGGCGGCGACAAACCCGACGCGGTATTCTTTGAAATTGGCCGCGATACCGGGGAACTGTGGCGCTTGCTGGTGCGCCAGAGCGGCGGCGTGCAGGTGGAATTCCGGTTCGCGAATTGGCACCTGAATCCGCCGGTGGCGGATTCCGCGTTTCGATTCGAGGTGCCGGCCGGCGTAGCCATTGTGAACGGGGAATTACCCGCGGGCGACGCCGGCGTAAAATAGCGCCGGAACACCTGCTACGGGCTCGCAACCAAGGCTGTTACGTACAAGCAACGGCCAACCCTTCCCAGCTTCCCTGCATATCAGTTAGATGAGGTAAACTGAGAGCCTATGGGGGAGTTTGTCTGCCGCGTTGCGGATGGTAACGGGCGGGTCTTTTCGCACGTCGAGGCTGCCGGCACTCTGGCGGAAGCGCGCCAGAAGCTGATGGACCGCGGTCTGTACGTGTATTCGGTGGAGTCGCGGAGCGGCGTCCTTGCCGGGTTGGGGATGCGGCGACCCAGCGAGCGTGCGGTCGGCGGCACGGACTTCCTAATCCTCAACCAGCAATTCAATACGCTGATCAAAGCGGGATTGCCCATTCTGCGTGCGTTGGACCTGCTTGCCGATCGCGCGTCATCGCCCAGGCTTCGCCCGATCATCTCCCAGATTCGCGATCGTGTACGGGAAGGGAAATCGCTTTCCGAGGCGGTCAGCGAGGCAGGCGTGTTCTCGAAGGTGTACTCGACGGCGATTCTGGCGGGAGAGAAGAGCGGCAACCTTCCCGGCGTATTGGACTATTACATTGCCTACCAGAAGGTGAGCACCGGCGTCCGCAAGAGAATCTTGGCCACGCTGGTCTATCCGGTGCTGCTGATCACGGTGGCCACCGTCATCGTGAGTTACCTGGTGACCGCGGTAATCCCGAAGTTCGCGCTGCTCTACCGCGACTTGAACGTGGAATTGCCCGGGCCGACGCAAGTGCTGATCGCTCTGACGGTGGATTACCGTTACGTGTTCCTGGGGGGCATTGTTGCGATCGCGCTGTTTGCGGTGGCGATATACTCATGGTCGCGGACCGAAAACGGCGGGGTGGCGTTTGACCGGCTGAAATTCCGGTTGCCAGTGATCGGAGATACGCTGCTGAAATTTCAGGTGGCGCAATTCTCCCGCACGCTGGCAACGCTGTTGACCGGGGGAACGCCCTTGGTGGCGGGCCTGCAGACCGCTTCCGACGCGATCAGCAGCAAGCTGGTGCGCGGCACAGTCGCGCAGGCCACGCAAATGGTGCGCGAGGGCGAGTCGCTGCATGGGGCGCTGGCCTCGAAAGGCGTCATGCCGGTATTGGCTTTGGACATGATCGAGGTGGGAGAATCGAGCGGTGCGCTGGCGCCGATGCTGACCAGCGTCGCGGAGTTTTACGAAGACGAAGTAAATTTGAAGCTTGGCGCAATGGTTTCGCTCATCGAGCCGGTGATGCTGATTTTTATGGGCTTGTTAGTCGCTTTCATTCTGATCTCGCTCTACCTGCCGATCTTTTCGCTTTCGACGACGGGGGTAAGCAAGTAAGGGAACTATGGCAACGACGGACCAACACTCGAACGTGATCGCCGGGCTGGCATCGGCCACCGACGAACAGCAGGAGCGCGACCATTCGCGAAAACTTGCCGACAGGTACCGCTGCGGATTTATCGATCTTCGCGAGCAACGCATCGATCCGGAACTGTTTCGCGCCATTCCCGCGGACCTGATGTTCCGCTACAACTTCGTACCTCTGGAAGTGCAGAACAACTTGTTGTCCATCGCGGTCGCGGACCCCAGCCAGGTATTGCTGAGCGACGAGCTGCCGCTGCTGTTGGGCAAGAAACTCGCGATTAAAGTAGCCACCGGCAGGCAGATCAGCGATCTGCTGAAGCGCACCGAGCAGTCTCAACGCGTTCTGGAACAAGCCACCGAAGCCTTCACCCTGCAAGTCTCCAAGGACGAGGAGGAAAGCGACGAGACCATTTCCGGCGACCGCCTGACTCGCGATACCGCCGTCAGCCCCGTCGTCCGCTTGGTCGAGACCGTCATCTTCACCGCACTGGAGCGCAGAGCCAGCGACATTCACATCGAAGCGCGCGACACCGAAGTCGCCGTCAAGTATCGCATCGACGGCGTGCTGCAACATGCCATGCAGCCGATCGCCAAGGAATGGCACTCCACCGTGATTTCTCGCATCAAGGTGCTCAGCGATTTGGACATCGCCGAGCGCCGCGTTCCACAGGACGGGCGCTTCCGCGTGAAATACAAAGGCCGCTTTATCGACCTGCGCGTGTCCATCATGCCGGCGAGCCATGGCGAAGACGCGGTGCTCCGCGTCCTCGACAAGGAGACGCTGTCGGAGAAATTTCAGAGCCTCAGCCTGGACGTCGTGGGCTTTTCGGCGGAAGAGATGCGGCGCTTCCGGCGCTATATTCGGGAACCGTACGGCATGGTGTTGGTAACCGGGCCGACAGGCTCCGGCAAGACCACCACGCTGTACGCCGCGATCAACGAGATCAAGAGCGACGAAGACAAGATCATCACCATCGAAGATCCGGTGGAGTATCAGCTGCGCGGCATCACCCAGATCCCGGTGAACGAGAAAAAAGGGCTGACTTTCGCTCGCGGCTTGCGCTCCATTTTGCGTCACGACCCCGACAAGATCATGGTCGGCGAAATTCGCGATCAGGAGACCGCGCAGATCGCCATCCAATCAGCTCTGACCGGGCACCTGGTGTTCACCACCGTCCATGCCAACAACGTGACCGACGTCATCGGACGCTTTATCAACATGGGCGTCGAGCCTTACAACTTCGTGTCGGCGCTCAATTGCATCATGGCGCAACGCCTGGTGCGCGTGGTCTGCTCGAATTGCAAGCGGCCCAAGAGATACACGCCGACGGAGCTGCAGGAAGCGGGCCTCGATCCCACCGTGTGGGCCGGCGTGTTGCTCGTCGAAGGCGCCGGATGCCTGGAGTGCGGCGGCACGGGATACCACGGCCGCACCGCGATCTGCGAGCTGCTCGATCTGACCGATCGCATCCGCGAGATGATTGTGGATCGCCGGCCGACATCGGAAATCAAGCGCATCGCACGGGAAGAAGGAATGACCACGCTGCGCGAAAGCGGATTGGCGAAAATCCGCGCGGGCATTACCAGCGTAAGGGAAATCAACAAGGTGACCTTCGTTGAGCAGTAGCGCCACGTTCCGCCAAGGAATCTACCAAAGCGAATTTGCGCGGAAGGTAGCGCGGTGGCTGGAGGCCATGCCGCACCCCCCGCTGGCCCTCGAGATTTGCCAGGACCGCGTAGCAGGAGCCCGCTGGACGAGAACGGGAGGGCTGGACAGTTTTGCGGTGGAGGAGCTTCCGGCGGGTGCGCTGCTGCCCTCGGCGGTGGAGACCAACATCGTCAGCCCGGTCGTTGTGAAGAGCGCGATTGCCGGTCTGATGGCCCGCCTGCGCGCCAAAGACGAAGATGTGGCCTTGCTGGTGCCTGATCCAGTGATCCGCGTTTTCGTGCAGCATTTCGACCAGTTTCCCAGGTCGCCTCAGGAAGCGGAGCCGATGCTGCGCTGGAAGCTCAAGAAGAGCGTGCCCTTCGAGGCCGATGAAACGGTGATTTCCTACATGCGGCAGGCGCCGCGCGAAGAGGGCGTGGACGTCGTGACGGCCTTGGCGCGTTTGCGGATCGTTCGCGAGTATGAAGCTTTGGCCGAGGGTGCCGGTCTAAATCCCGGGGTCGTGCTGAGCTCCTCTCTGGCTGCCATCACACTGCTCGATGACCACCAGCCCACGCTGCTGGCTCGGGTGTCCGGCTTGGCGCTGACCACCGCAATTGTGCGGGAAGGTGTGTTGTGCGGATACCGCTGTACGGAGCTTCCCGCGCAGAGCGGCGAGCTCACGCCGCAGATGCTTCTGGAAGAGATTTTTCCGGTGGCGGCGTATTACCAGGACACCTGGCGCGAAGGCATACAGTCGGTGCGCGTGGCTGGGTTGGGCGCGCGGCTTCCGGAGTTTGTGCGGCCGCTCGAGGATGAATTTCACTGCGAGGTTCGCTCGCTGCTGCAAACGGCCGTATCCGAAGGCCGGGTCCCGGAAGAGGCGCAGCCCATGGCGGACCGCGAAGTCGAAGGATTGGTCGGCTGGATGTTGCATCGTAGTTAGCGCACGCAGCGTACGAGAAGGGAATCGCGGAACGCGACGAGAATGAAAGTCCGGCTCAATTTATCGACCAGGCCGCTGGAAACGCATCGAAGGTTTCTGGCCGCTGCGGGTGTGCTTGGCGTGATTGCGGGGATATTCTTCCTGGCGCTGGGGTGGCACGTCTATTCGGTGAGAAGGTCCGACGAGACGCTGCGGGTGAAGGTGGCCAAAATCCGGCAGGAAATGATCGGACTGGAGCAGCAGCGAATCGACCTGGAGCGCTTCTTCAGCCAGCCGGAGAATGCCCGGCTCCACGAGCGGTCCGCATTTCTGAACACGCTCATCGACGAGCAGAGCCTGAATTGGACGCAGATGTTCATGGACCTGGAGAAAATCCTGCCCGCGGGCGTGCGCGTGGTGAGCATCGAGCCGAAGCACGAGAAGGGTACGCGTGGAAGTGAAGCTGGTGGTGGGCGCCATGAACGATGAGGCGAAGCTCAAGTTTTTGCACGCTTTGGAAGCATCGCCGGCATTCACGCACGTGGAGTTGGTGAATGAACGGATTGCTCCGCCGGGGACGCCGGGCGGGGATCATTTGGAAGTGGAATTGAGAGCGGTGTATTCGAGGACCTGATGCGGCACGATTTTAGATTCGAGAGGCGCGCGATCCTGTTAGGGGTTGTGCTGCTAGTGGCCGCGGACGTGGCGCTGGCGGTGTATAGCTGGAACCTGGCGACGGCCACGCGCCCGCAGCAGGACCTGGCGGTGCTCACGCGGAACCGCGATCTGCTTCGCGCAGACATCACCCGCGCGCAAGACATCCGCAAGAAGATGCCGGATATTCAAAAGGACTGCGACCAGTTCGAGCAATCGCTGTACCCGGCTAACAGCGGCTACTCTTCGGTTACCGCGGAACTCGGCGCGATCGCCAGCAAGTCAGGTTTGCAACTGGAGAGCGGCAGCTTCCGCCAGGAGGACCTGAAGGGCCGGGCGCTCACCGAGGTGGAGATCGAAGCGGTGGTGAGCGGGAGCTATGCCGGTGTGGTGCGCTTCTTGAACGGATTGCAGCGCTCAGGCAATGTCTACGCGGTCGAGAGTCTGACGGCGAAATCCGAAGCCGAACAGCAGCAGGCCGCCAGGGGCGAAGTGCGGGTGACCATGCACATCAAGACCTATTTCCGGACGGCGTGATGAGCGAAAAAAACAAGGCCGCCTGGCTCGCCGGACTGATCGTGGTCGCCGTCATCGTATGGTATTTCAGCGGTAAGGGACCCGCGGCCGTGTCGAACGCTTCCTTAGACCCGGAGGCCGCTTACAAACCTTTGGCGGTTGAAAATCCTGAGTTGAAACGCGACATCCTCGAGCACAGCCGGAAAACGGAGTACAAGAGCGGGGGGCGGGATTTGTTCAGCATGATTGCGCCCCCACCGCCGGAAACGGCGGCGCAGAAGAAGGAAGTAGCACGCACGAATTTTGGGCCGGTGATGCCGCCACCGCCTCCTCCGCCGGCGCTTCCCGGGAACGTGAAGTTTTTCGGTTATGGCACCGTGCCGAACGGAACGGCGAAGCGGGCGTTCCTGACCGATGGGGACCAGATCTTTATCGTGGCCGAGGGCGAGACGCTGCTGGGAAAATACCGCGTCGTGAAAATCGGAAACGCCAACCTGGACTTTGAAGAGATCGCCACCGGCCGGCGGGGCTCGACAACGCTGACCGAAGAGCCGGCCACGGCACCTGCCTCATGAGAAAGAGGTTTCGCGCATCGAAGAGGAGCCGGAACGAAGGGGGTTACGCCCTTCTTCTGGCGGTGTTTCTGGCGACGTTGCTGCTGCTTTCGACGATGGTAGCGGCGCCGTCGGTGCGCACGGAACGGCAGCGCGAAAAAGAAGAAGAGATGATCTGGCGCGGCAAGCAGTACGTTCGCGCGATCAAGTTGTACTACCGCAAGAACGGCAAGTTTCCCACCACCATCAACGACCTGACCGAGCCCAAAATGGGATCGTTGCGCTACCTCCGGCAGGCGTACAAAGATCCGATGAACAAGGAAGACGGCGCCTGGAGGCTGATTTTCGTCGGCCCTGCCGGGCAGCTCATTGGAAGCTTTAAGCCTCCGCAAACACTGCAGTTGCAGGGGGCGGCGGGGGCCGGGGCCGGAACCACTCAGCCCGGCACGCCGGCTTCGGCTTTCGGCAGCTCTTTCGGCAGCTTCGGGTCCACGGCGGGCGCGGGAGGCAATTCGCCGCAGGGGTTTGGTTCTCAATTCGGCGGCGGCACGACGGGTGCGGCGGGAACTACACAACCGGGCACGCCAGGGGCGGCGGGCACCACGCAACCGGGCGCCTCTGGCGCCGCGGGTACCGCGACGACCGACAGCGGCGCGGCGAACCCTGGTGCGCCGGCTGAGGTGGATACGTCCTCGTTCATCGGGGGCAATATCATCGGCATCGGCAGCAAAGCCAAAGGGAACTCGATCATCATTTACGAGAAGGCCACGAACTACCATCTGTTTGAATTCATCTGGGATCCTTCCAAGGATACGATGGCGATCGGCGGGAGCGGGACCCAGGTTGGAACGCCCACCGCGCCGGGGCAAACGCCGAACCAGGGATTCGGACAGGGATTTGGACAGCCGGGGCAGAGCACGTTTGGCAACCAGCCTGGCACCTCGCAGCAGCCTTCAGGCGGCCCGGCTCCGCAACCGCCGGGTATGGGCATCCCACCACTTGCGCCGAGCGCGCCGCCACAGCAGTAGACGGAGGCGTGGGCCGTGATTCGTCACCCGTGACCCGTGAAGCGAAGAGCGCCCGTGTGAGAGGGCGATTCGCGACTCGCGACCCGTGACCCGTGAAAATCGAAGAGCGCCCGCCTCGGAAGGCGGCCGCTACATGAGTCCCGTGATCGGTGCCCGCCACGGCGGTGTTTCCGCGAGATCCCAGGGGATTGCTGTTAACCAGAAAATTACTCCCCCTCCCCCTATGTTTTTCGTAAGTGTTGATTCTGAATGTGGTTAAAGTGGTTTGTTTTCATACACTTTTGGAAGTGTTGATTCTAAAGGGGGTTAGGTTTGGGGGCTTGTGTGGGCTGGAAATGGCTATTCGGAGGGGGTTTGCGGGGCTGGGGGGCGCCCGGGTTTGCGTTCGATTTTGGGCTCGGGCGGGGGCGGAGGAAGTTCTGGCGGGGCAAACGAGGAGCGGATGGCGCGGCGCCAGGCGTCGCTGCCGAAGGCTTGGGCGTACTCGCTTCCGGCGACGTGGATGGTTTGGAGAATGGTTTGGCCGAGGTAGGCGAGGGTGGTGGCGGTTTTGGGCTTGATACTGCCGTGGGCGACGGCGCAAAAGAGCTGGCTCAGAGCCTGGCTGAGGTCGCAGGCCGAGACATAGTCGAAGGAGAAGCAGGAGGAGATATCGCGGCCGGCTTGCAGGGCGAGATTGGCTTGGGCTTCTTTGCGGGCATGGAAGTAGCAGAGGTGCGGATGGGCGGAGCAGCGCGGGGTGGTGCACTGGCGGCCGTCGGCGAACAAGAAAGAACACAACAGGGTACGGTCCTTGGAGCGCTTGGTAGACATGGAATCTCCAGATTCGGTAGAAATTGAGTTGTTTGGGATTTCTCGCCAGAGGCGAGAGACGGTTTTGAACGGGAAGATGCTACCACGGTAGTAATGGGTTTGTCAAGATCAAATTTGGCATATGCCAGCGCACTTGAATCCGATGGGCGCGTAGGTGACCGTGTAGTAGCGCGCACCGTTTTTGATGGCGCCGGTCAGTGCATCGCCGAGTCCATCGCGTGCTCGGCTAAGGCCACACAGCCCCCTTCGAGGCTCCCTTCGTTCCTCAGGGCACGCAGGGTAAACAGAAATGGCTGTGCCACGGGACTGCGCACAGGCCAGAAAGGGCTGGTGCCATGGGACTATTGGCCGAGGGGGGCGGCTGCGGTCGCGGTGGCTGACACGGCGGGAGGTTGCGTGGGGGCTTTGCCGGCGGGACGAATGCCGGATTTGCGCTGGTCGTAGGCGCGCTTGACGCGGCGGACGTAGGACTGGGTTTCGGCGAACGGGGGGACGCGGCCGTACTGCTGGACGCGCTCGGGTCCGGCGTTGTAGGCGGCTAACGTAAGAACCAGGTCGTTGCGGTAGCGTTGCAGGAGGTCGCGCAAGTAGTGCGTGCCGGCGTCGATGTTTTCGCCGGGATCGAAGATGTTTTGCACGCCCAGGCGGGCGGCGGTCTGCGGAAGAAGTTGCATGAGGCCGCGGGCGTTGCGGCGGGAGACGGCTTTGGGATCGAAGTTGGATTCGGTGGCGATGACGCTGGTGATGAGATCGGCGTCGACGCTGTAACGGGCCGCCGCGGCGAGGATCAATTCGCGAAAGGGGGATTTGGCGGCTTGTGGGGCGGGTGCGGGGGTGAAAACTTCCTCGGGCTCGATGCCAACTACGTCGCTCGCGGGCATTTCGACGTAGCCGCCGTTCATTTGCAAACGGTAGGTGTCGCCGAGGAACTGATAGCCGGTAACGCTGAGGCGCTGGCCGCTGCGCAGGACGATGTATTCGGCGCGCACGGCAGGCGGCGCGAGCGACGCAAGAAGCGCCAGCAACAGCGGGGACAATAGCGCGGGGCGCGTTATGCGCACGGGGCGGCCTCCCGCAGGGCGAACTGTTCGATGGCCAAGGCGACGCCGTTCTCGTCGTTGGTGCCGGTTTCGTGCCAGCCGAAATTCTTCAGCTCCGGCACGCTGTTGCCCATCACGATGGGAATCCCGGCGAAGGACAGCATCTCAAGATCGTTGTGATTGTCCCCGATGGCCATCACTTCTTCGCGGGCAAAACCGCGGAGCGCAGCCCACTCTTCGAGCGATGCGCCCTTTGAGCATTGGGGATGAATCACGTCGATCATCGCGAAATCCTTGCTCTCATAGACGGTCGCCGCGATGCCGAAGGTTGCCACGAACGGCGCGACGCGCAGAGCGGCTTCCGCGGCGCGCATCGGCTCCACTTTTCCGGACAGCATAACCTGAAGGGGATCTTCGGTGAGGCAGCTTTCCAGCGGCTTGGCCTGGCTGATGAACTCTCTGTTGCGTGCGTAGTAGGCGGAGCGGATCGGGTCGTCGGTCTCGATAACCTCGAGGACGATCTGATTCTCGCGCGGGCGGTCGAAGACCACTCCGGCGCCGTCGCGCCACGGCAGGGTGATGCCGAGAACGCGCTCGGCCGTGCGGCGCGGGAGGAGGTGGCGCACGTGCGTCTCACCGTCATGAGTGCGGACGAGCGCGCCGTTGCTGACGATCATGGTCAGCGGGGAATCGAGCTTGCGGGCGATGGGCATGGCGAAGTCGTAGCGCCGCCCGGTTACCAGGGCGACTTCGATGCCGCGGCGCGTGGCTTCCGCGATGGCGGAGCGGTTGGCTTCGGGCAGCTTCCACTCGCTGTCGAGCAGAGTGCCGTCGATATCCAGCGCGATCAGACGTACGGCCATGGGTCTATTGTAGCGTGAAACATGGCTTTCGCCGGGGGAGGAAGGCGGCGGGGACGCGAAAGAATAGCCAAAAAGGCCTGTGCTAGACTCTTTTGTTCATGATTTCAACGAGCCATGTAGTGGAGCTGGAGTGCTCTGCCTGCGGAATCTTGGCAGCGGGCGTTGGGAGCTTAGGAGAACACCTTGCACACGCACGAGGCATGGGTTGTGTTGCATCTAAACCCTGCGGTCTGACCCTTCGCATTTGCTCAGGGTAAAAGACCACGGCTACAGCATTTTGAAGCTGAGCAGTGAACCGCTGAGATTTGGCCTTTTTTTCGGGAGGCATCTGGGGGCATGGCGACACGCAGACTCTATTACGATGACTCTTTCGAGCGCGAGTTCGAGGCGGACGTGGTGAGCTGCGACCCGACGTTGCTGGCAGGCAGGCCCGCGTGGGAGGTTGTGCTCGACCGTACGGCGTTTTATCCGGCGTCTGGCGGGCAGCCTCACGACGTAGGGCGGCTCGGCGAGGCGCACGTCCTCGAGGTGCGCGACGAAGAGGCGGAGATCGTGCACGTCGTGGACCGGGAGGTCGAAATTGGAGCCGTCCATGGGTGCATCGATTGGACGCGGCGCTTCGATCACATGCAGCAGCACACCGGCCAGCACTTGCTCTCCGCGATGTTCCACGAGCGCTTCGGGCGGCCGACGGTTTCGTTTCATTTGGGTGACGAGATCTGCACCATCGATCTGCGCGGGCTGGAGCCTTCGGAGGAGATTCTGGAAGGCGCGGCGCGCGCCGCGAATCAGGTGATTTCCGAGGACCGGCCGGTTACGGTGCGCTATGGCACCGCGGAGGCGCTTGCCCGGCTTGGGGTTCGCAAGGAAGTGGAGCGGAGCGGAATCCTCCGCGCGATTGAAATCGAAGGGGCGGACCTGCAGCCTTGCGGCGGAACGCACGTCAAGCGCACGGCGCAGATCGGAATGATCCTGGTGCGGCGCTGCACGAAGATCCGGCAGGATTGGCGCGTGGAGTTTGTGTGCGGTGGCCGCGCGGAGCGTGCGGCGCGGCAGGATTTTCTTTTGCTTCGGCGCGTTGCGGAGCGATTGAATTGCGCTCCTGGCGACGTGGTTGCAGCCGCGGAGCGGGTGGTAGCCGAGCGCGATGTGCATTTCAAGAGCGCTCGTGCGACGTTAGAGCGACTCGCGGAGGCCGAAGCTGCTCTTGCATTGCAGGCAACGCCGGTGGGCCCGGAGGGAATACGGCTCATCGACCGCCTATTTCAGGAGGACACGCAAGCCGAATACTTGGGCTATTTCGCGACGCACCTCGCGAAGTCGGAAAAGACGATTGCTTTGGTGGCGAGAATCCCGTGCGGACATGTGATCTTCGCGCAGCACCCGTCGGCCGGCAAGGACATGAACGGATTGCTCAAGGAGATCCTTCAGGAGTATGGAGGCAAGGGCGGCGGAACGCGCGACTTCGCGCGCGGGCGGCTCAACGAAGCTTCCAAGGCAGAAGTGGCTTTGGCGCTCGGGAGAGAACTCGCGACTAAAGTGTAGTTGCCCCGACGGGCTGCTGTGAATAGGAGCGGCATGAGCAATCGAATCACGCGACGCGACGCACTTAAGCTGGGAACGAATGCGGCGGTTTCGGCAGCGGTGACGCCGCTCTTGTCCGGCGAGCTCACGCGACCACACGCTGCTGCCGGCGCGCCATTGGAAGCGGCCCCCGCCGGATCAGTGCCAGCAAACGCGGTGCCCGCCGATGCGCAGGGCGACATCTGCTACCTGAGAGCCGTGGACATGGTGGAGATGATTCGCCGGAAAAAGTTGTCCTCGCGTGAAGTGATGGAAGCGCACCTGAAGCAGATCAAGCGCGTCAATCCTAAGGTCAACGCGATGGTGACGCTGGTTCCCGAAGATCAATTGATGGCGCAGGCGCTGGCCGCGGACGAGGCGCTGGCGAAAGGGAATTGGCTGGGGCCGCTGCATGGGCTTCCGGTCGGCGTCAAGGATCTGCACGAGACCAAAGGAATTCGCACCACCTTTGGGTCGCCGCTGCACCGCGACGATGTGCCGGACTTCGATTGCCTGCTCGTGCAGCGCGAGAAGAACGCCGGAGCCATTGTCGTTGGCAAGACCAACGTGCCGGAATTTGGGCTGGGCTCTCAGACGTTCAATCCCGTGTTTGGCGCGTCGCACAATCCGTACGACGTGACAAAGACCTGCGGCGGCAGCACTGGCGGGGGAGCGGTGGCGGTCGCTTGCGGAATGGTGCCGCTTGCCGACGGCAGCGACATGGGCGGCTCGCTGCGGAATCCTCCCAACTTTTGCAACATCGTCGGGCTTCGGACGTCACCCGGACGCGTTCCGAATACTCCTGCTCGCCTGGGCTGGCAGACTCTGTCCGTCGCTGGCGGCGTGGCGCGAAATGTCACCGATTGCGCGTTTTTTCTGAGCGTGCTGGCGGGCTTTGACCCGCAGTCCCCGATTGCGATCGATCAGCCGGGGAGCCAGTTTGCACAACCGCTCGCCGGGCGCAACTTCAAAGGAGTGCGGGTGGCCATGTTCAAGGATCTTGGCCTGCCGTGGGGCGCGCAGGTGAAGACTGCGGTGCTGGCCCGGCGCAAGGTGTTCGAGTCACTGGGATGCATCGTCGATGAAGCCGAACCCGACTTTCGCGAGGCCAACGAGTGTTTCCTGGCTTGGCGCCACTGGTCGATCGAACTCGGCTTCGGCGACCTGCTGGCCACCAAGGGCGACCAGCTCAACGAGTACGTCCACTGGCACGTGGAAGAGGGCCGCAAGCTCACAGGTCCGTATCTGGCGCGCATCGAAGTCAAGCGGACTGCGTTGTACCAGCGGGTGCGCGAGTTCATGGAGAAATACGAGTTCTTCGTTCTGCCGGTAAACCAAGTGCCGCCGTTTAATGTGAACATGCACTACCCCACCGAGATTGCCGGGGTCAAAATGGAGAACTATCTCGCCTGGATGAAGTCCGCCTACTACATTTCCGCAGTAGGGAATCCGGCGATATCGGTTCCTTGCGGGTTCACGGCGGAAGGGCTGCCCATTGGAATTCAGATCGTCGGCCGGCACCACGACGACTGGGGAGTTCTGCAGATGGGATACGCGTTTGAGCAGGCCACGAACGTCGGCAAGCGGCGCCCGGGCGTCGTATAGGTCTGCCTCGCGCGCGCTAGAAAAATCGAGCGCGGACGCGGTCGGGGATGGCTTGTAAATCGACGAGGGTCAAGAAGTCGATGGTTCGGAACTCCCGGTCAATGGCGGGCGGACCGCACAAGCGCGCGGAAACATCGAGATAGGCGCGAAAAAGCCTGGGCGGAAGCGGCGGCGCGACGCTTGGCCGAGTCTCTTTGCACTGAAACTTGGCTCTTGGCTCCGTCCGCAGCGAAGGCTCGACGAGGTACTTTCCGAGCAACTCGCGATACAGCGCCATTCCTTCATTTTCATCCTGCGAACTGATCGAGCTGCACCCGATCAGGTACCGCGCATTGCACAGGGATGCGTACGAAGCGATCCCTTTCCAGAGCATGAATAGCGCGGTGGTATTGCGATAGTCTTCGTGAACGCAAGCCCTGCCGAGCTCCAGGATCTCACCTCGGAGGGACTCAAAAGGGCTGAAGTCAAAGAGTTGCTCGCTGTAGTAGCCGAGGTTGCCTTTGGCGCGATATCCGGTCTGCATCCGATAGGTGCCGACCAGCTTGCCGGAGGCCGCGTCGTGGACCATCAGGTGGTCGCAAATCAGGTCGAAGGGGTCGCGGTCGAGCCCGCAGTCCTCCGAATCGGTCAGACCCTCGCCCAACTCGCAGTTAAACACCAGGTACCGCAAGCGCTGGCACTGGGTAAGGTCCTCCATCGATTGGGCTAAGGAGAGCCGAAACAACGGCGTTGATGCCGCGAGACTCTCGCAGTCTTGAACCAAAACAGCGTTGGTAGGCATGGTGAGAGTTTCAGGCGTCGTAGATTACGGAAATATTTCTCTGGTGTGATTTACGTGTTTCGGTGAAGTAAGGGTTACGTGACTCGGGGGAGGCTGCGCTCCGCCGGAAGCGAGGTCCACCGTTAGAGTCTGCGTGTCTACCCCGAAAACCAGCCCTCAGCGGGCTGAAGCCGGATTGAGGCGCAAGCACTTATGGCACGACTGAAAGTCGTGCCCTCCCGTTGTCAACGAGGCTCGCGGGCAGATACCGGTTGCCCGGAATAAGCGGGGCGGACTAGGATATTGGCCCCTCGGCACAGCCGCGGCAAGAATTCGCGGCCAAGGAGGCTCCTTTGAGGTTCATTTACGGACCCCGCCGCGCATTCCTGCTTGCGGGAGTCTTGCTTTGCGGAGCAGCCACATCCCGTGCGCAAACCGAGACAGCGCCCAGTTCGAGCACTCCGGGCCAACCAATACCCGGAACAACTGGCGTGAGCCCGTTCGCGGGCAGCGTGCCGGCAAACCTGGTTCCCGGGGTGATGCCGCTTTCGTTGCAGGACGCCATCAACCGCGGATTGAAGCAGAATCTCGGACTGCTCCTTTCGAACGCAGACATCCGTTCGGCTCGCGGACAGCGCTGGGAGCAGTTGAGCGCGCTCCTGCCGCACGTGACGGCGGCGCCCTATGTGGCGGATTCGGAGATCAATCTGGGCCAGCTCGGGTTTAGCAGTATTGGCGGACTCACGATCCCGGCGTCCGTCGGCCCCTTTTCTTATTTTGACGCGCGTGTAAGCGTGACTCAGACGTTGTTCGATTGGAAGTCGATCAACGCTACGCGCGCGGCCACGCAAAGCTTGAAATCCGCCCAATACACCTACAAAGACGCGCGCGACCTAGTCGTGCTGGCCGTGGGCTACACCTACTTGCAGGCTATCGCCGACGAAGCGCGCATCGAAACGGCGGAAGCGCAAGTGAAGACGGCGCAGGCGCTCTACGATCAAGCCGCGGACCAGGTGAACGCGGGCACTTCACCTTCCATCGATGGCCTGCGCGCCAAGGTCGAGCTCCAGACCCGCCAGCAGCAGTTGATTCAAGCGAAGAACAACTTCGCCATCCAGAAGCTCACCGTGGCGCGCGTGATCGGCCTGGCTCCCGGGCAGGAATTCGAATTCGCGGACAAGTCGCCCTACCAGCCGTTCGAGGGCATCGCCGTTGATGAGGCTCTGAAACGCGCGTACGCTTCGCGTTCCGATTACCTGGCGGCCATGACCGATGTGCGCGCAGCGGAGTTCTCGCGGAAGGCTGCGCTGGCCGGCTATCTCCCGTCGCTTGCCTTTAACGCGGACTATGGCGCGGGAGCCGCGCATCCCTCCACGGCAACGCAAGTATTCGACGTGCGCGGAACGCTGTCGATTCCCATCTTTCAAGGTGGCAGCGTTCACGGCGACGTTTTGCAGGCCAATGCGCGACTCGAGCAGAGCCGCGAACGCCTGGACAATCTCCGCGCGCAGATCGACTCCGACGTTCGCACCGCGCTGCTGAACCTGCAGTCGTCGGCCGATCAAGTCAACGTGGCGCGCAGCAACATTGATTTGGCGGAAGAGACGCTGGTCCAGTCGAGGGATCGTTTCAGCGCGGGTGTCACCGATACCGTGGAAGTGGTGCAATCGCAAGAGGCGGTAGCGAGCGCCCACGAACAGTACATCTCGAGTCTGTACAGTTTTAATTTTGCAAAAATTTCCCTGGCTCGCGCTGTGGGCATCGCGGAAGAGGGTGTGAAGGAATACTTCAAAGGAAAATGACCATGGCGGAAGAGAACCCAGCGCGTTCGGAGTCTGAGACAGACACTGAATCCCTTATCGATTCTTCGCCCCTGACGGCCGGCGACTATACCCGGCCGGCGTACCGCAACCCCAAGCGCCGCAGAAACATCGTGATTGCGATCGTCGTCCTGGTGGTGGTTGTTGGCGGCGTGTTCCTGTGGCGCTACCTGAGCAGCTATGAATCGACCGACGACGCCCAAGCGGATGTCCACCTGTATCCCGTCAGCGCGCGGATTTCCGGCTATGTGGTGAAGGTCAACGTGGACGACAACCAGTGGGTGGAGAAGGGCACCGTATTGGTGGAAATCGACCCGAAAGACTATGAGGTTTCGGCAGCGCAGGCGCAAGCCAATCTGGCCAACGCCGAAGCGACGGCTCAGTCGCTGAATATCACGGTACCGATCACTTCGGTGAACACGTCGAGCCAACTGACGTCCACGGCGTCGGACATAGAAAACACCAAGGCCGGAGTGATTGCCGCCGAGAGGCAGCTCACCGCCGCGCATGCGCAGCTGGAACAGGCCGAGGCGAACGATGTGAAGGCGCAAGACGATCTCCACCGCTACAAGCTGCTGGTGGACAAGCGGGAAGTGGCGGACCAGGTTTACGATCAAGCATTGGCTGCGGCCAAATCCAGCACCGCGACGGTGGCGGCCGCCCGGGCCAATGAGTCCGCCGCGCAGCAATTCGTGCAACAGGCCCGCAGCCGCATGGTGCAAGCGGCCGCAAACCACGAGTATGCGGAAACCGGGCCGCAGCAGGTGTCGTCCACCAAGGCGCGCGTGCGCGCTGCGATCGCCGATGTGGAGGAGAAGCGCGCGCTCCTCGAGCAAGCCGAGCTGAACCTCCAATACACCAAAATCGTTGCGCCAGTCACCGGTGAAGTGAACAAAACCGTTGTCGTCGGGCTAAACGTTCAACCCGGGCAGCAACTCCTCACCGTGGTGCCACTTGATGAGGTGTGGGTCACCGCCAATTTCAAAGAGACGCAGCTGAGACACATGCAAGTTGGACAGAAAGCGGAAATCCATGTGGATTCGAGCGGCCGGGCCTTAAAGGGCCACGTAGACAGCATCGCGGGGGCAACGGGCCCGCTCTTTAGTTTGCTCCCGCCCGAGAATGCCACCGGCAACTACGTGAAGATCGTGCAAAGGGTTCCGGTAAAGATCGTTCTCGAGCCCGGTGAGAACCGCGATCGTCAGCTTCGGCCCGGTATGAACGTCGTGCCGGACGTATATCTCCGATGAGTTCCGCGGCTCTCACCATCGACCAGGACATTTGGCGGCCCAAATACAATCCTTGGCTGATTGCCGTCGTGGTGGCGATGGCTGCCTTCATGGAGGTGCTCGACACCAGCATCGCCAACGTGGCCCTGCCGTACATCGCCGGGAATCTGGGGGCAAGCAACGACCAGAGCACCTGGGTGCTGACCTCGTATCTGGTCTCCAATGCCATCATCCTGCCGATCAGCGGGTGGCTCGCGGGCGCCTTGGGACGCAAGCGCTTTTTCATGGCCTGTTTGGGCGTCTTTACGGTGAGTTCTTTGCTCTGCGGTGTGGCGCCGAGCCTCGGACTTCTTCTGCTCTTCCGGGTGCTGCAAGGCGCGGGCGGCGGCGGACTGCAGCCGATGGCTCAGGCCATTCTGGCAGACACCTTTCCGCCGCAGCAGCGAGGCTTGGCGTTTGCTCTGTATGGCATTACCGCCATCATGGCGCCCACGATCGGGCCAACCCTGGGCGGGTGGATCACGTTCAATTATTCTTGGCGGTGGATTTTCTTCATTAATCTTCCGGTCGGTTTGGCCACCTGGTTTCTGGTGCGCCGCTTTGTGGAAGACCCGCCCTATTTGGCGCGTCTCAAGAGTGCCGGCGTCAAACTGGACTACATTGGCATCGCTTTGCTGACGGTGGGCATCGGGGCCCTGCAGATCTTGCTCGATAAGGGCCAGGAAGACGACTGGTTTGGGTCGCGCTTCATTACGACTCTAATTGTCATCGCGACCGTTGGGCTGCTTTCTTTGATCGTCTGGGAATGGTTTCAGAAGGCGCCGATCATCGACGTCCACATGTTCAAGAGCTTTAACTTCGCCAGCGCGAACTTGATGATGTTCACGCTGGGAATCATGTTGTTCAGCAGCCTGGTCCTGATGCCGCAGTTCCTGCAGACGCTTCTGGGATACACCTCGCAGCTGGCTGGGCTTGCGCTTTCCGCCGGAGGCCTGGTACTGCTGTTCGAGATGCCCATCATGGGCAAACTGACAACGAAGTTCCAAGCGCGATACCTAATCGCCTTCGGGTGGCTGGCCCTGTCCATCGCCATGTACTATTCGACGCAGCGCATTGACTTGCAGATCAGCTTCAGTGCCGCCACTTGGTTGCGCATCGCTCAGGTTATTGGCTTGGGGTTTCTGTTCGTGCCGATTACGCTGGTGGCGTACATCGGAATTTCGCCGGAGAAGAACAATGCCGTCGCCGGGATCGTCAATTTCATGCGCAATATCGGAAGCAGCGTGGGAACTTCCATGGTCACCACGTTGATTGCGCGTCGGTCGCAATTCCATCAGGCGAGGCTGGTCCAGTACGCCAGGCCCGACAATCCTAATTTCCAGAATTCGGCTAACGGCCTTGCGCAGCATTTGGCTCACTCCGGAATTGGCGCTCATGAGGCGCAGATACAGGCCTACGCCAGGATTTATCAGACCGTCCAAGCGCAAGCTGCAAGCCTGGCGTATGTGGATACGTTCATGGTCTTAGCGGTGGGTTCGGCCATCATGTTTTTCCTGGCTTTTGTTTTGAAGAAGAATGATCCCGGCGGTGGCGGGCAAGTGGAGGTGGGCTGAGCGAAGTGGAATGATGTGCGATAGGATGGCAGGCAGAGGCTAGCGGGCGTCAGGGACTCAGATGATTAAAATCCTAACCATTGAACGCGAGTACGGAAGCGGTGGCGGCGAAATCGCCCAATTGGCTGCGAACCAGTTGGGCTGGAAGCTTTGGGATCAATTGCTGACGGAGGAGATCGCGAGGCTGGCCAATTGTCCCAAGGCCGTCGTCGAGGTTCGAGAGGAACGCACTGATCCACTCTACTACCGGCTCTTCAAATCGTTCTTGCGCGGAAGTTATGAAGGCAGCCTCAACGCGCACAAGCTCAACGTAGTCGACAGCGAAAGCATTTTGAAGATTACAGAACGGGTGGTGCAGCACGCCGCTAAGACCGGAAACTCCGTCATCGTCGGAAGGGGGTCGCAGCATTTTCTCAGAAATCGCTCAGACACACTGCGAGTGTTTCTTTACGCTCCGAGAGAACATAAAGTGCGGCGGCTGTTGGCCGGCGGCAAAAGTGAGAAGGAAGCCCACCAGCTCGTGGATACCGTTGATCGGGACCGCGTCGATTTCATCCAGAAGTATTTTCACGTCGAATGGCCTGACCGCTCCGCTTACCACACCATGATCAATACCGCGATCGGCGACGAGGCCGTCACTCACGTGATTCTGGATTTGATGAAAACCGTCGATGCAACTGCCACTGCCTGAGCGCAACTTCGCGTCGTTCCGAAAACGGCTTAAACAAAAAAGGCTGATGCGCCGCATCTCGAATTTCCTCAGGGCACGAACTTGAATGGGAGAGGCAGCCGGAGTACTTTATCGAAGCTCCGGCGGTTCCGCGGGTCGCGGGTACTGCCGGCCCTAGGCGAGCCATATCTTTTCACGCTAATCTGGGCATACGTGGAAGTTGAAAGGTCCCCATGGCCACCGCAGTTCCGCATCGTACCAACCCTTCAAGCCAGGAATTGTCCGACCGCATGGAGTTGAACGGCGGCGGTGAGACTCTAGTTTCCGAATTCGCAGAAATATCTGACTCGTGGCGAAGGTGCCTCGCTGAGCATCGTGTGGATGCAAAGAGCGGCTCGAAACCCAACGTCGTCACGCAATACGAACTGAATATCTCCCGGGAGCCCTTGGCCAAAGTTCTAGTCCATGCCGAAGATGAGATAGATCGGCTCTTTGCGGTCGTCCGCCGGCAAGCCTACGTGGTTCTGTTGTGCAACAGCGACGGAGTTGCGGTTCATCACCGCGGCGATGAAAACAAAGCGGAGGAGTTCAAGCACTGGGGGATCTGGCTGGGAGGGGTCTGGTCCGAGCAAGTGGAGGGGACCAACGGCATTGGCACGTGCATTGCCGAGCAACGGCCAGTTCTCGTGCATTGCAGCCAGCATTATCGCAGCCAACATGCCCAGCTAAGTTGTGCGGGCGCGCCCATTTTTGACCCGCAGGGCCAGTTGGTAGCCGTATTGGACGTTTCGCGGGTGCATGGGGAAGGTGACAATCGGCCGTTTCCATTGCTTCTCGACACGACGGTTGTCTTTGCCCGAGCGATTGGGGAGCGCATGTTCCGCGAGCACTTTCGCCATGCGTGGACTATTGCGGCTGGGCCGCCCGACGATTGCGAGTCTGCGTTGCTTCTCGCCGTCGACGAGCACCAACGCATTCTTGGTGCCGATCGGACCGCACGCGAGGTCTTGGCTCTGAGTGACAAAAGCCTTGCTGACGGAGTGCACCTGTCGATGGCCTTTGAATATGAGAGCTCGCTCTTTCGTCGGAATGACGGGCGGGACATTCCCGTGCAGCTGGTGCGTGCCGGTGGCGACGGACGGAAGTGGTGCGTATTGATTACACCGCCGCTAAGCAAATCGAGGGCGGCGCGTAGCTGGGCGGAAGCAGTCGTCCATTCCCGGCCGCGGATAAGTACACTGGGCCATTTGCCGATAGCCGAGGTGGCGGCAACCAGACGGGGCGGGTTGCCGCCAGGACTGGCACGTCGCGTCTGCGATTACATCGAATCGCATCTGGACGAGAAAATTAGGCTTGATTCTCTGGCTGCCATGGCCGGGCTTTCCACCTATCATTTTGCGCGCGCGTTCCATCGGTCCGTGGGGATACCGCCGCACAGTTATCTACTGCGTCGGCGAGTGGAACGTGTTAAACAGATGGTCCGAGATACGCAACTTCCGCTGTCCCAGATCGCGCTGGCGACGGGGTTTTCTGACCAGAGCCACCTGGCGAGGCACTTTCGCCGCCAGACCGGAATGTCGCCGAGGCGCGCGCTGGAGAGAGCGGTAAAGCCTGCATTTGCAGTAACTTAAGGACCTGGCATCATCGCGACCGCACGGAGGCGCTTCTCGGAGACGTACGCCGACACCACGCTGGAACACCCTAACCGATGCTGAAATGTGACGGCCGTCACATTTCAGCAAGAACGTACTAATCGCAGCGGGTTCGTGCAAGACACCTCCAGAGCCTTATTGGCAGCATCGCAACATGGATTTTCACCAATGACTAGTCACGAGCCAACCCGAGATGTCACTGCGAGTTTACTGGGTCTGGGGTTGGGGCGGCGGTTCTTGATTACCCGAAGGTGGTACTTAGACAAGGACCTTCCGTGGTAGCGAAAAGTCGTTCGATGTCGTGATGCACTTCGAGTGTTGGATGCCTGATAGTGCGATGCGACACGAAACTCCAATCAAGGAGGGCGGTATGCGACTAACAACAGCTCCCAAGCGGGCAAAACAGGGCGAGCCTCAGACGGCCATAGAAAAAGCCCAGATTCCGCGCGAGACAAAGTTACTCGCCGCGGCAAAAGGCGGACAAACGATCGCTTTCGATGAGCTTTGCCAGCCCTATGCCAAGAGACTTCTTCCGACGATTCACCGGATTACGAGAAATCGCGAAGACGCGGAAGATGCATTGCAAGATTCTTTGCTGAGAGCTTTCCTTCACATCCGGGAATTCGACGGAAGGTCAAGCTTCTCAACCTGGTTAACGCGCATAGCGATCAATTCAGCACTGATGATCCTTCGCAAGCGGCGCAAGGGTCTGGAAGTTTCAATCACCGACGACCTGAGTCAGGGACTCTGGAACATAACAGACGGGCGCCCGAACCCCGAAAAGTACTGCGCGCAGCGCGAGCGGGAGAAAATTCTCCGGAGCGCAGTCGAGAACCTGCGACCCAGCATTCGGCGGGTTGTTCAGCTGCGACAGCTCCAGGAACACTCGATGAAGGAAACGGCGAGTGTTCTGGACATTTCCCTGGCGGCGGCCAAGGCGCGGCTGTTTCACGCGCGAGCCGCGCTCCGCAAATCAGCTTTGCTTAAACGCATCGCCCAGACCAGCAGTGAACCGGCAGCGTGAACTTGCAAACAGCTTGAGTTCCGTGGCAAGGGCCGAAGAAGAGAAGCGTCCCGATGACCAGCCTAAGTCGACGTGAACTATCGATCGGTGGTACCACAGTAGTGGCGGCTGGCGCACTGCCTGGCGCAGCCTTTGCTGCAGCAACGACGGCACATTCAGGATTCCCAAGCGACACAGACAGAAAAGGAGAACATTTCATGGCAACAATCACAACCAAGGACGGCACGACGATCTACTACAAAGACTGGGGCAAAGGACAGCCGGTGGTGTTCAGCCACGGATGGCCGCTGAGCGCGGACGACTGGGACGGACAGATGCTGTTCTTTGGCCAGCAGGGCTATCGCGTCATTGCGCACGACCGGCGGGGGCATGGGCGCTCCAGCCAGACGTGGGATGGCAATGAGATGGACACCTATGCGGACGATCTGGCGGCGCTATTCGAAGCGCTCGACCTCAAAAACGCCATCATGGTTGGGCATTCCACCGGGGGTGGCGAGGTCGCCCGCTATCTGGGCCGCCACGGCTCCAAGCGCGTTGCCAAGGCGGTGCTAATCAGCGCCGTGCCACCGCTCATGCTGAAGACGGAAAAGAACCCAGGCGGCCTGCCCATGTCGGTCTTCGACGGACTCCGGGCAGCGCTCGCGGCCAACCGGTCGCAGTTCTACCAGGACATCACGCTCCCGTTTTACGGCTACAACCGCCCGGGGGCAAAGATTTCGGAGGGCATCCGCGAGCACTGGTGGTTGCAGGGAATGTTGGGAGGCGTCAAGGCCCATTATGACTGCATTAAGGCGTTCTCGGAGACCGACTTCACCGAAGACCTGAAGAAGATCGACATCCCTGTGCTGGTGATGCATGGGGACGACGATCAGATTGTGCCGATCGGTGCCGCGGGTCTCATGTCCGCGAAAATCCTGAAGAATGCGACGCTGAAGGTCTACCCGGGCTTTCCGCATGGCATGCCCGCGACCAACGCGGATCAGATCAACGCCGACTTGCTCGCCTTCTTCAAATCCGGAGCAGCCGCGGCGTCCGCGTGACGAAGCTGTGAAAATCTAAAGTTCGAGAGCGGTGGAGCAGACTAATTCCTTACGATTGAAGTTGGAACGGAAAGGTTGCTCCACTCAAACCGGCTGGAGGCAAACTCTCGAGCGAGGATCAACATGAGGGGATTCTCCATTCTGCGATTGGGATTGGCGCTCCCGCTGGCCGTTGCGGCATTGGTTCCCGGCTTCAAGGGAACCGATTGCATGCGAGCTCAAACGACGGGTGCGGCTGCTGCCACAAGGCCGGCGGAAATGGCAGTCGCCAACGCGCCGATCCCCATGCGTATTTTGGAGCAAAGCCCAGCGGACACCGACACCGATTTGCAGGTTATCTGTCTGTTTCGCTCCGACTCGTCGAACACATTGCACGGGTCACTGGCAGAGACAAACGCGAAGCTCAAAGGCCTGCTCGATCAAATCCGCAAGCCCACCTTGTTTCGTGGAGAGTTGGGCGAGACACTGTTGCTCGCTCCCCGCGCGGGCAGCGTCACAGCAAAGCGAGTATTGCTCATCGGGATCGGAGATTCGCAGTCCTTCACCCCCGAGCGAATGGAATTGGTCGGCTCGATCCTCTACCGCGAAGCGACGCGCCTCGGGGCTCCTCATCCATTCTTCGCACCGACCATCCTCGACGGCGGCGTAACCAAGTACACCACCGGGCAGGTATCGGAGGAGGTCATCTCCGGGTTGCTGCGGGCTGTCCAGACGGAAAAAATTCTGAGCGAAAGCGGAAATTCGGCGGGACACGTAATTGTGGATCTCACGTACCTTGCCGGCCCAAAATTCGCGTCCGACACAAAGCAAGGAATCGAAAAGGCCATCGCTGCCAGCGCCGGGAAGTAGGAAGCGAGCGGCATACGAAGGATAAGCACGCAAGCATTCTTCCCCCCAATTCGGAAGCGCGCAGGTTGGCTCGCTTGATTGCGCAGGCCGTAGGAAGGCAGGCCATTCAAACACGGCCAGGTGCAAGTTGGCGGCGAAGATGCTCTGAACCGCGAACTCCGAGCAAATATCCGGGAATCGACGTACGTATTGTGCGAACGGAAACAGGAATCCTTTCAGCGAAGCGCATAGTGCGCGAATTCGTCGCTGACAGTTTATTTTCAATCCATGTGAGCCGTTGCAGCATCAGAACTCTTGAAAGAATGGAGTAGCGCCATGGCGAAGAAAGTTGCGGACCTACTGGTGGACATCCTAGCGGGAGCCGGAGTGGAAAGGATCTACGGTCTCTCGGGCGATTCTCTGAACGGAATCACCGACTCCATTCGCACGCTAAAGCAGATTCAATGGATTCACGTGCGAAACGAAGAGACGGCTGCGTTCGCCGCGGGCGCGGAGGCACATCTCACTGGAAAACTGGCTGTGTGCGCCGGAAGCTGCGGACCCGGCAACCTGCACCTGATCAACGGCCTCTATGACTGCCATCGAAGCCGCGTACCCGTGCTGGCGATTGCCGCTCAGATTCCGAGCCAGGAAATAGGCAGCGGGTATTTTCAGGAAACACATCCCGAGCATCTGTTCGCTCAGTGCAGTCACTATTGCGAGATGGTCTCGCACCCCGAGCAGATGCCGCGGGTGTTGGAAATCGCCATCCAAACTGCGGTATCGCGCCGCGGGGTTTCGGTCGTGGCGATTCCGGGAGACATCGCGCTACAGGCCGCCACGGTAAGCTCGCCCCGGCTGCACTTTCCCCCTCCGAATCCTACGGTGCGTCCTTCGGACAAAGAAATCGAGGCGTTAGCTAAGCTTCTGAATCAATCGAAGAAAATCACCATCCTCGGCGGAGCCGGCTGCGCGGGAGCGCACGCCGAATTGATTGCCCTGGCGAGAAAACTAAACGCCCCCGTCGTGCATGCAATGCGCGGAAAGGAGTTCATCGAGTACGACAACCCATTCGATGTCGGCATGACGGGTCTGTTGGGATTTTCCTCCGGCTATCACGCGATGATGAACTGCGACCTCCTGTTGATGATCGGAACCGACTTTCCCTACCAGCAATTCTTTCCCAAGGATGCGAAGATCGTACAGATTGATGTCCGTGGAGAACAGTTGGGGCGGCGCACCAAGGTTGACTACGGATATGTAGGAGATACGCAAGCAACCCTCCAGGCTCTTCTGCCGAAGCTGAAGCAGAACGATAACGACAAGCACCTAAGGGCTTCGCTCGAACACTACCGGAAGGCGCGCAAAGACCTCGACGATCTTGCAACGCCGGGATCGGGAGGGAAACCAATCCATCCTCAATATGTCGTGAGGACGCTCGATGAACTCGCGGCCGACGATGCAATTTTCTCGTGCGATGTGGGCACACCTACCATCTGGGCCGCACGCTACCTGACGATGAACGGCAAACGGAGGTTGCTGGGCTCGTTCAACCACGGTTCGATGGCGAATGCCTTGCCGCAGGCAATTGGTGCGCAAGCCAGTCACCCTGGCCGGCAAGTTGTGACGCTGTCGGGCGACGGCGGGCTCGCCATGCTCATGGGCGATCTGCTTTCCCTTCCGCAGTTGGAGACTCCGGTCAAGATCGTGGTATTTAAGAACAATTCCCTGGGTTTTGTGGAGTTGGAAATGAAGGCAGCGGGTATCGTCGACTTCGGAACCGATCTGCAGAACCCGAACTTCGCAAAAATGGCCGAAGCCGTCGGTCTTTTGGGTTTGACGGCCGAAACGCCTGATCAGGTTCGGCCAGTGCTCGCGCAAGCGCTGAAACATAAAGGGCCCGCTCTGGTCGAGGTTCTCGTGAGCCGTCAGGAGCTATCCATGCCTCCGACAATCACACTGGAGCAAATGAAGGGCTTCAGCCTGTTCGCGCTGAAGGCAGTTTTGAGCGGTCGCGGCGACGAAATCGTCGATCTGGCAAAGATCAACCTCTTTCGGTAGACGTAAGCTGCTCATTTTCATGAAAGCAGTTTGATAGGAGAGGGCAATGGAACAGCCGATTTCAGGAATTCACCACGTCACCGCCATCGCCTCCGATCCGCAGCGCAATCTCGATTTTTACACGCAGGTTCTGGGTCTGCGACTCGTGAAGCGCACCGTCAATTTTGACGATCCCGGCAGCTACCACTTCTACTTTGCCAATGAGACAGGTTCGCCCGGCACTATTCTTACTTTTTTCCCCTGGCCCGGAGCTGCCCGTGGCCGGCAGGGTGTGGGCCAGGTGACGGTGACTTCGTTCAGCATTCCAGAGCAGTCGTTGAAGTTTTGGGAGGAAAGATTGCTCAAGGCCGGAGTGTCCACGGGAAGATCAGGGAAACGTCTTGGGGAAGAGGTTTTGACGCTTGCTGATCCGGACGGGTTGAGACTCGAACTGATCGGAAGTCCCTGGGCCAAGGCAGATCATGCATGGGCTGGCTCGACCGTCCCTGCAGAGCACGCCGTCCACGGCTTTCATTCGGTCACGCTTTCCGAACAAGGATACGAACGCACAGCCAGAGTGCTTTCGACGATGGGCTTTCGAAAAGTCTCCGAGGAAGGGAATCGCTTCCGTTTCGAGGTCGGCGAAGGCGGATCAGGTGCTCGGGCGGACGTTTTGTGCGCTTCGGAAGCGCCCCACGGGAGAATCGGGGCGGGTACGGTGCATCATATCGCGTGGCGCGTGGCCGATGACGAATCCCAGAAATCCTGGCGCCAACATCTTGTGGATCACGACCTGGACGTCACCCCAGTTATGGACCGCTGCTATTTTCATTCCATTTATTTTCGGGAGCCGGGCGGTGTCTTGTTCGAGCTGGCTACGGATCCGCCAGGCTTTGCAACGGATGAGCCCGTGGAAACACTGGGCGAGGGATTGAAGCTTCCCATTTGGTTGGAACGCTATCGAGGCGAGATTGAGAAGGCGCTGCCGCCCATCGAACTCCACCGGTTCCGAAAGGATCAGCCAATTGGAAAGTCCGCATCGTAAGCAGCCGGTCCTCACTCGAGGACAACCACTCGAAACAGCAGCTGGCGCGGTCATTTTGCTTCATGGCCGCGGCGCATCGGCCGAAGATATCCTGGGATTGGCTGACGATCTTGATCTGCGCGAGCTGGCCTACCTGGCGCCTCAAGCCGCGGAACATACCTGGTACCCGTATTCGTTCCTTGCACCCTTGGAACGAAACGAACCGTGGCTGACTTCGGCACTAGAGTTAGTGCGGAGCATCGTGGAAAGCACGGAGCGTGCTGGAATTTCACAGAAGAAGATTGCCGTCATGGGGTTCTCTCAGGGCGCGTGTCTGGCGGCCGAATTCGTCGCCAGAAACCCAAGCCGCTACGGAGGGCTGGTTGCCTTCACCGGGGGCCTCATCGGGCCTCAAGGGACCGTTTTTCGGTATTCGGGCGATCTCGCGGGCACGCTCTGTTTTCTTGGCTCGGGCGACCCAGACCCGCATGTTCCTTGGGAGAGAGTCAAAGAATCGGCGTCCACGTTGTCCGCGCTGGGGGGAAAGCTAACGCTAAAACGGTATCCGGGCATGCCGCACACGATCAGTTCCGACGAAATAACAGAGGCGAAGAAAATCCTCTCGCCACTTCGCCAACTTCCTTAGCTGCGCCAATGCCCCTATTGTCGTTTGGAATTTGGTGGACGAGAGGGGATTCGAACCCCCGGCCTCCTCGTTGCGAACGAGGCGCTCTCCCAGCTGAGCTACTCGCCCACGAGCAGCAAAGAAATTTTAGCAGAGGCCCACAGCCTTGCCAACCAAGTTGACTCGGGAGGGAACCGCGGCGTACTCAAACAAGAAAGGGCGCAGAACGCTGCGCCCTCGAAAAACGAGATAAGAATCAACCGCAAACCAACTACGGCTGGTCCGGAGTGTTTCCCATGCGCTGCGCCACGACCTTGCGCGCATTCTCATACAGCGCCCGCGCCTGGGGAATGGCATCGACCGCCTTCTGCACTTGCGGATCGGCCTCCAGCTCCACTTTGAAGCCCTCTTGCTGGCCGAACACCGACAGGAAAACTTCCTGCTTAATCTTGCGCTTGACCCAATCGAGATCTTCCGCCATCTCCGGCTCGGTGTAACGCACGTTGTGCTTGGCCAGATACTCGCGCAGATCCTTCATCACGGTGTCATCGACCTGAAACTCTTTCGTGACGTTCGGCCGCGTGCCCAGGTAATAGCGTGTAAACCCGCCGACGCCCGCCTCGTACGGAAAGAACACATCCGCGCGAATCAGCGTTTCCTCGAATTTCGTCAGCTTGGGCGCCGCCACGGCGATGTCCGGCGTGATGCCTCCGCCCCCGGTTACCTGGCGGCCGCTGTCGGTCAGCTTGACCTCCGTCGGATGCTCCGGGACCTTGCGCTCGTAGTGATATTCATAGAGCGAGATGGACTTGTAGTCGCGCTGGATCAGCCGGCCACTCGGCGTGTAGTAGCGAGCGGTGGTCAAAGCCAGTCCGGTGTTTTCGCTCAGCGGCGTCACCGTTTGGACCAGGCCCTTGCCGAACGTAGTTTCCCCGACGATCAGCCCGCGATCGTGGTCCTGCACCGCGCCCGAAACGATCTCCGTCGCCGACGCTGAATTCCCATTGACCAGAATCACCAGCGGTACGGTGTTGCCTTGGTTCCCGCGGATCGCGAAATACTTGCGCTCGGAGGAGGCGCGGCCATGATGCGACACGATCAGCTGATTCTTCTCCAGAAACATGTCGCCCACGGCGACTGCTTCGTTCAGCAGCCCGCCAGGATTGCCGCGCATGTCCAGGATCAAGCCGTCGAGCGAAGAAACATTGAGCTTCTTGAGCGCGTCGCCGATCTCGCGATCGGTGGTCTCGTTGAATCCCGAAAGGCGGATGTACCCGACGCCCGGCTTGAGCATGAACGCAATATCCACGGAGTGGCGGGGAATCTCATCACGCGTCACGTTGAATATCAGCGGATCCGAATATCCTTCGCGCGTCACCGTAATCTTGACAGTCGTGCCCTTCGCGCCTTTTAGCATGTCCGCGACGTCGCTGGTGGTCAGGCCATCTGTGGACTTTTCGTCCACTCGGATGATTACGTCTCCCGGCCGAATCCCGGCGTTGTACGCAGGTGCACCCACATAGGGCGCCATCACCACGGTGTGATTCTCCCGCGGCGCCACGACCATCCCAACGCCGTAGTATTTGCCGCGCTGATCTTCCCGCAGCAGCGCAAACTGCCGTGCATCGAAGAAATTCGAGTGGGGATCGAGCATGCGGAGCATGCCCGGAATCGCGCCTTGGTAGACGGCCTTATCGACATCCACCGGCTCAGCGTAGTTGGCCTGAACCACGTCCAGAACCTTGGTGAAGTCGCGCACCGCCGTTTGATAGTCATCCGCCGAGGCCGTGGTGGCCCGGACGTTTGGCCCGTAAACGCCCCCAAGCACGGCAGATACCAGCAATACTGCTACCACGAGAAACAGGCCGCGACGCTCTGCTTTCATCCTAACCTCACGCGATTTCTTCGCACTTTAAGTATAGCACAGGGAAAACTGCCGTTTGACACCGCTGAACACCGTTCTCTATGATGCCAACAGGCCGCCAATGGGTCACCCAGAGCCATGCTGAGCATCCCCCACATGATTGTGGTGTTCATCATTGTTCTGGTCGTATTCGGGCCGCAGAAGCTGCCGGAGCTCGCCCGCGGTCTGGGTAAGCTCATGGCCGAGTTCCGCAAGGCTTCCACCGACTTCAAGTCCGCGTTTGAGGAAGAGATGCGCGACCTCGAGCGCCAGGCCCGCGAAGTGGAACGCAAGAAGGCCGCCCTGCTGGCTTCTTCACCGGCCGCTCTGCCGCAACCGGCTACGCTCGCGACCCCCTCCAATGTTGAGACGCAGGCGCCAGTCGCGGAGTTAGCAGCCGCGGAGGACGCCCCGCGGGGCACCGAAGCTGGGACGCTCACGCCCGTACCGGTGCCGGAGTCCGTTGCCCGCTCCGCGTCGCCCGCCGAGCCTGAAAACGGCGAAGCGCCGATCGCGTCAGAAGCGTCGGAAGCAAAACCGGAAGCCGCACGTGCCGAGACTCCTCTAGATCCCGCTCATGACCAACAGCAGCCAGCCTGAACTTCCCGCCAGCACTACTCCGGAGCCGGAAGAGGGCGGGCAGATGACCTTTTTCGAGCACCTGGTCGAGCTTCGCAAACGCATCATCAATTCCCTGATTGCCATCGCCGTCGGCGCTTTCGTTGGCGTGTATATTGGGAAATACGTCATCGTTTTTATTAACCGGCCGATGTTTGCCGCCCTCAAGGCCATGAATCTCCCGCAGCAGCTGGTCTATACGCACCCTGCGGGCGGCTTCAATCTGATCATTACCCTCGGCATCTACATCGGTGTTGTGCTGGCCTCACCCGTGGTGCTGTACCAAATTTGGCTGTTTGTGGCTCCGGCGCTTTACAAACATGAACGTGGCGCGATCACCGGATTCTTGTTCTCCACAGTGTTTCTTTTTCTGGGTGGCATCGCGTTCGGATATTTCGTCCCCCTTCCGTACATGCTGAAGTTTCTGGTCAAGTTCACGATCGTGAGCCTGCCCGGTGTCGTGCCGATGATCGCGATTAACGAATATTTTGACCTCATCCTGATGGTGCTTCTCGGCTTCGGACTGATCTTCGAGCTGCCGGTGCTCGTTTTCTTCTTGTCCCTGTTCGGGATTGTTACGCCGCAGTTCCTCTGGAAGAACATCCGCTACGCGATTCTGGTGATCGCCATCGTTGCGGCGATCATTACGCCTTCGCCGGACGCTATGACCATGCTAATTTTCATGGCCCCGATGGTGGGGCTCTATTTCGTGGGCATCGCGGTTTCCGCGGTGGTGGTGCGAAAGCGCGAGCGGCGATTGGCTGCGGAAGCGGCGGCGGCTAGATGAACTCGATGCCATGCGGATTCGTGAAGGCGCTGGCTTGCGCTGGGCTGCTGATCTTCGGCGTAGCCGGATGCAAATCCAAAGCGGACGAAGCCCAGGGCGCCAGCCCGCCTTTCATGAGCGCGGTAGCTGGCGTTGCGCCAGAAATGGCCGGCGACGATGCGCCCCCTCCGGAGAAAACCGGCGGCTTCGACGGCAAGCGCGCCTACGCGCATGTTGCCAAGCAGGTCAGCTTCGGCCCGCGGCCTTCCGGCTCGCAAGCCATTGCGCAAACGCAAGAGTACATCTTCGTCTGAGCTGTCCAGTTACGGTTGCAAAACGGAAACCGACGCATTTAGCGCGCCGACGCCCGCCGGCCGGATCGCGATGAAAAATATTTTGGTAAAGGTGCCCGGCGACAAGCCCGGCATCTTCCTCCTCGGAACCCACTACGACACCAAGAAGCTCGATAATTTTGTCGGCGCCGACGACGGCGGCTCTTCCACCGCGGTGATGTTGGAGCTCGCGCGCCTGCTGTGCGTCCAGCACGGTCCACACCCGGTGTGGATTGCGTTCTTCGACGGCGAAGAGGCGGTGCGCGAATGGAGCGACACCGATAGCCGCTATGGCAGCCGTGAAATGGCCGCGAAACTCGCCATGAGCGGCGAGCTCCCCAAGATAAAAGCGTTTCTCCTCGCCGATATCGTCGGCAGCCGCGACCTGCGAATCAAGCGCGAGTCCAACTCCACCAAGGCCCTGACCGATCTGTTCTGGGCCACGGCCGCCAAGTTAGGCTATTCCGCAATTTTTGTGAACGAGGCCACCCCAATCGAAGATGATCACCTTTCTTTCTCCAAACGCGGCGTGCCCGTGGAGGACGTCATCGACCTCGAGATTCCGTACTGGCACACACCGCAAGACGCTCTCGACAAGATCAGCGCCAAAAGCCTCGCCATTGTCGGACACACCTTCCTCGAATCCCTCCGCCAGCTCCAGCAAAAGTAGGCTCTCTAGACTTTAGCCCGGATTTCATAGCCAGATCGCCGCCGCCGTATCCTCAGGGAATCACCAGTCCCCGATTCATGGCCGCCATCTGCGCCCCTTCGGAATCGCGGACCACCACGCGAACCAGAAAACTCCCCGGCTGCAGATCGAAGCTGGCCTTGACGTTGAGGCCCGCTCTATTGACGCGCTCCAGCGTTGCATCCTTCAACTCTCAGGTCGATAATCTTCTGCTGGCCGGTAAGCAGGTTTCCATTCCCGTCAAAGATGGCAGTCGAGATCGTCAGATTGTCCTTATTCCGGTCTTCGGCTTTCCGGAACTTTAGTCCCTTGGTCTCCAGGTGGGTAACCACCGACAGGCGCACGCCGTTCGCGCCCTTGAAGAATTGCGTCTGGCATTCGATGGGTAGTTCGCTCATTTCCTCCTGGGAGAAGATGGCCTGTTGGATCTCCTCTTTCGCGGTAGCCTCCGGATCGGATTGGCCGTGCGGAGCGAAATACCCGTGACGCGCCTGCAGCGCCCATTTTGGCTTGTTCACCAGCGTCACTTTTAGATGGTGATACTTCCCGTCGAGCTTTAAGTTTTGCGGCGTAAATCCCAATACATACGAAACCTCCCGGCTCGGCCGCAGCCTGTAGCAGCCCTTGATCGATGTCATTCCGATTGTGAAAGAAAACCCCGCCGGTGCCGTCCGCAAACTCCGCAAGCACTTCCTGCTGTAGGCTTTCCTCCGTCAACATGAATTGCTGCTTCAGAGGACCAGCAGAAGCGGGGACAGTGGCAGTGGCAGAATTGGATGCGTCAAAGATAGAGGGAACGTACAAGCCGCGTGCATCAATCGTGTTGATCACGATATTTGCTTTGGTTGCCCGGTCGATGATCTCGCCGGACCAGTGCATCGAGGCGGTTACAAAGAATCCCGGCGACATCATGACGATGACGCGCTGCCCGGGCAGCGCGCTCATCCTTCGAATCAGGGCCTCCAGGTTTTGGTAGGTAAACTGTAACTGCGATTCCTCGATGCTCAATTCTCGCTGGGCCGCCGATTGCGCCAGGGTCGTGGCCGTAGCCACCGCTTGCGCTGCTGCCTGCGACGAGTTCTGGAGGGCTCCCTGCAAAGCCCCCGTGCAATTCAGGACGTCCTGGACCGCCACCTGCATCGCCATCTGGTCGTTTGCGTTTACAATCTGATCGGCTTCGTAAAAGGTCATCGGCGGGCAGTCCATGGAAGAGTTCTGCGAGTGCGGGCGAGGCACGATTCGCTGGAGCGCGTCGTCGAGCTTCCCGCGGTCTGCCGTAAAATCCTGATTCACCTCGCCAGAGGTCGTGAAGATGGAGAGGCGATCGCTGGGCCCCATGGCCGCGAACAGCTTGGTGGCGGCTTGCCTTGAAAGCATCAAATCCTGTGTCGAAAGATGCAGATCGTCGAAGAACAGGGTGATAAACCTTTCGGGCAACTCCCCCGCCTTCACCGGCGTTCCTTCCGACGTTGTCTCCACCGTATCCATCATCACCGTAGGCACATGGGAAACTGGAGTTTCCACGGAAAAGCTGGAAATGACTTGTTGTTTGCGGTCGTCCGTGAGTTGAAAATCTTCTTTTTTCAGATTCGTGACCACTTTACCGCTGACGTCGCGGGCCACGACGCGCACCAGAACCAGGTTGACACGCACCTTGAACGTCGCGGCAGAATCGCGCGAAACGATTTCTTCGTTGGCTGCCTTGGCATCCGGAGTTTGCGCACTCGGCGATGGCGCTGCTTGAGGAGCTTGCGGAGACGTAGGATCGGTCTGCGCGCGTGCCGTCGAAACAGCGCACACGAGAAGGATTCCGCTCAGAGAGACTCCCCAGAGAACTCTCCAGGGAGTCGTTGGATGCCAACGGAGTGGTCTTGCCATTTCCAATCCTCCGTAACAGCTCACCGGCGCGCCCTACTTCTCGAAGGTTACCCCATGCCCCTTGGAAATCAACGAGTGCTTCCCCAGGTCCTCATCACTCCGGTAGGGGAAATCCGAGCGGTAGTGGCTGCCGCGGCTCTCTTCCCGCGCCAGCGCCGACTTTGCTATCAGCAGTGCTAGCGAGTGTAGGTTGCGCATCTCGAAGTCCGCGCGCCCTGGCTTCTCACATCTTGGCAGGTCGATGGCCTGAAGCTGGCTGACCGCAGCAGCCAGTTCCTTTCCATCGCGAAGGATGCCCACTTGCCGCCACATGAGATCCCGGATCTTGCTGAACACCGCCGAACACGAGTGGTTGCCCGCGGGTTTCGAAGCATGCGCGGTCGGTCCGTTGCCAGGTTTGGGCGCCAGACTGCCAGGCAGCCCCACGGCGGTGCGCTTCGCCGCGGGAGCGTCTTTCATCATCGCCTGCCCACTGCGCGCGCCGAACACCAAGCCTTCGAGAAGGGAATTGCTGGCCAGGCGATTCGCGCCATGGACTCCGGTATCTGCCGTCTCTCCGGCGGCATACAAACCCGGGAGCGAGGTGCGGCCGGACAGGTCCGTCTTTACGCCTCCCATCATGTAGTGCGCCGCCGGGCACACCGGCGCGAGGTCGCTGGCCAGGTCCAGGCCGTAGCTCATACAGGTTTCATAGATTCGCGGGAAGCGCTTCTTCAGAAACTCCTCGTTCTTCGAAGTCATGTCGAGGTACACGGATCCCGCGTCGGTGCGGTGCATCTCGGTGACAATGGCGCGCGCAACAATGTCGCGGGGCGCAAGCTCTTGCGCTTCGTTGTAGCGCTTCATGAACCGCTCGAGATTCACGTTGCGGAGGATGCCGCCCTCGCCGCGCAGCGCTTCCGACAGAAGAAAGCGCGGCGCGCCCTTGACGGCCAGCGCGGTCGGGTGAAACTGCACGAATTCCATGTCGGACAGCACCGCTCCAGCGTCGTATGCAATGGCCATGCCGTCGCCCGTGGCGACATCCGGGTTGGTGGTTTCGCGATAAATCCGCCCCAGACCACCCGTCGCGAGCAACACCGCGCCGGCGTGGACTTCGTGGAGCGATCCGTCCATCTCATCGAGGAAGCGCACTCCCGCGGCGTGCTTGGACTCGACGATTAGTGCTGTGGTGAATGCGTGCGCGCGAAGATGCAAGTGCGGGATTGAGTGCGCACGGGCCAGCAGTGCCCGGCTGATTTCGCGCCCGGTGGAATCGCCGTGGGCATGCAGGATGCGCGAGCGACTATGCGCGGCTTCACGGGTGAAGGCCAGTTTTGTGCCCGCGCGGTCAAACTCCGTGCCCCACTCGATGAGTTGCGTGATGTATTTCGGACCTTCTTCGACGAGCAACGTCACCGCTTCGGCTCGACACAGCCCGTCGCCCGCTTTAATCGTGTCTTGTTCGTGCAGGCTGATCTCGTCTTCGTCGCTCAGCGCGACGGCGACGCCGCCCTGTGCCCAAGACGTGGCCGAATCGCTCAAGTCCGATTTCGCGAGTACTAGCACGCTGCCCGCGGCGCTCAACTCAATCGCCGCGCGCAGCCCAGCGACTCCAGACCCGATGACAACATAATCGGCGCGATAAGACTTGTTGGAATGCGTCATGGCGAGGCGATCGACTGGATGCCCGGTATGGTAGCACGAAGAATATGGAGTGCGGCGGCTTGTCCTGAGCAGCGCGAAGCGATGCGAAGGGGCTTGCCCCTTGTTGACCCAACGCCCGAAGTTTTTCCGGCGAGCACTACAGTTGAAGGTGTCCCAGTAGCGCCGTCTGCACCCGGCCCAGCCTCGATAACCATCCACACTGTGCTACATTTTCAATATCCGCTCCATGAAAGCAAAACGCATTCCTGTGAAATCATCCGCCGGCGCCTACTCCGTACTCTGCGGAGCAGGCATTCTCCACCACGCTGCGAAGGCTATCGCCAAATTGGGGAGATTTTCCAGCGTGCACGTCGTCTCTTCCCCGAAAGTCTGGCGCGCCGTCGGAAAGAGCGTGCAGCGCGGTTTCGCTGCGCACAAATCCACAGCCGTGCACCTGATGAACGATGCCGAAGTGCGGAAGAATTTGCGCACCGTGGAGATCGTTTCTCGCGCGCTCGTCAATTCCGGTGCAGACCGGAACTCCTTGCTCGTGGCTGTGGGCGGCGGTGTCGTTGGAGATATCGCTGGCTTCGCAGCGTCCTCCTATCTGCGCGGAGTTGCGCTAGTGCAGGTGCCGACTACGCTGGTGGCCCAGGTCGACAGCTCGATCGGCGGCAAAACCGGCGTAAATCTGCCCGAAGGAAAGAATCTAGTCGGAGCGTTTTATCCGCCCAAGCTGGTTCTCACCGATCCCAACGTCTTGCGCTCGCTGCCCGATCGTGAGTTTCGCGGCGGCCTCGCCGAAGTCATCAAGCACAGCATCATCGCTGACGCGGAGATGTTCTCGTATCTCGAAAAACACATGGCCAAGGTGCTTCGCCGCGATCGCGCCGCGTTGGAATTCCTCATTCCCCGCAACGTCGCGATCAAAGCCCGCGTCGTTACCCGGGACGAGCGCGAATCTGGTCTGCGTGAAATCTTGAACTTCGGCCACACCTTTGCCCACGCCCTGGAAACCCTTACCAACTATCGCCGCTATCCAGCACGGCGAAGCGGTCGCCTGGGGCATGATGGCCGCCGCGCTGCTCGGCCACGAAATCGGCGTGACTCGCGCGGATGATGTCTCCCGGATCGTTACCCTCGTTCGCCGCATTGGCCCGCTACCCGCTTGGCCGCGGGTCCCGGCGAAATCTCTAATTGCCGCCATGCGCTCCGACAAGAAGGCGCGCCATGGGGAAATCCGCTTCGTCCTGGCGCCTCGCATTGGCAAAGCGGGATCGTACGACGATGTTCCCCTCGACGTCGTGCATCGGGTTCTGCGCTTTGCTCCCCAGTTCTTCAGCGGAGCCGGCCTGAAAGAATCGAAGATCCATGCCTGAGGTCCCCGCGCCAGCGAAGGGCACCCGGCCCGAAGGTGCGCAGACTGAAGCGGACGCCGGGCGTCGGGTCCGCAAAATGTTCACGCAAATTGCGCCGCGCTACGATTTGCTGAATCATCTGCTGTCCCTGCAGCTCGATCGTTTGTGGCGCGTCCGCGCAGCGGCGCGTCTGGGTTCGGTTCTAGGCCCTTCGCGGGGGCGCATTCTCGACCTCTGTTGCGGCACCGGCGATCTGGCCATGGCGGTCGCCATCCGCTCTGACGCTCGCGTGGTTGGCGCGGATTTTGCTCACCCGATGCTGGTGCGCGCCCGAAAAAAGTGCGTTTCGCTGCACAGCAAGACGCTGGTGCAACTGCGGCCCATCAGGTTTGTGGAGGCCGACGCATTGCGATTGCCGTTTGCAGACGCGAGCTTCGATGGGGTCACGAGCGCGTTCGGCTTTCGCAATCTTGTTAATTACGAGGCTGGGCTGCGGGAAATTCAGCGGGTATTGAAACCCGGCGGCGTCCTGGCGATTCTCGAATTTAGCGAGCCGCCCGAGGGCATGCTGGGCAATGCGTATCGCTGGTATTTCCGAAATGTTCTTCCGCGTGTCGGCGGGCTGCTTTCCGGGGACCGCTCGGCGTACACGTATCTGCCGGCGTCGGTCGCGCGATTCTTCCGCCCAGCGGAGCTTGCCGCCTTGATGGCGAGCATGGGGTACACGGCGGTCGGGCACGAGGTCTGGACCTTCGGCACGGTCGCGCTGCACACCGGGAAGAAGTCTGTGTAGCCGCCCTCATAAGAGGGCGGGGATTAGACGCAAATGGTGCCCATGCCGCAAAGATAGGCGCAAAATCAAAACGCAAATTTCAGCAGTTGTATTCCGGCGTTACTCCTCCAATCCGACCGAGCGCAATTTCGCCAGCAACGTCTTCGGCGAAACGCCAAGCTTCTCGGCAGCACGCGTCTTGTTCCACTTGCACTCCCGGAGCGCGCTTTCCAGCACCACTCGCTCGACGTGCGTCACCGCCCGCCCGGTGATCTCCTCCAGCGAGCCTTCCCAGCTGAAGCTTTCTGGCAGCATCCCGCCCGGCAAACTCTCCGTGTCCGGCCGCGTCGGCGGCAGTTGCAGCCCATCCGCATGGATGCTGAGGCCGTCGGCAAGAATCACCGCGCGCTCCAGCGTATTTTGCAATTCGCGAACATTCCCCGGCCAGCGGTAACCCGCAAGTCTCTCGCTTGCCTCTGTGGAGAGTTCAAGCCCCGGCTTCGCAAACTCCCGGCTGAACCTTTCCAGAAAACTCTGTGCCAGCAGCAATACGTCGTTTCCTCGCTCGCGCAGCGGCGGAATCGTCAACGGCACCGCGGAGATCCGGAAGTAGAGGTCCTCGCGAAAAAGCTTCTCTTCGATCAGCTTCCGCAGGTCGCGATTGGTGGCCACCACGATCCGCACGTCCACCTCGATCGATTGGGTTCCGCCGACGCGCTCGAACCGCCTCTCTTCCAGCACGCGCAACAACTTCGCCTGAATCGCCAGCGGCAACTCGCCAATTTCGTCCAGAAACAGAGTCCCGCGATGCGCCAGGTCCATCTTTCCGATCTTGCGCGCCCCCGCGCCAGTGAACGCGCCCTTTTCGTGGCCAAAGAGCTCGTTTTCGACCAAGCCTTCCGGTATCGCCGCGCAATTCAGCGCCACAAACGGCATCTCGCGCCGCGGCGACAGATGATGAACCGCTCGCGCGAACAGTTCCTTGCCAGTCCCGCTCTCGCCGAGCAGCAAAACCGTCGAATCCGTCCCCGCCACCCGTTGAATTTGCTGGCTGACTTCCCGAATCGAAGCGTGCTCGCCGACGATTCGCGGAAACCCATACCGCGCCGAGTACTCTTCCCGGAGCAAGCAAGTTTTCCCGCAAGAGCTCCTGCTGGCGCGCCGCCCGCTGCACCAGCAGCTTCAAATGATCCAAATCCACCGGCTTCTGCAGAAAATCAAAGGCCCCTTCCTTCATCGCCGTGACCGCTTCTTCCACCGATCCAAACGCCGTCAGCAAGAGCACCGGGATCGTGGCATCGGCATTCTTCGTGGCACGCAATACATCGAGTCCGGACGCACCCGGCAGCTTCAGGTCGGTAATCACCAGCAGGTACCGCCGCGCGCGAATCTTCTGAATCGCCGACGTCCCGTCCGGTGCCTCCTCGACGGCATAGCCGGCGCGCTCCAGCGCCTTGCGCAGCATCGCGCGCAATTCGTTCTTATCTTCCACAAGAAGAAGGGGTTCCATGTGCTCTGTTTTTATCACGAATCTAGCGATGCTTCGCGGGAACCAACGATGCGTGTGCGGTGAAGGGAAGCAGCCACGGTGGAGTGCGGCGGCTCGCTGCCGCCTTTAGGCAGTCAGGCTCTCGAATGTGATTGCAATAGTTGAGGTTGAGATTCTTCGGGCATCCTTACTCTTCACCCTTCGCGCAAAGCGCTCTGGGCGAGTCGGATCGTCCCAGAATGACAATGCCACTATTCCCGCGACCAGCCGATTTCGCCGCCTGACTTCCGCAGATCGTCTTCCAAGTCGCTGATCTTCTGCTTTAATTGCTCGACGTCCTGCTTTTTCGCCGCGATCTTGCCATCGTAATCGTTGATATCTTTGCGGGTGAGCTGCTCGGTCATCGCTTTCTGTGGATCCGGATAGTACTGCACTTGCGCCTTCTGTGCCTCGCGCTGCAGTATGTCGAGTTCTTTTTCCGCGTCCGCTAAGTTCGCCCGCGCGTCCCGAAAGCGCTTCCGCCATTTTTCTTCGTCGGTTTTGCCCGCTCCGGAGGCCTTGTCGGCTGGCGCCTTATCCGTGTTAGCCTGACCCTCGGCATTTTCCTTGGCATCCGAGTTCGCCGCTGCGGCCGGCGCTGCCGGGGGAGCCGCAGCTCCGCCGCCAAAATCGTCGTTCGTGAACACTTTCTTCGGTTTCGGTGCTTCTTTCTTCTGTTCGCGCGCTTTGCGCGCTGCGTCGGCCAACGCGTCCCCCGTCGATTGCTGAGGCGCATCCTGCTGCTGCGCAATCACCGCGATTGCGCCCAGGCCCAGCACCGGCAACGCCACCAGAATGTATACGCCAGCCTTCCGCCAAGTCATTGACCTCATGCGAACGTACCTCCCCCGGCGCAAGCTGGACCGCGCCGGTAACTCCCTAGATCTCCACGATATCCTGCTTTAATTCTACGCCTTCCCGGCTGGCGCGCCACTCCGGTAGCGTAACAATAAATGCAGCACCTCCCTCCGCCTGATTGCGTGCTTCCACTTGCCCTCCGTGCTGCACGATGATCTTCTGCACCACCGCCAAGCCCAAGCCCGTGCCCTGAGGTTTCGTGGTGAAAAACGGCCGAAACAGATTGGACAGCGCTGCTTCCGCTATCCCCGGTCCATTGTCGCAGACCGTGATCCGCTGGAACCCGGCATCTCCATTGCGCACCATCTCGCCCCGCAGCGTCACGCGGCCTCCGTTTGCCGGACCGCAGGCTTCCGCTGCGTTTCGCGCCAGGTTGAGTAGCGCTTGCCGCAGCAATCCCTCATCTCCTGCCACGCTCCCAAATTTTCCTTCGCAACGGACCTTCACGTTCGGCATTCCCTCGCCGATCTCGGAAGCCACCCGCTCGACCACGCTCTGCACCGCCACCACTTCATCGGAGATCTCCAGCGGCCGCGCGTATTTCAGGAATTCGGTCACCACGTGCGTAATGTTGCGCGTCTGTTCCAGGATGCGTTCCGCGTAGTCAGACACTTCGCCGTCTGCCGCCTCCGCCCGAATCATCTGCGCGTACCCGGAAATGGTCGCCAGCGCGTTCTTGAACTCGTGCGCGATTCCCGCCGAGAGCTCGCCCAGCGCGGCAAGATGTTTCTTCAGCTCGACTTGCTGCTTGCAGCGTCGCCAGCTCGGTCAGGTCGCTCAGCAAACAGATGGCGCCGCTGGCTTTTTCGTCGCCGCGCCGGATGGGCGAAATCGTCACGCCCAGCCGCCGCGTATCGCCTGCCGGAGCGGTGTGATCCACCTGCTCGCGGCGAAAGATTCTTCCGTCAGCCAGGCATTCCGCCACCAATTTGGTCAAGCTCCGAAGATTCGCCCAACGCCTCGCTGTACCGCCGGTAACCCAGCCCCCGTATTCCCAGCGCCTGCTCCGCCGCAGGATTGGCGCTCGAAATAATTCCCGTGGCATTCACGACCAGCAGGCCGGCGGGCATATTGCGGGTTACTTCCTCGCTGAGGCGTTCCGTATGTTCCGCGCGCTCTCTCTCGATGCGATGCAGCCGCTCTAACTCCTTTTCCTGCTCTCGCAATTTCTGGATCACGCCTTGCATCGATGCCGTCATGAACGCCGCCGGATTAGCCACGCCTGGAGCCGCAGCGAGAATCTTCTCTTTGTGGGCGTCGCGAGTGTCCTGGAAAAATCGCCGCACGGCATACAGCACCAGCCACACGATGGCCAGCAGTCCCAAGCCGACTCCAACCGCAACCGGCCACACGTTGGTCAGCCCTCCCGCTCTGCCAGGCCGCCAGCGTCATTTTTGGACTCCGCGTTGCATCAAATGACCACCCCCGACAGCGCCCATCGCAGAGCCTGCGGACCGAGATACACCACGAACAGCGCCGCGATCCCCAGAAACGTTCCCAGCGGCAGTTGATATTGGCTGGCGATCATCCATCGCAGCCCCGTCACGGTGCCCAGCTTTCGCCGGCTCGCGCGTTCCGCCAGATCCCGCTGCCAGCCCGACGCGTAGAGGGTCAAAATTATTCCGATGCCCACAATGCTGCCCAGAAACGTCCCCAAGAGAATCGTGACAAACGTTGCGCGAACGCCGAGAAAGGCCCCGGCCATCGCCATCATCTTTACATCGCCCAACCCCATGCCCTCGCGGCCGCGCACCGCCTTGTACAACGCCGCCGCTCCCCAAAGAAGCAAGCTCCCGAACGCCGCGCCGAGCACCGCGTCGATGAGCCCAGCGCATACGGCGGAGGCGCACGATGAAACAGAGTCGCGACGACCAAATAGGCGGTCCCGTCATTCTGGAGGCAGTAGACGCCGAGAAAAACAAACCAACGGCAAGGCCCGGCCAATTGACCACGTCGGGAAGCAGCCGAACGCGAACGTCGGTGACCGTCAAAATCACCATCAGGCAGGTGAAAAACAGCCACTTCACGGTCACCTGCGTCAGACCGAAATCCAGATAGCACGCCACGAACAAGAGTCCCGTCAGCAGCTCCACCAGCGGATACATCGGCGAAATCGCATACCCGCAGGCGCGGCATTTTCCCGCGCAGCCACACCCACGCAAACAGCGGCACATTGTCGTACGGCTTGATCGGGCGTCTCGCAGCGGGGGCAGCGCGAACCGGGCGTAACGATAGACACTCCCTCCGGAATCCGCGTGATGCAGACGTTCAGGAAGCTGCCAATGACGATGCCTAGAAGAAAAAAGAAGGCGATGAGCAATACTGTTGTTGAAGAAGAGCAACAACAT
>CAVTLQ010000015.1:0-533361 GCA_963735525.1 uncultured Acidobacteriota bacterium | reverse complement strand
CGACGCCATCCAGCGCACCTACGGGGGTCGCGCCGTCGTTTGCGTGGTTTCCGACCATGGCTTCGTCGCCACGGCCAAAGCGTTCAACCTCGCGGTCGCGTTTCGCGGCGCCGGCCTGATCGAGTTCGACGACAAGAACCAGGTCAAATCCTGGAAGGCCACGATTTGGGGCGCGGGCGGCTCCGAAGCCGTCATGCTCCACGACAAAAACGACTCCGCCGCCAAGACGCAGGTTGCTGCGCTCCTCGCCAAGCTGGCCGCTGATCCCGCCAACGGCATCGATCGCATCGTTGGCGAAGACGAGCTGCATGCCCGCGGCGGCTTTCCCGACGCTGCATTTCTCGTAGCGCTCCATCCCGGCTTCGTCACCGGGGAAGGCGTCTCCGGCGACCTCGTCACCTCCAGCACCTACAAAGGCATGCACGGCTACTGGCCCGACGTCCCGGACATGAATTCGTCTTTCTTCCTCCTCGGTGCGGGGATTCCGCCCGCCCGCTCTCTCGGCCAGATCGACATGCTCTCGATCGCGCCCACGCTCGCGCAAATTCTTGGCGTCCGCCTCCCCGCCGCCAAAGCCAAGCCGGTCCTGCCGTAAGCCCCGGGCTAAAGCCCTAGTCTTCCTGAGGTTTTTTCTCGCGGGCCTAGAAGGCCCGCTTCCCCGGACTCGAAGTCCGGGGCTTCCACCCGGGTGCAATCACCAACGAAACCCCGCTCAATTGACCTGTGCGGCCTCTGCCTCTACGATGAAGGAGATGAAAACAAAAGCACTCGGCTTCGCCCTGCTTCTCTGTCTGCTGCCGGTCGCCGCAGCGGCACAGACCGCCGACGAGATCGTCGCCAAGGTGCTCAACGCGCGTGGCGGCCTGGCGAAGATTCGCGCTGTCAAGTCCCAGCGCGTCACCGGGATCATTTCCTTTGGCGCCGATGCCTCGGGTCCGTTCGTCGTCGAGCTCAAGCGCCCGCTCAAGATGCACATGCAGATGACCGTGCAGAACTTGACCATGATCCGCGTGTACGACGGCAAGTTGGGCTGGGCCAACAATCCTTTCGCGGGAAAAATCAATCTCGACGCGATGACCGACGAGGACCTGCGCAACATCTCGGAAGAA
Organism: uncultured Acidobacteriota bacterium; assembly: GCA_963735525.1. Lineage (GTDB taxonomy): Bacteria > Acidobacteriota > Terriglobia > Acidiferrales > UBA7541 > Acidiferrum. Next base: position 532,252 of record CAVTLQ010000015.1, on the reverse strand, counting down.
GCCGACTTCGACGGGCCGCTGGTCGATTACAAGAAAAAGGGCAATTCCGTGGAATTAGCCGGGAAAGACAAAGTGGAAGACAAAGATGTCTGGCGGCTCAAGCTCACCACGAAAAACGGCGACGTCCGCTACTATTCGTTCGACGCCGGGTCGTTCCTCCTGCTCAAGTGGGAAGGCCGGCGCCACGCGGAGGGCAAGGACTTTCCGGTGGAGTCGTATTTTCGCGACTATCGTGACGTCGAAGGCTTGAAGTTCGCGTTTGAGATCAACTCCGGCAGCTCCGCCACGGACCTGACGCAGAAAATCGAGATCGACAAGATCGAGCTCAATCTGCCGCTGCCCGATTCGGAGTTTACGAAGCCCGCCGCGCCCGCGGAAAACGCCGCGCCGGGGTCCACGCCGCCCGGTGCGAGCTAGATCGTGGAGCGCGATGAACGCAACAGCAAGTTCACGCGATCGTTTCGCGATGCCCGCTGATCGCGAACGAAACCCTTCCCAGACGCCCGTGGGTTTGTGCACGAAGTGCGCGCACGCCCGGCGCATCGACTCCGCGCGCGGTTCGACGTTCTTTCTGTGTCAACTATCGTCCACCGATCCGCGCTTCCCCAAGTATCCGCGCCTGCCGGTGCTCTCCTGCCCCGGCTACTCGCCGGCCGGGAAACGAACACCGTCCTGATCGCGGCACGGAGCGCCGCTCTACCTGAGTATCTTACAGCGTAAGATACGTATATGGTAATCTAAGGCATCTTTTTGCGGTTTCGCGAGGCTGCCTATGTCATCCCTCTCAAAGCTGTGTGTTTGCGCTTTGCTTTTGCAATTCGGAATCGCCGCCAATGCGAAAGCCGACAAGCTGGAGATTACCAGCGCGCCGGCTGGAGCCACGGTCGAAATTGACGGTGTAGCGGTGGGAACAACTCCGTTCGAAAAAGATTTTCCCGGCGGCTACTTTCATCGGACGAAGACGGCTCTCGGTTCGCGGCTGGAGCACGCGATGGTGGCGCGCATCAGCCTAGCGGGCTACGCCACGAAGGAATTGCAATTGAGCGAGGGCCCCATGAATTGGGTGGGCCTGAACGGACGGAATCATGGCGAATACTGGCTGCTGAAGAGCACGCACTTTCACGTCGCTCTCGATCCGATTTCGGAAGTCTTTACCGGCAGCGTTGTTGCGCATCGCGCAAATGAGGGCCCGGCAAGCATTGAACCTGAACTGGACGTCGAGAAGGTGGTGGCGCAAACCAAGCCGGCCGTCGTGTACTTGAAGGGGCTGCAGAAGGCGGGCACGGGATTTTTTGTGAGCGACACCGGAGTGATTGCGACCAACGCGCATGTGGCGCGCGGAGAAGAGTCGCTGCTGGCCCTGTTGCCGGGAGGATTGCAGCTCGAAGCTGAGGTTGTGTACATCGACGCGGACCTGGACATCGCGCTGGTAAAAGTGGCGGGCAGGGGATTTCCGCATTTGACGCTTGCCGACGCTGCGACGGTGCGCCAGGGCGAGAATGTGGTGGCAATTGGAAACCCCGGTGACGCCATGTTGTTCAGCGCGACGAAGGGTATCGTGAGCGCCGTAGGAAAATTTCCGAGCGCCGGGCCAGGGACCTGGATTCAAACGGACGCTCCGGTCAATCCGGGGAACAGCGGCGGGCCGTTGGTGAACGGGCGCGGCGAAGTAGTGGGGATTACCACGCAGAAAGTGGTGAAGAAAAATGTCAACGGAATCGCCTTTGCCCTAAGTGCGAGCGATTTACTGGCCGTACTGCAGCGGTTTTATCCCAACAACACGGCGACTACGGAGACTTTATCGGCCCCTGTCTCTATCGGTGAGCCGGTGTCCGCGCCTGCAACAGATAATGGCTATGGCACCGTGGATCTATCCGGGCCCGAAGATGCGGAAGTTTGGGTGGATCGGAAGTTTGTTGGAGGCATGCCGGCAAGGCTGAACCTGTCGGCCGGCAATCACCTGATCGTCGTGAAAGTACCCGGCAACGCCGACTGGATTCGTAGGATGAATGTATTGAAGGGTAGCCAAGTCTCATTGAGCCCTGCATTGAAATAGGAATCGCGAAATCGACAAGCCCACCTCCTCGCGGGATACCGTATGGGCTTGATTGCGGGGGTGGGGGCGGTGTGCTAGCATCCGCTGGCTGGGGAACGGACCAGGGAAAAGTTTCGTCACGCCTTCGGCCTCGCGCCTTGCGGGGACCCAGGTAGAGGCCACGTTCTCCTCACTTAGCGACAGCGAAGCAGTCGAGTTGCGACGACCGCGAAAGCGGCCGGCGCGTAGCTGCAACGCGGTCTGCTAAGGCCACACCGAAATAACATCAGGCGCAGGCCCGCGCCTACCACCTACAGGGCGGACCTCGCCAGTTCGATCTCGACCTTGACGTCGGGATCAGCCGGAACAGGGAGGTCTGTATGAAGAGCTATCTCACCAAGGACATTCGAAACGTGGGGATTGTAGGCCACGGCGGCACCGGCAAGACGCAACTGGTGTCGTCGTTGTTGTACGCAGCGGGGATGACGCCACGATGGGGAAAAGTGATGGAGGGAAGCACGACGACGGACTGGGATGAGGAAGAGGTTGCGCGAAAGATTTCGATTCAAACGGGGCTGGCGTACGCGGAGTGGCCGTGCACGCTGTGCGGCGGCGGAAACGTAAAGATCAATTTCATCGACCTGCCGGGATATTCAACGTTCATCACGGAAGCGAAGGCATCGCTGATCGCCGCAGACTCCGCGCTGATCGCCGTGGATGCGCACGTGGGCGCGCAGGTGACGACGGAAAAAGTTTGGGACTATTGCACGGAATACGACATTCCGCGGGCGTTTGTGCTGACGTGGATGGACCGGGAGTTATCGAGTTTCGAGCGGTCGATGGAATCGTTGCAGGAGGTTTTTGGGCGCAACGTGGTGGCGCTGCAGCTTCCGATCGGAACCGAGCGCGGATTTCGCGGGGTGATCGATCTGGTGGGGATGAAGGCGCACATGTATAAGCCTGACGGAGATGGAAAGCCTTCGATCGAAGAGATACCCGCGGCGCTGGCGGATGAGGCAAAGGAAGCGCACGAGAAGCTGGTGGAAATGATCGCGGAAGGCGACGACGATTTGATGGAGGAGTTTTTCCGGGAAGGCACGATTCCAATCGAGGACCTGATTCCGGGCGTGCGCAAGGCGATCGTGGCGGAGAAGATTTTTCCGGTGCTGATGGTGTCGGCGCTGCACAACGTCGGGACGGCGAGCCTGCTGACGTTTATTGCGGATGTGCTGCCGCATCCGGACGAGCACTCGCAGGTGGGTTTCAAGGAACCGAACGGCAAAGGCGAGCGGATCGAACGGAAGTACGACGATAGTCAGCCCCTATCGCTATTTGTGTTCAAGACGCTGTCCGATCCGTTCACGGGGCGGATCAACTATTTCAAGGTGAAGAGCGGCGTGTTGAAGAATGATGCGACGCTGTGGAACTACAACCGAAGCATGCCCGAGCGTTTCCAGCATACGCAGGTGGTGCAGGGAAAGCAGCTCAGCGAAGTGGCGGAGCTCCACGCCGGAGACATCGGCGCCATCGCCAAGCTGAAGGAGACGACCACCGGCGAAACGCTGGGTGACAAGGCTTCACCCATCTTCTACAGCCCCGCGCAATTGCCGGAGCCTTCGATCACCTTCGCGGTGGAACCCAAGACGCGCGCGGATGAGGACAAGATCGGCGTCTCGATCCACAAAATTCTGGAGGAGGATGCGGCGCTGCGGTTTTCGCGCGATCCGCAGACGAAGGAGTTTTTGCTGGCCGGATCGGGACAGCAGCACATCGAAGTCGTGGTGGCAAAACTGCACAAGCGCTATCACGTGGATTTGACGCTGAAACCGCCGAAGGTGCCGTATCGCGAAACGATTCGCGGCAAGGCGGACGCGGAAGGGAAGCACAAGAAACAATCGGGCGGGCACGGGCAGTTCGGGGTGTGCCGCATCAAGATGGAGCCGGTGGAGCGCGGCAAGGGGATTGAGTTTGTGGATGACGTGTTCGGCGGCGCGATCCCGCGGAACTGGATTCCTTCGGTGGAACGCGGGATTCGCGAAGCGGCGGCGCGCGGGTACCTGGCGGGCTTTCCGGTGGTGGATTTCCGCGCCATTCTGTACGACGGGAAATATCACGATGTGGATTCGTCCGACATCGCGTTCAAGATTGCGGGTTCGCTGGCGTTCAAAGAAGCGATGAAGCAGGCGAGGCCGGCGTTGCTGGAGCCGGTGATGCACGTGGAGGTGTATGCTCCGGATCAGTATTCGGGCGACTTGATGGGCGACCTGAGCGGGCGGCGGGGACGGATCGCCGGGAGCGAAGCGCGCGGTCATAACGTGATCATCAAGGCGCAGGTGCCGCTGGCGGAGATGCTGACGTACGCGAACGACCTGATTTCCAAGACGCAGGGTCGGGCGAGCTATTCGATGGAGTTTTCGCATTACGATTACGTGCCGAATGAGCTGGCGGATAAGGTGATCGCGGCGCATAAGGCGGCGCACGGGGAAGCCCTGGTGGAAGAAGAAGCGTAGCCGACCGCCGGTGTCACGCGCGGCGCGCGTGGGTATGGCCAAGGAGACAAAATGAGGATTCTGCTTTTGGCGGGCGGAGCCATGCTGCTAGCCGTACTGCTCGCGGTCCATGCCGTTCGTGGAAACGCAAACGGCAATTCGCGTGAAGACGACCAAAAAACCGTGGCGGCGCTCGATACCGAGTATCAAGCCGCGGTCAAAGTCAACGACGTCGCCACAATGAGCCGCATTCTTGCCGACGATTTCATTCTGGTGATCGGCTCGGGAAAGACGTTCACGAAAGCCGACCTTTTGAAGGAGTCGGGCAGCGGCGAGTATGCATACGAGCACCAGGAAGACACGCTACAGACGGCGCGCGTTTGGGGCGATACCGCGGTGGTTACCGCGAAGTTGTGGGGAAAGGGTACGGACAACGGTAAACCCTTCGACGTCACGCTCTGGTTCAGCGACACTTACGTGCGCACTCCCGCCGGATGGCGCTACGTATTCGGCCAAGCTTCGCTGCCTCTGGCCAAGGCGCAGTAAGCAAGACGCGCAGAATGCGGAGCCGCGAATTGCTATGACTACGATTCTTGTCCTGCTACTCCTCTTAACAGGACGCGTGGGGCAAACTGCCGCCGCGCAATCTGAGTCGAATCAAGGCAGCGCAACAGCAACCTCCTGCTTATTCGACTTCGAGAGTGGCGAGGTTCCGAACTGTTTACGCCAGGACGCAAAGGGCAACCTTTTCGTCGCATCTCCGATCTTGAAGCAACTGCATTTCGATTCGCACGGCTTGGCTTCTGTTTTGTCTCGAAAGGCAGGATGGATGTATGTCAACCGAAACGGAAAGGTTGTAATAAGCGGCGTCCCATCAATGGAGAACGGACCGGATTCATTTCACGATGGGCTCGTACGAATCGTAAAGGACGAGAAGTACGGATTCGCGAATCGCCAAGGACAGATCGTAGTTCCACCGATCTATGACGGCGCTATGAACTTTGAAAAGGGCCGAGCCAAAGTTTGCAAAGGCTGCCAGAGCAAATGTGTTGCGCCGGATTGCGAATATCATTCCTTTGAGGGCGGAGAGTGGCTTCAGATCGATACCAAAGGCGCAGTTCTCGCCCAATGAAGTACAAACCGCACTGAGTCTGACAAACGTCACTGAATCACGAGAAGCGGGGGAGGAACATGCCGGTGTGCTGCTGGTGTTCGGCGAAGCGGGGGCCGAATTCCTGGGCTAGGAAGGATTCTTCGCGGCGGGCCTTGATGTAGAACGAAAGCCAGGTGATGGCCACGGCCAGCAATCCGCGGATTTCGCCGACGGCGACGGCGGTGCCGAGAATCGCAAGCAAGATTCCAGTGTAAATCGGATGACGAATGGCGCGGTACGGGCCGGTGCGAATCAGCTCGTGGCCCTCTTTCAGGGTGACCACGCCGCTCCAGTTGGCGCCCAGGTGCCAGCGGGCCCAAATGGCCATGCCGATACCTGCGGCGGTAAGCAGAATGGCGATCTGTTGCACGCCACGAGTGTCGGGAACAAAGCGCGTGCTCAACCAGCCGTACTGCGCCTCTGGACGAAACAAAGAGAAAGCGACAAACAGCGGAAGCACGTAGAGCAAGCGCTGGAGCCAGGACTCGCGCTGTTTCGTTCTCTTGCGCTTGAGCGCGGAGACCAGCCAGTACAAGGCGAAGAGAATCCAGAGGCCTCGAATGATGGGGGCGGAACTGATTTCCCAAGTCCCCGCCAAAACACTGGCGATGAAATAGAAACTGCCGGAATTCATGCACACCCCCTGGAGAAATGTACGACTTCACCGCGACATGTCAAGTCGTTAGGCCGGTGCGCCACGGCAACGCCAAATTGGTGCTTGCCGCGTGGAAAAGGGCCGCCAAAATGGCGGCTATGATGAAGAACAAACCCTTACAGAAGCATTTCTCACACGGGACGCAGACGCAGGCGATTCACGCCGGAGAGGGTGTGCGGCACGGGGTCGGCGCGCCCGTGGGTGCGCCCATTTGCCGGACTTCCACGTTCACGTTTTCGTCGACGGCGGAGATGAAGCGTTGGGCGGTGGGGAAGAGCAAGGCGTACATCTATACGAGGTACGGGAATCCGTCGCTGGCGATCGTGGAACGAAAGATTGCGGCGCTGGAGGGAGCGGAAGCAGCGGTGGTGACCGCCTCGGGCATGGCGGCGATTTCCAACGCGCTGCTCAGCGCGTTGCGGCAGGGCGATGAGCTGATCTCTACCGCGCAGGTGTACGGAGGAACGTACCGGCTGATGCGCGACGTGTTTCCCGGGATGGGGATCACGGTGCATCAGGCGGGAACCGATCTGGCAGGGATTGAGAATCTGGTGACGCCGAGGACGAAGGTTTTGTACGTGGAGACGCCCACCAATCCGACCGTGCGGCTGGTGGATACGCACAAAGCGATCGCGTTTGCGAAAAAACACAAGTTGATTTCCATCATCGACAACACATTCGCAACGCCGGTGCTGCAGAACCCGATCGCGCTGGGCTACGACATGGTGGTGCACAGCGCGACCAAGGCGCTGGCCGGGCACTCCGACGTGATCGCCGGTGTGGCCGCCGGCAGCAAAAAGTGGATGGAGCGCATCCAGCAGATGGTGATTTATCTGGGCGGGTCGATGGATCCGGAAGCGGCGTTTCTGCTGAATCGCGGAATCAAGACACTGGCATTGCGTGTGAAGCGGCAGGGCGAGAACGCGATGGCGGTGGCGAAGTATTTGGAGAAGCACCCGAAAGTGGCGCGGGTGCACTATCCGGGGCTGGCTTCGCATCCGGATCACCGGCTGGCGAAGCGGCAGATGCGGGGATTCGGGTCCATGCTGGCGTTTGATATGAAGGGCGGACTGGCGGCGGCGCGGCGCTTCTGCGATCGCGTGCAATTGTTTTTGCTGGCGGCGAGCTTGGGTGGCGTGGAGTCGCTGGTGGTTTTGCCGGCGTACACTTCGCACTACAACATGACAGTGGAAGAGCTGGCGAAGGCGTACGTGACGCCGGGGACGGTGCGGGTGTCGATTGGGATCGAGGATGCGGAGGATTTGATCGCCGATTTGAAGCAGGCTTTGGCTTAGCAGCGGCGGGGCGGGCCGGGCCCTTCGTACCTCAGGATAAACTAAAGCCCGGCGGCTACATGGCGTTGCGTACAAAGTCTTGCGCAGAAACAAAAACGGGCGGGGCGCCGAAGCGCACCGCCCGAAATCGTTTTTTGTGAAGTGGCTTTAGAGGGGTTGGACGTTCGAGGCCTGCAGGCCCTTGGGGCCCTTGGTCACTTCGAATTCAACCGCTTGGCCATCGTTCAACGACTTGTAGCCATCAGCCACGATCGCGGAGAAATGGACGAAAACGTCCTCACCGCTCTGGCGCTGGATGAATCCAAAGCCCTTGCTCGCGTTGAACCACTTCACTGTTCCTTGTTCTTTACTCACTGCTTTACTCTTTTCTGTTGACCGCTTCGCGATCACACTTTGAGCCCGGCCGGGTTGGGGCCAAACTCATTAAATTAAGCTATCTGGTGCCTCGACTCCGAACCCCTCAACAGAGTTACGGGCCGCCCCCGGTGGTTTTTCTGCGTGCCCGTTGAGCGGGCAACAAAAAAGGCCGCAAGTTTGACCTTGCGACCGCTTTACACTTCCAAAGGCGATACAAGAGCAACAAACGCATGACCACAGTACCACAGAAGTACCTTCGTGTCTAGGGCTTTCTTTTGGGGTGTTGCTGCCGCCTACGCTGGGGAGGGAAGAGGGATTGGCCACAGAGGCACAGAGATCACAGAGGAAGCAAGGAGTTAGAGGCACGGCGGCGGCGTGCCCCGGGCCGTACTTGAGGCCGGACACCGCCTAGGTTTCTCGTCGTCTCCCGGTTCGCGATCGCGAGTTCGTTGTGTACGGCGCGAGGAGGGCTTCCAGGTCGCGGCGGACCCAGGAGGCGACCGGGCCTTCGCGGTAGACGGCCCAGGAGAGCATGGCGCCGCCGTTGAGGTGCTGGATCAGACGGGCGAGTTCCGCGGTGTCGCCAGCGCGGAGCTCGCGGGCGGCGACGGCTTCGTCGAGCAGCTTGCGAGTTTCCTGGCGGATGGCGCGGAACTGGGCGAGGGTGATGGCGTGGAAGTCGGGGTCGGTCAAGTCGATCTGAAGATAGGCCAGGCCGTTGGCCATGGCTTCGGGTGTGGGGGCGAAGGAGGTGCAGTCCACATAGAGTTCGATGAGGGCTTGGAGCGGGGAGGGGTGCTTGGAGCGGGCGGCGGCGAATTGCTGCGGGACGGCGGAAGGAGCGGTGCGGTACATGGCCAGGAGCAGGCCGCGCTTGGTGCCGAAGCGCTGGATGAGCGTGGCGGGGACGACGCCGGCTTCCTTGGCGACGTCGGCGAGGGTGAGCTGGGTGGGGCTGCGGCGCTGCATGACGCGGGCGGTGGCGGCGAGGATTTGTTCGTCGGAGGTTCGGCGGGGGCGGGGGCTCATGGTGGCTGGCGGCGATTATAACTGAATGGCCGTTTAGTTTCCGCTTGACATTACTGAATGGCTGTTTATTATTGACGCGTCCGGCAGGGCGGCTCAGCGAGAGGCTGGCGACAAGGGTGCCCTGCGGTTACATACGCGGTGCGGGCAACAACGGGGGCACAGACCCTTCGACCCGATCTCAGGGTAAACAAGAGTGTCTGCGCCACTTTGGCGGCGCAACTCTTTTTCTCGGAGGTTCTCATGGACACACTTTCTACGTATGAGGCGCCGGATCTTAAGGGCAGGGTCGCGCTGGTCGCGGGGGCGACGCGCGGGGTGGGCCGCGGAGCGGCGCTGGCGCTCGGCGAAGCGGGTGCCACAGTCTATTGCTCCGGGCGAAGCACGCGGGCGAACCGTGTTCCTAGGAACGGGACGAAGAAGGTGTCACCGTTCGACCATGCGCGGCGGCCGGAGACGATTGAGGAGACCGCCGAAATGGTGACCGCGTGCGGCGGCACCGGAATCGCGGCCGTCGTCGATCACACGGATGCGAAAAAGGTGGAAGAGCTGATCGAGCGAATTCGCACGGAGCAGGGCAAGCTGCACATTCTGGTGAACGATATTTCCGAACTCACTCACGCGGATTTCGGAAAGACGTTCTGGCAGCTCAACCTGGAAAACGGCTTTGCGAATCTTCGCAATGTAGTGAACTCGCACATCATCACGAACCACTTCGCGGCGCCGCTGCTGATCGAGACGGCAAAGAAAGACGAGCGCACCGGCCTGATCGTCGAAATCGGAGACGGCGATTCGTACACGTACCGAGGGCATCTGTTCTACGACCTAGTGAAGACGACGGTGATCCGGCTGGCGTTTGCGATGGCGCGCGAGCTACGGCGCAAGAATGTGGCGGCGGTGGCGTTGACTCCGGGATTTCTGCGCTCGGAGGCCATGCTCGAACAATTCGGCGTCAGCGAGGCCAACTGGCAGGACGCGGCGAAGGAGAATCCGGACTATCTCGTCTCCGAAACGCCGCTGTTCGCGGGCCGGGCGATTGCGGCGCTGGCCGCGGACGCCGGCCTGTCGAAAAAATCCGGCCGGGTGTTCAGCTCCTGGAATCTGTCGGACGAGTACGGCTTTTGCGACGCGGACGGGCGGCGGCCGCATTGGGGACGGCATGTCGTTGCCAAGTATGGCGATTGCATGAAGACGTGCGGCGACGCGTTTTACGAGCACTGGTTCGGCGGCCCGATCGACGTCCTGTATGCGAACTGGCCGTGAAATTGCCCGCGGGATAGTGGATCAGTTCGCGGGCCGTTTAAGTTCGCCGCCGAGGACTGGGCTGAACAGGAAGTCGTGAAAGCCGTCGGTGACGCCGGTCAGGCGGAGGAAGGTGGCAACCTGCGCCCAGTGACGAATTTCGTGTAGGAGCACGTGCACTATCAGCTTGCGGGGCGTGGCCCTGAGGTTGTTGCCGAAAAACTCGAATTCCTTCATCCCATCCCAGTCCTGCGCGGGCACGGCCCGGATAAATTCGTTCAGATCGGCGCGGCTTTCACGGCCAAGGGCAAAGAGCGCTTCGATGCTGGTAGTGGGAACCGCAGCGGTGTCGGTGATGGGCCGGTTGGAAAGGCGGTCGAGGTAGCGCTTTTCCGCGGAAAAGATGTGGCGGACCAAGTCGCCGACGGTTGGAAAACGGCTGTTGCCCCCAGGGCCGGCGGCGGTTGCTAGAACGGGGTCACCGCGCCGGCGCAAGCATTCCTGCCATTTGGCGCGCTCCCAATCCGTGTATTCAATAAGTTCGGAGAGGCTGAGACCGACGGACATGGTGACCCCCTGCTGTGGGCGTGCCGGACTTCGTGGTCGCGGGTACTTTGAGCACGCGAAAAAAGAGTACGAAATCCCGAGCCACGAAGCAACGATGGGGCGAACACGGGCGAGCTCCGCCCCCGCAACGGCGAGGGCTAGGACGCGAGCACTTTTTCGAGGACGTCGAAGCAGCCGTTCCAGCCTACGTTGGTCATGTCGCGAACGGAAGCGCTGCCGAACAAGGTGTGCGTCAACACGACCTCGGTTGCGTTTCCGCGGGCGAAGAATTCGATGGTGACCAGCGTTTCGGGGTCGTCGGGATGGAGCGAGGGGCCGCCGGGTTGGTCCTTGGTCCAGGCCCAGGTGAAGACGAGTTTCTCCGGGGGCTTTACTTCGCGATAGGTCCCTTGGCCCCAGTAGACTTCGCCGTTGGAAGAATCGTGGACTTCCATCGTGTAGCGGCCACCGGGGCGGACGTCGAGCTCGTGGTGGGTAACCGTGTGCGCCGGGACGTCGCGGCACATCCACTTTTCTAGCTGCGCGCGCTGGGTCCACGCGGCGAAGACTTTTTCGCGCGGCGCCGCGAAGGTGCGGCGGATTTGGAGCGTGAGGTTGGGGCTGCTTTGCGGCGTGGCCATGCGTGTTTCTCCTTCTTTGTGGATTCAGGGTTTGTGGATTCGAGATATTTCGCCAGGGCGTCGAACTGGTTTTCCCAGAACATGCGGTATTGCGCGATCCAGCGGGCGGCATCCTTCATGGGCTGGGGAGCGAGGCGGCAGCGGTGAATGCGGCCGTCGATTTCGCGTTTGAGGAGCCCGGCGGACTCGAGGACGCGGAGGTGCTTGGAGACGGCGGGGAGGGAGACGTCGAAAGGCTCGGCCAATTCGGAGACGGTGGCTTCGCCGAGGGCCAGGCGCGCGAGAATGGCGCGGCGGGTGGGATCGGAGAGGGCGCCGAAGGTGGCGTCGAGGGGCGCGGGGGAATAGTTAACCATACGGTTTAATATCGCAGGACGGTGGAGGAGTGTCAAGGGGTTTGTCACGACAGGAAGTAAAGAAGTAAGGAAGTAAGGAAGTAACGAACAGGCGGGATCGGTGTGGTGAAGAACAGAGGCAAGGAAGCAAGGAAAGGCGCGGCGGTGTAGCGCGCGCGGTCGAGCGGTGCGGGTAGCTTAGTTCCGCGTGTGGTGAGAACGCCAATAGCTGGACGGTGGAAAGCGTTGACCGGGGTCGCCGGGCCTACATACCATGAAGGGATGAGTCGAAAGCTCGCGATCGGGGCCGGCGCGATTCTTCTAGCGGGAATCGTTGGAATCATGGCGGGGTGCGAAGATGCCGCAAAGAAGTCCGTGCGCGCTCCGGTGCCCGCGCCGATGCAAGCGCAGGCAGCCGCCACGGCCGCCGCTCAGAAGCCGGCGGTGCTGCCTCCCTTGCCGCTGCACGGTCCTGGTTTGCGGCCGCTGCCCGTCCTGACGCCGCCGATTGGGGACGCCAAGGAATATCTGATCGCGCGGGTGGAGCAAAAGTTCGCATCGGGGCAGCAGAACTACAAGGCCGGGCATCTGGAAGCGGCGCGCAAGGATTTCGACGACGCCGTGGACTGGATGCTGGAGAGCGGCTACGACCCGGACAGCGACCCGAAGTTGAGCGAGCTGTTCCATCGCGTCGTGGACACGGTTTATACCTACGAGCTGCAGGCGTTCCGGGCGGGCGACGGCTTTCAGGAAGCTCCGGCGGTGCCCGCGCCGATCGATGAAGTGGCGGAGATGACCTTTCCGGTGGACCCGCGGATGAAAGAGCGCGCCGAGGAAGCGGCCAAGAACGTCTCCCACGATCTGCCGCTGACAGTGAATGACGAAGTCCTGTCGTTTCTGAATTTTTTCCGCACGCCGCGGGGACGCGCGATCGTGGAAGCAGGGCTGCGGCGGCAGGGCCGGTATCGCGAAATGATTTCCCGTGTGCTGCATGAAGAAGGGGTCCCGCAGGATTTGATCTATCTGGCGCAGGCGGAGAGCGCGTTTCAGCCGCTGGCGCTGTCGCGCGCGGGGGCGCGGGGAATCTGGCAGTTTGTGGCCTATCGCGGGCAGCAGTATGGACTGCGGCACACCTGGTGGATCGACGAGCGGCAGGATCCCGAGAAGGCCACGCGCGCGGCGGCGCAGCATTTGCGCGATCTGTACGGATTGTTCGGCGACTGGTATCTGGCCATCGCCGCGTACAACTGCGGGCCGGGCAACGTGCAAAAGGGCATCGAGCGCACCGGCTACGCGGATTTCTGGGAGCTGTACAAGCGCAACGTGCTGCCGAAGGAAACCAAGAACTACGTGCCGATCATTCTGGCGTTGACGCTGGTCGCCAAGGATGCCGAGCACTACGGCATCCAGGTGGACCCGGAAGCCCCCGTGCCCACGGACGTAGTAAAACCGGGCCGGGCCATCGACCTGCGCCTGGTGGCGGAAACCATTGACGTGGATGTGGAGACGCTGCGCGGGCTGAATCCCGCGCTGCTGCGGCTGGCGACGCCGGACGATTCCTCGTTCGAGCTGCATCTGCCGGTGGGCGCGGCGGAAAAATTTTCCGCGGAGATCGCGGATATTCCGGCGGACAAATGGGTGAGCTGGAGGCGGCACCGCGTGGAAGCGGGCGAGACGCTGACCTCCATCGCGAAAAAGTATCACGTGACGCCGGCGGCCATCGGCGCGGCGAACAATCTGGAGCACCGCGCGGCGCTCGAGCCGGGAGAAAAACTGATCATTCCGGCGACCTCGCCGCAGACCGAAACCAAGCGGCACCTGGTGAGCTACCGCGTGCGCAAGGGCGACACCTTCCTGGGAATCGCGGACCGCTTCAGCGTGGAGGCGGACGATTTGCGCAAGTGGAACCGCTTGAAGAGCAATCACGTCAGCCGCGGAATGGTGCTGCGGATCTATACCTTCGGCGGCGCGCCGGAGACCAAAGCGGCGCACGCCCCGAGCAAGAAAAAGGGAACGCACGTGGCGCAGACCGCGGCGGGCTCGGGGACCAAGAATTAACAACCCCATAACAGCTTGGTTGTGATCTTGTTGCGAAGGACTCAACGTGGCCGGAAGGCTTGTGAGCCGGAAGCGCGTGCACACCCGGTGCAAGTCGCGCCGGACCCTCGGCCCCGGCCTCCAGCGGCTCCCGTGCAGAACCCTTGACAACTCCGGGCGAGTGCGATAACAACGGCGCAGGCTTTGGAGCGGGATGGTAGACTCCGGCCGCTGGCAGCGATTCCGCCCCGATCGGATCGGGGAGGATTCCCCCTGGGGAGGATGGAATGGATCTCAAGAAGGACCACTTCGAAGACGATAACGAACTGTCGGGGCTGGAAGAAGAGGACGAATTGGGCGGCGACGTGGACGAGGTCGTCGAAACCGAAGAGGAAGAGTTGATTATCACCGAAGAGGAGCCGGAAGAAGCCCCGGCGCCCGCTCCGAAAGCCGCCCCCAAGCCTGCGGCGAAGCCGGCCCCGGTGAAGACCGCCAAGGCTCCGGTGAAAAAGGCCAAGAAGGCCCCGAAAAAAGCGGCCAAGAAAGCCAAACCGAAGGCCAAGAAAAAGGCCGCCAAGAAACCGGCGAAAAAGAAAAAGAGGCGCTAGGCGTTTCGCCCGGAGTTTTGCCCGGCGGCATCTGCTCGGGTTCCACCAATTTTGGCAAAAGGCCCCTCGGACAGGAGGGGCCTTTTCATTTGCCGCGCGAAACTGGCGCCGCGCGTTTCCCGTTCGGCACTGCGGCAAGTTCAGAGTGAAACCGGGGGTTGGCGGAGGCGGCCGGGGCGCGATTTTCCAATTGCGACTCTGCGGTTGGCAAAACGGGAATCGCCCGGCGGTGGCGCGGCCGAACGCCGGAACAATGCTTGCCCGCGGCGGCAAGTGCCGCTAGCATAACGCCGGATGTTGCACGCGCTAGAGCAGATACGGCGGATGCGCGGCGGCGCGCAGTCTCACCTGATGCGCTGTTCGGACGGGAACTACTACGTCGTTAAGTTCCAAAATAACCCGCAGCACCGGCGCATCTTGGTGAACGAACTGCTTGGAACTAAGGTGGCGGCGCGGCTGGGACTTCCGACGGCGCCCGCAGCGATCCTGGAAGTGAGCGAAGAGCTGATCCGGTTGACGCCCGACCTTGCGATCGAGATGCCGAGGTCGCGCATTCCCTGCAAAGCGGGCTTGCAGTTCGCTTCGCGGTATCCGGGCGATCCGCAGCGGCTGACGCTGCACGATTTCCTGCCCGACGAACAGTTGCGCGAGGTGAAGAATCTGCACGACTTTGCGGGCATGCTGGTCTTCGACAAGTGGACCTGCAATACCAATGGGCGGCAGACGGTCTTCTTCCGGGAAACGCGGGAGGGTGGGGATCGCACCGTTTCGCCGGCCGCCGCGGAGGGGCGCGCCGAACGCGCGGAGGTTTCCGGGGAACACTATCAGACGGTGATGATCGATCAGGGTTTTTGCTTTAACGCCGGGGAATGGAATTATCCCGACGCGCCGCTGCGCGGCCTGTACGCCCGCAACCGCGTCTACGAAGGCGTCACGGGCATGGAGTCGTTCGCGCCGTGGATCGCCCGTGTGGAAACGCGCGTGACCGAGCGCGTGCTGGACGAGCTGCTCCGCGAGATCCCCCCGGAATGGTACGAAGACGAGTACGATGCGTTGCTGCGCCTGGTCGAGCAACTGCACCGCCGCCGCACGCGCGTGCCGGAGCTGCTGCTGGCGGCCAAGAACAGCAACCGGCAGCCTTTTCCGAACTGGAGATAAAGGACCGGCGATGAAGCGCAACTACTTGGACGTGACCTATGCCTGAAACTGCTTCGGCAAACGCCCCGCCTGCCACGGAGGCGGAGCGCGCGCTGGTGTACCGCGTACTGCGCTACACACCTAACTTGGTGCGCGACGAGTGGGTCAATATCGGCGTGCTGCTGTTCCATCCGGAAACCGGCGAGCGGCGGCTGCGCTTGATCGAAGACCAGGACGAATATCATCGCGTGCGGCGGCTGCATCCGGAAGCCGACGAAGCGCTGTTGCGCGCGCTGCGCGACGACCTGGAAGCACGGTTCGACGCCGCCCGCCGCGAGGAAAGGTGAAAAGACGACGGGCAACGGCAGCACCTCTGCCGGCGACGATGACGCAAGCGCGTGGCAGGCGGTGCTGGCAAAATGGGACGACACGCTGGCCAACGCCCTGCAGCTCGCGCCCCCCAAGGGGACACTGGCGGCCGACCTTGACGCCGAGATGGAGCGGCTGTACGCCGACCACGTGGCGGTGCCGCGCCGCGCCGGCCGCGCCGGTCTGCCCGGGAGCCGCGGCAACCTCCGCTCGTACTGCTCGCAGGTCTTCAAACAAGCGCGGCTGTGGGAGCGCCTGGAAAAATCGGTGCACGCGGCGGAGTTTACGTTTCCCGGCGATCCCATGCGGCTGGACTACAGCTACCGGCGAAACGGCACGCGCGGCTTCGTGCAAACACTTTCCGTGTCGCGCGCGCCTGCCGACGCCAAGCTGCTGGCGTATACGGCGGAGCGCATCCACAAAGCGCCGTTTGCTTCGGAGTTTACGGCGGTGACCGACGTTCCGCTGTCCGCCGGCAACAGCCGCCACCGCTTCGTGCTCGATACCCTCCGCGACGTCGGCGTGGAACCTGTGCCAGTCGAAGGATTTGCCGTGTGGGTGGCCAAGCTGCGGCCCATGCTACAGTGATGCCGCCGGGCGCCGGGTTCATGGCCGGGGTTCCTGACCGGTTCTCTGACGGTTCCCTGAGAAGGTTGCGACCGTACCGGGCGGCTGCTAAAATTTCAGGTTTGCGGGGACGTGGCCGCTCGCGCCGGGTAGAGCGCCTGCGGGCAGCGTTCCTCCGGGCACCCCTTGCACTCACATGGCTCTTGGCCTGCCTGGTTTCCGCAGCACGCTCAAATCAGAGATCTCCGGAAGGGAGATAGCGAGTGGCAAAGTACGATGTGGCGATTATCGGGAGCGGTCCGGGCGGTTACGTCGCCGCCATTCGCGCCGGCGAACTCGGCCTGAAAACCGTGGTGGTGGAGAAAGACCCGTTCCTCGGCGGCACCTGCTTGCACGTCGGCTGCATTCCCACCAAGGTCCTGCTGCACCACGCCGAGGTCTACGACAATTTCAAGATCGGCGCGGAGCTGGGATTTGAAGTCAGCGGGCTCAAGATCAACTGGGGCAACGTGCTGGCGCGCAAGGACAAGATCGTCAAGAAGCACGCCAAAGGCATCGAGTTTCTATTCAAGAAAAACAAAGTGGAATGGGTGCAGGGCTGGGGCCGCTACGAGGGCCCGGGCAAAGTGAGCGTCGAGAAAGACGGCAAGAAGACGACGATCGAAGCGTCGAACGTGCTGATGGTCAGCGGCTCGGAGGCGCGCTCGCTTCCCGGCATCGAACCCGATCACAAGACCATCCTCACCAACCGCTCCATCCTCGAGCTGCCGGCCATTCCCAAAACGCTGATCATCGTGGGCGCGGGCGCGGTGGGCGTGGAGTTCGCGTCGATCTACAACTCCTTCGGAACGCAGGTGACCATTCTGGAAGCGCTGCCCCGCGTGGTTCCCGTCGAAGACGAAGAGGTCTCCGCGGAACTCGAGAAGGCGTTTCGCAAGAAAAATATCCAGATCTTCACGCAAAGCATGGTCGATTCGGTGAAGAAGGACGCCAAGGGCGTCACCGTGGCGTTCAAGGACAAGGACGGCAAGCCGCAGTCGCTGCAAGCGGAAAAACTCTTGCTCGCCGTCGGCCGCCAGCCCATGACCGACAACTGCGGCCTGGAGAAATCGAAAGCCAAGCTCGAGCGCGGCTTCGTCCAGGTGGGCCCGTTCATGGAGACCGAGGAGCCGGGCCTGTACGCCATCGGCGATATCGTCGCGGGACTCCCGCAGCTGGCGCACGCGGCCATGATGGAAGGCATCGCCGCGGTCACCCACATCGCCGGCAAGCAGCCTCCCCCCATCGTGAAGACGCGCATTCCCAACGCCACGTATTGCGAGCCGCAGATCGGCTCGATCGGGCTGACGGAGAAGCAGGCGCGCGACGCGGGTCACGCGGTGAAGACCGGGAAGTTTCCCTTCGTCGGCAACAGCAAGGCCACCATTCTCGGCAACCATGGCGGCTTCGTCAAAGTCGTCTCGGACGAAAAATACGGCGAGGTCCTGGGCATCCACATCATCGGCCCGTATGCGACGGAGATCCTCTCCGAAGCGGCGGCGGTGCTGCACCTGGAAGGCACCGTGGATCACATGATGGAGATGATGCACGCGCACCCCACGGTGTGGGAAGCCATGGGCGACGGTTTCGCCAGCGTGCGGGGATTGCAAATTAATGTTTAGGGAAGTTGACAGTCGACAGTTGAAAGTCGAAAGCAAACAAGAGCGACCGATCAAGCGAGGGGTTACTTTCAACTGTAAACTGTCGACTGTCGACTATTTCACATGACATCTTGCCTCACCATTGATCTCGGCCTGATCGGCTATGCCGAAGCAGCCGTGCTCCAGAAGCACTTGGTGGCCGCGCGCAAGGCCTCGGCCATCGAGGATGTGCTGCTGCTCTGCGAGCACCCGCACGTGATCACCCTCGGTCGCAGTGGCAAGCGCGAGCACCTGCTGGCCTCCGAGCGCGTCTTGTGGCAGAAGGGCGTCGAATTTCACGCGACCGACCGCGGCGGGGACATCACCTATCACGGCCCGGGGCAGATCGTGGGCTATCCGATTCTGAATCTGGCCGAGATTCGCCGCGACGTGGGCTGGTACGTGCGCATGCTGGAAGAAACCATGATTCGCGCGGCGGCGGATTTCGGCGTCGTCACGGGGCGCGAGCCGGGGAAGACGGGCGTCTGGGTTGCAGCCGGCACGGAAAAGAAAGAGTTAACACAGAGCGCACCCAGGACACAGAGTTCACAAAGCGGAGAAGAGAGTGCAGACGAGGGGAAGAATCCTAGAGCGGAAAAGCTGGGCGCCATCGGCGTGCACCTCAGCCGCTGGGTCACTTCGCACGGCTTCGCGTTCAACGTCTCGACCGATCTGCGCTACTTCGATCTGATCGTTCCCTGCGGCATCGCCGATCGCGCGGCTACATCCCTCGAAAAGCTACTGGGCCGCCGCATCGATCGCGCTGAAGCCACTGTTCCGCTCGTAAAGCATTTCGGCGAGGTCTTCAGCCTTGAAATGAAGCCAGCCTCGCGCGAGGAACTCTTCGAGGGCTTGCAAAGATTCGAGCAACCCGTGGCGATTTCGGCGTAACGATGTCTGCGGCGCCAAGCGGCGGTACAGGAGGACCGGCACGAATGCCCGTCCCACCGGAGAAGGAATGAAGCCAGCGGAGCAAGAATGAAAAAGGACCTGACGCGCCAGCAATACCTGGACCTGTACTACTACATGCGCCTGAACCGCGCTGTCGAAGACACCATGGTCAAGCTGTTCCGCCAGAACAAGATCGTCGGCGGCCTGTACTCCAGCCTCGGCCAGGAAGCCATCTCCGTCGGCACCGCCTACGCGCTGGAGAAAAAAGACTGGCTGGCGCCCATGATCCGCAACATCGGGGCGCTGCTGGTCAAGGGCGTTCCGCCGCGCGACATCTTCACGCAGCACATGGCCAAGTACACCTCGCCGACGCTGGGCAAAGACGGCACCAGCCATTTCGGTGACCTCGACAAACTCCACATCGTCTCGCCCATCTCCATGCTCGGCGACCTGATCCCGGTGATGGCCGGCGTGGCCATCGGCGGCCGCTATCTCGGCCAGAAAATCGTCACCATGACCTGGATCGGCGACGGCGGCAGCTCCACCGGCGTCTTCCATGAAGGTTTGAATTTCGCCGCCGTGCAAAAAGCGCCTTTCGTTCTCATCCTGGAAAACAACGGCTGGGCGTACTCGACCCCGGTTCGCCGCCAGGTCCCGCTCGAAAATCTCGCCGACCGCGCCAAGGCGTACGGCATCCAGAGCTACGTCGTGGACGGCAACGACGTCGCCGCCGTCTACTCCACCAGCAAAGAAGCCGTGGAGCGAGCGCGCGCCGACGAAGGCCCCATCCTCATCGAAGCGAAAACGTTCCGCCGCCTGGGTCACGCACAGCACGATGCCGCCGACTACGTTCCTCCGGAGATGCGCGAATACTGGGAGAAGCGCGATCCCATCGCCCGCTTCGAGAAAGTCCTGACCGAGAAAAAACTGCTGGACGCCAAGAGCAAAAAGGAAATCGACACCAAAATCCAAACGCTGCTCGACGCCGAGCGCGATTTCGCCGAAAACTCCCCGATGCCTCCGCCCGAGCTCGCCGAAAAAGGCGTCTACTGCACCGGCGACGACTGCCACAAGATTCGCCCGAAATGGGAGCGCCCCGTTTCCGAAGTCACGCCGCCGAGATCCAGCGTCAAGCCGGTCTGGGTGGTCGAAGGTTTTGGCCAGGGCAAAGGCTCAAGCGGCGGCACCGCGCCGATTCATTTCGGCGACACGCCCGCCTCCCAGGAAAAATCCGGCGCGGATGGGAAGTCGGCGCCGAAGTCTGCGTCGAAGAGCGTGGCGAAAAAATCGGCCAAGGCCGCCGCGGCCGTTGCGGGCGGGCGAAAGGCTCGGAGGTAATCATGCCGGGCGCGAACGGACACGACAACAGCGGTAATGCGAGCGGCGCTCCGGTCACCTTTCTCGAAGCCATCAAACAAGCCATGTTCGAAGAGATGGAGCGCGACCCTGCCGTCGTGCTCCTCGGCGAAGACGTCGGCGTCTACGGCGGCGCCTTCAAAACCAGCGAGGGTCTGCTCGAGCGCTTCGGCTGGGAGCGCGTCATCGACACGCCCATCAGCGAAAGCGCCATCATCGGCGCCGCGTGCGGCATGAGCTACGTCGGCTTGCGCCCCATTTGCGAGATGCAGTTCATCGACTTCATCGTCTGCGCCTTCAACCAAATCACCAATTTCGTCGCCAAAGGCCACTATCTGTGGAACGCGCCCGCGCCCATGGTCATTCGCGGCCCGTCGGGCGGCGGCGTCCACGGCGGCCCGTTCCACTCCGCCAATCCGGAGATGTACTTCGTCCACACACCCGGCTTGAAGGTTATCTATCCCTCGACGCCGTACGACGCCAAGGGTTTGCTCAAGGCCGCGGTGCGCGATAATAATCCCGTGCTCTTCTTCGAACACAAGTTCCTCTATCGCCGCATCAAGGAAGAGCTGCCCGCCGGGGACTACACCGTGCCCATCGGCAAGGCCGCGGTGCGCCGCGAAGGCAAGCACCTGACGATTCTTTCCTACGCCGCGATGATGCACACCTCGCTGGAAGCCGCCGAGGCTCTCGCCAAAGAAGGCATCGAAGCCGAAGTGATCGACCTGCGCACGCTGCTGCCGCTCGACGAAGAGACCATTTTGAATTCCGTGAAAAAGACCAACAAAGTCTTGGTGGTCCACGAAGACACCAAGACCGGCGGCATCGCCGGCGAAATCGCCGCCATTCTTTGCGAGAAGGCCTTCGGCGACCTGGACGGCCCGGTATTCCGCGTGACCTCGCTCGATACGCCGGTGCCCTACGCGCCGCCGCTCGAACAATATTTTCTGCCGAACGCGCAGAAAGTTTTCACCGCCGCGAAAGAGCTGGCGCGGTATTAAGTAGCACAGACACTCTTGTCTGTGCTCTTCGATTTGAGAAGGAACACAGGAGACCGCACATGGCCGTCGACATCGTAATGCCCCAGATGGGCGAAAGCATTTTCGAAGGCACCATCACCAAGTGGCTCAAGAAGCCCGGCGACAAAGTCGAGCGCGACGAACCGCTGTTCGAAATCTCCACCGACAAGGTCGACGCGGAAATTCCGTCGCCCTCCGCCGGCGTCCTCAAGGAAATCAAGGTCGGCGAAGGCAAAACCGTTCCGATCCAAACCGTCGTCGGCGTAATCGACGCGGCCGGCGATGGCGCCGCCGCTGCCAAGGCTCCGGCTCCCGCGCCCGCCGCAAAAACTCCGGAACCCGTGAAGGCTTCGATGCCTGCTCCCAAGCCTGCCGCTGCTGCCCCGCCGCCGCCCCCGCAGAAACTCGCGGCACCTACCGCCTCCGGACAAGCTACCCCTCCGTCGCGCCCGGCCGGCGAACGCATCCACAGCTCGCCTTTGGTCCGCCGCATGGCCAAGGAACACGGCGTTGATCTCGCCGCGGTGCCCGGCACCGGCGCGGGCGGCCGCATCAGCAAGCAGGATATCGAGTCCTACATCGCCGGCGGCGCATCCGAAGCGGCCGCGGCGCCATCCGAGGACTACGCGCCCCAACCGCAAGCCCCGGCGCCCGGCGCACCGGCTCCGCGCGCCGCAACTCCCGTTCCGCCGCCACCTTCCTCCGCCGGCGGGCAAACCCACGTCGCGCTTGAATCCGCGGTCCCGCGCGAAAAACTGTACTTCGGCAACTACGAAGTCCAACCCATGAGCATCATGCGCCAGCGCATCGCCGAGCACATGGTCGCTTCCAAGCACGTCTCCCCGCACGTCTACTCCGTCGACGAAGTCGACATGACCAAAGTCGCCGCGCTCCGCGCCAAATCCAAGGACGAATTCGAGAAGCGCTACGAAACCAAGCTCACCTTCATGCCCTTCTTCGTCAAGGCCGCCGTCGCCGGCCTCCGTGCCTTCCCCACCATGAACGCCTCGCTCGACGGCACCAACGTCATCCTGCACAAGGAAATCAACATCGGCATCGCCGTGGCCCTCGATTGGGGCTTGCTCGTTCCGGTGATCAAGAACGCCGACGAGAAAAACATCCTCGGCATCCAGCGCACCATGAACGATCTGGCCGAGCGCGCCCGCACGAAAAAGCTGAAGCCAGAAGAAGTACAGGAGGGTACATTCTCCATCACCAATCCCGGCGTCTTCGGCGGCCTTTTCGGGCTGCCGGTGATCAGCCAGCCGAACGTCGGCATCCTTGGCCTGGGCATGATTGAAAAGCGTCCCGTGGTGATCAACGACTCCATCGCCATTCGCTCGATGTGCTACGTCACGCTCAGCTACGACCATCGCGTCGTCGACGGCGCCGTCGCCCACCAGTTCCTGCACAAGGTCAAAGAAACCCTGGAGAATTGGAGCGAGCCGCTGCTCTAGTGCACGAATGGAGTGTCATCTGAGGGCATCCCGTCCGCGCCGGGTTCGAGTCGCAGTCTCCCGCCGGGGATGGCGCCGTCGCGAAGTTCTCCGCCATAACCTACGATCCTCATCGCATCAGCAACATCTACAAATAGCGGCGATTCGAGCAAGCACCAAGATCAGAGATCTCCCTCTTAACTTCACGGATACGGTCCCTGTGTTACCTTCTTGGTTACCCACTGGCGCCCGTTCCCAGGCACTTCCAGCGCGCATCCCGGATCAGCAGGCGGTCCGATATCGCAAAAGTAATACTTGACTTTGTCTTTTACTACTCGGTATCGTACCTCTCCGCTTATGAATGGCCGGCTCGTGCCACCTTCATGATGGACACGCGGTACCGGCTGACGGAGGACGCGGTCATGCTAATGAAAGCCAGGGAGCGCTGGCACTGCACGAATCTTGCTTGCGGGTGCCAGGTCGTGGTCGAGATCAGCGGAGAAGTCGAGGGTCAGAACCCTCGATGTGCTTGCGGCGGTCTCCTGAGGAAAAAATATGCTTCGCCCGTCTTTACCTACCTGGACTTCCTGCGCGTCGAGGAGCCCATGATCGCGCCGCATGGTTCGCGCGAGGAGTGAGCCATGCGCGGCTTTGTGTCCAGCGCCTATTACGCCGCGCACCCGAAAAAAGTCCTAGCCGTGCGCGGCGGCGCCATGCGCACTTTCGCCGGTCTCGCCGTATTCCTCACCCTCGCCCTGGTGTTTCTCGGCGTCTATCTGATCCACGACCAGTTCGCCCAGCCCCTGGCGCCGCACTCGATCAGCTTGTTCATGGCCGCGTTCATTCTCGCGACCGCCATGACGTTGCTCTACGAGCTGATTCAATTGCCCAGAAGCATCGGGCGCAACGCGGTGGGAGGCCGGACGGCGCTGGTCCCGCGCGCCGCTCGCGAGGTCAGCTTCGCAACGCGTGCGGCCCGCCCCCAATACAAGCAACGCCACGAGCACCGCACAGACCTGCCCTATCAGCGGTCCTACATAGATCGCGTTCGCGTCCGCGCATGATCTCGCTTCAGCAGGTTGTTAGGCTCGAGGGATGGCCGGGAAATAGCGCTCTTTGAGGATCTCGCGGTGATGCAGTTCATGTCCCACAATGATGAACGCCAGCGCGCGCACGCTGATCTCGTTCTTGTTCGCCACGCCGCGGCGGGACCAAGCCTCCTCGCCAAGCGGCCGGAACAGCGCCACTGTCGCGTTGCGCACCTGCGCGAACTCTTCCGCAAGGTCGGCCAACGAGCGCTCCGCGAACGCTCCCGCGCGCACGTAGTCGTCCTGCTCGAAGCCGCTGAGCGGTGTCTGGTCTTGCCGCGCGATGCGCAACGCGCGGTACGCAAAGATGCGCTCGCTGTCGGTCAGGTGGCCGAGCACTTCCTTGACCGTCCATTTCTCCGGCGCGTAGCGGAAATTGCCGTCCCGTTCGCTGCGCGCCGCGAATAGCTGAGCCATCTGCAAACGCTGCGCTTCCAGGATGGGCACAATGTCATTCCCCGCCACCATGGCGATGTACTTTTCGTAGTAGGCCGCGTATTCGCCTGGGTGGGGACGCGACGACGCTACCTTGGTTGGGCTCATGCCCCGGCATTATAACTCTACCGCGCGGCTTCCGTCGCCGCGCCATTCATGGCGGGCACCGCCGCCCGCCCAAGCGAGGCATTCCCGCCAACGGCGTCCTTCAATCCTTGCCGTACGAATTCCGTCACGCCGATCGTCGCCGCGCAGCTAACCCACGGAATCACCGGCGAGTACCAGAAAACACTCACCCCAAACCGCAAAATCGCCGGCCAGCTCAGGGTCGCGATCAGCCCAAAAAGAAACGGCGTCAGGCGCCGCGAATCGCTCCAGCTCAAAGACACCGCGCACAAAGCCTGCACGAACAGCACGAACGGGAACGCCACGACCAAGTCGATAAAGTAGTGCTCCCCCGTCCCCATCGTCGCGAGAATCGTAAATGCCACAAACGCGAAGGCGATGCCGCGTTCCCATACGGAAAGCCCGCGGGAATACCACCACGCCATCAGCGTCCATCCCATATGCAGGGAAGGAATGGCGTTCCGAAGGCCGTTGATCGCCACCGGCTCCAACAATAAGCGTCTCGCTTGATCCGCGGCGAGCGGGTGCCACGGGAAGCCCTCGCCAAACAAATGCACTGGACCCAGCGCCGGAAGCAAATTGTAAAACACTCCCCCGATCGGTCCGGCAATCAAGAACGCCACAAAGATCGGGACGGCCTTGACGCCCAAGCGCACCGCCTGCCCCGCATACACGATCGCCAGAGCGAAAGGCAGTCCGACATAGAAAACCATGCTGACCGCATTGAGCACTTCCCACTTTGCGAACGCCTGGCCCAGCAGGAACGCGAACGGAACGCGCAGACTGCTATCGAACGAATACAAATACAGGTCGAATACTTTCGGATGCGCCTTCTCCGTCCACAAATGCAAATATCCCGCGAAATGATTGGAGGCCAGAAACAAAATTCCCGGGATCAACGCCAGCAGAATCACGCGCCGCTTCTCGCCCTCCGACCAGATGGCCCGCAAGCCCATCACCACCAGGCTCCCCATTCCCAAAAAGGACGCCCACGAAACCACGTAGATGGTGCGATGTTGAAGAACAAACACATCGAACAACGTGAACAAAGCCCCGAAAAACACAATGCCGCCAACGTCGCTCCAGCGGAATCTCAGACGCAAATGGATCAGAATCACGCTCGCGAAAACGTAAGGGTAAAACGCCGTGGCAATCGCGGATTTGTAGAACAGATTGCTGGCGGCAAGCCCCATCATTGCCGCCGGCAGCAATAGCGACAACACGACCCGCGATACACGATTCAGGTTCATACTTAGGTCTCGCTCTCAATTTCAGCATGACCCGCATCGCGCGGCCATTTGGGCTTGCAGAGCTGTGTTTAATCTGTGACTTGGCGGCAACAACCTAAATTTGTTTCGGCGCTCCGATTTGCTCCTGCACGCTCCGCCGAAACTCCTGGGGATGCGCAATCATCACGAAAGACTCCGGCGTGCCACCGGTGCCGCGTACGACCACCGATCCAAAGCCGAGCATGCGGCCGGCAAACGTCTCTTCGACTGCGATGCTCTCCACGCGGGAAAGCATCAAATCCAGCGTCCGGCGGCTCCCCATCCCCGTCTTGATCAGCACTCGTTTATTCGTCACCGCCATTTCCGTGGCATTGCGCTTCGCAATTCCGTACGCAAACGTGCCGATAGCCGCCGCCAGCAGGAAGACTCCACCCAATTCCATGGCGTGAATTTCCGTCGCTGAGGCGCCCGCGGCCGCGCCCTTCCCGTTCTTGGCCTCGATCGATTCCGCCAGCAGTCCCACCGCCAGCGCCACAAACACGCAGCTCAGCAGCAGCGGCCCCAGCAACACGAACCAGTGATGCCGCGTCTCATACAGCAGCGTTTCTCCCGGAACCAGACTGTTCTCTGCGTAACTCATTGTTGATCCTTCTTTGCGCCCTTCTTGGCAAAAGGCCCATAAATTCACATTTGTTTCGCGAAGCTGCGCGAATCATACTTGATAACCCGGCACCGTCAAGCCGCCGGGTAAAACGGAGCCGTGAGTGAGCGTAGACCTTCACAAAATGCGAGTGGCCTTTCAGGGCGAAGCCGGTGCCTTCAGCGAAGCGGCGGCCGTGCAACTTCTCGGCGAAGAAATCACCACCGTGCCGCGGCTTACCTTCGACGCGGTATTCCGCGCCATCGCCGACGGCGCCGCCGACGCGCTGCTCGTCCCGGTCGAAAACTCGCTGGCCGGCTCCGTCGTTCGCGTCTACGACCTGCTCCTCGAAAGCGACCTCACCATCACAGCGGAAACCATCCTGCCGATTGAACTCAACCTGATCGCTATCCCCGGCGCCGCTCTGGCCGACATTCGGGTCGTCTCCTCGCATCCCATGGCTCTCGCGCAGTGCGAGCGCTTCTTCGCCGCGCATCCCCACTTCAAGCGTACTCCTGCGGAAGATACCGCCGGCAGCGTGCGCGAAATAATCGCGCGCGGCGACAAAGCCGGCGCCGCGATCGCAGGCCGCCGCGCCGCCGCCCACTATCACGGAAACATCCTCGCCGAGCGGATTCAAGACAACGCCGAAAACTTCACGCGCTTTGTCTTGCTGCGAACCGCCGACGACACTGCGGTCGCACCCGCTAACTCCGACGCCCGCAAGATGTCGATTGCGACGCGCCTCGCGCACCGCCCCGGCGCGCTGCTCGCCGCACTCGAGCCCTTCGCGCGCCATGGCGTGAATCTTCTGAAGATCGAGAGCCGCCCCATCCACGGCCGCCCTTGGGAATATCAATTCTTCCTGGATGTGGAAACCAGCACGCCCGCACGCCTCGACGAAGCCCTCGCAGATCTGCGCAAAGCGACCCACGAAGTCCGCGTCCTAGGCCTTTACCCCGCGGCCAAAAACAGCTCGCCGCCCCGCACAAAATGAAAAGGCCGGCGAAAACGCCGGCCTAATCCGTCCCGAATCATTACCTCGTTATTTCGTTACCTCATTACTTCCGCCCCTCTAGCAATAGCTGCAAGCCTCTTCGCCCATCATCCCGGCTCCATCGCCATTCTTCCCGGTGACGTCGTCGCTGAAACGCCGCAGCCGCCGCCCCAGCCTCTCGGCAAGCTGGTGCCGCGCCCGCCACAATCTCGCCTTCAGCGTGTTCTCGGTGACGCCCAGCTTCTTCGCCGCTTCCCCGGTCGAGTAGCCTTCCACTTCCCGCAGCACAAACGCCGTGCGCAGCAGCGGCGACAACTCGTCCAGATTCTCGCTGATCATCTCCCGCAGTTCGGTCCCCGCAAAAACCTGCTCCGGGTTCGGACCCTGCGCCGCGAAGCGCTCCGCCACTGGAAGTTCATCCTCGTGCGGCGCCTCGTCCAACGACACCGCCGGACGCGCCTTCGCGCTTCGCCGCCGCATCAGCGCCGCATTGATCACGATGCGCGTCAGCCACGTCGAAAACTGCGACCTCCCTTCAAACCGCTTGAGGTTCCGGTACGCCGACAGCATCCCGTCCTGCAAGGCGTCTTCCGCATCTTCCGCATTGCCAAGCACCCGCAGCGCCGTCTGAAACAACGGCCGCTGGTACCGCCGGAACAGGGCTTCTACCGCCTGCGAATCGCCCCGTTGGCCGGCGCGGATTAGCTTGTCTTCGTTGAACTGCATTCCCATTCCCACTGCCACTTGCGTTGCCATTGGTATCCCCCATTTCGCTTCAAAATCTCTTACGTTGCGCAGGTCCCGAAAATTTCCGCCCACTCAGTGCACCGGCACGTTGCCCGCCCGTGTCTTCGGCTTCTTGAGGAACAGCAACACCGGAATCACCGAAAGAAACACCACGCCCAGCATCTTGAAATTGTCGATAAACGCCAGCATCGCCGCCTGCCGCTGCACCGTGTTGTAGACCATCCCGTGCGCTTGCGCGTTCGCTTGCGCCAGACCCGAACCCGCCGACACCAGCCGCACCTGCGTTCCGTTGATCATGTTGTGATACGCCGCGCTCAGCGCGTTCACGTGCTCCGTCAGCCGCGCCTGGTGCACTTGCGCCCGCCGCTGCAGCATCGTCGTCACCGTCGCAATTCCCACGCTCGCCCCGATGTTCCGCGCCAGATTGATGATTCCCGTGCCCATGTTGGTCTTTTCTCTCGGCACGTACGCGAACGCCGCCACGTTGATCGGAATGAACAAGAACGCCAGCCCAAAGCTCTGCAGCATCCGGGCGCGCACCGCATGGCCGTAATCCAGTCCCAAATCCCATCCCGCCATCAGAAACAACGCCACGGACGAGACGATGCACCCAAACGTGATCAAGATCCGCGTATCCACCCTCGACACCAACAATCCAACGATCGGCATCATGCACATGATCACCGCGCCGCCGGGCGACAGCGCCAGCCCCGACAACTGCGCCGTATATCCCAGCAATTCCTGCAAAAACTGCGGTATCAGCACCGTGCTGGAGTACAGCACGAACCCGAGAAAAAACATCGCCACCGTGGCCACCGCGAAATTCCGGTTCTTCAGCATCCGCAAATCCACCACCGGCTCTTTTTCGTGCAGCTCCCAAAAAAATCCCGCCACTAGCCCCACCAGCATCAGCACGAAAAAGCACACGATGAAGTTGGACGACAGCCAATCGTCACGCTGCCCTTTGTCCAAAATGATCTGCATGCTGCCCAGCCCCAAGCTGATCAATCCGATTCCGATGTAATCGATCCGGAATCCTCTCTTCAGGCTCGCCGCCGCCCGCTTCATGTACGGTGGATCGCTCACCAGCACCGACGTCAGCAAAAGCGAAATCACGCCAACCGGCACGTTGATGTAAAAGATCCAGCGCCACGAGAAATTATCGGTAATCCACCCGCCCAGCCACGGCCCGATGGTCGGCGCCACCACCACCGCGAGTCCGTACACCGCAAAGGCCATGCCGCGCTTCTCGAGCGAAAATGTATCGTTCAGAATCGCCTGCTCGCTCGGCTGCAATCCCCCACCGCCCACGCCCTGCAAAATCCGGAAAAACACCAGCACCCCGAGGCTCGGCGCCAGCCCGCACAAAAATGAGCTCACCGTAAACACCGCCACGCAGGTCATGTAAAACCGCTTCCGTCCGATCAGCGACGAAAACCACCCGGAAAGCGGCAGCACGATCGCATTCGATACCAAGTACGACGTCAGCACCCACGTCGATTCGTCCGCTCCCGCCGACAGGTTTCCCGAAATATGCGGCAGCGCCACGTTCGCGATCGAGGTATCCAGCACCTCCATAAACGTCGCCAGCGTCACCGTGAGCGCGATCACCCAGGGATTGATGTTCCCTTCCGGCGTCCTCAGTTTGGCTAGAATCCGGTTCAGCATCGCGCTCGCTTCCGCAAAGATTTCGTTTGTTTCTTTACTTCCTTACTTCTTTACTTCGTTACTTCCGCTTTTATTTCGCAATCACCGTCGCATCCACATTCATCCCCGGCCGCAAAACCGCCTTTTCCGGCGGAATCGGATCCAGCACGATCTTCACCGGAATGCGTTGCACCACTTTCACGTAGTTACCCGTGGCATTTTCCGGCGGCAACAAACTCAGCACCGCCCCGGTCGCCCCGGCGATCGAGTCCACATGACCGGAAAAAGTTTGGCCGTACGTATCCACATGCACGTAGGCCTTCTGCCCGGCCTTCATTTTTCTAAGTTGCGTCTCTTTGAAGTTTGCCGTCACCCACACATCCTGAAGCGGCACCACCACCAGCAATCCCTGCCCCTGCTGCACGATCTGTCCGTTCTCCACTTGCTTGTGCGTGGCCACGCCGTCCACCGGCGCGACGATGTCCGTGTAACTCAGATTCAGCTCCGCGGCCTCCACCTTCGCGCGCGCCTCCGCAACCTTCGCCACTTTTCCCAGCGCGTCTGCCGTACGCATGCTCACCTGTCGCACATCGGCATGAGCCGACCCCACAACCGCCTTCATTTGTTCCACACGCGCCTCCGCGGCCACCAATTGCGCCTTGGTGATTTCCACGCTGCGCCCCGCCTGCACCAGTTTTTCCCCATCCGCCTTCAGCGCGCTCGCGGTCGCATCCGCACTCGCTTTCGCCGAGTCGTACTGCTGCTGCGATATTTCTCCCTTGTCCAGCAGCGGCTTGTAGCGCGCCAGATCCGCTTTCGCAAACTCCGCATTAGCGTGGCTCTTGTCGACGTTGGCCTGCGCGAACGCCAGGTCCGACGTGCGCGCCTGGTCGTAAGTCACTTGGGCGCGCGCCAAATCGGCCAGTGCGCCTGCCAGTTGCGCATCCGCGTTGGACGTTCCGCTGGCCACGTTCTCACGCGTGCGCGGCACATCCACTCCCGCCGACTGCGCATCGCTCTCCGCCAGCGCCAGCTGCGCTCTCGCCTGATCGAGGCTCGCCTGGTAATCGCGCGGGTCGATCTTCACCAGCACTTGTCCCGCCTTCACCGCCTGGTTGTCGTCCACCAAGACCTGCGCCACCCGCCCGTAAACCTTCGACGCCACCGGCGTGATGTGCCCATCCACCTGCGCGTCATCCGTGCTCTCGCGGTTGTGGTAATAAAGGAACAGTCCCGCCAGCACTGCCACCAGCACCACACCTCCGAGCATTAGCAGCCGCCGCACTTTTGGATTTGCCAGCCCCTTTGGCGGCTCTTCCAGCCGCAACTCCTCCGGCAAAGGTTTTACCCGCGCCGCGTTCTCTAACCCGACTTCGATCTCGACACTCATCTGGTGCCCTCGCTTACTTCGAGTAAATCGTTTCCATCTGACCGATCGACCGCGCCAAGTCCGCTCGCGCCTGATTGAACCGGTACAGCGCCGCAATCTGGTTGTCATTCGCGCGCGACAACGAGTCCTGCGCCTGAATCACCTCAATGTTGTTCGCCACTCCGGCCTTGAAGCGGTCTCGTGCCTGATCGACTTCCTCTTTCGAGAGTTGCACACCCAAATTCGCCACTTGCACTTCGTTGCGCGCCGAATCCAGATTGATCAGCGCCGTCTTCACCTCCAGCGCGATCTGGTTCCGCAAGTCCGCCTGCTGCTGCTGCAGCTTTTGAATCTCCAGATCCGCGCGTACGATCTCCGCGTGAATTCGCCCGCCGGTGAACAGCGGCACCGTGGCGGCCGCCGCGTAGTTGTACACGGGTATCCCCGTCGTCGAAGAAGAACCCTCGTACGCCCAATTCCCCTGGAACTTCAGCGAAGGCAGCCGCGACTCGCTCGCCGCCTTCTTCGTGTGCTCCGCCGAGCGAATTTGCTCCTCCAGCGACTTCCATTCCTGACGCGTCGAGAGCCCTTCCCCGATGCTCGCTTCCGCATCCGGCTGCGGCGTTTCAAAGAAGCTCAGCGAGTCGCCCAGCTCGATTTTTTGCCGCGGATCGAGATTCAGCAGCCGGCTCAGTCCAAACAGCGACGTCTCCCGATTGGCCTGCGCTTCGATCAACCGCTGATCCTCGTTCTGCAGCTCCACGTTGGCGCGCAGCGTGTCGATTCCCGTTCCCACGCCTTCGTTCTGCAAATCCGCCGCCTGGTCGTAGAGCGCCTTCGCCAGATCCACACGCGATTGCGACGCCTCCACGTCCGCCATGTTGCGCAGCGTTCCGATGTATTGCGACACCACCAGCAAGATCACTTGCTCCCGCGTCGACAAACTGTCCGCCCGGCTCGCATTCGCCGTGTCGCGCGCCGCCTGGTACCTTCGGAACAACGTCAGGTCAAACACCGGCGTGTTGAACGATGGTCCAGTCTGAAATATCTGAAACGGCCCGGCATGCTGAGCGAATCCAGGAAATCGCTCTCCAATGAAAGCCTGCAAGTTCAGGCGCTGCACCGAATCGTTCAGGTCCAGGTCGGCGTGCGGTAGCAATTCCGCCCGCGCTATGTTTTTGTCCTGCACGCTCTGTGCCGCCGTCAGAATCGCGATTTGCGCCGTCGTGTTTTGCTTCAGCGCCAGGTGCACCGCCTGATCCAGCGTCAGCTGCAAGACCTCGCTCGGCGCACTCGCCGGCAGCACGTTCGGCGGCCTGCTACTCTGCGCTCGCGTCATCCCCGCACTCAGGAGCAAGCTGAACAGGGCCACATAGAACACAATGGGCGGCCCCTTGGGACCTTTGCGATCGCTCCCGTTCTCGCCCTTGCTTTGGGTTTCCGCATCGTTGATTTCGCGCACGATCGCCTGATTCAGGCACCCTTCCGCTATCAGTTGCCCACCTTCGTGGTGAATCTCCTTCAGCAACATCTTCCCGGCCGCATCAATGAAACTCACGCCGCATAGGTTTAGACTGAACTTCTCGTTTGGCGAAGCGGCGCGCAACTCGCGCCAGCACTGCTCGAGCGCACCCACTCGAGGCCCCGTTAGGCGGCCCTCAACAGTGAGGACAACTCTCCCCCGCTTCTTCTCGCTAGTAATTCGTAACATAGACTCCACCCTGACGAGCCTTAGTAGATGCACTCGGGAGACCACGCGATGCAAAGTTTTGTTCATATGTAAGCCTATGTTTTTAAATAACTTAACTGCATTCTAAGGCCTGGCTCCACGAAACAGAATGCTCAGATATGGGCAAATGGTCATATATGGACGCTAGTCTTGAGACCACATATGGGCACGCATTCCTTGGCTCTATCCTCAGACTAGACGCTTCGGCCTCCACTAATGTATCGACTCGCAACCCCTGCTTCAGTACGCGCCTAGGGTCGAGCCCCACTAGCGTCTCCAGAATCGAGTCACCCGCCATCGTAACGACGGGTGAATCGAACCGTGTCGACACGCTTTCGTCGCCGCAATGACGCAACACAAGGGCCCAGACAACGCCCGTCAGCGGAACCCTAAGCGCAACCGGTCGTGGAAGAGACTGCGTCGCGCAAGAAGGCCCATTTTCCGCTTCCTAACCGCATCAGCTTCTGAATTCCACTACGTATGCCAGCTCCCGAAAGTAACAGTGCTCGTATACTGAACAGTGTTAATCAACGGGGCAAAAAAAATTTGCTACCCGGGCCACCACCCGAGATCCATTCGAGCCACCACCACTGCCTCATTCGAGGCCGCAACCCGCCGGGAAGTCACGGATAAACTCATGCGCCCAATCCCTTGACCAGTGTATCTACCGTCGCATGAATCACTTTCTCTCGCCCCGCCCACGGAAAGTGTTCGTGCGTAATCAGCAGCGACGTAATCCCGTGAATGCCCGCCCACAATACCTGGCTGGCCAGTTCCACGTCCTTGGTCCGCAGCTTCCCCGCCGTCAGGCAGTCGTACACGGAACGCCTCATGAAATCAAACGCTTGCATTCCGGGTGAATCCGGATTGATGTGTTTCTTGGGGTCAAATCCCTCGGGTATCGGCATCATGAACGTCGCCCGGTAGTGATGCGGATTCTCGATCCCAAACTCGATGTACGCCACCAGGCCGCGCTTGAGCCGCTCCAGAGGGTCACCCGGCTGCTCCGTTATTTTGGCCAGCCGCTGGCTCAAGCGCCCGAACGTTTCGCGGCATACGCTCTCCAGCAGTTCCGCCTTATCCTTGAAGTAGAGATAGATCGTCGTCGGCGAGTACTCGATCTTGTCCGCGATTCGCCTCATGGACGCGTTCTCGAAACCCTCGCGCACGAACAGTTCGCTCGCGGCGTCCAGAATCTCCTGCCGCAAAAACTTCTTCTGCCGCGCTTTGCGTTCCTTGACGCCCACTCTCCGGCCACCTCAGTAACTTAACACTGTTAAGTATACGCTCTCTTCGGACCCTCCGTCAAGCGGCTACACTCTCAGCGCCGCACCGCAATCGCTTGTATCTCGAAGTGCCCGCCCCGCAGCAGCGTCGCCGCCCCGATAAACTCCCGCGCCGGCAGATCCTTGGCCGTGAAGTAACTCCGGTAGGCCGCATTGAACTTGTCGAACAGCCCCAGGTCGGTGCACGCGATCTGTACGTACACCAGATCATCCATCGTCATCCCTGCCGCCACCAACGTGGCTTTCACGCGGTCGAGCAGCAGCTTGATTTCCTCGTCGACGTCCGCCGGCGCCTTCCCCGTTTTCGAGTCGATGCCGATGCGCCCCGACAAATAGAGTGTATTGCCGGTCAGAATGGCTCCGCTGAACGGCAACTGCGGATTGTCCTCCGGCAGATTGATCGCCTTTCGGGTGGGCGCAGGCGGCGCCTGCGAAAATGCTCCATGCACGGTCAAGATTCCAGCAACAGCGAGAGCAACGACTACGAAGCTGATTCTGCGGTTCACGCGCGGCCTCCAGTGGATTCCGATTGACATCGCGTCGAGCGACGAACCTGACGCCATGTGGCCGCGAGTGTATTCCGCGAAACGCTTCGCCGCAAGCCGTTCCACGAACAGCCGCAAATCGCGGCGATCCGATCCAAATGTAGGCGCCGGGCTTTTAGCCCGGCGAACCATTCCGGCAACCGCGGTCGCTCAACTTTTTCTCAAGGAATGACTACAGAGAAATGAAACCCGTGCGGATGAAATAAAGAGACGTCAGCGCCACGATCATCCACAGGACAATCCCCTGCGCCAGCGGACGCCAGCCGACTTCTTTCAGTGCAGATCGTGAAATGCTCGTGCCGATCAGAAAAAGCACCGCAGTCAAGCTGAACCGGCCAAGTGTGAAAAACGCTTGGGTAAGATAAGAAATGTTCGGCACGTAGGTGTTCACCACCGCGGCCAAACAGAAAAACAAAATGAACCACGGAAGCTTGACGCGAGAGTTGCTGCGCTTCACGGCAGCGGTGATCAGCGCGAGCGGCACGATCCACAGCGCGCGCGCCAGCTTCACTGTCGTGCCCACCACCAGAGCCGCCGCGCCATACTTGGACGCGGCGCCCACCACCGAGCTCGTGTCGTGAATCGCCAGCGCCGCCCACAAGCCGAACTGCGGCTCCGTCAAGTGCAGCGCCCACCCAACCAGCGGAAAAACCAGCAGCGCCACCGAGTTGAGAATAAAAATCGTGCCCAGCGCGACGGCCATCTCTTGCTCGTCGGCCTGAATGATCGGGCCCACCGCCGCGATCGCGCTGCCGCCGCAAATCGCCGTGCCCGCGGTGATCAGGAACGAAGAGTTGCTGCGCACGTGCAGCAATTTTCCGAGGCCCAGCCCCACGGCCAGGGCGAAGGAAATTCCCAGCGCGGTGTAGACGAACCCGCTGCGGCCCGCCTTGATCACTTCGTGCAGGTTCATGCCGAAGCCGAGGGCCACGACGGAAGCTTGCAGCAGGAATCGCGACAGGTCTTTGCTGTCCGCCGGAAGCGGGTGCGCGACGCTCAGGCCGAAAATGATTCCGACGGTGAGCGCGACCGGCGGAGAAATGGTTCCGCTGGCGGAAATGATCAGCCCGGCGAAGAAAAAAGTTTTGACCAGTACGCTTTTGAGGCTTTCGGCTGGGGCGTCCGTGTGCATGAAATCGATCGCTGTTGATTGCGGCCCGGGCTCGGCTGCAGTCCACTAAATCACCGTGGCGATTTGCCGGGTGACGTGGGCTCCAGGGGCGCTTCCGACTTTGCGGGCTCGGTCTTTGGCGCTGCGCCCCGGAAAATTTCGGCGACAATTTTCTCCGTTCTCGCCTTGCTGGGCGCGCAGTTTCGGTCGTAGATGCGGCACTGCGCAAGCGTGAATTTGCAGCCGCAGGTGCAGGTCTCCGCGTTGAAGCGATGCAAAGCGACTTGTTTCTGCTCCGGTGTCAGCTTGGATAGATCGACGCCGGGAAGTTCGCTAGCGCGATCGGCGTGAGCCAGAAAGATCTGGCCTGCATCCTCAAACGTTTCCACGCGCGCGGGAATGGGCAAGCCGAGCAGCGCGCGAATCTCGATTTCGTAGAGCAGCGGATCGTGAAGCCCTTCGTGCTTCTGCATCACGCGGCCTTCGGCATCGAGCATGAAGGAAGTGGGCAGCGCGGCGATCCCGCCGTATTTGATGCGGACTTCGTTGGAAGCCATCGCGACCGGATAGTTGATGCCGGTTTCTTCCACCACTTTCTTGATTATGCCGGCGTCATCGTCGTCCACGGTGAGGCCGATGATTTGCAGCCGGTCTTTGTATTTGGTTTGCAGCTCGATCAAGTCTGGAATTTCCGCGCGGCACGGCCCGCACCAGGTGGCCCAGAAGTTCAGCAAGATCACTTTGCCGTGCGCGTCGGCAAGAGTCAGCGGCTTGCCGTCCAGCCCATCCAGCTTGAACTCCGGCGCGGGATCGGGATTGCGCACAAAGCGAATCACGTTGCCTTCACCCTGCGGCCGCGCCAAAGCGGAGCCGGCGAGCAGCAGAACCAGAAGCAACGGCGCAACGAAATAGCAGCGCAATAAAAGGCGCAACGAAACGGCGGGCACTTCGTTTGCGCGCGAGATGGAGGATTCGTGATTCACGGTGTCTGTTCTAGCAAACCATATCCCCGCGCCGAAAGGAATAGTCCGCCTGCTTTCGTGCGTCGAGTAGGTAGCCTGCGTTTCCAATTTTGTTCTTCGTGCAAAAAACTCAATGTTCTCAATGGATTCTTCCCATTGGACGTTCCACAAAACCTCTGCGACATTGGCATTGGATCGTTTGGATTGGCGCTCGATCCGCATGTGACCTGAACCTCGAAGTTTCCGCTCACCTCTGCCGGTCCCGTCGCCGCAGGGAGTTTCTCGTTGGCCGAGCCCTCGCGCTAGTCGTTCGATCCACCCAGCCGCATTCGCAAGAGCGTCCCAGTGGCGCCGAAAGAGCGCTACGGGTGTCCGAACTTGATTGGGGGATCCTGATGAAATCACACCGCAACCGTGCATTGTCCTATCTCTTTTTTGCAGCGCTGGCCGTCGTTCGTTTGGTCATCGTTCTTTGCATTGGGTCGTTTGCCGGCGCGCTCCTGGCGCAGTCCGCGCCCGGAGCAGCGTCCACCGTCCTTCGCGCCTTGCCCGACGGCGACGCCCGACCGGAAACCGCCGGGCCCAGCTCCGATGGACACTGGCTGGATCACCGCGGCCTGGTCGATCCGTCTCCCGACGTGAAGTGCGCCATCGTGGAGTGGATCGCGGCGTCGTCGAAGCCCTCGCTCGTGGTGGTTTGCCCGCCCGACGAAGTGTTTGCGCCGCTGCGCCTGTATTTCAAGCTGTCCTGGAAGCGCGACGCGGACGTCCCCGCCAATTTCCAGATCATCGCCGAGCCCAAGACCATGATCAAAATGCACTGGAACGCGCAGGGCGACTATCAGGTGCTGCTGCGAACCGAGCGGAAGAGCGAACACAACCCGCATCCGGAGTGGGTCAAGTTCAACAACCTCATCGCCGTGTACATCAAGTCCGAGTAGGGAGGAAGTAATGATCGGGAACACGAGGGTTTCGCTTTGGGTTCGCTTCTGGGGGGTATACCCCTGGGGGTGTGATGGGAACTGTGAAGGATATGTATGAAAATAAATGGGTTGCGGCGGCTCCTCTGTGACGGAAGGAGGCAAGGAAACAAGGAAGTAAGGAGGTAGCGAGATGATAGGAAGAGACTTAGCGCATGAAAATAACGGGCGGAGTATGGCGCGATTGGAAACCGATGGGGGCGTGACGCCTGCGTTTCGTTCGGGGTAAAGCTGCGCAGACAAAGGAGTGCCTCTCTCTCCCTCGTCGCGCTTCAAAAACAAAAGAAGTATAACCGATCAGGTACGGTCCTGTCAAGATAAAAGTGAGGGTGGCTGGGGAGTTGGATTGTAAAGGCTTTGGGGGATTGGGGTTAGAGGCTGGAGAGAGGTAGCGCCAACTCCGAAGCGCGAACGAAGCTGTGAGTGGTACCGTAATCACTGATGTAGCTGAGTGACCTATCGTGCCTGCTAATCGGTATGTTCGGTGAGGAAATTCACAGTTGTACACAATCGAAGGCGCGCGACGGACAACTGCCATTGACATGCCGTATATGCAGCAGACGGGGTTAGCCGGCGGCGGACTGCGCCAAGGCGGTGGCGCCGAGGAAGTTGCGGATGGCGGCGGCAATCTCCTCCACATGCGTTTCGAGCGCGAAGTGGCCGGTGTCGTAGAAGTGGATCTCAGCGTTCGGGATGTCGCGGCGGAAGGCTTCGGCGCCGGGCGGCAGGAAGAAGGGATCGTTCTTGCCCCAGACCGCCAGGAGAGGCGGCCGCTTGGCAGCGAAGTATTCGTGGAACCTTGGATAGAGCGCGACATTGTCGGCGTAGTCCAGAAACAAATCGAGCTGAATCTCGTCGTTGCCAGGTCTCGCCAGCAGAGCCGAATCAAGCGTGTAGGACTCCGGGGCGACACGCGTCTCATCCGGCACGCCGTGGACGTACTGCCATTTCGTCGTTTCGGGGGTGAGGAGAACGCGCAGGGCTTCCCGGTTGGCCGCGTTCGGCTCCCGCCAATACTTCTGAATCGGAGCCCAGCCGGTGCTTAGGCCTTCCTCGTAGGCGTTGCCGTTCTGCGAAATGATCGCCGTGACGCGCTCCGGCCGCGCCAGCGCGAGGCGGAAGCCCACCGGCGCGCCGTAGTCCTGGACGTAGATGGCATAGCGCTTGAGGCCGATCGCGCCGGTGAAGCCTTCGATGACCTTGGCGAGGCTTGCGAAAGTGTATTGGAACTGCGTCCGGCCGGGAGAAACCGAAAAGCCAAAGCCGGGCAGATCGGGCGCGACGATATGGAAGCGATCGGCGAGCAACGGAATCAGCTCACGGAACATGTGCGATGATGTGGGAAAGCCATGAAGCAGCAGCAGGGTTGGATGCGTGGGGTCGCCGGCTTCGCGATAGAACACCTGGTGACCGTCAACGGCGGCAGTGCGGTAGTGGACCATGGTTTGGACTCCTCAGGGATTTTTGATGCCGCCTTGAAGGGCGGCGGCTACATTTTTTCCGCGTTGCGAAGTCTCGACGTGACGAGCGAAGAGCGGGCGGCGCGCATTGGTATTGCGCGTCTGGGGCGGGGGACGCGCTAAAGTGCGCCCCTACAATGATGAGGCACAGACCGAGAGGGCAGCTGTCCGGTTTTGCGGCCTGCGGCCAGTATCGCGGGACGTTTGGGGAGTTTATAGAGAGGGGGCGGAAATCGAAGCTTGGCGAGGGGGGCGCGTATGAAAACGATGGCGCTGGTCTTTGTCGCGGGCGCGATGCTCTTGGGGCCGGAGGCAGCTCGGGGGAATACGAAGGCGGGAGTTCCGGAGAAGGTGCTGGCGGCGAGAAAGATCTATGTCGAGAACTGGACGAACGACGCGGAGCTTCAGAACTTTGCCTATTTGGAGCTGGCGAAGTGGGGGCGCTTCCAGATCGTGGACAGTCCGAAGAAGGCGGACGTGGTGCTGCGGCTGAACGGGGGAAACACCGCGACGCTGGTGCCGACCGGAGAGAAGACCTACCTCTACAATTCTTCGGTGGGTGGAAAATGGCAGGACAACGAGGAGCAGGTGCCGGGGGGTTTTACGCGGCTGACGTTGATCGATGCAAAGACCGGCAGCACGCTGTGGAGCGATCAGAGGAAGACGCTGGGCGCGGATGCGAAGCGGCGGATTGTGGATGGGCTGCGCGACGCCGTCGAGCAGGGAGAAAAGGCGCGGGGGAAGTAGCGGGCGAAAGAGTTAGCGCGGAGGCGGCGGACGGCCGCTCATCAGGGCTGACGAGCGCACGCTCCTTGCGGCGTTCCAGGGCTTTGCTTACGTTAGCGCGGAGCCTCTTTCCTCTCGTACATGTTAGACTCCCAATAGGATGATGATTGCGTTAGCGGAAATGGCGGCGGCGCTCTTGCTGTTGTTTGGCGGAGGCGGGCAGAATGCCGCCCGGCCGGACGTGCCGCAAAAACTTGCCGTCGACGGGACGCAAGAAGTGGTGCTGCAAGCGCACGCCACGGGATACCAAATTTACGCCTGCCAAGCCGGGCCGGATCAGAAGCTTTCGTGGGTCCTGAAAGCGCCGGACGCCGAACTGTTCGACGCGAATGGAAAGAGCATCGGGCGCCATTTCGCCGGTCCCACGTGGAAACACAGCGACGGGAGCGAAGTCACCGGCAAAGCGGTTGCGCGCGAGGATGCGCCGGAGCCGGACGCGATTCCTTGGTTGCTGGTGAGCGTGACGGGACATTCCGGGACCGGCGTGCTCAGCCGCGTGACGTCGATTCAACGAATTCACACCAAGGGCGGGCAGCCTCCGCCGGATGGGTGCGACGATGCGCACCGCGGCGCGGAAAGCAAGCGTGCCTACAGCGCCGACTATTATTTTTACGCGCCCGCACATTAAGGCCGGACGCGCGGGGCACGTGCTCGCAGCGGAAACACCGCAAGCCGCGGGCTAAACTCTCGCCAGAATCAGCTTCTTGATTTTCCGGATGCGCGCTTCGTCGCGCTTGTAAAACGTCCATTGCTTGATCTGCTGGCCACGTTGCCGGGCCACAAATATAGAGATCGTGGTGCCGCGAGGTGCACAGATGAAGAAGACACTTGTGCTGACGTTGCTGATCCTGCTGGCGGGCGCGACGCCGCTGTATGCGTGGGACAGCTTTGGGCACATGGAGGTGGCGTACCTTGCGTATCAGAAGCTGACGCCGGCGACGCGCGCTCGAGCCTACGCGTTGCTGCAACTCAATCCGGACTTCGGCACGTGGGAGCGGACGATACCCGCGGGTGTTTCCGACGCGGACAAGCAGATGATGATCTTCATGATCGCTTCGATCTGGGCGGACGAGATCAAGGGCGTGCCCCCCTACAAAGATCGCTTTACGGATGAAAATCCGAAAAGTCCGGAGACGCCGGACGGTGCGACGTCCAGCCAAAACATCGGATACACGGATCTGTTCCGCCACCGCTACTGGCATTACATCGATGTGCCATTCTCGCAGGACGGCAATGCGCTGCCGCCCATCCCCCAGCCCAACGTGCAAACGCAAATCGCCGCGTTTCGCGCGGTGCTGGCGTCCA
This sequence comes from uncultured Acidobacteriota bacterium, assembly GCA_963735525.1. Taxonomy (GTDB): domain Bacteria; phylum Acidobacteriota; class Terriglobia; order Acidiferrales; family UBA7541; genus Acidiferrum. Next base: position 490,937 of record CAVTLQ010000015.1, on the reverse strand, counting down.
GCGCACTCGACCCGCTGAAATCTTACGATTTGGTTTGGCTGTTGCACCTGGTCGGCGACGTTCATCAACCGCTGCACTGCACCACCCGCATTACGAGCGGCCAGCCGAACGGCGATGCCGGTGGCAACTTGGTGAAATGTCCGAACTGCGATCCCGGGTACGGCGAACTCCACGGATTTTGGGACGACGTTCTGGGAACCACCGGAAATAGTGCCGACTATCAAAGCATCATCGCCGCGGCGCAGCAGCTTTCCGCGCCGGACGCCGGCCTCGCCGCGAACGTGGAGACAAACGCATGGATCGCCGAGGGTGTTACGCTGGCGAAAACTGAGGTCTACAAGAGTCCGATCGGGCCTGGCTTGGGCCCATTTACGCTGACGCCGGAGTACGAGGCGTCGGCGAAGGCTGTGGCGGCGCAACGCGTGGCGCTTGCGGGCGCGCGTCTAGGCAACATCTTGAATCAGGAATTGCAGTAGCGCGACAGTCGCAGGCGACCCGCGGAGCACTCTGCGCCTATCGCTGCATCAGTTCACCGACTCTCTTCTCCGCCGCCTTCATTTCCGCATCGGAGGGTTCGGGATGGCCCCTGGCTTTGTACCAAGCCCTCGCCTGGTTCATGTAGTTCTGCGACTCCGCGGTATTCTGCGCTGCGTCTTCCAGAACAGCCAGCCGCGTATAGGCAATGGCCAAATCGGCTTTCTGCCCGTATTCCGGCCCCACGCGTACCATCTCTTCCAGAAACTTGACCCTGAGCAGTAATGCTTCTCTTGCGTGCTGCGCGTCCGCATACTTGTACTGCTCATAGGAGAAGTGCGAAAGTTCCATGTCTGCCGCCATCCGCTGAGCCCCATAGAAAGCTTCAGACTGAGACGTGCCGGTGCGAAATCCTAGAAAGCAACCAGCGGCCAAACCAATAAGCGCTGCCATCGCATAGAGGACCTTCGCCGCAGGGGTCATTCTCGCCTCTGTGTCCCACTCGGGGACGACGTCACCGTCCAGCGGTCAAGTTCCTTTTGTGCCACGCCTCTTAACGTATCTTCGGAATCGTCTTGCCAGCCGAGAGAGCGGAACAAGTTCTGGCCCGACTGCATGTGGGCGCGCGCCTCACTTTTGTTATTTGCGCGTTCTTCCACGATCGCCAGTTCGACGTAAGCGATGGCAAGGTCCAGCTTCACCACGGAGCTAACTTCTTGCATCTTGGGCTCCCGCACAAATGTCTCGAGCTTGCCAGTCTCGAAAAGCAGGGCGCTCCTAAGCTCTTCCGCATTAGAAACACTCCCCAGACGCAGAATCCGAATCAAAGTGGAAGTCAACAATTCCGGACCGTAGCGCGCTGCCGTATTTTCCTGCTGCCTGCGAACGTATATATGAGCAACGCGTGCTCCCGCCATGTAACCGAACCAAGAACACAACCCCAGTATCAGCAACGCCAGGCTAAACCACACACCGATGGGACGTCGGATCACGCTCATCATTCTGAGGCGCAAGCTTTCCGGTGGCGCGGCTGCCGCTGAAGACGCCACCTATTGAATAACATGGTTTCATGGTCCAGCTCTGCTCTGCGCTGCGTGCCGCGTCGGGCGAACCTATGGAGGTCCAAAGGGAATATCAGATGGGGCGGCGGATGCCGAGTTTGCGCATGCGGGCTTGCAGCGTGGTGCGCTTCATGGCCAGAAGCGCGGCGGCGCCCTTGGGGCCGGCGATGCGCCATTCGGTTTGCCGCAGCGCGCGCAGGATGTGCTGGCGCTCGGCTTCTTCGAGAGTAGATATCGAAGAAGTCGAGGGAGCAGAAGAAGTTAAGGAGGCAAAGGACGAAGTGGCGTCCGCGATGGCGGCACTGGAGTTGGACTTGAGCTCGGAGAGGGGAACGCGCAGCTCCTTGCCGGGCGAGAGAAGGACGGCGCGTTCGATCAGGTTCTCAAGCTCGCGGATATTGCCGGGCCAGGCGTAGTTGGAGAGAGCGTCCATGGCGTCGGCGGGAACGTATTCGACGGTTTTGTTGAGGCGTCGGCTGAATTGCTGCACGAAATAGCGGACCAGGAGGGGAACGTCTTCGCGGCGCTCGCGCAGGGCGGGCATGTGAATGGGAAAAACGTTCAATCGATAGAAGAGATCGCTGCGAAACGCGCGCTCGGCGACCAGCTTCGGGAGGTCGCGATTGGTAGCGGCGACGACGCGGACATCCACGCGCTGCGTGCGGTTGCTGCCGAGGCGCTCGAACTCCTGTTCCTGGAGCACGCGGAGGAGCTTGGGCTGGAGTTCCAGAGGGATATCGCCGACTTCGTCGAGAAACAGAGTGCCGCGGTCGGCGAGCTCGAAACGTCCGATCTTCTGGTTGATGGCGCCGGTGAAGGCGCCGCGCTCGTGGCCGAAAAGCTCCGCTTCGAGAAGCCCGGAAGGAATCGCGGCGCAATTGATTTTGACGAAGGTGCGCTCGCGGCGCGGGCTGAGATTGTGGACCGCCCGGGCGATCACCTCTTTGCCGGTGCCGGTTTCGCCCTGAAGCAAAACCGTGGTGCCCGCGGGAGCGACCAGCTCGACCTGCGCGAGGACGCGGCGAATGGCAGAGCTTTCTCCGACAATCTCCTCGAAATTATACGTGTTACGAATTTCTTCCTCTAAGTAGAGTTTTTCTTCGGCCAGTTTGTCTTTGAGCGCGTCGATTTCCTTGAACGCCAGGGCGTTTTCCACGGCGATGGCGATCTGCGCGACGACTTGCTGGACGATCTCGATGTCGGCGGCGCTGAAAGCATCGGTGGCGCGGCTGGCGAGGTTGAGCGTGCCGAAACAGCGGCCGAGGTTGGTAAGCGGGATGCAACAAATCGTCTGCAAGCCTTCGGCGCGAAGCAGGCGGACGACCTCGCTTTGATATTGGTCGAGCTCGGCGCCCCGAGCGATGAGCGTCCGGCCCTCGGTGATGGCGCGGCCCGCGGGCGACGCGTCGCGCGAGATGGTCATTTCGGGCTTGAGCAGACCCTGGCGCCCCGGGAAATCCAGGGCGTAAATCTTGAGTAGCCCGGTGACAGGATCGAGAAGCGCGAGGCTGGTGTAGTCGTGGTGAATCACGCGCTGCAGTGTGGAGACGATGCCGCGAAACAGCTCGGGCAGCTCCCGGCTGGTGACCAAGACGTTGTTGACCTCGAGAAGGACGCGGAGGCGGTCGCGCTCGCGAGCCAGCTGCGTCTGGTACGCCTGCGAGGATTCGCGGTTGAGTGCGTTGTCCACCGCGACGGCAACCTGGCTGGCGACGCGCTGCATGAATTGCAACTCGCTGTCGGTGATGCTCCGGGGCGCCAGGCGACCGAAGCTCATCGCGCCCACACGCCGTTGCGCGGTGGTAAGCGGGACGATGGCGAATGAGCGGACGCCCGAGTCCTGCAGCCGGCGCATGAAGTCCGGATAGCGCTCCTCCTGCGAAGTATCGCTGACCACGAAGGTCTCTTGCATCTGCCACACCCACCCGGCAGGGTGACCATCCACCGGAGACTCCGTCCCGGTCGGCTTATCGTGGGGAACGCGGGCCTCCAGGATGTGCAGGCGCATGACGTTGCGCGCCGGATCGTGCAGCGTGAGCGCCAGGAAATCGAAATCCACAACCGAGTGCAGGCGCCCGGCAAGATCGTGAAACAGCGCGGGAAGATCGCGCTGCTGGGCGATGGCCTCGCTGACTTCCAGCAAAGCCTCGAGCTGGCGGCGCGAGTGTTCGAGCGGCGCCGCAGGCGCCGTTTCCGGCGGCGACGTTTCCGGTGGCGAAATGACCGGATCCGGCATAACTGGCAGGATAGCATCCGCGTCGCCAACGGCTCAACCGCGGAGGGAATCGGCAGGCGTGTGCGCGAGGCGCGCCAACAATTCGCCGGAGAGAAGGCGAGGCCAACGATTTACGGCGTCGCCCGATTCGCGGCGCGATGGCGTAGTCAACCCGGGAAGCGTCAGTCAGGCTTTTTTTGCGGATCCTGTGTCCGCGATGGTTCGGCAATCCAGGCCGGGGGATCGCTCGCAGGAAAGGATTCTTCCGAAGCCTCCTCGACAGGATCGGGTACAGGATCGAACGAGGGAGCCGCTGGCTGCGGAGGACCAGCGTCGGCCGGGCAAGGCTCTTTCTTCTGCGCAGGCTTGGTCATAGGCAAGAACTATGTTACTCCCGCTCGCGGCTCGAGGAAATACAGGGAAGTGCCGTTTCTCTGGCTCCTATAGCGCTCCGCCGAGGTCTGCGTCTCAAGCCTTGACAACCACAACCCTCGCTTGGTCGTGTTAAACTAACCCCGATTTAGGCTCGTAGCTCAGTTGGTTAGAGCGCCACCTTGACACCGTAGCGCTGTGGGCCTTGCCAGCGATTAGAATTTTGGGGTCTAATCGTTTGAGTCAGTGATGTGAACCCAGTAGGCTATAGGCCCGTAGCTCAGTTGGTTAGAGCGCCTCCCTGACACGGAGGAGGTCGATGGTTCGAGTCCATTCGGGCCTACCATTTCAAGTCGCTGCCTCATTTTCTACCTGTGATTTCCTGCCTGTGTTGCTGTTAGTGTTGTGCCCAACCCCGCATAAATGTAGTGGTCGCCGAAAGCCTTCTTAAGCGCTGTGAACGCTGGCTCTCCGGTGCAGTGACCGGGGGCAACGTATTCGACTCTGAACCGATCATGCAGTGCGGTGACAGTCCTCTCGATGTCAGGATCGGGCGCTACAACGAGATGAAAGCCGCCAGCGATGAAGTGAATGCGCGGATTGATCGCAGTTGCAGATCAACGATCTTGTCAATGCCGGGATGCGAACAACCAACCACGATGACCATGCCGTCGGGCGTATTGATGGCGAGCGACAGCTCACGTAATTCCAGCGTTCCCGGCTTATCGGACACCAGTGCGATCAGATGGATATCGGGAGCAACCTCGATATTCTTGTCGACCAGTTGAAAGTTAGCTCCGGGCCAAGCCGATCCAAATCGCATGACTTCCGGCGGCGTGCCGTCGTAGTAGCGCTGTTCTTGAGGGAGAGAGGCGTCCTTACGATAAAAACTGCTCGGTAAGTCGGCACCGTAAACCCCGAACCCCTCCTTGGGGGCGTAAATCTTCACCGTGGGGTTCACCTTCAATAGGTAGGTCAGTCCTCCCATGTGATCGCCGTGTCGGTGCGACATCACAACGAAGTCCAACTTCGTCAAGTCGACGCCCTTCGCTTTCGCGTTCTGCGCAAGAATGTCAGGGTTGTTGCCAGTATCGAACAGGATCCGTTTTCCGCCGTATTCGACGAACGCAGCATAGCCCCAGTCTTTCTGCATCGCGGATGCTTTACCGAATGCATCATAGAGAACAGTGATTTGCGCACTGTCAGCAGCAGCGCTCGCCATTGGAGCGGCGGATATTGTCGCGGCACACGCGATGAAAAGCAGGAGTACTGCAGAACAGGAAACCTCCCAGTTATCGGATGCCATGTTTTTCCTCCCTGCGTTGGCGTGGTGACCATTCGTGGTCTTGGGAGCCGAAAGTAAATTACACACTGCGGAATTACGCAGTCAAGCCCACATAGGATGATGAAATCGATGGTTCGAGTCCATTCGGGCCTACCATTTCAAGTAGCGGCTGCATTTTCTACCTGTGATTTCCTACTGTGTTTGACTATTTACTGCACCAGTCTAGACTCGGTTGACAATCTGGACTGTGCTGCAGCCCGCGCTACACGTCCCGGAGGGGGACGTGCCGTGGTTTGTGGTGGCAATGGACTGGAAGCAGCGTTTTCGTTGTCCAGACAGCTCTCTCGTGCCTATCGCAGCCATTTTCGGGACGAGTGCCTTCCCCAATGGCACGGACAGTTGACCCTCGCCAAGCATCGCCCGTAAGATTCCGCCAGTGACCGCTCCTTCCCAACTCGTCGGCCAGACCATATCGCACTACCGCATCCTCGAAGAACTTGGTGGCGGCGGAATGGGTGTGGTTTACAAGGCGGAGGACTCCGAGCTCGGCCGCTTCGTAGCCCTAAAATTCCTTCCCGAAGACCTCGCCAAAGACCCACAATCACTGGAACGCTTTCGCCGTGAGGCTCGCGCCGCATCTGCGCTGAACCATCCGAACATCTGCACGATCTACGAAATTGGCGAGCAGGATGGAAGGCGCTTCATCGCCATGGAGTATCTGGAGGGCAAAACCCTCAAGCACACCATTGCGGGCCGGCCCATGGAATTGGAGCACGTTCTCAGTGTTGGCATCGAAGTCGCCGACGCTCTGGACGCGGCACACTCAAAGGGAATTGTGCACCGCGATATCAAGCCTGCGAACATCTTCATCACGGAAAGAGGTCACGCCAAGATTCTCGACTTTGGTCTTGCCAAGGTCAGTTCCGCGATGGGTGGATGTGGCAGTGCGAAAACGTTGGCCACACAAGAAGTGGACGCAGACTATCTGACTAGTCCCGGAAGTACGTTGGGGACCGTTGCCTACATGTCACCGGAACAGGTGAAAGGGAAGGAATTGGATGCCCGAACCGACCTGTTCTCGTTCGGCGTGGTGCTGTACGAGATGTGCACCGGAACGCTGCCGTTTCGTGGCGACACGTCGGCGCTAATCTTCAAGGCTATTTTAGATCGTGAACCGACGGCTGCCGTCCGCCTGAATCCCGATGTGCCGCTGAAGCTAGAAGAGATTATCTGCAAGGCACTGGAGAAAGACCGCGATGTTCGATATCAACATGCATCCGACATAAAGGCTGATCTCACGCGGCTGAAGCGGGACACCGAGTCAGGCAAGATCGCGAAGGTTGGCACGCCGAAGCGCCGCTGGTCACTTCGGACAATTGTGATTAGCGCTTTGGCTTCCGTATCCGTCATCGCGCTCGTTGCAGTGGGTGTGTTCTACTTTCGCAGCAGCAGCGCTCACCTCCGCATCAACTCAGTGGCTGTACTACCTTTCGACAACGCCAGCGGTGATCCAAACACGGAATACTTGAGCGATGGAATCACCGAGGGCATCATTGACCGCCTCTCGGAACTCCCGAATGTCAAAGTGATTTCACGCACCTCGGCTTTCCGTTACAAGAAACGCGAAATCGAGCCGCAGAAGGTGGCGAAAGAGCTTGGCGTGGACGCCTTGGTCACGGGCAGAGTCGTCCAGCGAGGCGACGACCTCTCGGTAAGCGCCGAACTCGTGGACGCACGCGAGGATAAACAGCTTTGGGGCGAACAGTACAGCCGGAAGCTCGCAGACGTTGTCTCAGTTCAGCAGGAGATCGCAACGGCGATCTCTGGGAATCTACGTGTTCGGTTGACCAGCGAAGAGAAGACACGATTGGACAAGCCGAACGCGGCAAATGCTGAGGCTTATCAGCTTTACCTAAAAGGCCGTTATCTCGCGAACCAACTCACAGCCGAAGGGCTTAAAAAGAGCTTGGAATATTTTCAGCAGGCAATCGACAAAGACCCTGGCTACGCTATGGCATACGTGGGTCTGGCGGATTCCTACAATTGGCTCGGAGGCGGATTAAACTACCTCTCACCCAGCGAGACTCTTCCGAAGGCAAAAGCGGCGGCAATGAAGGCGCTCGAACTGGATGACGCTCTTGGTGAGGCACATGCCGCGTTGGCCTATGCTGAGTGGTTTTACGATCGGGATTGGCCAACCGCCGAGCGAGAATTCAAGGCAGCTATCAAATTAAACCCCAACAGTGCTGTCACGCATCTGCGGTATTCCGAGTGCCTGTTCACGCGAGCCCAATTTGACGAAGGTCTAGGTGAGATGCAGCGCTCACAGGAGCTTGACCCCGTCTCAACTCAATCGCTTGGCGGTAGGGGACACGCCTATTTGCTTATGCGCCGATATGACGAGGCGATCCCCCATTTTCAGAAGGCGCTCGATCTCTATCCTAATGCGGCATTCATTCGCGCTCAGCTGGCTTGGTCATACGCGATGAAAGGGATGTACCCGCAAGCGCTTGCCGAGTACGGCAAAATAGCCGAGCCGGACAAGGCTGTCGCAGCGGAGAACCAACTGGTTGCAGACGGGCTTGGTTGGGTTTATGCCGTCTCGGGGAGGCGGGCCGAGGCGCTGAAGATCGCCAAAGAAGTTGAGGAGCTGTCCTCGCACACCTATGTCGACTTTTATCAGCTGGCAACCATTTATGCAGGTCTCGGCGACAAACACGAGGTCTTCCGATTGCTCGAAAAGGGTTACGAGGAGCGTTCAGCGGGCATGCCTTTTCTCGCAGTAGACCCATTTTGGGACAACGTTCGCTCCGACCCGCGGTACGCCGAACTGCTGCGCCGGATGGGGTTGCCATTGCTGCCCCTCAACAAAGGCCCCGCCTAGCAGTCCAGCCCAAGGAACGCAAACAACGAATCATCGCGATGTACGCTCGATGCAGGATACCTGCATTTCCTACCTGTGATTCTTACCTGTGAAACATGTTTGAGACGTGCAGAGAGTATGCTCGAAATGATCTAAGTCCTTCTCTCTTGTATCCGTGGTAGGTTGACACGGTAGAGGTCTGGGGTTCGAGTCCCCACGAGCCTACCATTCCCCTTAGACTTAACCATGGCCAGCCATCACTCATGCGGGTAAGCGTTGACGAGGCGTTGAAGAAAAAGTGCCCGCGGGCGGCGCTGGCGTGCGTGACGGCGCAGGTGGAGGCGCGTACCTCGCCTGCGGCTCTCATCGAAGAGATGCAGACGCGGGTGCGGGAGATCTTGAAGCTGCCGTATGCGCGAGGGGTCTTGGAGGCGCCGCAAATCGTGGCGACCCGCGCCGGATACAAAGCGTTGGGGAAAGATCCGGCCAGGTATCGTGGGGCGGCGGAGGCGCTGCTGCGGCGCGTGATTGCGGGCAAGGGTCTGCCGCAGATTAATGCAGTGGTGGACGTGATCAATTTGATTTCCGTCGAGAGCCGGTTGCCGATCGGGCTGTACGATCTGGCGCACGTGAACGGAGACATTGTGTTTCGAGCGGGCCGCGCCGGAGAAACCTATCAAGGCATCGGGAGGTACGACCTCAATCTCGAAGGCTTGCCCATCTTCTGCGACGCCGCCGGGCCGCACGGAAGTCCAACCAGCGATTCGGAACGGACCATGGTGACCGGCGAGACCGAGCAGGTTCTGGGGATTATCATTTCTTTCGGCGGCACGGACGGACTGGAACGCTGGGCGCAGCGCATGGTGGAGTTGCTGCAACGCTACGCCTCAGCAAAGGAATGTGAAGTGGCCGTGGTGGTTTGAGCTAGTGGGCCTGGGTTAGCGCGAGACCGGCTCGGCGAGTTCTTCTCCTGCGGCGACCGAACGGCTCTTGAAGAGGCCGCGGGCGGCGAGGAGTTCGGCGTTGAGCAGGGCGGCACCGGCCGCTCCGCGAATCAGATTGTGCGAGAGCAGCGTCAGCTTGACGTCGAGCAGCGGACACTCGCGGACGCGGCCGACGACGGCGGCCATGCCGTTGCCGGCGTTCACGTCGCGGCGCGGCTGCGGGCGATTCTCATCGTCGAGCACAACCACGGGATGACGCACCGCTGAAGGCAGAGAGGCAAGCTCGGCGCTGACTTCAAAGTGGCGCAGCGCTTCGCGGACTTCGGCGAGCGACGCAATTTTTTTCAGGCTGAGGCTGACGCATTCCAGGTGGCCGTCGAGAACCGGCACGCGATTGCAATGCGCGCTGAGACCCAGACCGGCATCTACAAAGCGCGCGCCGTCCCATTTACCGAGCAGCTTCTGCGGCTCGGCTTCCATCTTTTCCTCTTCCCCGCTGATGAATGGAACGACGTTGCCGTGGATGTCCATCGAGGCGACGCCGGGATAGCCCGCGCCGGAAACGGCCTGCATCGTGACGACAAAAATTTTCTCGAGGCCGAAAGCGTCGGCGAGCGGCTTCAGGACCAGAACGAGGCCCGCCGTGGAACAATTGGGATTGGTGACGATGAAGCCGCCGTCGTCGTAGCCGCGAAGCTTTTGTTGCACCGCAATGGCGTTGAGATGCGCGGCGTTTACCTCGGGAATCAGCAGTGGGACGTCGGGATCCATGCGGTGATTCCGGGAATTGCTGACAACGGGGTAGCCGGCGCGCGCGAAATCTTCTTCGGCAGGACCCGCGACGGAGGAGTCCAGCGCAGAGAACACGAAATCGCAGTCGAGCGAGGGCTCGAGGCCTTTGACGACCAGATCGCGGGCCGCCGCGGGAATCGGCGCGTCCAAATGCCAGCGTGCAGCCTCGGCATAGGATTTGCCGAAAGAGCGCTCGGAGGCGGCGACTTCGGTCAACTCGAACCAGCGATGACCGGCGAGCAGGCTGACGAGGCGCTGGCCGACGATACCGGTGGCACCCAGAACGCCGGCGCGCCACTTCTTGCGGACGTGCTTGATCGAGGCGTTTCCAGCGCCATCCTCCTTCATTCGATTGTCGCCACTGTTCGATGAATACCCGCTCATGCCGCACCTCCGGGCTGGGATGGATTGTCGAACGCCCGGCGCGAGCCGATGCGTGTGCCGCGAACGTGCGGTTTGAAGGTGTTGCGAACCCAAACGGTCATTTGGGTTTCGGCAGCGAGAGGCAGCACATGCGGGTGGAGCACCTTGGCGCCACTTGCGGCGAGCGCGTGCGCCTCGTCGTAGCTGAGATCGTGGAGAAGCTTCGCCTCCGCGGACTCGTGCGGGTTCGCGGTGTAAATGCCGTCGACGTCGGTCCAGATCACGAGTTCGTCGGCGTCGACGACGTGCGCGATGATGGCGCCGGAGAAATCGGAGCTGTTGCGGCCGAGCGTGGTGATGCGGCCGTCCGGGGTCGCTCCGATGAAACCGGTGACGACAGGGACGATGCCGTCCTCCAGGAGCGGGGAGAGCACGCCGCGGCCGCGCCGCTTGGTCTGTTCCAGGTGCGGCTTGGCGTCGCGAAATGTTTCACAGGTGAGGACGAACTCAGAGGACGAAACGGGAACCGCTGGAACGCCGGACTGCTCGAGCGCGGCAGCAAACAGACGCGCGCTGAAGCGCTCGCCGAAGGACGCCAGCCGGTCGAAGAGTTCCGGAGTGGCGGCGACGTTACCCTGCGCGGGAACTTCGTGAAGAAGATCGCGGCCGAGAGAGTCGAGCTCGTAGGCGACGCGATCGCGGTCGTCGACGTGGAGCGGGAGGTCGCGCAGAACATCGTGGTGAAGGCGAAGAACGGCCTCGGCTTCGGCGCGCGCGCGCAAATTCTTGCGGTCCGCCAAGGCTTGCGCGACGGCGAGAAGCCGATCGGTGACGCCCTTCATCGCGGAAACAACCACGACGACTTGAGACGCCTGCGCTACGGGCCGCACGAGACCAGCGGCGTGAAGCATGCGCTGGGCGCCGAGCAGCGACGTGCCGCCAAACTTTAAGGCGACGATGGAAGGACGGCCGCGAAGCGAATCAAGTGACGTGCGACCGCGAGGTGGTTGGACCGATTCGCGAACGCCGACTATTTCGACCGAGCCGCGAAGCTGGGGACGTAAGTCACCCTCGGCGGGTACTTCTGCTTGTACTTGTTCTGAACTCATGACTGCCGCTCCCTTGGTTTAGACCGCTGGAGCGACTCTGGAGGGGGGTCTTAAAGAAGAAACCCACCACCAGATCGCTTCTGGCGGTGGGTTGGAAACTTTTTGCTAGCTCGCTAGCTGTTCCACGCGCCGGAAGCGGTAATGGTCGACGTAGTCGTAGTCGAGGTAATCGACATGGACGACGTCGTGGCGGTAATTCGCTTAGCGGCGGTGAGAATCATACCGAAAGGAAATATAGCACGGGCACATCGGGAGGCAAAGTGAAAATTCTGAAATGTTGCTAGCACGGGATGCCGGAGTGGCTACGGCCCGCTTCCAGGCTAGGGACCCCTCCCCCCACCCTTTTTACATAAGAATATGATTCCATGGCACTTAGAGGGTACTATAGCACAAGAATATCATTCTAAAGGGTTTATGGGAGCCCGGTTGGTATCGGAACAGGCTCTAAAATCAAGCCTTGATCGCCTGACTCTGCCCTCCCTTGGCACTATGTTTCGGCACGCCACGGGAGGTATCCATACCCTTACTTGACAACAATACAACACAGGACTGGCGCCAAGTCCAGAGAAATCCATCGGGGAACCCTACCTCCTGACCTAGTTTTAGTACTACGACTTAAGATATTGAAACGTAAAGCTTTAGCTGCGCAACTTTTGCTAGAACCGCGGGTTTGAGGAGGCAAGGGTTGCTGGGCGCTTTAGCGCCTCCGGGGTATTACTTTAGGAAAGGAAAGAGATCATGAACTCAAAGAAATGGCTCGCTGGAAGTGTGCTCACGGCGCTTATAGCCGCCCTAACCATAGGCTGCGGCGGCGGGAGCTCCAACTCAAGTACACCTGAACAGGCGCAAAGCGGAAGCGTGTTTGTGAATGGCACAGACGCGCCGCTGCCGAGCGTGTTGTCATTTATGGTGGACATCACGGGAATCACCGTGTCGAACGGCGGAACTCCGGTCTCTGTGTGGAGTGGGACGCAGACGGTGGACTTTGCCCGGCTGAACGGCTTGCACACCTTGCTGGATATGAATTCGATCCCGGCGGGAACGTACACCACGGTTACGGTCACGCTGGCGAATCCGCAGATCTGCTATCTAAACGTAGCGAATCCGCAGACCACTCCGCCGACGCGGCCGACGATCACGACGTTGAACGGAACGAGCACGCCGGCGGTAACGCTGACGCAGTCGATGGTGTCGATTACGCTCGCCAGCCCGTTGACGGTGAACGCCGGGGACATCGTCGGGTTGTCGTTTGACTTCGACCTGCGGCAGTCGATCCAAGTGGATAGCAACGGGAACTTCACCGGCGTGGTGAATCCGACGCTGGACCTGAAGGCCGTTACCCCGAGCGACTCGGACGCGTATATCGATGATTTCGTTGCGGGCGTGGTGACACCGAATGCCAGCAGCACGTCGTTTACGATCCAGGGGCCGCACGGACATCAGTTTACGGTGAACGTGAACGATCAGACCGAGTGGGAAAACGGGGAAGGCATGAGCAATCTGACGAGCACGTCCATCGTGGAGCTTTCGGGAACGCTGGACAGCACTTCCGGGGCGATCTTGGCCGATACGGTCGCGATCCTCTCGCAAGACAGCTTCTACGCGGGCGGATTGATCACGTTCGTGGATCCGGCGACGGGGCCGGCGAACGATTTCGATCTGTACGTGCGAAGCACGCTGCCGACGGGAACGGGCTTCCAGTCCGGGCAGATCTCGACGATCGATCTAACCGGGAACGAGAACTACTTCATCTACTGGTGGCATAACAAGTTCACGAGCCTCCTGTTCAACTCCAGCTTGCTGGTGCCGGGACAGCACGTGAGCATCGGTGGGCCGTTCAGCAACGGCGACGTGACGGTCAAGCGCGTGGTGTTGCGGCATGAAGGGCATAACGGCGCGTGGGTCATCGGCAGCACGGACGTTGGGGCGGGCACGTTCCAGTTCAACTCGAATGGGTTGGCGGGCGTGCTGTTCAACGGGCCGGTGACGGTGTATTGCACGCCGTTCACGGTGTTCAAGGGCGGGCTGACCGGCCTTGGCAGCATTACCGGCAACGCGGCAATGAATTTGCGCGTTGTGGGTCTGGTGCTGAAGGATCCGATCAGCGGGCAGCCGGTGTTCGTGGCGCACAGCGTGGAACAGCTGTCGAACTAAGAACGCAAACCAACAACGTCGAACGGACGTAGTTAGAGACAGGACGGCCACTTCGTGAGAGCGGAGCGGCCGTTTTGTTTTGCGGCGAAGGAGCAGGCTAGAGAGTCTGTATAGCACACCGGCTCTGCTGCGACGTGCGGAGCGATCTTGCCGGGCTGGGGCGCAGACCGCCTGCGGCGGCGCCCCTACACGGGATGACAAGCCCTCTTGTGGCACGGCGTGAAGCCGTGCCACAACGTTGGCGCATACATTTCGTCGCGGCGAGCGGCATGCGCAAGGTTACGCGGCGGGGGCGTTGAAGATGAGGCTGGAGCAGGTGAGGCCGGACTCGGCTTTTTGGAGTTCGGAGATGTCGATAGGAGTGACGTGGAAGCCGGCGGATTCGATGCGGGCGCGGGTGCGGGGGAACGAAGCGGGGAAGATCACCGTGTTGTTGAGGGCCAGAGCGTTGGCGGCGTGCGGCTCTTCGGGAGCTACGTCGATCCAGCCGTAGCCTGTCAAAGGCGAGGGGTCGAACCAGGCGCGGTTGGCGAGCAGAGTGTTTCGGCCAAGATAGGTGACCGCGGATTTCAGGTGCAAGCATCCGCTGATGGGCACGGCGACGACTTTGTATCCGTGTGGGGCGAGGATTGCGGTGAGCTGGCGAATACCTTCCGTGTTGGTGCGGCTGGAGAGGCCGGCGAAAAGCGTGCGGCCGATGCGCAGGACGTCGCCGCCTTCCAGCGTGGCTGGGGGCGCGACGTATTCGAGCTTGCGGAACTTGGAAAGCGCCTGGGCTAATGACTGCGCTTCGGCGCGGCGCGATTGGGTGCCGAGGGGGAGAATCACGGCAAGCTCGTCGAGAACGATGGCGGGATCTTCGACGAACATGGAATCAGGCAGAGCGGGCTCGGCGGGAAGAGAGATGATGCGCGCGCCGAGTTTTTCGAGAAGGTGTTCGTAGGCGCGATGCTGGTTGCGGGCCTTTTCGAGGTCGATGGGTTGGCGGGAGAGGAACGTCAATTCGCAATGGACGATGGCGGGGCTGACGGCGCGAGTGATGGCTGTGAGCATGGCTTGAAGAAATCCGCGGAAAGTGTACACGAACTGAAGGGGAGCAAAACAACCCGCCCGCCTCAGAAGGCGGCCGCTACATGCGGGCTCGTTGGCTGCACGTGGGGATGGGCTAGGTAACGTTGGATCTAAACCCGCCCTCTCAAAGAGGGCGGCTACAGCGAAACGGCTACGCTTAGGCTGCGGGAATTTGGGGCTGGACGACAGCGGCGTCGCGCTTGGCCAGTCCGGATACTTCCTGCGTCTCCTGGCAGAAGCGATAGGCGGAATACGTCATCTCGAAAGCGGTGTCCCAGGACGCGCCGAGGATGAGGTTGCGTGCCGCTTGCCCCATTTTCTGGAGGCGCTCCGGCCGAAACGCTACCTCAATTACCCGTTGCATGAACTCCGAGTCGGTTTCCGCGACGAATCCGGAGGTGCCGTGCACGACGAGGTGCTTGGGTCCGCCCTCTGCGGTGACAATGGCGGGAACGCCTGAGGCGGCCGCCTCTTGGACGACATTCCCGAACGTGTCGGTGCGCGATGGAAAAAGAAAGAGGTCCATGTTGGCGTAGGCCTCCGCGAGAAACTGGCCGCGCAGAACGCCGGTGAAAACGCCGTGCCGCAGATTGCGCTCGAGCCACGGGCGTTCGTTTCCATCGCCAACAACGAGGATCGAGAAGTTTTTGTGGCCGGCGGCAAGAAGCGCGCGCTCGATGTCCACCAGAAAACGGACGCGTTTTTCGGGCGTGACCCGGCCGACGTAGCCAAGGCGCAGGACGCCATCATTGACAGTGCGCTGGCGTGGATGGAATTGCTCGCAGTCCACGCCGCGAGGCATGAGGAACGCGGGCCGCCCGGTGGAGTCTTGGAGCCAACGCACCTGGCCCGGAGTGGGCGCCAGGGTCACGCGAGCGATGCGATAGAAGCGCAAGAGCGGAAGAAGCGCCGCGCGCTCCGCCCAAGAGGTGACGCCTTCCGAATAACGAGCGGGAAGGAAGGAGAGCAGCTTCTGCAAACGCCTGGCGGCGAACTGATGCAAATTGGTGTGCCACGAAGCCACGAGCGGGATGCGCAAAGTGTGAGCGAGGTAGGCGCCGAGCTGGCCGAATTCCCCAGGACTGGTTACGTGGATCACATCGGGCCGAAATTGGGCGAGAGCGCGGCGGACTTGGTCCTGATGCCGCCAGAGAAATAAGTCGTAGCGCAAGTCACGCTCGATGCCAAAGCTGGCCCAACTGCGCGGCAATTCCAGGCGGGTGACGCTGCCGTCGGCGAATTGCGCGAGGCGCGGCCCTCCCAGGACGCTCAGGAAGGGGCGGGCGCGGCGTTTTGCGAAATCGACGAGTTGTCGCGCGGTAAGGGCGACGCCGTTGATCTCGTGAAAGGTCTCGCAAAAGAGAGCGACGCGCGGCTGCGAGGTCATAAGATGCCCTCTTCGTTGCCGAGCAGCGCCAGGCGCACGGCGGGGCGCACCTGCGGGCTGACGAGAAGCGCCATGATCCAGCGGAATTTGTCCACGACGCGCTGAAAACGCGTGCCCATGAAATCGGAGAGTGGGCGAGGCGAGCACTCGGCTTCCTGGATGAAGACGCGAGTCATCCAATGAGCGCGTCCGAATTCGCCGGGTGCGTCGCTCAACGCGTGCCAAGCGCTTTCCAGCAAGCGGTGCCGACGCGGCTCGAAATACTGGGGCATGAGAACGATGTGGCTGCGTTGCTCCAGGCGAATCTCATCGACAAAATCAGCGAAGGTCGTGGCGGCGGTGAGGTTCAGCACCGCGTTGGGCTCGCAACCGTGACGGTCCCCGCCGGACACGACGGGTAGATCCGCGATTTCGCTGAGTTTCAGGATTTGCTGGTTTTCGTTGCGAGAACGGAGGCCGTTGAGTTCGAGCGCGTGCAGGAGGTGCCCGTATTTCTGCAGGAAGATCGCGAGAGAGTCGCGATGCTGCTCGGGGCCGACGCTTTCCGCATCCCAGTAGGGATGATTCAAAACGAGAAGCACGGAGGGCTCGGCGTTCAGCTCGTAAAACAACTGGCGCAGAAGTTCGGGGCGCGGATTGGCAGTGAAACGCGCCAGCTCTTGCATCCAGACGGTGGCCCGAGTGACCGGAAGATTGTGCACGCCGAGGTGGAACACCGTTTGATCGTAGGGAACGCTCCATTCCACGGAAACCGGAACGCGCGAGGTGCGCTCCAGCATCTGCAGATGCAGGCCGGCTTCGATGTTGTCGTGGTCGGACAGCGAAACCAGCGCCCGCAGATCGAGCTGTTCCTCCACCTGGCGCCGCTCCAAGTCGAATGCTTCGCGCGGCGAGAGCGGCGGCGTCCAATACATCTTGCGAAAATCGAAGGTGCGGCCAGTGTAAAGATGCAGGCGTCCGACTTCGCGCTCGATGATGTATGAGGCGATCGGTATTTTGGAAATATATCCGGGCAGACGGTCGAGATATTCCCGGGAATGCATCGTGTGGCTGTGAAGGGATACGCCAGAACGATACTCCCCGGCAACTTGCCGGGATCGATGGTGCTTTGAGACGAGAGTTGGGCCACTCTGCATCACACACTCCATACGGCGTTTTTTTCACGCTAAGGAGTGCGTGTTACCGTTAGATGACGCCCGGGTCAAGATTCGCTCGCGCGGTGATGCATAGGACACAGAACGAGGGTCAAGGGGTACCGAACGAACACACTTCGGAGGCATCTCCATCGGAAACGGACGCGGGCGTAGCGGATTCATTGCGGAAACCTTTCCGGAGTGACCAGGCGTGAAACCGATCGTAGAG
Source organism: uncultured Acidobacteriota bacterium (assembly GCA_963735525.1). Classification (GTDB taxonomy): domain Bacteria; phylum Acidobacteriota; class Terriglobia; order Acidiferrales; family UBA7541; genus Acidiferrum. The sequence continues at coordinate 473,485 of CAVTLQ010000015.1, read as the reverse complement.
CTGGAAATAGTTTGCGATGACGCGCGTCCAAGAAAATTCTTCCGCCGTCCGGCGAGCCCTCTCGATCTTCCGGCGGTAAATCGCGCTGTCGGCATGAACGCTTTGAACGGCACTGGCGAAGGCGGCGGGTGTGTTCTCAGCGAGCCACGCGTTTTCTGCGTTGGCGTAGGTGAGCACACCGCCGGAAGCGGGAGCGACAAGCGGCAAGCCGGCCGCCATGGCCTCCAGAGGCGCGATACCGAAAGGCTCTCGGGGATTTGGGTGGATGAAAACCTGGGCGGCGTGGTAGAGCGCTGCGAGATCTTCGCGCTGACAATGGCCGAGGAACAAGCTGCGCCCCGGCGCGAGAAGTTCCAGCGAATGGCACAGTTCACCCACGAGCGGCCCTTCACCGACGATAATCAGGCGATAGTCAAAGCGCGGGTGTTCGGCCAGCATCGCCAGCACTTGCGGCAGCACCAAAAGATTTTTCTCCTTCGACAATCGGCCGGCGTACAGAAGCAGCGCGGTTCTTTCGCCGCCGCCGACCCGGCGCAGAAGTTGTTGACGCACGCCGCACCCGCGGTGCGGACCGCTGAAGACCTCGAAGTCAACACCCATGGGACAAACGTAGAGGCGGCCGCGCAGGCGCTCGGGAAGAAGGCGGCGAACTTCCGCGGCGATGTAATCGGAAGCGGCGATATGAAAATCGAATCGCGGAACGTAGCACGAACGCATGTAGCGTTCACAGGCACGCTGGGCAGCCCGGCCGGCGCTGACGTAGGTGCGCATGTTGTCGTCCAGCCGCTCGCAGGTGAGGCCCACAATCACCGGCACCGGGACGCCGGGGATCCACCTGCGGCGCAGAACGCCGGACAAATAGACAAGCCAAAACTTGTCGCAGACTTCGACCAGATCGGGGCGCTCGGCGGCCAGAATGCGGCGCAGCGGGCTGTCGTAACGCCACGCGTAGGTGTGCGGCAGCATCCAGCGGTAGCGGGAATCGATGACGGGGACGCGGGGCGCGGCGATGTGGTAGATGCGTCCGAATTCGCCGACTTCTTCGATGGAGGTATCGGCGCCGGGCACCACGAGGCGCACAAAACGCCGATGCCGGTTGGCGGCGTCGAGCAGGGCATTGTAGAAAGTCCGAATGCCGCCCGAGGCGGGATGGTAGGAGTTCGTGATGTGCAGCGTCTTAATGGCCATGAGGGCGGCCGGAATCAGAATTACGCGATGCTTTGCGAATCAAATAGCGCGGGAGCCAGGTTACAAAATCGACGGCGAGCAGGGGAAGCCGCAGCAAGTCCTTTCCCAGCGAATGGCGGCCATGGCCGACGATGAGGGCGCCGCGGCGCATAACATAAAAATTGAACGAGGTCGAGAAGGCCGTGAGGATCATCGAGGCAAGAATGCTGGAAACCAGATTTTGGGTGCCGCGCATCCAGTGAACCAGCAGCTCGATGGAATGATTGGCGACCGGCAGGAGGACCATGACGGTGAGCGCGGCCGCCCAGGGAGGCTCCGCCTCGCGAAAGGTCTCGGTAAGCGCGCCGTAGAAACCCGAAGTCACCCCTCGAAAAACGAGTTCCGTCTTCAGGGCTGCGACAGCCGCGGGCAGGCCGGCGGAAAGGTTGGTGGCGAAAAACAAGCCCGCCCGCAAAATGGAACTGAGCAGGGCCGATTTCCAGTTCCAACGGTGCAAGAGATATTTCACTGGCTCGCGCAGGAGGAGAAGGAAGGTTTGTCTTACGGTGATACGATTGGCAGCGGGCAAATCTCGGATGGAACGCGCCGCGGGCGGCGCGCATGCCTGCGATGTGGAGAGTGGCACGGTTTACCTTACGATGCGGCGGTGTAACACGTTATTACGAAAACATTTTTCTTATTTCAATTTTCCGTCAATCCTGCGTAACAACTATGGTGTAGGCTGGCAACCACGGTGAACAAAGCCTTCCGCACATCGATGCGCTGCAGAGTCCCCCTCCCGTGAGCAGCTCGTATCGATTTACCGCGTTTCTAGCGTTGCTTTGCGTGCTCCTCCCGCAATCCGCAAAAACCACTGCCGCCGATCGCGCTCCGATCATGGAAGCGCTTGGCTGGGTGCGCAGCGCGCCTCGCGACGTGGTGGAATTCGATTATGTGATGACGGCGCGCGTGCGACTCCTGTTCTTCTGGGCTGGAAAGGATGACGTCGGCGGCGGCTACATCCGCAGGGGGATCTCCAAAGACGATCCGCACCAGGAATTTCTTCAGGTGCTGTTCGGGTCCGATCCGGCCAAAGCGCCACGTGCCATCAATCGGTGGGGCGCAGGTACGGAGGTGGTGTGGCACAAGGACCCAGCGGGTGATCCCGCAAAGGGCGATGACGTGGTGGCGAGCGCCTTCTTTGGATTCATGAAGTCGTCGAGAGGGAAGTCGGTGTCTGAAATGCAGGAGGAGCTGAGGAAGGAAAAAGATCAAGGGGAACATCAATTCACAGGGATTCTCAGCCGCGTGGAAACCGGGCGAGCCATTTCGCTGGTCGTGCCGCTGGCATCGAATGAGGACTACACCCTGCACCAATATGCCGAGGCAGAGCCGGTAATGCTGGAAAAACTGAGCGCCTCGGACCGTCCGGCGCGCATTCTGGACAATGCATCGGGCTGCTCGCGCGCCGGCGAATTTCTGGGCGCCGTTGCGCAACTGGCGGATGGAGTTGTGGAGGGTGGCAAAGCGCCACGGTCGTTGTGTTACGTGTACGACGCGCAGGTGAACACGCTGACGCTGGAACACGTCGAGCCGTTACAGAAATTGAGTGTGAAAGTGAATTCATCGAAAGGCGGAACGCTGACGGAAAAAACTTACGACGAACTTCTCCAGGCCGACTTCGTTTCGTCCCATCAAGCAACAGGGAAGCGCGTGTACTTCACGATTTTGCTGGGGACGCAGGGTGCTTTGAGGGGCGTGCCGGTGCAAATCCGCTATCAGCCCAATTGGTGGTTTCAAGTGGTGCTGAATCTGCTGCCAAAAACGACACCGCAGGGATGAAAGACCGGTGACAAAAAACACGGCCGGAATCAGAGCCAGCCGGGCCCCGGTGCAAAATGACCGATCCAAAGTCTGGTGATACCTGCGCCGAGCAGCATTCCCGCAAGGATCAAAGCAATTATGCCCACAGTGATCCAGATGTCCGATTTTTGCGCTGCCGAGATGCTCTTGCTTGCATGCGCTTTGCCATTGGAACTACCAGGCACCGCCGCGGGTGTGAGCGGAAGATCGGCAAACTCCGGCTGCACAATCAGACAATAGCCTTTGCGCGGGATGGTCTCGATGTACAGGGGCTGCCCGGTGGAGTCGCCCAAGGCCTGCCGCAGTTTGTTCACCGTGGTGTTGACGTTGGCGTCGTAATTGACATGCGTGTCCGCAGGCCACAACCGGGCGCGAAGCTCCTCGCGCGTGACCACCTGCCCCTGCTTTTCGATCAGCGCTAACAAAACCTTATAAACTTTTCCCTGAAGCTTGAGCCGCGAACCACCCTTGGTCACTTCCTGGCGCTGCTGGTCGACCTGGAACGGGCCAAAGCGGATGTACCGCGAGGGCAACGGAAGCGTGCGTTCGGGTCCCACGGCCGTTTCCGGTTCCAGCATTGAACTTAGGTCTGAGCCCATACACCCCACCCATACCTTGGTAGACGCGCAAAACTCGAAGGCGTTTTCTGGAAGTACGAAAGTTTGAGGGGGAAAGTTCCAATTTAGAGTCTATGCGGGCGAAAGGCTCTGCAGAAATCGCTCACGAATCTAAAGAGGGTACGGTTTAGAGTTCATTTGCGGAGTCGGCGTAATCCTGCCAATCCGCTGAAAACTCTGTACTTACGTCCTAGTCGATCAAGCAAGTAATAAAAGGTATAGATAGAGGTTTCTCAGCTGGACTGGGGTGCGACTTCACGTATGGCACGCGCGCCGGATCCATGACTGCGCGGCTTTACTTGGCGGCTGCAGCCTGCGCCGCGGCGTTGGGTAGAACCGAAATCTCCACGCTGGAGGGATAGCGCTTCGACCGATACACGCGCTGCGTGGCCTTCTGATAGTCGCTTTCCCTCGCCTCGAAAATGTTGGGCACAAATTTCTGCGGATTGCGGTCATACAGAGGAAACCAGGTGCTTTGCACCTGCACCATGATGCGGTGCCCCTTCTTGAAGACGTGGTCCGCGGTGTGCAGATCGATCGTGAAGGGCGTGACCTCGCCCGGAGTAATCGCCTCCGGCTTTTCGAACGAATTGCGGAAGCGGCCGCGGAATATTTCATCGGCGATCATCAGCTCATAACCCGAGAGCTGCCAATTCTGCGGATATTTTTCTGGGTAGACGTCGATCAACTTGACGATCCAGTCGCTGTCGCTGCCGGTGGTGGAAGCGAAGATCTTGGCGGTGACCTGGCCGGCGAGCGTCACGTCGTCCGCAAGCTCGTCGGTCTGCCAGGTCAGCACGTCCGGGCGCTGATCGACGAAACGCTGGTCCTGCACCAGCCAGGTGTACCAGCTGCCGGGATGGTCTTCCGGGTAGGTCATGTCCACCGGCCGATGGCGATAGGGAACCGGATGGGCGGGATCGCTGAAATACGTATCGAAGGCCTCGGCCGCCGTGGTTTGCGGAGCGTCGAAAGAAAGTTTGCCGTCCTCGTGAAAATAGAGATTGCGCGTGGCCGCTTCGCGAGGCGGCCAGGAGTCAAACGAGGTCCACGTGTCGCTGCCGGTCTGGAAAAGCAGGGCTTCCTTCAGCGGGAGCTTGCCTTTGTCCTTCAACCAAAACGCAAACCAGGGAGCCTCGATGTTCTGGCGAAAATAGACGCTGGTGTCGCTGCCGAAGGGGATGTCGCCGAGAGCGGCGCCGGTGCCGTGTCCCCAGCCGCCGTGATTCCAGGGTCCCGCTACAAGATAGTTCAAGTTTTTCTTGTCCAACTTTTCGAGCCGCTGATAGGTTGCCATCGGCCCGTAAAAATCTTCCTGATCCCACCAGCCCGCGACGTTGAGGTTTGGAACGGTCGGCTCTTTCAGGCCGTAGGCCACGGCATGATGCTTCCAGAATTCATCGTAGTTGGGGTGCGCGATGAAATCGTTCCAAGTGGGAATCGCACCGTGAAAATATTTTGCATTGGCATTGGAAAGGACGCCCAAGCTCAGGTACCACTCGTACACGTCGAAGCGATCGAATGGAAAGCTGTAATTCTCATTGCTCTGTTCCAGCAGCGGCGTGTACTCAAACGCATAGCTCAGGCGAAACGCGCCGTTGTGAAAGAAATCGTCGCCAAGAAACGTATCGCCCATGCAAGCCTGCTCGGACGCGGCTTTCAGCGCAGGGTGCGGGCTGACCATTCCCATGGTGACCAGAAATCCATCGTAAGAAATGCCGTCGAGCCCGACGCGGCCGTTGTTGTGCGGCACGTTTTTGATCAGCCAGTCGATCGTGTCGTAGGTGTCCGTGCTTTCGTCGACGCCTTTCGCATCGCCGGGATCGTGGACCGGCCGCAACATCACGAATTTTCCTTCGGAGCCGTAGCGGCCGCGAATGTCTTGAAACACGAAGATGTAGCCCTCGGATATCATCTCGTCGTAGCGGCCCAGCATGCGGGTGTAGCCCTTGTTCGCGTCGGAAATACCGTAGGGCGTGCGCTCCATGAGGATCGGCAAAGGCTCGCTGGCGTTTTTGGGCGTGTAGATTTCGGTGTGCAGTCTTACGCCATCGCGCGCGGTAATCATCACTTCGCGCTTCTCGAAGAGTTCCGTATAGTCGCGCGACTTGCTCTGCTGGGCGCGGCCCGCAACCGGCGCGCAGACGACGGCTGCGACACCCAATAACGGCAGAATGCTGCCGCGAAGAAGATGGATAAGGCGCATGGATCTCCGAACTGGTGAAAACTGAGGCTTCACCGGGAATTGAAAAACGAGAATAACACAGGAATTGCGGCGCGATTCCCGGTTCATTTGCCCGCGGCTGCCGGTAAAAGCGAAATCGCAACGCTAGACGGATACTGCTTGGAGCGATAAATGCGTTGCGTCGCGATCTGGAAATCCGACTCTTTCGCCTCGAAAATGTTGGGCACGAACTTTTGCGGGTTGCGGTCGATCACCGGAAACCAGGTGCTTTGCACCTGCACCATGATGCGGTGCCCTTTTTTGAAAACGTGATTCGCGGTGTGCAGATCGATCGTGAACGGCGTCACGACGCCCGCCGCGATGGGCTCCGGTTTTTCAAACGAGTTGCGAAATCGTCCGCGGAACACCTCATCCGCAACCATCAGCTCGTAGCCCGATAGTTTCCAGTCCTGCGGATATTTCTCCGGATAGACGTCAACGAGTTTGACGATCCAGTCGCTGTCCGTGCCCGTCGTCGAAGCGAAGAGCTCGGCTGTCACTTGGCCCGCGAGCACAACATCTTCGTTCAGCGTTTCGGTCTGCCACGTCAGAACATCGGGGCGCTGGTCGACAAAGCGTTGGTCCTGCAGCAGCCACGTGGGCCATCCGCCTGGGTGATCTTCCGGGTAGGTCATATCGATCGGACGGTGACGATAGGGAACGGGATGCGCCGGATCGCTGATGTAGCTGTCAAAAAACTGCTCGCCCGCCGACTGCGGCGGGTCGAAAGAAAGTTTGCCGTCTTCCCGGAAGTAAAGGTTGCGGGTCTGTGCATCGTGCGGCGGCCAGGAATCGAATGAGGTCCAGGTGTCACTCCCACTTTGAAACAGCAGCGCCTCTTTAAGAGGTAGCGCGCCCTTGTCCTTCAGCCAATACGCGAACCAAGGAGCTTCAATCTTCTGGCGAAAATAGAGCGCGGTGTCGCTGCCAAACGAAATTTCGCCCAGCGAACTGCCCGCTCCATGGGCCCACCCGCCGTGATTCCACGGACCCACAACCAGGTAGTTCAGGTGATTCGGATCGTTCTTTTCCAGAAGTTCATAAATCTTCATCGGGCCGTAGAAATCTTCTTGATCCCACCAGCCCGCGACGTTCAGATTCGGCACCTTCGGCTTGGTCAGCAGGTACGGCATCGCCTCCTGCTTCCAAAATGCGTCGTAGTTGGGATGCTCGACAAAATCGTTCCACGTCGGCAGCGATCCGTGAATGTAGTTCTTATTCGCGTTGGAAAGCGCGCCAAGCCGCAGATACCACTCGTAGGTGTCGAAGCGATCGAACTGAAACGCGAAGTTGGTCTTGCCGGTTTCCATCATCGTGGAGTACTCGAAACCGTAGCTGAGGCGAAACGCGCCGTGATGATGAAAATCGTCACCCAAGAACATGTCCGCCGGGGAAGCTTGCTCGGAGACGGCTTTGAGCGCCGGATGCGGCTCCAGCATCCCCATCACCGTCAGCCAGCCGCCATAGGAAATTCCCAGCAGACCGACGCGGCCGTTGTTGTGCGGCACGTTTTTCACCAGCCAGTCGATGCTGTCGTAGGTGTCCGTGCCTTCGTCGATGGCTTTCGCGTCCTTTGGATCGCGCACCGGCCGTTGCATCACGAACGTGCCTTCGGAGGCGTAGCGGCCGCGAATGTCTTGGAAAACGAAAATGTATCCATCGGGAATCATCTCCGCGTAGCGCTCAAGTTTGCGGGAGTATCCCTTTTCGTCGTCGTGCAAGCCGTACGGCGTGCGCTCGAAAACGATGGGCAACGGCTCGCCGGCGCCCTTCGGCGCGTAGATTTCCGTGTGCAGCTTGACGCCATCGCGAGCGGAAATCATCACCTCGGTTTTGTCAAAGGATTTGGAATAGTCGACGCGCGGTTCCTCCGCAGCGCGGAGCGGCGCAACGACAAACAGCCCTGCGACTACGAGGAAATACCTGGTTCCGAGCAACATCTGCTTCGAGTGCATGAAGAGTCCGCCTTATTGGGCGATCGGCCCGGTGTGAATGCCGTCTTTCAAATCGAAGATCGCGCCGACGGTGCCCACCACGCAGGTATGCCGGTTAAGTCCGAGGCGTTGCCGCAGCTGATAGACGGTCTCGATTCCGGTGCAATGCGCGCCAAGGATCTGCGCGGTCTGAAATTCTTTCAGCTTGTCCGCCGTCCAATCGATCTGCTCGTCTTTCGCATTGTAGAGATGAAATCCGCCGATCGCAGCGTCCACGGGCGCGGGACGAATGAACTTCCGCGCGTATTCCAGCGTGTTGATGATGCCGGCATGCCCGCAGCCCGCCAGCAGCACGAGTCCCTGCGACGTGTTGAACACCAGCGATTGATCCTCCGGAAGATTGTCTTCCACCCAGCCGTCGCCGGTTGCTACCTCGATGCCTTTGGCATAGTTCTTTTCGGGATAAACGCGCGGTACGGGCCCGGTCAGCCACACGCCGGGCATGAGTTCTTCCGGCTGGTCGTGCACGATAAATTTTCCGCCTGTCGCCTCGTACTCTTTTTTCATCGCGATCATCGGATTGGTGTCGCGGCCTCTGCGCTCGAGAAAAATGCCTTTGCCGACATGCACGCGGGAGAATGCGGCTGAATTGCCTTTAGCGAATTCGCGGCGCAGGGTCATCAGGCCGGTGGTATGGTCGGCGTGAAAGTGACTGAGAATGACGTCCTGCACGTCGCTGAGGTCAACTTTCAGCTCCTTCGCATTTTCCAGGACGGTAGTGGGGCGAGCACCGGTATCGAAAAGAATTTTCTTCCCGTCCGCTTCCACCAAAGCGGCGAAACCCCATTCGCCGATGCCTTCATCGGCCAGCATCGTCGAGAGGATCGTGATCTTCAGGGACTGGAGTTCCGCGGGAGTCTTCGCCGGTGAAGGCGGCGACTGAGTCTGCGCGAAAGCGCTCCCGCCGCCGGCCAAGGCCAACGCGATCACCGCAATCACCGTAAGAAACGGGCGCAAACCTCTCACCGGGAAACTCCTCACTTCCACAAAGAAACGTTTTCGACGAAGCGCAACTTAGCACACAGACTCACTGGCCGCAATTCGCCTCCTCTGGTAAACTATGTGTTGCTCGACCGCACCTGAGAATACGAGGAGATCCGTACGGGCTGCTGGTTGTCTCAGCAGCTATTTTTGTCTTTATCAGACATTAGCCGCGCGACCTCCAGCCAACGGCAACGCCATGAGTCAAAACATTCGCAACATCGCCATCATCGCGCACGTCGACCACGGCAAGACCACGCTGGTCGACGCCATGCTGCGCCAGAGCGGAATCTTCCGCGCCAACCAGGAGCTCGTCGAGCGCGTCATGGACTCCAACGATTTGGAGCGCGAGCGCGGCATCACCATTCTCGCCAAGAACACCGCACTGTTCTTCCACGACACGAAAATCAACATCGTGGACACGCCGGGCCACAGCGACTTTGGCGGCGAAGTGGAACGCGCGCTGCGCATGGTCGATGGCGTGGTGCTGCTGGTCGATGCGAGCGAAGGCCCGCTCCCGCAGACGCGTTACGTGCTGCAGAAGGCGCTCGCCGCCAAGCTGCCGCCGGTGATCGTGCTCAACAAAATCGACCGCACCGACGCGCGGCCAACCGAAGTCCTCGACGAAATCTACGATCTATTCATCGATCTCGACGCGACGGAGGACCAGCTCGATTTCCCGGTCGTCTACACCAACGCGCGTGACGGCGTGGCGCATCGCAAGCCCGGCGACGGCTCGAAAGATTTGCTGCCGCTCTTTGAGACGATCGTCAAGTCCATCCCGGCCCCGCCTGGCGACCCCGAGGGCGTGTTGCAAATTCAAGTGATGAACCTGGATTACAGCGAGTTTCTGGGGCGCATCGCCATCGGCCGCGTCTTCAACGGCACGATTCGCCGAGGCTCCGACGTCGGCATCAGCAAGCTGAACGGAGCGCTGACGTCCACGCGCATCACCAAGCTCTACACGTTTCGCGGTCTCGAGCGCGACGAAGCCGAAAGCGTCGTTGCCGGCGACCTCGTAGCCATCGCCGGAGTCGAAGGTATCCAGATCGGCGAGAGCATCACCGATCTCAGCGCGCCCGCGCCTCTCGAGCCTTTGCTGATCGACGAGCCGACGCTGGCGATGATTTTCACCGTCAACAGCAGCCCGCTCTCCGGCAAGGAAGGCAGCTACCTGACGTCCCGCGATCTGCGCGACCGCTTGCAGAAGGAACTGCTCACGAATGTCTCCATTCGCGTGGAGGACACCGACACTCCGGAATCGTTCCGCGTGCTGGGTCGCGGCGAACTGCAGCTCGCAATTCTGATCGAGACAATGCGCCGCGAGGGCTTCGAGCTGATGGTCGGCAAGCCCGAAATCGTAGTGCGCACCGAAAAAGGACGCAAGCTGGAGCCGCTCGAACGCCTGGTGATCGACGTGCCGGAGAGTTTCATCGGAATCATCCTGGAAACACTGGGCACCCGCCGCGGCGAAATGCTCAAGATGAGCAATCACAACTCCGGCCGCGTGCGCATGGATTTCAAAATTCCCTCGCGCGGGCTGATCGGCTTGCGCAGCCAATTGCTGACGGACACCCGGGGCACCGCCCTGATTCACTCGATCTTCGACGGCTGGACCGACTACGCCGGCGAGATGGCGCTGCGCCCCACCGGCGCACTGGTAGCAGACCGCTCCGGCCCATCGACCGCATTCGCGCTGTGGAACATTCAGGAGCGCGGCGAGCTCTTCATCGGCCCGGCCATCGACGTCTACGAAGGCATGATCATCGGCGAAAATTCCCGCGAGCAAGATATGGACGTGAACGTCACCAAAGAAAAGAAGCAGACCAACATGCGCTCGTCCAGCGCCGACGAAGCCATTCGGCTGATCCCGCATCGGGAATTGAGCCTCGAGCAGGCCATCGAGTTCATTGCCGACGATGAGTTCGTCGAAATCACACCCAAATCGATCCGCTTGCGCAAGAAAGTTCTGCAAGCCAACAAGCGTCCACGCCGCTGGCAGGAAATTCGCGCCAGCCACGAAACCGCTCGCTGACCTCCGCCCCTCATCAACAACTAGCAGACGCCGCTTGGTTTCGGCGCAGTTCCCGATTCTTGTGTGGGCGAGACTTGCGGAGTTGGCACCGTATAGGGCGTAAAACCTCCCAGATTGGACACACATTGCTGAATGATTTGCGCAACCGCCGGAATCGTTGCCGGCAGGTTCGGAATGGACGTGTCGGGCGCTTTGAAATTCAACGCGCTCGTCAGGTCGCCCACCGCTGAGCGGCGCCAAGCACTCAAGTTGGGCACCTCTGCGCCGAATCGCGTTTCCAGAAATCGCAATACCGAAGTGTGATCGAACAAATCGGACGACACGAATCCTCCGCGGCTGAATGGAGAGATCACCAGCATCGGGACGCGAAAACCCAAGCCGATTGGGCCCGATATCGCGGGGCTGCCCACCGCCGTCGGGTCCGGGACTGCGGGCGCGGTCACGTACTCGCCCGGCGTCCCCGGTGGCGCCGTCATCGGCGGGACATGGTCGAAAAATCCGCCGTTCTCGTCGAAGGTGACCAGCAGAAGCGTTTTCGCCCACAGCGCCGGAATCGCGGTTAACCCACTGATGATCAGCGAAAGAATGTTTTCACCAAACAGCGACGGCGAAGGGGGGTGATCCGACGTGAGCTCGGAGCCCACCACCCAGGACACTTGCGGCAAATTTCCCGACGCCACGTCGGTCAAAAAATCCACCGGAAACTGGGGTCCGAAGGCGTTCTGGTGCAGTGGCGACGTCGGATCCTGAAAATTCTGGAAGTACGACAGCACGTTGTCTGAAAGCAGTCCGTTCAACAGCGTCGCGTCCGGAGTGGAATACACTTTCCACGAAATACCGCGCGCTTGAAGCTGCTCGGGCATCGTTGTGTACGTCAACCGCCCGTAGAACGAGCTGCGATTGGTGACGATTGTCTGCAGCAGCGGCCCCCCGTTTTTTCCGTCGGGGTCAAGAGAAGCCGCCATCGTGTAGAGCCGGTTCGGGTCGGTGGGGCCCATCACCGAGCAAAAGTAGTTGTCGCAGATCGTAAAGGCGTCGGCCACGGCGTAGTAATAAGGAATGTCCGCGCGGTTGTAGTAGCCCATGGCCAGCACGGCGTCATTGGAATTGATCGGCAAGCGCGACGTCACGAATCCATCCATCGCGCCGTTGTCCCAGCTCTGATGCTGTGGCACCCAATCGTGCGTGATGTCGTGCGTGCATGCCGCATTCGTCGTGGAGGTATCCAGATGAAATGGCAACAACGTGCCTACCGGTGAGTTCGTGGTGTTCCCGGGGTCCGGCTGCTGAAACGCCATGCTCTGATCCGAAAATCCACGTACGCCGCGATAGCTTCCGAAATAATGATCGAAGGACCGGTTTTCCTGGATGAAAATCACGACGTGCTCAATGTCCGCCAGTGTGGAACAAGCCGCCGGACTCGACGGAGCCGATGGAGAGCCGGCAGAACCCCCGCCGCAGCCGTGCAAGGTCAGAGCTGCGAGTTCGGTCGCAGCCGCACCAGCCCCAAGCTTCAGCATTTCACGTCGAGTAAGTTCCCGCATGTGTTTCTATTTAGATGTCCTCGCTGAGGGAAAGGTGGGCTCGATGATTTCTCACATAGCGCCGCGTTCCGTGTGCTTTGCGTCGCGGTATCGTTCTGTATCCTGGGTGACCAACGGGCGCTCGCAAATTGCGCAAGACCCGAGCCCGAATTCCCGGCTTAGCCCTCGATCGTGACTCCAAAATATTCTTCTTGACACTATGGCGAGACACGATATAGTGTGACACGACATACAAACTGGCTCCGCCGGAGGAACCACGACGCATGGCCCCGAAAACTCCTGCACCCGAAGCAAACGCGCCGCTCACCCCGGCAATGTTCCACGTGCTCCTCGCCCTCGCGGGCGATGATCTTCACGGTTACGCCATCCTCAAAGAAGTGGCCTTGCGCACCCGCGGCGAAGTGCAGCTGAGCACCGGCACGCTCTATGGAATTATCAAGCGCTTGTTGAACGACGGGCTCATTGTGGAGCGCCGTGAACGTCCCGCGGCACGCAACGACGACGAGCGCAGGCGCTACTACCGGCTGACCCCGCAAGGCCGCGACGTAGCCGCCGCGGAAGCAACCAGGCTCGAGAAAGTGGTGGCGCTGGCCCGCGCGCGCCACCTGCTGAAAAGAACTCAACCGGCTTAAGCCGGCCGGACATTTTCATAGCCAGCGATCTCCGCGGCAACGGCCGCGGGAGGCAAACATGAGCGACTCAACTCCACGGGCAACAAACCGTTTTCGCATGCTGCTGCGGCTCCTGCCCGCGGAATTTCGCGGCGACTTCGGCCCGGAGATGGAGCAAGTCTTTGCCGAGCAGCGCGCGGAAGCGGCGCGCCGTGGAGACAAAATGAGCATCTGGCGGCTTTGGTGGGAAACGGTGAAGGGCATCTTCACCACCGCGCCGCGCGAGCATCTCTCTATGCTGCGCCAGGATTCCACCTTCGCGCTCCGCATGATGCGCAAAAACCTCGGCTTCGCGATCGCCGCGCTTGTCGTCCTCGGCCTGGGGATCGGCGCAAACACCGCGATCTTCAGCGTCGTCAACGCAGTCTTGCTGAAGCCCCTGCCCTACGAACACGGCGAGCGTCTGCTGATGCTGCGCCAGCACACGCGGCAGGGCGGCGCGCTGGAGCGTGCCTCCGTGCCCGAGCTCAACGACTACCGCCGGCAAAATCGCAGCCTCGATGCAGTCGTCGAATACCACAACATGCAATTCATCCTGCTCGGCCGCAGCGAGCCGGAACGCGTGGAAACCGGCGTGGTCTCCTGGAATTTCTTCGATGTCTTCGGCGTGAAACCCCTGGCTGGCCGGATGTTTGAGCCCAACGACGAAAAGCCCGGCGCTCCGGCGGTCTTGCTGCTCAGCTTTGAATACTGGGAGCGCAGCTTCGGCGGCGACCCGTCCGTCGTCGGCAAGACATTCCGCATGAACGACAAGCCTCATACCGTGATCGGCGTTCTGCCGCCCTTTCCGCAATATCCGCAGGAAAACGACGTTTATATGCCCTCCGTCGCGTGTCCTTTCCGCTCCAATCCCGAGCTCATCGCCAACCGCCAGGGCCAGATGCTGCGAATGTTTGGCCGCATGAGGCCGGGCGTCAAACCCACGCAGGCCGAAGCCGATCTCTCTGCGGTCGCGGCCTCGATGCAACGCGAGTATCTGGACGATTACCCGAAGGACGCCAACCTGAGAGTCGAAGTCACGCCGCTGAAAACGGAACTGACGCGCGACGCGAAGCCGACCATGCTGTTGTTGTTGGCGGCGGCGGGCTTCGTGCTCCTGATCGCTTGCGCCAACGTCGCCAATCTCAACTTGGCGCGGATGGTGCGCAGAGAGCGGGAGCTCGGCGTGCGCACCGCGATGGGCGCCAACCGCGTGCGGTTGTTCCGCCAGCTGCTGACGGAGAGTTTTTTGCTCGCGCTGGGTGGTGGATTGCTCGGTTTGCTGTTGGCGACCAGCGGTCTTCAATTGCTCACGGCGTATGTCGCGCGATTCACGCCGCGCGCGCATGAGATTCACGTCGACGCGCAGGTTCTGCTCTTCACGCTGGTGGTCGCCGGCCTCGTCAGCGTTTTGACGGGCACCGCGCCGGCGCTGGCCCGCCGCGCAAACCTGGTGACCACGTTGAAGGAAGGCGGAACGCAAGGCACGCTCGGCACATCTCGCAGCAAAACCCGCAGCGCGCTGATCGTCGCCCAGGTCGCGGTCTCCTTCCTTCTGTTGATCGGCGCGGGCCTGACCGTCCGCAGTCTGATCAACCTGCAGCGCGTGAACGCCGGGTTCCAGCCGGAAAATGTTTTGACCATGCAAATCAGCTTGGACTTCTCCAGGTACATGGGCGAAAACATGGACATCTCCAGCCAAAAGATGCTCGGCTTCTCCGATTCGCTCCTCGAGAAAATCCAAGCGATGCCGCAAGTGAGTTCGGCCGCAATGTCGGGCGAGTTCCCTCTCGACAAGTCGCCCGCATCCAACAATCAATATCTGATCGAAGGCCGGCAAGGCGACGCCTCGGACGCCAAGCCGACAGCGGAATTCAACGTCGTGACCCCCGACTATTTCCGGACGCTGGGAATACCCATTTTTAGCGGCAGAACTTTCGACGGCCGCGATCGCCCCGCCAAACCGCTCGTTGCCATCGTGAACCAATCGCTGGCGCGGCATCATTGGCACGGTCAAGACCCGGTCGGGCGCCGTATCTCGTTCGACGATGGCAAAACGTGGACGCAGATCGTCGGCGTTATCGGCGACGTGCGGGAGCGCGGGCTCGATCAGGCGCCCAGCGATCTCATCTATCTTCCTTACGCGCAGTACCCGCAGATGGCGCCCAGCCTCGTAGCCAGAACGCAGGGCGATCCGATGAACATCGCGCGCGCGGCGGTCCAACATTTATACGAGGTCGATCCGAATCAGCCCGCCGGACACATTCAATCGCTCGAACAAGTCCGCTCGGACTCAATCGCCGCGCCGCGGCTCACCGCGAACCTGCTCGGTTTGTTTGCGTTGCTGGCGCTGGCCATTGCCGCCGCGGGAATCGGCGGGGTGATGGCGCTGTCCGTCAGCCAGCGAATCCACGAAATCGGCGTGCGCATGGCCATCGGCGCGCGCCCGGTCGAAATCGTGCTCATGATCCTCCGCCAAGGAATGCTGCTGGCGCTCGTAGGCGTCGCCTTGGGCGTGGCCGGCGCCTTTGCGCTCACCAACGCGGTGAAGAGCTTGTTGTTCGGTGTCACGCCCACCGACCCGATGACGTTTGGCGCCGTCGCCGCGGTCCTGGTCGCCGCAGCCTTCGCCGCCTGCTACATTCCGGCCCGCCGCGCCGCCCAAGTCGATCCTCTCCGCGCTCTGCGAGCGGAGTAAGGCCCGGCACGAACCCGCATTTCCCAGAAACTTGTCGTTGAAAGACGCCGCTTGCCAAATAGGTTATAATGGCCACGTAAGCAGGCACGCAAGGGAACGACTATTCCCAAAGCTTTACGCCGTTCGCGGTCACTCCGCGATCGGCGTTTGTGTTTTAGGGGGAAAAAGATCGAGTAATCCATGACCGTCCGTCAGTTCAAAGCGAGGAGGAGTTGAAAATGTCGAACAAACATAAAGACCATGAAGAAGCCGCCAAGAACCGATTTCTGGCGTACTTAGCGCGGGAGCGAGGGGAAGAATGGCGGGTTCTGCAAGAAAATTATCTGGTTGATCCACAAACAGGGCGAGATTTTGACTATCAACTCGGTCTCGGAGACAGGCGCATCGCGTTGGAGATCGTTCGCTTGACCCAGGACGACGAAATGGCGCGGCGCAATACGTACTATGAGATCATCCATGCAATCTGGGGGGAACTGGCAAGACGCGGCGTTACAGATCTGCGGCTCAGGACGCCGAGCTCCTTTAACGTGTCAAGGTCCAATCGCGAACAGTTTGTGCGGGAAAAGGCCGACAAGCTCGAATTAGCGGCCAGGTCTTGTACAGATGTCGAGGGAGTGCGTGTGGATGGATTCACGGTATACCGTGCTCAAGGCCTCGGCGGAATCATTGCGGCATCGACGGGTAGGTATGGTACCTATGACGCGGTCGGTGCAGCGCAGGCTACCCTAGAACGAAAGCTGCCGGACAAGAATAGCCAGTTGGACGTCGTCGGCCATGAGCGGATCGTTCTGATCCTTGACTGGAACGAGTTCGTAGGAATAGATGATGTTCGAGAGGCCGTTTCATGCCTCGATCTTTCGTGTCTTCTGAATATCGATAAGATCTATTTCGAGTCGGAACGCGAAAGGATCGATCTCGTCTACGAGCGCGATGAGGATGTTGCTGCCACTGGTTAGTGCCCCGACTTTTCCAGCAGCTCCGCCAGATACTGCTTCCACAGCACCGCGTACGTATGACTCCCATGCCCATGCGTCTGCTCGCTGGCCGGAATCAGCACGAACCGCGCGTTCTTCACCCGCTTCACTTCCCGCTCCGCGATCCCCAACTCCGGTGGATTGATGAAATCGTCTCCGGAATTGACGTACATCACCGGCGCCTTGATTTTCTCGAGCTGCGGCGACGGATCGTAGTTTCGCGACGCATTCACCTGGTACAACAGGTCGTTGGCGTCAAGTCCCGAGGCACGATCGGCGAAATATTTATCCAGATATTTGTCTGCCGCGTCCCGCGTCGGCAGATTTTTCTGCATCGGCAGTGGCGCGCTCCCCGCGATCAGCAGCAGATCGAGCGCCGTGCGCAACCCCTGCTGCGGCTCGCTCGCATAGTCGCCGCCCTTCCACTCCGGATCGTTGCGGATCGCATCCATCACCATCTTCCGCCAGATACGATTGCGTCCGGCGATCTGCACCGGCAGGCACGCCATCGGCATCAGCGCGTCCATGAAATCGGGATACGTCTCGCCCCAAACCCACGAATGCATGCAGCCCATCGAAGTGCCGAAGATGAGCCGCAAATGATTCACTCCCAGCCCCTCGTTGAGCAGCTTGTAGTGCAACGCCACCATGTCGTCGTAGTCGTACTGCGGGAAATGCGCGTGCAGCCCGTCGCTCGGCTTCGAAGATTTTCCGTGCCCCACGCCGTCCACAAGAATGAGGTAGTAGTGCGAAGCGTCGAGCAGTTGTCCGGCGCCGAATAGCTCCCCCGCAAAATACGGCGCCAAAAACTGATGCCCCGTGCCGCCGGTTCCGTGAAGAATCAACACCGCGTTCGTCGTGCGCCCTTGCGCATCCTTCACCGGCTTGCCCAGCGTCGCGTAGTGCAGCCGCACGTCCGGCAGCGACTCGCCCGACCGAAATTGAAAATTGTGCACCACGAAATCCCCTTCCGTTGTGGCGGGAGCCGCCTGCTGCCCGGCCCACACCGGCACGATAGCGGGAATCAACAGGGAAGCCGCAACCGCAAACCGCAAGAAGAATCGATGCATTCACGCACCTCTGCCGTTGCGAATCTAACATAAACCACTCCAGACCTTGGCAACCGCATTCGCGCCCGCGTGTCATCATCTCCTTGTCTTAGCGCCCTGCGCTGCATAGACTGCCTCACGCTGCACCATCCACCGATTCCGGAGAGCTCCATGCGTAAAATCGCATCGTATCTGTCTTGCTTGCTGTTGCTGCCCAGCCTCGCGTGGTCTCAAGCCAATCCCAAGATTTCACCTCGCGTCCGCCCGTTCGTGCGGGAAGACGCGCCTGTTCTCGCGCTCACGCATGTGCGGGTGATTGATGGCACCGGTGCCGCTCCCCGCGCGGATCAGACGCTGATCATCGCCGACGG
Organism: uncultured Acidobacteriota bacterium; assembly: GCA_963735525.1. Classification (GTDB taxonomy): domain Bacteria; phylum Acidobacteriota; class Terriglobia; order Acidiferrales; family UBA7541; genus Acidiferrum. Next base: position 455,318 of record CAVTLQ010000015.1, on the reverse strand, counting down.
AAAAATCGCCGCGATCGGCGGCACGGAAGCCACCAAGCCTCCCGCCGGCGCAAAAATTCTCGATCTCACCGGCCGCACCGTGATCCCGGGTCTCGTCGGCATGCACGATCACATGTACTATCCCTCGCCCGGCCGAGCGCTCCCGCTCTACCCGGAACACGCCTCCAGTTTTCCCCGCTTGTACCTGGCCGGCGGGGTCACTTCCATCCGCACCACCGGCAGCGTGGAACCCTACACCGATCTCGAACTCAAACTCGCCATCGACGAAGGGAAAATGGTTGGTCCTAAGTTCCACGTCACCGGACCCTATCTGGAAGGTCAAAACTCTTTCACCCCGCAAATGCATCAGCTGAAAGACGCTGAAGATGCCCGGCGCACCGTCGAATACTGGATCTCCGAAGGCGTAACCTCGTTCAAAGCCTACATGCACATTACCTCCGCCGAACTCGCCGCCGCCGTCAAAGCGGCGCACGCCCACGGCATCAAAGTCACTGGTCACTTGTGCTCGATCGGTTTCCGCGAAGCCGCCTCACTCGGCATCGACGATTTGGAACACGGTCTCGTCGTCGATACCGAATTCTTCCCAGGCAAGAAGCCGGATGAGTGCCCCGAAGATCCTTCCGCTGCCGAGAAATCCCTGGTGGACCTCGACATCGCCGGCCGCCCCCTGCAGGACATGATCGGCGATCTCGTCGCGCGTCACGTCGCCATCACCTCGACGCTCCCGGTGTTCGAAACCTTCGTCCCCAATCGCGCCCCTCTGGACCCGCGCGTCTTGGACGCCATGCTGCCCGAAACGCGCATCGAGTATTTGGAGCGCCGCTCCTCCATCTCCGACCGCGCAGCCTCATCGTTTTGGCCGGCGCTTTTCAAGAAGGAACTCGACTTCGAGCGTGAATTCGTCAAGCGCGGCGGTCTGTTGCTGGCGGGACTCGACCCCACCGGATACGGCGGCGTGATCGCCGGATTCGGCGACCAGCGCGAAGTGGAGCTGCTCGTCGAAGCGGGATTCACGCCGCTCGAAGCCATTCACATCGCCACCTCAAACGGCGCGGAATTTCTCGGTGAGCTCGACACCATCGGCACTCTGGCCGCCGGAAAGGCCGCCGACATCGTCGTGCTTCAAGGAGACCCATCGGCAAATATCAAGGACATCGAGAAAGTGGAGATCGTCTTCAAAGACGGCATCGGCTACGACTCGGCGAAGCTCATCGAATCCGTCCGCGGCCAAGTCGGTCTGCACTGACGCGCCCAGCGATTATAGCTTGACAGCTAGGTGCTTTTGTGGTACCCTATCTCTGGGTAAAATCACGCAAACAGCGCCGGGAACCCCCGGCGCTTTTCTTTTTCGACCAACTCAGCCTCATTTAACACGGCCCTTTGTTTTCATACGCTTACAAACTGCCATTCCAGCAAATCCTTTAAAATGATATTCATACAAATTGACTGGGGGTGGAGGGGGGTGCAAAAGCGAAAGAAAAGCGATCATCGGAGCCTCGCCTAAGTATCTTTAGAATCAACACTTGCAAAAGTGTATGAAAACAAACCACTTTAACTCTATTTAGAATCAACACTTATGAAAAACATAGGGGGAGGGGGGTAATTTTACAGTAACGACCCTTCTAAGGAATTCGGTTCTTGCCGTCCGCCGACGGAAGCGAAAGCCCACCCAGGTGCGCCAGGGTCGGCGCAATATCCCGCATGTCGATGATGCCAAGCGAACGCCCCGCCGCGACACCGGGACCCACCACAAAAAACGCCGCCCGCAAATCCGGCACATCCGGCAGTTGGCCGTGCGTGCCGCCAAGCTTGGTTTTCGACAGCACCGGGCCGTCGAGAGCGTAACCCGTCTTCCATCCCGGCTTCAGGCTCACGAAAAACGAAGCCGGCGGATAGCCGCCCCGCTTGTGCAGTTCGTCGCCCTCCAGCACGCGGTCGATGCCGTTCGCCGGATCGCTCGCCAGCTTCGCAAGCAGTCCTCGCACTTCGCCCAGCGTCGCCGTATCGGCCGGGTCCTTCAAGACGATCGCCGCGGAGCCTCCCGTCACCCACGGCATCGCCTTCCAGTCCGCTATCTTCCCTTTGTCATCTACGGTGAACAACTTCGCATCGCGAAACGCCGGGAACAGATTCAATTGCGCTTCGGTCCTCGCAAAACCGTGGTCGGAAACCACGGCAACGTAAGCGCGGCCGCGCGCCAGCCGCTCGGCGGTTTCGCGCACGTTTCCGATCACCACATCCAGGCCCTCCAGCACCGCGACCGCTTCCACGCTGAACGGAGCCGTCTCATGTTCGATGTGGTCGAGCGCAATCACGTGCAGCAGCAGCAGACCCGGGTGCTTTTTCTCCAGAATCCATTGCGCGTAGCGGCCGCGCGTTTGATCGGCTTCCACCGACGAATCGGTTCCACCGCTGTAAGGCCCGAGTTCGCCCTGCGCTTCCGCGAGCAAGCCCGGCGTTGCAACCGCGCGCTCCAGCTTCGCGTCATCGTCCGTGTTCGCGCGCCAAAACTCCGGGATGTCCCAGGTGATATGCGCGCCGACGGTAACCGGCCATTGCACGCTCGCCGTCGTGCGCCCGGCTTTCGCCGCGGCGTCCCAGAGCGTCGGCACGCCAATGTCCTCGGCATACCAATACCAGCCTTGATAGTTTTTCTGTAGCGGATCGAACGTGGTGTTCGCGAAGATTCCGTGTTTCGCCGGCCACACACCGGTGACCAGCGTCGTGTGACTCGGATACGTCACCGTCGGCACCACTCCCTCGACACCCTCCGCATACGTGCCTTCTTTAAGGAAGCGCCGCAAGTTCGGCACCTTCGCTCCATGCGCATCGGCCGCCGTGATGTAATCGGGCCGCAAGCCGTCGATCGAGATCATCACCAGCAGCGGAGCCTGGTCCTGGGCGGTGGCCGCCGCTCCGGAGAACCACACCGCCGCCAGCAGAATGCCCAAGACAAATGATCGCTGAAACCCCGTGCGCGACACTCGGTTTGCTTTCATGGCGGCCGAAAGGATACCTCAACCCGAAGCGCTAATCTTACAGACGCGCAAGAGCCCGTTGAATATTGTACGAACGCCGCGGCCTCCGCTAGCGTTATCATGTGGAATCGAGCCTCAACCAGAACTTGCGGAAGAGCTTGTTCATCCTAAGCCAGCCCTGAGGAACCTTCCCTTCGCTGCGTCTTCGCTCGATCACCCTCAACAGCGCCGCTTCAAAGCCTATCTCGCTGTCCAGGAATGATGTAAAGTCTAGTGCCGGAATCTGCCACGTTGGCCAGCCCGCATCCTAACGGCCTTTGCCGTGCCCTGGCTGGTTTAATTGCCAGATCTCCGCGCGGACGAAACAGGGGAACTCTTTGAGCACAGACCGGATAGCTGCGCCTACGACGTCGCACCACGCCAATTCGCATTGCACCATCGCTGCCACCGCTACCGCGCTGCCCGAGCACACCATCACTCGCGACGACGTCAAGTACTACATGGGCCGCGTCTTCGATATTCCCGAGCGCAAGCTCGAGGCCATGATGAGCATCGTCGACAACGCCCAAGTGCACAAGCGCCACGCTATCTTCCCCATCGAGTACACCGTCGAGCCCCGCGCCCTCGAAAAAACGAACAACGAATACATCGAGCATGCCATCAAGCTCGGCCAGGAAGCAGCCGAAAAATGCCTCGAGCGCGCAGGTCTTCGCGCCGACGAGGTCGACCTCATCATTACCGTTTCCTGCACCGGCTTCATGATCCCCTCGCTCGACGCTCACCTCATCAATTTGATGGGCTTCCGCTCCAACGTCAGGCGCATGCCGTTCACCGAGCTGGGTTGCGCCGCAGGCGCCATGGCGCTGGGACGCGCCGCCGACTACCTGAAAGCCCACCCCGGCGGCAACGTCCTGATTATCGCCGTCGAGCTTCCGTCGCTGACCTTCCAGCGCAAAGACATTTCCCAGGCTAACTTGATCTCTTCCATTCTCTTCGGTGACGGCGCCGCCGCCGTCCTCGTCAGCGGCAATGGCGCCCCGGGCCCGAAGATCCTCGTCTCCGAGACTTACACCTTCCCCGACTCCCTCGGTGCCATGGGCTTCGACCTCCGCGACGCTGGTTTTCACATCCTGCTCGCCAAGGACGTCCCCGAAATGATTGGCGCAAAAATCCGCGGTCTGGTGGATGGCTTCCTCGAGCGTCAGGGCCGAATCCGCGAGGACATCAAGGGCTGGATCCTGCACCCCGGCGGCGCCCGCCTTCTCGGAAACGTCGAAATCGCGCTCGGACTCACGAAGTGCCAGACCCAGCCCTCCTGGGACATCCTCGGCAACGTCGGCAACCTCTCGAGCGCCACCATCCTCTTCATTCTGCAAGAGTGGCTCGAAAAGCGGCCGTTGCGCCCGGGCGACTATGCACTGGCGGCGGCCTTTGGCCCCGGCTTCAGCGCGGAGTTTTTGTTGCTTCAATGGACATAAGTGTCATCGCTTTTCTGCTGTTGCTGGTCGCCGTGGCCGCGTTGCGCGTCGTGGAGTTGCAGATTTCGCGCCGCCATCAGCAGCAGCTCGTTTCGCGCGGCGCGTCCAGAGTCGCTGACCCCAGATTCCGCTGGATGGTCGCCCTGCACACTTCTGTTCTTCTCGGCGCGGCCCTGGAAGTGGTCTTTCTCAAGCGCCCGTTCATTCCCGTTCTCGCCGCTGTCATGTTCGCAATTTTTCTCGCTGCCAATGGCGTGCGCTGGTGGGTGATTCGTACCCTGGGCGACCACTGGAACGTGCAAGTTGTGGACTCCACGCGCCTCGGCGTGGTCACTTCAGGTCCTTTCCGTTTTGTTCGGCATCCAAACTACGCGGCGGTGTTCGCCGAAATGCTGGCCCTTCCCCTTATACACACAGCGTGGATTACGGCGCTGGCGGGATCGCTCGCTCACGTGGCAGTATTAGCTCAGCGGTTGTCCACGGAAGAAGCTGTGCTTTTCGCGAATCCGGACTATCGCGCTGCTATGACTGGAAAACCCAGATTTCTGCCGGGCTTGTTTTGACCGGACAAAATTCCATGCGTCGGCACACATATCTCCTCGCTTTGTTCCTGCTGCTGGCCCCCGCTGCAGTTCTTTCCCGCCCCGCCGTTGAAGCCGACAGCCCCGCATTCACAACCGTCCCGGAGCTCGCCGAAGGATTTCATCTCCTCTACGGGCAGCACTTTTCCGAAGCACGCGAAACATTCGCGAACTGGGAATCCAGTCACCCGCAAGAGCCCTTCGGCCAGGTTGCTGTCGCCGCCAGCTTTTTGTTCGAGGAGCTGTACCGCCAGGGCGTACTCACCAGCGATTTCTTCCTGGACGAGAAACGATTTCTGCATGGCATCGATGGCAAACCCGACCCGGGCCGCATGAAAAATTTCCGCGACGCGCTGGACCGCGCTCGCGAACTGTCTCGCCGGCGTCTCAGACAAAACCCGAAAGACCCGGAAGGGCTTTTCGGCTTGACCCTGGCCTCCGGAATGGAATCGGACGCCGACGCTATCCTCGAGAAAAAGCAGCTCGACGGCCTGAAGCGCATGAAGGAAGCGAACGAATTCGCGAAGCAACTTCTTGCGCAGCAGCCGGATTCAAACGATGCCTACGTCGCGCTCGGAGCCGCGAATTACATCATCGGCTCCCTGAATCCCGGCTATCGTTTTGCTCTTTGGTTTGGCGGCATTCACGGCGACAAGAAACTCGGCATGGAACAGCTTGGCAAGACCGCCGACAACGGGCGCTACTTGAAACCCTTCGCTAAAATCCTGCTGGCGCTTTCCGCCCGCCGTGAAAAACAGAACGTGCTGGCCCAAAGACTCCTGCACGAGCTCAGCGAGGAATTCCCCTCGAGCCCGCTCTTCGCCGCCGAATACGCCAAAGCCATGGGCCGCCCAATCCCCGCTGAGATGACGCGCTAGTCGATATGGAGTGCGGCGGTTTACCCTGAGCCTCGCTGAGCGGTGCGAAGGGCCAGCCTCCGCCTTTCAGGTTTAATCCTTCACCTCCCCAGTCCGATTCGCGCAATCTTGCGAGGCAGCAGCGCAGGAAGACCATCACCAAATTGCAAAGCATCTCCTGCACGAATGAACTAGAATCTCGCTTCCCCGCTCAAGCGTACGCGCGCGGGCGGCACTTTCTCCCAAGGCGGTGACACGTGTTTCAACCCGACATGTTGAAAGGTCGCGCCATCTTTCTAAGCGGCGGCGGCTCAGGCCTCGGCCGTTCGATGGCGCTGCGACTTCGCCGCGCTCGGCGCGCGCATGTTTCTCGTCGGCCGCCGCGAGCAGCCTCTCCGCGACGTCTGCGACGAAATCCTCCGCGCCGGAGGTTCCGCGGCCTACGCTACGTGCGACGTGCGCGACTTACGCCGCCGTCGAAGCCGCCGCCACCAAAGCCTACGAGCAGTTCGGCCGCATCGACACCGTCGTCAACAACGCCGCCGGAAATTTCATGGCCCGCACCGAAAGTCTCACGCCCAACGCCTTCAACGCGGTCGTCGGCATCGTCCTGAACGGCAGCTTCCATTGCACCCAGGCGTTCGCCAAGAAGTGGATCGCGGAAAAACTCGGCGGCAACGTCTTGAGCATCGTCACGACCTACGCCGCCGTCAATTGCGGCTCGGCATTCGTAGTGCCGTCGGCATGCGCCAAAGCCGGCGTGCTGGCCATGACCACTTCGCTGGCGGTGGAGTGGGCGAAGTATCACATCCGGCTGAATGCCATCGCGCCGGGGCCGTTTCCCACCGAGGGCGCTTGGTCGCGCCTCATTCCCTCGAAACAATTTGAAGAGCACGCCAAGGATTTGCATCCGATGAAGCGCTTCGGCCGCCACGAAGAGCTGACCAGCCTCGCCGCATTTCTTCTCAGCGATATGGCGGAGTACATCAACGGCGAGTGCGTCGTCATCGATGGCGCGCTCTGGCTGCGCGGCGCCGGCGAATTCAACGACCTGCTGATGCTCCCCGAATCCACGTGGGAAGCCATGGAAGCCGCCCGCGCCAAGAAATCCTGACGCACCTTTTCTCAGCGAAGAAGAAGGGATTGCCACAGAGGCACAGAGACACTGAGAAAGGATAAGACAAAGCGAAGGAACGAGAAGAGGACGAACACCGAAGCGCCGGGACAGAAATACGGAGGCACGAAGAATTTGCGGTTGCCTCCGCCTTCTCGTCTTTTCTCTGTGTCTCTGTGGCTAATCCCTCTTTACTTTTTCACTCCGGCAACGCTCGCTTCCGCAACTCCACCCGCAGCTTCACCACGCCCACGCTCTGCCCGTTTGACACCGCCCGCACGGTCACCTCGCGCGCCTCTTCCTTGGTCTTCCCCGCATCCGCCAGCGCCGGCAAACCAATCTCGATCCGCGCCGCGGCCCACTGTTTCGCCGCCAGCGTAAATTTCCCCGCGCCACTCTGCAACGTCCAGCCCGCCGGCAAATCCGCTGATAGCGTCACCTCGCTCGCCACCGGCGTCCCATTTCTCAGCCACAGCGGAATCACCAGCGAACTCCCCGCCTGCAGCGCGATCTCCGGCGGCTCCGGATGTGGCAGGCTGCCGAGCCCGTGGGTCCGCCGGAATTCCGCGTAGTAGCTCCACGGACCGGCCAATTCCACCGAAACGTCCGCGCGTTCCGCCTCCGCTGAAATCGCTGCCCGTGAAAAGGGAATCGCGTCCGCGGTGATGTTCTCGAAGACGTCGCCGGTCACGCTCCCGCCCACCAGCGATTTTCCCAGCACGAAGCGCTGCACATCCGCCCATCCGTCCGCCGCCGCCATTTTCTCGATCGCCGCGTCATCCATCTTGTTCAGCTGGTCGAGAAAACTCTTCGCCTGCGTCTCGTGCAAGCGGAACGAGTCCAGCGAAGCGCGCCAGTACGCTTTCTTCGACGATTTGGAGATGTCCTTGACCGAATATTCCGGACCCTTGCCGCGAAAAATGTCGTCGCGATCCGCGTCCGGGAAGTAGTAGATCTTTTTCGGCTGCCAGGGCCGCAGGTTTTCCAGAAAAGGCTCGAGCCGCCGCAGCGGTCCGGCCACCTGGCTCGGAAACACCGTGGGATCACCCGCCAGGTCGAAAGCCTCGGTGGCAAGAACTCCGGAAGCTTGGTGATCGCCGTGGTCTTCGCCGATGAATGTTCCTGGCAAAAACGTCAGAATCACCTCCGGCCGGGTCAGCCGCACCAGCCGCACGAGCTGCTCCAGTGCATCGCCATGCTCCCAGTTCGCCAGGGATTGCAGCACGTTCTGGCTGGCCGTATCTTTGCCCACGAGGAACCACACGTTGGTGATGCCCAGGAACGCCGTCGCCCGGCGCGCTTCGATTTCACGGATCGCTCCCAGCGCCGCCGCTTGTTCCGCGCCCGCCTCATTCGCCCCGCTGCTGCCGTGCGTTCCGTAGACGACCGCCACGCGCTTCCCGTCATCGATCGCCCGCGCCAGGTAAGCGGTTGCCGCCCCTTCGTCATCCGGATGCGCCACAACCAGCAGAATGTCCGCCTTGTATCGCGCGTCCGGCAGCGGCAGCGGCTTCGCCTCCTGCGCGGCCCCTCCGCCAGGTAGCAGCAACAAGAACAAAAGGTACGTCGCCAATGGTTTCATTCATCTCCCCGCAATCGCATTTGCACAAGCACAAGAGTTTACCCTGTGCCCGGTTCACGACGAAAATTCTCTGACTTCCCTTTGCGATGCAACCCCAAATACAGCGAAAGACTCGGCCTCCTCCATACGTAGTAAAGGCTGGAGAGCGTCCTCCATGGAACGCGCAAGGAAGTCCCGCCTTTTCCTTGTGGCCACCGCGCTGGCCGCCTTTCTAACCTCCTCGCCCCTCTTCTTGCCGGCCCAGACGGACGACCCGTTCGCCGCTTCGCTTGAATCCGCCGTGCGACAACGCGATGGGCAGCAGCTCGAATCGCTCAAGACCCAGCTCGAGCAGCGCATCCGCCAGAATCCCAAGGACGCCCAAAGCGAGTATCAACTCGCCCGCGTTGAGTTCTGCCTGGCCGACGTCGCCGAGAGGGGCAAGGACAAGAAAGCCGCAACCGCCGCCATCGACAGAGCCATCGAGGCCGCACAGCGCTCCATCCAGCTAAACGACAAGGCCGCCGACTCGCACAGCCTCCCCGAGCAATTTCTGTCCGAAGCATACGGATTTCGCGAGAGAATCGTTTCGCTCGACATTTCTGTGGCGGAGCTTGCTGCAAGAATAAGCATCGAAACCAAGCTGGCCATGGCCGACGCCTTAATTTACGCCGCAGCCAAAGCGCATCGCGCCACGCTGATCACTTCAGATACGCACTTCTCCGGACTCGACTTCGTCACGTTGATTTAAATTTTGTTGACACTAGCGGGAGCCGCCTGCGCCTTGACCCTGTACAGCCGCGCCGATAAGCTTGTTCTTTTCCTTCCAGGTGAACTGAAGCATGGATGCGATTCACATTACATTGCCCGACGGCAAGGTCCAGGAAGTGCCGAAGGGCACTACGCCCGCGGACATCGCGAAGAAAATCTCGCCGCGGCTCGCGGATGCGGCGCTGGTCGCGCGTGTGGCCGAGCCGAACGACGGCGCCGGCGAGCTCGTCGATCTTCGCCGCCCGCTCGATCACGACGTCAAGCTCCAGATTCTCACCGAGAAAGATCCCGACGCGCTGTTCGTCTTTCGCCACTCCGCCGCTCATCTGCTCGCTGCCGCGGTGATGGAGCTGTATCCCAACGTGAAGCTCGGCATCGGTCCTCCGGTGGACACCGGCTTCTTCTACGAATTCCTCCGCGAGGAGCCCTTCACGCCCGAGGATCTCGGCAAAATCGAAAAAAAGATGCACGAGCTGGCGGCGCAAGACTTGCCGAACGAACGAAAGCTCATCCCTAAGCCCGAAGCCATCGACCTTTACAAAAAGACTAACCAGATTTTCAAGTGCGAGCTGGTGGAAGAAAAAGCCGAAGACCCGATGGTGTCGTTCTACACCACCGGCAAGTTCATCGACTTCTGCCGCGGCCCCCACATTCCATCGACCAAGCGCATCCAGGCCTTCAAGCTGATGAGCGTCGCCGGCGCCTATTGGAAGGGCCACGAAGGCAATCCGCAGCTCCAGCGCATTTACGCTGCGTGCTTCTTCACGCAAAAAGAGCTCGACGAATACCTCCACCGTCTCGAAGAAGCCAAGCGGCGCGATCATCGCAAATTGGGCGCCGAGCTCGATCTCTTCAGCATTGAAGAGGAAGCCGGCCCTGGCCTGATTTTCTGGCACCCCAAAGGCGGACTGATCCGAACCATCATCGAAGACTGGCTCCGCCACGAGCTGCAGAAGCGCGGCTACGATCTCGTGTATACGCCGCACATCATGCGCCTAGACCTTTGGAAAACCAGCGGCCACACCGGCTTTTATAAAGACAGCATGTTCGGCCCCGTCGAAGTCGAAAAAGCCGACTACCAGCTCAAGCCCATGAATTGCCCGGGCCATATTCTCATTTACAAGTCAAAGCTGCGCAGCTACCGCGATCTCCCCGTGCGACTCGCCGAGCTTGGCACGGTCTATCGCTACGAGCGCAGCGGCGTACTCCACGGCTTGATGCGCGTCCGCGGCTTCACCCAGGATGATGCACACATTTTTTGCATGCCTTCGCAGATCGAAAGCGAAGTGGAAGCCTGCGTCGATTTCGCCTTTGCGGTCATGAAGAACTTTGGCTTCGACAAATTTGAGGTCGAGCTCTCGGACTGGGACGCCGCGCACCCCGAAAATTACGCCGGCAAGCCCGAAGATTGGCATCGCGCCACCGCCGCGCTCGCCGACACCATGCAGCGTATGAAGATTCCGTACAAACGCATTGAGGGCGAAGCCGCGTTCTACGGCCCCAAAATCGACATCAAGCTCATCGACGCCATCGGCCGCCCCTGGCAGCTCACCACCGTGCAGTTCGACTTCAATCTTCCCGCGCGCTTCGGCCTCGAATACGTCGGCGAAGACGGCGCGCGCCATCAGCCGCTGATGGTCCACCGCGCGCTGCTGGGCTCGGTCGAGCGCTTTTTCGGCATCCTCGTGGAGCACTACGCCGGCGCGTTCCCGCTGTGGCTCGCTCCGGTCCAGGTGGAAATCTGCCCGGTGAGCGAAAAAGTGATCGACTACGCTCGCCACGTCACGGAGACACTGAAGCGCCATAACGCGCGCGTTCATCTCGACGACCGCAACGAAAAGCTGCCCGCGAAGATTCGCGACGCGCAGATGCAAAAAATTCCCTACATGCTCGTCGTCGGTGCCAAGGAAGCCGAAGCGGGCACCGTCTCCGTCCGTCATCGCAGCAAAGGCGACCTCGGTCCCAAGCCGCTTGCCGAATTTCTCAACGCGCTGCAGCAAGAAATCGATTCCCGCGCGACATCCTGAGCTCTCCTCATGAGTGCCAGCACCGTTCTCGCCGCGCAGCCATCGCAAATCCTTTTGAGCGAAGAATTCTTCGCTCAAGCCGTGCGCGAGTTGGCCTTCCGCGATCCGGACTTAGCGGCGGTGCTCGAAAAATATGGCGTGCCGCCGCTGTGGGTTCGCGAGCCGGGCTTTCCGACGCTGGTTTACATCATCCTCGAGCAGCAGGTGTCGCTGGCCTCCGCTCGCGCAGCGTATCAACGGCTGATTGCTGCGACGAAACCCCTGACCCCCGGCCGCTTCTTGCGCCTCACCGACGTCGAACTCAAACAAATCGGGTTTAGCCGCCAAAAAACTCTTTACACTCGCCTGCTCGCCGAGGCGCTCGCCCGCGGCCACTTCGATCTGCGATACCTTCACGATCTCCACGACCAAGCCGCCCGCAAAATGCTCATGGCCCTCAAAGGCATCGGCAACTGGACCGCCGACATCTATTTGCTGAGCGCGTTGCGCCGCCCGGACATCTGGCCCATCGGCGATCTCGCGCTTGCGACGGCGGTGCAGGAAGTGAAGCGTCTCCGCAAGCGCCCTTCGCCGGAAAGACTCGAGAAGATGAGCGCGCCTTGGCGGCCGTGGCGCGCCGTGGCCGCACGACTTTTCTGGCACGCATATCTGTCAAAACGCGGGCAGAACACCGCGGCGATCAGCTTGTAGCGCGCTCCGGTTGGCGTTTGCCGCGCTCGCGCATTACGATCTAAGGCATGACGCAAACCATCTCGCGCCGCTTTTTTCTCGCAGCGACGGGAGCGGGGCTCCTCACTCCGCATATCGCACGATCGGCAGAACGGGTGCCTAAGTTGCTCGACCACATCCTTCTCGGCTGCGATGATCTCGACCGCGGCATCGCCTTCGTCGAGGAACACACAGGGGTCCGCGCCGCATTCGGCGGCGTGCACCCCGGCAACGGCACGCAGAACGCATTGCTCTCTCTCGGCACGAATCGTTATCTCGAGATCATCGCGCCCGATCCAAAGCAGCCCGCCAGCGCCGATGCGCGCGACCTAAAGGAGCTGACCGATGACCCTCTCCTGGTTGGCTGGGCCGCCCATCCCGGCAACCTCAACGCGTTTGCCGCTGGTCTGAAACGACAGGGCCTGGTCATCGAGGGCCCCATGCCAGGCTCTCGAAAACGACCCGACGGCCGCGTGTTGACCTGGAAGGTGGTACGGCTCAAAGACGAGCCGACCACGTTGCTGCCGTTCTTCATAGAATGGAGCGCCGATTCCGTCCATCCCTCAGTCGACTCGCCCCAAGGTTGCCACCTCCTGCGTTTCGCAGCCTCCTGTCCCGACCCCGCCTCGCTTACGAGGATGGCCGACCAGATCGGCCTCGATCTATCCATCTCCGAGAGTCGCCTCTACCTGCTCCGCGCCACCATCGCCGGACCCAAAGGCCGGCTTGATCTGACGTCGTAACCCCGGCAAAGCACCGAGACCACGCAAAGAATTCGCAGATGGCTCCGCCGACCTGACCTAAAGGACTGCGTTCAAACGCTACTATCCCTTACGAAACGTACTCTTTGCGCGGCGTGACCTCACATGTTACTTTGCGCATTATGACAAACGGCAGCTTAACCAGTCCTACCCCTCAATTTGGCACCGCTGAATACGCCGGAGGCTCCGGGCCGGATCGTTGCAAATCCTGCAACCAATCCATCGGCTCGCAATACTATCGCGTGAACGGTGTGCTCTCGTGCGCATATTGCGGCGAGCAAGCTTTGCTGCACATGCCCAAGGACAGCCACCAGGCTTTCGTGCGCGGCCTTCTGTTCGGAATCGGCGGAGCCATCCTGGGTCTTATCCTTTATTCGGCGTTTGGCATCATCACGGGACTGGTGATCGGCTATATTTCCCTGGCCGTCGGGTACATCGTCGGAAAAGCAATGATGAAGGGGTCGAACGGGATTGGCGGCCGCCGCTACCAGATCGCCGCCGTTCTGCTGACCTACGCCGCGGTCTCCATGGCCGCGGTCCCCATCGGCATTTCGCAATTCGTCAAGCAACAGAAAGCGCTAAAACAAGGCTTCCTGAAGCACGCGACGCCCGCCGCCGCACCATCGGGCCAGCCCGACCAGGACTCTCAGCCCGGCGCAGCCGCAACCTCCGTGGAGTCCGGGGAATCCGCAGACACAAACAACGCAGTCCCGACGCTGCAAAATCCGCCAGCGCACAAGCCCAAGATGGGCTTCGGCGCCGCGATGGGAATGCTCGCGATCGCCGGACTCACTTCCCCATTTCTCGAGCTGCAAGATCCTCTGCACGGAATCATTGGGCTCGTCATCCTTTTCGTAGGAATTCGCATCGCCTGGAAACTCACCGCCGGGACCCCGATGGCCATCCTCGGGCCATTCGCCAAATCAGCATCGCCAAAAACGGATTCCGGCTCCTGAGCATCACCGACCCGTGTCCTCTTCTCCTCTCGCATTATCCCGCAACTGCAAAGGCTGCTCACGCGAGCTTCCTCCAGACATTTTGGTGTGCGGCCAGTGCCACACGCTGGTGCACGCAGAGCAACTCGAACAACTTTCCGCGGGCGCCCGGATGTTCGAAGAGCACGGCGAACTACAGCGGGCCCGCGAAGCCTGGCTGAAGGCCCTGGAACTTCTGCCACCGGACGCCACGCAAGCGCAGTGGGTTCGCGACAAAGCCCGGAAGCTGGAACTCGCCGCGGCTGCCTCGTCCCAAAAACAAAATAACTGGACGAAAAAGCTCGGCCCGCTTGCTCCCATCGCCGTCTTGCTCGCCAAGAGCAAAGTCTTGCTCACACTTTTCAAGCTGAAGTCGCTCCTCAGCCTCGGCCTATTCATGGCGTTCTACTGGAGTCTCTACGGACCGAAATTCGGCGCCGGCTTCGCGGTGCTGATTCTCGTCCACGAAATGGGCCACTACGTCGATATCAAGCGCCGGGGATTGCCGGCCGAGATGCCGATGTTCTTGCCAGGTCTAGGCGCATACGTGCGTTGGGCTGCGATGGGCGTGTCGCAGGCGACGCAGGCAGCCGTGAGCCTGGCGGGACCTCTGGCCGGATGGATCGGAGCCGCAGTCTGCGGCCTGCTTTGGTGGAAGACCGGCAACGGCCTGTGGGCCGCGCTGGCTCGCTCCTCCGCCGTCTTGAACGTCTTGAACTTGACTCCGGTTTGGGTTCTCGACGGAGGCAAGGCGATGTCCGCGTTGAGCAAGGCCGAGCGCATTGTGGTGCTTACCGCCGCGCTGGTTCTGTGCCTGGTGTTGGACGAAAAAATCTTCTTCTTCGTGGCTGCGGGAGCCACCTACCGGCTATTCACTAAAGATCTTCCGTCGCAGCCAAGCCGCGCGACAACCGCCTATTTCGTAGCCGTGCTCGCCTCGCTCGGCCTGGTGCTATGGCTGATGCCCGGGCAAGGCTTCGGCACGCCGTAGAGTGAATTGCCGGCCGTAGACGCTGGGCTTCCGTTCATCCTGCTTGCCCCCGATCATCGAGCGGAGTAACGAAGGCCCGGCGAAGCAGCAGCGCGATTTGCGGGTCGCGCCTTAAACCTTGCAGGTACACGGCGGGCACGTGCTATACTTCGAAGCCCGTCCCTCGTCTCTTTTCGACTGTGTGGACTGGGTCTTGGATTCGGGGCCTCCTGTCCGGCGAGGCGGGCAGCCAGGCGCCTGCCGGCTGCTTCAGAGCCGCAAACAGAGCAGTTCATTAGGGGGAATTTATCGCAGAGCGGAATTTCCGGCAGAGCGACCGTACCCGCGTTAACGAGCGGATTCGGGCGCGCGAAGTCCGGGTGATTGATGAAGATGGCGGCCAGCTTGGGGTGATGCAGCCGTACGAAGCGGTTCGCATGGCGCGCGAACGCGGACTGGATTTGGTGGAAATCTCGCCGACGGCCGATCCGCCGGTTTGCAAGATCACCGACTACGGCAAGTTTCTTTACCAACAGAACAAAAAGGCTCACGAGCAGCGCAAGAGCAGCCGCGGGTCGCAGCTCAAGGAAGTCAAGTTCCGGCCGGCTACCGCGGAGCACGATTATCAGGTTCGCAAGAACCAGATCATCCGGTTCCTCGGGGAAGGCCACAAAGTCCGCGCGATGATTTTTCATCGCGGGCGCGAAATGGCCCATCAGGAAGTGGGCCGGGGCAAGATGACGCGCTTGTTGAACGAAATCGGCGAACACTGCCAGATTGAGACGATGCCGCGCATGGAAGGCAACGTCTTGGTGGCGCTGCTGGCACCGAAAAAGGGAGCGAGCGCACCCAAGCCCGTGGCCCAGCCGGCAAACGCGCAGCAAGCGCAGTAACGAACTTGTAGGGGAGCAGCATGCTGCGCCCCATTCGGGCAAGCTGTAAGCAATTCAGAACTGTAGGCACGGAGAAGATTTCAGCAATGCCAAGAAATGCATCGAAGCCAAAAAAGAAACTGAAGACCCATCGCGGCGCGGCCAAGCGCTTCAAAGTCACCGCGACCGGCAAAATTATCCGCATGCACTCCGGCAAGCGCCATCTACTCGGCACCAAGAAGTCCGGCCGCATGCGCAAGCTGAAAAAGCTCACGCTGGTAAACAAAGCCGACGTGGCCGCCGTGCGGCAGATGTTGCCGTACGCGTAGGAATTTGATTTTCGGCTGTAGGGGCGCAGCACTGCTGCGCCCCTTCTGGCAACACGTAGTGAGTTGCCAGAAGCCCAGTTCTTGATTTTTCAACTTCAGCACACCGAAGTTGAGATGCAACACCGCGGAGCGCAAGCTCCGCACATCGCGCCAGGCAGCGCTTCACGGGTGCCTGCCGGCCGATTCGCCGACCGCAATCCATCGCCTAACCGCGAACGATCGCAGCGGCAAATGTAGGCGCTGGGCTTCAGCCCGGCGTGTCCGCTCTGCGGACGATTTCACGTGCGCAACTGCGACACGCTTGCGCCGCGATCTCCTGCAAGCACCACCGGAGACAAACCCGTTGCGTTACGCGTGTTGGTTTGCGCGTGCCCGCATCCCGTTTGTCTCCCAGACAACAAGGAGAAACCCTATGGCACGCGTAAAACGCGGCACCAAGCGCCGTGCGCGGCGTAAGAAGTACCTCAAGCGCACAAAAGGCTTTTTCCTAACAAAAAGCAAACTGTACCAATCCGCACAGGAAGCCGCGAATCGCGCGGATCGCTACGCCAAGCGCGATCGCCGCGTGAAGAAGCGGCAGTACCGGCGGTTGTGGATTCAGCGCGTGGGCGCGGCTGCCCGTCAGAATGGTTTGACGTACGGCCAACTGATCCACGGACTCAAAGCCGCGGGCGTCGCGCTGGACCGCAAGGTCCTTGCCGATCTTGCGGTAAAGGACGCGGCTGCGTTCGCGAGCCTGGCGGCCACGGCGAAGGCCGCCGCTCCGCCGCCGCAAAAGAAAAAGACGGCGTAGGCGAGGGCTTTTCGGTTTGGGGCGAGACGATCTCTTTGTATGGGCTGGGCTTGCCCCGCCCGCCACCACGTCTTGGCCCTGACTGACCCGTGATACTTTTCCTGCAGGGGCACAGAGCGCTGCGCGCGCACTTCGTATCCGAGCCGAGACATGAATGCAAAAGATCCGACAAGACTCTCGTTGACCGAGCTGGGCGTTACGGACACCACACAGCTTGCGCACCGATTTACGGAGCTACGGGTTCTCCTGCAGAGAAATCTCAAGCACGCTAGAGAAACGGGCGGGTGGGAAACACTGCGTCAAACCTGGGTCGACTCTACAGATTCAGTGCGCTCTCGGATCACGGCGAACTGGCTCAGAACCGCGCCAGACAGCCTAAAGCACGCGGTGGAACAAGACCTAGAAAATTTGATTAATGAGGTCTTCATTCTCTCCACCGTGATGCGGCCCCTCGACCAACTCGGCGTTGCTCTGGCCGATCAGGTTGCTGCTCAATTCTTGAAACTGCAACAAGTTTTCGATGCCGAAATAGACGGATGCGTCGACGAAGTTGACTTGGGCGTTAGTCGGACATTTTGGCTAGGGCGTACCTCCGGAGTGCTGACATATGTTACGGACAGCTGGCTGAAGACGGCATCGCCGCAGCTGAAACGCGTTGTGGGCGTCGAATTCAACAAATTGAAAAACCATGTTGAATCCAAGATCGAAGCGCGTCGCGCCGCGATCGAAGCCGGCGCAGACGAAGCCGCGATGGCTCGCGAGCGGGTCGATCTCTCTCTCCCTGGCGTCGTGCGCCCGATCGGCTCGCATCACCTGATCCGCCAGGTTTTCCAGCAAATTGAAGATATCTTCGTCTCCATCGGCTTCTCCGTCGTCGAAGGCCCGGAGATCGAAACGCCTTACTACAATTTCGAAGCGCTCAACATTCCGGAATTTCATCCCGTCCGCGATGACATGGATACGTTTTATTTGGAACTGCCCAAGGGCGCACCTACGCCGCTGCTACTTCGTACGCATACATCTCCGATGCAGATTCGCACGATGGAACAGCGCCAGCCTCCGGTGCGCGTGATCGTGCCCGGCAAGGTCTATCGCCGCGACAATCCCGACGCCACGCACTCGTTTATCTTCCATCAAGTGGAAGGGCTCGCGGTCGATACCGACATTACGTTTTGCGACTTCACCGGAACGATCGAATATTTTGTGAAGCAATTTTTCGGTGCCGGCGTGAAAACGCGCTTCCGGCCGAGCTATTTCCCGTTCACCGAGCCGTCGGTGGAGTTCGACGTGTCCTGTATTTTCTGCGGGGGCAGCGGCACGGCCGCCGGCGGCGGAACGTGCTCCAAGTGCAAGGGCGCCGGCTGGATCGAGCTGTTTGGCGCGGGCATGGTCGATCCCGCGGTCTACGGCTTCGTCAACTACGATGCGAAAAAAGTGAGCGGCTTCGCCTTCGGCATGGGTATCGACCGCCTGGCCATGCTCAAATACGGCATCGACGACATTCAGGTATTTTTTCAGAACGACGTGCGCTTCCTGCGCCAATTCCCATGACCAAAAACTATTTTCGACTTTCAATTGTGGACTCTGGAGTTCCGGCATGACCTTCGCCGACGCCAAACAACGATTCTCGAGCCGCGTTGCGGACTACGTGCGCTACCGCCCCGGCTATCCGTCCGAAGCGGTCACTTTGCTGCGCACCGAATGCAGCCTGCGCGCCGGTCACGTCATCGCGGACATGGGCTCCGGCACGGGCTTTCTGAGCGAGCTCTTTCTGAAAAACGGCAACCGCGTCTACGGCATCGAGCCGAACGAAGCCATGCGCCAGGCCGGCGAGGAATATCTGGCTGCCTACGACGGCTTCGCCAGCATCAACGCCTCGGCCGAAGCTACCACGCTCGACGACGCCAGCATTGATTTCGTCACCGCGGGGCAGGCATTTCACTGGTTCGAGCCTGCCGCCGCGCGCCTCGAATTTCAGCGCATCTTGAAACCCGGCGGCTGGGTTGTCGTGTTGTGGAACGACCGCCAAATGGATAGGCCTTTTGCCAGCGCGTACGAAGAACTCCTGGTGAAGTACGGAACCGATTACACGCGCCTGCGCGAAGCGTATCCCGAGGAGCGCGTGATTCGAGAATTTTTTGGCGCGGGAAGCTTCTCGCAGCGCAGCCTTCCGAATGAGCAGGTGCTCGACTGGGACGGCCTGGCCGGCCGGCTGCGCAGCAGTTCGTATGCGCCGCAGGAGGGTCACGCCAATCACGCGCCCATGATGGCCGGCCTCGAGGAATTGTTTCGCGCAAACCAGGAAAACGGCTCGGTACGAATGGAATATGCGACTCACGTTTATTTTGGCCGCCTGGCAAAACAGGATTGACGCATGAAGGTCGTCTACAACTGGCTGAAAGACTTCGTCGACATCACGGCGGCGCCGGACGAGCTTGCTTCGCGGCTGGCTCTTTCGGGGACGAACATCGGCGGCGTCGAAAAAGGGCCGCACGGCGCGGTGATCGATGCGGAAGTTTCGTCGAACCGGCCGGATTGCCTGGGGCACTACGGAATCGCCCGCGAAATCAGCGCCATTTACAAGCTGCCGCTGAAACAGGTGTCGCCGAAACCTCTCGAGGGATCGGCGAAGGCCAGCGACGCGGTGCGCGTTGACATACAGGCTCCGGAGCTTTGCGGACGCTTTACTGCGCGCGTGATCCGCGGCGTGAAGATTCAGCCTTCGCCGGCTTGGCTGCGCGAGCGGCTCGAAGCCAGCGGCGTCGCCAGCATCAGCAATGTCGTCGACATCAGCAACTACGTCATGCTCGAGCTGGGCCACCCGCTGCATACCTACGATTACGACAAAGTTCGCGATCATCGCATTGTTGTGCGCAAAGCGAAGCCCGGAGAAAAAACCAGGACACTCGACGGGATCGAGCGAGCGCTCGATGCCGGCATTTGCGTGATCTCTGACGGTGACGGCTCGCGCGTCGAAGGAGGCATCGGCGGGGTGATGGGCGGCGCGGAAACGGAAATTTCCTTCTCGACGAAAAATGTGCTGATCGAGTGCGCCTGGTTCGATCCCATCGGAGTTCGCCGCGCCGCCCGCCTGCTGAAATTGCACACCGAGGCGTCGACGCGCTTCGGCCGCGGCGCCGATCCGGGAATGGCCGAGCTGGCTTCGCGCCGCGCCGCCGAGCTGATCCTGCAGCTTGCCGGCGGCGAGCTGCTCGCGGGCGTCGTCGACCCGTATCCGGGCAAACGCGCGCCGAAGAAAATTCAACTGACGCGCGCGGAGCTACTTCGCGTGATGGGCGCGGATGTTCCCGACAAAGAGATTGAAGCGAGTCTCAGCGCGCTGGGATTTTCTCCCGTGCGCGTGGATCAAAACCGCGGCGCGGAAGGCTCGCTGCTCGCGGCTTGGGAATGCACGCAGCCTTCCTGGCGCGCGGATGTCGAGCGCGAGATCGATTTGATCGAAGAAGTGGCGCGCATTCATGGCCTGGACAAGTTTCCGCCGCGTCTGCCCGCTGCGCGTCAGGGCGCGGCTCGCTTGGCTCACCATGAAGCCGAAGTGCGGTTGCGCGAGCGGTTGATCGGGCTGGGTTACCGCGAGATTTTGACTATTCCGCACGTTGCGGAAGAGCGCGACGCGCTGTTCCGTCCTGCGGACGCGCAACCGGCGCGGCTCGCGAATCCGCTTTCGGAAGAAGCCGGCGTGCTGAAGTCCACGGGACTAGTGACGATGGCGGCGGCGCTGGAATGGAATCTCAACCACGGCCAGCGCAATGTGCGCCTGTTTGAGATCGGCAGCCAGTACCGATTGCAGGGAAGCGCATCGGTCGAGACTCGCGTGCTGACGATGGGCGCGACCGGAGAAGCGCGCGAAAAGAATTTGTATGACTCGGCGTGTGAATATTCGTTCGCGGATTTGAAGGGCGATCTCGACGCGCTTGGCGCGCTGGCGGGCGGTTTCTCCTGGCAAGATAGCGGCGAAGAGTGGCTGCACGCGGCGCGGCGCGGCAGTCTAACGATGGTACCTGTCGTTTCGAGTGAGGCGGGAAATCGCTCTTCGATCGGCAGTGCTGGGCAACTTGCGCGGCGCGTGGCCGAGCGTTTCAAGCTGCGGCAGGAAGTGTTCCTCGCCGAACTGCGGCTCGATCCGGTGTACGCGGCGATTCGCGAGGTGAAAGATGCGCGCCGATACGAACCGCTGCCGCGATTCCCGGCGGTGGAGCGGGATTTTTCGCTCTTGCTTGCCGATGGCACGCATTTTTCCGACGTCAGCAACGCGATTCGCTCGCTGAACATCGGCGAGATTGTTTCGATCGAGGCGACCGATTTATTCCGCGGCAAGAATGTGCCCGCCGGAAAATACTCGCTGCTGGTGCGGGTAACGTTCCAGAGCCGCGAAGCGACGCTTGCTGACGCGCAGATCACCGAGTTTTCCGCGCGCATTGTCGAAATTCTGGAGAAGAAGCTCGGCGCGCAACTCCGCGCGAGTTGAATCCTTGTAACACGGAATCTCCACCGTCCGAAGGGGCACGATATATCGTGCCCCTACGCTGTGGTATGTTTGCGATTGCCTCCAGGGGGCGATTCATGAGCAGTCCCGTGAAAGTACAAATCTTTGGGCAGACGTACACCGTCCACGGAGATCTGGACGCGGCGTATGTGCAGAAACTGGCGGCGTACGTGGATGAAAAGATGAGCGCGATTGCGGATGCCACTGCGACGATCGACACCGTGAAAGTCGCGGTGCTTGCGGCGCTGGCCATTGCCGACGAGTTGCACACGATCCAGCGCGACCGCGGCGAAAGCGACGAATTGCTCCGCGAGCAGGCGGAGCGCTGTCTGACGCTGGTCGAGCGGGCGTTGAAGCAGACGGCGTGAGGAGCGTGGTCGCTAAGAGCGTGACCCGTGGCTCGTGGCCCGTGATCCGTCGCGTGAATCTGCACGGGTCACGAAGCACGGGTCGCGGGTCACGTCTTTTTCTCCTTCATTGGCTCCACTTTGTGGGCGTGCGGTCCCAGCGGTGTTTACGGAGCTCGGAGTGGAGTTGGGCGGGGAGCGGGCCTTTGTCGCTAGCGGCGAGGTTGGTATCGACATGGTGGGGTTTGCGCATGCCGGGGATGATGGTGCTGACGTCTTTGTTGTTGAGGATAAAGCGGAGGGCCATCTCGGGCATGGTCAGGCCGTCGCGCACGAGCGGCTTCAGCGCGTCGGCGCGAGCTACGCTGTTCTTGAGATTTTCGGCAACGAAGTAGGTGTTGCGCCAATCGCCCTGGGGCCACTTGCTGTCCACGGTGAGCGTGCCGGTGAGCGTGCCTTCGTCGAAGGGAACTCGAGCGATCACGGCGACGTCTTTCTCGCGGCAGGCGGGGAACAGTTCGTCTTCGGGATTTTGGTCGAAGATGTTGTAGATGACTTGCACGGCGTCAAAGAGGCCGGTGCGCACGGCGCGAATGCCGTTGGCGGGCTGCCAGCGATTGATGCTGATGCCCAGAGCGCGCACCTTGCCGCTGGTGAGAAGTTTTTCGAGCGCGGAGTGCAGACGGGGATCGTCGAGCCACGCGTCTTCCCAGGTGTGAAACTGAATCAGGTCGAGCGTGTGGACGCCGAGGTTGCCGAGGCTCTTGTCGATGTACTCCACGATGTAGTCCGGCGGGTAACAATCGTCCAGGGTCATGTCCGGGCGGCTGGGCCACTTGCGGTTTTTCGGCGGAATTTTCGTGGCGGTGTAGAGCGTCTTGCGCGGTCCTCCGCCCGGATTGTCGCGCAGGATTTTCCCGAGAAGCTGTTCGCTGTGGCCGTCGCCATAGGCCCACGCGGTGTCAAAGAAGTTGCAGCCCAGATCGACGGCGCGCTGCAGTGATGCGATGGACTCGGCGTCTTCCGAGCCGCTCCAGCCGGCGATGCCCCACATGCCGTAGCCAATTTCGCTGACGTTCCATCCGGTCTTGCCGAAGCGGCGATAGTTCATGGTTGCCCTCTCAGAATGAATGCGGGCGCCATTATAGCCGTGGAGCGGGCAACCAGAAATGGCTGTGCCACCCGAGTGGCTGGCTTCCCGGGGCGAGCAGGGCATTCTTCATTGTGAACTCAGGCGGAATCTTGTCGAACCGGGGCTGCTGGATTGCGCTAGGATTTAGGCATACAAGCGGAATCGCGTAGTAGGTGCAGCCACTAGACTGTGCGCCACTGCGATGGCGATGGAGGACTGACGTGAACATGGCACGCGTGTTTCTATCTTTGGGCGGGTTGGCGTTGAGCGGGATGACATTGCTGGGTACAGGGCTGGGTGGGGGAGTGGCGCATGCGCGGGGGCGCGCGGCAGGATGGGCGCAAGATCAAGCCGGCGGCGCGGCGGCGACTGCTACCGTATCCCGCACGACCAAGGCGGTGAACTACCGGCGCTCGGGCGGGGCGACGCTGATCGATTTTGCGGGCACGGACCTGATGCGCGGGGCATCGGGCTCGGCAAAGGTGGAGAGCAAGACCAATCGCATCGAGATCGACGCGAAGTTCACGGGCCTGGAAGATTCGACGCGGTTTGGGCTCGAGTATCTGACGTATGTACTGTGGGCGATTTCGCCGCAAGGGCGCGCGGTGAACCTGGGCGAAGTGGTGGTGAAGAGCGGCATGGGCGCCGTGAAGGCGGTCACGGACATGCAGACGTTCGGAATGATCGTGACGGCGGAGCCGTACTATGCGGTGACACAGCCCGGCGACGAGGTGGTGCTGGAGAACGCGCTGCCGGCGGCGATGGCGAACCGCGTGGAAGATATCGACGCCAAGTACGAGTTGATCAGCCGGGGAAGCTACGCTTCGTCGAACACGAAGATCGAGAATGCGATTTTCGGGGTGGACCGCAAGGCGCCGCTGGAGCTGTTTGAGGCGCGCAACGCGGTGCGCATCGCGCGGAACGCGCAGGCGGACAAGTATGCGGCGTCGACGCTCGCCAAAGCGGAAGAGCAACTGAAGGTGGCGGAAGAGGCGTACCGGGCGAAGAAGGATAAGAAGGGCGTGATTGGGACGTCGCGCAACGTGGTGGAGACGGCCGAAGAGGCGCGCGTGATCGCGGTACAGAAGAAGTCGGAAGAAGACGCGCAACGCATGTCCGACGCGGAGCGGAAAGCGGCGGCGGAACGCGAAGCTAAGGCGCGCGCGGATGCCGCGGCCGAGACATTGCGCCGGCAGCAAGCCGACGAGGCGCGCGCGCAAGCGGAAGCCGCTAAGGCCGATGCGGAGCGCATGAAGCAGCAAGCCGATCAGGCGGCGCAGGAGGCGGCACGCCAGCAGCAGGCGGCGGAAGCGGCTCGAGCGGCGGCATTGGCCCAACAACAGGCGGCCGTGGAACAGCAGAAGGCCGCTGAGGCGGAAGCGGAAAAAGCGCGGCAGGCCGCGGCGCAGGCCGAAAAGGAAAAGACTGACCTGCGCGCGCAATTGCTGGCGCAGCTGAATTCGATTTTGCAGACGCAGGACACCGCGCGCGGCTTGATCGTGAATATGTCGGACGTGCTGTTCGACACCGGGAGCTCGACGCTTAAACCGGCGACGAGGGAGAAGCTGGCGAAGATTTCGGGGATCGTGCTGGCGCATCCGGGGCTGACGCTGCAGATCGAGGGCCACACGGACAGCGTGGGCGGCGATGAGATGAACCAGCAGCTTTCCGAGCGGCGCGCGGATTCGGTGCGCGATTTTCTGATCGCGCAGGGAGTGGCGGGATCGTCGGTGACGGCCAAGGGATTCGGCAAGACGCAGCCGGTGGCGTCGAATGACACGCCGGAAGGGCGGCAGAAGAACCGCCGCGTGGAGTTGGTGGTGAATGGCGCGGCGATCGGCGGGGCGGCGGCGAGCGCAGGGACTTCTCAACAATAAAAACTAGCCATCTCTCATTGGGGCTGGGCACAGGCAGGGGTGTCTGTGCTACTTAGACCTGGAGGACGTCGCCTTCGCGGGCGACGATTTCGTATAGCACCGGATTGACGAAGAAGCCGAGCAGCAGGCGGGAGAGCAGGCCGGCGACGACGACGATGGCGAAGGGTTTTTGTGTGTCGCTGCCGACGCCGGTGGACATGGCGGCGGGTAACAAGCCGAGGCACGCGACCAGCGCGGTCATCATGATGGGGCGGAGGCGCAGGAGAGAGGCTTCGCGAGTGGCGTCGCGGACGCTGGCGCCTTCCAGGCGGAGCTTGTTGATATAGCTGACGAGGATGACGGCGGTTTCCACGGAGACGCCGAGCAGCGCGAGGAGCCCGAGGACGCTGGAGACGCTGAAGGGCGTGTGGGTGAGCTTGAGGGCGATGAGAGCGCCGACCGGTTCGGTGAGCACGACGCCGAGTGCGATGGAAATTGGGAATTTGAAGTTGCCATAGAGCGCGAAGAGGATCAGAAAAATCAGGAAGATGGCGAGCGGGCCGATGACGTAGAGCTGCGATTTGGCTTCGAGGAGCTCGCTGTATTCGCCGCCCCAATCGAGGCGATAGCCCTCGGGAAGCTGCACGGACCTGGCGATGGCGCGCTGCCCGGCGTTAACGATGCCTTCCAGGTCGCGGCCGGTGACGGAAAACTGGATGCCAATGTAGCGGGAATTATTTTCGCGATAGATGAAGGACGCGCCGGCGGACTCCTTGATGGCGGCAAGCTCCGAGAGGGGAATCTGCTGGCC
Organism: uncultured Acidobacteriota bacterium; assembly: GCA_963735525.1. Lineage (GTDB taxonomy): Bacteria > Acidobacteriota > Terriglobia > Acidiferrales > UBA7541 > Acidiferrum. The sequence goes on along the minus strand of CAVTLQ010000015.1, from coordinate 429,891 downwards.
GGCAGGAGTGGGCACCAGAAGGTTGGCGATCTCTCGCGCGCTGGAGCGATATTGCGGCTCCATGCGCACGACCAGGTCAAAGAGTTTTTCGCCTTGGATCACTTGCGTGGCGGCTTGTCCACCCACCGCGGCCTGCACGACAGCCTCGACATCGGCGACGTTGATGCCATAGCGCGCGATTTTCGGGCGGTCGATATCGACGATGAGGCTGGGCTGGCCGAGCTCGCGGACGACGGTGAGTTCGGTGTAGCCGGGGGTCTTGTCGAGAATATTTTTGATCTCGACGGCTTTTTTCTCGAGGACGTCGAGGTCGGGGCCGAAGATTTTGACGGCGAGAGAGGACTTGAGGCCGGTGAGGGCTTCGTCGACGGCGTCCTCGGCGGGCTGGGTGAAATTGAAGATGACGCCGGGATAGGCGTCGAGTTTTTTCTCGAGATCTCTAGCTAGTTCTTCCTTGGTGTGAACCGCGCCGGATTTCCAGGATTTGTCGTTGTAAGGCTTCAATCCGACGTAAAACTCACAATTGAAAAAGCCGGTGGGATCGGTGCCGTCGTCCGGGCGGCCGAGCTCGGATCCGACGACGGTGACCTGCGGGTATTGGATGAGGATGTTGCGAATTTGGGGTGCGAATTTGGCGGCTTCGTCGAAACCGATGGTGTAGGGCATGGTGGCGCGGACCCAGAGCGCGCCCTCATCGAGGTGCGGAAGGAATTCGCCGCCGATCATCGGAACGAGAAGAAGCGTGGCACCGAAAATGGCGAGGGCGCCGAAGATGGTAAGCCCAGGGTGATCGAGGCACCAGATGAGGCGCCCGGCGTATTTTTCTCGCACCCAGTTGAAAATGCGATTGGGCTTTTCGTCAACGCCGCTTTTGAACCAGTACGAGACGAGGACGGGGACGAAGGTAAGCGTCAGAATCAGGGCGCCGACCAGCGCGAAGGCCATGGTGTCGGCCATGGGATGAAAGAGTTTGCCGGAGGGTCCGGTGAGCGCGTAAATGGGGAGATATCCGGCGATGATGACGGCGACGGAGTAGAAGATAGGGCGGTCGACATCGCGAGCGGCGTGGAGGATGACTTCGTGGAGATTGTATTCAGTGCCGCTGCGCTCGGCCAGTTCGCGGTAGATGTTTTCGACCATGACGATGGTGCCGTCGATGATGATGCCGAAGTCGATGGCGCCGATGGAGAGCAGGTTGGCGGCTTCACCGGTGGCGTGGAGGAAGATAAAGGCGAAGAGCAGGGCGAGAGGAATGGTGAGCGCGGTGATCACGGCGGCGCGGAGGCTGACCAGAAAGAAAATCAGCACGATGAGGACAAGGACCATGCCGCGGAGAAGATTGCCTTCGACGGTGTCGGTAGTGACGCGGACGAGGTCGCTGCGGTCGTAATAGGGATGAATTTTCACGTCGGGGGGAAGGACGCTGCGGTTAAGCTCATCCGTTTTTTGCTCGACGCCGCGGAGGACGTTTTGCGTTTGCTCGCCGCGGCGCATGAGGATGACGCCTTCAACGGCGTCATCGTTGTTCTTGACTTTGTCTTGGAAGCCGAAGATGCCGAGGCGCGGTGCGTGGCCGATCACTACCTGGCCCACGTCCTTCACGCGAACGGGCACGCCGTTGTTGCTGCCGACGACCACTTCGCCGATGTCATCGGTGGATTTTAGAAGGCCGAGACCCCGCACGTAATAGAACTGGCCGCCCTGCGTGTAAAATCCGCCGCCGGTGTTCGCATTGTTGGCCTGAAGAGCGTTGACGACCTGGACGACGGGAAGATGAAAATTGTAGAGGCGCGCGGGATCGAGGAGGACGTGATACTCCATGGTCGGACCACCGAAGCCGGAGTCGTCGGCGACGCCGGGAACGCTGCGATAGGCGCGCTCGATGATCCAAGCTTCGTAGGTGTGCAGCTCCATCGGGGAACGGTCCGGGGTGTCGATGACGTAGCGATAAACGAGGCCGCTGGGGCTGAAGAGCGGAGCCATGCTCGGGGTTACGCCGCTGGGAAGCTGCGCGTCGGCGATTCGCTCAAAAACATTTTGGCGGGCGAAGTACGCGTCGGTGCCTTCGTCGAAGGTGAGGATCACGTCGGACAAGCCGTAGAGAGAGATGGAGCGCATGTAGCGAAGGTTGGGTGCGCCGTTCATGGCCAGCTCGAGAGGAAGCGTGGTGAGGCGCTCGACTTCTTCGGCGGCGTGGCCCGGCCATTGCGTGATCAGCTCGACCATCGGCGGCGAAAGGTCGGGGTACGCATCGACAGGCATGCGCTGGAAGGAAACCGTGCCGGCGACGACAATCAGCACGGTGAACATCAGCACGACGAAGCGTTGCTGCAGAGCGAATTGGACGATGCGATGGATCATGCGCCGGCTCTTGGGTCCTTTAGTGCTGCAAGGAATTCTTGAATTGCAGGAACAGGCTGCCGTCACCGACGACGCGCTCGCCTTCCTTCAGGCCGTCCTGGACGAGCATGCGGCCGCCCTGACTGTCGCCGACCTTGACCAGCCGCCGCGCAAATTGATTGGGGCCGGACTGCACGTAAACGAACGGCTGATTCTCCGTGTCGCGCAGGACAGCGGCATCCGGGACCGTAAGCGCATTCATGAGCGTGCCGGCATGCACGGTAGCGGTGACGTACATATCCTTCTTGAGCTTGTAGCCGGGGTTCTGGGTCACGATTCGCGCTTGCAGCGTGCGGGTCGTGGGGTCGAGAGCATCGGCGATATAGGAAATTTTGCCACGGAAGATTTCGGGATACGCATCGGTGGTGATGTCAACGCTGTCGCCGATTCGCACGTAGGCGAGATCGTTCTGGTAGACATTGACGAGCACCCACACGGTGCTCATGTCCGAAATAGTGAAACACTGGGTCGAGCCGGCCTGAAGCAACTGGCCGGGACCTACGAGGCGTTCGACGATTTGTCCGGCGACGGGCGCGATAACGGGGATCTGGCCGGTGGTCTTGGGCGGCGTTTTCACCAGCGTATCGGGATCGTTGATGCCCAGAGCGCGGAGGGCGTCTTCGCTAGCCTGCAAATCGGCCTGAGCCTGGGCGCGATCGGATTCGGCTTGCTGCAGGTCGCGTTCGGCGATGGCTTTGTGTTCGTAGAGATCCTTGGAGCGATCGTAGTTCTTGTCGGCGAGCTGAAACGCGCTGAGCGCCTTCATGTAGGCGGAGCGCGCGGCGGAATAGTCGGGGCTGGTGACGGTGAGAAGTGTTTGACCGGCGCGCACGTACTCGCCGGGCTGGGCGAGGATCTCCTGAACCGGGCCACCGACGGGGCTGAACACCGGCGTGGTCTGGAAGGCGTTGTAGGCGACCGCGCCGGTCAGCCGCAGCACTCGGGGAAGCTTGGATTTTTCCACCGGCACGACTTGGATGTGCACCATTTGCTCCTTCGGCACGGTAAAAAGATCGGCGGTGTCCGCTTTGTTCTCGCCAGTGGAGTACGAGGTCATCTGCGATTCGGCGTCTCCGGGTCCGGAGCCGCAGCCGAGCGAGGCGAGCGCGAGGAGTCCTGCGCCGGTCAGCAGGAGAGACGAAACATGAGCCGGGATGCGGGTAGTCATGGCAGGTTCCTTGTGCCTACGGCTTGGCGCATTTGTTCGAGGGCCGTCATGTAGCTGGCCAGCGCCTGGCGGTAGGCGAGTTGATTGGCGCGATAGGTCCGCTCGGCGTCCAGAAAATCGAGCAGGCTCGCGGCGCCGCGCTTGTAGGCGTATTCGGTGATGTCGCGGGACTCCTTCGCTTGTTCGACGTACCCGCCGCGGTAGAGCTGGATGATCTCATCGTTGGAGTGCAAAGCCGAGTAAGCGTCCACGACGTCGGTGCTGACTTGCTGCGCGGTTTCGATGGCTTGCTGCTCCGCCTGGGTGATGGCGTAGCGGGTGCGCGCGACTTCGCCCTGGTTGCGGTCAAAGATAGGCAGTTCGATGTTGAAGTAAAAGGCACCGCTGTTGATGCCGCCCGTGTGCGTGTAATCGAAGGCGACGCCCAAATCCTTCTTGCCGTTGGCCTCCATCAGCGCTTCCTGGCTGCGCGTGGCGGTGACGCCCTGCTGGGCGGCGCGAAGATCGGGGCGGCCCTGCATGGCCAGGACTTTCAGATCCTGCAAACCGGCGTGCACCGGCTGATAGTCGAGCTCACCCTGCACGTCGAACTCATCGGGGACGGATTCAAACCCAAGAAACTGCCGCAGCGCGGTCAGGGCCTGGACTTTGGCGAGTTTGGCCATCGAAAGATCACTTTGAAATTGCAGCAACTGGAGTTTGATCTTCAGAAGGTCGCTCTCGCTCATGTCGCCGGCCTTGTAGCGCGACTGGCTAATGTCCACGGTTTGCTGGAAGCTGTCGACGTCCTGCTGGGCAAGGTCGAGGGTCGATTGAGCCAGGAGAACGGCGATGAATTGCTGGCCGGTATTGAAGAGCAGCTGGCGTTCGTTGTCGTCCACCTGCGAGCGGGTCACCGCGGTCTGATCTCTGGCCGCTTGGAGCCGATGCTGGCGTTTCTTGCCGCGCTCGAACAGGTACCCGATCCCCAGATCAAACTGCGCTTGATTCTCCAGGTAATCGGCGGTGAACTGGCTGGGGGTGAAGAGCGGGAAAAACTGGGTGTCCCAAGACAGTGTGGGATTCGGACGAAGATTCGCGGTGACCTCCTCGGACTGGTTTTGCAGGATCGTGGAGCGCGCCGCCTGCAGTGCGTGATTGTGCTGCAGCGCCAGGCGAAGGGCCTCGTCCAGCGTGATGCGCGTGGCGGCATTTTGCGCTGCCGCGGGCGGAGCCGCTGGGCCGGAGGGTGGCGGAAGCGGCGGCATCTTCTGCTTCTGTGCCTGGGCAGCGATGGAGGCAGGGAGGGCTAGCAGAGCAACGGCCCATGCCAATCCTTTCCTCATGTGAATACTCCTGACGTCTGCAAGAGAGACGAACACCAAGTTGGGTGGAAACCACAAACAAGCCGGCGAAGAGAATGGGACTACGCGGAAGGAGGAGCGCGGGGCGAGGTGGCGGGCGGAACGGCGTAAGAGATCTCGAGGGTCACGGCCGTCCGCTCAAATCGGCTTACAATCGGCATGATTGCGATGCTGGGCGGCCCCGTCAGGATCGCAGAGCCGGTCGCGGTGCAGAAGGGGCAGACGTGCGAGCTGTAGGGATCGGAAGTCAGGTCGGAGCAGAAGTGGAATTGCGCCGTCAGAAAGACGATCCCGAGGAGCAGCGCCAAAAGCGGCCGTATGTGCTTGCTTGGCATGTGCTTTAGAAAGTAGGACGGAGCTTAAGTAAGAAGGGTTGCGGGGTCAAGGCGTAAGTCCTTTTTGAGGCTGGACTTACAGACTATACTAGGGTATAGTATATGGAGGATCGATGGCTCACACCACCAAAGACAAGGAAAAGCTGGTCGTTCGGGTTCGCCGGATTCGCGGGCAAGTCGAGGCCATCGAGCGGGCATTGGCGGAAGAGCATGAATGCGCCGACGTGATGCAGTTGGTGGCCGCCTGCCGGGGAGCGTTGAACGGGTTGATGGCCGAGCTGGTCGAGGGTCATGTGTGGTTCCACGTGCTGGATCCGAATCGGCCGACGGATTCGCCGCAAGCCGCGGCTGCCGAAGAATTGATCGATATCGTGAGGGCTTACTTGAAGTAGCCCAAAGTCTCGTGCGCTTGTGGAGAGCGCAACCGGGGGGTCGCAATGCCTGACAACTCTGTTCAGCCGGGCGTGAAATACGAGAACGATTCCGTGGCGGCACCGGCGGGTGGTTCTGACTCTACCCACGCCACGCAGAATGCTTCAGCCGAGGAAGCGGAGCACGAACACGCGCTCGATTGGCGCGAGATGGCGCGAATTCTTTTTGTTGCGGTGGCGGCGGCAGCGGCCTGGTTCGTAGGACCGCAATTGAGTCTTCCCTTCGTCATCGCCGGCGTGATTTGCGCGCTCGTCGGCGGATATCCAATTTTTCACGAGGCCGTTGAAAATATCCTACAGCGCAGGATGACCATGGAACTCTCCATGGCTATCGCTATCCTGGCGGCGCTGGCGATCCGGGAAGTTTTCACCGCGCTGGTAATCACGCTATTTGTGCTTGTTGCGGAGGTCCTCGAGGGCCTCACCGTGGGGCGCGGTCGGCGGGCCATTCGTCATCTGATTGACCTGCTGCCGTCCACGGCAACGGTGGGCGAGCGCGGGGGATGGAGGGAAGTCGGAGTTCAGCAAGTTTTGGTAGGCGACATCGTGCTGATCAAACCCGGGGGCCGAATACCGGTCGATGGTTCGGTTGTGGGCGGGCATTCTTTCGTCGATCAGGCGACCATCACGGGCGAATCCATGCCTGTCGAGAAGAGTCCGGGAAAGGAAGTGTACGCGGGGACCATCAACCAATCCGGCGCTCTCGAAGTGCGCGTGGAACGACTGGGACGCGAAACCACCTTCGGCAAAATCATTCAGGCGGTGGAACAAGCCGAGCAATCGCGCGCGCCGATCCAGCGCCTTGCGGATCGCCTGGCTGGATACTTGGTGTATTTCGCGCTCGGTGCCGCGGTTTCTGACTTTCCTGGTGACCCACAACATTCGGTCCACCATTTCCGTGGTCATTGTGGCGGGGGCTTGCGGGATCGCGGCGGGGACGCCACTGGCGATTCTTGGCGCGATCGGCCGCGCGGCGCAACAGGGGGCGATCATCAAGGGCGGGCTGTACTTGGAGAAACTCGCCGAGGTGGACACCGTTCTTCTTGATAAAACGGGGACGCTGACGTTTGGAACTCCCGAGCTTCTGGACGTGCGTCCCGCTCCGGAACGTCTCAGCCGCTTTCCTGCTGAAGACGGCGGCTATTGCCGAATCGCGCTCGGAGCACCCCGTTGCCAAAGCCGTTTTGAAGAAGGCCACGCAACTTGGCATTCCGTATGAAGATCCGAGCGAATTCGAATACACGCCCGGCAAAGGAATATCCGCGATCTGCGACGGCGATGAAGTGCTTGTGGGCAGCGAGAATTTTCTGTCGGAACGCGGGGTTTCGAATTAGCGCGGGGAAATGGGCACAACACGGACTCGGAGGTTTTTGTAGCACGCAAGCGGCAAACTCTTGGGGACGCTCGTCGTTGCGGATACGCTGCGACCTGAGGCGAAAAAGGCAATTCAATCGCTCAAGGACATGCGGCTGAGAACCGTGCTCTTGACCGGCGACGCCAAAGCAGTGGCTGAGGATATCGGCAAGAAGTTGGGCGTGGACGAAGTCGCGTCCGAATTGCTCCCCGAAGAAAAGCTGCAATACGTGAAGCGGCTCGCCGAGACTTCTCATACCGTGGCGATGGTGGGAGACGGAGTGAACGATGCGCCGGCGCTGGCGCAAGCCGATGTCGGCGTGGCGATGGGCTCGGGAACCGACGTCGCGCGGGAGAGCGCCGACGTTGTGCTGATCGGGAGCGATCTCTCGAAGCTCGTCGAAACTTTGCGGATCGCGCGACGCTGCCGCAGGACCATCATGCAGAACTTTGTCGGCACGCTGGTGGTGGACAGCATTGGCGTGGGCATGGCCGCGTTCGGCCTGCTCAATCCGCTGCTTGCCGCGTTTATCCACGTGTCGTCCGAGTTGGTCTTCATACTCAATTCCGCGCGCCTGGTTCCTCCGGCGTCGCTGGCCAAGGCGTTCGGTGGCACCTCTTCACTTCCAGCACGCCCGGCCGTTTCCGTGGGCAACACGGCTTGAATGATGGTTTTCCGAGCTTTCGGCAAGAATGCAATCCGCGAATCAGTTAGATCACTTTTAGAGCACCATTTCGTGCAACCAACCCGGTTTTTCGACCGTCTAAGCTGGTACACTGAAGAAGCTATAGGTGTATGCACTCGTTAGGGACTATGTTCGAGCACAAAGGCATGCGGCGCGCGCTGGCTCTATTGGGTTGCCTGGCGCTGCTGTACTTCATCGCGGGTTCGACGCTCCACCATCACACCGGCGATCCCGACACGGCTTGCCACATTTGCCAGGCGCTGCACATGCCCGCGCTGGCGGCCGCAGCTCTCGAACTGATCCCTGAAGCGCAGCAAGTCACCTGGCACGCGTCGTTGCCGCAACACGCCGCTCCGTCGGATTCCTTCGCTCTACACCGCGCCTCTCGCGCGCCTCCTGCCGCTTAATCTCTTCATTCTGCTGATCTACCGTGGTCTTTCCGTGCGCTAAGCCCGACCCAGGCCGGCGTCGACCTCCATTCGTTTTGGAGGCGCCTATCCACACTTCTACCGCACCTTTATCGCAAAGGGGTCCCGCAACGGGACGGAGGAAAAATGCTTAAGAGTTTGCGCAGCAGTTACGCGCTTTTGGTATTGGGGTTGAGTTTTCTGTTCCTTGCGACGCCGGGGCGGGCGCAATTGGGGAATTCCGGGTCGATTGAGGGCGTGGTGAAAGATCCATCGGGGGGGTCGGTGGCCGACGCGACGGTGGAGATTTCGTATACGGTGAGCGGATTTCGGCGGCAGGCCACCACGGGCACCGATGGAGCGTTTCGCTTTACGAATATACCGTTTAATACGTATCACACGGTAGTGACGGCAGCGGGATTCGCACCGTACACGCAAGACATAGACGTGCGGGCGTCGGTTCCAGTGAACGTGCAGATCAGCCTGAAGGTGGGCTCAGCAGCGTCAACAACGGTTACCGTGGAAGCCAACGGGGGCGACCTGGTGGAAAATGAATCCACGTTTCACACAGACGTGGATCAGAGCATTATCGATCGGCTTCCGTTAGAGAGTGCGTCTTCATCCGTGAGTTCGTTGGTTACGCTGGTGACGCCGGGGGTCGCTGCGGACTCGAATGGGCTGTTCCATGGACTCGGCGATCACGCCTCAAACTCGTTTTCGGTGGATGGCCAGCCGATTACCGATCAGCAGAGCAAGGTATTTTCCAACCAGGTTCCCTCCGACTCCATCCAATCGCTGGAGGTCATCTCTGGCGCGCCGCCAGCGGAATTTGGCGGCAAGACGAGCCTGGTGATCAAAGTGACGACGAAGTCGGGCCTCGGCGTGACGACCCCGACTGGCAGCCTGACGACTTCTTACGGAAGCTTTGGCACCTCTAGCGTTGGATTCGATCTCGCCTACGGGGGACAGAAATGGGGAAACTTCATCTCTCTGGGCGGCTTGAACACCGGCCGGTTCCTGGATCCTCCGGAGTTCACGGCGTTCCACGATAAGGGCAACGAAGAGAACGTCTTCGACCGCGTTGACTTTCAGCTTACCGGCAAGGATTCGATCCACTTGAACGTGGGCTACTCACGTTCCTGGTTTCAGACTCCCAATTCGTACGACCAGGAATGTCATTCCTGCATCGGAGTCACCGGATACACTTGCGCCGCGGGTACCGATACGATCGCCAACAATCTGACGGGCGCTCCTCTGGGGCCGGCGGATCAGCACTCGAAGATTGGCACCTTTAACATCGCGCCGACTTGGACGCGCTTGCTCAGCTCGTCGGCGGTGTTCACATTGGGCACTTTCGTGCGGCGAGATCAGTATAACTACTACCCCAGCGCTGATCCCCTTAACGATTTGTCTCCCGACCTTCAGGTGGAGACCGCCAGCCAGTCGAGGACGCTCACCAACGTAGGTGTCCGGTCTGATATCTCCTACGTCAAAGGCATCAACAATGTGAAGGCGGGAATCACCTACGAACAAACCTTTCTCACGGAGAACGACGCCTTCGGCATCGTGGACCCGACGTTCAACGATCCCGCAAGCGCTACATTTAATCCGATCCTGGCGCCCTACGATCTGAGCCGCGGAGGAACTCTATTCCCGTTTAATGGCCACACGGACGTAAAGGAGCTTGCGCTGTACGTGCAGGATACGATCACCAAGGGCAGCTGGTCCTTCAATCTCGGAATCCGCGGCGACCTGTACAACGGGCTTTCGATTGGCCGCCAGGCGGAGCCACGGCTGGGTATTGCCTACAACATTAAGCCGACCAATACGGTGCTTCGTATTTCTTACGCGCGCACCATGGAAAGTCCTTTCAACGAAAATCTGGTGATTGCCAGCGACAGGATGCAACTTCCCGGTGCTAGCCGCCATCGTGCCGCCACCCGGTGTCCCCTGCTCGACAGGGCCGATTACTCCGGGCTACCGCAATGAGTTCCACGCCGGCTTGGAGCAGGCCTTCGGAAAATATCTGGTCGTGGACGGCGAGTACATTTGGAAGTACACCCACAACGGCTTTGACTTCGGCGTCGTGGGGGCCACGCCCATCACCTTCCCGATCGAGTGGCAGCGGAACAAGATCCCCGGATATGCGATCCGTGTGAGCGTGCCCGACTTCCACGGCTTTACCGCGCTTGTGGTGATGTCCGGCGTGGCCGCGCGGTTCTTCCTGCCGCAAGTCGCCGGCTTGCCGATCATCGGTCCGGGGACCAGCGTCTTCCGGATTGACCATGATGAGCTTTTCAATCAGACGACACACCTGCAATACCAACCCTGGAAAAAATTGCCGTGGATTGGGTTTAACTGGAGATACGACAGCGGGCTGGTGGCCGGCGCGGTGCCTTGCTTAGCCGCAACCGCCACGTGCTCCCCCGCTACCTCTATCGCCGACGGAGGCACGAACGCCACGGTTGGAACTGGCGTCATAGCCCTGGTGAACGCCGTCACCGGCGGCCCTCTGACGGCCGATCAGGAGTTTCAGGCGGGGCTCACGTGCAATGGCGTGCTCGCCGCTCCCAATCCCCTGGGACCTGCACTAGCCACGTGCAGTGCCGCGGGGCTCGGATCACTCTACGTTAAGATACCCAAGCCTGGAGCGGAGAATGACGACCACGATCCTCAGCGCATCCAGCCGCGTAGCCTGTTCGACATCGCGGCGGGAGACGACAACCTCTTCCACGGCGACAAGTACAAGTGGAGTCTGCGCTTCACGGTCATTAACGTGACCAACAAAGTCGCGCTGTACAACTTCCTCTCCACGTTCAGCGGCACGCACTATGTGACGCCGCGGGCGGAGACGATCGAGTTGGGCTTCCACTTCTAACGGAAACATATTTCGCAGGTTGGCAGAGCGCCCCGGCTCAGCCGGGGCGCTTTCTTGCCGGAGGCGACTTTGAGGGTCCCAAATGCTTGAGCCGCTCAAGCATTTTCCTTCCAGAAGCAGAAGCTAACTCGCTTATTTTGTTATAGTTGGTCAGAATGACTCGAGTTACTTGCCCCAAATATTATTGGCGTTGACTTGACTCTCATCGCCGGATATAACGCTGGCCAAGTGCATCTCCGCTCACGTTTTCAGGTACTTGTTATGTCCGCAGAGGTCGATTCGCCGGAAACCGCGATGCCTGTGAGCCGTTGAGGGAGCTCCTGGATGGCCACCTTCAAGGAAATACTCGAAGCCGAAAGACAAGCTCTGGCTCGTAGCAAACCCGACGACCCGTTAGGGGGCGAACCCTACGGTCTAGCATTTTCCGGCGGCGGTATCCGCAGCGCAACCTTCAACCTCGGCATTCTGCAAGGCCTCGCGCAAGCCGGATTGCTGGCAAAGGCTAAATATCTCTCCACGGTCTCGGGCGGTGGGTACATCGGCGGCTGGCTGGCCGGTTGGATCAAGCGCGCGCCCGGCGGGATGTCGGAGGTGCAAGACAAGCTGGGCAACTACGAGAGGCATCGCGATGTGGACGGCGACGTGGCCGAACCAAAACAAATCAACTTTCTTCGCGACTACAGCAACTATCTCACGCCGCGGAAGGGACTCTTTGGCGCCGACACTTGGGCGGCCATCGCCACCTATCTTCGGAATGTTCTGCTCAATCAGGTCATATTGATCTCGTTCCTGGGCGCCATTGTGCTGATCCCTTGGCTCCTCGGCTCCGTGTTGCACAGACTCACGGACATGAGCGCTGTAGAGCGGAACGGCGCGGGCGTTGCTATCTCCATGGCAATACTGCTCTTGGTGTGGGCGGTCGCCTGGTCGTCCGCGGAAACGGCGTGCTGTTCGCTCCCCGCTAAGGAGGACTCAGCCGAGCTGCCTGAGGATACCGAGGAGCGCGACAGGGCACAGGGGGCGGACCAGAAACGGGTGACTTGGTTTGTCGCGCTACCCCTGTTTCTCAGTGGCTGCCTTACGGTTTTCTCCTTTTGGCTCTGGCGCTCACTCGCGGCGCAGTCTCTCATCCGGTGGGTGTTCGTCGGTGCATTGGTATATTTTCTGGCTCACCTTGTTGGTCTTTTCGTCCGGATTGCAGTCATAAAGGCCTCGGGGCAGGCGGGTCACCAGTTAACGATGCCGCAAAAGATTGGCATCCCGCTCACCGCGCTCTTTGCCGGGGTGGTCGGAGGGCTACTGGCCAAGCTTTGCCACATAGCGATTTCCCTTTGGAGGTCCTGGGGCCCGGTAACCGGCGGTGCGACCTGGCACACCAGGCCCTGGCACGCCATCGCGTGGGGACCTCCGCTAGTGGTCGTGGCATTCCTGCTGGTCGGCATGATTCATATCGGCCTGCTGAAACTCTTAATAGGCCCGGAAGAGCAGGAATGGTGGGGTCGCCTCGGGGGCCTGCTGCTGCTCGGAATCATCGGCTGGGCCGGCCTCTTTGGCTTGTCCATTTTCGCCCCTTTCCTAGTGACCCTGTGGTTCGCGGCGTGGGTCAAGACCAAGATCGGTGTTCTGCTGGGTTGGGTAGGAACTACCGCGCTTGGCTTGCTCTCCGGAGGAAGTGGCAAGACCTCCCGGCAGGGCGAGGAGGATCGCACGCTCGGCCTGATAGCGGTGGTATCACCCTACGTCTTCATCGTCGGCCTGTTGATTTTGCTTTCGCTTGGAGCACACCGCTTGGCGGTGTGGCCCGCTACGGGCAAACAATATTGGGGGAGCGCCGACAATGTCCCTTTGCGATGGATCTTGCTTGCTATTTTGGCGTTAAGTGCGCTGGCTATCGCGCTGGCGTATCGCGTTGATATCAACATTTTCTCGATGAACCTACTTTACCGAAACCGGTTAGTGCGTTGCTATCTGGGAGCAAGCCGGCAGAAGGGACAGCGTCGGCCCAACCGGTTTACGGGTTTTGATCCCACCGACGATTTTTTCCTAACCGATTTCAGCGACCATACCGGTGAAGCTACCCCTTACGACGGGCCCTATCCCATTGTCTGCGCAGCCCTAAACGTCACTCACGGCGGACGCCTCGCCTGGCAGGAGCGTAAGGCCGAGTCCTTCGTCTTTACTCCTAAATACTGTGGGTACGAGTTCCCGGAGATGAAGTTCGAGTCGGACAGAGCGCCCAGGGATGGCTTCCGGCAGACCCGGGAGTATGCCTACCCGGTCGATTCGCATAGTGCCCTGCATGTCACCCACGGCGGGGTGCACCTGGGTACCGCCATCTCAATTTCGGGGGCAGCTGCATCCCCCAACATGGGCTATCACACTTCGCCTCCCTTGGCGTTCCTGATGACCGTGTTCGACGTGCGTTTGGGATGGTGGCTTCCGAACTCCAGGTACACAAACGATGAGCTGCCATCAAAGAAGCCGGAAGGCGGCCCACCTTGCTCCCTGCTCTATCTCCTCAACGAGCTCTTGGCCTCAACCACGGATCACTCCAAATACGTGTACCTCTCCGATGGCGGCCATTTTGAGAACCTGGCGATCTACGAGCTGGTGCGGCGGCGCTGCAAATACATCATCGCGTGCGACGCCGATGCCGACAAGGGAATGACCTTCGGAGACCTCGGCAACGCCATCCGCAAGTGCCGCAGCGATTTTGGCGTGGAAATCACCATCGATCCCACACCTGTAAAGCTGTCGAGCCCGGACGGGTTCGCCGCAGTTCACGGCGTAGCCGGGGCAATCCGCTATCCGCGCCTCTCGGAGGACCAACCAACCTTTGCCGGGCAGATCCTGTACATCAAACCGACCATCACGACGACGACGCCTCGCGACGTCCTGGCCTATCGCGATAGCCATGCCGGATTTCCCGACCAGACCACCGCCGATCAATGGTTCGACGAGTCGCAATTTGAAAGCTACCGAAGATTGGGGCTCCATTCGTTCCAATCCTTGGCTGGAATTGCGGGCTCGGGGGCACCCGGGCAGCCGGTCACGATTCGGGACCTGTTCGATGGCATCAAAGCGCAGTCCCGTTAACGGTATGCTGAAATCCTCGCCGCGCTGTTTGGCCAACCGGCCGCAGGCGGGCTACAATGCCTGCGGAGCGGTACTTCGAAGCAGGTGCGGGTGCGAAAGCCATTTGAACCAATGACGAATCTCTGAGGAGCCGCGGATAGACAGCCTGTGTGCACGGCCTGTCCCGTTGGCCTCCCGGCCGGTCTGGGACGCGAACGGGGCAGGAAAGCCTAACGGTTGGCTCGTGGCGCCCACCTAATTCAGAGGTTCATGGCCTAGTTCCCCACGGCCGAGCAGTCCGCTCCCTATAGTTTTCAGTGGTTCGTTCTCAGCTATCAGTTAGGGATGGGGCGGGATTGCTAGGCTATGCGTACTCTATTCATCGGAGACATTGTCGGTTCGCCGGGCCGGCAGATCGTTCAGGAGCGCCTGGGGGACCTGGTCGCACAGAGGCAGATCGACTTGGTGATCGCCAATGGGGAAAACTCCGCTTCTGGGTTCGGGATTACTCCACGCCTTGCCGACGAGCTCTTGAACACCGGCATCGACGTCTTGACCGGGGGCAATCACAGCTGGGATCGCAAGGAAATCCTGGAATACATGCCGCACCAGCCCCGCCTACTACGGCCCGGTAATTTCCCCGAGGGGAATCCGGGAAGCGGGCTATACGTGGGCGTCGCGAAAAACGGCGTGAAATATGCCGTCCTTAGTCTGCAGGGGCGCGTCTTCTTGCCGACGATTGACGATCCGTTTCGCAAAGCCGACAACGAGCTGTCCAAGCTTGCTGACGATGTCGCCTTTGTGCTGGTCGATATACATGCCGAGACCACCAGCGAGAAGATCGCTATGGGCTGGTATCTGGATGGACGCGTCACCGCGGTCGTCGGCACCCATACGCACGTGACTACCGCGGATGACCGCGTGCTGCCTAACGGCACCGCTTTCATCACCGACGTGGGGATGACCGGTCCGCATGACGGCGTCATCGGCATGGACCGCGACGCCATCATCAAGCGCTTCCTGGACGGGCTGCCGGCGCGCTTCGACGTGGCCTCCGGCGATGTGCAGATGAACTGCGTGCTCATCGAGGCCGACACCAGCGGGCCGCGCAATGGCGCCGGGAGGCTCCGCGCGAGCTCCATCGAGCGGCTGCGATTGCGCGCCGACTAAGCGGCGCCCGCAAAGCAAGAGCAACCGGGCTGGAACGCAGAGCAACTCCAATACGTCCCTTAGTAATCTGAGGATTCATGCAACAAAAGAGGGGTCTCATCTTGAGAATTGCCGCGGTGCTGTGTCTGCTGACGTGCGCCGCGGGCTGCGCGTTCGCCCAGGCAGAGGGCGAGCTGACCGCGAAGGCAAGACTCTTTCCCGCCATAGGACCCGGTCTGCGGGCGGTGAAGCGCGGACCCGACGGACGCACCTACGTGCTGGCTTCGCCATCGCCCGGGCTGGTGGTTTTTGATGCTAAAGACAAGCAAGTATTTGCGGTTGCGGCTTCGCCGGTTGCCAGCAAGGGGAAAAGCCCGGCGATCGTGTTCGGCGAAGATTGCGATGTTGACGCCGAAGGCCGCATTTACGTCGCAGACCGCGGCACGAATGCAGTAGAAGTACTTTCGCCCGACGGAACACTGCTGCGATCGATTCCCGTGACGGCGCCGGTGTCGGTTGCAGCGATTGGCGAAGGCGAGGTGGCGGTGGCGACGCTGCACGAGCCGCATCTCGTCATCGTTTTCGATAGGAACGGGCGGGACGTACGGGAGTTCGGCGATCCGGAGCAAATCTCGGATCGTGAGGATTTGAATCGCTTCCTGAACGTCGGGCAGGTCGTCACGGATGCGCAGAACCATGTCTACTATGCGTTCGCCTATACGCCGGAGCCGACCGTACGCCAATACGACCGCTACGGCTTTGGAGCGGGGCAGGACGTTCAATACACCGCGCTCGAGGCAGCCCCCGAGGCACAGGCCATCCGGCGCGAGATTTTGCGGCAGGAAAAACGCCAGAAGGCGCCTGCCTTCAAGCGCGTGCTCACCGCGGTGGGAATCGATCGCGCCAAAGGGGAAGTGTGGATGGCCGTCGGCGACACCCTCCTGCGTTTCGACAAGGAAGGAAATCGCCGCGCCAGCTACCAACTGTACACGCCGGAGGGCGCGCGGCTGGAAGCGAGCATCATTCTTATCGAGCCGGATCGCCTGCTCATCGGCAGCGACCCTCTCGGCATCTACGAATTCGACCGGCCGGATAAAAAAAATCAACCGTAGCCGGAGTTTTCCTCAGGCGATTTTTCCGTGTAGCAAGCCCGGTCTTTTTTGCAACGGCAAATTTTTCGCGAAAATCCCTTTCAAATCGCAGCGTCGCGCGGGAATTGCACACTTTTAGTGCTTGTGGAAAAACTGTGCAGCAGGTGTGAACACTCGCAAGTGCCTTCGCACAGTTTTCGCTTGCCTGGTACGCGTCAATCGGCGACAATCCCGCGCTGTCTCAGAAGGGCGGTGCGTTGGCTGGTGGTTCTGGCCGGGCCACGCGCAGAGCAACAGGGGCACGCGAAGACATTCCAGCGAGGGTAGAACCCCGAAGTCTAAAGAAAGATGAGATAGGCCTGCTTTCCACAGCTTTTTCACATCTGTGGAAATGGCACAGGGCCCGCTATTCTCTTGCGATGACGACTGCACTCCAAATCGGACGCGACCGCGACGCGGTCAATTCTTGGGACAAATTTCTCGAACACGTCAAATCCCGCGTCAGCATCAACACCTACACGACATGGTTCCAGCCCACGCGCCTAAGCCGGGCTGAGGGCGATACTCTTTTCGTGCAGATTCCCAGCGCCGTTTTCCGGCAAGTCTTGACGCGCACCTACGGAGAAATCGTCAAGGCCGTCTTTCACGAAATCGGCACGCCGAACACGCGAGTGCAGTACGTTTGCACGGAGGAAGAGCCGGTGCCCGCGGCTGCGCCGCCGGCGAACCCTTCGAAGCAATCCAAGCTGGATTTCGAGAGCAGCGATCATCAGCTGAATTTGCGCTACACATTCGATTCCTTCGTGGTCGGCAAATCCAATGAATTTGCGCACGCGGCATCGCGCGCGGTCGCCGAGCAGCCCTCCAAATCGTATAACCCGTTGTTCCTTTACGGCGGAGTGGGCATGGGCAAGACGCACTTGATGCACGCCATTGGTCACACCATCAAGAAGCGAAACCCGGCGATGCGCTTGAGCTACGTAAGCGCGGAGAAATTTACGATTGAAGTCATCAACTCGCTGCGCTTCGACCGCATGATCAGTTTTCGCGATCGCTTCCATACCGTCGATGTACTCCTGGTGGACGACATCCAGTTCATCGCCGGGAAGGAGCGCACGCAAGAAGAGTTCTTTCACACCTTCAATGCGCTCTACGAGCAGCAAAAGCAAATCGTGATCTCCTCCGACTGCCTGCCCAAGGACATCAATTCGATCGAGGAAAGATTGCGCTCGCGATTCGAGTGGGGACTCATTGCGGACATCCAGCCGCCCGATCTGGAGACCAAGATCGCCATTCTCCAGAAAAAGGCCGAGAACGATCGCTTCCCGCTGCCCGATGAAGTGGCCGAATACATCGCGCGCGCCATCAAGTCCAACGTGCGCGAGCTCGAAGGCGCGCTGACGCGCTTGATGGCTTACGCATCGCTGACCGGCGCCTCGATTTCCCTGGCCACTGCGCAGCAGGTGCTGCGCAACATCATCGCGTCCCAGGAAAAGCGCGTCACCATCGACCTGATTCAAAAACGCGTGAGCGAGCACTTCAATCTGCGCGAGCAAGACCTGAAGGTCCGCAGCAACACTCGAGCGATCGCGTTTCCGCGCCAAGTGGCGATGTACATCGTCAAGCAGCTCACCACCGCGTCGCTTCCTGAAATCGGCCGCCAATTCGGCGGCAAGCACCACACGACGGTGCTGCATTCCATCAACAAGATCGAAGAGATGCGCCGCTCCGACAAAGAGCTTAACCGCACGATCACGCGGCTGATGGACGCACTGCAGTAACCCTACTCGTTCCACGCAAACAAAACATTTCCAGACGTGCCGTTGCACGCGTGTCAGCGGCCATCCGCTCTATCGAAGTGCTGATTTACCCTGAGCCTGATCGCACGCCATCTAACCTGTGGACAACGCTTGCGAAACATGCGGATTTCATGTTGACGCCGGTGCAGGAATTTCACCTCCGGCATGCTGGGTGAGGTCCAGGCGCGGAATTTTCCACGATTCTCACAATTCGCCACTCGCACACCGCGGCGCTATATGAAACACGTCAGGCTACTTGCTGCTCTTTCCACGTTTCCACAGCGCTCATCACAACAACAAGCTTTATAGAAACTAAAATCATAGTTGCTTGTGAAGATGACAGAACGAAATCGTGAATTACGACAGCGGTGCGCTGCCGCTGCATTTCCACAGTCACGCGACCTTGCCGGGCTTTCTACTTTCGCCGAAAACGGGTAAAGTACGGCAGCAGCAGAAAGCGGCCAATCTAGTGGCGGGCCGCCGAGGGGTTGCGCAGAAAAATGACTGCACCGGGAACCGCACGTGAGGAACATGAAGCGATGGAATTCAGCGTAACAAAGTCCGCGCTGTTGAACGAACTCAGTACGACCCAGGGCGTCGTCGAGCGCAAAACGACCATCCCGATCCTGTCGAATTTGCTCGTGGAGGCCAAAGGCAGCCGGCTCACCATCACTGCGACCGACCTGGAGCTGAGCGTCCGCACGTCGTGCGAAGCGAAAGTGAAGAAAGAAGGCGCCGGCACGATTTCGGCGAAGAAATTGCTTGAGCTCGTTCGCTTGCTCCCCGAAGGCGAGATCAAGTGCAGGCTCCTTGAGAATCATTGGGTCGAGATCGTCAGCGAAAAGAAAAAGTACAAGCTCGTCGGCATGGCCAAGGAGAATTTCCCGGCGCTCCCCGCGATGCCGCACACCCTGGTGAAGATTTCCGCACCGGTCATGGAAAGCTTGATCGCCAAGACCAAGTTCGCGATCTCCATGGAAGAATCTCGCTACACGCTGAACGGCGGCTTGCTGATTTTGAAGCCGGATACACTGGCCATGGTCGCCACCGACGGTCACCGCTTGGCGCTTGCCGAAACCGATCAAAAACTTGCAGGCTTGAATGGCGAAATGAAAGTCTTGATTCCGAAGAAGGCCATGGACGAAGTGGAAAAACTAGCCAGTGCCGCGGGACCCGACGCGCAGATCGAATTTGCCAAAGACGAGAGCCATCTCTTTTTCCAGGTTGGCCATCGCCTGCTGATTTCCCGCATTCTCACGGGCCAGTTCCCGAACTACGAAGCGGTGCTGCCACGCGACAACAATAAGACCGTCACTCTCGAGCGCTCCGAGTTGAGCGACGCCGTGCGCCGCGTATCTCAGCTTGCCGACCAGCGCTCGCACGCGGTCAAACTCGCGGTGTCCAAAGAAGGCGTCGAAATTTCCGCTTCGAGCCCTGAGTACGGCGAGGCCAAGGAAAACATCGATAAGGAATACAAAGGCGAGCCGATCGCCATCGGGTTCAACTCAAGCTACATGCTTGACTTTCTCGCCGCTGCCGCCGATGGTCCGGTCAGCATCGAGCTGAAGGACGAACAATCCGCCGGACAGATGCGGCCCCTCGCCGACGAAAGCTACCGCTACCGCTATATCATCATGCCGATGCGCATCTGATCCGCTACGCACTCTAAATGCCGGTTGTTCCATTCGGCCCTTTTGAGATGCCAATCTGGCATCTCAAACCGCACGAGTAGATACAGATGTTGTCGCGGAAGCCCGCCTTTGTCGCGAATCACTTTTCCCTTGTGCTATTCGTCTTCTTTTTGTAGAGTAACCATATAGTATTTGTATATCCTGTTTAATATGGAAGTTCCGGTGCCGCCATCATGACACTTTCAAGGCGAAACAGCATCGTTCCCGGCGCATTCATTTCCAGCAGAATCTACGCCATCCGCTCAACCCGCGTGATGCTCGATGCAGATCTCGCAAGTCTGTATGGCGTGAGCACGTCAAGTCTGAACCGGGCCGTTCTCCGGAACCTCGAACGCTTTCCCGAGGATTTTATGTTTCGATTGAAGCCACGGGAGACCGATGCTTTGACATGCCAATCTGGCATCTCAAACCAGCAAAGCCGGGGTGGGCGAAGATATCTCCCATACGCCTTCACCGAGCAAGGCGTCGCGATGCTGTCCAGCGTCCTGCGAAGTCAGCGGGCGGTTCGCGTCAATGTTGCGATCATGCGCGCGTTCGTGCAAGTGCGCCGGGCGATCGCCACACACGAAGAACTGCGTAAGAAGATCGAGCAGATGGAGCGCCGGTACGATGGCAAATTCGAAATCGTTTTCAGTGCCATCAAGCAGATGTTGGGGCCTTCGGAAAGACCCAAAGGAGGCATCGGATTCCACGCGCCTCCGCGGTATCCGAAAATGCCAGGAAACTCCAGAGCGCTTCTGTAAGTCATTGATTTATAGGACCTTGTCGACGATCGACGCGACCTTTCGTCTTGAGAATTCCCGGCCAATCCGGTACAATGTTGTGGTTGTCGTTTCGCAGTCTGGTTTCCTCTAATTCGGCCCGTCCCGCTAACACGGGGCACGTCCGCCAAGCGAAGACAGCCAGGAGTTGCGGCGCCGCGCCAGGAGCCGTTGGTTGAAGCGCTTGGAGTAAAGCTCCGCGGACTTCGGTCCTCGGGGTAAAGAAGTCTCCGCCACGTCTCGCTGCGCGAGATGGGATGGAGCAGGAACCCTACGAGTTCCGGTCGCATGCGATCGGAATCAAAGGGTAAGGCGACGTACGGACAAGTCCGCTCGCGGAAAACGCCCGCGGTAAACCGCAAAGAACGCCTTCCCTCGATAATTCGTTTTTCGGGTTTTCGTTTGTGAGCAGCCGCATGGCGTTTTCTCAAACGCGCGCCGCGCGCCTGACCTGAGCCGCAGCACGGCCTCACAGTTTTCTGAGGAGAATGCATGGGCGACAAAGAAGAGATTCCCGGAAACGCGCCCGGGCACAAGTACGACGCGAAATCCATCAAGGTGCTCGCCGGCCTGGAGGCGGTGCGCTTGCGTCCGGCGATGTACATCGGCTCGACCGGCGACATGGGCTTGCACCATCTGGTCTGGGAAGTGGTGGACAATTCAGTGGATGAAGCCATGGGCGGGTACGCCGACGAGATCAACGTCACCGTGCACGCCGACGATTCCGTTACCGTGGTGGACAACGGCCGCGGCATCCCGGTGGACATGCATGCGACCGAGAAGCGCCCCGCCGCCGAAGTTGTGCTCACGGTGCTCCACGCCGGCGGGAAGTTCGACAGCGATACGTATAAGGTTTCCGGCGGCTTGCACGGCGTCGGCGTCTCGGTGGTGAACGCGCTTTCGGATTGGCTGGAGCTGGAAATCTCGCGAGACGGCGCGGTGTGGGAACAGACCTACGAAAAAGGCAAGCCCACTTCGAAATTGAAGCAGACCGGCAAAACCCGCAAAACCGGAACGAAAGTAACGTTTCATCCCGATCCTTCCATCTTTGACAAGACCGTCTACAGTTTTGACACACTGGCGCAACGCTTGCGCGAGCTCGCCTTTCTGAACAAAGGGCTGAAGATCACGCTCACCGACGAGCGCACCGAGAAGACCGCGGAGTTTCGCTTCACCGGCGGGATCGCCGAATTCGTCAAGCATCTGAACCGCGGGAAAACGACGCTGCACGATTCGCCGATTTACATCGAGGGCAAGCGCGGCACCGTCGAAATCGAAATCGCGCTGCAGTACAACGATAGCTACGGCGAGAACGTCTTCGCCTTTGCGAATACGATCAATACCGTTGACGGCGGCACGCACCTCTCCGGCTTTCGTTCCTCGCTGACGCGCACGATCAACAATTTCGCGTCGTCGGCTGGAATGTTGAAAGAGCAAAAAGACGAGGTGACCATTACAGGCGACGATGTTCGCGAGGGTCTGGTGGCCGTTGTCAGCGTGCGCCTGCCTCAGCCGCAGTTTGAAGGACAGACCAAGGGAAAGCTGAACAGCGACATCAAGGGCGACGTCGAGCAGCTCGTCAACGAGAGGCTTGGCGAGTGGTTCGACAAGCATTCCACGGTGGCGCGCCGCATCATCGGCAAGTGCATTGAGGCGGCCCGCGCGCGCGAGGCGGCTCGCAAGGCGCGCGAGCTGACGCGCCGCAAGTCCGCAATGGATTCCAGTGGCCTGCCGGGCAAATTGGCCGATTGCCAGGAGCGCGATCCTTCGCGGTGCGAACTGTTTGTGGTTGAGGGCGAATCGGCCGGCGGCTCGGCCAAGATGGGCCGCGACCGTAAATCGCAGGCCATCCTGCCGCTCAAAGGGAAAATTCTAAACGTCGAGAAGGCGCGCTACGACAAGATGCTCGGCCACGAAGAAATTCGGGCCATCATCACCGCGCTCGGCACCGGCATCGGCAAGGACGATTTCGACGCCAGCAAGTTGCGCTATCACAAAATTATTCTGATGACCGATGCGGACGTGGACGGCAGCCACATCCGCACTCTGTTGCTGACCTTTTTCTTCCGGCATATGAAGGAATTGATCGAGCGGGGGCACATCTATATCGCGCAGCCGCCGCTCTATCGCGTCAAGCGCGGGAAGAGCGAGCGATATATCCGCGATGAGAATGATTTCGCGCACGAGTTGATGAAGCGTGCAACGGAAGATCACGTGGTGAAGGCCAAAGAGGGCGTGTCGCTCGAAGGCGCGGGGCTGACCAAGTTCCTTCTGAACGTGCAGGAGTACGAGGCGGCCGCGGCGAAGTTAGGCCGCCGGTTGCGCGAACCGGGCCTCGTCGAGCTACTTTCGGAGAGCGGCCTCGAGAAAAAAACCGACTTCGAAGAAAAGAAGATGCTCGAGAAACTCCTGAAAGAGGTGGACAAGGCCAAGCTGAAGCTCGAAGGGAAAATCGTGTTCGACGAAGAGCACAGCTTGTATGAAATTCAATTCGGACCGCCGCACAGCCAGAAAATCAATTGGGCGCTGGCCTCGACGGCGGAATACAAGCGGCTGCGCGCGCTCGCGAAGCTGATCGAGGAGTTCAACAAACCGCCGTTCATCGTCACCAACAACGGCACCAGGATCACCAAAGAAAAGGCGCAAGACGTCTTGAACTACGTTGTTGAAGACGCCAAGAAAGATTTCACCATTACGCGGTTCAAGGGCCTCGGCGAGATGAATGCCGAGCAGCTGTGGGAAACGACCATGAACGCGGAGACTCGCACTTTGCTGCAAGTGAAGCTCGAGGACGCCGTCGCCGCTGAAGACATTTTCACCACGCTGATGGGCGAAAACGTCGAAGCGCGCCGCAGGTTCATCGAAGATAATGCGCTCGAAGTCGTGAACCTGGATATTTAACCGTCATCGATGCGGTACCAAATCGGATGGGCGACATTGCCTGGGCTGCGCGGATTGAGCTGCAGTGAGTTTCGCGCGATACCGGCTGACACGCCGGACAACGACCGCGGCGTGGTAGCCGAATTTGCAAGTGAGGCCGTCCGCGACATTTTCGTGCGGCAGCTCGAAGAATATTTCGCCGCGCGGCGCTTCACGAACGCAGCCGACGCCTTCGACACCGTGAAAGCTTATGTGTTGGAACGTATGTCGAGCCCAGGAACGCCGGGCTAAAGCCCGGCGGCTACATTGGGGGAGTGCCCCAAGTTTCGAGACACCGAAGTAGACGAGGACACATGGCGGACGAGAAGAATACATCGATACTGCTTCCAGTGGATATTGAAGCGGAGATGCGCAAGTCGTATCTCGATTATGCGATGAGCGTGATCATCGCGCGCGCGCTGCCCGATGTGCGCGACGGGCTGAAGCCGGTGCAGCGGCGCATCCTGGTGGCCATGAACGATCTGGGGCTCGCGTCGAACCGCGGCTACCGCAAGTGCGCGAAGATCTGCGGCGACACCTCCGGCAACTACCATCCACACGGTGAAGCCGTCATTTATCCGGCGCTGGTGCGCTTGGCACAAGACTTCAACATGCGGAATCCCCTGATCGACGGTCAGGGAAACTTCGGATCCGTGGACGGCGACCCTCCGGCGGCCATGCGGTACACCGAAGCGCGGTTGGCGAAAATCACGGAAGACATTCTCGCCGACCTGGAAAAAGACACCGTCGATTTCACGCCGAATTTCGATCAGACGCGGGAAGAGCCGGTGGTGTTGCCGTCGCGTATCCCGAATCTGCTCGTCAATGGCGCGAGCGGCATCGCCGTGGGCATGGCGACGAACATTCCGCCACACAACCTGCGCGAAATTATCGACGCCGCGATCCTGCTGATCGATAAACCGGACACCCCGCTGAAGGAAGTGATGAAGCTGGTCCCTGGGCCGGATTTTCCGACCGGAGCGTACATCGCCGGGCGTGAAGGCATCGAAGCGGCATATAGAACCGGCCGCGGCAGCTTCATGATGCGCGCCAAGGCGGCGATCGAAGAGGTAGGCAAGGACCGCGAGAACATCGTGATCACCGAGATTCCCTACCAGGTGAACAAGTCGAAGCTCATCGAGCGCATCGCGGAGCTGGTGCAGAACAAGAAGATCGACGGCATCGCCGACGTGCGCGACGAATCCTCGCGCGAAGGCATGCGCATCGTCATCGAAATCAAGCGTGGCGAAGAATCGCAGCTCATCCTGAACAATCTTTTCAAGCACACGCAGATGCAGGAATCGTTCGGCATGATCCTGCTGTCGATCGTCGCGGGGCAACCCCGAGAACTCGGACTGATCCCGCTGATCAAGCTGTTCATCGAGCACCGCGTCGAAGTAGTGCGCCGGCGTTCAGCATACGAGCTGCGCAAAGCCCGCGAACGCGAACACATTTTGGTGGGCTACCAGATCGCGCTGGACCATCTGGACGATGTGATCCGCATCATTCGCGGATCGAGCAGCCGGGCGGACGCGAAAGAAAACCTGCTCAAGTATTTCACCGAGCAAGACGTCACGATCCTGGAGAGCGGCAAGTCCAAGAAGCTCACCGGCGTCAAGCTCGACGGACGGAAGTACAAGGTCGGCCCGCTGGAGGGGGAAGCCGTCACGCGCGGCGCGGCCTTGGGTCTGACTCCGGTGCAGGTGGACGCCATTCTGGAATTGCAGCTGCACCGGCTTACGCAGCTTTCCGTTGACGAAATCCTTAAGGAACTGAAGGCCATTCGCGAGCGCATCGCCGAGCTCGAAGAAATTCTTTCGAGCGACAAGAAACTAAAGCAGGTCATCACCGGCGAGCTCAAGGAAGTACAGAAGGCCTACGGCGACGACCGGCGCACGCAGATCGTGGACAAGGTCGATGAGATCAAGCTCGAAGATCTGATCGCTGATACCGACATGCTGATCACCGTCAGCCACGCCGGGTACATCAAGCGCACCGCGGTGGAGACGTACCGGCACCAGTCGCGCGGGGGCAAGGGGCGCATCGGCGCGCGCACCAAGGAAGAGGATTTCGTCGAGCACCTCTTCATCGCCTCGGCGCATAGCTATATCTTACTGTTCACGTCGAAGGGGCGCGTCTACTGGCTGAAAGTATACGAATTGCCGGAAGCCGCGGCGGCCACGCGGGGCAAGGCGATTTCCAGCCTGGTGAAATTCCAGGAAGACGAAAAGCTGACGGCGCTGGTGGCGGCGCACAATCTGGAAGAAGAAGGGCGCTTCGTCTTCATGGCCACGAAGAGCGGCACGGTCAAGAAATCCACGCTGATGGAATTCTCGAATCCGCGCTCGACCGGCATCATCGCCATCAACCTGGAAGCCAAAGACGAATTGATCGGCGCAAAGCTGACCGACGGCAAGCAGATGATTTTCCTGGCGAGCCACGAGGGCCAAGCGATATTGTTCCGCGAGACCGAGGTGCGGCCAATGGGCCGCAACGCCGGCGGCGTGAACGGAATGGATCTCGACAAGGAAGACTATGTCGTGAGCATGGACGCGGTGCAGCCGGATTTCGAGATCATCGCGAAAGAGCACGCACAGACGTCGCAGAATCTCGAGGAGCTGGAGAACGAGCACATCAAGGATTCGCTGACGTCGCTGATGCTGACCGTTGCGGAGAAAGGTTTTGGCAAGCGCACGCCGCTGGCGGAATACCGGATCACGTCACGCGGGGGCAAGGGCGTCGTGAACATGAAGACCACGGACCGCAACGGATCGGTGGTGGCCACGCTTCAGGTGACCGAAGAGTCCGATGTGATGATCATCACGCACAACGGCAAAGTGATCCGCGTGCACGCGAACGAGATTCGCGAAGCGGGGCGCTCGACGCAGGGCGTGCGCTTGTTGCGGCTCGATGACGACGACTCCGTTGCCGCGGCCGCGGTGCTGCAAGAGGAAAACGAGGAAGAAAAGAAGTGACGCTCCCGAGGTGCTGGTGCACCTTGGAAGGCTGGAGTCGCTAGGTTCCCCTACGCCGGCGGAAAAGTGCGCCCCGCGGGTGTGTGTAAGTGGCTGATTTTGTTCGCCTTACGGCTTCTCGACCCATTCCCAGAGAATTTGTAAGTTATTGTGAACATGGAGTTAATTTGCGTCTTTTGACCATTTTGAAATAGTTGCTGTTCACTCAACGGCCGCGGGAGGCTCGGCGGGGCTGTCTTTGGCTTCTGTGAATTTAGAGGAAAGCGCCCGCTTCGGAAAGCGGCCGCTACATTGGGTGGGCGGTGTTGGTGATGCGGATGGTTCGTCGGTGGAGTTGGCGACGGGGGAAAGTCGACTTAGCGTTGGGGCGGATTGCGGCGGATTACTCTTGCGAAGTGGCGGCAAAGAACTTTCGTGCAGGACGATTTCTGGGGACTATCTTAGAGGCGGTCGATTCCTTCTGAGGAAGTCGTCGGAGGTGGTGTGGTTACAGAAAGGATGAACCGGGTTTGCGGCGTGTTGACCGGCGCCGCGCGGAAAGTGAAAAAAGAGGAAGATCCGGGGATTTTTGTCGCGGGCATGGATTCCGACGAAAAGTTTCACGTAACGGCGGTGGTGATGGGGATACGGACGTCCAACCGGCATCAAATGGGGATTTTGGTGAATGCGCTGCGCGAACAGGATGTGAAGACGGCTTATTCGGCGGTTGGTATGTGCTGGAACTTCGAGCTGGACGACAACGACACGGGAAAGAAACAAGAAGCGCTGTACGTGTGCCTGGAAGACCGCTTCGGGAACGCTGAGGATTTGATTTTTGCGTGGAAGAAGAAACGCTTTGGGGGATTCGAATTGGAACATCCCACTTCGAAGGTGGTCGAGCCACGGGTGTACGGGCCGAACGGCGACGAACTGGTTGCTTTGGTGAAGGAAAAAATCAGGGAAACCGTGCGCGCAGCGAAGTAGACTTCAGCGTCCCAGACCGGAGCCGCGGCGGGTGACGCGCCGGGCATAGTGCTACAATCCACGGCCTATGAAAATTCCTCGGCGGCTGTTTGCGCTTCAACTCATCTTCGTTGCGCTCCTGTTTTTCTTTCCTTCGGCGGCGATTCCACAGAAAGCGAACGGGGCGTATCTCGCCTACGTGGGGACGTACACCACAAAACAGAGCAGCAAGGGAATCTACGCGTACCGTTTCGATGCGACGACGGGGCAGCTTACGTCGATCGGACTTGCGGCGGAATCGACCGATCCCTCGTTTGTGGCGGTGCATCCGACCGGCAAATATCTGTACGCCGTGAACGAGATCGAAAACTTCAACGGAATGAAGAGCGGCGCGGTTAGCGCATTTGCGATCGATCCGAAGAGCGGGACGTTGAAGCTGCTGAACCAGGTTTCGACGCACGGCGCGGGGCCGTGCTACGTGTCGCTGGACAAAACGGGAAAATTCGTGCTGGTGGCGAACTACGATGGCGGAAGCGTGGCGGCGTTTGAGGTACAGGACGACGGAAGCCTGAGCCTAGTGAAGGGATTCGTGCAGCACTCGGGCTCGAGCGTGGACAAACAACGGCAGGAAGGGCCGCACGCGCACTGGATCGGCGTCTCGCCGGACAATCGGTTCGCGCTGGCGGCCGATCTGGGGTTGGACGACGTGATGATCTATCAACTGGATGCAGTTAAAGGGGCGCTGATACCGAATAACCCCCCTTATGCACAAGTGAAACCGGGAGCGGGGCCGCGGCATTTTGCGTTTCACCCGAACGGAAAGTTTGCATATGTGCTCACGGAGATGGACGCGACGATTACGTCGTTTTCGTATCAGGCTAAGAATGGGTCGTTGAAGGCGTTGCAAACGGTTGAGACGCTGCCGAAGGATTACGCGGGGCCTAAAGAAGCGGCGGAGCTGGTAGTGCATCCGTCGGGAAAGTTTCTGTACGCGTCGAATCGAGCCGGAGTGGATAGCATCACGATTTTTGCGATTGATGGGGTGAAAGGAACGCTGAAGGAAGTTGGACGCGTGCCAACGAAAGGAAAAACGCCGCGCAACTTTGCGATCGATCCGAGCGGTGCATTTCTTCTGGCAGCGAATCAAGACTCCGGAAACATCGTGGTGTTTCGCATTGATGCGTCAACGGGCGGACTGACGGCGACAGGGCAGGTGGAAGAAGTGCCGGCGCCGGTCTGCATCACATTCGTCCCCGCGGAATGAGCCGATCGCGCTAGAATCCGCGTCCAGGGGGTGACCTATGCTCTCGGTACGATTCCTCCTGGCGGTTTTGGCGTCTGGAGTGGTGTCGATGTTTACGGACTGGCTTTTCATGGGGCTTCTATTTCACGGAAAATATCTCGAGACGCCGGAAATCTGGCGCAACAAGCCTGGGCAAAGTGAAACGCGGAGAATCCTCGCTTCCTCGTTGTTGGGCGTGGTGAGCTGCGCCGCTTTCATTTATCTGTGCCGGTGGACAGGGGCGCTGACGCCGCGCAGTGAACTGCACATGGCGGAGGTCGCATGGATTGTGGGGCCGGTGCCGATCATTTTCAGCAACATCGTTTGGATCAAGATGAATCCGCTTCTCGGCGTGTCTCATTCGCTGGGGTGGCTGGCGCGCTTTGCAATAAGCGGGCTGATTGGCGGGTGGGTGTTGGGTTAGCGAGAGGTTGCGAGGTCGCGGGAAGTGGTCTGCTACAATCCCGCATTCACGTTAGAACCATCCGGGAGAAACGAATGATTCAGGGAGACAGGGTAAAGGTGCGCGCAAGGTGTGGCCTGGCCGCGTTTTTGTTTTTGTCGGCGCTGGGAGGGGTGGCTAGGGCGCGGGATGGGGAGACGGCCCCTGCGAGAGACCCGAAACAGGCGGTGGACGAGGCGTATACGGCGAAGATGAAAAAGTACACGACTGCGCCGTACTTCACGTCGCCGCTGGTGGATTACCTGCCGGCATCGAAAACGGTGCCGACGCCGGAAGTGGTTTTGGGCGATGTGGCTGGAGCGCCGGGAATTTTGCCGTACGCTGCGGACGTCTACAAATATATGAGGCTGCTGGAGAAGGCCAGCGCGCGAGTGAAAGTATATTCGATCGGGACGACGGAAGAAGGGCGGGAGATGATCGCGGTGGCGATCTCTTCGGAAGAAAACCTGAAGCACCTGGATGAGAACCGGGCGCGGCTGGCGAAGCTGGCCGATCCGCGGACGATCAAAATGGATGATGCGGAGGCGGACCGCATCGTGGCGCAGGCCACGCCGGTGTACTACATCACGGGAACGATTCATTCTCCGGAGACCGGCGCGCCGACGGCGCTGATGGAGCTGGCCTACCGGCTGGCGGTGGATGAGAGCGCGTATATTCGCGAGATCCGCGAAGGCACGATCACACTGATCACGCCGGTGGTGGAAGTGGACGGGCGCGACCGCATGGTGGACCTGTACCGGTGGCACTTGTCGCACCCGAAAGATTTCTATCCGCCGCTGATTTACTGGGGCAAGTATGTGGCGCACGACAACAATCGCGACGCGATGGGCGTGACGCTGAAGCTGACCGAGAACGTGCTGAACACCTACGTGGGATGGAAGGCGCAGGTGCTGCACGATTTGCACGAGTCGGTGCCGTATTTATACGACAACACGGCGGGCGATGGGCCGTACAACGCGTGGATCGATCCGATTCTGGCGGACGAATGGCAAATGATCGGAGCGCGGAACGTGGCGGACCTGACGAAGTTCGGGATGCCGGGGGTGTTCACGCACGGAGATTTCGACACATGGTCGCCGGGATATTTGATGTTCATCGCGGCGATGCATGACGGAATCAGCCGTCTGTATGAAACGTTTGGGAACGCCGGCGCGGATACCGAGGAGCGCACGCTGGAGCCGGAAGAATACGCGCGGACGTGGTACCGGCAGAATCCACCGCTACCGAAGGCGTTGTGGTCGCAGCGCAACAACAACAATTACGAGGAGACCGGGCTTTTAACTTCGCTGCACTACTTCAACGAGAACAAAAGACTTTTTCTGAAGAATTTTTATCTGAAGGCGAAGCGGTCGGTGATGAAGCCGGGCGCGGAAGGCCCCGCGGCTTACGTTTTGCCCGCGGACGATCCGCGTTCTGAATTGCAGGCGGAATTGCTGCAGGTGCTGCAGAAGCAGTATGTGGAGATTTCGCGGGCCAAGGCGGCGTTCAGCGTGACGCTGCCGGCGAAGAAGGCCAAGAAACCTTCGAAGCGCGAAGAAACGAAGGATAAGGAAAAGGATGCCGAGGAGCCGACGACGCGCGAGTTTCCCGCCGGCAGCTACATCGTGCGGATGGATCAGCCTTATTCGCGGATCGCCGACGCGCTGCTCGATCACCAATATTGGAGTCCCGACGATCCGCAGAAGACGCCGTACGACGATACGGGCTGGACGTTTGGCGAGCTGTTCGGCGTGCAAGTGACCCGCGTTACCGAAGTGAAGGTACTCGATACAGCGATGGAACGAGTGAAAGATGTGCGCGCGCCGGGGGGCGTGCAGGGGGATGGCCCGGTGTTTGCCATCAACAACAATGCCGAGCCTGCACTGGCGACGCTGCGCTACAAATTGCGTGGCGCGTCCATGGAGGCGGCGGAAGAGTCATTCGAAGCTGGGGGAAAGGAATTCAATCGCGGCGCGATCCTAGTGCGCAATGTGAGTCGCGGAGAACTGGATCGCGCGACAGCCGAAGTGGGATTGCGAGCGGTGGCACTGGGCGCTGCGCCGAACGTGAAGACGCATCCGGTGCGCGCGGCGCGGGTTGCGTTCGTGCATACATGGTTGAGCACGCAGACCGAAGGATGGTGGCGGCTGGCGCTCGACAACATGAGCATTCCGTACGATTACATCAGCACGCAAACGGTCGGGAAGATCGATGATCTGAACGCGAAGTACGACGTGATTCTTTTCCCACCGATCGGGTTCAACGCGTCGTCGACGGCCATCGTCAAAGGTTGGCCCACAGCGTGGGGCAATCCGCTGCCGTGGAAGAACACGCCAGAGACCCCGAACCTGGTGGGCAAAAATGATTCGACCGACGACCTGCGGCCGGGGCTGGGATGGGAAGGGGTCGCGCGGCTGCAAGCGTTTGTGGCGAAGGGAGGCGTGCTGCTGACGGCGACGGACACGTCGAGGTTCGCGCTGTCGATCGGGCTCGCGGACGGAGTCAGCGTGGGAACGCCGCAGAAGATGAATATCGTGGGCGCGGTGGTGGGCACGCGAGTCGTCGACGGAGCGAGCCCGATTGCATACGGGTATGACGAGAAGGTGTCCGCCTACTGCGACAACGGGCCGATCTTTTCGCTCAGCAGCATCGCGTTGGAGCGGCGCCGGCGCCGTCTGGGTGGCGAGATGCATTCACGTCCGACGGGCCGCGGTACGATCGATGATCCGGACTTCGCGGTCGGCCGGCCGGGGGTTGAGGTTCCCGACGAACCGAGCGCCGAGATTTGGGAAAATCCGCCGGTGCTGGACGAGCAGAAGATCAACGGATTCCGGGTGATTCCTCCGGAAGACAGGGCGCGCGTGGTTTTGCGCTATGCGGATAGCCACGAGTTTCTTGTTTCTGGATTGGTGGAAGGGGCTGACGAAATCGCGCAGCACCCCGCGGTTGTGGATGTGCCGTCGGGGAAGGGCCACGTCGTGCTTTTCTCGATTAATCCGGTGTATCGGGGGGAGACACGGGGGACGTATTCGTTGGTGCTGAACACGATTTTGAATTTTGACAGCTTAGATGCCGGGCGGAAGGTGGCGGAGAAGTAGGAAGTCGGCTGGCTCCGTGCGGGAGTATTTTGCTTGAAGTTGACGCCGGGAGGGGCGGGCCCAAAAACCTGGGAAGAGAGTGGAACGCAGCCCCTTCGAAGCTCAGGGCAAACAGAAATGGCTGTGCCACGGGTCGCGCTGGCGTTTTTGCCGGGTTGGAGTACAATCCCGGCCACTATGGCAAGGCGCGGTGCGAAAAGGCCGGCCGGCAGGCGCGCGTTGCGAAAGCGGGCCTCAGCTCGAGACGAGAAACTGCCCAAGGATGCGGTTACGCTGGTGGTGATCCTGCGAGCGCGACCCGGGCAGGAGCCGCTGCTGGAGGCGGAGTTGCGGGCGCTTGTGGGGCCGACTCGACGCGAAGAGGGTTGCTTGACCTACGATTTGCACCGCGGGGCGGATGCCTCCGATACGTATCTGCTTCACGAGGTTTGGGAGAGCCGCGAACATCACCGCAGTCATACGCAGACGCCGCATTTCATTCGATGGAACGCGCGGAAGGATGCCTTGCTTGCGTCGCGTGAAGCGACGTTTTGGAAACAGGTGGTTTGACGGCTGCTGCGAGTTGCGGTTGCGGGGCAGCGTTCATAGGTCACCGAAAGTTCCCAGATCAAGCTAGATGGATGGGCATAGCGCTCGGTCGACGCCGCTAAAGGCGGCGGCCCTTCGAGGCTCCCCTCGTTCCTTGGGGCAAGCAGGGTAAACGAGCCCTTCGCATCACTTCGCGCCGCTCAGGACAGGCCGCCGCACTCCAAAGTGGCGTCAGCTTTCGGGAGGGGCGAGGTAGTAGCCGGGGCGGGCGCGGACTTTGAGGCTGTTCTTGGCGACGGTAACCTTGATCTCGTGGTAGCCGGTGTCGTTGGTGCCTGCGGGGGCGTAGGTGACCGAATACTGGGAATGCAGCTCGCCGCCGATCTCATCGATAGCATTTTCGATCGACCGGTCTTTGTAGGTGGCTAGGTGCACGCCACCGGTTCCCGCGGTAGCCAACTCTAAGGGATTCGCGGTCATTTTGTCTTTCACATGCTGCACGGCCCAGATGATCGCCTGGGTCAGGTCGCCACTGCCGTAGCGGGCGTCTTCCGTGGTGGGTGTTTGCACGGTGCCGGGCTGGGGCGGGAGACCGAACACGCCGGGCGGGGTGGGATGCGGGGTGGTGTCTTTCGCGGCGGCCTGCAATTCGGCGCGGGTAGTGGAGAGACCCACGCTGTAGATCGTTACATTCGAAAGCTGGGCTTGCCGCAGGACCGCACCGAACAGCGTATCGCTGCCGGCGTCGGTGGCCTCCGACAAGATCAACATAATGCGACGCCGCCCCGGCTTGTCCGCCGTGGGCTGTGGTTGCCCGCTTAGCATCTCGACACCAACGGCCATGGCATCGTAAAGCTTCGATCCAGACGTGCCCGTCTGCAAACGCGTGAAAGTGCTCTCGATGAGATCCTGATTGGTGGTGAAGTCCTGGAGTTTGTCGACCGAATCATTGAAGCCGAGGACGGCAGCCTCTCCGCTGGGGCCCATGACGGTTTGCGTCATCAGGATGCCGGTCTTGCGAATTTGAGGAAGCAAGGGAGCCACGCGCGAGCTGGTCTCGACGAGAATCACCAGGGAAAGAGGGTCGCCGCCCATGTCGAAGTGCGTGATCCGCTGTTCGACGCCATTGTCGGTCACGCGAAAGTCCTTCGCGTCGAGGGTATGAACCATACGGCCCCTGGAGTCGCGCACGGTGACCGGGGTGGTCACGAGGGCGACGCGGACGCCAATTTTGGGTAACGGTGGAGGCTGCTGCACCGGAACGCCGGGCTGCGGAGCGAGGGGTCCCGAAGGCGACTGCGCAGCCAGCGGCCACGTGGCCGCCAAGCACGCCATCAGTGGCAAAACCTGAAGTGCAAGCCGTCGGTTCATGGCTGAGCCTCCGTAACCAGTGTATCCAATTCGACGCAGTTGCGGCGACAGACGTTGCCGCCGCTCGCAGCAATTCCTAGAATGGAGGATTGGCACTCGGGAGAACATTTATGTCCGCAGGGCAACTCAAGCTGAAGCCGACCCACGCACCCAAGGCGCCGCATCAAGATCCGGCGTTTCTGGAAAGCTCGGCGGCGCGGCCTATTCGGATCCTAGCGGAGTACCTGCATCCGTTGGTGCAGCTCAAGAAGGAAGGCATCGGGGACACGATTGTGATGTTCGGGTCCGCACGAATCGAATCGCGGGAAAGCGCGCTGGCTCGCCTGGGGCGGCTGAAAGACAGACCGGTGGGCAAGCTTACGGTTTCCGATCGCGCGAAACACCGGGCGACGCTGCGCGATGCAAAGAGCGCGCTGGAGATGTCGCGGTACTACGAAGAGGCGCGGGAGTTGTCGCATCGCATTACGACCTGGGCGCTGACGCTGGGGGCGAAGCCGCGGCGCTTCGTGATTTGCTCCGGCGGAGGACCGGGCATCATGGAGGCTGCGAATCGCGGGGCCACGGAGGCGGGAGGGAAGTCGATCGGGCTATCGATCGAATTGCCGCACGAGCAGTTCGCGAATCCGTACATCAGTCCCGAGCTGAGCTTAAACTTTCATTATTTTTTCATGCGCAAGCTGTGGTTTGCGCAGATCGCGAAAGCACTGGTCGTGTTTCCCGGCGGCTTCGGGACCATGGATGAGCTATGGGAAATGATGACCCTACTCCAGACCGGAAAGCTGCCGAGGCACAATTTGATCATCATCTACGGCCGAAAGTATTGGGACGAAGTGCTGAACCTTCGGGCCATGATGCGCTGGGGCATGATCAATGAGGACGAATACAAAATGCTTCAGTTTGCAGACACCGTGGACGAGGCTCTTGAACGCATCTGCAGCGGCCTCGAGAAATACCACATGGAGCTTGATTCCGACCTGTAAGCTATACTCTCGTAAGCTTGGGCCGTACAGGGTTTCCCCTGACGATTCCGGGGAACACGGGGTATGGCGACGATTCTCCGCCGGACCTATCCTTCGCGCAGTACCCTCGGTAGGTTCAACCAAAGAGTCACAGGAGAACGAGATGGAAACTCAACACCGCGCAGGGCTGGTGGAACTCGGGAAACTGATTCTGACTGGCGCTGCGCTGACTGCATTCCTGGTTTTTACCGGCGCGCCTCGCGTACGGGCCGATGAGTCCGAATGCCAGCACCGCGTTGCGAAGGCCGATCACCATCTTCACGAGGCGATCGAGCATCACGGCTGGGACAGCAAAGAAGCGGACCATGCGCGGCACGAGCTGCGCGATGCCCGCGAGTACTGCTGGAGCACATATCATCGCTGGTGGGATGAAGATGCGCACCGCTGGCACACCGATCGCGACTGGGACGACGACCACGGCCACCCCCACTGAGGTGTCCATTGTTACAGAGTTACTTACTCAGGCAGAGATAGATGGGGCGCAGCATTTTTGCTGCGCCCTTTTATTTTGTGGTTGGCTGGAGAAGGCCCCGAGTGAAGGCGGCAAAGCCCCGCGACATTTCTGCTGGGCGGGTGTTTTACAGGCAGGACGCAAACCTCAGTAGGGAGTCGGGGAAGCGCCCCAGGAGGATGTTATGCAACTGCATACGCATGTGCTGAAGTCCGTATTTGGCAAGGCAGCGCTGGCGGCAGTCGCGCTGGGTGGTTTTCTGTTCTTCGGGGGAGCCCCGAGCGCGCAGGCGCGAGAAGTAGTGGTGGTACGCCGCCCGGTGATCATCGAGCGACCCGTGTACGTTGGCCCGGGCTACTTGCACTACGAGCGGCACGAGGTGTTCGTCCATGGATGGCGCGACCGCTTCGGCTGCTGGCATCGGTACTAAATTCCAGTAAAGCAAAAGAAAAGAAAAACGGGGCGCCCGCAACAGCAGGCGCCCCGTCATCGTTTCTGGCGTAGAAAACTTAGTGCGTTGTTACAGGCAGCTCGTCTGAAAAAACGGCTTCGAAACGCCGCGTCTCGTCCTGGTCATGCAACATCACAACAGGCACGACGCGCAGCGACTGATTGCACGAACGGCATTGTGTTACTTCGCCCTGCAAATCCTGCAAGAAGCCATCCGTGAAATGATATTGCGTCCGCTCGCGACGGGCATTTTTCTGACCCCGAGTACCGCAGTGGGGACAGACGAATTCGACCCTGTCCTCCTGCGGATCGCGGTCCAGAGCCGCCCAGCCGGTGCGGCGCACGCCTACAGTTTCAATATTGCGCCGGTCCATGGGTTTCGCCTCCTCGGATCCACGTCCACAAACATGTGATGCACTAGGGTGTCGTTTCGATACAACGGAATAAGTTGTTTGTTTTCGGTGTCTTGCGAAGACTTTAGCGTGGACAGGCGGAGCTTGGGGAACTTGTCCTCGGCGGCGGTGTCCAACGCAGGGAGGACGCGCGCAACCCTCACATCCCTGCGAGCGCGGCGCTGGTTTCCTGTAACGAAGCAAACAGGAAGCCGGCGCCGCAAATTTCTACCGGTTCCTCGCAGCATTCTTGTGTGGAGGTGTGTGATGTCTCTCGAGTCCCGACAGGTTTCCGGCGAAAGCTTAGGTTCTTTGCAAGGGTGTCTGGTGGAAGGCGATCCAGAACAGCGCGTGCGCGAGCGCGGTGTGCGGCGGCGCGCGCTGGCGATCTCGATTGCGACGCAGAGCGTGATTCTGGCCGCGCTCGTATTAATTCCGTTGCTCGGCAGGCCGGCGCGCATCGCCCTTGCCAATGTTGTGCCGCTGCCACCGTACTATTCTCATTCCCAAGCCAGGCATCCGTCAGATCCCGCGCAGACGCACCGTTTGCGCCCACAAAATATCTGCAGGTTCTGCGCGCCTACCTCGATTTCGCCGACGATCCCGACTCATGATTCTCCATCGCAGGACGACGATGGTGATGGCGTTCCGATCTCGGACGGTCCGGCGCTGCCAGGTGCAATACCGATGCCCGATGGAAGAGATGGAGTTAGGCCGCCGCCGCCGCGTCAGATTCGTGTGGAGACTCCTTCCGTCGTCCATACGACTCACATTGACCCTGCGCTGCTGACGCACCGCGTGGAGCCGGTTTACCCGACACTTCCTAAGCAAATCGGGCGGTCCGGGCGCGTGGAGTTGCGCGCCATCATTGCGACCGACGGCACGATTCAATCGTTGCAAGTTGTGGGAGGGGATCCGCTATTCTATCAATCGGCGATGGACGCCGTGCGCCAGTGGCGTTACACACCGACCGTGCTCAACGGCCAGGCCGTGGAAGTCGATACGTATATCACGGTGATTTACAACTTGACGCGCTGAAGTTTGAGGTCAGAGGACGGGCTCAGCGGTGTAGCGACCGATTGCTTCGCGAGTTTCATCGCGCAGGCGGATGAGGTCGTGCCAACCGGAAGACTCGTTGCCATCCGCATCGAGGGTTGCGGCACGCGGATAAACGGGCGGAGACAAAGTGATAATGACGCTGGTTGGCCGCGGCAAGAAAGTTCCGTCGCGCAAAAACCGGCGCGTACCAGCGAGAGAAACCGGAATGATCGGTACGCCTGCTGCTACCGCCGCTTTGAAAGCGCCGAGTTGGAATGGGCGAACACCATCCTCCGGGGTGAATGTTCCCTCGGGAAACACAAAAACCGATTCGCCGTGGCGCAAAATTTCTTCCATCTCTTCCGCCTGGCGAAGGCGCGAGCTCGCGTCCGTGCGATCGAAGGAGAGATGCCCCATCTGCCGCAAGAAGGTGCCGATGAACGGCATGCCGTGGACCTCCATCTTCGCAACGAAACGGTAGGGAACGCCGAGCCCCAGCATCAACGGCAGGACATCGAAGTAGCTGGTGTGATTCGAGGCGTACATTTTAGCGCCGGGCGTGTCCATATACTCCTTGCCGACGACGCGCACGTGGACGCCGATCAGCGCAAACAGCACTTTGAGAGCGGACGAAGTGAAACGCCCAGCGGCGCGGTGGTCGTTGATGAAGTTCACGACCGTCCACGTAGGCACAATCCAGAGGAAAAATACGACGATGAAATACACGCCGTAGAGCATCTCCAGCGCGCGAATAACGCCGGACGCGAGCGTTCGCCCAAAGCTGCGCAACGCGCTCCCTGCGCCTAAGCGCGCGATCTGCAGCCAGGCGGGCGCTTTTCCTGCAGATAGCGTGCCTTGCAGAAAGAGATGCTTGGTTTCTTCGCGGCGCAGCTTGCCGCTCGATGTTTTGGGAATGCTTCCCAACGGCAACAACTCAACGCGATCGGGCGGGAGGCCAAGGCCTTGGGACACCTCCTGGGTCACCGCAGCGGCAATCGCGGCGCGACGCCGGGCATCGCGCTCGCGCACTTCCGCGACGACGACGAGTTTCTCCGTTCCGGAGGCTTCGTCTTTGATTCCGAAGGCGACGATACAGCCTTTGCGAATCCCTTCGGCGCGGGCGGCGAGCCCTTCGACTTCATGGGGATACAAGTTGCGGCCGCCTTTGATGATGATGTCTTTCACGCGACCCGTGACGTAGAACTCGCCGTCGGCGCGATAGGCGCGATCGCCGGAATCGACCCAGGCAAACTCGCCCAAGCTGGTCGCGGACCCAAGCGGCAGCAATTTCTGCGTCGCACCGGAATTGCGGTAGTAACCGCCGGTGGCGGAAGGACCGCGGAACCACAAGAAGCCTTCGGTGCGATCGGGAACTTCATTTCCGGTTTGATCGACGATGCGGACATCATGGCCGGGCAAGGATGTGCCGGAGGAAACAAACGAGATCGTATGCGCATCGGCTGTCGTGGCGCGAACGGCGCGGCCCTGAGAGGTGAATGTTTCGCGATCGACGCAATCGACGAGCGCTCCGCGATGGAGTGGCGGCACGGTAACCGCGAGCGACGACTCCGCGAGGCCATAGACCGGAAGATGGGCTTCATTGTGGAAGCCGTAACGCGCAAAGCGCGCGGAGAAGCGTTCCATGGTTTCCGGATTGACGGGCTCGGCGCCGTTCATGGCCACGCGCCAGGAACTCAGGTCGATCCCCTCGATGTCTTTGTCGGCGATTTTTCGCACACACAATTCGTAAGCAAAGTTCGGCGCCGCTGCAATGGTTCCGCGGTGTTTGTGAAACGCCCACAGCCAGCGCTCCGGCCGCGTGAGAAATGCAATCGGCGACATCACCGCGAGCGGCATGCCGAAGTGCAGCAGCGTCAGCCACGCTCCGATCAAGCCCATATCGTGATACAGCGGCAGCCAACTGATGCCCACATCGCCGGGACCCATTTGCACGGCGGTGCCGATGGCGCGCATGTTGGCGAGGAGATTCGCGTGCGTGAGCACTACGCCTTTCGGGTCGCCGGTGGAGCCGGAAGTGTATTGCAGGAGAGCGATATCGCTGGAGCGGCGCGCGCGGCTGCCGGTGAGATTTGCCGGCAAGGCCCCAGGAGCGGGCGGCGGAGCTTTGTCCGCAGCGTCGATCAGTCTTTCGGCATCGACGACCGACGCGAGCGACCTCACGCGCGGCTGGACCAAATGCGCGACCGCTTCCGCGCGGCGAAACGTCAGCAGCAGGCAGACCTCGGCGTTGTTCAGGATGCCGGCTTGGCGTGCGGCGTATTCTTCGATGCGGTCCGCGCGAAACGGCGGGTAGATGGGCACGGGAATCGCGCCGGCCAGCAGAATGCCCGCGTAGGAAACGAAAAAGGCTCGCGAGGTGGGCAGCATCAAAGCTACACGGCCCCCTGCGGGGACGCCGCGGCGCGCGAGTTCTGCGGCACAACGCTGCCCCGCGGCGTAGAGCTCACCAAAAGTGAGCGTGAGGCTGCGCTCCGGGCCATCGCTATCTTCGGTGATCAGCAGATGCGCGCGCTCGGCATCGTGCGCGGCACGATAGCGCAGCACGTCGAGGAGCGTTTCCGCCGAGAAAACGCCCGCTTCGGTCGCATCGCGATGCAGTTTCTGCGCGGTTACGGAGGCACGCAACGCCGATCCCGTGTCTTCTTCCTTTGTGTCCGCCCCAGGAGCGCTCAGGATGGCGCGCGTCAGATCGTCTGGCGTGTTCGCTTCCGCGGCCACGCGATCGGGGAGCCGCACGCCAAATTGGGTCTCGATCCGGGCGAGCAGCTCGACGCGTTCGAGGCTGCCAAGTCCGAGGTCGCGATCGAAATGCGAGGCGGAGTTGAGCATCGGCAATGCGCCCTGGCTGCCCAATTCCTCGAGCAAGCACCGGACGACCTCAAGTACACGCTCGCGGGTGCCGGAGCGATCGAGTTGTGTGGAGGTGGTAGCCATGGGATTTACGGAGGGGACTATGCTCTTCGGCCAGAGGCTACCATGCAGCGGCTCCGATTTCCACGGCAACGTCGCCGCGTGTGCTCAGGTGTGTTGGGTATGTGAATCGCGTGTAAACGCCGGGGTTTAGGCGGTCTTTTGCTTCGATTGAACCTGCGGTAGCGCGAACCCTTTGGGCAGCAGGGTTGTTGACAGATCGACGCCGGAGAGGTCGGCGCCGCGCAAATCCGTTTCGCGCAGGATCGCCACGCCGAGATCGGCGCCGCTGAATTTGGCGCCATTGACGTTGGCGGCGCGCAAATTGACGTTGCGAAGCTGCGCCCGCTGAAAATTCACGTTGGAAAGATCGCAGCGGAAGAATTCGATACCGCTGGCCTGCGCCTCGCTCAAATCGGCGCCGGGAAGAATCGCTTCGGTCAGGTCGGCGTTCCGCAGATCGGCTTTGCGGAGATTCGCGCCGGATAGATCGGCGCCGGGGAGCTTCGCTTTTCGCAGATCGCTTCCCTCGAGATTGGCGTTGCGCAGAATTGCTCCACTCAGATTTACGCCGCTGAGATCGGCGTGCGACAAGTCGGCTCCCGTCAGGTCTGCGCGCACGCCACCATCGCGGCCACGAAAGAATCGCTCGTGCGCATCGAGAATGCCGGTTAGCTGCTTTCCATTGTGTTTGATGCTTTTCGCTTTCCGCAGTCCCATAGTTCGTCCACCGCCTGTCTGTGTAGGCCTCCATTTTACCGGAAGGCGCGGTAAACGGGAACCTGACGCAGTGCATCCTGCGGTATAGTGCGGAGGCACGAGAGGCCGCTATGAAATTGGTTCGCGCGGTGATTCTGCTGCTTCCGATTTTGGCGTGGAGCGTTTGTGCCGCGCCCGCGCCGCTTGTTGTGGCCCACGTGACGATCATTGACGCCACGGCGCACGCTCCGCAACTCGATCAGACCGTCGTCATTGATGATGGGCGCATCGTTTCGATTGGTCCGTCGGCTCGCGCGAAATTGCCAAAGGGGTCGCGCCTCGTCGACGCGCACGGAAAATTTCTGATCCCCGGCTTGTGGGATATGCACGTCCACCTTGCGGGAGTGAACGCCGACCCCGTGTGGAGCAAGCAAGTTCTTCTTCCACTGCTGCTCGCCAACGGCATTACCGGCGTGCGCGATATGGGCGGCGATTTGGAAGTGTTGCTCGCGTGGAAGCGCGACGTCGAAAGCGGCGCGCTGCTTGGTCCGCACATAATTGCTGCCGGACCATGGCTCGCCGGCAGCGGCCGCAAGACACCCGAACAATACCCGGTTGCCGATGCTGAGGAGGCGCGTGCCGCGATTCGCGATCTCAAACACCGCGGCGCCGACTTCATCAAGGTCATCTCGCTCCCTTCCAAGGAAGCATTCTTCGCGGTGGCCGACGAATCGAAGAAGCAAAACATCACCTTCGCTGGGCACCTGCCGTTTCAGGTGAGCGCTCTCGAGGCTTCGAACGCAGGCATGCACAGCATCGAGCATCTGCTTTACAGCGCGTTCTCGCTGTCGTTTTCGTCCAAGGAAGACGATCTGCGGCAGCGCTTGATCGAAGCCGAACAGAAAGGCGATTCCGTCGCGTGGGAACAGATCGCGCACGAGTCCGACGCGACCTATGACACCACGAAGGCCGCGGCGCTGTTTCAGACACTCAAGAAGAACGGCACCTGGGTGACGCCGACGCTGGCCTCGCTCGATACGGCTTCGCATCCGCAGGATTGGAGCGTGGACGATCCGCTGCTGGAGTTTGTCCCGCCCGCACTGGCCAAGCAATGGCAAGACTCGTTCCATGATGATGCAATGAAAGAGCGGGCCGCATGGCTCGCG
Source organism: uncultured Acidobacteriota bacterium (assembly GCA_963735525.1). Taxonomy (GTDB): domain Bacteria; phylum Acidobacteriota; class Terriglobia; order Acidiferrales; family UBA7541; genus Acidiferrum. Next base: position 387,621 of record CAVTLQ010000015.1, on the reverse strand, counting down.
CGCCAGGCGGCCAACGATTGGAAGCTGACCGGCGAGTTGCATCATGCGGGAATACCGCTTCTGGTTGGCTCGGACTCCCTGGACCCCTTCGTATTTCCAGGTGAGAGCCTGCACAAGGAACTGGCCGAACTGGTTCGCGCGGGCTTCACGCCGGGCGAAGCGTTGCAGGCAGCCACCCGTGGTGCCGCACAGTTCTTGGGTCGCGAGCGGGATTTCGGCACAGTCGAAACAGGCAAGCTCGCGGATCTCGTCTTGCTGGACGCCAGTCCGCTGGAGAACATAGCTAACACGCAACGGGTCGCCGCTGTGGTTCGAGGCGGCAAATACCTGGATCGGGCGGACCTCGACAAACTGCTCGCGGAAGCCAAGGCCGCCGCTGCGGCTGCCCCAGTCAAATAATTCTTTACATTCGCTCGACTTCAGTAGTCGTACGATAGAGGAGCGATGAATCGAGTCTTCAGTGAGAGCCTAAGACGGTCCGCGGCAACTCTTTTGCTTGCCCTGGCGCCTGTGTGGCTGTGCCCGGGTGCCGCCGCGCAAACGCAGGAGCACGAGGACGAGATCATTGCGAACCTCGCCGGCGGACGCGTGATCGTGCACGTCACCAAGGACGACGTCATCGTCTTTGCCGCGATCGATCAGCCCGTCGAGACGGGCTCGATTCCGCCGCGCGTCATGGATATCGACAACACCCACGTCGGCGTGCTGCTCGGCGCGTCCGAATGGAGGCTCCCGGCCGATCCCAAGCCGGTGCGTCTAGACCGGGACTTCCAACGAATTGGGGGGCGAGATCCCCGATTCCAAGTCGATCCCACCGAAGCCGAGCCGGATCTGGAGACGATTGGGGTCTCGTTTCTCGAGAAGCTGCGGCCACTGGTCGACCAGCTTCATCACAAGATTGAAGTCGCGGCGGACGAGCCACTTTTCGAGATCGTGGTAATTGGGTTTGCGCCAAACCGCTATGGTCCCGAGGTTTGGACCGTTGAATACCGCGTGCAGCAGCAAGAGGTCGGCTCGCGCGCGGATTACTGGCAGACGCGGATCCTGCGGCCGCGGTTTACGCAGCTTTATCCGCCGGAAAAGCACGCGCCGCGCACGATTGTCGAAGCGAGGTATCCAGCAACTGTAAAAGGCCCGACGGTCATGGAGATGATTCAGGGGAATGACCCGCGAGTCGCGCGGTTGCGTGGCGGAGAGCCTCGGTTCGCAAAGGTGCTCGAAACCGTCGATCGAGGGCAGGCGCAGAAAGCCGTCTCGCTGGACGCCAGCGACTTTCTCCGCGCTCTTTTACCGCTGATCGCCAATAAGCAGACCTTTATTCTTGCCAAGATGGACGAGGAGCACGGTATCGAGTGGATTGTTCAGCCAGAAGAGCCTGTCGAGAAGGCCGAGAAGGCTAAGGAAGATAAGAACCGCCCGCCGGACGCGCCTACGCTTCGCAAACGACCCCAGCCGTGAAGTTCAGGGGACTCTTTCGATTAGATCGCCGCGGCGGACGCCGCCTCGGTGCTCGGAACAAATGTAGTAGCCGGGCCACGCTTCTCAGTCTCCAGCTGCTCGGACACGGTTGGCTTGGGACGCGATGTCTCTGCGGTAATGCATGCCTTCAAAGTGAATTTTCCCAGCTGCTTCGTAGGCTGCGGCTACCGCGCCCTCAAGCTCTGTGGCTACGGTAGTTACTCCGAGCACCCTGCCGCCGTTCGTAACGATGGAGTCGCCAACGCGCCTCGTTCCGGCATGGAAGACTTCCACACCGCTTTTACCAGCGACATCGGTTAGTCCGCTGATACTCTTGCCGATCTCGAACTTGCCGGGATACCCGCCCGAGGTCAGGACGACGCAGACGCTGGCGCCAGGCCTCCAGCACACCTTCGAGGGATCAAGGTGCCCGGCCGCTACGTCCGCCAGGACGTCAGCCAAATCAAAATCCATGCGAGCAATGATCGCTTGTGCTTCCGGGTCGCCCAGGCGGCAGTTGAATTCCAGGACTTTGGGTCCCGCGGGCGTAAGCATGAGACCGAAATAAAGGAAGCCCTTGTAGCGGACGCCATCCGCCGCCAGTCCCCGAATTGTCGGCTCGACGACATTGGACAGAATGGTCTCCCGCAAGGCCCCGGGAAGCAGGTCGTCGCTGGAATATGCGCCCATTCCGCCGGTGTTTGGCCCTTCGTCTCCGTCAAAGGCCCGCTTGTGGTCGCGGGTTGGGACGAGCGAAGCGTAGCGGTCGCCGTCCGTAACTATAATAAAAGAAAGCTCTTCACCCTCGAGGGCTTCTTCCAGCAAGATCCGCCGGCCGCCCGGACCGAGTTCATCCTTCTCCATAATGCGTTCGACGAAATTGCGGGCAGATTCCGCATTTGTCGGCAGAGACACACCCTTGCCCGCGCACAAGCCGTCCGCCTTGATCACCAGCGGCCAATCCACGCCGCGCAGCGCCGCATAAGCGTTCGTCGGCGAGTCATATGCCCCGTACATCGTGGCGGTTGGAATGTTGTGACGCCTGAGAAACTCTTTCGCAAAGATCTTGCTACCCTCGAGCTGCGACGCCTGCCGAGAGGGAGCGACGATCGGCCACCGGCGCTGTTCAAAGGCATCGGCGATGCCGTTGACCAAAGGCAGTTCCGGACCGACTACGGTCAGGTCGGGCCCGATCCGTTCCGCCAGAGCCACCAAAGCGGCCACGTCCCCGGGATCGACGACCATACACTCCGCTTCTGCGGCGATCCCGCCATTACCTGGCGCACACCAGATCTTCTCCACCAGGGGGCTCTGGCCGAGGCGCCAAACCAAGGCGTGTTCGCGGCCACCGCCTCCGACCACCAAAATTTTCATCCGGAGTGCCTCTTCGACGTCTTATCGAACGATAGTCGTCCAGGTGAGAGGTGTCAACTTCACGCCGAAACTTGACGAGACCGATCTCAGCAGTCTATGTTTACTGTATAGGTATATATAAGTAGGATTACCCTGAAGAGTCGCGAAGTTATGTACGAGAGTCCGTCGGAGAATTTCTATGCAGAACTGGCGGCGCGGATGGGGATCGTGACGCCCGCCGAAGCATCCGAAGAAGCCAGCATGTGGCAGCGGCCATCGAAGATTCCGCCCGGATCGATCACCATGCACGGCGAGTGCACTTCTCCGGTGACTACGCCCTTGGCTTCAATTTCGACGCGGCCTTTCGCGAAAATCACGCCATCAAAACGGCCCGCAATCACCACGCGATTGCCTTCGATCTGTCCCTCGACCCTGGCGCGTTCGCCGAGAACCACAGTCTGCTCCGAAATGATATTTCCCTTCACGTTTCCATCAATGCGAAACGTACCTTTAAGCTGCAGCGTTCCTTCGAGTGTCACGCCCTGATCGATGAATCCAGTCCACTCTTCGCCGCTTCCATTCTTTGATGTGCCGGGCCACTTCCAAGCCATGACAACCCCCACTCGACCTTACCACTTTAGCGGTGTGGGCGCACAAGTCAACGCGAGGCGAGACCTGAGTTGTCGAATCAGGTCACTGAACGAACGGGCACCGCGTCTGCGTCGGCCTTTCCGCGGCGCTACTTCATCAAGCGATCGTACAGGCCCATGAGTTGGCCCTCGTCGTAGTATTCGAGCACAAGCTGACCGGGACGCGCCTTCGTCTTCTCGCGCAGCAACACCTTGGTGCCCAAGTGCCGCTGAAGCTCCTCGAGGGCAGCGCGAATGTTGGCGTCGACATGAACTTCCGCCTGGGGACTTGCGCTCCGCGAACGGCGTGACGCTAGGCGTTCAATCTGCCGCACTGTCAGGCCGCCGCGAGCGGCGCGTTGGGCATAGCGCATCCGAAGCTGCGAATCCGGAACGGCCAGAAGCGCCCGGCCGTGGCCGGCTGTCAGTTTTCCTTCTTCGATCCAGTCTTGAATAGTTGGCTCCAGCTTCAACAATCGAATCGCGTTTGCCACTGTGGCGCGATCTTTGCCGGTTCGCTCCGCCACGGATTCCTGTGTGAGCTGAAATTCATCAAGAAGCCGCTCAAAGGCGCGAGCTGCTTCGATCGCGTTCAGATCCTCGCGCTGGATGTTCTCAACCAGCGTCATCTCGACGGCGAGCTCGTCGGGCACTTGTCGAACGATAGCCGAGACCTTCGTCAATCCAGCGCGCTGCGCGGCTCGCCAGCGCCTTTCCCCTGCGATGAGCTGAAATCGATTCCCAATCGGGCGCACAACCAGCGGCTGGATGATTCCGCTAGCTTGAATAGACCGCGTAAGCTCCGCGAGAGCCTCTTCCCGGAACCGCGTGCGGGGTTGGAAGGGACTCGGCTCGATCAAATCGATGTCGATTTCAAGCGGGCCGGTCGCGCCCTCGCGCGCCGGCGCGGCAGCCGCGCCGCCTGTGGTTGTTGGAAAAGAAGAAGCGGGTCCCGGCGAAGGAGGAACCTGCGGTTCAGGCTCCCGAATGAGCGCTCCGAGCCCCCGTCCCAGCGCGTTTCTCGGCATTGATGATTACCTCCTGGGCGAGTTGCGTATAACCCTCGGCCCCTTTGCTGTGGATATCATAGAAAATAATAGGTTTACCAAAGCTTGGAGCTTCTGCAAGGCGAACGTTGCGCGGAATTACGCTTTGAAATACCTGTGCACCGAAAAAGCTCCGCAAGTCGGTCGCAACTTGGCGCGATAGCGTGGTCCGCTCGTCGTACATGGTTAGCAAGATACCCTCGATCTCAAGGGTTGGGTTCAGCGTGCGCCGGATTCTCATCAGAGTATCAAGCAGTTCCGAGACTCCCTCGAGCGCCAGGTATTCGCATTGAATCGGCACGAGCACGGCGTTCGCCGCAACCAGGGCATTAAGGGTTAGCAGGTCGAGAGCCGGCGGGCAATCCAGGATGATGAAGCGGTAGCGATCGCGAATCTCCTTGAGCAGTCCCTGGAGCTTATATTCACGATTCTCGGCGGTAACCAGTTCCACCGCAGCTCCTGCCAGATTCTTGTCGGCGGGGAGGACGTCCAGACCCTCGACTTGAGATTTCTGCACGATCTTATCAAAAGGCTCGCCTAGAATCAGAGCATGATAGAGGGTTCGGCGGGAAGGATCTTTCGGGAAGCCGATGGCGGCAGTCGAGTTTGCTTGGGAGTCGCAGTCGACGAGCAGGGTGGGTTGTTCGTTGGCAGCAAGGCATGCCGCAAGATTAACAGCGGTAGTCGTCTTGCCCACACCGCCTTTTTGATTGGCAACCGCAATAATTCGCGCCAAAACTCCCCCAGTGGGCGAAAATTTAGCAAACGGAAAACGGATATGCAAGATGTTTCACGTGAAACAATGCTTGCGCTGCAAACTTGAGTGGAAAAGGGTACCGAGAGTGCCTGTCGGCAGCCAATGTTCCACGTGGAACGCAATCGGCGCGTGGCGTGTGATCGCGTGAAGGTCGCATGCGTGAATGTTCCACGTGGAACGAACGCCGTCGTAGGCGGGGATCTCTCAATCTTCAGGCTGCCGACAATGCACCGGCCGCCTTTCGAGTTCCCACCAGCAGAAACCGACGAAGAGATTGCGGCAACGGAGTGGGCTCCCGCCAGTCCCATCCCGAAACTCGACGCACTTCATCCAAGTCTCGGCCCCCGATCCACAGTACGACTTGCTGAGCGGCAATGCGCTCCGACCCCGCCCAGGAAAGGAAAGGGACAAACTCGCCGACTGCGCGGGAACAGACGGTATCGAGAGGGGTCAACTCTTCACCTAGCTCCTCGTAGCGGCTCACAAGCACACGTGCGCCAGTAAGTCCAAGATCACGAACGACTTTCGCGAGAAATGTGGCCTTCTTCACGTTCGATTCGACTAGAAACAGTTCGAGCTCTGGCTGCAGAATCTTGAGGGGTAGGCCGGGAAAACCACCGCCGGAGCCAACGTCGGCGAGCCGACCATGTTCCAGCGGCACGGTGACCGCGGCATACATCGACTCGCAGAAATGACGGTAGAGGATTTCTACAGGATCGCGGATCGCCGTCAAGTTGACCTTTTCGTTCCAGGTCTGCAATACGCTCATATATTGTTGAATCTGCGAGACTTGCAGCTCGTTGACGGTGATTTGAAACTCACCTAGGGCGCGGCGTATTGCCTCGACCGATAGCGACGACGGGGCGCTGGGGGACATAGTGCCGCTACCTCGCGTAATTCTTCAAGTTACAGATTCAACGGTACTTACAGATATCTGACGCAGATAGCGTGGGCCCGCTACTCCGGCAATGACGTCTACCGCGATATGCCATAGCGCAACTGGAACCAGACTATCATACCCGATCCGGGCCACTCCGAATAGTGCGCCAAGAATCATGGTGCCCAAGAACCCACTCCGGCCCTGGTAGAGGTGCGCCAGCCCGAACAACACCGACGAAACCAGGACCGCACTCCAGGTTGGAAGCCCCGCCCGTGTAAATGCTGTCATCGCGAAGCCTCGATAGATGAACTCCTCACAGACACCCGCCGTGACGGCTAGCCCGAAGAAAGCAGGTAGCTCGGCTGTCGATTGCGGCAGGATTCGCTGAGCCAAGGCTTGCAAGAGCTCGGGCGTCTTCGCACCAAGTTGGCCCATGCGGCGAAGGTTAAGCCATTGGAGCACCGCGATAAGTCCAGTGCCTAGAATCGAAACCAACGCGATCGTCCCACGCCGGTTCACCGCCAGACCCAGCTCAGCCGCGTGGTATCCATGCGCCCAGGCGCGCCATCCTGCGACTCCGGCCGCGAGCCACTGGAACACAATCGTAGAGATGTACAGTGAGACTCGCTCTGACGCACCGACGAACGGCTTGGCGAGAAGTTGGCGCAGCCGGACTCGTCCACGCCATGGCACGACCACACCGAGCACAAGAAAGATCAGCCACACGTCCCAAGGCATCCGGCGATGAAAGCACGTTCAGGGACAAGGTGCAACCCTGAGTCCCCTCACGAAGTCACGAGCGCGAGAAGGCAAGCATCCGTATAATCGAGCATCCTCAGGAGAGTTTCGTGGGAGAGGTGGGACTGTGACCCAGCAGGTGAAATTGACGGCAATGGCTAAGGCCGCAGGGTGCGCCGCAAAGCTGAATCCTGCGACGTTGGACGCTGTGCTGCGAAAGCTGCCCCGCCAAACCGATCCTAGCGTGCTCGTCGGGTTCGACACCAACGATGACGCGGGAATCTATCAGATCGCGGAAGGGTTGGCGTTGGTCCAGACTGTCGATTTCTTCACGCCGATTGTTGATGACCCTCATCTGTTCGGCCAGATCGCGGCGGCGAATGCCTTGAGCGATGTCTACGCCATGGGCGGCCGGCCGGTGTCGGCGCTATCGGTGGTGGGCTTTCCGGAAAAAGGCGATCCGCAGATTCTGGAGCAAATCATCTGTGGAGGTATGGCAAAAATGAACGAGGCAGGGTGCAGCGTGATCGGAGGGCACTCGATTCGCAACGAAGACATGCTGTTCGGTTACGCCGTCACGGGCACCATCGATCCCCGGCGGGTTTGGCGCAATGTAGGGGCGCGGGCTGGTGATGTGCTTTTGTTCACCAAGCCACTGGGGACGGGGGTGATTACGACCGCTCTGAAGAAAGATCGCGCCACACCGGAATCGCTGGCAGCGGCGACCGCTGCGATGACGACGCTAAATCGAGCCGCTGCGGAAGGGTTGCGCGAAATCGAAGAGAGAATTCCCGGGTCTCGCCCGATCCATGCGGTTACCGACGTAACGGGGTTCAGCCTGCTGGGGCATGCGCGAGAGATGGCGCTGGGCGATCCGACGCATGGCATCGCTGCCGTTTCGTTGGAGATCGATCACGCCGCATTTGAGTATTTTCCCGGTGCCGTCGATGCCGCTCGTGAAGGGCATCTGTCCGGTGGCTTGAAGAACAACCGCGCCTTCATCGGGGATTGCGCGGCGTTCGATGCTGGGGTTTCGGCGGAGTATCAGGATCTGCTGTTCGATCCGCAAACGTCTGGCGGATTGCTGGTGGCCATCGCTCCGGAATCGGCAGATACGGCGCTGGCGGCGCTCGGCCGACACGGCGTGTCCGCTCATCGCGTCGGTCGCGTTGTCGCGAAACGCTCGCCACTTATTTTTGTGCGCTAGAATTCCGCCGCCGCAGAGCTTCTTGTAGACTCCCAGCATGGACACAATTACTCATGGAATCGCGGGCGCACTGATCGGCAAAGCGATGTTTCGCGGCGATGAGATGTTTGCGCTGCGGCCCATGAATCGCGGGCGAGTCATCACCTGGTCGCTGATGATCGGCGCAATTTTTCCGGATTCCGACGTGTTCCGTGAAATGTTTTCCAGGAACGAGATGCTAATTCTCACCTGGCACCGCAGCATTACGCACTCGCTGATTTGTTTGCCGATTTTCGCGCTGCTGCTCGCGGCACTGACGCGTTGGTTGGCGGGGTGGCGAAAGTGGGATCCGCCATCGTTTGCCGCGCTAACAGGCATCTACGCGATCGGGATTCTTAGTCACATTTTGTTGGATCTGGTCACGTCGTTCGGCACGATGATCTGGTCGCCGCTGAAATGGTCGCGGCCTGCGTGGGATTTGATTTTCATCATCGACTTCACGCTAACCGCGATGGTGCTGGTGCCGCAGATTCTCGCGTGGGTGAATGAGAAGCGCGATGGATTGCAGAGACGCGCGCTGGGAAGCTGGGTTGTGTTTAGCGCCGGAGCGGTGGTGGTGTACGCGATCGCGCAAGGTGTCGGTGCGCCGATTTCTGTTCGGACCACGCTCGCCACGATCGTGATACTCGCCGCGTTTTTTCTTCTACCGGCAATCTGTTTTTGGGGTTTGCGTGTGAAGCGTGCGTATTGGAACTTCGCGGGTTTCGCGGCGGCGCTCGGTTACGTTGCGCTCGCACTGTTTTTTCACCAGGCTGCGCTCGCTCGCGTGCATAAATTCGCCTGGCTCGAGCAGATCGACGTCCAAGCGATCGGCGCTTTGCCGATGCCGCCATCGCTGTGGCACTGGGACGGCTTGGTTCGCGGGCCGCACGGAGTTTACGAAACGCGCGTTGATTTCGGCGGAGCAGCGGACCAAGCGCAGCCGCCAGCCAGCGACCCTCCGGGAAGCCTTCCGCTGGAGTATCGCTATTATCCCGACGCGGCGCCGAATTCTTACATCGATGCGGCAAAGCAACTCCCGGAAGTACAAACCGTGCTGTGGTTTGCGCGATTCCCGGTGACGCGCTTCCACAAAGAGGGCGGCGACGCCGTCGTGGAGGTCTCCGACCTGCGTTTTCCGCACGTAAGGCCAGACCGCCCGGCGTCCTTCACGTATCGTGTCCGCTTCGACGTCAATGGAAAAGTCTTGTCGCAAGGCTGGGCCAAGCCGTAGGCTCGAAGGGTGTTAACCTTAAATATTGCAGTCACTTAGGTCTTTCCAGGCGCCTTTGATTGTGCCGATCCAACCCGATTTTATGCTTGAGCGGGTCAAGCATAACGGCCAATTCAACGCCTAGCCGTACAAGGCACTTTAGCTCTCTTTGGAATCACTACTTACGAGAACCAGGGGACAGGGTGAGCGGTTTCTCGAAGGTCTAGCGGGAAGGCTTGCTATCCGCCGGATGGATCACGACCTGGCGTTCCTCACCCACACCGATACTTTCGGTGCGAATGCCCGGCATATCCTTCAGCGCCAAATGTACGATGCGACGCTCTCGCGAAGACATGGGATTCAGCCGAAACGCCTGCTTCGAGCTGAGCACGCGTTCTGCGGCTACGCGCGCGCTCAGGCGCAACTCCTCAAATCGCAGCGAGCGATAACCGCCGGAGTCGAGATGAACTTTCTCGTGATATGCGGGCTCTAGCCTGAGGGCGCGAAAAGCGAGATGCTCGAGCGCCTTCAGAACCTCGGCGCCGCGCTCCAGCAGCAGTTCCTTATCTCTCCCGTCGAGATCGGCGATTACTTCCGCTTCGTTGCCTGCATCCGGCGCAACCGCGCGCACGGTCACTTTCAATTGAAATCCCGCGGCGCGCACGGTTTTTTCGAGAAAGTCTTGCAGCGCCGCAGCCGCAGCCGCACGATCGAGTTGGCCATCCTTCACGAGTTCTTGAGTCATGGGCGTTCACAGAAAGCCGCGAGTCATCAGTGATCAGCTTCAGACAGGCAGCCAATAACCGAGCTTACGACTTCTTTCCCTTAACGGGTTTGGCCGGAGCAGTCACGGGATGCGCGCGGTTCAGCCACACCTGCTGCACGATTCCCACCAGGCTGCTGGTGAGAATATACACCGCCAGGCCGCTGGAAATCGGCGAGATCATGAAAATACCCGCCATGGTCACCGGCATGATCTTCATCATCATTTGCTGTTGCGGGTCGGTCGAGGTCATCGGCGTCATCTTCGAGACCAGGTACATCGACAGGCCCATGGTGATCGGCAGGATGTAGTAGGGGTCTTTTCCCGACAAGTCTTTGATCCACCCGAACCATGGTGCGTGTCGTAGCTCGATGGCGTACCGCAACGTCGTGTTCAGCCCAAACCAGATCGGCATCTGCAGAAACATCTGGAAGCAACCGCCTACAGGATTAATACCCTCCCGGCTGTAGACGGCCATCACTTCCTTGTTCATCTCCGCTTTGCGCGGGTCGCGCATCGAATATTTCTTGTACTTTTCCTGGATTTGCTTGATTTCCGGTGCCACACGCTGCATTTTCATCGTCGTCTTGTAGCTCGAGATGCGCAGCGGGAAAAACAGCATATTGACCACCAGCGTGAGGATGACGATGTCCCAGCCCCAGTTGGGTATGTATTTGTTCAGCCACTTCAAGCCGTGAAACAGCGGGTCGGCGATGATCTCCAGCCAGCCGAAGTTCACCAGCGCGTGCAGCGGCGGGTTCATCTTCTTCAGGTCGTCGTAGTCTTTCGGCCCCACGTAGACGCGCAAGGCCATCGGCTGGGCCGACGTCGCGGTGGCCACCTGCGGCACTGGCTCCTGCGCATCCTTGCCTTCCACCTGGACTGTCCGGAAAACCCTCCAATAGCGCGTCTCTAGCGTGCCTGCCGCAGCACCGCTCGGCGGGAGAAACGCCGCCGTGAAATAGCGATCTTCGATGCCGGTCCAATCTTTGCCGCCTTGCCAAACCCCGTTGACCCACTTCTCCGGCCCCTCGAGCTTCTTGGCCGCGATATCCGTGAGCTTGTTGTTTTCGCTGAAGAAGGTCGAAACCGTATCGATGGGCGCCGGATTCGCCACGGTCAAGTCGCCAAAGCCGCCAAGCCAAGCCAGCGCCGCCGTCACGGGAGCGCCATTCAGCTTCGCGGAGGTCTCAACGCGCACCACGTACGTGTGATCGAAATGAAAGTGCTTGGTCACTTCGACGTGGCCGTCACTCCAGGAGAACTCCAGGTCGGCTGGTGCGTTCAGGGAGTTCGCGGGCGAGGAGACTTGGTACAACCCGTTGTTCACTGCCGATGTCAGTTGGTCGTCATCCAGGACCAGGGCAAAGGGCCAGCCATCCGTTTGTTGTGCCGCCTCTGGGTGCACGACATCCAGGACGCGTTGCGGCTTGGCGTCGTCCAGGTATTTCTTGAGTTGCCAGCTCTTTACGACCGCGCCGTGGTTTGAGAATTCCACCCTGTAGAGGTCGTTCTCCACGGTGATGGTGCGCTCTTGCGTGTCGTTCTTCGGGGCAACACTCGTGGGTGGAGGGGCCGAGATCGCGGTCGCGCCGCCTTGCGGCAACGCCGTGCTGGCCGACGGTGCCTGGGTCCGGTTGCCGGGAGAGGGAGTGGACGCCTGCGCCGGCCTGTTTGACTGCGGAGGCACGATGGGAGGCTTCTGTGCAAAGAAGCGGGCCCAAAGCAGGATTACCGCCATCGAGAGCAGCGAAGCTCCCAGAAGGCGCATCTCGTGAGTGAATTTGCCCTTCTTTTCCGGTTCGCTCACGATTGGACCTCATGATTGGCGCCGGGATGACTCACTCTGGCGACGAACCCTCCGGAAGGTGCATTGGCTTCCCATGCCTCCGGAACCGGGTCATACCCGAACTTGCGCGAAAGCGGCTGGCAGCGCAGCAGGCGTTTCAGTGTGAGCCACGATCCGCGCGCAACTCCAAACTGTTCGACGGCCTCGTACGCATACCGGGAACACGTCGGCTCGAAACGGCAGCTTCCGCCAAACAGCAACGAAAGATACGACTTGTAGAAACGCAGCGCGAACAACACCGCGCGCACACCAAATCCGTGTGTGGGCGCTATGACGTGCGCCTGTACGGGCAAGTTTTCTACTGGCTCGACAGCAGTCGCAGCAGGTCCGCCGCCAATGCCGCGAACGGCGCACGTGCCACTTTGCTCTTCGGGTGTATGACGATGTCCCATCCTGCAGGTATCTCCATGAGATGACAGCGCACGATCTCTCGCATCCTCCGGCGGATGCGATTGCGCACCACCGCGCCGCCCAGCGCCTTTTTGATGCTGAAGCCGAAGCGGCTCTGCGGCAGTTGGTTCGCGCGAAAAAAAACAGTGAAGTGGGAACTCGAGCGGCGTTTTCCGGTGCGGTACACAGCGTCAAATTCTCCCCGCCGCACCAAGCGCGCCGCGCGAGGAAACTCCAGGCGCCCCGGATTACTCGGGCGTGAGCCGATGGCGTCCCTTCTTGCGGCGTGCCGCGAGCACCTTGCGGCCGCCCTTGGTCTTCATGCGCACGCGGAAGCCGTGCGTCTTGGCGCGCCGGCGTTTGCGCGGCTGATACGTTCTCTTCGGCAAAGCAATCCCCCTTGTTCCTGGCTTTCTGTCGTAGCCTTTGGCTTTCTTATTCGATGCGGTCTTGCCTGTTCTGACTACGCTTGGCGCGACCCCGTCATTTCAGCCGATCTTCTTGCCCAACGCGGCTCGCCAAGCGCACAAACACATGCAAGCAGGCCACCTTCGCAGCCGTTTCCGAATCAGTAAGTGTAGACGAGCCCCCGCACCCGGTCAAGAAACCGCGGGGGTAGCCTGTAGAGCGGGAAAAAGTGATGCGCCCCGCCAAACTAAAGTAACCGGTAGATTGGGTCCTGTACCAAGACTGTCCTCGTGTTCAGTAGTGAAGTCCCCGAGCGAGGATTAGCTTGCAGTTATGTGGGAATTCCCTTGTTAGGGCCTACGGCGACAAAACAGGCCCTTTAGGGTAACCCAGGACCGATTCGATGAGTTTGCCGACTAAGCTCGCTCGGGGATCCGGCGCTCAGCAGGGCGTGGTCTGCTGGTTGTGCTTACCGTTGATGTTGGCGCTGCTTTGTGCGGGCTGCACTGGCGTTACGAGCGCCGTCAGCAGCGCGAATTCGGTTCCGCCCGCGGCGCTAAGCGTTTCGATCACCGCGCCAGTCTCGGGTGCGACCGTGTCCGGCACCATTAGCGTCACGGCCAGCGCGTCGAGCAATACCACCAGCGTGCAGTTTGACGTCGATGGCGCCAACGCTGGGCCCGCAGTAACCGGTACGCCCTTCAGCTTCTCGCTGAACACCACCACAATTTCCAATGGCAGCCACACGCTCACAGCCGTGGCAAGCGCTGCGGGCGGGCAGACGGCCACCAGTGCGGCGATTTCCATCAAGGTCAATAATGCGAATCCGGTCCCACCCGCGCCGCCAAGCGTCTCCATCACCTCGCCGGCCTCGGGTGCGACCGTGTCCGGCACCATTAGCGTCACGGTCAGCGCGTCGAGCAATACCACCAGCGTGCAGTTCAACGTCGATGGCGGCAGTGCTGGGCCCGCAGTAACCAGTGCACCGTTCAGCTTCTCGCTGAACACCACCACAATTTCCAACGGCAGCCACACGCTCACAGCCGTGGCAAGCGCTGCGGGCGGGCAAACCGCCACCAGCGCAGGTGTCTCCGTCAACGTCAATAATGCGCCAAGTACGCCGCCTCCTCCTCCTCCGCCGCCACCGCCCGCCACCCGTGGCGCAACGCTGTCCTACGTCGAATATGAAGCCGAAGACGCCTCCTATTCGGGAACCCTCATCGGCCCGAGTACGAGTATAGGCGAGATGGCCTCCGAAGCTTCGGGGCGCGAAGGCGTAACGCTCACGGCAACCGGCCAGTATGTGACATTCACCGCCACGCAGCCTGCAAACTCCCTCGTCGTCCGCTATTCCATCCCGGACAGCGCGGACGGCACGGGCATCAACGCGACGCTGAGCATCTACGTGAACGGCGTGTTCCAACAGAAGCTTGCGGTGACCTCGAGGTACTCGTGGTCCTATGACCGCTTGGCATACGAGAATCCGAAGGTCCCCAACGCCGCCACCGCCCATCACTTCTACGACGAAGCGCACACGCTCCTGAATCAAATCCCCAGCGGTGCGACGATCACGATCGAGAGGGACGCGGATGATACGGCGACCTTCTATGTTATCGACCTCATCGACCTCGAACAGGTCGGCCCGCCCATCCCGCAGCCGGCCGGATCGCTCTCGCTCGCGGATTGCGGAGCGGACCCGACCGGCGTGAACGATTCTTCCGCCGACATCCAAAACTGCATCGACCAGGCGGAAAGCAGTGGTCAGGTCCTCTACATCCCGCAAGGGACTTTCATGGCTCTGGGCGGCCGGCTCAATATAAATAACGTTACGGTTCAGGGCGCGGGTATGTGGTACTCGATGATCACGGGGGTCGGCGCCGGATTCCTCTGTGGAGGAGGAGCCTGCTCATTCCACGATTTTGCGCTGTTCGGTGGCGCTACCTTCAGGTCGGATACCAACAAAATCGGCGGATTCGACGGGACCTCCGGACCCGGTTCTGTGATTGACAGCGTTTGGGTGGAACATTCCAACAACGGATACTGGGTCGGTCAGAATACCAATGGCCTGCTGGTCGAGAATTCGCGCATCCGCGATACGTTTGCGGACGGAGTGACCTTCAACTGCGGCGCCACGAATAACAGTGTGAAGAACACCGAGCTTCGCTACACGGGCGATAACACACTCGCGATTTCCTCGACGTCCGCTTGCGGCAACGGCCCGGTTACCAACAACACGTTCCAATTCAACACCGTGCAACTGCCCTGGAACGCGCAGTGCTTCGCGGCGTTCGGAGGCGCCGATAACACCTTTGAGGACAACCTCTGCTACGACACGATCATCGAGCCTGGCATTTTGGTGGCGCAAGCGTTCTCGTCGACTCCGTTTACGGGCACGACCCAACTTTTGCGGACCACACTCACCCGCGCCGGGGGGCCTTTCGGGGAAACGAACGGAGCGATCAAGATCGAGGCCAGGGATGGACCGTTCGCAGTGGGCAATGTTCTGATTGAAAACGTGGATGTCGAGAATTCCACGTTCTCGGGAATCGAATTCGATGGGCCGTACGCAGAGGGCAATATTTCGCTGAGTAACATCACCATCAACAACGCCGGTACCTGGGGCGTCCAGGTGGACCCGAACGCCGACGGCACCGTGAACATGAGCGGAATCGTCGTAACCAATCCCACGTCCGGCGGGCTCAACAACCAAGCCGGCGCGGCTTTCAACATTATCCGCGGAACGGGTGACGTGGGCTGGTGATCTGAGTCGACAATCACGCCGCGTGCGCTTTGCGATATTCGTCGAGGGCTCCTAAGAATCGATCCACATCCCGGCGGAGCAAGTAGTATGGCGTCGAAAGCCGCAGCTTCGATGGCTCGCCGCCGCGAATCCGGATTTTCTTCGTTATCCACATCCACTTCTCGAGGTCCATTCTCACAATGGGCGGGACGTTCACCGTTACGAGGGCGCACCGCAGCGCCGGGTCAGGCGAGGTCCATGACTCTGCTCCGCGTTTCAGCATCTCCTGCAAAAGGTAATCCGCCGTTTGCCGGTGCCGG
Source organism: uncultured Acidobacteriota bacterium (assembly GCA_963735525.1). Classification (GTDB taxonomy): domain Bacteria; phylum Acidobacteriota; class Terriglobia; order Acidiferrales; family UBA7541; genus Acidiferrum. The sequence goes on along the minus strand of CAVTLQ010000015.1, from coordinate 371,852 downwards.
CGCTCGATGCGATCCATGCCGATTTGATTCGCCAGCTCCACCGCGGCGCGCAAGCCATGCAAGGCTGGAACATTCGAGCTGCCGATGCGCTGAAACCTCTCCGCTCGCAGCTTCGGATCGTCCCACCCTTCCGTCGCGATGGTGTTCCACACGCGATCGATCACTTCATTTCGCACGTAAAGAAACCCCGAGCCCTTCGGCGCCTGCAGCCATTTGTGCGGGCTGGAGGAATACATGTCGCAGCCCAGCTCATGCAGATTCAGCTTCATCATTCCCGGAACGTGCGCGCCGTCGACCGCGGAAATAATTCCTTTCGACCGCGCCAACGACGAAATTTCTCGGGCCGGCAGCACGACACCGGTCACCGTCGTGATGTGACTGAAGAAGATCACTCGCGTTCGTGGTGTGATGGCGTCGTTGAACCGATTGAGAACGTCGGCGGCGCTAGTCACCGGCTTGGGCAACGTGACTTTTTTCAATACGACGCCGTACCGTTTTGCCCGCAGATTCCAGGGATGTTCTCCGCCAGGGTGCTCCTGATCGGTGATCAACACCTCGTCACCCATCTTCAGATCGATACCATTCGCGATGTAGCTGTTTGCCTCGGTCGCGTTACGCAGCAATGCAATTTCATCGCGTGTGCACCCTACGAACGCGGCCAGCGGATCGCGAAACTCATTCCACGCGGCGTAGCCCCAGATCGGATAGTCTTCGGGATCGCTCTGCGCCATTCTCTCGGAATCGTTGTAGGCGTCGAAGATCGCGCGGAGCACGGGCGCGGGTGACGAACCCACCGTGCCGTTGTTCAGATACACTTCGTCCGCCGGAATCAGGAACTGCTTTCGCAACTCGCTCCAATACGCTTCCTCATCGGAGTCGTAGAGCGCGCGGTCCGGCAACTGAGCCGGCGCTCGGTCGAGCAAGCCCAGCCAGGCCGCTGGCATGCCCAGCGCCCCCACCGCCGCGGCGCCGCCCGCAAACGATGAAAGAAAACCTCGCCGATCGATCATGCGCCCCTCCGGCACCTCAGTCTGCGCGGATTCTACGCGCCTCCACCCCTCGCCACAACCACACGTTGAAATGCGAGAACAACTTGCGATCATGGGGTGATCGCATTACTGTTACACGCGCAGAATCCGCACTCGAGAGGACATGCAATGTTCCAGCGCTTTCGCAATATTTCCGCACTGTTGGCAGCGTTGCTGCTCTTTCTTGGCGGCATCCGCGTTTCGGCACAAGAACAACTCCCCAAGCGCGATACCACAGGAACAAAGAACGACGTCGAGAAACGCTTGAAGGCCGCGGAAAAGCCCAAGCCCGCAACTGCCCTCGAGGACATCACGAAAACTCTCAACGCTGTACGCGATTTCGGGCAAACCGCCATCTCGCCGGACGGAAACAGAGTCGCCTGGGTGGAAACTCTCAGCGGTAAGGATGGAGCGGAATCCGGCAACACGGCGATCTATGTGAAGAACCTCAAAAGCAACGCTCCGCCGCAACGTGTGACCGCGGGCGCCCCGGGCTCCGCGCACGCAGAGGCCGGCGTTGCCTGGGCTCCTGACAGCAAGCGCCTCGCCTTCCTCTCCGACGCGCTTAAGAAAGATCAGCTTCAGCTCTACGTTGTGAATGCTGGCGGCGGCGCCTCCAGCAAACTCACCGATGTAAAGGGTTTCCTTGACGCTCCGAGCTGGTCGCCGGACGGAAAAACCCTCGCCGTGCTCTTCACGCAAAACGCCACACGTGCCGCCGGCCCTCTCGTCGCGGAGACACCCGAAACCGGCGAAATCAAGGACGCGTTCTTCGAGCAACGCCTCGCGCTTATTGACGCTGCCACCGGCAAACTCCGGCAAATTTCTCCCGCCGACACCTACATCTACGAATACGACTGGTCGCCCGACGGCAGGCGCTTCGCTGTCACCGCCGCTCTGGGCAACGGCGACAACAACTGGTACGTGGCCGAACTTTATACGCTCGATGCCGCCACCGGTCTGATGAAGTCTATCTACAAGCCCTCGCTGCAAATCGCCCGCCCTGCGTGGTCACCCGACGGACAGAAAATCGCCTTCGTCAAAGGGATCATGAGCGACGAAGACTCTGTCGGCGGAGATATCTACTCCATCTCCGCCAGCGGTGGCGCCGCTGAGGATCTCACCGCCGGCAGGAAGGGTTCGACGAGCTGGCTCGCTTGGACCAGCGACGCCAAGATCCTTTTTGCGGAATTTGTCGAAGGTGACTCGGCGCTTGCGTCACTCGATCCCACGAATTCGAATGTTCAGCCGCTTTGGCGCGGCAGCGAGAGCGTATCCGCCGGCCTCTGGGGGCCGAACATTTCCATTTCCGCTGATGCAAAATCTTCCGCCATCATTCGCAGCTCGTTCAGCGCGCCGCCGGAAATCTGGGCCGGCCCAATCGGCGGATGGAAACAAGTCACCGAGCGCAACAATGGGTTGCAACCCGCGTGGGGGCAAGCTAAGAGCATTCACTGGAAAAATGGCGGTTACGACGTGCAGGGCTGGCTCATCTATCCGCGCGATTTCGATGCCTCGAAAAAATATCCCATGGTCGTCGATGTGCATGGCGGCCCCGGCGCCGCCGTCCAGTCCGGCTGGCCCTCTCCGTGGAGCTTCACGATGGCGCTTCCCGGCGCCGGCTATTTCGTTCTGATGCCGAATCCTCGTGGCAGCTTCGGCCAGGGCGAGGCCTTCACCCGCGCCAACGTACGAGATTTCGGCTATGGCGATTTCCAAGACATCCTGGCCGGCGTCGACGAAAGCCTGAAAGTTGCGCCCATCGATCCCGATCGCTTGGGTCTTACCGGCTGGAGCTATGGCGGCTACATGACCATGTGGGGAGTCACGCAGACCAATCGATTCAAGGCCGCGATGGCAGGCGCAGGCATCGCCAACTATCAGAGCTACTACGGCGAAAACAAAATCGATCAGTGGATGATCCCGTTCTTTGGCAAGTCCGTCTACGAAGATCCCGAGGTCTACGCCAAGAGCTCCCCAATCACCTTCATCGAGAAAGTCAAAACGCCGACGCTCATTTTGGTCGGCGACAGCGACGGCGAATGCCCCACGCCGCAATCCTACGAATTTTGGCACGCCCTGAAAACGCTCGGCGTCGAAACCACCCTCGTTGTTTACGAACACGAAGGGCACCACTTCGTCAAACCTGCTCACCTGCGTGATCGCATGGAACGCACGCTTGCCTGGTTCGATTCGCACTTGCGCTGACGCACGGGAGGACCGCAGATCGATGCTCTCGACCGTCACAAACGCGCGCTCTTCCAGAGTTGCAGCTGCGGTCTTGTTGCTTTGCGGGCTTCTCCTGCCGATCACGCTGCGCGCTCAGGACCCCCGCGGCACGCTTCGCGGCGTAGTTCAAGACGCGAGCGGCGGCCGCATCCCTTCTGCGAAAATCGGGGTCCACGCCGTCGATTCCTCTCTCCAGCGCGAAGCCACCGCCGACGACCGCGGCGAATTTCGCATCGACGCGCTGCTCCCCGGCGTCTATACCGTTGCCGTCACCGCCAACGGTTTTGCCGAAGCCTACTCCGACGTGAAAGTAATGATCGGTTCCGTGCGGGAAATGAGCGTCACGCTGAAGCCGCCCGTCATCAAGCAGACGGTAACCGTAGCAGCGCAAGCTTCCTCCATCACCACCCAGCCGATCGACACCGCCAGCGCCGTGCACCAGGCCGTCGTGAGCACTCAGGATCTCGAAACCATTCCTCTTGCCGCCCGCAGCTTCGCCAATATCGCCTACCTCGCCCCCGGCACCGAGCCTGTCGAGCCTTCCGATCCCACGAAAGCCCGCATCACCGCCGTGTCTACCGGCGGCAGCTCCGGCCTCAACAACGAACTCTCCGTCGATGGCGGCGACAATTCCGACGACTACATCGGCGGCTTCCTGCAGAATTTTTCACCCGAATCCATCGAGGAATTTGCCATACGCACCGCTCAGGAAGACGCCGACACCGGCCGAACCACTGCCGGCTCTGTGGTCATCACTACGAGGCACGGCACAAACCAATGGCACGGCGACGGAGCCTTCTACGAACGCGCTGCCGCTTTGAACGCCCGTTTCCCGATCGACAATCCCGCGCCCAATCCCAAACAACCTTTTTCCCGCCAAAATTACGTCGCCACCTTAGGCGGGCCGATCGTCAAGGACAAAGTCTGGTTCTTCTCCTCCTTCGAATACGTCCACGAAAATGCCAGCATCGCCTACAGCCCCGAGAGTCAAACACAATTCAACGCCCTCGCGCAGCTCGCCGCGCAAGGCTTGGTCAACGTACACGGCACAACGGTCACTTCGATCCCTGTTCCCACCAGCGTTCCCGTTCCCTTTCGCGACTATCTGGGCATGGCGCGTTTCGACTGGGCGCAGTCCTCGAGCTCGCAATGGTTCCTCCGCGCCGCCATCGACAACTACACCACGCGCAACGCCCTCGTTCAGCAAGCCACGCTGCCCTCAACCGGCGCGACATCCCACAACAACTACATGAATTTGGTGGTCAACCAGCAGACCACCTTCAGCCCTACCTGGTTAGGCTCGTTCGTCTTCGATGCCAGCGGCCTGCATCTCACGGAGTCGCGCAACGCCAACCTCGGCTTCGCGCTGGCGTTTCCCTTCAGCGCCACATCCAGCAGCATCTCGGGCTTGGAAACCTTCGGCGACAATCAATTCATCACCGCCATCACCGCGTTTCCCGTTTTGCGCAACCAGGAAAAATATCAGTTCCGCTACGATGTCAGCCACGCCTCCGGCAGCCACGCACCGCGTTTCGGCGTCAACTTCATTCACGAACCCGTGCTCAGCGGCGCCCTTGCCGCCACCGCGGAGACTCTCGTCTCATTCCCCGAAGATCCAACCTTTTATCTCGCCAATCCGTCGCAGTTCACCGCCGATATCGCCGCCGGAAGCACCTCCACTCCCGCCGGCGACGGCAGCTTTTCGCAAAACGTACAGCGCCTCGGCGTCTACGCCGAGGATTCCTGGCGCATCATCCCGCGCCTGACGCTCAACTACGGCTTGCGCTACGACACCACGTTTGGTCTCTTCAACGCCTCAGGCCGCAGCCAGTCCCAAAATCCTTATTTGCTCGCGCTCGATCCGGCGCAATCTCCCTTCATTAGCACCGCCCCGCATGACTACCGCAAAGCCTTCGCACCGCGCCTCGGCGCTGTTTACGCGCTAGGCAGCTCCGGCAACACCGTTCTGCGTGGGGGCTTCGGCATGTACTACAACGATCTCGCTCAAAATGGCTGGATTACCGCGTTTCAAGCCGTCAACAATACGAACATCGCGTCCGCCGGCGGCATCGCGCCGCCTTCCATCATCGATCCGCACTACACCACGCCGTATGCGATTCATGCTACAGGGGGCGTACAGCACGCTTTCAATGCCAACTGGACATTGAGCGCCGACTACACTCTGGAGACCGGAATGCACGGCTACCGCCGCTACGATTTCCCCGACGTCTCCGTGTTTCGGAGCGACAATCGCTCCAGCTACAAGGCGTTGGCGCTTCATCTCCAGGGAAACGTCGCGCGCCGTCTCAATCTCGTCGCAAATTACACGCTTTCCAGCGCTAAGACCTGGGGCTGTCTGCTGGGAGAACTCTTCGACTACGTCAACGGTGTCTGCAATCCTTTCAATGCCTTCGCCCCCGGCGACTATGGCCCGTCTGGAGAAGACGTCCGCCACCGCGCCGTCCTCGCGGGAACTATTCACGCTCCGGCCGGCTTCGTTCTCACCCTTTTGTCCCAGGCCGAAAGCGGCCGCCCGATCACGCTTACCACTCCGGTCGGTACGCGCGCGGTTGTCGATGGAGTCGAAACCACCCTCGATGAGTTCCGCGGCACGCCCTATCTGCAAACCGACCTGCGCGTAAGCCGCCCCTTCGCGTTCCACGAGCGGTGTTCCCTCACCCCGTTCATCGAGTTCTTCAACCTCTTCAATCGCAACAACCCTGGAGCCAACTACGTCACCAACATCGGCGCTCTGCCTACTCCGGTCAACAACCTCACCAACGTGACTGCCCTGTGCCTCAATCCCGCCTGCATCACTACGCAGCCCGTCACGTCCGGCGAGCAACTCCTCGTCCCCGCAGGCGCGCTCGGCGATTTTTTTGGCCCTGGTACAACGGTGGGCATCCCCTTTGCCGCCCAACTCGGCCTCCGTCTGACCTTCTAATTGCGAACTAGAAGGTCGGGGGGTTGGGGGATCGATTCTCTCGCGTGACACCCGAAGTACTTCGCGGCCAAAGAATGGCGTCCATCTTCGCCCAAAAGAAAACGGCCCGGAGCCACGTCAGCTCCGGGCCGTTCTTAACGCCTCACCGCAATTTACGCCGCGATTTGCTTGGTGAACGGCACCGTCTTGATTTCAATCTTACGCGGCAGTGCGGCAGCCGCGATGGGAGCCATGATCTCCAACACGCCGTTCACATATTCGGCGTACAGTTTTTCGGCCAGCACGCCCTCGGGCAACGTGAAGGTCCTCTCGAACGAACCGTACACAACCTCGCCTTCCAGAAGCTCGATCTCTTTCGCGCTGTGCGTGAGCTTCCTCTCGCCACGGATCGTCAACACATTCCCTTGTGCCTGGATATGGACGTCCTTGGGCTCAACACCCGGCAGAGAGACGCGGCAAACATACTTCTTCGCTTCTTTGTCTACGTACGTCTCCACTGCGGGAGCAAAGTTAAACGTCTTCGTGAAAGTGGGCAGTTCCCGCCCCCAAGGCTCGCTGGTCGCGATTTTCTTGAACATCTCATCGAGATCGCGACGAAAACCAAACAGCTCTTCAAAGAACCGGTCATTGGCATATAGGTTAGTCATAATATCCCTCCATGCTGAACGTGTGCCACCTCATCAGAAGCAGCAGACCTAGTAGTAGGCAGCGGCAGGCACCGAAGCATTTTCCGGCCTGAAGGGCCGGTGCGTCGAAAACTCCAGGCGCCTCACTCGGACTTCGGGCCTTGCCGCTGCCCTCGAAACGAGGACGAAAGACTCTGCCGCGGTCAAACCCTTCGGCTTGTCTCCTACGCCTATTGGGTAGAGTCGCAGGCCCGGTCGTTCTTCCCTTCCCGTCAGCCTCGGCAACTCATTTCCTTTGGCAGTCCCCGTCCTTCGATCGATTATTTATACCGATTGGTGTCACAAATCAGTGACCCGAGTCACGCCTCGACGTGACCGCTGGCACAGCCTTCTCTCTCGGATCATTGCAACATAGCGGCAAGTTTCACCCGGGCGCCCTTTAAGGCCCTGCGGATGGGCGCTCCAAGAAGATCGTTGGAGCGCATGTTTTAGGAGGTTGTGATGATCAAAGCAAATGAAGTCGCGGAAAGCGTGCAAACGCCGCTCGCGACAATCAAAGAATCGTTCTTCAAGAACATCCTGCTGGCAACGGATTTTTCGCCGGCCTCAGACCGAGCGTTGGAATTTGCGGCATCTCTCGCCAGGCGCTTCGGCTCGCGAGTCTATTTGACGCATGTCATCACCCTTGACGGCTTTCCCATGATGGCGCCGGAAATCGTGGCACGGTCGCTCAAGGCACAGCGAATCGCCGCGGAGAAAAGCATGGGCGAAATTGTGGAATCCGGACGGTTGAATGCCGTGCCCAATCAAGTGGTGATTCAAGAAGGAAACCTCTGGCCCGTGATCGAAGGATTGATCAAGAAGTACGAAATCGATCTCGTCGTCATGGGGACGCACGGGGCAGGCGCAGTGAAGAAGATCCTAATCGGCTCGGGAGCGGAAGAAATCTTTCGCAAGGCGCAGATACCCGTGGTGACCGTGGGCCCGTCGACACACAAGGAGCCTTTCTATGAGATGGAGTTCAAGAATATCCTGTTTGCCACGGACTTCGGACGGAGCGCAGAGCGCGAAGCAGAGTACGCCTTCTCGCTAGCCCAGGAACACCGGTCTAGGCTGATGTTTCTGCACGCGTTCCCGCACCCGGAAGCCTATAGCGGAGACGTACTGGTTCTCGAGAAGCAGAGGTACAAGGTCGAATTGCAGGAGTTGGTCCCGCGCACAACAGAACTGCACTGCAAGCTCGATTTTGAGGTTGCCGTTGGTGAGCCCGTCGAGCAGATTCTCCGAGCCGCCCAGGAAATGAACGCGGATCTCATCGTGATGGGCGCCAAGGCTCGTGGAAGCCTCGCGGGGAACGTTCCGCACACCAAGGCATACCGAGTAGTCTGCGGCGCGCAGTGCCCCGTACTGACAGTCAAGTCATAAGGAGACTACCGGTGTGAGGCGGCCCGGAGAAACTGGCGCTCGACCGAACGCCAGTTCTCTCCGGCCCGCAAACGGGACGCGTGGCTGCCCGCCGCAGTTTCTGAGGGTTAGGGGGAAATTTCCTCGCTGTTAGCCTTATGAAGAGTGAGTCCCAGTCGGACACACCCATCCCTCCTTCTCCAAAATCGAGGTCTTTTCGTTCTCGAAAGACTTATTGGTTACGATTGGAGGCGCCAGCGGCCTGCTTCAATTCCTTGTTCACCTGATCGAGCAAATCCTTCGCTTTTTGGGCGTGACCGGCCAAGTCAAACTCGTTTGCCTGCTGTGCGGCAACGATCTTTTGGTAGGCGTTCTCGGAAAGACGCTGTGCCGCGGCAAGATTCGGATGCCTCTTTGGACTCACGTTCTGCGCCGGCTTCTGGGCCAGGACCACACTTCCGCAAAGCAGAACTGCGCCGAGCAGCCACGTGAACACTACATTTGGTTTCGTCATTACACTCTCCTTGAAAGGAAATTGCTACCTTGGGGGGACTACGCGGCGGGAGTATACCGAACTTGTTCCCATTCCTCACGGATTTTCGTGGAAGACTTGGGCCCCCCACCGTCAACCCTAATGTTGGTCAGACTTCCGACGCGGCTTGTAGCCGACGCCATAGCGGAACAGGGCGCCGTCCGGGAGTGTTTCTACACGCCGGATGGAGGCCGTTACGAAGATGGCGTGCCACCCCGGCGCGTAGGGAGCCGCGACTTCGATCACCGAGTCCAACGCGTAGGACTTGCGGCTCCGGAACGACATTCCACCCCTCGAGACGTTGTCGCATTCCACGATTTCTTCGGCAGCGTCGCCCTGGCGGATACACGCCATGAAGCTCACTCGCGTGCGAACGTCGCGCCGCCGGTTCCCGGCCCTGAGGAAAGGTGTCACGGCTGGTCGAAGCGTTTCGGACACCACCGCTCGCGGCGGCGCCGCTTCAGCAGCGAGAGCAACTTCGACTGGCGCCGTCTTTTCGACCCTGGCGACGGGAACCGCCTTGTCGGCGTAGCCCAGGTCTGGACTTGGAGGAATCTCCAATCGCGAGCCGGTCGCTGGCACACTCGGCTTTATTGTATCGGCACCATCTTTCCCGGCTGCAGGCCCGGTTGCAGGCGAACGCGACACAGGCTCGGTAGGCTTGGCGGCGCCATCAGCAGGGGCATCAGTAACAGTCTTGGGGACAGCCTCGCACCACGTCGTCGAGTTCCCGCACTTTTCGCAGAACCTCAGAATGCCCCGCGCGAGAGCATAGACGTCCGCTTCAATCTCGCTTTGATGCACCACTTCGCTGGTGTGGCAGAGGATGCACTCCAACGCGCAGTCGCTGTTGCCCACCCATTGCGAAGGAGGGGGAAAATCGATCTGCCAGAAGTCGAGTTCTGGGTCGGCAAACGCCACGCCGTAGGTGTAGCCGCGGCCGTCTTCGCCCATTGGGCCGACCAGCCGCACCGCCGCTTCGGTACTGGCGCTAGCACCGAGCACGCGAAGCGTCAGGGACTCGTCCGGAGCCAGCTTGTGCGTGGAAAGGATGCCCGCTCCGTGACGGCTCAGCACTACCGTTCGGGTTTCCTCGGAGAACACGCGTCCCGAGGTATCGGTGCCTAGCAGCAGGATACGGATTTCCTTCGCAATTCGACCGCTTCGGCGCACGCCGCCCATAGAGGTGGCCGCCCGGACGGCCAAAGGAGTTATCGGGCGGGAGCCTGCAAACCTTTACGGAAATTTGGTACTGATTCGAGGCCATCAGGTTTGATTGTTGACAGCGCCGTCAACGCCTTGGACTGCAAAGACCGTGCTAGACTTCGGCGTTGGTTTGCAGCACTTCGGCTGACTCGAGTTCCGTAATGAATTCTCATCAGGGTAAACCAGAACCGGGCGTGGTCATTAACCCACCGGCGTCGCTGCTTGGCGTTAGGAACGCGATTCTACGGGGCAAGGCAAAGCAGCACCACATCGCGGATTTTCCAGGACCCCTCTCCATCAAGTCCGTTGTGCGCGGGTCGGCGATGTGGGGCACGAATGAAGCCGAGCGTCTGGTGGACGTCAGCAACTACTTGATTCTGAACTCGGGCCAGTCGTACTCGCTGACCATCGATTCTCGCGAGACGGTGGAAACGTTTTGTTTGTTCTTTCGGTGCGGGGATCGTCGAAGACGTATGCCGGGTGGAGAGCACGAATTCTGCATCCCTGCTGGACAATCTCACTCTCGGTTCGGTGCCCGCGAACGCGAACTCAGCAGCCTCAGCCGAATTCTTTGAGACTTTGCACGTTCACGATTCGATCGTGAGTCCTGTCTTGCGGAAAATGCATGCGCGAGTCGCCCGGGGTTCCGCAACCCAGGCTTGGCTCGAAGATAAATTCCTCGAGGCCGCCACGGCCCTGTACCGGGTTCACGGAGAAGTGGACAAGCGGGCAGCGAAAATTCCAGCGAAAAAACCTTCGACGCGTTTGGAACTCTATCGGCGGCTGCTGCGGGGAAAAGATTATATGGACTCCTTCTTTGGAGCCCAGGTGCGTCTGGTCGAGGTGGCCAGCGAGGCTTGTCTTTCCCAGTACCACTTTCACCGGCTGTTTCGCGAGGTTTTTCACGAAACTCCAAATCAGTATCTGCAGCGAAAGCGGCTGGCAAACGCGCAGCGGCTTCTGGAACGTGGCGAGCTGAGCGTGACCGAAATCTGCTTGGAAGTTGGCTTCGAGAGCATTACTTCCTTCAGTGGACTCTTTCGGCGCAGCTTCGGCTGCTCTCCACGGGAGTACCGCCTCCGAAAAAACGGGTCTCGCTAGAATCGCGACCTCGCCGGAAGATAAAATCGACAGTACATTGGTACCGGAGAGACTAGTTGGTGGACACCTGAAAGTACTGCAAGAAATGAACCCGCCGGCCTATCGACGCGCAAACAGTGCGACCCCAAAATGACCAAAGTGATCGGAAGTAAGTTCGACTCTTGGAGCCATTCGGATGGTTATCGGGTGTTTGCTCCTGTGCGTCGTTCTGCTGCTCGCGAGCGCAGCGGAACGTCCTGATCCTCGCTTAACGCGGGATAAAGAAGAAGCGAGCTGACTTCAGACCACGGTACCCTCCATTCCCCACGCCCGAGCGGCCGGTCCCCCCACCGGCCGCTCACCTTTTCCAGACCAAATATTGAAGGCAAGAGGGCTTGGATTCACCCGCTTGTAGACCATCGCGTCATTTTGAGGGCTAGTATGCGTGCACAGGTCGAAACCTGGTGGCCGGAGGCGGGGGGAAAATACCGGCGCAGGACCGAGGTCCTGCGCCTTGTAAGCAAAGAATCAGACTCACCCGCGGGAAGTTACTCTAACCACTGAGGAAATGAAAAAGGGGGCTGGTGCAAGCCCCCTTTTTCTAGAACTGACCCCCCAAAACCGGAATCCCAGTCGAGGTTGGGTTCCGGCCACCCCGGGAAGCCAATCTTGTTTTGTTGTGCTTGGACTGTGCAACCGGGATGCCAGCGATGCATCCGTTTTTCAAATCGGAGTACATGTATGAAAGGATTGGAGTTAGGTTTGCAACAGAGAAGGCGAACCGATGTTACAGATGCAAAAGTCTACCAAATCCCACAGAGCAATCCAGGTTTCATCCATTCTTTGGGAGATGAGAAGGTAACTGCAAGACGATTCCAATCGTGCGTTAACGTTAACGTTTTACTGCTGGCGCCCGCCGAGCGAGAGCATCTGTGCTAAGCCACCGCGACGCAGCAACCAGACGGCGCGCGAACCAGATCCATCGGAGATTTCAGCGACAGGGATCCAGACGACGAAGCTAGCCTCGCAGCACAGGCTCAGACGCCGATCGCCGAGCGGAGGGCGTTGGCTAGGGATTGGCTGAAGCGCAGGACGTCGGCGTCGTGTTCGGCTTCGACCATGACGCGGGCCAGAGGTTCGGTGCCGGAATAGCGAAGGACTACGCGGCCGTTATCGCCTAGGACAGATTGGGCTTCGGCGAGGGCACGGGACACTTCGGGCAGGGACTCGAGCGGAGGCTTAGAGCGAACTTTGACGTTCACAATGGTCTGCGGATAATCCTTCAGGCCGTCGACCAGCGATTCCAGGCGGCCGTGCATGGACACGAGCGAGGCGATTTTGACGGCCGTCAGGAGGCCGTCGCCGGCGGGAGAATCATCGAGAAAAATGACGTGGCCGGACTGCTCGCCGCCGAGCACGTTGCCGCTGCGTAGCATTTCTTCGAGGACGTAGCGGTCACCGACGGCGGTGCGAGCGAGCTCCATGCCGTCGCGAGCGAGGACCCGCTCGAGGCCCAGATTGGACATCGATGTAGCGACGACGCGAGCCCCTTTGAGTTTTCCCTGCGACTTTAGAAAACGAGCAGCGGCAAGAAGGACACCGTCGCCGTTGATGATTTTCCCGGATTCGCAAACGAACAGGGCGCGGTCGGCATCGCCATCGAAGGCCACACCAAGCGCGGCGCGCTCCTCGAGGACCCGGCGTTGCAGGCCTTCCAGATGCAGCGAGCCGCAACCCGCGTTGATGTTGCGCCCGTCGGGCGAGGCGCCCATGGCGACGACATCCGCGCCCAGCGACCGGAACAGCTCCGGGCCAAGCTTGTAGGCGGCGCCATTGGCGCAATCGAGGACCATGCGAAAGCCGGACAACTTGGCGCCGGGAATCACGCGGCTGCGAAGGAAAACCAGATACTCGGCGTCCAGGGCGTCATCGAAGGCGAGGAAGGGTGGATTCTTCGGCGGAGGATCGCCTCGATGTTTGAAGATGTCTTCTTCCAGAATCTCCTCGACCGAATCGGGAAATTTCATTCCGGCACTGGAGAAGAGTTTCACCCCATTATCGTGAAACGGATTGTGAGATGCGGAGATGACGACACCGGCCTGAAATCCTTTTTGGCGAACCAGGCATGCAACGCCTGGAGTGGTAATTACTCCCGCAAAGGCAAAGGAGGCCCCGGCAGCCTGCAGACCAGCGCCCAGGAGAGCGGCGATATGCCGGCCGGATTCACGCGTGTCCATGCCGAGGAGGACGCGTGCCGCGGGATGCTGGCGGCTGAGATACGCGCCCAGCGAACGGCCGACGGCATAAAGAGTGGCATCATCGAGCGGCGGTTTGCCGGGTTCGCCGCGAATTCCGTCGGTACCGAAGAGCTCTTTAGGCATGGCTGAGAGCGGCCGAGTCCCACTTCAGCCGCGAAGCGATCCTTATTGAATTGACTCGCGACCCCGAAAAAACTGGGATCTAGCGCTGGGTAGACAACTGCGAGCAGTCTAGCACGAGGCCAAATGGCGTTGATTGCGCGCGGCTTGCAGGTGTTCCGTCCAGTCAATACGAATGAATTACCTCTAACGAAACGCGGTTATGCAAGTTGGCATGATGTTTGCTCCGGTGTGTTACCGTGTTTGGCGCGGAGATCATTGTGTCGGTAACGGAAACACCACCGGCGATCGTTCGGATCAGCGGATCTAACTTCAGCCTGCGCGTCCTCGCGGCGGCGATCATCTTGCTCTTTTGCTACTACGCGCAAGGCGTGGTGATTACCCTGTTGCTGTCGATCCTGCTCGCGTATTTCTTGGATCCGGCGGTTGAGATTCTCGAAAGAGTCGGCGTGCCTCGTACGGTGGGCGCGATGGTGATGGTGCTGATTTTGATCCTGGTGTTGGCGGCGGTGGGTTACGGCCTGGGGACGCGAATCGCAAATTTTGCGGAGAATTGGCCGAAGTACGGGAGCGTGTTGAGGAGCGCGGCGGACACCGTGGAAGGAAAGATCAACGGCATCGAAGGGCGGGTTACGACCGAAGCAGGTGCGGGCGCCGGCCAGCCGCAGGAAATACGGCAGCTGGAGCCGGGCCTGGTGCGCACGCTGATTCTGCGGGGCGCGGGTTCGCTGTACGCGATTTTTCTGGAAATCACCTTCGTGCCGTTTCTCGTTTTCTTCATGATGGCGGGAAAGCGTGAAGTGTGGCACGGGACGCTCCAGTTGTTCCCGGTGGCGCGGCGGACCCAAGTGAAGGAAACACTGGAAGACCTGCGCGAAGTACTGCGCGACTATCTGGCTGGAATGACCATCGTTACGCTGATGGTGATTGCGGCGAGCAGCTTGTTTTTCTGGATGATGGACATCGACTATCCCATTCTTACGGGCATCGCTTCGGGACTGTTGAACATGGTGCCGTATATCGGGGCGGTGATGGCCTGGGTGCCGGCGTTTATCATCGCGTTGGCGAAGATCAAGACGATTAGCTCCTTCGTATTGATCGCCGGGGTGCTGACCGCCATTCACGTCGTGGCGGCGAATTTCATCGCGCCGCAATTGGTGGGACGCCGCGTGCGGCTCAATGCCGTCGCGATTACCGTGGCACTGCTCTTCTGGGGATGGGTGTGGGGGGGCATGGGACTCTTGCTGGCCATCCCCATCACCGCTTCGCTGCGGGTGATTTGCGACCACACCGAATCGTGGCGGCCGATCGGGCGGTGGCTGAGCGCGTGAGCGTGGAGTTACGCGGAGCGCATCTTTCTTTCCGTTGGTGGCAAAAAGCGAGCGAAGACTAATCAAGCCCCATATCAAATGCAAATACCTGCAAGTGAAATTTCGAGCCTCGAGGGCACCTAAGACGGGGGATATTGACCTGGTCACGGCCTGGTCATTTGTGCCTTTGTTCCCGGTCGGCGATTGCTAGACTAGGATATGGGACGAGAAACGTCCCGTCGCTGACTTGCCCGCTCCGGCTCGACCCTCTTGCCCGCGGGAAACCACGGTTGCTCAACGCGAACGCCTTCCCCGTTCTGAAAGTCCGCTAGGCCATTGATGCAAGACAGCTTGCGGGCCGAGCACTTGCTCGCCGCGATTCTTTCTTTCACCGAGGACGGGCTCCTCAGCTTTGCCCTCGACGGAACCATCCGAACCTGGAGCCGGGGCGCTGAACGTCTGTACGGCTACTCCGAGGCGGAGATAACGGGCCAACCCTTAGAACGGCTGCTGCCACCCCAGGAAGCACCCAGATACGAGGGACTCCTGCACTCTGCTATCAGGGGTGAGTTCCCGCAGTGCGAAACCGCCGCACGTCTCCGCAAAGATGGATCGGTGGTGCGCGTGGCGGTAAGCCGAGTGCCCATTCGCAACCAGCGGGGCGAAATTGCGGAACTATTGGAGAGCGGAAAAAGGGTCCCGACCGAATCCAGCGAGGCCCTTGGGGAAGCGCACCTGCGGTTACTCGAGGCGCAAATGCCCATGGTGTTGTGGACAACGGATCGGGACCTGCGGCTGACAGGTTGCTGGGGCACTGGACTGCTTGGCAGCCGCACGCCGCCGGGGGAACTCTTGGGACGCTCGGTCTCGGAATACCTCAAATGCCAAGACCGGCACACCACCCCGATCGCTCAGCACTGCGAAGCGCTGCGGGGCACGTCTTCCCAGTTTGAGTACAAGCGGAACACTCGCGTCCTGGAGCTCCATTTGGAACCGCTGCGATCGGCATCGGGTGAAATCGTCGGGTGCATTGGGGCAGGGCTGGACATTACCGAACGCAAGAAAAGCGAGGAGAAGATCCTCTACCAAGCGACCCACGATGCGCTGACGGGGTTGGCGAATTACCGCGAGTTCCTGGACACCCTGGAGCGCGAATTGCGCCGCGGCGAACGCAGCAATCGGCCCTTCGCCGTGTTGCTTTTGGACCTCGACGCGTTGAAACGCATCAACGACCGGCTCGGGCATTTGGCCGGGAACCGCGCGTTGAGGCGCTTGTCCGAGGTGATGCAGGAGCAATGCCGCTCAACGGACCTGGCGGCGCGCTATGGTGGCGATGAATTTGCCGTTTTGCTGATCGACGCGGACCTGGGAATGGCGCGACAGATCGCCTCGCGGGTGCAGACGGCTTTGCGGAGCGATCGGGAGAATCCACAACTCAGCGTCAGCTTCGGCATCAGCGTTTACCCGGACGATGGGCGAACGGCGCAGGATCTTCTGGAGGCGGCGGACCGGGAGCTATACCAGCGCAAGCGCTCATCGCGAGCCCGCGGTGTTTCGGCTCGCTAGACTTGGGTTACGGTGGAAAACCGCGAGGACGCGTTGACATAAACTGCCCGGACGGGGCATTCTGGCGCACTTTTTCGCTCTTTGCTCTCGAGCGTTTGGAGAAGCCCCGTGGAACCGCCGCACTTGATCCTCACACTACTCGATGAAGCCTACGAAAGACGCACCTGGCACGGTCCCAATCTCAAACAGTCGATACGCGGGGTCACGGCCAAGCAGGCAGCCTGGCGCCCCGGTCCCGGGCGCCACAACATTTGGGAAGTGATGCTGCATGCCGCCTACTGGAAGTATGCGGTTCGGAGGCGGATTGAGGCCGGCAAGCGCGGCTCGTTTGCGTTGAAGGGCAGCAATTTCTTTGCGCGGCCCGAGAAGGGAAAATTGCACGAAGAGGCATGGAAGGCAGACAAGACCTTGCTGGAACGTGAGCACCGGGCGCTACGTGAGGCGGTTGCAAAGGTGCTGCCGACGCCGCATGGACAGAACGTGCTACGCCAGCTGTACGGCGTGGCCTTTCACGACATTTACCATGCAGGACAGATTCGTCTGCTGCGACGCCTATGGAACGGCGCCTGAACACTGGCGAAGGGCACGGACTGTGGCGGTCAGGTCGGACGAGTCTTGGAACAACCGAATAGCGGCGAGCCCGGCGGCGCCCGCAACGAGACACGCGCCGGCGTTTTCGAGGGTGATTCCACCGATCGCCAGCACCGGGATTGCTATGGCGCGGCAGACTTCGGCGAGACGCTTGACGCCTTGCGGCGCGCCAAAGGCTGCTTTCGACGGTGTGGCGAATACGGGGCCGAAGAAGAGATAGCTGGCGCCGCCGCTCGCGGCGGATTTTGCGCCTTCGAGAGAATGGCAGGAAACGCCCACCAGAAAATCCTTGCGTGAATCATGCTCCTCAATGAGGCGCGCCGCTTCGTTGACCGGCAGACCGTTCTCGCCGAGATGCACCCCGCCCGCACGCTCCGCGAGCGCGATATCAACACGGTCGTTGACCAGAACGCGGCAGCCTTGGTTTCTACTTTGCGAATGGCTTGCGGCGTGGAGCAACACTTCGCGCGTGAGAGCCGTGAGTTCCCGAGCGCAGCGATCCTTTTCGCGAATCTGCACCCAATCCACACCCGCCGAAATTGCGGCCCCGATCTTCTGAAGGAGAGCGCTTGGCACCGCCGCGTGTGGAAGGCTGTGCCGGTCCGTCACGTAGCACAAAATGGGTGATTTCGCGGACACCAGAGAATTACTGAGGGCGGACACGGGCGGGTGTTGAGGGAGTTGTCTCGGATCCGATCATGCGTATCGCCAGGAAGATGTCCAAAATGCCGAGGCCGCTGACCGCGCCACGAAAGGAAGGATGAAGCAAAACTCGCATGAGCGACGGAAAATGGCTTAGGAAATAATTTTGCTCCCAGATGCCGGTCCATGGAAGGTAAAAGAGGATGGCGCCCATGATGCAGCAAATGACGACCAACAACGCGCTCAAGATTCGATTCATGCGTGAGAGACCGCCCCGAGGCTCATGGAGGTCACACCATCAACGAGTCGGCCTTTGAAGAGCAGCGATGCGCTCGCCCACGTCGCGATAATCAATGTTGACCGCGTAGACCTGGAAGAAACTCTTCAGTGCCGCTTCCGACTCGCCCGCCGACTCCTGGGCCACACCCAGATCATACCGCAAGGCGAGCGCACTTTCCGGCTCGATGTCCGGAAGATGTAGAGCGCGTTCGTACCACATTGCCGCGATCGAGGGTTGTCCCCTTTCCATGAAAGTCAAACCCAGGAGCGTGCAGCATTGCATGGAATAGCGGAAGGGCCGGCCGCGCTCGCTGGCCTTGGCAACTTTCTGGAACTCGCTGATCGCTTCCTCGAGTAGACCCATCTCGCGGAAGGCGATGCCCAGATTGTAGTGCGTCTCGAGATCTTCGTCTTCCGCGCCCATTTCGCCGAGTTCAGCCCGGAATTCGTCGAAAACTTCCTTGAGCGGCCCCATTTCGGTCGGAGAAGCGCTTTTCTCTTCCTTTTCGGCCGCGCTGCCGCCCGCAGCATCGTGCGCCGCAGGCTCGGAGAATTCGGGCGTAAGCCCTCCGATTCCCAGTTGGTCGATCTCGCTGGCAAGATCCGACAGGAATTGATCGGAGGCAAAGCCGCTCGTCGGCGCAGAAGGAGAGGCGTTCTGTGCGGCGGGCTCGGGCTCGAGAGCCACAACCGGGGTCTCGGGCGGTTTCTGGTCGTAGGCGGGAACCAGTGGCTCGGGATCCAAAACGAGCTCGTAGTCCTGATCGAGTTCAAATTCCGGCTCCGGCTTCTTTGGCGCGGTCTCGGGGACGCTGGCCGCAGGACGCTTCGCCGGGGCGACCGGCTCCTCGGCGGCGTGCGGCGCGGGTTCCTCGAATATCTCCGGAAGCTCGTAAGCGGTGTCGTTTGTTTCGCTTGCCGGCTCACTGGAATGCGACACTTCCGCCGAAATCTCAGCAAACGCCGGCGTCTCTTCATCGCTGGCGGGCGCTTTGGCCGGAATCTCGAATTCTGCAACTGTCGGCGCATTCTCCGGCTCTTCCAAAATGGCAAACTCTTCAGCGCCTTGGTGTTCCTCAGTCGCTTCGGCCGGAATTTCGAATTCGAGTGCGGATTCGGCCGCCGGCGAGACTGACGCCGACGCCTCGGCCGGTCGGTTTTCCAGCATCGACGCCCATTCGTCGGAAAGATCGACCTCGTGGACCGCCTCCGGTTGGGAAGGTGCCGCCTCCGGGCTGCTGACTTCGTCAGGCTCAACAGGCGCTTCTTCAATGGAAAACTCACTCAGCGCCGGTTCAGCGGTAATCTCCGGCAAAATCTCCTCTTCGGAGGCGATCTCGGCCGTCTCCGCGCTCGCCTGCGCGGCCGGTGCGGCCAATTCTTCGTCCGACAGACCTGCCGCGCGCTGGAATCGGCGCCGCAGCTCGCCAAAGCGTTCGGCACCGCGCGGATCGCCGCGCTCGCTGTGGATTCGCTCGAGCTGCGCTGCGAGCTCGGCCGTGCGACGGTCGTCGCCTGCACCCAACACGAAGTCCAGCAGCTTTTCAAGCGTGGGCGTATGCCGCGGAGCCCGGCGCAGAATGGCTTCGAGCAGGCCAATCGCCTTTTGCGTAAGGCCGTAGCTGGCAAAGAGATCGACATCGGTGAGCGATTGCGCGATGAACTTCTGCGTGTCTTCGTCCAGTGGAAGTTCGGCTGGCGCCTGCGCGACCGGCGGTGCTGCCGGAGCTGAAACTGGGGTTACAGCCGGGATTGCAACCGGGACTGCGGGCTTCGCAATGACCTCCGGCGGCGGAGGTTCCAGGTCGGGGCGCACCTTGGGTGCCGGTGGCTTTACAAGTTCCACCGGCGCGTGGTCCTCCATAATACCGGTTGGTTCTTCTGGGGCCAGAGTCCCCATCCTGCGAAGCACGTCATTGAGCTTGCGCTTAGCAGGCTCACTCTCGGGCTCGCGATCAACAAGCTGCTCGAAAACTTGCTTGGCGCGCTCCAGCTTATTGGCGGCAACAAGAGCATCCCCGAGATGGGCGAGGGCGTCCGGCAGACGGAAGGAGTCGCTGGTGCGGCCGTAAGTTTCGACGAGCCATTCCAGAGGCTCGATCCGGCCAGGCAGGCGTTCTGCCAGATCGTTCAAGAGCTTGCCGACGACCTCGTGCTCGCCGGCATCGATCATGGGAATGCGGGTGCGGTCGAGGACGGCCATGGCCCGGTCGCCTTGGCCGGATTCGAGCAGCGACTCCACAAGTTTTTGCGCCAGGCCGAAATTCTTTGGGTCCGCATCGAAGACACGCAGGGCCAATTCCGAGGCCTGGTCCCACTTCACATTCTTTAAGTAGAGATCGAGCAGCAACTCTGCCTGCTCGCCGCCCTTTTCCAGATCCGGAACCTTTTCGAGAAGCTGAGCCGCCTGCGCGAAGTTGCCTTGCGTGGAATAAACTCGTGCCTTTACGATCACCGCGGGCAGGTTGTTCGCGTCCAGTTTCAACGTCTTGTCGGCAAGTTTCTCGCATTCCGCCTGGTCCCCGCGGGCTAGCGCACGCTGTGCGGCGGAAATGTAGGCTTCGATCGCCTCTTTGGTCTGCCCCATCGCCTGGTAAAGATCGGCCAGGCGAATCTGAATTCGCAGATTGTCAGGCTCCGCCATCAAAAGCTTTTTGAGGAGAGCCACGGCCTCCGGCTGCCGGTTGTTCTTGAGGTGGATTTCGGCCAGCTGCAGGAAGAGCGGCCGGGCCTCGCTCATTACGCCTTGCTGCACGTAGAGGTCGGCAAGTTTCTCGAGCGGGCGAATCTCTTCGGGAGCAAGTTTGGCAATGCGTTTATATACGGCGATCGCTTTGGTCAGGAAACCGTCGCCGACGAAGAGCTGCGCCAAGCGCTCGAAGTAGTCGATGGCCTGAAACGTCTCGCCCTGGCGGATGTACAGCTCGCCGATGGTCATCAACGTGACCTGATCGCGCGGCTCATGCTTCAGGATTTGCTGGTATTCGGCGATGGCCTGGGCGACCTTGCCCTGGTTGAGAAGCTTTTGCGCCGTTTCGACGAACTTGCTTTTGTTATAGGCCATTCGCGAACTCAGATAACTCAGACAATGCGCCACCGTCGCCTGCTGGGAGGCGCGTTTCCGCACCCAACCGGCAACGCCCGGCAGAAGGAGTGCTTGCCTACGCTAGCAGGCGGGGAAAAGACAAGTCAACGAACCCTACGCGCGGTGTGAGCAGCCAGTTATCCCCGTCGGAATCGGGAACTTGGCGGCGAAGCCACGGCGAACGAAGGCTGCACCTAAGTGCGGTGCCTCGGATGCCAACTTTTCCCAGCCGGGCAGTGGCACGCGCCGGTGAGCTTCAGGGCAAGATGGGGTCCGGGAGGAGAGCGATCTGGATAGCGCTGGCCGACCAGCAACCCGCATCGCGTACCGGCGCGAAGGAATGCCGATGAAGCGGCGAAGGTCCATGCTGCCGCAAGGCTTCAAGATGGTCAACGGTGGCGTAGCCTTTGTGGCGCGCGAGGCCGTACTGCGGATAGACAGCATCCCACTCTTCCATCCGGGCATCCCGGTGTGTCTTTGCCAGAATCGATGCCGCGGCGATGGAGACGCTGCGGCAATCTCCCTTGATCAGTGATTTTTGCTCCACGAGCACATCGAGTTGCATGGCGTCGATCAACAAGTAGTCCGGCGAAATGGCAAGCTGCTGGAGCGCGGCGGTCATGGCCTGTCGGCTGGCTTGGTAAATGTTCCAGGCGTCGATGCGCTGCGCGTCCACTTCCGCGACCGCCCAGGCCACGGCGTGGACGCGAATGCGTTCCGCTAGCAGCGTGCGCCGCTCGGGCGCGAGTTGCTTCGAGTCGTCGAGGCCTACAATGCGCCGCTTGGGATTCAGGATGACGGCCGCCGCGACCACCGGACCAAACAGCGCGCCGCGGCCGGCTTCATCGATGCCGGCGATGCGCGTCCAGCCAAGTTTTCGCGCCGCACGCTCGAAGCGCGAGGAACAGAGACGTGACATTCGTGTGCGTGACCGCTTAGCGGCCAACCGCCGCCGATTCTAGCACGCTGTGCAGCCCAGGTAAGAATCGGCCTGGAGAACTTTTCATTCATAGCGAAGCGCCACTATCGGATCGACTCGCATGGCCCGGCGTGCCGGGATCCAGGCGGCTAGAAAAGCCGCCGCCAGGAGCAGAAGCAGCGCCAGGGCTAGAAGCAGTGGGTCGTGCGCGCGCACCTCGAACAGCAGCGACTCCAGCAGCCGGGCGGAGAACCATGCCCCGAGGAGCCCCAACAACCCGCCCGAAATCGTCCAGCGCGCCACGTTCGCCAGCACCATCTTCAATATCCCTTCGGGAGTGGCACCCAGCGCCATGCGCACTCCAATCTCCGGCGTTTGTTGCGCCACTAGGAATCCCACGACGCCGTACATGCCGATGGCCGCAAGCAACACACCCATGCCTGCGAACATCGACAACAACACGGCGTTGAAGCGCGGTCGATCCGCGAGCTTGCTCACCCGTTCACGCATGGTCTCGATCTTGACCGGGAGCGTTGGGTCCAGCGCGGCGGTTTGCTCGCGCATCCACGTGCTCACCGCGCTGGAATTTATTCGCGTGCGCAAGATCATGTTCGCGCTGCCCAGAAAGATCACGTGTTCATTCTTCCAGGGCAAGTAAAATTCCGGATCGGAGTTTGCCGCAAGGCCGTTGTTTTTCACGTCGGCCGCGACGCCCACCACAGTCCGCCACGGACCTTCATCGCGAAACAATCTGAGTTGCTTACCGACAGGATTTTCATTGGGCAGCAGCGCGCGTGCCAGCGTTTCGCTCAGAATGACGGGATTCTCTGAAGGAAGCCTGTCTTCCTGCCGAAATCCGCGGCCCTGGATAATCGGAATCGTCAGAGCAGAAAAATAGTCCGGTGTCACCGCCCGCCATCCCACCATTCCGCCGGTGCCTTCGGCAAGGGGCGGACGTCCGGCGACCTCGATGGCCGCGAAGATCGTCGATCGCATGGCGCCGGCGGGAGGCAGCGTGTCGCTCATCGCCACCGAAGTGGCGCCCGGAAGACTCTTCAATCGGCCTTCGAGTTCCGTGAAGAAAGTGAACTGCTGCGCGGGTGTGGGATAGCGATAAGCGCCAAGCGATACCGTTTCCGTGAGAACTCTCTCTGCTTCCAGTCCAGTGGGAACATTTTGCAGATTCCACAAACTACGAAGCAGAAGCCCGGCGCCTGTCAGCAAAACCAGAGACATGGCGATCTGCGCCGATACCAAAATCTGCCGCAAAACTCTTCGCGTCGTGGAAGGCGCCTGCTTTCCCGTCAGCATTTCCGGCGCCGGCCGGTGAAGCGCAGGCGCTACGCCAAAAAGTACGGCCGAAATCAGCGCCACTCCAAACGTGAACGCCACCACGCGCAGGTCAAGCCCCGCTTGCTGCAGGTGCGGGATGCCTTCCGGCGCGATGGACAAAAACAGATGCATCAGCGCCAGCGCCACACCGCAACCCAGCGCGCCTCCGAGCAAGCCCAGCAGCACGCTCTCGGTAAACGCCTGCCGAGCGAGCCGTGCGCGGCTCGCGCCCAGCGCCGCACGCACGGCAAGTTCCCGTTCCCGTCCGGTTGCGCGGGCGAGTAAGAGGTTCGCCACATTCGTGCACGCGACCAGCAGGACCGCCAACACAGAGCCCAGCAAAATCCAGGAAGCCAGACGCACGTCCCGTACTTGGCGATCCCTCAGCGTTCGCACCGACAAGTGAATTTCCTTGCGGAACTCCGCAGGCGCGCCAAGCACGGCCTGCTCGAACCACGGCTGCAGAGCGGCAACGGCCTGAGAAATGGTGATCCCGGGCTTCAGGCGCGCGAACGTTCGCAGCACCGCTCCCGGTGCGGACCGGCGTTGTTGCTCTTCGTCGAGTGCCTGGGGCAAAAGGATATCCGCCGAGCGCAGCGTGGGCATTTCAAAGTCGGCGGGAAGCACGCCAATGATTTGCGTGGTGTCGTTGCCCAGAGAGATTGTCTTGCTCAATACGCCGGGGTCGCCGCCGAAGCGGCTCTTCCAGAGTCCATAGGAAAGTAGCGCGACCTTGGGCCCTTTGGGCCGATCTTCCTCCGGCGTAAAGTTGCGCCCAAGAATCGGCTGAACTCCAAGCGTGGGCAGAAATGTCCGCTCCACGAGCCCGCAATTCAAACGCACCGGCTGTTGCTCGGTCACGTCGCAATCGATGGTCCCAGGAACCATCGAAGTGACCGCCTCGAACGGGCCCGGCTGCTTCCGGAAATCGACGTAACCCGCGCCGAGCATGAACTCGTCGCGCTCGATCGGCGCCAGCAAACCGAACGAAACTAGCTGCTCGTCGTTTGGATACGGCAAGCCACGGAACAGTATGCGGTCCACCACGCTGAAGACCGCGGTCGTGGCTCCGATCCCAAGGGCCAAGGTTAGAATCGCGACGACCGCAAATCCGGGCCGTTTTGCCAGCGTGCGCAAGGCAAAACGCAAGTCTTGCACCAGCGCATCGAAAAAAGGCAAACCGCGTTGGTCTCGGTACGCTTCTTTCGCTTGCTCCACCCCGCCGAATTCGCGCCGCGCCGCGCTGCTACCTTCCTCCGGACTCAGGCCGCGGCGTATGTTTTCTTCCGTGAGCAGTTGCAGGTGCGAGCGGACCTCGGCATCGAGATCCTCTTCAACGCGCCGACTGCGGAAAAGACCGAGTAGCCGTGACGCAAGAACACGCAGGGCGAGCATCTCACGCCCCTTCGGCGCCCGCGAGCAGCCGTGCGATCACCGCAGCCATGCGCTCCCAGCTTTCGGCTTCCGTAGCGAGCTGCTTGTGGCCTGCGCGCGTCAGCGAGTAATACTTCGCCTTGCGGTTATTGTCCGAGACGCCCCACTTCGAGCTGATCCATCCGCGCTGCTCCAGCCGCAGCAGCGCCGGATACAGCGTCCCCTGATTGAGCTTCAGCAAGTCCTCGGAAACCTGCTGAATGCGTTGCGCGATGCCGTAGCCATGAAGCGGGCCCATCGCTTCGAGCGTTTTCAACACGATCAGATCCAGCGTGCCCTGCAGCACTTCGCCGCGAGGTGGCGTCATCGAAAACTCCTTTAGATAAACAACAGGAGCCTATGCCTCTTCCTGTTGATTGTCAACAGGTCGCCTCTTTTTCCCAGCCATGCCCGCCCCGGAAAGTCCTCCAGGTTTCTCCCGGTCCCCGGCGGCTCCACGTGCCCTCCGGTTGACGCGCCTTCTCGCGGCGTGGCAGCATACGCGCACCTTAACTGCGCCATTTTCCGAAATCGGATAGGGTTTGTTACGAAGGAGCTCAGCATCATGACGTCGAAAATCATCCCCGCCGCTCTTCTGTTCGCCACCTTCCTCTCTGCCCGAGCGCCGGCGCAGACGCAAACGCAGACGCAAACGCAGCCACGCCCCATCCAACTCGACGATTTCGCGAAAATTACCACCGTCTCCGACCCGCAGATTTCTCCCGACGGCAAATCCGTCGCCTGCATCGTCTCTCGCCCCAACCTGGAGCAGGATCGTAGCGACCGCGAACTCATCCTCATCGACATCTCCAGCGGTTCGCCACACATCTTGACCCACGACCGCAAGGGTGTCGGTTCGCCACGCTGGTCGCCCGAAGGCGACCGCCTCGCCTTTCAGGCTGTCGACTCCGCCGCCAAGGATCCGAAGGTTCAGCTTTTCGTCATGCCCATGGCTGGCGGCGAAGCCAAGAAAATCACCGACGCGCCCACCGGGGTCGAGCAATTCGCGTGGCGTCCCAACGGCCAGGAAATCGCTTACGTCAGTTCCGACGAGCCGGAAAACAAAAAAGACATTGAGAAACACAACGATGCGTTCGAAGTCGGCGACAACGATTACCTCGCCACCGGTCCGGCAACTCCCTCGCATCTCTGGCTCATTGCCGCGGAGGGCGGCAAGCCGCGGCGCCTCACCTCCGGTGCCTGGAGCTTGGCCAAGAGCGCGCCTCCCAGTTCGCCGGCTTCACCGATCAACTGGTCGGCCGATGGCAAGTTTCTGCTCTTCACCCGCCAGGAGCATCCGCAGTTTGGAGACAGTGACCTGACGTCCATTCAGGTGCTCACCCTCGAAACGGGAGAAATCCGCAAGCTCACCAAGCACGAAACCCTCGAAAGCTTTGGTCTTTTCTCTCCCGACGGCTCGCGCATCGCGTACTGGTATCCCCGCGACGCCGACCCCAACAACGAAAACGAAATCTTCGTAACTCAGACATCCGGCGGTGACGGCGCTTCCGCTACGCCTGCGATCGACCACAACCTCGCGCGCGCCATCTGGATGCCGGACGGAAACTCGCTGCTCGTCGGCGGACACGACGGTACGCAGACCTCGCTCTGGCTGCAGCCTCTCGGCGGCGCGCCCAAAAAACTCGCTCTCGGCGATGTCAACCCTGCCTGGTTCTTCTGGATCGACGCCTTCGTCGGCCGCAAAGGCGAGATTGCCTTTATCGGCAGCACGCCGTCGCAGCCCTCCGAGCTCTACTACATGGCGTCCGCGAACGACCCGCCAAAGCGCCTTACCAATTTCAACCAGGCCATCGCTGCGTTGAACCAAGGCAAAGTGGAGCGCTTCGAATGGCAGGGCCCCGACAATTTTCGCGAAGATGGTGTCCTCTTCTATCCCCCCGATTTCTCCAAGGACAAGAAATATCCGCTGGTCCTCCTCATTCATGGCGGACCGACCGCGTCATCCATCACCGCTTTCAGTTTTCTGCCGCAGTTCCTCGCCTCCCACGGTTATGTCGTCTTCTCGCCGAACTATCGCGGCAGCGACAATCTTGGCAACGCCTATCAGCGCGCCATTTGGAATAATGCCGGCGACGGACCCGGCCGCGACGTCATGGCAGGCATCGAAGCGCTCGAGAAGCTAGGTTTCATCGACGAAACAAAGATCGGCGTCACCGGATGGTCCTACGGCGGCTACATGACCTCCTGGCTCATCGGCCACTATTCCATCTGGAAAGCGGCCATGGCAGGCGCGCCCGTCACCGACCTCTACGATGAATACAACCTCTCCGACGGTAACGTCTCCGGACGCTACAGCTTCAAAGGCTCACCGTTCGTGGGCGACAACCTGAAGGACTACATTGCGCAGTCGCCCATCACCTACGCGTCGCACATCAAGACGCCCACATTAATCCTGCATGACACGGGCGACGCGCGCGTCACCATCACGCAGTCCTACCAACTCTTCCACGCGCTGAAAGACAACGGCGTCCCCGTAAGGTTTTTTGCGTATCCCGTCGCCGGCCATTCGCCCGGCGACCCGGTGCGCATGATGGATATCTATCGCCGCTGGGTCGAGTGGATGGACGAACACCTGAAGTAAAAAACCAAAAGCCCCGCAACCGCGGGGCTTTCTCGAATGTTTCTGTTTTTACTTGCCGAGCCGTTGTTTCTGTTTTTCTTGCCGTTGTAGCGGCCGCTTTCCGAAGCGGGCGCTTTCTCCCACCGCGCCGCTAACCAATCCGCCACCTCTAGCCCTTGCTCTCCGAACCAGCCCCCGCGGTCGCCGCCACCGCCGTTCCTTCGCGCTCCTCGCGCCCTGCCCTCTTGATGCGCGCGGCTTTGCCCTTCAATTCGCGCAGGTAATACAGTCGTGCGCGCCGCACTTTGCCCTTGCCGACCACCTCGATCGAGCTGATCGTCGGCGAATGCAACGGAAAGATGCGCTCGATACCCACACCAAAACTGACGCGCCGCACCGTGAAGGTCGCCCCGGAAGCGCGGCCTTTTTTCGAAATCACCACGCCTTCGAAAGCCTGCAAGCGCTCCTTTTCCTTGTCCCCTTCGCCTTCCTTCAACCGTACGTTAACGCGCACGGTGTCGCCAGGACGGAACTCAGGAAGCCCTTTGCGCAGTTGCGCTTCGTGTAATTTCGCTATAACCGGATTCATGTCTGTATTCCCTGCAGACCCACTCGGGCGGGGCCAGCACATCAAAGGCAAACGTCAATTATAAACAAACTATCACAATTCTCCTAGGAAAACCCTTTAAACCACCGATCCGCCAGCAACCCATCCAAATGAAGTCTCGAAAAGTACCCGGCGGGTGCCGCACCCTGCGCCTTTCAGGGTGCGGGTTGAGACTCACCTTCCAGCAACCCTCACCACCGGCACGCTACTCTTGCCAGCGGAATCCCTACGCCGCGCCGCCTCTCGTCGCTACGGACGAGCCGCGCCCAATCACCCCCGCCGCAAATCGCTCCATCTCCTCAAGCTGAGGGCTGAACTGCAGCAAGACCAAATCGACCCCCGCCGCCTCAAATTGCGCCACGCGTTCCGCCACTTGTTCCGCCGTCCCGATCAATCCAGACCGCAACCCGCGATTCGACACCGAATAGTCTTCCAGTGAAACCTGCTGTTCGAGCTGCGTCCCCGCCAGCCACTGCTGATAGTTGGCGTAGCCCGCGGCGGATTGCTTCACGTCCGTGATGCGCCGCACTTCGTCCTGCGCCTCCCGCTCCGTCTCCCGGACGATGGCGTACCCAGCGACTCCAAATTTCAGAGGTGGAAAATTGTGACGCGCGCGGCGTGCCCGCAGATCCGCGATTTTTTCCCGCACCCGCTCCGGCGGGTCGCCATGCATCAGGTAGGCATCGCACTTTTCCGCGATCAGATCCTTCGCCGCTGTGGACTCGCCGCCGGCATAGATACAAGGCCGCGGCTGCGAAACCGGCTTCGGCTCCAACACATTATCCTCAACACGATAGTACTTCCCAGAAAATGAAAAATGATCCTGCGCCCACACTCCATCCAGAACGTCCAGCCATTCGCTCGTCCGCGCGTAACGGTCGTCATGCTGCTCGAACGCCACGCCATATTTCCGCGCCTCGTCGGCCCACCACGAAGACACCACGTTCAACGTGAGCCGCCCGCCGCTGATGTGATCGATGTTCGCCGCTTGCTTCGCCAGTAGCGCCGGCAAATGAAACGTCGGCCGCACCGCCACCATCAACTCGATGCGTTCCGTAACCCCCGCCAGCGCCGCCGCGGTCGACCACGCATCCAGAGACGCCGCCTCCACACCCTTGATGTCGTTTAGGTTCAGCTCCGCGATGAGCGTCACATCGAACCCGATTTGCTCGCTGCGTTGCGCCAGCCGTTTGACGTACGGCCAGCTCGCTTCCATGTTTTCGTCGGCAACATTCCGCAGCCAGCCGCCAAACACCGGCAACCAATATCCGTATCTCATACCCTTTCTCCGCTCACCACCACCCCCGTCGCCTTCGCCGAATCTCCGCCCCGCTTCCGCAATCAGAAAATCCGCCAGCCGCGCGTACGGATTAAAGCCCACGATGCGTTCCGGATCGGCCACGAAATTCGATAGCGCGTTGATGTCGTAGAACAGCAGACGCCCTGTCGGATCATCAATCACATATTCAACTCCGCCGACCTCGATCCCCGCCTCCGCCATGATTCGCTCGACATTTTCAATCACCCGCCGCGGCGCTTCATACGCTTCCACCGTCATGCCCGTTTTCGGCGCATCGATCGGACACGCCGGCCGCGCCAATTCTTCCCCTTTGGTGTTTTTGCAAATGTCGGCCGGGCAAAGATCGAACGTCTCGCCGGTAATGTGGATCTGGATCGCATACAGATACTTCCCGCCCAGCACCTCCACGCGCGTAATGATGCCGTCCCGCGCCGTGAAGCATTCCTGCACCAGCGCGGTGTTATCGATGCCGAAGTACAGTTCGTTGCCATCCACCGCGGCTTTCAGCTCGGCCGCCGATCCAAACTTTTTGATCCCCGCGCCGCTGCCTCCGATATTCGGTTTCAGAATCAGCGGATAGCCGATCGCCTCCGCCGCGCTCAGCGCCTGCGACGCATGATTGATCACCCGGGCCTTGGGATACGGCAGACCAAGCCGCTCCAGCAGCGAAAGCTGCAGCGCTTTCGAGGTCTCGTGCGTAAACCCGCGATGCCCGTTCACCACTCGCATTCCCTTGTCTTCCAGATGCTTCAGGTAATTGAGCGTATAGAAGATGCCGTGACCCACGCCGCGCTGCCACGCCGAAGGGCTCATGCGATTGAACAGCAGCGAATATTCGCGCTCCGATGACGCCGCGTCATATTGGTGATACCGCGCGTCCAACTTCACCCACGGCACGCCCCGCGCATCCATCTGTTGAAACAGCGGCACAAACCAATTCGGCTGCTCGTAGTAAATCGCGATCGGCCTCCCCGCTTTGCCCACCGTTCCTGTTTATCGTCTCACCCATAGTCCGGTTCCCGTATTTTCGCTCCCCATAGACTGTAGCGGCCGCCTGTCCGAGGTGGGCGCGACTTCATCCGGCGACCGTCCGTCCGGCCCGCGGAAGAATCCCCCCGCACCGACGGCCGCTCTCAGCCCGGCTCCATCACGGTCGCCAACTAACCCCCCTCAACTTACCACAAACAGCAAATCCGGCCGCTGCCGCCGCGTCTTCTCCAAAGCTGCCTCGCGCCGCCATTTTGCCACTTCCGCGTGATTCCCGCCGATCAGCACCTCCGGCACCGTCCATCCCCGAAACTCCGCCGGCCGCGTGTAATGCGGGAAGTCCAGCAGAAGGCCATTTTCAACCCGCGAATTGTGTCCCGTTCCCTCAGGTGCTGCCAGGCGACTATCTGGTAGGGGCGCAGCATGTTTACCCTGAGCTTCGAAGGGCTGCGCCCCATTTGGCAGGATCGCTCCGCTAAAAGACTCATTCTGCGACGAAGCCTCATTCCCAAGCGCCCCCGGCAGCAGCCGCGTAACCGCATCCAAAATAAGCGCCGCCGGCAACTCCCCCCCGCTCAGAATGAAATCTCCAATCGAGATCTCCTCTGTAGCAAGATGTTCCGCCACCCGCTCGTCAACACCTTCATACCTCCCGCAAATCAGAATCACCCGTTCCAGCTCCGCATAGCGCCGCGCCGTCTCTTGCCGAAAAAGCCTTCCCGCCGCCGACGTAAGAACGATCGCCGTCTTCAAGTCGGGCGGAGTTTGCCGGGAGGCGTCCCCGAAGCCGTGACCCAGCAACGACTCGACAGCCTCGAACAGCGGCTCGGGCTTCAAGACCATCCCCTCGCCGCCCCCGAACGGCCGATCATCCACGGTCCGGTGCCGGTCTTTCGTGAACACCCTTAAATCCTGCACATGCACATCAATCAACCCGGTCTCCCGCGCCCGCCGCACAATGCCGTGATCCAGCGGCCCGCCGAAGAACTCCGGAAAAATGGTGACAAGATCAAAGCGCATCACAAATCAGTGTAGCCAAACGAGGTCGAGCCTGCCATCGCGTCTTTGCAGACTTCGGAAAAAGTCCGTTCTTTAGGAGGTCGGAGCTTTAGCTCCGACGTAAGCTGTGTGCTTGCAACGGGCTTTCAGCCCCTGAAGAAAGTTTGTGGCATTTTTTCGCAGCCTCTTCAGTCCCGAGGCCCAAGAGATTTCCACCGAGAAAACGGAAGGGGCAGGCCTCTTGAAACGAACCCTCCCATGCTTGAGCCGCTCAAGCAGAAAGAAGTACGTGGCACCAATCCTGTACTTCTGAACAGCTTGCCCCCGACTGCCCCGCTCCATACTCTAACTGGAACATCGTCAACGTCTTGCGTGTCGGAGACTTCTCCTATGACGCCTTTGCTCCGGGCCAAACAGAACCTGGTGTTCCTGCTTTCGTTGTGCATTGGTCTGGCAGGCTGTGCAGGCTCAATCGGCGGCAGCACTTCCAATCCCGGCGGCGGATCGAACCCGCTCGGCGCCACGGCACCCGCAACCCCCAGCGGCCTGACCGCCACCGCCGGAAATGCCCAAGTCGGCCTGACCTGGAGCGCCAGCGCCGGCGCCACCAGCTATCACGTCAAGCGCGCAACCACCACCGGCGGGCCCTATACCCAAGTCTCCGCACCCACCACGACCACTTTCTCCGACATCGGCCTTGCCAACGGCACGACCTATTTCTACGTCGTTTCCGCCGTGAACTCCGCTGGCGAAAGCGCCAACTCTTCCGAAGCCAGCGCCAAACCCACCGCCCCGGCACAAGCTCCAGCCGCGCCCACAGCACTCATGGCCACCGCCGGAAACGCCCAAGTCGGCCTGAGTTGGACCGCCAGCGCGACCGCCACCAGTTACAACCTAAAGCGCGGCACCACCGCCGGCGGGCCCTACACAACGATTTCCTCGCCCACCACCACGACGTTCACCGACACCGGCCTCACCAATGGCACCACCTACTTCTACGTCGTTTCCGCGCTCAATGCGGCCGGTGAAAGCGCAAACTCCGCGCAGGCCAGCGCCACGCCGGTCGCGCCCACGCAACCTCCGGCAGCGCCTACCGGCCTCCAGACCACGGCAGGCAACGCTCAAGTGGCCCTCGGCTGGACTGCCAGCGCGACCGCCACCAGTTACAACGTAAAGCGCGGCACCACTACTGGCGGGCCTTACACAACGATTTCCTCGCCCACCGCCACGACGTTCACGGACACCGGCCTCACCAACGGCACCACCTACTTCTACGTTGTCTCCGCGCTCAATGCGGCCGGTGAAAGCGCAAACTCCGCGCAGGCCAGCGCCACGCCGGTAAACACGCCCGCGGACGTCACGATTACCATCAATCCCGCCAATACCCAGCCCATTTCTCCCTACATCTACGGCTTGAACTTTTACTCCGGCGAGACCGATCCGCCGCCGCTGCTGACCATGGACCGCGATGGCGGGAACCGCTGGACCGCCTACAACTGGGAGACCAACGCCTCCAACGCCGGGAGCGACTATCTCTATGAAAATGACGACTATCTGAGCAGCAGCACGGTCCCTGCCGAGGCGGTACGCAGCTTCATCGCTGCCGACCAGGGCCTAGGCATGGCCAGCCTGGTGACCTTCCAGCTCCAAGGCCTTGTCGCGGGCGACGAGAGCGGCCCCGTCAGCGTGGCCAATCCACCGGACTTGACGCGCTTCAAGACAGTCGTCGACATGAAGAGCACCGTTTCCGCCGTTCCCTTCACCATCAACCCGCCCACCACCGATGCCAATGTCTATATGGACGAGTTCGCCTGGGCCCTCGACCAGAAGCTGCCCGGCATCTTCGGCACCAATCCCACGCACCCCACCTTCATCAGCCTCGACAACGAGCCCGAACTCTGGAATTCGACCCACCTCGAAGTGCAAGGACCCAATCCGGTCACCTCCGACAACTACATCGCCAAAACCATCACCCTCACCGAAGCCCTCAAAGACCAGTTTCCCAATGTCCTGATCTTCGGGCCCGTACACTACGGATTTCAGGGTATTTATAACTGGCAGGGAGAATTGAGCGCCACGCCCAGCGGCACAAACTGGTTCCCGGACAAGTACTTGCAAGCGCTGAAGACCGCTTCGACCACCTACGGCAAGCCGTTAGTGGATGTCTACGATTTCCATTGGTACGCAGAGGACTACGACGCGAATGGCACTCGCGTGATCGATCTCACGGGCACGACCCTCACCGACGCCCAGGTCCAGCTCATCGTGCAAAGCCCCCGAAACCTCTGGGATCCCACCTTCACCGACGCCGGAAACAGCAACCCATGGATCTACGAAGAACTTGGCAATACGCCCATAAACATCCTCGGCCGTCTCCAGGCCAAGATCAACGCTGAAAACCCGGGCATGAAGATCTCCATCACCGAGTACGAAAGCGGCGGCTGGAACCACATCGCCGGAACCATCGCCCAGGCCGACAACCTCGGCATCTTCGGCGCCCAAGGACTCTTCGCGGCCAGCTTCTGGCCTCCGAACGGCACTTATTCCTATGCCCTTGCGGGCTTCCGCGCCTTCCGCGGTTTCGACGGCGCAAACGCCAGCTTCGGCGATACCTCGCTCCAATCAACCTCGAGCAACGTACAAAACGTGGTTGTTTACGCCAGCCTGGACAGCACCACTCCGGGCCGCGTCGTCTTCGTAGCCATCAATCGCTCCACCTCCGCCCAGGTCACCGCCATCACCGGCCAATCTCTCTCCGGCACCGCGCACCTCTATCAAATGACGGCCGCTACCGCCCAAACCCAAGTCACTGCCGGAACCCCAGTCCAACCCGTCTCGGCCGGAACCCTGCCCGCCACCGGCTCCTCGCTCACCATCACGCTCCCCGCGCTCAGCGTAACGACAATCGACGTCCACTAACGCCTTCTGCCTTTGTAGGGGCGCAGCACCGCTGCGCCCTATCTTGGCAACCAACTAAGTGCTTGCCCCCAATCCGTCCCCACGCTCACCCGCGCTTACGTTCCATCATTCAGACTGCGCAGGCCATCCGGGAGCGCTACGTCGATTCGCCGCGCGGTCACATCAATGCTCCGGCAGATCTCTTGCGCCAGCGGCACCAACAGTTCACCTCGATGCGTGTCCACAACCAGCAGCGGTGTCCCGGAAACACCTTCGCCGGGGACTTGGACATCGCTTACGACGCCGAGGAGGGCCGGAGCCTCCGCCAGAGAACACGGCGAAGAAGCAAGCGGCGGCGTGTCCTTAGTTGTTTCAAATACGGAGCAGCCGATCAGATCCGAAACGAAATACTGTCCGGCCGGCAGCGACACCCGCTGTTCAAAAGGCAGGAGTACATCCAGGCCGCGGAATTTCTCCGCCTCGGAGATCGACGCGCAACCTGCGAAATGAAAAACCGCCTGGCCTCGGTGATTCTTATCGATCCAGAACGATCGGACCTCAATGCGCCGCGGCTCATCGTTCCCGGCGCTATCGCCCAGGAACAGTTCGCGAACTTTCGTGAGGCGTTCGGGAAAATCAGTAAGGAGTTCGGCGGCGACTTCGCCCTTGTTCCCCCGCGCCCGGAGAATACGCGCGAGCGCCACCCAGCGCTGCGGATCGCGGCTCAATCTTCCAGAATCTCCAGCGTGAAGCGCTTGTGGACTTTCATCCCTGCCGCTCCCAGCAGCGTGCGAACCGCCTTGGCCGTGCGGCCCTGCCGCCCGATCACCTTGCCAAGATCTTCGGGATGCACCCGCAGCTCCAGGATGGTCGCTTGCGCGCCCTCGACAGACCTCACCTGCACATCATCGGGATGATCCACGAGGGCCCTGGCGATCGATTCAACCAGTTCTTTCATAGGGCACCTCTACGAACGCGAGTTTTCCATAACGAGCACATGTACCTGGGCCCTTATACGCTGGGGCCTTTGTACTTGAAGCCCTTGTACTTGGGTCCCTTGTACTCGGGGAAGATTGCCTCTGGCCAGGTGCGAGTGCGACGAAACTGGGTCGCGTCGGACCCGGCCGGCCCGGGGTCAACAGGTGGGCACGCTACGTCTAAGCAATCTTTTGCAAACGAATGAAGCTGCGCACTGTGTCGCTGGGCTGTGCTCCCACTCCGAGCCAATGCTTGATGCGCTCCGCGTCCAGCTTGATCTCCGCTGGCTTTTTCAGCGGATCATACGTCCCCACCGCTTCGACCACCCGCCCGTTCCGCGGCCGGGTCTTCTCGATCACCACCACACGATAAAACGGTTTCTTTTTCTTACCAATCCGAGACAACCGAATCATTAACACTGAGTTCATTCCTCCAACCCACTATTCTAGCGTGTCGACCGCCTGCCAGCAATCAAACTCTGCGTCTAGCTAGCTCTAAGATTGCAAGCACGATCTGAGACAAGTCTGTGGCTACTCTTTACGTCAGGAACGTACCCAACGAGTTGTATAAAGCAGTTGATCATCGACCCGATGGCGCGGTCCGTTAGCTAAGCCGGTTCAAGCCGTTGAACGCGGCCGTTTTATAGCATTCCGCGAGGGTGGGATAGTTGAAGACCGTGTTCTTGAAGTAGGTGACTTTGCCTTTGAGCAACAAGACCGCCTGGCCGATGTGCAGCAGTTCGGCGGCGTCTTCCCCGAAGATGTGCACGCCGAGGAGCTCCAGCGTTTCCCGGTGGAACAACAGCTTGAGGCGCCCGTCGGTATGGCCGCTGATCTGCCCGCGCGCGATTTCGCGGTAGTACGCAACTCCCACTTCGTACGGCACATCGGCGTCGGTAAGCTGCTCCTCCGTTTTTCCGATAAACGATATTTGCGGAATGGTGTAAATCCCATAGGGATAGCCGGCGGGATCGCTCTGCACGTCCAGGCCGAAAGCCCGCGCGGCAGCGACGCGCCCCTGCTCCATCGACACCGAAGCGAGGCTAGGAAAACCGATGACGTCCCCGACGGCGAAGATGTGCGGCTGCGCCGTTCGGAAGTCCGCGTCCACTTTGATGCGCCCACGATCGTCGGCTTGCAATCCCGCGGCGGGCAAGTCCAATGCGTCGACGTTGCCGGCGCGCCCCACCGCGTACAAGAGTGCGTCCGCGATGATGCGCTTCTTGCTCACCAGATTCGCCGCCACTTTTCCGTCGGGCAATTCCTCGACGCTATCGACCTCTTCACTCAGGCGCATGGTGGCGCGGCGGTCGCGCATGTGGTAGCTGAGCGCTTCCACCATTTCGGTATCGGCAAATTCCAGCAGCCGCGGCCGCTTTTCCACGATGATCACGCGCACGCCCAGGGTGGCAAACATACAGGCGTACTCCACACCGATAACCCCGCCGCCCACCACGATCAGCGTCCGCGGAACCGTCGGCATGGTCAGAATCTGATCGCTGTTGATGATGTTGCGCCCGTTGATCGGCACCTTGGGATTGGCCGCAGGCTTCGTGCCGGTCGCGATGATCACGTATTCCGCTTCGAGTTCGCTGAAGCCGATGCTGGTCTCCACGCGAATGTGGTGGGGATCCATGAATTTGCCGATGCCTTGAATCAAATCCACGCCGTTGCGCTTGAGCTGGTCCTGGATGACGGAAACCTCGTTTTCGATGACCCGCTGCACGCGGAAATTGAGGTCCCCCATGGTGACTTGGTCTTTGCCGTGATAGTTGGAGCCGTAAAACTTCTGGTCGTAGAACCCCGAAAGGTGGAGCACCGCTTCGCGCATGGTCTTGCTGGGAATGGTGCCGGTATTGATGCACACGCCGCCGACGCACATCCCCTTCTCCACGATGGCCACGCGTTTTCCGGCCTTCACGGCCTGGATGGCGGCGCGCTGCCCGCCGGGTCCCGAACCAATCACTACCAGCTCATACGGCTGCATTTGTGGATTCCTGTGTGTCAGATTCGTCCGGGGGGCTAACGGGGTCGGCCTCGACACCATCCGCAGTATAGACGACCAGGGGCGTTGACAACGCGGGCGTGCGCGGAGAGTCACTAATACCAGCAGCCACCTTCATCAGGTGCTCCTGGACCGAAAACCCATGCCCGTTGCGCACCGACCGCGGGCGCGAATACTTTCCGTCGGATCCCAGGATACGAGCTTTGCGCGTGTCGGCCAGATACGAAGAAAGAATCTCCGTGCAGACGCGCTGGCACAATTGCGGGTCCTTCAGGGGGAACAGCACTTCGACGCGTTCATACAGGTTCCGCTGCATCCAATCGGCGCTGCCCAGATAAACCTCCGGCTTCGCTCCGTTTTCAAAATAAAAGATGCGGCTGTGCTCCAGGAAGCGGCCGACGATGCTCCGCACGCGAATGCGGCTGCTGAGCCCGCGAACCCCGGGAACCAGCGCGCACTGCCCGCGAACGATCAGATCGATGTCCACACCCGAGCGCGAGGCGCGGTACAGCGCTTGAATCATCGGTGGATCGACGACCGCGTTTATCTTTGCAATGATCCTGGCCGGGCGCCCGCGACGCGCGTGCCGGGCTTCCCGATCGATCAGCGCAATGCAGCCTTTCGCCAGATCGCGCGGGGCCACCAGCAGCGGCTTATAGTGCGCTTGCTCGGAATAGGCGGTCAAGAAATTGAATACGTCGTGCACCGCCGAGGTGATGGACTCGTCGCTGGTGAACAGGCTCAGATCGCTGTAAAACCTCGCGGTCGAGGGGTTGTAATTCCCTGTCCCGAGATGCACATAACGCCGGATTTTTCCATCGGGATCGTTGCGTACGATCAGCGCCAGTTTGGCATGTGTTTTCAGGCCCACAAGGCCATGAGAAACCTGCACGCCGGCATCCTCGAAACTCCGCGCCCACCGGATATTGGAAGTCTCGTCGAAACTCGCCTTCAGCTCGACGACTACGGTAACTTCTTTTTTGCCCGCGGCCTCCAGCAATGCCCGCGCCACCGGCGAATCCGAGCTGGTGCGGTACAGCGTCTGCTTCATGGACAACACCCGCGGATCGCGCGCCGCGGTTCTCAGAAAGTTCACCACCGTGTCGTAGCAATCGTACGGATGATGCAGCAAAAAGTCCTGGCGGCGCAGGCTATCGAACAACGAATCCGCGTCATGACCGATGCGCACCTGGCGGGGCGTGAACGGCGGGTACTTCAGATCGGGCCGGGATGTCTCGTCGTAAAGATGGAAGAGCCGCTGAAGACTTACAGGGCCGTTCACGCGAAACACCAGCGATTCGTCGAGCTCGAACGTGGACACCAGACGATCGACGATATCCGTGTGCGCGTTGGCCTCGATTTCCAGCCGTACCGCGTCGCCTTTGCGCCGCAACGCGACCTGCGAGTCGATGGCTTCCAGCAGACTCCGAGTTTCCTCTTCTTCAAGATAGAGATTGCTGTTGCGCGTGATACGGAATGCGGCAGAGGCCAGAATCTCGTAGCCGCGATAAAGTTTCGCGGCGTACGTCGACATGACGTCCTGCAGCGTTACGTAGTGAATGCCGCCGTTGGCCGCCGAAACCCGCAAAAACCGAGGAAGCGCGCGCGGCACGGTGACCACGCCAAAATACGGCTTGCCGTTCCCTCCGCGCCGGCGCCGCAGCAGAAACGCGATGGACAATACTTTGTTCAGTATGTGCGGAAAGGGATGGGACGGGTCCACCGTCACCGGAGTGAGCATCGGATACACGCGGCGGTCGTAGAACGTCTTGGCTTCTTTCGCGGCCTTCGCATCGAGCTCCGCCACCGGAATGATGCGGATCGATTCCTTCGCCAGGGCTGGAACGAGCTCCTGGTTCAAGCACTTGTATTGATCGTCGACCAATACATGCATGGCCGCCGAGATTTTTGCGAGTTCCTCCTCCGCAGTCAGGCCATCCGGGCTGATTTCCCGCGATCCGTGCTCGATCTGCTGCAGGAAGCTCGCTACCCGCACCTCCACGAATTCGTCCAGGTTGTTCGCGGTGATGGCCAGGAACTTGACCCGCTCCAAGAGCGGGTTGCCGATATCCCGGGCCTCTTCCAGGACGCGACGGTTGAACTCCAGCCACTCGACGTGGCGGTTGAGATAGTAACGGGGATCGTCCAGTGCAGTGCGCTTCATAAGATTCTCGGGGACGAGAGAGATAGCGCATGCGTGTTACTGGCAGATGAACGCGCAATTTGAATCGCCCCCGGAGGCAAGGCTACAGGGTGGGCGATTTGCGGACACTCGCCCCAATCGACTCCCAAACCAACAAGGCGTGTCACGACAGGCCCGCGAGTTTGCCGAGGCCCTTCATTTTGGCGCGAGAGGCCATGGCGCCGTATTGCTTCATCATCGTGCGCATTTGCAGGTATTGCTTGAGAACTTGGTTGACCTCCTGAACCGTGGTGCCGCTGCCCTTGGCGATGCGCTTGCGGCGTTTGCCGTCGATCACGTTGTGATCACGGCGCTCCTGATTGGTCATCGAGTTGATGATGGCTTCGACCTGTTTCAACTGCCCCTCATCGACTTTCGCGTCCTTGGGAAGATTGGCGAGCGGGCCGACCTTTGGCAGCATGTCGACGAGCTGTTCGAGCGGACCCATTTTGCGAATCTGCTTGAGCTGGTCGCGGAAGTCCTCGAGCGTGAAATCTTCTTTGCGCAGTTTACGCTCGAGCTCGATGGCGGCCTTTTTATCGACGGCCATCTCGGCGCGCTCGATCAGCGACATGATGTCGCCCATGCCGAGGACACGGGAAACAATGCGCTCGGGATAGAATCCTTCTAGAGCGTCGTATTTCTCGCCCAGTCCGACGAACTTTACCGGCGCACCGGTAACTTTGCCGATGGAAAGCGCAGCGCCCCCGCGGGCGTCACCATCGAGCTTGGTGAGAATCACTCCGGTGAGGCCGAGCTGCTTGTGGAATTCACCGGCGGAACGCACCGCATCCTGACCGAGCATGGCGTCGGCGATGAACAAAATCTCGCTGGGCTGCAGCTCCTTCTTCAGCGTCGAAAGTTCTTTCATCAACTCGTCGTCGATGTGCAAGCGGCCGGCGGTGTCAACCAGGATGACGTCGCTGGCGGATAGCTTGGCTTCCTTGATGGCTCCGCGCACGATTTCCAGCGGCTTGTCCGTGCCCTTGCCGGGCCACAGCGGTGTGCCGACGGCTTTGGCGACCTGGGCAAGCTGTTCGCGCGCGGCCGGGCGGTACACGTCCGTGGAAACCACGATCGGGCGATGGCCATGGTTCGCGAGCCACTTGCTGAGCTTCCCGGTTGTGGTGGTCTTACCGGAGCCTTGCAGCCCGACGATCATCCAGACCGATGGAGGACGCGAGGCGAAGAGCGGCTTGGCATGCTTGCCCAGCATGGCGGTCAGCTCATCGCGAACGGTCTTGACGACCTGCTGGTCGGGCGAAAGCTGGAGCATGACTTCGCTGCCGATGGCCTTCTGGCGAATGTTGGCGAGCAGCTCGTCGGCCACGCCGACGTTGACGTCGCCTTCGAGCAGGGCTTCGCGGATTTCGGCGAGCGCGGCGTCCAAGTGCTCTTCGGTGAGCTTGCCTTGGCCGCGCAGGTTCTTAAAGGTGCGTTGCAGCTTTTCAGTCAGATTCTCAAACATGGTTGGTGGCTCGCCCTTCGTGGCGCCTGACAAGGATAGCAGGGCGGGGCCGGAGAGGGGTAAGGCGTCGGCGCGAGAGGTGCCGAAACTTTGGAACCGTCAAAGGTGCAATGCGACGGAGGTAGGATCATAGTGTACCCCCCTCCCCCCTTTTTTCGGAAGTGCGGATTCTAAAGGGGTTACGCGGAGCACTTGCGTAAGTTCGGATTCTGCGGGACTTAAAGTCCTTTGTTTTGTGCGTGCGATGCGCGAGCTTGTAAGTGCGGATTCTAAAGAGGTTAAAGTCGTTTGTTTTGATACAGATTCGTGAGTTTTGTAAGTGCGGATTCTAAAGGGTTTAAAAAGGCACCCTCTTGGAAGTGCCGATTCTAAAGACGTTAGTGCGTGTGCGGGCGAGATTGGGTGAGGGTGGTGCTGAGTCGGGGACTTTCGCGAGGGCAACATGACGAACTATAACCGATAAGTACATGGTTTGTCAAGTTATTTGAACGGGTGGGGGATCAACTTGTTGCGGTCTTCAGGCAGGCGTAGGAAGACGAATCGGGATTAGAGAAGAGTTTGCAGCAGAATCATAGGCTCGTTCCCTCGCGGGCCGGGCTAAAAGCCCGGCCCCTACAGGTTCAATTACGATTTCCACGGTGGCGTCCAACGGGTTGTGGCGGAGCTACGCTTCATCCAATCGATTGTTTGTGACCCTGAGAGCGGGTAGAGATTGGGGGTGTGGCACAGTGCTTTGCGCACCGGATTCCACCAGATATAGCAGGCTGTGTCTTCCAGAGCTTCCTTCGGCCTTAGGACGTGGTCGTAGTAGCGCATTTGCCACAGCCGAGCGCCGTGGGTTTTTTGGAATTGATAGGCGGTGCGCTTCTTGAAGGTGTTAACGAACTTCACCAAATCACACGTATCGGAAAGTCCTTCGGAAAGGAAGTGCAGATGATCGGGCATAGCGCAATACGCGTGAACGGTGAAATCGAAATCGGCGGCGATGGCGAGCAACTGTTCAAGTACCCAATGACCCGTAGGATGATCCGCAAAGAATGGGCTGCGATTCTCGGTTCCTACGGTGACAAAGTAAATGCGACGGCCGATGTAGTGGGCGGCAGGAAGGCGGAGAGGTTTACGGTAGAATGGCACAGGAAAACGCTAGCACGGGATAGCGGGTTTGTAGAGGCCGTCCTTGTAGGGCGGCGCGTCCCGCGGATAGAGTTGACTGGAAGATCTAGGACGGGCCGGGCTAAAAGCCCGGCCCCTACAGAACCGGACCATAGAGGCATGAATGCATGACTTGAATTATTTCCGGGAGCATCTGGATGTGTTTGCCGAGATGGCGAAGAAGCGCGGGGCGGCGCTGGACCTCGACGCTTTTCGCGTGCTCGACAAGGAGCGGCGGGAGCTGATTACGGCGACCGAGCAGCTCAAGGCGCAGCGGAACAAGGCAAGCGAGGAGATTGCGCGGCTGAAAAAGGAGAAGCAGAACGCGGATGCGTTGATCGCAGACATGAAGCAGGTGTCGGAGCGAATCAAGCAGGGCGATGAGCGGATCGCGCAACTGGATGCCACGCAGCGGGAGTTTT
Organism: uncultured Acidobacteriota bacterium; assembly: GCA_963735525.1. GTDB lineage: Bacteria > Acidobacteriota > Terriglobia > Acidiferrales > UBA7541 > Acidiferrum. The sequence goes on along the minus strand of CAVTLQ010000015.1, from coordinate 329,710 downwards.
TGCTCACGATACCCAATGTGCCGCACTCGACGGTGCCGGTGGGGCACAGCGCGGAGGAAAACGTCGAGGTACGGCGATGGGGAGCGGCGCCGAAGTTTGCGTTCGCGGCGAAGCCGCACTGGGAAGTTGGCGAGCGGGCGGGAATCCTGGATCTGGCGGCGGCGACAAAGATTACCGGGGCGCGATTCGCGGTCTATAAGGGTTGGGGGGCGAGGCTGGAGCGGGCGTTGGCGAATTTCTTTCTGGACGTGCATACACGCGAGCACGGCTACACGGAGATTCTGCCGCCGTTTCTGGTGAACACCGCGTCGCTGATGAGTGCCGGGCAATTGCCGAAGTTTGCGGCCGATCTTTTCAAGCTGGAGGGCACGGACTTCTGGCTTACACCGACTTCGGAAGTGGAACTGCACAATCTGCATCGCGACGAGACACTCGCAGAGGAGAAGCTGCCCATCCGTGTGACGGCTTGGACGGCGTGTTTCCGCTCCGAGGCGGGGGCGGCTGGGAAAGATACGCGGGGGATTCTGCGGCAGCACCAGTTTCAGAAGGTAGAGCTGTTCAAATTTACCCGTCCGGAGAAAAGTTACGAAGAGCATGAGGCGCTGGTGCGCAATGCCGAGGCGATTCTACAAAAGCTCGGGCTGCACTACCGCGTGATGCTGTTGTGTTCGGGTGACATGGGTTTTGCTTCGGCAAAGACGTACGACATTGAGGTGTGGCTGCCGTCGAGCAACGAGTTCCGCGAAATCTCGTCTTGCTCGAACTGCGAAGCGTTCCAGGCGCGGCGCGCGGGCATTCGCTTCAAGCCCAAGGGCGGCGGGAAGACCGACTTTGTGCACACGTTGAACGGTTCGGGGTTGGCAGTGGGGCGCACGTGGATCGCGATCATCGAGAATTATCAACAGGAGGACGGATCGATCGTGATCCCTGACGTTTTGCGTCCATATATGGGCATCGAGCGAATACCGGCGGGGGATTGAGGGGTTGGAGCGGGAGAAAAGCTAACGCACCCTTCGTGCCGCGCCAACGGCCTTGCTGGGGGCGACAGAAGGCGCCGGCCTCAGAAGGCCGCCGCTATATACAATTCACCTGGCGTTGGTCAGGGCTGGACGGGGACAACGCAACATGGCCGGTTGGCACTAAACGCAGTACTAGTCCTAGTGTCCCGCTCTGGCGCACAACTCATTATAAATACTAGGTTTACCAGATTTGCCACTGGTTGGGTGGAACGATCAGAACCTTTTAGGTCGCGCAAGCTATTGAATTTACGCCTGTTTGCTTGACTCACCCTTTTCCCGTTGCATACACTCGACTTGCTGCGACTCATCGGAGCCAGGGGTTACAAAGGCAACCGGGGCAGCGGCGAGCACGTTTGACCCCGAGGGTTGGGTCACGCTCAATGAACATTCGATGAGCTTTCTTTCCCGCGTGATGCGATTTCTGTTCTGGCTCCTGGTGTTGTCCTGGAGTGTGGCGCTGCTGCGGCGCGCGGTAGCCTGGATGCTGCGAGGCGCGACGACAACGCCGCCGCAAGGCGCAGACGTGGCCGGCGACTCCGAAACGACCGGAACGCCTAGGCGGCTGGTTCGCGATCCGGTCTGTGGGGTTCATGTGGCGGAGGTGCTCTCCATTCCGCTGCGCGAGGGAGCCGAAACGTTGCACTTCTGCTCCGTGGCATGCCGGGACGAATACGCGAGCGGCGCCAAGAAGATGGCGGTGAACGGGTAGATGTTGCAGCGCCGAACGGAGTTTACGGCATCGCCGTGAAAGCAAAGCCGCCGCCGCCGTTTTTGCACGACGAACAGACTTAGGTTTTGGTTGTTGGGCCAAGTGAAATAGGAGAACCGCACTCGAGCGAATTCGAGTGACGCCGCGTAGCGGAAAGGACCGAAAGCCCATGGCCACGGTCGCCAAGCCCACAATACCCCCGATGATTCCGCGGATAGCGCCGCGCGAGGACCTGAATCCGTTCCGCATCGCGCAAATTCAATTCGATATGGCGGCGGAGTTTCTGAAACTCGATCCCGGGCTGCGGCAGATTCTGCGCACGCCCAAGCGCGTGCTGGAAGTGTCGATCCCGACGAAGATGGACAACGGCCAGGTGAAAGTGCTGACCGGGTATCGCGTGCAGCACAACGTGGCGCGTGGACCGGGCAAAGGCGGCATCCGGTTCCATCCCAATGTGACGCTCGATGAAATCAAGGCGCTGGCCACATGGATGACGTGGAAAACGGCGATGGTGAATTTGCCGCTCGGCGGCGCGAACGGCGGCATCATCTGCGACCCGAAGCGCATGTCCAAGAGCGAACTGGAACGCATGACGCGGCGTTATGCCAGCGAAATTCTTCCGATCATCGGGCCGGACCAGGATATTCCCGCGCCAGACGTGTACACCGATGCGCAGACGATGGCGTGGATCATGGACACGTACTCGATGACGGTTGGGCATTCGGTGCAGGGTGTGGTCACCGGCAAGCCGCAATCGATCGGCGGGTCGGTGGGGCGCGACGAAGCGGCCGCGCGCGGGCTGGTCGCCATTGTGGAAGAGGCCTGCAAACTGAAAAAGATTTCGCTGCGGGGAGCGAGCGTCGCGATTCAGGGCTTTGGGAGCTCCGGAGCCACGACGGCGCGCATTTTTGCGGAGAAAAAAGCCAAGATCGTAGCGATCAGCGACACGCGCGGAGGCGTCACGAATTCGCGCGGCATCGATCCGATCAAAGCGATTCGCTACAAGGAACGCGCGGCCACGGTGGTGGGCATGCCGGGCGCTTCGCGGATTTCGCACGACGAGTTGATGACCATGAAGTGCGACATCCTGGTACCGGCGGCGCTGGAGAGCGTCATCACGCTGCACAACGCGGAGGCAATCAAGGCGCGGATCGTGGCGGAAGCGGCCAACGGTCCAACCACGCCGCATGCCGATGAAATTCTGGCGCGCCGCGGAATTACGGTGCTGCCGGATATTCTGGCGAACGCGGGCGGCGTCACCGTCAGCTACTTCGAGTGGGTGCAGAACCACGAAGGCCTGATGTGGGACGCCGAGGAAGTGAACGCGCGACTGCACAAGACGATGGTGCGCGCGTTCCACGAAATGGTGGAGACGATGCGCAAGCACCACGTTCCGCCACGCGCGGGCGCGATGATTCTGGCCGTAGGGCGCGTCGCCGAAGCCCTGCTCGTTCGAGGTCTCTTCCCGTAAAAAACCGCGGCGGCGGACGACTCGCCCGCGGCGACTGTCTTCTCCAAATTTTGTCTTGCGCTAAAGAAAGAAAGGCGCGTACATTCGCAAGTGCCGGTACGTTCCGCTCGCGGGGCGTCACCGGCACTTTTCGCTTTACGCCTTGGGTGCGCTCAAGTGTTTCGTGTTGGCGGTGGAAAGAAAGACTAGCGCAAGGAAATTTGTCCGCAGGTGCGGGCAAGAAGCAAGCAACCAATCATGAGCAATCACAACAATCATACGAACGCGACGCCGCCGATTCTGCTGACGATCGCGGGATTCGATCCGGGTTGCGGCGCGGGAATCGCGGCCGATCTCAAGACCTTTGCGGCGCACGGGTGCTACGGTGTGGCGGCGATCACGGCGATCACGGTGCAGAACACGCAGGGCGTGGAGGATGTGCAGAATACTCCGGGCGCCACGCTGCGCGCGCAACTCGAAGTGGTCGCAAACGATTCGGATATCGCGGCGGTCAAGATCGGGATGCTGGGAAACCGCGGAAACGCCGCGGTGGTGGCGGAATTTCTGGATGCGCGCAAATTCGCGCACGTGGTGCACGATCCGGTGATGAAATCGTCCAGCGGAACTGAGTTGCTGGACGCAGCGGGCATCAAGTACGTCACCACGGAGTTGCTGAGGCGCTCCAGCGTGATCACCCCGAACGTGCCGGAAGCGGAAATTCTGACCGGGCTGACGATCAAGGATGTCGCGGACATGGAAGCGGCGGCGCGGAAAATTGTGGAGATGGGCGCGCACGCCGTGATCGTCAAAGGCGGGCACATGGAGCGCGCCGTGGACGTGCTGTTCGACGGCAGCGAGATGGTCGCGCTGGCCGGAGATCGCGTTCGCGAAGAGACGCTGCACGGCACGGGCTGCGCGTTTGCCGCGGCCATCGCGGCGCAGTTGGCTTCCGGGCGGCCGTTGGTTGAGGCGGCGATGCTGGCGAAAGCATACGTGACCAAGGCTATCGAAAAAAGCTATCCCACCGGAAAAGGCCGCTCGCCGCTCGACCATTTTTACCGGCACAAGATTGAACCGCCGGCACGCGGCATCCATGAAGTGCCGCAGCACGGCATGCATCCGGCGGCAGAACCCACTGCACACTGAAGGCGTCTCCATCGCGACGCTGCACGGACAGCTTTGTCGTTGCTCCAGCAATCTCACGAAGAGAAGAGGCCGCCTTGGGACGCAATCCAAAGCCCACGCCCGCCGCTTTGGGATTTCGCGTGAAATCCGGCTGGGCGATGGCTGCGCTGCTGTCGGGCCCCGCCTCTTCGCCTAGATTATTGCGATGCGAAGCTGTACTTCTTTCCGATCCGCAAGAGCCTCAGTCGAAGCAGCCGTACCACGCGGCGTTGGAGCTTCCTGAGAAGGAAGCGTCGGTGCTTGTGCGGAAGTTGCGGAAGATTGTGGGCGACGCCGCGAAGCAGTCCGTCGCCAGCCTGCTCGAACAAAGTGCCGACGCGGGCTGCGCGGTCCAAGCCGCGGCGATTGTGGTGGGCAGTCTGGTCGATCCAGCGTCGCTGCACAACGATCACATCCGCGCGCACGCCCTCGAAGGACAACTGTTCCGCACCGTCTTGGAGGATGAGTTTCGTTCGCAGGACATTCCGTGTGCGGTGCTCTTGGAGAAAACCGCCTACGCGGCGGCCGCGGCGGCGTTACACAAGTCTCCCGCAGAGGCGAAACGCATTGCCGCCACATTTGGCGACTCCCACGACGGATCGTGGCGCGCCGAGGAAAAACTCGCGGCCCTCGCAGCTTGGATGTCCCTCGCGCCGCGGCGCTGATCCGCGTCCAATGCAAGACGCGCGCGAGACGTCTTTGTTCCCGCTCAAAGTTGTGAAGCAGCGACCCGGGGTCAGCGTTGGAAGATTATGCGCCCGGCGACGATGGTGGCTATTGGCGCGCCCTCGAATGTGCGCCTGTCGAAAGGCGAGTTTCGGGACTTGCTCGACGATTCGCTCACGTTGTACGTCCAGGAATGGTCCGTGGAAAAAATCGTGATGTCCGCAGGCTGTCCCTTGGCGAGTTTGCGTTCCATGCTCAGGACACGCGCGGGACCCGTGGTGAATAGCTCGACCATGCGCATTAGCGAGATTCGGCCGGTGTGCACAAGCTGCTCCAGCGAGAGCGCCAGCGCTGTCTCGAAACCCAGAATGCCAAACGGTGCGCGGTCGAACTCCACATCTTTCAGCGCGGGTTCGTGGGGAGCATGATCTGTGGCGATCGCGTCAACGGTCCCGTCGGCCAAGCCGGCCAGCAGTGCCTCGCGATCTTCGCGCGCGGCCAGCGGCGGATTCATTTTGTAGCGGGAGTCATATTGCACGTCTTCGTCGATCAACGTGAAATGATGCGGCGTGACTTCGCAGGTGACGTGCAGACCGCGCTGCTTGGCCCAGCGCACCTGTTCAAGGGAAGCTTTCGCGGAAAGATGCGCGATGTGAACGCGTGCGCCGGTCAATTCCGCGAGTTGCACGTCGCGCGCGACGCAAACCGATTCCGCTGCGGCGGGCATGCCTGCAAGCCCGAGCCGCGTGGACGTAACGCCCTCGCGCATGACGGCGCCGGCAGCCAGCGAAACGTCTTCCGCGTGTTCAATCACCGGGACGTCGAGCGAACGGCAATAGTCCATCACTTGGCGAGCCAGCTTCGCGGTCGCAATCGGTCTTCCGTCGTCGCTCACCGCGACGATGCCGGCTTGCTTCATCGCCGCGATTTCCGCGATGGCTTCGCCTTTGCTCCCGACAGAGGCGGCGCCGATGGGCCACACCCGAACGCTGGCCGCTGCTTTTGCGCGATCGAGAATGAAACGCGTGACGCTGGCGTTGTCGTTGACCGGCTTTGTGTTCGGCATGCAGCAGACCGCGGTAAATCCGCCGCGCGCCGCCGCCCGCGTTCCCGTTTCGATGTTCTCGGAATTTTCCTGGCCGGGCTCGCGGAGATGCGCATGGATATCGATGAAGCCCGGCGCGACGATCAAACCGGTAGCGTCAAACACTTCCGTATCTTTCGCCGAGGTCGCGCTAATTTTTCCCGCGGCCGCCACCTCCGCGATGCGCTCGCCGTCGAGCAGCACGTCCATCACCGCGTCCGTTTTGCTCGCTGGATCGAGGACGCGGCCGTTCCTAACGAGCAGCATGCGATGGGTCCTTTACGTCGGTGGAGCGTCGATTTTTCTGCGCTTGCGCATCGACCGCCGGGTGTGCACCGTCCTCGGAAGCGCCGGAAGTGAGCAGGAACAGAAGCGCCATGCGCACGGCGAGGCCGTTGGTCACTTGTTCCAGCACGCACGATTGCGGGCTGTCGGCAACCTCCGGCGTAATCTCAATGCCGCGATTTAGCGGGCCAGGATGCAGCACGATGGCATCGGCCTTGGCGTGACGCAGACGTTCGGCGCTCAGTTGATACAGCAGAATGTAGTCCTCCAGCGAAAGCGCCGGTTCGTGCAGCCGTTCGTTTTGTACGCGCAAAACCAGAACCACATCCGCATCTTCGAGCGCTTCTTCGATCCGAAAAACGCGGCGGATGCGCGCGCCGGGGGGTCCGATTTTTTCCAGTTCGCTCGGCACCCACATGGCGGGACCGCAAAGCGTGAAGCGGCAGCCAAATTTTCCGAGCAGATGAATGTTCGAGCGCGCCACGCGGCTGTGCCGGATGTCGCCGAGAATCGTCACATTTAAATTCTCGATCGTGCCTTTGCGGTCGCGGATCGTCAGCGCATCAAGCAAACCCTGCGAGGGATGCTCGTGCGTGCCGTCGCCCGCGTTGATCACCGGAATGTCGAGATGGCGCGCCACGAACTCCGGAGCGCCCGAGGCGCCGTGGCGCATCACGAGACAGTCCGGCTTCATGGCGTTCAGCGTGTGCACGGTGTCGAGCAGCGATTCGCCTTTTTTCAAGCTGGATGCCTCCGCCTGGAGGTTCATGGTGTCGGCGCCGAGGCGCGAAGCCGCGGTTCCGAAACTGATGCGCGTCCGCGTGGAGTTTTCAAAGAAGGCGAGCGCTATCGTCTTTCCGCGAAGCGTAGCCAGTTTTTTCAGGGGATGCCGCTGGATTTCCTGGAACGGTTTGCTTTGATCGAGAAGAAATGTGAGTTCGTCCGCGGTAAGCGGTTCCAGCGCCAGCAGGTCACGGGAGCGGTAGGTCACATTTTCACTCGTTGCTCGAACTCTCAGCTCCTGGGCCAACCTTATTCTACACGGTCAACCAGCACGACACGTTCTTCGTTGTCAATCTCGCGGAGCCGCACTTCGATGATCTCGGTCGGGCTGGTCTGCACCACGCGGCCGGTGAATTGCGATTCGATCGGCATTTCGCGATGGCCCCGGTCGATCAGCACGCACAGCGCCACCCGCTTCGGCCGGCCGAGATCGAAAAGCCCGTTCATCGCCGCGCGAATGGTGCGGCCGGTGTAGAGAACGTCGTCCACCATCACCAGGTCCATGTTATCCACGCCGAACGGAATGTGGGAAGACTGCAGCACGGCGTGCGACGCCACTTTCGAGAGGTCGTCGCGATACAGTGTGATATCGAGCGTGCCGACCGGCACGTCCACGCCGTCGATCCCGCGCATGGCCTGCGCGATGCGCTGCGCCAAGGGCACACCTCGGCGGCGGATGCCGATCAGCGCGAGGTGCTTGGTTCCACCGCTCTTTTCGACGATTTCGTGGGCCAGCCGCTGCAAAGTGCGGTCGATTTCCGACGCCGACATCAACTGGGCTTTTTCGACGATGCGCATGCCGGGCGTAATCCTAGCACAAGCGGCACGCCGCACGCCCGCAGCGGCGGCCTTTGTGAGGCGGCGTTTTCTGCGCGACCCAGAAACAAGGTATTCCTATCGCCGTGATAAACTGCGCGGCATCGCACGGATGAAGATGCGATGCTTGCTATTGTAGGGGCGCAGCATCGCTGCGTCTCTACCTACCGAGGTTGATGCCGTGAGCCAAGACGTTGATTTGACCAACGTTAGTTCGACCAAGGAACGCTCAAGAAAGAGTCGCAAAACGCCCTTTGGACACGCTGCTTTGCTTCTTGCGATGGTAGCGATGCTCTCCCTGGCGAGCGGCGCGCAGACCCCATCACCCGTGCACCGCGCTACGCCCAAAGCGCCGGACCGCCCGAAGCTGGTCGTGCTCCTCGTCGTGGACCAGATGCGCGGCGACTACGTCGACAAGTTTCGCGGGCAGTGGACCGGGGGGTTGCAGCGCTTGGTGCAGGAAGGCGCGTGGTTCCGCGATGCGGCCTTTCCCTACGCCGCCACCGAAACCTGCGTCGGCCACGCCACGATTTCGACCGGAGCCTTTCCCGCGATGCACGGAATCGTGGCAAACGCCTGGTGGGACCGGGAGACGCAAAAAATGGTCACCTGTACCGCGGACCCCAAAGCGAAGAACTCGGGCTATGGGGGATTCAGCGCAAAAGGCGGCGATAGCGCCTGGCGGATGCAAGTGCCTTCCTTCGCGGAAGAGCTGAAATTCCAGACCGGCAATGCCACACGCGTTGTCACGTTTTCCCTGAAGGCTCGGGCCTCCATCACGATGGCCGGGCACAAGGGTGATACGGCTACCTGGTTCGATGGCGGCGGCTGGGTGACCTCCAGCGTGTACGGCACGATGCCGTTTATCGATGACTATGTGAACGCCCATCCGGTCCGCGCGGACTACGGCAAGACCTGGACCTTATCTCTGCCCGAAAGCGCCTACTGGTATGACGAAAAGGCCTTCGGCGCGGCTGCTCCGGAAGGCTGGGAGCTGACCTTCCCCCATCCCCTCCGCGGCAAAGCTGCAGGCAGCGAACCCGACGCGGCCTTCTATGAACAATGGGCGGCGAGCCCGTTCGCCGACACGTATCTAACGGAGCTGGCCAAGGCCGCCGTCGATTCCCTGGGCCTGGGCAAAGACGGCGGGACGGATTTTCTCGGTGTTAGCTACTCGTCGGTCGACTACGTCGGCCACGCCTTTGGTCCCCGAAGCCGCGAGATTCAGGACATCCTCGTCGGCCTGGACAAGAACCTCGCCGATCTGTTCGCGCACCTTGATAAGAAGGTTGGCCGTGGAAACTATGTGGTCGCGCTTACTGCCGACCATGGCGTGGCGCCAGTCCCGGAAGACATGCAGAAAATCGGAGTAGACGCAGGCCGGCTGAGTCTGGCCGAGCTGCAAGACAATATGGAGAAAGCGCTTGAGCCCTTCAACTACCCTAAGCCGGCTATTGCCCGCATCGTGGGCAGCGACGTCTATTTTGCGCCGGGTGTCTACGACAAGTTGAAGCAGGACCACGCGGCGATGCAGGCGGTGGTGGACGCCGCGCTCGCACAACCCGGCGTCGCGGCCCTATACAGTGCCGAGGAATTGCAAGACCGCCCCGCTACACAGAGCCCTTCACTTAAAGCTTTTGCTTTCAGCTATTTCCGAGGCCGAAGCGGGGATCTGCTTGTTCTGCCGAAGCCGTACTGGCTGCCGGACAGCTCGCCGCCCGGCAAAGCCCGTGCCTACGGCACAGGCCACGGCCTTCCATACAACTACGACCAGCATGTGCCGATCCTGCTGATGGGCTACGGCATCCAAGCGGGTGAATACTACGACGAGGTCACGCCGGCGGACATCGCCCCCACCTTTGCCTCCTTATGTGGGATCACGCTGGCGTCGCGCGATGGACACGTTTTGGCTCAGGCGCTGGCAAAGCCGGCATCGCATTCGGTCGCGAAGGCTAACCCAGCCGAGGGTGCAACAGCCAAACCCTAACCTCGACCTCCAATGTCGGCGGGCCAACTTTCCGGACTTCCGGTCCCGCTTTGTGATACCCTCCACCCGCCGTGAATACCGCAGCGGCAGTTGACCTGAGCGTGCAAGTGGGCGCCCTGCGCCTGCGTAATCCGATCCTCGCCGCCAGCGGTACCTTCGGCTACGGCCTCGAATTCGCCCACCTTGTCGATCTGAACCGCCTTGGCGGCCTTGTTGTCAAGGGCCTCTCCCGGGAGCCTATCGAGGGCGCGCCCCCTCCCCGGCTTATTGAGACCCCCTCCGGGATGCTCAACGCCGTGGGGCTGCAAAACGTGGGTGTTCGAGCCTTTGTGGCGGAAAAACTTCCCGAACTGAGAAAATATGCGGTTCCAGTACTCGCCAATGTGTTCGGCTACACCCTGGAAGACTACGTTGAGGTGATTCGGATCCTCGAGGACGCCGACGGGCTGGCGGGCTATGAACTGAATATCTCTTGCCCGAATGTCAAGAAGGGTGGTATGCAGTTCGGCGCCGATCCGGGGCTGGTTGCCGAGGTCGTAAGTGCGGCCCGGAAGGCAGCCGTAAAGCGGCCCTTATGGGTCAAGCTGTCCCCGCTGGTTACAGACATTGGACTTATCGCCCGGGCAGCGGAGGGCGCCGGAGCCGACGCCCTGACCGTTGCAAACACCTACCCGGCCATGGCCGTCGACTGTCGGACCGGAAAGTCGCGCCTTGGGAACCAGACCGGTGGGTTGTCAGGCCCGGCGATCAAGCCCATCACGCTGAGGCTGGTCTGGGAGGTGAGGAAATCTGTGGAAATCCCAATCATTGGGCTGGGCGGGGTCGAGACGGTGGAGGACGTGCTAGATTACCTGTGCGTCGGTGCAAAGGCAATACAGGTAGGGACGGCCAGCTTTGCGGACCCAGGGGTGACTGCCAGGCTAGTCGAGGGTCTAGAAACAGCCAGTATTAACGCTAAAACCTTTACTATCAGCGATATAGTGAAGCATTTTGTGACAGAAAACGGTTGACAAGCTGAGGTTTTCTTGCTACACTTTTTTGGATGTTCGTAGCATAAAGAACACACTATGAGACGTCCACTATTCTTTATCTGGGCTGCGATCCGCTGGGTGCCGCTGATGTTCCTCATCGCCCCGGCGATGGAGGCCCCCCTGGTCGCCCACTTGAGCGATCCTCCCAAGCCGATCAAGGTATGGGCGGGCAACGCCAGTTGGTATGGGCCGCAGTTTAACGGGCGGAAGACCGCCGATGGGGAGCGCTTTGACGCCGAGTCCCTCACAGCCGCCCACCCGAACCTGCCTTTTGGTTCTTTAGTGCGCATCGTCAACCCGCGCAACGGCAAGTTTGAGATAGTACGAATTAATGACCGCGGTCCTTATCAAGAAGGACGCGAAATTGATGTATCCTATCGCGTGGCCCGGAAGATCGGCTTGATTCATTCCGGCGTGAGCCAGGTCCGGCTCGAATTGATGCAGTTGCCAGAGAGACGTTGACCCCGGCGACGTCGGGGTCAGACACGACCTTGACCTTCGACGCCCATCCGCGCAGCAGCCTGATTGTCGCACTCGATTTTGATTCGCTAACCTCCGCGCTGAAATTCGCGAAGCATATCGCCGATCTTGTCGGAATGTTCAAGATTGGCAGCCAGCTTTTCACGGCGGCGGGTCCTACCGCCGTGCGCGAAGTCGCCGCTTTAGGTCCGGGCGTTTTTCTCGACTTGAAATTTCACGATATTCCAAACACCGTGGCCGGTGCAGTGCTGTCCTGCGCGGCCATGACCGGCGTGCAATTGGTGAACGTGCATGCACTCGGCGGGAGCGCCATGCTGCATGCGGCAGCGCAAGCGATCAGCGCAGGCCAGCCGATGGGCGCGGACCGACCGCGCCTGCTCGCCGTGACCATCCTCACCAGCATGGATCAGAAGGCCATCCGCGAAGTGGGCATCAGCGGGCCGCCGAAGGATCGTGTGGTGAAGCTGGCGAAACTTTCGAAGGCGGCCGGCGTGGACGGCGTCGTGGCCTCGGTCCAGGAAGCGCGTGCCATCCGTAAGGCGTGCGGACGCGATTTTCTGATCGTCACTCCCGGAGTGCGGCCGAAAGACAAGCCGCCGGCCACGAAGGCCGACGATCAAGCTCGCACCGCGACTCCAGCCGAAGCAATTCGCGCAGGCGCGGACTTTCTGGTGGTGGGCCGTCCGATTCTAGCAGCCGCAGATCCGCGCGCCGCCGCACAAGCAATCGTCGACGAAATCGCCGCCGCGAAGTAACTCCCCTGTTGTTTTTTTCGGCTGAATATCGAAGACCTTAAATGCCGACGAAGGCACGAAGCTCCTTCAACGCGCAGTCACGAGACGGTCTCTGGCATCCAGAACACCGGTCGCGGCAAATTCAGGCACCGGACTGAATGCGGCTAGCTGGCTGCAGTCTGATAGACCGCAACCCTTCGATCGCGGTCGCGGTCTCCCGCGCAAGTTGTGCGATGAGCTCCGCCGCGGATTGGCGGCGCGCTAAGCGGACACCTTGGCCAGCCCACAGAGACAGAAACTCAGCGCGGTCCTGCTTGGCAGCCGCGGAGCGAAGCGGGCGCGTCAAAGCGTTCTGCAACGGGAACGGAAGAACGACATCCGATCCATCGTTGGAATCCACCTCCTCCATAAACCGGTTCACGATACCCCGCGCGGGCCGCCCCGAAAAAGCGCGCGTGACCCGCGTCTGATCTTCGTGGGCGTGCAGGATCGCTTCTTTGTAGGCGTTTGGAACGCCAGATTCATCGCAGGTGAGAAACGCGGTGCCGAGTTGTACGGCGCTCGCGCCTAAGGCCAGGGCGGCGGCGATGCCGCGGCCGTCCATGATCCCTCCGGAAGCGATGACTGGTACCCGGACAGCGTCGACAACCTGCGGCACCAGCGAAATGGTTCCTACCATTCCCGCACTAAAGTCTCCGCCAAATGTCCCACGATGACCGCCTGCTTCGCTGCCTTGCGTGACTACGGCATCGACTCCAGCGCGTTCCAGCGCGACGCCTTCGTCAACGGTCGTCGCCGTGCCGATCAGGAACATGCCGCGCCGCTTGATCGCCTCGATGGCATCCCCAGGCAGGATTCCGAATGTGAAGCTGAAAACAGATGCCTCGGTCTGTAAGGCTGCTGCGAGTTGTTCCGGGAATGAAAAACCTGTCGTTGATGTCCGCGAGGGAGCCGGCAAACCAAGTTCCGCGTAAAACGGAGCCAGGCGTTGTAACGCGGCGTCGACGTTTTGCGGTGATTCCGGCGGCGGAAGCGGTGAAAACAGATTGATTCCAAACGGCCGCGCAGTTTGCGCGCGAACTGCGCGGCCCGCTTCCGCGATCTGCGCCGGTGTGAGATACGCAGCGCCGATGAAGCCCAGTCCGCCGGCGTTGCAGACCGCAGCCACAAGCTCCGGTGTGTCCCCACCGCCGGCGAGAGGCGCCTGAATAATTGGATGCTCGAGCTGCAGGCGTTGCATTAAATGTATTTCACCTGGCATGACCGCACCTCCATCGCTTCGATGTGCGTCGCGGGGCAGCGGTTAAATGCTGAGAATGGTATCGTGCGAAGAAGCGGCACAGTAGCTGCGTTTGACCCTCCATTCTATTCTCCAGTAGCATCGCAAAGGAGCGCGGCGTTTGGCGCGCCTTTTCACTTTCCATGCCCACTCCATCCAAAAGCATCATCGTTGGCACCGCCGGGCACATCGACCACGGCAAATCCGCGCTCGTTGAGGCACTGACCGGGACGCATCCGGATCGGCTCGCGGAAGAAAAGCGGCGCGGCATCACCATCGATCTTGGCTTTGCATTTCTCGAGGAAGACGGCGTGCGATTCGGCTTTGTCGATGTGCCGGGGCACGAGCGTTTTGTCAGCAACATGCTGGCCGGAGCGGCGGGAGTCGATCTGCTGCTGCTGGTGATCGCCGCGGACGAATCAATCAAGCCGCAAACGCGAGAGCACTTCGATATTTGCCGGTTGCTGGGAGTGAAGCGCGGCGTTATTGCGTTGACGAAGAGCGATCTGATCGATGCGGACACGCTGGGATTGGTGCGGCTGGAAGTCGAAGACTATCTGCGCGGATCCTTCCTGGAGGCCGCGCCGATGGTTCCCGTAAGCGCGAAAACGCGCGCGGGGCTGCCCGAGTTAAAGAAAGAATTGCATCACGTGGCGAGCGAAGTTCCCGGCAAAGATGCGGGGCGGCACTTCCGCTTGCCGATCGACCGCGCGTTTGCGATCAAAGGTTTTGGTACGGTCGTCACCGGCACGCTGATTTCCGGCGGTGTGAGCCCGGGCGACGAAGTCGAACTGTTTCCACAACGCAAACGACTGCGGGTTCGCGGCGTGCAATCCGGCGGCAAGACGGTGGAGCACGCACTGGCAGGGCAGCGCACGGCCGTGAATCTCGCAGGAATTGAGCACACGGCACTAAAGCGGGGCATGGCGTTGGCGGCGCCGGGAAAATTTCGCGCGACGCGGAGAATCGACGCGCGTCTTGAGCTTCTGCAATCCGCACCGAAACTGAAGCAGCGGAGCCGCGTGCACTTTCACGCAGGAACCTCGGAGACCATCGCCGAAGTGTTTTTGTATGGCCGGTCCGCACTGGCGCCCGGGCAAAGTGCCTTCGCGCACCTGCGCTTGGAGGATGACGTGCTGGTCCTGCCAGGCGATCGCTTCATCGTAAGGCAATTCTCACCGGTGATTACGATCGGCGGCGGCGCGGTGCTGGACGCTCTTGCGCGCAGACCCATGACGCGAGACCTGGGGCGTGTTGCGTTTCTCGAAACATTGGAGCGAGGAGGCAAGGCAGACACGCTCGCCGCGATGACCGAGCGGGCGCCGGTGGGCCTGGCCTTCGACGAAATCGTGGCGCGCACTGGTTGGCTGGATCAGGAGGTGCGTGACGTAGCAGGAAAAGTCACCGCGTCCGGCCGAGTGAAAAGCGTTTCCGCCGAGCCGCTGTTGCTGGTGCCAGCGAAGACCTTTGAAGAGGTGCTGCAGAAAATCGCGGCGCGCGTCGAGAAGTTTCACAAAGAGAATGCGCTACTACCAGGAATGCCGCGCGAGGATCTCCGGTCCAGCCTAGGTCGCCGCGTAAAGGCGGAAACCTTCCGGGCCGCGCTCGAACAACTGGCCGCACAGAAAAAGCTCCAGCTGCAAGGCGACCTGGTAAAGCGAACCGGCTCGGCCATCACCCTGGAGCCTGCCGAGGCCATCGCAAAGGAGCAAATCGAGACCGCGTTCGCCGCAGCTGGGTTGGCAGTACCCTCCGTGAAAGAAGTCCTGAGCAAGCTGGCAGTAGAAGCGCAGCGCGCCGAGAAGATCCTGCAGATTCTGTTGCGGGAGAAGAGCCTGGTCCGAGTCACGCCGGAGCTGATTTTCCATCGCGACGCCCTGGCGCAACTGCGCGAGCGTCTTGCTACCTACAAGAAAACAAAGGGCGACCGCATCTCCGTACCCGTTTTCAAGGAGCTGACTGGGATCACCCGCAAATACGCCATCCCTCTGCTGGAATACCTGGACCGGGAACGCCTGACGCGCCGGGCGGGGGACGAGCGTGTTATCCTATAACGCTACCCCAGAGCCCAGGCTTGCCGCGCGAAGCGTCCTGCGCTAGGGTGAGAATGTGGGCGCGCCAGAGGCAGGGCGCGTGGAGGCTGTTCATGGGTGAGTTTAGTATTTTTCATTGGCTCGTCGTTCTGGCTATCGTGCTGATTTTGTTCGGCGGCCGCAAAATCCCCGAGGTCATGAAGGGTCTCGGCGAGGGCATCCGCAACTTCAAAGAGGGAATGTCAGGCGCGTCGCATACGCCGCCGGCTCCCCCGCCCGCGACACCTCCGGCGGACAAGCCCGCGGAAGAAAAGAAGGCCTGAGGCGAGTCGACAGCCGACGGTTTAAAGCTTAACAATTCAGAACGAGGCGCTCCTTGCGGGGCGCCTTTTTTTTGCGTTCGAGGTCGTTCACCTACCCCGGGTACATGGTAAGTGTATGTGTCTAAAGGGCGTCGCAACCCCCGGTCTGAGGTCAATCTTCAGACCAACCAAGTTCGCCTAGGGCGTGGCAGAGGCGGGAGAGAGGAAGCCCGACGACGTTGAAGTAGCACCCCTCGATGCGAGGGATGTAGCGGCCGGCCCGGCCCTGGATGCCATAGGCGCCTGCCTTATCGAAGGGCTCTTCGGTGGAGAGATACCGAGTGAGTTCTTCAGAGGAGAGCGCGGCGAAGTGCACGTGGGTGGTTTCAACGAAGCTGCGGCGCTCCGCGTCGGGGAGGCGGATGAGCGTGACTCCGGTGACCACGGAATGGGTGTGGCCGGAAAGCTTGGCGAGCATGTTGCGCGCATCGTCGCTGGTGCGGGGCTTGCCGAGGACGTGTCCGTTGAGAAGGACGATAGTATCCGCGGCCATGACGATGGCGGGACCCACGGCGCGCGCGGCGACCAGCTCGGCTTTGGCGTCGGCGAGACGTTGAACCAGATCTTGGGCGGATTCGCCGGGGATGGGAGTTTCGTCCACGGCCGAAGACATCACGATGAAGGCAATGCCCGCGTCGCGCAGGATCGCGGCGCGTCGCGCGGAGGCGGAGGCGAGGATGAGCTTGGTAGCTGCCACGTCGAAGCCAGAATACTACACGTGAACAGAGGCGGCTGCTTGTGCGTGCGGCCACGTCAGACAACCCACGCTCCCGCCACTGGAATCGACACAGGTGTAAGGTACCTCGATCGATCTAGCGGCGAGGTCATGGAGCCTGATCAATGCGCAATCAACGACAACTAACTCTTGCCAAGTCTGCTCGTTGGAACTGGCTGATGGCGGCGGTTTGCAGCCTTGTTTTCACGCAAAGCCTCTGCCTCGGGCAGAGCTTTGTGGATAATCCTGCGGCTGCACAGGCAATCAACCAGCAGGCGAAGACCAATCTCAATGTCAATCGACTTGAAAAGATTCAATTCGCCGACCAATTTAGTGGCGCCACTGCGGACGTCAAGCTCAACGCTGCTATCACCGCCTTGGGCGGCAGCGGGGGCATCGTCATGGCCACGTCTATCACCGGCACACAGACGATCGCCGCAACCGTCAAGATCCCCGCGAACGTTACCGTGTGGCTTGGCCCGGCGACGTACCAGTGCACGATTACAAACAATACGGACTGCTGGTGGCTTCAGGGGCAAAACGCATCCCTTTTAGGCTTAGGCTCGGGAGATTCGAATGGATACAGCACCGGTGCCGATCCACTCCCCACAGACGCTCTTGGCGTCACCAATCTGATCTGCAGCGGCTGCTCTTCGCAAACCAGCATGATTCGGGTGAACAGTTCGGATCGAAGTTCGCGCGCCAAAGAGATTATTGGCGACGCGGAAGTAGGTCGATTGTGGATCAATATGGGGACGCTTGGATTTCGGGCCCTATACGCAACCAGCGTCAACGATGGGAACTTTCACGACATCACCGCATTTAACTGCGCGGAGGATTGCTTTAATTTAGAAGGAGGCCTTTCCACAGACATCCAGAATGGGCAGGCTTATCACGACACACTAACCCGCCTCTGGCTGCAGCCCGGGTCCAGCAATACCACGGGCGCGGCGCTTCACATCGACGCGCGCCAAGCGGAGATCGCTTGGCTGACGATCACAGCGGTTCGGGCATCAGGAAACATTCTCACCGGGGGTGGGGCGCAAGGTCTACTGCTGGATGCCGGAACGTCGCGCCAATACCAGGGCATAAATAAAGTCAGTATTAGCAGTTCCTATTTTGGTAACGTTACTCCAGCGGCTACCGTCCCCAACGGTTCGTGCTCAGGTATCGCGCCTTCGTGTGGAGGTTTTGGTGTCCAATTTCGCGCCAGCGGCAACATTGCAACGGGTACCGATGTTGGACAGATACGTCAAGTTCAGGTGAACAACACCCTCGTAGAGCGCTTGTTCCGTTGCTCCGGAAAACATTGCGGTACTGCCATCGGAGCAACGGACGCCGCTAACAATCCTTACGGACTGGGAGTCCATTCGGTAATCTTCATTTCCATAAACTACGGGGCGAATTGGACGACCCAAGTCGATTACGCAAACATAGGGCAAAACGAAGCAGAGTTGGGTGACGACGCTCACGGCTACTCGGGATACGGCGTGAGCGTTCGAGGCGAGAAAGTTGGCCGCAATCCGATCGGCTTTTACAGCAATGAAACTTGGATTCCCGACCAAGATGGTGAAGCGTACTTCGGGATTCTCTCCAGGCCTATTGTTAACAGCGGAACCGGAACCGAAACGCGTCAATCGTTAGTTGCGTATGGAGGGTATTTCGATGGCCTGAATATCAAGCTGCGGGGTACTGGCACAGTTGCAAGGGCCTATGGCCTCTATGCCAGCCAGCCGACCATCGCCGCAAACAACTATGCCATCTGGGCTGACGGCAGCGTCAATGTAAACGGCAACTTCTCCGCCACCAGCAAAAGCTTCAAAATCGACCATCCGCTTGATCCCGCGAACAAATATTTGTACCACACGTCCGTGGAATCCCCGGACATGATGAACATCTATAACGGGGTGATCGTGCTGGATGCTCATGGGCAAGGCTGGGTGCAGCTGCCCGATTATTTCGAAGCCCTGAATCAGGACTTTCGATATCAACTGACATCGATCGGGAGGCCGCAGCCTTCGCTGTACGTGGCCAAAGAGATATCTGGAAATCGTTTTCAAATCGCAGGTGGAAAACCGCGGGCTAAGGTCTCATGGCAGGTCACCGGCATCCGCCACGACGCATTTGCAAACGCGCATCGCGTTTCTGTCGAAGAGGAGAAGCCGCTCGATGAGCGCGGCCACTATCTACATCCTGAGCTGTTCGGTGCGCCCTCTGAGCAAGCAATCGACGCTGCGCGAAGGCCGGAGAAAACTGCCCGAACTTCGCCCAGCGCGGCGCAGTGATTCGAAGCTTCAAAGGCTTGTCACCAATCGCTAGACAGGATGAGCGCTAGCCGGCGCCGTGGCTAGATGACGACCGATTCTTGGTACTCACCGAAGGTGCGTCGCAGAGTGTCGGAGATTTCGCCGACGGTGGCGTAGGATTCGACGGCAACTAGAATCGCGGGGAGCAGGTTTTCGGACGTGGAGGCGCGGCGGGCGAGTTCGGCCAAGGCCGCGCTTGCGCTCGTTGCGTCGCGCTTGGCGCGCAGGGCGTGCAGGCGTTCGATTTGTGTGCGCTCGATTTGGGCGTCGATGCGGAGAGTGGGAATTTCGCGCTCTTCTTCCGCCGTGAATTCGTTTACGCCGACGACGATTTGTTCTTTTTTCTCGACGGCGCGCTGAAATTCGTAGGCGGCTTTTTGGATTTCGCCCTGCACGAAGCCACTTTCGATGGCCCGAAGCATGCCGCCCATAGCATCGATTTTTTCGATGTAGGTGAGCGCCCCGGCTTCGATCTCGTTGGTCAGGGATTCGATGGCGTAGGAGCCTGCAACCGGATCGATGGTATTGGCGACACCCGTTTCGTGAGCGATGATTTGCTGCGTGCGGAGAGCGATCAGCGCGGCGTCTTCGGTGGGGAGAGCGAGAGCCTCGTCCAGCGAGTTGGTGTGGAGAGATTGGCAACCACCGAGGACGGCGGCGAGCGCTTGAATCGCCACGCGCACGATATTGTTTTCCGGCTGCTGAGCCGTGAGGGATGAGCCCGCGGTTTGCGCGTGAAAGCGAAGAAGGAGCGACCGGGGATCGCCAGCGGCGAACCGTTCGCGCATGATGCGGGCCCAGAGTCGGCGGGCGGCGCGATACTTGGCGATTTCCTCAAGCAGGTCGTTGTGCGCGTTGAAGAAAAAGGAGAGCTGCGGCGCGAACGTATCGACGTTGAGGCCGGCGTCGAGGGCGGCCTGGACGTAAGCGATGGCGTTGGCCAGCGTGAAGGCCACTTCCTGGACGGCGGTCGATCCAGCTTCGCGAATGTGATAGCCGGAGATGGAAATGGTGTTCCACTTGGGAAAGGCATCCCGGCACCAGGCGAAAACGTCAGTGACGATGCGCATCGCGGGACGGACCGGATAGATGTAGGTGCCGCGCGCGATGTATTCCTTGAGGATGTCGTTCTGCACCGTGCCGGAGAGTCTTCCCAGGGTGGCGCCTTGCCTTTTCGCAACGGCCACGTAGAGGCAGAGAAGAATGGCGGCGGTGGCGTTGATGGTCATGGAAGTGGAGACTTTTTCGAGCGGGATGCCGTCGAAGAGCGTCTCCATATCTTCCAGCGAATCGATGGCCACGCCGACTTTGCCGACTTCCCCGAGGGCCAGCGGATGGTCGGAATCCATGCCAATTTGCGTGGGAAGATCGAACGCCACCGAGAGACCGCTCTGGCCTTTGCTGAGGAGATAGCGATAGCGCTGATTGGATTCGGCGGCGGAGCCAAACCCAGCGTACTGCCGCATGGTCCAGAGGCGGCCGCGATACATCGAGGGATAGATGCCGCGCGTGTAAGGAAATTCCCCGGGATACCCGAGGGCGTCTTCAGGATTCCACGCGGCGAGGTTTTCTTCGGTGTAGAGCCGCTCGACGGGGAGGCCCGAAAGCGTCGTGAAGCGCGTTTTACGCTCTTGGTCTTGCGCTCGGGGTGGTTTTGTCTCGGCCATGGGCTGGCGAAATTCGAAACCTGAAAATCGAAACTCGTCATCGCGAATTGCGCGGGTGACGCGCGCTTAGCCTTTGATCGAGCGGGTGGGACAAGCCCCGCCCCTATTGACTCGACGCGCGACGCTCACAATTTCCCCGCTTTGCGAAACGAGGTAACCGCAAAAAACACGAACACAGCCGCAACACCCGCGGCAAGCGCGATCAGCCAATGAGCAACATCCCGCGTCCAGGCGCGCAACACCGCATTGAACCAGGCCAGCGCCAGGACCGCAAACGCCGCGCCGATTACCTCGTGAAAGAGCTGCTTTAGGACGCGCCACAGGCGGCCAAAACCCCGCTGCTGAGGCGCTTCCGCTGTGCGAATAGACGTGGCCACGCAATCATCTTAGCGCAGAATGCGCGCCGCAACGCACGCCGGTGCCGCGTTCCCATCCGCTGCGACCCTGCACGAAAGGGCTGTGAACACTTTGGAGACAACCGCTTGACGGTCCCTTGTATCCGACGAAACGTGAGCCTAAAATGATCGAGAGTAGGGGAGATCGACATTGCAACTTGACGATAACCTTAAAAACCTGCTTCGTGAACTGGGTCACGCGATCAACGACACGGTATCCGAGTCTGAGCGCATTACCGGCGCGATTGCCGGAGTGCGCGCGCACGGGTACGACATCGTGTTGAAGTTGGACGCCACCATTGGGCTCGCTAAGCGCGATGCCGCAGCCGGAGAGACCACCGCGCTGACCACCCAAGATCGCCGCTTCTTGGAGTCGTTGCGCATCCAGGTCGATCAGGAATCTTTCGAGCAGGATCAAGATCGCAAACCGGTCGCGCGGTTGAGCATGACGCCGCAAGACGTGCGCTTTCTGAAGTCGCTGAGGATTGCGACGGACGACATAGAATGAAGATGTTCCGCAGAGCCGCCACGCTGTGCGTACCGGCCGTCGTGCTGGCCGGGATTTGGTGTTCGCCTGCGCGCGCGCAAGATCCGGTCGTCGTAGCCCCGATCGTGGTGGACACGGCGGTGCCCATCATCGTCAATGCCGTCAAGCCGAAGCCCTCAGGTCTGTCCAAGTTCGAAGGCACCGTGTTGAACGCCAACATCGCGCAAATCACCGTGCGCGCCAAGGGGAACGACATGTCGATTCAGACGTTCACCCTTTCCCGGCAAGCTTCCACAAAGATGCAGCAGATCGTCGACAAGGGCGGCTATCAGTACGGCGATAAAGTCACCATCATGTACGATCCCAGTTCGCTGAAGGCCATCAAAGTAAAAGGCAAACCTTCCCCGGCTTCGTGAGTCACAGGCGCTGCTGTGCTCCGCCTGCCCGCCGTCGCCGGCCGCTTCTACCCTTCCAATGCCGCGGAACTCGCCGCGGTCGTCCGCCAGCACACGCAGACTGAACGGCACGCGGATGCCCGTCGCATCAAAGTCAAAGCATGTCTCGTGCCGCACGCAGGCTACGTCTACTCCGGACACGTGGCGGGAGCGGTGTTGTCGCGAATCGCGCTGCCTCGCAAAATTGTGATTCTGGGTGTGCGGCATTTTCCGCGCGGCCAGCCAATGGCCATCCTTTCCACGGGCGCGTGGCGCACGCCGCTGGGAGACGCGCTCATCGACGAAACGCTGGCAAAAGCGCTGCGCGATGCCTGCCCGTTGTTGCGCGAAGATAGCGTAGCGCATAGCGCAGAACACTCGCTGGAAGTCCAGCTGCCGTTTTTGCAAATGCTTGCGCCGGGATTTGCGTTCGTGCCGCTGGCTTTGGGCACCATTCGCTTCGAGGATCTAGTGACCGTCGGTGAGGCGCTGGGGCGGGTTCTTGCCTCTTCGCAAGAAGAAGTGCTCTTGCTGACCACTTCGGACCTGAACCATTACGAGGACGACGCCACCACGCGCACGAAGGATGCGAAGGCCGTCGAGCAGCTGCTGGCGCGAGACGCGCGAGGGCTCTACGACACCTGCAGGAATGAGAAGATTTCGATGTGTGGCCTGGGCCCCGCGGTTGCCATGCTCACCGCGCTGCCCGCGCTTGGCGCTCAACACTCCGAATTGGTGCGCTACGCGACGTCAGCCGATGTCTCCGGCGACACGAGCGCAGCTGTCGGATACGCCGGAATGATTTTCCAATGAAGTACCGCGAAAGCGGAACGCGGAATGTTGAATTTTCAGACCGCCACGCAGCGCGGCTAGTGGGCCCTTCCGCCGCTGGACGAGCCGGAAGCCGCTGCCGACGCATGGGAAGGCGCCGCCACAGAAGCAGCCGACGAAGATCGCGAGGACGCCTCAAAGCCGCCGCTGGACGCTCCACCACGCCAGCTCTCCGCCGACCGCGGCGCCGGAGGCGGCGTAATGTTGCGAGGAGCATAGAACGTCGTGCGGGCCGGAGAAGGCGCCATCGAAGTGCGCTGCACCTGCGCTCTATCCACCACTGCCGCGCCATTTTGCAAATGTTCCGCGAGCGGCTCCGCAGTTTTAGTCAGTGAGGCCGGGGCGGCATTCGTATTGACGAAGCGATGCTCCAATGGATCGTAAACGATCGAAGAACCGCTACCCAGCGCAATCAGGCGCGTGCCAAAATTGCCGGCGATCACCGTCCGCGAGGTCCGCGCCGGCGCAGCGGAGGCCGCCAGATTGGCGTTGAGCGCACCAGCCGGCACCGTCTTGACAACCTTCCACTCTTCCCCCGCGCTCACCGGAACGCCCGCCGTCACCGCGCCGCCTGTCACCGGGAACACTCCCTTGGCAAGGTTGAGCGGGGCCTTGCCGTGCACGTCCAGGGGATGCACCGGCACAATGCCCAGCAGGCCGGGCTTCGACCGCACAAACACGCCCGTCGCCGGACTCCATGGTAAGAACCCGCCACCGTATCCGGTCGGGATCCAAACCCAGCCAAGGACCGGATCGAAAATCCACCCGCCGTAGTGGTACGGCATCCAGCCCCACGGCTGGCTACCTATAAACGACACACCATAAACGGGATCGGTGAACCAACTGCCACTGCTGAAGGGCGACCAGCCCAGGCCGACACCGTAAGGCCTCCAACCATTCCCGTAACCCGCTAGGGGATACCAGGAACCGTAGGTGTAAAGATCGGCGACGCCCGCGCTGTAGTAAGTCCCGACGTATTGTTGCCCCGCGGTAGTGGCGGTCACCTCGCTATCGACCCGCCCGGAAACCCAACGGTCGAAATCGTCGCTCTCCGGCAGGCGGCCGATGCTCACCGAATTGTCGTCACCTGCGTGCACGGACAAAGACTGGCCTTTCGCAACGGACGCCGACTTGTTCTTGCGCAGCACCGAAACATGGCCTTTCAGCACGTTGACCACGCTGCCGTCGTCGTAGTTGTCCAGGCGGAAGCTACTGCGTTCCGAGGCTTCCACGGTGAAGTCGCCTCCGGTGACGCTGAAATAATCCCCATTCCCGGCGTTGACGTAAAAGGAGGCTGTGCCCTGGCGCAGGATGAGGCGCGTCGTCTTTGCGCCATCCTCGAGCGACAGATCGTAAAACTCCAGTACAGTGTTATCGGCGAGGAAAGCCATCGCGCCGTTCTCAAATTCCACTTCGGCGCGTCCCTTGTCCGTGGCCAGCACGTAACCCTGCCGAATAGGCAAATTGGGCTCGGCCGCTTCCCAGGTGGCGGTCTGGCTAGCCAGCGGATCGCCCTTGACGTCGCTGGCGAAGCGCACGTCGCCTTGAACCAGGCTGAGGCGGATGATCCGTGCGTGGCTGGAGTCTGCAAACGAGGGATGTACGCCGGCGAAAAGCAGTAAGAGCAGGCTCAGCAGAGCCGAGCGAAACAGAGCGCGAGAAGTCATGGTCACCCCCTGGGGGGACGCAGCCACTATTAGGACGATTCCGGAACGCTTCAGGTTGCAGATCGTTTTCGCTCCCATGATGTCCTCAGGGGAAGCCCCCGTCAAGCCCCGCGAACCCGTGACGCTACCAGGTTCGGCAGCATCTTCAATAGGCATCCGACCGCGCCAAACTTTCCATGGCCGGATCGCTTGACATCCAGAAAGTGAAACGCTAGTTTCAAAGTGGGGTGTGTTGTTGGCTCGCTCTCGCATGGTGTCCTGAAGCCTCCGTCCTCTCACAGAGGCGTTCGTGAATGGCAGGCAGTTCGCGCGCTCACGGCGCGGCGGTGCAGTCCTTTTAATATGAGTTGCGACCGCAAGACGGTCGGCAATCCGGGGGGAAGTTATGCGACGCATTTCTAAGCTAGTCCTGGCCGCGGTGTTCCTGGTGTGCTCGCTGTGCGGAGCGCGCGCCTACGGGCAAGGCGGCGCCACCGGCGCCATCAGCGGGTTGGTGATTGACACGACCGGCGCCGCGGTCGGCGACGCGGAAGTGCAGATCATTGATGCGCGCACTTTGGGGCTGGCGCGGAGACTCCCGACAAATGCGGACGGCGCGTTTACCGTGGCGCTGCTGCCGCCCGGGACGTACATCGTGGTGGTGAACAAGTCTGGATTCGCGGAGGCGAAAGCGGAAGGCGTCGAAGTGCACGTGACGGAGACCGTGCGCATGACGGTTTCGCTGAAGCCGGGAACGGTCAGCGAAAAGGTCGAGGTTTCCGCGCAAGTTTCTACCGTCCAGGCGACGAACGCGACCATCGGACAAACCCTCGGCGAGCAAACCATTCGCGACCTGCCCCTGGCGACACAAAACTACCAGCAGCTGCTGACCCTCAGTACCGGAGCGCAGAGCGACTTGAACGCCTCCGCTCAGCTCGGGCGTGGTGTAGTGAAGATTTTTGTGAATGGACAGCGCGAGGACAACAACAACTACCTGATCGAAGGGATCAGCGCCACGGACTACAACGTTGCTCAAAGCTACTACGTGCCGCTGCCCAATCCCGACGTCATTCAAGAATTCAAGGTGCAGACTTCCCTGTACGACGCGACGCAGGGGCGCAACGGCGGCGGCAATGTCAACGCGGTGCTGCGCAGCGGTACGCGCGGGCTGCATGGCGACGTGTATGAGTTTTTCCGCAACGATGCACTGAATGCCAACGAGTTCTTCCATAACGCAGCCGGCGAGCCGCGCCCGCCGGTGAAGCAAAATATTTTCGGAGCCAGCCTTGGCGGCCCCGTGGTGAAGGAAAAGCTCGGCTTCTTCTTCGTCAATTACCAAGGCACCCGTCAAAGCAGCGGACTTTCACCGGGAACCTTTATCAGCACCAACATCCCGGTGCTGCCCGCGGATCGCTCGGCGGCAAACCTGGAATCTGTGTTCAGCAGTCCGGCAACCGCCACCTGCCCGGCCGTTTCGCTGGCGGGAATCGATCCGGTCGTGCTCGCCTTGTTGAACGCCAAAGGCGGACAGTTTGGCGGCGGTGCCAGTGGATTCCTGATCCCCAGCGTTTCCGGTACCCCCGGAGTCACCGTGGACCCCACCACCTGCTCGGCCAGCATCAACACCGGCCAACTTACCATCAGCAAGCCCGGAACCTACACCGATAACCAGTTCACCACCAACTGGGACCGCGAATTTCACGGCGGCGGCGACAAAGTTTCCGTCCGAGTCTTCTATTCGAACTCACAAACCTTCGAGCCCTTTGGCGCGGGTGGCTTGCAAGCTTCCCTCGGAGGCAGCATCGCGGCGACGGACTTGAACTTTCCCTTCACACTTCCCGTGCGGGACCGCTTCTTTAGCATTTCCGAAACTCACCTGTTCTCTCCCACCCTGGTGAATGAACTCCGCTTTGGCTTCGTGCATATCAACAACGCCTCCATCAACACCGATCCCGACGGAATCACCGCCAGCGCTCTGGGCATCAACCGGCCGACCAGCAACCTCACCGACAACATCTACAAGTTCACCTTCAACAGCTCCGGATTCCAGATTGGACCGACTCCCCAAGCAAATCAGCAACAAACGCAAAACAATTTCACCGCCGTGGACACGGTTTCCTGGGTCCATGGCGCCCACGTGCTCCGCTTTGGCGGGGAAATGACCTTCGTCAATCTCGACAAGCTTTTCCCGCAAGTCTTTAACGGGCAATTGTTCTTTACCAGCGAAACCGGAGGCCTCAGCGATTTCCAGGAGTTCTTGCAAGGCTCACCGCAGGGTAGCTTCGGCGGCGGCGGCGTATACAATCACCAGTACAAACAAAATGACTTCGCCGTCTTTGCCCAAGATGATTGGAAGGCCACCAGGAACTTGACGTTAAACCTGGGCTTGCGCACGGAATTCCTTGGGGCATGGCTCGACGGCGAATGCCACATCGGCAATCTTGAGTCCGACTTGACCCTCACCGGCCAGGATCCCTTCGTTTACCCGGGCTGCGTAAACACCCTGGGCGTTACAGGTTTGTCCGGATCGGGCAACGGCACGACCTTCAAGAATCAATACGCCACCGGTCTTGGCCCTCGCATCGGCTTGGCCTACGACCTTTTCGGCAAGCACACCACCACGATTCGTGCCGGCTATGGGATTTACTACGTGCGGGAAGACGTCGGCGCCGTCGATCAGCTCAGCTTCCAAGCGCCGTTCCTCCCCATCGCCGGATTGGGCGGGCCGCCGGACAGCCTGACCAACTTTTTTGCGCCGTGCGCTCCAACCAATCCCGCCCCGCAGAACGGATATTGCGCCGGCGGTGGGATTAACCCGAACGGTTTACCCGCCGCTGGAGAGCTCAACTCCGCATTCGTTCCGTGCCTTTCGGTTTTGGGTGCGCCCTCGGCGGGATACGCCCCGTTCCCCACCAACAGCAACACGGGTCTGATCGACACGACGCAATCTCCCAATTACATTTCGCAGCCAGGCTGCGTGGGCGGCGTTTTGTCGTCGAACCTGTTTGTGCTGGAGGTTCCACGGCACTTCAAGGTTCCCGATACGCAGCAATGGAATTTGACGATTCAGCGCTCACTCGGCAAGCAGTGGGTGCTTGAGGTGGGTTACGTCGGCACGCACGCGGTGCATCTCCGCGACACCCGCGATGCCATCGAGTCCCTGGACGCCACACCCGCGAATCCCATCATCGTGAAGGACACTTCCGGCAACACCTACGCGATCACCGCGAATACCATCGCCAACGGCATCGCGCGGACGCCCACACCCGGACTCAATGGGTATAACGGCTACCAGATTTTCGCCAACGACGCGTACTCGCATTACAACGCATTGCAGACCACGATATCGCGGCGCTGGTCGGCAGGCTACTTCCAGGCCGCTTACACCTGGTCGCGCTCCACCGACGCTACTTCCACCGGGAATCCCGCCTTCAACACCGCCTTCAATGACGAAACGACGCTGAATGACTCGCGCGGACTCTCTGACTTTGACCGCACGCATCGGCTGGTCATCAGTCATGTATACAACCTGCCTTTCTTCCAGCGTTCCTCGGGATTCGTGCATGCGGCATTGGGCGGATGGGAGGTCAGCGGTATCACCATCTTCCAATCCGGGACGCCTTTCTCAATCTACGATACGGCGTCGGGAACCGCGTTCTTGGGGCAAGGCAGCACCTCTACCTTGACGGCAAGCCTGGCTTCCGGGGGAAGCATCGCCAACGGGTACACCACCGGCGACATCCATGACCGCTTGAACGCCTACGTCAACATCAACAACTTCACGCCGGCCTCGCGGCTCTATCCGGCGCTGTGCAATCCGAATGACTCCAACCCAAACGATCCAACGAACTCCAATTTCTGCGTCACGAATTTCGGCGATCTCGGAAGAAACATCTACCGCGGCCCGTTCCAGCAGAACTGGGATTTCTCGCTCATCAAGAACTTCCATCTGACGGAGCGCCAGACCATCCGGTTTTCGAGCGACTTCTTTAACGTCTGGAATCACGCGAACTTCGCAAACCCTGCTTCCACCGACGTGGAAAGTCCCAGCAACTTTGGCGCAATCGTAAGCGCCAAGGGCGCGCCGCGGCTGATTCAGTTCTCGCTGCGCTACGCCTTCTAGTTCGCGGGCGTCCATCCGGGTCCCCAGGGGCGCGGCATTCCTGAGTCCGTGCGGCAACAGGATGGCACGACCGCGGTATTCCTGACTGTCGGAGGGCACGACTTTCAGTCGCGCCGTAAGGTGCTTGCGCAAAAAAGCAAACTTGTCATTCTGAGGGCATCCGATAAGGATGCCCGAAGAATCTCAACCTCAACCACTGCATCCATTTACTGCCGCAGGCTGCCTGCGCCCCTGCCCTTTTCGTGCAACGCCCGTCTAACCACCCGCAAAATGATAGGATTCTTCCCGCCACTATGCGACGCATTGCATCCCGCGTTTCTCAACTGAACGGCGAAGGCGCGCTGGCGGTCTTCTCGCGCGCCAAAGAACTCGAAAAATTGGGCCGCTCGATCATCCATCTGGAGCTCGGCGAGCCCGACTTTCATCCCGCCGCGCCGATCGTCGATGCCCTGCGCGCTGCCGTGGCGGCCGGGCGCGACCGCTACGT
Organism: uncultured Acidobacteriota bacterium; assembly: GCA_963735525.1. Lineage (GTDB taxonomy): Bacteria > Acidobacteriota > Terriglobia > Acidiferrales > UBA7541 > Acidiferrum. Next base: position 300,737 of record CAVTLQ010000015.1, on the reverse strand, counting down.
CTCACCGCGCGGCATACCCGCGCTGCGCGAAGCGATTGCCGCGTACTTGCAACGCACGCGGCACGTGGAAGCCGCCGCGGAGCAAGTGCTCGTCGCTCCCGGGTGCAAGATGGCGCTCTCACTGGCCATGATGGCGCTCATCGAACCCGGCGACGAAATCCTCTATCCCGATCCTGGCTTTCCGATCTATCCGTCGTTCACTCGCGGCCTCGGCGCCACTCCGGTTCCTTTTCTCCTGGAAGAGAAGAATCAGTTTCAGCCGGACGTCGCCGAGATCGCTGCAAAAATCTCTCCGCGCACCAGGATGCTCATCTTCAATTCCCCCAACAATCCCACTGGAACCGTTTTCAACGAGCAAACGCTCGCGCGCCTCGCGGAGCTGGCGGCCAAGCACGACCTGTGGATTATCTCCGACGAAATTTACGCCCGCATCCTGTTCGAAGGCGAGTACAAGTCCATCTGGTCCCTGCCCGGCATGGCCGAGCGCACCATCATCATTGATGGATTCTCGAAAACCTTTGCGATGACCGGTTGGCGGCTCGGCTACGCGGTTGCTCCGAAACAGATCATCGATGCGATGGACTTGCTGGTGCTCAACACCTACACCTGCGCGGCGGAGTTCACGCAAGTCGCGGCGATCGAAGCCCTGCGCGACACCACGAATGCCGTGGACGCCATGGTCGCCGAGTACCGCAAGCGCCGCGATCTTTTTGTCGCCGGGCTGAACGCCATTCCCGGGTTTCGCTGCCAGTCCCCCGGCGGTGCCTTCTACGCCTGGGTGAATATCGAGGACACCGGGCTGCCCGCGGAAGACTTGGCGGGCTTGCTTCTGGATGACGCGGGAGTGGCGGGAATCGCGGGCGCGGCCTTTGGTCCCGCCGGGAAGAACTACCTGCGCTTCTCGCTGGTCAGCGCCCGCAATCTGCTCGAAGAAGCTCTGGGACGCATCGAGCGCGTCTCCATGCGCTGGCGCGCCGCCGTCTTGCGCTGAGAGCTTCGATGCTGCACGGCGGAGAAAAGGAAAAATGAAACATTTGATTCACTTTGGTTTTGCACTCTTCGCTGCGCTGGTCTTGGCCGCGACCTCCGCCGCGCAGGCCAGGCCGTTTCCCGGGCCGGATCTTCAGAAAACCTACGACCACCTCTTGGCGCAAATCGAAAAGATTCCCCTCTACGATAATCATGCCCATCCCGGTTTCGGCGACGACCCCGACGTGGACGCCATGGCCGCCGTGCCCGACGAGACCGATTTCTTGCGCACGCGCGCCGACAACCCCGAGTTTGTCACCGCCGCCAAATCTCTTCTCGGCTATCCCTTTGACGACTTCAAACCGGAACACGCGAAGTGGCTCGTGGACAAAGCGCAGGCCTCCGAGAAATCCGGGGACACGAAGTACTTCGACGCCATCCTCGACAAATTGAACGTCGACGTGTGCCTCGCGAATCGCGCGGTGATGGCTCCCTATCTCGATCCCAAGCGCTTCCATTGGGTATTTTTCGTCGATTCCTTCTTCTATCCCTTCGACAATCGCGAGCGCACCGCCAGCACGCCGGACATGGGTGTGTACGTCCCGCTTCAGGAAAAAATGTTGTCGCGATACAAAAAGATGGAAGGCGTCGAGGGGCTGCCCGCCGATCTCGCCGGCTACGAGGACTTCATCCGCCGTACACTCGCCGACAATCAGCAGAAGCGTGGCGGCGTGGCCATCAAGTTCGAGGCCGCCTATTTTCGCTCCCTCTATTTCACCGACCCGCCGCGCGACACCGCCGCTGCCATCTACGCCAAATATCGCTCCGGCGGAGTGCCCGCCGCGGACGAGTACAACACCTTCCAGGACTACGTTTTTCGCGTGCTCATCGATCAGGCGGGAAAGCTCAAGCTCCCCGTGCACATCCACAGCGCGGTCGGCATCGGCGACTACTTCAGCCTGCGCAAGGGCGATGTCTTGAACCTGGAGAACGTGCTGCGCGACCCGCGCTACCGCAACATCACCTTTGTTCTGCTCCACGGCGGCTGGCCCTACGAGCGCGAAGCCGCGCTGCTCACCGCCGTCAAGAACGTCTATCTCGACACTTCGTTCCAGTCCGAGTTCCTGTACCCATCGCAGTTCAAGAATGTCCTCAAGCAATTGCTGACGCTGTATCCCGAAAAAATGATGTACGGCTCGGACGCCTTCCCCTTTAACGACGCGCTGGGCGCGGAAGAGAGTTTCTGGTTGTCCGCCCGCACGTCCCGCACGGCCCTGGCTGCCGCGCTGGCCGAACTGGTTTCCGAAGGCGCCTTCAGCGAAGCGAAGGCCCTTGAGCTCGCGCACATGTATCTGCACGACAACGCCGCGCGCCTCTATGGAGCAACCAAATGAGCACACCTGCAACCTGCAAGTACATCCCCTGGAACAAAGTCGAGCGCGAACACCTCAATCCGTTGATCGACCGCGAAATGGTCGTCGGCAGCCAGGTCATGCTCGCCCGCGTGCTCATGAAGAAGGGCGCCCACGTCCCGCTGCACCATCATCACAACGAGCAGGTGACCTACGTCCTCGATGGCGCCCTCAAGTTCGCCATCGACGGCAAAGAAATCGTCGTGCACACCGGCGAGGTCCTCTGTATCCCCCCGCACATGCCGCATGAAGCCTGGGCGCTCGAAGACACCGTCGATCTCGACGTCTTCAACCCCCCTCGCGAAGACTGGCTGAACAAGACCGACGACTACCTCCGCCACGGGCGTTAGCGCGACATTTTTGGCTCCCCTGGGTTCAACGAAGAATCCGGCCGCGGTAGTTTTACTGCACCTGCAGTGTGAAAGAACGTGGACAAGAGTACCGGCTGTTGTTTACCGTAGCGGAGTGGCTTGCCCAGAGGCCTGGGGGTCAACCCCTCGAGGGGACATCATGAAGAGGCTGCTGGCAGTATCTTTATTCTTGCTGGGAATCGCGAGCGTCGCCCGCGCCCAAGATCAAGCCTTCGCGTCGCCGGAAGCATTCACCAACGTCGCCGCCGATTTTGCGCGAACATCCGCAGCCGGCAAAGTCGTTCCCTCGCCCGCGGACTGGACGCCCGCTTCTCTTGCCCTGCCGGAACCCAGTCTCGCCGTCCTCTCATTTTCGTCTCCCGTCGCTGCCTTCAATTCGTCGGCTTTAGCCACCCTCGCACCACCCGCTCCGCCGTCTGCCTCGGCTGCCCCTGCTGATCCCTCGCCCGCTCCGCCGGACCCCAGTTTCAACTACGAGTCGCGCGAATATCGCTGGGAAATCAGTCTGGGCTTTGCGCTGGTCAGGTTTCGCTCTTCGGTCTACTACGCAACCGCCGCGGGTGTGCATTCTTCCCTCGCGTATTTTCTGAATGATTGGATCGCGGTGGAAGGCTCAGTGAACTCGGCGTTTGCTCCCACCATCTACCAAAACGAGCACATAAAGTATTTGGGTTACGGTGCGGGTCCGAGATTTTCCCTGGGGCACCAGCATCATTATTTCGAGCCCTGGGTCCACGCCCTCGTCGGCGGCGTCCACATAATTCCCCAGACGGCGCTGAGCGGGCAGAACGGTTTTGAATTGACGGCTGGCGGAGGTGCGGACTACGCCTTCAATCCCCGGATATCCGCCAGAATCGAAGTAGATTACCTTCGGACCAACCTGTTCAGCCAATCGCAGAACAGCGCTCAAGGTTCGATCGGCTTCGTCTTTAACTTCTGAAGTTTGCGAGCGCCGGGCCCTGCCTGCTCGGTATCTCCGCTCTTCCGCGCACAACTCCGCGCCTACCAAATCTTGCACATCTCTCCGCGGACCATGGCCTCGCCCCTCTTGCAGCCGAAGGCCTTCGCGAACTCCGCCATGTTCGACAGCGGGCCGTTGACCCGGAACTTCGACAACGGATGCGGATCGGCATTGGTTTGCAGCCGCGCATATTCCGGACGCGTGTTGGTTGCCCAGATCAACGAATACCCCAGGAAAAATCGCTGCTCCGGCGTGAAGCCCTCGGCATCCGCCTGGTGCGATTTGCCGGCCAGCGACTTTTGCAGCGCCGCATACGCGATCGTCAGCCCGCCCAGGTCGGCGATGCTTTCGCCTTCCACCAGCTTGCCGTTTTCGTGCAGTCCCTTTTCCACCTCAAAACCGTCAAACTGCTTCACGATACATTCGCCGCGCTCCTGGAAACTCTTCAGGTCCTGCTCCGTCCACCAATTCTTCAAGTTCCCTTGAGGATCGAACTGTGCCCCCTGATCGTCAAATCCATGCGTGATTTCGTGCCCGATCACCGCGCCGATCGCCCCGTAGTTGTAAGCATCATCCCGTTTGGGATCGTAGAACCCCGGCTGCAGAATCCCCGCGGGAAACACGATCTCGTTCAACTGCGGGTTGTAGTAAGCGTTGACCGAGGGCGGCGTCAAGCCCCACTCGCTGCGGTCCAGTGGCTTCCCGATTTTGGCAAGATCCCGCGCCGATTCGAACTTTGCCCCCGAAAGGAATTCTGCAGGTACGAGCTCCGGTCAATCTTCAGCGCCGAGTAATCCCGCCATTTATCCGGATAGCCGATCTTTAACGCAAAGGCCTCGAGCTTCTCGGTCGCCGCTTTGCGCGTTGCCGGGCTCATCCATTCCAGGCCCTGCAGGTCATCGTGCAGCGCTGCCAGCAGGTTGTGCACCAACTCCAGGGCCCGCGCCTTCGCTTCGGGTGGAAAGTACTTCTGTACGTAAACCTGGCCCAGCACTTCGCCCAGTTGCAGGTCCGTCGCCGCGGAGCATCGCCTCCAGCGCGCGCGAATCTCCTTGGTACCCGTCAGAATGCGCCCGTTAAAGTTGAAATTTTCCTGCACGAACGCATCCGAAAGAAACCTCGCCGACCGGTCGATCAGTTGCCAGCGATAGTAGGTCTTCCAATCCGCCAGCGGCACGCTCGTCAACATGCCGTCCAGCGCCTTGAAAAAGTCCGGCTCTCCGATGTTGATCTCTGTCAGCTTGGGAGCGCCGACCGCATGGAAATACGCTTCCCAGGAAAGGTGAGGCGTCAGCGCCTGCGCATCCGCCGCGCTCATCTTGTGATAAACCTTCTGTGGGTCGCGCAGATCGACGTTGTTCAGCGACGCCTTCGCCAGCGACGTCTCCAGCGCCAGCACCGTTTTTCCCTCTTGCGCGCTCTTGTCCGGCGCATCGCCCATCAGTGTCAGGAGTTTGGAGATGTGCTCCACGTACTGCTGGCGGAGTTTCTTCGATTCATCATCATCGCGCGTGTAGTAGTCTCGGTCCGGCAGCCCCAGCCCGCCCTGGTTCGCTTCCCCGATCACCTTGGAGCTGTCTTTGAAATCCTGGTCCGACCCGAAGGCGAACAACACGCCGACGCCTTCGCTCTGCAAATGCGCGCCGGTATCCAGCAGCGAAGCCGTGTCGTGAATCGCATCGATCCGGCCCAAATCGTCGGCCAGCGGCTTCAGGCCCTGCTCCTCGATAGCCTTCGTATCCATGCACGTCGCGTAGTAGTCGCCGATCTTTTGCTCATTGGAGCCCGCCGCCGCCGCGCTGTTCGCCGCCGCCGCTTCCAGGATCTCGCGCAGCGCCTTCTCATTCTTGTCTTGCAGCGTGATAAAACTGCCCCACTCTGGGTATTCCGGCGGAATGGGATTATTTTTCATCCAGCCGCCCTCGGCAAACTGGAAGAAATCGTCGCAAGGCTTGCACGTCCGGTCGAGATTGGCGGTGTCAAAGCCTCCTTTGGAGTCCTCCGCCCCCGGCCCGCCGCCCGCAAGCGCAAGCGCCACCACCGCGCCCGCGCAAATCAGCAATGCCACCCCCACTACCGCAGTCAGCCGCCGCACCATCATGATTCACCCCTTCCGCCACGCTCCGCGCGCGCCAGAACCTAGCCCTGACTCAAAGCCCTAATTCAAAGATTAGACACCCAGGCCCCGGCATCGGAAGCAAGAGTAAGAAGCGCCCGGCATCCTACAGGTTGTTTCGACGCACCGCCACCCCAAACGAAAGGCCCGTCCGCGTTGTGATTGCCACAAGCAGGGGCTCGCTCTCTTATTGCAAGGGAATGCGAAACAGGTTGCGCTGGACCGTCACATGGCTAAATACGTAGGTCCCGTCATTGACGCCAGGCAGGGCGTAATCTTGAATGTCTTTTGCTCCTGGCAGCGCCGCCACGTCCCGTTCGGACGCAACTCCCAGCGGCGGCAGTTTCGGGAACACCTTACCGGGTGGCAGTGGGATGTCAAAAGTGGTCCATCCCAATTCTTGCGTGTGATTTGCGCCAACAAGGGAAAGGAATAGAGACTTCCCATTCAGCGCCCACCGGACGCCGCACACTCCATGGCAAAGCCGTACCCATGCGCCACCCGATACCGGGATGGCCGCGACGCCGCGAGGCGGATCCTCGCCGGCGAAAGCAACCTGGGCCACCACCCACTGTCCATCCGGAGAAACGGTCTGCAATTGCACTACGGGATCGGGCGTAATTTTCCGCCGGCCGCTGCCGTCCTGGCTCATGCGATAAACGAAGTTTTTCTCTCCCTCAATCGACGTAAAGAATAAATCGGCACCGGGTCCGAAAACGGGGCTGAACTCCTTCCCCGACCCCTTGATCTGGCGTGGGGGCGAACTGTGATCCACGGGCGCAATCCAAATGGATTGGCTGCCGTCCTTATCGTGTATGGAGTAGGCCACGTTGCGTCCGTCGGGGGACAAATCGAATCCGTACTCCGAAAGCCCACCCGCGACCGCCTCGCTCCTTGACGAGCCAATCTCGGCGGTCCACAACTCGAGGGATGCGTCCCGCGGGCTGACCCGTATGTAGTAAACACGTTTGCCGTCCGGCGAGAACACCGAACGACTGCCGGTTCCGTCAGGAAACCCAATCACGGGTGAGCCTTCCGAAGTGATCTGGTGATCGCCGCCGCGGTCGTGTACCCACACGCTGGTCTGTTTTGTGCCAGCCGAAGTCACCAAGGAGCGCCCGTCCGGCGCCACCGCGATTCCTTCTTCTTCCGTCACTCCGGAGGTAATCCGCTCCGGCACTCCGTCAGGAAAGCGCTGGCGCCAGGTGTGGAACCGGCCTCCCGTTGACGAACTGAAATACATCCAGCGGCCATCGGGAGACCACGCCGCTGCCGTGCACGCTGCGTCGGAACGTCCTACCGATTTCGCCGCCGCGCCGCCATGAAATGGAACTAATTGGCATGGCTGCCAGGCGCCGCCGTTGTCCATCCACACGACCAGCACCCAGTTGCCGTCCGGGGAAATATACGAGCGATGGGCCATGCTGGCTTCGCCCGCTGTCAGATAGACGTCGCGTTCCGCGTTGCGATTCTCCATCGCGGTAACAATCGCCATGTGACGCCCCTGTTTGATTTCGGAGAAAAGCAAGTGCTGGGGATCAATCCAGGTCAAACCGGAACCGTTGGGCAACAGTAGACGCGGCTGTCCTCCCAACGCTGGTACGATCCAGGTGTCCCAATGTCCCGGCACCGTGTACGCAATTTGCGAACCGTCGGGAACGAACACCGGGCTCATCTTCACGGTGCCGTCATGCGTCAGCTGTACAGGATTTCCCGCAGGAAGCAGCTTCACATAAATCTCGCCCTTGCTCGCAAAAGTCTCGGGGCCCCGAATGAAGGTGAGCATGCGCCCGTCCCGCGAAAGCGCCGGGGAGGTTGCAGAGTCGATAAAATCAGTCAGCTGCACCCATTCCGACGAAGGGACCACAGGAGGAGCTGTACGCGTACGGTAGTAGAAGAGTCCCGCAGCGATAAGCGCCACCCCTGCCGAAGCTCCCACAGCATAGAAAAGGCCCCTGTGCGGCGTCCTCGTTCCGTCCGGTTGCGTTGCCACCTGCCCGGAGGTTGTGTCCCGGCGAAGCCGCTTGAGGTCCGTGCGCAATTCGGCGGCAGATTGGCAGCGAACGTCGCGATCTTTCTCCAACGCCTTGCTGATGATCTCCTCCAGCTTTGGCAGAATCGCTGGGTTGATGCGCACGGGCGCCACCGGAGGGCGGTTGAGAATGGAATCGAAAATCACTCCCGACGTGTCGCCGCGAAACGGCAACGTTCCCGTGGCCATTTCGTAGAGCACCGCACCGAATGAGAACACGTCGGTCCGCGCATCCAGTTCCTTGCCCCGCACCTGCTCCGGAGACATGTAGGCGACGGTGCCCACGGCGGTACCCGGGCTGGTGAGATATTCCCGGACCTCCAGGCTCACGGTTGGGTCCGTGCCAGTCACAGGTTTCATGGAAAGTTTGGCCAAGCCGAAGTCCAGAATCTTGGCGTGGCCACGCTCGGTGACGAAGATGTTGGCAGGCTTTATGTCCCGGTGAACGATCCCCTTGGCGTGCGCTGCATCGAGTGCGTCAGCAATGTCGATTCCGACCGACAACAAGGTTTCCAGTTCCACGGGACGCTTGTCGATGAGGCTCTTCAGCGTCTTTCCCTCGAGAAACTCCATCGCGATAAACGCTTGCCCGTGGTCGTCGTCAATTTCGTAGATCGTACAGATGTTCGGGTGATTTAGTGCGGAGGCAGCTTTAGCTTCCCGTTGGAAACGCGCCAGGGCTTGGGGGTCTTTGGCCACATCGTCGGGCAGGAACTTTAGCGCAGCAAAACGCCCGAGCTTCAGGTCCTCGGCCTTGTAGACAACCCCCATCCCGCCGCCACCTAGCTTCTCAATGACGCGATAATGCGAGATGGTCTGGCCGATCATTGCCTGGAAACCATGCTTTGCCGAGGCATGTTAGGCTGTGGCCAAGGGCAAGTCAACGTGGGGCACGGCCCTAGGTTTCTCCCGTAAACGCAACAAAGCACCCAGACTCTTCACATTCCCCGTGACTTCTATTAACTCCTCAGCTCAGGTACTGCCCGGGTACAATTGCGTGTTCTCAACCCATTCCGGCAACCCTTCAGGCGTCCGCCCGGACGGCGCAATGTAGGGGCGCGCTTTAGCGCGTCCAGCCCGAAGGGCCGCATTTTCAAGTTGCCAGCACAGACCCTAAAGTCCAAGGAGACGCCAAGCTTCAATGCACCACCGTCCCATAGAAAACATTGCGCCCACCGCGCAGGTCTCGCCCGTACGACAGAACCACCGTCAGGCTCCCCAGCACGCGCACCTTGCACTGCGCCCCCGCGTCCCATAACCAGCGCTGCGACCCAAACAGGCCCGACGAATCCGCAATGGCGCCGTTATCGACAAACGGCCCCAGCTTCACCGTGAAAAATCCATTCGCATAGACGTTCTTGTCCACCTCCCAGTTCGTCAGAACGTAGCGCCGCCCCAGGGGCGCCGCGCCCTTGCGGCCTCCGCTGGTCCCGGCGTGGCCCCGCAGCCACAGGTCGTTGTCCCGTTCGATGCCCAGCTGAAACAGCTCATCGAACGGCACTTGGCCAAACGTATCCCCGGCGCGAACCTGCGCCTGCATCTCATAGTCATCGCCCTTTGCTTGTGGCAGCCACTGCGCTTTCAGCGAGCCGCGTAGCATCCCGAACGAGCCCACGTCGTTCACGAACTCCCGGCCGATTCGCGCCTCTGCCGAGGTATCAACGGTGAACCGCCGCTCCGGCAATCGAACCAGCGAGCGCTCTGCCCGCGCCCAATAGACGAGCGAATTTCCGTCGGTGAAAAACGGCTCTTCCGACCCCGAGGTGTGTCCTTGCAGATTCCGAAACGTCCGGCTTGCTACCTCCAAGCCCGTGCTCCAACTCCACCTCCCATTCACCACCTCGCGAAGTTCCGCGCCACCCGCAGTTCGCCGTACGTTCAAATCGCCCAGGGGCGCACCACCGCCGAAAAAGGTGTTCGCCAGATTCCAATTCTCATTTCGCCCGTCGAAGTAGACTTGGAAGCGGAGTTTCGGGTCATCCAGAAGAGGGGTGGAAACAGTGACGTACGCCCGGCGTTTTTGCGAATCCCAGCGCAGCAACGACGTGACATTCGCAGCGCGGTGGCCCAGATCGTAGAATTCCGGGTAAACCGTGGCGTACGGCAACCCGCTTAACAAAGAAAGCGCGCCTTCCCATCGCGAGTCGCCCCACCCATCGCGCTCCGGCAGATGCAGCGTCACGTCGTAATTCCCCGTGCCGGCGGGCGTCAGCTCCACTCGCTGGTGCGGATACAGGCCCAGGTTATCGAGCCGCGCCTCCGCGCCAAGCAACGCATCGTCCGTCAAAACCTGCGGCGCATTAAAACCGATCGCGCGCTGCAGAAGCCCCGCATCCACCTGAGGAGGCGGCTGCACCGAGACGTTTCGTAAGCGCGGCTTGTCGATCGCCTTCCAGTATTTCAGCACCGCTTCCAGATTGCCGTCGAGAAAGTACAGTGTGCCCAGAAATTCTCGCGCATACGCGTCGCGCCCATCCAGCTTCAAGGCCGCGCGCAGTTCGCGCTTCGCTGTGCGAAAGTCGCGTTGCTTATAGGCGACACCGGCCAGCTCAACCAAAAATCGCGCGTCACGCGGAGCTTTCCCGTGCCCGGCTTCAAAAGCTGTCCGCGATTCGTTCCACCGTTGCAGCTTGGCAAGCGCCAGTCCGGCCAAAAAATCCAACTCCGCCGGTTGATTAGCAGGACCGCGCGCCAGCTTCGCCGCTTCTTCCCATTGCCCGGAGTCAAAAGCTTTTTGCGCGGACGAAAGCCGCGCCGCATCGGAAGGAATTTCTTGCGCCCGGCCCGGCAGGCCCAGCGCGATCACCACAAACAGCAGAACCATCACCCGGCCGGGGCAGGCACGGCAAGGAGCATCCAGTTTCTGGCCGCTAGCCATTCTTTCTCAAATTCCGCGCGCTCGATCCGCAACAGTTTGCCACGCGCCGGATCGTTCACGAAAACGGCTTCGCGCTGCCAGTCCATTCCGGTCACCACAACATAATGCAACGGCGCGCTCGCGCTACCTGGCTGCAAGCTGATAATCAAAGGGCGCCCCTGACCCAGATGCTCGCGAAGGTCGCTCCACGCGCCGCGCAACGCAAACGCGCGAAAGCCCGACTCCTTCAGATACCGCTCCATGTCCGAAGCAAAAATGCCGTGCGCCTTGCGAGAATACAGCTGCTTTTGAATGGCGTCCGCATCATCGCGTCCGGATACAACCGGCGTTCCATGCGCGCCCCAATACTGCAGCAGCATGGCAATCGCGGCCGAACCGCACCCCTCTTCAGTTTGTTTGATGAACGGCACGTCGAGCCAGACGCCCGCCGTTTGCGGCTGCGCAGCCGGTGCTGTTGTCTGTGTCGCCGCCCGCACGCTTGTTGCCAGCGCTCTTGTTACATGCGCTTGCGCGGCCAGCACGGCCAAAATACTCAGCAGGGAGCCCGAAGCTATGCGACGCATTGGCATCCCGTGGCACAGCCATTTCTGGCTGTGCGCCGCTGCCAGATGCAGGAAATGGAAAGCGGGCACGAGCCTTTCAGGTATTTATCAGGCCGATCCTAGCGAAGCGCTGCGATCAGCACGATGATCAACAGGGCAATGACCAGAATCACCAGCAAGTCTCGATCCGAGAGACTCCCCGCCGCAAAATTGTTTTCCACTTGCCGCGAGCGTTGCGCCAGCTTCGCCACGTCCTCGTCGCTCAATTGCCCGACAGCCTTGTCAACCTTGGCGTAATCGATCTTCGCCGCTTGCAACGCCTTCTGACCTGCCTCGGACGACAGCAGTTCCCGCACCGCCGCCTCATTCGCCTGGCGCGTTTCCGCCGGCCCCGCGGAATCCTTGCTCAGTTCGCTGAGCGAAACCACGTGCTGGGCGTCCGGCGCTTGTCCCAGCGCCACATTCCCCGCCAGGGACGCCGCCAATACCATCGCCAGGGCCCGTATAAGCCACGTCAGGCGCATGTTCATCCTCCTATTTTATTCACTACTCACTACTGGCTGGGATCTATCGAGTTTACGGACTGCGTGTTGGAGCGACAAGGGCTTTGCCCCGTTTTTCTCTTTTGTTTGTGCTCGTCTGTGAACTATTCCTCGCGAATCCTGCTCAAAACACCAGCGAAAGCACCACGATCAACACCACGATCAGTATGGTGACAATAATCAGCGTGCTCGTAAGACCACCCGCCGCAAAATCGCTTTCCGCCTGCCGGGAGCGCGCCGCAATCTTCGCCAAATCTTCATCGCTCAGTTGCCCGATCGCCTTGTCCACCCTCTGATAGTCGACCTTCACCGATTGCAACGCCGTCTGTCCGGCCTCGGACGAGAGCAACTCACGCACCGAAGCTTCATCCGTCCGCCGCGTTTCTACCCGTCGCGCCGCGTCCTTGTTCAAGTCGTCCAGCGACACCACATGCTGTTTATCCTGCGCCTGCATTCGCGTCGGCACGCCGGCCAACGCAGCCGAAACCAGCAGCGCCGTTCCCAGCGTCCACTTCCACAGGTCTCCACGCATCTTCATGCTGCCTCCTGTCCGAAGAGGGTCCTAAGTTGCTTCTGAACTAATTCCTGACATAACCCAGACGCAGTTGCCAAGTTGCGATCCGAATGCCGCTCAGGGACCGAAACTTGGGAATTAGACTGCATGGAGGATGAAAAGGTTCGACGGAATGCGCGCAGATAACCTCGGGTGTCGGCATGCCGCTTGAATGCCTTTTACTTGGCGGAAACCGGAGTCTGATACTTGGAAATATCCACCTGCTGCCACTCGCCTCGTTCGATGCCCTCGCGAATCTGAGCGCCGGTCTTCCCTTTGCGCGATTGCTCGTAGGAGTACAGCCCCTCGCGGATGCACACCCCGCACTCCGCCGCATGCTTGCTCGCAAAGCAATCCAGCAAGCTGCCGTGGCCCTGGCTGCGGTCGCAGTGGCAATAACACGGCTGCTGATACAAAATCCTCCGGACCCTGGATGCCAGCGTGTAGGCGTTTTGCACCACCACGTCCGAGAACTGCGACGCGTCCAGCGTCGCCGGCAGCGGCCCCTTCGGCACCTCCGCATGAAACGCGGGCACGGGCTCGTCGTTCGCGGCTTGGGCCACGCGCGAAGCAGCGCGCTGTGGAAGCAAAGCCAATCCGAGCGCCAAGCTCAACAGGGCTGCTCCGCAAACCGCCGCTCGTTTCCCAGTCATGAGTCCCCGCTTGTTGGAAGTAGTGATCCGAACCTGGAAAGCTGCAAAGTTGCAAGCTGCAAAGCTAGCGTGCCTGACTCCAAATCGCAAAAGATCCTAAGCCGCCGTCCTTCGAGCCGCGGCATGCCTCGTGCGCAAGTTCCGCTGCACGCGACGTCCCCAACCCCGCACAAAGGAAAAATTCAGCGCTCCGCCGATCGCCGAGCTCGCCAGTGGAATCAGGCGCCCCACCCATTTCTCGGCCGCCTCTTGACCGATCTTAACCGCCAGGCGCTTCGCGATCCGCGGCGCCAATTTCTCCAAGACCTGTTTCTCCGCCAAATCCTTCCCGTAATCCACGCCGCTGGCCGCCGCCGCAGCCATCCACAATTCCAGACGCTCGTCGCGCCCGCGCGACTCGAACCCATACAGCAGGCACAGCCGCTGGATTAATCGCAGTGTGATCGCGGTAAGCAGGCTGGCGTCCGGAATCAGCGTGATCATTCCTCCCAGGCCGAACCCCGCACCCTCCGCCAGCGCCAGACGTTCCGCATCGCGAATCAGCGTCTTGGCAATTTCGTCCAGCCGCTCCAGCGGAACATCGTGCATGCGCCCGAAATTCGGCACCCAAAGCCCATGTTTGTTTGCCAGTTGGCGCCGGAAGTCCTCCGGATCGACCTCCACGGAGCGCAGTCCTCGCCGCACCCCAAAGCGCAGCAGGCGCCTGCCGATCGACCCTTTCCCCGCGTTGTGTGACCTCGCCATGCCTTACAGCATCCTACGGCGGTTAGAATCCCGTGGCAACCCCGGCGTTGTATGGGCTTTCATAGGGTAGCAGCCCTCAGGGCCTGTGCTGAAAGAGGAGTTGCCCGGCACGCGACACGAAAGCTCTCGTACTACTTGACGCCGGGACGCTTTTGGGTAAACTGCATTTTCCCTTATGGGTACGATGGCACAATTCGTTCCCGTTGAAGTCGCCACAGACTTCGCTTTCCCCCAGCGAGAAGCGGCTTTCTTCTACGGCCTCTTTCTGCGCGGCCACTCTCCCGAACAACTCCGGCGCGACATCGAAGTGCCTCCCGCAGTCCTCGCAAAATGGCACCGCGACGCGGAACGCGATCCGGAATTGCGCGATATCTTCTTCCGCATGGTGGAATACCGCCGCCACGTGCTGGCCATCTTCGACGCCCTGGTGGGATGGGACGGCCAAAAGCAACGAGTTCAATAACCGGCAATCTCCCCCAAGATCGCTGCGACCCCCTGGTCCGGTTCTTCCAATGTCTGGCGACGTACCCATCTCGTCCGCATCTCCGTCTTTTCTCCTGTCCCCTCGTTCAGGCCAAAATTTGTCAGGCAACCCAACTCCGTTTGCAGGATTCTAACCTTAATCGGGGGCAAGTGTCACATAATGCAGGACATTCCAGGATTGACGGGGGAAGGGGCCGCAGAGTAGAATCCCTACGTCCTAGACGTTGAGGTGTACCTATGTCACGGGTGGTCCGTACCGTTGTCGCGTCATTCTTTTCTCTCGCCATCTCGATTCCGCCAGTCTATGCGCAACAACCACAGGCACAAGATCCTGCCGCGGCGCCCGTCCCGCAAAAGCTCGACAAGGAACAAAAGAAGAAACTTAGGAAGACGCTGAAGGAACTCGACACCCCGTACAAGCAGTGGCTGAACGAAGACGTGATCTACATTATCTCGCCGGAAGAACGCACCGCCTTCCTGCAACTGGAAACCAACGAGGAGCGCGAGCAATTCATCGAGCAGTTCTGGCTGCGCCGCAGCAGCAACCCCGATCTGCCTGAAAACGACTTTAAGGAAGAGCACTACCGCCGCATCGCCTACGCCAACGAGCATTTCGCTTCCGGCGTTCCGGGTTGGAAGACGGATCGCGGCCGCATGTACATCATGTGGGGCCCGGCCGATGAAGTGGAGTCGCATCCGACCGGCGGCACCTACGACCGTCCAATGGATGAAGGTGGCGGCACGACCTCGACCTACCCTTGGGAAACCTGGCGCTACCGCTACATGGAAGGGATTGGCGAGAACGTCATCTGGGAATTCGTGGACCCCACCAGCTCGGGCGAATATCACCTGACCATGGACCCGTCCGAAAAAGACGCGCTGTTGCACGTGCCCGGAGCCGGCCTCAGCATGCTGGAACAAATGGGCATGGCCTCCAAGACAGACCGCTTCACGCGTGCCGACGGCACTAATCTTCCTACCGCGCTTGGCGGAACGCCTTCCAGCTTGGATGAATTCAATCGCCTGGAGCAATATTCAAAGGCTTTCAAACCGCCCGCAGTCAAGTACAAGGATTTGGAAGCCATCGTCACCGCCCGCATCGTTCGCGATCAGGTGCATTTCACGTGGCGCACCGACTACATGAAGGTCACCAACGATACGGTGCTCGTGCCCGTCACCGTTCAAATCCCCAACAACCAGCTTTCGTATGACATGAAGGAAGGCGTGCACTCGGCGACAATCAACGTCTTTGGCCGCGTCAGTTCCTTGACCGGCCGCGTGGTGCAAACTTTTGAAGACCCCGTCAGCAGAGACTTCCCGGACAGCCTGTTCCAGCAATCGGTCAAGCTGCAGTCCATCTATCAAAAGGCGATTCCTTTGCGCCCGGGCCTGTATCGGCTGGACATCGTCATCAAAGACGTGAAGAGCGGCAACGTCGGGGTGGTCAACACGCGTCTGCAAGTTCCCCGGTTTGAGGACGACAAGCTGGAAGCCAGCTCCCTGGTCATCGCCGATGGCAGCAAGCTCGAGCATGTGCCCTCCAAGCAAATTGGAACCGGCCAGTTCGTGCTGGGTTCCACCAAGGTTGTGCCCCGCCTCGATGGCGAATTCGCCAGCAGCGAGAAGCTCGGCATCTACATGCAGGTTTACAACCTCAAGCCCGACGACAAGACGCACAAGTCCAACGCCACCTTCGTTTATACCGTCAAGAAGGGCGACCAGCAGATCATGCAGTTCAAGGAATCCTCCGAAGAGATGAAGCAAACCGGCGAGCAGGTCACCATTGAGCGCCTGCTGCCTCTCGCGACCCTGACCCCCGGCAAATACTCGCTGGAAGTCGTCGCCACCGACACCCTTTCCAATAAGACTGTTTCCAAGTCCGCGGAGTTCGTTGTCAAGCCGCCGGCTGATACCAAGACGGCTGCCAATTCCGGTAAAGCCGCACCGGGGAGGTAATCTGAAAGTGAACGAGATGCGTCTCCGAATCCTGGGCATTATGGTCCTGGCGGGAACGTGTCTGTTCGTCGGCGTGCACGCTTCGCCGGCCCAAGTAAAGTCCGCTCCCGGAAAAATCGCCGGTGTCGTTAACGACACCTCGGGCACCCCCCAGTTGGGCGCCACCGTGGAAATCGTCCCGGAATCAACCGGCGCGGCGGCCCTGGATTTTCTGACCAATACCCAGGGGGTTTTCCGCGGCGAGCGTCTTGCGCCGGGCTTCTACACCGTGCGGGTGACCCTTGCGGGTTTTCTGCCTACTCTTGAGCAGCACGTCCGCATCAGCGCCCACCTGACAACGGTTGTCCGCATCCAGCTCGAATCCATGTTTGCCTCGCTCGATCAGTTGCGCCGGGCTCCCTCGGCCACCACTGTCGAAGCCGACGACTGGAAATGGGTGCTGCGTTCCGCCTCGGCCACGCGCCCGGTTCTGCAGTGGATGGAAGGTGACGATTCGACGACCGCCTCCAATACTTCGTCTGCCGTCGACGTCCAGGCCATGCAGCCCAGGGCTCGGCTGGAGTTCACAGACGGCGCGCGGCAGCCCGGCTCGGCCTCCAATGTTCCGTCGGCCCCGGCCACGGCGTTCGCCTATGACCAGAAACTCGGAGGAATCGGCCGGCTGCTGGTCGCTGGCCAAGTGAACTACCTCGACTCTGCGCCCGGAGGCGGCATCGCTACAGTTTGGCTGCCCACAGGCGCCCTTGAAACAGGCCCTCATACCACTCTCGTGATCCGCGAAGCCAAGCTCGGACCGGCGGGCCAAACTTTCCGAGGCGTGCACATGGAGCAGGCCGGCTCCGTCGGCCTGGGTGATCGCACCAAGCTCCTTTACAGCGGTGAGTACGTGCTGGTCGGGCTGACAAAGGCCGCCACATCCCTGCGTCCCCGTTTGGAGCTCGACACTCGCGTTTCCGATGATTGGCACACCGCTTTGATCTTCGCCGAGGAGCCCGGCTCCGGCACGTCCCTGGAATCGGATAGCCTCGACTCCGGAAGCGCTTTGGCAGCTACCTTGAACGAGCTCGATTCCTTCCCGGCCTTACTTTGGCGCGCGGGGCGTCCCGAGCTGGAGGGTGGCTGGCACGAAGAAATCGCCGCCGGGCGCAAGCTGAGCTCCCGCGGCGAGCTCCTAATCGCGGCTTTCCACGACGACAACAGCCACGTGGCCGTGTATGGCCGCGGGGCCGACTTGCCCGCCGCCGACTACCTGCCCGACTATTTCTCAAGTGCCTTCGCGTACGATGGCGGCTCGCTGAACAGTTGGGGGACACGCGTGGCCCTCCGCGAGAAGCTGTCCGACGACCTGGAAGTAACCGCGGTGTATGCGTTGGCGGGCGCGCTGAGCCCGTCGGATCTTGCCGAAGGCGCGCTGCGAGAAATGCTGCGCACCGCGATGCATAACTCGATCGGCGCCAACGTCTCGGTCAGGGTTCCGCACACGGGCACGAAGATCAACGCCGGCTATAAGTGGGTGAGCGGAGTGGCCGTGTCACGTCTGGACGGCTATGGAGAATCGCTCTATCAAATGGACCCCTACCTCCATATTGGAATCCGCCAAGCGCTCCCCAAGTTTGCGCCAGGTCACTGGCAGGCAATGGCCAACTGCGACAACATCTTGGCACAGGGGTATGTCACGATGAACACGCAGGATGGCCGCACGGTGCTGGTACCAGCGTTTCGCACGTTTCGGGGCGGTCTGAGCGTTCAGTTCTGAACCAAAGTGGGCTTTGGAAAGCTGTATGCGCCCTTCCATAAACTGGATACCCGTACGTAGGCTCTCGTACCCCTTCCGTAACCTATTGAGCAAGTTGGGGTTCCCAGCGCACCAATCTACAATACAATGGACATCGATTTGCACCTATTATTGTCATACTGTCAGCAGGGTGTGTCTCGACCTGACCAGTTGTGAAGCTGCGTTATGAAGCAGAACCTGAGAGTTAGTCTGGGCGCGGTCGTGCTGGCGCTTGCTACGCTGGCAGCGGTGATCTACGCCTGGATCAACTTCCGCCAGCGTGAGACCTACGAAATTCCGGACGATGGCGTCGCGTGGCTGGACACTTCGCACGGCGCCCAGGCCTGGAAGTTGGCGCCCAATTCTCCCGCCGCTCGCGCCGGTGTGCGTCCCGGCGATCTGCTGGTAACGATCAACGGGGTTCGCGTCGACACGCAGGTTCAAGTCACCAAGCGGCTGTGGCGTGCCGGGCTGTGGACCCAAGTCCGCTACAAATTGGTACGCAACGGCGAGGAGTTCGAGACGCCCCTGGTCACCGCGCCGGCGGAAAGACCCGCTTCCATTGAGAACTACACCCGCGTCGTCGGCCTGATCTACCTTTTCATCGGCCTGTTCATATTTATCCGCCGATGGAACGCTCCGCGCGCCGTGCATTTCTATGTGTTCTGTCTGGTTTCCTTCATTTTCTTCTCGTTCCATTACAGCGGAAAGCTGGACGCCTTCGATTACGAAATCTATTGGGCGAAGATCGCGTCCCTGATGCTCGCGCCCGCGCTGCTGTTTCACTTCGCGCTGGTTTTTCCGGAGCGTGCCGAAGGGACCACTCGTTCGCTGGCGAAGCTTGCCATGGTGTACGGACCGCCGTCGGTCCTGGCGCTTTTCCATGTCAGCACCGCTTTGAACGCGCTCGGGTTTGTGCCGTGGCTTGGTTCGCGCGTGCTGATCGACAAGATCGAATACAGTTATCTGGGCATCTATTTCCTGGCCGCGGCGATTGTTTTCTACAAGAGTTTTCGCGAAGCTCCTTCCGGCATCCTGCGGCAGCAGTTGAAGTGGCTCACCGGAGGAACGCTGGCGGGCAGCTTGCCGTTCGCGCTTCTCTACATCGTCCCGTTCGTTATGGATGCGGTACCGCCCGCGTGGACGAAGTTTTCCTCGCTGAGCCTGGTGCTGATCCCGCTGTGTTTCGGCTACGCCATCATCCGTTACCGGCTGATGGACGTGGACATCATCTTCAAGCGCGGTTTGGCCTACACCGCCGCCACCGCGGCCGTGGCTTCCGTCTACTTCGCGCTGATTGCTCTGATTGCCGAAATTTCCCACGCGCAGACGACCGGCCCCGTCGGCGGCATGATCGCCATCGTCATCGCCGCGTTTCTGTTTCAACCGTTCCGCGAATGGATTCAAGCGCGGCTCGACCGCTTCTTTTATCGTGACCGCCTTGACTATCGGCGCACGCTGATCGAATTCGGCCGTACGCTTACCAACGAAGTGCGGTTCGATCCCATGCTTGGCTCGGTGATGGACCGCGTATCCCAGACCTTGCTCGTCGACCGCCTCGCCATCTTTATGGAAGACCCGCTCCAGCCGGGACAAATGCGTCTCGCGCGTTCCATGGGTGTTCGCTTGTCCGAACCCATGGACCTGAGTTTCCTCGAGCCGGCCCGGCCCGAGTTCGCCCGGGGGGCGCTCTTTTTTGAGTCGCCCCGGGCGGCGCGAGACGTCAGTGACTCCGTGCGCCAGACCCTCGAACAGCTCGACCTGAACTATTTCATTCCCTGCCGCATTCGCGAGCACACCGTCGCCGTCTTGGGCCTCGGCAAGACCGTCGATGGCGACTTTCTTTCCAGCGATGACGTCGAGCTGGTACAAACCATCGCGGGCTACGTCGCCGTCGCGTTGGACAACGCGCAGTTGTACACCTCGCTCGAGCAGAAGGCTCTCGAAATCGCGCGGCTGAAAGACTTCAGCGAGAACATCGTCGAATCCCTGAACGTGGGCGTGCTCGCGGTCGATCTCGGCGGCATCGTGGAATCCTGGAACACGCGCATGGAGCAGCTGTTCGGTGTCAGCCGCCAGGAAGCCGTGGGCCACCAGTTGCACGCGCTGCTGCCCGAAGAACTGGCGTCGGAAATCGCGTCGCGCAGAGACGAAGAGCAAATCACGGGCATCTACAAGCAGAGGCTGCATCATCAGGGAAAACTTCTGACGCTGAACGTTTCGATCACGCCGCTGGTGAGCAAGTCTGGCGATCGCATTGGCCGGCTGCTGCTGTTCGACGACGTCACGCAGCGCGAGCGCATGGAAGAGCAAATGTCGCAGACGGAGAAGCTCACTTCTTTGGGCTTGCTGGCTGCCGGCGTGGCCCACGAGGTGAACACTCCGCTAGCGGTGATTTCCAATTACATTCAGATGCTGGCGAAGCAGATGCCCGAAGGCGACCCGCGCCAGGGCATTATCGACAAGATCGTCAAGCAGACCTTCCGCGCCAGCGAGATCGTAAACAACTTGCTGAATTTCTCTCGCACCAGCGCGACCGAACTCGCGGATATCGACGTCAATCGCGTGGTCGAAGAAACACTGTCGCTGGTCGCGCATCCCTTGAGGACCTCGCAAATTCAGGTCGTCAAACAGTTGGGCGAGACCCTGCCGCGGGTGCGCGGCTCCGCCAACAAGCTGCAGCAGGTATTTTTGAATCTGTTCCTCAACGCTCGTGACGCCATGCCCGGCGGCGGCATGCTGGAGGTTCGCACCGCCGCGCACAACGGCAGCGTCGAGGTTGAGGTCGCCGACACCGGCGCGGGCATTCCGCGCGAACACATTCATCGCATCTTCGATCCTTTTTTCACCACCAAAGCCAACGGCCGCGGCACCGGGCTAGGCCTCTCGGTGAGTTACGGCATCATCAAAGAGCATGCTGGAAAAATTGACGTCCGCTCCACTCCTGGCAAGGGCACCTCCTTCCACGTCGAGTTTCCTGCGGTACGGAAAGCGGTCCATGTCTAAGGGCTCGATTCTTGTAGTCGATGATGAATCTGAAATTCGCGAGGGACTTGAGCTGCTGCTGAGCAGCGAAGGCTACGGCGTCTCCAGCGCCGGCACCGGAGAATTGGGCCTCGCCAAACTGGAAGAACGCCCCTTCGATCTGCTGCTTCTGGACGTCAGCCTTCCCGACCGCAACGGCCTCGATCTTCTGCGCGAAATCCGGCGGCGCGATCCGCATCTCTCCGTCGTTTTGATCACCGCGTACGGCTCCATCGATATGGCGCGCGCCGCATTCAAGAGCGGCGCGTTGGATTACATCACCAAGCCGTGGTCCAACGACGAGCTTCTCGCGCAAGTAGCGCAGGCCGTTGAATCGCGGCGCCTGCGTGAAGAAAATGTTCAGTTGAAGCGCGCGCTGAAGCAGCGCTTCAATTTCCCGAGCATCATCGGCAAAAGCGAGAAGATGCTCACGCTGCTGGATCTGGTGACCCAGGTTGCGCCCTCGCGCTCCACCGTCTTGATCAGCGGAGAAAGCGGCACGGGCAAGGAACTGATCGCCAAGGCCATTCATTCCGCATCCACGCGGGCCGACAAAGCTTTCGTTCCGGTGAACACCGGTTCCATCCCCGTGGATTTGCTGGAGTCGCAGCTTTTCGGCCACGTGAAAGGCGCGTTCACCAGCGCCGTCGCTTCCAAGAAGGGGCTCTTCGAGGTTGCCGATCAAGGCACGATTTTCTTCGACGAGATCGCCACCATCAGCCCGGAAACCCAGGCCAAACTCCTGCGCGTGATCCAGGAGCGCGAATTCATGCGCCTGGGCGGCACCGAGCAAATCAAGGTTGACGTGCGAATCGTCGCCGCTTCCAACATCGACCTGCTTACCCTGGTGCGCGAGGGCCGCTTCCGCGAAGATCTTTATCACCGCCTCAACGTCATTCATCTTCGGCTGCCGCCTTTGCGCGACCGCCGCGAAGATATTCCCGCTCTGCTGCTGCATTTCCTGGAGCGCTACTGCACGGAAAACAGCAAGACGCCCCGCCAATTCACGCAAGCGGCGCTAAAGCTGCTGATGGACTACGATTGGCCCGGCAATGTTCGCGAGCTGGAGAATGTCGTGGAGCGCGCGGTGGTTCTTTCGACGCAAGAGCGCGTCGATGTGGACCTGTTGCCCGAAAATATCCGCAGCAAGGAAATCGTCCGCGGCGTGCGCCTGCAGCTTTCCGAGTTTCTCCCGCCGCTTCCCGGAGAGCCCGGCTCGCGTTCTGGAGCCGACCATTCGCAACCGTCTCTGTTCCAAATCATGGACGAGATCGAGCGGCGCATCATCACCGACATGCTCGAACGCACCGGCTGGAACCAGACCGAAGCCGCTGAGCGCTTCATGATCCCGCTCTCCACTCTGAATCAAAAGATTAAACGTCTTGGCATCGACGTCCGCCGCCGCGGCCGCGGCGATGATACCTTCACCGCGTCTATCGGCAAATAGCGATTCCCGTAGACCAACCAATCCCCTAACTGGTCTAGCCGGGCACGAACAGCAGTGACACCGGACATCGATGGAAACTCAGCTAGGTCCCGATAACTCGCGTATAATCTCCGGTCTGCGAGGCCGGGTTTTGGCCATTCGGCCTGCACGCTTCCAACTGAATCGTGACCGAGTTTTGGAGGGGGTCGTCCAACCGCTCCTTGCTATACCCGAAATAGGCTAGAAAATTGGGTACTGTAGGCGAGCAAAGCTGTGGATTCGATTTGAGGTGGGCGACGATTTCTCGTTTACGAATCGGTTGCTTTTTCAGAAGCGGCCTTTCGACAAGCGGCCTTTTGTGAAGCAACGAGGAATGCCGGGTTGATTGCTCCTTGCGGTCGTCCTTGCAGGCGGCTAATTGGCGGGCAAGTGCGCTGCGTTTGTCGCCATGGATTCTCAGCGGTACTGCCACCACGGAAGAAATAGAGCTTCTAAAAAAGCTGAGGTTCAACGGAAAACAACCCACTTCACTTTACTATTACTGGGAATTGCAAAGCCTCAGAGACCCACTCCATTTTCGCGCCTCATCTAGCCGATGAAAATTCCCCTACGATGTGCGGGCAAATTCCGGGTAGACTCTCTCAGTTTACCTGGTACAAAAACTCGGGCTGGTAACGGATCGCCTCGATTTCGCTCAGCCTGCTCGGTTGAGATACGACATGCAAACTCTCGCCAACTGTAAGTACATGACACTGCGATCGATTCATCCATCCTGTTTAGCCGCTGCTCTTCCCGCTTTTCTGCTTGGTGCGGTGACGGTATTTGGCCAACAAATCGCACCAGCCCACGGCGGAGTGACCGCAATTGCAGATGGGGTCACACTGCAGGTGACAGCATTGCGACAGGACGTTCTTCGTGTTCGCATGTGGAAGGGCGATGCGATACCTGAGGACGCCTCATGGGCAGTGTTGTCATCTGCCCGTACCAGCAGCGTGCCGGTGACGAACGAGGTGCGTGGCTTCTATACGGGAGCACTTCGCGTCATCGTGGACGAGCACCTCTGTCTCACGGTGACGGACGTGCAGGGGAACGTGCTGCAGGAGGATGCAGCGCCGGTGCAGTGGGAAGGCAGCCGGTTCAACGTCAGCAAGCAGCGCACTTTTGCCGATCATTTCTTCGGACTCGGCGATAAACCGGGTCCTCTTGATCGTAGTGGGCAGGCCTTTACGATGTGGAATACCGATGCCTTCGGATGGCAGGAGTCGACCGACCCCATTTACAAGAGCATTCCATTTTTCATTGACGTAAATCATGGACGCGCTCTCGGAGTATTCCTGGACAACACATGGCGTACAAGCTTCGACTTTGGCCGTGCGAATCCGAATCGCTATACCTTTGGTTCGTTGAATGGACCGATCGACTACTACCTGATGTGCGGTCCGGAGCCGAAGCAAGTGGTGACCGCGTGGGCATGGTTGACGGGACCCACACCGCTTCCGCCCTTGTGGGCACTCGGATTCCAGCAGTCGCGCTATTCGTACTTCCCGGAATCGCAGTTACGCGAAATTGCAGATCGCCTCCGCAAGGATCGAATTCCTACCGACGTGCTTTGGCTCGACATCGATTATCAGCACGACAACTGGCCGTTCACCGTGAATGAGCAGGCATTTCCGGACTTTGGCGGAATGGTAAAGGACCTTCAGCGCGAGAAGTTCAAGCTAGTAGTTATCACAGACCTGCATATCGCGAAGCAGCCGAAAGTTGGCTACACTCCCTACGATACAGGCGTTGCTGGAGACCACTTCGTAAAAAATCCCGACGGCTCGACATATGCAGGTAAGGTATGGCCCGGCGCCTCCGTGTTTCCGGATTTCACGCAGTCACGTACACGTCAGTGGTGGGGATTGCTTTACAAGGAGCTCGCCGGCGAAGGCGTTGCAGGCTTCTGGAACGACATGAACGAGCCAGCCGTCTTCGAGAGTCCGGACAAAACCATGCCGGATGACGTACAGCATCGGATCGACGAACCCGGATTCCGCAAGCGGACCGCATCGCACCTTGAGATCCACAATATCTACGGTATGCAGAACTCTCGCGGCACCTACGAGGGGGAACTCGCGCTTCGGCCCAACGAGCGGCCGTTTGTGATGACGCGCGCAAGCTACGCTGGTGGCCAGCGTTACAGCACTACGTGGACGGGAGACAACAGCTCCACATGGAATCACCTGCGCATGACTGTGCCCCAGCTCGTCAATCTGGGTCTTAGCGGGTTTTCGCTCTCCGGTGCGGACGTGGGCGGATTCGCCGGTTCGCCGCCGCCTGATCTGCTTACCAAGTGGATCGAACTCGCCGCCTTTCAGCCGATCGACCGCAACCATTCTGCCAAGGGCACACGTATGCATGAGGTATGGGTCGATGGTCCGGAGCAAGAGGCCATCCGGCGTCGCTTCATCGAGGAACGTTACCGGTTGATGCCGTACCTCTACACCGTCGCGGAGGAGACCTCACGCGATGGCCTACCAATCGACCGGCCGATCTTTCTGGAATTCCCACACGCAACAGCTGACGGCACTCCCTTCGACCTGACCACAGGCGGTAGTGAGTTCCTCTTCGGCAGCCGCATCCTCGTGGCGCCTAATCCTTCTCCCGAGGAGCTCGCTCCTTACACAGTTCACCTGCCCGCAGGCACTTGGTACGACTATTGGACCGGCGAGAGGTTCACGCGTACCGGGCCTGGTGGAACACTGGATTTGGAGCAGCGCAACAAAGTGATAACGCAGAAGCCGCTGATGATCACTCCTACAGTCGCGCAATTGTCGGTGTACGTGCGCGGGGGCAGCATCTTGCCCATTGCACCGCTGACCCAGAGCACTGCTGAACTTCCAGAGGGACCTCTGACCCTGCGCGTCTTTCCTCCGGCCACCGGCGGAGAAGCGTGCACGGGCGAGGTTTACACGGACGATGGTCACAGCTTCAACTTCCGCGAGGGCGACTTCGCGCGGATCCGTTTCAATTGCACGATCGCACAGGATGGATCGATCACCGTGGAGATCGCAAGGCAGGAAGGGCAATGGAAGCCGTGGTGGCACGAGTACCGCGTGGAAATCGTTGGCTGGGCGCCCAAGGAGACTTACGCCATCGCTGATCGCAAGCGTGTCGCACTGACGCAAGTGGCAGGACGCTGGGGCATTACTGTTCCAGCGAGCGCTAGTGGGCTGCGAATTTCGCTTCAGTAAAAACACAATTTGATGTAGGCGCTCCAATAGGACAGTTCTCATGGGGAAGCATTGTCGAATCAATGCATTGGATGGTGTTGCGTCGACCGTCTGAGCCGGCCGCGGATTCGTCAGTGTTGGTGGTGGGTGGCGAATGACCGGTAGCGCAGCGAACGGATAGGAGAGAGAAATCCGACGGGCAGCGCGGATGAAAAAAGTTGGCAAGCGATGACATGCCATGACACAAGCACATTTTGAAAAGCTGATCGCGATGTATGAGGGTGCACCACGAGGCCTCTGACCTTCGACAAAAAAGATCGCATCCTTCGGATATCTCGCGGATGAAGAGATCGCATCGAGCGCGGCAACCACTGGCTGCGGAAGGTCACAAAAAGTCCGCTCCTTTCGGTGGTTATTCCGTCTTTGCGATGTCGGATGCCGAGCGCCACGGGCTCAGGGTATAGGAGCTTAGAACCCTCAGGTAGTTGGCCCGATCGAAGGCAGACGGATTGGGTACCGAGCGCCGGCTCATGCTTCCTCGCATCTGCCCGACTGACTCGTATTCATGCTCTTCCATCCATCGGGTCATCTCGTGCAAGACCACGTTGGCGTGCCTGATGCCGTTTTGGAAGAACGCCGAAGTCATCATGGCCACATGCGCACCAGCCATCATAGCTTTGAGGATATCGCGACCCGTATGGACGCCACCAGTGACCGCCATATTCGCGGACACGTTGCCATAAAGGATCGCCACCCAATGCAGCCGCAGACGCAATTCCGGCGACTGGCTTAGCGTGAGGCTTGGGACGATTTCCAGCACATCGATGTCGATGTCCGGCTGGTAAAAGCGATTGAAAAGCACAAGTCCGTCGGCGCCCGCGCCATCCAACTGCTTGCCCACATTGGCCATTGCCGTAAAGAAGGGAGAAATCTTTACGGCTACCGGAATGGCGATGTTTTGCTTGACCTGTCTCACCAACTCGCAATAGTCCTCTTCCACTCGGGAACTCTGATGACGGGCGTCCGTGACGATATCGTAGATGTTCAGTTCCAGCGCTGCGGCTCCTGCTTGTTCGATCAGCTTGGCATAGCGAGTCCATCCGCCCACAGAGACCCCATTTAAGCTGCCGATCACCGGTATGGAGACGCTCTGCTTAGCCTTGTGGATTAATTCGAGGTAGGCATCGGGCCCTAGATTGTAGTTGTGCAAGTTCGGGAAATAGTTCAGCGACTCCGGGGTGCTTTCTGCACCGCGGGAAAGGTCAGCGTGAACAGCGTAGCTCTCCAACTCGAGCTGTTCTTCAAACAAAGACGGCAGCACGACAGCTCCGACTCCGCTGTCCTCGAAACGCCGGATGTTTTCGATGGAATCGGATAGCGGGGAGGCCGATGCGACGAGGGGTGAACGCAGTGGGAGACCCAGGTAGGTGGTCGTAATGTCCGTCACTTGGTTTCTCCCTCTTGTGAAGTTTCTTGAGCGAAAGCAACCGGTTCCGGGTGGGCATGGCTTGCCGTCTCGCTTGTCTCCGCGTGGTTGGAATAAACCTTCCATTGGCGATCAACATCACCCTGCGCGAGTGCCAGCAGTTCACGCGCTACCTCCGGATCGCTGCGCGCCAGCGTGGAATAGCGGGCCTCCTGGTAGGCATATTTCTGGAATGGTATTGAGGGCGCCCGGGAATCCAGCTGAAATGGATTTTTCCCTTGAAGGCGTAGCGCGGGGTCATACCGCATCAGAGGCCAATAGCCGGACAGCACGGCGGCTTTTTGTTGTTCCATTCCGAAAGTCATATCGTATCCATGAGCGATGCAGTGGCTGTATGCGATGATGAGCGAAGGCCCATCGTAGGCCTCGGCTTCGATGAAAGCCTTCACCGTTTGGGTGTCGTTGCCACCCATCGCGACCCGCGCCACATAGACGGACCCGTAGCTAATGGCTTCTAGGGCCAGGTCTTTTTTAACCGTGCGCTTGCCTCCGGTGGCGTATTTCGCAACCGCCGCTCGAGGCGTCGCTTTGGACGCTTGGCCGCCGGTGTTCGAGTAGACCTCCGTGTCGAGCACGAGGACGTTCACATTGGTGCCGGTGCCTAGAACATGGTCGAGCCCGCCCGCGCCAATGTCATAGGCCCATCCATCGCCGCCAACCAGCCACACACTTCTGCGAACAAGTGACTCCGCGAGGGCGACCAAGTCCCTCGCGTCCGGCGAATCCAGCGAGGCGAGTTTTTGCTTCAACTCCCCGACACGTTCGCGTTGCGCTGCGATACCCGCTTCACTCGATTGATCCGCGGCCAGCAAAGCTTGAACCAGCGCATCTCCGAGTAGAGAAACCTGGCGCGTCAGGAGAATTCTTGCGTATTCGGCTTGCTTATCGGCAGCCAAGCGCATACCGAGCCCGAACTCCGCGTTGTCTTCAAACAAGGAGTTAGACCACGCCGGGCCGCGCCCTTGCTGGTTGGTCGTGTAGGGCGTCGTAGGTAAGTTGCCGCCGTATATGGAGGAGCAACCGGTTGCGTTGGCGATCAGCAGACGGTCCCCAAACAATTGCGTCAGCAGTTTGATGTATGGCGTTTCGCCGCAGCCAGCGCACGCTCCGGAGAACTCGAAGAGCGGCTCGAGGAGTTGCACATCCTTGACGTGAGTGTGGGCCAGGTGTTGGCGATCGAAATCGGGAAGTGCGACAAAGAAATCCCAATTGGAGCTCTCGGGTTTGCGCAGCGGCTCTTGAGGCGTCATATTGATGGCTTTGTGCTTCGCTTCGCTCTTGCTCTTCACTGGGCAAACCTCGACGCAAAGCCGGCAGCCGGTGCAATCTTCGGGTGAGACCTGGAGCGTGTAGCGCAGACTTTCGAGCTCGCGCCAACGAGGTTTTGCCGATTTGAAAGTCGAGGGAGCATCCGCAAGGCGCGCAGAATCGTACACTTTCGCGCGGATGACCGCGTGCGGGCACACCATTACGCATTTCCCGCACTGAATGCACAGATCCTCGTCCCAAACAGGAATCTCTTGGGCGATGTTGCGTTTCTCCCATTTCGCGGTGCCGGTCAGAAACGTCCCATCGATGGGCATGGCGCTCACAGGGAGGGAGTCGCCTTGTCCGGCAATCATCGCGCCCAGCACGTTGCGAACAAACTCCGGCGCCTGACGCGGTACCGGAGGCAAGATTGGCAAGCTGCTCGACGCGTGGTCGGGCACGGATACGTGCTGAAGGTGGCCTAGCGCTTGATCGACGGCGACAAAATTCTTCGCCACCACCGCCTCACCGCGCTTTCCGTACGTGTCGCGGATGGCGTCCTTGATGGCCACGATCGCTTCCTCGCGCGGCAGAACGCCACTGATCGCAAAGAAACAGGTCTGCATGATGGTATTGATGCGGTTGCCTAAGCCGGCCTCTCGTGCCGCCTTATAAGCATCGATCACATACAAGTCGAGCTTCTTCCTAAGGATCTCTTCTTGCACGGGCACTGGCAGATGATTCCACATTTCTGTGGAAGAGAAAGGAGCGTTTAGTAGAAACGTGGCGCCGAGGTCCGCCGCCTTCAACACATCCATCCGTTCGAGGAATTGGAATTGGTGGCACGCGACAAAACTGGCCTTGCTGATCAGGTAGGAAGACCGGATGGGGCGGGGACCAAAGCGGAGATGTGAAACGGTGATCGATCCTGCCTTCTTGGAATCATAAACGAAGTAGCCCTGGGCATACGTGTTCGCTCGCTTACCGATTATCTTAATCGAATTCTTGTTTGCACCAACGGTCCCATCCGAGCCTAGGCCATAGAACACGGCGCGGACCGTGGTCGGATCCTCGGTAGTAAACTCTGGATCGTATACCAGACTCGTGTGCGTGACGTCATCACGGATTCCCACCGTGAAATGATTTTGCGGAGCGGGGCTTTTCAGTTCGTCCAAAACGCTCTTGGCCATTGCCGGAGTGAATTCTTTTGAGGAAAGGCCATACCGGCCGCCGATGATCCGCGGCCAGTGCTCCGACATTGTACGCGTCTCGTGGAAGGCGGCTACAACGTCAAGATACAAGGGTTCGCCGATGCTGCCGGGCTCCTTGGTGCGGTCCAGCACGGCGATACTAGAGACGCTTTTCGGAATCGCAGAAAGAAAGGCGTCAAGAGCAAACGGCAAGAACAGGCGAACCTTCAATAAGCCCACCTTTTCTCCACGGCGTTGCAGGTGCTCAATCGTCTCTTCCACGGCGCCGACGCCAGAGCCCATTATGGCGATGATGCGATCGGCATCGGGTGCGCCAACATAGTCAAATAGCTTGTAACTCCTCCCCAGGCGATCTGCGAAGCGGTTCATGACGTCCTGCACGATGGTCGTGCACGCCCGATAGGAAGGGTTACACGCCTCGCGAGCTTGGAAAAAGACGTCAGGATTCTGAGCCGTACCGCGGAGCACAGGATGATCCGGGGACAAGCCGCGCTGGCGGTGCTTGCGGACCAGCGTCTCATCGATCAGCGAACGAAGATCGTCGTTGCCCAACGGAGTGATCTGGTTGAGTTCATGCGAGGTCCGAAAGCCGTCAAAGAAATGAAGGAAAGGGATGCGAGATTCGAGGGCGGCAGCCTGCGCGATCAGGGCAAAATCACTCGCCTCTTGCACCGAGCTGGAACAGAGTAAGGCAAAGCCCGTGGCTCGGGCCGCCATGACGTCGCTGTGATCTCCAAAGATCGAAAGCGCGTGGGCCGCCACCGTGCGTGCCGCCACGTGTATCACCGCTGGAGTCAGCTCCCCGGCAATCTTGTACATGTTAGGAATCATGAGCAAGAGGCCCTGAGAAGCCGTAAAGGTAGTCGCCAAGGCGCCAGCCTGCAGGGCTCCATGGAGAGCTCCGGCGGCCCCTCCCTCGGATTGCATTTCGACGACCTTCGGGATCGCGCCCCAAATGTTCGGGCGGCGTTCTTGTTGCCACTGGTCCGACCACTCGCCCATGGGCGAAGACGGGGTAATGGGATAGATAGCGATGACTTCGTTCAGGCGATAGGCAACGTCTGCGACCGCTTCGTTTCCGTCTACGATCACTGAGGAGCGTTTCATAAGCGTCTCCGGCTGGGGCGCAAGGACCTGCGGTTGCGGGTTCTTTCTGCGACCACGAGCAAATAGACTCAACTGAGCGGTTCGCGGGAATCGCTGGGATTACTTCAAAACATCTGCCCTCGGTCGACGCTCGCGGGTCGGAACAGTGTACCGCAGGTCAAGAAGTCTACGGTGTGATACTGAACACGTTGACAGGTGATGCGGAGCACCGCAATGCTGAGCAAACGAGAGTGAAGGTATCTTGGGGACAGGAATGAACTGATCCTGCGGCTCCGAAGAGAAAAAGGGAGAGGATCAGCGGCATCGCCCCCCTTGAGTAAAAAGAAAAGGAGGCGTATATGTTTGCGCGTCACGTGATGTTGCAACTGAAGCCCAATGTGGCCGAAGAGTTTCCGGTAACGTTTGAAAAGGAAATCCTGCCCCTGCTTCGCAAGCAGAAGGGATTCCTGGATGAGTTGTTGCTCGTCACACCGGAAAAGAAGGAAGTAGTGGCAATCAGCTTGTGGGAAACGAAGGAGTATGCGGAGGCCTATAATCGGGAACTGTATCCAAAGATCGAGAAGATCGTGGCCAGGTTCATCGAGGGCATCCCGGTGGTGAAGAGGTTCGAGGCGGAATACTCTACGTTCCACAAGATTGCGTTCGCGGCAACTGCTGTCTGATTGCGGAGTTTCCCTTGAGAGGAGGGGGCGAAGTTAGCCCCCTCTTTTTTTGCGTTTGCTCAAGCCTAGCGCGACGTGCGCCACTCAGGCCGTTTTTCCTGTCTCCAAAAGTGAGTTATCTCTGCCGGCGGCGGCTTGTGTTTGCAGTTACATCCGTCGGTGACCCATATCACCGCTATTTGCACCTTTTAGTCTGGATACTGCGACTAGCGACAGAGCTCCGGGACCATACAGGACTTAGGAGGCGTTTATGGCTGAGCTTATTAAGGAAGAGCGATTTCTTTTCTTCGTCGGGACGAAAGAGCACGTTCTCCGGGTACAAGAGTTGCTCTGGGGCTCGACGGCATGGCCTGAGAGATTTCGCATTCATGTTCACGGATCCTACAGGCGAGACGCCCAGAACTTCTACGGAACAACTGCTCGGGAGGCAGTCGAGCGGGCGATTGAATACTTATCATCTCCGGTCCGCGAGGCCGGGCCTTCGCCATTCGGCCTCCACGCTTCCAACTGAATCATGCCGAGGTTTGGAGGGGATAAGAAGTGAGCATCCCCAATGGAGGGGTTCATGATGGGGTTCAAGCGGGGGGCTTTGGCGGCCACACGATCGGGCCGCCGCCGCGGTAGGCCAGATTGACGATGTGGCCGGCGCGAGCTGCGGCAACCCCGGTTTCGACCGGCGCGTTTGGCTCTTTGCGGGACCTGATGCAGTCGAAAAAGTTCTTCATGTGGTCGATCGTACCGTCGCGAAAACTGTCTGCCTTGAGAACCGGATTGTTTTTGTCCGGCACGCCTTCACGATAGACGCTAAAGCCACTCCGGTTGAGCTTCAGGGTTCCGTCGGTGCCGCGGAAATCGAGGCCCCCGTCGTCGATGGAGGAGCCCATCATGCCTTCATAAACGACATCGAATCCAGGATAGCGGAGTGCTGCCTGCACGGTGTCGGGACAGTCTCGTTGCTCGAAGATATACTTATCGCCAAGCATTTGCGCGTCTCTGGGCTGGTCGGATTTCATCGCCCAGTGCACGACGTCGATCCAGTGGGTGAAAAGATCGGTCATCGCGCCACCACCAAAGTTCCAATACCAGCGCCAGACGTAGAACTTGTCTTCGTTGAAGGGTTGATCGGGAGCGCCGCCGAGCCACTGCTTCCAATCGAGGGCCTGTGCATCAATGGTCTTATGCGGCCCGCCTGCGAGATAGTTTTGCCACCAATAGGTCCTGACCTGCGGGACGCGACCTAGGCTGCCTCCCTGAATCAGATCCACGGCATCGCGAAAGTGGCTCCAACTTCGCTGCTGCATGCCGCATTGCAATATTTGTTCGCTGGAGCGGACCGCGTGGGTGAGTGTCGCGCCTTCCTCCAGGGTGTGGGTGACCGGCTTTTCAAGATAGACGTCTTTGCCGGCTGCTAGCGCGTCAACAGCCATGCGCACATGCCAATGGTCGGGAGAGGCAATAATGACGGCGTCCAGCTGCTGCTCGAGAACTTCGTGATAGTTTACGTGAGTGGTTGCGGTGCCGTTGGAGCGTTGTTTGACGGCGTCGCGGCGCGGCCCATAGACGTCGCTCACGGCGACGATCTGGTAGTTGCCGACCTTGTCGGCGGCATTGAGCAGGTCACCCATGCGGCCGCCGGCGCCGATAACTCCGACGCGAAGGGTGTCGTTGGCGCCGAGGACTCGGGTTGACGCAAGAGCTGTCAGCCCGCCAGCGATGATAAAACTGCGACGGTTGAGTTGATATTGCATGGCGAGCATCTTAGCGGGTCACGATCAACGAGGAAAGTGGCGGAACTGGGATTTGCCTTTCGCGGAAAGTAACGGTGCTTTAGTTAGTGGACGAGTTGGCTTACCAGTAAATTTCGTACTAAAACCCATTTGTCCCGTAACGCGGGCCGGCTCAGACGGTCGACGCAACACCATCCAATGCATTGATTCGACAATGCTTCCCCGGGAGAACCGATCTGTTTGGCTGTATACGGTCAAAACCTAGCCAGGGAAGTGTTCCGGCTGATCTACCTCTGGCGAGCGATTTTAGCTTTGTTATCAATGCAAGTTAGGCTCGAGCCGAGTGTTGCGTCGACCCATTGAGACCACCCGGGTAATCGGACAACTGGCTTCCAGACGAACCCACCAGGTCTGCGAGCCAGGTAACAGGCTATGCCGCCACCTTCTTCGCTTGCGCTCGAACCTTCGCCCATCGCTTTTTCGCCGCCTTGGCAATCGCCGCTCCACCAGCAGCCGACTGGACACGCCAAGCCGCCACAGGAACAGACGCCGTCACAAAGGTCCGCGAGCTGAGACCGGATGTTGCGATACTGGACATTTCGATGCCATCTCTTAATGGGCTCGGAGCTGCGCGGCGAATTACCGAGAGCGGATCGAAGACCCGAATCCTCATTCTAACGATCTATGACTCTGACACGGCGATAAAGGAAATGCTGGACGCAGGCATCAAAGGCTACGTGCTCAAGTCAGATGCGGCACGCGATCTTGTCTTGGCAGTAGAGGCCTTGCAGCGTGGCAAGACTTTTTTCACCTCCAAGGTAACGGAAATAGTCCTGGACGGCTTCTTGAAGAAACTTGAGAATCCGATCCAAACGGAACCAGGCGCCAGCCGACTTACACCGCGACAACGAGACATTCTGAAGCTGTTGGCTGAAGGGAAAACGAGCCGTGAGGCCGCCGTAGCCCTAGGAATGAACATCAAGACGGCAAAGACGCATCGTGCTGCCCTTATGAAGCGACTCAATTGTCACTCGATCAGCGATCTGGTTCGGTACGCCGTCCATAACAAAATCATCGAGGTCTAGCTCCAGAATCTACCAGAACGGATGGGGCAGACTCCCGAAAAATAGGGTATTCACTGTATCGACTCCAGTAGGCCCAACGGGTCTAATCAAACGCCACTATCTTCTCCGTCCACGCCCGAAGGATGCTCGCCCTCGGTCTTGTTGCCTATCTTTTTTACCTGAGGGCTGAAACACAAAGACGACAGCTCAGCAGCATGTGTCGTAATCGGGAAACGACAACCTCGCTCTACGCGCTCAAGAAGTGTGTCGTATCGTCTGATGTCCGTCGATCTCTATGGATTTCGACATCAAACTCGTGAACGTCGAGAGAGAAGAGGCAGAGCGTCCCAGGGGTAATCGACACACCACTTCGCGAATGCGGGACCATATCACGAGGCCTGGAGCTGGATCTCTTTACGTCTCACTCCCTCTATCTCCAGTCAACAGCGCGCACGAATGCCATTCCTCGTCCTCCGCGTGCGCGTCACAGAACCATTTGCCGCATTTCGTGCAGTGGACCGTGGCGGGTTGAATGCACCGCTCACCTTTTGGTGAGGCGGCCTGACACAGGCGCTCCCCCTCCGTAGTTTCTTCCACCGCAGCACCTCGTACCCATAGTCCCTTAGGGGCGGATTCAGCATCGCGCCGTGGTCCAAGTTGCAACTCTGCGCGGGCGCGGCAGATGAGGCCGTCCAAGTTGTCGTATTTCGAAAACACCGCGCGTGCACCGAACTGGACGGCGGCCAGTTCAAGCTCCCGAGTGTGGTAAGCAGAGAGCAGAAACAAGGTAGTATCCGGCATGATGTGTTGGAGCGCTGCGGCTGCTTCCAGCCCGTTCATTTCCGGCATGGCAAAGTCCAAGATGATGAGATCAGGAGAGAGTCGCTGCGCCTTCGTGATCGCATCGGATCCATCCACAGCCTCCCCGCACACCGTAAACTCCGGGTCGGATTGAAAGAGACGACGAAGCTCTCTGCGAATTGCTTCATGATCGTCCACGATCAGCACGGATTTAGCCAAAGATGACTCCTCAGCAGCTCGGCGATCATGCCTCTCAGGGCTGTGATTTTTAGATGCCAACTAGACGAGAAGGGCTGAGATGAGAAAAAGCCAATCGCCGAAATCGAAAGCGTGTGTCGCTTGGGGGCAGTACTAAATGGGGCATCGCTCATTCAGATTACAGTGTTAGACTTCGACCGGGACCAAATGGAACGGAACAGCCACCACCACGGCTCGGAAAGATTGTCTATCTGCGGGTCTCCCCAGTTCACAGGAGAAGAGACGACCTTGCTGCGAGGTCTAGCGGCCGGAAACACTACAGCGCAGATTGGGTCAGCTCCGATTGTCTTCAGTGGTGCTACTTCGGCAGCTTGGTGATCTGCGGAGAAAAGTTGGTATCGCTAACGATGCAGAATTAGCCGCGTGGGCACGGCACAGTCGGTCCGCTTCCGCATCGAGCATCGTGTTCAGCGTCTCTTCCGCCGTGCTGCGGACCACTTCCCCTAAATGTGCTTGAATCTTCCCTTCGTCGATCTGAATGACCTGGCTCACTTAGTCACTTCCTGCGGTGCTTCTCCCTGGCTGGTGGGCTCCATCGCCTCTCCTCTCGGGCCTTCCTCAGGCCCTCTGTTTTACCAACCAGATTCGCCCCTCCTCAAATGTGCGAAAAATAGCGTACGTTATCAACCGGGGAGCGTAAAAACTTTAGGTTTTCAGTTTGAGAGGGCGCAAAAGCTTAACGGCTCATGCGCCCTTAGATTTTTGCGGCTCGGGTGAATCAGTCGAAAAAAGCGACGGACATACAGGATTTGCGGTATTGAACGGCTCCAGGGAGCGGTAGGGTGGATTGTTTGAACCTGTCTCAGTGCCCCGGTATATCGACAATTTTCCCGACTCCCAGCCCGGTTTGAGGGGGGAACACCCACAGGTACACGTAAGCAAGTTCCAGGTTACAGTGCAGGCGGATGCTTACGCGGGGTTCGATACTACGTCCGAGGCAGCCTCAAGCCACACTAACCTTGTTGTGCCTTCTTTTCTGACGATGTCGTAGTGCTGCGATTTCATATCAGCGAAGAGGGACTACTCTCGATGTTGAGGACATGAGCTGAAAGCGAGCCCTTGCGCTTGGCTTAGGAATATTAGCGCCCTTGGAACCCACTAAGGACAGACCCAACAGGGCCAGGACGGCGTAGGTTAGGACGAAGATGACCATGTCATCCTCCTTACAACCCGATACAGGCATGCGGATGGCCCGCAGTGCTCTATTATTTTCAGTGAGATACGACCGCTATCAGTGGAACCCTGTAACGAGTTTATCCGGGTCGGAGTGTAGAAATTTCCAGTGCTGTGAATGGTACTGACAGTCGATCCCTGCGAAGAGTTGTTGTCGCGGAGATTGCGAAAAGGTCACCCCTAGACGTGAAATACAAAGAATACGGTATGTCCTGAGGCTAGCGAGGCACGGTAAGAGTTCCATGAGGTGGATTTTATGCAGCTGCGGGTTTTGATCGTTGATGATTCCAAGCTCACGCGACGGGTACTTTCCGCGCTGGTTAGCTCTCGATGGACGGTGTGTGGAGAAGCCGAAAACGGCTGCTCCGGTGTCAAGAGATTCCGTGAACTCAAGCCGGACTTGGTTTTGTTGGACCTCGCTATGCCTGATATTGACGGCATCGAGGCTGGAAGGCAGATGCACGCAATCGACTCATCTGTGCCGCTCATACTGTTTACGCAGTTGGACCCGTGGGGCCTGGAAGGTCCCGCTCGTAAGGCAGGCATCAACCAGATAATTCGCAAGTCAGAAAGCTGGAAGTTGATGGAAAGTATCGACGAAATATCTCAACTCGAAGTTCTAAAACGAAGGTCAGGTCAAAGCAACCTGAGAGGACGAAAATCTAAATCGGCAGCCCACTAGCCCCCACTGGAGTGTTGTATGGCAAGAATTCTAATTGCGGATGACCGCAAATCAATACGCATGGAAGTCAAGGCTTCATTTAGGATGCATACAGACTGGCAAGTTTGCGGTGAAGCAAAAGATGGTCGTGAGGCCATGGCGAAAGCAGCGCACCTACAACCCGACCTAATCGTCATGGATTTCAAAATGCCGCTGGCGGACGGACTGAAGGCAGGCAGTGAGATTGGTATGTCCATGCCCAACGTCCCAATCGTGATGTACACGTCGTACAAGACTCGTGAACTGGAAGTGGCAGCAAAGATGGTTGGCATTCGACAGGTTGTTGGAAAGGAAGACGGCGCGAACCAACTCCTAAGTGCGATTGAGGCCGAGCTAGCGGCTAAAAAATATCGTCATGAGCACCGAATATCTCGACCCTTTTGCTAATCACACACCGCAGCGAGCAAGGGGTCGCCTGCGGAAACGTTCGACCTAGAAGGATTTGTGATAGCGGACGTCGACGCCGTAGCCGCCATTTTCATCGCGCAGCGCGGATACGGTAACGTTGCGGCGGGCCTGATACTGAACCTGAACGCTTTGATTTTGTGCCGAGGTAACGTCCGTGCTGAATGTCAAGAGGACGTTCGCGGACACGCGTTGCTGGACGGCCACCTGAGAGCCGGGGTTTTGATTGCCAGCGAGCGGATTCAGGGTGAGTTGCGAAATTCCTGTTAGCTTTTGTACTTGCGAAGCGGCCTGACTACCAACCGCGCTGGCGACGGCCGATTCGGCTCCGACCGAAGCGGGAGTCGCGCCATTCGATGCCGCCTCCGCTGTGGTCTGACCGAACGCAAGCAAATTAATGATGTCGGCAGTAGGGAGTGCTGGATCGGAAGTGTAGCTGGTCTTCAGACGGTCAATCGGCCCGACGAGATTGGCGGTGATGTTGTACTGCTCCACAACTGTTTTGACCTGAAGATTTACGACCGGATCGGTGTGTGCCGGGTTGGAGAACGCGATCATTCCGGTGTCGATCTCAAAACGTTTGCCAAGGAAAAAGACTTCACCCCCGGTCAACGAAACCCTGCCGAGAATGATGGGCTGGGCCAGCGTGCCCCGAGCGTTCAGATTTGCCGAACCAGCAATGCTCAATTGGCTGCTGGTCAGGTTCAGGTCCTGAGCAGACTGCACGGCGACATTGAGCTTGACGTTGGACGCGAAACTGGATGATTCGCTGACGGTGTCATCGGAGAATTGCCCCAGAATCTCTGATAGGTCCGACCCTTGGTTGAAGGCCAACTTATCGACCGCGACGCGTCCGGCGAGTGTGGATTCGTTCAAGGAACCCGCCCAGCCAAGGTCGGCATCCATGACGGCACGCACTCCGTTCTGGCGTACTCGAACCGAATTTGCGCGCAGCGCCAAATTGAAGCTGGAGGTTTGCCCGTAAACGGCGGTGCCCGTAACCGTGACGGCGCCGCCGCCTGCCTTCGCGGAAAGGTTCGACACATTAAGGCGGTTCCCGGCGATGGACACGTCGCCATTGAGGCCTTCAATCCCGACGGGCAAGACGTCCGAGCTATAGACGGCGTTGACGATCTGCACGTGCCCCTCGATGGCCGGCTGAGTCTTTTGCCCTTGCGCGTGCAGTTGAAGCGTCACTTGGCCTGAGGAATGGCCGCCGTTCGTCCATGGTTGCAGGACCGTGAGATCGACGGAGCCGCTGGCAGTCATATTCATGCTTGCTGGACCTTGCACGGGTATGGAGCCGTTAAGGCGGAGATCTGTGCCTTGACCTTTGAGTTCCGCACCGGCGAGCTCAAGGACTCCGGCACGATAGTCAAGCCGAATGGGCCCGGCGTTCGAAAGCGCAATGGATTTTGCCTGCAACTGAAGATTCGAAATTTCCGCATGGCCCTGCAGTTGAGCAGGATTCTGAAGGGGTCCCTGAACGGTCACGTGGACTTCCATTTGCCCGGTGGCATCCGGTTGTGTTCCTGGGGTGAATCGAGCCAGGAGTGTGCTGATAGGGATTGCGCCGGTATCGAGGGTTGCGTTCGCGAGATAACCGGGAGTTAGTTCAACGGTGCCGTGCGCCCGGATGAAGGTCTTCTCGACGCCGGACTGAAGGCGGAACTCCGCGTGTTTGTTTTGCGTATCGAGACGCGCGTCGACTTGCTGGAAATTCTCCCCGCGGATTTGAAGCTCCGGAATCTCGAGCCGTGCAGAGAGTTGAGGATTGTTGAGCGTGCCTGCTCCGGAGAGCTCGGCTGACAAGTGCCCAGAGACGGCGCCCACGGAGCGCTGGAGGGCTTCAATCTTCTCAAGAGCGAGCTCTTTGGTGTTCGCGGACACATTGTAGTGTTGTGAGGAGGGCTCATAGTCGAAATTGGCGATGAGGGCACCAGCGGAGGCGCGAACATCAGCGTTGAGACGAATGGTTCGTTTGTCTGCGTTCACTTTAAGAGCGAATAAGCCGAGAGGCTGGTTCCACACAACGCCTTTGGTCAGCTCAAGATGGCCGCGAGCGGCGGGATGTTGTTGTGAGCCGCTTATGGATAAGTCGCCGTTGAGGACCCCTTCGACGGGATAACTCACGTTTGCCAGACGTTGCAAGCCGGTCGTGGAGAGCTGTTCGATGTGCGCGTGCAGCGAAAGCGGAGCGTCAGGATCGAGAGTCCAATGGGCAAGTTTAGTCTCGCCGCTGAACGCTAAACGCCCTCGGGAGATGTCTATGAGGGATCCATCGTCGACTATCAAGGCTTTGGAATCGAGAATGATGCTGGTTCGCAGCGATCGCCATTTTGTACCCGCAAGCTGTAAATCGGTGAACGAAAGTTGACCATCGAAATGCGGGTCCGAGACGGCACCGGAAAGGTTTCCAGTCAATTCAGCGGCCCCATGCGGATCGTATCCGGTGATGCGTTGCGAGACAGCTGACGGCGCGACGGCAGAGACCAAGGTGCCCAGATCATGCAGGTCGTTCGTGGTCAGGCGGAGGTGCAATGCGGAATCACGGCTGAGGACGCCGCTGGCGGTTAGCTCTGCGCTGCTCGTACGGAGCATGGAAGGCTGGAACGAGACGCGATTCTGGCCGGCATCGTAGTCGAGAGTAACGTTCCCGTCGATCGGGATCGCCGTTGCGGAGAACGCGGTAGTTTTGAGAAGGGTGCCGTGTGCGTAGACGATGGCCCGGCGCGGCGTGTGGTTCCAACTGACCTGAATGTCCAAATCCGCAAGGGAGGCGATCTGGGGAGTTTGCGGAGTAGTGGCGGCCACGACGACGGCTTGCTCGACCGAAGCGCCACGGATAGCGCAGTGGACTCGTCCGGAGTTACGCTGCAAGTCGATAAGGTTCGAGTCCGAAGTGAGACGGCCGCCGAAGACGTTCGCCCGAGCATTTTCGAGATGAAGCTGGCCGTGGTCCAGTCGATACGTGGCATGGAGGGCTTGCACATCAACGGGTGCTTGCCCGGAAGGAACACGCAACGCAACGCTTTCCAGATGTCCGTCGACAACTATTCGGTCCACCCACGATGGCCCTGCCGCGGTGCGATAGTTTAGCTTTCCCTGCAACAAAATCTCACCAGACGGCAAGACAGTGTTTTGGAGGATCGAGCGAACGTCGTTTGCGAAGACGCGGGCCTCGTAGTTGCCGGTGAAAACCGGATCGGCGTACTCGGTAAGTTCTCCACGAGCGCTAAGATGCGAATGCAGTGCTGATAGATCCATCTGTTCGATGGTGCAGTGGGTGGCGTCCGCGGTGAACTGCATCTCCACTCGATGTTCGAAAGTAGGCGTATCGGCGGCTTGCAGGCGACCGACGTCGTACGCGAGCTTCCCTTTATAGGAGTTCGTCAAACGGTCAAAGGCTACTTGCGTGCGAAAACCTTGCAGTTCGGCGGACAATGGAATCTGCTGGTCGTCGTATTGAACCAAACCATCTTGGATGACGAAGTGAGCGATTTGTACGGCCAGCGCGGAATCCGGCGATCGGTCCTTGGAGTTCAACGCCGGCAGGTTCGTCCGTCCGTCCGATTCCGTGCGGACATAAACCGCAGGGCGGTCCAGGAGCAGATCTTGAATCCGGACTCGCCGGTGAAGCAAAGGCCAAAGCTGAAGCCCGAGCCGCACGTGAGCCGCAGCAAAGAGCGGCCGTTCTGACGGGGCGGCCGGATTTTGCGCGGTTATACCGGTGAACTCAACGGTAAAGGGATGCCAGTTGACGGTCACGCTCTGTACTTGGATCTGCGTTCCGGTGCTCTGACTGGCGGTTTGCGTAATCCTGCGCAGTGCATATGCCTGGAACACCTTCGAGTGCAAGATGAGCGTGGCGGCAGCGAACAAGACCACCACTGCCAAGGACAGGATGACGAGCATCCATCGAAGTATTTTGGGCTTGCGCATGATTTCATTCCTGCTGCGTTAAAAAGATTGCCCCAAGGTCACGAAATACTGCGTCGCCTTCACACCCTGGATGGGATTCAAGTTGCGGCCGATGTCTATACGAATAGGTCCCACCTTGGTGTTGTAGCGAAAGCCGAATCCGATAGAATTGGTGTAGTTGGCAAGGAATTGGTGGGTGTTAATGTTGCTGTAAACATTCCCGCCGTCGTAGAAGACCACGCCGCCCAGATTGTCGATGAGGTGGATTGGGAACCGCGCTTCGGAATTGAAAATGGCCAGCATGAGGCCGCCCGCCGGCACGCTGATCAACGTGCAAGTAGAAGAATCGGCTGGATTGCTACACACGGGGACCGGCCGCTGGGGTCCCGCGCCGTTGATGGGGAAGCCGCGCAAAGAATCCGGTCCTCCGGAGTAGAATCTCTCGCTCAACGGAACGTAGCCTGCGTCGCCATACCCGGCGGTGAGCCCGAGACGGAAGTTGTTTGCCCAGGTGAGCCAAGGCTTGACCGGCTTGTAGAACGCGCTCTGCCCGAGAAAACGGACCACATTGCTGCTCGAGCCTAAAGCCACCGGGCTGACACTGAAATTGAAACTCTGATACACGCCTTGATGGGCGTCGAGCGGCTTGTCGCGAGTGTCGCGAAGATACTGCACGTACACTGTGGAGAGTTTGACCCGTTGATCCTGAGGCAGGACCAATTCTGGGATGAGAATGTTGCTGAGGTCGGTGCGCTGATAGCTATAGCCGGTAACTAGCTTTTGGGTGTGCCGACGGTCGAGGTGCTTTTCCACCTGAAACGAACCCCGCTGCAGCAGACCAGTGAAGATAGGGTTTTCTGTTGTCCTCTCGGTCGAAACGCTAAACAGTGAAGACCAGGACGAGCCGTGCAAATTGGGATCGGCGTAGGTGAACGCTAGTCGCTGATCCAGCCGTGAGGCGACCAGCGCGAGAGTAGCCGTCTCTGCTCGACCACGAAGGTTGTGCCTGGAAATTTGGAATGTACCTCGCGGCCCGACAAAGCTTTTCTGGCTGACGGAAAATCTGTTTCCCAGGCTGAGGGGGGGAAGGCCCGGCACAACGACGGCACCGACCGGAATGTTGCCGCTGCGGGGGATGATCTCGAGCCCGCCGCCGATATCGATGCTGTTGCGTCGCGATTCATGCACGCGGACCAAGACTTGCTGCTGATTCTGATCCGAGGGCGATCCCACAGGAGCAACGCTGGCCCAGTCGAAAACGCCGAGGTTGTAGAGGTCACCTTCGGACTGAAGTAATTTCGCTTGGCTTAGGGGGGCTCCTTCTTGGACATTCGGTTGCGTTACGGAGCTGACGAAATCCGGACGCGTATGATCGACACCAAGGAACACGGCATTGCCCACATTGACCTCGGGTCCCTCGTTGACCTGGTAGACCACGTCGACCGAGTTCTGATCGGCATCGGTAGCGGACACTTTCGAATCAAATTGAGCACTCGGATAGCCGTGATTCAGGTACCAGGCCAGAATCTGGTCACGGTCGGCCTCGAGAAAGTGGGGAGAATACGGCTTGCCGGGACCAAGGTGAAGAGACTGCGCGCCAATTTTGAGCCGTATAGGCTCGTTGTCCTGATTGACCGTGGTCCAGTTGTGCACGCGCGATTGGACGCCCTCATCGATGCGGAAGGCGATCTCAAGATTCGGTTCGTGGTCCACCACAATCGGTGTGACGACTACCTTGGCGAAGCCCTCATTGTGATAGAGTACCCTGAGCGACTCTACGCTTCTTTTTAACAAGTCTTGGCTGAATATCCCCCGGTTGAACGAGAGTTTTGCTCGTCTCACGGCAATGTGGGACTCAAGCTGATCGTCATCGAAGTATTTATTGCCTTCAAACCGGATGTGAGAAACGCGGTGCCGCTCTCCCTTATTGACGCGATAGACGACGTTTATGTGATCGTGCTGCGTGTCGAGTTGGGAATTGACAGTCACATTGAAATAGCTCTTGGATTGAAAATAGGACACGAGGTTGCGCTGCCCTTCATCGACTAGGTCCTGATCCACGGAATTTTCCTGGTATATAGGTATTAGCTTTTGGATGGTGCGCTTCCACAGCCGCGCGCCTTCGATCTGGACCGAAACGATCGGGCCGGGGTCGACCACGAGCGTCACCTGCACGCGATTGGTTTCCGCAAGATAGGAGGGATTGACGCGGACGCTAGGGGCCAGACGCCCCTGTTTCCGAAGATGCGCCCGCAGATGCGCGAGGGATTTGTCGATGCGATCGCGAGAGTAGGCATTCCCAGCCTTCAGTGAT
The DNA here is from genome assembly GCA_963735525.1 of uncultured Acidobacteriota bacterium. Classification (GTDB taxonomy): domain Bacteria; phylum Acidobacteriota; class Terriglobia; order Acidiferrales; family UBA7541; genus Acidiferrum. The sequence goes on along the minus strand of CAVTLQ010000015.1, from coordinate 256,988 downwards.
ACGCGGTTAAGTATGGCCCAAGAGGAAGTGAGTGTGTTCTGGACGTCAGCGGCCTCCGCCGCCGACACACCTTCCACAGTTACGTTGCTGATTTTCGCCCGTGAATGCATTTGGCATTCGAATGCGACATTCACAACACGGTGCGTATCGTCGGCGCGAAGCGCGGTGGAGACGGAAGCGGCAAAGTACCCTTGCTTGGCGAAGTAGTTGAGCAACGCTTTCTCTTTGTCCGGGATCTGGTCCTGAACGAAAGGGGCATCTAAGGGAATATTTACAGCCTGAAGCAATTGCGCGTAGGACAGAACTTTCTCGGCACCGGGAAAGGAAATCAAACCAACGTTGTAGACCGGCGGGAGCATAAACAGTAGAAGCAAGCCGTCGGGTTCGACCTCGATGCTTACCTGCACTTGACTGAATTTGCCGGTTTGCTGTAAGGCCGTCACACTCGCGCGCAAGGCCTCAAGAGAAAACGGCTTCCCTTGTTCTTGCCGGATCAACGCGCGTAACTGCTCGAGATTCTCACCGGGTCGAACGGCGAACTCGATCTTCGACACGGTGCGTCCTTCAAAGGCAGCGTAGGATTGGGACTGTGTCTGCTGCGAGCATGCAAGAGGCACCAGGAAGGGCATCGACAGAACCATGAGTAGGTGCCGGTAGCGCTGTTTAGGATTCACGCGCTAGCCTCCGCAAGTTTGCGCTCACGCAGCACGGTGTCGGTTTCCGCTCCGATCAAGAGAATCAGGTTCCCCAGATAGATCCACAGCATGAGCACGATGAACCCGGCGAGTGCCCCATAAAGGGTGGCCACGTTGGAACCGTGCGCTAGGTAGACCTCAAAGGCGAATGTGGCGCCGACAAACGAGAGCGCGACGAGCAGCGTTCCGGGTGTGAGCCATTTCCATGGACGGCGAACCGCAGGCAAGAAGTGATTGATCAGATTGATTCCGACGCACATGAGCAGAAGGGTTGCCAGCCATCGAGCAAATTTCCATTGCATCTGGAAGAGCACAAAGAACTGAAGATCGTGAGAGACAAGAACGGCGATTAAGTGGCCGAGGTTCCACAGAGCAAAACTGAACAGGATGAATAAGGCTGCGACCAAGGTCGCGCAAATTGCAACAGCACGTCTCTTCAGGTAGCTCCGGTGATCCGGTGCCCCGTATGCCACGCTTAGGGCTTCCATCAAACTCATAAACCCCGATGAGGCGGTCCAGATCGTGGCCAGGAGTCCAAAAGAGAGGAACCCCGCATACCCATGCGAGAGTTGAATCATCGTCGTCAGCATCAAGATTCGGGCTTGCCAGGGAAAATACGCCGTTACCCAATCGGCGAATGTTTCCCACCGGTTGGTGGTCGGGATCCAGCCAAGCAGGGACGCCAGGACAAGGAAGAATGGAAACAGCGAAAGCACAAAATAGAAGGAGACCTGGGCTGCCAGGTCCGCGCAATCATCGGAGTTGAGCCGGCTCCATACTTTGAGGACCAAATTCACACGAATGTATTCCCCAAACTGATTTACCCGGAGGACACATCCGGCGTTCGGCGCCTTTGCGTCCTTAAACTGCGGCTGAATGGTATCCGTCCGAGACGGGGATGGCCTATCCCACGAATCAAGTAACAAGCGGAAGGGATTCATGGTATGGCCAACGCGGGGTTGATGCCACAACGTAGCCGTTCGTTAGTGATGGTAACCAAACGACTTACTTTCTTTGCGAGAAGGAATGGCTCCGCGATGGCTGGTATCTGGGACGTGTCTTTCGTATCCAAGACCATGAATCCGGCTTTAACGCATATATCAATCGCGCTCCTAGTTGCCCGGGACAAGGAGTCAACATGATCTTGCGTGCCGTCGGACACACCACTGGGACTGTCGCCTGATAAGGGAATTAGCTCGCCAAGGTGCCTGAGGCCCAGAGTTTGTTCGGATGGCAAACAGAATGCACTAAGGTGACCGGGATGCGCTTGCCGATGTTCAACCTTTTCACTACGGACGTGGATGCGCTGCTGAAATCACTCGTGATGATCCGCGACAAAAGGATCAGGATTTCGGACTACGTCGAGGCGGAACCGACTGAGCTTCTGGCTGCCGTGCGTGAGCAACAACTTGAGGACATCGTCGGGAAGCGAAAGGATACCGACCGTGCCCTCGGGAAGATCGGCCAACGCTTCTATGACGTAAGGAAACTTTTTGTTGAGCGACTTCATTCGGCGCGAAAAGAGGGGTCACGGAACTGCCAGACTTGACCGCGAGGGCTCGATAACCATCGAGCTTGATCTCCCAGAGCCACTGTGAGCCTTCAGGTAGCTTTAAGACCGACAGGCATTCCATCGGCTCAACGAATGCAGCGTCTTTTCGCGGCAACGAATCGAGTTGCGTTTTTCGTCCTATTGAGCACATGGGAGTTACATTGACGGCATCGAAATCGCGCCAACCGGGCCGAGGGTGGGATCCAGCACCCGCCAATCGGGTATTTCCATTAGGAATTTAGGGTAGGGCATGTATGGACGCCTAGCAGGCGAACGGGTTAGATAAACATCCGCACTGTCCCCGACTGGAGGTGACATGAAGTTTCTTTTTGTTCCCCTCAACGGCCTTAGTGCTGGCTTCTCTTTGTATATGCTGATTAGATTTCTGCGAAGCCCTCGTCTGTAGGGGTAAGGGTTGGGTATTGATTATCGAGAAGGAAGAACGCTGGATTGAACTCTGCGAGCTGGCTTCCCACGAGCAAGACGCTGAGAAGCGAGCAGCACTCATTGAAGAGATACTGCGCCTACTCATGGCCAAACAGGACGGCATCGTAGACAATTCTCTGCCGGATTGGACTTGATTCCACGCCAACTACCGAATCTCACTGCTTCCGTGAATTGGTACGGTACTCTCATTACTCTCATTTCGTTTGATCTTGTACGGAATATTTTCCACAGGGCCAACAATCTTTTGGCGAATCCCCGTATAGACGCATGCAGATCCGTTCGTCATGATGAGCGGGGGGCCTAAGTCAGACGGAAATTTCGGTAAGCTTTATGAAGCAGGCTCTATGAACAGGAAAGCGTCCCTCAAGGATTCGTATTTCGACACGCCACCCGAGCCATTTCGCGGTTTGGACTATCTGCTGTGCGCGATAATGTGCGCGCTGGCAGGAATTGCCTTTGTGCCGCAAATTGCCGCGTTGATCGCGCACGCGTGAGGAGTAGGCCAATTCTACATCTTCCGAGAATTCCAAAACTCGAAAACGCCGCCTTCCCGACCAATTCCTCATTTCGAGATCCGACGAATTCACTGTTTGCTAGTATTTCACGTATAGTGCTCAGATTCAGCTTTCCCGTAACATACTGCGGCACTGCAAATGACTGATCTGTTAGAGGAGAGAAAACGCGGCTCGGACCTCATGCGCTTCATTTACATTCAAAGGGCCACGGGTCGAGGTGAAGCTAACCAAATAAACTGGTCCATCTCGGCCACCCACTCCTCTTCGGACTGGTCCAAGGCGGATTGTGACGGACGTGCTGCCGATTGCACTAGGAAGGAACGGTTGGTCTGGCGCGTCCGGAATATCCACAGCGCTTTCGATTATTCGATAATTGTGACGAAGTCTTAAGCTAACAGCGTAGTGGCCCCGGTCCAGTCTTGGCCTCGCTCGGCTATTGGTGATGCGGATCTTCGCACGAAACCTAAGCCTGACCGCCCGTTCCTCTGGCGGCCCGCATGCACGAATGCCACTCCTTGTCCTCCGCGTGTGCGTCGCAGAACCATTTGCCGCACATTGTACAGTGGACTGTGGCGGGTTGGGTGCACTGCTCGCCGTCTGGCGAGGCGGCCTCACACATGCGCTCCAGCTCTGAAGTTTCTTCCATCCCAGCACCTCGTACCCATAGTTCCTGGGCCTGAGGGGCGGATTCAGCATGGCATGGTGTTTCAAGTTTCAACTCCACGCGGGCGCGCCTGATTAGACGGCCTAAGTCATCGTATTTCGAGAACACCGCATGTACACCCTGCTGAAGGGCAGCCAGTTCAAGCTCCCGAGTGTGATAAGCGGTGAGCAAAAACAAAGTAGTGTCCGGTAGCATGTATCGAAGGGCTCCGGCTGCCTCCAACCCGTTCATCTCTGGCATGGCGAGATCCAGGATGATGAGATCAGGAGAGAGCTGCTCTGCCTTCGAGATCGCATCGGCACCATCCACGGCTTCCCCGCACACCGTGAACTCCCGTTGCGATTGAAAGAGACGGCGAAGCTCTCTGCGAATTGCTTCATGATCTTCCACAATCAACACGGATTTAGACATGGATAACTCCTCAACGATCCGGCAATTCATACCTCCGTTGGGCTGTGCTTTTAGATGCCGGTTGGACGAGATGGGACTGTGACATAGACTCCGGCGCAGCGCCGGAAACTTTCCGGCGTGGAATAGCATCGAACCGGCTGGTACTGCCGGCGGCGCGAAACAGATGATCGGTCATTTTAATGACCTGTTCGAAGGAGCCGGGACGCTTCCCGTGCGCCTTGTTCTGCGGCAGAAAAGCTGGCGGGGATTAATATTCCTTCCTCTGAGCTGTTTGGTGTGCAATTTCTGGAGAAATCGATGCCTTCTACGATTAAGTTATTCACGCAACTAACTGGGATTTTGAAACGCGCTCCACGGCGCTTTCCGCTGATTATGGTCTTGAACCTAGCCTTTTTCGTCGGCGTGGCGCCCGCGTCTGCTCAAGAACAGGAAGCGGAATCGTCGCCCGACAAAAGATTGCAGAATGCGTCTCTCTCCTTCCGCGAAGTGATGCACGAACCTGATAAGGGTATTCCTCGTGACCTCTTCGATAAATCGCGATGTATCGTGATTATTCCGGGCGTCAAGAAAGGCGCATTTATCATCGGTGGTAAGTACGGACGAGGTTTTGTCTCTTGTCGCCGGAACGGCACGGGTCGCTTCGGAACGCCGGCCGCTATTCGGATCGAGGGCGGAAGCTATGGTTTGCAAATCGGCGGGTCTTCTACCGACGTGTTCATGCTCATTATGAACGAAGGCGGAATGAAAAAGCTGCTGTCAGATAAGTTTACCATCGGAGGCGAAGCGGAGGCTGCAGCTGGTCCAGTAGGTCGCGACACGAGCGCCAACACTGACGTTCTGCTGCACGCAGAGATTTTATCTTGGTCACGCTCGCGTGGACTTTTTGCTGGTCTTTCCTTGGAAGGTTCTACGCTGCGTCCGGACGAGGGCGAAGACACCAAGTTGTATGGGGAAAAAGTAACGAATGACCAAATTCTCCAGGGCGATCTCAAAACTCCCAATGGTGCTCGGCCCTTGGTTGCAGAACTCAACCGCTACAGGAACGCCGGAACGAACGCCAACGTCGCAGCTTCTTTGCACGACACAGGCCGGGTCACACTCTCGAATGTGCGTTTCCAAAGCGGTAAGGCTGACATTACCCCAAACTCAGAAGGTTCGCTGAACGATGTTGCTACCATATTGAAAGAACACACTGATTGGAATATTCGGGTCGAAGGATTTACCGACAACGTGGGTTCACGAGAAGCGAATCTCAAGCTATCCAGTGATCGTGCCGATGCCGTCTTGAACTGGCTAGCCGAGCACGGGGTTGACCGAGGTCGTTTGACCTCCAAAGGCTATGGCGAGTCTCGACCGGTAGCAAGCAACTCCACGGACGAAGGTCGGGCGCAGAATCGTCGCGTACAACTCGTTCGCATGTAGCCCGACGACGACCAGTCCGCGATGTGGCTCCTGGACTGCTCAGCGCCGCAGGGAGGAACGTTGTACGGTCGAAGTGTCTTCGTAGAGCGAGCCGGATCGATCCGGTACCTTTTCATCTTGCTCATCTTGGTGCGGCCTGGTCGACACGACGCATCAACAGCTTTTCAATAATGACAAACCCCAGTATTGTGACCACACACCAAAGGGCGCCGAACTTCCAATTGATATAAAAGGCAAAGATGCCAAAAAACAAACTACCGAGAATCCAAAAAGTCAGGAGGCTTGTACGCTTTGCCGCGTACCATTGGGAGCAGGGATCCATGCTTTTGCCTTTATCAATTCGCGAATGCCCTGTCAATCCAGCGAATCACCTACGCTACGTCCGATGAAGCGAGGGCGCGTGTGATCTTATAAGGACTTTTCCACAGGGACCACAGTAGGGGGCCCTGCTGTCACCAAGATATTTACCGGATAGACCAGCGATCGAATTTCCGACATCATCCTCAGGCCGCATGCAAACTCTCCACCCGGTTCGCTTATGGACAAATGCGCCGCACTCCCACATATCGTTTTAGTGCTTCCGCTGAGGTGACCGTACAGAATTCAGACGCTAAGATGTTGGTACGCGTCAAGAAACTCAGTCTGCCCGGCTGACCCCTCGCAAGCCAGTGAGTTGGGGCGGAAGAAAGAAGAGGAGCTGCCAGGGGAGTTTCAACTGAGTAGCCCTAGACTGCGTATCCGCGCGGGAGTCCCTTTACGATCCGGCGTGCAATTCGACAAGGGTTTGCGTGGCGAATTCCCTAACCTTCGCTTTGATCTCATCGCGGACGCGCCGGAAGACTTCTCGCCTTTGCTCCATGGGTCCGTCAACCGCCTCGGGATCGAGCAGGCTCCAGTGAAAAATGTTGCGGGTAAAGGGCCACACTGGAAACCGCTCTCTGGAAGAGTCACAGACCGTTACAACGCAAGAGAAGTGCTCCTTTAGCGATTCCGCGACATCTTTGGCACGCTGACCGGAGATATCCACGCCGACTTCGTTCATGACCTCGACGGCGAGCGGGTCCGGTTGCGGAGATTGGACGGCAGTGCTCACGGCAATAAGCTCGTCGCCGGCGAAGGCGCGCAGAAAGCCTTCCGCCATTTGGCTGCGCGTCGAATCGCCGGTTGAGAAGAAAAGCACTCTAGGTTTATGGTTCACGATTCACCTCCTGTTGGATATCCTCTTGGTTGTCTCACGATTGACCGTTGCGGCGAAACTGCGCAAGCTGACGATTGATTGCCAATAGAGCGGCTTTGATCCTCAGCACTTCTCGGACCATAGACTCGCGTAAGTCGTCATCAGCGGCAGGCGCGGTCTTGTTGGATAGCTCGACGTAGTCCGAGGCATCGTTAACGAGCGCCCCGGCGCGCTTGAGGCAAAGGAGACTTACTTCTGACATGGCACCCCCCAGCGATTGGAAGAGGCTGATACACTTAGGGTAGCGCGCTCAGAAGCGTGTTAAATCGGGTATCTGCTGTATCCGCGAGCGGCCCAAGGAAACGTGGAAAGCAGCGCTAGAAGGACGTCTGCAAGACATCGATCGAGCGGGTCATAACGTCTCTGGTTGTCTGTGGACTCCGACAATGCAGATCGGTTTTTGCTACACCATACATCATTCCGGTGCCCCTAGTTCAATCCGCCAAATAGGGCCGTCCTCATACAGTGGTCCTTCGGATTTGACGACGACGGGCGCTGCGTCCTTGAGTACCCATATGTGGATATCGGGTGGCTTCTTACCGATGAGTGGGACCACCACCCCAGCTACTCCCCCGATGTCCACCTTCACAACATAATGCGATACGTCGTAATGGAGAATACCGACCGATAACGCCTCTTCGCCATCGGGAACGATATTCAGCCTAACGAGCATTCGGGGACACGGAGTGGCTAAGAATTGTGATCAGGCACGAGTTCTGCTGCGGGCGGCGAGCAACAAGGGCAGTCGGGAAGCACGGCTCAGGCTGTACCAGTTGGAGTCTGGAGGTTGCCAGTGATGGTCGGAAAGCTCGCTCGCGATATCGCAACGACATTAAGCCAGGCTTGCATGATAAACCGCCCCAGCTCCCGAATCTCCCGAAGTGGAAGACCTCGGACGACATTGTTTGGTAAAGTTCAGGCAAGGACGCGGTATATCTGAAGACTCCATTCTAACGGGCAGAAGCCGAATCCAATAGCTCGAATTAGAATTCCTTGGTAAGGAACACCCGGTGAATTGGGACCTCGAAAGGTTCGGCGGCGTTGGTCTCCACATTCACTCGGAGTACCTTCCACTGTTCTCCCTTACGCTCAATCACGGAGCCTTGCTCGGGAGTCGATTTCTCACCGTCCATGTCTAGGTCGATCTCCTCAGTGGTTGGATCGCCGTTGTATCGAAACACTATTTGCTTTGCGGGTCTCATATTAATGCTCGTGTCCGCTCATCCGGCCTGAAGATATGAACGCTTACGCAGTCTTTGCTAGGCGTTCCGTTTTGAGTGACCTCAGTTTAGCCCTGGCACCGGTCAAGAGATGTCTCCAAAACTGCGGCGTTATAAGCGCCATGGCACGAGTAAGCTTAAATGGACGCGCAAAGTGGCAGGCATTCATTGTTTCTCAAAAAGACGATTAAGGTAGTTGCCGTTACGCGACTGCCTCAATTTTTTGGACATGGATCGTTTTGTTGGGCGCGTCGAGGGTTCCGGTCACCACAACTCTCTGCCCCTCATACTTTTTGGCGGCTGCTTGATCATCAAGGACATAGGTACCGTAGCTGCCGCCATCGGAGGATTCCTCTAACACGAATCTGCCATTGCTCTTGGAGATTTTCCCCTTGAACTCTTTAACTTCATCTTGCGCATCTTTCTGTGGCTGGGCGTGTGGTTCCGACGGTTCTAGTCCCGCGGACTGCCACAGGTGGGAACCGTCAGCAAAAGCAGGTCGCGGCCCGGCTCCGCAGAGTAGAAAGGCAGTCCCCAGGATCGCCACAACGAGAAGAACGCGTGTTTTCATTGTCATTGCGGCTCACCTCCGATCAAAAGGACGGGGACACACACCACTAAGGCAAGCCACTCGCCATACGCGATGCAAGATAAGAGTCGATTTGGCAGCAGTTTAGTGACTAAGCCAATTCTCACTGGTGACTTTCTTCCCTCAGGACGAAAAATATTCCGCCACCACAAGGTCCTTCAAGCAGGCAGGTCCGGCGTCAAGAAGTTCCAGGAACTCAAGCCTGACGTCGTCTTGTTGGACCTATCCTGGGAGAGGGCGAGGAGATTCGCCTTACGACGATGCGACACACTGGAGAGCGCTGGAATCGGATCGTCTGACCATCGTGCTCGTATGCTATTCTTCGATACGGGTAGCGCCACCATGAAATACACGTTGGTTTTGAAAACCGCGGCACAGTCTCGCACAAACACCATGGAGGCGAATTCCGGCCCTGTCTTCCTGTACGAAGTAGGAGGTCTGCCGGAAGGCCAGGTAATCTCCATCCGCAACATTCGCCCGGAGGGCCAAGTGCCCGTGTGGCAGATCGGCACTCACGTGTTCGGTCAGCCGACGAAGTGGATAGGGGCGTTTGGTACGGCTGAGGATGCTCTCGCCCAATTGCAGGCTGAGATCGACATGGCGGGCAAGGTTGGGGATATTTGACGGCAAGACGCCGGTAAGTTGGGCAAGGACTATCCGTTTTTACTGGCGTTCTTCTCGACGGACATGCCAGTCACGAAAATCAGGGACGCGACGGGAAATAGGTGCTCGTTATCTAGCTTGTGGTTTTCGGGAAGTTGTCGAATTGAAAGCGGCATTTCATCGCGACCCTTTACTATCCTCATCCAGAAAATTCTCCATCAACTGATGGCGTTCGAGGAAATGCTGGTAGCGTGCATACATGGCGGTCGTATAGACGTGATATATCGTCCTGTATGAGGTTCTGACTTCTACCACTGCGCCGTTTTGACCGTGCTGTGCGTCCAACTTCATGCAGTCCATCATTTCCCGTTGGCGCTTCAATAGTTCGCCGAACGGAAGTTGGTATCCTACGTCCTTGTCCTTTGGTCCCGCGTTCTCTTCCTTGTTCCATGCAGCAGCATCGGATCGACATTGGGCAATACTAGGTGCGTGCTTCTGCGGCTCTCCCCAGGAACTGACTAGGAAACCACACATGAAAAAGATCGCCATGAAAACCAGTCTCATACTTTTCCCCTGTTCATTGCTACCTTGCGTCGGCAGTGTATCCGCTGCAATCTTGCGTGTAGTCTCGCTACTATGACGGCGATGGTCATTTTCCAGCCTCGTCTGAGAGAATAAGAGAGTATACTGACAATATGGATTACAGCGTAGGCTCCCGCGTCCGGGTCAAAATTTTCCCAGGCAAAGAGGTCGAGGCCGAAATAACGGCGATCACAAACCAGTCGGCTGGCCGGAAGATTCTGATTGTCTGTGGAAGCGTAACGGCGTCGGTCAATCCTGAGCAGATTATTGAAGTTCGAAGCTAACCTGCTTGGCGTCAGTTCCAATGCCGGTGAATCCACAAGTACATCTCCGAAACCCAACGAAGGTGAACGATTACCGCCGTGCACTGCGGGCAGTTCGGAAGATGCTTGAAAAACCTCTCACTCGACGGCATCCGCTTGCTGTACCTCTTGCAGGGTTTTGGCATCGAAATCATGCCCAGAGCCTAGCACTCGAAATATACCCTAGTGTTACGTCTTGAAAGCTGGTTGGAATGCCGGACAGGAACTCACGCTGCCCAAAGCGGTGAAGGCGAATCCACATCAAATTATTGAAGTTTTGGATTCAGGCGATTCAATCTGCGCGTCAGAGTGACGGATCCACGCGGTAGGCCAACGGAAGAAACGATATCCGCAGTCCGAACAACGAAACGGTCTCAGGAAAATCAACGTCAACGGGTAGTGTTCTGCAAATCCTCTGCGTTTAGATCGGCGAGTGAGTTCGCTGCGGCAGTGTGGACAAATATGCGGCATACTATTTCCCTCAGATCAACAGAAAAACCGTTGCTATTATCGACCGTCACTTTCTGCGCTGTCGGTTAGGTACACGACATACGCACGCAGTACGACAATAAGGATGAGAATTGTCAAGCCCAGCATAGCCCACCGAGACGTGCTATCCTGCGCTCCCGTTTCCTCTCCATCTGGGAGACGTATGCTCAAATCAAAATTGCTTCGCGCCATGGTGAAGAGCCAGATTCGGTGTGGACACTGACCATCAAATTTCAAAGATCGAGCGAGCCCGCGACAACTACTTCGGTTTGGGGGGGCAGTCAGGGCGGGCGAATCGCAGTGCGTTCCCGCCCCGCTGCTTTTCTGACTACCTATGCTGTCTTAGGCTCGATGCGAACTGCCTTGGCATGGGCTGCCTTGGGCAGTTCGATCTTCAAAATGCCATCTTTCAACATCGCGCTCACCTTCGAGCTGTCAACCTCCGCCGGCAGATCAACGACCCGTAGGATCTCCCTTGCGCACCGCTCGGAGTAGATCGTCTTGCCCTTCTTGCTCTCTTCCTGGGCCTCGTGTTTGCCGGTGATGGTCAGCCTTTTTGGTTCAACATTGATCTCCAGTTCCTTGGTGCTGAAACCCGGCACCTCTGCTCGAACCGTTAGGTTGTCATCCGACTCTGCCATTTCCAGGTGCATAGGGTGCAGCAGTTCGGACTCGGCGCGGAACCAATCCTCCAAATCGTGACCGAGCCACCTGCCGTTATTGTCGAAGATCTCGAATGCTCTGCGAGCGATCTCTTCGTAGGTTTGCTGCATCCGGTCGAAGACATCGCCGGTGGCGGACTGTTTGACTGCTACCGGCACCTTGGCCATTGCTGTTGCTGCTTGTGGGGACATTTGTGTTCTCCTAAATTTGGTTTTCACACGACTACAGCCCGACTGCCAGTTAGACTGCCGAGACCCGTGGCGTCATATTCGGTCTCCGGGATGTATGTCTTGCGGCACAGGAACCGTCGCCCATGGAGGGCGCGGCGGAGGGTGTGTGACTAGACCTTTGGAGCATACACCCGTCTGCCACGGAGTGCATGCTTGCCCCCGAACGAGCTGTGGAAAAGTCCTGTGCGCTGATTGGTGGAACACCCGACTGCGACTGGGGGTCTTAGGCTACCCAACCTCAGCAAATACTGGCTCAACATGTGCTACGCCAAATTCCGGGAGCATTGCGTCGAGAGGCACGACCTAAGAAGACGGACATAAATCCCCGGATGTTCCTGGACCTGGGGGAGTGGACGCTGATTCTTTTCAAGGATGAATAGCATAGCGTGAATCGTACTGTTTGAAGATTTACGGGGCGACCGTGGCCGCTTCACGAGCGCGCTGGGCAAATGATCGCCTCGAATTCGATCCGGCTGTCGATTCGTCGTAGCGCTCGCGAAAGTTTCGCCAGGAAAAAATGGAGAGCATTCTCGAAAAGGGGACCCACCTTCAACCGGGTGGCCGAGTCCCTGGCCAAGGAGCCTCCGGGCGTACGTCAATCGCGGGGCCCCGGGTCCAATGGGATTCTTTGTTTTCTGTCTCAAAAAATGAGAAAATCTCGACTCAACTACAGAAAAACTTCCGTCAAACCTTCGCTGCAATACAAGCGGTACGGTACGTTTCGCGAGGAGGAAGTGTGATGCGCTACAGCCTGGTTGTGTTATTCATTTTACTTTCTGCGGTAATCACGCAAGCCCAAACGGGGCCGTGTACTGAAAGTGTCATACAGCAAGGCCATCTGCCTGTTGCCGATGACGCCTTCTCGTATATGCCTCCATACGGAAAGCCTGCTGTCGGCAAGCCCGCCATGGAGGATGCCAACAAAAAAAGCTTCTCCGACCGCACGAACATCAAGACCTCCTGGGTCGGCGAACATCGGATTGTGTCCGCACCATCCGGCGACATGGCCTATGAATACGGCACGCGTCACGTGTCCTATGACAGCAAGGATGGGCACCATGAGTTCGAAGCTGTAATGCTTCACGTCTATAAAGCTAAAGACGGCGCTTGCCAGATGGTGGCCATGACGATGCACCCGTTAGGCGAGCAAAGCAAGCAGTGAAGGGCATCACTTCAGGACAGTGATGATAGCAGAGCCGAGTCGCAGGCTGAGTGCCTTCGTGCCTGATTAACGCACAAACCACGCATCGGTTCAGAGATCGGTCCGACGAGCTGTTAGTCCTGCTTGTCTAGTGCACTTCCACGAGCACGAGTGACACGTCGTCGACCAGCGGGCCGTCGCGCCACGCAGCGACGCGATTGAGGATGCCCTTCTTCATTTCGTTGAACGGCAAAAGCGCCGTTTCGCGAACGAAGTTCTGTACACCCTCTACTTTGAGCATTTCGCCACGCGAGTCGAACACATCGGTGATGCCGTCGGTGTAGAGCACGATGCGGTCACCAGACTCGAGCTCTGTGTAAAGCGTGGCGTCGGCGTCCACGGCATCTGGCAGCGTGCCCAGAATCAGGCTGCGGGACGGGAGTAAGCGAGGCTCGGCCCCTGGCTGGACGATCATCGCCGGTGGATGTCCAGCGCCGGCGAATTCCATACTAGTTGCGCTGCGGTCAAATCGAGCCGCCGCCAACGTGAAGAAGAATCCCGACACGCCAACATTCTGAATCACGAGAGAGTTCAATTGACGGAGCATGTCCGCGAGCGGTGCACGATTGCCCAGCAGCGTTAACGTCTCCGAGTATATTCGGTTGGCGACGAGCGCGGAGCTGATCCCGTGACCGGAGACATCACAGACCAAGATATTCAAGTGTTCTTCCTCTAAGGGGATTACCAAGCCGAAGTCGCCGCCGATTCTGTGCGCTGGTTGGTAGAAAGTGTCGACCCGCAGCCTCCCCAGAGGATGGCTTTTGGTGCTAGGCTCTGCTGCACTCGGGTCGCCAGCACCAGGTCTTGCTCAATCTCTCTCCGATGCTCTTCGAGCCGCGCATTTGCCGCGCGGAGCCTCTCTTCCGTAAGTTTCTGTTCCGAAATATCGGCCAGCGTTACGATCACGAAACGCCCTCCCTCGGGGCGGTATATTGCGCGCAGACTGATCACCGCAGGAAGTCGCCCGCCGTCCTTCGTGGCCAGGAAGAACTCTTCGCGGCCCCGGCCCTTCTCACGGGTTTTATCTCGAAACGCCTGGACACGAGCATGATCTTCAGCCCCAAGAACCAGGTGCACCACATCGCGGCCGATGATTTCAGCGCGAAGAAACCCGGTCATTTCCTCGAAGACCGTGTTGACAAAGAGAGTCTGACCGGAATCATTGGCGATCACAACACCGTCATTCAGTGTTTCGAGAACGGGCTCCATCTGCTGGAGCCATTGCGGTCTTTCGCTGTGCACGAAATCTCTCATCCTAAGTACGTATGAGCGGAATTTCCGATTTGGATCTCTATCTCGCACATCGTATGCCTCCCCTTCGCTCGACACAACGAATATGCCACCAGAAGCAAGCCCCAGCGAGATCGCGTGGTTCCGATGGCTAACTCCTGATACGCGGTAATCGGACAAATGCCCGCGGGTAGGCCCCCCTTACAGTAGGTTGTGGTGAGACCTTTTGCTCATCCACTCAGCGTAAGGTCTGATTTGCAAGAGCGCGGTCCTTCCGCGAACGTGTCTTAGGAACTGACGCTCTAGTCTGGCCGCAGAAGCAGACCTAGCCTCGCTTGCTGCCTCACCTCGTGGCGTCAAACCCATACCCACGTCTGTGGCCTGGACTCTCGGGCGGTCGCTCAAAAGGAAATCTCCGAAGGCTACGGCGTCGATGATCCTGAATGCGGCCTTCGAGTCGTTGTTAACCTGTTTTATCCGCTTCCTCAGAGACTCAACGGCCTGCTCGACACTTTCGCGCGTGAAGCGCGGGGGTTTCGCACCGGACACCGATTCTCCCGCCGGCGTTGTCATCCACTCGTCGGTCCCGCTCGCACGTTGCACGTATCCCTGCGCTGCAAGGAGCGCGATGACCTGTTCGGCCTCGCGCCGACTGATCTTCAGCGTGTCGGCGAGATCGCGAGCCGACCAAGTGAGCGTACCCTTCGTGTCTCTGAGATAACTGAGTGCTGCCTCAGCCGGAATGGACGGTTGCGTCAGGCCGGGTGTAGTCCCGGTCTGGGTTGCGGGACGTTCGAAGGTAGGTCGCTTCTTAGCCATCGGTTAGTGTTCCGCCTACAACGGAACGATGAGGTCCCGAGAAGGATCGGCGGATGGTTCACGCGGGAGAGTATACCGAACATGCCACTGCGCTAGCGTTACGAGTAAGCACGGATAGCGGCAAACTGGAGATTGAGAGAACGTACGAAGCTATGCCGCAGTTTAGCTTGCCTCCATTTGATATCACCGCCCCACTGTTCAACACGACCGTTCCCCTGAAATTCCAGCGCTAGCCGGCGTTTGCTATTCGATGTGCTTCCGGATTCGCGCGACGCGTTCGATTGACGCCAACAACTCCATACTGAGGCGCGTTTTGTCCACGCATGAGTGAGCGCCCGCCTCCAGGACACGCGGCAATAGCTGAATGGGGTCATGTTGGCTCATGATTATAATCTTGGTCTTGGGCAGCTCTTGCCGGATAAGACGCGCCGCTTCTAGACCGCTCCGACCTGGCATGCTTATGTCGAGAAGGATTAGATCGGGGAGGAGTTCTCGCGCTTTCAGAAGCGCTTCAGATCCATCCCCAGCTTCCCCGCAGACTTCCCAGTCCGCCACCGATGACAAAATTCCCGTTACGCCTCGGCGAACCATGTCGTTGTCATCTGCAATGAGAATGCGCATCGGCACACCCGTCTCCAATCCACAGAGCTCTAACCAGCCGCTCTAGTCTGTTGAAGTATATTCTCTGGTTCTAAAGTAGCTGTCGTCGGGATCGGTAACGTGAGCGAGATTTTCGTACCCCGCCCGTTCGATTGAATACTCATAGCGCCTTTTAAATGACGGACACGCTCACGCATTCCGGTGATTCCTACACCTGAACGCTGCGCTTGCATCCCAGCCAGCTTTTCGGCTGGTATTCCCGTGCCCTCATCCTGAATCTCCAAGGAAACACTCTCGGCTATGCGCGAAAGCCGAATTGTCGCGGTCTTGCTGCCAGAATGGCGATGGATGTTCGTCAGGCATTCTTGCACGATGCGAAACACTACCAATTCCATCTCCCCGGGAAGCCTGCCGACGTCCTCAGAAATGCTCAGGTCGATACTTAGACCGCTACGTTCAGTCAGACCCTGAAGGTACCAACGAATCGCTTCCGACAAGCCAGTTTCATCCAACAGCGGTGGATGCAGCAGGTAAGACATCGTGCGTATCTCTCGGCTTAGCTGCTGAACCAGCTTCTGGCTGTCCTCTACAGCTTTGGCGAGCAGCGGGTTGTGTCTTGTGGGTTGAGCGATGCTGGCAAGATTCATGCCTAATGCCGTTAGAATTTGACCGGCACTGTCGTGCAACTCGCGCGCAATGTGTCGTCGTTCTTCGTCCTGGGTTTGCAGCAAACGATTCGACAGTTCTCGGAGCTGTTCGGATTGTTGGAGGACTTCTGCGTTTCGCTGCTCCAATTCTTGGGTCCGAACGCGTACTTGGGTATCAAGCTCATCGGCCACCGTGCGGAGCCGCTCCTCGCTCGCGCGCAGCGCTTTTTCGTTCTGCTTGTCCTGGGTGATGTCATTATTGGTTTCGAGAATGCAATGCGGACTTCCGTCGGCATTACGATCGAGCGCCCAACGGCTGACAACGACAATCCGCGCTCCGTCCTTTCGGGTGTGAATGAGTTCGCCGGTCCAGCGGCTATCGCGATAAAACTGTTCGGCGATACACTCAAACGGTTCGGGGAACTCCGTGAGCAGCAGTTCATGGCTGACGCGGCCTAGGGCCTCATCGCGCGTGTACCCATACATCTCCACCGCGCCTTTGTTCCAGTAGGTGACCCGGTCGGACCGGTCACGAACGATGATGCCATCATTGCTCAGATCGAGCAGGCGAGCTTGTTCCGCCAATTCTTGCTCAGTCTCTTTTCGCGCCGAAATGTCCCTCGCCACCTTCGACGCCCCGATGACACGGCCTGCGGCATCCTTCACCGGCGAAATTGTCAGGGAAATATCGAGCGCCGTGCCGTTCTTGCGCACGCGGACGGTTTCGAAATGCTCGATCCGTTCGCCTCGCCTGAGCCGCTCAAGAATCGTTGCTTCTTCGTCCCGACGATCGGGCGGAATTATGAGTGTAATGTTCTGGCCGATAGCTTCCCTCGCGGTGTAGCCGAACAACCATTCTGCACTTGTATTCCAACTGGTGATCACGCCGTCCAGACGTTTGCTGATGATTGCATCGTCCGAGGAATCCACGATAGCCGCCAGTAAACCGGTCGTTCGCTCAGCGTTTTCACGCTCGGTCATCTGGGATTTGAGGGCATCGAGCGACTCCAGAACTTGATGAGCCGAAGAGGCGAATGTCCCCAGCGAACTCATAATTCGTTCATCCTCGGCGTCGAACTTGCGGCGATCATCGTGAGCGACCGCCCAGATCGTGCCGACAGCTTTGCCTCCGACGTAAAAGGGAACTAGCAGAGCCTCTTCGACCAGAGGCGTAACCGGTTGGAAATAGGTGTAACGCCGTTCGACGTGCTGGAACAACAATGGAGTATTGCGATCGAGCACGTCGCCACAGGGACCGAAATCGCGCGGCGTACCTCCGCCGACGTGCGATTTCCAGCTGCCGGCGATTGCAGGCCAATGGAACCTCTTTCCGTTGTCTTCCGTCGTTAGCAGACTAATGCCGGCCGAACCAGCGCAGCAGACGTCTAGAACGGTCTCGGCCAAGGTCTGGAGAACGGTGTGCGGGGAGTCGGCCAGCGCACGGGCCAGCGCCACTAGCGCGCGGTTCTCCTTCTCGTAATCGGGCGGACGCGACGGGCGACGATGCAACTCCTCAGTGCATAGGATCGATTCCAGTGAGGCGGCACCTTCAGGAGTGGACGTATCGATGGCATCGTGCTTCTGAGATGGCGTGGATTCCGGCGCATTCTTGCCGCCGTTCAGAACGGCCGCGTTGAGGCTGTCAATCGTTGGCAGCAAATCTCGGGAGAGATCAGTCTTGGCAACATATGCCGCAGCATCTACTTCCCGAGCTTGTCGACGAACGATTGCAGGATCGTTCTGACTAATGATTACGACCTTAGACTCCGGGAGTTCTCGTCGAATGATTCGAGTCGCATCTAGTCCGTTCATCCGAGGCATCGAGATGTCCATGAGCACCACACTCGGCAGAAGGGTCTTGGCTTTCTCAACTGCTTCGAACCCATCGACAGCCTCACCGCACACGAACCAATCGGTGCGTGATGAAAGCATGGAGCGAAGACCACGCCTAACAATTTCGTTATCATCTACGACAAGGATACGCAGCAAGGGTTCCACCATCTCTGAAACGTGCCCAAACGTCGAACCTTGACTACTATTCTTCCTCCTCCAAGTTTTGGGGCAAAGTTTAGTTGACCTGCTCGCGACCGGCCATACAGGATTTACCTTAAATCAAGAACAGGGTGCCGTTACGCAATCGCGTCCCTCATGGCGCCACAACAAAGGATCGCCGTAGCCGAGAGGCCTCTCTGGAGTTTCTGGCTTGTGACCGAAACCCATACAACAAATTCCGGATTGACCGCAGGGTGGAACTAGGAGGGATTATGAGTCTGGAACAGGGCGCTCCCGGCGAACGGTCGTAGACCGACACCGGGAGGTAAGCGCGAGTCTGACGGTCAATCGGCTTGCGTGTTGTTATGCCAAAGGCGAATGAAACGAGGAGTTATGTCACAAGCTTTATGCGACGCACTGAGCCAAACTCTGGAGCCACTTTGCCCGCGCGACAGCCATGTCATGGCCTTCGAGGCAAGAAGAATACGGTGGACCGACGAGTCGGAGGGTCAGGTTCGTCACATTCCGTCCTACCACTGTGATTACGAGGGATGCTCCGTGCGTTACAACCTGAAGGACGGATACTTTACGGTCATCGATACGCCCGAGCTATCGCATTTTCTGGAGGCGCTCAATCTGACGTCTGTCTCTGGCTGTGTACGTCGGCTACCTGGTCCACATCAACGGATTTACCAGCTCGCTGTTCAACGGGTCGCCGAGCGAGGCCACTGCTTACTTCACGTTCAGCACGGATGTATTGACGCTCACACCGATGCCAAATGACGGTGATGTCGCCCTCAATATGGTTTTAGCCGGAACATTCAACGTCTACTACAACACCACTCCGAACGGGGACTGGAGCAACCCGGCCACTTTCTCGAGCGGACACCTGATCGCCACCTTCGAACGAAAAGAGAGCCTGTTCCCTGAAATTGGACCTATCGCATTTCATAGTCTTTCAGAAAGTCTCTTGTCCAGCCAGAGCTTCACATTTGATGGCCAGACTTTCTGCTTCGATCGCATTGCCCCGCACGGGATTACCTTCGCTCAGTTTTTCAGCACTTCGCCGCTCACCGGAACCACAGACTATCCAGTAGCATTTGCCGGGGCCGGCACCACGATATCAGTTGGGCGGAGCCCGTCTGCTCTGGGACCGGGCCCAAAATGAGATCCTCCCGGGGGTTTAGTGCCGACCACATCACTGGGTAGTGAAGTCCGATTTCTATTGGGAATTGGGCTCGCGTAGGAGACGCGATTTTGCGCCGGTGTGCGGCGAGACATAAGGCGGAACGATAGAAAAGAAAAAAGGAAGCCGCGCTCGGGCGACTTCCTTTTTCTTTAGTGGAATTGCGAAGGTCGTCGCCCGCCTCAGAAGGCGGCCGCTACAACGGCAAAGTCTCAGGGACGGGCTAAAGCCCGCCCCTACAACGAAGAAACTAGTAGCCGGGGGCAGTGCCACGCGCTCTGTCCTTGGAATCGACGGAGGATTCGCCAGTTGAAGAGATGTCCTCGCCGCCGGTGGCCTTCAGGACGTTCTTGGCGCGGCTGATTTCGTCGGATGTTGCACAGTGGACGGAGAGTAGGATCCCCCCTTTTTGAACGAAGCCCTCGTAGCGTTTGGCTTCGTATTCGGGAATGCCCAGGCCAACGAGCGCGCCAGTGAGACCACCCACGGTTCCGCCAACGCCCATGCCTGCCAGCGTCGCCATGATGGGACCCGCGGCGATGAGCGGGCCAACGCCGGGTATCGCCAGAACGCCGATGCCAGCCAGCAGGCCCAAAGCACCACCGAGCACGGCGCCGGTGCCCGCGCCGGTAGTGGCACCTTCCGGAGCCTTGGTCGCTTTTTCGGTGGTAAGTTCCCGGTCACCGAGATTCTCCGGCAGCAGGACGGAGATGTCGCCCATACCGAAGCCGGCACCCACCAAGGAATTAGCGGCCTGTTCGGCGCCGCGGCGCGTCGAATAAATCCCGAATACTGCGGTTTTCTTGTCGCTCATTCGATTTTCTCCTTTGATGATGGATATGGCGTTGTTTTACGACTTCGGTGTTGCAACTTGAAGCCGATTAATTACGTTGCCCTGCCCTGCGACGGCCACGGCCTTGGCTTCGATAGCGCTCTTTTCTTCTTGGCTGCGCACAGGGCCTCGCAGGGTGACTATTCCGTCTTGAGTGATGATCTTGATGTTGTGAGCGTAGGTGGAAAGGGTCTTGTCGTCGTGAAGGGCCACGCGAATTCGCTTGGTGAGGTCGCGATCGGCGGGGTTCATTTTTTGCTGGTCAGCGGTGGTCGCGGCGCTATCGCGATCGCCTTGGTTGGTCTTGGAGTTGTCCGGCGCGGGCTGCGGCGCTTCTTGACGCGGCGTCATCTTGGCGGGCATCGACGCGCCGAGCAAGAAACACCCGGTAAGCACCAGCAATTCGATTCCAAGCTTCTTGTGAAAGCTCACGTTTGTTCCTCCTGTTTCTGTTCGAGGCTAAGGCTGCCCGCCCCGAGGGCTTCTGGTGGGCCCGTTGTCGAGAATAGGGTGGGTGGGGCTTCAGTCACCATCGGGCGAAGGATGTATTTGGAAACGAACTTCGCGGTAGCGGACTGGGAACAAAACGGGGGGATGGCACTAGGACGTGACTTGGCGACGTATGGGGTCGGCGGGAAGCAGAACAATCAGGGTGTAGGCACCCAAAGTTAGGCCCAAGGGGATCTCGGACAGCGAGAGGAAGGCGGCGATGAGCGCGAGCGGGCGCGCGAATCCTTGGCCGGCGAGAAGAGCGAATCCCGCGAGAATTCCGAGGACGCCGGCCACGGTGGACCACGCCGCAATCCCGAAGTAAATGAAATGGAACTCGCTCATCAGCGCGAACGGGTCGGGGACGCGCGTGAGCAGAGCGCCGAACATCAGCGTGGCGGTGGTGCTAAACACCACCAGCCAAAGGGCCATTCCCAGGCGAATGACGCCATAGATGACCCAGCACGTGCCCAGAAATCTGGAGTGCACGTGCAAATTCTGATGCGCAGGAATGTCGGAGATCATGAAGCGGCTTTCTCCCGAGCGTGATTCGGCCGTACCGCGGACCTACTTGCCGCCCCTACCGCGGCGAAGTGCCACACGCTTGCGCGCGGCCGTGGTTCCACGGACAACTTTGCGTACAGCGCGCTTCACAGGCGCGTCGAAGACTGCGGCGAGTAGCGCGGGCGAGTTTCGTCTTGTTCAGGTCGTGGGCGAGCTTCTTGCCCTTGCGGACGAGTTTCTTGCCTTCTCGTTCGAGCTTGGTGGTCACTTGGGCTCTGGTCAGCGCTTTTTGAGCCGCGTCCGCCTTGGCGGCGATGGAGCCCAAGGTCGAGCCGATGGACTCCGCAAGGCTTATCAGAATTGGGTTGTGCTTCGAAGACTTGTGCGTACGAGTTGTTTTCACGCAGGCTCCTTTTGTACACTTTGTATACTGTCAAAATAAAGGGGGACCGCTGCCGCTCGTGAAGGTACGCGGCGTTAGGGCAGCTAACGTGCGTTGGCGTGCCTAAACGGGTCTTCTGCCTTGAATCACGCGGATCAACACAACGATGATGGCCAGCACCAATAGAATGTGCACGAACCCGCCCAGCGTGTACGAGGTCACCAAACCCAGCAGCCACAAAATCACCAGGATTACCGCGATGGTCCAAAGCAGATCCATAGTCGTCTCTTCTCCGTTTTAATCCGAGTTGTCCGTCAATCTGGTATTCGGCCCGTGAGTCTACCTAAGAGATTGCGCTGCGAGTATCGCGGAACGCGCTTTCGGTGGTGTCCGCGACGTCGCTTACGAATTCTTTGGCCTCGCTGAGATTCCGGCGTGCGCGCCGGATGAGTGTTTTGCCCCGCGAGACGGCCTCGTCGATGCCTTCCTGCGCGGTGTCGCTAAGGTACTCGCGAGTGTCTTCTCCGGATTGTGGGGCGAAGAGCACGCCGAGAGCGGCACCAGCTCCCAAGCCGATCGCGAATGCGGTAATAGCTTGCGGCCACGGATTGCGACTGCGAATCATTGCGCTCTCCTGTTCTGTTCTTGGGTCGGCGTTTTGCATCACGCGACCCTTGGTCGGTCATTCCGACCTGAGGCCGCCGGAATCTGATTGACGGGCGTAAACCTTAGGAGCGCGATGTCTGTTGATTTCTCGAATGCGTGGAGAACTGGGGTCAAAATCGTCAATCAAAGCATTTCGCTTCTGCCGAACCTTGTTCTGGCGATCCTGATTTTCATTTTGTTTCTGTTTCTAGGATCGATCGCCAAGTCCGTGACGCGTCGATTGGTCCTGCGACGCCAGGCTCATCAAGGCATCGCTCTCCTACTGGGACGCCTTATTCACACAAGTATTCTTGTCGTCGGTTTTCTGATCGCCCTGTCCGTGGTTGCGCCATCGTTCCAGGTTGCTGACCTTGTGAAACTCCTGGGTATCGGGACCGTGGCGATCGGCTTCGCGTTTCAGAACATACTTCAAAATTTCCTGGCAGGCATCCTGTTGTTGCTGCAAGAGCCTTTTCGATTGGGCGATTTGATCAGCGTTACGGGGATCGAGGGAAACGTCTCCGACATTCAAGCCCGCGCGACGATCGTAACCACAAAGGAGGGCCGGAAAGTTGTGATTCCGAATGCGGTGATTTTCACCAACCCGGTGGCCGTGGGACAACATGAAAGAGACGAGCACTAAGCCATCCGGCTCGGAATTCAGGTGACTATTCATCGGCTTTTGCAATTACTCGCTGTGGTTCAAGCTTTCTCATGAATAATAAAGACCCAGCCGGGTGGTCGTGTGCTTTGGGCTATTGAGGCGAACCGCATGTCGTCGTGGCCGACGCGGTTAGCGGGTGCTTCAAAAGCGTTCAGACCACGATGAAGAACCGTGTAGTTTCTCGCGATTGTTCTTCTACGAAAAAACTCGATGAAACCTCCGCCGCAGCAGTATTTGACGTACCGGTTTTCGGAGCATTGCCGCTGTGCCGTTTCACTGCTGAAGACAGGAAGTGAAAGTACGTGATCCCGCGAAGCTTTATACGCATTACTGCGGATTGAGGAATATGGACCCAGGGCTGAAAGTGGCCCCGGGGCTCAGCGTCGTTAACAGGATGCAGAAGGTTTGTTGGAGAAACCCTTAGCAAACGGGAAGGAGAGGAGCAACATGAGAGGGCGAAAAGGATTGTTAGCGGTATTTCCCCTATTCATCGCCGGAGTGCTGGCAGGGTGTTCGATCAACAGTAAATCGCCTGATGTTGCGGACAAGATCCGTAGATCACTCGATCAGTCGGGCTACAAGGACGTAAGCGTTAGCCAGGATCGTGAAAAAGGCGTGATTACGTTGACCGGGACCGTCGCCAGCGACGACGACAAAGCTTCCGTTGAATCCATAGCGAAAACGAATGCCGGCTCGCAGGTAGTCGCCGATGAAGTGGCTGTGCGCCCGCCAGAAGCGGAGAGCGAAGCAAAGGCAGTGGATGCGGATACCGACAAAGCCATCGAGAAAATTGTGGACGCGGTGCTGGTCAAAAACAAACTAAAAAAGGGCGTGAAATACGACGTCAAGAACGGCGTGGTGACCCTTAGCGGGGACGTGCCTTCCCAATCGCGCCGCACCCAAGTGGAAAAGCTCGTCAGTGAAATCCCCAATGTCAGGCAAGTGGTGAACGAACTCGACGTCAAGAATCAGAAGGCCAGTTCGACGCGAAGCTGAGCTGCTACAGTTTATTCGTCTCGACAATACAGGATCAGCCGTATAGATTTAGGCCGTCTCAACTAGGAGTATTGCACAGCTCGTTCGGAGCTGGTCTTTCTTTTTAGCTCTAGGGGAAATAGGCGAACTCCCCATTGGGAGTAATCCATTTGGGACTCACCGTCTGAATACGCACGGAGGTAGACCATGGACTCTCTGCGATTGCTAGTGGCGGACGACCACGAAATCGTGCGAAAAGGCCTGCGCGCACTGCTCGAAGCTCAGCCAGGATGGCAGGTTGTCGCCGAAGCGAGCGACGGACGCGAGGCTGTCGACAAGGCCAAGAACGTAAAGCCGGATGTAGCGGTTCTCGACATCGGAATGCCTTCGCTGAATGGATTAGAGGTCGCAAGGCAAATGCTTAAGAACGATTCACGAGCGAAGGTATTGATTCTGACCATGCACGAATCGGATCCTTTGACTCGTGAAGTGCTTGAATCGGGTGCCCGCGGCTATGTGCTTAAGACTGACGCCGCCCGCGATTTAGTCACGGCGGTAAACGTCGTGCGGGGCAATAAGACCTTCTTTACGGCCAAGGTCGCTCAAATCGTGTTGGAAGGTTATCTGGACAAGAAACCTAAAGCGGATGGGAAGACCAACGGCAGCCGATTGACGGCACGGCAACGCGAGATCGTACAATTACTCGCCGAAGGCAAGAGCAGCAAGGAAGTGGCCGTTGCTCTTGGACTCAGCGTGAAGACTGCGGAAACCCATCGCGCGAACATCATGCGACGCCTAGACTGCCATTCGGTCAGCGAATTGGTGCGCTATGCCGTGCGCAACAACATCATTCAAGCCTGATATTCCAACACTTTTCTTTGTACCAAGAGCGGGATGACCTGTCTGAGCAGACAACTCCGTCTATCGATTCTTGGTTTTACACGAAGAAGGAGACGCGCGGCGACCCGCTTGCGGCTCCGAAGAGGTCACCGATGGAAAGTAGGTGCGAAGATTCTATTCCACGCCGCTTGCGGTGCCCCGCGCGGTGCTTTGTATCCACCGATGCTTCGCCAGCCGCGCCGACGTGTTCGCTGCCGCTACCTTCCAGGAGCCGCTTGGCGCGGTCAACCTCTCCGGATGTGGCAGCGTGGACCGGCAAAAGATCCCTCCTTTTTGCAATAGACCTTCGTAGCAATTAGCAGACGGCCGGGAGCTTTCCAGATGCCCACAACTAAAAGGACTTTTATTATGATCGGAAAAGTAAAAAACCTTCGCGCGTTGTTCTAAATCGAACTCAGCTATGCCTACGATTGCGAACAAAAACTCGCCAAGAAAGGCCTGCCTCCAATGATTGAAAACGCAGGCTCGCCAGAGCTGCATAGTGCGCTGAAAGAGCACCTCGCAGAGACACAACAACACGTTAGCCGGCTTGAACACGTCTTTGATCCAGCCACGTGGGGAGCCTAGCATTCGCATCCTCACGTTGCAGCGGGAAAAGCGTCATCGCTTCCCGCTAGAACCTCATGGCGAATATGGTTCGGTGCAAGAATGGCGGGGCGGTTGGAATTGGCGTGCCCGCGAACTGTCATTCAAGGCAAGCCTAAAGTCAGACCGACTGCGTGTTCTCTTACTCCGGTCTTCAAACGGCAAGTCGATGGTCAATCTAGTTTAACGAGCCGTTGAGGCCATCGGATATTTTCGAATACAGTATTGACCCGATTGCTGGATTCCGCTTGTGTGCTAGGTTGCAACGATGGACAAGGAGAAGTGTCTTGGCGTACCTGATGGGGTTCTGTTTCGCCGGGAAATGGCTCAAAAAGCATAGGGGAGGGATCGGTTGAAATATCCCTGGGAACCTCAATACCAAGCTGCGGTTGAGGAGTCTGACTCCAAGAACCTGCCTCGGCTTATCGCGGTCGCAGAAACTGCCATCTATGACCGTCTCCGAAGACTAAAGACGGAAACAAAGACAATTGATGAACTGCAAGCCCTAGGAGACGCTCTGACTCGGCTGCGCACTCTGCAGAGCAAGAGTCCACACCTCTCGGACAATAGATCATCTGCGGGCTGTGCTCCTGCAGCGCCTAATCTCTGATCAGGATTGACTCACACGATCGAATGCGCACATCCCATACCCTCGGGCGTCGAGCCGATGGAAATGTCTTCCCGGGGCGCTGCTTTATCTTGCTAAATACGCCAAGGCTAAGACATGATGCAGCTCATTTTCGATCTCTGGCAGGGAAACCGTGATCTTTATATTCGCCACGTTGGCCGATCTCGCGAAGCCTAAGATTTCGCCGGTCTCCTCGGCGCTGGTCCGGTGGCTCATTCGAACCACAAGCTCGGTGGGTATCGGGGAGGAGGCAGTAAACCGTGCTAGACCCTAGTCTTTTTCCACGGCGCTCAATCGCTTGCGCAGAAAGGGAATCGCCCGCGCCACGGTAGCCTGGCCAGTTTGAGCCCACTTGGGAATGGGCCGCGGAGTTTCCGCGAGCAGATTGGAAATATGAATGAGGGAGGGGTGACAATCCGCAATCAATCTAACGAAGGCTGTCAATGGCACGGCAAGCAAGACCCCCGCAAGACCCCATAGCCAACCCCAGAACAACATTCCCACGGTTGCGGCGACGGGACCAACGTTCACGCGCGAGCCGATGAACTTTGGAATTAACAGATTTGCTGAAATGAAATGGAGCGTCACAACGGTCACGCAAATAATGGCGAAGGGTCCCGCAGTATCGAATTGAAGGATCGCAGGCATGAGCGGAACGATGGCAGCCAAAATGATTCCAAAGAAAGGGATCAAGTTCAGAATACCGCTGGCGACGCCGACCGCCACCGCTCCCTGAAGCTTAAGGCTTGTCAAGACCGCCACCGTAACGGCGGCCATTGCGGAACCGATGACGATGTTTCCGACTGCAAAGCCCCGCACCATCTGGCACACGCGCGCGACGAATTGTGGGACGTCCGTACTCGCGCCAAAGGTGTTTGACAACCAGGTATAAAAATGCACCTTTCGGACGAGCATAAAGAACATCAAGAACGGCACCACGCCGCCAACGATGATGGCACCCCAAACCGAGCCAACTCCACGAATCACGTACGACGGCCAATTTGATGACTCGTAAACCCGAACTTCAGGAACCTTTTTCGGCGAAGAGGACGTGGCGTTTAAGCTGCCAGTGCTCTTCTGTATCTTTTCGATGTTTTGACTCAAGGGCTTAAGCTCTTCGCGAATTCGGCCCGCGTATTCGGGTATGTTATCGATGAGCGCCGACGCTCTTCCATAAAAGGTATACAGCAAGAAACCCAGTATGAGCATTCCCGACAGTACGAACACCGCAGAGGATAGCAAGCGAGGAACGTGCCATTTCTCAAGGTACGTTGGAACGGGATCTACAAGGATGGCCAGGAAGGCTGCAAGAAGAAACGTAATACATAAAGAGCTGGCGAAAAATGCGAAGGATACGATAATCGCGACCACCATCACCCAGAGTAGAGCGGCGACGCGCCGAAGGAGGAGCGGTTCGGACCGGATTGCTGCACTATCAAGCATAGAGTCAAGCATCCACGTGTCGCAAACGTGTAGGTGTGAGATTCCTCGCAAGAGATATTGCCGCTCCTTGAGAAGGGCTCTGGAATCTGGCGACACTGCCGATGGCCACAGAGCGGCTCATTAATTGTTGAGTTTTAAAACTCGCGGCGCTTTTATATGCGCCCGAGCAGCAGAAGAATAACCAAGACGAGAACGATGAGTCCCTATAGGGCCATGTTGGAAACGCTCCTAGCGCCATCAACAGCAGAATTACAACCAATATAGTAATCACGTTTGGATCACCCTCCGCTTCTGGATTAGACTTCGGGAAGAAAGTAGACGCAATCGGTGCAATCATGTATTCGTTTCTCGGCGTGCAGCAGGCTGAGGTACCAACCTCTGTTTGGTGTTGGTGCTCCTGGTTCTGTCGTCCTGACACGCGACTCGCAGATCAATGGAGTTCTATTCTGCCGAAGGAGTGGCGAAATACAGGAGAACGGGTATTCCAATTTGGCGGCTGGACCAATTATCAACGAGGGTATGCAAGCTCAGATGGCCCGTAACGGAGCATCGATTGGCGCTTCGCATTCTGGTTGCTGACGATCACGACATCGTACGTCGCGGGCTCAAGCAGCTACTCACCGCGCATCAGGGGCGGGAGGTTTGCGCGGAGGCCAAAACGGGCGCGAGGTGCTGGCGCTGGCAGAACAGATCAAGCTAGACATCGTCGTGATGGATACGCGCGTTCGGCTTTCAACCGGAGGGTTCGGTCATGTTGGCAACCCGCCGCGAGTCCTAGCGACGGTTTACCCATACCGTCGCGCAGATTCGGAACTCAAAGTCGACGGTTTCCAAGAGCGTTGTCGCTTCCGAACTGCTTTGCGTGAACTAGTTTAGGACAAGTAAGTTATGCGATTGCCAAAGGATGGAAGCTTCTCCGACCTGTGCATCTACTGTTGTGCCGCCGGAAAACTCCAAGTCGGCTCAAACGCGAATGACTCTAGACGAAGCCCGTGGGCACCAGGGTTAATGAACTTAGACAAAACAGCCGGAGAGGAGGGATTCCCCTGTAACGCCTTCGGGCCAAGCGGTTTAGCAGACCGCCGCCTTCAGCCCTCTCGACCACCTCTCCGCGGCGAAAGCGAATATCATTTAGTGCACGTTTCGAGTTCCGAAAATCAGACTAGCCTGCCACCTTCTTCGCCTGCGCCCTAACCTTCGCCCATCGCTTTTTCGCCGCCTTGGCAATCTTCGCTCTACCAGCAGCCGATAGGACGCGCTTTGCGCCAGATATTTCGTGATTGGTCAAACGTTCAGGCTTCTGCTGCAGTACTGAGCTGACGGGCCAAGCAGGAGCTATGTGGAATATGCTTGATTACTTCGGAACCATTTCGATGTCCAGCGTGATCGTGACCATGTCTCCGATCATTTCGTCACCGCCAGGCAACTTGTTGCTCATATAGGTCAGGCCGAAATCCTGGCGATTAACCTGTGCCGTAGCAGAGGCGCCCCGGCGCGTTCCCCCCATCGCTTGAATGGCCTTGCTAGGTCCAGTGACATCGAACGTTACTTCCTTGGTGACGCCGTGGAGCGTCAGATTTCCGGTCATTTTCGCAGTACCGTCTCCGGTCTTGGAAATCTTTGTGGACTGAAAACTCATTACGGGATATTTCGCGACGTCGAAGAAATGCTCGCTCTTCAGATCGTCGTCCCGCTTCTGCACGCGGGTGTCGACCGAGCTGAGGTCGATCGAAGCCGCCACGCTTGATTTGGAGATGTCTTGCTCGTCCAGTTGCACGGTGCCAGTGACCTTGGTGAATTCTCCTTGGACGTTCGAAATTCCCAGGTGCCTCACGACGAACTGTGCGTTGGAATGATTTGGGTCAAGCTGCCAGGTAACAGTCTGCGCTGACACCGTATAGACGCTGAGAGTTGCTGCCATTCCAACTGCCATGAGCCATTTCTTCATGCACCGCCTCCTTAAAGATTCTCCAGCTGTTTGAGCTGAGGCCAGGTTTCCATGTCCGCCTCAGGCCGAGCAGATTATACCCAAACGCTTCAAGCGAATGCGCTGGAGCGCGAAGTTCAAAGGCATTTGCGGAATCTATCCACCGACTTTCTTCGCTTGCGCCCTAACCTTCGCCCAGCGCTTCTTCGCCGCCTTGGCAATCGCCGCCCTACCGGCAGCCGAAAGGACGCGCTTCCTCACGCTCTTTATTTCGTGGTTCGTTGAATTGCCCAAAGCTTTTGCTGCCGCCTCCAAACCACTCAACTGATGCTGTAGCTTGGCCAACTTCTTTCTTGCCTTTTTCTGTTCGCGCTTGATCGCTGCCAGTATGCTCATGAATCCTCCGCGTGAAATCTATCTCAAACGGAGATAGCGCACCAGACGTACTGCCTAAGGCAAGTAACTCGGGATGCGGCCTAAACTGTCGGGCAGAATCCGGGTAGCGGGCGGTAGATGTTACACTACCTCACTCCGAATAATCGGCTTGGGCGTATCTTGAGCGTATCTTGAGCGTATCTTTCAATTTCGTGACCGAACGTATTGCCGTTGGCGGGGAAATCTTGTCCAAAGCCGACGTTGATCAAATCGTGGGTACGGGCATCACCCACGTCATCGACATGCGCGCGGAATTCGATGACGACACGCTGAACGACAATCGCATCACGATTCTCTGGCTCCCCCAGGTGGACGACGGCACGATGCGGCCTCCAGGACAATACCGAAAAGGAATTCAATTTGCCCTCCCAGCGTTGTCGCTGCCGAACACCAAAGTGTTTCTGCATTGCTCCGCCGGGTTAAATCGCGGCCCGACGATGTGTTATGCGCTCTTTCGGGCATTCGGATTCTCGCAGGCCGAGGCTATTTCAAGAATTCGAGCAGCGCGTCCCGAAGTGGTGTTTTATCTGGTCCAAAACTATCTGGATTCCGTGGAAAGAGACTTAGCAAGCTGATGGCATGCAATCAAAACTCTACGGCTCAATCACAAGAGGGCGCAAAAGCTTAACGGCGAGCCAGAGGTCAAAATCGTGTTTCAGCGGTCTCAGTTGCTAGACGCTGTGCGAAGAAATTGTTGCGCTCGTGAAGCAGGGCACAAGTGAATCTTTGGAGCGTCAACTCTTCAGGGAAGCTTGGAATCTTCGGGAACATTACCCAAAGGCCGCGCTCGTGATTGGCGTGGCAGGCGCAGAAATCGGTCTTAGGCGCGTAATCGGAAAAGTCGGAGGGCACAAATCCATTACCGCGCTCCTGAAAACCTATTGGCCTCACCCTCGTCCGATTCCCACAATTAAAGGCATTCAGATTAAACCCTCCAACGTTCTGCTTGATAGCTGGCTAATTGGCAATCGTGTAAGAAATGAGGTTGTGCACAATGGCGCTGACGCGCCAAGCCCAGATGAGCTTCGGAACATTTTGTGGAACATTAGCCAGCTTCTTTGGGTTTGGGATTTCTATGCCGGCCATGCGTGGGCGCTTGAACATCTGAGTGCGAATTCTGTTTCACTGTAACGACATCATCTTATCGTGACATCTATGAGTTCCTTAGGTAATATCGGTGGCGTGCTCTTGTGCGGCTGTTCGCGGGAGAAATTCGGGTACAAAGACGCAGCAGACGAGGCACCTGCGGACTATAGCCGCGCAAGACGCCGCGAAGGCGAAGCCTGAAACGTTCCGTAGCTCTAAGAACAGTGAGCGCCTTAAAAGGGCCAGAAAAACATTGCCAGATCACACCGACCGTGAAGCCGGGGAGCGCGGGAAGAGCGGCGTCTTCGACGCCGGGAGTAGGGATGACACGCGAGTTCCGCTGAAACCAATTCAGGACCACGCCGCCGGAACCGTTCCGTCACACTAACCGACAATGATCCCCCGCTGGATCGCCGTGGTGGCAGCTTCGGTGCGATCCGAGACTTCGAGCTTCTCGATGATGCTGATGACGTGATTTCGCACCGTATTGTCGCTGATATCGAGAGCACTCCCAATCTCCTTATTGGTACGACCCTTCGCCAGCATCTGCAGAATCTCCAATTCGCGGGTCGTTAGATTGGACCGCATCATGCGATCCGCGAGTCGGGCGGCGATGTGGCGCGGGATATAACGCTTGCCGGAATGTACGGCGGTTATGGCTTCGACCATTTCTTGCTGCGAAGTGTTCTTTAGCAGGTACCCCTGGGCACCGGCCTGCACAGCGCGATAGATGTCCTCGTCCATTTCATAGCTGGTCAGCACGATTACGCGAGGTGAATGCGTGTGCCGTGCGTGCAAGAACTCAATGCCATTCATTCCCGGCATCCGGAGATCAAGTAGAACGATGTCAGCGTGTTCGTTGCGAAGTATCCTCAGCGCCTCTTCGCCGCTGGAGGCCGAACCGATGACCTTGAGCCCGACTTGCGTGCCTAGCATGCTGGTCAGACCAGCCCGGACCACCGGATGGTCATCCACGATAAGAATGCGAATAGCGTGCCCGTCCTTGTGCATTGGGTCGCTCCTGGAACAACTGCCAGAGGTATTCAGGCAAAGATGCCAACGACAGCCTCGGAGGCAAAGGCGCGACGACCTCAACCCGCGTCCCGGCACCCGTGCTCACAATCTCCAGCCGGGCCGCGATGTCGTCCGCACGCTTACGCATACCCCGCAGACCGAAGCCATCGCCGCCACTTGTGAATCCCGTGCCATTGTCCTCAACGCTGAGTTGGACTTCGCGCTTCTCATATTGCAGACCGATGGTGATACGTGTTGGGCTGGCGTGTCTCACCGCATTGGCGATGGCCTCCTGCCCGATCTTGAATAGTGCGTCCGTTATCCGGACAGACATCGGACGGGAATCGCCGTCGCTTGAAATCTCAACGTCCACGGACCCGCCATCGACCATTCTTCTCGCGCAGCGGTCCAGAGCAGGAAGTAGTCCGATGGTATCCAAAGACTCCGGCCGAAGCGTTGCAATGCTGCGCCGCGCTTCTTCATGGCTATGCCGTACAAGCGCACAGGCAAGGTCCAGTTGTCGATGCGCGGCTGCATCCTTATCGTGGAGATCGTTACGGATGGCCTGCAACTGGAAGCCGATGCCAGCAAAGCTCTGCGCAATCGTGTCGTGCATCTCGTGCGCCAAACGCTCCCGTTCCTGGAGTACAGCATGCAGACGCCAATGCTGCACACGGCTGTAGACAAGTTGCGCAGCGAGGATAAGAATCAGGGCGATACCGCCGATAGCGGCTAAATGGCCCGCGCTCCACCACGGTGGGCCAGCAAGCACGTCGATATCGTCTGCAGAGCGCAACAACAGCACGAAGGGGGTGAGGTTGCGTGTATATTCGGAGTCCACAACGCAAATGCCGCGCAGCCGCAACAAGCTGCTCGTTTTCAGGTTGCGAAATAGAGCGTCGCCTCGGCCACGGGTCGTGATCGCCCGGAACGACTGCCCGCTCTCCTGCAGGTCAAGAATCATTGCGTTGTCAGGTCCGCTCTCCTTGGCCGCCAGATGTCCTTCAACTTCGATGAAAGTGGCATCGAATGCTCCCGTTGCGGCCTGTGCCGCCGTGACGGATAAAGGCGGGATCGGTGAACGTGCCCATAGCAACCTCACTTGCGCATTGCGGAGGGCAGAACTGAAATCGCGCGGCTCTGGTTGCCCGGTGACTTCGATCTCGTCCCCCACCTTCAGCGTCGCGGTCACAGGTTGCAAGATGGCCGCTCCCCCGGTGGAATCCTGGACGTACAGAGCCGGGGACGTGAGGACAACAACCCCACGAATGGTCGCAGCGCTGGAGTTTGGACTTGCCAGCCGCAGGCTGCTTATGGGCTGCGTGATCGACCTCGTCTGCGATGGAGCTTCGACTGTGTTGGCACTCGTGTCCATGCGCGGAGGTGTCAGTTCGACGTGGAGGCCAGACTGGGTTGCTCGCGAGTGGAGGAACCGCACATCAGCTTGCGTTGGAGCCGATGCGTGTACGTTTTTCCAAACACCACCAGAGGAGTAAGAGCGCAGACCAATTCGACCGCTCTGCTCGCAGTCCTTCTCGCTCATTGCTGCGGAAATGACGTTGCCGCTGGAATCGGTGGCGGCAGCCGCCACGTCGCAACCAACGACAAAGAGCTTCAAGTGGTACCAACGGAAAGGAAGCACACCTCCGGCTATCGGGACTGCCTCTGCTTCCGTCCAGCCGTGATTCGCACGACCGATGACCAGGGTGTCGTCGTGATTCCGGAGGCCCGCGTAGTATCCGCTGTAGGAATCAACGCCCTCTTCTTCGTCGCTGGAACGCGCGATTAGGCCCGCATCCCCGTCTTTCCCCAGGAGTTGGACATCCGCCTCCAGGACGTAGTCGCGCCAATACGTAGAACCGGCGATAAGTTTCGCTCCCCGTTCATCGGAGTCGTTCCGCATCGCTCCATCGATCAATTCCCACGTGCCGCCGAACGCCTGCCATTCATCGGCTCTTCCTGCGGCGAACGAATCTTGGTAGGGAACGCTGGGAGGGCGGTTGCGAAGGGCGTAGATGCCAAGCGCGATGCTGCAGACAGTGGCGACGAGGATCGCCCATTGCCACCACCGCAGTCTTAGAATCCTCACTGCAGTCTCCAATTCATCGAAAACATCTCATGCACATCCCGGGAGTCGGAATTGTTTTGGTTCACAAGGATCGGCTTAAGCTTCACTTCCGCTGTCACTGTCTCGCCTTGAAGCTGTGCAGCAATCGTCTTCACGGCTCTGAATCCCATTTCGCGGCTGTTCTGAACGATCATCGTATCGAGGTTCCCGTCTTTGAGTAACGGGAACGCATCAGGGTCATCGAAGCCCACGACCTTTGTAGCTTTCTGCGCAACGTGACCTAGCGCGAAACACGCGCCACGGGTGGCAGCAGATGTGAGTGCGACGATGACATCCAGGTGTGGATTTGCCCTAAGCGTTTCTTCCGCGACTTGCTGATCGTACTGCACGTTGAAGGAACCTAATCGCTTCTCGACGACTCTGATCTGAGGATAGCCCTGCGCCAGTGCGACCTCCAGGTTCCGCGTTCGTGTCATGATTCCCGCGATATCCGGATCGATCCCGAGGATGGCGACCGTACCTTTCCCGTTCAGGAGTTGCCCGATGCGATGCGCTCCCATCTGCGCGGCTTCTTCTTCGTCGTTGAGGATATAGGTGAGCTTGCCGCCTGCCGGGATTGGCAAGGGCGAACCGATGATAACGGTGGGAGTTCCTTCAGACAGGGCGCGCCTTACAGGGGAGATCAGGGCGAGGGCTTGATCTGGGGCGAGTACGAGTCCCTGATACTTCCGATCAATGACGCGCTTGACGAGGGCAATCTGGGCTTGAACGTCATCTTCGCGAGTTGGCGCGTTCCAATAAATCTTCACGCCGGTACTTCGAGAGGCCAGTTCCGCCCCACCGTGCGCGGACTCCCAAAGTGCAGTGCCAGCCGTGCGGGGAATAACGGCGATTGTCGGCACAGATGGAGCCCGGCAACCACACAGCGCCAGGGTGATCCAGAGTCCTACGCTTGTCCGGCAACGCGGCCGTAGCAACGCCATTCGCCACCCCTAATGAACACAGTCTAACGCCCTCCCTCGCCTCGGAAGTAGTTCATTTGTACTACGCAACGGTGGTCCAGGTTGCTCATGCAGAGGTCCCCTGTGTCGCGTATAAGTATGTGCAATCGAGGTTTGTCTTCGGGCCTGTTGTTAAGCGCTTAATGTGTTAAGGGGTGTGAAAAATGGCCAGAAAAATGTCTCGGTTCGTATTGTTCTGCATGCTCACAATAACGGGGGGCGTTGCGCGGGCACAGTTCAGTGGGAATGTCTCGGGCGATGTGCACGATCAAAGCGGTGCCGCAATCGCCGGAGCATCGGTGACGCTCACCAACCTTTCAACTGCTGAAAGCCAGACAGCCAAGAGCGACAGTAGTGGCAGCTTCCGTTTCGTTAGTCTTGCTCCAGGCAACTATAAGATCGCAGCCTCGGCATCTGGGTTTGCGACGACGAACGTTACGTTCTCCTTGCTTACCGAGCAGACCCTGAACATTCCTGTTCAGCTTGCAGTGGGCTCAGTCGCGGAAGAGGTCAAAGTCACCGGCGTTGCACCGACGTTGAACACAGAGGATTCTCGAACCGAGCTCACGCTACAGTCTCAGGCGGTTGCGGAGCTTCCTCTTCAGGGGCGCAACCTGCTTGCCCTCACCACCATCGCGCCTGGCGTAGTCGGTTTGGGCCTAGTAGGAGGAAGTCCCGGCTCCGCAGCGGACAACTACTCTACCGAGACGCAGGTCGATGCCAGCGCGAACGGGCGGGGTAGCGTCGGAAACATGTACGTGATGGATGGGATGGACGTGACCAGCGATATACGGCCCGGCGTGCTGAACTTGACTCCCAATCCTGACTCGATCCAAGAGGTCGCGATTCAGTCGAACACATTCAGCGTGGAGTATGGCCGTGCCAGTTCAATCCAAACGGTCATCACGAGCAAGTATGGCACAGACCAGTTCCACGGCAACGTCAGCGACTACTTCACGTATCAGGGCCTTTGGGCTGGCACGGAGTTTGTCCACAACTACGCGCCGTTCCATAGCAATAACTACTCGGGGTCCATCGGGGGGCCAGTGATTCCAAACCACCAATTCTTCTTCTTTTTTGCCATCGAACCGCTTCGTTCCACGGCTTCGACTGGTGGCTCCTCCCAAACATTCGAGGACCCAGCATTAACCGCGTGGGCTCAACAGAACTTCCCGAATACTTTGGGCACCGCTCTGCTCGCGAAGTACACGCCGTCCGCCGCGACGGTGACTGGCGTCGCCAAAACTGCAGCCGACATTTTTCCCACAACCTGCGGAACTCCGGCCACATTCGGTCTACCCTGCACTACGCCTCTGATCGATAACGGCGTGTTCAATTCTTCCAGCTACCGGAATGGCTTGCAGTGGAACACCCGAATCGACAAAAACTTCAAGAAGGACCGCCTCTACGGAAACATCTACCGCACAACCCTGAACACCGACTCCCCCAACGTTCGACCAGCCTTTTCGACCACCAATACTTTTGTGACCGATTCCCTGCAGGTCAACGAAACGCATACCTTCTCGCCGAATACGCTCAACGAGGCCATGTTTGGTTACAACAAAGTGCAGGGCATCAACGATCTGACCGGGGATTTTACAGTTCCAAGCATAAGCGTGACAGGACAAGGCGTGGGTTTCGGCGTCGGCTTCGCACAGGGCAACTTCATCCAACATAACTACCATTGGCGCGAAGTGCTCACTCATATTGCTGGTGGGCATACGCTCAGGTTCGGTTACGAGGGCCGGCATGGCGATGATCTGGCATTGTTCGCGCCCGTCTACAATCAGCCGAGCTTCAGCTTCGACAATCTGCTGGATCTTGTTCAAGACAGCCCCCATACCGAATCGAACCTGGCCTACAACCCCCTTACGGGACAGCCCGCCAAAGGCCAGTATGAGTACGCCATTCTCACGCACGGTCTTTTTGCCCAAGACACATGGAAAGCGAAAAGAAATCTAACGCTAACTTTGGGGCTGCGATGGGACGACTTTGGGAACCCATATCCGTTGTCAGGCACAGTGTTAGCCAACTTCCACCTCGGACCAGGATCGACTCTGAACGATCAAATAGCCAACGGCTTCATGCTTCAGCAGAACAATGTGTTCAACCATGCCTTGGCCGACGCGTTCAGTCCACGAATCGGCGTCTCGTGGGACCCGACAGGCAAATCAACCTGGGTGATCCGGGGTGGCTTTGGCGTCTACCATGACTGGACGACGCTGGGCAACGACGAGAATGGCTTGAAGGGCAATCCGCCAGGCTTCATTTTGCCGACCTTCTTCCGAGGTTCTGCCACTCCCCCGATCTTCGCTTTAGGCATGGGCGCTTCCACTCCGGCAGGCTTCCTATATCCTGCCCTACCGGCCTCAACGTTGGATTCGCATGGAGGGATCGTTGGTTCGCAGATTAACGTCGGCGGCCTAGACACGAACCTCGGTTCGCCGGTGACGTACAACTACACGGGGACACTGGAACGAAAACTCTTCGGGGACCTCGTGGCAAGCATCGCCTATTCTGGATCGCAGTCGAGGGATTTGATCACCGGGAGCGGACAGCAGACGGCCACCTCCTACGGCGTAGACATCAATCGTTTCGCTGGCGACCTCATTGCGAACTATCCCACTCCCACACGACTGAATCCTAGCTTCGGTTCAATAACATTCGCGCAGAATGGCGCGGTGAGCGGTTATAACGCACTGATCGTGGCTGTCAGGGGTCGGTTCAGCAGGCGGTCGTTCTTCAACGCGTCCTACACGCGCTCCCAATCCAAGGATGACGCTCAAGTCTATCCAACATTCACCAACATACACCAATACTACGGCCCATCCATCTTCGACGCGCCTAATCGATTCTCCTTGTCCATGTCGTATGACATTCCAGGACTGAGTTCAGGCAACGCCTTTGCGCAGAGGCTCACCAACGGGTGGACATTCAGCGACATCACCATCGTTCAGTCTGGATATCCCTTCGTGGTGTACACGAATGCTTCGTTCCAGCCGGTACTCAATGCTGCCGGACAGGTCGTGGGACTTCAGCCGGGCAGCGGCGACTACAACGCGGACGGAGATGACTACTCCTTCCCGAATGTCACAAGCTATGCGCAGGGGACGAGCCGCAGCGCCTTCTTGAACGGCGTTTTCCCGGCCAGCAACTTCACTCAGCCCACCATCGGAACCGAGGGGAATGAACACCCATACGCCTTTCGTGGTCCGAACTACATCAACTTCGATGTTAGCTTGGCGAAGAACACGACGATCTACGAGCGGCTAAGTCTGCAGGTCCGTTTCGATTATTTCAATGTGTTCAATCGCGCCCATCTGACCAGCATGGATGGGAACCTGCCTGACGCTACGTTTGGCAAGGCCACGTCGCAGTTCAATCCGCGCTGGCTTCAAACAGGAATCAGCCTGCGGTTCTGAGCTGGGAGCGACCAATGCCTCTTGCTACTCGACGCGCATTTATCACAGCGACGCTAGGTGCGACCACAGCGGCGTTCGCGTCGATAGAGGGTGCGTGGCCCAGGTCGCGGGATTATGCGCACCCTCTTCCTCCTGATGTCTCTGCCAATCGAGCACCGCTGGCTTTAAACACTTTCGAGCCGCTCCGGCTAACTTCAATCCGCCCGAAAGGCTGGCTGCGTACACAGCTTGAGATTCAGGCGAAGGGCCTGAGTGGCCACCTGGATGAGTTTTGGCCCGATGTAGGTCCGCAAAATGGATGGCTGGGTGGCGACGGTGATTCGTGGGAGCGTGGCCCTTATTTTCTTGACGGGCTGGTGCCGCTTGCGCACTTGCTTGAAGACCAGACGCTGATTGCGAAGGCCAACAACTGGATGAATTGGACGCTGGAACACCAACAGACGAATGGCATGATCGGCCCCGCTAGAGACAACGACTGGTGGCCACGAATCGTCATGCTGAAAGCGTTAGCCCAGCACCAGGAAGCAACTGGCGACGCGCGCGTCATTCCCGTCATGCAACGCTACTTCGACTACCAACTCCAGGCGTTGCCCGGTCGTCCATTGATGAACTGGGGCAAGTTCCGGTGGCAAGACGAGCTTGTCAGCGTCGTTTGGCTCTACAACCGCACAGGCAATGCAGACCTGTTACGCATGGCGAAGCTCCTGCACGAACAAGGCTACGACTGGCGACGTGAGTTCGAAAACTTCACCTACACGAGCAAGACGGTCAAGTCGGAGATCAAGCTTCAAGACGACGCGCTCGGAGATACCTCCATGCGGAGCCATGGCGTCAACAACGCCATGGCATTGAAGTCCTCCGCGCTGTGGTGGCTCTTCTCGAAGCAAGAAGCCGACCGAGCAGGCGTCAAACAGCAGATGGCGATGCTCGACACCTATCATGGGCTGCCCAATGGCATGTTCAGCGCGGACGAGCATCTGGCGGGAAAGAATCCGTCGCAAGGCACTGAACTCTGTACCGTGGTCGAGCAGATGTATTCGCTGGAATGCGCTTTGGCCGTCCTCGGCGAAGCCACACTCGGAGATCGCCTGGAGAGGATTGCGTACAACGCGCTCCCAGGAGCCTGCACCGACGACATGTGGGCGCATCAGTACGATCAGCAACCAAACCAGATCGAGTGCAGTCTTCGTCAACGGCCATGGACAACGAATGGACCGGAATCCAATCTCTACGGCCTGGAACCCAACTATGGTTGCTGCACAGCGAACATGCACCAGGGCTGGCCGAAGTTCACGTCGCACCTCTGGATG
Organism: uncultured Acidobacteriota bacterium; assembly: GCA_963735525.1. Classification (GTDB taxonomy): domain Bacteria; phylum Acidobacteriota; class Terriglobia; order Acidiferrales; family UBA7541; genus Acidiferrum. Next base: position 217,382 of record CAVTLQ010000015.1, on the reverse strand, counting down.
GCGCAGCCTGTTGGCGGCGTCGCAGCAGTCGCCTATGCGCCATGCGAACTGAACACGAAGATACACGACGTTCCGGTCACGATTGACGAGCAAACTGAATACCCCTACCGCGGCGATATCACTCTGGTCGTTCAGCCTCAGCGGTCAGTTGGCTTCCGGATGAGCTTGAGGGTTCCCGGATGGGCAGACGGGAGCATCATCCGAGTGAACGGTAAAGCCTTGGCATCGGTTCAGCCGGGAAGCTTCGTCACGGTTGATCGCGAATGGAAGGCGGGTGACCGCGTCGAAATGCACTACCCATTGAAGACAACAGTTTCCCGCTGGTATCGCAACTCGGTGGTGGTCGAACGTGGTCCAGTCGTCTTTTCGCTGGGCATTCCGACCGAGTGGCGCAAGCTGCGCCCACGCGGCATGACTTCGGACTGGGAAGCTTATCCGCGAGGACCCTGGAACTATGCTCTGGATGTCAACGAGCGCACTGAGGTATCCGCGAAGGCTTCCGGTGGCGTATTCACGTTGGACGGAGCGCCCATCCGCGTTCAGGTCAAGGGCTGCCGGATTCCACAATGGCAGGACGAGGGAGGCTACGCGGGGGAATTGCCGCAGAGCCCAGTCTCAACCGGTGCGACAGCCGAGACTTTGACGCTTGTGCCGTACGGCGCTGCCAAGCTGCGCATCACAGCATTTCCTGCGCTATAGTTCGAGCATGCGTTTCGCCAGGCAACTCGGATTCTTCGCCTTGGGCGTGGCTTTTGCCTCGTCCGCCCTCGCCCAAACGGAGACCGCCGCTACGATCACCTCAGCCATCCGCGCCAGGGACTTTACGGCGGCCCTTGAACTTCTGCGCCCCGCATTGAAGGATTCACCAGGAAACCCCCAGCTTTGGACGCTCCAGGGACTCGCCCTCTCAGGGGAGAGGCACGGGAAAGAAGCGTTCGCTGCCTTTCATAACGCGCTCAAGATCGCTCCGGAATATGCACCTGCCTTAGAGGGAGCCGCTCAAGTCGAGTACGAGGCGGGCAGCCAACAAGCGGTCCCACTGTTGGAGCATTTGCTACGCCTACGGCCCAACGATCCGACCAGCCACGTCATGCTAGGGGTCCTGGCTTACAAGCGGGGTGATTGCGCGACGGCCGTACCGCATTTCGAGAAGAGCCGCGCCCTCGTGGATTCCCAGCCCGCGACGTTGCAGGAGATGGGGTCATGTCTGGTGAAGTTGCAGGAGCCCGAGAAGGCCATACCGATCTTCCGGAAAGCGCTGGAGTTTAAGCCTGAAGACGAAGGTGCGCGCTACCGCCTGGCGGCCGTGCAGGTAATGGCTGAACACCCCAAGGACGCCGTGGACACCCTCTCTCCTTTACTGCAAGCCGACAAGCTTGATGCGAAGGTTCTGCAACTTGCTGCTTCGGCGTACGAGGCCAGTGGAGACACGCCCCAGGCGGTCCAAGCTCTGCGGCAGGCGATTGTCGTGGACCCGCGCAACGTCGGCCTCTATCTGGACTTTGCCAACATCTCCATGAATCACCAGTCCTATGAGGTGGGCATCGAAATGACCAATGCGGGGCTGCGCCTACAGCCTGACGCTGCGCCGCTTTATTTGGCGCGCGGAGTTCTCTACGTGCAACTGGCCAAGTTCGAGGAGGCCGAAGCCGATTTCGACAAGGCCAATTCGCTTGATCCGGAGCAAGCCCTCGGGTCCGCCGCTCAGGGGCTGGAGGCAGTGCAACGCAACGATCCTCACCGGGCGCTCGCCTTGGTGCGGGCGAAACTCGCGACTACGCCCAACGACGCTTTTTTGCTTTACCTCCAGGCCGACATCCTCTCGCAAGAAGGCCCTGATCCCGACAGCATGGAGTTTCAAATGGCTCTGGCGTCCGCGAAAAAGGCTGTAGCATTACAGCCCAACATGGCTGCCGCACGAGATGTCCTAGCCAAACTCTACATGCAACAGGGTCAAAACCAAGCAGCTATCGAGCAGTGCAGAAAGGCTCTGGACGGTGATCCCAAAGACCAGACTGCTGTCTATCGGCTGATCCAGGCACTCAGGAAAACGCAGCAGCCCACCGAGATTCCTGAGTTGCTGAAACGATTGGCGGCGCTTCGCGCGGGAAGTGCCGATGAGGAGCGAGAACACAATCGCTACAAATTGGTGGAACAGACGTTCTAGGCACACTCGGAGCACGTCCCCAAGCACGTCGAACAGGTCTCCTAAGGACGGAGAAATGTCGTCGAGAAGTGCATCGAATTCGGCGGCGTATCGGTTGCGCCACGCTTCCGGGTACAAACGGGCAGCCCAACGGATCAAGGTTCTCATGCTTCCTTCATTCGTCGATTTCCGGTCCGGACAACTTGTCCGAACAGCGTCAGCAGTTTCTTCAATTCCAGACTACCCTCGGCGGTGATCCGATACGGCTGCCTACGAGACTACGATTTCACGGCTCGAATCCAGCCGCGTTTCTCAAGACGGCAGATCGCGCCATACAGCGTGCCCGGACCGAGCCGGATGCCCGCGAACACATGGATGTCTTCCATGATTGCGTAGCCGTGCTTATCCCCATCGGCTAGGCTTGCGAGAATCAGAATGGTCGGATCTTGCATGGTTACTACGCCTGGCGTAATAACGTACTGCGTTATGGCGGGCTCGTCAAGCCGAGGATTGCTTGATTCTTGCCTCGCCTCCATGTTCTTTTAGCCGGATCAGTAGTCGGCTACACGGAAGTTATCCAGCAACCGCGCTCGAAGAAGTAATCGAAGCGAACCGTCGCGGCACTTGGACGATTAACGCGGTTGCCAGGACTTAGTCGGCAGCGGGGCTACTGCGGTTGTTTGAGCATTACGTAGTCGGTTGTAGTGTGGGCTTCTTTATTCTCATACGTCGCGTGGATGGTTTCGCCACCTGGTACCATGGTCAGGCGTAAAACGCCAACCACTTTCCGATCGCGCTTATTAGTCTGTTCAACCGTGTTTGGGCTTAGTAGCTTTACCGAGACCATCGTGTGAGCAGGGTCGTCCTCGTGTCTTTCAACACCTGGGTAAGAGTTGCTCCATCCGGAGAAATCGTTCAACTTCCGTGAACATTATTTTTCCGGCTTTCTTGGAGATAATTTCCACCGTGTGGTCATCCAAAACTCGAACGCTTTTCGTGTCCCAGTAGCCCGTCTCGGGAACCTTCTGGTCAGTTCCATCGGCCCTTATTTCCGTGCCCACCCATTGAAACTTGCTATCGGCAAGTAAATATTCAGCTGGCTTCTCCGGAAGCTGCGTCTTGTTTGAATCAATAATCCAAGTGCCGTCGAAAGGGCTCTGGGCAAGCAACACTGTGGGCGATAAGAGCAGTAGAGCTAGGAGTGTTTTCATGAGAATGTCCTTCGTGGGTTAGCGAAGGGCCATATGATACCGCCAAAATCTAGGCAAGGTCCTGGTAAACCCATTAATCGTACATGTGGAGTCCTGGTACGAATGCTGTGAGCAAGCCCCGCCAAAAGATACTTCAGGCAGCTCCCAACAATGCAGCCCCATAGACGCTAATCTGGATACATAAAACGGCGGACCGGCAGCTCGCGGAGATGCGGGCTGGCTTGATCTTAACGCCGCTTCCGAACAAGACCCCAATCATCTCGATGATGGTTGGGTTTTTGTGTGTTTGGCCAACACGCGAGCCAGAATTTCCAAATCGGATAGGCCCCTGGTTCCGAGGTTGGGAGCGATTCCCTTTCAGGGTTTCGAGCCCACCCCGGTTCAATCCACAACTAGGAGTCTACAAATGTTGTTACTCACACCGACAATGTTAGGCAGTCTGTTGGCCGGAGTCGCTCTCTGGCTGATGTTCTGGTAACTTCCGGTTTGCCCGTCACTCGGGCTGAAAATGTCCTTTACATCTGTGACTTGTGCCATGTATTTTCCGCTGGTATAGATATCGTCGCTTAAAGGGTGGGAAAGGCGATCCCAAATGGCTTACTCCCGTAATCTCTCGTTGATTGCTGCAACTTTCGTCCTAACGACCTTCGCGGTTCACTCGGCAAGGGCAACCGAACTCCCCGATGACCTCTGCTCGCTGCTGCCGGCAGCTGAGGTGAGCAAGACGTTAGGACGAGCTTACGAGTCCCCACAAAAGAGTGTCGCTCCCCGTCCCTATGCAAACACCGCGGAGGGAACGGATTGCAACTATCTTGCTAAGGGAAGCAAGCTCTGGTTCAGAGCATACGTTGATCCGTCGCCGTCGGCCGCGGCGGATCTGTTCGCCAGATTAGGCAAATTTTATAGTCCGCAAACGCCGGTTCCCGGCCTCGGAGACGAGGCTTATTTTGATCCAGCGCATGCGCTCCATGTCCGCAAGGGCAAAGTTCGTTTCTATATCAATCTTGAGCCTATGAATTTCTCTCCGGCAATCGAGAAGCAGCTCAAGGATCTTGCCGGGCAGGTTACCGGGCGACTCTAAAGGGCATGCCGGGGTCAATTGGCGAAATGTCGCCATAACCATTCATAACTCCTGACCAGGGGCAGTGGGAGAGTCGCCCGGCAACGATTCTCGATTCAGTTGATGACGGTATTCTCTGCCCTCGCAGGACTCCTCGCGGCCATCGGCATCTACGGCGTTCTGGCCTATTTGGTCGATCAGCGGCGGCGCGAATTCGGAATTCGTATCGCTCTCGGCGCCCGTTCCGCCGACGTGCTCGCATTGGTCTTGCGGCAGGGATTGGTCCCAGTGGTCGCTGGGCTGATCGGGGGGATTGCGGGCGCACTGGGATTGACGCGCCTGCTGAAAAGCCTGCTGTATGAAGTCAGCGCAACGGACCCCCTGATCTTCGGCGCGGTTTCGATCGGGCTGGTCGCCGTTTCGCTAGCGGCTATGTTCGTTCCCGCGCTACGTGCCACTCGCGTGTCTCCATTGGACGCGCTTCGTCACGAATAATTGCTCCGTAGCTTGGTTCGTTGTGTGTTTGCACAAAAAGACTGAGTTGCGAGATTTGACCCGGGACAGCACGGCCCTCGAAACTCGGCACGAGTCGCTTGGACGGTTAGTCGCCTAACCGGACATTGGGATCTGGGACAATTTTCACTTGTACGGTAACCGCGTCATCTCTAACGACGCCGACCGTTTCAAGAGATCTTATTCTTATTTTTTCTGTCCACGAACACACCTTTCCCATGGCCCGCGAATCGCGTCTCTGTGGCCGCCTTGTTTCATTTGTGTCACCCCGAGCAGCTCGGGCCGTTTCCGCTTCATCGATTCGGTGTTGCCCACCAAACATCTCTTCGGTCACGATCGACCATGATGAGTTATGCGAACTCCCCGGAGGGAGGCGGGTCGCCTAATCAATCAGACGGTGACTCTTCGCACCATAACGCGGTCCAGGCATTCCCGCACAGGCATCACCACTTCTCTGTTGCATCTGTCCACGACGACAGAACTCTTGGTAATCAATCTGATCTCGCAACATGATCCACAACCGAATCCCGAGTTTTCGTGCTGCAGCGACTCGCGCTTTCCCCAGGCCCTTCTGAACTAATTTGCGCCGATAGAACCGACGTAGTCCCGGATCCCGGCGCACCGCGTGTACCGCCGCTTCACACCAGAGAAAACGCAATAGCGGATTACCTTGCTTGCTCAAGCTTCCCAACCGCTGTCGCCCGCCGCTGGAGTTTTCCCTGGGAATGATCCCGATATAGCTTGCCAAAGCCTTGCCGTCGGTGAATCGTCTCGGATCGCCCAGAAACACATCCGTCGCTAGTGCCGTGATCGGTCCCACACCGGGATGAGTCATCAGCAGCTCGGCGCTGGGTCGTTGGTCTGCTTGCTCCAAGACTTGCTGGTTCAGTTGTTCGATCTCCACTTCGAACCTGGCGTACATCGCCTGCAACTCGCTGCGCCGATGAGCGGTATGTGTTGCCAGCGGCAACGACGCGATCGCCCGTTGTCCGCTTTCGCTCCACAGCGAGCTCCCTCGCCTTAAACCATTCGCCAGCGCAATGGCCTGCAGCGCGTTCTGTATCCGCGTGCGCAGGCGTACCCATTGATGACGGTGTAAGAGCAACCCTCGCAGATCCAGCAGTTCCTTCGACGGTTGCCAGATCGAGGGAAAACGGTTTTCTACCAGCAGCTTTAGAAGTAACTCGGCATCTCGCTGGTCATGTTTCTGTCTGCGGGGCTCGGCCGCTCGAATCGTCGCGGGATGACCTACCTGACAGTCGATTCCGAGTTCCTCCATCAGGTTCACAAACCACTTCATCGATCCGGTCGCTTCGATGCCTACACGCGCCGGACCTGGAAGTGTGGAATAAAACTCCCGCACGCTGTTGCCTTCGTGCGTGAGAGTCCGATTCACTATTTCACCTGTTCCGGTGTCCAACATCGCCAACGTCTGTTGGCGAGCGTGCAAATCACATCCTATAATCTGCATCTCGGCCTCCTTCGGTCCGAGCACTGTTGGGGTGAACACCGAACAGTCTACTCGGGCCGTCGCAAGGCCGACGTCGTTATGACATCAATCAGGACCTTGCGGGGGCGGAAGCGGTTTTCTTCAGCTTGGCGAGCCGTCTTTTTCCTGCCCCGTACAAGTTTTTCTCATCGGAAAGCCGTTCTATTTCAAAGTATTTGAGTAGGTCCTCGCGGATCGTAGTCTGTTCGTACTCGCCGTTCTCACTGACGAGCCAGGTGCAGTTCAAACTATCCTTGCGACTGTAATAACCGACCCTGAATCGCCGACCAACATCTTTGCGCCAAATGGGCGTGTGCAAGTCTGCTTTCACGAGTCGTACTCGTGATCGTGGCGGAATCACTTTGGGTATCGACCTCATTTGCAGCACTCATTGTCAACGAAGCTCGACGGTTTGAAGGGGCCTGCACACGGCAGGTTGACAGATCACGATGTTCGAGTCATTCAGGATAAAGGAGGCCGACTTTTCATCCTCGAACCAAAATACAGCGTCGCCGATCTAGAGGAGGCCCGGAAGGGATGTCAGAAACCGGACTGACGAGCGGGCTATCCCGCCACTTTTCTCGCCCGCGCCCTAACCTTTGCCCAGCGCTTCTTCGCCGCCTTCGCAATCGCCGCTCTACCGGCAGCAGAATGGCCCAATGCTTTTGCAGTCTGCTCGCACTCCGTCCAATTGGCGCTATAGCTTGCCTGCGCCGGTTGCCTTGGTTTTTCCTGTTTTTGCTCCGCAGTGACACACAGAACACGGAATCTCACCAATTGAATATGAAAGAAGGCCCGATTTGTATGATCGGGCCTTCCAGTTTGTTGGAGGAAGTCGGGATGACTACCTAGTGGCAGCAGTGGTTTTGGCTTTGCCGAGTTCAGGGACGACGCCGAGCTGCTGCATAAGGCTCAGAGCGTCCCAATTGACAAAGCCTTCGGACATTTTGCCGTTCGTAAAGCGGGCAATGCTTACGCCTGTGATGTTGAATTGCTTCCCTGTCGGTGCAATTCCGTTGAGATCGCCCTTATGGGTACCACGGCAAGACCAACGGGCCATCACTGTTTCGCCTTCGGCAATGATGTCCTCGACCGTCAATCGAAGGTCGGGGAATGCAGTGCGGTAGAGAGTCACTCTTTTCTTCTCACTCTCGGGGCCTCGCCCAACATCGGGCGTCGAAGAGTCATGGTGAGCGTAGTTGGGGGTAAAGAGATCGTCCGTCACTTGCAGATTGCCTTTGTTCCAAACTTCTTCGAACAAACGTCGGACTACATTCTTGTTTCCTTCGGACATGTATTCTCCTTTTTGCGAAAGCCGATATTTCTACTCGCATGAAGCGAGTCGGACTTGAGTGGTGCGGCCTGGAACCGCTGGCGTCTTGGGTGTGCAGCCCTGTACGTCGAACAGGAGGTTGAGCCCCGAGCGAGGGAAGGAAAGGAGGGGGTTCTGCCCTCTTAGCGCTCGATGGAGCTTGCCGTCAAAGTAACCGCGTTCGGGCTAGGAAGCGGAGTCTTGTTTCAAACGAGATGTTGTTCCACGCGAGTGTGAGTGTCAAGGACAATCGAAGGATTCGAGTAAGAAAGCCACGCGGTACACTCACTTGCGACTTTTTGGGCCGTGGGCAAATGCTATTGCGGTTGTTTGATTTCCGGACTTGCTTGCTGGATACTGCCTTTGACGAGCTCGGTTTTCACTTCGGATTTCTGCCCAGCCAGCAGATTGACTTCCGTTTCAAACGTTCGATAACCCGGCAGTCCAACCTTGATGCGGTGCTTCCCCGGACTAATCAACATGGACCGGAGCCCGCCGAATTCGCTCGCATGCCCAACGTACTTATCATCGAGAAACACCGCTGCGCGTCCGGGTTCCACGTTCAGTTTCAACTCGGCGGTAATATCGGGTATCACAGCGCGAGGGCTGAGGTGCATGGCCACCTGGACCACTTGTACTTGCCCCGGTTCTACGACAATTTTTCTCAGGAAGTCGTCGTACCCCGATTGACGCACTGATACCTCATGCTCGCCGGGAAGCAGCATCACTTTTTTGTTTCCGTGCAGTTCCTTAAGGAATCCCACATAGTCGCCATCGACCCACACGCCGGAGTCCTTCTCTACCTTTGTTGCGCCTTCAAATCGAACTTCTCCCATCACTTTGTTCTCCTGTGAAGAACAGATTGCAACGGTGATGAGGAGACAAAAGTGAGCGGCATAGACGACCTTGGATCGGAAGATCAGCAGTTTGGACATAGCGCCTCCAGTGCAGTGCTGAAAAGAAAGCTGTCCCGTCGTCAAATAGATGTAACGCTCTAAATAGGCTATTTGTCACGCTAAGCGTAAACTCCTTAGGGATGCTCGGGCTTCACGGTCGGCCTTGTCAGGCACAATCATCAACTCAAGTACGGCCACTTCGGAGAGGTCAACAGTGTAGTCCTCGATCTCCCGGATTGAACCGGACGGGCTGAAGTTCCACTCCTGGCGCACGATTTCTCGGAAAGAATGGCCAGTACCCGGCGACCATCGTAGGACGAACTCTTGCGTGCGTGTGTTTTCACTATCCTCGAAAATTAACCAAATACGTCTGAGCGTTTTAGGCTCATCGAAGATAAGCCGGATTATTTGAGTGCCTGGATTGGCCGCACGCCAACCATGGTTTTCATTTTCATCTGCTAGGAGGGCAGATTCGATTGGGCACGCTTTTTCTTCCGATGTGACTTCAACCAAAACATTGCGGTCCATGTCCAGCCAAGCTTCATTAGAGAGTTCAGCACCCTGTAGCGTCGGGGCAATCTGTCGTTTGCGCATGTCAATCCTGCTTATGAAGAGTCAACGGATGATGAGTCTGTGTGCGGTCGGAAGGGCCAATGATTCTTTCCACGATCTGATGATTTTGTTGATCCATGATCTGAAATTCTCCAGGCCAAAACGAAGCGAGTTCGTCGATCCTGGATTCAGCGGTGTTCAGGTTGTCAGCGGCCTCAAGCCAAATCGCCGATTTGTTATCCTCTTTTCTTACGATGTCATAGTGGTGCGATTTCATGGGGTAGTGTCTGTCGGGCTCGATCGTGCTTACCAGGTGTGTAGATACCTGTTGAGTGCGTAGGTTGAAAACAAAATATTCGCCGGGACTTACCGAGGCCAATTGGCTTAAGCGAAGGTTCGCGGTTCCAAGATCCGCTACCGCTTCAAAGCCACACCGGATTCCCACGAACGTCCGTAGTGAAAAGGTTGAACATCGGCAAGCGCATGCAATCCACCTCGTGTTCTTGCTGCATTCTGTGTGCCATCGTTACTAAACCCCGCACTTTATACAGCTTGGTGAACCAGTTGCCTTACCGCACGCGAATGCCGGTATCGAAATAGTGCCCACTTTCGCCTAAGATTTGTAGGATTTACCTGCGACCGACGACCTTTCGTTCCTGATTCGGATTGCTTGCGAGCGGCTGAGTTGTCGATTCGTGAAAGTAAACCCTGGCGCGAAAATACCAAGAAGACTGTATATCCCAGCACAAACAGAACCGGTAAAACGTAAGAGAGGTGGGTTCATGGACTTAAGAATCTTGGTTGTTGATGATTCCAAACTCTCGCGACGGGTACTTTCCGCGCTGGTTAGCTCTCGATGGACGGTGTGTGGAGAAGCCGAAAACGGCTGCTCCGGTGTCAAGAGATTCCGTGAACTCAAGCCGGACTTGGTCTTGTTGGACCTCGCTATGCCTGATATCGACGGCATTGAGGCTGGTAGGCAAATGCACGCTATCGACCCCTCTGTGCCGCTCATATTGTTTACGCTGTTGGAGACGTGGGGCCTGGAAGGCCCCGCTCGTAAGGCAGGCATCAACCAGATAATTCGCAAGTCGGAAAGCTGGAAGTTGATGGAAAGTATCGACGAAATATCTCAACTCGAAGTTCTAAAACGAAGGTCAGGTCAAGGCAACCTGAGAGGACGAAAATCTAAATCGGCAGCCCACTAGCCCCCACTGGAGTGTTGTATGGCAAGAATACTAATTGCGGATGACCGCAAATCAATACGCATGGAAGTCAAGGCTTCATTTAGGATGCATACAGACTGGCAAGTTTGCGGTGAAGCAAAAGATGGTCGTGAGGCCATGGCGAAAGCAGCGCACCTACAACCCGACCTAATCGTCATGGATTTCAAAATGCCGCTGGCGGACGGACTGAAGGCAGGCAGTGAGATTGGTATGTCCATGCCCAACGTCCCAATCGTGATGTACACGTCGTACAAGACTCGTGAACTGGAAGTGGCAGCAAAGATGGTTGGCATTCGACGGGTTGTTGGAAAGGAAGACGGCGCGAACCAACTCCTAAGTGCGATTGAGGCCGAGCTAGCGGCTAAAAAATATCGTCATGAGCACCGAATATCTCGACCGTTTGGCCCGGCAACTCAAGGTCGATAAGACTCCCGCTTGCCGCCGCGCTATCAACCGAATCCTTGAAGAAATGAAGAAGCGGTGTGAAAACGGCGAATACGCCGACCCTATGGCCGCAGAATCGGCGTTCAGGAAATTCGTTGACGATGAGCGGTCCAGGTCAAGCAGTAGCAGCAGCTCCTGCTATCACGCATAGAATCCGACCACTCCCTAAAATTCCACCGCTTGTGGCCCCTAGCATTAATCTAACAGCGGAGTTGGAAAAGCTCGGAAGACCTGATGTGCACCGGATGGTGTGCCTTTCGGCATCTCCTTCAACGGCCAATTTCCCGGCTCGGCCAAGTAAAACAAGGCACAAGCGGGGTTCCAATAGATGGTGCAGCCTGGCTTGGTGCATTGGTGGTGGACTTCCTCGGAACTTGTCTTCACGGGCGTCATCGGTTTTCGATGGTTTGGACAGATGGGGCTCTCGGTAGCCAAATCTGCGACCTCCGGGAATGGTTCTTTCAGGAATAAGGGTAACGGGCTGGCCATAAAAATTGTGGAATCGTAAGTATTTTTGTTTCAATGTGTTACAGGCACCTCGCCAGACGGGCATCGACCTCGTGTAGTCGAAAAAGGGCGATTCGGTCGAGAGAGCCGCCCCTCTGGAACAGTCAATTGGACGTGCCAGCTCTTTGCGCTCGCGCCTCCCCTTCATCGCGGATTGCGCTCTTCACCTTCGACAAAACATCGGGTGGAATGTTTTCGATTTGGTGGGCTGTCTTGGCGTGCTCGGCAGCTTTTCTCAAAACGTCATGCTCCGAGTCACCGCGTATTTCGTAGCTACATCCAGGATTGACATCGCTGCATTTCAGGACTTTCGACATGGAAGCCTCCCTTACCGAAGGTAGGCCAGGACAAGATAAGGCTGGTCTCGCCGTTGCAGAGAGTCAACCCGGGTATTTAGGGTACGCCCGAATCGGACTACGACTCTTGGCGACGCAGCGGGCTGTACTGGGCTGTGGCAATGGCAATTGAGTTCACTAGTGAAGGGCTTTGGTGGAGGCGTTCAAATCGCCTAGCTGGGCGTGAGACCGCCGTTCGTAGCGGTCTCGTGATGTGGGGTGAATGAGGGTCAACTAGTTGGAAGGATGTTCAGCCCCGCGCGAGAGGAAGGTCAATGGCCTTAGTTGTGCGAACAGGTAGATTCAGGCTTGTCACTTAGGCGGTCTATTCGACGGGGAACATCCAAGAGTGGCAGGATTGTCCGCCGAGCCGTCAAATTTAGCGATGGTGACATTCTCGGCAAACGCCTTGTCTTTAACTTTACGGACAGAGAAAACGACTTTTTGTCCCGATTCGAGAGGGAAGTGGGCGATAACGTCACACCGAATGAAAGGCACCTTGGAGCCGTCCGCGCTATCGATGATTCCAAATCCCCGCTCGTCGAATTTCTTGACGATTCCTCTCATTGTTTGCCCCCAACAAGAACGTTCGTTCAGCGTCCCGCTTGGAACCAGTTTGAGCAAGCAAGCTCTTTATTCCGTTGTCCTTCTTATTAGGGACTAAAGTCGGTCGCCGGGCCAGGCCGTCACTATTGGCGTGCCGACAAAAAAGCAACTATGCTGAATAATCGACGTACTGTTCAGTGATTTCCTTCGGCGCGAGAAAAGGGTGACATTGCTAGCAGATTTGACCGCCAGGGCTCGATAGCCATCAAGCTTGATCTCCCAAACCCATTGCGATCCCTCGGGTAGCCTCGATACCGATAGACATTCCTTCGGCTCGATGAATCCAGCGCTCCGTCGTGGCATGAAGCACGGATATTCAGGTGGGGTATTTGGATGAGATGTAGTTTTGCAGGTGCTCGATGGTGACTTCCTGCTCTGAGACAAGCCACTTCACTAGGTCACCGATTGAGACAACCCCGAGCACCTTCTCGTTTTCCACCACGGGAAGATGACGAATGCGGTTTCTCGTCATGATGTCCATACACTCGCTAACAGCATGCTCGGAGGTCACGAAGATTACCGGGCTAGTCATGATTTCCTTAACCGGCGTCGTCTTGGAAGCTCTTCCCTTAAGGATCACTTTCCGGGCGTAGTCTCGCTCCGAAATGATGCCCACCAGCTTGCCACCGGACAGCACCAGCAAGGCCCCCACTCCTTTGTCGGCCATTCTTTCGACGGCCTCGTACACGGATTGATCTGGATTGACAAACCAGACTTCACTTCCCTTGCGTCTCAAAACGGAGCCAACCGTACCACTCATTTTGATTTCCATTTCGGCCTCCTCACGTCCTAGGGCGTAACGCTACTCCCCTCTGAATTAGATTGTCCAGGGCGTTTCACCGGTTGACGACCGCAAATGGAATATGCGCGTCCACTATCGGAAAAAGAGCGGTCTTCAGACCGGAGGCAGTTTTGAAACAAATTATCCAAATTTTGGAAACCGGGAAACCGCGGAACTAGCGCTTAGCGACTTTTTGCGCCATGTGCAATATGAGTTTTTGGTCGTCAGGCCCCATTTTGGCAAGTAGCTTGCGCAACTTGGAGACATAATCGGCTGGGCTGCCTTTGCTTCCCCACTCCTCGCCACCCTTCGGAAGTTTCAGGCTGCGCACGGAAGCTGGCGCTTCGCCATCGTGGAAGAGCCGGTACATCGGCACTTCTAGCGCACGAGCCATCTTTTCAAGCGTCTCGACAGCCGGAACTGTGTGTCCGTTTTCAACGCGGGAAATGTAACACCGGAGCAAGCCTGTCCGCTTCTCGATATCTCCCTGTGAGAAATTCTTTGACTCGCGCAGTTCTCTCAAGCGGTTTCCAATCACCATGATGGTCTCCTAACGTCTGGTCTCTCTGTCGCTATAGATGGCTTTTGTTGCTCCAAGGTTACCTTGAAATGCCATTTGTAAATCGCGTCATCGCGAGTCGCCGGAAGACTCTTTCGGGTAGATTCGAGTGAAAGGCATTCCATTGGCTCAACAAACGCAGCCTTGTTGGTTGGCGGGGAGTGCAACAGGGACGCATCGGCTTCAGTTCGTCGCATCGTGCGCTACGATACTCTAGGCGTGCTCAGCCAAGAAGAATCCTGTGACGAGATGGAATCGCGAAGAAACAGGGAATTGCGTTTTACTATGCTAGTAGCTCGCTAGGGGATTGATTCTAGAGGTCTGCAGATATAACGTGGACCGTAAGCGAGATCGATATGCTTGACACCGCGAATCCCCCTGACCTTCTGTTGATCCAAATCATGGCCGGATTGCGGCATCGTTACGAATCCCTGAATCGCCATTACGAAGTCTGGTGGTCCGATAAAGGGTGTCAATACTCTTGCCAGCATGCGCATGCCACTCTTCGCCACGCGGCCCAATGCGGTGTGCCTAAAGGAGCGGGTTGGTACGTCGTTGCCGTCGAATATAAAACACCCCGGCAACTGACAAAGGCGGAAGAACAGGTAGTCAACGATTTCCGGTTCGAGGTGGCATTGGTTAGTGCGTCCCGTGCGATTAAGGCCGAACTGGTTGCCCAGAAATAATGCTCAGGCAGCTTGCAGCAGACTTCGAACGCATTCAACTAGCTTCCACCCACCGTCAGGTTTAGAAAGCACCGCGTCAATGCCGATCGCTGAAGTAAGGGTGCTACCCAACGACTCTTTGTACAGCGTGAATATGACTATCGGCACGCGAGGCATCATGGCTTTGAGCACCATTGCTGCTTCCACACCATTCAACCGAGGCATCGCCAAGTCCAATAGAATTAGGTCCGGTTTCAGTTCTTTTGCTTTGTCGATAGCGTCCACACCGTCAACAGCTTCGCCGCAAACTTCCAAACCCATTTGGCTCTCCAGGAAGAGACGAGTGACCTTCCGAACAGTATCGCTGTCATCGACGATTAGGATGTGTTTTGCCGTGGAAAAGTCACCCTCTAGGGATCAGACTCAACATCGATGCAAAAGGTTTGCGCGGTCGGAAGCCCGTTTCCGTGTCGTCCTAAGGAATGTAATGTTGACATCGCGTCGTTGGCGGGAAGATGTAGGAATTGGCTCTTGTTCAGTTCGGGACAAGGGACCGCCCGAGGGGTGGCGATCCCGGGGGTGTTGAGGGGTACCGAGAAGAGGCGAGCGGGTTTCTTCAGTTCAACATTAAGGGCGGCCTAGAGAGATCTCTTAATCCAATTTGCCCGGCCAAAACGAAGCGAGTTCTCCGATCCGGGACTCGGCGGTATTTAGGTCCGAGGCGGCCTCAAGCCATACTGACCCTTTTGTGCCTTCGTTCTGACGATATCGTAGTGCTGCGATTCCATCTCAGGGAGCAGGGGCTGCTCTCGACCTTGAGGATATAGGTTGAACGCGAGCCCTTGCGTGTGGTTCAGAAAATATGGGCGCTCAGAGAACCCGCTGACGACTGACCCAACAGAGCTAGGACGGCGTATGTTAGGACGAAGATGACCATGTCATCTTCCGGTCACAATTTCCAACCACAATCGCACTTGAACTGGTCCTGTGGCTTTGGCTTACGTGCTGTCCCACCGCAGCGCGGGCACTTCATTGCGCAGACAGACATCATTTCAACCTCCTATTCTGTCCGAATCTGAGCGAACGACGCTCAAAACGATTTGGTTACTGTTTTGATCGAAAGGAAAGTATTCGCCAGGAATGACCGAAGCCAATCGGTTCAAACGAAGGCGCGCAGCGTCCAAGTCTCCAATGGCGTCAAGGCAAATGGCGTTTCCATGTACATCCTTCTTGAACATATCCAATGAGAACGAGGGCATGTGGAGTGGCATCCTCCGCTGACGAGTATGCATACGATCTCAGCAACTGGTCTGCCATCTTCGTAATATTCGGATTTGGCGGGACTTGGCTGGATCGTTCGTCAAATTGTGAGCAGTAACAGTACGTACATAGTGCCCACTTAGACTTCGGGGCGAGGAATTTTTTCAAAACCACATTCGAAAGGTGCTACATGCAGCGAGATCGGTCTCCAAAATTGCGGCACGCCGCCAAAGGCATGGCTGACCCGACGAAGAACTTCGGTACGCCGAACCCTCGGCATCGTGTGCCTGAGTACTCGATTGCTGAACTGCGCGCTACGAATGCAACAACGAAACTTCGCTTATCTGCCGTAAGTGATTCCCTGTAAGGTCTTCCTGGTATAGCGATTTTCTGCCGTAGGTGTCGAATTTCCACGGCGTCAGGCATCAAGGTTTTTCGCTTTCTTCCGTAACGTGCTGAACGGCCACAACTTCCGTTTTTCTGAAGGTGCTTGGCACAGCCATTGCATCTCTCCGCGTGGGTGACACATTCACCCGAGGAGAGCCGTATGAGAAAAAGACCACACCGTAACGCCGGGCTAGCGCTCCTAGCACTAACCGCCTGCTTCTACCTGAGCAAGCCCGCCGCCGCACAGTCTGCTCCCGCCCAAGACACGAGGCCGGCTCAAGATCGCGACGCCAACCGCGAAGAACTGGCGAGCCTCGACCGCTTCCTCGACAGCCATCGCGAAATCGCCGAACAAGTTCGCAAGAACCCCTCGCTTGTCGATGACCGCGAATTCGTGACCAACCACCCGGCGCTGCAAACCTATCTGCAGGACCATCCGGCGGTTCGTGAGCAATTGCGACAAAACCCGAACGCCTTCATGCAGGAGGAAAACCGCTTCGACCGGCGTGGAGACGATCGCGACCGCGACGCCAACCGCGCGGAACTGGCAAATTTCGATCGCTTCCTCGATAGCCATCGGGAAGTTTCCGAGCAGGTCCGGAAAGATCCTTCTCTCGTGGATAATCGGGAGTTCGTAAAGAACCATCCGGCTCTGCAAACCTATCTGCAGGACCACCCAGAGGTTCGCCAGGCAATCAAACAGGATCCGAACGGCTTCATGCAGGAGGAAGCTCGCAACGATCGCCGCGAAGATGCCATGGACCGCGACCGTGACGGCCGCCACACCGACTTCAATCACGACATCACTCACCGCCACTTTGGAGAGTTCCTCGGTGGCCACGCCGACATCGCGGAGCAGCTCTCCAGAAATCCTTCTTTGGTTAAGGACCAGAACTTCATGGACGGCCATCCCGAACTCAAGGAATACCTGAATTCGAATCCCGACGTTCGCGAGAACTTGATGTCCAACCCTGATGGCTTCGTCAAAGCATCCAAGCAATTCAGCACAACCAATGGCCAATCCGTCACGCCTCCGGTGGCCAAGCCCAAGCCGAATCAGTAACACTCAAGAGCACTCCAGGTTGGAAGGCCGCGAACCGGCCTTCCAATCCTGCGAGTGTTGGGAATTCTTTGTGATCGCGCAGTCGTTCGGTTCCGGACATGGACTCGGTTGCAGGTTCAGTTGTGCCCGGATACACGCTCAGGAGGTTGTATGAGATTCAAGAGTTTTTTCGTTCTCGCTGTCTTCGTGGCCGCCGCGGTTCCCGCCAGGGCTGACAAGGACAAAAAGAAGAAAGAGCCCGATCGGGCCATGCTCGAAAAAATGGACGCCGTCCCATGCGGTGCCAAGCAGAAAGGCGTGACCGGCTTGGGTAGCATCTGGGCGTCCGTCGGTATTACGCATCTGAGCTCCGATGAGAAGCTCTGCCCGCGCTATTTGCTGCGCACCGACGACATGGAGTACGAAATCCAGCCCACGGATAAGAAGCATCCGGCGGTTTTGCCGGTCGGGAAGGAAGTTGTGTTTAAAATCAAGAACGACCACATGGCCGTCAAGTGCCCGGACGGAGATAAGAAATCGCGGGACTATGAAGTAGTGGCAATGAAGCCGACAAACCCGGAACCGGATAGCGGCGCGCAGAGCTCGTCCGCCAAGAATGACAGACCTTAGCCATGCGCACGGAGTTACCCAACCCGCTTCTCGCTGAGCATTGAACACTTACGAAAACAGGGAAGGGGAGGCTCGATATAAGTGCACTCCTACGGTTCGCTCTTCGGCACCGCGGTTGTCGTCGCCCGGCAGCCTTCAGCAAGGTCTCGTCTTCGCAGTTCAACTGCGAGACGCGCGAGCGGATTGGCGGAGACGGCATCCAAAGGACAAAATCTCAACGACTACGTTGCACGCGTCGAGCGCCCTGGGCTAATGATCGCCTCGAATTCGATCCGGCCGTCGATCGTCGTCAGGATCGAGAAAGTTTCGCCAGGAAAAAATGGAGAGCATTCTCGAAAAGGGGACCCACTTTCAACCGGGTGGCCGATTCCCCTGGCCTAGGAGCCTCCCGGCGTACGTCAATCGCGCCCCCGTGCTCAATGGAGTTCTTCCCTTTCTCCGTAGGATGACGTTATTGCTACATTTTCGCGACACAAATCGTTGATTTAATGAACTTCGAAGACCCTCTCATCGGTAGGCCTGCAAGTTGTTGATTCTGCGAAGACCCGCGAGCGGCAAAAACTGTTCCGAAAGCATGTTTTCAAGGAGCAGTATCTGGCGACTACGACCAAATCTTGTGTCTGAATCCTCTCACGAACGGGACTCGCGGCGACCTCTGAGGCTGTATCGAACGACGGTTATCTAGCCATTCGAGCGCGAACAGGATCGCCAGCAAGGGCAGCAGCCAGATCACGCGGCTCTGGTAGCGGTCTTCAACATTCGCAAAAACGCCCGTGACAAACGCGTTCACGATGATCACAAAAATGACCACTACACTGAGCTCGATGAGGCGCACAGGTCGGCGGCGCAACACAAACGGCGCGAATACGCCGATGAGGACGAGCGAGGCGATGACCATCCATTCCTGCGCCGAAGACGAAAATTCGTCCGGTAGGGCTCGCCTTGCCTGGCGCGTCTGCAGATAGCGTGATCGCGCGCCAGGCAGCACCTTGTCAAACATCTGTTCGACCCACGCGTTCGGGCCGTAGTCCCAAAGGCCGAAGGTCAGCAGTTGTTCCCAGAAGTGCGCCGCCGAGATGGAAAGTTCCTCGCGGGGATACGCGCGCAGAGTGGCTAGAACAAGAGGCATCTCCTCCCGGCGCAGCTCTTCTTTTGTGGCTGGCGAGGCCGTCTGCCAGACCCCGTCAAGTTTCCAGAGGAAGTCGTCGTCGTTGCGGATCTCACTGAAGTAATCGCAGATGACGAGCTTGGTTTCCCCGCAATGTTGTTGCAGATACCAACGCCCAGGGCCATCGACCAGCACGCGTGCCATCAGAAAGGGAGCTCGCTTGCCGTTCAGCGACGGCTGGCCATAAAGGTACAAATGGAGGGCCATATGCGCTGCGGCTGCAACGACAACGATCATCGCCACCACGCCGACGGCACGCAAACGTGGGCGCGCCAGCCGGCGCCGAAAAACTAGCGGCACCCCTAAGACGAAGCATAGCCCGACAGCCAGCATCAGATGCGTCACATGGGATGCCACGGACCACCAAGCCATCAGCACTACGGCGATACGCTCGACGTGGGAGAGAGTCTCTGGCGCAAACACAAGCAGATAGATGGAAAGATACAACACGGGTCCGTAGACGTCGGGCATGATCAGGCTGACGAACCAACCCAAACCAGTCAGAAAACTGAGCGGCACGACGAGCGCGAAATACCTCGTTACCGTTCTACGCGGCAGGATGGATCGCACGACAAGCCAGAGGATGAACGCCGTGAGGAGGGCGTTGAGTGCAACAATGGGCCAAGGAGAAACGTTCCGGTGCAGCGGCAGGATGCCTAGACAGTAGATGAACGACCGCCCGCCGTAGTCGGACGAGAATTTGTGCAGGAAGACTGCCCGCGCGACGAGGCCGCCATCTTCGAGGTACGACATCGAGTCGGGATATAGCAGCGGATAGCCGTTATAGAGCGCAGGCCAGGTCATGAGGAGCGCGCCAGCGAAAATCGCGATCCCGCGCCAAATCAGACGAACATTCAGCCGCCTTGCCTCGTCCCGCGGAGCGCTGGACGCCTTCAACACAGACACGCCGGATTGCTCTGCAACCTGTATTCGCCGCGCATTTCGCAGGAATGGATAGTCGGACCAACCCAGATCGTACATCAGATTCGCTGCGGTGCGAGCTGTGCCCAGTTTTGTGCCCACCACCGAACCCTACCGAGTGCTACCGGTTGCTGCGATCCGCGCCTAACCCCAAGTCCGCGTTGCACTTGGTAGCATTTGGTCGCAATTCGTCGCGTTCCGTGTAACTCGTTGATTCTTCGTGCAGGAAGACTTAGAAGGCAGATGATCTATCCAATTGAGTTAGGGGCGCGTCGCGCAAAATCCCATTGAAAAGTGCCTCATCACTTCAAACCGAATGCAAGAGGGTACCCCGTACTGGGTGAATACTCCCACCATTCTGCGCTTCTGTGAAGAGCTAATCGCAAATCCTGTGCGATGGACTGGCTAGCTGACTCGTCAATTCGACTGTGGTGAATCGATCGACTACTCGACAGCGGTTTCTTTGATTGGGCTACCGGTCGCACGGGTTCAGATTCAGCACGACATGGGAACGGATTCATATTGCTTCTCGGCGGTGATCTAGGCAGAGTACGGTTGCAATGATTCTCCGGCTTGGCAGCTCCGCTAAACGCCTGGCTCTGATCCTTGTTGCGGTAGCTCTTGCTGTCGAGCTTGGTTACTTCAGCGTCCGCAACGCCGTTGCCGTGTACTATTCCAATCTCGCGACACGCCGCGGATACGAACGAGCCACGCGGCTCGAGCCGGGCAACCCTCTCAACTGGTTCCTTCTCGGCCGCTACTGGCAATACAATCTGGACGAGCCTGACGACCCGCGCGCAATCAGGTTTTACCTCACCTCTCTTTCTCTCGATCCACGCTCGGCTGGCACCTGGCTTGATCTCGCCAACGCGTATGAGTTGGAGGACAATCTCCCGGCGGCTCGCAACGCATTTCTTCAAGCCAAGCGCGTCTATCCGCTTTCCGCCGAAGTTTCCTGGCGCTATGGGAATTTTCTGCTGCGGCAAGGCGAGCTTCCCATGGCATTTGCGGAAATACGCCACGCCGTCACCGCCGATCCCAAGCGCGCCGCCGAAGCCTTCTCGCGCTGTTGGCGTGTCGATCCGGACATTCAAGCGATTCTGGACAACGTGTTGCCGGCCGACAGCGGGGTGTATCTCGACGCCATCCGGGAGCTGGACGCCGACGCGGAGATCGCCCCCGCCCTGGTGGTTTGGTCCCGCCTGGTGTCGCTGCATCCGCGCTTGTCCTTGAACGACGCGATCCCGTTCACCGACATGCTCGTTTTCGCGCGCCGTTATGCCGACGCCCAGCGCGTCTGGGGAGAAGCCGCCGCTCTTTCCGGCACGCCTCCCACAGGCGATGCCCCGGGCTCGGTTTTGTGGGACGGCGGCTTCGAGTCTGGCGTCCGCGGCGGGGGATTTGCTTGGACGTTTACATCTCCCTCCACGGGTGTGCAGGTCGCGATCGACTCGAAAGAAAAGCACTCCGGCCGTCGGTCCCTGCAGTTGGGTTTCGACGGCAAGTACAACGTCAACTTCGCCGATGTCTGTCATGTCGCCATCGTCGAGCCCGCCACCAGCTATCGTTTTTCCGCCTGGGTACGCACGCAGGCGCTTTCCACCGACCAGGGCATCCGGTTTCGCTTGGATTGGTTCGAAGGGACCCGGGGCTTCTCCGTCGAAACCCCTGAAGCGCACGGCACCCAGCCCTGGACAAAAGTGGAACTGCCGTGGACCGCCACGGCCGGCGTGCACACGGTCCGCGTCTGCGTTGCGCGCGACCCCAGCGACATTTACGGCAGCCGCATTCACGGCACCGCTTGGGTCGATGACGTCGCCCTTGTCCCCGAATTCCCGGCGGGCACGAAACCATGAAGTTCCTGCGGATCGCCATCTGTGCGCTGGTGGTTTTTGGCGTCGCCGCCCACGGCGCCGTCGAAGACTGGTCACGGGCTGTCCTGGAAACCTGCGCCGGACTCGTGTTCCTCTTCTGGGCCGTACGCTTCTTTTTCAACAAAGACGAAGACCAGGAGATCGTCCTCACGCCCCTTCTTCCCCCGTTGGTGCTGCTCGCTTTCATCGCTCTCGCTCAGCTACTCTTTCGCGCCACCGCTTCCACCTACAGCACGCGGATGGAACTCAACCTCCTGGTCGCCGACTGCCTGATTCTTTTCCTCGCTGCCCAGGTCTTCCGCACCTCTGACGATTGGCGCACCTTCGTGTGGTTCATCATGGGGTTTGGCTTTCTGGTGACCATCTTCGGCATCCTTCAGCAGCTCACCTTCAACGGCAAACTCTACTGGTTTCGCGAGATGCGCTACGGCGGGATCCCTTTCGGCCCCTACGTCAACCGGAATCACTTCGCGGCGTTTGCCGAGCTGGTCATTCCCGTCTCGCTCGTGCCGCTGGTGCTCGGCAAGGTGAGGAAAGAGCGCTGGTTCGTCGTCGGCATCTTCGGACTGTTACCCATCGGCGCGCTTTTTCTGTCCGCTTCCCGCGGAGGCGTGGTCAGCTTTGGGGTGCAATTGGGCGTTCTCGTTCTGATGATGATCCTACGCCGCACCGGCGGGAAACACGTCCTGGCAGGGGGCCTGATCCTGCTTTTGGCATTTCTGCTGGTCTCCTGGCTAGGCGTCCGCCAGATTCTCGACCGTTTTTCATCCTTGCAGTCTCTCGAGGTCACCACCGGCAAGCGCGCCTCCATGCGCCAGGACACCTGGCGGATCTTTCTGGACCACCCGTGGACCGGCACAGGCTTGGGGACCATTCAGACCGTATTTCCCGCCTACGAGACCCTCTACGACGGAAAGATCGTCAATCACTCTCACAACGACTACCTCGAAGCCATGGCCGAGACCGGAGTCGCCGGCGCCGCCTGCTGCGCTTGGTTTCTTGGCGTGCTGTTTTACCTTTCCCTCCGCCAATTGCTGCAGCTTGACAAGCCGTTTGCCGCTGCTCTACATCTCTCCGGACTGGTGGCGTGTGTTGGCTTCTTAGTGCACAGCTTAGTGGATTTTAATCTTCATATCCCCGCCAACGCCCTTCTCTTCTTCCTCATGGCTCACTTGGCCACCGGCGAAATCCGACCATCCCCTCGGGGCAATCACCGCCCCCATTTACACACACGAAATCACCATTGACATCTGCGACATCTGCGTTCTAACTGTATAATCGACACTGGGGGTCATCCATTATTCCTATGCAGCCAGCCAGACTGGGTGCGGCAGTTCTCTGTCTGTCCGCCCACGTACTGTTTTACACACTGGTTCTGGCGCCTTCCAGCAGCGCGCAGACGGTCGAGACCTCGCAGCAGACCAACGAGCGCATTCGTGCGCTCGCTGCCGCCTCGCACGTTCCTGCGCCCACCGAGTACGTGATCGGCAGCGGCGATCTGGTTTCGGTTCAGGTGTTCGATGTCCCGGAGATAAGTCGCGAACTGCGCGTCAGCCAAACCGGCACGATCGGCATACCGCTAATACCGGTGCGGCTGCACGTTGCTGGCCTGACTGAAATTCAAGCGGAGCGAAAGATCGAAGAAGTGTTGGAGGCCAACGGACTGGTCACGCACGCCGAAGTAAGTGTGGTGGTGCGGGAAAAGAAAAGCAGACCGATCACGGTGGTCGGCGCCGTCGGTCATCCCATGGTGTACTCGCCCGAGCGCCAGGTGACGCTGATCGAGGTTTTGGCGGAAGCAGGCGGCATAGGCGCCGACGCGGGAGACAGCGTCATCATCACCCGCCCGGAGCACGACGCGTTGGCTGATTCTTCCGAGCCACCCGCGATCGGCCCGGAGGACGCCGCTCCAGTTCCTCGACCAGACCCGACTCCCCCCGCGAATCCGGTGACGCCATCCGCCTCGAGCCCTTCTGGCTCGCCGGCAACGCCGGTGGGTTCCGCGGCCGCGGCCATTGAGCCGACCGCGCCAAAACCCCCGGTTTCCCCATCCGCGGATCCCGGCGCCGATCCACCCCAAATTGCGCCGCCTGCTCTAAGCAACACCATCACCATCAACCTGAATCAAATTCTCGAAACTGGAGACATGACGAACAACATTGTGCTACTGCCTGGCGATGTCGTCACCGTTCCCCATGCCGGAATTGTGTATGTCCTCGGTGCGGTCGGCCGGCCCGGAGGTTACGCCGTTACCAACGATCGTGCGCAGCTCACCACCCTCAAAATCCTTGCACTCGCCGGGGGCTTGAACCGCACGGCCAAGGGCGATCATGCCGTGATTGTTCGCAAAGACAGCACAGGCCAGCAGCACGAAGTCGAAGTGGACCTCAAAAAAGTTATGAAGTTCCAAACCGAAGATTTGCAGCTACGCCCGTCCGACATCTTGTATGTTCCCACCAGCGGCGCCAAACAAACCCTGGTACGGGTCGGCGAGTTTTCCTTGGCTATCGGTACGGGCGTTCTGCTTTACAGGCTTGTCTATTAGCTTATGGCTGACGATTACAAAGTTGTGCCTCGCGACAACCCCTCGAATGGGTCGGTGGATATCCTGCCCCCGCGCCCCTCTTGGGACCTGTCGCCGCGCGAGCCACATCTCTATGATTACCTGCTGATTCTTCGCAAGCATCAGTGGCTGGTTCTCTCTTTCATGCTTGCCGTGGTCACCATCGTCTCCATTGCCACCTTCCGTATGCAACCCGTCTATGTGGCCACCACGCGGATCGAGCTCGGCCGCGAGAACGCCAACATCCTGCCTTTCCAGGGTACCGACTCTTACGACTACATGATGGATACCGAGAACTACATGGAGACCCAGTCCAAGATCCTCACCAGCGAAACGCTCGCTCTTCAGACCATCCGCAACACTGCTCTCGGCGCCGACGCTTCTTCGGAAGCCATCGCCACCGGTAGCCTCGCCAACCAAAAACGGCCCCCTGAGTTGGGTGCATTTCTTGGCAGCCTCAGCGTCAAGCGCGTCCCCAACAGCCGCCTGATGGACGTTAGCTTTGAGGCCACCAGCCCGGAGCTCGCCGCTCAGATCGTCAACGCCCACATCAAGAACTACATCGACCAGAATCGCCGCAGCCACTTCGACGCCACCACCGCGGCCACGTCCTGGCTCACCGATCAGCTCGATGAGCTCCGCGTCCGGATGAAGAATTCCGAAGACGCCCGCCTGGATTACGAGAGGAAAAATCAGATCTGGGAGCTGGACGACAAGCAAAACATCACCACCCAGCGTCTCGCCGAGGTCAGCCGCCAGCTGATCGATTCACAAAGCGAGCGCATGAAGAAAGAGGCGACCTTCGAATTCGCCAGGGCGGGTGACGCCGACGTCGTGCCGCAAATCCGCGAGAGTCCGGGTGTCGCGGAACTCATTCGCAAGCGCACGGACCTTGCCGCCCAATACTCTGACGCCGTGAATCAGTACGGCCCCAACTTCCCGAAGGTGATCAGGCTCCAGGCCCAACTTAAGGAACTGGAAAAGAGTATCGAAAGGGAAAAGCAAGGCGTCGTCGCTCGTCTGGAGAGCGATTTCCACGAAGCCCAGCAGCGCGAGGCTTTGCTGATGCGCACCCTCGATCAGCAGAAGGTCGAAGCCAATCTGATGTCAGAGCGCATGGTGCAGTACAACATCCTCAAGCGTGACGCTGAAGCTAACAAAGCTCTCTACGATGGGTTGCTCACCAAGCTCAAGGAAGCGGGAATTTCTGCAGCCTTGCAGTCCTCTAACATTCGCGTTGTCGATCCCGCCATGATTCCCGCCTATCCCTCGCGCCCAGCGAAGGCCCGCAACGTTGCCTTGGCCTTCCTCGTGGGCCTGGTGGGAGGTGTCGGTTTGGCGCTGCTGCGCGAGTACATGGACAACACCGTCAAAACCCCGGACGACATCGAGACGCTCGCCCGGTTACCTTCGCTCGCTGTCGTTCCCTTCTTCTCCGATTCCAATGGCGACGGGCCGCGCAGTAGATTCCTCAGCGGGGTTACCGGCAATGGTCACGACAAGCACGTGGATTTGGTCGCGCAGCATTTGCCCAAGTCCCAGATGTCCGAGGCTTTCCGGGCCTTGCGCACTGCTCTTCTACTCTCGCAGGCCGAACATCCGCCTCAAGTCATCCTCGTCACCAGCGCTTTGCCACGCGAAGGCAAAACGACTGCCGCGGCAAACCTCGCCGTCACCTTGGCTCAACTCGGTGATCGTACCCTGCTCATCGATGGCGACCTCCGCAAGCCCGGCATCGGCCGCCTTCTCAATCTTGGCAGCGGGAAGTATGCGGGTCTCAGCTCCTATCTTGCCGGCGTCTCCAGTCTCGATCTCGTCACCGTCCAGCATCCCGCGGTTCCCAATCTTTCCGCCATTCCCACCGGACCTCTCCCCCCGAATCCCGCGGACTTGCTCTCTTCCCACAAGCTCGCCGATGCCATTGCCGAGCTTCGCACCAAGTTCAAATTCGTGGTCATCGATTCGCCGCCGGTCATGGCCGCGACCGATGCCGTCATCTTGTCCGTGCAGGCCGATGGTGTCCTCCTGGTGGTGCGCAGCGGGGAAACTCCGAAGGAAGCCTTCACCCGCACTCGCGATCTCCTCATTAGTGTGAAGTGCCGCCTCCTTGGTGTCGTATTGAATGCCGTGGATTCCAGCGCTCCGGACTACTACTACTCGTATCGCTACTATCCGTATTCGTACGGCTATGGGGCTCAGGAAGCCGCCGACCCTGCGCACTCGAAAGAGGAAGCGAGCCCTGTTTACAAGGCCTCAGCCCGCGAGCGTCACGATCCTCACGACGAGGACGACGTACAGGAACTATGACGGATCCTCCGTCCTTCGGGCTGACCCGCCACGGTGGGCTGGCGCGACGAAAATTCTGTAGCGGCCGGTCTTTCGACCGGTCCGCTCAAACGCTGTAGGAACACGTTTCATTCTAGGAGGCTTCTTGCGTTTTCTAATCACCGGCGGCGCGGGTTTCATCGGATCTCATCTGGCGGAGCGCCTCCTCGATCGCGGCGATCGTGTCGTTCTTCTCGACAATCTCTCCACCGGCAGCATGGACAACATTCGCCATCTCAAAGCCTCCGATCGGATGGAGTATCACCTGGACAACATCGAAAACCGCCAATTGGTCGCCGAGCTGGTGGACGATGCCGATGCCGTCATCCACCTCGCCGCCGCGGTCGGCGTCAAGCTCATCGTCGAGAGTCCTGTGCGCACCATCGAGACCAACGTCAACGGCACCCAAATGATTCTCGAAGCCGCGTGCAAAAAGCGCAAACTCGTTCTCACCGCCTCCACTTCCGAAGTCTACGGCAAGAACA
Source organism: uncultured Acidobacteriota bacterium (assembly GCA_963735525.1). Taxonomy (GTDB): domain Bacteria; phylum Acidobacteriota; class Terriglobia; order Acidiferrales; family UBA7541; genus Acidiferrum. The sequence continues at coordinate 190,425 of CAVTLQ010000015.1, read as the reverse complement.
CCAACGTGCCCTTCCACGAAGACGCCGACCTCGTCCTCGGCCCGACCACCAAAGGGCGCTGGAGCTATGCCGCCTCGAAAGCCCTCGACGAATTTCTCGCCCTCTCGTATTGGAAAGAAAAGAAGCTCCCCGTGATCGTCGTGAGGCTTTTCAATACCGTGGGTCCGCGCCAGACCGGCCGCTACGGCATGGTTCTACCGAATTTCGTGAAGGCTGCGCTCGATCACACCGCGATTAGCGTCTACGGCGACGGCAAACAGTCCCGCTGCTTCTGCGACGTCCGCGACACGGTCGAGGCTCTCGTCCGTCTGATCGATACGCAGGCCGCCGTCGGTGAAGTGATCAACGTCGGCAATACTGAAGAAATTACCATCGAATCGCTCGCCCGGCTTGTAAAGCAGCGCACCGCGAGCAGCTCTCCGATCGAATTCGTCCCCTACGACCGAGCGTACGAGCCCGGTTTCGAAGACATGATGCGCCGCGTCCCCTGCGTAGACAAACTGCAAGCCCTCACTGGGTTCCGCCCCCTCACGCCGCTCACCGAAATCATCGACCGCGTCGCCGCCTACTTCCAGCAGAAAGCCGCCGCAGCCGTCCCCCCGCCCCGCGCTGCGGCCGGCTCCGCCGTCTGACCTCACCCGCGAGGGACATTCTGTTCGAAGCGGTATTGGCAATTGTTCACGCGATTCAAAACATCGGCTGATTCCGGGGCCATCGCACCGAGCTAATCAAGCCCATATAAGGAATTTAGGAGGGAATCTCCGCCCGGTCAGGGAGGTGAAGGCGTTTCGCGCGGCGAGCGCATGGGTTACGGCTTTGCAAACAATGAGCGCGCGTAGTAATTCGTATTTCCGAGCCGGATCCACCCTTCTTTGACCGCAGTCAATGGCGCATGTGTGGCGACGACGATTCTCGATCCGGTGGCCGCAAATGCGGTGAGGACGCTGTCTTGCAGCCTGGCATCCCCCGTCCAGAATTGTTGCTCGTCGCGATACCTCAGCTCGGCCACGGCTTTGACCTTGGCGAGACGCATCCAATGTTGTTCTGCGATTACGCCGATCAGGGCGACTCGATCGCCCGGACTTATGCCGAATTCTTTCAATTTTTGCGCTGCCTCCCAATCTTCATTGACCTGTTTGGGAATGGCGAGCGCATCAGAGACCGCGGATTTGAGCGTTTTCATGCCGGTCACGAGCGCGGCGGCGAGAACAACGGCCACAGCGACGCGTCTGGATGCAACGGAGGCGGAACCCAGGCTACTCGCGAATGCCGCGACCCACAGAATGACAAGGAACGAGGCGACATATCTTCCTTCAACGAGCACGCTTGCAAATCCGAGGCACGCTGCGGCTGGGGGGAACCAGAGGAACCACTGACGGCATGTCACCGTGATCCACTCTCGCGCTCGCAGATTGCAGAACACGAGCGCCGCTAGTCCGACGGCATATTCCAACTGGGTGAGCAAAATGAGAAAAAAGGTGCCGGCAGATTGACGGAGGATTTTCAACTCGTTTACCAAATGAAAGTGAGGTTCAATGCCATCCGCCCAATATGATGGGTCGTACCACATGGGATACGAACCTCCGATGGGTTCCGCAAACTCGTAAACTCTCGGCGAAGACAGAATGATACGTGCGGGATGCTTTGGAGTGCCCGATCCATCGCCGCCCTCCCAGAATATGGGCTGTTGGATCCAGTCCATGAAGTACGCATAGGCGATCTTTCCGACGTCCCCATAGGTGAATCTGTGTTTTGCGCGTGACAATGCAAAGACAAAAGGGCCAGCCACAAGCGTGAAAGCAACTAGCGCGATAACCGCCCCGGTAAGATTATTGCGCAGTCCGCGGCTCGCTAACCAAGCTGTCCCAATGAAGACAAAAGCCAGGGGGAAATAGAAGGTCTTTGTCAAGTAACCCAAACCTAGGACGAGACCCAGGGCGGCGAAATAGGAAAGCCCCCCTCCCCTTATCGAAATTTTAAGGATCAGCCCAGCGGAGAGAAAGGTCACGGCGCAAATCCAAGCGTCGGGTGATGTCGGGTACAGGCTGAGTACTTCTAGAGTGGCGTTGAGGAATAGCCCGTAGCCTAGAATCCACCAGGCGGAGACAGGCAGTTGGAAGCTCTTACTTTCTGGCTGCGCGAAGTGTTCCTTGGCCGCTAGGAAGGTGCTGAAAAAAAATTCAAACGCACGCAACGCCACGAGGAGTCCGGCGAAGCTCAACAGATGCAGGATGGTAGTCTCCCAATATCCACCAGGCTTGAAGACCCAGAGGACAAGGGCAATCAGCCAAGAATAGAAAGGGCTCCAGTACGCGTTAATGGCGTTTGCGAAGTCACCGCGAAGGTAAGCGCTGGCAACATCTAGATATGAGTTCCCATCCCCGCTGATAGAGAAACGGACCGCCAACGCCTGCAGAAGCCCCGCCGCAATCGTGGCGGTCCACATCACGACTCGGACAAGTCGGACGTTTAGCACCGAATCAATCCCCCATGCAGTTGGTGTTTTCGCATCTAGAAGCGTTCGTTGTTGATGACCTTGAGAGCAGCGTAGGCTGTCGTGTAGTGAACCACCTGGCGTAAGTTTGGTTGGGTTTCTTCTCGAAAAATGCTTTCGTCTGCCTCATGGCGCATGGCATCAAAATGCTGACAAGTCGTATCCCTCGCTCGATTAGCTCCTGTGAAGCGATGGGCTGGAGAGGCTCGTTTCCCATAGTGTGTTCCTCGTAACAATACTGTAACGTATGTCGAGCCCAGTACTTAGTTTGCAGATTGGATGTTGGACGCAAACGTATAGGACCAAATGATGCAGGAACGGCCGCACAAAGAGCAGCGAACCAATGGCACCACAAGAACGGCTCCCGAAGGCCTTGCAAGGGGCGTCGATATTGTCCTAAATATTTTGCTGCTCACCGCTTTTCCCATGCAGCGGCTGGAGAAGACTCCGCGCTTAGTATTTATGCTGTTCAACCTCAGTCTGACGGTAACGAAAAACATCTTACGAACGGCTTTCTATCGCCTAGAGGTATTAAAGAGTTAGAATTGCAGCTGCTCCAACGCAGGGAGTCATGGCTGGGAAGCCCAGAGTGTCCGTGATCATTGCCAATTGGAATGGGGCAGAGCACCTTCGCCTTTGCTTGCCGAGTCTTGCGTCGCAATCGTTTAGGTCTCTAGAAATCATCATTGTTGATAATCGGTCGTCGGATGACTCCGCTGAGGTGGCGGGAAGTCTAGGGGCCCGCTGGCTTCTTCTTGGAAAAAATCTTGGCCTCGCGCCGGCCCTGAACCGAGGTGCCGCGATTGCCAGTGGGGATCTGCTGCTTTTCGTGAACAATGACATGCGATTCGACCCAGGGTTCGTGGCTGCGTTGGTCGAGCCGCTGGAGAAGGACGAGGAGATTTTTGCTACCGACGGGATGCAGTTCAACTGGGATGGAACTGTTCGTGGACATCTGGCGACGCGCCTGACGAATGTCCCGCCTCGGCGAGATTCTTCTACCGAATTAGTGCCTGGGTTGTACTTTTATCCGCAGGAAAAGACTGACAAGTCGCCGGTATTCATGGCTTCGGCCGCTTGCATGATGGTGCGCAGGACGGTTTTTGAGGAGCTGGGCGGATTTGACGAGCGGCTACCGCTCGGGTACGAAGACGCCGAGATTTGCTGGCGAGCGTGGCTGCACCGGCGGAAGACGTTGTATGTACCAAGTGCGATTTGCTGGCATCGTGTAGGCAGTTCGGTGCGATCGGTGGAAGGAGCGCGCTTCAGTTTTCGTGGGGTACTGAAAGGGCGACTGCTGCTCGCGACAAAACTGCTTCCCGCGCGATATGCATTTCGCACCTGGCTGGTCTCGACGGCGGGGCTGGCAAATGATATCAGCCGACTGAGATGGAAGTTCGCGGCGGACCGCATTGGGGTACTGTTTCACATGACTGGCCTTCTTGCGCAATTGCTCCGAGAAAAGAGAGCGCTGTTCAGGAGTGCCAGCAGTTCGCCGGAGGAACAGCTCAATTTCCTGCTTCGACTAACAGACGATGATGTCCGACCCGACCGAATTAACTAAGTCACGAGAAATGCTGGAAGCCCTGGTCACAGGTTTCGAGATGGTTCAGTAGGCGATGGTGATATGGCGAAACTTCTGCTCAAGGGACTCAGGTATATCAAATGTTACAGCGAACTAGTTTTTGGCGGCCGACCTGATACTCTCGAAGGTGCAATCGATTATTGTGTGGATCGCCCAATTCTGATAGCGCAAGCGCGGTCTGAAATCCTCCAACTGGCAAAAATCCTGCAGGCGTCCGCACCCAAGCGCAGTTTGGAGGTCGGGACAAACTACGGAGGCACACTCTTCCTACTCTGCACCCTTTCGCCGCCAGACGCCAAGATCATCAGTGTGGACCTGCCTTCAGGACCATTTGGCGGGGGCTATCCCCGGCGCAAAGGTCTACTTTTTCGAAGGTTTCCGACGGGAGGCCAGCAGCTACACCTTATTCGGGCAGATTCGCATTCCCCGGAAACAAAGGAACGTGTGCTGCGAATTCTCGATGGCGCGCAACTCGACTTTGTATTCCTCGACGGGGATCACACCTACTGCGGGGTGCGGCGCGATTTTCAAATGTACGCCCCGCTTGTGCGGAGCGGTGGAATCGTAGCTTTTCACGACATCGCAACATACAAGCGAGAATCGGAATGCCAGGTCGAAAAGTTCTGGGGCGAAATCAAGCATCGCTATCGGCATCGTGAAATTATCGAGGACCTGAATCAAGGATCTCTGCCTGTTGCGGTTACCGGCGAATCCATGGACACGGCCGGCCTCGGCGTTCTATTCATGCCTTGAAGGCTTATAGGCGATTCTTCTAAACGGCGGGCCATCGGAATCTCGGAACCAGGGACGCTAGCCGTAGCGTAGCACTTATGAATCAGCAGCTTGGAGTCAGACGAGACCTATCATGTCAAAGCCGTTCGTCACAATTCTGATTGACACCTACAATCACGAGCTTTTCATCGAAGAAGCAATTAACAGCGTTCTTAGGCAGGATTTCCCGGCGTCCGAAACCGAGATTCTTGTAGTGGATGACGGCTCGACGGACAATACTCCCGAAGTTGTCCGGAAATTTGCGCCCCGGGTGCGGCTGCTACGTAAGATCAATGGAGGACAGGCTTCCGCGTTCAATGCCGGTATTCCGGAAGCGCGCGGCGAAATCGTGGCTTTCCTAGACGGGGACGATTGGTGGGCACCTGGCAAGCTGACGGCCGTTGCCAAGGCGTTCGCCGCAGACGCCGCCATCGGCCTGGTTGGGCATGGCGTCACCGAAGTGTACCCAGACGGACGGCAACGCACGGAAGTGCTGCGCGAAGTTTACCGTTTTCGGATCACTTCAATCGAGGAAGCCAAGAGGTTCCGTATTAGCAGAGGCTTCTTGGGCACCAGCCGTATGGCCTACCGGAGAGAAACTCTTCGCCGCATTGGATGCGTTCCGGAGGCGCTAAAGTTCGAAGCCGACGAGTATCTGTTTACGCTTGCCGGGCTGTTTGCTGACGTGATGATTTTGCAGGAGTCATTCACCTTCTATCGCTTGCACGATAAGAATTTATTTCAATTTATAAATGGTGACGCGCAAGCTATCCGCCGTAAACAGAAGGTTCTCGCGGCCTTGGCGCAATCGCTCCAAGAACAATTAAAGCAAAACGGAGTACCCTTTGAGATCGCGAGGATCGTTTTGGAATGCGTTGAGGTCGAAGCAGACTGTTTGCGTCTCGCAGTGGACAGTGGGTTCCCTTGGGAGACGGTGTCAACGGAATTAAGAATCATGCGGGTGTTCCATAGCGACGCGTCGATCTGGCAACATCTGTTCTCTTGCGTTAGGCTCATTCCAGCCGTCATTTTGCCTGCCAGAACTTATTATCGCTGGAGGCGCTGGCTTTCACTCTTGGCGTTCTATCAAGAATTGCGGCGAAAGCTTCTGCCATTTCCGGTACCGAGCCACGTTGAGCGGCGTGAGAAACTGGCCCCATGAATTCGTCTTCGGCTGGGCAAACCAAAACGCGACCTGCCTCCAATCTCGGTCCTCTCGTCCAAAACCGATTGGGTAAACGGAGCGCAAATTCCGCATGATTACGTTAGGGATTAACTACACGAGAATGCACGATTCCTCGGCTTGCTTTGTGCGTGACGGTGAACTGTTTTTTGCCGTGGCGGAAGAGCGCCTCAGCCGACTGAAACACGATGCGCGATTTCCACAACTGGCAATTCAATCGTGCCTGGATTTTGCGCGTGTTCGTGCAGACCAGCTCGATGAAGTGTGCTTTGGCTGGTCGACAGCCGGGCCGGGATTCCGTCACGATTTGAAATGTTTTGCTACTGGGGGATTGCCGATCACCTATTTGAATCTCCTGACCACTGCGCAGCATTTTCTTGCCATGTGGCAACAGCAGGGCGGAGCAAAGATATTCGTGCAGCAATTCGGCCCAACAAAGGCGAGGATGCGGTTTGTTGATCATCACCTCGCGCATGCCATTAGCGCGTATGGATACTCAGGGTTCGATGACGCCGCCGTAGTTGTCATGGACGGGCGAGGCGCTTGGGAAGCGACGTCCATTTGGCGGGGACACAACGGCAGGGTCGATCATGTGCTGACGATCCCATTTCCTGACTCCGTAGGATATTTTTACAGCGAGTTCACGGAATTCCTTGGCTTTCACCGAAACAGCGATGAATGGAAGGTAATGGGGCTCGCGCCGTATGGCCAACCGGGCGTTAAGCTAAATGCGTTCATCGATTCTGAAATCGCACCTTACCGCGTGCACGCGAGGCGGCTCGCTGGAAACGACTCCGATACATTTTCCGGGATAACACCGTTGCTCGGCCCGCCTCGCCGAATAGAAGAGAGCGAAATTGACGACCGCCACAAGAATATCGCGTACGCCGTGCAGGAGGCCTGCGAAAATGCGATGATGAGCGTCGTGCGCATGGCCATTGCGAAAACGCACTGCCGCAACGTGTGTCTTGCCGGTGGAGTTGCGCTGAATTCGAAAGCCAACGGTAAGATTCTAGTGTCGGGGCTCGTGGATAAAATGTTCGTCCAGCCTGCCGCCGCAGACGACGGAGTCGCGCTGGGCGCAGCCCTCGCCCCATATCTCGATGACAATGGGAAACTGCCAAACAAGGCGATGCGGCATGGATACTGGGGGCCGTCTTTCGACGATGATGCAATCGAGAACACACTTCGGACTTACAAATTGCGTTACTCGCGACTTTCCGACCCAGCTTCGACAGCGGCTGAGCTTTTATCAAAAGGGAAAATTCTTGGCTGGTTCCAAGGACGGATGGAATTTGGGCCGCGAGCGCTGGGGAGCAGGTCGATCCTTGCCGATCCCCGCGATCCGGAAATGAACGCGAAGGTGAATAGTGCGGTGAAATTTCGCGAGTCGTGGCGGCCGTTTGCGCCCTCGTTGAAGAAGGAAGCAGCTGGGGAATATCTGGAGAACCCGACGGATTCACCGTTCATGATTTTTACAGCGCAGGTGCGGCCGGACAAACGCAGCGTCATTCCGTCGGTCACGCACGTGGACGGCAGCTCGCGTCCGCAGACCGTCGAGAAAGAGATCAACCCGCTTTACTGGCGTCTGATCGACGAATTCGGCAAGCGCACCGGCGTGCCGGTCATAATGAACACGTCTTTCAATCTGCGCGGTGAGGCGATCGTGTGCACCCCGACGGATGCCATCTGCACGTTTTTCAGTTCAGGTATGGACGCCCTCGTGATCGGTAGTTTCCTGGTTGTAAAATGAGGTACTCCCGGTGGCAGTCGGGGCGTCGTTCCGTGTGTCTTGCCGGTGGCGGCGGGCAGCGTATCATCACCCGGCAACAGCTACATCGAACTCTTTTCCTTCGACGTGGATCAAATCGTCGGAGCATTGTCACTCCGGGATAGGTCGTCCCCGCTAATTCGTTCTTCCCCGGGAGCTGACTGTGACCGCGCATGGGCATCGAGTCGGTTGCGCTCATTCGGCAACGACGAATTCAGTCGGTAGACGGGATCTCGCTAGTGCAACCTCGTGGTATGACCACATCGGAGCCGAAGAGCTCATGCAAATCGGAGCGCTGGCTTCTCCTCCTGTTTTGTCTCTCGCTGCCGTTGCTCAATCCTTGGGTGCACGGCGACGGCGTCGGCTACTACGCATTTGCTCGGGCGCCGCTGATCGAACACCGCCTCGATTTCCAACACGACTACCAATCCTCCAACGCCAGTTTTCGCGACGCCCGCCTCGATGAAAGCGGAATCCCCAAAACCATCTTCCGCACCTCCACGGGCCATCTCGACAACCATTTTACCGTAGGGCCCGCTATCCTTTGGGCGCCGTTTCTCGTAACCGCGCACGCGGGCGTCTTGCTGGCGCGCGCCATGGGCTCACAGGTCCCTGCCGACGGATTTTCCGCGCCCTATCGCATCGCGATGGCCTTTGGGACGGCAGTCTACGGTTTTCTCGGTGTACTGCTGGCGGCACGTGTCGCCCGCCAATATGTCGACGAACGCTGGGTATTTCTCGCCGCTATTTCTGTTTGGTGGGCTAGCTCTTTTCCCGTTTACATGTATTTCAATCCGTCATGGTCCCACGCGCATTCCGCCTTCGCTGTAGCTTTGTTCCTTTGGTATTGGCATGAGACGCGCGGCTCGCGCTCTACGGCCCAGTGGTGCTTACTCGGCGCAATTGCGGGGTTAATGCTCAACGTGTACTACGCAAACGCCATGATGCTCGTCGTGCTCGTCGCGGAAGCCGCGCGCGAATATCGCGCCGCCTTTCGCGACCCCACGCGGAGCGCGCAAACCGCCGCGCCGCTCTTCGCGAAACATATCCTCTTCGCGGCCGTCGTCGGGGCGTGCTTGCTCCCGACGTTTGTCACGCGCTACGTCATTTATGGGAATCCGTTTGAGTCCGGCTACGTTTCGCTTCGCGAGTGGGCCTGGCGCTCGCCGTATTTTCTGGCGGTGCTGTTCTCGTCCGATCACGGATTGTTCGTTTGGACGCCGGTGACCCTGTTGGCCGTTGCGGGGCTTTGCGTTTTTCGGTGGCGGGAGCCGCGCGTGGGTACTGCGTTTTTGGCAGCCACGCTGGCGTTTTACATTTTCATTGCATGTTATCCCGATTGGGCGGGCATTTCGTCCTACGGTAATCGATTTTTCGTTTCACTCACGGCGTTATTCATCGTCGGGCTGAGCGTGCTGCTGGATAGCGCGGCCAGTCTGTTCCGCTCTCGGGGCGCTGCATTGGCTGCGGCCTCCGCGCTTCTCGCGTGCCTGAGTCTGTGGAACCTCGCGTTCATGTTTCAGTGGGGCACGCATTTGGTTCCCGCGCGAGGCCCGATCTCGTGGACCGAGATGATCCACAATCAGTTTTTCGTCGTGCCGCGCGAAATCTCCGCCAAGGTGCAGAACTATTTGTTCCATCGCGCCAATTTGATGCAACAAATCGAACAGCGCGACATCGAGCAAATGAATAAGTCTCCGGATCCGTAGCGGCCGCCAGCAATCTCATTTCGCGCGGCTGTAAGGTCTCAGCACAAGCGTGAAAAACGCGCCGCATCCTCTCTCCGACTGAAGTATATCTCTGGTACTCTAATCGGAGAATTTCTCAGCCGATGCAAGAACCGCGTACCGCTTGGCGGTCGCATAGAGACTCGATGGCATCCGTCACCACACCTCCGCCCGTCGGCAGCCCGGCGGTCGCCGAGAACCAAGACGCGCCCCTACGGCTCGGCGCGGGCGCGCCAGCGATCGTGCGCATCGAGCCTCCGAACGGGTGGCTAGAGCTGCGGCTGCACGAGCTGTGGGAATACCGCGAGCTGCTGTACTTCTTCGTGTGGCGCGACGTGAAGGTGCGCTACAAGCAGACGGTGATCGGCGTCCTGTGGGTGGTTTTGCAGCCGCTGATGACCATGGGCGTGTTTACGATTTTTTTCGGGCGCCTGGCCAAGCTGCCTTCGCAGGGGCTGGCGTATCCGGTTTTCTATTTTGCGGCGCTGGTGCCATGGTCGTATTTTGCGCAGGCGCTATCCAATTGCACCTCGATCGTGGTGGCGAATCAGCACGTGATCACCAAAGTGTATTTCCCGCGGCTGGTGCTGCCGCTGGCGGCGGTGTGCTCCGGGCTGGTGGACTTTGCGATCGGCTTGGCGGTGATGATCGTGCTTACGCTGGGCTTCGGGATTCGCCCGCCGGTAACGGTGTTCCTGCTGCCGGTGTTCCTGCTGCTGGCAGTGTTGACGGCGCTGGGGGTGGGTTTGTGGACGTCGGCTCTCAATGCGTTGTACCGGGACGTGGCGTCGATTATTCCCTTCGTGGTGCAGTTCTGGATGCTGGCGTCGCCGGTGGCATATCCCAGCTCGCTGGTGCCGGCGAGGTGGCGGTGGCTGTACGGGCTGAATCCGATGGCGGGAGTGATTGACGGATTTCGGTGGGCACTGACGGGACGAGGGCAGCGGCCGGGGCTGCAGATGCTCGCGTCGGCGGCGATGGTTGTCGTGCTGCTGCTGGGCGGGCTGTTTTTCTTCCAGCGGGTAGAGGGAACGGTTGCGGACCGGGTGTAGAAGCGTTGGAACGTTTGCACGCTGGGACCACTGCGTCGGAACGTTGGCACGTTAGAACCTTTGCAGGCGAGGTGAAGCCGCCGCTAAAAAACGTTGTCGAAGCCGGCGGGCGTGGCAAGCCCGCCCCTACAAGGTTGGAGACCGGCGGAACGTCGGAGTGTAAAGAGCCTGGAGAGCTCCTGGGTGTGAAGGGTTATGAACCGGACGGAAATCGAGAAAGTTGTCGAGCCCATTATTCGGAGAAGTCTGCGAGAGTTGGAGTACACGCCGGAGGATGTTCCGGATGCGAACTTCGCGGTGCACACCGATGGGATGTTCCGGCCGGATGTGCGGCGCGTTTCGCTGCTGGTGTCGATCGCGCAGTCGGTTCTGGGTACGGACGTTAGTGGCGAGGGTTTGGAAGTGGGAAGCGGCAGCGGATATTTGTTGTTTCCCGCGGCGGTGTTGCTGCCGCGGATCCAATGGACAGGGGTGGATCATCCTGAACGTGCGTACCGGCATCCGGACGCGTATAAGAAGGCCTTTCGGGAGTACAACTGCCGGTTTGTGGCTGCTGACATTTGCAAGGTGCCGCTGCCGTTTTCGGATGGGCAGTTTGTGGCCGTGACATTTTCTGAGGTTCTAGAACATTTGCCGGTGGAGCGGGTTAACTTTGTGCTTTCGGAAATAGCGCGGATCGTGCGACCCAACGGAGTTTTGATAGTGTCTTCTCCAAACCAGGCGTCACTGGAAAACCGGGTACGGCTGCTGACCGGCAAGAGCATACTGGCGATGCCTAATGAGATCGATTCGGCGCGCGGAGTATTTGGACACATCCGGCTGTACACGCCCTCGGAGATGAAGTCGGCGCTGGGGGAATTAGGCTTTACGCTCGAGTGTTCTCGCATAGAAACGAACATATCGGGATATAGAGGAACGTCGCCGAAATCCTGGCGAAGACGGATGTACCAGCTGTATGAACGGCTTGAGGAACGACTGGAAATACTTAGGGCGATGGGAGACACGTGGTACATGGCGTTTCGGAAAAAATGGACCGCGGGAGCGTTCTAACGTTTTGACCGTTGGCATGAGCACCATCAGGCTATTTGAGGACATTGATGCTTGGCAGGAGGCGCGGGTGTTGACCCGGCGGGCGTACGCAGTGTCCGCCGAGGGGGCGTTTTTTCCATGATTATGGTTTGCGGGACCAGATGCGGTGGGGAGCAGTTTCGGTGTTGTCCAACATTGCAGAACGTTATGAAAGCCGGACTCAGAGATTGTTCCTGGAATTCCTGGGCCGAGCCAAGGGTTCCGCCAGCGAATTGCGCGCGCAGTTCTACGCTCGATGACGGGTATCTGACGCCAGCGCGGCTTCAACGTTTGCAGGACCAGTGCGAGGAATGCAGCTCGGATCGCCGGAACGTTTGACGTTCAAACATTGGAACGTTAAGACTGAACATCCGGAAAGATGGGGAGCGGGTGGACGGGCTCAAGCCCAGCGTCTACATGGGGCGGCTACATACGGATGGTGGAGATGCTGACGGCAGTTAAGGTTGCGGGGAAAAGGTTGTTCGGCGTGGTTGGGCTGGAGATTCGGAGGATACGACCCGAGCTGGCCGCCTCCGCTCCGCGCGCGAGCATGAGGGGAGCGCTGGGCCACCTTAAGAGCCTGGGATTGCGGCCTGGGACGGTCATCGACGTGGGGGTGGCCAGCGAGACTCGCGAGTTGTACGAGGAATTTCCGGAATCCAGCATCTTGTTAATCGAGCCGTTGGCGGAGTTCGAGACGTTTCTGCAGAAGATTTGCGGGACGTACAAGGCGCAGTACGTCCTGGCGGCGGCGGGTGAGGCGGCCGGGTCGGCTACGCTGAACGTGCACCCCGATCGAGTGGGCTCCAGTGTACTGAAGGAAGTGGAGGGGGCCTTGGTGGACGGCGCGCCGCGGCAGGTGCCGGTGGTTACTATTGACGACGTGTGTCAGGAGAAAGGCTTCCAGGGACCGTACCTTATCAAGGCGGACGTGCAGGGTGCGGAGCTGCAGGTCTTGGCGGGCGCGCGGCGAACGCTGGAGGAGACCGAGGCTGTGATTCTGGAAGTGACGCTGTTCGGGACGATGATCGGCGGGCCGCAATTGTATGAGGTCGTTTCTAGAATGAAAGAATACGGGTTCGTGGTCTACGATATCTACAGTTTCAACTATCGCCCGTTCGACAATGCGCTGGCGCAGGTAGACATGGCGTTTGTGCGGGAGCGGGGACGCTTTCGGGAATCGCACGTTTTTGCGACTCCGGAGCAGAGGCAGGAACAGTTTAGAGATGCGAACGGGTTTCTTGAGAGCCCAGGAATAGTGAAACGATGAGCGCCACGGTCATACAGGCGGAAGGGTTGGGGAAGAGGTACTGGCGGGGTGCGGCGGTGTCGCGGGAGACGTTGCGGGATGCCATCACGCAGTTCGCGCGAGCACCGCTATCGGCGCTGCGTCCTCGCAAGCAGGAGACGTTCTGGGCGCTGGAAGACGTGTCGTTGCAAGTGAATGAAGGGGAAGTGCTGGGGCTGATCGGGAGGAATGGAGCGGGGAAGACGACGCTGCTTAAGGTATTGTCTCGGATCACGCGGCCGACGACGGGGTGGGCGGAGATTCACGGGCGGGTGCGGAGCCTGCTGGAAGTGGGGACGGGTTTTCACGGGGATCTGACGGGGCGGGAGAATACGTACCTGAGCGGATCGATCCTGGGGATGGGAAGGCGGGAGATCGACCGGAAGTTCGACGAGATCGTGGCGTTCGCTGAGATCGAAAAGTTCGTCGACACACCGGTGAAGCATTATTCGAGCGGGATGTACGTGCGGCTGGCGTTCGCGGTGGCGGCGCACCTGGAGCCGGAGATTTTGCTGGTGGATGAAGTGCTGGCGGTGGGGGACATCAATTTTCAGAAGAAGTGCCTGGGGAAAATGGGGGACGTAGCGCGGCAAGGGCGCACCGTGGTGCTGGTGAGCCATCAGATGAACCAGATGAGGAAGTTGTGTCATCGGGTGATGTGGGTCGATGGCGGGCACATCCGCATGATGGGCACGGCGAACGAAGTGGTGAGCGCGTACGAAAGCGCGATGGCACGAGGTGAGCGAAACGGAAACCAGCCGGAACGAGGATCTGCAATTAAGGCTCGCTTCGTTCGTTGGGAAATTGATGGGCTGAACGGTGAGGAACCACATAGTCTCAAGACCCTCGGCCCAGTCACGTTCAGGTTTACTGTCGATATTCGGCAACCGATCAGGATGGGGCACTACGGGGTAGCTTTGCGCAATCACGAACAACAGGTGGTCTGGGCCTGGGAAACACAACCCTTGCGGCTGGATGTGGGCGAACGGCAACTTTGTCACGCGTTTCCCATACTCCCTCTGCGCCCGGGCCTCTATAACTGGCTCGTTGCCTTGTACGACCAGGGAGAACTCATAGATATTTGGGACTGCCTACCAGAGATGATGGTGGCCACAGAGAATTTCCAGCATCCAAATGACCAATGGTCTGGAATATTGAATATTCCTGTGGGCTTTGAAGTTGACGGCAGTAATAATTGCGATACTAGGGCGAGAAGGTCTTCCAGTGACGGCAACCAAGCCGATTGAAGCATGTACCTGTTGCGGCTCAAAAGATTTCATCTTCCGGAAGATTCTTTGGGATGAGCTCGTCCAAGCGTGGAGGCTCTCGGCATCCGAGAGGGAGTATATTGACCGCCAGCAAGGACTAGCCTGCCGGGCCTGCGGCTCCAATTTAAGATCCATGGCCCTCGCCCTCGCAATCTGCCGATGCTACGGCTACAGTGGAACCCTGGCAAGATTTGTCGCAAAAAGAAGCAATCGTGGTCTTCGCGTTCTTGAAATCAATGAGGCTGGTGGGCTAACGCAGTTCCTGTCAAGGCTCCCGAAACACGGTATCGGAAGATACCCCCAGCTCGACATGATGCAGATGCCATACAAGGATCGTTCGTACGACTTAGTAGTGCATTCGGATACTCTGGAGCACATATCGCAGCCCGTTGCGGCGTTGGCTGAGTGTTACCGCGTTTTGGCCGCGGGAGGTTATTGCGTTTTCACCGTCCCGGTAATCGTCGACCGCATGACGCGCAGTCGAGCGGGCCTCCCTCCCAGTTATCACGGTGACTCGAGCCAGCGTGCTACCGACCTTGTGGTACAGACAGAATATGGGTGCGATGTTTGGAAGCATCTTATTCTTGCAGGGTTTCAGGAATGCAGGCTAATAGCGGCCGAGTTCCCGTCAGCATTGGCCTTCGTTGGTATGCGCTGAGAGCAACTACTGGACATGAGCGAAAGACGGCCCCTCGTACTCGATCCCACCGGTGAGCGCATGGTACCCGAGAGCGCGGACACGGCCACCTTCTGGGAGCACGTTTATCGGTACGCCTTTGCCTCTCGATTTGTCCCAGAGAAGCGTGTCTTGGATATCGCCTGCGGCGAGGGTTACGGCGCCGCCGCGCTGCAGAAAAACCGGCGCGGCACATGTCATTGGGGTGGACGTCTCTGAGGCCACCTGCATCCACGCCCGAGAGAAATATGGCCTCGATGCCAGGTTAGGCAACGCTGAGCAGATTCCACTACCGGACAACTCAGTTGACGTGATCGTTTCTTTTGAAACCATCGAACACGTGCCTGATCCCGACCGCTTTCTTGACGAATGCGTTCGTGTTCTAGCGCCGCGAGGTAGGCTGGTCATTTCCACGCCCGACAAGGAGGTTTACACGGGCCGGCTAGGCGCGCGAAATCGGTACCACTGCTCGGAGATGACCGAAGAAGAGTTCGCGTCCGCCCTGCGCGCGCGATTTCACGATGCCCATTTCTACACCCAGCGTCCGGTTTCCGCCGCCTGGTGGAGTCCGCGGACGCTCGTTTGCGAGAGCACTCCGTGGAGACACATACGCGGATTCCGGCGTCTGCGCCGGGCCGTTCAAAGGCGGATTTTTCCTGAGGCCGTCAGGGATCCGACGGGCGAGCAAAGGGCATCCGCAGTGGATGTTATCCTGGAAGTTGCAATGAGCCGGCGCCATCTGCTGAACCAGTACGTTGTGCGGCCTCAGCGTAGATGGCATCGGGAGAAATCCGTGTATATTGTTGCCGCCGCCATTCGCTAGGATTCATCGAGAACAATGTCCAGTGCCCCGAAGCCGAAGGTGAGCGTAGTCATCCCAAACTACAACCATGCCCGGTTCCTGCGGCAGCGGGTGGACAGCGTCTTGGGACAGACGTTCCGGGATTTCGAACTGATCTTGCTGGACGACTGTTCGACCGACGAGAGCCTGTCAATTCTCAGCTCCTACGCTGGGAACCCTCGGGTGAGAACCGAATTCAATGAGGTCAACTCGGGCAACACCTTCAAACAGTGGAACAAGGGTGTGCGGCTAGCGCGGGGGGAATACGTTTGGATTGCCGAGTCGGACGACTATGCAGACTCGCAGCTGCTGGAGAAGCTCGTTTCTCGACTCGATGGCGAGCCAAGCGCTGTACTCTGTAATTGCCGATCATGGGAAGTATCGTCGGACGGTGAAGTCATTGGATTCTTAGATTCCTGCCTCGCAGGGCTGGATGCACATAGATGGACAGCGGATTTTTGGGCCGACGGGCGCGAAGAGTGCGGAAAATACCTTGTCCGTGGCAACACGGTCCTTAATGCCAGTTCTGTGCTTTTTCGGAAAGAGGTTTATGAGCGAGTGGGCGGCGCAGACGAGAGCCTGGTCTTTTGCGGTGACTGGAAGCTGTGGGCATCGATGGCTCTTACAGGGGGAGGCATTGCGTACGTTGGGCAGCCTCTCAATTACTACCGATCGCATGAAATGAGTGTTACGGCAAGAAGCCAGCGAATCGGGATCGACGCGGCTGAATATCTGCGAGTGATCCACTGGATTCTTCAAAGAGTGACGCCCACGGAAGCCACTCGGAAGAAGCTCTGCGACGAACTCTTTGAGCTCTGGTATCCCAAGGTGTTGACTAACCGAATTCCGATCGGCCGCCGCTGGGCAATTCTGACAAACGCCAGAGCCGTCGACCGGCACGCGCTCCGCAGGCTCGTTCGCCCCACACTTGTTGCTTTGCGTATGACACTTTCTCGTCGTTACCGCTCGTTGCGATTCAGGTTCTGAGTTTTGGGCAGACGCGTTCGGAATTTTGTCATACCGTCTATGACTGATACTATGAGCCCACCCTTATTTTCCGTGGTGATCACAGCATACAACTACGGCCGTTTCATTGCGGAAGCGATTGAGAGCGTTTTGTCACAGGATTTCCCTTTCGAGCAAATGGAGGTTTTGATCGTCGACGACGGCTCGACGGACGACACAGCGGAACAGGTACAGAGGTTTGGCTCAAAGGTTAAATACTTCTATAAAGCAAACGGGGGCCAGGCCTCCGCGCTCAATCTTGGTTTCGCAAAGGCCCGAGGTGAGATCATCGTCCTGCTGGACGGAGACGATTTCTTTCTCCCGGGCAAGCTCGCCCGAGTGGCGGAGGCCTTTCAGCGAGATCCGGCCCTGGGCATGGTGTATCACCCCATGCTTGGATGGAACGAGCAGACCAATGAACGCCGGCTAAGTCAATTTCGGCTAATCTCCGGTTCACCCTTCGAAGATATTGGGAGGTTTTTGGGGTACGGCGGGCCAGGAACCTGCGCATCGTTCCGACGAAAATTTCTTGACCGCGTATTGCCCATCCCGGAGGAAATTCGCATGCTGGCGGACGCTTACCCTGGTACCCTCATCGTTTTCGTCGCGCCTATACTAGCACTGCCAGAGTGCCTGTCGGTTTACAGGGTGCACGGTGAAAACTCCTATCAGGTCGATGAAAGCCGAAT
Source organism: uncultured Acidobacteriota bacterium (assembly GCA_963735525.1). GTDB lineage: Bacteria > Acidobacteriota > Terriglobia > Acidiferrales > UBA7541 > Acidiferrum. The sequence continues at coordinate 173,007 of CAVTLQ010000015.1, read as the reverse complement.
GCCCCTAGAGACAAGGAAGAGGAGAGTTCAGCTGTGGCAAATCGTGATCGATGCCATGCGCAAGTGGCTTGTCGACAACGGGTACACCAGGAGACAACCATTCGTTCGCTGCTTCCTTAATTATTGGTCCCTATATATAACTGGGGAACGCTTCCTAATTAAGCCGCCCGGGAGGCTGCGCTTTTTCTGGTTCATGGTGAAGGAAAATCAAACGTGCGGCGCGATACAGACATGGAAGCTGACGACAGTCAATTACCTGGCTTGCCCCTTGGCGCTAGTTTTCGGGTACAGAAACGCACAATCTATGTACAAGTGGAGAGGAAGGATGACGGAAACCGCCGAGTGTTTGTTTAGGAGGTTCTTCGGCGCGAAGTCGAGTGCGGGCTCGAAAGGAACGGCGAAGATGTAAAGGAATAGCCTGGACCTATGCCAGCGATGGTTCCAACGGTGACTTCGGAAGAATTGCGCGCGCGAGGGGGTGCTCGGCCGTGGCCGCGGATCGCGCTGGTGACGCCGGTGTACAACTCGGTGAAGTATATCGAGCCAACGATCCGGTCGGTGCTGGTGCAGGGGTATCCGAACCTGGATTACTTCGTGGTGGACGGGGGATCGACGGATGGGACGGTGGATATTATCCGGAAGTACGAGGGGCAGATTTCCGGATGGATGAGCGAGCCCGATCGCGGGATGTACGACGCGCTGAACAAGGGGTTTGCGCGGACGACAGGCGAGCTGATGGGATGGATCAGCGCGACGGATCTATTGCAGCTTGGTGGACTTTCGGTGGTCGGGAGCGTGTTTCAAAGATTTCCGGAAGTGGAGTGGATCACGGGGCGGCCTACACATTTGAATGAGGCGGGGATGACGATCGGCGTGGCTAATATTCCGCGGTGGTCGCCGTGGCGTTTTCTGGCAGGAGCGAACCGAACGATCCAGCAGGAATCGACGTACTGGCGGAGGAGTTTGTGGGAGAAGGCCGGAGGGCGAGTGGATGATTCGAGGCGGAGCTCGAGCGACTTCGAGCTGTGGGTGCGGTTTTTCCGGCACGCGCAAATCTATCCCGTCGATGCGCTGATTGCGGGTTTTCGGATGCACGGGGACTCGATCGGACTTCAGGACATGGAGGCGGTCTACCGGATCCACGATGAAATTGTGGAAGCGGAGCTGGATCGAGTGCCGCGGGGGAAACAGTTGAGGAAGTTTCGCCGCGTAGCGGCAGTGGCGCGGCGGACGCGTTTCATTCGTTATGCCTGGCGGCATTTTGTGGAACGCAGTCTTTACCGGTGGCGCGGGTCGGACTGGCCGCCGATCATCCGGTACAACGATTCGCACGGTTGGGTGATGCAGCCGCAATGAATGACGCTGCATGGCCAAGAATCACCCTGATAACAGCCGTCTACAACGGCGAGCGCTACCTGGAAGAAACGATTCGCTCTGTGGTGGAGCAGAGGTATCCGAATCTGGAATACATTGTTGTGAACGACGGTTCGACGGACCGCTCGTTGGAAATCATCCGGGAATATGAAAAGCATCTGGCGGGGTGGGTGAATCAGGCGAACAAGGGATTGTACGCGGCGCTGAATGCGGGGTTCGCGCGATCGTCGGGAGCAATTTTGGGTTGGCTGAATGCCAACGACAAGTTGCATACGAACGGTCTGTTTGTGGTGGGGAGCGTGTTCCGAGACTTGCCGGAAGTGGAGTGGATCACGGGACGGCCGACGGGGTACAACGATGAGGGAATGACGGTGGCCATCGATCCGGTGCAGCGATGGTCGCGCTATCGTTTCCTAGCGGGCGGATCGCACCGGCATATCCAGCAGGAGTCGACATTCTGGCGGCGGGGTCTGTGGGAGAAAGCCGGCGGGTGTCTCGACGAGTCGTTTCGCGCCGAGGGGGATTTCGAGTTGTGGGTGCGCTTTTTTCGCCATGCACGGCTTTATTCGGTAGATGCGCTGATCGCGGGCTGGAGATTTCATCCGGACTCGCTGAGTCATGGGAACGTGGACGATTATAACCGCCGCTGCGACGAGATTGCCGACGCGGAGAAGAGCGGACTACCGTGGGGGAAGTGGTTTGAAAGGTACCGGCGCGCGGATTTGGTGCTGCGTCGAGTGCCGAAGGTTCGAGGCCTTTGGGCAAGGGCAAAGGAGCTGGCGCTTCGAGGGATTTACCAGGTGCCAGGAGCGGATTGGCCGGCGGTGATCGAGTTTAAGAGCGGACGGTGGGGATTTAGAAAGTAGACAGTTTAGAGTCGACAGTTGTCCCCCGACCTATCAAAGCAGGTCCCTCGGCTCCGCCCGTCTGGGCGGGCAGGCTCGGGATGACAGCGGAAGGGGCGCACAGACCCTTCGAGGCTCAGGGTAAACAGAAATGTCTGTGCCACGGGACAGAGGCTCTGAAGGCGCGCGGGAGACAAGCGCGAAGGGAAAAACGGAGAGAGATGCTGACGCTTTTCTCCACGCCGAAACCGTTTGCGGGACACATCGAGGTGATCCAGCGAAACGCGCTGAAGAGCTGGACGCTGCTGCATCCGGACATCGAAATCATTTTGTTTGGCGACGACAAGGGCGCGGCGGAAATTTGCCGCGAGTTGGGACTGCGGCACGAGCCGCAAGCGATGCGGAACGCGAGCGGGACGAAGCGGCTGGACTACATTTTTGGACGGGCGCAGGAGATCGCGCGTCACGAGATTGTTTGCTACATCAACTGCGACATTTTGCTGACGCACGAGTTTGTGGAGGCATTGCGACGGGTGCGGGCGTGGCGCGAGAGGTTCCTGATGGTGGGGCGGCGGTGGGATACGGATATTACGGAGGCGATCGATTTTTCGCAGGCGGAGTGGGCGGCGGAGATTGTGGCGCGGGCGCGGGTGGAAGGGTACCAGCGGTTCTATCACAACATTGATTATTTTTTGTTTGCGCGGGGATTGTACGCGGAGATACCGCCGCTGGTGATCGGGCGCGTGGGGTGGGATCACTGGCTGGTGGGGAATGCGTATGCGTCGGGGGCGCCGGTGGTGGACGTGTCCGAAGTGGTTTGTGCGGTGCACCAGAATCACGATTATGGGTATCACCCGCAAGGCATGACCGGAGTGTGGAACGATGCAGAGGCGCGGGCGAATTGGGAGCTGGCGCGGCGGGGTCAGCGGCCGCGGACGATTGAGGATGCGCAGTGGCGGTTGACGGCGGCGGGGATGCAGGCGAACGCGCTGCATTGGCTGGCGCCGGCGAGGCGGAGGATGCGGGAGATCGGCAAGGGAGTGGGAGGAGCGGTGCGAACAGGAGTGTGGCATCCGCTGCTGAATGCGACGCGGCCGGTGAGGCGGGCGTTGGGATTGACGCAGGAGGCGATCCCGGAGGTGTTGCGGAGTAAGAAGAGGCGGCATTGGATGGATTAGCGCGGAGATAGGCGTGAACATGGGGCGCACGAGAGACTTTGTGGTTATGAAAAAAAGCGGGAAAAGCTGGTGGAGTCAATATTGGATTATCGCCGTTGCGCTGGCGTTGCTTCTCGGGGTGTACGCCATGTTCTTCGGTTTGTGAGGGTCACGCGGGTCTCAACGCCGGAACGGGTGTGGGATGGGAGATGGTGAGGCGGCCCGCCGATACGCCTAGGGGTACGTGGTTACTGGGATATTACTTATCACGAACTGGACGGGCTTGTAGGCGTCGCGAAGGGTTCGTTATGCTCACTTGGGGTCGTTGGAGAAGCCGAACGCCCAGCCAAACTCTTTTCACCGGCCCGGCCCTGCATTTCTCCTCGAGAATCGGGGCAAGCAGGGTAAGCGGAAGCCGGAATGTTGACGATATTTACGATTCCCAAGGCATTCATCGGGCACGTCGGAGTGATTCAGCGGAATGCGATCCGGAGCTGGACGCTGCTGGAGTCGCGCCCGGAGATCCTGCTGCTGGGGAATGAGGAAGGCACGGCGCAGGTGGCGCAGAAGCTGGGCCTTCGGCACATTCCAGAAATCACAACCAACGAACATGGGACGCCGCTGTTGAGCGATTTGTTCCGGCGCGCGAGGCTGAATGCGCGCTGGGGATCACTGTGTTATGTCAACGCGGACATCCTGCTGCTGGGGGAGTTTGCGCGGGCGGTGGCGCAGGTGCAGAAGAAGCTGAGCAAGTTTTTGATCGTGTCGAAGCGGATTAACATGGACGTGGCGGTAGATATCGGCTTTGAAGCGGGTTGGCAGAATCTGCTGAGAGGGCAGGCGCGAAGGAGCGGAGTCTCCGGAGATCATACTGCGATTGACGTGTTTGTGTTTCCCAGGGAGACCTACAGCTGGGTGCCGGATTTTGCGATTGGGCGGCTATGGTTCGATCAGTGGCTGATCAAGGCGGCGAGGCAAAGCGATATTCCCGTAGTGGATGTTTCGCAGGTGGCGCCGGTGCTGCATCAGAATCACGACTATAACCACGTGAGCGGCGGGGAAGAGCGGGTGTGGCGGGGCGAGGAAGCGGCGGAAAATTTCCGCTTGTACGGGAGCGAGCTGCACGCCTATACGCTGCTGAGCGTGACGCATGAGCTGCGCGAGGACGGCAAGATTCAAAAAGTCAAACTGCGGAGGGCGGTTTTTGATTTGAAGCAGGCGGTTTGGAATGTGTTCGTGAAGCGGACGGTGAATGTGCGGAACAGGTTGCGGCTGCGCAGGAAATTCTGGCAGACGAGTAAGAGCGCGCCGAACGCACGGTGAAGCCGGAGAGCGCGGCTAGAGATTTGATTCGATGACGAGGTGTGGTTGTTGAAAGCCGTCGGATTTGAAGGCGTCGAAATCGGCCGAGTGAAGGAGTATTGGGACCGGCGTCCGTGCAACATACGGCACTCGACGCAGCCAGTGGGGAGCCGCGAATATTTTGACGAGGTGGAGGCGCGGAAGTATTTCGTCGAGGGCCACATTCCCGGATTCGCGGAGTTCGAGAAGTGGCGCGGGAAGAAGGTGCTGGAGATCGGGTGCGGGATCGGCACCGACACGGTGAACTTTGCGCGGCATGGGGCGCAGGTTACCAGCGTGGATTTGTCGGAGAAGTCGCTGGAGCTGGCGCGGCAGCGAACCAGCGTGTACGGCGTGCAGGGGCAAGTGCAGTTCTACCGGGGAAACGCAGAAGAGCTGAGCAGCTTCGTGCCGGTGGAGCCGTACGATTTGATTTATTCGTTTGGCGTGATTCACCACACGCCGCATCCAGAGCGGGTGCTGGAACAGTTGCGGCAATATGCGCGGGCGGGAACGACGGTGAAGGTGATGGTGTATCACCGGCGGTCGTGGAAGGTTTTGTGGATTCTGCTGGGTGAGGGTAAAGGGCAGTTTTGGAAGCTGCGGGAACTGGTGGCGAAGAATTCCGAAGCGCAGACAGGTTGCCCGATCACGTACACGTACACGCGCGACGAGGGGCGGGAGCTGGTGGAGCAGCATGGGTTCCGAGCGCGGAAGATTGAAGTCGACCATATTTTTCCGTATCGCATCAAAGACTACGTGCAATATCGCTACGTGAAAGAGTTTTACTTTCGCTGGATGCCGGCGCCGCTTTTTCGCGCGCTCGAGAGGCGGCTGGGCTGGCACCTGTGCATCACGGCGGAAGCATAGCGACGGCTGTGCGCGTGAATTTGCCCGGCTCGACCAATTCTGAAGGGGGAGTATGCTCAAGTCGATTTCGGTGATGGGGTTGGGGAAGCTGGGATCGCCGCTGGCGGCGTGCTTCGCGGCGCGAGGCTTTCGCGTGACGGCGGTCGATGTGGACGCGCGCAAGGTGGTGGCGATCAACAACGGCGTCGCGCCAGTGCACGAGCCCGGGCTGCCGGAACTGCTGCAGGAATCCGAGGGGCGGCTGACGGCTACGGAGGACGCGGAAGCGGCGGTGCGGGCGTCAGAGGCTACGTTTATCGTGGTGAATACGCCGAGCGAGGCAAGCGGAGGATTCTCGCTGCGCTACGTGGTGCCGACGTTGGAGGCCATCGGGAAAACTTTGCGAACGAAGACGGGATTTCACCTGGTAGTGCTGACGAGTACGGTGATGCCGGGGTCGACGGGCGGGGAAGTGAAGGCGACGCTGGAGCGCACGAGCGGGAAAACTTGCGGGAAACATTTTGGATTGTGTTACAGCCCGGAATTTATTGCGCTGGGCAGCGTGATCCGGGATTTTTATTTTCCCGATTTTCTGCTCATCGGGGAATCGGATCCGCAGTCGGGCGAGATGCTGGCGGAGATTTACCGGCGGACGTGCAAGAACACGCCGTTCGTGGCGCGCATGAATTTCATCAATGCGGAGATTACGAAGCTGGCGGTAAACACGTACATCACGACGAAAATCAGCTATGCGAACATGATCGCCCGGTTGTGCGAGAAGCTGCCGGAAGCGGATGCCAACGTGGTTACGAACGCTCTGGGCTTGGACACGCGTATCGGACCTCGTTACCTTAAGGGTGCCGTGAGTTACGGCGGCCCGTGCTTCCCGCGCGACAACCGCGCCCTTGCGGCTCTGGCGGCACGGGTGGGCGCGTCTTCCGGCCTAGCGGAAGCCACCGACCTTTTCAATCGCGCACAAATCAAGTCGCTTGCGGAACTCGTGAGGCGTCATCACTCGGGAGACGGCGCGATCGGCGTCCTGGGCCTTACATACAAGCCGGATACGGATGTTGTAGAGGAGGCCTTTGGGCTTTTGCTGGCACAAGAGCTTTCCGCCGCGGGCATTTCCGTGGTCGTGTATGACCCATCTGCCGATGCCGTCCGCGCAATCGGTCAAAACAAGGCGGTCCATTGCGCAGCTTCCGCACAGGAGTGCATCGCACAATCCGATGTCGTGGTGCTGGCCACGCCGTGGCAAGAGTTCTGTGAAGTGCCCGAAGCTTTATGGGCCCGCCCCAACCGGCCCCGTGCCGTAGTCGACTGCTGGCGGGTCCTGAATCATCTGGACGATGTGGACGGCGTTCGCTATGTCCGCCTGGGGTATGGAGGAGAGGCTGAGCGGCCGGTGGGAGTTAGCTTGGGTGCGCGGTAGCAGCTAACTGCTGTACTCTTCCAAACACTGGTTGGTGCTGTCCCCTATGACCTCCGTTTTAATTAACCTCTATGGTGCTGCCTATGACAGCTGGCGCAAAGTGTGATCAGGTTCTCCAATGCATCGTCGCCCAGCGCATACACAGAGATCGGTCTTAATATGCACAAGAACTGACGGAGAGCAGGACCAGGATTTTGAGGGCGGCACACAAGCCCCTATGTATCTTAGTCTTATTTATTTTAGTTTCATCCTTATATTGTGGAAGCCTCGAAAGAGGCGAACTACAAAAACGAACTATTTATCCTCGGTTGAATTCTTAGTCGACGGTTCTGCGAGATGATATCTAGGAAGACTGGCTTCAGGAGGCTCACATGAAGGGAGTGGTTCTCGCGGGCGGAACGGGGAGTCGGCTCAATCCGCTTACGCGGGTCACGAACAAGCACCTGCTTCCCGTGTACGACAAGCCGATGGTGTACTACCCGATTCAGACGCTGGTGAACGCGGAAATTCGGGAGATTCTTCTTGTGACCGGCGGAAAGAACGCCGGGGAGTTTCTCCGGCTGCTTGGGAACGGCCGCGATTTCGGCTTGAAGCACATCAACTACACGTATCAAGAAGGCGAAGGCGGCATTGCGGAGGCGCTAGGTCTCGCGGAACATTTTGCCGACAGCGAGCCTATCTGCGTCGTACTTGGCGACAACATCATCGAAAATAACATTCGCCACGCGGTTGAAAACTTCAAGAACCAAAACGAAGGCGCGAAGATCTTGCTGAAGGAAGTTCAAGACGCCCAACGTTTCGGCGTTGCGGAGATTCGCGCGGACCGCGTGGTGGGCATCGAAGAGAAACCGCGCAACCCGAAGTCCAACTATGCGGTGATCGGAGTCTATTTGTACGACGCAACCGTGTTCCAGAAGATTCGACGCCTGAAACCTTCCGGCCGCGACGAGCTCGAGATCACCGACGTCAATAATTTTTACGTTGAAGAAGGCAAGCTTACATACGAGATCCTCGAGGGATGGTGGACCGATGCCGGCACGTTTGAGTCCCTGTTGCGCGCCAACAATTTGGTCGCAGAAACCGGCGCCAACAAAATATCCATCGAGGACCGCCCTGCAAAAGTGCTGAGCGCGGAAGTCGCGCGATGAAGATTTTTGTGAGCGGCGGAGCCGGATTCATCGGCTCGACTTTTGTTCGCTATGTGCTGGGAAGCGGAGAGAATTGCGCGGTCGTTAACTACGACAAGCTGACTTACGCCGGCAATCTCGCAAACCTGAATTCCGTCGCTGAAAATCCCAACTATCGATTTGTCAAAGGAGATATTTGTGATGCGGGTGCGGCGGAATTGGCCATGCGCGGCTGCGACACCGTCGTCCATTTCGCCGCCGAATCTCACGTCGACCGAAGTATCTACGAGCCCGCACCTGTGATTGAAACCAATGTCACCGGGACGTTCACACTGCTGGAAGTCGCGCGCAAGCTGTCCATCTCGCGCTTTGTGCATATTTCCACGGACGAAGTCTACGGCGACACTGCTCCTGGTGTTTTCGCTGACGAAGACTCGCCTTTGCAGCCAAGCAGCCCATATTCCGCCTCCAAGGCGAGCTCCGATCTGCTCGTTCATTCCTATGTGCGCACGTATGAATTCCCCGCGCTGATCATCCGCTCTTCCAACAACTACGGTCCATACCAATTTCCTGAGAAGTTGTTACCGCTGATGATCATAAACGCGCTGTACGACAAGCCACTCCCCATCTACGGTGATGGCAAACAGCAGCGCAACTGGCTGCACGTCGAAGACAATTGCCGAGGAATTTTCACGGTTCTCGAAAAGGGCAAAATCGGAGAAGTGTACAATATTGGGGGATTGGACGTGGAAGAAAATCTCACGATGGCACGGTGGCTGCTTTGCTTGACAAGCAAATCGGAGAGCTTGCTTTCCTTCGTGCAGGATCGCCCTGGGCACGATCGCCGCTACGCTCTCAACTGCAAGAAAATCGAGACCGAGCTGGGATGGAGACCGAGGATTCCGCTCGAAGAGGGCCTGCGCAAAACCATCGAATGGTACAAGACCAACAGCAAATGGGTCGCGGATGTGCGTGCCGGTGAATATCTCTCCTATTACGAGAAATACTACGACAATCGAGATACTTCGTTGCATGCGATCGCGCGCTCAGGGTCAAAACAGGCCGGCTGAATCTGATGAGCCTGCGTAACTTTGTCCAATAGGTGTAAGGGGGCGACGTATTGAGTCGTAGCCGATGGAAAGAATCGAGACCTCCCTTCCAGGTGTTTATGAGCTGCGCCCAGCAATCCATCGCGACTCTCGGGGTTCGTTTAGCGAGACCTACCATCAAGCCAAGTTCGCCCACCTCGGCATCAAAGACCTCTTCGTTCAGGATAACCACTCCGCTTCTTCCCAGGGAACTCTTCGCGGTCTGCATTACCAGTTGCGACATGCGCAGGCGAAGCTCTGTCGCGTCATCGAAGGTGAAGCCCTCGACGTCGCCGTAGACATCCGCATCGGTTCGCCGCACTTTGGGAAATGGACCAGCGTGCATCTCTCCGCGAAAGAGCAAAATCAGATTTATATTTCAGCGGGCTTTGCGCACGGCTTCCTGGCCCTGGGCGGCACAGTCCAATTTCTCTATAAATGCAGCGATTACTACGCTCCGTCAGATGAATACGGTATTCTCTGGAATGATCCTGCTCTCGAAATCGCCTGGGGAACCGCGAGTCCGGTGCTTTCGCAAAAAGATGCGAAGAATCCTCGCCTCGAAGATGTCCCGCAGGAATTCTTGCCTCGGTATTTGACCCAATGAAACCCACGATTTTGCTGACGGGCAAAACGGGCCAGGTGGGCTCTGAACTTCATCGGCTACTTCCACAACTGGGTAGAGTCGTTGCCCCTGATCGGAAGGAGCTAGATCTGCTCGACCCTGACACCATTCGCCGAACGGTTCGTGACATCCGGCCGCAACTGCTAGTCAACGCAGCCGCATACACCGCCGTCGACGCGGCAGAAAAGGACCAAGCCAGCGCGCACGCTATCAATGCAGAGGCCGTGAGAGTGTTGGCCGAAGAAGCAAAAAGTCTCAATGCCGCGCTCGTGCACTATTCGACCGATTATGTCTTCGACGGTTCGAAGTGTACGCCTTACGATGAGAGAGATCCCGCAAATCCGCTTAACGTATACGGCAACACCAAATTCGCAGGTGAGCAGGCTATTCGCAATTCGGGCGTGCCTCACCTGATATTTCGCACGGCTTGGGTCTATGCCACGCGCGGGCGGAATTTCTTGCTGACGATCTTGCGCCTCGCTACAGAACGAGAAGTGTTAAGAGTAGTATCTGACCAGATAGGTGCGCCGACTTGCGCTTCGGACATAGCCACAGCCACAACGAACATCCTGGCTGGCATATATGAACGGAACAATGGCGCGGTTGTTTTCTCTAAGGTTGGCGGAACCTATCACATGACCGCTCTAGGTCAAACGACCTGGTACGCCTTCGCTAAGGCCATCCTCGAGAAAGCAAGCGGCGCCTCGCACGATCTACCCTGGCTAGCCGCGGCTACCCACGGCCGTCCGCTGATTGCTCGCCAGGTAATCCCCATTTCGACGGAAGAGTTTCGATCTCCAACAGAACGTCCCGCCTACTCAGTTCTCTCGAACTCGCGCCTGATCGACACATTCGGGATCGCACTGCCAGACTGGCATATTCAAGTGCGACGGTGTTTTGCCCCCGAGAATGCCGCTGCCAGTCCTGTTACATGTTAGCATCCGCCCAACCTCAGCCTGTCGTTGCAGGCCTTTTCTTCCTCCGAAGGTCCTCAGCCCCGTCCGTGGCATTTCCCGTGGCAGTTGGCGCAGAGTGTAATCAGGTTCGGCATCATATCGCCACCCAACTGGCTCCTGCGTTTCATGTGATGGACGTGCAAGTTTTTCATGGAGCCACACTCTTGACATCGCCAGCTATCTCGTTCGAGCACCCGTTTCCGGACGATTGCGTACTGTTCCGGATCCAGTTTGAGCCTCGGTTGCTTCTGGCGGAGCGGCATCGAATTCGTCAAACTTTGCATAGCATAATCTACGGTTGGTTTTCTCCGACCTGGGCACCGGCTAGAAAATCAGCGCAGATCATCTCCAGGCAGTACCCTCGAGACTTGTCACTTCCGAGCATTAGGGCGGCCGTCTCGATGGCTCTCTCGACGACGGGCAGCTGGCTCTTGTAGAGCTTGAAGTAGATAATCTCCCAGGGCTCCGTCTCCTTCCCCGAGAGGTGCCGCTCGACCTCACCCTTGAATCCCTCTTTCGGTAGCTCTCTTGCCTTGTGCAACCAGGTTGCACAATCAAAGCTGTCTCCATCCCTTCTCGCTACTTTGACCAGTTCCACCGCCTTGCTCCAGCCCACCTCTCGAAGCTGGGGCTTGGGAATCCGCGTCAGATTTTCATGGATCGCCATTAGGTAATAGGCCTTTCGGCGCGATTCCGGAAATCGTTTCCCTAGGAACTCCTCGAACGAACTCAGTTTCTCCAATTTCCAGTACTGCTTCGACCGCACCTCACACAAATACTCCCCAAGCTCGACAAATTGCACGTCGCGTTCCTTCTCCTTGGTCTTTTCCCAGGTCAAGATCTCGTCGATCCTACCTAGGACGAATCGGGCCCGACGGGGATCGAGTTGCGGCGACACGACCGGTCGTCCGTTAGTCCACAAGCTCGTCAAGCCAATCAAGGTCACTTGCTCCCGGGTTGCGGATGAGGTTGGCTGCGATCAGCGGCTCATTGTTTAGGCAAAGCCCCAGATGAGAGCAACTCACGCAGCCATTCTGCGGAAAGCGAATACCGCTGTGCGAATCAAAGTGACCCGACTCGATCTGGTTTATGGTTGTTTCTACCAGCCGACCAAACTCCCGACGTTGTTCTTCCGAGATCGAGGTCCTCAGGTATTGAATCTCGGGTGCATGCTTTCGCACAAAGACAACCAGAGCCACCTCGGAAATTCCACTGATCCACGAATAGCAGATGAGTTGAGGGTCGAGTGACAGTAAGCCATTTGGTCCTTCTGGGTAGCGGCTAGATGTGGTCTTCCAGTCGATCAAGCAACGCATGCCGTCGATTTCACCGATGGCGTCCAGGTACGCCACAAACTCGGCGCCTCCGGGAAGGGACCGCAGGATCTTGATCTGAAGACTCTTCCCGGGATCGGGAATGCGAATACGGTCGTCCTGGACAAACCTCTGGAGCAAATGAACCCCCTGGTGCACAAGGCGGTCCCAGGTGTCTCCCTTTTTGTATTCAAATGGAGCATCGCGATGGGCTCCCCATTCCTTGAACAGGGCCGCACCGCAGTCCTCTCCACGAAAGTAAGCTCCCAGAGCGCTCTCAAAGCAGCGGCCGAAAGCCATGGCCGCACGAGTTTCCTTTTCGCGCCAGCCGTCCAGATAACGGTAGCGATAGCTGCGAGGGCAGCGGAGATACTGGCTGACTTGTGTGTAGCTATAGACCATCGGCGTCTCCCCTGGCATCGTCAGGACTGACAGGTGCGCAGGACACGGCTTCCCACTCGGCAGCAGGCGCAAATGCGTCGAGGTTTTGATAAGCACGTCCGTTCAGCGTGGTATGGGAGGTACGGACGACCCCTTGCAGGTTCAACAGAGATTTTTCATCCACTTGGTCGCGGTTGAGCAGTTCGGTGTCGTAGCCGAAATCGCGAAGAAACCAATTGAGCTTCCAAAGCGCCCGGTCGGTACAGTAGAGCCGTCCAGAGAACAATCGCGAAGCGACAGCCCTTGGCTCCAAAATGATGAATCGCAGCTCTAGAAAGGGCTTCTGCCGATGCCAGCGGTAAGAGGCCCCCTGCACCCGAACAAGAAACAATCCGTCGAGATTGCTCTCAGGATCCTGCTGATTCGAATGAAGACCCGGAATGTGCCGTTTCATGACTTGGCCTCCTGAGGTTGGGCGTAGGAATTGAGCTTGCATACCAAGGCGTCTCGGTTTTCCTTTGCGGACACCGCCAGTTGGGAGATGAAGGATTCGACCAGATCGCGGGTGGCTCCGCTGAGGGTTTGCGTGCCGCAAAAGTCCGCGGCGTAAGCCTTGACGAGAGTCGCATCGAGGTTGTACTGGCGGATAAGAAGGCAGAGTTGATCCCGCAATCGAGGCTGGCCATTGGCGCGCCCATTGTTGGAATGGGGTTTCGCGAACTCCCGGTGATCATTCGAGGAATTCGGAGATCTGGAAAGACCTCCTAACTCTTCAACGGAACACAACCCGATGCCATACGCCTTGCGCAAGGCTCGATTTACAGCACGGGTCTCTGCCACGCGCATTTCGGCGCCATGAACCATGGTCGAAACATTGGAGGGATCGGCGTCGCCGTAACCAACGAACCCTTTCGACCTGGGAGTCTTAAAGACCGTTGCCTTGAAGACCCAGCGACCACTATTGACATCGCTTAGACTAGAAACAACCTGGGAATGAATTCCTTGGCAACGGTTTTCCTTAGCGACGCGCAACAAGCCTCCAGCTGTGACATACCATCCGCCGTTTAACCAGAGAAGTTCACCCAGCGAGACCGACAGGCCCGACTCACGCGTCAGTTTTCTCAATGCTGAAAGACCGGACGGCCCAAGGTCGCCGACCTGAAGAAACTTCGCGAGCCTAATATTTTGTCGCACGAGTGTCTCGATTCTTTGCGAGCTGCTTATCGCCTTTCGCATCTTCGCGCCTCCTTTATGTTAGTCATTGTTTAGCAATGTATAGCACAACGTTTAGCTTTGTCAAGCACTCGTATTTGCTCTCGTCAGAGCAACGCTCTAGAATCATTCGTCAGTATGCAAATGAAGAATGAGCAGGTTGGATTTCGCCTTCCCGCAAATCTGAAGAGAGGGCTACAAGACGTCGCGAGACGCGAAGGGAGAACTCTTTCCCAAATTTGTGAGATGTTTCTCGCGGGAGGACTGGAAATTTACAGCAAAGAAGGATCGAGGTACATCCAGCGCTTGCTCACCCATCAAAAGAAAGAACCTTCTGAATAGCTGGGTTTCTACCCGTCTCGTTCGGAGGTTTCGTTCAAACGTGACGACAACTCACGACTCTCAATCCCCTTAGACTAGAGATATTCGGGGACAAGACGAAACTTAAGGTTCCGTAGCCCCTCGCGATGACGCAGTGACGCGCCGTCTCGGCCCGGTGCCCAGATTGCTCCAGCAGTTCCCTTACTCGACCGCGTCTAAAGCCGAAGGATGCCGAGACAAAAATCCGGCACTCGTCTGAACGTACCCCCAGCGAGACCCATCGAACCCGCGATCGGATAGCCTTCGACAGCTTCGCGGATCTCGCGCGCGGAATATGGGTCGCCCTCGAGGGCAGTCTTATACATGACGCTCGCAAGCGCATCTCCATAGGTTGCGCCCTCAGGTAGGCCGTGTTTAATTCTTTCCTTTTCGGGCAGCTCAAGCTCGGCCAGCTCCTCGTAACGTTCGGGAATCCGGCGCTTACAGCCGGCGCAGCGGGTGGCCCCAGCGTCAGTACGCCGTAAAGTCTATTCGCAAATTCGCAAGCAGATCCTCGTCGACTACTCTCTCGTCCGACTGAGAAAGGATTGTACTCCCCAAAACAACTCTTTCTGGGCAACCAGATCGGCCAATTTCGAACACGTAGAATCAATCACTTACGACCCAGGTAGAAGCAGGGTTTCTGGGAGCCTCGGGCCCAGAGTCCACCGCACGCTTGTTCAACTTCCTCCAAGCGGACTTCTGGACCGGAATCGCTCCCGGTTAACCCGTCACTACGACCCTAGATTGGATTGGCCAGACCAACCGTAAAGCGGGAATTTTGCGTATACAATCGCCAAAGCCTCTCATATCTTGACTATCGACAGTAAGTATTGTAGATAATCATAGTATGGGAAAACCAAGCGATCTCGTGCAGGGCACCCTGGACCTCCTGATTCTCAAAACCATCTCGCTCGAACCCAAACACGGCTGGGCTATAGCCAAGCGCATTCAGCAAATCTCCAACGAAGTCTTGCAAGTCCAGCAAGGCTCCCTTTACCCGGCTCTCCATCGCCTCGAACAAAAGGCCTGGATCCAAGCCAAGTGGGCGGATACCGAGACCGGAAGGAAAGCCAAGTTTTATTCGTTGACGGCAACCGGACGCGCACAACTGGAAAAGGAAGCCGCCAACTGGAGCCGCCTGTCCGCGGCGATCAACCTGGTGGTCGAAACAACCTAGGAGCGAGGCGTTATGTCGTGGACACAACGAGTGTGGCTCAAACTGCAAACTTTGTTCGGCCGCGAGCGTGTCGCTCAACAACTCGATGATGAGTTGCAATTTCATCTGGACAACCAGATTGCTGAAAACGTTGCCGCCGGCATGAATGAAGAAGAAGCCCGCCACGCGGCCATGCGGCTTTTCGGCAACGCCACTATCCTAAAAGAAGAAACGCGCGATGCGTGGGGCTGGATCGCGTTGGAGCAAATCACTCAAGACGTGCGCTACGGATTCCGGAGTCTTCGCAAGAGCCCTCTCTTCACCGCCGTTGCCGTGTTGACCCTGGCCTTCGGCATCGGCGCGAACACTGCCATTTTCAGCGTCATGGACCAGGTGCTCCTGCAGTTGCTTCCCGTTAAGCATCCCGAGCAACTCGTTCTGGTGGCTGAGCGCGGGATCCGTTTCGGCGATAGCTGGGGCGACAACGACATCTCTTATCCCATGTATCGCGATTTTCGCGATCATAACCAGGTTTTCTCAGGGATGTTCTGCCGCTTTCCGACGGGCGTCAGTCTGGGCTACGGCGATCGTACGGAGCGCGTGGACGCGGAATTAGTTTCGGGCTCCTATTTCCGTGTTTTGGGAGTCACGGCTGCAATCGGCAGAACCCTGACGCCCGATGACGACCGCGTTCCTGGTGGCCACCCAGTGGCGATGCTTAGCTACAACTTCTGGCAGATCCGTTTTTCGTCTGACGCTGCCATTGTAGGCAAGCAGATCGTTGTGAACGGCTACACGTTCACGGTGATTGGAGTGGCCCAAGCCGGATTCGACGGCGTCGAACTTGGATACAAATCGAAGGTATTCGTTCTGATGATGATGAAGGCTCAAATGGCGCCTCGCTCAGGCGGACTCGAAGATCGGAGTCTGAGTTGGGTGACTGCGTTCGGACGTCTAAAGCCGGGCATCAGCATTGCCCAAGCCAATGCATCGCTACAACCGCTGATGCACAGCATTCTGGAAGTGGAAGTCCAGGAGCCGAGACTTCAGCACTATTCGGATTATGACCGAGCACAGTTTCTGAAGAATACTGTCGAATTGCTGCCCGGATCGCAGGGGTGGTCCGGCCTGCGCGAGCGTATGCAAACCCCGCTGTGGGTACTGGCCGCGCTGAGTGGTGCCGTTTTGCTGCTCGCGTGTGCGAATCTGGCAAACCTCTTGTTAGCACGCGCTACCACGAGGGAACGCGAGATGGCCGTCCGGCTGGCGATCGGCGCGGATCGCCGGCGCATTATTAGGCTGCTCCTGGTAGAAAGCTTGTTGCTGTCGATAATTGGTGCGGCAGCGGGATTGGGCCTGGCTTTTCTCGCCGACCGCATTCTCCTGGCCACCTATTTTCCTGCCGACTCCGCAGGGGACTTCGCCATCTCGTCGGTTCCCAACATGGACGTCCTCGTTTTTGTGCTTGGCACAATGCTTTTGACCACGCTCGTCTTCGGTCTGGCGCCCGCGATTCAAAGTTCTCGAGCGGACGTTGCTCCCGCGCTTAACGATCGTGCAGGCTCGGGGGCCGCGGGAAAACAAGTCTTCCTGCGCAAGCTACTGGTAGCCGGTCAGATCGCTTTGGCGTTGTTGCTACTGATCGGCGCTAGTTTGTTCTTGCGAACTTTGGCGAATCTGGAAACCACCGGACCGGGATTCTCGACGGAACATCTGGTGACCTTCCGCGTCGATCCCTCACTGAATGGCTATACAGATGAGCGCACCAAGGACTTCTTTCGCCGGTTGACCGAGGACTTGCAAACGCTGCCGCCTGTCAGCTCAGTCGGCCTGAGCACCATGCCTATTCTGCAAGGCTACGGCTGGAGCAATCCCGTAATCGCGGAAGGTTACGTGACGGACCCCGGCCAGGAGCAGCCGGCGACCCTTAATGAGATCAGTCCTAACCTGTTCAAGACACTCGAAGTGCCGATTCTTGCCGGCCGCGACATTACTCCCTTCGAAACTAGGCCCGTGGCTCTCATCAACGAGAGTTTCGCTCGGAAGTACTTCGTCGGCCGCAATCCGATTGGGCTGCATATTGGGCTTGTAAACGAACAATCGGCCGCGCAGGACGTGCCAAACCTGGAAGTCGTCGGAGTGGTGAAAGACCTGAAGTTCAAGAATCTGCGCGACCCCGCTCCGGTCCAAGCGTACTACCCATATTGGCAGGGGGTGAAATTTCGGTTCATGACCTTCTACCTGCGTACTCGTTTTGACCCACGACAGGTCATGGAGACGGTGCGCGAACAAGTCCGCCGCCTGGATCCGAACGTTCCAGTGGTTGACCTGCGTACGGTTGACGAGCAGATTGGCCTTTCGCTCAAGACAGAAAGGCTGGTCGCCAGTCTTTCCGCGGTATTCGGCGCTCTGGCCACGGCCCTCGCGGTGATTGGCCTCTATGGCGTCATGGCCTACACCGTCGCCACGCGCCGGCGCGAGATCGGTATCCGCGTGGCCCTCGGTGCGTTGCCGAGCGACGCCTTATGGATGGTCATGCGCCAGGTTGTCTTTCTCACTGGCGCGGGACTTGCCGTTGGCGGGCTGCTGGCCTTTGCTCTCGCCAATCTGATTCGTAACCAGCTGTACGGTTTGCAGCCGCACGACCCATTCACCTTCGCCTCGGCAGGCCTCGTGCTCGCTGCGGCGGCTTGTGCGGCTGGCTTCATACCGTCTTGGCGAGCCAGCCGCGTCGATCCCATGCATGCTCTCCGTCACGAGTGAACGGCTACGAAATCCCACTTGTTGAGCGCGACGAATAATGGAACAAAGCCGGATCCGGATCGTCGGGTACACGGAAGTTATCCAGAAACGGGGTTCGGGGAGATCAGTGGTGATGTCCGTGTGCACTGTCGCGGATTCTGTCGCGGTTCGGTTCTGTATCGCCCAAGACGCCTACTTATTCCCCTCAGTTAGTTTCTTCAGCGTGTCTTGTATGCCCTGACGAATCTCGGCGCGGCGCTCCGCGGTATCGGACCATGAGGAGAGAGGCGCTTTGTGCGAGTCCAGCAGCGCCAATGCTTTCTCGGCATATTGGCGCGCGAGGTCTTTCTGTCCGTCCTGCAGATAAGCATCTGCAAGGTTAAAGTGCGCGTCGGCGGAATCCGGATACGCGAGGAGGTTGACCTTGAAGATCTCGATGGCCGCCTTGATCGCACCCTCGCGCAACTGACCGGCGCCAATGATGTCGCCGCTGACTTCCGGCCACAACTGTGCGTGGGGATCCTTTCGGCGCGCCTCGATCAATTGCTGCCTGACCTGCTCGGCTCCGCCGGGTATTGTCAGCTGATTGAGGATGGCAGAGGCGGCCAGCGGATCGGCAGGAGCGTGCCCTGGAGTTTTGATCAGCGTGGTGACAAACCACTGCACGATGATGCCGGGCAGATCGGGATGAGTTTGGAAGAGATCGGTGCCGTGACCGCCTGTGGCAGGAACCTTGTTGGCATCGGAGGTCTCATACCAGAGCCAAGGGGCCTCCTGCGGAGCGGAATAGTGAATGAGCTTCCTCATAGGACTGGAGGCTCTGGCGTACATCCAGAGCATGGCTTCGACGCCGGGTGAATATTCGTCCGTGTCGGCGACCACGAAGAGTTCGGGCAACTGCGAAGCTTCGTGGAGGAATTCGACGCCCGGACGAAAGGTCTCGCCAGACATGATGACGAGGGACTTTATTTCAGTAGGGTGTAGGCGTGCCGTTTCCACGGCGTTGATAGTGCCGTGGCCGCCAGCGCCTGCCAGGCCAATGACATCCCGCTGGAGGCCGGGCTGCGAGATTAAGAACTGGAAGACGGTTTCCAGGTCGGCTGGCTTCTTCTGCCAGGACTCTTCGTGGGTGCCACCGCTTTCGCCGTAGGCGCGATCGTCGACGGCAAGCGTGTTGATTCCAGCGGCGGCCAGTTGCCGGGCCACGTCGTCCCAGGAGGTACGTGTGCGGTTGCTCTGATGGAAGAGCAAGACGCCGGGGCCAGGCTTTGCCGCGGCAAAATAGGTTGCCTTCAACACAGTGCCGTCAGCCGTCTTCAGGTCATCTACACGCCCAGCCTGAGGCTGCTGCAACTGTTGCGCCTGATCCCGCCGTGAGTCAGGCGGCACCAGGTTGTTCGCGCGATAGTAGACCACAAGCTGGCCGTAGTGTTCGCCGCTGTGCTCGACGGCGAACGTCCAGATGGAGGAATTGTGGGCCACCCGGTTCCCGAAGAATTTCGATGTCTTGTCCAACCCCGCGTCGCCCTGCTGTTGAATCACTTGCGCTCCGTCGGCGACGGCCTCCTGCACGAACTTCACCACGTCGGCCTTGGTCTTGAAAACGTCACGCGAAGGATTGTCGCCCTCGCCGAAGTCGGGCCCGAGGTTTGCTCCGGAAATCTTGCGTATCAGGACGAAATCCAGTGCGGCGGCGTGGAGAAGATTCTGGGCAAAGGTGCGCTGGTCCGTTTGCACCTTGAAGTCGTACTTGTCTTGGGGAAAATCCTGGGCCATAGCGACGAGTTTGTTCCCGATGTCGTTCCACCTGTCTAACATCTCGTCGGATCGGGAGCGCGCAGGACTCGGAGGTTGATTCTGCGTTTGGGCCTGACTGTAGAGACTCGTTCCGGCGGCAGCCAGCAGTGTGAGCACAACCACCACGAACGAGGACCGCGTCGAAAATCGCTTCATCGTGGACTTCTCCTTTAGGTTGACGCTACTTCACGGTGAACGGCGCCGACGCCGTCACATTCTCCCATTCGATGAGCAGTTTTCCCTTGGCGCCGCCGGCGCCCGACAGCGTGATCTTGAGGGTTTCGACCGGAGATGACGGCTTGCCCATGGCTAGCGAAGCGCGGCCCAGTTCGGTGGCCGGATCATCGGTGGTGGCGCCCTCGCGAATGCCGTCCGGTGATACCCCCACGCCCCAGATGTGGCGGGCGCCGGCCATCAGGGCTTTGTTGACGATCAGCTTCCACTGGCCGTTGTCGAGGTCGGCGTACAGGGTGTAGTCGCCCTTGGGAATGGCGAGGCCATTCAGGTCGAGGTCGGCGTCGGTGTGCAGAACAGTGGCGTAATCGGCGCCCAGACGCCATACGCTGCCATCCGGCTGGAGCGCGCCCGCGCCATTGAAGATGTGACGACCCCTGACGGAGGGGGCGTGGTAGTAGATCCAAATGTTCTTGCCGTTGACGGTGACGCTGGTTTCGGCGCCCGGGCTGGCGGTGTTCTTAGTGGCCAGGTCTTCCTTCTTCACCTGGGCGACGGCCAGCATCGAGCCGCTTAACAAAAGAGCACTCAATAGGACTCGTTTCATTTCGGATGTCGCTCCTTTCTCTAGGGAGTATAATGTGTAGTTTTTTCATTTCAGTGCGCAGCGAAATCGTTCTTGACCACCTCTCCGTTCTTCATCACAAACCGGATACGCTCGAGTTCAGTAATGTCGGCGATCGGATCGCTGGCAACGGCAACGAGATCAGCAAATTTTCCCGGCTCGATGGCGCCAATCTTGTCTTGCCAGCCGAGCATTTCGGCCGCATTAACCGTAACCGCACGAATCACATCAGGGGCCGACATTCCGGCCTGCCGCAGATTAACGAAGGTCGCAGTGCTCGATTGTCCGCGCGTCTTTCCCGGATAGAACCAGCACATGTCCGATCCAGCGGCAAACTTCACCCCCGACTTCAACACCCGCTGTACCAACTGGTCGTAACGCTGCTTGCTGCGCGCCGCGGAACTCAATCGTTCAGCGTGGGCGGCGGGCGGGATCACGATGACTGGCTCGGCGAACTTCAGGTAGCCGCCGCCATAAAATGTCGGAGTCAGGTCGAGATAGATGCCCCTGTCGCGCATCTGCTTGAGTTGCTCGTCGGTTACCTCATTGCCGTGCTCGATAGAATTTGCCCCTGCGTCAATCGCGGTTTGTATGGAGGTCTTGTCGATGGCGTGGACGGCAACCTTCAAATGGTTGCGGTGCGCTTCTTCGATCGCCGCCGCCAGTTCAGGGACGGTAAGGTTCTCCTCAGCCGTGACCTTGATGACATCCACGTTGTGGAAGACATTCTGCCTGACCGCCTTCCGCGCCTGGTCGGCACTGTCAAATAACAGGAATTCCTGTTGAAGGATACTGTCGGCAAGCGTGGGATTGAGGTTCTGAACATAGGTTTCACCTCGCGTCTCCAGCTTGCGGCCGGAAGCGAGCACCCTAGGACCGGGGACACGGCCTGCATTGATGGCGTCGCGCAGTTCGGTATCGCCATCAATTCCGGAATGGCCAAGATTGCGAACCGTGGTGATGCCGCTCTCCAGGTCTTCGCGCGCCATTTGTGTGCCGAGCAAAGTGCGTTTGCTCGGCGACTCGACGATGGCCAGCAACAGTTCCGGGGCAAACAGACCATTGGAATGGCGATCCTGCTCTACCTCGGGCAAGACAACGATGTCCATAAACAAGTGCGTATGGCCATCGATCAAGCCGGGCAGCAACGTGGCACTGCCCAGATCGATGATCTTGACGTCGGCGGGCGCGTGCGCCTGCAACTGAGAAGGAGACCCAACTTCTTTGATCTTGCCGTCTTCAATCAGTACTGCTGCGGGCGAAAGTACATTGCCCGTCCGGGGGTCGAGCAATCGGCCCGCTTTGATCAGGGTCACAGGAACCGCAGATTGGGCGGGCGTCTGCACAGCCGAAACCACCGCCACCAGCCCTAAAACGAACGATATGCCCAGCTTTCGCATCGGATTAAACACTCCTGAGAGATGAACTCAAACGGCTCCGCCGTAGAGACCGGCTCGCCGTCCATCTACTACATCATCCAGCAATGCTACTACATTCAACGTATGAGTCAATTGGACGCACTTAGCGGGAGGAAGTGAGCGCTTCGCCGTGCTTATCGCTTCAGGACGAAACAGCAGGCCGTATGTGCGACGGTTTGAAAGATGGCGTCGGCGATGACAATGGCAAACAGCGATGTCAATAGCAGGCTTGCTGCGCGGTAGGTCGTTTGGGCTGGACCACTCAGGCGTGCCAAGCGATAGCTCAGATGCGATGAGGCTGTTGCTTGCAGAATTCCCGTTTGCTCGCAAACCGCAAGCTTCGCGAGCGCTGAAACCAATGCTGGCCCATGAGAGCGCCTGACCACAGATTCATCGCAGGAGAGTTCGCGATAGAGTGCAATCCGCGCTCCAGCGAGCCAGATGAGCGGATGGAACCACAAGACGCACAAGGAAACCTCATAAAGTAAACGGATTAAATTATCATGCCGTCTTGCATGGGCCAGTTCGTGAATCAGGACAGCGCGGAATTCACGTTGACTCAGCAGCCGATCGATGCCGGTGGGAAGCAGGATACGAGGGGAAAGGACTCCCCGAACTGCGGGACTCGGATGGCTGTCGCCAAAGCTCACGGGAATGCCGTCTGTTACGAAATTGGACGTGTCGCCGCGATCGTTCAGACCGTCCTGCACTTTCGCCTCGCCTCGCTCTTTGCGTATGCGCGAGATCAATCGCACGAGCATAGAGAACGCGCCAGTCATCCATATAACTCCAAGGATGACGGCCGTCCGGCCCTGTGTCATATCCCATACCGGATCGCCAATAGCACCGAGTGGCCTAGCCCACGTCAAGTGCGCCGCCCAAAGCTTATCGATGAGTGCTCCTGAAGGCAGAACGAAATTGAATGCGGTGGCAACCCAGATCCAATATTTTGTGGTGGCGCTCGCGCGGAGAATTGATGTTAACGCCCACGCCGCCGAGGCGACAATCGAGGCAAACAGCAGGTGAACGCTGAAGTAGTACATCGTTCTTGCGATATGCTCATGCACGTTTGCCTCCGCGGGTGCGGCCATTATTATCACTGCGCGCCGCACTCTGCAGCACCTTCAGGTCTCGTAAGGTCAGAGCGCCATTTTCGAGCAGATTAGAGACGAGCAGTCGCGGCGAGCCGCCGAACAGATCGAGCAAATCGCGTACTAGTCTGCTGCGATGTTGGGTCTCGTTGATGGCCGGCTGAAACAGCTGGGCATTGCCGATCTTCTTTACCTTTCGCAACGCACCCTTCTCCTCCAGCCTGTAGACGAGCGTTTGCACGGTTGTGTAAGCAACGCGTTCCTCCTCAGGCAGGCTTTCCAGGACCTCGCGCACGGACGCAGTCCCCAGTTTCCAGTACTGTTCCAGGATGCGAGTTTCGGCTTTTGAAAGACGCGGCTCTTTCATGATCTCCTACTCAACCCGGCAATGCTACTACAAGAGACGGCATGGTGGCTATCCCTGGGTCTTTCTGATCGGAGATAAGCTTGTGGTTCGGTGTCGATGAATGCCATTGTGACGATCAACTCCCGAATGGTCGACAAACCGGAAGTTGGCCAGAAACGGGGTTCTGGGAAGTTGGGGCAGCATCCGGCCGAGCGTATACCGCGATCTCGAAGGTTAGCTATTGGAGGCCCACTTTGGCTCCGGCGGCTTTGCCCAAAAACCTTTCAGGCTGGCGGCCCGTAAATGCCTGATTCTACGGCGTTGAGAATTGCGGATTTCGCTGCCCACAAGCAGATGTTTTAGGGCATCTCGGGTCTATCGTTACTCATGTTCGAACAGACGGACGAGTTTAGGTAGACCCCGTAGCAACATCCAGCGATGGCTCTGATTCAGGAGAATGGCTCTGGACGTACGGGCGTAGCTACGCGCTCGGGCTTGATCGCTCGGGCAATGTATGTCTCAACTGGACTAGAGCATCTTCCAGACCATGACGAACTACAGTTAGTCTTCCAGTGTGCGCAAGACTCTCAAAACAGCCACAAGTACTTGCAACGAGTTTTGATTCCGCCTCGCGAAGAAGACCAGGGCTAGGTACGAATGTACGAAGGATGACGAAGGATTCGATGTTGAGTAGAATCGTTACGAAAGATTCGATGGAATGAGAAGTCCGGCTGGATTCACGCCCTCGCCGGCCTGGTGGTGTCAATGAAAGGTAGTCGACGGGCTAAGAGTAACGGCAAGCGGTCTGGGAAGGCAACGACTGCGGCGGCATGGGGTCGCTTGGGGCCGGAGGACGTCAAGAAGCCGGCCGAGGAGGCGCGTGAGATTGCCATGGGTCTGCCGGAGTCTGCGGCGGCAGCCTTTGTACTGAGTTCTGAAATCCTGGAGTATGCGACCCGAGAGATCCGTGACGGGATGAGCAGCTGTGTTAGCAGGCCGTCAACGGCTAAGGCGAAGCCGGGCCCGAAGACGGACCCGAAAACGCTGGACGTGCTGGTAGAGTGCGCGGAGCTGGAGTATCAAGGCCGTCCCGATCATGACGTGGCGTATCGGCGCTTTCCGAAGGTGCCCAAGCCGGAAGCCCGGAAGCGATTGAGCACGCTAAAGTCGAAAGCGAAGCGCACGGGCTTGTACGACGACATCAAGAAGAACATGCCACATACGTAACTTCGTAAATAATCCTTCCATTCCCGTCGTTTCCTTCTTCCAGTTTCTTCCAGTTTCTTCCAATTGCTTTCAAGCGGATTGGAAGTTTTTTCTTTAGGCGTGGTGTCGATTCCTCTTGAGGCAATTTGTTTTTACCTTTATGAAGGTTCTATGAAGCACTAGGAAAAAAACCAGCCGCGATGCGTGCCATTCCAGATGTTCGTCACGCCCGACCTGGCCGCAGAGTTGAAGGTGCGCACAGCGGAGGAAACGCTGACGATGGAGGCTAGCAATGCCAGCGGATGACGACGGAACATACGACATTGGATTCGGGAAGCCACCGAAACACAGCCGATTTCGCCAGGGCGTTTCCGGCAATTCGAAAGGAAGGCCGAAGGGCAGGCTCAATTTGGCGACCGTCCTGGCGCGAACTCTACAAGAGAAGATTACTATCACCGAGAACGGAGTCCCTAAGTCCGTCACGAAGCTCGAGGCGGCTGTCAAGCAGCTGGTCAATAAGGCAACTTCCGGTGATTTGTTAGCGGTCCGGCAACTCATCAACATTGCCGCTTCCGCCGGACTGGCGGATGGTGACGCACGAGAGAAGGCGAATTTCTCCGAAGTCGATCTGAAGGTCATGAATGGAGTACTCAAAAGGCTCGGGCAATCCAAGAAAGGACAAAATGATGACCACGATGACTAGAGAAGAACTCCGGGCGTGCTTACGCCTAGACTTTGTAGCTTTTATAGAGCGAAGTTTTTATGAGCTGAATCCTCAAACGCAGTATTCCCACAATTGGCATATCGAGGTCATTGCGGAGGCACTGGAACAGTGTCGTGTCGGAAACTTAAAGCGTCTCATTATCAATGTTCCGCCGCGATCGCTGAAATCGCACATGGCTTCCATCGCATTCCCCGCCTACCTCCTCGGCCAGAATCCGGCGGCCCAAATAATATGCGCCAGCTACGCCCAAGATCTCGCAGATAAACTAGCCGTTGAGTGTCGATCGTTGATGATGTCTGAGTGGTATCGGGAGCTATTCCCGGCGACTCATCTCGCTGGGAATCGGCAAGCGATGAGTGACTTTATGACCACGGGGAAAGGATTTCGTTTGTCTACTTCCGTCGGCGGTGTTTTGACTGGACGGGGCGCCGACTTCATTATCATCGATGATCCTCTCAAGCCAGATGAGGCGTTATCCGAGACTCAGCGCAAAGCTGTGAATCTTTGGTATGACCACACCCTCATCAGCCGTTTGAATGACAAGCGGAACGGCTGCATCATTCTGGTTATGCAGCGCCTTCATGAGGATGATCTAGTTGGCCACTTGCTACAATACGATGGGTGGAGGCTGCTAAAATTTCCGGCAGTGGCGGAGGAAAACGAAATCCACATCATTTCGACGCCTTATGGGAGGAAGGAATTCAGACGTCGCGAGGGAGAAGCCCTGCACCCGGAACGAGAACCTCTCGAACTGCTGGCCCGTCTGCGAGAGATTCAAGGCGAATACAACTTCGCGGGTCAGTATCAGCAGGCTCCGTCGCCTTTGGGCGGAGGCATGATCAAAACTCAGTGGTTCAAGACCTACACGCCTGAGGAGCTACCAAAGCAATTTGAGCTGGTTTTTCAGAGTTGGGACACCGCCAACAAGAGCACGGAGCTTAGTGACTACACCGTGTGCACTACGTGGGGACTTCTGAAGGAGCACCTCTATCTGTTGCACGTTCTGCGGAAGCGCTTGGATTATCCGGATCTGAGACGAGTGGTGAAGCAGCAGGCTGAACTATATCACGCCAAGAACATCTTGATCGAAGATAGGGCTTCTGGAACACAGCTCATCCAAGACCTACAGGCGGACCGAGTACACGGAACAACTCGGTACGAACCCAAGTTGGACAAGATCATGCGTATGCACTCCGTCAGCAGCACGGTTGAGAACGGCTTTGTCTATATCCCGACGCAAGCAGAATGGCTGTCTCAGTATTTGCATGAGATGGCAGTATTCCCGAACGGAAAGTACGACGACCAAGTGGATTCAACCTCGCAGGCCCTGGACTGGTCGAAAGCTGGCAGCCCCGTCTACGGCGTACTCGACTACAATCGTCGGCTAGCAGTCAGACTGGGTTTTCAATTCCCGTTAGACTCCCCACAGAACCACATGGCTCTATACAGGATGAAGTACAACCGCGCGAGCATACTGCGTGACCGTGACCGTTTTTGGTAGGACGTTGTGGACGTTCGCAGCAAACACCATCGATCATAGGTAGGAATACCTTGGTTTGCGCCGAGCGGACCTCGCGGTCCTTCGGGCAATTTCACATTGGCTGAGTGTTTTCAGAATTCCTGGCTCAATTTCCCTGTAATTCCCTGTTCGGAGCACTGGGCTCCTTTCCTCACTTTGCTTGTAACTCCTGACTGGACGGAGGGTTCCGGTCGAACTTGGTTAAGAAAATCACCCACGTTTGCAGTTTTTCCCTGTATTTTTCCCTGTTTTGGGGGGAAGAGGAGGTCACCTCAAACCCGTTAGGGTGGCTCAGTGCGACGTTAGGTGAAAATAAGAATCAGAAGGGCCGGTGACGAGGTTATGTTCGCCGGCTGTTGACACCTGCTCTGTTCAAGAGCATAGTCCCCTCATTCCCCGGAACGTTTTCCTCGTAAGGAGACTCGCCATGCCGTTCTTTTGTCATCAGGTCAGCTATACCAAGGAAGCCTGGGCCAAGTTGATGGAGAACCCCCAAGACCGGCTCGATGCCGTGCGCGCGCCCATCGAAAAGCTCGGCGGAAAGTTGCATACGTCGTTCTTCGCGTTCGGTGCTTTCGACGTGATCGCGATCACGGACATGCCGGATAACATCTCGGCCGCCGCCCTGGCCATCGCGTTTGCGGCCGGGGGCTCCGTGCAAAGCATTCAGACGACGCCACTTATGACCGCCGCGCAGGCCGTCGAGGCGCTGCGCAAAGCCGGCACCTGCGGCTACAAATCAATCGTTGCAAGTGCGAGTGCGGCTGCCGCCGGCTCCTGACCCTGACTTCCCAAGTGCGCTGAAACACATCCAATCGAGTCGCGGTGGGGGGACTTACCCCGCTATCGTGACCGTCAGCGTGTGCCTGGGTTGCCCCGATGATAGACTCTCCCGTTCGGAGGCACTTATGTTCCACTCGCGTCTAGCACGCGGCGTTCTCGCGGTAATATTCGCGCTCGGATCAGCCGTGCTGGACTTGCGTGCGCAAGCAGCGCAAGAAGCTCAGAAGGTGCCGCCGCATGAACCTACTGCGGCGGAGTTAAGTCACGACGAGACCGTAGGTTCCGCGCTGATGCGCACCTTTGGCCTCGAGGAGTATGAGTTCCGCTCGGCGGCCGAGGCCATGTCGGCCGAGAACTACAACTTTCGTCCCGCGGTGCCAGGCAAGTTCAGCGAACCGGCGCCGTTTGGCCCTACCGAACTGCGGACCTTCGGCGGGCAAATCAAGCATGTGGCCTGCTCGAATTTCGCCTTCGCCGCGGAGCTGGATGGCAAGAAGCCGCCCGAGGGTTGCGACAAGAACGGACCCAGTCCGGCGAAAACGCGTGCCGAGCTGCTTACCTATCTCCGCGATTCGTTCGCGGCGCTGAACAAATCGCTCAGCGCCATCACTAGCAAGAACATGTACGAACCCATTGAAGGCCCGTACGCCGCGCCCAACACGCGCTTAGGGCTCGTGGGAATCGCGATTTGGCACGTTGCCGATCACTATGGCCAGGTCGCGCTCTACCTGCGGCTCAAGGGCATCGTGCCGCCCGCCAGCCGCCCGAACCCGCCGGAGTTGAAGGATTATCCGGCCAACTGAGAAGCCCCAAGAGACAATGCTCCGCAAGATTGGATGGGCAGGGGCGAGCTGCTGCTCTGCTAGACTCTATGCGTGAATTCGCTGCCGGGCAAAGCGCGTCTCGCGAACATACGGCTGCATCCCATCAAGTCGCTCGATCCTGTGTCGGTTCCGGAGGCGCGCATCGGGCCGGCGGGCGGTCTGGAGCTCGACCGGGCCTGGGCGCTGTATACGCTCGACAACCGGTGGGTTAATGGCAAGCGCACTGCGGCGATGCTGAGGGTGCGCTCGGCGTTCGCGCCGGATCTCAGCGAGGTGACGCTTTCCGTTCCTGGTGACGGACGCAATATCCCGGCCAGGCAGTTCGCGTTTCCGCAGGACACGGAATCCGCCGCGGAGTGGTTCAGCGTCTACCTGGAGCAGCAGGTCATCGTGCGCCACGCACGCAACGGCTTTCCCGATGACGCCGACGCACATGGGCCGACGATTGTTTCTACCGCGAGCCTCCAGGCCGTCTCCGAGTGGTTCCCTGGCGTGAGCCTGGAAGAAGCGCGCCGCCGCTTTCGCACCACGCTCGAAATAGATGGTGTGCCCGCGTTCTGGGAAGACCAGCTCTTCGGTCCCAAAGATACCTACGCAGTGCGCTTCCGCATCGGCGAGGTGAATTTTGAAGGCAGCAATCCTTGCGCTCGCTGCAGCGTGCCACCCCGTGATTCCCACACCGGAGAAGATCTGCTCGGCTTTCAAAAGCGCTTCAGTGACCTACGCCGCCAGCATCTCCCGCGCTGGGCGCCCGAAGAGCACTTTGACCACTTTTATCGTCTCGCGACCAACACCCGCGTTACCTCTTTGGAATGCGGCAAGTCCATCCACGTCGGCGACCCGCTTACTCTTCTCTAGCGCATTGATACGCGACCGATAGAGCGTTGCCTCGGCCCAGCCGGCGAAGTACAATGCGCTCCCCGTTTCCTCTTCCCGCGTTCCTTTCCAGCCGGCCGAGGAGTTAGGGCCTCTTTGCCACGGTGGCTCCGGTTGATGTCGATTTGCGAAAAGCGAACACACGAACTGCGCAGCTCGACCGCGACCGCACGGAGCGGCAAACCGCTGCGGACGTGCGTCGCTACGGCACTGATGAGGCACGCGGAGTGCTAGGAGGAGACACACGTGCAGTGTGTGATTGGAACAGTACCCACGGAATTCAATCTGGATCTCGTCGCGGGTTTCAACGAATGGCTCACGGTCCAGAACTACTCGTCAAGCACACGGGTCAACTACTGCTCGGACGTGCGAGGACTCGCTTCCTTCATACAGCAGGTCAGCTTGCTCAAAGTGAAACGCGATCACGTTGTGGAATATCTGCGGCACTTGGACGAGTATCGACGCCTTGCCCCGGCGAGTCTCGCGCGAGTACGCTTCTCGCTTCGTAAATTCTACACGTTCCTAAACATGGGCGGCGTCGTTCAACGTGGACCTATGCGAACGACTCCAACGCGCAAACTACCGACGCGCTTACCCAACGCACTTAGCGAGCGTCAAGTAAGACAACTCTTCGCAGGCGCCAATACTCCCCGCGATCTCGCGATATTGGAGCTGTTCTACGCGTCCGGAGTTCGTCGGGCCGAACTATGTGCACTCAACTGCGAGGATGTGCATTTCGATGCCGATGGAAAGGGCGGCAACGTCGCTGTCCTTCACGGAAAAGGCGACAAGCAGCGATCGACGTTCATCGGCAGATTTGCAGTTGGGGCACTTCGCGCTTACCTCCAAAATCGCACTTCCGGCCCGCTGTTTCTAACCAATCGACACTCACAGAAAGGCACGGTCGTATTTCACGACGCTCGCAATAAAACGTACTGGACCGGTTGGTGGTGGGAATGGAAACAGACGCCGAACGGCAAACGGGCACGCGCGACGCATAGCAAGTACCTCGGCACTTATGAAGAACTGCCCACCAAGGAGGCCGCTAAGGACGCGCTGCTTCGATTCATTGAGACACAGCCCACCACTCGTGATTCAAGAAGCCCTCGTCGGCTAGGCACAAGAGCCATTGAGCGGATCGTCAAGAAAGCTGCGAGAACCGCTGGGTTGGGCGATGTTCATCCGCACCAGCTCAGGCACAGCTTTGCAACTCACCTACGCAGCCGTGGCACGGATCTGCTCTACATTGCCCGTCTGCTTGGGCACAGTTCGCTGGTCACGACCCAGAGATATATGCACGTCGCCATTCCTGAGTTGATAAAAATCCACCGGAACTTCCATCCGAGTGGAGACAATGATGCGTAAGCCGAAACAAAGGATTGAAGTATTGCCCCAGACCGGGCCGTATTCTAAGGAGACACTGGCCATCGACCGATTGGCAGATGTCCTCTTGCAAAGAATCGCAGCGAAGGAAGTAGCAGGGAGGCCGGAAACCGACGAGGAATTGTCCGAGAGCGTTCTCATGCAGCCATGGTGTCTCCCCCCGAGTGTGGCTCGCGCGATACGTCGGCTGATCCCCGTGTGGCACTGGCGCAAACACTCCTGGGTCTACGAGGACAACGGCTGTTTCAAATGCGAGCGCACAGATGTACCTCACCAGTCGCTCGGCATGTGTCAGGGTTGCTTTGCCAAATATCTCAATCGTGTGAAGGCCTCCATTGTCAAGCGCGCGGGCGGAGACAAGCCGAACGTTAGAGACATGAAGGCGGCGTTGACGCTAAAGGCGGACAGCGCAAAGAGAATTCTTGCGGAGCTGGGAGCGATCAGCACGGAGCCAGCTTCCAAAGCGACCAAGTCGCTGGCATTGCCAGTCCTGACGACTTCCGGCGGGCCGCGAAGGAAGAAATGAAGGGCCCTGCAGCTTTGTCCAAGAGACGAAGACAAAATTACAAAACGAACTAGCATAGCTCCTTTCGATTCCGTCGGTTAATTTACGGAAGGCAATCGAACTAACTGGCCGTAGGTGCGGATGGCCGCTTGCAGCAGGTGTCAACGGACCTCCCTGCGCACGACGCAAATCTAGTTGCTCTTCCGATAGAGCGCGCTAAGGAATTCCAGAAGATGCTGGAGGACTCCGAGAATTCCTCAGCGGTGTAGCCGAGCGGCTACGGCAACGGTGTGCTCTGCCAAGTCAGGGTGTGGTGACGAGCGGGAGCTCAATGAAGCTGGCTTGACCGGGGGTGTGGTAGATGTGCTGGGTGGCTTTGCGGTAGTCGGCGGGCTTGGCCCAGAAAATGTTGGGGACGAAGGTTTGAGGATTGCGGTCGTACAAGGGGAACCAGCTCGACTGGATTTGCACCATGATCCGGTGGCCGGGCAGGAAGACGTGGTTCGCGGTCGGCAGGTTGAACTTGTAGAGCAAAGGCTTGTCGGCGGTGATGGGCTTCGGGGTCTCGAGGCTCTCGCGATAGCGGCCACGGAAAATGTCGGTGGAGATCATCAACTGATAGCCGCCCATGGCCGGCTGGCCTGTCACTTCGTCTGGGTAGACATCGATCAATTTGACGACCCAGTCTGAGTCTGTTCCGGTGGTGGACGCGACGAGATTGGCGATCGGTTGTCCGCTGATCTTCACGGGAGCGTTCAATACAGTTGAGGTGTACACGACGACGTCCGTGCGGCCGGAGGCTTCCCGCTGGTCGTCGGCAAGCCACTGGGACCAGGTCAAGCTTTCGCTGTAGCCGATGGGTTGATTGGGGCGCGCGCGGAAGGGCCCGGGCTTGGCAGGGTCGGAGACGTATTCATCGAACGCGGCGTCGGCGGACGCGGGCGCGGTGAAGCTCACCTTGAAACCAGAATTGAGATAGAGCGGCGTTGGCTTGACGGTGCAGCCGCTTGTGCAGCCGGACGGCCAGGAGGAGAGGCGGCGCCACGTGTTGGTGCCGGTTTCGAAGGCGGAAACGGGCGGGACGTCGGCCTTGGGCGCGCCGTCTTTTAGATATTGATCGAGGAAGGGGCGCAGGATTTCGCGCTGGAACTGGAGCGAAGTGTCGGCGCTGAATTTCAGCGCGCCGAGGGTGCTGCCGTCTTCGATTTCCTGACCGTGATGCCAAGGGCCCATGACGAGGAAGACTTTGTCGTTGTTGGTGTCTTTCGGCTTGATGGCTTTGTAGACGGCGATGGCGCCGTAAATGTCCTCCTGATCCCAGAGGCTATGGACGAGCATCACGGGGATTTTTAGGGGTTGGGCGGCGAGAATCTGGTCGACGGCTTGTTCGCGCCAGAAGGCGTCGTAGCTGGGATGATCGAGAATCTTGCACCAGAAGCCGATTTGTTCGAGGCCTTAACGGCGGCCCAGCTCACCCGCGGATCCCGCATCCATGTAAACGTCGTAGTCGTCGAAATGGCTGGTCCACCACCTCGCACGGTTGTCGCGCGTGGCTTCCTGTTCGTAGATGTAGGGCATGTTTTGCTGGCGGAAGGCGCCGTTGTGGAACCAGTCGTCGCCCATCCAGCCGTCGACCATGGGATTCATGGGGACGGAGACTTTGAGCGCGGGGTGGGGATTGACGAGCGCCATCAGAGGGAGGAAGCCGTCGTAGGAAATGCCGAGAATGCCGACCTTGCCGTTGCTTTCGGGGATATTTTTGACGAGCCAGTCGATGGTGTCGTAGGTGTCGGTGGAGTGATCGACCGGAGTGGGATTTTGCGGGCCGTGCAGAGGGCGATTCATGACGTAGTCGCCCTCGGAGCCGTACTTGCCGCGAATGTCCTGGACCACGCGGATGTAGCCGCCTTCGACGATGACTTCGACGGCGTTGTCGTAGCCGTCGAGGACGGGACCCAGATGGGAGCTTGCCGCGTGACCGGTGAGATCGTTGGCGTTGTAAGGCGTGCGGGTAAGCAGGATCGGAGCGTTCTTTGCGTCTTTAGGAACGAGGATGACGGTGTGGAGCTTGACGCCGTCGCGCATCGGAATCATCACCTCGCGCCGGACGTAGTCGAAGCTATCGGTAACAGGATTGAATTTGGAGGGAGTTTCGCTGGGCAGGGTGGCCTGGGCGGCGGCGGGTTCGACGGACAGAAGGGTGATGAAAATCGGTGCGAGCAGAAGCAGGGCAAGAACGCGGTGGACAGATTTCATGGGTCTCTCAGACGTGCGGAGGATCAAGTTCTGGAGATTAAGACGCGCGATTATATCGCTGGTGTGCTGACGTGCGCCAGCCTTTGCGCGTTAATAGGCGTTAGCGGCACTCCGGGCGCTGTCACCCAGAAGAGAGTAGAGCGCCAGCCGAACGTACGTGTGCGGCTCCCAATGAGCTGAGGCAACCGAAGTAGTCGCGGCCTCATCCATCAAAGAAACGATAAAGTGTGAGACGGGGAGATTTTAGGAGTTCGTCGATTCGTGCAAAGGGATCTTTTGGGGTGTTTTTCCTTCCTTCTGGAATCAGCATCCGTCTTCGGAGCCGCCGGCTGCCCAGGGTCGCGTCGAGCCAATCGCGTGAAACGGAAACTTCTAAGGTGGAGTTGCGCGGTTCTCGCGTCGATTGCGGCCAGCGGAGCGTCGCCGACCAGCGTGAGCGCGCAGGCCGGCACTTTCCGGATTCCACCGGTCAAGATTCCGCTCAACGTC
The DNA here is from genome assembly GCA_963735525.1 of uncultured Acidobacteriota bacterium. GTDB lineage: Bacteria > Acidobacteriota > Terriglobia > Acidiferrales > UBA7541 > Acidiferrum. Next base: position 139,030 of record CAVTLQ010000015.1, on the reverse strand, counting down.
AAGGATCAGACAATCACGATTACGGCTTCGGCAGTGATGTCTGTGGTTTCGACCGACCGTGACCTGAGCGTATTCAAGCTGCAGCTTACGGCGGACCTCGCGGCTCTTCAGCAGAACATCACTGGCCTTCTGAGCTCGCAATTGGATAAGGACGACCGCTGCGGGGAGCGCATCACCATCGAAAACGCCACGCTGTCTCCCGCCGATCCGGCCAGCGTCACGGTGGTTCAATTGCACTATGAACGCTGGGCGTGCGCAAAAGTGCTGGGGAAGCAGCAAGCCAAGAGGCTGGTGGGCGGCAACGCCGTGATTCCAGTGAAGCTCACGCCGGGCGTCGAGCAAGAGAATACGGAACTGCGGCTCGTGCCGGAGGTCGGGACGATTCAAGCAGACGGCTCGCTGGGCGAGTTGCTGCGGTCGGGGACGCTCGGCGAGATGATACGCGAAAAAATCCGAACGGCAATCCTTTCCGCGATGCAAAAAGGCACGAACCTAAGCGCCACGCTTCCCCCCGCGGTGCAGGGATACGTTACAATCCAAAGCGCCGAATTCAAGGATGCCGGTTCGGGGCGGTTGGCGGTCGTTCTGGATGGCGAAATTCGAATCACCAAAGCGCAGGTTCAGACTCTGTCCAAGCAGGTGAAGGAACGCATGGCCGCGCAGTAAGAATTTCCCGGCGCCGCAAAGAACTGTTGAATTTTCGCGTGGCAGGCCAGCCGGCGAGTCATGGATTATATCCTGGCGACAATTTACCTTCTCAGCGTCGGCCTCATGATTGCGTCACCGCTGTTGCGCCGCTACAACATGGCTTCGGCTGGACTCGCAGGGGGCGCAGGCGCGATTTTGGCAACTGTCTTCATTGGGCTGACGCATGTTGACGCAAGGATAGGCCAAGCGGCCATCCATGCCAACCGGCGTTTTTACCTCCTCATTCTGGCTTGCGAACTGCCCGTGTTTGTGCTGGCCCTGATTTCCTGGCGATCTTTCAAGCCGGCCTTCTGGTTGGGATGGATCCTCAACGCCTTGTTCACTGTGTATCTGATTGTCGTGTTTGTCTGGCTAGAATTCTTCTGGCATTGGTAGGGTGATTGCCGAGCACACTGCTCGCAGAGGCTCCCGACTACCGGTGCAGGGATCCACGCAGCGCAACGCCCGGTGTGGGCGAAGCTTCTTCTTGACAATAAGAACGACTTGAGTAAAATTCGCCTGGCTAAGGGAGAATGCGGGAAGTCCTTGGCGCCCCTCCTTGGCATTCCAACAAATCATTTTCTGACCTTAGCGGTGGAAGCGATGCTGACAAGAGATCGCGTGATTCGATTCCCTCTCGTCACCGATGCCGCCAGCCCACATCCCCACTTGCGCTCCAGCAGCCGAAGACGCTCAAGTTCATAAAGGTAGTGGTGAGTGCTTTTCAACAATGGCTGAAAATTCATAGGAGGATTTATGGCAACGACAAGAGTCGCGATAGCACCAATGAAGGTGGCCCTGATTTCTAAGCCGGGAGCCGATTTCGAGATTGTCGAGCGCGAGATTCCTAAGCCGGGTGCAGGACACGTGCTCATCAAGGTGCAGGCCTGTGGTGTGTGTCACAGTGACCTGTTCACGAAAGAAGGCTATTGGCCAGGAATTGAGTATCCCCGTGTTCCCGGACACGAAATCGCCGGCATCATCGATGAACTGGGTTCCGGTGTTACCGAGTGGAAGAAGGGGCAGCGCGTCGGCGTCGGCTGGCACGGCGGCCATGACGGTACGTGTCTCCAGTGCCGGCGCGGAGATTTTGGCAATTGCCAGAACCTGAAGATTGCGGGCATCAGCTATGACGGCGGATACCAGCAATACATGGTGGCTCCCGTGGAGGCGCTGACGACGATGCCCGAAGGCTTGGGCGACGCCGAAGCGGCCCCGCTGCTCTGCGCCGGAATTACCACCTTCAACGCGCTGCGGCACAGCGGCGCGACGCCCGGCGACCTGGTTGCGGTGCTGGGCATCGGCGGTCTGGGTCACCTGGGAATTCAGTTCGCGAACAAGTTTGGTTATAAGGTCGCGGCCATCGGGCGCGGGCCGGAAAACGCGCGCGCTCGCAAAGAAACTCGGAGCGAGCGTGTACATCGATAACAAAGTGACGAACGCAGCAGAGGAATTGCAGAAATTGGGCGGCGCACAGGTCATTCTAGCGACAGCGCCAAGCTCGAAAGCGATGTCCGAAGTGATCAACGGTCTGGGGCCGAACGGCAAGCTCATGGTGGTGGGTGCGGCATTTGATCCCATCGAGGTCACACCGGTACAGCTCATTTCTGGAAGTCGAAGTATTCAAGGCTGGGCCTCGGGAACACCAACCGATGCCGAGGACACACTGCGCTTCGCCGAACTAACCGGCGTGCGTCCCATGATCGAGACGTACCCACTCGAAAAAGCGGCCGAGGCCTACGCGCGGATGATGAGCGGCAACGCGCAGTTCCGCGTCGTTCTGACGATGTGAAATCGACCAGCCGCGCGACAAGAAGCGCGCTCCCGGGCGGTAACAGGACGTCAGTTTTTCGTTACTGGCGCAAATCCGGGGAAAGGAACGTCCCGTGGAATACCCAGCTTTTTATCGCACGACACAGATATTGGCGGTTTCCGTGCTGCTCGCATCATTTCCGTCGCTGGCCCGCGCGCAAGAAAGGGAACATCCCGTGGAACATCCGACCTCTTATCGCACGATACAGATAGACGGGCTCTCCATCTTTTACAGAGAGGCCGGCCCGAAAGACGCGCCGACGCTTCTCCTGTTGCACGGACTGCCTTCTTCGTCGCGGATGTTCGAGCCTCTGTTCGTGCGGCTTTCCGATCGCTATCACCTTGTCGCGCCCGATTACCCGGGCTTCGGGCACAGCGACTGGCCGGACCCGAAAAAATTCACGTACACGTTCGATCACATCGCCGAGGTCATGAATCACTTCACCGAAACGCTGGGGCTCTCGCGCTACACGCTTTACATGCAGGATTACGGCGGCCCCGTGGGTTTTCGCATGGTCCTGGCCCATCCGGACCGGGTCGAGGCGCTCATCGTCCAGGACGCCGTGGCGCACAACGAAGGCCTGGGCGCGAATTGGAAGACGCGGCGAGCCTTTTGGGCCGATCGCGCTGCCAACGAAAGCGCGCTTCGCGACAAATCTGCTGTCGCTGGCCACCACGAAGGCGCGCCACGCTGGGAACGATCCCAACGTGGAACGGCATGACCCAGATCTGTGGACCGATGAATTTTACTTTCTCAACCGGCCCGGACAGGCCGACATTCAGAGCGACCTCTTCTACGACTACCGGACGAACGTCGAGAACTATCCCAAGTGGCAGGCCTGGATGCGCGAGAAGCAGCCGCGCCTTTTGGTGATCTGGGGCAAGTATGAAGCCTCGTTCGACCCTTCGGAGCCGGAATCCTATCGCCGCGATGTGCCGAAGGCCGAAGTGCACATCGTCGATGGCGGGCATTTCGCGCTCGATACCGCAGCGGATCAGATTGCGCAGCTCGTTCGTGGCTTCATGGGTTCTTCACGCTGAAAGTTCCGTGCGTTGGATGTTTGCTGAGCCGCCATGAGAACGCCGGCCACGGACTATTGCGACGAAAACCGGCGACGCGCATCGAACTCTGGAGGATTTCACATGCGATCAGACATTGTTCCCGGGGCGATCTTCCCCGACTATGAGCTTTCCGACCACACCGCGAAACGCCGGAAGCTCTCCGAGCTGCAAGGGCCGCATCCCATGGTTCTCGTCCTCAGCCGCGGAGGTTTCTGCCCCAAGGACCGCCGGCAAGCTGAACTGCTTGTTCAACTCCATCGTGAGCTCGAGGTTGCCTATTGCCGGCTGGTCACAATTAGCACCGACAATATCACCGAGACGAGTGAATATCGCACCGGCGTCGGCGCGCACTGGCCTTTCCTCTCCGACGCGGGGCGGATGGTCCAAAAAGATCTCGACATCGCCGAATACACCGATCCTCTCCACAATCCCATGATCCCCCACGCGATTGTCCTCGAGCCAGGTCTTGTCATCTATAAGGTCTATAACGGCTACTGGTTCTTCGGCCGGCCCACTCTGGAAGATCTCCGCCAGGACCTACGTGCCGTTACCAAGAAATGCCGGCCGGACTGGGACATCACCACGCCCGAACTCAGAGCGGCGTGGCAGCAAGGCCGCAAGGAACTCTTCTATCCTTACGGCAAAACGTACGCCCAAACTCTCGGTGAACAGGATTAGGAGCGGTATCGCCATCAGCTACACGCTGCGCCGCGATCGTCCGGGTTTGATCGCAGGCGCGGAACCCTTTGTCACGTAAAACCGCTCTTTGGACGACGGTTTCCAAGACCGTTGTAGTGCCGCCCCTCGCACAGAACGAGCGCCAGTCATACATGCACCCGCCCGAGGCGCAGGACGGTTTACCATGCCGCTGTAGCAGCCCGCGAAGCGGTCAATGCGCCATGACAAGGCTTTTCGCGCTTCCGGTGCGTATTCCCTGGTCAGCGCCAGAAAGAAGGGGCTCCCTCCGAGCGGGTCCACGATGGGGAAGAGCGCAACGAGAGCCAGGAGTAGATTTGTCGCCGCTTCTTACATGGGTTCGGCAACTTCTGTCCTGAGTGTAGTCTATTTCGACCTGCGGCGAGAGTTGCCAAATCGTCGTGCTTGCTGCCAGCAGACTGACAGTGTCCAAGGGATTCGACAGGCAACTCTCGCCAGCTGAGAGTTAAGTCCTCCCCGCTTAACTCCGTATCCCCCTTGCTGCCAATATCTTGCATGAATACTCGGTTCTCCTTGCCAAACGGTGCAACGCGTGCTTTCTCCCATCGTGGAAGTTGAAATCGAAATCGCGACTCAACCTAAGGACCATTCATCATGAAACCAATCACACAGGAAAACGATAGGCTGGGATTTGTCGGGATCGGGTACATGGGGCGACCGATCGCGCGGAGGTTGCTTGAATCCGGCTTCAAGCTGACCGCGTACGACCGGGACCACAGTAAGGCAGAGGAGCTAATTCAATATGGCGGCAACGTCGCGCAGAGCGTTTCGGAACTCTCCTCCAGTTCCAACGTCGTGTTGTCCTGCTTACCAAGCGACGAAGCGGTCTTGGACATTTATACAGGACCTAACGGCGTGTTCGCCAATGCGCATCGCGGCTCCCTGATCATCGACCTGAGCACGGTGTATCCCGAGACCTCGCAGGAACTCTCAAGACTGGGTGCGGAGCATGGAGTTGAGGTTCTCGACGTGACTATATCGGGGAGCACTCCTGTCGCCGAAAACGGGTTATTGACTCTGTTCGGGGGCGGAGACCAAGCATGTTTTGCCGCCGCCGAGTCCATCTTCCGCGTTATCGCTCATAAATATTTCTATATGGGGCCGAGCGGGTCCGGAGCCACGATGAAGCTTGTGGTGAATAGTTTATTGGGAATAGGAATGCAGGCGATCGCCGAAGCTGTCGCGCTAGGGGAGAAAGCTGGTCTTGATCGCAATCGCTTGCTGGACGTGTTGTCCCAGACCGCGGTGGTCGCTCCCGCGCACGTGGGCAAACTGCAAAAAGCGATGAAGAGCGACTACAGTCCGCAATTCCCGATTCGGCTAATGAACAAGGATTTCGGGTTGATTCTCAATCTCGCGGCTGCCGTTGGCGCGCGAATGCCGGCCGCGGGCGCTGCTTTTGAGATCAATGCAAGGCAATCGGACGAAAGGGCGGAGCAGGATTTTTCGGCAGTAATTCTGCAAATGGAAAAGCAAGCTCGTTTAGATTCCACAGACAACAGCAGACTCGAATCGGTCCGCGAGAAAGCAGGAAAGCCATGAGCAAAATAAAACGACTGGGTTGCGTATTGGTCTTAATTGGGATAGCCGGCTTGACCGGCTATTCGCAGGAGAAGGGGAGCGAATATGTCTCCCCGTCGGAAGCCGTTCCGAGGGGCAAAGCCCCCAAAATGCAGGTTCAATTGCTGAACCCTGGAGAACCGACCAAACAATATGCGGTCATCTTCTATCAGGGAGACGAGGCTTTTTCCGGACTCCTTGACTTTGCGGAGACCTATCACGTCACCAGTGCGCATTTCACCGCCATTGGAGCACTGAATGGAGCAACGGTCGGGTGGTTCGATCCGCAACGCAAAATGTACAAGAAGATTCCCATCACCGGTCAGCACGAAGTAATTGGGATGAGCGGTGATATCGCGCTCTATCAGGGAAAGCCGGTAGTCCATACGCACATGCTAGTCGGGAATCCAGACGGGACAACCCAAGGCGGTCATGTTCTCGAGGCCTATGTATCACCGACTCTGGAAGTAATGGTCACCGTCGATCCAGTCACGATGCAAAAGCGATTTGATCCCGCAACAGATCTGACCTTGATTGATCCGGCTTCGAAGTAGCATCACGATGTGTCGCGATTGCAAAGCAACTGTGAATGAAGGAGGTAAGCAACGATGGCTGAAGTGCGTGTGATTGCAAGATCGGTGGCGCGCAAAGGAAAGGAAAGCCAACTCCGAGAACTCCTGCGGGGCATGTTGGCTCCTACCCGCGCCGAATCGGGATGTAAATTGTATGAACTTTACGAGTCAGACTTGAAGGGGCGCTTCTATTTCTACGAAATATGGGAGAGCCAAGCTGCGCTCGATCAACACGCAGCTAGTCCTCACTTTAAGCACTTGGAGCAAACCGTCGGGGAATTTGTACAGGAGCCCTTCGAGGTAAATATCCTGGAGAGGATTCTGACCGGCGCCGCCGCGGCGTGAAACGCGTAGATTGCAAAAGTCGAATCCCGGGCTTAGCAACGGATTCGTTGAAAGGGTGATTTATCCCTATGCCACAAGACGAGACTGAACGACACGTAATGTTCGCCTCTGTATTACTGATGATTTTCTTTGCTGGCCTTGTGCTCTTTGTCTCCTCGATCGCGCGAGCTAATCCCGTTCCAGACAGCGCGGCCAGAATTGCGACGTTCCGGATGAAATGCGCCATGTGCCACGGTCCAGATGGAAGGGGCTCAGCAGTCGGAAATCGCATGAAAGTTCCGGATCTTCGCTTACCGGAAGTCCAGAAGCTGCCCGACGCTCAACTTGCCCAAACCATTTCCGACGGTAAGGGCGCAATGCCCTCGTTCAAGGATTCGCTCAGCGAGGAGCAGATTCATGGGCTGGTTACGTACATTCGTTCCCTCCATCATCCGGCTCTATTCCTGCGAGGGCGTGAGGGTACATTATGAAGAGCAAGAAAAATCGACGTGGACCCGAGGATCTACAGCATCCGGACCTTGCGCCGGATTCGGAAACCAATGATACCGCGGGCTCCGGTATTTCCCGGCGCGGATTCCTTGGATGCGCGGTAGCCTCCATTTTCCTGGCGCACGCTGACCAGCAGTCCCCGCGATCGGAATCCGGGAATGGTATACCCTATCGAACGCTGGGCCGTACCAGAGAGAAAGTCTCGCTCATTGGGCTCGGTGGCTATCACCTTGGCAAACAGAAGGATCCCCAGGAGAGCATTCGCATCATCCGCACGGGCCTCGATGAGGGCGTCAATTTTCTCGACAACTGCTGGGACTACAACGGCGGGGAGAGTGAAATCCGCATGGGCAATGCGCTGCGCGATGGTTACCGTCAAAAAGCCTTTCTGATGTCCAAGATCGACGGGCGTACCAAGGCCGCCGCCGCTAGTCAAATCAACGAGTCTCTGCGCCGCCTTCAGACGGACCGGATCGATCTTCTCCAATTCCATGAAGTGATTCGCGACACCGATCCGGATCGCGTTTTTGCCGAGGGCGGAGGGATGGAAGCCGTTCTTGAGGCCCAAAAGGGGGGCAAGATCCGCTTCATCGGCTTCACAGGTCACAAGAGTCCGGACATCCATTTAAAAATGCTGGCTACCGCTTCAAAACACGGCTTTACGTTCGATGCCGTGCAGATGCCCCTTAACGTAATGGATGCGCACTTTGATAGTTTCGAAAAGAAAGTGCTGCCGGTCTTGCTCAAGAACGATATAGGCGTTCTGGGTATGAAACCTATGGGCGACCACATTATTCTCGAGAGCAAGACGGCCACCCCGGTCGAGTGCCTCCACTATGCTATGAATCTTCCGACGAGTGTCGTCATCACGGGCTGCGATTCTCTGACGATTCTTCATCAAGCGTTGGACGCGGCTCGTAGTTTCCGACCGCTCGACTCTTCCCAAGTTGCGGCTCTTCTGGCAGAAACGGCGAAAGCCGCCGAAGCCGGCCAGTTTGAGCTTTATAAGACAAGTCACCAGTTCGATGGCACCTACGCCAACCCACAGTGGCTTGGCTAAAACACAACGATTTTCAAATAAAGCAGTGAGAAAGGACAACATGCTGGAGTACATCGACATCAAGGGCACAACTCTCAAGAGCTCCCGAATCGCACTCGGCACCTGGGCCATCGGCGGCTGGATGTGGGGCGGAACCGACGAGGAAGTAGCCATTCGCACTATTCATGCGGCGCTCGATCAAGGCATCACTTTGATCGATACTGCGCCCATCTACGGTCAGGGGCGCTCCGAAGAAATCGTGGGCAAAGCGTTGCGGCAACACGGTGGCCGTGAGGCTGTCATTCTGGCCACGAAAGTGGGCATCGACTGGACCACCGGCAGAATCGAGCGGAACTCCTCGCGCCAACGTATTCTCCAAGAACTCGAGGATTCACTCCGCCGCCTCCAAACGGACTACATCGATATCTATCAGGTGCACTGGCCTGATCCTCTCGTCGCCGTCGAGGAGACAGCCGCCACTCTCCGTGAACTCTACAAGCAGGGCAAGATTCGTGCCATCGGAGTGAGCAATCATTCGCCTGAAGAGATGGCGCGTTTCGAAGCTATTGCGCCGTTGCATACAATTCAGCCGCCTTACAATCTCTTCGAGCGCGAAATAGAACACGATATTCTGCCGTACGCACTCGGCCACGAAGTCACCACCCTCACATATGGTGCCCTCTGCCGCGGACTGCTAACCCTCGCGGCTACATGAAACCGGGTGACCAGGTTATGACTATGCGGGATATCGAGCGCTGGCGGTTGAAGGGTTAAAGTTGTGCGCGCCAGGACAGGATTAAGTTAAGAGAAAAATCTTGGAGGACAATCATGAACAAGAAAGAACTTTCTGCAAGTTTGGCTGGAGATGTTTCGCTCGGCGGGGAAATTTCCGTGCATCGTCTCGGATTCGGGGCCATGCGCCTCACCGGCGAAGGTATCTGGGGGCCGCCGAAAGATCGCCACGGAGCGTTAGCGGTTCTTCGCCGGGCCGTGGAGCTTGATGTCAATTTCATTGACACTGCGGATTCCTACGGTCCACACGTAAGCGAGGAACTGATTGCCGAGGCGCTGTTCCCTTATCCGGCTGGGCTGGTGATTGCGACCAAGGGTGGCTGGAACCGTCCCGGCCCGAACCAGTGGACCCACGATGCCACTCCAGCGCACCTTCGCAAGGCGGTCGAGGGAAGTCTGAAGAGACTGCGACTGGACCGAATCGACGTTTATCAGCTGCATATTCCGGACCCTGTCGTCTCGTTTGAGGCCTCGGTGGAAACGCTGGCTCAGCTGCGAAACGAAAGCAAAATTCGCTTGGTCGCGTTATCCAACGTTACCCAGGAGCACATCGAACGAGCGCGCAAAATCGTCCCCATTGTTTCTGTGCAGAACCGCTATAGCTTTGCGGACCGCGAATGGGATTATGTGGTCGACTATTGTGAGCGCAACGGAATTGCCTTTATTCCCTGGTTCCCATTGGGAGCAGGCCGAGTTGCTGGGGAAGTGCTCAGCCGGATCGCTCAAGCTCATCACGCGAGCCCCACTCAAGTAGCGATGGCATGGCTCCTGCATCGATCTCGCATAGTGCTGCCGATCCCAGGGACTTCCTCGATCGAACATCTTCAGCAGAACGTCGCGGCCTCTTCCCTGCGCTTAACTGACGAAGACTTCCAAACCCTTTCGAGAGTTCCCGAGTTGGTTGCATCACGGTGAAAAGGCTTGTCACTCTTTGGGATCCGAAACGCATCATCGAGAGAAATAAGTCCCTTGCAAAACGCTTTTCTATCGGACCAGAATCGCGTCGCAATTAGTTCAAGTCGGCTGTCCTCATCTCTCGATTGTGATTCTCGGTACGGAGAAGAATACGGAGACTGGAGAGCGCAGCGACAGGCAAAATGATGGACATGGGGTTCGCGCCAAAGAGCGGCTTCGCCAACAAGGTCCGGCACTCCATGACTCGAGTCCTGCTTGGAGGGTTGGCACTTTCACTGGTCACCCTCCTCGCCTCTCCTTTTGAAACTCATCGTGGCGCCGTTGCTCTTGTTTACCTCATGATCGTAGCAGTGGTTTCGTTGACGGGGGATTTCGTTTCCTCCGCTTCGATCGCGATTGCAGCCACTTTTTGCCTACGGCATTTTTTTGCACCTCCACCCTCGAACCTGGGAATTGACAAGCCGCTGGATCTTGCGGCCTTTCTTACCTTCCTCGCGACAGCCGCCATCATCACTTGGCTGATTTCCAAAATGCAAAGGCTGACAGAGGAACTCCGGCGCCGGGAGGCGTACCTAGCCGGAGCTCAAAGGCTCAGTCATACGGGCAGCTTCGGCTGGAGGCTCTCCACTGGCGAGATCCTCTGGTCGGAAGAAACCTTTCGAATCTTCCAATACGACCGAACGGCGAAACCCACTGTGGAACTCATTCTCGAGCGGGTACATCCAGAAGACGCGGCCCTCGTGAAACAAACAATCGCGCGCGCGGCGCAGACTGGGAACGATTTTGAGCACGAGTTCCGCTTGATGATGCCGGATAGTTCCATCAAATATATCTATATTTTGGCTCGTGCCTTGAGCGATGAATCGAACGGCATCGAATTTGTTGGAGCCGTAATGGACGTCACCGCCGTAAAGCAGGCGGAAGAATCGTTGCGGCGAAGCGAGGGTTATCTGGCGGAAGCGCAGAGGCTCACGCATACGGGGAGTTGGGCCTGGCGGGTAGCCGGAAGAGACGCCTTGCATCTCTCCGAGGAATGGTATCGCATATATGGTTTCGATCCGGAAGAGGGCCTGGCGGCTTGGGAAAAACGGCTGCAGCGCATGCATCCGGAGGATCGAGCCAAGTGGCGAGGGACAACCGATCGAGCAATCGGTGAAAAGTCGGATTACGAAGTGGAACACCGAATTCTTCTTCCGGACGGCACCGTCAAATACACTCACACCGTCGGCCATCCTGTTTTGAACGCATCCGGGGACGTGGTGCAATTCGTGGGTACCATGATGGACGTCACCGAACGCAAGCGAGCGGAGGAAGAGCGGGAGAGATTGCGTCAGGCGCAAGCGGATCTCGCACGCGTCAACCGTGTGACCACCATGGGTGAGCTGACTGCCTCCCTGGCGCACGAAGTGAATCAACCAATTGCCGCTGCTGTCACCAACGCCAAAACCTGCTTGCGCTGGCTTACGCGCGATGACCCAGACTTGGAAGAGGCACGCGCGGCTGCCATGAGAATCGTGAACGACGGAACGCGTGCGGCGGAAATCATCAAACGCATTCGCTTGCTCTTCAAGAAGGGTACTTCGGATCGCGAATTGGTGGATATAAACGAAGTTATAACCGAGATGAACGTCCTTCTGACCGGCGAGGCAAGGCAAAACTCCATTTTAGTGCGGACCGAGCTGGAGGCAGACACCCCTCGGGTCATGGCGGATCGCGTGCAATTGCAACAGGTGTTGATGAACCTCATGATCAATGGCATCGACGCGATGAAGGATGTGGTCGGGACGCGGGAGCTCGCCATCAAGTCGCGGCGAACCGAAACAGGCCAAATTCTTGTATCCGTCGGTCGACACCGGAGTGGGGCTGCCCCTTCAGCAGACAGACCAACTCTTCAATGCGTTTTTCACCACCAAACCTCATGGCACGGGCATGGGACTATCCATTAGCCGGTCTATCGTGGAATCGCACGGCGGCCGCTTGTGGGCTGCTAACAACTCTCCGCGTGGGGCAAGTTTTTGTTTTACTCTACCCACCAACGCAGAGGCAAAGGAATGATCCCCCCGGACATTCCCACGGTATTCGTCGTTGATGACGATCCCTCTGTGCGTGCGTCCATCCAAGGACTGCTGAAGTCGGCGAACTTGGGCTGCCAAGCCTTCGGAACGGCGGAAGAATTCCTGCGCAACAAGCGACCCGAAGGCCCAAGTTGCCTTGTTCTGGATGTCAGCCTTCCGGGTGTCAACGGTCTGGATTTTCAGCGCCAGTTGGCTGACGCGGGCATCCAGATCCCCATTATCTTTGTCACCGGCCATGGGGATATTCCGATGACGGTGAAGGCCATGAAATCGGGTGCCATGGAGTTTCTGACCAAGCCTTTCGACGATCAGGACTTGCTGAATGCGATCCGCCAGGCTTTGGATCGCGACCGTGTGACGCGCCGTCAGCAGAGTAACTTTGCCGGGCTGCGAAAATGCTACGAGACGCTGAGCGAGCGCGAGCGCGAGGTCATGGGCCTAGTCGTTTCGGGCATGCTCAATAAGCAGATAGCCTTTGAGCTCGGGATCAGCGAGATCACCGTGAAGATTCATCGCGGCCACGTGATGCGGAAAATGCAGGCCGAGTCGCTGGCAGAATTAGTTAGAATGGCGTCGAAACTGGAGCTTTCACCCGGCAAAAAGTAGCTTATTTGCAATGCGCCGCTGATAAGCACCCCTGCTTGCCGGTTGGCAGTCCTTCCGTTCCAATGGCAGCTTTCCAACTTCGCCTAGATTGCAGTTGCCTCTCGGCTCGGTGCCGTATTCGGGCCCTCATACGAAGGTATGATTGCGCCGCTTTGGCGCCGCTGCTAGATTCCAGCTATGGAAGCTCTGGAGAACACCAAAATGGTTGCGATTGTCGATGATGATGATTTAATGCGCGGCGCGCTACAGGGTCTGCTGAAAGCGGTTGGCTTGCCGGCGCAAGCGTTTGCGTCGGCGGAGGAGTTCCTGAAATCTGGCCAACAACGCCAGGCCGGATGTTTAATCGCCGATATCCGTATGCCGGGAATGTCCGGTCTCGAACTGCAGGCGCATCTGAACGCCGAACGCTGCAAGATTCCGATCATCTTTATCACCGCGCATGGCGATGAAAAAATGCGGATGCAAGCGTTGCGAGCAGGCGCCGTGGAGTTCATGGCAAAACCGTTCGATGACGAAGCATTGCTCGAGAGTGTACGGGCGGCTCTGGAAAGTTAGACGCGCAAAGCAGGCGTGGGCCTCAGGGTGCGCAGGGAGGTCTTCCGTGGCAGCTGTCGCAAGATTCGGATCTGCCGACCAGGACGCTAATCCGCGCAGGTTCGAGCAGATCATAGGTGGCAGTCCCGCCCTGGAGTCGGTGCTCGAGCAGGTCGAGCAGGTCGCCCCCACGGATTCCACCGTTCTTGTCCAGGGAGAAACCGGCACTGGCAAGGAACTGATCGCACGCGCGGTTCACAATCTCAGCTCGCGTTGTGGACGCCCGTTCATAAAGCTGAATTGTGCCGCCATTCCATTCGATCTGCTGGAAAGCGAGCTTTTCGGCCATGAAAAAGGCGCTTTCACGGGCGCCATCGCGCAAAAGATTGGCCGTTTCGAGTTGGCTGACAAAGGCACGTTGTTCCTGGACGAGGTGGGAGACATTCCGTTGCCGCTGCAGCCAAAACTGCTGCGTGTCCTGCAAGAGCAGGAATTCGAGCGCTTGGGCAGCGGTCGCACTCACCAGGTGGACGTCCGCCTCGTCGCTGCGACGCACCGAAATCTGGTCGAAATGGTAAAGCGAAACGAATTTCGCAGCGACCTCTATTATCGTCTGAATGTGTTTCCAATCCCTCTGCCACCCCTGCGGGCGCGGCGCGAAGACATTCCAGCCCTGGTGGAACACTTTGTGGAGATCTATGCCCGCCGGATGGGCAAGCAAATCGACCAAATTCCCCCGCAAACGATGTCGGAACTGACGTCGTACGCGTGGCCGGGGAATATTCGCGAGCTGCAGAATTTCATCGAGCGCAGCGTAATCCTCAGCTCCGGAAACGTCCTGCGGCCTCCTTTGTCGTCCCTTAAGTCTGCCGCCACGACGGCGTCCCAGGAGGCAGTTACCCTGGAAGAAGCCGAGCGCGACCACATACGCAAGACTCTTGAGCAGACCCGCTGGGTTGTCTCCGGTCCAAACGGGGCCGCTGCACGATTGGGAATCAAGAGGTCTACGCTTTATTTCCGCATGCAAAAACTTGGAATCTCGCGTTCCAACCGGGATCCCCTTTCCGCGTAACACAGCTGCAATCATCCAGTGATCGAAGCCTCTAATTGATCGGCATGTTGAGGCCGCGCGCCCTCACGCTCACCTCTTCGGTGGAGCAGAATCCCAAGCTGTTCGAAATACCCCGGCTAGACTGCCAGCACTTGGACGCCTTGTTTAGTGGGCTGGCATGCCGGCGCCGCCATCTCTTGTAGTCATCCTGTATTTTCCGTCACTTACGGCCTTGGATGTTTGGCAGGCGTGTTGCTTATCTCAGTTGCGTCGTTGGACGCATCGGTTCTTTTCGCAGCGAAGGCAGGAAGGGAACTAACTGGAGCTCCAACGGGAGCTGCCTGAATGCAATTGAGCCGCTGATTCTCGTTGGAAACGTTTATAAAAAGGGAGGAATTATGAAAGTGCAAAGAGTCGCATTTGTTCTGATTGGGATGCTGTTTTTGGCAGGTAAACTGTCCGCACAGCAGGTGAAGACCGACTACGATCGCAACGCCAACTTTGGGCAATACAAGACCTACTCGTGGGAGCACGTTAAGACGAAAGATCCTCTGGATGTCGAGCGCATCAAGAACGCCGTCAATGCCGCGTTGGCAGAAAAAGGTTGGACCCAGGTCAATTCCGGCGGCGACGTTTCCGTCATAGCTATGGAGATGACCCACGATCAGCAAACCTTGAATACCTTCTATGACGGGTTTGGTGGAGGCTGGGGTTGGAGACGCTTTGGTGGCGGAGGTTTTGGCGAGGCAACGACCACAACGGATACGTACAAGGTGGGCACCGTAGTTGTCGATCTCTTCGATACCAAGAACAAGCAACTGATCTGGAGAGGCGCCGCAACTGACACGCTCTCCAACAACTCCGACAAGAACATCAAGAATCTGGATAAGGGCGTGGAGAAAATGTTCAAGCAATTCCCTCCAGGCTCTTCGAAGAAGTAAAGGCGTCCAACATGACGCGCCACCTGTACGCCATCGTCACTCTCGGGCTCATTTCCGTAGTCCTCCCCTTGCGTGCGGCCAACGGGCCGCACGCAGGAACCGGCCGCCAGAGCAACCTGGTCTGGACCAATGACGACCTCGACAGGCTCCACGCTCTCAGCCCGATTTCCATCGTTGGCCGAGAGGACGAAAAGTCAGCTTCGGCACCTGCGCCCGCGCCCTACGTGAGAACCCAGGATCCAGACTGGTATGCGGCGCAGGCAACAAACCTGCGTGACGAACTTGAATACCAACAGGCACAGCTTCGTGAATACCGGCAAGCGCTTGACGACGCGCGAAGTCTCGGGGAATCAGCCGGCGGCATAGATCTGGTTGGCAAGGACTTCGCCATTACTCCTGAAGCCGGTATTGACATCCTTCAGCAGCGCGCGAACGAAACACAATCGGAGCTCGACGCACTGGGGGACTTGGCACGCCGTAATGACATCACGCCGGGCACACTGCGCGGCCGGTGAAGCTTCCTGACGTGCTGATGAGGGCCATGAAGCTTTGAACAGAGATTCGACACCAGCGTATTGGTCTCAATTTAGTACTGGAGAATTAGCCATGAACATGAACGTTTACAAACGGGCTTTGACCGCACTTCTCTACGACCCGGATTCCACATGGCGCCAGGTGGAATGAGCGACGGATGTTGGAGGCGAAATATGTCACGCATTAAATCCGCTCCGCACGTCATCATTCCCGTTCTAGTTAGCGCGTTTCTGGTTTTCTGGTTGTTCGAACTCGCGGGGAAGCCGCCAGATCTGCTCCCGAATCCACCGGAACTGCGCGCGAAGAACCATATTCTTTCCCTCACTCTCCACGCTGCCACAACAGGAGACGGGAAAAGCGCCTTTTACTTCAACGGACAACCAAACGCTCCGACCTTGCGAGTTTCACCGGGAGATCAACTGAAGATTGCCTACATCAACGATCTTCCGAGTGAGCTGCACGAAAGATGTTTGATCGGTCCCTGCATGGATATGACGAATCTGCATTTTCACGGCCTGACCGTTTCCCCAGACGCTCCCCAGGACGACGTCTTGGACATGATGGCCAAGCCTGGACAAGCACTCCACTACAACGTCCAAATCCCGAAAGACCATCCGCCTGGACTCTATTGGTATCACACGCACCCTCACGGCGAGAGCTACCAGCAAGCGCTTGACGGCATGTCCGGAGCTCTCGTGATCGAGGGAATAGAGAGCTATGTTCCTGTGCTAGCCGTGCTCCCCGAGCGCGTGCTGGTGGTTCGCGGCCGCTCCGTTGGCAACGATGCTCAATCGACGGAACTGAAGCAGCGCGTTGAGCTCGGTTCGGATGTTTGTCGTGGCGAGCCAGAACCGCCGGACGAGATTATGACGGTAAACGGGGCCGTACGGCCTCTAATTGAGATTGCTCCCGGAGAGCGCCAGTTCTGGCGTCTCGTGAATGCTTCGGCCGATCGCTACGTGGACCTGCAACTTGAGGGGCAAGCGTTTGAAATCGTCGCGATGGATGGAATGCCTATCGCGCGCCATGACCCCGATCATAGAACGCGTATCGCCGATCACGTTTTGTTGCCGCCGGCAGGCAGACTGGAAGCCATTGTTACGGGTTCACCGACCGGCGCCCCTAGTCGGCTGCTCTCTCATTGTGTGGTCACCGGGCCAGACGGCGATCCGAATCCCGCGATGGTATTGGCTGATATTGTTCCGCGGTCTACGGCAAACTCACCGGCCAAGGCTGAAAAGAGTTCGCTCAAACCTGAATTCAAAACGCTCGACCTGACGGCGGAAGAAAAAGCGCCTCCTCGATTCACGGTGACGTTCACGGAGGACAAGAAGGGCTTCTACATCAACGGAAAAAAGTTCACGCCTGACGCCGCTCCGATGGTGCGGGAAAAAGTTGGATCGTTTAAGCATTGGCGGGTCGTAAACGATTCTGGTGAATTGCATCCCATGCATATCCACCAAGTCCATTTCCTGGCCTATGCCGAAAACGATAAGCCGATTGCCAATCCAGTGTGGCTGGACACTGTGAATGTTCCATACGGCGGTTCCGTCGACGTCATCATGGACTTCACAGATCCCGTTATCAGGGGCATGTCCGTCTTTCACTGCCATCTCCTCAATCACGAAGACAAGGGGATGATGGCGAAGATTCTCTTCGAATGAGTGACCTGGTACATCCGGTCCTCCGAGAATCGCGCCCGGAGCTGCGGGGTCTTCGCGAAAGTACTTCGTTGTTGTCCCTTCTGCGGAAGGATGTGGCTTCCAGTGAATCGACGTGGCTGCCACTCGTATTGGTCTTGGCGGCGATCGCTGGGGTCGCGTATGCAGACCATCTCGTTGTTTCGCTCTCGCTTGTTTACCTCTACACCCTGCCTCTTACCGTTGGCGCGATTTTCTTGCGCAAGGAAATTAGCTACGGCCTTATCGTCGCGTGTATCTTGTTCCACTATTTTTTCCACCATTTTGATTCCCCGCGGCACATCCACTTAGGACTCCGCATCTTCCACGATCTCTCAGCGCTGCTCTGTGTCACCTTCGTTGTTTATGTCATCCAGCGTTATATCGAGCAGCAGGAATCGCTTGTCAAAACCGTTCAGCAGCAACGTGATAGCCTTCTCAGCGACCTGGAGCTGGCCGCGGAAGTTCAGCGGTTGTTTCTTCCCTCGGGCAAACCAGCCATCGCTGGACTCGAAATAGCCGGGATGATGCACCCCGCGCGGGGCGTAGGCGGCGACTACTTCGACTATTTCCCCATCGACGCGCACACCACTCAGATCGTCATTGCCGACGTAGCCGGAAAAGGTGTTCCCGCCGCCCTCTTAATGTCCGCGACGGCGGCGGCCATGCGGCTTGAGGCGAATCGCGATCGAAACATGCTGCAGCAAGTGGAACGATTGAACACCGAGATTCACGCCGTGTCGGACTCCGGAAACGCTACGTGACGTTGCTGGTCGCGGAGAATCGACGCCCAACAAACGGACGATTCGCTACGTCAACTGCGGCCACAATCCCGCGCTTCTGTTTCGAGCAAAAACGGGAACGCTTACGCGCCTGGACTCGTCTTGTCCACCCATCGGATTGTCTCCAGAAGAGATTTGTGAACTGGCCTCGGAAGATCTTGTCGCTGGCGATGTGTTGGTTTTCTACACCGATGGCGTCACCGAGGCTGAGAACCGCCTTGGCGAAGAATTCGGAATGGAGCGTCTTTCCGCAACAGTGCTCCGCGGTTCTTCGCTGTCCGCCGAGGACCTCATGAGCAGCATCTATAACGCCGCGGCAGATTTTTGTGGCGATGACTTCAACGACGATGTAACCATTCTCGTCGTCAAATGCGATTTCGACGGAGCCTCGACTCCTAGTTCGTAAAGCCTTCCCCGAGTGCGGCAGTCTAAGTCCCGGCGTGACCTAGCCTGAGCGTATACCGCTTCATTCGTTCCTCTCGTTCGGTACTCGCCCTCCATCCTGAAAGACGAGTTGTCAGCGTGTTGACAATCATCCAATGCGCTGGACTCTTGGCTCTCGGGTCCCGTGCCTAATTTCCGCCGCATCTTCTTTAAAGGCCTCTGTTTCAACGACTTCCTGAAGCTCTCGCTCACTCTTTAAAGCTGGCATCCGGGCTGCATCGTCTAGGGAAGACGACGCGCAGTCCGGCCATGCCGGACGGAAAGAGTAGAGCCGTAGATCATGTGGATAGTCAGACTAGCATTGCGGCGGCCTTACACGTTTGTCGTCGTGTCGATACTCATCGTGATTATGGGCGGGCTTGCGATTGTTCGAACGCCAACCGACATCTTCCCGAACATCGACATTCCCGTTGTCAGCATCATTTGGAACTACAACGGCCTCGTGCCTGAAGACATGAGCGATCGCATCGTTAGCGTCACGGAGCGAGCGCTGACCACTACCGTCGACAACATCGAGCACATCGAATCGCAATCGCTCTATGGAGTTGCTGTTGTCAAAGTATTTCTGCAGCCGACCGCGAACATTCAACAAGGCATTGCACAAATTACGGCGGTTTCTCAGACCCAACTCAGGCAGTTGCCTGCAGGAACGACGCCGCCTCTCATTCTTGCCTACAGCGCCTCGAGTGTGCCGGTTCTCCAGTTGGCCCTCTCGGGGCAAAACCTCTCGGAGCAAGAACTCAACGACTATGGCCTGAATTTCATTCGGACGCAGCTCATCACCGTGCCTGGCGCATCTGTGCCCTATCCCTATGGCGGTAAACAACGCCAGGTGCAAGTAGACCTGAATACGACGGCGTTGCAGTCGAAGGGCCTGTCCGCGCTGGATGTAGTTAATGCGATCAGCGTGCAAAATCTGATTCTGCCCACGGGAACATCCAAGATAGGGTCTAAGGAATACGATGTTTCCATTCCTAACGCAGCGCCCCAGACGATTTCCGACCTAAACCGAATCCCGATCAAGACGATTGGCGGCACGACGATCTACATCAAAGATGTCGCCTGGGTGCGTGACGGCTTTCCGCCGCAGACGAATATCGTGCGCGTCAACGGACAGCGTTCCGTATTGCTAACTATCCAGAAAGCCGGCAATGCTTCGACCTTGGACGTAATCGCCGGCATCAAGGCGCTCATACCCCAAATCAAGACCACGGTTCCACCGCAGCTCGATATAGCACCACTGGCTGATCAATCCATTTTCGTTCGTGGCGCGATCAGTGGTGTCGTCCGGGAGACGCTGATTGCCGCCTGTCTGACCGCGTTCATGATTCTCGTTTTTCTCGGTAGTTGGCGAAGCACTGTCATCATCGCGACCTCTATACCTCTGGCGATCCTCACGTCCATCATTGTGCTGAGCGCGATGGGAGAAACGATCAATATTATGACGCTCGGTGGACTCGCTCTGGCGGTCGGCATCCTGGTAGACGACGCGACCGTTGAAGTCGAGAACATAAATCGAAACCGCGAAGCGGAACCAGAGAAGGACATGGATGAAGTTGTCCTCGACAGCGCATCCCAAATCGCCACACCTGCCTTTGTGTCCACACTGTCGATCTGCATTGTGTTTGCTCCGATGTTTTTGCTGTCCGGCGTCGCCCGTTATCTCTTTGTGCCGCTGGCCGAGGCAGTCGTTTTCGCTATGCTGGCCTCCTATTTCCTGTCGCGGACCATCGTTCCGACGATGGCCAAATACTTGTTGCGGGGAGATAAACGCGAAGCCGGTGCCGAAATCCGCAATCCGCTGGTGCGACTTCAAAGGCGTTTTGAGAGGGCGTTCGAAGGCTTTCGTCACAGCTATCGCGGTCTGCTCGAAATTTGCCTCCACCACCGGAGCGTTTTCCTGACTGCCTTCTTCGCGATCTGCCTGGGCTCTCTGGCGATTCTGATCCCTTGGCTAGGCCGGGACTTCTTTCCCAGCGTTGACAGCGGCACTTTCAAACTTCATCTTCGCGCTCCCACCGGAATGCGCATCGAGGAAACCGCCAACCTTTGCGACCAGGTCGAGCGGTCGATTCGACAGCAGATTCCCGCAAGCGAAGTTCAAAACGTCATTGACAACATAGGCTTGCCCTACAGCGGCATCAATCTTTCTTACAGTAATTCGGCTCCCGTCGGCACTTCCGATGCCGACATTCTTGTGACTCTTTCCGCCAAGCACCATCCCACGGATGAGTACATTCACCACCTTCGTCTGACGCTCCCAAAACAGTTTCCCGGTGTAAGCTTCGCGTTCTTGCCTGCCGACATGGTCAGCCAAATCCTGAACTTTGGCTTGCCGGCCCCGATCGATGTTCAAGTCGTGGGAAACGACCTCGAGGGAAACCAGCGCTATGCAAATGCGCTGCTCGGCAGGTTGAAATACGTGACAGGAACTGCAGACATGCGGATCCAGCAGCCCTTCGATGAGCCTTATCTGTACCTGCGGGTCGAGCGTACGAAAGCAGAGCAACTTGGTTTCACAGCCCACGATATCGCGCAAAATCTTCTCGTGTCACTGAGTGGCAGCTTCCAAACCTCACCGACATTCTGGGTCGACCCCAAGAATCGTGTTAGCTATCAAATTGCCACTCAGACGCCGCAATATCGCACCGACACACTCCAGGATGTCGAAAACATTCCGATTACCGGCACCGATCCAACGGCACCTCCTTCGCTTATGGCCAGCCTGGTATCAACGCAGAGAGGCGCAGGAATGGCAGTGGTTTCTCATTACAACGTGGCGCCAGTAATTGACATTTTTGGCGCCGCGGCGGGACGAGATCTGGGTGGCGTGGCCGGCGACATCAACAAGATCATTGACGACACGCGCCAGCAGTTGCCGCGAGGTTCTCGGGTCGTCGTCCGCGGGCAGGTTCAGACGATGCGAGCGTCCTACGTCGGTCTTCTGAGCGGCCTTGTGTTCTCGATCGTGCTTGTCTACCTGCTCATCGTAGTCAACTTTCAGTCCTGGCTGGATCCTTTCATCATGATTTCCGCGCTGCCCGCAGCACTCGCAGGCATTGCGTGGTTTTTGTTCATAACGCACACCACCCTGAGCGTGCCCGCGCTTATGGGGGCCATCATGTGCATGGGCGTAGCCACCTCCAACAGCATTTTGGTGGTGAGCTTTGCTACAGAAAAAATGCAGGAAGGATCCGATTCCATCAGCGCCGCATTGGAGGCAGGCTTCACGCGCTTTCGACCTGTGCTGATGACCGCTTTGGCCATGATCATTGGCATGGTGCCCATGGCCCTGGGACTGGGAGACGGAGGCGAGCAAAATGCGCCTCTCGGCCGTGCGGTCATAGGCGGCTTGCTTTTCGCCACGGTTTCCACGCTTTTTTTTGTCCCGGCATTTTTCAGCGTTCTGCAGCGTTCACGCCGGCATGCAACCCAAACGGAATATCAGCACTAGGAAGAATCTTTGGAGAATCGCAATGTCGCAACCAACTGAAGAGAGAAAAGACAACGACGTGCAAACGCCACCACCGGACGATGCCGGAAGACCGCAGCGTCCGCACCGACGATGGCTGGGTGCGGCGATTGCGTTGATCGCCGTCGCCGCCCTGTTAGCCTCGGGCATCTTGTCCCGTGTCAGGGCCCGCACATCGCTGAAGGCAGAAACGGCCCAAGTCGCTCTCACCGCAGTATCGGTTGTTTCGCCAAAACAAAGCGCGCCCGCCGAGGAGATCATCCTTCCGGGAAATGTGCAACCGTTCATCACTTCACCGATCTATGCGCGAACCAACGGGTATCTGAAGAAGTGGTATTTCGATATCGGAGCCCATGTGAAACAGGGGCAATTGCTCGCTGTCATTGAAACGCCGGAAGTCGATCAACAACTCCAGCAGGCGCGCAGCAACCTGGCAACCGCACAGGCCAATCTAGAACTCGCCGCCATCACGAAAACACGATATCTGGGGCTCTTGAAAAGCAATGCCGTATCGCAGCAGGACGCCGATAATGCCGTCGGTACGTACAATGCGAATAAAGCAATCGTCGAAGCCGACCAGGCGGCGGTAGACCAATACGCGACGCTGGTGTCTTTCGAGAAGGTTTACGCTCCATTCGACGGCGTTATCACCGCACGAAACACGGACATCGGTGACCTGATCAATTCCGGAAGCAATACCAACGTAAAAACCGATCTGTTTCACATCGCCCAACCGGGAATGTTGCGCGTCTACGTGAACGTCCCGGAGGAATATTCGCGAGGGACCAACGTCGGCATGACGGCAGATCTCAATCTAGCCGAATTTCCGGGCCGCAAATTTCAGGGGAAACTGGTGCGTACCGCTGATGCGATCAATGTGACGACTCGCACGTTGCTGATTGAAATCGATGTAGCAAATCCAACGGGCACGCTGCTCACCGGCTCATACGCAGAGGTCCACTTGGCGGTTCCGACGCAGTCGTCTACCTTCCTGCTTCCAGTCAATACGCTGCTATTCCGCTCGGAGGGTTTACGCGTCGGCATTGTGAAGAACGGAAAAGTTGCGCTCACCGCCGTGACTCCTGGGCACGATTTCGGCGATCAGATCGAAATCGTCTCCGGCCTCAAGCCGGACGATCAAGTCATTATCAATCCCCCCGACTCTATCGTTACCGGACAGGAAGTCCAAATTGTGCAGGCCGCGTTGCCGGGGGATATCAAGTGAAACAATCTCGAAAGTTGATCTGGGTTCCGCGCCGGCGCCAAACATGTTGTCGGATAGTGTTGCTCGCGATAGCGGCGTTTGAGTTGGCCGGATGCACGGTTGGACCGAAATATCAGCGCCCGGCGGCGGAAGTTCCGCCAGCTTATAAAGAGGTGGGCGATTGGAAACCTGCTCAGCCGAATGACCAGAATCCGGGTGGGAACTGGTGGGAAATATTTCAGGACTCTCAACTCAATACCCTCGAAGCGCAGGTCAATGTCTCCAACCAAAACTTGAAGGCGGCCGAGGCCCAATATACCCAGGCTCGCGCGGTGCTCCGCTACTATCGCGCCGATTATTTTCCAACGGTGACCACTAGTCCCGCCGCAACCCGCGGCAAGACGTCCCTCAACCGTCCTCCTCCCTCAGTCTTAAACGGCATCACGTACAACGATTACCAAATTCCGTTCGAATTGTCTTACGAAATAGATGTCTGGGGACGCGTGCGGCGCACCGTTGAGTCTTATCGCGAACAGGCACAAGCCAGCGCCGCCGACCTGGCAACGGTGAACTTGTCCATGCATTCCCAGTTGGCCTTGTTTTACTTCCAAGCCCGGATGCTTGATGCCGAGGAGCAGCTCCTAAATTCGACCGTTACGCAGTACGAGCAAGCCTTGGAGTTGATCCAAAGCCAGTTTGTCGGAGGCATTGCTTCGGATGTGGAAGTTCAGCAAGCCGAGACTCAACTGGAAACAACCCGCGCGCAGGCCATCGATGTTGGAGTTGCCCGCGCACAGTACGAGCACGCGGTCGCAGTTCTGATTGGCAAGCCCCCAGCATCTTTCAGTCTCGCTGCTCTTCCTCTAACGATGCCCCCTCCGCCGATTCCCGTGGGCCTGCCTTCCGAATTGCTCGAGCGGCGACCTGATATCGCAGCCGCCGAACGCCTGATGGCCTCCGCCAACGCGCAAATTGGAGTCGCCAAGGCGGCCTATTATCCGCTCGTCAATTTGGCAGCCGCGGGAGGCTTTGAAAGCGGCTCTCCCACGACATTACTCTCCGGCCCCAGCATCTTGTGGTCGGCCGGGCCATCTGCTCTTTTTACGATCTTCGACGTAGGAAGGCGCCGCGCTGCCTCGGACCAAGCCGTCGCCGCATACGATCAAGCGGTTGCAAATTATCGCCAGACCGTGCTGACGGGCTTTCAACAGGTCGAGGACAACGTAGCTGCACTGCGCATCTTGGAGCACGAAGCTCAGGTTCAAAACAAAGCCGTCACCGCAGCTCAAAAATATCTCGAACTCGCGGTCACGCGTTACAAGGGCGGCGTCACCAGCTACCTGGAAGTGACCATCGCTCAGAGCGCGGCTCTCTCCGACGAAGTCACGGCGGTTAATATTCTCGGTCGCCGCATGGTAGACGCGGTGACACTGGTTCAAGCGCTCGGCGGTGGCTGGAATAGCTCCGAGCTGCCTCAGCGCCCTGAATGCTGCGGCAAACTGACAAGCGCTTCAAGGTAGAGGTACTTAGGTCTTTCCTGCTGCAAAACGTGAAGGTAATACTTGCTCCCCGTGAACACGAACACGTGAGTTTTGTGGTCAGAGATTCCTCAGTTTTTGTTGGGAATTTTGCTTACTTTTTGAAACTGGCGGAGAGGGGGGGATTCGAACCCCCGTTAGGGTGTTTAGTCCCTAAAACGGTTTAGCAAACGAGTGATTGCGGTGCTCCGACTGATAGATCAGGGTTTAGCAAGAGGACGGATACGCTATCAAGGCTGCTTTCGACTTCAAGCCGGGGTTATGTGATAAGTCGTGATGAAGATCATCGGTTCTCTTGGGGCTTTTTGCTGGTCTCGGGCAGACCGTGTTTCGATCTGGAATGGCAGTGGCGCGTGGAAGGAAGCTGGGCAAGCCGGGACGCCCAAGCGGACGCAGCAAAAGTTAAGCGCCTGCGGGCCAGCGGCGGGAGCTTGGACGGAAGCTTTACGCAAGCCACAGAATTAACCCGGCGCTCGGCAACGCGAGCAATCAAACCAAGACGGAATCGAACGAATGGCTTTACCCGATGTTCGTAAGGTCTTTCTTGCGTACCAGTTCTGCCACAAACGCCGATCCGGGCGGCAGGATTTTAACCCTGTCAGTTGTGGAGTTAAATTCCACAAACCGCTTGGAATGAAGTTGTCGGATTGTCGCCAAAACGTGCTTCTTGTTCTTTTCTATCCAATTGACTAAGTCTGTCGAAGCGACGTCCGGCACAGATGCCGCCGTAAGCAATAGCAACTGCTCACTGACCGTCAGCTTGTCGGACTCGCCTCCATACTCAGCGATCGTTATGGGATCTACGCAAATGACCAAGGCAGTTCTTAAGCTCGAAACTGGTTGCGGTTGATTTGTAATCACTTTCTGCCGCATTCAACGACTTGAGCATGTCGCCACTGAATCCCAACTTTACGAGGAAACCTTCGACTCTCACCTTATCGCTTTCAATTTCGAGATTCGGAAGGTCCTGTAAGGCACCTTTTAGATACCAATATCTTGCTTGGCTGCATTCTCGTTCGATTCCATCAATTGCTGCCACAATTGCGTTGCCCGCTTGGGAGAAACCCTGTTTGTAATGCGGATTGCTTCTCATCTGACCACCACGCTTACCTATTGAGAAATAAGTCTGCAAGTGAGCAATGTTGCGCAGATGACTGAGCTTCTTTGGGATGGATTCCAATTCGGTGTCGCTGAAAAGATTAAAATTCAGGGCCATCATTTCTTCGATTTCATTGAGCATATAGGCCAAACTCATAGCTGGTAGCTGTGGCGCCTCCGTGGCTTCCAGTAGTTCCTTGAGATATCCCGCCCTGATAAGGAACTCTGCCAGCAGTTTGTGACCTAGTGGGACGGTGGGTTTGCGCACGTATTCCAAAAGACCCGAACCAAACCCCGCACGGTCTTCCTCCCGGACCTGCCCCAAAAGCCGAATTAAAAGGTCAAAATTTGTGCTTTCAAACAAGTAGAGTTTAGGGTCTTCGTAAACGTATCTCGGTCGCGTTCCGGTTCGTTCCTCCCCGAGACCCACCAGTGCGGCCATTGCTGGCGTCCAGCCCTTTTGCTGCAAGTCATATTGCTGATACATTTTGTTGCGCGGCCATGTGTTAGACACGTAGCGATAACTTAGAGTGAGGCGAACCTCCTCCTCTTGCAGAATCCGCGTGGCCTTTTCCAATGCCTCACTTATGTTCATGAGCGGAAAGGATAGCAGCCTTAAACTATAAAGAAATAGTGGTTAAGTGTCGGGTTAACAAGTAATCAGGTGAAGCTGTTAATAGACATCGCGGACAGGCGGGGTATTCTTACAGCCCACCACAGGAGGTCCGGGATGGAGAATTCAGCGTACGAGCAGATCCAGGCGAGGAGCGTGAAGGCCAGGCTGCGCATGCTGCAGCATGCGCAGCGCGTGAGCGGCAACGTCAGTCAGACCTGCCGCTTTTTCGGGGCGTCCAGGGCGCTCTTCTACATCTGGAAGAAACGCTATGAAAAGAATGGCCTAGCTGGTCTTCGGGATCAGCCACGGAGACCACACCACATCCGGTATCACATTCCACCGGAGATCGTTTCCTTGATCCTCCGTATTCGAGAAGAGCGCCGCTATGGTGCCTTTCGAACCAGTCTCTATCTTCAACGCCACTATCACGCCTACGTCTCACCGACGACCATCTTTAAGATATTTCGCCGTCATCACGTTGGTCGGATTTCACTGAAAAAATACCGCCCAGGCCCCAAACCGGCGGATGCACCCCTTCAGGTTCCGGGCCGCTCTGTCCAACTCGATGTGAAGTTCGTTCCGCGTGTGGGGAGAGCTCGTCAGCGCTTTTATCAATTCACAGCTATTGACGAAGCGACGCGGTTTCGCGTTCTACGCATCTACGACCACAACAACACCAAGACGGCCATCGACTTCCTAAGGGAAGTTCGTGAGCATTTTCCCTTCGCCATCCAAAAAATCCAGACCGATAACGATTCTTCGTTCGGACCACAGTTCACCTGGCATCTTTCCGATCTCAGCATTTCGCACCGCCACATCCCTCCCGGATGCCCTGAGGTGAACGGCAAGGTGGAGCGGAGCCATAAGACCGACTCAGAGGAGTTCTATCGAGGAAAGCACTTCCGGCATAAGAAAGATCTGGCTCGAAAACTGAAGAGGTGGGAGGCAGAATACAACGAGGATCGACCGCATCTCGCACTCAAGGGCAAGACGCCCGCGGAACGCGTTCGTGAACTCGTTCAAGCATCCACAACCGCAAAGGATCTCTATTGACTAACACAGCCCCGACGACTACAACAACTATTCCAGCAAGGATTCCCAGACCCAATAATTTTTCAGACGGGTACATTTACGCTGCGCCGAAATACGAGTCTATGCTTAATTAACGCGGTAATCATCGAAGTGGGTATTATGAGCAACCTTTCCGATTTCCCGACTTACCAGGACTTGAGAAGGTTCAGTCCGCTGGGAGCAACATCAACCTCAGAGCGTCTTTCTCGAAACCTCTGCGCTTCAGCCCGCAATCGACACTCCGCAAAATTGGTACTCTCCTCTGTGCAGCGGGGTTACATATTCCGTCACGGAAACTGACGGCTCGCGGCATCCAATATCTTGCGTTCGCTATAATTTACGCGTGTCGAAACGCCATTGCACAAGCCGCGCTGAGTGGCGGCTCCAGACTGGAAAGCCCGCGGAGGCCCTTTCTGCACATTACCGGCTCGACTGCGACTACGGAACCGCAGTCATAACTTGCTGGGAGGAAGCCGGGAGTGAGCCGATCTACGTGTGTGAAAGTCACGCGAAACAGCTGGGCCGCTCTCGCGATCATTGCCCGGACGTCCGCATCATAACGGCTCAATCGGACCACTGCGACAATCCGATAAAACGTGAGGGTCGAACCCAAAGTCAGGAGGTCGCCGATATAAAGCCGAAGGGCCCCGCTTCGTCGGAAGCTGCACGCAGTCTTG
This sequence comes from uncultured Acidobacteriota bacterium, assembly GCA_963735525.1. Lineage (GTDB taxonomy): Bacteria > Acidobacteriota > Terriglobia > Acidiferrales > UBA7541 > Acidiferrum. The sequence continues at coordinate 110,718 of CAVTLQ010000015.1, read as the reverse complement.
CGGATATGAAGGTTGGACGAGCAATGATCGATCCATCCGTCAGATCCCCTGTCCGCGACCTGACATATGGAAATTCGGCGAAGGCTATGGTGGACGAAGCTATTTGGAATATGGCAACCGGGGACTGTCAGGTTTACAGAACCGCGCTACAGCAAGGGAAGTCCGCTAGCGAGGCGGCACAAGCCGCTGGCGGGCAGTTGGCCGTTATCCACCGTAAAATCAGCGATTACACGCTTAAACTAGAAGCTGTCCTTTCAGAATCAAAAGCTACAATCAACGTAGGAGAAGCCATAGATAAACCACTCGAACACGCCGTGCTTGAAATTATCAGCAGTGGCACAACGACCGACTCGGAAAAGGACGCTGCCATTGAGCAACTCGGTACGCTTCAAGAATGGGTTAAACACGGTCTGCGCGGAGACATGACTCCCCTGCAAGCGAACCGAATCATGCTGGCTATTGGTGACCGCCTAAACTGGGGAGGAACTACCGGCGTTTCGGAGAAATTCAAGCCGGTCTATCGGGCGCTATACGGTAGCCTGAAAACTGCAATTCGTACCGCCGTTCCTGAGGCGCAAAATCTTCACGATCGAATCACCAACTTGTACACGGCCAAGTCTGATCTGGGGGAGTAACCGCCACGACATCTCCGGCCGTTCGTACAGGTAGGCACGAGAGTTACATGGTGGGGAGAATGGGTCCTCAGCCGGGAGGGCGAGATGATCACAGTAGTCGAAATCGTGGTCGGGCTGCTGATTTACACGGCTATCGCGAAATGGCGCAAGAAGCAGGAAGAAAAACAGGAGGATCAAGAATACGCGGCGGAACTCTCTCGAAACTGGGAGCGACACCCCTGGATGTACTCAGACTGACCTGTTTCGACGCCGACCGGGTAAGAACGCGACGAGAAGACGGCGGCTGCCGCGACGACGCTCGTCTTGGTACGGCACTTGTCCGGTAACCCGACTAACCGGAACTTGGCGCATGGTCCGAGGTTAACTTCCGAGTTGCCGACAATTCGGGAGCTACCTCGTAAGTTAGCGTGACTCAGGATGCCAAGAGGGCTGCCTCTGCGGATGGCACGTTTTTCGTCTAATTTTCGTCAAAGTGTATTCTTTGCGGTTTGCCCGCCACTTGGAGCAATTCCCAGAGACACCAATAATCAGTTGCCAATGAGGGGTAGAACTGTCCCCTGGCCACCCCTCTACTCGGGTCTAACCGCGCCGCCCGCAGCGTCGCTGCGTCACGAGATCTAGAGGGTGCCGTTCAACGCTGTTCAAGTGCGGTCGAGCTGACTCGTGTGCTTTGCCATCCTAAGAACGTCCCGAGTTCGTCCAGAAAGACTGGCCACGCCGGTTCTTGCGCGAGAAGAATATGATTGCCGGTGTTGAGCGGGACAAACCGCGCGCTTGGTATTTCGGCGGCCATAATGCGTCCTTCTTCCGCCGGGATCACTTTGTCGTGGTTGCCGTGGAAGATGATGGCGGGCACCGAGACTTCGGCCAAAAGATGCCGGACGTTGATCTCATCGACCAGCGTCATGAGACGGGCGGCATTCTCTGGCGTTGCGGAGATTTGCTGGAGATCGTTGAACCACTGTTGCTGCTCCGGCGTAGACCCATGCGGAATGTAAAATCTGGTGAACATAGCCTTGAAATCCGGATTGTTCTTGCCCCAGTCGAGCCGCACGAGCGTTTGCAGGGCGCGCCGTGCTGCCATTTGTTCTTCCGTTCCGCGGGCCATCAAGCCGCGTGAGAACGCACCGACGAGGATGATGTGACTTACGCGCTCGGGATGGCGTATGGCATAGGAAATGGCTACAGCTCCGCCTTGCGAGATTCCGAGCAGAGCAAAGCGGTCCACACCCGAGGCATCCACCACGGCCTCAAGGTCCTGGACCCAAAGCTCGAAGGACATCTGCTTCACGTCCCATTGGGAGAGGCCGTTGCCACGTTCGTCGTAGCGGATCAGTCGATGGTGTCTGGTCATTTCGACGAGCCAATGTCTCCAGAGAGGACTGTCCCACTCGTAGTCAAGATGATTGAGCCAATTGGCGGCCTTGACGAGCGGATATCCGGAGCCGGCGCTAGCGTAGGCCAGACGGACACCGTCCCTGGTGACACAAAACTGGATCTTTTGCCGAGTTGTGGACAGGGACAGGTCGCTTGCGATCGGCGGTGAGATCGATCGCGGAGTTGCCGCGGGCACCGGTGCGATAGAGGCATGCTCCAAGCGATGCACATCTTCGATGTGACCTGGAGCTTTGGCATTGTCTCCCCAAGCTTTGGCGACCGTGCGCAGTTCGCTGACAAGCATGCGTGTGGACGGATAGCGCTGCGCCGGATCTTTTTCGAGGCAACGACGAATGACACGCACCAGACCGGAAGGCAAATCCGGGCGCGCATCGGTGACAGATGGCGGAGTGTCGCGCAAGATCGACGAGATCAGTTCAGCCGATGAGCTACCTTCGAAGGGACGGCGGCCCGTTGCCATTTCATGCACCATCACGCCGTAGGAAAAAATGTCGGACCGGTTGTCGAGCGGGCGGCCCGAGACCTGTTCCGGCGACATGTATGCCAGAGTCCCCATGATCGTGCCGGGTTGGGTGCGGCCCGTCGCGGTGAGGGTTGCATCGTTTGTCGTTTCGGCGCCTACATCCTTGGCCAGACCGAAATCCAGAACCTTGACCCGGCCTTCATTCGTCACCATTACATTCGCGGGCTTCAGGTCACGATGTACAATGCCTTTCTGGTGAACTGCGGCGAGCGCTTCCGCAATCGCGCCGCCGATTTCGATAATTTGCTCCACCGGCAAGCCATTCGCAGAAATCAATCGATCAAGGGGCTGCCCTTCGATCAATTCCATGGTGATGAAGTGGACGTTATCGGATTCCTCGACCGAGTAGACCGTCACGACGTTGGGATGATTGAGTGCGGCGACAGCGCGAGCCTCGCGCTGGAAGCGGTCGAGTCGATCGGGGTTACTGGCCATATCGGGCGGCAGAATCTTGAGGGCCACATCTCGCGCCAGCCTTGTGTCCGTCGCGCGGTACACCTCTCCCATGCCGCCGGCGCCAATCACGGTGGTGATCCGGTAGTGGGCGAGTGTGCGACCCGCCAGACTGCTCTTCCTTGAGTCGTCCACTTGTCAAGTCCCTGGGCCTGAATTAAGGCAGGGCCGATTCTACACTAAGCGGCTCTCTCGGAGTTGCGCCCGAGTCACGGGCAAACCGGAAGTAATTCTCAAGTCCCGGTAAACGCGCTAACCGGAGAAGTGGTTTCCAGACGTAAGGGAATGCGTCGCTGTACAACGATGCCGCTATACCGGGATGCTCAGGAATAACCCAGTTCAGAGCTAAGCTGCACGGCGCTGGGCATAAAGGTTCCACTGCCGCGGGCGACTTCCTTGCCCCGGCTATCGAGCAGAATTCCCTCGGCGACGTAAAGACGCGTGGAGCGGCTCACGACGTGGCCGCGCGCCAGGAGACGGCCCTCCGAGACGGGCCTCAAGAAATAAAGCTGAAAGCTAGAAGTTACGACGAAGGATTCCGTGACGAGAGATTGTGCGGCGAAAAACGTCGCGTCATCGAGTGCCTTGAAATAGACCGCGCCATGGATTGCATGCCCCGCATGAAAGAACTCTTCCCGAACGTCCATTTCGATCTCGGCGCGGCCTTCTTCGGGAATATGCAGGCGCGGACGAAACCATTTGTTGATCGGCGCACTCTCATACATCGCGATCAGCTTTTCAAAATGTGCTTGGGTCATGGCATGTCATCGCTTGCCAACTTTTTTCATCCGCGCTGCCCGCCGGATTTCTCTCTCATATCCGTTCGCTGCGCTACCGGTCATTCGCCACCCACCACCAACACTGACGACGCCTGCGAGCCGCTTACGCACCAAATAGGCTAGTTTGCTGGCGCACCGTCAGCGGTCTCGCCAATTCCGGAAGTCCCTTCTCGCTCCAAAGCTCTATGAATTTGGCGATGGTCGCTGGTGCGTGCCCCGCATAGTGGTTGTTGGCGTAGGCGTAGATCAGCACGCCGCGCTTCCGGATCTGAAAACAATAATCCACCCAGCTAGCGAGTTCAGTGGTGCGGGCAACGACGGTCTTGTCCCAGGTAGTCGTCAGTTTCTCGATATCCTTGCGATCCCCAAGCCATCGGATGTAGGTCCAGTCGGTCGTGATTGGATCGAACTTGTGCGTTAGCTCGCTCGGGCCCGGCATGTACGACAGATCCTGAAGGACGAGAGCGACCTTGTGCTCCCGCAACACACCCGCGAACTCGGCGTCCAGCCATTTCTTGTTCCGAATCTCAATCGCAAACTTGTGGTCAGTGGGGAGCTTCTTCAGAAATGGAATAAGCCGATCCGTGAAGGCGTGCCGGTCCTTGATTTTCCACTTGTCGAAGAACGGGAACTGAAAGACCATCGGACCGAGCTTCGGGCCGAGGAGGGTCATCGTTTCCACGAACTCCGCGAATTCAGCATCGCAGTCCAGCAGCACCTTCTCGTGGGTGATCGTCTGCGGAACCTTGACGGAGAAGATGAAGCCCTCGGGAGTCCGGGCCGCCCAGTTGCTCACCGTGCGAGCGGTCGGGCACGCATAGAAGGTTGAATCCACTTCGACCGTGTGAAAGTGTTCCGCGTAGAACGCCAGGTAGTCGGCCGAGCGCATTCCCTTTGGATAGAACGTTCCCTCCCAGCCTGCGGCGGTGAACGATGAGGTCCCAAGGAGGATCGGCGGATGAGTCACGCGGGAGAGTATAGCGAAGGCTGATTGGCCCTCGCACGCGTCGAAATTGAGCGTAGAATCCTTCTTCATGACGGGAGACGCAATCGCGGAGCGGGACGCGGGAGGGAAAAACCATGGCGGTCGCGCAGCTCGACGTAAGTAACCAGATCATCGCGTTCAAGCGCAAACTAGCGCCGCGTCGCGAGGTCTTGAAACGCGCCTATGAAGACGTGAGGGACTACGTCAGGCGAGCTGTCGACATCGTCCTCAGGGAGGTTGCTGCAGGACGCGCCGTGGTGCCGGAGCTCAACTACCCCGACATAAGGAACAACGCAGTACCGGAGGCAATCCGTCAGTCGATCCGGAAAACCGGCTGTGCGGTGGTTCGCGGAGTGTTCCCGGCCGATCTCGCGCGCGACTGGTTCGCGGAAGTCGGCGAGTATCTCGAGACGAACCACTATGAAGAGCGGGAAGGCGAGAAACGGAGCCTCGACAAGTACTTCTCGGCGCTGAAAGCCGGGAAGCCGCAAGTCTTCAACGTCTACTGGTCCAGGCCACAGGTCAAGGCGCGGCAGGACCCGAAGCTCGCCGAGACGCGTGCGTTTCTTGATCGTCTGTGGAAATACGAAGGCGTCTTCAATCCCGACCGGCAGTGCACGTACGCTGACCGCGTGCGCCGGCGGCAGCCCGGGGACAAGACGCTGGGACTTTCTCCACACATGGATGCGGGCACCGTCGAGCGCTGGATCGACCCCGGCTATCAGAAGGTGTACGAGAACATCTTCGCCGGTGACTGGCGCGGCTATGACCCGTTCGACGCTATGCATCGGTTGAAGACCCAGGAGATTCCGTCGCCAGCGGTGTGCAGTATGTTCCGCACCTATCAGGGTTGGACGGCGCTGACACGACAAGGGCCGAGCGACGGCACCCTGCGCCTAATTCCCATTGCGGCGGGCATCGCCTACGTGCTCCTTCGCGCGCTTCAAGACGATGTGGACGAGGCCGATCTGTGCGGTGCGGCACCAGGCCGTGCGCTCGGGGTCAGCCCGGAGTGGCATCCTGATCTCATTCCTGGCCTAGTCTCGATCCCGGAGGTCATGCCTGGCGACACGGTGTTCTGGCATACCGACATCTGTCATGCCGTCGCTGACGAGCACCGGGGCAGCGAATACGCCAGTGTCATCTACATCGGCTCTGCGCCCGATTGCCCGAAGAATCGGGCATATCTTCCGAAACAAAGGCAAGCCTTTCTCCAAGGACGTTCGGCTCCCGACTTCGCAGCCATGGACTTCGAAGTCGACTTCAAGGGTCGTGCAACGGAAAAGGATCTGACGGATCTCGGGCGCGATCAAATGGGCTTCTGAGCCATCACGACTGCGCGCCGCAGCCGCAAATCGGAGTTGCTTTCCAATCCGCGCCAGAATCATCCCGGCTACTCTATGGCGAACAAAAAGCGAGACATGGTATCTTGCCCTCATGCCAGCCCGATCCTGCCGCGTCACTATCCAAGACCCGGACGGCGTCTCGCACACCGTCGAGGTCACCGCAGCCACGCTGTACGAGGCTGTGGCCCAAGGGCTAGCGGCGATCCGTGGCCACGAGTGGGTCGCTGGGATCGCGCAGGCGCTCAACTCGTCAAGGTGTCGGTCGTGGAGTTCGCGTCGAGCACGAGGTCTAGCTGATGGATTTTACGAAGTGGCTGGAGAGGGCGGCCGGATCGCCACGCGAGGTGAGCGACCGGCAGCGCATTCGGTCGATCCTGGGCGTGAGTAGACCTTAGGTTCTGTGGAGCTAGCTATGCCTCGCGACTTTCTGAGCCATGTGCAGCAAAAGTTTTTGGTCGCCAGGCCCCATTTTCGCAAGTAGCCTGCGCAACTTGGAGACGTAATCGGCTCCGTTGCCTGTGCTTCCCCATTCGTCCTCCTTCGGAGGATTCATCTTGCGAATTGATGGAGCCGCTTCGCCATCATGAAAGAGCTGGTACATCGGCACTTCTAAGGCGCGTGCCATCTTTTCGAGCGTCGCGACGGCTGGAACCGTGTGTCCGTTTTCAACGCGGGAGATGTAACACCGGAGCAAGCCTGTTCGCTTTTCAATGTCGCCCTGCGAGAGTTCTTTTGACTCGCGCAATTCTTTCAAGCGGTTTCCAATCAGCACGATTGTCTCCTTAACCGCAACTCACCGTTGGTAATAGATGACTTTTGTTGCTCCAACGTTACATTGAGACGCGGTCTGCAAACCTCTCGACTTCACGTCCGCGAAGATATAGTAGCCGCTATGAGCCTTCGGGAGCTTGCTAACCGACAGAAAATAGCGGGAGGCAACTAACTAGACTATATATATCGATAGAGTTACTATCATATGGTTTCCGGTTCAAGCCGCGAGGTGCATTTAATGAATGCTTTCGATCGCCTTACGCTGGCGCTCGCATCGGCAATACGATTGATGTACAGGCGGTTCTGGAGCATCCCCGAGTACGTCTTCGACTTCCTTCGTCGCTCCAAGAAGCGCTCGATACAGAACGATGGGCGATACCACAATGGATTTTTTATGGCTCCGACGAACCAGCCGGAGACTGAAAACTGGCGTGAAATCTACGCCTCCGCTGTCTTAGAAACCAATTTCGAGAGGTTACCTGGACATATCCTACTGGCGCAGGCCGCAATTCAGCAGAGGTTGGCCGGTCACGTCGCACTTGATGCTGCTGAGCGACTCGCAATCAGGGACGCTTTGCGTGGAATTAGTGCACTGAGGCAATCTATGACCGCTGAAAAATCCGACGAGAGAATAACTCAGGGGGCAACCAGCAAAGCAGACCAAACCGTGCAACAGATCGACGCGCGCTGGGCGGGCGACGAAGTACCTGGGAAATCGTAGTAGCTTTGCTGCGTTCAGAGGCGACCAGACAGATTCCTCTTCATCCTGTCGCCAGATTCTCGATAGTCACCAGCGACGGTCCTCCTGACATCCTCTACGTGCGCATACCAACAACCTGCGCCATACACTGAAAGGTAGTTCGTTAGGACGCGTGCAAACCCAGAGTACGAACCTCTTTTCGGGGGTGGTTCGAGACTTCCTGGGGGCAGGCGATCCCGCTCCGAGGCCCAGGCGGCGGGCCCCCTCCCTCAAAGCTTCCTTGCGGGTATTGCGGGATTCCAAGAGGCTAAAACTTTATTATTTTCCCCATTTTTCTAGAGGTTTAGGCTGGAGGATACCCGCATACCCGCACCAACCAGGGCTCGCTTACCCTCGGACAGGTTTACTTCCGAATAGCCCGTCATCCGTCCAATAAAGCCCCAGCCCGTTCGGAAAGATAACTTAGACCGTCGCCGGTTCGTAGCTAGAACCGCCATTTCAACTGTCATCGGCCTTCGACGATGCGAAAATCTCTTTGGGCGGCGTTGTCGAGCACTTTGAGGGCTGGCCTGTACAGGTCACTTTCATACGCGGCTATCGCCTTCTCTAGGTTCTCGAACTCGACGATGACAACCGACTGATCTACTCCCGCCTCGTGGGTCTTAGCAGGCTTGCCACCAACGATCACGCGACCTCCCAAGGCTTCCAGCGCGGTCGCCGCAAGCTTCGCATATTCGGAAACAGTGGCCGGATTCGACACCGACCTGTAGCACACCACCCAGTAGCCCTTCTTTCCCATCGAGTCCTCCTGACCCTCTTGGCGCGCCGCACCCTCCGCAATGGCACGTGTGATTCTCGCTCTGCCAGCACAAAGGTTGCGGTCCTTAACTTCGATAGCGTCCGAACCTGCCGATGGCTCGAAGCGCGGCGAAAGCCAGCTTCCTACAGGTGAAATTACAGGCGAAGAAAGCAAGCTGTTAAGCAAGGGATACCATCCGACCTCGCTGGTGTTTGCCCTCTTTTCACGCCAGCGTAATCACACTGCAATCGCAAGGCCCTAAAAGGTCAGCGCTCCTCAACTGAATGGCGGTTTCGGGGGTAGAAAATGCGCCGCACTATAGCCCTCAGTTTGCTTGTAGTCCTGCTGAACTGGAATCTAGGGTATCCGACGACCGTCCGTGCCGACAATGACGGCGGCGGCGACGGCAACAACGATCCCGCTGCCAAGTTTGCAACGAAGACGCCAATCAAGCATATCGTTGTGATCTTCGACGAGAACAATTCGTTCGATCACTACTTCGGAACCTACCCGAACGCCGCGCCTAACCTCGATGGTTCAACCTATTTCGGCAAACCCAAGGATGATACGCCGGCGGTCAACGGATACACGCCGACGCTGCTCACCCATAATCCGAACGTGCTGACTGGCGGCTCCAATCCGTTCCGTCTGGACCGCAGCCAGGCGGCGACCTGCAACAACAGCAATAGCTATACCACCGAGCAGCAAGCGTTCGATGGCGGGCTGCTGGACAAATACGCCCTCACTAGCCCCACAAAGGCATGCGGCTTCTTCCTTCCCCCGACCGGTCACGTTCCTTTCCATGGGCTATTACGACGGGAACACGGTGACCGCGCTCTGGAACTACGCACAGAACTATGCCATGAGCGACAATTTCTTCGACACCGAATTCGGCGTTACCGTCGAAGGGCACATGAACCTGCTCTCCGGGCAGACCAACGGTCTGAAGGTCGTCACCGGCGGCACGTACACCTCGCCGACGTACGCGGCGAGTCCCAACGTCGCAAACACCATTGCGAATGGGTCCATCATCGCCAACGTGGATCCGTTTTACGATGATTGTCGCGGCGGCGCGCCCAACGTGGCGATGACCGGCAAGAACGTGGGCAATTTGCTCAACTCCGCCGGCGTCAGTTGGGGCTGGTTCTACGGCGATTTCTTGCCGGTTACCACCACCAGCGGAGTCGCCAGCTGCATCTCGCAATACAATCCTCACTACGCTCCGTTCGACTACTACCCGTCTACAGCGAACCCCCATCACATTGCACAGACCAACCTCTCGGCAGTCGGCACCGACACCTGCAGCGACTTTTCGTGCCCCAACCACAACTACGATCTGACCACTTTCTATAATGCGCTTGCGGCCGGGAATCTCCCTGCCGTGACCTACCTGAAGTTTGCCGAGAACGACACCGGACACCCGTCCGATTCGACGCCGCTTGAGGAACAGACCGCCATCGTGACCGCGGTGAATGCCATCGAGCAAAGTCGATTCTGGCGCGACACGGCGATTGTCATCACCCACGATGACTCCGACGGCTGGTATGACCACGTCGCCGCTCCCATCGTCAATCAATCGACTGACGGTAGCAACGACGCCATCTTTGGCAACCCGAAGGCCGGAACCGGTTCATGCGCCAGCCCCGGCGTTACGCTGCCCACCGGAGTCCTAAATGACCGCTGCGGATTCGGAGTGCGGGAGCCTTTTCTGCTGATTTCACCCGTTCGCCAAGCCGAATTACGTTGATCACAGCCTCAATGACATTACCTCCATCCTGCGCTTCATCGAATACAACTGGAGCCTCGGGACCATCGGGGATTCTCAGTCATTCGACGTCCTCGCTAGCGGCTCGATCCTGGGCATGTTCGACTTCGATGACTTCCACGGAGATGACCATAGCGCGGATAGCCGCAGGCTCATCCTCGACCCATCCACCGGCCAGCCGGTCGGCTACTACGGCGGCGGCTATTAGATCCGAGGGCGAAAAAAAACCATGACAGTGCCCTGTGCCCTACCGGGAGGGCTGTTGCTTGCGGGTATGCGGGATTGTTAGGGGGTAAGTCTTTAATATTTCTCCGAATTGTTAAGACTTTGGGCTTTGGATACCCGCAATACCCGCAGACAACGGACGAAAACAACCCCGGTAACGCCTAATTGGCCGCTTTTGTGACGTGGGCCGCCAGGAATCGCGCCGCAGGGACAACCCTCCGGCTGGCAACCTACGACACCTACCACAAGTCAGAACCCATCTCGCCAGGTCTGTGTCCTGTGCTTGCGTTTGACCTCCGGCAGCGCAGGATGATTTTGACATGTTCCAACCGGGCCAAGTCGTGCGTGTGAACCTAGCTGGCCTCCAGGCCGAGGGAGTAATGTTCCAGGCTGCGGTCACTGACGCCGTTGGGCACATTGTCAAGCAGACGTGAAGCGAAATTTCAAACTTATTGTACGTTACGCTGTGCCTCTTCATTGTCCCGCCGACTTCTTTCGACCCCCGGCGTAGTGGCTGGAATAAGGTAGCGCTACGTTCATCCCGTGCTCGTACCCACACCAGGTGTGATATCGGAACATCTTGATCGTGAGTAGGTCGTTAAAATCCTTGTGGCTCTTCGCCTCGACTCTCTCACGTACCGGCTGCGGCAGCTCCATGCCGGGGAATCTCTCCTGAAATCGCTTGCCGAAGTTCGTTAAAAACCGACGGTGCCCATCGTCCGTCGTCCTGCCCTTCGAGCTGATTCCCCTGTCCTGACCGCAGTAGATCCAAACATCGGGAAGCAGCGGGTGAGGATAGCGTAGAAGGTAGAAGGTCATGATGACACCTACCACTCGGGCTACAACGTCTTGTACGCCCTTCGTTGAGTGCATGGCCCGGGGAGATCAGCTCATCCACAACTTCAAGCCTGCGTTTATTCCAAACTTCTTCGTAGAGGCGGCGAACGATGGCCTTGTTATCCGGAAGCATTGGGGACCCTCCTCCTCCGGACAGTCTCATCCGGTATCTTTGGAGACGGGCCTTGCCTTACGGAACTTCGTTCGAGGAGAGGCTCGGGGTAAGGCTAAGACAACAGCCTACTCCGGCGGAGTTCGGCTTGCAATTGCTGCCGAGTCTTCTCAGTGAGGGCAGGCACTATTGCAACTTCGCGTACTCCGCCTTGGCTTGCTTCAGGATGGGAATGTCGGGATCGGCGTCTTTCCATAGCGAAAGGAAATCCTGGTACACCTTCTCTGCCTTAATCTTGTCTCCCGACTTAGCGAATGCTCTGCCTAGTTGCAGCTGCGCGAGCACTCCAATTAGGTAAGTCTTAACGACCCCAGGGTGGTCAAGAATTCTTTGGAACTCCGCAGCGGCGGCAGTACCGTTACTGGTCGCCAAATAGGCTTCACCTCGCAAGTAGACGGGTTGCAGCGCGCCTATTCCCACCATACCCAATTCATACGGCTCGGCCGCCCTGAGCACATCTACAGCGTTGCGGGGATTACCATTCTCGAGCTGCAAGGCGGCACGGATTGCGGGCAGAAAGTTGAACTGCACGATCGTGCTCTCTGGAAAGTCGCTATCGAGTTTATCGGCTAACTTTGTTGCCTCAGCAGAATCGCCGAGCCGCGCCAGCACCAGCGCAACCGCGGCGCGCACTTCCGAATTTCGGTCGCTCGAATGTGCCAGCGCGGACTGGGCCTCTTGTTTCGCGAGCCTGTTATAACCCACGAGCGCGTCTCTAAGCGCAGCTGCAGCTTCGTAGCGGGCTCGCCTCTCCAAGGCATCGGCACGTTCGGCAGAACTAGACGCTCGCTGCGTCATCTCCCGGGCCTTAACAAACTGCCCGGCGTCAGCAGCTACATTCGCCGCTTGAAAAAACATTGTGTTTTCATATTCGGGTTCGCTCATCAGAACCGAGGACTCCCGATTCATTCCCGCCACATCGTGCTGCAAGAAATCAACCAGATAGAGGTTATAGTGAATGTAGGGCGAATCCAGATAGTGGGTTTGAGCTTCCTGCGCGACCGCCTTGGCCTCTTCCAGCCGGCCGGCTTCCAGGTAGCCATTCACAAGATTCCCGTAAGCAAGGCCAGTTGTGGGATTGAGTTTTAGACTGCCCTGTTCAGAAGCCAAGGTCTGGTCATAATCGCCTAGTCGTTCATCGATCCAGGACAACAAAACAAGAGGATTTTCGTCGCGGGGATAAGCCTGCGCCCACAGTTGGCAGGTTCTCCGCGCAGCCTCCAAGTTCCCGGCGACACTAATTTCATAGTGTGACTCAATGTAGAACCTCTCTCGCTCGCTGACCTTCTCGCGTAGTTCGTAGGCTTTGCGAACGTTCTCGGCTGCCCGTGCGGGTTGACTCAAATTCGCGTAGCTGTTTCCCAACCTGGCGTAGGCCATAGCGAATTCTGGATCCAAGCTGATGGCGCGCTGGAAATGCAGTATCGCCCCGGCATTATCTATGCGTGAGAACATGGCTCGATGGCCCAAGCTATAGGCTTGCAGCGCTTCGAGCGAAGATGTTGTAGCCTGTTCGAGGGGAGTATCGAATTTTCGCACGGTCCTGATCGATTCGCCAAGTTTGCTCCGAATTTCCCAGGCGGTCTTTCCCAAAGAATCGAGCACATGGTTCTTGTCACTGACCTGTGCTTCCGTGCTCGTCAGCGATTCACCGCTGGCGCAGTTGACCGCTTTGAGCGTCAGCAGGTACTGCGTGCCAATCTGCGCTATCGAACCGTCGAGGACTGCGGCGCTCGCCGTTCGCTGGCAGAGTTCCCGCGCAATCGTTGGTGTGAGTTTTGTGTCGGCTGGCTGGCCCATCATCTGCAGGGTCCGTTGGACTTGCTCGTCCGAGATAATGCTCAGAAAGGGCGACTGTTCCAGTTGCACCGATAGTCCCTGCCGCAGCGTGCCGTCAAACACCGCGTCGCCTGTCTTGTTGTCGAAATCAGCGAGGACGATGGTGTCTTTGTCAGTCAGCGCGTGCGCCTTGCGGGAGAAAAACAGCCAACCGCCCACGGCTAGTCCGATGGCCAGCAATGTTGCGCCAGCGACCGCCGCCCATCGAATGGATTTCCGAGCGGACTTCGACTCGACTTGCGCTGTCGCGGCGGCTGAACGGGTCGTATCCGAATCTCGCTTCAGCCGCTGCAAATCCGTGCGAATTTCAGCGGCACTCTGGTAGCGCAGCTTTCGGTCTTTTTCCAGCGCCTTGTTGATAACCTCTTCGAGCTTTGTTGGAATGTCAGGATTGAGTCGCACCGGCGCAACGGGACTGCGATTCAGTATCGCTTCCGCAATCACGCCGGAAGTCTCGCCCCGGAACGGCTGGACTCCGGTGGCCATCTCGTAGAGCACCACGCCAAAGGAAAACAAATCCGTGCGTGCATCCAGCTCTTCGCCCCGCACCTGTTCCGGTGACATGTACGGGATCGTGCCAATCGCCGCACCGAGTCGCGTGAGCTGTTCCAGCATGGTGACTGTGGGCATCGCCGAAAGATTCGCGGCACCACTTGCGGGTATCAGCTTCGCCAGCCCAAAATCCAATATCTTGGCGTGCCCGCGCTCGGTGACAAATATGTTGGCCGGTTTGATGTCCCGGTGGACGATTCCTTTGACGTGCGCTGCATCCAGTGCATCTGCAATCTCGATTCCCAACTCCAGTACTTGCTCTAGCGGAAGCGGCTTGCCGGATATGCGGTGCTTGAGCGTCTGCCCGTCGAGAAACTCCATGGCAATGAAAGGCTGGCCGTTGTGTTCGCCGATTTCATAGATGGTGCAAATATTTGAATGGTTTAGGGCAGAAGCAGCCTGTGCCTCACGGTCGAAGCGGCTTAGAGCTTGCGAGTCTGGCGCGAAGCCGTCAGGAAGGAACTTCAGTGCAACGAATCGGTGGAGCTTGGTGTCCTCAGCCTTGTACACCACGCCCATGCCGCCCCCGCCGAGCTTTTCGAGGATGCGGTAGTGGGAGACGGTCTGGCCAACCATGGAAGGAACAATCCTGCTGGCGCTCATCTTAGGTTGCGGCCTGAGGCAAGTCAACGAAGGGTCTAGCCGAGCTGCGGAGGGCTGCACTGAGAATGCTGGTCTTGGTCACCTTTTTTCAGATTTCAAAAACCTGCCGGTCGTGAAGGGATTGGTTAGGCGAGTTGCGGAGCCGAAGATGGAACCTTATTGCTCCCAGGGCATTCTTCTTCGCATCGATTACGTTGAACGTGGGTTCGTGGAACCGTTAGTCAGCCGATAATCCTTCAAAAGAAGCCGTTTACGGCAGCGTTATCACAGCTTCATCCCACAACCAGAACCAATTCTATCTTCGTTCGAGGTGTCGGCCATTGGCTCGCACGTTTTCCAAAGCGTTTCTGCGATTGCATGTCACCGAAAACGAAGGGAGAACATATGAAAGCGCAAAATGGTTCGATCAAACGCATAGGGCGCAGTTGGTACGGGAGATGGCGAGAGGACGCAATTGTTGAGGGCCAGGTCAAGCGACAACAGCGGTTTGTGAAGCTCTGCGATTGCGACGACCGCTATCGAACTAAGGGGGATGTACGGCCCCTCTTGGCCGAGAAGCTCAAGGCTTTGAACGAAGGCCGAACAGATGTGCGCAGTTCACTCTCACTCGCATCGTTCGTCCGCGAGTACTACGAGCCATACTCACGGGAAAACTTCAAACCGTCAACGGTTCACGGATACTTGAAGCTCTGGAAGGATGCCCTATGCCCGCGAGTAGGCGAAATTCGGCTCCGAGACTTCAAGACAGTAGACGCAGCGAATCTGCTTGGAGCGTATACCGCGAAAGGTTGGGGCAGGCGATCTCTTCAACATGCAAAATCGCTCTTGAGTGGAATATTCACTTACGCCAAGAACCTAGGCGTACTAGATGGGGTCAATCCAGTTCAGGGAACGATCATCCCTCGTAAAGCCACTCCCCCCGCCGAGACGCATGCCTCGACACCCGAAGAGGTCACCGCGATCCTAGAGCTACTAGCAAACGCAAAAGGATTGGAGCCTCGCCAGCGCATTCAATCCCAAGTAGCTGTCGGATTGATGTTCTTCGCTGGATTGCGACCAGGGGAAGCCCGTGGAGCCAGTTGGGAGGATTACAACGGTAAGACTCTTTGCGTCAAGCAAAGCGTCTGGAGAACGCACACGACTGCGCCCAAGACCGCGCATGCCGCGAAGCCCGTGCCAGTGATTGAGCCACTAAGGGACCTGCTAGCGGAGTTGCGCACTCTTGAAGGCAATCGAGTAGCAGGACCAATCTTGCGAGGCTTGTCGGGCAGGCCGCTTAACCTGGATATGCTGGCGAGGGTCGTCATTGTGCCAGCGTTGCGTAACCCGGAGAACTATTCTGGTCCAGACGCGAAGCGCATTGTGTGGCATGGCTACTATGCCTTTCGAAGGGGAATCGCTACTCTCGCCAGTTCTGTCTCCCGCGATCCGATGGCCGCGAAGGGTTTGCTACGCCATACCAGCGTGAACACAACTCTGACGCACTACATCAAAGACGTGCCCGAAGTAACCGAGAACGCCATGACGCTTGTCGAGGAGCTGTTTTCCAAGCCCGTAGCGTCTGGAGAGGTGCAATAGTTTGGTTGTTTCTGGGATGTGATAAAGACCGTGATAACAGCCAACGCAATCACTCGCCTGAATCAAGAGGGAACGCTCAATAACTCTAACGTTTTCAGTTTTCTGGCGGAGAGGGGGGATTCGAACCCCCGTTAGGGTGTTTAGTCCCTAAAACGGTTTAGCAAATTCCCCGTTTCACAGCCTGGTGTTCGGAATCAATAACTTACGTTCGGATGAGATGCCCTACTTTGGTACCAAATGCCCCTGCTCGGCAGCAGTTGTGCAACTATTGTGCAACCACTACAAAAGTCGCGAAGTAACGCAACAAAACCTCCGCACTTCTCCGGAAAGCGCGTTTTTCAGCCAAGTGGATTACTTCTGGATCTCCTTTGACCCAAGGGTATTCTGGAAAATCCATTACGAAACACAAACTGACTTCTCAATACTTGTCGATTGTGCAGGAGGTTCGCGCGTTTGCAGGAGCTCACTATCCATAGCCCGGTGGATGTTGACCATCCGAGCGTTAAGCAAGTTTCTCTGATACTCCATTGACGAGCGATTGGAGAAGCGTTGCTACGTCTGGACATTGGGCAAGCCCAGCGCTTTGACCGGCCCATAAGGCTAGGAGTTCGCCGTGTCCGGCGTGCTGCGCTGGGACGGCGAGGCTGCGCATGAGGGCTCGCTGCAGCGGGTACGGGAGAACGGCGGTGCCGGGCCGGTTCATCTCTTCCAGAAGTTGATTGTGGATGCCGCGTGCCAGGCGTCCGGTGAACCCGCGTGTAAGCGAAGTGCGGCTCGCCTTTCCGCTCAGGATGGCCTCCCGGTGCAATGGAGTTGCTCCAGACTCTTCGCAGGCAAGAAAGACCGTCCCCATCTGCACACCTTCGGCACCGAGCGCGAAACCTGCAACGA
The DNA here is from genome assembly GCA_963735525.1 of uncultured Acidobacteriota bacterium. Lineage (GTDB taxonomy): Bacteria > Acidobacteriota > Terriglobia > Acidiferrales > UBA7541 > Acidiferrum. Next base: position 93,867 of record CAVTLQ010000015.1, on the reverse strand, counting down.
TGCCGCGGGCATCCGCGATTCCTCCAGCTGCTACGACGGGTATCTTCACCGCATCCACGACCTGCGGTACCAGAGAGAACGTGCCTGTGAGGGAATCTTCCGAGGAGCGCAAGAACGATCCGCGATGTCCGCCAGCCTCAAATCCGGATGCCACAACCACATCGACACCGGCTTGATCCAGAGCGATGGCCTCGTCCGGTGTTGTCGCGGAGCCGATCGTGAGAATGCACTGGCGATGGCACTCTTCGAGAATTTCCTTCGGCGGAATGCCGAAGATGAACGAGAAAGCAGGGACCTTCGCATCGAGCAGAACGCGCACCTGATCTTCGAAGCGAAGCGGTTCGTATGGGGAGTACTGTGGCTTGCTCGCGCCGACCGCCGCAAGATGCGGAGCTAGATGAGAGAGCGCGCGTTCGAAGGCCTCGGCATCGGATGTTGCTGCACCCTCGTCCTCCATCGAAACCCAGAGGTTCATGGCGAAAGGTTTATTGGTCAAAGAACGGATCTCGGCGATGACCTCCTGAATCGCCGAGGAAGCCAGGCCAAGCGCTCCGAAAGAACCTAAGCCGCCGAAATTTGATACAGCGGCGGTGAGGCGCTGCGAGGAAAAGCCTCCAAGCGGTCCCTGGATGATTGGGTACTCAATGCCGAGTTTGTCTGAAACGCGCGTTCTGTTCCATGCAGAGTTTCGTTTCGCCATAGTCAAACGCAGAGGCGGGTCTCCCCGCCTCCTCATGCCTCGACTTCCAGGATGACTTCAACCGCCACGGGCATTCCCAGAGGAAGACTTGCCACGCCTAACACCATACGGACCGAGGTTTTGTCTTCTCCAAAAACATCGCGGAATAGTTCGGAGGCAGCGTCGGCAACTTTGGGTTGATCGAAAAAGTCTCCATAGGTTGCAAGATAGACGCATAGACGAACAACGTGGGTTACTTTGTCGAGCGATCCCAACTTTTGCCTTGCCACTGACAAAACATTCAGAGCGGCAATGCGGACCGCCTCTCTACCTGCGTTCGCATCCAGCTCTTTCCCGAGTCGGCCGACGAACTTCGGCTCGTGTCCGACGGCAGGAAGCATACCGCTGAGGAAAAGCTGATTGCCGGTCTGCACGGCCTCGACATAAGCGCCGAACGGAGTGGGCGGAGACGGGAGTTCGATGCCAAGCTCCTGCAGCCGGCGCTCCGCGTTGGGCGGCTGCGAGCCCTTGCTGCTTACCATTTGCCTGAGTGCGCACCGCCGTCCACGTGCAGCACCTCCCCCGTCACCTGACGGGCTTCTGTGAGATAAACCACGGCTTCCACTATGTCCTTCACGTCAGAGATTGTACCCATCGGCGAAAGCGTTTTCAGGAAATCCTTCGGGTTGTTCTTATGCAGTGGCGTATCCACGACGCCGGGCGCGACCGCGTTGAAGCGAATCTTCTCCTTCGCATACTCCGTGGCCAAACTTCGCGTGACGGCTTCAAGTCCGCCCTTGGTGATCATCGGGATCGACGCAGTAATACCTGCGATCGGGTTGTCTACCAGCGCGGCCGTGATGGTAACGACGCTTCCGCCAGACTTCTGCGTAAGCATCTGCTTGACCGCCGCCTGTGTGACGTTGATGAAGCCTTCGAGGTTGGTGGAAGATAGCGCCTTGAAATCTTCAGCTGTGTAGTCAGTAAAGGGTCTTGTAAAAAAGATGCCCGCATTGTTGACCAGCGCGTCGATCGATCCAAACTTCTGGACGGCAGTTGCGACGATCTTCGAAGCGACAGCACTCTCACCGATGTTGCCATCCACAAGAGCCAAATGATCAGACTCGATGAAGGAATCTGACTTCCTGATGTCGCGCGAGTTTGCGACCACATTGTATCCGCGATCAAGGAACGACTGGACTATGCCAGCTCCAATGCCTTGCGAAGCACCCGTTACAATCACCGTTTTCTGTTTGCTTGCCATAGCAGCCTCCTTGGCTGTTGGATAAAATGCAGGTGGTGCCTGCGAACTACACTCACGCCAGGTTCATTCCCCGGCGTGAGCCTCCTCCCTAGCGACAAGCAGAGAGTTATTCACTTCGGCAGCTCGGCCCCCGTCTGCTCCGCCGCCATGTACGCTGCGTACCAGCTCGGCCAGTTCGCGTCGCGCTGCCCGTTGCGCTTCTCGTGCTCGGCGTGGGCGGCTGCCGCGCGCTGGATCGCGCTTGCCAGATCGTTTGCTGACGCAAAGGTCGTCGTCGCGGGATCGATCCGCCCGGGCGCCCGGCGCGTGACCTCCTGGACGATCCACGCGTTGCCATCGGGATCTTCGAAAGCCACGTAGGAGCTGTAGCTCTGGCGCTTGGGGTCCGGGCCGCTGATGCGTCCTGCCGGGGAGAACGGCGAGCCGTGAAACACTTCACTCGCTCTGATGCCTCTGGCTACGAACTCCTTGTGCGCGGCTTCAATGTCGGAGACGATCAGCCCACCCCGGAACGAGCCAGGCGCCGCCGCCGTGACTCCCTTGCCGAATGAGATCGAGGACCCTGAACCCGGAGGCGTGAACTGAACGACGCGAAAATCGTTTCCATTAACGATGTCGTCGTCGAGCCGCCACCCGAGCCTCGCGTAGAACTCTTTTGCACGGTCAACGTCCGAGACGGGAATGAGCGCGACTTCGAGCTTCATGTCGACTCTCGCTATGCCGGCGTCATACTTCTGTTGCTTGAAGCTGCTTGCTGCTTGACTCATGTGATTCTCCTTTTGCTAGTGATTTACTCTCGCGAGCCCATGCGGCTCATAGGGTTCCTGGAACCTCGCACTCAGCCTTTCAAGGGTGTGTTTGCAAGGACTTCCACTTTTTCCACCTGCGGGGGAACTGCAAATAATTCATTGGCCCGCGCGCCCAATGCCTTCGCAATCTCGCCAGTCAAGTGAGCGTTGCGGCCCGCTTCATTTGCAAAGGTGTCGAAGATGCCGAACTTCCCCGGACCGATCTTGATCGCATACCATTTCAAGGTGGCTTTTTCATTCAGCGCGAGTCGCTGAGCTGACTTTAGAAATGCCTCGGCATCAGCCTCCTTGCCTGCGCGTGCTTCGAGCGTGACTAACAATCCGATTGTTTCCATTGAGTGACCCTCCTGTTTGTTGGCGCCGTAGCGCCGCTCACAATTGTGAGTAAACTGCAAATCGCATTCGGAGTTGTGCGGGTTTCTGCTCGAATGGTCGGAATCTTGCTGAATTCATGCGCAGAGGCAGGACTCCAACGACTTATACCTGAGCCTACGGTTTGTCTTGAGTGAGCGACGACGGGGAGAGTTCGAATGAGCTGCGCTAGGCTGCTCAGAATTGTTGATTGAGGCGATAGTGCTGAGGTAGATGCAAGGAGCGATGAGCTACAAATTCCGGATAGAGTCGGACGTTAACAATGAATTAAAGGGTAACTAGTGAAAGTGACGTATCTTCGGAGCGGGTTTTCGAAGCGTAAATCACTTGGGAGCCTAGAAAATCCTGGCGATACTCTGTCGGGCTAACTCCACAAACGTCACGAAAGACCTGCGCAAAGTGCTGCTGGGTTTTGAAGCCACAGGCCACAGCCACGTCCAATACTCGCGCATCAGGAGTACGCAACATCGCTTTGGCACGCTCAATCATTTGACGCAGAACAAATTGATGCGGGGTCTCGCCCGTTGACTTGCGAAACATCCGCGCGAAATGGGCCGTGCTCAATCCCACCGACTGCGCCATCTCGTCGAGACTTAAGTCGTCTTCCATCTTTGCCTGAACTAACTCTTTAATCCTTCGCAAGCGCGCTGAGCCTAGTCCGCCTCGGTATATCTGCACAGGACGGTGCCTTACAGCATGACCATTGACCAGCGCCACAGCCATCGCCTGTTCGACAGAATCCAGAAACAGCCGCCCGCTCGGAAAGCCAGCCACCATCTCCGCATGAACGACCGCAACCAGCGCACTCAGGCGCGGGTTCGCAAACTTGCGTGAAGGCCGTAGTTCTACCTCGCCGTAAGCTCCGTCAGAGCTGGCCATCAGTGCCGCATCGGAAATCCCGAGCTGCAGATGCGATACGTTCATGAGTCCAACCCACTCTCCGGTATGACGGTCGCACAGTGCTAAGTCGCCCGCTGCGTAGTCGAACTTTTCCATCGCGGAACGCTGCGAGCCCCACTCTATTGAGCCGGGCCCCAACATCATCGCGAAAGCCTGGTCATGCCGCACCCAATGACGCGGCGCTGTGTCAGAGTCGGGAGGAAATAGTTCAACTCTCATTGTTTTGCTTTATGCCCTCGTATTGTGGATATCACAGACAATTTTGTGGTCCTTTGTTTGATGCTGGTCATAGATGGAGGATACAGAAACGTTGTGCGCTGGCCCAGCCACGGTGATCATGGTGTCCGGCTCGTGCTCCACTTTGGTGACATGAACGGAATGCGATCCTGTGCTGCGTGGGCTAGCTCATTGGGCGCTTCTCGTCTTCGGCCTTGCGCCAAGTGGGATCCGGGTTGTATTCCTTCATGCCCTTGGCGACAACTTCGGTTTTCTTACCAAGATCTTTCTGATACACCACTCCATCCACGCCAACGATGAAGGTCATCACGCCGGATGACCTGTATTCCGCAGGATAGGCCACAACAGCGAATCCCTCGGTCATTCTGCCGTTTACGATGTAGCGATTCACACCGCCCGGGGCATTTTTTCCCTGACGCGTCAGGATGTGGTAGTAGTAGCCGCGGTACGGAGTCGGAGCGCCATCTCGGGTTTTGGCATAGCCTTGAGCAACGGCTGACGCCACCAGCGGCCCGATGGGGCTCGGGGATTCGCCCTCAGCAACCTTCCAATAAAGACCATTGTGCTGCCCTTCATCACTGAAGATTTTCTGGGCATACTCGGCGTGCTCTGCGGAGTGATATTCTTTTTCAGCCGCCACGAGTTCCTGGCAAACACGAATGGTCGATATTTCATTCCGGCCAATTCGTCTAAGCAGAATCTCTTTCTCGCCTGCATCGGTATCGAAATACCACGAACTACCTCTGTTGACGAGGGGCATAGGTGTCGGCCAATTCTTCGCGCCGATGTACAAAACAATTGATCCATCCGGTTCTTTAACCAAACGGTGCATTTCTTGGTATCTCTGCACGAAATTAGCGCGGTTCTGGGCGTCTTCGGTTTCGTCACCCGACGAGACGATTTGCTTTCCGTCTGGTCCGAGGACATCGAGCATCGCTACTCCGTCGTTATTCTGCGCTGCCGTGACAAGTGCGTTGATCGCGTTCTCTGGCGATGAAAACGTCTTCTGCCCTTGTTGCTGCCCCATGGAACGCACTGGAAAGCCCCCTGCCAATAAGATGCCGACAGCAGCCATTTCAAGAAGATTGGTCCAATCAAGTTTGCCGAAGCTCAGTTTTGTTAGCCCCATGTAGCTTCTCTCCATCTCTAAATTTCACGAAGTACTAGGAATTCTGGGAAAACTTCGATTATCAATGCCTGCCACCGCCGCCACGCGCCCCTCCGCCGCCGCCGAAGCTGGCATTTCCGCGTGATGAATAGCTCCTTGTCTCTCCGCCATGGTCGTAACCGCTGAAGGCACCCGAGCGCGTACCGCTCTGACCGCGGGGTTCAGCGTAACCTCGAGCGGCGTTGTTGTTTCCTTCAAAAGGCTTGGCCCCTGGAGCGGAACGGTTTTCAACCCCGCCGCGCGCGTCTCCGCCTCGATAGTAGTTGTTCCGGTTATAAAACGTGTTGCTCCGGGAGTAGTACCTATCGTGATCATGAATTACGACGCGGTGATGCCAATCGGACCCCCAATGATGCCAGCCCCAACCATAACCTCCGTAGTAGCCAATGCCGATGCCGACTCCGAACGAAAGGTACGGGCCGCCATACCATATTCCCGGATACGGATACCAACCCGGCCAGGCGACAATCGGGCCTCCGTAGATGACCCAAGGATCGTATGCAGGAACGTAGACGATGTCGGGACTGACCGGCTCGATCTCGATATCCGAACCTTCGGTAGTTACGGTTTGTTGCGGCGTGGAGTTGAGATTTCCCGCTTCTTGCGCGCGACGACGCATCACTTGAATGCCGTCCATCACAGCTTGTTCTTGATTGTAATAGGCATCGCCGAGAGACGACGTCCACGAGATATTTTTGTCCATGCTGCCGAGAACCGACGGAAACGCAGTGAGCGCTTTAACGCTGGGGTCCCAAGGCTGCAGGTCCACGGCTTGGGTTAAAGCGTCGGCCCTCAAATCGGGATGCGATTGCACCCACCGGTCGGCCTCGACGACCTGTTCGGGGAACGTCGAGGCCGCCAGTACTTGGGCTACCAGTGAATCGGGATAGAGGGCGATGGGCGCAACCAATTGCTCTAATTGTTCGGGAGTCTGCTGCATGTAAGGGGCGCCTGGCGAGACCTGCGCCGGAGATTGCTCATCCTGGGCGTCCTGGGCAACAAGACGTTGCGGGTACGCTGCGCATAACAAAACCAGTGCTAGCAAAGACGCCAAGGCTTGCTGCGCAATACGCAGATTCGAGAATTCTGAGGCATGTCGTTGACTGTTCACGGTGGAACGTGATAAACGATGAAAAACGCGAATGGACCGATAGTCCAAGCAGCCGAAAATCCTAAACTCAGCAAGACTATGATCTCGTGCATGTCACTTCGATGCGCAAGAAGCGCACGGGGATTAATTTTCCCCGCATTACATTAAACGGAGTCTAGCTCCAAGTCGTGCGCTCCGGATCGTGCCCACTCGTCTCCCCCCGCCGAATATGCGTACCAGTTCGTGTGATCTCGTTTGCATGTTCTTTCCTCGTCGGTTCATATATTTGCGAGCTAACGCCAGCATATGATTCGTCCCGCTTTGCAACCGCAGTTCGACTAGCTGTTCGCATATTAGTGGCCTGACATTTTTGACTTTTCTGACTTCTGACACCTGCGGATCCAACATTCCACTGAAAATTCAGCGACTTACGCCTTGCAAGATTTGGCTTTGATCTTGCCTTAAGTCGAAGCGAGGGCGGGAGGCAATGCAGAAAGTCTCTGACCCGTTCGAGAGGTGAAGCACCATGCTGGATCGAGTTATGAATAAGATTGGCAAACCGGGCGTGACTGCCTTGTGTGATTCAACTGCGGAAGAGCAACTCGTCGCTGCCGCCCAGGGTGGAGATGAAGAGGCGTTTGAAACGCTCTTCAACCGGCACCAGCGAAAGATTTTTATCGTCGCGTTCCGCTACACGCGGGTTCGTGAAGACGCCGAAGATATCGTTCAACAAACTTTCGAAAAAGCCTTCGTCCACTTGCAGACGTTCGAAGGGAAATCGTCGTTATCCACTTGGTTGACGCGCATCGCCATCAACCAAGCGCTGATGTTGTTACGCTCGCGACGAAGGCTGCGCGAGGTGCTGATCGATGATTCGAGCGGCGATGAAGAAGCAACACCCGCCCTGGCGCTAGCTGATGCAAATCCCGACCCCGAAGCCAGCTACTTGCAGAGAGAGAAAATGCAAATCTTATCAGCAGCGATGCGGCAGTTGAGACCAGGAATGCGCAAAGCCATCGAGCTACGGGAACTTGGAGAGCTATCGAATCGAGACACCGCTGCACACATGGGTGTCTCGATCGGCGCCGTCAAAGCTCGCGTGTTCCACGCGAGAAGAAAGTTAGCCAAAGCACTGAGACGCCACATGAGACCGTGTCGCGTGTCAAGAAAGGGGATTTCGGTTTTCACAGATGACGCCGGGCATATCTCGCTAGTTCACCTGACGTGCGCCCGGAATTAGGACTAATGCGAAAGGAGGCACTCATGGCGATGTTTATATTGATTGTCGCAGCGACGATTGTGTTCTTTCTGGCCGTTCGGAGCTCGTGCCTCACCGCTGGTCTCGCAACTAGCTCAGCTCTCCGCCAACGTCATCCCTCAGTTCTAGGCGGCCAGACGCTTAGAGGCCAGGAATTTCGACTGCCCCGGTCGAGACTCCGGGCCGGGAAGGCCAATGGAAACCAAGGAAGTGGCTTGGAAGGATAAGAAGTTATGAACTCGCAAAATCTAGCCACGCATATTCGAAACACGCGGCCAAGCCGTCTCCGGTCGGACATTCCTGAAGAAAGAGGCAAGAACGTGCCAACCCTGGACGAAATCCGTCGGCGAGCGCTTGAGATTCACATCGAACGTGGCGGTCAGGGTTACGACCTAGACGAGTACCTCGACGAGTGGCGGCAGGCGGAACGCGAGCTCCGGGAAAAAATACAGCAAGAGTAACGATGAAGGCGCAAAGAAGAGATGAGATGGGCGTCCGAAAGGAACGCAGGTGACAGGAGGAAATCGCGTGTTCTCGAATCTTGGTTTCATCGGCAAATGGAAACAGTGGTACCGCGTGCTGCGCTACCGCAACGGATTCGGACGTTTGCATTCCGTGCGGTATGGGCTCTGGCTGGCCCGCAGCTGAAGACGAGGATTCATTATGTCGCGAATGGAAGCCCCGAACGAACGCACTGAATTGCGAGCGCATTTACCTAGCACACGCGGTGGCGAAAGCTTGTTGGAAATCGACGCTTGGATACCGAGTGAGCTTAGGGCTATTTCGCCGTTGGTGGACCGCTTGATGCGGCTTATCGAAGGCTCGCACTGCATCACGGGCGAGGAGCACGCCGTCGAACTGGCGCTCCGGGAAGCTCTGAGCAACGCAGTCGTTCATGGCAACCGGCTGGATGCTCACAAATTAGTTCACGTCCGCTGCCGCTGCAAAGTTGGAAAGGGAATTTCGCTGATCGTCTCAGACCAGGGTCTAGGGTTTGATGCGCACAACGTTCCCGATTCCGTGGCTGCTGAAAACCTCGAAGCGGAGCATGGTCGTGGCATTCGGCTCATGAAGTGTGTGATGGACGAGGTCTCGTTTCAACAGCGGGGCACCGAGGGAAGAGGCGTACCGCTCGTCGAAACAAGCACCGGATCACAGACGATATTGTCCCAGGCATACTGTCGAATCGCATCGATTACAACTCGGACCCGCGATTCATCGTAGAGCATCCCGAGCTTAACCGCATGCACTGGAATATCGGAACACACACTCGATATCTGCGCACGAAACAGGTCGAAAGGGATTGGTTCGAGGCCTTGAACGCCCAAACTGTTCTGCGCTGTGATGGCCGAGATGACTGTGGCAACGTCCACTCCCATCGCTGTGCCGGTTTTGACATCGCCTTGTATACCAGCTCCTCCGGCCGAGTCCGACCCGCCAATGGTGAGAACGCGGCGCAGTTCGTTTTGCCGTGTCATGCTGCGTCGGAGCCGTATTTCAGCCACGGAGTTCTCGCGACTCATTGGGAGCAGCCCCAAGCTGCCCGTTCACTTCGTTGTAATCTTCACGGCACTCGGCCGAGCGTCAATGTAAACTGAAACACTCACTCTATGTCCTTCGCGATTTCACAAATTCAGACAGAAACTGCCGTGTCGCTTGGCATCACAACTGAATCTGAGGCGAACGGACGTCCAAACTCTGGAGTGCTGGGCACCGCGAGCTCTCGCGCGACCATGGGCCCAGCCAAGAAGGCACCTCTCCCTGCTCGGACCGAATCCGCGAAAGCCTTGGCCATGCGAACGGGATCGCTTGCGCGTGAAACAGCTGTATTCAGCAGCACCCCGTCGAAGCCCCACTCCATAACTTGACAGGCGTGTGATGGAAGACCGAGGCCAGCGTCCACGATAAGAGGGATGTCCGGTACTCGTTTCCGCAGCTCTCGCAAAGCAGCCGGATTGCGAGGTCCTTGGCCTGTACCAATCGGTGCGGCCCAAGGCATTAATGCTTCGCAGCCACAGTCTAAGAGCCGCTTGCATACGACCCAGTCTTCCGTGCAGTACGGCAAAACGTGGAAACCGAGCTTCACAAGTTCCGTCGCGGCCTCGATTAGGCCAAACGGATCTGGTTGCAGGTTGGCGTCGTCTCCAATCACTTCCAGTTTAATCAGGCTCGTCTCAAACAATTCTCGAGCCATGCAGGCAGTTGTGACCGCTTCTTGCGCAGTCAGGCAACCCGCAGTATTGGGGAGTAGAGGACGGCCAGCCTGGCGGAGCAAATCCCAGAATGTCTGCCCGGCCGCGGCCTGGCGCCGCAATGACACCGTCAGGAGAGCAGGTTCAGCCGCCAGAGTTGCGTCCAGAAGCTGGCGCGGAGATTCATACCGACCCGTGCCCAACAGAAGTCGACTTGTGAAACGATGTCCGTAGAGTGTCAGGTGGTCCCCTGTGTAACAACTTTGCATTTCAACCTCCGGCCATCGGGCTTACGACATCGATTCGGTCGCCCGGGCAAATGCGGCATTCGCCATAGTTCGCCTGCGGCACAAATTCTTCATTGTGAGCCACGGCGAAGGGAGCGGTTGGAGAGAGTAAGGACAAGAGTTCCCGCAGTGTTTGCTGCTCCGGGACTCGGAGTTCACGACCGTTTACGATGACAAACATAAGGATCCCTCCCCGCGAATGCCTGAGTCCGTTTTCTGGAGGCATGGCCACTGCGGAATGGAGTTCGCTGTGCGTTTTCCCGCTAGCAGAACCAAGGCCTGCTCGACTACGGCGGGCGTCAGCAGGAATCCGTGACGATAGAGTCCGTTGATGCGGAGAATTTTCCGCGCGTAATCGTAGTGAAAGGCAGGTAGGTTGTCAGGCAGAGCCGGTCGCACCTGTGTGGCAAATTCCAGAATGCGGGCCTCTGCGAGTCCCGGCAAAACTGAGTAAGCTGACGACAGCAGCTCAAGCGCACCTCGCACCGAAATAGGCGAATAGTCGGTGCTCTCGATACTCGTTGCCCCGACAACAAGCTGCCCGTCTGCACGCGGGACCACATAGACTCCGAAGCGCGGATGCAGCAACCGCACCATATGTCGCAATTCGAGCTCAGGAGCATGAACGCGCGCGATTTCGCCGCGCACACCTCTCAAACCAGACCAATCTTTTCGCGCACCCATACCACGGCAATCCACGACAACTCCACCTGCGGGCAGAGCGTCGTCTTCGACCACGGTTTGCCAATGGCACTCGGCGCCGGTTTCTTGAAGTGCTTTGGCAACCGCTTTAAGAAGCCCGCGGTTATCAACTTGGGCGTCGCCCGCAAGATAAAGAGCTTCCCGAAAAGTGGGAGAGAGCGCCGGTTCCAGTTCGCCTAGTTGCAGTCGGGAAACACGCGGCCCCTCTTTACCAGCATGCTGTAGGGCAAGAGTGCGTTCGAATCGTAGAGCCTCCCCAGCGTCCCCGCGATGCCAAACCACCAACGTTCCTGTGTCGAGATAGAAAACGGGAAGCGGCAACTCCGCCAGCCATTGCGGCCAGAGGCCTAGGCTATGTCGCCCCATTTGGACAATTTGTGGATCTACTTCGGGCCCCTCCGCAGTTGGAGCAATCATTCCCGCGGCCGCCCACGCGGCGGATCCTTCTCCCGACGGGTTCGACGCGTCGTAAAGGGCGACACGCGCGCCGGCTCGCGCTGCTCGCCAAGCGAGACAACGTCCGAGCAACCCTCCTCCTACGACGGCGACGTCGGGAGTCATCCTCACAGGTATATTTCGCCTCCGCTTTCAACAAATTCGCGGGACTTTTCCGCCATGCCCTGCTGTTGTTCCGCCGAACCGTACGCGGCGCGAATCTCTTCTGTAATCTTCATTGAACAAAACTTGGGTCCGCACATGGAGCAGAAGTGGGCGGTCTTCGCACCTTCGTGAGGCAAAGTCTCGTCGTGGAACTCACGCGCACGATCGGGATCCAGGCTCAGGTTGAACTGATCCAGCCAACGAAACTCGAAGCGTGCCTTCGAGAGGGCATTGTCACGGAGTTGCGCGCCTGGCCATCCTTTGGCCAGGTCGGCTGCGTGTGCGGCGATTTTGTAGCTGATTATGCCCGTACGCACATCCTCTTTGTTGGGAAGACCGAGGTGTTCCTTGGGCGTTACATAGCAGAGCATCGCGGTTCCGTACCATCCGATCTGAGCCGCACCGATCGCGCTGGTGATGTGATCGTAGCCGGGAGCAATGTCGGTGGTCAGCGGCCCCAAGGTGTAGAAGGGAGCCTCGAAGCAGTGGCGCAACTCCTCGTCCATGTTTTCGCGGATGAGCTGCATGGGAACGTGCCCAGGACCTTCGATCATCGCTTGGATGTCGTGCTTCCAAGCCAACTCCGTCAACTCTCCGAGAATGCGCAATTCGGCAAATTGGGCTTCGTCATTGGCGTCATAAATGGAGCCGGGACGGAGGCCATCACCCAGGCTGAACGACACGTCGTAGGCCTTCATGATTTCGCAGATCTCTTCGAAATGTGTATAAAGGAAATTCTCTTCATGGTGGGCCAGGCACCACTTCGCCATGATGGAGCCACCGCGGGAGACGATGCCCGTCAGGCGATTCACAGTCAGCGGAATCCACGGCAGGCGGACTCCAGCATGTAGCGTGAAGTAGTCGACGCCCTGCTCGGCCTGCTCGATCATAGTGTCGCGCATAAGGTCCCAAGAGAGTTCTTCCGCAAGGCCTCCCACTTTTTCAAGCGCTTGATAAATCGGCACCGTTCCGACCGGCACGGGGGAGTTGCGAAGAATCCATTCGCGGATTTCGTGGATGTTCTTGCCAGTGGAAAGGTCCATGATGGTGTCCGCGCCCCAATAGGCGGCCCAGATCATCTTGTCGACTTCTTCTGCGGGAGAGGATGTAACCGCGGAGTTGCCGATATTCCCATTGATTTTGACTTTGAAATTGCGCCCGATGATCATCGGTTCGAGCTCAGGGTGGTTGATGTTCGCCGGGATAATCGCGCGCCCAGCGGCCACTTCGGCGCGAACGAATTCGGGTGTTATCTGTTCGGGAAGGCGCGCACCCCAAGACTGTCCGCGATGCTGGCGGGCGAGGGATTCGTAGTAAGGATCCTGCAACAAGCGCTCCAGCTGCATCGATTCCCGCAGCGCGACAAATTCCATTTCCGCTGTGACGATGCCTTTGCGGGCGTAGTGCATTTGGCTGACGTTTTTGCCTTTGTGGGCGCGGCGAGAAATGAACGAAGAAGGAAAACGCACGTTGTAGTTGAGGAGGTTGTTGTCGGACATACGGGCATATTCGGAACTCGGGCCAGAAAGAATTTCCGTGTCGCCGCGTTCCTTGATCCAGTTCGTGCGCAGTTGGGGGAGGCCTCGATCTAGTGCAATCCGAACGTCGGGGGCCGTGTACGGGCCGGAAGTGTCGTACACCGGCAGAGGTGGATTGTCTTCCGTGCGGTCAGCGTGGCGCGTCGCGGAAAGAGATATCTCACGATACGGCACACGCAGATCCGCGCGGCTACCTTGAACGAATCGCTTGTGCGAACCGGGATACGATGAAGGTGTACGAATTGTCGAAACGGCTGGAGATTCTTTCAACATTTGATCCTTTCTGCCTACTGAACACACGCATCAAAAGTGTTGGACTGCCCCTGCACTGGAGCGATCGCTCCTAGTTTAGAGCCTCAAGATGGACGGTCTCCATCAACCGGTGATTGTCTCTGTAATCCACGGGTATGCCGATGATCACAGGACCCTGCATTGCGAGCGCTTTCTTTAGGGTTGACGAGATCTCCTCTGGACGCTCGATCATCAGGCCTTTGGCACCAAAGGCCTCGGCAAACCCGACAACGTCAACCGGGCCAAGTTTCACACCGGACAAACGTCCGTACTTGGCCATCTCCTGAATGCCGACCATGTCGTAAAAGCCGTCAATCCACACCAAATGAACAAGGTTGCACTTGAGACGGACCGCGGTTTCCAATTCCATGGCCGAGAACAAAAAGCCTCCGTCACCAGAGATCGAGATTACTTTTTCAGAAGGACGCACCAGGCTGGCGGCAATCGCCCACGGGAGGCCGACGCCCAGTGTCTGTTGCCCGTTGGTCATTAGAATTTGCCGGGCACGAAAACTGTAAAGATGCCGAGCCATCCAGATGTGGAACGAGCCCATATCGAGACACAGGGTCGTGTCATCACTCAGCAGGGTTTGCAGTTCGTGCACCAGGCGCGCGGGGTGGACGGGCGTCCCGTTCAAACCGACGGCCAATTTGGCAAATGCGGCGCGGTCCCTCGCAACTTCTTCGAGCAGTTCGGCGCTGGCTGTGGAAGTACTATCGGTGATCGTTTCGGTGAGCGCCCGCAAAGTTGCCGCGATATTTCCGGTCAGCTCTACCTCTGGCCGGTAATCGTTGTCCACGTCCTCAGGAACTACATCGATGTGAATCAAATTGCGTTTCTTGCCCCGGTTCCAAAGAGCAGGTTCAAATTCAATTGGGTCGTATCCCACCGTAATCACCAGATCGGCTGCATCGAGGATTCTGTCTCCGGGCTGTGTTCGAAATAAGCCGACTCGCCCACCGAATCTAGCGAAGTGCTCCCGAGGAACAACTCCCGCGGCCTGATAGGTGGAGACGATCGGCATGTTTGTTCTAGCAATGAATCCGTGCACGGCTTCAGCCGTCTGTTTCTCGCTCGCAAGCAATCCCAGGAGCAGGACGGGGTTTGTCGCCTTGTTGATCAGGCGAGCGGCTGAGGCGATGGCGGCAGTGTCTGCTGCGCCTAGCGTCACCGGGGCTGTCGGGGTCAAGACATCGCCAGTCGCTTCTCCCACCATCACGTCCTTCGGAGCACTGATGAACGCGGCGCCTGGGCGTCCCGATTCCGCCGCTCGGAAGGCATTTGCGACTACCTCTGAAATTGCGCTCGGTGAATCGATTTCGGCGCTGAATTTGGTGACCGGGCGGAAGAGATCTACTGTATCCATGCTTTGATGAAGTTGTTTCAGTCGATCGGCAACAGGAACTGAGCCCCCGATGCCGACGACGGGATCACCTTCAGAGGTTGCCGTTGCGAAACCTGTGACTAGATTCGAGGCGCCCGGCCCTGAAGTTACAAGTGCCACGCCTGCCTTGCCCGTCATCCGGCCTATACCGGCCGCGATGAAAGCAGCGTTCTGCTCATGACGACAGACAATTGTTTTGATCTTGGAATCCAAAAGCGTGTCGAATACCTTGTCGACTTTCGCTCCCGGTATGCCGAAGACATATTCGACTCCTTGCGCCTCCAGACTCTTCACTAGCAACTCGGCGCCCGACTGCGCAGCTGGCTTCTTAACGGCTGTGCTCACTTCTTTTCTCCTTCTGCCTTCGCGAGATCCGCTGTCGGGTCTCGCCGTAAGTTGGCTTTCAGAAAGTCATTGGTTTGGGGCAATACGACGTGGTAGTCGCCCTCGGACTGAATCTGCAGGCTCAGCTTCTTTCCACGGCATTGCAGGAGATGCCCACCGCACGTGCGATCCGCTGAGATGAAGTGCAGGTGGTAACCGGGGACATTCAAAGCCTTCGCATACTCAGGGGTCCAGAAGCCCACGAGAGTCCCCAAAATGTTCTTGAATTCGAACTCGGGTTGAACGGCGGCCGCTTGGACGAGCGGCACTCCTTCCTTCGTCCGACGCATCGCTCTCGCGTGGATGTAGTCGAATGTTCCGTCGACTCTCAGCGCGAAAAAGAAATTGTCAGAAGGGCGGAGAGTGTCCAAGCGCGAAGTCAGCTCGGACAGGTCCGCGCAATTGTCGAGAGTGACCGATCGGTCGGGAGAAAAATCTGTGACTGCCGCGAACGGAACCAGAACGTCGTCTTGTGCTTCTCTCACACTGCCGTCCGAGCGGACTTGAAAGAAGTGTCCGTCTGCCACGACCATTTCACCGTCCAGGCCCTCAAAGGTGCCTAAGCCAAGGTCGCCGTGCTCCCGGAGGGTGGAGACTCGCACCGCGCCCGCGTAGACCCCTTGAACCAGAGCTGCGGCCGTAGAGACCTGATATAGAATGTGCTGTACCTGTTGCGCCACCGCCCGCTCCTTCTATTCAGCGCTATCAAAACTCAACGTCTTCAGGGGTCTGAGAGACAAAAGACTCATCATGATCCATATTCTTCGAGAACCAGAACTCCAGTGGGAGAAACGCCATGCTCGTAGCGGTTTCGCGAAGGAAACCACTCGCAGTCCTTCTTCGGTCTTTAGAACCTGTAGTTAGCCGCAATGGCGAGCGCATTGTTGACCTTAATGTTGATTCCCGGCGCCAAAGTCGCCCCGAGATGACCGGTACCCACGTCGATGCTCCATCGGGAATCGGGCTGGCGAGAGAACCTCACAGCGTAGATGAGGTCGGTGGGCAATCTCGCGGTAGGAACATACTTGATTCTTTCGGGCTCTTGATCGACTTCAAAAGCTGGAGTGATAACTAGAATGTTCTTTATCGGAATTGGGAAAGCGACGCCGCCGAATGCCCGAGCTTGCCAATTCAGGGTGTTCCCACCATAGCCGTACTTTTGTGCGTTGGTGCCGCGAACACCGGCGCTCCCTATAAAAGCAAACTTTTTCCCGACCATGAAGAGTTTTGTGCCAACGAGGTAGACATCACCGTTCGTTGCATTCTTGTGCTTGACGTCCTGTACGACGAAGGGGTCATTGGTTCGGAGCACTCCGCCAACGGAAATGGCCGGCAAATATTTGTGGCCGTGATAGTTCGCCGGCAGGACCTTGGCCTTGACGTTAAAGATATTCATCCCGCTGAAGTTGAAAAGAGGACTGATCGTGGGATCTCCGCCGTCTGTGTGGTTACTGCGGGTATATCCGAATTCCAGCCAGTTGCCAAATCCCTCTTCGACTCCACTGTTGATGTAGTTTCCAGCGACGGGGCCGGCGTCGACGGCGTGGAAGCTGACCGTTGGGCCGCCGAACTTGTGTTGCGGCGACGGAACGACATCGGCCAAGGGCTGCAGGAAGATTCCGGACTCACCGTCCATAGTCAAGGACTGCGCATTCGCTCGCGGTATGAGGAGCAACGGTGCGAGGATTAATAGGAAGAATGGGACGCGCTTTGCAATGCTTCGCTTAATTGTCACTTTCTTATCCTTGTTTGAATTCACTGGGCCGGCTCGCCGACTCCGGCCCGGCCCAGTGACGGAAACGCTGCTAGTCGGCTATCAAAGGAGTAACTGGAACGTTATACGGCCGCATCTCCGTACAATTCCTTGATGCGGGTATGCGCGAAGGCGAGAGTTTTGGGCATATCCATTCGCCCCCCGATGATCTCGATGTATGCGCCCGATTTACTCTCTCTCGCCGCTTTCATGGCGGCGTCGAGTTCGCCGAGTGTCTCGACACGTGCTGTTACCCAGTCAGCGCATCCCAACGCCCGCGGCAAATCTGCATAGCGCCATTTCGCCAGATCGTTGTAGGACCAATCTGGGTAGGGTTCCAGGGCGCGCTCCACCATATAGCCGTCGTTGTTGAGAACAAAGATGATCGGCTTGGCGCCGTACCGCCCCATATTTCCGATTTCGTTGGCGGTTAGTTGGTGAGAGCCTTCGCCAGTGATGAGGACCGTTCTCCGGTTCGCGTTAGCGAGCGCTATCCCGAAGGTGGCTCCGGTAGCCCATCCAATCGATCCCCATAACATTTGAATGTGCACCTGCACATCGTTGGCGAGCGTTTCTGGCGCGAGCCCCAAGGTGGAACTCCCGCTTTCCAGAACGACGTTGTCGCCCGGCCGGATAAACGCCGCGTAGCGAGGATAGAGTTGATCCATCGTGATCTTGTCCGACGGCTTTCCAGTTACGGGTTGAGTTTGTTCCGGCGTTCTTTTGAACGACGGCAGAGACGATTTGAGCTTTGCGATCGCACCGAGCACGTCGACGATTCGGACATTCGCGATCACCTGTTGTCCAATACGAACGTCATTCAACCCGACCGAGACGAACCGTGCGGGATCAAGTCGCTCAGAAAAGCCCGCGGTAGTTTCATCGTTGAGGCTGATCCCGCCGAGATCAAGCACCAATTCCGCGTTCTCGACAATCTGCCGCGTCTTCTCCGTGGACGCCGCTCCCGCATACACGCCCGCAAATTGCGGGTGGCTTTCGTCGATGATGCACTTTTCCATCGTCGTGGTAGCAAACGGGCAGCCCAGCGCCTCGATCGCCTGCTTGGCCTCATTCTGTAAGCCGAGACGCGACAATATGAATGCCGGAAAGGCGACAAACGATTTGGCGCCTTTTATCTTTTCCGCTATGGCTGCGACTGCTTTCTTGAGGGACGCTTCGCCCGACTTCAGCGCGACAGGACTCACCTCAGTCGGCGTGAACGGTGCCAGCGCGTAGTCTCCGGGAACGACGATGTATGCGGGTTGGTTATTGCGACGCGCCTCCAGGATCACGCGCTCCATTTCAATCACGCAGTTATCGGGGTTGATCACTGCGTGGCAACAGGCAGCTTGAGCGGATATGTCGACGAAGTTCCCGAAGACTCCGTCGCCAAATGTGTGATGCATTTTCTTGCGCAAGAGCTCGTTCTGGTGGGACGGCATGCCGACGACATGGTAGACGAGTGAGCGCTCGGCTTTCGCACCCATCACTCCGTTGATCGCCGATAACTCGCCCACCGCATAGGTCGTCGACAGCATTGCGGCGCCGCGAACGCGTGCATAGCCATCGGCAGCGTAGGACGCATTCAATTCATTTGAGCAGCCGACCCATCTGATGTTTTGGTTGCGATCGACTGCGTCACAGACGGGGAACGCATAGTCTCCCGGTACGCCAAAACAGTCCGTGATGCCCTCATCAGCAAGTCGCTGAACGATATAGTCAATCACACTGGTTGCTTTCCCAGTCGAAGACTCTGCGTTTTCCTTTTTCGTTGCTCTCATCGGATAACTCCTTTCATTTCGAGACCGTCGGTGCTCATCTCCAAATCTCCTTATGCGATGTCCGGCTCTTCGCCGTTAGATCGTCACTTTGTACGTGTCCAATCACAGACGAATGATGGCAAGTTCCCGAAATCCTGAGAATGTGAGCAACGGTTAGCTCACGGTGATGGGTCGGACCGAGTCGATGGTGGTACCAGAAGGGACGAGAATCGCGCGGAAGAAATGGGAGATCAGCTGCTGAAGGGGGGCGCGGATCAGGGCGTCGCGTTACTGAGCGCGGGAAGCCGGCGCCACACGACTCGCAGCATGGCGACGAGCGGAATGGAAAGATAGATACCGGCGATTCCGCCTACCGCTCCTCCAACCATTTGAGAGCGAGCCCTCTTCAGTAATCGCGATGTACAAGGGCATTTGTCCTACCTCCAAAATGTCAAAGATTCACGCGTCTGGGTCAATGCTGCGGCAAGACACGTGAAGCTCCTTAACTGACATTGTGAAATCAGGCTTTTCCGTCGTGGTCTCAAAGCCTAACGGGTTCCATGGAAAGTCGGCGACTAGGCGGGAGCAATTGACCCGGCATTCTGTGATTCGGTAGACATCAGAAATAGGTTCTGATTCCCGATAGCCAGAGTGTTGAAGATCTTGAAGCCCTTCTTTTTGTATATATCGACATTACGCAGGTTTGCCGTCTCAAGAAATACAGGAATCGACTTTTCTTTCATTCTCTGAATCAGAGGATTCATTAATGCGCTTGCCAATCCCTTTCCTTGTTCTTCTGGCAAGACTCCAATCATATACAAATGGCAATAACGCGGATATTTGCGAAAATTATTGTGAACTTGAGCTTCTGATTTCACAATTCTTGCCACGGACTTTATGCCGATCTGGATAAGGAAAGCTAAGTTCCGCCAAATGTAATGGAATGACATTCTTTCGCGTCGCTCAAAATCCCACAACGCGACCGCGTTATTGTCGCCACTCAAATATATTTCACCCCGCCGAAGGGTCTGATGAACTACGTAATCGATTAAGAGTGTGAGCTTAAACTTGTTCTTGCTTTCTTCCAGAAGCCAGGTCACGTGTGGGTCATTCCTAAACGATACCAGCAGAATATTCTTGATCAGATCCACGTCGGCCAGTGTTGCTATTCTCATGAGGTCGCCCTAAATTAAATTAAGAAGTCTATCCACGGTATTTTGGTCGTCAGGAAAGTGCACTAACTGACAAAGGAAAAAGAAAAGTTACTCTTTCTGAGCTGCAACCAGCGAGGGAGCTGGCTTCCCGGTTAGCACAGCGTCGATGTTGTCGAGAGCAACCATTCCCATGAGTGTTCGACTCTCCACTGTTGCGCTCCCAATATGAGGCAGCAAAAAAGTATTTTTTAGCACAGCGTAAGCGGGATTCAGTTTCGGTTCACCTTCGAAGACATCCAGCCCCGCCGCTGCAACTCGGCCACTCTTGAGCGCTGCAATGAGATCGTCATCGAGGATCAATCCCCCGCGGGCAGTGTTAATCACAATCGCCCCGGGAGGCAGAAGAGCGATGGTCTTCGCATTCAGGAAGTGGTGCGTCTTTTCCGTCTCGGGAGCGTGAAGGCTCAGAAACTGACTCACGCGGAGAAGTTCCAATGGATCGGCATGGAAAACCGCATCTCCGGCCTTTTCCTCCGGCAGTGGATAAAGGTTCGAATAGTGGATTTTCATGCCAAAGGCGCGGGCACGCTTCGCGACGGCTTGGCCAATTCGTCCCATACCTAGAATTCCGAGTATTTTACCGGTCAATTGCCAGCCCAAAAGTGCGCCACTTCGCGGTACCGTCCACTCGCCGGTTCGGACTAGTTCTTGTGCCTCAAAACCACGACGCGAGGCACCCAAAAGCAGCAGCATAGCGATGTCTGCCGTTGCGTCTGTCACGGCGGCTGGCGTATATCCAATGGCAATATGTCTGCGCGCCGCAGCCTGTAAGTCAACGTGATCGACACCGACTGAATAGGTAGAGATCACCTTCACGGAGGGAGAGACACGGCTAAAGAAATCCGCGTCGAGTCTATCGAACGGAGTAATGAATAACGCATCCGCTCCTTCGGCAGCAGCAAGAAGTTCATCGTGCTGAAATGGTGTTCCGTCCGCCTTCCTCCGTACCTCAAATTCATTATCGATTCGAGTCTCAACTGGCTCAACGAACTGGGTCGTTACTACTAATATCGGCTTCTTCACAGACATTCTCCTTGATGTGGCCGATGTTCAATTGCCCCCTTCCGGAATTCAGATGCAAACACGCTCCCCGATCCGGTCACCTCTTTTTCGGGAAGAGAAATTGCATCTGAAATCTTGCGGACCAACTGCTGGTGCCATCCGGGCGCTGTACGTTGCGAAAGAATTGGGTATAGACATTTACGGGCTGCTTCCCGAGGTGCACGATCCTTCCTACACCTCCACCAACAGGCACCACCCAGCGTTCGCCGGATCTAGCTTCCCAATTTGCAGTAATAATTGGCGAGGACGTCAGATACCACTTGTGGGGCAAGTTGTAATTCACGAAGGGCTGGAGCAGCATTTGGTTCACGTCTGGTCGCCCCGACGGTCCAGCCACCGAGAATAAGTTTTGCGCTAACGATCCGAACAGCCAGTGTCCTTGGCTCCTGAGAACGACAACGGTGGGCCCGACGCTCAGTTTCTTTGTCCCGAGAATGTTCTGGGTGGCTGTAGGAAAGGAAATGACGGGTCCTGCACCCCAAATAACTGGACCAGCTTTAGCCGGCGATAGAAATAGCGACTCCTGTATGTCGCCCAAGCCGCCTGTTCCGCTCACGCCCGGGGCCAGATCGGGAACTTGGATTACCGGAATGATCGTCCGTGTAATCAGAGTCCAGTCATCCGACAAACGGAAGGGAACGACAGGCTTCATCTCGAACACATAGCTGTCTTCTTTGTTAGCTCCGGTGTGAGGGTTGAAATCGTTCTCCAGAGGCACAGAGACAAGACTCGCGATCGGATTCTGCGCTTGCTTAGCTATGTCTGAAGATTCCTGCGCACAGGCGGGCACAACATTCGTGCTCAACAGTCCTATCGTCAACAGAATGAAGGTGTGGATCCTGGGAAATCTCCGGCAACGCAAGAGAGCGGAACGTCTCTGTAAACTCTGCGAAGAAATTGCATCGTAAGCCCGGCTCATTATTCTTCCTCCGTTTTTTCAGTTACTAAATCATTTCCGCGGAAAACCGTCCTGCGCCCTTTGTGCAAGACTCTTTGCTGCAGGCAACACGGGGCGTCGCAAATCGCTTTTCATTGCGCCCCTAATCGCAGTACAGAAATTCGCACATCGCCGAAATCTGCGGAATGTGAGCAGCAGCTAGCTCACCGTGATTGCGTTTGCGAGAGATCGTTTAAGACGGACTTATAATTCTCGACACGGACGTAGACTTGTCTTTTGGCAAAACGTGGATAATCGCAGGTTGGCTGACTTCTTTGAACGGCACAGCGGCTCCCGATGGGCTCGGCGATTGGCCTTGTTAGGGAGCCCCACCGAATCGTTCAGATGCACTTATGAGACGTCGAGCTGCGACTAGGGCCGGACGAGGGTGGGCGCAGGCCTGCCGTTCAGGACCGCGTCCACATTGTCTAGGGCCAGCATGCCCATTGCTGTCCGCGTTTCGATCGTGGCGCTGCCCATATGCGGCAATAGAAATGTATTTTTCAGAAAAACATACTCCGGGTTAAGTTTTGGCTCGCCTTCAAATACGTCAAGTCCGGCGGCAGCGACCCGCCCGCTCTTGAGAGCAACGATGAGGTCGTCATCGACCACCAATCCACCGCGGGCGGTGTTCACCACGATGGCCCCGGGAGGCAGAAGGCTTATGGCTTTGGAGTTCAAGAAATGGTGGGTCTGAGGAGTTTCCGGGGCGTGTAGGCTCAAGAACTGACTTACGCGAAGCAGATCCGACGGATCCTTATGGTAGACGGCGTCTCCTGCGATTTCCGCGGGTAACTCGGAAGTGTTGCAATAGTGAATCTTCATTCCGAATCCTCGCGCTCGACGCGCCAGGGCTTGTCCCACGCGCCCCATTCCGAAAATGCCGAGGATCTTGCCACCAACTTGCCAGCCCAAGAGCATGTCAGGACTCAAGGGCCTCCAAGCTCCCGTTCGAACCAGTTCCTGGGCCTCGTAAGCGCGACGCGAAGCACCAAGTAAAAGCAACATGGCAATGTCTGCCGTTGCGTCATGGTTTACACCTGGGGTGTAAGCGACCAAGATTTTCCTGCCAGCGGCGGCTTCCAGATCGATATGCTCAAAACCCACCGAGTACGTGGCGATGATTTTTAGCGTTGGCGAGACTTTCTGGAAAAACTCAGAGTCCAACCGGTCTGCCGGCGTGATGAACAGCGCGTCGGCTCCTTGGGCTGCGGAGAGCAACTCCTGCTGGCTGAAAGGAAACTGGTTCGGATTTCGTCGGGCGTTGAAGTCGCGGTCGATACGGTCTTCAATCTCCTTCGGATAACGGCTGGTTACCACCAGAATGGGTTTAGTCATTACAAGATCTCCGTCGTGTTCTGAATACTCGACTACATTCGCATACTCTTTCGAACTGAAAAATGTGAGTAACGGTTAGCTCCGCGCGTCTAGAAGACGGAACAACGGCCAATATCCGGCGTTCCGTTTGTTGTTCGCTCTCGATTGCGTCCCCGAAACGCTGCCTCGCAAATTCGCACGTGATTGAAGATTGTGGAATGTGAGGAACGGCTAGCTCACCGTGATTCCTCATCTGATAGTGGTCGAATAGCATCGATGTAACCAGCCGGGACCGACTCCATCCAAATGGGGCAAGGGTGCTCCATCTGATTTGGTGAGTGGAGTTCTGGTGTGGGACAAAGCGAGATGCGATGGTATCCCCGCAACGGTTGAACTCATCGCCTTCCGGAACAGAGTTACCGAGGACACGGAAGAGGTCTGGTAGTTTACTGGTCTACGTTTGGATGGCCCGGCCTTCCCACCAAAACGGGTCGCTCGAAGCACAACTGCAAGCCACTCAATGTGATTCCGGCGTATGTCTGTTGCGCTTCTCCGTCTGGCGGCTTCCGTCACGAACGAACTGCGAATTACCTTGGTGTCGCGAAAGACCAACTCCGCCATTTCGGAATCGCCATGGGCTCAGCGCAGGCGGGACACATTAGGCCCGAAATAGCCTGCTGTCCCAAGCCGCTGGAGCAAAAGCTGCCGTGTTGGGAAATCTTGCCACCAGGATATTGGGAGGCGTAGAGTCAGGCGAATGCGTTCAAGAAGCAATGCGTTCGAGAAGCAATGTTGAGATGCGCCTAAACCCAACCCGCGCTCCTTTTGTTTCGATTTCTTTCACAGTCGCGTGCGTCACAGCAATCGTACTGGTGACCGGCGGTGTTTGTCTCGCACAGGTCGCTGGAGGGACGATTTCGGGGAGTGTGATAGACAGCTCCGGACGCGCAATTGCAGGAGCGCATGTCGCTGTTAAGAACTCCGAGACGGCTATAGTCCGGTCCGTAAACGCTAACAACGACGGGATGTACACGGCTCCGAACCTGGTGCCAGGTACGTATGAGATCAGTGCGTCCAAGGAAAGACTTGAAACGGTTTTGAGATCTGGCGTTTTTGTGACGGTAGGCTCCGAGCAGATAATCGACTTCAAGCTAAACCTAGGCGAGGTTCGGACGAAAATCGAGGTTTCAGGCACACCGCCCGCTATCCAATTGGCCAGTTCAACCTTGGAAGCAACCGAGAACTCCACAACGGTTCGCGAATTGCCGCTGAACGGGCGCGACTGGACGACTCTGGCACTGCTGCAACCGGGAGTTACCGGCGTGGATCAATATCCGCTTGGTCTGAATAATCAACGGGCGAACCGCGGTCTCGGGATGCAGTTGAGCATCGGCGGAACACGGCCACAAGGGAACAACTACCGTATCGATGGGATCAGCATAAACGACTATTCCAACGGAGGGCCCGGCAGTGTTCTCGGTGTCTTGCTCGGCGTGGAAGCGGTTCAGGAATTCTCTGTCGTAACAAACAGCGCGCCAGCCAGTTATGGCAGGACGTCCGGAGGAGTGATCAATTCTATTACGCGCTCTGGCACAAATGAGCTACACGGCTCTGTTTATGAGTTTCTACGCAACAGCGCGCTTGACGCCCGCAACTTCTTCGACACAACTCCATCTCCGCCCCCATTCCGGCGCAATCAGTTCGGAGCCGATGCTGGAGGGCCGATTATCAAAAGCAAGTTGTTTCTTTTTGGCGATTACGAAGGAATTCGTCAGCTGCTTTCAACAACAACGGTGGACATTGTGCCTTCTTCCGCGGCACGCACCGGACATCTAACCTCAGGTACTGTTAGTGTGGATCCAAGAGTAGTGCCGTACTTGGCGCTCTATCCCCTTCCGAACGGTCCGGTCAAGGGCGATACCGGTCTATTTCACACTTTCCACTCCGCAGAACACGAACGAGGACTTCCTTACCTCTCGCGCGGACTTGACAATCGGAAAGAGTGATAGCCTGTTCGGAACCTACATGTTCGACAATGGAAAAACGGAGGGACCGGATTCCTTCGATAACAACATCATCGAGACGCTGTCCCGCCGTCAAGCCGCAGTTCTCGAGGAAACGCACTTATTCGGTGCCCAAATGGCCAACACGGCGCGATTGGGTTTCAGCCGTGTAGTCTCACAAGCGCCAAAGAGTTTAGAGGCGATTAACCCTGTGGCGGCAGACACGTCGCTCGGCTTTTTGCCTGGCCAACCTGTGGGAGTTATAACGAACTCGGAACTCTCGTCGTTTCCAGGGGGCTTGGGCGCCGTCGGGGAGTTCGATTTTCATTATAATTCTTATCAGTTCTACGATGATGCGTTCGCGACGTTAGGAACTCATTCCCTAAAGTTTGGTTTTGCTTTTGAAAACATCCGGGACAATGAATTGGGCAAAACCAGCCCGCTAGGCGACTTCTTGTTCGGATCGCTTTCCGCATTCCTGCAGGACCAGCCATCGTCGTTTAACGCGCCGATCGGAAGTGGAATCACGCCACGCGCCCTCCGGCAGTCTATTTATGCGGGATACTTCATGGATGACTGGAGAGCGAGGCCCAATTTGACTGTCAATCTGGGGCTGCGTTATGAAGCAGCGACGGTCCCGAGCGAAGCACAGGGGAAACTCTCGAATCTGCCATCGCTGACATCAACAACCCCACACCTCGGAAATCCTTTCTTCTCGAATCCGACGAAGCTCGATTTTGAACCGAGGGTGGGCTTTGCGTGGGATCCGTTAGGCAAAGGTAAGACATCCGTCCGCGCTGGCTTCGGAATATTCGATAACTTACCTCTCCCATATCTTTTTGGGGCGACGAGCCTTTTGTCGGCTCCGTTTTTTGAGTTGGGCGACGACACGACGCTGCCGCAGGGGTCGTTTCCGAAGGGAGCCTTTCCGTTATTGACCGCGACCACGCTTCGTTACGCGTATATTCAGCCGAACCCTCCACGCAGCTATGACATGGAGTGGAACTTCAACATTCAGCAGAGCATTGCTCCGAGATACGGTGCTGCAAGTGGGCTACACGGGATCGCGCGGCGTTCATCTTCCCTACTTCACGAACAATTTCGACATGGTGCTTCCAACGTTGACGCCGCAGGGCTACGTATGGCCGGTGAATGGAATTACTCTGAACCCGAACGTAGGCCAGATTTCCGGCACTACGTGGAGCTCCGATTCCATTTTCCATGCCCTCGAGGTACAGGTAACTCGCCAACTCAGCAAAGGGCTGCAAGCCGGGGTGTCATACGCGTGGGGCAAGATTATTGACTCGGGTTCGGAATCGGCGAACAGCATCCCAGGTACCTTCGTGAATAGCTCCCCTCGGCTTTGGTTCGATGAAAGAAATGGGCGTGGACTCGCCGACTTCGACATACGTCAAAACCTCTCGGTCAACTACATCTGGGAAATCCCGAGTCTCAAACCCAAGCCACGAGCGCTGCAATGGGCATTAAACGGTTGGCAATGGGGTGGGATTCTGCACGTTGCTTCCGGCGAACCGTTCACACCTACAATCACTGGAGACCCGTTAGGAATGAAGGGCGATCAGTTCGACCGACCAGATGTACTGAGTGGACCGGGATGCAGCGGCTCCCTTGTGAATCCAGGAAATCCGCTCGACTACATCAAGACGCAGTGTTTTGCTTTTCCCAACCCGAGCACGCGGTTTGGAGATGCGGGGCGCAATATTCTTATCGGTCCAGGCATTGCTCAATCTGGATACCTCGCTATTTCGCAACATAGGCGGCTTAGAGAAGTTTCATGCGCAATTCCGAGCAGAGTTCTTCAACGTCTTGAATCACACGAATTTTGCGTCGCCGGTGGCCCCGACAACAATACCAGCCTGTTTGGAGCTAACGGAACCCCGATTTCTTCGGCGGGCGTCCTCACCTCCACGACGACCACTTCACGTCAGATACAGTTTGGACTGAAACTGATCTGGTAGACAGCCCGCGTTCGGTCACGGTTAACTCTTGCATCGCTTCATTCGCTCTTCACGCCCTGACGCTTATTGTGATTTTTAATTTGCCAAGTTTACGGGCGCAGAATGCCGGCCATATGAACCTTGTGACTAAACGATGCCTGCGAGCGCTGGATCTATGCGGTTGAAATCAGCCAATGGTCTAATCCTCTGCTCAGTGATCGGGCCAACGAGTCATGCTGGCGCCCTCTACCCAGATAAATGGGAGTAAGATATGGCACGATGAAGAAAAGCCATGGACGAGTACGAGTGGCTCTCGCGCCAGGCAGTGTTTTGGCTTGCCTGTTGGTGTGGTGTCCATGTGCGTTGGCGCTGAATCCCGCGCTAGATGTCAGCCAGTACGCGCATACGGCCTGGAAAGTCCGGGAGGGCTTTGCCAAAGGCTGCATTCTCTCAATCGCCCAGACGCCCGACGGGTATCTCTGGGTCGGGACCGCATTCGGCTTGTCTCGCTTCGATGGCGTGCGGAATGTCCCTTGGCAGCCGCCGGGTCAGCATCTCCCCTCTGACACCATCACGAGCCTAGTCGCGGCGCGCGACGGGACTCTTTGGGTCGGCACAAGGAATGGGCTGTCAAGCTGGAAGAACGGCAAGCTCACTCAGTACGCGGAGCTGGCTGGATTGGTTATCAATGCTCTAGTTGAAGACGATGAGGGCTCGATATGGGTCGGCACGGACGGTCCTCCCGATGGAAAACTCTGCGAAATTCGGAATGGCAGCATCCGGTGCCACCCGGAAATGGCAGGTGTTACCGGCGGCGTCTTCGGGTTGCATGAGGACCGCGAGGGGAATCTCTGGGTCGGATTGAATATGGGGGTGTGGCGATGGAAACCTGGGCCACCAGTTTTCTATACGGTGCCAGGCCTACCAGGCGGAAGAATGCAGAGCATGGTGGACAGCGACGATGGCGCTCTCTTGATCGCCACAACGGGCGCGATCATGCGCTTGGCTAATGGGAAAGCCGAGGTCGTACATCGGTACCCCACTGCAAAGGAGGGATTCCGTTTCCTGAGAATGCTCCGCGATCGCGACGGCGGTCTGTGGGTCGGACCTGCGGGCCGCGGCATTTTGCATATACACCAGGGACGGACCGATGTGTTTTCCCAATCGGACGGCCTGTCGGGCGACGAGATTTACGATTTGTTTGAAGATAGTGAGGGCAGTATCTGGGTAGGCACCGTCAACGGGCTTGACCGTTTTCGCGAGCTTCCCGTGGTCACGTATTCCACGAACCAAGGTTTGTCGGGTACCTCGGGAGGTATCTTGGCGGCGAGGGAGGGAGGCGTTTGGTTCGCTACCCTTGATGGGCTAGACCGCCTGAATCAGGGCCAGGTTACGGTGTACCGCCAGCACCGCGCCAGCGGGGGCGCTCGAGAGACTGCCGGCAGCGGAGTGCCGGATGAGGGTGTGGGATCTCTTTTTCAGGACTCTCGCGGGCGAATCTGGATTTCCACCCTGACCGGGATCGGCTACTTGGAGAATGATCGGTTTATTCCTATCGCAGCTCCTGGAGGGCCAGTGGCCTCCCTCACCGAGGACACTTCGGGCAATCTGTGGATCGCCAGCCACGACCTCGGACTCTCCCGATTGTCTCAGCGTAATGAGTTGCAACGGATTCCCTGGACCACATTGGGACGCAAGGATCCTGCGGTAGTTCTGGCCCCCGATCCTTTGCATGGCGGCCTATGGCTCGGATTCTCTCAGGGTGGCATCGTCTATTTTCGTGACGGCCACGTGCATTCGTCCTACTCAGCCGCCGAAGGGTTGGGCAAGGGTCGTGTCAATCAGCTTCGGTTCGACGGGGAAGGCGCGCTTTGGATAGCCACTGACGGCGGGCTCGGCCGATTGAATAACGACCGCATCGCTACGTTATCGAGCAAGAGTGGATTGCCTTGCGATGCGGTCCAGTGGACGATGGAAGACGAGTCCCATTCGGTCTGGATGATGATGCCCTGCGGCCTGGTGCGGGTTGCGCGCTCCGAGTTGGACGCGTGGGCTATTGCTGCGGACAAGACCAGCCGCAGAATCCACGCCACAGTTTTCGATGGTTCCGACGGGCTAAGGACTCTCGCTGTTCTTACCAATGATTACACGCCGCACGTCACCAAATCACCAGACGGGAAACTGTGGTTCGTTGCCCCGGACGGCATCAGCGTCGTCGATCCGCGTCACCTTCCCTTCAACAACCTTCCGCCGCCGGTGCACATCGAGCAGGTCACCGCCGACCGCAAGACGTACGAGGCAACTTCCCCTGCGGGCGGCTCCTTGCGCCTGCCAGCGCTGATTCGCGATTTGCAAATCGATTACACCGCGCTCAGCCTAGTCGCGCCCGAGAAGGTGCGCTTTCGCTACAAGCTGGAAGGACGGGACGTCGATTGGCAGGACGCCGACACTCGTCGGCAAGCCTTCTATAGCGATCTTCCTCCTCGCAGCTACCGTTTCCGCGTGGCGGCGTGCAACAACAGCGGTGTGTGGAACGAAGCCGGTACTTTTCTGGATTTCTCCATCGCGCCGACGTATTACCAAACCACATGGTTCCGTTTGTCGTGCGTGGCAGCTTTCCTGGCACTGCTCTGGGCGCTCTATCAACTTCGCGTTCAGCGACTGGTGCGGGAATACAACATGCGGCTGGATGAGCGGGTCAGCGAGCGGACGCGCATCGCGCGGGAGCTTCACGATTCGCTGTTGCAAGGTTTTCAGGGCTTGATGTTTCGCTTGCAGGCAGTCCGCAACCTGCTTCCCGGGCGGCCGAGCGAAGCCGTACAAGCGCTCGACATTGCTTTGGAACGCGGGGACAAAGCCATCGCGGAAGGCCGAGATACGGTCTCAGACCTGCGCCAATCCATTGTCGGTGAAAGTGACATCGCACAGGCATTGGCGGCACTCGCCAAGGAGTTGGCCGCACAAAGCGGCAACGCCGCCGTTCCGGGCGTGCGTGTCCTCGTGGAGGGGAAACAACAAGAGCTCAATCCCATGCTTCGCGATGAAATCTACCGAATTGCGCGTGAGGCATTGCGAAACGCATTCCGCCATGCGAAGGCACAAAAGATCGAAGCGGAAATTATGTACGGGGATTCTCAGTTTCTGCTGCACGTGCGAGACAACGGAAATGGAATTGATCCTCATGTTACCAATCAGGGCGCTCGCGCCGGACACTGGGGGGTGCCCGGTATGCGCGAACGCGCCAAGAGCTTTGGTGGGAAGCTGGAAGTCTGGAGTGAAGTCGGGGCCGGGACGGAAGTTGAGTTGACTGTTCCTGCGACGATTGCTTACGGTAGATCCGAAGCGCGTCGCAGATTCTGGTTCTGGGGAAAGAAGATTGAGGGAACAGATGAGTAGCAGTCCTAAGGCGGGCACCAGTCCTGCTGTAATTCGCATTCTCGCAGCTGACGACCACGCTCTGATTCGTGATGGAATTGGCGCGCTCATCGCCGATCAAACCGACATGCGCTTGGTCGCCGAGGCATCCAACGGTCACGAGGCGATTGAACAGTTTCGGTTGCACCATCCGGATGTCGCTTTGATGGACCTGCAGATGCCAGAAATGAATGGCATCGAGGCCCTAATTGCGATTCGGAGCGAATTTCCTGAGGCACGGATCATTGTGCTGACGACCTACGCGGGCGACGCTTGGTGCAAGCGAGCGATGACAGCCGGCGCCCGAGCTTACATATTAAAAGGCAACGTGCGGAAGGATCTTTTGGACACGATCCGAGCTGTTCGCGCCGGAAAAAAGTTCATTCACGGGGAGGTCGCCGCCGAACTTGCCAGTCATGCCGTTGATGACGCTTTGAGTGAAAGGGAGATCGAAGTTCTGTCGCTAATTGCGGCCGGAAATTCCAACAAGCTGATCGCCGACGAGCTATCGATCTCGGAGGATACGGTCAAGGGCCACGTAAAGAGCATCCTTTCCAAACTTGGCGTTAATGATCGGACCCACGCCGTAACCGTAGGGTTGAAGCGCGGAATCATAGAACTATAAAGGTCTTATACCCCAAAGGCCTTATACCCCCCCAAAATGGTCTAATTGCACCCTCACAATTGGGGATTCGCATTCTCGGCGACTCCCTTACGCTCAACAGTGTGACGGTACGGTGACAGTTTGCAGCGATTGTTCACTATGTTTCCTAGCGGTTGGCCCGGCGCGGGACTCCTTGTCCTGCGCCTATCGGCAGCCATTCCGCTATTGCTTGAAGGCTGCTCTGAGTCTTGGGGACCGCCCCATTACGGGCTTTATGCGGGATTCATCACGATCGGTGTCGGAAGTTTGCTGCTAGCCGGATTGTGGACGCCTGTTG
This sequence comes from uncultured Acidobacteriota bacterium, assembly GCA_963735525.1. GTDB lineage: Bacteria > Acidobacteriota > Terriglobia > Acidiferrales > UBA7541 > Acidiferrum. Next base: position 62,353 of record CAVTLQ010000015.1, on the reverse strand, counting down.
CAGGAGCTTTGCAAGCAATCATCGAGGTTTGGACTATCTTCGCTCGGGGGACCGCACCGAGCATGTACGTTTTGCTCGCGGCCCTCGGAGTAAGTCTGGTAATGCTCGGACCGGGCGCATGGTCTCTAGACGCCCGGCTGTTTGGTAGGAAACGGATTGATATTCGTAGCTGCTAGAGGGCTCTCTACCCGCTATATGTGCGCTGCCAACGCCTTCAGCGGGCCGTTGCCCGTGTGGATTTCTCTGGGTGTATCATGCCCGTCATGGTCTTAGTGAGGAACGAATCCGGATCGAAACGCCTCCCATTATCATCGATTCGATTCCTACGCTTATCTGGAACGCGAGAATGAGGTGATATATGACAACGAGTAAACATTCAGTAGAGCTCGCCGGGGTCAACCTCGCCGGGCGAAATCATATTTGCGCTTTCTTCAACACCATCGACGAGGAGCACAGAGTGCTCGGCTCGTTCTACAAAGATGGCCTCGACCGGGGCGAAAAGGCCGCCCACATCGTGGATCCCGAGAATCGGGAAGAGCATTTGAAGCGTCTCGCCGACGTGGGTATACCTGTTCAAAAAATGATGGATACCGGTCAACTAGACGTGCTCCCGTGGACCGACGCATATGTGCGGGACCACCGGTTCGACCAGGATGCGATGCTCGCTACAGTCGAAAAACTAATCCAATCGGGCCCAGCCGCTGGCTACGCACTTACCAGACTAGTGGGACATCATATGGATTGGCTATTTCTCGACAAACCTGCCACATACAACTTGGTGGAATACGAGGCACGACTCAATCATGTTCTTTCTAAGCACAACGATCCGGTGATCTGCAACTACAATCCGTCCAAATTTGGCGCAACTGTGGCGATGGACATCATGTGGACGCACCCGCTCGTAATTATTGGTGGGTTACTACGGGAGAACCCGTTCTTCGTTCCTCCCGAGCAGTTCCTCGATGAGATGCGAGAACGACGGTTAGCTCGCGCCACCGTAGCATAGTGAATTGCTCAAATGACCGTAGAACCCTCTGCGGAGATCCTTCGCCTGCGTGCAACGGTCAGAGATCTCCTGGCGCTTTCGACGATCCCAGAGGTATGGGTAGGACGAGAACCCCCCGCCATTGCCGCAGATCTCGCCGATTTGCTGATCGAATCGCTCGAGCTCGATTTCGCTTTTGTGCGTTTGCGTGATCCCACAGGCTGTCAGGTGGTCGAGGTGATGCGGGGGAATTCTTGGAAGGCATTTCCGCAATGGCTGCAACAACACCTCGCTGTGTCCGGCCAAATTTCTAGGAAGGAAATCGTGACCAACGCAGGCGGGGTCGAGGAATCCTGCTGCGGTATCGTGATTCCTATCGGTGTCAACAGCGAACGCGGTCTCGTTGCGGCGGCGTCCGGTCGCCCAGACTTTCCCAACCAGATTGATCAGCAACTGCTTTCCGTAGCTGCGAATAACGCCGCGACAGCATTTCAGAACGCATTCCTTATCAACGAGCTGCAAAACACGCAAGATGCGTTGCGAGCCAATGAGCGAGAGCTTCGCAAGGCCCACGACGAACTAGAAATTAAGGTGGCGGAACGAACGGCCGAACTACGCAGCAGCGAAGCATTTCTCGCCGAAGCTCAAAGGCTCAGTCACACGGGCAGTTTCGGCTGGAAACCTGACACCGGCGAGATTGTCTGGTCAGACGAAACCTATTGCATTTTCGAGTACGACCGCTCGGTTAAGCCAACAATAGGTTCAGTGGCGCAACGCGTCCATCCGCAGGACCGGGCCGACCTTAAGAAGGTCATCGATGGTGTCTCTCGGGAGGCGAAGGATTTCGAGCATACCTATCGTTTGCTGCTGCCTGACGGGCGAGTCAAGCACGTCCACGCGTTAGCTCACGCTTTAAAGGATGCATCTGGCAATCGCGAGTTTGTCGGGGCGGTGACTGATCTCACCGAGAGCAAGCGGGCGGAGGAGGATCTGCGCGCCAGTGAGCGCAAGTATCGCCATCTGGTAGATACAACTCCGGCGTTTATTCACACCGCTTTGCCTGATGGCTCTCTCGACTTCCTGAGCCGGGGCTGGCTGGAATATGGTGGCCTCCCTCAAACAGATTTTCTGGACTGGCGCTGGACCGCGGGTATCCATCCCGAAGACGTCGAAGGGTTCGTGGACAAGTGGCGGGCAGCACTTGCGTCCGGAGAACCCTTCGTGGCCGAATCACGAGTGAGGCGCGCTGATGGTGAATACCGCTGGTTCCTACAGCGCAATGTACCACTGCGCGACGAAACAGGAAAAATCGTCAAGTGGTACGGCACAGGTATTGACATCGAAGAGCGCAAGGCGGCCGAGGAGTCCCTCCGGAGAAGTGAAATGGAGCTCCGGCAGATGCTGGACCTCGCGCCTCAACTTGTTGCGGTATTCGGACAGAACGGCGAACGTCTTTACGCTAACCGCATCTTGCTCGATTACCTCGGCACTACTCTTGATGAGTGGCGGCAAACACCCGGAGATTTTTTTTCGTCCCGGCCCTTTATTCATCCTGATGACCGGGAACGTGCGGCGCGCACTTATTCCGATAATGCTCGCTCCGGTGGTTCCGCTTTCGAGGTGGAGTTGCGTGTGCGCAAAGGGGACGGAGGTTATCGTTGGTTTCTGGCTGGCTACAATTCGGTACGCGACGACAAGGGCCAGGTCATGCGATGGTATGCTGCCTGCACCGACATTGAGGATCGCAAGCGAGCGGAAGACAGGCTTCGGAGCGAAAACGTCGCTCTGCGTGAAGAAATCGACAAAGCCTCGATGTTTGAAGAGATCGTTGGAACCTCTCCAACTTTGCAGGCTGTGCTATCGCGCATCTCCAAGGTCGCCCGAAGTGACTCTACGGTTCTCATTACTGGCGAGACGGGAACGGGCAAGGAGCTTGTTGCGCGGGCCATCCATCGACGTTCAGATCGTACTTCGCGCGCGTTCGTTTGCGTGAACTGTGCGGCAATCCCCCGTGATCTTATCGCTTCTGAGTTGTTCGGCCATGAGAAGGGCGCCTTCACGGGCGCGACTCAGCAGCGCTTGGGTAGGTTTGAATTAGCAAATGGCGGCACGCTCTTCCTAGATGAAGTTGGAGAACTCCCAGCCGAGACCCAAATTGCCCTCCTGCGTGTTTTGCAAGAGCATGAGTTTGAGCGGGTTGGCGGCACTCGTCGCATCCGGGCTGATGTTCGAGTGATCGCAGCTACCAACCGTGACTTGCAGGCCGCCATCAGCGCTGGGGCGTTCCGTAGCGATTTGTTTTATCGCCTGCATGTCTTCCCGATTGAGATTCCTGCTCTTCGAGAACGAAGAGAGGACATTCCCTTGCTAGTCGAATACTTTATCGATCGCTATGCGCGAAAGGCGGGCAAGCACATAGCGACTGTCGAGAAGAGGACACTCCAAGTACTTCAGTCCTACCCTTGGCCCGGAAACATACGCGAATTACAGAACGTCATCGAACGATCCGTCATCGTGTGCGAAACCGAGAATTTTTCGGTGGATGAGAGTTGGCTTTCGCAGCAGCCTCATGCAAGCGAGCCGACAAGCCGGCTCGAGCTATCTCGGAAGTTTGCTGCCCAGGAGAAAGAGATGATTGAGGCTGCCCTGCGCGAAAGTCGAGGACGGGTGTCTGGATCGTCGGGCGCGGCAGCTAAACTGGGCATACCAGGACCCACTCTGGAGTCAAAGATCAGGTCACTGAAGATCGACAAGAATCACTTCAAAACAAATCCATCAGCAGATCGCACTTAAATACCTTCCGCGATGAGTGTCCTAACACATTTTTGCGAAGTTTCGCAAATTTGTGAACATTAACAATTTTGATTTCTGCGAAGCCGCCTGTTTTCAATTACTTAACGTTGGCGCTTTGATTGCCATTACAGGTGTGTGTGAAGGACATCACGGTGATCGGGATTTTGGAGAGGATGGATGCTGAAGATCACGAGGGCAGCGAACGGAGAGGTGGTCATTAAGCTGAGCGGCCGAATGGACGCAGAAAACCTAGGCGAGTTGGAAAAGCTGATCAGCGCAGAAGCGGACGGTCGCCGCATCATCTTGGATTTAAAAGACCTAACGCTTGTGGATCAAGACGCCGTCAATTTTCTTACGCGTTGCGAAGCGGACAGCATCACCCTCAAGAATTGCCCAGCGTACATCCGCAGGTGGATCACAGGAGAACGGCGATGAGCACAGAAACCAGAATGGCCATTGACCAATCGAGGTCGAGAGAACTAGCTCTTCGCAACCCTAAAGAGCTATTTCCGCCTACTCACAAAAGTAATTTCCCGCCTACTCAAGATAGTCGCGAGGCGCGGCCCAAAATAGCCGCGGCTCCGCGACTCCAATTGGGGTTGTTTCGCGGAGCAAATTCGCGTCACTATCCACGCGTGAGGTCCGAAGAGCCCGCAGTGAACGAAGCGTCGTCGGTTCCTGAATCAGAATGGTCCCTGCAAAGGGATGGAAGGTTGTGATCAACGCCGATCAGGAATCGCGACGGTAAGGAGACGTTATGGCGGCAGCAACACAAACGGCCCATAGAAGAGAACCTGGTGCACGCCTAGTGAAAGGCGCAGATCACGCGCGCTCCGGAGTTTTGGACACGGAAAAGCGGAGTTCTACAGCGTGCCAGTTTGAGCATGCGATGCGGGAAGAAATCGTCGGGCAAGACGAGGCCGTGCAAGCGCTTGTTGATATCTATCAAGTGTTCTGCGCCGGTCTGCATTCTCCCGGACGCCCAGTGGGGAATCTGCTGTTTCTGGGACCCACCGGTTCAGGGAAAACGCGCACTGTCGAAGCCGCGGCCGAGATTCTGTTCGGAGACAGCCGGGCGGTTATCAAAGTGGATTGCGCGGAATTCCAGCACTCCCATGAGATTGCGAAATTGATTGGTTCGCCCCCGGGATATCTGGGACACCGCGAAACCCACCCGCTTATAACGCAAGAAGCGTTGGCCGCAAGCCATCGCGAGCACCTGAAACTGAGTTTCCTGCTGTTTGACGAGATTGAGAAAGCGAGCGACGCGCTATGGCAGCTGCTGTTAGGAATGCTGGATAAAGCGACGCTGACGCTGGGCGATAACCGTAAGGTGGATTTGTCACAGACCGTGATCTTCCTGACCTCGAACCTAGGGGGCAGCCAGATCGCCGATCTGATGCACGGGGGTATGGGATTCATCCAACCGAAGGACAAGGCGACAACGGGGTTGCACGAAAAGGTGGAGAGGACAGCGGTGGAAGCAGCGAGACGAAAGTTCTCGCCGGAGTTCATGAATCGCTTGGACAAAGTCGTGGTGTTCCATCCCTTGAAGCGCGAGGAACTGGATGAGGTGTTGGATATCGAACTCAGGCAAGTACAGAAGCGCGTGCTGGACTCGACGACGCGTCCCCTCTTGTTTCGAATCACAACCGAAGGCCGGGAGTTCCTCCTGGAAGAGGGAACCGACCAAAGGTATGGAGCCCGCCACCTGAAGCGCGCCATCGAGCGTTACGTGGTGTACCCAATAGCCAGACTACTGGCAACGGCACAACTGCATCAGGATGATGCGCTGGTTATCGATCACCATCTTGGCGAACGGGCGCTTGTTTTCTTAAGAGACCCAGAAAACCGGTCTGACGATCCAAAGATTGACTTTCGCTTAGCGAACTCGGGACAACTGATGGCTGCGGAAGCTCGAGTTTGAGTGGCGTCCACTATTCATACTAAAGATGCCGTCGCAATGACTAGAAACAGGAGCACAGCATGAGCACAGCTGCAAATTCAGTCGTGGAGCTTACTCGGCACCCAGAAAGCTCATCGATAAATGTCCCTTATCGTGGCGGTGAACGGACGCCGGGCACGTCTCAACGGAAAGAATCCTCGTTCCTAGATACGATCGTAGGGCGTCGCGGCAGCCTGCGCTCCACTCTCAGCCAGGTGGAAGCCGTCGCAGGCACGAATACAACCGTTTTGATCACCGGGGAGACCGGCACCGGCAAGGAAGTCATCGCGCGAGCGGTTCACGAGCTCAGTCCCCGCTGGAACCGAAGCCTGGTGAAGGTGAATTGTGCGGCAATCCCCGCCGGTCTTCTCGAAACCGAGCTCTTCGGGCACGAACGCGGAGCCTTTACCGGTGCCTTCAACTCGCATGTCGGCCGCTTCGCGTTGGCCGATCGCGGCACTCTGTTCCTCGATGAAATTGGCGGCATGCCATTAGAGCTTCAGCCCAAGCTGCTCCGCGTCTTGCAGGAGCGTGAGTTCGAAGCAGTCGGCAGCACGCGCACAACGCGAGTTGACGTTCGCGTCGTCGCTGCGACCAACCAAGACTTGAAGCTGATGGCTCGGGATCGTGAATTCCGCGAAGACTTGTACTACCGGTTGAATGTCTTCCCGATTTATCTTCCGCCATTACGCGAAAGGAAAGCCGATATTCCCGAACTGGTGGAATATTTCGTTCAACAGTTTGCCGCTTCGATGGACAAATCGATCGAATCGATTCCTCAGGAAACCATGCGTTCCCTGGTGCGCCATCACTGGCCCGGCAACATTCGAGAGCTGCAAAACTACGTTGCGCGCGGCGTCATCCTTTCCAACGATGGCGTCTTTGAACCAGGGCCACTCGAGAGATGCGAGCCGCTGGAGCCAGAGATTGCGAATCCGACGCTTGAAGATAAGGTGCGTAGAGAGATCCTCGTTGCCTGTCAGCGCGCTAATTGGAGGCTCGGAGGTCCGCGCGGAGCAGCCGCCAGACTCGGCTTGAAGCGCACCACACTGTTTTACAAGATGAAGCGCCTTGGTATTGCGCCACCAGCAGACCACTGGCAGGACTGAGGTCACGCTTTCCGCAGCGCAACGATGGATTTCGCACACCTTCATGCGAGTGTGGATCGAGCGGGTGGAAAATCGAACCAGGCGCCGACGGTCTCGATGAGGAGATTTGAAGTTGAATACGACTGGAAACCTTTCGGCTGGAATGGCTGAACCCGCAAGTGGGCATACTGGTGTTCGATACGCCTGATGGATGGAGCGGTTATGAGCGAAAACTTAGTTATCAGCGACTCCAGGAGCGGACAGACCATCTCCGAAGGAGCAATCCGTGACGCGCTCGCACGCATTCTGGAGAGCTCAATGTTTATTCAATCGGACCGTCTTGGCCGCTTTCTTCGCTTTACAGTCGAAACAACTCTCGCCGGTCAAGGCGAGACGCTCAAAGAGTACTTAATCGGAACAGAGGTCTATGATCGTAAGCCTCCCTATCATCCCAGTGCGGACTCCATTGTTCGCAGCGAGGCTCGCAGGCTCCGCAACAAACTAAGGCAATACTACGAATCCGTTGGCAAGGACGATCCAGTCTCTATTTATTATCGGATTGGCAGCTACGTACCTGCATTTCGGCCTCAGCGCATACAGGACCGCAGCCACATAACGACACAGCGCGCCTTCCGCGAACTCCTCACCGAGGGTCTGATCACCGAAGCCGTTGATTTCAGTTCTCTCGCTCGAAAACTTGATGTCCAGATCGTCTTTGAAGGGACGGTACGGGTCTTACGTTCAGGGGCAGAGTCCTCAGCACCGAAGGATTTCCGGCATGGTGCAAACATTTCAAAGCGGCATCCCATACGCAAGGTAGTTTCCATGTCATTAAGAAAAGCCGCTGAACGTTAGTTGTCGTGACAGAAAGATCTGCGACGCCGTAGGCGGCGCGCTTAGGCCCAAGTGGAGGGAGTGGTCATCGCGGGCTATTAGGCGGGTCCTACCCGAGCGGGTGGCCTTTGGCATGTTGCCGGCCGGGCTCTTGCATTACTTCCGCATAGCCCGTGACTCGAGAAAAACCGTGAAGGGGCACCCCTTCGACCGTGCATTGCTCAATGAGACGGCAAGGCTACTTCAGGTATTGGTCGAGCCATTCCAGCCAGGCTCGCTCTCGATCAGACTCGTGAACGGGATCACTCGGGTCGTGTCCAGCCGTGGGAATAGCGATGAATTTCACAGTGACGCCGTTGTCCTTGAGCGCGTGGTACATCGCGTAGGCACTAGTGATGGGAACCCGGGGGTCCCCGGTGTCGTGAAGGATCAAAGTGGGTGTGGTGACGGCGCCCACATAGGTGATGGGCGATTGTTCTTCGTACCCTTTTGCGTACTCCTTCTTCCATGGCGAGCCGCCACGTGCGAAACGCTCTTCAACGTTGAAATCCGAGAGATTGTACGCTTCGGCCCTGCTGTTCGAGGCAGCGCCGGAAACAGCCGTCTTCCAAATGTGGTAGTGGCCAATCAGCCAGGACGTCATGTAGCCGCCATAAGACAATCCGGAAACGGCGATGCGCGATTCGTCGATGAAGCCCTGCCTCTCTAGAGCGGCCATTCCAGCCATGACGTCGCGGCCGGGGCCGTCCCCACCATCGTTCAGGATGGCGCGCTGGTATTTATTGCCGAGGTTATCGCTGCCTCGATAGTTCGGCTCGAACACCACATAGCCGTGCGACGCTAACAGCTGTCGGAAAAAGTCGAAGTCCGTGGTGGAAGCCCACTGCGGGCCGCCGTGAATGTAAAGAACCAGCGCGCATTTCCTGTCGCGTGAGAAGTCCGGAGGATAAGTAACGACGCTGTCCTCGGCGAAGCCGTTCGGCCCTTTCCATTCGAAGGTGTCGGTACGTCCCAGGTCGAGGGCCGCGATCTCGTGATTGAAATCGGTGAGGCGCTTTGGCGTCGCGTCCGGTGACGCGAGGTAGTAAAGCTCAGTCGGCTGCGTTGGCGTGGCGCCGGCAAACGCGATCGAGCCGTCCTTGCCCACAGTCGCGTCCAACCAGGACGATAAGGTGGGATTAACATCCCCGAGGTTGATCCTTCTCGCGGCGCCCTCGAGCGGTTGGATCCACATTGCCATTCGTGTGCCGTCATGGCCGCTAAGGAACAGCGATTTGCCGTTGGGCATCCAGATGGCAAGCAGGACATTGCGGTCGAGCGAGCGTGTGAGATCCGTCCCTTCGCCGCCGGAGGAGGAGGCCACAAAGATCTCATTCTCACTGTTGCCAAAATCTTCGTCGCGCGGGAACCAGTACGCAATCTTCGAGCCGTCGGGTGAGAAGAGGCCGAAGCTTTCGAATGCGGTGCGCTTCGTCAGTTGGCGGATTTGGCCGTTGTCGACATCCAGGATGTCTACGACGGTCTGATCGTTATCGCCAAGGTGCGGGTCAGCCTGGCGAGTGAAGGCGATCTGCTTTCCGTCCGGCGACCAGGAAAGCAGCGAAGAGGGCGGAAAATCCTCTGCGGTCTTCGACAGGCTCCATGCGCCGGAGGTGAGCCGCTTCGCGGTGCCACCTGAGGCGGGCACCAGCCAAATGTGCGAAGGGGTAGGGGCGGAGGTAGCGAGATAACCGTTGTCTCCCACTTCAAACAGGTCATGGTGCTTTTCGATCTCCGCTTTGTTCGCCGGTTCGTCAGGCGAGACGAAGGCGATGAAGGATCCGTCCGGTCGCCAGGCAAACTGTTCGACGCCTAGAGGCGCGGTGGTAATCTGCTGCGGCTCTCCCCCGTTCATGGGCATCACGAAGATTTGTGCGGCGGCTTTCTTTCCTTCCCCAGCTTCCGCGACGAAGGCCAGTCGATCGCCTGAGGGCGACCACTTCGGTGAGTCCAATCCTTTGCGAATGTTGGTGAGTGGGCGCTGCGCGCCCGTGGCGATATCTACGAGCCCGAGCCGACTGTCGTAGCGGTCTTCGTCCCAATTCACGCGCGAAACAACGATGACGATCGACCTTCCATCCGGCGAAATCTCCGGACTGGAGACGCCGACGATTTTCTGAAGGTCGTCCAGCTCGATCTTTCGAGCCTGAGCGCTTACCGAATCATGCGCAAGGAAAGCTAAAAACGCGTATGACGCGGCGGAAGCGAGAACGGTGAGCAGTGAGTCTGGTACGAGTCTCATGTGGGCAACTCCTAAGCGTTTCCGACCTGGAAATTGACCGTTGGAATTGGAAAATTTGACAAAGAGGGTACTTTGCTGCCTGAACTCAGCCACCCAAATTCAGCCGGGCTGCTCCGACCAGTCACCGATCACTAGCCACTCGCCACTGCTCTAGTACTTGCCTGAACTCAGCCGCCCAAATGGCAGTGGGTCAGTTTCCCGCCCGCCTAGGCGCACTTCTCTACGAAAATGATATACCACGCCTTCATTTTGGCGCGACGAGCACGGCGTTCGGCAGAAGCTTGGAATCCACTATCCCGATTTCGACCCGGCGGTTGGCAGCACGCGCTTGTTCGCTGTCGCCCGCAACACGCGGGTCGGACTTGCCAAAACCCTGCGTGCTCAGGATCGTCGCCGGAATTCCGGCCTGTACCAGGAAGTCGCGGACGGCTTTGGCGCGGCGCTCCGAGAGTTGCAAGTTGTACGCCTGCGTGCCGATGTCGTCCGTGTATCCGTAGACAGCAACCGAATATCCTTTCAGCGTCATCAGAATCCCCGCGATGCGATTGAGGGTGTCGCGGTATTCCGGTTTGATGTCTGCCTTGTCAAAGTCGAAGCGAATCGACTTGCTGTCCAGGGTCATCACCAGACCCATGGCGTTGCGATGCGTTTCGGCGATCTCCCCGAGGGCCTGTTGCAGCTGTCCAAGTTCCGCTTCTCGCGCTTGCCGATATTGCTGAGCCTGCTGTGTGGCTTGATCGGCCTTTTGCTGCTCGGCGGCGGCCTCCTGGCGCGCCAGTTGCGCCTGCGCCTCGGAGTCCGATTGGGCCTGCCTCGCCAGGTCGCGCTGTTGAGCGGCTGCCTGCGCGCTGGCGGCCGCTTGCGAAGTCTGCTGAGCCAAAGTCTGCGATTGCTCCTGCGCCTGCTCGAGCACCCGGCTGAAACTTTCCGTCTGCTGGCTGAGCCGCGCCACATCGCGCCCCAGACGGCGCACCGACATCAGGCAGACAAACCCGAGAACCAAGCTGAGCGCGACTGCGATCGCTGCCAGAGCCAGCGCTAACTTCCCATGCGACTGGCCCGGTCCGTCCTCCAGTCCAGGCTCGTACGGGTTCGGCGCGTCGTGTGAAGAGTCCATTATTCTTGGAATTTTAGCCTGGAATTCCAGATTCAGGCAAAACGGGATAGCTCACCAATTGTCGGCCATACGGAAGTAATGACCAAAAACGGTGCCCTAAGTCATCGGCAACTTCCATCGGGTTAAGTTACGCACTCTAGCCACAATCGCCGAGCGCGTTTCCTACAGCCATCCGGCGCTCACCGTCGCGGGTGCCACTCGAATCGAGCACCATTGTGGAACCTGTGGCGATCGTGACGCGACTGATTTTTTCTGTTCCGCTTTACCCGCTCACATAGCTCAGCCGATACCGCACCGATCCCCCCAGTTCAGTAGGCCAGCCTTTTTCTACCGCTCATTTTTCTGGGCACTGCTTCAGGCTAATTCCTGCGTCCTGCAGCTTCGTGGCTTCTGCTTTCCCGGTTCCGCCCTTACGCCATTGGGTTCCCTCCCATAAAGCAGCCACTCGCTTTGGAAGCAGCAGCCCTCGCTTTTGGGTGCCCCAGAAAAATGGGGCAGAAAAAGGAGACATTTTCATGTCCTACTTATATGTTAAGTGGAATAGCTTTTAGAGCGGTTCGCTCGCCGACGGTTCCGTCATTAGAGCATGGTTTGTCTTCGCTGGCCACTCCCGGAACGGAGGCCTGCGACGCCGCGGGCGGCGCGTTTAGGCCGCAGTGGAGGGAGTGGCCAGCGCCGGAGTCTTAGACGCGTCTCGTGCCGACGGTATCCTGGCGAACACCGCCGCCCCTACCGTTTTCATTACTTCCGACTTGCCCGTCATCTGACCAATCGCGGATTGGACTTGGGAAATCTCCGCGAGCAGCGCTTCATGCACGGGCACCTTGTTTGTGCTGCACGTCGGTCCGCCGTGGCAGATGCTCCCATAACGCGCGCGCCGAGAGGACAATGGAGAAGAGCGCGGTCACGCCAAGCGCGATGAGTGTCCAGACGAAGAAGAAGCCTCCGCTGGAATTGGCGATGCCGCTGGCGACGCCGACACCCTTCCCCTTCATGTGGATGACAGGGACGACCAACCCAAGGAGCGACCCGAGGAGGATGATGACGTACCCCGATCGCCTTTCGCCCAGCACCAGCGTTCCGTACAGCCAGACGACCAGGATTGGCACCACAATGAGGTCGAAAAGCGTTCCTGGCTCCATCCCGCGGACGATGTCATCCGCCGTGTGAAGCGTAATGAAGAGGACCGACAGCAAAGACGCGACGACTAATACTACTGTGTTATAAATAATCACAAGCGCCTTCGGTAACAAAACGGGCAGGAGGGGAGTTGCTCGATAAGATGTCTGGCAATCTGAATTCGTAGGGTCGCGATGGAATGGGGATTGTGACGCTCAACACGCACGCGGCGAGCCGCGGGGGTGGAACTCAGGCGGAAGTTTCGTGGCGCGTAAGTCCAGTCGACCGGCGCTTGCGGAGGGGGAAAAACGACTTCTTTCCGCGATGAGGAAGCCATAAGCAGCGATGCATAACGTGGCGTGATGGTGAAAACCTCGCCAGCCCCGACCTTCGTAATGTCCCAGTCCCAACTCTTGCTTCAGCTCTTGGTAGTCGCGTTCGATAATCCAACGGTGTTTCGCTCGTTTCACCAACTCTCTCAGTGTGGTACGGGCCGGGAGAGTAGAAAGCCAGTACTTGGTCGGTTCGCTCTCTCGCTCCGGCCATTCGATCAACAACCATTCTTCGTCACGAGGTTCGCTTCGCCAATAGTCCCGATGAGCAGGTCGCACTCGCAGTGCCGCAAAACGGGAGCGCAATTTCTGCTTCGTCCCCTGACGCCAGGAGACCGCTCTCCAATCCTTGGCCGGCAAGGAAAGAGCCACTTGTTGGACAGAAACCGGTTGATGTTTTCTATCCCGTCGCAACAACTTCGGTGGGCGCCCCAGCCCGCTTCCTAGTTTTGCCGGGAGTGGAGTTTCTCCAGGTCGCCAAACCGTTGTGTGCCCGCGCACGCCAACAACATACGGTAGGCCCAATTCGCTGAGCTGTTCCCGAAACTTAGTTTCATCGCCATACGCTGCATCGGCCAACACCGGCGCCGCGGTAACTCCATCTGCCAGCGCTTGGCGAATCTGTCCGAGGGCAATCACCGGCTTGGTTGCAAACGAGATCTGTTCCGGAACACCAGCCTTCTTGCGACGCTTCTGGTCCTGGGCCCAGATTTCCGGTAAATACAAACGATACGCGATGGGCAAGCTGGCGTGCTCGGTGGCCATCGACAGGCTTACCGCCACACGACAATTTTCCTGCTTCCCTAACTGTCCGCAGTATTGGTGCGTCACCCCGACGGAGTGCGTTCCTTTCTTGGGGAAGCCGGTGTCGTCCACAATCCAAGCTATCACCGGTCCGTTGCGCTTGATGGCGGGTAGGACTGAGTGGCGCACCTGCTCGAGCAAAGCTTCGTCACTCCACGGAGCATCCGCTACCAAATGATGGAGAGATTGATGCGTCTGCCGCACATTGTCCGGAGCCAGCCGCGCCGCCATCGGTTCGACGCTCTTGCGTTCCCCGGGCAGAAGCAGACCCTTACAATACGATTTCAGCGGTTCCACGCGATCGGCGTGCTCTGCGGCTTGCGCCAGGCTATCGAGATAGGCCGCGAAGCGTTGCTGTTGTGCGCCTGGCGCCGAAGTAGTGGCGCTCATGCCGACAGAGTGTAGGGAGAACGGGTGCAATCGCTACTAACTTTTGCAGGAAATGTGCCTTATTTTATAACACAGTAGTACTAACAGGCTGTTGTGTTTCATTGGATATTCTCCTTGTTAGATTGGAGTGCCCGTCGGTCGCCACGCTTCCGTGAGGAGTCCCTGCATCTCGGTATGCGCGCGGCGGTGGACCAGGTCCTCTAGCGTTCGGCAACGCGCGGCTCACTGATAGGCGCGCCGGCCGGCGATGGTTGTTTTGTCGGGAGGAGTGCAAGCAGCGTGACTCCAATCACGCCAAAGATCACAATGTCCTGGGGGCTATCCTTCCTGTGCATCCCGTGCGCCACGGACTGCGCCGACATGATTGTCATCGTGAACCCATGGGCAAGGCTTGACCACGCCCCATAGGCGATCATCAAGCGATGCTTGGCCGGCTGATTAACGGCCACCAACAGACAGACCCCAAGCGCCGTGTTAAGGCTCAGGAACATCGGCATGACGTCACTATGCCCGCTAAGCCACCTGGAGTGCCACAGATCGTCGAACAGGAGATAGCCCCAAAAGCAGTAAAACAAGCCCACCAACACCAACACTACCTGTAAGGCGCGCTCACGTTTCATACCGTCCTCCGTTTTGTGCGATGCAAGGTTATGACCACCTTTATTACTTCAGATTGTGCGATTGTCAGCTGTGATGCGTCCGATACTGGAACCCTGCGAGCACCCGCAGTGTGAACAGAATGCTTCTCCCCCTCGAATAGGCTTGCCGCAGGAACTGCAAGGCCCAAGGAGAGGACCTCGGAACACAAAATAAAGGATGAATCCAATCAAATTGGGTATGAGGAAAGCGGCAATCACCCAGGCCCAACCAGGCATTTGACGCCTTTTTGCGTCGCCATAAATATATCCGAGGGCAAGGAAAAAAGCCGCGGTGAAGACGCCAAACGTCAAGCCAAACCAAAGCGCTTCCGGCATGGTACTGAGAAATCTTTCGGAAGCAAGTAAGGAACGGCCCTGGCTGGAAGCAAAATAGACTACCCAAATCGGGATCGCCAGTGCTGCGATGACCATTGCAGCCCTGGGTAGAACATTCCGTCTTGCGGTTCCCAACAAGACAGCCGCAACTACAAGCCCGGCCAAGAACGCTATCAAAAGCACCGCCGATTGCTGTGTCATGCAATACCTCTATTCTCCCCAGGCGCCGCGAGCAGACGTAAGGCCGAGCAAAGAGATGGAAGCAGCCAAAAGACGAGCACGCCTGCCTGGACTTGAGCAGTGTGGAAATGCATTGGGACCGCCAGGAGCTTGGCCAACTGGTACACGAGTGCCGATCCCACAATTGACATCGAGAGCGCTACAGCAAATGCAGCCCAGACCTTGAATTGCACGTTGTGCTGGCGCATTGTCTCGGTTTGATGCGCCAGAATCTCACGGACCTGGGCATTCGAAACTGGTTCACTGGTAAAGGTGAATTCCTGCAACCCGCGAATCGTACGCGCAGTTAGCTCGAGGTAGCGCTTGCAGCCATCACAGTTGCGGATGTGGTCATGGATGAGCTGTCTTTCGCCCTCTGAAACCTCTTCCACGAAAGACCTGTCGATAAGCTCGCGAAATCTCTTGTCACCCTCCATGCGAATCACCCTCCTCAAATGCGGATCTCAGCGCTGCAAGACCGCGATAGATTCTGGACGTCACCGTTGTAGTAGGGGCGCCCAAGACCTGAGCCATCTCCGCAAGAGACAGGTCTTCTTGAAACCTCAGCAGCAAAGCCTCGCGATACAGCGGTGGCAGAATCTGCAGCCGGCCGGCCAGACGCATTGCGTCTTCGCTTCGGGCCGCGGCTTCGAATGGGGAAGGATCGGAAGAGGGTAACAGCGGCATAGCATCGCGATCATCTGGCAAGGATACTGTTGCCACCGCTTTTCCTTTTTTCCGGAGGTAATCTATTGCCAAATTGCGGGCGATCGCGAATAGCCATGGATCAAACCGCTGCCGCCCGTTGTACTGGCTGCCCCGTTGCAGCACGCGAATCCAGGTCTCCTGCGCAAGGTCCTCCGCAAACTCTCGCCTCCCGGTGAGGTATAGCAGGTAGCGCACCAGTCGATGCTGATAGCGCTCCACCAGGTCTGCAAGAAGCTCCATATCCCTCTCACGTAAGCCTCGCGCAATCTTTGCCGTTTCGGTTTCGGCTGTCGTATTCAATGTCATGGGAAGAGCCGACATATATCCTGTATACGATCAAACCCCGGCGGATTACTCAACTCTTGACCGAAAAATCACGCGAAGATTTGCCTCGGACGGATATCGGATCAATGGGCGGCAAGGGCCTGACGTGTGCAAGCGCGTTAGCCAGGCAGGCAGATAACTTCGATTGCTGTGTCACTCGACCGCTGGCCTGGCCTGCTCCTTCCATTGTTGAACGTTCACGCCTTTCACGATGAGCCATAACATCAGCGATAGTTCTGCGAGGAAGCCGAAGACCTTAAGGTAAGTGGATAGATGGTTTGCGAGCCGAGTCAGAAAGATCAGCCAACCCAAACCGGCAAACGCCATCAGCACGCCCAGAATTCGAGGGAGGAAGGTCGACCTGAAAATGAGGTAGCCGAGAAGGAGGCAATAGGGAACGACAAATACCGTGGTCATCGCGGGCTATTAGGCGGGTCCTACCCGACCGGGTGGCCTTTGGCATGCTGCCGGCTACCCTCTTTGCATTACTTCCGCATAACCCGTAATCCACTAATTTAGGCCATAGCGCTCAATCACGTCCCACATGCCAATGTACCGGAATCTAATGCTGCAGAATCTATTTGAAAAGGGAGGACACCATGACCCAATCCAGCGCCACACAACGAGCCAGCGAGCTGAACAATCTCGACCACATGTTACAACGTAACAAAGAATTTGCTGCTCGGCAGTCTGCTGAGGGCACACTCATGCCTTCGCTTCCGAGGGCGCTGCCGAATGTAAAGGCGATCGTCATCGGTTGCGCTGATATGCGTGTAGATCCTGCCGACATACTTGGAATCAAATCGGGCGAGGCCGTCGTGATGCGCAATATCGGCGGTCGAATCACGCCGGGGTTGTTGGAAGAGTTGGGACTACTCGGGCGAATCGGTGAAGTTGCCGGAGAGATTCCTGGAGGCGGCGGTGAGTTTCACATCATCGTACTCCAGCACACCGATTGCGGCATCACTCGCCTTGTCGGTGACCCCGCCAAGCTGGCGCACTATTTTCAAATACAGGAAGGCGAACTCAAGACAAAAGCGGTCACTGATCCTCGGGCGGCAGTCGCCTTCGACGTTGCTGCGCTCCGGGCGATTCCCGCATTGCCGGGCTCTTGGCTTATATCAGGCCTCGTCTACGACGTGGCGACCGGACTTGTCGAGATCGTGGTACCGCCAGCGCCGATTCGTACTGCGCAAAACTCCTGATTCACGCCCTTATATTGACTGGTCTGGCCAACTTTCGAGTGGTCGGCAAACCTTACCTAATCGGTAAGGTAAGGGTTGCCCGTCATCTGCCAAAAATCCGCACCCGTCCAGGTCGTGAGCGCTATAGCCTCGTTACGTCAACTATCCT
This sequence comes from uncultured Acidobacteriota bacterium, assembly GCA_963735525.1. GTDB lineage: Bacteria > Acidobacteriota > Terriglobia > Acidiferrales > UBA7541 > Acidiferrum. Next base: position 45,087 of record CAVTLQ010000015.1, on the reverse strand, counting down.
ATCCCCACCCGCGTCAGCCTGCAACGCGGCAGTTGGAGTAGAATGCTGGCCGAAGTTGTGTCTGCCGCTGGTCACGGAGGCGAAAACATGCGTTCCACCACTTTTCTTAGCGACAACACAATACAGCCCGCGATGTAAGCCGCGCGTAGGGAGAAAAAAATTGACCAAGCCCCAAACATGCCAGAAAATCACCACCGCCGTGCGCGCCTCTCTGATGCTCACGGCGGCCTGCTGGGCTCTTCTTATTCCCGCCGCCGCCCAAGTTACCGCCATCCGCGCCGGCAAGCTGCTCGACCCTGACTCCGGCACTGTTCTCACCGGCCAGACCATCCTCATCCGCGATGGCAAGATCGAGGCCGTAGGGAACAACGTAACGGTCCCGTCCAACGCCAAAATCATCGACCTCACCAAAATGACGGTCCTGCCCGGTCTCATCGACTGTCACACCCATCTCGCCGTTGGCGCCTACGATTCCAAGGACCTGGATTTTTTCACGAAGACCGCTGCGCAGATGGCGCTTGAGTCGTTGCCCAATGCGCGTGCCATGCTCGAATCGGGTTTCACAACAGTACGCGACGTAGGCACCTATCGTGCCCTCGTCGACATTGCCCTGCGCGACGCCATCAATCGTGGAGACGTCGTCGGTCCGCGCATGTTCGTGGCCGGCGCCTATGTGACCATTACCGGCGGGGCTGGCGCGGCAACCGGCCTTGCGCCGGACATCACTTTGCCGTGGGATATGCACTACGGCGAGGCCAACAGCCCGTGGGAAGTGCGGCAAGTCGTCCGCAAGCTGGCACATGACGGAGTGGACCACATCAAGGTTCTCTCCAGCGGCGCTGTGCTCGCGCACGGCAGCTATCCCAAGTCGCAGGAATTCACTCCGGAAGAACTGCAAGCCGCCGTCGACGAAGCCGGCCATTTCGGTTTGCGCGTTGAATCGCACGCGCATTCCGCCGAGGGCATCAAGAACGCGATCCGCGCCGGCGTAGCCTCGGTTGAACATGCCACCATGATCGACGACGAAGGCATCGCCCTCGCTAAACAGCACGGTACTTATCTCGATATGGATATCTACAACGACGAGTGCCTCCAGGAATAAGGAAGAACCGGGCAAATACCGAAGGAGATGCTGGGAAAGGAAACCCAACTCGCTAAGATCACGTTCGACAGCTTCCGCAAAGCCGTCGCAGCCGGAGCGAAGATGTCGTTCGGCACCGACGCCGCAGTCTGTCCTTTCGGCACCAGCGGCAAACAATTTGCCTTCATGGTCAAGTACGGAATGACTCCCATGCATGCAATTCAATCCGCAACCAGCAATGCCGCCGACCTGCTTGGCCATTCCAATGAACTTGGCTCGATCAAGACGGGAAAGTATGCGGACATCATTGCCGTAACCGGCGACCCGCTAACCGACATTCGCCTGCTGGAAAATGTCCAATTCGTAATGAAAGACGGCAAGGTCTACAAACAATGATGCGGGCGGGCCGCTCCTTGGTATTCGTACGTTGCAAGCAACGTCTCACGCAAGTCATTGAATGCTGGCCGACTGAGTTGTCTCAACTGCTCATTGACCGAGGATAGACATGCGTTACTTCAACTGCCTTTTGGTTGCACTCTGCATCTCTGCCAGCACGCTCTATGCCGCTGACCCGAACGGCCAACAACTCAGCACGCCAGAAAAGCAACAGGACAGCAAACAAGGAACGCAAAATCCCGATGCCTATGCGTTGTACTTGAAGGGGCGCTCCTACTGGGACAAACAGACGCGTGCAGACCTTGAGACCGCAGTCTCCTATTTCAATCAAGCCATCGCCAAAGACCCCGGCTACGCGTTGGCGTATGCAGGTCTGGCCGATGCCTACGCCGTATTGCCTGAATATGGTGCCAATCCCAGCGAAGACATCCCCAAGTCGAAAGCTGCCGCCCGCAAAGCACTTGAGTTGGACGCCACCTTGGCCCGTCCCCACGTGGATCTGGGCGGCACCATGATGGCGCACGAATGGGATTTTGCGGGAGGAGAGGGTGAGTTCAAGAAGGCTTTAGAACTCGACCCCAACGATGCGCATGCACACGAGAGATATGCAGACAATCTGGGTGCTCTAGGGGGCAGGGAGCAGGAAGCCTTTGCTGAAATCAATCGTGCACATCAGCTTGATCCGCTGTCACCAGACATCAGCGTTGAGGTAAGAATCGTTTACATCGATGCACGACGGTTCGACGAGGCCATTGTTGTGTGCAACAAAGTCGCAAATGAGAACCCGACATTCGCCACCGCGCACTCTTGTTTAGCTAGCGCGTACTGGGGGAAACACATGTACCCGCAGGTCATTGAAGAACAGAAGGCCTACGGCCGGGTCTCCGGCGACCGAGACTATTCTGAATACGCCTCTGCCATGGAACAAGGATTTCGTTCGGGGGGCTGGCAGGGCGCTCTCCGTAAAGGTATTGAAGCCTCGCTAGCGCAACGCAAGGCTGGGTACTCGCCTCCGTACTACATTGCTACCCTGTATGCCGAGTTGGGCAACAAAGAGCGGGCCTTCGAGTGGCTCAACACCACATATCATGAGCACGGTGAACTGCTAATGTGTCTGAAGACTGACTTCATGCTCGATTCCTTGCGTTCCGACCCACGATTCGCTGAGTTGGTGCGGAAACTCGGGCTGCCGCAGTGATCGGTGGTCAAAAGGTATACCGGCTGACTGGCAAAGACGCGAACTTCCTGGCATTCAATTCATGCACTTGCGGCTGCCGCGTAAGAACCCTTTTGAACCACTGGGCTAAGAGCTGATTCCCGCTTGGGTTTGTCCCGCGTTGGCGGGGATGGCTGTGGAGCGACAGAGAACTCTGGACGCCGCCAATGATAACTTCCTGTTTGCCCGTCATCTAGACACAATCGTGACCATTGCATCGGTAATTTCAGAAGCAGCTTCATTCGGGGAGGTGGATACGACTCAGCAGACTGTGGAAGCGCGGGTCGGACCGAATTGGGTCGAATCGCGGATCCATTTTCAAATAGCCGAGGAGCGTCGAGCGTTCGCGATAGGCCTCTTCAAGGGCTGCGATGGCCCGTTCATTCTGGCCGAGGCCCAGATAAATCACCGCGAATTGGTAAGACGACACAAATACTGTTTTTGAGCGATCCGTCAATTCGACCAGAATCTTCTCGGCTTCGGCGCGTTGACCCGCAAGGCCGTATGCGTGAGCAAGCGAGGCAATTCCGTTCGCGCCCCGTCCTGAAAGTTCGATGCCCTTTTGGAACTGCGCGACTGCTTCTGGGTATTTCCTCAGTTGTTCGTAACACATGCCGATTCCCCAATACGGCACCGGGAATTTGGGATCGAGCTCAAGTACTTTTTGGAGTTGGTGAAGGGCAACCTCGTACTGCCTTGCGAAGTAGGAAACCATTCCGACATTCGATTGAATGCCCAATGACAGAGGATCGAGCTCCTGCGCGCGATTCAGTTCCGCACGCGCCTCGTCGATGCGCCCCATAGACGCCAAAAAGCGGCCGTAAGCGTGGTACGTGGCGGCATCGTTTGGGTTGAGTTCGAGAGCATGCTTGAATTCCTGCTCGGCGCCCGATCGATCCCAATCGTAATAATTCATAACGTACGCCATCGAGGCATGCGCCTCGGCCAGAGTGGGTTCGAGTTGGAGCGCCTTTGCTGCCGCCTCTTTCGCTTCGGGGAAAGCCTCGCCGGGACGTGTGCCCACATAAAAAGGAAGGCGAGCATAGGCGTCCGCCAGCCCGGCATAGAGCGGAGCGTACTGAGGATCCTTCTCGATTCCTTGGCGGAAGTACACAAACGCAAGCTTCAATTCGTCCTCGCTGCCCTGATCGAGCGAGTAGCGGCCCTTGAGGTAAAGATCATAAGCTTCTGGATTGATGCTCGCGCGCGTTCCCGGTGAGGGAGCCATTTTCAACCGGATCTGCACGGCGATTGCATGTCCCACTTCATCTTCGAGAGCAAGAACGTCGTTCAGGTTCCGATCGAAAGTTCCCGACCACAACTCACGTTCGGACGCACCGTCATAGAGTCTCACTGCGATCCGTACTTGGTTCCCCGATCGCGCGACGGAGCCTTCGAGCAGCGCGTTCACCCTTAAGTCGCGGGCTATCTGCGGGAGCGGCGTGTGCCTTCCTTTGTAGCTCATCACAGACGTTAGCGAAACCACACGAAGCTGCGCGATCTTGCTAGCCTCACGGATGAGTTCGGCAGTCATGCCGTCCGCGAAAAACTCCTGTGAAGGATCGCCCGATAAATTTGCGAGTGGCAGCACCGCAAGAGAGCGGATTGCCGGAGCCGTGCTCCGGTGCACGAGCCGCTCGCGCAATCCCCCGATGTTCAAGCTGAATAGAACCACCAACAAGGCGGCCAAGCCCACGAAAACCCAAGTAAGCGGTGCCATCCGGAGACCTGCGCTCGATCGAGCCTTCGGGGGCGCAGGTCTCGAAACCGCCGTGGACTCGAGCGTTTCCAGCGCTGACTGCACTTCGCCGGCCGTCTGATAACGGGCTCCGGGATCTTTCAATATGCATTTCCGAACTACAGCCACAAGTCCGGCGGGAACATGGTCGGGCAACGGGGGCGGTGGATCGCGAAGGATCGCGGAGGTCAGCTCAAATCCGGAACGGCCCGAAAACGGCCGATTGCCAGAAGCCATTTCATACAAAAGAACGCCAAGCGCCCATATGTCGGACCGCGCATCAGCAGGGTCGCCCCGGAGCTGTTCCGGCGCCATGTAGGGCAGCGTCCCCGCCACAGACCCGGATTCACCCAGCGTCACCTGTGAGACTGTCGCTGCCTCCAGCTCTTCTGTGCGGAGCCTCGTCGCCAAGCCGAAGTCCAGCACCTTCGCACTTCCTTCTGGAGTCACCGTCACGTTTGCCGGTTTCAAGTCGCGGTGGACGATGCGCCGTTGGTGAGCATGGGCTAGAGCGTCGGCGATCTGTGTCCCGTAGCGAACGACCTGCTCAGTCGGGAGGCCATTTGGCGGAATGATTGCCCTTAGCGACCGTCCGGCAACGTATTCCATCGCAATGAAAGCGATACCGTCTTCTTCGTTGACTTCGTAAATCGTGCAAATGTGCGAATGGTTTAGCTGCGATGCAGAGCGCGCTTCCTCAAGCAGCCGATCACGAGCTCGCTGGTCATCTCGAACACTCGGAGGCAGAATCTTTATGGCAGCGTCACGATCGAGGCGTTCGTCGCGTGCGCGATAAACTTCGCCCATACCGCCAGCGCCTATCCGCTCTAGCAGGCGATAGTGGCCTAGCCGTTCGATCGCCATCCGGGAGGAACCTCAGTGCGCCGCATCCTAGTTTACAGGCGCACGCCAGTCAACGCGCCGTCACTGCTTCGCACAAGCGTCCGCTCCTCACCATAGAGTTCCGTCGTAGGGACTTCCCGTCACCAAGAATGATTCGAACATGTTATGTTCACTTAATGGCCGCACAGCGTGCACGCGAAAGTTTCGCGCCCGAAGCATTCCGGACGTATTGTTTGAATGAATAAGTCATGGAGGAGCGCTTGGTGTAAAAAAGCTGAACTCAGCGGCCGCGCTGATTCAGATACAACCAAGGAGGCTCCCCCATGGAGACTATGTACTACATCGGTTTGGATGTTCACAAGAAAACGATCAGCTACTGCGTGAAGGACGGCAGTGGCCGTATCTACGCAGCAGGTTCGATACCCGCCACGCGATTGACGCTGGACATGTGGATGAAAACGCTTCCCCGGCCGTGGACAGTGGCCATGGAAGCGACCATCTTCACGGCTTGGATCTACGATCATCTCCAGCCGCATGCTGCAGCAGTGAAGGTGGCGCATCCGCTGATGCTCCGAGCGATTGCGGTGGCTAAGAAAAAGAATGACCGCATCGATGCCAAAAAGATTGCCGACTGCCTGCGCTGCGATTTCCTGCCGGAGTGCTATATGGCCTCGACGGAGATTCGCGAACGACGGCGCACCTTGCGCTATCGGAACCTATTGGTCCGCCAGGCGGTACAGATGAAGAACAAGATTGCTGTACTGCTGATGGAAGCCGGTGTGAGTTACAACAAACAGAAGCTCCACAAGGTCGGGTACTTTCGAGAACTGCTGGCCACCAACCCGGACATTGATGAGGGGCTGAAACCGTTGTTGCGGCTGTGCCGGGAGACGGTGGTGCGCCTGGGCAAAACGGAAAGCGCGCTGGTGCGATCGCTGGAGCGCGACTCTTTGCTTGTGGAACGCGTGGAACGGCTGATGACCATTCCGGCGGTTGGACCGATCACCGCGTTGACCTGGGCGCTCGAAGTTGGCGACGTGAAGCGTTTTTCATCGATCAAGAAAGCCATCAGCTACTGTGGACTGTGCGGCGCGGAGAGAAGTTCGGCCAATATCACCCAGCGCACGCCACTGTCGAAACAACGCAACAAACATCTGCAGACGGTGCTGATCGAAGCGGCAAAGATGGCGCCACGAAACAGCCCCGAACTGGCGATGATATACGAACAGGAGAAACAAAGAGGCAATGCCAACCGCGCGACACTGGCTGTAGCGCGGAAGATGGTGGCGTACCTGGTCGCGGTGGATCGCCGACAAAAAGGCTTTCTGGTAGTAGAAAACGAAAACCGCACCGCTGCGTAGAGGGTGCGAAAACAGGAGGATTTCTTCAGCGCGCAGCCTGCCAGGTCTCGTCTTTTAGCCGACTGGGCAACGGAGCGTAAGCTCCCGAGGCTCCCATCGAATTGTTTCGAGACTGGCAGGAGATCACAAACTCAATCTTCTGTGCAGGCCCTTCGGGACTGAGACAGCAAATGGATGTCTGGTTCTCAATCGAAGAGGAACCACCGCCGAGAGGCACGAACGCGAGCTGAAGCATCTAAGACTTTTATGCACGCGCTTCTCCGAAGCGCGTCGGGAGAGCTTTTGCCCTCTTGACACGGACTTATCATGGACGTCGGCTACTCGGAACTAATAGGCCAAGTCCTGGTAAACGCGGTAATCGTACAAGTGGGTCCTGGTACGAACTTTACCGGTAATCCGACTTACCGGGAGTTGACGGTCGGACGCACCTGAACTACAGAACAGTTTGCCAAGTAAGAGAGCGAGATTATGCTAGATCGGTACGTTGAAGCTCTTTTTTACCTCTCACGGGGGAAGCGTGGAACGATTGCTGGAATGGCCATCGGAACAGGGCTTCTCAATCACACGAAAAGAGATAGTCGCTTGGTGGGAGGCTCGTCGCTTTCGCTTTAACCTCTACGTCGGAATAGTCGGCGCGGTAACCTGGCTGCTCGTGCTCATTGCCGGTTCTGCTGCCGTAAAGGCCGGTGTGGATTTTGAAGAGCCGATTGCGATGCTGATTGGACCCTTCGTCTACGGTTTTCTCGCTAATGTCTGTTATACGTTTGGCTGGATCGTGGACACCGTTTCCTATCGCGGAACGCCACGGACGCGATTGTACAAGGCGGGAATCATTTTCTCTGCCATTCTCACAGCGTTGCCGGGGGTTTGGGCTGTTGTTGCATGGCTTTTGACCGTCATCACGGGCCACAAACTCGATTAATCCACTAGTCAGTTCCTGATTAACGCGCCAACCGGAAAAGTGGAGTCCTAGAACTTGGCTTGTCCGGTTACGCAACTAACCAGGCAGCTTGGACTAATTTACTGGGTGCGAAAGGGTAGTCAGCGATGTCTAACCTGCATATGGACCGACACGTGTGCTTATCCTTAGTAGCTCTCATACTGGGTACGAGTGCAACCGCACAGCAGGCACCTCAGAATGATCAGACAGCGCATTTTGTTGAAGTGGGCGCCCGAAAGATGTTCCTGAACTGCACAGGAAACTCACCCCGGCCCAACTGTCATTTTGGAGGCAGGCACCGGCGACTCTTCCGAAGTTTGGAGTGCCGTGCAAAAGCAAGTCGAGCAATTCGCACACGTTTGCAGCTATGACCGGTTGGGCTTGGGAAGAAGCGACAAGCCCGCCGTTGCTCATACTGCCGATGAAATTGTTGGTGACCTCCATCAACTTCTTCAGGCCGCTCGTATTCCCCCGCCCTACGTGATGGTCGGACACTCGATTGGGGGAATCTATGTTCGCAGGTATGCCGCGCGTTACCACACAGAAGTAACAGGGCTGGTGTTGCTCGACTCCGCGCACGAAGAGCAATTCGCCCGCGTCTCAAGGATTTCGCCCGAATGGGCCCAACGCATTCGCGACCGATTTCCAGCGAACGAACAGCGTGCGCAGGGTTTCATACCGGGAAACGAGCGGTTGGAGTGGCATTTCAACGGGCCACTCGTCGTTATTGAGCATGGACAGATGCCGCCATCGGCGGCTTCCGACCCGATGGCAAAACAGTCGGAAGTCGTGTTTCATGTTTTACAAAAAGACTTAGCTGGCCGATCGAAATACGGGCAGCTTCTCGAGGCGAAAAAGAGCGGCCACTATATTCAGCGCGATGAACCGGAACTCGTTACCCAGTCGATCAAGGACGTCATTCGAGAGAGCGTAACTCCTATTCACGAAAAGCCCGGGCAGTGATGAGTCCGCTGACTCCCCGTAGACGGGAGTACTATGAGCCACTTTTCCGGTAAGCCGACTAATCGGGAGCTACGCTTCTTTTTTGGCGTTCTCGTCGATTTAGGACTTATGCGCTTAAAGAACTCCCGCATGCGACCGGAGCCTAAGGTAATCCAATAGTGGTCGCCTTCAAAGTGGATGTGAACAATCTGCTTTCCAGCAATCGGGTTAAACGAAACAACAGCGGCGCTCCATGGATCCTTCGCAACAACAATGTAGCGATTTACCGAGACGTAGTCTCCTAAGCGCGAATAACAACGGGTCTGCGTATAGCGGAGTTCGAGTTTCCCGAAAAAACGTCGCAGCTTTGTTTTCTTACGTGCGGGAATGTCCCGTCGGGTCGCAATTTCCTTTGCCGTTTTCCGCCCGTCGGACTACTCCCAAGCGCGTAAGTAAAACCAATCGGCGGTTCTTAGCATGCTCAGCTAGTCGAACCGGTGCACGACCAACGATTTTCATTCTCCATCATTCTAGAATTGTTAAACGTGCTTCGCTAGATCGCGGTCAACTGCGGGTCAAAAGCAGTAACCTGTTCGCGGGAACAGGCGATTGTAGGCTTAGGTTCTGATTAACGCGGTAACCGGTAAAGTCAAGTACTAGCAGCCAAGTTACCGGTAACCCGACTTATCAGGACTTGGAAAGTCTGTTTGTGGAATGCGTGAATGTATCGCCTACATTACGACTGGTATCGCTTTGGCAGTAGTCGTTTTCGTACGAGCCTAAGGCCCTGCCCATCAACCATTTCATAGTCGTAGAATCCGCAGTCGCGGTCTCTAGGGCAACCTTTGACTTTCAACAACCGGCTGTCGGGAACGTATTTCAGGCGATCGGCGTCCTTCTCCGAGGGATGATCGTTCCACCAGTCTGCGGGAAAACCACTAATCCAGAATTCGTCATAGACCATTCCGCTAATCGAATCTACGATTGCGAATTCCATGCAGTCGGTTCCACAACCCCATTCCGCAATCGTATAGTGTCCGGTGAACTGGACCTTTCCACTCGCACCGTCTCGAATCATAGTTCGATATCTACGAGATTTCGCGGTGATGATGTTGGGCGGTACTGGGTTCCCGCGATAGATTTCCTCGACCGGGTAGTCTGTGAATTTTGGGCCCTTCTTGTCAGATGTCGAGTTCTGCGCGAGGAAAATCCAAACCAGAATGGCTTCAAGCGGTCCCATGATGAACTACCCTCAGATCACCAGTTCGTTGAACACTTCTGATGGTACCCGTTTGGTCTGTCCCGCGTACAAGCAGCGCAGCCCAATTTACATGCCTGGTTAACGCGGTAATCGTACAAGTGGGTCCTGGTACGAACTTTACCGGTAACGCGACTAACCGGGACTTGTGCTCGCACTCAGAACAAATTGAGTAGAAGTCCCTAAGGCAACTTGTTGCTGTAACAACCAACAGGTGCTTACACTTATTGTGTCTATGACAAGCCGCTTTTATTCAGTTGAAAGACAGAAAACGCATTTCATCGGAACTTCGGATTTGCGAAGGCTTCGTGCGCTGGCCCTAAAAGCACAAGGAAGTGGTCAGCAAGAGGTTTGTGGGATGCTATCCCGAACTAGGCGTGGGCAGCTTGAACTGTGGTTCCTGCCCAACCGGAGTTCAAACGCCGGGAGTTTCCGAATCGAAAGGACAGACTACCTGCGTGCGCGACGAGAGATTCGAGAGCAAGGAAAACACCCTATCGGAACCTTTCATTCCCACCCGATCAGTGAAGCCATTCCCGCCAAGAGTGACCTGATCGGTGCAGCCCTGAATAGCTTGTGCTTGATTTACGATGTCTGCGGACGAACCGCAAGGCTCTGGAAGATAGTCAAACGGCGTGATCGCAGATGCGCAAACGAGATTCCGCTTGTGAAAGTCTTTGAACGCAATCGCCGTCCTCCCCCTAAGTCCTGATTAACGCGGTTACCGGACAAGTGAAGTCCTGGTACGGCAAGTTTCCGGTAACCCGACTAACCGGGCAAGTTGGATTAGTTCCGGTTTGCCCGTCATCCGCCCGCCATCAACTTCCGCAAGGACGCAATCGGCCTGCGCCCTCCACGGGTCCTCCACGCGTTGACTTGGTTATAGGTGCAGCCTAAGATGTGCGACAAGAGCTCACCACTTATGATTGGCCAAACGCTCGGCCACTATCGCATCATTGAAAAAGTCGGCGCCGGTGGGATGGGTGAGGTTTATCAAGCAGAAGATTCCCAGCTCCTCCGTCGCGTGGCGTTGAAGTTTCTGCCAGAACGAATCGTGGCAGACCCCACGGCCGTTGAGCGATTCGTTCGCGAGGCTCGGGCCGCATCCGCGCTCAACCATCCCAACATTGTGACTATCCACGAAATCGGCGAGGCCGGCGCAAACCGGTTCATCGTCATGGAATTGATCGTGGGGAGCACGCTTCGAGAATTGGCCGGTCAGAGCATGGACCTCGCGGCTCTCGCGCGTATCGCGGAGCAAGTCGCCAAGGCGTTGTCCGTGGCGCATGCCGCTGGAATCGTTCATCGCGATATCAAGCCCGATAACATCATGGTCCGCAACGACGGCTACGTGAAGGTGCTAGATTTCGGATTGGCTCGGCTTGTTCCGACTGGTTCCTCGCCTACGTTTGCGACAGCCGATACCGCAGAGGGGACCGTTCTCGGGACAGCAAGATACATGTCACCGGAACAGGCGCGAGGAGAAATAACGGAGAGCGCCACGGACATGTTCTCCCTTGGGATTGTCCTTTATGAACTGAGCACCGGCCGGCACCCCTTCCAGGCGGAATCGCAGATTGGCATCCTGCACGCAATTCTTTCGCAAACACCGCTTCCCCCTTCGCGCTTGAACGCGCAAATTCCCGCGGTTTTTGACTCTTTGATCCTAAGGTTGCTCGAGAAGGATGCACGCCTTCGGCCGTCCGCCTCGGAAGTGGAGTCTGAACTCGGTGCATTCTCGGGAAGTCAGGTCAGCATCCCAGAGACGCGCAGGATTGTGCCCAGGGAGCGCCACACTGTGGGTCGCAAGGTCGAGCTTGCGGAGCTTCGCGCCGCCTTCGACTCCGCCGCGGCCGGACGCGGCCTGGTAATGTGCGTCGCCGGGGAGCCCGGGATCGGGAAGACCACCCTAGTCGAGGATTTCCTTGCCGGCCTGGTTACCGGTAGTCGCCATTGCAGCATCGGGCGTGGAAAGTGTTCCGAGCGTTTGGCCGGCACGGAAGCATATTTGCCGATTCTCGAAGCGCTCGAAAGCCTGCTTCACGGAGAAGAAAGCGTTTCTATGGCCAGCACGCTGAAACTCGTCGCCCCAACCTGGTACGTCCAGGTTGCACCCCTTGCGGCGAACGATTCCTCGTTTTCTCGGGTAATGGAGGACGCCAAGGCTGCGTCGCAGGAACGCTTGAAGCGCGAGCTGAGCGCGTTCTTGCAAGAGGCCTCGCGGGTCAGACCCTTGGTATTCTTCCTGGACGATTTGCATTGGGCCGATGTTTCTACAGTAGACCTGCTTGCTTATATTGGCGGCAAGGTCGGCTCATTGCGAATGTTGATCGTTGCCACTTATCGCCCTTCGGACTTGTTGCTAGCCAAGCATCCATTTGCAGAGATCAAGCTCGTCCTTCAGGAGCGCGGTGTTTGCCGCGACCTGGCAGTGGCCTTTTTGGCGGCGGCGGATGTCGAGCTTTATCTCACTCAGGAATTCCCGGAGCACCGCTTCCCGCGGGAATTTGTTTCGCTCATCCATGCCAAAACGGAAGGCAGCCCGCTCTTCATGGTCGATCTGACCCGCTACCTGCGGACTCGCGGAGTGATCGCCGAAGACGGGGAGGGTCGCTGGTCGTTGGCCGAGTCTGTTCCGGATATCCGGCGCGAATTACCCGAATCCGTACGAAGCATGATTCAGCGAAAAATCGATCAGCTCAGCGATGCCGAGCGATGGTTGCTTTCGGCGGCAAGCGTTCAAGGGCAGGAATTCGACTCGGCAGTTGTGGCGCGAGCGCTCGAGATGGATCCGGCCGAAGTCGAGGAACGGCTGGAAATCCTCGAGCGCATTCATCTTTTCGTCCGAAAGATCGGGGAGCAGGAGTTTCCCGATTCCCAGCTGACGCTGCGCTATGTTTTTGTCCACGCCCTTTATCAGAACGCGTTGTATTCTGCGCTAGCGCCTTCGCGCAGAGCGTCGCTCAGCGCGGCGCTGGCCGGTGCTTTGCGGGCCTTCTACGGCGACCGCAGCGAGGAGATTGCGTCCACGCTTGCATTTCTCTTTGAGGCCGCGCGCGATTTTGCGCACGCGGCCGATTACTTCTTGCGGGCCGCGCAAAACTCCGCCCGCGTTTTTGCAAATTACGAAGCCATCTCTCTTTCGCGCCGGGCGCTCGCGAATGCCGAAAAGCTCCACGGCGCTGAGCGCCTATCCCGCGTACTGGCGGCGTCGTTGGAGTTGGCGCGGCTGCACCAAACGCTCTCGCAATTCGACGAGGCCATTCAAGATTTTGTATTGGCTGAGAAAACGGCGGTAGAACTGGGGGATAAGGAGGCGCAAGTCACCGCCATCTGCGGCACCGCCATGGCGTTCTTTTACGTGCATCGGATGTCGGAGATGCGCGAGGAGGCAAATCGCGCCCTGGAAATCGCACGCGGCTCCGGGTCCATTGTCGGCGTGGCTTCCGCAGAATCCGTGCTTGCGTGCGACCGGGTGTGCAGCGGTGATCTCAACGCAGCGGAACAATATTTTCTGCGTGCGCTCCCTGTGTTTCAGGAGAAAGGTGTACAGCTCGGCGTCGTGGATTCCTTCGGTTACTTGGGCGCTCTGCACACCTGGCGCCTGGACTATGCGGAAGCGGAGCGGATGACGGGCTGGGCGTTGGAAAAAGCCCGGGAACTCGGCGCTAGCTTTCACATCGTTCAAAACCTCTTCTTTCGAGGGATGGCGCTGGGCAATCAGGGGTATTTATCGGAAGCATTGCGCGCGCTCGAAGAAGCTCGACGGCTCGCCGAACTGAACGGGGAACGCTACTGGCTTCCGCGACTCCCCAATACGATCGGTTGGATTTATCGAGAAATGCAGGATTTGGAGACGGCCCTTCAGCTCGATACGGAAAACATTCGACTTGCCGAGGAGATGGGCATGGTCGAGGGGCGCGCGAACGCCCACGTGAACCTTGGGCACGATTATCTTGCACTCGGCGAGCCTGAGCGCGCAATTGAGAATCTGCAGCAAGCCCAGCAACTCTTCAATCAGGATGTGTGGTTCCGCTGGCGCTATGCCATCCGCATGCAGGCGGAGATGGCGAGTTATTGGATCGTACGAGGAGATTTGAAAATGGCGGCGATGCACGCCGCGGCGTGTCTCCACACCGCAAGAACGCCTTGCGCGCGCAAATACCTAGCCTGGGGCCACAAGCTCCTGGGCGATATCGCCGTGCTGGAAGAACGGATGGAGGACGCCCGCCTGGAGTATCAAACTGGGTTGGACATGCTGGCGCGGAATCCGTGTCCCATGGTCGAGTGGCAAATCTTAAAGGCTTCGGCTGGAGCGGCCCGGCGCGTTAAGAGCGATTCGACCGCTGAGGAACTTCTCGGTCGAGCGCGTGCCGTGATCCAATCACTCGCTGACTCTATTCGCGACGATAGTCTCCGGCGTAAGTTTTTAGCTGCAAGACCGTTCTGCGATCTCTGACGCTTCTTGGCCAGTTGTTAGCGATTCGGAAGTAATCTTGCTAACTTCCGGGTAGCCCGTTATACGCCCGCAACCAAGCGCTCCCAATCAAGCTTCGTACTTCCAACAACTGGGATTCGGGGAGTCCGCGAGATCCGCACGGTTCCGACTGCGTAGCCAAATGCCTTTCACAGATGGCCTTGTCACAGGCAAGCGGCTCAGCTAGCATTCACCGCACCATGCGGAAAAACATTGTCCAGCTACTCCTCTTAACGCTATTCACGGCCTCAGCAAGTCTTACTTGTCGGGCTCAAAGCCAAAATAAAGAGACAGTTCTTGTTCTGGTGCACGCAAATTTGATTGACGGCGTGTCGCCCGAGGTTCTTCCCGATGCCACGATCGTAGTGCGCGGCGGACGGATTGAAAGCGTGGCAACAAATGCGGCCGCCGCGCCGCCTGGAGCCCAAGTTGTGGACATCAAGGGACGGTGGCTCCTGCCTGGATTTGTGGATGCTCATGCACACTTGTTCGATCTTGCGGCAGCGCGTCGTGCCCTTCAATACGGATCGACGACTGTGCGGGTATTGGGAGTCGAGCACTTTATTGACGTTGGAATGCGAGAGCTGCATAACGCCGGTTGGACGGACCTTCCTGCGGTGGTTGCGGCGGGGTACCAGATCCGCCCTGATATTGGCACAGCCGAGCCTGGTTTTCTGCTGGATTTTCCGAATCTGAATCGGTTCGTCTCCGGTCTTCGGGGAGCTGACAATCTGCGGCTTGTGGTGCGGGCGCTGGCGGAGCACCATGTTGACCTAATCAAGATTCTGGCCACGGAGCGCGCGGGCACGCCGGACACGGACCCGCGTAAACGAACGTTCACGGATGAAGAAATGTCAGCGATCGTTGATGAAGCTCGTAAAGCTGGCCTGAACGTGGCCGCGCACGCACATGGGGATGAAGGCGCACGCGGAGCAGTCTTGGCTGGTGTGCATTCGATCGAGCACGGAACGTACTTGAGCAACGATACGCTGGCCTTGATGAAAGCCAGGGGAACCTACTTGGTGCCCACCATCAGCACAATGGACGATGAACCGGAAAACAATCCTGTTCTTCACCAACGTGACCGCGTTATGCAACCCCGCGCCCGCGACACAGCCGCCCGCGCCTGGAAGATGGGGGTCAAGATTGTTGCTGGAACCGACGGCTCCTACGATGCAACCGGTCTTGGTCTCGGCGTGGCCGACGAAATTGCGGAGCTGGTTCAAAGCGGCATGCCCCCCATGGACGCCATCAAAGCAGGAACCTCCGTCTCCGCTGAATGCCTCGGGGTCGAGAAACGAACCGGCACAATCAAGCCGGGAATGACGGCGGATTTCGTTGCCGTTGACAGCAACCCTGTGGCGAACATCGAAGCCCTGCAGGACCTCGTTCTGATAATTCACGATGGCAGAGTGATTGTAAACCGCCTGACTCCCTGATCTGTCGGCCCACACGTCCATGGCCGTGTTTTCGGCAAAGCTTTCCCTTACCGGATTATGGAGGGTTGCCCGTCATCCGACTACAATCGTGGATCGGACTCTATTCAAGGCCCTCCGGACAATCATGCGTTTCCGTCCTTGAAGCATTGTTCGGTAAACTCATGCGACTTGTGGTAGCAGCGTCCCGTTATCCCATCGGCGATGCAACTGTGGAGGGTCCTGTGAGAAGAATCTTTGTCCTTACGTTGGCTTTCTTCCTTCTGGCGTCTTCCCTAACCGCCCAACAAAACTCTGCCGCAAAACAGGGGCCGCTGGTTCTTACTCACGTCGCTGTGATCGACGTGGCGGGAGGAAAGGTTCAGCCGGATCGCACGGTCGTGATCTTGGACGGACATATTAGAGAAATCGATGAAAGCGCAAAGATCGCTGTGCCTAGGGATTCGCAAGTCGTGGACGCGACAGGCAAGTTTCTGATCCCAGGGCTGTGGGACGCACACTATCATCTTGCGCAGGAATACTCCGCGAATTGGGCCAGGGAGGTCAGCGTCCCGCTCTTAATCGCCAACGGCATCACGGGCGTTCGCGATATGGGCGGTGATTTCGACCTTATCAAGGCACTTCGGAAAGAAATCGCAGCGGGAGCGCTTCCCGGTCCCCGTATCATTGCTGCGGGCCCCCAATTATGGGGATGCAGCAAGGATTCCGCGCAGTGCCTCGCATCCAATAACGCGGATGCCGCGCGGCGCTCGGTGATTTATTTGAAGCAAGCCGGGGCCGACTTCATCAAAGTCCAATCCGCCGTCCCCCGCGACGCGTACTTCGCAATTGCTGACGAAGCCAAACGGCAAGGTCTCTCATTTGTTGGTCACGTTCCGGAACTGATTACCGCAGTCGAGGCATCCGACGCCGGCCAACGTAGCCTGGAACATTCGATGGGAATCTGGCAGAGCTGCTCCAGTGTCGAGCCTGAATTACGAAGATCTATGGCCGAAGCGCTGAAGGATCCCCAGACTACACCTGATTATGTCTGGGGTCGCGTTGAATTCGGATTGCCTCCACGCGGCACACTGGACACTTTCAGCGGCGAAAAAGCTTCACAACTTTTCGACCGCTTTGCGCGAAATGGTACTTGGCAAGTGCCGACTCTGGTAGAAGAGCAGTCGTTCGCGCTGCTTATCTCCGGCGGTTTGATGGATCAGCGTGGCATGAATTTCGTTCCCCAGGCGATGCAAAAATCGTGGGGTCTTCCTATTATCTTAAAACCCTTGAGTGCCGAAGACCGACAAGACTTGGTGAAGATCGTTCCGATGATGCTGGACGTAGTTGGCCGCATGCATCGGGCCGGAGTAAGGATTCTTGCGGGAAGTGATGCGCCCTGGCTCGTGGTCCCTGGTTTCAGTTTGCACGATGAGCTTGTCCTGCTGGTCAAAGCGGGGTTCACACCGGCGGAGGCGTTGCGGACTGCCACGTTGGATTCAGCACAATTCCTTGGCCTAGAGAACTCGTTTGGGTCCGTCGAGCCGGGCAAGGTCGCGGATCTGGTCCTGCTCGACGCCAATCCGCTGGAAGATATTCGGAACACGCAAAAAATCAGCGGAGTTTTCCTGCAAGGCCGCTATTTCAATCGGCAGGCTCTGGATGGTCTCTTGCAACAGGTGAAAACGCAGGGTGCACCCAGATAGGGCCCCAAACAAACGCGCTAGTATTGGCCGATCCGGCCGACTCTCGAATGGTCGGCAACCCTTCCCTTATCGGATTATGGAAGGGTTGCCCGTGATTCGCCCCAAATAGGACTGGTCCGCGATTGACGGCGCGAGCAGGGAGAGATATACGAAGAATGTGCTTCAAATGTGGGTTATCCCGACATCCGGCTCATCAGCTCCGGCGCGGGAGTAGCTTTCGTAAGAGGAGGTCATCGTGAAACGCGAACGCATGCTGCAAGTCGCCTTGGGACTCGTGGGCCTCGTTTATGTCGCCATGATTTATCCGCTCTACACCGACCTAGCGCACTCCAAGTGGCTTCTGGAAATGAAAGACGCATGCGAGCCGATGTTTCTTAGTTGGTTTATCGCGCTCGGCCCCTTTCTGCTGCTGGCTGCCAGAAAGCCCTCGTTGCACCGCTCGCTGATTACCTTCGCCGCGTGCCAGAGCTTGGCCCATGCTTCGGTAATGACCATCCAAACTGTGGAAGCATGGAAGCACGGCGTTCATCGGGATTTTACGGATGTTGTCCTGTTCGGCGTCATCGGGGGAATTTTGCTGGCACTCACACTGGAAAAACGAAAGCAGAGCGCACTCGTTACCCAATAACTGCCGAAACATCTCTATTCCACTCAAGACAGCGACTTTTCGTCGTTCCTTGATGGATGGTCGGCCATACGGAAGTAATCGCCAAAAACGGTGCCCTAAATCATCGGCAACTTCCATCGGGTTGGGGTCACGCACTCTAGCCACAATCGCCGAGCGCATTTCTCACAGCCATCCGGCGCTCACCGTCGCAGGAGCCACTCGAATCGAGCGCCATTGTGGGAGCTGTGGCGATCGTGACGCGACTGTTTTTTTCTGTTCCGCTTTACCTGCTCACATGTCTCGGCCGATACCGTACCGATCTTCCCCGCAGGCCGCCCTTTTTCTGCCACTCATTTCTCGGGCACTGCTTCGGGCTAATTCCTGCGTCCTGCAGCTTCGCGTCTTCTGCTTTCCCGGTTCCGCCCTTACCCCATTGGGTTCCCTCCCATAAAGCAGCCACTCGCTTTGGAAGCAGAAGCCACTCGCTTCTGGGTGCCCCAAGAAAATGGGGCAAGAAAAAGGAGAAAATTCAGCTATGTCTTACCTCAACTCTATAACTCTCGTCGGGTTCGTTGGTTCTGACCCGGAGCAACGTCAAGCGAAAGGCAACGGATCGAAATTCACCGTGCTGTCGATCGCCACACAGCGCTCTTGGAAGAACGCAGATGACGAATGGAGCTCGAAAACCGAGTGGCATCGGGTCGTTGTGTTCCGGCCACTTTTGGCAGAGCGTGTCGCTACGACTATCAAGAAGGGCTCTCACGTACTCGTCGAAGGTTCTCTCGTCAGCTCGACCTACGAACAACCGAACGGCAAAGGCAAGAAGTCGAAGACCTCGAAGATTACGTCGTGGTCCGTCCGCGCCGATGTCGTGCGCAGGCTCGATCGCGGTGAACCAGAGCCCAACGCGCCTGCTCCCGCGCAAGCGCCGGAGTCCAACGAAGCTGCGGTCTGATGTCTTCTACACGAAGGCCCTCCGACGATGTCGGAGGGCCTTTTCCATTCCTTGTGTTAACCATCAGTCCGCCCCTTCGATTTGGACCAGCGCTGTGTCCCGTAGCTGAAGAGGCGTTGGGCCGGCAGGTGTCGGAACATCGGCGAGACGGCTGAGCAACGATTCAGGCGCAGATACACCATCGTCAAGCGCTGCTAGCTCCGCATCGCTCAGTGGGATTTCTTGGCGCATGCGCAGCAAGTTGTTCTTGCCTTCAAGAAGAGCCGCCATCGTCGAACCCTTTGGCACATAAAAAGAGCATTTCGCACATGCCATACGGTGCGGACATTGATCGAAGAAGTCATAAGTGCAGTAGCCGTGACCGAGATCGTAAAACTTCCACGCATCCGCAGCACCGACTCCGTTTCGTACCTTTTCCTGATCGATGAGCACTTCGATCGCACGGAGATTCCGTCCGAAGTAACCTGCGTCCGAATACGACTTCATCAGCTTCGTTGGTGTGATCTTTGCGTACCGTTGTGTGGAGGAGGGCATCCTGTGCCCGAGCCACTCTTGCAGCTCGAACAGACTCATCGGCTCCTTCGCGTTGAACAACTGCGTAGCGATAGTCGACCGTGCTCGGTGACTCGTAATTTTTCCGCGCAGATCGTTCTGCGGTACGCCGGCCTTGCGGCACAACCTAGGGATTAGGCCGTGATTCAGAAAGAACTCTCCGAGAGGCCTCATGCGGTGCAGGAACAGGAAGTCAACCATCTCGCCCGTCTTCTGATCAGCAGAGCTTTGCTTGCGCGGGTCGAACTCTTTCCCAAGCGTTGATCGCCTGACCGACGACGCCGTCCACCGGCTTCGTGAATGCCGTCCCTGTCTTGTTCACCGGAACATCCAGAAAGCATACCGACGATTCATTGTCTGGCTGCCAGCGTACGCAGCCAACACGCAGGCGCCGAATTTCGTCACCGCGGATGCCGGCGAACAGCCACACCAGCGTCACCGCTCGAATCATTTCGATCGGGTAGTAAGTGTGTATCCTCCCACTCGGGTTTCGCCAACTCGCAAAGTCTTCTGGCGTGACGTTCAACCCCGCCCACAGAAGCTTTGCCCACACGTCGTCAGCGATGACTCGCGGTGTCGTAGCGACTAAGGCCTTCACGGAACGCGGCGGCGTAAGACTGCGGTACGGATCAAAGCGCGGAGGGATAACACCCCATTCTTGCAGGTCCGCGAAGAACACTCGAAGAGCCGTGTAGTTGAGCATTTTCCCGTTCGGCGTCAGCGGCTTCCCGTAGTTGCGTGGTTTACGCCCGACCCACTGCGCTCTAAAGTCGCCACAGCGCATGTTCGTGATCATCGTCAGGCACTCGACCGCCAAATTGCGGTCCCATTGCTCCGGCGTCGTAATCGTTGGGTGTTTTGCTGTCAGCCAGCGCCCCACCGTGAGCAGAAAGTAGTAGGTCGCTTGGCGGACACGCGCGCTATATCGGGCATTTTCTCGCCAGTAGTTCGCCGCCCGGACCCACTTCTCCGGCACTCCTTCCAGTAGATGGGGATTTGGATGCCGTGGGCGCTCCACACGCATCACCGGAGCGGAGATGATCTTTCGATGCGCCAGCACCTTCGAGACTGCCGAAAGATATAGGGTGTTATTTTTTCTGCCTCGCCGCTGCATGACTTTCTGCAGCACCTCGAACGTCAGGTCTTCGAGACATGGGCTACGATTCGTAATCAGCACTTCGCACATCGCACGGGGAATATAGATTTTCGCCGTTCGGTCGCGATAGCCCCACTCCGTAAGCATTTCCTGGAGTTCACCGAACAGCTGCCGGATGCGCGCACGGCCGAAGACACGGATCGCCAGCCCATAGAACAGAAAGTTGTACCGTCCCAGTTCGTGCAGTGAGTCGAACCCGCACAGGACATAAGCGACAGCGGCGACCGAGGGTTTTTCATGCCCACCCTTCTTGATGCTCTCGATCCACTCCTGTTCCGTCCAGCTCCAGAAGCTCTTACCCCGTGCCGCCATGTCACGCACCATCAGGGCCTTCAGGTTCGGCCA
Organism: uncultured Acidobacteriota bacterium; assembly: GCA_963735525.1. GTDB lineage: Bacteria > Acidobacteriota > Terriglobia > Acidiferrales > UBA7541 > Acidiferrum. Next base: position 24,099 of record CAVTLQ010000015.1, on the reverse strand, counting down.
GTATTTTATGTGAAGTTCAATGTGAGTCGAGACATCCTCAAGAGGCTTCATGAGACGTGGAAAACGGCACTTCTCGATCACTAGCGAAGGAGGAACACCATCTGCCAAGCTCGGCGCGTTGGCGCGCAGCTTTTCCGTTTCCTCTGCGCTGAGTTCGGGATTTCTGTCGTAGCTGTCGAGCGTAATGGGCCAGGCCCACCGCGGTGATGCACACTTCTCAGTCATGCCAGCACCTCGCTCATCGTTGCCACGCGCCGCTCGTGTATCTCCGCCATCCCCCGAGCGAGCTTATTCGCCAAGTCGCGACCGCTCAGATGAATGTAGAGCGTGGTCGTCTGTAGACTACGGTGACCAGCAAACGTCGCTATTTCGTGAATGTCCCAGTTCGCCCTCGCCAGATCGGTCAGACACAGATGACGCAGTGTGTGCGGAGTGAAGCGGGGGAGATTGCACAGCTTGGCCACGCGAGCGATTGTCTTGGACCAGGTCCAGATGGAGATTGGCTTTCCGTAATTTCGACAAGACTCTGATAGGAACAGCGGACCGCGTTCTCGGCTCAGTTCGCGGCGCATTTGGAGATACCTGCTGAACAGCTCGCTCGTTGCCAGCGAGTATGGGACCACTCTTTCGCGTCGGTTCTTCGTGACCTCCAGCCGAATTCGCAGCAGGCGATGTGCGGGATCGATGTCGGCCACTTCAAGCGAGCAGATCTCCTCGCGGCGGAGAGCTGCATCGTAGGACATCGCCAGCATCACTCGATTTCGCAGCGGCTCCTGCTTACAGACCTGAAGAATGTTCTGCCACTCTTCCTCGCTTGGAATCCACGGAAGCCGGTGATGCCGTTGAATTAGGCCCCGCCCGCCTATAAGCGGGCGCAGAGGGTTTCTCGTACAGACTCGTTCTTCGACTAGGAAGTCATGAAAGAGTCGAACCACGGTCAGATGTTGTTGCAGAGTGGCGTTCGCGAGAGTGCTTCTTGCCTCCATACCCTTTCTCGAAACCCTCGGAACCTCGAGCTGAGTGATGCTCCGAATGTAGGCTCCGATCGTCGGACGAATGACCGAGTGAAACGGGATATTCTCGGTCTCCAGAAAACCTAGGTAGCAGTCTAGGTCTCGTCCGTAGGCTTCGATGGTGTTCGCTGCCAGACCTCGTGCGGCCTGAAACTTCAGCCATTCTCTTGCGTGCGGATTCTCTGCAACCCTTCGATATCGCTCCCAGCGCACTTCACAGATAGAAAACTCCAGGGCCATTGGTTCCTCCATGGTGGATTCGGCCCCTCCGGGGCCGAATCCACGATACGTGTGGCGGGGGAACCAGGCCTATTCCACATAATGAACTCAGTAACGATCGTCGGATTTGTTGGAGCCGATCCTGAGCAACGTCAAGCGCGGAACAGCGGTTCAAAGTTCACCGTTCTTTCCGTCGCTACACAACGCTCCTGGAAAAACGCAGAAGACGAATGGGTCTCGAAAGTCGAGTGGCATCGCGTCGCGATTTTTCGCCCTCGGCTGGCTGAGGCTGTTCTCACTAACGTCAAGAAAGGCACTCAGGTGCTCGTCGAAGGCAGCCTCATCAGCTCGACCTACGAGCAGGCGAACGGCAAAGGCAAGAAGGCCAAGACCCCGAAGATCACTTCGTGGTCGATCCGCGCCGACGTTGTGCGCAAGCTCGACCGCGGCGAGCCCGAACCGGAAACATCCTCATCCGGTTCGGACGCTGCCGCGCTGTCGTCCGGCACGAGTGACCAAGCGCCGTTCTAACGCTTCACTTCAAAGGGCCCTCCGGCTCTTGCCGGAGGGCCCTTTTTTCGTTTGTCCTGCGTTCCAGCCAGGAAAAACAAATCCGATCGCTCATTCGCTGAATTGCAGAGCATACGCCTCCTCTGCTGGCCCTTAATGGTCAGCGACGATCCAACACCGGTTCTTCCCCGAAACCGCTGAGCGTTCGTTGGATGCGCGAAATCCTTTGAGAGCCTGTCCCCGCTCTCCGTATCCGCTTGGCTTGTCGCTGGGCGCGAGGGGAGTATGGCCATGCCCCAGGGTACTGCTTGTGATTGCACCCTCTGCCATATCGAGATTCGCTTGCTGGAAAGCGTCGCCGTCGCGGAAGGCGGCACACTGGCTGATCTGGCCGAATCCAACCAACGCCTCCCGTACTTGTCCATTACCGATCTTCTCTTGCTCCTGCGGGCTTCGCCTGCGGATGCACGCTCCGATGAACTTCTGCGCGAATTATTCAAGATGCTTGCCGCCCGGCCTGCATTCACCGAGAGTCTGCTCGTTCTCGCCTTTGTCCCTATGCTCCATCGCACCGTCCGCCGCGTCCTGCGGTATCAGCCTGCCTTGGCGGAGGAAGACATCACCCAGCAGGCGCTCACCTTCCTGCTGCAGACCCTGCGATCGGAGGAAATGCAAGCCCGACGAAGCCATTTCGCCTTCGCGATTTCACGCGCCGTCAAACGTCAGCTCTTCGTGTGGGCCGGGCGCGAAGGGACAAACGACGCGCTGCTCGACCGCGACGTCGACAGACTCCTCCGATTTGCGCTGGTTGAGCCTTTCGAACGGTACGCGCAGCTGCGCCACTTTCTGCATCGCCGTGTGACCCGAGGGGATCTGACCGAAGCCGAGTTGGATCTTCTGATTCAGTTCAAACTGGAGGGAACCAATGGCGAGCATTTCGAATGCACCAACGGAAATGTTTCCAATGCGATCCGGCAAAGGCTCAAGCGTCTGCTTGCCAAGCTGCGCCGGTTCGCCCAGCAACCCCGTGCACTTAACTGACCCTGTCGCGGCGCCTTGGGATGCGGACGGCCTGGGAGACACCTGTGAACCATTCCCGTTCTCCCAATTGACACCTTACGTCATTTGCGTAAATATATACGCAGAATGCGTAAGGCACCTATCCTCGATGCGCTGTTCCCAGGGGTCCGCCAGGAGATTCTCGCAGCGACGCTGCTCGCCCCGGACAAGGCGTGGTACTTGTCCGAGTTGGCTGCGCATCTGGAGACCTCGCCGTCGAGCCTCCAACGGGAACTCGAAACCCTTGCTAAGAGCGGTATTTTGGAGCGCACGCAAGACGGCCGGCGCACCTACTATCGGGCCCAAACCGCTTCTCCGGTATTCCAGGAGCTTCGCGCCTTGTTCTCGAAAACCGCCGGTATCGTTCCTCTTCTCAATTCCGAACTCGCGCGATTTGGCAGCAAGATCAAATGGGCGGCCCTCTATGGTTCGATGGCGCGAGGCGAGGAGCAGACCCAAAGCGACATCGATCTGCTGGTCGTTGGTCCGGTGGGAATGACCGAACTTCTTCCCGCCCTGCGGCGGGTCGAACAACAGTTCGAGCGGGAAGTAAATGTGACCCGGTATTCCGAAGCCGAATTTCTCGCCAAGCGGCGCGGCGGCCGGGATCACTTTCTCAATTCCGTACTCAAAGGTAAGCTCATCACGATTGTAGGTTCCCCGAATGAGTTGGAAAAAGCTGCAGGCAGCAGGCAAAGTCCACGCCCACAAGACAAGTAAGCAGGAGCTGGACGAACTGCGGACCGTCATCGTTCGCGACCTGGAAGATTCTGCCATCCAGGAATTGTCCGATGACCGCCGGTTCGCCACCGCATACAATGCCGCGTTGCAGACGGCGAAAATGGCCATCGCCTGCGCCGGCTATCGGCTTGCCAGCACCCAGGGGCATCACCGCCTGACGTTGGAGGCTGCGCGCTTGGCGCTTGGACCGTCCGCCGCCCGCGCCCTTGATTTCTTCGAAACCTGCCGGCGCAAACGCAATGTGATCGACTATGACCATGCTGCGGTCGCGACGCGTACCGAGGCCGAGGAGATCGTCGCGACAGCCAAGGATTTCTTCCAGTTGGTCGAGCGCTGGATTGCGGCGAATCATCCCAAGTTCACTCCTTGAACTTCTGCTAAACAGACCAAATCGCAGGACGAATCGAACCGACCGTGTCCCGAGGTAAGGACACGCCTCACCTTTCTCGTGGTTACCCCAAGATAGTTTCATTGTCCCGCGACACATTTTTCTCTTCCAACGCTGAATAGGTAGATAGAGGGAAGTTCACACGCAAGTTCCGCCTCCCGCTGCCGAGCGGTGTCAGACGCAACGGGCGAAGTTGTGCGGAGTAAGCCCAGCGTGTCTTTGGACCAGTGCGTTCCGGCCGCTATGCGCAGCTGGGCGAACGTCTGGACTTCCCTCGCACAGCAACGTGCGCTGTAACCCTCTCTCCGAGGTTCGAAATGAAAATATGCAGGAAGGGCATCACTCATCGGTTCCGCGCCTTTCGGGTCATCCTCTGTTCGTCCTTAGCCTTGTTGCTCGCGGCTCCCGCTTTCGCGCAAGGCAACTCTCCGTGGGAGAACGCGGCGAACGTTTTGCAGCAAGCCTTCACGACCACAATCGCCCGCGGCCTTTCACTGGTCGCCATCGTCGTCTCCGGTTTGACCTTCGCATTCGGCGAGGGCGGGTCAAAGCGCGTCCTCGCCGGCGTGCTGTTCGGCGTCGGCATGGCTATCGCCGCTGTCAACTTCCTGGCTTGGCTTTTCCCGTGAGTGCCGAAGCGGCAGCAAAGGAGCTCTTGTGACCAACCCTAGGCGAACCCATCTCGTGCATCGCTCGGTGTCCCGACCGCTCACCATCCTTGGGGCGGAGCGGAAACTTTTCTTCTTCGCCATGTGTGTCGGGGCCGGCACCTTTAACCTCTTGGGGAGCCTGCGCGCCGGGCTACTGATGTTCCTCCTCCTGTATGGCTTGGCGCACTGGGCGACGCGCACCGATCCCCAAATTCTGCGATTGCTGCTGGTCTCGGCTCGGCTCCGCACCCAGTACGACCCAATGAAATTTGCTCCCGTCACCGTTCGCAGGGATACCCATGCTTAGGCTCAAACGCATCGTCAAGAACTACGAAGAGGCCGGCGCGCTAAATGCCCAGCTGAACTTGTATGGCTTCCTGGATGACCAGGTCTTTCTCACCAAGTCGGGAGATCTTGGCGTGATCCTTGAGGTCCGCGGCGTGGATTACGAATGTTTGGACGGCGCTTCCGTCGATGCACTGACAAAGCGACTGGAATCGGCACTGCGATTGTTCGACGAGAGCTACCGAATCTATCAGTACTTGTTCAAGCGCAACGATCCCAAGATTCCACATGCGCTCTACGGCAGCCCCGTCGTGGACGCCGCCATTTCCAACCGCATGGCCTATCTCCAGAGCAAGTCCAGCCAGTTGTTTTCTCTGTCGATCTACTACGTGATTCTTTTCGAGATCTCAAAAAGTGTCCGGTCTCTCGGCACCAAACTTCTCGGGATACCGAAGCAACCGGCCTTGGCGTTGGAAGAAGTGCGCGCATGGTTCTCGACCGAAGCCCGGGTCGACCTTCTGGATCGCGAGCTGACCCGGGCGCGCTCGACCCTTCTGCAAAAGGTAGGAAGCTTTCTGCTGCAGGTGGCCGATTTCCTTCCCGTCCAGCTCTTGGACAAACAGGATGCATTCCGTGTCCTCGCGCAAATTCTCAACTTTGCTCCGCAAAAGATCGAATGCGCGCGGCTCCGGCACGACACCTTCCTTGATTATTTTGTCGGAGCGTCCCATCTGGAATGCCATCGCACGCACCTTCGAGTGGACGACTATTTCGTGAAAGTGCTGACGCTGAAAGAACCGTCCGCGCAGAGCTTCCCGCTCATTTTCAAGCAGCTCCTGGAGGTGCAGGCCAACTTCTACGTGGTCACCGAGTGGAAGAAGGAAGACTCGGGAAAAACGCGCCGCGCCATCCAGGCCAAGCGCCGCCACTTTCACAACACCAAACGCTCCTTCTTCAGTCAAGTCAATCTGAACGAGGGACCCCAGCACGACGTCCTGCTGGACGATTGGAAAGAGTCCCAGGTTCGCGAACTCGCCGAAGGCATCAAGGAAATCGAGCTGCACGGCAACTACTTTGGACAGTTTTCGCTCACCATCGTCATCTACGACCTGGATCCCACCGCCGTGCAGCGTGCCGCGGCCGAGTTCTACAAAGTCTTCAGTCTTCATGACGCCGAGCTGTATGAAGAGCGCTACAACCTCTTGAACGCCTTTCTTGCTGCCGTTCCGGGCAACCATACCTGGAACCTGCGTTCGCTCTATCTTCTCAATACCAACTACGCCGACTATTCGTTTCTGTTCACCCTATCGTGCGGCGAAGTGCGTAACGCGCACCTGCGGCAGGAATATCTGGCGGTCCTCGAAACCAGCCATCACACCCCGTACTTTCTCAACCTCCACTACCAGGACGTGGCCCACACCATGATTCTCGGCCGCACGGGCGCCGGAAAGTCCTTCTTGCTGAACTTCCTGATCACAAACTTGCAGAAGTACGACCCGTACACCTTCATTTTCGATCTCGGCGGCAGCTTTGAAAGCCTCACGCAGCTTTTCGCCGGGTCGTACGTCGCGGTGGGCCTGGAATCCGAGGGCTTCTCCATCAACCCGTTCTCCCTGCCGCCGACCAAGGAGAACCTCGACTTCTTGGCCTTGTTTGTGAAGGTCCTGCTGCAGGGAAAAGGCGGGTCCGAACTCGACCCCATCGCCGATCGCGAGCTCTACGAACAGATCGAGAGCCTGTATGCCGTCGAACCGGAACTGCGGAGGCTAGGTGTCCTGGCGAACATCCTCCCGCAGGCGCTTTCGGCCCGCCTCGCCAAGTGGATCCGCGGAGGCCAGTTCGGATTCTTGTTTGACAACCAGGAAGACACCGTTTCGTTTTCCCGCTTCCAGTGTTTCGACTTCCAGAAGATGAGTCAGTACCCGGACCTTGTCGAGCCGCTGCTGTTCTATATCCTCCACCGCGCCAATGCCGTGATCCAGGACCGCACTCGTTCTACGTCCTTCAAAGCCTTCTTCATCGACGAAGCCTGGGTGTTCCTCAAAAATCCTGCCATCCAGCGTTACATCGTGCAGGCCCTCAAGACCTGGCGCAAGCACAACGCCGCCATGATCCTGTCCACACAATCGCTCGACGAACTGCGCCGTTCCGAACTACTCGATGTCATCCTGGAAACCGCCGCCACCAAAATCTTCCTGGCCAACCCAGACATGGACCGCGAGCTGTATCGCAAGCAGTTTCATCTGAACGAAACCGAGACCGCCTTAATCGCCGGGCTCATTCCCAAGCAGCAGTTCCTGATCAAGACCCCGGAGCTGGCCAAAGTCGCCAATCTCGCCGTGGACCCGAAGAGCTATTGGCTCTATACCAACGATCCCTACGACAACCGGAAACGCCGGGAAGCCTTCGAGGCCTTTGGCTTTGCCAAGGGTCTGGAGGTGTTGGCGGGAGCGCGACTGTGATTCCGGGAGCCGCCTTCGCGTTGGCAGAGGCTGTTCGAGGTGTACCGCTCGTTTCTTTACTTCACAAGACTTTCCCTGAGGAGTGAAAACATGGAAACGCAAATTGACCCCATTCGTCGCAAGCGCCTTCTTGGTGTTGTGTTGCTCGGTGTTCTATGGATTGCCAGCGCCCAGCGCGTTTCCGCGCGCCCGGCCGGCGAGGGCGCGCGCGTCGTGAAGTACGCCCGGGAAGACGTCGTCGCCGTGCGGGCCAAACTCCGCTTTTCGACGCTCATCGTTCTTCCCGACAGCGAGGAAATTCTCGATTTCACCACCGGAGACAAGGAATTCTGGATCATCAATGGCGCGCACAACCTCTGTTACGTGCATCCGGCCAAGGCAGGCATTCGCAGCAATCTCAATCTCATCACCGCCACCGGCCATGTCTATTCCTTCGTGCTCACGGAAATCAGCAATCAGTCCGGTGTCGAACCCGACCTCAAACTCTTCATCGAGCCCAAAGAAGCCTCTGGCACCGCCACGCTGCAAGGGTATGTGCGCGCCGCCGACGCAGAAGCCTACAAAAAAGAGCTGGAAACCCTGCGAGCGCAAACCGCCGAGCAGATTCGCGGGGCGCGGGCGCAAATCGCCGAACAAGAGAATCGATTCCGTTCCGAATACGCGAGCAAACTCCAGTTCGATTACACCGTCGAATCCCGGGGCGCGCGCGAGCCGTTTCTGGTTTCTCTCGTTTATCACGACGACGCGTTCACCTTCATTCGCTGTGCGGCGCGCGAAAAGCCGGCGCTCTACGAGGTGAAAGACGGCAAGCCCAATCTGATTCCGTTTCAACTGGAGAACGGTGTGTACATCGTCCCCAAGATCCTCGATAACGGATATCTAGCTATCGGCAGCAAGAAGCTCGCATTCACGCGGCGCACCGGCGGGAGCTGAGCGAAACCGCCATGAACGAACCGATACTTGACAAGGCTCCTCAGCCCGCCGGCCTGCTCCCGAAAAATGTCCAGTCCTGGCTCATCGTCGGGCTCGCCGTGTTGATGCTCCTGATTATGTGGCTCACCGGCGGCAAGCGGACTACGCCGGTTTCCAAGGCCAGCACCGCGTTTGGGCAAACCCCGGCTCCTGCCGAAGTGAACGAGGCCAAAATCACCGATTTGCAAGGCCGCATCCAGCAGCTGCAACGCGAACAAGCCGTCGCGCAAAGCGCCCTCGCCCAAAGCCGCTACGGCGGCAACCCGGCGGCGAATTCTCCAACGAGCGGCTCGAATGCGTCCGCGGGAGGTGGAGAGCGCGCCGAGGATGTCATCCAGGCAGAGCGCAAGAAGCGCGAGTACCTGTCGTTGTTCGCCTCCAACGTCGCCGTGACCTACCGTAAGAATCCATCGACCAGCGGCTCTTCGGAGCCAACCTCCACGGCTCCGGAATCGAGGACCGCATCGGCCCCGGGGACACCGTCCGACAACTCGCTGATGCTGGAGCTTCTCAAGCAGATGCAGCCGGCGTCACTCCCGCCTGGCTCCCAAGCTCCTGTGGTCCCCTCCGCGCAGACGGGCACCTCTCCGCAGTCCGCGGATGCCAGTCACGAAGCGAAGGAACCCACAGATACTCCGGCCGCGCCCGTCGCAACCGCAGCGTCGGGGAAGACCTTCGTCCTGTTTGAGGGAACCGTCCTCGAGTCCGTTCTCGTCAATCGTCTCGATGGAGCGATGACGGGCCCCGTCGAATGTCTGCTGACCAACGACGTCTATTCGCATGACCGCCAGCGCGTTTTGATTCCCGCCGGCAGCAAAGTCCTCGGCGAGACCCGCAGGGTGGAAGCGTTCGGTCAAGCACGGCTGGCCGTGGCCTTTCATCGTTTGCTCATGCCCGACGGTTACTCCGTCAGCCTCGACCAGTTCAAGGGCCTCAATCAGATCGGCGACGCGGGCTTGCGCGATCAGGTGAACAACCACTACGTGCGCATCTTTGGCGCCTCGCTCGCCCTGGGCATCATCGGGGCGGCCGGTGAGGCGGGGACGGGAGGCGTGCTCACCCAGTCGGGCCCCGACCGCCTGCGCGAAGGATTCGGACAAAGCCTCGCGCAGTCCTCCGAGCAGATCCTCGACCGTTTCCTGAACCTGCTTCCCACGATCACTATCCGCGAAGGACATCGCGTCAAGATTTATCTGTCCGGCGATTTGGCACTTCCCGACTCTTCCAATCACAACCTGCCTTCCGATCTCTGAAGGCACGAAAGGAACCTCGCTATGAAACGAACGTTTCTCATCGCCGCCGTCTTCGCGACTCTTTGCGTAGGAACGGCCTCGGCGCAGTTGGGCGGCCTGGTGGTGTACGACCCCACCAATTACGCGAACGCGCTGCTTCGCTATCTTGAGCTGCAGCAACAGCTGCTTCAGCTCACCAACAGTCTCGCCCTCGCACTGCAAATGGCCAAGAACATCCAGAACATGCCGGCGCGCTACCAAGCCTTGTTTTCCATCTGGCGGAACGGAGTGGCCCAGGATACGTACGGAAACACCGGCGGTTGGGTGAACGGCATCAACTCGGGCCAAGTGCCCGTCGTGAACGCCGGATATCAGCAGGCCACCACGCCGCTTGTCCCTTACGATGCAGGGACTCTGGCGGCCATGACCCCGGACGAACTCACACGGGTCGAGTCGCAGTACGCCTCGGTCGAACTCTCCGATGGTGCAAATGTGACGGCCATGGCCACCCTGGGGGCCATTCGCAACAACGCCGCCAATATCGAGGCGCAGATCGGCAACCTCGAACAGGACTCTCTATCCGAAGACCCCGACCTCAATACCGAAGTCTCGGTCCTGAACAAGATCAACAACGCGGATGTTCTCAACCTGCGATCGGTACAGGACACGAACAAACTCTTAGCCTCGCTGCTGGAATTGCAAACCGTAGCCGCCAAACAGCAGCGCGAGGCCACGGCCAATGCCATCTATGCCGACATTGCCCGCCGTGCCACCCTTGCCGGCAATCTCGCGCAGGTCACCGCCACGATGACCGATTCTCTCCAGAACTTCCGAATGCCGTAAGTCCCCCGGAAAATCCCGGGTCGAAGGAGCCCGAGTTCTCATGGTCACCGACTATCTTCAGTTTATCTTCCAAGCCATCGGCAATCTGCTGACCGAGAATCTCGGCTTCTTTGACGCCATGGGACAAAACCTGTTCCGCACCTTCGCGACCATCCTGGTGGTCTGGTACGGCGTAAAATCCGCGCTGGCCGCCGCGGGCGGCAAACATCCGTTCCAGTTCGACAATTTCGCCAGCCTTCTCCTCACCGTCAGTTTCGGCTTCGCCATGGTCAACTACTACAGCGCTCCCATTCCGGGCATGGGCACGAGCTTCCACAACCTAGTCACGAATGAATCCCAATTTCTCGCCAACAAGATCAATCAGGCGGAGCTGCAAACGGTCATCGAACACGTGAACGACTTCGAGGCGCGCATGGACGCGCCCGGCGTGACCGACCTGCTCGGAACATTGTTCTACGCGGTGGTGATCATTTTGCTTGCGGCGGCGCAGGCCGTGGCCATCGTAGTCATCGCCTATGGTTTCATCGCTACCGCCGTCTGCGTGTTGCTCGGTCCGGTCTTCATTCCGTTTTTCATCGTGCCCAAACTCGAATGGTTGTTCTGGGGATGGCTTCGCTGTTTCGTGCAGTACGCGTTCTACCAAGTCATCGCGGCGGCGGTGGTCTTCGTCATCGGCAACCTGATTCTGGGGATCCTTGGCCTCCAGCCGGTCGGGGCCATCTCCACCGTGCAGCTCATCGAAGAGTTCCCGGTACTGTTCATCACCTTCCTGGCTTCGATCTATGCACTCCTGAAGGTTCCGGCTCTGACGAACCACATCTTCAGCGGTACAGCGGGTGGGTCCTCCGCCGGCCTGCTGGGAAGCCTCGTGCCATGAGCGACGATCGCAGCTTTCAGGACGCCAAGCGACTGTACCTCGAACAGTATGGCGACCCCATGGTGACCAATACCTACCTGAAGATCGCGCTGGTACTGGTGTCGCTGGTGGCCGTAGGCCTCGCGCTAGTTGACCTGCGCACCCTTCGCACCTTTCAGAATTTTCGGCCCCTGGTTATTCGCATCGATGACGTGGGCCGGGCTGAGGCCATCAACTACCACAATCTCGAATACAAGCCGCAGGATGCCGAAGCGAAGTATTTCCTGTCGCAGTTCTCGACGCTCTACTACCGGCGGAACCGCTACACCATTCAGAACGATTTCTCGAAGGCCTTGTATTTCCTGGACGGCAAGCTGGCTGACGGGATTCTCGATGCCTATCGGAAGGACGATATTCTTCGCAAATTCCTCACCAATTCCGCCGCACCCGAGATCGATGTCGACGTCAAGAAGGTCGCGCTCGACGAGATGCAAAACCCTCCGTACCGTGCGCGCGTCGACTTCTATTTGGTGTACTACTCGCCTTCCGATCACAGCGAACTCAAGCGCGACCTCTACACCGCCAACTTTGTCTTCGTGTTCAAAACCCACGTCGCGAATGAACTCATCCCCATCAATCCCCTGGGACTAACCATCACCTACTTCCGCGAGGACCAGGCGTTCAAATGAAACCCTCCTCGAAGATGGGCAACCAAGCGCTCGCGGGCGTCCGCCTGGCAACCTCGGCCCAACCTCCGCACTCCACTCCTTTCTCCCCCTCGTGGTTTACCTTCCCCCGTCTCTCCACAGCCTATCCCACCGCCTTTCGCCCGCAAAACCAACGGCGCGCGTTAGGAGAGCCTCGGTTGCTGCGGACTCCCGCCCGCTCGGTGCGGAGAAATGGGATCGCGAAAGTCCAAGCGGATCTCTTTGTGAAAGCAGGTCAAAGATGATCGCCAACGCGCTCCTCCTCACCTTCGCTCTTCTGTTGGCGTATGGGTTCTGGCTGATGGACCAGCTGAAGTTCATGGCGCCATACAAGGACGTCCTCTTTCACGCATACGGCGCACCCGTTCTGACCAGTGGCGGCGTACTGTTCCTCAATGTGTTTGGTGCGACGCTGCTGCTGCAGCGGAAGTTCTTCTTGAAGGATACCGGGCGGAAACTTTCTCATCTCGACCAGCAATTCCAGATCGGGCAGATCGAGCTGCCCATCGCTCCCGAAGGCGAAGAGAAGGACTGACATGTCGCGCGACGCCTTCTCCTTCGATCCGCAACAACCGGACGAAAACCCGATAGGGCAGGAGCGTGAATCGTCCAACGAGATGCATCCATCTCCCGTGCGGCGAACCCCGGATGGGCCGGGAACGCTTTCCCTAGAGCTTCGCCAGCCTCCGTCTCTGAAGCCCGAGCGAGAAGATTCCCCGCGCGCTCATCTGCTCGGTGACCGCACGTTCCTGCTTCGCGAGTCCCAGCTCCACACCATGACCGAACTGGGCACGTTTCGCGTCGTGGCAGCGGCGGACCTCGCTCGCTTTGCATACGCGTCCGACAACGCCCGCATGGAGCGGGATGTGCGGCGGCTCAAAGAACAAGGCCTTGTCTCCGAGCGCACGCTCGCGATCTCCGGGCGAAAGACCGTGCGGGTGCTCACGCTAACCAAAACTGGGAAGCGCCTTGTACAAAACACGCGTCGCATTCCCGAAGAGCAACGGCTGTATCACGGCATCGTTAAGCCGCGGGAAGCCAAACACGACGCCGAGCTCTATCGTCTCTTTCAAGCGGAGGCGGCTCGCATCGAAAAGGCCGGCGGCAAGCCGCTTCGCGTCGTCCTCGATTGCGAACTGAAACGCAGCTTGAATCGCGACCGCGCGAAGCTGGGTACACGGAAGAGCGATCCGCAGGAAATCGAACGCCTTGCCGAGCGACATGCACTAGTTGTGGTGAACGGAAAGATCCCCCTGCCCGATATGCGCATCGAGTACCAGACGGCGGAGCTGGAACTTGCTCGCGTAGACCTCGAATTGGCCACCCGACACTACCGTCCTCGTGGTATCGCCGAGAAAGCCAAAGCCGGCTTTTCACTGTACGGCCATCGGGAAGACGCTTCGCGCCTCCGCCGTATTCTCGACGAGCAAGAACTCACCGCAAGGATTCTTGCCCTATGACCGTTTCCCCGGCCCATATCGAGACCCTTCAATCCTTCGGATACACACCTCAGGAGGCCCACTTCCTCTATCTCGTAGCGACGCATTCCGGGTACTTCCTGGCCCGGCAGTTTCTGGGGTTCACCGGCGCGCATTGGGGCAAGCGCACCACCCTGTTCTGGACCAAACTCCAGGCCACCAAACACGCTCGGACCGAATGCTTCCCCAAGCACGGCGTCGTCTATCACGTTTTCGCCCGCAAGCTCTACCGGCATCTCGGGCGCGAAAACCTCCGCAACCGGCGCGAGCACGAAGTCGAATACGTCCAGCGACGCCTCGCCATGCTCGATTTCGTCCTCAGTCATCTCGACTTTGGGTATCTCGAGACCGAGCCAGAAAAACGCGCGTATTTCGAGCAGACCCTCGGCATTCCATCCCACCATTTCCCATCGAAGACCTATCACGGACAGCCGGAGTCCCAACCTACGGTCCGCTACTTCGTCGACCGCTTTCCCATGTACGTCGATCGTGCATCGTCCCCTCCTGTGGTCACCTTGTCCTACATCCAACCGGCCGAAGCCAACCTGACCGAATTTGTTCGGCACCTCCAAGCGTACCTACCTCTGTTCCGGGAGCTGTCCGAATTCCGTTTTCTCTACCTCGCACGCTCCGATTCGCACTTCGACAGGGCCCGGGAAATCTTCGATTCCCTCGTGACCATTCCGCTAGGTTCGAACCCGGCTGACGACCTGCTCCGGTATTTCGCTATCCGTAGGGATTGGGACAACCGCCAGTACAGCTCACTTACCGAAACCGATCTCATCTTTCGCAACCTAGCCAAACAACGATTTACTGCGTCGCGCTTTGAACACCTGTATCGCGGGTGGAAAACGGGACGAATATCCGAGCCGCAAGTCCGCGAGGAGTTCCACAACAACGGCGCGCATCACACCGTTCGGTTTGAATCGCAGCTCTTGAAGGCCGTCGGCCTGACGCGCAGTGAAGACGAGGAACAGCGGTGAAGAACGTAAGAAATATATTCTGCACTCCCGTCTTCACCAGCCTCTGCACCCTGCGGTCGGAGCATCTGTCCGGAATCAAGGAGGATCGACGGAAACCCCAAGAAAAAACCCGCCGCGGAAAAAACACCAAATCGGGCGGGAGCGACCCCACTTTTTCGGCCTTCAGCCGCCCAAAAAGTGTTTGGGGGTCGCTCCCGCCCTGCGGCACGAGTAACCGTGCCGAGTGTTTTTTCCGTGGCGCAGCAAGGAGTTCGGAAACATCCCAGAAAGGACAACAGCCATGCCATTGATCAAGAAAGCGCCAGCCATCGTGACCCTGGAGGTGAAAGTCGAGGAGCCCGTAAAGCAGCTTCTCGAAGACTACGCGCGGTTCATCGAGAGTAGTCCGGACCACGTCGTCAATTCGGTCATCAAGAAAAACCTCTGGCGTGACCAGGACTATCGCAAGTGGAGAGAGCAACACCGCGCGCAGTCGCAGGACTCACCTAAGAGCGCGCCCTCTCCACGGGGGTAGAGAGATGTTTCGCCGAATCCTCGACTCACGAAGCTTCGTCGCGGCGCTGCTGGCGATGGCCACAGGACTAGTGTTGTTTTATCGAGTTCCGTTTCCCGAAAACCAGGTCTTCTTGAGGGTCATCGCCCTCCGCGCGCCGCATGCCCTTCAGAGCTTCGAGTACCTCTATTGGACGTGCCTGTTTTCGACGCCGTACATGGCGTACGCCGGCGCTTTCTCGATGGTGTACACGTTCACTCTGAAGCTCGGCCGAAGAGTGGTTCCTGGTCGCCTGCCGGCCTACCCTGACCCACGCAAGCGCGAACAGCTTTTTGTGGTGCTCGGCGAGGTGCACAATCCTCGAAAACCGGGCCCGTCAAAATCACCCTGCTGGCTCACCGTGCCGGAGCGCGGGCTGTTCACTGGGATCGCGGTCTTCGGCGCCGTAGGCAGTGGCAAGACTTCGTCGTGCCTCTATCCGTTTGCCGAACAGATTCTTTCCTTCAAGGCCCTCAATAAGGATGAGCGGATCGGCGGTCTTGTCCTTGAGGTGAAGGGCGACTTCTGCAGGCGCGTCAAAGAGATTCTGGAGCGCCATGGACGCGGTGAAGACTATATCGAAATCTCCCTCGATTCGGACTATCGCTACAACCCGCTACACAACGATCTCGACGCCTACGCCCTAGCCTTCAGCATCGCGTCCCTTCTCAACAATCTGTTTGGGCGCGGCAAAGAACCCTTCTGGCAGCAGGCCTACACCAACCTCGTGAAGTTCATCATCCTTCTATATAAGGTTGCCTATGGCTACGTGACCCTCTTCGATGTCTACCACTGCGCCATCTCTCCGTCGTTCCTCGAACAGCGCATTTACGAAGCAGAAGAGATCATCCTGGGCCGGCACTCGATCGCGCTCACACCAAAGACGTATGGCGATCGCACCGAAGAAGTGGCCGGCCTCGGCTTTGTACACGACGCCAAAGAAGACTGCTACCTCGCGCCGGCCACTCCCGAACTTCGCCAGACCCTTCGGAAACGCGGCATCCCGTATGAGTCCCGGTCACTCCTCGACCCTTCGCAAGCCGATCCGGAAAAGCTCGACCAATTGCAGGCCGTGAAGCGTTGGTTCGAAGAAGATTGGAGGCGGATCGAACCCAAGCTTCGCACCTCGATCGTCGAAGGCATTTCCGTGTTTCTTTCCTTGTTTGACGACAGCCCAAAGGTGAAAAAAGTTTTCTGCCCAAAGCCCGAGTGCTATGACCCACAAAAGAACGTAGGAAATCAGTATGGAAAACCGCTGCCTTCCTTCTCCTGGCTGATCGAGCAAGGCAAGATCTGCGCGCTGAGCTTTCCGATCGGAATGAACCCCGGCCTCGCCAAAGCGCTGGGGGTCATGATGAAGCTCGATTTCGAGCGCGCCGTGCTCAACCGTGTGCCGGAAATGGAAGCCCATCCCGAGCGCCATTTCCGGCAAGTGCTCTTTCTCTGCGACGAATACCAGCACTTCGCAACGGTCGGCGAAAGCGACCCGACAGGCGACGAGAAATTCTTCAGCCTCTCGCGCCAGCCCAAATGCATTCCTATCGTTGCCACGCAGAGCATCAGCTCGCTTCGCTCGTCTTTGCCTGGCGACAGCTGGCGCACCCTTCTGCAAACGTTCCGCACCAAGATTTTCTTGTCGCTCTCCGATGACTTCTCGGCAAAGACGGCGAGCGAACTGTGCGGACGTGAAGACCGGCTCAAGGTCAGCTACAACCTTTCCGAAAGCGGACATGATGCCCGCGTGAGCCTTCTGACCGGCAAGGCACTCTCGCACCGTGCCAACATCACCGCCTCCAAGAGCTACAACACTCAGACCGATTTCCGCTTCGATATGAAAACGTTCACGGAACTGCGCAACGCGCAATCGGTGACCATCGCCTACGACGGTCTTAACCCTATGCCGCCGATGTTTTGCTACTTGAAGCCTTACTATAACGACCCGAACAAATCGTACTTCGAGCAGCTCGAGGAAGGAGCCTTGTGATGAACGGATTCGAAGTGATCCTTCCGTTTCTGAAGCCCATTGAACACCTCATCCTAGACGAGTCGATCAGCGAGGTTATGGTCAACGGTTCCAACCGCGTGTTCATCGAACGCGACGGCTATATCCGGCAAGTACCAGGAATAGCCTTGGGCGAGCGCTCTCTGACGGTTGCCGTGAAGAACATCGCGCGGCGTCTGGGAGACGACATTTCGGAGTCCAAGCCAATTCTCGATTCTCGCTTGCCGGATGGCAGCCGCGTCGCTGCGGTGATTCCGCCCTGCAGCCTGAGTGGCGTGACATTGACGATTCGCAAGTTCAACTCCCGTCACTTCGACATCGAGGATCTGATCCGCAGTGCCACGCTGGACCGAGCGCTCGCCAACCGGCTCGAAGACTATCTGCTCCAACGTCGCAATTTGCTCATCTCCGGAGGAACCGGAACCGGCAAAACGACGCTGCTAACAGCGCTTGGGAAATTCATTCCTGCCGACGAACGAATCCTCCTCATCGAGGATACCGCCGAGATTCAACTGGCTCATGAAAATCTTGTCCGTTTCGAAGCCAGGCGCGAGCAGAACGGTACACCTGCGGTCTCGATTCGCGACCTGCTCAAGGCTGCCCTCCGCCATCGGCCGGACCGCATCCTGGTTGGCGAGGTCCGGGGTGGGGAAGCATTCGATTTGTTACAGCTTCTGAATACCGGCCACTCAGGAACCATTTCCACAATTCACGCAAGCTCCGCAAAGCAGGGGCTGTCCCGATTCACTAGCTGTGTTCTGCAAAGCGGCGTGGACCTTCCGTACCGAGCCATTAAGACCAACATCGGCGATTCGCTAAATGTGGTGATTCAGATCGAGCGCCGTCCCGGTCGCCGTTTTGTTTCCGAAGTCCTCGAAATCAACAGCTACGATCCCGACGCCGACCTGTTCGACTTCTGCGCGATCTATGTCGCCCCGCAGGACCGCACATGATAGAAACCAACTCCTTCAAGTCGCGGGAACTCTCGGCGCCGCAATACGTCCTGGCGCTTCACGAACCCGAGGACCGTGTCGCTGTTCTCGTCCGCAATCGTGCCCACAGCCAAACCCTACAGCGCATCCTCTCCGCCGAAGACATCGCAGGTCCCTCGTTTCAAGACTGGCTCAGGAAAGAGAATGATGGCGGCGCTGACATCTTTATGGGGATGAATCCGCTGCGTGCGAACAGCTTTGCCAGGACGAAGGAAAGCATCCGCGAGATTCGCCACGTGTACCTTGACCTCGACGAAGACGCGGCGGCTTCGCTGCGCGCGATTCGCACCGACGGCAACACACCCGTTCCCGATTTCGTACTCGACACCTCGCCGGACAAAAACCAAGTGGTGTGGCGCGTCGCCGGCCTGGACAGGGAACAGGCTGAAACTCTGTTGCGCTCCCTAGCGACACAGTTTGGCGGTGACATCGCAGCAACGGATATTTCCCGAGTCTTGCGAATGCCTGGCTTCGCCAATCACAAATACAACCAAACGTTTCTCGTCCGGGCAATCCAGGAGACCGATGCCACCTATCATCTTCGCGATTTCGCCATCTACCCGGACTCGCCCGATGCGCCTCGCCGTCTTGAGGATGGTCATAGTGCACCTCGACGAATGCCGGCAGGACACCGCAGCCAGTCCGAAGCGGACTGGGCCTACGCCAAGCGTGCTCTTTCGCGCGGTGACAATCCCGAGCAGATCATCCAGCGCATTGCGGACTACCGTGCGGACGACAAAGCGGATCCCGCATACTATGCCCGCCTCACCGTCACGAAAGCTCAGCTTGCCCTCACAGCGCCCGAACTCCGCACGCTACCCGCAACCGTGGAAGCCTCGCAAGCAATCGATCGGGACTTGTAGGGAAGGAGTCAGGCTCATGTCCGCCAGGGAATATCAGCAGCAAAATGTTTCGGAGGCGCCCGATGAGGCGCTTATGTCGCCGCTCGGCGAGCCTCGTATGCAGCCCTCTCACCGAGTGACCAAGAGCGGCTTCGAACGATTCACGGAATACGAATTCATCGATAGTCGGGAACTGGCGCGCCGCCTGACCGTTCCGCCTTCCTGGATTCGGGACCAAGTTCGTGCCAGATCCGAAGATCCTCTCCCTCACGTGAATCTAGGAAAATATGTCCGTTTTCTCTGGGGCAGCCCTGAACTTGAAGACTGGATTGCGCGGCGTATAGTGAAGGGGAACAACAGGCGTGTGGGACGGGTTCCTTAAAAGGCCCGGATGGCGTCATCGGTCAGCAGCGGAGCGGGGTTGGCTATCGCCTCGGTCATTGTTACCTCCGCGCGCTGCAGACCTATCCGGGACTGTCTGCTATCGCAGCCGCGGCGATTCTCCCGGGCCAGGGCCTAAGGACCCCATTTGAGCCGTGAACGGCGCCCGGCGTTACCCCCGTTCGGCCGCATCGCTCTGCCCGCCGGGGCGGGTCGGCGTGAGGATCCCCGCGCCGATGACCAGCCCGGCCGAGGTAGAGCGGCGTGCAGGCCGGTCCCGAAGGCGTGGTACGCCGCGTTGATCACCTGCTGGACCACTGCGGCGTTTCCGGGTACTCCCGCCGACGAGGTAGTGCCGCTGGGCGGGACCCCGCCGGTCTCGCCCGCGTTTACCACGATGGACTGGAAGTTGGGCGGAATCCCCAGGCGATTCAGCCTGCTGAACGCGAGGGAGCGGTGAACCCGGTGCTCTCGCCGGGCATGACCCCGAAGATCAGCACCGCCAGCGCCGCCGCGCCGAGCATCGCGCCGGCGATGTCGACCCGGTGCGCCTCGGGATCTGCGTTCTCCGGCAAGATAATCGCGGCCGCGACCAGCGTGGCCGCCCCGAATACCAGGTTGAATCAGAAGATGGCACGCCAGTTCAAGAAGCCGATCAGCGCCCCGCCCAGGACCGGGCCAACCGTGAGCGCGAGCCTGTGCCGTGCCAAAACCTGCACATGGGCGCTGAGGTGGTGTTTCTCGCGGTCATAAGCCTGCTCTGCGGTACTCGCTGATCAGGCCGTGGACGTCCTGCACGGTGTCGACGTGCAGGAAATCGCACGCCAGGATCCCGGCTGCCTGGGAGGTCAGGAACTGCCGCCAGGTCGGTGAGGCCCGGCGTGGTGCGGGTGTGAGCCCGGCTGCGGCCAGGATCCGGCGGATGGTTCCTGCGCCGGTGCGGTACCCGAGGCCGGCGAGTTCGCCTTGGATGCGCCGGTGTCCCCACCGCGGGTTCTGCCCGGCCAGCTGCTGGACTAGCGCACGGATCTCCGCCGGGACCGGCGGGCGTCCCGGTGGTATTCGGGTAGGTCCATGTGGTCTTGACGATGCGCCGGTGCCAGGCGAGCAGGGTGCCGGGTGTCACGATCCGGTGCAGCCGGAGGTGCCTGGGCAGCAGCCGCGCCAAGGCTGCGATCACTGCACGGTCAGCCCAGTTCGGCTTCGGGTGGGCGACCTGACGGCGCAGGACCGCGACCTCGTGCCGCAGCACCAGGATCTCCACGTCTTTGGACATGTCGCTGCGCGCGAGCAGCGTCAGCCAGCCGAACAGCCGGACCATGAGCAGGTAGGCGAGGCGGAAGAGCACGAGTGCCGAGGATAGAAGCCCAGGTCAGATGCTCCGCGCGGGTTCTGGCACCCCACAGGTTCGTGAACGTATGAGCTGACATGCACCGAACGGCCGGCTGACTCGACCGGTAGTAGTCATGCCGGTCTATGAAGCCATGACATTTGGCCCTGCATGCCTGGGCTTTCGGCCCTAGGGAGTCCCGGCGGTCACAGACAGCGTATGGGCACTGAAGCATCAAGCAAGAGGAGGACGCTATGCAACTCTTCCTGTCCCCCCAGCGCGTGGCCGGCGTAGCGGCCCTGGCCTGCGCCGCGGCACTGACCCCGGTAACCGCCGCCCTGGCCATGACGGGAATCCCCGCCGCCTCCAGCACGCCCGCCTGCGCAACATCCGGGCTTGTCATCTGGATGAACACGGTTCGGCAGCGCCTACGCGGGCGGCGCTTACTACACCCTCAATTCACCAACTTGTCCGGGCGCGCCTGCACGCTGCACGGCTATCCGGGGGTCTCCGCGGTCAGCCTCAGCGGCGGCCGGCTCGGCCGCCCCGCGGGCTTGGGCACCGCTACGCCGACCACAGTCACCCTCGCCGACGGCGCCACCGCGGCGGCGACACTGCAGATAGCCGACCCGGCTAACTTCGGTACCGCCTGCTTCCTGCCCGGACCGCCTCCGGCGCCAGGCAGGCCGGGTAAACTCCCCGACGGCGGCCGGGCTGCGCGTCTACCCGCCGGACCAGTTCACCTCCAAGGTGATCCCCTTTCCCTTCAGCGCCTGCTACAGCAGCGTGCCCGTCTGGATGCACGCAGGACCGCTACAGAGCTAACCGGCGCACCGCAGCGGCGGGAGAATGGCACCACCGCCTGGCGCCTCCTCCCCACCGCCGGCCAGCTTCGGGAGGCTTCGCCTCCATGATTGCGCTGTCTCCAGCTGGGTGGGTGCGGAAGTCCAGGCAGCGTTCCTGGAGTCGCTGCAGTGTCTCGGCGTCGCCAAGGGGAAACACCACATTCAGGTTTCTCTGAACTAACCGTTTAGGTATCTTTTGTCCGTTTCCTGATATGGATCTGGGAGTCCGGCGGCATGGGCGACGGCGCTGACGACGAGGCTCGCGTTGCGGCGGTCGATGCCGGGCAGGGCGTCGTTGAGGCTGACGAGGGTCCCGCCGGCGATGCTGGAGGCCAGGAGGAGCATCCTGCGTTCTCCTCCGCTGGCGGGGAGCTCGCCGGCGTGCAGGGCGGTGACGGCGGCTTCCCAGTCGATGCTGGCGAGCAGGGTGACGCCGTCGCTGATGCTGGTGCCGGTAGTGATGAACCTGCTGGTGAAGTCGTCGCGGTGCAGCCAGCTGCCGCAGTCGATGAGCAGGCTGGTGCCGGCTTCGAGGGGATGGATGCCGCAGGCGCCGGCGCGCAGCGCGTCGCCGAGCCGGCGAGGGTTCAGGGTGGTCATTGCTGTCCTTCCGGGCCGGCGGGACGGAGCGGCCGGCGATGTCGGGGAACGCGGGCATGCCGAGGTGGACGGCCTGGTCCTGGCGCTGCAAGGTCGCGTCGATCTGGGCGAGCTTGTCCTCGGTGCCGGCGAGGCTGACCTTGAGGCCCTCGATCTCGCCGAGCCAGCCTTCGCGTTCGGCCTCGGCGATGCGGTCGTGCAGGTTGTCCCGGATCTCCTCGAGCCGGCCCCGCTGGGCGGGGTCCGGCCTCAAGAGCGAGCACCTGACGCACGCGTGTTCATGGACGCAAGGTGACGCGAACGCGCGGGCGCACGTGCCGACCGAGACTTTCCGCTTCTCGAAATGGGCGAGGAAGGCATCCCACTCTTCCTCGGTCGGAGTACGGTATTCCTCGCTGGGCCTGGTTGCCCGGCGGCGGGCGATGAACGCCCGGTGGGCCTCGATCGCCTCGGCGGGGTAGACGGCCTTGTAGCCGATCGTGGTGCCGATGTTCTTGTGCCCGCAGATGACCTGGGCGATATGGGGCGGCAGGCCGCTCATGATGGCGTCGGTCACGAAGATTCTCCGGAAATCGTGCGGGGAGAACATGAGCGGGTCGCCGGCGGCATCGGTGAGGCCGGTCGCGGCGAGCGCGTCGATGAGCAGCTTGCGGATCGCGCTGGGGGTGAATGCCCGGTTCTCGCTGCCGATGGACCGCTGGAACAGCAGCGGCATCGCAGGGTTCCAGACCCGTTCCCGGACGTCGTAGGAGACGGTCAGCGGGACATCGCCGCCGGGCCCCCGGAGCCTGCTGATGATCGCCGACAAGACGTCGGCCAGCTCGGGGCTGACCAGGAGCAGTCTCTCCGTATCGGTCTTGCTCGGGGCGATCTGCAGCAACGGGACGAGCTCGCCGGTCGTGGGCAGCCGGTACTCGGTGATGCCGTGGTGGGTGAGTTCCAGGAGTTCCTCGCAGCGGATGCCTGTGAGTCTCAGGACCTCGATCACGGCGAAGGCCCAGAATGCTTCTTCCTCCTCGTAGGACAGGTTGCGGCGCTTGCCGGTAATGGTGTCCTCGGCCCACACGTGCCGCCCGTTGGCCTTGGGCGCGACGGCCCTGCGCAGTGTCCCGCCGGTGCCCTCGATGATCTCGCCGGGCGGTGTCGTCGTGGCGGCCTGGAGGTGGCGGGAGGTCGCGGTCCTGCGGTCGGCGGCGGTGCGGGCGAGGACGGGCAGCACGGGCAGCCGCTCGCGGGTCCGCTGGTCCATCCGGGCCTTGCGTCGCCGGCGTTCCTTGGCCCAGTTGATCTCGGCGTCGCTGACCGGGCTCGGGACTGCCCACTGCGCCCAGCGTCCGGGTTCCTCCATGGCCCACTGGGCGATGTCGAGATAGAGCGCCCGGACGCGGATCAGCTCGTCCTTGGCGTTGATCCGCGAGCGGGTGACGACGGTCTGCTGCCCGTCCGGGCCGGTGACGCCGCGCTTGATGGTCAGCAGGTCTTCCTTCCAGGCGCGGGCGACCTCCGGCGGCAGCTCGAGCGTGGCGATGCCCGGGGAGAGGGCCTCGATCCTGGCCCAGAACAGGCCGGCCAGGGACCGTGAGACCGAGTCGAGGCTGGCGTAGTCCAGCGCGGGCTGCCGTTCCTTCAGGTAGTCCACGAGCAGGTCGCGGACCGGCTTGCACTGCAGCCGGTAGCGGTCGACGAGTTCCTCGACGGTCAGCTGTCCCTGGGCCTGGCCGAACGCGCGGATCGTGGCCGGGGCGTCGGCGGGGAAGATGCCGAGGGCTCGCAGCCGCAGGTAGAAGTCGACTTTCCTCTGTCCGCCGCGGGCGTGGACCCGCCGCTGGGTATCGACCAGTTCCACGCAGTCCCCGACGGTGATATCGCCGACGAGGCCGCCCTTGCAGGCCATCAGCGTCGCGACCCTGGTGGCCGCGTAGCGGGCGTCGCCCGTGGAGGATGCCGGCCCGGCCTCGGCCAGTTCGCGCAGCCTGGCGAACCCGGCCGGGTCACGGGTCTCGGCCATGACGATGGCCAGGTACCTGTGGGTCCTGGTCAGCATCCACGCCAGTCCCGGCCGGATCACGTCTGCGCAGATGAGCATCAGCAGCCCGGACGACAGGTCGTTATCGTCGGAGGATGCTCTCAGCCCGTTGTCCTGCAGCCACCGGAGCGGCAGCTGAACCCAGGAGCTG
>CAVTLQ010000014.1:0-65950 GCA_963735525.1 uncultured Acidobacteriota bacterium | reverse complement strand
GTGAAAAGGTGAGCCACCCGCCGGACACATCATATGCTAACGACAGCCACTCTTCAGACAAGAGTAGTGCTAAAACACTTAATGATATAATCTCTGCGCGAAGCAAAAACCGAAATCGGCGCCATGAATCAACCAGCCGTACAACCGGCCGCCAATCCCGTCGGGGTAGACGCAAGCCCTAGTCGGCCGCGTTGGTTTTTTGTCGGCATGTCGGCGGCCCTGCTCGTCATTGTTCTGGCCGGCTTTGCGCGAACCTTCTTTCTCCGCGAATACTTCGGAACCGCACAGCTTCCCACAGGCCTCCAGACGCTCCCCGCATTTTTGTATGTCCATGGCACCGTACTGACGTCGTGGTTCGTGTTGTTCCTCGTTCAGACTACGCTCATCGCGTCCCGCCACACGGACATCCATCGACGCATGGGTGTCGCGGGCGCGATACTGGCCATCGTCGTGGTCGTCGTGAGTCTGATGGTGAATATTCGCGCGATCCCTCGATCTCCGGCGAACGGCTTGAGCGCCGCGGAGTTGCCAGGGCTTATTGGAGCAAACACCGCCTCCCTCCTCAACTTTTCGGTCCTCGCCGCGAGCGGCATCTATATGCGGCGGCGACCCGAGACACACAAGCGGCTGATGCTCCTCGCGAGTATCAGCATCATCGGCCCTGCGCTCTCGCGCATACCCGGAGTTCATGAATTTCCAGTTCTCTATCTAGTCGGCATGCTCTCGCTCTTCATAGCTCTGCCCTTGTACGACATCATCCGCAACCGGCGCGTGCATCTTGCAACTGCCTGGGCGCTGCCATTGTTAATCTTGATCTGGATTTTAGGCATAGTGGTGGGAATGTCCAGCGTTGGGCGATCTTTCATCCACTCGCTCGCGTAGGTTCCACCGAGCGTCTTCAGACAATAGCGCAATCGGCTACGAGTTCTGTTTCCCCCGATTCTTCCGCATGGATTCCCCCTTCATCTCGATTCGATGCGCGTTGTACACCAACCGATCAAGAATGCCGTCGGAGAAACCGGGACAGACGGAACGTTTTCCATTTTTTTCGCAGCCTTATCGGAAACGTCCCGTCTGTCCCCAGGTTCCGACGTTGCTGCAGTTACAGAAGCGCACCGGCAAGAGTGCCTGTCCTACGGGACTCTTTCCGCACCTTGTGAAGTCGTGCCCTCCCAACTGGCGCTGGGTCAAACACTACCTCAGCGCATTGATACTGCTGAGAGCCCCGGCGATTTGATTTCTGACTGCTGTCGCAACTTCGCGTACTCTGCCTTAGCTTGCTTCAGGATGGGGATGGCGGGGTCGGCGTCTTTCCAAATAGTAAAGAAAACATCGTAGGCTTTGCGGCTCTCGTCCTTGTCTCCCTGCAGAGCATAAGCTTGCGCGAGGCCGAGTTGAGACAGTGGAGCAAACAGTTCCCACTCGGGCCATCCGCGATGATCGATGACTTTCTCAAACTCGGCGGCAGCCTTGGCGTACTGCCCTGCCGCCAAACAGGCTTGCCCACGGTGATAAGAGACGGCTCCATTTGGGTATTGCGTGACCGGGGCGAGTAAATCCACAGCCTTGAGACTGTTTCCTCGCTTGCGCTCGATGATGGAGCGGACAATCGGCAGAAGAACCTTCTGCTGAAATGTGTCCTCAGGAAACAGCTGATCGAGTTTCGCAGCCAACGCTTCCGCCTGGGCCACGTCACCAGCACTCCCTAAAGCCTTGGCACAAGTCCAAAGTCCGAGAGCACTTTCATTACCCTTCTCTTCAGCTTGGCGGCAGAGCTTCCGCGCCGAAAGAAACTCTCCCAGAAAGGATTCGAGCCCGGCATGCACAGCGAGCTCGTAGGCAGCGTTTTCCTTCCGGTTCACGCCCTGCTGTTTCACCAGGGTTTCGCTCAGCGAACGGAGTTTTTTCGCATCGCCGCGCAAGAATGCGAGGTGCATCTGTAAATGCAGCCAGGACATATCATCTGCCGGGGTGTCTCGGGCAAGCCGTTCCATCGATGCGGCATCATTCTCGATAAAAGCGATGCGGTAGCGCGTTGCAGTTTGAAACGAGTTGAGAGATCCTTTCTGACTCCATTGATCAAGAATCTTCTTAGCGTCATCAAAACGGCCTAGGATCATGAGTGCTTGACTAGCATTGGCGTAATGCTGAGCAGAGGGTACCGGGGAATGTTCCATTGCCCAATAAAACTCTTGCAGAGCATCTTCCGTTCTACCCAGCTGCGCGTAAGCAATCCCCAACAGGTTGAAGGCAACCGCACTGCGCGGATACGCTTCCTTGTACAAAACAAGTACGGCTGTTTCCTTTTCCAGATTGCCCGTTATGGCCGAATAATAGAGAGCGGTGGTCTGAAAATTCTCTTCTTGCGTGAGATGGCGGTCCTTAAGCTCGAAAGCCCTGGCAAAATTCTTTCTGGAAGCCTGGCCGTCATCAATGCTGTGATACGCACTGCCGAGCATGCTGAAAGCCGAGCAGAACTGCGGGTCCAGCTCGGCGGCGGTCTCAAAAAAAGGAATGGCCTCACGCCTCTTTCCAGAACGGTACAGCGTCTGCCCGGTTCTATAGGCTTGTAGCGCCTCGAGTGAGCTGGTGGTCGCAAGATCAAGAGGAGTGTCGTACTTTTCAATCGATTTCAGACTTTCGCCCAATCGCCTTCGCAACTGCGAGCCTGCTTTGCCCAGCGCCGCGATAACCTCTTCCTTGGTGTCCGCCTCCACCTGGCGTCGCGCGATGGACTTCTGATTCCGCGCATCGATCGCTTCCAGAACGATCAGATATTTGCTTCCCAAAGCATCAATCTCCGGCACTACCACGGCTTTGAGTCCTTGCCGCTTACAGATTTCGATACCCACTTCCTGCGTAATCCGCTCATTGGGATCGTGGCGCATGGTGCGCAGGGTCTCGCGAACTCCTGCTTCGGGGAAGACGCTCAAAAAGGGGGACTCGGTAAGTTTGACTTCGAGGGCTTTGTCCAGGGAATTGTTGAAGATGGGATCGCCGGTGTTGTTCACGAAGCTGGCCAGAAGGATGACGTCGGTATCCGTCAGCACAGGCCGAGCGAAAAAGACGCGCCATGCAACGAAGCCGGCAACGACGAGGAGGGCTGCGACAGCACAGGTAACTACAATCCGGTGCTTGATCCAAGGTTCGGCCGTTGGCGCTAACGGGAATGCCGGCGTGAGATTCGCTTGGACGGGGGACGATCCCGGCGGAGCACCGTTTTCGACGTGAGCGATGAAGCGGTAGCCGCGGCGGGGCAGGGTTTCAATAAATCGCGGCGAATCTGGAGAATCATTCAGGGCCTCGCGCAATCGATTGATGGCGTTGTTCAGGCCGTGATCGAAATCTACAAACGTATCGGAGGGCCAAAGCTTGTGTCGAAATTCCTCGCGCGTGATGGCTTCACCCGGGCGTTCCAGCATCAACGCCAGGACTGCGAAAGGCTGCTCCTGCAGCCTTATTCGGAGACCGTGCTTGCGAAGTAGACCCGCCTGCAAGTCCAGTTCGAAGACATCAAAACGGATAATTCGGGCTGGTTGATCTGGCGCCATATAGAACGCTCGATTGGGCAGAGTCTAACACTCCACGGACCACTGGAAAAGTCGTATGTATTATTTGTCTTAGGCGCCCGAAGATCACTAACTGTCTATGCTTCAAGCCTTTAGCTCGTGAGGTCCGGAGGAGAAATTCGAGTTCTGTGCGGGATTGACCACAAGAGCCATGTGCGCGAAGGTCGGCCAACTGTAGGAGACTTTACCCATGACTTCCCGGCAGGTGTGGTCAGGTTTTGCTTTGTTTGTTGTTGCAGCTGTGACGGCCGGCGGATGCGGCGGAGGCTCGTCTGCGCCTGCCCCTGGCACGCCTGCTACACCCACCCCGCAGCTCATAAGTGTTACGGTCACACCGAATTCCGCTACGGTATTGCCCGGCCAGACACAATCGTTCGCGGCCAAGGTCACAGGGACGAGCAACAACGCGGTCACGTGGAGCGTGCAAGAGCCCTCCGGCGGCACGATCGACAGCAGCGGCCTCTATACGGCTCCGCAAAATACGAGCGGCACGTTCCATGTCGTGGCTACCAGCCAGGCCAATTCAGCTGCCCAGGGTATCGCTGCCGTGGCTGTTCAACTGTCCCAATTAGCGATTTCTCCTACAACCGTCATGCTGACTCCCGGTGGGACGCAGACCTTCACGGCATCTGTCGTGGGGTTTGCCAATACCGGTGTGACTTGGGCCGTGCAGGAGACAGGTGGGGGAGTTATCAACGGCGCCGGCTTCTATACCGCGCCGAGCGCTGAAGGTTTCTATCATGTGATCGCCACCAGCGTGCAAGACGCAGCGGTCTCCGCGCGCGCCATAGTCTCCGTAACTGCTGCCTTGGTTTCATTTTTCCCTACCGGGAGTTTGCAACACGCGCGAGGGTTTCACACCGCCACGCTGCTAAGCAATGGAACAGTACTGGTGGCTGGGGGCGCCAATCCCGCGACTGATCCCCAATGTATCGGCGGTATCGTGTCGGCAGAACTGTACGATGCGTATGCTGTCGGTACCACTCCAACCGGAGCCTTGACCGCACCGCGCTACGCTCACACCGCCACGTTGCTGAAGAATGGGAACGTATTAGTGGTTGGAGGCTTCGGAGACGCCTCCAACTGTCAGGGCGTGGGTGCGCAAGCGCAGAATACCGCGGAACTCTATGACCCCGTCGCTGGTTCGTTCAATCTGACGGGCAACATGGGCTCCCCACGCGGCGGGCATACAGCGACTTTGCTGATGAACGGTAAAGTTTTGGTTGCCGGTGGGGCTGATCAAGATCCAGCAGGAACGGCCACGGCTGGTGCCGAACTCTATGACCCAGACACGGGCGCTTTCACTCAAACGGGAAGCATGGTCGTGGCGCGCTTTCGGCACACTGCCACCTTGCTGCAAGATGGGAGAGTGCTCATCGTAGGTGGTGTCCCCGCAGATTCATCCATCCCAACTTCGACAGCCGAACTCTATGACCCGACGACCGGTATTTTCAGTGCTACGGGCAGCATGACAACGGCTCGTGAAGAACACACGGCGACGCTCGATGACGGTAAGGTGCTGATCACCGGAGGGCAAAGTCCCGTTACGGGCAGCAGTAATTTGCAGCTCACTGCTACTGCCGAAGTTTATGACCCATCTACGGGTTCGTTTGCACCTACAGGATCGATGACCGAAGCCCGAAATTCACACACGGCAACACTGCTCATGGACGGCACGGTGCTCATCGCTGGCGGCGGCAATAATAGTTCCACCGCGGAGCTCTACGACCCATCGACCGGTTCTTTCACCAGGACAGGCAGCATGGAATTCGGGCGTGCGGGACACACCGCAACAGCGCAATCGCAACCGTCTGGAGTTTACGTCGTGCTGGTTGTAGGTGGAGGTTCCTTTAATCCTATCGCGACCGCGGAGATTTACGCCTACGGAAGTGTCTGGGACTACTGATTCGACGACCGAATCCCGAAATTCACACCAGGCGAGGCCACTCCCACATGCGAGGACGCTGTCGTTTCGGCAACTTGCCAGTGAATCGGGTGGTTCAGAGACCACTGCTCTGTTTCAGGGCGTTTGGTCGAAGCGAGATTGTCTGAGTGCTGATTGCCGGGTGACCGGACAGGTTGCGCTCAGCACTGGTTAGGGGTCGGAGGTGGGGAGGGATTTGAGGAGGGAGGAGAGTTCGAGGACTTCGATGTGTGGAGGGCAGTCGGGCCAGTTGTGGCGCCAGCAGACGACGGGTTGGCACATCCAGCTAGCCGAGTCAGACAGACGAAAGCCTCTCTGACTCGGATTCCTTGCTCAGAAACATCGTGCATGGAACGGCAAACCGGCAGTCTCGCGCCCCGGAAAGCGTCTCCCCTTGCTTACCGAGGGCAGAGATGTTAGTCTCGGTTACCGAGGACATGGAGATGAGCAAACCTTCCGATCTCGTGCAGGGCACGTTGGACATGTTGCTGCTGAAGATTCTGGCGCTTGAGCCGATGAACGGTTTCGCTGTGAGCCAGCGGCTGAAACAAGTGTCAGGCGACGTGTTGCAAGTCAGTGACGGCTCGCTATATCCGGCGCTGCACAAGCTGGAGCAAGAGGGCTGGATAACAGCCGAATGGAAAACATCCGAGTATGGACGGCGGGCGAAATATTATTCGCTCACGCGGTTGGGCCAGCGACAGCTCGAAAAAGAAGCGGATAACTGGGGCAGGCTTTCGAGCGCCATTTCGCGGGTTATTAAGCTTAAAGAGGCGTGAGCGTCGCGCGGCGCGAAACGGAGGCTGGAGATGCGACCGGAGCATTGGCTGTATACGATTCCGCTGCGGTTACGGTCGTTGTTTCGTTGGAGGCAAGCGGATCAGGAACTGGACGACGAGCTGCGCGACCACCTCGAACGAAAAACCGAGGAATACGTCGCAAAAGGGATGGCACCCGAGGAAGCGCGGCGGCGGGTGCGGCTCGACCTGGGTGGTATCGAGCAGACCAAAGAAAGCTGCCGCGACGCCCGCCGTGTAAATTGGATTCAGGACTTCGTTCAGGATTTGCGCTTCAGCTTGCGCGTGTTGCGTAAATCTCCCGGGTTCACGGCAGTCGCCATCCTGACGCTCGCGCTTGGTATCGGCTCGAACACCGCGATTTTCAGCATCGTGAATGCCGTGTTGCTGCATTCTCTGCCCTACCGCGATCCCGATCGTTTGGTACGAATCTTCTTTAACGAGCCCGGCGTAGGATTGCGGGACGTTGAGTTTTCCAAGCCCGAACTGGATGACCTGCAGACGCGAGCGGGTGTATTTGAAGATGTGACCCCGATCTTTGAGGGTAGCGAGAATGTGACCGGCGCCAAACAGCCCGAGCGCGTCGAGGCGGTCAATGGCAGTTTCAGCTACTTTTCCATGCTGGGTGTGACCCCGCAAATTGGACGGTTGTTTGGTCCGCAGGACTTCGCGCTCGGTTTCGCTACGGTGGCCGTGATCAGCGATGGACTGTGGCGCCGTGCCTATGGCGCCGACCCGAATGTTCTCGGCCGTACCATCCGGCTCGACGGTGATCCCTTTACAATTATTGGGGTTCTGCCACGCGGATTTCGCCATCCTGGACCGACGACTTCCGGCGACGTGGAAGTGTTTGGCGCCGGCGGATTCAGCGCAGAACCCTTTCCCCAGCCAATGCGTGGTACCCGGATTTTAGTATCTGGAATCGGACGACTTAAGCCTGGCCTGACACTGGCGCAAGCTCAGGCGCGGCTCACTGCCATGGCCGCCGAATTGCGGCACGATTTTCCCACCGATTACCCGCCGCAAGCCCAATGGACAATTGAGATTCAACCCTTGCAAGAAACTTTGGTAGGCAATGTTCGGCCCATGCTGCTGGTGTTACTGGGTGCGGTAATCCTGATCGTTTTCATCGTATCGTTGAACATTGCCAATCTCCTCTTGGCGCGCGCTTCGGGGCGACAACAAGAGATGGCGGTGCGGTTAGCGCTGGGGGCGAGCCGCGGCCGCATGGTGCGCCAGATGCTGACCGAGTGCATGCTGCTGTCGCTCATCGGCGGTGCCGCAGGAATCGCAACCGCAGTGGGTACTTTGGGTTTCATCCTGCGCTTTGTGCCATCGAACGTTCCCCGCCTCAACGAAGTACGAATCGACTGGGTGGTGCTGGCCTTCGCTCTGCTGATTTCCATTCTTACCGGCTTAGTGTTTGGACTTGCTCCAGCGCTTCATTCGGCAAAAGTCGCTCTCTCCTCGGCCATTCGTGAAGGCGGTCGCGGGTCCGGCTACAGCACTAAGACCGGCCGCTTGCGGGATGTTCTAATCGTCTCGGAACTGGCATTTGCCGTCATACTGATGGTGGGAGCCGGCTTGCTGCTGCGTACGCTGCGGGACCTGTTGCAGGAAAATCCAGGCTTTAATCCAACTCAAGTTGTCACGGCAAACACGTGGCTAGGAAACCCCAACGATCCGAAGACGGATCCGTATCTCGATATTCCTGGCAAAGCCACCTTTGATCGTGAGTTGCTGCGGCGCATGAAGGCAATTCCGGGAGTAGAACTCGCCGCAACCACCTCATCTCTACCGACCACCAATAGCAACCCCAACGCGGTCGGTGGCTTAGCGATTGAAGGCTTAGCGATTGAAGATAGACCGGTCGAGTCCTCGCAGGATCTGCGCGCCGAGAGAATTCGGATAAGCCCCGATTATTTTAAGGTGTTGCAGGCGACGCTCCTACGCGGTCGCCCATTCACCGAGGGCGATGAAGACGGCAAACAGCCGGTGGCCATCATTGATGAAAGCACTGCTCGTAAGTATTGGCCAACCCGCGATCCGCTGGGCCGCCAAGTGCGGTTCGGAAAAGACCCAACCAAGCCATGGACGACCGTCGTGGGTATTATTAAGGATATCAAGGATGACGGTCTCGACATCGATGGCGTTCCCCACATCTATGTTTCGACCTATCAAGACCCCAGCAAGCAAGTGAGCGTGGTGTTGCGGACGTCTCTGCCCGCGACCCTGCTCGAACCACAGATTCGGCATGAAATCCAGAGCATTGATCCCGGCTTACCGGTATTTAATGTTTCTTCCATGAACGACATCCTTGATCGGTCACTGGCTTCACGCCGTTTTTCTGCCGACCTGGTGGGTGGATTTGCTGGACTGGCGGTGCTTCTGGCCTCCATCGGAATTTACGGCTTGTTGGCTTATATGGTAGGGCAAAGATCCCGGGAGATCGGTCTGCGCATGGCCTTGGGCGCCCGGCGGGACGACATTCTGAAACTGTTCTTACGCAAGGGTGTCGCTCTTGCTGGCGTGGGAATCGTTGCCGGAGTGGTTGTTTCTGCATCGACTGCGTCCATGATGGCAAGTTTGCTTTATGGCGTTCGCCCGCATGATCCGGCTGTATTTCTGATCGTGCCTCTGCTTTTGCTTGCGGTCGCCCTTCTAGCCAGCTACATTCCAGCCCGGCGCGCGACGAAGGTGGACCCAATGATTGCCCTAAGAGACGCATAGCGAACCACCTGTGAAGTGGGTTTTTGGAGGCAATCGCAACGATTCCGAACTCCCGGATTGTCGGCAATGCGGAAGTAATCCGTTTCATGCGTCACGCGGCCCGCTGGCGGCGATTCGAGGTTAGGTGCGATAGCTGGCATTGATGCGGACGTATTCCGCGGTGAAATCGCAGGTCCAGTAGCGGGCGCTTTCGCGGCCGGCGTGCAGGTGCATGACGATCGGCACGTAGTCCGCGAGCAGGCGATTGCTGGCGGCGCGCTCGTTGAAGTCGAGCGGCTTGCCGCGGCTCAGCACGTGAATGCCGGCCATGGTGATGTCCACGCGCGAGGGATCGAACGGGACGCCCGCGCGGCCTGCCGCCGCGAAGACGCGGCCCCAGTTGGGGTCGGCTCCGGCGAACGCCGTCTTGACCAGCGGCGAGGTAGCGATGGTCTCGGCGATTCGACGCGCCGCGGCTTCGGTTTTCGCGCCGCGCACGAGGATCTCGATGACCCGCTGGGCGCCCTCGCCGTCGGCAACGATCTGCAGCGCGAGCGAATGACACACTTCCTGGAGCGCCGCAGTAAACGCGCGATGCGCCGTGGTACCAGCCTTGATCGACGGAGCACCGGCTTCGCCGTTTGCCAGCACCAACAGAGTATCGTTCGTGGAGGTGTCTCCGTCGATGCTGATGGAGTTGAAGGTCCGCGCGGTCACCTCGCGCAGCGTCTTTTGCAGCAGCGATGGCGCGATCGCGGCGTCCGTGGTGACAAACGCCAGCGTCGTAGCCATTTTCGGATGAATCATCCCCGCGCCTTTGGCGCAACCCACGAGATGAATTCGCTTCCCGGCCATCTTGAACGAGGCAGCCGCGGTCTTGGGGCGCGTGTCCGTGGTGCAGATGGCCAGCGACAGCTCCGCGAACGAGCGCGCCGACGGCCTGCGGTGGCGGGCCAGCAACGGCAGCCGGCGCAGGATTTTGTCCAGAGCCAGCGGCACGCCGATGACGCCGGTCGAGCAGACAAAGAGTTCCTCGGGCCGGCAATTCAGGCGCTTCGCGGCTTCGGCGACGGTGCGCTGCGCGGCGGCGTGGCCCTCCGCACCGGTGGCGCAGTTGGCGTTGCCCGCATTGACCACCACGCCGCGCATGCGGCCCTTCGACAGGCGCAGGTTTTCCTTGGAAACAAGAACCGGCGGAGCGACGACTAAATTTTGCGTGAAGACCGCAGCGGCAGAAGCAGGAGCGTCGCTCGAAATAATGGCGAGATCGAGCGCGCCTGTTTTCTTTAGGCCGCAGGCGGTCGCGGCGAAGCGAAAACCGAGCGGGAGAGACGCTTCCGAGAGGGCGTGCTTCATTCCAGGCGCTTCCGTGGGCTTAGCGCGATTCTCCCGGAAGGGACCTCCGATCCTCCGCGGGTTTCGCGAATGTTTGCTGGAGACTGACTGTTTGCGTGCTCATGGCTGGACTTCTCCTTTGGAGTTTAGTTTTGCGATGCGGTTTTGCAATTCGGCAATCGCGGCGCGGACGGATTCCGTCGCCGTTCCCCCGGGCACGGCCTTGGTAGCAATGGCGCTTTCAAGCGATGGCCCATCGAGGAAATCTTTTTGGAAGAGCGGTGAAATCTTCTGCACGTCTTCCAGAGAAAGTTGCGTCCAGGGCTTGCCCTGGCGTTCGGCTTCGCGAAGAACCTTGCCGATCAAATCGTGCGCTTGCCGGAAGGGAAGTCCGCGATGCACCAGATAATCGGCGGCGTCGGTGGCAAACAGGGCGGGATTCGACGCGGCCGCGCGCAACCGCTCGGTGTTGAATTTCGTGGCGGCGATCGCGCCGGTGGCAACCGAGACCATGTTGGCAATCTGATCGTGCGCGGCGAAAAGAGCTTCTTTGTCTTCCTGCAAGTCGCGCTGGTAGCTGGTCGGCAAGCCTTTCAACGTGGTGAGCAACCCAATCAGCGCGCCGGTGATGCGGCCGGTCTTGCCGCGAATCAGCTCCCATGCGTCGGGATTTTTCTTCTGGGGCATCAGGCTGCTTCCGGTGGAGTACTCGTCGGGCAGGATGACGTAGCTGAATTCCTGCGAGGCGAAGATGACGAAATCCTCCGCCAGGCGCGAAAGGTGCGTGGCGATGCCGGCCAGGGCGAAAAGATAGTCGAGCGCGAAGTCGCGATCGCTGACCGCATCGACACTGTTCGCGGTGATGCGCGAGAAGCCGAGATCGCGCGCGATGGCGTTGCGATCGATGCCGAAGCTGTTGCCTGCGAGCGCGCCGGAGCCCATGGGGCAGGCATCGGCGCTCGCGGCGGCGTGTTCGAGCCGCGTGACGTCGCGCGAAAACGCTTCGGCATGCGCGAGCAGAAAATGCGAAAGCAGGATCGGCTGCGCGTGCTGCATGTGCGTCATGCCCGCCATCGGCACGCCGAGGTTGGCCTTCGCTTGGAGGAGTACCGCGTTCAGCATGGCGGCCAGGCCGCGCTGAATCTGCGCTGCCGCATCGATCACGAACAGCCGGAAATCCGTGGCCACCAGTTCGTTGCGGCTGCGGCCGGTATGCAGCTTCCAGCCGAGCGCACCAAGTTCGTGGACCAGCGCGCTTTCCACAAAATGGTGGACGTCTTCCGCGGTAGAACCCTCGAGGAAAGCATGTTCATTTTTCAACTGCGTGGCAATACGATCCAGTGCGGCAATCGTGTCGCGCACCTCGACTTCGGTGAGAATGCCCACCTTCTGGAGCGCCTTGGCCCACGCGCGATCCACCGCCAATTCGTAGGGCAGGAGGCGGCGGTCAAACGCAAACGACCGCTGGAACGCGTCGAAGTCCGCGTTCGGCTCGCGCTCGAAGCGGCCTCCCCACAAGCGATCGTCTTTGCGTTCGGTCATTGGCATTTTCTTACTTGGGTGCCGAGCAAGGGCGCAGCCCGCCGAGGCGGGCTGCGCCCCTACAAGCAACATTCAAGATTTAATCGCTGCCGCCTTCTGCCTTGGCTTTGGGCCGCACCGTAACCGGGAGGGCGAAGAGATTGATGAAGCCCTCGGCATCTTTGGGGTTGTAGCGGCCCATGGTGAAGCTGGCCAAATCGGCGCGATACAGAGAGAAGGGCGACTTGCGGCTGGTGACGTTGAGCGTGCCCTTCCAGAGCTTCAAGCCGACGGAGCCGGTGACGAACTGCTGCGCGACCTTGAAAAAGCCGTCGAGAGATTCGCGCAAAGTGGAGAACCAGACGCCGTTGTAAACGAGCTCGGCGTAGCGATGCGAAAGCGTCTGTTGAAAATGGGCGGTTTCGCGGTCGACAGTAAGGCGCTCGAGTTCCTGGTGCGCTTTGACGAGCAGCGTCCCGCCGGGAGTTTCATATGCGCCGCGCGACTTGATGCCGACGAGGCGATTCTCGACGAGATCGGTGCGGCCGACGCCGTGCTTGGCGGCGATTTCGTTGAGCTTGTTCAGCAGATCGACGGGACCCAGCTTCGCACCGTTGACGGACACGGGAGTGCCGGACTCGAAGCCGATCTCGACCTCTTCGGCTTTGTCCGGAGCTTTTTCCGGAGAGACGACCCACTGCCACATGGCCTCGTTCGGCGAGTTGCCGGGGTCTTCGAGCTCGCCGCCCTCGTGGCTGAGA
Organism: uncultured Acidobacteriota bacterium; assembly: GCA_963735525.1. Classification (GTDB taxonomy): domain Bacteria; phylum Acidobacteriota; class Terriglobia; order Acidiferrales; family UBA7541; genus Acidiferrum. The sequence goes on along the minus strand of CAVTLQ010000014.1, from coordinate 53,334 downwards.
TGCCAGATGTTGCGGTCGCGGCTGTAGATGTTTTTCTTGCTCTGCTCGACGGGCACCTTGTGCTTTTCAGCGTAGGCGATGGCGTCTTCGCGGGAATCGATGTCCCACTCGCGCCAGGGAGCAATGATCTGCACATTCGGAGCGATGGCTTTGTACGCCAGCTCGAAGCGGACCTGGTCGTTGCCCTTGCCGGTGCAGCCGTGCGCGAGGCCGTCTGCGCCGAGCTTGAGCGCGATTTCCGCCTGGCGCTTCGCGAGGACTGGGCGAGCCATCGAGGTGCCAAGCAAGTAGGTATGCTCGTATACGGCGCCGGCGCGCAACGTCGGCCAAATGTAATCACGGACGAACTCTTCGCGCAGATCTTCGATGGATGCGGACGAGGCGCCCGTGGCGAGAGCCTTTTTGTAAGCGGCTTGCAGGTCTTCCTGTTGGCCGACGTCGCCGATCATGGCGATCACTTCGCAACCGTAGTTTTCCTTGAGCCAGGGGATGATGATGGAGGTGTCGAGCCCTCCGGAGTAAGCGAGCACGACTTTCTTGGGTTTATTTACCTGCTTGTTCACAGAGCCTCTCTCTTTTTTCGGTCACAAATTTGTGTTGGTTGACGTCGCGCTCACGGCAACAGCTCCCTACGACGACCTGCTCTGCGCTTTTAGCATCATCTAAACCCCGCCCTCTGAAGAGGGCGGCTACAGGTCTGCCGCGAGAAACGCGACGCAAGGTCGTGCGGGCGCGACGATTAGCCGAACAGAGCTTGCAGAATCGCCTTCTGCGCGTACATGCGGTTTTCGGATTGATCGAGGACCACCGACTGCGGCCCGTCGAGGATCTCGGCGGTGACTTCCGAGCCGCGGTGCGCCGGAAGACAGTGCAGGAACAAAGCGCCGGGCGCCGCGAGCGCCATCAGCTCCCGGTTCACCTGGTAAGGGGTGAACACGGCGTTCCGCACTTTCTCCTGAGCCTCAAATCCCATGCTGGTCCATGCGTCGGTATAGACGCCTTGCGCTCCCGCGACGGCTTCGCGCGGATCGGTAAACAGCTCGATCTTTGCGCGCGTCTCGCGAGCGGCGCGCTTCACTTCCGCGAGCACCTCGGCAGCCGGCTCGTAATTCGGCGGCGTGGCAATGCGCAGATGCACGCCGAGGCGGGCCGCAAGAAAGATCAAGGAATGGCAGACGTTGTTGCCGTCGCCGACGTAGGCGAGCTTGAAGCCGCGCAGCGAACCGACTTTTTCTTCCAGCGTGAAGAAATCGGCCAGGGCCTGGCAGGGATGGAACTTGTCGGACAACGCGTTGATCACGGGGATGTCCGCGTTGGCAGCCATTTGTTCGAGCACGCGCTGCTCGTAGACGCGGGCGACGATGCCGTGGACCCAGCGTTCGAGGTTGCGGGCCACGTCCGCGATCGATTCGCGCTCGCCGAGCCGCGCTTGGGTGTGATCGAGGAACACCACCGAGCCTCCCATGCTCTGAATGCCGACCTCGAAGGTGACACGGGTGCGCAGTGAGGGTTTCTCGAAGATCAGCGCGACGAATTTTCCGCACAGCGTGGTGGCGTAGCGCTCGGGACGCGCTTTGATGTCCGCGGTGAGCTGAAGGAGCTCGCGCGTCTGCGCGGGGCTCCACTCCGCTCCGGTGAGCAAATCATTGACAAGCAAAATAGGTGCAGCGAGCGTAGCAGTCGTCATTTTTTCCTTTTCACCTTGCAGCGGAATGAGCCATCCGCGGCGGGTTTTGCGTCTTTTCCGAAGGGGCCGGTGATTCCGTCTTCGGAGCCGACGCGAGAACGAGCTCGAAGACGCGAAGAAATTCGCGCACCTGCGCTTTGTTGACGATAAAGGGAGGCAGCAGGCGCAGCGTGAAGTCGTGGGTGCAATTGATCAGCAAGCCGCGGCGCATGGCTTCGGCGACGAAAGGCGTGCCCTCGATGGAGAGTTCGACGCCGACGATCAAGCCTTCACCGCGGATTTCGCGGATGAAATCGAATTTCTTGGCCAGCGTGGCGAGGCCCTCGCGAAGTTCCGCACCGCGCGCGCGAATGTTCTCGAGCAGCTGGTCGTCCTCGATGATCCTCAAAAACTCGAGTGCCGCGGCGCAGACGAGCGGTCCGCCGCCGAAGGTGGTTCCATGAAGGCCGGGAGAAATGCGCGCGGCCACTGCGTCGGTGGTGAGGATCGCGCCGAGAGGCAAGCCCGCCGCGAGCGGCTTGGCGACGACGGCGACGTCGGGCTTCGACGCAAACGCCTGATAGGCGAAGTAACGGCCGGTGCGGCCAAGTCCGCATTGAATTTCGTCGGCGATCATCAGCGCGCCGTGCCGGGTGGCCAGGGCTCGCGCACGATTCCAAAACGCCTGCGTTGCGGGGTGGATGCCGCCTTCGCCCTGAATGGTTTCCAGCAACACAGCGCAGACGGTGTCGTCGAATTTCGATTCCAGATCGGCGACATCGTTAAAGCGCACGAATTCCACGCCGGGCACCAGGGGCGCGAAGGGCAGGCGGTATTTTTCGGTCGAGGTGACGCTCACAGCGCCGAAGGTGCGGCCGTGGAAGGAATTCTCCATGGCAAGGATGCGATGCTTTGCCGCCGGGCTTGCTGCAAGTTCGGCAGGATTGCGGCCGTGGAGCCGTGCGAGCTTCAACGCGCCCTCAATGGCTTCGGTGCCGCTATTGGAGAAGAACACGCGGTCCAGCCCGGACCAGTCCGCCAGCTTGCGCGCCAACGGCCCCTGGTAGGCGTTGTGGTAGAGATTCGAGAGGTGAATCGCGCGCGGCGCTTCGCGCCGGATCACCTTGACGATGCGCGGGTGCGCGTGACCCAGAGCGTTGACGGCGATGCCACCGAGGAAGTCGAGATATTTTTTGCCCGTGGCGTCATAGACGTGGCAGCCGCGGCCGTAGGTGAGAACGATCGGAGGCCGCTTGTAGGTGGGCAAAAGAAATTTTTCTGCATCGCTCAGCCGCGAATCGGACGTCGCGGGATGCACGTGGAACGGCTTCGGCTTGCGCGCAGCGGGGATGGTGCTCTTCGTTTTGGGCAGCGTGCGCATCATGCCACCGACACTGCCGCTTGAGCGGAAGAGAGCGGCTCGCGCAGGACGCGAGTGCCCGGGATTTCTTCGGCGCCGGCGTGCGCGGCGCGGAGCAAGGAATCCGGCGAGCCGCCACCGACGATGCGGACTTCGCGGACGCCGCCTTCCAGAGCGCGCTTCGCCGCTTCGAGCTTCAGAACCATGCCGCCGGAAACAACGCGAGATTGCACCAGACGCTCGACATCCTCGCAGGCGATCGCAGCGAGAACTTTGTCGCCATCCAGCACGCCCGCAACGTCAGTGAGATAGATCAACTGATCCGCCGAAAGATATTCGGCACATGCCGCAGCCATGTGATCGGCGTTGATGTTGTAGAGCTCGTTGTCGTGGCCCAGGCCGAGGCAGGCCGCGACGGGAACCAGCCCTTCGCGCCAAAGCGATTCGAGAAAGGGGCCGTTTAGGCCGGTGAGGTAGCCAACGAAGCCCAGACTGCCGGTTACGTCATTGCGAACCATGGGCTCCGCGAGAAAACACTTCGCGTCGGCCGCGGAAATGCCGACAGCGGGCTGGCCTTCGGCGGAAATAGCCGCCGCCAAGCGCTTGTTCAGCAAGCCCGCGAACACCATCACGGCGACATCGCGGGTCTCGCGGTCGGTGACGCGCAAGCCGGCGACAAACTGGCTTTCGATGCCCATTCGCTTGAGAGTTGCGGTGAACACGCGCCCGCCGCCGTGGACGACTAGAATTTCGTGGCCTTCCTGCGCCAGCGCCGCAATCTGGCGAGCCAAAGCGCGCACGGTGGCGTCATCTTCGAGCAAGGCGCCCGCGAGTTTGATCACGGTCCTCATTGCAGTGCGGTGTGCTCCTCGATCCCCAGCATGTGATTGAAATTCTGAACCGCCTGACCCGCCGCGCCTTTCCCCAGATTGTCGAGGCAGGAGACGATCACCAATCGCCGGCCGGATCTGTCCAGCGCAAAACCGATGTCGCAGAAATTCGTGTGGGCGACGTGCTGCAGCTCCGGCAATGTGCCCGCGGCCCAGATTCGCACCATTTTGCGTCCGGCATAAAACTTGCGGTACAGCGCTTCGATAGCTTCGCCGGTTTGCGGCTGGTTGAGCGTGACGTAAATCGTCGAAAGAATTCCACGCGCGAGCGGCAACAGGTGCGTGGAGAAGACGACGCGGTCCTCGCTCAAACCAGTGTGGTCGAGAATCTCGGGTGTGTGGCGATGGGAGAATAGGTTGTAGGCCTTGAAGTTCTCGTCGACTTCGACGAACTGGAGGTCGCGGCGGGGTTCTTTGCCCGCTCCGCTGGCGCCGGATTTGCAGTCGCAAATTACGCTGCTGCCCGCGGCAATCCAGCCTTCCTCCGCGAGCGGGCGTAGCGCAAGAATCACGCTCGTTGCGTAGCAGCCGGGATTGGCGATGAGCCGCGCCTTGGCGATTTCGCTGGAATAGAGCTCCGGCAGGCCATAAACAGCCTCACCAAGCCATTGGGCATGCGGAGCCGGCAGCTTGTACCACGACTTGAAAGTTTCGGCCGAGCGGAAGCGGAAGGCCCCGCTCAAATCGACGACGCGCAAACCCGCTTCGACGAGCGCAGGAGCGATTTCCGCGGACACCTCATGAGGCGTGGCGAGAAATGCGGTGCCGGCGCCGCTTTGCGTGATGGCGTCGATCGAGAGCGGGCGCAGCGGGGCTTCGCCTAGCCCGCGAAGCTGGGGAAACAGCTCGGCCAGGCAGTTGGCGCCATGCGTTTCGCGCACGTAAAACACCGGGCTGGACACCCGCGGGTGGCGCAAAAGAATCCGCGCCAGCTCGAAGCCGGTGTAACCGGTGACACCTACAACCGCAATTTGATTCGGGTGTCTCATTTCAGCTGCGGCCGCGAAGCGGTCGAGTCACCAGCGACTCGATCTTCTTCTGGAGGGATTCGCGGGACTTGCGGTCCGGCGTAATGATCAGGACGGTGTCGTCTCCGGCGACAGTTCCTGCGATTTCTTCGAATTTGGCGCCGTCCACCGCCGCGGCAAGGGGCTGCGCGCCGCTGGGGGGCGTTTTCAGGACCAGCATATTCTCCGCCGGACGGATATCGAGAAGAAACTCGCCCAGCGCACGAGTGAGCGAGGGTAATCCGTCGGACTCCTCGGGCAGCGCGGCCTCAAGCTTATAGCCCTCGTGGGTCTTGACGAGGCGGAGCTCCTGCAAATCGCGGGAAAGAGTGGCTTGCGTGACGCGCAGCTTCTGCGCCGCCAGGCGCCGGCGCAACTCTTCCTGATTGGAGATCCGCGCGTCGGTGACCAGCCGAAGGATCTGACCGTGGCGGAATGTTTTGGCCGTATTCATAGCGTCCGCAAATATGCAGCGTACTGTATTTTTATACATGCCTCGCCGCAAGCTGTCAATGCAAATTCTCGTGACAAGCAGGCTGATGCAGGTTTCGCACCACGGGCGTTACGCACACTGGATTTTCGGCCCCAAGTATTGTCTCCTATTCCAATAGCCCCTTCGCGCCATGGGCACACGCTGCCAAACTCCGGGATGCAAGAACGAAGCGCCGCCGGCTCTCGCCGAGCACCAGGTGTGCGTGCTTCATTTCACGCTGTCGCTGGAAGCGGGCTGCGCCGCGATGCGCCGCGAGACCGCGCTCGGCAATACGCCACACGAGCGGCAGCGCGAGATCATGACTTTCATTACCGAGAACGGCGCGACCCTGGCCCGCGTGGCCACCAGCGGCCTGCCCCTCACCGACGATCTCAAAGCGCGTATCCTGAGCACCTTTCTGACGCTGATGAACCTGCGCGAGAATATCGATCGCGCCTCGATGCGTTCGTCGTACGGCCGATTACCGCTTCCTCACTGACTGTTTTTTGATTGGAGTTGGACGGACCCGCCTGGCCAGAGCGAGAGAGTGCGCCCGCTTCGGAAAGCGGCCGCTACAATTGCCGCGAGATAGGCATCAGGCGCCAATGTAGCGGGCGTAGAGAGAGCGGGCGACGGCGGGATCTTTTGTGCCTTTGAATATGGCGCGGCCGTCGGCGAAAACGGTCATTTCATAGGGCGCCACGCGGAACCGCAGCAGAAATTCGTTGTGCCGCACGTCGTCGACAGTGGGCGCAAGCCGGTTCTTCAGCAGACTGAGGTCCAGGGCGCGACCCCGCTCGTGAATCTGCACGGAATCCCGCCCGCACATGGTGATGTGCGGCTGGGCTTCGCCATCGAGGTAGGCAAACTCACGCCGCACGCAAACGGTGCACTGGGAATTCCGCGGCACATTGACAGATTGGAAGCGGCCGCTCCACACATCGCAGGAGATGAGGCGCCCGTGCAGGGCGGCTTCGCGTCCGGCCAATAACTTCACCGCCTCGGCCACCTCAAGCGAGGCGATGAGATTCACGATGGGACCTAGCACGCCGACGGTGTCGCAAGTCTCTTCCAGGCCCTGGGCGTCGCGCTGTGTGGACAGCAGGCAAGCCAGGCAAGCGGTTACACCGGGGCGAATAGCCATCGTCAGGCCGTAGCTGGCGACGGCGGCGGCGTAAATCCATGGTTTTCCGGATTTCACGGCGAAGTCGTTGACCAGGAATCGGGTCTCGAAATTGTCGGAGCCATCCACAATCAGGTCGAAACCCGCGAACAACTCTTCCGCGTTGCGCGGGTTTATATCGGCGACGACGCCTTCGACGGCCACACTGGAATTGACGCACCGCAGCTTGCGCTCAGCCGCCACCGCTTTCGGCAATGCGTCGCGCGCATCGGCTTCGTCGAACAGCATTTGCCGCTGCAGGTTCGAGGGCTCGACGAAGTCGCGATCCACGATCCGGATGCGGCCGACGCCGGCCCGAACGAGCAAACTAGCGGCAGCTGCGCCAATCGCGCCGCATCCCACCAGCACCGCGCTCGAGGCCAGGAGCCGCTCCTGACCCTGCTCGCCAATGCCGGCAAAAAGGATCTGGCGCGAATACCTTTGGTGGAGAGAATCGTTCACGTGCGGTTCGGCCTCGCCGATGCATCCCTATGGCTTCCAGCATTCATCATAGCGCCAAAGTTCGCGGGGCAGGCAACGCCCGTGTGCTACCCTTCGTCTGAGCGAAAGGAAGCATGAAAGCGAGTAGGGCCAATGGGTTGCGGAGTATTGTCGTCCTGGCGCTCCTGTTCGGAGCTGGGCGTTCGTGCGCTCAATCGCCACAGGCCGTACCGCCCGCGCCAGCGGCGCCGTCCACTCCCGGTACAGGCACCGGCGGCAACGCGGTTGTCACCGCGGTTCGCATTGTGACCGAGGACGGAAAAGTCCTCTCCGAAGCGCCAACCGGCCTTTCGATCCAGACGGGCAAGCCGCTGGACGGCGCGCAGGTGGCGGACAGCCTCCGGACCCTCTATCGCACGGGCAACTACACGGATCTGCGCGCCATCGCTACGCCGGTCGAAGGCGGCGTTCGCATCGACTTCGTCGTTCGAGAACAGCTGTTCTTCAATCAAGTGCTGATCTTGGGTCTGGTCGCGCCGCCGACGGAAGCTTCGGCGGTTGCGGCGATGCAGCTCTCTCTGGGACAGCCGTATCGCCAGGATGCCGTGGATGATGGCATTGCGCGATTGCGCGACACTCTGCATGACGAGGGTTTGTACACCGCCGAGATCTCCGTGGAAACGGTGCCGCATCCCGACACGCATCAGATGGACATCCACGTCCACGTAAAGTCCGGACCGCGGGCTCTGGTGAAGGAGATTCAACTCAAGAACGGCACGGAGTACCGCGACGCGGAGATTCTCTCACGAATGAAAATGAAGTCCGGCGGGTTGCTTACCGCGGAAAAAATCCATCGGGGTACCGAGCGCATTCGCAAATTCTTGGTGAAAAAGGGGCACCTCAATGCGCGCGCGGTGGTGCACCGGGGGGAATACGACGCAGCGAAAAACACGGTTCCCCTGGAGCTGGATGTGACCGAGGGCCCGCGCGTCAAGATCGTGGTGACGGGAGCGAAGTTCTCAAACGGTGACCTGAAGAGGCTCGTTCCGGTTTACCAGGAGGGGGCCGTCGATGCCGACCTGCTGGAGGAAGGAAAGCGCAATATTCGCGAGCGTCTTGAACGTCAAGGCTACTTTGACGCGGAAGTGGAATACACCTCGGCTACCCGGGAGCTAAAGGAGAACGGAGGCGGGAACGGCACCGAAGACGTCATTACCTATACCGTTGAGCGAGGTGACCGGCATAAATTGGTGGGTATCGAGATAACCGGAAATCACTACTTCAATACCCAGCTCCTGCGCAGCCGGCTGCAGATCTATGGAAACTCGTTCCTTACGCGCGCGCGTTTCAGCCGTCGTCTGGTGGAGTCTGACCGGGATTCCCTGCACAATTTGTATCTGGCCAATGGCTTTCTGGAAGCCGCGGTCGATGCGCAAATCCTCGATAACTACAAACAAAAAGAAGGCGACCTGCTCCTCCGTTTCGTCATCACGGAAGGCAAACAGACCCGCGTTGCGTCGCTGGCGATTGAGGGCGCGCACGCATTCAAAGAGGACGTGCTCCTGGGAGTGATCGGCTCGACTCCGGGACAGCCGTATTCTGATTTCCTGGTGGCTACCGACCGCGACAGTGTTCTGGCGCTCTACTACAACGACGGCTTTCCCGAGGCGCGCTTCACGGCAACCGCGGACCGCGTAAACGCGGACACGAAGACGGGCCAACCCAAAGAGGGGGACGATAGCCCGGCAGCGAAAGAAGGAGGGCGGAAAAACGGCAAGGCAAAGGGAAATGGCACTGATTCCTTCGCGGGCGACTCCGTGCGCCTCGTTTATCATATTGAGGAAGGCCCCCAGACGCGGGTGCGAAGAATTCTGGTGGCGGGTTACGAACATACCCGCCCCGGACTGATTCGCCGCGAGATTAGCGTCAAGCAAGACGCGCCTCTGCGGCAGGGGGACGTGGTGGAGTCCCAGCGCCGGTTGTACAACCTTGGCACTTTTAATCGAGTGACGATCGAGCCGCAAAACCCCGGTGGGACCGATACCGATAAGGACGTCGTCGTGCTCGTCGAGGAAGCTAAGCGCTACACCATCGCGTACGGCGGCGGGTTTGAAGTTCAGCGCCTGGCCAGTACCACCAACCCTGCGGGTAGCGAGTTGCAGGCGGCGGTCCGCGGAATTTTGGAGATCAGCAAGCTCAATCTCAGCGGACGTGGCGATTCGCTCTCGCTGAAGCTTCGCGGCAGTACCATCGAAGACCGCGCGCTGCTGGTTTACTCGGATCCAAACACCTTCGCCGACCCGCACCTCACGTTCCAGGCGACCGCCTATACCGAGAAAACGCAGGACATCAATACGTTTACGGAAGAACGCTACGAGACTTCGGTGCAGTTAACGGACCAGGTGACGCGGTTTACGACGCTGGCGTACCGGTATTCGTTCCGAAAAGTAGCGGTATCCAACCTGAGTAACACGGTATCGCCGGAGGAAGTCCCGCTGTTCGAGCAGCCGACGCTGGTCTCGCAGTTTGGCCTCACTTGGGCCCGCGACAGACGTGACAATCCCGCGGACGCCACGAAAGGCAGCTTCAACAGCGCCGACTTCGCGATCGCGGATACCGCCATCGGCTCGAGCGGCAGCTTCTTGCGGTTTACGTTTCAGAACTCGACGTATCACCCCATCAAGCGGAGGTTCAGCTTTGCGAGGTCGGTACGCATCGGGATTCTGGAGCCGTATCGCGACACCGTCTCGCTGAGTTTTCCGCCGCCGACCACCGAGGTGACCTTGATTCCCCTGCCGGAGCGCTTTTTTGCCGGCGGCGGCACTTCGCTGCGCGGCTTTGCGTTGAACCAGGCCGGCCCTCGCGACTCGTCGGGATTTCCTCTCGGCGGCCAGGCGTTGCTGGAGTTCAACCAGGAATTCCGTTTTCCGATGCGGCTTCCGTACATTGGAACGGCGCTGAGCGGCGCGTTATTTTACGATGGCGGCAACGTCTACAGCCGCCTCGGACGCATAACCTTTCGCGCATCACCGCCCAAACCCATCTTCAATCCGTCGAACCTGACGGTGTGTCAATACAACTGCACGAACGAGCTGAACTATTTCGCTCACACCGTGGGCATTGGCTTCCGGTATTCCACTCCCGTAGGTCCGATTCGCATCGACCTGGGTTTTCCAATCAACCGGCCTCAGTTCGTGGCGCCCATCTGTCCGAGCGGGCAGCCGAGTTGCCTGGACGGCCAAAACGGCTTCCAAGCCACACGGCTTCCCGGCTTTCAAATCTTTTTCAACCTGGGCTCGACATTCTGATGCGCCGCGCCCGCATCTTCGGCGTTGTCTTTGGCTGGATGGCTCTTACGGCTGCGTGTCTGCCAGCGCAGGAAGTCCTCGACCGCATCGTCGCGCGGGTCGAGAACGACATCATCCTGCTGAGCAACGTGCGCGCGCTGGGCCGCTATCAGCAACTCGTCGAAGGCAAGTCCGAAGACGATGCTCAGATTCTGGATCGCTTGATCGATCAGTGGATCGTCCGCAGCGAAGCGGATACCGCGCAATTCCCGCGCCCCTCCGACGTGGACGTCGCCGCGGGCGTGGAGCGTGTGCAAAAATCTTTTACCTCGGCCACGGAATACGAAGCGCGAAAAAAGCAGTTGGGGCTGACGGACGCGGATGTCAAGAATATCGTGGCGTCGCAACTCTACCTCAGCAACTACCTCGATTCGAGATTTCGGCCGTCGGCGAAAATCGAGCCCAAGGACGTGGAAGACTTCTACGAGAAGGCCTTAGTTCCCCGGGCGCAGGCTCGCGGCCAGACGCCGCCTTCGCTGGATGCCGCGCGCGACTATATCCGCGAGGCCCTGGTGCAACGCAGTATCAACGAACAAACGGACCGCTGGTTGACGGAAAGCCGTGGACGCTTGCACGTCGATAGGTTTTTGGATGAAGGTACGAAATGACGCGGGAATCGCGCTGGCGAAAATGGAGGTGGCTGCGGCACGTTGCGTGGGTGCTGGCGGCAAAGATTGTGCTCGTCGTTGTGGGCGTAGTGATCTTCTTCGGCAGCGGTGCGGGAAATCCGCTGATCCGCCGCTTCGCGATTCGCCGCCTCGAAGCGATAACCGGAAGCAAGGTCGAAGTACGGACGATTTCCATTCGCTGGCTCTCGCTGGAAGCGACACTGAAGGGCCTGGTGATTCATGGCCGCGAACCCGCGGGCACGGAAGCACTGTTTGCCGCGGAAGAAATCCGCGCCGGCCTGCGTGTGGATTCGTTTTGGGGGCGGAAGGTTTCGCTGAACGATCTGCTCGTCCGGCGGCCGATGGTGCACCTCCGAGTCGAACCCGATGGATCGACGAATGTGCCGGTCTTGCCCTCGGCTTCGCGGCAGAAAAAGCCCACCGGCGAAATGCTTTTTGACCTGCATGTCCGCCGCCTGCAAATCGAGAACGGCTGGCTGCTCTACAACGATGTGCGAACACCTCTGGCGGTCGAGGGTGGCGACCTCCAATTCGTTCTAAACGCCAGCGGGACTCTCGATCGTCCGTTGTACCTCGGGACCCTCGATTGGCAATCCATGCAGTTTACGGCGAACCGATTTCTGCCCCTGCCGGTAAGTATCTCTGCCAAATTCACGGTATCGCGAGACGCCTTTACGCTCGAGCAAGGCGTCCTCAACGCCGCCCGCTCCCATCTGGACGGCTACGCGGAACTGCGTAACTTCGCAAATCCCAAGTGGACCTTTCGCTACCGCGGCTGGGTGAATCTGCTGGACCTTCGCGAGACCTTGCGCTCGCCCGAAACGCCGACCGGACGCGCGGACGTCCGCGGCGAGGCAACCTACGCCGATGGACAGTTTCACGGCACCGGCAATTATTCGGGCCAGGACATTACGCTGAGCTACCAGCCGATCTTTCACGCCGCAGGGCTCTCCAGCCGGGGCAGCTATCGCATAGACAACAAGGGTCTGGAGGTCCCGGACTTCCTGGCGGAGGCGTTCGGCGGCACGGTGACGGGCCGGGTCACGCTGAGGTTTGACAAATTGCTGTTCCGCGCGGACACCCACGTCCAAAACGCCCATCTGGCGGGCGTGCTGCCCGCCATCGAGCACCCCGGCTTTCCAGCCGACGAGTTGCATTGGGACACCCGGATCTCCGCCGATACCGTTGAAACATGGACCGGCGGCTTTGAGCACTTTGAGATTTCCGCAAAGATGCAATGGTCCTCCCCAGACGAAGTCGCCGCGGGGCACATCCCCGTGGACGGCGATTGGCAAATTCGCTACCGCTACGATCCGGAGACACTCGAGATCATGTCGGGTGAATTCGAGACGCCGGAAACGCGCGGCTCCATCTCCGGCATTCTCGACCCGCGGGAAACCTCGCTGGATTTGCGTTTCGATACGGGATCCCTCGAGAGCTATCGCGACTTCATCAACGCAATTCAAGGCGCCGCGCCGCGCTCTCCCGATGCCATCAAGATCATCGCGGGCAATGCCCGGTGGGACGGCAGAATCGTCGGTCCATCCGCCCGCCCGCTTTTCATCGGTCACATTCGCGGCGAGAGCCTTCGCTACGAAGGCTGGACGTTCGATTCCATCGAAGGGGACCTCACGTACTCACCCGAGGAGCTGACCTTGGCCCGGGGCCGGATTCGGCGTGGCGCCGTCGACAGCGAGATCGAGACGAGTCTCTTCCTGACGGACTGGAGTTTTCTGCCGGAGAACAACTGGTCCGCCGATGCCAGCGTCGAGGCAACTTCCGTGGAGGCGATCCAGCAGCTCTTGGGCTGGTCGTATCCGGTGCGCGGTCAAGTGACGGGACAATTTCACGGCCGCGGCACCCGCGAACATCCCTCCATCACCAGTCTCTTCGATCTTGCCGACGGCGATGTGTACGGTGTGCTGTTCAACCGTTTGCGCGGGCAGCTCAACGTTACGCCCGACGAAGTGCGCATCATAAACGCGGAGTTGCGCCTGTTTGCGCCGGGGAAGGAGGCGGTGCGCGGCGCGGGTATCGTCACCGGCACGGCGGGCTACCGGTTTGCCGACCAAAATATCTCGGTCGATCTCGTCGGCGCGTCGATTCCGCTCGCAAACTTCGAGAAGCTGCAGACCTCCCGTTTTCCCGTGGATGGACTGGTTACCTTCCGCATCAAAGCGAGCGGTTTGGCGACGGCTCCGCAGGCCGACGGAAACTTCCGTGTCGTGGATTTGCGGGTCGGTCAGGCGGTCATCGGCAGTTTCGATGGAGAGCTCACCTCGGACGGGCGTACCGCCCAGCTCAAACTTGGCTCCGCGATGAGCACCGGCGAACTTTCCGGTGGCATTACCCTGGGACTTTCCGATCCGTTTCCCGTCGATGGAAAAGTTGCCATCAAAAATATCGACCTCGATCCTTTCCTCCTGAGCGCTCTGCACCTGGATCGCTTCAACGGACACGGCAACGCCGAGGGCGAGATCGCCGTCAAGGGAATGCTCAAGCGCCCGGAAACCCTCGTCGTCGATGCCAACTTCACGCATCTCGCCTTCAACTACGCGAACGTGCAGCTCGAAAACGAGGGCCCGGTTCATTTCCGCTCCTCGCGCGAAAGCCTGGAGATCGACTCGGCAACTTTCCGCGGCACCGACACCAACATCCAGATCGATGGAAAGGTGCAATTCTCCGGCCGCCGCACCATCGCTATGCGGCTCAATGGCGCTCTGGACCTTCGCCTGCTCGCCAACCTCTCCCCGGGACTCAGCAGCAGCGGCTCCGCGCAGATCAACGCCATCTTTGAGGGGACCCTCGACAACCCCCGCATCACCGGCCGCATTCACATTGAAAACGCTGCCGCGCGGGTCGCTGATTTTCCCACCGGACTCAGCTCCATCACGGGCGACCTCATTTTCGACGCCACGCGCATCTACTTTGACAACCTCACCGCGCAAGCCGGCGGCGGCACGCTCCACTTGACCGGCAGCGTCAACTATACCGAGCGCCCGATGCGCTACGACATCACCGCCCGCAGCGACAGCACGCGCATCCGCTATCCGGAAGGCATGAGCTGGCTCACGGCCGGCTCGCTGCGCCTGAGCGGCACCACCGATGGAGGCCTGCTTTCCGGCCGCGTGACCGTCGAGCGCGTCACGCTTACACAGGGCCTGGAGGTCGCGGGCGCGCTCGTCTCCACCAAAGAAGGCATTTCCGGCCCATCGACGAGTTCTCCTTTCTTGCGCAATCTCCAGTTCGACATTGAAGCCGTGTCCACGCCGGACGCGCGCATGCAGTGGCCGGGTGCCGAGCTGGAAGCCGAGGCCAATTTGCGCGTGCGCGGCACCTGGGAACATCCCATCATCCTGGGTCACATCCACGTTCTCGTCCGGCGACCTGTTGTTCCACGGAAATCGTTACAAGGTCGCGCGCGGCGACATCAATTTCGCGAATCCCTTCCGCTTGGACCCCGTGGTCAACGTGGAAGCCAGCACCAATATCCAGCAGTATGAAATCACGCTGAATTTCAACGGCCCTGCGAGCAAGTTGACGCTCGCGTATCGCTCCGACCCGCCGCTGCCGGGCAATGACATCGTCACGCTGCTGGCGCTGGGCCAAACAAGCTCGGAAGGCACGGCGCGCAGCGCCGGCACCACGCAGAGCGGCACCTCGGGAGCCTCTACGCTCCTTTCCGAAGCGGTTTCCAGCCAGGTCGGCGGCCGCTTGGAAAAACTGTTCGGGATTACCAACTTTCGGGTTGATCCGGCCCTGACCACCGTTGGTTCGACGGGTGGCAACCAGAACGCGGCCGCGCGCGTAACCGTGCAACAGCAAGTCACGCGCAATGTGACCGTCACTTACGTTTCCAACGTTGGCTCGACCCAGGAACAGGTCATCCAGGTGGAATACAACGTCAACCGCAACGTTTCGATCGTCGCGTTGCGCGACTACAACGGAACGTTCGGCATCGACATCAAGATCAAGAAGCGTTTGCCTTAGGAGTCGATCGATGCTGCCTTACTGGCCGGGGCCGGGATGCTTTTCCTCTTCTTTCGCGCCAGGAACAAATTCCGGATAGTCTGCGCGCAGATCATCCATCGCTTCCTCCGCCGCCTTTTGCCCCAGCGTGTAGCCCGCGAGCTGCGAATCGCGCGCCACTTCCGGCAGGATCTTGAGCATGCGCTGCCCGAAGGGCGACTTGTAATACTCAAGGAGGGTCTTCAGGTCTTCGTTCGAGAGGTACTTATCGTAAATAGGAACCACGGTTTCGGTGACGCTGTGAGGGTCGAAGTGCTTTTGAAACCGCGCCGCGAAGGCGTCCGCGAATTGCTTGGCACGCGGATTGTCCGGCTGGGCTTCCGTCAAGTTGGCGCGGAACTGCGCTATGCCCGCATTCATGAGCTGCTCGCCGAGACCGTTCACGCCAGTCACGTCCATCAACTGGCGAATATCCGCTTCCTTCGTGGGATCGATCTTGGATGCCGCGGCGTCCGGCGACTTAGCCGGTGTTTGCGGATGTGCCTGCCCGGCCGGCGTTTCCTGGGCGCGTACACGCGTCGAAGGAGCTTGCGCCAGCACCACGAACGCTCCCGCAAGGAGTCCGCAACTCACCACGAGTTTCCGCATCACTGCCTCCAGTTTGCGGGCCCGTCTGCGGAAGAGAGCAGGCATGCAGCGGCAGACGAGGCCCCGCGACCGAGCCTCACCCGCCTACGCAAAACTCAATTGGGGTTTAACAGCTCCGTCAGGGTTGAGACGCGCTTGCCTGGGCCTCGGGTTGTGTCTGAGTTTGTTGTTTCGCCTGCTCGCTTTGACCCGTGCGCGGCTTCACCAGGCGTGCCTGGCCGGCGATCCCGGGATATTGCCGCCGCAAATCCTGCAGCACTTCCTTCGCCACTCGCGTGCTGACGCCGCGGTTCGCCGCTTGCGATTCCGCCGCGATCTTCGGCATTTCCGCCGCGAATTTCTGGCCGAGCGGGGAGCCATAGAACTGCAGCAGCCCCTTGATCTCGTCATCCGTGAAATGCTTGTCGTAAATGACCAGCAGCTGGCTTGTCACTTCATCCGGATTGAATTTCTTCTGATAGTCCGCGATAAAGGCGTTCACGAATTGCTGCCCGCGATCACTTTGCGGCACCGACGCGATGAGATTTTCGCGAAACTGCTCGGTCCCCTTTATGGTGGCATCCTGAATCACATCCCGCGCGCCCACCAACTCCATCAGCGACCGGATATCCGCCTCTTTCGCGGCGTCCATGGCCGACTCCGGCCTGGGGCGCGGCAGCCGCGTGCGCTTGCGGCGCGGCTTCCACCGGGCTCTGCGATGCCCCCTGAATTGCGATGAGAAATGCTCCAACGTAGATAACCACCAGCACCAAAAACGCCTTCATGACTTCGTTCCTCCGCAGCGGTATCTTCTTGATTCCGCCATCTCCACAATTTTAGAGAACCCAGCGGCGCTACGCAGCGGTACCGTGGGACAGATTTGGGCCGTTATTCATGGTACGGCTGGTCACTGTACGTTCAGGCAGGTGGACAGAAGAGTTTCAAACCATCAGACCGGAGCGCCATCAGAGTCGGTCCCACTCTTCGAGAGTAAGCTCTCTGCCGAGAATGGCCTGTGTTTCGCGAAGCATCATCCGCAAATTGCGGTACCGAATACTCTTCGTTCGAAGGAATCGTTAGGCGACTCTGTTGCAATATGAGGAATTGGTGGCGGGCGCCGGAAAACGGTCCATCGAAACCAAGAACACGAAGACGCCTGACGAATTCGCGCTGCTTACAAGGTGTCCACCGGCTCACGGGCAGCTTCCTTGTTCAGATCGATGTTCCCAATGACCGGTAGCTTATGACGAAGTTTCAAACCGACAAGAATCCAATCCTCCAACGTGGAGCGAAGCTCTTCTTCGCACTCTCTGAGCGAAGCTGCAAAAGCGATGACACCAGGGCAAGGGCGAATATGCCCGGAAAAAGACGCATCTTCAAGCTTATCGTAGAGCGCCGGTTCCATCGCGCGCTCGACGTATTCACTCAGGACATATCGTTTGCTCACAGCCAGCCTCTGGCGGCATTATACATGGCTAAGCCGACCTTCGCGGCGGCTGCGCATCCCGGATGGAATGACCATGGACGAACTGCTCAAATGGCGCGGCGAGTTTCCCATCCTGGACCGCTCCACCTATCTCATCAGCAATTCGCTCGGCGCGATGCCGCGCGGCGTCTACGACGCCATGCGCGCCTATGCCGATTCCTGGGCCGAGCGCGGCGTCCGCGCATGGGAAGAGGGCTGGTGGGACATGGCTGTCGGCGTTGGCGACAAGATCGCTCCCCTGATCGGAGCGCAACCCGGCGAGATTTCGCTCCACCAAAATGTCACGCTGACCCAGGCGGTCATCTCCTCTTGCTTCGATTTCCGCGGCCCGCGAAACAAAGTAGTGATGACCGACCTCGAATTTCCTTCCATTCAGTACTTCTATCACGAGCAGCGGCGCTTGGGTGCCCGCGTCGAGCTTGTGCCCAGCCTCGATCCGATCCGCATCGACCTCGAAAAGTTCCTTGCCGCCATTGACGAGAGCACTCTCCTCGTGCCGATTTCACTCGTTCTCTTTCGCAGCTCCTGCCTTGTCGATGCCTGCGCGATCATCGAACGCGCGCATCGACGTCGGCGCTCATGTCATCCTCGACGTGTTCCAGGCCACCGGCGCCGTTCCCGTTGACGTTCGCTCGCTCGGCGTGGATTTCGCCGTCGGCGGCGTGCTGAAATGGCTCTGCGGCGGGCCCGGCGTTGCCTATCTTTACGTCCGCGAAGATTTGCGCGCCAAATTGCGCCCCGCGCTGACCGGCTGGATCGCGCATCGGCGCCCCTTCGCCTTTGAGCCCGGCGCAATCGACCCGCGCGTCGATTCCTTCCGCTATCTCAACGGCACGCCCCACATACCGGCTCTCCATGCTTGCCAGCCCGGCCTCGACATCTTGAACCAAGTTGGCATCGCCGCCATTCGCGCCCAGTCTGTCCGCATGACCACGCGCCTCCTCGAGGGCGCGCAATCGCGCGGCTGGCGCGTCAACACGCCGGAAAATTCCGCCGAGCGCGGCGGCACGGTTTCCATCGAATGTCCCCACGCGTACGAAGTTTGCCGCGAACTCCTGGCCCGCGACATCCTTGTCGACTACCGCCCGAAGGCCGGTGTGCGCCTTTCTCCGCATTTCTACAATCGCGAGGACGAGTGTGAGTTTGCCTTGGCACAAATGGACGAAATTCTTCGCACTCACGCCTGGGAGAAACACGCCACCGCTTCCCTCCCGGCTTGAGTCGATGGGTCAGCCCGACGATTTCCGCGCCAATCCCCCGAACGACGCGCGCGCTCCCGCAGCAGATCGTTCGCCGGACGAATTCGAATCCGCCCGCCGCGCGATGGTGGAAACGCAGCTCCGCCGCCGGCACGTCAATGACCCGCGCGTGCTGGCCGCCATGGGCACAGTGCCGCGTCACGAGTTTGTACCCGCTGAATTTCGTAATCGCGCCTACGAAGACGCACCGCTGCCCATCGGTGAAGGCCAGACTATCTCTCAGCCTTACATCGTCGCCGCGATGACGGCGGCGCTGCGCCTCGGCGGCAGCGAACGCGTGCTGGAGGTGGGCACCGGCTACGGCTACCAGGCCGCCGTGCTCGCGTGCCTCGCCAAAGAAGTCTTCACCATCGAATATCGCGACTCACTCGGCGCCTTGGCCGCCGAGCGTCTCTTTCGTTTGGGCTACACGAACGTCCATGTCCACTGCGGCGACGGCACGCTAGGCCTTCCGGAGTTTGCCCCGTTCGACGCAATTCTGGTGGCCGCCGCCGCACCGGCGGCGCCCGCGCCCCTTCTCGCTCAGCTCGCCGAAGGCGGCAGGATGGTTGTACCAGTTGGCGACGTCGAGAATCAGGAGTTGCAGCTTATCGAGCGCGCCCATGATACGTTTCGAAGAATCATGCTGGAATCTTGCCGCTTTGTCCCGCTCGTTGGCGCTCACGGTTGGAAGGAATCCTCGTTTCAATGAGCTCCACAGCTCCGGAACTCTCCATTGTCATCCCCTCTTACAATGAGGAGCTTCGCCTTCCTGCGACGCTTTCCCAGATCGCAACCTATATCCGGGGATCGCATCGCACTGTCGAGGTGATCATCGTCGACGATGGCTCGCGCGACCGCACCATTGCCGTCGGCGAGTCCTTTCGGAACGAAATCCCTTCCTTGCGCGTCATTACCAACGGCCAAAATCGCGGCAAGGGCTATAGCGTCCGCCACGGCATGATCGAAGCCCGCGGCCGAATCGTTCTGTTCACCGATGCGGACCTCTCCGCCCCGATCGAAGAGGTCGAGAAGCTGCTCCCCGCAATGGCGAACCACGAAGTCGCCATTGGCTCCCGCGCCGTCGATCGGAGCCTCATCACCGTTCACGAGTCTCTGTTTCGCGAATTCGCCGGCATCATCTTCAACAAAATTGTTCGCCTGATCTTATGGCTGCCGTTCGTAGACACGCAGTGCGGCTTCAAGGCCTTCCGCCGTGAGGAATGCCGCCTGATCTTCGAGCAGCAGACCATTGAACGGTTCGGTTTCGATCCAGAGTTGCTCTACCTCGCCCGTCATCACGGCTTGCGCTCCATCGAGATTCCCGTGCGCTGGGGACATTCCCCCGCCACCAAAGTGAACATGTTCCGCGATAGCCTTCAGATGTTTCTCGATGTGTTCATCATTCGCTGGAACTCGCTCACCGGCCGCTATCCAGGCGCGAAGTAAGCGCCGCGGCCTTGCGCTACTTTGCAACACAAAGTACTTGACAATGCCTCACACCCCTGCTATCCTTCCTCCATGGCCACCGTTCGCCCCCTCCGATCTCCCAATCGCGAGCCCATCCCCATCGACGCTCGCGCCGCTGACCATCTCCGCTATATCCGCGAGACCATGGAGCGCGCCGCCGAGTTTACCGCCGTCCCCGGATGGGGCGGCGTCGCTATGGGTGTCACCGCCATCGCTGCGTCCTTCCTCGCCGCCCGCCAGTCTTCGCCCCGCGCCTGGCTCGCCGTCTGGCTGGCCGAAGCCTTTGTTGCCGTGGCCATCGCCGCTGCTACCGCCGCCACAAAAGCCCATCGGGCCAATGCCGCTCTGTTCTCCGGCCCCGGCCGCAAATTTCTGCTCAGTTTTGCGCCGCCCATCATCGTTGGCGGCTTGCTGACCTTCGCGCTTTTCCGCGCCGGCGCTTTGGCCGCTCTCCCTGGCGTATGGTTGCTGTTGTACGGCACGGCCATCGTCACCGGCGGGGCCTTCTCCGTCCGCGTGGTTCCAGTCATGGGGCTTTGCCTAATGACCGTTGGGGCCGTTGCGCTGTTTGCGCCGGCGGCCTGGGGTGACGTATGCATGGCCGGCGGGTTCGGAGCGCTGCAAATCGGTTTCGGCCTTTGGATCGCGCGGCATCACGGAGGATAACGCGGCTCCGCTCCGGTCTCGGGCCGGCCACGGAATAGCGACGAGTAGCCGCGGAAAGGAAGCAGCATGGCGAAGTCATCCACAGTGCGGGACGAGCGCTTCCAGCGCGCCAGAGACCGCGACGCCTCGCTGCCCACGTCCGGCCACTCTGGAGAAACCGTTCCCGCCGATCTCGACCGCCTCATCCACGAACGCGTGCGCCTCGGCATCGTCAGCGCCCTCGCCGTAAACCGCTCGCTCACCTTCAACGAATTGAAGGCCATGCTGAAAACCACCGACGGCAACCTCAGCGTTCATGCTCGCAAGCTCGAAGAAGCCGACTACATCGTGTGTGCCAAGTCTTTCGATGGCCGCTTGCCCAAGACCGAGTACCGCCTGACTGCTGCAGGGCGCCGGGCACTGGAGCGCTATTTGAATCACATGGAGGCGCTGATTCGGGCGACCCGCGAAGGGTAGGGCCAAAATTTTTTTACCACTACACTTTGTAGTGTAGAGTAGTTTATGTCGCTTCCCCGCGGCGCGGAAAGACACAGGCTATGACCACTTCACCTCTCTCTATGCCGCAGCCCCTGCCAGTTCCTCCCGAACTGGCCCCGTCACGCTCTCTTCACGTCGCCGTTATCTCCGATGGCAACGGCCGCTGGGCCACTTCCCGCGGCCTTCCGCGTTCCGCCGGCCACCGTGCCGGCGCACAAACTGCGCGTGCCGTCATTGCAGCCGCACCACGGCTCGGCATTCACACTCTCACGCTTTTCGCGCTCTCCTCCGCCAATTGGAAGCGCCCCGCCGCCGAAGTCAGCGGCATTTTGCGTATCCTCCACGAGTATCTTTTGACCGAAACCTCCCACTGCATCGACGAAGGCATACGCCTCAGCATCATCGGCCGCCGCGACCGCCTGCCCGCCACGCTCCGCCAGGCCATCGCCGATTCCGAAGCCGCCACCGCACACGGCACTCGGTTGCATCTCCGCCTCGCCATCGATTACTCCGCGCGGAACGCCATCTACAACGCCGCGTGCCGCTTCTACAAAGTCACCGAGCTCTCGCAAGAAGCCTTCGGCGCGGTCCTCGCCGAGGTGCTACGCGGCGGATCGACCGACGTCGATCTGCTCATCCGCACCGGCGGCGAGCAGCGCCTCTCCGATTTCCTCCTCTGGGAGTGCGCCTTCGCCGAGTTCGTCTTTCTCTCCAAACGCTGGCCCGACTTCACCGTCGCCGACCTCGAAGCCGCCGTCCAGGAATTCAGTCTTCGCGAACGCACCCGCGGCGCTCTGCCCGAAACCGACGCTGACGCCGGATAACTCCCTCTGGAGTGCGGCGGGCTAACCACCCACACCCCTGACATTTCACCCTTTCCCATCGTCTATACCTCAGGAGCAAGGTATGGGATCCATGGGACTTGCACTGCCCTGGGAGCATAGAATCCTTCCCGTGCCGTGCCAGCGGGAGAGGCGAGTGGAACCTTTCCGTGATGTCGCCGCCCCTAACGCGGCGGCTGAGGCCATGAGGGCGGAAGACTCTGCGCTGGCAGCTGCCTGCCAGTCGGGGGATTTGCGCGCCTACGAACGCCTTTACGCCCAGCAGGGCGCGCGCATGAAGAACCTCGCCCGCAACCTTCTCGGCAATCCCACCGACGCCGACGACGCCGTGCAGGAGACGTTCCTGAAAGTGCAGCGCGGCATCGCCAGCTTTCGCGGCCAGTCCAGTTTCGTCACCTGGACGTTCCGCATTTTGGTGAACACCTGCCATGACGCGCGTCGCAGCCGTATGCGCAAGAAAGAAGTCGCCAACGATGACACCCAAGAATCGCCTCGCCCGGAGCCGCGCGCCCCAAGCGCGCATCCTTCGCTCCGCCTCGCGCTCGAGCGTGCCTTGGCCTCTCTGACCCGTCATCAACGCGACGTGTTTCTCTTGTATGAGGTCGAGGGCTTCCGTCACGCGGAAATCGCCGCGATGCTCGAAATTTCCGAGGCTGCCTCCAAGAACACTCTTTTCCAGGCGAAGAAGAATCTTCGCCAAGTGCTGGACGCTCCGCGTAGCAGCGATGTTCCGGGAGCACGGTGAAACCTCTATGAACCACGTCAACGTAACCTGCGACGATCGCGACCGCATCTTCGAAGACGGCGCCCCCGCCGAGTGGGCCGCGCTGGAAGCACATGCGGCCGGGTGCGCCGCGTGCGCCGAAGAACTCCGCGCCTGGAAATCGCTGAGCGTGGCCGCGGCGGAACTCCGCGACCTCTCCGATAGCCCTTCGCTCTGGCCGCGCATTCAACGCTCCCTCGCCGAACAAGCTGCCCGCGGAACACCCCACAAGCTAAGCTGGGACTGGCAAGCCTTCCGGCAAAGCATCACGCTCAACTGGCAAACCGCCGCCGCCGGCGCCATCGTGCTTCTGCTTTCGCTTTCCGCCGGCTGGTTCTACCTGCACCGCACGCCACCGCAGCAGCAGCAAGGTGACTTTCTGAAGACCAGGGCGCTCGCCGACGTCGAACGCACGGAGTCGGCTTACATGCACGCCATCGACAAGCTCGCCGCCGACGCCAAGCCTCAGCTCAACAATCCCGAGACCTCCCCCCTGCTCGCCAACTACCGCGAGAAACTTCAAGTCCTAGACAGCGCCATTGACGATCTGCGCGCCCAAACCGGGCAAAATCCCTCGAACGCCCACCTGCGCTATCAATTGCTCGCCATGTATCAGGAAAAGCAGCGCACCCTGGAAGAAATTCTGGAGGAAAAGCGATGACCGGCTTGCCCTGTGGCACAGCCATTTCTGGCTGTGCGCCGCTGCCCTACTGCCAACAACCCGCATGGGAGCGACGCTACCTCCTCTTGGTCGCCTGCGCTGCCCTTCTGTTCTTATCCACGCCGGCGCCAATCGCCGCGGCCGCCGCGAATCCCGGGCAGCAAGAAATCTCTCGTGACTTTCAGAAGACCTTGACCCTCGGCCCCGGCCAGTCCTTCCGCATCGAGAACAAATTCGGCGAAGTCCGCGTCCACGGCGAATCCAGCCGCGAAGTCAAAATCTCCGCAACCATCCGCGTTCAGGCGGGCTCGCACGAGGAAGCCGAGTCCTACTCACAAAAGATCCAGATCGAAGTCGAGCAAGCCGGCGATGGCGTGCGCGTACGTACCATCTATCCGGGTGACGAACAGAAATGGTTCCACTTTGGCAAGAACCCCTCCTACTCGGTGAACTACGACATCGCCTTGCCCTCCGACGCGCCCCTCTTCGTCAAAAACAGCTTCGGCAGTGTCATCTCCAATGGCGTGCGCGGCAAATCCGACATCGACAACAGCCACGGCTCCCTCACCGTTCGCGATTCCGGCCCCGCTCGCCTCGACAACTCCTTCGGCAGCGTCGAGCTCGCCGGGGCCGCGGGCGACACCTTCATCAACGACAACAATGGTTCCGTGCAAGCTTCCGACGTAAAGGGCGCGCTTGAACTCCGCAACCGTTTCGGCAGCATCACCGTGCGCAATATTCAGGGCGCCGCTAACATCACGGGCGGCAACGGCGCCGTCACGCTCTCCGACGCCGGCTCCGCAACCGTAACCACTTCCTTCGGCAGTGCAGACGTCCGCAACATCCGCGGCGACCTGACGCTCCACGACAACAATGGCAACGTGGAGATCTCCTCCATCGGCGGCTCCGCGATCCTCTCCAACAGCTTTGGCAACGTGACCTTCTCCGAGGTGAAGGGCCGCCTCGAGTGCACCACCAACAACGGCCGCGTCAAGGGCTATGCCACGGGCGGCGCGGTGAACATTCGCAATTCCTTCGGCGACATTGAGCTCGACAACATCGCCGGCGCTCTCGACGCCGAGACCTCCAACGGTAAAATCATCGTCCGCGACGCCCGCGGCAGCGTCGCGCTCCAAACCTCTTTCGGCGCCATCGAAGCCTCCAACATTCCCAAGGGCGTTCGCGCGGTCACCGGCAACGGCGGCATCGTCCTCACCGACATCGGCGCGGACGCCTACGCCAAGACCAGCTTCGGCAGCATTCTCGTCGAGCGCCTCAGCGGCAATCTCAAGGCCGAAGACTCCAACGGCTCAGTTACCGCCCGAAACGTGAAGGGCGACGTCGTCGTCAGCACATCCTTCTCCGGCGTCACTCTCGAATCCATCGGTGGCCGCGTCACCGTCGACAATCAGAACGGCGCTATCTTCGTCGCCGCCACGCGCCCGGCCAGTGGCTGCCGCGACATTTCGCTCAAGACCTCGTTTTCCTCCATTCGCGTCAGCATTCCAGATGGCCTCGGCTACAACGTTTCCGCGCGCACTTCCTTCGGCAGGATCAGCACGGACTTGCCGGTGACCGCAACCGGCAGCCTCGGCGGCGACTCCTTGAACGGCACCATCGGCTCCGGCGGCTGCCGGCTCCAGCTCACCAACTCCAACGGCAACATCGAAATCACCAAGGGCTCGTAATCTCTCTTCTTCGCGCGCAAAGAAAAGAGGAAGAAAGATTAGCCACGGAAGCACCGAGATACAGAGAAGAGGGAAAGAACGAAGTTAAGACGCGAAAAAAAGGAGTAGCAAGCGGGAAACTAACGAGGAATCGAGCGCCCGGCTTCAGCCCGGCGACTACGTAACTTTCTTCTCCTTTCTCTGTGTTTTCTGTGCCTCTGTGGCCAATCCCTCTTTCCTTCTCACTTCCTCCTCGCCCGATCCATCGCAAAAGCCTTCCGCACAATTCGCGTCGCCGTCTCCGTCAACCGGTACTTTTTCAACTCCTCTTCCCGCGCAAATGCGACATGCGTCACGTCGCTCCCCGCCACCGCCGTGCCGCCAATCCGCTCGCACAAATAATCCACAATCACGTAGTGAAACCTCGGCCCCCTCTTTTTCGCTCTAGCGCTCGCCGCATCATCCGTGTAAATCCGTTCGAACACTTCGATCAACTCCAGCACCCGCACTTCCAGCCCCGTCTCTTCCAGCAGTTCCCGCGCTACGCCTTCCTCCAGCGTCTCGCCCAACTCCAGGGTCCCGCCCGGAATCGACCATTCCCCGCGCAGCGGTTCGCTCCCTCGCCGGATTAGCAGCGTCTGGCCATCCTCAATGATCACGCCGCCGACACCCACCATCGGCCGCTCCGGATATTCACGCGAAGATGTCCTTTTTCTCAACCCGCCCGCCCCGTCTTGGCCCCCACGTTGTCCATGCGCCGCCAATCTAATCCTCGGGAGTTGACTTCACACACCGCGGTATATAATACGCTCGACGGTGGTGCTCGCGACCTTGGCCGCGCCGCCCTTGCGATCAATTCTACGGAGGATGTAGCCGTGATCCGCTGCCCCGATTGTTCCGCCGAAATCGACGTCGACGAAGACGAAGTGGAAGAGGGCGAGATCCTCAGTTGTCCCGAGTGCGAATCCGAACTCGAGGTCTCGCAAACCCATCCCGTTCACCTCAACGTTATCTCTGAAGATTTGGACGAGGAGGACGACGAAGAAGAAGAGAAGGAAGCCGGCGAGAACGGCGACCTCCTCGAGGAAGACGACGACGAAGAGGAAGAAGAAGACGAGGAGTGATTGCACGCTGTCCTGAGCCCTTACATCTCCTCTTCCCCATCGATCATCCAAACCAACAGGAGCGGAATCATGCACAGCCCTCGATGGCTTATTGTCGTCGGCGCCGCCGTGTTGCTAGTTCCTCGAGCCCCAGGGATCGCGCGCAATCAGGAACCCGCGCCCGCTCCTCCTGCTCCCGCGGCCCAGCCGCAGCCCCCGGCGGCTAATCCACCCACCGCGGCAAACGACAACGGCAATCAAAAATACAGGCACGCTCACGATTTCTTGATCCGCGGAACCGTGTTCACACCCAACGCATTTGCCTTTCCGGGCGTGCGATTGCGCGTCCGGCGCGCCACTGAAAAGAAGTTCCGCTGGGAAACTTATACCGATTCGCGCGGCGAATTCGCCGTTCGCGTACCCCAGGGATTACAATATGAGGTGGTAATCGTCGCCAAAGGCTTTACCGATCAAACCCGCACGATCGACGCGAGGGGCGGCTTGAGCGAAGACTCCGTCGTCTTTCGGATGGAGCCGGCCGGAGGAAAAAAGTGAACCCACGAACGCGACTCTTCTACATCAGCTTGGCTTTGTTGCTTCTCGCATCCGTCGCACCGGCGCAGGACGCCAAGCACGAGGCACAACTCCGCACGGTACACGGCATCGTGATGGACAAGTCTGAGTCGAGCGTTGCTTCCGCTGTCGTCTTCTTGAAAAATACCCGCAGCAACGCCATCCGCAGCTACATCTCCGATGACCAGGGCAACTACCGCTTCAGTGGTCTCGATCCCAACACCGACTACGAAGTCCACGCCGAAAAAGATGGCGCCCAATCCCAGACCCGCACCGTCTCCAGCTTCGACAGCAAAAAAGACATCACCCTCAACCTTAAAATCGAGAAGAAAAAGGGCTAGTCCATCTCATAGAGTGGCACAGCCATTTCTGGCTGTGCGCTTTCCCACTGTTAACTGTACCGCCCGCTCCGCGCCGCGATCTCTTTGGCCTCAACTCATTCTTCCATTACTATGTCCGCGCATCACCTGTTGCCGGCGTTCTTGCTAGGAGTTTGATATGGCCAAGGCACTCGCTATCGCGCTCCTCACTCTTTTCCTTTCGTGCGGCGCTTTCGGTCAGAACGCACAGCCGGTGTCGTCCTGCGAACACCTCGCCCAGCTCGCTCTGCCCCACGTCAAGATCGCACTTGCGGAGAGCGTCGCAGCGGGAGCTTTCACGCCGCCTTCCGGCGCGACTCTGCGCCCGACCGCCAACCCTGCTCTGTTCAAATCACTTCCCGCATTCTGCAGGGTCGTTGCCGAAGCCGCGCCCAGTGCCGATTCCGACATTAAGATCGAAGTCTGGCTTCCAGCCGGCGGCTGGAATGGCAAGTTGCAAGGTTACGGCAATGGAGGTTTCGCCGGAGAAATTGACTATCAGCTCATGGGCATCGCCATTTACCAGGGTTACGCGACTTCCGGCACCGATACTGGCCACGCCGGACGCGCGACCGATGCCAGTTGGGCCTTGAACCATCCCGAGAAAATCACCGACTTCGCCTATCGCGGAATCCACGAAATGACCCAGACCGCCAAAGCCGCGATCAAAGCCTTCTACGGCAACTCTCCCCAACATTCCTATTTCGCTGGTTGTTCCAACGGCGGCAGACAAGCCTTAATGGAAGCCCAGCGCTTCCCCGAAGATTACGACGGCATTCTCGCCGGCGCTCCCGCCAACTTCTGGACCCACTTGCTCTCCAGCGCCGTATGGGACGCACAAGCCACGACGTTGGATCCGGCCAGCTACATCCCCGCCGGCAAGCTCCCCGCCATTGCGCACGCCGTGAATAACGCGTGTGATAGCGTCTCAGACGGGATCCTCAACGATCCCAGGCAGTGTCATTTCGACCCGGCTGCCCTGCTGTGCAAGACCGGCGATTCGGACGAGTGCCTCACCGCTCCGCAAGTAACCGCACTCAAGAAACTCTACCAGGGCCCGCAGGATTCCCATGGCCGCAAGATATTCCCCGGCTTCTTACCCGGAGCCGAGGAAGGGCCCGGAGGCTGGGGCGTCTGGATCACCGGCACCGCGCCTGGCCAGAGTCTCCTGTTCCTTTTCGGCACCGGATATTTTTCTAATTTCGTCTACAACAAAGCCGATTGGGACTACAAAGCCGCCAACCTCGACCAGGCCGTAGCCGCAGCCGACAACAAGACGGCCCGTACGATGAACGCCACTGACCCCGACCTCAAACCGTTCGCCTCTCGCGGCGGTAAGCTCATCCTCTATCACGGCTGGAACGACCCCGCGATCTCCGCGCTCAACTCCATCGACTACTACACCAGTGTCGGCCATGCCATGGGCCAGCAAACCTCTGCTTCTTTTGTCCGCCTCTACATGGTTCCAGGCATGCAGCATTGCGGCGGCGGTCCCGGCACGGACTCGTTCGGCCAAGTCGGCGCGCCCGCGAACAGCGACCCACAGCAAAGCGTCACCCTCGCTCTCGAACAGTGGGTGGAAAAAGGCACCGCACCCTCCACGATCATCGCCACCAAGTACGCCGACGACCCGGCCAAAAGCACAAAAATGACCCGCCCGCTCTGTCCCTACCCCCAAACCGCAAACTACAAAGGCGCCGGCAACCTCAACACCGCCGCCAGCTTCGTCTGCGCCCCACCCAACTAGCCGTGGCACAGCCATTTATGGCCGTGCGCCTAACCTAGCTGTGTAGAAGCACCAGTCTCTTTGCAGATGCCACGCAGGCGCTTAGGCCA
Organism: uncultured Acidobacteriota bacterium; assembly: GCA_963735525.1. Lineage (GTDB taxonomy): Bacteria > Acidobacteriota > Terriglobia > Acidiferrales > UBA7541 > Acidiferrum. Next base: position 24,623 of record CAVTLQ010000014.1, on the reverse strand, counting down.
CTCACGAGCTCCACCTTAAAAGCCTTTAATTCTCTGCCGTCGCCGCCCCCGAACGATGGACTCCCACTTGCACCCCCCTTCTCGTGCTTCTCGCAATCCCTCGCGCGACCGCCAGTTTTCTCCTCCTCACTGCATTTTTGTGCGCACGCGCCGCGCCCGCCCAGGAATCGAGTCTCGTCATCCCACCCGCCCCGAAAGCCGAAGCATTAGAAAAAGTTCATCACTCCCCCTTCGCCCTCGATCGCAACGCCGTAACTCTCGGACTCCTTCAGGGCGGCGCCGAGCTGTTCGACGGGTTCACCACACGATACTTCGTCCATCACTGCAGTTCCTGCATGGAAGCCGATCCCGCCTCTCGCTTTCTCCTAGGTCCTCGCCCAAACTGGACCGGCATGCTCGTGTACGGCTCCCTCGAAGCCGTCGCCACCACCTACCTCAGCCAAAGCATGCGCACCTCGTCCCACAAGCTCATCCGCCACATCGCCGCAATCACGCCGATCGCCATCATCGGAGTCCACCTAATCGAAGGCGCCGGCAACCTGATCACAACCCCATCGCCCGAATCTCCCTCCCCCAATCTGTACGAACAGGGGCTTGTCCCTCCCGGTGTCAGCTTCAAGCACACAGCTCCCGCGAAGCTCCTCCCGCCCCTGTAATGCCGTAGCCCCATCCTCAACACTCGCGAGAGGTCAGGGCGTCATCCTGCGGGTGTTTCATAACTTGACAACATCTCAAGAATATGATAAACTATATGTCGAGAAGACAGCCGTCTCTCCCCAAGGAGCGCACTAGGAGTCGCGCTCCCTCCGAGCACAGCTCGTTTTCTCTGTCGGCTCGTCGGTCGACAGATGTCATCCGAATGCTTCTACCAACAAAAAGGACGCTAAATGACAACGCATACCTCCGCTCCTCAGAAGCTCTACTTGCTGCAGCTATCCACTTCCACCATTCCCTTAGGCCCCGGCCGAACGATGGAAATGGTCTGCGTCTGCTATCTCATCGACACCAATGACGGCAGGCATATCCTGATCGATACCGGGATGGCCGCGGATGCCAGGCCCCAAGGCGCGCCGCCCGCCAAGAACGAAAAAAACGTAATCGAGTGGCTTAGCGACCTGGGCCTGCGCCCTGACGACATCGATACCCTCATCTGCACGCACTTCGACGTCGACCATGCTGGATATCACGATGCCTTCACGAAAGCCGAACTCGTCGTCCAGCGCGAACACTATGCACTGGCTCGGAACGGAGATCCGCGCTTTACGGCGGCACGCGCTCACTGGGATCATCCCGCCCTGCGCTACCGCCTGATCGATGGTGATACCGAACTCCTGCCGGGCTTGACCTTGCTGGAAACCAGCGGCCACACCGTCGGACACCAATCGGTGCTGGTTCGTCTGCCGCAAACCGGCCCCGTCCTCCTGGCCATTGACGCGGTCATGATGCAGCGCCTTTTCACCCCCGATCGTAAGGCTTGGCCAAAGGATGACAACGAAGAGCAACTGCGCTCAAGCACCCAAAAGCTCTTGGATATTGTCGAGCGTGAGCGCGTCCCGCTGGTCATCTTTGGTCACGACGGCCAGCAGTGGCAAACCCTAAAGAAAGCTCCCGCCTACTACGACTAACCCATCAGGGCACCGCTCACCTGCGTGCCGCTCTTCACTTCGCCTTATCGCATGCGAGGTCCAGCGCCCGGATAGTCTGGCCCAGCCGCAAAAAAGCTTGGTTGGGAGGTGGCGCCAACTCCACCTCCAGACCTATCCCCTTGCAATTCAGGCCATAGGGCAACCCCGCAGAAATCCCTTGTGTTTGCAAACACTTACGCACTCTTTCCATCGCAGGTAGGCATCTCACAAAAGCGAACGGCAAGCGAAAATCGTCCGACTCCACCGCCCATTACTCACTGTCTACGATCGCTGCACTTTCTGCACTCAAGTTACCTTTCGGCCCCCCAAGCATCCTATGATGGGTGGTAAGCCTCTCACTCAAGTGCGCGAGCCAAACGGCCTCTTGGGGGCGGCCGGTTTAAGAAAGGAGATGTCTTTCCCTTAAAGCCCTCACCATGCTTGGAAAAGCCTCCCCTTATATCCTGGTGTTCTTCGCCTTCACCGTCGGCACCGTGGCGTGCCTCGCCCAAGACATGCCGGATGGGTCGGCCGAGTCCCAGTCGGGTACCCAGCAAAACCCCTCCGGTCCGCCACCGGCCAATCCAGCTGCAAGCCAGCCAAATCAATCGTCGCCAGCCACCGCGCCAGCGCAACAGCAACAACAAACGCCACCTTCATCCACATCTGCCCAACCACAAACGCAGCCTGGACAAACAAGCCAGGAAAGCAAAGACCAAAACAACGGTCAGAGTACGTCGAAGGACCGTCTGTTTTTCACTTTGCCGAATTTTCTGACGCTGGAGAACGCAGGGCAGGTGCCGCCTCTCACCGCCGGACAGAAGTTCAAAGTCGTAGCCCGCTCTTCTTTCGACTATGTCGAATACCCTTGGTATGGATTTCTGTCAGGTATCAGCCAAGCTGAAAATAGCGAGCCCGGTTACGGACAGGGTGCCCAAGGCTATGGAAAGCGTTACGGGGCGGCATTCGCCGACGGCACGATTGAGAATTTTTGGACCAGCGCTATTTTGCCTTCCGTGCTGCACCAAGACCCTCGCTTCTTCCAGGATGGCAAAGGAGGATTCTGGCATCGCACCGGCTATGCGGTAAGCCGTATTTTCATTACCCGGACTGATTCCGGGAATAGTCAGTTCAATTATTCCGAGATTGTGGGAAGCGCGCTAGCCGCGGGAATCTCAACTTACGCCTACCATCCGCACGCTGACAAGACTTTGTCAAATACAGCAAGCGTGTGGGCCACTCAGGTGGGATACGACACGATAACGATCGTAGTCAAAGAATTCTGGCCGGATATTCGGCGCAAGCTTCACAAGGACAAGAGCCAGCCGCAGCCCTAATGCAGGGCCTAGGTTACCTTTCGGACTACCAAGCATCTCATGATAGGTTGTAAGCCTCTCACTCAAGTACCCGAAGCAAGCGGCCTCTCGGGGACGGCCGGTCAAACAAGGAGATGTCTGTCTCTCAAAGCCACCTGCCATGCTCGGAAAAGCCTCCCCCTATATCCTAGTTTTCTTCGCGCTCGCTGTCGGCCCAGCCGCGTGCTTCGCCCAAGACCAGCCCATCGTAGTGGGCGAATCTACCGTGCCGAGCGCGCCCGTCGTGGCGGACAAGCCGGACGCTCCTACGCCCCAGCAGACCGCGCCGCCTTCTTCTCCATCGCAGCCGGCCGCATCCCAGTCTGGAACCCCACAGGACCCCAGTGATCCGCCCTCTGACCCCGCCGTGCAGCCGCAGCAGCAGGACCAAAACACCAAGCGCATTTTGGGAATCATTCCCAATTTTCAGAGCAAGGACGACATCCCTCAGAATCAGCATCCTCTTACCGTCAAAGAGAAATATATCCTCGCTTACCATCAGACGGTTGATTTCAGCGCCCACTTCGGAAACTTGTTTCAAGCCGCTCTACAGCAAGCCAGCAACGGCCAGCCGCACTATGGACAAGGCTGGGGACCGTACGCCGAGCGCTTTGGCGCCGCGGAGGCCGATCAGGTCACCTCGTCGTTCTTCATCTTCGGCTTTCTGCCGCACGTCTTGCACGACGATCCGCGCTACTTTCGCAAGGGAAAGGGTTCGGTTTGGTCCCGCATTACGTACTCCGCCTCTCGGACTGTGATCACGCGCACCGATGCCGGGAATTCCGCGTTCAATATTCCTCAAGTCGCCGGCCAGTTGCTGCAGCAGAGCATCTCGACGGCCTACTATCCGCCGGTCGATCGCTCCGCAACGGGGGTGTTTCAAAACTGGGGCATCAACCTCGCGTACAACTGCGCGTACAACGTGCTGAAAGAGTTCTACCCGGATTTTCTGCGCATCGCCTTCCACCGGCATGCTGGTCAACAGTCCGACGGGGCGTCCGCGGCGGGCGCGCCATCAACGCGCCCGACAACTCCGTAGCCAATCTCACCGCGCCGCAGGCGCCAGCACCCGCACCGCTCCAGGCACCACTTCGAGTTCCACCGGCGCCGGACCAAGAATCTCCCCATCTCCGTGAAAAAAACATGTCCGGTCGGCCGAGAGCCGCGCTTTCCGCACACGAATTTGCTTCAGGTGCGAACTTGGCATTTTGCCGCTCTTCAGCAGGCCCGGCAGCAGCGCCAGCACCTGCAACGCGTTCAAATTTTCCACAAATGCCAGGTCGAGCCAGCCGTCGTCCATCTTCGCATTCGGCGCCAGGCGCAGCCCGCCGCCGTATGTGGGCGTGTTCAGCGCCGCGGCCAGCAAGACCTTCGCTTCGAGCGGCGGGAGCTCACTGCCGGGAAATTCCGCGCGGACGCGCAACGGCGTGAAATCCCGCAGCGCCCGCAACGCTGACGCGACGTAGCGCAATCGGCCCGGCAGACGTCGATAAATTCCAGCAGCAAGCTGCACGGCGTCCGCATCCAGGCCCACGCCGCCGCCGCCGGTGTAAAGACGCTCCCGGCCTCCGTCCATGCGTGCGCGGATCAAGTCCACGGAGCGTGGTTTTCCGCGCAAAACGACGCGGGCGGCCGCGATGGGATCTTTCGGCAAGCCAAGCGCCGAAGCAAAATCATTTCCTCCGCCGGCGGGCAACAGACCGAGCAAGACATCGCTTCTCGATGCCGCGTTCACGAGTCCCTGAAAGGTTCCGTCGCCGCCCATCGTCAGCAGCAACCGGTGGCCGTCCGCGATGGCTGCGCGAGCGCGCGACTCCAGATCGCCGGCACTTTCGGTGAGCACAAATTCGGCGTGAATTTTTTCCCGGTCGAAAACCTCACGCACTCGCAGCAAATAAGCGCCCGCGCGCCCCGCTCCGGCGAGCGGGTTCACGAATACGAGAGCGGGAATTTCGCGCGAAATTGCGGAGAGATCGGCCACGCGCACGTCATGCTGCCGAAGGGAAGCATCTCGTGTCAACTGGATCCAACCGTACTTCTGTGCGAAAACGATTCGCAAATTGTCCGCTTGTGAGATCGCGGATCGAGGATGATCGAAATTCTGAGCCAAGACGCAACGCGAGGGGCGCCCCCCTTCGGTTCGAAGTGGCAGTGGAACGCCGAGCTGAAGCCCGGCGCCTGCATAAGTCGTGCTATAACTCTTGCGGAGACTTTCGAATGCCCCTGCCGACATTTCGCCTTTTCCGATTTGCTCTTTCCATCCTGCTGTTGCTTGGGCTTGGTTCTGCGCCCGGCGCACTGGTTCGCGCGCAATCCACCGGAGCTACACAGACGCTTGCGGAAGCCATCGAGATCGACGCCGACACCGCATCGCATCCGTTTCCCCATTTCTGGGAAAAAATGTTTGGATCGGGGCGCGCGATTCTTTCGCTGCGCGATGACTATCGCAACGATCTTCGCGAAACGAAGCGCATCACGGGCTTCGAATACGTGCGCTTTCACGCGATTTTCCATGACGAAGTTGGCGTTTACGACGAGGATCCGCAGGGTAAGCCGATTTACAATTACTCCTACGTCGATCAAATCTACGACGGCTTGCTGGCGAACCACGTCCGCCCGTTTGTCGAGCTCAGCTTCATGCCCAAAAAGCTGACGTCGGATCCCAATGCGCTCCATCCCTTTTGGTACAAGCAAAATGTTGCGCCACCGAAAGACTGGAACTTGTGGGAACAGCTGATTGAGAACTTCACGCGCCATCTCGTAAAGCGCTACGGTATGGATGAAGTCTCGCAGTGGTATTTCGAGGTTTGGAACGAACCGAACCTCGATTTCTGGGCCGGCAATCCCAAAGAGGAGACCTACTATCAGCTCTACGATCACGCTGCTCAGGCCATCAAACGGGTGAGCTCGCACTTGCGAGTCGGCGGGCCCGCCACGGCGCAAGCCGCATGGGCCGATCGTTTTCTGGCGCATTGCAAAGAAAAGAACGTGCCGGTCGATTTTGTGTCCACGCACGTCTACGGGAACGATAAGGCGGAAGACGTTTTCGGCACGCACGAGCAAATCTCGCGGAACCAAATGGTGTGCCGCGCGGTGAAAAAGGTTCACCAGCAAATCGCCGCGTCCCCGTATCCGAAAATGCCGCTGATCTGGACCGAATACAACGCCGCCTATGACAATGAACCGCAGGTGACCGACAGCGCGTACATGGGACCCTTTCTAGCGAGCACGATTCGCGAATGCGACGGGCTCACCGAGATGATGAGCTACTGGACGTTTTCCGACGTGTTCGAGGAGCAAGGAGTGGTCAAGACGCCGTTCTACGGAGGCTTCGGGCTGCTCAGCGAGCGGAGCATTCCGAAGCCGGCCTTCAATGACTTTGCGCTGCTGCACCATCTCGGCGACGTGCGCTTGGACGTGAGCTCGGATTCGGCGCTGGTGACGCGGCGGAAAGACGGGACGCTGGCGATCGCCGTGTGGAATTTATTCTTGCCGGAAGAGGCAGGTGCTTCGAAGACCGTGACGCTGCGGTTCAAGGGCGTGCCTGGGGCGAGTTCAGCGCGGGTCACCATTGTCGATAAGGAGCACGGGTCGCCTCTTCCTGCGTACGAAAAGATGGGACGCCCGGATTCTCCGACGGTGGCGCAGATCGAGGCGCTGCGGAAAGTGGCGGCGCTGCCAAAAACAGAGGTGCGAGCGTTGAAGGATGGGAGTCTTACGCTGACGCTCCAGCCCCACGCTTTGGCTTTGATCGAGCTTGCAAAGTAACAAAGGTCGAACGGCGAAACGACAAACACGCAAAGCAAACCAGAACATTCCCACAAAAAACCTTTCGAGGCTCGGGGTAAACGAGCCCGCCGCAGCGGGCAAGCCCCTGCCCGTACGGGATTCCACTACTTGGTGATCCAGAACGGGTAGCCGGGGGGCACCGGGGGCTTTGCGGGCGCTGGAGTTTCTGTGGGGGCGATCATCTTGAATCCGGCGCGGGCCATTCCGTTTTTGGCGATCTCGTCCTTCATGAAGTGCTCCCAGACGAACCCGGTTCGCGCGTTCTCCGCCATCACCATCAGGATGCCTATGTCGATTCCGAGGACGTCCGGGCTGTACCAGTTGGTCAGCGGATTGAAAGCATCCACCAGGCCATATCTTTGCCAGGCGCGATTTCCGTATTTGTCGTAAATCGTGCGAAGGACACGCAGGCATTCCTCGGGCAAAAAGGGAAGCGATCCTCCGGCCGCGCAGGGCACGATGCTCCCGTCAATGGGGCCCATCGCCGGGGGACCACCCCACACCACGTAACCTCGGGCCGAATCGGAAGCGGTGATTCCCCACAAGTCTTCGGTGTAGTCCGGGAATTCGCGGGCCAGCTCGAGGCACCAGAGCTTGTGCACTTTGGTGGCGATCACGGAATTCGTAAAATAGTCGGCGTATTTGTCGCGCTTGCCGCGGAAGTCAAACCACGCGTGGGAATACTGATGCACGAAAAGCGGGGCGTGCGAGCCAATGAAGCGGATACCGTTGAATTCGAAGTACGTTCGCGTCCAGGCATCCCAGCTCGCGCTGGGCACCACGCCCGTCGGAGAGCCCAGGCCCAGCAGATAGATCATCATCAGCTCGCTGTAACTGTCCCAGCGGGTCTTAATGAATCCGTGCTCGGGCGTCCACCCCATCGCTAGAGTTTTTTCGCCGTGCAACAGCCAGCCCCAGTCCACGCGCTCGTAGAGCTTAGTGGCCAGGTCATGAATCTCGGCATCATCGAAATACGCGCGGCACGTCAAGACTCCACAGATGAAGATTGACGTATCGATCGAAGAGACTTCGGACTGGAAGACCCGTTCGCCATTCTTAAAGTTGAGGAAGTGACAAAAGAAACCATGGGCCTGGGGCACGCGAGACTCGACGAAGCGCAGCGTATTGCGGACGCGATCGCGGATCTTTTTCTTGTCTTCCCAGCCGCGATGATCGGCAAGGCACAAGCCGGTGAGGCCGAATCCGGTGGCGGCAATGCTGGCCACGTTGCGAGAGTCCGGGCCGTTTGCCTGGCTGCGATCTTTGACGAGTCCGGTGTAGGAATTGGACTCATCCCAGAAAAACTGGAAGCAGGCTCGCTCGAGCCCTTCGAGAAACTCGTCTTCTTCCCGCGTGAAGCGATATTTGGTGGGATCGCTGGTAAACAGAGAAGCCGCGGAGTTGGGCGACGGGACCGCTTCCTGCGGCGCGGCGCCGGAGCGAAAGTCCGGCCCAAGAGTTGCCGCAGACAACTGCGAAAAAGAGAGAAGGCTTACCGGCAATCCAACTGCAAGACGCGAGGTCTGTCGAAGCCACTCACGGCGGGAACGCTTTCCACGGTTCACGACGTACGCCGCCGGGAACAACTGGAGCGTCCCGTGAAGGGGCGGGACAGAGTTTTCCAAGGCATACCGCGCCATCTTACCGAAGTCCGGAAGCCCCTGGAACTGCGTTTTCCGCGTGAACTCTGAAGTGGTAAATGTATTTACTCTTACTATAATTATATCGCGAGATAACTAAGAAACTCCGCATGGCCGCCCCATCCTACGTGCTCTTCGCGATTTAGCGCGCCGTCTACTAGCGAGGCAACACTTTTCCGATAAGCGCGCGGACACTAGACTCGTTGCTGGTTGGCAATGCTGTTCGGGACGTCTCCCTGGGACGCCTGGTTGAAGGTTTATTTGGATTGACGCTCGATGATACTTTCCTCTTCGAGCTCCTTGGTTACAATTCTGACGAGGTCCTTAATCACCTTCTTCGCGGAACCGGCCTCAAATGTATTGGTCGTTCCTGTCCACACCAGTTCTCCATCGGGCTTTGCGGTGGCATAGAAATTCACTTCCACTTGGGCTTCTTTCTCAGTCTCCATATATCCGGGGGAATAGATCACCGGATATAGGGCGCCGTAGTAGCCGTAAAAAGTTCCGTAATAGGGGAACGGAGTATAGACCTCGCCGGGGACGTAGGTGGTTTTCGTGTCCCGTTTGGTCAATCGTGCGACCACGATGGCGTCGAATTTCTGCTCTTTTACCAGTTCCCGCAAATCATTCATGTCGATGGGAGTGGCGTCGGGGCGCGGGATAAACTCATAACTGGGCGCCGCCTTTCCTCCTGGCCGGGAAATTGCCGCGACCAACTCATCCTCGAATTCCGCGCGGTTTGCCGCCTTGCCATTCAGGGCCAGCACCAGAATATTTTTGAAGGTCCCCCCGGTGTAGTTCGGATTCTTCCAGCTCAACTCCAGTTTTGGTGAACCAACGGCGAATAAGGCGAGGCTCGCCAGAATCGCGATGAGTAACGCTGATTTCTTCCCCAAGTTGTTTTCTCCTTGTTGCGAATTCGACCTTCTGTTTAGGGAGTAGGAAGCCGTCTCGTCGGCAGTGTAAGCATCGTCTGAACGCAAACTTTGCTGAAGCGTTGAAATGTGCTGCAGATTTTTCCGAGCCCCACTCAGACCACTCCTCTGCGTGGTGAGTCTACCGCTATTTGAGTTCCTTCGATGAACTGTTGGAGTGCAAGATGGGCTTCGCGATGTAATCAATGGTGCCGGCGGGGGGAATCGAACCCACGGCCTAGGGATTATGAGACCCTCGCTCTACCACTGAGCTACGCCGGCACGAAGCAATCCTTCATGCTACGGAGTCCGCGGCGAAGGTGTCAAGAGAGTCCGGAGATGTGGACTATGGAGCAGCGAGTGGATTCCAGGAATAGCGCAAGTGGTTGACCTGCGATCTGTTGAGCACAAAGATAATTTAGAAGTGGCGTGCCGCGGGATTCAGCGGTCTAGCCAGCAGATAAAACAGAAAAAGTTTAGCAGAGCTAGTACTACTGTACCGTTGTGCAACCAAGTGCCGGGCCCTATCCTTGCCGCGGTCGCAGAAGTCAGAAGTTTCTACCCGCCTCTGCCTAGGCGAAAGTCTAGCGAAATGATGGGACGGGTAGGTATGTACCGATTCGAAACAGGCTCGAGGTTTGAGCGGCTTGACATTCGTGCAATAGAAGATAAAGTGCTCCCGGGGTTTCCCTATGCCTCGGAGGCACTCAATGTCACGCATCCTTGCGTCTGTTTCCCTAGCCATGCTGGTTTTGACGGTGGCTATGGGCCTAAAGACTGTCGTCACGCAGCACGGCGACGGTTCCTTTGTCATGGCAAACGGTACGGCACCTGCGCCCACGCTGTCGCAGAAAAATGGGCCGGACCCGCTGCCCGCACCGTGGAAGAACGGACCGGACCCACTACCTGCACCCTGGTAAAGATTGCCTCGGCTGAGGCCCCTTCGAAGTAGGCCTTAACCGATAAAATCAACCGCCGTTGGCGGCAACCAGGGTTCACTGGAAAGGTGAAATGTCTGGTTCCGTCAGCTATGTAATATTGTTCCTGGGGACGTTCCTGGAAGCGTTGGTAGTGGTGTGCGCGCTCCGGCGGAAAGTCCTCAAACGGTATTTCTTCTTGAATTTGTACATGCTGCTTTGCGTCTGCGTAACCCTGGGACGCTATCGCATCCTGAGCCAAGAAGGCCTGACGTCGCTCGCCTACCGGTACTTCTATTTCTATTCCGACGCGGTACTGACGATCGTGCTCTTCTTCGGCTTGGCAAGTCTCTATGCTTACGTCCTGAAAGAGCTGAACGTGGAACGCTACGTACGCTTGGGAGCGATCATACTGCTGGCGGGAACCGCGTGGTTTTCGTATTCGGTGGTGAGTCAGTCCTCCCATCGTATTTTGACCTACTTCGCGTTTGAGCTCTCGCAGAATTTGTATTTCGTCGGTCTGGTTTTGACCTACGCCCTTTGGGCAACGATCCTGAAGATGCGAGAGTCGAGGACCCTGCTGGTACAACTGGTGCTCTCACTGGGCGTGTATTTCAGCGCGGGAGCGGCAGGTTACGCGCTGACCAACCTGTACCCCAACCTATACACCGCCTCCGTCGTACGCATTGAGCCGATCATGGGGTGCCTGCTGCCGCTATCGTGGGCCTATGCTTTCTGGCGCGTGCCGGACGATGCGCGACTTTCGCCAGCGCGCCTCGCGGCGGTGCCGAGATGATCGCCGCCCTGATTCTGGCTTGCTCCGTAGTGTTCTTGCTGCAGTTCTTCGTGTCGTACTGCCGCTCGCTGATCGCGGCGTCGGTGAGGCAGGTGCTGTCACCAGAAGTGCAGGACGTCACCGGGATTTCGACGAAGGCCTGCGGGGAAGACTTTGCACGTGTGATTCAGTTGCTGCTGTTGTGCCCGGACAGGCCGGAAGACCGCGGCGAGATTCGGGCGATCGGAACCTATTTCCGCCTGCTCAGCTTGGTGCGCGGAACGGTGGCGCGGGTGGCTCCTTCGATACAGGCATGGACGGAGAAGGAACGCGATCAATGCACGTACTTTGCGGCGGTGGCTCTGGACCGGCGCATCGCGTTTAGCCGCGACTTGCTGGCGCAACAGATCGAGGCTTAAGGCCTGTTTTTCCCTCCTTGGAAGCGCCCTCCTGAATAGTCCCACTAGCTGATTGGCGACATCGCCTGCTCAATCTCTACTTGACTTTGGCCAGTGGTGGTATCGTGGTGGCGTTCCCTCCTCACCGGAGTGGAAGCGTCCGCAGCGCAAAACGCACCGGTGACAAAACTATGCTCGCAGTGTGGCGCGGTACTGCCATCCAGCGTACGCGCCTGCAATTTCTGTGATTCGACTCTTCCCGTGGGTTTCTTTTCGTTTGCAGGAGAGGGCGCGGCGCGTTCGCGGGGAAATACTGACCTGAAAACCGATTCCGGCCGAGGCGCGGCCACCCAATACAACGATCAGGATCCAGCCTGGCGCGGCGAACTCGAGCAGCGCCTGGATGCGTATCGAGCGCGGCGGAGCGAGGTCGCACCGGAGACGGCGCAATCGCAGCTTCCTTTCGGCGAACCCGCGGAGGAGCCGCGCTCAAGGCACGCTGTTGGTGTTGCCGAGCCTGCGGACGACGACTTCTCCTTTACCATCGCCATAGGACGTTACTCGCCGCCGAGCGAGAAGCGCGATGCGCGGATGATGATCGACGTCTCGGTGCCGCCGGCTGCCGAGGCGGAGGCCGCAGAAGCACAAACCAAACGGTACGGACTGTATCCGGTGGCCTCACTCGAGGAGCGCCGGGTGGCTTCGCTGATCGATGTTGCTTGCCTGCTTTTTGCTTACGGCGGGTTTCTTGCGTTGTTTGGTTCGCTGGGCGGGCAATTTACGCTGAGCAAGCTGAACGCCGAGGTGTACGCGGCGACGCTGGCCATCGTTTATCTGCAATACTTCGCGCTATTCACAGTGTTTGGAGGCACGACGCCCGGAATGATGTTCCGCGGATTGCAAGTGGCGAGTTTCTCGGGAGCGGCGCCGACACCGCGGCAAATGCTGCTGCGCAGCTTGGGTTACGTGATCTCGGCAGGCACGTTCTTCTTGGGATTTCTGTGGGCGTGGTGGGATGAAGACGCCCTCACGTGGCACGATCGGATTTCGCATACCTATCTCAGCTCACCGGAGACTCGGGCGCATGTGAACCCGGCAAGCATGGCACAAAGCCGCTGAAGCCTGGCGATCAGTGCGAATTGCACTCGCGCGCGATGCGCACGATGGCCTTGAGGCTGCGTTCGATGTCGGCTTCGGTGGTCGCCCATGAGGAAACGCTGATTCGCATGGCTGTTTTTCCCTGCCAGATGGTGGCGCCGCACCAGCACGTTCCGTCGTCTTGAATACGGCGGATTACTTCCCGTGTGATTTCGGCGCTTCCGAACGAAACAAGGACCTGATTGATCACCACATCGTTCAGCACGTCGAATCCTGCGGCGCGCAACCCCTCGGCAAATCTCTGAGCATGCGCGCACGTCCGTTCAATCAGCGTACACAACCCGGACCTTGCCAACGATTTCAACGCGGCCCATAACTCGACGCCGCGGGCACGGCGTGATGCGTCCGGCGTGTACTGCATAGGCTCGCGGCGCGAGCCGGGCTGGAGGTACGCGGCGGTCGCGGTCATTGCGGCGCGCAAAGCGGCCTCGTCGCGCACGATTACGATTCCGCTGTCGTAGTTCACGTTGGGCCATTTGTGCGCGTCGGTGGCCCAGGAGTCCGCTTGGTCGAATCCTGCGGTCAGATGACGATACTTGGGAGAAGCATGCGCCCACAGACCGAACGCGCCGTCCACGTGAACCCACGCGCCTCGTTCCTTTGCGCGCGCACAGATTTCCGCCGCCGGATCGAATGCCCCGGTATTCACGTTGCCGGCTTGCATGCAGACGATGGTGCGTTCGCTGAGGCGTGGCAGCTTGTCTGCGCGCATCCGCCCTTGGCTGTCGGCTTCGACGGTGAGGACGCGCTTTGTCCCGAACCCTGCGAGGCTCAGCGCTTTCTGGACCGAGGCATGAACTTCGGCTCCGACGACAATGTCGATCGGAGGCGCGCCGAACATGCCCTGGTCCACTATATTCCATCCGGCTTTGGCCAATAGGGAGTAGCGGGCGGCTACCAGCGCGGAGAAGTTCGCCATCGTCGCGCAGGTGACAAGTCCGCCGGCGCAATGCGCGGGCAACCCGAGCGCATCGCAAACCCATCGGAGCACGACCTCTTCGAGTTCCGCGGCGACCGGCGACATTACGCGCAACGCAAGATTTTGATCCCAGGCCTGCGCTAGCCAACTGGCCGCCATCGAGGCGGGCAGTGCGCCTCCGATCACGAAACCGAAATATCGGCCACCGGTGGTCGCCACGGTCGCGGGCGAGCCGAAATCGTCCAACATCGCGATCACATCAGTCGGATCGCTGGATCGTTCGGGAAAGGGCTCGTGAAATCTCGCTAGCGCAGCCAGCTCGCTGTCCGTAGGCGCGACTCTGCGTTCGCCGATGCTGCGTACGTATCGGCGAGCCCTGTCCGCGGCCATGTTTAGAACGTCGTGAGTGACGAGCTGTGATTCTTGACCGGGCTTGGTCGCCATGCGGCCCTACCTTTCGGTTTCTCTCGCTAAGCATTCCCACAAGGCGAATCCACGCGCAGAGGCCGGGTTTGCGCCGGCCCGAAAAGGCTACTGGATTGGTGAGGGAAGAAAAGAGCCGAATTGTCCGCTACTTATTATTTTCTGTCACTTATTGGGGACAGCCTGATCGGAGGCAACCTTGCCGTCGCGGATGTGGATGATGCGGTGGGCGTGCTGGGCGATATCGTTTTCGTGCGTGACCAGAATGATCGTGTTGCCCTGCAGGTGAAGAGTTTTAAACAGCGCCATGATTTCATCGCCGGTCTTGGAATCGAGGTTGCCGGTCGGCTCGTCGGCCAGGACGATCGAAGGGGAATTCACCAGCGCCCGGGCGACGGCTACCCGCTGCCTTTGGCCGCCGGAGAGTTCGTTGGGCTTGTGGTTCATACGGTCGGCCAAATCGACGCGTTCGAGGGCTTTCCTGGCGCGCTCGAGGCGTTCGTCCGAGGGCGTTCCGTTGTAAATGAGCGGCAGCTCGACGTTGTGCAGAGCGGTGGCGCGGGGCAGCAGGTTGAAGGTTTGAAAGACGAACCCGATCTCTTTGTTGCGAATGTAGGCAAGCTCGTCGTCGTCGAGATCGCTCACCAAGCGGCCCGCGAGCCAGTATCTGCCGCTGGTCGGTGAATCCAGGCAGCCGATCAGGTTCATCAGGGTTGATTTGCCCGATCCGGAAGGGCCCATGATCGCTACGTATTCGCCCTTGCGGATTTCCACGTTCACGCCGCGCAAGGCATGTACTTGCTCGGCGCCCATCTCGTAGACCTTGGCGAGCTCCTCGGTCTTGATAACGACGCCGGAACTGACCAAGTCTTCGCGATACGATTCCGTTGACGCTGTCTCCAAGGGCATACGCCTCTCCCTAGCACTGGGCCTGCGCTAGTTCTGTTGGTCTTCGGTCTTTTTCGGGGCGGAGTTGTCTACTTTTACGCCGGATTCGGGCTTGAGGGTGCGCAGAGCCTTGTAGCTGCCGACGACGATTTCGTCGCCCTGCTGGAGGCCCTTGGTGACTTCGATGTCGGTAACGCCGGAAATGCCGGTCTCGACCGGACGGAACACGGCCTTCTTGCCATTGACCACGAACACGCCCTGAATTTCGTCCTTCTTAGGATCGCCGGGAGCGGCCGGAAGCGGTGCGGCCAGCGTGACGCTCGATCCGGTTCCGCCTTTCGCGTTCTTGGCAGCTTCTTCGAGATCCTTGCGGGTACGCACGGCGAGCGCCTGGATGGGAATCGCGAGGACATTTTTCCTTTCCGCGGTCTTGATTTTCGCGGTGGTGGAGAGCCCTGGACGCAGATTCTCGGGAGGACTGGCGAGCGTCATGACTACCTTAAAGTCCTTCGCTTCCTGATTGCTGGTTGTCGATTGCGTGGTGGCCAAGCCGGAAGTGCGCAATACCGCCTGGGAGCCGATTTCCGTGACTCTGCCCTTGAAAATCTTGCCGGGGACAGCATCGATGGTGACATCCGCATCTTGGCCAATCCTGACGCTGACGATGTCGGTCTCGTCCACCTTCACTTCGGAGGTGACGACGGACATGTCCGAGAGAGTCATCAGGAAGCTGCCGTTGGAATTCTGAATGCCGGGGACGACGTAGTCGCCCACGCGTTCCGGCAAGTAGCTGACGATTCCGTTGATCGGCGAAGTGTAGATAGTCTTGTGCAAAATATCCTGCGTGTGGACGAGCACGGCGCGGCCCTGGCTGACCTGCGCGCGCATCTGGTCCAGCGTGGCTTTCAGCGACAGCACGCGAGCCTTGGCCGAATCCACCGCCGCAACCTGAGCATCAAAGGTGGTCTTGCGCTGATCGAAATCCTGTTTGGGAATCAACCCGTCTTTGAAGAGGCCCTGGCCGCGCTCCCAATCGAGCTTGGCTTTTTCCAGATTGGCTTGTTGTTGCACGAGATCGGCTTGGGCCTGCCTGTAACTTGCTTCGGAAGCTTGCACGCCCGACTCCGCGGAGTTGATCGCAGCGGACTGGGCTTGCACGTCGGCATTGGCCTGGATGTTCTCTTGGGTAAGAAGAACGTCACCCTTCTTGATGTGATCGCCTTCCTTGACGACGATGGAGGTGATTCTGCCGAATCCCTGGGCGGTCACATTGGTGTACGTTGTGGGCTTGATCTCTCCCGACGCGGTGACCTGCGAGACTAAACTTTCCTGCGGCGCCACTTTGGCGGTCTGAACGGTTACGACGCCTTTGTTGGCCTGGTTTACGCTGAACAGGACGATCCCGCCCAGCACAACAACGGCACCGACGCCAATCGAAACCTTATGCCACGTCTTCATGGGTTCCTCTTCGGTTAGCTGCGGCGGATCACCCGCGCGGGGCCCTCAAGCCTGTCTCTCTCGTCCGATACCTTACATACGGCCTGACAAGGCGAAATGTTTCGGCCGAAAGGCCTTCCGCCTTCGCGATCGGGCCACTGCGCTGTCTGAGGGTCCGCTTGGACTAACTCCCGGTTGGCAAGCCCGAACCGCCTGCGACCGGGCTAAGTCACGCTCTCCGCCGCCTACATTTTAAATATAACGAAGGGCAAAAGAAAGCGTTCCTGCATCCCTAGGATGGATGCCTGGACGCTGAGCAAGGCTGCCGTCCTCTTAGGACGACAAGGGTTCGGATCGCTGTGATAAGCTGCTGATTTCAGACGACTTACACGCGCGGCTGTGCGGAGGCGGGTTCGTAACGTATTGAAAACAAGAGCGTTACATTTGTAGCCGGCATCGGACGCCGGGTCAATTCGTCTGCGCCCGCGTCAAAGCCAAGACAGAATAGGCTGTTGCTGCGTCGCTCATAAAGAGCCAGGCATCGGCGGTGGGATCCCGCTGCTTGTTCAAGGAATAGGCCGGCCAGAAACCTTCTTTCTTGTCCTGATTGTTCGCCAGCCACGACAGGCTCTTGTCCAGTTGAGCGTTGTCGCGCGCGAGGCCGGCCTGCTGAAGGATAAATGCGATCATCCCGGTGGCGTAGCCGTCGCTTATCGTTTCCAGAGGGGTGCCGTCGTGGCGTTTCCAAGTTCCCACGATGGAAGACAGGCTCCAGCCTCCGTCTTGCTGCTGAAGGGCGAGGACGCTGCTGATAATGGATTGTTGCTGCTCGGGCTGCAAGAGTCCGGGCAGCTTTGTGGATGCCCACAGAAGAAAGATTTGATGATTGCGGGATTGCGCACTAAAGCCGCGCTTTAGGTAATCCCGAAGCCATTGGAGATTGCTCTGAATTTCCGGGGTCGCACGATAGTTTTTCGGCGCGGTACCTACGGCGAT
Organism: uncultured Acidobacteriota bacterium; assembly: GCA_963735525.1. Taxonomy (GTDB): domain Bacteria; phylum Acidobacteriota; class Terriglobia; order Acidiferrales; family UBA7541; genus Acidiferrum. The sequence continues at coordinate 7,389 of CAVTLQ010000014.1, read as the reverse complement.
GGCAGCGAGAGTCGCGCCGTAATATGGCGAATCCTCGGCCTCCCAGGGCTGATTGTGGAAGTTTAGCCAGGACCAGGAACCTTTGTTCTCGCCTGTTTTCTGTTGCTCGGCCCACATATTCTGGAACGCTTTCGTCAGGGCTGGGCTTGGGTCCGCGTTTTGCGTTTCGTAGGACGCGAGGATCAGGGCGTTGAGAATCGACTCGGTGCCGCGCGATTGCGGGGTTTTGAGCAAGCCGACTTTTTCGTCGCTGTAAAATGGCTGCATGTCGTTCCAAAGCATCACGCGCTTAGTGACGTTGGCCAGGAGTTTGCGCTCGTTGACGGATGGCGCGCTCTCCGCGAGGGCGGAGCGGAGTGCAGGGCGACCGAGGGCGTAGGGCACCACGGTGTGACACGAGACGCAGAAGGTTTCGTGGTCGCGCGCCGCCGCCGGCCAGCTAATCCACCAGCTCTGGCGTTCATCGAGGTAGGCAGCGGCGGCTTTTGCGTTCCAGGCGATGGGCGGATTGGTTTCCGCGCGAAATGTGAGCGCGCAAACGCTCGCGGCGAGAAAAACGGCTGGGGCGCATCTCCTAAATGTGACTGTCATAAGAACTCCATGGTTCATCGGCCCGGCCGGGTTGCCCTCAATGGCGACAGTGTAGCCCACTTTGCGATCAGGAGTGAGAAAGAGCTGAAGCATGCTGCCTGTCCCTTCCGGAGCTACGGGAGAAAACTCGAAGCATAGGTTGGAGAGATCGATGACGCCGATGCCGTAGACCGCGCGGTGGACGTACGGATCGGAAGAGGTAAAAACGCTGGTGACTTTTCCGGGAACCTGGTTGGGGTCGTCGAAAAGACGGAACGAAACGCTTTCGATCCCCAGAGCCTGGGCTTGTTTACGGAATCGGCGAGGCCGCAGGAGCCGAGGCTGCCAGTCTGTTCATCGAGGAACGATTGAGACGGCAAACGAGCCGTCGGATCCCCTCCCGCTAATCTCGCTGAGGTCTGCGCAGGTGGTAAATTCGTTGAGTCCGGGGCAGGAGAAGCGTACGATGCGCGAGCGAGAGGCCCAAATCGGACATTCCTGCTTGGATCATTGCAGAACGTTTTCTGAACCCGAGAGTAAACCATGAAACTTCAAAATAAGGTTGCGATAGTAACAGGAGCGGCCACGGGTATCGGCAAAGCCATTGCCACGGCGATGGCCAGCGAAGGCGCTGCCGTCGTGATCGACTACGTAGGTGATTCCACATTCGCGAATGCCGCGGTGCAAGTGATTCAGACCGCGGGTGGCAAAGCCCTCGCCGTTCCCGCGGACGTCTCGAACCCTGGCGAGGTAAACCAACTCATCCAGAAAACAGTCAACTCCTTCGGCCGGTTGGACATCCTGGTGAACAACGCTGGGTTGGAGTACAAGCACCCGTTTCCCGAGTTTCCTTTCGAACTTTGGCAAAAGGTCATCGCTGTCGACTTGACCGGTCCATTTCTGTGCGCGCAAGCGGCCGCCAAAACGATGATTCGCCAGGGTGGCGGCGGCCGAATCATCAACATCTCCTCGATTCACGAAGACTTGCCGATGCCCACCAACGCGCCCTATTGCGCCGCAAAGGGCGGCCTACGCATGCTGATGCGCACGATCGCCGTGGAACTCGCGCCCCACAAAATCACGGTAAACAACATCGCCCCCGGCGCAATCTACACTCCCATCGACGCCGATATCGAAGCGGATCCGAAAATGGAAGCGGCGCTTATGGCGGAAATTCCCCTTGGACGATGGGGAAAGCCAGAAGAAGTCGCCGACCTGGCTATTTTTCTAGCCTCCGATTCGGCATCTTATTGCACCGGCAGCACGTTTTTTATCGACGGCGGAATGATTCGCCAGGCCGGAAGTCTGTAATTCGCGCAGAAAATCTCACCCAACAACCGAACTTTGCGGCGACCGCAAAGAGTTCCTGCATCGCACCAGATTAACTAGGGCAGTGTGGTAAGCTCTTAAAAGCACGCCGCGGAGAGGTGGCAGAGCGGCTGAATGCGGCGGTTTGCTAAACCGTTGTAGGGGCCAAAACTCCTACCGGGGGTTCGAATCCCCCCCTCTCCGCCAGATTCCCCTAACTCGATCCAGCGTCGAGACTTACAGACTTTCTGCCAGAAAAACTTCTACATAATTCGCGTACTTCCGAGCCTCTCGGGTTGCACAGTAGTTGCACACATCGTTTCCAGGGACTTCATCGCATTCGCTGCGTCCGCACTCACCGTCTTCACGTAGATGTTCATCGTCGTGGTGACATTCGCGTGGCGCAGAATTTGCTGAATCACCTTGTCGGAAACTCCGAGTCTGTGCAGATTGGTCGCGAGCCCGCGCCGGAATGCGTGCCAGCCGTGCCAAGTTAGATTCGCTTTTTGTACTGCTGGCCGGATCACATCCACCGCGAGCGCTTCGAGATTCATCGGATTGCCGAGTTCATTCGCAAAAATGAACCCTTTGCGTGGTCTGCCACACCTTTCCCAGTGCTGGTCGAGAAGAAGTTTCAGTTGGGCGATGACCGGAATGGCGCTTTTGCTTTTTGGGCGCTTCGGTTCGTCCACGTGGCTTCGCCAGACGGATTTTTCCACTCGAATTTCGGATCCGTCGTAGTTCTGCCAAGTGAATCCTCTGATCTCTCCCTTGCGCGCACCGGTGAAGGCCGCCGTGGCGACAGCGATCGCAGCATCGGCATCGACGACATCCGCGGCGTGGACCGCAAGACCACGACGACGGTGGCGATGGACTTCGGCCGGACAACCTTCAGGTCCGACCTGACCCTGCACCTTTTCGGCACGCCGGCAGGAACGTTTCTGGTTCATGTGGGATGAGCTGGCCTACGGGGCGGTCGGGGCGGTGGTGCTGGCCGACACGCGGCGCCTGGCCGACTGCTTCGCCGCGGTGGACTACTTCGAGCACCGCGCCACGCCGTTCCTGGTCGCGGTCAACCGCTTCGACGGCGCCCCGAGTTACCGGCCGGAAGATGTCCAGATCGCCCTGGACCTCGACCCGGACACGCCCGTGGTGCTCTGCGACGCGCGGCAGCGCGATTCCGTCAAGAAGGTTCTCATCGCCCTGGTCAGGCACGCGATCACCAAGAGCAGGGCGAACCTGGAGTACCAAGGCAAGCCGCTGCCCGCGGGCTAGTGCGCAGAGGCGACTGCCGCCTGCCCAGCCGTAACAACCGTCAGCCGCCGACCTTGGTGGCCTGGCCCAGGATGGCGATGAGCGCGGCGACCGCCTCGCGCGCGTCGGGGCCCGCGGCCTCGACGGTCAGGTGCTGGCCGCTGGTGGCGCCGAGGCCCATCACGCCGAGCACGCTCTTGGCGTCGGCGGTGTGGTCGCCCGCGGTGACCGTGATCGACGGCGGCGAACCGGCCGGCCGCCACCGCGAGGGCCCCGGCCGGGCGGGCGTGCAGGTCGCCCGCCAGGGTGATCTCCTGCTCATAGCTTGCGGACATGGCGAGCCTCCTCAGCGGCGGCGGCGACCGCCTTGACGTCCCCGCCCGCGGCGGCGGTGACCGTGGCCGCGACCGCGCCCTCGACGAACGGCGCGTCGGCCAGCAGCACGCTGGCGGCCGTCGCCATGGTCCTCCAGCACCGCGCGTACCGTGAGCACGGCGCTGCCCAGGTCCGGCAGCACCACCACGCCGGCCCCGCTGTCGGCCTGGCTGAGTCCGCGGGACACCTTCGCCGCGCTGGTGCCCAGGTCCCCCTCGTCGGTGCCTCCGGCCGCGATGATGGTGACCGTCCCGCCGCTGACCTGGCCGGCGAGGTGGGCGGCGCCCTGCGGCGAGTTCGGCGCTGTGCGACACGAGGACGATTCCGACGGTGGCGCGTGCTCATGGCATATCCTGAATATTGTTCGGTATCGCTGAAAGGGCGACATGATCCAGTCGGTACAGCGCGCGGCCCAGATCCTGGGCGTCCTCGGCTCGGGGACGCCACGCCTCGGCGTGACCGAGATCGCCGAGCGAGTCGGCCTGGCCAAGCCCACGGTGCACGGGCTGCTGCGCACCCTGGAGGCGCACGACCTGGTCGCGCAGGACCCCGACACCGGCAAGTACAGCCTGGGCCCGGGCGTGCTGCAGCTCGGCAACGCCTACCTGGACGGTTCCGAGCTGCGCGCCAGGTCGCTGCGGTGGGCCGAGTCGCTGGCCCAGCGGGCCGGCGAGGCGGTCTGGGTCGCGACCCTGTCCGGGTCGCGGGTGATCGTGCTGCACCACGTGTTCCGGCCGGACAACACGGTGCAGATCCTCGAGGTCGGCGCGGCCATCCCGTGGCACGCCTGCGCCCTCGGCCACGCGATCGTGGCGCACCTGCCCGCGGGACAGCGTGCCCGGGCGCTGGCCGCCGACCTGGTCCCGCTGACCGGCCGGACCAAGACGACCAGGACCGCGCTGACCCGCGCGCTCACCCAGGTGCGCCAGCGCGGCTACGCGGTGGAGGACCAGGAGGCGACCGTGGGCGACGCCGGCATCGCGGCGCCCATCGTGTCCAGGGACGGCGTGGTGGCCGGGGCGATCGGGGTGGTCGGCGCGGCCGACCGGCTGCTGGCGCCCGGCACCCGGGACGAGCTCGTACGTCTGGTCGTCCGGGCGGCCAGGGCCACCTCGCGCGACCTGGGCGCGGGCCGCGGCGGCGTGGTGCTCTCCGCGCTGAGCTGAGTCCTCGGGCCGGGCTGGCATCAGCGGTTCACCCGGGCCGTCGGCGATGATGCGGGCGGCGCGGGCCGCGGCAGCGGCGGTGTCGGTGTCCGCGATCTGGCGGGCGACCTGGGGGACGCGGGCGGCGCCGACGCTGAGGGTTCTGATGCCCAGGCCAAGCAGCAGGGGCAGGACGTCCGGGTCGGCGGCGGCGTCGCCGCAGACGGAGACCTTGATGCCCGCGGTGGCCGCGGCGGTTGCCACGCGGTGGATCGAGGGAAAGCACGCGTGGGTCGGCGGCCAGGGCGGGCCGGGTCTGGGGACTGGCGCGGTCGAGGCCGAGGACTTCGGCGCTGAGGTCGTTGGTGCCGATGGAGAAGAAGTCGACCGCGGGGGCGAAGGCCGCGGCGGCCGCGGCGGTCGCGGCGACCTCGACCATGATGCCGAGCTCGGGTGGTTCCTGGCCGGCCTCGGCGGCGGCCTGGGCGAGGGCGGCGCGGACGGCGGTCACCTCGTCCAGCGAGGTGACCATCGGTACCAGCACGGACAGCCGGGTACCGCGGCCCCGGCGCGGACGATCGCGCGGAGCTGGTCGCGGAGCGCTTGCGGTGCCTTGAGGAGCGCGGTGAGTCCCTGCTCCTGGTCCCGGAGGAACGGGGGACCTTGTCGCCGGAGAAGTCGAGCAGGCGGACCACGGCGGGCCTTTGCTCGGAGCTGGCTGAGGATGGGCGTGAGCTGGGCCAGGTGATCCTGTTCCGTGGGCCAGTCGTCGGCGCCGGTGAAGGCGATCTCGGTGCGCAGCAGGCCGACGCCGGCGGCGCCGCCGGACAGGCCCAGCCGGGTCTCGGCGGCCGAGGCGACGTTGCACAGCAGCGTGACCGGCTGGCCGTCGGCCGTCTTGACCTCCGCGCCGCGGTGGCGGCCGGTGGTGCGCCGGCCGCGGTCTCGGCGGCGGCGACGAGATCGGGTTCGGCCGGATCGACGATCAGCTCCCCCGCGGCGGCGTCGAGGATCGCGTGATGCCCGTTCGGCGCGGCCAGCACCCGGGGGTCGGCTCCGGCCAGCATGGGCAGGCCGAGGCCGCGGGCGATGATCGCCGCGTGCGAGCTGGCCCCGCCGCCGACCGAGACCGCGCCGGCCAGCCCCGCCTCGGCCAGCCGGATGAGGTCGGCCGGGTCGACCTCGCGGCGGACCAGGATGAACGTCGCGGCCGGGGGCGGCGCGGCACTTGGTGCCACCCAGGTAGTCGGCCACGGCCTGGGCCACCTGGCGGACGTCGCCCGCGCGCTGGGCCAGGTCCGGGTCGGGCAGCGCGGCCAGCAGCGCGGCCTGGGCCTCGCCGGCCTGAGCGACCGCGTCCGCGCCGTCGGCGCCGGCCCGGACCGCCTCGACGCGCCGGGTTGATCAGGGCCGGGTCCGCCGCGATCAGCGCGGCGATGTCCACGATGGCGGCCTGCTGGTCCTGGCCCTTGTCGCGAAGCTCGGCGGCCAGGGCGGCCCGGTCCCTGGCGACCGCGGCGAAGGCGGCCCGCACCTCGTCCTCGGTCGCGGGCCGGCGGTGGCCGTTTGCTTCGTTGGCGCGGGTCGCCGTGGTAGATCTGGCCCAGGCCGATCCCTTCGGAGACCGGCTGCCCGCGGTAACGGCTGGGTGCGGTCATCGCCCGGCCCGCGCGGCGTCCCGCAGGGCGCCGAGGATGAGCGCGGTCGAGACGGCCCCGGGGTCCTCGTGGCCGACGCTGCGCGGCCCGAGGTAGCTCGCGCGGCCCTTCAGCGCCTGCATGGAGATGGTCGCCTCGGCGCCGGCCTCGGCGGCCTCGGCCAGCGAGTCCAGGGCCTCGTCCTGCGAGGCTCCCTCGGCGATCGCCTTGCCGAAGGCCCTGGTCGCCGCCGCGAGCGCGTCGACCATGGTCTTGTCGCCCTCGCGGGCGGCGCCGAGCTGCTGCACGCCCGCCAGGGCCGCGTCGAGCGCGGCGGACAGCGCGGGCAGGTCGACGTCGGCGGCGTCTCCCAGAGACTTCCCGGCACGGCGGAAGGCCGTGCCGTACAGCGGTCCGGAGGCGCCGCCGACCTTGGATATGAGCGTGTTGCCGGTCAGGGTGAGGATCGCCCCGGGGGTGCTTGGCGCGGGCGCCGCGTCCAGCGCGCCGAGGACCGCGGTGAAGCCGCGGGCGAGATTGATGCCATGATCGGCGTCGCCGATCGCCGCGTCCAGCTGGGTCAGGTGGTCGCGGTTGGCCTCGATGACCTCGGCGGCCGTCGCTATCCAGGCCCGGAAGACTGCAGCGTCCATGATCGCTCCCTGACTGACGGTGGAAATCGCTGGGCTCCTAGCGTCCCCACCGCAGGGCGGGCGTGTCCACCGGCGCGTCCCACAGCCGGGTGAGCGTGTCGGTGAGCTGGCCGACCGTCACCGAGAAGCCCTGCATTTCCAGGCTGGTGATGTAGTTGCCGACCAGGTTGCGGGCCACGCGGGCGCCGCGGGCCTCCAGATACCGGCGGACCTCGTTGAACATCAGGTACAGCTCGATCAGCGGGGTGCCGCCCATGCCGTTGACCATCACCAGCAGGTCGGTGTCGAGGGTCAGGTCCGCGCCGATGGCGTCCAGGGCCACCGCGGCCAGATCGCTGGCCGTCGTGTGGGCCGTACGGGTCCGGCCGGGCTCGCCGTGGATGCCGATGCCGAGCTCGATCTCGGAATCGCCGAGCTCGAAGGTGGGCTTGCCGGCCGCGGGCGCAG
>CAVTLQ010000013.1:0-504583 GCA_963735525.1 uncultured Acidobacteriota bacterium | reverse complement strand
GCACTCCAGCAGATCATCACCTGGACATACACACATTAGGATCCGAGCGACAAGCACCAAGGCACCGGCGGCCACCAGTACACCTTGGCACATCGGACTACTGCGACCTAACGCTCCGCTCACTCAAAGCGGCTAAAATGAAGCCTTAGGCTGACTTTGCTTGCATCACGGCCGCAAAATTTCAATCGGGAATTACCACGATGGAGATCGAGGAGGAGAGCATGCCCGTCTCACGCAGACGCCTTCTTCAGAGACTTGGAGCGACTGCCGTCGCCGGGGCCGCTGCGCAGTCTCTTGCCTGCCTTTCATTTGCTGAAGTCCCACAGCCCCCGCCCAACGCAGGTTCGCTCCCACACCCCATCCTTCTGGACCACAATGAAAACGCGTATGGCGCATCCGAAAAAGTACTCGCGGCGATTCGCGATGCCGCGTCCGTCAGCAATCGCTACCCGCGCGCCGAGTATGATTCCCTAGTCAGCAAAATTGCCAATTTTCACGCTGTCAAGCCGGAACAAATTGTCATCGGCTGCGGCTCTTCGGAGATTTTGCGGCTGGCTGCTGCCGAGTTCCTCTCACCCGGCAAAAAACTCGTGCAGGCCGCGCCGACCTTCCCATTGCTTGGCAGGGTGGCGCAAAGCGCTGGAGCTGAGGTTGTGAATGTTCAGGTGACCAAGACATGCGAGCACGACCTGAATGCGATGCTGACCCGCTCCGGAAATTCTGCAGCTATCGTCTACATTTGTAACCCGAATAATCCTACCGGCACGGTGACTCCGCGAAAGGATATCGAGACATTTATCGGCAAGTTGCCCGCCCAGACGATGGTGCTGATCGACGAGGCATACCATCACTTCGTCGGCCTCAACCGGACTTACGTTTCCTTCCTGGACCAGCCGATAGCCGATCCCCGCGTGATGGTGACTCGAACTTTCTCGAAGATCTATGGTCTTGCGGGGATGCGCGTGGGCTACTTGGTTGCGGCGCCCGAAGTAGCGCGGCGCTTCACCAGCCACCAGGCGCAATCCGGAATAAGCATCGTCTCCGTGAGAGCCGCTGCGGCCGCTATTGATGACGATGAATACGTAAGCATGGGTATCAAGCGAAATGCCGACGACCGGCAGGAGTTCATCAACCAGGTCAATGCACGCATGCTCCAGGCCCTCGATTCACACACGAACTTCGTCATGATGAATCCGCTGCGTTCTGTCGATAAGGTGATCGAACATCTCAAGGAGAATAACATCCTGATCGCTCCTGTTATCCCGGCGATGCCGAAGTACATCCGCGTTTCCCTTGGCGTTCCCGCGGACATGAAGGAATTCTGGCGAGTGTTGGACCAGGTCCCGGTCACGGAAAAAATGCACATGTAGCCCAAGGGGAATCGCGGGCCCAACCCCATATGTTCCCTAGCCCATACATATTAAGGATCGGCTTAAGGATCGGCGCAAACCTCGATACGGTGCCGAACCTTCAAGGTGTCGAGGACCCGTTTCCCTACCGTAGGTTGAGCACGCCCCCGGTGACACGGCCGAAGTTGGCGGCTCAAGGAAGAAGAAGAGGAGCCTAGTGGGCATCCAGTCTGAACCGAATCGCAATCACCATGTAGCTGTAGTGATGGACCGCGCTGGCAGCGTAAGGTGTAGCGTGCGTTCTCGGGAGATGAGGTTCACCCCTGAATCAGAACTCTGACTATTCAGCAGTTGGACGACGAAGCCGCCTTGCGGTGTTTGAAAGGCCATGACGCGCACGCCTTGGCTTTTCCCGGTCGCCTGGACGCGCACCGCGCCGGGCCGCACAAATTTGCTGAAATGTGCCAGGTAGTAGTACGTGCCGGTGTAGGTGACCTCGTGCGTTATCTTGTTGATGATCACCACCGGATGCTGCACGTTTGGATCAGGATTGCCGTGCACGACAGAAACGGCCCATGGCCCGCCGGTCTCATCCAGGACGGCGTTCCAATAGAGCCACGCGGAAGTTCCGGCCTCCAGATCATTGAAAATGGTATTGCCCCAATAATCGCCGTCGTCGAACTCATAGACAGGAAGTTTTTTGCTGCGCGGAATCCCGGCCTCGTAGGCGTAGCAGAATTCGTCCATCCAAAACGGAAGATCGGGATACTTCGCCTTCAGCCTGGCAATCTTGTCGTAGTTCTTGTAGTCGTACCCGTGATAGGCAACAACGGATACAAATTTCCGGGCGGCAGGATCGTCCAGGACGACAGGATAGCGCTTGTACGCATCGCCGCGCTCCGGGGCCTCGCTGAGCATCATCTTGGTGGATAAGCCGGATTGCACGACGGCTGGACCGACAAAATCGCGGAGAAGCGTACGGATCTCAGGATACTTGATTTTCGTGTAGACCTTTTCCGGCTCATTAAACAGGCTCAGGTAATCGATCGTGATGCCGCGCTTCTTGTATTCCTCGAGGTAACGCACAAAGTATTTTGCGAGTGCTGGGTAGTATTTCGGATCGATATCCTGATGCCGTTTCACGTCGTAGAGCATCCAGTCCGGGGGATAGTCCATGGGAGATTGCAAAACGAAATTGCCGTACTTGCGAGCGCGAAGGATGTAGGTGCCAACACCATTAGGACCGAAATCGCGATCGACCGAGAAATTCTTCAATGCCATGTCACCCGGGGTGTCGTCGTAGGTGTACCACGGACCCGCGGACTGGAAGTCCGTTCCAGCGATCGGCGTTTTCATCGCGGTAAAGCCCGCGCCGTCCTTGGGATCAAACAGCGAGCGAAGGACGTCCTCCTGCTTCTCCGCGGGAAGGGTGTTCAGCGTGATGATGCCGGCTTCCATGAGAGAAGCGCCGAAGCCATCGATCTTCTGATATTTCACCGCGTCGTCGATTTGAAAAGTCGCTCCCCCATCAGGTTTGGTATCGCCGAACTGCAGATCCGCCTTGGCTGTGAGCCGGTCGCCCGCTTTGGAAGAGACAAATACCTTCACGGTCTGCGCGTTCAGGGCCGGGGCGGAAAAACCGAAACAGACACAAAGAGCCAGCAGCGCGATTCGAGTTGCAGGCCGCGTTTTCCTCAACAACAAGCTCATGGCAGCTCCGCGGAAGGGCAATTCGTTTGTGAAAAATAGTTCATAATTCAAACACAACTCAATCATCTTCAAAAGATGAATCTTCCAATTGGGACATGCCTCTAAGCGTACTCGAGTAATCATAAAGCCCTCGACAACGATGCAGCGACAGCCTTTCCATGCTTGATTGGCATCCGAGCGACAGATTCCAACCTGTTGTTGTCGCCGACTACCGTGGAGTAGGTATCCCATCCCTCTCAAGCAACACTTTGCGCGTGTTATGGAAAGTATCGGCTAGGCGCGGCACACAGCAACCCGTAGCACCTGGTAGGGTTCGGTGGTGGACACGGGCGCTTCTCGAGAAGTCAGCACGGCGGGGTGCTTTATCTTGGCACCGATCTGCCCATTGACCAAATCGGTCATGAGAATTGAAAGTTATCCTTCTTTTTCGCATGTCCGTGTCGGCGTGGGTCAAGCCATCGATGAGCAACGATCGGTTTAGCCTCGTATACAACGAACCGCTCACCGCGCTGCGGTAGATGTTGTATCCGGACACCGTCGAAGTGCTGGCATCCCATGACAACGCCACCGAATTCGCCTGCGCTACAGCAGCAGTAAAGTTCAGTCCCGTGACATTTGCCGCGCTGATTGTAGCGTTCTGGCTTGCCGGGCTGAATGAGTAGCCTGAATTGCTGGAAGTAACCGTGTAGGTACAATTTGCCAAGCCTGTGAAGGTGTGCGAGCCTGAGCCGTCTGCCGTCGTGGTGGCGGCGGCGGCTCCGCTCAGTGTGAGGATCGCACCGCTACCGCCCGCCGCCGGGCTGACGGTCCCAGAAATGCTGAACGTCGGGCGGTCTGAGTTGTCGCGGTGAAATTCAACCCGGTGATATTGGCTCCACTGACCGTTGCCGCCTGGGTGCCGGGAGTCTCAAAGTGTAGCGTGTGTGGCCGGGCGTAACCGTGTAGGTGCCATTTGCCAACGAAATGAGTTGCCGGTGCGATTCGCTTTCCAACCAGTGTGACGCTCATCGTCAACGCCACTCCAGACTTCACTGGGGTCACAGCGTACGCGGCCAGTGAGTCTCGGAGTACTGATTGGAGTGAACCCTTGAAGTGACACACAAGATTGGGCACAGTTTCCGGGAAAGGAAACGCTGTGAAGAGAAAGAGATACTCCCGGAAATTTCAGCGAATGGCCGTGGAACGGATGAGGACGTGCGAAAACGTTGGTGAGTTGGCGCGAGAATTGGGGGTAAGACCGAGGTGCCTCTACAAGTGGCGCGCAAAACTCGAAGCACTTGAGCCGGGGGAGGAAACGGCACGTCCGAGCACGCACGCGGCTGCTTACCGAAAGGAGAACCAGCAGCTAAAGCGGTTGCTGGCCGAGAAGACCCTGGAAGTGGATTTTTTCAGAGGTGCCTTGCAAAAAGTCGAGGCTCGACGCCAGAAGAGCGGCGAAACTGGCGAGCTGGGATCTACGAACAGATCCGAGAAGTAAGATTTTTGCAAGGCAGCCTGAGTATCGAGCGCATGTGCCAATTGGTTCCGGTCAGTCGCAGGAGCTTCTACCGCTCGCTCCAGGAACGGCATCCGGCCGAGGAAGAGACGGAAGTACGATCTGTAATCCAGCAGATTGCCCTGGAGCATCGCCGGCGTTACGGATATCGACGAATCACCGCGGAGCTGCGTCGTCGAGGGATGCCGGTGAACCACAAACGAGTGGTGCGGATCATGCGGGAAGACAGCCTGCTGGCCCTACAACCGAAGCGCTTCAAGATCACTACCAACTCGAACCACAAGTTCGAGATTTATCTGAACTTAGCGGCACGGATGAAACTGACCGGGATCAATCAGCTTTGGGTCGCGGACATCACCTACATTCGGCTGAAGACGGAATTTGTCTACTTGGCGGTGATCCTGGACGGATTCTCTCGCAAAGTGGTGGGCTGGGCGTTGGATCGTACCCTCGCGATGCAGCTCACCGTCGGAGCGCTGGAGCAAGCCATCGAGCGCCGACAGCCGCAACCCGGCCTGGTGCATCACTCGGATCGCGGGCCGCAGTACGCTCGCGCGGAATATATAGCCATCCTCGAGAAGCACCACCTGGTTCCGAGCATGAGTCGTCCGGCCAATCCTTACGACAATGCCAGTTGCGAAAGCTTCATCAAAACGCTGAAGCGGGAAGAAATCTACGCCCACAAGTACGAAGACCTAGAACAATTACGAGCCAACATCGAAGAGTTCATCGAGGAGTATTACAATCGACAGCGGTTGCACTCTGCGCTGGGCTACCGCTCCCCGGAAGAATTCGAGCGCAAGGCCGAAGACCAAGCCGAATCTCGTGGCGCACGGATGGAGTCTTTTGTGAACAAAGAGAACGACGAAAAGATTTCGAAAGGGCTGCTGGGGACGGGGACTCAAATGCCGTCCCCTTCCCCAGACCCCTTCTCCTGCTAGAAGATGCAAGAACGCTGTCACCAAAGCGGAAGCTGTGTCCAAAAAAACTGTGCCAGCTTAGGGGTTCACCCCAGATTCAAAGTCCAATCCAGGTACAACTGTTACCCCTGCACACAAGGAGTGCCACGCTAGTCCGCTTGTACAGCCAGTCTCTAGGCCCTTCGGAGTGCACTATGGGATAGCAGCCGACACTTGATTGGAATCAACGCTTTCGTTGCCTTCGGAGTCCACTGCCGTGGCAACGTAGAAGTACGTCGTCCCGCTTTGCACGGTCGTGTCGGTGTAGGTGAGGCCGGCGACTAGAGAAGAATTCAGCTTTGCCAGCTCGCCACCGCTCACGGTGCTGCGATATACATTGTATCCCGCGACGGTCGACGTACTGGCATCCCACGACAGCGCCACCGAATGCGCGGCCTGAACGGTTGCGGTAAAATTCAGCCCAGCGATGTTGGCTCCGTTGATGGTTGCCCCCTGGGTGGTGGGACTAAATGTGTAGCCCGTGTTGCTGGGAGTGACCGCGTAGGCGCCGTTTGCCAATCCGGGGAAACTGTAGGCGCCGGAGCTGTTCGCCGTGGTGGTGGCAGTAGCCGCTCCGCTCAGCGTTACGACCGTTCCACTGCCGCCCGCCGTCGGGCTGATGGTCCCAGAAATGGTGAAGGTCAGGGCGGTCTGCGTTGTGGCCGTGAAGTTCAGCCCCGTGACGTTGGCCCCGGAGACCGTGGCATTTTGGCTGCCGGGGGTGAAGGTGAAGCCCGCTTGGCTGGGTGTAACCGTGTACGTGCCGTTTGCTAAGCCACTAAAGGTGTAAGCGCCGGAACTGTTGGCCGTCGTTGTGGCACTCGCGGCTCCGCTCAGCGTTACGACCGTTCCACTGCCGCCTGCCGTCGGGCTGATGGTCCCAGAAATGGTGAAGGTCGGGGCGGTCTGCGTTGTGGCTGTGAAGTTCAGCCCCGTGACGTTGGCCCCGGAGATCGTGGCATTTTGGCTGCCGGGGGTGAAGGTGAAGCCCGTGTGGCTGGGTGTAACGGTGTACGTGCCGTTGGCCAACCCGGTGAAGGTGTAAGAGCCGGAGCTGTTGGCGGTCGTGGTGGCACTCGCCGCTCCGCTTAATGTCACGGTCGCACCACTCCCGCCCGTCGTCGGGCTGATCGTCCCGGAAATGCTGTACGTTGGGGCGGCCGGCGGCTGGGTGGTTGTTGGACTATTCTGTCCGCTTACCGAACCGGCGCAGCCGCAGAGGAACATCCCCAGTGCCAACGCACCTGCCCATAGCAGCGCAGTTTCGGGACGAAAGCACGCGGCGCGCACTAGCCTCATTCGTTCTCCAACCCATCCGACACTCATCAAGCGTTTCCGGACTTCGACAAGACGATAGGATATAATCGCGCTGCGTCTGACGATACTGGTTGTAAGTCCAAATTAGGTACAGGTGTTCTCCTGGTACGCCAAGCCCGCCTCGTCTCTCTGTCCAGTTTGCTCAGCATTGAGAAGATGCGGTGTCGGATCCAACGGCTCTGGGCATCGTCATGGTATAGCGGCTGACACTTAGTTGGAATCTACGCTCTCCTTGCCGCTGAAATCCACTGCGGTGGTCACGTAGAGATAGGTCGTTCCGTTCTGCACGGTTGTGTCGGCGTAGGTCAGCGAAGCTACATGCGACGAATTCAACTTGATGAATCCACTGCGGCTGACCGTAATACCTCTGCATGCCGGTCACGCCGGACCCGCCAGGCTAGTCCGCTTGTACAGCCAGTCTAGGCCCTTCGGAGTGCACTATGGGATAGCAGCCGACACTTGATTGGAATCAACGCTTTCGTTGCCTTCGGAGTCCACTGCCGTCGCCACGTAGAAATACGTCGTTCCGCTTTGAACGGTCGTGTCCGTGTAAGTCAGCAAAGTAACAAGCGAAGAATTCAACTTGATGAATCCGCCGCCGCTGACCGTGCTCCGATAGACGTTGTAACCGGCGACCGTTGATGTGCTGGCATCCCATGACAGCGCCACCGAATGTGTGATCTGTGCGGTTGCGGTAAAGTTCAGGCCAGTGATATTGGCTCCGTTGATGGTTGTTGCCTGTGCGCTGGGACTAAATGTAAAGCCCGTGTTGCTGGGCGTAACCGCGTACGTGCCGTTTGCCAACCCGCTGAAGGTATACGCGCCGGAGCTGTTCGCTGTAGTGCTAGCAGTAGCCGCTCCACTCAGCGTCACCGTCGCACCACTCCCGCCCGTAGTCGGGCTGATCGTCCCCGAAATACTGAAGGTTTGCGTAGTCGCGGTAAAGTTCACCCCTGTGACGTTGGCTCCCGAGACCGTCGCATTCTGGCTGCCGGGAGCAAAAGTGAAGCCCGGGTTGCTGGGTGTAACCGTGTAAGCGCCGCTTGCCAATCCACTAAAGGCGTAAGCACCAGAACTGTTGGCGGTCGTGGTGGCAGTCGCAGCGCCGCTCAGCGCCACCATCGCGCCGCTCCCGCCGGCCGTCGGGCTGATAGTGCCAGAGATGCTGAAGGTCTGGGCGGTCGCAGTAAAGTTCACTCCTGTGACGTTGGCTCCCGAGACCGTCGCATTCTGGCTGCTCGGCGCGAAGGTGAAGCCCGCGTGGCTGGGAGTAACCGAGTAGGTCCCGTTTGCCAATCCACTGAAAGTGTAAACTCCGGAGCCGTTGGTGGTTGTCGTTGCGCTCGACGCTCCGCTGAGCGTCACCGTCGCGCCGCTCCCAACGGCCGTCGGGCCGACCATCCCCAAAATACTGAAGGTTTGAGCAGTCGCGGTAAAGTTCACCCCCGTGACGTTGGCTCCCGCGATCGTCTCATTCTGGCTGTCGGGAGCAAAGGTGAAGCCCGTGTTGCTGGGTGTAACCGTGTATGGACCGTTTGCCAATCCGCTAAAGGTGTAAGCACCAGAACTGTTGGCGGTTGTGGTGGCGCTAGCTGCTCCACTCAGCGTCACTGTCGCACCGCTCCCACCCGCAGTCGGGCTGATGGTGCCGGAGATACTGAAGGTCTGCGCGGTCGCGGTAAAATTCACCCCTGTGACGTTGACTCCCGAGATCGTGGCATTTTGGCTGCTAGGAGTGAATGTGAAGCCTGTGTGGCTGGGAGTAACTGTGTACGTGCCGTTGGCCAACCCGCCGAAGGTATAAGCGCCGGAGCTATTGGCAGTCGTTGTGGCACTGGCCGCTCCGCTCAGTGTCACCGTCGCGCCGCTCCCGCCGGTAGTCGGGCTGATCGTCCCCGAAATACTGAAGGTTTGAGCAGTCGCGGTAAAGTTCACCCCTGTGACGTTGGCTCCCGAGACCGTCGCATTCTGGCTGCTCGGCGCGAAGGTGAAGCCCGTCTGACTAGGAGTGACCGTGTAAGTGCCGTTTGCTAACCCGCTGAAGGTATAGGCCCCGGAGCTGTTGGCCGTGGTGCTGGCACTCGACGCTCCGCTCAGCGTCACCGTCGCACCACTCCCGCCCGCCGTAGGGCTGATCGTCCCGGAAATACTGAAGATTTGCGCGGTCGCGCTAAAGCTCAGGCCCGTGACGTTTGCGCCGGCAATGGTCGCATTCTGGGAACTCGGGCTAAAGATAAAACCCGCGTGGATGGGAGTGACCGTGTAGGTTCCGTTTGCCAACCCGCTGAAGGCGTACGCCCCGGAGCTGTTCGCTGTGGTGGTGGCACTCGACGCTCCACTCAGCGTCACCGTCGCACCGTTCCCACCCGCTGTCGGGCTGATCGTCCCAGAAATGCTGAAGGTCTGCGCGGTCGCCGTAAAGTTCAACCCCGTGACGTTGGCTCCCGAGATCGTGGCATTTTGACTTCCGGGGGTGAAGGTGAAGCCCGTCTGGCTGGGCGTAACCGTGTACATCCCGTTTGTCAATCCATTGAAGGTGTAAGCGCCGGAGCTATTGGCGGTTGTCGTAGCACCGGCGGCTCCGCTCAGCGTCACCGTCGCGCCGCTCCCGCCCGCCGTCGGGCTGATCGTCCCGGATATGCTGAAGGTCTGTGGGGTCGCGGTAAAGTTCAACCCAGTGACGTTGGCCCCGGAGACCGTGGCATTTTGGCTGCCGGGGGTGAAGGTGAAGCCCGCTTGGCTGGGTGTAACCGTGTACGTGCCGTTTGCTAAGCCACTAAAGGTGTAAGCGCCGGAACTGTTGGCCGTCGTTGTGGCACTCGCGGCTCCGCTCAGCGTTACGACCGTTCCACTGCCGCCTGCCGTCGGGCTGATGGTCCCAGAAATGGTGAAGGTCGGGGCGGTCTGCGTTGTGGCTGTGAAGTTCAGCCCCGTGACGTTGGCCCCGGAGATCGTGGCATTTTGGCTGCCGGGGGTGAAGGTGAAGCCCGTGTGGCTGGGTGTAACGGTGTACGTGCCGTTGGCCAACCCGGTGAAGGTGTAAGAGCCGGAGCTGTTGGCGGTCGTGGTGGCACTCGCCGCTCCGCTTAGTGTCACGGTCGCACCACTCCCGCCTGTCGTCGGGCTGATCGTGCCAGAGATGCTGAAGACCTGGGCGGACGCGGCGAAATTCAACCCGGTGACGTTGGCTCCGGAGATGGTGGCATTTTCGCTGCCGGGAGCGATAGTGTAGCCGGTCTGGCTGGGCGTAACCGTGTACATCCCGTTTGTCAATCCATTGAAGGTGTAAGCGCCGGAGCTGTTCGCTGTGGTGGTGGCACTCGACGCTCCACTCAGCGTCACCGTCGCACCGTTCCCACCCGCTGTCGGGCTGATCGTCCCAGAAATGCTGAAGGTCTGCGCGGTCGCCGTAAAGTTCAACCCCGTGACGTTGGCTCCCGAGATCGTGGCATTTTGACTTCCGGGGGTGAAGGTGAAGCCCGTCTGGCTGGGCGTAACCGTGTACATCCCGTTTGTCAATCCATTGAAGGTGTAAGCGCCGGAGCTATTGGCGGTTGTCGTAGCACCGGCGGCTCCGCTCAGCGTCACCGTCGCGCCGCTCCCGCCCGCCGTCGGGCTGATCGTCCCGGATATGCTGAAGGTCTGTGGGGTCGCGGTAAAGTTCAACCCAGTGACGTTGGCCCCGGAGACCGTGGCATTTTGGCTGCCGGGGGTGAAGGTGAAGCCCGCTTGGCTGGGTGTAACCGTGTACGTGCCGTTTGCTAAGCCACTAAAGGTGTAAGCGCCGGAACTGTTGGCCGTCGTTGTGGCACTCGCGGCTCCGCTCAGCGTTACGACCGTTCCACTGCTGCCCGCCGTCGGGCTGATGGTCCCAGAAATGGTGAAGGTCTGCGCAGCGGAAGTAAAGTTCAGTCCCGTAATGTTTGCGCCACTGATTGTCGCATTCTCGGAACTCGGGCTAAAGGTAAAACCCGCATGGCTGGGAGTGACGATGTAGGTGCCGTTGCCCAATCCGCTGAAAGTGTAGGCCCCGGAACTATTGGCGGTCGTCGTCGCGCCTGACGGGCCGCTCAAGGTCACCGTGGCCCCATTCCCACCGGCCGCCGGACTGATTGTCCCGGAAATGCTGAACGTCGGCGTACTCTGCGCTGTGGCCGTGAAATTCAGCCCCGTTACGTTGGCTCCATTTACCGTCGCGTTTTGACTGCCGGGGTTGAATGTGAAGCCTGCGAGACTCGGCATGACTGTGTAGGTGCCGTCGGTCAACCCGCTGAAGGTGTAAGCGCCAGCGCTATTTACCGTCGTCGTGGTACCCGCGGCTCCGCTTAGCGTCACCGTTGCGCCGCTCCCACCCGACACGGGGCTGATCGTCCCAGAGATGCTGAAAGTCGGGGCGGTTTGCGCCGTGGCCGTGAAATTCAGCCCTGTGACGTTGGCCCCTGAGATCGTCGCATTTTGGCTGCTCGGAGTGAAGGTGAAACCCGTGTGGCCGGGGGTGACGCTGTACGTGCCGTTAGCCAACCCGCTGAAGGTGTAAGCGCCGGAACTACTAGCGGTCGCCGAGGCGCTTGCAGCTCCGCTCAACGTTACGGTGGTCTCGCTCCCGCCTGTGGCGGGACTGATCGTCCCCGAAATGCTGAAGGTCGGGGTAATTTGCACCGTGGCCGCGAAATTCAGTCCCGCGACGTTGGCTCCATTTACGGTCGCGCTTTGACTGCCGGGGCTGAATGTGAAGCCTGCGAGGCTCGGCGTGACGGTGTATATACCGTTAGCCAACCCACTGAAGGTGTAAGCGCCGGAACTATTGGCGGTCGTCGAGGCGCTTGCGGTTCCGCTCAACGTTACGGTGGTCCCGCTCCCACCTGCGGCGGGACTGATCGTCCCCGAAATGCTGAAGGTTGCAGCGCTCTGGGCTATGGCCGTGAAATTCATCCCTACGATGTTGGCGCCATTGACGGTCGCATTTTGACTGCCTGGGCTGAACGTGAAGCCCGCAAGGCTCGGTGTGACGGTGTACGTGCCGTTGGCCAACCCGCTGAACGTGTAAGCGCCAGCGCCGTTGGCGGTCGTCGTGGCGTTGGCTGCGCCGCTCAGTATGACTGTTGCACTACTCCCACCACCCGCAGTCGAATTGATCGTCCCTGAAATGCTGAAGGTTTGCACCGAGCTCTGTGGAGCAGCTCCTGTGCCTTGAGAAGGGTTTCCGCTGACCAGACCCGCGCATCCGCCCAGGCCGAGGCTCAAGATTCCAGTCAGCACGAGAATCAGGAGTGACAGAATCCTCTTGTTGGTGCAAGTAGTCGGAACTGCGGCAAACATTCGTTTCCCCAGGTCCCGGCCTGCTTGAGGCAGTTCTATTGGAGCCGGTGGAAGATTCCCCTACGCGTTGCCAACGTTACTGCGGGCTAAAACCCAAGGCAACTGGACCCAAGACGCAGAAGAGGACAGGATCTAGGGCCAATTGCCTACTACCCTTAAGGGCAGTGATCTGGGGAGGATCGCGGAAGATGTACGCCGAAGATGGTCGTAATCACCTGAAGGCCTTGGCTTTCTTGACGTCGTCCTCCCGCATCCAAAGCCACAGCGCGACAACACCATAGCTCCTCCGGACTGACGCCTCTGTACTGCGATTCGCCCGAGACGTTCAGCGGCTTTGCCTGACCTGCCCCCCTTTATTTATTTGTACAAGCTGGAACCTAACGCCGGATAACGACTCGATTAAAGGGAAGTATATTGCGCCAGGCAGTCCGTGGGACGAGTTTGCGGATCGAGAGTCGCGTGGCTCGTTTACTGGCGGCGAAGGTATCGGGAGCGGAGTACCAGCGTTGCACAGCGAAATCGGATACAACACGCCGGCGGAGTTCGCCACCGAACTCTGGCCGGACTTGGGTACGCTCCGGAGGAACGGCCAGCCCCGGGCTATCGGACAGCGTCTTCTGCTTGAAGTTTCGTAAGGACATGAGTTTCTGGTAAATGCATCAACGATGACCCGAAGCAGCCGGCGATCAAACGACAAATCAATGAGCGCGACAGCCCTGCAAGGAGCAAGACCAGTCCGCCGCCGACGAATCTGAGAAACTTACGACTTGCAGGCGCCCGGGGCTCTTCGTAACTTCTTACTCGCGGAGGCGCTGATGGCGAAGAACGTAAAGCACTAATTCTACGCGGGTCGATATGCCTAACTTCTCATAAATTCTAAAAAGGTAGTTGCTTACGGTGTGCTCGCTGAGGCCAAGCTTCTTAGCGACTTCCCGGTTGGTCAATCCTTCAGCCACGAGATGGGCGACCTGGCTCTCTCGCTGAGCGAGTATGTACCGTCCCTTGGCGTTCGCGAGATGGAGAGGCGTGGCGTTGACCAGAGCGTCTATGAGCAAATTTAGCTGGCTACTGTTGGCCCATATCTGTCCTGCGTGGACAGCTCGAATGCATTTGTAAAGAGCTTCGATTGGTTCTGCCTTACAAAACACGCCCTTGGCTCCGGCACGGAAAGCGGCTATGACCAAGTCCTGCGGCACTGATTTAAGGAGGACAATTACGCGTGTGCCGGGAAAAGCGGTGCGTAGTTCACTCAATACTTGGAAACCCACAAACGGTCCTTCCTCCAAACTCTCGCTCACCACGGCGACGTCGATGGAATGTGCAGTCATGCACCGCATGATCTCTGAACGACTGATCGCGCACGCAACAACCTCAATACGAGAGCGCGAACGTGCGAACGCATCCTTTAGGAGTTGACAACCCATGGAAGTATCATCAGCGATTAGCACTCTTATGTTCTGAGAACGAACCGTTGAAGACTGCTCTCGAAGCGGTGCAAGAGGAAGAGATGCCGCCATATCAAAATCGCTCCGACTCGCCTGCCGAAGAGCCCGAACACAAGATGTGGGGACGATGGGCTGATTCTGGCTATGACAACGTTGCTCAACAACGCCCAGTTTGTAGATAATGAGAAAAACTCACTACGTTGAGGCTGTAACGCTAACAGTCGACTGTAAACAAGTCAACAAGATTGCATGAGAAATCTAGAAAAGTTCCTACCCTATTCTCGACCTGTGTTCATTGGGACACATTTCGGGTAATAGCCGTAACATAACCTAGCAATTCATCTCATTCCGCGGACGTCGAGACAAATTTGTCCCTTAGGGGTGCTTTCTTCCCTAATTGCTGCGGTTGGCGAACCAAAGTTTTTGCTCCTTGCCGGGCCTGTTGGATACGCATAACGTAGCGGAAAATCCGGAAGCTGCGAAAGGTCGAAAAAAAACAGGTATCTACTGACACCCAGAATCTGCGTGTAGGCGGAACCCTGTAGGGCTGATGGAGCGGCGGCGACATCAACGCTACGATTTGGAGGCTGCGCTGAGTTTCGTCTGGAAAGATTCCGCAGGCGTTCCAAAGCGTGCGGGGGGTCATTTGCGTGATATTTCTGGAGGAGGGGTTTTTGTTTGGTCTGACGATTTGCCCTCCATGGGAGCAGGTGTTCGGTTCGAGATGCTGGTTCGTTCTATCTTGCCCGGCTCGCGGCTCATCATTCAGGGCAAAGGCCAAGTGTTACGAGTGGACGTCGGTTTGATACCCAAAGCACCCGCCGGATTTGCGGCTTCGGTGACAACACTTACGCTGCGCAATGAAAACGCTGACGTCGTTGAATAGGGGCGCAAATAAAGCAGCGAGGAAGGAGCGCAACAGGCGTTCAAATTAGTGGAAATCAATTTTGCTTCTTAGGGGACGAACTATGGGATGTGCTGCTCGTGCAGTGGTTCACCGATCAAATTTGGCCGTGCCGCCTGACGACGTTATCTTCGGCAGTTCTACCGCCGGAGAGGCAGTCCGTCTGAGTGCCGACATGGCGGCGACGACTAACGTACCAGTGCTACTTCAAGGGCAAAGTGGCACTGGCAAGGAGGTCCTGGCGAGATACATACACAACCGATCTTCTTGGGGGAATGGTGCCTTTGTAAAAGTCAATTGTCCCGCGATCCCAGGGCCGTTGGTTGAGAGCGAACTATTCGGATATCAAAAAGGCGCCTTCACGGGTGCGTATGCCTGCAAGCCCGGACGGGTGGAGTTAGCACATCGCGGCACACTCTTTCTGGATGAGATTGCCGAGCTGGATCTGGGGTTACAGGCCAAGCTGCTGCAACTGCTCCAAGATGGGCGATTCTGTCGAATTGGGGCCCAGGAAGAACGGCAGGTCGATGTCCGCTTCGTCTGCGCAACCAATCGCCAGCTCGAAAAAGAAATAAAGGTGGGCACATTTCGACAAGACCTATTCTATCGCGTCAATGTGCTCACGATCGAGTTGCCTCCGTTGCAGCAGCGAATCTGCGACCTTCCCGTTCTGATCGAGTACTTGCTGCAGGGCTTCGCAAAGAAATTCAATCGACCGGTGAAACCTTTGTCGGGGCGAACTCTTAGTGTTCTAAGGAATTACAGCTGGCCTGGAAACATCCGAGAGCTGGAAAACGTCATGAAGCGTTACGTTATCGCTGGCCAGGAAGAAACAATCGCCAAATCCCTTCAAACCACAGGCGCGAGTGAAGATCTTGACTTCGATGTTTCGATTGAGATTGAAGGAAATATCAAACTAAAGGAGGTGGTAAAACAAGCCGCTGCGCGATTCGAACGGAGGATCATTCTCAAGGCGCTGGACGCCCATCGCTGGAACCGGCGCACAACGGCTCGGGCTCTGAGCATAAGCTATGCAGCGCTGCTGTATAAGCTTAGGCAGGCTGGGATTCCACCGAGGGAACATGGCAAGCAGACGAACGAGGTTCCGACATTGTCCTCAGGGTCGGGATCACGGCCGGACGACCGCGATGACCTGTCGCAGGACGAAGCTCTTGGTTTGCGCTAGCGGCGGTTGGTTTGTCCACTCCCGGACCTATGTTTTCCCACAACCGAGTTGCTGGTAAGGCTAGAATGGGGAAATGAAATTTGCTTCTTTGAAAAAAGATTTGTTCATTTACCAGTCCCCTGCTAAGCGGCGGGTCCCATGGTACCACCCAAGTCCCGTAATTCACTGGGTTTCGCGCGAGCGGTAGAGTTAGGGTAATTGGCGATAGGATTGCTGCGTATTATTTAAATGTCCCGCGCTTGGAACTCTATTGGCGGTAGCATGTCCAATTTAGCGCGCCATGGTTTGGCAGGATGCACAAGCACCAGATGTAACCTCGGACGTTGGGGACTTCATGCTCTTAAACTGTTCGGACATTACGAGAAATGTTTTGACAGACAGTGGGGCATTCTCGTGGTTCGCTCTACAAGTTAGATCGCGTTACGAAAATATCGTCTCGACACTTCTGCAGAACAAAGGATACGAATCGTTTTTGCCCATGTACAGGTGTAGGCGGCGGTGGTCCGACCGGATCAAGGAGATCGAGCTGCCTTTGTTCCCAGGCTATCTGTTTTGCAGATTCAATCCGCAAAATCGCCTTCCCATCCTTACCACCCCTCGCTTGATTTCAATTGTCGGGATAGCGAAGGACCCGACACCGATTGAAGAAACCGAAATTACCGCCCTTCGTACACTTGTGAATGCTGACCTTCCACGTCAGCCCTGGCCCTATCTGCAAGTCGGGCAGCGTGTGAGAATCGAGTGTGGTGCGCTTTATGGCCTCGAGGGAGTTTTGTTGCAGTTTAGGGGGCGTCACCGGATCGTTTTGTCCGTAGCCCTCCTGCAGCGTTCCGTCGCAGTCGAAATTGACCCTGCTTCGGTAACCACGCTTCACCCGAACCATTCCAGTCCGAGACTTTCGACCCAGTCCTCGCCACGGCAACTCTCGGTGTAGCCAACGAACTTCTCACGAAGGTCAACGCCTGGCACGGAGTCACGGATCTGTCCAGTGTCTCAGGGGGAGACTATGACAGAACACGATGAACGTCCGATAGTCTGCCCGAATCTGGCGGAGGAATCACGCTGGGCCGCAATCAAGCGTCCATACGCGCCAGGTGACGTTCTCCGTCTTAGAGGCTCCATGTTGATTGAACATACGTTGGCGAGAAGGGGGGCCGAGCGACTTTGGACACTGTTGCAGACCAGCCCTTACGTTGCCGCGCTAGGAGCCATCACGGGGAACCAAGCTATCGAGCAGGTGCGCGCAGGGCTCCAAGCCATCTATGCAAGTGGCTCGGAGGTCTCTGCCGATTCGAACGCAGCCAGAGAAATGTACTCAGATCAGGGTCTTGCTTCGCCGGACGGGGTCCCGAGGCTCGTACGAAGCATCAACAAATCCCTACAGCGCGCAGATCAGATCCACCACGGTGAGGGCAGCAACACTATTCATTGGTTTGCGCCTGTGGTGGCGGATGCTGAGGCAGGCTTTGGCGGTACGCTGAACGTGTTCGAGCTGATGAAAGCAATGATTGAGGCTGGCGCGGCAGCTGTCAACTTTGAGGACCTACTCCCGGCAACAAAAAGCTGCGGCCAGCCTGGGAAGAAAGTCTTGGTGACGACGGGAGAATTCATCGAGAAGCTAATTGCCGCTCGCCTAGCTGCCGATGTGTTGGATGTTCCTACCGTGTTGATTGCACGCACCGATGCCAACGCGGCGCGGTTGGTTTGTTGTGACTCAGATGTCCGCGATCAAGGTTTTCTTACGCAAGAAAGGACAACGGAAGGTTACTTTGGCTTCCGAGGAGGGTTAGACGCCGCTATCGTTCGCGGGCTCGCTTATGCGCCGTACGCCGATCTGCTATGGTATGAAACTTTGGTTCCAGACCTGAGGGAGGCTCGAAGATTCGCCGGCACCATCCACGCCAGCTTTCCCGGCAAACCCCTGGCCTACAACTGCTCTTCGTCCTTTAATTGGGTCAAACTGCTCGATGCGACGACGATTCGGAACTTTCAGGTCGCGCTCAGCGGCATGGGCTATAAGTTTCAGTTCGTCTCTCTTGCGGGCTTTCACTCTCTTAACTCGAGCATGTTCGATCTGGCCCGCAGCTACCGCGAAGCTGGGATGGCTGCCTATGCCCGCCTGCAAGAGAACGAACTCGAACTGGCCGAAAACTACGGGTACGAAGCGATGGGGCACGAGCGATTTATAGGCAGTAATTATTTCACGGATGTCGCCAAAACGATTTCCGAGGCTGCCTCTTCGATGGTGGTCTCGCAGAGTTCCAATAAGCATGGTGCGAACGCGCCAGTAAAATCTTCGGTGTAGGCTCAATCATGGTAACCGCATCTAAAATGAATCTGATCGGGAAATCGGCCCGCGTGATGACGTTGATCACGCTGTGTGGTTTGGTCGTCTCGCGCACCTGCCCTTCACTCGACTCGACGGTCGTCGCTTTGAACTCTTCTCGATCGCGTCAAGCCCGTGTTTGACTGTTTGATTCTGGATTCCCCGCCTACCCTGTTGATCCACGACCCTAGCAGGCTAGCCGACTTATGTAATGGTGTGTTGTTCGTAGTTAGAGTGGGAACGAGTCTGCCAAGGAGGTATGTCTGCAATTCCCGGAGAAGAACCTCCTTGGAGTGGTGCCACGTGAGGTAGAAAAGACAGAAATCCGCGAACTCTACCACTACAGCTCAACGTACAACTAGGTTAGTCGGTCTTCTCTGAGCCCCTTAGCCATTCCGGTGGCAGGGCGAACTATCTAGTTTTCGCGTTGCACGAATAAGTTGGAACCTAGCGGCATTCTTTTCTGGCTCGTTTGTGGCTCTCCGCTTTGGTCCCGATCAAATGTTGGGCATTCAAGCGATCGAAGCTCCTGTCCGGACACGGGTCTTCGTACAAACACGAATGAACAACACGACCAAGGACATTCGATATGTTCTCGCGTTCGCACCTGAAACAAGATCCTAACCTTATGACGTCGTGGCGCAACGAGCGGACATTTCCGCAAACGATGTCACCTTCCAGTTTTAAGCCGTCAGACTTGACGCAGCGAATCCTTCCGGAGGATCTATTTCTCGGTATGCTTTGTTTTGAGAGAAAGCGCGCAGAGCGATCTGGCAAGACATTTCTCCTCTTTCTGCTAGATGCAAGAGCTGTCGTGGAGGCCGGTCGTCATGCCAACGTGCTAAAAGGAATGATCAAGGCCGCAGCTGCTGCCAGACGAGAGACAGATCTTGCAGGATGGTACAAACACGAAGCGATGCTCGGAATTATTTTTACCGAATTTAGGGCACTTTTCGATTCAAGTGTGGTCGACACACTCCTTCAACAAGTTCGCCAGGGACTCGCTGCTGAGTTGAGCGCCGAGGATCTTAGACTTGTACAGGTTTCTGCCCACAGATTCGCCAAAGATCCGGACGACAAAGACTCGGGCAATCCTGCGAACCCGTTGTTTTATCCGGATCTGTTGCATGGACAACATTCACGGAAAGCCGCACTTCTGCTAAAGAGAGCGCTAGACATCATTGGCAGCGCCGCCGCGCTAATCGTGTTTTCGCCACTGTTCGTCCTGGTATATCTGAGCGTAAAATTAACCTCAAAGGGCCCCGTCCTATTCAGGCAACAAAGAATTGGTCAATTCGGTGTGCCCTTCGAGTTTTTGAAGTTTCGCTCGATGTACATCGCTAGCAATTCGACGATTCATGAGCACTATGTGCGCAAGTTTATTGCGGGAAAGGCCGACCCGGTGATCGGCGGAATAAAAGGACAAGCAGTGTACAAGATTACGAACGATCCTCGAGTCACCTGGATGGGCCGGATCATGCGACGCACGAGCGTTGATGAGCTGCCGCAATTCTGGAACGTCCTGACAGGTGAGATGTCACTTGTGGGACCACGCCCATCTCTTCCGTACGAAATTGAAGGTTACGGTCTGTGGCATCGTCGGCGCTTGCTGGAGGTTAAACCGGGTATTACCGGTCTCTGGCAGGTTCGTGGGCGTAGCCGAACGACTTTCGACGAGATGGTCCGTTTGGACTTGCAATATTCAAGAACTTGGTCGTTTCTGTTGGATGTCAAAATTCTCCTTCAAACCCCGCGCGCGGTGTTGTTTGGCAACGGCGCCTACTAGCTATGTTATGCGGCTTCGAATGCTTTCATCAGCTGATCCCTATGATATTCAGAACACGGAAACAAGATTCGATGACATAGCACGTATAGTCTGAGATTTTAAGTGATTTGGTTTCTTGTCTAGAAAAGCAAGAGCCTCTCGTAGGGACGCGGCAAGCCTTCTTGTCCGCAACAGGGGTTCGTTGGCTAATCGTAATATTTTACCGCCCTTCGGCTTCTTCGATGCGCGCGGCATTTTCTGCACGGCACACTACCGCAGCCTTCTATCACGACGCTAGTAGGGTCCCCAACTAAGTATCACAAACTGTTGGAGCCGCACATGAAGGAAACGCTTGAAGTGAAGGAACTTGAGATGCCAGATCCAGCCCTTATGACATCATCGCCAGCGAAACCCTGCGGCAAAGAAGCGGTCCAAGTCGGCGTGATTGGATACGGCTACTGGGGCCCGAATGTCGTGCGGAATCTTCACAGTATCGATAGATATAGGCTTGTTGCTATCTGCGACAAGAACCCTGATGCTGCGCGACGAGCGCAACAAATCTATCGAAACCTATCCGTTACAACAGACCCGAACGAGATCCTGACGTCGACAGAGATCGACGCGGTAGCCATCGTCACTCCAGTATGGACGCACTGTGAATTGGCAAAGGCAGCGCTTCGGAATGGCAAACATGTCTTCGTGGAGAAGCCACTCACTTCGACGGTAGCCCAAGCAGAGGAGCTCATCGAGCTGGCAGACAGACGTAAGCTCAATATTATGGTAGATCACACCTTCCTTTTTACAGGCGCCGTCAGAAGAATCCGCCAGCTTATCGACGACGGTACGTTAGGTGATCTCTACTACTACGATTCGACGAGGGTGAACCTAGGTCTCTTTCAGCACGATATCGATGTTGTCTGGGATCTCGCCCCTCACGATTTGTCCATTATGGATTATCTCATAAAGGAGAAACCGGAAGCGATCGTTGCTACAGGCGAGAGACACCTCAACGGATTTGTCGATGTAGCATTTCTCACAATCTATTTCCCGCGAAAGATCATCGCACACATCAACGTTAATTGGCTGTCCCCGGTCAAAGTTCGTACAACGCTGATTGGAGGACAGAAAAAAATGTTGGTCTGGAACGATCTGGCGGCGGA
Source organism: uncultured Acidobacteriota bacterium (assembly GCA_963735525.1). GTDB lineage: Bacteria > Acidobacteriota > Terriglobia > Acidiferrales > UBA7541 > Acidiferrum. The sequence goes on along the minus strand of CAVTLQ010000013.1, from coordinate 483,648 downwards.
CGAGAAAATAAAGATCTACGACAAGGGCGTCGAAATGAGTAACAAGCAAGGCCTTTATGAACTGCTTGTTAGCTATCGATCTGGGGACATGTGGGCACCCAAAATCGAGCCAGCCGAGGCGTTGAGAGTTGAGCTGTCCTACTTTGCGGACTGCATCCTAAACAATACCAGACCTTCGAATGACGGTATTGCGGGTCTGAGGGTGGTCAGAATGCTTGAAGCGGCCCAGAAATCGCTTAAAGAACGAGGCAGAGCAATTTCCATATGAGCGAATACTCATGTATTTCTTCTGATGTGAAGTTGGGCAAGGAAGTCCGGCTTTCCAGGTTCATTAACCTCTACGGTTGTAAAGTCGGGGATCAGAGTAAGATCGGTGCCTTTGTGGAGATCCAAAAGAACGCCACCGTGGGTAGGAACTGCAAGATTTCGAGTCACACATTCATCTGCGAAGGAGTAACGATTGAAGACAACGTTTTTATTGGCCATGGCGTGACGTTCGTCAATGATTCTTACCCTCGCGCGACGACGGCGGAGGGCGAGCTTCAAACCGAAAAGGATTGGCACCTCGAAATGACTCTCGTTAAGCGGGGCGCCTCTATCGGTTCCGGTGCAACAATTCTTTCAAACGTGACGATCGGCGAAAACGCGATCGTCGGTGCAGGTAGCGTCGTAACCCGGGACGTTCCGCCCAATGCGATTGTTGCCGGAAATCCGGCCAAAGTCTTACGCACGATTCCCTTGGACGCGAAGGCCGCTGGATGAATCAGAATAGGAAAATACCGTTTGTTGATCTCGTTATCATGCATCGCGAACTCGAGGCGGCCCTGCCGTGGAGGAACGTGAGAGTGAGTTTGCCGCATACTGCGACGCGATGTATCGCGCCGGAGTTGGCAGCGACAACTTGGTTGGAAAGATCGATAACCACTCTGCCTTCTGGTATTGGGTCACGCCATTTTGATTGAACATTAGTTTTTCTCTTTAGCCTCCGCGAGTTCGTTGGAAGCGATGGAAATCAGAATCGAGTCAACAGCGCTGCGAGACCTAGCTGTCGTCATTCCAGATGTTTTTCGGGACGATCGCGGTTTCTTCATGGAGACTTTCCGTGAGGACCACTTCAAAACAAACGGTCTACCCACTCATTTTGTTCAAGACAACCACTCAAGGTCCACAAAGGGCGTAGTGCGTGGTTTGCACTTTCAATGGGAACCACCCATGGGCAAGTTAATGCGGGTTTCCTTGGGCAGCGCATTCCTAGTCGCTGTAGATATTCGCAGGGGATCGCCGACGCTTGGAAAGTGGGTTGGCGTTGAAGCATCCGCGGAAAACCGCCGGCAAGTATGGGCTCCCGCCGGTTTTGCACGCGGTTTCTGCGTACTTTCCGACGTCGCGGAAATTCAGTACAAGGTCACGGGAATCTACAACAACAAGGCAGAATCGGGTATTCGTTGGGATGACCCCGATATCGGCATTGAATGGCCCATACGCGACGTGCTGCTCTCGGAAAAAGACCGAAAGGCACAGAACCTAAGGCAGTGGCTGTCGAGGCCGCAATCCTCGAATTTCACTTACTGATGGAAAAATCCTGTAACTTGACGGTGCGAACGTGAAACTCCTCATTGCCGGCGGCGCGGGGTATGTTGGGTCCGTCCTGATCCCGAAATTGCTCGAAAGAGGATACAAGGTTGACGTGGTTGATCTGTTTTGGTTCGGCAATCACTTGCCCCGACAAGTGGGGATTTTGAACAAAGATATATTCCAACTCACTGACGAGGATCTGGAGCCATACGATCAGGTCGTCTTTCTGGCGGGTCTGTCGAACGATCCCATGGCGGAGTATTCACCCAGCAAAAACTTTGTGTTCAACGCCGCCGCGCCATCCTACCTGGCGTACACCGCTAAGAAAGCTAAGGTGAAGCGTTATGTATACGCGAGTTCTTGTTCAGTATACGGGTATACGGAGAATGAGCTGTACGATGAAATGCGTCCGGTAGGCTCCAGCTACCCATATGGCATTTCCAAACTTCAGGGTGAACAGGCTGCGCTACAATTGGTTGACGAAGATTTTTCCGTCATCTCGCTTCGCAAAGGAACGATTTCTGGTTACAGCCCCCGCATGCGTTTTGATCTCATCATCAATACTATGTTCAAAGATGCTATAAAGGATCGTACGATAACCATCAACAACCCTTCGATCTGGCGGCCGATTTTGAGCATCCAAGATGCCGCCACCGCTTATATTCGTGCGATCGAAGCGAACCACAAAATCTCAGGCATTTTCAACATCGCCTCTGGCAACTACACGGTTGGAGAAGTGGGCGACTTAGTGAAGTCAGCCGTCGTGGAGCGATTGGGAATCCCGATCCACCTCAACATCAAGCATGTCCAGGATTTTCGGAATTACAAGGTCAGTATCGAGAAAGCCAAAAACGTGCTGAGTTTCCACCCTACGTACGATCTGAAGTCCATCGTTTGCAACTTGATCGACAACATGGACAAGCTTCAAGACTGGGACAATCCCTTGTATTCCAATATTGTAACGTTCAGATCGATTGAAAACGAGATTGACATCCATTCTATGGCGAAAGCGCACCAATACTAATCGTGAAGGTTACGGTGATTGGCGGAAACGGGCAGCTCGGTACAGACCTAGTTGCTGCTTTTTCAGCCGACGGTCATGCCGTTCGCGTGCTGCAACACGCAGACATAGAGATCTCAGATTCCAATTCGGTCTCGAGTGTGCTTGAGGAAAGCCCGGCCCAGGTGATCATCAACACGGCGGCGATGCACAATGTCGAACATTGCGAACGTGAATCCGCCAAAGCGTTCGCCGTTAATGCGCTGGGCGCAAGGAATCTGGCCGTGACCGCGCAGAAGATAGGTGCAATTCTGATGCACGTCAGCACCGATTACGTGTTTGACGGCGACAAAGGAACACCGTACGTCGAAGATGACAATCCGCGACCTCTAAATGCTTATGGCATTACGAAACTGGCCGGCGAGCATTTTATCCGCTCTGCTACAGACAAGTACTTTGTGATTCGCACCTCTGGCCTCTACGGGAAAAGCCCATGCCGCGCCAAGGGCGGGCTGAATTTCATCGAGCTCATGTTAAAACTGGCAAAAGAGCGTGGAGAGGTGAGCGTTGTGGATAGCGAGGTTATTACGCCGACGTCCACCGCCGAGCTTGCACAACAAATGGTCCAACTGAGTCAGACGGGTTGCTACGGACTCTATCATGCCACGGCCGAAGGCAATTGTTCCTGGTACGAGTTCGCCAAGGAAATCTTCGCGTTGACCGGCACTTCGGTGCATTTGAGAGTGGCCGCCGCTCACGAGTTTCCCACCAAGGTCGCCCGGCCAAGGTACTCTGCGCTTGAGAACCGGGCATTGAAAAGCCAAGGTTTGAATGTTTTCAAACCTTGGCAGGATGGGCTTTGCGCGTATCTGGGGCAGAGAATCAAACTAACATCTTCCGAGATTTGCCAATAGCAGTACGTGTTTTGTCATAGTAGCTCCGCCTAATTTTTTATCTTACCTAAAAGTTAAGGATCGCTAAAATGCCAGACGATCGAAGTATTCCGTTTTTGGACTTGGCTAGCCTGCACCGAGAACTAGAGCAGGAACTCGTCCCCATCTTTCAGCAGGCTTTGAGAACCGCAACATTCATCGGCGGTCCGATGGTTGAGGAATTCGAGAACCAATACGCGCGCTTCTGCCAGAGTGCACACTGTGTCGGAGTTTCTAGCGGCACCGATGCGGTCCGGTTTGCTTTAGTTGCTGTGGGCGTCCAGCCTGGCGACATTGTTCTCACGGTGCCTTTGACGTTCATCGCCACAACTGAAGCCATTTCACAGGCGGGCGCTCGTCCAGACTTCGTGGATGTGGATCCCCGCTTTTACACCATGGATTCGGGCAAGCTCATTCAGTATTTAGAGACCCACTGTACGCGTGAGCGCGAAACCGGCCGAATGATTCACAGGACGCTTCGCAGGCCGGTGACAGCGGTAATCCCCGTTCATCTCTATGGCCAAATGGCCGATATGGATCCGATTCTTGAAATCGCTGCTTGCTACCGAATGACGGTGATTGAGGATGCGTGCCAAGCACACGGCGCGGAATACTTCTCAAAAAAGGAAAACCGCTGGAAAAAAGCGGGCTCGATGGGGCACGCCGCCGCTTTCAGCTTTTATCCAGGGAAAAACTTGGGCGCCTGCGGTGAGGGCGGAGCGGTCACGACCAACCAAGAGGCATTTGCACGGAAGGTGCGCATGCTGCGGGATCACGGCCAGGTGCGGAAATACTACCATGAGATAGAGGGTTATAATGGAAGGCTCGACGCGCTCCAAGCCGGGCTCTTACGGGCCAAGCTCTGTCACCTTCCGCAGTGGAATCAGAATCGCCGTGAAGTTGCTGCGCGGTACAACAAGCTGCTGAGCGGGGTGTCGGCGAATGTCGGGCTGCCCTACGAGCCGGCCTGGTCTCGGTCTGTCTATCATCTCTACGTCGTCCGCACAACGGAGCGGAACGAGCTCCAAGAACACTTGACCAAGTCCGGCATCGGGACCGGCATCCACTACCCGGTCCCGGTTCATCTCCAAACACCGTATCGCTCCATGGGGTTTAAAGAGGGAGATTTCCCAGTGGCGGAAACTTCAGCTAGCCAAGTGCTTTCCCTGCCGATGTATCCGGGACTGACCCCGGCGCAGCAGAATCGCGTGGTGGAGGAGATTGCACAGTTTGGAGGGGTCGCCGATAGCGTACTGCTCGTCCAACCAGCCGCGGAGGCCTTAAGGCAGCACATTGGCGGACAGGTTGACACCCATCCAATGATTTCAGGCACAGCTCGGACGCAACAGGTTCAATAGAACGTGTTCAAAAGGAGCAAGGTAGCCACGCGGTCGACGCCGAAGAAAATATGGATCGATCTCGATAATTCGCCTCATGTTCCTTTTTTCCTGCCAATCATCGAAGGGCTTGAAAAAGAAGGCTATCAAGTCTTTTTGACGGCGCGAGATTCTTACCAAGTTTGCGAATTGTTGCGCCTACACCACCTTTCTTGCCGGGTCGTGGGCCGACACTACGGGAAGAAGTGGATTCTGAAATTGTTCGGTACCGCCCTGCGCGCTATGCAGTTGTTGCCATTAGCGATCATGGAAAGGCCCGATCTTGCCGTATCTCACACTTCGCGCGCTCAATTCTTGATCGCCTCGTTGCTCGGCATTCCCACCGTTGTGATGTTCGACTATGAATTTGTAACCGCCACCGGATTCTTGCACCCAAACTGGGTCTTTGTGCCTGACGTGATTCCGGAAGAGCGCGTATCTCAGAAGCCGGACCATCTTTTTCAATACCCCGGTTTGAAAGAGGATGTATACGTGCCACGGTTCAAGCCGGACCCCAGTGTCAGAAAGCTCCTGGGCGTCCGCCAAGACGAACTGGTGGTGACAGTCCGTCCGCCGGCTACGGAAGCCCACTATCACAATCCGGAGAGCGAAGAGTTTCTTGCTGCGAGCCTCCGGTTCCTTTTGGACCAGCCCGGCACTCGAGTGGTGCTGCTGCCGCGCAATCAGACCCAGGCGACCTTTCTGTGCTCTCATTGGTCCCGAGCCATTGATGAGGGACGCATCATCATTCCGGAACGAGCCGTGGATGGATTGAATCTGATTTGGAATTCGGACCTCGTCATCAGCGGCGGCGGAACCATGAATCGCGAAGCAGCGGCACTGGGTGTCCCCGTCTATAGCATTTTCCGGGGACGCATTGGCGCGGTCGATCAAGGCCTCGCCAGAACCGGACGGCTTACTTTTATAGAAAAATTAGAAGATATTCGCACAAAAATCGCCCTCAAACGGAGGACACCAGCTGTGCGGGATTTAGGGAGTCAGAGTGCCGCCCTCGATTGCATTGTGGGGGCAATTGTCTCAATCGCGGAGCATCAATGTCTGCCCCCATGCCACTAGACTCGCGGACATCGCGCCACCTGACCTCCTCGCAACAAAGCACTGTGGCGATGTGTGATGCGCAGGAGTTGACTTCTTTCGCGGCGCGTGGCCTTATGGCCATGTTTGACGCAGACAGACAACTATTTTGTCACAGACTGCTATCCACCAAACAGGGACTTGTGCGCGAAGGAATTTCGCCCCGATATACGGTCATGACCTTACTAGGGCTTAACGAGCTGGAATCGACGGGAGCAGATTCGCTCCTTGACATTCGCGCGATCTATAGGTCGCTAGTTCGCGACACAAAGTGGATTCAGGGAGTCGGTGACATAGGATTGGTGATCTGGCTTGCCGCTACATTTGAGCCTGACCATCTTGGAGATTTGTTCCGTAGGTTCGATTGTGAAACCGCTCTAGCGCGCTTCTCCGACGCACGGGAAGGGCGCACGATGGAATTGGCGTGGTTCCTGTCCGGATTGGCGCACGCAGCAGAGGCGTGCCCAAATTTGGTTGGCATTTTGACAGACCTGTCTCTGAAAACATACCACCGCATTGAAGAGAATCAAGGCGAGTACGGGCTATTCGGTCACGTGAGTACGAAGAAGTCCCTCTCGGGCCGATTACGCGGACATATTGGCAGCTTTGCAGATCAAGTTTACCCCATGTACGGGATGTCGAAGTTTGCTAAAGCTTTTCACGTACAGGATCCCCTAGCCTCTGCTTTGAAATGCGCTACGGCCATTTGCCTTGCTCAAGGAAAATCGGGGCAGTGGTGGTGGCTCTATGATGCGCGGAGCGGACGAGTCTCCAGTCGTTATCCCGTCTATTCCGTACATCAGCATGGTATGGCGCCAATGTGTCTGTTTGCCATTGAAGAAGCTACTGGACAATCGTTCCGAGATTCCATTTACCGGGGGCTCCGTTGGATTCATGGTGCCAATGAGCTTGGCGTCGACATGAAAGATCGTTCGCAGAGCCTGATTTGGCGATGCATTCTTCCCGGGAACTCGCGGGCGAAATTTTGGGAAATGGCGATGAGTATCTTCCGGCCAACGAACCAGGACGCGCAGGTCGGTTCACTAGAAGTTCTGTACGAACAGCGGCCATACGAATTTGGCTGGCTGCTGTTCGCATTCGCCAGAAACTCCAAAGGTGGACCTCTGGCAAAGGGCGCTAGTACTTGAGCCTGACATTACTGCCACCTAGCGGCTTGCTGAACAACATGGAAGCAACCAAGACAGCCAAGATCCTCACCGTCGTCGGCGCACGGCCCAATTTCATGAAGGCTGCTCCGATCATCGCTGCAATCCGGGATCACAACGAGCGCCTTGGCGTGTCGCTGCGTCCCAAAGGCGACCGAGATTCTCGCATCGTCCTGCAAAACGTACTAATCCACACGGGCCAGCATTATGACGAAGCGATGTCAGACCGATTTTTTTTGGATCTGAACATTCCAAAACCGGACGTGCACCTCGGAGTCGGTTCAGGTTCTCACGCGGCCCAAACGGCCGAGATCATGAAACGGTTCGAAGAGGTTTTGTGGCGGGAGAGACCCGATCTGTTGCTTGTCGTTGGCGACGTGAACTCGACATTGGCATGCGCCCTGGTTGCCGCCAAGATCTCATACGATGTCAACGCGGCCAAGCCGCTCATCGCCCATGTCGAGGCCGGCCTTCGTTCCTTTGATCGGCGCATGCCCGAGGAAATCAACCGGATCCTGACGGATCATGTTGCCGACCTATTGTTTGTAACAGAGGAGAGCGGGCTACGCAATTTGCGTACGGAAGGTATCTCCGACCGAAAAGTCCACTTCGTCGGAAACACTATGATTGATTCTCTCCTCGCTTTCAAGGGCAAGGCCGAAGGCTCTCCCATCCTGGACAAGCTAGGCCTGCGAAACTCCGACTCCAATCACAGTTCGGCGAATGGCACAGTCCGTTATGCCTTGTTGACGCTTCATCGGCCCTCCAACGTCGATCAACGCGCAACCCTTCTGAATGTTCTGGAAGGATTGGAGGAGTTGTCCAATTCCTGGCCGGTTATTTTTCCCGCACATCCGAGAACCCAGAAAAGAATTGCCGAATTCGGTTTGGAACGTTTCTTTAGCACTGAGAATGGGTGCCAGGGAAGAGAGAAATCGCACTCCACGCGTGCCAATGGACGCATCCAACTAATTGATCCTTTGGGCTACCTTGATTTTTTGTGCCTGATGGAGCACGCCGCTGTGGTTGTAACCGACTCCGGCGGCATCCAGGAAGAAACCACTTGTCTTGGGGTTCCCTGTGTCACCGTGCGTGAGAATACAGAACGGCCCATCACCGTCAAAGTCGGAACGAACGTCCTTGCGGGAACGAGCAAGGAAGGCATTCGTCAGGCTACGCGACGTCAATTCGAATCGAAAGCTACCGGTGCGGTGCCGGAAGCGTGGGACGGCCGAAGCGCCGAGCGAATTGTTGACGCGATTTGCCAAGAGATTCAACAGAGCAGGCTGCCAGGGTGCACAGCGGAAGGTGATGGTGAGGCGAAATGACGCGATACGTAGTCATCACTCCCGTGCGGGATGAGGAGAAGTTCATCGAGGCGACCATCGAATGTGTCCTTCGCCAAACGATCCTGCCTGGGAAGTGGGTGATCGTTGACGACGGCTCGACCGACCGGACGGGTGACCTTCTCGATGAATATGCAACTCAGTACTCATGGATCCGCGTCATCCATCGAGCGAACCGAGGCTTCCGCAAGGCCGGCGGCGGGGTGATGGAAGCGTTCTACGATGGGTATAACTCGCTCCAGTGCAATGAGTGGGATTTTATTGTGAAGCTAGATGGGGATTTGAGCTTTGCTCCAGAGTACTTCGAAAAATGCTTTGAGTACTTCCGTAGAGAGCCTGACCTAGGGATTGGTGGCGGGGAGATCTATCACGTCGTCTCGGAAAAGCTGAAACTCGAGGAAACTCCTAGATTCCATGTGCGAGGTGCGACCAAGATTTATCGGAAAGCCTGCTGGAAGGCAATCGGTGGACTATGGTTGGCCGTAGGATGGGACACCATCGATGAAGTCAAGGCCAACATGTTGGGCTGGAAGACCTATAGCTTCTCGGATCTGCACCTTCATCATCACCGTGTCACGGGAACTGCGGACGGACTCATGTGGGACCGCGTGAAACACGGTAAGGTGTGCTATGTGTCCGGATATCACCCCCTCTTCGTTCTGGCTAGTTGCATGTATCGAATTGCGCAAAGGCCCTACCTCATGGGTTCGGCGGCTGTCCTGTACGGATATGTGAGCGCGTATTTGACCCATCCGCCGCGCGTCGAGGATCCCTGTTATGTCAACTACATCCGTGGACAGCAAATAAGACGTCTTTTTGGAATGCGCACTATCTGGAGATGATCTCTCCAGGTTGTCAGGGCCACACTCAAACTATGTGCGGAATTTGCGGAAAACTCATGTTTGACGCCGAAGCGACGGTGTCGCCCGCGCTCGTGACGGCGATGGCGGACACCATCCACCATCGCGGGCCAGACGACGAGGGGTACTACGTCTCGGGTCCGATTGGTCTTGGTTTCCGTCGGCTCTCGATCATCGACCTTAAGAGTGGCCACCAACCCCTGTCGAACGAGGACGGCACGGTCTGGATCGTCTTCAACGGTGAAGTTTATAACTACGAAGAACTGCGTGACTTTCTCCTGAGCAAAGGGCATGCATTCAAAACGAAGGGTGACACGGAAGTAATTGTCCATCTATACGAAGAGTTCGGGCCCGAATGTCTGGGGAAGCTGCGCGGGATGTTTGCTTTCGCCGTCTGGGACGTAAACGCCAAGACCCTATTCCTGGCGAGGGACCGCGTCGGAATCAAGCCCCTGTACTATTGCCTGACCAAAACATCTTTGGTCTTCGCCTCCGAAATCAAAGCCATTCTGGCAGATCCCTCGGTGGATCGAGAAATCGCTCCCGAGCTCATCGACAGGTTTCTGACTTTCCTGTACATGCCTGGCGAATACACATTGCTCAAAGGAATCCAAAAGCTCGCCCCGGGACACTCTCTACTGATGAGGGACGGCAAGCCGGTGATGCGGCAATACTGGGATCTTTCTTTTACAGAGCCTTCCCGGAACACTAGCCTAAAGGATGCAGAAACCGAATTGCTGAGTCTGCTGGCAAAAACAGTTGAGCTGCACATGATCGCAGACGTTCCAGTAGGTGTCCTTCTCAGTGGTGGAGTGGATTCGACAGCTGTGCTCAGCCTCGCCGTAAATGGGACAGATAAGAACATCAGCAGTTTCACCGTAGGCTTCTCCGGAGGGGAAGTCGCTGACGAGAGACCTTACGCAAGATTGGCCGCGGAAACATACGGCACCCAGCATCATGACATGACTATAACGGCCAGGGATTTTGCGGCTTTCATGCCCCAATTTGTGTGGCACATGGAAGAGCCCGTCTGTGAGCCGCCCGCCATCGCCATGTATTACGTCTCCAAGTTGGCGAGGAACTATGTCAAGGTGCTTCTCTCTGGAGAAGGCGGAGATGAGGCGTTTGCAGGCTACAGCATTTATCGCAATCTCGTTTGGCTTGAGCGGGTCAAACGCGGGGTTCCTTCGCTGAACGGCACCTTTTCCCGGGGTCTTTCTCTTGCCAACTCGCTGCTCCACTTGCCTCGAGCGGCCAAGTATGCAGCTTTGATGAATTATCCGTTCCCCGACTACTACTACAGCCGTACGTCAAATCCGTATCGTTACACGGGAAATCGACTCGGCAAGGTGTACTCCACTAATCTTGCCCCAGCGATTGACCGCGAGCACTCTCTCGAACCGGTACGCCGGCTGCAGGCGCATGTCCGGGGTCACAACACCCTCGACGCAATGCTCTACATAGATACGAAGACATGGTTGCCGGACGAACTACTGATCAAGGCCGACAAGATGACCATGGCCAACTCCGTTGAGCTCCGCGTGCCACTGTTGGATCATAAAGTTCTGGAATTCGCGGCGTCGCTGCCGCCCAACTTCAAGCTGAAGGGATTTACGGGAAAATACATTCTCAGGAAAGCGTTAGCCCAGAAAATTCCCAAAGAAATTCGCAACCGAAAGAAGATCGGGTTCCCGGTTCCTTATGAGTCCTGGCTTCGAAACGATCTCAAAGATGTAGTCTGGGCCGTGCTGACGGACCGAAAGACAATCAATCGAGGGTACTTCAGTAAGGATGCCATCGAGGGACTTCTCCGAGCCAACTTGAACGGTGCCAACTATTCCAAAGAGATATTTTCGCTACTCAGCTTGGAGCTTTGGCAGCGAACATTTCTGGAGCGCGAACAAGTTGTTCTACAGTAGATTTCGGCACGCTGCGATTAATATGGCCGCGGAAGCATTCTGGCGCACACCTAGCTGCTTCGAGATCGCGCGCATGCTCGGTCCCTCCTACTCACTACGATGTGTGGTCTTTCACGACATCTCGGCAGCGGAGTCGCCGTTTACCAGGGGGATGAGCGTGAGTATCACCCCCAAGAAATTCGAGGCTGCACTGAGATTTCTGACTATGTACTACGCTCCCGTGCGCCTGCAAGACGTTCTGACTGACTCTGATGGTCTAGGGCTTCCGCCCCGTGCTGTGCTCGTAACCTTCGACGACGCCTATGCGTCGGTTGCGGAGTGGGCCGCGCCCCTGTGCCGCCAGTTTGATGTGCCAGCCGTCTTTTTCGTAAACGCCGCATTTCTCGATAACCAACGATTGGCACCGGATAATCTTGTCTGTTATGTGGCCAACGTGCTGGGAATGGAGACAATCAATGCCGCAGTCCGCGCCGTCCCGGGCAGCGAAGCCCTCGAACTGCATTCCCTTTCCGAGGTCTTTGCGCGTTTCTTCCCGGCCATTTCACTGGCCGAAAGGGAAGTCTTTCTCGACTCGCTCCGGCAATTAGCGGGGATCAGTGAGAGTCGTACGGCGAAGGAAGCGGGCCTGTACCTGACTAGCAAACAGCTTTGCGACGTGACGTCTTTCGATTTCGAGATCGGGAACCACACTCACACCCACGTGCACTGCAGGTCTCTCTCGAGGGAGGACTTTGGCCCACAGTTGGACAGGAATAAGGCAGAATTGGAGGCCCTCTCCGGAACAAAGGTGCGGTCATTCAGCCAGCCTTACGGCTCCTCGACAGATCTTACCGATGAGTTACTAGGTCATCTTAAGGAATCGGGGCATGAGGCTGTCTTTCTCAGCGAGAGCGTCGCGAACCCGCGAGGTGCTGACCCGTTCCATCTTGACAGAGTCAGCACCCGTGCCGAGAGTGACGGCACTCTCTTCTTCGAGCTCGAGGCCTTGCCTCGCCTTCGCGCAGCGCGGAACCGGCTTTCGCGTGATTTTGGGGATCGTTCGGGTCAGCCGGATCCATTCCTCGGTAGACCAGACAGGAGCGATCGGCAGGGCAGATTACCTCCAATGGACCGAAAAGAGGCAGCCACGTGCGTGAAAATCGGAAGGCAATGACCCGAGAAGGTTTCCTCTTGGAAATGGACGAGATCCTTGGCCTGCGCGCCGGAACACTTCGTGGCGACGAAAAACTGGAAGAACTGCAGAACTGGGACTCCACCGCTCTTATCAGCCTGATTGTCTTGGCGGAAACAACTAATAATGCGCACATCTCTCCTGACCAGATCGTTGGCTGCTCCACGGTCGCCGATCTTCTGCGCTTGGCCTCCGGTGGAAGGTAGCTCGTCTTAACTATGAATTTGCTCAAACCCCTAGATCCACTGAGCCGTATCTTCCAGCCGGCGAAAGTGTTACGCCGTATTCTCGGTATTTTTGAAGTGGCGGTGCCGCAAGCGGCGGCGCTGTAGCGGAGATTTGCAGTGGCATCAGAAACCAAGGCGTTGCAATCAGAGATCCTGAAAGATCTCCAATTCCCCGTTATACCGGCGAATATTCTGGGAAAGCGCCATTCTCTGAAGAAGGAATTACTCAGACAGATAAATTTAACCCCAGCGCGAATTGCAATTCTTGGTGGCTCCACAACCGTGGAAGTTAGGAGCATGCTAGAGCTGTTTCTCTTGGCGCAAGGAATCCAGCCGACATTCTACGAATCAGGTTACAACCGATACTATGAGGACGTCCTGTTCGAGAACCGGGGGCTATGGAGTTTCAAACCCGACATCATCTTTATTCACACTACCTGGCACAACGTGTCGCAATTCCCCGAACTAATGGAACCTGAAACAGCGGTTGAACAGCACGTCCGCCATGAAGCGGGTCGGTTTGAGTCTCTTTGGGAGAAAATTCATTCGGAGCTTGGCGCGCTCATCATCCAGAATAATTTTGACCTGCCGCGCCTGAGACCGCTCGGGAATTTGGAGGCGGTCGAATCGTCCGGCCGCGTGAACTTCTTACTGAGGCTGAATGCCGAGTTCGCGAGCTACGCCCGCAAGCACTCACGCTTCCTCATTAATGACATTCTCTACCTTTCCGCGCAAGTTGGCCTGTACGAGTGGCACTGCCACACGTACTGGTATAACTTTCACATGGCCTTGAGCCCGACTGCCACAGTGGTCCTGGCTCAAAACGTTGCCGCCATTGTTAAGTCTGTTTACGGGAGGTCCAAAAAGTGCCTCGTCCTGGACTTAGATAACACACTTTGGGGTGGTGTCGTGGGCGACGATGGAGCGCAAAACCTGATTTTAGGGTACGACCACCCCGTTGGCGAAGCCTTCTTGGACTTTCAGCGATATGTGAAAGACCTGCAGCGGCGCGGAGTAATTCTCGCCGTATGTTCGAAGAACGACTTCGAGAATGCTAAAGAAGGCTTCTCACACCCAGACAGCATATTAAAGCTGGAGGATTTCAGCGTATTCAAAGCAAACTGGAATCCAAAGCCGCGAAACATCCGCGAGATCGCAGCAGAGCTCAACATTGGCCTTGATAGCGTGGTATTTATCGATGATAACCCGGCCGAGAGGGCTCTGGTGGCTGACCAACTGCCCGAAGTGGCGTCACCAAATGTGGGCTCAGACGTTTCCCGTTTCGCTGAGATACTCGAACACGAGCGGTACTTCGAAGTGGACAAGGTGGTTCAGGAAGATCTCAACCGCTCCGCCTACTACAACTCGAACGCAGGGCGAAGCGCATATCAGGTCCGCTTCCGCGACTACGGCGAGTTCCTGGCCTCCCTCGAAATGACTGCGGAAATCGCCCCGTTCTCGCCGGTCTATCTGGAGCGAATCACACAGTTGATCAACAAAACCAATCAGTTTAATCTCACAACTAAGCGGTATACGAGCGCCGAAGTTCAGGCCATCGCTCGAGACCCGATCTTTATCACGCTTTACGGTCGGCTGGCTGACAGATTTGGCGACAATGGCCTGGTTTCAGTCCTGATCGGGCGCGTACTTGACGAAACAGTTGAACTAGACCTTTGGCTGATGAGCTGCCGCATTTTGAACCGCGAGATGGAATTTGCGATGTTTGATGGCTTGGTTGAGCAGTGCCAGGCACGGGGCATCAGTAAGATCGTGGGCGTCTATATCCCGTCCAAAAAGAACAGCATGGTTGCCGGACACTATGGCAAGCTCGGTTTCACTGGCGTCGAGGAAACCTCCGACGGCCGCAAGTTGTGGCGCTATGATGTGCCCCAAGTCTATTCGGCGAGAACTCGCTTTATTCGCAGGAGCACGAAGACACTCCCCACGGTCGCGACTGCTTGAGGGGTCGGTACGCGCAATCGTGCATTTAGAAGGGCCCAGGAGGACGAACGATCTGCTGCTCGTACACAGGCCGTTTTGAGGCAGTTTCGAAGGTCCGCGATGGGCAATTGCAGCAGCAAGCTCCGCGAGCGATGTGCATGGGGGACATGCTTTCAAACATCAGCCTCATACGTGCCAATGGACGTGAGTCCGCCGTCAGGATCGCTCTGTGTTAGAACCACAAACTTAACAACCCCGGACAGAAGACCGCTTTGACCCGGAGGAAATAGGGGGATTGTACCAAGGTTCGGAAGTCGGTCGGCTCTGAGTCGAGCTGTCCTCCTTGGTTCCTCGCCATGAAATCTAACTCTTTCGCCAATATTGCAGCCAGCGCTGGAGATTCCGAGCCAATCTCATTCTCGGAGTCAGACCTTGCGGTGTTCAGAGCGGCCTCTGGCGACCGCAACCCTCTGCATCTCTCTGAGGACTATGCCCGTCACACAGCTTATGGACAACGGGTCGTGTTCGGCTGTCTTGGCGCGATTGCATGTATGAGCCATATCCCACTGCCCAAGAATTGGGCTATTACCCAGCTCCAGGCCAACTTCTTGAGGCCGATGTTCCTAGGCGTCAATTATCGCGTCGAGACTTCAGCACAGGAGGGAGAGTGGGTCGCGCGGATGTTTGATGGAAGTCGGCCGATACTCGTGTTTACTGTGAAAGCGGCTCCGCCCAAATCAGATCGGATCGCCGAAACGACATGTACAGCGCATTTCGAGCGCAACCAGCCTGTGCTGTGGGCTGATGATCAGATCGCGCCGGGCCTGGAGGCTTCGGGACGGTACGGGTGCAGCGCCTCTGCGCTGACAGCTCTAGCGGAGCGGTGGAGCGGGGTCGTCCCATTCGCCCTCGAAGTACTTGCCTGGAGCAGTTATGTCGTCGGGATGGAATTGCCTGGAGAATCGGCTCTCTTATCGAAGTTGGTGCTGGATCTCGACGGGGTGGCCCACCGCCCCGCAGAACTGGAATACCGCGCTAGAGTGCGCTCAGTTGACCGGCAAGTGCAACTGGTAAAGATAGACGTCTCCTTGTCGCTGGCTGGCCGCAGCATTGTTTCCGGGGAGTCCTGGGCATTCTATCGGCCCACTTTGCCTTTGGCTGAGGGATTCGAATCCACTGCGGCGAGGCCGGACTCGCTGGCGGAGAGGGTGGCGGTGATCATTGGCGCGAGCCGCGGACTGGGCGAGGCAACCAGGCATGCGTTGGAACTGCGTGGCGCGTTCGTCTATGGGCTGTCGCGCTCTGCTGGCGAGCAAGACGCAGGTCGCATGCAGGTGGGAGATGCGGCGGACCCCGAGGCGCTCGAACGCCTGCGGAAGCGGGTGTTGGCCGAGCAAGGCCGCTTGGATATCCTAGTATGCAACGCGTGCCCTCCAATCCTGCCGTTGCGCCTGGAGCCTAATGCGCTCAATCGAATCGAACATTATATCCATCAGGCGGTTTCGATCACGTTGGCACCCCTTTGCACGTTTCTGGGTCTTTTGAACGACAGCAACGGCGCTGCCGTGATCATTTCTTCGGCCGCCGTTGAATGCCCGGTGCCTCAGTGGTCGCACTATCTGGCGGCCAAACAGGCGGTGGAGATGCTGGTGCGAGTGGCATCGCTAGAATACCCACGCGTCGGCACTCTGATTGTGCGGCCACCGAAGCTGCTGACGGTTCTGACCAACACCGTTATTGGGCGCATAGGTGCATCGTACCCCGCACTAGTGGCGAATCGAATCGCCGCGCGCCTGGAGCAACCGATCGAGCCACGCAAAACGGAGGTGCTCGGTTGATGTTGCGGGAGGCATGTCAAACTACCAGCGTTGCCGAAGAGACTGCATTTCCTGGAGGATTTGAGTGCTCCGGCCGTTTGCCGCACCGCATCTCAGAGTGGTGTACAAGGCTGTGGCGGCGAGCTTCACGACTGAAACGACTCCGCTTTCTTTCTACAAATCGAAGCCATGCCTCGGCTTCGCGCAATCAGGAACAGGATTTTCCGCACGCGCATTCCGGCCCAGACCGTTCCAAATGGCCGTCGTAATGGGCTCGAGGTGAAAGCGTTGCCGCAGATCGTAAAATGGGGAAAACATTCGTGATGGAGCCTGTCTGGAATGTCGAAGTGGATCGCGTGACGCCCTTTGAATGGGCGCACATGCTCGATCTGTTCAACGATGCAAACTTCTATCAGACGTGGCCCTACGGCCAAGTCCGCTGGGGCGGAGAAAATCTCAGCCACCTGGTTTTGAAACGAGATGGTGAGATTGTGGGAATGGCACAGCTCAGGATCGTTCGCCCGACACGATTCAAATTCGGAATGGCGTACCTACGATGGGGCCCCTTGTTCGAACGACGCGGAAGGCAGTTAGACCCCGAACTGGCCATCAGCATGGCGCACGCCCTGGACGAAGAATACGTGGGCAAAAGGAAGCTTTTCCTGCGGGTACTCCCGAAGGCTTTTGCCGGGTCGCCGCGCGCTGCCGTAACGCAGTCCGCCTTTTCCAGGTTCACTCTGGAGCCCCTCGTCGCCGACAACATATACAGGACATTCGTCTTGGATCTCGGGCCCGCACTTGAAGAATTGCGGAAGAGCCTGGACCGGAAATGGCGAAATATGCTCTCGCGCGCCGAGGGGAATAACCTCAAGGTCCTTGCCGGAAACGGGAGCGAAGAATATAAAACCTTCTGCCAGATTTACAAAAATATGCGCAAGCGGAAGGAATTCGACACAACGGTGGATGTCGAGGAGTTTGGACGAATCCAAAAAGACCTGGCGGAACCCCATCGCATGCAGGTCTTAATCTGCGAGGACAGCGGCATTCCGGTGGCGGGACTGGTTGCCTCGGCGATGGGTGATTCGGCAATTTACCTGCTAGGGGCGACCAGCGATGAAGGCTTGAATTCAAAAGGCGCCTACCTTTTGCAGTGGGTCTTAATTCGCTGGCTCAAGGAAAAAGGCGTCAGATGGTACGATCTCGGGGGCATAGATCCCGAAGGGAACCCCGGGGTTTATCACTTCAAGAGAGGATTATCCGGTTTGGATGTACGCCAGATAAACCCATTGGTGGCATCCAATAGCGCCGTCTCTTCTGCAATCGCCAAGGCAGGCTTGGCTGTACAACGCGCGTTTCGCGGTTTTGCGGGCACTTCGCAGCTCGCCCGCGCTCTCAAACAGCTAGCAACAAGAAATTAAGTTCAGCGCATGTCGTCTCCATCCACTTCCATAGATATCTCCGTTGTCATCGTTGGCTGGAATGCTAGGCATTATTTGGAGCTGTGCCTGGAAAGCCTGGTCAAGGCCCCTCCACATCGCAGCATCGAAGTACTAGTGGTCGATAATGCGTCCACGGACGGCTCGGTGGAGATGATCGAAGCGAAATTTCCGTGGCTGAAGTTGATCAAGAGCAGCGAAAACCTGGGTTTCGCCAAGGGCAACAATGTGGCCATCCGACAATGCCAGGGACGCTACATTGCGTTGGTGAATCCGGACGTTATTGTCTTCCCAGGCTGCTTGGACGCGCTCGCGGATTTTTTGGATCAGAACCCGAAGGTGGGAAACGTCGGGCCGCGCGTGCTGAATCCGGATATGTCGGTGCAGAGCACCTGCCGGCGATTTCCAACACTCTGGAACAATTTTTGTTCGGCAACCCGATTGGAAAGGGCGTTTAAGGGCTCTCGTTTTTTTTCGGGTGAGCACATGTTCTACTTTCCGCATGACCGCACGCTCACTGTGGACGTTTTAGTGGGATGTTTCTCGATGATTCGCCGCGAAACCTTCGACTCTGTGGGCCTGCTCGATGAGGGCCTGTTTATGTACGGCGATGACGTAGACTGGTGCCGGCGAGCGCGGAATGCAGGATGGCAGGTGGTGTTTTACCCCGGGGGACAGGCGATCCACGACCGGGGCAAGATCACGGCGCCATTCCCAGTCCGCTTTGCTTTGGCGCAGCAACGGTCGGTTTTGTACTACTGGTCGAAACATCACGGATTTTGGGAGGTGTTGGCGATCCGAAGCCTCATGCTTTTCCATCATTTCCTGCGATATACGTTTGCGGTGGCAACGAACGTCGTCGGCCCGAAGCAAGGTGCGCAGGACAGTGGACGGAGAGAGGTGAGCGGCGCTTGCCTGCGCGAACTTGTCCTTGGGAGACTTCCTCAGAAAGCCTGAGACGCAAATCGGTAGAAATACTGTGGGCCTTTTCAGCACGATTAGCCGTGTTAGTGAGTATTACGGACGTCGTGGATTCCAGGCGACGATCCAGCGCACTGGGGTGGCCGTGAATCGGGCGTTATTTTCAAACCGCATGGTCGTATTCTATTGCGACCTTGCCACGCTGACCGCGCCTCTGGTAAACATCCCGAACTCCTTGAAAGCGGAGCGCGTGAGAAGCTATAGCGAACTCACCCCGCAGGATTTACAGGAAATGACCAACTTCTGGAATCCCAGGCAGGCCCATCGAAATATCAGGGAGCGATTTGAGAAGGGGGCCTCGCTCTGGTTGGTCAAGTCGGCAGACAAGCTGGCAGGCTACGGCTGGACGTTACAAGGCCGCAGCATCGCGACGTATTACTTCCTCCTGGGAGAGGATGATGTACAGCTTTTCGATTTCTATGTGTTTCCCAAATTTCGCGGCCGTGCAATGCATTGGCTTCTGACCGCCTACATCCTCCAGACGCTCGCGACCGAGGGGCGGGCGAGGGCGTTTGCTGACACGGGAGAGTGGAACCAGGCACAGCTGTCATCCTTCAAAATGACTCCCTTCCGCCGCCTGGGACTAGTCAGATCTCTTACAATCTTCGGTCACACCTTCGTGTCCTGGGTCGAAGGCGAAGCAGCGGAGCAGCCACAAAAGGACGCGGAACGGAGCAACAAGCCTTTGAGAATATTGAAATCGCATGAGTAATGAACCTCTGGAGAGTCTTCTTCCGCCGGGTCATCTCAAGCTCCACTACATCGTATCGTGGTGTTATCGATCCAGGAGAGCGCTGAGTCTTTTGCACGGTATGTAGACGCGACGTGGGATGGGAAAACAGTTTTTGATCCGTTGCAGAGGGTCTTCGTCACATTTTTCCAGGGAAGTTGCCCCACGGACCCATCAATAGAATGGTCGAGCCGGGCGGACCCGGATCACCAGGGTCGCTAGCCTTGAAGCGGAGAGGCGGGTTTCACCACGTGTGCTATGAAGTGAGGGATTTGGACTCGCGCCTCAGGTTTTGTGAGTCGGTTGGTACTAGAGTCGCAGTCATTCGGCCCCCGGTTCCCGCCGTCGCCTTCGGAGGACGGCGAATTGTGGGCGGTCACTAAGGACAGGCTGTTGATGGAATTCCCTGAGCGGTAGGGGCTTGGCTGAAGAACGGGCATGAGACTACCCCCCTGTACTAAATCTGACCGCAGGGTCAGTATTAGCACAAGGGGCCGTCAGATAAATTAAGTGGGAACAAATGAGGGGGATTCATGACAGCTCGACTCCTACGCGCGGCTATCTTTATGACCTCTTTTCTTCTAGGTGGAGCAGCTTTTGCTGCCGGCGGTACCTGCCCTTCCGGCGCGAATTATGTCAGCCTCGCTAATCCAACGGGGTCGCTCGTCACGCTGTCCAGCTTGGGCGTGACGAACTGCTACTACATCGCCGCGAACGGCAGTGACTCGAACGACGGACTTAGCGAAGCAGCCGGGCATCCGTGGGCGCACGCTCCGGGAATGCCGAACTGCACGGGGAGTTGTGCAAGCAACTCGCCTACAGGAGGCTATGGTTATATCTTCCGCGGCGGTGACGCTTGGCACTTCGGCAATTCGAGCGCCACACCATACGTGGGAGGACAGTGGGTGTGGCCAACTGGCGGATCAAGCCAGAGCAGCCCTGTCTACATCGGCGTCGATCTCTCTTGGTACTCGGGCAGCTCATGGTCACGGCCTGTGCTAAACGGTGACAATCCCCTAACGCCCAACCCTGGCGTCATTCTGGATTTTGTTGCGAGTTGTACTTACCAAGTTCCTGGCGGCAATGATTTTGTAAATGTTGTGACGGGCCAGTTCACTTCGCAGTACTACACGATCTTCGACTACTTCGAGTTCACAGGCATGTGCCAGAACGACACGGGCCAGCCGAGCGGCCACGACGAGTACCTCAGCGGCTACAACAATTCGGCAACCACCGCCAACTGGCTTGAGCGCCTCTACCTGCACGGCTGGACGCATACCAACTATGATGGCAATGCACCTTCTAACGCCAATGTCACCATATACGGAGTCGGTAGCCAGGTCGCCTACAGGTTCGACGTGGTGGATGGATCAGATTCAGACCCCGGAGCGCCTTTGACTTTCTCCGCTGGTTCGGCTGCATACGACGTGGCTTACTCGGTGTTTCGCTACACTGCGGAGATGATCGGAGGCAACTGTCACCTTTTTCACGACAACCTCGTTGAGCACTGGGCTGCTGAGGTGCATCCGAATGTCTTTGAGTGCGTGGGAGAACCCGCCAATTCCGTGGGAGCGTACTACAACAACGTCTTTCGGCACATTTGCACTGATAACGATCCACACGGCACTGGATTTTGCTCGGTGAATCCTGGGGTTGTAGGTATATGGCCAGAGCCGCCGACCACGACGAAGGATTATTGGTTTAACAACATAATGTACGATGAAACCAGCGTGGAATACTTTAACATCGGGCAGAACTCCGTGGCCCAGGGACCGCTCGTTATCTTCAACAATACGATGGAGTACGCCAGTCCGCCGATATTTGGCTGTGCGGCTTCTGGCCTCTCGTTCCCAGTCACATTTGCCAACAATCACTACATTAGCGACAGTACTCCTTACAGTTCCACCTGTGCAGGACAGACAACACCAGGCGCACCAACCACTGACCGAATCATGAGCCATGCCGCGGCGACTACAGCTGGCTACACGGCAGGAGAGACTTACGCTTACTCGCCCACGTCAGGAACCAGCCCGACAGTCGGAACCGGGACAAATGAGAACGCCTCGAATGGAGCATTTTGCTCGGCCCTGTCCACCGCGGCGGCGTCTGACTCCTCCTTGAGCGACGCGGCCAGCGCCTGTCAAAACGATACGCGCTACGCATGTAAATACAATTCGAGCGACCACACCGTAAGCTGCCCGACGAGAACGGCGAATGCGAGACCGGCGAGCGCATGGGACGTCGGGGCGTATCAATATAGTTCAACACAAGCTGCCGCTCCGAACCCTCCGTCGAATCTGCAGGCCATAGTGCAGTAAGCCCCTGCTGCTGGTTCGAACAAACTAGCGTGAGACTATTGTAGCGAACTGAGTCCTTTCCCTACATGTGGCCTCGATGGTCTAAAGCGGCTCGCCGCGCAACTTATAGACGGGATTAAATGTACTAGCCAGAGGCAACCAGCAACGAGGTAGGCTTAAGCAATCGTTCCATCTCGGTGTCCAAGGGTTTCTCAGTCCGGCGCGGGTCGGACCGGCGGGTCTCCGGAAGTACAGTCTTTTAACACCTCAGAATCTCTCAACAACTTGAAGGTAACGGCACCGATGGACAGCGAAGTGTCGGTTAAGGTGCTGCGGGAAATCGGCGAACTGGAAGGAATTCGCGCAGTGTGGGAATCCTGGCCAGGAAATCGCGATTCCGAAATGGAATCCTACTTGGCTTTCTTGCGGTCAAGTCCTAAAGCCGTACGCCCCCACGTGGTAGTAGTTTGTCGTTCGGGGCGGCCAGATGCTGTTTTGGTTGGTCGGATTGACATGGGCCAGATCAGCTGTCGGCTGGGATATCTGCATTTAGATCTGCCAGCACGGATCCTATGTTTCGTCTACGGAGCGTTCCGAGGCAACGCGTCGAGAGAAAACAGCGAGCTGATGGTGAACAGCATAATGGACTCGCTGAAAGCAGGAGAGACAGATGTCGCCTACATGAACTACCTTCGGGAGGACTCCGAGCTGTTCCGGCTGTCCGTCGAAAAGCCTAGGCCACTGTGCCGCGACTACCTTCGTACACGGCAGCCGCACTTCGCCACAAGGCTGCCGAACTCCGCCGACGAGTTCTACCGGGGTCTATCGTCGAGTGCCAGGTGGCAGGCGAAAAGCAAACAGAAGAAGCTGACTAAGGATTTCGCGGGAGATGTAAAGATCCGGTGCTTTCGTGAGGTAGCAGAGGTGGAGAATCTCGTTCAGGACGTCGAACAGGTAGCCAAGACGTCGTATCAGCGGGGGCTCAGAGTGGGGTTTGCAGATAGTCCGGCTATGCGCGATGGGTTGCGGCTGAAGGCGGAGCGAGGGTGGCTGCGCGGCTACGTATTGTATCTTGGCGGGAGACCGTCGGCATTCTGGATTGGCGATGTCAATGATGATACTTTCGGGAGCGACTACCTCGGCTACAACGACCAACTGGGAAAGCATTCCCCGGGAATGTATCTGACACTCAAGGTGATCGAGGGATTCTGTCAAGACAGCAGAGAAGGGGTGCGGGCCGTGGACTTCGCCACAGGCTATGCGCAATACAAAGAGGTTCTGTCTAATCAACAATGGCGCGAGACGTGCGTCCATATCTTTGCTCCGACCCTCAAGGGAGTCAGCCTAAATCTGACGAGAACTTTTATCGGTGGGTTGGACCAGACAATCAAGAAAGCGTTGTCAAGTACAGGTCTTCTTCAGAAAATTAAGAAGGGCTGGCGTGCGCGTGCGAGACCACAAGAGGCCACGCAGAGCTAAACACTGATCTATGGTACCTCAACACTTTCGATTTGGAGGCGGCGCGGCCGATACAGCGATTCTCCCGCTGACGGCAGGGTCTCTATTGATTGCCGTGGTGCTGATCCTGATGCTTCATCGGGAGAAGGCGATTACGCCTTTTCTCGTGGCTTTTTTTACGATCCCAATTGGACAGGTGGTGGTGTTGGGAGGCTTGCACTTTACGGGCCTGCGCATTTTGATTTTGGCTGGATTGGCTAAAAAGGCTATTTCCCAAGGGTCATCATCGGAAGGCAAGTACCCGGGAGGATTCAACGCGTTGGATCGGGCGGTAATGCTCTGGTCGATCTTGTCCGCAATCGTCTTTTCCCTCCAGTTCACGGAGACCCAGGCATTGATCACTGATCTGGGAGCCCTTCTGGACACCCTGGGCGCCTACCTGGTGCTGAGATTTCTAATTCCCGACGGCGAGGCGATGCGGCGCACGATCAAGACGCTGGCAGCGATCTGCGTAATTCAAGGCATTCCCATGATCGGCGAGCAGATCACGCGTATCAACGTGTTCGGCTACGTGACAGGGGTTTCGATTGCGTCTGCGGTAAGAGACGGACGGGTACGCGCATCGGGAACGCTGGGCGCTCTCACGGCCGGCCCGTTGGCCGGCCTTGTTATTCCCATGTTTGTCTGGCTATGGACTGAAAAAAAGTCGCGGATGGTAGCGTTCGCGGGGCTTGCAGGGGCCACGGCCATGGTGATCACTTCGAACTCCAGCACGTCGACGATGGCGTTAACGGGGAGCTTCGTGGGGCTTGCCCTCTGGCCTCTCCGCAATTGGATGCGCCAGATTCGCTGGGGACTGCTCTGTACGCTAGTGGGACTCCACTTGCATATGAAAGCGCCTGTGTGGGCTCTGATTGCCCGCGTTGATCTCACCGGCTCCTCGTCGAGCTATCAGCGGTACTCGCTGGTGGATATGACCGTACGGCATTTCGGCGACTGGTGGCTTATAGGTACACCGGAGTACGTCAATTGGGGATGGGATACTTGGGACCTTTGCAATCAGTTTGTTGTCGTTGCGTTGACGGGAGGTCTGTTTACTCTAATTGTCTACATCGCGATCTTCAAACGAGGCTTTGGGGCGATTGGGACGGCAAGGAAGCTCGTGAAGGGGGACCGCGGGCAGGAATGGCTCTTCTGGTGCCTGGGATCGACTCTGTTTGCCACGGTGATGGCCTATTTCGGTATTAACGCTGGGCAAGTATTAATTATAAGTTTCTTCGTCTTGGTGGCCTGCATCTCCGTGACAACCTTCGAGGCAAGGCAGCCAACCACGCGAACGAGCGAGGCTCCAGCTCAAGAGCAGCTCGCATCTGCTCCCGGCGCAGTGGGGACTTATCTGCCACTCGGAGAAGCACGGCAAGAAGCACAATAAGGTCCTTCCGCGCCGGGAAGAGAGCACTTTGCATCATGGCTGAAGGCCTGACCTCCTAAAACAGAAACATCCAGAGCGACATCAAGAAAAAAATGAGCGACAGGAACGAGCGCGTGCACGTGTTGTACAGTTTTCCGCTCAGGATGGGTGCCGACAGAATTTGTGGCATAGCATGGCAGCAGGTGAATGGCCTGGCGGCAGCTGGAGCGGACCTGCTCGTCTTCCCCGCTTCTCTAAGCCGACCCGTTCCCGCAGGCGTGAGAGTTTCGGCTACCTTGGCGAGAGGAAGTTTCCGCGTGCCGTACCGGATTGTGGGCACCATGCGGGCCGCTGCTCTGCACGATCACATCGTGGCCCGGCGGATTGAAAAATTGGCAGGGCAAATTGACATCATTCATACATGGCCTACCGGGGCTCTCGAGACACTCAAGACAGCAGCACGGCTGGGAATCCCGACGGTGCTGGAACGACCGAATGCGCACACCGGATTTGCCATGGAGGTTGTGCAAAAAGAGTGTGACCGATTGGGAGTCACTCTTCCGCCGGATCATGAGCACGCATACAACGCCGAGAAACTGCACAAAGAAGAAGAGGAGTACGGCCTAGCCACCCGCCTGCTCTGTCCGTGTAACTTTGTAGTAAAGACTTTTGTCGACAAGGGGTATGCCCAAGAAAGGTTAGCTCGCCATATCTACGCATACGACGAGAAGGTCTACTACTCGACCAATGAACCGCGGGACCCGAGCCGTGGCCTGACTATGCTGTTCGTCGGGGTGTGTGCAGTGCGAAAGGGCGTGCATTTCGCCCTGGAGGCGTGGCTGAAGTCTCCTGCGAGCAAGGACGGCACGTTCCTGATCGCGGGAGAGTTCTTGCCGGAATATCAGGTAAAACTCGCGTCCATGCTCCGCCATCCGAGCGTCAAGGTTCTAGGCCACCGGAGCGACGTACCAGAGCTGATGCGGAAGAGCGATATCCTGGTGCTTCCCAGCATCGAAGAAGGCTTTGGCTTGGTGATAGCGGAAGCGATGGGCAGCGGCTGTGTTCCGTTGGCGTCGGAAGCATGCACTGAGATTTGCAGCCATATGAAAACGGGGTTGATGCATCGCGTCGGAGATGTCGAAGCTCTAACGCAACACATGACCTTGCTGCATGAAGATCGCACCTTGCTCGAAAGACTCCGCTCTGCGTGTCTGGAAGCCGCCCCGGGGGTCACGTGGACCGCCGCAGGGCGGAGGCTGCTAGAAGCGTATCGCGAAACAATCGCGGCCCACAGAGCGGCAGCGCCCCGGGAGAGCGGCCAAGGGCAGGTGGGCGTCTGCGTCAAATCATAATTTACAAGGGCTGGTTGAGGTGGCTCGAAGCGGAGAGAAATTCCGACGGGTAAGAGGCTATCGGGAAGTAGAGACTCTTGCGTCTTTGAATCCGCAATGTCGTGCCAGAATTGCCAGGTGCAGTGTGGAGTGACCACGTCGTTGACTCAACAGAAGCACGTCGGCGTGATCTGTAGCACGTCGAGAGTCGCTCCAATCAACTGAATCGGGGACACCTTCACGGAGGGTGAATGTATCTTGTTTCGATCATCGAATCATTTGCAGGGAGCAAGCCAATCGAGGAGGTTGCTGATGAATCCTGCAGAATTCCTACGACTACGTGTGAGTGTATAACACCCCCGAGACGACTACATTTACGTCCCGCATAGGCGATGTGATCTTTTCCAACAATTCCGCAACCATTTATCGAGTACGATAATGGCAGCTCTAATATCACACGGTTTAAGCCTGTGAAAGTAACTATAGTTTGTCCCACATTTAATGAAGCGGAAAATATACCGCGCCTTGTTCATGACGTAAGCGCCGCACTGTCGGGAATTGACTATGAACTACTCATTGCGGATGACGATTCGCCAGATCGCACCTGGGTTGTTGCTCAAGAACTGGCCAATCAGAATCCCCGTATTCGGGTTCTTCGGCGGACGAGGGATCGCGGCCTCAGTGCAGCTGTGGTAGAGGGCTTTTTGTCGTCTTCCAGCGACTATGTCGGTGTCATAGACGCTGACCTTCAACACGATCCGGCAATTCTGCCTCAGATGATCGCTGCTTTGGACGTTGGCGCGGAGATTGCGGTTGGTAGCCGCTACGTGGAAGGCGGAGGAACTGGAACATGGAACGCTGCTCGGCGGTTTCAATCCTGGGTCGCCACCAAATTGGCTCAGACTTTTCTTGGCGTGGAGCTGAAGGATCCGATGTCTGGATATTTCATTCTGCCCCGCGATGACTTCAACCGAATTCATAAGCAACTTGATTCGAGCGGTTTTAAGATTTTGTTGGAGATCGTTGCGAGATTGGCCCCCTCGAGGTTGGAGGAGGTTCCGTACACATTTCGATCGCGTGTGGCTGGTCAATCTAAGTTGTCCTCAAAAATCGTTCTGCAGTTCCAGGGACAACTTTGGAAGCTCTCCTCTGTCAGCCGTTACATGTCCATTCGCTTCGTCAAGTTCGCACTAGTCGGTGCATCGGGAACGTTGGTCAACCTTTGCTCTTTCCTAATTTTTGCCAGAATGTTCGGACTGCGGGATTGGCGGATTTCAGCGTTGGCAACGCTCTTTGCAAACCTCACCAACTACGTTTTCAATAAGGCTTGGACGTCTGTGGATCGGGGGCACGATGGTTGGTTTCTCTTGCGAGGGTATATTACTTATCTTGGACTTTCCTCGGTCGAATTGTGCGCTTCGACGCTAACCTTCGCGGGCCTTACGCGTGCGTACGACATTTATCTGCACCATCTTCAACCGTCCAAAGAATCATACATCCTTGCCGTTGGGTTTCAGCTCCTTTCCATCCTCATCGGCACGGTCTTCAACTACAAACTGACCAGCCGATTTACATGGCGGGACAAAGATGTGAGCGAGATGAAGTTTTCTGACCCCAAGAGCCTCTCGCGAAAGGATTGCGGCCCGCAGAGCGCGAGTGCCCGCGAGAGCGGCCAAGCTGGAGAGGGCGTTTCCGTTAGGTTATAAGTCTGTCCCGCCTGCTTTTCGCGATCTGGTTGGGGTCGCGGGACGGGAAATTAGTTGGCAGGACGCGACGGCGCGATCGTCCCATAGCCCATGTTCTCGTCGCTGCTAAGAGACTGGTTCCGGGCGGAGCAAAGCAGGCAAATCGGCAGGGAGCGGGTTTCATGAATCCTAAGGTATCCGTGATTATTCCAACCTATGACCGGGTATCCAAGGTCCAGAACGGGATTGAAAGCGTCCTGGCCCAGACATACTCCAACCTCGAAGTCATCGTGGTGGATGATGGATCGTCGGATGGCACTGGGCAGATTCTCGGGAGAACTTTTGGCGATCGGATCCGTTACTACGCCCAAGCCAATCAGGGCGTCAGTGTGGCACGGAACAAGGGGGTGGAGGAAGCCCGGGGTGAATGGATCGCTTTCTTGGACTCGGATGATCTCTGGGAGAAGGAAAAGTTGGAGTGGCAGTTCAAGACGCTGGAGCGGTTTAGCCCCCAGTGCGGTGCGTGTTATACAGACACGCGATTATTCAATCACCCGGAAACACGGACGTTATTCCAAATGGCTGAAGAGAGCTATCGGCATGAAGGAACGATGGGCGTCAACAGGGACGTGCTGAGGCTGCTGGTGAGACCAGGCGGCGCAGGCATGGTCGTTCACCTGTCCTCTCTCTTGGCGCGCGCCGATACGCTAAGAAGAACGGGGGGATTCGATCCGAAACTGTTTTATAGCGAAGACAGTGAATTCATGTTTCGGTTAGCTATGCTCACGGGCTTCTGCTACGTCAACCGTCCGCTCGTCTGGTTCGACCGGTCGCCAGTGGAAACGCGCCATGTGGGGGTGAGCTCGGCTTGGAACCAGTTGGATTTCTTCCTTCAGGGGAGTCAGCTCAGGCTGGAAGGGCTCTTGCGTCTGGGCGAAGCCGTCCCGCTGAGAATCCGCAGGTTGATTCGAGAGCAGTTGAGAGGGGTCCACAGCGGATGGGCCAATTGGTATCTCGAGACCGGACAATATGCAAAGGCGCACAAAGCTGTATCGAGAGCAGCGCAGACGGACCTGACGTTCAACATCGCCCTGAAATGGCTGCTGACATGGATGAGTCCCCGATTGGCGCTCCGAACTGTGCGCCGCCACCAGGGAAGAACGAAAGATTCGTCAGGCATCGTCTAAGAATTTGTGTAATAGAGGCAGAAGCACTATGGACACCAATCTATCGTTAGCCTCCGTTTCCGTCACGCGCAAGGACGGGCCCACGGCGAGCAACGACCCAGAGCCGTGTCCTGTTTGTGGGCAAGGGGGCGCAAAGGAGTGGCTGCGCGCCCCTGACAGGTTTCACGGGAGACAACAAAACTACATTCTTGTTCGCTGTGCGGGGTGTTCACTCGTCTGGATTAGCGATCCGCCCATATCTGCAGAGATGCATCTGCATTACACGGATGCATATCACAAACTGATCTCGGCTGCGGGCGAGCACTCGCCCGCTCGCTGGGGATTCCGCAAGGAGGCAATAGCGCAACACATGCAGTCGGGGGCGCTTCTTGATCTCGGCTGCAGCTCGGGATCTTTCTTAGAGTTTATGCGCAGCGAATCCTGGAGGCTTTATGGAATCGAGATGTCTGCCGAGAGTGCGCGAACAGCGGAAGCTAGGAGCGGTGCCCGAGTCTTCGTAGGCGACATCCTAGACGCGACCTTCTCACGGGAATCGTTCGACGTCATTACCTGCTTCGATGTGCTCGAGCATCTCTATGAGCCGCGGGACGTAATGGCGCGCGTGAGCGAATGGCTGAAGCCAGGGGGAATTTTCTACGTTCTGGTGCCGAACGTAGACTCTGCCGAAGCACGCGTGTTCGGAAGCTACTGGCATGGCCTAGAGATGCCGCGACACGTGTTCCACTATTCGTCGGCCTCTCTTAAATTCCTGGCCGAGTCCGCGGGACTCGAAGAAGTGTCGCTCGAGACACGGCGCAATCCGGCCGTGGGCGCCAGCCTGGGTTATGTATGGGATGACATTTTCCGCGCGGTCGGAGTCCGGCGAACGCCAATGGCATACCGAGGGGACGCGGGGCTTCTTTGGAGGGCAGCGCGCAAGCTGGTTCGCCTGACCGCTCTGAAGCTTCTCCTGGCCTTGGCGCCTCTTGCCGGCACCGGAGAATCCATTCATGCAGTTTTCGGGAAAGATGTTCATCGGATAGGGTCTGCGGAGTGAGGTTGCTGAGGCAGAATCGTCGATTCTGAATTCCGACAGCGTCTAGTCGGTGACGGCGAGCGGAAGCGGGTTGGGATGGACCATTCCTGACATGTGGCCAAATACTTAGAGGATAGCAATGGATTTAACGACAATTTCCGACTGGGCGAGGTAACCTTTGACGGGCTGCAGCTCAGTGGCTCCCTCCGATCGCCGTATCCGGCTGCCCCTTGCATGAACCGCGAAGCGGCAACAGAGGTCCAACCTATCCCGGTACGAGAGCAGATCGGCGGGCAACCTCGATCCAACAGAGCCGGGCGTAATGTGGCTCAGCGTTTGATTCATTCGACCGTCATTGTGCCTGCCATCCTGTTGCTCGCTTACCTAGCTCAATGTGCCTGGTTTATCCAGTCGCAATCCTTTACGTTTGACGAACCAATCGACATTGTGTCAGGACTCGAGCAATGGCGAACCGGACAGTACAGCGGCGGACTAGGAATGAATGATCACCCTCCGCTGGGCCGCCTGCTATGCACCCTTCCGGTCATAAATTCCAAATTTCAAATTGGCGACAAGGTCTCTCCCAATGCCGAATCCGTGGCCTGGCACAATTCAAACTTTGAATCTTATGACCGTATTCTTCCCAACCCCGAAGCCGTGGTCTGGCGCACTCGCTCGGTGAACGCGGCGTTGGGTGCGGTATTGGGCTTACTACTTTGGCTAGCTGCCCGGTCGCTATATTCAACAAACGCGGCCAATTTTGTCCTGGCGCTCTTCGCCTTTTCGCCTTCTCTCATCGCTCATTTTTCAGTGGGGGCCACCAATGATGGAGTGATTACGCTGATGTTGTTTGCCGCAGCTTTTCAGCTATGTCGCTGGCACCACGATCGATCCTGGTCCCAAACAGCGCTATTGGGATTGGTGTTGGGGGGATTACTCATTGCCAAAGCCTCGTCGCTGCCATTTTTCGGGGCAGCACTCGCTCTCATGCTCGTCCTCAAACCGGGTTCCATTGCGATTCGTCCTGCCGAATGGAACTGGAGACAAGCAGTAACCGCATTGCTTATTTCCTTTTTGATTGTTTGGGCAGCTTACCGCTTCCATGTTTCGAAAATTACGCTCACGGCCAGAGACATACAGGCCCGCATCTCCATCCCCCAACGGCCAGATCCGGTCATCCGCGATACCTCACGCCCCTTCCAAATCTCTGTACCGGTTCCAGCATTCGAATTTATACAGGGACTCGTATACCAATTTGGGCACAACCAAGCAGGCCATTTTGGATACCTTCTAGGTCGCAGTTACACGGGAGGATCAAAACTGTATTTCCCGATTGTGGTTCTCCTCAAATGGCCCACAATCGTGCTGTTGCTGTTCCTGACGGCCGTGGGACTAATGCTCTTGCGTCGCACTCCCCTTCCTCGGGACATCGCCGTATGGGCCGCTGTCCCGGCTCTGTATTTTCTGCTGGCGGAGTTCGCCAGACTCAATCAGGGTGAACGCTATATTTTGCCCATCTACGCGTTTGCTCTGCTACTTTGTGGCAGTCTTTGGCAATTCACAAAAGGTCGGCGTGCGGTGTTGGTGCTCCTACTCGCTGCTCTGGCCGTTCACGTCGCAGACGTGCTGAGGTACGCGCCAGACTATCTCTCGTACTTCAATGTCTTCGTCACCCCTGCGAGCAGCTACAAACTTCTGAGCGACAGCAACCTAGATTGGGGAGGAGGGCTGGTCGCACTGCGCCATTATCAGCAGGAACATCCAAGTGTGCCCATTCATCTCGCTTATTCCGGAAGTGTCGCGCCGGAGGTGTACGGGATACAAGCCATCCCTTTGATGCCCAACGAGCACGTTTCTGGAACCGTTATCGTCAGCGCGAACTTTCTGACCGGGCAAACTCTCCCTGATCCAAATAGCTACCGTTGGGTGCTGAGGTATCCCATGAAGTCGATCCTGAACCATAGCTTGTACGTTTTTGAAGTTCCGGATCAGTCCAAGGAGCGATGACAAACGAGATGCGCCCCCCCAAATGGCCGGGTTCCAGCAAATCAATGTCGTCCGACAGTACCTTGCAGCGATCTCAATCATTTCAGCTGTTAGCAGTCCATCGAGAGTTGTGACACTTCGGTTCCCCAGGACTAAAAAGGACTGAACCATGTCTGAGTCTGTTCGCAAACCTCACGTCCGTTTTGAAGATCCCGTGAGGATCCTTCCCCGGGCCTTGACAAAGCTGTTTAGCCTGTGGGTCAGGGCGACCTATCCATTCGAGTCAGCGGGCAGCAACTTATCTATCCATTACACAACCTTGCTGAACAGGCGGATAGCTCCGGGCATCAAGCTCGGCGACTCCGTAATTATCAGGAATCATGTGTGGATCAACACGTTCGATCTATCGGGGCCGGGTGACATCAGGATCGTCATTGATGACCACTGCGTCATTAACGCACAGTGTGTCATTTCCGCTCAGACTAATATTCACTTGGAGCGTAACGTCATGGTGTCGGCTTGCTCTCTCATCGCGGATCACAATCACGCCTATGAAGATATTAGCCGGCCGATTCAAACACAGGGTCTCACGCCCGGAGGCACAATTCGAATCGAGGAGGGATGCTGGATCGGCCACGGTGCAGCAATTGTATGCGGCCAAGGCGAGCTGGTACTCGGCCGTAACAGTGTGGTAGCAGCGAACGCCCTGGTTACGAGGAGCTTTCCCCCGTATTCCGTGATCGCAGGTAATCCGGCGAGGCTGGCCAGACAATTCGACTCCGCAACGGGAACCTGGCTCGGCAGAACCGGTCGTCTGGCGGTGAGTGAGCACCCTAGCTCAAGATAGAGCCAACTGCAAAGAAGAGCCCCTTACCAACGAACAGCATACCGAAAGAGCGTGCGGAAAGACCGAATCAGGAGTACATCGGATGAATATTACATCGCAACCGCTGATCAGCATCGTCACTCCCGTATACAACGAAGAGCAGCACTTGGCGGAGTGCATTGAAAGCGTTTTGGCGCAGACTTATCAGAACTGGGATTATACGATTGTAAATAACCGCAGCACGGATAGGTCCCTGGAAATCGCTCGCCGCTATGCCGCCAAGGATCGCCGGATTCGGATTCACGAGAACAAGCGGTTTCTGGAAATGTTAGCCAACCACAACGTAGCCGTTCGGCAGATCTCTCCGGCAAGCAAATACTGCAAGGTGGTTCTCGGGGACGATTGGATCTTTCCGGAGTGCTTGGAAAAAATGGTTGCCGTAGCCGAGGCGTATCCCTCGGCAGGCGTTGTGAGTTCCTACCAACTGCACGGGCAGCAGGTCCGGTCGACAGGGCTACCGTATGAACAGAGGTTAGTCAGTGGCCGCGAAGCATGCCGTCAATTCCTTTTGCAGACGCTCGCCTTGTTCGGCACACAGAACTCAGTGCTCTATCGGGCGGACCTCGTTAGGAACCGGAATCCCTTCTACATTGAGACGGACGTATGTGCGGATTTCGAGGTGTGCTTTGCACTTCTCAGGACGTCCGACCTGGGTTTCGTCCATCAAGTCTTGACGTTTTCCAGGCCCCGAGCCGGATCGATGGGAGCGGTTTGCTGGGATATGGGGGCGAACTTCGGAAGTCTGCTAGGTATTCTATTTGCTTACGGCAGGGAGTGTCTAACTGAGGAGGAGTTTTTTAAATGCATTGATCGTCAATTATATGAATACTATACATTTCTCGGTCGGCGTCTCTTCGTCGAACGCGATCGCGGCTTTTGGTCCTACCATAAGCGAACGCTTGCCAAGGCGGGAATCGGTTTCAGTCACACACGTGTGGCAAAGGTGGCCGTGGGGCAGTTATGCCGTTCGGTGCTGGATCCGAGATCCATTTTGGAGAGTATCAGGAGGCTGTTCCAATTGAAAAAGATCCGAAACGCACAGATGAGGAGAGTAGTTTCAAATTTTGCTAGCGTCACAGTTGAGGAAAGCGATCAACCGATCGGGCGATCCTGATGGGCCGCGGGTTCGGGACTGCAAGGAATGGCGCTTCAAGTGAAAGAATTGGGCAAAGCGCTAGCGGATGTAGGGATTCGTACTGAGCTAAAGCGAAGGACAAAAACCTTCTGTGTTTTTGGAAACTTTGGCCTAGGCAACTTCGGTAACGAAAGCACTTTCCAAGCGATTCTTTACAATCTGCGTCGTCTCCTGCCGAATGTTGAAGTCCGTTGTATCTGTACAGGTCCTGAGGCCATAGCAACGACCCACAACATCACAGCTTTACGTATGAGCCGCACTTTTGTTAACGCGTGGAGACCCCACAATCGAGTAGCGAGAGTACTTCGCTCTCTCTTTGTTGGTATCCCCAGCGAGCTTTACCGGTGGCTTGAGGCTCCTATGGCGCTCCGGCGTACCGACTTGCTCATTATCCCAGGAACAGGGTTGCTCACGGATGCTTACGGGCTCAGTCATTGGGGGCCCTATACTTTGTTTAGATGGTCCTTGATCGCGAAAATCTGTCGTTGCAAAGTGTTCTTCGTCAGTGTTGGAGCGGGGCCGATAGACAGTCGTGTTGGCACATGGCTCGTGAAATCGGCGCTCGCGTTGGCAGATTTCCGTTCGTATCGGGACAATGCGACTAAGGAATACCTTAATTCTATCGGCGCGGCCGTAGCCGGGGACCCAGTGTACCCTGATCTGGCCTTCAGCCTAGCAGACGAAATCACCACAAAATGTGCGGTTGGAAGACGCCGCCGACTGGTCGTCGGGCTCGGTCTGATGCTATACGATGGCAAACTGAGAGCTGACAAACCACATGAGTCCACGTATACCGCGTATTTAGAACAGCTTGTAGTGTTCGTAACGTGGCTGCTGAAGCGAAACTATGATATTCGTTTGCTCATCAGCGATCTCGGCGACAGGCCTGCAACAACGGAGTTCAAGGCACTACTGAAAGATCGATTGGGGCTCTACGATGAGGACCGCATTATTGATGAACCGGCCCTGTCGGTCGAAACGCTACTGGCCCAGCTTGCTGAAACCGATGCCGTCGTTGCCACGCGTTTCCACAATGCCCTTTTGGCGTTAGCTCTAAATAAACCCGTAATTTCTATCTCCTTTCATCGGAAGTGTACATCGCTCATGCAGGACATGGGGTTGCAGGAATACTGCCAGGATATCCAGCAGTTAAGTGCTGATAAGTTGATCGAGCAATTCTGCCTATTGGAGAAGAATGGAAACAGACTGAGGCACATTATTAGAGATAAAGTGGCAGACCATCGCAAGGTTCTAGATGAACAGTACAGTCTGATCTTTAAAGATTTCTTACCTGGATGACCGAGGAGACGAACAGCAATGCCGTATACATATTCACTTCCAACTTCAACTTCATTTACGGGCAAAGGTCTCTTGGGCTATGCATTTGGACCGTTGAAGCAAAATGTAGATGTCTATTACATCGAGGTTGAAAAGGGACACGACACCTTCATGATTAGTCGTAAGATTAAGCGTATTTACTATGTTCTTATAGGAACGGGTTACTTCACAATCGATAATCAGGAATATGATGTGCGCCCAGGCCTGCTGGTGGAGGTACCTCCGGGAGTCGAGTATTGTTATTCTGGGAAAATGACGCTGATCGGTTTCGCTACCCCGGCTTGGTTCGACGGCAATGATACCCATACGAGGTGGAATCCGGATGTAGTTGGTCGGCATACCAACTGTGCAATAGATCGCGGAACTTGGGTGGCGAGATTCCTTAGATGGAAGATTTTTGGAAAATCGCCGCTCGGTGCCTATTTACGGCTCAATCGACTATTGTGGAACCATCTTCCTTCGTCCTTTTCCTCTCTTGGTCCAATACGTTCTTATGGAAGCGTCTTGCACCGGTTGGTTGGGGTACGACAAGTCCGGGCGCAAGCCTTTAGCACCTTGTTTCTTCGAAATCGGCCTGAGCTGGAATTGATCCGACGTTTAATAGATCTGAAGCGTAAGAACGATACGTTACGGGTAGCAGTGCTGGGTTGCAGCACAGGCCCACAGGCCTATTCGGTGATGTGGAGAATACGATCTA
Organism: uncultured Acidobacteriota bacterium; assembly: GCA_963735525.1. Lineage (GTDB taxonomy): Bacteria > Acidobacteriota > Terriglobia > Acidiferrales > UBA7541 > Acidiferrum. Next base: position 447,650 of record CAVTLQ010000013.1, on the reverse strand, counting down.
CACGTCCTGACCTAAAGGTTATCCTGCATGCGGTGGATATTTCCAGGCCGGCTGTCGAAATTGCGAAATCCGGCGTGTACGCACTCGCGGCGCCGCAATTGACAGCTTCAAACATTGTGGAACGCATGACTACGGCTGAAGTGGAGGAATTGTTTGACAGGGGCGGGGACGTGTTGACCGTTAAACCGTGGGTCAAAGAAGGCATCAACTGGCACGTCGCGGATGTGAGGGAGCCGGAGATAGTTGACATGCTGGGACCTCAGGATTTAGTGGTGGCGGACAATTTTCTTTGCCATATGGATGCCTTGGAGGCGGAAAGCTGTTTGCGCAACATCACTCGGTTAGTAAGTCCGTATGGTTATCTTTTTGTCTCTGGGATTGACTTGAATATCCGGACAAGGGTCGCGTGTGATTTGGGATGGACGCCTTTGCAAGAATTGCTTGAGGAGATTCACGACGGTGACCCTTGGTTGAGACGACTCTGGCCATTTGAGTATGGAGGCTTGGAGCCTTTGAACAAGCGGAAACGGGATTGGAAAATCCGCTACGCGGCGGCTTTTCAGTCAGTCCCGAGGGCGTCTTCGCCATCGCCACAGCATGAAGATGAAGTTTGTGCACATGTGCAGCGCTAGGCGGTTTAGAAGGCGAGCCAGGGACGTCGCCGGACACCATGCTTATGTGTGAAAGAATCGAATGCTAGGAGCACGGTGACAGCTAAAGACGACATCAGAATTGGCGCGACAGTGTGCTATCGGGTGCTTAGGCGGTTGACATCTCTCTCAGGGCATTTGAGAACGCCATGAAGGACTTGAAACAGCGGACGATTCGGGGTGGTCTCGCAAGACTCTGTGCCCAAGGGGCATATTTCATTCTTCGCCTGGGCTCTGTCATGGTACTAGCCCGACTCTTAGATCCAAAGGACTTCGGATTGGTTGGAATGGTCACAGCATTCACTGGAGTCTTGAATTTGTTCCGCGATTTCGGGCTTTCGTCTGCGGCAGTTCAGCGCATGACCGTTACAGACGAACAGATTTCAACACTATTTTGGATCAATATCTCGTTTGGTCTGATACTCGGACTTGTAGCGGTAGTCATGGCACCGGCTGTTGCCTTTTTTTACCATGAGCCTCGGCTCCTTGCGGTGACGGTCGTTTTGGCGGCTGGATTCTTCTTCAACGGGGCGGGGGTGCAGCATTCAGCGCTTCTTCAACGCCAGATGCGTTTTACCGCTTTAGCGGTGATAGGCGTCATTTCGTTGATTGGGGGTACCGCGATTGCCATCGTCGGGGCCAAAGCTGGGTACGGGTATTGGGCCCTTGTAGCGATGGCGGTTACTTCTCCGCTCATCGCCACGATTGGATTCTGGCTGGCCGCAGCCTGGGTGCCGGGAATGCCGCGCCGGCAAAGTGGAGTTCGTTCTATGATGCGTTTTGGCGGCACTCTCACTTTGAATGGCATCGTCGCTTATCTGGCTTATAATTCTGAAAAAATCTTGATAGGCCGCTTCTGGGGAGCTGATGCAATCGGACTCTACGGAAGGGCTTACCAGCTCAGTGGTGTTGTAACAGACAATCTGAACACAGCAGTCGGCGAAGTGGCGTTTTCGGCGTTGTCCCGAATCCAGGACGATGCCGGTCGCTTCAAGAGCTACTTCCTGAAGGGCTACTCTCTGGTCCTGGGACTGACCATGCCTATCACGATTGCCTGCGCCTTTTTTGCTGATGATGTGATTTTGGTCTTTCTGGGGCCGAGGTGGAAAGGTGCGGTCACGATTTTTCGCTTGCTGGCTCCGTCGATCGCAATCTTTGCGCTCATCAATCCTTTAGGATGGGTGCTCTATTCGCTGGGACTGGTTGGACGGGGCTTGAGGATCGCTCTTGTCTTCGCCCCGGTCATGATTGGCGGCTACGCTATGGGATTGCCTTACGGACCCAAGGGAGTCGCATTCGCCTACTCGGCGGTGATGATCTTGTGGGTCATTCCGTTTATTTTGTGGTGTATACACGGTACGGTGATTTCCTTTCGGGACATTCTGTTGGCGGCCAGCAAACCGCTCGCTTCAGCCATCTTGGCTGGTGGATTTGCTTTTGGAGTGCGGTTAGCTTTCGGCCACTCCTGGTCTCCTCTGGCTCGGCTCCTGTTAGAAAGCACCGTTCTTCTCGCTATGTACGCTGGGACGCTTCTATTCGTCGCCGGAGAGAAATCTCTCTACTTCGATCTCTTTCGCGCATTGAAAGGGACTTCCTCAGTTGAAGAGGACAGCTTGGTTTCGGCTTAGCACACGAACATGACAGTTGAACACTACATCGCGAGAATATCTTCACGGCCATAAAATGAAACTGGTTGAAGCCCTGGACATTCTCAAAAGTGCGAAACACCGTAGCGGCGAAGTGTTCACTTCTTTTCTTGCGACGGGATTAAACCCACTTCACCTCAGCACATTCCTGGCTGCGGAACTCAGTTTGCGTTTTGCCGATCAGAAGATCCAGATCCAACATGGATTATATGGCGATTTCCTGGGCAACGTCAGCCGCCTCGGAAAGGCTGACGCAGACATTGGCATTGTGTTGATGGAGTGGGCCGACCTCGACGCGCGGCTCGGGCTTCGCAGTTCAGCCACCTGTTCGCCTTCCGTGTGCGCCGACATAGTGGCGATGGCGAGAACTCGTGCGTCCCAAGCTCAACGGATGATTGAAGCGACGTGCCGGTACATGCCCCTAGTGGTTTGCTTTCCTACCTTGCCTCTACCTCCGATTTCCTTCGTCCCGGGCTGGCAGGCGAGTTCGTTGGAGATTGAGCTCAACGCCCTGATGCACTCCGTCCGCTCGCAAATCTCCGGGTGTGGCCAAGTGCGGGTGCTCAGCCCCCAGCGAATGGATATGGTGTCCCCCCTGCCGGAAAGGTTCGATGTCGAATCCGAACTTCACACGGGATTTCCTTATCGGCTGGCACACGCGTCTGCGCTGGCCAATCTCCTGGCCCGCCTTACGCGAAAACCCACTCCCAAGAAGGGCCTGATCACAGACCTGGATGACACGTTGTGGAGAGGTCTTCTTGGGGAAGTCGGGATTGAGGGAATATCGTGGGACCTGGACCATCACAGCCAAATGCATGCTTTCTATCAGCGGATGCTGGGTGCCTTATCTGCGGAAGGAGTGCTGTTGGGTGTTGCCAGCAAGAACGAACTCTCCCTTGTCGAGAGCGCTCTTCGCAGAAAGGATTTGGCTCTCTCGCCAACGGCCTTTTTCCCCGTGGAAGTTAGTTGGGGATCGAAATCACAGGCCGTGGCCCGCATCCTGAAGACGTGGAACGTGGGGCCTGATTCCGTGGTTTTTGTTGACGATAGCCCTCTTGAGCTTGCAGAAGTAAAAGCGTCTCACCCTGAGGTTGAGTGTATACAATTTCCGACAAAAAACAGTGCAGCGATTTATGACCTCGCGCTGCGTCTGCGCGATCTGTTTGGAAAGAGCGCCATTCTGGAAGAAGACTCAATCCGGGCCCAAAGCATACGCCGGTCACAGGCTGGTGCGAGCGATTACGAATCGGCAAAGGCGACGCCGACGAGTTTCCTTGAGCAGGTAGAAGCCGAAATGAGCTTCAATTTCAACAACCCACCTCTGGACCCGCAGGGCTCTGGAGCTTGTGAATAAAACCAACCAGTTCAATCTCAACGGAAAAAGATATACGGAAGCTTGCCTGGCAAAACTACTTTCGTAATCCGGACAGCTTTTTGTTGGTGGCATCTTATACAGACAAATATGGCCCGCTTGGAAAAATCGCTGTCATTGCCGGTCGTCAAAACGGAAAAAAGCTGAGCATCGACACATGGGTCATGAGCTGCAGAGCGTTCTCTCGGCGTATTGAATACATGTGTCTCGAAGAATTGTTCGCCAAGTTCGATATCGATGAAATCGAGCTTGATTATATGAGGACTGAAAGAAACAGTCCGCTTCGCGAATTCCTCGGCGACCTATTGGGTGAGACTCCCTGGCCCGGTTGCACGATTTCTCGGCAGCTACTCGAAGCCCGATCGAGAATTCTTCGAGAACCTCAGGAGATAACAAATGGATGAGATGGAAAAGCGCCTTGCGGCATGCTTTTCGGCGGTTTTGCCCGAGTTGGCTCCCGAAGAAATCAGTCAGGCCAGCGCAACTTCCGTGGAGAGTTGGGACTCGGTGGCCACTGTTACTCTACTTGCAGTGGTCGAGGAGGAATTCGGGATCAGCATAGACGACGAGGATCCAGCGAGGTTTGATTCGTTCAAGAATATCCTGACTTACTTGCAAGAGGCAGTCGGGTGAAGACTGATCTCCAGCGATGGCGATTTGAGATGAGAGAACGAGTAGTTGATTGTACCCGCTGAGTGAATGAGAGTAAATCTCTCAGGTCCTTACCTTGTAAGGTACTGAGTTCTCGTTCAGACCTCTGTCTTTACTCACGCGTAGTCGGAATCCCGACGCGAATGTACGAGCCATTCAAATATGAGAATGAACTCGCGGCGGCAAACCGTAGACGCTAGTCTCACCTCGCTCATAATTCGTGAGAATCGCGACTCCGTCCGCTGCGCTCTCCCGCTCGCCCCCTTGGAGGAGAAGGGCTAGGGGTAGGGGGTCTCGCCGAGCAGAATCCAAACGGGGTCCCGGTGGCGGCAATGCTCACTCTGCCATATCCGGCTTGTGTGACCCGACAAGTATGGTTGCTCGGATGCGAGGTTTCATAATCTCGGGGGATGCCGCTTTTACTTTGGAAGCTAGTCGAGAAAAGTAAGTCGTCGGGAGCGGAGAGGATCGATCTTGGTGACTCCGAATTGGACAACGCAGGCTTGGCTGTCTTCAACGACAGACTCGGAGCAACGAGAAGCTGTCGACATATTATCGATATACGAACGGCGAAAAGGCAGAAGCAACAATCGCCAAGGGGTCACAAAGGCTCGAGGAGCTCTTCCCCATTTTCCCGGATCCTTTTTTGGCCACAGCCCGAAGGTTCCATGCAAGCACATGACTTAGCTTCTTTGGGTTCCTGGGATTATAGAGTCTTGGTATACGCTTGATTCTCTCAGCTAAAGATCTCGAGCCCCTTGGATGCGATTGTGGCATGACATTCGTTAAATCCAAGCTACCCGGGGTTTTCGAGATTCACCTCGAGCCCAAAGCCGACGAGCGTGGCTTTTTTGCGCGCACCTGGTGCCAGAAGGAATTTGAAAGCAACGGACTGAATCCCAAGCTGGTGCAATGCAGCATTTCGTTCAACGCGCGAAAGGGAACGCTGCGCGGAATGCATTATCAGGCGGCCGCCACTATGAGGAGGCCAAACTGGTGCGCTGCACCAGGGGTGCAATCTACGACGTGGTCCTCGATCTCCGTCCGCAATCGCCGACGTTCAAGAACTGGATCGCGAGTGGTTCTGACGGCTGAAAATCGAAACATGATCTACGTGCCGGAGGGATGCGCGCACGGCTTTCTGACCCTGGAAGACGAGACCGAGGTCTTCTATCAAATGTCGGAATTCTACAACGCGGAATCGGCCCGGGGAGTGCGCTGGAATGATCCGGCATTCCAGATTGCTTGGCCGGAAAAAGTGGAAGTGATTTCCGAGCGGGACCGGACCTACCCGAACTTTGAATAAGGCGATGGGCCTGCTGAAGGAACTCGATCAGAGGAGATCCGGCGGAAATCGGCCAGGAATTGCACCGCTTCGCGGCGGACCTTTACCCGATCTGCCGGAGCATCACCGGTGACGGCATCCGGCGGACTCTGGCCATGATCCAGGACCGGATTCCGCTGCAGACCTTCGAGGTGCCCACGGGGACACCAGTCTTCGACTGGACCGTGCCCAAAGAGTGGAACATTCGAGATGCCTATATCAAGGACGCCGGACGGAAAGCGGGTTGTGGATTTCCAGCAATGCAACCTGCACGTCATGAATTACAGCGTTCCGGTGCACGCGACCATGCCGCTGAGCGAACTCAAGCCGCATCTGTTCACGATTCCGGAGCATCCCGACTGGATCCCTTACCGAACGTCCTACTACAAGGAAGACTGGGGATTTTGCCTGTCCCATAACCAGATGCTGGCGCTCGAGGACGGCGAATACGAGGTATGCATCGACTCCACTCTCGAAGATGGGCACTTGACCTACGGAGAGTGCTATTTGGCCGGGCGCTCTTCGGACGAGGTTCTGATCTCGTGTCATGCTTGCCATCCATCCCTGGCGAATGACAATCTCTCCGGGTTGACGGTGGCAACGTTTCTGGCCCAGTTTCTGTCCGGACGGGATCTTCGCTACTCGTACCGGTTCCTGTTCATTCCCGGAACGATTGGGGCCATCACCTGGCTGGCGCGAAACCGTGAGACCGCTGGACGCATCCGCCATGGGCTGGTGCTGACGTGCATCGGAGACGCGGGTGGATTCCACTACAAGAAGAGCCGCCGGGGAAATGCCGAGATTGACCGGGCCGCGGCTCATGTTCTCCGCCACTCCGGCGAATCTGCTGAGATTCTGGAGTTCTCTCCGTATGGCTATGACGAGCGGCAGTACTGCTCTCCAGGTTTCAATCTCCCTGTCGGCTGCCTGATGCGGAGCGTGTGGGGAAGCTTTCCGGAGTATCACACTTCGGCCGACAACCTCGACTTTATCCGGCCGCTACAACTTGGCCGGATCGCTCCGCGTGTGCGCCGCCATCCTGGACGTGCTCGAAAACAATCGGCGGTATCGCAACCAGAGTCCTTACTGTGAACCGCAACTGGGACGGCGAAACCTCTACCGGTCCACGGGCGGCGAGGCGATCGGAGATGGAGATCAACGCGCGCCTCTGGGTGCTGAATCTTTCCGACGGAGAGCACTCTCTGCTGGACATTGCGGAGCGTTCCGGTATCCCGTTCTCGGCGATCAGCGAGGCTGCGGAGCTGCTTGTGCCAGAAGCGGCCTGCTCTCGGTCGTCCCAGGACGATGGCCGAGGAAGTGACAGCTCAGGCGAAGCTTCGCAGACGAAGACAGCTCGCAAAGTCCATAGCCTGGTTCTCTCCATCTCGAATCGTAAGATCGTAACGCTGTTCTAAAATGGAGATGCATAAGAATGAGAATACTGTTGACTGGCCATAAAGGTTATATCGGCGCTGTGGCTGGACCCATCTTGCGTTCCGCCGGCCACGAAGTGGTCGGTCTGGACACAGACCTGTTTGCCGGCTGCGAGTTCGGCGAAGCGTCCCCGGAGATTCCGGAAGTCCGCAAGGACATCCGCGACCTGACGAAGGCGGATCTCGAGGGCTTCGATGCGGTGGTGCATCTGGCCGCGTTGTCGAATGATCCGCTGGGCGATCTCAATGCGGACCTCACCTACGACATCAACCACCGTGCCTCAGTCCGGCTGGCCGAGTTGGCCAAAGCGGCGGGAGTGAAGCGCTTTGTCTTTTCCTCGTCGTGCAGCACATATGGCGCAGCAGGAGATGCGTTCCACGACGAAACGGCTCCGCTCAATCCGGTGACGGCCTATGGTGAGTCCAAGGTCCTGGTCGAGCGCGACATCGCACGGCTTGCGGACGAACACTTCAGCCCAACCTACTTGCGAAATGCGACCGCCTACGGCGTGTCTCCGCGCCTGCGGCTGGATATCGTCTTGAACGACCTGGTGGCATGGCGCTACACCACTGGCCGGGTGTACATCAAGAGCGACGGCACGCCGTGGCGTCCCATCGTGCACATCCGCGACATCATCGGCGGCCGTTCTGGCCGTGCTCGAAGCGCCGCAGGAAGCCATTCACAACCAGACCTTCAATGTTGGCCAGACCGAGGAGAACTACCGCATTCGCGACTTGGCCGCCATCGTCGCCGAAACCGTTCCCGGCTCCCGTGTCGAATACGCTCCCGATGGTGGTCCAGACAAGCGCTGCTATCGCATCAACTGCGACAAGATCCGCCGATCGCTGCCGAATTTTCGGCCGCAGTGGACCGCCCGCAAAGGCGCGCAGGAGCTCTACGAAGCCTATCGCGCCGCCGGGCTCACCCGTGACGATGTGGAGAGCGGCCGTTACGTCCGCCTCAAGCACATCCAGCGCCTCGTGAAAGCTGGGCAGCTGGACGCTTCCCTGCGCTGGAGCCGACAGCCCGCCGAGACTGCGGTGGTTGCCTGATTCCTATCCGGGGTACAAGAAACATATATGGAGCTACGATGACATTTCCTGCCGATATTCAGCGACAAGCCGCAACCATGCCGTGCCGCTTCTGCGGCGCGGGCCTGCAGCGAACCTTTGTCGATCTGGGGATGTCTCCGCTTTGCGAGACGTATCCGTCGGCCGCGGACCTCAATCGTGGGGAGATCTACTATCCGCTCCACGTCTACGTCTGCGAACAATGCTTCCTGGTGCAACTGGAAGAATACGAGAGCCCGGAGAATATCTTCAGCGACTACCCATATTTCTCGTCCTATTCCGACTCCTGGCTCAAACACGCTGAGAATTACTGCGACAAAATGACGGCTCGACTCGGGCTGAGCGAGAAGAGCTTCGTGGTCGAGGTGGCCAGCAACGATGGCTACCTGCTGCAGTATTTTGTCCGGCGAAATGTGCCCGTGTTGGGCATTGAGCCAGCGGCGAATGTGGCCGAGGTGGCCGTCGAGAAGGGAGTCCCCACGCTGGTGCGGTTCTTCGGCGCGCAACTGGCGAGGGAGCTGGCGGCCGAAGGCCGCTGCGCCGACCTGGTTCTCGGCAACAACGTCCTGGCGCAGGTCCCGGACCTGAACGATTTTGTGGAAGGACTCAAGATCTTGCTGAAGCCCGAAGGGGTTCTGACGCTGGAATTCCCCCACCTGCTGCGGCTGATCGAGCGCAACGAGTTCGACACGATTTACCACGAGCACTTCTCGTATTTTTCGATGCTTACCACGGTGCGCATCCTGGAGGCCCACGGGCTGAAAGTGTTCGACGTCGAAGAGTTGACGACCCACGGTGGCTCGCTTCGCGTCTACGCCTGCCGGGCAGAGAATCCTGACGCACGAAATCGAGCCGAGCGTCCGGAAACTGATCGCGGAGGAAGAAGAGGCCGGGCTGGCTTCGGCGGAAGGATACGACGGTTTCGCTCCGCAGGTGAAGAAGACCAAGTTGGCGCTGCTGGACTTCCTGCTCACGGCCGCAGCGGCAGGGCAAGTCGGTGGCGGGGTACGGAGCGCCGGGCAAGAGCGCGACGTTGCTGCACTACTGCGGCATCGGCAAGGATCTGATTCGAATACACGGTGGATCGCAGCCCGTACAAGCAGGGTCGATTCCTGCCGGGCACTCACATCCCGATTTATCATCCCGACCGAATTCGCGAGACCAAGCCGGACTACGTCGTGATCCTGCCCTGGAACCTGAAAGACGAAATCATGGAGCAATTGCAGTTCATCCGAGAGTGGGGCGGTCGCTTTGTGGTGCCGATTCCGGAAGTGGCCATATACTGGAAGTTAGCGACGGAGGTGAGTATGAAAGTCGTTCTTTTCTGTGGAGGAGCCGGCATGCGGCTCAGAGGCTATTCCGATGATGTCCCCAAACCCATGGTGCAGATCGGGACGCGGCCGATTCTCTGGCACCTGATGAAGTACTACGCCCACTTCGGGCACAAGGACTTCATCCTCTGCCTAGGCTACAAGGGTAACTGCATCAAGGAGTACTTTCTGCACTACGACGAATCAGTCTCTAACGATTTTGTCTGGTCGCAAGGCGGGCAAGAAGATCCATTTTCTGAACCGCGATATCGACGACTGGACGATCACCTTCGTGGAGACGGGTGCCAACGCCAACATTGGCGAGCGGCTGAAAGCGGTGGAGACCTACCTGCAGGGCGAAGAGATGTTTCTAGCGAACTACGGTGACGGCCTGAGCGACGTCCCGCTTCCCGCCATGCTGGAGACGTTCCAGCAGAGCAACGTCATCGCTTCTTTGCTGCTGGTCCAGCCTACCGCAAGTTTTGACATTGTGACCGCCGGCTCTGGAGGAATAGTTACCGACATCTGCGCGTCGACCCACAGCGACATTTGGATCAATGGCGGCTTCTTCGTGATGCGCAACGAGATCTTCCGCTACATTCAGCCCGGCGAGGAACTGGTGCGCGAGCCGTTTCAGCGGCTGATTCGAGAAGCGGGCCTTGTTGGCCTACAAGTACGCCGGCTTCTGGCAATGTATGGACACATTCAAAGACAAGCAACGCCTTGAGGAGCTCAACCAGGGCGCGGCACCATGGAAAGTCTGGAATCACGTACCGACTTCAAACGCGAACGGCTCGAAGCTGATATCGGCCGGCGTATGATCCGCCTGAACCTGACGGGAGGGGCGACTGGAGGGCTAACTGTCCTATGCCTGGGGGCCCATTCCGACGATATCGAAATTGGGTGTGGAGGAACGATTCTCCGACTGACCGAGCAGTACCCCAACAGTGTGTTTCACTGGGTGGTGTTCAGTGCCAGCGGAGTCCGGGAGGCTGAGGCGCGTCAGGCAGCCACGTTGTTCGTCGGGCCCACCGCTCTGAGGGGGCCGCTGCTAAAGGCTTTCCCGGACGGTTTCATGCCCTTCGTGGGTGCGGATGTGAAAGCGGTTTTCGAAGAGCTGAAACAGGCGATCTTCCCCGACCTCGTTCTCACTCCCTACCGCAACGACGCGCACCAAGATCACCGGCTGATCGCGGAGTTGACCTGGAATACGTTTCGGGACCATCTGATTCTGGAGTATGAGATTCCGAAATATGATGGGGACATGGGACAACCCAGCGTATTCGTGCCGCTTGAGGCTGAGGTGTGCCAGAGAAAGGTTCATCACCTAATGGAGGCTTTCCGGTCCCAGCGCACCAAGCGTTGGTTTGAAGAGAGTACGTTCCTCTCGCTCCTGCGCTTGCGCGGAATGGAATGCAATGCTCCAAGCGGTTACGCCGAGGCTTTCTACTGCCGCAAGCTGGTGCTGTGAATGGACCGAGGCAACGCAAAACGCGACCGCGAGCATAGGCAGTTGGCATCTCCCTGGGGCAGTGCGTGAACACATGAAGGATTTGAAACAGAAGACGATTCAGGGCGGTATCGCCAGACTCTGCGCCCCACGTGCGAATTTCGCCCTTCGCTTCGGCTCACTTATGATATTGGCCCGGCTCCTCGGGACCGAACGACTACGGATTGGTGAGTATGGTCACAGCGTTCACTGTTGCCTTAAGCCTGTTCCGAGATTTCGGGCTTTCGTCTGCCACCTGCAGCGCGCGGCATTCTCTATATGTTGTGTATATTATAGGAATCTTATATTTTAAAGTATATACCGTCGAGATGCAAAGAGTTTTAGTCACAGGTGCAACTGGCCACATAGGCGCGCACTTGTGCCACCGCCTGCGCAGAGAAGGTGCGGAGATCCATGCGGTCTCGCGGAAAGCGCAAGTCGACCAGCGCGGCGAGATTCGATGGTGGCGTGCCGACTTTCGGGACACAGAAGCAACTCGCAGTTTGCTAGCCGCCGTACAGCCGGAAGTCGTGTTCCACTTGGCTGGTTGCGTCACCGGAGGGCGCGGCATCGAAGCCGTGCTACCGACTCTCGAACACAACCTTCACGCGACTGTAAGCCTATTGCTCGCGCTTACTGAATTGGGCTGCGGACGAATCGTCTTGGCGGGCTCGCTGGAAGAGCCGGCCGAAGGAGGTTCGGAGATATGCAGTTCGCCCTATGCTGCCTCAAAGTGGGCGGTGCGCGCCTACGCTCGTATGTTTGACACCTTGTACCGCACACCAGCCGTAAACACTCGGATCTTCATGGTTTACGGACCTGGAGAGCAACCATACACGCGCTTTGTACCTTACGTTATCTCCTCACTGCTCTCGGGCGAGCCGCCGAAGTTGACCGGCGGAGAGCGAAAAGTCGATTGGATCTACATCGATGATGTGATCGAGGGGCTGCTTGCCTGCGCCCGGTCAGACGATGTCTTGGGTGGGACGGTTGACCTGGGCTCGGGCTGTCTGACCGAGTTGCGTGCCGTTGCCTTACTAATTGCACGCCTGATGGGTACTGAACTTCGTCTGGGGTTCGGAGCGCTTCCGGATCGGCAGATGGAGCAGGTGCGGGTCGCAGATGTTCGACGTACATACGACCAACTCGGCTGGCAGCCAAGAACCTCCTTAGAGACAGGGTTGCGCAGCACGATCGCCTGGTTCCAGGCGCGAGATTCTCGCTCCAAGCGGTAGCAATGTAACAGGCCAGAATCTGGCAAGGCTCCAAGGGAAAGTGTTTTTCCTCTTCGTACAGTTGGAGCGCGATTTGCAAACTATGGTACCCACTAAACCTTCTCAGATTGATCCGACCGACGTACCGGGGCGAGGTCCTAGAACCCTTCGTGCTTGCGGCCAGACCAGGTTTGTACATATTGCTCCTTCTCGCAGTGGCTCTCGGTGCTGGCCCGTACAGCCTCAGAAAATACGGCATCTTCAGTTGCCAAGCTTCTGGATACGATTCCGACGGGTACCTCGGCTACTGCGGCGCGACGAGTTACGGTGACTACGACCACGGCGCTATCTGGTTTGGCCTCGAGCCGGCGGCAAGCGCCGCCGCCGCGAACGCTCAGGTGCTTTTTCTCGGGAATAGCCGTACGCAGTTCGCGTTCTCTAGTAAGGCGACGGCTGACTGGTTCTCGTCGCTCTCTGAGAGCTACTACTTGCTGGGTTTTTCGCACTTCGAGAACTATACGTTTGAAGCGCCGCTTCTGCAGCAAGCTGCGCCCAAAGGCGAAGGTTTATGTGATCAATATCGACTCGTTCTTTGAGCGATCCGAGACTGGACCTGGCAAAACCGTCATGCGGGATGAGTCGGCGAGGACTCGGTATGAGCAGAAGCGCCAGTGGCAAAGAATCCACAAAGCGATTTGCACGACCTTTAAGGCCGTTTGTGGACATGATGAGGCCATCTTTCGGTCGCGATCCGCGGGTGCTTGGGTCGTGACCGGTGGCCGGTTCACGAGCGAGCCGGTATCCTATGATGAGAATATCGACCAGAATATGCTCGCGTCATATACTGCGTTGGGAAATGAGTTTCTGCCTAGCCTTTCCGCCGACCGCGCATGCACGATATTAACAATCGTCCCGACGGTGAAAACCGGTATCGGGACCGCCAAGGCCATTGCCGCTGCGCTCGGCTTGAACCTGGTGGCGCCAAGGCTGCCCGGGTTGATCACATTCGATGGCTACCACCTCGACCCGGAAAGCGCGCAGCGTTGGTCCGCCGCATTTCTGGAGGAGGCCGGCCCGCAGATTCGGAAGTGTCTCAGCGACATAGCCGGAATCGCATGTCGCAATGTCAGGCACTACGGTCGCGAACCACTAACGACTATGATGGATTGGCTGCCTGCCGCCCAGGACTTCCGAGGTTGTCTTCGCCTAGCGCTGGAAGCATCGGCGGATCGCCTAGAGAAGCTTGCTGCACTTGCCCAGCACCGGCTCGGCTTTCTCGAAACGATCCAGCTCGATCGCGCCCTTGGTCCAGCTTGTGCGGAATCACCCCAGGGATTCTCATCTGTTCGGCTGGCGATTCTCGCTTCCGCGACGGTCGACCATCTGGTGCCAGCTATCCGAGTCTCTGGTTTGCGCCGACGGTTGCTCATCGATGTCCACATCGGACCATACGGGCAATACCGGCAACAACTGCTCGACGCGGAGTCGCCCCTCCATCGGCTACGCCCCCAGATCGTCTTGCTGTCGCTCACCGCGCGCGAGGCGATTGCGGCCGTGCCACTGACGGCGACGCCAGCCGAGGCGGATGCGGCGATCGGCCGGTCGATCGATGAGTTGCGTATGCTCTGGCGAAAAGCGCGAGAGACATTCCACGCAACCGTGATCCAACAGACTTTCTTGAATATCGCCGATCCGCTGTTTGGCAGTTATGACCGTCTTGTTGCGGGCGCGCCGGCGCAGCTGATCGCCCATCTAAACGAACGGTTGTCACAAGCAGCCGCCGAAGATGGCGTTCTGCTTCTGGATATAGCACGAGCCAGTGAACGTGATGGATTGGATGCGTGGTTCGATGTGACGCGCTGGTTACAAGGGAAGCTGGAAATCGCGCCACAGGCTGCGCCCGTGTACGGAGAGTTGCTCGCCAGAGTCATCGCCGCCCAGCGTGGATTGTCAAAAAAATGTCTCGTCCTCGATCTCGACAACACTCTTTGGGGTGGCGTGATCGGTGACGACGGGCCGGAAGGGATCATCCTGGGGGAGGGCACCGGGACCGGTGAAGCGCACCTTGCGCTGCAGCGTTACGCCAAGCAATTGAGAGAGCGTGGCGTGATTCTGGCCATCTGCTCGAAGAATGACCCTGCGGTAGCGGAGGCGGTGTTCCGCGACCATCCAGAGATGCTCCTGAGGCGGACCGATATCGCGGCCTTCGTCGCGAACTGGGAAGACAAGGCGGCCAACCTGAGGCGAATTGCCGAGCAGTTGAACATCGGAATCGAGAGTTTGGTCTTTGTCGACGATAATCCCGCGGAGCGAGCGCGCATTCGGCAGAGCCTCCCCATGGTAGCTGTCCCCGAACTGCCCGCCGACGCAGCCCAATACGTCCGGTGCCTGGCGGACGCGGGCTACTTCGAGTCTGTCGCCTTCACCGCCGACGACTCTCGGCGCGGGGAGCAATACTCGGCCAACGCTTCGCGAGAGGCCTTTCTCGAGTCGTCGCAGAGCATGGACGACTTTCTGCGCGGACTCGAGATGTCGGTGACCTTCGGACCCTTCCAAACCGTCGATCTGGCGCGTGTCGCACAGTTGATCGGGAAAACAAATCAGTTTAATCCGACGACCCGACGGCATTCCCTTGAAGATGTGGCGAGGTTCGTCGCCACCGATCGATGTCTCACGCTGCAATTCCGCCTCGTCGACAGGTTCGGCGACAACGGTCTTGTCAGCGCGATGATTCTGCGTCCGGACCCGCAGACGCCCGATTTGATCGAGATCGATACCTGGGTCATGAGCTGCCGGGTGTTCGGCCGGCAACTGGAGCTGGAAGCGATGAATATCGCTGTGGAGACTGCGCGTCGGATGGGTGTACGGGCGTTTCGCGCCGACTACATACCAACCTCGAAAAACGGTGTCGTCAGCGAGTTGTACTCGACCCTCGGCTTCACGCTCGCGCAAGAAGCCTCGCCCCATGACGGCGCGACGCGGTGGTTCTTGCAGTTGTCCGACTATGTGCCTCACTCTACCCATATTGCCAGGAGGTCGGAGTAGCATGACGGATCAAGACATTCTGAACGCGGTTGACGCAGATTCTCCGCGACCTTTTGTCGGACGATTCCATCGTGCTGACAATGGAGACCAAGCGTGATGAAGTGGCCAATTGGGATTCTTTCGCCTACGTAAACTTCATTGTTGCAGTCGAGATCGAATTTGGCGTGAAGTTTAGGGTGGCTGAGGTCGAGTCGTTTCAAAACGTCGGCGCGATTGTGCGAAGGATTAGCGCGATTTTGCCCACGCGGTAGCAGTAACTAAGATAACAAGATAAAGGAGCGACGTAGCGAATGCTCTTCAACTCTTATGAATTCATTTTTGCCTTCCTGCCGGTAGTTGTGGCTGTGTTTTTTGCGCTTGGCAGGGCTTCTCGTGCGTGGGCGCTGCGTTGGGTAATCGCCGCATCCCTATTCTTCTACGGCTGGTGGAGGCCGTTGAATGTGCTGATTATCGCGCCGTCGGTGCTGATCAACTTCGCGCTGGCGCGCCTGCTGCAGCGCCTGGGCAAGCAGGGGAGTCGCGGTGCTGCCCAGGCTGTTCTCCTGGTGGGCATCGCGTTCAACGTGGCGTTTCTCGGCTACTTCAAGTACTCGAATTTTCTCGTAGGCGCCATCAACGATGCGTTCGGCACGCAGATGGTTCTGGCGCGGATCATCTTGCCGCTTGGAATATCGTTCATTACGTTTCAGAAGATCGCCTTCTTAATCGACGTTCACGCAGGTCGAATTGAGTCATTCACGCTGCAGGACTATTGCTTGTTCGTGCTCTTCTTTCCGCAGCTCATCGCCGGTCCGATTGTGCACTATCGTGAAATGATGCCGCAATTCCACGGCGTGTCCTGCCGTTTCGATAAGGACAACGTGTCCGTTGGTTTGACGTTGTTCGCGTTCGGGTTGTTCAAGAAGGTGTTTCTTGCCGATAGCATCGCGCCATTTGTGACGCCCATCTATGAGCAGGCCACCTCGGGCAGCAGCATCGCCTTGTTGTCGGCCTGGATTGCGGCGGTCGGCTTCACGCTGCAGATCTATTTTGACTTTTCGGGGTACACCGACATGGCACTCGGCATCGCCCGGTTGTTCGGAGTCCGGCTACCGCCAAACTTCAACTCGCCTCTTCGGGCTTCGAGCATCATCGACTTTTGGCTGCGATGGCACATGACGTTGACGCGCTTCCTGACGGCGTATATTTACAATCCGTTAGCACTCTGGTTGACGCGCCGCCGTGCGGCCAGGGGCCGGCCAGGTTTCGCCGGGCGGAACAAGGGCCCTGGGGCATTCATCGAGCTATTGATGTTCCCCACTTTGTTGACGATGCTCGTGTCGGGAATCTGGCACGGCGCCGGCTACACGTTCATCGTATGGGGCGTGCTCCACGGCCTATTTCTGACAGTAAATCATGCGTGGCGACTACTGGCGCCTAAGCTGTGGCGTGATAAATCACGCTATGAGCGATTCATGCAACCTGCTGGCTTCATCATCACCTTCGCGTGCGTCGCCGCATCGATGGTTATTTTCCGTTCGTCGAACCTGAAAACGGCGACCGATCTGCTTCAGGGAATGCTCGGTCTGCATGGCATCGGGCTGTCTGCTTTGAGAGATGACCTCGCCCTTGGTCTTAAGAGAGTGGCATTCTGGATCGTCGTCCCGGCATTCATTGCCTTGGTGTGCCCGAACACTCTACAAATACTGAGCCGGTACGAGCCAGCGCTTGGTTGGAAACCGAGTCCACACGACGGCGCGACTGCTAAAACCCACCTTCTATGGACACCATCGCTGGCGTGGGCCGTCGGTCGTATCGATTATCGCGGCTATCGGGATTCTTTATCTGGGCGGCCAAAGCGAATTCCTATACTGGCAATTCTAGAAGGCAGTCTCTGATTCATTGTTACCACCCCGGAATGCGGCTCCGGAGATCCGAGTATTTCCACTGAACGTAAAAATGGATGATCCACTCATCCCAACCCATTCGCCATACAGGCTGGGAAACGGGCCAAGCTCAGACGTAACTCATGGCTAAGTAAGTCTATATGCCTGGCCTGAAGCCGCTATAGACCCGGCATACTCAAATCGAGAAAATGAGATCCGCAACTACTGGTGTAAGTACGATGACGCTCAGGGAATGAAATCGCTCATTAGGTCGACCCCAGGTGCAGGCCAGACTCTCCTTTGTGGCCGCATTTACCGCCAGCGTATATCGCGCCAAGAATAAGGCTGTCGTCACGGAAGAATTTGGCTTCGGCAGGTTTCTATATGTGCTTGAGTGCGGCGGCAGTAGGTCCGGATCTATCTGCGGAAATCAAGAAAGAACCAGGGGTATTAAAGTCACCCGAAGACGGATACATTACGGATTGTACACAGCTTGGTATATGCTGAGTCATAATATCTTTTCTCAGCTTGGCGGCGACCATAGTCTTTGCAGTGTTACTCATGCTCGCGAACCATTATCGATTGAGGGCGAAAGAGCCGCGCAAGCGCCTTAGAGGCGTTAATGCCGTCGCTGTCGTTCTTGTAATTGGAGTGATGCTAGCGGCAACCTTCAAGTTGGAATCACTCAAGTCACTGTATTCCATACCAAACGGAAGCACATGGAAGGCGGTCTCATGGCGCGCGCATCTGTTTGCGCGCAAAGCGGAAGGCGACGTACCTGACTTGTCATGGCGTGAGCTTTGGTTCATGGCACGCGTTCGCGGTGGTTTCGGCCTGGAAAACTTTGTTAATCTGGGAATTAGCCTGGAAGGTGCGGTCGTGAATCCGTACGTGACGCGTGATGATTATCAGAGCGGCGGACGGATCTTCCGCGAACGCTGTGCGGTCTGCCATGGCAACGAAGGAACGGGGGGGCTGGCCCCGCCGCTGAATCGTTCGGGACTCAGCCATGGTGATAGTGACCTCGCTATGTACAAAGTTGTGAGAGACGGTATTCCTCAGACAGGTATGGCTGCCGTCGCAATGTCCCCCCAGGAACGATGGCAGGTCATCGGCTATCTGAGGGACTCTGCAGCTTGCTTCTTCCAGCCGATACACGGAACAATTGGCCCCTAGAGGCATCCGCGTGAGCAGTGAACAGATTCGCACTGCTGGAAGCAGGACGGATCAGTGGTTGACCTACTCAGGTTCTCTCGATGGACGACGTTATACGCCGTTGACCGAGATCACCCCTGAGAATGTTTCACGACTGCGAGTTCGATGGATTCGCCAATTCGGCACATCCGGGTCAAAGATTGAATCAACACCGATCGTCGTTGGCGGATTCGTTTTCACGACGGAGCCGCCTTCCGATGTCGTTGCCTTGGATGTTAGGTCCGGAGAAGTAAGATGGTGGTACAGGCGAAGTCTCCCCGATAAGCTACCAATCGACACCAGCGCGACGAACAGAGGTCTTGGCGTTCTGGGAAACGTGTTGTTCTTGGGCAGTCTCGACGGTGTTCTCGTCGCCATCAATGCAACGAACGGGAGCGTGATTTGGCAAACCGCGGTGGTCAACCCGTCTGACGGTTACACGATGACAGGAGCGCCGCTCATCGTAAACGGGTCGGTCGTCGTTGGCGTTTCTGGTGGCGAGTACGGGATTCGCGGTTTCTTGGCGGCCTACGACGCAGAAACTGGCCGACAACAATGGAAGTTCAACACGATCCCCGGTCCGGGCGAATTCGGACACGACACGTGGAAAAATGATGCGTGGCGAACCGGTGGCGGCCCAACCTGGGTCACGGGGAGTTACGACCCGTCGCTGGACCTCCTTTATTGGGGCGTAGGCAATCCGGCCCCAGGTTTCAACGGGGACGTCCGTCCAGGCGACAACCTGTTCACCGACAGCGTGATCGCCTTGCATGCCAGCTCGGGGAAGCTCGCATGGTATTTCCAATTCACTCCTCACGATGAACACGACTGGGATGCAACCCAGACTCCTATCCTGGCGGACATCCTGATCAAGGGCGTCTTACGTCAAGTGATCTGCGTTGCAAACAGAAATGGGTTCTACTATGTACTCGACCGAACAACCGGTGAATTCCTCGTGGGTGTGCCTTTCGTCGAACAGAACTGGGCGAAAGGTCTCGATTCGGCAGGGCGTCCGATCCTCTCGTCAGACGCCAAGGTTACATCCTCGGGCCGACTGACGAGACCCGGGGTCGGGGGCGGCATTAACTGGCAAAATGCGGCGTTTGACGACAAAAGCGGGTTGGTCTTCGTCCCGGCCACTGAAGGGGCTTCTGTATTCACGAAGTCCCCGAACCCTAGGCGTGGGGAACTTGGATTCTACCCGGGCAGCTCCGGCGCCGCTGGGGCCGCTGATCAACCGCTGGAGCCGGTCGTGCGGGCGTTAGATGTCGCAACCGGAGCGAAGAAATGGGAGCATTTCTCGCCAACTTGGAAGGAATCCAATGGTTATAGTGGGCTCTTGGCGACAGGTGGGCGCCTCGTATTCGGGGCATCGGGAGGGTTCGCTTTTGCAATAGATTCGGCGACTGGACGCGAGTTGTGGCGCGTTTTCTTGGGAGGGGACACCTATGCAGCGCCGATCTCATTCACTTTGGACGGGCGCCAAGTCATCTTGGTGTCGGCAGGTCAGGGATTGTTCTTATTCGGATTGTAGTCCGATAGTTGCCTCCGCTCATTCTATTGAACCGTTGTATGCATCGCACAAGCACCGCTGGCCAAGCAAGCATGAGGTGGCGCATGCGGAGACCTGAGGAGTAAACCAGAGCAGTACGAGGAAGCTACATGCCCGGATTTTCGCTCTATATTACCAAATTCATGGCCGGTTAAGCCGGTCTCCGTCAGGAACGGGCTCAGGCCGAGTCTTTTTCACTTTTGCGAAAGCAACTCGCCCAGTGCTCGGCCGCTGCAGGCGTAAGCTCTTGAGGAATATAACCCTTGTCTAGCCCGTTAGTTGCATAGGGGGACCCCGCCGGTGATCGAGATTAGGCTCCATCGGTAGTCAGTTAGTCCACAAGCTCGTTAAGCCAATCAAGATCGCTTGCTCCTCGGCCGACTGGAGTTCAGTTTTCTGCGAATCGAGCCTACTTTTGTGTTTTCAGCGACAGAGGAAGCAGAAGGGACAAATTATCGGTAGAACCGCTTGGCAGCTAGGTACCGCCCTAGCAAAAGTGTAAAAACTCTTTTCGATTTTATGTTGTTGCGTCCCCAATACCCGGCTAGGCTGCAATACACGCTAACATCTTGGAGCAGCATCCACTTCATAACTTTAGACAATACATGGACTTGGACGGCACAATCCCTCGATCTTTCGTCTGCCTTTTCTTCTTGCTTTTGGTTGTGCAAGTGCTCGGTTCACAGAGTTGCCCAAAGTTGTGGAACTGTCATGTTCGATCGAGTCGAAAACGAACCCGGACTAAGCGGGATGGACGTACTAGAGCCACAGTCGATCCCAGAACACGTGCTTTTCGGACGATCCAGGGTTATGCAAGAAATTCGGCAAGCTGTCCAAAAAACGTCACAGACGCATCGGCGTAGCCGATGGCCGATGGCGCCAACCCATGCCAAGCGATCGCTTACCGGGAAAATTTTGGTTCCACTTCACCTGTCAATGAAAAGACAGGAGTCAGCCCGATGAAAAACCGCGGGGGAACGGGAGCAATTGCTCTGATGCTTCTGAGTTTGCCGTCTGCCGATTGTACCCAGCAGAACGGCCGCGCACAAGCATTGGAGCGGGCAACCTCGACGGACCCTGCCAATCGCCAGATACCCGGGCCGTCCCCAGCGATTCCGGCCGACTACCGCATCGGCATCAGTGACGTTGCCGCCGTCACCGTTTGGAAGGTCCCGGAGCTGAGCCGTTCGGTGCCCGTGCGTCCCGACGGCAAGATTTCGCTTCCGTTGATCGGAGACATCGAGGCCGCCGGAAAAACCACGAGCGAGCTACACGACCTCGTCGTGGATCGCCTGAAACCCTATATCCCAGATCCCGATGTCACGGTAATCGTTGAACAAATCAATAGTCAAAAGTACTTCGTGATGGGCCAGGTGGCTCATCCCGGTTCCTATCCTCTCACTGTGCGGTCCACGGTTGTCGAAGCCTTGGCCGCTGCTGGCGGCTTTCTTGACTGGGCCAAGACAGGCAACATCCTGGTCGTTCGTCATACGGCCGACAATCAAACAGAACGAATTCGTTTCAGCTACAAAAACTGGTTGAAGAAAAAATCCAAGAAAGACAACGCCATCGAGCTCAAGAACGGCGACGTCATCGTCGTCCCTTGATGTTCGCGTGAAATAATTTTGCGTTTGCGAATTCCATTTGCGGGCTTGGCCCTACTCGCGCTCTTCGCGGGTATCGGCCGGCCTGCCCTTGCGCAGACCGAGCCGCCGGGGTCGACGACGAAACCAGCCTTCCGGCCCGGCGTCGGGTGGCAGCTTGATTTTGGCCTGGGCGAGGGCTACGACGACAATGTCATCGGCACCTCCGGAGGCGGTTACTTCACGCAGTTCGATGCAGCGGTCGAATTTGTTCAGGCGCGGGAGCACAATTCCTGGTCGCTGAATTTTCAGCCTACCGTGCTGCGGTTTTACAATTCTTCGCTCTCCAGTACTGTCAACGAAAGTGTCTCCATCACCGATTCGTGGCAGGTGTCTCGTCGGTTGACTCTAGATCTCAAGGGGAGCTACCTTCATACGAGTGACCCCTTTGCCAGCCAGAGTTCCCCCGAAGCGCAACCTATCAGCGGCCCGGCTATAGTCTCCCCCAATAGTGCCTTCATCGGCCCAGAGTCGCCGGCCACGGCCTTTGAAGGCTCGGCCACACTTCAATACCAGGTGGGTCATTACGCATGGCTGACTTTAGGCGGCAACTACTTCGGCAACCGCGAAAGCAACCCCGGTTTGCCAAATACCAATAGCCACGCCTTCCTGACAAGCTACTCGAAAATGGTGCGCCGGGGCCAAACCATCGGTCTCGTTTATTCGGATCAATCCTTGAATGTGACCAACCCCGAAGAGCAAGTCCCGATCCATTCTCTGCTACTGTCTTACAGTTACCAATGGAAGGCTGGCGCGCAAATCGCTCTTTTCGGCGGGCCTCAATACTCTCTTCTGAGCGCGAATTCTGCTAGCGCCGCCGGCCCGTCTTTGACGCCCACCGGAGTAAAACAAGATCTCCTCAGCTACTCGGCCGGGGCCACGCTTTCCATGCTTGTCACCGACCATAATTCTTTTCAGTTGATGGCTTCCCGCCGCGTCGCCGACGGTGCGGGAATTTCGGGTGCAGTGGTTCAGGACCTGGGTGAATTGCGCTTTTCGCGGCGCCTTAACAAGCGTCTGTCGGCTTACGTCGGGGGTTTTTACTCCGAGAACGAATCACTCGGCAAGCTGCCCGTGGCTGTGCCCAACACCTGGGGCGCGTTTAATGGCGCCGCCTTCAACTTCACCCCGCATAGCCGCATCGCGCTGGTCGTCGATTACTCTCGTTTCGACTCTCCTCATCAAGTGCCGATCTCTTCCTCTCTCGCTCCCTTGTTCACTCACCATCGCGTCTTGATCGAATACCGCTATTCCTTCGGCACGTTGCCGGGGCGGAGGTGAATTCCTTTGCCGAATAACACTCCTGAACTGTCCGAAAATCTGGATCACATCCTCTCGGTTACCATGCGTCGCCGCTGGTGGTTCTCGATCGCTGCTTGTGTAGTTGCCATCGGAATTGCGCTCGGGTCCTTCTTAATTCCGAATCGCTACAAATCTGAAGCCACTATCCTGGTCCAACAGCAACAGATTCCCGAACGCTATGTCATCCCAAACAGCACGACCAACCTAGATCAGGGGCTCCAGGCAATGAGGCACGATGTGCTTTCCCGCCCGCGGCTACTCAAAATCATCTCCGACTTCGGTTTGTATCCCGAGCAAAGGAAACGTCTCAGCTCCGAGCAGCTGGTTGAACTCATGCAAACGGATATCACCATTGAGTCGCTTGAGGGACAAGAGCAAGGGCAAAAAGCCGCCGAAGCCTTCAAGATCACCTACATCGGCGCCAACCCCGCAGTCGTCCAGCAGGTTACTAGCAGCCTCACATTTCTGTTCATCAACGAAGACTTGAGGTCACAGGAGCAGCGCGACGTCACGACGACGAGCTTCCTCGAGAATCAGCTCGCTACGGCGCAGACCGATCTCAATGTGAAAGAGAAACGGCTTCGCGATTTTAAGATGGCGAATCTCGGCGAACTGCCTGAGCAGCAGTCGGGCAATCTTCAAATTCTAGACGGCCTGCAGGGCCAGCTGCAGAATACGAGTGCCGCATTGGCCCGGGCCAGCGAGCAGCGTGCTTATTTGCAGTCGTTGTTGGCGCAATATCAGAATCTTACCGTCGCTGCTGGGCCTGTTTCTCCGACCGCGCTCAGTGCCAATCCCATCGAGACGGCACGGGCCGAACTAAACCGCCTGCAGAGCGAACGTGCTGCGCTCCTCAGCACCTTCTCGCCGCAATATCCGGATGTGAAAAAGGTCGATCGCGAGATCGCTGAGGCACAGGCTTTGCTTGCGCGGCTCCAAAAGGCCAAGACGGCTGTTCAAGCCTCGGATGCTTCTTCTTCGTCTGCTTCCTCCAGCTCCGCAACAATCGATACCAGCGTGGCCCAGCTGAATAGCCAGTTGCAGGCAAACGAGTTGGAAATGGCCGACGACACGAAGCAGATCAAACAGTTGCAGGAGCAAATCTCCCAATACCAACATCGTCTGAATCTCACTCCGGTCCGCGAGCAACAGTTGACCGATCTCCTCGGTCAGTACGAGCTGGCCAAGAAGAATTACGATGACCTTTACGCCAAGAGAACCCAGTCGGCGCTTGCGACCGATCTCCAGAAGAATCAGCAAGGCCAGCAGTTTCGCCTGATCGATCCGCCAAATCTCCCGACCAAGCCGTTTACACCGGACCGTCTCAAGATTGCTTTGGGCGGCATCGCGGGGGGAATTGCTCTAGGCGTCGGTCTCGCTTTCTTCATGGAAGTTCGTGACACTTCACTGCGCTCGGAGGAGGAGTTGCGTGTGCGCTTCAACCACCGGATCGTGATGGGGGTTCCGCTCTTTGTCAGCGCGCGCGAACGGAGAATGCATTCTGTAAAATCAGTGCTGCAGTGGTGCGCCGGCGCAATGATGGTGCTAGCCGTGATCGCGACGGAATATTACGTCTATCGGCGAGGATAGGGGATGTATAAGGCCTTCTTTCATTTGAAGCAGAATCCTTTCGAGGTCAGCCCGGATCCGTATTTCGTGTACGAAACGCCCAGTCATGTCGAGGCCCTCGCCAGCCTTTACTACGGTATCCGCTCGCGCAAAGGTTTTATGGTCCTGACTGGCCAAGTCGGCACCGGCAAGACTCTCGTCTTGCGCTGCCTAACCGACCAACTGGACAAGCTTTGCGTCCAGTACGTTTACGTCTTCAACCCGTTGCTTTCGCCCGAAGAATTTCTTCGCTACACCATGGCCGATTTGAACCTTCGCGTTTCCACCAACGGAAAGAACGAGATACTTTTTCGGCTTTATGCCTATTTGACCCAGCGCCAGAAAATCGACCAAACCACTGTGCTGATCGTAGACGAAGCGCATCTCTTGAGCCTCGAAGTCTTGGAAGAAATCCGCCTGCTGGGCAATCTCGAGAATCAGCGAAGCAAACTTCTGCAAATCGCATTGGTTGGCCAGCCGGAGCTCGACAACCGTCTCGACTCGCCCTGCTTGCGCCAACTCAAACAGAGGATCGCGCTCCGCTGTCAATTGCAAACTCTGAGTCTCGAACAGACCGGCGAATATATTAACTGGCGCCTGGCTCGCGCCGGTGCCAACGGACAAGCACCAATCTTTCAGCCCGCAGCGATCGCCGAAATTTACGAATACTCGCAGGGCTACCCACGCCTGATTAACACAATCTGCGAAAACGCCTTGATTCACTCATGCGGGGCTGAAACATGTATCGTCACGCCAGGACTAGTCACAGATGCTTGCAAGGATCTACGCATTGAAAGACGCCGCCGAGTCGACGAAACCCAAGATACGTCTCAGGCTTCTCGTAATACGTCGCCTTCGATCGTCGAACCCGAATTAGGCAAGATTCCAGTGGACCGGTCTCAAACAGAAGGTATCCCAACGTGAGCGTACAATCGAAGTCAGAGGTGGGGTCGTGAGCCGCGTCTTCGATGCACTGCGGAAGACAGGGGCTCGGGCCGTCCCCTGTGGGCCACTTTCCCCAGTGGCGTTCGTTGATGCCCTTGAAAAGAGCTTCGAGCTCGCATCGCTTTTGACAGCCAGGATCCAATTGGGCCCGGAATCGCGTCTGGTCTTCCACTTGGAGCCGAATGGCCCTGGCGCTGAGAGATACCGATTGATGCGTCTTCGGTTGCAAGCCGTGCGCGCCGAGGCAAACGTGAAGACCCTTCTGATAACTAGCCCAGGAGCCGGAGAGGGGAAATCGACCGTCTCACTGAACCTGGCAGCCGCCCTCGCAGAGAAGAAGAATCAATACGTCCTTCTCCTTGAGTGCGATCTGCGATCCCCATCACTCACGCGCGAACTGGGTTTGAAACTACCTTCCGGTTTGACGCAATGCGCGCGAAGTGACGCCGGCTTAGCGTCAGTGATAAGGCGGATTGAGCCGCTCGGTTTCTATTTGCTGCCGGCTGGCGAGGCTGTGGACAACCCGGCCGAGCTATTGACCTCTGAATGGTTTTCCGAAGTGACCGCCAAGCTCGTGGCTTCTTTCGATTGGATCATCATCGACGCGCCCCCCGCTCTTCCGGTTGTCGATGCGCTCTCCCTGAAACGCTACGCAGACGCGAGCATGATTGTCGCTCGGGCCGGACGCACGCAGCAAAGCGCGATTGCCGAGGCAATTCGTGTCCTCGAGGGAAATCACGTGCTGGGTGTAGTCCTGAATGGACTGGAGAAATTCGACCGCGGTTACTACCAATATTACTCACATTACGGCGGCAAGAAGTGAACCAACGGGAGCAGCAGGTCATGAGAACGTGTCCGAGATGTCTATTAGCAGCTACACCAGCGATATAAAGCCTTTAGCGTAGGGGCGAAAGACCTGCTGACGAGCATGGAAGTTTTGCCCATCGACGCGCAGGAGTCCCCTACCCTGGCCCGCGGCGAAGCTGCCGAAGAGCCTCGGGACTCTGCAGCAGAACCGAAAACAACTGCGACTAAGGACAGTCTGGACATGCCCTCCGAATTCATGGCTGTGCGCTCAGTTCGGCTTGCTGCGAAAGGCGCGATTTCCCGTTCTGAGGCGGTCTGCCGGGAGATCGAAACCAATCTCAAGAACCATGCGGGCGAGTTCGACGGGCGCCAGACACCACCGTCCTCCGCTGTCGAAAGCGTGTCGGCAAGCCTCCAACAACAACAGGCCGACGACGCCGTCGCAGTCGAAGCGAAACGGCCGGACGAAGCCCAAAAACAGGTGGCTCGCATGACGCAGACTTCGCTCGAACCGCTGGTCAGGACTCGGATCCGGTTCGCGCCTCTCATCGAGCGGGATCGGAACGGCAACCGACTTCTATCTGGCGTTTTCACCGGAGCGACAGCGCGGCAACCAAGCCGACCGGGTTTTATGCCTTTCTATGCGGGGCCCAGGCTGGGCGGGCACTGCACTCCTGTGGACTCGTATTACCTGTCGTGGGAGTTGCCTTAACTAGTTCCTCCTGCCGCACTCAGCTCTGCTGACTGGTGTTGCGCCAACCCCGCGTTTTATCCGCCAGCATCTGCCCTTCGACAAGCCCGCCTCGCTGACACTGCCGCACGATCTCCTCGACACATCGAAACACGTCGGACTGGCAGCGTGAACCAAGGGGCTAAGGTCGCCGCGCACCTCTTCCCACAGACGCCGCTCGGTGGTGATCCCGTAGCGATAGCCCTTCTCAGCGCGCGTGCGGACATGGCGGTCCTTTAGAAGTCGGCGTGACAATGACAGCAATGGTCGCAAGCAAAGGAAACATCAGCAGGAGTAAAGCAGTACTGCTGATGATGTTAATCGCGTATTTCATGCGACGAAGATCCGTGTGTGAGGCAGGTCAGGTTGGTGTAGCCGTGCGAATGCTAAATGTGGCGGGCAATAAGGACCTGAAAGTTGTACGCCATGGAAAATAAGGCGTCCCATTCGCATCCGACGGCCTCGTATTGGACCAACCGAATTCTGATCGTCTCGGTGATGGGCATTATTTTCTTAACTCTCTACCCTTTCCGATTCGATTTCGGTGGCCGGTTGCTCGGAAATTCGTTTCCGCTTCTTCTTGGGCCACCTTCGAAGACAGCCGGCGCCCGCGATGTCTTTTTAAACATTCTTCTGTTCGTTCCATTTGGTTTTGGGCTCGCCACTCGGTTTCGCCAACACAACAGGTCCTGGGGGGCAACCTTTGTTCTGGCACTCGCGGGGGGCGCACTCTGTTCCTACACGATTGAGTTCCTTCAATTCTATATACCAGAGCGGAATGCCGGATGGGAAGACGTCCTCACTAATTCCACCGGTTCGATCGTCGGATTCTTTGTGTTCGCGCTTTATGGCAAAACCATTCTTCAGCGTTTAGCGAAATGGGAACAAACATTGGAGGACTGGCTTTCACTGCCACGTACCGCTGCGATTCTTCTCGCCTATGTCGGGCTCTGCCTTGCGATTTCCATTCCCCTGCAACAAAAGACAGCGCTGAGCAACTGGGATACTGATTCTGTTCTTATGGTCGGCGCCACGCGATACCCTTGGAAAGGCCAAGTCTTCCTCCTTCAACTTTGGGACAGGGCTGTACCGGAGAAACTCGCGCTGAGATTGACCAATGGTGAGCCAATGGGCAACGGCGATATCGGTTTCCTTGGCTCATACGAATTCTCTGGCGCGGGGCCAGTCCAAGACCAAAAGAACTTTCTGCCCCCTCTCTTCTCGAGGACTGAGGCACCGGCGCCAAACGACTCGAAAATAGGAGACCTTGAAAGTAGCTCTTGGTTTGCCTCGAGGCTCCCGATGACGAATCTCCTGCGCCAGTTGAAAAAGACAAACCAATTCGCAATACGAATCACCTGCGCGCCTGCGCAAACGATTGGCGTTGACCAACGCATCATCTCCATCGTACGGCCGTACGGCGTCACGAATATGTTTCTGCAGCAGGAAGAAGCGAATCTAGTCTTTTGGTTTCGCAATCCGCTGTCGGTGACACGGTCCTTCCTCGCCTGGCAAGTGCCGAATATCTTCGCTGCCCGTCAGACACGCGATATTCTAATTTCCTACGACGGTTCGAATGCTTCGTTGTATGTAGACGGGAATAGGATGCACCGGCCCTATCGTTTGGGGCCCGGTGCAAGTCTCGCACACATGTTCCTTCGGTTGAAGGCTGCCGAGCTCGACGGCTATATAGTTGTATATGACTCGATGATTTTCGTGCCGGCAGGATTCCTCGTGGGGTTGGCCGCGAGAAAAATGAAGGCGCAGACAATCGACGCCTGGCTGCTGCTCGGCCTAGGCGTTTTTGTGCCATCCGTGCTCTTGGAGTTCCTTCTCGTTTCGGTGAGCGGGCGCGCGATTTCAATTGCCCAGGTGGGCCTCTCAGTGTTTCTCACCATTGCGGGGTCGTTGCTGACGTTGGGCTATCGGCCGGAGATTTCCCGGTAAGCGAACGACTGGCCCAGCACATTCTGTTCTCTTTGCTTCTGGCTCATCGCCTGCGAACAAACGGATTACGGGATCGTGGCTGAGACCTCATTTGAGTTAGTGCTCTCGACTCCATTTGAATCCACAGCCGTAGCGACGTAATAGTACGTGAGTCCTGCCTGAACCGAGCTGTCAGTATATGTTGTAGTGGAGTCCACAGAGGAATCGAGCCTTGTATAGGGACTGCCCGAGGTTGTGCCCCGATAAATGTTGTAGCCCGACACGGCGGAGGTGCTGGCGGTCCAGGAGAGAACCACAGAGTGCACAGCTGCGGTGATTGTAACCGTCGCGCTAGCTGAGCTCGCCGAAGCGAAGGCACTCTGCGCTGTCACTGTTACCGTGTTCGTGGGTGCGCTTGATGGGGCTGTGTACAAACCCGTTGAGGAGATCGTGCCCACCGAAGAGTTTCCACCCGTTATGCCGCCCACTAGCCAGTTCACCGTCGTGTTAGGGGTGCCGGTGACGGTGGCCGCGAATTGTTGAGAGCTACCAACCTGCACGCTGGCACTGCCTGGTGAGATCGACACCGAAACCGGCGTCGGTGCAGGCAGGATCGTAACCGTCGCACTGGCCGAGCTGGGGGGATTCGCGGCACTCTGCGCTGTCACTGTTACCGGGCTCGTCGGCACGCTTGATGGGGCTGTGTACATGCCCCCCGCGGAAATCGTGCCCACCGAAGAATTCCCACCCGCTATGCCGGCCGCGAGCCAATTCACGGCCGAATTGGCTGTACCGGAAACTGTAGCCGTGAATTGTTGAGACCTGCCAACCTGCAAACTCGCACTGCCCGGTGAAATAACTACCGAAACCGGCGTTGGTGCAGACAGGATCGTGACCGTCGCATTGGCCGAGCTGGGGGGATTCGCGACGCTTTGCGCTGTCACTGTTACCAGGCTGGTTGGCACGCTCGATGGGGCTGTATACTGACCCGTTAAAGAGATGGTTCCCACCGAGGAATTGCCACCGGCAATGCCATTCACCAGCCAGTTCGCCGCCGTGTTGGTGGTGCCGGAGACTGTAGCCGTGAATTGTTGCGAGCTGCCAACCTGCAAGCTAGCACTGCCCGGTGAAATCGACAGCGAAACCGGCGTAGGTACAGGCAGGATCGTAACCGTGGCTCTGGCCGAACTGGTTGAATTCGCGACGCTTTGCGCTGTCACCGTCACCAGGCTGGTTGGCACGCTCGATGGGGCTGTGTACAGACCCGTTGAAGAGATAGTTCCCACCGAGGAATTGCCGCCCGCGACGCCATTCACCCGCCAGTTCACTGCCGTATTGGTGGTGCCCGAAACTGTAGCCGTGAATTGTTGAGAAAGACCCACCTGCACTGTGGTACTGCTCGGAGAGATCGATATTGAGTATTTCACGTGATGGTGACTGTAACCAAACGATGAACATACATTCAGGAACGACCCCAGGCATGCGAGCACCAGGGCGACCTTAATCCCCTTAAAGCAGCCGATGCGAGGGCCTTGAATCCCAATGAATAGATCGTCGGTAATATGCATGTTATTCGCCTATCTAAATGGATTGGGCGGGCGGGGAGAATGAGGTTAGTAAAGGGACGTCCAGAAAAGAACTGGCAAGAAGGGTAGATTTCGAACAAACTCGAGACCTGTACTAGTGGCTCCGGGTCTTGTCAAGACGAACAGGGTACGCCCGCTGACTTCCTCATCGATTTCGAAACCACTTTCCTCGAATGTGAGCCCTATTCCTTCCACTTGATGCTGCTTCGAAGGCGCCAGCTCCGGAAGTCGAACCAAACCGTGCGCCGGATGAGGTCGAGCATTGATTTGAAAAATGCGGTTTCAGGGATCGATCTGGCACGCGGACTTATGCCCGCTTGGAAGAAAGTCTTTCGCGGACCCGACCTTGTCCCTTGCCCTTTTTCGCTGAGAAGACGGGAAGTCGAACTATGCTGTCTTGCGAGCTTCGATGTGTCGCAGGCCGTTCCCGCTCCGACGCATCTTTTTCAGGGGTACGAGCGTTTCGCAGTTATTCTTATCCGCCCACAGTCCCTCGCACCTTTTGTGGAGAGCGACTACCGTTTCCCCCGTCACGGTCTTTGCCAAGAGGGCGCTGCCGTTAAACGGAGTTACGACATCAGCCGCATCATTGCACTGACCGCAGATCGGACCTATTGTTCGCATGAAGGCCTTCCTTGCAGATTCACGTATATTTCAACCTCCGACGGCCCGCGTTCCAGTGTCTAGAAGTACAGTCTTGGAACGGCTGTCCAATCTTTCTAGTACCACTTGCGAACTACGCGGAATTCGCCCTACGCAAACTTCGCGCTTAGGCTTTCTTTGACGTGACCGGTACTACTCTCGCGACGGGCGTCCCTTGTTTCGTGATGACGACGGGCTCAACGGCGGCGCTGACATCGTCCACAACGGGCAAGCAATACGCTTGATGAATCGCAGCTCTAGAAAAGACCTCCGCCGATGCCACTGGTCAGCAGCTCTTTCCACACGGACCAGAAACAATCCATCGAGATTGCTCTCGGAATCCTTGCTGCCACGCATGCAGATCCCAGTATGCCGTCTCATAACTTGGGCTCCTGAGGCTGGGCATACGAATTGAGCCTTGCAGGCCAAGTCATCTCGGTTTTCCTTGGCAGAGCGGCATTCTGCGGTGATGTTACCCCTTTGCTTTCAGACGGCTGGTCTGCACGGCCTCTCGTCCAAACGAGTAGTACTCGAAACCTAGTTCGCGCATGTGCTCCGGGACGTAGAGGTTGCGGCCGTCGATCACCAAACGGCGGGCCATCCGCTTACCCGCG
Source organism: uncultured Acidobacteriota bacterium (assembly GCA_963735525.1). Lineage (GTDB taxonomy): Bacteria > Acidobacteriota > Terriglobia > Acidiferrales > UBA7541 > Acidiferrum. Next base: position 416,031 of record CAVTLQ010000013.1, on the reverse strand, counting down.
CGTTCCCAGTCGAGAGCACGGTACTCGTCCCAGTCGGTGCAAACCATCGCCGCTTCGGCGTCGCTTAGCACCTCGTAGGGGTCCGCGTGAAAGATCACCTGCGGCTGAACGGCCTCTGCTCGGGAGATGGCTTGAGGGTCAGTGGCGTACACCTCGGCGCCTTCCTCGAGCAGTCGTCTGACGACTTGGAGGGCAGGCGAAAAACGTATGTCGTCGGTGTTGACTTTGAAGGCCAGTCCTAAAACCGCAACGCGCTTGCCTTTCACAACCCACAAAGCCTCGTGCACCTTCTCAAGGAACCGGTCGACACGCTGTTTGTTGACCCGCTCGGCTGCTTTGAGAATGTCGAAGTCAACGCCGACCGCTTCGGCGAGATGCACGAAGGCCTGCAGGTCCTTAGGGAAACAGAAGCCGCCGAAACCCAGGCCGGCGCGCAGAAACTGCGTGCCAATGCGCGGGTCGAGCCCCATCGCGTGCGTGACTTCTTGAACGTCCGCGCCGATTTTCTCGCAGAGATCGGCAATCACATTCGCATAGCTGATTTTTAGTGCCAAGAATGAATTGGACGCGTGCTTGATAAGTTCCGCGCTATTGATAGTCGTGACCAACAACGGCGGCTCGGGACCCTGAGGGCAGGTGCCATCGTGTGCGGGGCAGTGGAACTTTCGCTCCAGAATCGGGCGATATATTTCGCGGAGATCCGCGGCGGAGGATTCGTCTTCTACGCCGACAACGATTCGGTCGGGATGAAGGAAGTCTTCAACAGCGGTGCCTTCGCGAAGGAATTCAGGATTCGAGACGACACGAAACGTTACATTGTTGCGGCGGGAGTAAGCCGTCAGGGCGCGGCGCAGCCCAAGGCCGGTGCGGGCCGGAACGGTACTTTTTTCGATCACCAGCTTGGGCGAGCGTGCTTCCGCGGCGATCTGGCGTGCCACGTGGTCGATGGCGGATAGATCGGCTTCGCCATTTTCCTTCGGCGGCGTGCCTACGCAAATGAAGATGGCGTCGCCGCTGCGGATCGCTTCTCCGGCGTCCGTAGTGTAGGAGATTTTGCCAGCTGCGCGCGCCGAAGCAAGGATTTGCTCCAGGTGGCGCTCGTAGATGGGCACGCCGCCGGCCTGGAGGCGCGCGATGCGCTCCGTGTCGATATCGGTGCAGATGACATCGTGCCCGGTCTCGGCAAGGCACGCTCCCGTGACCAGGCCAACATAGCCGCAGCCAACTACCGCAAGACGCAAGTGTTTCTCCTGAAGCTTCCTCTGGGACGTAGAGGTGGACGCCTGAGCCGAATCCAGCGCCGCCATTATGCCTCAATCGTCAAGGAGAGCAAAGCCTTGCAGGTGTTTTAGTAGAGATGACAGACTGCGTGGGTGTCCACATGTCTCCCCCGAATGCAAACCTCTGGAGCAAATGGACAACCCCGGTGCACCAGCCGATACCAAGTTTCTCCCTTCTTGTACTCGAACGGCGTATTGCGAAAGGCTCCCCACTCTTTGAACAGGGCTGCACCGCAATCCTCTCCACGAAAGTACGTGCCCAGCGCGTTCTCAAAACACCGGCCAAAAACCATAGCTGCGCGGGTCTCTTTTTCGCGCCTGCCGTCGAGGTAGCGGTACCGATAACCGCGAGGACAGCGGAGGTACTGGCTGCGGCCGGGGCATTCGCGGCCGCCATGGCGGAGACGACTTCCCTTCGGCGCCGCACGCCACCCTCTTCGGTTGGAGACGCACCGTCGTGCGCTTTGAGAGTTGTTGAGACCGTCTGACAAGCTACGGTTTGCGTTTCGGGTTCACCGGTTGGACGAAGTGGGAGTAAGTAGGCGGGGCCGCGAACTTTCTCTGCAAATGCAATCAGCTGGATCCTTTCGCGGTGAAAGCCACATGACTGAACCGCCCAGCGTGGCTCAAGACAGCGAAGCTATCGTCGTAACCGACTGCCCGACGCGTCGGAAACGAATCAGTACCATGAATCAGTTCCTGGATCATCTTGCGGACGATTTTTGCCCGCGGTTATCGGGAGGATCCGCTTATCGAATGGAATTAATCCGTACAATTTCAGGAAACCCGCCGCTCACTTTTTGAGGGCCACGAGTGCTCTCCAAGCAACCTCAATCGCGCGGTGTTCGGGGGCAGCTAGAGGCGGGCCCTCCAAGACTCTGTGCTCAATTGCCAACTGAGCTTCGAAAATACGGTCCGATAGCTTGCGGGGCTCGGTTTCCAAAACCGCTGACACGTACAGTTCCTGCCATGGATAGGTCTGAGAGTTATTCATGGGATTTCTCTTTGGCGGGGACAGCTGGAAAATCCTATGCTCACCTGACGACCGTGTCAATCGTATTCGCTTGCGTGTAGCCGCAAAATGAGAATGTCCAGTTTGTGCAAAGTAAGAATGTCCACTTTTCTAGGGGCCGGGAGACGGCCCAATGGAAGAGGCACGATCTAGGTTTTCGTTGAAAGCTGCTAGTCTGCGGGCAAGCAGACGAAGTGAACCCACAACGCGAGAGACCGATTGCCAGCGGCTTCGATTTGTTGCAGATGACCTTGCGTCAGCAGCGGTCAACTGCCGCAGAGATCGAACTGCCGCCAACAAGCGCAGCCCTGATCATGCTCGAATAAGCACGCGTGGCTCGCGAGAAAGTGGAATGCGAGGTGTGTCTCATCTTTGTTTCATTCTTTTGCGGTGCTTCGACCAGCGGCCGAGTCGGTACTCGTTCGTCTGTTGGGTGATCTTGTCGCGGATCCTGACTTCTACATCGCCATTTGCATCGCAGGTGTACTCCTCTTCGATCAATAGTTCTTGCGGGGGAGCGTAGCGGCGGACTGGTTGATCGGTAAGGTCCGCTGAATCCCGCAGCCTGGGATCAAAGGCTACGCGAATCTCATCCCAGTTGCTGATCTCACCCTCGGGCTGATTGTTGGCACCGAGTTGGGCACATTCCAGGTAACGAAAGTAACCGATGTTGTGCACCGGGCGGTAAGAGCGGACCATTCGCAGTGGTTCCTCGCCTCTCGGGGGAAGCTTTACTCCCCGCGGGAAGATGACATCGAAGACCACGTTGCGGCCATCATCCGCTTCGCGCCAAACGCCAAAGTTTTTTGTGAATTGATCGCGGAGAGGGCGGTCTTCATGCCCTTCCGCGCGGATGGCCAATCCGATCGCCGTGGCCGAACGCATGTATGCAGATCGCCGTACTCTGCGTCCGAACGTCTCACGCAGGACGCGTGCGACGGGAGGTAACTCCGATCCGCCTCCAGTCAAGTACAAAGTATCAATGGCGTGGTCCGGATGGGCCGCGAGCAGGGCTTCCACGACTCTGCGGGACGCTTCCACCAAAGGCCGGCACCGTTCATAGAATGCGTCCACGCCGATGGAAACTTCCCTCCAATCTTTCCGAACCCGCTCCAAATCGACAGTGATCTTGCGGCTGTTGGGATTGAGCGATTCCTTCTTTTCGCGGCATTCGTCAAATAGCAGGTACCACTCTGCCCCCGTAAGCGAGTCCTCTGTCTGCTCGGGCTTTCCGGCCTCTGCCAGGGCCAGCAGGGCCAGAATCTCGTCGAAATCGTCGCCGCCCAAATCGGGGATGCCGTCCGATGCGATGACGGAGTGCTCAGCTTCTCCCAGAGCCACGAGCGAGACGTCGAAGGTTCCTCCGCCCAAGTCATAGACAAGCAATCCGCCTTTCGCGCGATTCTTGCGGTCACTGCTGTTGCGGCAGGCAAACTCAACCGCGGCGGCCGACGGCTCGTTCAACAGTCCAAGCACTTCGAAGCCCGCCGCCCGGGCTGCCTCTTGCGTGAGAAATCGCTGGTTGCTGTTGGCGTTCGCTGGTACACCAAGCATCACTTGGAGCCTGTCGTATTTGCTGGCGCCCAAGGTGGATTTGTCCATGAGCTCGCGACGCAAGGCCATCATCATTTCGGTCATCAGGAGAGACACATTGAGCCGCTGGCCAGCAATATCGAGCGCGCTGCAGGGACCAGCGTTCTTCAGCCAGCGCTTGAGAGAGCGTACGACGGTCCAGCCTGGTTTGCCCTGCTGCTCCAGTGCCTCCCATCCATAGGCCCGTTTGTCTCCTGAGACCGCCAGCAGCGAGGGAAACCAGTCCCTCACCCGTCCGTCGGGCGCTTAGCGCCGCAGATACACCCATAGGACCGCCACGCAAACAAGCACCGTGCAGCTAACGACGAGCCACTCCGGCAGGTCGGGATACACAACTGCATCGAGAACACGCACCAGAAACGGTCCGTTGTGCGGGCTCGATGCCCGCGGAGCTTTCAGCCACGTTTCAGGCACGGTGAGCGGGCACGGCGGCCAAGGAACTACCTCGATGACGATGGCGTAGATAAGCGAAACGATGTGCAGCGTTCGCAAAAGGCGGAGGAAGTCGGCTTTGCTTGCCGAACCCAATCCGCGATTAGCTTTTCCAGATATTGGAAACTCGAGGCAAGTTTCTGGCACCAGTGACTGTGCTGGAGGCGCGGTCAACGGGTCTTATAGAACGCGCAAACTGGACTTTCACTGTGGTACTCTCCCGGTGCGGTACCGAGATTGAAGGAGAACGATTCGCATGATGCCACAACCTTTCTCGGCCCTCGACTATGCCTTGTGTGTCATGGCATTTCTTCTACTGGGCGTCGCCGCAGTGCCTCTGATGACTGCTTGGATTCGCTGACTGCAGGTCCGGGTCGTGTTTCAACAAGCCCTAGGCTTCCAACAGCTAACTCACTACTACCCGATCAAGCCAAGTTTCAGGCTTCCGGTAGGTCAACGAGTGGAATAATTCGCCCATGTACGGCGTGGATGCTCCTTGGCTCTGTCCACCAGACTCAGTACGCCTAATCGGGGCAAAGTCTCGGGGTTGCACATCGAAGCGAATTTCCACCGAGCGTTCCTGACTTGATCCCGCAAATAGGCAGCTTCGGAATTCCAGAGGCTAAAGCGGATTAAAAACCATTTGCCTTTCTTGCCCCGAACTGTGGGTTTTGCTTGGAGGCGGGTGGTATAATGGATGAGGCGGCAAGATTAGCCAACCCCCGGCGGCGCACACTGTGCGAGCGGTCTATGTCTCTAAGGTAAGGACAGTGAATGAGCAAGCTGGATTGCTTCACTCGTTTCGACGAGGTCAGTCACTGGCTGTCGAAGACTCAAGAACTGATAGCCACCGCCGACTACAGCAATACAGCATTTGGGGAGTCCTTTCACGAATTGAGGCGCAAGTCGCGGAAAGCCAAGTTTGCGCTCGTCGTTGCCCTTTATCAGTTTCAACACGAAATGGAGGCACGAGCCACTGATACCGACCATCGGTAACAACCAGCGGCTGGCAGTTCTTGTCAAGCACGCTCCGAGCACGACACTTCACCTCATTGTCGGCAAAAGCAAAAGAGGAATCGTGTTCTTTGCCTGCGAGCAAGCGCCCCTCATGACGTTCCAGAGCCACGGTCTTCCATCACATTGTCCAGTTTGCGGCATCCAAAATCCACTTAGAGGAGAACCGAATGATAATCAGTAAGGATAACGACGGTCGCATCATCGGATGGCGAGAGACCTACATTTCGAAGGACGAGATCGTCGATGTCTCCGTCAACCGGAACATCAATACGATTACGACAAGGGACAGGACGACGGGCAGGGTGGAGTCCAAGACGTTCTTCGGCAAGCCTCTCCCTGCCGTCTGCATTCGACAAGGGAGCAAGTGACTAACGACAATCGCAGTGAGGGGAAAATGAGCGAACGGCCGCAATGGCATCTGGACGTTGAGACCGCAAAGCGGGAGTGCCGCACTTCCCTGGACAAGTGGCAGGGACAGATTGAACGGCTCCGGCAACTTGTGGAGAACTCTGATGCGTTCTCTCCCGATGCTTTGCGGGTTTCCTTCGAAGAGTCCCTGCCGGACATGAAACGGTCGGCGCAGGCGGCGATTGCCCGGTTTCAGATTTTCCTGCAAATCCGCGCTGGCGAGATGCACTGGCACGACGAGCATCAAGAGCAATCAACCGATTAGCTCCGTTCTTTGGCGAGAAGAACGGACAGAAAAGCGGCTCAAACGAGAAGCTGTTTCGAGGGAGAAATTGATGCGCCGCATCCGCCTCCCCAAACGCTGGAAATACAGAACGACCCATGCCCCAAGAAATCTGAAAAGGCCGGGTGTGGGAGCCGCTTGCTTTTGGTGCCGCCACCCATACGGTTCCGGGGAGTACAGCCGAGAGGCCGAATCGGCCCACCGGCTCGAACGCCCGGACCGCCCGCAGGACGCCAAGCGGAGAATGCGAAAGCACAATGACGCGAAGTCAAAGACCCGCACCTAAAGTCGGCATCGTCTATCTCGTCGGTGGCGACCTCTGGATTGACGCCACTCCGCTTGCAGAAGCGGGGCGTTTCAGTGACTTCGCCATTCACAAACGTGACCACCTACAATATTGGGCGCAACTCGTCAGCAGGGGGACTGTTCCTGATACCGAGTACGAGGAACACTCTCGCGGGCGCGTAACCTACAACACGAAGACCGGCAAGTACACGCTTCTCGCTGACGAGTGCATCTTGCGGAAGCAGGGCATCGTCAAGACGATTCTTTCGCGCCTGCACCTTCCACCGAAACATACGGAAACTGGCACAGACAGCCATTATCGGTGCTTCCGCTGTTTGGGGCGCAGTCGCTAGGTCGCCGTAAGTCATTGGATCACAATGCGGATTCTTATGAGAGCTCGGTCGCGGCGGGTGTCCCCGTTTCGTGATGATGACGGGCTGACCCGTGGCCCTGACATCGTCCATAACGGACAAGCAATGCGCTTTAAACTGGCCGAAGGGCATCTGCTTCAAGGTATTCTCCTGGTGTCCATGGTCATATCGATATGAACATCTATAAATGCAGGGCGACGAAATTTCTATCTTAGGTAAAGTGTCCTATATATGATAGTAACTGATTGGATATTTAAGTTAGGCCTGCGATTGACAGGCGTACTTCCCAAAGAAACAATGTCTGTCAGCCCTCTGACTATCGGACTTTCTTGTGAGGAGCAGTCACAATTTGCACTGACCGGAGGCGGTTGCCGTTCGCTTATCCACGCGCAATTGCGTAGGGTCGCGAAAGCAGCTTTCCCGTAGCTGAATTGCAGCAGCGCAGCACATACCCTAGGCATTGAGATCCGACAACGGAGAGCTGAGGCTTTGGAAATGATAAGATCATTCCTTGTGGCTCCCGACGGTTCTGTGTCAGTGCGGCAGGAAAAGCCAATTACTCCAAAGCGCCAGCCGAAGTTCCCGGAAATAATCGAAAAAATGAACGCCGGAAAATTGGCTGAGGCGTCGCGCCTCGTAACGATCGAGACTGCCAACGTGGCGATAAACATTCGCGAGTGCGAAAGTGAAGCCGAGCTGCGGGCCTATGAGCGAATGCTCTTAGCTCTGGGTGCGTTGAGTGCGTCAATTGCCAAGACTGAGGCACTCGTGGGACGCGACGGCGACGTGTTGAATCTGGACGGGCCGAAGTTTCAATTTCTTTTGCGTGAGTTCGTTAAGAGTTTAGAGAAGGCCGCTGCGGATGCACTTGGCAAAGGCAGCGAGGTCAAAGTCAATAAGATTATGAAACAGGTTGAGTACCAAATAGAAGCAGCTATGCCTGAATGGCGCCGTCGTACAGAAACGATTGGCTTGGAGACAGGAACAGATACATCCAAGCGGGATGATGCAAAAAATAGATCTGAACGGTCTGAGTGACGCGCGGTTCCGAACGCATGGGCAGGTCAATTACAACAAACCGGTCTGTAAGCATAGAGACCCCTAAGCAGAAATACGTCGAGGCTGGTGAATATGGAACAAACACTCTCGATCAAGACATTCGGCGAAACTTTCCCTAAATTTTTGATAGAACTCGTCGCCGACGATTCGCTGAATGGGTCCTTCAATCTGTTGTTGTGGGACGGAGCACAAGCACACGTCCAGCGCAGCGTGCGGTTGGAACCGGGACCCGGTTCTGACTCTCAGGCAAGGATCCTTGAGCCGCCTTACGTCGATTCCACAGTTCGGCGAGCGATGCGTTTTCCGACGCACGATGCTCCCTATGGCTCCTGCCAAGAGTTGTTCGACGATATCTGCGCACTCATCAAGAAGTTCACAGACCTGTCTCCCAAGCTGATTTCTTTGGCGGCCTATTCCGTTTTTGCGAGCTGGTTTTCCGACTTCACCCCCGTTCCTGTTTGTGTGTCGATTGTCGGCCCGCATTCCTATCAACGTTCTAACCTATTTCGCCTGTTAAGTTGCTTGTATCGGCGGCCTCTCTTGCTCGGTGAAATAAGCGCGGCTGCAATTTGCTCGCTGCCCATGGAACTTTGTCCGGCTCTTTTTTTCGAGCGATTCGACTTCAGTTGGCAATTGCAAAAGGTTCTTCGTGCCTCGAGCGCTCCCGACATATATATTCCTTGGAAAGGTCGCCTGATCAACACGTGCTGTGCGAAGGTCCTCTGTAACGATGAGCCTCTCGACAACGAGGGACTTGGGCGCGGTACGATCGAAATCCCAGTATCACCTACGCGTCGACCACTACCGATTCTCGACAAGTGCGCGCAAAAAGAAATCGCCAGCAAGTTCCAGTCGAAACTCTTGAGTTTCCGTCTAACCAATTACAATCGAGTTCGCAATTCTAACTTTGATGTCCCCCAGTTTGAATCCTCCGTTCGGGACCTTGCCCGCTGTTTGGGGGCTTGCGTTGCAGAGGACCTCGAGCTGCAGAAGGGTATAACCCCTCTTCTTGAAGAACGTAACGAAGAGTCGCAGGCGGACTTGGACTGCGCAAAATATCTTAATGCAATCGTGGTCGAAAAGATGCTCTCTTGCTGTCATCAAGAAAGGAAGCAATCTCTCTATGTGGGCGAGATTGCCTCCGGGGTGAACGCAATTTTAAAAGAGCGTGGAGAAATGCTCGAGCTGACTCCCAAACAAGTAGGAAGCAAGTTGAGATCGATGGGAATCACGACGAAGCGGCTCGATGCTTTGGGCCGAGGAATACAGTTGCTGGATCCCATTCGTCACCGCATTCACAGGTTAGCTTGGAATTATCACATTGGTTTTGGAGCTCTTGAATGGGATGATCCCAGAACAAATTGTCCCCATTGCAAGCAGATACCGAAAGGGCAAGAAGGACCAGACCCGCTTGATGGCTTGAGCCAGAAAGAGCTCGACGACATCCTTAGATGATGTGCCGATGCAGGTTGTGCACATCGTGTACATCGTGTACTAGAATTCCGCTGCGGAGCTCCTTTACGAATAGGGGCAAAGTTCGATTGTTTCATCAATCCTGCGGGGGCTCTGCTTGCCATCTACGGCGACAAGAACGTGCACTACGCCGACCGGTTGGAGTGTGATGTCGGGATTCGTGTACATCGTGCCAGACTCGCGAATGGAATCTCAGGGAAGAGCCGCTTGGAGCTTCTGCCGAACTTCGTCACGATCTAACACTTCGACGCAGGCGATCGCCTCCCCCACAACGTCGAGTATGAGCATCCCATCGTCGGGTGTCAGAGCTACGTTCCGGTGACCAGGGCCGAAGCTCCCTTGTGGTTTCGGTTGGGTGTAAAAAGTACCGCAGAAGTCGTCCCCGCAGCGGCACCGGTCGAAAATCGTCAATCTCGGCACTTGTGCAGCCAATTGGGGTTCGCCCTTCTCTTCGAGAAGTTTTTGCAGCTCGGTTGCGAACGAAGGGAGCATGTCAGCCAGAAACAGTCCCTTTTCTCTCTCTATGTGCATTGGATGTTCCGATAGGTTCATGACGGTGGTCCGAGATAGGAACGCGTTGCAGTTTCTTTTCCGCATATCCCGCTGCTTGCAGAACAGAAGTGTGATCCTTCCGCGCTCAACCTGCCAGGCCTTTGGCGATGTGCAACCAGGTTGCACACCCAAGCCTCCCAGCGCCTTGCCTACGATTGCCGAGGGTCCCAGTGTAGCTATTATACCACCTCTCAGAAACACTTCTGCTACAGTCTGTAAGCCACTGTCAACAAGACACTTGACGCGTCACTGTCGGCCGTTCGGGGCCGGCCTTTTGATTTCGGGGCAGCGGGCGGTTCGCGGCTACTCAGTCCATCCCTAAATCGCGCTGCCCTGCCCAATTCTTACGCGGGAAGGTGCTGCCCGTTCTTCAACCGTTGGGCTATAGTATCCGGGAAGCTCGGAGGTTCCTATGCCCGAAGCGAGATCCCAAGAAGTACGACCCTCTCGACCCAAGACGTTGCTCGATCGAGTTCCGCGCCCGCCTGTTTTTGCGACAGCTCAAGAGGAGCGGCGTCACCGCAAGGAAAGGTTGGCGGCCTCCTTTCGTCTCTTTTCACGCTTGGGCTTTGACGAAGGCGTGGCTGGCCACATCACGGCGCGCGATCCCGAGTGGCACGATCATTTCTGGGTAAATCCCTTTGGGATGCATTTCGGCCAGATTCGTGCTTCCGACCTCGTGTTGGTCAATGACCAAGGGCAAGTCGTCGAAGGCAATCGCGAAGTCAACCTCGCTGCGTTTGCGATCCACTCGGGCATTCACAAAGCCCGCCCGGACGTCGTCGCCGCCGCTCACGCTCACTCGCTTTTCGGCAAATCGTGGTCTTCGCTCGGACGGCTGCTTGATCCGCTCACGCAGGACGCTTGCGCGTTTTACGAGGACCATGTTGTTTTCGACGATTACACCGGCATCGTCGAAGAAACCACCGAAGGCGACCGTATCGCTCACGCGCTTGGCAACAAGAAGGCAGCGATCCTGCGCAATCACGGCCTGCTTACTGTGGGTCAAAGCGTTGACGAAGCGGTTTGGTGGTTTATCACCATGGACCGCTCCTGCCAGGCGCAATTGTTGGCAGAAGCCGCCGGCCATCCGCACAAGATCCCTCCCGAGACCGCCAGGCACACTTACGCGCAAGTGGGCTCACCCCTAGCGGGCTGGTTCCAGTTTCAACCGCTCTGGGACCGCATCTCCCGCGAGCAACCCGATCTATTTGAGTAGGGCTTGGATGGAGTCGTGACGGAATTCTTGTTTCCGGCGCAGCCTGTCGCTCGATTTGGACCCCCAAACACTTAGACGAACGCTTGTGCCGCCTCCATTCCGTCGCGCCGCTACATCAGCTCTTCTATGAACGAGCGGGCCACGTCGGGAGGCACCCTTAGGTCGCGATGGACTAGAGGGCCTTCGCTCAGCACCGGCTCGGCTCCGTGAAGGGTAGGGACGTCGGTGCGCTCGAAGAATTTGCCGATGGGGATTTCCTCTCCCCAAAGGAGAGATTTCTCCATCGCGGCCGTCCAGTCCGTCGGATCGTACGCGGAGTCGTCCTCGAGTTTCTTCACGCGCGGACGGAACCATTGATAGGTGTTGTCGTGATTGTAGGTAACGCAGGGGCTGAAGACATCGAGGAATGAGAAGCCGTGGTGCTCGATACCTTGCTTGATCAGTTCAGTGAGATGCTTCTGCTCGCCGCTGAAGCCGCGGGCGATGAAAGTGGCGCCCGCCGCTAATGCGAGGGAAATGGGGTTAATTGGCGCTTCGATGTTGCCAAACGGCATGCTTTTCGTTTTCATGCCGAGGCGGCTCGTGGGCGAGGTTTGCCCGGTGGTAAGGCCGTAGATTTGGTTGTCCATGACAATGTAGAGCAAGTCGACGTTGCGGCGCATGGAGTGGACGAAGTGATTGCCGCCAATCCCGAAGCCGTCACCGTCCCCACCGGTTACCAGAACGGTGAGCTCGTGATTCGCGAGCTTGAGGCCCGTGGCCACGGCGAGAGCGCGGCCGTGGAGCGTGTGCATTCCATACGTGTTGATGTAGCCTGGCAGGTTCGAGGAGCAGCCGATGCCGCTGATGGTGACGACATTGTGGGCCGGTATCCGCAGCTCCACCAAAGCTTTTTGAAGCGCCGCGAGTACGCCGAAATCGCCGCAGCCGGGGCACCAGTCCGGATCGACTTTGCCTTTCAGATCAGCCACAGTCAGTTGACTGGCACGCTGTACACTGGTCGCCATGTGCTTCTCCTCCTCAGACCATAATCTCGTGCATGGGAACGGAGAGTTTCGTGTTCCCGGCCAGTTGTTCCTTCACTGCTTCAACGATGTGGTGAGGCATGAAGGGTTCGCCGTCGTACTTGCGAATGTGGCCGCTGGGCACAAAGCTGGTTTCACTGCGCAGGTAACGCGCGAACTGGCCGCTGTAGTTGTTCTCGATGATGATGGTGTGGCGCGAACCTCGCAGGATTTCGAGAATGGCTTCGCCATGCAGCGGCACTAGCCAGCGGATCTGGAGCTGGTTGGCTGAGATTCCTTGTTCGTTGAGGAGTTCGCAAGCTTCCTCGATTACCCCTCTGGTTGAGCCCCAGCCGATCAAGGTGACATCGGCGTTGGGCGAACCCGAAAGCACAGGTGGCGGAACCGCAGCTTCAATGCCTGCGACCTTGCGCATGCGCTTTTCCATCATGGCGCGGCGTTTGATCGGATTGGTGAACTCGTCGCTAATTAACACGCCGTCTTCTTGGTGTTCATCCGTTGCAGCCGTGTGGACGTAACCTGGCAGACCGGGAACGGCGCGGGGTGAAATGCCGCTCTCGGTGATTTTGTAGCGTTTGTAGCCGCCGTTCGTGGGAGCCGCTGTGGATGCACCGTTAGGGGTGGTGATCAGCTCGCCGCGGTCGATGGGTGGGCCGAAATCCAGGTCGTTTGGATGGACGCTGAGGCGGCCTTCCGACAGAAGGAGATCGCAAAGCACGAGGCCGGGGCACTGGAAGCGGTCGGCGAGGTTGAATATCTCGGGGATGAGTTTGAAGCAATCGCCGATGTCCAACGGAGCCGCGATGATCCGGGGATAATCGCCAAACGCAGCGCCAAGCATCTGCCAGAGGTCCCCCTGTTCGGTCTTGGTGGGAACGCCGGTTGACGGGCCAGCGCGCTGACAGTTGATGACGACGACGGGGGTTTCGATCATCGCGGACATGCCGAGGCCCTCGCTCATCAGGGCGAAGCCGCCGCCGGAGGTAGCGCACATGGCGCGGACGCCGGAGTGAGCCGCGCCGATGGCCATGTTAATGACGCCGATTTCGTCCTCCACCTGGCGGACCATGATGCCGGCTTTGCGCGCGTGTGCTGCCATCCAGTGGAGCACGCCGGTCGAGGGGCTCATGGGGTAGGCACAATAGAATTTCACCCCTGCGGCGGCGCCGCCCATGGCCATGGCCGTGTTGCCACTCAGGATCGCATAGCGATTGTCGGTCTTGGGCAGCGGATTCGCGAAGGCGGCGAAGTGAGCGGCGGCGTAATCGTAGCCGGCACGCGCAACCCCGACGTTTTCCGCGATCATGGCGTCGCCTTTTTTCTTAAACTGCTCTCCGAGCGCCTCCTCTAACGCCGGGAAGCCGACACCCATCATGTGGAGACCCGCGCCGATCGCCAGGGTGTTCTGGGCAACTTTGTTGCGGGTGATGTCGGCCAACTCTGAAACCGGAAGCGGGCAAAGCTGCACGCCGTCCGCGGCGGAGCCAGGCTTAATCGTGTCGGCATTGTAGATACATGAGGCGCCGGCAGTGAGGAGGTTCAGGTGGCGATCCATGCTGTCCTGGTTCAGCGGAATAAGCAGGTCGATGCGGTCACCCATGTTGGTGACCTTGTCCGGGCCCGTACGAATTGTGAGAAATGTGTGGCCGCCGCGGATGATTGACTGATAGGCGTTGTAAGCGTTGAGGTTAAGGCCGCGCCGGCTGAAGATTTTTGCGAAAATGTCGCCCGGGGTGGCGACGCCCTGTCCAGCTGCGCCTCCGATGCCGATAGCAAAGGTTTGCTTCATCACGCCCTCACTGACTGAGAGCTGGCCGAGACGCGGGGACCATGGCCTGGGCCAGGCTCAAATTGCAGGTTGGTTTTCCCGGTTGAGAGAACTCCTCCTCCGAATGGTCCGTTCGCGCTCTCGGGTAGCCCGAGTATACACCCAATTGTTTAGGATGTTCTCACCCGCCAAAGATCGAGCCCAGCCCCCTTGAGCAGCTAGCATTTAGGAGAAACCAGGTGAGCGGCCCCAATCCATCCAGCGACTCGTTCCTTCATCGGCATCGGCGGCGCCTTGGTTTGCCGCCCCGCGCGCCGTTAGGGTAACCCTTGTATCAACCGAGGACTAGACGTAAGATTCCGCTAACCCCCTCGAACCTTTGACCATTCGATTGAATAGGGATGTAGGAGGTCTCCAACATGCCCATCGTCACGGAATTGACCATTCGCATGGATAATCGTCCTGGATCACTTGGAAAGGTCTGCCGGGCGCTCGCGGACCACAGTGTAAACATCATGGCTTTTCAATCGATCCCCTCGGAGAAAACAATTCTCGTCTGCATCGTTGTCGACGACCAGGGAGCAGCGAGGGCCGTCCTGGATGGGGAAGAAATAAACTACACGGAAGGTGAGGTTGTTCAAGCCCAACTTCCACACGGGCCGGGTGAACTGGCGCGGGCCGCCTCCAAATTGGGAGACGCCAATATCAACATTCACTACGCATACTGCGGTGTTGAGCCCAATACGAACGCGCCATTGGTGATTTTTGGAGTAACGGAACTCGGTCACGCAGCAATGATTCTGGATCAAACTGCTGCTGCGGCAGCGGGAACATAACGTCGGGCTGCGACATATCTCACGGGCCACCCTAGGTAAGAGTGCACAGGCTCACGACGGCTCCTTCGCATCCAACAAAACTGGAAATCTACCTTAAGGTCTCGTAGCTTAGTGACAGGCTGATTTGCTTGGAGAGCGGTGCCGTATGGTGTCTCTACGTCTCGTCGCTGCCGTGATCGCTTCTCTGGGCATTCTTGCTCCAACGACACTCCGCGCGGCCGATTCTGCGGATTGTTCTGGCGTGGTGCTGGACGAGAATGACGTCCCGGTCAGCGCCGCCCAGATCAAGCTGGAACACATCGGCGGAAAAGGAGGCGCGTACTCCGCGGAAACCGACGGCGCCGGGCGCTTCACTCTGCGCAATCTTCCCGCCGGAGACTATCAAGCCGAAGTTCGCAAGGCGGGCTTCTTCCTACTCTCCGGCAAAGCGCTGAACCTTCACTCCGGCCTCAACGAGCTCACTTTTACTCTGAACCATGCCCAGGAGCTCCACGAGCAAGTGCAAGTCGCCGCGCCCGCAAATCAAATCGACACCCAGGACACCACCCAGCGTTCCACGCTCACCGCGGAGGACATTCGCGACATTCCTGTACCGAGCACGCATGTCCTCCAGCAGAGTCTCGTCGCTTTGCCGGAGATCGTGCAAGACAACCTCGATAATTTGCACGTCGCCGGAGCGCGTTCCGCGGACACGCAATACCTTCTCGATGGCTTCGAGATTGGCGATCCAGCAAGCGGTACGCTAACTTCGCGATTCAATATCGATGCAACGCGAGCCGCGGAAGTCCAGACCGCACGCATCGGCGCGGCCTTCGCGCATTCGGGCGCGAGCATTCTAAGCCTGGAAACTCCCGACGGCGATGACCGCTGGCGGTTCGGCACCACCGATCCCATCCCTGGCATCAACATTCAGGAAGGCGCGCACCTGGGAAACTGGTATCCGCGATTCACGGTTTCCGGACCGATCAAGCGCGGGCGGTTTTGGTTTTCGGACTCCATCAGCCTCCAGCACACGTTCGCTGTCGTCAAACAGCAACCCGCCGGCGCTAACACCTCCGAAGAATGGGCCGGTGACAACCTGCTTCGCTTGCAATACAACTTCACGCCCAAACATATCCTGCATGGCAGCTTTCTTTACAACCGCGCGCAAGACACGAATCTCGGCCTCGACGCGCTCGATCCGCAATCGACCACGCTCAGCGCCAACCAGCGTCGCGCGTTCGTCTCGCTGAAAGATCAGATATGGCTGCACGACACGCTCTTCGAGGTCGGGGCCGCGGCGGACAGCGGTGTTTTGGATTTCACTCCACAGGGCACGCAACCCTACGTTTTGCTCGTCAATGGCACCAGCGGCAATTTCTTTGAGCACCTGCACACGCGCGGCCGCCGGTTGCAGGCTGTGGGCAACGTCATCGCGGCCTCACGCCACTGGCACGGGACTCATCAGCTCGCCAGCGGTTTCAATGTGGCCGGCTTGATTTATTCGCAGTCCGCCGAACGCGGCGTGATCCAAGCTTTGCAGGCGGATGGAACGCTGGTGCGTCAATCGACGTTTGCCGGGCCCGCGACTCCAGAACTTTCCAACACGCAAGCGGGCGGGTACGCGCAAGACACGTGGTCCATCTCCAAGCGGTTCGTTCTGCAGGCCGGCTTGCGCACGGATTGGGATCGCTTCACGCAGAGCGCCATGTCCGAGCCGCGGGTCTCGGCGAGCGTGCTACCATTTGCGGACGATCGTTCAAAAATCTCGCTCGGCTGGGGCATCTACAACGCCCCGCTCAATCTGTCGTTGATCGGCCAAGCCTTGGACCAGCGCCAGGTCGACACGTTCTACAACGGCACCGGCACGCTGCCCATTCTCCCGCCGGTGGTCAGTCAATTCGTGTTGCCTGCCGGCGGCCTCCAGCAACCGCGCTTCACGATTTCCAGCGCGGGCTGGCAGCAGAAAATAAAACGCAACACCTTGCTCGGCGTTGAGCTCCTCGCCCGCAACGGCTACCACCAATTCGCATACGTCGATCAGCAGCCCGCGCAACCTGGAGGAGTTTTTCTCTTGGAGGATCACCGCAAGGACCGCTACCGCGCCGCCACTGTCTCGGTCCGGCATGTCTTTTCGGAGGCCACCGAAGTCTACGCCGCGTACACTCGCTCGCGCGCCCGCTCCGACGAAGTTCTGAATCCCGCGCTTGGTTCGATCTTCTACGCTCCGCAACAGCCGGGCCCACTCAACTGGGATGCTCCCAACCGCTTGCTGACCTGGGGCTGGACGCCAACGCACATCTGGGGAGTGCAGTTGAGCTACTTCCTGGAGTACCGTACCGGCTACCCTTTCAGCGCGGTCAATCTGCAGCAACAGCTGGTGGGTCCGCCGAACTCACTGCGCTTTCCCGCTTACGTCAGCGTGAATCTTGGGCTAGAAAAGAAATTTGGATTCCACGGATATCTCTGGGCCGCGCGAATCGAAGCGGTGAATGCACTCGGGCGCCAGAATCCGGACACCGTCGTTAGCAATGTTGACGCGCCGAATTTCGGGGCCTTTTCCGGCGGCCAGAGCCGTGCTTTGACCGTTCGAGTCCGTTTCGCCGGGCGAAAATAGCGGCTTTCCTAAATCGAGCTCAAACTTCCGTTGCCTCAGCTTCGCGTCGCGTCCAGTGGGTTGAATCCATCAAAACAGCTATTTGAATGGCTGAGTATCCAATCCTACTGAGAGATTCACCTGTGATATTCTCCTGCGCATTTCGCGGGAAGGAAAAGTCCGAGCGCGTATTGTGGAAGGGCGCAGGACGCGAGCAAAGCTAATACGCCCATTGCTATGATCGATGATCCAGTTCTACTCAACGATTGGCACGTGGTTGCCCGATCTTCGGACACGGGAACAGGAGAAGTCCGGGCGGCACGACTCCTCGGACAAGACATTGTGCTCTGGCGGAGCAACGAAGGCCTTTGCGCATGGCAGGACCTTTGTCTCCATCGTGGAGCGAGGCTTTCCGGCGGTCGCGTTCAAGATGAATGCCTGATCTGTCCGTACCACGGATGGCACTACGATGCCTCCGGGCAATGCGTGCGCATCCCCGCACACCCTTCACAGCCGCCTCCCCCTCGCGCGCGCGCCACTGCGTATGGCGTCACCGAAAGATATGGCTTGATTTGGTTGTGCCTCGGCACACCAAAGACAGGAGTGCCTGTCTTCGCCGAATGGGATGACGTTTCGTTTCGCAAAGTGGACGCGGGTCCCTATCTCTTTAAGGCCCACGGCCCTCGTGTAATCGAGAACTTTTTGGACGTGGGGCACTTCCCTTTCGTGCATGCAGGCTTCCTTGGCGACCCCAGCCACACAGAGGTTGGGGACTACAACGTCGAAACGACATCCGATGGCATCATTGCTCGGGAGATTCGCGTGTGGCAGCCGGACCCCGACGGTACCGGGCAGGCCGCTGGAGTGAAATATACGTTCCGCGTTCTGCGGCCCTTAACCGCCTACTTTCTCAAGTCTCATCAAGAACAAAGATTCTCCATCTTCAACTGCGTCACTCCGGTGGACGAGCGTGAGAGTATTTCCTGGCTGATTATGGCGCTCAACTACTCGCCCGAAACGTCCGATCAACAGCTGCGCAGCTTCCAAGACGTGGTGAGCGGACAGGATATTCCCATCGTGGAGTCCCAACGCCCTGAATTGTTGCCCCTGGATTTACAGGCCGAGTTGCATCTGCGTTCGGATCGCACGGCCATCGCTTACCGGCAGTGGCTAAAAAAAATTGGCTTGAAGTACGGTACCGCTTGAGCGCCGCCGGCATGACCGCTGCGCCCCAATCGGTGCCATGGTTTGTCCCTGGTGACTTGGACGGTTTCTTTGGGCTGTTCTTCAGTGGTTTTCCCGATTTGCTGCTCATCGCCGGGCTGGCGCCGCTCTGTGGATTTCCTATCGAACTTGTCGCCAGTCGCATCATGCCTGCTGTGGCTCTCTCGATTCTTGGCGGCAATCTTTTCTACGCATGGCAAGCGCACCGTTTGGCCGAGAGAACGGGTCGCACCGACGTGACCGCGATTCCCTTCGGCGTCAACACTCCAACTATCTTCGCCTATGTGTTTCTGATCATGCTGCCCACTTATCAGCGCACAGGCGACTCGCAACTCGCCTGGCACTTGGGTGTGTTTGCGTGCTTCTTGAGCGGCATTGTGCAAACAACTGGGGCGTTCTTCACGGATTGGTTGAGACGCCACACGCCGCGTGCTGCGCTCTTGTGCCCCCTGGCGGGCATCGCTATTGCCTTTCTGTGCTTGGGATTCATCCTGCGGATTTTCCAGACGCCTGAGCTGGCTTTGCTGCCGACAGTGATTATTCTTGCCGTTTACGGCTCGCGGATACGTTTGCCTTTCCGGATGCCCGGCGGCCTGCTGTGCATACTCACTGGCGTGATTCTTGTCGCGCTTCTGAAAGTGCTTCATATCTATCACCTGACCGCACCTCCACCGTCGCTGCCTCTCGCCATTCACCTGCCTCGGCCTGTCAATATTTTCGAATTCCTGCGCCATGGCGAAGGCTGGGGATATCTTTCCATCATTCTGCCGATGAGCGCGCTGGATACAATCGTGTCGCTGCAAATTCTGGAGAGCGTCAAAGTAGCTGGCGACGACTACGCCACCCGTCCGTCGCTGCTGGTAAATGGACTGGCAACGCTGGGTGCCTCGGCATTCGGCAGTCCGTTTCCAACAACACTTTACTTCGGGCACCTGGCGCACAAAGCGTATGGCGCGCGAGTGGGATACTCCATCCTCAATGGGCTGGCCACACTGTTGATCTGCGTGACGGGACTGATTTCTCCCATTCTCCATTTCGTTCCGCTCGAAGTGGTTGCGATCGTGATCGTATGGTTCGGCTTGGTGATGGTAGCTCAGGCTTTTCAAGAGATTCCTAAATCACACTGCATCGCCGTGGCCTTTGGCTTGCTCCCGATGCTGGCCGCGTGGGGACTGCAACTCGTCGATTTGGCGCTGAGGAAAGGAGGATCAAGTCTGCTTCAAGCCGCGCCGAAGTTTGGGGAGGAACTCGCCATCTATGGGCTGATTGCGCTCAGCCAGGGGGCGCTTTTGGTCTCAATGGTTTGGGCAGCGGCACTCGCTCATATACTCGACCGGCGCTTTCTTCCCGCGGCTGGATGGTTGCTGGCAGGAGCTGTACTCTCTTTCTTTGGGCTAATCCACGCCTACGATTTGAATTCAGCGGGAATCGTGAACAAGTTGGGGATTTTTGCGGCCCCAGAATTTACAGCCAGCTATGCTGCCGCTGCCCTGTTCCTGGCGGGTTGCCATTTCTACAATCGGCGTTTCCCGTCACCCGCCCAAAACTCGGAATCCATCTAAGCCGAGCGATTGTATCTGCCTTTGTACTGCCTTCATTCCGTACCTTCTCCCTAAATGCCAGCCTCTCCCCAATCGGAGGCCTGGCTAATGCGCGGGCTTCAGGCCGGAATCGAACGGCGATTCATGCATGCTGAGGATATACCAGCGGTTGTCGAATCTGCGGCAAAGCATCATGCCCCGGCCTGCGGTGTGAATGGACGGAGATTCGATTGTGTAATCATACAAGCTCCACACCACGTTACCCACCGCCCGCTGCTCGCTCATGGTCATGGAAAGATGGACGCGCGGGTTCATGCCAAAATATCGTTGGCGAAAATGATTCGTGGCCTCGTCGCGTCCCCGTAGTTCGCCGCCCGGAGAGCTCAGCAGGAAATCCGGATCGAAACAGGAGGCCAGCTTGTCGGCGTCTCCATTGTTGAAAGCTTCCGAGCAGGCCTGCATTGCTTTCTCCATGTCTGCGATAAGGGAGACCTCCGAGGAGCTTGACGGCGTGATGCCGAGGCGGGCAACGCTCCGTTCCAGATCGATGGTCACGCCTAACTGCTCCAGAAGGTCCACGCCGAGGATTCCGTCCAGTGGTCCGCCGCACGCTTTGGCGATGGCGGTCAAGTCAATCGCCGGCAGTTTGATCGCTCGCAGACTGTGGCTGCCCAACGAGAGTTCACCGATCGAAACTTCACGTGCGTTCAGCGCGGTTGTTTCGTTCCAGGATTGAACGCGAATTTCTTTGGTATGCCGGCTGGTGAACGACTTCTCGTTGAGGATGGACGTAGCAGCCGTGTCGATCAGGAAGCGTTTGTCGGCTTTGTCTACCTGGAGAATCACAACAGGCAGGCGATCGCAGCGCTGAAGAGGAATCTCGGTTCCGTTAGTCAGGGTCTGCGCTCGCGCGCTGTGCGCAGGCAGGGCGACGATCAACCCCGCGAAGGCGCAAGCGAGCAAACCCTGACGAATTCGCATCACTCCCTCGATTGCATCGGTTCTGTGGCTTGGTCGATGCGCTGCAGGATCGCGCCGCGGACCAAACCGAACGCGCTTTGATCGCGGAACAGGCGCGAGCTCCAGTTCGCTCCCATCGCAAGCGCCTGAATTTCGAATGCAAGCTGGCGCACGTCCACTTCCTTCTTGATCTCGCCGGCGAACTGCGCCTCGCGCGCGGCTTGCTCCAGACTTCCCAGCCATTTCTTCATCAACGCCACGATTTGATCGCGAACGCGGCCGGGCCGATCGTCGAATTCAAGCGACGCCGCGGAAAAGAAGCAGCCTCCGGGGAAGACTTTCCCCTCGCCATACAACAGCCAGTTCTCGCAGAGCGCTCGGAGGCGCTTGAGTCCGCGGAATTCATACGCCGGGCGGACCACTTTCTCGACGAAGATATCGCGGGCGGCATCGACCACGGCGCACTGCAAATCTTCTTTGGAGCCGAAGTGGGCGAAGAGACCGCTCTTGCTGATTCGGAGAGCGGAAGCCAGCTTCCCGATCGTTAGCCCTTCAAGCCCTTCGAGCGAGGCGAGGTTGACCGCTTTTCGCAGGATGGCCTGACGAGTTTTCAGCCCTCTGGGCCGCCGGAGTGGAGCTTTCCGCGCGGGGCCAGCGGGTCGAGGGCGACGGGAAGCCCTGCTTCGTTGTCGGCTTGCCTTCATCTTCGGGGTCAGATAATAGCACGACCGTTCGTTCTATTACAATCGATTTAAGGTCTTCCGTTTCCGACCAGGCGGAGCGATCTTCGATTCCACCTTCTTTCAAGCGAGGTACTAATGCTGCGAGGGCTATCTAGAGCCAGGCATAATGTTCAGGCGACTTGGACAATATCTAGGCCTGGGAGCGTTGCGCACGTCCATGCTGAGCCGAGAGAAATTCTAGAATGGCGTGACCTGCTGCACCCGGCTGGTCGCTATCGAAAATGTGGCCTGCACGCGGGATCAACACGAGTTTGGCCCCTGGAATGCGATCGGCGATTAACCGGGCGTTTGCAGGTGGAATGAGCCTGTCGCTTTCGCCGTGAAGAACGAGCGTCGGCGCCGAAATTTGCGCGATGCGGCTGTAGGCTTCCCAGCCGAAAATCCCCTGAAGTTGGCCCGCATATCCCTGCGGAGTGGGATACCACTTCATGCGGATGTCCATATCTTCGTCGATGCGCTCGCGCGGCGTCGTAGCGTCATAGATGAACGGGATGATGGCCTTCTTGGATTCTTCAGGAGTCATGCCCTGGCGCATGAGAGTTTCTAGCACTACGGGTTCGGCCCGTACGGCATGGGGACCGCCCGCAGCGGTGCAGCCCAGAATCAGTGAGCGCACCCGCTTCGGATATCGAAGCGCAAATTCCTGCGCAATCATGCCTCCCATGGAGACACCAAATACGTGCGCGGACTCGACGCCCGCAGCATCCAAGACGGCAGCCGCATCGGAGGCCATCAACACGATCGAATAAACTCCTGGAGGCGCATCGCTTTGGCCAACGCCGCGATTATCGAGAGCGATGGTGCGATAGCGTTGTGCAAGAACCGGGCGGCTGCGATGCCACATGTAGGAGGGGTAGCTGAGCCCCATGATAAGCAACAGAGGTTCGCCGGAGCCTTGTTCGTCCCAATAGATTCTGGCACCTTGATTTTCAACGAAGGGCATGGAGCCTCGGTTTGGAACCTGTGGTCGCCGTCAGGAGCCGGAGAGAAGGTCCCAAAGGCGATAGTCACACACAGATGAATGTGACTAACGCGGCCGCCATTGTATATAATCCGGCTCGCTATGCCAAACCAAGAAACGCTGTACCAACGTTTACCGAGTTGCTGCCATGGCGCTCATTCCGACCGATAAACTGAACGCCGAAAAGCGCGCTTCGGTCTTCACAGGGAACTGGAGAGATTTATGGATTTTGAACTCAGCGCAAAGACGAGGGCACTGCAACAGCAGTTGCAAGCGTTCATGGATGCCCATGTGTATCCGAATGAACAGCGATTCGACGAGGAAGTCGCACGCGAGCGATGGAAACCCACCCGGATCGTCGAAGACCTGAAGGCGAAGGCCCGCCACGACGGATTGTGGAATTTATTTTTGCCGCAGGATAAGAATGGCGCCGGCCTCAGCAACCTGGAGTACGCGCCGCTTTGCGAAATCATGGGCCGCAGTCACATGGCGCCCGAGGTGTTCAATTGTTCGGCACCAGATACGGGGAATATGGAGGTGCTGGCACGCTATGGCACAACGGAGCAGAAAGAAAAATGGCTGAAGCCGCTGCTGGAAGGAGAGATTCGATCCTGCTTCGCCATGACGGAGCCGGACGTAGCATCCTCAGACGCCACCAACATTGGCGCAAGTGTCCGACGAGACGGCGACGCCTATGTGATTAATGGACGGAAATGGTGGTCCTCGGGAGCAGGCGATCCGCGATGCAAGATCGCGATTTTAATGGGCAAAACCGATCCTTCGGCGCCTGCGCACAAACAGCAGTCGATGATCTTGGTGCCACTGGATACGCCGGGCGTCAAGATCGTGCGGATGCTAACGGTGTTCGGCTACGACCATGCGCCACACGGCCACGCTGAAATTCACTTTGAGAATGTGAGCGTTCCTGCGGCGAACATGCTGCTCGGCGAAGGCCGCGGATTTGAGATCGCGCAGGGGCGCCTGGGGCCTGGGCGGATTCATCATTGCATGCGATGTATTGGCGTCGCGGAACGGGCGCTCGAAACCATGTGTACACGGGTGCAATCGCGCGTGGCCTTCGGCAAAACGCTGGCCGAACAAGGAACGATTCGCGCAGACATCGCTGCGTCTCGCATGGAGATTGAACAGGCGCGGCTGCTGACGCTGAAAGCCGCGTACATGATGGACACGGTGGGGAACAAAGCGGCGCGTGCTGAAATTGCGATGATCAAAGTTGTGGCGCCTAACGTCGCTCTACGCGTACTGGATCGGGCGATTCAAGCTCATGGAGGCGCCGGGGTTTCGCAGGACACCTTCCTGGCTAGCGCCTGGGCGATGGCTCGGACGCTTCGGCTGGCCGATGGGCCGGATGAAGTGCACATAGAATCGATCGCGAAGTGGGAACTGGCAAAAGGCAATAAGCCGGCCGGAACACCGGCTTCGCACTGACAGTGAAAACAAACGTGCGGCAGAGTCACGAGACTGGCCCTGGGAGGAAGTTGATGCCGCCACTGGTCGTTAAGAACCCGCAATCGCTGAAAGAATTGGTGGGCAAGGAGCTCGGCGTAACGGAATGGTTCCGCGTTACGCAAGAGCGTATCGAACAGTTCGCGGAAGCCACGGAAGACCGGCAATGGATCCATGTAGACCGCGCGCTGGCTAGCAACGAATCGCCTTATCGCGCGACAATCGCTCACGGCTTTCTTACCCTCTCTTTGATCAGTCATTTTATGAAAGAGGTGATTCAAATCCAAAGCGGCGTGCGGCTGGCGGTGAACTACGGATTGAATCGCGTGCGCTTTCCGGCTGCGGTACGGGCCGGTTCCAGGATTCGCGCGCGCGTCGCCCTGCTCGCTTTGAAAGAACTCTCTGACTCGGTCGAAGCGACCTATACGGTAACAGTAGAAAGCGAACAGTCCGACAAACCAAGCTGTGTTGCGGAGTGCATCATCCGCTACTACTTCTGATCGGTTGGGATTTGACCGCAGTTTGGTTAGCCCTAAATCTGAAAGAGGAGACGCAAACTAGATTCGTCCAGTTTGTGCGCTGTACAAGGCAGCGCGTAGGAGTATTTGGATTCTCTCGGGCATTGATGCAAAGCGTTCGTCTCTGGTCAAGCCCTGGTGATAGCGATAGTAAATTTGCTGTACGATAACGGCGAGTTTGAAACGTGCGAAAGTGAGATAGAAGGCGATCTGCGAAGCGTCGCAACGCGTTTCTCTCGCGTAGTGATTCACGACTTCTGCCCGCGTAAGACTGCCAGGATATGTTGTGGGTCCCCAGCGATTTTGCTGTAGCTCCTCAGGATCCGTGGCATCGACCCAATAGGCTAGGGCAGTGCCGAGATCGGATAGAGAGTCCCCGATCGTGCACATTTCCCAATCGAGGACGCCCACAATCTTCGTGATGTCGCTCGGGTCGAGCACTACATTATCGTATTTGTAGTCGTTGTGGATCAGCGAAACGGCGCCCGTCGATGGCATGTGCTGCTGCATCCAAGCCGAAATCTTCTCCACTTCAGGATAGTCGTGCGTTCTGGAGCCGTAATAGCGTTCGGTCCAGCCACGGACCTGTCGTTCCAGATATCCTTCCGGTTTGCCCAGATCAGAGAGACCCGCGGTTGCATAATCCACACGATGGAGGCGTAGGAGATTCTCAAGAAAGCATTCGCTGAGCCGCCGTGCTTTGTCCGTGGGAAAATCCAGACCGGGAGGCACGTGACTGCGAAGGATGATGCCGCGGATAGGTTCCATCACGTAGAACGGTGCGCCGAGGACGGCATCGTCATCGCAATAGAGAAGCACCTCGGGAGCTGGAGCGTAGACAGAGTGGAGCTTTGAGAGCACGCGAAACTCGCGACTCATGTCGTGGGCGGACTTCACCTTGCTCCCGAAGGGCGGCCGCCGAAGAACTAAATTCTTAGCGCCTAGATGCAGCGAGTATGTCAAGTTGGAATGGCCGCTGGGAAATTGGAGGATCTGAAGGGCACCCGCTTCGTTGGGAAAGTGACGCCGCAAATAGGGTTCGAGCCTGGCTAGGTCGAGCTCTTCGCCGGATCGAATAGCCGTCGGACAGTCCAGTAAATCGCTCATTGGACGGCCTCCCTAGCGGTAGGTGAGCATCGCGTGATCGCCGATATGCCCGTGGGAATTAAAACTGCTGATCGTAAACCGCTCCGCGGCGTAGAGAAATTCACTCCAAGAAGAATTCCGCGACATCCAACTCATTTGTAAAGTGGTTTCCGGAGAAAGCTGCAAAGCACGCTGCATGGCAACCGCGATCGGACCTCCGGAAGTAAAAACTGCGACTCGTTCACCGTGGCCGCCAGCGGAGAGAAACTTTGCGAGACCACAATTCACCCGAGAACAAAACTCGAACCAGTTCTCCACACCCTGCGGACAAATCGCGCCTCCCACCCACTTGCCAATGACAGCCTCGAACAACTTCTGAAACGTGGCCCGCCGCCCGGCTGCGTCGGACGAGGACTGGAACGCCGCATGCAGGTCTCCAACGCCCTGGTCGTTTTCGAGCAATCCAGGTAGACCGCGTTCGAGCACCGCCTCTGCTTGATACTCATCGAACTCCGGAAGCACCTGTGGCTCCGGAAACTTCAGGCCGGCTCTCTCGTAGGCATCGCTCACGAGTTTGATCGTGTCTTTCTGGCGGACAGATGGCCCGACGCAGGCGCGGTCAAAAACGATGTTGCGTTGCGCCCAATACTCGCCCAGAAGACGCGCCTGCGCTTCTCCGAGTTTGGACAACTTGTCGTAGTTCTGCTCAAGGAACGAAGCTTGCGCATGACGCACCAGAAAGAGAATCCCCATTGCCAACCCAGCCATTCCGCTAAAAACCTTATACCGCGAGGCGCATTGCGAAGAACGAAATTCGTGCAGCTCCGGCTCTGGTCACCGGCAGGCGGGAATTTCTATCGGCACGCCCAAACACGCCCGGGCCTCCTAGTCACATAGTGACGACACCGCTGTCTCTTGAGTCGCACTAGGTCGGTCATAGACGGGGCTCTCAGGATTTGGCGGCTTACGCGCTTCTCGCGGACACGCTGCCCGAGTCGATCACCATTGAGGCGATGCGCTCACGATGAAACGTTGCGTCGCCGAATGCCGTTTCCGAGACCTTCGCCCGACGGTAATACAGGTGAAGATCGTTTTCCCAGGTGAAACCCATGCCGCCATGAATTTGGATGCCACGGTTGCCGACGGTGCGCCCCGCGTCGCTGGCGTACATCTTGGCGATGGAGACGGCAGTGGCTGCGTCCGGCGAATTTTCTTGCAGTGCCCACCCGGCATAGTACACCGCGGAGCGCGAGCTCTCTGTTTCCAGATACATGTCCGCGCACTGGTGCTGCACGGCTTGGAATATTCCGATGGGTTTGCCAAACTGTTTCCGAGTCTTGGCGTATTCCACCGTAATCTCCAGGCTCCGCTGCATGCCCCCAACTAGTTCGGCAGCCAGCGCAGCGGTGGCAATGTCGAAAGCCCGCGGGAGGTCCGTGGCGGGGCCGATTTCTTCCGCCGGAGTGTTGCTGAATTCGACGACGTAGAGCTTGCGCGTAAGGTCCATGGAGGACATGGGAGATATTCTTAGGCCGCGAGCCTTGGAGTCCACGACGAAGACACCGTTGCGCGCCACGACGAGGATGAAGTCAGCGATGGCAGCGTCCGAGACAAAAAGTTTCTCGCCGGTGAGCTTTCCATTGGCTGCGCCCAGTTGGATATCCCGCGGGTTCCAGCTCGCACTGGCTTCAAGAATCGCAACGGTGGCGCGAACTTCTCCCCGGCAGATGGGCGCGAGATATTTTTCCTTGCTCGCAGGCGCGTCCACGGCTTCTAAAACAGACCCAGCCAGAACCACGGTCGAGAAATACGGACCGGGCAAGAGAGCGCGCCCCGCCTCTTCCATTAGGAGCATGAGTTCGACCTTACCCAGCTCGACTCCACCGTACGCTTCAGGAAAAATGATGCCGGTATAACCCTGGTCGGTGAGCTTCGACCAAAGCGCCGCGTCGTACGCGGTATCCGTTTCCATCAGGCGTCGCATTTCAGCGCTAGGACATTCACCCGAAAAGAACTTGCGTGCGCTGTCTTTCAGAAATGCCTGGCTCTCAGTCAAACCGAATTGCATCGCGTATCCCCTTAGTAGCTTCTAGGCAGGCCGAGAACGAAATGCCCAATGATGTTCCGTTGCACCTCGGAGGTTCCGGCTTCGATGGTATTTCCGCGGGTGCGTAGGTAGGCGTAGGACCAAATCCCTTTGTCGATGGCGCGCGGGTCGCCGCCCAGCAGTTGGCCGTAGGAACCGAGCAGCTCCTGGGCGACCTGCTGGAGCCGCTGGTTAAGCTCGCTCCAGAAAAGTTTCTGGATCGAGCCTTCAGGGCCCGGCACACCCGTGGCGGTGATGCCGCTGAAAGCCCGCATTTGGTTGAAACGCATAATTTCAATCTCCGCGCTGCACTGCGCGAGTTTCTGGCGGATAACCGGGTCCTCGGCGACGGGCCGCCCGTTACGTTGGATGATGCGCGAGAGTTCAATCAGTCGGGTAATATAGCGTTTGAATATCAGATGCAGGCGAGCGCCGTACGAACCGCGCTCGTACATCAGGGTGCTCATCGCCACATTCCATCCGTCATTCGCTTTGCCAAGGACATTTTCAAGCGGGACCCGAACATCGCGAAAGAACAGCTCGTTGAATTCGGATTCCCCGGTCATCTGACGTAGGGGACGAACTTCGACCCCGGGCGATTTCATATCCACGAGGATGACGGTCAGCCCTTTGTGTCTAGCCGCGCTCGCATCGGTCCGAACAACGAGCTCGCACCAGTCGCCAACCCAGCCGTAGCTGGTCCAGACTTTTTGGCCGTTCACGATATATTGATCGCCGTCGAGACGCGCTTCCGTTTGCAATCCGGCGAGATCGGATCCGGCATTGGGCTCGGAGAAACCTTGGCACCAGATTTCTTCAGCGCTCAGAATCTTGGGTATATAGCGTTTCTTTTGCGCCTCCGTCCCACAGGCGATGATGGTCGGTCCAATGAGACCCAAACCGAGCGAGTTGGCCATGGGGGGCGCGTCGACGCGGGCCATCTCTTCCCAAAATAGGGCTTGCTGCATCAGCGTGGCGCTGCGACCCCCGTATTCCTTGGGCCAGGACACCGCTGCCCAGCGGCCTTCATGGAGCTTTTGTTGCCATGCACGTAGATACGGAAACGATTCCTCAATGGGCTTTTCACGCCATTCGTTCCAGTCCTTCGGGATATTGGAGGCGAGCCACGTCCGGAGTTCATCGCGAAATGTTAATTCCTCGCCGGTTAAGTTCAAATCCATGGTCAGACTCCTCCCGGATGTCGAGTACCGACTGCTCCGCACTTTGTGAAATTGCGAATCGTTCCCAGTGCACCCCACCGCTTCAAGGACTGCTTTTCGGTACGGTGAAATCCGGCCGAATCGTATCCCTGCCCTGCCAATATTTCCTGCGCAGATCCTTCTTAAGAATTTTCCCCGTGCCGGTCTTGGGCAAACCAGCGACGAATTCGAACGAACGAGGACACTTGTAATGTGCCAGGCGCGAACGGCAGAACTCGATGAGTTCGGATTCTGTTGCGGTGGCATCTGGCTTCAAAACTACCAACGCTTTAGGGACTTCACCCCACCTTTCGTCCGGAACGGGAATCACCCCGGCCTCCAGGATGGCGGGATGCGCAAGAATAGCCTTTTCCAATTCGAGGGAAGAGATATTCTCTCCACCGCTTACGATGATGTCTTTCTTGCGATCGACAATAAGCAGATAGCCGTCTTTGTTGATTGTGGCCATGTCTCCGGTGTGGAACCAACCTCCACGCAGCGCTTCGGCGGAGGCATCCGGTTGGCGCCAGTAACCCTCCATTACGCCGTCAGCCCGCGCGATGATTTCGCCGATGGCTTGCCCATCGTGTGGAACGTCATTGTCGTTGGCGTCCACTACGCGCATCTCCACTCCGGGAAATGCAAATCCCGTCATCGCTTGGCCAACGTAGCGCTGCTCACCTTCCCAGCCTAGGCCTGACTTCATGGGAGAAATCGAAAGCGAGGGAGAAGTTTCCGTCAGCCCGTAACCCGAATAGCACTCGCATCCGAGCTTTTCTTCGACCTCGCGAACCAGAGTCGGCGAGGATGCCGCGCCGCCAATCACAATGCGGCGCAGGGTACTCAAATTGTAGTTGTGGCGCTCCGGGCAATTCACCAGAGCCGTGGCCATGATGGGAACGAGGCTGCAGGCATGGACGCCCTCCTTTTCGATAAGACGGAAGACTTCCTTAGGGTCGAAGCGCTGGACCATGACGTGCTTTCCCCCAAGCAAGGTGAGGAAATGCGCGACACCCCAGCCATTTGCATGGAACAGAGGAATGGTGTGGAGTTCGACCGCACCGTTTTCGATCTGGAATCCCAAGCAGACGTTCTGTGCATGGAGGTAGATATTTCTGTGCGTGAGCATTACGCCCTTGGGATTGGCGCTCGTGCCGCTGGTATAGAAAAGCTCTGCCAGCGAGTTTTCGTCGATGGAGGTGATCTCGGCGCGATACGGTGTGGCCGCCTCGAGAAGGGCTTCATAGTTGCGAGGAGAGAGCCAAGAGGCATCCGGTGCGCCCTCAAGTTGGCAGAATGTTCTTACCGAAGGAATGTCCTTGCGAAAGGACTCCACCACGGCGAGAAATTGCTTCTCTACAAAGAGAATTGTTGCTTCGGAATCATTCAGAATGTAGCCCAATTCGCTCGGCGTCAGTCGGATATTCAGCGGCAGCAAAACGGCGCCGGCTTCCAGCACTCCGTAGTAGGCTTCCAGCAAGCGGTGGCAATTGGTGCTGAGGAAAGCGACGCGATCGCCAGGCTGGATGCCAGCCTGGCGCAGGGCGCCCGCAAGACGCCCGGCGCGGTCGGCAAATTGCGCGTACGTAAAGTCTCTCGTGATTGCAGACCACCGCAGTTCTGTGCGGATATTGCTGCTCTGCGTAGCGAAGGAAACGCAAGGGCGTAAGGGGAATGTTCATTGCGCGCTCCTCGCCTGGATCAGGCGGATTGTCCTCCATCGACCACAAGAGTGTGTCCGGTGACAAAATCTGACGCGTCGGAGGCGAGAAAAATAGCCGCTCCCTTTAGATCCTGCGGTCCGCCAAAACGGCCCAAAGGTATGCCTGCCAACAGCGCTTCTTTATTTCGCTCGATGACTTTTTCCGACATGTCGGTCGGGAACCAGCCAGGCGCAATCGCATTCACCTGAATGTTGTGCATGCCCCACTTGCAGGCCAAGTCCTTCGTGAAAATGATCACACCGCCTTTACTGGCGCTGTAGCCGATCGCGGAGAATTTCGGAGAAGAACCGCGCAGCCCGGCAACTGAGGCGATGTTGACGATCTTTCCGCGGCGCTGCGCAATCATGACCTTGCCCACCGCCTGTGAAAAAAGAAACGTTCCGGTTAAGTTGGTTTCAATGACCTTATTCCACTGCTCGAGCGTCATTTCCTCAGTCGGGGCGCCCCATGAGGTGCCAGCATTATTGACCAGGATATCGATGCGTCCAAATTGTTTCACGGTGGCTTCAACAACCTCTCGAATGCTGGCGGGCTGTCTTACGTCGCAGCCGAGTGCGAGAACCTGCACGCCGAGTTCTTGCAATTCCTCGGAGGCTTGCAGGCAACGCTCTTTCTTGCGCGCGCAGAGAACCAGATTCGCCCCCATTTCCGCCAGACCTTCCGCCATCTGCCGGCCAAGCCCGACGGAGCCACCGGTGATGATGGCGACACGTCCCGATAGATTGAAGAGTTCTCGAACAGTCACCGACCGCATCACTTCCTTCACCGGCTTTTCTTCTCCTCCCGGCATAACCCGGCCGGCGCCCGGCCCACGGCCCACCGTTTCAGTTCGGCCGAGACGAAGATGGTTCCACTACAGCAAGCCGATCGAACCAATCGGGCAAGCCAGGAACGCATAGTTCTGGCGTAAGGGGGTCTCTCGCCCCTTTCGGATGGCGGCGTCGCTAGAAAGTGAGCCGCAGGCCCAGCTGAATCTCACGCTTCGGGAAATCCGAAGTGAAGCCCAGCGGCGTGCTGGGCGAAAGAGCACTCGATCCATGTACGTTAAACGTAGTGAATCCCGGCGTCAGACCGAAGAGCGGGCCCACCTCATTGTTCACACTCGCGAAGTTTGTATGGTTGGCGATGTTGAAGCTCTCGGCCGTAAATTGCAGTTTGGCCTTCTCGCCGAGTTTATGTTGCCAGGAGAGGCGAATATCTAAATTGATCTGATCCGGACCAAGTCCAGTGTCACGGCCGGCCCCGATCGGGCGTTCATTGGTGGTGTGATTGTCGCCGTTCACCTCGCCTCCCGCCAACAAGTTGAAAGGATGTCCGCTGTTGTAGGTAAATATGGGAGCCAACTGAAAGCCGGCAAGGATGGGATTCTTCCAGGGGCTGTCGAACACACCGGCAACCACGACCTTATGACGCTGATCGAATTCAGAAAGCGCGCGATCGGCCCCGAGGTTCGTGGGATCTTGCGGTCCATAATCGCTGTTAAAATCCGTACCCGTGTCGAAGCCTTTGCTAAAGGTGTAGTTACCGAACACGGTGAAGTGATCGCTGAAGCGCTTCTTGATTTCTAGAATTCCAGCCTGGTAAACAGCGGAACCCGCTGAAGAGTATTGATTGTTTTGGACGATCAGCGGATTCACAAAGCAAGCGAAGGGATTGGCGTTGCAGGGCAAGCCTTCCGTACCACCGAGGGGGTCGGCCCCAGCAGCGCTGGTGTTCCAGTTTCGGTAGGAAACGCTCTTGCCATTGGCCAACATCACCGTGCTCATGGGAGCCGGGAGAAGATTGGTGTCAATCGCAACGGGGAGGCCGATGGTATGAGAGTAGATGTAACTCGCGGAGATAGAGAATCCGGGAGCAACTTCGCGCTCAATTCCGAACCCCGCCTGCTGAGAATAGGGAGGCCTAAAGTTAGGTTGGTCGGCGAAAACCACCTGAAGCGGGGCAAGGGGACCGCCATTGGTAACATTGAGCCCGAACTGTGCCACCCCGCCCGGGCCCGCGCCGGGGGTAATGCACGCATAGCTTCCGGCCGGCGGTGTCGTGCAGGAGATCGCCCCCTGGGCGAATAACGTCTGGAAAACCGTGGCGGAATTCAGTGCTGGGTTGCCGCCGGGAACTCCCGTGAGCGGAACGATATAGATTGAGATTTCGCGGTAGCAGGGACTGTTGCCGTTACCGGGGAAGAAGCCAGCAACTCCACAAATGGCGTCCAGGTTATTCACTTGACCAGCCTTCGTCGAGTTACCAACGGAACTCTTATTTGCGTTCAAGACTCCAAGCGAGTAATCAACAGCCGGAATCTGATCGTAGATTGGCGCGTAAAAGATCCCGTACCCTCCGCGAATCACAGTCTTGTGATCTTTGAAAACGTCCCAGGCGAAGGACACCCGGGGGCCAAAATCCTTTTTGTAGGTGCTCAAGGGAGCGTACTGCGTGTCAAGTTCGTAGCGAAGACCGTAGTTCAGCGTGAAATTGGGCTTAATTTTCCAGGAGTCCTGCCAGAAAAGCGCCGTAAACGGCCTTGTGTAATAGGGGTACACGGGATTCCCGAAGCCCTGTTGGTAAACCTGCGGGAGGCCAAAAGAGGCCGACTGCAGAGGGTTTATGCTGGTGTCTGCGAGCTGCGGGCTAATTAGAAATCCGGGCAACGAGCCAAAGACAAACCGTCCGGGGAAGAACGTGTGGGACTCCGTATGGTTGCCGCGAAGCAACTCCGAGCCCCCGAACTTCATGGTGTGGTGGCCGCGTACCAGCGTGAAGTTGTCCGCAATTTCATATCGCCGGGTAATCGTGAAGGCGGGCGAGAAAATGTTCGTTCCCAGGTTATTCACAAAACCCGGGATTTGCAGTCCGACTTCCCCAGGTTCGTTCGGAACCACGTTCAGGGTGGCGAAATCAAACTGCAAACGGGCTTCGTTCTGAGCCGTGGGGCTGAATAGGTGGTACCAAGCACCCATTATGTTGTCGTCATAATCATGAATCGAACTGCCAGCCGAAAAGCCCGTTAGCGATTGCACATCGGGATTCTCTTCCAGGTCATGTCCAAACCTGTAGCTTAGAGAGATCTGATTGGACTCGGTGAAACGATGATCAAACCGACCGGAAGCCAAGTACTCCCGGGTGTTGTAGCTGAACAGTCCCCCGTTTGCCTCCAGGGCGTTTACGAGAAAACCGTTCAGCGCCGTTTGACCCGACGTAAGGCCCGTAGATTGACTGACGGTCAAGGCGCTGGTAAGTGCGCCGGCGCAGAAAGCGGCAGGCAACGTCACGCCCGTGAAGCAGGTTACCGGTGTGAGACCTTGGCCTGCCAACCCATTGATAATCGCTTGTTGGGCGGATGTCGGCCGGAAGATATCCGTGTCGGTCAGGATTGGAACAGTATTCTGGGAGTCCTGGCGCAAGCCTTCGAAGGCCACGAACAGGAAGGATTTGTCCTTCTGGATGGGGAAGCCGGCCGTGCCACCAAATTGGTAGCGGCTCAATGAGTTCTTGGTCGGCTGGCTCACGCTATCCGGTTGCGTTGGATTAAAGATCTGACCCGGCTGCAGCGCCTGTGTGCGGGCAAACGGGTCCGCGGCATCCATGGCATCATTGCGGAAATATCCGTAGAGGCTGCCGTGTAGGTCATTCGTGCCGGACTTGGAGATGATGTTGATGGCCGCTCCGCTTGCGCCGCCGAGCTCGGCGGAATAGTTGCTGCGGTTGACTTGGAACTCTTGCACGGCGTCCTGGCTCAACGTGAGGCGCACGCCACCCGCGTCATCATTGGCTTCCCCGCCATCCACGGTGACGCTGTTGCCCCTGCCGTTGCTGCCATAAAAGGACAGGCCGCTCTGCGGTGTGCTCTTGACTCGAAAATCCTGGTCGGAAGCCAGCCTAGTGGAGTTCGAGACGCCCGGCGCCAAGAGGGTGAAGGTGAGGTAATCACGGCGGTCGATAGGAAGCTGAGCGATATACTCCTGGGTGAGCGTGTTCGCCTGGCTTGATCGTTCGGTCTCCACCACCGGAGGTTCCGAAGTCACTTCAACCTCCGTCGAAACTCCCGACAATTTGAGTTGGAAGTCAAGGACGAGCGTCTGCCCCACGGTTAGCGCCACCGCTGATACAATTTCAGTTTGAAATCCACCGTGCTCCACGCTGACTTTATAGCTCGAGGGCGCTAATCCAGACATACGATAAGCACCGTGTTCGTCAGTCGCCGCGCTTCGCTGCCCACCCCTCGCGGTGTCGATCGCGGTGACCCTAGCATTCGGTACGGCAGCGCCTGAAGGATCCGCCACCGTTCCCGTTAGATCAGCAGACGTGCCCACGCCTTGCGCGGAGGCCACCGGGCCGGCCGGCAACAGCCCCAGCACGAATACGAATAGACCTGCTCGTAAGGTTGATTTCATAGCTCCTCCTGGTTCCTCGAGGCATCTTGTTTGCTTTTGACTGGACCCAAGTTTGCGTGCTCCTCTTAAGATGAGTCTCCCGACGGACAGGGGCTGTTGTCGACGTCAGGACTTCAACTCGACGCAGAGAATGCAGCACCACCCGGGCACGGTATTTGGGACCTTCGCACTGTTCTCGAAGCCCGCTCCCGGCGGAACTATCAAATATTGTGATAGCGAATATCACATATTAGAAACAAACGTCAATACCCAATTCCGGCCTAACGGTAGATGCTAGCTAGCCGTTGGAACGGTCCCCTATTCACGGTCCTTCCAGCAGCACCACACGCGCGGTCAAAGTGACTCCTTGCGTGCTTGGCTGGCATTTAGTGCGTGCTTGCGATCTAACGGGTGACCAGGACGATCCGACCCGAGACCTGACCACTCCGCAACTGATCTAGTGCTTGGTTGACTTCGGACAGCAGGCGTGTGCTGACCTGGCTACGGATCTTTCCCGCTGCGGCTAGAGCGAGGACTTCGCGCAAGTCCTGTCGGGTACCGACGGAGGAAGCCTGGACGCGCACCTCTGACGCAGCCATCAGGATGGGCGGAAAGCAGATGGACTCAGCAGGCAGGCCGACCACGAGGAGCATCCCGGCGGGCCTGACGCATGGAAGAGCCGTGTCATAAGCTGCCTTTGCGGCAGAAGTCACGAGCGCCGCATGGACGCTGCCCGCGCGCCGCAGCTCCTTGACGACATTTACGGTCGCCGCGTTCAGCGCGGCCGATGCGCCCAAGCCTCTAGCATGTTCGAGTTTTTCCTCGCAGACATCAATGGCAGTGACGATCGCTCCCATCAATTGGCCGATTTGAACGGCCAGATGACCCAGGCCGCCGACACCGAAGACCGCCAAACGCTGGCCAGGCTGGATTTTGGCGTGCCGCAAGGCACGGTAGACGGTGACTCCCGCACAGAAAAGTGGCGCTGCGTCAATGCAGGAAAGTCCGCCAGGAATCTTCAGGGCATGACTCGCGGGTGCCTTCACGAATTCTGCGTATCCGCCGTCCACGGTTACGCCGGTAATTTTTTGTCTTACGCAGAGGTTCTCGTTGCCTTCAACGCAGAAATCGCATTCGCCGCAGGTCCAGTGCACCCATGGAACGCCAACGCGGTCGCCGACTTCCAAGTCATTGACCGAGACGCCCTTTTCTACCACGCGACCTGCAATTTCGTGTCCGAGGATCAAGGGTTTTTTGGTGATGGGAACGATCTGCGGCCAATCGCCATCGGCAACGTGCAAATCCGAGTGGCACACGCCACACGCTTCCACTTCGATCAGCACTTCGTGGGCGTCTGGTTTTGGCTGAGCGACCTCTTCGATCGTCAGTGGTCCTTTGAATTCGCGCAGGATGGCTGCTTTCATTGCGTCAACCTCGACGAACCTGGGATGCGTGACTCAGGCCTTCGCGGAAGGGCTGCGAACCTGTGTGACTTCGCAACACCCAAGAAGGGTTTCCGGTTACGGCTTGGCACCGCGCAAGAAAAATTCCACCGCATTTCGAACCCGCTCGGTGAGTTTGTGAGGTCCGGTAAGATCGACGGCCCACTGACGAACGACGGTATTAAAAAGTCCTTCCATGAATTCGGCCAGA
This sequence comes from uncultured Acidobacteriota bacterium, assembly GCA_963735525.1. GTDB lineage: Bacteria > Acidobacteriota > Terriglobia > Acidiferrales > UBA7541 > Acidiferrum. The sequence continues at coordinate 379,311 of CAVTLQ010000013.1, read as the reverse complement.
TGCACGACCGGAAAATCACGGGTTATCTCGCCGTTTTTTTGGCCTTCTGCGATGATTTCACGGAGGAGGCTGACCGTCGCCGCTTCCGCCCCTCGCAGCTCCGGCGAGCGCACCGGGTCCATCGCACCGGCGAGAATCACGGCCTGCCACAGCGGCCGCCCAACTTCCGTTACATTTCCAAGAGTTTCGTAAAATCGGCGTAGGCGCTGCTCCGTTGTCGCCTTGGTGGATAGCTCGGACTTAAGGCTCTCGGCCTGGCGAGTAAACGCGCGGCGTCCTACCTCACGCAATACCGCATCTTTGCTGGGGAAATAGCGGAAAAACGTGGGCTGGCTGATTTCCAGAGTCTGCACGATGTCGTCGATGCGCGTGTTCTCGTAGCCGCGCTGGCGAAAAAGATGCAGAGCCGTTTCAACGATCTGCTGGCGAAGGCGCGCTTTCTTTCGTTCACGAAGGCCGGCCACTTGCTCATTCCCGGACCCGGCGGCAGGATGGCTGCGCCTTTTTTCCGAAGTCTCGCCGTCGTCGACGCTCTCAAGCGCTCGCGAGGGCAGCCGTCTCGCGGCAATTTTTGCGCGGCGCATGACACGTTCCTCCTGAACAGTGCGCCGCTCGGGGTGCGCGGCGTTACATTTCGATAGTCACCCTTACATTATAGTGACTAACGCCAACTTGCAAGCCTCACGATGAATGGCCACGACCCACAGCCATGGGCTTCCTGTCGCTACTCCATGTCAGCCATGCGGAGCAAGGTCCGGCGGAAGTGTGTAAGCTTTGAAAAATATCGCGCGCCTGGGGCAACTTGAAACGCCCGGCCTCGGGTTCCGGAGGCGATGTCTCGGATTTCGGCTCACGTCTTATCAGCAGTTAGATTCGCAAACTCTGTCAAGCGGTCTCCGGGCACCATCACTGTCTCCTAGGCCAGCTGGCTCTTTCTCGAATTGTTGGTTCTCACCAGCGACCTACCCTGTTACTTTCTTGGCCTGCGCCCGGACTCTCGCCCATCGCTTTCTCGCGGCCTTCGCGATCTTCGCTCTGCCGGCAGCGGACAACACGCGCTTCTTTGCACCCTTTAGTTCTCGGTTCGTGGAATCGCCTAAGGCTTTTGCCGCGGCTCGTACTCCGCTCAACTGATGCTGAAGCTTGCCTAACTGCTTTTCGAGCTTTCTCTCTTCGCGCTTGATTGCCGCCAGAATGTCCATGAATCCTCCGAAGACGAAATCTATCTCAAACCGGAGGTAGCGCACCAGACGTACTGCCAGAGGTAAGTAACTTGGGAGTGGCTTCCTCTTAGCTCGCTCATTTTGCACAGCCTGTCACAGATTTTCACAGGGATAGAGTGAGAATTCGATTGACGACGCGAACGACAAGAATTATCTTCACGCTAGATTGAACCGGGAAGCGTAAAAACTTTACGGCTCAACTAAAAGAGGGCGCTACAGCCTAACGGCTGATGCGCCCTTAATTTTTGCCGCCTTCGGCTTCCTGAGAATGTCCATGAAGACACAGACATCGTTTATCCTCCCGACTGTTCTGAGTGCCCTCTAAGCGGCGCAGGCGGTTGTTCGGGCAATTTCCCGTTCCACTTGGTGTTTTTCCCAGCAGCTTCCTTCTTGTCCGGCGAAGGGTTCAGCGTGGTAGCGGTGGTAGCTTGGATCATGGCCATTGAGCGCGGGGTCGTAAATCTTCTCCCGTACCCATCTTTGCCCGGAGACGATTGACGATAGGCAGTAGGCACATTGGTTCGCGCAGCAGACGATCATTTTTCCTCTTGTTCCTAGATGCAGAGAGGCGACCCGCAGGCCGCCCCATGCGTGGATTAGTGATCTAGTTGCTTCCAGACGAACTTCCCGTGCCAGACGCGCCGCTGTGTGATCTCGCTGCGGCTTCCAGGATTTCCGAACGGGACACTGAAATGGTGAAGGAATGGTCACCCGTTTCGATCTTGCTGAGGAAGTGCTCGCCCCCAACTTCTTCGAAACTGACCTGGGCTTTGTCGGCGTGACTGCTTTCGACCTCAATCGGAAGGACGAACGCGCTCGCGCGATTTTCAAAGCTGCTGAGGACCAGCGCTCTCGTGTCAGTATGGCCCACACGATTCACTCTATATGTGCCCGCAGGAAGTGTTTTGCCAGCGACCACAAACTCGTAGGGTATGTTGACCACGATTTGGTCGACAGCCTGGCCCCTGGCGCCCATGCCTAAACCGGCGACGCCGATTAGGACAATCAAACTACGCAAATACTGCTTTCTCATCATTTCTCCTTAGAACGTTTAGAGCGTCGTTGTAGATAACTACCGCTTCGAGCTTTTTATTCCGCAAGAGCGGCGCTTAGCACAATCATCCTCAAAACGTGTACAGATGATGAGACGTCCGGTTCGCTACGAAGTAACAGAATCGAACGTAAAGAGTGTGTCTCGTGTTTGTCATTTGATTCGGGGATTGAAGTTACAACGGAGAGCGGACCCCTTGCGACGATCCAGTCTGTCTGGAAAAGGCTAAACCGGAAGCGTCTCGATAACCCACGGCAAAACATCATCATCCAGATGTGCGAGGAACTGAGCCGCAGTGTTTATTTTCTTCTTGCAAAAAGGACGACTGATAAGACTACGCTCGACTAAGAAGGTGTAGCCACTTCCGGGCAAGATACAAGAGGTTACTTCAACTGAGAGCGGCCAGTCCTCTGAGCAGCAAGTGATATGCGAACGACCACTATGCGGGCTGTGCGCCGGCGACCGTCGAACAGAAGCCATGAAGCAACTCGAAGCATTGTGCAACGAACGTGCAACAACAGGTGGGGTAAAACCTAGCTAGTCTTTGAGAAATATGGCGCGCCCGGTGAGACTTGAACTCACGACCTTATGCTCCGGAGGCATACGCTCTATCCAACTGAGCTACGGGCGCGCGGTAGCAGCTTCCGCTGGAGTGCTGCCAATGGTGCAAGTGCGCGTGTGAAAACAGACTTCATTTCCACGCATTCGATTCTATCGCTGATTGAACTGCAAAGCCACTCGCTCGCGCACCAACCGCGAATCGTGCCGCGAAAGGCTAGCCCTTCGCATGGTCCCTGATTTGCCTCGCGAGCTTTTCGATTTCTTCGGCCTTTTTCACCATCGCCATGGAAAGGATAGCGGTGGCGTCCGTCTTTTCGACTTCTGTCTTCAATTCCGTGGCAAGCTCGAAAAGCTTCTCAACGTCTTTCTTTATGTCTTTCTGGTGCTGCTCGAGCAGCGTCTTCGTGGCAGCTGTGGCGGAAGGACCCGGGGGTGCCGCCGGATCGTCGGCGGAACCCGGGTCGCGTCGCTTGCTGGTGGGTGCTGGCAGACTGGGCACCGGAGTCTGCGCAGAAACGCTCTTGGAACCCAAATAGAAGACTGCCATCCCACTAAAGCATGTGCTAAGTACAAAGCGCCTGGATCGATCCATAGGTTACTCCGGAAATGGTCGATGCACGGCAGTCCACCAGACCGTGCATCACCGTCAATGCTATACTTTCCCTCCCTAAGAACATGATGTCCAGCCCCTTCACCTCGTGGTTCAGTTTCACGATCCCCAACGCACTACATCTCCTCGCGATACTCGTCCTTGCGCTTCTGTTGAACAGGTTCCTTCGTGAAATGACCAACGCGCTCATCAAGCCTGCCGCTTTGCAGACCCGTCTGGCACAGGCCCGAGAGCAGCACACCCGCGCGCTGGCCGGCACTCTGTACAGCGCGGGCAGCAAGATTGTCTGGACGGTTGCCGCCCTCACGGCGCTGCCGGAATTCGGAATCAGCGTTCTGCCGGCGGTGGCGCTGGCAGGCTTGGCGCTTCTCGGGCTTGGATTTGGAGCGCAGAACCTCACGCGGGACCTGATCGCCGGTTTTCACGTCATTCTCGAAGACCAGTACGTCGTGGGCGACACCATTCAAGTACTCCACACCATTGGCCGGGTCGAACATCTGACGCTACGCCGCACCGTCGTGCGCGACTCTCGCGGTGCCCTGGTTACCTTGGCCAATGGCGATATTCGTACCGTCGGCAATCTTAGCCGCGACTGGTCCCAGGCTTTCGTGGACATCTCGGTCGCGCCAGAAGAGCCGCTGGACCGAACCTTGCAAGCGCTGGAAGCCGCATCCGCAGGCCTTCGCGGCGATCCTGCCTGGTCGCAGGCTCTCGTCGATGGCCCTCGCGTGCTGGGCATCCAGGCCTACGGCCCTTCGGGTTCCACGCTACGCCTGCAAGTGCGAACCGCTCCCACTCGTCAAGACGAAGTTTCGCGGGAGCTCCGCCGGCGAATTCAAATCGAATTTCAGCGCCAAAACTTATCTCTATCGAGTGTTCAGGGCATCGACCATGCTGCTGCCTTTCATTCTCGGGAAGAAACATCCAAACCAGACTCCGCCAGTTAAGAAGGGGACGCAAAGATGGCTCAAGTCAGTTATGAGGAAGTGAATTTGATGCTCCGCCTGTACGACATGCGGCGGGAGCCACGGCTTCGTCAGGCTCGCGCCTGGTTCGTCGAGTATTTTCATCCGGTATCGCCCGAAGAAATGATGCAGAAGTATCCGCAGGGCGGCGAAGAAAATACCTACATTCGTATGGTGATTAGCTATTGGGACATGGTAGCGAGTATCGTCAACCGCGGTCTAATCGATGATGAGCTGTTTTTCGAAAGCAACGGCGAGATCTGGGTCGTCTGGGATCGCATGCGCAGCATTGTTCCCACCTGGCGCGCCGCCTTCAAGAACCCACATCTGTTCTCGAACATCGAGGATACCTGCAAACGATTAGAGGCTTGGCGAGAGAAGCGCGCTCCCGGCTCCAGCGCCGCCATGCGAAACATGATGGCGCAAACCAAGACGACCTGATCAAGTCGCCCGATTGACTGTTTCGCGCACCGCCACGGAGACATTTCTTCCCGAGAGATCCGGCTTTGCCAACCGAACGCAGTTTCGGCCCGCCGCCTTTGCACTGTAAAGCGCCGCGTCTACCTCGTGGAGCAATTGTTCCACGGGCAGAACACCCCAATCGTCACTTAGCAGCAGCCCGAAACTCATGGTGACTTGCAGCGTGCCGCTGGCGGTCTGAATCGGGCGGCTGCTCACGGTCTTCCGAATCTCCTCGGCTCGCGCTTCCGCAAATTGCGGTTTGCAGTTGTTCAAGATCAGCAAGAATTCTTCGCCCCCATACCGGCCTACGAAGTCATACGAACGTACGCACGACTGCAGCCGCATGGCAATCTCCCGTAGCACTTCATCTCCAACAGGGTGACCATGCGTATCGTTAATCGACTTAAAGTGATCCACATCCCCGAGCAAGACTACCGTGCAACTCGCTTCGCGTTGCGACCTCGCCAATTCGCGCCCCAACAAATCCACGATGACGCCGCGGTTCCAAATTGAAGTAAGCGCGTCATGCGTGGCCTTGAAGCGCATTTGCTCGCGCGCTTCCACCAATCTGTCCTCCAGGTGAAGGATTCGCTCGCCAGTGCGCAGCCGCGCTTTGAGCTCCTCCACATTGAACGGCTTGGTCAGGTAATCATCGGACCCTGACTCCAGCCCGGTAACGATATCCTCTTTCGACTCTTTCGACGTCAGCAAGACCATAAAGACGTAGGGTTGCTCCTGTTTTTCCCGGAGCTTCCGAACTTCTCGGCAGACTCCCGGACCATCCAGTTCCGGCATCACCCAATCCAGCAGTGCGAGGCGCGGACCATCCGGCCGGCTCAATTGCTCGACGGCCAAACGTCCGTTCTCGACAGCGGTGACTTGGTAACCCGCTCGCGTGAGCGTCTTCTCCAGTAGACGCCTCGAGAGCGCCTCGTCGTCCGCGATCAATATTTTCAAGACCCCGCCTCCGCCATGTAGGTCTCCATTTCGGGCAATAGTCCTTCCACTTCCCCTTCGAACGCGGCAAGCGCCTCTTTCAGCGGCACTTCCCGCCCTCCGGCGGCCAGCTGTTCCAGCTGGGCTGCGCTAGCGGCTGCTTTGGTCACGGCCAGGTTTGCCAGCATCCCTTTCAGCGTGTGACTCACAACCATCGCTTGTTTCATATCTTGGCGCTCCACGGCCTCTCTCAGTGCCTGCAAATGGCCGGGAAAATCCTCTTTAAAGATCGATAGCAAATCGCGTAGTAGCTCACGATCGTCGTCCAGACGCGCGAGCAACTCCGGAAGATTGACTCTGTGCCCCGGCGCAGTGCCCTTGGTTTCTTGCCCCTTGGTTTTCTGCATGATTGCGCCTTTCTTCTTCGTTTCCGGTCAAGCCGCGCGATTGGCGCTCGCGCTAGCTCTTGGAAGACTCCGGGTTGTTCACAACCCGCCGCGCCAGCGCCAGAAGCCTCGAGCTGACCCTCAAATGCGCATCGTTTGCAGCCACCAGGTTCACTTCGAATTGCAACGCCTCGTTTTCAAACGTAAAACTCAAAGCCCCGCCCGCACCTAAAAAATTCGGCGTCTCGCCAACCGTTAGAACATCCGCTCCTTGAACCACCTGCAAAACCTTCGCGTATCGCTTCGATTCCGAGCGGCTGACAAAAAGAATGTGGCAACTCCGCAACTCCTGGTCTTTGTGCACCCACCGAATTTCCACGCGCCTGCCATGCGGTGTCGTGCTTCTCGTGACCTCCGCTAGGTACGTCCCAAATCGAAAATCACCCACAACACAGACTACGAACGGAGTTTCGGCCCCAGAGAACGCGTCTCCCGGCCAGTCGATAAAGCTGGGAAACGTCGCCAGGAAACTCGCTTTATCGCGGTACTCCAAAGGGACAGAGGTTTGCGCCATCACGCAGTCCGCCACCACTAGCAAGAAGACGATTCCCAAACCCTGTGCCGCATGCCGGCAACTCCCCCTGTCACGCTTGCTAAGCGGCCCCTTTCCCGCTCCTTGTCCTCGGGAGGATGTGAATACACGAAACACAAATGCCTCCCGGAAGTAGGGGCAAGCGGCGGGCCAATCCTAGATCGGCCGATACGGCCAAACGGGTGAAACTACGCGGGTTCTAGCGAGAGGAAAGAGACCTCAAAGCGCAGCGGATTCCCAGGACAGCACCATCGCCGGCAATTCGGTTCAATCTGAAACAAACACTTCGGGCACTCTCGCATTCTCTTCTCGCCCTCAGGTCGGTCGACAACTTCAGCTAAGAATCTTCTAAGTTATCTATATATTGACGTCTCTAGATATAAAAATTGGCCGTACACCTTCCTCGCCTGTCGAGTACATGGACCACTGTATTGTTCTATTCAGACCTTCGGCTTATATCTACGCTCGATCTATTCATGAAGCATCTGGCAAGGAGCGCATCCGACATGGACACACTATCCAATCTTCCGGAACGTGTTTTGGTCTACCAAGCACAATCCGGCAACGAGGCGGCTTTCACGGAACTCGTGCGCAGGCACTCCGGCCAGGTCTATGGACTGTCGCTCAACATGCTCCGCAATCGCGAGGACGCCGAGGACAACCTTCAGAATGTATTGGTCAAGGCGTTCCACAACATCGCTCGATTTGAAGGCAACTCGCAGTTCTCCACTTGGCTGGTCCGGATCGCCATCAATGAAGCTCTAATGAAGTTGCGCAAGCGAAATTCCGAACGCATATCCGACTACCAGAACGCAAACGAGTCCGATGACGATACGCATTTCCCTGAAATCGAGGATGTGCGCCAAGATCCGGAACGCCGCTACATGATCAAAGAACTGGCCAGAAAAGCGTTTCGAGGACTAAACCCTTCACTCCAGGACACCTTCATCCTGCAAAAAGCCGAAGGCTGGACCAACCGCGAATTAGCGCAAGCGATGGGGATAACTGTGCCCACCGTCAAATCTCGCATCTTCCGCGCCCGCGTCAGATTGCGCCAACAACTTTTGGCTCTCACCGACTCCCGGCCAATCGCTCTTCAGAACTGATCTCACGTACAGGTTCGACTTCCCTTCTCCGTTAGCAATTGCGCTCTTCCTCGGCAGGGATTACACAAGTATTACAGACGCCCACATTCGCCCATGCTACGTTCATAGCCGAAGTCAACCATTGCAACTCCAAGGACTCCGGCGATCATGAGCGTTCTCCAAGGCGACAGAACTTTTAAGCAGCCCCTCAATTGGACCACCACTTCTTTCATGCTCTTATTTCACGTTGGCGCTGTCGCTGCGCTCTTCTTCTTTACGTGGAAGGCACTCGCGCTGGCGGTCGTCCTCTATTGGGTTGCGGGCAGCCTAGGCATCGGCATGGGGTATCACCGCCTATTGACCCACCGCGGCTACAAGACGCCCACTTGGGTTGAGTATTTCTTAACCATCTGCGGCACGCTGGCCCTCGAAGGCGGACCTATTGCCTGGGTCGCCACTCATCGCGTCCATCATCAGAACACCGACAAAGAGGGTGATCCCCATTCACCGCAGGATGGCGGCCTTTGGGCCCACATGGGTTGGATCATCACCGGCCAAGCCATGCACCAAAACACTGCCGAGCTCTTGCCTTTTGTTCCCGATCTACGGAAACACAAATTCTATATGTGGATTAGCAAGTACCACTGGGTGCCCATCACCGCTCTTGCGGTAATCACCCTCGCTGTCGGTGGATTCTCGGTCATGATGTGGGCTGTCTTTCTCCGCACCGTCGTTGGTCTGCACTCCACTTGGTTTGTCAATTCGGCAACGCACATGTGGGGTTCGCGGCGCTTTCTCACCGGCGACACCTCGACCAACAGTTTCTGGGTCGCCATACTCACCTTCGGCGAAGGCTGGCACAACAACCATCACGCCGCTCCGCAAGCTGCTCGTCACGGTCTCGCCTGGTACGAAGTCGATGTGAACTGGTACGGGATCGCCGCACTGCGAATGCTCGGCCTCGCCTGGGACGTCAAGTTGTCTAAGCTAAGCCCGGTCCCACGCGACCCTGAGAACGCACCGAGTACCGGTCTTCTTGTTCCACCCGCAGTTGTCGACGCCGAAGCGCTGGCGTCAACCAGCGTCGCCGGAGACTAGAACCCCTCTCGCAAACAGTCTTCTGGAGAGCGCAGGTCTTCGGGGGGGCACCGCATTTCGGGCACCGCTTCAGTCGTGCCGTAAGCTCCTCCTCCCTTGTAGGGGCGGCTTGCCCCGCCTGGCGTCAACCCCGCCACGCCACCCACCGGGGAGCAAGAACAACCGTCTGTCTCGTGCCACAACCGTCCCCTATGAACTAGAATATCTCTGCCATGCGCATCACCAGCCGCACCAAGGCGATTGCGTTCTTTATTACGCTGGGCGCCTGCCTCGTCGCGCTCGCCGTTTTCCTCAACGTCAGTTGGATCGTCTTCAACTGGCGTGGCAATGTCTTCCTCGTTCTCGGTATCATTTTTTTCAGCGTCATCATCGCTGGCGTCGTCGTGAACACCATCTTTATCGTCCTCGAAATCCGCCGCAACGAGCGGCAAGATAGCTTCCTGAATGCGGTTACTCACGAACTGAAAACCCCGATCGCCTCGATCCGCTTGTACCTGGAGACGCTCCAAAGCCGCCCGCTTGAGGACGCCCAGCGCCGCGATTTCTATCGCATCATGCTCGAAGACGCCGAGCGGCTCCTCGGCACAGTCGAGCAAGTTCTCAAGGCTGGCGAGGTCCGGCAAGGCACTCAGCGACGAAACTGGCAAGAGGTCAACTTCAGCGCGGTCGTCGCGGACACTCTCGAGCTTGCCCGCTTGCGTCATCACTTGCCCTCCGAAGCGTTGCGCTTCGGCGCCCAGCCTCAGGAAGAACTGGTTGTTTTAGGCAACCCAGAGGAACTCCGCACCGCCGTTTTCAATCTCTTTGACAATGCCATCAAGTATTCCGGCAAAGATAAAGACATCGTCGTGGACGTGCTCATGCCCAATCTCGATACTATTTCCCTCAGCGTGCGCGACCACGGAATCGGCATTCCCCGCCCAGAGCTCAAGCGCATTTTCAATCGCTTCTACCGCGTCCGAAGCAGTGCCACCGGCCAGGTCACCGGCACCGGCCTCGGACTCTTCATCGTCCGCTCCGTCGCTCGCCGCTACGGCGGCGACGCGTACGCCGAGAGCGAAGGCGAAGGCCTCGGCAGCACCTTCACGCTCCGCCTTCCCAGGGTCTATCGCGCATGAGTCGCATCCTCGTCGTCGAAGATGAAGCCCACCTCGCGGAAGGGCTCCGCTTCAATCTCGAAGCCGAAGGCCACTCCGTGGTGGTCACCGCCAAAGGGGAAGAAGCCCTGAATCTCCTGCTCAAAGGGAAAAATGACTTCGAAGCGCTCGTCCTCGACGTCATGCTACCCGGAAAGGACGGCTTCACCGTTGCTCGCGAGCTGCGGGAAGCCCAAAACTATATTCCTGTGCTGATGCTCACCGCGCGCAGTCGCCCCGAAGATGTCCTCAAGGGATTTGAGTCCGGCGCCGATGACTACTTGGCGAAGCCGTTCAACCTAGCCATTCTTCTGGCTCGCCTGGAGAGTCTCTTGCGCCGCAAGAACTGGATGCGCAATCCCAGCTCGGCCGCTCCAGCCCCCGCCTCCGCCATGCCGGAATCCCCCGAGCTCTTCCATTTCGACGGTAAAGTCTTTGATTTTCAGCACTTGCAACTACGTTCCGCAGGCCAAATCTTCCAGCTAACCTTGATGGAATCCGAGCTCCTCCGCTACTTGATCCGCAACAGCGGCCGTCCCGTATCCCGCAAAGCCATCCTCCAAGACGTCTGGAACCTCCATGAGGACACCGACACCCGCGCAATCGACAATTTCATCGTGCGTTTGCGCCGCTACATCGAGCCCGAGCCTTCCAAACCTCGTTACCTGCTAACCGTCCGCGGCCTCGGCTACCAATTCGTGACCAAGGCCGGCGCCTGACGGGCGGCTGAATCACGCAAAGTACACCCAAACGCGTCCTTCGGGCGGCGAGGTTGGCCCGAGGAATCTGCTCTTTCATTCGCCTCGAACACAAAGCAAATCCCTCCCTTCGCGAGGGAGAGCGCCATTCCCGCAACTGGGAGTGCTGACTCCAGCGACGCTCGGCACCACTGGTTGCAATTCAAAGCAAACTGCAATTTCTTCGCTGCTTCAAGAACTCCTGCCCTATTCTCCCCTGGGTAACCGGCACTCCGGCCCCAATCCTACAACGCATAGGATAACCCTGGGTGGTCACCACCACTCCCAAGGGTCGGAGTGCCAGGCCCTTTCTTTCACACCTCCACATTTTGTTTTGGGTCGTTTGGGTCGCCGCTCTCTAGAGTCGGTCGTTGGGGCCTGGAGTGAGGTAAAACATATATCCCATCAAAGCAACAAAGCCGATCACTGCCGTTATAACGATCAAAAACAACATGGTCCTCTCCCCGTTCTGGCTGGCACGACACCATTGAATCGCGTGCCACGGACAGGGTTCCATACCGTCTTTACCTTACGACGCATCGGGAAATTCCGCAGATGTCCAATCCTGTGGTGGACCAACCGACGTAGACGTCGTCCTTGAATTCCAGCCCACGCGCTTCTGCCGCGAAATCCATTTCGTCGTCTTGGATTAGGATCAGCGTCTATGAACGGATAGGCGATCGTTTGCATCAGCGCGCACCAACAAACTAGTATGGCTGCGTGAGCAACGAACCCACATCTCGCCGCCACTTTCTCAAGTTGGCGGGAGCAATGGCTGCCGGACTGTACGCTTCCGAAAGCGCGCTCGGTCTTGCCGCGACGCTTGCATCGCGATCTCTCGGCACGCCCGCGGAAGCTAGCCCGGCGGACTATACTTTGCGCATCGCAGCGAGTGCCGTCGAAATCGCGCCCAAGCGCATCGTCTCCGCAATCACTTACAACGGTCAGTTTCCTGGGCCTTTGCTTCGTTTCAAAGAAAACCAACCGGTGACCGTCGAAGTGCACAACGACACGGACACTCCTGAGCAACTGCACTGGCACGGACAGTTCGTTTCGCCGGATGTGGACGGCGCCGAGGAAGAAGGGACGCCCTTCATTCCAGCTCGCGGCTTTCGCCGCATCACATTCACTCCCCGCCCCGCCGGTTTCCGCTTCTATCACAGCCATAACCGCGGCGGCGCCGATCTCCACGCCGGACAATACAGCGGCCAGGTCGGACCGGCATACATCGAGCCCAAGCACGAGACCGGCAACTACGACCGCGAGGTTTTCCTCGTACTCAAAGAATTTGAGCCATCCCTCAGTCAAGGCGGCGACATGGCGATGGACTTCCTGGCGCCCGCCACGCAAATCAAAGACCTCCAATCGGCTGGAGAGTCCGCGATGAAAGCGTCGCTCGCGAAGGGCGCGCCGCACGGCTATGAAGTGGGCTATCAATATTTCACCATCAACGGCCGCATGTTAGGACACGGCGAGCCCGTGCGCGTGAAACAAGGCGAGCGCGTACTGTTTCATATCCTGAACGGCAGTGCCACCGAGATTCGCAGTCTCGCCCTCCCGGGTCATTCCTTCAACGTGGTAGCGTTAGACGGCAATCCGGTACCCACCCCGGCGGAAGTGCCGGTTCTTTGGCTCGGCACCGCGGAACGCATCTCGGCTATCGTGAAGATGAACCACCCCGGTGTTTGGGTCCTGGGTGATCTTGCCGATGATGATCGCGGCCACGGCATGGGCATTGTCGTTGAATATGCCGGATATAAAGCTAAGCCGGTCTGGGCTCCACCGAAGCCGTTTCGCTGGAATTACACACGCTTCGGCAAACCGAACGGTACTGCTCCCGAGCCCGACGAAGTAATCGAGATGGTCTTCACGAAGCAGAATGCAGCCGAACACGGATTCAACCTGTGGGCCATCAATGACAAAGTGTTTTCGAGCGCTGACATGACGCCCGCCTATCATCTCCGCCAGGGCCGCCGCTACCGCCTCCGCATGCGCAATGCCAGCGACGACATCCATCCCATCCACCTTCACCGCCACAGTTTCGAGCTCACCAAGCTCGCAGGCCAAGCAACTGCGGGCGTAATCAAGGATGTGGTCATGGTCGGCGGCTACCAGGAGGCGGAAGTGGACTTCACCGCCGACAATCCCGGCCTGACGCTGTTCCACTGCCATCAGCAACTGCACATGGATTTCGGCTTCATGACCCTGTTCGACTACACAAGCCACTAGCGTTTCAAAAGGGACCTACAAAGAGGAGAAAGTCGTGCCCCTATCGCAATTCATTCGCTTGATCCTAATGATCTTGATTGCCTACCCTCCGGCAGGCGGGGCCGATCCTGCAACTCAAGCCGCCGAAAGCAATACACCTGCGCCCGTGCATCTGACCTCCGAGCAAGATCATCAGCGGATCATGGATCTGCTGCAGATCACTTCCTTGCGGCGAGGCCCCGACGGCGACCCTAAGTCACCCAATGCAGCCAACGTCGATGAGTCCAAGGTCAGTCCCTATTCTCTTCCCGATCCGCTGGTCTTGAAGAACGGCAAGAAAGTTACAACGGCAAAGATATGGTGGGAGCAGCGCCGCCCGGAAATCGTGGAAGACTTCGACCGTGAAATCTACGGCCGAGTTCCTAAGAACACACCGAAAGTGAATTGGGAAGTGATCAGCACCACGCAAGAAAAAAACGGAGACGTCCCGGTCATCACCAAGAAACTCGTGGGCCACGTCGATAATTCTTCCTACCCGCTCATCACCGTGGACATTCAATTGACGCTCACCACTCCGGCCAATGCCGCCGGCCCAGTCCCGGTGATCCTGGAGCTTAGCCTGAGCCCCGAGATTCTGGCCGCGATGAGAAAGCGCCTGTCGGAGGCCCAGTTGGCGACGCTCGCCGGCAACGGGCCGCCGTGGGAGCAGCAAGTTCTCGCCAAGGGCTGGGGCTACGCCAAGCTCATTCCCGGCAGCGTGCAGGCAGACAACGGCGAAGGCCTCACTGCCGGCATCATTGGTCTTGTCAACAAGGGACAGCCCCGCAAGCTGGATGATTGGGGCGTCTTGAGCGCGTGGGCCTGGGGCGCGAGCCGTGCGCTCGATTATTTCGAGACCGATAAATCCGTAGACGCAAAACAGGTAGGCATCGAAGGCCTTTCGCGCTACGGAAAAGCGACGCTCGTCGCCATGGCCTATGATTCGCGCTTCGCGATTGCCTTTGTCGGCTCTTCCGGTGAAGGCGGCGCCAAGATTCTGCGTCGCAAGTTTGGCGAGCAGGTGGAAAACATCGCCGGTACCTCTGAATATCACTGGATGGCCGGCAACTTCCTGAAATATGCCGGTCCGCTTACTCCAAACGACCTGCCAGTGGACGCGCACGAGCTAATCGCGCTATGTGCCCCGCGACCCGTGTTCATCAGCAGCGGTTCGCTACAAGTGGAAGGGGGCTGGATCGACGGGAAAGGCATGTTCCTGGGCGCGGCGGGCGCTGGTCCGGTGTACAAACTGCTAGGCAAGAAAGATTTGGGCACCACCGAATTTCCGCCCCTGGAGACCCCACTGATCGACGGCGACATCGCCTTCCGCCAACACAGCGGCGGCCACACCACCGGCCCGAACTGGCCTACGTTTCTGACCTTTGCCAGTCGCTACATCAGAGGCCCGGCAGTCGCAGCCACACATTAACCCGCCTTTCTCACAAGAAACTCCCGAAATTAGAGCTGCCTTTGCAGCGGCCGCTTTCCGAAGCGGCTGTCAGTCTGCGTGTGCTTCCTCCACCGTAAAGCCCATGCCAGCAATGAATGCCCGTAAGGAAGCGTCGGTAACCTCTTTAGGGTCAAACTTGACCACCACCGTCCCGTCTGGGTAGGTTGATCGGGACCATGCAACGCCTCTTTGCCGCTCGAGCATCGTGTCAAGTCCCACGGCGCACGTGGCACAGCTGAATCCCTTAACGCGATAGGTCACCGCATGGGTCCCACTGCATTCCGAAGATGCGATGCTGGCCAAAGTTCCACCACCGATGAGTTGGACAAATTGCCTGCGAATCATTTTCAGTCTCCTTTGCTTGTGATTGACAACGCGCGTCACCCCAAGCCCGCTTACTTTGCCGCCGCGATGCCAGCCTCATACTTCCAAGCTGTCTGCGTTATTGCGCCGTCGGAAAACCGCGTATCCGTGTACTCGTTGAACTCAATATTTTTGTTGAGAACTCCCGTTTCAATCATCAGGTCGCGAACCAAATCGAAATCCGCCTTGCGTGGCGCAAGCGGGCTGTAGATGACTCGGTCCATCGGCTTGGTAAGCGCCCACCGCAGGAGAGCGGGTTTTTGGTGGTAGTAGAACCGGCCCACGAAATCGGCGGCCTCCTCCCGATTCGGTTTCCCCTGGTCAAGCCACAGACCAGAACGGGCGATGCCATCCACCAAGGCTTGCACTACATCGGGGCGCCTGTCGATCAAGTCCTGTCGCACGACGAGAATACAGGACATGTAGTCCGGCCAGTAGTCTCGCGCCTGGAAAAGAATCCGGCCAAAACCTCCCATTTCCGCTTGAGACGGAAACGGTTCCCCCATCGAAAATCCGTCAATCGCTCCGGCCGCAAGCGCTCCCGACACATCGGGCGGCGCCATTTCGACCATTTTCAACTCGCCTGCCTTCATTCCCCAGACCTTCATGGCACGAAAGAGAAGTAGACGTTCGTCAGAAAAGCGGCTGGGAATCGCGACTGTGCGCCCGCGCAGATCAGCGAATGTCTTGACGGGCCCGTCTTTTCGAACCACTACCGCACTGCCATAACGGTGCCCGAGATAAACGACCCTGATGGGAACCCCCTGAGCCACCAGAGCAATCGCCATCGGCGCGACAATAAACGCCGCCTGAACTTTATCGGAAATGAGAGCTTCCTTGATCTCGGGAAAACCCTGGAAGAGGCGGGGCATAAAAATCTCCCCATTGTCCGAGAGTTTAGAGATGTAGTCGGTGACCGGGCAGGTGAGCTGGCAGGTGACGGGGATGTAAGCAACTGTAATTTTCCGCTGCGATGCTGGACGGTACTCATTGAAGACTGCTGCCCAATTCACGTTCAAGTAACCGTGGAGCAGCGAAATAGCCATAAGCCATCCGAGAGCGCAGAGCAGCGCTCTCTTCTTAAGACTCATCGCGGAATCCCCATCGAATAGAGTTGATCTTCTCGAGCCTGCGGAAACCGTAATCTAGAATTAAGCCGATCACCCCGATCATCAGCATGGCCGCTACGACAAGGTCATAGCGCTTCCCCGAATTTCGCGCATCGATCACCAGATATCCCAAGCCGGAATCGACCGCGACCATCTCCGCTGCGACCACCACCAGCCACGCAATACCCAGCGCCAGCCGCAAACCCACGATGATCTGCGGAAGGGAAGCGGGAAAAACTACCTTCGTTAGAACTTTGGCAGCGGAAAGGCCAAAGTTGCGGCCCGCTCGCCGGAAGGTGGACGGGACGTTGGATACCCCACTGACGCACGCAACCACGATCGGGAAGAAAGCACCGAGGAAAATCAGAAAAATTGCGGCATGATCACCTACACCGAAGAAAATAATCGCCACCGGAATCCACGCGATTGGGCTGATTGGCCTCAGTATTTGCATCACAGGATTCACAACCTGGTTGGCCGCGGGATACCAGCCGAACGTCAATCCCAGTGGAATTCCGAACGCCGCGGCAGCTCCAAATCCGATCGCCACGCGGCGCAGAGAATTGCCGATGTCGCTCCACAGAACATTCTTCTGGAGCAGTTCAACCATTCCTTGCGCCACGTGGCGCGGCGAGGGAAAAACCTTTGTGCCTGTCCAGACGACCGAATAGTGCCACATCGCCAGAAACAGCGCGGAGGCCACAAGCGGCCAGAAGAAGCTTTCCCATTTTTTCGGCTCAATAGGCGAACTCATACTTTGTGTGCCAGACCAATCTGCTGGAGAATCGCGTCGCGAAGCTCCAGGTAACGTGGTGAGCTGATGTCCCGGGGATGCGGAATGTCGATATTCATAATCTGCTGAATGCTAGCCGGTCGAGCGCTCAACACCACTACCCTGTCCGCAAGCTGAACCGCCTCGTCGATGTCGTGAGTTACAAAGATGATGGTCTTGCGTTCTGCCTCCCAGATGCGCAGCAGTTCTCCTCGCATGATAAGGCGCGTAATGGAATCGAGGGCCCCAAATGGTTCATCAAGATAGAGCATGTCTGGATTTACAGCCAAAGCCCGGGCAACTTCGAGGCGCTGCTTCATGCCACCGGAGAGTTCCGACGGGTATGCTTCCTCGAAACCCTGTAGACCCACCATTTTTATATAGTGGGCGATACGTTGCTCGCGCTCCGAACTTGTCAACTTGAACAGCCCAAATCCTATGTTTCCCTCAACGGTCAACCACGGGAAGACGCCGCGTTCCTGGAAGACGAATATCCGGCGCGGATCCGGACCAAGAACAACTTCGCCGTCAATACGGATCGCTCCACAGGTCGGCGAGAGGAATCCTCCCATCGTATTCAATAGTGTCGACTTGCCGCATCCGGAGGGCCCCACCAGACAAACAAACTCCCCGTCGTGGACTTCAAGATTGATGTCCTCAAGCACCGCCGTACTTTTGCCATCGCGTGTGAAGACCATGCCGATATGTTCCGCGCGCAACTTGACGCCACTCGCTACTGGCGATGCCATAGCCGCTTCCGTCGGCAACATCCCTAGTCCTCCGAATAACCCCAGCGGAATGATTTGACCTTTTCCAGTGATCGCATCGCCGTATCTAGCAACAGTCCGATTGTCCCTATGATGACCATCCCCGCGACGACCAGATCGTAGCGGTTGCCTGCGTTGCGCGCATCAACGATAAGGAATCCAAGTCCAGAGTCGACAGCGATCATCTCGGCCGCAACCACCACCAGCCAGGCAACCCCCAGGGTAATCCGCAAGCCGATGATGAGTTGTGGCGCCACTGCCGGATACAGGACGCGGTAGACGAGGGTGGCTGGCCCCATACCAAAATTTCGGCCTGCGTTTATAAAAACGCCGGGGATGTTCTTGACCGCATTGATGGCGGTCAGAAGCAAAGGAAAAAAGCAGCCCAGAAAAATCAGGAATATTGCGGAAAGATCCCCCACTCCAAACCACAGAATCGCGATCGGAATCCAGGCAAGTGGGGAAATAGGACGAAAGATCTGAATCAAAGGATTCAGCGCCATCTCGGCCCGACTGTACCAGCCAATCGTAAGCCCCAGAGGAATCGCCAGAGCAGCAGCCAAGACGAATCCCCAACTGACGCGGAACAGCGAAGCAACGACGTATTTTAACAACAATCCGTGGCGCACCAGATCGACAATGCCGCCAACCACTGCCAACGGGGTCGGCAACAGGTGAACGGGATACCGGCTAATGGCAATCTGCCAGATAACCAGCAGAACCGCGATGAATGCGATGGGCCGAAGCCGGACAAGCAAGTTCAAAGCAGCGCACCTCTTTTCTTACGCATTGTCCAATCCCGTCACTCGCCGACAGGCGGGCGTATGGCTTCTGCAGGCTCGACGCAGATGACCCTGAGACCCGCTTTGGCAAGATGCAGCGAGGCTGACTTTCCACCCAAGCCCCCGCCGATGACGGTTACGTCGCAAGTTGTGGCAGGCCGCTGACCAGGCATAGGGTCAGTGTGCAGCGGCAACGCGATCGTCATTCAGTTGTGGCCGTGCAACTTGGCGGGAACCCTAACATTTCGGTCTGAGCGCATCCATAGTAGAAAATGATTAGCCGAGAGCACCGAGTGATTGTTCGCGCCAGGACGCCTCGCCGCGGAAGTCAGTTGCCAACCGCAATGGTTGGCAGCGGATGCGAGAATCGAGACACGACTTCCCTCTCATTGTTTTCAATAGCTTACAGGCAAGGACAGTGGGTTGGATTTTGGTGCCAGATTTGCCACTATTCCTGGCTGGACTCTTGCGCCGATTGGATCAAATCGAAGTACGGGCTTGGCTGAGGACTGTTCTGTACGCCAGGAAGAAACATCGGCTTCGTCGCTACAGATTGCATTCCGTTTTCTTTCCGCCCACTGATGTGACAGCGCAAACGGTATCCGGGAACACTCCAAAGTGTCTGTAGTATTTTCGCATTATTGCCGTTTTCGGCTTTCACCCTCAGAGTACCGCTCACTACTCCAGCTTTCCGTTGCGTCCGCCTCAACTCTTCGGAGGATTGCGTTCTGTGGATTGAGGACAGTAACTTCGCTTGAGGGAGCGGCGATGAAAAGAAGTTCATTCCTCGGAGTTTTCGGTCTAACCGTTCTGGCTCTGCTGCTGACAACCGACCTTTTCGCGCAGCAATTTGCCACGCTTACTGTGACCGTCACGGACCCATCCGGCGCTGCCATACCTCAAGCGCCAGTTACGGTTCGAAATCTCGAGACTGGCGCGAAAAGAACCGAGTCTTCCAATACAACTGGACTCTCTGTCATTCCCGGCCTGCCTGCAGGAAACTATGAATTGACGGTCGAGGCCGCGCAGTTCAGTCCTTATCGGGCTACTTTGACTCTCGCTGTCGGACAGATCGCCTCGCTGCCCGTGACTCTGGGTGTGAACGGCCTCAAGGAACAAGTCGAGGTCCGCGAGACGTCGCAAGGTATCGACACGCAAGAGTCGGAAGTCAGCCAGGTGATCGAGACCCAGAAAATCTCCGATCTGCCCATCGCAGGGCGCGATTTCATCGACTTCGTACTCCTGACCCCGACCGCGAACGTCGGCCGAAGCACCGCGGTAGGCTCGCAATCCCCGTTCACGGAAACCGTGCTGCAACTTAGTTTCGGAGGCTTGCGCGAGACTCACAGTGTTTTTTTTGCTCTCGACGGCGTCGACTACACCACGAGCATTTCCGGCGTGCAGCGTATAAGCCCATCACAGGATTGGGTGCAGGAATTCCGCGTCGTGGACAGCCCGCACACCGCAGACAACGGGCGCAATCTTGGTTCTGTCGTCGATACCGTCACCAAAGCAGGAACCAATGACGTCCATGGCTCGTTGTACGACTATTTCCGCAACGACGCTCTCGATGCAAAGAACCTGCTCTCGGCTCCGGGTTTCAACACGCTGCGCTTCAACCAGTTTGGCGCGTACGTAGGAGGGCCGGTCCGCAAGGACAAGACGTTCTATTTCCTGGGCTACGAGGGCCAGCGCCGCGCGGAATCACCTATCTATTCCTCTTTCATCCTTCACTGTATCAACTCGACTGGCTGCCTGGGGCCGGGCGCGCCCAGCATCAATGAAGTCAAAGAGAGTCTGGGGCTGCAGCCCGAGAACCTGGGCTCGATTCTTGAAATCGACAATTTCGACAAAGTCATCGGCAAGAGTACGACGGTGCTCAGCGACAAGACCACGCTCAACATCGGATATCTATTCAACGATGAAAGAAAACAAAACACTCCCGGTGCGGCTCCGGGAGAAGGCTTGCCTTCCTCTTATCGCGACAATCCCGTGCGTGATCAGACCCTCTACGCGGACCTCTTCCATCTCCTCAGCAGCAACTGGACGTCTGACGGCGTCCTCAATTTCGGACAAAGAACCTTTCGCCTGAACCCGGTTGGCGCCGGTTTCGAGCCCGCCATTAATGTTCCCGATCTCCTTACCTCCGGAGGATTCGAAGGCAGCGTCCGATACTACAGCGAGCGGCACTTTCAGACTTCGGAAAGTCTCACCTACGTACATGGCAACCATACCTTCAAGTTTGGAGGAGACTTTCAGCCAGTCTGGATCGGCGCGCAGACGACGTTCATGAGTCCCGGCTTTGGCGTCTTCACGCCCCAGAGCTTTTTCGGCACCGGCCCGTTTAGTGGACCTCCGTTTGGCCCCGGCACAGCCGTGGAATTCCTATTCCTGGAACCGCGCGACCTCTTCGGCCAGCAAATACCGCAGCGCACGCTGCCCTTTCAAACCGGAATTTACGCCGGCCCTGCCGCTGCTGATTTCGAAAACAGCACGCAGTTGAATTTCTGGCACAAGCTCTTCTCAATTTATGGCCAAGATCAGTGGAAGGCCAGGCCGGATCTGACGTTTACGCTTGGACTGCGATATGACATCGATTTTTTCCCGTCGGCCAGCGACGTTCGTGTAATCGGCAAGTTGCATCCCACGAACTATGGAAATGTCCAGCCTAGAGCCAGCCTTGCCTACTCCTTCCGTGGCGGAAAAGGTGTCGTGCGCGCCGGCTTCGGACTATTCACGGGTCCATTCGACTACAGCGACATGCTGGTCTCCTGGCAAGGTGCCTCGGCGTTCACCAATATGAACCAGCCGCTTCTGTCTGGCTTTGCGGATCCTTCGAACAATCTCGTGGGGTTCGGTCCCTCCGGGATCGTGGGCGCGGCGGGGCCTGTTCTCGCGGGATCGGGTTTCCGGAATCTCAGCGAGAACGGCACTTACCCTTCGCCCGGTTCTCTTTTGCAGTTTCCCCTGGGCTATGCTCAGCTCAAATTCCCTAATGCTTATGCCGAACAGGCCAGCCTGGAAATCGAAAACGAGATCGCAAAGGATCTCTTCGTATCGGTGGGCTACCAGTTTGTTCACGGACTTAAGTTGCCGCTCTATGACAGCATCAACGGGGTTCCGACCGGAACTCTCCCGAGTGGCGTGCAGTCCTTCGCACCGGCAGACGCCAATTTCGGGTTCACCCTGCTTGGCACCCCGTCTGCCTATTCGATCTATCACGCAGGCATCGTCAGCATGCGGAAGAACTTCGCACATCATTACAGTGTCCTTGCCAATTACACATTCTCAAAATCCATTGATCTTGCGACCGACGTCCAGCTCACGGATACGCCCATGGACTACTTGAATCCCGGGCTGGATCGTGCCATCGGTGACAACGACATCCGGCATCGGTTTGTGCTGGCACTGCTCGGTGAATCGCCGCGGAATTGGCCCTTGCTTCTCCGCAATTTCAAGGTCTCCATGCTGAACACACTACAAAGCCCGCTCTACTTCACGATCTTGGCCGGTTTCGACGTGAACGGAGACGGCTATCCTTTTTCGGATCGCGTCGGCGACGTTGGACGCAACACATATCGGGGTGACCCCTCCTACACCACGGACGTGCGAGCACAACGCGCATTCAAGTTCACCGAGCGCTTCCAAGGCGAAGCCAGCCTGGAAATGTTCAATCTCTTTAATAGGCAGAATGTCGAAGACATCGACACGGTTTACGGCGCCGCTGTTTTCGCTGGGCCTGTTCCGCAAGCGTTTGGTGACGGAATTTCGAGCCCAACCAACCCCACATTTGGCTCCTCTAAATTCGTTGCGCCGGCGCGGCAAATCCAGCTTTCGTTGCGAGTTATTTTCTAGAGGGGAAGGAGATTCCACATGCCCGGGGCCTGACCCTAGCGCGGCTATCGCTGCGGAGACGCAGCCGTCCGGGCAACTCCCGCAGCAAAATTGATAGCACTAGCAGCAACGATACCCTTGCCTTCTTGAATCGTGACCAACTGATTCGGCTGTACGTCGCCAATCAAATCCTTCTGCCCGCTGGGCCAAACAATTTGCAGCCGGACACTCTTCGTGCTGCCCGGCTTGCCTAATCCAAACGTCAGAGCCAGCTCACTCTGGGACAGATAGCTTGAACCTGTCTTGACCATCCGAACGAACCTTGCCCCGCTGCTCGTTGTGAGCGTAACCCTCGCGCCGATGCCATCGCGATTGGACTTTGTGCCGATCAACTTCACCCGCAATACGTCGTTTTGATTGCCATTGTCATTGCGGAGAAGGCGCGCCAGCCCATTGTTGGAAGTGATGACCAGGTCAAGGTCGCCGTCGTTGTCAAAATCTGCGTAGGCCATCCCCCGGCCAACCACCGGCTTTTGGATCGCGCGGCCCAACTTATCCGAAACGTCCTTGAATTTCCGATTGCCTATGTTCCGGTAAATTCCAGCGGGCTGGGCGTACCTCAATGTCGGTTGAACCACGGCGATGTCATCGGAAACGTGGCCGTTCGCCGCAACGATGTCCAGAAACCCGTCCAGGTCGTAATCCATGAAGAAACAGCCAAACGTAAGCGACTGCGTTGTCATCTGTCCTATACCAGAACGCAGCGACTCATCCGTGAAAAGGCCGGAACCCTCATTCTTATAAAGCGACATGCTTTCGTTTGTGAAATTCCCAATCACCAGGCTCGGAAATCCGGAACCATCGAAGTCCGCCGCGTCCGTGCCCATCCCCGCGCGCACCCTGCCCGAGTCACTGAAAGCGACACCGACGTTCACAGCTACGTCGCTGAAAGTTCCGTCGTGATTGTTGCGGTAAAGCTTGTTGGGTTCGGTGTCATTCGAAACGAACAAGTCCATCCAACCATCGTTATCATAGTCAAGAAGCGCGACGCCCAGCGCCTTACTTGTTGGATCGAAGAGCCCGGCACGTTTCGTGACGTCCTCGAAAACTCCATTTCCTTTGTTGTGATACAGGCGGGAACTCTCACCCTTGTACGTCTGCGGCGTACAGTACGACTTCTTTTTATTGTCGAGCGTGCAGTACTGATCTTTTTCGATGGACCATTCGATGTAGTGCGTAACGAACAGATCGAGCTTTCCGTCGTTGTCGTAATCCAACCAGACCGCGCTCGCTGAAAATCCGGGGCTGGCAACGCCCGCCTTGGCGGTAACATCCGCAAACTTACCATTGCCGAGATTGTGGAACAGGTGGTTGGACCCAACGGCCGTCAAATAAAGATCATCGTACCCATCGTTGTCGTAGTCGCCGACCGCGCAGCCCATTCCGTAGGTCTCGATCGCCAAACCAGCCTCCCGCGTCACGTCCGTGAAAGTGCCATCACGATTGTTGTGATACAAGGCGGGGTACGATTTGCCGGTCTTGTGTTCCGCCCAGTCCATCGAATTCACAAAGAAAATATCCTCCCAGCCGTCGTTATCGTAATCGATAAAGCAGACGCCGCTTCCCATCGTTTCCGGCAGGTATTTCTTACCGAATGCTCCGCTATTGTGTTTGAAATGGATGCCCGCTTGCGCGCTGACGTCTACAAATTCAATCGGGCCGCTCGGTCTGGAAATTCCGGAGTGCGTTTTTGAAATGGCTTCTGCTGGCGGCCGGACCGCCAAGGGAGATGGCGCCTCCGAAGGGGAGGGCGTCTTTGTCGATGATGCGCTTGGTTCGCCTTGGTCCTGCGGCTTACGCTGACAGCCGATAGCGAGTGACGTCACGACCAGCAAGAGGGCCACATTTCGCCGAGACTTAAATGCGAACGATCCTCCCGCCAACGAAAGCCAGTTCATGCTGAAACACGCACAGGAGCGGTTCGCCTCGAATCGAACCACAGTTGTATGAGCAACGCCGCGGGCCCGACCAGGAACAACGCGTAGAACGGCGCATACACGACCTGCGACAAACGAAGAATCATTTCGACCAGTGCGACAAGCGCAACAACCACGCACTGCCAGAATTTCGAGCGCACCGTTGTCTTTGGGTCCGTAATCATAAAAAAGATAAAAAGCTGATACATCGGCCCGGTAAGCGGAGCAATCTCTGCCTGCCAAGGACTCCCGGTGATGTAACTCCGCAGGAAAGCAAAAACTATAAAGCACGCGACGTAAGTGCCTGTGATGTGGAAGCGGTGCACTCGCCAGATGATCACCGACCCAAGAATCCAGATCACCACCATCGGCAGCAGATAATTGCCCCATTGAATGCTCAAGCTCGCCACAGTTTCCGGCGCCAGAAACAGCAGCACGGAAATGCCAAAGTTAGAGGGGTTCCAGATGTGCTGCCCCTTTACGCGAAGAACGTATTTCGACATGATGGAGACGACCGCGCAGATCGCGTAGGGCCAGAATGCCGGCGACCGAACCAGAATGCCAACGCTGATCCCGGTAATGTAAGCACTCGCAAGGTTGGGCCATTTGCCCACAAAGATCCGCCCGAGGAATAATTCCGCAAGCAAACTCCCCGCGATGGCTATTCCCGTCTTTTTGTAGCTTTCCAAAATGCCGAAGGACAAATGACCGACAAGGAGGATGCAGGTTATGAACATCGGTGCAAGGTAGCGGTTCTCCGGACTGATGAACCGCTTCCACTGGACCGGTTCGGCAGGTTGTGGCGTCATGGGAACGCTCTGTTGACTCATAAAGGTTCCTTGACCCCATGAATCTCGTTGGCGGTGGGGTTGTCGATGGTTTGGATTTTGCCAGACGGCCAGCGAATCACTGCCTTTTCGATCTGTGAGGTTTTGCCCAGGCCGAAATGCAAACGCCGCTGATTCTGAGCGGCAAACCCGCTGCCTCCTGAGACTTCTTGCACCTGTTGCTGCCCGTTCCAAAACACCGTGACCTCCGCACCGATCGCGCTTCGATTGCTCTTGGTTCCCTCGAGATCAAACTCCACCCACTTGTTCTCCGGCGTCACGTTGTTCTTGTAGATCAGCAGGGGGCCGCGCTCGTTGGCCACCACCACGTCGAGCACGCCGCGATTCCACAAATCGGCTAAGGCCACCGCGCGCCCGTCATACGTATCCGTGACGCCAACTGCCTGCGCCACGTCGACGAATTTTCCGCTGCCATCATTCAGCCACACATGTTTTGTTTGGTAGCCCGACAAACTGCGCCCCTCCATCGCCGGCCAATTCTTGGCATCGCCGATAATGGTGCTGTGCCCTCCGGCAATCGTCGAAAAATCGTACCAATAGCTTCGATTGCGGTCGAGCGAGACGTAGCCGTTGGTCAGATACAAATCCAGCGTGCCATCGTTGTTCAAATCGCCGAATTGCGCTCCGAAGCTCCAGCCCCCAATTTCGACACCAAAATCCCGCGCCAAATTTTCATACTGCAGCTTGTCGCCCGTCATGCCCTCTTTCGGCACCCACAAGTTGTTTCCCTGAATGAGCACACCCTCTTCGGAAATGTTCGACACATACACCGAGTACCGGCCCTGGTTGAGGATATCGCCAAAGCTCGCGTTCATCCCGCTCTTGGGTGCAAACCCGACGCCCGTTTGTTCGCCGACCTCGTGGAAGCGCTCGCCGTCATTGAAATAGAGTTCAGACACGCCGTAATCATTCGCTATGAAGAGATCGGGGTGGCCCGTGCCACGAAGGTCAGCCGCGGCACAGGCCAAAGCCCAGCGGCGGCTATTGATCCCCACTTTTTCGCTCACCTCTTCAAATTTGCCGTTTCCAAGATTGTGAAACAGATACTTGCGGCCCCCATTTTTCGCGTATTCGAAACTGTCCGGCATCATCTTCGTGGAAGCGAGGTGCCAAAGATCGACGTCCTCGGAGTAGTAGCCGCCAATAAACAGGTCCAGCAAACCATCACCGTCGTAGTCGAACCACAGCGCGGTGTTCGCGTTGATCCACGGTGGCAGGCCAACTTGATCCGTCACGCGCGTAAAACCGTGGCCCGCATCGTTGTGGAACACCTCCGGCCTCCCCCACTTGATCAACAAGAGATCTTCATATCCGTCGTTGTCATAGTCTCCCCATACCGCCCCCATGGAGACCCCGGTGCCCGGACGATTCACGTCGGCAACGCCCATTTCCTCGGCGACGTCCTTGAACGTGCCGTCATGAAGATTCCGATAGAGCGCGTTCTTTGTTCCTTCCTTGCTGCTCGTCACATAAATGTCTGGCCATCCGTCGCGATCAAAATCCACGATCGAGACCGACGCCCCCATCGAAGCGACCTCCGGCATGATATGGTCCAATCGAGGATCGAGCGTCGGCCCCTGATGAACAAAATTCACTCCCGCGGCGCTCGAGACTTCCTGCAAATAAAAACCGTGCCGCGCCAGTGCCGTCTGGATATCCAGCTTCGTTTTCGTGTCGCCCCGCCGCGCGGCAAAGCGCTTGATGATCAGCGGAGACATCACCAACCCTGCGAAGACCATCGCCAGGATGATTCTTGCTGCAATGCCTGGCCTCACTGGGGTGGCGCGCTCCTCAGGGAATTCTGAAACACGTAGGGCGTGATGTATCGCGTGTGATAGTTCTGCCAGTCTTCCGGATGCTGCCGATATACGTACTCATCTTCCAGCCGGCCGGGCCGCGTGACGTACTCCTGCTTTGCGTGGTACGGCAAAGGCAATACGGTCTTCGAAAATGTGGAGTTGAAGTCGCCATCCTTGATCCATCCGTCGCCGACAAGGATGAAATCCCGCAGCCAGCCCGCCGCCGGTGGCGGTTGCTCGCGGAAACGCAAAGACATCTCGTCGCCGGAGTTGACGATGACGTAGCGATCGTCCACCCGATTCAGCAGTTCGCGCACATCACCGTAACGTGTGTAGTACCCGATCAAATCGCGCCATCGTTGCTTCGTGCCAAGAAATTCGTAATAGTTGGGCACCTCCGGCGCGCCTGCATCCGGTCGATCGATTGTCGAATAGCCGCGATAATGCAAATCCGCGACCTCGGCGTCCAACGTCTGTGTCTTCACCTGAGCGCCGGGATCGCCTTGAGCCCACTCGATGCAATCCCAATAGATCTCCAAATTTGTCCGTAAGCGCACGCGGCGCGGCGTTCCGGGACGGAAGATATCCGTGAGGTTGAAAAGAACGGTTTTCTTGCGGCCCGCCGGAAACCCAAGATTCGATTGAACGGTTGACCACCCGCCCCGTCCATCGGGTACCTCGACGCTCATCCCTTTGGCGCGCCAGCGGTTCCCCTGCGTAATGGCCACGTTGAGCGACGATTCGGTGTCATGAATCGAACCTTGCGCGATCAAATACAGCGGGCCGCTCTTCGGAGCGTCTTCGCCCAGATCGACTTCAATGTAGTGGTCCCGCGTGATTCCCTGATACTGGCCGCGGCCAAAAGAGTCGAGCGCCCGGCCATCCAGCGTGCTGACCATTTCCGTGACGTCGTTGCCGTTGTCGTCCATGGCGCGCGCAATTCGGTGAGGAGTCGCGACCGTCGTGAAGCCGAGTTTCAAGGGTGGAATCACAAAACGCTCGTCGACGAATATTTCCGTGTCGGCGGGATGGTCGACCGTCATGAGCGCGATTCGATCGTAGTAGTACACCTCCCAGAGTTCCGCGGTGATGCGGAGATCATAGTACCCGTCGTGCGGAACAAGCTGGTCGCGCCGGATCTTGTACCACTCGCCGGTGGCCGCGATTTTCGCCGAACCCAGGGTGTTAATACGCAGACCAATCGCGGAGCCCCAGGGAACCGCATCCTTCACGAATTCCATGCGCGTACCGTTCCAGGCAAAAAGAAATGGACAGGACGCCTTTAACCTCTGTTCCGTCACAACTTCCTGGTCTGCCGGCACTCCGAATTCCGCGCGAACTGTCCCATTCGGCCAAACTACACGCACCACTTCCGCGCTCGTCTGAGTGCCGAGACCAAAATGAAGCTGCGGCCCGTTGATGGGTTGTTTCTGGACCACCAGGCCCGAGCGAATTTCCACCTCTCCGCCGACACCGAAAGGATTGATGCGTTGGTCGCCAACGGCCTGCTTCGCATGCGGCCGAACCACCTGCCAGTGATAATTCTTAGTACCGTGATTCACGGCCTGCACCGGCTTGCCGTTCGCATCGAAACCCAGCAGGTCCAGGCGTCCGTCGGCGCTCAAGTCCGCGATATCAAAAATGGTGCGCGGTCCGGGCGCGTGGTCGAGAAGAGTAAATTTCGATGCCGAATCCCCAAGCCAAATAAAGGGAGCTGTTTCAGCTTGTCCCACAGCCGAAAGCACTGGGCTAAGAATCAGATCCATCGCGCCATTGTTGTCTAGGTCGGCGACTTCCAGCCGAACCTCACCTGCGAGGCTCGCTGCAGGATTCGGAACTTGCACGAGCGGCGTAACGCTCCACCCGCTCTTCTCGTTAAACGAAACGCTGACAATCGTTCCGCTTGACTCAACCGCAAGCAGGTCGAGTACGCCATCATTGTCCGCATCCGCAACGCCAAGCGCTTTGACGCCCGGCAAGTTCGCCGGTAGCGCAACTTCGCGGAACTGTCCCTGACGCTCATTGTGAAAGATGTGAAGCCGGCCGGCGCCATCGATGATTGCCGCATCCGCGTTGCCGTCCGCGTCGAAATCCGCCCAAGCAAAAGCTCGAACTCCCGCTATGCCCGGAAACGGTTGGATCACCGTGAAGGTGTCATCGCCATTGTTTCGCAAGACCTCTGCAACACCGTCTTTCTTCCCAAGAATGATGTCCAGGTCGCCGTCGGCCTCGATGTCTGCGGCCCAAGCGCCGGTGTAGGATGCGCTTGTGATGTTTTTTGGCAGTTTCGCATTCACCGTGACGTCGGTGAATTTTTCCGGACTGTCCTGCCGCATCAGCCGTAAACCGCCCGCACCGGCCAGAACAAGGTCCGTCTTGAAATCGTAGTTGAAGTCAATTTGTAGAATGCCTTCCGGAAGTGGCGCTGCGCCCGATGGACCGCCGGGAAACGCGAATTTCGCCCCCGTCGACAAACGCACTTCGCGGCCGTCCGCCTCCGCCACCACCGGCGCTCCTGCACTCCCTAGCGCCACCGCGCCGATCCAGGTCCACGGTGCGGCATCTCCGTTCGGCACCGCCTTCAGCGTAAACGCAAGCTCCGTGTCTGCAGGGGCGGGAGCAAAGTCCGGCGGTGGCAGGCGCAGAAAATGCGTGAATGGCTCCGCTTCCTCGCCTGGTGGTGCTTTTAACACCGCGAGGCTTTCGCGAAATTCGGGAACGCGCATGAGCGTATTGCGCAGGAACGTTGTTCGTGTCGCAGCCGCGCGAGGATTGGGCCCATCGGCCGCGGTCTGTAGCGCAGCCAACTG
Source organism: uncultured Acidobacteriota bacterium (assembly GCA_963735525.1). Taxonomy (GTDB): domain Bacteria; phylum Acidobacteriota; class Terriglobia; order Acidiferrales; family UBA7541; genus Acidiferrum. The sequence continues at coordinate 349,712 of CAVTLQ010000013.1, read as the reverse complement.
CGCCTTCACCTCAGCCGGCCAATTCGAGGAGCGCGAGCTGATCTGCGCCAGCACCGATTTCAGCGTCGCCGTATCTCCGCTCCTCGCCGCAACGCGCGCGAGTTCCAATTGGGCCGCCAGATTGTCCGGCTGCGCGGCCAGAATCTTCTGAATCAGACGTTGGTACTCCGCATCGCCGTTGGCATCGCCCTGACGCTCCACTTCTTCGGCAAGTTGATAGGCGGCGCGGTAGTTGCGCGGATTGATTTCCACGGCCTTGCGCCAATCGGCGATAGCGCTCGCAGAATTGCCCCGGCTGCTCTCCAGAAGGCCCAACAGTTGGTAGACCTGGTCGTTGTCGAGGGCGAGGCTGCGCGCTCGCTCAATCCGTTGAGCGGCGGCATCCAATTTTCGTTGGCGGAGCGCGAGCACACCCCAATTTGCCCAACCAGCCGGCTCGCCCGGCACAAGCGTTGTCAGTTCAGAGAGTTTACTCTCGGCGTGGACATCGTCGCCGACCTGCAGCGCGCCAAGTCCAATGTAAAACGCGGAAACGGCCTCGGCGTATTCCTTCGACGATTTCTGGGGGAGCTTATTGCTCGGGTGACATGCGTACAAACCCACGGCCAAAGCGCTGCAAAGCAGCATAGACGTGACGCGCGACACGCAGAAAAAGCGTAAGCCGCTCTGAAGTGTAGAGGCACTGCGCACCGCCACAGGAGCAACCTCGGCTCTGCTTTGCAACATTAATCCTTTTCGCCACTGCATGGAAAAAATGACACGCTGATTTGTCCCTCAGTCTCTCATGCAGAAAGCGCAACCTCAAAATCTCGACAACCCTCAAGCAGCCGACCGGCAAATGCCAACAGAAGTAATCCCAATTCAATCGTCCGGCCGACGTGCCTCATCGACCCGGTCCACGTACAGTGCACGGTGACAACACGAAGTAAGCCCAGGTTGGCAAGCGTGGCATGCGCGAACGGTATGACGGCTACTTCCAAAAAGGAGAGCGTCGACGCGATGAAATTGAACTGACCAATCGGACAACCCAACTTGCAAAACGAGGCACGCTAGAAGAGCCCATCGATCAGGGGCGCCGCGACATAGGCGTTCCTCGCGGGAAATGGTTCCACATGGCCATAGGGCCATCAATAGTACATTCATATTAGCCGCGCGGTACGCCCGCGCTGGTCAATAGTGTGAGATTGACGTTGACGCATCCCGCCTCAAAGTCCAAAATAGCGCCTTCGCAGGTTTGGTCTGATCAGTGTAACGCATTGGATTTGCAGCTCATTGAACTGGGGGAAACTCGAAAATGTCTGAGAACGACGTAATCGCAAACCAGAAACGGATTTTGCGGAACCAGAAATCGATTCTCGCAAACCAGGGTGCTATTAAGGCGAATCAGGAAACGATCAAGAAAAATCAGGCGTCCATTCTGAGGAATCAGGCCACCTTGAATACGATCGTCAAGAATCAGAGGAAGATTTTAGCAAAGCTCTAGTAGACGCTTCCCAGCAGGGCTTTCTCCTCAGCAATTAACGTGGACCTCCGCGGCGACCGGAGTGCGGAGTCCATTGTCACCCTAACCACAATTCCGTCGAAGTAGCGGCTCAGTCGCGCCCCGTCGCCACCACGTTCGCCTGCTCTCACGCATGTCGTCAAAGAATTGCAGGCCGCGTCGCACCAGCATACGGGACTAGGCCCGCGCTGCTACTCGCATAAACATTGGCTAAAACAGTGGAGGCGCGGGTGGGATTCGAACCCACGAATGGAGGTTTTGCAGACCTCTCCCTTGGGCCACTTGGGTACCGCGCCAAACCATCAAGTATAGCGAAATCCACTACGGGTGTCAGGGCGCCTACCCGCGCCCTTTTGTAAAATCGACGCTACTTTTTCTCCGCTTTCGCCGGCTCCGCAATTCGCGCCTCGCGCAAGAACCGCGCCGCCTCTTCCGGCGGCGTTGGATTGATATAGAATCCCGTCCCCCACTCGAATCCCGCCACCTTCGTCAGCTTCGGAATGATCTCGATGTGCCAGTGATAGTGGTCGTTGATCTCTTCCCCGATCGGCGACGTGTGGATCATGAAGTTGTACGCCGGCCGGTCCAGCGCCGCGTCCAGCCTCATCAGCGCATCCTTCAGCATCCTCGCCAGGCTCGCGTACATCGAGCTCTGGTTGTTCTCATAGGACGACCCGTGCGCCTTCGGCAGCAGCCACATCTCGAACGGAAACCGCGACGCATACGGCGCCACCGTGATGAAGTGCTCGTTCTCTCCCACCACCCGCTCGCCCGTGTCCCGTTCCTGCCGGATGATGTCGCAGAAAATGCACCGCTCTTTTTCGTCGTAGTAGTGCCAGCAGTTATCGACTTCTTCTCGCACGCGCCGCGGCACGATCGGCAGCGCAATCAACTGCGAATGCGGATGCTCCAGCGATGCCCCCGCCGCCTCGCCATGATTCTTGAAAATCAGCACGTACCGGAATCGTTTGTCGTTCTTCAGGTCCAGCATGCGGTCCCGATACGCCCACAGCACATCTTCCACCGCGCGCTCCGGCAGCGTCGCCAGCGTCGCCGCATGTTCCGGCGTTTCCACCACGATCTCGTGCGCTCCGACGCCGTTCATCTTGTCGAACAGCCCGTCGCCTTCGCGATCCAGCTCTCCCTCGATCTTCAGCGCGGGAAACCGGTTCGGCACCACTCGAATTCTCCAGCCCGGACGTATTCGCGCCGCCTCCGTTCCGCCCGTACACCAAAATCTCCGGCGGTGTCTTCGCTTCACTCCCCGGACAGAACGGACAATTTTTCGCGCCATTCGTAGACACGCTATCGCGCAGAAAATCCATCGGACGCCTGGAGCGTTCCGTGGAAATAATCACCCATCGGCCCGTAATGGGGTCTTTTCGCAACTCCGGCACAGCGAACCTCCTCGAACTTGCTCGGGGACATGAGCAAAGGGTGTGAGCACCCGGCTGGCTTCAGATTGTACCGCGTCTGGCGCCCGCTGCGGAGCAGCGGGTGCCCCACCCGTGCTTTCTAAGGGTGGTTCTCTCTAAATTCTTACCTCTCCGGCGCAAGCATCCCACCCTTGGTTTTTAAGGGTGGGTCTTTCTGCGTAAACCCTACATTTGCGGACTGAAAGCGTCCTTGTGTAAGCGTACCTCGGGCGGCATTCCCGGCCGATTATCAATCGCCAACACATCGAACCGGCAAGGACACTCCCCCACGTGCCGCTCCCCGAGAAATCTTCGCGCCGTCCGCACCACCACGCGCTGCTTATCCGTCGTGACGCTCAGCTCCGGCAATGCCGTCAGTTCTTCCCTCACCGTACGCGTTCGCACCTCGACAAACGCCAGAGTTTTCCCGTCGTACCCGATCAGATCGATTTCGCCTTTCGCCCCTCGCGGCATGTAGTTGCGCGCCACAAACACATAGCCCTGCCGCCGTAGATACCAGTAGGCGTATGTTTCCCCGCGCACGCCGGTCCTCCGCGCTTCCAACTTCCTCGCCGCAACTTTCTTCTCCGCGATCTCTTCGCCCGCGCGCGCGTCTTCCCGCTCTCCGCGCAAACCCTTCCGCGCCGCCCACTTCACCGCCCCAAAAATCACGCTCGAAAAAATTGCCACGTCCCGTTCCCGCCAGCCGGCGACCCCCAAATCCGCAACCCGCCAATGGCCCGAGTATAAACAAAAATCCCGTGGCTGCCATCCTTCTTCTCGGCCGCCACAGGATCTCCGTTACTTCCTTCTTCTCCGTGCCCTCTGTTTTACCCTGAGCCCTCGAAGGGTGCTCCGCCCTTTGTCCCCTCTGTGTTAAATCTTTTCTTTTCTCTCTTCGCTGTCAACTTTCAACTGTCGACTGCTCGCCCCGAGCCTCGAGGGGTCAACCTCTTCGCCCCTTCTTTACCTCATTAATTCATCACTTCTTTTCTTCCTCCCTGATGCACTCTTCCACCGTCCGCACCGCAAACTCCGCCTGCTCCTCATCAATCATCAGCGGCGGACAGAACCGCAGCGTCGTATCTCCCGATCCAAGCACCAGCAGTCCCTTATGAAATGCCGCTTGGATCAGCCGGTTCCGCAGCTCCGGCGCCTTCTCTTTCGTTTTCTGATCGCGCACAAACTCAATGCCGATCATCAACCCTCTCCCGCGCACTTCTCCGACATTCCTAAATCGCTGCGTCCAATCTGCCGTGCGCTTCAGGATGAAATCTCCCATTCGCTTGGCGTTTTCCATGTACTGGCTCTCAACCAGCCGCAGCGTCGCCAGCGACGCCGCGATGCACACCGGGTTCCCGCCAAATGTAGACGCGTGCGCCCCCGGCTTCCAATCCATCACGCTCGCTCGCGCGATCACCGCGCTTAGCGGCATTCCCGAAGCAATGCCTTTCGCCGTGCAAATGATGTCCGGCTCGACGCCCGCGTAGTCCACCGCCCACCACTTCCCCGTGCGGCCCATGCCCGACTGCACTTCGTCCGCCACCAGCAGGATGCCGTACTTCTTGCAGATCCTCTGCAACCCTTGCAGAAACTCCGCCGGCGCCAGGATGTAGCCGCCTTCGCCCTGAATCGGCTCGATAAAAATCCCCGCCACTTCGTCGGGATCGACGCGCCGGCGGAATAATTCATTCTCCAGATAGTTCAAGCAATCCGCGGAAGCGTGCTCTGGGCTGACCCCATACGTCCCGCGATACGTGTCCGGAAACGGCATGTGAAACACGCCGGACAGCAGCGTGCCGAATCCCTTGCGCTGCACCGCGCGGCTCGCCGTCAACGACAGCGCGCCCATGGTGCGCCCGTGAAACGCGCCGTGAAACGCAATCAGTTTGTCGCGCTTGGTGTGATACTTCGCCAGCTTGATCGCCGCTTCGATCGCTTCCGCGCCCGAATTGCCGAAATACACGCGCTTGGGTTCCGCTCCTGGAGAAATCGACGAAAGCTTCTCCGCAAGCTGCGGCATGCCTTCGTAGTAAAAATCCGTCCCCGACATGTGAATCAATTCCGCCGCCTGCTTCTGAATCGCGGCGACCACTTCCGGATGGCAGTGTCCAGTCGCGCACACGGCAATGCCCGCGGCAAAGTCCAGGAACGTGTTTCCGTCCACGTCCTCGACCATCGCGCCGTGGCCGCGCTTCGCCACCAGCGGATAGTCGCGCGTGTACGACGACGAGACGTACTTCGCGTCGCGCTCTACGACGCTCTTGGCCTTGGGTCCCGGCAACGCCATCAGCAGCCGGGGCAATTTCATTTCGGTGGTGGCAATCATTTCTTCCTCCTCGTTGAAGAATGGTCAGGGGTTGATTTGGCGATCGACTTCAGCAGACCAGTGCGCGGCAGACTTTCTGCGCGCACACGAATGCCGCGGCGCGCGCTGCCGGAGAGGAGGAAAGTTAGTCGACGCCGTAGAGGTTGGGACGCACTTCAGCGGGGGAAGAAATGCCCGTAAACCGATGGAGATTTGTAAATTTCATTTGCGTTTCCAGCGGACGCTTCCGTCCCGGTTATCTTCAAGAATTATACCACGATCGGCGAGTTCTTTGCGGATGCGGTCCGACGGACGGAAAGTCGCGGCGCTTGCGCGCGTCTTGGCGGTCCGCGACCAGCTTTTCGACCTCCGCGTCGCTCAACGCACCGCTGGAATCAGCGTAACCCAGCGCTTGCAGCTTCTCCGCGTCGTTGTCTGCGATCACCGCGAACACGCGGTCGAACGTGGCCAAAAATTCCTGTGCCGCGGCGACATCTCCCTGGCGGAATTCGCCTTTGTCCATCGCGATGTTGACTTCGCGCACCAGATCGTAGACCGCGGCCAGCGCCATCGCCGTGTTCAGATCGTCGGAAAGGCCCGCGTCGAAGTCCTGCGCGGCCCTTGCAATGCGTTCGGCCATTCCCGGCTGCTGGCCTGCCGGAAATTTTCCTTGCGCCAGACGGTCGGAGAAATTTCGCAGCCGCTCGACGGCGCTGGCCGCCTGCTGCAACCCGTCAAACGTGAAATTCAACTGCCGGCGGTACGGCACGCTAGCCAGCGCAAATCGCAGCGCGGACGGCTTGTAGCCCTTGGCGAAAAGATCGCGCAGCGTGAAGAAGTTGCCGAGCGACTTCGACATCTTCTCGCCTTCCACCAGCAAATGTTCCGCATGCAGCCAGTAGCGGACGAACGGTTTACCGGTCGCGGCTTCGCTTTGCGCGATTTCGTTCTCGTGATGCGGAAATGCCAGGTCGATGCCGCCAGTGTGAATGTCCAGCGTCTCGCCGAGATACTTCATGGCCATCGCGGAGCACTCGATGTGCCACCCAGGCCGCCCCGCTCCGATGGTCGTCTCCCAAAAGTGTTCGCCGGGCTTCGGCGCCTTCCACAACGCGAAATCCCGCGCGCTTTCTTTCTCGTAGCGGTCGTTATCGACGCGCGCGCCGGCTTGGATGCCGCTCACATCGATCTTGGAAAGCTTCCCGTAGTCGGGAAACTTCGCAATGCGGTAGTAGATCGATCCGTCCCCGGTGTACGTGTAGGTTTTCTCTTGCAACCGCCGGATCAGCTTGACCATGTCCTCGATATGATCGGTGGCGCGAATCCAATGCTCCGGCGACTCGATGCTCAGCGTCTTGCAATCATCGAAAAAGGCCTGCACAAATTTCTGCGTGTACTCGCGGATGCCGACCCCGGCCGCCGCCGCGTTGGCGATAATGCGGTCGTCCACGTCGGTCAGATTCATAACGTGCGTGAGCTTGTACCCGCGCAGCTTCAGGAAGCGTCGCAGAATGTCCTGAAACACGAAGGTGCGGTAGTTCCCGATATGCGCGTAGTCGTAGACTGTCGGTCCGCAGGTATACATCCCCACTTCGCCAGGTTTCAGCGGAACGAAGGCCTCGGTCTCCCCGCTCAACGTGTTGTGAAGCCGGATCTCAGTCATGGAGTGTCGGTGATCGTCGGGAGCTTCAGTGCAAACCGGAGATTGTATCTGACGCATGGGGGAAAACAAACTTGTGGATGGGCCACTGAGACACAGAGGCACAGAGGCACAGAGTTCGGGATTGACCGATTTCGCCTGCCTTTCGCTTTGGAGGGGGTATACCCCGGGATGTGATGGGAACTGTGAAGTATCTTACTGATTTGAGAGGAGTTGCGGAGCTTCCTGTGTGATGAAGTGCTCACCGAGGATACGCAAGTCGAAGAAAGGAAAGGGGTTGACCTGCTACTGGTCCAGGTCTCTGGACTCGCGATGCTCGCCCCCTTCGCTTGCGCTCTTGGTAGGCGGTACAGCCACCTTTCGCCGGATGTTCGCTTTCGACCCCCCACCCCCGGGGGGGAGTTCGTAAGATTGTCAAAGCAAAGGAGTTGTGAAAAAAGGAGTTTGTAAGTTGTTGAAAACAAAGAGCGGTGACACGGGGCAGGGAAACGAGAGGGGAGCGACAGGGTGCTTGGGTGGGGATATTCTTGAAGTATCACGACCCATGATAGCCCAAAATATGTACTAAGTCAACATCTATTTGCAACGGCATGGGGTGCATCGGGCGACGGGTCCGAGCCGCCCGTCGGCTCACCGGTTTGGTCTATCCCCTCTGCGCCACCCGTTGGAAAAGCAAGATGGCGAGATGAACTCGCCGCTACAAAGGACAGAGCACAAGCGGATTCCTCACGTTCGTTCGGAATGACAAGCTCGGGAAAAAAACCGCCTGCCAGCCTTCGAGGCTCAGGGTAAACGGTCGTCGGGCAAAGCCTGAAGATTGGGGCTAAAAACCGAACATGGAGTTGACGCCGGCCTTCTGCGGTTGTTCGGGGGCGGGGGTTGGGGTGCCTGGGGCTGGGGAGACGGGGGCCGAAGCGCTGGGCGTGGCGGCCACGGGAGTCTGCGCGACGGGGGCCGGGGCGCTCGGGGTTTGAGCGGCTGGGGCGGCCTGAGGCCGCTGGGCGGCGATTTGGGCGGTGGCGGACTGCTGGGCGGGGAGGGACGCCGCGTTCACGGTTTCGAGCGCGGAGGCGACGCGATGGAGCTGCCAGACCAGCTTGTCGAGTTCGCGGGAGCGGCCGAGGGATAGTTGACGGTCCCACAACAGGCGAATCGCGAGGACGATGATGATGGGCAGGCCGACGCCGAGGGAGACCAGGATTAGGGCAACCAGGAGCGGGCCGAGACTGCCTAAGGGGGCTAAGGCTTGGGTCATGACGCCTCCAATGGGGTTCAGCGGGAGGATAGCAGGAGGGCTGCGGGGTGACAATGGAGCGAAAGAACGGGTAGAGTCCTAGTTTGAGTGGCAATGCATAAGAGACTCTCCTCAGCGGCCCTTCGTTCCTCTGGGTAAACTGAAGCCGTGCCCTCCTGTTGACGGAAAAGCGGGTCTGAAGACCCGCAACTGCACAGTGTGGTATTTTCTCGCGGGTGATTTTGGCAGGGTGCGATTTGTCGTAAGGAGAATTTGCCATGAAGCTGAGAACGATTGTGCAGTGTGGGCTGCTGGTGCTGATGCTGACCAGTGGGGTTTGCTTGGGGGCTGAGGAATATGGGGTGGTGTACGAGCGGAATGTCGCGGTGAAGATGCGCGACGGGGTCATCCTGCGCGCGGACATTTACCGGCCGCGGGCGGAGGGGAAGTTTCCGGTGTTGTTGCAGCGGACGCCTTATAACAAAGATCGATTTGCGTTTGGTTTGCGAGGTGCCGCGCATGGGTATGTGGTGATTATCCAGGATGTGCGAGGGCGGTATACGTCGGAGGGTGAGTGGTACACGTTCGTCAACGAACCCAACGACGGATACGACACGGTGGAATGGGCGGCAGCGCTCCCGTACTCCAACGGCAAAGTGGGAATGTTTGGCGGTTCGTACGTGGGCGCGACGCAGATGCTAGCGGCGATCGCGCACCCACCGCATTTGGCTGGAATTTGTCCGGTGGTGACCAGCAGCAATTACCACGCGAGCTGGACGTATCAGGGCGGGGCATTCGAGCAATGGTTCAACGAGTCGTGGACGTCCGGGCTGGCGCAGGACACGCTGGCGCGAAAGGTGGCCAAAAGCACAAATGCTGTCGACGGAATGTGGAAGCTGCCGTTGGCGAGCTATCCGCTATTCCCTTTGCGAGAGGCGGACGCTACATCACCACGTTCGCTCGCGCCGTATTTCATGGACTGGCTTGCGCACCCAAGCTACGACGATTACTGGAAGCGCATAGCGATCGAGGAGCATTTCGGCGACATCACCGTGCCGGCGCTGCACATCGCCGCGTGGTACGACATTTTCCTGGGCGGCTCTCTGCGTAACTATGAAGGCATTGCGGCGCATGGCGGAAGCGATGCCGCGAGGCATGGGCAACACCTGCTGGTGATTATCGGGGGGCATGCCGGAAGTGGGCGCAAGATCGGCGACGTGGATTTTGGCGCTGACGCGGCCTTCGCGGAAGATGACGCCACGCTCGCCTGGTACGACTATCTCTTTAAGGGTGTACAAAACGAATTCGCTTCCGGGAAGCCGGTGAAGATTTTTGTAATGGGAGCGAACCAATGGCGGGAAGAAGAAGAGTGGCCGGTGGCGCGGGCACAGGCGACAAAATATTTTCTGCACTCGTCGGGCAAGGCCAATTCCCTGCGTGGAAACGGCACGCTATCGATATCCGCGCCGAGCAAGGAACCGGAGGATCAGTATGTTTATGATCCGGCGAAGCCCGTGCCGACGGTCGGAGGGCCCTTGTGTTGCGATTCGGAGCATTGGCCGCCCGGCCCACGCGACCAGCGTGCCGTGGAAGCGCGAGACGACGTGCTGGTGTACTCGACTCCGGCGCTCGCGCAGGACATGGAGGTAACCGGGCCGGTGAGCCTGGAGGTCTACGCGAAATCCTCGGTCGCGGACACGGACTTCACGGGGAAGCTGGTGGACGTGGGGCCCGATGGATTCGCGCAGAACTTAACGGAGGGAATTTTGCGCGTGCGTTACCGGGAATCGCAGGAAACGCCGACGCTCATTACGCCCGGCCGGGTGTACAAACTGACGATTGATTTGTGGGCGACCAGCAATGTTTTCAAGAAGGGACACACACTGCGCGTGGAGATTTCCAGCAGCAATTTTCCACGGTTCGATCGCAATCTGAATACCGGGGAGATGCGATACGCCGGCGGCGATGAGAAGGTGGAGCCGGCGTCCTTGCCGGCGACAAATGCGATTTATCACGATGCGGAACATCCGTCGGCGTTGATTCTGCCGGTGGTGCCTTTGCGATAGGGCACGACTAGGAATGAATCGAGGAAAAAGGCGCACCTCGAGAGACGAGGATGGAACGCCCCTTGGAGAAAAGGATCATGAGCTGTGCGCCCATGTCTAAGGCCGAATCTATTCTTGGTTTTGTGTTGGCGTGTTTGATGGGGATGGTGAGTTTTGCCGGCGAGGCGATCGCGCAGAGCACCGCGGACTGGACCACGCCGTTTGCTCCCCACCGCGTGGTGGGGAACGTGTACTACGTGGGGAGCAAGGGGCTGGCTTCGTACCTGATTACGACGCCGGAGGGGAACATCCTGATCAACAGCAGCTTGGAGGCGAGTGTGCCGCTGATTCAGGCCAGCGTGGAGAAGCTGGGGTTCAAGTTCAGCGACGTGAAGATTCTCTTGATCAGCCACGCGCACTTTGATCATTGCGCGGGCAGCGCGCGGGTGAAGGAATTGACCGGCGCGAAGTACATGGTGATGGATGGCGATGTGCTGGTGGTCGAGTCCGGCGGGAAAGAGGATTTCCAGTACGGGAATTCGCCGGACAGCCAGTACAAGCCGGCGAAAGTGGATCGCGTGCTGCATGACGGCGATGAGGTGAAGCTGGGGGGCGTGGTGCTGGTGGCGCACAAGACGCCGGGTCATACGAAAGGCTGCACGACTTGGACGATGAAGGTGACGGAGGACTCGCCCATTAATCCGACAGGGGGCGGCGGGAAGACGTACGACGTGGTGATCGTGGGCAGCCCGAACGTGAATCCCGGGTACAAGCTGGTGAACAACGCGGCGTATCCGCAGATCGCGCAGGACTACGAGCAGATGTTTCGCGTGTTGAAGTCGTTGCCGTGCGATGTGTTCCTCGGCGCGCATGGAGATTACTACGGGATGGCGGACAAATTCGCGCGGATTAAAGAAGGAGTGGCGAATCCGTTTGTGGATCCGGAGGGGTACAAGAGTTACGTGGCGGATCGCGACCAAGCGTTTCGCACGGAGTGGAAGAAGCAGCAGGATGCGCGGAACTAACCGGAGAACCGAATCACATGCGGGAGATTCGGATATAACGGCGGATGTCCGGGAGGCTCGCGAAGAAAAACCCAGCGACGAGGACTCCCGAGACAGCTATGGCCCAGAACCCAGTGCGCTCCATTTTGTTGCCTACCTTTCTCGGTGCGTCTTCTTCCCTATTGGTTGAGATGGATCGAGGTGTGCAGAGGAGTGCAGGAGTTTTAGTGCAACATTCCGGGGTTTATGGTGAGGGTGAGAAATCGAGCTTTGCGGTCACGTAGCCCACTGACATGTGATAGGAATCGGTCCAGGGATCCAAGGTCGTAGTCCCTGTGTAGAAGATGGTGAAAGTGCCGTCAGGTTCGGGAACTAATCCTAGCGGAGTGCGGACCGTAGCTGCCCAGGCGTCCGATCCTTGCGGCTGCACCGTTAAGTGTTTTCCTTCCGACCAGTTAATTCCATCCGTCGAGGCCGTATACCCTATGTCGAACGTGGGCCATCCCGGAGCGTTATAGAGCGCGACACGTACTCCATTCGGGGAGACAAAGACGATGGGGTTTTCCAAAGCCTGAGGTTCGATGTTAAGCGGATTTCCGCTCTGTCGTGTCCAAGGCCCGTTCAAACTCGACGACGACGCAAGACCAACGAACAACCGCGCGCTGTACGGACTGTTCGAGCTTCCCTCTGTGTGTGCTGATCCGTAAAGTGCGAACCACGCGCTTCCAACTTGATAGGGCTCGAACGAATCATCCCCGAAGAGTCCCTCCCAAGGTTGTGAGTCCGGGCCAGTTTCCATCACAGTTTGAATCTCAAGGTATGGCCCGCCTATGCCCTCCGGCCCACTGGTTTGGGAAGCGGCACGAAAGATGCGTCCGCTATATTCGTAGTAGATGTGCTGCGTCTGCGTGAAATTGGCATCGACTGGAAAGAGAAATGGATTAGGGTCGCTCTGTCCGGGAGCAGGAGGATACGGCGAGTCGTCGGGCTGGCTGCGGTAGCCTACATAGAAGAGCTCCCATCGTTGCACTTCCCCGTTATAAATTGGCATCGCTCCTGCGTACACCGCGCGCGGGTCTGTCCCGGAGCGGTCCCCCGTGGAAGCCAAAAGGGTTCCGATACGCTGCCAGTCAACGCGATCAGTGCTGGTCCAATGGGCGATGTTGGTGCGCGTGAAGCGAGCGCTTGGATCGATTGGATCCAAGGGATTCTGGATGAACTCAGCGGTGATGAGATGGTAGGTATCTCCGATCTTGACGACTTGCCCACCTTCGAATCCGTAAGTGACGCCTTCTGCGCCAGGCGAGTTGACCGTAATAACTGGGTTGGGATATTGCTGGATGAGAGTAAGCTGCGGGCTGCCCTGAGGTTGAACGGGCTGCACGTCCGCGTTTTGTGAGCAGCCATTCAATCCGAATAAAAGAATGACCACGATCCCAGCGTTGAACGTGACAGTTTTCGAAAGCATATCAAGGAGGCTTTCATCGATGTGTCAATACGAAGTTTAGCAGAGCTCTCCTTGTTTGCCGTTATGCGAGCTCGCGCGCTTTAACCAAACGATTATAACCAAAGTATCTGTATGTGTGTCGCGTAGGGCCTGGCGCCACCGGCGGCCAGGCGAAGAGCGGCTTAGGCTTAGAAGTGACCGCCGCCACCGGCGGAGGGATTTACCTCCGCGGTTGGCGTGCTGCGTGACGTGGCTGTAGCGGCGTCCGCAGCGCCGGTGCTGCGGGGCGTGGCGGCGGGGTCCGAGGCGGGACGCGTGGCGGCCCAATGAGAACGCTCGGTGTTGGACTTGAGCGACGCGGAGCCCGACGACCCGTTCATGTAGTTTTCGAGGTAGGTGTAGCCGTTCGGCGCGATTTCATTGTAGAGATTCGGGTCGGTGGTGCTGAGGCCCTGCGCGGCTTTCCACTGATCGGGAATGCCGTCGTGCAACGACTCGGTGCAGGGGGTTCCCGGGTCGATCGGGGGAATCGTGTGCGTCGAGTCTTCGACCGTGAAATAGCCGCCGGGCAAATTGTTCTGATACTGCGTGACGATGCGGGTGTCGACGGAGTCGCGGCGGTTCACCCAGTTGCCGTTGCAATCGACCATCTGCGAGTTGCCGACGGTGGACAAGAGCACGGAGTCGAGATTGCCCACACCATCGGCGGTGATGGGGAAGGTTTGCCCGTCGAGCGGCGAGCCGCGGAACCAGCTCGAGGGCACAGGGCCTCCGCCGTCTCCGTTTTCGCTTCCTTGCGAGGTCATCAGCGTTTGATCGCCGTTCGGGTCGGACTGATGCGGGCCAATGTTGCCGCTGAGGTACGGCGAAGGCGGACCCGGCATTGAGCCGTCGGGATCGTCCGGGCTTTGCGAGTTGTTGAAATCGAACTCGTGGTTGGTGTTACCGACGTTCAGGTTTCCGGGGACGTATTCGTTGTCGATGATGTCGAGCGCCACGCCGCCCTGCGTCAGCAAAGCATAGAAGTCCCAGTTAAAGACGATGTTGCTCACCCAGCGGCCGCTCTTGGTGTTGTACAGCGGCAGGCGGTGACCGATGTTGACGAACATGTTGTGGTGAAAGTCATCGTTGACGTCGCCGCTGGCGAAGCCGCCAGTGTCGTCGGTCATGGGGCCGATCGGATGGCCGGCGTTGGGCTCGTACATCATGGACCACTGCACCACGGTGTTGGTGATGGGAGAGAAGCCCTCATTGCTCAGCATCAGGTAGGACTTGTCGTCCCACCAGCGGAGGCTGACGTGGTCGAGGACGAAGTTCTGCTGATTGTTGCCGCTGGCCGTTTCGAAACAGCCTGCGCCCGACGAGGGCCCCGGGGAATGGCCGGGGCCTGTCCAAGTGACCGATTTATTTGTGGCCGTGCCGGTGACGGTGGCGGTGAACTGCAATGTGCCGCCGGTGGTAGTGGAAGTGGAAGTCGGAGAAACGGTAACGGAATTCACGACTTGAGCGGTGACCGTGACTGTGGAGCTGCCGGACTTGGTGGTGTCGGCGACGCTTGTGGCGGTGACCGTGTCCGTACCCGCGCTGGCAGGGGCGGTGTACAGCCCTGCTGAGGTGATCGTGCCGAGCGCGGCTGTCCAGGTGACGGATTTGTTGGTGACCGTGCCAGTGACGGTGGCGGTGAACTGAATTGTGCCTCCGGTGAGCGTAGAAGCCGGTGACGGAGAAACCGTGACGGAGTTTACGACCGGAGCCGAGACCGTGACCGTGGACGTGGCGGACTTCGTCGTGTCGGCCACGCTGGTGGCGGTGACCGTGTCGGTGCCGGCGGTTGTGGGGGCGGTGTACAGTCCGCCAGAGGTGATGGAACCGAGCGCGGCTGTCCAGGTGACGGATTTGTTTGTGACCGTGCCGGCAACGGTCGCGGTGAACTGAATTGTGCCGCCGGTGAGCGTGGAAGCCGGTGACGGAGAAACCGTGACGGAATTTACGACGGGAGCGGAGACGGTGACCGTGGACGTGGCGGACTTGGTGGTGTCGGCGACGCTGGTGGCGGTGACCGTGTCGGTGCCGGCGGTTGTGGGGGCGGTGTACAGTCCGCCCGAGGTGATGGAACCGAGCGCGGCTTTCCAGGTAACGGATTTGTTTGTCACCGTGCCAGTGACGGTGGCGGTGAACTGAATTGTGCCTCCGTTGAGCGTAGAAGCAGTCGACGGCGAAACGGTGACGGAGTTTACGACTTGAGCCGCGACCGTGACCGTCGAGGTGCCGGACTTCGTCGTGTCGGCAACGCTCGTGGCGGTGACGGTGTCCGTGCCGGCAGTCGCAGGAGCGGTGTAGAGTCCGCCAGAAGTGATCGTGCCGAGCGCGGCTGTCCAGGTGACGGATTTGTTCGTGACCGTGCCGGCAACGGTCGCGGTGAACTGAATCGTGCCGCCGGTAAGCGTGGAAGCCGGTGACGGAGAAACCGTGACGGAATTTACGACGGGAGCGGAGACGGTGACCGTGGACGTGGCGGACTTGGTGGTGTCGGCGACGCTGGTGGCGGTGACCGTGTCGGTGCCGGCGGTTGTGGGGGCGGTGTACAGTCCACCAGAGGTGATGGAACCGAGCGCGGCTTTCCAGGTGACGGATTTGTTGGTGACCGTACCAGTGACGGTGGCGGTGAACTGAATTGTCCCGCCCGTGAGCGTAGAAGCAGTCGACGGCGAAACGGTGACGGAGTTTACGACCGGAGCCGCGACCGTGACCGTCGAGGTGCCGGACTTCGTCGCGTCGGCAACGCTCGTGGCGGTGACGGTGTCCGTGCCGGCAGTCGCAGGAGCGGTGTAGAGTCCGCCAGAAGTGATCGTGCCGAGCGCGGCTGTCCAGGTGACGGATTTGTTTGTGACCGTGCCGGCAACGGTCGCGGTGAACTGAATCGTGCCACCGGTAAGCGTAGAAGCGGGCGATGGGGAAACGGTGACGGAGTTTACGACCGGAGTGGATACAGTGACCGTGGACGTGGCGGACTTGGTGGTGTCGGCGACGCTGGTGGCGGTGACCGTGTCGGTGCCGGCGGTTGTAGGGGCGGTATACAGACCTGCTGAGGTTATCGTGCCGAGCGCGGCTTTCCAGGTGACGGATTTGTTGGTGACTGTGCCCGCGACAGTGGCGGTGAACTGCACCGTGCCGCCGGTGAGCGTGGAGGCGGTCGATGGGGAAACGGTGACGGAATTTACGACGGGAGCCGAGACCGTGACCGTGGACGTGGCGGACTTCGTCGTGTCGGCCACGCTTGTTGCAGTGACTGTGTCTGTGCCGGCAGTGGCAGGAGCGGAGTACAGCCCTGCGGACGTGATCGTGCCGAGCGCAGCCGTCCAGGTGACGGATTTGTTGGTGACCGTGCCAGTGACAGTGGCGGTGAACTGAATTGTGCCGCCGGTGAGCGTGGAAGCCGGCGACGGGGAGACGGTGACGGAGTTTACGACGGGAGCCGAGACCGTGACCGTGGACGTGGCGGACTTCGTCGTGTCGGCCACGCTGGTGGCGGTGACCGTGTCGGTGCCGGCAGTTGTGGGGGCGGTGTACAGTCCGCCAGAGGTGATGGAACCGAACGCAGCTTTCCAGGTGACGGATTTGTTGGTGATCGTGCCAGTGACGGTGGCGGTGAACTGAATTGTGCCGCCGGTAAGCGTAGAAGCAGTCGACGGCGAAACGGTGACGGAGTTTACGACGGGAGCGGAGACCGTGACTGTGGACGTCGCCGACTTGGTGGGGTCGGCGACGCTGGTAGCGGTGACGGTGTCCGTCCCGGCAGTTGTGGGAGCGGTGTAGAGTCCACCAGAGGTGATCGTGCCGAGCGCTGCTTTCCAGGTTGCCGAAGTGTTCGCGACCGTGCCCGCGACGGTGGCGGTGAACTGAATGGTGCCTCCGGTGAGCGTGGAAGCCGGTGACGGAGAAACGGTGACGGAAGTGACGACCAGCGGAGCAGTGACGGTGACGGTAGCGGAAGCGGACTTGGTGGCGTCGGCGTTACTCGTGGCGGTAACGGTGTCGGTACCAGCGCTGGCAGGAGCGGTGTACAACCCTGCGGACGTGATGGTGCCAAGCGCGGCTTTCCAGGTGACGGACTTGTCGGTGACCGTACCTTGAACGGAGGCGGAGAACTGAACGGTGGCGCCGGTGAGAGCGGAGGCGGCGGCCGGAGAAATCGCAACAGAGGTAACCACCGGGTTGGCGGGAGCAGCGATGACGGTGATGGCAGCAGAGGCGGACTTGGTGGTGTCGGCGACGCTGGTAGCGGTAACGGTGTCGTTGCCGGTGGTGCCAGGGGCGGTATAGACGCCGGCGGAAGTGATGGTGCCGCGCGTGGCCGTCCAGGTTACGGCGGTATTGGAGGTCGTACCTTGCACGGTGGCGGAGAATGGAAGCGTGCTGCCGACAATGGCGGAAGCGGTGGACGGAGAAATTGCGACGGAACTTACGGACGGAGCAGGGGCCGCGCCGGTTCCGAGAAGCGGAACGACGAGAGGGCTGGTGCTCGCGTTGGTCATAATGGAGAGAGTGCCGTTCACACTGCCGGGGGTGGCAGGGTCAAACATCACGGTGAAGTTCTGGCTTTGGCCTGGAGAGAGGCCGAAGGGCGGCGTCAAACCCGACAAGCTGAAACCCGTACCTGCAATGTTGACCTGATTGACGCTCAAACTCGCGGCGCCGGAGTTTGTGGCGGTCACAGTTTGCGAGGTGGTGGTGCCCACGGTGTTAGTGAGCGAGATGCTGCTGGGGTTTACCGTGAGCTGAGCGGCGGCTGGAGGGGCAGGGCTCGCGGCAACGCTTGCGGGAGCGCTCACAACACCAGCGCATCCGGATATCGAAAGCGCAGCGATGAGAATAGCGAAGAGGAACACAAGGAGTGGACCTCGGTTTTCGCGCGAGGAATACATGTATGTCGGCCTCTCCCTTTTCCTCAGGTCGATGCGTTTTTTGGAAATGCGCCAATTGACGGCCTGCCTGGCGGGGACACATCCAGGGAGGAGAGATGCTAGTGAAGCAAGGTTTTGCGGAACAACTTGTACGAAGGACAGGTTTAGGGAGGGAGAGGTACAGTTCCAGTACTATAAGTGTGGAAAACCGGTGGATAAATCAGTGGATAAAGACGGTGGAAAAAGCGTGGATGGTGGAAAGAGCGACGACGAATTTGAGCTCGCGCGATGCGAAACGCTCGATCGCGGCGCAGTCTTTGCGGATTCGAAGTTGACGAAGGTGCTGGCCGCTCTTAGAGTGACGAGTCGCTTTAAGCGGAGAGGAACTGCTTCTTATGGGTGATGCGCGTTGGTTTTCTTGGAGAGAGATGGGGCTTCTCATGGTTGTCGCGGTGGGAATGACGCCGCTGGGACGCGCTCAAGACAGTACCGCGGCAGCCGAGGCCAAGCTCTTGACGCCCGAAGCCTCGCTCAACCTCCGCACGATCGGCGATCTACAGTTCTCTCCGGACGGCACCAGGCTGGCGTTCGTTGTCACGGAGCCGGCGAAGGGCACGGGCCGGGCGCGTCACGTGTGGGTCTATGACAAGCAGAGCGGCGCCGTCCGCCAATTTACGTACTCGGCAAAGTCGGAGTCTTCGCCGCGCTGGTCCCCGGACGGCAAACAACTCGCGTTCCTTTCCAATCGCGAGGAGGAGCAGCAGCAGATTTACGTGATGCGTGCGGACGGAGGTGAGGGCGTAGCGGTCACTAAAGGGAAGCGCAGCGTCAAGAGTTTTGAATGGTCGCCCGACGGGAAACAAATCGCGTTCCTTGCGCCCGACGCAAAGAGCGACGCGGAAGAGAAAAAGCAAAAGGACAAAGATGACGCGCATGTCGCCGACAAAGAAGACAAGCGCGCCCGGCTTTGGCTGCTGACCGTGGCGGGCGGGGAAGCCCGCGCGGTGACGAAGCCCACCTGGGAGGTCGACGAGCTCGTTTGGCTGCCCAGCGGCGATGGCCTGATCGTGAAGGCCACCGATCACCCAGAATCGGACCAGTACACCGCGCGCATCTTTGGTCTGAAGGCATCCGACGGAGCGCTCAAGCGGATGATGGCGCCTCGGGGCCCATTCGGTGAGCTGCGGATGGCGCCGGACGGCAAAACGGTAAGTTATGTGGGACCGCGCGAAGATGGTCCGGAACCGCACGACCTGATGCTGCTACCGATCGGAGCGCGAGCGGCGGGAAATCTGACGGGCGCAAGCCTGGACCGACCGGTGCAAGACTATCACTGGAAGAAAGACGGGTCGGTTGTATTGGTGGCGGCCAATGGATTCTCGAATTTGCTGGTCACGTACGTTGCGGACGGCGCGCGCCAGGACCTGATCCCAACGCCCGCTCCAAGCGGAAACATAGCGCTGGGTCCCAACGGCGAAATCGCGTACGTCTCGCAGAGCGGGACGCAGCCCCAGGAGCTTTGGCTGTGGGATCAAAAGACCCAGCCACAGCAACTTTCTCACGTGAACGATTCGTGGAAGCAATTCACGCTGAGCGCGCCGGACTATTACAAATATAAGTCATTCGATGGCGTGGAAATCGAGGCAGCGCTCCTGAAGCCGCAAGACTCCGGCGGCAAGACCAAGCTGCCGCTGATTGCGCTGATTCACGGCGGGCCGACCGGGCGGTGGTCGAATTCGATCGATCCCTGGGGGCAGCTCTTGGCGACGCACGGCTACGCAGTCTTCTACCCGAACATCCGCGGCTCAGTGGGCTATGGGCAAAAGTTCGTGGAGTCCAATCGCGGCGACTGGGGCGGCGGCGACTTCAAGGATGTCATGGCGGGCGTTAAGGATTTGGTAGACCGCGGGATCGCCGATCCGAATCGTCTGGCGATCGGGGGATGGTCGTACGGCGGGTACATGGCGGAATGGGCGATCACGCAAACGAACCAGTTCAAAGCGGCCGTCTCCGGCGCCGGGATGGCCAACCTGATCTCCGAATTCGGGACCGAGGACCATCCCGCGGGCGACGAGTGGTTTTACGGCGTTCCGTGGGAGAAACCCGAGGGCTTCCTCAACAGCTCGCCGTTTCTTCATCTGAAAGATGCGAAGACCCCGACGCTGGTGCTGCAAGGCGATGCGGACACCATCGATCCGCTGGGCCAGAGCCAGGAGCTGTACCGCGGGCTAAAGCGCTATGGTGTGGAGGCCGAGATGGTGGTGTATCCGCGGGAGCCGCACGGCTTTCAGGAAGAAAAGCACCTGCTCGACCGGCTGAACCGCATCCTGGCTTGGTATGACAGCCATTTGAAAGAGGTAGCGCCCACCACGAAGTAACTCGACGCAGCAGCGTGCAGGTTGGGGCTGTATAAATACAGCCACAAGATTTTGCGCCGCTCTTTACAGCATACCTACCTCGTGCTAGTGTGAATTTCGGACCGCCATCCTTGCGCCAGGCGGCTGGGCCTCTGATCGAGAACCTGCCAATCGTTTTGACGGGCGATCCCGACCAGTTCGGGACCGAATTGTCCGCGCTAGTGGTGACTGCGAAGAGGTCACCAGAAACTCCTTCCCCCTCGAGTATCACAGCGACGTCCCTCTCGCGTTTCGCCTTGCTGCGCAAGGCTGTCTTGACGCGTGGGGAGACCTAAATAAAGGGGATAACTTGCTCAAGCTGCGAAAAGTCGAAATCATTGGTTTCAAGTCGTTTTGCGAGCGCACCGTTGTGACGTTCAGCGGCACTGGCACGACTTGCATCGTCGGACCGAACGGTTGCGGGAAGTCCAACGTCGTCGATGCCATTTCCTGGGTGCTGGGCGAACAGAGCCACAAGTCGCTGCGCGCGGAGCGCATGGCGGACTGCATCTTTAATGGGACGACCAAGCGGCCGCCGATGGGTCTGGCGGAAGTTACGCTGACGATGGAAGACGCGGAGCTTGCGGAGGCGGCGCGGTTTGTGCTGGAGGGGGCGGCGGGCAACGGTCAGGAGAGTGAAGCATTGGCAGGCGCCAACGCGGAAGACAAGACCGAAGAGAGTCAGGGGCCAAACGAACAGGATTGCCAAGATGGGGCGCAACATGTTGCGCCCCTACGAGGAGAGGTGGGCCCCGACGGAGGGGTTGCGGCGGCGGAAGTGGTTGCGGAGCCGGAGTTTTTGAAGGGCAGGCGGCGCAAGAAGGCTGCAGACAAACCCGTTCTGGCCACGAAGCCCGGCGAAGTGGTCGTGAGTCGGCGGTTGTATCGCTCCGGGCAGAGCGAGTATCTGATCAACGGCCGGGCGGCGCGACTGCGCGACATTCAGGAAATGTTCATGGGCGTCGGCCTGGGTCCGGATTCTTACGCCATCATCGAGCAGGGGCGTATCGGGCTGATTCTTTCGACCAAACCGCACGAGCGCCGCGCCATCATCGAAGAAGCCGCGGGCGTCACGAAATTCAAGACCAAGAAGCGGCTCGCCGAGGCCAAGCTGGAATCGTCGAAGGTCAATCTCTCGCGCGTGAACGACATCGTCGTCGAGGTGGAGAAACAGCTGGGGTCGCTGAAGCGCCAGGCCGCCAAGGCGCGCCGCTATTCCGAGATCCGCGACCAGATGCGCGGGATCGTCCGGCAGATGCTGGCCGGGAAAGCTCGCGAACTCGACGGCGAAGCGGAGCGCATCGCCAAGCGCGTCGAAGAGCTTTCCGCCGCCGAAGCGCAGCACGCGCAAACCATCCAGCAGCAGGAGAGTGAGCACGACCTGCTGAACCAGCGGATCTACGAACTCGACGCCGCGATTCGCCAGAACCAGAATCACTTGAACCTCACTGCGCTGGAAGTGGACCGCAGTGAGAACCGCATCGCGTTTAATCGCCAGCGCGCCGCAGAGCTTGCCGGTCGTGGCGGGCAAATCGCGGCGGAAATCACGCAAGCTGCGGGGCACGCGGCGGAATGGGAATTGCGCAACTCCGAGCAACATCGATCGGTCGTTTCGCTCCGCGTGGAAACGAGCACGGTCGGAGGCCGCGTCGAGGACTTGGCGGCGCGAGCCGAGGCGCGAGCCGCACAAATCCAGGAATCCGAGATGCGCATCGAGGCGCTGCGCCAGCGCGCTTCCGAGGCCGGCGAGAGTCTTTTGCGCCTTCATGGCGAGCAAAAACAAGCCGAAGAAGCGCTGGTGCATCAGTCCGCAACGCTGCGAAAGCTCGAGACCAATGAAGCGGCGCTGCTCGAGTCTTCGATCCAGATTCGGGATAGCGCCGAACGCGCCGCGTTTGAGTGGGAGGCGGCCAACGGGCAGCTCGGCGCTCTCAATCAAAAAGTTGCCGCGCTGCAAGCGCAGATTTCCAGACTTCGCGAAGAACGCGAGGCGGCCACGAAGGTAGCCGACGCGTTGCGTGATTCCCTGGCCGGCGTGCGGGCGCGCCATGCGACGCTTACGCAAGTGCTGAACGACCGCTCGTACACCGCCGATGCGGTGCAGAAGCTTTTCGCCGCCAACGAGCGCGGCGGCGGCCACGATTTCCATGCCGTCGGCGTGTTAGCCGATTACGCCGAGGTGGAAGAGCAGCATGAGGCGGCCGTCGAGCAGTATTTGCGAGACGAACTCGAGTACGTGGTGGTCGAAACGTTTGATCATGCCCGTGCCGGCGTTTCCTTGCTGCGCGAAGAAGTCGGAGGCCGCGCCACGTTCTTTGTGGACTCGCTGCGTAACCTGCGCCTGTCCGAATACGAGCCGATCATGCATTTCCGCGCCGAGGACGGCGTCATCTCTCGTCTGGACAAGCTGGTGGAGTTTCGCGATCCACTGGGCGCGGCCGCCAAGCAATTTTTGCCGCGTCTGCGCTCCGCGTATCTGACCGATAGCGCGGCCGCTGCGGAGAAGCTTGCGGGCGACAATCCACAATTTGCTTTCGTCACGCCGGACGGCACGTGCTATCAGGGCCGGATGGTTACCGGCGGACGGCCGGATGAAGCGGGGCCGCTCGGCATGAAGCGCGAGCTGCGCGCTCTGGACGCCGAGGTGATGCAGCTGGAGGATCGCGCTGAGAAAACCCACGCTGCGCTGGAAATCCTGACGACCGATCTTCGCGCGGCGGAACAGTCGCTGGAGGAAGTGACGGCGCAGCAGCACGCCGCGGAGCGCGATGTGTACTCCGCGAAGCATCGTCACGAGCAGACGCAGGCTGATCTCGCGCGCCTCGGTCTGGAATTGACGGTGTGCCAGAGCGAGTTGGGACACATTCGCCGGGACGTCGAAAATGCCTTCGCTCGAGCGGAGCAGGCCAAGCATCAGCTTGCCGCGGCCAATACCACGCGCGCGGAAGTTGATGCGGAGAGCACGCGTTTGGCCGAGGAACTCGTGCAACTGCGCGGCTCGATTCTGGCGGAGCAAAATGAGCTTGCGGCGGCGCGGGCGGAACTCGCCGCGTTGAACGCGCGCTTGTCCGCCGCCGAGGCCCTGGCGGCCCGGCTCGACGAGGAACGCGCAGAGATGGCGCGCCGCGAAGCTGCGTTGCGACAGCAGGAAGCCTCGATCACGGAAGAGACTGCGGCGCTGGCCAAACAGAGTGAAGAGCTGGCGCAGCAACTGGAAGGTCTGCGCACCGAAAAGGTTCGTCTGGAAACGCGCCAGCGCGAACTCGAGCAAGAGTGGGACTCCGGCCGCACGCGCGTCGTGCAGATGGAAGATCATCTGCGCATGGGGCGGCAGTCGCTGCAGGAATTGCGCGATCAGCGCAGCCATGCGGAAGTGGACCGCGCGCGGAACGACTCGGACCGCCAGCACCTGCGCGAGACTTGCATCGCGGAAGTCAACGCGCAGCCCGAGGATTTGATCGCCACGGAGACGGCGTTTATCAGCGGCGAAGAACTCGCCGTCGCGGAAGCCAATTACCGCGAGATGAAGGAAAGGGTCGAAGCGATGGGCGCGGTGAACATGATGGCGCTGGAAGAGTTCAACGAGTGCGAACAGCGCTTCACGTTCCTGACGCGCGAGCGGGACGACCTGCTGCAGTCGATCGCGGATACGCAGCAGGCCATCACTGAACTGGATGTGGTCTCGCGGGAAAAGTTCGAGGCCGCCTTCAACGCCATCAATCACAACTTTTCCGAGGCGTTCCATACTATTTTTGGCGGCGGCACGGCCGAGATGCGGTTGACGGAGCCCGATAGTTCCGGCGATGCGGGCATCGATGTCGTCGCGTCGCCTCCGGGCAAGCGCCTGCAAAACATTCTGCTGCTGTCCGGCGGAGAAAAGGCGATGACGGCGCTGGCGCTGCTGATCGCCATCTTCAGGTATCAGCCGAGCCCGTTCTGCATCTTGGACGAAGTCGATGCGCCGCTGGACGAGGCCAACGTCGGGCGGTTCACGAAGCTTGTGGGGGAGATGAGCGGTCAGACGCAGTTCATCATCGTCACGCACAATCGCAAGACGATGGAGACGGGCAGCGTGCTCTACGGCGTAACGATGCAGGAGCCCGGCGTGTCGAAGCTGGTCAGCGTGCGCTGGGAAGGCGACGAAGCGCCAGTGCCAAAGCATCGGACCGCTGCTGCTTCGGCCGCCTAGTCCTCACATTCTGCTTTCGAGAAGTTAGGGCGAGCTTTGGCTCGCCCTTTGTTTTTGCTAGTCGTCTCGACCGCGAAAAAGAAATACCAGCAGCGAATACGTTTTCTGTTCGGGCCTCGAGCATTTTGTTATTTCCGATCAACTGCATTCTTTTTTCCACTGCGAGTAACATTGACTTCACCTCGCGGTACGCTAGAATGCCTTGCACTTCAACGGGAGATTGTTGGTCTTGCCTTCTAGTACTGCCATGCGTGTCCTACGCGAAACCAATTTTGCCGGCATTGCGCCTGCCGCTCGGGGCAAGGTGCGCGACATTTACGATCTCGGCGATACGCTGCTGATCGTCGCCTCGGACCGGCTCTCTGCGTTCGATGTCGTGCTGCCAACGGGCATCCCGGACAAGGGACGCGTGCTGGCGCAGCTTTCTCTTTTTTGGTTCGACCTGCTCCGCGATGTGATTCCCAATCACCTGCTGAGCGCCACCGAGTTTCCCCCGGCCTTCGATGCGTACCGGGACGATCTCGCGGGCCGTTCGATGTTGGTGCGCAAGACGCGGCCGCTGCCGATCGAGTGCGTCGTCCGCGGGTACATCTCGGGCTCGGGGTGGAAGGACTATCGATCCACGGGAAATATCTGCGGCATCGCGCTGCCCGCTGGTCTGCGGGAATCCGACCGCTTGCCGGAGCCGATCTTTACTCCGGCGACGAAAGCGGTCAGCGGCCATGACGAAAATATTTCGTTCGAGCAAGCTGGGGCCATCATCGGGAAAGAACTTGCCGACCGCGTTCGCGCCGTCAGCATCGAGATTTATCGCCGCGCGGCCGCGTACGCCGAACCTCGCGGCATCCTGGTGGCGGATACCAAGTTTGAATTCGGCCTCCTCGGCAGCGTTTCCGGCGGAGGCGTGGCGACCGGCGAACTCATCTGGATCGATGAGGCGCTCACGCCCGATTCCTCGCGCTTCTGGCCCGCCGCCGAGTACAAGCCCGGCGGGCCTCAGCCCTCGTTCGACAAGCAGTTTGTGCGCGACTACTTGGAACGCATCCAATGGCCGAAGACTCCGCCAGGTCCGGAGCTGCCCGCGGATGTGGTCGCCGCGACGCGTGCCAAATACCTGGAAGCTTTTCGCATCCTGGCAGGACACGAACTGGATTAGCACTACTTGCACTACGACCCCGAGGGAATCGAGGCGTTTTCTTTCTGGAGCGTGCCGACGTGATGAAGGATCAATTGGAAGGGCTGGTCAGTCAAATGGTGGAACGGGGCATCCTCTTCGACGAAGCCATTGGAGAATTCGAGAAACGCTTCATCAAACGCGTTCTAGATCGCGTCGACGGCAATCAATCGCGCGCCGCGCACATCCTCGGCATTCATCGCAACACGCTCAGCCGGAAGATTGTTGAGTACAAGCTGGACCACCGGCGTCGCGCCTCGCGCTGAACGCCGGGCGGAGAAATCATTCGAACACAGGGTTGGTTGCCCGGCCGACGACCGGTTCGAGTTTCCCGTGTACCCTAAGCAAAAGCAAAACGGCTCTCCGGCGGGCCGGAGAGCCGTTTTTATTTAGCGGCAAATCCTCACTACTGTGACTGCTTCTTGGTCGGGCGCTTGGTCGTCTTCTTGCCCTTGTCCTTCGGAATATCCTCTTCGTTGACCTTGGCCTTATCCCAATGCAGCATGAACGCAGGATCGGGATCGTAAGACGCCAGCGTGGCGGTGAAGCGCACCGGATTGTCTTTCTCCAGCTTGGCCGCGTCCGGTTGCCCAACCACTTTG
Organism: uncultured Acidobacteriota bacterium; assembly: GCA_963735525.1. Taxonomy (GTDB): domain Bacteria; phylum Acidobacteriota; class Terriglobia; order Acidiferrales; family UBA7541; genus Acidiferrum. The sequence continues at coordinate 323,833 of CAVTLQ010000013.1, read as the reverse complement.
ACGTCCATGTCCGGGGTGGTCTTGGAATCAAACTCCGCGTCGCTGGTGACGAAGGCGACCTTCAATTCAACCGTGTCGCCGGGTGTCACTTCGATCAGCTTGCCCGGCACGTCGGGAAATTCTAGCCCGCAGGACGCCAGCCAAGTAACCTTGGCCTTGTCGCCCCCGGCCTTCAGGTCCGCAATCACCGAAGCGATGGTCATGTCTTTGCGCGCGGCATCCAGATCCGCGGAGCCGGGCAGCGTGTAACTCGCCGGGCGGTCCGCCGAACTGCCGGCCAACTGCAGAAGCTCGTTGAGCTCGGCATCCGTCAGATTCTCACAGGCCGCTTGCTGATAGTTCACGATGAGCTTGCGCAGGTAGGTCTTCACCTGAGTGGATTGCTGCTGGTTGGCGCCTTTTGCGGTGATCGCGCGCGCAAAAGCCCAGAACGCATCGATCTGCTGCGGCGGGGTCATGGCCATGTAAGCCTGGCCGATCCGATAGCTGGTGATCGCGTCATCGGGCGTCAATGCCAGGACGGCCTTATACGATGCGATGGCCGCCGGATAGTCCTTCAGGGTCATCGACGCGTTCGCCGCCGTGTAGTTGAACAAAATGGCTGGCGCCTTCTTTTGCTTGTCAAAGTCGTCTTGGCTCATGTTGTCGGGTTTCTTGAGCGCGTTCAGGGTATTCAGGCCATCCTGCGCGGCCTGGCGCGCCTTTTTCGCCTCATCTGGAACGGCCGGCGGAGGATTTATGTTGCTGTACGCAAACGCGCGCGCGTAGTAGGCCTGGTAGCGAATCGGGGCCTCGACCTTGTCGCCGAGGGCAAGCAACTTGTCGGCGTACTCGATCACCTTAGGAAAATTCTTCAACTGGCTGTAAGCGTTGTAGTAGAGGGGATAAACGTAAACCAGCAGTGCGGAATTCGGATACTTCGCCACAAAGTCGTCGAGCTGCTTCACTTGCTGCGCAGGATCCTTGGTCGACTGCGCCGCGGTGTAAGCGTTGTACTCCGCCATCGTGTACTGAGGCTTTGCACCGGCGTCCTGCCCTTGCGCCAGTGCCACCGCGCTCGGGGCGCTGCCAACCATCAGGCAAAGCGCCGCAACGATCGCGAGGCCCGCCAGTATACGTATTCCGCTCATTCCCATTCTCCTCGCTCAAACTCCAAGCCTATGTATTTATTCCAGCACAGCCGGCTACTTCTGGGAAGCGCCTCTATTTGTAAAACTTCGGGATTATAGGGAAAGCCGGGTGCCATCCGCAAGGCAGTACCCTACCGGGAACTATGTACCTACGGGTATTTGTCCATCGACCTGTCAGCAGTGTGCCCACGCAACCACGTCCGGGGGTCGAAATGCGGTTCACGACACAGCGGCTGCCCCGAAAGTTGTTAAGATGAGTGTCGCATAAATTAGCTGCTTCGACGAGGAAGAAATCGAATCGCTCGAATAAGCGAGACAACTTATGGATCAACGGGACAATACTCCTCTGTCCGGCGCGGTCGCCCTGGTCACCGGCGGCAGCCGTGGAATCGGCCGGGCCATCGCTCTGCGCCTGGCGGCGCTCGGCTCCAGCCTTGCCGTTTGCGGCCGCGATGCCAAAGCCCTTCAAAGCGTTTCCGCGGAGCTGGAGCAGCGAACTGCGCATGTTTTTTCCCACAGGGCCGATGTCACCCTATCCGCCGACGTAACCGGCTTGATCGAAAAAACCGAGGCGGCGCTGGGCCCTATCTCCATCCTGGTCAACAATGCCGGCATCGGCCTATTCGGGCCCGCCCATGAGAGATCGGAAGCGGAATGGGATCGTGTTCTCAACGGCAATCTCAAGAGCGTCTTTCTAGTCTCCCGTGCCGTGGCGCCCTCGATGATTCGCCGAGGTTCCGGAGACATCATCAATATCAGTTCGCTCGCGGGGCGCAACGCGTTCGCCGGCGGCGGCCTGTATTGCGCGTCCAAATGGGGCGTGCAAGGCCTATCGGCGTGCATGGCGGAAGACCTGCGCGAGCACCGAATCCGCGTGAGCGTCGTCTGCCCGGGCAGCGTGGCCACCGAATTCTCTGGCCGCGGGCCAAAGGACCCCACGAAAGCGCTGACCGCTGACGACGTGGCGCACGCCGTGGCCATGATCGCGACGCAGGGGCCGCAGAGCTTCGTGAGCGAGGTGCAGTTGCGGCCGCTGCGAAAGGCCTGAGCGCTGGGCATTTTTCCTCTTGACAATCATCGTTACCACGACTATTGTACCTTTATGAGTTCAGCAAACCGTACCGCGCGCTCCTCCCTGCCCGTCGAGGACCGCGCGTTCATCGGCCTGCAGAAAACCGCCGATGCCTTGGGCCAGCAAGCCGAACAACTCCTGAAAAGCAACGGCCTGACCGGCGCGCAGTACAACGTCCTGCGCATCCTGCGCGGGGCCGAGCCGGAAGGATTGGCCTGCAGCGACGTCGCCGAACGCATGATCTCTCACGATCCCGATATGACGCGCCTTTTGGACCGCATGGAGAAGCGCAACTTGATCACGCGCCAGCGTCAGAAGGATGACCGCCGCGTCGTGAAAACCCGCATCACTTCCGCCGGCCTCGATCTTCTCAGACGGCTGGACCAGCCCATTCGTGAGCTTCACAAGCGCCAGTTCCGGCACATCCCGGCGGCGCGCCTGAAGGCCCTGGCCGAGGTGCTCGATCAGATCCTCGCCCGTGGAGACGAATAAACAGTTTGCAGGAACACTTGATACTCTCGAAGCAACCACACAACAAACTCAAAGGAGATCGAAAACATGGGCCACTCTCTAGCTCGAATCGCAGTAACCGCCGGACTGGCAGCCCTCTGCTCGCTGCCCTCGCCCGCGGCAACTTCCACCTGGCAAATCGACCCGGCGCACTCGGCCGCGCAATTCTCCATCCGCCACATGGCGATATCGACGGTGCGCGGCGGATTCAGCAGTGTGAAAGGCACGGTCAGCTTCGACGACGCCGACGTCAGCAAATCCACCGTGGACGTCACCATCGATGTGTCCACGGTGGACACGCGTCAACCCGACCGCGACAAAGATCTAAAGAGCGACAGATTCTTCGACGTCGCCCACTATCCCGCCATGACCTTCAAGTCCAAAAAGGTGGAACAGGCCGGCGCAGGCAAGCTGAAAGTTACCGGCGACCTCACCATTCGCGGCGTCACCAAGGAAGTCATCCTCGATGTCGAAGGCCCCACCCCGCCCGTCAAAGATCCCTGGGGCAATCAGCGTGCCGCCGTCAGCGCGACCACGAAAATCAATCGCCAGGACTTCGGCGTGAAGTGGAACGCCACCATGGACAACGGCGGCGTTGTTCTGGGCGACGATGTCTCCATTACGCTCGACGTCGAAATGATCAAGCAGGGCGCGAAATCGGGCGACTGAAGCGCCAAGGCTAAGGTAAGGCACAAAATCTGCGGGCGGTTGGAATATACCGCCCGCGGCAATTCGTTCATCTAATTTCTACAAACGAGGTCAAGAATCATGCAAAAGCCCGCTCCCACCGATATTCCGCTTCACACGATCGTACGGGAGCGTTGGAGCCCACGCGCCTACAGCGACAAGCTCGTCCCACCCGAAGTGCTGCGCAGCCTGTTTGAGGCCGCGCGCTGGGCGCCTTCCAGCTACAATCACCAACCTTGGGCATACATTGTCGCCACAAAAGACGATTCCGAGAATTTCGCCAAGATGCTGAGCACGCTGGTGGAATTCAATGCCGGCTGGGCGAAGCAAGCGCCCGTGTTGATTCTGTCCGTCGCGCAAATGAAAACAGCAAAGGACGGTTCGCCCAATCGCTGGGCCATGCACGATGTCGGCAGCGCCAGCGCACAGCTCACCTTTGAGGCCAACTCGCGCGGCTTGTTCGTTCATCAAATGGCGGGTTTCGATCCGGAGAAGGCTCGCCGGGTCTTCAACATTCCTCAAGATTGGGAGCCCGTAGCCGCCATGGCCATCGGCTATCCCGGTGATCCGCAATCGCTACCCGATCGCCTGCGCGATGGTGAGTTGGCTCCGCGAACACGCAAGCCGCTCAGCGAGTTTGTCATCACCGGCGGCTGGGGGCATACTGCTCCTTTCATACCGTCATAACGAACTAACCCGGAAGCGAGGAATCCCAGCTCCGCGCCATGCACAGCACTCTCGAATTCCTTTTGCGTCACGGATACGTGGTACTGCTCGGCTGGGTATTCGCCGAGCAGGCCGGCCTGCCGGTCCCCTCGCTTCCGATTTTGCTAGCGGCGGGAGCCTTGGCCGGCACCGGCCGTATGAGCTTCTTTGAATCGCTGTTCACGGCCGTTTTCGCTTGCCTGGTGGCCGACTCGATCTGGTTTCAGCTCGGGCGGCTCAAAGGGATCAAGATTCTTCAGCTCCTTTGTAAGATCTCTCTCGAACCGGATTCTTGTGTGCGTCGCACGGAAGGCGTCTTCGCCAAGGAAGGCTCCCGGTCATTGCTTGTCGCCAAGTTTCTTCCCGGCCTGGGAGCTGTCGCGCCACCTCTTGCAGGTATCTTTCACATGCGCATGAGCCGATTTTTGCTTTTCGACGCGTCCGGCGCATGCCTGTGGGCCGGGACCTTCCTGGGAGTGGGCTACATTTTCAGCGGCCAGATCGAGCGCATCGCGGATCATGCTGCCGCACTGGGCAGTTGGGCCCTGGTGATTCTAGTAGCCGCGCTCGTCTCTTACATCGCATGGAAGTACATCGCCCGCCAGCGCTTCATTCGCGAGCTGCGCATCTCCAGAATTACCGTGGAGGAGCTCAAGGAGAAAATCGACAAGGGCGAAGATATGGTTATCGTGGATCTACGCCACTCCCTCGATTTCGAAGCCGATCCCGAAACCATCCCTGGCGCCTTTCGCATGGACGCCAAGGAGCTGCGCGAGAAAAACGACAGGTTGCCGCACGACCGTCAGATTATTCTCTACTGCACTTGCCCGAACGAAGCCACCAGCGCCCAGCTTGCGATTCTCTTACGAAGACAGGGTATCCAGCATATTCGCCCGCTCCAGGGCGGGCTGGACGCCTGGCGGGAACGCGGCTATCCGGTCCACAACGCTACGCTCACCCAGATCTCCGCTACGATCTCCGTCGTGAAGTAGCGTAGGCGCTACAATCGGGGCAACACAATCCCGCCCTGCGACTGATACTTCCCCTTCTTGTCTTTATAGCTGACTTCGCAATCCTCGTCCGACTCGAAGAAAAGCACCTGGCACAGCCCTTCGTTGGCGTAAATCTTCGCCGGCAGCGGCGTGGTGTTGCTGATTTCCAGGGTAACGAACCCTTCCCATTCCGGCTCGAACGGCGTCACGTTCACGATAATCCCGCACCGCGCGTACGTCGACTTTCCCAGGCAAATCGTCAGAACGTTTCGCGGAATGCGGAAATACTCAATCGACCGCGCCAGCGCGAACGAATTCGGCGGAATCAAGCACTCGTCGCCCTTGTACGCCACCAGCGACCTCGGATCGAAATGCTTGGGGTCCACGATCGTGGAATTCACATTGGTAAAGATCTGAAACTCGTCTGCCACGCGGATGTCGTAGCCGTACGACGACACTCCATAGCTGATCACGCCTTCGCGCACCTGCCGGTCCGTGAACGGCTCGATCATCTTATGCTCCAGCGCCATGCGCCGGATCCAGCGGTCTGGCTTAACGGACATCCACGCCTCCTCGTTCGAGCTAACTTGTCATCCTGAGGCGAACCGATGAGGTTCGCTGAAGGATCTCAACCTCATGACCATGCACGCAAGTGCGCGTGAGGTTGCCCAAAATCATCCGCTTAGGACGGGCGAAGGACCTCAGCAACAACCCCAGCAACGCGTAATCGCGCCGTTTACTGCGCGAAAAAGTAGCCAGTGTAGATTACCCCTCGCGTCTTGACAACCCGTGCCGTACCCTCTAGCATCTGCCCACGGAAGCGCGGGAGGCATGTGTGATCAAGTTGGACATCGTGAACGCGGTTGTCACCACGACGAGCATCAGCCGCACCAAGGCCGAGCAAGCGGTGGAAACCGTCTTTGAGTCCCTCAAGAACGCTCTCGGACGCGGCCAGCGCATCGAACTCCGCCGCTTCGGCGTCTTCAGCGTAAAGCCTCGCAAGACCGGCATAGGCCGCAATCCTCGCACCGGCGAGGAGGTCAACATCCCCCCAGGCAAAGCCGTCCGCTTCAAGCCCGGCAAGGAACTGCAAGGCTTGGAAGCCCCCGCAAAGGGCTCCGATTAGGCATATTCCCGCGAAACGAAGTCGCGGCTTTTGCAACTTTCAACGCAGACGGCAGTCAGCAAGACCAATCCCCAATCGACACGCCGAGTTTGTTGCTTCGGATCGCTAGCACATGCGTGGAGGTACCTACGAATGGCAACCGAGGACACAGCCACGACGCTTCACGTCAACGGAATCGATCTGTTCTACGCGATCGAAGGCGAAGGCGAGCCGCTGTTGCTCCTGCATGGCGGCGGAGGCACCCACGAGAATTGGGCGTCTGCCGGGCGCGATCAATTTCTGCGCGAATACAAGCTCATCGCGCCGGATGCGCGCGGTCATGGCCGATCGACAAATCCGCAGCGGACCATCACGCACCGGCAGTGCGCGCTGGACGCGCTCGCGCTGCTCGATCACCTCGGCATCCAACGATGCCGCGCCATCGGCATCAGCATGGGCGGCAACATTCTTCTCCACATGGCCACCTTGGAACCCGATCGCATCGAGGCCATGGTCGTCGTAAGCGCGACCCTGTACTTTCCCGAGCAGGCCCGCGCGATCATGCGGCAAGTGCCGGTACAGAATCAGCCACCCAGCGAGTGGGAACCCATGCGCAAGCGTCACACACTCGGCGATGACCAGATCGTGGCCTTGTGGGAATGGCAACGCGGGATGAGTGAGAGCTACGACGACATGAATTTCACGCCGCCGACGTTGTCTCGCATCACCGCTTCGACGCTCATCGTCTACGGTGACCGCGACTTCCTCTATCCAGTCGAAATGGGCGTCGAGATGTACCGCGCCATCCCCAAGTCGGCCCTATGGGTCGTCCCCAACGGCACTCACGGCCCCGTTTTCCTGGACGCCGCCCCGCAGTTCGCGCAAACTGCACTCAATTTCTTCCGCAACTCTGCCTGAATCGCGAGGCAGCGGCACGGAGGCGCGTTCTGCTGTTGCCCGGTCGGCCGCCCAACTTCCGTTGCTTTTTGCAGAAACAAGGACGTTGTGCTGTACTTATGGATGGTATCGTCCGGCTTCTCCAGACCTCGTGACCAACTCGTTTCCAGATAGCGCCTCCACCGTTTCACCCAGCTCGATCGATTGGCGCGCCAGGCCCTTCGCCGCGCCCTACTATCGTCCGGTCCCTCCGCACCCGCCGGTCAAGACCCTGGTTCTTGCCGTCGCGCTATTTTTTCTCACGTTGTGCACCTGCCTGGTGGCGGGCACGCAGTTCGCGGTGGCCTATGCGCACGATCAGGCAGCTTCGGTCGACGAATTCGTTCGCGCCTTCACGCTCGTCTATCGTCACCCCACGGCGCTCGCGAGCGGCTTGCCCTTTGCCCTCACCTTGCTGCTGATCCTGCTCACCCACGAGCTAGCTCATTACTTTGCGTGCCGCCATCACCACATCCACGCAAGCTATCCGTTTTTCATTCCGTTCCCTACGCTGATCGGCACGTTGGGCGCCTTCATTCTCATCCGTTCGCCCATCCGCACCACTCGCGCGCTGTTTGACGTCGGCGCGTCCGGCCCGCTGGTCGGCTTTGTCGTGGCGATTCCCGCGCTGGTCTTCGGCGTGCTTCATGCCAAAATCGTGCCGGGTCTCGGCGATCCGGCGCACGCCGGATTTGTGCTGGGCACGCCGCTCATCTTGCACTTCCTCGTCGCGATCCTTCATCCCGGAGTCGCCGCCAGCAACCTCTTGCTCCACCCCGTGGGCCGCGCCGCATGGGTGGGCCTGTTCGCCACCTCGCTGAACCTTCTGCCGGCCGCGCAGCTCGATGGCGGCCACATCCTGCGCTCGCTCAGCCCCCGAGCGCACCGCTACTCCTCGCTGATTCTTCCGGCGTGCCTTATTCTCCTCGGATTTTTCCATTTCTGGCCCGGCTGGTACATTTGGGGCGTTCTTCTCTTTGGCATTCGCTTCTTCCGTTTTCTGCCCATCTACGATCCGGAGCCGCTCGACCCCAATCGCCGCTTTGGCGCATTGCTGACGCTCGTAGTGTTTCTGTTGTGTTTCATGCCCAGCCCGTTCGTCGAGTCCTGAAGTTCTCGTTGACGCCTCCAAGACTCCGGTTATGATGCGTCCCGCCTCTCACTTCACCGGTATGACCATCAGCAGATGACGCCACTCGTTCGCACGCTGAGCCAGCGCGATCTATTTCTGCTGTTCATTGGTTCGGTGATTGGCTCCGGCATTTTTCTCACTCCGGGTCTTATTCTTCGTCAGGTCGATGGCTCCGTCGGGCTTTCTCTTCTCGTCTGGCTCGTCGGCGGCGTGCTCTCTCTGCTTGGCGCGCTGACCTACGCCGAACTGGCCGCCGCCAATCCCGAAGCCGGCGGACTTTATTGCTACATTCGCGATGGCTTTGGCCGCGTCCCGGCGTTTCTTTATGGCTGGTGCCTGTTCGCAGTCATCGCCAGCGGCAGCATTGCCGCTCTGGCCCGCGCATTCGCAAGGTATCTGGCGGAAATCATTCCACTCTCCCCGGCGGGTTTGACGGCCGCCTCGGTGGTCATGATCGCCGTGGTCACCGCAGTCAACGTCTGGGGCACGCGCAAGAGCTCCGACCTGCAGAACTGGACCACGCTCATCAAAGCAGGTCTCGTCGTGCTGCTCAGCGCTGTCCTGTTCTCTCTCGGCCGTCACGCTTCCAAAATTCCGCCCGCTTTTGGCAGCACCCAGCATGGTTTTGCGTTAGTGTCCAGTTTCGGTTTGGCCATGATCTCCGTGCTGTGGGCGTACGAAGGCTGGCAGTTCGGCACTTACAGCGCGGGAGAAGTCGTCCATCCGCAGAAATCCTTCCCGAGGGCATTCCTCCTCGGTTCGCTCGCTCTCGTGGCTCTCTATCTGATGGCCGTCTGCGCATACCTCGTCGCTCTGGGTCCGGCCGCAGCCACCGCCAGTGACGCGATCGCCGCCACCGCTGTTAAAGCCGTGCTCGGCGCCTGGGCCGGCCGCATCGTCGCCGCCACCATTCTCATCTCTACCTTCAGTGCCACAAACAGTGTCGTGCTCACCGCGCCTCGCGTCTTCTACGCCATGGCCAACGACAATCTCTTCTTCAAGAAGCTGGCCGAAGTCCATCCCCGGTTTCAGACACCCGCCGCCGCCATCCTGGCGCTGGGCGCTTGGTCCTGCGTGCTGGCGTGCGTGGGAAAATTCGCCGATTTGGCCAACGGCGTAATCTTCGTCGGCTGGATCTTCTACGGTCTCGGCGCGGCCGCCATCTTCCCGCTGCGCCGGGCCTCCAAAGGTATGCCACTTCCCTACCGCGTCCCTGGGTACCCGTTTGCTCCGCTGATTTTTGTCCTGGCAGCCACGGCGATCGTCGCCAACGCCATTTTCCTCGCCTTTCGCGATCCCACCCAGTTCCGCTACCTCGTCGTTGCCATCGTCCTCTTCCTCCTCGGCCTCCCGGCATACTTCTTCTGGCGCCTACGCGCCCCCGCCTAACTCTTCGATGTTGTCCTGAGTCAGTTTTTCCGCAGCCCATCGGGAGGCTTCAGATTTTCCTTGACAAATTCCACAGAAGTGGTAATATAGCTCCCGGGTTAACTTGTGCTCATAACGCGCCGATCTGCGGCGCGTTTTTTGTTTCCGCCCGGCTGCACTGAGTCGTTCAACTCTTTTCCTTGCAATGAGTTAAGTGCTCCGTTGGTCCGCGCCGCCACTTCGCGTGCGGGACCCGAGTGCCCTTGCACTCCCTAAACTCTTTAGAATCAGATTCTTAAGCTACAGGGCGAGCTAACCCTCATCGTTTCATATCCTTTCCTTGCAAAAAGGGGGGCATACCCATCATCCAGAAAAGCAACTCCAACGTGGCAGCCCTGCAAGGCCCTAAGGCGCTGATAACACCGACGATGGGCGCTGAAACGGACTTACAGCAGGCTCAGCGGGTCCATATCGACCAAGACCGCCGTTTGCGGGATCTCTTTGGCGTCGGAATACGCCATGGCCCCGCCTAGCAGCTTGGTCAACATCGACCGCTTAGGCGACTTCAGCAGGAACTGAAACCGGTGCTCCTTCTTCAGTCGCGCGAGCGGCGCCGTCGCTGGACCCAGGATTCGGACATCCTTGGCGTCGTACGGCGAGAAATACTCCGAAAGCTGCCGCGACCAGCGAATTGCTTTCTCCAGGCTGGTATCCCGCACGATTACGTTGGCTAGCGAGGTGAACGGCGGGTACTGCATCATCCGCCGGAAATGCATCTCCCGCTCGAAGAAGGCTGCGTAATCCTGCCGCACCGCGTCCTGAATCGCGTAGTGTTCGGGATAATACGTCTGGATCAGCACGCGGCCCGGCAATTCTCCGCGGCCCGCGCGGCCGGCCACTTGCGTGAGCAACTGAAACGTCCGCTCCGCCGCCCGAAAATCCGGCAAACTCAAAGATGAGTCCGCGCTAATGACGCCGACCAGCGTCACACGCTGAAAATCGTGGCCCTTCGCCAGCATTTGCGTGCCGACCAAAATATCCAGCGCGCCGGCGGCAAACGCGCCGAGCGTCTCCTGATACTGCCGCTTGGTCCGCGCGGTATCCCGATCGAGCCGCGCGATGCGCGCGCCCGGAAACTCCTTGCGCAATCGTTCTTCCAGGTGCTCCGATCCCTCGCCGAAAAAATAAACGTATTTGGATTGGCACTTCGGGCATTCCCTCGGCACCGCCTGTATCGAGCCGCAGTAGTGACACTCCAGCCGATTGCGGTGCTTGTGATATGTCATCGAGATGCTGCAATTCACGCACTGCACCGAAGCGCCGCAGCTCCGGCACAGCACCGACCACGAATAGCCACGCCGGTTGATCAGCACCAGCGCCTGCGTTCCCTGCGCCAGGCATTCCTGAATCCCGGCGTGCAGCGATGCGCTGATCGGGCTGGTCTGGTGCGTCCGCTGGAAGTCTTCGCGCAAATCGACGATCTCGACGCTCGCCAGCGAACGGTTGGCCACCCGCGAAGCCAGCGTCAGCAGTTCGTATTTGCCGCTTCGCGCATGATGATAGGTTTCGAGCGAAGGCGTCGCCGAACCCAGCAGCGCCACCGCGCCTTCGATCTTTGCGCGCACGATGGCCACGTCCCGGCCGTGATACCGCGGCGTCTCTTCCTGCTTGTAGCTGTTCTCCTGCTCCTCGTCGACGATGATCAAGCCGAGATTCTCGAGCGGCGCGAACACGGCCGAGCGCGTTCCCACGACGACCCGCGCCTCGCCGTTTCGCACGCGCCACCATTCCCGCGCGCGCTCCACGTCGCTGAGCGCCGAATGCAGCACCGCCACGCCTTCAAATCGCGCGCCAAACCACGCGCGGCACTGCCGCCCGATCCACAGCGTCAGCGCAATCTCCGGCACCAGCACGAGCGCGGTCTTCCCGCGCGCGAGCGTCTCCTGCACGCTGCGCAGATACACTTCGGTCTTCCCGCTCCCGGTGACGCCGTGGAGCAGCAACACGCCGAACTCGCCAAGCTCGAAGCGCGCGCGGATCGCTTTCACCGCGCTCTCTTGGTCCGCGTTCAGCTCGTGCGCAGGCGGCTCGTAGCCCACGTCAAACGGATCCTCGGCTGGATCGATGCGCTCTTCCCAGCTTTCCAGCAGCGCGTCGCGCAACATGCGCTCGATCACGGCACGCGAAACATTGGCCAGCTTCAGCAACTGCGGCAACGGCAGCGGGCCGCGTTCTTCGAGTTGCGTTCTGACCCGGGCGGCCTTTTCGTCGAGCATGGGCGCGGATGATTCGGCGCCGCTCTTCCAAGCGGCCACGCGCTGCGTTTTCGGTTTTCGGCCCAGCAGGGTCTCCCGAATTTCGATCAGGCCCCGGCGGCGCAAACGTTCCAGGCCCTCGGTGTTGACGCCGAGCTTGGCCGCCGCTGCGGGCTGGACTGAGCCTTTTTTCTGATTCACCTTCGCCAGGAAGTCGACTTCGGCGCGGGTAAGGCCGTGAGAGAGCTCTCCGCCGCTGAGGCTTGCAACGGCGCCGCGGCCCGCCTCGGTGAGCACAATCTCGCGCTGCGAGCGTACTTCCGTCACCGGCGGCAGCATCGCGCGAAATACTTCGCCGACCGGCGCGAGGTAGTAGCCTGCGATCCAGTGCCCGAGTTTGATCAGCTTTGGAGTAAGCGCCGGGCGAACATCGAGCACCTTGGTGATCTCGCGGATCTTAGTGCCTTGCGGCGCGGCGTCGGTGAGTTCCGTGATTACGCCGACGATGGATTTGTTGCGGAACGGGACGAGCACGCGGCATCCCGGCTGCACGCTTTCGCGCAGCGCTTCGGGCACGGCATACGTGAACACCGTGCGCAGCGGCACTGGCAGCGCTACGTTGCAAAAGAAAGAGTTCATTCCGGCGAGTAGTGTATCAGCAGCGTTGAACGCGAACCCGCGAGCCGCACCCAGTCTAGCGGCTGATCAGCCCGATGCCGGCGAAGATCGCGACGATGCCGCACCATTGCCAAAGCGAAAGGCGTTCGCGGAGGAAGATCGCGGCGAGAATGACCGTGACGGCGCCGTAGAGCGAGGCGAGGACGCTGACAACGGAAACCTGCTCGAGCTGCAAGCCGCGATTGTTCAAGACGAACGCTCCGGTGTCCAACACTCCCATGCCAAGCAGCCAAACAGAGACGGAACCTTGGCCCTGACTTTGAAGTGGCAGCGCAAGCGGCTGCTTGAGCAACAGGATCACGCAGATGGTTAACACCGAGGACGACAGCCGAATCATCCACACTGTGGAGGCAAAGCCGACGGCGGGCACGACCCGCGTGCCCAGCAACCAGAAGAGCACGCCAAAGCCGGCCGCCGAAAGCAACGCCCAGCCCATTCCACTGCGCGCCTTGCGTTCAATCGCGGGCTGTGATGGGCCGCCGCTGCCGGGAGACTCCGTTTCGCCCCGTGCGACGACGATCACGCCAATCAACGTGCACGCAATGCCCGCGGCGCGAAGGCTCGTCAAATGCTCACCCGAAAATAGCGACAAGAGGACCGTCAACGCCGGGTAGCTGGCCGACAACGGCGCGACCACCGCCATTTTGCCTACTTCAAACGAACGGTACAGCGACAGCGTTGCGATGCCGTTGACGATTCCCGCGAGCGTGCCCCACGCCCACGGCTGCCAGCCTGAGCCGTCCATCAGGTGGCCCCAGCCGCCGATCCACCGCAGAAAAACAGTAAGGAGCACCAGGCCGGCCAATTGCATGAACAACGTCGTTCGGAGGGAACCGATGCGGCGGGCTGCGAAGCGCGCGAGAAAATCCGAGCTGCCCCACGCCAGAGCGGTCAGGAGGCCCAGCGCTATTCCCATAGGGAACCAAAAGGGCCCATGACGGCTTATGAGGGCTTGCCCTTCTTCACTTCCAGCCCCAGAACGGCCATCACTTTCTGAAGATCTTTCCAGACTTCGCTCTTCGCATTCGGATTGCGCAGCAAATACGCGGGGTGATACGTGGCCAGCAATCGGCGGCCCCGAAATTCCAGCCACTGGCCGCGAAAATGCGAAATGCCGCGGTTGGTTTCCAGCAGCGTCTGCGCCGCGCAAGCTCCGAGGCACACAATAACTTTGGGTGCGATCACGTCGATCTGGCGCAACAAGAAGGGAGAGCAGGTGCTGATCTCGTCGCGCTCCGGAAGGCGATTCTCCGGCGGTCGGCACTTGACCACGTTGCAGATGTACACGTCTCTCCGCTGCAATCCCATGGCCTCGATCATTTGCGTGAGCAGTTTCCCCGCGCGCCCGACGAACGGAAGCCCCTGAACATCTTCGTCATGGCCGGGCCCTTCGCCGACAAACACAAGCTCGGCCTTGGGATTTCCGTCGCCGAATACGATTTTGTTTCGTGTGCTATGCAGCTTGCACCGCGTGCATTCGCCGAGGTCGCTGCGGACCTTCAGCAAAGTATCGTCGGCAACGCGGTCCATGGCGTCGAAAAGAGATGCCGCCGGCGGCGGCGGCAGCACATCGATCCTCGGAGCCACGGGTCTGAGGGCAGGTGGAACGGGTGGCGGCGCCGGCTTGCGCACGGTCTTGTGCAAGGTTTCCTCTTCGCGAATCGGAGTGGTGGCGGATGTTTCTGCAAACGTTGCGGGTCCGGGCTTTGCGGCGCGGTCGCGATAGAACAATTCAATTCCAATGTCCTGGTAATAGCCCAGCCGCTTGGAAAGTTTGTTTTGAAGAACTTCAGAGAGTCGCTCACCCATGATCAAATCGCGGAGCGCTGCGGAGATCGCAGAACGGAGCGCAGGCGCACGACTTCATCGAGAATGCGCTGGGCCACTTCGCTCTTGTTCATGCGTGGGAGAGGCAGGTCGCGGCCGTCGCGCGCAAAGAGCGTCACGATGTTGGTGTCGTGGTCGAAGCCGGCGCCTTCCGCGGTGACGTCGTTGGCCACGATGAGGTCTGCGTTTTTTGTCGCGAGCTTCTTGCGCGCGTTTTCGGCGACGCGCTCGGTTTCCGCGGCGAAGCCGACCACGAGGCGCTCGCCTTTGTTTTGCGCGACGCTGGCGAGGATATCCGGAGTGGGCTCGAGCGCAAGGGTGAAAAGCTCGTTGTTTCGCTTGATCTTCTGGTCGAGCGTCTGCGCCGGGCGGTAGTCAGCAACGGCCGCAGCGAAAATGGCGATCGAGGATTCCGGGAATTTGTCGATGACGGCGCGGTGCATCTCGGCGGCGGTGCGAACATCGATGTGCTCGACGCCTGCCGGCGCGTCCAGCGAAGTTGGACCGCTCACCAAAATCACGCGTGCACCGCGGCGCGCGGCGGCTTCCGCAACGGCGTAGCCCATTTTGCCGGAGGAACGGTTCGTCAAGTAGCGCACGGGATCGAGATCTTCGCATGTGGGCCCGGCGGTAACGAGCACAGTCTGGCCTTCCAGATCGCGTTGCAGCCGCAGCGTTTCGCGCACGGCCGCCACGATCTGCTCCTGGCCGGCTAGGCGTCCCGCACCGGTCATGCCGCAGGCGAGATACCCTTCATCGGGATCGACGATGGTTACGCCCCGCGCTCGCAGGAGCTCGACATTTTCTTGGGTTGCGGCGTGGTTCCACATGTTTACGTTCATCGCCGGGGCGACCACGACGGGCGCCGTGCTGGCAAGATAAAGCGTGGTGAGAAAATCGTCGGCAATGCCGCGCGCAAACTTCGCGAGGATGTCGGCGGTGGCCGGAGCAACGAGCAAGAGGTCGGTGCGCTGCGCGACGGCGATGTGCTCGATGGCGCTTTCGAGGTTGGCCTCGCCGCCGGACTCGGCAAACAGGTCGGTGATTACTTTCTGCCCGCTGAGCGCGGCGAAGGTGAGCGGCGTGACGAACTCGCGGGCGCTGCGGGTCATCACCACTTGCACGCTGAAGCCGTCTTGCTGCAGGCGGCGCACCAGCTCCGCGGCCTTGTAGGCCGCTACTCCGCCGGTTACGCCTAGTGTGATCCGCATCTTTAGATTCCTAGAGGCCGCCGGACCTCAGCAGGCCTGGACGCGCTAAAGCGCGCCCGTACAACCGGCGACGCCGAAAGCTGAACCGCGACACTGCTACTTGCGGCGCTTGTTGCCGTCCTTGTCTTCGTCGATCGACGACGGCTCGGTGAAATCGTATTCGATTAAGCCGTGCTCCAGCTCTTCGCAAGCGATGCGCGTCGGCTTCAACGTTCTCGGGTTTTCGACCAGCGGCGGCGCTCCCGCCATAATTTGCCGCGCGCGCCTCGCCGCCAACACCACATACGCAAACTGGCTCTCCGGAGCTTTCGTCAGCACATTCATTTCAGTCATTCCCCCCCAAACGATGCCAGAAGTTGTTCCACCCATTTGCGGCGCCGCACGCTCTGGCAGCGCAGCGCCATAACAATGGCTTGCGCCTCGCGCCCCGCGCGCTCCACGTCGTCGTTCACCACACAATAGTCGTAATATTTGCCGAACGCTGCAATCTCATCCCGGGCCCTGGCCAGCCGCCGCGAAATCTCTTCGTCGGAATCCTGCCCGCGGCTGCGCAGCCGTCTTTCCAGCTCTGCCGGAGACGGCGGCACGATAAAAATGGCCACGGACTCAGGGAGCTTCTCTTTTACCTGAGCCGCGCCTTGCACGTCGATCTCCAGAACGAGATCGAGCCCTTTGCTGCGGGCTTCGTCGAGCCATTTCTTCGGCGAGCCGTAAGAATGCCTGCCGAAAACTCGAGCATATTCCAGAAACTCGCCACGGGACACCATGGCATCGAATTCCGCTTCCGTGACGTAAGCATAGCACTTCCCGCTGGCCTCAGTCGCGCGACGCGGCCGGGTAGTACACGATATCGAAGGCATCGTGCCCGGCAGCTCTAAAATTCTTTGCACCAGCGTCGATTTCCCCGATCCCGAAGGCCCCGATACGATCAAGATGAGCGGCGCGCTGTCGTTCCCAGTGTTCATTCGATGTTCTGCACCTGTTCGCGCAGCTTTTCAATCTCCGCTCGGATTTCCAGCGATAGTCCGGTGATGGCCAACGCTTCGTCTTCGACGCCCGGCGTTTTCGAGAGCATGGTGTTGGCCTCGCGATGCATCTCCTGAAGAAGAAAATCCAGTTTCTTGCCCAACTCTCCGGCGCCGTCCAGAAGCCTGGCGAATTGCTGCAGGTGACTTCGCAGCCGGTCCAATTCTTCACTGATATCGCTGCGTTCCGCCAGCAGTGCCGCCTCTTGCGCGAGCCGCGCGGGTTCGATGCCGGTGCCGTTGAGCAATTCCTTGAGGCGGGTCTGCAGTCGGCGGGCAAACGCGGGCGTCAGCGCGATGGCGAGGTCGCGAACTTTGTCGGTCTGCTCGCCAATGCGAGCCACACGAGCGCGCAGCTCTTCCGCCAAGTGGCGGCCTTCGGCATGCCGCATGTCGTCGAGCTTGGTCAAGGCCTCGCGAAGGCATTCGTCGAGCGCGTGGCCGAGCTGGTCCTGCTCCTCATCGGTCTCCGGCAGCGGTGGCGCCAGGCCACCGATGACGCCCGGCAGCCGCAACAGCGACACGACGTCCAACTCCGCCGAGGCCCCCATTTGCTGCCGCAGCTCTTCCGCGGCGTGCAGATAGGCTTGCAGCAGATCGCGGTTCACCTGCACCGGAGCAGCGGCGCCCGGCTGCACGTTGACGTTCACGTCGATGTGCCCGCGATGAATCTTCTCGCGGATGATCTGGCGAAGCCGCAGCTCATAGACATCGAAACCTTCCGGCAGGCGAAACCTGACATCCAGGAAGCGGTGGTTGACGCTCTTGACGCTGACGCGAAGGGCCCAGCCATTTTGCTCGCCGCGAGCCTGCGCGTAGCCGGTCATCGAGAGACACTCGGCCTTTTTCGTCTGCTGCGCGGTGGTTTTCTGGCTCATAGGGGATCGCCTGATGCGCTTAGATTCGGCGTCGAGGTCTGCGCGGGAGCCAGCATGTCTTCATCCGTAAATTGCAGATCATGCAGCCGCGCGTAGATTCCGCCTCGAGCCATCAATTCCGTGTGCGTGCCGCTCTCGCGAATCTGCCCATCCTCCAGCACCAGGATTCTATCCGCGCGGCGGATGGTCGCCAAGCGATGCGCGATGACGAAGGTGGTGCGGCCAACCATGAGGTTGCTCAACGCTTTCTGGACGAACATTTCGGATTCGGCGTCGAGCTCGGAGGTCGCTTCGTCGAGAATGAGGATCGGCGAGTCTTTCAAAATGGCGCGGGCGATGGCGATGCGCTGGCGCTGCCCGCCGCTGAGACGCGTGCCGCGCTCGCCGATCACGGTGCCGTAGCCTTGCGGCAAATCCATAATGAACTCGTCGGCCAGCGCCGCCCTGGCCGCGGCTTGCACGCGCTCGGTGGGGACATCCGACAACCCGTAGCAAATGTTGTTCCACACCGTGTCGTGGAAAAGAATGTTTTCCTGGGCCACCACGGCGATCTGTTCGCGCAGCGAGCGGATGGTCACGCCGCGAATATCAACTCCGTCGATGCGTATCTGGCCGGAGGTCGGCTCGTAGAACCGGGGGATCAGATTCACCAGGGTCGTTTTGCCGGCTCCGCTGGAGCCCACGAGCGCAATCACTTCCCCCTTGCGCGCGGTCAGCCGGATGTTCTGCAAGACTTGCGCGGATTCGTTGGCGTAGGAAAAGGAAACGCCGTCAAAAACGACTTCCCGGGAAAAGGGTAGCAGCGACTCTGCGCCAGGCTGCTCGGCTTGTTCTTCTTTGAGGTCGAGATACGCGAAGACTTGCGTGCTCGCGCCCTGGGCGGCCTGGAATTGCTGATAGACGTAGCCCATGCGCTTCAAGGGCGTGTAGGCATTGAACAGCGCGAAGATAAAGGCAAAGAAGACGCCCAGGGTCATTACGCCGTGGCGAATTTGGTCGCGCGCGTAAAGCAAAAGCAGCGGAATGACGATGGCGCCCAGCATGTCCATCATCGGCGAGGTAATCACCGCGGCGCGCACCCAGCGCATGTTTTCGCGCAACAGGCGCTTGGAGGTGTCGCGGAATTTCCTGATCTCGAAGCCTTCCATACCGAAGGCCTTCACCACGCGGTTTCCCGTTACCGTTTCGTTCAGGATCTGGCCAAGATCGCCCAGCCGGGATTGACTATTTTCGGCCGAGCGCCGGATTCTGCGGCCGAATTTGTTTACCGGAAGAACCACGAGCGGAAGAAGCACGGCGGAGCCCAGGGCCATTTTCCAGTTGAGACCGAAGACCACGGCGACGAAGACCAGGAGCGTGAAGCCTTTTTGAAACAGATCGGCGAGATATTCCGACAACGCGATGCGCGTCCGCTCCACGTCGTTGATCACCACCGAAAGCAGCCGCCCGGTGGGATGGTGCTGGAAGAAACCGATGGGCTGGCGGATCAGGCGGGCGTAGACGGCGTTGCGCAGGTCGGTGACCGCAGCGTGGCCGACGTATTGGATTTGCGTGCCGCCAAGATATTCGGCGATGGCTTTGATGGCGAAAACCATGACCAGCGTAATGGCGAAAATCGTCTTGACGTTGTGGAAGGTGGAGGGAAGAAACTCGTTGAGGTAAATAACGCGGTCGCTAAACGGTATTTTTCCGAGAGGGAGGCTCGACCCGAACACGGCTGGATCGAGGACGTAGTCCACGGCCGGCCGAACCATCAGCGCGATGATGCCTTCCGCGAGCGCGACGATGGCCACCAACACCACCCCTACGCTGAGCCGCAAGGAGTACGGCCGGACATAACTCAACAATCGTTTCAGCTGTGGTGAAAACAGTGATGCCACGCCTCAGGCTCCCCGGCCGGTCGCACTTGGTACGCTATTCGCCGCATCGTGGCGTGTCAAGTTTCGGCGGGCGGGTTGGTACTGGCGCAGCATAGGCCTGGCGTCCTCTACTTCTCGATGTCGCGATGAACGACCTTGGCGGTATATCCGTGCTTTTCCAGCGCGGTCCTGAGGGATTCCGCCAGCATCACTGAACGGTGGCGGCCGCCCGTGCAACCGATCGCTATCGTCAGATAGCTCTTACCCTCGCCGATGTAGTGCGGTATCAAATAAACCAGAAGCCCCTCGATGCGGCGCAGAAACTCTCCGGTCTGCGGGAACGAGCGGATGTAGCGCCGGACCTTGGGGTCCAGGCCGGTATATTTCCGCAGCCGCGGAACGAAGTGCGGATTCGGCAAAAAACGCACGTCGAAGACCAGATCGGCGTCGATCGGCACGCCGTAGCGGTATCCGAAGCTGACCAGCGAGACGAGCATCGACCGTTTTTCGGGATTTTTGAAGCGTTCGGTGATGAAGTGGCGCAGCTCATGTACGTTGAATTTCGAGGTGTCGATCACCACGTCGGCAAGTTTGCGAATCGGCTCCATCAACTTTCGCTCATCTCGCAAACTCTCGCGCACGGATAGATGCTTGCCGAACGGGTGGGGGCGCCGGGTCTCGCTGTAGCGGCGCAGCAGGGCGTCCTCGCCGGCTTCGATGAAAACAAGCGCGATCGAATGCTGCCGACGAAGATGTTTCAGCAACAGCGGCAATTTCGAGAGATGCGTACCTTCGCGCGCGTCCACCAGCAAAGCGGCGCGTGCGAAATCGCCTTCGCCCGCGGCGTGCAGCTCGGCAAAAATCGGGATCAGCTCTACGGGGAGATTGTCGACGCAGTAGAAGCCCATGTCTTCAAACGTCTTGAGGACGGTGCTCTTACCGGAACCAGAAAGGCCAGTGAGGATGACGAGTTGGCGCGATTCGTGTCTCGGCTGCTGCTTCACAGTGAGGCGCCGGCTCAGCTCTTTACCCTGCGCTGGTGCGTGCTGGGGATGCGCATGTCTTCACGGTATTTCGCGACGGTGCGCCGGGTCACGTGGATGCCCGCGTCGTCAAGTTTCTTGGCGATCTGGTCGTCCGTCAACGGCTTGGCGCCATCTTCTTCTTCGATCATTTTCTTGACCAGGCGTTTCAGGGTCAGCAGCGACATGCCGCCGCCCTCCGGGCCGTTCACCGATTCGCTGAAGAACGAGCGCAACTCCAGCACGCCTTGGGGCGTGTGCGCGTACTTGCTGGCGACGGCTCGGCTGACGGTCGAGGGATGCACGCCGACTTCTTCGGCGACTTCCTTGATCATCATGGGCTTGAGTGCGTCGGGGCCGTGGGTAAGGAAGTCCCCCTGGCGCGCGATGATGGACTGGCAGACGCGGAGAATGGTGTGCTTGCGCTGCTCGATGTTTTTCATCAATTGGATCGCGGCGGTGAATCTTTCTTTGACGTAGTTGCGGACGTCGCGGTCGGCGGCATCGCGGACCAGCAAGCGGCGGTAGGTGGGGCTCAAGCGAAGCTGCGGCATGTCGTCTTCGTTCAAGAAGGCTTGCCACTGATCGTCTACCTTGCGGAAGTAGACGTCCGGCTCGACGAGCCGCGGCTCGGTCTTGTTGTAGCGCAGGCCGGGACGCGGATCGAGCTTCTTAATCACGTCCAGGGCGCGTTTGACCACGTCCAGCGGCCGATTCAGCGCGCGGGCAACGTCCTTAAGCTGATTCGATTGCACCTGTTTCAAGTGCTCGGAGACGATCTGCTGCGCCAGCGTATTCTGCGGATCGAAGGCTTTCAGTTGGAGTAACAGGCACTCACGCAAATCCCGCGCGCCGACTCCGATGGGATCGAAGTCCTGCACCACGGCCAGCGCGTCGTCCAAGTCGTCCTGCGAGTACTTGCCCTGTTGCGCCAGCTCTTCCATCGAGGCGGTCAAATAGCCGTTCTCGTCGAGGTTGCCGATGATACTTTCGACGAGCTCGGTCACTGTGTCGGAACAAATCGTTACGCTCAACTGCCACGTCAGGTGATCGGTAAGGCCGGTGGCCGAGGATAAGAATTTCTCGAAGGAAGGGCGCTCGGAGATTTCGCGTTCTTGGGATTGGCCGCCGTCACCCCCGGAATCCAGATATTGATTGAAGAAGGTGCCGACATCGAACTCGTCGAAGGGATTCGCTTCCGGCTTCTCGGGAACTTTTTCGGTTTCGGCTTTGAGGAAGGTCTCGTCGCTGTAGTTGTCGGACTGGGTGGGCTCTTCGCTCTGCTCTTCCAAGACAGGGTTAGCGATCATCTCCTGGTTGATCATTTCGCGCAGTTCGAGCCGGTTGAGCGCCAGGACGCTCACCATCTGCACCAGGCCAGGCGTCAGAATCTGCTTCTGCGACACCTTCAGGTTGAGTTTGAGTCCCTGCCAAGCCATGGCTGTTTCTGTCTTGTCCCTTCACAAATCCCTAATTCGGGCCTTAGTTCAGGCGGAAGTGATCGCCAAGATAGACGCGCCGCACTTCTGGATCATTGCTCAGCTCGTCGGGCCGGCCCTTCCTGAAGATTTTCCCATTTCTCAGGATGTACGCGCGGTCGGTGACATTGAGTGTTTCCCGCACGTTATGATCCGTAATCAATACGCCAATTCCCGAACGGCTTAACTCCCTGATGATCTCCTGCAAATCCTTGACGGTCAAAGGATCGATGCCCGAAAACGGCTCATCCAGGAGAATAAAAGAAGGCTGCAAAGTAAGCGACCTGGCGATCTCCAGACGGCGGCGCTCGCCGCCGGAAAGGGTGTAGGCCTTGCTCTGCCTCACGGTCTCGAGTCCCATCTGCACCAGCAATTCCTCCAGCCGGTCGCGCTGCTGCTCGGGCGTGAGCGGCAAAGTCTCCAAAACGGCTAGTAGATTCTCTTCGCTGGTCAGTTGGCGAAACACCGAGGGTTCCTGGGGAAGGTAGCTGATTCCGCTGCGGGCCCGGAGGTACATCGGGAGGTCCGTAATTTCGTCGCCGTTCAGAAGAACCCGGCCGGAATCGGGGCGGGCAAGACCCACAATGATATAGAACGTCGTCGTCTTTCCTGCGCCGTTCGGTCCTAGGAGCCCAACGACTTCACCTTGACCGATCTCCAGCTCGACGTCGTCCACGACCTTGCGACCGCGATACGACTTGCTCAACTCGACGGCCTGGAGCTTCAGCATACCTCTTCATTTCTCGACTCGATGTTTCGTCAACGTCCGCGAACCATTTTCAGAATCGACGATGATCGTATCATCCGCTAAAAAGAAGGTCAATTGACGGCCGGTGGTGGTACCCGCGGAACCGTCATAGAGGGTCGGATTGCCCCCGGTCATCACGAATTTCCCGTTGGCGGCGGTGTACTCGCCGCGCTCGGCGGTCGCTTTGCGGTCGCCTTCCTCGACGATTACTCCGCCGGTTCCTACCGCGCGGCTGATCTGCTGGGCTCCGCCGGCACTCGCGCCGCCCGTACTTGCGGCATTCGACCCGCTCGCCCCGGTGGCCTGGCTGCGCGTAAAGTAGAGGTCCAGCACCGGCCCGCGCATCTTTTGGTCCGCGGATTGCACCACGACGCTTTGTACCAAGTGGGCGCGACCCTCGTTATCGAAGTAGGTGAGCGCGGCACACGTAGCGTGCCACAATTGCGGCTTCTTTGGCGCGACCTGCGCGGTGTTGACCTGCCGTGCTCCCGAGTCTAGCGCTGGCCCGGTCGCTTGCTCCCCGGATGGGCCCGCCGCCTGGGGAAACACAGCGCGCACGTTTCCCACCGCGTACAGCACTCGAGTCTCGCGCAGCAACTCGATCGAATTCGCCTCCATCACGGAGTCGCCCTGCCACAAGCGCGCGTGTCCCGTGTACAGGGCGCGGCCAGCCTTTGAGTTTGCCTGGAGCGTATCCGAGGTGATGTTGGACGGCGCGGGCGCGAGCTGCACGGTGCTGGTCTTGGACGAGTAGTCCGTGGAACGCACACCGCCTTCGGCCCGGATGTCGCCGGTGTCCTGCGCGAAGGTGATACGTGGCGCGTGGGTCTCCGTCGTGGCGTCGCGGGCCACGGCTTGTCCGGTCAGCGTGGCCGTCTGAGACGCGCGCTGGAACACCGCGTGTTCTGCCTGCCCGGTGCGGTCTCCTTCCCTGAGCTTGACGTCTCCCTGCAAATCCATCTGCGACCACCCGCCCGCGGCGGACATTTCCGCCACTCCGCTCCGCGACGTGGCCGTCTGCGGCAGACGTCCCGCTACCCGCCGCTCGGTCTGCACATTTCCCGTGGCCTGGAGCTGTCTGGCTTTACCTTCCTCGGCGAAGTCCATGACGAGTTTGTCGGCTTGCAACTTGGTTCTCGCCGCGGGGCTGCTCGGCGTTGCGGCGTCGGTCCACTCCATCGTTCCCGCGGCCAGCGTTTCCGCTTGCTGTGGCTTGCTGGCTTCGTGTTCCTTGCCGCCGCTAAACTCCATGCGAAAGGCGCTGGTCTGAAGCACGCGCGCTTCTCCAGTTTTCTTCAGGTCGGCCTTCAGGAAAACGCTCCCGGACAAATTCAGCTCCTTCGGCTGGCTGAAGTGCGGCCACAAATCGAGCGTGCCGGAATCAGCTTTCGCTTCGTCGTCCTCCGCGTCGCTGCCGCGGAGTCCGTGAACGGCTCCGGTCGCGTCCAGTTTGGTCACCGATCCTTCCGGAGAGAAGTGGGCGGTGAGCGTATCCGCATCCAGTTTCATGTCGCCGGTGCGGCCTTTGGAGGTCAGCTCAGGCCTGTTCCCGCTCGCACCGGTGATGGCCACAAGTTTTTGGGCGCGAAAGTCCTCGTCGAGGGCCAAGGAGATTTCTCCCGCAGTCAAGTGTTCCGCCGAGGTCTCGGCTTCCGCGGGCCCGTGCAGGTGCAGGAGCCTGGTGTCGCGACCGAAGTCGAGGCTGGTGCCTTTCACGTGCACGTCTTCTTCTCGATGGGATTCCGCCCGCGAGTTCTTTTTGTCCCCGCCGACATTCGCGGGCTGAACGAGCCTGAGCCGTACGTCCCGGAGCAGGTGCACGGTGCCTTCTTCGGATTGGTACAGCAGCCCGGTGGCGTCGCCGGTGCCGTGCGGAAAAGCAAAGGTGACCCGCTGGTCTGTCTGGGCGATGCCGTTGGTGCGATCAAACCGAACGTCGCGCGTCTCGACGTGGGTGGTGCGCGCTTCCGCTTGCGCTGGATCGGCTGCTACGAGCTTGGCATCTTCCGCGCTCATCAGGTCGAGCTGCACGTCACCGCTGCACCGGATGCCCCCTTTCTCCTTGCCGTAGTCGCAACTCCGCGTATGGATGACGTCGTGCCGGTCTCCGGCCTTCCCGAAGATGGTGATCTTCACGTCCTCGAGCAGGCTGGCGTCCTGCCCCTTGAATTCCGTCGATTTTGAGGCCTGGACCTCGAAGATGACGGTTTGGTTTTGCTTGTCGAATTGCCGGAAGTTGATTCCGTTGGACTGCCGGGTGACGTCCACGGGAGTCGGCGGGGGCGCTTTCTTGCGCTCCTGCTGCCGGACCCAGCCGCGGTTCAGATACACCACGGCCGTGGCGCCCGCGAGTAGCAAGGCCACCACCGCCGACCAGCGGGCGTAGCGCGCCGCTTCACTTCTCAGCATGACTTCAGTGTAAGCAAACTGCTCTCAGACTGTATAGGAGGAGGTTCGTCGAAAACGCTTACTGAATTTTTTTCTTGTAGGGGCGCAGCATCGCTGCGCCCCAGCTCGGCAACCAAATCCCAAGAATGGCACCGGGTGAGCGACGCAGTTTTATCCGGCGCTTTCGGCGGTGGCGGCGGTGTCCGGCAAGATGCCGATGTTGGCGGCTGCGACGCTGTCGCGATTGGTGTT
Source organism: uncultured Acidobacteriota bacterium (assembly GCA_963735525.1). Classification (GTDB taxonomy): domain Bacteria; phylum Acidobacteriota; class Terriglobia; order Acidiferrales; family UBA7541; genus Acidiferrum. The sequence continues at coordinate 298,575 of CAVTLQ010000013.1, read as the reverse complement.
CTTCACTAGGTACATGGCTTCGTCCGCCAGGTGCAGCAAGCCTTCTTTGGTGCGCGAATCCACCGGGTAAGACGCCACGCCGACACTCGGCGTAACCCGCACATGCAATCCGGCCTCATCGAGCCACTGCGTCTCGCGAATCAGCTTATGCAGTCTTCGTGCGACGTTAAGTGCATTTTCCTTGGAAGTCTGCGGTAGCAGGATCACGAACTCATCCCCGCCGTAGCGGAACGCAAAATCGATCAGCCGGCAATGCCCCTTGAGCGCGTTGCCGATCTCCGCCAGCAGTCGCGAGCCCACCAGATGCCCATGCGTATCGTTGACTTGCTTGAAGTGGTCCAGGTCGATGAATACCAGCGAAAATTCGTAATTGTACCGCTGCGACCGGTAGATCTCGGTCTCCAGAATGAAGCCCATGTGCCGGGCGTTGTACAGCGTGGTGCAATCATCGGTGATGGTCAGTTCGTGAATGCGCTTCACGTGCCGGGCATTTTCCAGCGCGATCGCGGCGAAGTCTGACAGGGCTTCGAGCAGCTTGAGGTCCCGCGGATCGAAACCGTCCGGCCCGATGCAATTGATCAGCTCGATGACGCCAAGGCAGGTCTCCCGGAATTTGACCGGGACAGCCACGATCGACTGTGTCTCCATCTTGGTCTTTTCGTCCACCTTGCCGAAGAACCGCGTGTCCTTCGAGGTGTCCGGCACCACCACCGCTTCGCCGTTTTGCGCCACCCATCCGGCGATGCCCTGGCCTACTTTGACTCGCACATCCTTCAGCGCTTGCGACGCCTTGCCCACGGCCAGCTCGAAATACAGCTCTTGCGAGGCTTCATCGAGGAGCAGCAACGACCAGTTGTCCGGCCGCAGGAACTCATCGATCTTCTCCATAATTGTGCGCAGAACTTGATCGAGCTGCAGGGAGGAGGTGAGCGCCTTGCCAAGCTCCTGGAAGACAGCGACTTCACCCGCTTCGCGCTGTTCGTAGGGAACCGCGGGATTCCGGCGGCGTTCGACGGCGGGAAATTGTTTGACGTCCTCCACGCTCGGTTGAACCTGTTCCTTTAGATGCATCCCGGCCTCCCCGTCGCCGTACAACAGACAGTCCGGTAGACGCGATTCGGCCCAAGTTCGCGAATCTTGGCCAGTATAGGCGCCAGTCAAAAACCGGCGCAACATGCTCGTGGTACAGGCGTTGCTATGTTGCCATCATCGACCAGTGCACCCCATTTCCTCCTACTCCAGGGTCTGCCGGACCTCCCTGCAGGGCGCCGGACCGCTTTTCGCGACGCTATGCCAAGTATTTTTTTCATCGGTCACGGGTTACCATTGCTCGCGCTTTGCTCTTCCTTTCTATCGCCTGTGCGATCTCTTGAGGGTCTATGTTGAAACCAACGGTTAGCCCAACGGTTAGCGAAGATCGGCCGGAAACCGGCGAAAGCTCCAACCGCGCCCGGGATCACCTCGCCAATGAGCGCACCTTCCTTGCCTGGGCGCGCACGGGGATTGCTATCGTCGTGTTTGGTTTTGCGATCGGGCGTTTCGCCATTGCCATCCGGCAATTTCTCCAGTGGCAAGGTCATGTTTTACGGAGCGCGGGGTTTTCGCTCTGGCTCGGCACGATCGCCATCGTTGGAGGAGTGCTGCTGACGTTATCGGGTCTGCTCCGTTATCGCCGGACGCGTGCCCTACTGGAGAAGGGACGCTTCGAGCCGGCAGGGTTAATCATCGATCTCGTCGGCATTCTCACGGCCTTGTTCGGCCTGCTCCTGGCTGGATACTTGGCTTACGTGGAGTTCCGGCTGTAGAACGCACCCCGCGCGCCGGCAGTCCCGTCGATGATTAGCGTCTGGATCTTGTTAGCTTCGCGGCTCGCTGCCAGAATGCCCTGTCGACATGCGCACAGCTGTTTTTATTGTTCGCGGAGCAGAGTTGCCGGGTCGACGTGCAAGACGCGTCTCACGGGACCGGCGACCGAAAGTGATCCTGTGAGCACCAGTCGTAAATGCAACAGCGGCAAGCACAAATGGATCCTGCGCGGAGGCTTGGTAGACGATGGCCGAGAGTAGCCGGCTCGCCGCCACGCCCAGCACAATGCCGACCACAGAGCCGCTCCCGAGCAGGATCAGCATGCGACCGAGCGCGGCCGACAGAATCTGCTTCGCCTGCGCACCGAGCGCGACACGAATACTCAGCTCGCGCAGCCGCTTGCTGACCGTATAGGAGGCCAGGCCGAAGGTGCCGGCGATCGAGAGCAGGAGTCCAAAAGCGCCAAAAAGCGCCGAGGGCGACGGTAGCCACCTGGGATGGAAAGAGACTCAGTCCAAGCTGGCTGTTCCAGGGGCCCGATTCCCGAATAGGAACGGCGCGGTCAAGATCGCGGACCACTTTGCGAATGGTGGCTACCATATCGGCCGTGTCGCGCCGGGTCCGGACGATGAGCGACGTCCTTGTGTCCCCCTCCTGCGAGATCGGGAAGAACGCCGCGGCTTCCGGATCTTCACTGAGCGTAAAGTATTTTCCATCCGCCATGATGCCCACGATCTGGATCGACACACCGGAGCGGTTCTTGAAATAGCGTCCGACGGCGTGCTCGGAGTGGAAGAGTCGCCGGGCGAACTCCTGATTCACAATGGCAACAGCCGGGGTCTTCGGCAGTGTCGGTAAAGCTTACATCGCGTCCCGCGAGCAGTGGTGTTCCAGCGGCGGTCAAATATCCAGGTGAGACGTCGTAGTGATAGGTATTAAATGCCGTGTTTGAGGGTCTGAAATCGATACTTTGTTGAGAGAAGACAGCAGAAGTGGTTTGATACAGGGATGAGGGGCGTGATATTCGCGTAGCCTGCTGCTTCCACTCCCGGGAGCTGCGAGACCCTTTCCAGTAGCTGGCGCTGGAAATGATCGGCGGCGGCATCGCTCGAATAGCCGGCCTGGCTCAGATCGAATTGCGTCAGCACAGCATTCTTCGGATTGAAACCCAGGTCCATGGTCAGTGCTTTGCCCAGGCCACGCAGCGAGACAAAAGCAGCCGTGACGGTGACGCAGCAGAGCGCGATCTGTGCCGCCAGCAAGACATCGCGAAGCGCCCAGCGGCGTCCTGCGGAGGATTGGCTTCCGCCGCTCTTAATCGCGTCATTTGGATCGGTCTTGAATATCTGCCGCAGTGGCATCACCCCGAACAGAACGCCGGCGAGCACCGAGATAAGGAACGCCATCAGGATCAACGATGGCTGCGGCATTACTACGAGGAACTTGATAGGGAATTTGGTGGGTGGATGCCAGCTAGCCAGGCCGGTAAGGGCCATCCACGCCAGGCCGCAGGCGCACGCGCCCCCGAAGATCGAAATCACAAGGGCCTCGACAAGGACCTGGCGAAGGATGCGCCAGCGGCTCGATCCAATGGCCATGCGGATGGCAATCTCTCGCGTGCGGTCTGCCGTACGCGCTGCGAACAGGCTGCCGAGGTTGGCGCAGGCGGCGAGCAGCACAATACCGGCCAGCCCCATCACCCCAGCCAGAAAACCGCGCATCGGCCCGCCGAGAAAGTCGCCGATCAGACCAGGGCGAGCCAGCTTGAATGCCAACCCTTCTTCCTCCTTCGGATACTGCCGGGCAATGCGGGCAGCAATGGTGTTCAATTCAGCCTGCACCTGGGGCCTGGTGACCCCGTCCTTGATGCGCACGATCGTAAAGACGTTTTTATGACGCCGCGACTCAAGCCAGCTGATCCCATCCAGCGATGCTTCATTCGCCATCGGAACGAAAATGTCGGACTGGCCAAATTTTTCGGTCCCGTAGAAGTCTTCCGGCGTAACCCCGACGATCGTGTACGGATGCTTGTCAATGCGGACCGTCTTTCCCACGATGTTGGGGTCCGCGCCAAAATCACTGTTCCATGCCGGCCAGGAAAGCACGGCGGCCTCTGAGGCTCCGGGATGATCGTCATCGGCGCGCTCCAGCAGACGCCCGAGGAACGGCTTGATGCCGACGACCTCGAAGTATTGCCCGCTCACTTCGTATCCCCAGACCGGCCGCGTGACGCCGTTGGCTTCCAAGCCAAATTCCTGCACCTGCATAGCGGCTACAGCGGAAAACACCGAATTGCCATCGCGCACATCGCGCACTTCCGGATACGAAAGAAAGGGGCCACCATCTTTGGGCTGAAGCGTCATCACCCGGTCTGCATGAGGCACATCCAGTGGCCGCAGGACCAATGCCTGCAGGACGCCGAAAACGATGACATTGGCGGCGATACCGAGCGCCAGGATAAGGACCGCAGTGAGGGCAAAGCCGGGAGAACGGCGCATCTGGCGCAGCGCGAATCGCAGGTCCTGTAATAGAGAATCGAGAAACGCGCCCGTCCGCGAATCGCGTACTTGCTCCTTGACTTGCTCGATTCCGCCAAGTTCGATCCGCGCGGCGCGTTGCGCTTCGTGCGGCGGCATGCCCGCGCGAATGTTTTCCGCTATCAGCATTTCGAGGTGGGAACGAACCTCCTGGTCGAGGTCTTCCTCCACACGACGAAATAAAAAGAGATTTCTCAGGAAACTTCGGACTTTCACAAGGAGCGACATGCTAAACACCTCTCTACGATGTTTCCAAAGCTTGAGCGATTGCCCAGGTAATGCGGCCCCATCGCTCGGTTTCGGCTTCGAGCTGCTTCCGTCCAGGTTTGGTCAAGCGGTAGTACTTCGCGCGGCGGTTGTTTTCGGACTCTCCCCAAAAAGAGGAAATCCAACCTTCTTCTTCCATTCGGTGTAGGGCGGGAAAGAGGGAGCCCGGCTTGACAACAAAAGTGCCGCCGGTGATCTGCTGGATCCTGCGCGAGACTCCCAATCCGTGCATCTCGCCGGCGATCAGCGATTTCAAGATCAGCAGGTCCAAAGTCCCTTGCAAAAGACTCGTCGGTTCGGGGCTCAATTCAGGCCTCCTATCGGCTCTCTATAGGAATAATACCGTTCGACGTATAGAATGTCAATAGGAAACCAGCAGGCCAGTGGTATCGGGCTTCCGAACATCTGCCTTTGCTTGAATTTCCATTTGTCCGATTAGGGCCTTAAATCCGGCGCTTGGCTGATTGGGCTGGTCGTTGCTGTGCTTTCGGCAACCGCGCATAGCGGATCTGGCGTTCACGAACTAACTACACTATTCGTATCGCAGCGCCTGTGTCGGCGAAATCCGGGAGGCTTTTCGCGCGGGCACGTAGGCTGCGAGCATGGTCACCAGAAACAGCGACGGCACGACGATGACATAGGCCACAGTATCTACGCCTCCGGCATTGAACAGCATGGAATTCATGAGCTGCTCGACGGCGAAACTCATCGCTAGCCCGATCATCGCTCCCATCCCCACCAGCACGAGGCCCTTGCCCATCATGAGTCGCAGCACGTCCGAACTTGCCGCGCCCAGGACCATGCGTATGCCGATCTCACGGGTTCTGCGGCTCACGTTGTACGCCACCAATCCATACAGACCGGCGATGGCCAGCAGCAGGCCCACCACGCCCATGCTACCCACCAGCTTCATTGCAATTCCTGGTCCTTTCACGGCCCGGTTCAGGTAGAAGTCCTCGTAAGCTCTCGTCTCGAGCATCGGCAGGTTCGGATCGAGGGCCCGGATAACGTCCTTCACGGACTGAACCAATTGCAGCGGATCGCCGCTCGACCGCAACATCAAGGTCATTCGCGCGATAGGATGTTGGGCCAGCGGCATATACACGAAATCCATCGGCCTTTCGAAGGTGTTTTGATATTTGATGGTCTGGGCGACGCCTACAATCTCCACCAGGGTGCCGGCCCGGCTATCGAGCCGGATGTGTTTGCCTACGACATCGGTGCCCGGCCAATAGTGCTTCGCGAACTGCTCATTCACCACGGCGACACGCGGCGCATCCGCTGTATCGGAAGCCAAGAACCCGCGGCCACGCAAAATCGGAATCCCCAACGTCTCGAAGTACCCTTCATCAACCGTATCCATCGTCGAATTAAAATTCTCGCGATCGCGCGGCATCTGAAAACCGTCCGGCACGAAGGCGACGCCGTCAAAGTCGTCTATTCCGAGCGGAATGTTCTGGGTGAGAGCCTCGCTCTGAACTCCGGGCGCTACCCGTACACGTTCGGCCAGCAGCTTGTAAAACTGCTGCGTCTGAGCTGCGTTGTACTGCATCAGACGGGGATCGAAGCTGGTCATCAGCAGATGATCTTTCGCGAAGCCCGTGCCCTCCAGCAAGCCATGCTGAAAACCCCGGACCATCAGGAAAGACGCCGTGAGCAGCATCAGGGACGCGGAAACCTGCGCCACCACCAGCACATTCCGGCCCCACAGACGTTTGCGTCCGGGCACATCCACGTCGGCCGACTTAAGTCCGTTCACCAGGTCCGTGCGCGTGCTCTGTAGCGCCGGCACCAAGCCGCAAACGAGCGCGCTCACGGCCGACAACGCCAGGCTTGCCAGTAGCACGCGCGTGTCCATCTGGAACGGGACCGACAGCGGCAAGTCGCTCATAAATATCACATTCCTATAACTGTGGAACCACTCCACGACGCCGTACCCAATGGCGATCCCGGCCAATCCACCCAGGCACGCCAGAATCAGGCTTTCCGTCAACAGCATCCGGATGAGCCGGAAACGCCCGGCGCCAATCGCCAACCGTACCGCGATCTCGCGCGTTCGCGAGCGCGCACGGCTCAGCAGAAGTCCCGCAACGTTGGTGCAAGCCACCAACAGGACCGCCAGCGCAAGGGTCACAAAGATTACGCCGAATTTCCAATTCTCGTCGTCAGCTCGGGTCCGCATTTCGAACTGCGTGTGTACCGCGGCGCCGCGGCCGTGATTGACCTTCGGATACTCGCTCTCGAGGTTTTTCGCGAGCATGGCGAGTTCACTCTGCGCTTGCTGCAAGGTCGTGCCCGGTTTCAAGCGCGCCCTTACGGTCAACTCGCGATCGTCGCGGTCTTCGAAGAAATTCTTCCGCGGATCGGTCGAAAACACCGGCGCCATCGCCAGCGGCATGTAGAAGTCGGGATGCCCGAATATCAGCATTCCCGGGAAGGTTTCCGGCGCGACGCCAATCACGGTGAACACCGCGCCATTCAGGCGAACCGTCTTGCCGAGGATGGAAGGGTCGCTCGCGAATTCGTGCTTCCAGAAGTCCGGCCCGAGCACCACCACGGCATCGCGACCCGGCACCTGATCTTCATCCTCACGAAAACCGCGCCCCAACTGCGGCTCCACGCCAAGCACGCGGAAGTAGTTACCGGAAACCATCATTCCGCCCTTGATCCGCGGTGTGGCTGCGGGATCGGCGCTGAAACCGACGGCCTCCATGTTTGCGCTGGCGATCACGCCGTCGTAGCTCTTCGTTTTGCCGCGGATGTCCAGGTATTCGCGATAGGAGAAATCGTCGAAGCTGCTATCGTGTGTAGTGCCCACCAGAGTGAGCACGCTGCTCGGATGCGGCACGGGGTAAGGCCTGAAGATCAGCGCATCCACCATGCTGAAAGTCCCCGAGGTCATCCCGATCCCCAGCGCCAGCGTGATCACCACGAACACTGTAAGTCCCGACGTGCGGCGCAGGCTCCGGATCGCGTAGCGCACATCGTCGACGAAATCCGTCAACCAATGAATGCGTCGCATATCCCTCATCTCCTCTTTCCGTTGTTCCAGTCCGTCCATCGCGCGCATCGCCGCGTAGCGCGCTTCTTTCGGGGAAAGCCCATTGGCGATCCCTTCCTCGATCTTGCGCTCCAGGTGAAACTGCAGCTCTTCGTTCAGTTCCTGCTCGACATGGCGGCGGCGAAACAAGGAGCGCAGTCGAAGCGGGATGGTGTACAGCCAGTGTTGTGGGCGCATAGGATCTCCTTAGGCGCGCGTTGCGCTTAGGCCTCCTCGAGTCTGACGACATGGGAGATGGCGGCGGAGAGACGGCTCCAGTTGGCGGCCTCTTTTTCCAGATGCTGGCGCCCGAGTCTGGTGAGCGAGTAAAACTTTGCGCGGCGATTGTTTTCGCTGGGCTTCCATTCGGCGGTGATCCAGCCTTCTTGTTCGAGCTTGTGTAAAGCGGGGTAGAGGGAGCCGTCGCTGACTTGCAGGACGTCGCCGGAGATTTGTTTTAGGCGCTGGCTTATGGCCCAGCCGTTCATGGGTTGAAGCGCGAGAATCTTCAGCAGAAGAAGGTCGAGCGTGCCCTGGACCAGGTCAGATGGTTTGCTCAATGGACTCTCCTCGGTTACCGAGGGTATGATACACAAGCTCCCCTCGGTAAGCAAGGGGAGCCTCGGCGCAATGTCCAGTAAGCGCGTTCTATCGGGACTTGGCGATTAACGCCGAGTGGCCGACGAAATCCGAATCGGATCGCAGATAGCTGTCCGGTTCCGCGACGACTTCTTCCCGCAACCGGACAATTGGGGATCCTCCCCGCTGTCGGTAAACCGCTAAGTGCAGCTAGCACACAGACTTAAAAAGACAGGAAGCTCGGAAGGATATCTGCCCTTAGCTCACCGGAATTCAGGAGATGTAGCTATGCAAACGCTTTGGCGCGACTTACGGTACGGGGTTCGCATGCTGATGAAGAATCGCGGATTCACGGCGGTCGCCGTGCTGACGTTAGCATTGGGCATCGGCGCAAACGCCGTGGTTTTCAGTGTATTAAATGCGCTGATCCTGCACCCGCTGCATGTTCCGCACGCGGAGAGCCTCTACGGAATCCAGCATGGAAACGAGGCTTCCTCGTATCAGTCGTATCCCGACTATCTCGATCTGCGCGATCGCAACCGCAGCTTCGATGGCCTGGCAGCTTATAACGCCTCTCAAGCGGGGCTGGACACGGGCGAAAATCCCTCCCGCGTCTGGGTCGTGGAAGTGAGCGGGAACTACTTCGACGTATTAGGGATTCAGCCCTATCTCGGCCGGCTCATTCACCCGTCCGACGAGCATGGCCCCAACAGCGCTCCGTATATCGTGCTTACCTACGCGTATTGGCACAACCATTTTCAGGATGATCGGGGCGTGGTGGGCCGTATTGTTGAGGTCAACAAGCATCCTTTCACCATCGTAGGTGTCGCCCCGCCGGGGTTCCACGGGACCCTGGTGTTTTTCAATCCCGATTTCTTTGTGCCCATAATCAACGTGGAGCAAGTGGAGGGGCAGAATGACCTCAACGTGCGCGGCAAGCGTTGGGTTTTTATGACGATGGGACATCTGAAAGCAGGGGTCACTCTGCCACAGGCTGTTGCTGATCTGAACTCGATTGGCTCCTATCTGGAAAAAACCTATCCCAAGGACGATGGCCAAAGGAGCTTTACCTTGGCTCGTCCAAGTCTTTATGGCGACTATCTTGGCCGGCCGGTGCGCGCATTCATGACCGGATTGATGCTGCTGGCAGCGCTGATTCTACTGGCCGCATGTGCCAACCTAGGCGGTCTGTTTGCCGCGCGTGCCGCTGACCGTTCCCGGGAAGTTGCTCTGCGACTTGCGCTTGGAGCGAGCCGCACACGCATTTTGCGGCAACTATTTACCGAAGCCGTGCTGCTTTCGTTGGCGGGCGGCGCTGTCGGACTGTGGGGCAGTGTTGTGTTGTTGAGCGGGCTGAGCGCGTGGCAGCCATTTTCCAGGTGGCCCATCCATTTGACTGTCAATCCAGACGCAAATGTTTATGGCGTGGCTCTGCTGTTGACTTTGGCCAGCGGATTCCTCTTTGGCGCGGTCCCGGTAAGGCAGGTGCTTCGCACGGATCCCTATGAGATCGTCAAGTCAGGATCACTCGGCAGGGTTGGGCGGCGGATTACTGCCCGCGACCTCTTGCTGGTCGTGGAAATTGCGATCTGTGCGGTGCTGGTCACTTCTTCCATGGTTGCCCTGCGTGGACTGGCGCGCTCGCTGCATAGCAATTTCGGTTTTGATCCGCAGAACGCCGTCCTAGTAGATACAGATCTGCATATGGCCGGTTACAGCGGCGACGCTGTGCCCGAAATGCAAAGGCGCATGATCGATGCGATGAACACGATTCCAGGGGTAAAATCTGTGGGGCTGATTGATAGCCAGCCATTAATCAGCGGTGGGTATAGCGGGTCACTTATTTTTACCGACGAAATAACAGACCTGAGGCCATCGAATGCCGTCGCTGATTCCTACATGTTCAGCATCTCTCCCGAATACTTCCATGCGGCGGGCACCGCCTTGCTATCTGGAAGGGCCTTTACATGGCATGACGATAAAAACGCGCCGCACGTGGCAGTGATCAACCAGCAGTTTGCGCGCGAGATCTTTGGCTCCGTAACAAACGCAATGGGCAGATACTTCAAGAGGCGGGATGGGACGCGCATCCAAGTGGTGGGTATCGTAGAGGACGGAAAATATAATCGCCTCACCGAAGATCCCCAGCCGGCAATGTTTTTGCCAATCCTGCAATCGCCATCGAGCCAGACCTATCTGGCGGTGCGCTCGGACCGCGATGCGGGGCAACTGGTGGCAGCCATCAGAAGTACGGTGCGCGACCTCGACGCAGGTCTACCTCTTTACATCGAACCGTGGAACAAAGAACTGGACACCGCTCTGTTTCCTTCGCGCATGGCGGCGACGGCGCTGGGTGTGCTGGGCGTGATGGGCGCGATGCTCTCTATAACCGGCATCTTCGGAATGGCGGCCTACTCGGTCAGTAAGCGGCTGCGGGAGTTGGGAATTCGTATGGCCCTCGGCGCGCAGCGCAAGGAAGTGTTGCAGGCAGCGTTGGGACGCCCTTTCAAATTGCTCGCTCTTGGCTCAGCAGCAGGATTGCTCCTGGGAATTCTAGCGAGCCGGGTGCTGGCTTTCATCGTCTATCAGGCAACTCCCCGCGATCCAGTGGTATTGGCTGGCGTTGTTCTGGCTATGTTGTTGTTGGGGCTGCTGGCTACGTGGATTCCAGCGCGACGCGCGTTGTCGATTGATCCTATGATCCTCATGCGCGAGGAGTGAATTACCCTTATCGAAATCTCATCGTCGGGCTACAGCCCCTAGCTGCTGATAACTCGGATTGCCGGACATCTGCCTTTGGCGGAGATTCCACATATCCGGTTGGCGCGTCCATCAGGCAAGTCCCACTCAAGCTGTCGGCTAGGACGCCTGGATGAATCAAGCATGACAGTCTCGGCAGTCAGTGCGTGCACCGCGGGCATAAGGCCACCAGGACCGTCAAGTCCCACGGTGTGAATAGCCACTGGTCGGCCTGGCCGGCCGCCTCGGCGGCACGTGCGATGAAGCCCAAGCGACGCCGCTTCGCGAAATTGTGCAGATGCTCGACGCAAATTCCGGAAAGGTTGGCGACCTCTGCATAAGTGAAGAGTTTTTTGCTCGCTTTGACGGTTACCATGGGACAACTCCTCTCGATCTTCGAAGTCATTTAAGTTTCAAAGAGTTCGCAGCCGATTCCTTCAAAGGTCACGTTCGCGAAACCTGCCGACCCAAGGAGTTTCACTTTGCGTCTCTTCACAACGCAAACAGCCAGTACCTCACAAACATCCATATCAGCGGTCCCGTCAAACCAAGGCCAGTCGCCATCGCCACAAACACCTGAGTGCCAGAGATATTTACTGTCGGATTTTCGTACTGCATTGTCGGTTCGGAATACGCGCCGAACTGTAACCCAAGTCTCCCTTGGGGTTTTAGTCTGGTTTCATTCGGCGAAGTAGCGTTCTCTGATGGCATCTGGCCCCCACCGGTTGATTTCTCTTCTCGCACCCCACTATGCGGGAATCAAACCAGCGAATGAATCAGGACATCGTATGATTTTTCATTACCACTGAAGGTCGTTACGCGTGTACCACTTTGGTGTAATCAAGAATCGGTATCCCTGCCAAAAGGGCGGGCGTTCCTCCCTTGCGCTGCGACAAACCGGCCAACGAATCGGACTAGCCGTACAACGAGTGAAAACCACATGTCCGATTACCACTAGGCGCGGGCGAGATGAGTGAAATCTACGGCGTCTAGCGTTCCAATATGACTCTAGGGTTTGGCGACGACCAGCGGGTCGGGATCGGCTTCGCGGCGGTAGAAAACCCGCGGCCGCTGCAAGGCGCGATTCTTCGTTTCCCCGCGCACGTCGTCTTCGCCGTCAACAAAGGTAATCGTTCGGCCCTGCTTCTGAGCAGCTTCGATTTGCGCTTCCTCCAACTCGGGCACACGCACGGTGGCGTAATCCATCCATTCGCGCGCTACCACTTTCCCATCTTTGGGCGACCGATCGGCCGCCGCGGTCTTCAACCCCTCTTCAACCAGCGCAAACGTCAGCAAACCGTGGCCTAACTCCTTTACTTCCAGCGCCGCTTGGTATCCTTGCGCGGCCGTTAACACGTACATCCCTTTCTCGTAGGCAAGCTGCGCCAAACCCTTCGAGTTCATCGGGCCGCGGCGTCTTTCCTCGGCTTCGAGCGCTTGTCCGGAATTACAGGCATCGATGACCAATAGCACATCGCGCGCATCCACCTTCTCCAGCGCCCCTTCCAACTCCAGGTCCGAAATGCTGTGCTGCACGATCGAGTCCCAGCCCGTTTGATCCAGTTCCGTGCGGCTCCCGGAGTAGCCCAGATCATGCGGGATGAGATAGAAGCGCTGACCAGTGGCGGCACCGTGGCCCGCAAAATAGAGGAACACTTCGTCCTCAGGTTGCGCAGGCTGCAGCTTGTTCAGCGCTTGGGGAGCGCCCGCCGGAACCGCGGCAGCGCTGCCCGCCAGGCGCTTCAGGGCCAGCAGGATGTTCTCTTTCGTCGCTTCCGAGTCCAGCAACGGCACGACCACCACGCTTCCCACCGTCCCCACCTTCCGCTGTTGGACCGTCAACTGCTCGGATACATCCTCAGCATCCGCCACCGCAAATTTCAGATTGTAGCCGGCGTTACTGTATTGGTTGATGCCCACGCTCAGCACGTAGGCGATCCCGGAACGCTTCAGAGCCGGGCTGCCGGTCACGACGAAGGAGGCGTCGGGACTCTTGATGTTGTCGTGATTGAAGGCGTAGGCGGTCAAGCGGTTCGGCCCGGCCACAATGGGAATCGCCGTTTCCAGAAGCGCCCGGCCATTGGAGTCGAGCTGCACGTTTCCACGCCAAGCGTTCACAAGCGACCCGTTGCGAAACAGACGAACGTCGCGGACGCCGGAACCTTCGGGGTGATCCTTGTCCGCTTGCGCCTCCGCAGCGCGCACCTGCACTTGAATGGTTCTGGTGTTGATGGCCGCCCTGGACGGCCCGATCATTTCGATCTGCAGCGACGGCTGCCGCCGGTCGAGTTGCGCGAAGTCACGGGTCTCGCGCGGCTTCTTTCCCGCGAGGATGTCGGCAAGCAATCCGGGATAGTAAAACTCATTGAAGAAGGTCTCCACCGGAGCGACGTTGAAGGTGTCTCCGGCAAACCGCCACAAGATCTGATTCCATCCACCCGGAGATCCGTCGAATTTTCCGTCCGGAGCGACGACCAGCCAATCGCCGTTCCCGGCGCTCACAAGAGTGGCCAACAATTGCCCGGCGTTAGCGTCGAAAAGATAGGTATCGCCGTCCTTTCCAAGCAAGGCCAGCAAGCGCGCGTCGCGGCTGAAACTCAAGGCCGTGGTTCCACCCAGGTGGGGAATGCTCACAAGGGGTTTCCCGCTGGCAACATCGATCAACTCCAAACTGTTGTTGCGGTACCCTGCGGCCAAGACCCTGGCGTCGCGGCTGAGTGCCAGCGCAACTGCCGGCCCTCGCTCCTCGTTCTCCGGAGTGCTGAACTCGGCGAGCTTCTTTCCCGTCTCTGTGTCGAAGACGAAGGTCTCTGGATCGACCTTGGGTAAGCGCTTTACCGCCGACACTTTGAAGCCCGTGACGGCAATCCGCGAACTGTCCAGGCTGAAGCCTGCGGCGGGGATGCGCCCAAGATCTCGCACCGCACCTACGTCGAAGGTGTGCGACTTGCGCCCGCTGTGGGCATCGATGAGTTTTAGGCGTTGGAGATAAGGGTTCTGAGCTTTTGCCGAACTAAACGATGGTATCAGGCTGTTACCCGCCCCTTTGGTTTCCGCCTCGTAGCGCGGAACAATCCGAAAGCGGCCATCCGGACTTTCCTCCGGGTTGCCGACTCCCGTAAATTGGGCGGCCGCAAAATCCTGCACTTCCGTGCCGGTCGAAGTATCCCATACGACGGTGGACAAATCGGCAATCCGCCCGCGCTTGGTCAATAGCCATCGGCCGTCCAACGTAAACGTAACGGATTCGCCGATGCGATAGGTTGAGGAAAAATCGCCCACATCCTCCTCGGCTTCGCTCAGTTCTCCTTGTTGTGTCAGCCCAAACCCGACAAGTTGCGTGCGAAGGGCGGTGTCGCCTTGGCTGGCATTAGCGTGGCGGGTTTCGGCGTTTCCGAAGACCCGCACCAACTCCGCGGTAGTGGAATCCCGCAACTCTGGAAAATGACCGCCCCGTGCGGCCATCGCGAGGTATCGGCCATCGGGGCTAAAGGTCATCAGCCGGCTGACCCGGTCGTCGTTAATCGTCGCTTGTTTCAGCGGCTTATTGGTTGAGCCGGACCAGCGTTGCAGGATGCGCTTGCCGCCTTCAAGAGACTCGGTCATCACCAACTGTCTGTCCGGCGCAAAACAGATGGCAACATTTTGACCCGAGGTGTTGATCGGCCGGTGCCAGACGTCCTTTTCGCTGGCTACATTCTGAGCCACGATTTCTTTGCCGTTCTTGATGTAAACCAGCAACTGTCCGTTGCCGCTGAAGGCCAAGGAACCCGGAGCTTCCGGTCTTGCCAACAGATCGATCTCGTGTGGCTGCCGTATGTGAATCGTGTCGTAAAGGCGGAATTTCTTGCGAGGCAGTGCGGCCGCAACCGTTTCTCCGCCTGGGCTGATTACGATTTCGGTAGCAAGTTCTTCGAAGGTCTTCTCCCACTTGTGCACGTCGGGGTTCTTGTGAGGCACGTTAAACAAAAGAGACGCGATCTCGGTCGCCGGTCCGATCCCATTTGGCAGGTGAAAAACAGGCAAGGAGCGCAGTTCGTTGCCGGAGCTGACTTCCCAGACTTTGATGAAGTCGCTGCTGGCGGAAGTCAGAGTCCGGCCATCCGCACTGAAAGCCAGTGCCATTACCGCGAGGTTATGTCCCTGGAGCATGCGCACCTGCCGGCCGCTGGCAACCTCCCACAAGCGGACGGTGGTGTCCTCATGGGCGCCACCAACCTGCCCGCCCTTAAAAAACAACTTGGCGTAACGAACGTCATAGGTATTTCCGCTGCCTGAGGCTAGCAGTTTCCCGTCCGGACTCACGGCTAAGGCATTCACGGCGGCGCCGTGACCATACAAGGTCCTTAGCAGGCGCCCGCTAGCCACCTCCCATATCTTGACGGTGTTGTCTTTTGCGCCCGAAGCCAGCCACCGGCCGTCCGGACCGAAGACGATGGCACGAACAGCCCTGCGGTGCCCTACCTGAAGGACCGCTTCGGGCTTTGGAAACTCAGCGGGAACGTTCTGAGAATTGGCGCGAACAGGAAGAAAGGAGAACAAAATTGAAGAGGACAAGAGGTAGGCCCCAAAACGCTTCCGTGAGTTCATAGTCCCGTCCTCAGCAATGGATCGAGGGGGCCTGGCGATGAGCGGCGAAGGACCGTTAGCAACGAAATGGTAATCAACGACAGCGCTGAGGTCAACGATGCGCAAGTCATAGTCGGATCACCGGACATGTCCGATAGACAACCCCGTCCGTGATGCCGCGTGACATTGCGTGCCTCCGGCAAATACGATGCTTCGCATGCCTAATTTAGGCTTAGGATTTGAGGGCATCACGGTCCGGGGCCTTCTCGTTCTTGCCTGCGTTCTTGCGCTCGCGGGGCCGGCAAGGGCCGACAATGTTGAGAAGAGAAAAGCCTTTGCGCAGCAGTTGACGAAGGATATTGCGCGATCGGCGCCGCACAAAATCTACATTCCCGATTTCACGGATACTTCAGGAAGGCAAGTCGTTCTGGGCCGGTTCTTTGCTGCCACTTTCTCCCAACTCTTGAGTGACACCGTCAAAGAGTTTGCGGTCATTAGCCGCATTGACGTTCACAGCTACCTCGCTAAGAGCGGATGGACCGATCGCGATCTCTCGACGGCCGATGTTCGCGCGAAACTGGCCTCCGACTTCGCCCCGGACGCGATCCTATGGGGCGCCGTTTCGGTGAATCAGGATACGGCAACGATTGACCTTATTTTTCGCGACCCCGTCGGCTGGAGCTGTCTCGAAATCAGTATGAAGAGAAACTCGATCCAGACTTGCTGGACGATTTCGAGGCAGGTCAATCGGGCGCCGATTTTTACTTTGCGGGACTGGATGGTGTCACGCTGCCGAAGTGCTTGTATTGTCCGATTCCTTTCTACCCGGTCGGGCAGGGGAGCCCCAGCGTCGAAGGAGATGTGGTTCTGTCCGTGCTGGTCACGGTCGAAGGAAAGCCTGACCAAATTCGCCTCGTCCAGAAACTCGGCCCCGCCCTGGATCGCGCCGCCATCGAGCGAGTGCAGTCCTGGCGTTTCGAGCCTTCCAAAGACCCCGACGGCAAATTTGTTCCCGTCCGCGTGCCCGTTCAGGTCACGTTCAAGCTGCACTGGCAGCTGCGCTAAGGCGTCCAACGCATTTAACCATCGGAAAGATTGCGATCCGTATCTCCCATCCCGCCGCTGGTTTGACGGGGTGTTATACGAGAGCGCTGAAACCCCCGCTGCTGGTTTGACACGCTTCTTCCCCCCGCCTATAGTGCCCTCAAGGGCCCCACCCTTCCGGGGGCCCCTTGCGCAGCAGGCCTGTGGGCCGCCGCTGCCGATTTCGACCGCCATGCGGTCGTCTTTGATGTTCACCGCTCCTCAGCGCATCGAACAGCTGTGGAGCACGGGTTGCGATCCATGGCCAAAGGAAGTTTTGGTGAGCTGTTAAAGCGCGAGCGCGAGATGCGCGAAATCTCGCTGAACGACCTCACCGTCGCCACGCGCGTGCCCCTGAAGTTCCTGCAAGCCTTTGAAAATGAAGACTGGCAGAAGCTCCCCGGCGGGGTTTTCAATCGCGGATTCGTTCGCGCGATTGCCCGGTTTCTCGGTCTGGGCGAAGAGCGTCTGCTGGCGGAATACGATCTGGCATACGGCGAACACAAGATCGTGACGCCACCCCCGCCGGATAACCCCATTCCCTCTCCATCCAAATGGTTGGTTGCGCTGGGAGCATTGCTGATCTTGCTCGCCATCGCGGGCGTGGTTGCCGGGGGCGTGTACGGCTGGCGCCGCTACGCCGCTCATCGTGCCGCAAGGAAATCCTTGGCCTCATCGGCGCAGTCGCAGCCCCAAGGACCGGCAACGCTTCCCAACCTGTTCGGCGCCACTCCGGCGTCAGTCTCGCAGGCTTCGCCGGCCCTCGATCTGTCGGTTTCGGCATCTGCCGCCACGCGGCTTCGCGTCGTCGGCGATGGCAAGCTGCTGCTGGATGGCGAGGTCGCGGCCGGGGAGACGCGCCATTTCTCCGCCGGCCAGCAATTTGAGGTAACCGCCGCGAGCTCCTCGGGGGTGTTGCTGGAATTGAACGGGCAAGCCATGCCGCCCCTCGGCACGCCCGGCGCCTCCGGTACAATAGTGCTCAGCCAAAAGGATCTGAGGCAGGCACGCAGTGGAAACTCTGAGCCCTGAAGTTGTCGAAGACCTGCGTCACGGACGCGCCACGCACGAGCGGAAAATCGCCGTGTGCGCCGGCGGTGCGCATCTGGCTCCCGCCGACCGCGTCGAGATTCTGGCCGTGCTCGCCAGCGATCCTGACGAGGTAGTCGCGCAACGCGCGGAAGAAGCGCTTGTCTCTCAGGCCGCCGAGTGCTTTGTCGAAGCCCTGAAGCGCGAGGCGGCTCTGCCGGCCGTGTTTGCCTACGCCGCAAAAAACCTCGCGGACAAGCCCGGCATCGGCGACGCTATGGTCGGGAATAAGAATTGCCCTCCGGAATATCTCGTCCCGGTGGTCCGCCATCTCGCGGCGCTCGGGATCCAAGCCTTGCTGGAAGACCTGGACCGCGTCAGCGAGTCTCCTTCGCTCGCCGCCGCTCTTCAGCACACCAACTCGCTGAATCCCGAGCAGAAAAATCTGATTGAGGAGCTGCTTGGCTCTTCCATCGACGAAGCCGCCCTAGCCGAAGCCGCGGCGGAAGCCGAGCCCGATGCGGTCAGACGACAAACGCTGCTGCAGCGACTTGCCAAAATGAACGTGGCGCAACGCGTTCAGTTTGCGATCAAGGGCGGCTCGGAAGCGCGCCGCACGCTGATCCGAGACAGCAACAAAGTTGTCCAGCGCGCCGTTCTGCAATCCCCGCGCCTCACCGATCAAGAGGTCGAGGCCTTCGCTTCGCAATCCACCCTTACCGATGAAATCCTTCGGCTGATCGCCAACAACCGCGTTTTCCGCAAGAACTACGCGGTGGTCCGCAATCTTCTGAATAACCCGAAAACGCCGCTCGATGTCAGCTTGCACATGTTGCCGCTGCTCAATGCGATGGACCTTAAGCGCCTGACCACTAACAAAAACATTCCCGAGACCTTGCGCAGTACCGCCCTAAAACTCAACCGCCAGCGTCAAGAATTCAAAAAGTAAGGTCCCTCAAGTCTGGCCTAAGCCTTGCGCACCACCAGGCAACCCGCGATCATGTCGTGCAGCGCCTGCTTTTTTTCGGTCACACCGGCAAGGATATATCCGACGCCGAACGGAATCAGGCCCGTGATGATCTTCCCAAAGTGGCGCCCCGACGCGCGCGCAAAGGAAATCCTGGCCCCGCCCAAATCCGTAACCTCGAGGCCGAGCACTTTCTTACCCGGTGTCGCCTGCCACTCGGAACTCTCCAATAGCGCGTGATACAGCCATGTGCCCACGATGGCCACCAGCACGAACAGGAAAAAAAAGCTCAGGAACACCGGTGGGATGCCTTCCCCGAACGGATCATGTCCGCGAGGCAGACTTGCGATGGCCGATCCCAGGCCCATCATCATCGCCGCTCCCACCAGGATTGGACCCGCGAAGATTCCAAGAATGATCGCGTCGATGATGTACGCCAGAAAACGCAACCAAAACCCAGCATACGCGCGCGTCGAAACAGATGTCGGCATCCAGCTCGGACCCACGGGAGAGGCCGCGGCCAGTGGCGCCCCGCTCGCCACCACGACCGGCGCCGCGTACGTCGATTGACCGCACTTCGGGCAAAACGCACTGCCGTCCGCAATCGTGCTTCCACATTTCGAGCAGTACACGGCATGTCCTCCGGCGTGCTGGAGATCCACAGCAGACGGAATCCTACGTTGCGCACTCCGGATGGTCAACCCGCGAATTTCCGGCAAGCAAGATACGCTCAACCTCACTTGCGGGCCGTGCAACGAATTCAATTGGCACTCGCGCGCGGCGCGCTCAAATTGGCCGATTTCTTCCGCACCTGTTATCCTTCCGTTCCGATCAAACGGTTCCGGAGGCCTCTTCTGTGCGAAAAAAACTCCTGACGTTCACAGCTGTTCTCGCTCTTGCCGCTGTTACCCTCGGCCAGCAGCCCGCGAAGCTCTTCGACGGCGACTCCTGGTGGGCGCACATCAAATTCCTAGCCGACGACAGCTTGGAAGGCCGCGAGACCGGCAGCGAGGGTCTGCGCAAAGCGCAAGCCTACGTCGTCGATCACCTCATCAAAGCCGGCCTGCAGCCTGCCGGCGTCAACGGCTTCTACCAACCGGTCAAATTCGTCTCTCGCGAAATCATCGAGAAAGATTCCTCCGTTGCTCTGGTGAGCAAAGGCCACGTCGAGCCGCTCACCCTCGGCGAAGACACTTACTTCAACACCCGCGTTGACCTCGCACCGGAAGAAATCACCGCGCCCCTCGTTTTTGTCGGCTATGGATTGAAGATCCCGGAGACCAACTACGACGATCTCGCCGGCCTCGACCTCAAGGGCAAGATCGTCGTGTATCTGGCCGGCTCCACTGCGGAGACTCCCACCGCGCTTTCCGCCCACTACCAGACCGCCGGCGAGCGCTGGAAAGCGCTGCAGCCGGCAGGCGTCATCGGCACAATCGCCATTCCCAATCCCGCGTCAATGGACATTCCCTGGTCGCGCATGTCGCTCAATCGCGCGCACCCCTCCATGGACCTCGCCGATCCCGAGTTCAACGAAACCTCCGGCCTCAAGACCGCCCTGACTTTCAATCCCGCGCAGGCCGAAAAGCTCTTCGCCGCCTCCGGCCACAAATTCTCGGAAATCGCCAACCTCGGCAAAGACCGCAAGGCACTGCCTCATTTCCCTCTCGGCGTCTCGTTGAAAGCCCGCGCCGCACTGAAATCCACGACCGTCGAGTCCGCCAACGTCATCGCCAAACTCCCCGGCAACGATCCCGTCCTCAAGAATGAATACGTCGTGCTGTCCGCGCACGTCGATCACATCGGCATCGGTGAGCCCATCAACGGCGATCGCATTTACAACGGAGCCATGGACAACGGCTCCGGCGTCGCCGCGCTGCTCGAAATCGCCGCCTCTTTGAAGACGCACCCCGAGCAGACTCGCCGCTCGATTCTCTTTGCGTTTGTCACTGCGGAAGAAAAAGGACTGCTGGGCTCGAAGTATTTCGCCGCTCACCCCACCGTTCCGCCCAAATCCATCATCGCGGACATCAACATCGACATGTTCCTGCCGATCGTTCCCCTGAAAGTCCTCAAGGTCCAGGGCCTCGCCGAATCCGACCTCGGCGATCGCGCCCGCGACGCCGCGCAACTCTTCGGCGTGCGCGTCCAGCCCGACCCCGAGCCTCTGCGCAACGCGTTCATCCGCAGCGACCAATACAACTTCATCCGCCACGGAATTCCCGCCGTTAAACTCGACGTGGGTTTCGACCCCGGCTCCCCGGAGCAGAAAATCTTCAAGGACTGGCTCACCAACCGCTACCACGCGCCTTCCGACGACGTTGCACAACCCGTCGATCTAGCCGCCGCCGCGCTCTACGAAGAAGTCATCCGCCAGCTCCTCATCTCCGTCGCCAACGCGGACGCCCGCCCCACCTGGAAGCCCGACTCCTTCTTCCGCCGCTACGCCACAGGCAGCTGAAAGCTGTAGCCGCCTCTTTCCCTTTGTAGGGGCGCAGCACTGCTGCGCCCCATCTCGGCAAGATCACTTGATCTTGGAACTTTGACCAGTTCCGCAGCCTTCGTTATTCGAAAGCTTAAGGGTGATTTTCAATGCTGGGCTGTTCCTAGCTGCGGCGATCTTCCGCCTCCGTGAACTCTATGTCTCTACCCTCTGAGCCTTCTGTGTTAAGTCTTCCCGTTCTCAGCCCAGCCACTGCGGGTTATGCACCGTTCCGTCAAAATTATTCGTAGTCTTATATCCCTCGAACTTGCCGTCTCGCGCGCTTTCCATGGTCTTTGCCAGTAGTCCTGCTACCTCCGTCTCACTCATCGGCCGAAACGTTCTGGCGGCATTCAACGACGACTCCAGAATCTCCAGCGAATCGCACCCGGTGATCACCACGCTGGTCGGCAAATTCATCGCGAAATGCAGGCACTCGACCGGCTGAACCACCTTGCTCTGCAAAATCATCCCGGAGCCCATCGGCTTCATTCCCAACACGCCGATCTCTTTCTTCACCAGAACCGGCAGCACCTTTTTCCCAAAGCTGTTGAAGTGCGCGTCCATCACGTTCAGCGGCATTTGCACCGCATCGAAATGGAAATGGTGCGCGTCCGCCGTCTCCAGCATCTTCAAATGCATGTCCGGGCTCTTGTGTCCGGTAAATCCGATGTACCGCACCTTTCCCGCCTTTTGCGCCTCCACCACCGCTTCCATCCCGGCGCCCGCCGCGAAAACTCGTTCCGGATCTTCCATTCGAATGATTTCGTGGAATTGCAGCAAGTCGATGTGGTCGGTCTGCAATCGCCGCAGCGATTCTTCCAGTTGTTGCGTCGCCGCGCTTCTGGTCCGCCCGTCGATCTTGGTCATCAGGAACGCGCGCTGCCGGTACCCGTCTCCCAGCGCCTTGCCCATGCGCACTTCGCTCTCGCCGCCGTTGTAATCCCAGCAGTTGTCCAAAAAATTCACCCCGTTGTCGATGGCCGTGCGGATGATCCGGATGCTTTCTTGCTCGTCCTTTTGATTTCCGATGTGATACCCACCGAGCCCCATCATCGACACCTTTTCGCGGGTTCGCCCCAGCGTTCGATAGGTCATCCCCGTTTTCGTGTCCACCGCCCAAGCCAGCTTCTCCGCGCCAGCCGCGTACGTCGCCGCCACCGCCATGCCCAGAAATTCCCGCCTTGTCACTCCGCCGTCTTTCGCATTCGTGCCGTTCGCATCCGACATGTCCAGCCTCCTCAGAAAATGGCCGAGAAGTTCTAGCCTACACCCGTCCTCTTGAATCCGTACACCGCCAAGCGTTAGACTCCGCCATCCCTACTTAGGCCGTGCACATCCTCGGAGGAGCCTATGATCCGTTCGCTCGTTCTTGGGACCATCCTCGGTGGCTTGACGGCGTTCATCTGGAGCGGCATTTCCTGGGAACTTCTTCCGTGGCACGAATCGTCCTTGCGCACCTTTCAAAACGAAGACGAAGTCTCAGCGGTCATCGCCTCCCACACCGCCGAGTCCGGCACCTATCTGCTTCCCGGCAGTCCGCCTCAAGAAGGAATGACCTCAGAGCAAAAGAAAGCCGCCCAGGATATCCTCGTGCAGAAAATGCAAAAGGGCCCGATCGTGTTTGCGGCGATTCGCCGTGGAGGCTTCGGCTCCTATTCGAAGGGTTTGATCCTGCAGTTGCTGATCCAGATGGCGTCCGCACTTTTGATCACCTGGCTCGTCTTGCAGACCAGCGGCCGGAGCTTCGCCAGACGCGTCGCGTTCTGCGCCGTCGTTGGCCTCGCCGCCGGTGTCATCGCCGATCTGCCCAATTGGAATTGGTGGGGTTTCTCCGGCACCTACACAGCGGTGAACGTCATCGACTACGCGTTGACCTGGCTGATCGCCGGCCTGGTCATCGCCAAAGTGGCCAAGCCATGGCCCGCCTAGGCAGGTATACTGATCCGCGGTATCGAGGTGCAGCATGTTATTTCGGATTCGCTTTCTCGTCACTTCGCTCGCACTGGTCATTCTTGCTTTCGCGCTCATGAAATTCGCTCGTTCCACTCCGCCCGCTCACGGCCTCCTGGTTGTCGCCAATCAGTTCGAGCACACCACGCTGCTCATCGACCCCGATACCCACCGCGAGCTTGCCAAGATCGTCGTCGGCGTGAATGGCCACGAAGTCACCGTCAGCAAAGACGGCCGCTTTGCCTACGTTCCCATCTACGGCAATTCCGGCGTTGGCAAGCCCGGCACCGACGGCACTTCCATCGACGTCATCGACATCCAGGCTCGCAAGCTCGCCTACTCCATCGATCTCGGTAAGCCGCTCCGCCCACATGAGCCTCGCTTTGGTCCCGACGGCTTGCTCTACGTCACCGCCGAACTCGATCAAGCTCTCGACGTCATCGATCCTGCTACTCGTAAGGTGGTCGCGCAAATTCCCACCGGCCAGCCGGAATCGCACATGTTCGTCATCCGGCCGGGCCCCGACCGCCCAACCGCCTATACCGCCAACGTGCACGCCGGCACTCTCAGCGTTCTCGACCTCACCCAGCACAGCCTCATCACCACGATTCCCGTGGCCAAGATGGTTCAACGCATTTCCATCGAGCCCGACGGCCTTTATGTTTTCACTCACGACCAAGACTCTCCGAGAATCGCCGTGATCGACGCGTTGGCCAACGCGGTCTCCACTTGGATTGAGCTGCCCGAGACCGTTTACAGTTCCGAGCCCACTCCCGATGGCCACTGGCTGGTTGCCGCCGGCCTCCACGGCCACATCTTCGTGATCGATCTGCATACCCGCAAGGTGGCCAAGACCTTCGACGCGCCGACCGCCCTGGGCAAGGTTCTCGTCCGCCCCGACGGCGACGTCGCCTACATCTCTTTCCTCTCCGCGGGCAAGATCGAAGTCCTCGACCTGAACTCCTGGCAGCTGCAGCCCTCCATCGATCTAACTCCCGGCGTCGACGGCATGGCCTGGGCCGCGACAAACTGACTTTCGATTTTCCCGTTTCTAATTCCTCCCCGGTGTGCGATAAACTGCTGATTTCCGTCGCGTTTTCGCGGCGAAGTCAATCCCGTCGTGGAGGATTCCATGCGCCGCCAGTCGTCGCTAAAAATCTGGGTGGGCACCCGCAAAGGCGCCTTTGCTTTTTCCTCCATCGACCGCAAAAAATGGACCGTGGATGGCCCCTTCTTCGCCGGCGAGGAAGTGCATCACGTTGCGCAGGACCCTCGTGACCCGCGGCGCTACTACGCCGCCGCTGGAAACCCCTGGATCGGCCCTCATCTTCACGCCAGCACCGATCGCGGCAAGACCTGGAAACTCTCCGAGAACGGCTTGGCCGTGAAAGACCTTCCCGATGCCACCACGCTGAAGCGCATCTGGCACATTGCCCCGGGAGCCGACGATGAGCCCGGCGTCGTCTACGTCGGCGCGGATCCAGGCGTGCTCTTTCGCAGCCCCGACAACGGCGCAAATTGGCAGATGGTGTCCGGCCTCTGCAATCATCCGACGCGCGCCAAGTGGACTCCGGGCGCGGGCGGCATGATGGTGCACTCCATCCAATGCCTGGGCAAGGGGCGCCTCATCGTTGGAATCTCCGCGGCGGGAGCGTTTCGCTCCAACGACTCCGGCCAAACCTGGGAGCCTTTCAACGCCAACGTTCGCGCCGATTTTCTTCCCAACAAATTCCCCGAGGTTGGCCAGTGCGTCCACAAACTGAAAGCGCATCCGCTCCGCCCGAGCGCGCTCTACCAGCAGAATCACTGTGGGACTTATCGCGCGGACTTCGGCGATAAAAAATGGACTGATATCTCGAAGAGCTTTGCCGACTCGCTTCGGTTTTGGCCTGGCCGTTCCCGCCGCCGAGGAACAAACCCTTTTCACAGTTCCGATCGATTCCGCCGAGCAGCGCTTCGTTCCCCAGGGCAAGTTGCGCGTCGCGCGCAGCCGCGATGGCGGACGCACCTGGAAACTCCTCACCAAGGGGCTGCCGCAATCCAACGCCCGCGTGCTGGTGCTGCGCGAAGCAATGACCTCCGACGATCGCGATCCCGCGGGCATTTACTTCGGCACCTCCACCGGGCACGTTGTTCTACTCCCGCGACGCCGGCGACTCCTGGCAAGTCCTGGCGCAGTATCTTCCGCCCATCTACTCCCTCTCCGCCGCCGTGCACTGATATTTGGAGGTGCGACGCCTGAGCGACGCGGAGCGGCGCGAAGGGCTACTTTACCCTGCTTGCCCCGAGGAACGAGGGGAGCCTCGAAGGGCCGCCGCCTTTACGCAGACAGCACCTAGATCCAACGTTCCTCCAAGCAAGATTCCTTTCCGCTCCAGCCAACTCTTGCTCTAAACTACGCCGATGAATGTCGATTGGGTCCGCCAACTCTGCTTATCCTTCCCCGGCGCGTTCGAACAGGTCGTCTGGGAAGGCGACCTGACCTTCAAGGTCGCCGGCAAGATGTTCGCCCACACCGTGCTCGAAGTTCATCCAGTCTGGCTGTCGTTCAAATGCTCCCCAGAAAATTTCGCAGATCTGACCGAACGCGCCGGCATCATTCCCGCCCCTTACCTCGCCCGCGCGCAATGGATCGCCCTCGAAACCAAAGACGCCCTCCCGCCCGAGGAGCTCACCACCCTCCTTCGCGCATCCTACGACCTCGTCGTCGCCAAGCTCCCCAAGAAGACCCGCGATTCCCTCTCCAAATCCACCCCGCCGCGAAAGACCGCCAGTAAACGAACCGCCCCCGCCGCAAATCGACCCAAGAAGTCGAAGCCCAAAAAAACACAGAAAAAATCCCGCTAGAAGCGCGTTGTGGCGCCGAGTTCTTACCCAGAGCACCGCGAAGGGCACCTCGCCATCTTGACTCTGCCCTTGTAGCAGCCGCCTTCTGAGGCGGGCGCTTTCCTCCGCAAGTTCAGAGGTCTTAACCCCTGAGATCGGTAGGACCGTCGAAGCATTTATGAGCTAGGTTCTAGGATTGCGGTGTATTCAGTGCAAGCATAGAGATAGAGATTGAAGCAAAAATCCTACGGCCGGTCCTTCCCATCATATTCATTGGGCACATCATCTTGCGGCACTTCATGCGTAATCACTTCACCCTCGTCCGCGTTCGAAGCGTCTTCCACCCCGCTTACGATTCCCGCCTCAAAAGCCTGCCCTTCTTCGAGCAATTCGTCCGCGCTCTCCGAATCGGCGTCCTCGACGGTCGAAACCCCGTCAAAGTCCCCGCCACCCGCACCAGCCCGCGCCACCAACGCCTTGGGCTTCAGGTGCACCGTCTCGACGTTTTGACTCTTCCCCTGAACCACCGCCTTCGTGGTCGCCTTTTTCTTTTTCACGGCGCCCTTGCGCTTCGCCGCTGCCTTCTGTTTCGCAGCGGCCTTCATTTTCTGCGTAACCTTGGCGGCAACTCGCTTCTGTTTCTTCAGCTTCTTAGCTATCTTCTTCTTGGCCATGCCCGCAGTCTAGCACCGCCTCGCTCGCTCGCAAACACCTAGAGCGCTTTGGAGAGATCAGTTTCCGATTACGCGACAACCAGGCACTTGGGCTATTTTCAGGCTATCCTTAATCCGCCACAGCCGTGGATCGTAGCACTCGTACCTGCGTCAAGCTTAAATCGCGTCGAATCCATGTAGCGCCTCGGCGACTCAAAGGATGCGAACCGCAGTGAGCGGGCGCTCGGTCCAATCTTGCCCGGAAGGGGGAGCGCATGATCCTCAAATCGCGTCTCAACCTTTCTCTTCTGGTGGCCTTGTTGTCCGCGCCCCACATCGCGGCCCAGCAAATCGATTCGGGAGCGCATCCAGGCGAGAGAATCTATCTGGATGCAATCGTGAGTCCAGCATCCGGGCCTCCCGTCAGTAATCTTCAGCAGCAGGACTTCACGATTTTCGACAACAACGTCCCGCAGACCATCACGTCCTTCGAAGCCATCGACGGCAGGCATGCTCAAATTGCGTTGATTGTTGTCCTCGACGCCTTGAGCGTAAGTTCGCGTGTGAAGGCAACTTCACTAGAAGCTATTGCACAACCCTTCGTAAGACGATCATGAAGCAAGCGATATGAAAGAATGCGCGATAGATTGTGAGCGAGCGATCGTAACGCACTACTAAGCGACGGAAGTTGCCGAGCCAGGCGTTGGTGCGTTCGACGATCCAACGCCGCTTGTACCGCCGCAGTGCCCGGCCATCCTGCGTTGCTGGCCGAACGCGATTTTTCTTGTGCGGGCAGATCAGTTCGATGCCGCGCTGCCGCAACCGTTTTCGCAGTGGATCGCTGTCGTAGGCTTTGTCAGCGATCACCCGCACCGGCTTCTGCCTTGGCCGGCCGGGGTGATGACGCCGCCCTACCCGGATCGCCGCGAGCGTCGTTTCCGCGAGCCGGACTTCCGCCGGGGATGCAGAGTGAAGGTAGTCTCCCAGAGGAACACCCGCGCCGTCGACCACCACCATCCACTTCGTCCCCTTGCCCCGCTTGGTTTTTCCGACTCCGCAGCCCCTTTTTTCGCGGGAGCAAAACTCCCATCCAAAAACGATTCGCTCCACTTCAATTGCTGGCGTTCGTTCAACTCGCTCAGAAACGCCCGCCAGACTTTCAGCCAAACGCCCTGCTCCTCCCAATCCCGCAACCGTCGCCAGCAGGTCGAAGGATGCGGATATTTCTCCGGCAAGTCCTGCCATCTTGCGCCACTCCGCAGAATCCAGAGAATCCCTTCCAGCACCCGACGGTTCTCGATCCACGGGCGGCCACCCTTGCGATTCTTGCGCGGTTTCGGCAGCAAAGGCGCGATCTTCTGCCACTGCGCTTCGGTCAGCAACGGACCCGATCGGGCCATCGGCCCTCCTTCGGCGCTGCTGACTCTCCTTATCGCTCATTCCGGAAAACTCAATCACCCTTCTTTCAAACACTTGTCTCTGGTTATGCAACAGCTTCTAGAGGATATCAAGCGATTCCTGAACGCGGATGGAGGCGAGCTCGCTTATCCGACCACAGTCGACTTCGTGACGGCCAAGGGGCTCGAGTTTGGAGCAGGCCCGTCACGCGACGGCAAAGCCATCGGCGCTTCGCTCAAACATGCCACCGCGATGCGGCACAACGGAGACATTGCGGGCCCGCCTGGACGAGAGAATCAGTTCGCAGCCTTTCAGGCATTTGCGGAGCTTGTGGCACTCTACCGCGACAAGCCCGGGCGCAAGATCATCCTTTGGGTATCCCCCGGCTGGCCACCCGTCCTCCGCCCGGACTTTGAGGACAGGGCGAGTGAAAAACAAGTCCAGCAAGTTCGACTGCAAATGTTCGGAAATATCGTTCAACTCGCGAAGCAGCTCCGCGAGGGACGGATCACCGTCTACAGCATCGAGCCTCCGGCCCTCGGTGCCCTCGGTGATTTGGATTCAGGATTCACCAATGGCACGATGCATCTGAGGCCGTCCCACAGCGATGCTGATGTCGCAGGAGTCCGTTCGCCAAGTGAGGTCCGCTGGGATGATCTCGGACTGGAGGCACTCGCCCTCCGAAGCGGCGGCTTGGCGCTTTACCCGGGCAATGACCTTGCCTCCAGTCTTCGAGAATGCCTCGCCGACACTTCGCCTTTTTACGAACTCTCCTTCGATCCCGTGATCACCGATGAGCCGAACCATTACCACCAACTGAAAGTACAGCTCTCGAAGCCGGGACTGACGGTGCGCGCTCCCAAAGGGTTTTACTCGCAACCGTGGCCAGGACCGAGATTTGCGGCTGAGGCAAAAAAACTCGGTGAGACAAATGGCGCAGCCTCACAGGACCCAGCGATCGACGATCGCGACGTAACGGATGCGATTCCTCAAAATTCCTCTACGCGAGCGCCAACCTACGTTGATATCCCGCTCCAACAGCTCATCAAGAGAATTCCAGCTTTGAAAGGCGTCCAGCCTGTAGAAGATCAGAAGCAATTGCCGATGATTCTGGAAAGGACAGGCCATAGCGTCGATGACTTCATCCACAACATCGGCGATCTGATCGCAAACGAAGACGTGACCCAGGAGAAATTGACCGCAAACGGTGAAATCAAAGCGAAGGAGCGCGTGCAGGACGATTACTTGATTCTTCACCACGGCTACGAATGGGGAGCAAACGCCGAATATCGGATGGACAAGAATGGAAAGCGTCTGGGAGCGATCGGCTTGGAGAAAGGCTATCTCGTTACAGCAGGCTACGCGCTAAGCTGCATAAGTTTTTCCACGGTCACGCAATCGCAGTCGAATTTTCGCTACCTTGGTGACCAGAAAGTGGGAATGAGAGACGCGTTCGTCCTGGCATTTGCGCAACGACCCGATGAAGCTACGTTTAAAACAGTCATGAGGGGAACGGGCGGAAACGATGTGGACCTTTTGACGCAAGGAATTTTGTGGATCGACAAAAACAGTTTCCAAATCCTTCGAATGCGTAGCGACCTTCTTGCGCCGAACAAGGAGCTTCGATTGGACCAGGCGACAACAGACGTGAAGTTTGGCCCGGTGCAACTTCAGAACACCCCAACTGCTCTCTGGCTGCCCGACGATGTGGATGTTTTCATCGAGATCGCCAACGAAAAGTACCGCAACCTGCACCACTATTCGAACTACCGCCGCTATCAAGTAGCCGTCAAAATCGGAAACGGACAATAGTCCCGATTCAACTTTGTCATCGCCTGGCTCCCGATCCGCACAGCCCGACACAGATTTCTAAAACAAATGCCCCCGACTCTCGCGAGAATGGGGGCCGAATTATTTCGGTAACCGCGTGGACTCGAAAATGACATTCGTCACGCGAGTATGCCCGCTTAGCTGCTTGCCGGAGAAGTGGCTTCAATGTCCGGTTACGCGGCTTACCAGGATTTGAAGAAGTTCAATGAACTGCCGTTGCGTCGCCTGTCTGGTGCTCCTCAATCTGGAACTGCAAAAAGCGATGGATTGCCGCGAGTGCCTTCGCATTTGCCGACGAAACGACGACGCGACCTCCATTCGGTGTTTCCTCGAAGACATAGCGGATGTGCTTCTGCAACCGTTTCATCTCAGGAACGCCCGGCGGAACCGTATCGTGGACGAACATAGGAATATCGAAGTCCCCGATTTGAAACGCGTGAGCGATGTGTCTCAAGTGCATTCTGATGTCATCCCGATTAGCCGAGTCAGTGGAGTCGTTTGCCTCAACCTGAATGATTCCTCCCGATTCGTTTAGATAGAAATGGTGTGTGGTGGCAGTCTGCGAAAAGCCCATGCCTTTCTCGCCCCGCTCGTTCATCTGAGTATGGGCGGCGTGCATCGGACACTCCTCCGGCTTCGGACTCTGGGCCGACTGGAAAGCAATGCTTAACGCCAGTAAAAGAATCAGTTTCATGGTGCCTCCCGTTTGCGAATGTCGCGAGAAGGAAATCGTGTCCGGCTCTTCGGGTGAGCGAGTGTTTCCAGTAATCGAGCCTTTTTACCGCGAGGAGTCTTCGACAGCCGACGGTCCCACGCCTTCAGCGTTGAACGTAATTCTCGACGCCAATTCTGCAAATCGCGCAGTTTGGCTTCGAGAAGAGCCAACTTTTCAGCGGCCAGCTTCCGAACTCGGTGGCAAGGAGCACCCCCGGCATTTCGCTCGCGGAAAATGTCAGCCAGTTCGCCGACCGAGAACCCCATAGACAGTCCGGCTCTTATCGTGCGCATCCGAGCCAAACTGTCCGGCGGAAATATACGGTATCCAGCTGACGTTCGCGCCGCTGGTGGCAGAAGGCGCCGCCGCTCATAGAAACGGACGGTGTCCGCACTTACTCCGCAGAGGCGGGCCAAGTCGCCGCAGTAAAGACGCCGAGTTTTGGAAACGGAACTCACGCTAGAAGCCTAAGGGTTGGA
Organism: uncultured Acidobacteriota bacterium; assembly: GCA_963735525.1. Lineage (GTDB taxonomy): Bacteria > Acidobacteriota > Terriglobia > Acidiferrales > UBA7541 > Acidiferrum. Next base: position 267,623 of record CAVTLQ010000013.1, on the reverse strand, counting down.
ACTTGTTCCAAGGTCAAGTACATTTCCGCGCTGGATCGGGACGAATGTCAAGGTCCTGGTTAACGCGCTAACCGGAAAAGTGAAGTCCTGGTACCGCAAGTTTCCGGTAACCCGACTAATCGGGAGCTAATCTACTGCTGCCACGGTCGATTACTGACGATAAGGCGATTTCTCAACAGGCAGTTAGTACTACTGTGTTATAAAATAAGGCACATTTCCTGCAAAAGTTAGTAGCGATTGCACCCGTTCTCCCTACACTCTGTCGGCATGAGCGCCACTACTTCGGCGCCAGGCGCACAACAGCAACGCTTCGCGGCCTATCTCGATAGCCTGGCGCAAGCCGCAGAGCACGCCGATCGCGTGGAACCGCTGAAATCGTATTGTAAGGGTCTGCTTCTGCCCGGGGAACGCAAGAGCGTCGAACCGATGGCGGCGCGGCTGGCTCCGGACAATGTGCGGCAGACGCATCAATCTCTCCATCATTTGGTAGCGGATGCTCCGTGGAGTGACGAAGCTTTGCTCGAGCAGGTGCGCCACTCAGTCCTACCCGCCATCAAGCGCAACGGACCGGTGATAGCTTGGATTGTGGACGACACCGGCTTCCCCAAGAAAGGAACGCACTCCGTCGGGGTGACGCACCAATACTGCGGACAGTTAGGGAAGCAGGAAAATTGTCGTGTGGCGGTAAGCCTGTCGATGGCCACCGAGCACGCCAGCTTGCCCATCGCGTATCGTTTGTATTTACCGGAAATCTGGGCCCAGGACCAGAAGCGTCGCAAGAAGGCTGGTGTTCCGGAACAGATCTCGTTTGCAACCAAGCCGGTGATTGCCCTCGGACAGATTCGCCAAGCGCTGGCAGATGGAGTTACCGCGGCGCCGGTGTTGGCCGATGCAGCGTATGGCGATGAAACTAAGTTTCGGGAACAGCTCAGCGAATTGGGCCTACCGTATGTTGTTGGCGTGCGCGGGCACACAACGGTTTGGCGACCTGGAGAAACTCCACTCCCGGCAAAACTAGGAAGCGGGCTGGGGCGCCCACCGAAGTTGTTGCGACGGGATAGAAAACATCAACCGGTTTCTGTCCAACAAGTGGCTCTTTCCTTGCCGGCCAAGGATTGGAGAGCGGTCTCCTGGCGTCAGGGGACGAAGCAGAAATTGCGCTCCCGTTTTGCGGCACTGCGAGTGCGACCTGCTCATCGGGACTATTGGCGAAGCGAACCTCGTGACGAAGAATGGTTGTTGATCGAATGGCCGGAGCGAGAGAGCGAACCGACCAAGTACTGGCTTTCTACTCTCCCGGCCCGTACCACACTGAGAGAGTTGGTGAAACGAGCGAAACACCGTTGGATTATCGAACGCGACTACCAAGAGCTGAAGCAAGAGTTGGGACTGGGACATTACGAAGGTCGGGGCTGGCGAGGTTTTCACCATCACGCCACGTTATGCATCGCTGCTTATGGCTTCCTCATCGCGGAAAGAAGTCGTTTTTCCCCCTCCGCAAGCGCCGGTCGACTGGACTTACGCGCCACGAAACTTCCGCCTGAGTTCCACCCCCGCGGCTCGCCGCGTGCGTGTTGAGCGTCACAATCCCCATTCCATCGCGACCCTACGAATTCAGATTGCCAGACATCTTATCGAGCAACTCCCCTCCTGCCCGTTTTGTTACCGAAGGCGCTTGTGATTATTTATAACACAGTAGTATTAGACTTTCAAATAAGGCGGCCGGAATTGTAAACCTTGATTCCGCTTGAGCTGATTTTGTGCCCTAATTCTAAGAGCAGTGAGGAATCCGCAGAAGCAAGATGCAAATCGGCGTATGACTGCCTCGTGACGCACGCTTCCCTAAATAGATTACTGTTCTCGTCTCGCTGGAAGGCGAGGTGCCCGAGTGAGCCCTCAGCGCTTCCTGCGTTGGGCCTTCCGTTTGGCCATTTCGGCTTCAAATTGCGCGCGAGCATTGTCCATGGTGGGCTGAAGCTGCGCCGGATCGCGCAGGCAATTCAAGAAAATCAGCCGGCTATCCGGGCCGGGAAAGCCGCCAAAATTGCGTTGTGCTTCGGGAGGCGGGGGACCAGAGGGATCGCCGACCTGAGGAATCACGCTGGGGAGCAGAAAGGCGTACATGCTGCCCCCGGCCAAGGCGACTTGAGGAAAATTCAGAAGCCAGAGGCAGTTGTGGCCGTCTTCGATCATGCTGGCGGAGACGATGGCCCACTGGCCGGCGTCGGAGGGCGCAGGGAGCTGACAATTCCAGAATTGGGCTTGCGGGACGTACACGGTGGGTTCGATGAATCCGTACTCGTCGAGTAGGACGTGGTGCAAACCACGTTTTTGGGCGAACTCGGCGGCTTCCGGCAGAGACTGATTCCAATCAAGGTTGGAATCGTTGATCAGTGCGTAGGCGGGGTGGCCGAAACTGAGACTGTTGATGAAGGGGAAGAAGTGCGGGTACGCGCGCAGCATGGTCGCCTGGGAAGCCAGAGCGAGCAAGGCGTAAGCTGCCAACGCCAGACGCGCGGCGGGCCATCCGTTTTCGAGAAGCAGAGCGAGGGCGCGAGGCACCGGGGCCAACAAAAGAATGAGCAGCACGATAGGAACAGTAAAATGGCGAATGCTGATGGTCATCGGGCTGAGCATGCTGGCGGCGGTGAACACGAGCAGGGAGACCCACAAAGCGCGCCAGTGGAATGACATTTCGGATGGGATGAGCGGGATGGATTTCAGTCTGGTCCGAGCAAAGAGAGCAACGAGCGGGGCGAGGACGAGCATAAGCAAGAAGGCCAGGGTCGACTTCAACAGGAAAAGCACGGGAAAGTAGAACCAGACACCGCGGGGATAGTTGTGGCCAAGAATAAAAGTGGCCCGCGGGGAGGTGAGAGCGAAGATGCCGAGGCCACGCAGGTAAATCCATGGCGACATGAGGATGCGGCGCAGAAACAGAGAGGCGGGCCCGTGGCCGAGGATTTCCAGCGAATCCGAGGGCTGGTGCCAGGTGAAAAGGAAATAGAAAACGTAGACCGTGAGTGAGGCCAGGAGAATTCCCATCCAAAGATATCGCCCGCGCAGGCGGCGCCACTGGCGGAGTTCGAGCTTGTCGGTGGGCTGTTGAGAGAGAGGCAGCCCGCGTAGGCTGAGGCGATAGGCGAAGAAGGTGATCAATAGAAGGCCCGCGGAGAATTTCGAGAGCAGCGCTGCCCCGAGAAGGAGACCGAAGGTCAGCATTGCGCGGCGACTGGGCCAGCGCCATAGAGACGCGAAGCTCCAAAGAGTGAGTAGTGAGAAGAAAGTGACAGCAATGTCCGTGAGCACGAGCGGACCGAAGACGAGGAAGGCAGGGGTGGTGACAAAAGCGGCCAGACAGAGCAGACCACCCCAGTTGTTGCCCAACCGGGAAGCAAAAATGTAGACGTACAGGCCCAGAGCGAGAGTGAGGAGAAGCATCGGAGCGCGCGCCCAGAGAAGCGTGGTAGCAGGATCATTCCATTTCAGAGCGACGGAGTTGCCCCAGGCCCATTCCCCGAGAAAACTGTTGAACCAGGGCGAGCTGAAGTTCCAGGAAAAGTCCGAGTAGTCGGTGCGAATACCGCGAAGAACGAGAGGAAGAGCGGCGAGGATTTTGGCGAGAGGCGGATGCTCCTCGTTCAGGCGCATGTCGAGCTTTTGAAGGTAGCTGACGCCGGCGCCGATATGGGCAACCTCATCCACGGCGATGGACTCGCGGAGGGCGGCGCCTCCGGCCAGCACGGCCATCAGCAACAAGAGGAGAACGGCGAGGGCAAGATGAAGGTGTTTCACGGGTGACAACACTGAGTTCGCAATTCGATGGAACTTCCGATTGCGGTTGCCTCGCGAGAGGAGCCAGTGGACCTGGCTCGAATATGCGCCGGAAATGCTCCAGCAAAGTAACAACTAGTCATTGGTGTCTCGACTGTGCTTCGGATGTAACGACGCCACGCGGCCCAAAGCAGTGAGCAAGGCAAAAGAAAAAGCACGATCCTGACGATGAACACGGGCTTATGTACCTTCGCAAAGAAGTATATCGATTTCTGACATAGGTACGAATGATTTTGGTCCAAGGTCCTGAGTAACGCGGTTACCGGTGGCTACTGGAACGAACATGTCCGGTTTCGCGACTTATCGGGACCTAACACAGTCGGAAGACTGGAATACAGGCAGCCACGGTGTTTCGTTCGGACGAAAAAGATCGTAGCCAGATAAGCCTGTCAGGGATGGTGAAGAACCTTGGTATCCCTACTTGGAGCGTTTTAGAAGAACTCGATTACTTGCGTTCAGCGTGACTACCTCCCAACCCTCGTCGCCTAGCTTGTCGATCTGGGCGACCTGACCGGAGCAGCCGACGCCACAACCGACGATCTGGTATTCCCACTTCTGGGGGCTTTGCGCAGCCGCGGTGCGCGGATAGTGTTGACCCGCGATGAAAGCCCCCACCAACAGCAAGGAGAGCAAGCCAATTCTTACGACGGAGTGCAGTTTCATGGTTTTTTTCCTCCTAGCAGCTTTCGTCTCTGATAGTGACGGCTGGAGGCAACATCGCCTTACGCTTCGTGTCCCGTAGAAATAGAGATTGACGCTGAGACCGAATAAATGAAGTCCTGGTACTTCACATGTCCGGTTACCCGACTTCCATGATAGGTATTTGTCAAGAGGGCAAAAGCTCTCCCGACGCGCTGCGGAGGAGCGCGGGTGTAAATCCTTTCTGATTCTTCGCCGCGTGTGTTGGCCTCTCGGCCGCGGTTCCTAGTTCAGATAGAACCAGACTTCCATTTGCTGTCTCAGCCTTGTAAGGCTGCTCAGAAGATTGAGTTTGTGTTCTCCTGCCAGTCTCGAAACTAATCAACGGGGGCATCGGGAGTTTGCGCTCCTTGGCCCAGTCGGTTTAACGGCGAGACCTGGCAGGCCACGCGTCGAAGAAATCCTCCTTGTTCACCGCCACGTTCTACGCAGCCATGCCACTACTCGTCTCCACTACCTGAAAATTCCGCTGCCCGCGGTCGACGGCCATGAGATAGGCAACCAACTTTCGCGCCACCGCTAGTGTGGCGCGATTGGCATTGCCCTTCTGCTTTTCCTGGTCGTAGAGCATGGCCAGCTCCGGGCTGTTTCGCGGCGCCATCTTCGCCGCCTCGATCAAGGTCGTCTGTAAATGCTTGTTGCGTTGTTTGGACAGCGGCGTGCGCTGCACCGTGTTGCCGGAACTCTTCTCGGCCCCACACAGCCCACAGTAGCTGATGGCTTTCTTGATCGAGGAAAAACGCTGCGGGTCTCCCACTTCGAGCGCCCAGGTCAACGCGGTGATCGGGCCCACGGCGGGAATGGTCATCAATCGTTCCACACGATCGATCAGCAACGAATCACTTTGGAGCGAGCGCACCAAGGCACTCTCGGTTTTCTGCAGACGCACCACCGTCTCGCGGCACAGTCGCAGCAGCGAACGCAGCCCTTCATCGATATTGGGATTCGTCGCCAGCAGTTCGCGGAAGTAGCCGGCTTTGTGCAACCGCTGCTTGTTGTAGCTCACCCCCGCCTCCATCAGCAGCATGCTGATCTTGATTTTCATCTGCACCATCTGCCGTACCAGCAGGTTGCGGTACCGCAGCGTTCGTCGCCGCTCGCGAATCGCGGTCGAGGCCATGTAGCACTCCGGCAGAAAATCACATCGCAAGCAGTCGCAAATCTTGCTCGCATCGATGCGATCGTTCTTCTTTTTCGCGGCCGCGATGGCGCGCAGCATCAGCGGATGCGCCACCTTCAACACGCCAGCATGTGGTTGGAGATGATCGTAGATCCAGCCGGTGAACATGGTCGCTTCCATCGCCGCGCTCCACGGCTGTGGCAGCGTTTTCATCCAGTGGTCCAGGTCCATGCGTGTGGCGGGAAGCGATCCTTCGGCGTAGACCTTGCCACCGCTGTCCTTCACGCAGTAGCTGATCTTCCGCTTGTGAACATCCAGTCCGATGTAATACATAGGTTCCATGGGGGAGCCTCCTTGGTGTTCTGAATCAGCGTGCAGCTGAGTTCAGCTTTTGTACACCAAGCGCTCCTCCTTCGACCCATACATTCAAACTTATCGGGAGTTGACCGGGCACGCACATCGCACTCTGGAATTTGAGAATAGAAGCCTAGACTCACTATTGTCCGGACCGCGATGATTTATTCATCGCGTCAAACGCTGCGAGCGCCTCTTCTGGCCGGGCGCGGACCACGAAATTTTCCGTAAGATTCACCCAGCGCACCTTCCCCGACGGGTCGATAAGGAATTCCGCTGGTCGCGAGATGTCTGCCCCGTCGCGCCGGCCGTGCAGGTGCACCAGATCCCACCTGCGAATTACGTCCTCCTGTGCATCCGAAAGAATCGGAAACGTGTAGCCCTGCGACCGGCGCAGGTTTTCGGAATCCTCGGGAGAATCCACACTGATGGCCATCACTCGAATTTTCCTTGCATCGAATTCCGGCAGCGCCTGCTCGAAACTCCGTAACTCGGAGTTGCAGAACGGTCACCAATATCCACGGTAGAAAATCAAAATCACGCCGGCGGCCTTGGCCGCGCTCGTTGCGGCGCGGGTTGTACTCTCTGGAGTGAACGGAGAATTCAACGCACCCGTCAAACTCACTGGGTGGTTCTGCGAATCCGGCAGCGTGAAATCTGGCGCCATCTGGCCCACCTGCGGCGCGCCGTGCGAAGCGGGCAGCACATGCCGCGCGCCGATAAAAATGCCGTAGAGAAAAAATCCGCTGAGTGCCAACGCTAGCACCGCGAGGACACTGCCGAAAATTTTCCCGCGAAACAGGTCCGCGTGCCGGAACGCGCGCACAAGGCCCAAGGCGATCAACACCAACCCGAGCGCGATCATGGGCAGGTTCGCCCACGGAAAATCGCGAAGCGCCGGGAAACGAACGAAAAACAGCGGATAGCTAATCACTCCCAGGAAAACCAGCGACGCGCCGGCCCACACTGCCCAGTTCCAGTTTCGTTTCATCGCTAACGCCTCTCCCCGCTCCACTCCAAGTACGACTTCCGATTTGCCTGCCCAGGGAGCGCGGATTTGAAACTCGTGCCCCTGAGTCTAGCCGAGCTTGCTATTTCGTGGAAAGTTTTTCGCGGGCGCGGTCGAGTGCCGCCACTCGTGGTTGAGTTCTCCGAGAGAGCCGGTGGAGACGTAGACGTTCTACGAAAATCCTTAATCCTGCAGGCACAGAAGGCAAAATTTTGATAAACGCGGTTACCGGAGATGTGAAGCCCTGGTACCGCAAGTTTCCGGTAACGCGACTTACCAGGAGTTGGTAATTTTCAGAATTATCTTAGAGACTCGATGCTTGGAAGATTGAATGGACCCGTCATATTGGGTATTGCGTAGACCTCGAGTTCTGAAATCTTGCCGTCTCGTGCGTGAAGTATTACACCCACCTCGATACCCTCAGGAGTTTTCCCTTCAAAATCCGCCAAGAGGTGCGATGGCCCAGTTTTGCGCTGTTCGCTTTCTCCTACAGCCAAATCTATCGTAGGACAGCCACACGTACATCCGCCAACAACAACGACGTCTGCTATTTGCGAGGCGTACTGCTGAGCGTCCGGAATGCCGTTGGCTATCAGCCATTCGAGCAAAACTCGTTCTTGCTTGCTAAGCGGTCGGCGTTCCGGTCGAAAGAATTGAGACATCGACGCTGCCTTTGCCTCGGAGAAGCCATTCGTTTGATTACCCAATTCTGCCAGAGAATGTTGAAGGCAGTCTGGCAAACTCCTAGTAAACGCGGAAAACTGAACTGCCACTTCAGATCTCCGGTAATCCGACTAGTCGGGAGTTGAAAAGATTCTTGAAGCTGGAAACTACAGGCACGTCCTTCGCGCAAACACCTAGCGCGCTTTGGGGGCATCCGTTTCCGATTATCCGGGCGGGCTCAACGTACGAAGCTCAGCTTGCGCATTCGTGAGTCCCTGGTTTGCCGCTGCCCCCAGTCTCATTTCTTCTTCAGGTCTGCGTCCCAGCTCATCACCAGGGTCAACGGTGCGTTGCTGGTCGCTGCATTCATTTCGGAAACCAGGAACCGCTGGCCATCGGAAGTGACCGCGAATATGAAGCCGAAAATTGCTGCGTTCTGAATGGGAAACAGGACGTGGGGATGGCCCAGGGAGATTTCCGGGCCCTTCTTTTGCACACTCACGCTAACGACGCTGTTTTGCTGCGGTGAAAAATAAAAGAGCTCTCCGGAAACCGGTCTACTGGCCAACGCTTCTCTGCAATCCGGCCCCACAATTCCCGCCTCAGCTCAACTTTCCCAAATCCACAAATTCCACCTTCCACGGCGTGGTTCCCACGTCGAGCCGCGCAATCGTCACCGGCAACTGAAATCGCCGCGGCCCCGCGCTCCCCGGATTGATGTACAGCACGCCGGAGCGCTCGCTTCGCCCAAATTTATGAGAGTGCCCGCTCACCACCGCCTGGAAGCCCGTCGCAACCGGATCGAGGTCCAACTCGTGGACGTCGTGCAGCATGTAAATCTTGGCGTTCCCCGTTTCTGCCACTGCCGTCGCCGGCAGCCTCCGCGCCCAGTCACCCTTGTCGACGTTTCCACGCACCGCCACCACCGGCGCCAGTGCCCGCAAGGCATCCAGGATTTCAGCCGCTCCCACGTCGCCCGCGTGGAGGATCAGCTCCGAGCCGCGTAGCGCCTGCACCGCTTCTTCACGCAGCAATCCATGTGTGTCCGATATCAGACCAATGAGTTTTGGGCCAACGAGTTTTGGAGGCGTCCCCACTCTCAGATCATAGTGCCAGAATCAGAGGAATGTTTCGCAGAACGCGAAATGTAGGAATTCTGTAGGGCGGGGTTGTTTACCCTGCTTGCCCTGACGAAGGAAGGGAGCCTCGAAGGGCCCGCCGCCGACGGTGAGATCTTGCAATACGATTCGGGAACGATGCCCTAGCTTAACGCCCCGACTTTCTCAGTCACCAGCCGGCGCAGCGGCTTGGCTCCGGGCACCGGGAACGACATGTGCCAGAAATTCACATCCCGGCTCGTAAATTCGACCCCAACGTAGGTCTTGCCATCGCGGGAGTGCCGGATGGTCACCACTTTTCCCTCGACCGTTTCCCGCGTCCTCTCGTTCTCCAACTGCAGAATATCGCCCAGGACGACTCCCGCTTCCAGCTCAATCGACGCCCCATGCAGGCTCACCGTGTGCGAGCGCGTCTCCACCGAGAACGTGTGTCCTTCTACGCTCTGCCCGCGAACCTTCAGCGGCACCGTCAGCATCACTCGGACTGTACGACGCCGTTCTTTGCACCGGAAATGAAGAATCGCCATGGGGACACTACCTCTCGTTCAAACTGCGAATGACGTGAACCGCTTCCAACCGAATCCGAACGGGGCCGTTTATCGCCGATCGCCGGGAACCCCTATTTTGGCGGGCTCCTATGACATCAGGCGCTTGAGCAGGACGCCGAATTGGACCCAGGACGCGCTGGAGAAAACCAGTACAAACCAAGTCCACACAGCCGCAATTCTGCCCGTGCCCTCAAAACAGCGCAATGGCATGTCGGTACCACATTGGCCGTGGTGAAAACAGTACGCCCGTACTGTCCCTTCGTAATGGGCCGTCGGTACGCACGCCGCCCGCCTGCCATCAGGGACTGTTTCTCCTTAGCCGGCGCCATCAAGAACTTAGCGGCGACCAGCCGAAAATGGGCCAGGTAGGGGCCGCGCGGGGGAGAAGCCTGTTAGTCCTTCACTTAACCGTCGACACCTCTCGCACTTAGGTCAAGGACCGAAGCCTGTTCATCAGCGCCAGCAAATGCGGCCGGTCCTCGTCTAGAACGGCCGTAAATTTCAACCCCAGCCCTCGGCCCGTGTCGGCATGGCGGACGGTCGCGTCCGCCCGGATTTGGCCGTCCTGGCACAGGAAATGGAGGTTGGTGATTACTCCCACATCGCGGGATTTGGGCGTTTCGATAAACACTCCGCCCACACTCACGTCGCGCACCGGCGCAATATCATCGCGCCCATCGCAGCGCCAGTACACCCACACGCCGCGCGACGCTTCGACTCTGCTGCTAAGTCTCCTCGACGGGGATGTCAGCGGTTGTAATTGCGGAGCCACGCTTTTTTTGTACGCTCACCCACAAATTAGTCTCTCGATCAAGGCCGCGCAAGAGCATTTGAAACTTTGTTGTGGAAAAACACCGAAAAAATCGGCAGAAATCTGTGCCAGCTGTGGAAAATTCCCGCGCACTCTCCGGTTTTCACAAAACGTGATAGAAACTTGGGGCCGGCCGGAACTCTCGTGTCGCGAAGGAGTCTTCCATTTTGATGACCAGTCGCACCGCCGCGCTTTTCTGGCTGGCCTGCATGCTGCTCGCGGCGCCGCTCAGCACCCTTGCCCAGCAGGAGATTCGGCCGCCGCTCCACACCAGCGGCCACCAAATCCTCGACGACGCCGGCCATCCGGTCCGCCTAGCCTCCGTCAACTGGTACGGCTTCGACGAGAAAGAATACGTCGCCGGCGGCCTCGACCACGCCCCGCTCGACGTCATCATCGGCCAGATTCGCGCCCTCGGCGTCAACTCCGTCCGCCTCCCGTGGGCCAACGAGACCCTCGAGCGCAATCCCGCCGTCGCCGATTACGCCGTCAGGGCCAACCCCCGCTTCCGCGGCAAGCACGCCCTCGAGGTGCTGGACGCCGTCATCGCCGCCCTGGCCCGCGCGCATATCCTGGTCATCCTGGACAATCACGTCAGCCGCGCCGACTGGTGCTGCAACGAAAAAGACGGAAACGGCCTGTGGTACAACGCCGACTATTCCGAGGAAAAGTGGCTTGCCGACTGGCAAACCATCGTCCGCCGCTACAAGCATCAGCGTTGGGTGATCGGCGCCGACCTTCGCAACGAGCTTCGCAACGGCGCGCAATGGGGCGGCTCCGATCCGGACCTCGACTGGCACGCCGCGGCCGAGCGCGGCGGCAATGCCGTCCTCGCCGCCAATTCCCGTCTGCTCGTCTTCGTCGAAGGCCCGCAGTACTCCACCGACTTCACCGGTTTCGACAAGCTGCCCGTCGTCCTCAAGGTTCCCGATCGACTCGTATACTCCCCGCACGCCTACGCCTCTCCCAATCACACCTTCCAAAGCTACGATGAGCTCAAACAAGTCTATGACGCGCGCGCCGGCTATCTCCTGCACATCGAACCGGGCGTCCCGCTGTGGGTCGGCGAATTCGGCACCTGCCAAACGCTCGACTGCGGCGCCAACAGCCAATGGTTTCGCTGGTTCGTGCAATATCTCGGCGAAAACAGTCTCAGCTGGAGCTACTGGCCCCTGAACGGCACGCAATCCTCCGGCGAAGGCCGCACGTACGATACGGTCGAGACCTACGGCCTGCTGTCCACCGACTACCGGCACATCGCCGCCCCCAGACTCCTCGACCTCCTGCGTCCCATCGAATCCCCGCCGCCGCAGCGCTGACCAGGCGTGGCGACCACAAGCTCGACAGCAAGGCTTCCTGGGGTGAAGCGCCCGCCTCAGAAGGCGGCCACTACAAGGGAACCGTGTCTGCGGTCGAGAGTCGTCATTGTAGGCTAGGAAACTCCATCGATCGAAGATGCCGCGGCGCTACCGTTCACCCCCCTCCCCCCACCTTTTTTGGAAGTGCGGATTCCAAAGGACTTAAGTCGAGATGTCGCGTAAGTGCGGATTCTGGACGACTTAAAGGCCTTTGTTTTCAACGCTAGCGCCAATGTTTCGCAAGTGCGGATTCTAAAGGGGTTAAAGTCGTTTGTTTTGACACAGATTTGGGCGTTTCTGGAAGTGCGGATTCTAAAAGGGTTACGGACTGGTCCTCGCGGAAGTGCGGATTCTAAAGAGGTTAGCACGTTTGAACGTTGGAACGTTTGCACGTTGACTCGGCGGGTGGTGGATCGTGGGCAGTGAGAAAGCATGGGCGTCAGTTGTTTTTCGGGTCGCCGGACGCAGGGGCGGATGGGCTGCCTGCGGTGCCCTCGGTTCGTTCCTCGTGGCAAGCGGGAGGAGTCGTCGCGCAGCGGCCGCTGGGGGCGAGCATGGAGACGGCGTTCTCGGGAGTGACGGGAGAGTGAAGGCCGGGCCAGGCGGCTTTGGAGATGCGAATGGCGTTGCGGATCATTTTTTGCCAGGTCTCGTAGCTGCACTCGAATTGAGTTTCGTCTTTGACGGCGGGGAGGGAGTACAGCATGAGTGAGCCGAGATAGGCGAGGGTGTCGCCCGTGTGACGGGGCAGGCGGCCCTGAGCGACGGCGGTGAAGACCTTGCCGAGGGCGTGGTTGACGTCGGAGGAGGTGAGGAAGTTGCCGGTGAGGGTGGCGGAGATTTCCTCGCCCAGGCGAGTGGACTCGAGGAGTTGCCGTTCGTCGCGGGCGTGGAAGGCACAGAGAGCGGGGTGGTCTTCCTGGCGGAGCATGCGGCAGAGGCGGCCATCGGCGAAGGGGAATTGGCAGAGAGCGGAATCGTTGGTTTTTGTACGTTTCGTAGTCATGGGAGCCTCGGGAAGAAAGAAGTAATGAAATAAGGATGTAATGAGGTAACGATGGGGCGAAGACCTTTTGACATCGCGAATTTCATGAGGCGATGGTGGCACACAGTTAACTGATCGTCAATCCTGTACCTTATGGTATTCTGGAGGTTCCGCTCAGGAGCCTTGGGGCCACTTAAGTGTATATTTATCTATAGCTTAGAATAGTCCTCTCCAGGCGGCTCGGATGGCTGGCATTCGAATGAATGCGAGAAAAAGAAAACGGAATTAACACAGAGATCACAGAGATAGGCGCGCAGAGATCACAGGGAAGAGGCAGCCAGGGATGGAATGAATCGAGGACACGCGCAAAGCCGACACGTGAGGCACCGGGTGGATACAAGAGAAGGTCAAAAAACGCAGCGTCTCCAAGCAAACCGCGGAAAGAGAGCGGCACTCAATTCGTCGTGGCGTGTTAAGGGTGCTCCACCCGCCGTCGTATCACAGTGGGAGGCGTGACCCACGTCACTGCGCCGGCCGGCGACTTAGGAACACGATTTACCGAATGTTAGACCCGGATTCAACAGAACGCTTAGGTTGACAGGAGAAGAGCTATGAATGCCTTTCACAGACTCAGCATACCGGGGCTTGTTGCAATGGGGCTCGTTGCCGTGTTTGGGATTTCCTGCGTGGCGCAGGAAGCGAAACTCAAAAAGGAGCCGGCTAGAGCAACGTCACCGGGCTCGGGCCGAGAAATGTACGCCAGCTACTGTGCAGTGTGCCATGGAAAGGACGCCAAAGGGGATGGGCCGGCAGCCGCGGCGCTCAAGGCGATTCCGCCGGACCTAACCACGCTCGCCAAAAGGAACAACGGAAAATATCCGGACGCGAGGGTGACGAGCATACTGCACGGCGAGGCGACGCTGGTGTCCCACGGCGATCAGGAAATGCCGGTGTGGGGCCCGCTGTTCCGGCAATTGTCCGGCGGGAATGAAACGGAAGTACAGATGCGGATCGCGAACCTGAATCGCTACCTGGAGTCACTGCAGGTGAAGTAGCGTTTGGCCGACTTGTGGACATTCACCGTTATTGCGGGGGTAGGTCAAAAACCCCCGCACCCCCCAAGGTGGCTTGCGTCAGAAGTGACAGGCGTCTTCACCGGCCGCGAATGCGGAGGTGCAAAGGAAGCGGCTGGGCGGCTGCAGGAGATGCTGACGGCTGAAGGTATTTCTGAAGAGGAGATTCTCAAAGACTTCAAGCGGTGGCGCGCTGGCGGGCGGAAGTGAATGCGGAAGAGGGAAAAAGTCAAAGACCCCGCACGCAAGACCGGCGTACGGGGCACCCGGCAGAGTTAGGAACGACAAAACACACTTGGACTTGGTATTTCTCGATGCCGCAACACGAAAGCGTGGAGAAATCCGGCTCAAGCCTCATCAGAAAAGAAGGTAAGCAGCAGACAAAATAGACCGGGCTACTCTCCGAAAGAATGCTCTTCCTCGAAACGTTGACGGTTGATGAGTGTGCGTCGGCCCTTTCAAGGCAATCTACTGTCCAGCGGCAACTACTCACTACCGCGTTCCTTACCTATCGTCACGATTTGCAGGGCGTTGACGCGGGCGCGGTTTACGGTCAGGCCCCAGTGGAGGTGGGGGCCGGTGACGCGGCCGGTGGCACCGACCTTGCCGATCACGGTGGTGGTGGTGACCAGGTCGCCGGGCTTTACGGTGATTTCGGAGAAGTGGCCGTAGAGAGTGTAGACGCCTAGGCCGTGATCGATCAGGACGGTGTTGCCGGAGAAATAGAGCTCTTCGGCGAGGACTACGCGGCCTGCTTGCGCGGCGTAGACCGGGGTGCCGGTGGGGGAAGGAAAATCGACGCCGCTGTGGGGGGAGCCGGGCTGGCCGTTGAGGACGCGGCGGCGGCCGAAATTGCCGCCGGTGGTTACGCCGTCGAGGGGGATGCGGAAAAGGCCGGTCCACAATTTTTCGGGCGTTACGGTGGCGAAGAGTTCGCGCAGCTTTTTGCGGTCTTCTTCGGCTTTGGCGAGTTGTTCGGGGTTGGGCTCGACAAAATTGGGGGCGACCTTTAGGCGTTCTGTGGCGAATTTTCCGGCGCTGACGGTGATGGCGGCGGTGCAGCTGGCGGGGGCGCCGCCTTCGGGCTGTGCGGAAACGGTGAAATCGTACTTGCCGGCGGGCTTTTCGAGATCGACGCCGACAAAAGCGTGGCGGACGTCTTGACGTTTCGGTGAGGTTTCGTGCCAGAAGGGAATTTGTTTTTCGTCCCAGGTGGCTTGGATATCGGAGAGCGGCTTGGGGCTGCGGAGTTCGGCTAGGAGCAAGCTGCCTTGGGTGGAGGCTGGGGAGCTTAGGCGGAGCTCGACGCCTTGGCCGCAGTTGAATTTGGTTGCGGTGGGGGCGGGGCGCGGGGGGTGCTTGGTCGGTTTGGCCTGAGCGCCTTCGGGGGCTAAAGCCCTTGAGGCTGAGTCGCTTTCCGGCACGGCCCTTCGTTCCTCTAGGTAAACGAAAGCCGTGGCCTCTCGGTCGGGGGCGCACAGCCAGAAATGGCTGTGCCACAGGTCGGAGGCGAGACCGGCGTGCGCCCATGGGGCAAGTGCGATGGCGCAGAGCGCGGCGCAGAACGCGGAGCGGCGTCTTGGGGACAGTTGGAATGGAGTTGAGGATCGCATTTTGGTTTGCGGCGGGCGCTCTGCACGCGCTGGCTCTAACAATTTTCTTACGGGCGCTTCAGGACTTCCTAAGCCGGTGTCCCGCAATATTGCGCCGGTCCATAATCATATGGCGACACTGATTTTATCGATGTTTGCTTTGCTGGGCTGTGTCTTCCTGATCTACGCCCTTTTTCATTGGTTGCGCGAGGAGCTGAATCCCAAGCGGCCCCAGGGGTCGATGAAGCGAAGCCGCCAGCGGACGCGCGCCGAGGACCGGCGGGGTTTGTGCGTGGTTCGCGCGGCGGACCGGCGGAACGTGTAGAGCCTAGTTGATCTAGGAAAGCGCCCGTTCCCTTCGAAGCTCCCTTCCTTCGTCAGGGCAAGGGAAAAGCGCCCGCCTCAGAAGGCGGCCGCTACAACGGCTCACGTCTCCAGGCCGATCAGGCGCATCAACTCTAGCGCGTTGCTTTTCGTTACTACGCCGTCGCGCAGCTTGTAGTCGAAGTGCATCTTGCCGTCCTCGACTTGATCCTCGAAATGCATGTTGCGCAGGACGTTGCCGAGCGCCGCGGTGATTTCCGTCAAGGCGAGGTCGTGGGTGGTGACGATGCCGATGGCGTGATGCCTCAGCAGCGCACGCAACAGGCTTTCCGCGCCGATGCGGCGATCTTTGGAGTTGGTGCCTTCGAGGAGTTCGTCGAACAGGAACAGCAGCGGCGGCGCGCCTGCGCTGACCGCCAGATCGAAGACGCGGCGGATGTGCAGAATTTCCGTATAGAACGTGGAGCGGCCTTCTTGCAGCGAATCGGTGCTGCGAATGCGCGTGCCGATTTGCAGCGGAGTCAAACGCAGTGACTTTGCGCGAACCGGCGCTCCTGCCATGGCCAGGACGGCGTTGATCCCGGCGGCGCGCAGCAGCGTGCTCTTGCCGGACATGTTCGAGCCGCTGACCAGCAGCACACGAGTGGTGCTGTCAAGCCGGATGGAGTTGCGGACGCACTTGGCTGCCGGAATGAGCGGGTGGCCGAGATCTTCGCCGTCGAAGAACGCCGATGAATTCTGAGACTCGGCGAACGCGGGAAACGGATCTTGCGGATGCTCGAACGAATATGTGGCGAGCGAGAGCAGGGCTTCCATTTCTCCCGCGATATCGACCCATGCGCGCATTCTGGCGCCGCCGCGGCGACGCCAGGCTTCCGCGGCGAACGCCACCTGCACGCTGTAGAGGAGCGGCAGTTCTACCAGGTGAGCGAGCAGGCTGTGATGCGCGTCAATCCAGTAGACGATGCGGGCGAGTTTGCGAATCGAATGCGAAGCCGGCGCGGCGTTGCGTTTGAGCTCCGCGGCGAAACCCTGCAACCTCGGCGAGGTAAAAGGCTGTTGCTCGAATCGTTGCAGGATGTCGGCGAAAAGGACGAGGCCTTCGGCGTTGCAAGAGATGCCTTCGAGGATGGCTTCCGCGCGGCGGTGCAGCCAGCGGCGGAAGAAGACTTCGACCAGCAGCACGACGAGCAGCGGAATGGCCATGGTCGTTTTGGCATAGAAGACGACTGCGCCCACGGCCGCTAGGGCGAGCAGCACGGCAGCGGCGCGTGCTGCGGTGCCGGGCATTTGCGCCTTGCTTTCGGCCCAGCCGATGAGGGATTCGGGATTGAGGCGGGCGCGGAGTTCTTCGCCGGTGACGGCGAGGTCGCGATGCAGATCGTGTTTGTCGCGCAGCTCGGCGACCAAGCCTTGGCGCTCGAGGATGGCGGATTTCGAGGACGGGGAGCACAGCCATTTGGCCAGCCAGTTCTCGCCCATCGGCAGGCGCGCTGTGGAGAGCAGCTCAAACAAGCTGCCGCGGCCGAAGAGATCGAGATCGTCGGCGTAGACGTGATTTTCGTCGCGGAAGCGATCTCCGGGCTGTCCCGTGCCAGGCCAGTGGTCTTCGATTCTTGCGATGCCTTTGCGATAGAACGCCGCGGCAGTCTCGGCGCGTGCTCGCGAGCGAAGGATTTGTTCGTGCAGGATCGCGAACGCGGCATAAAGAGCGATGGGAAGCAGCAGCCAGTAGGAAGAAAGTGATTCGCGGTGGAAACAAAACCAGGCGAGCAGCAGGCCTGCGACGATGATGGCTAGCTTGAGATTTCCGACGCGGATGTGGAGGCGATTCTTCGAGGAGATGATCTCAAGATAGGTGGCAAGTCGCTTCGAGTATTCGGCGCGGGGGTCGGACACGCTTCCTCTTCTCCGTTTTGCTCGTTGAGTGTACATCTTGCGCGCAGGGTCGCGCAGGGTGGTGGCTTTGAGGGAAAGGCGCCCGCCTCGGAAGGCGGCCGCTACAACAGCAGGAGGCGCCCGCCGCCCTTCGAGGCTCCCTTCGTTCCTCAGGGCAGGCAGGGTAAACGAAGGCGCCCGCCTCGGAAGGCGGCCGCTACAACTCGCCGATGTCTTCGTGCCAGACGGCGGGATTCGCGGCGATGTAGCTTGCGAGGAGTTCGATGCACTCGATGGAGTGGAGATCGATGACGGCGACGCCGTTCTCTCGCAGCCAGTCGATGCCGCCGCGGAAGTTGACGGACTCGCCGACGATGAGCGTGGCGATGCCGAACTGGCGAACCAGGCCGCTGCAATACCAACAAGGGGCGAGCGTGGTGACCATGATTTTGTCGCGATAGCTGCGCTGACGGCCGGCTTTACGGAAGGCGTCGGTTTCGCCGTGAACGGAGGGATCGTTTTCTTGGACGCGGCGGTTGTGGCCGCGGCCGAGAAGTTTTCCATCGCCGGCGAAAAGCGCGGCGCCGATGGGGATGCCGCCTTCGGCGAGGCCTTGGCGAGCCTCCTCGATGGCGACGGCCAGCATTTCGAGAGATTTGTTGCGATCGACTTCGCTAGGCGGCGGCATTGTTGGATCGTCCCAGGAAGTATACATAGCGGCGCCCGACTAGGTTGGAGATTCCCGTTGCGTGCTTGGGGCCACAGTGTGGGGCGGCGGCCACGGTCGGATTGCAAAACGAACTCAATAAGTCATTTATTTTAACTAGTTTACGATTGGACGACCCCTTGCTTCTACGTCTTGCCAAGACGCTGGTGGTCTAGGAGGCGGCGATGATCCAAGCGAAGGGCTTCACTTTGTTGGCACTTGTGGCGAGTGGCTGGGTGTTGGGCGGTTGCTCGAGCAAAGCTGCGTTGCCGGCGAAACCTGTTGCGAGCGCGGCTGCCGCGCCGTGGAGCGCGGCGCGCCCGGTTTCAAAACCTGCGCCTAGGGAATCGGCGTTTTCGACGTATACGAATCCGGAGTATGGAGTGGCGTTCCGGTATCCGCGGAACTATGCGCTGGACGAAGGAGCGCCGGAAGATGTTCCGGGAGTGAGAAGCGAATTGGAGCTGCAGAGCGAGCAGCCGGGCGCGGTTCTGGTGGCCACGGTTGTGGTCCCGGATGACTCGTACCCGAACACGAACTTTGCGGGTGGATCGCTGCAATTCGGCATAAATCGCTACCTGCCGGCCGAGGGCTGCCGGGACTTGTTGATATCCCAGATGGGCGATTCGACGGGGCCGACCGGCGTGACGACGGTGCAGGGCGTGGCGTTTGCCTGGGCGGAGAGCGACGAGGGAGACGCCAGCGCAGAGTATTTCGAGCGGGACTATGCGGGATTCTCCGACGGGACGTGCTATGAGTTTTTCCTGCGCGTGGGCGTCAGCTCGGCCGAGGACCAGGAACGGCTGAGGCCCGCGGATGAAAAGAGAATTCTTAGCCAATTGGAAAAAATCGTTGCGAGCTTGCAGATTCAGGCGAAACCCATTTCCGTTCTCGACGAAGGGGCGGCCGCGCAGGGTGACCAGAGGAAACGCTGAGTGAGAAGCGGCGCCACGGAGCGAACGTGGCAGTTACAGCATGTCAGTGGCGCGAATACTTGTTGTCCTGGCGGAGGGACGTTAGGCTGGGAATAGGCGTTGCGATTGAAGCGCAGGTTTGGCTCCCCCCTTCCCGTCAAACCCTCCCATTAAACCGTTTGGTTGAAAGCGTTTGTAGACGATGCTGCAACAAGTCAAAAAAGCCGACGATTCCGCGGGAATCGCCGCGAAAGAGCGGCGCCAGCATCCGCGGTATGCCGTAAGCGCGATGGCTGAGGCGGTGGATTTGAAGTCGGACACGCGAATCCACGGGCGCATCAGCGACATTGGCCGGGGGGGATGTTACGTGGAGGTGATGAGTCCTTTCGCGGTAGGCGCGGACGTGAGGGTAATAGTCACGAAGGACGATCTGGTTTTCGCAGCCAAAGGAAGAGTCCTGTACTCGACCGGCGGGATGGGCATGGGATTGAGTTTCACGGAGATCGAAGCGAGCCAGCGCCCGGTGCTGGAAAGGTGGATCGCGGAACTAAGCGGAGAGGCGGCACCGGAGCCGAAGGCTGCGGCGGCGAAGTCAGAATCGGAGCCGGAGAGTCCCAGCGCGGAGAGCCGGATCGATGAGCAGCGTTATGTTTTGAACGAGTTGATTATTACGTTGATTCGGAAGCGGGTTTTGACGGATGCGGAGGGGAAGAGTTTGTTGCAGAAGTTGATGGGGTGAGCGGTGGATGGTGAGTAGCGGGTAGAAAAATTCTCCAGGGCTAAAGCCCATGCGAGTTAGGTCGTTTCTTCTCGCGGGCCTGGAAGGCCCGCTTCCCCGGACTGGAAGTTTGGGATAGCCTCTTGCTGGATTACCCCATATATCCAGCAAAAGCTGTGTTTTCTATACTATACGATAACGCACTGCAAGTACCAACCATAGACATTCATGCCCAATCGTGGAAGCAAAATGTGCCAATTTGTGCCAGCCTTAGAGGCAGGAAACGCTACCGGACAACACCCGCTTTACGGGGAGTATGGATTCGCGGACGACGGGCTCGTAGGGGCGCACAGTGGATTCGTACGGGCAAATAGATGCCGAAGAAACTGAAGATCGTGAAGCCGTAAACGCATATGCCCCGAGTATGACTTGGTCGTAGCCTACCACCACCCGACGCTCCTGCGTCCGATACCTCCGCGGCCGATGCCTCCGCTGGATTGCTACTCCCCGAGCTAGCTTCAATTGCAATAGCTTGGTTTTCCGTCTCTCCTCCCACTCGGGATGTCTCGCCCGGAGCTTAGACGCCTGTCTTCCAAGCGCCGTCTGCCTGCATGTCCCACGATGATATTTTTGATTGAGAGTGGTAGCGAATAGCGGCTGATGGCAGTGTTCGCAAAGCTTTGCCCGGCGCTCTTTGCTGAGGAAGTTCAGCGCATTGACGAAATGAAATGCCCCAGCTAGCTTCGCGTCATCCATCAGCTGCTTGTACGAAGGCAAGTCGTCGAAAAACTTGAGGGACCAAACCTGGCGCAATGACTGCTGCTTACGCTTCCAGATAGGATCCTTTAACCATACGTCTGGCAAGAAGCCCTGATGCTTCGTGACAAACCCGCCGATCCCACCTTTGAACCGGGCAAAGTCTTCCAGGGCTTGGGCATCCTGCCGGGCAGCTTCGAGATATTCCGAGCGGCGCATTTTCCACAAAAACCTTCGCTTTCCAAGGGTGCTCTAGCTTCCAACCTAGCTGAATTTCGCCGGGCTTGCCTCAGAGTGTATCAGACGTAATAAGCACCGTGCAGCATTTCTACTGAGGCGCCCGATGAAGCAAGCAGAGAAGATGATAGTGATCCAAACTCTTGAAGATAAGGCCCAGGCTCAGGGAATCGAATTCTGGCATGAGCCTCTCAAGTCCAAACGTAGCGGCTGGGTCACGATCCCCGTGGGCTCACACAGGGAGAATTGGCCGGTGCTTTCGTGGAACTTCCGTCTCTGGCTGATGAACCTTTTCTATACCGTGTTTGGTTACGTGATAGCCGACGTGTTGAATGATCTGATCGAGCGGGCTCACACCAAATGCCTAGTTTCTGGAAGCAGTGAGTTTGACGTTCATATTCGTTCCGCGGGGTCCGGAGACGACAACTTCATCGATATTGGTAACGACGTATGGACGGCGCTGAAAGTCAACGCAAACGGATATTCTGTTGTTAGAGATGTCCCGATCAAATTCCGAAGGACCCCCGGAATGTTGCCGCTGCCGATTCCAGTTGCTGGCGGCGATGTCAAAGAGCTTCTCCGGTTCACGAGTATACAGGAGAAGGATGCTGTGCTCCTGCTGTCTTACCTGACATTCGCTATGAAGCCCGATGGCCCTTTTCCAATCCCATCGTTCAGCGGTTCTCACGACTCCGGAAAATCGACGACCATGAGCGTAGTCCGCGCATTTCTCGATCCGAATAAAGTAAAGGCCGAAGTCGCCGCGAAGACGCCACGCAATTTGGCTATCGCCGCCACCAACTCCAAGTTGCAGGCCTGGGACAATCTGTCAATGTCTTCAGTGACTGACGAATTTTCGAATCTGCTTTGCGTCCTCGCAACTGGCAATTCTTTCCGAGCGAGGGCACTGTACACCGACACCGATGAAGTTATCCTGGATTACTGTTGCCCAGTGCTCCTTGGTAGTGTTGAAGAGATTATGACCAAAGGGGATTTGCTGGATCGCTCATTGCCTTTCCATTGTTTGGGCATCCCGAAATCGAAACGCCTCAGACCGGACGATTTTCGAGCGTCATTCGAAGAGGCACAACCCCGCATCTTCGGTGCACTACTTCGAGCTGTCAGCATCGGTATGCAGAACTTTGCGGCTGCTAAACACCAGGATACGGAAGTAGATAGATTCGGATTTGCCGCCTGGGGAGAGGCTGTGGAAGAGGCTCTTGGTTTTGAACACGGGGCATTTCTGGCGGCTTATAAGCGCATGCGCGTTGACATTCAGGCGCACACACTCGAAGCGAGCCCAGTCGGAGTGGTTGTACCTGTATATGTTCACTCTCTTAAGGATAAGCACTTCTTCGGAACAGCGACGGTCCTTTACAACGAGCTGGTGGCTTATGTCGAAGGGCACAAGGATTTGCGAATTTCCGGTAAAGCCCTGGAGTTGAAGCATCCTAAATGGCCAAAGACTCCCAGTCAAATGTCGGCAGAGCTTCAAAAAATCCAACCGGAGTTGCGCAAGGACGGCATCGCCTACCGGCACGGCCGCAAAAAACGGCAGCGCTGGATCGACCTCCAGGTGGTGACGGCGCAGCCAACACAGGATGACGTAGCGGCCAGAGAGCCCGTCACCAGCGAAGAGCGAGAAAACAAAGCAGTTGGAGTCGGATGACGACGGGTGACGCTGTTTGGGCCACAATCCCCCACGAGTTCCCAGGAGTAGCGCAGCTTCTCTTGGGTGGCGAGCCGGGCGTCGGTTGCTTCTAAGGCGCCCGGCAGAAATAGGAGTGTCAGCAATCGCGTAAAAACCAGTTCCCTCGCGACATCACCCCGCGAGGAGCAGGGCCGGGCGCCTTAGCGATTCCTCGACAAATTGACCAGGCGCCCGGCACAGATTTCAAGGAGCATGAAAATGACGATAGCTAAGAGGCAATTGATGAGCACTGAAGTCGAGGAGCTGGTTCACGCACTTCAAGCAATCGAGGAACACACGACGTTGTGCCAGGAAGTGCTGAGGTGCCCCTGCCCGACAGCAGTGCGTTACCCGCCTAATACGGCCCCAGCCTCGATGGAGAAGGTTGCTGCAGTTCGGCCTGCTCGCGGGTATTGCAAGCCAGATACGCCGAGGAAGAGGAGCCGCCGATGGAAGGGCCGGAAGAACCGGAAGAGCCGATTGAACCAGAGGAGTTTTGAGTTTTGAGTCTTGGTGCTGCGCAGCGCCTTGGTGAAGTTCGCGGCGAGCGACCATGACGGCGTCGGGAAGGCCACGGAAATCGAGGCGGCGTGTAAGTGCTGAAGCCATGGGCAACGAACCATTGGCAATCAAGTACGACGACGTCTCGAACGGGATGGCCGGCGACGGGTGTCGTTCCATTCGACGCCACCGCGAAGAAGTGCTGCGGCAACGAACTAGGATTTCCCGGCCACGAGCCGGAAAAGGAAGAAGTTAGTCTCAAAGCTAAAAGGAGATACGTGGTCATGTACACCAACAAAAAACTCGTAGAGGCTAGAGAAGCTCTAGTCAAGACGGGGATTCTTCGGCACAGCGGTGATTTCGAGAAAGACAGGAATGGTGTGTTGCAACCTGTATGGGAGCTGGTTCCTGCCGATGAGTTGAGCGAAGAAGCCAAGGAAATCCTCCGCAGGACCAAAGAAGAGGGGCCTGTCGAGGATGAGTAAGTCTGGCGACGGGAATGCGAACGGTCAAGCCGGCTTCTGCCGAGTGGAGGTTCAGCGAGAAATTTAGTTGCGAGGTGATCAACACAGACGAGCAATTGGAAGTGATGTGGACGTGGCCCTACTCGGGTGAATTGGATGCACTACTGGATGCCGTGAATGCCAGAGGTTCGAGCTTCCGCGGGCCCTGTGTAACGGGCGGGACGATTCGGAGTGTTTTGAAAGATGGCAGATAAGTGGAATACCGCAAGCACAATACTATCCATTCAAAGCCGCGTAACGGCGACACCTGGGGCCATTGGACGTTTCAGCAGAGCGATCTGACGCTGCAATATCACAACGGCACGCCCGGCTCTCAATTTGAAGTTGACCTCGAACGGCTCTCCGACTTGGGCGAATTCGTGGACTGGATCAATCACCTCGATCTCCGCCAGGAGCTCGATGCCAAAGAGCTGGGGGATTTCATCCAGGCAGTCAACGATATTCGCGGAGACGAAGGGAACCATCCGACCGCTTCGATTCACAAACGCTACCCGCACAACCGCTCAGGTGCGCAAAGAGGTTGACGATGAACACGAAGATGCGCACAGACAGGGAAAGCTGGGTCCCCGACACTCGATGCCCAGGGCGCAATCGTCACTAACACCTCGACCAGGGATTTGAAGAGCAGCGTGTTAGCCGAAAATGTCGAGGCGATTGTCGCCGGGGAGTGAATGCCATCCAGAGAAGCACCGGCGAGCACGGCACCTTCGAGGTTGTTGGCATGGTCGTGGAAAACATGGAGGAGATGTGATGGATCTATACAAGGAAATGAGTTTTGCACTATCTAAGGGCTGGCACGTTTTCCCACTTCGCCCACGCGACAAACTCCCCAACGGTGCGCTCGCGCCGAACGGCGTGAAGGATGCTAGCAACGATCCCGCGCGCATCCGCGCCTGGGCCATCAGCGAGCCAGCGGGCAACTACGGCATCGCCCTTGGTCCTAGCAACCTAACCGTGCTCGACATCGACACCGGTCTCACAACCGTGGAGGAGGCGCGCGAGTGGCTGCGCCGCAACCAAGTGCCCGGAACGTTTTCGATGCGGACAGGACGCCGCCCAAGCTTCGGCCTGCAACTTTACTTCACGGGTACTACACCCAACAAACCGTACGAGCACGATGGATGCAGCGGCGAGATTCGCAGCAGCGGTTATTACGTGGTGGGGCCGAACTGCATCCATCCGTCCGGCGAAGTGTACGAGATCCTCGCCGACGTCGCGCTTGCGCCGGTGCCACCGCTGGTCCGATCGCTCGCCACACGCCGCGTGCCCCGTCCGTCGGGACAAACCGTCGAACTGATCGAGCCGAGCTTCCGCCACTACTATCTGATCGAACGCTGCCGCGAATTGTTTTACGCCGGGTTGGATGGCCAGGGGTTAACAGATGCGCTGGTTTGGTTGTATCGAAACCGTTGTCAGCGGGACCCCGTAAAGGATGCCCGCGTCCTCGAAGGCGGCGAATACGAACAGGTCGCGCAGTGGGTGCGAGAACATCCACCCGAATTTCCGCTGCAGCCGATGGACTTCCGCGCTTTGCGATTTGCAGAAAAAGATCCGCGCGTGCAGTTTGCCTATGCCGGTGACCTAGCGCTATTCGAAGGCACTGAGGCGGAAGCGGTCCAATATCTTACGGTGGCTTTGAAGAAGGTCGGCTGCCGCGATGAACAGATCCGCAGAATTCTCGCCTCGTGCCCACTCGGAGCGCTGCAAGAAGCGAACACTCCAGATTTTCTAAAGGACGTGAACGCCAGTAAAGACGATATGCCGTTCTAGAAGATGTTGAGTTTTTCAGAAACGTATAAAAGCATAAAGGAACAATTAATGACCGGTAAAGTAACAGTTTTTGGGCCGTACAAGCATTTTGGCTTTTTGAAACCGTCCGACAGCGACGATCAAATCTTTTTTCACGAGAACAATCTCGCGCCTGGCCACGCACCGCCCGAAAAAGGGACCTTGGTTCGCTACGATGTTGGCGAATACTTGGGAAGAAAAGGCGCGAAAAACATACGCGCGTTGACCGCGCAAGAAGTTCTCGAAGGTGCGTCGTGACCACCGCGACGATTCCACAGTGCGCACAGTGTGGCGCGCCCAAACCGCAATGGGGCGGAAAGTGCTCCGCCTGTTTCCACGATCCCGGGCCGGACGTTCGGGATCTCCCCGCTGCTCCAGCAGTGCCAACGCCCGCTGCCGCTCCTCCCAACCTTGCGCCGGAACCAACCCCTGCTTCTGCAACGGAGTCCAACGACGCCGAAGATGAAATTTCTGAATTGAGCGCCGAAGAGTTGAGCCGACTCCATTCGGAGCATCAGCAATTCGTAGCTAAAATCGAGTTCGTGAGGAACTGGTGCGCGCAACATGGGCCGCCACATTCTGCGGATCAAGACCGACAAGCATGGGAAGCATTCGGCAAACACGCCGAGATCATCTCGTGGTTCGAGATGTTCTTTCGTGGAAACCCGACGCAATATGTCCTCGGCCATGAAGAACCGCCGAGCCGCGAATTGATCCAGTGCGGCACCGACCAATGGGAAGAGCCTTACCCGGTCGTTTGGAGCCGCCACTTGCAGGGTGTTGGGCCGGTGTTGATGGTGATTCCGAATCTCCCCGACAAGACCTGTTTTTTCGCGGCGGCGCATCTGTTTTCTCCCCGGCTCGATCCGGTAGCCATCTCGCGGCAAATCACGGCGGCCAAGATGCCGCTGGTACTCTGGCGCGGGGGCCGCGACAGCCTGTGGATCGGCATGTTCCTCAAGGATCAACTCGGTTGCGAGGCGGGCATCGCCCAGCGCGCGATGTTTTACTTCACCACCCGGCTCAACTTGAAAGGTTCACAGTTCCTTCCGAGCGGTAAAAACGAAGCGGTGGCCTTGCCGTATCACGGCGGCCAGCGGGTTGCCTTCGGCGCCGAAGGTCAGGAACTCAGCATTGACGAGTTCGTGCAGCTGGTCCGGGATCGCGCGACGCATGCCACCGATGATTTCAAAAAGACGCTAAAGGATTGGTTCGCGGAGCGGGCGATTAAAGATGCCGTCGCCGACAAGGCGCTCGCCTATGTGGATGAAAAACTGGCCAGCACGGACGCGATCCCCCAAGCGGAACGCGACGAATTCTACGAGCAAGTCCGCGCGCTCGACCGCGACAAGTTTGCTGAACGCCGCGCCGCTATCGCCAAGAAACTAAAGATCGGTGTTGCGGATCTCAACGCCGTACTCAAACAGAGAAACGATCAGGAACGCCAAGCCGAACGGAAAGCGGCGGCAGATGCCTTCGAGGCCGAGGATAGCGAAAAACGCCTCGTCTGGGGCGGTGGTGAGGTGAAAAATACCATCCACAAGGCGGAAAAAATTCTCGCGGCGCTGCCCAACAAGTTCTTCGAGAAGCCGGGGCGCTTGGTGACCCCACAGAGTGCCCGGCAGCTCCCGAAAATCGTGGATGCCAACGGAAAAGAGCTTGTCGAACGCGACCGCGAAAGCTTGGTGGTCAACGATGCAACCATCAAGACGCTGCAGCGCGACCTCGACGAACACGCGGAGGCCTACATTCCCTTTGAATCCGGCGGGGTAAGAATGTATCAGCGGGTCATCCCGCCGGAGGATTTGTGCAAGCATTTGGTTGACCGCGTCTCTACCAATCCGAATGAAGTTCCGTATCCCCACCTCGATATGCTTACGCAGACACCGACCTTGTTGCCTTCGCTCAACGTGCACGATGCTCCTGGTGAACTCCGCGAGGGAGTTTTATTTCTCGCCTCGCGCCGCGTGACTTTCCCCAAGGTCGAAGTGCAACCCTCGCGCGAGGACGCCATCGCCGCGCTCGCCATGTTCAAGGATATTTTCGGATTGTTCCCTTTCGTGCAGAACGACCCGAGCGGCGAACGCATGCAGATAGAGCCGTTGCTCACGCCGTCGTATTCCGTGGTGTTGGCCGCGAACCTGACCATCGCCGCCCGCGCTGCATTGCCTACGGCCGTTCCCTTCTTCGGCGTTCGCGCCCACACCCCACGCACCGGCAAGACCCGCATTGTAGACGCTACGACCATCGCGATGACCGGCTGCAAGCCCACCAAGGTCATCTACAAAGATGAAATCGAGTTCAACAAGATGTTGCTGCCGATCATGCTGCACGAGGATCGCGTGGTGTTGGCCGACAACGTCGACGTAGTGCTGCGCAGTGCCAAGCTCGCGGCGTTGATTACGGACAACTTCTTGCAGGACCGCGTCCTAGGCTACAGCAGGACGGTCGACATCTACAACCGCAGCGTACTGTTTGCTACCGGTAATCAATTAAGTATCGGAGGGGACCTGACCGTACGTGCGCTGCAATGCTACATCGACGCGGGCCTAGCGCGTCCCGAGGAGCGCGACTTCGGCGGCTGGCTGCCCGAGAACCGCGCCCGCGAGCGGCATCCCCAGTTACTGCATGGTGTGCTGCTGGCGCTGCGCGCCTACGTCTCGGTTGGTAAGCCGTGGGAGCTGCCGCGCAAGGCGTGGGGTGGATTCGAGAACTGGGATCAATTGGTGGTCGGCTGTCTGGTCTGGTGCGGATACACCGATCCGTACGTGACTCGCCAGGATGTTCTGAGCGGCGATGCGGAACGCGAAGAAGGCGAGGAGCTGCTGAGTGTCTGGTTCGAAGAGCACGGCGACCGCGCACTGACCCTGGGCGAACTGGGCGATGCCACGAAACACTCCCTTAGCAAGACGCGGGAAGCCCTAGGCGATGCTGAGGGGAAGTGGAACCCGCAGGCCGTGGGCTCGCGGCTACGGCGCCTGCAAGGTGTGATCCAAGGTGGATTGAAGCTGATGAAGGTTAAAGGGCCGGGTGGGGGTGGGGTGTATTGGAAGGTTGTTCGGGTTGGGACTGGCGACTCTTCGCCTCGCGCCTCGAAGACTCCCTACGATGAACAGGGTGACATCCCGTTCTGAGGGGATCGCGCACCTCGCGCCTCGAACCAGGGTCATCGGGGTCAGGAGGGTCAGTTTACGCACGGCAGGGTGGGGGCTCCCTAATATATTTGGCACGGTTGCTACAGATTTTAGACCCCCCCCTCCAGCGCCAGGTAAGAATTGACCCTCGTGACCCTGGAATATATTGGTGACCCCCACCCCCGAAGGGCCAAACTGACCCTCCTGACCCCGATGACCGATATTGGGGACACCCCCCTCGACCGCTCAGGTTCTGACCCTCGCGACCCTGGGTTGAGAGCGTGGCGACGAAAAGAACCCGAGCTTGGGGTTTGGCATCGGACGTACAGGGGAGATCACTGTGAAGGAAATCGTAGGCTCTGTGTTCGGCGCCACCGGCAAGGAATCCGAATTCCACCCGGTCGGCACCGTTTGTGCTCCAGTTCGCCGACGATACTACTCGGGCGTTCACCGATGTGCACCAGGACCAATTTGAGGCTTGGGTCGAAGCTGGGTACCCGGCGGACGACGTACCCTTCGACCTGGACGCCGGGTCCAATGGGATTCTTTGTTTTCTGTCTCAAAAATGAGAAAATCTCGACTCAACTACGGAAAAACTTCCGTCAAACGCAATAAGTAACTTGTTTTCAGCCAATTCCGACCACATTCAGCCGCAAAGGCTAACAGAACCAGCTAGCCGTAGCCAACGGTTCAGTAAATCCCGTGGATTTCTCTAAACCTTGTTGATTCATAGAGATACACGGCGACGATGCGATCATTTCCAGCGCGCGCTGAGCTAGTACTAGTGGAGTTGTTACAAGCCGGGTCAGATCTCGATGTCCTCAATTATGTCCTCGAGAACCTGGATCGAGCAAGGTAGCCGGCTCCGCCGCGCATCTGCTGCAGATATCGTCGGTTGGAATGCTGGTGATGCGCCGTTGGCTCTGTTTCCGGTCAAAGTGCCTTGGAGAGTAGCGAAAGCGGTAGCGAGCATCGTTAACCGCATGTATGACAAAACTTAGGATGGACGGGGAGAGCTTCAGATTCGACATCGTGCGTCAGAAAGGCCCGTTTCTTGCGCACTTAATGTTAAACAAAATCCCCGCCAATCGAAAGGACTTAGCGGGGCTCTCGGGAGGACGTTTTTTGCGCACTACGCCGCGGCTAGGCGCCTCTCGATAACCGGGAAATGATACAGAACGAGAGATATCGGGAGTTTTCGACGTCCTCTGAGTGATTTGTTTCCGGCGAGCGGCGCGAGGCAAAAGATACAAAGCAGCCAGAATGTATCCTACGCAAAAGCCGCCATCAAAGCTTCCCGGCAAGCCGCGTCGGTCTGCCGATCGCTGACGTGAGTGTAAATCATCGTGTTGCTGATGTTCTTGTGACCCGCCCGCCTCTGGATCTCGTAGAGGTTGTTGTGTTGCTCGGCCATGATGGAGCAAACCGAGTGCCGCAAAATGTGAGGATGGGACAGGTCCTCAGGAATGCCGGCCGCGCCGGCGTATCGCTTGAACAGCCTCAGCAACTGCATACGCGCCATCGTGCCGCCCTTCTGGGATGGGAACAAGATCTTAGAACCGTCCTCGACACGCTCTTTAAGCCAGGCGCGGAGCGCGACGAACTCGTCAAGCGTGGGCTCACCCCTGTGAGCATCCAGTGTTTGCACGCCGGAGACTGAACCCTTCGCACGCTCAATGCGAATCGTGCCGTCGGCCAGGTTGATGTCGGCCAGCTTCAACTGGCGCGCTTCGCTGCTTCGCAGCGCATGGCGAAAAGTCAGGAGGAACATGCACCAGTCTCTCGTCGAGTTCTCCCGCGCCGCTTCCAGGAAGGCTAACACCTGCTTGGCGTTGAGATATTTCATGGCTTCTCCTTGTCGATCCCAGCCTGTACGTAGAGGCGAATGAGTTGAGCAACGGTGATGGTCTTATGCTTGGCGATTTTGGCCAACCGTTTGCACTGATCTTCGGTGAGAAACACTGTTGTGCGTTTCATGTTCTGAGCTATATACATTAGGTGCATACGTAGGGTGAAGCACAATCTGCAGGCGCAAGCGAAAACCGCCGGCGGCTACCTGGCAAATCGCACGATTCTGCGTTTTCGCCCCCGTCCAGTTTGGAGTCAGGACTTGCGCCACCACGAATTGCCGATCCTCCTCCTTGTCTTCGAGTGCGCCGGCGTCGTGCTGCGAGTCCTAAGACATTAATTTCCCTATATGGGACCCGCGGGCAATCCGGGCACCGACGCCCTGCCCTAAGGTTCCGACCGCGAAGGCGATTGCGGGCGGCGCTTTTCTCTTCCGGGGGGGGCCCTTTTGTGTGTGCTCATTTCCCTCTACGACGCAACGATCCATCCCCCTGGTTCACTTGGCACAATTCGGCAGTACTCGAGGCGCGGAGGTGCGATTGGATGATCCCGCGGATGAGCGCCGCGGCGCCCAAGTGACTGTCGAGCGGCGCAGGCCGGGTGAAGTACGGGATTCCGACTATACGCGCGCCTAGACACAGTGATGCTGTATCAAAGGGTTAGGAAGTCGGAAGACTTAACTCACTGAAAATGCATGCTTGCTTACCAGCTAAACCTGCCGCATCAAACGATGACTGACTCGCCAGACCAGCGGCCTGGATGGCACCGATGATGCCAGCGATTAGCGAAGGGGGTGGCGCTTGCCCAAAAACATATGAGTCTGTTGAAAAACTCGGCTCGGAACAGATTTTATTTGCCGTGACTATCCCCTGTCGTGCTACGGAGTACTTCAGGGAGGAACACCGCCGATGATGGGTCAGCAGAGCCGGACAGACTCGTTGTTTTATTATTTCCGCTTGGAAGAACAGATTCCTACCGATCACTTGCTGCGGATGATTGACGACCACGTCGATTTCAGCTTCGTGCGAGAACAGGTGAAAGACTTTTATAGCCCCACGGGCCGACCCTCGAATCGATCCCGAAGTTCTATTGCGGCTGTTGCTGGTCGGCTATCTCTATGGGATCACTAGCGAGCGACGTTTAATGGATGAGGTACGCATGCATCTGGCATATCGTTGGTTCACTCGCCTTGGTTTTGACCAAGAAGTTCCCGACCACTCGACGTTCTCCAAAAACCGCCACGGTCGATTCCGGCAGTCTGGTGTATTTCGGAAAGTATTCGAGGAGATCGTGCGCCGTTGCTTAGAGGCCGGTTTCGTTGAGGGGCGGAATGTGGCAGTGGATGGGACTCTGGTGGAGGAAGAGCAATGCCTCGGGTTGCGACATTCTATGCGACGCAAGAGAATACATTTGTTCAGTTTGGGTCCAAAGTTAGCTTGAGGATCTCGGGTAGGTCCACTCGAAGCAACGAAGGGATATGGCTGCGCCTTGAGGCAAACCCCTCAAGCAAATCTTTAAGTGATTCTCAACCTTCCAGATAATCGAACACCGTTTGGATTGGCGCACGCGTCCCGGGGAAGTCAATCACTCCGCCAAAAGTCAGATTTTGTTATTTCGCTTCCAAGAGTAAGCTGCCTGTAAAATCAACATGCAACTTGCCCGTTGGACCGGTCACGGCACCGTAGTCTTTCCCGTCGACGTAGTCAGTCACTTGATAGGTCCTGTCGCCGAGGCCTCGCAATTCCACTTCGCCACTCCATTTTTCATTTTTACTTTGCTTATCCGTTGCAACAGGCGCGTAGAACGCGTAGTACATCGCGCCTCCTTTTTCGATTGCGTAAGCTTCCGGCGAGTCATATCCGTAGACGTACAAATCCAGAAAGTTTCCCTTTGAGAGCATCTTTTCGTTGTAGAGCGCAATCCATTTCTTCCAATGCGCTTCCTTTGCGGGATTCAAATAAACATTTTTGAGCTTGGGACTGGTATCCGGCCACGTAAACTTCGTTCCCAGTACTCCGCCGGCGCCTAAAGTCGAAGCGAAGTCGTCTCCAATATCCTGTTCGTTGTCGGTGTTCGCTCCGGTGATACGGGTGAGCTCAACGTGATCTCCGTAAATGGCGGCATTGGGGCCGAGCAAAGCCTTGTACATCTTGAGTCGGCGGCGCACTTGCACGGAACCGACGGGGTCCGCGGTCACGGCCTGGTCCATGTAACGCAACCAGGCGAGGCTTGGGGGCGTTCCGCAAGGGCAGCTTTGCGTCACGCTGTCGGCTTTCAGTGCGCGGGTGGTTTCGAAGATCGTCTTATAGACTTCACCCATCGCGTAGACCGAGTCGAGCGGTGATTTGTGGTGATGCTTGGGGTTGTAGCAGCGCGGCGTTGAGTAAATGTTGTCGAGTTTGTGTCCGTCGAAATCCCAGTCGCGGATGAAGCGCTCCGTAAGTTGCTTGTAGTGTTCACGGACCTCAGGCACGGCAGGGCAAAGCGTCGCCAAATTTCTCGTCATCCTTGCGGGTTGACCTTTTTCGTCGAGGATCAACCAGTCTGGATGCTGCTTGACGACGTCGGAAACGACGTATTTGTGATCTTCGTACTTGAACTTTCCATCTTCCACCGCCAACGGCAACCACCAGAGCTGCACCTTGATGCCTTGCTTGTGAAAATCACTGACCATTTGCTTGATCGAGTCTCCGCCGAAGGTATCCTTGCGCGGCCGCCAGTCGCCGTAATTGTCGAACCATCGATCGTCGAGGGTGGCCCAGTGGATGCCTAGCTCCTTCAATTTGGGGATCGTGTCGGTCATTTGCTTTGGCGTCACGTTTGATTCGTAACCCCAGCCACACCAGCTCACCGCGTAATTTTCGTCGTTGTTTTTAGGGCGGACCAAGCCTTCACGCTCTACCGCTTGCGACCAGGTACTTAGGGGTTCGTAATAGTCGCCATGAAAGAGGTTCAAGAACGTTCTGGGGGTGGAAAAGCTCTCGCCCGGTTTGAGCGTCGTATTCGCGGGAACATCGACGGCTGCGTCCACTCTACCGTCGGCCGTTGTTTGCACCGGAATGGAGAGGGCCAGCGGTAATGTTTCCAGATGCCCGATCGCCAAGCCGATGTTGCGAGTCCAGAACGCCACGACCGGTACTCCACCCCCTACGCGACCCAGATCGTCGCGAGTCTCCACCGGGGCGCCAAAGGGGTTGTCTTGCGAAAACTTTGCTGGGATGGGCAGGACATCATCTTTGCCCCATCGGATGCTTGACCCGAAGAATGCCCACATTTCATGAGATTTCGCGGTGCTGTCCGCGAGAGACGCGTTCAATGAGTGATTTTGCAATGCCACTTTATCCAGGGCTATTTCTTTCTCGCCGGAATTTTTGTAGCTGGCTGAGAGTAACGCCAGGGAAGGAAAGTCGTCATAGACCTCGACGGTCAGGATTTCATCGAGTCCGGCGCTCGAACTGTGACCTTGGACTTCTACTCGTTTGCCGAGTGAGCCGAGCTTGCCATTCGCCGACTGGATTTGGGCGTGACCCAAATCACGCACAAGATCGTTTACGACTTGCTTGCCGCTGGTTACGACTACTCCAGATCCCGGCGCGGCTTCATCCAGAGTCAGCCATTGCGTACCGTTCCTGAAGCGGCCCAGCAGGCTGCCTGTCGTGGTGAGGACAAACTCCGCTTGCGCGGTCTTCAAATGAATTCCATCGGCTTGGGTTTCCACGGTTACGGCGGATACGGGTTCGGGCTTTTTCTCCTGGCTTTTACATCCGGCAAAAATCGTTAACGCCACCGCCGCTATTACAGATACCGCTGTACCGCTCGACCCTCGGCGAGCCCAGTTCATTGTTTTTCTCCGTGATACATCGCAAAAATCTTTTCCGCGTTTTTGTGATAGACCTTTTCCAAAATTGAATCGGACAGCGCCATTCCGTAAATCATCCATCTTCCTTGTCCGGGATACCCCCAGTAGGGAAAGTATTCATCGTCGGTTTCGAGCCACCGGAAATAGTTGCCATACATTGGCGGTATCGGTTCGGAATCGGTCCCAAACAGGATGCGATCCTGGAACTCCGCGAAGAATGTCGCCGCGCGGCGTGGTTGCCTGCCTAGTTCCGCCTGCCTTGCGCCCAATTCTACGTACATATTCGGATATTTTCGGAGCCAATCCGATACGGCGTCCAAATTTTCAGGCCAGTTCGCGACATGTAGCGCCACGAAGGTAGTGTTCGGATGTTTCGCGACCACATGATTGCGTTCCTCCAACAGTTGCTGCTTTCCGGGAAAAGCGGCTCCATAGAAACTCCAGGAGGGATTTCGCATTAACTCCTCATATCTTTCGTTTTTCGCATCTGTGGGCGTGAAGAAAGCCTCTGGATCCGTGGAATGAATCGCCACTGGTATGCCTAGTTTTCCGCATTCTTCCCAAACCGGGTCCATGCGGGGATCGTCGATGGGAACCAATTTGCCGCTCTTGTCTTTGACTCCAAGGCCCCAATCTTTCAACACCTTCAGTCCGCGGGCGCCGCGCTTCACGGCGTCGTCCAACTGCGCCACCATTTCCGCGCTGAAATTGGGATCGTCGATCTTGCTCCAGTCCATTTGAGCGAAGACCACGAAGCGGTCGGGGTAGGGCTTCACCATCTTGTCGAGGACGCCCTGAAGCTTTTCTCCCCACATGCCCGTCAGAATGACGATTTTTTTGACATTGGCTTGATCCATGCCTTTTACGACGTCGGATGGAGCGACTTCGGCGCCGTGAACTCCTGCGGCGTCATTGACGTGATTGTGGATGTCGATCACGTAGAACTTTGCGCGAGGCGCCTGGTGCGCGGGCGCGTGCAGCATGGGCTTTGGATCCCAATCCTTCAACAGCAGGGTCATGCGCTTTTCCGCGTTCGGGTCTTGA
This sequence comes from uncultured Acidobacteriota bacterium, assembly GCA_963735525.1. GTDB lineage: Bacteria > Acidobacteriota > Terriglobia > Acidiferrales > UBA7541 > Acidiferrum. Next base: position 232,538 of record CAVTLQ010000013.1, on the reverse strand, counting down.
CGATACTGAATGTCCTGCGCGAAGGCCGGGGCGTGATTGGCGGCCAGCACGGTGGTGAGCGCCATAACGTGTTTCAGGCGTCGCTTCCAGCACAGTTTGTTGGTCATGGTCTTCCACCCACGTTGGAGAGCTTCGGTCTTGTCGCGAGAAATGAGCATGCAGAGTGTAAACCGGATGAGGAGTAAACGAAAGAAAAAGAAGTAAAACGAAATCTCAGAGAAATCGCGCACCTTCCGCCAGAAGGGTTACAAAAATCAGGAAGGCCGATGACTCGTTGCCTCTAAGCCAAAAATCCAGCGGCGGCCAGTCAGATGGCGGTAACCGACCGCAACCAGGACCGGGCTTGGGGATCGCCCGCGCGAAGCGCCGGGCCGAGCGGGGAACCGAGAAAAATCAGCATGCCCCCGGACGTGCGCCTTTTCAACGCGATGGGTAATACTCCGACGCTGCCGATTACATCTCCCGCTTTCGCCGACACGGGAAGCACTCGACTAAAGTCGCGGATCGATGTCTGTCGTGGCCAAGAGTAGTTGACGTAGGGAATGGATTCGGGACTGTTCAGCTTTTTGCTGGGCTGTCGCAGGGGGCGATGCCTAAGGAGAGCGTCGTCAGCATACTTTCTCGACCAGAGATCGACAGGGGCACCGACCTCGATGTCGAAATAACGATAAAGCATTTTCTGATGTGCGGTAAAGTCCGCTGGGTTTAAGAAGCCTGCGCCGGATTCCAATAAAACCTGAGTCCCGCCTTCCAGCAATCGCGATAGCGTCTCCGCCATGGCAGGGTCCATCGACCCGAGGCCTGGGACGATTGCCATTCGGCAAAGGCATTTTGAGTTGAGCCCAACTCCCGGGAAGTGATGGTATTTGTCGCCGAGTGCTGCCTGATAGCCTTGCAGCGATTCGCGAAGGATGCAATGCGCGTTCAGGTCGAGCAGTGCGCAATCGTGCGCGCGTTCAGGTGAAGAACCTTGCGCTTCTAATCCAATCGATCGGAATGACCAGAGGGTGGCGGCTGAGCCAGCCGCGGTACCCAGAAAATATCGGCGCGAAATTTTCATTCGAGCACCGTAGCCTCGTCGTTCACAAACGACCGGAAATCAGGCGGTCCACGTCGGCCGCGGTGTCATAAAATTGCTGATCCTGTGCGTAACGGTAGCGAGCTTCCATTTCGGGAATCAACCACCCGTCGTAGCCCACCTTAGTGATTGCGGCTCTTATCGCGGGCCAGTTGTTGTCACCAATGAAAAGGCTGGTATAGACCGTGTCGCAACAGCGACCGCGCTTTTTCATGACGTCTTTGAGATGGATGCGGGTGATGCGCGGCCCGTGCATCTCAATCCATTGCTCAGCGAATCCAGTGTCGTGAATATTTCCAACGTCAAGGTGAATGCCGACGAAGGGGCTGTCGACCTCATTGAGAAATGTCCAGAACTCCCTTGGAGTCAGCAAAAAGCGTTGTTCCGAATTGCAATTCTCGCAGCCGATCTTGACTTTCGCTTTTGCAGCCACCGGGGCAAGCTGTTTCATCGCGTCCAGGCAGCGCTGGTAGACCTCATTGTAAGGAACTTCCTGGGTCACGAGGCCCGCCACCACAAGTACGGCGTCGCAACCAAGGATCTGGGACGTCTCTATTTGACGCTCGACGATGCGAATGGCCTTTGCGCGGACGTTGGGGTCACGCGCCGAGAGAGGAGTCTCCCAGTGGAGGCCGGTGGAAACGTTGGAGACGACGAGCCCGGCGTTTTCCACTTTGCGGCGCAACTCGCTGACGGCCGCGTCTGTAGTGTTCATTTGAAACCACGGAACGTCGCCGAGCCAGAGTTCGATGCCGTCGTATCCTGATTTCTTGACGAGCTCGAGCCCTTGCTCAAAACTCCAGCCCTTTGGGATCATATTGTCGCCGATGGATTTTTTCATAGGACCTCGCTTGATCTCGACGCACTTTACGGTCGATGTTAAAAAACGTTCCGCGATTCGACAATTCCTCCGTGCGGCACCTTCTTTGGGCGGAGCATCCTACCACGTTCCAACAATGCGCTGACGCGATGCGAGTATTCAACACCTGCACATGAGTTTTTGGGCGTGCGTGCCGGTACGAATCAAATTCCTAGTGCAAGCCAGCAAAAGTACGCGTGCAGGTTCCGCGCTTTTCCCTTGACAACTGCATGGGCGTCCAATAAGGTCCATTCTAATCGGAATAAAACGAAAGCAATAGGTAATAAAGGAAATTCGGGGCTAGTACCTATATTCCAGACTATTTCAGGCCCTGCGGCTTGCGTTGGAGGCCGCAGGAAGGAACGAATGCAGTGGCCCATTGTCCTCGCTCCGACAATATCCTTGGACTGAACGAGCCGATCTCTCGCCGCGATTTTCTTGACGGGGTGCTGATTGCTTCGACAGCCATGGCGGTTGGGGCCGCTTGCCCATTTAGTCTCGAGGCGCAATCGTCCGGGGCGACCCCCGCAGCACCGGCCGCAGGATGGACCGGCTACAGCGGCGAAGGCGACTACAAGGGTTCCGCAGGTAATACGGAAGCCGTCATCCAGAACGCGCATGCTGTTCGCGACGGCAAGTTTGACAAGACCCCGACGGACGTAGCGGAAACCGGCGAAATCTACGATTGCGTGGTCGTCGGTGGCGGGCACGCGGGTTTATCGGCCGGCATGCTCTTCAACAAACAGGCTGATGCGAAACGCAACTGCCTGATTCTGGACAACGCGTACATTTTCGGCGGCGTCGCCAAACGAAATGAGTTCGTCGTCGATGGCCATCGCCTCTATGCACCGCAGGCTTCCGTCCATTTTCAGCCGCCGTATCCGGACAGCATCCTGAAAACCATCTACGACACGATGGGGCTGGACTGGGACGCCTTCAAGTCCTATCAAAAATGGCAGGGACCTTCGCCGGAAATTGAGTTGCCGCGAAGCCCTTACGGTGAAGGGAAAATCAACGGCAAGGAAGCACTGGGTTTTTATTTCGGGGCAAAGTACGGGCACAAACCGGGAATCTGGATTACGGATCCCTGGGGTAAGGGCCTAGACGGCGTTCCGTTTTCAAAGGCCACGCGTAAGGAGATGCTGGCGCTCCATAACGAGAGGACTGTCGCACCACCGTTGGTTTACGACTATCCCGGCGACGCCATCTCTCGACAACTCGACGGGATGAGTCTTGAGGATTATTTCATCCGCACCTACGGCGTGAGTCGCGAGACGTGCCGCCTGTATCACACCTCGGAATCCGCCGGTGGATTTGGATTGGGTCCCGACGCGCTGTCCGCATTTCTTCTGTACGAATGGTCAAAAATCATTCCCACCGTCGACGACAGTATGGCGACGGGTATCCAGATGTTTCCGGGCGGAAATTCCGGAATGACTCGATTGATGGTCAAGACGGTGATTCCGGGCGCGATCGATGGTCCGCGTACGATGGAAGCGGTGTGGAAGAATCCGTTGAACTACGGAGCTTTGGATCAGCCGGGGCAGCGAGTGCGGTTGCGGCTGGATTCCACTGTGGTCCGCGTCGAGCACATCGGCGAACCGAGCAAGGCGGATTTTGTTTCCGTTACGTACTCGAAAAACGGCAGTGTGTCGCGTGTCAAAGCGAAAACCGTGGTTATGGCCGGCGGGGGATGGATTACCAAGCACATAGTACGAGACTTGGATGAAACGCGGAAGAACAGCTACGATCAGTTCAACTACGCCCCATACATGACGGTCAACGTAGCGGTTCGCAACTGGCGTTTCCTCTATAACCTGGGCATCTCTAGCGCTCAGTGGTTTGATGGATTCGGGCGCTACGTCAATGTGCGGAAAAACGCCGTGTTTGGAGTCGATACCGACGTCGTGGGCCCAGATCTGCCCACGGTGCTTACGTTCTTTGTTGACTTCGCGAAACCAGGGCTGACGCCGCGCGCACAAGGGCAGCTGGGTCGCGCGGAATTGATGTCCACTCCCTTTGTCGATTACGAGCGGCAAATCCGCGAGCAAATGACGGAGATGTTTGGAGGTTCGGGTTTTGATGCCAAACGCGATATCGCGGGCATCGTGATGAATCGATTCGGCCATGCCTTCATTAATCCACAACCGGGTTTCTTTTTTGGCTTAGATGGAAAGCCCGCTGCGCGCGACGCATTGCGCAATGGGCCGTTCGGCAGAGTTGCGTTCTCTCATTCGGATTTAACCGGCGCCATGGATCATCGGAACGCTTTTATGGAATCACACCGAGCAGTCGGTCAACTGTTGGATCGGGTCCTTGTTTAACGAAAGGATGGATATCGTCGCCATGTTTACTTCTATTCTGAATCGCATGCTGCCCTTAACCTTCGCGGTGATGTTGCTGGGACTGATTTTGCCCTGCCGGATATTGGGCCAGGTGGATACGGGCGCCATTTCCGGCACAATTAAGGACACCAGTGGAGGCACAGTCGCCGGCGCAAGGGTAACCCTCACCAATGAAGGCACCGGGGTGTCAATCACGACAGTCAGCAGTTCGAACGGTGAATATTCTTTCTCACCGGTGAAGATCGGTGACTACTCGATATCCGTGGAATTCACCGGGTTTCAGAAAGTGGAACAAAAGAACGTCACAGTCGAAGTCCAACAGAAAGTACTGGTGGACATCGCGCTGCCGCCTGGTCAACCCTCGGAAGTAGTGGTCGTCAATGCAGCGCCACCCGCGCTTCAGACGCAGGATGCCTCCGTCGGACAGGTCATCGAAGAGCGCGCGGTCAACGCGCTGCCATTGAATGGACGCAACTTCACGTTCCTCGCCCAGCTGTCGGCGGGAGTGACTCAGGACCAGGCGGATACGCGCGGCCTGGGCGCAAGCGGAAGCTTTGCCGCCAACGGCTTGCGGCCAGCGCAGAATAACTACCTGCTCGACGGTCTTGACAACAATGCCAATCTTGTGGATTTCCTGAACGGAACTGCCTACGCGGTGCGTCCGCCAGTGGATGCTATCCAGGAATTTAAAGTCGAAACCAACAACTATAGCGCGGAGTCCGGCCGTTCGGCGGGCGCCGTCCTGAATGCCACCATCAAATCAGGAAGTAATCAGTTCCACGGAAATGTGTGGGAATTTTTCCGCAATGACAAACTGGACGCCGCCAACTTCTTTGAGAATTCGGGAGGCATTCCAAAGGGAGAATACCGTCAGAATCAATTTGGATTTACGTTTGGAGGTCCGATTCGCAGGGACAAGACGTTTTTCTTCATGGACTACGAAGGCACGCGCATCCGTCAGGCGATCCCGTCGACTAACACCGTTCCCACAGCTCTTGAGCGGAGCAGCGGATTCACCAACCTCTCAGAGCTACTGACGCAGGGTGGCACACGAACCGACGTTCTGGGGCGAACATTTGCTCTGGGCCAGGTCTTCGACCCTTCCACCACCCGAGCGGTAACTTGCGGAGTTGCGGACCCGGTTACCGGCATTACCGCTCCCTGTGGGAGCATGCCTGCCGGAACCCAACTCGGTTTTGTTCGCGAGCCTTTTCCCGGCAACATGCTTCCGGCGGGTCGCCTCGACGCCAATGCGATTAAGCTTCTGAACCTCTATCCTGCCCCCAACCTTCCGGGCCTCTTTAACAACTATGCTGCAAACCCGAAATTGAGCAACAACGCCGACCAATTTGACGTGCGCGTGGACCACAACTTCAGCCAGAAGGACAGCATTTTCGGGCGTTTCAGTTACGTCGAGAACCCGACATTTATTCCGGGACCGTTTGGCGGGATCGCGGATGGGGGATCTTTCTCGTCCGGCGATCAGGACGCGAAGTCGCTCAACACCGTGGTGAGCGAAACGCACATGTTCACGCCTACGCTCATCAATGAAGTGCGCGCGGGCTATAATCGTATCTCTTCCTCTCGCCTGCAACCCAACGCGAACACCTCCGGCATTCCGGCTCAGTTTGGAATCCCTGGAGTTCCTCAAGGTGATTCGAATGGTGGATTGGGCTCACTGTTCATTACGGGGCTGAATACCCTTGGAAGCAACCAGTTTCTTCCCTCGATCGAATTGAGCACCACGACGCAGGTTACGGACAATCTCACCAAAGCGGCAGGCCGGCACACCTTTAAGGTTGGCTTTCAATACCAAAGGCTGGGATTCAGTATCCTGCAGCCTTTTACGGGCCGCGGAGCGTGGAACTTTAGCGGTGTCTACACCGAAGTGCCTTCGACAGTGGGAATCGGCACCGGAGGAGGAGGCAACACGGGGCTCGCGCAAATGCTACTCACGCCGATTCCGGGTACCGTTCCGGGCGCGGCAGATTTCGTGGGCGGCGCGGACGAGGTACAGGCATCCAATATCGCCACCACCTCGATGAAACGGAATTATTATGCCGGCTATTTTCAGGACGATATCAAGGTAAAGCCGAGGCTGACCGTGAACCTGGGAGTTCGCTACGAGTACTTCGGACAGTTGACCGAAAATTATGGAGCACAGTCCAATTTTCTGCCTGCTGCCACAGTGGGTGGTGTTTCCACCTTCCTGTTGACCAATAAACGCTGCAATACTCCATTTTCACCAGACTTTTTGGCAGCCGCCGCGGCAGACAATATCAACATAACCTGCTCGGGGCAGCCGGGCCTGGGAGTATCGCAAAAAACAAATTTCTCTCCGCGGGTCGGATTTGCCTATCAAATTACACCAAGGCTGGTTGTTCGGGGTGGTTACGGGATCTTCTACGGAGGTTTTGAAAACTCCGCGCTCTTGACCTACAACGATTTCCCATTTCAATACAATCTGCTCTACCCCAATTTGACGCCCAACGCGCCCATAACGTTTGCCAACGGATCGATTGGCACGCTTTCCAACGGGCTAACCGGGATTCCGCTTACTCCAGCGGCGGCTGAACCCGGGGGTGTCGGGCTGATCGGCGAGGACTTCCACAACAAGACTCCGTATACGCAGGGCTACAATCTGACCACGCAGTATCAGCTCACGAAAAACGATATCCTGCAGGTGGGTTACGTTGGCAATACAGTTCGCCACCTTGCGGTCTACGTCAATCCGAATACTCCGCGGGAGATCCTTCCACTGGGCCTGAACTCGCTCGCCTTCTCTCCCTATCCCGATTTTTCCAGCCAAACCTACACCAGCTTTGCGGGCAATAGCCACTACAACGGATTGCAGACCAACTATGAGCACAGGTTTAACGCTGGACTCGAGGTCTTGGCTAACTTCACTTGGTCGAGCTGTCTGACCGACGCGATCGACGTTCTGAACGCTACTTCACTCACCGCGTACCGAGCACCGTTCCTGCCGGGCTTCGGTATCCATCCAGACTATGGCCGATGCGACTTTGACGTTAACAAAGTAGTCCATCTCAGCGGAAGTTATGAGCTGCCGGTTGGTAAAGGAAGACAGTTCTTGCATGACAGTGGCCGGCTTGTGGACGCCGTGCTTGGGGGATGGGCAACGAACTGGATCCTCACGCTGCAGGACGGGCAACCAGGAACCGTTCCGTGCGCAACATCCACTACTTCCGGATTCGGCTGCTACGCGCTTAGGGTCCCGGGACAGGATCCCAACGCAGGTCCTCATGACGTAAACCAGTGGCTGAATCCAGCGGCGTTCGCTAGTCCACCCGTGGCGACCACGATCGGCCAAACCGATTACAGTCCCCTCGGCGGAGGGCCGAGCAATTTCCGTGGCCCGGGGTTCCATCGTCTCGATTTTTCGCTTTTCAAACAGTTTGCGATCACCGAGAGGTTCCGTCTGGAATTCCGTTCCGAATTCTTCAACCTGACCAACCATCCTAACTTCTCCAACCCTGGTTTCTCGGGTAATGGCGTTGTGGCGGCCCCTGGCTCTCTCGATTACACGAGCGGCGCCTTCGGAACCATCACCTCAACGCGCGACGGTCAAAATGATCAGCGCGAGATACAATTTGCGCTCAAACTGTATTTTTAGATGAATAGTGGCCGTTTGAGCGCGAAGCCCGAATGTCCCCCGATTCGGCTCACCGGTGGCCACAACCGGCAGCCCGGTAGAACGGTGAGCGCCTGTGGCGGATCTCTTGTCCCGAAGATTGCGCGTTTGCGAAAACAGACGTCGCGATTTTTTGAGTGAACCTCAATTCGCAGAAAGGCACGACCGTACATGACAGCGAGGCTCGACTCGGGTTCCGACAGCCACAACCAACGGGGAGCAATCACGCTCAAAGAGATTCGTCAGCAGCCGGAACTCTGGCCCACGACGCTCGAACGCGTCGCGTCTTCCAGCGCGCATTCCCTTGTGCAGGGTCGCCCCGCGGTGATCTGTGGAGCCGGGACCTCGGCGTACGCGGCGTCAGCGGTCGCGGCCACCTGGACGAACGCTGTTGCCATCCCGACTACCGACCTTCTTACCCTCTCTCTCCGCGAACTGTCTCATCTGGCTCCAGACTTCGCTTCGAACGGCGTACTCGTATCCCTGGGACGTTCGGGGGAAAGCCCGGAGAGTGTTGGTGTCATCGCACGTTTGAAACAAGCGTGCCCGAGGGTGGTCCATCTCGCGATTACTTGCAATGAGCATGGCCAGCTTGCGCGGCTGCCGGGCGTCACTCCCCTTATCCTCGACCCTCGGACAAATGACCGCAGTCTAGTCATGACGGGTTCCTTTTCTAACCTGCTCCTGGCGGGCATGTCCATCGCACGCGGCGATTTTTTGACCAAGCATCTTGCAGGCATCGCGGCTACGGTGAATAAGGCCTTTCCTGGCCTTGAAAAAGTAGCGCAGCGGTTGTCTTCTCAACCGTCTTCTCGCCTGATGGTGCTGACCTCCGCTGGCATGACTCCGCTCGCGAAGGAGGCGAGCCTCAAGGTTCTTGAAATGACCGCGGGGCGCACTGTAGCCATGAACGAGACATTCCTGGGTGTTCGCCACGGCCCGATGAGCTTCCTTCGGCCCGATTCCCTGGTCCTGTGCGTGCTCTCGTCGGATGCCGAGAGGCGCCGCTTTGAAGAAGATGTGCTTCGGGAACTAAGACAAAAGAAGCTGGGTCACGTGATTGTGGTCGGAACTAAGGCTTCCGATGGCGAACTTAGCCACGAGTTCATCCCTGCCATGGCACCAGACTTGCCGGATGATTTGCGCGGCCCGTTCGAGATTGTCTTTCCTCAATTGCTCGCCTATCACCTGAGTCTGGCCTCGCACCTGGACCCCGATAACCCGAGTCCGGATGGTGTGATTACCAGAGTGGTCCAACGATTTCAGTTGCATTAGTGGAAGGACTATCCGCGGTTGTTGGCGCACGACTTTTGGGATTAGAAAACGCCATGGAAATAGTTGGGCAACCAGAATCCTCCAGTTCAAGGGAATGTCTCGAAGTTCAAGTCCTGGATTCTTATTCCGCTGCAGACCGGCGGGCCTTGGCTGGAGGGGAAAAAGATCCCAGCCAAACCGGTGCGTACCAGTTGCAGTGGAGGCCGACAGAAAAGCACGTTTTCGTCGTCAAAGAAGGGGCGACAGTTTGTCATGTCGGGCTCGTCGGACAGAGGGTTGAAGTTCAAGGGAATCCTGTTTCCGTCGCGGGGATTGGCGGAGTGCTGGCGCGGCGCGAATGCAGGGGTCGCGGATATTGCCGTATTGCAATGGAAGCGGCAGAAGCTTTTGCATCGAGCCAAATGGGTGTGAATTTCCTCCTGCTCTTTTGCAGGCCCGCGCTGCGGAGTTTCTACGAACACTTGGGTTGGGCAAACGTTGCAAGCCCTGTGTGGGCGGAGCAGGCCCAGGGAAATGTCTTGCTCCCGCTTATTTCGATGGTCAAGTGCTTCGGGGCGGAACGATGGCCGGTGGGCGAGGTTCGTTTAGGTTCCCGCCCATGGTAGCACTGTCCGTTTTGGTCTGGAGGCGGAGGTCAACGTGCAATCTGCTGAAATCGGATCTCATCCGTCGATGCGCAGCGTCGATTCCGCAGGCAGGAGCCGCATGAGGTTCTTGAGACTATTCGCGTCATTCTTATTGTTCATCGGCGCAGGTCACCTCTCGTGTGCGGCAGCGGAATCTCCCAAAACCATAGAGCTGGCGGAAAATTGGAAGCTGACTTCCGCAAATAAACTGCAACAGAGCGGAGCGGCCGTCTCGCTACCTGACTTCAAGGACGCGGACTGGAACGCTATCCGCCGAATGCCGGCCACTGTTCTCGAGATCCTCGAAGAGGATGGCGTCTACCCCAATCTCTATGTTGGGAAGAACATGGCGGAGAATGTTCCCCAAGACCTGTATACGCAGGATTGGTGGTATCGAACCACATTTGAAGCACCTTCTGGACATGTGGTCTATTCACTCGGGTTTCTGGGCATTAACTACCGCGCCGAGATCTGGCTGAATGGCCATCAAATCGCCGACAGCAAGCAAGTAGTTGGCATGTACGCCGCGCACGAACTCAACGTGACGCAATGGATCAAGCCGGGGGAACGCAATGTCCTTGCGGTAAAGGTCACACCGGAACGAGCGATTCAGGATGTCAACGGCATTGAGTTGGCCGACAGCTGGTTTGACTGGTTGAACTGGAAATATTTGGGCTACCAAGGGCCGCGAAAGGAGAAGAGCCACGGAATCTCCTTTGTTCCAGACCGCAATGCGGGCATCTGGAAACCGGTTTACCTGAAGGTTTCCGGCGACGTCGCGGTGAGTCATCCGTTCGTCAACACCGAGCTTTCTTTAGCGCAAAAAACGTCGGCCAAATTGACGGTGTACGCTGCCGTCCGAAATTCCTCGAATCGGCAAGTAAATGGAATCCTTCGAGGGACAATCTCGCGGCCTGGTAAGCCCAGCATTCAAATCGAACAGCCCGTGAGCCTTGCTCCTGGTGAGGAACGTCAGGCGAGCTTCGTTCCCCCGCAATATCCCCAGCTTGTAGTCACCAATCCCGACCTATGGTGGCCTTACACCATGGGAAACCCGAGTCTCTATGACCTTCGTCTCGAATTTCTCGAGAACAACCAGCTCTCCGATGTTGCACAGATCCGATTCGGCATCCGTTCGATTGCGCAATATCGCGACACCGATGAGCAATTTTCAAACGTCGGTAAAGGCGGAAACTTCTATCTCAAAATCAATGGCAAGGATTTCCTGGTACGAGGCGGCGTCTACACGCCCGATCTTTTGTATCGATATGACCCGGACCGCGAAGCCGCCATTCTGCGTTACGTAAAAGACCTCGGTCTGAATATGCTCCGCTGGGAATCGAAGATTTCCAGCGAACACATCATCGAACTTGCCGACGAGCAGGGAATCCCACTGATGTTTGGGTGGATGTGTTGCAACCAGTGGGAAATGTGGGATCAATGGGATGAAGAGGACCATCGGGTTTCAGAGGAGAGTCTTCGGTCGCAGATTTTGATGCTGCGTCATCATCCCTCCGTAACGATCTGGGCCAACGGAAGCGACGGGTTGCCTCCAGATCCCGTCCTGAATGTGTATCACAAAATTCTCACCGAACTGCACTGGCAGAACGCCACCGTGGACACGGTCTCGTCTTTCGCGAAGGACGCTCAAGGCGAGCGTATGTGGGACGGCATCCACATGGAAGGTCCCTATAGTTGGCGACCTCCGACTTACTGGTTTAGCGGACGGTATGCCGCTTCACGCGGATCCTGCGCGGAGCAGGGCGACAACGAACACATACCTACCTACGAAAGCTTGAAGAAGTTCATTCCGGCCGACAAACTCTGGCCCATTAACGACACCTGGTATTTCCATTCCGGCGCCAATTTGGGAAACGATACGCTCATCAACATCCGGCATGCTGTCGATCAGCGGTACGGAAGTTCAAGCGGAGCGGAGGAGTTTTCGCGTAAGGCGCAGCTCGCGCACTACGAGAACACGCGCGCCCAATTCGAGGCTTTCGCCGCCGACGGGTGGGCGAACCACAAAATGACCATCTATTGGATGCTCGATAGCCACTGGCCTTCCTTCTTTGGAAATATCTTCGACTACTACCTGAGCCCCGGCGGAGCCTATTACGGTGCCAAAGCCGGCCTGCGCCCTCTATCTGTGGTTTTCGACTCTTATGCGACCGGTGATCACAGACAGGCCAAGATTACCGTCGTCAATCAAACTCAATTGCAGCAGAACAATTTGCGAGTGCGCGTGCTGGTGTATGACCTGCAGGGGAAGATGCGCGAAGACCGCCACGCAGAGAATCTGCAAGTCGATCCCGGTAGTGCGGTGGAGGCGATGACCTTACCGCGCTTCCCGGATGCTTCTGACGTCTTCTTCGTACGCTGTCAGTTGCTGGACGCGAAGGGAAAGCTGCTTACGGAAAATGTTTATTGGCAGTCTCAAAAAGATGATGATGTCGGCGATGCGAAGAACGATCACGCGTTCGGATTGAAACCCGCCAGTTGGGCGGATATGACCGCGCTGAATGAGATGCCCAAAGTACCGTTGAAGCTCAGCGCCACGCGTTTTTCTTCAGCTGGCGAAGACCGGATAGCCATTCGCGTCCACAACCCTTCCGAACACATCGGATTTTTCGAACGCGCCGTAATCACCGATTCCAAGGACGGCGACGAGCTTCTTCCGATCGAATATGACAACAATTACATCACCGTTTTCCCTAGAGAGACTGTTGAGATTCACGGCGTGCTGCCACATTCTGCAAAGGCCGCGTGGGTAAAGCTCGATGGCTACGACACTCCTCAAACTGCCGTAGCCATAAAGTAGGACAGGCGTGTCTACGTTGCCCTTCGGGCCTCAAATGTTTCGCTCTTTTCCATCTGGATGAGAAGGAGATGCACACCGTGTCAAAGAGAATTCATAAATTGTGCAGCAGCGGCGCAATCGCAATCGTTTTCGAAGCGCTGATTCTCATCGCGCCTTGCGCGGCTCAGCAATTTGGGAGCGACAGAGTGTCTCTGAGCGTGAACGCCAACGACGGAACGTATCAACTGGCGTTGCGTGGGGGCCAGCCCATCTTTACGAGTCGCGCTGCCGCAGAAATTGATCACGAGTGGCTGCATTCGACCGACTACCCGAGTCACGTGGTGTCCGAATCCAGATTCACAGATGATCTCGGCTCGGGCCGGACGATCACCGTTACGAACTCCGGACTTCAAGGCAAACCTGATCTCATTCTTGTGATGCAGCTCTACGACCAGGCCTCGTACGCCACTCTGCAGGTGACTGTCCAAAACACGACAGGAAAGATGCTCACATTGCAGGCCTTCCGCGACCTCGAATTAGTCGGAGATCCCCTATTGAACCTCGGTGCGCCTGCCTCTGCCGATCGGATTCTCTCGGACAGCTACAGCGAGGATCGGCCTGACTTGCGGCTCTACGACCTGGGAAAGGCGCCCGGCGGGATGCATCGGGGTGTAGGAAGCCAGCTCATTTACAACCGTGAGAGCAAACAAAGCCTATTCATTGGTGCGCTTACTGCCGACCGCCTTCTGACGTACCTCCATCTGCAAACCGCAACGGAAGGCGCAACAACAAAGATCACGTCTTATAGCGTTGACCTCGCTGGGACGACGGAGATTCAAAAAGAATTCGATTTGAAAAATGATCCGGCGGAGAATCAGCTCGAGCTGAATCTCCCGATCGAACCCGGAGGGAAGCTCGACTCCGAGCGCCTCATGCTCGAAGCTGGACCCGACTATCACAACCAGTTGTTGGTCTATGGCGATGTGATTCGCAAGTTACACCACGCTCGCGTCTCCGGACAGACTCCCATCGGTTGGTGGAGCTGGACGGCCTACTACGCCGCGATCAACGAAGGCGAAACCCTCGCTAATGCCGATTGGCAAGCCGCTCATCTAAAAGCGCTCGGCTACAAATTTTTCCAGGTGGACGAAGGCTACCAGTATGCCCGCGGAGAATATGTAACAGCGAATGCCACGCAGTTCCCGAATGGTATGCGTGCCGTGGGATACCACGTCACCGGCGACGGCCTGATTTTTGGCGTCTGGACTGCCCCGTTTCAAGTGACCTCTCGTGCCTGGGTGTACGAGCAACACAAGGATTGGCTGGTCCACAACGCCAAGGGCGAACCCATCTACACACAGCAACTCTGGCATCAGAAATCCGACTTGATCTACGTGCTCGATACCACCAATCCCGGCGCACAGGAATACTTGCGCCAGACGTACCGAACGTTGGTTCGTGAATGGGGAGTCCGCTTCATCAAACTCGATTTTATGGATAGCAGCGCCATCGAAGGATTTATGTATCGTCCCAACACCACTGCGCTGGAAGCACTCCGCATCGGCTTGCAAATCATCCGCGATGCCGTGGGCGAAGACGTGATCCTGGATAAGGACGGTAGCCCCATGCTCACCCCGGTCGGACTGGTCGACACAGGGCGAACTTCCGCGGACACCGCCCATTCGTTCGAAGGGACGAGAACTGCCGCCGCGGGAATTGCGGCCCGCTTCTACATGCATCGCAATTTCTTCCTGGATGATCCGGATGCCTTCAACACCACGGAGGAATTTTTCAGCGAACACACACGCGCTTCTGCCTCATATCCCCTGTCCGCCGCGCAAGCATCGATCGCTCTCTCCGGCGTCTCCGGAGGCATGTACGAAATTGGCGATGACATGCTGCTTATGGGCTCGCAGAAGGATCGATTAGCACTCATCGAGAACCAGGACTTACTGAACATGCCAAAACTTGGACGCGCATCGACACCTGTCGACCTGATGACGTATGAATCTGGAGATGAGCAGCCCAGCATCTTCTTCCTGCGCGAAAGTCCGCGCCAGGCCATCCTGACGGTTTTCAATTGGACAAAGTCTCCGCGGTCGCACACGTTGAAACTCGCGGACCTCGGCCTGCCTTCGGAACATTCCTTTGCAGCTTTCGATGTTCTAAAGCAGAACGCGCCCGTAGCCCTCGCGGGTGACACTGCGCAGATTGAGAATCAACCGGAATCCGTCAGAGTGATCAAGATCGTGGACAGCAACGTTTCGGCGGCCGCCCCGATAGTGACTGCAAATGTGCCGTCAGCCGTCAATGCTGGCGAGACTTTTTCGTTGTCGGCCGAAGCAGAATCCAGCCGAGTGCCCGCAGTCAATTATGTTTGGGATTTCGGTGACGGGACCACCGCAGACGGCCCCAAGGCGTCTCACGCCTACACGAGAGCGGCAAATGTCACGGTCCATCTTGCCGTCCAAGGCATAGACGGGCTGTCGGCCGAGCAAAACTTCTCCGTGAAGGTCACTGGCAACTTGCACGCCTATCCAAATCTTCTCGATAATCGGCGCTTCCGGGATCCTGCGGATCACTGAAGCGGTTACTGAGCGAGGAATGATTCCCGGTGCTGGGCTTCTCGAAATGCCTCGGTGCCGCCGCCACGAGTCGTAGAGAGCGCACCAGTCAGGTTGCCATATCTCAAACACTCTTCGATTTTCGCGCCTCGAATGAACTGATGAAGGAAGCCAGCATCGAAGCTGTCACCGGCGCCAATTGTGTCCACAGCCGCGACTTTTGGTGGCAGAGCTTCAAAACTTTCTGCTCCGCGGCGAGCGAGCACTCCTTTTTCTCCGCGTTTCATAACCACCAATGGAACTCTTGCAGCCAGAACATCCAACGCCAGCATCGGATCATCGATTCGGGCGAGACGGCAGCCCTCGTACTCATTGGGCAGAAGCACATCCAACCAAGGAAGAACTTCGAGGACTTCTCGGTCCCAGCGATCGTCGGGATCGTCATTGGTATCCATCGAGGTTGAAAGTCCGGCCTCCTTTGCCAACCGAAAAAGATCCGGCACGCGCGGGCGAAGAGCCTTTTGAAGAAAATACGAAGAGAGATGTAAATGGCGAGCGCCGAATATCTGTGTGAGGTCGAGATCCTCGAAACGCATTTCTGCCATTACGCCAGGATAGGTAAGAATAAACCGTTTTTCGGGCTGAGGGAGAATGACCGTGAGGCCCGTTTTCTTGGCGAGAAATTCCTTAACGGTCGATACGTCTGCGCCGCTTTCCCTAAGGCGTTCGAGACACAGTTTGCCGAGCGAATCGTCGCCGACCGCTGAATGAAACCCGACAGAATTCCCGAGCAGCGCGAAATTATGAGCAAATATTGCCGAAGAGCTGCCGAGCGTAAGGCTCAAGTCCGAGGCCAGATACTCCCGATCCAGATCAAAATGTCCGGGAAGCCCATAGAGAACCAGGTCCAGATTCAACTCGCCGACGACACTGGTGCGGAGATTGTTTTGGGTGGTCATCACTCTCGATTCGCTTCAAGCACAGAACCAAGCGTTTGAACCGAGATCTTCTTTTGAAGGTCCTGGATATCCTCGAGCCGCGCGGCACCCGGAGAATCGGCCAAGCAATTTGCCTGACCGCAGGCTGCTGCAAGCCTTAATGTGTCTTCGGGCGAATATCGGGACGCGATGGCGAAAGCAAATCCGGCCAGGGCTGAGTCTCCGCAACCAACCGTCGAACGCGGTTGGACTGGAACGACGGGAGCGAAGAGCACGGGCGCGTCCGCGCCGGAACAAAAAAGAAGTCCCTCCGAACCCAGGCTCAAAGCCGCGCTGTGTGCGCCAAGACTCAGCAGCTTATGGAGGGCACCGATCGCATCCGCGAGAGAGCCGAGCGGCTTTCCAAGAAGCTGAACAGCCTCTTCGCGATTTGGCTTCACAAAGTCAGGCTTTTCCGCGAGCGCCAGCCGGAGTGGCTTACCGCTAGTGTCCAGGAAAGTCTTGCAGCCGAATTTCCGGGCGGTCGCGACAAGACCCGCGTACGCCCCAAGTGTGCTGTTTGCCGGCAAGCTTCCGGAAAAAATAACGTGGCCGTTTTCGGCACCCTCTGCGAACAAACTTGTGCACGCGTTTTCGAATGCTTCCCATTCGGCTGGATCGGGGGCCGAACCCGGTTCCAGAATTTCCGTCACGGTGCCGTCGTCTTCCACGATCTCCAGATTCGTGCGCGTTGGCTGATGCGTTGTGCACGCAGTCGTCTGGATGCCGAGGGCAGTAAGCCCGGCCAGCAGTTCGCGGCTGCTCTCACCGCCGCATGGACCGATCCAGCGGGGTTTGCCTCCCAGCGTATGCAGCACCATTGCGACGTGTGCTGACTTCCCTCCGGGATAACCCTGGATCGTACGCGCTCGATTTACTTTGCCGCGCGAAAGTGACGGCACGATGAGCCGCTTGTCGATCGCCGGGTTGGGGCTGACGCAAAGAAACATGGCGCGATTCCGTCGTTACTCTTTTGCGCTTGGAGTAGCGCCGACCCTTTCAAACCACGGCCGCGCCGCAGCGAGGTGGAAATTCACATTCTGAATGTTCCGCACCCCGTGCTCCTGCAGCCAGTCATCGAGTGCGGGAACACCCCGCTTTACGAAGATGAGCACGCCGTCTTGCCAGATTGCGCGTCCACAGAGTACGCCGGAAAAATCGGAGCCCGCCTCGGCCGCCAGCGTCAATGCTTCCGCGAACTTCTGGTTGGAGACGCCTTCCGACAAATAGATGAAGGGAATCGAAGCGGCCTGTGAAGCACGCTTAAAGTGCGATCTCGCTTCTTCGCGCGAGTAAATCGCTTGCGAGTGCGGTAAGGTGGCCGATTCGACGAAATTCATGTTAACGGGCACGCCCACTTTTAACACATCGACCGCATA
This sequence comes from uncultured Acidobacteriota bacterium, assembly GCA_963735525.1. Lineage (GTDB taxonomy): Bacteria > Acidobacteriota > Terriglobia > Acidiferrales > UBA7541 > Acidiferrum. The sequence goes on along the minus strand of CAVTLQ010000013.1, from coordinate 214,983 downwards.
GCTTGCATTGCAGAACTCTTCAATCGAGCGAGTAACTACGTCGGGCTTTATGCGCGCGAACTCGGCGCTCTTCTCGTCCATCTGATCGTGGTAACTCACGGTTTCGAGAAAAAAAGGAAGATCGGCCTCGCGGCATTCCTCTCCGACGCGCGTAACCCACGCTTGTTTATAAGCGTTGATGTTCGTTTCGCTGAACGGAGAGTAGTACAAAAGCACCTTGATTGCATCAGCCCCAGAATTCTTCAGGCGTTCCGCAGTGAAATCGTCCAGCAATCGTGGCAACCGACCTGGAACTGTCTTGTCGTATCCGCTCTGCTCGTACGCAAGAAGAAGCCCCGCATCCTTGGAGCGTCGGTCCGCTGCAGGTAGCCCGTATTCAGGATCAAGCAAAATGGCGCTGGCATAAGGCGTAAGAAACTGGCTGACCTTCTCCTTGAACTGCACCAGCCATTCGGCGGGAACTTCGTTTGCATCGCGGCCGCTGGCCTTTGCGAAGAGTTTGCGCAGCGCGCTGCGTTGGTCAATGGCAAGCGCCGCGATGACGCCGCGATCGTCCGCAAGGGCTCGTAAACCGTTTTGTTTTCCGGGTGAAAGGGACAAAACATGCTCCGTAAAGATGCCAAAGTCTATTGGGTGTCCTGAAGTTGGGCAACTGGCGGCGCGATCGCCACGGTGCCTCCAGGAACAGGTGACGGCACACGGAAAAGCATACTTACGCTTTATTTCGCTTTAGATCTTTTACTTACTATCACTTGGTAAGTCAAGCGAAGAAATGCCACGCTCCCGGACGTCCTCGTCAGGGCGGAGTTTCAGACTAGCGTGACTTCAACTTCCGCTTCGCGCAGAGCCTTAAGGTCTTGCTTCGGTATTCCCCGGTCGGTGATGGTTTCATGCACCGCGGAAACGTCCATGATCAACGATAAACTCCTTCTCCCGAATTTCGACGAATCACATACCACAATCGTTCGCCGCGCCGATTCCGACATTGCCCGGTTTACCCTCGCCTCCTGTTGATTCGGAGTCGAGAGACCATACCCCACGTCGAACCCATCCACAGCGAGGAACAGCATGTCCGCGCTGAGTTTTCGTAATGACTCTTCCGCAAGCGGCCCCACCAGTGAAAACGAACTCTTCCTCAGCAACCCACCCGTAAGAATCACCTCGACGTTACTATCCGCCAGTTCCGCAGCGATATTCGTCGCATTCGTAATAACCGTTAGACTGCGCAAATGGCGGCACCCTCGCGCAATCGCTGTCGTCGTGGTACCCGAATCCAGAATAATCACCTGTCCGGGGCGGACCATGCGCAATGCCGCGGCAGCAATGCGCATTTTTTCCTGCCGGTGCAGCCGCTCCTTTTCACGCAGAGTTTGATCTTGAAGCGCCCCGGTGCGAAGGGGCAACGCTCCGCCGTGCGTGCGTTCGAGCATTCCCTGGTGATGCAGGTATTCCAGATCCTTGCGGATGGTAATGAGCGATATGCGAAAACGCTTGGACAGATCGCGGACGAGGACTCGGCCGTCTTTGCGCAACAATTCCAGAATTTCCCGGCGGCGTTCCTCGCTGAGCATCGAGATATCTCCGATTGACCAAGTGTCGTTTTGTTTCCTTTCGACTTTCTCAAGCTTTTCAACGAAAGTCTACACGGGAGGGCGCTCCCTCAGCGACTATCCTTTATATATGCACTCCTCTTTCGCCTGAAGGCGGCGTTGCCTACAGGCCTGACAGGCAAGGACTGCCGCCGGATCCTGTAAAGGAGCCAACCGGCATTGAGATCGCCTCAGCTGGCCCGGCGCTGTGAGACAGCTACCCACAGCGCGATCCGTTGGTGACCGCAGCACGCCCAAGATCGCGACCGCCCAGCGGGATGGTCACCCTCGAAACCACCGTGGACTTTTCGCGCTTGTTTCTCCTCGTGCTTTCGCGCTCAGGGCTTTACGCATTCTGTCCGGGAAATTCGAAAAATGCCAGTTGTTTTGTCGCTGCGTGAGCGGCCGACAGATTTCCCAGCCGTGTATACTAGAAATGTACTATGGAGTCCCAAGTATACCCTGGCGGCAGAGATCCGCGGGGGTACCCCACTACCTGGTGACGGTCGCGCCAGGCGCGCTCAATGGAGTTCTTGCCCCTCTCCGTAGAAACAATGTTATTGCTACATTTTCGCGGCACAAGCGTCCGCGAACGTTGATTTAATGAGACTTCGAAGCGATTGTCGGCTATTTAGTGACGAAAAGTGTGACCAAATAGGCCGTTTTTAGGCGGGTCAGCGCCATTTGACCGGATCTGGTTGGCTCCCCGCCAGGAGAGGTGTTTGGCGTCGTGGATTCCGAACAGCCCTGGAAATATGCAACATTACTTGTGCGGTACGGCTCAAAACCGAAGCCGCCTACCCCCGAAACAAAGAGGTTAGACGGCCGGAATGCAACAAAACCCAGAACTGTGTTGCCTAGAAGACCTGGCTGAACGCCTTCGCCGCAGCAGCCGAGGCGTCAGCGTCAGACGGGTTGACATAGGCCAGGGTGCTGTCAAACGAGCGGTGCCCGAGGTGCTGGCGGATCAGGAAGGCGTTGGCGCCCTGCTGGACCATCAGCATGGCCGCGGTGTGCTTCAGCACGTGGGGATGCAGCGTCTCGCCAAGACCGGCCTTCCGTGCAATCGCCCGGAAGAGCTTGAACACCGTCACCCGGTTCATCTGAGCGGACTTCTGGCTATTGAACACGAAGGTGTCCGCGTCGGCCTGCCGGACGGCCAGCCAAGCCTTCAGCGCGGCCTTCTCGTCGAACAGGCTATTGCCCTTGACCTTCAGCAGCGTCTGAGTCGAGGGCAGCGAACCCTTCAGCCGGGCAATATGGACCTGTTCGTTGTGGAAGTTGATGTCGGAGACCTTGAGGTTGCAAATCTCCTGCGCCCTTGCGCCGTGCGCGACGGCGAATAGAAACATAGCGTGCTCACGCGGGCCATGTCCCTTCGCAGCCTGTAGAAAGCGGCCGAGCTGCTCGCTGCTCATGTACGAAACACGCGTACGGAGCAGCTTGGCGCGTTGTTTGGGCATCCTGACGACGTTCTTGACGATGGATGGCGTCATGTCTTATTCCTCCAGCGGAGACGGTTGCCACGTTATATTAGTAATGTTGCATTATCAAGAAAAATCGGCAATAAATCGATGGAAACCACCGCAGATTATTTCGCAAATGTGGATTTTTGTCTTTTCGAGCGCCCGCGGTTTTGTTCAAGGCGCGGATGGAGAGCAATTGCCGATCCTCAGCTGATCGTCGCCACGAATCGAGAAAACTTTTGTCGGAAAAAAAGAAAGCATTCTTTCTGGGGGCCCATTTTCGACCCGTGCGGCCGAGCCTCGGGGTGGGGTGGGGGTAGTCACTGCCGGTCGCGCCCGACACGTTTCTCAAAAGGGGAACCAATCTCGGGCGACAAAAAAGTCCAAGTTGGGACCAGTGCGTGGGCGCGCAGTTCCATCCTGGGCTGGGGTACGGCGCCGACCGCTCCCGGAGGCTGTATGGCCGACCCTGGCCGAGTTGACGTGTCGGCTCTCGCGACGAGTCCCCTGGCGCGCGCGATGCGTCCCGAGGCGCGATTCGCGCAACCCTGTGCCAACGTTGGCACAGCCGAAGAATTCGTCCTTCACGCCGAGCACCTCGTGCCTTGTGCCTGATAATCGTCCAAGCGGATGCAGTGATGGGAGGTGTCGGTGTACGAGGCAGTGGTCAGGCATCCTTGATTTCGCGGAGACGCCCACTGGTGACGTCGTAGACGAAGCCGCGGACGGCGACACTCTCGGGAATCCACGGATGGGCGCGGAGCTTCTGCAATTGGTGGCGGACATTTTCTTCGATGTTTTGGAAGGTGTAGAAGGAGGCGGGAGCGACAGCGGCGGTTCCGGTGCGATTCTGGATTCTGCTGCGCAAGTCCTCCTCGCTGGTATGCATCAATCCGCAATCGGTGTGATTGATGACCATGATTTCCTCGGTGCCCAGCAGATAATGCGACACCACCAGTGAGCGCAGGGTGTCTTCCGTAACGATGCCGCCGGCATTGCGGATGACGTGCGCGTCTCCCGTTTTCAGGCCCAAGGTGCGAATCGAAAGCCGGGTATCCATACAGGTCAAGACCGCGAGCTTGCGCTCGGGACGCGGCGTCAGTTTGCGCAATTCATGGGTGCGCGAGTAGATTTCGTTTGCTGCGAGTACTTCGTCGATGACGCTCATGGCCGGCACAGTTTAACCTAGCCCTATCCGAGACGCTCAATGAAGACAGACAATTGGCGCAAGTCCTGGTAAGTCGCGCAAATCTGAAACTTGAAATACGCATAGACGGTTAGCGCGCTAGGCATTGACCGACCGCAGAAACCAGGAGCCACGGCATACCTCAAAGTTGAGACGCCGTACTAGGACGGCACTAGCCGCATTTCAAATCTATCGGTGATGCAACATAATCTGAAGTGGTCCCTTATCCTGTGACCGGTCCCCGCTGAAGGTAAGAATCTGAGTATCAAAAGGTAGGAGGGCACTATGCGTCGAGAACGGGCCCTGAAGGTTGTGTTGGTGTTGGTGGGATTGATTTTCTCGGCTGGTGTTTTTCCCGTGGCGCAGTCTTTATGGCACCAGAATCAGTCGATGTATACCTTTGACATGATGCTTAGCCTTTATGTCGCGCTCGGCATTTTCCTGCTGATGGCAGCGCGTAACCCTTCGGCAAATCGCAGCCTGATCGCCTTCGCAGCCTGGTCGTCTTTCGCTCACGCCGCGGTTATGGCAATGACGGCATTCTCGAAGGGGGGCTATCGCGGAGACGTGTGGAGCGTGGCGGTGCTTGTCATCATCGGTGTAGCCCTGATCGTGCTGGGTCCGGCAAAGCAGTCAGGCGAGCGGGTATCAGCAGCTGTTGTGTAGGCGCGCACTTCAAGAGCACCATGCACGCTTGATTTCGCATCTCTACCCTCACTCCGAGCGTCGAAGCGTTTCCGAGGGTTTCTCCTTAAACGCAGCGTGATACTCTGCCGCAAACCGACCTAAGTGTAGGAACCCCCATCGCATGGCAGCAAAAGTGACTGTAGCGCCGTTAGTGGCCTGAATGAGTTCCCTGCGTACTCGTTCGAGCCGAATCCGCCGCAAGAATTCCATTGGAGAACAGCCTCTGTGACGGCGAAATGTGTATTGGAGGCTTCGAGCACTCACGCCGCCAATGACCGCCAGGTCGCCCAGAGAGAGGGGTTGGTCTGCGTTTTCAAGAATGAATTCCTCAACGGTCCGAACTTGCCAGGGCGCAATACTTCTTTCGGGTCCATTCACGAACTTCGAATAGTTGTGTCTCAGTCCCTCCAGTACGAGGGTGAAGAGCGATCGCTCAGTCTGCCGCATTCCAAGACCAGACTTTGCTAATTCAGATTCATTTTGTCCCGCTTTCTGGTAAAGCTGCACGAGCATTCGTTTTATGATCCGTCCCGCACCATGGTCGAAGTTCACCATGGGGTCAAAATCTACTGGGCGAACAATGTCACGCCCAAGCAAGTGCGACAGTTCACCTTGAATTGCGCCAGTTGAGAAACAAGTCCCGAATACGTGCCAATTCTCGTTCGTTCGAACCTGGACCGGCGCCATCCCTGGCCAGAATGCGCCGCACGACGGTGAGGTGACAAAAATTCTCCCCGGTACACGGTATTCAGACGAACCCCAAAGACGGAAATACAATGAGTAGTAGTGCTCGACAGAAATCGAACTGATTACCATTGCAGGGGCAAACCACGTATAGCTCAACCTCAGGTCGTTTAATTGCCTGTATAGAATTGTTGTATGAAACGGCCTGGTACGACATTGAATTTCAAACTTCCGCGGACCGACCTCTCGGTTTAGGACGGAGCGGAGTTCGTCGAGGTTGGACGAGTTGAATTTCTTCTGATTAGAACCTAATCCTTTAAAGAAACCACCTGCCAAAGCATCCTGCTCAGCGTGACGCATGGAGTGCCTCTTTCAGTTACAGGAGGTGCCTTATGGTTGCTGAGAACCTACTACAGGTCTTCGCAAAATGGATAGACGTGCCCCGAAAATCATAGCCATAATTTGGCAACAACTCGATATGCGGACAAGATCGGGCATTGTCGCCGCTGACGAGGGAGATGTGTGAGTCGGATGCCAGCAAACATGCCATAGACCGGCTTCATAAAGTTTGTTCTGAGCTAGCCGAGCTCCGCGCTGAGCTCAAGGAATCCGATATCGAGGAAAGTGCGCTCAGGGTCATCCGGGACACGGTTGATCAGATGCGAATAACTGCCATGACTCTCCAGCAGGGATTGAAATGGCTCGGGCTCGCCCAAGACAAACACGGCTTGTTGGCGTTGCTGATTGACGACCGAATGCGCCGCGCATCTCAGTTGAGCACCGACATCAGCAAAGACTTTGAAGCGGGGCGAATTCGAACCGATCAGGAGGGGCTATCAGCGTACCTACTAGTTCTGAACCAGGTCATGGAACAACTAGACCTCATGTTTGGAAGCCGCAAAGCTGCGCCTTAGTGCGCGACGCCGGATGTCTAGAAACGTACTCCGTTCAAAGACTGTGCTCCTTGTGGACGACTTGGACATCCTGCACACGATGATCCGTGACTTTTTGGAATCATCGAGCATGGAGATACTGGAAGCATCGAACGCAGGGGAAGCAATTCACACGGCACGTTCCCATCCACGAACAATCGATCTGTTGCTCACTGACATCGAAATGCCCGGGATGTCGGGTTGGGAAGCGGCAAACAAAATCGCCGATTTAAAGTCCGGGATTCGCATTCTTTACATGTCCGCTGGGATCAGCCTGCAGGAATGGATAGATCACAAGAAAAAGCCGGTTGGTACTTATTTCATTCAGAAGCCGTTTCGGTTGCAGGAATTGAAGGCGCTCTTGATGGCTATCTTTTCGGACTGAGGAATGGTCCGTCAGCTAGAAGCCGAGAGCTGACTGAGTCTGGCGGTCATGGGAGATCCTTACGCGACATTCCGTTCGGATGGTTAGAGTTTGCTGCACAGGAAAAGAAACTTGGCAATGTCGCGGGAGTAATCGCTGAATTGGGCTTCGACCGTCTGCTGAATTACAGGATTCGGCCTTCTTCCGCTCATCCCAGACGGCAGTGAATTACGTGGGAGGGCTGGCGGCGGACGTCGTCGTGAAAGGACAAAGGGCTGTGCTCAGCGCGAAGAATGCCTGCAAGTTCGAGGTTCACTGCGAAGCGGGAGACGCGGGCGAGTTACGCGTCGCCACGGACTCCGTCTCCATCAAAGTAGGCCAGCGTCTGCGAAGGGATGGGGACCAAGAAATATGGCATTCAGTTGGGGTCTACGCCCAGGAAGATGAAGAGGGCAACCTGGTCGTCCGGGTCGTAGTTTTTAATCCTGATTGGGATGAGCCGCTGCAGATCGCTAGTCTGAAGTCTCGCCCATCGGACAGCGCCTGTCTCACGGCCCTCGGGTGCAGCTTAGACCATGTGAGGGCGTGAGCGAGATGATCTCGTGCGGTATGGTTTCAGACTTGCGAGTCAATGGGTTTGAGTCCGAAAGTTTGATTCGTGTATAGGGACATCGGCACAGATAGGTAGTACCGGCCGTGATGATTGCAGAAACCGCTTGCGCGCACTACAGATCAACAAGTGCGGAATGAAGTCAGGAATGGAAGCTTTCTGCAAAGGTCTTGTTCCGGTTCAGCTGGAAATGGAGAAGGCGTTCTCCCAGACTAAGGAAGAAGACTTCGCGTCTCTGAGTGGCTTGACTCCGACCGCGATTTCCGTCTGGACAGGCACTCCGTAGCCATCTTCTGGAAACCAGCGACCATTCTGAGAGAGGAAAATTTCAGGCAAAGCATCGTAGTTGAATGTGAGAAAGTTTGCGCCATCGAATTACTCGAAAAAGCTCCGATAAGAGTTGGGCGTCTGTGTAGTGGCTAGCCGCTGGGCTATCTCATAATCTGCGTGCATCAACCGATCAGCGAGAGTTTCCATTGGCTTGTAGTCGTTTTTTCCTTTTTTGCGAGGCATCGGCGAATAAGTCTTCAACGGACTTGCCCGTGGGCGGTTTGTCGATAGGAGCCTCCGGACGTACGTCAATCGCGGGGGACGCTTTTCCCTTCCGGGGGCCCTTTGTTTTGCGCTCATTTCCCTCTACGACGCAACGATCCATCCCCCCGGTTCGCTATGCGCGATTCGGATCGCTGAGTCGCGCCGGCAGAATCCTGAAGCACGTGTTTTCTGAACACCGCCCGTCGATCTATGACACCTCGCCGAATCAACAACTTGGACGCCCCGCTCTTGTGGGGTTTTCGGAACCACGAAGGGCGGAATCCACGAAGCAGATTGCTAACTACGGATTTTGTGCGCCAAGGGCCCGCCCTTCTTGCTGGTCAAGTCATCTAATTCTTTAGAGGGCTTGTGTTGTCCTTTGTATGAAACCGACGAGCGATGTCTACGAGTAGAAACAATTGGTTTTCGCTAACGCGCTCGGTTATTGGTTTGGTTCTATGCACGGCGCTCGCGGCAGTGGTGCTTGATGTTCAAGCAGCGCCGGCAGGGTCCGGACAGGCTGCGATTGAGCCTCTGCACGTGCCGGAGCTCGACGCCGGCTTTCACCTCCTCTACGAACTGAAGCCTGCGGAAGCTCGTGCTCAGTTCGAAACATGGCAGAAGTCCCACCCGCAAGACCCCCTCGGGTACGCTTCGGAAGCCGCGAGCTATCTGTTCGAGGAATGCTATCGGCAAGGCGTCCTGACCTCCGATTTTTTCCTGGACAACAAGCGTTTTCTCGGCAAGATCCCTCTCAAACCGGACCCTCAGCTACGGGCGGCATTTTTCGCCTCGGACACACAGGCGCAGGACTTGGCGCAGGTGCGATTGAAGACGAACCCGGACGATACGAACGCCCTGTTCGCCATGTCTCTGAGTCTGGGTATGCAGGCCGACTATGCCAGCCTCATTGACAAGCGTCAGCTCGACAGCTTGAAAAAGATCCGCGAAGCCGATACGTACTCGAAGAACCTGCTGAAGGTTGCCCCGGATGCCGCCGATGCATACCTTGGCCTAGGCACGGCCAACTACATCATCGGGAGTCTGCCGGGACCGAAGAAGTTCTTTCTCGGGTTCGCTGGAATCCGTGGCGACAAGAAGAAAGGCATCGAGCAACTCGAGATCGCCGCCGAGCACGGCCACTACCTCCGACCGTTCGCGAAGATTTTGCTGGCGCTAACTGCGCTGCGTGAGAAAAAACCAGAAGTTGCTCGCGCGCAACTTACCGAGCTCGTCGCGGCATTCCCGGAGAACTCGCTCTTTGCTGGTGAGTTGGCCAAACTTAACGTTTCTTCTGCGGGGGCATCCCAGGAATGATTCGACGTGGAAGAGTGTGCTTGCCGCGAGCCAGACGTTTGCAATTCGCCGTGCTTACGAGGTTCCCCCAATACTCTCGATAGTCGCGAATAAATCTGAGCCGAGGCGACTCTTGTCCACGCAAGCATGCGCGCCTGCTTCGAGAGCGCGTGGCAGTAACTGAATCGGGTCATGTTGACTCATGATTATAATCTTGACCTTGGGCAGCTCTTGCCGCAGAAGACGCGCGGCTTCTAGACCGCTCGGACCCGGCATGCTTATATCGAGAAGGATTAGATCGGGGAGGAGTTCTCGCGCTTTCAGAAGCGCTTCTGAGCCATCCCCAGCTTCCCCGCAGACTTCCCAGTCCGCCACCGATGATAAAATTCCCGTTACGCCACGGCGAACCATGTCGTTGTCATCTGCAATAAGAATGCGCATCGGCACCTCCGACTCCGATCCAGAGAGTCCTATCCCGCCGTCCTATTCTGTTGAAGTATATTCTCTGGTTCTAAAGTAGCTGTCGTCGGGATCGGTAATGTGACCGAGATTTTGGTACCCCGCCCGTTCGATTGAATACTCATAGCGCCTTTTAAATGACGGACGCGCTCACGCATTCCGGTGATTCCTACGCCTGAGTGCTGCGCTTGTATTCCTGCCAGCTTTTCGGCTGGTATTCCCTTGCCCTCATCCTGAATCTCCAAGGAAACGCTCTCGGCTATGCGCGAAAGCCGAATTGTCGCGGTCTTGCTGCCAGAATGGCGATGGATGTTCGTCAGGCATTCTTGCGCGATGCGAAACACTGCCAATTCCATCTCGCCGGGAAGCCTGCCGAAGTTCTCAGAAATACTAAGATTGATACTTAAACCGCTACGTTCCGCCAGACCTTGCATGTACCAACGAATCGCTTCCGACAAGCCAGATTCATCCAATAGCGGAGGATGCAGCAAGTAAGACATCGTGCGTATCTCTTGGCTTAGCTGCTGAACCAGCTTCTGGCTGTCCTCTACAGCTTTGGCGAGTAGCGGGTTCTGCGTTGCGGGTTGACTGGCGCTGGCGAGACTCAGGCCTAGTGCCGTTAGAATTTGGCCAGCGCTATCGTGCAGCTCGCGAGCGATACGTCGTCGTTCATGGTCCTGGATTTGCAGCAAACGATTTGATAGTTCTCGAAGCTGTTCGGACTGTTGGAGGACTTCTGCGTTTCGCAGCTCCAGTTCTTGGGTGCCAACGCTCACTTGAGTTTCGAGCCCATCGGCCAGCGTGCGGAGCCGCTCCTCGCTTTCGAGCAATGCTCGGTCGGCCCGCTTCCGCTCAGTGATATCCCGCGCCACTTTCGACGCCCCGATGACACGGCCTGCGGCATCTTTCACTGGCGAAATTGTAAGGGAAATATCGAGTTTCGCGCCGTTCTTGCGCATGCGGACGGTTTCGAAATGCTCGACCCGCTGGCCTCGCTTGAGCCGCTCGAGAATCGTTGTTTCTTCGTCGCGGCGATCGGGCGGAATTATCAGCGTGATGTGCTCGCCAATCGCTTCTTTAGCGGTGTAGCCGAACATCCGTTCTGCACTTGTATTCCAACTGAGGATTACGCCATCCAGACGCTTGCTGATAATTGCGTCGTCCGAGGAATCGACGATAGCAGCCAGCAAGCCGCTCGTTCGCTCGGCCTTTTCACGCTCGGCCACCTGGGATTTGAAGGCGTCGAGCGACGCCAGAACTTGATACACCGAGGAGGCGAATGTCCCCAGTGAGCGCAAGAGCCGCTCATCTTCCGCGTCGAACTTGCGGCGATCATCGTGGGCTACCGCCCAGAGTGTTCCGACTGCCTTCCCTTCGACGTAAAACGGCACCAGCAAAGCCTCTTCGACCTGAGGCGTGACCGGTTGGAAATAGGTGTAACGCCGTTCAACGTGGCTGAATAGCAGTGAATGGTTGCGATCAAGCACGTCGCCGCAGGGGCCAAAATCGCGCGGCGTACCGCCGCCGACGTGCGGTTTCCACTTACCGGCGATTGCTGGCCAGTAGAACCGCTTTCCGCCATCGTCTGTAGTCAGCAGGCTGATGCCGGCCGAGTCGGCTTGGGAGACCTCCAGAACTGTATCAGCCAGTGTCTGAAGAATGGTGCGCGGCGAGTCGGCCAGCGCATGAGCCAGCGCAACGAGGGCGCGGTTCTCCTTCTCGTGATCGGGCGGACGCAACGGGCGACGATGCAACTCCTCAGTGCAGAGGATCGATTCCAGCGAGACCGCGCCATCAGGAATGGAAATATCGGCGGCGGCGTCCTTCTGAGGCACGGTAGATTCGGTCACCCCTTTACCGCCGTCCAGAACAAACCCGTTTAGACTGTCAATCGTTGGCAGCAAATCTCGGGCGAGATCAGTCTTGGCAACATACGCCGCAGCATCTACTTCCCGCGCGTGCCGACGAACTATTGCGGGATCGTTCTGACTGATGATTACGACCTTGGACCTCGGGAGTTCTCGGCGAATGATTCGAGTCGCATCGAGCCCGTTCATCCGAGGCATCGAGATGTCCATGAGCACGAGACTGGGCAGAAGGGTCTTTGCTTTCTCAACAGCGTCGAGCCCGTCCGCAGCTTCACCACATACAAGCCAATCAGTACGTGATGAGAGCAAGGAGCGCAGACCCCGCCTGACAGCTTCGTCGTCATCAACGAGTAGGATACGCAACGAACTCAAGGGTTCCCGTCGCCTCCAAAAGAGCGTCCAAACCGAAAACCTTTCGCAAGCATAGTTACAGCCTCCAGGCGCACTCTGATGCTGAGTTTTTGGGCAGATTCTAGGAGAAACTGCCCGCGACCGCCATACAGGATTCACCTGACTTATTTGTGCCCGAGCCTGTCTCTCAGGGTTTCCCTGTATATCTTTGCCGCCCAGGAAGCGTACGCTAGCTGCTAGGTGTAGAAATGCCTAGTTGGGTCTTGGAGTGTAGCAACTGTCAGACGGTGTTCACACACTCGATGGTTGACGAGACCGGAATGTTGGGCTATTTCTTGCCTCTCAAACCTGGATTCCCACCCAATGGAAGCCAGCTCGAATGTCCTCATTGTGGGTTCAAGGCAACTTATCAGCGTACCGATCTTCTATACCAAGTTTAACTGGCCTCGCTATCCCGCAGCCAAGCGTCAAATTCCTTGGAAGTGGGAGTCAGCGGGTTCAAAAAACCCTTTCCCGAATTTTGGAACCCTCCAGGGCAACGCGATACAGCGTTGCAGCCGACGCCCCTTTTGCTCAGAGCGCACAGCAATCACACTGCACCGGCTCGCGGTCTCAGCCGGGCTTTTGTCTGTGAAAGTCAAGAAATCTCAACCCGCAGCCGGCACAACGGTATGGCCATAGCCACAGAATGCGGCATAGGCTTTGCTCAAACCACCCCTTCCTGGATTCAATTAGCACAGAATCGTTTGCACTGGTCTTCGGTGAGAAAAACTGTTGTGCGTTTCATGTTCTGAGCTATATACAATCTGCAGGCGCAAGCGAAAACTGCCGGCGGCTACCTGGCAAATCGCACGATTCTGCGTTTTCGCCCCCGTCCAGTTTGGAGTCAGGACTTGCGCCACCACGAATTGCCGATCCTCCTCCTTGTCTTCGAGTGCGCCGGCGTCGTGCTGTGAGTACTAAGACATTAATTTCCCTATATGGGACCCCGCGGGCAATCCGGGCACCGACGCGCTGCCCTAAGGTTCCGACCACGAAGGCGATTGCGGGGGGCTCGGGCAACATTTATCCCCGGCTCTATTCAGCACGAGTCTGTATTTAATTCTCACCATACTTCCGCTGATTTTGCTGATTTTCTGGCTAGTCCGAGTCCGCTTCACAAAGGCATACAAGGCAAAGTCAATGCCACTTGCACCCACAAGTCCTAATTAACGCTGCCAGCTCAACCGGTCGATGCAACACTATTTAAGCTGCTGATTGGACAACGCTTCCTTGTAGAGAACCGAAGTGTCCGGCTGTAATCAATCACAACTAGCCAGGATGGGTGTTCCGCTTGAATCAACGCTCGCGAACGATCCTTAGCTGCTGAAAGCCCTGCGCGTGGGCTTCGAGCAGGTGTTGCGTCGACCTATTGAGACCGCCCGACTTACCAGGCAAGTGGAATTGGATCGTTGGAGGGATTACTTCCGGTTTGCCCGTCATCCACCCAGAATCCGAGACTGGTGAGTCCGGGTTCTGTGCGCTAATTGTTAACAACAAGTCGGTGCCCACGGTGGGATGCGGAGGGAAGTGCCATCCGCGCCTGCGACACAGCGATTTAAATTTCACATCACTTGCGGCCCTGCCTCTGTCACCTGTTCAGCTTTGCCGTCCAGTTTAGAACGACCGTCATGGGCGGGGTCCCTGCCTGCTTGACTTGCGTGAGGATCAAGAAGCGCTGTCCATCTTTGCTGACATCATAAACGAATTGATCGCGACTCGAGCTGGACTGTCGCGGAGCAGTCTGGAACAGTGCGAAGGGCTTGCCCGAATCGAAATTGGTCGCGGTGGTTACTGTAGCCGCCATCATCGTGTTATCAGCAGACAGGAAGAACAGCTCCGTACCGTCTGCCCGCCATCTTGGCTGTTCCCCTCCACCGGATGATACTTGCCATTTGCCGCGAGCTCCGGGAAAGGAGGTGACGTAGATCTCCCACTTACCGGTCTCATTGGAGGCGTAAGCCACCCATTTCCCGTTAGGCGAGAACTGAGCACCCGCCACGATGGAAGGAGATTTCAGAAGCAGACTGCTCTTGAGCTCCGGGTAGGAGAGGACCCACAGTTCCGAGGCTCGTGTGTACAGGATGTACTTGGCGTCCCTGGACCAGTCGTTTGCAAATTGGTCGGAGTCGGTATGAAGAATGAGTTTTTCTTCATGAGCGCCGTCGAAGTCCTTCACGTAAAGATCGTTCCCGCGTGTTTGATTGGAAAAGTAAATCAGCCGCTTCGCGTCTGGACTCCAAATCGGGCAAGCGAGAAACGCGGTGCTGAAGGTGAGCCGTTTAGCCGCATTGCCTTGCAAGTCGTAAGTCCAAATGTCCGTCCGCAAGCTCAAGCTGTCACTCTTATTTACGGCAACTTCTCTTCCATTCGGAGCGAGGGAGACGTTGCCATATACAGCGGGCTGGCCCGCAGCACCCAGTTGATGTCCTTTGCGGTCGAACCACAACGGTTGCGAAAGATTGGCAGCACTGCCGGTCTGAGCAACGAGGAGGCTGTCGGAAGCCCCAAAGACCACCCATTTGACCGGCAAAAGATTCTGCACGTCAGTCAGAATAGTGGAGGATTCCCCAGTCACTGAAAAACGCTTGAGATCAAAGGGTTGTGCAAGCAGAACCTTGTCCCGAGAAAACACCAAATATCCGGCAGCGTAGGCGGCGTTTGCATCGGCCGCAACCACGAAGTGCTTTTCGTTGGAACCGAGACGTCCGACGAAGATGGCATCTACCCCTTTCTGCCCGGAAAAGCTGGGCGTCATGTAGAGGAAGTGCTCTCCGTCGGGAAGGAACATGGGGTAGCGATGGCTGTCTTCACCTCGACTCTGATCGGGAGAACTGATCAGCACGGGTGTACCTCCGGAAGCTGGAACTCGATATAGACCGCCACCCAAAGTTGCATCCGGGGTGAAAACGATAACGCCATCTTTGTTCCAAGTGCCGCCGCGGCCTGAGGGGGCGTCGCAAATGGTCTGCACGGGACCACCGGATAACTCCAGCTTTTTTAGTTTTCCGTCAGCAAAGAACGCCAGAGTTCGTCCGTCCGGTGACCAAAATGGAAAGGTGGCACCCGCGGTCTCGGCCAGATTCTTTGCAGCCGGGGACCCCACATCGTAGATCCAGATCACATTTTTCCGCGCGGATTCCAGATACCCGACGGCCGCAATGGTACGCCCACTCGGAGACACTGCGATGTCGCGGACGGGGGCCATCATCGGAGCAGGAAAGTACATCGTCTGTTGTTGGGGCTTAAAGTATTGCCACCAAATCGCAACGGCAATCAAGGCAAACACCGAAGTGGCAGCAATGAGCCACGCTATCTTTTCTCTTGCCTTTCCTGCACTCTCGCGGAGCACGGTGCCGGATGCTTGCCCGGCGCCTTCGCCAACCCACTTCAGTTCGCTCGCAAGGTCACTCGCACTTTGCCAACGCTCGTCGGGGAGTTTTGCAAGGCATTTTCTTATCGCGTGATTCAATATGGGAGGCGTCAGTGGCTTAGTGGAGGTGATCGGTTCAGGTTCCTTCTCGAGGATCGCGCTTGCAAAACTCAACTGGCTCTTGCCTTCAAATGCGCGCTTGCCCGTCACCATCTCATACAGCAGGGCGCCCAGCGAGAAGATGTCGCTTCGGCCATCTACTTCTTTGCCTTCGACCTGCTCTGGCGACATGTATTGAAACGTCCCAACGATCGTTCCTTCCTCCGTCATCGGAGAAAGCGGAGCAACAGCGGTCAGCGTGCTGCCGGTGAAGAGAGGTGCGGCTGGTTTTGCCAATCCGAAATCCAACAGCTTCGCCCCGCTCGCCGCCAGCACAATGTTTCCTGGCTTTAAGTCTCGGTGTACCACGCCGCTTCGGTGGGCCTTATCGAGCGCATCGGCGATTTGCGCACCGCATTTCAACACCTGGTCCAAGGGCAGCGGACCCTTCTCCAATCGCTTCGCTAGAGTCTCGCCTTCGACACACTCCATCACCAGATAGTCCACGCTATCTTGCGAACCGACATCGTGCAGCGTGCATATGTTGGGATGATTCAGGCTGGAAATCGTCTTGGCTTCGCGCTCGAAGCGCTGCTTGCGCAGGGGATCATTCGACAGTTCTGGCGGCAAAATCTTGATCGCTACCGTGCGCTCCAATCGTGTGTCTCTCGCTCGATACACTTCCCCCATGCCGCCGGAACCTAGCGGCCTGATAATCTCATAGGGGCCAAGATGAGTGCCTGGAGAGAGTGGCATATGCTGCGTCGATTGTAACCCCGGGATAGCTTCGCTGGTAGCCGAGGACTACCGGGGACTATGACACACGTACCGTAAGAAGGGGTGTTACTCGCCATTTCGATTCGGGCCACCACACAATAACTACCGAATGGTCGGCAACTCGGAAGTTATGGCAGAAGTCGCGTAGGTCCTGGTAAACGCGGTTACCGGAGAAGTGGTTTCCAGACGTAGGGGAATGCGTCGCTGTACAACGATGCCGGTTATGCCGCTATACCGAGATGGTCAGGAATAACCCAGTTCAGAGCTAAGCAGCACGGCGCTGGGCATAAAGGTTCCACTGCCGCGGGCGACTTCCTTGCCCCGGCTATCGAGCAGAATTCCCTCGGCGACGTAAAGACGCGTGGAGCGGCTCACGACGTGGCCGCGCGCCAGGAGACGGCCCTCCGAGACGGGCCTCAAGAAATAAAGCTGAAAGCTAGAAGTTACGACGAAGGATTCCGTGACGAGAGATTGTGCGGCGAAAAACGTCGCGTCATCGAGTGCCTTGAAATACACCGCGCCATGGATCGCATGCCCCGCGTGAAAGAACTCTTCCCGAACGTCCATTGCGATCTCGGCGCGGCCTTCTTCGGGAATATGCAGGCGCGGACGAAACCACTTGTTGATCGGCGCACTCTCATACATCGCGATCAGCTTTTCAAAATGTGCTTGGGTCATGGCATGTCATCGCTTGCCAACTTTTTTCATCCGCGCTGCCCGCCGGATTTCTCTCTCCTATCCGTTCGCTGCGCTACCGGTCATTCGCCACCCACCACCAACACTGACGACGCCTGAGAGCCGCTTACGCACCAAATAGGCTAGTTTGCTGGCGCACCGTCAGCGGTCTCGCCAATTCCGGAAGTCCCTTCTCGCTCCAAAGCTCTATGAATTTGGCGATGGTCGCTGGTGCGTGCCCCGCATAGTGGTTGTTGGCGTAGGCGTAGATCAGCACGCCGCGCTTCCGGATCTGAAAACAATAATCCACCCAGCTAGAGAGTTCGGTGGTGCGGTCAACGACCGTCTTGTCCCAGGTAGTCGTCAGTTTCTCGATGTCCTTACGGTCCCCAAGCCAGCGAATGTAGGTCCAGTCGGCGGTGATCGGATCGAACCTCTGCGCAACCTCGCTCGGCCCCGGCATGTACGATAGATCCTGAAGAACGAGAGCGACCTTGTGCTCCCGCAACACACCCGCGAACTCGGCGTCCAGCCATTTCTTGTTCCGAATCTCAATCGCAAACTTGTGGTCAGTGGGGAGCTTCTTCAGAAACGGAATAAGCCGATCCGTGAAGGCGTGTCGGTCCTTGATTTTCCACTCGTCGAAGAACGGGAACTGAAAGACCATCGGGCCGAGCTTCGGCCCGAGGAGGGTCATCGTTTCCACGAACTCCGCGAATTCAGCATCGCAGTCCAGCAGCACCTTCTCGTGGGTGATCGTCTGCGGAACCTTGACGGAGAAGATGAAGCCCTCGGGAGTCCGGGCCGCCCAGTTGATGACGGTGCGAGCAGAAGGGCACCCGTAGAAGGTCGAGTCCACCTCGACGGTATGAAAGTGTTCAGCGTAGAACGCGAGGTAGTCAGCCGACCGCATCGCTTTGGGATAGAACGAGCCCTCCCAACCTGCGGCTGCGAACGATGAGGTCCCGAGGAGGATCGGGGGTTGGTTCACGCTGGAGAGTATAGCGAACACCTGTCGCATACCGCTCGGTCCGACGCTAACTTCTGGGTTGCCGACCACTCGTCCAGAATCGTCGGAGATCCGCCGCACAAGGATGAACGCCGAAGTTCGGGCTGCCAAGTGTGGAGTTGTCCGTTAGAACGAAGCCGCCCAAGCGACGGGGCTATGCGCATGAGAGCAACTTCCAAGCGCTACGCCACAACCGACCGGACAGCCTCGGATTCGAGGAATATCGCGCGCAGCTTATCGTCTTGAATATTGCCGGCAATCTGGCGGATTTCAGTTCCCGCCTCTGAGAAAGCCTCGTCCGCCTTTTCGGTTTGGTTCATGGCGGTCCGCAAACGCCCCAGAACAGCATAGACGCGCCAGGCCACGATGGGTACAGGGTAACCGTGCAGCAGAGTGGTTGCGCCGTTCAGTTCGGATTCGGCGACGGCGAGGTCCCCATCTGCCATAGCGATTTCCGCCAGAAGCTGATGCGCGATCACCATGTACTTGCGCGCGTTGTGCTTCGCGGCCGTTTCGGCCAGACGACGCGCGTGTTCCCGACTCTTCTCAAGGTTGCCTTGCCTAAGCCAATGCTCGGCACGCGCTGCTTCGTGGCGGATGTTGTAGCGCCAGCGGAACCAGGCGTCGCGCGCGAAGATGGATTCGACAGCATGGAAGGTAGGTAGGGCTCTCTCAGATTGACCGAGATGCGTAAGATCGATGCCCAGGTTGATCAGGGAATTCGCTTCCGCTTCGAGGACCTTGTTTTCCTGAGCGACTTGGACACCCTGCTGATCGTATTCGAGGGCACCTTCGAAGTCACCGATTTCGCGGTGCACCCAGCCAATGCAGTTCGGCAGGCGCGGGAGCCAGAAGCGGTCGCCATTGCGGCGGGCGAGGGCGATGGCCTGCTCGAGCGTGGCAAGCGATTCGGAGATGCGGCCGAGGTTGCCACGCACAAGCCCGAGGAAAAACAGGCAGTGGAGAAGCAAGAAGCCGTCGCGCAACTCCGACGCAAGAGCCTGGGCGCGGAGCAAGAAAGCCTCGCCGCGTTGGTAGTCGGATTGAAAGAAACACACGGTGCCCTGCCATTCCGTAGCCCCAAGGAGAACGGGTTTAAGATCGAGCTTGGTGGCACGCTCGAGACTATCCTCGAGGGGTTCTCTGGCCTGTTCCAGCTCGCCGTAACATATGTACTTGAGTGCCAGCAGAAGCGTGGTCTGGACACGGAGAGCTTCGCTGCCTGCCCGCTGCGCCGCGGAAAGGGCCTCCGCAGCGCGCTGAAGCATTTCGTCGACCCGGTGGGACCAGAAAAGCGTCATGGCCAGTGAGTTGAGTCCATCCCACTCGAGAGATGGGTCGTCGAGACTCCGCGCCAGGCTTGCAGCGGCGGTAAAATCTTCAATGGCCTCCGGGAAGCGGCTGAGCGCGAAGGCTGAACCGCCGCGCTTCTGGCGAAGCGCGATGGATTTTTTCGTCCGCTCCGAAGGCGTCACCCTGTCCAACAGGTTCAGGGCGCGAGTGTAATGCCCGGTGGCCTCGGCATAGGCATAAACGTGAACGGCGTTGTCGCCTGCCGCCTCGAGGAACACGACCGCGCGCGAGAATTCGCGCCCGCGTTCAAGATGTACGGCGAGTTGCGAGGCAATGCGTGAGGCCATCTCGCCGTAATGGCGCAAGAGTTGATCGGCAGCCTGCCGGTGAAGCACTTCGCGGCGCTTGCTCACCAAATCGCCGTAAAGGAAATTTTGGTAGAGCGCGTGGGCAAAGCGATATCGGTTGGTCACGGAACCATCGGGGAATTCGAATTCACCCTGCGACTCCACCAATTGGTGAACACGCTCCATCACCGCAAGCCGCTCCTGCATGGCGACCTCGTCGGTTCCGAGCAGTTGCGCCGGGACCGAGGAGGTGAATTCTTCGCCTTCGATGCTGGCGTATTGAAGAATCCTGCGGTCGCCCTCTTCTAGGGAGTCGATTTGCCTGCTGATCAGGCTGCGCACACTTTCGGGCACTTCCAGAATCAGGTCCGCAATTGGACGCACCAGGCTCCAGTGGGCGTTCCGGCGAGCGATGTCGCCACGCTCGCGCATGAACCGCACAAGCGCGGTAGCAAACAAGGGCTGGCCTTCTGTCTTGCGGTGGATGAGCTGCAACAGCTCCTGGGGAAAATCATTCGGAGAGAAAAGAGCGTCCAAGTAGGCACTCAGTTGCTCCGCACGAAGCGCGCCCAGCGCGATCTCTTCGCACTCCTTGTGCGCCTGCATTTCACGCTTGTAGTTCTTCAGCGGGTGGTTCGAGGTCTCCAGCTCGGCTGGGCGAAATGTTCCCAGAAGCAACAAACGGTGCCGGGGTACCTGGTGGCAGAGGTATCGCAAAAGATCGACGCTCGAAGAGTCAGCCCAGTGAAGGTCTTCCAACAGAACCGCAACCGGCCACCGGGTCGCCAATGCGGCAAGAGCATCGCCCATTTCGCGAAGCATGCGCTCTTTACCGGCGCCGATAGTTTCCTGCCGAATTCGCTCCAATTCCGAGGAAGAGCCAAACGCGGCCGGGAACTGGAGGCACCAGGTAGGAGCTGTTGTCCGCAGGACCTTGAGAACACGGTCGCGCGCCGCACCTGCCAGCAACTGCCCGATGGCATCGAGGAAGGGAAGGTAAGCTTCGCCGGTACCGTATTGCTCGACGCACCGTCCGCCACACACCATCAGGCTGGAATGCTGCCGCCTGGCGCGGCGAAGGAACTCCTCGGCGAGTGAGGACTTACCAATCCCCGGCTCGCCTGTGAGAAAAATGACCTTGCCCGACCCAGCGGCGGTCTGCTGCAAGAGACCGTCGAGTCGTTTGAGTTCGGATTCACGACCTACAAATAGTCCGATATCCGCTCCGCGTTCCTTCGTCACGTCGGCCGGCTCTGGCGAGACGGTGTTCTGCGCCACCACCTCGCCGAGCTGGCGAAGCACCTCGGCTAGTTCGGCGGCGCAGGCAAACCGCTGGTCGCGTTCCTTGGCGAGCAGCCGGAGCACGATGCGATCAAATTGCGGGGGAATTTCGCCACGCAAGCTGCTCGGCGGCGGAGGCTCATCTGCGGCGATCTGTTGAAGAATGGCTACCGCACTCGGGCCCGAGAAGGGCAACCGGCAGGTGGCCGCCTGATAGAGAACTATTCCAAGAGAGAACAGATCCGAGCGACAGTCCAGTTCATCACCGCGCGTCTGCTCCGGAGACATGTAGGCGACGGTGCCCACGACCGTGCCCGGGGCAGAGAGGAACGCAGTCGACGCCGTTGGGCCGTGACCTTCAACGGTCGGCTTGACTTCCTTTGCCAGCCCGAAGTCGAGCACCTTAGCCTGCCCGCGGCTGGTGATGAAAATGTTTGCGGGCTTAATATCGCGATGAATAATTCCTTTAGCACCGGCGGCGTCGAGTGCGTCAGCGACCTGAATCCCCAGTTCCACCAAGTTCCGGATAGGGAGAGGCCCGGCTGCAAGCCTATCGCTCAGAACCTCTCCTTCGATCAATTCCATTACGAGAAACGGTTTTCCGTCATGCTCGCCGACGTCGTGAATCGTGCAGATGTGGGGATGATTCAGAGCCGACGAGGCGCGCGCTTCGCGCCGGAACCGGTCAAGGGCAGAGCGATCTTCGGTGAGGCCTTCGGGCAGAAACTTAAGCGCCACAAAACGATTCAGGCGCGTGTCTTCGGCTTTGTAAACAACACCCATCCCGCCGCCACCGAGCTTTTCAAGAACGCGATAGTGCGAGATCGTTTGCCCGGTCATGGAGTGAGAATCGGGCACGGGCAGGCATGTTATGCCTCACCCCCAGCCAAGTCAACGCTTGCGGGGCGTGTGGACTTGTGATTGCAGCGCATCGGTAGGCGATCCGCGGGAACGAGTGGGTCGCGGGGATCGCTCAGGGCTTCAACGTCTTCAGGGTTTCGGTCGCGGACGTTCGCGTCGAGCACGAGGTCAAGCTGATGGATTTTACGAAATGGCTGGACATGACGGGCGGATCGCAACGCGGAAGTGAGTGATCGTTACCGGATTCGCACGATCCTGGGAGTGTGCTCGCTCGGCAAGAATCCACACCCGGGGGTCTGCTTTTGCGGACTCGACCTTGTCCCTTGCCTTCTCGCGGAGAAGATCGAAGGTCGAACTACGCCGGATTGCGAGCTTCGATGTATCGCAGGCCGTTACTGCTCCGACGCATCTCGAAATTTAACCCGCAGGCTAAAACTGACCCGGTTAGGGCGGCTTGCTATTCATCCGTGCCGGAAACCTGCGAGATCGACGTCCGGCCGGTCCTATGGTCGAAAACCTCTACGCTTGCGGGACAGGCCGGGGCTTGCTGCGGTCCTGTCGAGCCGGGAAACGCCGTGGGCGACGTCAAAACCACGCTGGTTTGTACGTCGATCTTCTCCGCAAACTTCAGCTTCAAGGCATCGGCATTCAAGCCCACGACTGTAGACTGCCCTGGGCTGAGGTTTACCTGCGTGGGGAAACCCAGCCGATTTCCCTTGGCGTCGCTAAAGCTAACTTCGGCAATACAAGGGCTCGGAGGATCGGCGGATAACGTGACCCGCAGGGTCCGCCCGGCCGTCAAACTTTGCGGCAAAAACAAGGGGGTTGCGAAGAACCCGGCCTCGCCCGGCACAAGCACGGTTCCCAGCTTCGTAATATTGTCGATTACTTCCACGGACCCCTGAACCGCCGGTATTTCCGGGGCGACATCGGCGGCGGAAATCCCCGCGGCACTCGAAATGGGGGTGAGCACCGGGCGCACCTCGACGCGTTGTCCAAACTCCGTAATCAGAATGTCGGCGTTGAAATCAAGCGCGGCGGTCTGGCCGGGGTTCAGCTTTGTCTTCATCGGCGGCACAACGTCGTTTCCATCGATATCGACGAAGCCCAAGGTCGCCTCCACCGGGACTCCCGGCGGAACGGCCACCGGCCCGGCGACGAGATGCGCGGTCTGCCCCAAGCCCAGTCCGATATAGGGCCACTTGCGTCTGAAGTTCACAGTACCCAGCACATCGAACGCCGGCAGCGCTGAATACCCGACAGGATTCCATATCGGCCCTGCATCTAAGCTGATGTCATAATTTCCGCTTTGCGTACTGAAGTTCCAATAATCTGCCGAGATGAACGCACCCGGATAAATCGTCAGCCAATATCGCGTTCCTGCGACCAGAGTGACCGGCGTTGTCGACACCAGCGTTATAGGCGCGAAGGGACCACTTCCCGCCGTCGGTATACTTTCCGCGGGTATGGTCCATTGTTCGAGCAGTGCTGAGGGATGTCCGTCAACCGGGTTGGGATATCCGGGAACCCCGTTCACGTCTGACATCAGCCACACTATGAGACCGGTAGGCGAAGCCGTCACGCCGTTTATCGTGTTGCAGCAGGACACCCCAACGTCAATCTGCAAGAGAGTCACGGTTGTGGCTGGGATGAACGGAACGCCGGCCGAACGACTAGGGCCGTAAAGGCTAAAGCCAGCATCGTACTGGAAGCTCTGCCCCGGACCAAAGTCAGAGAATACCGTCACCGTAACAGCTCTACTGCTCTTTGGGCAGAGCAAACCCATCAGCAACACACAAAATGTTAGAGCAAGAGAAGATTTCCGGAGGAACATCGTAGGTCTCCTATTGTTTCCGATCTTCGCAGGCGCTACGTTCCATGCCCGCGGTTCGCTCGAATGAATTAAAAACCCAAAGGGAATACAGCTGTGCGATGTGCTACCAGAAGTCTCCACGTCGGGTACCGCGGCGACCACCTGTCCCGAGGTGTAAAGATGTCGTGGACGTTATCCTGTTGTTAGAGCCAGACGCATGGGCAGGTGCCTGAACATTCGTGCAGGGTTGTTTGTTTTCGTTGTTGCTGTCGACCGGAGGCTTTTTGGAAGAGGAAGCGCAAGATAAGTAAGTAAGGCTGTGGTAGAATGATCTTGTATCAAGAAGTGGCATTCCTTGCCATTACCAACCGTGCTGAAGCAACGGTGGTGCGCCGCTAGGCGGATACGCCCGAAAAGGGAAAGGTGGATATGAAAACCAAACGCATCCAGATCGAGAAGGATGAGACGGTGGAGTTGTACATCGCCAAGCGAAATCGGGCGAACTTAAATTACAGTTCAATCGCAGTCGGCGACGGCGGACGCATTCCAGAACAGAAAAGGATCAGCACGGGACTTCGAGCTACGATGAAACTGGTCGGGCCGGTGACGCTCTGCCTCGTGGTGTCGAAGAAATGAGATATCGAATCAAAACTGACGCATTCGGCGAGCCGAGATACATGGGCGGAACCCTGGACGGCGAGCCTGTTTGGGTCTCGCGGGAAATGGCCTGGCTCTTCGACCCCACATCAGCCTTCGAGATTCTCCCGTACTTCCGTGAGGCCACGCTGGAGGCGGAATTGCCCACAGAACCAAATTTCGCGGCGCTGAGGGTTCAGCTTTGGGCGGACTAACATGACCTGCAGGAACTGCAACGGAATAACCGAAGTTCATCTAATCGATTGCCGTTTCCCGCTGGGTTTCGCAGAACGCGAACAACGATTTTGTTATGGGTGTCGTCCTGAAGCACAGACGCCGGGCCAACGTATCTTCGTCGTGGATCGAAGGGCGAGCTACCCGCTCGAAGAGCGCCTGATCGATTTGCACGGGCCTTGTCCAGAGCGGGAGATGTAGTTAGCATCGAACTCATCGAGAGCGGGCCAACTCTCGGCCCCCGTAAGCGCTCTCGCATGAACCCCGCATTCGAACGGTACATCGGCATCGATTACTCGGGCGCACAGACGCCCACATCGAGTCTTAAGGGCCTCCGCGTTTACGTAGCCGACCGCTTGACCACTCCACAGGAAGTCCAGCCGCGACCCAGCCCGCGTAAATACTGGACTCGCAGGGGCGTTGCTGAGTGGCTGGTTGAGAGGCTCTCTGGAGGGCCGCCGACGCTCGTCGGCATCGACCACGGTTTTTCATTCCCGCTGCAATACTTCGAGCAGCATGGATTGCCGCTCGATTGGCCGTCCTTCCTTGATGATTTCCAGTACCATTGGCCGACCGACGAGGACATTTACGTTGATTTTGTCCGTGACGGCAGCGTCGGAAACGGTGCAGCCCGCTCGGGCAATCCTCGCTGTCGGCGGATGACCGAACTGCGGGCACGTACAGTCAAATCTGTGTTCCATTTCGACGTTCAGGGGTCGGTAGCCAAGTCCACGCACGCAGGCATTCCGTGGCTGCGCTACATCCGGCAGCAGGCCAGAGACCGCGTGCATTTTTGGCCGTTCGACGGTTGGAGCATTCCGCTCAATCGCTCGGTGGTTGCGGAGGTCTATCCCGCGTTATGGAGCAGGACTTTCCCAAGTGCAGGCCGAACTCCCGACCAACAAGACGCCTTCGCTATCGCCAAATGGTTGCAGCGGGCGGACTCTGATGGCAGCCTCGAAAAGTTCTTCTGGCCTGAGATTGAATCGCACGAGCGCAAGAAGGCCGAGATTGAGGGTTGGATTCTTGGAGTATCGTAGCGCCCTAAACTCGCGACTGGTCAGGGAAATGAAAGACAGATGTACTTCCTCTCGCGTGTCAACGCAAAGTAGAAATGTCCGCTTTTTCGCAAAGTAGAAATGTCCGCTTCCATGGTCTTCTCCAGGGGTGTTCGGCAGGCACGTGGTATTTGATTTTGGTTTTGTCTTTCTCTTTGGGTCTCGGCTTTGGTTCCGCGAGTCCTGGAGGCCGTAGGCCGCAAGGACCCGCGGACGGTGCGGTTCCGCAGGCCACCAGCGGCAGGTAACTACCGCGGAAGCGCAGCCAGTGGGAGCCGTCCAGTCGTCGTTCGATTTCTGCGCTAGCTCCGCGCAGCCCGGCGCATACCTGCTCGCGGGGGACGCCCCAGCGCTGGCCATTCCATTTCACAGTGTGATCGGCACCCACCGTTCGCGCCACGCGAGTGCTAAGAATGTGCACCAGTTGATGGGCAGGACCGAGCGGGCGATGGGCGTCGCTCGCCAGCGTGGGTTTCACGATGAAGCGCTGTTCCAGAAAGGCCAGAAGGTAATTTCCAAGAACAGACTGGCTTGTTCCAGAGTGGCGATTTGGGACACTCGCATTTCTTTCACCAAGCGATCCTGCAGCGTACCGAACAGCCGCTCGATGCGCCCCTTGGCCTGCGGGCTCTGCGCAGCGATCCATTCCACGTCGAGTTCCGCCAAGGCCCGCCCAAACTGCGTGCGCGCCGGCGTGCCCTGCAATTGTTCTTGCCACTGCACCGGTCGAGAGGTCACAGGCTGTTTTTGTCGGTATACAGGGCCAGCGGTCGTCCCCAGCGGGTCAACCAACCTTGCAAGGTGCGCAGATTTTCTTCGGTCGAATGGTGGTCCTCTAGCCAGCGAAACGGCGAGCTGTCCATCATGACCAATTCTCGGAAAGCCGCTCGACGGGGCCGCCAAACATGGAGCGCTTTCAGGCGCTGTGGCCGCGGCCGCCACAGCCCAGCTTGACTCATCCATTTCCGCAGGGTCTCTCGGCTCACCACCATTCCATGGCGCGCTACATGCTCGGACGCCAGGGTGGGACCGAAGCCAACATAGCAACTACGGCGCAGCTGTCGTAGAGCACGCTGCTGCAGATCTGCTGCAATTTTGCGGTTGGACTTCCGGCCGCGCAGCCGATGCATCAGCCCGCCATCCCCTGCCTGTTCCAGACGTGCCTGCAATCGCCGGATCTGCCGTTCGCTCAGCCGCAAGCGCCGAGCTGCTTCTGTTTGCAGTAGATGGCCCTGCCCCAGCTCGTGCAAGACTCTCAATCGATCCCGCTCTCGTTGGCTCAAATTGATCCGCTCCTCTTCCATCGGGCCGCCTCCCGACTCCCAGAAGACCGGACATTTCTACTTTGCACAAACCGGACATTCTCACTTTGCGGCTACATGTACTTCCTCTCGCGTTGACTTGGTTGACGGTGAAACCTAAGATTGCGCCAGTCTCTGTCTATGATTGGCCAAACCATCTCGCACTACCGAATCATCGAAAAACTCGGCGGCGGGGGGATGGGAGTTGTGTACAAAGCGGAGGACACCAAGCTCCACCGATTCGTTGCCTTGAAATTCCTTCCTGACGGCTTCGCGCCAGACTCGCAAGCTCTAAGCCGCTTCGACCGTGAGGCACAGGCTGCTTCTGCCCTGAACCATCCAAATATTTGCACCATCCATGAAATCGGCGAACACAACGGCCAGCCTTTCATTGCCATGGAGTTTCTCGACGGGCAGACCCTCAAGCACCGCATTTCCGGCAAGCCACTGCCGCTGGAGCAAGTGCTGGAGTTGGGGATTGAGATTGCAGATGCACTGGATGCAGCGCACGTCAAAGGAATCGTCCACCGGGACATCAAACCGGCCAACATATTTGTCACCGAGCGCGGGCACGCCAAGATATTGGATTTTGGGCTGGCGAAGCTGGTACCCACTGGTTGTGCCGTGAATCTTTCGGCGATGCCCACAGTCAGCGAGCTAGAAAATCTCACGCGACTGGGCACGGCGCTCGGCACCATCCCCTACATGTCGCCCGAACAGGTGCGCGGCGAAGAGCTGGATCGACGCACGGATCTGTTTTCCTTTGGGGTGGTGCTCTACGAGATGGCTACGGGAGTTCTGCCCTTCCGGGGCGAGACCTCCGGCGTGATTGCCGAGGCGATTCTGAATCGCGTGCCCGTTGCACCCGTGCGGCTGAATCCCGACCTTTCTCCAAAGCTCGAAGAGGTTATCAACAAGGCGCTGGAGAAAGACCGGAAGCTGCGCTACCAGAACGCCGCGGAAATGCGCGCGGACTTGCAGCGCCTGAAGCGCGACACTGAATCGGGCCGTGCAGCCGCCGCGACAGCACAGGTCGAGGCGAAGTCCGCCCGGAAATCCATTCGATGGGCGGCGGTCGCTGGCGCAACAATTGTGGTCATCGGACTGGCCGTGGGCGGTTGGCTGTTTTTCTCTCGCAAGGCGCACGCGCTGACTGACAAAGACACCATCGTCCTCGCTGATTTCAACAACACAACGGGTGATACAGTCTTCGATGGCACGCTCCGGCAAGGGCTTTCAGTGCAGCTTGAGCAATCGCCATTCTTGAGCCTCGTTTCGGAACAGCAAGTCCAGCAAGCACTGCACCTGATGGGCCAGCCGGCTGACTCCCGGCTCACACCTGAGATTGCTCGCGACCTTTGCCGACGGACCCAGAGTGCTGCGGTGATTGACGGCTCCATTGCAAACCTGGGAACCCAATATGTCCTCGGCCTCAAGGCCGTCAACTGCCGCACGGGAGACGTCTTGGCTGAGGAGCAGGCAACGGCGGACGGCAAAGAGCGAGTCCTGAAGGCGCTGGGCGATTCAGCCGCGAAGCTGCGCGCTAAGCTTGGTGAGACGCTTAGCTCTGTCAAGCGCTTCGACACGCCGCTTGAGCAGGCAACTACGCCCTCGCTTGAGGCCCTTCAGGCCTACAGCTTAGGACGGGGGATGATGGCGGGAAACGACTGGGCCGATGCCGCGCCGCTCCTCCAGCGGGCGATCCGCCTCGACCCGAATTTCGCAATGGCTTATGCGAGACTTGGGATGAGCGATAGGAATCTCGGCGAGACCACTACGGGCGCTGAGAACATGAAGAAGGCCTATGAGCTGCGGGAACGGGTGAGCGAGACAGAGAAATTCTACATCGAGTCTCACTATCATCAGATTGTGCCTGGAAACTTGGAAAAGGCCCGTCAAGTGTATGAACTGTGGGTACTGACCTATCCGCGAGAATGGGTAGCGAGACTCAACTTGTCTGTTATTTATAGTAACTTCGGCCAATACGACAAAGCCCTTGAGGAAGCTCGTGAAACCGTGCACCTCAACGCGAATGGCGGAAATTATGCAGCCCTGGTTGCCTCACTTATCGACCTCAATCGCTTAGTAGAGGCCCGAGCTACAGCCGAAGAGGCGCAGGCAAAACAGTTCGATTCCCCTACTCTGCGTTTTTTGATGTACCAGCTTGCCTTCTTGCAAAATGATGCGCCGGGGATGGCACAGGAAGTGGCTTGGGCTGAGGGCAAGCCAGGAGTAGAGGACGTACTTCTGGTTAATGGGGCCGATACGGCTGCCTATTCCGGGCAGCTCCAAGCCGCTCGGGAACTTTCCGGCCGGGCGGTAGCTTCAGCGAAGCGCGCGGAAGAGAAGGAAGTAGCAGCAAGCTACGAAGCGAATGCGGCTCTGCGGGAATGCCTCTTTGGCAACAACGGCGAAGCACGACAACAAGCAGCCGCAGAGTTGGGGCTTTCAACCGGACGGGATGTGCAGTATCAAGCAGCGTTGGCGCTGGCCTTAGCCAAGGATGCAACCCGGGCGCAGCCATTGGCCGATGACTTAGGCAAGCGGTTCCCAGAGAGTACAATCGTTCGGTTTAACTATCTCCCCACGACTCGCGCTCAAATCGACCTGATTCACAACGATTTTGTGAGGGCCATCGAGGCTCTTCAGCCCGCTGCACCTTACGAGCTGGGTTCGCGAATCAGTGTTATCTCGCTTGCTCTATATCCCGTCTACGTGCGCGGCGAAGCCTATCTGGCGGCGCATCAGGGCAGTGAAGCTGCTGCCGAGTTTCAGAAAATCCTCGACCATCGCGGAACTGTGCTCAACGAACCCATCGGTGCACTCGCACATCTCCAAATCGGCAGAGCTTATGCCATGCAGGGGGACACCGCCAAAGCCAAGGCGGCATATCAGGATTTCCTCACCCTCTGGAAAGATGCTGACCCCGACATCCCCATCCTGAAGCAAGCCAAGGCGGAGTACGCGAAGTTGCGGTAGGGTCCTGCGGCCGGGTGCTATAACACCATTGTCGAATGAAAATCGGAGAACTGACCAAAAAAACAGTTGTCATCTGTCCCTTGCCCAACGTGCGGTGTTCCTGCGGGACACCGTTGTCTACTGGGGGCAGGTGGCCTACGCGTAGAACCGCACACGGACAGGAAGCTGTCCGCTGCTGAGGCCGTGGAAACGAAACGGCGCACGCGGGAGTAACATTTTACGAAGTGGCTGGACGGGGCGGGCGGATCGTGACCCGGGGTGAGCGACCGTAACGGATTCGGTCAACGCTTGGCCGCTGTCATTCCTCGGACAAAGTTGCACTTGGCCGGACAGTTGCCTGGGCCTTGCCACCTTGTCTTAGACGTTGCTGGAGTTGTTGGATCGCTCGCTGGAGTTCGTCGACATCTTTGGATTCCTGCCTCACGCGGCCAGCATCGAGGTCGGCGATTACTCCCAGGCAGAGATTGCTTGTGCGTCGAATCCGGTCGGAAGCGAGAACGGAAAGTAGTTCGCCGTTAGCCGACCCTTGGGGCTTGCACTTTCGCAGTCGTTGAAGCGTCTCCGTGGTCGTGCGGATGTAATCCACCGCGTCGCGATATTCCCGTATCAAATGAAGATCGATATCCTCGCATCTCAATGCCCTTTCGAGATTTTGCAGTTCGACGGCGACCTTATTGACCTGCAAATCCACGCCCCAAAAGCTCTCGTTTGGAACAATCAGCTCGACGACGATGCCGTTCGCGACACCTTGGCGCGAGTCTGGTGCGGCAAGTACTCTCGCTTCCGCCGTCTGTGCTGAAAGAAAGTTGGCCAGCGTAACCCTGCTACCCAACGCCGGATAGTTAGACATTTTCAGGAAACCACCATTGGCGTTGACTTGCCGAGCGACAGCGTCCTCTTTGACCGCGATGCCGTCCCTGCCACGCCAGCTCACCTCAATCGGAACAACCACCGGGAAGCGAGGACCTTTTCGGCGCTCTGCACTTGTCCCATCGGCAGTCATCGGACGCTTTTTCATTGTCACGGGGTTTCCTTTCATCGCCGGATTAGCCAGAGCTTTTGACGGGTTGCGTCTGGCAGATCAGATCACAGATAAGGGCATTTCCTGCGCCCGCAAGACAGACTAAGACCTGGTGTGTCCGAATGCCACTGGTCGAAGGGGCAGGGTTTCCCATTCGGGCGTTCGCCCAAATCCTCTAAGTCACCACGGAGTACCGATCCGCATCATATATGCCAATGTCGGGGAATCCGCTCGCGAAGGAGATAAACCAGATGGTCATCAGCGACCGATTGCGCGAGTTGCGTGAAAGCAAGAAGCTCTCTCAAGGAGACATCGAAAAGAGAACGGGATTGTTACGCCCCTACATATCCCGTGTCGAGAATGGCCATACGGTCCCTGCCATCGAGACGTTGGAGAAGCTGGCGCGGGCTTTGGAAGTGCCGCTCTACCAGCTTTTCTACGATGGCGAAAAGCCCCCTCAGCTCCCGAATCTCCTGAAGCGGAAGACCTCGGACGCCATTGTTTGGGGAAGCTCAGGTAAGAACGCGATGTACCTTCATAAACTGAGAAGGTGCCTCAGCAAGACACCAGAGCGAGATCGTAAGATTCTGCTATCGTTCGCCCAAAAAGTGGCTTCGGGTCGGAGTCGCGTCGCCCAGGGTTCGCACACTTAGGCTTCAGAAGAAGGATTCATTTGCGTCGGAACTGATGCACCTCTCCTCGCCGTTGCTCTCATCCAATCTGGTCGAAGCCCGAAAACCATGAATATTCAATACCTCGATCAATTGGCGCATCAACTCAGGATCGATAAGACTCCTGCCTGCCGCCGGGCCATCAACGGAATCCTTGAAGAAATGAAGAAACGCTGCGAAAACGGCGAATATAGCGACCAGACTGGCGCCGAAACTAACTTTTAAAGAAAGTCGTGGAGAATGAGCACGCCTGCCAGAAAGCAAAGTCCGCTTCGAGGCAGGGCTAGTGACGATGGCATTCTTGGAGGGCGCGATCTCGGTCGCTTATGCAAAGCGTTCGGTAAACAAAAGCAAATATCCGTCGTTAGCTGATGTGTCCAACTCACTTGCGAGCTGGTGACGTCGCGTCGAGTATAGTCAGCAGAGGTTCGGCTGCAGGCACAACCGCCTGGGTACCGGTTACAATCTCTTTGGCGCCCATTTCCTTGCCATACAGCTTCTTATTGGCTTCTTTGTCCGTGTCCATCGACGCACCTTCAAGGGACACACCGGCAAAGAGTCCCTTGGACCGCGAATAGGTCAAAACGTCCGATGATTTCATATCCGCGGCATTGTAACCGGTCGCTTGTGCGGCCGTCGGACCAGCGGCCGCCGCTGCATCGGCGCCGAGTTTCGTCTTGCCGTTCAGGATCGCATCGACACCCTTGTCGTGCATGACCACCAGCACAAAATCAGTTGCTGTGGAGCCGAGTTGGATACCAAGGCTTTCCTGATCCAGCCCATACATCACCGGTGCGCCCCAAGTGCCGTTCATCTTCTCGCCCTTGCGGCATACGAGCACGCCGCGCCCGTAGCTGCCGCCAATACCAACCGCAACTTTCTTGACGCTCGGAAAGACAAGGACGCACATGGCCTGGTTGAGGACACTCTTCGGGAGGCCTTTGTCTCCCTGGAGTATCTCGTTCATCACTGAAGCGGAATTCGCTAAACGCTCATCTTCTTTCTTCTGAGCAAGAAGGGGGAAGGCTAGTGCTAAACAGAGCCCGAGGACCGTGAGTTTGGTGTTCATCGAGGTATCCTTTCTGCTGAACAAACGGAATATGCGGGATTTTCGTTGCGCGCGCCACTGGAGTCATTTCTGCCGACCAGATTCGTCGGATTTCTCAATGCGCACTGTCGCTGCCGGGTACGCCATGAGAATTTCTCTCTTGCGACTTCTGGCGTCGGCCTCGCTGAGTCGATCTGAAATCGTTCGAATATTGGTCACGCCTGAGGCAAACACACGGAAGTATTCGTTCTGCTTCTTGTTGTTCATGGGACTTTCTCCGACCGGGCGTTCGTCATTGTACGACAACGCTCCGCTGGATCGCGGTTGGGGATTCGGACCTGCATGGTTCGCCTTTGTTCGGAATCTGGATTTGGCGCAGTCTTCGGGAAAACCCTTACGCTACCTTAGACATGCGCGCGATCTTGAGCGATTTTAGCCTGGCACTAGCTCCGGTAATGATCTCTCGCTCAGCGAGGTCGACCGGCAAGCTGCTGGAAAGCCGCTCCTGAATCGCCCACTCCGCCGCTCGAATCCGTTGCGGAAGTTTGCGAGAATCTGTTTCTAACATCGCATTCGCGTATACACGGGACCACATGAAGGTTTTCTCCATCGGTGGGCACCTCCTTCCAGAGGGTTACGACTCACGGTATGCCTCGGGGACGACCAGGTCAACTTACATTGTGAAATTAGAATTTTCTCTTATACCGTTCCGTCGTTTGGCGGATTCCCGCGTGTCGCCGCGCTATCAACCGAATCCTTGAAGAAACGAAGAAACGCTGCGAGGCCGGTGAGTACAGCAACCAAACTGAACCCGAAAGCGCGTTCAGAAAACTTGTTGAACATCAACGCACCCGTCAGAATCCTCCAACGGGCGTCAGAAACGTTGAATAGCCCTTCGTTCGCCGGAGTTAGCTACGTCTTGCCATTTTCTGGGCCACGTGCAGCAAGAGCTTTTGGTTGTCAGGTCCCATTTTCGCAAGTAGTTTGCGCATTTTGGAGAGATAGTCGGCTTCGTCGCCTTTGCTTCCCCACTCCTCGCTATCCTTCGGAAGTTTCAGCTTGCGAATTGATGCTGCTGCTTCGCCATCGTGGAAGAGCTGGTACATCGGCACTTCCAGCGCGCGCGCCATCTTTTCGAGCGTCGAAACCGCTGGAACCGTGTGCCCATTTTCAACGCGGGAAATGTAGCAGCGGAGCAAGCCTGTCCGCTTCTCAATGTCGCCTTGCGAGAGTTCTTTTGATTCGCGAAGTTCTTTCAAACGGCTTCCGATCACCATGATGGTCTCCTGAGATTCTCGGTTTGACGAATCACCTGCCTTTAATGAACTTTGAATTTCGATACATCGTGTCCGAAGCTGCGGACAAGATGCTGGCATAATCCCATAATTGCTGTGGCACTCAGATTCGATTCGACGTACAGGTCTTTGTTGGTTGCCCCGCCACCGGGGATCGCTCGGGGATGTATCATCGCGGAACTTGAGCGCGAGAAGTAGCTCCGCTTTTTCCCGTGCAAGGTGAGTGCTACATTGTCGAACTTGTCCCCGTGGCTAGACCTTAGATTCCCGCAGACGCCGAGAAGAACCCCCTTAAACGTATGAACTAGCTCACGTTTGCCGTTGAACTCGTAGCTTGTTATCGGCACATTGGCATAATCACGGTCAGCCCGTAGAAGGTATTTCGTGCCATTTAGCGAGGGTACGGGGGAATTCGAGGGTTTCGGCTTTGGGATGTTCAGGAGACGGCGAAGTACATCGTTTGGAGTATCCACGAAGCTGCTATTTTTCTTTAGGTGCTCCCAAATATCATCATCTACGCGAATTGTCGGCATGGCGATTTTCCTTTATGTGAGGGATGGAGTATAAAAAGTGTCGCTCCAACACTCACACATTCTAACGCTCCAGTATTCACTGTCAAGTTTTTCCTGCTGATTGCCTAAATCCACCAGCTTAAGCTTTGCTTTTATTTCGCCATCGTGTATGATGCCTCCTCAGGAGCAAGGACATATTGACGCGGGAACAGCATCCAATTACCGTGACATACAAGTCCGGGACGCACCCAACCCAAGGTTGGGATGTAATGCAGGTCATCTATTCTCAGGAAGGTCGTGCCCTCAACTCTTTCGTGATTGCCCGCGACGCGGCTGGCACCATCGTCCGTAAGACCGACATCGTTCTCGACCGATGGGAAATCATCAGCGACGCAAATGACTTGCGCGGCTTCCAGCGTTGCTTTGACGATAGAGATAGATTGGCGGTAGAGAAATGTGGGCAGTGTGGGCATCCGCTCTCCTCGCACACCAGAAATGTTCGTGAGGCGGCCGCGATGAGGGCGGATGACGCTCTGCTGAGTAAGAAGTCCGGTGACATCTTTTCAGACAAACCTCTTGGAGAATCTGGATGTAGCGAGTGTTCTTGCTGCCAGTGGAAACCCGCCAACTTCTAGCCCGAACAGCTTTACGAAAGCTAACTGACGATGGACTACAGCGTAGGCTCCCGCATCCGGGTCAAACTTTACTCAGGCAAAGAGGTCGAAGCCGAGATAACAGCGATCACAAGCCAGTCCACGGGCCGCAAGATTCGGATCGTCTACGGAAGCGTGACGGCGTCAATCAACCCGGAACAGATAATTGAAG
Organism: uncultured Acidobacteriota bacterium; assembly: GCA_963735525.1. GTDB lineage: Bacteria > Acidobacteriota > Terriglobia > Acidiferrales > UBA7541 > Acidiferrum. The sequence continues at coordinate 179,810 of CAVTLQ010000013.1, read as the reverse complement.
TTCTAAGCTGAGGCGAACGGAGACAAGGCTTCACGTCCTAGCTGAACATCCCTTAGCATTACATCAATCCCGTCCGCACACTTGTCCGAAATGGGTAGATCACGCAGAACACCAGATAGATATAGGGCCCTGCCGCCTTTAATGTGTTCTGCCGCCATAAACGCTTTCGCGACGACATGCCAAGCCTGATCTGGTAGGTAGGGTGCAACGGCTCCGCTGTGTTTCTGCCAGACTTCAGTGGAGATTTCTGCGTCAACAACCCAATACCTCTTCGTAAGAGCTATCTCCGCCAGTGCCTGTGCCTTTGCTAGCTCCAGGTCAATAAAGCGCGAGGCCCTCACAATCTCGATAGCACGAGCCCGGTTGTCCTGATCCTTGTCTGAACGTTCACGTCTCAGTGCGATTGCATAGGCGGCAACTGCACCAATGCTCGCGCTTAGAATCCCCACGATAATTGTTGTAACTATTGCTCTACTCCTGCTCCGCCCCTTCTCCTCACACAGAAAACCATTATAATGCCGTTCCCCGTTTCCTCTCCATCTAGGAGAGGCCGTGCTGAGGGCCTGCGAAACAGTCGCGATTTTTCTAGATACCGGAAAATGGTGAGTCGTGGGACCGGTGAGGATTCTGGGATGCAAGGCATTCAATCCAACCCGGACAACGTCGAACAAATCCGCGAACGTCTGCGCAAGATGTCTGATCTTGAGTTGCGGGAATTTGGGCAAGCCGCCAGAGTCATGGTTGACTAGACGGCATCCAAAGGAAAAATCTTAACGACTACGTTGCCCGCGTCGAGCGCCCTGAGCAATTGATCGCCTCGAAATCGAGCCCGGCCGTCGCATCGTCGTCAGGATCGAGAAAGTTTTGCCAGGGAGAAATGGAAACGCATCCTTTAGGAGGGGCCCCGCGAGGCGGCGGTGCCAGGACTCCCCGGCATCGAGCCTCCCGGCCGAGGGCAACGGCCCCCTCCGTGCTCACTATGATTCTTCGTTCTCCCCTTTAGAATAACGGTATTGTACATTATTCTGCATTTTCGCGGCACAAGTCCGCGAATCGTTGATTTGATGAGTTTGTGACGCAAAAGCGTGACCAAATACAGTGTTTGGCGTCGTGGATTTCTGACCAACCCTGGAAATGCACTTCACGCTTCTCTTCATTCATACCGTAACGTCACGATCGGATCGACGCGCGTCGCCCGCCACGCCGGGATGTAGCAGGCTGCCATCGCCACCAGCAGCAGCGCCCCGGCCACAACCCCAAACGTCAATGGGTCCATTGCGCTCACGCCATACAGGAGTTGCGCCATTAGCCGCGTCAGCACCAGCGCCGCTGCCAACCCGGCGCCAATTCCCAGCAGTGCCATCCGCGCTCCTTCACTCATCACCCAGTTCAGCACGTCCGTTCGCTGTGCTCCTAGCGCGAGCCGAATGCCGATCTCCCGCGTTCGCTGGCCCACAATGTACGAAATCACGCCGTAAATCCCCACGCTCGCCAGCAGCAACGCCAGCCCGGCAAATACGCCCAGCAGGATCATCGAGAATCGCTGCCCCACCACCGATTCGCTGTACACGATCTCGTCCATCGTCCTTTCATCGAACATGACATCATCGCTGCTCAGCTTCTGCACCTCGTGGCGGATGCTCTCGACCAGGCTCAGCGGCTCCCCCGTCGTCCGCACCATAACCGTGGTGCTCCGCACGGTGCGCAACATGTATTTGTCCGGTATCTGCCGGAAAGGCAGATAAAACTCCGCATGCATCGTGAACTTGTCGTCCAGGCCCCACTGCTTTACATGGCCCACGACCCCCACGATTTGCGTCGGGCCGACGTACTCGTCATCGAACAGTTTTCCGATCGGATCTTCCCCGGGGAAAAATTTATTGGCGAAATCTTCGTCCACAATCGCCACGCGCGCTGCGTTCTCCGTGTCTCCCTCGCCGAAAAGGCGGCCGCGCAGCAGTGGAATCCTCATCAACTTGAAGTAATCGCGCTCGACTTCTGACCAGATTGCCCAATACCTGTCGTTGTCGCTCAGCGGCTTCGGCCGGCCCGCGATCCAAAACGGATCCTCGGCGTCGTCTGACATCGGTATCGAGCCACGCAGCAGGGAAACCGATTCGACGCCTGGAATCCCAGCTAGCCGGCGGTGCAGTTCCAACAGCGAAGCCCGGATCGACGCCGGATTGGCATTCGCCTCGCCCGGCGGTAGCCCTACATAAAATGTCAGCACGTGATGCGGATTAAAGCCTGGGTTGACGTTCCAAAGGCTCGATAGCGTTCTCAGCATCAGCCCTGCGCCGACCAGCAGCACCACCGCCATTCCCAACTCCGTCGCCACCAGCATCCCTTGCGCGCGATGCCGGCTTGCTGAGAATCCCCGCCCGCCCTCTTTCAATGTGGTCTGTAGATCCGGGCGCGATGTCCTCAGCGCAGGCGCCAGCCCAAACAAAATTCCTGATACTAGCGAAATCACCACCGTAAAGGCCAGCACGCGACCGTCCAGCCGCACTTCCTGTGCCCGCGGAAGCATGCCAGTCACAAGGCTCATGGCCCCTTGCCTTCCCCATGCCGCAAGTAGCAATCCCAGCGCACCTCCCGCGCTCGCCAGCAGCAGGCTCTCCGTCAGCAGTTGCCGCAGCACGCGCTGTGGGCTCGCGCCCATCGCCGCGCGGATCGCAAATTCCCGCCCGCGGCTGTTGGATCGCGCCAGTGAAAGATTGGCGACGTTGACGCAGGCGATCAGCTGAACGAATGCGACGGCTCCCATCAGGAGCAGCAGAAAAGGTCGGATGTCGCGGACCATGCTTTCCTTGAGCGTCATCACGGTTATCGTGGAATCTCGATCCGCCACGGGGTACGCCTGTGCCAGGCGATCCGCGATCCTTGCCATGTCTGCGCGCGCTTGATCGATGGTCACACCGGGCTTGAGCCGGCCGATCGCCTTCATCCCCAAACCTGCGGAGCGGTCCCGGAAAATCGGATCAACCCACTGCCCGACCGGCACGTAAACGTCGTTGTTTCGCGGGAAATTCTGCATCCGCAGATCAAACTCCGGCGGAAGCACCCCAATAATGGTGTAATCCGTTCCGTTCAGCGCGATTCTCCCGCCGACAATATTCGGTGTGGCGGCGAACTTGCGCTTCCACAAGCTTGCGCTGATCACCACCACCGGCGCGCCGCCCAACACGTCCTCTTCCGCGGTCATCCAGCGCCCCATCATCGGTTTCACGCCGAGCGTTGAAAAGAAATCGGCGGACACCATCTGGCCCCGTATGTGTTCGGCCTCCCCGGCGCCTGTCAGGTTGAAGTTGTCCGGCCGGAAGGCCGCCATTGACGCGAACGTGCGGTTTTCCCTCTGCCAGTCCACAAAGTTGGGGTACGAAATGGACGCGCGGTCGAAATTGACGCGGTTGGTATACAGTGCAATCAGCCGGTCGGGCTCCGGAAACGGCAGCGGGCTCAGCAGCACTCCGTTCACCACCGAAAAAAGCACGGTGTTCGCGCCGATGCCTAGCGCCAGCGTCAGGATCGCAATCGCCGTGAAACTCTGCGATTTCGCCAGCATCCGTAGGCCGTAGCGCAAGTCTTGGAGGAAAGTCTGCATAACCTTCTCCCTCGTCAGGAGCAGGTCCGGTTCCGAAATGATTCGCCGCTAAACGCATGACGCGACACGGGTTATCGCGTTCCCCTGCGCACCGGTGCAGGCCAGGATCGTCCGCTTGCGGGAGAGCTTGTCCCGGAACCGGACAAATCGTTAGATGTTTCCAGTCAGTGCTGAGGTCACGGCTGTCAGGCGCGCCCCGAAACCGCGCGAATAAATCCCCGTGACATAGTAGAGCAGGTCGCAGGGAAGGGCCGTCTCTCAGGCAAGGCGCAACTTCCCGGAGGAGTTCTGCGCGGGCGCGGCGGATGGTGTGTGACTAGACCCCTGGAGCCTACACCCGTCCGCCACCGACTGTATGCTTGCCCCACACGAGCTGTGGAAAAGTCTGAATCAGTTTTTCAATTTCTGGTAGCACTGGGACCTTTGGCGTGACAGCCATCATTGACCCGGCTCAGGTTGAAGTTCTGAAATGAAATAGAGAAGAGGAGCTTCAGGGAAGCAAAGACCTGACGCACTGAATAAGTGGACCGACGCCGTCTGATTTGGAGAGCACCGCCTTGACGCCAAGCATGGGTGCCAACTTTCCGATGGTATCGCCATAGACGCTCAGAAGAACTATCGGGGTGTCTGGCATGAGACGCTTCAGGACCGCCGCCGCTTCCACGCCGTTCATCGTCGGCATTGCAAAGTCCAAAAGGATAAGGTCCGGTTTCAACTCCGTAGCCTTTTCAATCGCCTCCAACCCCTGTTCTGCCTCGCCACATACTACGTACCCATAAGCTTCAAGAGTGCCGCGAACCGAGGCTCGGACAGACGCGCTATCATCGGCTATCAAGATGCTCCGCATCCGGTCGCTTGTAGAACGGGCGCTTTGAGTGGTCGCTACCATTCCACAAATCTACCTTTTCTGCTGTATCGCACCATACAGCGGATGCCGTAGGTGGTGATAAATGTTACGCCTGGCTAGTCGCCTGGGAAACAGCGCCACATTGGAATGCAGCTTCACCACACGCGGCTCTCCGCTAAGACAACGTCATTATCGTAGGCACTAGGTCAGCCGCAAGCTTACTCTTTTCCAACAGAGCCAAAGCGCCGTAGCTCACCGCGAGAGCCTTGGATTCTTCATCATTCCACACAGACATCGCCACAACGTGTTTCGCGGAGCTTTGAAGTTGGGTTTTGATGAGTTCCGGGCTTAGTTGCCGCTCATCTGGCATGTGAAGGTCCATCAGGACAACTGCAGGCTTCAGGGCAGCAGCCATATGGAAAATTTGCGCAAAGGTTGTGGCTTCACCGAGAACCTGAATTCCAGGTTGCCGCTGTAGCATTTGCGTGATGGCACGCCGAACTACGTCGGAATCGTCAGCCAGCAGCAGTCCGATGGACATTTATGCCCACCCGCGTTTCTTCAATTCACATGGGAGCGACAAGTGCGGTTGATTGTCTTGAGCCTACGCCGTTTGGCTTTGAATGCAAGGTCAAAATTCGAGAGTCGGCGGCAGTATACTCGTCCCGTGAAGGCAAGCCGTATCGGTCGCGTGAACGGGGGATGCGTCACGAGGCGCGATTTCGCCTGTGACGTGGCGTGAAACTCGCATCCCATTCGTCCGAACGCCGGAGGAATCTCTCTCGCGCCGCACCTCGTGGCTTGTGCCTCGCCCCTCCGCCGAGAGAGGCACGAAGCGACGTGGCGCGGAGGCGCGAGTGCCGGTATCCCGCCCCGCAAACGCTAACGCGCCGGCCTCCCCGCCGGCGTCCCTGTGCAGCCGGACGACCCCCGGCAGACCCCACGCAGACTCGGAGCCGGCCCGGCAACGCGCGCCTCCGCGCCTCCGAGACTCTTGACCGGTAATGAGCCGGCCGTTAGTATTTCCCAGTAATGGGCTACAGCATCGTTAAGGGATCAAGAACCATCGACAAGACGTCGCGCCAAATGCGCCTCGCCGGTCGGATGTCTATGAAGTCCGCGCCCTGCTGGTACATTGTTCCTGATGAGTTCATCGCCGCAAATCCGGGAATCGCTGGGCTGTTAGCCTCGATGTTGCAGAATTTTGACTATAGCTTCAACTACGAACAGGCTCAAGCACGCAAGAAAGAGTTGGAAGACACCCAGGGGCCACCAACGTAACTAAAGACGATGCGCGAGGCGCGCCGCCTGAGCCGACGTCGCACCATTCCAGGTCTAACGCCAGCCAGTGGCGGGGCAAACGTGAGATGGTTCGCGCTCATCTTCAGCACACTCCTTGTCGGCTGCGGCGCTCCATCTCACAGCGATGTCAAAGTCAAGTCGCTTCACGGCTGGGAACCAGGCAGAGCGAAGAGTTGCATGCTTTTCAATGGAGGCTCCCTCGTCGAAGGAGGGAAGGCTGGTGCTGATCCGAAAGAGATGCACTGCGTTGACCAAAAGAAAGAAGACCCCAACGATATGGCTTGGGAGTTTGTGTACGTCGGAAAAGTCGAGATTGACGATAAGGCGGAAGAGGTGTTCCGCGACACGAGGCAGCACTTCGCGGTTCCATTGCTCTGCACACGGACAGCGACGCAATCCTTCAGGTGTGTCTACGACCCCAATTAGATAAGAGCTTGGTCACGAAGACTTCTGGCAGAACCGCCGGTGCCTCCGCCGCAAGCGAGCCTGTGGCGGAAAGGACAATGGGTCCGAATGACAACGCGCATGTCCACGCCGGCAGAACCCTGGATACCTGGATAGCGGCAAGTTCCCAATCCGATACAACCGAATTAGACACTAAAACCGCTTTAGCGTTCGACGCCGCAGGTTCCCACATCACAGAATGAATCAGTGGAGGATCGTAAGATGGCACGATTGCGCTTTGTCACACCACTGGTGACGGTAATCCTCTTATCCGCATCGATGCTCTCGGCTGCTCAAATTCCAGATGCAAATGCCGAAGCTCTTGTGAACTGCCCGGATCTGTTCCAGCCGGAGCCGCTGACACCGTATGGCTTCGCAAAAGCCAATCTAGTCTCTCTTTGGTACGCTCGGAATGCAGATCGTTCGCACGAGATCAATCAAGCAGCGAAGGAGACCGACAACGGCTTCGCCTACCTGACAGCGCTGATGCGGATCACCAAGAGTTCGACGAACGACTTCATCTGCGCGAAGCGCTCGGTATTGCCGTTTATGAGCCAACAAGCCGGTGAGAACATCAGTACCGCGGCTACTTTCTTGGCTGACGTTTACGACGCGCACATCCGCATCAACCAACAAGCGCTAGACCTTCTGAAGAAACTGGACAGCACAAGCCAAGCGAGTCTGTCAGACCAACTCTCCACTTTGCAGGTCGAGCGCGGACAGCGGTGGGCTGATCTCGTCCGGCCCACCAGCCTGGTATTGATGCTACTCATGGACGAGAATCACACGGATCAAAATGGAAACTTAGATCGCCTCATCGTTACCAAAGAACAGAAACAAGCGCTCTTGACCTGGGCCGATGAGCACTTCCCTGAGTTCAAGAATGGGACGCCGAAGGATAAGTGGTCTGACCCAGCGAAGACGGCCAAAATGTACTTCATATTCTTCAACCTCAGGAAATGTGCCGACGAGTAGGCAAGCAAGGAGCATCGGCAAACGTGACCACCGGAAAGCCGCCGAACGAATGGAACGTCGTGACCTTCGCCAAGATTGGCACCACGGAAGAATTCGTCCAGCAACTACTGGAAATTGTCGCGTTGGTTGATGGAACGATGATATTCGATCCGGCGCGTGAGAAGCTCAAAACCGCCATTATGACGGTCTCGATGGAAGGCCTGATGCCCGCATTCGAGCACCTCAAGCGTATACGTGCCTCTATCACACAGCAGATGCCGGTGTTGAATCGGAAGCAGCTTTATGAGGATTTCACGCGTGTGCTGTGGCACGGTTACAAAGACCTCATGCCGAGGGCGGCAACGCTGATTGGCGTAGACATTGGATTCTTATTTCAGAATGACGTGAGTTTCGAGAAGGGCTTGGTTGCATTCAGGCAAGCTCATGCCTCGATACCCATAGAGTTCGGGGAGAATCTGCGAACCGTGCGCACGAACTGGCAAGCCGATCTGGCGGACTTTCGCAATCACTACCTGGAGCATAGAAACGAGGAGTCCGATCAATATAAAGACTTCTACCGGCCAGAGTTCGCCGAACAATTGTTTGACACCGTGTGGCGAACGATTGTGGACATCCTGGCGATGTTCCTCACCATGAATCTGCCTCAAGGAGTTGGTCTCGTGGAGATCCCGGTCGGTGAACGTACGGGTCAACCGCCAAGGCGGTTTCGCTTTGTCTTGGGAGGAGCGACGCCGCAATCCTAACGTCCGCCGGTCCCTGGAAGCTGAGGCTGATCTCCTAGTAGGGTGCGGAATTCTCGCACTAGTTCAGCCAGCATTGAGGGAGATTGTGACTCAATGAAGTTGCACGCATCGAGCATCACCTTGTTCTGTAGGTGTTGGTTTTCCGGCGATAGCTGTGAGTACTCGTTCACGCGAGCCCAGAAGACATCAACGTTGATCACTGACCTGCGGAGCGTCGACTCGAACTGATCGAGCAATGCACAGATTCTGTCTGGAAGATAGATTCGCTTGAGCGTTATAAAGCGGTAGAGTTCCAACATCTTCTCGTTTGTTTCCGCGGCTAGGTCCTTGTTGCGGGCATCTCCCAGGATGTATATCGCAGCATCACTGCGGGCGTGAACCAGCCGTTTGTACAGTTCCTCGATGACCTCGGCGCGTCGCTCGTGAAGCTTGGCGAACCGTATCTGATGCTCGGTAGCGACCTGCTGGAGGGAGGCTCGGAGTCGTTCGATCTCTACGTCGGCACTGGACTGAAGTTGAATCTTGAACTGATCGGCGCGTAACTGAAGGTTGGTCTTGAATTCGTCTGCTTCTCTTGTCATCCGATGCGAGACCAAAGTCTTGACAAGCCAGCCAGCGGCAGCGAGGAAGAGTGTTTGGCCGCCGAGGGCCACAACGGCTTCCCCTAAACCAATCGTGAACATACCCAATAGTCTCACACCGTCGGCTTGCCAAAAGGGGAATGACGCTCGAACCTCATCCGTGCTTAATTCGGAACATGGTCTATCCGAACCTCACGCGGACTTCAGAAGTAGGTGCTAATTTTGACCGCATGAAGGCACCGCTCGGGCTTGTCCTGTTTCTTGTCGCGTTCGTGACCGGTTGTACTCTGCAGGGACGCCTGTATAACCTCACGACTGGAGAGGTGATCCCCCTCACGATAAGCTACAGCGGGAGCGGCAAGGGCAAGCTCAGCGCTGTCGTGCCTTCTTCGGGCGAGAAAGTGAACGGGGAATACCTGACCTACGCTCACGTGCCCGTTAATTGGGGCAGTGTCTACGCCAAGGTGTACGGCACGGAAGGGAGCGCGTTCACCGCGAACTCCTCTGCCGGAAAATCAAATCAATACGGAACCGCCGTCGCGACTGGTGACAAGGGATCCGTCGTCGATTGCGAGTATGTCACGACCGCATTGACCCACGGTTCCGGTGCTTGCACCGACAAACAGGGCACGCTCTACAAGTTGATGTTTTGAGGCTTTAAGCGGCTTTCCCTAGTACTACTGTGTTATAAAATAAGGCACATTTCCTGCAAAAGTTAGTAGCGATTGCACCCGTTCTCCCTACACTCTGTCGGCATGAGCGCCACTACTTCGGCGCCAGGCGCACAACAGCAACGCTTCGCGGCCTATCTCGATAGCCTGGCGCAAGCCGCAGAGCACGCCGATCGCGTGGAACCGCTGAAATCGTATTGTAAGGGTCTGCTTCTGCCCGGGGAACGCAAGAGCGTCGAACCGATGGCGGCGCGGCTGGCTCCGGACAATGTGCGGCAGACGCATCAATCTCTCCATCATTTGGTAGCGGATGCTCCGTGGAGTGACGAAGCTTTGCTCGAGCAGGTGCGCCACTCAGTCCTACCCGCCATCAAGCGCAACGGACCGGTGATAGCTTGGATTGTGGACGACACCGGCTTCCCCAAGAAAGGAACGCACTCCGTCGGGGTGACGCACCAATACTGCGGACAGTTAGGGAAGCAGGAAAATTGTCGTGTGGCGGTAAGCCTGTCGATGGCCACCGAGCACGCCAGCTTGCCCATCGCGTATCGTTTGTATTTACCGGAAATCTGGGCCCAGGACCAGAAGCGTCGCAAGAAGGCTGGTGTTCCGGAACAGATCTCGTTTGCAACCAAGCCGGTGATTGCCCTCGGACAGATTCGCCAAGCGCTGGCAGATGGAGTTACCGCGGCGCCGGTGTTGGCCGATGCAGCGTATGGCGATGAAACTAAGTTTCGGGAACAGCTCAGCGAATTGGGCCTACCGTATGTTGTTGGCGTGCGCGGGCACACAACGGTTTGGCGACCTGGAGAAACTCCACTCCCGGCAAAACTAGGAAGCGGGCTGGGGCGCCCACCGAAGTTGTTGCGACGGGATAGAAAACATCAACCGGTTTCTGTCCAACAAGTGGCTCTTTCCTTGCCGGCCAAGGATTGGAGAGCGGTCTCCTGGCGTCAGGGGACGAAGCAGAAATTGCGCTCCCGTTTTGCGGCACTGCGAGTGCGACCTGCTCATCGGGACTATTGGCGAAGCGAACCTCGTGACGAAGAATGGTTGTTGATCGAATGGCCGGAGCGAGAGAGCGAACCGACCAAGTACTGGCTTTCTACTCTCCCGGCCCGTACCACACTGAGAGAGTTGGTGAAACGAGCGAAACACCGTTGGATTATCGAACGCGACTACCAAGAGCTGAAGCAAGAGTTGGGACTGGGACATTACGAAGGTCGGGGCTGGCGAGGTTTTCACCATCACGCCACGTTATGCATCGCTGCTTATGGCTTCCTCATCGCGGAAAGAAGTCGTTTTTCCCCCTCCGCAAGCGCCGGTCGACTGGACTTACGCGCCACGAAACTTCCGCCTGAGTTCCACCCCCGCGGCTCGCCGCGTGCGTGTTGAGCGTCACAATCCCCATTCCATCGCGACCCTACGAATTCAGATTGCCAGACATCTTATCGAGCAACTCCCCTCCTGCCCGTTTTGTTACCGAAGGCGCTTGTGATTATTTATAACACAGTAGTACTAGCAGCCTGTGGTGAAAACAGTGTTTGTAACCTGAAGTAACTTCCCCATACGGAAAATGTCTGTACAATGCGAAACAGATTTTCGGAGAACTGCTGATGGGAATGGGAACGCGGCGTCGAAGACAGCGACAACAGCAGATGTGGATCGCACAGCAGGAGCTAACGAAAGGGCCAGCGCATCCTTTTTACAAGCGGGTGAACGAATTATTGGAGGAGAAGAAGTTTGACGAGTTCGCCGAGAGGGAGTGCGCGAAGTTTTACGCGGAAAACATTGGCCGGCCCTCTTTGGCGCCTGGGATCTATTTTCGTTTGTTGTTGGTGGGCTATTTTGAAGGGATTGATTCCGAGCGGGGAATCGCCTGGCGGGCAGCGGATTCGTTGGGGCTGCGAAGATTTCTGGGAATCGACATAGACGAGCCCACCCCAGATCATTCGACCATTTCACGGACACGGCGGCTGATCGATGTGGAGACGCACCACAAAGTGTTCTTCTGGATTTTGGAAGTGCTGCGAGGCCGCGGGCTGGTGAAGGGCAAGACGGTGGGGATCGACGCGACCACGCTGGAGGCCAACGCGGCGATGCGTTCGATCGTGCGGCGCGATACGGGTGAGAGTTACGAGGAATTTTTGCAGGGCTTGGCCAAGGAATCGGGAATCGAAACACCCACGCGGGAGGATCTGGCCCGACTGGATCGGAAACGCAAGAACAAGGCCAGCAACGAAGACTGGGTGAATCCGCATGATGAAGATGCGCGCATCGCCAAGATGAAAGATGGGCGAACGCATCTCGCACACAAAGCCGAGCATGCCGTGGATCTAAAGACCGGTGCGGTGTTGGCGGTGACCGTACAGGAAGCGGATTCGGGGGACACCACCACGGTGGTCGAGACTCTAGCGCAGGCCGGTGAAAACGTGGCGGAGTTGATCGGGACAGAAAAGCCGAGCCAGAAACCGCAAGCGCATCTGCAGGGCATCGAAGAAGTGGTGGCCGACAAGGGCTATCACAGTGGAACGGTGGTAGCGAATCTGCGGAGTGCGGAAGTGCGGACCTACATCCCGGAGAAGAAGCAGCCCGGGCAAAGACATTGGGAAGGCAAAGCCGAGGAACAGCAAGCGGTCTATGCGAATCGGCGGCGAGTGAAGGGAGCCTATGGCCAGGGCCTGCTGCGGAAGAGAGGCGAATTGATCGAGCGGAATTTCGCGCACTGCTACGGTACGGGCGGAATGAGACGAACGCATTTACGAGGACACCAGAATATTCTAAAGCGACTGTTGATCCATGTTGGCGCGTTCAATCTGAGCCTGATCTTCCGCACCCTGTTGGGATCCGGGACGCCTCGAGAGCTCAAAAATCGTGAGTCCTCGCTGATTTTTCTGCTCTTATTCTGGCTCCGAGGCTCTCCACCACCTGCGCGCCAGACAAAGCCTTCCTCTTCATCATTCAGATTCGGCTGGCGTAGAAATCGCCGCTATCTCAGATTCAAACTTCGCCACTCCGGAAGGCCCGATTCTGACACGGGCTGCTAGGGACTGCGACTACCTACGGTAACTGCGGGGACGCTGCTCTACCCGCGTGTAAAAGTAACCTTTATCTTTAAGATGCCGCGCCAAGTTTTCAGCCTTCAGCCGATCATGCGGCCCGGAGAATGTTTCTACCGAGCTTGTCTCGGTACGCCGCCCTCGAACATAGAAGTTTTTCATGCTCCGCACCTCAACGGCAAAGACTAGCAAGGCCAGCGAACCGGCTCAAGGTTATTGTTGAGCGGCTCGAAGCGCCTGCGGTCCCGCCCGCGGCTCGAAATGCGCGCTTCGGGCCTTCTTGCTTTCCACTGTTTTGACTTTTCGCTATCACTTGCAGGAAGAACAGACTGATGTAACATGGCGGATGTGGCAGACGTATTTCGAGTCGTCCGAATTGCCGACCGTCAAGAGATACATCGCTCTTTGGACCTGGAAGGCGCGTGCGCGTTCTGGGTGAAGGACCCGCACAATTTGCGTGTGGAACAGCTTCCGGCAGGAAGCATGGCTCCGACCAGGGAAGTAGCTCGCGCCGAATGCTACGAGGCTCTGGATCGCTGGTTTCGGCAGAACAAGCACTTCAGTTCTGCCGGCGAGCGCAGCGATCTGGAGCAATTAATTCGAGAAGCATGTTCCGACCCGCACCCGACTTTTGATTGAAAAAGCGCGATAAGTCGTATCATGTAGCGATCTGGTTCTCGGCAGAAGATCCCTTTCATCGTGATAGGCTCCATCTAAGGACTTACTTCGCTCGCTGGCGGTGGCTATGTTTCGTTTGCGTACCCTTTTTTGCGTGTTAGCGTTCGCGTTCACTGCCGTGTTCTGCTCGGCGGCCGAGGAGGATAGCGCATTTCTGCTGACCATCGCTCGGCCCGAAGACGCTACTAAAGTTTGACGAGGCAGTTCGCGGAGACAATATGATCTCGTTCGATCCGGCACACAGAGCCGTCCACTATCCGGCTGATCGCCGATTTCGCATATGGATTCGACCGTCCATCCTGATCGGAGCCGGTATCGCGGTCCTCTCTGCAATCGTGGCGTCTTGGGTCGAAGTCGCCGTGGCCGGGCTGCCTCATGTTCCAGCCGTTCCTCAGATATATCCCAACAACTTCGCCGGGCCGCACGGGTTCCCGGTCTGGGTGCGTTACTGCCACTTCTTCAATTTTCTTTTTGTGATGATGCTGATTCGTAGCGGTCTGTCCATCCTGATGGATCATCCTCGTCTGTATTTCAATGATGGCTGCACGCCAGGGAGCGAATGGATAAGGCTTACACCGCTAAAAGTCCCACGCTATCGCATCTGGACCGCGAAAGATGACGCCCGTTATATTTCGCCGTTAGTCGGGACGCCGGGCTACCGGCACACAATTGGTATTGCGCGGGTTTGGCACTTCATCGACGTTCACGGTTTCATCATCACCGGTATTCTCTTTGTCATCATGCTCTTCGATACCGAGCAGTGGCGACGTATCGTGCCGACTTCGCCGCTTGTGATCTTACAGGCATGGAACACGTGGGTGCACTACGCGACGTTCCACCTGCCTGCAGAACCGAACGGGTTTTATGGCTACAACGCATTGCAGCAGATTGCCTATTTCGCCTTCGTCTTTGTCTTCGGCCCTCTGGCGATTCTTACAGGAATCGCTATGTCTCCCGCTATGGTGAACCGCTTCCCCTGGTACGCGCGCATTTTTGGTGGGAGGCAATCGGCGAGATCGATCCACTTCCTGACTATGCTCAACTTCTTTGCATTCATCATCGTACATGTCACTTTGATAGTGGCCACGGGATTCGCGCGAAATATGAACCATATTGTGCTCGGTACGGATGATCGTGGCTATCTGGGTATGTATCTCGGGTTTGTGGGGATAGGTGTGGTCGTTCTTTCGTGGGTGGTGGCGCACTACATCTCTTGGCACCATCCGCGTGGATTGCAGCATGCGCTTAAGTCCGTGACCTATCCGATGCAGCTACTTACGTTGAATCGCCTGGCTCCGCAGCAGAAGTATTCCGAGGAGGAAATCTCACCGTACTTCTGGCCCAACGGGAAAATGCCGGTCCGGGACGACTGGAAGCACCTGGCGGAAGCCGAGTTCAAGAATTTCCGTCTCAAGGTGGGAGGCCTTGTCGAAAAGCCGGTTGAGCTTTCTCTCGCAGATCTGGAGCAGTTAGGTGAGACCGAACACGTCACCATGCATCATTGCATCCAGGGATGGAGCGGCATCGCGAAGTGGGGCGGCATTCCAATGAAGGCCCTTATTGAATTGGTTCAGCCGAAGCCGGAAGCGAAGACTGTTGCTTTTTTCTCCTTCGGCGAAGCTCTGTACGGCGGTTCCTACTACGATACCCAAAGCCTGGAGAATCTGCTGAAGCCACAATGCCTACTGGCCTTGCGGATGAACGGGCAACGGCTTCCGCCGGTCTATGGCGCGCCCCTGCGGCTGCGAGTAGAAAACCAGCTTGGCTACAAGATGGTCAAATGGATCGAGCGTATCGAGTTCATCGAGTCGGAGAAGGTGCTTGGCAAAGGAGAAGGCGGCAAAAACGAGGACGACGAATATTTCGACCTGCTGCCCAACATCTGATGCAGAGACTGAATTCGTTCGCTCAGGAGCATGTAAGCTCTGATCACATTCTCTCCCTACTCCGACGGCTCCGGCTGGATTGGTTGCTGCATCACTTTCCGCCGCGACTCGTGCAGTCCCTCTACGTGTTTGTGAATGGCTTCGTCACCATCGGGTTGCTTGCCCTATTGGCGCTCGTGAGCCGTAACCCATTTGTGTTTCCGTCGCTCGGACCCACTGCGTATCTCCTGTTCTTCTCGCCGCTCGCCAAAGGGTCCAGTCCGCGGAACACTGTTTTCGGCCATGCGATCGGGCTCATCTGCGGTTACGCAGCGTTCGTTGTCACAGGCGCCGGAGCACTACCGTTCGGAGTGCACCCAGGTATCTTCTGGCCAAGAATCCTGGCGGCGGCTCTTTCGCTCTCTGCCACGGGCGCATTTATGGTTCTCCTCGATATTAGCCATCCCCCCGCTGGCGCCACTACGCTGATCGTCTCTCTCGGAATTATTTCGAGACCCCGCGAACTGGTCATCATCGAAGTGGCGGTGTTCCTGCTCGTTGCTCAGGCTTTGGTGATCAATCGGCTCGCCGGATTACCCTACCCCTTGTGGAACGTTGGGGCCTCGATCAAACCAGTGAACGAGGACTCGGAGTAGAGTCCCATCCCTTCACTGGGCCAATCGGGTTTAGGCATCGCAAAGACAAAGCCCTTGGCTCTCTCCGCACCAGCACCGCAAATAGCTCAACTGGATCTTTGAAGAACAGCGCACAGCACAATCGCCTGGTTTTGGCGGTCATCACGGGCCGAATAGATCAGCGTCACCGTGGGATGCGTCTTTTCCAGTTCTCGGAGCTGTTCAGTCAATGCTGCCTTTGCTCTCAACTCTTCGCGATAGCGTTTCTGAAACTCGATCCAGCGTTTGGCATCGTGCTCAGCATTTGCCGGAGACCGGGCATGCCATCTTGGCGGCTGACGGCTCCCACGGGCAGCGAGGTGAATGGATAGCTTCTAGTGGACTTGAGTTTCTTGAGGGAAAACTGTCACTGAATCGGTGAATGGCCGGTGCTCAACGCTGCAACCCGAGCGAAAACGCCTTGGACAAGACGATCGCAGCGGACACCCATGAATGGAAATGCACTTTTTGCGTTTGCCCCCACACGTGCAAAAAGCCAGCCACGTGCCATCGCGCGGCCTCGATGCAAGCGAACCTTCACGTTGTGTTCGGTGAGGTCGAGCGCGGTGGCGGTCTCTGAGGTGCTCAGTTCTTCGATGTCTCGCAGCATGACCACAGTACGGTACTGTTCCGGAAGGTCAAGCAGTGCTTCTTCCAGAAGCTGGCCGAGTTCGGCTCGGGAGGCAGTTTGTTCTGGATCAGGCGAGGTCTCGACCACATTCATAGACGGTCCTCCCTCATGCTCGGTGTCATCCAGTTGCGGGTGGCGTTTACGCAAGCGGAGGCGGCCCAGTGCTTCGTGGACCGCAATGCGCGTCAACCAGGCGGAAAAAGGTGAGCGTCCGGCAAACTGGTGAAGGTGCTGATAGGCTCGGACGTAGGCATCCTGCATCACGTCTTCCGCTTCGGCATCGTCGCGCAAGATCGCGCGGGCGACACGATAGAGACGTTGGTTGTACCGGCGCATGATTATCTCGTACAACGCGGTATCGCCGGCTTTCACCCGATCCACGATTTCCTGGTCGGTCCAGCCTTCGGACGCAGCTTTATCCAAAGTTCCAACGGTTTCCATGGCTCTGTAAGTATAGAGCCGCAACAACAGGAAAGGATACATACCCAGGTTCATGAGCGGTAAAGCGCTACTCTCCAACAGGTTAGGGTGTTGCTCAAACGACCTCCGCTTGGGAATTGCAAACGAGCCCAAGAGGAGTGGCCCCCGCGCATGGTTTCGACAGATACCGCGGCCTGCTGCGAGAGAAAGCGTGAGTTCCTAGCCTCTCGCTCGCACCATCTTCTCAAACTGCCACAATTCCTGTATCCAATCGCCGACTTGCCACTCTCTTAGGTAGGGGGCAAGAAATGAAAGATTTTGATAATCGCCTCAACGTTGGCTGGTGGGCGCTGAGAATCGGTCTGGGAGTTGGTCCAATCATCACCGGCATCGACAAATACTTCAACAAGCTAGCTGACTGGGGAATGTATCTGAGTCCCCTGGCGACAAAGGTTGTCCCGGTCAGCGCAACAACTTTCATGCACGTCATTGGCGTTGTCGAAATTATCGCTGGGCTGATCGTTCTCAGCCGCTGGACAAAACTCGGGAGTTACATCGTCATGTTTTGGCTGCTCGGCATTGCGGTGAATCTGCTGACAACCGGCATGTTCTATGACCTAGCGATGCGCGATGTGGAGATTGCCATTGGGGCGTTCGCGCTATCGCAACTGACAGCAGTACGCGAACAGTACGCAACTGCAAACCAAAGCGCAAAGGCGGTGCTAGGTTCGCACGTTTCTTTAACCCAGTAATACGAACTGTAACAAAACTCAATCGGAGGATGCTATGCGGAAACTTGCTTCGTTTTTTGTACTGTTTGGACTGTGTTGCGATGCCCGCTTTTGCGGCTGTCGAGACCTATAAGGATGTGCCCGTGGTGGACGTCAACTGCTCCACGAAGGTGGCTGCCGCCCCCGACTCCCACACACGCGCTTGCGCACTAAAGTGTGCGGCGAGTGGCTTCGGCATCGTGACGCAGGACCAGCAGTTCCTGAAGTTCGACGCGGAGGGAAACACAAAGATCGTAGAAGCTCTCAAAGCCTCCGACAAGAAAGACCACCTTCGCGTGGATGTCAGCGGCGACGTGCAGGGCGATACGTTGAAAGTCACGTCGATCAAGCTGCTCTAATTTCTGATGCCGCGCTACTGCACTGGGGTCTTCTCGTCCCCGGTGCGCAAGGTTAGTTGCGATTCTCCCCAGGCAGATCCGAATTGAAATCGGAGGAATAAGGAAGAACATTCGGGTGGCGTTGCAAATGGCTCTCATAGCCAGCGATTTGCGCTGGACTCGCATCCTTGAACGGAATGGCAAACTGCGCTGCATGCCACGTCCAGCCGTTTTTCAACGAGCTGGAAATAACCAGCACGTTTTCAGAGCGATCAGCGCGGGTTCTTGGGAGACCGACCGATCGCAACACTTTGTACCGCTTCAATTTGTAATCCATTTCTCCTGGTCCTGCCGCTCGCTCGGCTCGCGGGCCGCGCTAGTTGACTTATGACACGTCAGCACAATATAAACATCCTACACAGTTCTCAAAATCGCTGAGACTTGGTGTCGCATGAACTTAACGATTTATCAGATGTTTTGCCTTGGCCGAAATCCCGCGGCAGCTGTTGCTCAGATTCAAAAAGCTTATGATTGGGAAATCGCGATGCTGAGTACGTTGGCAAACAGTATTGCTACCTCCCTATTTGGAATTCTAACAGCCGCCGCTCTAGAATATTGGAAGGATACGCTTCACAAACCCCATCTGTCGCGTTTGCTCATCCTGGCCACCGTGATTTCGTTGCTGCTTTACAGTGGAATTCGGCTAATTATTCTCAGGAAACGCGATGGATTCGTGGACCTAACTGCGTCGATCCTAAGGATGGAAGGCCTATGACTTTTTTGGTTTACGTCCTCATTGGGTATATCAGTATTACCATTACTCTTTTGATAGCATTCCTGTTCAGCCAGGCGCGGAATTACGTAAGGTTACAGGATGCCGATAGATATGTAGCCGAACTGGAGGAATTGGCGAGGGACAGGGAGAAGCACAAATCCGACGAGTTCTTTGATGCGATCAACAGTCAGACTTTCTATAATTTCAAGATTCCTTTCAATTCGTCCTTGAGTCCTAGGTTGCTTTCGAATCTCGGAGCAATTCTAAAATTCCTTGAAGAAAACGTCCAATCCGCCCGTGGAGCCGCCCGCAGTTAGTCTGGCATTAGAACTGCGAAAGCGGTTTCGTTGCAGCTTTCGTTGTCGCTGTGGCTTTAGGTAAACTGTCGTGGAGGTCTCGTCCCAAACTCGCAGAAGAAAATCAGTCCTTTTGCTCTCCACAATTGCACTCCTACCTTATTCAAGAGACTACGAAAGTAATTGATGGAATTCCTGTTTGGGGCACGCCCGACGGAGGCGCAGTCAGCCAGATCAAGACCTGTGCCAAAACAGCGGACAGAGTTGCGCTGATGGCGGATCACCACAAAGGCTACGCGGTTCCAATTGGTGGAGTCGTCGCGTACAGAGATTGATGTTCTCGCGAAGCACGGCGGCTCCATCAAGATTTTACACACGTTGACGCCGGTCGGGGTGGCGATGGCCGGGGCGAACGAGCACGATCCGTACAAGGATTGAGCCTAGGCTTTTCGTTTTGCGACTCGCGCCTATTTGACTCCGACGCCTCGGCGTGACACCATCGAAACCTCTTCGTGCGATGTACGATCCGGCGAGGAAGTGGGCTGGGTCGAGCACAAGGAGCCCCGGTCAGTTGGGCAAAGAGAACACTGACGACCTTCAACGCGTTCTGGTTTTGTAGGGGATCCAAAGCCGCAAAAGATCGCGACTGATCCTCCACCCAAGTTAACGACTCCGATCAAGCCACTAAAGGGGCTGGTTGGCCAGCAGTCAAGGGTGAAACGCCTCCTAAACGGAGTGCGTTCATGTCCCTTCCAATCCTTCCGAAGAAATACAAAACTCGTGAAGCTGCAGCGTACCTTCACATTTCCAGGAAGACGTTGCTCAAGTGTTGCGCCGAGCACCGCATCGGCTACCACCGGTACAAAGGCGGGTTCGTGTTCCATCAGTCCGACCTGGATAGCTTCGAACGGCGGAACTACATACCCGCCACTACGCGTAAGGCCGCTTAGTCGCCAGCAGCATACATTTCGTTGTATACCTCGTGCGTTTTCTTGGAGTCATCGTCTGCCGCGAGGTAAGACGCAGTAGTTTCCAGCTTGGAATGCCCGAGGAAGTTCATGGCTGCGCGCAGGCCGAGGCGTTTTGCGACACGGCTTCCCGCAGTCTTGCGGAACATATGTCCTGCCTTCTGCCCCACCAAAGAGATCCCCACTTTCGCCGCGACGTCGTGCAATCGGTCTATGAGGTGGTCATCCACCAAGCCCGTCGCACTCGGGAATACGAGGTCATTCTCGGTGGGCTTGCGGTAGCCGTTGGTATACGTCTGCAACCGCTCCGTCCGGCGTTTCATCCGTGCGATCACTTCGCTGGGCAAATCAACGGTACGCTCTTCATGATCCTTCGGCTTCCACGCAAAATGCGGCTTGGCAGTGCAAGTCACTTTCTCACTGCGCCAGTCGAAGTCAGAATATTGCAGATGCTGAACCTCACCGTCGCGGAAACCACTCCACAACAAGAAGAGCAAATAGTCCTTCTGATCTTCATCGGCGGCCTGCAGCAGTTGATCAACAGTGGCTGGGTTGTACTTTCGGGGCTTCTTCTTGAGCTGCTTCGGGCGGTCGTCATGGAAGAGCAGGCCCGGTGCCGAGGCGGGCGTGTTCTTCACTTTGAACAACTGAATCCCTTGCTTGCCGAAGAAGACGCGGAGATGTTTGAGACGGTTGCAGAGCGTAACGGCTTGGCTTCCCGGAACGCGTGATTCCAGATTCTCACGCAGCCAGGACATGTGGGTTAGGATGTCTTTGCGGTCGATCTCGTCGAGGTAAGTCTTCGTGCATTGCGCAACGAAGTCATCGGCGCTCTTGAAGTACCCCTCCAGTGTCGACTTGGCTTTTCCGGCCGCCCGCAGTTCGTTTTTCCATCCGGCGACGGTGTCCGCGATGCGCGCGCGCTGGACGGGAGCAGTAGGAGCGGCGGGGATCACTTCACCGGAGAGCTTTGCTTCTTCCTGGCGCAGTCTTACGAAAGCAACTTCGAGATCTTTGCCAACGTGCTCGAACTTCCCGGCCTTGCGGATCAGGTAACCAGTGACGTGTCCTGTGGGGGGAACGGGGCGTCCGTTCCTATACTCAATACCTTTGCGGGAGAACTTGCCATTATCGCTCAATCTGACGTAGAGCTTGACGCGGTGAATCATGGTTTCCCCCGTCTCCTGCGGGGCCAGGATCTATCCAAAAACACCCCGAGCATATCCCCTGGGAATGTGCCACGTCAAGCCTTTTCGTGTGCCAGTAGCACAATAAGTGGTTGTGTTTTCAACATGCGTCCCTGATCTGGAAGTCCGGGGCTTCCACCTCGGCCCGTGGTTTCCCGAACTAAAGTTCGGGGCTGCCGGCCTCAGCGTAAGTTTGCCCATCGAGTGATTTTTTGGGTGGCGGCGTCTTGGTCTGCGGCAGGGTCGCGCTGAAGCGAGCCCCTACGTAGCCTCGGCGTAAGTTTGCCCATCGTGGCCCCGGCTGTTAGTTGAGGGAGGAGGCGATTTTTTTCTGGTACTCGCGGGCTTGGGCGACGGCTGCGGGTTGGTTCACGGTGAGGAGTTTGTGGTCGCGCATGACGAGGCGGCCGGCGATGAGAACGGTCTCGACGTCGTTGGCCTTTAGGGCGTAGGCCAACTGCGAATAGACGTCAAACGCCGGCACGGCGTTGGGCGCGTCCAGGCCGATGAGGATCAAGTCGGCCTTCTTCCCAGGCTCGAGCGAGCCGATTTCTTTTTCCATGTGGAGGGCGCGGGCGCCGTCGATGGTGGCCATTTCGACGGCGGCTTTTGCGCCGAGGGCGCGAGGATCCATCTTGGCGATTTTTTGGAGTTTTGCGGCGAGGTCGATTTCTTCCATCAAGTCGAGATCGTTGTTGCTGCCGGCGGGCCCGTCGGTGCCAAGACCCACGCGTACGCCTGCAGCGCGCATCTCGACAACGGGGGCGATACCGCTGGCGAGCATCATGTTGCTGGAGGGATTGTGGACGCAGCCGACTTGCTTGGCGGCGAGAAGCTCGCGGTCCGCTTGATCGACGTAAATGCAGTGGGCGGCGACGACATCGGGACCCAGGAAACCGATGCGATCCAGATACTGAACGGGCGTCGCGTGATTGTTGGCGAGACTGTCGTCGAGCTCTTTTTTCATTTCGGCAACGTGGATGAGGATGGGGGCGTGGTATTTGCGGGCAAGGGCGGCGGCATCTCTGAGAGTTTGCTCGGAGTTGGTGTAGATGGAATGGGGAGCGACGGCGGCGTGGATGAGCGGGTCGTTCTGCCAGCGCTGGAGGAACTTTTCGGTGTAGGCGAGAACCTGTTCGTGAGTCTTATTGTCGGGCGCGGGAAAATCGATAAAGGTTTCGCCGAGCGCGGCGCGCATTCCGGCGGCTTTGGTCTCCTCGGCGATGGCGTCTTCGAAGTAGTACATGTCGGCGAACGTGGTGACGCCGCCGCGAATCATCTCCGCGGCGGCGAGGCGGGTGCCCCAGCGGACGAAATCCTGGGTGACGTTTTTGGCTTCGGCAGGGAAGATGTATTTGCGCAGCCAATCGTCGAGGACGACGTCGTCTTTCAGGCCGCGGAACAGAGTCATGGGTACGTGGGTGTGGCCGTTGATGAAGCCGGGGAGGATGAGCTTGCCGCGGGCATCGATTTGGGTTGCGGCAGAGTATTTTTCCTCGATTTCTGCGCGTGGTCCGACTGAGGCAATCGCATCGCCTTTAATGGCGACCGCGCCGTCATCGATGATCAGGCGGGTTGAATCCATGGTGAGGACGGTGCCGCCGGTGATAAGGAGATCGACTTGTTCTTTCTTGGTTTGGGCGCTGAGGGTCGCTGCGAATGTGCAGAGGATCGTGTAGAAGATGAGAGCGCGGTTTTTCATTGGGTCTCCGTGGGTGTGGAGCTTCGCAGTTTGCAACTTGCCAAGCTGGGGCGCAGCAATGCTGCGCCCCTACAATTAGTCCTTTAGTTCTTGGCTCAGATTTTGTCACGAAAGCTTTCCATTGTTTTGGGTAGGCAAATTAGAGGTTGGAGGAGTCGAAAGGTTTGGGGAAGAGATCGCGCATTTGGATCTGCTCGGTTTTGCCTTTTAGGTTGGAGAGGATTACGGGGATATCGCCGCAGAATTCCCAGATGAGTTGGCGGCAGGCGCCGCAGGGTGGCGTGAGCGTGTCGGTGTCGGTGACGACGGAGATGGCGTCGAAGCCGCGCTCGCCTTCGCTGAGGGCTTTGAAGATGGCGATGCGTTCGGCGCAGACGGTGAGGCCATAGGTGGCGTTTTCGACGTTGCAGCCGCCGAAGACGCGGCCGGAGGTGGCGCGGAGCGCGGCGCCGACGCGGAAATTGGAGTAAGGGGCGTGAGCGTTTTCGCGGGATTGTTTGGCGATAGTGAGGAGATGGTCGTAGTCGGGCACGCGATGGATCCTCTCCCAGCGCGAATCAGTTTACGACAGAATTGGAAAAGCGAACGCGCCGGGCTGAAGCCCAGCGCCTACATAGGGCCCGTCCGCGCCGCTACTACAAGACTTTGACGATGCGGGGGATCACCGCTTTCAATAGGGCGATGAAATCGTGCTTTACGCGGGCGCCGGTTTCGAAGACTTCTTCGGCGGTGAGGGGGGCGCCGGTGATTCCGGCGGCCATGTTGGTGACGCAGGAAATTCCGAGGACGCGGATGTTGGCGTGACGCGCGGCGATGACTTCGGGAACCGTGGACATGCCGACGAGATCGGCGCCTAGAGTGCGGAAGGCGTGGATTTCGGCGGGGGTTTCGTAGTTGGGGCCGGAGAGAGCCAGATAGACGCCTTCGTGGAGATTCAGAGCGAGTTTTTTTCCTTCTTCGGCGGCGAAGCGGCGGAATTCGGCGTCATAGGCGTGGGTCATGTCGGGGAAGCGCGGGCCGAAGCGGTCGTCGTTGGGGCCGATGAGGGGATTCGCGCCCTGCAGGTTGATGTGATCGCGCAGAACCACGAGCGCGCCTTGGGAGTAGCTGAGATTGACGCCGCCGGCGGCGTTGGTGAGGATGACGGCTTTGACGCCCATGCGGGTGAAAACGCGGATGGGAAAGGCGACGTCTTGCGCGGAGTAGCCTTCGTAGAGATGGACGCGGCCTTGCATGGCAGCGACAGCGATGTCGCCGACCTTGCCGATGACAAGCTGGCCTGCGTGGCCGATGGCGGTGGATTGCGGGAAGTGGGGGATTTTTTTGTAGGGGATTTTAGTTGGGTTGGCGAATTCGTCGGCGAAGGCGCCTAGGCCGGAGCCAAGGACCAAGGCGATGCGGGGGCGGAGTTTGGTTTTGGCGTGGATGAAGTTAGCGGCGCGGGTGGCGCGGGAGAAGTCGGAGTTGGAGATTTTCTTGGGCATGGTGGGGAGTAATTTAGCGCGGAGAAGAGAGGAATGCCACAGAGACACAGAGGCGCGGAGATCGGAGGGGAAGAGAGAGAAAGGAATGGGGACGTTGGTGACATGCGGAGCGATCTGTGCCGACGATTGGGCGCGGCCTTCCGAGGCGGGCTGCGCCCCTACGGTTCAGGAACAGCCGGCGGTCGTCGGTTTGAACGCGATGCGAAGGTCACGAAGACCCAGGTTCAAAAAACGAGGGGCACCCTCCGCGGGAGAAGTCGGAGCCCAAAAGCGCCCGCCTCAGAAGGCGGCCGCTACAACGGCTTGGTGACGTGCGGAGCGATCTTGCCGAGATTAGGGCGCAGCGATGCTGCGCCCCTACAAGAGTTTGGGGGCATGGTTGCAAATTTTGCGGGTTGGATCATGTGAGGATGCCGACGATGGAGGCGGACATGAGGTTGGCAGCGGTGCCGGCGAGCATGGCGCGGATGCCGAATTTGGCGAGCTGGTGGCGCTGTTCTGGGGCGAGGGCGCCGATGCCGCCGATCTGGATGCCGATCGAACTCAGGTTGGCGAAGCCGCAGAGAGCAAAGGTGGCGATCGTGAAGCTGCGGGGATCGAGGGCGGCTTTCATCGTGCCGAGTTGGGCGAAGGCAACGAATTCGTTGAGGACCATGCGCGTGCCGAGCAAATTGCCGATGGCGGCGGCATCGTGCCAGGGGATGCCGATGAGCCAGGCGATCGGCGCAAAAAGCCAGCCAAGCACTTCTTGCAAGCTGTAGGGGAACCAAGCGATGTGCAGGTGCACCCAACCCATCATGGCGTTGAGGAGGGCGAGGAGGGCGAGGAAGACGATAAGCATCGCGCCGACGTTGAGCGCCAAGTGCAGGCCGTCGACGGTGCCGCGCGCGATCGCGCCCAGAACGTTGGATTCCTTGTCCGCAGGCGGCATTTGCACGCGGCCGGCGGTGAGTGGCTGCTCGGTTTCCGGAACGAGCATTTTCGCCATCAGTAGGGTGCCGGGAGCAGTCATGATCACGGCGGTGAGGAGAGATTTGGCGTCTGCGCCGCCGACGCGGATGTAAGCGGCCATCATGCCGCCGGAAATGTGGGCCATGCCGCTGGTCATCACGGTCATCAGTTCGGATTTGGTGAGCTTGGGGAGGAAAGGTCGAATGGTCAGCGGGGCTTCGGTCTGGCCCATGAAGATGCTGGCGGCGACGTTGAGGGATTCGGCGCCGCTGGCGCCCATGATTTTGGTCATCAGCCAGGCGGCCGCGCGGATGACGATTTGCATGATGCCCAGGTGATAGAGGACGGCGAAAAACGCGGCGATGAAGATGATGGTGGGGAGCACTTGGAACGCGAAGATCAATCCCAGGGAAGAATCGGCTTTGCCGAGGTCGCCGAAGACGAACGCGGAGCCGACGTAGGAAAAGTCCAGGAGATGCTTGGCGCCGTCGCCCAAGACCTGGAAGATAATTCGGCCCGAGGGAACGCGGAGGACGAAGAGACCGAGGGCGAGTTGCAGACCAAGCCCCCAGGCGACGGTTTTGAGGCGGATGGCTTTGCGGTCGGTGGAAAAGATGTAGGCGAGGCCGAGGATGGTGGCGATGCCGAGCAGACCTACGAAGCGTCCCATTTAGTCCTCTTTCTGAGCGCTGCGTTGATGCGTTGATGTCAACGCTGGTGCCGAGCATTCTTGGTTGAGATCCTTCAGCGACCCTTGTCGGGTCGCTTCAGGATGACAGCCGTTGCTTGAAGTTAACGCCCGGGCGGGCCCTTCGAGGCTTAGAATAAACAAGCCCGCCCCTGCAAACCCTCCACGACGAAGCCAACGCGGCCGATGCCTATACCTCAAGCGCCGATAATGCGGCGGATTAAAGGCGGCAACTGGCTTGGCGGTTCGGAACCGACCATGTAGCCGGAAGCGATCAGCGACTTCGCCTCGGCGAGTTTGGTGTCGGCATTGTAGTGGATGGTGGCGAGTGATTCACCTTTTTCCACGCGATCGCCGATGCGCTTGCGGAATTCGAGGCCGACGCCGGGATCGATGGCGTCTTCTTTTTTTTCGCGGCCGCCGCCGAGCATGGCGAGGGCGATGCCGAACTGCTCGCAAAGCGTAGCGGTGACGTAGCCGGCGTTTTCACAGGGGACTTCTAGGTGAAAACGCGCCTTGGGCAAGCGCTGAGGTTCGTCGACGACGCGGTCGTCGCCTCCTTGCAATCGAATTCCCTGCTTGAATTTTTCTTTGGCTTGGCCGGTGGCGATCAGGGTTTCGGCGAGGCGGCGGCCCTCGTCAACGGAATGCGTGCGCTCGCCGAGATAGAACATCCAGGCGGAGAGCTCGATGCTGAGATCGCGAACATCGGCTGGGCCGTGGCCGTTCAGGACGTCGATGGACTCGATCACTTCGTTGGAATGGCCGGCGGCGCGGCCGAGCGGCTGGTCCATGCTGGTGATCAGCGCGACGACTTTCTTGCCCATGCGCTTGCCGGTTTCGACCATGACTTCGGCGAGGCGGACGGCGTCATCTTCGCGCTTCATGAAGGCGCCGGAGCCGGTTTTGACGTCGAGAACGAGCGCGTCGATGCCTTCGGCGAGTTTCTTGCTCATGATGGAGGCGCAGATGAGGCCGATGTTTTCGACGGTACTGGTGGCGTCGCGGAGGGCGTAGATTTTCTTGTCGGCAGGAGCCACTTCGGCGGTCTGACCGATCAGGCCCATGCCGCACTCGCGGAGTACGTGGCGGAATTGATCGAGCGAAAGATTGACGTTGAAGCCGGGGATGGATTCGAGCTTGTCGAGCGTGCCGCCGGTGTGGCCGAGGCCGCGGCCGCTGATCATCGGGACGATGAGGCCGCCTGCGGCGACGACAGGGGCGAGGATGAGGGAGGTCTTGTCGCCGACGCCGCCCGTGGAGTGCTTATCGACTTTTTGGCCGGGGAGATCGGAGAAATTCAAGACTTCGCCGGAGTACAGCATGACCTCGGTGAGGGCGGCGAGTTCGGAACGGGACATGCCGCGAATCCAGACGGCCATGAGCCACGCCGCCATCTGGTAGTCGGGAATCTCGCCGCGGGTGTAGCCGGAGACCAGGAAGTCGATCTCTTCGCGGGAGTGTTCGCCGGAGTCGCGTTTTTTCCGAATGAGGTCGACGGCGCGCATGCGTGTGCGAAGGGTGAGGCGGGAGCGTAACATTTCTGGAAGTGGGAGGCCAGAGGCGGGGGTTTGTTTTGGAGCTTTGCGGGCTTTAGGGAGGATGGGCGGTTGCGGTTCGCTTTGGACGCTAGGGCTTAGGGGTCAAGGGCGGCGGCCCTTCGAGGCTCCCCTCGTTCCTCGGGGCACGCAGGGTAAACCAGCCCTTCGTATCGCTTCGCGCTGCTCAGGGCGAGCCGACGCACTCCAGGTCAGAGGGGTTGTTGGGCGCCGGGCGGGAGTACGGTGATCTGGCCGGCGATGACGTGCCAGCCGCGGGGGCCGTTGATGTAGACGTGAATGACGCGCATCTGGCTGCTAAATCTTTGCCCTAGGAAGACACCGCGCGCGGACCACATGCAGGTGGCGATGGCCGCGTCTTTGTAAATGCGGACGCTGACGTCGGAAGCGTTGAAGGAGTCGTACTTGACGTCGGAAGTTTGCACCGCGTCGATGAACATCGCCTTGTTCACGGTCTGGCCGTGGGACAGCGAGCCGCTGAAGTCATCGCTGTACACGCGACGAAAAAAGGTGCCGGCGTTGGTTTGGATGGCGCGCGCCGCCTCGTTTTCGAGGTTGAGGATTTCCTGGCGCTGCAATTCGGGGTTGACGGGTTGCTCTTCCTGTTCTTGCCAACCGAACGCCAGGCCGAGGACGAGCAACGCTACAACCTTGTTCATGCTAGAAAGCCTCCCTTAGAGGAGATTGGACCGACCCCGCCGGAGTGACCCTAACGCCAGTATACGAGTTCTGTAAAAAGGCGAACGGAGATTGAGATATTCGTGTGTACGAGTGTTGCTGGGTTCGGTAGGGGCCGATCTTCAGGGAGATTTGGAAAGCAAAGGAACCGCACGGCACCCCCGCGAAGGATTGCGGGGGTGCAGCGCGGTGAAGAGGTTGCGGAACTACTTGTGAGTCATGGTGCTGACGCGGGCGAGAATGTCCCGGTGACCGGCAGGATCAATCGTCGAACCAAAACCAGCCCAGCCGGCGGGATTGTTTTTCTCGGCCTCGTCGATGCCGGCGTTGAATTTGTCGATGCCTTCGGGTCCGTTGGCGATGATGACGACGAAGAAGGCGCCAGGATCGGCGGAGTGAACGGTTTCCTCGTCAATCTGATAGCCGTGAAGCGCACCGTCGGCGAGCAGTTTTTCGAGCAGGGCAACCATGGTGGCCTTCATGATCTTGCCATCGGGGTCGCTGGAGCCCTTGGAGCGCCAATTGCCGACGCGCAAATAACCGTTGGTGAAAGTTCCAGAATGGGAGTTGTAGTCGCGGCTTTCCATAATGTAGTCCCAATGCTTGGCGGCGGCGAAAGGCGGAGCCGTGGCGCCCGGTGCGGTGCGCAGCCCTTCGAGGAACTTGAGGATATTGGCCATGGAACCGGCGGAAAACCACGTACCGTGAGTCGGCTCGCCTTCCTGGTGGTTGAGGACCACATAGCTCCCAAAGGAGACTAGGGTGCCGTCCGCGACCGCCTTTTTCATGGTGTCCGTATCGGCGGCATCGAGCTTCAGATAGTCGGCCCACATGGCGCGCGGGACGGTCCATTCGGAAACATAGGTGTACAGCACGGGTTTCTCGGCGCTTGGCGCTTGCGCCGCGGCCGGATTGGCAGCCAGCGACAAAAGCGTGAGCGCGCACAACACGAGCAGGGTACCGATCGATCGAATACGCATTCTTCTCTTTCTCCTAATTTTCTCCGCCAAAGGCGGGTGTCAGGCAACCTGATTTTCCGGGTAAGGCACCACAGGTCGAGGTGGGGCGACAGTACTCCGGGGCCTGGGCGGTGTCAAGCGTAGGGCCGGTTTTCGGTGGCGTGCGCCGGGGAACTTTTGCAGCGGGAAGTTCGTATTGCTATCCCATAGGGAAGTGTGGCACTCTCGACGCGGTATGGGTATCCAATAGGAGCTGGGGGAGAACGATGAGCGGGAAAGCGGATGTGTGGCAAGGGACGCTGGCGCTGATGGTGCTGAAGACGCTGGATACGCTGGGGCCGCTGCACGGGTACGGGATCGCGCGGCGCATCGAGCAGACCAGCGGGGATCTGCTGGCAGTGAACTACGGAACGCTGTACCCCGCGCTATTGAAATTGGAGCAGGAGGGTTATATCAGCTCGGAGTGGGGCGTGTCGGACAACAATCGCAGGGCCAAGTACTACAAGCTCACGCGTGCCGGGCGAAAGCAACTGGATCGGGAGGCGCGCGATTGGGAACAAGCGACGGCGATCTTGGCGAGGTTTTTGGCTCGCGGAGAGGGGCAATCATGAGGTGGCTGAGAGCTTGGTTGTTGCGATTGGCCGGCGTGTTCGGCAAAGAGCGGAGGGAACGCGAGCTGGCTGAGGAGATGGAGAGCCACCTCCAGATGCACATCGAAGACAATCTGCGTGCGGGGATGAAGGCGGAGGAAGCCCGGCGGCAGGCGCTGATCAAGCTCGGCGGCATGGAGGCGACCAAGGAGACTTACCGGGAGCGGCGCGGGCTTCCCATGCTGGAGACGGTTCTGCAGGACCTGCGCTTCGGAGCGCGCGTGCTTTGGAAGAATCGCGGGTTCACGGCAGTGGCGGTGCTGGTGATGGCGCTGGGGATTGGCGCGAACACGGCCATGTTCAGCGTGGTGAACGCGGTGCTGCTGAAGCCGCTGGCGTACAACGATCCCGATCGCCTTGTGACGCTGGCGTCGCTATGGACAAACGATGGACACCACGGCCAGGTATCCTCGCCGGACTTCCATGATTGGCATGACCAGAGTACGGCCTTTGAAGCGATGGCTTATTACAGGGGCTGGGAAACGGCGGTCACCGCTGGATCTTCCGCCGAGTACGTCCGCGCGACCAGGGTGACCCCAGAGTTCTTTCGCGTGTTTCACGTGCAACCCGTCGTGGGCCGCGAGTTCGTATTTGATGAAGCGAAGCCCGGCGGGACTGGCGCGGTACTCATCAGCAGCGCCTATGCCGCGAGCCACTTCGGCAGAAATTCCGATGTCCTGGGTCATACCGTGCGGATGGCCGGCAAAACCTTGGACATTGTAGGTGTGTTGCCTCCGGGCTTCGGCTTCCCCGACAAAACCGACATTTGGTATCCGGCCAACAGCTTCGAGCCAGAGACGCCGTCTCGGTCCGGACACAACCACCTGGTAGTAGGACGGCTGAAAGAAGGCGTCAGCCTGGAGCAAGCACAAGCGCAGATGATCGCGATCGGTACGCGCCTCTCCGAAAAATATCCCGACGACAACGCGGGCAAGAATGTCGCGGTGACGCGAGTGCGCGATGAGATGGTCGGCAATTTCCGGCTGACGCTGTGGGTCATGCTGGCAGCGGTAGGCGTCGTGTTGCTGATTGCCTGCGCCAATCTGGCGAACATGCTGCTTGCAAAGGCCGTGGCGCGCACCAAGGAAATCGCGATCCGCGCCGCGGTGGGCGCGAGCCGGGGCCGCATCGTGCGGCAGCTGGCTACGGAAAGCGTGTTGATGGCGCTGCTGGCCGGAGCCGTTGGCGTGCTGTTGGCGATGTGGGGATCGCGCGCGCTTGTGGCCTTGGCGCCGGCGGACGTGCCGCGTCTTTCCGAGACGGGGATCGACGCGCGGGTGCTTTTGTTTGCGTTTGGGACTTCCCTGCTGGCCAGCGTGCTGTTTGGCCTTGCGCCTGCGCTGCAGGCTTTGCGCGTGGACTTGAACAAATCGCTGAAGCAAGGCACGTCGCGGACGGCTGGCGGGAGCATCGCGGACCGCATGCGCAGCGCTCTGGTAGTGGCGGAGATCGCGCTGTGTGTGGTGCTGCTGGCTGGAGCGGGATTGCTGATCAAGAGCTTCCTGGCACTGCAAAATGTAGCGCTGGGATTTCGCCCCGAGCGTGTGCTGGTGATGAGCGCTAGCGTGCCGGCGTCGGATCTGGAAAGCGCGAAGCGGGCGACACGTTTCTACAAAGAATTGCTGGCCGAGGTCGCGACGCTGCCGGGCGTCTTGAACGCAGGAGCAACCATGGCGCCGCCAGGTCATACGGCGTCGGACGGCGGCTATTGGATTGACTTCCTGCCCAAAGAACTCAACGTCTCGGCGCCACAAGCGGTGTTTTCTGTCGTTGCACCGGGCACTTTCGCGACGCTGGGAATTCCGTTAAAGAGCGGCCGGGATTTCAACGATGGCGACACGTACGCCGCGCCGTTTGCGGCCGTCATCAATGAGGCTCTGGCCAAAGCGGCGTTTCCGGGTCAAGACCCCATTGGCCACTCGATCTATTGCGGGCTCGACTCGTCGAACCCGATGAAGATCGTTGGCATCGTTGGCGACATCCGGCAGAACGGACCGGCGCAGCCGCCTTCGCCGGAAATTTACATGGCGTACCAACAGCACCCGCAGCCCGCAACGGACCTAAGCGTCTTGGTACGGACCTCGTTCGACCCGACTACTCTTTCGGAGGCGGTGCGCGACAAGGTGCACAAACTTTCCGGTGACGTGCCAGTGAAGTTCACGACGATGGAAGCGTCTATGACGGAGAACGTCGCCGCGCCGCGTTTTCGCACGCTGCTGCTGGGAATATTTGCTGCGCTGGCAGTTTGCCTGGCGATGGCCGGCGTGTACGGCGTGATGTCGTACGTCGTGGGCCAGCGGGCGAACGAGATCGGCTTGCGCATGGCGCTGGGAGCGAATCCCGGCGACGTGCTGCGGCTGGTGATGCGCCAGGCGGCGATCTTGACCAGCGCCGGCATCCTGATCGGGCTAGTGGGCGCGGCGGGGGTGACGCAACTGCTTACGAGCATGCTGTTCGGGGTGAAGGCCAGTGATCCCCTGACGTACGTTGCGGTGGTCGCGCTGCTGGCGGTGGTAGCGCTGCTGGCGAGCTACATTCCGGCGCGGCGAGCGATGCGTGTCGATCCGATGGTGGCGCTTCGGTACGAATGATTGATACCAGAAGTCAGAGGTTAGAGGTCAGAAGTTAGAAGCTCGAGGAGAGAATCTTCCATGCGAACGTTGCGCGCCTGCCTTTTGCGGCTCGGCGGACTCTTCGGCAAGGAACGGCGGGAACGGGAGCTCACCGAGGAGATGGCGAGCCATCTCGAGTTGCATATCGAAGACAATCTGCACGCGGGCATGACTGCGCAGGAAGCACGACGCCAAGCGCTCATCAAACTTGGCGGCGTCGAACCGACCAAGGAGATTTACCGGGAACGGCGCGGGCTGCCCTTGCTGGAGACCCTGGCACAGGATTTTCGCTACGGCTTGCGCGCGCTGCGGAAAAATCCGGGGTTCACAACGATTGCAGTGATTACGCTGGCGCTGGGCATCGGCGCAAACACGGCCATTTTCAGCATGGTGAACGCGCTGCTTCTGCATCCCTATGACTTTCGCGATCTGGACCGGCTGGTGCGCGTTTGGGAGAGCCGGGGAATCGATGACGGCTTCGATGCGAGGTGGATGACGGCGGCGGACGCCGATGACCTTCGCAAAGGCACGCAAGTCTTCGAAGAACTCTCCACGTACCGTTGCCAGGATTTCAATCTAGCTGCGGACGGAAACGTTCAGACCGCCCGGGGCTGCGGCGTCTCGGCAAATTTCTTTGACGTCCTCGGCGTGAGCCCGGCGCTTGGGCGCACATTCACTGTGGCCGAAGAGCAGCCTGGAAGCAGCCAGGTGGCGATCGTGAGCCACGGCTTTTGGCAGCGAAAGTTCGGCGGGGACCCGAGCTTGTCGGAAAAAATCATCCGACTGGACGGACGGAGCTACACGATTGTGGGAGTGATGCCGCTGGGATTCGACTATCCCGTGCCCATGGAACTGTGGGTGCCGCTTGCGCTGAGTCCCCCGGAGCGAGTGGATCGCGCCCAACTTTCACTTGCGGCGCTTGCGCGGCTGAAGCCCGGAGTGAGTGTGGCGCAAGCGCGCGCGGCGCTGGAAGGAGTGTCGCGGCGGCTGCAACAGGAATATCCGCTGACGAACGGGGATCGAACCGCGACGCTGTTGCAGCTTCGGAAGGAACTCTATCTCTATACGCTGCCACTGTTCCTGTTGCTGCAGGCCGCGGCGGGGTTCGTGCTTCTGCTGGCCAGCGCAAATCTGGCGAATTTGTTGTTTGCCCGCGTGATCGGACGGCAGAAGGAAATCGCAGTGCGGAGCGCACTCGGTGCGGACCGGCGGCGTCTCGCGCGTCTTTTCGTAACCGAGACACTGTTGCTTTCGTGCGTGGCGGGAGTAGCGGCGATTGCCGTGTCGTTCTGGAGCGTGAAGGTGCTGCGCACCAGTATTTCGCCGGAATGGACGATGTGGGTCCCCGGATGGAATGGAATTCAGGTGGACGGCACGGTGCTGGCGTTCACGATCGGGCTGGCGGCGTGCGTGGGGATCGTGTTCGGGCTGGCCACCGCGCTACATGCGGGGCGAGTCGATCCGTACGACACACTGAAGAAAGCGGGCCGCGGCCCCTTGCTTGGCGGAAGAGGAAAACTGCGCAATGCGCTCGTCGTGGCACAAGTGACGTTTGCGCTGGTTCTTCTGGTTTGCGCCGGGCTGACCGCAGAAGGGTTTCTGCGGCTGACGAGCGTGTACCAAGGATTCCAGCCAGCGAATGTGTTGAAGCTGGAAATCGGCTTGCCTGAGAAATCCTACGCCGAGAAGACGAGCATCACCGCCTTCTACCAGCGATTCCTTCGCGAGTCTGCCGTGCTGCCGGGCGCTAGCGTCGTGGCACTGAGCAACAACAGCCCCGCGAGCAACGTGGATGACGAGACCACGTTGTTCACGATGGAAGGCCAGCCCGTGCTCAAGGCCAGCGAAGCGCCGGTTGCCGATTTGCAGATCTCGAGCCCGGACTACTTCCGTACGCTGCGGATCCCACTGGTTGCCGGACGCGTGTATTCCGATGCCGACGACGGCAATGCGGCGCGGGTCGCGGTGATCAGCCGCAGCATGGCCACCCACTTCTGGCCCAAAGGAGACGAGTTGGGTCAGCGAATCAAGCTGGGAGCTGCGGATGCCGCGGATGCCTGGATGACGATCGTGGGCGTCGTCGAAGACGTGCGGCAAAACTGGTGGAACCCGGCGGCGCGCCCCACCATCTACGAGCCTTTTCTGCAAGCGCCGCGGCGCAGCATGGTTTTTCTGCTGCGCGCCTCCTCGAATCCGACCAGCTACGTTTCGAGTATTCGCGACGTGGTTCGACAAATGGACGCGGGAATCGCGGTGACGGAAATCAGTACGCTCGAAAAGGAGATCGCGGACTCCATCGCGATTGTCCGCATCATGGGTGTGTTGATGGGCATATTCGGATGTGTGGCGTTGGTGCTGTCGTCGGTTGGCGTCTACGGAGTGCTGGCGGAATCGGTGGCGCGACGGACGCCGGAAATCGGCATCCGGCTTGCGCTGGGCGCAGAGCCGCGAGATGTGATGAAGCTGGTCTTGGGGCAGGCCTTGAAGCTCACGGGCCTCGGTCTAGCGATCGGGCTGCCGCTGGCGTTTGCGGTGAACCGCGCCATGACCAGTCTTATTTTCGGCATCGTCAGCGTGAACCTCGCGGTACTGGCGGGATTTGCGGCGCTCCTGCTGATCGTGACGCTCGCGGCGGGATATATTCCAGCGCGGCGAGCCATGCGCGTGGATCCGATGGTGGCACTGCGGTATGAATGAGTGAAACCAGAAGTTGGGCGGGCATGAGCGCGGAAGAAGCGCGGCGGCAGGCGCTGATCAAACTTGGCGGCGTGGATGCCACCAAAGAGATTTATCGCGAACGGCACGGGCTGCCCTCGCTGGAGACGCGCCACGAGTAGCTCGGAGCAACGCGCACGACCGCAAGGAATGGGTTGCATTTGAATCTAAACCCCGCGGTCTGACCCTTCGATGCTCAGGGTAAAAAACCGCGGCCACAGCTGACATCGCGGCGTTTCGTTTTCATACCAGCAAGACGGCTTTACCTAAAATCTTCCGCTCGGCTAAATCGCGCAGCGCTTGCGGTGCTTGCGACAAGGGATACGTGTAGGAGACTTCGGGCCGAATCTTGCCCTCGGTCCACAGGCGGTCCAGAGCGCGCTGGGTCTTAGCGATCTCGTTCGGATTTGACCGGAAGAGTTCGCCCCAAAATACTCCGACCACGGACATGGACTTGAAGAGGATGCGGTTGGCGGCAATCGAAGGGATACGGCCGCTGGCGAATCCAATGACCAGCAAACGGCCGCCCGGCGCGATGCATTTGGTGGAAAGGTCGAAGACGTCTCCGCCAACGGGATCGTAGATGACGTCGGCGCCACGGCCGGCGGTGATTTCCTTGACGCGATCCACCCAGCTACCCTCGCTGTAGTTGAGGACGTGTTCGGCGCCCTGGCGCTGGGCGAAATCGAGCTTTTCGCGTGTGCCGGCCGTAGCGATGACCCGTGCTCCGAAGGCGCATCCCAATTGGATGGCCGACATGCCCGTTCCGCTCGCGCCTGCATGTACCAGCAGCCATTCTCCGGGTGTCAAGCGGGCGCGATCTTGCAGGGCATAGTACGACGTGTGATACGCGACGGGCAGGGCCGCGGCCTGCGCCCAATCCATGCCGTCAGGGACGCGGAAAACTCGCTCCGCGTCGGCGACAGTGCGCTCGGCGAACCCCGCACCCATCGGCATGGCCAAAACGCGATCGCCGGCGCGCCACTCCGAGACCTCGGGGCCCACCACATCGACTTCGCCAGCGACTTCCGCGCCCGGCGTGAACGGAAACGGCGGCTTGACCTGGTACTTGCCTTGGACTTGCAGAACGTCGAAGAAATTCAGAGCGGCGGCCCGGTTGTGGATGCGAACCTGCCCGGCAGCGGGCTCAGGCACGTCCACTTCGGCCCATTCCATGCGATCCGGTTCGCCCCACGCCCGCACTTGCCAAGCCTGCATCTTCATTGCGCGAGACAGTCTAGCGCAGTGTTGGGAGTTTGTTCAGGCTGCCCGAAGCGCAGAGTTCGGCGGTCATGCCGCCGACTCGAACCAAAAACGAGCGGGCGCCCACCCGCTGTACGCGGATGGGACGCCCCCCGTCGGAGACAGATGCTAACCGCTTACAGCGAGCGCAAGAAGTTCAACAGATCTTGCTGCTGCTGCGGAGACAAGCGGTTGTTGAAGCTATTGATTACGCCGTTGGCTTCCGAGCCGGAACTGGCGTGCTCTCGAATCGCATCCACCAGGTCCTTGGTGCGGCCATCGTGCAGGAAGAAGATGCGCTGCCCGAGGCCCCACAAAGGCGCGGAACGGAACTCGTCCGGACCCGCACCGCCCTGCGTTACCCCGTCGGCGAGGTTCGTGCCCATGTGGTGGACCAGCAGGTCGGAGAACAGATTGGCTTGAGTGGGACCTATACCCGGCACCATCGAAGAACTCGCGGTTGGTAGCGATGGCGTGTGGCACAGCGCGCATCCGATCATGTTAAAGGTTCGGCTTCCGTTGCTGATCGACGTCGCTCCACCAGGATTGGTGGTCGAAGCCGTCGGCGGCGCCAACATGCGCATGAACATCGCAAACTGGACGACGTCGCTAGGCACGGCAGAATCTGGAGACACGGTAAAGTTGGTGGTGTCCTCTGGAGTTGGGTTCAACTTGCAGTTAGCGGGCAGCCCGCCGTTTAGGGCTTCGTCGGGACTGGGACGCTCGGTCTGGAACATCTCGTTGGTCACGCCCATTTCGACGTTGTAGGCTTCGCCGGCAAAAACTTCAAGCGACTCATTCTGGGCCTTCCAGCCGAAGCGTGTAATCGTGCCGTCGTTTCCGTTGGTGTTGACATGACCTGAAATGCCCAGGGCTGTCTTCGCCTGTGCGTTTAGGGCGGCGTTGGAACGGATCGTTGCGTCGTCAATATTTTCGATCAAGCCGGCGCCAAAAAGAGGAGTGGGGATGCGGAAGATGACGTTATTTGCCGCAAGGTTGTCGACGAAATCCGGCTGCTTGATCGCGCAGGTGCCGGCATCCTGGCGTCCCGAAATGACGAATAGATCGTGCACGCCACCGTCCGCCACAAGCGTAGATGTGGATGCAGATGGAGTTACAGATGCATTGGCATCACGATGGTGCTCGTTCCAAGCATGCTGCGCGGTGCTCGGGTCCATAAAGAACTTGAAGCGAGCTTCTCGCACCGGGCCGTCCAGAGTTATGAACGAGGGGATGGTGTTTTGGTTGGTTTGGCCGTCGAGATTGGCGACAAGAGTCTGCGGGTTCGGTCCGATAAAGGGAAAGTCTGTCGTACTCGGGCTGGTGCCCCCTTCAGCCGGCTGGGAATGGCAGCTGGAGCACTGGTTGCTATTGTATCGTGGTCCGAGGCCGATATTGGGCCCTCCCTGGACCGTTTCCACCTCCTTGAAACGGTTTTGTCCGTCGGTGAAGAAATCGGACCCGCCCGGGACCTGCGACAGATCCAACGGCTGGCCGGCATCAATCGACCCGCCGCGCACGCCGGGATCCTTGGCGACAGATTGACCGATCATGACGCCCGCAGACGACAACATCAAGAGGGCGCCACTGAATAGAATCACTTTGTTCTTGCCGACGACGTGCCATTGCTTTGTAAAGAGACCTCGTAAACGCAGGGACATTGGTCTTTACTCCTCTCGAAGGAGCGCGGTGGTCCCCAGAGCAAGGGCTCTGGGCTGGCGGAAGACACACATCGGGCGTCCGAACTACACGGGATGGCAGAACACTTGGACTTGGCGTGGCGTGGCTGAGATCGAACTGGCCGCAGAACTTTGAAATCCAAGCGCCAGGCTGGGAGACCACCGCTGGAAACTACGTGACAGTGATCTTCGAGTCATCTGCCCAGAGGGACAGTTTTAGGACAGTGGCCGGGACGGGTTGCTGTGCAGGAGATTGAGCGTCAGCAGTCCGCAAGAGGAGGGCAGGCGAGTTACTTTCCCGGCCGACGCGGCCTTTGCCAAACCGGAGATGCGACCATTCACAGGCGTTGCAAGAAGCAGGGGGCGGAAGCGCCAAGGCTCCAGCCGAGAGGGCTGGCGTGCGGCGCCGAACACCCGCGAAATGAAGCCTTGGGGCTCTGTGGAGAGAAGGTCTTGACTTGAGGGCCGGGCCGTCGTGAGGTAGTGCGTCAACCGCGGGACCCCACTTCTCACGACGGCTTGGCCGAAGACATTTCTGAATCATGCCGAACGACGGAGTACTGGTGTCGGCCGGCGATCAGAGGGAACGAAGGAACAGGATCAGATTTTGCTTGCTCTGGCGCGACAAGTCCTCGAAGTTGTCGATTACCTTGTTGGCCTCGCTGCCTTGGCTTTGATGTTCCCGGATGGCGTCCACGAGATCCGAGGTGCGTCCATCGTGCAGGAAGAAAACTCGCTGTCCGAGTCCCCATAACGGAGAGGTGCGGAACTGGTCGGGGCCGGCATTTCCCTGGGTGATGCCGTCCGCGAGGCTACTACCCATGTGATGCAGGGCCAGATCGGAGAAGAGATTGGCTTGCACCTGCGAAAGGCCCAGTGCCGTGTCGGATGTGGCCGTGGTCAGCGAGGGGGTGTGGCAATTCGCGCAACCAATGGACGTGAACAGCGCGTTGCCCGCCTGAATCTGCGCCGAGCAGCCCGTTCCGGTGCATGCCGGAGTCGGCTGGTCCAAGAACCTCATGAATTCCGCGAATGCGTCGATGTCAGAGGAAACACCGACCGGCGACGTTGCTTCAAAGATTGTGCGGTCTTCTGGAGTCATATTCAGCAAGCAGTTAGGCGGAATTGGATTTGGCGGATAACCACGCTCGTTCGGGAAGAGCTCGTTCGTTACGCCCATCTCAACGTTGTAGGCTTCCCCCGCGAAGAGGAGCAGAGATTTGTTCTGGGCCTTCCAGCCGAACCGGGTGATGGAACCATCGTTGCCGCTGCGATTGGGAACGCCCGCAATTTCCAACTTTCGGCTTGCCGAAGCGGCGAGATTGGCGAGGATCGTATTTTCAGAGATGTTTTCGATCAGGCCCGCACCGAAGACCGGTGTGGGAATGCGGAAGCTGAGGTTGCCGTTGGCGGCTTCGGCAGCAAAGTCAGGCTGCGCCAAGGTGCAGGGTGGGGCTTGTGGGTTTGGCACGTCTGTTCGGCCTTGAATTGTGAACAGATCATGGACGCCGCTGTCCGACTTGAAGCGCGCTTCCCGTACCGGACCATTCGCCAGCACAAAGAACGGGGTTGAGTTTGTTCCGTTCGCAACCTGCCCTGCCGTAAATTGTGGATTTGGCCCAACGTTCGGGAAAGCGTTCACGTTTGGTGAAGTTCCACCAGTCGACGGCTGTGAGTGGCAACCGCCGCAAGAATCGTTATTGAACGTTGGACCGAGGCCGCCATTGCCTGGTGAGCCCAGCGCGACTCCTTCAACTTCCGTAAACTGCGACGAGCCATTCGCGAAGAACAGCAATTGATCTGCTGTTAATCCTTGGATCGGATTGCCTGGATTAGTCGGATAGGTCGGATTGCCGGTAGCTACAAAACCGGCGCGAGGGCCTGGGTCCAGACTTTGCAAATTATTTCCTCGACTGCCGTCCCGACCCGATTGCTGCGCCAAAGCTCCCACCGTAGCGAAGCTGACTGCGAGAACAAAAAACAGAAGAGGTAACCGCTTGAGAACGACGAACTCGATTCGCTGCTTCATGAATGCCTTCCCGGGCTGGGTCGCTGGGGATAACGTAACTGGGACGTTAAGGTACGTGGGTGGTGAACCTACGTCATCTGGTCAGGGGGACAGTTTTGGGGCAGCAGGCCGGACGGATGACCCGGGACATAACCGCTCTAGTGATTCACGAAAAGGCAAACACGGGACCATGGCCTCGAGATCGATGTAAAGAAGTCTAATGTCGCCTGGCGTGCATGGGCAAGTTGCACCTATTTTACAGACGGGAAGGAGCAGTCTGGTAGAATCTTTCCGCACAAAGGCGCAGCGTCTCTCCGCGGAGGCATGATGATCGATCTAAATCGAAGCGACTTCTCAGCGGGCAACGCGCAGAACTTTTCGCGGCGCCGCTTTCTCGAGCACGCATCGTGTTTCGGCGCTTTCTACGGCCTCGCCAAGCTGATTCCGCTGGCCGGCTTGGCGGAAACCGTAGCGGCCGACTCGCGCGTGGCGCAAACTCCCATCGTCGATAAAGGCTTTGCGTCGGTGCGCAAGGTGGGCGACGGGCTGTATGCGACGATTTCGGACCCGTCCAAGGGCTACACGACGATCTGCAATGGTGGCATCTTGGTGGGGAAGGATGGGGCTCTACTCGTAGAGGGCTTCGGGTCGGCGGCCGGTGCGGCGTTTCAGATGGATGCGCTGCGGATGGTGAGCCACTTGCCGGTGAAGGCCGCGCTGGACACGCACTATCACTTCGATCATTCCATGGGCAATTCGTTTTACGGAGCGAATGGAGTGCCGCTCTGGGCGCACGCTGAGGTCGCGCAGCGCATCGTCGACAACTACGCACCGTTGCAGGGGGCGGACAAAGCCGCCGTTCTCGGTCCGTACGAGAAGCGCGTTGCAAACGCAAAGTCCGACGCGGAACGCCAGCACGCACAGAGCGATTTGAACGCGGTGACCGGCCTTTTTCAGGTGGCGAACTCCAGCGTCCTGGCGCTGCCGAATCATCGCATCGACCCCGCGAAGCTGCCGATGACGATCGACTTGGGCGGGCTCTCCGCGGTGCTGGAGTCGTATCCAGGGCATTCCGGAACGGACATCATCGTGCGCGTG
The DNA here is from genome assembly GCA_963735525.1 of uncultured Acidobacteriota bacterium. Lineage (GTDB taxonomy): Bacteria > Acidobacteriota > Terriglobia > Acidiferrales > UBA7541 > Acidiferrum. The sequence continues at coordinate 138,957 of CAVTLQ010000013.1, read as the reverse complement.
CCGCAGCAAAACGTGGTGTACACGGGCGATTTGCTGTTCAGCGGTTGGTACCCAGTGTGTTTCGACGAGAAGGCCACGGTTTCCGGGTGGCGCGCTACGTTGGCGAAATTTGCGGCCTTCGACAAGGACACGATTTTCGTTCCGGGTCACGGGCAGGTTTGCGGGCAGGAAGGCATCGCCACCCTCCGCGAGGTTTTCGACGACATCGCCGGACAAGCCGAGAAAATGCATAAGGCCGGTGTGCCGGCGCAGGAAGCCGCGGAACGCTACGTGGTGCCGGACAAGTTCAAGAATTTTCCCATTTTTGCGTGGGGCTTCACCATTGGCCCGGCCATCACCAAACTGTACGCCGAGTGGCAAAGCAAGTAGCGGCAAAAAACAAGCGACAGCCAGCAATCGCGCCGGCGCGAATATTGGCAAGCTGCGGAAAAAGTCCGTTTCGAGTGGGCTGTGGTGTCAGAGTGATTCGGGGCTGCTTTGAACCTCAGGCGCACAACCAGAAATGGCTGTGCCACGAGACTTAGAAAAAGAAGATCACGTCCGAGGCAAATATAAGCTGGTCTTTTCTGGTGCCGTTATTGTACGCGGGTAGGGCATAAGAGTGTTCGTACCGCACCTCGGGACGGAAGAGAACGGTGCTTCCGATCCAGTGACCCCAGCCGAGCAGATGCTCCGAATAGTTCGTCTTGAAGCCCGTGCGCTGGCCTTTCGCATCGTTGAAAAACTCGTTTCGAATCGTGAAGTAGTCGTGTTTGGAAAACTGTTTCTCGACGTAGTTCACCACCGCTTCTTCTGGGGCCGTACAGGTGAGCTGCTGCGGAGAGTCACACCAAGCGCCGTTCGCGTTGGTCTCCAGCAAAGCGGCCGCCGCCGCCGGAGCGCCTGCCGGGTTTACGTTGGGCACGTCTCTTTCCCACATGTACCACCACTCCGTGTCCGTGTGCCACGAAGAGTTCCCGAATTTGTGGTACCACGTGTAATAGGCGCTCTGCACGTTGTTGTACGCGTACTTGCCGGAATTGAGCGAGTTCAGACAAGCGTAATGATTGTCTCTACCGTCGAGCCACGTATACGCCACGCAGCTATTCAGCGTCGGCTTTGCGTTGGGTTCGCCCACCCAAGGCGCAACGTCATTGCCGGCCGATAACCCGACTTGAACCATCCAGTGCTTGTTCAATCGGATGGTCGCGTTGATCCCCGTCTGCGTGTAGGCGTCATACGTGTACAGAATCGAGTGACTATACGTGTAGTTATTCGGCGCCAACTGCGCTTCGATGTCCGGCAGTGAAATATACCGCCCGATGCGGACGTTCATTCCGTCCGCGACTTGCGGGAAATACAAGTCCACATAGGCCATGACCAGGTCTCCGCCGTATTCCCTGCTGTTTTTTCCCAACAGTTGGTGGCTGAAATAGCCGTTCGCGGCCGTGAAGCGGTAGTCCAGGCCGTACAGACCGGTCAGGCGGAAGCCCCAGTCGAAATGGTCGGTCTGCACCGTATCGGGCTGGCGCTCGATGTACAGCACTTCCTGATCCGGTTGAAAGGAGTTCGGCACAAGATAGTAGGCCGCCGGCGCATTCCCGAAATGCCCGAATTTGGTGCTGCTGGTGCTCACGTTGAATCCGCCATCCAGCCAACCGTAGATCTGCACGCCGCTGTTCTTCCAGGCGTCCCCGTGCGGGCCGCTCCAAACGGCTTCCATCAATGGAGACGACTGAGTCCATGGAGCACCGATCACAGGGGAGCCACCATAGGGCCAATCCGAGAACGGAAACGGAGGACCGGAAACGGGCGCAGGAGTCCACCGTCTGGGAGGATCGGGTCCGCTGCTGGTCGTCCCTTTCCAGTCATCGGCATACGCTTTAAAGAGGCGATGAAAGAAACCGTACTGACTGGTTTTCTGTGACGCCGGCGAGGTGGAATCGCTTTGCCCCAGGGGCACATTCACAGCCAGGCTCTGGCCTGCCGCTAGTTCTACGGTGGTGACGGGAGAAACGGCGAAACCCGGTTTTCGGGCCATTATTTGGTAGTGGCCCGGCTTGAGGTCCGGCACCACGAAGGCACCGTCGGCACCACTCAGGACGGAGAGGTCGCTATCCTCCTCCAGGCTGTGCACCCTCACCTCTGCGCTCGGCAAGCGCAGCAGTCCGCCAGGATCACGCGTCACCCCGCGCAACACGGCGAGCGCCGATTGCGCATCCGCATCGGAGCCAAAGAGTTCCGCCGCTGCGGACAACATCAAACTGACTGACAACAAGACCTTTAGAAGCAACCTGGGGTTCATGGGCTCCGTACGAGCAAACTTGGCTCCCGCATCATAAGGCGCGAAGCATAAGGAAACCGTAAGGAATGTCGGCAGAATTTTGTGGGCTTGCACGGGTCGCCGGTTGCGCGCCCTGCGGCAACGGCAGCTCCAAAAAGCGCAGGCTGGCCCACTTTTCGACAAAGGGGCCAGCCTGTTTTCGTTTTGCGCGGACGCTAGAAATCCAAACGTAGGGACAATTGCCCCGTACGGTTCCCGCTGTTTTCCGCCGTTTGGACACTCTGGACAATCCCAAACGACGAGGCGGTGACGTTGGTTGGAGGCGGAGCGAAGTTTGGATGATTCAGCAGATTGGTGAATGTACCTTCAAACCGCAGCCGCATGCGTTCGGTGAGGTGAAAATTCTTGGAGAGGCCGGCGGCGATCGTCGAGGTGCCGGGGCCCACGAGAATCCCAACGCCACAGTTGCCTACCGGGCCCAATGGAATGGGATCGAAGGCCGCGAGATTAAACATGCTTCCGGTCGCGGGATTTGCGACATTGCCGTTTCCGAAGCAATCAGGACGCTGAATAGCGCCGCGATAGGAGATGTTCAAGTTTCCCGGATCGTAGCTTGAACTGGTAGTGGGCGTGAGGTAGGGCCCGGTCTCCCACAAACTGACGGTGCTCAACGCCCATCCCCCAACCACGGCGTCAGCGATGCGATTCATGCCTGTGAAATACTTGCGATTCTTGCCCACAGGAAGGTCGTAGAGCGCCGAAAGGAGGAATCGGTGCCGCCGCGTCGCAGACATATTGCCGCGATCCGCCGCAAGGTCAAAACGGTCAGCAACGGGAGTGCCATAGATGATCTCGGGGTTGAACGCCGTGGGCGCATCGCCACCGACGTTGCCAAGGCTTTTCGCCCACACATGACTTGCCTGAAAGGTCAATCCGCTTCGTGCGCGCAGGTTTAGCTCGGATTGCAACCCCTGATAGCCAACGTGCCCTTCATTGTCCGTCGAAAGAACGCGACCCCAGTTCGGATACGGCTTGGGATTCGGGTTGGGGGAGATCGCGCTCGGCTCGACCTGATTCAAATCGACGGTCTCGCTCATACGGTATGAACTCATACCCACGTAACTTTCGCGAAAGGTCAAATCGCGTGCGAGTTCACGTTCCACGGTCAAGTTCCATTGCGCCGACTGCGGATCGCGATAGTTCGTCAAAGTGTTTTGGTAGAAGTCGCCGGTACCGGCGATAAGCGCAGGATTATCGGGAGTGCGCACCGAGGGGAATTGGTACGTCGGCGCACCAGTTTGGGGATCCGGATTGAAAGTCGTTCGCACGACGGACACGTCGATGTTCGTGGTGTTGAACGACAGTTGGCCAAGATTAGTCATCGTGAAGATTCCGAAACCTCCGCGCACCACGGTCTTGTTATTCCCAAACGGACGGAAAGCAAACCCGATGCGGGGTTGAAAATTCTTTTTGTAGAATTCCCTCAGCCCAGGCCCCAATCCGACGGTGTTGGCAAACTCGACGGGCGCACAAGGAAGCGAAGCGACGACGGGAGTACAGCCTTGTGAGGTGAAGGACGCCGTGTTGATGGTTTCGAGAAAGCCAGGGCGCGGCACATTCCCCTGCGGAATAATGATGCCACCGTTGCGCACATCGAAGGCCGTCAGGTTGGCCAAATCACTGACGAACGGCGGCAGCGCTTGCCAGCGCATCCCAAACGAAAGCGTCAACCGGTCACTCAGACGGAACTCGTCTTGGCCATACAAACCGGTCTGGGTCGTATGCGCGTGTACGTCGGGGCCGGACTGCGCTACATACGTTTTTGTCGGCAGCCCCAGCAGCAAATTGGCGAATGCGTTCCCGGTGAAGACGCCTTGGTCAAACGTAAAATCGCCAAAATCATCGGCGCCGCCGAAGCTCTCGAGGTCCACGTAAGCCACCCGCCGCACGTCCACGCCGAATTTCATGGTGTGGGGTCCCCTGATCCACGTCAGGTTATCCGCAAACTGAATGGTTTGCGACTTCGTCGTTCCATCCTTGTCCCGGCCGATCGGCGAATAGTTGCCGGGATCATCGCTGAAATTGAAAATCGGGAAGGCCCCTGTGGTGGGATGGTCGCTGAGGTCCAAGCCTGTGAGTCCCAAAGTAGAGATCGCCTGGGCCCCTTCGATGGGAAAGTGTATCTGCAATTGCCAGAAAGAAACGCCGAAGCGCGCTTCGTTGACCAGGTGGTCGCTGATCGAATAGTTGTATGAAACGATGAGGTTGTTGTTGTGCTCCAGATCTTGGTCGGGGAGCAGGAAGTTATTCACTGTTCCGAGGTATGAATCGGTTAGAGACTGCCCATCCAAACGCTTCCAGCTGTAGCGGACGAAAAGGGACTGCTTGGAAGTGAGCGTGCGATCGAAGCGCAGGTCGTAGCCGTCGGTGTTGCTGGGGGTGGGGGTCTGCTGCAAATAGTTGGCCTGTGAACCAAAATTCGCCGCACTGACATTGACGTTCGGCGCGGGTATGTAGTTGAGCAGGCTGATCGCCACCGGGTTGATGCAATCCTGGCTGCTGGTGCATTGGCTGCCGCTCGGGATTTTGCTTCCCGGATACGCTTTGCCCGTGAACGGATCCATCAATGGCGTGGATAGCGCCGAGAAATCTCCGTTTCGCATGGCTGTCGTGGGAACAAACAGGAACAGCGGTGTCGAGTACCTTTTGCGATTGCCTTCGTAATCCGCAAAGAAAAATGTTTTCATCTTACCGTGCGTCAGCTTAGGGATCGTCAGCGGTCCGCCCAGGCTTCCCCCGAAAGTGTGAAAGACTTTGTGCGGCTTCAGCGTCGCTCCGTTGATGTTCGACCCCCACACGGCTGCGTCGAAGGCGCTGTTCTGCGTGTACTCAAACAAACTGCCATGGAATTGCTCCGTGCCGCTTTTGGTACTGATGGTCACGTCGCCAAGCTGCCCAAACTCAGCATTGTTGTTGAACTGCGTGACCTTGAACTCCGCGATCAACTCCGACGAAGGATTCATGTTGCCCAGCGCGCCGTTCTGCCGAATATTCACCGTCGACGAGCCGTCCACCGAATATTGCACCTGCGACGGCAGTCCGCCGCCCACTGACACGTTGCCGTTGGCGTCCTGCTGCGCGCCGGGAACGGTCGCGAGCATCGCTAGCGGGCTAGTCGTCGCGCCTCGATAGTTCACGGGCAAATTCGTGATCTGCTGAAAATCCTTGCTGTCGCCGATCGTGGCGTTCTCGGTGTTGATCACGGGACCCGAATCTCCCGCCACCTCCACCGTCTGCGACGTCGAAGCCAGCTTCAGCTCAGCGTCCGCGCGCAACGTCTGTCGGGCATCCAACTGCAACGAAGTCATCTTGTATTCCGCGAAACCGTCTGCATGCACCACCAGTTCGTAACGCCCTGCTTTGATGTTTACAAATTGGAACGCTCCGTTGCTGTCCGTGCTGGTCGACCGCTCGGTGCGATCATCCACGTTCGTCAGCGTCACCACAGCGCCCGCTACCGCCCCCTGGCCTGGATCCTTGATGACGCCCACGATGCCGCCAAACGTCGACTGCGCGCTGACCTGTGCCGACACGCAAATAACTACAACTACCGCCAGAATGATTCTAGGAACCCGCATGTGAGGAACCCCCTTCCGTCAATCGTGATTCGCCTGGTTTAGGAACGATGGGCAACGGTGACCAGTCACGTTGTTCGACGGGGAACTTCGTGTAGCGAGAGGCTAAGACGCAGGCCGTAAAAAACTCGTAAGGATTTCCGAAATTGTTTGGTGGGTATGTGTGAGTTTTTTGCGATCCGTTGACGCAGAAATTCAAATCGATCGAATCGAGATATCAAATGTAGTGGAATCTGACGGCGCGGCACGCGTGATTTGCGTCGTGCCCTAATCGGGGAAAACTTCGTCGAAGCTGTGAATCACTTCCGCAACACTTGCCGCAGCGTCTGAGGATGCTTCGCGATCGCACAGAAGCGCATTCATCCCTGCCAGCCGCGCGGCTGCCACTTCCTTCGCAGTGTCAGACAAGAACAGGAACTCGCGCGGATCGCACCCCAGCGATGCGGCTATCCTCTTGTAACTTTCGGGGGACGTCTTGATTCCGGTTTGCGTATCGAAAAATCCGGCGATGTGTGGAGTTAGGTCGCCCGTAGCGATGGTACGGAAGAGAAGCTGCTGCGCCAGCACGCTGCCGGAAGAATAGATGCGGATTTTGCGCCCCTGGCTGCGCCAGCGTTCGAACGCGGGCGGAACGTCGGGATACACTTGCCCGCGCAATTCTCCGCTTTCAAATCCTTCCTGCCAGATTTTCCCTTGCAGCACCTTAAGCGGAGTGCACTTGCTGTCTCTCCCAATCAGCCAACGCACGTACGCAACGCTGGAGCGAACTTGTGCTTCGTCGGACTCGTTCTGCCAAGCGGGAGGGCTCAATCGCTGGAACTCATCCTGCTCGTGTTGGGCCCGCAAATCTTGCACGAGCGGCTGAATCTCCACGTCACGGGAATGCTGGCGCAGGAAGGATTCGACTCGGCTGCTGGCGTACGGGAATAACGTCTGATAGACGAAGTCGATCGGCGTTGTCGTGCCTTCGATATCCAGGAGCAGAACGCGGACTTTCCCTTCGTCCAAGAACGCCACGCGCTATCTTGCTGCCGTTTGCGGCGGAATGTATCGGGGTCCCCAGCAAACCGGTTCGTAGCCGCGATCCACGCCGCTGTGCGTGTAATGCGGCGTCCACCCGGACATCTCTTGAAACAACCGGATCGCGCGGATGCGCCGGTCTCCGCAAAGATCAAACCAGTGCAGCGTGCCTCGCGGGACGCGAATCAAATCTCCAGCCTCCACTTCCAGTGCGACCACAGGCCCTGCCTGCGGATGGATGTGGAACAGCCCGCGCCCGGCGACGATGTACCGCACCTCATCCTCATCGTGCCGATGCTCGATGTTGAATTTCGAAAGCATGGCGTCGAGCCCGGGCGTATCGGCATTGACGTCGATCACATCTGCGGTCACGTATCCGCCGCGGCGCTTCAGCTGCTCAATCTGCGGAGCGTATGTGCTCAGGACTTGTTCGGCAGACGCGTCGGCCGCCACACCGGCGGCAAGTTCCCAGCGCTCGTACTCGATTCCGACCCCCGCGAGGTAGTCGCGGATTTCGTCGTGTGCACTCAGCGACCTCTGCTCGTCGGGAATGCGAAGGACGGCCATGACACTCTTCTCCCGGTTCGGCCTGCCCGGGCGCTACGTCGTCCGCGACGCGGCGCCGGATCGAACCAACACTTCCATCAGGAACTCCAAAATTTCAACATGCCGCTTGGCTTCTGGCAAGCTCCTACCCCAAGTATAAAGCCCGTGTTCGCGCAGAAGAAACCCATGAATGCCGGGGCTCTCGCGCAGCGTTTTCGAAACGTGTTCCGAAAGCTCCACCATGTCCTGCGAATTCTCCAGAATCGGCAGCCACTCGCGGTGCCGGTGCGTGCGCACGCCCTCCAACCCCTTCAGCATTTCGTACCCTTCCAGCGCCAAGCCTCCGTCCGACGCATACGTTCCCGAAAGCACCGTGCTCCACACCGAGTGCGTGTGCAAAACGGCGCCGGCTCCCAGGCCGCGCACGATCGCCACGTGCAGCAGCGCCTCTGCAGAGGGGCGGCCATCTCCGCGCACCACTTGCGTCGCCTCGTCCATCTCCAAGACGTGCGCCGCTGTCAAGCTGCCCTTGTCCAGACCCGTCGAGGTAATCACCAAACGCAACGGCTCGCGAGACACCACCGCGCTGAAGTTGCCGCTCGTCCCCAAGGCCCAACCTCGCGCATAAAAGCCGCGGCCGATCTCCGCCAAGTCGGCTGCCAGCTTCGCGAAATCCGCGCTCTCTTGCTTCGCGGCCTGAACGCCTCGCGCGCCCGCCACAGGCTTGATCGAGTTTGCGCGCTTCTTCATGGCTCTGCCGCCCACCGCGCTAGCTTGCCATCAGCATCGACGCTCGATCAAGCTGGATGCGGCGCCTCCAGGTAGGCCCAGCGCTCCACGATCTTTCGATTCGCGATTCGCCAGATCACAATCCCGCGAAACTCCAGCTTCTTCCCGATCTGCGTGTCGGTTGCTGTCCAGTGGTTCCGCACCACCACTTTGTCATCTTCCGCGATCATGTCTTCAATTTGCACCCGCAGATCGGGAAAACGCTTCAGCGCCCCGCTCACATATTGAATCGCTCCCGCGGGCCCCGGTGGCATTCCGGGCGGCACATCGGCTCCGTGGTCCACAAAGTCCGCGGCGAAGTTCACATTGCCAATCTGCACGTTCTTCTTGTTGACGAACTCTTCGAAGTGGTTGCGGATAAATTCCCGCGCGTCCGAATGCGTCATTCCGGTTTTGGCGTTGATCGATTCCACAGTGTCTCTCCTACGCCTTCGCCGCCTGGCCGCGGAACTCTCCCGCATACTCTTCCAGAAATTGATCCATCGTGATTGGAGGCCGCCCGAGCAATCCCTCCAGCACTCCATCCAGGGTTCCGCCTTTCCCGCCCGTGTAGTATTGCTGCAGTTCCAGCAGCGCCGTCACCTGCCACTCCGGCATGCCCTGATCCAGCATCGCCTTGCGCTGCGCCGCTTCCGGAATGTCCACGTACCGTGCCGCAACTCCCGAGTGCCGCGAGATTTTCTCCGCAACCTCGGCGTACGTCAGCGCTTCCGGCCCGTTCAACTCATACGTTTTCCCGTCGTACGCGCCGCCTCGCAACGCCTTCGCCGCCACCACCGCGATGTCTCTCACGTCCAGGTAACTCATACGCGCATTTCCCATCGCGCCGTAAAACGCGCCCTGCGCGCGAATGCTCGGCGCGTAGTACGTCAGCAAATTCTGCAGAAAGCTATTCGGCCGCAGAATGCAGTGCGCCATCTTCGTCGCCTTCAGCTTGTCTTCCACCTTGCGATGCCAGCTCGGAAACGATTTCCCGTAGTCTCCCGCCCCCAGCGCGGAATTCAGCACGATTCGCCGCACACCGGCCGCCTCGCTCGCTTCGATCGCGCTGCCTTCCAGTTGCACCAGGTCCGGAATCGGCGAGCACACCAGGTAAACGCTATCCACACCGCGCAGTGCCCCCGCAAGGCTCGCCTTATCCGAGAAATCCGCGATCACCGCTTCGCTTCCCGCGGGAGCCTTCCCCGCCTCCGCTTTGGAACGGTACATCGCGCGATGTTTCTCCCCGCTTCGCGCCACTTCTGCCAGCACTGCTTTGCCGACGCTCCCGCTCGCACCGGTGATTAAGATCATTTTTTGTTCTCCTGGAAAGGGCACGTCACGAACGGGGCAGTTCCGGCGACCCAAGCCGTGCGAGCCTGATTTTCTTCACTTCACTTTGGATGGTATAACCAAGTAACGGCTGCCGGAAGTACGCACAATTTTGTAAGCCGGTTTATATGTCAGGAAGGCGTCCCTTAAAAAATAACTATGGCTGCCCGGTGCAGGGAACCATTAACTGCGTGAGCGGCAAATGGAAGGTCCTCGTCGTCTGGCATCTCGGCTTTGGCGCCAAGCGCTTCGCGCAACTTCGCGATCTGCTCCCAGGTGTCAGCGAAAAAGTCCTCACTGCACAGCTGCGCCAGCTCGAAACCGACGGCATTGTTCGTCGCAAGATCAAACACGCTTCGCCACCCCAAGTCACCTACTCTCTCACCCGCGCCGGCGAAGAGCTCATCGAGCCCATGAGCGTCCTCTGCGCTTGGGGTACGCGCCACCTCGGCATTCCCCCGAATCTACCCCGCTACCCTAAGCCGTAAATCGATCACTCTGTGTGGAAACCTCTTGAAAATCCTGGAGGGCGTCGTGTTATTTCATCTTCGACTGTTCAGCATTCGGTCCAGGTTAAACGCCGCGCTGATCAAGGCTAGGTGCGTAAAGGCTTGCGGGAAGTTGCCCAGCGCTTCTCCTTGCCCGCTCGTTTGTTCCGCGTAGAGTCCCAGGTGATTTGCATAGCCCTGCATCCGCTCGAATAACAGCCTGGCTTCATCGAGCCATTCCGGATCTGCCTGGCCTGCGCGAGTCAGCGCCTCGACCAGCCAAAAGGTGCAGATATTGAACGTGCCTTCCTGGCCGGGAAGTCCATCGATGCGATCCGCATCCGGGTAGCGGTAGACGAGACCGTCTCGGACGAGTCCGCCTCTACTGGGATCTTCGAGGATGGCCTTAATCGTACGAATCATTCGAGGATCGGTGGGCGCCATGAAGAAAACCAATGGCATCATTAGCAGAGAGGCATCCAGGTCATCGCTTCCGTAGTATTGCGTGAACGATCCGCGCTTCTCGTTCCAGCCGCGCGTCATAATCTCTTCGTAGATGCGATCACGCTCGTGCAGCCACCTCTCGCGATTCGCTGGAAAAGCGCGCTTCTCCGCCAGTCGAATGCCGCGATCCAGCGCCACCCAATTCATGAGCTTGGAATAGACGAACTGCTCCTCGCGATTGCGCATCTCCCAAATGCCTCGGTCGGGTTTTTGCCAGTTGTCGCACACCCAATCGACACGATGGCGGATCCCCACCCAAGAATCCCAGGAGATTGGGCTGACATATTTGTTGTAGAGGTACAGCGAATCCATCAGCTCTCCGTAAATGTCGCTTTGGTATTGCGTCGCAGCGCCATTGCCGATGCGAACCGGGCCCGACTGGCGATATCCCTCCCAGTGATCCAGCGTTTCCTCCGGAATCTCGCTATCACCATAGATGGTAAACATGGTCGGGAGCTGCTCTCCGTCGTGCGGATGCTTAGCTACATAATTCTGCAGCCAGTTCACGAAGCCGGCAGCCTCTGTAGTGAAGCCGAGTCGCACGAACGCGTAGACCGTGAAAGCGGCATCGCGCACCCAGGTATAGCGGTAATCCCAATTGCGCGTGCCGCCGATGACTTCGGGGAGGCTCGTTGTCGGGGCGGCGACGATGGCTCCGGTAGGCTCGAAGGTCAGCAGCTTTAGCGCCAGCGCCGATCTCTCGACCCGCTCGCGCCACCGGCCGCGGTACGTGCAGGCCGAAAGCCAGTGTTGCCAGAATTTCACGGTTTGCTGAAAAAGTTCCTCTGCCTCATTATCGGATGGCGGACGTAAAACCTGATTCTCGATGCCGTCGTTTCTAAGAACGAAGATCTGTGACTTGCCTTCCTCCAGATCAAATTCAGCGGTCGCCCCGCCGCGAGCGTCCTGTTTGAGGGGCACACCCGAACTGAGACTAAGACTCTCGTTGCCGGAGCGAAAGGTCGCGCCTTGGGCCTCGATGCGAGTTTCGTGTGTCTTTCGTCCATAGTCGAAAGCCGGCTGGCAAACCAAAGAGACGCGGACCGTGCCGCGAACGCACCGGATCCGGCGATACAGGTGGTGATACGACGGCGAGTCGGGAGGCACGCCCACGGGCATGAAATCTTGCAGTTCCGCGATCCCGTCTTCGTGCAAGAAGCGCGTCACCAGGATGTTGGTCGAGGGCCAATAAAATTGCTTACTTTTCATTCGCTCGGCGACCGGAACGATCTGAAATCGGCCCCCTTTCTTATCGTCCAGAATCGCCCCGAAGATACTCGGCGAGTCGAAATTGGGGGAACAATACCAATCCACCGAACCATTCATGCCCACCAGTGCCACCGTGCGCATGTTGCCGATGATTCCGTAGTCTTCGATCGGTTGGTAGGGCATCTCTGCTCCTAAACGATGGAATCCTGCACCTGCGAGATCTTACTCGCCTTCACGTAGATTCACGAGACGCGAAAAAATGACGCACAGGAATTGGAATTATGTAGGCGCTGGACTTTAGTTTACCCAGAGGAACGAAGGGTCCGGCGCTGCCATCTCGGCATCAGCCCTTAGCCCACAAAATTAACAAGCGTCCCGATTCCCTCGATCGAAATCTGTATCTCATCGCCGCACCGCAGCGTAAACGAGTCAGGTGGCACGATACCCGTTCCGGTGAGCAGAAAACAACCACCTGGAAAAGCATTGTCCCGGTAAAGATAGTGGACGAGCGTCGCAGGGTCGCGCTTCAAACTGCTGAGAGTGGTCAAACCGGCAAACTCCACCTGCCCCGCGCGTAAAATCGACAGCCGGATCTCGGTCGAAGAAGGCAGCGGCTCCGATGAAATCAGAATGCCCGGACCAAGCGCGCAGCTCCGGTTGTAAACCTTCGCCTGCGGCAGATACAGAGGATTCTCCCCTTCAATGTCGCGCGAACTCATGTCATTGCCGATCGTGTAACCCAGAATCTTTCCGCTCGGGCTGAGCAGCAGCGTCAGTTCCGGCTCTGGCACCGACCACGAGGCATCCTGGCGGATCGCCACCTTACCCTGGTGACCCACGACGCGATGTGCGGTCGCCTTGAAGAAAAGCTCAGGTCTCTCCGCGCTGTACACCCGGTCGTAGAAATTTCCACCGCCCGCCACCTTCGATTCCTCCATGCGCGCATCGCGGCTTCGATAGTAGGTAACCCCCGCCGCCCACACTTCCTGGTTGCCGATAGGCGCCCGCAGGGATTCGAGGCCCGCAAGAGGATTCTCCGCCAACGCCCCAAGTTTCTGGATCGACTTGGTCAGATACGCTTCCAAATCGTCCCGAATCGTCAGGGTTTCCCACGAAACATCTTCGATCCGGTAAAACGCCCCGGCCCGCTCAAGGACACAGCCGCCGTGTGTGCGATAGAGTTTCATTTTTCTTGGAAAGCGACCGGATTGTAGTACGAGCGCAGCCCTCCGACGACGAGAAACTGTTCGGGACATCGCGCCCTAGGCCACAGGTCGAATCGCTAGTGAAAGAAGCCGAGGCGGGTCCAGCGGTTTTTGCGAAGCACAGACCCTATCTTTTGAATCTGGCAAATCGAAATTTCAGACTTGACCCCACGGTACGCACTATTACCATGCTGCTAAAGTCCTACGGGTCCCCCTAGAGGAGGTCCTCCATGAAAAGACATATCCTTTCCGTCCTGGCCATCACGCTGCTACTTGCCGCGACCGGTGCCGCTCAGAGCAACACCAAAACCGTCAAAGCCGTCGTCTCCGGCAAGGTCAGCGCAGATGGAAAGACCCTCGTCGGAGACCACAACACCTGGTCTGTCAGCAATCCGGCCTCGTTAGCGGGTCTCGAAGGCCGTCTTGTCAGGGTCAAGTGCCGCCTCTACGCGGCCACGAGCGAAATCCTCGTACGCGCCGTCAAGCTCGTGGACGCACAAACCCAGTACGCCGCAAACAAGGACGATTCCGCCTTTCGACGCTAGCATCGCGTAATGGACCGTGGAAGCCGGTTTGGAGTGCGGCGGCTCGCCGCCGCCTTTACGACGCTAGCCGTGCTACCTAAGCTATCAAGGTCGCGCCACCCGAGCGCCGCATCACCGTCTTCTTCGCAATCCTGCCGTCAGAACTTCACCAGAATCGCCAAATCGATCCGGTTCTCGATCTTCTTCAAATCCGGCGTGAAACCCGGCACGAACGCCCCAGGCGAACCGCAAATGTTCTCCACGATCGGCGCCGTCGGACACGATGTCGGCGTAATCCCGCCCGGTCCGGAGAAATACGGCACATTCGCCGCCCGGTGATCGAATTCCCAGCGGAACGTGATGTACTGGCTTGGCATGTAGTCAAACGTCCCCGAAGCATCCCACGCTTTGAACGGATCGCCGGGATTCTCCGTGAAATATGGCGTTCCCGAGGCCGCCGTCGCGCCATTGATGGGTGGCAGCAGCACCAGATAGCGTCCCGGGTTGTTGATCTTGCCGCCGCCGAGCGTCAGGCCGAACTTGTCGCGATCGAACCACATGCGGTTGTAGAACATATAGCCCAGAAAATCTTGCTTAGGGCCTTTCGCGCTGTTCGTGTCGCAGCTTACCCCTCCGCCGTGCTCGCAGCCTGCGTCGCCGGTCAGGGAGAACGCCATCTTGCTCAGAACATTCTCGGGCTTATCGTAGTACTTGATCTCAATGCTGTCGTCGGTGTGATACCGCACGCGGCCAGGAACGCCCAGCGCTTCCTCGCCCAGTGCATATTGATTTCCCAGAACCGAAAACCAACCGTTTGGCCGCCACAAAATCTGCATTCCGAAACCTGGCCTGCCGTTGAATCGCCCGTACGACTGCCAGCCGTTGACGAACCACGGCTCGATCTTCAAGTGTTCCGTGGGAAAAATCTGCACGCGCACGCCGTTGAAGAACCACGGCGTATTCGACGAAACATACGACGGCTGGTAGGCCCAATTGTCGAAGTTGTAGTAGCTGAACAATCCGATGTACGACATAAAAATGCCCGCATCAATGTTGATTCCGTGCAGCGCGTCGATGTGGTATCCGCCATACGCCTCGGAAAGATAGCGGTAGGCGTTGTCCAGGTCCCATTGGCCGCGCGCTGGGCTGGCGTCATTCCGCGGCGTCGTCTGCGAATACATCCCAAACTGCGTCATCACCCTGGCGCGCACGTTGTCGTAGTGAAAGTCGCCGCCGACTCCCAACTGCGTCAACTGCACTTCGTCCGAACGAAACACTTCGCTCGATCCGCCGATCGTGTCGTCCTTGGGATGATTGAAGTCGTAGATATAGTCGACGTCCGAGCGGATTTCCGGCGTAAAGAATTTCGTATCTAGCGGCACATCTTTTGTGCGCGCGTTGCCGTTCAGCCAAGTAAAGTCCGCGAACGCGAACGGTTCCGCTTTGGGTGCCTTAGCCGCACCCGGTTGGCTCTGTTCAGTACCTTGCGGCGCGACTCCGGCAACCGCAGCCACGACCTGATCCTTGGAAATAGCATTACCGCCGGCTGGTGCTGTCACCGGTCCGGGAGCGACGCTTGCGCTTCCCGCTGGCGCCGCCACCGGAACCACCGGATTCGCTGACGCCGGCCGCAGCGCCGTCGCTTCGGCCGGAGCCGCCGCAGGTTGACCCTTGGTTTCAAGCTCCGCGACCCGCTTTTCAAGCTGCTCCACGCGATCGAGCAACCACTGTTCACGCTCCGTCAATCCCGGCGCGGGCGCTTCGATCTTCGGCGGCGCCGCTTTGGCCGCAGGGTCGTTGTTGTTTTTGTCGTCGGCCAGCAACCAGCCGGGCACCGCAACCACACACAGTGTCACCAGCAACACGAACGCAGAAACTCTTACGTTCCGCTCGAACGCGCGCATATCTCTCTCCAATCGAGCAACGAATTGTCGGTACGTGGACTTAGCTGCGTCCTACCCAGACGCAGCAGAGGTGTTCGTTGCCGTTAAATGGTAGCTAGGGCGACATTAAGAAAACGTAAGTCCGATGTAAAGGCAGTATTAGAGAGGAAGGGGCACAGGTTTCAGCCTGCGCCCGTCGGGTGCGGGCACCCAAAAAATCGTCATTCTTGAGACTCGGTCAGCTCCGATGAATTAGCGAGGAGCACCTTGCAACGCGAGATTCTGGCCTTCGGTCACCACCGCTTGGAACGCGGATTCGGTGCGAGCGGCGAGCTGCATGATCTGTTGGGATTTACGGGTCAGCGCTTGCACGCGCGGATCATTGAGAGTGATTTTTCCCTGCTCGCCAGACTGGAGCGAGTCCATATTCGCGAGCGTCTGCTTCATCGCGTCGATCAGTTGGCGCGAACGCGAAATGTAGATCCCTTTCGCGGAATAGAGCCTGTCTTCCCAGTCGCTGCGATTCGGGAAGTCCGTCGTGTTGCCGCGCAGCACGGTCTGCGCGAGTTCTGCTTTACCCAAGGGCTCCAACTGATTCAGCGAGGCTTCCGTAGCTTGCAGCCTGGCCCAGGCCTCCTCAAGCGAGCCGGATTTGCCAGAGGCACTGGGTGCGGGCGAAGTGGCGTCGCCCAATTTCGAGGAGCCGGATCCGGCGCTGGTACCGGCGCTGGCATTGGAACTAGGGGCAGCACTAGCACCTGCAGCGAGATTATCGTCGGTGATGACCGTTTTCGGCGCCGCGGCATTTTTATCTTTGTCCTTGCGAGCTTGCCGCGCAGCATCAGCCAGCGATGTTTGCTGATCTTGCGCGCGCACGGGCGCAGACGAAACCAGAAACCCCGCGAGCACCACCAGGAAACTCAATTTCTGCAACACAGTTACCTCCGCCGCATCATCTTGTCAGGGCGCGTCGTCATGGAACGCAATTCCCCGATTGCTATGGTCTCGCCCGAAATTGTTTGGCAGCCATAGGCTAAAAGTACTGTCTCACCCAATGCGGCAACTGGGCTGGTCCTTACTCTTTCACAGAGGGGAGGCGGGCTGTTCCAGCGGCACAGACGTTTCTGAGTCTGTGTGGCAACGGGAGGGCACGGCTTCAGCCGCGCCGTAAGTGCTTGCGATTCAATCCGGCTTCAGTTCACCCAGAGGCACGAAGGGCCGCTGATGGCCGGTTTTCGAGGTTGCCACCGAAAGTCACAAGCGATTCGTCCGCAATTTAACGCCGAAGCGGCGCGTCCGGATCGCGTTGCGAAATCTCGTAGGCCACTTTCCGGGTTTCTTCGTGAATCAAGCCGTTGGTGGCGAGAATCATGGGACCGCCCAGTTGGTACGGCTGGCCGGCGAAATCGGAAACTTTGCCGCCGGCCTCCTCGATCAGGAGAATCCCTGCGGCAACGTCCCACTTATTGAGGCCGAACTCCCAAAAGGCCTCGAAGCGGCCGGCGGCGACGCTGGCCAGGTCCAGCGCGGCGGACCCGTCGCGGCGCACCCCATGGGAGCGGAGCGTGAAGTCCCAATAGTAGTGAATGTTGGGGCTCGCCACGCGCTTGTGCGCTGGAAAGCCGGTGCACAACAGGCTGGTGGCGAGCGTCTCAATCTTGGAGACGTGAATCGGCTTGCCGTTCAGCGTGGCGCCTTCGCCACGCGCAGCGGCGAAAAGCTCGTTGTAGATGGGATGGAAGACCACGCCCGCGAGCAGGGTGTCGCGCTGCGCCAGCGCGATCGAGACGCAAAAGCAAGGGTAGCCGTGCGCGAAATTCGTCGTGCCGTCGAGCGGATCGACGTGCCAGCGAAATTCGGACTTGGCCTCGTGTCCCGAGCCTTCCTCGGCGACGATACCGTGGTCCGGGAAAAACTTGGTCAGCCGCTCGACGATGGCCCGCTCCGAGCGCTTGTCCGCCTGGGTGACCAAGTCGGCGTCCCCCTTGTACGCAATGTGCGGCGGCCGATCGAACTCCTCGCGCAGAATCTTGCCCGCGTACTGAGCGATTTCGATGGCCGCTTCCAGATAGTCTTTCGCCATAGGCAGAACAAGCCGCGCCGCGCAACGAACTCGCAAACGGACAAATGTCTCTTCCACTTTACCATCAAGATGGCGAGCTAACCTCGCTGCCACAACGGAGATCGGCAGCGCTGGACGGAAGCCAAAAGCGCCCGTGGCAGTCCGCGGCCGTTACAAAAACAACCCCGGACTTCGAAAGTCCGGTGTCTCTGGGATGGGGGCCGGGGAGGGCCTACAACGCATTTCGTTTATGGATATTTGGGTAGGGCTACAACCCGACTTGCGGGTTGCCGGGGCCGGAGCCGTGGCTAATGGGGCGCCGTCGAGCCCTCGGACTCGAAGCTCTTAATGCGGGCGACCTCGGAAGCATCGAGCCGCTGTAAGAGAGCGACCAAGAGGTCCACCGTGCGATCGAAGTCGCTGCGGTCAATGATGCCGTTGTGCGTATGCGTCGAGCGCGTGGGCACGAGCAAAGTCGTCACCGGAACGCCCCCGCCGTTGAGCTTGATGGCTCCCGCATCGTCACCGAATCCCTGCACGAAGTCGTATTGCAAAGGAATATGGCTGTCCGCAGCAACTTGCTGGACGAAGTGGACCAAATTGCGATTGGGATACTCGCTGAACGAATAGAGCATGATCCCCGGGCCGCCACCCAGCGTTTCCAAGGAGGATTCGGGCTTGTTGCCAGGCGTGTCGTTGGTGATGCCGACCTCCAGCGCGATGCCGATGTCTGGATTGATGATGTGCGCCGAAGTAGTCGCACCCCGCATCTCGATGCTGCCCTCCTCCTGGATGGTCGCCGTGTAGAAGATTTGATTGGCGTGGGGCGCTTTGGAAAGGCGCCGGATGGCTTCCACCATGGCGATGCAGCCGACGCGATCATCCCAGGCTTTCGCCAGATACCGCTGGTAGGGCAGGATCGCGAATTCCGAGACGGGAACGATGGGATCTCCGGGCGAGATGCCGAGCGCGGTCACGTCGTCGGCGTTGCGAGCGCCGACATCGAGGAAATATTCGGTTGGCGTTGCCGGATGTCCAGCTTCGTGAGGCGCGATGTGGGCATCCCAAAGCTCGCTGATGGCAAGCACGGAACCCTTGCTGCCGACGATCAGCCAGCGCTGGTCACCGAGCGCCTGCGGCAGCCAATAGCCGAGCATCTGCACGGAAATGTAGCCGTCGGGACGGATGTGGCGGACGATGGCGCCGAGTTCGTCCATGTGGGCGTCCACCATGATGCGCGGTCCGCTGGTTCCCTGTTGTGCGATCACGGAGCCGAGGCCGTCGTAGGTGATCTTGTCCGCGTAGGGCTTCACGTTTTCGACGAAGAGCTTGCGGACCGCGCCCTCGGCGCCCGGAGGCCCCGGCGCTTCGGTGAATTGCTTCATGAGCTGAGTGACGCGATCCTGACCGGATGCGGTGCCGGCAAGCAGTAAGAACGCGCAGAGGGTCCGCAGCATGGTTTGGTTGATTCTCCGTTGAATTGAGAGGGAGAGTCTACACCAACTCTAACGCCGAGGAATTTCACCGCACAGGGCGCAGACAGGATGGAGACCCGCGATTCATTGCGGGCCGGTGAGGTAAGTCTTGCGGTGGCGGACTTGGTAATTGCCGGCTACTTTGACTTCGATGGTGCGATAGGTGTTGGCGGGCCCGCGGGGATTGGGGTAGTAGCCCAGGCGGTACTGCGTGCGGAGCTCGCGGTTGATGCGGTCGAAGATCCCATCCAGATCCTGAACGGTGTCCGGGTAAAACATGGCGCCGCCCATGGTGTCGGTGATGGTTTCCAGGGCGTGTTCGCCGGCGGTGTTGCGGCCACTTTCGTTTTTTACCGGGCGAATGACGATGGTGTAGAGCAACGAGCCGGAGCGCACGGCTCCTTTGCGAGCGGCGTCGAAATCGGCCACGCTGGTGGTTTCGCCGGCGTCGGTGACCAGGATGATGACGCGACGCCGGTCTTCGCCGCGCCGCTCCAGCGTGCGTGAGCCAAGCAGCAACCCATCGTAGATGGACGTGCCCGCGCCGTTGGGAATCCTGTGAACCGCTCCTTGCAGGCGCGCCACATCGTCGGTGTAGGTGACCAGCTGCGTGACATCTTCGGAGATGGCAAACACCGACAAGCGATCCCCTGGCCGGAGCACCTGCCCGATGAAGTGCGAGGCGGCTTCCTCCTCGAACACGATTTCTTTGTGAGCGCTGAGGCTGGCGTCGACCATGAGCGCCAGATCGAGGGGTTGCTGCGTTTCGGACTCGAAGACCTCGATCTTCTGTTCCACGCCCTCCTCGAAGATCTGAAAGGCTTCGCGCGGAAGATCAGGAGCCGGGCGATTGTGCTCGTCCAAGACACTGGTCAGCACGCTGACAAGATTTACGCTGACGCGGATTTTGCCGCGCTGCGACGCTTGATCGTCGGAATTGCTGCTCGGTGCGGGTGCGGGCGCCGGCGTAGGGGGCGTTGCGGTCGTGGCCGAGCTCGAGTCGGAATTGGGCTTGCGGGCCCATGGCGGCCGATCACTCTGCCCGCGGATTGCGCTCGCCACGGACGCCAAGGAAATGACGGACAGGCATGCGAAAAGCGCCAGGCGGGCTGAGGAAGAGGTCGGCAGCATCGATATTAGGATGCAGGTTTCGCGATCGGCGCATCGGCGGGCGCTGGGGGTAGTTCGCCGTCGGCCCACACCGCGCCGTCTTCGAAATACTCCTTTTTCCAGATGGGCACCGTGCGCTTGAGCGTGTCGATGGCGAAACGGCAGGCGTCGAATGCCGCCGGACGATGCGGTGCGCTGACGGCGATGAAGACGCTGGTTTCGCCGATTTCCAGGCGGCCCAGGCGATGGGCGATGGCGACCCGGTCGATCGCGAATTTTTCGTGCAGCGCCGCGGCGATCTCGCGGATTTTGGCAACCGCCATCGATTCGTACGCTTCGTAATCGAGATAAAGAGTGCGCCGGCCATGAGACTGATTGCGCACGCAACCGTCAAAAGTAACAACGGCGCCGTCGCCACCAGTGCGGACGTGGCGGACCAGCGCGGCGGAGTCGATGGCCTCGCGCACGAGGAACACCAGGTCGTCTGAGGCGATGGGGGCCGCGGGTTTGGGCGAGGTGGTAGACATGGAGTGCGCCGACGGAGTTAGCCGCCACTCACGGGCGGGAGAAAGGCAACTTCATCACCGGAGAGCAGCGGAGTGCTCCAGGCAGCGAATTCCTGGTTGCGAGAAGCGACCAGCGACCCGCGGTAGCGTGCGAGCTCAGGGTGCCGAGAGCCGAAACGCTCGAAGAGCGCTTCGATAGCCGCGCCTTCGGCGAGATCGACCGACTCTTCGGCGCGCCCGACAATTTCCTTGAGGCGGCCAAAGAAAAGCACCTTGACCCGGATGGTGGGCGAAGCGGTTGGCACACGTGAATTGTAACCCTGAGCAAGACCTGCGGCCAGTGGCATAGCCATTAGAGTTCGAGATCCGACCTGTAGGGAGGGGCTTGCCCGCCCGGGCCATCGCGTCCTGCCACGGCGTAAACGATCGGCGAGCCTTCCGAATGTAGCGGTCGCCTTCCGAGGCGGGCGCTTTGGCGTTTGTTCCGTCTCTATCTTGAGCCGCTGGCAGTGGGAGGGCACGACGTTTCAGTCGTGCCGTAAGTGCTCGCGACTCCATCCGGCTTTAGCCGCTGAGGGCTCGTTTTTCTGCGCAGTCGAGCCCAGGGAACTAAACACAGGTCGTCAGCGTATAGTTGCGCAGACGATAGCGGGGATTTCGCTGTTGGGAGCCCACAATGAAGCTTGTGATCACAGGGTCGACCGGCTTGGTAGGAACGGCGCTGGTAAACGCCCTGGCGCGTGATGGGCACACGGTATGCCGGCTGTTGCGTCGGGAAACCACCACAAGCAAGAAGGAATCGAAAACGCGAGGCTCAGCGGGGCAGATCCTCGACGTGGCGTGGGACCCGGAAGATCCAAGCGCGTCGTCCCTGGCGGATTCGCAAGGGAAAGCGGATGGCGCCGACAGCGTCGTCAACCTGGCGGGAGCCTCGATTGCAGGCGGGCGGTGGACGACCGAGCGCAAGATGCAGCTAAGGTCGAGCCGCGTGCGCACCACCCGCGCGCTGGTGGCCGCACTGGAGAAAGCGAAGGTGCGGCCAAAGGTTTTCGTCTCGGCATCCGCGATTGGGATCTACGGCAACCGCGGCGACGAGTTGCTGACAGAGGAGAGCAAGGCCGGCGAGGATTTCTTGGCAAGCCTCGCCCGAGAGTGGGAGGCCGAAGCGAGCCAAGCGCAAGCGCTCGGCGCGCGGGTGGTGCTCCCGCGGTTCGGGATCATCTTGGCCAAGCACGGCGGCGCGCTGCCGCAAATGATGCGCCCGTTTCGCTTTGGCGCCGGAGGAAAGATCGGCTCCGGGCAGCAGTGGATGTCGTGGGTGACCCTGGAGGATGTACTCGCGATCGTGCGTTTCGCCCTGGAGAATGCCGCGGTGAGCGGCCCAGTGAACGTCGTGGCGCCGCAGCCCGTTCGCAACGCGCAGTTCACCAAGGAGCTGGCGCGAGCGATGCACCGCCCCGCGCTCTTCCCCGCCCCGGCTTTTGCGCTGCGGCTAGCGCTGGGCGAAATGGCGGATGCGCTGCTGCTGGCCAGCCAGCGAGTGACGCCGCAGCGGCTGACGAATCTTGCCTATCCGTTTCTATATCCCGACCTGCCGTCGGCGCTGGGTCGTGTTTTGCACGAAGACTAAGGCACATCACTTCATCCCGTTCCTCTCTGTGAGCTCTGTGCTCCAATCTCTGTGCCCTCTGTCTTAAGTTTTTTCCCCTCCGCTCTGCGACCCCTCGGCGTCTTCTGCGCTTCTGCGTTATCCCCCCGCGGCAAGTGCCGAACTGGAACTGCGTGCCAGACCGGGCGTGCCAAAGTGGGAAGGCTCTCGTCTGGATTTGGGGCACGCTGGAAAGATTGCGCGCGGCACAGGCTGAGTTGAGAATGCGTCGAAACCCGTACCGCACTGATACCACGCATCTTATTCGGACAGTCAGTCTGTTCGCGACGCTTGGGATAACGTTAGGGTTTTCGCTGGTTGTTCGCTTGCACACAGACGGGCATGCACCCCTTTCCGCAAGTTGGCCGGACGATTTCCAAGACGCGGATTCTGGACCCGGCGCGGCCGCAGGCGCTCCTATTCCTTGCTCTTCTTACGGCGGGTGCGTGTACCCTGGGCTGCGCAGGGGTAGGCGTAGGCCCAGTAGCGCCCCCGCCGCCTCCATCTACCCCATCTTCCATCAGCGTGATGCTGTCGCCGTCGAGCGCGCCGGTGATTCTGGGAAACTCGCAGACCTTCACGGCAACCGTAGCGAACACCAGCAATACCAGCGTTACGTGGAGCGTCAACGGAGTGCCAGGCGGAAACGCGGCGACCGGAACGATCACCGCCGCCGGTGTGTATACCGCGCCGGCAGACCTCCCTTCTTCCGCTGTCGTGCAGGTCACCGTCACCAGCCAGGTGGACGCGACGAAGTCCGCGAGCGCCAGTGTAACCATCACCAGCGACGTCCAGATTGCGCTCGGCACCAACGTCGCCTCCGTGGAACTCGGCGCGACACGCAGTTTCCACGCGAACATCACGAGCAGCGGCCACCCGGATGACACGGTCCTCTGGACGCTGTCCGGCGCGGCATGTCCTTTCGCGTGCGGCACCGTGGACACGAGCGGCAACTTTACCGCGCCGCAGATTCAGCCAAACCCGGCGACCGCAACGCTGACAGCGCAAAGTGTGGCCGATCCCTCTAAGCGCGCCTCGGCTGCGCTGACGATCACCAGCAATTTCACCCTGCAGATCTCCGCCCCGGCCAGCGTGCCTGTTGCAGGCTCCGCTACGATTGCGGTGACGTTCACTGCGGTTCCCGGCTCCAATCCGACTCAAGCTTTGGCGTGGTCGCTGTCCGGAACTGGATGCAGCGGAGCATCCTGCGGAATGCTCACGGCGGTGACCCAGCAATCGGCCGGAGGCAACGCAACCGCGAACTCCGCAACCTACAACGCACCGGGGGCCGCGATCAGCCCGAACACCGTCACGATCACGGTGACGCCCCAGGCCGATCCTTCCAAAAAGGCGCAGGCGACGCTAGCCATTCAAGCCATTCATCAAAGCGGAAGCGTGAGCCTTTCGCCGGCTACCGTGACCCTGGCGGCAAACCACCGCGTGACGCTGACAGCGCAGGTCAGCGCCGCGCCCGGCACCGGCACCGCAGGCGGCGTGACCTGGAGCGTGAACGGCATTGCGGGCGGCGACGGCACGTTCGGTCAAATCTGTGTGGTGGCGACAAATCCTTGCCTGCCGGTGACCAGTGGAGCGGCCGCGCAAGTGGACTACCTGGCGCCGGGGGCGATTCCCAGCCCGAATCCGGTAACAGTGCAGGCCACCAGCGCGGCCGATCCCACCAAGAGCGCCAGCGCACAAATTACGGTGATCAACCACGTGGTGGTGACAGTACAGCCAGCGAGCGCGACGCTCGCGCCACTGGCTGTCCAGGGATTCGCGGCCACCGTGATCGGCACCAGCAATCAAAGCGTGGTGTGGCAGGTCCAAGGCACCGCGTGCGCGGGAGGCACGGTCTGCGGCTCGATCGGTCAAGACGGTGCGTACACCGCGCCGGGCGCAGCGCCGTCACCCGATGCCATACAAGTCGTCGCCATCAGCGCGGATGACGCGTCGCAGTCCGGCTTGGCCAATGTGATGATCTCGACGGGCGCGAGCATTCTGTCGCTGCATCCCGCCAGCGTGTACGCGGGCGCCGCCGATGGTTTCGCGCTGCGAATCGACGGCAGCGGTTTTTCGGCGTCGAGTCCCGGGCCCGGATCGGTGCTGCTGATCGGCGGAACGGCGCGCGCGACGACGTGCAACTCCACAACGGAATGTACGGCGCCGGTAACGGCAGCGGATGTGGCGGCGCCGGGCAGCGCAACCGTGCAGGTGCAGAACCCCGGCGGTAGCGAATCCAACGTGGTCTCGCTGATCGTGGTCGCGCCGAATGTCTCCGATGAAATCATTGCGCTTACCAGCGCCGCGCCGGCGGCCACCGCGGAAGACATCGTCGTGGTCGACCCCACGACCGCGGGCGTTTCCGTTCCGGGCAACGACGTCGATCTGAACGTGGAGGCGCTGGGCGCTTTTTCGGTTGCGAATAATTCCTGCTCGTTGACTGGCAATCCCGTCGTGCTGGTGCGTTCCGCCAGTGGGACTTCGACGGCCGACATCTGCCTGTTTTCCGAGAGCGGCCTGGACAGCTAGCATGACGTTCACAGTCTCCAACGCCGATCCTGGTGTGGGCGACGTTACGGTCCTGGCAAAGCAGCCGGTCGGCCTCGGGATTATCCACCTGACGCTGCAGATTCAGGCCACCGCAATTCCTGGCCGCGCACGCTTTTCATCCAAAACACGAACTTGGACAAAACCGCAGCAAGCGGATCGCTAGTGGTGGAGCGAACTGTCGTGAACTGGACGGTTGTGAACGGAAACGGGAGGTCGAGTGAAATGAGCTACGTGCAACGCCGCCGGTTTTTGTGGATTGTCTTTCTGATGGGTCTTGCAGCACTCGCGATGAGCGCAGTCCTGGCGAACGCGACGACGCTGGTGCGTCTGCCCTTCGAAGACCTCGCGCAGCAGTCCACCGCCATTGCGAGGTTGCGCTGCCTGGGATCGGAGAGTCGCTGGGACGGCCGGGAAATCTGGACGGAGACGCACTTCGAAGTGCTCGAACTCGATAAAGGGCTGCTGCCGGGGCTGGTAACCGTGCGCATGCTGGGAGGACAAGTCGGGCATTTGCATTCGCGCGTCGATGAAGTGCCGATGTTCCGGAGCGGTGAAGAGGTTTACTTGTTTTTGTGGGCGCGGCAAGGCGAGCCGTACAGCATTCTGGGTTGGTCGCAAGGAACCTTCCGCATTGCGCGGAATGTGGAAGCGGGAATCGAAAGCGTCACGCAGGATTCGGCTACCGCTTCGATCTTCGATCCGCGGACGCGGGAGTTCCGGCGTGGAGGGATTCGCAATCTGCCGGTGCCGCTGTTTCGGGTGAAGCTGAGGAAGGCACTGGCGGAAAAGAAGTAATCAAGGAATGACGCAAGGAAGTAAGGAAAAGAAAGAAGTAACACAGAGAACACAGAGTCAAGAGCACGAAGGCCACAGAGAAGAAAAAGAAGGAAAACGCTAAGACAGAGACCTGCCTGCGACAGGCAGGCGCAACGGACGCGGAGGAGCGCAGAGGCGGAACCGAGGAGACCTACGATGAAAGATAGCTCTCACACGAGACAAAGAAAGGCTTGCACGGTGGTCCTGGCCGCGTTTCTTAGTATGTACGCGGTTCCCAGAGCGGGAGGTTATGCCTTCGATGAGGTTGTGCCGGATGTGCGGGAAGGGGTGGCGCTTTCGGGCGGGTCGGCTTGCCCGGTGCGGGCGCATCAGCTGAGCTCGGCGGGGAGCATCGCGGTGCGGTGGAGCACGGCGCTGGGAACGAACCCGGTCACGATCCTGACGCAGGACCAAACCGCGAACGGCCAACTGGCTGAAATCGAACAGGTGATCACGCAGTCGTTCGCTGTGTGGACCGGAGTGAGCGGGACAACGCTGGCGGCGTCATCGCTGGCACCGCTGACGCGCGTGTCCACAGCCAATGCGTGCGGTTCGGACGGTGTGAACTCGATCTGCTTCGATCAGGCCGATGGCGCGTTCACGCCGGGGATACTCGCGTTTACGCGTGTCATCACGGCGGACAGCATTGGCGTGCAGATCGGCAGCGGCGCGCCGGCCACGCAGATCGGTCAAATTCTCGATGCCGACATTTATTTCGACCCGAGCGATTCGTCGATCACGTTCGCGACGCCTGCTGCTCTGGCGGCGAATCCTCACGCGTACGATCTCGAATCGCTGCTCACACACGAGTTTGGGCATCTTCTCGGGTTCAGCCACTCCGCGGTATGGAGCGCGATGATGTATCCGTACGCGGCCGCGCCCGGCACGTTCACCGGAGAGCGCCCGGCGACGCAGCAACCGGATGCGCCGCTGAGCGACGACGACCGCACCGGATTGCGGGTCCTCTATCCGTCGCCGTCGGACACCGTGAATGTCGGATCGATTCGTGGGCACATCCTGCCTGCCAATCCTTTGTCGCTGCCCACTTCGCCTCCCGGCGTCACCGGCGTGTTTGGGGCGCATGTTGTTGCGGTGGACGCAGCGAGCGGCTCGGTGATCGGCGCCACCATCGGCGGCTGGAGCTGCGCTGATCCCGGGCCGGCGCAATTCGACGGGAGCTATGAGATTGACCGGCTTCCGGTGGGGCACAGCTACACGGTTTACGCCGAACCACTGGACGGAGTGGTGGCACCGGCGCAGATCGCGCCGGCGATCGTGTCGCTATGCCGCAATCCCACCACCGACGCGGGTTGGCCGCCGCTGCAGGGTTGCGTGGTGCCTGCGCCGGACACCAGCTTCACGGTGCGAACACGGCCGGGATCGTAGAGTGGTTTTCGATTTTGCCTGTTTTCTTCCGACGAATGATTCGGAATTGGCCGCTTCTACTGCCCCGTTGGAGCCGGGCGGGTTGTCGGCGCTAGCGAAAGCGGTACTTCGGAGTTACCCCCTCCCCCCTATGTTTTCTGTAAGTGTTGATTCTATAAAGAGAATTAAAGTCGTTTGTTTTCATACACTTTTGCAAGTATCGATTCTAAAGGGAGTTAGGTTGGGAGGCTGGTTTCTCGAACGAGAGGGCGTTTGGTACGCGATCCCCTCACACCGGGGTGTTGCATCGTGATGCAAAGGAAAAGCGCCGGGAGGTTCCCGGCGCTTCTGGAATGCGCAGCTTGACGCGAAACCAATATACCGCGTAAGTAAATGGCTGTCAAGAAATAAATTGAGAAGTATTGGGCTTTTGGCGGGCACCATAGGCGAAAGCCACGGTTTTGGTCTCTGCCAGGATGGCGTCCTAACAAATTCCTGATGAACTCTTCAGGACTTTTCAGTGCGCTCCCTCCGATTCTTTATGAAGGTAAAGCAGGACTTGAGCCGTCCTGTGGAGGGAACGATGTCGCTTACGGTATTTCTGGCGCTTTGTATACTCGGACTTGACTGCATGATTTATGTGTTCTTTCAGTGACTTACCCCGGGAAGTGCAAGCCCTGGCCCGCCAGACGGCTCCGCAATAGGCGCGCTAATTCGCGGGCTCCTGCTCTTGAGGGCCGGGGCTTTTTGGCTACGTGCTCTAACGCGTACGCTGCTCATCTCTTTGCAGGGCGGGGCTTGTTTGGCTACGGTGCTCGCCGTATCAAGACGTTGACCTATAAGAAACCCACGCTGCGTACCAGCCTTATCGACATCTATCCCTTCGTGCTTCTGCCCGCGGCATTGACGAACACCTTCGGCCGGATGGTTGGTCAGTCCCGGCAGGGATGGCTTTTCTATTGCGTGATGGTGTTTCTGTTCTCTTGTGGATTGATTTTCGTGGATCACTTTGAAAAGAAGGGCAACCCGCGTTTCGCGGGCGTGGATTTTCGCAGTGGCCCCCTGCAGTCTGGCGGCAACATGGAAGGAAAGGAAGTACGCTTCGGCATTACCGGCTCCACGCTCACAGCCGTCGTGACATCCAATTCCGCCACGGGATCGAACAACTCCGCACATGATAGCTATACCTCGCTTGGCGGAATGGCGTTGCTGACGAACATGCTACTGGGAGAGCTTGTTTTCGGAGGTCTGGGTACGGGGCTTTACAGCATGGTGATGACCGCCGGGATTGTTGTGTTTCTAGCGGGACTCATGGTCGGACGTACGCCTGAATACCTGGGAAAAAAGATCGGGGCGGCTGAAAATAAAATGATCATGTTGTTTGCATTGGCCGCGCCGTTGTTTATCCTGCCGCTTACCGCCGTGGCTGTGAGCACCAGAGCTGGACTCTCCGGCCTGACCACAAACACCGGCTCGCACGGTTTTACCGAGATTCTCTTTGCCTATTCTTCCTGCTTCGCCAACAATGGCCAGAGCTTTGCCGGTTTGAGCGCCAACACTCCCTTTTACAATGTAACGACTGCAGTAGCGATGATGGCGGGCAGATTTGCGTTGGCAATTCCTGCGTTGGCATTCGCAGCTTGTTTTGCTCGGCAGAGAAATAAGCCTTCATCGTCCGGAACGCTTCCGACCCATTCCTTTCTGTTTGGGGTCCTGCTGACGGTCTGCTTGATAGCGATGGTGGCTCTTAGCTACCTTCCAGCCTTGGCTCTGGGTCCCATACTCGAACGCCTACTGTTCGGAACCTAGTACGCGAGAAATCCAGGTTTACCCTTGGAGGTTTCGTTTTTCAGGCGGCGAGCCAGGTGCCGCCGAAGAGCAGGCCGGGGCCGAGCGAGGCCAGAAAGATGGGACGTGGCCGACCGGCCGAACACGTGGCGGCCATTTGCAGAGCCGCGTGAAGGGCGGCGCCGCACGTGGAGGAGCCGAGGTTGCCGGAGGTGCGAGCGATGGGCGGGAAGGTTTCCGGCGCCACGCCGGCAACCTTGGCCAGGAGCGAAAGCAAGCGAGGGTTGGGCTGATGCGTGGCGAAAGCGCCGACCGCGGTGCGCGGAATGGCGCTGAGTTTCTCGATTGCGGAAAAAACCTTTTCCATCCGCGTGATCGCGGCGCGCGAGAGTGCTTCGCCGTCGAAGTGCACGTCCAGACTGCCATTCAACATTCCCGCGACGGTAACCGCGCCTGAATACTGGCCGGCGCAACCGAACAGAAATTCGCGCAGGCGATAGGACAGAGTTTCCGTCTTGGGCGCTACATTGCGCAGAAGAAAAGCACTGGCGCCATCGCCGAACAAGCCGCCAAATTCACCGGCGACGCGGCCCGGCACGAGCGTGCGGCTGTGGACGTCCGCTGTAACGACAGCGACCGTGCGAGCTTGACCGGAAACGATCAGGGATTGCCCGACGGCCAGCCCATTGATGAGGCCGAGGCACGCGCCGCCGACGTCAAACGCGCCGCACGTTTCGCGGACGGCCAGGTTGGAGTGAAGGCGCGCCGCGAGCGAGGGGTAGACGTGATGCGTCTCGCTGGTGGCCACGATGCAGTCGATTTCTTTCGTGTCGCACCCCGCAGCCTGCAACGCCTGCTGCGCGGCCTGCGTGCCGAGGGTGAGTTCGTTTTCGCCTTCGGCGACGTAGGCCAGCGACTCGATACCCGCGCGGCTGCGGAGGTTGCCCACCGGCATGCCGAAGGCGCGGTCCACGTCTTCGGACGGAAGCGTGCGCGAACCAGTTAGGGATGCCGACCCGGCTAACAGGACCGGAACTTTCTCCGCGGGACTCCGCTTGCGGCTCTTGGGTTGCTGACCGTTCATCTGTATTCCTTGCGTCGTGCTGCCGCTGGAGGGGGAATCGCAGGCGCCTGTAACATTATTCGGCAGAACGAGCCAACTTGCCAGCACTGTCGAGAGAGTAGTGGCGTGATTCGCACTCAGAGATAGCCTGTGGCTCGGAGTAAGATGCCAGAAGCATACGTGAGGATGTTCTTGGGGCGAAATGAACGCGAGGTTGCGATTTCGTTACAATTCGCGGGGATGCGCTCGACAGGTTGCGGAAAAATCCATCTCAAGGGGGGGCCTAGGCGTCCGGGCAATTCGTGCCTTGAATCCACTGCACTTAGCTAAGGCGAACAGGTCCTTCGAGGCTCCCTTCGTTCCTCAGGGCAAGCAGGCTAAACAGAAATGGCTGCGCCACAAAAGATATAAGGGGGAGACGATGCCTAGCCGGGCGTTTGCGGGAATTTGGATCGGCTTGCTGTTGGCTTTGAGCCTGCAGGCAGCGGCACAGCAGCCCGATCGACGTCCGGCGGCGCGCTGGACCGAAAAAGCCGCCACCGACTGGTACGCGCAGCAGCCGTGGCTGGTCGGAAGCAACTACATTCCGGCTACGGCGATCAACGAGCTGGAAATGTGGCAGGCGGATACTTTCGATCCGCAGCGCATCGACAAAGAGCTGGGCTGGGCGGAATCCATCGGGCTCAACACGATGCGCGTATTTCTCCACGATTTGCTGTGGCAGCAGGACCCCAAGGGCTTCCAGAAGCGCATCGACACGTTCCTGGAGATTGCGGCCAGGCACCACATCAAGCCGCTGTTTGTTTTGTTCGATTCGTGCTGGGATCCCGATCCCAAGCTGGGCAAGCAGCACGAACCGCGGCCCGGGGTCCACAATTCCGGCTGGGTGCAGAGTCCCGGCGCGAAGGCGCTGCAGGATCCGGCGCAATATCCACGGCTGGAGGCGTATGTGAAGGGCGTCGTCGGGGCGTTCCGCGACGATCCGCGCATTCTCGGGTGGGACGTGTGGAACGAGCCGGACAACACGAACGGGGGAAGCTACAAAGATCCCGCCAACAAGGTGGAGCTGGTGCTGGCGCTGCTGCCGCGGGCGTTTGTGTGGGCGCGCGAGGCGGGCGCGTCGCAGCCGCTGACCAGCGGCGTGTGGCAAGGAGATTGGTCCTCGCCGGAGAAGCTGGGTGCGACGGCGAAAATACAGCTCGAGGAATCGGATGTGATTTCCTTTCACAGCTACGACAAGCCGGAAGTATTCGAGAACCGGATTCTCTCGCTGCAGCAGTACGGGCGTCCCATCGTATGCACCGAATACATGGCGCGCGGGAATGGCAGCACGTTCCAGGGATCGCTGCCGATCGCGAAGAAATACCACGTCGGCGCCATCAATTGGGGCTTAGTGGCGGGCAAGACGCAGACGTATTTGCCGTGGGATTCCTGGCAGCATCCGTATACCGATCGCGAACCGGCCATCTGGTTTCACGAGATTTTTCGCACCAACGGCCAGCCTTACAAGCAGGAGGAGGTTGACTTTATTCGGGAGATCGTCGGGAAGTAAAGCGCGCGTTTAGCGGGAAGCTTTGGTAGCGCTAACGGGAATCGAACCCGTATTTCGGCCTTGAAAGGGCCGCGTGCTAACCGTTGCACCATAGCGCCACACTTTGTGGTGAGAGGAACCTTACTAGGATAAGAAAAACCAGTGGAATCTACAAGTACGGCTAGAAGTGAGCAGTGGGTAGTGAGTAGAGCGGAGACGACGGCGGCTACGCCTCCATCATCGAAGATCATTGGGCTAACCGGAGCGGGACTGCATCCACGTGGCGAAGGAGTGCCAAGCGGCTGAGTGGCCGATCGGAATTCTAATTTGTTGAGCGAGGACCAGGAACGCGCCTCCCCACAGTGTGGCGCGATGAATTTTGCGTGTGGACCAAAAGTCGTAAAGCACCATTGCGAGTAGGAAGACGTAGGAGAACACAGTCGCCCTTTCGCCGTCGTGATAGACGAAGGCAAAAGGCCAGCGGAAGATGGCGGCACTGATTAGTGCGATGGTGGCGAGCAGGATGAGCCGCTTGTGGACGGAAGGGTTGGTGCGTGCGCGGAAGGCAAACGCTACGAGCACGGCGAAGTTCAGCATGTCCCCCATCGGAATAATGTAGAAGAATTTCGCGTCGCCCGGCAGGCCGTTGGCGCGAGCGAGCGCATCCGTTGCCGTCAAGACGCCGAGAATTACCATGAGGCACGCAAGCAGGAAGCCAGCGATGCCGAGGCGGCGATGGATGTCCACGCGGCCGGCAGCGACGAGGGAAGTTTGCGTGACGAGCAAGAGGATCCAACAAGAAAAGGCTCCGCCGTGCAGATGAACGACGAGGCTAGGCAGCGGCGCATGGAAAATACCCGCGAGATAGTAGGAGTGCGCAAAGCCGAGAAAAACGCTGGCGAGCATGAGCAACGCCATCGTTGAAAAGAAGAGATGGTCGAAACGCCGGCCTGGCAGGCGTGTCGCGGGAATGCCGGCTTGGGCTACGGCTGTGGCCATCGAACCTCCAGCCTATTTCGTCGACTGAAATGTCCGGGTGTCAAAACACAAGCGGCGGGAGTATACGACAGATTGCGCCGGGAGCGGCGGTTCCTCGCGAGCGCGACGCGCCCTGAAGTCGTGCCCTGTCGTTGCTACACAGAGACGCGCAGCGCCATTTGCTCTTCGTCCACGAATTCGCCATTGACGCACATGGCCTGCGGCTCGAGGCCGAAGACGCGAAAGCCGCAACTGACGTACAGTTTGCGGGCAGCGTCTTGCGTGGTGGAGACGGTCAGCCGAATTTGCGTCAATCCTGGCAGCTTGCGCGCGCGTTCGAGCGCGGCGGTCAGCAGCGCGCGGCCGATGCCCTTGCCGCGCTGGGAGTGCTCGACGAACATGCCCCAAATCCAGGCTTTGTGCCGGCACTTCAGAGGCAGCTCGCGATAGAAGCCCACCATCCCGATCATTTCCGGGCCCTCGAACGCGCCGAGCACGAAGTTGTCTTCGCCGCCCGAGCCGAGCCGCTCAGCGTACGTCGCCACGGCCACTTTGCGCAATTCCTCGTGCGATTCGCGAAAACTTTTTGGTTCCACTTCCAGGGCATGGAGCCGCAAACGATACAGCACTTCGGCATCGTTCTCGGTCAGGCGGCGAATGTTCATGTTCGGCGGAATCTCGCTGGTTGAGATGGGGAAAACAAAAACTCAACTTTGGCGGTCTTGAAACTCTTCGTGCCACGCCATTTGGATGGCTTCGAGCTTGCCTTCGTTGGAGGCTTTCGCGTCGCCCGAGAAACCCGGCAGCTCGGTGATCCATTTGTGCATGTCGGTGAAACGCACGGTGAGCGGATCGGTGTCGGGATATTTGTCGGTGAGCGCGATGGCGATGTCCTCTACGTCGTCCCAGTCGAATGTCGCGGGCATGTTGCTCCTTCGGAAGGAAGATTGGCCCTGCCTGCGGCAGGTAGGCACAGAGACAACAGAGAAAATCTAAGACTCAGAGTCTTTCCCGCTTCACGGACCACGGACCACGCGCCACGAATCACGCTTCTCAGTGGTCCGCTTCCTTGGCGTAGTTCTTGTTCCACTCGGGAATTTCTACCACGATGTCGGTGGTGCCGTCGGGAACCGTTTGGCAGCCTAGGCGCGACTTCGGCGTGATACCGGGAGCCATGTCGAGCTCGTCAAGCTCCGCGTCGGTGGCTTCGTTGCAAGACTGCAGGCCCTCCTTGACGATCACGTGGCATGTGGAGCAGGCGCAGACGCCGCCGCACGCGTGATCCAGGCCGGCCTTGATACCTTCCGAAATATCGAGAATGCTGCCGGGTATGCCGTTGTGGCCGTACGGAATCTTCGCGGGATCGACTTCGATGGTCTTGCCGCTGGGAAGAAAGGTCACTTTGAATTTCTTCGTGGCCGGCGTGTATTTTACTTCTTCGATGTAGGGGTTGTTGCCACCCATGTTGCTCTCCTCTAAGACGGAAACAATTGCCTGCGGCGCGTTTTACGCCGCGCACAGGTTGCAGCCTGTGCTGCTGAAAATCCTCAGACTTCGGCGAGCTTGCGGCCCTCCAGCGCTGTCGATACTGCACTGTTCATGACCAGCTCCGCAAGATGCGAGGTCGCGTGATTCAGATCGTCGATGCGCTTGCGGATGAGCTTGTAATCGCTGCCGGCGACGGATTCCTTCAACGCCGCCACGGAAGTGTCGATGGTGGCGCGCTCTTCGGCGGACAGCCGCGCGGCTGCGCCGCTGGAAAGCGCTTTTTGCGTGGCGCTCAGGATCGATTCGGACTCGGTGCGCGCTTCGATTACCTGGCGTTCGGCGAAATCCTGCTCGGCGTACTCGATGGAATCTTCGAGCATGCGCTCGATTTCGGTGTCGCTGATGCCGTAGCTGGGCTGCACTTCGATGGAGTGTTGCTGGCCATTGCGCAGATCTTTTGCGGCGACTTGCAGAATTCCGTTGGCGTCGATGAGAAAACGGACTTCGATGCGCGGGAGGCCCGCCGGAGCGGGCGGCACTTTCAGCGTGAAACGAGCCAGCGAGCGGCAATCCTTGGCCAATTCGCGTTCGCCTTGCACCACGTGGATGTCGATGCCGGTCTGATTGTCGACTCCCGTCGTGTACATTTCCTGCGCGCTGGCGGGAATCGTGGAGTTGCGCGGAATAATCTTCGCGACGGCGCCGCCGTAGGTTTCGATCCCGAGGGAGAGCGGCGTGACATCGAGCAGCAGCATGTTCTTGACGCCGCGGTCGAGGATATTGGCCTGCACGGCGGCGCCCAGCGCGACGACTTCGTCGGGGTTCAACTCCGTGTGCGGCTTGCGGCCGAAATATTCCTGCACGGTGCGGCGGATGAGCGGGGTGCGCGTGGTGCCGCCGACAAGCACGACTTCGTCGATTTCCGCGGGCGTAAGTTGCGCGTCGGCAAGCGCCTGCTTCACGGGCCCCATGGTGCGCTCGACGATGGGACGTAGAAGCGCCTCGAATGCACCGCGCGAGAACGGATGCACGAAAACCGCGCCGTTGGGCAGCGGGAAACGCAGCGTGGAGGTTTCGCTGCCGGAAAGCTGGTGCTTTACAGCGATGAGCGACTTGCGGAGTTCTTGCGCGAGCTCGGCGTGCGGCGAAAAATCGACGCGGTGCTGTTGCAAGACTTCCTCGTGGACCAGCGCTTGGAGCAAATTGTCGATGTCGTCGCCGCCGAGATGCGTGTCGCCGTTGGTCGAGAGGACTTGGTAGATGTCGCCTTCACTAGTGGAGATAAGCTTGAGGACGGAAATGTCGAACGTGCCGCCGCCCAGATCGTAGACGGTGACGCGGCCGCGCTGCTTTTCGTGCAGGCCGTAGGCCAAGGCGGCTGCGGTGGGCTCGTTCACCAACCGCAACACTTCCAGGCCTGCGATTTTGCCGGCGTCTTTGGTGGCCTGACGCTGCGCGTCGTTAAAGTACGCGGGCACAGTGATGACGGCGCGGTCGACGCTCTCGCCGAAAAAGGCTTCCGCCCAATTCTTCAGCTCGCGGAGGATGAAGGCGGAAATCTCCGGCGGCGTGAAGAATTTGTCGCCGAGCCGGACGCGAATGACGTTCTTGCTCGAGGGGTCGATGCGAAACGGAAAAAGTTTGAGTTCGCTTTGTATGTCCCCAACGCCGCGGCCCATCAGCCGCTTGACGGAATAGATGGTGCGCTCGGGCTGCGTGAGAAGGCGGCGCAGCGCAGGCTCGCCAACGATGATGGCGCCGTCGGGATCGATGCTGACGACGGAGGGGCAGAGCGTGCTGCCGTTGGGCCCGGGGATACACACCGGCGCGCCCGTCTGCGGATCGATGTACGCGACGAGACTGTTGGTGGTGCCGAGATCGATTCCTACGATGCGTCCCATTAGTGCGTGACCCGTGTTTGGTGCGTGACTCGTGATCCGTGGCCCGTGACCCGTGCGGTAGCCAGCGCTACGCCCATGTCACGGAACACGTGTCACGTCAGCTCCTTCACGACATTTGTGACCAAGTTCCGGATGTACGAGCGGCGATTGAGCAATTCGTTGAGCCGCACCATGACCGCTTTGCGATCCGCGTCGCCGGCATCGGCGTCGATGGCGGCATCCCATTGACGCGCCGCGACGTGAAGCTGCGCGTCAACCTCTTTGAGTTTCTCGCCGAAATTTGCTTGCGCCGACTCGAGCCGCGATTTTAAGGAAGCCAGATCGCCGCCGGCGCTTTTTGCTTCGCGCAGATCATCGAGCGATTCGTTTAGCTCGAAGACTTCTTCGAGCAGTTCGGGCGGCGCCTGCTGCTTTTGCTCGCCCTCTTTGCGCGCGCCTTCGAGTTCGAGGAGGTACTCGACGCTGGCGACCGGATCACGCAAGACCCGATACGCGTCGTTCAATTCCGAACTGCGCTTCAGGGAAAGCTCCTGCTCCTCGGGAGTGGCGTTAACAAAATTGTCGGGATGCAGCTTCCAGCTCAATTGCAGGAACTTTTGCTCCAGTCCAGGCATTTCGATCCAGAGTTTGCGCGGCATCTCGAACACCGCGAAATAGTCGGTTTCGTGGGGACGCTGAAGTTTCCCGCAGCTCGAGCAAAAATGCGTGCCAAGCGTGCGCTCGTGGCAGCTCCAGCAGACCAGCGGCGGATCGGTCATCGATGTCGAGGGCGTACTCATAGCGTTCGCAGACTCATTTCCTAACGACCTGGGCGTTCTGCGCTTGAAGGAAGGAATGACGCGTCATTCCTTCCTTGCTGTAAAACAAAAAAAGTGGCTGGCGGTGCGGCTGCCAACCACTCGTCAGATCCGCCTGCGCCAAGCTCGTACGGCGCACAGGCTCAAGCCTGTGCCACTAAGCCGTAAAGGAGCTGCCGCAGCCGCAATTTCTCGCCGCGTTGGGATTCTGGAAGACGAATCCCTGGCGCATGAGTGTCTCTTCGTACTCGAGAGTGGTGCCGTTCAGATACAGCAAACTCTTTGGATCCACGAAGATACGGGCGCCGTGCTCCTCGAAGACCTTGTCGCGGGGACGCGACTGGGTATCGAGGCGCATGGCATACGAAAGTCCGGAGCAGCCGCCGCCTTGCACGCCGACGCGGAGACCGCCCTGATCCAGCGGCACGCCATCCTTTTCGAGCAGGGCGCGGATTTTCAGCGCGGCGCGCTCGGTCAGGTGGATCGCGGCGATGTTCGGACTGATTGTTTCCGTGGCCATGATGAACAACCCCAAATGCCTATGACACGTTCAATCGTGCCGAGCTAGGGCGCAGCATGCTGCGCCCCTACAACCTCGCGGCAACCCGCTTAGTGCGCGGCCTTCTCGGCTACGGGGACTTCGATGCCGTGCTTTTTCTTCCAGTCGCCGATGGCCGCTTTGATGGCGTCTTCGGCCAGCACGGAGCAGTGAATCTTCACCGGCGGAAGCGAAAGCTCGCGCACGATGTCCGTGTTCTTGATGCTGAGCGCCTCTTCGACGGTCTTGCCCTTCACCCACTCGGTGGCGAGCGAAGAGCTGGCAATCGCCGAACCGCAGCCGAAGGTCTTGAACTTGGCTTCTTCAATGATCTTGGTATCGGGATTGATCTTCATCTGCAGCTTCATCACGTCGCCGCACTCGGGCGCGCCGACCAGACCGGTTCCAACGTTGGGGTCTTCCTTCGGCAGGCTACCGACGTTACGCGGATTGTTGTAATGCTCGACCACTTTATCGCTATATGCCATTGCGTGTTGCTCCTTAACTCATGCTTCAAAAGACGGTCCAACCCCAACGTGCCGCCCGCAACAAGGGCGGCGCTACAACTATCGCCGCGCCAGGCTCGCCGAAGTGTCCAGGCCTGCGTTCTTCACGACCTCCTCGGAAAGAGAAACGTTCGGCACGGATGCCGAGCGGCCTGCGGCAAGCTGCCGCAGAGCGTCCTTGACCAGTTCCGAGTTGACTCCCAGACTCTTGAGAAATGCCCGCACTTGCTGAACTTCATGAAAGGCACGCACGCCGGCCGTGCCCTCCCCATCCGAGTCGTAAGGCACAAAGGAGACGCGAAACGCGGCGCCGGTGCCTCCGATCGAGCGGTGAATCCGAATTGTTCCTTCGTTTGCCATGTAGTGTCCTTCAGTTCGTTAGATGAATTTGTTAGGCCGTCTGCCACTTCATTTTGGAAATATCGATGCCTTCCTTGGCCATCTCGTAAAGCGGCGAAAGCTCACGCAGCTTGGTGACGACCTGGACCATCTTGTCGGTAACGTAATCGACCTCTTCCACGGTATTGAACCGCCCGAGGCCAAAACGGATCGAAGTGTGCGCCAGGTCTTCGCCAACGCCTAATGCTTTGAGTACATAACTAGGCTCGAGGGTTGCTGAGGTGCACGCAGAGCCGCTCGAAACCGCAATATCGTTGATGCCCATGAGGAGCGATTCGCCTTCCACGTAGGCGAAGCTCATGTTCAGGTTGTTGGGCAGGCGGTGCTCCATCGAGCCATTGATGTAGACCTCGTCCAGTTTGGCTTGGAGGCCGCTCTTGAGCCGGTCGCGCAGCCCGCGCAGCCGCTCGGCTTCCTGCGACATCTCTTGCTGAGCGATTTCGCAAGCCTTGCCAAGACCCACAATGCCGGTGACATTGAGCGTTCCGGAGCGCATGCCGCGCTCGTGACCGCCGCCATCGATGATGGCCGACAGCTGCACGCGGGGATTGCGCCGGCGAACGTACAGGGCGCCGACGCCCTTAGGCCCGTAAATCTTGTGACCCGAGATCGCGAGCAGGTCGATGTTGTCTTTCTGCACGTCCACGGGAATCTTGCCGACCGCTTGCACGCCATCCACCGCGAAGATGATGCCGTGCTCCTTGGCGATCTTGCCGATTTCAGCCATCGGGTTGATGACGCCGATCTCGTTGTTGGCGTACATGATGCAAATGAGAATAGTTTTCGGCGTGATGGCCTTGCGCACATCCTCAGGATCGACGCGCCCATCGCGCTGCACGGGGAGGTAGGTCACCTCATAACCGTACTTTTCTAGCCGCTTGCAGGTGTCCAGCACGGCCTTGTGCTCGATCGCCTGGGTGATGATGTGGTTGCCCTTCTCGCGGTACATCTCGGCAACGCCCTTGATCATCAGGTTGTCGGATTCGGTTGCGCCGCTGGTAAAGATGATCTCCTTCGGCGTGGCGCCGATGAGCGAAGCCACCTGCGCGCGCGCATTTTCCACCGCTTCTTCGCCCGCCCAGCCGAACGAGTGGTTGCGGCTGGCCGCGTTCCCAAACTGCTCCGTGAAATACGGCAGCATCGCCGCGACGACCCGAGGATCGACCGGCGTGGTCGCGTGATTATCCATGTAAATCGGCAGCTTTACGGCCATGTTCATCTCCTAATCCTAAGTCGTACTCACCAGCGGCCGCGATGCAGCCCCCAGTGCGACGAGCGCCGGCTCATGCGGGTCTTCGCTCATCTGAGAAATCGTCACCGTGCCGAGCACGTGCAGAATACTTTCGTTGACACGGCGAAGCGGCTCGCGCACCGAGCAGCGATCGGTGGCGTCGCAATTCCCGTGACTGGTCACGCAGGAGGTAATCAGCACCGGCCCGTCGATGGCAGAAATCACATCCAGCGCGCTGATCTGATTCGGCTCCTTGGCCAACTGGTAGCCACCGCTCGATCCGTGCTTTGCGGCCACCACACCTTCGCGAGCGAGCTTTTGGAGCACCTTCGCCATCAACGTGGTCGAGATGCCGTACTGTTCCGCGATCTCATTCGCGCTACAAGCGTGTCCGTTGCGATGCATCGCCAAATGCTTCACGGCGATCAACCCGTAGTCGGCTTTTTTGGAAAGTTTGAACATCGATTTAAGTCATCCCGCCAATACAGCCATATACGACCGAAACAGTCCCAGTTGAAGTTTACCCCGTCTCCGCTCAGAAGTCAAACGGTTCCCCATGCGGGAACTCAGCCAAAGCCTGTATTTCCTTAGGGTTATGATACGACCAAGCTGGTCCGATTCTGCTAGCATTTTGCGTCCAACGGCTATCCTTGGCAGCAAACGGTGTTAGCGATCAAACGAACGGTTGCGCCAGAACGGCGCTACGGCGCTGCCAACGTGATAGCCTACGACTCGATTGGATGGGAAAAGAGGATGCGCAGTTACAAGCCGGCTCACGGTAAATCGACATTCCACACGGGTGTGTGGCTTGCCTGCCTGCTGTTGTGCCTTGGCCAATCCGCCACCGCTCAATCCCAGCAGCCCACAAGCTCATCGAAGCAGAACCCGAAGCCGACAGGCCACGAAGCACCTCAGGATCAGACTTACACCCTGGTCGGCGCCGGAGACATCGCCAGTTGCAAGTTCATCGAGGGCGCACAAGCCACCGCGAAGCTAATCGACCAGATTCCCGGCACCGTGTTTGCCGCCGGCGATCTGGCCTATGAGCACGGCAGCGCTTCGGAGTTCGAAAACTGTTACGGCGCGACCTGGGGCCGCTTCAAAGACAGAACCCGGCCCGCACTGGGAAATCACGAATATGGCGATACGGGGGC
This sequence comes from uncultured Acidobacteriota bacterium, assembly GCA_963735525.1. Taxonomy (GTDB): domain Bacteria; phylum Acidobacteriota; class Terriglobia; order Acidiferrales; family UBA7541; genus Acidiferrum. The sequence continues at coordinate 98,674 of CAVTLQ010000013.1, read as the reverse complement.
CTCAGCGTATTTTCACTATTGGGGCGCACGGGCCGGACCTGCCGACAAAGGCTACTACAGCTATGACTTGGGCGTGTGGCACATCGTCGTGCTCAACACGAACTGCGCCGCTGCCGGCTTGGGAGGTTGCGCCGCAGGCTCGCCACAGGAGCTCTGGCTGCGCCAGGATCTCGGCGAACATCCCAACGCGTGCATCGTTGCCTATGGTCATCACGCGCTGTTCAGCAGCGGTTTGTTCAAGCAGCACGGCATTCATCCCGAGCTGAAGCAGCTTTGGCAAGACCTCTATGCTGCGCATGCCGACCTGATGCTTGTGGGTCACGAACATTCCTACGAGCGCTTTGCACCGCAAGACCCGGACGGCCGCAGCGATCCGGAGCACGGAATTCGCGAGATTGTGGTCGGCACCGGTGGGCGCAGCCATGATCCGCTGGGTTTCGCCACCGCCAACAGCGAAGTGCGGGACACGGACACCTTTGGCGTGCTGAAGCTGACGCTTTTGCCGCATGGTTACACGTGGGAGTTCATTCCGGAAGAGGGCAAGACGTTTCGGGACTCGGGCGTGGGCGTTTGCCACAACCAGACGCCGCAAGAAGCCCACGCCCACCCTTAATTGACGTTCGCCCGCACGCAATTGTCACAATTGTAGGGGCGCAGCATCGCTGCGCCCTATCCGGCAACCAAACCCAGTGCTTGAGGTCCTCCGCCGTCTGTCCGCCACAAAATGACAACGGCGGGCGGTAGCAGCGCTCAAGTACTTGAATTGGTTGCCGAGCAAGGGCGCAGCATTGCTGCGCCCCTACAAAAGGCGGCTCGTTTGTGCGGTAGCGCAACTTCCGCCGACGGCAGCGGCCTCGACCAAGTTCTGCACGGCGGGGGCGGGCATCAGCAAGAGCTGCGCCTTAGGTTTCTGGATCTGCTGAATCGCCGCGAGTTGCTGCGTCTTCCACGAATCCGGCGCACCGCTGCCCTTGGTGATGAAATCGAGAGCCGCAAGCCCTGCGGCGCCTAGCGCCGACAAATCCTGCGAGGTCTGCGCGACTTCCTTTACCAGAAACGACCGCTGGGCCAGAGGCGCCAGCTCGGCGTCGTTGTCGCGCCACTGAGCCAGCTGAGCGCGCAGACTAGCCTCGGCGTCTGCATCGTGGCACGTGGCGGCGACGAACTTGTCCACCAATTCGCTGAAACGCCGAGCTGCATCGCTTTCCAGCGACACGGCATCGACGACGCGGTTCAGCGGCGTTGCGCTGGTGGGCTCGGCAGGCGCAGTTTGCTCCCGCGTATAGTCCTTCACTGGCTCGACAACGTCAGCGAGCGTGCGCAGGGCAGCGAACTCTTCCGGCGAGGCCGGGCCGGCAATGCGGTGCAGCATACGGCCGTAGTACGTCTTGTGCGCCAGGCCCAGCCATTCGAGGCGTGCGCTGATGGCGTTCAGGCGCGCATACATCGAGGCTGGGTCCGTCACGCTCTGTGGAGACCACAAGCGTTCGGCGATGGCGGCATTACGCGGCCAGATTCGCGAATCGACATTCTCGGCGTTCACATACTCCGACCACATGCAGGACTCCCCGCCAAGAATCAGCTTCTGCTGCTCCGGCGTCAGATTCGCCGCCGCGCCGCCCATCGGATCCACCGCATAGTGCCTGGCCGCGGACCAGCCCAAGTCCAGGTAATACCCGTTAGAGAGAATCCCGCGATAGCCTTGCGTCGCCGCCTGAGCCAGGGACGCTTGGCCACGCCACGATTGAATCACGATGTCCTTGGGAACGCCGGGGACAAAAACTTCATCCCAGCCAACCACGGCTTTTCCGTGTTTGGTCACGATGGCTTGCACGCGCTGGCTGAAGTAGGCTTGCAACGCTTCGTTGTTCTTCAGGTTGTGCGACTTCATGAATTGCTGAATCTTGGGGTTGGCGTCCCACTGCTTTCCGTTCACTTCGTCGCCGCCGATGTGAAAAAAATGGTCGGGAAAGAGCTTGGTCATTTCGGCGATCAATTCGTCAAGAAATTTGTAGGTTTTGTCGTTCGTGGGGTCCATCGCCGGGTCGAAGACGCCCCACTTGCGTTCGATTTCGTAAGGGCCGGGCCCGCTGGCGAGCTCGGGATACCCGACGAACCACGCAGTGCTGTGGCCCGGAACATCGAATTCGGGGACCACGCGGATGCCGCGATCGCGCGCATAGACAATCAGATCGCGGATTTCGTCTTGCGTGTAGAACAGCCGGTCGGAACCCAGTTCGTGCAGCTTGGGGAATTTCTTGCTCTCCGCGCGGAAGCCCTGGTTTTCCGAGAGATGCCAGTGGAAAACGTTCATCTTCACAGCTTCCATGCCGTCGAGGTTTCGCTTGAGAACGTCGAGCGGGATGAAGTGGCGGCTGACGTCGATCATCAGGCCGCGCCACGGGAAGCGCGGTTGATCCTGAATCGTCACCGCGGGTACCGCGAATCCATCGGGGCCGACGGCGACGAGCTGCAGAAACGTCTGCAGGCCGTGCAGCGTGCCGACAGGAGTCGCCGCGGTGAGTTTCGCGCCATCGGCGGTAACTTCGAGCGTGTAGCTTTCGTCCTCGCCAAGCTCCTGCACATCCTTGCCGGCGCGATCGGTGTGAACCGCCAACGCGGCTTTCGTGGACCCGGGTGCTTTCGGCGAAAACGGGATCGCGGTCTGACGGAAAGGCTGCTGCTGGAAACGCTGAACGGCACGATCCAACCTGGCTTCTGTATAGCCAGTCAGGGCCACCGAGAACGAGGCATCCACGCGAAGACTGCCGTTCCCCGGCTGAACGCTGGCCGGAACCGGCATCAGATGGAGCTGCGGCTGGCCCTGTGCGTTCAGCGGCAGCGCGTGAATCAGTCCAGCAAAGAGCAACGCCATGGTTCCCCACATCCAGCGATTCTGAGCCATTCTCCGCGTGACCTCCGCGCCAACGCGCACTCCAAGATGCGCTATAGCGCTCCGCATACTGGCACATTCGGAGCGTTCCACGAAACCCAAATGTGGCTCGGCCACTTTGGCCGAGTCCAACGAAAGTTTGCGGCGCGCTATCCAAAGCGGCTTAGGTTAGAATACGGGTTAGTGAGCGGCGGTCTCGATGAAAACGTCAATCGCGATCTATCCCGGCTCGTTTGACCCGGTCACCAACGGGCACCTCGACCTGATTGAACGGGGCGAAAAGATGTTCGACCTGCTGATCGTGGCCGTGCTGCGCAATGCCGAGAAGCAGCCGCTGTTCACCGTACCCGAGCGCGTGGAGATGCTGCGCGAAGTCACCAAGCGTTGGAGCGCAGTGGAAGTGGACGTCTTCGACGGCCTGCTGGTGCAGTACGCGCGGAAACGTGGCGCGGGCGTGATTTTGCGCGGGATTCGCGCGGTTTCGGACTATGAGTACGAATTGCAGATGGCGCTCATGAATCGGAAGCTGGAGCCTCGGCTGGAAACGGTTTTCATGCTGCCGGGTGAACCTTACAGTTATTTGAGCTCGAAGCTAGTGAGAGAGATCGCGCAGCTCGGCGCATCCTTGGACGGCTTGGTGCCGCCGGTCGTCGAAGAGCGTTTACGCGCCAAAATTTCGTAACGATCGAAAGAGGAAACAGAGTGCAACTGACCGAACGCATCAATCGAATCCAGATCTCGCCGACATCGGCGGTGATCGCGGAAGCCGACAAGCTGAAAGCCCGCGGCATTGACCTCGCCGACTTCGGGCCGGGGGAGCCGGACTTCCCGACGCCGGACCACATCAAGCAGGCCGCGATCCGCGCAATCGAGAAGAACTACACCAAGTACACGCCGACGGGCGGCATCCTGCCGCTGCGTGAGGCCATCTGTGCGTGGCACAAACGCGAATTGGGATCGAGCTACGAGCCGAAGGAGTGCGTCGTCAACGTTGGCGGCAAGCACTCGATTTTCAACTGCGTGAGCGTGCTGGTGCAGCAGGGCGACGAGGTGATCATTCCTGCGCCCTATTGGGTGAGCTATCCCGACATCGTGAAGTATGCCGGTGGAACGCCGGTGTACGTGGAAAGCCGCCCGGAAGACGGTTTCAGCGTGAAAGCGGCGGTCATCGAAAAGGCCATCACCTCGAAAACCCGCATGGTCATTCTGAGCTCGCCGAACAATCCCACCGGCGGCGTCATTCCACCGGACGAGTACGAGCGCATCCTCGCGGCCTGCAAGAAACACAACGTATGGTTGATGGGCGATGAGTGCTACTCCCACTTCACCTATGAGCCGCACAAACCGTACTCGATCGCCAGCGCGGTCGGGCTCCAAGGAAAACGTGATCATCATCGGCTCCATGTCGAAGACTTTCGCCATGACCGGCTGGCGCATCGGCTACACGCTGGCGCCGGAAGCGCTCGTGCAAGCGACGGTCAAGCTGCAGAGCCAGTCGACCTCCAATCCTACGTCGATCGCGCAGCACGCGGCCCTCGAGGCCATGCGCGGCTCGATGGATTCCGTGCCCGTAATGCTTGCGGAGTACGACAGACGGCGCAAGCGCATCGTCGGAGGCTTGCGCGCGATTTCCGGAGTGACCTGTGAGATGCCTGGCGGCGCGTTCTACGCGTTCCCCAACGTTGCGGCGCATCTGGCGAACGGCGGCAGCGGCCAGGCGCTCGCCAAAAACACCACGGAATTGTCAAAGCTGCTGCTGGATCGGGCGCGCGTTGCGCTGGTGCCGGGCGATGCTTTCGGCGCACCCGGGTATTTGCGCCTTTCCTACGCGACGTCGATCGAGCGCATCGACGAAGGCTTGCGCCGCCTGGACCGGTTCTTCTCGCGAGCTGAAGCCGCGGTCTGATACGTGAATCCTGAGCCGATACGCATCGAGCCGATTTTCAGTCCACGCATTTGGGGCGCCCGCTCGCTTGCGCCGCTGTACCCGGAAAAATCCGATCTAGCGGAGCCTCTCGGCGAGGCTTGGCTCACGGGCTTGAGCTGCCGCGTCGCTTCCGGACCGTTCAAAGGAAAAACTCTGGGCGAAGCCTGGCGAGAAATGCCCGCCGAGTGGCGTGGTACGCAGGCGGCCGCCGGCGACTTCCCGCTCCTCGTGAAGTTCATCTTCCCCACCGATAAGCTCTCCATCCAGGTGCACCCGGACGATGCCTACGCCGAGGCGCACGAAAAAGCTGCGGGTGGCCGTGGGAAAACCGAAATGTGGCACGTAGTTTCGGCGGAGCCAAACGCGCAAGTGTGGGTCGGCCTAAAACCCGGCGTCGACAAGCAAGCATTCCTCGCGGCTCTCGAGAAGCACACGCTCGAATCGCTGTTTCAAGCGCTTCCGGTTCGTGCAGGCGATACGATTTTTGTCCCTGCGGGAACGCCGCACATGATCGGTTCCGGAATGATCATCTTTGAAGTGCAGGAATATTCGGACCTAACGTATCGCGTTTACGACTATGGCCGGGTCGATGCACAGGGCAAGCCACGCGAGCTGCACATAGACAAGGCGCTGGAGGTAATCCATTTTGGCGCAACGGCTGCCCGGAAGACTTCGAGACTTTCTCTCCCTGCCGAGGACTTCGAAAGATCGCTTCTTGCCGCTTGCCGCTATTTTGCTGCGGAGCAATGGGAGCCCGCGGGTCCCTTCGTTATGCAGACGGATGCGTCCCATTTCGATCTTCTCGTCAGCATTTCCGCAGACGGATTTCTGAATGCGCGGGGCTTCCGGTTTCCTTGCCGTCGCGGTGACTGCTGGTTCTTGCCGGCGAATCTCGGGGAATACAATTTCTTACCGCTGGAACAGCCCGCGACCCTGATTCGCGCCTATCCGCCGGACCTTAACGCCTTGCGCGAGGAGCTGCAGGAGGCGGGGCACGCCCAAACAGTGGCTCGCGACGCCGTTTTCGATTGAGCCCTTTTGGATTGAAATAGGATGCCGATGGCGACGGACAAGCTCGCAACGCACGCCGTGATTCTGGCGGGAGGCCGCGGCACACGCTTCTGGCCGCGGAGCCGCACGCGGACGCCGAAACAGCTCCTGAATATCGTCGGAAAAGAAACCATGCTGGAGCAGACGGTCGCGCGATTGCGGCCGCTGATTCCTCTTGAACGCACCTGGACGGTCACCAACGCCGAGCAAGCCGCGGAAGTGCGCAAGCAACTGCCGGCTCCGGCGCGCCGCCGCGTGCTGACCGAGCCTGTCGGCCGCAACACCGCGGCGGCGATGGCGCTCGCGGCGCTTCACGTGCGTCACTCCGCGCGCGGCGATGCTCTGCTGGCGGTGCTCCCGGCCGATCACTACATCGCGAATCCCGAGCGTTATCGGGTGATCGTGCGAGCCGCGCTCGATTGGGCGCGCGAAAAGGGACGCATGGTCGTGCTCGGCATTCCTCCGACCCGCCCCGAGACCGGCTTTGGGTACATCGAACGCATGGGAGAGGCGCTGGATTCCCGAGGGTTTCCCGTTTTCGCCGTGCGGCGCTTCACCGAAAAACCGGCGCTGGCGGTCGCGAAAGAGTATGCAGGTTCCGGCGACTACCATTGGAACGCCGGAATGTTTTTCTGGCGCGCATCGACGTTTCTCGAAAATCTGCGAGAATTATTTGCCGAAAACGTACGAAGCGCTCGAATCGCTGGCCGCGAGCATCGGCAAGCGCAGCTACGAGAAACATCTCCGCGCTGTATATCCCACGCTCGAAAATATTTCCGTCGACTACGCCATCCTCGAGCCCGCAACGCGCGAGCAGGGCAGCCCCCGCGTCTTCGTGATTCCCGCCGAAGTCGGCTGGAGCGATATCGGCTCGTGGACCGCGGTGTACGAGCTTCTGGCCAAACACGCCGGCGAAAATATTTTTGCCGGCGCCGGGTCACGCGATCGACGCCCAGGGAAACTTCTTGTGGAGTCCCATCGAAGTTCATCGCCGCGATCGGCGTTCGCGACCTCGTCGTCGTGGACACGCCCGATGCCTTGCTGATCTGCCCGCGCGAGCGCGCCCAGGATGTCGGGAAAATTGTTAAAAAACTCGAAGATGAGCACCGCAAAGATTTGCTCTAGCCGGGCCAATCCGGCCTGTGTGCCGCCACATCGCATCGCGTATACTCGATCCCGATGAATTCGATTCGCTTTGGAACGGATGGCTGGCGCGGCGTCATCGCCGAAGATTTTACATTCGGCCAACGCGCGCATCGTGGCGCATGCCATCGCGCGGTACGTGGTGCGCGGAGAAGACGCGCGTAAAGGCGTTTTGATCGGCTACGATCACCGGTTTGCTTCCGACCGCATCGCCGCAAGCGTCGCCGACGTCATCAGTGCGACCGGCACGCCGGTCTGGCTGGCCGACAAGCCTTGCCCGACGCCCGCGATTTCGCTTCTGGTGCGCCAGCGCGCGGCGGCCGGCGGCATCGTCGTCACCGCGAGCCACAATCCCTATCGTTGGAACGGCATCAAGTACAAGGCCAGCTACGGAAGCAGCGCGCTGCCTTCCATCGTCGCGCAGATCGAAAGCGAACTCGAAGGCGTGCAGCGTGATGGCGTTCCTCCTTTGCCGCCGCGCAAAGACTTGATCCAGCCGCTCGAGCCGCGCGCGCCCTATCTCGACACCATCGAGAAGCTGGTGGACTGGCAACGCGTGCGCGACGCGAAGTTTCGTTTCGTCTCCGATCCCATGCACGGTTCCGCCGCCGGCCTGCTCCCCGAACTTTTCAAGCGCAACGGCGTCGCCTGCGACGAAATCCGCGGCACGCGTGACCCGCGGTTCGGCGGCGTGCATCCCGAACCGATCGAGCCGCACATCGAAGCCGCTGCGACAGGCCGTGCGCGCCGGAAAATACGACGCGGGCTTTTGCGCCGATGGCGACGGCGACCGCATCGGCGCGATCGATCGCGACGGCTCGTTCATCAATCCGCACCAGATCCTTCGCCCTGCTGGTCTGGCACCTCGCTGGAACGCGCAAGCTGCCCGGCGACATCGCCAAAACCTTCTCGGTAACCAAGCTAATCGACAAGCTCGCCGCAAAATTCGGCCGCAAGCTGCACGAGGTGCCCATCGGCTTCAAATACATCTGCGAGCTGATGCTGGAGCAAAACATTCTGATCGGCGGCGAAGAGAGCGGCGGGATCGGAACCAGTCTGTACCTTCCCGAACGCGACGCAACCGTTTCTGCTCTATTGCTCGCGGAGTTGATGGCCTGGCACGGCAAGTCGCTCGGAGAGCTGCTCGGCGCGCTTGCACAAGGAGTTCGGCGAATATCACTACGGCCGCGTCGATCTGGACCTGAAGCCGGGCCAAAAAGAAAAAGCCATCGCGCACTTTCTCCGACGGGAAGCTGACGAAGCTGCTGGAGTGGCCGGTGGTACGCCGCGAAAATATGGACGGCATCAAAATCTATCTGGGTGAAGCCGGCTGGGTCATGGTGCGCGCCTCGGGCACGGAAAATCTTCTCCGTGTCTATTCCGAAACCAACAAACCCGAAACGACGCGCCGCGTTCTCGACGCAGTAACAAAAGTTGTGCAGATTTGTAGCGCAGCACCAAGGGTGCTCCATGGAAACCGTCAATCTGAGCGATAAATTCAGCCGTTTCTCCGACTATTGCAATCCCAGAGTCATCGGCGAAGTGAACGACTGCCACGTCAAGGCCGTGAAGCTCAAAGGTGAGTTCATCTGGCACCACCACGATCGCGAAGATGAGTTGTTTCTCGTCGTGAAGGGAACTTTGCGGATGAAGTTCCGCGATCGCGAAGCCGTCGTCACGCGAGGGCGAATTTGTTGTCGTGCCCAAGGGCGTCGAAGCACTGCCCCGTCGCCGACGAAGAAGTTCACATCGTATTGATCGAACCCAAATCCACCTTGAATACCGGTAATATCACTAACGAAAGGACCGTCGCCCAGCTCGAGCGCATCTGAACGCCTTACCCAGCTCAGCCGTGACAATCGATCTCCATGGAACGCCGCTTTTATACGCTCGACGTTTTTACCACCACACGATTCGAAGGCAACCCGCTGGCGGTGATCACCGACGGTGACGGACTCTCGGAAGCCGCGATGCAGGCCGTGGCGCGCGAGATGAATCTGTCGGAAACGGTCTTCGTCCAGAAACCCACCGAGGACCGCGCGCTGGCCCGGCTCCGCATTTTCACAACCCGCCAGGAACTGAAACTTGCCGGCCATCCGGTGATCGGAACGTGGTTCCTACTGGCAGAACTCGGCGTCGTCCCGGCGCAAGAAGGCGGCGTGCACGTTTTGCAGCAGACTGGTGCGGGAATCTTGCCGGTGGAAATTCGCTTCAAGGACGGACGCCCGCAGCGCGTAACCATGACGCAGAAGGAAGCCGCGTTTCGTCCCGCCAAGATCAACAAGAAAGCGCTGGCGGCTGCGCTCGGGCTGACTCCGAAGGATCTCGATCCGAAACTCGAGCCCGAGTCTGTGTCGACCGGGATTTTCAATTTGATGGTGCCGCTGCGCAATCGCGCCGCGCTCGGCAAAATCGTCATGAACATGATCGAGCTGCGAAAGCTGCTCGGAAAAAACGGCACGATGGCGTATTGCTTCGCCTGCGGCAGCAATGGAAAGGTATTTTCTCGCGGGATCCTGCCTTGGGAGCCGTTTGAGGATGCCGCGACCGGCTCCGCCGCAGGCTCGCTGGGCGCCTATCTGGTGCGTCACGCCAAGCTGGCTCCCGCACACACGCTTAGCATCCTGCAAGGCGAAGAAATGGGCCGCCCGAGCCACATCGAAGTGGAAGTCACGCAAAGCGGGAAAAAACTTGTGCCGCGAGTCAGCGGCGCCGCCGTCAAAGTCTTCGAAGGCACCATTCAGATCTGAAGTAAATTCGCGCCGCGATCGCTACGGCGCCGCCATGGTCTTCCGAAACGCATCCAAAATGCCGTTTACGAACGACCCCGAGTCTTCCGAAGAAAATTTCTTGGCGAGCTCGATCGCTTCGTTGAGGACAACTTTGGGCGGCGTGTCCGTCGCGCGCAGCTCGTAGATCGCCAGGCGCAATATGGCGCGATCGATGGCCGCCAGCCGCTCGAAGCGCCAGTTGTCTGCATGTTTGCCGATAATTTCGTCGAGGACCGCGGTTTCCCTCGTCGTGCCTTCAAACAATTGATTCGCGAAGTTGCGCGTGGCATCGGCAGCCTTGGCGGCGCGCCAGAACTTTGCCTCCAGCTTGGCGGGATCCTGCTGGCTCATATCCCACTGAAACAGCATCTGCATGGCGAATTCGCGGGATTTGGTGCGCAGCGACACGTTACTTCCGCCGCGGCTTTCGGGCCGGGTTCGGTGCTGGCCCGGACGCTCGCAGCGTCTGGGAGAGGCGCGCCATCTCGATCGCCGCAAGGCCGGCTTCGAAGCCCTTGTTGCCGCCCTTCAGTCCGGCGCGGTCGATGGCTTGCTCCAAAGTGTCGCAGGTCAGCACGCAAAAGATGATGGGCAAGCCGGCGTCCATCTGCGCAAGCTGCAGTCCGCGGGCCGTTTCCGAGCACACGTAATCGTAATGGGTCGTTTCGCCGCGCAGGACGCAGCCGATGGAAATGAGGGCGTCGTAGCGGCCGGTTGCCGCGAGTTTTTTTGCCGCCAGCGGCAACTCGAACGCTCCCGGGACGTGAATCACATCGACGTCCTTGTTCGAAGCGCCCGCGCGTTCCAGCGCATCCACGGCGGCCGACAAAAGCCGGTCGGTGATAAAGCTGTTGAATCGGCTGACGACGATTCCGAAGCGCAAACCGGAAGCGTTCAGTTCACCGCTGATTTTGCCGGGCCTTAGCTTTTCCGCCATTTCGATTTCCACGCCGTAACCATCCAGCGCCGCTCCCTCTCGTTCTTAACTTCCTCTACCTCATTTACTTCCTCTACTTCCCCTTAAACTGCGCCGGCCTCTTCTCCAGAAATGCCTTCGTGCCTTCGCGCATGTCTTCGGTGGCGCAGCAAAGACCGAACAGCGTGGCCTCGAGGAAAAGTCCTTCTTCTTGCGGCATTTCGATGCCTCGCTCGATCGCTTCCACCGTATATTTCACCGCCAGCGGCGCGTTGGCGATGATTTTCTTCGCCAGTGCTTCGGCCGCCGGCAAGAGCTCGGCGGGCTCGTAGATGTGATTGACCAAGCCGACGCGCTGCGCTTCCTCCGCCGTGATCATTTCACCCGTCAGACACAGTTCGTGCGCGACGCCTTTACCACACAATCGCGCCAGGCGTTGCGTGCCGCCGTAGCCGGGGATGATACCCAGCTTCACTTCGGGCTGGCCAAGTTCTGGCGGTTCTTGCTCGCGATTCGAATCGTGCAAGAGAGCGCCAGTTCGCAGCCGCCTCCCAGGGCAAAGCCGTTGATCGCGCAAATCGAGGGCTTGCCGAGGGTTTCCAGCAGATGGAACACACTCTGGCCGAACAGCGAAAAATCTTTTCCATCGACCGGCGTGCGTTGCGCCAGTTCGCTGATGTCAGCCCCGGCAACGAAGGATTTTTCTCCCGCGCCGGTCAGGATGACCACGCGCACCGCGGCATCGTCGCGCGCGTCCACCAACGCATCGCGCAGCTCTTCCACCGTCTTGCGATTGAGCGCGTTCAGCACCTTCGGCCGGTTGAACGTGATCAACGCGATGCCATCTTTCTTCTCGTAAAGCAAATTCTCGAAGCCCATATTCGTCTCGCTTCCGCTTTTTCCAACTGCCACCGCAACCCACGCTTCGCCACAACCCTTGTAGGGGCGCAGCCCGCCGCGGCGGGCTGCGCCCTATCCCGGCACAATCTAAAATTTCATAGCCTTCGGTTTCTGCGGATCCGAATAATCGTAAAATCCCCGCCCCGCCTTCCGCCCGTTCCATCCCGCCAGCACCATCCGCTTCAACAGCGGCGGCGAAGCAAACCGCCGCTCCCGAAATTCATCGAACATAATGTTCGCGATGTAATACGTCGTGTCGAGCCCCACGAAATCAAGCAGTGTGAGCGGCCCCATCGGGTGCCCGCAGCCAAGTTTCATGGAATTATCGATATCCTCAATCGAGCCGACGCCTTCTTCTAGCGCCCGAATCGCGTCGAGCAGATACGGCACCAGCAAACGGTTGACGATGAATCCTGTGCTGTCGTGTGCGCGCACCGGCGTCTTGCCGAGTTTTGCGCCGAACGCGACCATCTCTTCGTACACCGCGGAATCCGTCGAGATCGTCCTCACCACCTCCACCAGCTTCATCACCGGCACAGGATTGAAGAAGTGCAAGCCCACGAAGCGATCCGGCCGTTTGGTGGCCGTGGCAGATTTCCGTAATCGTCAGCGAAGAAGTATTGCTGGCGAAAATGGTGGCCGCCGGGCAGAGCGTATCGAGCTTGGCGAAGAGTTCCCGCTTGGCCGGAAGCTGCTCGATGATGGCTTCGACGATCACGTCGCAATCCTTCAAATCTTCGACGGCGGTTGTGCCCTTCAAACGCCCGCGAATCTCCGTTTTCTGCGCTTCCGTGAGCGTTCCCTTTTCCACCAGGCGGCCGAGATTCTTGTCGATGCTCTTGAGGCCCTTCTCGACAATTTCCGGGCTGACCTCGCGGACCACGGTCGCAAATCCCGCTTGCGCGCACACCTGCGCTATACCCGAGCCCATCAAGCCACACCCTACGACTCCCACTTTTTGAATCGCCATGCTTTCCTCGTTGAAGATGCCGCCAGTGGAGCGAACACGCGCCCGGCGGGAGAACGCCCCGGTCGCCAGAAATTGTAGCAGAAACCCTGCGGACTAGTTGTACAGCGCCTCGACGATCATCGCGATGCCCTGCCCGCCGCCGATGCACGCGGTGGCCAGGCCGTAGCGCAGATTGTTGCGGCGCAGCTCGTTGAGAATGGTGATCAACAGTCGCGTTCCGGATGCGCCCAACGGGTGTCCCAGCGCGATGGCGCCGCCGTTGACGTTCGTTTTGTCGCGGTTGAGCCCGAGCACTTTTTCCACCGCCAGATACTGCGCCGCAAACGCTTCGTTGACCTCGACGCGGTCCATCTGATCCAGCGTAAGCCCCGCAAGCTTCAGCGCCTTCTGCGACGACGGCACCGGGCCGATGCCCATGATGCTGGGATCGACGCCCGCGACGCGCCCAGGAAACGATGCGCCCAACGGGCTTCAGTCCGCGGTCCTTCGCGGTTTTTTCGCGCGTCACGACCACCGCGGCGGCGCCATCCACGATGCCGCTGGCATTGCCGGCCGTCACGATCCCGTCTTTCTTGAACGACGGCGGCAGCTTTTCCAGGATCTCCATCGTGGTCTCCGGCCGGCGGTGATCGTCTTCGCTCACCACGATCGTCTTTTTCCCCTGCTTCACTTCGACGGGCGCGAGCTCTTCCTTGATGCGGCACGCCTTGTAGGCGGCATCGGCGGCTTGCTGGCTGCGCAGCGCGTAGGCGTCCGCGTCTTTGCGCGTGATGCCCTTGCTGTTCGGCGAGCTTCTCCGCGGTAAGCGCCATCGGGAGGCCGCAAAAGGAATCGGTCAGGCCCGCCATCAGCGAGTCTTCGAGCGCGCCGCCTCCGAGCTTCAGCCCGCCGCGCGCACCGCGAATCACGAACGGCGACTGCGTCATGTTTTCCATTCCGCCGGCAAGAACCAGCGTGCGCTTCGCCGAGCAGCAGACGCTGCGCCGCCTGCGAAACCGCTTCAATTCCCGAGCCGCAAAGACGGTTTACCGTGACTGCGGGAGTTTCGATCTTGAGCCCAGCCTTCAGGCCCACGTGGCGCGCGCCGTACAGCGCGTCCGCGCTGGTCTGCATCACGTTGCCAAAAATCGCGTGATCGAATTCTCCGGGATCGACGCCCGAGCGGCGAATCGCTTCCTTCGAAGCGTGCGCCGCCAAGTCGATCGCCGAAACATCGGAAAACGAGCCGGTGTACCGCGCCATGGGCGTGCGCGCTCCGGCAACAATCACAACATCAGTGGGAAACATATTTCCTCTCTCCTATCGCTTCGAGCTTCCTAGCAGGCGCGCGGAGCCTGAACGCCCGTGATGGCACAGCCAATCACTTCCCGACACTGCTGCGCTTCAACTTGCCAAGCACGTCATCCTGAGCGCATCCCAAGCGATGCGCAGGAACTCAATCACTCTCCATTACTTCCTGCTTCAGTTACTTCATTCACTTTCCTTCCATCAAAGCTTCGGGCTTTCCAGAACCACGATCGTATCCCCGCCCTGCTTGCGCGCTTCCTCCGCAGAAAATTCCGCGCGATTGATCAAATCCGTGACAATGTCTTCGCTCTCGTAGTCCGGCTTCGCCACCGCCTCCACGATTCCCGCGCTCAGCGTGACCTGCGTGGAATCCCACGGCGGACGCACACCGGAAGCCGCCCGCCGCAGTTTGTCCGCCAGGTTCTGCGCTCCCGCCAGCGTCGTGTCCGGCAGGATAAACGCCAGCGACCACGACGTGTATTTTACCGCGACGTCGTTCTGCCGCACGATCGGCTGCAGCGAGCGCGCCAGTTGCTCCAGAAAGCGCTCGACCGGCGATTCGCCGTGCTGGCGGAGAATCTCCGCGCCGCGGTCGATCTGCAAAATGGTGAGAGTCAGCGGCGTGCCCTGGGTGCGTGCGCGGTCCGCTTCGGTGAGCAAGCAACTCTGGTACGAGCTGCGGCTCAGCAATCCCGTGCGCTCGTCGGAAACGCCCATGCGCCGCACCAGCGAGCGCAGGCGCGTGTGGCTCACACTCATCAGCATCTGATCGCCGATGGCTTGCAGAAAGTAGGCCTCGTTGGGCTCGCCATTTGTGGGGCTCGGCGTGCGCCACGATCAGCATGCCGGCGGGAGCCTGCGTTTCCTTGTCGGTGATGGCTACTCCCAGCGCGGTGGCCAGTCCCAGCTCCGTCAGAATCGAGCCGTCGGTGGCATCCACGATCAAGCCGCCGAGCTCGTCGGGCTGGGCTTTCTCCATGTGTGCGATCAAAAACACCACCTGAGCGCCCGGCGCGGGGCGAATCCCCTGCGTGCAATATTCGGCGGCCAACTCCGGCGGACGGCCGGGCGCACCGACGACCGCCAGCGCCCGTGAAGCGTGAAGATAGCCGCCGACCTCATTGACGGCGGTGTTGAGCATGGCGCGCGGAGTTTGCTGGCGGAAAATTTTCTGGTTGATCTCGGAGATTTTAGAGAGGTCGCGCAGCGTTTCCGCGGTGTACACGCCGGTCTTTCCCGTCATGCCGGCGCCGGACGGCTCCGGTGCGGGCTCGGGTTGCCGCGGCGCAGGCTCGCTCTTGGCTTTCGGCGCGCCTTTCGGCCACCAGTTGGCCAACTCATAGAGATTTCGCAAGCGCGGGTGCCGGTCTTCCTCGCCGGGGAACATCGCGGCGATCTTTTCCAGGCGCTCGAGCGCCTTTGCTTTGCAGCGAGTACTGCAAGAAAATCTCGGTCTGCACGATGAGGTCTTCCAGCGCCTGAACTTTTCGGCTCTCTTCGGTGAGGGATTGCGAGGCGTTGGGGTCCTGCGAGGAGGACTGCTGCGCCACGGCATGCGGAGCGGCTATGGTGCCGGACTTGGCCAGTCTTCCGGCAATGCTTTTCAAGAACCCGTCGTCGACGCGGCCCCGCAATTGCTCCAACCGCTCCTGATTCCGATAGTCGTAAGCGTCGATGTCCACCAGCTTCTCGAGTGTTTCGGCGGCCTTGCCGGCATTTCCGCCCTTCAGATACGCATCGAACAGCTTGATCAGGATTTCGAAATACTGCGATTCGCGGTTCAGCTCGTTGTGCAGGGCGGCCCAGAATTCCAGAACCGGTTGGGACTCCGGATGTTTCGCTCCCACGCCGTCCATCTGCGCCGCGAAATCGTTCTGGCGCTTGTCGGCAAACATGCGGCGCTTGAGCGTCTGCAAGACCTCCACGGCTTTGGCGTCTTGCCCGTTCTTGACGTAAAGGTCGGCCAGTTCGAACAGCCGCGTGCTCCCTTCATTCTTCTCGCGCAGCAGCCCTTCGAGCACTTCGCGGGCGCGGTCCAATTGTCCGGACGACATGAGCGCATCGGCGAAGGTATCCAGAAAGGCGGCGTCCTTTTCCGTGGCGGCAAATGGCTCCAGCAGGGACGCGGCTCGCCCGGCGTCGCCGGAGCGCAGCGTGGCCTCGGCGTAAAGCAGCGCCACGCTCCGTTCTTGCGGGGCCAGCTTGTAGGCGCGGCCAAGGAAATCCAGCGCTTCCGCTTTTCCGCCGCTTGCCGACGCCAGTTGGCCGGCGCGAAGAAACGCTCTGGCGGCCAGCGCATTCTTGCCGATGCGCTCGGCGGCTTCGGCCAGCCGAAGCTGCCGCGGCAAATTCTCCGGCGCGAGCTGCGCGGTCCGCTCCCAGCAGAACAGCGCGTCTTCGGCGCGGCCCGCTTCGGTAAACATCTCGGCGGCCTTGGTGTATTGCTCGATGGCTTCGTCGTAGCGGTTCTGCTTCTGCTGCAAGAACGCGTAGCGCGCAATTCGCTCGGGAGGCTGCTGCACCGGTCCCGAGCGCAGGAAACGGTTATAGATCGCCAGCGCTTTGATTTCGTCGCGCGGCTCGACCAGCAAATCGAACAACAGACCGTAGTACACCGCGGCGCGATCGGGCTGCTCCATCCGCGCGTACAGATCGCCGAGGGCTTGCGTGGCTTCCTGGTGTTGGGGAGCTTCGTCGATGACCGCCAAATACGCTTCGATCGCGTCCTCGACGCGGTTCTTCTCGAGGAAGCGTTTGGCGCGATCCAGATGCTTGCTGATGTCCGAAGCCATTCGAACGGGTTGCCTTTTACGGTGTCAGTACGTAGTGGAGATGGCGATGCGCGGTGTCGAACGCGAACGCCCGTTTCAACTATATACCGCTGGCCGGAAGGGGGCAAAACACGTACCACGAGGCGATGCGGAAAGTGGCAAGGCTTGCTCGGCTCCGCAACGGATGTCGAAAGCGATCTGGTGGCGCATTTCCTCAGCCTTGCATGCCTCTTGGCAAGGCTTACGCCTCACGCGGAGTTGTGGCAAACTGAATGATTACACGGCACGGTTTTGCGCTGCGTGCGGCGTAGGTCTCACGAGAAGGAAGAACTCCTGCCGGTTACGGACCCGAATGGATCCAAAGTTCATACGCAATTTTTGTATCATCGCGCACATCGATCACGGCAAATCCACGCTGGCGGACCGCTTGCTGGAAATGACCGGCGCGCTCACGCAACGTGAGATGCACGAGCAGGTCCTCGACTCCATGGACCTGGAGCGCGAGCGCGGAATTACCATCAAAGCGAAAAGCATCCGCCTGCACTACCAAGCGAAAGACGGAAACACCTACCGGTTGAACTTGATCGATACGCCGGGGCACGTGGATTTTTCCTACGAAGTGTCGCGAGCGCTCTCGGCTTGCGAAGGCGCTCTGCTCGTGGTGGACGCGAGCCAGGGCGTGGAAGCGCAGACCGTCGCGAATACGTTTCTCGCCGCAGCGAGCAACCTCACGATTCTTCCGGTGATCAACAAAATCGATCTGCCGGCGGCGCAACCCGACTTTGTGAAAGAGCAGATCGAAAATGTGCTGGCGATTCCGGCGGGCGATGCGCTGTTGATCAGCGCCAAAAGCGGCATCGGCGTGGAAGACGTGCTGGAAGCGATCGTGCATCGCGTGCCGCCGCCGAAAGGCAATGCGGAAAATCCTCTTGCAGGCGCTGATTTTCGATTCGTGGTTCGACATTTACCGTGGCGCGGTCGTTTTGGTGCGCGTGATGGAAGGGCGCATCACGAATCACACGAAGATCCGGCTTGTGTTACAGCAACGAAGTGTATGAAGTCGAAACGCTGGGCACGCTCACGCCGAAGCCGGTCGCGCTCGACGAACTCGAAGCCGGCGACGTTGGATTCGTGGTGGCGAACATCAAGGACGTGGCGGACGCGCGGATGGGCGACACGCTGACGGAGGCGGACCGTCCTGCGCCGGCGCTGCCGGGCTTTGAGGCCATCAAGCCGATGGTTTTCGCGGGGCTGTTCCCGGTGCTGGCCGATGATTATGAGCCGCTGCGCGACGCGCTGGGCAAATTGAAATTGAACGACGCGGCATTTTTTTACGAACCGGAAAACTCCGTCGCGCTGGGCTTTGGCTTTCGCTGCGGATTTCTGGGCTTGCTGCACATGGAAATCGTGCAGGAGCGGCTGGAGCGCGAATTCGGGCTGAATCTGATCACCACCGCGCCCAGCGTGCGCTACCGCATTACGCGCGTTGGCGGCGAAGTCGTCGAAGTCGACAGCCCGGCCAAGTTTCCGAATCCCAGCGACATCGTAAAAGTCGAAGAGCCGATCATCAAGGCGATGATCATCACGAACGACGAATCGGTCGGCGGAATCCTGCAGCTCTGCCAGGACAAACGCGGGACCCAGAAAGGTTTTGAGTATTTGTCGCCGACGCGCGTGATGCTGACGTACGAATTGCCGTTGAATGAAATCGTGCTGGATTTTTACGACCGGCTGAAGAGCGTTTCGCGCGGCTACGCTTCGCTCGACTACCATCTCGCGGGGTACAGCGAATCCGATCTGATCAAGCTGGACGTGCTGGTGGGCGGCGAGCCGGTGGACGCGCTGTCGATGATCTGCCATCGCGAGCAAGCGTACGACCGCGGGCGCGAGCTGGTGACGCGGCTGCGCAAACTGATTCCGCGGCAAATGTTCGAGGTGCCGATTCAGGCGGCCATCGGCAGCCGGGTGATCGCGCGCGAGACGGTCGCGGCGATCCGCAAGAACGTGCTGGCCAAGTGCTACGGCGGAGACATCTCGCGCAAACGCAAACTCCTCGAGAAGCAAAAAGAAGGCAAAAAGCGCATGAAGCGCGTCGGCCAAGTCGACATCCCGCAGGAAGCCTTCCTCGCCGTCCTCAAGGTGACTTCCACCGGCGACGAAGAGTAGAATCCTTTCCACGCAGGGAAGACCGGAGCTTTCATGTCTACTTCGCGGACGTGCGTACCTGCGCTGTTGTTTCCCTCCCGTTTGGTCGCGATATTTCTTCTGACATTGCCGGTAGTAAGCGGGGCCAAGCTTCCCGCGCAGCAGGCTGCGCTTCAGACGAATCAAGAGCGGGAAGCGCTGCAAGCACTGAACCAAGGTGTCCTGGCTTTCAAGAACGGCCAAAACAAAGAAGCAGAGCAGTACTTTCTCCGAGCCAAGCACCTTGACCCCCGGTTGATCAACGCTCGGTTGTACTTGACCACTGCTTATGCGTCGCAATACATTCCTGGTGCGCCTAGCGAAGAAAATAAAGCCATGGGCCGCGCGGCTACGGAGGAATTCAAGGACGTCCTTGTATTGGACCCGCAGAATCTTTCCGCGATGGATGGCTTGGGCTCGCTCCTTTACCAGTTGGCGGCCCAGCCGTTTAGTCCGGACCTTTTTGCCGAATCGAAGTCCTACCATCAACAACATATTCGGGTCAGGCCCGAGGATCCCGAACCTTACTATTGGATTGGTGTAGTCGATTGGACGCTCGCGTTCCGCGCGAACGGCGACCTGCGGGAGCACTTCAATCAGCAGGCCCGCGGGAAGGCCTTGGATCCTGCCGCTCCGCTGCCGTCGGATTTGCGGGAGCAATACGCGCGAGAGTACGGGCCAACGATCGACGAAGGCATCGAGTCCCTGAAACACTCAATTTCGATCCGGCCGGACTACGACGACGCGACGGCCTAGTTGAATCTGTTGTACCGCCGGAAAGCCGATGTCGTTGCTAGGGAAGATGAACGAGAGGAATTGCTCCAGATGGCCGATGAACTGGTCGACAAGGTGATGGAAATCAAAAAACAAAGACAATCGCAGCACTGATAGCCGGGCGGGAGGATGTGCGGACTGTAAGTCGTTAGTTCTTTCTTGGTCAGTGGTCTCCTGAGGCTCTCCACTTTCCGGCCGGAGCGGAGTAAACTCTAGTAAAGGTGAAAGTATGACCGAGCCGACCCAATTTATAAAGAACAAGAAAGGCGAGAAAATCGCCGTCGTCATAAGCATCGAGGAATATGAAAAGCTCCTCGATGAATTGGAAGATGCGGAAGCGATCCGCGAATACCATGAAGCTAAAGCCTCGGGAGAAACAGCCGTACCTTTTGCAGAGGCCATTGCAAGAATCGAGCGCGAACGAAAACGTAAGTGAGCTACAACCTCATAGTCCTTCCAGCAGTTGTAAAGCAACTCGCCAAGTTGAACTCCCCGGAATATGACTCTATTAAGGCCAAGATCCATGCTCTTGAGGAAAACCCGCGGCCGATTGGATGCCGCAAACTGCAGGATATTGAGGGCTGGCGCATCCGTGCCGGTCGGTACCGGGTCGTGTACGAAATCGATGATGCTCGCCGAACGGTGACGGTCCTCAAGGTCGCTCATCGCAAAGATGTTTATAGATAAATTCATGCCTCGTCCTTATCCTTGACTTCGGTGGTGAGGCGGCCGCGGTGCAGTTGGACGTTTACTTCGGCGCCGAGGGCGACTTGGGCGAAGTCGCGGAGGACGTTGCCGGCGGCGTCGGTGGCGATGGCGTAGCCGCGTTCGAGGACCCGCAGGGGGCTGCGCTCCTCGAGCAGCAGGCGCACGCGGTCCAAGCGCTCGCGTTTGAGGCGCAGCAGGCGCTCGGCGCGGGTGCCTAGCTCGGAGCTGCGTTTTTCAAGGCGCAGACGCAGCGCGGCAACCTTCATCCGAAAATCAAACGAGACGATGCGAATGTGAGCCGTGGTGAAGCGTTTGCGGCGAGCGCTGGACGTTGGCGCGCAAGCCATGCGCGAGGCGCGAGGTCATTTCATCGGCGCGCTGGCGCTGTTGCCGGAGCAGATCGAGCGGGCGGCGGAAACCGCGGCGACCCGAGAATTCATGCACGCGGCGGCTGAGGACCAGGATGCGATAGCGCATCTGCTCGGCGAGCGCGCCGCGCAGCTCGGCGATGTGCTTGTCGAACTCGCGGCGGGTTTGCACGACGAGCTCGGCGGCGGCGGAGGGCGTGGAGGCGCGCACGTCAGCGACGAAATCGGCGATGGTGAAATCGGTTTCGTGGCCGATGCCGGAAATGACGGGAATCGCGGAATCGGCGATGGCTCGCGCAAGCGCTTCCTCGTTGAACGGCCACAAATCCTCGAGGGAGCCGCCGCCGCGCGCGAGAATCAGAACATCAACGGTTTTCTGGCGATTGAAAAATTGCAGGGCGTGAACGATTTCGGCGGCCGCGCCTTCACCCTGAACCCGCGCGGGATACAAAATCAAATGCACGTTGTGAAAGCGGCGCGTGAGGATGCGCACGATGTCGCGGACGGCGGCGCCCCTTGGCGAGGTGATGATGCCGATGCGGCTGGGGAGAAGCGGCAGGGGTTTCTTGCGCGCAGCATCGAACAAGCCTTCGGCTTCGAGGCGCTTTTTCAGCTGCTCGAAGGCAAGCTGAAGCGCGCCGAGCCCGACGGGCTCGAGGCTTTCCACGTAGATCTGATATTCGCCGCGGGTTTCGTAGACGCTGATCGAGCCGCGCACGGTCATCTGCAGGCCATCTTCGGGGCGGAACTTGATGCCGCGCTGCTGCTGCTTGAAGAAAACGCAGCGGACCTGAGCGCGATCGTCTTTTAGAGTGAAGTAGATGTGGCCGGACTGGGCTTCGTGGCAGTTGGAGATTTCGCCTACGACGCTGATGTCGGTGAAATTCTTGGCGAGCAGGTCGCGGATCTTGCCGGTCAGTTCGCTGACGGTCCAGGTCTTGCGGTCGGGCATGAGGTTGAAGGTGAGCTGGCTCATGAGGCGTGATCCGTGGCTCGTGACTCGTGACCCGTGGGAAGAGTGGCGAGAGGGCGAGGGTGCTGGAAGTTGGCGTTGAGGTCCTTCAGCGAACCTTGTCGGTTCGCTTCAGGATCGTTGGGGGTGTGGCGGTGCGAGCGATGGGAGGGGGCGTGACCTGTGGCTCGTGACCCGTGACCCGTGGGAAGTCCACCCCCTCTCCGCCCCCTTATGTTTTTGTGCAAGAATATGATTCCATGGGAGTTAGCTGGTACTATGGCGCAAGAATTTGATTCTAAAGATGTTAGCGCGTTTGAACGTCTGAACGCGGAGCCTTGGAGCAGAATCGGATTGAGTTTCGCCTGGGTTTCGCTTTCTGCCCCCCACCCCCCGGGGGCAATTCGTATGAATGTCAAAAGAAAGGAGTTATGAGAAAAGGAAGTCACAACTTGTTGAAAACAAAGGGGCGAGACAGAGCGAGTCCGTGGGAGGCTCGGCCGGGGCACTTGCTTGGTGCGTCGCAGGGGGTGAGGTGCCAGCGTCATGGCGCATATTACCACAAAGGTACGTTCCTGTCAAGGATTACTGGATATTAGTGCCAGATCCTTGCAAGTGAACGAGATAGGTGCGTTTGCGGTGAGCCAAGATGTGGCCGGTGGGGCTCGCCGGAGGGAATTTAGGTGTGGGCGGCTGAGGACGGGGCTGGAGAGAGCTTGCCCTGGAGGATTTCGTCTAGGGCTTGGGCCAGATCGTCTATCGTTGAAGGTTTGAGAATGACGCGAGGGATGCCAAGGGCTTCGGCGGCCTTCTGGTCCTCCGGGCGGACGTAGCCAGAGGTCATGAGGATGGGGAGGCCGGGACGCAGGGCGAGGAGTTCGCGCGCCAGATCGAAGCCGGACATGCGGGGCATGGAAAGGTCAGTGACCACGGCCGCGAAGTAATCGGGGCGAGAGCGGAAATCGTAGAGGGCGGCGTCGGCATCGACGTGGCCGGTTACCTGATAGCCCAAACGCTGGAGCAGGTGGGTGCCAAGCATGACGATGCCTTCCTCGTCGTCGACGTAGAGAATGTGTTCCTGGTGGCCACGCTGTGGTGCGGGGGCGAGGACAGGGGCAGGAGAGCTGGCGGGAGCTTCGACAGCGGGGAAGTAGAGTTGGAAGGAGGTGCCCTGGCCGGGCTGGCTGTAGACGGTGACGGCGCCGCCGTGACTGCTCATGATCCCGTGAACAATGGAAAGGCCGAGACCGGTGCCCTGGCCGACCGGCTTGGTGGTGAAGAACGGGTCGAAGACGCGATCCAGGGTCGCGCGGTCCATGCCGCAGCCACTGTCACTGACGGAGAGGCAAACGTAGCGGCCTTCCTGCAAGTCCGGGGTTGCAATGCGATCATCGGGAGTGATCGTGCGGCTGATAAGGCGCACGGCGATGGTTCCCGGTTTGGCGCCGATGGCGTGGGAGGCGTTGGTGGCAAGATTGACGATGACCTGATGAATCTGGGTGGAATCCAGGGCCACGGGCGGAAGATCCGGCACGAAGGAGGTTTCAATCTGGATGGATGCGGGGAGGGTGGCGCGGACCAGCTTCAGGGCTTCCTCGACGACGGGCTGGACGAACTGGGGCTCGCGTTTTTGCTCCTGGGGCCGGCTGAAGGCCAGGATGCGCCGCACGAGGTCGGCGGCGCGGGCACCGGCTTTGGCAATCTGCGACAGATTTTCCTGCACAGGATGATCGGAGGGGAGATCGGAGGCGGCGAGCCTGGCGTTGCCGTTGATGGCGAGCAGGACGTTATTGAAGTCGTGGGCGACGCCACCAGCGAGAGTGCCGAGGGACTCCAATTTTTGGGAACGAAGCTGGGCGGCTTGCGCACGCTTACGCTCGGTAATGTCTGCGTTTACCTCGAGGATGCGGGCGGGTTTGCCCTGCGCGTTGTAGTGGAGGACCCATTGGCTGGCGACGAACACTTGACGGCCATCGCGGGTGCGGTGGCCAAGCTCGCCTTCCCAGGCGCCCTCGCCGTGGAGGGTCTCTTCGATCTGCCGCAGCGGGGCAGGAAACTGGGTTTGCAGCAATTCATGGGACAGCCGGCCGATGGCTTCCTCTTTTGAATAGCCATAGAGCCGCTCGGCGCCGCGAGTCCACAGAATGACGTTCGATTCCATATCGCGCACAAAAACGGGAGTTAGATCCAGCAAACTCGCCTGCTGGCGCAATTCTTCCTCGGCAGCGCTTGCGGTCCGTGATATCGCGGAGAATGACGGTGAAGAGTTTCTCGCCATGGACTTCGGTCTGCGAGATGGACGCTTCGATGGGAAACTCCTCGCCGTTGGAACGCACACCATAGATCGAGCCCATGCGCCCCATGCGGCGGCGGGTCACATGGGTCTCGCCAAAGTCGCGGATGTGCTGGTCATGTTCGGGGCGGAACCGCTGCAGGAATGAAGCGGTCGAGGGTGGAGCCGAGGGCGTCGGAAGCGGGGCAGCCGAACATGGTTTCGGCGGCGGGGTTGAACATGGTGATGCACTGCTGCTCGTCGACGGTGATGACCGCGTCCATGGCGGAGCCGATGATGGCCGCGAGACGAGCTTCCTGTTCCTCGACGGAGCGTTCGATGCGGCGACTTTCGGTGATGTCGCGAGCGATTTTGGAGGCGCCGACTATGGCGCCGGCGGCGTCGCGCAGAGGAGAGATGGTGACGGAGACGAGAATCGAGCGCCGTCCTTGCGAACGCGGACGGATTCGAAATGATCGACCGATTCGCCTTTGGCAATGCGGCGGAGAATGTCGACTCTCCTCGGAAAGGCGATCTGGCGGCAATAGCATGCGCATGGATTGACCGACGGCTTCTTCGGAGGAATACCCGAAGATGCGTTCGGCGCCAGCATTCCAACTGGTGATGGTGCCGTCGAGTGTTTTGGTGATGATGGCGTCGTCGGAGGATTCGACGACCGCGGCAAGGCGAGCATTGGTGCGATTGGCGCGCTCGTTGGTGAGGGCGAGATCGCGAGCGGTAGCGTCAAGCTGTTCGAACGAAGCGCTGAGGGAGCGGGCCGCCCAGCCGACCAAGATGGAAAACATGGCGATGTTGGCGGAAGCGAACAGGGCAAGGCCAAAGCTGGTGCCGTACAATCCGAGACGCTCGCCCATCAGCCGGAGCCATCCGATCAGCACGGTGAAGAAGAACCGCCGCCGGCAGGACGCGGCGGGCCATCCGGCCGGCGATGTCAGGACTGTTGAAGACGGCGGCAAAGCCGCGATCGGGACGAGCGGCGATGACGCCGAGACCCAACAGGAGAAAAAGCAGAGCGGTGTGAATGGCCATGGGGTTTTGGTGAAAAGCGCGATAGAGATCGTCCACACCGTAGAGATAGCCAAGAAAGTGGACCAGGGAAAAAAGGACGACGCAAAACGACAGAAATTGCGCGGGCCGCGCGCCTTGGGAGGTTTCCAAATCGAGCAGGACGAGGGCGACGCCGAGAAAAAGAAACGCGATGCCGGAGGCGAGGGACAGGCGTCCGGGATTGGGAATGCCAGTGGCGTACAGGGCGTGACGGAAAAGAAGTCTTCGAAATGAAGGTTCAGGCCGGTGGCGAATTCGATGGTGGTGGCCATGCCGACGAGGGCGACCAAGATCGCCGGGACCTGGGAGAGACGGCGGCGTGCAGTGGTCAGAGAAGATTCGGGCGCAAGAAGCCGGAGGGAAAAGCCGGAAAGGAAGAAACACGATGGCCGTGGCCGGCTTCATGGTGACGAAGCGAGGGGAGAGGCCGAGTAGCCAAGGAATGCCGACGGCCCAGCCGAACAGCACCGCCGCCGAAATCGACATAGCGGCAACGGCTGCCAACGGAAGCAAATGTGCGCAAGCGACGATGAAGCGAGTCCATGCTTGAATCCATCGCTAGCGTGGCACGCGGAGATTCCGGCGCTTTTCTGCCTTTTTCAGCGGAGCCTTTGGCGCGCACAAGGACGCGCCAAGGCATTCTTGGAAGGGGTGCTACGGAAGATGCTACTACGATTGGGGACGCGCAGCCGAAGCGAGGAGTTCGAGGCTGCCAAAGAGTAACGGAACGGGTCAGTGAGGCAGAGGAGCGGGTGGCCATATCGGCGGGCAGCGGATTGGCGGAGATTCTTCGTCCCAGAGGATGCTGAGGACCCACCAGCGGGAGCCGTCGTAGAAGAGTTGGATGCTGTTGATGCCGCGGACGAAGGGCTTTTCGGTGGCGGCGTTGCGCGATTCGTAGCTGCTGAAGACCTGGGCGATGTTGCCGAAGCGTTCGACGCGATTGACGATGGCGGTCTCAAAGAAGCCGTGGGTGGTGAAATATTTGCCGGCGCGCTGGACGTAGTCGTCGACGGTGAGAAGACGGACGGAGCTGGAGGCGGCATTCTTAGTGGTGCTGGTGAGGCGAGCTTCGGGGACGAAGAGAGAGCGGAAGCGATTCCAGTCGCGGTCGCCCGGAGGGCCGGAGATGACGTCGTAGATGGCGGCTAGGATGGCGTCGAGGGACTTTACGTCTTCGGGCTTGGCGGGCGGGACGCGGGAGGAGAGATCTTGCGGAGGCGCGGGTTGCGGCGGAGCGGCGGCGGATTGTGGCTTGGGAGATTGCTGAGCAGGGGTCGAAGTGAGAGCGAGAAGCAGCGACGACGCAAAGCACGAATGTGGATTTCATGGAGTCTCCCGATACGGCGGAAAAATCTCTTGTAGCCGGTTTGGTTGCCGAGTCGGGGCGCCAGCCAGCCTGCGGCAGGCAGGCATGCTGCGCCCCTACCACGAGAAGCACGAAACAACGGAACGTGTCAGCGGCGGAAGTGTGACACGAGCCAGAGGAGGAAGGAAAGGCCGAGGCTGAGCAGAATCGACGTGGTGATGGGGAAGTAAAGCGTCGAGTGTTCGCCGCGATGGATGATGTCTCCGGGGAGTTGGCCGAGGCGGAACGGCAGCTTGCCGCTGAACGAAAGCAGAAGGCCAACGGCAGCGATGGCGATGCCAAGCACGATAAGCGTGCGCCCGAGGTCCCGGAGCGGATCCATTTGCACAGTCTATGAATCGCGCTGGGCGGAGTCAAAAGCAATCACAGGACGCTACTTCTTTTGGACTTCTCCGTTCCAACCACTGTACACAGGATCGAAAGGCTGCGCGTCGGCATTGATGATTGTGTTGTGTCCATGGGCAATCTTCCAGTTACCGCCGCGCTTCACGAGGACTAAAGTGAAGCGATCTTGTGAAACGGGTCGAGTCGATCCATCCGGCAGCAGAGACGCATCAAAGTCTTCCGTGACAACGGCCACGGCAACGTCGGGAGCAATGGCGCGAATTTCGATCTTCGTGAAATGAATTCCGGTCTTGGTGAAGAGCGTGCGGTGGTATACATCGTGGGCTTTGTAGATATCTGCTTTCCCCCGCCAGTGCATGCCGACGACGTTAATCCATTCCGCGTCATCGGTGAAAAGGCCGGCCAACGCCTTCATGTCATGATGATTCCAGTCGGCTTCGTATTGGGCGAGTACGTCACCAATGGCACCCTCGTCTTTGGCGTTGAGTGCCTGAGCGTTGAGAGTCGCAACGCAGTAAGAAGTCGCGAGAACCAAACCGAACAAGAAACGCATCGGGCGCATGCTGAGCTCCTATTTCAATGAGAGCAAGCTATATCAGGTCGAGGCCCGGGAAGAAATAATTGATTTCGAAGGCGGCGGTGTCGGGGGCGTCGGAGCCGTGGGTGCAGTTGTTGCCGATGCTGGTGCCGAGGTCATGGCGAATGGTGCCGGGGGAGGCTTTCTTGGGGTCGGTGGCGCCCATGGTGTCGCGCCATTTGGAGATGGCGCCATCGGCTTCCAGGACCATGGCGAAGATTTTGCCCGAGGACATGAAGTCGGTGAGCTCGCCGAAGAAGGGGCGGGCTTTGTGGACGGCGTAGAAGCCGCCGGCTTCGTCTTTGGTGAGGCGCATGGATTTGATGGCGACGATGGTGAAGCCGGCTTTGTGAATGCGGGAGAGAATTTCGCCCTGCAGATTGCGGCCGACGGCGTCGGGCTTGATGATTGCGAAGGTGCGTTCGAGAGCCACTGGTTCTCCTAGGGAAAGCGAAGTAATGACGTAAAGATGTAATGAAGTAACGAAAATTCAAAACCCTACTTTGGGAAGCTTTGCCAGCGCTTCCACAGGCTTTTCAGCATCGCGCCGACAACATTGAGGCGATTTGAAAGCTGGTCGCATTGGGCGGCCGAAAGGTAGCCCTCGTCCCGGCTCATCTCCAGCCACAATTTGCATTCATCGCACGAACCAATGGCGACCTGCAAATATCTTTTGAACTCAGCAGCCGAGGAGCGCTTCGCCCAACCTTCAACGATGTTCGCCGGTATCGAGCGAGCAGCCCTCCGCAGTTGCCGGACCAACTCAAACTGTTCAGGCGCCGGGAATCTTCGCGCCGCGCGAGAAACCTCGATAGCCAGATTGTACGACTCGCTAAAGACGTTCAAGTCTTTGTACGTTTTGATCGGCACAAAGTCATCATCGCACCAAGCCCGCATTTAGTCATTACTTCGTTATTTCATTACTTCGTTACTTCTTATTTCAGGGCGGCGGCGACGGCGGTGCCTAGATCCGCGGGTGTTTCTATGGTGCGAATGCCTGCAGCGTTCATCGCGGCGTATTTGTCTTTGGCGGTGCCTTGGCCGCCGCTGATGATGGCGCCGGCGTGACCCATGCGGCGGCCTGGCGGGGCGGTTTGGCCGGCGATGAAGCCCACGACCGGCTTTTTTACGTTGGCTTTGATGAATTCGGCGGCGCGCTCTTCGGCGTTGCCGCCGATTTCTCCGATCAGGATGATGGCGTGAGTGTCGGGATCGTCGTTGAACATGCGGATGGCGTCGAGGAACGATGTGCCGATGATAGGGTCGCCGCCGATGCCGATGCAGGTGGATTGACCGATGCCGAGGCGGGTGAGTTGGTCGACGGCTTCGTAGGTCAACGTGCCGCTGCGACTGACGACGCCAACGTTTCCTTGCTTGTGAATGCGTCCGGGCATGATGCCGATCTTGCATTTGCCCGGGGAGATGACGCCCGGGCAATTGGGGCCGATGAGGCGCGTTTTGTTGAAGTCGATGGTGGCGGCGACGCGGACCATGTCGATGACCGGGATGCCCTCAGTAATGCAAATAACCAGAGGGAGTTGCGAATCGGCGGCTTCGAGGATGGCGTCGGCAGCATACGGCGGTGGCACGAAGATGACGGAGGCGTTGGCGCCAGCGGTTTTTACGGCTTCGGAGACGGTGTCGAAGACCGGGCGCTCAAGATGCTTGGTGCCGCCTTTGCCCGGCGTGACTCCGCCGACGACGTTAGTGCCGTACTCAATCATCTGTTGCGCATGAAACGTGCCTTCTCGCCCAGTAAAACCCTGAACGATTAGGCGAGTTTTTTCGTTTACCAAAACGCTCATCGCGCACCTCCCGCGAGAGCGACGACTTTTTGCGCGCCGTCTTTCATGCCGTCGGCGATGGTGAAGTTGAGGCGGGAGTCGCGCAGGATTTGCTGGCCGACTTCGACGTTGGTGCCCTCCATGCGGACGACGACGGGAACTTTGATGCCGAGATCCTTGGCGGCGGCGACGACACCGGTGGCGAGCACGTCGCAGCGGAGGATGCCGCCGAAAATGTTGATGAACACGGCGCGAACGCTGGGGTCGCTCATGAGGATTCGGAAGGCGCTTTTCACCTGCTCCGCGGACGCGCCGCCGCCAACATCGAGAAAGTTTGCGGGCGAGCCGCCGGCGTACTTGATGATGTCCATGGTGGCCATGGCGAGGCCGGCGCCGTTGACCATGCAAGCCACGTTGCCGTCGAGCTTGATGTAGTTCAGCCCATACTTGGAGGCTTCGACTTCGAGCGGATCTTCTTCGTCGAGGTCGCGCAACTCGCGGAGTTCTTTGTGGCGGAAGAGGCCGTTGTCGTCGAAGGTCATCTTGGCGTCGAGCGCGACCAGGCGGCCGTCGCCGGTGACGACGCAAGGATTGATTTCGAGCAGCGAGGCGTCGGTATCGACAAAGGCGCGGTGGAGCGCTTGAAAAAAAGGCACGGCTTGGGCGGCGAATTCGCCGGAAAGGCCGAGGCCGAAGGCAAGCTTGCGAGCCTGGTAGGGCTGAAGACCAACAGCGGGGTGGACGGTTTCGCGCAGGATGGCTTCGGGATTTTCCTTGGCAACTTCCTCGATTTCCATTCCACCCGCGGTGCTGGCCATGAAAACAACCTTGCCGGCCGTGCGATCGACGAGAATGCTCAGATAAAGCTCCCGCTTGATGTCGAGCCCCTCTTCGATCAGCAGGCGCTTGACGATGCGGCCGCCGGGACCGGTCTGAACGGTAACCAAATTCATGCCCAGCATGTGGCCGGCAATTTCCGCGGCTTGGTCGGGGGAATGAGCGAGCTTGACGCCGCCGGCTTTGCCGCGGCCACCGGCATGAATCTGGGCCTTGACGACCACGACGGGCGACTTCAGGCGATGGGCCGCTTCACGGGCCTCTTCTTTGCTGAAGGCAACTTCGCTGCGTGGAGTGGTAACGCCATAGCGGGCCAGGATGGCTTTGGCCTGATACTCGTGAATCTTCATCGGGGTTCGTGTTCCATGTGGCCGAAGAGCGGCCAGCCAGTGTTAGAATTTGCGCATCTGCAAAACACTGAAGTTTACTAGGAAGGCCAGAACGGAGCAAGGACGCGGCAGATGGGGAAGCGAGTCAATTCGAAACCCAGTGCGCCGCTTTGGCTTCGGGGCTATGACAGTATGTCTTTACCTATGGAGGTGCGTGGTGCCGGATTCATCGACGGCTAAGAGAATAAGCCCAATGCTGGCGGTGGCCAACATGGAGGAAAGCCTCGCGTTTTACCGGGACGTCCTCGGATTCGCCCCCATCCTAAAATCTCCAGAGTATTTGATCATGGAGCGAGACGGCCAAACCATCCACTTCCAGAAGGCTGCATCCGAGGAAGTCATGAATTGCGTCCGTGGACATGCCGAGATATACATCGAGGTTTCCGGGATCCATTCTCTTTGGGAGCATGTGAAAACCTTCAAGAATCGCCACAGAATCAGGGATCTATTTGAGCGGGAATATGGAATGACCGAGTTTCATATTTCGGATCCCAACGACTGCTTGGTTTTTGTGGGAGAGCCTGTTTCGAAATGACCTTGAGCTCCGGCGTCTTCCGCTAATAAGGCAAATAGCCCGACGAATGAGGCAAGACTGCAAAGTGAGCCGACAAGCGTTCGCCAATCGCGCCGTACGACGAGGTGGCGCCCTAGTGTCATCCTAATGTGATGTGGCCCACGCTGATAAAACGGATTGAAGAAGGGCACGTCTTCACGCGCTCCGAAGCGGAAGCGATGATGGAGGAGTTGCTGTGCGGGCGGGTGGAGACGCAAGAGATTGTGCGGCTGCTGCGGGCATTGAATCAGCGGCCGGTGCAGGTGGTAGAGCTTGCTGGTTTTGCGAGCGCGATGCGACGGCACGCGGCGCCGGTGTTTGCGGACGGAGAGGGCCGGCCCGAGCGCATGGTCGACACGTGCGGAACGGGTGGAGACGGGTTCGATGCGTTCAATATCTCGACGGCGGCGGCGATCGTGGCGGCAGCGGCGGGGGCGCGCGTGGCCAAGCACGGGAACCGGGCGGCGAGTTCGCGCAGCGGCTCTGCGGACGTGCTGGAATCGCTGGGAGTGCGCATCGATGTTCCCTTGACCCGCATGGGCCGGGCGATCCGCGAGGTGGGGATTGGGTTTCTGTTCGCCCCGGCGGCTCATGCGGCCACTCGCCACGCCGTGCCGGCGCGAAAGCACATCGGGGTGCGCACGGTGTTCAATTTGCTGGGGCCGCTGACGAACCCGGCGGGAGCGCAGGCACAAGTGCTGGGTGTTTTTTCTGCCGACGCGCTCGATCTGGTTGCGGCTACGCTGGCGGAGCTAGGAGTCGAGCGCGCGTTCGTCGTTCACGGCGCCGGGGGGCTCGACGAAATTTCACTGGCGGGCGAGACGCAGGTCGCCGAGGTGAATCGAGGCGAGGTCCGCCGGTACAGCGTCGCGCCGGAGGATTTCGGCGTGCCGCGAGCGCCGCTGCAGGCTATCCAGGGCGGTACGCCGGCTGAGAATGCTGCGATCATCCGCAGCATCTTCGCGGGCGAATCGGGTCCGAAGCGCGACATCGTGGTGATCAATGCCGCTGCGGCGCTGGTTGCCGCCGGGGTTGCGCCTACGCTGATCGATGGGGTGGGGCTCGCGGGGGCGGCGCTTGCTTCGGGGGCGGCGGAAGAGAAATTGGCGGCTTTGCGCGCGGTGACGAGAGCCGATCAAGGTTGATACCAGCTGAGATCCCTCCTAGCAGCCTGTGGTGAAAACAGTGTTTGTAACCTGAAGTAACTTCCCCATACGGAAAATGTCTGTACAATGCGAAACAGATTTTCGGAGAACTGCTGATGGGAATGGGAACGCGGCGTCGAAGACAGCGACAACAGCAGATGTGGATCGCACAGCAGGAGCTAACGAAAGGGCCAGCGCATCCTTTTTACAAGCGGGTGAACGAATTATTGGAGGAGAAGAAGTTTGACGAGTTCGCCGAGAGGGAGTGCGCGAAGTTTTACGCGGAAAACATTGGCCGGCCCTCTTTGGCGCCTGGGATCTATTTTCGTTTGTTGTTGGTGGGCTATTTTGAAGGGATTGATTCCGAGCGGGGAATCGCCTGGCGGGCAGCGGATTCGTTGGGGCTGCGAAGATTTCTGGGAATCGACATAGACGAGCCCACCCCAGATCATTCGACCATTTCACGGACACGGCGGCTGATCGATGTGGAGACGCACCACAAAGTGTTCTTCTGGATTTTGGAAGTGCTGCGAGGCCGCGGGCTGGTGAAGGGCAAGACGGTGGGGATCGACGCGACCACGCTGGAGGCCAACGCGGCGATGCGTTCGATCGTGCGGCGCGATACGGGTGAGAGTTACGAGGAATTTTTGCAGGGCTTGGCCAAGGAATCGGGAATCGAAACACCCACGCGGGAGGATCTGGCCCGACTGGATCGGAAACGCAAGAACAAGGCCAGCAACGAAGACTGGGTGAATCCGCATGATGAAGATGCGCGCATCGCCAAGATGAAAGATGGGCGAACGCATCTCGCACACAAAGCCGAGCATGCCGTGGATCTAAAGACCGGTGCGGTGTTGGCGGTGACCGTACAGGAAGCGGATTCGGGGGACACCACCACGGTGGTCGAGACTCTAGCGCAGGCCGGTGAAAACGTGGCGGAGTTGATCGGGACAGAAAAGCCGAGCCAGAAACCGCAAGCGCATCTGCAGGGCATCGAAGAAGTGGTGGCCGACAAGGGCTATCACAGTGGAACGGTGGTAGCGAATCTGCGGAGTGCGGAAGTGCGGACCTACATCCCGGAGAAGAAGCAGCCCGGGCAAAGACATTGGGAAGGCAAAGCCGAGGAACAGCAAGCGGTCTATGCGAATCGGCGGCGAGTGAAGGGAGCCTATGGCCAGGGCCTGCTGCGGAAGAGAGGCGAATTGATCGAGCGGAATTTCGCGCACTGCTACGGTACGGGCGGAATGAGACGAACGCATTTACGAGGACACCAGAATATTCTAAAGCGACTGTTGATCCATGTTGGCGCGTTCAATCTGAGCCTGATCTTCCGCACCCTGTTGGGATCCGGGACGCCTCGAGAGCTCAAAAATCGTGAGTCCTCGCTGATTTTTCTGCTCTTATTCTGGCTCCGAGGCTCTCCACCACCTGCGCGCCAGACAAAGCCTTCCTCTTCATCATTCAGATTCGGCTGGCGTAGAAATCGCCGCTATCTCAGATTCAAACTTCGCCACTCCGGAAGGCCCGATTCTGACACGGGCTGCTAGGGTTGATCCGGGCTCTCGTAGTCTTTGGGCGTGCTCAGGGTCGTGGACATCGCGGCACTAGCGGCACCAGCAGCAGCCGCCGCCGCTCCAACTCCAACAAGTAGCAAGAGCAGGCCCCTGCGACGGCGGGTGGTCTGCTTGGTGGAGGGGTCGGGGTCAGACTTGGCGGAGTTGTCGTCGGGAGGATCCAGGACGACTCGGTAGGATTCGCCCTCCGAGATTACGTCGCTTTCACCGTGATAGGAAATTGCCAGCGCGCCGTGGTTCGCGAAGACGTAGAGGGTTTTCGGGCCGGTGATGGAGATTTGTCCGACGGTGGGTACGTTGGCGGCGGCGCGGATGTGAGCGTCATTGGCACAAACATCCATGGCCGTGACTTGCGAGGCGGAGAAAAGCAAGGTGCCGGCGATGAGGTCGGCCTCGGTGCCTTTCGTGTTGTTCGGACTGGCGTGCAGCGTGACGCGGCTTTCGCGAGATAGGTAGAGCATGGACGTGGCAGTGCGCAGGGTGAGCGCGCCGTTGCCTTGTGTGGAAAGGCGATCGCCGTCGTAGAGCGTGGCTCCGGGGGAAACGGGGCCGCCGCCGAGATTGGCGTCTCTGGCCTGGGTAACGACGCCAAGCGTGTCCGGGTGAGGCGTGGTGCTACTAGCGAGTGAAACGGCGAGAGCGGTGGCCATGAGGCGGATTGCGAGTGTCATGGGAGACCTCCGAGCGCGGCGCGACGAATACAGGATCGCTATCAATAATTACTTATTACTTACTACACTTGTGGGGTATGTTTGTATACTAGTGGGGTATATATTGCAAGCGGATATAGAGACGCCGGAATGCCTTGTGGTGTACAGCTTGCTCGGATAGGGGCGCAGCCCGCCGCGGCGGACTGCGCCCCTACAAAGATGGAGAGCGGCTGGCCGATGCTATAGGGAGAGGAAATTTTTCAGGAGTTGCTTGCCGGATTGGGTTAGCACGGATTCGGGGTGGAACTGGACACCTTCGAGTTTGTGGCGGCGGTGGCGGACGCCCATGATGATGCCGTCGTCGGTTTCGGCGGTGATTGTAAGCTCGCGCGGGAGAGATTTGCGCTCGACGATCAGCGAGTGATAGCGCGTGGCGGTGAAGGGGTCGGGCAGCTTGCGGAAGACGCCTTTAGAGTCGTGGTTGATCGAGCTGGTCTTGCCGTGAAAGAGCTTCGGCGCGCGAATGATTTTTCCGCCGAAGGCCGCGCCGATGGCTTGATGCCCCAGGCAAACGCCAAGGATGGGAAATTTTCCGGAAAGGCGCTGGATCAGCTCGATGCAAATCCCGGCGTCCTGCGGCGTGCAGGGGCCGGGCGAAATCACGATGCGCTCCGGCTTGCGGCGGGCGATGTCTTCCACGGAAATTTTGTCGTTGCGATGGACTTCTACGTCGCACCCCAGCTCGCCTAGATACTGAGCCAGGTTGTAGGTGAACGAATCGTAGTTGTCGAGCAACAGAATCACAATGTTCCTCTAGCGACGCCTGCGCTCTGCGGACTCCAGCGCGGCCAGGAGCGCGCGCGACTTGTTTACGCTTTCCTGATACTCACCCTCCGGCGTGGAATCGGCAACGATGCCGCCGCCGGCCTGCACGTACGCCACGCCATTCTTGATGACCATGGTGCGCAGGGCGATGCAGGAGTCCAGATTACCAGCAAAATCCATGTACAGGACACCGCCGGCATAGATGCCGCGCCGGGTCCGCTCGAACTCTTCGATGATCTCCATGGCGCGAACTTTTGGCGCGCCGGAGACCGTGCCGGCCGGGAAACAGGCCATCAACGCGTCGAAACAGTCGACATCCTCGCGCAAGCGCCCGCGCAGACTGGAAACGAGATGCATCACGTGCGAGAAGCGCTCCACGGCCATGAGCTGCTCGACTTTCACGGTGCCGTAGTCGCATACGCGTCCGAGATCGTTGCGCCCAAGGTCCACCAGCATGATGTGTTCGGCGCGCTCCTTCTCGCTGGCGAGCATCTGCTTTTCCAGGCGCAGGTCTTCCGCCTCGTCCTTGCCACGAGGAAGGGTGCCGGCAATCGGACGATAAAAAACGTCGCGGCCCTGGACCTTCACCAACATTTCCGGAGAGCTGCCCACGACGGCGATGTCATTCATTTGCAGAAAGAAGAGATAGGGGGACGGATTGAGCGCCCGGAGCTCGCGATAGATGTCGAAAGGCTGGGCTTTTGTTTTGGCGGAAAAACGCTGGCTGATCACGACCTGAAAAATGTCGCCTGCACGAATGTAGTTCTTGCATTTGCGCACCGCGGCAAGATATTCGCTACGGCGAAAATTCGAGGAGACCTTGAGCGGCGACCGCTTCCCTGACGGGGTCTCCGTTCTGGGCTTTTCCGCGTCCACCGGCTGTTCCAGGAGTTTTCGGGTCGATCGTATTTCCCGCACGGCGGCGTTGTATTTCGTCCGG
Organism: uncultured Acidobacteriota bacterium; assembly: GCA_963735525.1. Lineage (GTDB taxonomy): Bacteria > Acidobacteriota > Terriglobia > Acidiferrales > UBA7541 > Acidiferrum. The sequence goes on along the minus strand of CAVTLQ010000013.1, from coordinate 62,732 downwards.
AGACTTCCGGCGCCCTCGGTAAAGACGTTTCGGACGATCCAGAGACGATGCTGGACGTGATCAAAGGCGATGATGCCGTGATAAAACATGAGCATGGCGTCATAGAGGCCGATCTCGTCGCGCAAGCGCTTCGGCAAGCGCTCGATGAGGCGCACCATGTCGTAGGAAAAGTAGCCGATCGCGCCGGCGACGAGCGGAGGCAGCCCCGGTAAACGGACTGGTTGGAAGCGCTGCATGCGGGCGCGGAGAAAGGAAACGGGATCGGTCTCCTCCCATATCACGCGATCGCGGCCCTCCATCACGCAAGCGCCGCTGGCATAGCGAAAGACCTCTTCCGGATGCGCGCCGGCGAAGGTATAGCGCGCGATCTTTTCGCCGCCCTCAACGCTTTCGAGCAAAAAAGAATATCGCGCGCCTTGCGCGATTCGCAGATAAGCGCTGACGGGTGTGAGCAAGTCTGCGGGAAGCACATCGAAGACGGGAATCAAGTTTCCCTGCTTCGCGAGGCGCTGGAATTCGCGAAAGTCCGGCCGGATCAACGGGACCTCCGCGGCTTGGCCGGTTCGCGCGATCCTTCGGCGCGCAATGCCGCCAGCACGGCGCGGCGCATCACCGCTTCCGGGGCGCGCCGCTTCGTCCAAATCTCCCACTGGGCAATCCCTTGCGCGAGAAACATCTCGATGCCGGAAACCGTGGCAATGCCTTTGCGCGCGGCGAACTTCAACAGGCGGGTCTTCTCGGGCCGGTAGATGAGGTCCATGACAATGCGACAGTGTAACTCGCGCGGCGCCAGCGGGGAAATTTCCGTGTTTGGATGCATGCCGATCGGAGTGGCGTTCAGCACCGCGTCGAAGATTTCGGTTTGCAATGCGCGGCGAGGCACGACCTCGCCACCAACGGCGCGGGCCAATTCCTGCGCAGCGCGCTCGCGGCGCGCGCAGATGGCAACGATGGCGCCGGCGCGGGCTAGCGCGAAGGCCGCGGCACGCGCGGAGCCGCCCGCACCGAAAATCAGCACGCGGCTTCCGGCAAGCCGGAGTTTTTTCTGCAACGCGCGCAGTACGCCGACGTAGTCCGTGTTGCATCCGTGAAGCGAGCCGTCGCGGCGCACCTCGACGGTGTTCACGGCGCCGATGTCCGCCGCCAAGGGATCGCATTCCTTCAAGTGCTTCAAGATGCTCTGTTTGTGCGGCAGGGTGACGCTAAAGCCGCGAATGCCAAACTCGGGAACAGCGCTCAGAAAATCACGTAAGTCCCGAACGAGGAAAGGCAAATACACGGCGTTTACGCGCCGCGCGACAAATCCCGAATTGTGCAGCAGCGGCGACAGCGAGTGCCCAACGGGATTGCCGATTACGCCGAACACCTGCGTGCGCCGAGTGAGCTGGTGCGCGCGATACAGATACTTCAGCTCGTGGAAGGGAACCTGCCCGGGAGCGGTAGCCTGAGCCACCGGGGCGTAGGCCAGCGCGCTGCCCTCCCGCAGGGCTAGGATGCGCGCGGGAAGTCCAACTTCACCCATGGGCGCGGCGATGCAGTTCTTGGTGCTTCGAGCAAAGCGGAGCAACCGAACGCTATCCGCAATGGTTTGGGCATGCGCCGCGATCTTGATGACGTCGAATTCGCCGTGGCGCGGCGTGTGGACCGAACGGGCCAGCGGCGGCGTGCGCCGAAAGTCGTGCATGGAAAGCATGACCCGGGGCGGGACCGCATACTCGCGGACCGATTGGTCCGCCAGCTCCCGAAGGGTTTCGATCTCGAGGTCGCACCACTGACAGCCGGCTTCCCGGGCCTGGATCAACCAATAGAGCTGGGCCTCGATATTCCCGGGAAAGAGGCCGCCGGCCCCACGGCGCCGGCAGGTAGCGAGAAAGGTGGCGGAGCGGGTCCGGCTGCGCCGCAACCAGCGAAGGAGGCGGGAGCGCTCCCGATCGCCGGCTAGCCAGTCGAGCCGCAGCTCGACTGTAGATGCCTCGCGGAGCGCCAAACTGATCTGGGCGGCCATCTTTGCCGCTGTGGGCGCCGCCACAACGGCGCAGATGCGCCCGATTCCTGCCCCAAACGGACCCATGCTCCGCCTTCCGCCGCTATTCTATTGAAAACACGGCGCGTAGCAAGCCGTATCAAAAGTGTAAAGCCGTCCGGCCCAACTTGTTGACGCAACCCAGTGAGCTTGTTAGTTTCGTGGAGAACGTCCCCGCACGGCCCATAGGGCGTGTTTTCGAAGGAGTCTTGTAATGCGCGCCAACCTAGCTGCGTTGTGTCTCGCGATTCTTACCGGTGCGACGGTCTGTTCGGCACAGTCTGCGCCGCAACCGATCGTCCCCTCGGCCAAACAGGCCGATGTTTCCTATGTATATTGCTCCGGCTTTTTCAGCGACCCGAAGATTCCGAGCGACATCCGTGTAATTTCCGGCGAACAGTCCGACTACAAAATCGCCTTCTCGCACGGAGACTACATCTTCGTCAACCGTGGTGAGGACAAAGGCGTGAAGGTCGGCGATCGCTTTTCCATTGTAAGGCCGGACACCGATCCGGCCAACGAGTGGTTCACCGGGCAGCCCAGACTGATGAGGGCTATGGGTCAGCTGTACCGTGACGCTGGTGTGGTTCGCGTGGTTAACGTGCAGGCGAAGGTTTCCGTTGCGGAAGTGCTCTTCTCCTGCGACTACATACAACGGGGCGACATTGCGCGTCCCTTCGAGGAGCGCCCCACTCCGCCATTCAAGGACCCGGCGGCCTTCGATCACTTCGCGCCGGTCAGCGGGAAACCCGTAGGCACGATCATCTCCGCGTTTGACTATCACCAACTCCTGGGGCGAGGTGACACGATGTATGTGAACGTGGGCGCGGCCAAGGGCGTGAAGGTGGGCGACTATATGCGCGTGTTCCGGTATCAGGGTACGGACACGGCCATCGCATCGGAGGTTAAGGGGTATCAGTACAAGATTTACGGATTCGGGAGCGCCCCGGAACGCTACCAATGGAAGGACTTGCCCCGCGAAGTTCTCGGCGAAGGCATAGTGCTGAACGTCACCAAGAACGCCGCCGCCGTGCTGATTACCTACAGTACCGTTGCGATGTTTGCGGGTGACTACGTCGAAGGCGAATAGCTTCTAAGATACCAACCACTTAGAGCCCGCGCTGGCAGCTTGCCACGCGGGCTTTTTCATTGGATGGATTCACGGCTCGGCGACACTTCCCTCGTCGGAAAAAACCTCGCAGGTAAAGCCGAGTACTTGGGTCTCACCCTCTCGCCATGCGTCTCGCGCCAATTGAGCCTTCCGGCAGGTCTCCTGGAGAAACTGCTCGGGAGCGAAGTGGTGTTCTGTGGCGACCTGTGGAAGCAACAGACCTCTCTGCCTGCCGCGAGAAACCAGCAGGCCGTGGCGGCCGATTTCAATCTCTTCCGGGCGAATCGGAGCGGGCGGCGAAAGCAGCGAAATCTCGATTTGCAGGTCACCAAGCTCCTCTGCCCGCATAGGAGCGAACCGCGGATCCTGCAATGCGGCGCTCGCGGCGCAGCGCACCGTGCTCTCTCCCAGCGGATCTTCTCCTTCGATGACGCCAATGCAGCCGCGCAAGCGATGACGAACGTGCAGGGTGACGAATACGCCTTGGCGACCGCCAAAAACTCCCTCGTGCGGGATCTGCTCCGGAAGACGCCCGTGAGAGACCGCATCGACCACCGCCTGCCGCGCCAGCCGCAGCAAGCCGCGGCGATCGGCTTCAGAGAGGGACGGCATCCTCGGTCTTCTTGTGGCTCTCCATCATGCGCAGCTTCCGCCGCTGCTTGATGCGGTCGTCAAGCTGGCTCCAGAAGCGCAAGAAATACTGGGCGGCGGAAACCAGGGCGCTGACGACCACCAGCCAGAGCAAAAGCAGAGCCAGAGGTTTAAGGGAAGGATGCCTGGCGCCTGCAATCAACACGGCTACAGCGCAGACCTGCAGCACCATTTTTGTCTTCCCAAGGACGGAAGCGGCAATCGTGAAGCCTTCCGCCGAGGCGATGTTGCGCAGTCCGAGGACCGTAAACTCACGCCCGACGATGATTACCACCATCCAGGCAGGCACCAAATGCATATCGACAAGAGAAACGAAGGCCGCCGAAATCAGGAGTTTGTCCGCGATGGGATCCAGGAGGATGCCCAGGGTGGTCACCTGCAGCCGGCGCCGCGCGAAATAGCCGTCCGCCCAATCCGTGGCTGCCGCCAGCAGCAGGATCAACACTCCCCAGAACTCGAAATGCATCGGGAAGCCCCATAGCTCGATGTTGGGGCTACGCGTCAGCAAGATGACAATGAGGACCGGGACGAAGAAAATCCGGAGCAGCGTCAATCCGTTCGGGAGGTTCATAGGCGCGCCGCGGCGGCAAGCCGCCTCTTGTGGCTACAGCCACCGCCGCGCCTCACTATAGACTCCGGTACCGCAGGCGTCAACGCCTGTGGCGAGCCATAAACGCCTAAGCGGGCAGATACTTCCGAGTTAACGAAAGGTCCGAAGACTGCGGACGAAGGGAATACTGTTTCGTAACACATCTCCCGCAAACCTGTGCAAATGTTGGAATTAGCCTTGAAGCGGTTGGCTTGGGATACGAGCTATGGCAGGGATGGAACGCCAGAATAAATGCTTTATTATGTGTGGATTACAGACCATTGGTGAAATCTGCGGCCACGAGCAACGATTGGCCCTGCGAGCGCGCTTGAATCCAGGGACTCAGTTTCCACAGTGTTTTCCACAGCGCAGCGAGCCAGCGGGACACTTTTTGTCCTGCACTTCGGCCCCTACGCTACACGCCAAAACTGCCCGCTTTTCAGGGCTTTACCCCGTAGTTACGACTACCTGTTCGCGGACGCGAACGGCTCAAATCGCATGGGGACCCCGCAACAGCCGAATGGGGAGAAAGAAGAGCGCGCTCAACAGGGCTAGGACCCCTCCCACGGCAATCCCCGCGATTCGGAAGGGCAGCAAAACCAGCCAGACAAACGGATACAGGATAAGCGCTATTAGCGCCAGGGGCCAGCACAGGACAAACAAAATGCACCACAGCAGGAAAGCAGCCATGATAGTTTCCTCTCCTCGTAGTTACGTCAGCGCAAGCCGGGAAGTTCCCTGGGCGACATATTGGCTCAAGCGCAGCCGCCGCGCAAGAGAGGCCGGCACCTCCGCATCCAGGAGCATGTGCGAATCCTCCACCGCGGAATGCAGCACACGCCCCATGGCGTGAACCAGCGCGAGCGTGCGTCCCTCCGCCAGCGGCAGCCGTAGAGACAGTGTAACCACGGGGTCGACCGGCAACACGGCATCGATACGCCGCAGCAATTCGTCGATACCTGCGCCCGTTAGGCCCGACACCAGCACCGGTCCAGAGTCCGCCGTTCTTGCCATGCTGGAGGCGAGGACTTCCCTTTGCTCGGGGGTGAGCAGGTCGACTTTGTTCAGCACGCGCAGCTTCGGGCGGCCGGTCACGCCAAGCTCGTCGAGAATCTTGTCCACTTCTTCGTCCAACTCGTCGTGATGGGGGTTCGAGACGTCGCTGACATGCAGGATCAGCGCCGCTTCCTGGACTTCTTCCAGGGTCGCGCGAAACGCGGTAAGCAGGCCTTTGGGAAGATCGCGGATGAATCCGACGGTGTCCGACACGAGCACGCGGCGGTTTGACGGCAGGCGAATTGCCCGAATCGTGGGGTCCAGCGTGGCGAACATGCGCGAGGACACCAGCACTTCGGCGCGGCTAAGCGCATTGAACAACGTCGACTTCCCGGCGTTGGTATAGCCGACGAGCGCGATGGTGCCGAGTGGAACGGCATTCCGGGCCTCGCGCCGCAGCATCCGCTGTTTGCGCACGGCTTCGATGCTGGCTTGGATCTTGCTGACGCGATCGCGGATGCGCCGCCGGTCGGTCTCCAATTTCTTTTCGCCGGGGCCGCGTACGCCGATGCGTCCCGCTCCCCCGCTGGCACCCCCGGAGCCGCCGCCGCCGCTTTTTCCGCCGAGCCGGGACATGGCCACGCCGCGGCCCGTCAGGCGTGGCAGCATGTAATTCAACTGCGCCAGCTCCACCTGCAATTGACCTTCGCGGCTCCGCGCGTGCCGCGCAAAAATATCCAGAATGAGCTGCGTGCGGTCGATCACCCGGCATTCCGTGGATTCCTCGATGTTCCTTTGCTGCACGGGTGAAAGGTTGCCGTCGAAAATAATCAGCGGCGCCTTGTGCGCGGTTGCTTCCGCGCGAATCTCATCCAACTTGCCGCGCCCGACCAGCGTCGCGGGATCGGCAGAATCACGCACTTGATACACCGTGCCCGCCACCTCCGCGCCGGCGCTACGCGCCAACTCGACGAGTTCCGCCAGTGATTCCCGCCCCTGTTCGCCCGCGGGCATTCCGGGAACGCGGCGCGCGCGCTTCCAGGTCACGCCGACAAGCAGCGCTCGCTCTGCTGACGAAGTTTTGTGCTGCGTTTTCATAGCTGGGATGGACCAGGAGTCATCGTGCCAATCGAGCCGTCAGTCTCGGTGGCAACAATGCAGACCACGGAGGCGGCCGTCTTCCATGTGATTATACGCTCGTCGCTACCGCTCCGCGACCCGCGACGTTGCACTGCCACCACGAAACAAAACCCCATGGCTTGATTCCGGCTAAGTGGCCACGGCATATGGTCGCAATCGCTTTCTAAGCCCGCTCTAATACGATTGGCACGAAACCTGCCGGTGAATTCGCGCAGCGCTTCTCGGAAAAGAACCCGTGACGAGAAACCAGCAAGTCCAGCCTCAGTACGCTGAGGCATTTCGGTGCGTTGGCAACGAGTGCACAGACACCTGTTGTGTCGGGCGGCAGGTTGCCATCGACCGCGAAACCTACGAGAAATACAAGACACTCCCGGACCTGCTACCGATCCTCAATGCGAAGATCTCGCTGATTCCAAATGCCGGGGACTCGAACTATGCGCGGTTCAACCTGGAATCAAACCGCTGCCCGTTCCTCTCGGAAGATCGCCTATGCGAAATCCAGAAAACGCACGGCGCAGAGTACCTTTCCAAGACGTGCTCCGAGTTTCCAAGGGCAGTTCGGATAGATCACAATGTGACGAAGAAGACTCTAAAGTTGTCGTGCCCGGAAGCGGCCCGGATCGTCCTACTGAATCCTAACCTGCTGCCCGCCGAGGAAGCAGGCGGCGGAACCCACACTCGCTACAAGCGTTTTTTTCTACCCAAGAATGCATCTTCGCGGAAGAGACCGAGTTCTCTCGATTGTCTCTGGCAGTTGCAGCGCTTCAGTGTCGTTTTGCTAAAGGATCGCAGGTATCCAATGTGGCAGCGTTTGTTCATTCTGGGCATGTTCTGCAGCCGTCTGCAAGAGCTGTCTTTAGCACGGCAACCCGACCAAGTGCCGGCGCTGCTGGACAACTATGCTCAGATGATCGTAGACAAGCGGCTTGTGGCCCTGTTGGAGGGCATTCAGGCGCGTCCCGCGTTTCAGTTAGTTGTAACCTGGAAGTTCGCCGAACGCGCATTGCAACGGAACGAGGCGTCCAGCTTTCGCGAGTCGCTCGCGGATTTCCGTGCGGGTGTTCCATTTACCGGCGATATTGCGAACCAGAGCGTGCTTGCGGCATATGAGGCGGCGCATAACCAATACTATAAACCGATGATGCAAGCTCATCCGTTCCTGCTTGAAAACTATCTGACAAATTACATCCTGCAAAGCGCCTTCCTGGCTCTCAACTGGAAAGAACGCCACACCTATGACATCCAAACGGAGTACTTCATCATGTGTACTCATTACATCGTCATCCGAACGATGCTAATCGGGATCTCCGGTCATTATCGCGAACAGTTCGGCACGCAGCACGTGGTTAAGCTGGTGCAAGGCTTCTCCAAGGCAGCCGAACATGACCCTGTATTCATGGACGAAGTCGCGAAGTTCATCAGCGCCAGCGGACTGAACCGTCCCGGGCAAATCGTCACCCTGCTTGCCTGATGTCGGAAACACACCGCTACTCAACCCTGCTCCTGAAGCCACTTCAGAGCTTGGCCTTGCACCTGCGCATCGTCGCCAAATCCTTCGCACCAATGCACGCCCGGCTCCCGGCGAAACCAGGTCAACTGACGTTTTGCATAGCGTCGCGTGGCTTGCTGAATCGCGGCGCGGGCTTGCTCGAGGGAGGTCCCGCCGCGCAACACGGCTCGCATCTCGCGATACCCGATGAAGTCGAATGGCTTCGCATTTTCGGCCAGCCCGCTGTCAAGTAAGGCGCGCACTTCTTCCGTCCAGCCGCGTGCGAGCATCGTATCCGTTCTCGCGTGGATGCGCGCGTAGAGCGCTTCGCGCTCAGGGCGGAGCCCGATTTTCAACGGGCGCCATCCCTCCAGGGGCGTGCGGCCCGAGCGATGCACTTCGGAGACAGGACGCTTCGCAAGCAGACACACCTCGATCGCGCGGATCAACTTTTGCTCGTCGCCCGGCGCAATCTTGCGAGCCGCTTCCGGATCCAGCCGTTGCAGCAGGCGATACAAATGCCCTGCCGGATGACTTTCGCGGCTGGCTCGCAGCCTTTCGCGAAGCTCCTCGGACCGCTGCGGAACGTCCGCCAATCCTTCCAGCAGCGCCCGGAGATACAGACCCGTACCCACGGTGAAAATGGGAACGCGCCTGCGCTCGCGCAGCGCTGCGAGCACTGCTATCGCCATCTGGCGATACCCGCCCGCAGTGGCCTCTTCCCCCGGCGCGAGAACATCGATCAAATGATGGGGAATGCCCCGGCGCTCGGCGACGGCAGGCTTTGACGTGCCGATATCGAAGCCGCGATACAGCTGCGTCGAATCGCAAGCCACCACTTCTCCGCCCAGCCGCTCCGCCAGCCACACGGCGAGCGCCGACTTGCCCGAAGCCGTGGGGCCAATGATGGCGACGAGCGGCAGGAGCGATTTTTCTGGACTCATCGGAAGATGAGATGACGCGCGCGAACAAACAGGAATATGAGCACAAATAACGCCAGCAGAAGGCTGCCCAGGACCTGTTGGCGTACGAGTCTCACTAGTGTGCGTAGTCTGGCTGAAGATTATAGTAATACGTGAATCGCAGCTCGATGTAAGGCCCGCTAAATGCCGGAGGCAGCGGCTCGAACGGATTGGAAGCGCGGATCGAAGAAATCGCCGCGCGATCCAGCGGCTCTTTTCCGGATGCCCGCACGCGGACCGGCTCGCCATCGGGAACGCTGCCGTTCCTCATGATGCGAAATTGCAAAGACACAACCCCTTTGTCTCCCAGCCGCACCGACTCGGGCATCACTGCGAACCAATTTCGTTTCACCGTCACGTACACGCGCTGAAGGTAGTTGCTGAAGTCCACGCCCTCGGTGGGGGTCAGCATTTCCATCGCGCCGTACGCCGCTCCCTGCCCTCCGCCTCCCGGAATGCCGCTGTTATTGGGAATTTGGCCGCCTCCGCCAATCGCGGAGGGAGCGTTCATTTTTTCAGCGTCGCGGATCGAATCCTGAAGCGAGCGGCCCAGCGAGCTCTTCGGAAGAAGAAGGGAATGATCGGTCGGTTGCTGCTCAGGCGTCTCGAGCTTAAGAGGCTGCTTGGGCGCGTCGGCTTTGGCGACGTTGTCGTTGGGTTGCGGGGTTGGCGGTGTAACGTTGGCCTTCGGCACCGGCGCGCTGGGTAGATCTTTTACAACACGCTCGGGTTGTTTCGGTGCGGGCGCAGGCTGAGGCTCCGGCGGAGCAACCTGACGGAGCACGCGCGGGTCGACACGCACCGCGGGTTGTTTGGGCCGTGGCGCAGTCTTCGGTGCATCTAGCGCGCCGGGTGGAAGCAGAATCGTGATCTGCCGGCGCGCCAGGTCCAACTCCTCCTGCGTCGGCGCATGCGGAGGAAATATTTTTGGTTCGAGGATGATCAGCGCGATGAACAGAACGTGAAAAGCAAACGAGGAAACACTCTTGACCAGCTCGGCACGGGTTTTCTCTTCCGACGGTGGCTTTGCGAGAAGGTTGACTTCGCCGGTCATGAAAATATCGGCTTCGACGAGATCCGACGGGGCGTTTTCCAGTGGCTTGATCACTTCCGGAGGAGCCGCACCTTGAGGAACGGTGATGCGCTCGTCCATATCGGTCGGCTGCAACGGCAATTCGCTTTTTTCTTCGACTACGAATTCTTCGCGCTTTACATCGCGCGGAACGACCACTCGTGCGGCGATGGACTCCAGCGGCAGCGACGACGGAATATTGGTGCGGCCATCCAGGTAAACGATGGGCAGCGTCGCCGGGACGAGTGTGCGCTCATCCAGCGTGGAAGGACGGCGCCGCGTTGTCGGGACGTCCGCGGCGGGCGGCTTGGCGCCATGCGGAACAAGGAACCTGGGAATCATACGGTCGTTTTCTGCGCTGCGGCGAATGCTAGCAATTGGACGCGCTCACCATGCTCCTGGATGCTTGCCATTACACGTTCGGCCAATTCCAATGCAGCGCGGCCGGTTGTGCCGCTGGTTCGCGGTTCGCGTCGCGTGCGTACCGCCTCGACGAACGCTTCCAGTTCTGCCCTCAGGGGCTCGACCGCCGGCGCCGGCAGTTTCTCAAACGCAAATTCCGGCTGAGGTCCCGGCTTCTTGACCGCGACGCGCAGCGCATCGCGGCGCCCGTAATCCAGCGAAATGTACTCGTGCTGTTGAAAGAAGCGCATCTTGCGTACGCGTTCGGTGGAAACCCGGCTGGCGGTGACGTTGGCGATCGCGCCGCCTGCGAATTCCAGCCGCGCGTGGGCGATGTCTACTTTGTCCGTCAGCACCGGAATTCCCACCGCCTTCACTTCGGTCACCTGCTCCTTGACGAGCGCCAGCAGTATGTCCAGATCGTGAATCATCAGGTCGTAAATGACGTCCACGTCGAGACTCCGCGCCGTGAAAACACCCAGCCGGTGCACTTCAAAGAAAAGCGGATGGTTCAGTATCGGCTCAACCGCGAGGACCGCGGGATTGAACCGCTCCACATGGCCTACTTGCAGAATCCGCTGAAAGCGCTTGGCCGCATCGAGCAGCGCATCGGCTTCCGCCAGGTTCGTCGCCATGGGCTTCTCGACGAGAACGTCGAGGCCCATCTCCATGAGCCTGCAACCCACGGCAGCATGCTCGATCGTGGGGACTGCCACGCTCACCGCATCGACGCGCCCGCTCAGCTCTTCCAATCCTCGCAAGGCCTGCGATTGAAATTCCGCAGCGACCTCGCCGGCGCGCTCGGCGTTCTTGTCGTAGACGCCGATTAGCTCAGCGCCCTCAATTTCACGATAAACCCGCGCGTGATTGCGGCCGAATTCACCCGCACCAACCACGGCGACACGCACTTTTTTCGTCGGCCCTGCCGCCGCGCTCATTCTTTGTCCATTCCCCTGGAAGCGCCGCTGGGTTCCACGACGATTCCAGAGGGCGCAGGAGGAAACGCCTGAATCGCGATTCCCGCCGCATCCGCTTGCTCGATCAATTTTGTTCTGTCAAACAACAAGGTGCGCCCGGCATCGAGAGCCAAGGCCGTGGCGCGGGCACTCTTCATCTGTTCGATGGTTGGCAGACCAACCACGGGTACATCGAAGCGCATATCTTGTCCCGGCTTGCTGACTTTCACGACCACCAGCGGCCTTCCGTTCGCGAGGCGCGCGGCTCGTGCGATGGTTTCGTCGGTGCCTTCCATGGCCTCGACGGCCACGCAGGCGCGGTCGGAAATCACCACGGTTTGGCCGATATCCATCGCCGAAACTTGCCTCGCCACGCCGAGCCCATACGCGATATCCGCCGCCTCGCGTTCGTCGGGAGCGCGTCGCGTGAGCACACCCGGCTCCGGCACCAAGGGTTTCAGGAAAAGCGTTGAGTCCACCAGACGAATGCCTTCCTCCTCGAGCACCCTCGCGACCGCGCCGATCAGCGCGTCGGTGTTTTTTCGCTTCAGCGAAAACAACAGCTTTGCCAGCTTCCAGTCCGGCCGGATCGAACTGAAAATCTTGCTGTGCTTCACCTGCCCGGCCATCACCGCTTGCGTCACGCCTTCCTGATGCATCAGGTCGATGGCCCTGCTCAACTCGCCGAGGCTCACCCAATGCAACCGCTTCGTCGAGCTCTCCAGCTCCGCGGAGGCCTCTTCCTTGAGCGCGATCACGGCCATGTCAATTCCCTGCGTGCGTGCCCCCTCGAGCACCAGAAACGGAAACCGCCCGTTGCCGGCGATCAATCCCCAACCCGAGGGGCCCCATCCTGTCCCGCTTGCGTCTGCCATGAAATGGCCGTCGATCAAATCCTACTTGACGATGCCGCGCTCGGCGGTTTCGATGAACTGAATCAATTCCGCAACATCCGCCGATTCCCCCAGCGAATTGCGCATCTCCGCGAGCGCTTGCTTGGTGTTCAGCTTCGAGCGCAGCAGCAAACGAAACGCGCGCTGCAAAGCCTGCATGCGTTCGGCGGAAAAGCCTTTTCGCTCGAGTCCGACCTTGTTCACGCCGAAGCACGAGGTTTCGCGCTCGGTCACCACCAGAGAAAACGGCGGCACATCCTGGGTGATCACCGTCGAGGCGCCGATATACGCGTAACGGCCCACGCGGCAAAATTGGTGCACCGGCGAAGAAAACCCGATGGTCGCAAAATCTTCCACCGTCACGTGGCCGGCCAGAGTCGCCCCGTTCACGAACAGCGTATTGTCGCCGACGCGACAGTCGTGTCCGACATGCGAGGAAGCCAAAAACAAGTTCCTGCTGCCGATGGCGGTGATCCCGCCACCTTTGGCGGTGCCGCGGCTGATGGTGACGTATTCCCGGAACGTGTTTTCATCGGCGATGGTCAGTTCCGTCCGTTCGCCGCGAAATCCTAAATCTTGAGGATCTCCGCCCACCGAGCAGAACGGATGGAACACATTGTTCCGTCCGATCTTCGACGGCCCGTGAACCACGGCGTGAGCGTGCAGCACGCAGCCATCACCCAACTCCACGTCCTCGCCCACGACCGCGTACGCGCCAATCTGAACGCCCGAGCCAAGCTTAGCGCCCGGGGCCACTACCGCTTGCAGATGGATGTGGGCTGCCTTCATTTCTTTGCGCCGTCCACCGGCGGCTCACGGTCCACCATCTTGCACATCAATGTGGCTTCTGCGGCGAGCTGCCCATCCACGGTCGCGCGGCCGTCCAGCTTGCAAAAGTCCCCGCGCCAGGAAAGCACCTTGATTTCCAATTTCAACTGGTCGCCCGGCACCACCGGCCGCCGGAAACGCGCGCCGTCCACGGCCACGAAGTACAGCAGCTTGCTTTCGCGCTCCGGGATTTCCAGCAGCAGCAGCAACCCGCCGGTCTGCGCCATCGCCTCGATGATCAGCACGCCGGGCATGATCGGTTTGCCGGGAAAATGACCCTGAAAATGAGACTCATTGATGGTCACATTCTTGATGCCCACGATGCGCTTCAATCGCTCCATTTCGAGAATGCCGTCCACCATCAGAAACGGATAGCGGTGCGGCAATATTTTCTGAATCTCGACTACGTCGAAGATCATCGGCGCTCCCCGTCGCACCGCACACACCCGCCCTGCGGTGACCTGCCATGCCCGGCAAACTTATGATTATATGCGAACCTCGTCGCCAGCGATATTCATCCGCGGGCGTTGTCGCGCGAATTACCCCGTTTCGCCCGGGATTGCCCGCGAAGGGTCTGCCCCAGGCCGCGCGGTTGCCGCTTATTCTTCGCACTGCTAGCATGTCCGGGCCATGCCCGAATCGCATCCCGTCCGAAAGTTCCTAGAAATCTTAACTCCCACCCTTCCGAGAATGCTTTCGACGCTCCGCGATTTCGTGATCGCCGAATCGCCAAGCCTGGAAAAAGCCCCCGCAGACCGGTGTTGCCGCGTGATAGCCGCCGGGTGGCGCAAGCGCGGCGCCCGCGTCCAGCTCCTCGCGAACAAACATCGCGGCGATCTTCTTCGCGTCACTTGGTGGCCGCAGAAGTCGCGCCCTCGGGGACAGCTTCTGGTTCTCGGCCACTACGACACCGTCTATGAGCGCGGGACCCTTGCCACGATGCCCTTCCGCGTCGCGGCAGGAAAAGCTTACGGCCCGGGAACTTTTGACATGAAAGCGGGCCTGGTGCAGGCGCTTTTCGCCCTCGAAGCCCTGCAACGCTCCCAGGAACCGCTCCACAAACGCATCGTATTTCTTTGGACGTCCGACGAAGAAATCGGCAGCGATGCCTCGCGCAAAGTCATCGAAGCAGAGGCGCGCCGCAGCGACGCTGTCTTCGTCCTCGAGCCCGCGTTTGGTCCGCGTGGCTTGCTGAAGACGGCCCGCAAGGGCGTCGGAGAAATTGAGATTGTCGTTCACGGCCGCGCGTCTCACGCCGGCCTCGCGCCGCAGGACGGCATCAACGCCGTCGACGAGTTAGCGCGGCAACTGACGCGCATTCGTGCGTGGGACGACCCCAACGTCAACGCCTGCATCATCGAAGGCGGCACGCGCAGCAATGTCATCCCCGAGCGCGCCCGTGCCGTCCTCGATCTCCGCGCGCTAAACATTATAGACATGCGCCGCATCGAGCGCCGCCTGCACGCGCTTCGTCCGATTCTGCCCGGAGCGCGCCTTGCGGTTCGCGGCGGTTTCAACCGCGCCCCACTCGAGCGCAAAATGAGCGGCGCTCTGTTCGCCCGCGCCAAGTCACTGGCCGCGCAAATGGGCCTCGCGCTCGGCGAATGCACCGTCGGCGGCGGCTCCGACGGCAACTTCACCGCCGCGCTCGGCATTCCCACGCTCGACGGCCTCGGCGCCGTCGGCGACGGCGCTCACGCCTCGCACGAGCATGTTTTAGCAAACACGATGCCCGTTCGGGCGGCGCTCCTGGCCGCACTCTTGCAGACTTGCTAGAAAGGGCAAATGTGATGCTCCGGCGAATTGGAGCGACGTTCAACGTCCGTAGGTCTTCTTTAAATAGTTTACGGTAGACAGCGTCAGCTCGTCGTAATTGCTGTGCAGCACTTCATGGATCGCTGCTTCAGTCGAGCTCCCGGCCGCGATGAGGTTCAGTATCCGCTCCACATCTCCCATGCCATCCATCCGCACGATGTATTCGATATTCGCGAGCGCCCAGGCATACGCGTAGGCCGCGATATCGCTCGGCAGCTTCATCCACGAGCCTTCCAGTTCCTCCAGCGTCATGGCTTGTTTTGCATCGTAGACCTGCACCAGCACGGCGGCGTTGTCGCCGCTGCGCTGCCCTTCCATCCATTGCGCCAGTCCCTCTTGAACCCACGTGGGCGCGCGCCCATGCGTCTTCTGCTGTATGAAGCTGTGCGTCAGTTCGTGTTTCAGCACGCGCGAAAGCTCCGGCGTCAGGTTCGTCAATCCTTGCACCGGCACGCGGATGCGGCCGTCATTGAGCGCGCCCACCCAACTCGGCGCGCGCGTGATATCTGCGAACGCCTGGTCCGTGTACAGAACGACGCCGATGGGCTCCGGCGGCGTGAAGTTCAGCTCGGACTCGATCTCGGAAAAATGGGTCTCCAGCGCTCGCAACATCTCGCGCGCCAGGTCGGGCTGCGCTGCGCCGCTGTAACGCAGAGTAAAGTGGCTGCTTTCGTTTTCCTTGTAGTCTTCCTCTTCCCGGCGGTCACGTTGCGCCTTTGCGAGCGCCCCCTGCACCTCCGCGTCCGGCCCCAACGCCAGCGCTCGCTGCCATTCGGACACCGCCTGATCCAGCTTGTTCATTCCGTAGTAGGCCCAGCCTGCCAGCTTGGCCACATCCGGATTGTCGGGGGCTACGCGGCGCGCACGTTCCAGGTATTCCAGAGACGCCTTGTATTCGCTCCGGCGCAAATGCATATACGCCACGCTCATCAAGATGATCGGGTCCTCCGGCGCATAGGTCAGCGCGGTTCGCTCGTCCGTCAACGCGTGTTCGGCGTCACCTCGTGATAGCTCAAACTGTGCAGCGGCGTGCAGCGCCAACGCGGCCACCTGACTTGCCGCCGGCGAACCGGAACGCGCTTGGCCTTCGACCCCGGCAAGGTATTCGCGGTCAATCACACCGTCATGCACCGCTCCCTTTTCGATTGCCGCGCTGGCCTCCATCGTTGGCGGTGTGATCTTCAGGTTCGCCGCCGCGGCAGCCGGGGAGTCCGGCAGCGGCACCGCTCCCCTCTCGATATGGTCGACAATGGATTTCGGCAGGCTCAATTCCCCGGCGGCGGTTTGATACTTTATTTTGTCGCCTTCTTCGACAACGCTGAGCGCCACGATTCGGCGCCCGTTCTTGAGAACGATGGTGTCGGCGCTCGCGGGCCGCACGCCTGCGAGCAACAACGCCAGTACCAAGAAGAAAACGCGCACAGGCAGGCGCACTTCAGGCAACGCTGTGCAAGAGAACCATGGCATTTCCCCATTTTAGGCCCGCGCGTCGAGCATCGCCGCAGACGCCTTGTCCCGCGATGCCGAAAGTGACTACACTTCTTGTATGCGGGTAGGGCTGGCCCTTCTCGGGCTTTGTTGGCTGGCGATGCCGGCAGTGGCTTCGCCTGCGGATAAGTCTCCGCGCGAAGTCTACGACGCGCTCAACGCTCTGCGCATCGACCCTGCCTCCATCTACCAAATCGACGCTGCAGACCGCATTGAGCTTCGCCGAGCCGATGTGCAGCTCTCTTTCGAGCAAGGCAAGCTTGGCTTTTTTGCGTCCTTGGATGGCCGCACCACCGGCGTGGTGTTTTCAGGCCTCGGCCACGTCCTTGCTGCCCCGCGGGACGCCGTCGAAAAACAGCAGATGGCCCGTTTTCTCGGTTTTCCCGTTCTGGACCAGGATTTCACCAACGTTTGCTTGCGGTTCACGGACGGCACCGCCGACGAGTTGCTCCACCAGCTCAACAACGCGAAACTCACTCCGCGACAAGACCCCGATTTCGCCCGGCGATGGAATCCGCTTCTCGCCGCCACCAACTCAGGTCAGTCTCTCCGCATCCTGTTCGATAGCCTTGTCCCGGATCCGCAGCCCTACTTCCACGCCGCGATCGACGGCATCGTCACCGGCCCTTTCGATGCGGTGATCGATCTGGAGCGATCCGAACCCCTTCTTCTCGGCCAGCCAAAGAAATCGGGGAACAGGTCCTTCTATGACGTCTGGGCTTCCTACGCGATACCCGGTGCGTCTCCGCGGCCCTCTGCGTTTCACGCGCTCCAATACACCATCGACACTTCCTTACTCACTGACAATTCGCTGGATGCAAAAGCCAACATTCGTCTTCGCACGGAAAACTCCGGCGAGCGCTTGCTGGTCTTTCAACTTTCCCGTTCGCTGAGCGTCGACACCCTTACTGGAGAGCATGGCGAATCCCTTATCTACTTCCAAAATGAAGGCATGAACCTCCAGGAACGCAACACTCACGGAAACGACTATCTCTATGTAGTCCTGCCGGCGGCGCCCCAGCGGGGCGCGGAATTCACATTGCACTTTCACTATCGCGGCAACGTCATCCAAAATGCGGGAAACGGTGTACTGTTCGTCGGCGCGCGAGAAAGCTGGTATCCCCACTTTGGCGGTGCCGCCGATTTCGCCGACTACGATCTGACCATGCGCTGGCCGCGCCGCCTGCGGCTAGTCGCCACCGGTGCCAAAAGTGAGGAACACGAGGATGGCGATTTCCGGGTAGCCCATTGGCACACGGAGCGGCCCGCCTCGGTCGCGGGATTCAATCTTGGCGACTACGCTTCCGCTTCCCTCACTTCTGGAACGCACTCGGTCGATGTCTACGCCAATCACCAGTTGGAGCACGCGATCGACAGCCGCTTGGAGCCCGCTCCAATGGAGCCGCCTCGAACGCCAACTTTCAGCGCGGAGGGGCGTAGTAACACCAACATGATGCGCGTCGCTCCGCCCGCGCCAAGCCCCGCCGACGCGCTCAAGCTGCTCGGGCGAGAAATCGACTCCTCCATCCGGTTTTACGAAACCTTTAGCGGTCCTTTTCCTTTTCAAAAACTGAGCGTGTCGCAAATTCCGGGTACCTTCGGCCAAGGCTGGCCCGGCCTGCTCTATCTCTCCACCTATGCCTTCTTGCCGGCCGAGGCCCAGCGGCGCGCCGGGCTCTCCGCGACCGGACAGGAAAGTTTCACCGAGCTCGTTCCCTTCCACGAAGTGGCGCACCAATGGTGGGGCAACGTGGTCGGCTGGGACACCTACCGCGACCAGTGGATCAACGAAGCCATCGCCAACTATCTGGCCTTACTGTTCGCCGACTCCCAGAAGCGCGCCGATCATTCCCTGCACGTCTGGCTTGATCGCTATCGCCGTCAACTCGTCGAGAAATTCCCCGGTGCCGATCAGCCCAACTCGGAGATCGGCGCACTCGATCTCGGCAACCGCCTCACCTCTTCAAAATCTCCGAACGGATTCGAGGATGTCATCTACTCCAAAGG
Source organism: uncultured Acidobacteriota bacterium (assembly GCA_963735525.1). Taxonomy (GTDB): domain Bacteria; phylum Acidobacteriota; class Terriglobia; order Acidiferrales; family UBA7541; genus Acidiferrum. Next base: position 44,310 of record CAVTLQ010000013.1, on the reverse strand, counting down.
CTCCTGGGTGATTCACATGCTTCGGGAAATGTTGCGGGAGCCCGGCGCGAAGAATCCCGACGCCCGCTTCATCGGTCTGCTTCGCACCCTGGCGGCAAAGTACGCCTATCGCGCCCTCTCAACCTCCGATTTGCAGCACGAAGTGGAAGCAGTCATGACCCCCGCCATGGACCTGGAAGGTGGCCGCTCGATGGAATGGTTCTTCGAGCAATGGGTGCGCGGAACCGGGATTCCCCGCTATCGAGTGGAATTTAACGTTCATCACAACGATAACGGCTATTTGGTGCGCGGAAAACTCTTCCAGGAAGACGTCCCTCGTTCTTTCATCGCCCCCGTTCCTCTGTATTCCAGCGCAGGCGGCGGGCATGCCACTCCGCTTGGCGTCGTCATCGCTACCGGCCCGGAGACTTCGTTCCACTTCACCACCCAGATCGAACCGCACAAGGTCATCGTGGATCCGCAGATGACGCTGCTTTGCGTCACGCAGCAACCCGGCAAATCGGCTGAATGAGGCAGTCTAGAGGGGCTTCTGGTACTTGGGCTGATCCTTGAAGAGAGGGCTCGCCGGATTGAGTTGCGCCTTGCCGTTGGCATTGAACACGTAGACGAAACCAAGCGGATCGACCGGCGCGCGAGGAAGCATGCCGGCGCTCACCAACTCGCGCAGGCTGGTGGGCAACTTTCCGGTGCGCTTCTGGTATTCCGCGGCGACCCCATCGAGCTGCTCGCATTCCGCCTCAGCACGCAGCAATTGCATATGCGTCAACGCATTCTTCTTGATTTCCGGATCGCTGGCCGAATCGTAGATTTCCTTCCACAAAAACGCCGAGGTCTCGCGCGTTTCGCCCGTTTCGATCACCCGGGCAGCCATGATCTTCATCCACACCAGCGCGTGTGGGTTCTTGCTGCCTTCCAAGAACGCCGCCGAGGCCCGCTGGTAATCCTTCAAATCTAAGTAATAGACGAACCCCAAGTCTTCGTACAGCCGCCAATAGTCCGGATTCGCGCGAATCCCGCGGTTGATCAATTCAATTGCCAGGTCCGGCCTTCCCGCTCCGCGCGGGGCCGGTTCGCTCAGAAACGTGGAGCCGAAGCGATACGCCACAATCAGATTGGGATCGAGCGTGGTGGTGATGTCCAGCAGCGGCCACAGCAACTCCAGGTTCGGATCATGCTGCGCGCGTTTGTAGCCGTAATACTGCACCACACGCGTCCAATATAAGTCCGCCAGCAACGGAGCGTATTCCAGGCTCATCAATTTGAGCATCGCACCAGAGCGCAACACGAATTCGTCTTGCTCCTGGTACAGCGCTGCGCGCTGCGCATCGATCTGATGCTGGAGCTTCCAGACCCCGCTGAATCCCGCCAGCAACACCACGCACAGGAGCAAGGCGGTGGATCTCTGCCCGCTCATTTCAGGTTCCGCCGCGAAAAAATTGCCGCGGCGGCCGCCAGTACGACCGCGCAATACAAAGCGGCATACGCCGTATTTTGCAGGATCAACGCCGCCGGTATTGCCCGGCCATGCGCCGCCGACGCCATCACGTCGAAATTCTCAAAGTTGGGCAGCAGATACGAGAGCCAGCGGAGCAGCGTTTGCACCGCCGGGGCCAGCGTGTCGCTCTGAAACCCGCGCATTTCGTGGACGAACAACCCGGCCACGTACAATCCCGCGGTGAATAAAATGGCCAGCAGCGGCGTGGTGTAGCACGAAAACAGCAGCGCCAGCGCCACTACCAGCGCCAGCTTGAGCAAAATAAAATACACGGCGACCAGCACCATCGCATCCCCGGACTCCAAGGGATGCTTGACGTACAGCAGCGCCGCAAACAGTCCGGCCGCCATCGCCGCGGTATTCACGACCAGCGTAAGCAGCAGTCCCCCGAACTTTCCCAGCAGGAATTCCCACCGCCGCACCGGTTTGGCCAGCAGCGCGTACAGCGTCCGCTTGTCCATCTCTTTGGACACTAGTCCGACGCCGATGAACACGGCCATCAGCAGCCCGATCACGGAGATCGCGCTCAAACCCAGGCTGATGATCACTATCTGCTCGATCCCGATCGAGACCTGCCCGACCAGAATCGCCGCCGCTATCATCAGCAGCGCGAAGAACACCAGGTTGTACAGCACCCGGTCGCGCACCGCTTCGCGAAACGTGTTCCACGCCACCACCGCCACGCGGCTCATTTCCCGCTCACCTCGACGGCCGCGGCTTGCGCCCGATCCGCTTCCACCAAGTGCATGAAATACTCTTCCAGCGACGCCTTCATTTGCGCCACCAGCAGGATTCTCGCTCCGGCGCCGCGCAGTTGCTCGAGCGTGGCATATAGATCTTCCTCGCTCACCTGCATCCGGTAGCGGTTTCCCGTTTGTGTGGCTTTGCCTAGCAACGCCGCCGCGCCGGCACTGTCTCCGGTGTGCTCGAACAAAATCTCCATTCCATGCGCCTTCACTCCAACGATCTCGTCCGGCGCGCCGACACCTCGCAGTTTCCCTCCCACGATCACTCCGACGCGGTCGCAAAGCATTTCCGCGTCGGACAAAATGTGTGTCGAAAAAAGAATCGTCTTGCCTTCGCGCTTCAATTCCAAAATGATGTCGCGCACCTCCCGCCGGCCCAGCGGATCGAGCCCCGACATCGGTTCGTCCAGAATCACGACGCGCGGATCGTGCAGGATGGCCTGTGCCAGACCCACCCGTTGCAGCATTCCCTTGGAATACTTGCGCAGTTGGATTTTCCGCGCCGTCTCCAGGCCCACCTTCTTCAGCATGCGCTGCACGCGCTCCCGCCGGTCCGCCGCTTTCAAATCATGGAATCGCGCGAAGTAGTCCAGCAGTTCCGACGCCGTCAGGTAATCGTAGAAGTAGGGTTGTTCCGGCAGATATCCGATATCGCGATGCATTTCGATATCGCTGATCGGCTTTCCGAGGATGCGTGCGTTCCCAGCAGTTGGAAACGTCAGCCCAACCAGCAATTTGATGGTGGTCGATTTTCCCGCGCCATTCGGCCCAAGGAAGCCGAACACTTCCCCGTCCTCGACCTTCATCGTCAACCCTTCCAGTGACCTCTTCTTCTTCAGGTGCAAGAAGCCGAATGGGTAGTCCTTCGTCAGGTTCTCGATCTCGATGGCCGCGCCCGTCATGCCTTCATTGTTGAGAACCAAGGCCTTAGCGTCAATTCATTACCGGGAGTAGTGTGCGTGGAGTGAAAATGCAAATTCGCCCCGCGGTGCGAAAAAGGTAGGGAGCGTCATTCTGAGGGCATCCGACTTGCCCAGAGCGCTTTGCGCGAAGGGTAAGGATGCCCGAAGAATCTCAACCTCAAGGGTTGCAATTACTTAGTGTCTTGATTCCGTGCCCAGGCAACTCAAGAATTGCCGCGAGAGGAGCCAATCTGTACCAGTTGAGGCTGCGCCGGAGGCGGTGCCATCGGCAGGGGCTTGAGCGTCTGCGGACCGCGCCAATTGTCCAGCATGGCCACTTGCTGCACGCAAGACACCGTGCACCGCGGCGCGCAGAATTTCTCCGTAAAATACTCGCGGTGCCGCATTTCCGCCGTGTATTCACTCAGCGGAACTCCCGGATATCCCCGCTGCTGCGAGCACCAGTGCACCAGTCCGTCCTCGCACACGTACAGATAGCGTGAGCCGGACCGGCAGCGCCAATTGTGTTCTTTCCCTCGCGCCACGCTGTGCTGAAAATCATTGAACCGCGAATACGAGCGCTTCCCCAGCGTCATGATCTCTTCAAAGATCTCCGTCTCCCGCGGTCCGAGCGGCTTCAGTTGCCCATTGTTGTCGTGAATGATTCCCACCGTGCTCGTGAATCCAAGCTCGACCGCCCGGTGCGCGATGGCCAGCGCATCTTCGGGGTTCTTCACCCCGCTGCCCAGCACCGAGTTGATGTTCACCTGAAACACCGCGTACCGCGACAGCATCTCCAGCCGGCCATCCAACGTCTTCAGGCTCTTCTTCGACACCTCATCCGGCATCGCGTTATCGATGCTGATTTGTAGATGTTCCAGGCCCGCCGCGTTCAATTGCTCGATCCGCTCTTTGTTTAGGAAAAACCCGTTCGTGATCATCCCGGCGATGATTCCTCGCCGACGGATGTGCCGGATGATCTCGTCCATCTCCGGGTGCATCAACGGCTCCCCGCCGCTGATGGTGATGATCGACGTCCCCATGCCCGCCAGCGTGTCCAGCCGCCGCCTCATCTCTTCCAGTGGCACCGGCTTCGAGACATCGTCATACTCATTGCAATAGGTGCACGCCAGGTTGCACCGCCGGTTGGGTATGATGTGCACCAGGATGGGATGCTTGGTCGACGCCAGCGCCTTGCCGATCATCCGCCATTCCCGCAACCGCGTGCGCACAAACCGCAACCCGCGCCGCAGGCGTACCGACGCTGACACCCTCACCGTCTTGGTCTCAACCGCCATGGAATCTGCAGAAGCCCCTCAATGGATTATACATGACCAGGGTTACCCTCACGGCGTCCCCGTCCATTCCTTCCATTGTGCCCCACCCATCCAACACCTACCCAGAGTTTCAAAAGCGAATTTTCTATGAGTCAACCAAGGTTGTTGACCCAACGCCATCCAGCTTGATCTGCCCCTTTCGCCTCCGAGGTACGTACAACCACCGGGCGCAGCAGCAGCTCTGAACTTTCGGCAGACGAATTGCGTTATTCAGTCGTCTAGCAACCAGCACTAACCGCGACGCGCAGGTGTCGTCCAATCCGGGGAAGAGCCAAACCGCGTCGCCTCGAGGTGCCCATGCAATCCTTGTCCTCCGATTTGCGCTTTGCCGCCCGCGAACTCCGCAAGCGTCCCAGCTTCACGCTCACCGCCGTGCTCTCGCTCGCTCTCGGGATCGGCGCCACAAGCGCTGTCTTCAGCGTCATTTACGCCGTCTTGATCGATCCATTTCCCTACCCGGGCTACGACCGCATCATGGAGCTTCGCCTCAAGGACAAGGCCGGCAATGACCGCTTCTCTGGTTTCACAGGCCCGCAGGCCGAGCAACTTCGCAAGACCAAGGCCTTCGAAAGTGTCGTCCTCTTGGATTGGTGGAACCTCACCACCACCGATGGCGATATTCCTGAGGACGCCCAAGGCATGTATATCGAACCGAACGCCCCGAGCCATTGGGGTATGCAGGCCCTGCTGGGCCGCTGGCTCATTCCTTCCGATGCGCCGCCCGGTCAGGACCCGCAGGCCGTCGTCGTCCTCCCCTATGAGTTCTGGCAGCGCTACTTCCTGGGCGATCCGAACGTGATCGGCCGCAAGATTCAGCTCGTTCACAAACCCTACGAAGTCGTTGGCGTGATGCCTCCGCGTTTCAAGTGGGGCGAAGCGGACTTGTATCTCCCGCTGAAGGTTACCTCCGATCCCCATAATTATTTCGGCGCGTCGCTCAAGCTCCGGCCCGGAGTGACGGTCGCCCAGGCCGACGCCGAGCTTCAGCCGCTTATCGAGGAGTTCGCGAAACAATCCCCCGAGCACTACCCCGATCTCGGATTCCGCGTCGATTTGCAAAGCATCACCGATATTTACGCCCGGCCGCTCGGTCCAACGCTTTATGTGCTGCTCGGCGCGGTCGCCTCCCTGCTGCTTATCGGCTGCGGGAACGTATCGATTCTGCTGCTCGCGAGGGGCACGGAGCGTCAGCATGAACTTGCCGTGCGCGCGGCCGTGGGGGCCAATCGTCTGCGCATGATCCGCCAACTGCTCACGGAGTCTCTGCTCATTGCAACGTCTGGAGCGGGGCTTGGCATACTCCTGGCCTGGAAAAGCCTCCCTGCGATCGTCGCATTCCTGCCGCATGACTTCCCCGCGGAATCGGTGATCAAGATGAATCTCCCGGTGCTGTTCTTCAGCGTGGGTTTGGCCTTCGCCACGGCGATTGTCTTTGGCCTTTCGCCCGCGCTACAGCTATCACGGCCGGACATCGCCCGGCTGATGCAGAGCGGCGGGCGCCGGGTCGCGGGAAGCGCGCTTGCCAAGCGCGCCCACGGCACGCTGGTCGCGGCGCAGGTCGCGCTCACACTTCTGCTACTCACCGCGGCGGGTGCCGCCGAGAAAGGGTTTCTCCGGCTTGTGCACGCGGATCTCGGCTACGACCCGCATAATACGATGTCTCTCCCGATTCCCGTCCACGACAACACGCACATGTCCTGGCAGGACCGCTCCGAATACTTCGAACAACTTCGCGCCCGGCTTGCCGCGATGCCCCAGGTGATCGACGCCGGCATTTCAACCAATGCTACGCCCCCGTCCAACGGCAACGATTCCAGGATCGAGATTATGGGGAGTGCTGCCGCCGAAAGGCCCGAGGTGCGCGCGAACTTCATCAGTCCCGAGTACTTTTCTGTCCTTCGCATCCCGCTGCTGGAGGGCCGCGTCTGGGACCACACGGAAACGATGCGCGGCGCCCCGGTGGCCGTCATCAATCAGACCATGGCACGCCAGTATTGGCCCAACGGCAACGCCGTCGGCCAACAAGTCCGCCTTCCCGACCTCAAAGCGGAGCCCCCTTATACACCCGCCGCCCCGGGCAGCGACTCCTGGCTTCAGATCGTGGGTGTTGTTGCCGATGCTCGCGACGACGGCCTGCGCAAACCCATCAAGCCTGCCATCTATTTGCCCTACGCCATCCGAATGTGGATGTTCACGCAGGTTCTAGTGCGTACCCGCGTCCCGCCAATGTCCATGCTGCACGACCTCCGTGCGCAAATCGCCTTGGTCGATCCCGACCAGCAGGTGATCAAGCAGGCTCGCGATCTGGAGGGTTGGATTGCGCGTGAGCAGGAGTATGGACAGCAGCGCCTTGTCGCCACGCTCTTTGCCATTTTCTCCGTCCTGGCGCTGATCCTCGCCGCTGTCGGCCTGTACAGCGTCGTGTCTTACGGTGTCGCCACGCGCACCAGCGAATTCGGCATCCGCATCGCCCTGGGTGCGAAAGCCGCGGACGTGTTCCGCATCGTCCTTTCCTCCACCGCCGCGAGTGTCGGGGCTGGAGTGGCGGTTGGGCTTGTACTGAGCGTTGCGTTCGGCAAGATCGTCACCCAGTGGGTCAATGAAACGTCCCGCGACCCGCTGATCCTGACTGGGGTGACTGCCGTTCTTGTCGTCGCCGCGACACTAGCCGGTCTGGTGCCCGCCCGCCGCGCCGCCTCCGTCGACCCGATGGAGGCGCTGCGCCACGAGTAGCGACCCGCATTCCGAGGACGTTTCGCCTTTGCTTCGCTTTCGGCGAACTGTTTTTGTTTTTTCCTTTGGCGAAATGCACGTAACTAACTGATTTACAATGGCTTAGATCATATTTCACGCTAATTTGATGCTTGAGCGGCTCAAGCATTGTCCTAACACAGTTTGTCAGCGCTAGGCCGCGCGGGGACGGACTCGGGCCTGCAAAGGCTCCCATAGAGGCTCAGGGCTAGCAGGATAAACAGGGTGCGGGACCCAAGACGCCAATCGGGAGATTGGCGTTCCTGGGGCTGGCCCAACATCCATTGGCGTTAGAGATCGGGCTGGGCTCATGCTGGTTGGTAAAGGCGGCGACCCTTCGAGACTCAGGGTAAACAAGCCGCCGCACTCCAAGTTGTTACTTCCCCGCTTCCATGCTGATAAACTTCTGCTTGCACTGCTGAGGAGCCGACATGTCTGAAGCCACCCGGGCGCCCATCGCTGGCCCCACTCGGACCGAGTCCGACAGCATGGGCAAAATCGAGGTCCCCGCCGACCGCTACTACGGCGCGCAGACCGCCCGCTCGCTGATCCACTTCGACATTGGCAAAGACACTATGCCGCCGGAGCTGATCCGGGCCTTCGGCATCCTGAAAAAGCCGCCGCCTTGGTAAATCAAGACTTGGGAAAACTCTCCCCCGAAAAAGCCCGGCTCATCACGCAGGCCGCCGATGAAGTTATCTCCGGCAAGCTCGACGATCATTTCCCCTTGCGCATCTGGCAAACCGGCAGCGGCACGCAGACCAACATGAACGTCAACGAGGTGATCTCGAATCGGGCGATCGAAATCGCGGGCGGCGAAATGGGCAGCAAGAAGCCCATCCACCCAAATGACGATGTGAACATGTCGCAGTCGTCCAACGACACGTTTCCCACGGCGATGCACATCGCTGCCGCCGCGGAAACCGCGCGCCGCTTGCTGCCCGCGGTGAAAAAACTTCGCGACGCGCTTGACGCCAAAGCCAAGGAGTTTGCCGGCGTCGTAAAAATCGGGCGCACGCACTTGCAGGACGCCACGCCGCTCACGCTGGGGCAGGAATTTTCCGGCTGGGTGAATCTTCTCGACCGCGACGGCACGCGCATCGCCGTGGCTCTCGACGGGCTTTACGATCTGGCGATCGGGGGCACCGCTGTCGGCACTGGGCTCAACGCGCACCCTGAATTTGCCGAGCGCGGCGCCCGTAAAATCGCCGAGCTGACCGGCCTGCCGTTCCGCTCGCATCCGAACAAGTTCGCGGCGCTCTCCGCGCATGACGAAATCGTTTTCGCCTCGGGGGCGTTGAAGACGCTCGCCGCTTCGCTCATGAAAATTGCCAACGACATTCGGTGGCTCGCTTCCGGCCCGCGCTGCGGACTCGGCGAGCTCACGCTGCCAGAAAACGAGCCCGGATCATCGATTATGCCGGGCAAGGTGAATCCCACGCAGGCCGAAGCTGTCACGATGGTCGCCGTGCAGGTGATGGGCAACGACGCCGCCATCGGTTTCGCCGGCTCGCAAGGCAACTTCGAGCTCAACGTCTTCAAGCCGGTCATGATTTTCAATTATTTGCACTCGGTGGAGCTGCTCGCCGACGCCTGCAACAGCTTCGTAGACCACTGCATCAGCGGCATCGAGGCAAACCGCGAACAGATCGATTACTACGTCCGGAATTCGCTGATGCTGGTCACCGCCCTAGCCCCCAAAATCGGCTACGACAACGCTGCCATGGTCGCAAAAGCCGCCCACCACGCGCACATCACCCTGCGCGAAGCCGCCCTAAAACTCGGCGTCATCAGCGGCGAAGACTTCGACGCCCTCGTCCGCCCCGAAGACATGACCCATCCATGAGAGACTCGTCATTGGGGTTCCTTACTGTTCACGAGCGTGCAACTGGATAGAGTCTGGTAGAATACGAATTAGCGAAGAATTCCTATGTCGAAAGAATATGTGGATTGCCGAGATGGCGGCTATTGGGTCACGGGCACACGCGTGTCCCTGGACTCCGTTGTATTTGCATTTCTGCGCGGCGCTTCTCCCGAAAGCATCGCCCAATCCTTTCCGGTTCTGAGCTTGGAAGAGGTCTTCGGAGCCATCGCCTACTATCTGGCGAATCAAGCGGAAGTCGACAACTACTTGCGGGCACAGGAACCCGACTTTGCCGGCCTCGCGCAACGAAGCCGTGAAGCCAATCCTCTACTGCATCAGAAACTGGAAGAAGCGCGGCACTCTCCCACACGCAAGTGAAATTGCGATTTCAGGCTGACGCGGACCTGAACGAATCCATTGTCAAAGGTGTTCTGCGACGCAACCCTGCAATCGATTTCAAAACTGCGTCGGCTGCGGGATTGCGGAGTCTAAGCGACACTGCTGTATTGGCAATTGCCGCAGAGGAAGGTAGAGTGCTGGTGTCGCACGACCGGAAAACCATGCCGCATGCCTTTGCGGAGTTCCTTCGCACGAAGAGGAGCCCTGGCCTGATTCTTATTTCTCAAAGGACAGATGTTCTGGTTGCGATCGAGTGCTTGCTTCTGGCGTGGGCGGCTACTGAAGAGGCCGAGTGGGAGAACCGCATCGTCACGCTGCCCCTGTGAGTCTCTCCGCTCGCGCTCTATCGACTAACTTCAAGCTTTAGCTTCCAGCAAGTTTTGGTCCTGTCATGTGACGCAGACCAAGCAGTTGATTTTTTCGGATTGGCGGCGCACGATGCTGCACCTAGTTTCGATTAGGACCCTGCGAGGCTTCATGATTCGCCGCGCCGTTTTCTCCAGCCTGGGACTTCTGCTTTCCGCAAGCATTCTCTCGGCACAAGCGAACGCCCAGGCGACGTACACGCTGAAGCCGACGCCGAAGACCGTCGCTTGGGGCTATTACGATGCGAAAACGCCGCCGGTGCTGCGCGTCAAATCTGGCGACACCGTTGAAATCCAGACGTTGATTACGTCGAGCCCGAAGCGGCTGGAAGATGCCGGTGTCGCGCCTGGCGACGTCGAGCAATCGCTGCGCGATATCACTACGCAGGTCACCGACAAGGGACCTGGCGGGCACATTCTCACCGGGCCGATCTATATTGAAGACGCGCAAGTTGGCGATGTGCTGGAAGTGCGCATCCAGAAGATTCGGCTGGCGATTCCTTATGCTTACAACGGTTTCGGGCCTGGCCGCGGTTTTCTGCCCGAAGACTATCCTTACCCGAAAATGAAAATTATTCCGCTCGACGAACAGCGCATGATCGCGCGCTTCGCTCCCGGCATCGAGATTCCGCTGCATCCTTTCTTCGGCAGCATGGGCGACGCGCCGCCGGAAACTTCCGGCCGGCTCAGCAGCAATCCGCCGTGGATTCAAGCGGGTAATCTCGACAACAAAGACCTCGTGGCAGGCACCACGCTGTACATTCCCGTGCACGCGCCCGGTGCGCTGTTTGAGGTTGGTGACGGCCACGCCGGGCAGGGCAACGGCGAAGTGGACATCACCGCGATGGAAACTTCGCTGATCGGCACGTTCCAGTTCGTCGTGCGCAAAGACATGCACCTGCGGTGGCCGCGCGCGGAGACGCCCACGCACTACATCACCATGGGGCTGCACGAGGATTTGAACGAAGCCACCAAGCTCGCGGTCCGCGAAATGCTTGACTTCCTGGAGACGGAAAAGCATCTGTCGCGCGACGACGCCTACATGCTCGCGAGCGTCGCCGCCGATCTCTCGATCACCGAGTTAGTCGATGGCAACGAGGGCGTGCACATGTCCATTCCCAAGAACATTTTCGTTCAGGGGAAGTAGCCTCGGGCACCTGAACGCTTTCGTGGCGGCCACGACTTACGTTGAGATCCTTCGGCTATCCTCACCGGATAGCCTCAGGATGACACTTGGGGGCTTCGCGATAAGGCAGAAGGTGTCTTTCGTGGCGGCAACGGCTTAGGTGACAACTGCGGCCTGTGCGGGTTGCTGCGACGAAACAGGTGGCGACGGAGCGGGTTTTACGCGCCGGGATCCTGATAAAATTTTAGTCCAGGATTCATGCGCAAACTTCTCCTCATTTTCGGAGCGACAGTGGTTCTGTGTGCCGCGCTTGTTGTTGCCCCGGGCGCGCAGGCGCAATCCAACGTTCCCGACGACTGGTGCAAGGCGCTGCCGCGCCACGAATACAGATCGCTCGAGCGCGTCTTCATCCACGAGCCTTGGTTTGAGGTCTACAAAATCGAGCCGGGCGTATACGCCATCTACGAGCCGCACCAGGCTGAAGAGGTCATCTCCTACCTGATCGTGGGCACCAAGCAAGCGGTGCTGTTCGACACCGGGATGGGCATCGGCAACATTCACGATCTCGTTTCCCGACTGACTTCGCGGCCCATCGTGGTGCTTAACTCGCACACGCACAACGATCACGTGGGCGGAAACTGGCAGTTCAATTTCGTCTACGGCATGGACACGGCCTTCACGCGCGCCAGCGCCAAGGGCTCGCGCGAAGACGCGCAGGCCGAACTCGGCCCGGACATGATTTGCGGCGACTTGCCGAAGGGCTTCAACGCGCAGACGTATGCGACCAAACCGTGGCACATTTCCATGGCCGTGCACGACGGCTTCAAAATCAATCTCGGCGGCCGCACGCTGGAAATTCTCTCGACACCGGGGCATACGCCCGACGCCATCTGCCTGCTCGATCGCGCCAACGGTTTGCTGTTCACCGGCGACACCTACTATCCCGCGCCGATCTGGCTGTACCGTCCGGAAACCGATCTCGATGCCTACGTCGCCTCGGTCAAGCGCATCGCCGCGCTCGGGCCGCAAATCAAACTCGTTTTGGGCGCTCACAATATTCCGGTCGCTGAGCCTTCCGTGCTGCCCAGGCTCGTCACAGCCATCGAAGCCGTGCGCGCCGGAAAAGGCGATGTAAAAGCCGAGGGCGAAGGCAAAGCGCTTCACACCGTTGACGGCATCACCTTCCTCCTTCGTGCTTCCGGCAATTCGTGACGCAGCTCTTGTTTGGGTTGCGATGAAGGGATGTCCGACGTGCCCGATATTCGCGCGAGACTCGCGCAAGCCTCGGATCGCGTGGCCCTGCCTTGGGAAGACCGGAGGGGCGACATGCGGAGCGATCTTGCCGGGCTGGGGCGCAGCCATGCTGCGCCCCTACAAGAAATGAGGAGGCGCGCTTGTGGCGCGGAGCGGCAAGCGGTGTGCCGGGGTTGACGCCGGGCGGGGCAAGCCCGGCCTACGAGGAATGGCTGGTCTGAACTGCGCGAAGCGCTCCGGCCGATTCGTAGGCACCCACGCCGCCGGAAAAATCGGATGATTACGCTTGCGCCGGGTACGATTTTTTTTCACAATCAGTTTTTAGTCTGGGGATCAGGGGAGAAGTTGGTTCCTAGGTGCAGTGGAACACGGAAGAATTGGTTGCGCGTGATTTCATCATGCTTGCCTTTCCTTGTGCTGTCTCCACTCGTGTGCGTCGCGCAGTTGCCGCCTGGCGCAACCCCTCCGCCGCTGTCGGACCCCGTCGCCAACCAAGTTTCCGCCCACGAATTGCAAATCCCCCAGAAAGCGCGCAAGGCTTTCAACAAAGGCACCGATCTGCTCGCCACAAAAGAATCCGCGGCGAGCATCGCGGAATTTCAGCGGGCCATCAAAGCGTTTCCAGATTTCTACGAGGCCTACTACAAAATAGGTCTCGCCTACCTGAACCTGAATCGCTATCCGGACGCGCAGGCCGCGTTTGAAACCTCCATCGAGGTGAGCAAGGGCCGCTATCCCCCGTCGCGGTTCGGGCTGGGCGTGGCTTTGTGCATGCAAAAGCAGTTTGCGGAAGCCGAAGACGCCATCCGCGCCGGCCTCGATGTGTATCCTGCCAACGCAACCGGCCACTTTACGCTGGCTTGGGTGCTGTTCAGCGCGGCGCGTCTGCCCGAAGCAGAAAAGAGCGCCCGCCAGGCCGTCCTTTACAACGCAAATTTTGCCACGGCGTATCTGCTGCTTGCCCAGATCCATCTTGGGCAGAGCGATCTCTCCGCGGTCACGGCCGACTTGGATGCCTATCTCCGGCTCGACCCCGAAGGTCCGCACAGCGCCGAAGCCAAAGCCGTTCGCGCGCAAGCCGAGCGCGTGCTGGCGAAGCAGCAAGGCGCTGACCCCGTCTTCGCGAAAACTCCGAACCCTCAGCGGCTAAAGCCGGATTGATTTTGCTGCAGTTACGGCACGACTGAAGTCGTGCCCTCCGTTGCCCACACAGCAGTTACGGCACAACCCTTCGTGCCTCTGGGTAAACTAAAGTCGTGCCCTCCCGTTACCACACAGAGTCTGTGGACTGGCGGTAGCCCCGCGCGAGTATTTCCCTCTGCTGGCTAAGGAGTTAGACTCTCCTTGGCGGGGTGGCCCAAATTGCGCTTTCGGACACGAATAGCGGCCTGCGTCGGCGCTGCAATTCTGCTTGCGTCCGTCCCCGACGCCGCTTCTCCTCGGCCCGCACGCGAAAAATCCGTCTGGAACTACGACGGCGGCATCCTGCTGATTACCGATGGCTCCGTCGGCGATGGTCCGTGCTTCCGTGTTTCCGGCCGTGTCACCGCTCCGAATTTCTTCGACAATCTCAAGCGCATCGACCACGACGATTCTGAGACTATTTTCCGGCGCGGCAGCGAAACGCTGACGCACTTCCCCGACCAACTGATTCTGGCCTTCGTCGTCTTCGATCACCCGTGTTCCACGCAGCTGGAGCACGCTGTTACGCGCACCTATCTCACGCGCTCCCTCATGAGCACCCTCCACCTGTACCTGTATTGGAAGCACGGCGTCGAGCTTCGCCCCATCGACAATATGGAACCGAAGTATTTCTCGGTCGATCCGGTGATGTCTCACACGGTTGGCCATTCCCACGATCTGCCCGAAAAGCTCGAATGGTCTTACGAATTCGCGGTTCCCAGCGCCGGAGTACCGCTGACCGATAGCCTCGTCCTGATTCTGCGGGGTCCGGACGGGCGCATCGCCGCCCGGGTCGCCGCCCGCATGTAGTTGCAGGTTCCGCGCCCAATCGAGGCCTGGACGCGCTGCCAGTGGCTTTGTCAGAGCCAGTTGTTGTCGTACTGGCTATCAGGGCTGGTCCAAATCTGTTCCCCCGGACAGTTGTCCGCCCAGGCCACGCCATCTATTGTCCTGCCAGAAGTGCAAGCGGAGCTGACCTCTCGGCTCTCCTCGCTTGACTTAGAAATCCCTAATTGGAGCCAGGTTCGAGGAGGATTTCGTGAGGAAAGTCTTTGGGGTTCTGTCATTCATTCTTTTGATGTCCGCGTCTGCCGCCGCGCAGACCCAGCAGCCCATCCGCGTGAAGTGCGGCGGGCCGGCCTACACCGATTCCAAGGGACAGGCCTGGGCGGCCGACTACGGCTTCAACGGCGGCTTGGTGAGCAAGACCACTGGGCCGGTCAGCGGCACTCCCGATCAAGCTCTGTTTCAGACCGGCCGGACGGCTCCCGACTCGGGATCGTTCATCTATACATTCCCGGTCACCAACGGCGCGTATCACGTGAACCTGTATTTTGCGGAGCTTGATTCGGGGGACGATTCGGCCGGGGCGCGGGTGTTCAACGTGCTGATGCAGAACAATCCGACCTTTCAAAACGTGGACATCTTTGCGGCAGTGGGTGCGAATGCAGCCTTGATCAAGGGCGCGGACATCACCGTGACGAACAGCGCCGTGCAGCTGGAGTTCGACACGGTGGCAGGCGCCGATCGCGCCAAAGTGACCGCCATCGAAGTGCTTCCGGCAGCGGCGAACGCGCCCATGCTGGTGCTGAATTTCGTTTATCCGGACGGCACCCCGGTGGTTGGGAGCTTGAATTACACGCTGACGACCTCGGCGTTGAACCTGAGCGGGAGCTATCCGCTGGTGAATGGTCAGGCGACGTGCACGATCTTCGCGACACCCCAGATGATGGGCCTGATCGGCAACGCGCAGCTGAACCTGAGCCTAGCCGACAACGGCGGGCACACGCTGTGGCAGATCGGCATGACCCTGGATTCCACGAACGTGAATCTTGGCAGCGTTCAAAGCTCAACGCTGAACGTGGTCGTGCAAAAGATGTAGCGTCGCACCCGGGTGGGGTGGACGACACTCTGAAGTGCTCCAACGGCGACGCGGTGGTCGCCGAACGCGAACAGTGGCCGATGGATCGCTGTGGAAATCGCTAATCTGGTATTGACATTCTGGGTGCTTCTCCCTATACTCGCTCAGTTGTTCGGAAGCCTTTCTGCTGGACAGGAGGGTCTTGCTCTTTGACAATCGATACGATGTGCCAGAATCCGTTCGAAACCATTCGGCTTTTCGAGCCCGAATGGTCTGAGTAAATCGAGCGACAATAATTCGCTTGGGCAGGCTGGCTCTCCGATGTAAATCGGAGGGCATTTTTTTTCGCCCAAGCTTCCAGTTTCAAACGAGAGTTTGATCCTGGCTCAGAGCGAACGCTGGCGGCGTGCTTAACACATGCAAGTCGAGTGCGCGCCTGTAGCAATACAGGTGGCGCACGGCGCACGGGTGCGTAACACGTGGGTAATCTGCCCTTCGATGGGGAATAACTCGCCGAAAGGCGAGCTAATTCCGCATAACATTCCGAGAACTTCGGTTTTTGGATTCAAAGGCGTAAGTCGTCGGAGGAGGAGCCCGCGCACGATTAGCTAGTTGGTGAGGTAATGGCTCACCAAGGCTTTGATCGTTAGCTGGTCTGAGAGGATGGCCAGCCACACTGGAACTGAGACACGGTCCAGACTCCTACGGGAGGCAGCAGTGGGGAATCTTGCACAATGGGCGAAAGCCTGATGCAGCGACGCCGCGTGGGGGATGAAGCTTTTCGGAGTGTAAACCCCTTTCGACCCGGACGAATGCCCCGCAAGGGGACTGACGGTACGGGTATAAGAAGCCCCGGCTAACTACGTGCCAGCAGCCGCGGTAAGACGTGGGGGGCCAGCGTTGCTCGGAATTACTGGGTGTAAAGGGTTCGTAGGCGGTGTGGCAAGTCGGGAGTGAAATCTCTGGGCTCAACCCAGAGACTGCTTCCGAAACTGCTGTGCTTGAGTGTGGGAGAGGCGCGTGGAATTGCAGGTGTAGCGGTGAAATGCGTAGATATCTGCAGGAACACCCGTGGCGAAAGCGGCGCGCTGGACCACTACTGACGCTGAGGAACGAAAGCTAGGGGAGCAAACAGGATTAGATACCCTGGTAGTCCTAGCCCTAAACGATCAGGACTTGGGGTGCCACCCGTTCGGGTGTCGTCCCGGAGCTAACGCGTTAAGTCCTGCACCTGGGGAGTACGGTCGCAAGACTGAAACTCAAAGGAATTGACGGGGGCCCGCACAAGCGGTGGAACATGTGGTTCAATTCGACGCTACGCGAGGAACCTTACCTGGGCTCGAAGCGCACCTGACTAGCTATAGAAATATGGCCTTCCCGCAAGGGACAGGTGTGGAGGCGCTGCATGGCTGTCGTCAGCTCGTGCCGTGAGGTGTTGGGTTAAGTCCCGCAACGAGCGCAACCCCTGCACGTAGTTGCCACCCGCAAGGGGGAACTCTACGTGGACTGCTCCGGATAACGGAGAGGAAGGTGGGGATGACGTCAAGTCCGCATGGCCTTTATGTCCAGGGCTACACACGTGTTACAATGCAGGGCACAAACCGTTGCCAACCCGCGAGGGGGAGCTAATCGGAAAAAACTCTGCTCAGTTCGGATTGCAGTCTGCAACTCGACTGCATGAAGCCGGAATCGCTAGTAATGGCGTATCAGATCGACGCCGTGAATACGTTCCCGGGCCTTGTACACACCGCCCGTCACATCACGAAAGTGAGTTGTACTAGAAGTCGTCACGCTGACCGCAAGGAGGCAGACGCCCAAGGTATGACCCATGATTGGGGTGAAGTCGTAACAAGGTAGCCGTAGGAGAACCTGCGGCTGGATCACCTCCTTTCTAAAGTAGTCGTGGCTCAACCCGCTATGGTGTGCGGGCTATGCCACGCAAATGTATCCCCAAGCTCTCACGGGCCGGAGGGATACACGTTCGGTTTACACTGACCCCTGAGGGCTTAGCCCGCAGGGATTTGGGCGGATTCTGGCAGATCGTATCGAGTCAAACGAGCAAACAACTTTGTGAGTGTGTCAAGGGCCGCTGAGAAATCAGCGGCCCTTTTTGTTTGCGGTCGGTTTTTTTTGCAGTCTTCGCGCACGTTGGCGCAAACGTCCGGCGGGCGCAATTTTCTCAACGGAACAACGCGGCGGCGGGGCCCTGCAGTAGTCCCAATTGCCGGGCCATGCCGATCTGATCCCACACGTTCCAGCCTTCGACGATCTTGCCGTCGCGCACGCGGCACGCGGACACCTTCAGATCGTCACGGTCCGGTTCGTGGCAGGGAACCCTAAGCCGTCGCCCGTGTGCGTCATGGTTGCGGTCCAGCGCGCAAATGCCGTGTCGCCTTCCTGCACCACTTGATCGAGCAGGATCTTTACGTCGGGGCAGGCACTCCGCAGATTCCGGCAAAATTCTTTGAACACTGTCGGGCCCTGTGAAGAGTCTTCCGGCCGGCCGACGCCCCACAGGACTCCATGCTCTGGGAAGAGTTCGTCGATGGTCTCGGACATTCCTTTGTTCCACACTTCGTCGAACCAGCGGCGGATCAGCCCCGCCGCATCGGGGTGTTCCGTCTCGCGCGTTGCCGTGCTACTTGCTTGCATACGGACCTCCATGTACTTCGGCGGCACTGTACCACATGAATGCGAAATGCGACTTCTTAAAATAGCCAAGCGCGGGGAATGCTGATGCTGGGGGACGAATCAGCAAGACGCAAGCGGCTAGCGGGCGGCATCGAGGCGCTTGAGCAGGTACAGCGGCAGCGCCAAAGACAAGCCGACCACTAAGTTGGAAACGAGCACCAGCCACCATCCCTGGATGTTCTTATCGCGGGCTTCACGACGAGACCAAGACAGAAAGATCACCGAGGAAATGATCAGGTCGGCGGCAAAGAAGCTCGATACTCGTGTGGCGAAGATCTCTTCCACAAACAGCCGGAAATTGGGGCCGTGAATCAGGAAGAATGGAAGCGCAAACCAGTAAGGGACGACCATCCCGACGAAGCAGCAGACGATCAGGAAGATTCTCATGTGTCACAAAGTAGTACGCGCAAACGCCCGAGTCCATTTCATTTCCGAGCGTGAAGCGCGGGCGACCTTATCAGCGGTGCAAACGACAAGCCATCTCATAGATCCGCCCCGTGGAAAAGACTGATGCCTCAAGGGCTAGAGCCACATTTCCCGCGTTTTTTGGCACGGCTGAAGAGGCTACGGAAAAACTGATTTGGACGAGACATTTGAGGTTTTCTGGCAAAAGGTACAAACAGACTAAGTGGCTGCAATGGTTGAAGTTGAGATTCTTCGGGCATCCTTATCGGATGCCCTCAGAATGACAATTTTGCCTTTTTGCACAAGCTGTCAAGCTCGCCCTCAGCGGCTGAAGCCGGATTGAGGCTCAGCACCTACGGCACGGCTGAAGCCGTGCCCTCCCGAAAAACATCGGCTCCCGGCTTCCGCGCACGGGTTAGGCCCGGCCCAGCGGCAATCACTTCTTTGGCGCGAGGATGCGCTCGATTTGCTGGAGGTGATTGAGGTCGTGGCCGGCGAACATGCGCACGATGTGTTCGACGGTTTCTTGGCCGCGCTCGGAGTGCATGCCGTGGTGCTTCCACTGTTCCGGCGAGAGCGATTTGAACAGTGCGAGATTTACTTCGCGCACGACGCGGAATTGTTCGATGCATTTGCGCGGATCGCGTTTGGCGTAGTGGCCGGCTAGGACCCAGGCATCCTGGTCAAAGGCCTGGATCGGCGTTCCGGGTGCACCGAGAATCGCCCGGATCCGCCAACTACCGACGATTTCCGTGTCGGCGAGATGCGCCACGATCTCCGCGACAGACCATTTGTCCGGCGCAGGGCGCTTGCGGAGTTTCGACGCGGGCACCCCTTTCACCAAGCGCTCAAGCTTTTTCGCCGTCGTCGCTTGCACCTTGAGAGCGTCCTGTCCCTGGACGTGGCCGAGTATTCGCTGGATGTACTGCTGTGCTGTTTCGGGCATGGGGAAATTCCTCCTCGTTCGGATAGGTGGCGATAGTAGTTAGACGAATCGAGACTGCAAAGGAGAGTGAACCGGATCAACAGGTTCGGCAAAGACCAAATTGGCGGTGCCCGGCAGTCCGATTTCTCGCCAGCGATTCCCTATTCGGATAGATCACGGTGCGATTGCGTCTCGCTTCGGGCTTGACACCATGAAGACCCAGGTGTACCGTGCGGTACATTCCCTTCCTGAAGTTCCCGGAAAAGTCTGTCTGCAATAGGTTCGTCTGAATACAAGGAGGAAACGATGTTGAGGAGAGCGATCTGGGCATTGGCGGCAGTAGTGTGCCTTGGGGCACCTGCCGGAGTTCGAGCACAAGGCGACTACCTTGACGTTTTGATCGTCAAGGTGAAGCCTGAGAAAGCCGCAGATTTCAGCGCAATTGCGAAGAAAATGGCCGATGCTAACCGGCGCTACAACGGCGACCGCTGGCTGGCCATGGAAGCGGTTTACGGGGAAAGCGATACGTTTACCTTCGTCAGCAACCGCAAGGATTACGCGGACGTCGACACAGCCAACGAGGCATTCGCCGCCGCGCTGCGCAAGGCGTACGGCAAAGAAGCCACCGAAAAAATGCTTCGTGATTGGGAGACCTGCCTGGTCAGCTCACGCAGCGAGTTGCGCCGCCGCCGCTGGGACTTGAGCCGCAAGGCTCCTACGGACCCGGCAGCCTACACGAAACTAATTGGCGAGTCCCGCCTGTTGCGCACCACCGCGGTGCACGTCCGTCCGGGAAAAGTGGCGGAGTTTGAGGCGTTCATGAAGGACGCCAAGGAAGCGAGCGAAAAAAATGCGAGCTCGCAGACCGTGCTGGTTTCCCAGGTGGTGGAGGGAAGCAAGGGCACGGTTTTCTATGTCACTGGCTTGCGCAGCTCGATGGGAGGTTTCGACAAAAACCCAACCATGCTCGAGGTTCTGGGAGAAGAAGGCTACAAGAAGTTTTTGCAGATCAGCGCGGAGTCTGTGGAAGGCACCGAATCGACGCTCTTCCATTTTTCGCCCGAGCTGAGCAATCCTCCGGAAGAGGTCGCTCAAGTGGCGTCGGACTACTGGCAGCCGAAGCAAATCGTGGCCGCCGGCGCCCCCAAGGCCAAAGCTGCGACGGCCGGCGCCAAAGAAGTGAAAGCGCCCGCCGACAAACCGTAGCGAAAGATAGCGTTAGGATTGCAAATGCCCTCGCGTTCTGCTCTTAGAACGCGAGGGTTTCTCTTTTGCCTTCCCCAACCGGTGCTCATTTTCCGCCCGCAAGGCGCGGACCCACGCCACGGCACCATTCGCAAGCTCCGGATGATCGGTGTCCGCCCAAGCCGGCGCGGCGCTTTCCAGGAATCGCAGCAACTTTTTTCGCTTGGGGTGCGTGCCGATGGAGTGCCTCATAGAAGTGTGCTCATTGCGCTCCTTGGAAATTCATTTTACCAGGACCCTTAGTCCTGGAGAACGACGTGGTTTTGGAATTGCGTTTTGTGCGCCAGATAGAGCGAGGGATTGATGCCGGAGAAGGCGCGAAAGTCGTGAATGAAATGAGCCTGGTCGAAATATCCGCAGGACAGAGCGATTTGCGTCCAGTCGATGCTCTCGCTGCGGCCGATGTGGCGCAGCACCCTCTGGAAACGCTGGACGCGGCAAAAAAGTTTGGGTGTCAGCCCGACTTGCTCGGCGAATACCTGAATGAACCGGCGCCCGCTTAGCCCAATCTGATCGGTCACCGCGGAGATCGCGCGGTGCGGACTGCGCTGGAAGTTGTCCACGGCGAAACGTACGGCAGGATGGCGCTCCAGCGGTTTGACGATCCGGCGCAGCAGCGCGCGCTCGAAGACCGCGAACTTGGCCTCCGGAGTTTTTGCCTCCAGTAATCCTTCGCGCAGATAGCCCGCTTCGGCCCCCCAAAACACGTCGAGCGAAACATCGGTGTCTTGCAACTCGCCGGCGGGCAGCCTGAAGAACGGAAACGCCCCACCCGGTTTGAAGACCGCGCCCATCGTGGAGCGCTGCTCCGCGGTGTCGATGACCGCGAATTCCGAATAGGCACCCACAACGATTGAGCCGCTGAGCGTCTGACACTTGCTCAGGTCGTCGGGGTCGTACATGCGCGCGCGGTCTTCGTGGAGGTTGACGATCAGCGACATCTCGCCGGTGGGCAGCACGCGCTCGAGAGCGTGTGGCGCGGTGTAGTCGTCGCCAAACCACATGAGCTCGACAAAATCGGACAATGGCGGGCCCGGTACGTGAGACCGAAAGATCATGGTTGTAGAAAACCAGAACCGCCTCCGCGCGTCAACCGTTGGCGAGGGCTAGTACCCTTCCTTGCGGTGACGGAAAGAGTGCAACACAACTTCGCTCTCGAAGATGTCGTAGCGGAGGCGATATTCCCGCCAGCGAATGCGCCACTCGCCCTCGCCAGATTTGAGTCCCGCCAGTTTCTTGATTTGGTACCGGCCACTGCGGTTTTGAGGATCTTCGCGGAGGATGGCGATTAGTTCTTCAAGGACCTCGGCGAGGTCCACTTTCCTGCGCGAGGTTTTCCGGAATTCGCGTTCAAACGCCGGAGTGCTAACCACCCGGTACGCAGCCGCCATTCTCGCTACTCACTTCTTGGATTTGCTCTTGGTTCGGCGCAGTTCTGCCAAGAACTGAGCCGCGTGACGCCCCTTGCCGCGACGGTATTCCTCGCTGCTCTTCTGGATTTGCGCCTTCAGGCCGGGTTCTTGAAGTTCGAGATAGTCTTCAAGTTCGTCGGCGCTCAGGACGCCGGCGATGGGAATACCGTCCTTTTCAAGGATGAAATACTCCCTGTTTACATGCGCCCGTCGCGCGACTTGGCCCAGGTTGATCCGTGCTTTAGTGATCGGCATCCGATGTACTGTTTTTCTCATAGCCTTCCGATGGCGATTGATTCAGCTTAATCAACATTGATCAACTTCAATGATACAGGTATGTCAGCGATTTCGCAATGCTAGGCACGGGGTAGATGGATAGAGTGTGTTCGAGGGGATCTTTCAAGCAGCAATGAGCTCGATAGCATCATCGAGCATGTGCCTGCTAGCGGTAGGCTTTCCACATGTCGTCGATGAACGAGTATTGAGGGAATTCGCCTTGCAGCCAATATTCGGTCTGGCCCTGCCGCTCCCAATTGGCGCTGTAATCGAAGCCGGTTTGCGCTTTGATCTCGGCAACGGCTTGCGTGTCGTCTTCGGTCATCCAGCGATCGACGTAGTCAAAGAAGGGCGGATAGTTCCACACACTCTCGGCCTGAAGGATGTGGATGGTGAGTGCCTCGCCCACCCAGGAGACTGAAGTGCAGCACCTTCGATAGGCTTCGCCGAGTTGTTCGGTGGGACTGATCAGCGGCCAAGCAGATGGCTGCAGTTGTTCATAAGGACCGTATAGACCGGCGCTGACAATCGAGCCGTCCGCGTTCACGCCGTAATGTCCTCCGTAAATCACGGTGGCGCCTTGCCAGGCCTGCAGATACGTTCCTACGGGAGGGAGATTCTTGATGTAGAGCGTTTGCATGTCTTCGCCGAATTTATTCGGATAGTTGGCAGAGACGTTCTTCATGCCGTCGTTGTTCAGCAGGATTCCCGCGAAAATAATCGGCAGCTTTCTGCCGCTGCGATGCCCGCCAAACGCCGGCCATCCATAACCTGCCTGCACGCAGCCGTACAAGTCGATGCCGTATTGTACGAAATAGTTGGTGAGATTCACCTTTTGGTCGGCCGGGAAATTCAGCATCAATAGCAGCGACGCGTAGGAATCGGCGAAAGCAATGTGCTGGCCGTAACTGGGCATATAGTTGGCCGGCGCGTCGAAGAGAAACGCGTTCGTATCGATCCAGGGCTGGCGATACCAAGTCTCGAACTGCGCGAGCGGCGGTGTACCCGAAGGATTCGGCGGCGCGAGAGAAGGCAGCAGATTCCGCTGCAAAGAGTTGGCATGGTAGATCGTTTGCGTGCGGTCGCAGTATGACGGGCGGAAGGCGTCAGCGGAGGGCGCTGCGGCCAAAACGGTGAGCACGGAGACACTTGCCACTGGGCTCGCGCTCATGTCCGTGGCCCGCATCACCTCCGGGACCGAATGAATTTGCGCCAGGCTGATGGAAGACACGAGCGAGTCCCCTGGCTTCAGCGCGATCGGAGGATACGAGCGCAACGTGGCATCGAACCACCACGATTCATCGGTTCCGTCATTGAGCCTGGAATCGAAGCCGCTCTTGCCGTTCGCGGTTGGCAGGTCCACGACCGATCCGTTCAGAAAAGGTGAGGATGTGGTGGGAATGGGATCGACGGCGGTGATGTTGACCGGGCCGACAACGTAGTAATCGCCGTTCACAAACTGTCCGACGGGGACCGCTTGGCTGAAGGTCCAGGTGATGCCGTCTTTGGTGATGGACGTTGCGGTTCCGGCAGGCACCGGAGCGGCAGGGGCGGTGAGCGTCACGGGAACTTGCGCGGACTTCGAAGTGTCCGCCATGCTTGTGGCGGTGACGGCGTAAGTGCCCGCGGTCGTCCCGGCGGTGAAGAGTCCAGAGGAAGAGATTGTGCCGCCGGTGGCCGACCAGGTCACGCCGGTGTTAGTCGTTCCCGTGACGTTGGCGGAAAACTGCTGGGTGCCGCCGGTCTGGACAGAGGCAGAACTAGGAGTCACGCTGACCGCCACGGTGGCCGCTGCGGGCGGATTGTTGGAAATTGATCCGGGCGACCCCGCGGTGCCTGTGCAGCCGGCGAGGCTCCAGGCGGTCGACAGAATGCAGAGGAAGCTTGCGGTTCTTTCAACAAGATACGGAGGCCGGCGCGGGGAGCCGCCGGCCCTTTGGAAGCGAGCGAATGTTGCGCGAGAAGGCATGTTCTTACGCGTTAGGCCTCCAGGCTAGCGCTGGCCGTGACGCGCATCTACTGGCCGAAAGGACGGATTTGGCACAGTCGCCAAAATCGTCCGTCGCGGGAGCACCTTCGCCGGGTCCGATTTCTTTCAAGTTTGAAGTTCGAGCCGGTCATCGAGCGGTTGCTGGAGCGGCAAGAGATCGACTACATTCAGGTGAACAGCACAACGGCGGGTTGCTACACGTTTCGGATTGAGCGGTAGGACGCCTAGGTTGCATCGATCGGTTAGTTGCAGCGCCAAGAAAATGCCCCGTTCCGGAGATTCCGGAGCGGGGCATCGTTGTCTATCAGGCCGCGGTGAGTGCTAGTTGGACTGCCCGGCGGCCTTGGCCATCTGCTTGGTCATTTCTTCGGAGCGACGCTGCATTTCTTCCGGGGTGACGTCTTCCACGTGGGTCGCGACGCCCCACTGGTGTCCGAAGGGATCGGTGAACTTGCCGTAGCGATCGCCCCAGAACATGTTGTCGAGCGCCATATCCACGCGGGCCCCGGCCTCGACGGCGCGGTCAAAGACGGCATCGACATCCTCGGTGTAAATGAACAAGGAACTCGAGTGGACGGCGGGGGAGTTCGGCGCCACTGCCATTCCGGGAAACTCATCGTTGACCATAAGCCTGGAATCGCCAATCTGCAGCTCGGCATGCATCACTTTTCCGTCGGGGCCCGGCATGCGCATGATCTCTGTGGCGCCCAGGACGCTTTTGTAAAAATCGATGGCGCGGGCGGCGTCACGGCATGTAAGTTGCGGTGTGATCGAATGATAGCCCTTCGGGATAGGGTTTACGGCATTGGACATACATACCTCCTCGAATCGGTGGATGTGCGCTCATACTCGCCAGCCCGGGCGCGGCCGAGGCGTGGATGGGCGTAAACCCGTAGATACTCTCAGCAACGGATGAAGTCAACCGGGCAATTGTTAAAAAATGAGTGATTCGCAGGGCCGCGACCTGATTGGGCTAAACGTAGCCTGGACAGGATGGAAGATACGCGCGAAAATTTTCTCAGGACGGCTGCCATGAAATACGAATTTCTCGTTGAGACCTGCGAAACAGAGCGAGTCAAGGTCGTTAGCGTTTGGAGCGAGTTCAAGGACGAAGACCTGCCTTTTCGTCCGCGGCAGGGCGATCCTCGCGGGCGGAGCGTACGGGAACAGATGGTGCACCAGTGTGTGAGCGAGGATCTTTGGTTTCGCACCATGCTGGGCATCGACGTCGGTGCGCCGCCCTTGCCGGCGCAGGAATCGCGCTTGGAATTCGTGAAGCGCTATGCCGAAGACAGTGGAAAGCGGCTCGCTGCCCTGCGCGCCAAGGAGGAGAGCTGGTGGGAGGGAGACACGACGTTCTTCGATGTGAAGCGCTCGCGAGCTTGGGTGATGACGCGCCGCTTGACGCATACGTCTCACCATCGGGGCCAGCAGATGGCTATGCTGCGCATGTTGGGGCGCGACATCCACAGCAACTACGGCCCGACCGCGGACACCGGCGGTCTGATGCAGAACCATGCTCCCACGATTTACGCATACTCCGGCCTGGATGCTTTGCTTCGAGGTGAAGGCGCAGGTGGCGCGAAAGCTTCCTTGTCTCATTCCAGCGGCAAAGCGGTTAGCGAGCGGCCGGACCCGGACTGAGCGCACACGGGAGCGGGCGAAGCCAAGCTCGCAGAGGCACGGCAAAATTCCGGCTGGCTAGTATTCGCGGTACAGCTCGGGGAAATCTTTTTTGAGGTTCGTGAGTTTCGGGAGATCGTTGTAGACGATGTAGGGTTCGTTGGTGTGGCTCTTCAGGTAGTCCTGGTGATATTCCTCGGCGCGGTAGAAAGCCTTGAACGGAGCGATTTGCGTGACGATTCGCCTCGGATACACCTGGGCCGCGTCGAGCTGCGCGACATACGCGATCGCGATGCGCTTCTGTTCGTCGCTCGAATAGAAAATCGCCGAGCGATATTGCGAGCCGCTATCGGGTCCTTGGCGGTTCAATTGCGTGGGATCGTGGGCAACGGAAAAGTACACCATCAAGATTTGGCCGTAGGAGATTTGCGACGGGTCGAACGCGATGCTCACGGATTCGGCGTGGCCGGTCAAGCCGCTGCTGACCATTTCGTAGCCGGGTGATTCGACGTGGCCGCCAGAGTAGCCCGCGGCGACGGAATTCACGCCCTTCAGATGTTCGAATACCGCTTGGATTCCCCAGAAGCATCCGCCGGCCAGAACAGCGGTGTCTTGGCTCTTGGTGGCAGCCAGAGGAGCGTCCACGGCCGGCTTCGGAAACGGAAATTTTGGTTCGCTGGGCTTGGCGCCGATGGATCGAACGGCGGTCCATGCAAAGAAACCCACGATGATGACGATTGCGATGCCTCTACCGATGAAGGGACTACGCACGGGTGCATCTCCCTACAAGCAGCCACTAAGATGATGTACGTAACGACCGTAGCGTTGGATGCCAAGCGGCTTCGCTTCGGTACAAGCAAACGATTAGAGTTTGAAGAACCCGGGCAATAAACCAGGGCCGCGACCTAAAGTCGCGGCCCTGTGGTTCCGGTGGAGAGACTCAAGGTAAACAATCCGCCCGGGCAAGAGCGCTGAACTCAATTGTTGTTGGGTTTGGGTGTTATTGGGGCTTGGCGATTACGCCGCAGGCGATGCGTGGCGGTGCACCGCTGGAAGCCCCAGCCGAGACTGCGTGAATGACAATGGCGGTTCCACCATTGCTGAAAACCGAGTGATCGTCGGTACCTAAGGTGACGTTGGGGGCAACCACGGTTGCATGGGCCGTGCCATCGGCCGCCACAATCAGGGAAAAATCAGGAATGTCGCCAGCCGCCAGCGCGCCGTGCTCGGCGTGCGCGGCTCCAAAGTGGGGTCCGGCGGACTTGAAATCGGGCGCTTCGCACTTCGCGACTTGGTGAATGTGCAGCGAATGCTCACCCGGTGGCAGGTTCTTGATGTCGATTTTGATCTTTACGCCATGCGGCGCTTCGGAGAGGATCGCAGTTCCGATGCTTTGCCCCTCGCCGTTCTTAATATCCACGGTGACCGGCTTGGATGCGGCGTTGCTGTGGGCGCCCGAAGCGGCAGCGGCACCCAACGAAAGGAAAAGTAAACACACGAGACTCGCGACAATTCTCATCATCCCTCGCTTTGTAGTCGGCTTGAATGCTCCGGCCACCCCGGCCGGAGGTACTCTTTAACTTTACATAGGCGGGGTCTACTCCGAAACCCGATGTCGTCATCTAGCCACTAACAGACCACGCGTCATACCGGCGAAACGCAGCGCGCCGGCAAGTGGGGTCGTCGCTTTTGTGAATGTAGAAACGGAACACTGTGTTGAGGCATCCTAGGAGAGCTTGTTGATGCCAGTCGCTGAGGAGACAACTATGTCTGCGCGGATTCGAAGGGGTTTTGTGGTTGGAATCCTTCTTTTTCTTCCGTCGATCCTGCCGGCTCAAGTTACCAATGGAAAGAAGCCCCAACTCCCGGCGCCGTTTGCCACGAAATCGGCCGGAAATCCACCGGAGGAGACAAAACCGCCGAAGGGTTTTCTGCCAACTGTGCCGGCGGGCTTTCGCGTAAATGTTTTTGCCACGGACTTTGATGAGCCGCGCTGGCTTACCGTGGCGCCCAACGGGGATATTTTTCTGGCCGACACGCACGGCGGAAAGATCTATATCCTCCGCGATCCGCAGCACACCGGCGGAGCGCAGCAGCGCATTGTGTGGGACGAGGGACTGGATCAACCGTTTGGGATCGTGTTTCACGAGGACTACGTGTACGTGGGCGACACAAACGC
Organism: uncultured Acidobacteriota bacterium; assembly: GCA_963735525.1. GTDB lineage: Bacteria > Acidobacteriota > Terriglobia > Acidiferrales > UBA7541 > Acidiferrum. Next base: position 16,282 of record CAVTLQ010000013.1, on the reverse strand, counting down.
GGTTCTGCGTTTCAAGTACGACGCAAAAACTTCGAAGCGGCTCGACGACGGGGAAAAGCTGATGGATCTGCCGCGCGGCGGTCACACGACGCGGGCTCTGGTGTTCAGCGCGGACGGCAAACATCTTTTCGTCAGCGTCGGCTCGCAGTCGAACATCGACATCGAGAGCAATTCCCGCCGCGCGGCGATCACCATCTGCGATCCCGACGGCAAGAACGCGCGCCTCTACGCAACCGGTTTGCGCAACCCGGTGGGGATCGCGTTGGAGCCCACCAGCGGCCAACTGTACGCCAGCGTCAACGAGCGCGATGGACTTGGCGACGACCTGCCGCCCGACTACTTCACTTCAGTAAAGGACGGCGGATTTTACGGCTGGCCTTACAGCTACATCGGCGACAATGTCGACCCGCGCGTGAACCCGCAGAAGCCCGAACTGGTGGCGAGGGCCATCGTTCCCGACGTGCTCCTGGGTGCGCACCGTGCGCCGCTGCAGTTTGTGTTCTACACCGGCAAGCAGTTCCCCGAGAGCTATCGCGGCGGAGCGTTCATTGCGGAGCATGGCTCGTGGAATCGGTCGACGCGCGCGGGCTATCAGGTTGCGTTCGTGCCGTTTAAGAACGGCAAGCCGTCCGGCGACCCGCAGCCGTTCTTGACAGGGCTGGTGCCCGATCCGACAAAGGGCAATGTCAACGGACGGCCGGTAGGAGTGACGGTCGCGCCGGACGGAGCGCTACTTGTTTCCGACGACGGCGCGGGCGTGGTGTACCGGGTGACGGCGGCGCCCTAGTGGGCACGGAGGCGGGTAGCCGACAGCGCATCGCGCGTCAGTTCACGATGAGCTTGAGCTGAATCGGCGGAAGGTTAGTCAGGGGTGTGCCGTTCGCATTGTTCGCGGCGGGCGTCACGGTGAGGATCGACGTGGTTTGCGACGGCGCAACGGCTTGAGGGACAGGCACTTGCACACTTTGCGCCGCTGATGTCCCGCCGCCGCACCCTGCTCCAGCAAAAAGAGCCACTGACGCAAGCGCGGCGAGTGCGCCGCCGAGGAGTGGCTGCCTCCCCGGTGCCGTGGACCGCGGTGTCCTGCCAGCCAAGCGCATCCACCAAATGATCAGGAGAATCGCACACAGGATAAGCGTCTGCAGGTCGCGCAATCTCACGAATGGTGGCAAGCGCGGCGGCGTCCACAGCGGAGCCAGCGTACCGGTTGCGGTGGTTGTGACGCTGACGGTGAACGGGACGGGAGCTCCGCCGGTAACAGTGAGCGGAGAAGGCGCAGTCGTGCAGGTCGAGGTTGCGGGCGCCCCGGTGCAAGCGAAGGAAACGCTACCCGTGAAGCCTGGGCCGGGGACGAGTTGCAGATTGTAGGTGGCGGTTTGCCCGGCAGTGACGGTGAGTGTGAGGCCACCGGCGCCGGACATCAGCGTGAAAGCGGCAGAGTTCGCGCTGCCGCTGAGGGCGACGGTTTGCGGCGAGTTTGGCGCGTCGTTGGTGATGGTAAGCGTTGCGGTGCGCTGGCCGGTTGCGGATGGTGAAAACGCCAGACCGATGGTGCAGGTAAGGCCTGTGGGGTAGGAGGCCTGAGTACATCCATTCGTCACGACGAAGTCGGTGGGATTCGCACCGGTAAGGGCAACCGAAGAAATGTGCAGCGCAGCAGCGCCAGAGCTAGTGACTGTAACGCTCTGAGGAGCGCTGGTCGCGCCTTGCGTGAGAATTCCGAAAGAGAGGAGCGCCGGTGCGAGCGTTACCGCGGATCTCGCCACAGGCGGTCCAGAGCCCGTGCCATTAAGTTGGACGGATTGGGGGGAACCCGGAGCATCGTCATTGATAATGATCGAAGCGCTGCGCAATCCGTCGCCAAGCGGCGAGAACACCACGCTCAGGGTACAACTCGCGTTGACGGGAGTGGTGCCGCCGCAGTTGTTTGAACCAATCGTGAAGTCGCTGAAATTCGCGCCAGAGGGGGAGATCGACGAAATATGCAGGGGCGCCGCGCCCGAATTGGTGAGCGTCACCGTTTGCGCTGAACTTGTCGATCCTTGGGCCGTGGTGGGGAATGTCAGGCTCCCAGGCACGAGCGTAACCGCCGGCTGTGGCGCGACGCCGGTGCCGGTGAGTTGCGCGTACTGGGAACCCGCGGGGTCCGTGACTATTAAAACCGCTTGCTGCGCGCCAACGGCGCTTGGCGTGAAAACGATGCCAATGGTGCAAGAGCCGAGCGGTTGAAGCGGGATAGGGCAATTGGGAGTAGCGACGAACTCACCTTTGTCGGCTCCGGTCACCGAGGCTGAAGTGACCTCAAATACCTCTCCTCCGGTATTGGTCAGCCGGATCACCTGCGTGCCGCTCGATTGACCGAGGGTTATCTCTCCGAAATCTTCGGCCAGCGGAGCCAGCGCCGCCGCGAGGCCGGTGACGGCTTGAACGGGCGGCCCAGAGATCGCCAGTCCGCCCTGTCCGCCGCCTGATGCGATCGAATATGGCGAGTTGGGAAGCTCGGAAAGGTCGCCGGGATTGGGGACTCCGACCTGGAAGGCGTGAAGCAAGCCGTCTTGCAGGGAATAAATGTAGGGACCCATCGGGTCGGCCGCGGCGGTGCCATTGCGAAAAGAAAGTGTGGTGGCTGGAATCGGCGCCGGCGACAAGGCACCCGTCGTCTGATCAATCGAGTACGTAGAGACGTTGCCGCCTTCTTGAACGTACAAGAACTGGCCGCTGCTCTCGACCAGCATGGCAGATGGAAAACTGCCCGAGCGGCTCATCACCGCGGGCGCGGACGGCGACGGCACCGCCCTGCCATCCGACAAAATCGGTGCCCCTTCGACATAGCCTGCGGCGAGATCACCCCAGCCATCAAAGAGAAAGCGTCCTTGCCGATCGATGGCAATCGTTTGCTCATCGGGATTTGCATTTCCTCCGTTAGGCACGAGTGTCAGTTGACCACTCGCAGGATCGATCGAATATGCGTATATCCCTTGAAGTTGGTTGGCTTGCGTCGAATCCGGAACAAAGTTCAGTGCCGCGTAGAGATAGCCTTGTGGACTGGTGATCATGCCCACCGGCACGGCAGCGATGTCCGTGCTGACGATCGAAATTGGGGCGGGAACTAACGGCGACCCCTGGAAATCGATCTGGTATTCGATAATGGCGCCCTCGTCGGGATAGTTTCCGTTTCGATAGCCGACGTAGAGGAATTGCCCCGACGTTTCCGTCGCCAGGCAGAGCGGTAATGATGGTGTCACAACCGGATTCACTGTAGGCGCAGCCGCAAAGGGAGAACCGGAGACCTCGGTAAGACTCCCGTCCGGGTTGATCCCAAACATGGAGATGTCGTCGCTCTCAGGATTGAGAACAAACAGAAATCGGCCAAGTGCATCGATGGCCACCAAGCCGCCCTCACGCGAGTCGGGAAAAGGCGATCCCGCGACCGAAGATAAGCTTCCTGTTGTGTTTTTCAAGAAGCCGGCGACTTCGGAGGCGCTTCCGACTGGAGCCGAGGCGTAGACATATTGCTGCTGCGGAGCCTGAGCGTTTGCGGAAACGGCGATGAGCAGGGCAGCGTGGAACGCCAAGAGGCCGGCGGCAATCGAGGGCCGGCTGCGAAAGGCGCGAGGGCGAAGCGAATCGCGCGCGAACAGGGAGAAAGGGGCTGGATGGGCCATCGATCTTCCTTGGCCGAAAAGCGGCATTTGTAAAGTTTCGGGAGGAAACTTTCGCCCGGACACCTTATGCCCTTTCAGTTATATAGTCAACATGTAAAACTATAGCTACAGTAAGAGTACTTGTACGTAATAAATGTCTTGGCGGTTTGCGAGAGAACCGAGGGGGCGAGGGCTGTCACAGAATATTAATATTCAAGCGTGGGTTTTTGCGCTACCCTTTAGCGCTTATGCAACCAGCTCGGCTTGATATGGAACGGCAATCCGGCAGCAACGGCGACTCCCTGGTCATGCGCCTGAGTGGCAAACTAAGCCTCGAAACGGTTCACGACTTCATCTCCACCCTGCGCCCGGAGCCTGCCGTGCACGTGGTGCTGGACATGGGTGGATTGTCGTTTCTGGACTCCGCCGGAGTTGGGGCACTGGTATCGTTGTTCGTGAGCCGGCGCAACCACGGCAAGACGCTTGCGCTGGCGGGTTTGACGCAGCAAGGCAACGCGGTGATGCAGGTTTCCGGGCTGCTCAAGCTTTTGCCAGTGTTTCCCTCGGTCGAGCAAGCCCTGGCTCAACGCGCTTAGACATTTCTGTGCCCCGAGTAGCGCGCACCCGATTTCACTGCGCTGCTATACTCGCCCGCATGGATCAAACACCTGGGTTCCAACCTTCCGACGCCGAGTATGCCCGCCGCGTTCGAGACAGTTTCGAACGCCAAGGTCTCATGCAACATCTGGGCGCGCGGCTCTCCGACCTTAGACCCGGCCTCGCGGAAATTCGCGTCTCGTATCGCCCGCAGCTCACGCAGCAACACAGCTATTTTCACGCGGGCGTTTCGGGAGCGATTGCCGACTCTGCCTGCGGCTACGCCGCGTATACGCTGATGCCGGCGGATTCCTCCGTGCTCACGGTCGAGTACAAGATGAATTTGCTGGCTCCGGCCGAGGGCGAGGAGCTCATCGCGCGGGCGCGCGTCGTGCGTTCCGGAAGGACGCTCAAAATCTGTGCCGGGGATGTCTACGTTCGAAAAAGCTCAGCGGAAATTCACTGCGCGACCATGCTTTCCACGCTGATGTGCTTGCCAGGGAAAAGCGATGGCCCCGGTTAGCCGCCTAGCTGGGCGTCCAGTTCGGGTGCGCGGTGAACAAACCGTCCACGAACCCAATTTGGTAGCAAACAAACAAGCCGAATCCTAAGCTCAAGAGCCCTGAGCCGGTGACCAAGCTCCGATTCAACCACGCAAATTTGTAGCCCACAAACGAGAAGGGGACCGCAATCGCGCCGGTGATGAGCATCATCCCGGCGATTGTGCCCACTCCAAAAATCAGCAGGTACAGCACCGCCCACTTGGGCTCGCGTATGGTGCTGAGCACCAGCAACGCCACCGCCGCCGAGCCTGCCAAACCATGCACGAGTCCCACCAACAGGGGCCGCAAAGTGTGAAACAACCCGAGCCGTGAGGAAGAGCCGCCCATCCAAGCGGGCGGCGTAAGGCTTTCGCCGTGGTGTTCTTTTTCGCGGCCGTGGGAGTGCCAGTGCAGGTGCACTTGTGAGCCGTGCTCGTGGATATGCGCGTGGTTGCCGGTTGTTTGCGGGTGTGCCGGCGAAAACTTTTCGCTCATCCACTTCATGGCCCCGGTGAGATTCAACACGCCCAGCAAGATCAGCATGAGTCCCACGGAAAACTCCATCGTGAGGCCCACGCGCGTGGGGATGGCGAGGCCGAAAAGAATTATTCCCGCTCCAACGATGAGGATCGTGAGGGTATGCCCTACGCCCCAGAGAATGCCGATGAGTCCGGCCTTCACGATGGAGCGCTCGCGGCTGACGATGGTCGAAACAGCGATCACGTGGTCGGGGTCCGTGGCGTGGCGCATCCCCAACAAAAAACCGATCGCCAGAATAGCCAGGCCGCTCGTCATCGTGTCCTTTGCGGGATTCCCCTTAGTCTCCGGTGACCCCAGAGCGTCTTATCCTATCTCAGGAAGGGCGGAATCGGTTAGGCGGGCAGCGTCATCGAGCGCGTGCAGGGTTCCGGTCGGCTTGAGTGCAAAGTTGTTCTGCCACCGCACGACTCCGCGTTCTGCCACGCAACGCGTGAACATCAAATTGTTCCATGATGCTTGTGCATTCTTTGAATTGGACAAGTTCGGAATGCGTCTGCAAGATTACTTGTGTAGACTGCGTGTTCGTTACGTAAACAAGTTAGGACAAGAACCCCGAAGTTCTTTCGCTAACCTCATTTGGTCACCAACTGGATCGATCCTCTGACCGCGGTCTGAAACAGGAAGTAATTGACGCTTACGGGCGAAGCCTGCCCGTTTGTCAAAACTAATCTAAAGGAAGGTACGAAATGACAAGAACTTACAAAACACTGCTTTGCGGTTCCTCGGTCAAGAGAATGCTGCTGTCGGCAATGCTGCTGGTCTGCGGGGCCGCAGGGCCGGCGATGGCCCAGGAACTTATGAAGGGCACGTTCACTCTTACCGAGGGCACGCGCTTTGGGACTACCATTCTTCCTCCGGGACGCTACACCGTATCCATCGAATCCGTCACTGCGGTGAAAGCTTCGAGGAGCGTGGTATCCGTGCTCGTGCGACCCGAGGATAAGATCGGGCCGGTTGCTTCGGTCCTGGCAATGGCCACGCAACAGAATTGCGAGGCGACTCCGAGCGGACTCGCCTTGCAGTCCGATGGCGTTCGGTTAGTCGCGCGTTCCATGTGCCTGGAAAAGCAGGGGCTGATGGTTGACTTCGATCTATGGCGATAAAGCGAAGCGCCAAGACTCCAGCGCAAGCGTGACCTGCGGGACGGGCCCTTCCCGGGCCCGCCCTTCTTCACTGTCCGACGCTAGATACGTCAGACAATTCGCGCTTCGCGTCGCAAGTCTGGCGAGTCTGGATTCTATTCTCCCTTCAGGATACGCATGAGTTCCGCCGCTGCGTGCGGAAGCCGGGCGCCGCGGCGCGAGACAAGATAAACGTGACGCGGCATGCTCAACTGCCGCACCTTGATTTCCTTCATCCAGCCATGTTCGATCTCCCACTGCACGCACATGCGCGGCACGATGGCCACGCCCATGCCCATCTGCACGAACCGCTTGATGCTTTCGATCGTCGGCATCTCGATGGGCATGTTCAAGACCGTGCGGTGTCGCGCGAAGAGCTCGATGACGCGCCTCCGGAAAGGCGATTCGACGATGTGCCCGACGAAAATTTCATTGCCCAGGTCGGCGACGTCGACTTCGCGGCGCTTAGTCAGCGGATGCTTGAGGGGAACGACGAGCGTCAGTTCATCCTTCAGAATCTCAGTGGCTTGCAGTTGTGGTTCTCGCGGCACGTAGGAAACCGCGCCGACATCTAATCGGTAGTTCAGCACTTCGTGGGGAATGTCCCTGGAGAACATGCGATGCACGCGAACCTGGACGCCGGGGTGCGCCTGGCGAAAGCTCGCAAGCGCCGGCAGCAGCGCATGAATGGAGCTTTCATTTACGCCCAGGGACAGCTCGCCGCGCTGCAGCCCTTCCAGCTCCGTTAGCCCTTTCTTGACCTCGTCGCGCAGGTTCAAAAGCCGCTCGGCGTATTCCTTGAGGAGCGTGCCTGCGTCGGTCAGACGCACGGGCCGGGAACCGCGAACGAACAGCGGCTGGCCCAGGGAGTCCTCCAGCTTGCGGATGCCAAGGCTGATGGCCGGTTGCGTCCGGTACAGCCGTTCGGCCGCGCGCGAGAAGCTGCCTTCCTTCGCAACCATCAGAAATACCTGTAGTTCGCCCAGATCCACGTGGTTCCCCCCCCCCCGGGGCAGTATAAGGTAGTATTATCAAAAGCAGAATAAAGATAAATTTGACTGGCGGGCCGCCGGTCTGCGTTACTAAGGTGGGGAGACTCCTATGGATGCCGTACGTATCTTCGACACCACGTTGCGCGATGGCGAGCAATCGCCCGGCTTCTCGATGAATACCGCGGAGAAGATCCGCCTGGCGCGACAGCTCGCCGTTCTCGGCGTGGACGTCATCGAAGCGGGCTTCCCCATTGCCTCGCGTGGCGACCTCGAAGCCGTGCGCATGGTGGCGAAGGAAGTACGCAATGTTCCGATCGCGGCTCTCGCTCGCGCCAAAAAGGAAGACGTAAGCGCGGCGATCGAGGCCCTGGAGCCCGCCGCAGCCTCCCGCTTGCACATTTTTCTGGCGACTTCTGACCTGCACCTTCGCGTAAAGCTGAACATGACGCGCGAACAGGCGCTGGAAGCCATCGGCTCGATGATCCGCTTCGGCCGGCAGCACGTGGGCGAAGTGGAATTTTCAGCGGAGGACGCCGGGCGCACGGATATCGAGTTTTTGTGTCAGGTGTGCCGGGTAGCGGTGGATGCCGGCGCGACGACGCTGAATTTGCCGGACACGGTGGGCTACGCCGTGCCGGAAGAGTACGGCGCGATGTTCCGCCAGGTGCGTGAATACCTGGGCGACCCGGCGGGAATTACGCTGAGCGCGCATTGCCACGATGATCTGGGGCTGGCGGTAGCGAACTCGCTGGCTGCCATACGCGCAGGAGTGCGGCAGATCGAATGCACGATCAATGGAATCGGCGAGCGAGCGGGCAACGCTTCGCTGGAGGAAGTGGTCGTGGCGCTGGCGGTGCGCAAGGACTCCTTTGGTGTCACCACGGGAGTGCGTCTGGAAGAGCTGTTCGCCACGAGCCGCATGCTGACGGAAATCACGGGCGCGCAGGTGGCGCCGAACAAGGCCGTCGTGGGCGCCAACGCCTTTGCGCATGAAGCCGGCATCCACCAGGACGGAATCATCAAGAATCCGCTGACCTACGAGATTATTTCGCCGCAAGCGGTCGGGGTGCCTTCGCGCTCGCTGGTGCTGGGCAAACATTCCGGACGCAATGCGCTGCGCATGAGCTTGCGCGATCTCGGCTACGAACCGAGCGATGCCGACCTCGCGGAATGCTACCGTCGCGTAACCGCGCTCGCCGATCAGTCCAAGCAGGTGCGCCAGCGCGACCTGGTGGCGATCGCGCACGAAGTGATGCGCCGCGGAGCCACGGCGGTCGCTTCTGGAGCGCCGTCCGCAGCTTGATCGGCTCGCCCTGGTTGTCGCTCCCGCGAGCAGCGGTGGCCATGCACACACTGAGGAGCGAGTTTGCCGCGGGATTTTTCGACGACGTGTTACGATTTTTCTGACCGGGGTTTGCGATGAAGAAGACCATTGTCCTGCTGCCGGGGGACGGAATCGGCCCGGAAGTCACGCGTGCCGCTGCGCTTGTGCTCCGCGAAGCCGGCCACGAATTCAACCATCAGTTTGAGTTTGAGGAGTTGCCCATCGGCGGCGCGGCCATCGATGCCGCCGGTACGCCGCTTCCGAATGCGACTCTGGATGGTTGCCGCAAAGCCGACGCGGTCTTTCTCGGCGCGGTCGGAGGGCCGAAATGGGATGCCCTGCCGGTCGGGAAGCGTCCGGAGAGCGGTCTGCTGGCGCTGCGCCAGGGGCTGGGCCTCTACGTGAACGTTCGCCCGGTAAAGCTTTTGGAGCCGCTGCGCTGGATTTCGCCGCTCAAGCCCGAGCGATTGGGCGATCTGGATATCGAAATCGTGCGCGAGCTCGCGGGCGGCATGTATTTTGGCGAGCGCGGAACGACGGTCGAGAACGGTGTCGAGCGCGCGTTCGATACGGAATCTTATTCCACGCCGGAGATTGAGCGCATCACTACGTTTGCGTTCACGCGCGCGGAGAGTCGCTCGCGGCGGGTCTGCTCGGTGGACAAGGCCAACGTTCTGGCCAGCTCGCAGTTGTGGCGCCGCACGGTAACTTCGGTCGGCACGGCCTACCCCGGGGTCCGCCTGGAACACATGTACGTCGACAACGCCGCGATGCAGCTTACCCTGCGGCCGTCGCAGTTCGACGTGATCCTCACAACCAATATGTTTGGCGACATTCTCAGCGACGCCGCCGCCGCTCTGGTGGGCTCGATCGGGGTGATCCCCTCAGCCAGCTTCGGATCGGGCGCGCCGCTGTTCGAGCCGATCCACGGCTCGGCGCCGTCGCTTGCCGGGACGGACTCGGCGAATCCGATCGGCGCCATCCTGAGCGCTACGATGATGCTGCGCGACGCCTTCGGACTCTCGCTGGAAGCCGATTGGGTCGAACAATCCGTTCTGCGCGTTCTTGGCGGCGGCTATCGCACGTCCGATCTCGCGGGACCCGGCGGGCGCATCGTCGGCGCGTCGGTTTTCATCGAGATGCTCCGGGAAGAGATGCAACGCACATTGGAACACGCCGAGCGCTACGGTTGGGGTGTCTAGCGTCGTGACGCCGCCGGGACCCGCTGATATCAACCTGTGGTCTTGCGCGCAGCATGCCAAGGAGTATCTGGAGCGCGCGGACTCGATCCCTCATCGTCGTGAAGGTGAAGCAGCCCTCCTGGAGTTCTTGCCTCGCCGAATCGGCCGATTCCTGGATATCGGGGCCGGTGGCGGACGCTTGCTCGGCCTCGTGAAGTCCATCTACCCGTTCGCGCAATGCTTAGCGCTGGATTTTTCGCCGACCATGCTCGAGGTTCTGCGCGGGAAGTTTGGCGATGAGCCAGGCGTTACGATCACCGAGCACGATCTGGCCCGTCCGCTTCCGGCGCTGGGCTCCTTTGACGCGGTCATTTCCAGCTTCGCGATCCATCACGTGTCTCACGATCGGAAGCGGAATCTCTACGGCGAGATTTTCACCCTACTGAAACCCGGCGGCGTGTTTCTAAATCTCGAGCATGTCGCTTCACCCAGCGCGTCGTTGCACGGCCAGTTCCTAGAGACAATGGGGGTCACCCCGGAAACGGAAGACCCCTCGAACAAATTGCTCGATTTCGAGGTGCAGTTAGCCTGGCTGCGGCAGATCGGCTTTGTGGACGTGGACTGCCACTGGAAATGGCGCGAACTGGCTTTGCTGGCCGGCGCTAAACCCACCCGGGCCCCGGCGTGAACGAATCCGCACCTTGGCCCCAGGCGCTCGCTTGCGGGAACCCGCTGAGAATGCTACTTTTGCACTTTCCCAAGTAGCTGACGACCCGCTTCGGCCGGGTGCCACACGACAGTGTGGAGGCGGGTTTCGGCTGCGAAATCGTCCCAGGTTATTTCAGGCTCAGGGGTGCGCCACAATACCGATTGCGCGGCTTTGGAGATTTACGCGTTGCGGTTCTCCGTTGAATAATCACGGGTTGCCATGACGGACCTCCCATCCAACTCGCCATCGAAGTCGAACAGCGCGCCTCCGGGAGGGGTGTCGCGAAACGCAACCTACTGGCGCGTGGAAGGCTCGCTGCTCGAACTGGGAGCCTTGCGCCCGGTGGGGTTTTTCACATGGAACGCGCAGAGCTTTGCGGAGCGCTGGGCGCGCCGGGCAGGCATGGCTGGAATGGCGGTGTCGCGGCCGTTTGCTTACGCCGCCAGCCGCACCTTCGCCACGCGATTCCTGCACACCCTGCTGCGTGGCGTCAGCCAAGACCGGCTCGATCTCTTGGGCGAAGAATACTTTCAATACGTTCTGAAGCCCCAACTTCGCAGCGAAGCCGCTGAAAAGCTCCTTGAAGCCGTCCGGAGCGGCGAGCGAATCGTTCTGGTAGGGCAACTGCTCGACCACATCCTTCGACCGTTGGCGAACCATTTCGGCATCGACTCGTTCATCTCCAATCGCATGGAGTTTCGCGAGGGGCACGCGACCGGCCGGCTGCTGGATCCGGTGGTGCGCCCGCGCGGACCGTTTGCCTGGCTCACCAGTGGCTCGATCGACGGCCGTATCCCCAGAGATAAGTTGCTCCGCCAGTTGGGGTGGACGGACAAGGCGTCACGCCTCGAATCTGCCGTGCAGACCGCAGCGCGCCCGGCGCCACCCGCCGGCCGAAGCGTTGCAGCGTTTGGCGAAGCGCCACGCGTTGGGCGGCTTTCCGTTCGCGAGACGCTGGCGAATCGCCACATCCTGCTGATTGGCGTGACCGGCTTTATCGGCAAGGTTTGGCTCGTCGACCTCCTCGAGAACGTTTCCAATATCGGCAAAATCACCTTGCTGATCCGCCGCAATCGCACTACCTCCGGGCAGCGCCGGTTCGAGAAAATCGTCGAAGAATCGCCGACGTTCGACGGGCTTCAGGAACGCTACGGCCGCCATCTCGGCGCCTTCTTGAAGGAAAAAGTCGAGGTGGTAGAAGGCGACGTGAGCCAGCGGGGCCTCGGTCTGAATGAGGCGGCGCAAGCGCGCCTGACGAAGTCGCTCGACCTGATCGTCAACAGCGCGGGTCTTACCGATTTCAATCCCGATCTTCGCGAAGCGCTGGCATCCAACGTGGATTCAGCTCGTCATCTGCTCGACTTCCTCGGTAAGTGTGATCACGCCGGCCTTATGCATCTTTCCACCTGCTACGTCGTGGGCATGCGAGACGGCCGCGTCGGCGAAGAACTCCTCGACAACTACAATCCGGCGCGTGACCCGGATTTCGATGCCGAGCGAGAAATTGAATCGCTGCGGGAGATGATTCGCCGCATTGAAGAGCGTTCGGAGAGCCCGGAACTGACCCGGGCGCTTCGCCGTCAGGCGCTGGGCCGCGGCGGAGACGAGTCGTCCGTGCCCGCGGCGGAGCTTGACGGTGTTTTGAAGCGCAATCGGGTCCGGTGGTCGCGCAACCGGCTGGTACGCGCGGGTATGCGCCGCGCGCAGCATCTCGGCTGGCCCAACACTTATACGTTCACCAAGAGCCTCGGCGAGTCCCTCTTGGCGCGGCATGGACGGCAGATGGCCATTGCGGTGGTGCGACCTTCGATCGTCGAAAGCTCCACGCGCTCTCCGTTTGCCGGCTGGAATGAGGGCATCAACACCTCCGGCCCGCTTTCCTACTTACTGGGCACAAATTTTCGCCAGCTCCCCACGAACGAACGCAAGTGCCTGGATGTCATCCCGGTGGATATGGTGTGCCGCGGCATGACGCTGATCGCCGCCGCGGTGATCGCGCGCCGCAACGCGCGGATGTATCAGCTCGCGACCTCGGCCATCAATCCAGTTAACATGGGCCGCAGCATCGAGCTTACCGGCCTGGCACATCGCAAGCACTACCGCAGGCAGCCGGGCCTCGAGCACTGGCTCAAGCTGAAATTCGAGACCATCCCGGTGTCCAAGCAGCGCTACGAGCGGCTCTCGATCCCCATGCAAAAGGCCGTCGTCTCCAGCATCAACCGCGCCGCCGTGACCCTGCACATGAAGAAGCCCCCGCTCGCGAAGCAGGAGCGCGACCTCGGCCGTGCCGAAAAGCTTATCGAGCTATACGAACCATTTATTCTTCACAACGAGCACGTCTTCCAGTGCGAGAACGCGCGCCTGCTCTCCGCCGCGCTCCCGCCCGACGAGCGTTTGCTCTTTGAGTTCGATCCCGAGTCGATTGACTGGTGGAACTACTGGATTAACATTCACATTCCGGCGCTGCGGCGCTGGTGCTATCCGTTGATGGAGGGACGCCCGCTCGAGTCGCGTACGCCCCGCGAGCTTGATTGGTCCGCTCAAGCCGCGCGTGTGTCCGCAGCCCCCAACCCTGCGCCGCCGCCCGACCCACTATGGCGATCTTCTTAACCGGCTCAACCGGCTATCTCGGCAGCTACCTCGCCGCCGGTCTGCTGACCGAGCACCGGGAGCCCCTGAATCTGCTGGTCCGCGCTAAGTCCGATCAGGAAGCCCGCGAGCGCCTTTGGCAGTCGCTGCAACTGCACTTCGCGTTTCCCGAGTTTCTCGAATACCTCAATGCGCGCATCCGCATCTTTCGCGGCGAGCTTACCAACGACCACCTGGGCCTATCCGACGACGACTACCACACTGTGGTGGACACGACGCACTCGCTCATTCACTGCGCTGCTTCGCTGAACCGCAAATCGGAAAAGCAATGCCTCAACGTCAATCTTCGCGGCACCCTGGAAGTTATTCAGCTGGCGCGGCGCGCGCAGAATCGCAATGGCCTGGTGCGCTATTCGCATGTGTCCACGGTAGCGGTTGCCGGCAAACGGCACAGCGAGGTGGTGAGCGAAGACGCGGCGATCGACTGGTCCCGCTCCGACTACGACCCCTACGCCCGCACAAAGAAGTTCTGCGAGCATATGGCAGGCCAGCTCTTGCCCGACGTGCCGCGCACCATTTTTCGCCCCGCCATCGTCATGGGCGATAGCCGGCGTCCGGAAACGTCGCAGTTCGACATGGTCCAGGCTTTTGATGTTCTCGCACGGCTCCCTGTTCTTCCGCTGCGTCCTGACGATAAAATCGACATCGTGCCGGCCAACTACGTCGGCAAAGCCATCGTGACCCTTCATCAGAAAGAGCAACCCGCTCACGGGATCTATCATTTGTCTTCGGGCCAAGGCTCGCAGACCTATCGCGAAATCACCAGCGCCCTCGCCGCCGCCGGCGGATGGCGCCGCCCGACATTTTTGCCTTTCTTCGGGAAGCCGTTCTCGGCGACCGTCGATCGCCTTGCCCATGGCAGCGGTGCGATTGGCCACGGCGCCTCGCTCCTGAAAGTTTTCTGGCCCTATCTCGACTGGAATACCGTCTTCGACAATTCGCGCGTTGTGGCCGAGCTTGGTGAGGCTCCCGCCAAGTTTTCCACCTATTCCTATCCCCTGCTGAAATTCAGCCGCGCGAACAAGTTCCACTATCCAGCGAAACCCTGGCCTTCCTCCGCGCCCGCGGCGGGACACTCGATCATCGCCGGGAGCGCCCACGCATGACCGACTTTCTCCTCGTCGCATGGATGAGCGCGCTCATCGAGATCCGGCGCTTCGCCTGGATGTTTGGTTTGGGCCGCCGCTGGACTCCCGGCGAGCAGCTTCGCCTGTACTTTGCCGGCTACAACGGGACCCGCAACACAGGCTCCGACGTCCGCGTCCAGGAAATGCTTCGCCAGGTGCGCCATGTTCTGGGTGCAGGCAACGTGGACTTCACCGTCTCCACCTTCGACTTCGACCGCACGCGGGGGTATTTTGACGGCACTCGCCAGGTCTATCTCCCCAATGCCTTTCCGCCCTTCCTTTTTCGCGAGGTTCGGCAAAGTCACGGCGTGATCGCCTGCGAAGGCTCGATGTTCAAGAGCAAATTCGCGAACGCCCTCACCACCATGATGATCGGATCTCTCGGCCTCGCCTCCGCCGAGAACAAGCTGTCGCTCGCCTATGGTGGTGAAGCCGGCCACATGGATCGCCTGATCGAAGACATGTGCGCCCGATATGTCCATGATTCGCTCGTGATCACGCGCAACCTCGAATCACAAACGCTCCTCCGCAAGCTCGGCATTCCCACCGAACTCGGCACCGATACCGCCTGGACCTTCGAGCCGCGTCCGCCGGATTACGCGCGCAAAACGCTTCGCGAAGCGGGCTGGGACGAAAAGACGCCGGTGCTCGTGCTCTGCCCGATTCATCCCTTTGTCTGGCCGGTGAAAGCGTCGCTCGCGAAATACATCGCGCGCCTCACCACCGGTGCCTACAAAGACAGCCAATACCGCAGCGTCTACTTCCACGAATCCGGTTCGGAAGTCGAACGGAAGTACCGCCACTACATCTCCGGCTTCGGCAAGGCAGCCGCCGCCTTCCAACAGCGCCATCGCGTATTCCCCATTCTCGTCGCCATGGAGCGTCTCGACGCCGTGGCTTGCCGTGCGATGGCCGAATTTCTTCCCGGCGCGCCGATCTTCACTTCCGACGATTACGACATGTTCCAGCTCGTATCGATCCTGCGCTGCGCTTCGTACATGGTTTCCTCGCGTTATCACGGCATCGTCACCAGCATGCCCAGTCTGGTGGCCTCCGCCGGCGTCACCATGGACGAACGCATTCGCAATCTCATGCGCGAGCGAGGGCACGAACATCTCTTCCTGACCGTCGAAGATCCCGACTTGGAGCCGAAGCTCCTTCAAATCATGGAGAATCTTGTCGCCGAGGCTGATTCCGTTCGCGAAGGCATCGCGCGCACTGTTGTCCGCAACCTTAAGGTCATGGCCAGCATGGGTACGATTCTCGAAGACGCCATTCGCCGTACCTACCCTGAGTTTCCGCTGCGCTCCGGCATCCTCTCGTGGGAAGACTACTTGCCGCCGCTTAGCAAGACGTTGCTTGAGCTCGTCGAGCGCTACGACGCGCCCTCCGAAGCGGCACAACATTCCGTCGCGGGATCCGCAGCGCGATGAACGCGCCGGTCGCATCTCCGATGGCGCGAGTATTTTGGACGCCTGGCCTCTGAACCCATGCCTAATTTTCTCGAAGATATTTGGGCTCAACTGCAGCGCAGCGCGAACCGCGTGGTTCTCCGCGAAATCCGCGGCGAGCAGTTCGTTAGCGTAACAGGCGCGGAGCTGCTTGGTCAGGTGCAGCACGCGAGAATAAGTCTGCGGCGCTCTGGCCTTCTGCCAGGTGATCGGTGCGTCCTTCTCGCCGCCAACTCGATTCGCTGGGTGGCCATCGATCTCGCGCTGATGGCCGAGGGCGTCATCGTCGTGCCGCTTTATTCGCGGCAGGCGCCCGCCGAACTGGCCGCGGTGATGAAGGATTGCCTACCGCGGTTGCTTCTCGCAGGCGACGCCACGCTCGGCGAAGCCGCCGTGCAAGCATGT
>CAVTLQ010000012.1:0-628758 GCA_963735525.1 uncultured Acidobacteriota bacterium | reverse complement strand
GGGAAAGGCGAAAAGCACCCCTGCGAGGGGAGTGAAATAGAACCTGAAACCGTATGCTTACAAGCAGTCGGAGGGCCATGCACGGACTTCGGTCCGTGAAAGCCTGACGGCGTGCCTCTTGCTTAATGAGCCGGCTAGTTATTCTAACGTGCAAGGTTAAGCGCAAGCGAGCCGTAGGGAAACCGAGTCCGAATAGGGCGATTAGTACGTTGGAATAGACGCGAAGCGGGATGATCTACCCTTGGCCAGGATGAAGGTCGCTTAACCGCGACTGGAGGTCCGAACAGGTGTGAGTTGAAAATCGCTCTGATGAGCTGAGGGTAGGGGTGAAAGGCTAATCAAATTCCGTGATAGCTCGTTCTCCCCGAAATGTCTTTAGGGACAGCCTTGCGTGAATTGCCACGGTGGTAGAGCTCTGAATGGACTAGAGGCCAACTCAGGCTATCAAATCCAATCAAACTACGAATGCCGTGGACAACTGCGCGGGAGTGAGACTACGGGGGATAAGCTCCGTGGTCAAAAGGGAAACAGCCCAGATCGCCAGCTAAGGTCCCTAACTATGTGCTAAGTGGGAAAGGAAGTGTATTCGCTCGGACAGCCAGGAGGTTGGCTTAGAAGCAGCCATCCTTTAAAGAAAGCGTAACAGCTCACTGGTCAAGCGGATATGCACCAACAATCCAACGGGGCTCAAGCACATGACCGAAGCTGCGAAATTTCAGAGGTTCGTTGTGAGAGGTTAGAAGTTAGAAAGAAAAACGATGGGCGATGAGAAGTTAGCGCGCATCACCAGCTATCGTGATTTGAAGGCGTACCAGATGAGCTATCAACTGGCGCTGGAGATTCACAAGAGAACAAGAGATTTTCCTGTGTTTGAGCGCAGGGAGCTTGGGTCTCAGCTGCGACGTGCGGCGGTTTCCGTACCCATGAATATTGCCGAAGGATACGGCCGAAAGCGATCGGCGGAAGAGTTCAAGAGGTTTCTGGTGATCGCGCTCGGTTCGTGTAACGAAGTCAGCGTAATTCTCGACTTGGCGGTCGATCTCGGCTACATCGCAAAGGAAGAACATGTGAAGTGGGCGGGGCAAGTTGCTGAAGTCGGTAAAATGCTGACAAAGTTGATCCAAGTCTGGCGGTAATTCCTTCTAACATCTAATTTCTGACATCGAACCTCTGAATTTGGTAGGGGAGCATTGCGTGGAGTCTGAAGGTAGACCGAGAGGACTACTGAACACTACACAAGAGACCCTGCCGGCATAAGTAGCGATAAACACGATGAGAACTCGTGTCGCCGAAAGTCTAAGGTTTCCTGAGGAAGGTTAATCCGCTCAGGGTTAGGCGGGTCCTAAGGTGAGGCCGAAAGGCGTAACTGATGGACAGCAGGTCAATATTCCTGCCCCGCCTGGTGACGTTTGACGATGGGGTGACGCAGAAGGATAGGGAATCCACCCGATGGATGCGGTGGTTGACCAGTGAAAGCCGGATCCCACAGGAAAATCCGTGGGGTCATTCAACGGTGAGACTGGGCACGTGGCCGTATGGCCGACAAGTTTCCGATTTCACGCTGCCAGGAAAAACCTCTAAGGAGTCATCCAGGTGCCCGTACCACAAACCGACACAGGTAGACGAGGTGAATATCCACAGGCGCTCGAGAGAACGCTCGCTCAGGAACTAGGCACATTAGCCCCGTAACTTCGGGAGAAGGGGCGCCGCACTAGGGTTTATAGCCCGAAGCGGTCGCAGCGAATCGCGATCTGCAACTGTTTAACAAAAACACAGCTCTCTGCAAAGTCGAATACGACGTATAGGGGGTGACACCTGCCCGGTGCCGGAAGGTTAAAGCAAGGGCTCAGCCCGCAAGGGCGAAGGCTTGAACTGAAGCCCCGGTGAACGGCGGCCGTAACTATAACGGTCCTAAGGTAGCGAAATTCCTTGTCGGGTAAGTTCCGACCTGCACGAATGGTGGAATGATAGATCGACTGTCTTGGCGAGCGGCTCGGCGAATTTGTGGTTCCGGTGAAGACGCCGGATGCCCGCATCTAGACGGAAAGACCCCGTGCACCTTAACTGCACTCTGGCCATGAATAACGGATCGATCTGCGTAGCATAGGTAGGAGCCTGTGAAACCTTGGTTTCGGCTGAGGTGGAGGCAACAGTGAAATACTACCCTGACCGATCTGTCGTTCTAACCTACCACCCGCGACGGGTGGGGAGACACGGCCAGACGGGTAGTTTGACTGGGGCGGTCGCCTCCTAAATTGTAACGGAGGCGCTCAAAGATCGGCTCAAGCGGATTGGAAACCCGCTGTGGAGTGCAAGAGCATAAGCCGGTTTGACTGTGAGACTTACAAGTCGAGCAGGAACGAAAGTTGGATCTAGTGATCCGGTGGTCCCGCGTGGAAGGGCCATCGCTCAACGGATAAAAGGTACGCCGGGGATAACAGGCTGATCTAAGCCAAGAGTTCACATCGACGCTTAGGTTTGGCACCTCGATGTCGGCTCATCGCATCCTGGGGCTGTAGAAGGTCCCAAGGGTTAGGCTGTTCGCCTATTAAAGCGGTACGTGAGCTGGGTTCAGAACGTCGCGAGACAGTTCGGTCCCTATCTGGTGTGGGCGCAGGAGAATTGCAGGGAGTTGTCCCTAGTACGAGAGGACCGGGATGAACAGACCTCTTGTGTACGAGCTGTCGCGCCAGCGGCACCGCTCGGTAGCGAAGTCTGGAAGAGATAAATGCTGAATGCATCTAAGCATGAAGCTCGCCCTAAGATAAGTTCTCCCAATCCGCTTCGGCGGATAAGAAGGGCAGTCGAAGACTACGACTTTGATAGGCTGGAGGTAGAAGCGCAGTAATGCGTGAAGCTGACCAGTACTAATCGCCCGTTCGGCTTAATCATAAAACTTTCCCAAACCGTCTTTGGGGCAACTCGTAAGAGTTGTCATGGGAAAGAGCAAAGAAACATGCCATTTGTTTGCACAGTGCGTTCGACTTCGGGTCGAACTTGTAATGCCAGCCAAAAGTCAGATGTTAGAAGCTAGAGGCCAGAAGTTAGTACACTTCGCCTCCAGCATCGCCCATCTGATTCTGTTGTCGGCCGCGCGACGGACAATCGCGCGGCAAAAAGTTCTAGCAAAGTTCAGCTGAAGAGGTCCGGGTTATTTCTAACCTCTAATCTCTAACCTCTGAACTCTGCTTTCAAGTTTCCGGTGATCAAACCGCGAGGGTCACACCCGTTCCCATCCCGAACACGGAAGTTAAGCCTCGCAGGGCCGATGATACTGCACGGGTAACTGTGTGGGAACGTAGGTCGTCGCCGGGATTAAATTGCGAAAGGCCGGTCTGATTGAATCAGGCCGGCCTTTTTTTTCTTTCTGGGTGCCTTGCGCGCTTAGGTCGGGGCCTCGCTCCAAAGGGCACGTTGTCGGTGGGCTTGGCACCGTAAAGGCGGCGCCGGGTCGCCCCACTCCGTGGCCGCGCTTACTGCGGAGAGTCGGGGCTATTCGATTCGAGCGCGGCCTTCGGATCCGAAATTTTCTGTGTCTCGTCCACCGAGAACAGCACGTAGTTGCGGAAGTAGTGGCGCCGGTGCATCCGGTGGCCGTGAAAATCTAGGAACAACTCGGCACTGGCGGGCAGCCATAGCTCTTGGCTCTTCTTGCTGAACTTCACCGGCGCGTATTCGATGAGGTCGTGCTCAACTTTGAGCCGTATCGCGGGTATTGGGGCAACGATGTCGGTCTCTAGGCTCGCGACCTGAAACGTGTCGGTGGCGATCCATGCGCGCCCGCGAAGCGAAAGCGGATACGCAGCCCCTCCAATCCGGTAACCGCGGATGCGCGCGGGCTTGTCTGCCTTTTGCCGAAAATGGACCTGCCATGTAAATCCACTCGATCCGGCGTGGCTCCTGCTGAGACCCTCGCAAGACATTTCGTAGTCATCGCGGAAAGCGGGATCAAACACCAGCACCATGGCGGGCAGCCCCAGAGAAGCGACATGCTCGGGAAAATCATCGACCTCGACGAACCCGTTTCTATACTCCTCGACGTTGAACGATTCATGGGCGGTCCGCGAGACGGCAACGACGTAGTTGTAGCGGCGCGATTCGTGTCGCTTGGGAAGTCCGGAGTCGTCGATCACTTCGTTGTCGAGGTATTCCGTTGCACTGATGCGATTGACGGCGCTGATAAATTCACGGACGCGCTTCCCGGCTTCCTGCTGAATTTTGTCCAAGGGACACGCGACGCCGGCTTCCACCGGAGGCATGCTGTCATCCACGTCGGCAGGGAGCCATTTGGGCGGCGGCATGAGATCGGCGGCGCGCAAGAGAGCGTCTCCGGCCGCCGGGGGAGAGGATATGGCCGGAACGTCAGCCGGCGAGCCGGATCCTGTAGCCTGCAGCTGCGGCCGGCTTCTGCAAGCCGGCGATCCATTGGCGAACTTGCGCAGCCCTGGGCGACGCCGGAGCAGCCGCGAGAAAAGCTTCGAGATATTTGATGGCCTGCTCGTGATCGTTCCGCTTGGCGGAGATCTGCGCGAGAATTAATTGCGAATCGGCGGCGTGTTCTTTGCCAAGCTCGGTCGCGCGGATCGCGCATTTCTCGGCCTTGTCCGCTTCCTGATGCTGCATGTAGGCCGCCGCAAGCCGCTGCCGGTAAAACCAGGACGACGGCTGAGCGTCAACCGCGCGCTCCAGGTAACCGATGGCTGTTGGGAGATCTCCGGCGTCGATGGCCACTTGAGAGAGAGCGGCGAGCGCGAAAACATGCCGCGGATCCTCCTGCAAGGTTTTCTGCCAATATTCCTTGGCGTGCGCCCGATCCTGGATTTGCGCGTAGTACGCGCCCCACAGATAATTCACATCCGGATAGGACGGCGCGATCCGGGAAACTTTCTCCAGGCGTCTTAGCGCGTCCTCGTTGTGGTTGGTGCGGAGGTCCTCCAGAACTTTCGTCAGTTCTTTTTGTGCCTTGGGTGCGAGAACCGGTACGGCGGAAGAGGACGAAGCGTGAGCGACGGATTGGGGCGTTAGGTCGATGGAGACTTGGGCGCTCTCGCCACCCACCTGAAGATCAATGGGCTGCGTTATCGTTTGATAGCCGGGAGCAGTGACCTCAATCGAGTATCGTGCGGGCGCAAGGTTTATAAAAGTGACTTGTCCGCCCCTGGCCGTCGCGGTGTACAGCGCGGAACCGCTCGCGAAGTAGTACAGATTGACGGTCGCTTGCATGTCGAAGGGCGATCCATCCGGAGCCCGGACGCTGACGGTGACGGTGCACAGGCGCTGGACCAGTTGCGCGTTCGCTGCGGAACCCAAAAGAACGCAGAGCGTGCACACTGCAATGCGGGCTATGCGAGAACCCGCATCCCGCCGCGTTGGACGAAAACACACCATCGGGCTCCTTGCGGGGACAGGATCGCAGGACACGATCGCCTCAAATCGAGACGAGCCGGCTCCGATCCGTCGGGCGGGCCCAGCCGCTCCAATTCCGCGAATTGTACTCCAGTCGCGGGCTTCAGTTGTCATGCCATCGCGAAGCGATGGACGCGATCAGGCTGGCCTTTTGTGTTTCGGAACGCCGTTCATTGCGGCGCCCGTCTGCCCGAGGTAGCATCAATCCATGACAACGCGTGTGACGAGAGACGCGGCTTGGAATCTGGCCAACCATTGGGTTGCCGCTTGGAACGCTCATGATCTGGACTTGATCATGACCCACTATGAGGATGCCGTCGAGTTGACTTCGCCCGTTGCCGCACAGCTGTTGGGGACCTCGGATGGCAAGGTGGTCGGCAAGGCAAACTTGAGGGCTTACTTTCGTCGAGGGCTAGACGCCTACCCGGAACTCCACTTTCGCCTTGAGGACGTGCTCTGGGGCATAAACAGCGTGGTGCTCTACTACACCAATCAAAAGGGCACGCGCACGGGAGAGTTCATGGAGCTGTCAGCGATTGGAAAAGTGGCACGAGTCGTGGCGAACTACAGTGCCTAGCAAGTAGGATCAGGCGCTTACGATGAGCGAGTTCACGCGGCTTGCGCCGGCTTTCCGCCGAAGGCTTGGTCGATCTTCGAGATCACGCGATGCGCGGAGAGCGCCGCGCCTTCCTGCCATCCCACCAAGTGAGTGACATGATCGCCGGCCATGTAGATAGAACCATCCGGCTCGAGCAGGCGTGCGTAACCCGGAAGGGCCTGCTTCTGGCCGAAATGAGTGATCCACGAGCCCAGATTGTAAGGGATATGGCCCCAGGAAACGTAAACCGGGTTGGTCAGTTCCTTCGAGCATCCGGGGTGAAGATGCTCGACGGCTTGGCGTGAGGCTGCGAGTTTTTCCGCAAAATCCAATTTCCCGAACCCGGTTTCATTCTCCACGCCGTATCCGGCGATGACCACGCCCTTCTGGGAAAAAAGGTTGGCACTCGGGTACCAAATCACGTTGACAGTTTGCTTCGAGAAGGAGATGCCACCGTAGATCGAGTAGTCTTGCTCCCAGAAGCGGCGCGATTCCCAGGCAATCTTATAAGCGGAATCGTATTTGGCGCCGTCGACGGCATTCTGGAAATCGGGAGAGAAGTCGGCATCGATGGTCTTAAGGATGGAGAGAGGCAGCGCGCAGATACAACAGTCGGCCTCGATGGCGCCCGCGGCGCCGGTCTTGCGGTCGCGGAAGCCGACGCGGACTCCCTTGGGCGTCTTGCGAATCTGCTCGACGGCGGTTTCGAACCGGATCACGCCATCGAGACGCGTTTCGAATGCGGCGGGAATCCGATCCATTCCGCCAACGGGCTGGAACATGGTGGCCTGCATGTCGTGCATTTCTTCAAAGAGCATGCCTTCCCAGAGATTGGCGTTCAGCAGCGCGTGCATGTCCAGCGGGTCGCGAACCACTCCCACCTGGTCGGCCGCGCCTGGGTATGTCTTGTAGCCCGACCGAGCGGACCCTTTGTAAAGGTTATCGGGAGAGAGATCGCCGTACTTGCGCAGAAACTCGAGCATGCGCTCTTTGTCTTCTTTCGTCAGATCTTCGTCGAGCGCCGGTTTGTTGATGCACTTGGCGAGGAGTTCGGCGACGTGCCCGCGTGTGTCGTTCATCACCTGGCGCTGCTCCACTGCTTTTCCACCGTTGAGCGTATCGCTTTGCAAGAGCGAGCTGCGCGAGCTATTGACTTCCACTTCGAGCGGAACGCCAAACTCGCGGCAGTAACCCAGGATGGTTTGATGCTGCGAAGGCAAGCGCGCCGGGCCTGCGTTGAAGTAGTGGCCCTCGGCGAACTGGCACGTTTCGGTCGTGCCGTCGGTCATTTCCACGCGCGTGCCGTTGCGGATGGTCCAGTTGCGGCCGCCCGCGCGATTGCGAGCCTCCAGAATGGTGCAATTGTAGCCGGCTTTCTTGAGCTCCCAGGCCGCCACCATTCCGGCGATGCCCGCGCCAAGAATCACGACGCTTTTGCCTTTGCCGGAATTCTCCGGTAGCGCAACCCTGCTTGCTTTCGATGCGCGAATGGCCAGCAACCCCAGCGACTGCATCATGACGTAAGCGGCGCCGAACCCGCCGGCCTGGCCTACTTGCGTCAGAAATGCGCGTCGAGTGGTCATGCGGGAACTCCCAAGATCAACTCAGATTCGTTTGCGGAGGCGGGCAATTGTAAATTGCTTCCACCGGATGCGCGACGCGAGAATTCCGCATCGCGCACCGGAGGAAGGTTGGGGGTCAAAAAATAATCTTAAGCGCGAGCTGCAGGTTGAAGGCTTCACCAGGCCCAATACCGGGAGCGCCGTTGTAGTCGCCGATAGTATCGGCAGCGATGCCGAGTCCGCTGCCGACGGTGCTGCTTGGCGGCGCCAGGTTGATACGGTTGAAGAGGTTAAACATTTCGATGCGGAACTGTGTGCCGATGCGTTCCGTGATTTTCGTATTCTTAACGACGGAGAAATCCGTGGAAGCGTAGCCCGGCCCGTAGTAGCCGTTCCGCGGGCTGGTTCCGAATGTTCCGGGAGCGGGATTCACAAAAGCCGCAGGATTGATCCACGTTACGCCGCTCTTGTTGAAGGCGTGCGACACACCGGCGAATGGATCGCCGATCTGGTTCGCGCGCTGCTCGCCTTCGTCGGTACCCGTCGTGTCAGCCGATGAAAACACCGTGAAGGGCTGCCCGGTGTGGAGCGACACCAAACTGCTCAGTTCCCACCCGTTTAGCAAGGGTTTCCACCGCGGAGCGTTCGGGAGATCGTAGTTCAGGACGCCGGTGAAGTTGTGGCGGGTATCGTAGTCCATGTTGCCGTAGTCCGCTTTAAGGTCGAAGCTATTCTGCGGGAGCGTGCCGCGGTACTGCGTCATGTCGTCGAGGCCATGCGCCCAGGTGTACGTGAATTGGCTGGTGAAGCGATGCCATTCACGGATCTTCAGGACCGCTTGAAGAGAGTTGTAGTTGGAGTTGCCGTTGGTTTCGATCTGGTTGATAACCCCGAAGTCCGGGAACTGCGCGAAATACGGCCGAGCGGCTTGCATCGCCGCAGGGGTTGCATATATGCCCGGAGGCGGTTGGTTGATGTCCTGCGTGGTCATCAAGCGATGCGCAGCGCTGCCTACATAACCGACCTGTAAGAGAAGCGCTTTGCCCAAGGTCTTCTCAATGTTGAGGTTGTAGTTGTAGTTGTAGGGCGTGCGGAAGTCCTGGCTGACCGAGAAGATGTTGAAAACCTGCCCGCAACCGTTACCCGTGGCGCACGGCGTGGTCGTGGGATTGAAGACCGGCACACCAGCCGCGAGGGTGAAGCTGTTGGCGGGAATGGTTTGTACCGGAGAAGGCCCCGCGGGATTCCCTTCGAGACCGTTGGGTGCACCGTTTGCCGGGCGGTTGTCCAGGAAGGGATTCAAGTTCGGCGTATCGAAGTACACGCCGAAGCCGCCGCGAACGACGAGATCGCCCCTCTCGCCAACTTTGTACGCAAATCCCAGGCGAGGTGAGAAGTTGCGAAAGTCCTTGGGATACACGCTGGAAATCCCGGCTCCCTGGAATACCAGGCCGCCCTTACTGGGGATAAAGACAGACAAATCTTTCTGGTCGTCCCCGAGCGGGCCCTCATAGTCCCAGCGCAAGCCGTAGTTGAAGGTCAATTTACGGCTAACCTGCCAAGCGTCTTGTGCGTACAGGGCAAAGGTCTTGACGAAGACCAGGCGAGTGGGGTTGCCAACGGCGACGCTGGCACGGCTCACGTCGCCGGCCAGGAAATCGGCCAGCGCCAGAACGTTGCTGGAGACGCTTGTGTCGCTCGCCCACGGGCCCTGCGAACCGTCAAAAACCATGTTGGCAAGAGCATGCCGATGGTAAAACTCTTCCAACTGAGCTCTACGGAACTCACCGCCGAAACGAAACTGATGTTTGCCCACCGTATACGAGGCGACGTCGGTGAGATGTCCGGTGATGTCTTCGCGTCCTTCCGGCGGGGTCAGGCCGATCTCATCAAACCCCGTAATCTGAATGTTTGGCGCACCCGCAAGGTTGAAACCGTTGTAGAGGTTGAGCCCATAGCTGGCCAAATCGAAGTTGGTGTTGAAGTCGCTGAAGATTTGACGGAAATAGTTCACGCCGGCCAGCAATTGGTTCGACAGTTTAGGGGACCAAGTGGAGTTCCAGGAAGCCGCGTAGTTCGAAACGTGGATCGGAGCAACCTCATAGTAATACTTGATCTCCGAAGCGGCCTCAGCCAGCGCGGACCCTCCGACCGGTGCGACCTGGTTTCCCTGACCGAGGAAATAGTGAAAGGAGATGGTGTTCCTGTCGTTGATCTTGAAGTCCAATTTCGCCAGCCCGTTGTAACTGTAACCGTATTCCGGATCCGGGCTGGAGTAGTTATTTGGCGATGCGGGCCCATTTAAGGCATAGCCTGGCCAGAGGTTGGCAAGCAGGTTGGCGCTAACGGGGTTTTCCGCAACACCGAATTTGGACAATTCCGCCAGCGCTTCCGCTTGGTATGCCGCGGAGGGTTCGGTTCCTAATCCCGGCAAACCGATCGTGAACCGCTGCTTCTCGAAGGTGGTGAAGAAAAAGAGCCGGTCTTTTATGAAAGGCCCGCCCACCGAAAATCCATAGTTGTAATTTCGATTTTCTCCCTTGCTGGTGACGAACGGGCTTGCTGCAGCGAAGGCTTCATTGCGGACGTAATAATAAGCTGTGCCATGGAAGTCATTGCCGCCCGACTTCAGCGCCAAATCCACCGTACCGCCTGGATTGCGGCCCGACTCCGGAGCCGCTTGCGTTTGCACGGAAAACTGATCCACCGCATCGATCGGAAGCACGATGCCCGCGATGCCCGACACGCCGCCTTGATTGACGGCGGGCACGTTGTGCCAGAGGTCGTTGTTATCCACGCCGTCGATCTGCCAATTCACCTGGTTGGCGCGTGTGCCGTTCAAGGATCCAAATCCTCCCGCCGAGTACCCTCCGAATCCCGGCGTAACGCTAATCAACTGCGTGAAGTCGCGCCCATTCAGCGGCAAGGTCTGCAAATCGCTGCCCGTCACCAGAGTTGTTTGCGTCTCCGAGGTGGTGTCCAGGGTCAGCGCGGCGGCAGACACCTCCACCGTGGTCGCTTGCTGCGATATCCTCAGGGTCGCCTGCAGCGTGTAGATGGCGCCCTGCGTTACCAGCACATTGTCCACGGTGAGGCCGGGAAACCCCTGCGCCGTAACCACTACCTTGTAAGTGCCCACAGGAAGATCCTGGAAGGCAAATTGGCCATCGCTGGTGGAAATCGTGGAATACTCAATGGCGGTTGCCTTGTTGACTGCCCGGACCTGCGCGTTGGGCACAACCGCTGCCGAGGGGTCGGTCACCGTACCGTTGATTGCGCCGCGAAACGTCTGCGCCATGGCGGGCAATCCAAAAGAGACAACAACTAACACCGCTAAAATGATTCGTCGCATCATTTGCCTCGCATTCTAATTTTGGGAATACTTAGCCCGAAGCTGCTTCGGGGCAGCACATTTACACAAATGGAATTGACGCTAGAACGCTGCCGCTAGGGCAGCTGACTGTCGACCGTGCGATGAAGCGGGACTAAGAACAACAAGCGGCCACTTTCATAACCCCGCTTTTTCCCACGCCCTCGTCTGGGAGGAGTGAAGTACGTTTGGTAGCGGACAGTCGCCCCAAGTGAGCGATATGCTGCCAATCTCAAGTTGGCAAGTCAAAGGCAATATACCAATCTCAAGCATTGAGAAATTCTATGCGGTGGGGAATCTCCGCGACACACAAGGTGACTTCCTGTTGACGCGATTGCGCTCTTCCGACGGAATGGCGTTTGGCAACTGCCTGGCCCCCAGGTCAGGTCCGGTCCGCGCTCTAATTTTGGCAAAAGTACTATTGACCCCGGTGAATGTGTCGCAGTAAGTTTATAACTCCTCTCCCCGGCCCCGGTAAACCTACGAGCGCGAGGTCATACATGGCGATAAGTCCCTTAGCCAATCCGGTTGCTCCGGCTTTGCAGGAACGTTGGGCAAAACTCCGCAGCCACAAGCGCATCATTTCCAAAGTTAAGCTACTCGTTGAATGGGATGAAGATTCCGCGCTGCAGTGCGCAAACGCGGTGACGGTAGACGTCAGCCACTCGGGGTGCATGGCGGTGGTCGGCGCCCCCCTGCCGTTGCATCGGCGGGTGCGCCTGGTGCACCCAGAGACGGGCCGCAAGGCCGAAGCCGAGGTGGTCTGGCGCGACCATGAGGCCTGGGACGTCGGCCTCGAGCTGCTCAAGCCCGATGCCTCCTTCTGGGGACTCAAGTTCTAGGTGGCAGCAGCGCCGCTACCGGGCTTGCCGCACGAGGCGATCGCAAGGGCCGGTGGCCTTCGCACAACTACTTGGGCCACTTCTCCGGTGGCAAACTCTTCTGAATGGTGTCCAAGTTCTGGAAGCCGTCCTTGATGACTGTTTGCAGGATGTTGTCTTTCGTGACCACCACGGGCGTGACGAAAAACGCCGGCACGTTGCGGTTTCCGTTCGCAATCGAGGTTGAGCTGTGCACCGCTTCGCCTTTCGCTAGGCTGACGGCGGCTTCGGCCGCTTGCCTTGCTTCCGTGCCCACCGGCTTATAGACCGTCATCGTTTGTGTGCCATCCAGGATGCGGATGATGGCAGCAAGGTCGGCATCCTGGCCGGACACCAGGACCTTGCCCGCCAAGCCGTGATCTTGCAGAGCCTGAATCGCGCCTCCAGCTGTCCCATCGTCCGAGGCGACAATCGCGGTGATTTTCCCTTGATATGCTTCGACCACCTCGATGGTGTGCGTGTACGCCTCGATTGGCATCCAGTCCCGCGCCCAAACATCTGCGAATAACTTGATGTCTCCGCGGTCGATCAGCGGCTGCAGGACTTTCATCTGCCCGGCCCGCAGCAACTTTGCGGTCAAGTCGGTGGGTGAGCCGCCGATCAGAACGTAGTTCCCGGTCGGCGCAGCCTGGATCAGGGCGGAGGCCTGCAGTTCGCCGATGGCCTCGGCGTCGGCCCCGACGAAGAAGTCGATATTGCTGTTGCGGATCAGCCGGTCGTAACTCACCACCGGGACGTTCTTTGCCCGCGCCGAGGCTACGATTCGCACCGCTTGGTTCGTGTCGTGCGCCACGATGACCAGCGCCTTGATTCCCGAATTGAGCAGTTTATAGGCCTGCTCAAACTGCAGCGCATCGTCGCCTTCGGCCGCCTCCACCAAAACTTCGGCGCCGAGTTCGTTCGCGCGCGTCCGGAAGGCCTCCAGATCGCTTTGCCACCGTTCGACTTTCAACGAATCCATCAAAAAGCCGATTTTCAGCGGCGGAGCTTCGCTGCCCTTCTGCTTCGCTAGCGGACCGTGCATGCAAGAAGCGAGGACCACCAGCGCCAACAGTGCAAAAGAAAATCTCCGGAAGACCCCGAGCATGCACGACCCCCAAGCCAGTTGACGTTAGCACCCGCTCGATTGTGGCCGCAATCAAACTGCCGATCCGTTGCTGCAAACAGTGCAACAGCGTGTTGCGGCAAACATGCGAATTAAGGCACTGGCGCGCTGCGTCCAGCAGAGGAGTCGAGGCGTTGCGAGAGCCACTCACTGGCTTGCGCCACCCACAGGGCCGCCACAATTCCGGTGAACACGTCCATCGTGTAGTGAGCGCGCAGGACCAGCACGGTCGCGATCTCGAAGACAACCACGATGGCGGCGAGAGCCGTCAGCCACCTGCGCCGAAAGCGGGCCAGCTCGATTGCGCCAAGCACAGCAATCCCCGTGTGCCCGGAGAAAAAATAATCGTTGGCGACGTTGTAGGTGACGAACAGCGAGGGGAAACCCGGATAGTGCCAGATCATGTTCGGCGGCGCCGGCAGCGCGCAAAGCGCTTGCATCACCTGCCGCAAGCCCAGCAGAAGAAGCAATCCGAGAAAAGGCCGGACGCGACCCGCGAGGACCCAGCTCCCAAGCAGGAAGAGACCCAGCGCGTCGATCAGCGCCGAGCTGACGATCAATAGCGCGTTTCCGGCTGCGGGCGCCTGGTGCAAATAGGAATTGAGCCCGGCGGTCAAATTGTGCAGACCATCGCCAATGCCGGAGGAAGGCAGCGCCCGGCCGCCGATCAGGGACTGCGTCCAGAACCATGCTGCGATCGCCAGAATGGTGACGAAAACGCGCAGAAAAAAACTGCGCTTTTTGCCTAAGTCCTTTAGATTCAGCATTGACGGCATTCTCGGTGCTTGAGCCGCTCAAGCATGATTGACCGTCCCCAGGGCTAGTTCCCGTGCCTTCCGCAGGTCCAGCTTGCCCGTGCCCAGGTACGGCAGCGCCTCGACGCGCAGAAACTGATCGGCCCGTGGCCGCCACAACGCCGGCAGATCGCACTTCGCGAACTGTTCCAGGCATTCTTCCAACTGCGCTTCGGCAAGCGTGTGCAGAACCATCAGGCGCTCGCCTTTTTTCTCGTCCGGCACCGCGGTGACCACGAATACCTGCTCCGCCGCGCCGGCCAGCTCTTGCAGTTTTTCTTCCACCTTGATGTGCGGCACCATTTCGCCGCCGATTTTGCTGAAGCGGCTCAAGCGGTCGGTGATGCGCAGGAAGCCGTCTTCGTCCACGGTCGCGATGTCACCGGTGTTGTACCAGCCGTCGCGCAGCACGTCGGCGGTCTTATCCGGGCGATTCAGATAGCCCTGCATGACGTTGGGGCCCCGCACCAGCAGCAAACCCGGTTCATCGACCCCCAGCGGCTGGTGCGTCTCTGGATGGACGATTTTCACGGTGATTCCCGGCAGTGGATGACCGATGCTGCCTCTCTTCGCTCCCACCTGCCGGAACGAAGCCGCGCGGAAATCGATGGTATTCACCGCGACGACTGGCGAGCATTCGGTGCAGCCGTAACCCTCCAGCGGCCGGATGCCGAAGTGATCCTCAAACGCAATCGAGATGCGATCCGGCAGCTTTTCCGCGCCAGCCAGCACAAACCGCAAGCTGCCGAACTCTTCCGGCGTGCAGCGCCGCGCGTAGGCGTTCAAAAATGTCGGCGTCGCGACCAGCAGCGTCACGGCGTACTTGTTGACCAGTGCACCGATCACCCGGGAATCCAGCGGATTCGGGTGAAACACCACCCCGATCCCAGCCGCCGCGGGCAGGCACAGCGTTGCCGTGAAGCCGAAGGAATGGAAGAAGGGAAGTATGCCCATGATGCGGTCGTCCGAACGCAGAAAGAAAACCTGGCTGAGCTGTTCGACGTTCGACGCCACGTTGTAGTGCGTCAGCATCACGCCTTTTGGCTCGCCGGTTGATCCGCTCGAGAAAATGATGGTCGCGAGATCGTCGAGAGTTGCCGTGCGCTCGCTGCCGGCGAACTTCTCGACCGCCCGTGCGGGCAAACAAGCGGCAGCCAGTGCCGCGGCCACCCGCTCGCCGATGGTGGGATTTTTCGCCAAATCTTCCAGAAGAATCGTCTCCACCGGTGGCTGCACGTGCACGCGTTCGAGAAAGGCGCGTGCCGAGACGATCGTCTTGAGGCTGCATTGCTGTGCGCAGGACGCCAAGGTCTCGTTGGATGCCGTATAGTTCAAATTGACCGGCACTCTTCCCATCAGCATCGCCGCCAGATTCACCAGCGCTCCGGGAATCGACGGCGGGAGCAGGATGCCAACCATCTGCTGGCCGCGCCAATGCGCGCGCAGGCGGCGCGCAAGGAAGAGCGTCCGGGCCAGCGCGGCGAAAAAGCTAAGTCCCGGGGTTTGCCCGTCGGCCATGGCAAAGCGCAGCGGATGTCGGCGAACCGAGTGCAGAAACGATCTTGGCAGCGTCTGCATCCGCCGCTTGCGGCGTGCAAACGCCTCCGCGCTGAGGTCTTGGACCGCTCGGCGCGCTTCCGTCGAGGTCGCCGTCGCCGGCAATGGCTCGCCGAAGGTGACACGCACCGGATACGGCAGGCTGCCGCGGAAACTTCCACAGAAAACGCCCGCCCGCAAAACTGAAGATCGAGCCCCACACACCGTCCAGGTTCACCGGAACGATCGGAACATCGACGCCCTTCATGATGCGTTCCATGCCGCGGCGGAACGGCAGCATCTGCCCGATGCGCGTCATCTGCCCCTCCGGGAAGATGCACACCAATTCGCCGCTGCGCAGCGCCTCGGTAGCCTCCCGCAGAGAATGGATCATCTCGCGGGGTCCCTGATCCGAGGCGATGGGGATCACACCCAAGATCTTTGCGAAGGGCTTGACCAAGAGATGCTCGTACGAGCCCTTGAACATCAGAAAACGCACCGGCCGATCGAGCGACGCGATCAGGAAGGCAGCGTCCGCCATGGAAACGTGATTGGGAACCAGCAACGCCCCGCCCTTTGCGGGAACTCGTTCACGCCCGGCGATGTCCAGCCGGTACAGCGTATGCGTGGCGAGCCAGAGCAGCAGACGCAGCATCGCATCCGGCAGCAGATACAACACATAGGCCGTCGCGGCGAGCGTGGCCAGCGACGTCCACAGAAAAATCGCGGATGGTCCGAGCTGAAGGAAATGCGTCAAGACGTAGTACACGCCGGACGCGGCGCCGACTCCCACGAACGAAAGCAAATTCGCCGCGGCGATCACTCCGCCCTTCTTGCTTTCTTCCGGCCGGTGCTGGATCAGCGCATTGATCGGCACGATGAAGAAGCCGCCCGCGAATCCCAGGCCCGCCAGAAGAAGCAGCACATGCGGAAAGGACAAGTTATGCGCCGAGAGCAAGATGCCGAGCAGCGTCATGCCCAGTGAGCCGAGGGGAATCAATCCATACTCGATCTTTCCCGCGGAAAGAAACCCTGCCGCGAGACTTCCGACGCCGATCCCGCTGGCGATGGACGCCTGCAGAATTCCGTTGTGCGTCGAGCTGATTTTCAGGACGTCTTGACCGTAAATGATGATGTTGAATTGCAGCAGCGCGCCGAGGAACCAAAAGTAAGTGTTTCCCACGACCGCCAGCCGCAGAACGCGATCGCCACGGATGAGTTTTCCCTGAGACCATAGGTCTCCCAGGAAATTCGCCCGGAATTTCTTCGCCGGGTCGGCCGCCGGCACCCGGCTTATCCCCAGACTGACCAGCAAGCCCAGCACCGAAAGAGACAGAAACACAACGCCGGAAAAACCTTGCCGGCCAGGGAACACGTCTGCCAGGAAAGCCCCGGTAACACTTCCCGCGATCAGCGCCAGGAACGTGCCGAGTTCCAGGACGCCATTTCCCCAGGACAACAGCTTTTGCGGCAGGAGTTCAGGCAACAAGCCATATTTCGACGGTCCGAAGAGTGCGGCCTGGGTACTGGCCAGGAACACCGCCGCCATCGCGAGATGCAGGTCCTGCCGCGCGAGCGCAAATGTGGCGAACAGAATCACCGCGATTTCGAGGAACTTCGTCCCGATGGTGACGTCGCGCTTGCTGAAACGGTCGGCCAGATAGCCGCCGGTCATCGAAAAAAGGATGAAGGGAGCCGAAAATAGCGCTCCTACGATGAGGACCAAACGGTCCCGATCCTCCTTGCCCAGATTCATCGCCAGGATCAGGAAGACGACCAGATTTTTCAGGCCGTTTTCATTAAACGCGCCCTGAAACTGGGTGGCGATCAACGCCCAGAAGCCGCGCTGCCATTTCTGGCCGGACTCTGGCATGGCGAGATCGTCTTCAGCGGACATGCGGGCGCACCCAAGATTGACAGAGATCGGTCGAGATATACCGAGTCTAGCAACCTCGCCAGCCACCGCAGGTCTCCGCCACAAAGCGTGTGCCGAAAGCGGGACCTGAGTTTCCAGCGACAACAATACCTTGCGTTCCGCGATACGATGGCCATCGCGTAAGGGGGCAAGATGGGCGCCGAAAAGATTTCGCAAGTGGTCTTGATTACCGGGGCGACGGATGGCTTGGGCAAGGCGGCCGCGCTGCTGCTAGCCGCGCGCGGCTACCGCGTTTTCGCAGCGGGCCGCTCGCCAGAAAAGCGCGCGCAACTCGACGCCTTGGCGCGCCAAAAGAAGCTGTCTCTCAAGTCCATCGAGCTGGACGTCTGCGACGACGCTTCGGTGCAAGAAGCCGTCCGCTACGTGCTGACAAAAGCAGGCGCCATCGATGTGCTGATCAACAATGCCGGCGTCGGCTACACGGGTACCGTCGAAGACCTGCTGGCGGAAGACTGGCGGCGTCAATTCGAAACAAATTTCTTCGGTGTTTTGCGTGTAACACAGGCGGTTCTGCCCCACATGCGCGAACGGCGCCGCGGGCGCATCTTGATGATGAGTTCGGTAGCGGGCCTCATCACGGTGCCTGCGCAGGGCGCGTACAGCAGCAGCAAGTTTGCCTTGGAAGCGCTGAGCAACGCCTTGCGCCTGGAGATGTACTCGTTCGGCGTCCAAGTGATCCTGATCGAGCCCGGCTATATCGTCACCGGCATACAGCAGGCGGCGCTGGAGCTGACGAAAGGCTATGCGGATAAATTCAAAACGGGTCCGTACGCCTATCTGTACGCCCGATTTTTCGCCAGCGCCAACGATGCGCGCGCTAAATCGAAGACCACGCCGGAAGACTGCGCTCGTGTAATCCTGCAAGCCATCGAAGCGCCGCGGCCCAAAGCGCGCTACGGCGTTACGCCGGTGGCGACCGCCGTGAAATGGGCTAAGCGGCTGCTATCCGACAGCGCAGCGGACCGCATACTTCGGCGCAGATTCGGAATCGTGCGCGAAAGCTAAGCGCGCGTCGTGAATTGGGTTCCTACGGATTGGAAACCTGGAACGATAAGCTGTTTTCGCGAAGCTCTTCCCAGCGCTTCCTCCAGGTCTCGTGCTTCGGGCTTTCGGCGTAGTCTGCGGCGGCCTCCGGGCTGGCAAATTCGATGGCATACACGCCGTCGAAATCACGGATCTGATTGCGCTGGGTCTTGAGCCAAATATTCTTGATGCCGGGGGTCGTAGCGGCCAGGGACTTGATGCCCTTGAGGGCCTGCTCCTTGTCGTCTTCCGAAGCCGTGTTTTTCCACTTGTAGACCACCACGTGAATCACGGTCTTTGGCTGCCCGAACTTGTTTTGTGCGGCCACGCTACGCGCGTGCCAGGTGCCCGCGGCAACTCCGGCCAAGAACAAAGCCGCCGCGGCGGCCACCTTGGCAACTCGATGGTTCGCGAAACTCATGATCTCCCTCCTAGTGAACTTCATGTGCTCCCGGAATGACAATGATATATGCATCCGGCTGACCGGGTCGGAGTACACGCGGCATATCCCGAGAAGGAGGCGGTGAGCCAATGTCCTTATCGGTCGCGTAGGGGGCGTAGAACATCAGGTGCGGCGGAATGTGCACCATTTGATTGTTCTGGGCGATGTAAAGGTATCCGGCGCTGGACATCATGTAAACAATCCCGGGTTTTTGCGGCGCGTGGAATTTTCCGGTCTTGTAACCGTTTTCAATCGCCGCGTTGATTTCTTCCTCACTCTTGCCAGCGGCTCGCTGTTCTTCGGCAAAAAGCCTCGTGACGAGCGTCGAGGCACTTCCCTCGGCGTCGAAGCACGTGGGCTCCAAGTTAAGCGGGGTCTGGCGATCCACGAAGCAAGAGAATCCGTTTGTACCTTCCCGGACCTTCACGTAACCCGTCCGCTCCAGGAGATACACAGTAGCTTTGCCTGAAATCTCGGGTGGGGCTGCACTCTCCGCCAACTTGATTCTTTCCTCGCGCGGCAAGGAGAAGTCATAAGCCGGTTTCGGGCTGTCTGTCTGGGCCTGCAGGGCGGTGCCGCTACCTAGTAGAAGGATCGCTGGAAGCATTCTGCGCATGAAGCACCTCCGCTAAGCGGAACATCGCGGGACAGGCAACCTCGCTCGGAGGTCCCGCATATTGCAAACGGTTTGACGCGCCCACGTCGAGAACGTTACCCTCGCTCGACCGATTCCCGAGCCTGGAATGAACGTGTCAGATGCCGAATCGCCCGAACCCGGAAGCCATGCCGCGCAGCCTCCCCAGTTGCCGCTGCTCTGGATTGGCTACCTCCTCGGGGTAGCCACCATCGCCGCGGAGTTAGTCGCGGTGACGCTTCACCCGGAGTTGGCGAAAGAGGGCGGCATCCCGCCGTTGTATCTTTTTCTGGCAAGCTTTGTCGGCGGCGTGTACTGGCTCGTTTGTATCTACCAGGTTCACGTCGTGCTGGCCCACGTGCCGGGCTGGACGCATCCGATTACGCCGGCGCGCGCGGTGGGTTTCCACTTCATCCCGTTTTATCAATTCTACTGGGTATTCAAATGGCCGCGCGAAATTGCCAACTTTGTGAACGCGCGACTGCATCAACCGATCATGAAGCCCGTCGCGGTCGGCGTGGCCGTCCTCGTCGCGCTGATTCTGCGAATTCTGGATCCCGGTTTTGGCTTGATCCTGCTGTTTTTTCCGATGTCCTATGTGTCGGAATGCCTGCGCCGCGCCCTCGCTGCGCCGCCGATTCAGTCCGGCAGCTTGCCGCCGGCGTCATCGTGAGTCGAACTTAGGAGCCGAGAATGCATCGAGGAAAATTCTGGTTTGCTTTGCTGGGGATCATGCTCCTTCCGCTGGGAGGGCGCGCGCAGGGACAGGTTGCTGCAAATCCGCTCGCGCATGAAATCTTCAAGCAGCTCATCGAGAGCAACACCACGGACTCCGTTGGCAATGTGACCACCGCCGCCGAAGCCATGGCCGCGCGTTTGCGCGATGCCGGTTTCGCTGATAAAGACGTCATGGTCGCCGGCCCCACCGACCGCAAGAAAAATCTCGTCGCTCGCCTTCATGGCACCGGAAAACGCAAGCCGCTTCTTTTCATCGGGCACCTCGACGTCGTCGAGGCCCGCCGCGAAGACTGGACCACCGACCCGTTTCAGTTCGTCGAAAAAGACGGCTACTTCTACGGCCGCGGCACCCAGGACATGAAACAGGGCGACGCGATGCTGATCACGAACTTTATCCGCCTCAAAAAAGAGGGATTCGTGCCGGACCGCGACCTGATTCTCGCTCTCACGGCCGACGAGGAAGGCGGCAACTACAACGGCGTGGACTGGCTGCTCAAGGAGCACCGCGACTGGGTGGACGCCGAGTACTGCATCAATCTGGACGGCGGCGAGTTCGAGAAGCAAGGAGACAAGCGGCTGCTGACCGCTATTCAAGCCAGCGAAAAGGTGTATGCCGACTTTCAGCTGGAATCCCTAAACGCCGGTGGTCACAGCTCCGTGCCCTCGAGCGACAACGCCATCTATCACCTCGCCGCTGCGCTGACCCGCATCCAAAACTTTTCCTTTCCCCTGGACATCAACGAAATTACCCGCAACTATTTCGAGCGCACTGCCGGACTTACCTCCGGGCCGGTAGCGACGGACTTGCGAGCCGCGGCCAAACAGCCGCCCGATGCCGCCGCAATCGCGCGCCTGTCCGCTGTTCCGTACTACAACGCGCTTTTGCGCACCACTTGCGTGGCGACGCTGCTCTCTGGAGGGCACGCGCCGAACGCGCTGCCGCAGGCGGCCCGCGCAAATGTGAACTGCCGGATTTTCCCGGGCGAAGATCCGGAAAATGTCCGCAAGACGCTCGAGCGCGTCGTCGCCGATCCCAAGGTAACCGTGACCCCGGTGCCGCAGCGCGCGGCCGATGGCTCGGTGATCCCCCTTGTGAGCGTGCCGCCGTCTCCGTTGCTGCCCGAACTAACGCGCGCAATGGATCGCACCGTTCAACAAATGTGGGGCAAGCTTCCGGTGGTCGCGACCATGTCAACCGGCGCCACCGACGGCAAGATCACGCGCATCGCCGGAATCCCAACCTACGGCATCGCCTGCCTGTTTTACGATATGGACGACATCCGCGCCCACGGGAAAGACGAACGCATCGGTATCCAGGATTTCTACGAAGGCGTGGAATTCAACTACAAGCTCATCCACGAGCTTGCGTCCCCGCACTGACGCGTATCCAAATCGAGCCTTACGAGCCCACTACCCGGACATATTCCAGAGCCGTGGGTTGAGTATTCAACTAAGTTTTGAGGTACGACCTACCGCCGGCAAACGCCGTTCAAGGCGGTGCTCGACCGGCGACGGCCGTGAGAGCACCATCCAAGGGTCCATTGCTTCTGCTGGGACTCATAAAAAGCCCAGCGTTCGATTCGATAGCTCTGCCAATCAGGGGAGAAGTCGCCGGACTGAAGCTCGTAGTTGCGGTAGCCCGTTACGCAGTCGAGGTTGAATTGAGCGACCTGTTGCTGATACCCCTTCGTCGGCTCCATGATCCATCCCTGAAGGGATTTCTCACGGGCAGCGCACGCGTCGGATTTGATCTTCAACCGATCGTACGGATAGGCGGAATATAGAAAGAGGCGGGTTCCCTCACGCTTTGATGATAACGCCGTGCGGAAGGACGTCAGCTCCTCCGATGAAAGATACTTCCCATTTAGACTGTCCAACGTCGTCGGATAAAATCCATTGTCCACTCGGTACTTCTCAAGAGCCTCGATCAAAGGCTGCGCTTTTTCCTTTGCCGCAAGCATATCGGTATCGGAAGTCGCATCGCTGTTCACCCTGACGCTTGTTGTATAAAATTTCGCCCACACCAAGACTATCAAGAGTACGCCAACAACCCCCACCCTGCGCACACTGATCGCCATGTTTCAAGGATATTGCGATTCGCTTGGTCGATCAGCGATTCGACGCCGGATTGGGACTAATCCAACAATGCGGCCTAAGACCCAGGCCCTTCAGCCGAAGCTTCCCCAGCCGGCCAGCCGGCTCCAAAAAAGCGACCGGCCCGGTGAACTCAGTCCGCCGGGCCGGCATTCAAAGCGTAGGGTTGTGGCGCGCCGACTAGGGCTTGGGTGGCACGTTCGGATCGACGATGGCGCTGGCCGCCGCGTCCGGCGCCTTAGGATCCGCCGGAGTGGCAGCAGCTGCGTTCGCCGGCTTGGATTCCGTGGCGCTGGCATTGATCGGCTTCGTCGCATCGTTGCCGAAGCGTGTCAGGTATGGCATGAACGGCGTCACTTCGAACGGCATCTTCTCCCGTTCGGCCACCGCGTTGATAGGCTTGCTCTTCAACAGGTCAAGCCGGTCGAACCAAGGATCCAGCTTCACTCGGCCGCCGATCGGCAGCGCCGCGATGAGCTGGGGATTCTGCTTCTGATCCACCGGCGTAGTCGACTTCAGGTCCGTAACCGAAGGAACTCGATTCCCCAAGTGCGCGCTGATCAGGTTCGGGATTTCTTTCTGCCGGGCTTCCAACGCGGTCATGAAAAGGGCCGCGTTGCCGAGCTGGTTTTTGTATGGAGAATTGTTCAGCAATTGAATCGCTTTGTCGTTCGCCGCTTTTTCTTCGTCGGGCGTGCGCGCGAAGCCAAAGTGACGGAACGAGTCTTTGTCGTCGATCAGCAACTGATCGAAGAAGGCGAAGTTTGAGTCCATGCGGTGGCCCAGCACCACGTGACTCAGCTCATGCGCGATGATGGTCGCCAGGCTGGCCTCATCGGGAAGCACGTCGATGAGTCCCCGGCTCAGCACGATCGTGTGTCCCAGCGTGAACGACTCCAGCGTAGTGGTCATCATGACGCGGCAACGCACGTCCGGCTCGATGTCCAGATTGTTGGTGACCTCGAGGTTGTTGACCACCGTCTCCAGAACCTTGTCCACATCGCCCTTGGGCGCCATCAACCCGATCCGCT
Organism: uncultured Acidobacteriota bacterium; assembly: GCA_963735525.1. Taxonomy (GTDB): domain Bacteria; phylum Acidobacteriota; class Terriglobia; order Acidiferrales; family UBA7541; genus Acidiferrum. Next base: position 605,608 of record CAVTLQ010000012.1, on the reverse strand, counting down.
GCAAACGGTCGGCGACGTTGTCCTCAGCCTCGCGGTCCCAGGAGCGCTGCGCCTGTACCGGCGAAAGATCGTTGGCCGTCTTCGAGTCATCCTGCACCGGCGTTTCCACCAGGATCTTGCTCAACTCTTGTTCCTGCGCGGCGTGGCCGATGTTGTAGCCCCACAAGCGCGTCTGCGCCCGGAAGTCCAGTTTCTTGGTCACCGCGTAGTGCAATTCCTTCTCTTCGCTGTACACGAACGAGGGCAGCCACATCCCGGGCTGCACGTTGGTGCGCCAGCTATCGAAGTGGAAGTACCACGTGGAGTGGCCACCTCCGCCATAGCCGCCGTTGAAGCGCACCACGTGGAAGTCTTGATCTTCCACCCAGATGCGCCCAAGGAAACGCCCCTTCCCGGACTTGGGCAGCGGCGTCACATCGAACACCAGACACCGCACTTCACCCAGGAATTCGCGCTTCACATAGTCAAACTTGTAGTGCTGCTTGTCGAATCCGCTCGTATCGATGAAGATCATCTGCAGGAAGCCGTCCGGCAGATACTGCATCGCGAACGAAAAGAAGTTGCCGATCCCGTTGAAGACCTTCTTGCCTTTGTTATCCGTGTCGGATAGGGGAACGAGGTTGACGCCCTTGGCGAAATCGGCTTTCCCAAGAAAATACTTGTCCCCGCCCGGCACGAAACCCAGGTCCTTGTCGGGTTTCAGGTTTTGTATGTAGGTCTCCACCAGCGGCGAATACTTGCGGATGTCCTGGTTCAATTGATTCTCGTTGACGATGACCCGATCGAGAACCTCTTCCATTGTCTTCGGCTGGTCGGCCGGTCTGGGGGCCGCTGCGGCGACCATGGTTCCCAGCCCGCTCGACGCGAGCACGAGGATGGCTGTGGCTAACTTACGCATTGTTCCTCTCCCCTCCTCAGTAGGCCAGGCGGAACTCAATCCGCACGCGGGCCGGAAAATCCACCGGCTGGCCGTCCTGCTTTGCCGGTTTAAACTTAATCTGTTGTGCCGCACGACCCGCGGCTTCGTCAAGACCATGACCCAGTCCGCTGACGACGCGCTTCACCTGCACCGAACCGTTGGCCAGAAACACTACGTCCAGTACGATGTCGCCCTCTAACTTCAGACTACGCCCTTCTGCTGTGTACTCCGGACGAGGCTTGTCCAGGATGTCAACAGGAGATGTTCCAGAGTCCGCGGAGGCCGCTTTTTTCTTGGGAGCCTCGGTCACCACGCTCTGATCGACAAATCCGGTGCTCTGCACCGTGCCGCGCTTCCCGCCGCCCTGCGGAGGATTCGCGGTTCCATTTCCAAAGCCGGTGCTGGCAACCGTGCCGCGCACGCCTTTGTCTCCGCCCGTGCCATTGCCGTATCCGGGTCCGCCGGGAAGTGCCGGTGATCCCAGACGATTGATATTCGTCGTCTTGTTCGGATCGCCCTTACCCGGAAGCCCGTTGGGATCGCCAAAACCCCCGGTCTGTACCTTGTTCACCGGGAGATTCACCGTTGCCGGCGCTGCGCTGCCGGTGTTCAGGTTGTTGACCTTGACTTCTTCTTTAGGCCGCTTTGGTTGATTCGTTTGGGTATCGAGCTTCGCTTCGAATACCGGATTCGGAGTCAGCTCGGGAGCTTTCGCGTCGATCTTCTGGATCTTCGGCTGCAGCACCTTCTGCTGCACGAAGATGTGCGGCTGCTTGGGATTGAGCTTTACCGGCTCGACGACTTCGGGTTTCGGAGGTGGCGCCTTCGTCTTAACGATCTTCGGCGGTTTGGGTGCCACCGGCACCTCGGTTACCGGCATAGCCAGGGGAATAAAGGTCATGTTCACTGCCGTCTTAAGGCGTTCCGGGAAAAAAATCGGCAGCGCGACGAAGAAAATCAGCAGCACGATCTGTGCCGCGGCGCTGATGCCCACGCGATCCCAGCGTGATTCTCCCTCCGGCAGCATTTCCAGGCGTGCCGGCACCTTCTTGGTTCCAATGGCCTGCTTCCACGCGTCCCGGTTCTGTGACTGGCCCCGGTGCGCGTCGAAGCCGACGCCGAGTCGCGTCGCGCTCGTTGGTGGATCTGCAATCATGGTAGTCATCCGCGTCCGCCTCAAAGGATTTCCGTCCGGTTGAAATACAAGCTTCAGGAAAGACCTAGCTTTCCTTAGTTCGCTCGGCCGGGCAGACCTTGCTCTTTGGCCAAGCCAGAGTACCGATGAGGCTGGGGGACCCCTAATAGGACTTAGGTACTAGCGTCGCGTAGTCGCTAATGCCTGCGAGCGAACCGCTGATGCAACGTCTGCAAACCCAGCGATTCATTTCTAGTTGCGGGTTGGGGCGCAACATTGAATCTAGAATACCGCAAACGCCCGCCGGGGCGCTTCCGCAATACCCGGCCATCCGGAGTATGTTCTAGGATGCCAGGTACGGGCAATTGGGTGCCGACGAGTATGAGTCAAGACCCAGAAAATGGGAAGAGCGAGCAGGCCGCTTTCCAGGCTGGCGCCCGGACGGACGACCCGGCCAGTACTAAGACTGGGGGAGGCACGGCGCGCCTCTTGGCGGATCGCCAAGCCCTGGTCGATCGCCTGTTTGCGGAATCCGGCGGGCGGTCTTGGGGCTTGACGCGCGATCGTTTTGAGATTGCGCTGGAAGCCAGCGCCGGCAAACACTTTAGCGCGTCCTCCTACAATGCGTCGGGGCCAGCCTCGCAGAAACTGGAAGAGTATCTCGGCGCGTTGCATCTGAGCGACTTGGCGCTGGCCTGCTCCTGCTCGGAGGGCCGCGCCGAAGCTTGGGAGCATTTCGTCGCCACGTATCGAGGCTACCTGCGGTCTGCGGCAGGCGCCATCCTGCGATGTTCGGCCGGTTCGCCCGCCGCCTGTGAGTTCGCGGATTCGCTCTTCGCGGAGCTCTATGGCGTGAGCGAAGGGAAGCGCACCGACCGCTCCCTGTTCCGATATTTCCACGGACGAAGCTCGCTGAAGACCTGGCTGCGCGCGGTCCTGGCGCAACGCCATATCGATGCGATCCGCGCCGGCCGCCGCTTTACCGAGTTGGACGCGGAGGACCGAGCGTGCGCGCCACGTCGCAGAACCCTGCGGGTGTCTCGCGCATCGAATCTCCACCCGACCCGCATCGCGAGCGCTACGTCGCGTTGTTCACGCGCATGCTGGAGACCGCGCTCGGCCTGCTCGATCCTCGCGATCGCGAACGTCTCCGTTTGTACTACGCCGAAGAGCAAACTCTCGCCGAGATCGGCCGCACGCTCGGCGAGCACGAGTCCAGCGTCTCTCGCAACCTCGAGCGCATTCGCCGCGAGCTGCGCCGCGCGGTGGAAGAAGCGTTGCGCAAAGGGCGCGTCGCCGCCAACGGCTCCTCCTCCGAGCCCGGCCTCAGCGAAGAAGAAATCTCGCTGTGCTTGGAATACGCCTCCGAAGACGCGCCCATCGATCTCGATAAATTGTTTCCGGGCTCCGGCAAGCCGGCACCTAAACCCACGAGGCCGCAATCATGAGCGCTCGCTGTATGGCCGTCTTTTGCAAGAAAGCCCCGGGGTTTCGTTCTAAAAATGGAGACGTCCATGGCGCCTGACGACCGGGAACGTACGTTCGAGAAAGCACTGGCGCGCCATCTGCGACCCAATGTGCCGGGCGAAGCGGATGCGTCTCACCCCGACGCGGAAATCCTGGCCGCTTACCATGAGCGTTCGCTTCTGCCGGAACAAATGATTTCCTGGAAGGGGCACATTGCCGGATGCGCGCGGTGCCAGGACATCCTCGCGCAGCTCGAAGCCACCGATCAACTTCCCGTCGAGACGGGGCAGGAAGAACGCCAAGCGCGGAATGTGTTGACGATGCCCGAGTCGGATATTCCTCAACTCGCCCACGTCGCGGCACACCCAGCGATGCCTGCGGAGCCGCGGACCACCGCCGCAGCCCGATGGTCGCGTCGTATGAAGGCGCTCCCTGGCGCAGACTGGCGCTGGCTCGCGCCTGCCGGCCTGCTCGCGGCCGGTTTGCTTCTCTGGATTGCTTTCCACGAGACCTACCCGCCGCAATTCCAGGTGGCGAAAAACCAGCAGCCCGCCGCTCCCCCAGCGGCGCCCGCCGCGCTTCCTCAGCCTGCTGCTCCCGCGAATAAAGAAGCCGCTTCGAACGGTGTTCCGAGTCCATCCGTAGATGCGCGCGCCGGTGTTCGGCGCGAATCCGGTGCGCTCGCCCAGAACAGCGAGTGCTCGACGAAAAAAAGTCGGCCCCGATGATGGCTGACAAGCTGACTGCTCCGCGCGTCGATCGTTCTCGCAACGAACCCAGCGCGCCTGTTGATCGCGATACGCGCAGCTCTGACGTCACCGCCAGCACCAGCGCTGAAGAGACAGAGCTGCAAAAGCAAGCTCCTTCCTCGGTGTCGTCTCCCGCGCCTCCAGCGGAATTGAAGGACAAGTCCGTAAGCGCAGCCAACAATATGGTCGTAGTTGTTCCTCCGTCGAAATCTGACCTCTCGCCGAAGGCAAAAGCGGTCGCTGGCGGCCGGGAGGCCCCGCAGCAAGAGCAGAAAGCCGTTGGCGTGGTGGCCGGACTTCGCGCGAGTTCCGCGTTGCTCACAGCCACCGCCCGCAGCGCCGTAACAGTCGCGGCTCCCGGCTCCACGGTGCTCTGGCGCGTCGCGGCGGCTGGCACCATTGCACGTTCCACCGATGCGGGGTCCACCTGGACCCTCCAGACCAGCGGCGTGATTGCCGACTTGCTGGCGGGTTCCGCACCCTCGGACAAAGTCTGCTGGATCGTCGGGCGCTCCGGCACGATTCTGCGCACGACGGATGGCGGCGCGCACTGGCTGAAAGTCTCCCCACCGATCAACGACGATCTCGCCGCGGTGTTTGGGGTTGACGACCAGCAAGCCACCGTCTCGGCCGCCTCCAGCCACCAAAGCTACAAAACGCTAGACGCCGGTCGAACCTGGACCCTGCTTCCAGCCCAATGACACTCACTCCCGATCTTGTTCCGTCGCAACACCGTGGGCGGCCGGGCAACCACCCTGCAAGAAATCTCCCCCTCTTCGTTCTATAGAGGAGTGCAAATTCCAAATGAGGTCAAAACGATGAAGACTCCCCGACGCACCCTTCGCTCCCGATGGACCTGGCTCGCGCTGGCAGCCTTGGTCTTTTCCGGTGGCGGCGTGACCTGTTTGTCCGCCTCACGCCACCGCGTATCTGCCGGGCAGGAAAAGGATGGGTCGCGCTCCGGCGGCGCCGACCAGGCCACCAGCCTCAACGATCAAACCGATCTCGCCATCACCATCTACAACTCCAACATCGCTCTCGTTCGCGATGTCCGCCAGCTGACTCTGCCCACCGGCGCGTTCCGCCTGAAGTTCGAAGACATCGCCGCCACCGTCAATCCCGCCACCGTCCATTTCCGCTCGCTCACGGAACCCGAAAAGCTCGGCGTCATCGAGCAAGACTACGAATACGACCTGCTCGAGCCCGCCAAGCTATTGCACAAATATGTCGGCAAGGAAGTCACACTGGTGCGCACCTACCAGGACAACGGCACGACCAAACACGAAGAAGTAAAGGCCATTCTGCTGGCCGATAACAACGGCCCAGTCTGGAAAATCGGCAACGACATCGTTACCGGAATGTTCGCCGAGAGCTATCGCTTTCCCGAAGTGCCCGCGAATCTGTACGACCGCCCCACGCTGTTGATGTCGCTCGAAAATTCCGGCGCGCGCAAGCACCAGATCGAAGCCTCCTATCTCGCCTCCAACCTTTCCTGGAACGCCGACTACGTCCTCACCGTCGCCCGCGACGACAAGGCCGCCGACCTCGACGGCTGGGTCACCCTGGCGAACAACAGCGGCACCGCGTTTCACAACGCGCGCTTACAACTCGTGGCCGGGGATTTGAATCGACTTCCTGCCGACAAGAGGAACGAGGTGGTGATGATGAAGGAGATGGCCAGGGCCGCCGTTCCCGCGCCGCAATTCCAGCAGGAAAATTTCTCTGAATACCACCTCTACACCCTCGGCCGCCGCACCTCCGTCGAGGACAAAGAGAGCAAGCAGATCAGCCTGCTGCAAGGCAGCGGCGTACCCGTAGAAAAAATCTTCGTCGTCAACGGCCAGAACTTCTACTACCACAACCAGTACAACCCCGGCTCCCCGCAAAAAGACCCCGTCATGGTCTTCTACAAGTTCAAGAACGAAGAGAAAGCCAACCTGGGAATGCCGCTGCCTGCCGGCAACGTCCGCGTCTACCAGAAAGACTCGAAAGGCGGCATCCTCTTCGTCGGCGAAGATCGCATCGACCACACCCCCAAAGACGAAACCGTCACCGTGCACATCGGCAACGCCTTCGACGTCGTGGCCGAGCGCAAGCAGACCGACTACAAGAAGATCGACATCCACACTTGGGAAATGGAATTTGAAATCACGCTACGCAATCACAAGGACATTCCCATCACCGTACAAGTCAACGAGCCCATCGGCGGCGACTGGGAAATGCTCTCTTCCAGCTTCAAATTCACCAAGACCGCCGCCTTCGCCGCCCAGTTCAACGTCCCCGTCGACAAAAACGGCACCTCCGTCCTCAAATACCGCATCCGCGCCCACTGGTAATGCCAACCGGCCTCCACCGCCCCGGGTCCAGTCCCCCGGGGCCTCCGACCGCCACTTGGAGGGGCGCAGCACGGCTGCGCCCCATTTGAGGTGACCCTCAATTAAGCCGAAAGCCCGTTTTTTCCTGTCGTTAGCAGATGATATGTCCGCTGAACTAGCACCTGAAATGGCCGCCTCTTAAAACGCCTGCTTTTTCTCTTGACAGATACCTACCTATCTGGTAACATCCCCTCGTACAAAATAACGATCAAAAGCGCCGGGGTTTCCCTCGGCGCTTTTTCTTTTTGGTCCCCAAGCACCAATCTAACTCCCTTATTATCAATGGCTTGCGACACCCTATGACACTAAGCAAATTGCTAGTAACACCAGAAGAATCAATGAGTTGCACCTCAAAAACATGCCCCAAGCATAGAATGACGCGTCATTCTATCCTTCGTACGCGCGCGAACCCCGAGGAACGCCAACCGTCACTCGGACACCACGGCATCGGCTTCCACCTCGACCAGCATATCCGGCGAAATCAGCTGGCTCACCTCGACCATGCTGGTAGCAGGCCGGATAGCCCCGAAAAATTCGCCATGGGCCCGCCCGACCTTCTCCCACTCGGCGATATTGGTCACGAAGATCCGGGTCCGCACCACATCCTTCAGGCCCGCTCCAGCCTTGGTAAGCGCGGCCTCGATGTTCTTGATCGTCTGCACCGTCTGCGCGTACACGTCGCCGACGCCGATGATCTTTCCGTCCGGCCCGGTCGCCGTCGTCCCGGACACCGTCACGATGTTGCCGATGCGCACCGCCCGCGAGTAACCCACGATCGGCTCCCACGCCGTTCCGCTCGATATGTTCTGCCGTGACACACGTTTCTCCTTGGCCCCGCGTTCGCCGCGCGAGCGCATGTTAGACTGGTACGAATTATGGCACAGGCCAAGCGCGCGTCGGCTGCGCGGCCGTGTCTGGAAAATTAGATGAAATGTAACAACATTCTGGAAGCTATCGGCCGCACTCCGCTGGTGCGGCTCAATCGCATCAACCACGGACTGAAGCCCCAGGTTTACGTCAAGGCCGACTACATCAATCCCGGCGGCTCGGTAAAAGACCGCATCGGCATCACCATGATCGATGACGCCGAAAAAAAGGGCTTACTGAAACCCGGCGGCACCATCATTGAAGGCACTTCCGGGAATACCGGAATGGGACTGGCGCTCGTCGCCGCCGTTCGCGGCTATAAAATGGTTTTCACCATTACCGACAAGCAGTCCAAGGAAAAAGTCGATCTGCTGAAAGCGCTGGGCGCCGAAGTGATTGTCTGCCCCACCGCGGTCGAGCCGGAAGACCCGCGCAGCTACTATTCGGTGGCGAAAAAACTCGCGCGCGAAATGCCGAACTCTTTCTATCCCAATCAGTACGACAATCCGATGAATCCCGAGGCTCACTATCAAACGACCGGCCCGGAAATCTGGGACGACTCCGAAGGCAAGATCACGCACTTCGTTTGCGGCATTGGCACCGGCGGCACCATCAGCGGCGTCGGCAAATATCTCAAAGAGAAAAATCCCAACGTCCAAATCATCGGCGTCGATCCGATCGGCTCGCTCTACTACGACTTCGTGAAGCGCGGCGAAACCGTGAAAGCGAAGAGCTACGTCGTCGAAGGCATCGGCGAAGATTTCTTTCCCGCTTCGATGAACTTGAAGATTCTCGACGACGTGCTCCAGGTCAACGACGAAGAATGTTTCGTCGTGGCCCGCCGTCTGGTGAAAATGGAAGGCCTATTCACCGGAGGCTCCGGCGGCGGCTGCATTTCCGCGACTCTGCGCATGGCCCGCGACCTCGGCCCGGAAGCGTTCATCGTCGCGTTTCTCCCGGACACGGGGATGCGCTATCTCAGCAAGGTTTACAACGACGAATGGATGCGCGAGCGCGGCTATGTCGATGCCGCCGTGAAAATCACCGCCGCGGAAGTCGTCAGCGCCAAGCATCAATCCGGCAAAGTCCGCGAATTGGTGATTGCGCGCCCGTATCAAACCGTTTTTCACGCGCTCAAGACCATGCAGGAGCAGGACATTTCGCAAATTCCGGTCTTCGAGGAAAATATCCCCATCGGCACGATCTACGAGGACCAAATCCTGAACCTCGCGCTGCAAGGCAAAGATCTTCGCAAGCTGGTGGTGCGCGAAGTGATGAGCAAGCCGCTGCCCCAGGTCGCCCGCACCGCGCCGGTCGAGCGCATCACGCACATTTTGAGCCACGAGAATCCCGCCGTCTTCGTCGAAATGGGCGAAGCGCGCTTCGAGATTCTCACCAAGTACGACCTCATGAGCACCGTCGCCAGCCTGATGGAACAAAAGCGCTGAGTCGAAGTTCCCGCGCCGGTATCCAATAGACAGGGTGCAGACAATTTGAAAATCCAAGATTTCAATGCGCGGCTGAAAGACTCGATCCTCATCGCCGATGGCGCGATGGGTTCGATGCTGCACGAAACCGTCGGCTCGCAGCGCTGCTTCGACGAGCTGAACGCCACCGAGCCGGAAGCCGTCTTCCGCGTGCACCAGGCCTACATCGAGGCGGGCGCGCAGATCATCGAGACCAACACGTTCGGCGCCAACCGCTTCAAGCTGGCGCCGCTGGGTCTCGCCGAGGATGTGCAGCGGCTCAACAGCCGCGGCGTAAAAATCGCCCGAGAGGCGCGCGAATCCGCTTCGCGAGAGGTGCTGATCGCCGGCTCGATCGGGCCGCTGGGGCTCGGCGTCCAAGCGCGCCACCCGGAGCCCGACGAAATTCGCGACATTTTCCACGAGCAGGCCCTCGCTCTCGAAGAGCGCGGCGTGGACCTCTACTGCCTCGAAACATTCACCTACATCGAAGAGTTGCTGCTCGCCATCGACGCGATTCGCTCGTTTTCAGGACTCCCGATCATCGCGCAGCTCACCTATTCCGAAGAAGGCACGGCGTACGGCGACTTGCGGCCGACGGCCGCCGCCGCGCAGCTCAAAGATAAAAATGTTCAGGTGATCGGCGCGAACTGCACGCTCGGGCCGCAGGCGCTGCTGCCCATCCTGGGGGAACTGACGAGCGTTGACGATCTTCGCGTCAGCGGAATGCCTAACGCGGGTTTCCCGAAACGCGAAGGCGACCGCATCGTCTATCCGAAATCGTCGCCGGAGTATTTCGCGCTCTTCGCACGCGAAGCGGCGGCGCTCGGCGTGCGCATTCTCGGCGGCTGCTGCGGCACCACGCCGGCGCACATACGCGCGATGGCGGAGGTGGTGAAGTCTCTGCATCCCTCGAAAGGTGTCTCGGTTTCGCACTCCGTCGCGGTTGCCGCAAAGCCCGCGCCCGCCGTCCAGCGCGATCCGGAAAGCAAGTTCTGGAAAAAGCTGCAGGCCAAGGAATTCGCGGTGTGCGTGGAAATCGATCCGCCGAAGGGCCTCTCGCTCGATCGCATTTTCGAGCAGGTCGACAAAATCATGGCCTCGGGCAAAGTCGACGCCATCGACATCAACTCCGGCGCGATGGCGCGCGTCGGCATGGACGCGCTGATTACCGCCGGCGCGCTCGAAGCTCGCGGCGTCGAAACCGTGCCGCATCTCACCACGCGCGACTTCAACATTATCGGGTTGCAAGCGATGCTCCTGGGCGCTTGGACCGTCGGCGGCGTCCGCAACGTGCTTGCCATCACCGGCGATCCGCCATCGGTCGGCGATTACCCGGAGACCAGCGGCGTCTACGAAGTCGATTCCATCGGCCTTGTGAAAGTTCTCAGCCGCTTGAATCAGGGCACCGATTGGGCCGGCAAAACGCTGGGAGGCGCTACGAATTTCGCCATCGGCGTGGCGGTGAATCCGGTTTCCGACGATCTCGACGCGGAAATCGAGCGCTTCCACGCCAAGATCGAAGCCGGCGCGCACTACGCGATGACGCAGCCGCTGTTCGATCCCGAACACTGGTACGCGTTCTTGAAAAAACTCGGCGGCAAGCCCGCGATCCCGGTGCTCATCGGCATCTGGCCGCTGAACAGCTACAAACAAGCCTTGCGGCTCAACAACGAAGTCCCCGGCATCGTGATCCCGCAACCCCTGCTGAAGTCGCTGGAGGCCGCAGGCGCCGCCGCACGCGAGCGAGGCTTCGAGTGCGCGCGCGAAATGCTCGCCTGGGCGCGCACCGAGATGGCCGGCGCCTACCTGATTCCACCGTTCAAGCGCTACGAAGAAATCCTCGACATCCTCTGAACTGGGTGGGACAATTCAAACTATGAGCTCCAAAGGAAAACTGGCGCGCGAAAGAAAAGCCGCTGCTCAGATCGCTGACATCATGCTTACTTCGCTGCAGCGATTTCCCGAGTCAGAACAGGAAGCCAGAATAGCCAGAATCGAAAAAACTACGGTTCGCCGCACGCCTCTCGGAAAATCTTCCAAGCCCGCTTCCACTCGTCAGAGCCGTCGCGCACGTCGGCTTCGCGTAAGTGTGTAGCGAAAGCTCGTTCGTCTCGGGCCCGAATCGCCTCCATTGCTTTTCTTGCCAGTCGTTTTCTTTTTTTCAGGGTCGTGGCAGCTTCTCGTGCGGCTCCTCGCGCGAGCCTTTGCTCGTCGGCGAGAATCTCTCGTACTTCAGGATCAATCTTCTTTTCGTCGCTGCCCATAATCCTCGTCGGATGCGGCCGGGCCGCAGTGTATCAGTGAGATACAGCCGCAGTAAATAGAATAGGGTTAGTTATCGACTAGGTAATGGATGGCCTTGGACCGAACGTAGGGCCCGTTAGTCCTGGGCATCGGCGGTGCAAGACTTTTGCAAGAATTTTGCAAACTCCCTGCCGCGGGTAGGGTCTGATAGTGCCGGAATGCCCTCCACCGACCTACTCCGGTCCGCACAGGCCTATTGGGACGCTTCGGCGGAAACCTACGAACAGGACTTCTCCGGCACCCTCATCGGCCGATCCCGGCGTCACGCGGTTTGGCGCGAGCTCGATCGGGTCTTCCGACCGGGCCAACGCGTCCTCGAACTGAATTGTGGAACGGGCATCGATGCCGTGCACTTCGCCGAAAGGGGAGTTCGCGTGGTGGCCTGCGACATCTCTCCGCGGATGATCGAACTTAGCCGTGAACGCGTAGATGCCGCGCAAGTCCGGGACAGCGTGAACCTTCGCGTTCTCCCCACTGAGAATATCGGTTCGCTGGCCAACGAAGGTCCGTTTGACGGAGTGTTCTCGAACTTCTCCGGTCTGAATTGCGTGGAAAACCTTTCCGAAGTGGCTCGAAATCTGGCGCCGCTGCTGAAACCCGGCGCTCCCGCGGTTTTGTGCATGATGGGGCGGTTTGTTCCTTGGGAAATCGCGTGGTTCCTGGCGCACGGAGACCCGCACCGCGCCCTGCGTCGTTTGCGGCGGAGTGACACCGCTTCGTTTGAGGCCGATCGCGTGAAGGTGCAATGTCCCTCGGTCGCAGAAGTGAGCGATTTGCTGGCGCCCGAATTCGAGTTGAAGAGCTGGCAAGGCGTCGGCGTCGTGGTACCCCCGTCGTACATGGAACACTGGGCGCGGCGGTTTGCGCGAGTAACGAAGCTGCTCGCGCGGATGGATCTTGTGGTCGGCCGCGTGCCCGTCCTGCGAGGCATGGGTGATTGCGTTCTCATGAGCTTCCAACGGACCAGAGAGGGATAGACGAGCCGTGCGTCCCCGCCAGCAGATTCGAGAGATGGTGAAGCGCGTCGTTTTCGGCCCGCAGAACTTCGCGCAGCAATATCCGGTTGGAATGCGCGATCCGCAGTCGGAGGTGATCGTCCGGCTCTGTGGAATGGGCGCTCCGCAGGACGTGACGCACAGACACATGATGGCTTGCGGGTTTCCCTTCACCATTGGCATCGGGTTGGATGAAGATTTTGAGGCCAAGATGGCGGAAAGCGCGGCGTTGTCGCTGAGTTTTCACGAGAGAAACGGCCGGGGCCGATTGCTGGGCAAAATTGGACTTCGGCCGGTAACGAGCATCGCCGCGGGCAATAAGAAACTGTGGTTGTTTCAACCGCGCAGTTGCCGCAACTACTGTCTGCCAAAACCGTGGCTGTGGTCCCGCTATCTCTACTATGCGCGTCTCGGTTCGAGCCCACAGACCTCCGACATGCCGCTGACGGCACGCGAATTGCATTCCATGTTTGTGTTTTATATTTGTCCGCGCCCCGTGGTGCTGGCTACGGTCACCGATGGTTACAGGGGCAACATCTTTCCCATGAATCTCATGGGGCCCGTTGGCGAAGACTACTTTTCCTTCGCCCTGAACGGCTCGCGGCGCGTCACGTCCTTGGTGGAACGCTCGAGGCGGATTGCGCTGAGCAGCGTGCCCCTGGAGCAATCCTCGGTGGCCATCAAACTCGGCAGCAATCACCGAGAGGAATCCATCGACTGGAATCAACTGCCGTTTGCGACGAAGACGTCCACCGCGCTGGGAATTCCGGTGCCGGCGTTTGCGCTCCGCGTGAGAGAGATGGAAATCGAGTCGGTCCGCAACGTGGGAAGCCACAAGCTGTTTATCGCCCGCACGATCCGCGACGAACGATGCGAGGATGGCCTGGAGTTTTTCGTCGTCCACGGGATTTACCAGGCGTGCCGCCAAAGGTCGCAGCGTTCTGCGGAGGCAAGCCGGAGCGCATAGAAGGCGCGGCGTGGTTGCGCCCCTAGGGTTGCCTTATCGCTGATCCAGCAGATAGTGCGAGACGATCCATTCTTTGCCATCGCGGTAGCCCCACAGCTCTGCGCAGGCCATAAAGAAGATGCGCCAGCGGGACCACCACTTCTTGGCGTCACTCGCTCCGTAGATGGCCGCGAACGGCGGCAGGAGATGCGATTTGTTTGCATCCATATTCGCCAGCCAAGCTTCCGACGTCTTCTGATAGTGCGTGCCGGAGACGCGCCAGTGTTCGCTCACTTGCAGGTGGCGATCGAAGCAGGTCAGCAGACCGTCGCTCGGCATCATTCCGCCGGTGAAAAAATGCTGCGCCATCCAGTCGCCGGAGTTTCGCACTTCAAAGGGATAGGCAAACCGGGTGTGCGTGAAGATGTGGATGAAAAGCCTTCCGCCGGGCTTTAGCCAAGCGGAGATGCGCTCGAGTAACGCCTCCCAGTTGCGCATGTGCTCGAACATTTCGACGGAGATCACGCGGTCATAGCGAGACGCTGCGTCGATTGCATGGGCGTCGAACGCATTCATGTCCGAAGTGAGGATGCGCGCGTTGCGAAGGCCGCGCTGGGCGGCGCGCGCTTCGATGAATGCGCGTTGCGACGCGGAGTTCGATACCGCGGTAATGCGGCTGTTCGGAAACTGCTCCGCCATCCAAAGCGTGAGCGAGCCCCAGCCGCAGCCGAGTTCGAGAATGTCCTGACCATCGGCAAGTTGCGCGCGCTCGCAGGTCAGTCGCAGCATGGCTTCTTCCGCCTGACCGAGCGAAGCGCAGCCCTCCGGATAAAAGGCTGAACTGTATTTCAGACGCGGGCCGAGCACTTTCTCAAAAAACGCGGCGGGCACTTCGTAGTGCTGCGCGTTGGCGGATTCCGTGCGCAGCGCGATGGGGTTGCGCTTCATTTCCTCGACGAAAGCCAGCAAGCGCGCGCGATTCTGTTCTTCGCAGCCGCGGTCCTCTCCCCGCAATCGTTCGCGAAGCATGCGCCGAATCACGGCGCGAATCACCGCGTCCGGAACGAGCCCGCTTTCCACGAGCGGTTCATACCAGAAACGCTCTACGGGTTTCGCCTGGGCCGCCAGCAGCCAATTTGTATGCGATGCCATCGCCACGGGGTCTTTACGAGTCACGGGTCACGAATCACCAGTCGCTTACTTCGGGAACCACGGCACAAACGAGCTGGTGGTGCGCTGGTACGCCCGGTATTCGTTGCCGCGGCTGCGCAGCGCTTGCGCCTCGGTCGCCGGGATTCCGGTGACGCCCAGCAAAAAGTAAAGGATGAGCGCCGGTGAAATCAGCCCCAGCCAGCCCCACGGCGAGACCAGCGCAAAAACCGCGTAGCCCACCCAAATCAGCCACTCAAAGAAATAATTGGGATGCCGCGAATATTTCCACAGACCGCCGCGGAACGTCTTGCCTTTATTCGCCGAGTCGTTCTTGAACTTGTTGAGTTGCTGATCCGCGAACGCCTCGCCGACGATGCCGATCAGCCAGATCGCCGCACCGGTTTTCTCCACGACTCCCAGCGGCGCGCGTGTATTCATGCATACCAGCAAAAACGGCAGCGAGAGCACAACGTCGAGCAGCGCCTGAAATTCGAAAAAGAACAAAAAGCGCAACGCCAGATTCGTCTTCCACTCTTTGCGAAGCTGAACGTAGCGTCCTTCCTCCGGATGCCCGACGACCCGCGCAAAAAGAAGATAGGCTGCCAGGCGTAATCCCCAGAATCCCGCCATCGAGGCCATCGCCCACTTCCGGGCTGGATAGCCGGGCCCGGCGAGGGCGTAGAAAAGCGCGAGAATTCCCAGCCCCGCGGCCCAACCCACGTCGACGATGGCTGCATTGCGAATCAGCAGATGGATGACCCACAACACGAGCATCATGCCGGCTACGATCGCCGTGCCGAGCGATGCCAGATGCAATATCTGTGCCAGCATCACGCTGCCTCAACCGCGCGCGGCGCTTGTTTGCGCAAGACGCGCCGCAGCGCCGGGGCGAGAATCGCGTACACCAGCGCCACGAACACCGGCGCCAGCAAGCACCATACGATGATGGCGTGCCACGTCGTGGTCCATAGCGAGCGGATAGCGTCCCACATGCTGGCGTGAATCATCGCATAAATCTGCGGAACTGAAAGCGGAAGGTGTGGCGCGCGGAAGAGCCGTTCGCCAAGGCGGAAGAAGGGAATCAGCAGGCCGATCTGCAGCGGGTACACAAAGTAGTTCACGACTTGAATCGCCGGTAAATTCAAGCGTAAGACGAGCGCCGCCAGCGCGCAGAGCGCGGTCGTCGATCCCAGCACCGGAAAGACGCCCAGCGCCACTCCGAGCGCGAGGCTGAGCGCAATCTTCTCCGGGGTCACGCCCTGGCGCAGCAGGTCCAGGATCGGGCGCACCAGCCGTCGATAAAAGAAGCCTTCCTTCATGCCGCCTTTTGCCGGAACAATGCGGAAACGGAGTCCTCGGGCTTCAACCCGTTGAGTTGCAGCAGCACGTAAAACGACATCGCGATGTTCCCGCCGGCCATGATCAGCACAAACCACAGAATCTTCACGCCGAGCGAACGTTCACGCCACGCCAGCCAGCAGAAAAATGTCAGGAAGCCGAAGTACGCATCGTAGAGCGTGGCCATCGCCCAAGGGCTTGCCGCAAACGCAGGCAGTGCGCTCCACAAGCTGACCTGCAAGCTGGTGCGTACGGTCATCACCACCATAAACAGGAATATGAATCCGAACAACAGTTTGAGGAAAAGTTTCATCGCCATCACCTTGGACTGTTGCGCACGGCCGGCCGGGCGCAGTCCTCACGCGCAAATGAGCTGCGTCTTTTATTCGCGCTTGCAGAGTCTAATACGACAAAACCCTGAGTTCCGATGGCAGGCATGACCCCGATCAAGCTCCGCAGGTCTCGCACGCTGCAACTCATCTAGACAGAACGGCGCTACGTACTTACAATGCGGGGCAATTTTGTGAGCCAGGTTGCCGTCATTGGATCGGGAATCTCGGGGCTTGCCGCGGCGTACTATCTCAGCCGCAAGCACGACGTGTTTTTGTTCGAGCGCGAAGCGCGACTCGGTGGGCACACGCACACGGTCACGGTGGAATCGAGCCGCGGGCCGCTGGCCGTGGACACCGGATTCATCGTTCACAACGATCGCACTTATCCGAACCTGATCAAGCTCCTCGCCGAGTTGGGCGTGCCGCGCACGGCTTCGGACATGTCGTTCGCGGTGAGCTGCCGCAAATCCGGCTACGAGTATTCGAGCCGCGGCTTGCGCGGCTATTTCGCACGCAAGCGCAACGTTTTCAGCGCGCGGCCTTACCGTCTCTTCGGTGAGATACGGCGATTCAATCGCGAAGCGCCGCAAATTTTCATGCGCCCCGATGCGGCGCGGCTGAAGCTCGGCGAGTTTCTCGACGAGTGCGGCTATAGCGAACACTTTCGCGAGTATTACCTGCACCCGATGGCTGCGGCGGTGTGGTCCAGCGCTCCGAAAACCCTGCGAGAATTCCCCGCGGCGATGCTCATTCAATTTTTCGACAATCACGGGATACTCACGGTGAACGGCCATCCGCAGTGGAAGACGATTCCGGGCGGGTGCAGCCGGTATATCGCGCCGATCACCGCGCCCTACAAACAGCGCATCGCCGCCGGCGTGGAAATTCGCGGCGTGATGCGCGACGCGAACGGCGTGACGCTGCGGTTTGCCGGCGAGCGGCCGGAGCAGCGCTTCGACCACGTGGTTTTCGCCACCAATGGAGATCGCGTGCTGCCGCTGCTCGCCAATCCCACCGGCGCCGAACGCGAGATTCTGCAGAATTTTCAAACCAGCCGCAATGAAGTGGTGTTGCACACAGACGACGGCATGTTGCCGCGCCGCGCCGCGGCCCGCGCCTCCTGGAACTACCTGCTGCATCTCGACGAACGCAACGGTCACGACCACGGTCGCGACCACGGGCACGGCCCGGTGACGATGACTTATCACATGAATCGCTTGCAATCGCTGCGCGTCCCGGAGAATTACTGCGTCACGCTCAACGCCAATGGCCGGATCCGGCCGGATAAAGTGCTGCGGCGCTTCATTTATCATCACCCGCTCTATACTCTTGGCGCGCTTCGCGCGCAAGAGCGGTGGAGCGAAATCAGCGGCGCGAATCGCACGCATTTCTGCGGCGCCTATTGGCGCTATGGATTTCACGAAGATGGAGTAAACTCCGCGCTAAGAGTCGCCCGCGCTCTGGGAGTTCAGGTCTAGCACGATGGATTCCGCGCTCTACGTAGGCAAGCTGCGCCATCGCAGGTTTTCTCCGCGACTGCACACCTTCTCCTATCCGGTGTACATGGCGTTTCTCGATATCGAGCGCCTTGCGGAGTTGATGCGGGTTTCGCCTTTCGCCGGATACAACCGTTGGAATTGGACGTCGTACCACGAGCGCGACCACTTCGGCGATCCGCGAACGGCGCTTCGCGAGCGGCTGGCGTGTGATGCCGAGCGCTGCGGCGTTACCTTGCCGGACGGGCCGATTTTTCTCCTTACCCATCTTCGCTATCTCGGCTACGTTTTCAATCCCGTTTCGTTTTACTACTGCTACGATCGCGGCGGTCAACTCCAGCTGATGGTGGCCGAGGTCAACAGCACTTTCGGCGAACGGCACAACTATTGGCTTGCCGCATCCAATGAGCGCCCTGCCGCCGCGGCGAAGCGCTACACCACCGCGAAGCAGATGCACGTGTCGCCGTTTATGGACATGCGGCTGACGTACGACTGGATTTTTACGCCGCCCGGCGAGCGCCTTGTCGCACACATGAACACGCTGTCGGAAGGAAACGCATTCTTCGATGCCACGCTGCAGCTCGAGCGGCGTCCCTGGGAGCGGCGTGAAATGCACCGCGTGCTGGCTGCGTATCCACTGATGACGCTTCGTGTGATCGGCGCGATTCATTGGGAGGCGCTGCGGCTCTGGCTCAAGCAAGTTCCCGTCTTCACGCATCCCGCGAAGCTTGCTGGCCCGCACGAACCAAGGGCCGGCGCGCGCGCTGCCTCGGAATCGAAAGGAAGTTTGCTCGGATGAATCGCTGGCTTCAGACTCGCGCCAAGAAATTGTTTCTTCGATCGCTGCAAGATCTGCGGGGCGGTTTTCTGGAGATTGTTTGCCCGGAAGAGACGTACGGGTTCGGCGACGAGGACGCTGCTCTCCGTGCCATGGCCGTGATTCACGATGAGCGATTTTTCCTTCGCGCGCTGACCGGCGCGGATGTCGGGATGGGCGAATCGTACATGGATGGCGATTGGACGACGCCCGATCTGGTGGCGCTGGTTCGTTTGGCGGTGCGCAACCTGCGCCTTCTGGATGCCCGGCACAAATGGCTTTCCGGCGTGCGCGCTCTGGCCGCGCGGCTCCGCCACCGCTGGCACGCGAATACCGTCAGGGGCAGCCGGCGGAACATTCGCGCGCACTACGATCTGGGCAACGATTTCTACCGGTTGTTCCTCGATTCACAGATGTTGTATTCCTGCGCCTACTTTCTCGGCAAGGACGATACGCTCGAGGCCGCGCAGCAGCACAAGCTCGACCTCATCTGCCGCAAGCTGCAGATCGAGCCGGGCGACGCCGTGCTGGAAATCGGCTGCGGGTGGGGAGCCTTTGCGATCTATGCGGCGCGGAACTACGGCGCGCACGTCACCGCGGTGACCATCAGCAAAGCACAATACGAATACGCCGCCGAGCAGATCGCGAAAACGGAGGTCGCCCCAGGCCAGGTGCGGCTGGTTCTCGAGGACTACCGGCAGCTCCAAGGCCGGTACGACAAGATCGTGAGCATCGAAATGTTCGAGGCCGTCGGCTTCGACCATTACGACCAATTCTTCGGGGCGTGCGACCGGCTGCTCGCGCCCGATGGCTCGATGCTTCTGCAAACCATCACGCTCCCCGAACAGCAAGTGGCCGCCTACCGGAAGCGCATCGACTGGATCCAGACTTACATTTTTCCGGGAAGCGAGCTGGCGGCTGTTGGGGAGATTCTGCGCTCGCTCGCGCGCGGGACGCAGTTGGCGCTGATGCACGCGGAAAGCCTGGGCGGGCACTACGCCAGGACGCTGGCCGCTTGGCGTGAACGTTTCTTCCAAAGGCTTGAGGATGCCCGCGCGCTGGGATTCGACGTGCGTTTTCAGCGGATGTGGGACTTTTATTTGGGGTGGAGCGAGGGCGCGTTCCGCGAGCGCTATATCAATGTGGCGCAGTTGTTGCTGGCGAAGAAGGGAACGCTGCGGCCACTTCTGGGCGACCCGGCGTTCTCGAATACATCGTCGCTACGGGCGTAGGAAATCTCCAGCGATGTCTCAAAATTCCTGAAAAAAGGCCTCTAATTCTGGACTGATTGCCAAGCTAGGGCGCAGCCCGCCGCGGCGGGCTGCGCCCCTACGCAAGGACTTGCGTTCCGTGGGTGGGGTGCGCCCCGGGATGCTGTTACTTTGCTTCGGGCACAGCACTGGTGTGGTCGTGAATGATGCGCCAGCCTTCGGGAAAGCGTTGCCAGACGAGAGAGAATACCCCGCCTACGTCGCCTTGCGCGCGGGTAAGGTGCCAGTGGCCGAGAACCAGCGCCCCCTCGGGCCCCAGAAACCTGAATTCGAGGCCGGAAAACTGCAGTTGTCCCATGGCATCGCGATCGGCGTAGGTTTTCTTGTAGCGAGCCAGCACTGCGTCCCAGCCCCGCACGATCCCGCTGGTTCCCGCGAAGGTGAGTTCGGGGGAATGCCAATAGCCTTCCACAAATGCATCCACATCGCCTCGGTTCCAAGCGGCCTGCTGAGCGTTCAGGACGGCCTCAATTGAGGCGCGGTCGCGGTCGTGCGCGTCGACCCCGGCCAGCAGCGGGGAGCGCATCGCCAGAGAGTATGCTAGGACACCTAACAACAACAGAATCAATGATATACGGTACTTCATGCCCGCCTCCCATTTGCGTCGCGTAACGCCACGGAGATTAGAGGAGTCCGCCGAACCGCGCAAGCCCTCGCCACGCGACCAGGCACGCCGCCCCGGGGGTTCTATTTCGCTGGTACTCGGGAACTATAGGCGTGGTAGGTGGGTGCGGCCAGAATGCTTATAGAAAGAGGCGTGGGATGTTCGCCGCTATGCTATTTGCGATCTCCATCGTGGCCCTGACGCAGTTCGGCCTTTACTATTGGCGAGCCGTGCTTGCCGCCGTGGCCGGCCAGCCCGTCTCGGACAACATCCTGACGGCTGCGTGCGTGGAAAACGGCCGCGTGACCGGACGCGATTTCGAGACCCTTGTGGGGCTTCACGAACTGACCCCGGAGTTGCGCCCGAACCAGGGCAGCCTGGGTTTTGTGCGCCTCTACTATCGAATCGTGGAGGGCCTCAGCGCCATGGCCGGAAAGCGCATGCCGGCGATGGCCGCTTGGTGCGAACTGGAGCTTGCTGTTTGCGCGCGTTTCGCCGCCGTGCAGATCGAACGCCGTCTGCAAGCCAATCTCGAGTTGGCCGCCTCGCTCCGCTCCTGCTAACCCAGCGACGCCGCTTTCAGGACCCAGCGAAATTCCCTACAAGCTGCCGAGCTTTCCCTTCAGCACCGTCACCGACGCCTTTGGCAGGGTGAAGGTCGCGTTCGGTGTTGCGTTCAGCGTCGAAGCGACCGGTGGACCGTCGGGGTCGGCGTGTCTCTTCTTCGCCTTTGGTCTTCTGCTGATGCTGCTCTGGACTCCACGCTTAGAGGTGCCTTCCGTGGGACAATAAACGCGAAGCGCGGTGGGTCACAGGTGCCCCGCGGACGAAAGCGTGACCGCGCGACTACTGCAAACCGGAGAAACGATGGCAACCTTCGGACTGATTGAATACGAGGACGCGAGCCCGGAAGTACGCGCGGTCTACGACGACATCATGGCCACGCGCAAAACCGAGTGGATCAACAATTTTTGGAAGGCCATCGCGCACGATCCCGCCACGTTGAAGCGCACCTGGGAAAGCATCAAGCAAATCATGGGGCCGGGAGCGCTCGATCCGCTCACCAAGGAACTCCTTTACGTGGCCGTCAGCGTCACCAATAGTTGCCACTACTGCATCGCCTCGCACACCGCCTCCGCGCGCGACAAGGGCATGACCGACGCCATGTTCCACGAGCTGCAAGCCGTCATCGGCATGGCCAACGAGACCAACAAGCTGGTCACCGGCTACCAGGTCGAGATCGACGAACGCTTCAAAGACGCCCTCAAGCAACCCCTCAAGCCGCCGCTCGCCCTTTAGGTCTGGTACAAGTTCAAGGCTCGAACACCTGTACGGAAGGCCAGTATATTTCGGCTGCCGCGCGCTCGTACCATGGCTCTCGTATACCAGCGAACCAACGAACGATCGTTACGTGAGACGTTCGCGAGTCCTGACACAGCTTGGGATAACCAAACTCTTGCTTTGCAAGTGAGCGCGCCATGCCGCCGACCGCTAAAGATTTCGATGTGAACGCATCCAGGGCCCAAACTCCCGCCGGGCCATCTGCCACCACGGGCGCACCGTCCGCCGACGCTGCCGCAAGGCCGCAGCCGGTTGCTCTGGAGGTGCCGGTGACCGTGAATGGTGCGCGCACCGTGGAAGGCAGCGAAAAGCGCGAGCCTTTTTCCGAATCCACGCAGACCGTTCTGGTCTTCGGCAACGGCGCAGTGATTCGTCTCGCCTCGACGGTATCCGCGGGACAGTTGCTTTTTCTGACCAATGACAAAACGAAAAAAGAAGTCGTTTGCCAGGTCGTAAAGTCCAAGAACTACCGCAACGTGAGCGGCTACGTCGAACTGGAGTTCACCGAAGCAGTGTCGGGATTTTGGGGCATGCGGTTTCCCGGCGAGCGCGTCACGGCGCAGCCGGCTGCGCACGCGCCGGCCAAGAGTCCGACTGCGCCACCCGTTGTCGCGCCCAAGGTCGAGGCGCCCGCGGCCAGCAGTCTGCCGAAGCGGCCGGAGTCCCAGCCCGCGCCCGCGCCGCCGGTGCGCACGGAAACCGTAACCACCAGCGCGCTGAAAACGGAAGTGAAGCCTCCGCTGAATTTGCCGCGTGCGGCGGATCCCAAGCCGGCTGCTGCGCCGCCAAAAGCGCCGGCACTGCCGAATTCGTTCGGCAGCAGCGTCACAACCAGCTCGCGCGCGCCGGAGATCAAGCCGCCGGCGCCGTTGGCAACCAAAGTTCCGCCCGCCCCGGCCGCGCCGGTCAACACTCAGACTTCCACCGAAGCGCTGAAACGCGAGTCCGCGCGTTTGCAGGAACAACTCTCTTCGATGCTCTTTACTCCCGAAGTGCCGGCGAAGCCTGCATCGCCGACGCCTGCCGCGAATAAGCCGGCGAGCGCCGACTTGGCCTCCAAAGTGATTGAGATGGCGAAGCAGCAAACGCCATCCGCGAAAGCCATTCCGCCTGCGAAGAGCACGTCTCCCACGATGGGATCGGCTCTGGACGCCGAAGAGGTCAAGATTCCCTCCTGGCTGGAGCCCCTGGCGCGCAACGCGGCAACGCCCGCGCACAATGAAATCGCGACGCGAGACGAAGCGGCGCACGACGATGATCGGGTGATCGAGTTCGAGGTGCAGGATGTGTCCGCGCCTGCTACGACGCAAGAAACAGGGATCGTAGCGCCTACGGAAACAGCCCTGGACACCGCATTGCCGGCCGAGACTGTCGGCAGCGCGCGCGTCCCTGCCAGGAGCAATAAAGGACTATTAATCGGTGCCATCGCTGCAGGTGTTCTGCTTGCGGCGGCTGGCGGCACGTGGTATCTGCGCCAGTCTTCGGCTCCAGCGCAGCAGAGCGCAGCCGCCACGGCTATCCCGCCGGTCACCGGCAGCGCTGCCGCGGCTCAACCCTCCGCGAAGGCTGCCGTGGAAGTTCCGCCGGCAAGCAACGCAAATGTCAAATCGGCCCCGGCAGCGACTCTTCCCCCGGCCACATCGTCCCGGGTGAACGAGCAACCAGCAACGCCGACGGCGCAGCCCGTTAAGACCGCGCTGCAGAAGAGCGCCGAAGCAGAGTTGTTGTCCTACAAAAGGCTGGCAGAGCCGCAACCTCAGCCTCCCGTGCAGCCTCAGCCGAAGAAACCGATCCTCGGCGAGGTGCACCTCGCAGCGCCCGCGGTCAATCGCCCGGCTGCCACGCAGGACACCGGAGCAGTCGAGTTGGCGCCCACTTTGAACGCCGGCCAAGTAACACCCACGGGCGACACTTTGGGTGAAGGGCTGGCCGCTGGAAGCGCGAAGCAGCCTGCGGCACCTGTTGCGCCACTCCCCGTCGGAGGCGACGTTAAGTCGGCGCACCTGATTTCGTCGACGACGCCAACCTATCCAGCGATTGCAAAATCCCAGCACGTCCAAGGCGACGTGCGCATCGATGCGCTGGTTGACCCGAATGGGCGGGTCTCGTCGATGAAAATCGTCTCTGGACCAGTTCTGTTGCATCAAGCGGCCATGGACTCGCTTCGTCAGTGGAAATATCAACCGGCCACGCTCGATGGCAAT
This sequence comes from uncultured Acidobacteriota bacterium, assembly GCA_963735525.1. GTDB lineage: Bacteria > Acidobacteriota > Terriglobia > Acidiferrales > UBA7541 > Acidiferrum. The sequence continues at coordinate 581,827 of CAVTLQ010000012.1, read as the reverse complement.
CCCGTTCCGATGCATCTGACGGTCACCGTCCAGTTCCGTTTGCAGTAGGCGTCCTTCGCGCTTGGCCGGGCCGCAGCATGCGCTCGCGGCGTCCGGAAAACGGCCACTCTTCCTGCTCCTCACCCCACGCCGATGCACCCAATTTGTCCCTCTACCGTGGCTAATGAGACAAAAATTTGACACGGCCGGGCGCTAAGCAACGGTTAGGCTGTGGATGGTGCTTTGCTGCGGGCGGCAACGAGCGCGCGCGGAGTTTTGCCGTTGCCCGACACGGGCGCCTAGAAAGAGCGGTCCGACTCATTGGGTCGCGGGAATTGGATTCTATGAATGCAGACGGAAGCGAGATGAAGCAGCCGGAGATCGAAGATCGCCCGGGGACGACCCCTGCTTTTCCGACGCGCTATCTGGGATTTGGAGAATTCCAGATCGATCTGCAGCGCGAGGAGGTCTGGAAGAGTGGGGCGCGCATCAGGCTACAGGGCAAGGTGTACCAGACCCTTCTGATTTTGCTGAGCCGCGCGGGGAATGTTGTGACGCGCGAGGAAGTACGCAAGCACTTGTGGCCGGACGATCCTCAAGTAAATTTTGATGCCAACGTCAACACCTCGATGAACAAGTTGCGGCAAGTGCTGGGGGACTCGCCGGAGGAGCCTATCTATATCGAAACGATTCCGCGGCGAGGGTACAGCTTTGTCGCGCCGCTGGAGTACTTAGAGGCGCTGAAGGCGGCTGGGAAACACTCCGGCGCGGCCGCGAAGACTAGTAAGGGATCCGCCTCGGAGGGGCGCGGCAAGCGACCGCAATTGCCATACTCGATGCCAATCGGGCTGCGGATTGCAACTCTGCTCCTTGCCGGAATGGTTGCAGGATCACTCCTGGTTCTGGCCTGGTTTTCGTTTAGCAGAAGCCACAGAGTGTTGAATTCGAGCCGGGTGACTCCTTGCGAGCAAGCGGCCGAACCAAGCTGCCCGCACTGCTGAACGCCGCGAGGTTTAGAGGCGGAGGTTAGCGGCAGAAGTTAAGAGGCAAGTTTCGCGGAAGCGCCGGCCCGTTTCTGGCGAAGCGACTCGCCGCTTCGTTGCGCAATCTCATTGACGAGGAATCCCATCTTGGGATGCGTCGGCTCGAAATCGACCGGAATCCCATGGACGCGCAGCTCTTCGGATGTCACTGGCCCAATCGAACCGACCAGAATTCTGACGAATGCTTTCAGGACCGCTTCCTCTAAGTTCATTTCCGCCGCGATCTTCAGAAGATGAATGACTTGCACCGACGTGGTGAACAAGGCCACGTCGATTTCGCCGCGCGCGATCGCGTGGATGGCGGCGCGCAGCGGCGCGGTATCCTCCGGCAGCGCCCATTCGTACACCGGAACCCGAGTGACGTGCGCGCCGCGGTCGGAAAGTCCCGCGAGGAGCTCCGCATTGGAAGCGCCGTACTCCTGAACGGCAACGCGCCTCCCGTTCAGCGGCAGCGTATCCGGCTGCGCATCCAGCGCCGCGAGCAACTCGTGCCAGGTATTCGGCTCCGGCACGGCCAGCGTCACCGGCACGTCCAACTCCTTGAGCGCGGCTACCGGCTTGGGCCCGCGAGCCACCACCGCCACTCGCCGCAGCGCCGCGACGAAATCCTCGCGCGTGCACACGGTTTCCGCCACGCGAGCAAGCGCGCGTGTGCCGACGCCGGTCAGGAAAATCACCAGGTCGAAGCCGTTCACCACCAGCACGCGCGTAAACGTCTGCGCTTCCGTATTGGATTCCAGCGGCACTTCCCGCATCGACGGCGCAACCGTCGCCTCGCCGCCGTACGTGACGATCAGTTTGGCCATTTCCGAAGCGCGCCGGCTCTCCAGCGACAGCACCCGCAGGCCCGCGAAGCCATTCGGTGACGCTCGTGTCTCCATCGCCGCTATCATCACACGTTTTAAGAGCCGCGGCCATCCGGCCGGATTTGGGCGAATTTCCAGAGGCAATCACATCGGATTGAGGCCAGCCGCGGGCGCGAATGCAGGTTCGGTTTGCGCGGCCGTTGACAGCGGCGGAGCCGGAGCAACGGCATGAACCGGCGACAGCGGGTATGTCGCATAAAGAGCTACGCCGGTAAGCAGCGCTCCGGCAAGCAGATTGCCAAGGGTGACCGGAAGCAGATTGAAAAATAGAAACTGGCTCACGGTGATGGGCGCGCCAAAGATCATGCCCGAGGGGATGATGAACATGTTGACCACCGAGTGCTCGAAGCCGAGCGCGAAAAAAGTCATGATCGGCAGCCACATCGCGGCGATCTTTCCGAACGTGGAGCGCGAGGCCAACGCCAGAATGGCGCCGATGGTTACCATCCAATTGCAAAGGACGCCCTTCACCAGCGCCGCCGCCCAACCGCTCGAGCCCAAAGCCGCGTACGCCACGGTTTTCTTCAGCGCCGCTTGCTTCAGCAGTTCGCCGATCGCGCCGCCGTTGCCGGTCCGCCAGTTGGTGATCGCCAGGTAAAACAGCACCGCGTATAGCAGGCTGCCGATCAGGTTGCCGAAATACACCCAGGCCAGGTTGCGCAGCAGCTTGGGAAAGCGCAGCGTCCCGGCCATCAGGCCCGCGGGCAGCAACGCGAAATTTCCGGTAACCAGCTCCAACCCGAGCAGCACAAGAATCACAAACCCAACCGGGAAGAGAATCGCGCCCACGATGGGAGGAAGGCCTTGCGAGTTCACCATGAAGACGAGAGAGGTCGCGTATCCGAGAAAGGCTCCCGCGAGGATTCCTCGAATCAGCATGTCGCGGACGGAAAGCTCGGACTTTTTCTTCGCCAACTGCACCGCTTCTTGCACCAGATCCTTGGGACTCACATAGTCCGTCATTTTGTTCCTCCTCTAAACCTGTTTGTGGCAGATGGCTCCCAGCCCCGAGGCGGCTTCAGTCGCCGTCGGCCTGGGACGTTGCGGACGACGATTCCCGCGCAACCCACGTCGCCACGGCGGGGAGCGCATCGCTGGGAGTCCAGTCGCTGCTCGCTTCACGGCTGAAACGATAGGACTGGATGACATTGGCGACCACATCCGGAAATGATTCGTCGCACGGCACGGTCTCCAAAATCTCCTTGCCCGCTACCGCGTAAGGGCCCGTCCGGCCGCCCACATAGATCGCCACCGCGTCCACGATTTTTCCGTCGATCTTTGTCTTGAAGCCGCGCAGACCCACATCGGCGGCTTGATGATTGCCGCAGCCCGCCGGGCATCCGGACCAGTGAATCGTCAGCGGATTCACGTGGCCGCCCAATTTTTCTTTGAGCGCCTGAGAAAGCGCCACCGCGCGGCTCTTCGTTTCGATCAGCGCCAGGTTGCAGTAGTCAGTGCCGACGCAGGCGACCAGTCCGCGCAGGAAAGGAGACGGCCGAGGCGAAAACTCCTTCAGCAGCGGTTCTTCCAGAAGATCGTCCACGCGCTCCGTGGGAACGTTGGGGATGATGGCGTTCTGCGCCACCGTCAGCCGAATCTCGCCGTTCCCGTATTCGTCGGCCAGGCGCGCCAGCTCTTCAAGTTGCGTGGGGTTGACTCGGCCGGTCGGAATACAAATTCCCACGGCCACAAGGCCCGGCTGCCTTTGCGAAGTAACTCCGAGATGATCGGCATGCGTGGAGCCCCGCATGTCTTTCCCTCGGAATTCCAGCTCATGGCCCAGACGCGCGACAAGTTCGCTGCGCAATCTGCGCATGCCCCATTCCTCAATCAGGAAAGCAAACCGGCATTTCGACCGTGCCTCGCGCGGGCCGTGATCGCGATAAATCTTCACCAGTTCCGCGACCACCGCTGCAGCTTGGAACGCCTCGACGAACACATTCAGCGAGGACGCGACGGTGAACCCTCCCGAGCCCATCTTTCCACCCACCAGCACGTTGAATCCGAAGCGTCCGACCTTCCTGGCGGGAACCAGCGCGATGTCTTGCGACTCGTTGTGGGTGCAGTTGTCCAGGCAGCCGGTCACCGTGATGTTGAATTTGCGCGGCAAGTTGGTGAACTCCGGATTGCCTTCGCTGCCGACGAATAGGCGATCCAATTCCTGCACCACCGGAGAGGCATCAAACGCCTCATGTGGCGTCAAGCCCGCCAACGCGCAGCCGTTGATGTTGCGAATGTTGTCGATGCCGGTCTGCAGCGAGCGAAGGTCCACGCCGCGAAGCTTTTCCCAGATTTCCGGCACGGAATCGAGCGTGAATCCACGCAGCTCGATCTGTTGCCGAGTGGTGATGTCCATCACGCTGTTGCCGAGGCGCCGCGACAGCTCCGCAATGGTTCGCAATTGCTCGCTGTTCGCGAAGCCGTTGGGCATGCGCACCCGCATCATGAACTTGCCGGGCGTGGGCCTGCGGAAGAAAACGCCAAGCCACTTCAATAATTCCTTTTCAGCCGGCGTGAGCGCCGCCGCGCCTCGCTGGATGATTTCCGGTAGATGCTCAAGGATGCGCAGGCCGTTGCCGTCCATCGACGCTTTGTATCCTTCGATGGCATTGGCCGGGGGCTTGGGGGCGCGAATTTCCGGGGATGTCTTTGGTTCGATGGTGCTCGAATCCGTGTGAGAGACGGGCTGCAAGACGGCCTCCTGGCGGCGCTGCAGGCCGGACGTGCACGCATCGGCACGCTTCGGCGCCTGCGTAATCAGCGCACTGGTCTTCAGGCTCGTCTTGGAGCGCTTGCATCAACCGGCCGCGGAGCGACTTGTCACCGCGCCTGGTTGTACTTCCCAAATAGTGCCGGCTCCTTTTTCAACCTGAAAAGAGAGCCGAACAAGAGAGCGATGGGCCGCGGCCCTTCGCGGTTGAGGACGTGCCAAAGTTTGGCATTCCCCGGCGCGCCGGAGCAAACGCAAAATTCCGTTCGCCGGAATCAAAGATTCGCAGAAATGAAGTGGGCCAGTCTTTAGACTGGCCCGCCACTACAGTGAGTGCTCCCGTTTGTCAGGAATGTCCTTTCAGGTAACTGGCCCGCGCTTTACGGGGCCGGGCGGCTTGCGACCGCAATGGCAGCTTCGTATACTGGCGGCCCGGCCATGTGGCAGGTCTTGCGGGTGGGTAGCCCGCAAAACTCACCTTTCCTTGGCCCCTTGCATCCCGCCTGCGCGTCGGTTGCAGGCCTTAGTGCGAAACCACGGTTGGCCGTGCTGCGGCTCGCACGCCAAAGGAGATTTCTGCATGTCCCTAGCGCCTGCACCGGAAGAAATGAATGTCTACCAGAACGCGGAAGCGCGCTTCGAAGTGGCTGCGAACAAACTGGGGCTCGAACAAGGTGTCTACCGCTATCTGAAATATCCCAGCAAAGAAATCACGCTATATATTCCGATCGGGATGGACAACGGCCAACTGGAAGTGTTCACCGGGTATCGCGTGCTGCATTCGACGGTGCGCGGGCCCGGCAAGGGCGGAATCCGTTTTGCGCCCGATGTGACCATCGATGAGGTGCGCGCCCTGGCGACGTGGATGACCTGGAAGTGCGCGGTGGTGAACATTCCCTTCGGCGGCGCCAAGGGCGGCGTGATTTGCGATCCGCGCAAGATGTCGCGCGGCGAGCTCGAGCGGCTGACCCGTCGCTACACGGCGGAGCTGGCGAACTGGCTCGGTCCCGAGCGGGACATTCCGGCGCCGGACGTCGGCACGAACGAGCAGACCATGGCCTGGGTCATGGACACGTACGCAATGCACGTCGGGCAGGCTACCACGGCAGTAGTAACCGGCAAGCCCATCGAATTGGGCGGCTCGGCTGGCCGCCGCGAAGCCACCGGCCGCGGTGTGATGATCTGCTGCGACAAGGCCCTGGCCAAGCTGGGCATCAAGCGCGATGGCTGCCGCGTGGTGATCCAGGGATTTGGCAACGTGGGATCGCTCGCGGGGTCACTCATGCAGAAGGCGGGCTACAGCATTATCGGGCTCGCAGACATCGGCGGCGGTCTGTACAACGAAAAAGGATTCGACGTGCCGAAGGTTATCGACTGGGTGTATACCCAGAAAAAGCCGCTACAGGATTTTCCCGGCGGCGGCACGAAAATGACCGCGCGCGACGTGCTCTTCCAGCCCTGCGAGATCGCCATTCCCGCCGCGATCGAGAATCAAATCACAGAGAAAAACGCCAACCAGGTGCAGGCGCGGGTTCTGTGCGAAGGCGCCAATGGTCCGACGACCTGGCAGGCCGACGCCATCATCGATAAAAAGGGCATTTTCACCGTGCCGGATATTCTGGGCAACGCCGGCGGCGTCACCGTCAGCTATTTCGAATGGGTGCAGGACCGCCAGGGCTTCTTCTGGCGCGAGAGCGAAGTCAACGAGCGTCTGCTGGATGTGATGGAAAATGCCTTCGATCAAGTGGTACGCTACGCGGAAATGCATAAGGTCAACAACCGCATCGCGGCGTATATGCTGGCCATCGACCGCGTTGCCAGCGCGCTGAAACTTCGTGGAATTTACGCCTAGCCCTCGGTGAAGCTGTACCGCGCGTCTCCCCGCGCGCGTCGTATTAAAGACTTGTGTCCCCACAGGGTTCCGACGATAATTCGGCGCCAGTGAGGAGTTTTAGCCGTGTCCACCGATTCCCTTCTACCCGGCTTCTCGAAGAGCGAGAGGCAGCACCGCCAGGACATCTGCGTCGCAGGACGCTGGATGTACGAACGCGGGTACATCGTCGCCTGCGAAGGCAATCTGTCCGTCCGGCTGGACGACGAGCGCATCCTTACGACTCCCACGTGCATGAACAAAGGGATGCTGGCGCCTGCGGATTTGGTGGTCATGGATCTCGAAGGCCGTCAGCTCGCCGGAGACCGCAAGGCCTCTTCCGAGTTGGCCATGCACCTCCTGTTTTATCGGATGCGCCCGGATGTGAACGGCATTTGTCACGCGCACCCCCCCACCGCGACCGGATTCGCCGTCGCGGGACGCGCCCTCGACCAAGCCCTGCTTCCCGAAGTGATCGTCGGCCTGGGACAGATTCCCCTGGCGAAGTACGGAACTCCGGGAACCCCCGAACTGAGCGCCGCGCTCGAGCCCTTCGTGCCGCATTACGATGCGCTGCTGCTGGCCAACCACGGGGCCGTCACCTGCGGCCCGGATCTGCTCACCGCCTTCTTTCGCATGGAGACCATCGAGCACTTCGCGAAGATCACCCTGGCGGCGGAAATGGCCGGCAATCCCACTCTATTGTCGAGCCGGGAAGTGGCCAAGCTGATGGCCGCGCGCTCCAGGTACTTCGTCGTGCCACCCCCCGGTGGCGGCGCCGAGCTGCCGGTCACCTCCGACAGTATTGCAGACGCCGCTGCCGATCACGTGCGCCTCACCCGCAGCGAACTGGACGCCTTGATCGACGAAGCCGTCCGCAAAGACCGCTCCCGCCGCTAACCGCTCTATCGTTCTATCGCCTTGTGACGCCCACGTGGCACGGCTCCTCATCCCTTGTAGGGCCTTGTAGGGCCTTGTAGGGCCTTGTAGGGCCTTGTAGGGCCTTGTAGGGCCGTGTAGGGCCTTGTAGGGGCGCAGGACCCCTGCGCCCCATCTCTGCAAGATCGCCCGTGCTTGCCCCTCGCGGCGTCAGCCCGGCACCCTGGTTGCTGCTGAGTTATGTAGGCGCTGGGCTTCAGCCCGGCGAATCCCTCCGGCGGCGCAATTTGTTGTAACCCTCGTCCACTCCCTCACATCCATTTGACAGAAGCGATTCTCCAGTGCTCAGCGAGGCAAACGACCCTCGGCCACTCCCATCCCCACGGAGGAAAAACCCATGGAACCCAGAATCGACTACACCCAATACGCCCAGGATGCCCAAAAATCGCTGTACGCGCTGGAGAAATATCTTGCGACCTGCGGCCTCGATCACAAACTGATCCATCTCTTGAAATTGCGCGCCTCGCAGATCAACGGCTGCGCCTTCTGCATCGATATGCACTCGAAGGACGCGCGGGCTCTTGGTGAAACCGAGCAGCGGCTGTACGAGCTGAATGCCTGGCGCGAAACCCCGTTCTACACCGAAAAGGAACGCGCGGCACTGGAATGGACCGAGGCGGTCACCTTAGTCTCCGAAACGCATGTGCCGGATGAAGCGTTCGAACAATTGAAGAAGCACTTCAGCGACAAAGAAATCGTCGACCTGACCCTGCTGGTCGCGATCATCAATGCGTGGAACCGCTTGGCGATTTCCGTGCGCACCGTCCCGGGTACTTACCAACCGAAGCACGCGGCAACCTCCGCCACAGCCTCCTGAAGAACTCCGCCGGCACAGCCACCTCTAAGTTGTCATTCTGAGGGCATCCAACAAGGATGCCCGAAGAACCTCAACTCCAACCGCTTTCAATTACCTAATGTTTGGACATCCCTTGTAGGGACGGGCTTGTTTATCCCTGAGCCTCGAAGGGCCCCGCCCAGCGTCAACCCCGGCGCACGTCTCGCCGCGGAGCAAGGACCGCCTTCGCATTTTTCCGTAACCTGTTTCGCCGCGCCGTAAGTGCTTGCCCTTCAGGCGGTCTCACGCCTTTGCTTCCACACGATCCCCTCGCAAAAAAGCAAGATTAAAGAAGAACGCGCCTTCCACACAGCTACAATCACGCCTCAGACCCGCCGGCTGGGCGGATTCCGGAGGACCTCTCATGGACAACGCAACCCAACTCTTCGCCGCGATTCGCTCCGGAGACGCTGCGGCCGTGCGCGCGCTGCTTGACACGCAGCCCGGACTCGCCGCCGCGAAGAACGAGCAGGGGCAGTCGCCCGTGCTCGCCGCGGTGTATAGCAGCAGAACCGAGATTCGCGATTTACTGATTGCGCGCGGCGCCTCGCTCGAATTTCACGAAGCGGCGGCGGCGGGCCAACTCGACCGTGTGAAGGAGCTCGTGGAAAAAAACGCTGGCTTGGCGAACAGCTACTCACCAGACGGATTTCCCGTGTTCGCGCTGGCTGCCGTGTTCGGGCACTTGCCCGTTGCCCGCTATCTATTCGAGAACGGAGCGACGGTGAATGCCGCAGCCACGAACGGTACCGGCTACACCGCGCTCACCGGCGCGGTTACCAGCGGCCACCAGGAAATCGCCGCGTGGCTGCTCGAAAATGGCGCCGACCCCAACTATCGCTACGGCCCCGGCTATTCACCACTGCTGGCAGCCGCCGCCAACGGCCGCTTGGAGATCGTGAAAACGCTGCTGCAGCACGGCGCAGACCTGCATGCCAAAGCCAACGACGGCAAAACCGCAGTGGCCATCGCCGAAGAAAGAAAGCATCCTGAAATAGCCGCGTTCCTTCGCAGTCGTGGCGGTGTGTAAGCGGTCACTCTTCGCGCAAGACTTGCATAGGATCCACTCGCGCCGCACGAATGGCCGGTACCAGCGAAGCCACGCCGGCAACACTCAGCACGATCAGAACCACGCCCGCTAAGGTGGCGGCATCCGATGCGGAGACGCCGTACAGCATTCCGGACAGCGCGCGCGTGGACGCTATGGCAAGGCCCCATCCGGCGATGCAACCGAGCGCGGAAACTCCCAGGCCTTGCAGCAGGAACTGCTTCACGATTTGGCCCCGCAAAGCGCCCAATGCGAGCCGCAAGCCCACCTCGCGCCGGCGCACATTCACCGTGTAACTGAGCGTTCCGTACAATCCCACACAGGCAAGCGAAACCGCAGTGATCGCAAAGAAGGCCAGCAGTGCGGTGCGAAGACGATTTTCCGCAAATGCTTCGTCGATGTGCTCTTCCAGCGGCGTAATATCGTAGACCGAGCGGGCAGGTTCAATCTCGTGGATCTTCTGCCGCAAAGTCCCGGCCATCGCCATAGGTTCGATGTGCGTGCGAACCAGGTAAAACGGATCCGGGCCGCCAGGAGCGCCAAGACACCAATACACCGTTGGTGCTGGTTGGCGGTTCATGCCTTCCTCTCTTGCGTCGCCGACAATCCCACGGACTTCGCCTATACCGTTGGGTCCCAGGAAAAGGTTGCCCTGCAGCTGAAGGTGATGGCCAATAACGGTGGATCCGGCGGGATAGGCATCTGCGAAGCTCCGATTCACAAGCAGGTGTATGGAACTGAACTGAGTGTGGTGGACCCCGGTTGGATCAGCGGGCGTACTCATGAATTTGGGCTCACTGCAAAGTTCACCGGCGAGGAGGGGAATTTTCATGGTAGCGAAATAGCCTGGAGAAACGAAACGGCTTTCCGCAACGATCGCGTGTTCCGGATTCTGCTCTCCTTCGGTGAAATGCAAGACCGTTTGGTATTCCAAGGGCACACCTGGCAGCGCGGCCGAGGCTGCTGCCGATTCCACGCCCGGTAGCCTGCCCAACTCATCGATAGTCCGGTCGATACGTTGCGTGAGGCCTTTCCAATCGACCGTTTCTCCATACGATGCGCTGATGTGAAAGGTCAGAACGTGGCTCGCCTCGAAGCCGGGTGACACGCGTCCCAGCGCCTGAAAACTACGCAACAGCAATCCGGCGCCACTTAGCAGCGTAACGGCCAAGGCTACTTGCACGCTCACCAGCATCCACTGCAAGGGATTGCGTCCGGACACCTGTGTGCGGTTGGCCTGGGCTAGCGAAACGGATATATCCCTCCGCGTTCCTCGAATCGCAGGAAATAGCCCGCACAGCAGCGTCGCGACCACGGAACACGCCAGCGAATAGAGCACGATGCGCCCATCGAGCCGAATCTCTTCCACGCGCGGCAGGTTGCCCGCCAGCGACCGAAACACACTCGAAGCTCCGCGGGCAACCAACAGCCCCAGCGCGGCGCCGATGAACGCCAGCACAAATGCCTCGGTCAGTAATTGAGTCACGATCGCCGCACGCGGAGCTCCCAGCGAAAAGCGCACTGAAATTTCATGCTGGCGTTGTGCCGCGCGTGCCAAAAGCAACGCAACAATGTTGGTGCAAGCGATCAGAAGAAGCAGCGAAACCGAGCCGAACAGAATCCAGAGGGACCTGCGCACGCCTCCCACCCTTATTTCCTTGAGTGGTTGAATCCCAAAGGCCAGATCCGCATCCGGTTTTGGAAAACTCCTCCCAAGTTGTCCCTGAACGGTCGCCAGGTTTGCACGGGCTTGCTCCACGGTCACACGCGGTTTGAGCCGGCCAATGACGGTGTACCAAGTGTTTTCCCTGTTCTGGGCATAAGGCGCGTCCGGAGGAACTGGTAGCCAGAGATCGGTATCGCGGTCCGGAAACAAGAACGAAGCGGGCATAATTCCAATAATGGAGAAAGAAAACCCAAGGGTCCGCAGCTTCTTCCCGACGGCATCTGGATCCGCCCCGAAGCGGAGGCGCCAGAAGCGATCGCTGATCAGAATGGCACTCGGCCCGTCAAAATGTTCTTCGTCGGTACTGAAATCGCGCCCCAGCGCTGGCGATGCTCCCATTACTTGCAGGAACCTGGGCGCCACAAACGCTAGCTTTACTTTCTCGGGAAGAAGGCCCGATGTTTCAGACGCGTCTTCCGTGTAGTACCCGGTAATCGCCTGGAACGTGGAGTTCATCCGGTTCCAATCTTCCAGCCGAATAGGAGCCACTAAAGTTATTGGACTCTTGACCTTGGTGTTGTATTGATGGAGCTGCATCAGTTGATCGCCATTCGGGAATGGCAAGGGCCGAAGGAGAATCGCATCGATGGCGGAAAAGACCGCGCTGTTCGCACCAATGCCCAACGCCAGCGTCAGGATCACTGTGATCGAAAAGGAAGGAGACTTGCGAAGGAAGCGAAACGCGGATTTCAGATTGGCCACCGCGCTATCAACGATTCTCACGCGGTGCACGTCGCGCAGTTCTTCCTTGATCTGCTCGCGGCCGCCGAATTCCAGCAGCGCCTGTCTCCGCGCTTCTGCCGGCGGCATTCCCGCGGCGATGTTGGCGTTGGTCAGTTCGTCGATGTGAAAGCGCAGTTCGGAATCGAGTTGCGTGTCGTCAGCGCGTTTGCGAAACACCGAATTCCACCACGTCATCGCCGGCTCCTACTCTGCCGTTTGCATAATTTGCGTCACGGCCTGAGCCAGCCGCTCCCAATTCGATTCTTCGCTCTGCAATTGCTTGCGGCCCTTCGCCGACAATTTGTAAAACTTCGCCTGCCTGCCGTTGTCGGATTCGCCCCATTCCGCGGCAAGCCAGCCACGTTTTTCCAGGCGATGCAGAGCAGGGTAGAGCGAACCCTGCTGCACCTGCAGCACTTCTTTCGAAATTTGCCGGATGCGCTGGGAGATGCCGTAGCCGTGGACCGGCCCAAGCGCCACGATCTTCAGGATCAGCATGTCCAGCGTGCCCTGCAGCAGATCGGACTTTTCAATCGGCATCGTGCCTCCTAGACATTCTACACGTATACACGCGCGATGGGTAGATTGTCAAGGAGAGAGTTGCCTGCCCGGAGCCATGGCGCCGCAACCTCATTCGTAGCGCAGGCAGTCGATGGGATCGAGGTTGGCCGCGAGGTTTGCCGGGTAATAGCCGAAGAACAGCCCCACGCCGACCGAAATCACGAACCCGATCGTCACCCACAGGTAAGACAGCGTGGCGGGAATGGAAGGCACCAGAGTACGCACCAGCGTGGAGATGCCGGCTCCGATCAGAATGCCGAGCGTGCCGCCGACCAAAGTGAGAACCACCGCTTCCAGCAAGAATTGCAGACGCACATCCGCACGGCGCGCGCCGATGGCTTTGCGCACTCCGATTTCCTGGGTGCGCTCGGTCACCGAGATCAACATGATGTTCATCACGCCGATGCCCCCCACCAGCAGCCCGATCGAGCTGATCACGGTAGTGAGGATCACCAGCGCGCCGGTAAGTTGGTTCCACAGGTTGCTCAGAAAGTCCGGCGAGCTCAGCTCAAAATCATTTTCTTTGTCGGCCGGAACGCGGCGCAAGCGGCGCATCGCCTGAATCACCTCGCCCTGCGCCAGGTCGACGGGCACGTTCTGGGGGACTGTGAATAGCATGATCAGTTCTTTGGCCTCCGGGTACTGCTTCTTGAAGTTGCTCAGCGGGATGATCGCGAAGATGTCCACGCCGGGACCCAGGAACAAGCCTTGGTCGTGTTCGAAAACGCCGATGACCTCGTAGACCGCTCCGTTGATCCTCACCTCTTTGCCGATAGCGTCACTGTTGGGAAACAGCGATTCACTGATGGCCGCGCCCAGCACGACCACCGGCCGTGCGTGCTCCTGGTCGAAATTGCTGATAAACCGGCCGCGTTCGACTGTAAATAACGGAATCGCCTCCGTGTACTGCGGCTCGGCGCCGCGCACGATGACTTTTTCGACGCTACGGTTCCCGCTGGTGATCAGATTGCTATCGCCAAAGAAAAAGCCCCGCGTCCCAACCGTGGTCACGTTCTGCACGTGGGGAGCGGCTTGCCGGATGAAGTCGCCATAGTCGTATTCAATATATCGCCGTGCGCGGATGCGTTCCGGCATGTGCGCCGGGTCTGTCCCTGGCGGAAATCGCGTAAGAAAGTACGTGCGCGAGCCGAGCGACTCCACCTTATCCTGCACGAACTTGTTCAACCCTTGGATGATGGCCGCCATGGAAATCACCGAGGACACTCCGATGACGATGCCCAGCACCGTCAAGGCGGAGCGCACCTTGGACGAGCGCAGCGTCTCCATCGCCGCGAAGAAATTTTCCCGCGCTTGCGCCAGCGTCATCAGCGCCATCAGTCCGACCTCAAAGCCACAACCGGATCCAGCCGCGATGCGCGCATGGCCGGATAGATTCCGAAGAACAATCCCACCGCCGAGCTCAGGAACACGCCCAGTATGGCCACCCACGTTTGCACCGAAGCAGGGAAAGGCGTGAAGGTGCGCAGCGCCAGCGCCACTAGGAATCCCAGCGAGATCCCCGCAAGTCCCCCGGCGATGCATTGCATGAAACTCTCCGCCATGAATTGCGACAGAATGTCCCGTTGCGTCGCGCCCAGCGCGCGCCGCACGCCGATCTCCCTCTTCCGCAGGGTCACGCTCACCAGCATCACGTTCATGATCACGATGCCGCCGATAACCACCGAGATGGCGCTGACCATGATGAACACGCCGAAAAACGCGGAGCTGATGCTCCGCCACAACGCCATATAGCTTTCCTTGGTGCCGATGAAGAAGTCATCCTCCATACTTCCGCTGAGGTGGTGCCGCGCCCGCAAGATGAGGTGCGCCTGGTCCTGGCCCGTTTCGAAGCTCGGCTTGCTGGTCTTGACGTTGATCGTGAGGCTCGTCGTGTGCACTCCCTCCATCCTCAAGAAGACCGGGAGCGGCACCGTGACGAAGCTGTCTTGATCTTGCCCGAGAACGCTGCCTATTTTTTCCATCACCCCCACCACCATGAGTTCATCGTTCCCGATGCGCAGGGTCTTCCCGATGGGGTCCACGCCCAGAAACAATTGCCGCACTAGCGTATCGCCGATCAGGCACACGGCCGTGTGGTGTTCGGCTTCGGACGCCGTAAAATAACGGCCGAACTCGACGCTGCGCGTGTCGATATCCGCCATGTTCGCCGTTTGGCCGTACAGGCTCACGTCCTGAAGCTCTTTGTCGCCGGAGCGTGCCTTGACGCTGGCACTTGCGCTGGCCCCCACCTCGTCGCACGCGGGACACCCTTCGGCGATCGCGCGCATATCGTCCTGATCGATCTTTTTGTACTTCAGCGCTTTAACGATGATGTTGAAGTCGGTTACCGCGAAAGGCGTCCGCGCCACCTGAAACACGTTTGTCCCGAGGTTGGCGATTTTCTGTTCCACATACAGGTTTGCGCCCTGCACGATGGTCATCACCGTGATCAGCGTGGCCACGCCCATCGTCAGCCCCAGCATGGTCAGCGAGGCGCGCAGCTTGTGAGCGCGCAGCGCGCTGAAACACTGCGCCAGATTGTCTCGGATCGCCAGCATGAGTGCGGAAAAGCTTCTCCAGTAGTCTACCGAATTCCACGAAACCCAGATACGGACTCCGATACCATGCGAAATCTCTCTACACTTAGATACGGGGCCAGGGGTGCGCAAGTTACCGCGCGTTGACACGGCTTCGCCGCTGCTGAATACTCATTTGCGATGATTGGCCAGCTTCGCGGGCGGCTTACCGACAAGCGCCCGAACCAGGTTCTCGTGGACGTGGGCGGCGTGGGATACCTCGTGCAGGTGCCGCTCTCCACGTTCGCCGCGCTGGGCGAGCTGCACACCGAAGTGACTCTGCTGATTCACACCCATGTGCGCGAAGATTCCCTCTCGCTGTACGGATTTCTCTCCTCGCGCGAAAAACATTTCTTTGAGATGCTGCTGTCGGCCTCCGGCGTCGGACCTACACTGGCGCTGAAAATCCTGTCGGGGATGAGCGTCGACGAGCTGGTGCCGGCGATTCGCGGGAGCGATCTGGCCAGGCTGACGAGAATTCCCGGCGTCGGCCGAAAAACGGCGGAGCGCATGGTCGTCGAGCTGCGCGATAAGCTGGATGCTGTGGCCGTGGAGGCCGAGAGGCCGGCGGCGTCTTCGCCCGCGGGCATCGAGGCCGACGTGGTGTCCGCGCTGGTCAATCTGGGATACGAGGCGCGCGCGGCGGAAAGCGCAGTTTCTGAAGCAAAGCGCGAAGCGGGCGCAACCAATTTCGAGAAACTGCTGCGCGCATCCCTGCAAACCCTAAGCGCGCCAAAGGGCCGCGCCGCCCGGACGTAAAAAGGAACAAAACGTTGACCGCAAAGCAAAAAAGAAAAAAGCTGCTTTCCTTCGATTTTCTCTGTGTTCTCTGTGTCTCTGCGTTAAGTTCCTGCCTCTTTCTTCTTGTGGGTGAATAAATGGCCGACGCGAGCACAAAACGCATGATGCCCCACCGCCAACCCGACCGAATCGTCTCCGGCGCCGCCTTTGACGAAGACGCCCGCATCGAAGCCAGCGTCCGCCCGAAGCGCCTGGACGAATACATCGGCCAAAAGCGCGTCAAAGAAAACATTCAGATCGCGATTCAAGCCGCCCGCACCCGCGGCGAAGCGCTCGACCATGTGCTCCTGTATGGTCCCCCAGGACTCGGCAAGACCACCCTGGCCCAGATCATCGCCAACGAGCTTGCCGTGCCCATCAAAACCAGCGCCGGACCTCTGCTCGAGCGTAAAGGCGACTTGACCGCCATCCTCACCTCGCTCGAAGCCAAGGAAGTTTTCTTTCTCGACGAAATTCATCGCCTGCAGCCCGCGGTCGAAGAGGTTCTGTATCCCGCGATGGAAGATTTTCGCGTCGACCTGATCATCGGCCAGGGCCCGGGCGCGCGCATCCATCCCTTTCCGCTGGGGCATTTCACGCTGATCGGCGCGACCACTCGCGCCGGCTTGATCACCGCCCCGCTGCGCTCCCGCTTCGGCATCGTGCACCGCCTGGATTTCTACGAGCCCGCAGATTTGCTGATCATCCTGAACCGCTCCGCCAAAATTCTGAACATCGAAATGGACGAAGGCGGCGCCGAAGAAATCGCCCGCCGCTGCCGCGGAACGCCGCGCGTCGCCAACCGCCTGCTGCGCCGCTCGCGCGACTTCGCCGAAGTCCGCGCCGCCGGCCGCATCACCCGCGCCGTGGCACAGGAAGCGCTCGCCATGCTCGGCATCGACGAAAACGGACTCGACGAAGTCGATCGCAACCTCATGATCGCGCTGCTCGACAAGTACGGCGGCGGCCCCGTCGGCGTGGGCACTCTCGCCGCCGCCCTCAGCGAAGAAGAAGACGCCATCGAAGAAATGTACGAGCCCTACCTGATGCAGATCGGCATGATCGACCGCACCCCCCGCGGCCGCATGGCTACCCCCCGCGCCTACGAATACTTCGGCCGCGAGCTCCCCCGCCGCCAGCCCCGCTTGTTTTGACGGCGTAGGGGCACGATGTATCGTGCCCTACGGTTGACGCAACGGCGACCCGTGATCCAACGGCGATGGATCGATCCGCCCAAACCTCGCTCCGATCCGCGGCCCGCTCTATCGGTTCCTCAACTCCGCCGAAGCCAGTATCTTCTCCATGCCCTCAGTGCTCCGGCCTCTGTGAACTCTGTGTTAAGCATTTTCTTTCCCGCCTTCTCTGGTCCGCCGCACCTCGCTCCGGTCCGGCGTCCCCGCCAGCATCTCCTCCACCGTTCCGCCCCACAACGGATGCCGCAACCCCGGCGCAATCTCCACCAGTGGCACCAGCACAAACCGCCGCAAAAGCATCCGCGGATGCGGCACCTGCAGCTCCGCCGTATCCACCACCTCGTCGCCATACAACAAAATGTCCATATCGATCAGTCGCGGCCCCTTCGCGATCAATTTCTTGCTCCCCATCCGCTCCTCAATCCCCCGCAGCGCCCGCAACAACCCCAACGCCGGCAACTCCGTCTCCCCCTCCACCGCACAATTCAAAAACCACTCCTGCTCCAAATAGTCCACCGGCTCCGTCTCATAAATCGACGACACCCGCCCCGCCCGTACCCCCACCCCCGCCAGCGCCGCAATCGCCGCCCGCAGATTCCCCTCCCGCTCCCCCACATTCGACCCGAGCGACAAATAAACTCTCGTCGGCCCCATAACCCCTGATCCTAACCTTCCCCGCTGGGCACGATACCTCGTGCCCTCCTTCGATCCGATTCTAGCCTTCCCCGTAGGGGCACGATACATCGTGCCCCTTCGATCCGGTTTGCGCCGCTGCCACTGCGTGCCTCGACACGGCCTTCTGTACAGGTACTCACTTCGCAATCGCCCCGTTTTCTCGTCTTTTCTCGGCACCATCCTCTCCTAAACTATGGGAATAAGCGTGGAAGGAGACGCCTAGCGTGATAAAGGTCTCCGTGGGATTCAGCCTCTCGCGCCGCCATTCTGCCGGTGGCACAGCCATTTCTGGCTGTGCGCTTCAACACGCCTTGCAAACTCCATTTTGCAAACACGAATGACGCCCCATGATCCAAACCAACAAACGCCCTAAACCCAAGAAATACCGCAAAGAGCGCGCCGTCCGCCGCTGCCCCTTTGTCGCCGCCGCGGAAGTCACCGATTTGCGCTCCGGCACTCGCCTTTCCGCCCGTACCTCCGAACTCGGCCTCGGCGGCTGCTACATCGATGTGCTCAACCCCTTGCCCCAGGGCACGGCAATCCACCTGAAGATTCTCCGCGACCAAGGCATCTTCGAGGCCCAAGCCAAGGTCGCCTATTGCGACCCCAAATTCGGCATGGGCCTGGCCTTCTCCGAAATGACCCCCGCCCACCGCTCCGTCCTCGAAGCCTGGCTCGTCGAGCTCGTAACCCAGCTCCACCCCACTTCGTAGCCTCTCAACGCACCAACCATTCCTCCCCGCTTGGCGGTCCGTACGTTAACGGCCAACTTTCAGGGCACAACTTCAAGTCGCGCCCCGCGGTGCTCCCGTGATGCGCGTCACCGTTCCCAGTGACCGGTGTCACCGCAACGGAACACCCATTGGGGCGAAACTTCTTTTGAAGGACTCAGGTCACCGTGAAGGTGACGTTTCAGCTTGAACGCTGAATAGTTTTGCACTACCGGAGGTACGTATGACCTTTTTAAATTACCTTCTGATCGCAGCGGGATCTTTAGCTGCAATTTACGGCATTTTTCGCCTTATCCGGGCGGTTCGCGTTTACCTGGCGTTTCGGGGAAACAGGCTCGTCTCCTGTCCGGAGAATCACCGGCCTGCCGCGGTACGCGTTGCCGCTGGGAAAGCAGCCTTGGAAGCCATGGTGGGAAACCAGCAACTTAGGTTGAGTGCGTGCTCACGCTGGCCTGAAAGGGAAGTCTGCGGGCAAGAATGTCTTGCGCAAATCGAAGAAGCGCCAAAGGCCTGCCTGGTTTGGACGATCGTCAACCGCTGGTATCAGGGACAGCAATGCGCGTATTGCCACAAGCCATTCGCAGACATCCACTGGCACGATCACCCGCCCGCCTTGCTGAATAAAGATCACAAGACCGTTCAATGGAACGAGATCCCTGCCGAAAACCTGCAGGACGTCTTGGGGACACACCGGCCTGTCTGCTGGAGTTGCCATGTGGCCGAGACGTTTCGACGCCAGCATCCAGAATTGGTCGTGGACCGGACCTCGAGTCCCCTGCGCATGAACCTTTACCACTGAAACGGAGGACACCCCAATGGCAAACGATGATCGCAACCTTTTGACGGTGTTGAAAGCCGAGCTGGAGTTCCTGGAAAAAGGCGGATACCGGCATTCTCCCAGCGCCCGATGGAGACCCCAGTTCATTTTCGAGGACTCACCGACCTGCCTGAACCACGGCAGGACAGGAAATCCACGGCCCTGCCGCGAGTGCATTTTGATGAATCTCGTTCCTGCGGACTGCCGCAACGAGAGGATTCCTTGCCGGCACATTCCCCTCAATGCCCAAGGGTTTACCATCGACACCTACTATCGCTTGGGAACGCAGGAAGAAGTCGAGGCGGCGATGGCGGTTTGGCTTCGCAACATCATCGAGCAACTAACCGCATTGTCTGCGCCAGCTGCTAATCGCGGATCGGATTCGGCGGTGCGCTCCTCAGCCTCGTCGTAATATTGGGCTAGCTGATTTGGCGCTGGCCCTCGGGCCGCTCTGTCGCCGCTTGAATTGGAGGAGGACACCATGTCGCCTCGTACGATTTACCTCGGCAAGCTGATCGGCCTCTACTGCCTTTTCGTCGCGCTGGCCATGCTCTCGCACAAGCAAACGACCGTGGACACCATGACCGCGCTGGTTCACGACCCGCCGGTTCTATTCTTCGTTTCGGTCCTGGCCATGGTCGCCGGCCTCGCCATCGTTCTGGCGCACAATGTCTGGTCCGGCGGCGCGCTCCCGGTCCTCGTCACCCTCGTCGGCTGGATCTCGCTGATCAAAGGCCTGATCTTCTCCCTTCTGCCGCCCGCAACTTCGCTCGCATATTTCGAAGCCCTTCGCTACGGCCAGCTTTTCTACGTGTACGTGAGCATCACTCTCGTCATCGGCATCTGTCTGACATTCTCCTCCTTCCGCTCCTCCACCTAACCGGGGTCGTGTCCGGGAACACCCGCGAACGTGACCGCGCTCACATACCAGGCTCCCGCGAGAAATATAGAGTGACACCCAGTGGTTGACTGTTACGGAGCACGTTAGGAGGCGCTATGAGACCCTATCGAGATGTGGCAACCCTGGCGGGTGCGCAGATCGTATGTTTCCTTCTGCTAACTCATCTGGAACCCAACTTTTTCTTGATTCACTTGTATCAATCGATCCTGTACATCGCGATTTTGGTGATGTTGTTCTACATGGAGGATCGCTGGGCCTACATGATCGGAATGCTGGCATCGGTCGTCTGGCTGGGGCTCGCGTATGAGTCCGGAATATTGGGCAGCGCCGTACGTCACATCTCTCAGCTGAGTTCAAATGCCGGCCTGGTGGCTCTGCTCGCGTTGACGACCGCACTGCTTGCGGTCCTGATGATCGCTTTCTGTGGAAGGCACTGGATGAAGGAGTATTCCGGCCTTGGCAAGACCCCCGTCACGTTCTTCGTGAGCTTGGGAATCGTCGTTGTGTACTACGGAACCCTGCTCCGGTTTTTCTGGGCAATGATCCCGAACGCGTGATGCGGCCTCGTGCAGCACAGCCGACCGGGAGACGAGCTGGAATTGTCATTCGCCGGGTCCCCAGGCGCCGACTCCGCGCCTGGGGATTCTGACTTTGATGTCCCCCCGGGGATCACCTGGGAGTTCGCGTGTCGAAGCATTCGGTAAGCCCGTGGCATCGTCGGTGCCTACGATCGTGCGAACGTTCAAGGCGGCGGTTACGCGTGAGGCGAGGCGCGCATTTGGTGAATCGGGGGCGGAGATTTGGCAAAAGAATTATTTCGAGCGGGTGATTCGGAAGGGCAAGGAATATTCGGACACGTACGCGTACATTTCGGAAAATCCAATGCGCTGGGGGTTGGATCGGGAGAATCCGGCGTTCAAGGGATGAGTCGGTGGCGATTGTTGAGTGAACAAGTCGGATTGCGCCTGGTCGCGGTTTACACCGTAGGGGCACGATATATCGTGCCCCTACGCGAGTTCGGCGAGCCGGCGGCGGAGGTAGGCTTGCTCGACTGGGTTTTGGGCCAAGTTAAGGGCGCGAGTATAGGCTTCGGCGGCTTCGGCGGAGCGGCCGAGGCGGCGCAGGAGATCGGCGCGGGCGGCGTGGAACAGGTGGTATTCGCGGAGGTCGCCAGAGGTGCCAAGTTCGTCGATTAAGGTGAGTCCGCGTTCCGGGCCTTCCGCCATGGCGATCGCGGCGGCGCGGTTTAGGGCGATGACCGGCGAAGGAGAAATGTTCGCCAGTTGCTGATACAGCGCGGCGATCTCGGCCCAGTCGGTTTGGTCGAAGCTTCTTGCGTGGGCGTGGAGTGCGGCGATGGCGGCTTGAAGTTGGTACGGCCCGATATTTTGCAGGCGCAACGCCGTTTCCACCAGCCGCAATCCTTGCTCGATCTCCACGCGATCCCAGAGCGAGCGATTCTGCTCTTCCAGCGTAACGAGTTCGCCTTCGGGGCTGATGCGGGCGTTGCGGCGCGAGTCATGCAGGAGCATGAGCGCCAGCAGACCGAGGCTTTCGGCGTCTCTGGGGATCAGGTCGCCAAGGGTCCGGGCGAGGCGAATGGCTTCGGCGCAGAGTTCCTTGCGAATCAGCGTGTCGCCGGCGGTGGCGGCGTAGCCTTCGTTAAAGATGAGATAGATCACCGCTTGCACAGACTTGAGGCGTTCGGGCAGCGCGTGGAGCGGCGGCACTTCGTAGGGAATGTTGGCCTGGCGGATCTTGTTTTTCGCGCGGACCAGGCGTTGCGCGAGCGTCGGCTCCGGCACCAGGAATGCGCGGGCGATTTCCGGCGTGGTCAGGCCGCCGAGGGTGCGCAGGGTCAGCGCGACTTGCGCTTCGGTGTTGATCGCCGGGTGGCAGCAGGTAAAGATGAGGCGCAAGCGATCGTCGGGGTAGTTCATCGAGGATGCGTCGAGCGAGTCATCGAGTTCCGGCTGATACGACGTCGGCGTTTCGTAGCGCAGCGGATCCGCCTTCTCGCGCCTCGTGCGGTCGCGGCGCAGAGAATCGATCAATTTCCGGTGCGCGGCGGTGGTGATCCAGGCGGCCGGATTGTCCGGAATGCCGACCACGGGCCAGCGCGCCAGGGCCGCAGCAAAGGCCTCTTGCACCGCCTCTTCGGCCAAATCGAAGGAGCCGGAAATCCGAATCAGCGTGGCGATGATGCGGCCAGACTGCTGGCGGAAGACGGATTCGGCGGCGGCCCTTGCGTCACTCATGTCGCATCGGTCATGTCGCGTCGGTCATTGCGACAGCTGGGCCGAAGTCACCGCGGTGAAGAAGGCACAGGCCAGGCACGCCGCGATCAACAGCTGCGTGATGGCCGGCCCGGCGAAAAAGTATTTCCAGCACAGTACAGCACTGGCAAGGCAGTTGAAAAAGAACAAAGCGACAATCGGCCGGCCCACCGCCGGATTCGTCTTAACGATGGCGCTTAGCTGCCAGAAGAAGATGGTCTGAATGAACAGCGTAACCGTGACCAACAGCCCGTAGCCGAAGAAGAAGTCCCAATAGGCGCGCATGGATCCCATCACGTTGAAGGTATGCGACTTCATCGCTTCGATCACGGCGATTTCTTCCGCACCATGTGTGGGCTTGCCGAAGACCCCGCCGATCGTGTGCAAGGTGCAGTTAATCAGCGTGAGCACCGATGCGATGCGCAGAAAGAGTGTTGCGCTCATTCGACCCTCCCGTTGAGATGGAATGCCGCTGCTAGATTCGGTGCTGAGACTCCGCCGTTGTCGAGGAAACCGAAGTGCGCGTCAGTCATTGGCGGCGACCGCCCAGGCTGGATGTGGCCTGAGGATGGATTCGGGCACGCCGGCAAACTCCGTCAGCTGGCGGATTTCGATGCTGCCCCTTCCTCCGCCGCAAGCCGTCGGAATCCTGGCGGCCCAGGCGATGGCCTCGTTCAAGTCCTTGCAGTCCAGGACGTAGTAGCCGGCGAGCTGCTCCCTGGTTTCGGCGAAAGGGCCATCGGTGGCCAGGATCTGGCCGTTTTCCACGCGAACGGTGACGGCGGTGTTGGTTCGCCCGAGCCCATTGACGGCCACCAGGATGCCTTGCTCTCGAGATTCGTGCATGACCGCCGCATGGTTTTCCTTAATGTTCTGGACTTCTTCGGGTGGCATGGCGTCGCGATCGCCTTCCACGGTGTAGATCAGCATCATGTAGCGCATGTCGTTCGTCTCCTGCTTGAAATTTGGACTGCACAAGAATCTTTACTCTTATTACGCACAAATGGCGGTAAGACTGTCCACTGGCACGTCAATTCTTGAAAATACTGCCGAGCGCCGCGCTGGACTTGCGAAACGAATCGGGAACCGCGGGCAGCTCCTGAACCGGGCGAATCTCAACGCAGCCTTGCGTGCCGCGGCAATTGGGAATTCTTGCGGCCCAGGCGATGGCTTCGTCCAAATCCTGGCAATCCAGCATATAGTAGCCGGCCAGTTGCTCGCGGGTTTCGGCGAAGGGGCCGTCGGTGGCCAGGACCTTGCCGTTTTCGACGCGCACGGTAGTGGCGGCGCTGGTGCGGGCAAGCGGGTTGACGCCGACGAGCACACCGCGCTTCACGGTTTCATCGATCACGGCCACGTGGCCTTCGATCGATCTTTGGCGCTCTTCCAGAGGCCTGGACTCGTGATCGGCTTCCTTAATGTAGATCAGCAGCATGTAACGCATGTAGGGAGCCTCCACTGGAGATTGCCTGTTTGCCGGACACTGGTACGACGCGCGAGAAACGGGAAATCGACAGGGTCGATTGAGTTTTTTGGGGACGCGCCCCGGAGAAATCGCCCCAAGTCTGCCATAGGACGTGCGGCCGTGAAAACACTTGGTGGACGGCACATGCCATTTGGGTATCACCTGGCGAAGCGAAAAACCAGAATCGCGGGATGAGGTTTGCTGTGTTGTTCGGCCTGAGTGAGGCTTACTCCGTAGGGGCACGATATATTGTGCCCCTTCGGTCTTGCACGGAAATGGCTGTGCCCTTGGAGTTAGGTGGTGCGGTGGAGAAGGAGGCGGTGGAGGGTGATGGGTTTGGGTTGCAGGGCGTCGAGCTCGATGAGTGCGAGCTGGCCTTCGGTGGTTTCGCGCCAGCGGTAGACGCCGGCCTCGGTTTCCTGAACTTCGCGGCCGTTGAGGTGGCGGAGGAATTCACGGGCCTCGTCGGCGGAAGCGGTTTCGCGCAGCGCCGGGCGGGCGAGGGCTTCGACGGCGTAGCTGCGCAGAAGCTTGCTCCAGTACTGATTGAAAAGATCGCCGGGGGCGAAGATGTCGCTCCAGGCGACTTCGCCGCCGTAGGCGACCACCACGCCGACGACGTGCTCGCCTTTCAGTCCGGAGGTAGCTTTGTCGAAGCGCCGCTGTACCGCCTCGACGAAACTGTCGATCGATCCGCCCACGCGCTTTGATTTGTAAATCTTGTCGTAGGACTGCGTAGGAGCTTCCTCCACCATGACGCTGGAGAGGGCGTCCGCCGAAAGACTGGCGCGCGGCGCCGCCGGCGCGGCTTTTGCGGTCGATCCCGCGGTAACCGCGGCCCAGACTTCGGTCTGGTCTTGCTTGATGGCGGCTTGCTCGCGGACGCTGGGGTGGACGATGGTCTTGGATTCGGCGAATTGCGAGCCGGAGGACCAGCGGCCGTGCTCGACGCAGAAAACGTCGAGAGGCAGGGGCTCGGCGCCGGGGGCGACGATGCGGTCTTTGCCGATGATGCGATCCTGCTTGCCGCCGCTGACGAGTTCGCCGGCGAGGAGCAGGAGCGGGCGCTTGCTGCGGTTGATCAGGACAAGCTGGTTGACGGAGGCGCCGGTGTTGTACTGCGGAATCGGGACGGGGCGGCCATCGCGGGTGCGGGCCAAGCCGGCGGCGCCTTGCTCGCTGACGAGGACTTCGCCGGTCGATAGGCCTTCGTCGAGAGTTAGGAAGGGGCTGGTGTCCTGCGTGGATGAGGTGACGACGGGGAAGATGGAGATGTTTTCGTAGGTGATAGGGTCCAGAAGGCGCCAACCGCCTTCCGGACGCGATGGGGTAGCACCCGGCGAATGCGGGGCAGCCCAAACAAAGCCAAGACTACCTAAGGTGGCGACTCCGAGCAGACTGCTGACGATGACGGTCCAGAACGAGCGTTCCATGAAAGCCTCCTGTGAACTGAGGACTCACTCGGGATTAGAACGTAGGCGGGGAGATTTCTTGCAGGGGGAAGAAGCGAGGTAATGAGGTAAGGAAGTAAGGAGAACGGCGCGGGGAAAGGCTTAACACAGAGGGCACAGAAAGCACGGAAAGCAAGGCAAGCAAGGCAAGCAAGAGAGGACGGATCCTCGACCCAGGGGACGAGTCCTGCTGCGTTATCCGTTGAGATCCTTCAGGCATCCTCGTCGGATGCCTTCAGGATGACAGGTTGAGTACATTGCTACTTCCTTCTAGCGGCGAAGAAAAAGTTTTAACACAGAGATCAGTGAGATCGGAGCACCCTTCGAGGCTCGGGGTAAACAGGGGGCACAGAGGGGAGTTTCTTTACTTCGTTACTTCTTTACTTCATTGCTTCGATTTGTTCAGCGGGTGCCGGGGTCGCCGAGGTTGGTGCGGGGGCGGTTGCGCCTGCTCTTGGCGGCTTCGCCTTCCTGGCGTTCGTATTCGGCTAGCTCTTCGTCGGTGTAGGAGAATGAGTCGCGGGAGGCGAACATGGAGGTGGAGCGGCCAGTCTGCTTCTTCTTCTTGCGAGCTTCACCGAACTCATGGCGGACCTGGCGGAGGGGCGCTTCGATGGCCTTGATCTCGACCAGCAGGTCGCTGACTTTTTCGAGGAAATCGTGGAGGTGGAAGGGCCGGACAACGTAGGGAAGGCGGGCCTGCTCGAGAGCGCCGACGAATTGGCCGCCGCTCAACTCTGGAACAAGGTAAAGGACGCGGAGGCGCGCACCCTCTTCCACGGAAACGCTGCTGAGTTCGCGAAGGGTGAAGAACAGCGGGCCCTTGAGGCCGGTCATGGCCACGTTGGCGATTACCAGCGACCATGCACCGGTCTTCAGTTCGGTGAGGAAGAGCTTGGTGTCCGGGACGATGAGCACTCGCCAGCCCTCGGAATCGAGGATTTGGCGCAGGGCCCCTTGACTTTGGGTGTCGTCGTCGAGGACGAGGATGCGGACCTCGCGACGCTCGATCGGAGGAGGAGTGGTGCCCATTAGCGGAGTATAGCGTGGGCGCGGGCGGGCAAGGAGGAGCGAATACTAGTACTAGCATCGTATCGGCTAACGGGCCTAGCGGCCAGGCAGTCGCTTGAGTCGGCAAGTTGAGTTGCTTGATAAGGCGGGTAACCGGACAACTCTAACAGT
The DNA here is from genome assembly GCA_963735525.1 of uncultured Acidobacteriota bacterium. Taxonomy (GTDB): domain Bacteria; phylum Acidobacteriota; class Terriglobia; order Acidiferrales; family UBA7541; genus Acidiferrum. The sequence continues at coordinate 555,480 of CAVTLQ010000012.1, read as the reverse complement.
GTAGGCCCTGTCCGATTTGGCGTTAATCGGGTCCAAGCAACCTTCCGTGTCAACTGCCTGTCTCACTGACGAACCCGAAAGGAATTTCGTTTAGCCTTCTTGAGGTACTGAATCGCACACAGAGTGAAGTCTGATTTTGTGAGGGTCCTTTGCGGCGCAACTCTCCTGCTTTGCGCCGCCATGGTGTGCAACGCGCAACAAAGTCAGACAAGTCAACCAACAGTGGCAGTGCGTTCCACCTTGGTTATGGTTCCGGTTCTGGCGACGCGGCCAGGCAGTCGCTTGAGTCGGCAAGTTGAGTTGCTACGCAGCCGGTTCTTGCCTGCGTTGTGGTGGTGGACACAGACCCTTCGAAAGCTCCCTTCGTTCCTCAGGGCAAGCAGGGTGAACAAAAGTGTCTGTGCTACTCGAGGGCTCTATTTGCCGACGACGAAGTCGGTTCCGTCGAGGTAGCGCTTGGGATTGCTGGCGTCCCACAACATCCGGAATGTCGAGGAGGAAGTGGCGGAGACTCGGCGCGTGTAGAAAATCTGGACGGAGTCGCGCGACCATTCGGCGTGGCGGGCCCACTGATCTGGAGGGCTCAAGACGACGCGGCGTTTGGAGCGCAGCTCGAAGAGGAAAAATCCAGCGGCAAGGCCCATGGAGTCCGTGGGAGCTCCTGTCGGAGCCTTCATGAAAACCGCGGAGACGAGCAGTAGATCCGAGTTGCCGGGATTCAGGCGCAGCGTATCCGAGCCCGCGATGTCGAAAGTCTCACCATAGATGTCTTTGAGGGGAACGGTTTGCAAGAGCCTGCCGTCGTCTTGAATCCAATAGGCGTTTTGCATATCGCTGGCGAGAACCGTGTGAGTGTCCACCCATCCTTGTAAAGCGTTGAGGCTGCCTGTGTAGACAGCAGTTGCTTGCTCCGGCGATCCAGCGGGGAACATCCACAATTGCCATTTCTGGTCCTGATAGTTGAGAAACGCGACGCGCGTGTCGTCGGGCGACCAGAAGGCTTGACGCACTCCGCCGTGAACGAGATCGAGCGAACGGCCGGTGGCGGAATCGTAGAGAACGATGGTGCGGTCGGGTCCGGTCTTCGAATCAGAACGCGTGTACAAGAGTTTCTTGCCGTCGTGAGAGAGAGAGAGCTCCGTGCCCTCGGGAGCGACGATTTTCTTAACGGCGCCTGAGCCGAGAACGACCTTTCCCGTGGGACTGACGTACGCAACCGCGGTGGGCAGTTGGAACTTGATGACATCGGCAGGCAGCGGTGGCGGAGGTTTGTCCGAGTCGGCGTCCGCGTCATCGGTTTGGTTACTGATCTTCGGAAACAGCTCCGCGGCGATGCGAGCACAGCCGTTCATTGCGCCAATCTGCGCGTGCTGAGCGACGGCACGGAAAGTGTACTTGGTGCCGAATTCGTCGGCGGTGCACGACTCGCGGGTGAGATGCACGCTGACTTCCGCGCCGGTTACGGAATCCTTCGCGCGATACGTCCATGCATCGCTGGCGCCCTCACGGCTGACGTCGACGGGATCGAGAAGCGCGGGCGGATAACCCACGCGATCGAGGCGCTCGGGGCCTTTCTGGCCGATGCGGATGCTCCAGGCCGGGTCGTTGCCGGAAGGGGGGCCAAAGGCGAGCAGCAGAATCGGATAGTGCGTGGACTGCGGCGCGGCGGGAGCCGCCGGAGGCGCTGGCGGCTTCTTGATCTGCGACGGTGGCGTTTGCGCGCGCGAGTGCGGCGCTAGGGCAGCGACCGCTACGCCAGCACTTAAGAATAAAACCGGTATTCGCCAGGACCTGCGCACGGATGTGTCCTCCGGGTAGTTCGCCGGGCCTTCCGGGACAACGAGGATACCGCGCGGAGTCGAGGTGCACAATTGCCGGACACAGGAACTGTGCCGTAGCGTTAGCCGTAAGCTTCTCCAATTTAGACGAGGGAAGAACAAGGATGGGAACGACGCCGATGGTACTGGAGATTCTAGCGACGATCGCGGCAGAAACCGATGTCTAACCGAGGGACTCGTTCCACTCGAGTACTTTCCAGGTCCGGACGACGCCGTTGACGACGAATGGGTCGCCCTTGGCGAACTCCTCAGCGGCCTCGCGCGTGGTGAAGATTCCCATCGCACCCTCTTCCTGAGGGTTCCCGAACGTGCCAACCATCAGCAACGTACCGCGACCGTTGAACTCTTTCACGCGGACGAGGTGGGCAGGGAAGTGGGCTGGCGCCTTGGACCCGAGGTCATCCGCCGACTGGTAGAAAAGCACATATCTCTTGGTCATCAGAAACGCCACCTTGATTCCGACCTGGATGCGCATCCATGATGTTCGCGCATCAGCCTCTGGGTGATTCGTAAGACAGAATTCAACCGGCCTTGAGGAGGAGGAGGAGCACTCGAGGAAGAGTGCGCCGCAAAATCGACAGTGAGGAGAATTGCCGTTGCACGTGTGCTCGCGATCGTTTTCATGGTTGAACTCGCCAAAACCTACGCACGGATGTAACGTCGGGGTGGTTCCGCCGGGCCTCCGGGACAACGAGGATACCGCGTGAAGCCGAGGCGCACAATTGCCGGGGCTCGGCGAGTACAGCGAGCGCTTGTGCTCAGGAATGGCGCTCAGCGATCAGGCATGTGGTGCCTGACGTTACCGCTTTGATTCTTCACTTGATGATTTCGAACGATGGTGGAATGCTACTGTTCGATTCCAAGTCGTTCCCCGGGGAGAGATTATGGCCCCCAAAGTATTTTTCTTAGCTCTGGTTTTAGTTCTGTTTGCAGCTCTGCAAACTGCCGCCGCGCAGGATGATCACCAAGAGTCTTCGCCTTTGAACGTAACGACGCAGTTTTCATACGTTGCGGGTACGGACTGCAAGGCTGGCGAGGGTCTAGTCGTGCAGTTACGCTACACGGGCACGCAGCCGCTTCGCGGATATCTTGTCAGGTTCACTTTCGCCAATTCGCAGACCGGCAAGGTTCCCCAGGTACAAGACCTGCAAGAGATCCGCAATCCGCATGAACCAATGATTGCCAGCGGGGCGGAGTGGACGCGCACGATCTGTGTGATACCGAAGAAGATCTCAGGAGGCCCTACGAGGGTCACCGCCCAGGTCGACGTCCTTAAGTTTGCGGACGGTTCGATTTGGGGACCTGCGGCGCTGCGCGAATCTCATCAACTTATCGGCCAACTTGACGGTATGGACTTCTTCGGGAAAACAACCGAGTTGCAGAGGTTTGTATCGCCAATTCTGCCGCAACAGGGGCCCCTCCCCGTTAAAAACGTCGAATCGCAGACGATTGGTCCGCTGAGGATCGAGTCCGGCGTCTGGCGCGACGAATATGGACGGGAGGTGCTGGCCGCCGAAGTAACCAACGAGAGTGCTACTGCGATCCGCGGCTATCTCTTTACGACTTCTTTTTTCGATCCCGGTACCGGGGCCCGGATCCGCCGAGTCTCAACGAAGGAACTCGAGACGCACGGGAATCCGTCTGACTATCTCGCGCCCGGATCGAGCTGGGTCGCCGACCCACGGAAGTTTTCGTATTTGCCCGACGGCACGCTTGCCAGTTACAAAATAACCTTGGACCTGGTGGTTTTTGCCGACGGCACTACATTTGGCCCAAAGAAATCACAGGAGTCCGACGAGGTTTTGGGCATGATCGACGGCATCGATGGCGCCAAGCGCATGAGTCAAGAAGCCTCAGCGAACCGAGAGCGCTGAGCGAAAGCGAGTCCTAGCTGTTCTTGGGGTTTGATTGCGCGCGCGTTCCGTGGCCCGGTCAAACCTCAAAGTGAGACTTGTTGTTATCCCCGAGACATTCCACCAATCGCAGTCCGGTTGAGGCCGCGGGCCTGGCTCAATTCGTCGCGGCTGTGCTTCGCCGGACGAATGCGGTATCGCCAGCTATGCCGAACGCTTCGAATAGGCGGGCTTGCACTTGTTCGGTGAGGGCGTTGATTTCGTCGACGCCAAGACTTGCAGCACTGATGCGATACCGCAATTTTCTTTGCCCTGCGGGAGTTTCCACAATGCGCAATACGGCATCGGCGACTTCCTGTGGATTTCCAGCCGAGGCCGTGAGGATGGCATTGATCTTGGCCGGGACTTGGTTGGCGGCGCCGTATGTGTCTGTGCGGGCCGGGTCGGCAGCCTTTACGATGTTGCCGAAAACGGGTGTCTGATAGGCACCCGGCTCAACGATCGAGGATTCGATTCCCTGGGGTGCCAGTTCGTAGTGGTAGGCTTCCGCGAGCGACTCCAGTGCGAATTTGCTGGCACAGTATAAGCCGAATGATGGGACGACCACACGGCCGGCGCCACTGCTGATGTGCAGGAGCAGGCCGCTCCGCTGGCGCCGCATATAGGGGAGTACGGCGCGGTTGACGCGAACCGAGCCGAGAAAATTCGTGTCCATAATCCGCCGGGCTTGTTCGGTGGTGACGGCTTCCGCCAACCCGACCAGGCCGTAGCCGGCGTTATTGATGGCAACGTCCAGGCGACCCGCCTGCTTCGCGGAGGTGTGCACGGCCTGCTCCACGGAAGCGTCGTTGGTGACATCGAGCTCCAAGACATGCAGAGGAAGGGATTCCTTTTTGGCGAGGGCGCTAATTTCCGAGGCGTTTGCGGCGTTGCGTCCCTCGGGATCGCGCATGGTTGCGAAGACGGTGTGACCCTGACGCGCAAGGGTCTCGGCGAAAAGTCTGCCGAACCCAGTGCTCGAGCCCGTGATGAGGACGACTTGTTTTGAATCCACGATACCCCCTATGGAATATGGACAGCCATGGTGAACCCGCCGATGACCAAAAGCAAAGTGTTCGAGATGTTGAAGGGGCAATCAACCGGGGAAGAGCGCCAGCACCGTGGCGAATATAAAGCGAAAATAGATGTTGACACAGCGAATAAAAAGCGAAATACTGCCGGGGCACTGTGAGGTGAGCTATGTCCCCAGTTCCTTCCCCTTCGGTTCCGGATCGTGAGGTCCGGCACCGCCCCGTTCGACAATCTGCTCTTTTCCCCACTTGCCCTGATTCGCCAAGCCCAACGACATGGGCCGGAGACGACGCTGTCGGGGTTAACGCCCCGGTTGGAACCGGTCTCAGCGGAAGCAACTCGGGTAGCCCCGCGGCGGATTGCCCCCCGCCGCTACCGGCCACCGGCGGCGTCCCGCGCCGCGCGGCTGGCTGGACCCAAGATGCTGCCGCACGTTGCAACGCGGGCGCTACCGCACGTTGCAACGCGGGCGCTACAGCGCCACTGGTTGGCATCGCCCGCCTCGCAGCTTGCTCTCCGGCCGCTGAAACGTCGCGAAAATCGGAGGAGCGGCCGGAGTATTTCCTGCTGCCGGTGCGCTCGATCCTGAACCGGTGTGACTCGAACCGCGTGCCGTTCGAATGGACGATTAATCCGTACCGGGGATGCGAGTTCGGCTGCAAGTATTGCTATGCGCGGTACACGCACGAGTACATGGAACTGGACGGCGGAGAATTCGAGAAGAAGATTTTTGTGAAGCAGAACGCAGCGCCGTTGCTGGCGCAAGACGTTGCGCGGAAGTATTCATATCAACGCGGGGGATCGGAAAAAGAGGGTCCGGAGCACATTGCGATCGGCACGGCCACCGATCCTTACCAGCCGGCGGAGCGCGAATACGGGGTGACGCGTGCGTGCCTGGAGGAACTGGCGAAGCGCGAAGGATTGAGCGTGTCGGTGATCACCAAGTCGAATCAGATCGTGCGTGATATTGACGTTTTGAAGCGAATTGCCGAGCGGTCGGAGCTATCGCTGAACATCACGATCACGACTTTGCGTACGCGTCTAGCGCGAGTGCTGGAGCCGAGGGCGCCGCGGCCGGACTTGCGGCTGGCGGCGGTAAAGCAACTTCACGAAGCGGGGCTTCGCGTGGGGGTTTCCGCTTCGCCGTTGATCCCGGGCATTACGGACCGCGAGGGCGATCTGGAGGCGGTGGCGGCGGCGGCAAAAGATGCCGGGGCGGAATGGTTTTTCTCTGGCGTGTTGTTTCTCATGCCGGCGTCGGCGAAAGAGTTTTTGCCGTTTGTGCGGGAGAAGTTTCCGCGGCTGGCGAAGCAGTACGAACAGTGGTACGCGAGGAATGCGTACGCGCCGGAGGAGTACCGGAGGAAGATTGCCGAGCGCGTGGGGCGGTTGCGGGAGAAGCATGGATTTCATACGAGACCGTTCGAAGAGTTGCAGAAGAGAAGGGTGGACCCGCAGCTTTCGCTGGCGTGGAATCCGGCGGCGTAAAGGCGCCCGCTTCGGAAAGCGGCCGCTACAACGCCGCCGGAGAAATCTTTCTACGGCACGATGATGCGGGATTCTTCGCGCTTCAGTTCGTGGGATTCCGGGAATTGGGCGCGCAGGAATTCGATGTAGCGGCGTGAGCGCGGGCGGCCGTTGGTGCGAAGCAATCCCATCCGGTAGAGAAACACCAGGAGATGGAAAATGTCGGCGTCTTTCAGCGCGGAAGAGGCGGCGCGCTGCGCTTGCTGCTGCTTTACTTCGCTCACAAAACCGGTGAGCGCGGCGTAAAGCTCGCGGGACATCAGCCCGTCGGGTTGCTTCTCGTAGTAGATGCCGCTCGTCAGTGTCTTGTAGGTTTCGGCGAGGGCTTGGAGTGCGGCGAGGACGTCCGGATCCGTAGCGGTTTGGTGGGACGCGCAAAACTTGGCGACGCTAAAGGCCAGCGCGCCCATGAGTTGCTGGTGGGTATGGATGAGATCGGAGGGGACGTTTACATCGAGGAGCGGCGTATCGGTGGGGAGTGTGCGTTGATGCTCGTCTTCATAGCGGTGAGCCGCGATTAGATAGGAGCAGTCGACGGGACAATCGATGGTAACTTCGCGCTCCGTGCCGCAGCACACGGCGCAGATCTTCTCGCCTTTCGCCGGACAAAACCTGGTGGCCTTGCGTTTCCCACAGATGGCACAGAGCACGGGAAGCAGAATACGCTGGGCTCGGACAAAAGACAAAAACGAGCACATTCGGTCGGAATTCTAAGGGGCCGGGCTAAAGGCCCGGCGGCTACATAGGCGGGCGAGGTGTGCGAAGGCCGATCACGCCGAGATGACCTTGTTTTGGAAGCGGCGGGCGGCGACGATCAAGAGAAAAGTGCCGATGGCGAACAGGGCGAGGCCGTCGGTCCACAGATGGCGAATGGTGGCGCCGCGGAGAATGACGCCGCGGGTGATGTTGATGAAATAGGTGGCGGGAATGAGGTAGCTGATGGGTCGGAAAATGGCGGGCATGGTTTCACGCGGAAAGATGTAGCCCGAGAAAAAAACGCTGGGGAGAATGGGCAGAAAGGCGAGCTGCATGGCTTCGGCTTGCGATGCGGCCTTGCTGGAAATGAGGATTCCCAGCGATAGAGCGGCGAAGAGATACGGGAGCGAAAGGAAGGCGAGCAAAAGGACGCTGCCATGGATGGGAACTCGGAAAACAAAACGCATGCACGTCAGAATCAGGCAGAGCTCGAAGAAGCCGACACCCAGGTAGGGCAGTAATTTGCCGAGAAGAAGACCGAACGGGCGCACCGGGGTGACGAAGAGCTGCTCGAGTGTGCCGCGCTCCTTTTCGCGGACGATGGAGAACGCCGTGAGAAACGTGGTGACGTTGAGCAGCATGATGGCGGTGAGGCCGGGGAGAAAGAAATTCGGCGAGCGCGAGTCGGGATTGAAGAGCATCTTGGGGCGCATGTCGACAGCTCTGGCGTCGCGGTCGGGGAGAACGCGACGCAGTGATTCGTCCAGGCCGATGGCGTTGCTGACGTTTATGGCCTGGCCGGCGACCGAAGAGTCGGAGCCGTCGATCAGCACGAGAACCTGCGCGCTCATTTGATGCAGGAGCTTGTCGGAATAATCGACGGGAATCTTGATTCCGACGCGGGCTTTGCCGGCCACGATGATGTCGTTCATGTCGCGATCGTTTTGCACGTAGCGCATTACGTAGAAGGTGTCGGAATTTTTCAGGCGGTCGATGAGTTCGCGGCTTTCGCGGCGGCCGTCGGCGTTGTAGATCACGGTCGGGATGCGGCGAATGTTGGTGTCGATGCCGAAGCCGAGAAGAAACATCTGCAGCAGCGGCATGGTTAGAGAGAAAAACAGCGTTCCCGCGTCGCGCCGCACGTGCAGCGTTTCCTTGTAAAAGATCGCGCCGAAGCCGCGAAAGATGTCACGCACGGGTGCCCTCCAGCAGCGCTTGATGCTTGTAGGTCAGCTCGACGAAGACGTCTTCGAGGCTGGGGGCGAGCGGGCGAATCTCGGCGACGGATATGCCTTCCTTCAGGAGCTGCTCGCGGAGATCGTGCAGATCGAAATGATCCTCGATGAGCGCGTGGATCGATTGTCCAAAAATAGTGGCGCTGCGGATGCCGGGAATCTGGCGGGCGAAGCGGAGCGCACGCGTGACTTCCGGAGTGGTGATTTCTACGCGCAGCGTGCCGGGCGGCTGGACGTCGGGGATCTCGCGCAGCGAATTCGGCGTTCCGTCGGCGATCAGCTTGCCATAGTAGAGGTAAGCGACGTGGCTGCAGCGTTCGGCTTCATCCATGTAGTGCGTGGTGACGAAAAACGTGATGCCGTGGCCGGATAGCTCGAAGAGCAGGTCCCAGAGCTGGCGCCGCGCCACCGGGTCGATGCCGGCGGTGGGCTCGTCCAGAAAAAGAAGCTTGGGCTCGTGCAGCATGGCGCAGCCGAGCGCGAGGCGCTGCTTCCAGCCGCCCGAAAGTTTGGCAGCCAGGCGATCCAGGTAGGGACCCAGGCCGTTGAGCTCGACGATTTCGTTCAAGCGGCGCTTCAGCCGATCGGCGGGGAGGCTGTAGATGCGGCCGTAGAACAGAAGATTTTCCTGGACGGTGAGATCGTCGTAGAGGCTGAATTTCTGCGACATGTAGCCGATGCGCTCGCGCACCTCTTCTGCGTGGGTGCGAACGTCGAGACCTTCGACTTGTGCTGCTCCGCCGCTCAAAGGCAAAAGGCCGGTGAGCATTTTGATGACGGTGGTCTTTCCGCTGCCATTCGGGCCGAGAAAGCCGAAAATTTCGCCCTTGCGCACCTGAAAGCTGACGTCATCGACGGCCGTGAAGCTGCCAAACCGCCGAACCAGATGTTCGGCGGAAATGGCGAGTTCCGTAGCGGGTTGTGGCGCGGTAACCATCGCTCAGCTCGCCGCTTTCAGCTTGACGTCGGCGGCCATTCCGGCGCGGACCTGGTTGGAGCGATCGTCAATGCGAACCTTCACGCCGAAAACCTGGTGAACGCGTTCTTCGCGGGTCTGCACGTTGCGGGGGAGAAACTCCGCCTGTTGGTTGATTTGCTCGACGGTGCCGTCGAAAACCGTCTTCGGAAACGAATCGACGCGGACTTCCGCCTTTTGGCCCAGCTGGACGTGGCCAATCTCGGTCTCCGGGATGTAGATGCGCACGTAGATTTGATCGCGCTCGAGCAGCGTCGCGACCGGGGTATTCGGCGCGATCAGATCGCCGGGCCGTACATCCAGGACTTCGACGGTGGCTGCCGCCGGCGCGACCACTTGGCTTTCGCGAAAACGCGCTTGGTCGTAGGAAAACGCGGCCTTCGCCAGCGCCACGTCTTCGGGGCGGTTGCCGCGCAACATTTTCTGCAAGGTCGCGTCGGCTTGCTCGAAGCGGGCTTTCGCGGCGGCGATTTCTTCCGGGCGATAGCCGCGCTGCAGTTCGTCGAGTTTGTGCTGGGCGTTCTGTTGCTGCGCCAGAGCCATTTTCCAGTTGGCATCCGCGGTGTCGCGCTGCTGCTTGGAGACTAGATCCTTCTGCGCCAGCGCGTCGTAGCGCTGGGCATCCAGGCGCGCCCGGATTTCGTCCGCCTTCGCGCGATCGAAATCCGCCTGGGCCGCGGCAATATCTTCCCGCCGATAACCGTTCTTGCGCTGCTCGTACTCGGCCTTGGCGGCTTCGGCCGCTCCGCGAGCTTCGGCGATTTCTTCCCAGCGGTAGCCCCGCGCCGCCTTCTCTGCCGAGGCTTGAGTCTGTTGCAGCGAAGCCAGAAGTTCTCTGTCGTCGAAGGTGACCAGGACTTGACCCGCCTGCACCGTGTCGCCCTCGCGTACAAGCACCTTATCGATGCGCCCCGCGATCTTCGATCCCACGCGAATGTCCCGCGCTTCCACCGTGCCGGAGCCTTGCAACGACGAGTCGCGCCGGAACCATCCGGAAGAAAACGCCGTGCCCGCAGCCACTGCGGCGACCACCAGGACGATGATGACGATGCGCTTGCGATTCATGACCCACTTCTCCTTACAAGAAACTACGATGGCCGCGGCGCCGGGGTTACCGGCTCGCGTGGCGCCAGGCCCAGCCACAGCACATTCAGGGCCGCGCGGATGCGTTCGGGCAGCGACGCGTCGCCGTAAACGGACCACAGGAGCAAGGTACCGAACGTCGTCTGACGGAACACTTGCGCCAGTTCAAGAGCGGAGAGATCGCGGCGAAATTCGCCCCGGTCCTGCCCGATCTGGACCAATTCGGTGAGCAGGGCTTCCGCGCGCGCGTGTTTCTCTTTCATCACACTGCGCACCGAAGAGCTGGAAAGATTGGCCTGCAGGATCGCGCGCACAACATCGGGTGCGCGCGCGGGCTCTTCCGTCAGGCGGACGCTGAGCGTCTCTAGAAACGCCTGCATGGGTTCCTTGCTGTGCCGCATGCTCTCAACCGCGGCCTGAAGCTTCCCGATCTGCATGTCGCTGAAAGCGATCAGCAAGTGCTCTTTGCTTGGGAAATAATTGAAGAAAGTACCTTTGCCTACGTCCGCAGAATTCGTGATGTCTTCGACCGTGGTTTCGGCGAAACCCTTGCGGGCAAACAGGTTGAGGGCGGCGCGGAACAGGCGCTCGCGGGTCTCAGTGCCGCGGCGTTGACGCCGGTCGGGAGCGTCTTGCGGGAAATCGACGGTGGGTTTGCCGGAAGAAGCGTGCGCCATAGTGACCTTCCCCCATGAATGACTCTAGGTCATGTATGGGTACAAGTCAAGTCGACATTTCTCCCAACATACACAAAACACCCCGGCTTGCTACACCGGGGTGTTTACTCACTCCCGTCGCGATCGTGCGGCGGCTAGTTGTTCGATCCGGATTCTGACAGGTTCTTGGGTGACTTTCGGTTGAGGTAGGCGATCATTTGCTGCGCGGGCGGCGGCACCGCCACAGCGCCTTTGAAGATGATTGACTCGGCTTCCAATTTCTTGCCATACACTCTTTCGTTGGCATCGTTGTCCGGGCGTACCGTCGAGCCCTCGAGCGAAATGCCCGCAAACAGACCGCGGTTGCGCGAATAGCTCAATACTTCGGCCCGCATGGTTACGTCGGTGGACGCATTTGCAGTGCGGCCTTTCGGACCAGCCGCCACGGAAGCATCGCCGCCGAGTTTCACCTTGCTGCTGAGGATGGAGTGCGCCCCGCGTGCGTTCATGACCAGCAGAACGAAATCCGTCGCTTGGCCGCCGATCTGGAATCCGACGCTGCCGCCCTCCAGCGCCATCATCGATGGCGCGCTCCACGGACCGGTGTAATGCTCGCCGGTGCGGCAGGTCATGGCCCCGCGGCCATAGCTGCCGCCGATGACAAAAGCCGCTTTCAAGACCGAGGGGTAAACGATGACGCACTCAGCCTTGTCGAGCAGGTCCTGAGGAATATCGTCGGGGATATCGAGAATCTCTTTAATTACGGTCCCGCAGTTCTCCAAGCGGTCTGCTTCCTTTTTGTCTTCTTGTGCCGAGAGCGGCAAGCCGATCACGGCCAGCGCCAGCAGGGGAGACAACATTCGCTTCAGCATGAATCACCTCGTTTGATTTGTGGGTCGTGCAATCCTAGGGTTTCCGGGCGCTACGCACAAGCAGCGGATCTTCCGGCCTGAGCTCCGTCGCCGCGTACTTCCGGATTCGGACTATCGCTCTCGAGTAAGTGTTCAGGGCCTTTCGACTATACTTTCTCCGGACGCAATAAGCCAGCAGGGGAAAAACGGTGAGAGGCAAAGCACTCGAACGCTGCGCGGCGCTGGTCTTCGCGTGCGCAATCTTTGCAGGCGGGATGGCCTCGCCGCAGGTCCAAGCACAGTCGAAGCAAGACGCGCGGGCCGCCGCAAAAAAGAAAAAGCAAACCGCAGCCGCCGCGCAGCGCTTCTCCGCGCGCGCGGACGTGGCGCTGGCTGCGGCGCCGGCCAGCAAAGGCGAATGGGGGCTGCTGATCGCGGACGCGGCAACGGGAGACACGCTCTACGAGCTGAACGCGGACAGGTACTTTGTGCCGGCCTCGAATATGAAATTGTTCACCACAGCGCTGGCGCTGGCAAAGCTTGGACCGGACTACCGGTTTCACACCACTCTCGAAACGCACGGCACGCTCTCTCCCGATGGCACGCTCTCCGGCGATCTGTTCCTAGTGGGGCGCGGCGATCCCAATCTCTCGAACCGCAAGTTTCCCTATGAATTGAAAGAAGAGTTCGATGGAGCGCCGGAAAAGACGCTCGCCGAACTGGCCGAGGCGCTTGCGGCCAAAGGCGTGAAAGAAATTACCGGAGACGTCGTCGGGGACGACACGTATTTTCCTCGAGAGCGATATCCCGATGGGTGGGAAATTGGCGACATGGTTTGGCAATATGGCGCCGCGATCTCCGCGATCGTGGTCGATGACAATACCGTAACGCTCATGCTGGCTCCGGGCGCAGTTGCCGGAGCTCCCGTCGCTGCCGATGTCGCGCCCCCCACACCCGATTTTCAGGTCGAGAACGGTGTCTTGACGTCGGCATCCGATGCAAAAGCGGATTTGACGTTGACCCGCGAGCCCGGGTCGAGCAAGGTGTTGGTCGCAGGAACGTTGCCCGCGAACAGCGCGGCTCGCAAGCTTACTCTCGCGATTCAGGAGCCGGCACTGCACGCGGCGGTGTTGCTCAAGAAACTGCTCGAAGAGCGCGGCGTCAAGGTTGACGGCGCCGCTAACACGGTGCATTTTCCTTCCGGACCGCAGGTCCCCCAGGAGCGAGAGGTCCTCGCCGAACATGTCTCGATTCCGCTGAGCGATTCCGTGAAGCTGGTCAACAAAATCAGCCAGAACGTGCACGCGGAGATGCTTCTGCGGACGGCCGCGCGCCAGAACGGCTTGTGGGCTACACCGGACGATCTCGCAAAATTCCCCGCCGACTTCTACGCTGCGGCTGGAATCGCTCCAGGCGACGTGGTGCAAGTGGACGGCTCGGGACTTTCGCGCCACGATTTGGTGACGCCGCGAGCGATCGTCACGCTGCTGAAATACGCGCAGGGGCAGCCGTGGTTTGCGGCGTACTTCGCGTCGCTTCCTGTCGCCGGAGTCGATGGAACGCTCGAAGATCGTATGAAATCGACGATCGCAGCGGGAAGAATCCACGCAAAAACCGGCTCTGTGGAGCACGTACGCACGCGATCGGGTTTCGCCGAGACGCCCGCGGGCAGACGATTGATCTTTTCTTTCTTGAGCAACAACCAAGGCGGGAAGAACCACGAAGCGACGGACGCACTCGACGCGCTGTGCGTGGCGATGATCGAAGAGTTTGACCCGAAGCCGGCAACGCACGGCAAGACGGCAGAGGTCGCGCACTAGAAGCGCGGGGCGACGATGGGCAAAGAGAAGATCATCAGCGTTTTCGGCAGTTCGCGGCCGCGGGAAGGCGAAGCGGACTATGAGGAAGCCCGCGCACTGGGCCGCGCGCTCGCGGGAAACGGTTTCGCCGTTTGCAGCGGAGGCTACGCCGGGGTGATGGCCGGCGTCTCGCGCGGCGCGAAGGAAGCCGGCGGAAAAACGTACGGCGTGACGGCGGAGTTTTTCTCCGCCAAGGTGAATCCATGGATTGACGTCGAAGTGCGCGTCGTGACGTGGCAGGAGCGGCTGTTCGAGTTGATCCGGCTGGCGAACGGATTTGTGGCCTGTAAAGGCGGCACCGGCACGCTCGTCGAGCTGGCGGTGGTTTGGGAAATGCTCAACAAGTCGGTGATGACCGCAAAGCCGTTCGCCGCGCTCGGCGATTTCTGGCAGCCCATCATCGAACGCGTCCGCGAAGTCGAAACCGCGCACCACGCGCCGTGGGGCGAGGCCAACGGACGTTTGGTGCACGTCGCGGCGACGCCCGAAGACGCGGCGCAGCATCTGCTGGCAAACTTGAAGTAGGAAGAACTGAGAGAATGTCGCGCACCGCGCAAGACGTTTTGGAATTCGACAAGCTGCGCGAACTACTGCGGCTGAGAACCACCTGCGCCCCCGGACGCCGCGCGGTTGACGCGTTCGAATTCAGCACCGATCGCGCGGCGCTGGAGGCCGCGTTCGCGCAGATTCGCGAGGCGCGCGAATGGTTGCGCGCCGAGCGCGACTTGGGTTTCGGCGGGCTTGCGGACCCGCACACCTGGCTGGCGCAAATCGAAGGTCCCGGCGCGGTTCTGGAGGCCGCTCAGCTTCTCGATGCCGCCACGTTGCTTGACACATCGGGCTGGCTGCGCTCGCAGTTCCGCGAGGAAGCCGCGAAATTCCGACTGCTCGCCGCGCGTGCCGCCTCGCTCGCGGATTTTCGCGAGGTGCTGGCGGCGATTCGCCGCTCCTTGCTTCCCAATGGAGACCTCAGCGACGATGCATCGCCTGCGCTGCGGCGCATCCGCGCCAGCATCGCGCAAACGCGCGAGTCCATCCAGAAAACGCTGAAGCAAATCCTGCGCGCCCGCAATGCGGCCGCCGGTGAGGATTACGTCACGCTGCGGAACGACCGGTTCGTGATTCCCGTGCGCGCCGAGCACCGCCGCACCGTGCCCGGCGTCGTCCACGGCGCCAGCGGCACCGGCCAGACCGTGTTTCTCGAGCCGTTCGAAACCGTGGAGACCAACAATCAGCTCGTACAGCTCGCCGAAGACGAAGCCGCGGAGATCCTGCGCATTCTTCGCGAGCTGACCGAGCGCTTGCAGGTCGTGCGAGGGCCGCTCGTTGCCGCCGCCGAGACCATTGCCGATCTCGACAGCCTGTTTGCTCGCGCCCGCTTCGCGCGAGACTTTGACGCCGCCATGCCAGAATTCGCGGAAGCTGGCGAGCTGCGGCTTCACGACGCTCGCCATCCGGTGCTCGAAGACAAGCTGCGCCGCGAGAACCGCTCCATCGTGCCGATGACGCTGGCGCTCGGAGGCGCGGAGCGCGTGCTGGTCATCAGCGGGCCGAACACCGGCGGCAAGACCGTCGCGCTAAAAACAACAGGACTCGCCGCATTGTCCGCGCAGTCGGGAATTCCAGTGGCGGCGCAGCGCGCGGTTCTGCCGCTATTCGATCGCGTGCTTGTGGATATCGGCGACGAGCAATCCATCGCCGCGGATCTTTCCACGTTTTCGGCGCACATGCTGAACTTGAAGTCCATGCTGGAAGCGGCCACGCCCCAATCGCTGGTGCTGGTCGATGAAATGGGCACGGGAACGGCGCCGGAGGAAGGAGCGGCGCTGGCGGTTGCGCTGCTCGACGAATTTCGCGCGAGGAATTGCATCGTGCTGGCCACCACGCATCACGACCGCCTGAAGACCTATGCCTCTACGACGCCGGGAGTGGTGAACGCCGCGGTTGAATTCGACGACGTCAATCTTCGCCCGACGTACCGGTTGATGGTCGGCGTGCCGGGCGGCTCCAGCGGCATCGCCATCGCTCAGCGGCTGGGCCTGGCGCGCACCATCATCGAGCGCGCGCGATCGCTGATGGCGCCGGAGTCGCTCGAAGCCGCCGACCTGATCGCCTATCTCCATCGCAGCCGCGACGAACTCGACCGCATGCAGCACCAGATGGCCGCCGAACGCCACGCGCTCGAAGAAGAGCGCAAGAAGTTGCGCACCGAATGGGTCGAGCGCCAGCAAAAGCGAATCCGGGAACTCGAAGAAAAATTTGCCGACATGCAGAAACGCTTCGACGAAAACGTCGCGCGCGTCGTCGAAGCCGTGAAGGAACGCGAGCTGCGGGCGCAGGTGGAAAAATCGGCTCGCCGCAAAGTGCAAGACGTCCGCGTCGCAGCGCGCGACGAACTCAACGCCGCGGTCGTGCAAACGCTCTCGGAGTCGCAAACCGATCTGGGCCTGTCGGCCCAAGCGGCGGTTTCGGTGAGCGCAGAGCAATTGCGGCCCGGCGCCAGAATTCGCGTCCGCGGCTTCAACAAGCCGGTGGTTCTGCGCCGTCTCGACGGCTCCTCTGCCGAAATCGAAGCCGGACCGCTGCGCATGAAAGTCGCCGTCGACGAAATCACCCGCGTTGAAGGTCCACCGGCCGTGCCGAAGTCCGGCGCGCCCACGCGGCAAAATATCACCGTCACCTCTCAACCCGGCGAAGGAGCCGGCAGCGACGAAATCAACGTAATCGGTTCCACCGTCGAGGAGGCCACCGGCCGCGTCGACAAGTTCCTGGACGAGGCCGCGCTGGCAAACCGATCGCGCGTCCGCATCATCCACGGCCACGGCACTGGCGCATTGCGCAAGGGCTTGACGCAGTTTCTCGCCTCGCATCCCCTGGTCGAGCGGGTGTCCGCTGAAGCCGAGGATCGCGGCGGGAAAGCGATCACAGTTGTAGAATTGCGGTCATAAGTCATGGCGGAAGCTGGTTCATTTGCGGATCGCGTCAAGCAGCAGGCGGACATTGTCCGCGTGGTGGGGGAATACGTCCAGCTCAAGAAGGCTGGGCAGAATTTCCGCGGGCTTTGCCCTTTTCATTCGGAGAAGACTCCCTCGTTCAACGTTCATCCGACGCGGCAGATCTATCACTGCTTCGGCTGCGGCAAAGGCGGGGACGTCTTCAGCTTCGTGATGGAAATGGAAAAGTGCGAATTTCCGGACGCCATCCGCATCGTCGCCGAAAAATGCAGCATCGCCATTCCGCGGCCCAAGGAGCGCTCGCCTGAAGAACGCAAAGAAAACCAGCAGCGCGCGGCGCTAGTCGAAATGCATCGCGAAGCGCAAACTTTTTTTGTCAATCAAATCCAGGGCACGCTCGAAGGCAAAGCCGCCCGCGCCTATCTGGAAGATCGCGGCATCGACAAAGGCACCATGGATCGCTTCGGCATCGGCTACGCCCCCAGCGGCGGCGACCTGCTGCTGCGTCACTTCAAATCCAAGTACCCGGACAAACTGCTTGCCGAATCCGGCCTGATCTCTCGCGGCGAAAATGGCAGAATGTTCGATCGCTTCCGCCGCCGCATTACATTTCCCATCTCGAATGAGTCGGGGAAAATCGTCGCCTTCGGCTGCCGCGCGCTGGGCGATGATATGCCCAAGTATCTGAACTCGCCGGAAACTTCCATCTATTCGAAGAGCAACGTGCTCTATCATCTGGATCGCGCGAAAGAAGCGTTGCGCCGCTCCGATTTCGCCGTGCTTGTGGAAGGCTATATGGACGCCATCGCCGTCGCGCGCGCCGGCATCAGCAACGTCGTCGCAAGCTGCGGCACCAGCCTCGCCGAGCCACAAATCAAGCTGCTCGGCCGTTTTACACGCCGAGTCATCGTCAACTACGACCCGGACACTGCCGGCCAGACCGCTACCGAGCGATCCATTTCGCTTCTCCTCGAACAGGACTTTGAAGTGCGCGTCCTCGCGCTACCCGGCAAAGCCGACCCGGACAAGTTCATCCGCGAACAAGGCGCCGAAACCTACGTCAAGCTGCTGAAAGAAGCGCCGCCTTATGTCGACTACCTCATCGCGCGCGCCCGCCACATGGATCTGACGACCGGCGAAGGCAAGCAACGCGCGGTGAATTTTCTGCTGCCGTACGTGCAGAAAATTCCGAACCGCCTGTTGCGCTCGGAATGGGCCACGCGCATCGCCCAGCAACTGCGACTCGAGGAGCCCGTGTTGCGCGCGGCGTTGAGCAAAGCGGCGGCAGAACGCCGCAGCGAAGTGAAGATACAACCGGAACTCGTGGGCCGCGCCGCGAAGCCCGTCGAGCGCCGGCTGATCCGCATGCTCGCCGAAGGCGAAGGCTTCCGCCACGAGCTGGCCCAAAAACTCCAGCAGGAACAGCTCTTCCAAGGACTCGAGACCGAAAAAATCCTCACTGCGCTGATCGCTGCGAGCCTCTCGGGTGAACCACTGCAAACCACCGAACTTGCGGCAACCTTGGAAGAACGCGACCGCCGGCTGCTCTTCGAAATCCTCTTCGAAGACTCCAGCGAGTTGACCTGGGAAGAAGCCGAGAGTTGCGTCGAGGCCCTCCAACACCGCCGGGCAGAGCGAGAGCTGGCCGAGGTCCAGCGCAGCATCGAAGCCAGCCCCGCAGGGCCCGAGCTGCGCGGCCTGTTGGAGCGCAAGCAGCAGCTGATGAAGCGCCTGGCCGCTGCCCGCTAAATGGCACTTCCCGGCGCCCGCCGATAGTCTTCCACACCTTTCCACGAATTAAATCATTGACACGAACGGACTTAACCGTGTAGCGTAACAGGGTTTTACGGGTAACGGTTCTGCCGCTAAAAGCATCTAAGCTTTGTAGTTAGCGGCAAGAGCCGAGGCACGGAAACGCAACACGCGGGCGATGCACGGGGCGAGCGGCAGCAAGTAGGGCGGCGCAGAGGGCTTCACACGACGTTCAGAGTGACCGCACAGCGGCCAACAAAAATGCGTTCTTCAGGGGAATTCTCCCCTCAGTTTGCGCCAGCGCCCCAGCCTGTCCGTGTGTCAACGCGTAACGAAACACCGTCTGCGGTTGTGGCCGGAAGTTTGAACGGCGTTGCCGTCTGATTGCGGGAGGAATTTGTGGCAGCAGTGGGTCTTGAAGAAAAATATGATGCGGTACGCCAGCTCATTGCCATCGGCAAAGAGCGTGGTTACTTGCTCTACGATGAAGTAAACGATTCCCTTCCAGCCGAAGTGCACTCCTCGGAAGAAATCGACGACCTTCTGACGACATTTGAACGCAACGGCATCGAGATCTACGAAGATCAGGCCTCGGCGAAAGCCGCGCGCGCCGTGGAAGTCTCCGCCGAATCCGGCGACCATGACGTCGTCGTCAAGGACGATGCGCACTCCGACGAAGGCTCGAGCGAACTGGATCTAACCCCGGGGTCGCTGGAAAAGACGAACGATCCTGTCCGCATGTATCTCCGCGAGATGGGCACAGTGCCGCTGCTGACCCGCGAGGGCGAAGTCACCATCGCCAAGCGCATCGAGCGCGGGCAACTTGTGGTGATGAAAGCCATCACCCGCTCGCCCATCGTCATCAAGGAGCTGATTGCCGTCGGCGACGATCTGCGCAAGGGCGGACGCTCCATCAAGGAAATCGTCCAGTTCGACGACGAAGAGCTGACCGAAGAAAAGATCGCGAACAAGACGAAGCAGACGCTCAAGCACATCGAAAAAATCGCCAAGCTCTACGACACCGGCCTGAAGCAAGCGGCAAAGCTCGAAAAAACACCGAAAGCGAAGAAGCGCTCCTGGATTCATGCTAAGTGGGATGTCGCGCGGACCCGCGTCGAGATTTCGCTGGCGGTTCGCGACATCGATTTCAATCCGTTCGAGAAGAAGCGCCTGATCGACAAGATGCGCGGCACCGTCGAGCGCCTGCAGTCCCTCGAGCGCGAAGCCGGCCGCCTGGAGCGCCGCGTCGATGCCGCCAAAGGCGACGTCGCCGCCGAAGCCCGCAAGGAACTCCGCACCCGCCGCGTTGAGCTGAAAGACATCGAAGAGGCCAGCGAAGTCGGGCTCACCGAGCTCAAGCGCACCCTCACGATCATTCATCGCGGCGAAGCCGAAGCCGAGCAAGCGAAAAAAGAGCTGATCGAAGCCAACCTTCGCTTGGTCGTTTCGATCGCCAAAAAATATACCAACCGCGGCTTGCAGTTCCTCGATCTGATTCAGGAAGGCAACATCGGCCTGATGAAAGCGGTCGACAAGTTCGAGTGGCGCCGCGGCTACAAATTTTCCACCTACGCGACGTGGTGGATTCGCCAGGCCATCACCCGCGCCATCGCCGATCAGGCCCGCACCATCCGCATCCCGGTGCACATGATCGAGACGATCAACAAGCTGGTGCGCACCAGCCGCCAGCTCGTGCAGGAACTGGGCCGCGAGCCGACCAGCGAAGAAATCGCCAAGCGCATGGACATTCCCGTGTCCAAGGTGCGCAAGATCCTGAAAATTGCGCAAGAGCCCATTTCGCTGGAAACGCCGATCGGGGAAGAGGAAGATTCGCACCTCGGCGACTTCATCGAAGACAAGGCCGTCGTGTCGCCGTCCGATGCGGTCATCAACCTCAACCTGAAGGAACAAACCTCCTCGGTACTGAAGACGCTGACGCCGCGCGAGGAAAAAGTGATCAAGATGCGCTTCGGTCTCGACGACGGCAGCGAGCACACGCTCGAAGAAGTCGGCCAGTCGTTCGCCGTCACCCGCGAGCGCATCCGCCAGATCGAAGCCAAAGCGCTGCGCAAGCTGCGCCACCCGTCGCGTTCACGCAAGCTGCGCGCCTTCCTCGAAGGCCCCTCGCGCGATTACCTCTAGAAAGAACGAAGCGCGGAACTCGAAAAATCGAAACGCTTCAGATCACATCTGAGGCGTTTTCATTTTTGGTTCAGTCTGAACTGGGTTTTGGCGTCCCACCGTTCGATTCGGTGAAAGACTTTCCAGCCCCTAAGACTCGAAGGTCTTCATCCGCGTTGGCAATCGGCGTCGTTCGCGTACACCCCGTCTCGAGTTTCTTGCCTACGGCGTAGACGAGGTACCTCTTACCTTCGTCTAGCGTTGGATTGCAGCACGCCAGGCGCGTGTGGACGGTGATCTCCTGCGTCTTGACGCCCTTCCAGTACCGCTCGACGCGAAACGTCACGCCAACTCCGAAATAACCTTGCCGCGACTCGGCGTCCGTGGGTCCCCCGACGTTTATCACCTCTCCGACAAAAACCGCCGCGGAATGGCGCGCCATCGCGCGTGGCCCTCCATCTCCATAGGTCTTGCATTCGCAGGTGCACGCGCGGGCAAGCGACGGTGCGAACAGCGCAGCAGCTATCAGCGTTACGGCAAGCAACACGGGTTTCAGATCACGGCTGTCCGCCATTCTGGCTTCAGGCCGGAAGCTCGACGTATGCCGATTAAGCATGAGGTTCCGGCACGGCTTGCCCTTCTTCGCGCAGCCCATCCAGATGAAACTCGATTGCCTCCCGCATATTCCGCTCGACGTCCTGGCGGGTGCGGCCGGTCGAGACACAACACGGCAAGTCCGGAGAATATGCGGAGTATCCGGTTTCGGTTTGCTCCACCACGATCAAGTATTTCTTCTTTAGCTCCGCCTGTTTCGTGCGTCTCATTTTTGTTTGAACTGTTTCCCGGGACCGATCACTCGCAAATCATCATCGGCGAAAGGCAGTTCCTTTGTTCGGGAAGAGGCTGTCTCCAATTCTTTGCCGAACCCATAGACCAGATACTTTCGGCCAACCTCGAAGTGCGGGCCGCAACCAACCATGTCTGTGTGCACCGTAACCTCAAGGGTCTTAACGCCCTTCCAATACCGCTCGACACGGAGTCGCACGGAGTACGGCGTGACTCCCATCTCCCGCTTTGACTGCGGCGTAGGACTAATGTCCAAAACTTGACCAATAAAAACAGCTTTGGCGTGATGCATCGCGGAGCGCGGACTGCCATCCCCTCTAATTTCCACGGTGCAAGCGCCGCTCGCCGATGCCACCAGAAGCACCATTGATAGCAGGACCGTGATTCTACGAAAGTCTTTCATGCGTTCACTGCTCCCAAGCCTCCCCTGGCGATCGATGGTGCCTTTCCTGGCCGCTGCATATTAGAATGGCCAGGCTTCGTTGAGAAGATATGAAAACGATACAGACGATCGCGGCGATAGTCCTGGTGGTCCTGCTGGCGGCTGCGGCGTATGGAATTTTCCGCACCGAGCCGCCGCCGGTTACACTTCCCAGCGCATCGACCGCCAGTCCATCGACGAACAGCAGCGCCGCGTCCGGACAGCCGTCGGTGGACCAGACGCCTTTGAAGACCGCGCAGGAACTGGCGGCACGAGTCACCCTGCCGGAGGAGCGGCCACTGGCGCAGGAAGCGCTGCGCATCGCGGATCATTCCGTGGATCTCGCCTTCACCAACGCCTTGCATGAAGCGACCAGTCATCCGCCGGTATTGAACGCCGAGGGCAAGGAAATTCAAGCGCGCCTCCAAAACGCGGAGAAAGCGCTGGCCAACGCCCAAGCGCAAGTGGCGCAGCTCACCGCGGCGGACGCCAAGGCCACCGCCGACCGCAAGGACGCCCTGGACGATGCACTGGAGCTGGCCAAGGCGCAACAAGAACTCGATCAGGACGAGGTCGACGACGCCAAACAGGACCTGATTCGCGCAGGCGGCGATCCGCAGGATCGCATCCAGGCGATGGTCAAGGAGCACGAAGCGTCGGCGCACTCGACCGAAACGCTCCTGGCGAATACGCCCGCGCCGGTCGAAGAGCGCGGCCTGATCCACCGCGTCGAACAATGGACAGCGCTGCACAAGAAGCAGCTTCTGTTGTGGCGCGCCAAAGAGCAGACCGAGGAAACGGTAGCGGCGCTGGTGGCCAAGCACAACGCGCTCGACTCGGAAATTTCTGCGGAGAAAAGCGCGGCGCAGGCCGCCACTCCGGCGCCCGGCGCGCCCGCGGCGAAGCCCACTGCAGCAGCGCATCCGCAGCAGCAAAGCCGCGAGGAAGCCGCCGCGCTGGTGACCGCCACCAAGCAGCGTTCGGCCAGGCAAAAGCGGCTGGCGACATTCGACAAACGAATCGACGACGAGAAGGATCTGGCGGACGTTTACACGAAATGGATTGCCCTCGTCGCAGCGCAGCAGCGCACCATAGTCAATCACAGCCTGCGCGGCGTGGCGATTATTCTGGCGATCGCGCTGTTCGGTTTGTTTTTCGATGGATGGATCGCCCGGCTGTTGGTCCGCACGTCGCTGGACCGGCGGCAAGTGGAAACCTTGCGCGCGGTGACCCGCGTTTCCCTGCAAGTAGCCGGAGTCGTGCTGATCCTGCTGGTAATTTTCGGGCCGCCGCCGAACTTGGGTACGTTTCTCGGCCTCGCGGGCGCGGGCTTGACCGTCGCGCTGAAAGATTTCATCGTCGGCTTCATCGGCTGGTTCGTGCTGATGGGCAAGAACGGAATCCGCCTGGGCGACTGGGTGGAGATCAACGGCGTGACCGGCGAAGTCGTGGAGCTGGGAATGTTCCACACCGTGCTGCTGGAAACCGGCAACTGGACCGACTCCGGCCATCCCACCGGACGCCGCGTCACCTTCACGAACAGTTTCGCCATCGAAGGCCACTACTTCAATTTCTCCACCTCCGGACAATGGTTGTGGGACGAATTGCAGGTGGTCTTGCCCACCGGGCAGGATCCTTATCCGATCGTCGACGCGATCCATAAAAAAGTGATCGAAGCCACCGCGGAAAGCGGGCGCAAAGCCGAGCAGGAATGGCGTGGCGCCGCGCGCTCGGGCGACATGGCCAGCCTTTCCGCCGCCCCCGCGATCAATGTGAAACCGGTAGTCGGCGGTACCGAGATTGCCGTGCGCTACATCACGCAGGCCCACGAGCGCTACCAATTGCGGACCAAGCTGAACCATATCCTGGTGGACCTGCTGGGCGGGAAGGCGGCGGTACTCCCCACGGCGCCCGCCGAGACGCCAGTCAAAGCCTGACCTACGTTGAGCTACGTTGTGAGGCGGTCGCTGGAGATCGCTCGCAGTTGCCACACGCTCAACTCATCGAAGTGAGTGAGGGAAGATTCTGGCGAAATGCGCAGCGGTCCATCGGGCTTGCGGTAAATGCGGGTCGTGATGGCGTGTTGGTTGTCGCAAATCAGTTCGGCGACGGACGCATCGAGGAACAGGCGAAACTCGCGATCGGGTCTTTGGGTGGGAGGCAGGTCGATTGTCGTACCGTTCAAAGTCAGTTTCGGCACGCCGCCTTCCAGGTCCAACAACACGCCAAACCAGGTTCCCGTCTGATCAGCTAGAGTGAAAGCAAATCCTTGAGCCGCGCTCTGCCAGAAAAATTCTCCAGACATATCTTTGATTTCGAGTTTGTGTACGGCTGAGGCTCGCTCTGCTGTCGAGAAGCCGTACATGTTGAACGCTTTGCCGCGGAGCGATTGAACTTCCGGTGCCACCCGCATTTCCAGATCCCCGTCGGCGCTCAAAGACAGCACTCGTGGCAGCGCCATGCATCCGGCCCAACCCGCGGCCCGCAACTCATCGTCCGGGCGTTTCTCTGGAATCCAGCCCCACAAAATCCGGTTCCCGTGCGCGTCGAGCTGCGTCTTCTGCGCGTAGTAAGCGCCGTGATCCAGAATCCCGCGCCGTTGTGAATGAAATACAAGCTCCTTCGGATCGAGCTCGCCGGTTTCCCAAATCACGTGGCCTGCGGTGGAGTAAAGCAACACATGCTTGGAACCGAGCGGGAAAAAATCCGGGCACTCCCACATTTCGCCAGAATCGACCAGGTTGACGGAGTCGCGGCCCGTCCATTGTCCGGAAGCGAGCGGATGCAAATATTCCCACTGCCGCAAATCTTGAGAGCGATAGAGAAGCACGCGCCCGCCTTCTTTGCGCACACCGGAACCCACGCCGAGATACCACCAGCGATCATCTTGCGCCGTACCACCACTTTGCGCCGCACCACCATCTTGTAGGGGCGCAGCCCGCCGTGGCGGGCTGCGCCCTATCCCGGCAAGATCGAAACCACGCCACAAGAACGGATCGCGGAACCCGGCGAGTCGAGGATCTTGCGGCGGCTCGATCACCGGCGTTTTCCATTTCGTCCACGTGCGAAGCTGCGGGTCGGAAGAAGTCGCCAGGCATTGCACTTCGCGGAAATTCTGCACGCCGTCGCGCAGAGTGGCAAGTTCGGGCGCGGTCGTCTTTACTCCGGTGTAGAGAATCGTGGCCGTGCCGCGATCGTCCACAGCGCTTCCCGTGAAGCAGCCGTCCGCATCGTCCCAGCCGGGAGTGGGTGCAAGCGCGATGGGCAAGTGTCGCCAGTGAATCATGTCCTCGCTGACCGCGTGGGCCCAATGCATGTCTCCCCACACGGCGGCGTTGGGGTTGTACTGGAAAAACATGTGGTAGACGCCCTTCCAGTAGATGGGGCCATTGGGATCGTTCATCCAATTCTTCGCAGGAAGCAGGTGAAATTGAGGGCGCAACGGATCGGCGGCAAGGCGCGCGCGAAGGGCATCGTCGCTATTGGCATCAAACGCGCGCAACAGAGAAAAGCTCGAGCGGGTGGATGCAAGAAAAGCGGCGGACCCGCATGCGTTTAGGAATTTTCGGCGCGATGGTTGCATCGTACCCTTTCGCCGGTCGCAGGGTTGAATCTTACGCTAGTTCTCAGCCAAGCAGCCCGCCTGATGCCGCTTACGGCGCAGTCTCGGGCGTCGCGATGGAATCCCCGCACCCTCCTCCGTCTCTCCCACTTTGTAGGGGCACAATACATTGTGCCCACGGCGGGTACCCGCTTCTTCTCCCCTTTTGATTTTTACGATGCACGCGACGCAACGCTGCGGGCTCGCGCTTCTTCGGACGTAAGACCGTACAGAGGCGGGGTGGCGACCCCGAGCATGGCGAGATACAGATAGATTTGGCCGCGGTGGTGAGCTTCGTGCTCGGCCATGGCGCGGAGCCACTTCCAAGTGCTGATCTCGCCGCCGCCGGGCGTCTTGCATTTGCGCCGGAGATCTTCGTCGGTCAGCTTTGAGAAGATTTCCATCGATTCGGCATGCAGGCGCTCCATTAAGACGAAGATGTTGTCTAGCCCATCGGCGAGTTCCTTGCCGTGCGCGGTATAGGCGCTTGTGTGGCCCTGGACGTTTTCCGCCCACATATAACGCTCGGTGACCGCGAGGTGGCGCAGCAGATCGCCGAGCGTGAATTTTCCCGGCGCGTAGGTCCACTCAATCTTTTCCGGCGGAATGCAGCGCGCTACACGCAACGTGCGCTCCCGTACGTTGCCAAAATATTGCAGGAAAGGCTGGATGGTGAGGATTTCCATGACTGGGTCCAGTATACGGCAGAAATCTCCGTACTTCCCCAGCCCCGATTTTCCAATCTCGATTCTCCCACCGCTGTTCTCTCCCGCCTTTTCTCTGTGTCTCCGTGCCTCTGTGGCCAATCCCCTCTTCCGCCTATTGGGACTCGGTGAGGAGTTGGCGGGCGCGGGTGGCGAAGAAGCCGGCGCCGCCGTACATCAACGCGAGGAGCGCGAAGCCGGCGTAGATGTTGAAGCGTTGGGCGATCCAGCCGAGCGAGAAGCTCATCAGCAGCTGCAGTGCCGTGGTGAGGATGGCGATCGCGGATTGCGTGCGGCCCATGAAGTGGTGCGGAACGATGGACATGAGCGAGGACTGCGCCACCACGCCGGACACCGCGCGGCAAAAGCGAAGATGGCTTGCATCGCGACCGCCCCGGACAGAAACGAAACGAACGGCACGACGAGGTGGCCGGTGCTGAGGCACGCGATGGCTGCTACGTACAGGGTCATGCGCACCGACTGCGGGAGCTGGCTGGCGAGGAGGCCGCCGCTGATAGCGCCCATGGCCCACCCGGCCTCCAGGAAGCCGAGGCCGCGCGCGCCGGCGTGAAGAATGTCGTTGACGAGGGCGACCAGGACGACATTGGCGCTGACGACTCCGGCCATCATGGCGGCGTGCGTGATGCCCAGCGCGCGCACGCGCGGCTGCTGCTTCAGGTAGGCGAAGCCTTCTTTCAAGTCCGCGTAGACAGCAAGAGAGAGGCCGGCTTCGGCGACCTCGGGATTTTCGCCGGACTCGAGCGCCAGGGCAGTGGCTTCGGTGGCGTCGGAGTATTCGCGCGGATAGCGCTGGTGATCGCGCGGAGATACGTAACCCCGGCGCATCTGGTAGAGGCAAAAGGCGGATACGAAGTAGGTAGCGCCGTCGATGGCCAGGATTCCAGCGATGCCGGCCCAGTCGTAGAGGAAGCCGACGAAGGCGCCGGCGACGAACATGCCGCTCTGCACGCCGACCAGCACCGCGGCGTTTGCGCCGGTGAATTGGCTGGGCGGAATCACTTCTTGCACCAGCGCGTTCACCGTGGCCCAGTACATAGCGGAGCCCATGCCGGTGACGAGCGTCATGGCGTAGAGGTGCCAGAGCTCCAGGTGGCCGCGCCAGGCAATGAACGCCGCCGCGAGCACGACGATCCCGCGAGCGAGATCCAGTAGCACGCCGAGATAGCGGCGGTCCAGGCGGTCGATCAGCACGCCGCCGACAAACGGCACGAGCAAGCCGGGCAGCGTGACGACGATCACTTGCAGGCTCACCTTGACCGTCGAGTGCGTGGCGGAAAGGATGTACCAACTGACGGCCGTGAAGTTCAGACCGCTGCCAAAGAGCGAAACGAACATGGCCACGAAGAAGAAGCGGAAGCCGCGTTGCGCCCAGATGAGGTTCCAGTCCACACGAGTGGAGGTTGCGGTCGCCATGGAACCTGCTAGCTTACTATCGCCGAGGGATTGTCGAGCGACCGCGGTGATCGCGTGTTGTGGAAACGTGAGCGGGAGGAAGGCGCATGGGGAATGAAGCGGCGTGCACGGTGCGGTTGGGGAAGCAGAAGTCGAGCGGGAAGGCGCTGCTGGAGACGTCGGAGCTGCTGTTTCGGCCGGCGGATGGTGCGCCGCGACTGAAAATTCCGTTCTCAA
Source organism: uncultured Acidobacteriota bacterium (assembly GCA_963735525.1). Classification (GTDB taxonomy): domain Bacteria; phylum Acidobacteriota; class Terriglobia; order Acidiferrales; family UBA7541; genus Acidiferrum. Next base: position 527,786 of record CAVTLQ010000012.1, on the reverse strand, counting down.
CGATCAAGTCGGCCAAGGCGGTGGACGGCGAGCTGCGGGTGGAGACCGCGGATGGCGTGACGGTGTTTGAACTGGGCGCGGCGGCGGAAAAATGGTGCGAGAAGATCTTGCATCCGAAGACGCGCGCAGAAAAGCTGGGAGTAAAGGCAGGCGCGAATGTTTCGCTGCTTGGCGCGTTTGATCAAGAGTTCTTGCGGGAGTTGCGCGGAGCGACGAAGAACATTCACGAAGGCAAGTTCGACGCGAGCAGCGAATTAATTTTTCTCAGCGCGAATACCGCAAAGGAGTTGGCAGCAATCGGCAAAGTGGCGAAGGCACTGAAGGGCGCGACCGGACTTTGGGTCGTCTATCCGAAAGGGAAGAAAGAAATCACCGAGAACGAAGTGATTGCGGCGGGACGCAAGACCGGGTTGAAGGATGTGAAGGTGGTGGGATTTTCGCCGACGCACACAGGGTTGAAATTTGTTGTGCCACTCGACCGGCGTTAGATGCGGGAGTTTCCCTGGCGCACGGACGCCGGGTTTCGTGTTCCGCGATAAGTGGTTCGGCCCTAATCTTGGATAGCGCCATGACGAAACTGCTGGACGTGAGTGGACTGAGTGTGGAGCTGCCGACGGCGGCGGGGTGGGTGCGGCCGGTGAATGAGGTATCGCTGCGCATCGGCGCCGGCGAATCGTTGGGTCTGGTCGGGGAGTCGGGCAGCGGGAAGACGATGATGGCGCTGGCGCTGATGGGGTTGCTGCCGCCGGGGGCGAGAGTTAGCGGCGAGGCGAGACTGGAAGCGGAGGAGGTTGAGGAAGTTAAGGAGAAAAAGGATGTAAAGGAAATAAAAAAGAAGAAGCCTCTTTCGGCGCGCGGGCGCGCGGCGAACGGAACAAGTCTCGTGGGACTGAGCGAGCGGGAGTGGCGCGACGTTCGCGGGGGCGAGATTGCCATGGTCTTTCAGGAGCCGATGACGGCGCTGAATCCGGTGATGCGCATTGGGGCGCAGATCGCGGAAGCGATTCGCGCGCACCAGAGCGCCCTGAGCGCGGACGAAGTGCGGCGGAGGATGCTGGAGGCGCTGCGGCGCGCTGCGGTGCCGGAGCCGGAAGAGCGAGCGGAGCAGTTTCCGCACCAACTGTCGGGCGGATTGCGGCAGCGGGCCATGATCGCGATGGCGCTGGCAGGCGGGCCGCGCTTGCTGATTGCGGACGAGCCGACGACGGCGCTGGACGTCACGGTGCAGAAGCAAATATTGGACTTGCTGGACCGCTTGCGGCGCGAATTGAAACTCGGGCTGCTGTTTATCACGCACGACCTGGGCGTAGTGGCGCAGGTGGCGGATCGCGTGGCGGTGATGTATGCCGGGCGCGTCGTGGAAGAAGGTCCGGCGCGCGAGGTGCTGCAAAAGCCGAGTCATCCGTATACACAGGGCTTGCTGGCTGCCTCGCCGACGCTGGAACGCGGGAAGCTGACACCGATTCCGGGGACGGTGCCGCAGTTGACGGCGCTGCCGCCGGGCTGCGCGTTTGAGCCGAGATGCGCGGTGCGGGTAGCGGAGTGCGTGCGCGGGGTGCCGGAGTTGCGCGTGGCATCGCAGAATCATGCGGCGCGGTGCATCCTGGTTTGATCGCGAACGGCTTGGCGGCAGACTGATCAAGAGTTGACAGTCGACAGTTGAAAGTCGAAAGCGGGAAGGCGAAGAGGCCGAACGGGCTGCTGGGCTAAGGCTCTGCGGCGGTTGGCCGTTTGTCATGCCAAGTCGGAGTGCTCGTCGCGAATGCGATAAAGAAGGAATGCCACCACCGCGATGTTGATTATGAGCAACAACACTTTTGAGGCGGTTGGACGCCGATAGATCTCGTAAAGCTCCACCGGCACGAGCGAGCTGGTGATGATTATGCTGAACCACGCGGCCCAACGTTTTACCAGCCAGAGTCCAATTCCCTCCGTCAGGAAGAGCCCGGCATAGAGAAAACTGCCAACGCCGAGCTCCTTGAGCCTATTCGGAGGAAGGGTAGCCGCCTTGAGAATGGCGCGACCGACGTAGTGCCTGCCCGGACCCAGGCCGAGTCTTGCAACCCACCCTGTCACGCCGCTGGTGATGTCCGTGTGAACCAGCTTGAGAGCGACCATGCCAACGGCGATCAGAAGAATCGCTTTTAGCAGCTTGAAAAACGCGATCAGCCGGATCAGCCTGGTATCAGAGGATTTCATGCGGCGGCATCATAGCCGATCCGGTCCGCGGATGCCTCTCCGTCGAACCCGAGGATCTTCTTAAGGCGTGAAGCGGCGCGCTGGCGACGGTGACTGTTAACTTTTGTGCTACTCCCCCTCCCCCTATGTTTTTCATAAGTGTTGATTCTAAAGAGAGTTAAAGTGCCTTTGTTTTGTATCACTTTTACAAGTGTTGATTCTAAAGGTGGTTAGCTGCGGGGCTGGAGTTTCGCCTGAGATTCGCCACAAGGGATGAGTTTGCAAGTGAGCAAAGAAGCGTCCGAGCCCTTCACAAAGCTCTCAAGGGCTGCTCGATTTGGAATCGTCAGAGTTGGACCCCTCAGCACGACCAAATGGTGATTCCTTAATTGACTGAGTGCCCGCGTAACCGTTTCACGAGAAGTGCCAATGAGTTGTCCGATTTCCTCGTGGGTTAAAGTCACCGTGGCTTGGCTTCCGAGTTCTGTTTCCTTCGATCCCTCTGACCAATCCAGCAGGAACCTGCCAAGCCGTTCGGGTGCAGACGTCGAAAGCCCAACCTTTCGCAGCTGCTCGCAAGCCTCGCCGTAACTCCTGCTCAATTGCCTCACGATACCCGGATACGCTTCCGGGTGGTGCGCAACAAATAGCAAGAAATCGTCCCGGCGAACGAAGGCGATCTGGCAAGGACGGCACGTTTCTGCAGTCGCCTCATAACAAGTTCTCGCAAGGACGGCCATCAAGCCCAGCACTTCTCCAGCCTTGGCGATCCTCAAGATCAACGTCTTGCCTTCGCTCGAACTGATTGAGAGTTTCACCTGCCCCGCGCAAAGCATAAATATCCCACGTGACTCCTGCTTCTCCATAAACAGCAGTGTGCCTTTTGGATAAGCTTTAGTTGATTGGATGGCATCAAAGCTGGTCAATACAGCGGGAGGCAGTTTGCAATAGAACCCATTTGCGCTGAGCTTGCACGTCTGGCAGCTTTCACTGACTTCAAAGCCGTATGGCCCTCGCACGTTAGCTTTTCCTCCTACAACAGAGTGTTGTATCTCAGCAAGCCTGGGATGCTAAAAGCCGTTAGGCAGTAAAACTGTCCGAAATGAGACACATCCCGAAGAACCTGGAGAGCAGGCATCCCAGTCGGCCAATTCCTGATTGATGTCATAACGACGTCGGCCTTGCGACAGCCCGAGTAGACTGTTCGGTGTTCACCCCAGCAGTGCTCGGACCGAAGGAGGCCGAGATGCAGATTATAGGATGTGATTTGCACGCTCGCCAACAGACGTTGGCGATGTTGGACACCGGAACAGGTGAAGTAGTGAATCGGACTCTCACGCACGAAGGCAACAGCGTGCGGGAGTTTTATTCCACACTTCCAGGTCCGGCGCGTGTAGGCATCGAAGCGACCGGATCGATGAAGTGGTTTGTGAACCTGATGGAGGAACTCGGAATCGACTGTCAGGTAGGTCATCCCGCGACGATTCGAGCGGCCGAGCCCCGCAGACAGAAACATGACCAGCGAGATGCCGAGTTACTTCTAAAGCTGCTGGTAGAAAACCGTTTTCCCTCGATCTGGCAACCGTCGAAGGAACTGCTGGATCTGCGAGGGTTGCTCTTACACCGTCATCAATGGGTACGCCTGCGCACGCGGATACAGAACGCGCTGCAGGCCATTGCGCTGGCGAATGGTTTAAGGCGAGGGAGCTCGCTGTGGAGCGAAAGCGGACAACGGGCGATCGCGTCGTTGCCGCTGGCAACACATACCGCTCATCGGCGCAGCGAGTTGCAGGCGATGTACGCCAGGTTCGAAGTGGAGATCGAACAACTGAACCAGCAAGTCTTGGAGCAAGCAGACCAACGACCCAGCGCCGAGCTGCTGATGACTCATCCCGGTGTGGGACCGATCACGGCACTAGCGACGGATGTGTTTCTGGGCGATCCGAGACGATTCACCGACGGCAAGGCTTTGGCAAGCTATATCGGGATCATTCCCAGGGAAAACTCCAGCGGCGGGCGACAGCGGTTGGGAGGCTTGAGCAAGCAAGGTAATCCGCTATTGCGTTTTCTCTGGTGTGAAGCGGCGGTACACGCGGTGCGCCGGGATCCGGGACTACGTCGGTTCTATCGGCGCAAATTAGTTCAGAAGGGCCTGGGGAAAGCGCGAGTCGCTGCAGCACGAAAACTCGGGATTCGGTTGTGGATCATGTTGCGAGATCAGATTGATTACCAAGAGTTCTGTCGTCGTGGACAGATGCAACAGAGAAGTGGTGATGCCTGTGCGGGAATGCCTGGACCGCGTTATGGTGCGAAGAGTCACCGTCTGATTGATTAGGCGACCCGCCTCCCTCCGGGGAGTTCGCATAACTCATCATGGTCGATCGTGACCGAAGAGATGTTTGGTGGGCAACACCGAATCGATGAAGCGGAAACGGCCCGAGCTGCTCGGGGTGACACAAATGAAACAAGGCGGCCACAGAGACGCGATTCGCGGGCCATGGGAAAGGTGTGTTCGTGGACAGAAAAAATAAGAATAAGATCTCTTGAAACGGTCGGCGTCGTTAGAGATAACGCATTGTAAGAGGGCGTCCTCAAGTCAAGGTTGTAGTTCGGCTTTCCCTGTTTAGCGGGCTGCTCGATTCCAAAACTGTCCGTTAGAGCACAGCCAGCGACGGTGAGTCCGGCTACCATCTTGAGCATGGCAGCGCGATCGAACGACGTCGACAGAATCCAAGGGCTCGAAGGAGTTTTTCATGGTTATCGGAGTCATCATCGCAACACCTATGTTGCTGGGCTTGGGGTTTTTCGCATACCTCCTGTACTTGACGGATGGTTCTCAGTTTGACAGCCGCGGCAACTTGAACACCCACACGGGGCGGCGGAAGCTAACGAGACTAAAATGTTCGGAATAATCGGGACGCTTCTGTTGGTGGCTTGGCTCTCTGACTACGCATTAGCTTTTACTCCTGGATTCGTTCGATCCCTGTTGTTGGTCCTTGCCTGCCTATTTCTCGCCGTCGATTTCGTGCGCGGCCAAGTAACCCGTGGGGATCACCAGGCCGCCCACGCTAAGGCGCCGCCAGCGATCGTCAAGTAGTCCGACGCTAACCTGAAATCCAGCGGAGCCAACCCCCCTCGAGAGTGCAAAAGAGCGAGCAAAAGCGCGACGTCTCGACGGGAAAGGCTACGAAAAAACACCGGAAAAGGCTCACTTCAGGGAGCTAAAGCCCATTGATTCAGGGGCTTAACGCGGAGGCTGAAAGCCCCGGCCTCCTAATGCCGCACGGGACTCCCAAAAAAAGAAAAGGCGGCAGTGTAGCTGCCGCGCACGATTACCCAGAAAGTATGTTACCACAAATGTGACTGGGAGGTCAAGGAAAAATTGCAGGAAAAAGCCCCCGGAAACTGCGCGGGGGCTTTCTTCCACCACAGGATCGGTGTTGCGCCCTAGAACTCGTAGCGCAAGGCGAATTGCATGACGCGGGGGTTGGTCAGCAGGCCGCTGTAGTTGCCGAAGGAGCCGGAATCGAGCGGGTTAGAGACGCTTTGCACGTCGAAGCGGGTCAGGTTGAGAACGTTGTAGACGTCCCAGCGGAACTGAAGGGTTTGCGATTCCGCCCAGGGCATTTTCCAGCGCTTGGCCAGGCCCACATCGAGGCCAGCGAAGCCGTCGCCGCGAAGAGAGTTGCGGGTGCCGCTTTCGCCCGGCAAGCTCGGACTAAAGGCTCCGATACCGGTAGGGCCGAGGGGATCGGGGAATAGGTTGACGGTGCCGTCGGCGTTCTTAGTGGTTTTGGCCACGGCCGGACCGGTCTGGGTTGCCAATCCCTCAAAATCCCAGTCGGTCGGGAACCGGAAGCCGTTGAGGATGCTGATCGGGAAGCCGCTGGTCCAGCGCGCTATGCCAGTAAGCTGCCAGCCGCCGATAACGGCTTCGGTGAGACCGTGGGCATCCTTGCCGATCCAGCGGCCCTTGCCGAAAGGCAACTCGGCGATCCAGTTCGCGTTGATTTGATGCGGGGTGTCGAAGTCGGAGACGGCGCGCAGTTGTTTCGGGTCCCAGGCGTTAAAGATCTGACCAAGTGATCCGAGACCCAGAACATCGACGCGTTCGGCGTCCGACTCCAGGTCCATCGATTTGGAGAAGGTGTAGTTCAGATCGAACTGCAAGCCCTTGGAGATATGCTTTTGCAAGTTGATTTGCAGGGCGTTGTAGGCCGCGGTTCCGATGGAGCGCCAGGCGTACAGAGAGGCGTATTGGGAGTTCACATAGCAATTGGGGATGCTGCTGCCGGCGGGCTGGCCGCAATTCCCGCTGTAAATCACGCCAGCGTTATTGGGATCCGGGAACCCGCTCTGATCGATTCTTTGAATGGCGGTAGTTTCGTTGCCGGAGTAGCAACTGAATAAGGCGTAGTTGATTTGCAGGGGGCTGGTGGTGATGGTTTGCGGGCAGCCCTGCGCAGTGATGGGATCCAGAGAGTAGGCACCGCCGGGCTTGAGGGCCTGGGTCATGTCGGTCCAATACTGAGCGGTAGGTCCAACCATGGCCGGGGTAATTTGCCCGGGAGCCGGGGCGTTTGGCGACTGGTAGATCTTGGCGAGGGCCTGGACTGCGGTGTAGTAGTCGATGTGGGTCTTAGGGTCGACGAGATCGGCCGGCTGGGCCAAGTCTTCCTGCACCAGCAAGCGGTGCGAGAGCCTGCCGACATAGGAGGCTTGAATTGAGAAGTTATGCCCCAATTCGCGGGAGACGGAGAAGTCGATGGTGTAGGAATAGGGGGTCTTGATGGAGCTGTCCAGGCCGAAGGTGCTGCCGCTGAAGGCGCCCCCTTGGGTTCCGCTGGGGAAGGTCTGGGGAAAGGTACCCGGAGGCGGCGGAGCGAAAAGTACATCGCCGTTCAGATCGGTGGTGGGGATGGTGTCCAGGCTGGTGATGCGCGGAGCGGTCGCCAGCGTGGTCTGGCCATCGAGACTGGTGAGCACACTGGAGAGGCCGAACGCGCCACGGCGGTCGAAAGTAGAGAGAAGCCCCTGTCCGATGCGGTCATACACGATGCCGAAGCCCGCGCGAACGCTGCTCTTTCCGGGACCGCCGAAAACGCTATGGAACAAGCCGTCGGCGTAGCCCGGGGACCAGGCGATGCCGACGCGTGGCCCGAAGTTGTGGTAATCCCAGTTGAAGAAGCCAGCCTTGCCGTTTGCGGGACCTCCCAGTTGGTAGGTTACGAGCGGATCGGCCCACGATCCGATGCCTTGCTCCATGTCCTGGGCGCGCGTGTTGAACCAGTCGCCCAGGCTAAAGGTGGGGACGGACTCGTAGCCGTCGGTTTCCCAAGGAGGCGAGAACAGGGAATAGCGGAGACCGTAGATCAACGTGAGGTTGGACTTTATCTTCCAGGAGTCCTGGACGTAAAACTCATAGGAGTCCTCGGCGAAATGGCGGGTCAGCGGGGCACCCTGGGGGAGCACGCTACCGTCCAGTTTGTAATTGTATTGGACGTCGACTTCGGTGACCGCGCCGAGCAAGGTCAGAAGCGGGAAGTCGTAGCCGTTGGCGAAGCCGCTGGAGACGGCGGGGAGGCCGTTCGCACCGGGATCCATGGCGGTGCCGGTGTTGGCGACGCCTGCGGCCGGCAACCAGCCGGAATTCGCGCTGCCATCGCTGAACGAACTCAACTGGCTGGAGCGCGGATTGCGCAAGAAGGCGACGTTAGTACCGAACTGCCAGGTGTGCTTGCCTTTGAGCCAAGAAATATCGTCGGTGAGGTTGTGCACGGGAACCTGGAAGGACCGCGTGCGTACGACGGCGAGACTGGAATTGTTGGTGGTTGTGTTGTCGTTCAACCCGCGGAATAGGATCTGCGGCTCATCGGAGTTGCCGAATTGTCCGAAACTCTGACGCGTGAATCCCCAGCGGAAGTTATTGATGAGCGAAGAGCTAAGGACGCCGGTGTATCCGACGGTGAAACCCTTGCTGTAGTCCGCCAGGGTTTGTTCGGGAGACTGGCCCGGCAGGTAGGGAACGCCACCCTGGGTATCGTTGCGCAGGGCGCCACGCCAGAACAGAGTGTGATTGCCGTTGTCGGTGATTTTGTAGTCCAAGCGGGCGATGTACCAGTTGTCAATGGTGGAAACGGGGCCGCGGAACCTGTAGCCGACTTCGTTGAGACCGTCGCCCTGGGTGTTGTCGTTGGGCATGGGAAAGGAATGTAGATAGTTCAGAACCACGGGGTTGGCGCCGAGATGCTGAGGGTCAAGAGACTGCAGTTGGGACGGGGAGATGGCGTAGGCGCCGGAGGGAACCGTGTAGGTTGCGCCGCTGATGCCCTGGACGGTGCCGCCGGGGCAGGCGGTCGGATCGCTGCACTGATATTGCATGATGCCGTCGCGCATGGCGGCGCTGGGGACGATGCGCACGACGCTATCCTCCTCGGCTTGGCGGTGGCCTTCGTAGTTGGCGAAGAAGAAGAGACGTTTTTTCCAGATGGGACCGCCCAGGGAGGCTCCGAAAATGTTGCGAATCAACTTGGGAGGCTCGTTGGGTTCGCCGGACTGCAATTCCGATTGCTTGACGAAATAGTCGTTGGCGCTGGTGAGGGTGTTGCGATTGTATTCGTAGAGGGAGCCGTGAAAGTCGTTGGTGCCGCCCTTGGTGACGAGAGCAATCTGCGCACCGGAGGAGCGTCCGCTGTCGGCATTGTAGTTGGTGGTGGTTACGCGGAATTCCTGAACGGAGTCCAGGGAAACGGGCAAAACCGAGGTGAAGGCGTAGCCGCGGGTCTCGTCGTTGACGTCCACGCCGTCGAGGGTGATGTTGCTCTGATCGCTGTGCGCGCCGTTGACTGCGCCGCTGCGGCTGTCGAGGTCCTGGTTGATGTCGGTGCGATTGCCAGTGTAGGTGACGCCGGCTTGCAGGGAGAGCAGATCGGGAACGTTGCGGGACTCGATGGGAAGCTGCTTGATTTGAGTTTCGCTGAAAGCGTTACCCAAGGAGGCATCCGAGGTGTTGAGGGCGACGGCCTGCGCGGAGACTTCGACGGTCTCGGAAGTGGAACCGATATCCAGGGAAACGTCAGCGGTGGCGGGGGAGTCTACCTGGAGCTGGAGGTTCCGCTGTTCGTACTTGCGGAAGCCGGTCATCTCCACGGTCAGGATGTAGGTTCCAGGCGTGAGAGCGAGAAACTCATAGGCGCCGGTGTTGTTTGTTCTGGTTTGGCGCACGAGCGCTTGCGCAGCGTTCGTCAGAACTACTTTTGCGCCGACGGCGGCACCGCCGGTCCGGTCTAGAACGGTGCCGCGCAGCGAGGTCGTACCCGTTTGAGCGGAAGCGACGCAGGCGGAAAGCGCTGCAACAGCAAGAATGAAAGGGATAGAGCGGCGGAAAAGTGCTCGCCAAGAGCAGTTGACCACAGTGTTCCTCCGAATGGAAAGAGAGTCACCACCAGAATGGAAGGCGTAGTGGCAAGTCGGATGCCGAACGGTTTTTGTTGATTTTTGTTGAAAGGAAAGATGTTCCCGTTTCTAAAGCGCGCTAAATTCTCCGGGTTCTCGAATTTAGATATAGGTTTATTGAGCTGAGGGGCTCCGCTAGCGGACGGGTTTCCCGGAACCGGGGAGCGGGGCGTTGACGAGTTCTCGCTTAGCGATCGCGTGAGGATGGCTTGAGGAATCGGTAGGTTTCTTTTGCGCGAGAAGAGGGATCTTTCGCCTCGTGGCGTTGGGAACCGTGCGAAGATACCGCACGCAGGGTCGGTTAGAGGAAAGGATCAGAGAACCGACGTGGGCAAGGAAAACCTTCTGGAAGCGCGGGAACTGCGGAAGAGTTATGCGCGCTCCTCGCGGATGTCTTCGGGCGAGGGCGGCAAGTCGCGCTTCACCGCCGTGGATGGGGTGAGCTTCGAGGTGGCGTCGGGCGAAACGTTTGCGGTGGTGGGCGAGAGCGGTTGCGGCAAGACGACGCTGGCGCGCATGCTGCTGCGGTTGATTGAGCCGGACTCGGGGGAGATCTGGTTCGACGGGCGAGACCTGGCGGTGCTGAGCGGAGAACAACTGCGCGCCCAACGGCGGCAGATGCAGATGGTTTTTCAGGATCCCTTTGCGTCGCTGAATCCGCGGATGAGAGCGGGAGCGATTGTTGCCGAGCCGCTGGCGATTCACGAGCCGAAGCTGGCGGGAGGGGAGCGGCGAGATCGCGCCGCGGCGATGCTGAAGCGAGTCGGTTTGACCGAGGACGCAGGGAAGCGGTACCCGCACGAATTCTCCGGCGGGCAGCGGCAGCGGATCGGTATTGCGAGGGCGCTGATTCTGCGACCGAAGCTGGTGGTGGCAGACGAGCCGGTTTCGGCGCTGGATGTTTCGGTGGGTGCGCAAGTGCTGCTGTTGCTGCAGGAGCTGCAGCAGGAATTCGGGCTGACGTACATTTTTATTTCGCATAGTTTGCCGGTGGTGGCGCAGGTGGCGACACGGGTGGCGGTGATGCGGGCGGGGCAGTTTGTGGAGATGGGCGGGGTGGAGCAAGTGTTGCACCGGCCGACGCATGCGTATACGCGGGAGTTGCTGGAGGCGGTGCCGGAACTTCCACAAGTCTAGGGCGCGGGTGAAGCAGCAGGCGGCCGTGTACAACATTACGTGGCTGCAATGATTGAAGTTGAGATTCTTCGCGCATCCTTACCCTTCGTGCATCCCGCTCTGGGCAAGTCGGCTGGCCTCAGAATGACAAGTTTGATTTTTTCGGCAAACTGTGAAGTCGTGCCCCTCCTGTTTCCACGCGGACTCTATGTCAGAGTGAATTGTATCTGCGTTGAATTTGCTGCACTTAGCTGAGGCGCACAGACCCTTCGAGGCTCCCTTCCTTCGGGCAGGGCAGGCAGGGTAAACAGAAATGGCTGTGCCACGTGAAATTTTCGCTGGTATTCGCGCGTAGAGCAGGGTAGAACGCCAAGCTACGTAAACTAAGTCTTGTCCTGCGGTGGAGGAACCCGATGGCAACTACAACTATGCCTGCGCCCGAGGCGCAAGCTCCGATCAATCATTTTGGGCGGATCATCGGCGTCTTTATCAGTCCGAAACAGACCTTTGCGAGCATCGCCGAGCGGCCTAGCTGGCTGGCGCCGTTGTTGCTGATGGTAGTTCTGGCAACGTCTGTGGGCGCTCTGCTGAATACCAAGATGAACTGGGGGGAATACATCCGGCACAAGGCGGAAGAGAACGCGCGGTTTTCGCAGCTCTCCGAGGAGCAGAAAGATCAGGCTCTGGGGGGGCAGATTAAGTTTTGGTCCTCCTTTTCGTATGCGGCCGGAGTTGTGATTTTGCCGATCTCGGCGCTGATTTTTGCTTTGATCTATTGGGGAGCGTTCAACCTTTTTCGCGGCGCGGGATTGCGCTTCGGGCAGGCCTTTGGAATCACCACGCATGCGTTTTTGCCCACAGCGCTGTCCAGCATTCTGGCGCTGATTATCCTTCCGTTGAAGACCTACGGCGACGTCGATCCCGAGAATGTGGTGGCCACGAGCCTGAGGGCGTATTTGCCCGATGGCGCACCGAAGGCGCTGGTGGCGCTGGGTGGCTCGCTGGAATTGTTCTGGATCTGGTTTCTGGTGCTGGTGGCGATCGGGTTTGCGGCGGCGAACCCCAAGAAAATCAAGCCGGCGGCAAGTTTCGGGATCGTGTTTGGAATGTGGGCGGTCTGGGTGCTAGCCAAGGTCGCGTGGGCGGCGATCTAGAGCGGCGGGCTGCTACACTCACGGAGTGAATTTTTCGTTTGAAGTGGCGAAGACCGATCCGACGGGTGCACGCCGTGGGAAGTTGACGACACCGCATGGTGAGGTCGAGACACCGTTCTTCATGCCGGTGGGCACGGCAGCGACGGTCAAGGCGCTGACGCAGGACGCGCTAGAAGAGCTTGGCGCGGAGATCATCCTCGCGAATACGTATCATTTATACCTGCGGCCGGGTCATGAGCTGATTCGAAAGCTGGGCGGGTTGCACCGATTTATGTCTTGGCCGCGCGCGATCCTGACGGATTCGGGCGGCTTTCAGGTTTTCAGCCTAGCGGAGCTGCGCAAGGTCACGGACGATGGGGTAAGGTTTCGTTCGCACCTGGACGGCTCGGAGCATCTGCTCACACCGGAAAAAGCTGTCGAGATTCAGGCCGCGCTGGGCTCGGACGTGGCGATGGTGCTCGATGAATGCATCGAGACGCCCGCGCCGCGCGATGCCGCGGAATCGGCGGTGGAGCGCACAACACTGTGGGCACAGCGCGCACGCACGCACTTTCTGGACTGCGCCAAGCGTGACGGCGAACTGGCGCAGTGGCAATTCGGGATCGTGCAGGGCGCGACGTTTGCGGATTTGCGCCGCGAGAGCGCGCGGCAGCTCGTCGATATGGATTTTCCGGGTTATGCGGTGGGCGGGCTTGCGGTCGGCGAGCCGCACACGATCACCTGCGAAATGACCGGCGAGGCGACTTCGCTGCTGCCGAAGGATCGTCCGCGCTATCTGATGGGCGTCGGCCGGCCGGAACAGATCGCCGAATATGTTGCGCTGGGCATCGACATGATGGACTGCGTGCTACCGACGCGCGCGGCGCGACACGCATGCCTGTACACCAGTGAAGGGCGCGTGCTGATCAAGAATGCACGCTATGCCGAGGACCAGCGGCCCATCGATCCGGCTTGCTCGTGCGCGGTGTGCCGGCGTTATACGCGCGCGTATCTGCGGCACCTGTTTGCTGCGGGAGAGATCACCGCGGCCATCCTCGCCACCCACCACAACGCCCACTTTTACCTTGACATCATGCGGCAAATCCGCGAGGCTATCGGGTTTGGGAACCTAGCGAAATTCTCGTCTGCGATGCGCGCGCGCTATGCGACGGGTCCGGCCTGAGGCTTCATTCCGACTTGGTCGGATTGAGCGGGACGTGGAATCCGAGAGGCGCGCGGGTCGCCCGCGCGACACCACCAGAAGAGAATCGTCAGGCTTGTGAAGAGCGGGGAATCCACCCGCGGCTGGCTGCTTCTATCTTCGGGATATTCGGCGGAGCGGCGAGCGTAAACGCTGTGAAAGGACCGGTTGCTGGTAGCAATTATGATTGTAGGAATTGCAGGAATCATGTTTCAGATGCCGGGCGGCCTGGGCTCCGCGCTCGGCAGCCCCTTGGTGATGATGGTGGTGGTGATGGGCATCTTCTATGTGATGCTCATTCTGCCGCAGCAGCGCCAGCGCAAGAAGCTGCAAGAGATGCTTAACGCCCTCAAGGCCGGGGACAAAGTGATCACCAACGGCGGAATCTACGGCACGATCAACGGGCTGGACGGCGATACGGTGATTCTTAAGATCGCCGACCAGGTAAAGATTCGCGTCGCGCGTTCGGCGATTACGCAAGTGGAGGCTTCGGAAGATGCGAAATAACTTGGCCGGCCGCGGCAGCGCGTGTGGGTTTACAGGTTGCGGAAGAAGCCTGTTTCGAAATGCTTTAGGCGCCAGATTGATTCGAATCGGCGCTGAATTTACTGCACTTAGCGGGCGCGCACAGCCAGAAACGGCTGTGCCACGGGACTCTTTCCGCAAGCTGCTTAGCGGTGACCCAGGCACACTCGGGGTCAAGACCTTCTGACCATGAATCCCAACCTGAAGTGGAAAGTGCTGTTTATCCTGGTGGTGATTTTGAGTTGTCTGTACGGCCTGTTCGGTTTGCCGACGTTCCCGACCTCGCTGGCACAACTGAAGGATAATTTCGGACACCAGATCAAGCTTGGACTCGACCTGCAGGGCGGCACGCACCTGATCTTGCAGGTGCAGGTGCAGGAAGCCATCGCGCAAGAGACGGATCAAACGCTCGACCGCCTCACCAGCCAAATGCGCGAGAAAAACATTCGTTACGATGAAGTTCGCCGCGTCGACGACACACACATTCTGGTGCGCAACGTCGCCCCGGAACAGTTGTCGGATTTCCGCGACATGGTGGACGCGCAGCTGAAAAATGTCTGGGACTTGACGGCCGCGGCGGGGGAAACCTCCGGCTACATGTTGACGCTGCGCCCCACGGCGATTGCCGCCATTCAGGAACAGACCATGACGCAGTCGCTGGAGACGATCGAGCGCCGCATCAACGCGCTGGGTCTGACGGAGCCGACGATCCAGCCGCGTGGCGGGCGCAACGAAAACGAGATTCTGGTGCAACTGCCCGGCGAAGGAGATCCTGCGCGGGCGATATCCGTGATTCAGGCCGGCGGCCAGCTCGAGCTGAAGTTGGTGCAAGATCCCTCGGCCTATCCGTCGCAGGCGGCGGCGTTGGCGGCGCACGGAGGCATTTTGCCTCCCGGCACCGAGCTGGTTCCCGGGCGTTCGGAAAGCCGAAGCACCGCGGCGGATACAGGCGAGGTCTGGTACATCTTGAGCCGTGCGGCCGTCGTCACCGGCCGCGATCTGCGCAGCGCCGTGGAAAACCGCAGCACCCAGAATCCCGGCCAGTGGCAGATTAATTTTTCGCTCTCCGCGGAGGCGGCGCACCGGTTTGGTCCTTTCACCGAGCAGAACGTAAATCGCCAGATGGCGATCGTTCTCGAGCATCGCGTTTACTCGGCACCGGTCATTCACAGCCGCATTGACGATAGCGGGGTGATCGAGGGCAATTTCAGCCAGGAGTCGGCGCACGACTTGGCGTTGGTGCTGCGAGCGGGAGCGCTGCCGGCCTCGATCAAGTACCTGGAAGAGCGCACCGTGGGGCCGTCGTTGGGCGCGGACTCGATACGTCACGGAGTGCAGGCGTCGATCTTGAGCCTGCTGGTGGTGATGATCTTCATGCTGGTGTATTACCGGCTTTCCGGCGCCAACGCAGTTTTAGCGTTAGTTCTCAACTTGGTCATTCTGATGGCGGTGCTGGCAGCTTTTGGGGCGGTTCTGACCCTGCCGGGTATCGCCGGCGTGATTCTGACGATCGGCATGGGCGTGGACTCGAACGTCCTGGTGTTTGAGCGCATCCGCGAGGAGATGCGGAATGGCAAGTCGCCGGCGTCGGCAGTGGAGGCAGGGTTCGACAAGGCGTTCCTGACCATCATCGATACGCACGTAACGACGGTGGTGTCGGCATTTTTCCTGTTCTTGTTCGGGACCGGGCCTATCCGAGGCTTCGCCATTTCGCTAACCATCGGTTTGATCGCGAACGTGTTCACGGCGATCTATGTGTCCAAGACGATCTTTCAGTACCACCTTTCGAAGATGGAACGCCAGGCACAGCTCAGCATCTGAGCGGTACTAGCACTGCCAGGGGTTTCCCGGGCCGGGTACTTTCACTTTCCTGGGATAGTGTCAGCGCCGGGGGGTGGGAACCCTGGGAACAAACGGATGCGGGTTGGAGTCTAAAGAAGGGAAGTAACCTCGGCATGATTGAGTTCTTCAAAGAGCCCAACATCGACTGGATGGGTAAGGCTAAGTATTTCTACGCTCTAAGTGGCATCCTTCTTTTGGCTGGCTTGATCTCCTGGTGGCAACAGGGCGGCTTGCGGTACGGCATCGACTTTAAGGGCGGCACCAACGTGGATGTGCGTTTCGCTCAGACCCCCAATATCGACCAAATTCGCAACGCCTTGAAGACGCAGGGCCTTGGCAACAGCGAGATTCAGGCGATCAGCGCCGGAGGCCTTTCCAGCGCCAACTCGAACGAAGTGCTCATTTTCGTGGAGCAGAAGGTGCAGGGCGACCAGGCACTGGACGCCAGCAAGGCGCAGGTCCTGCAGGCACTGAATTCTTTCTACGGGGTGAAAGACTCCGGCAAACCGGACTTCAACGCCGCCACCCCCGCTTCGCTCACCGCTTTGCTCAATGAGCGCGACCCGCTTGTTTTGTCCGTCAATGCCGGAGACCGGTATCAGCAACTCGCCCGGAAAATCCTGACGTACCGGGATACCACCAAGAATGGCGTGTTGAGCAATTTGGACGACCTTTCCAGTGTGGAGGGCGTGACTCCGGCGGTGCTTTCCGCATTAAAGAGCAGCTACGCGATCGGAAGCTTTGCGATCCGCAACGTAGAGATCGTGGGCCCGAAAGTGGGCGCCGAGCTGCGGCGCCAGGCGATTCTAGTTACCCTCTATGCTTTGGCAGGCATGCTGGTATATATTGCCTTCCGATTCGAGTGGGTTTACGGTGCCGCGGCTGTCCTGGCCGTCTTTCACGACGTTCTGATTACGCTCGGCTTTTTCTCGCTATTGCACTTCGAGATTTCGCTGACGGTCATTGCGGCACTGCTGACTCTAGTCGGTTATTCGATGAACGACACCATCGTCATCTTCGACCGCATCCGGGAGAACAATCGATTGCTGCGCCGGGAAACGTTTGCGGCGGTGGTGAACAAGTCCATCAATCAGACATTGTCGCGAACGATCTTGACTAGCGGACTGACTTTCCTTACCGTGCTCGTCCTGTTCCTGATGGGCGGCCAGGTGCTTCGCGCTTTCTCCTTTGCTCTGGTGGTAGGGATTGTGGTAGGAACGTACTCCAGTTTTGGCATTGCTGCACCGCTGGTGGTCGCGTGGAATCATTGGCGCGGCCATGGGGCGGTATCAGGGTCCGGACCCGCAGCCGGCAACAAAGCCCGCGGAAGTGAAGGCGTCGCCCCAGGGCGTCTCGCTCCTGCCGGGAGGAGGTAAAGAAACATGTTTGAAGATATGGTGGTTTCGGGCGCCAGCAGCATTAAGACAAATAAGCCCTGGACCGTCGTTCTTTCGATGGTGTTCCAGGTTGTATTCCTCGGGATCCTGATCTTGATTCCGTTGATCTACACGGAGGCGCTGCCGAAGACCATGATGGCGACGCTGCTGGTTGCGCCGCCTCCGCCACCTCCGCCGCCTCCGCCGCCTGCACCTACGCAAGTCGTCCATATCAAGCCGCAAGCGCACTTGATGGACGCCGGCAAGCTGGTTGCGCCCAAGGTCATTCCGAAGGACGTGAAGATCATTAAGGAAGACGCGCCCGATATGAGCGCAGGCATGCAAGGCGGCGTGCCGGGCGGCGTCGCCGGCGGCTCCATGGGCGGCGTGATCGGCGGAGTGATTGGCGGCATGGGCGGAGCCCCGCCACCGCCAAAGCCGACAGCATCGCGCATCCGTCAGGGCGGAAGCGTGCAAGCCGCTTTGCTGGTCAATAAGGTTCAGCCGGTGTACCCGCCGCTCGCGCGTCAGACGCGCATCTCCGGCACGGTGCGGTTGCATGCCATCATCTCCAAGACCGGCTCGGTGGAATCTCTGGAAGTCCTCTCCGGGCATCCGCTGCTGGTTCGCGCCGCAATGGATGCCGTGCAGCAGTGGAGGTACAAGCCGACGCTGCTGAACGGAGAACCGGTCGAAGTCGACACCACGATCGACGTGATTTTCTCTCTTAACCAGTAGTACGGTTCGCTGCGCCAGTCGTGGGGCCGGCGCGGCGTTCCGAGTAACAGACGTAGCAGGCAATCTCGCTGGCCCCGGCCCAGCCGGAGTCACCAGAACTTAAGGAGCAAACGAATGGTAGCCACCTTGTATGTGTACGCGGCCCTGTTCCTGCAGTCCCAAGCCACATCCTGGGATCTGCGGAGCATGTGGTCCTCGATGAGCACCTTGCCCAGAGTCGTTGTCGGAATTCTCTTCGTTCTTTCCGTATATTCGTTCGGCGTGATGATCGATCGCGCGTTGATGTACAGCGCGGCACGCAAGCAGTCCCGCGTGTTCGTGCAGCAAGTTGCCGGCGCCCTGAAGGACGGCAAGCTCGACGAAGCGATCGCCATCGCCGAGCGCAACAAGAAGAGCCACATCGCCAAAGTGGTGGCGACGGGCCTCTCCGAGTTTCAATCCGCTTCGCAGCAAGTATCCGATGCCGACGTGATCGAAGCCGCCAAGCGCGGTCTCGAGCGCTCGGTGGCCATCGTGCACGCCGAAATGAAGCGCGGCTTGTCGGCCCTGGCCACGATCGGATCGACGGCTCCGTTCGTCGGATTGTTCGGCACGGTGGTCGGCATCTTGAACGCGTTTAAGGGCATCGAGCAGAGCAAAGCGACCGGGCTGTCGGCGGTAGCCGGCGGTATCGCGGAAGCGCTGGTGACCACGGCGTTCGGTCTCCTCGTGGCCGTCCCTGCCGTGTGGGCGTACAACTATTTCACCAACAAGGTCGAAGCTTTCGACGTGGAAATGGACAACTCCTCGATGGAGCTCATCAACTACTTCATCCTGCGTCGCGGCGCAAAGAAGTAAGCAGTGAGTAGGAGGAGGTAGACGCGTGGCACATCACATTGGACAAACAGCGCGTTATAAACCGCAGGCCGGCAGCCAGATGGCGTCGCCCAACGTCATCCCCATGGCCGACATCATGCTCGTTCTGCTGATCATCTTCATGGTGGTCACGCCGATGTTGCAGAAGAACATGCCGGTGGACATGGCCCGGACCGACAACGCGCACGAAATGCAGGACGCGGACAAGGATGATGCGATCGTCGTGGCCATCACGCGCGACGGCAACATCTACTTGGGCCACACGGCAACGAAAAAGGAAGATCTGACCGGTCAGATCAAGGATCGCATCTCCAATCGTCTCGACAAGACCGTCTACGTCAAGAGCGATGCTCGGGCGAAGTACGGCGACGTCGTGGCCGTGGTGGATGAGATCCGGTCCGCCGGCGTGGATCAGCTGGGTCTTCTCACGGAGAAGAACCAGGGCAAAACGCCAGCCCTTCCGCCCCAGCAACCGCCGGCCGATTGAGGCCAGCGGCTTTCGTTTTGCCGGGGTAAGGTTGGCATCGTTCGTTTGCGGAATGTTTTGGTATTGCGGGCCGCGCCGAGTCCCACACGGCGCGGCCGAGTGGCCTGCAAAGCTCGCAGGGGCAGGCGATAGGAGAAGTCCAATGGGAATGAGTGTTGGTGAGAGTAAGGGCGGTACGATGGCGGAGATGAACGTCGTTCCGCTGATCGACATTCTGCTGGTGCTTCTGATTATTTTCATGGTGATCACGCCGCTGACGCCCAAGGGCCTGGATACGCTGGTGCCGCAGCCGAATCCCAACGCGCAGCAAAACCAGGACTTGGAAAACAAAACGGTGGTCGTGCAGGTGTTGAAAGACAACAAGGTCAAGATCAACAACGAAGACGCGACCTGGGACGGCCTCGGCCCGCGCATCGAACAGATCTTCAAAGACCGGGCGGAGAAAATAGCTTTCGTCAAAGGCGATAACGATGTACTGTTTGCCGACGTCGCCCATGCCATCGACATCATGCGGGGCTCCGGCATCGACAAAGTGGGGTTGATCACCGCAAAGCTCGAAGCCGGGCAGTAAGAGTTTCACAGGGTGTGAGAGTCCTCCTCGCGGGGCAATTGCTTCAAAGCGAGGTGGCTCATGGGAATGCCGGTTGGGGGTTCGAAGCGCGGAATCATTTCCGAAATGAATGTGGTTCCGTTGATTGATGTTCTGCTGGTGCTCCTGGTCATATTTATGATCATGCCGCACAAGCAGACAGGTCTGAGGGCGGAGATACCACGGCCGGCGGAGTCCGCTCCGGCGATTCCGGAACCGGAAGTAGTGGTTGTTCAGGTACTCGCCGACGGATCGGTAAAAGTCAATCAACAGCCGGTCAAGTGGGAAACACTGCGCGACCGGCTTCAAGAGGTTTTCAAGTTTCGCGCGGAACGCACCGCTTTTGTTCGGGGTGACGCTCTGGTCGAGTTCCAGGTTGTGGCCCGGGTGATTGACGACATGCACGCGGCGGGCATATCGTCTGTTGGTCTGTTGACGCCGGAACTGGAAAAGGGCCGCTGCATCGGAAGGAAATGCCCTTCGCAGGGCGGACGTGAATTCTAGCGTTGACCCGGTCAGGCAGGGGTCGCGCCACAGCAGGGATGGATGCTTCGATGACTTATGGATTCGTTCGAATCGCTCGCCGGGGTGCGACACTCGCAGCGCTGGTGATCCTCGGAGTCGCGGCTTCGGGTTGCAGCAAGCTAAAGGCCCGCGATCTGTTGAATAAGGGCGTGGCGGCCTTCAAGAACGGCCAGTCCGACGCGGCGATTGAGGATTTCAAACAGGCCAAAGACGCGGATCCCGATCTCCTGAACGCGCGCCTGTATCTCGCGACGGCGTACGCCAGCCTGTACATCCCGGGCGCTCCGTCGGCCGAAAACATGGCGCGCGGCAACCAGGCGGTCCAGGAATTCAAAGAAGTGCTGGACAAGGACTCGAACAATCTCTCCGCGATCGACGGCATCGGCTCCATTCTTTTCCAGATGGGGGGCCAACCGTTCGATCCCAAGAAGTTTGATGAATCCAAGTCCTACCATCAGCGGCACATTCAGCTGAAGCCGGACGATCCGGAGCCCTACTACTGGATCGGCGTCATTGACTGGACGCTGGCTTTCCGCGCCAACGGCGAAATGCGGATGGAGTACAACAAGAACAACATCAAGAAGCAGGTGAAAGACACCGATCCACTGCCGGCCGCGGTCCGCTCCGATTACGCCGGCAAGTACGGTGCGATCATCGACGAAGGCATCACGGATCTCCAAAAGGCCATCACCCTCAGGCCCGACTACGATGACGCCATGGCGTACCTCAACCTTTTGTATCGCCGCAAGGCCGACATGGTGGAATCAGCGGACGAGCGAGCCAGCCTGCTGAAGCAGGCGGACGACCTGGTGGACAAAGTCAAAGAGATCAAGCAGCGGCGCGCGGAGCAGCCACAGCAGGTGTCGTAGCCGCTCAACCGAATCGATTCTTGAGCGAGGGCGTCCGCAAAGGGCGCCCTCACTTTTTTGCCGGGAAGTGCGGCGCCGGGGCGAAAGGTGTGCTCCTTCAAGGCGAGTCGGTAGTAGTCTAATTCTGTGTTGGTGTGGCAAGACTGCGGCGCCCGCGGTGGCTGGCGCGTTGTGGGGAGGCAAGACGCGACGGTGGCGGTCGCGCCCTTCCTTCGTCAGGATAAACTGAAGCGACGCCCCTACACGCCCCTACCAGCAACACCAAATTGGAGCACTGCCAGGCGGGTCGTGGGCACTCGCGGCACAGGCCCATCCGGCGTATACTGGAACATGTCGTCTGCCGGCAACCTACCCCTGAATTTCCACCGGGACCGCACCGAGCGCGCTCTGGACGCGCGTCTCGAGGAACTCCTCGCGAAGCTCCGCAAGAATCGCCCTTCGGAAGACCCCTGGATCGTGCGTCGCGCGTATGAAATAGCCGCGGAGCGCCATCGTGCGCAGGTTCGGCGCTCCGGCGAACCATACCTGACACATTTGCTGGAAGTCGCGCACATTCTTGCCGATATGCGCTTGGATGCGACGACCCTGACGGCAGCGCTGCTGCACGACGTTATCGAGGACACGGAATTCCCCGTGTCTCGGATCGAGGAACGCTTCGGCGCCGAAGTGGCCCACCTCGTCGAAGGCGTCACCAAGATCGGCCGCCTCAATATGATGGCTCCGGAGGCCCGGCAGGCCGAGAACGTTCGCAAGATGGTGCTGGCCATGGTGCACGACGTTCGCGTCGTGCTGGTGAAGCTCGCCGACCGGCTGCACAACATGCGCACGCTGGAATATCTTGCGGCTGAGAAGCAGCAGCGTATCTCTCGCGAAACCCTGGACATCTATGCGCCGATCGCTCATCGACTGGGCATGAGCATCATTCGCTGTGAGCTCGAGGATTTGTCGTTCCGCTATCTGGAGCCCGAGTCGTTTCTCGCTTTGCAGAAAGAGGTCACCGAAAAGGGGCCATTTCACCAAAAGTTTCTGGAAGAGGTGCAGGCTACCATTCGCTCCAAGCTCGTGGAGAGTGGGATTCCTGCCGAGTTGGAAGCGCGCGTCAAGAGCTTGTATTCGCTGCACCGAAAGATCGTGCGCCAGGAGCACAGCCTCGAACAGGTCTACGACCTGCTGGCGGTCCGCGTTGTCACCGATACGGAGCGCAATTGCTACGCTGCGCTCGGAGTGATGCACCACATCTGGCGGCCGGTGCCGGGGCGCTTCAAGGACTACATCGCCATGCCCCGGCCGAACCTGTACCAGTCGCTGCACACCACGGTTATTCACAATAGCCAGCCGTTTGAAGTGCAGATTCGCACGCAGGAAATGCACCACACCGCGGAGGAGGGCGTCGCCGCGCACTGGAAGTACAAGGACGATAAGCCGGTCTCGGAAGACGACCAGCGCATCACCTGGATGCGGCAACTGATCGAGTGGTCGCAGGAACTCGAGGAGCCCGGGGAATTTTTGTCCACGCTGAAGGTAGATCTGGCTCCGGGCGAAGTTTACGCGTTTACGCCGAAAGGCCGGGTGCTGGAGTTGCCGCGCGGCGCTACGCCGGTGGACTTCGCGTATTTGGTGCACACGGAAGTTGGGCATCAGTGCGTGGGCGCTAAAGTGAACGGGCAAATGGTTGCGCTGCGGCACGAGATCATGAGCGGCGACGTGGTCGAAATTCTTACCCAGAAGGGCCACAAGCCAAGCCGCGATTGGTTGAGCTTCGTCAAGTCCTCCCACGCTCGCAGTAAAATCCGGCATTGGATCAATGTCCAGGAGCGCGAAGAGGCCACCGCGATGGGGCAGCGCTTACTGGAAAAAGAAGCGCGCCAATTTGGACGCAGCCTCAAAAAGATTCCCGAAGAGGATTTGCTCAAAGTGGCCTCCGATCACGGGCTCTCGCAACTCGAAGATCTCTATGCGGCCGTGGGCTTTGGAAAATATTCCGCGCGGCAAGTGCTCACTCGCGTGCTCGGCGAGCCCGATAAGCCGAGCGAGCCGGAAGCCGAAGACTCCAAGCCCACGCTGGTCAAGACCGTCAAGCGCATGCTGGGCTTCGGCGAGGCTCCGCTGATCGTCAAGGGACAAGACGACCTGCTGGTCTACCGCGCCAAGTGCTGCAATCCAATTCCCGGTGACGACATCATTGGCTATATCACCCGCGGCCGGGGCGTCGCGGTGCACACGCGGGCGTGTCCCAACGTCCAGAACCTTCTTTATCAGACGGAGCGGCGCATCGCGGTCGAATGGGGTGGCGCGGAGACCGCCACTTTCCTGGTACACCTGCTGATTCGCGCGAAAGATCGCGCAGGCCTTTTGGCGGACATCACCGCGGTGATTAGCGGCGCAGGCTGTAACATCCACAACCTGGAAAGCCGCCCCGACCGCTTGAATGCGCAAATTGACGCCAACCTCGAGATTCACGACCGCCGGCAGCTGGAAGCCATTCTTGCCAGCATCCGCAGAGTCTCCGGAGTTTACGGCGTCGAGCGCGTGTATCAGTCCTAACCTGCTCACTCGCCCGTCAGCACCTGTCCTTTAGCCGGGTATCACCCAAAGCACAGTCCCGGGTGCTCGGTTTCCCTGCCGATACAATGAACGTATGAAATCTCGCGTTCTGCCATTCGCTGTTTGCCTCTTCTTTGCCGGCGGATGCCACCAGCATCCCCTCACGGATTACCGCCCGCTCGTTCAGGCTGGCGTGTTCTCCGGTGGGATCGAGCAACTCAAAGCGCTCAACACCTCAGACGCGGAAGTCGCGCAAGTCGTGAAACTCAAACAAGCCAGCGTGACCGACGACACCTGCGTGGCGCTGATTTCGGCGGCGCACGCGAATCAGCACCCGTTCAACAGCGCGGATTCCGTGATCAGCCTGCAAGGCGCTCGATATGCCGACGCCGATATTCTGGACTTTGCTCGCGCCAATCAGCTCGATTCGATCAGCGGCGATGCGGTTATGCTGCGGCTGATCGGGCTCTCGGACGGGACCGTCCAGGTGATTCTGCAGCGCCATTTGAAGGCTCTGCCGACGATGGATACGGCGGAGATCGGCCGCTTGAAGAACACCGGCCTCACGGAAAAGCAGATTCTGGAACGAATCAACGACGGGATGACGAATGCGCAGGCCGACAAGGAAGCGGCCTCACGCGAAGCAACGCGCAATCATGCGCATACCGATTTCGTGCGCGTCCGTGGCCGCAAGGCGAGTTGACCGTCCAATTTGCCGCTGCCCACGCGACGATCCGCGCACCCCGCTTTTGCCTGGACTGCATTCCCTAGCTACAATCGAGGACGTCTTGGCGACCAGCAAACAGCCGCGCCTCCTTCTGCTTCTCGCGCTACTCTCTGCGGGATATTGGGCGGCGGCGTGCGCGGCGGCGCTCGGTCCGGGCTACGCTATCGACAAGCAGGAAATCCGCGTTCACTTCGTTGGCGATCCGCAGCCCAGCATTCGCATAGAAGCCGACTATCGGCTTCGCAACAACGGCAACCGGCCGTTGTCCTCGCTCGAGCTTCGCCTTCCCGGCCGCCGCAGATTCCATTTTGCCGATCCCCACGCCGAGTGGGATACCCAAGCACTGGCATTTGGACCGTCGCCCGCCAACCCGCGCAATGTACTCCTTACATTTCCCCAGCCCTGGACCGTGTCAGCGGTGCACACTCTGCATCTCTCGGTGGAATTTCAGCCGGCCGAACCCGCCGAGAGCGCCGTGAGCTTCGCGCCGGACGCGTTCTTTCTTCCCGCCGAAGGTTGGAATCCGGAGCTGCTCCCGGCACGCGGGATTTTTGCCACCGGTGGAGTGCCGCCTAAGAGTTGGCTCTTGACCTTGCGAGTGCCCGAGAACTTTCTCGTCCACGCAAGCGGACGCCCGTCCAAAGCCTCCCGCAGTGGGGGAGAACAAATCATCCGCGCCGTCCAGCAGTCGAAGGACGGGTACGCGTTTGTCATCGCCGGACGTTTCGGTGCGACGACGCTTACCGCCGGACCGGAAACCGTCCATCTTTGGACTCGCGCTGAGCAGGACGCCGGCAATTTGCGCCAAGCTGCCGACTTGCTCGTCAAATCCGTTCAGGCGTACAACGCGATGTTCGGAAACCGAAGCGATGAGTCCCATCAACTCTGGGTCGTCGAGTGTCCCGTGGTTGCGGGCTGCTTCGCCGGCGCGGCTTCCGGCTATTCGAAATTCATCGCGGACGGAAATGAGAAGGCATCCGCGCTGCTGGCCTCACTCGATAGCGTCATCGTCGATGTCAGTGCCGGCGCGCCGGAAATCGCGGCCGCCGCGGGCCCTGCGCTGGCATCGAGCTGGCTGGGCTACGGCCAGAATCCCGGCTTCTTCGAGCAAGACCCTCCGCTTACGGCATTGCCGGCATTCGCAGCGTCCCGAGGACGCGAAGCTGCGCAGGGACCCGGAGTCCGGAGTGAGACCATTCGCCGAGCCCTCCGCCTCGTTCCCGTTCACATCGAGCCCAACAAATCTGAAGACGATGACGTCGTCCGCGCCAAGAGTCTTTTGTTTTTCTTCGGTCTGCAGGACCGCTATGGCCAGGAAGCGTTTAACAAGGCACTAAGCCATATGTTGTATGCGCGACGCGGAGGGGGCTTCGATCTCGACGACCTGATCGCCGCGTTCGAGCAGGAAACGCATCAAAATGTCGCAGAGTTTGTTCGGCGCTGGATGAAGCGTCCAGGCGTGCCCGACGATTTCCGGGCGCGCTATGAGGACGCGGTCAGCGCCATCGCCACGAATACAAAGGAGAACATCCCATGAAGGAAGTTGTCACCACCGACCGCGGACCCAAGCCTATCGGCCCGTATTCTCAAGCCGTGAAAGCCAATGGCTTTCTATTCGTGTCCGGCCAGGTCGCGCTTGATCCCAAGACCGGCGAAATGACCGGCAACGACATTCGCCAGCAAACCGAGCGCGTCCTCGAAAACGTGAAAGGAATTCTAGAGGCGGCAGGCTCCAACCTTCATCACGTCGTGAAGACCACCGTTTTTCTGAAGGACATGAACGAATTTCCAGCGATGAACGAAGTTTACGCACGGTACTTTACGGCCGCCCCGCCCGCGCGCTCGACGGTCCAGGCCGCACGCCTGCCCAAAGACGCGCTGGTTGAAATCGAAGTAATCGCTGCGGTGTAAGCTGCGGCGTAAGGAAGATGCTGCAGACCAAGCGGAAAGCTTAAACCTAAGAACTAGCTACGGCCGGTCGGGGCTCTCAAGGGCTTCGTGGATCGCGAAAGCGGTCACGCCTGCAGCAAAGAAGATCAGGAAGAAAATGAAACGGTTTCGTCCGCTCTTTTTCGGACGCTGATTATCACCCCAAGCCTTTGGATCGTCGGACGCGACGTTGGCATTCGGGTCCAGCACGATGTGGTACGCAGTGCCTTCCGGAATCTCCAGCGTGTCGTCCACCACCGTCAGTGTGAGCGCCCCGCGCGAGCAATTCACGGTCAGCTCTTTCGGATTCAGCAGCGCGACGCTTCCGATCGTCGGCCCCTCGCCCTTTGGGCGGATCACGGCTGTCGCAACGCGCAGAGCGAACGCCTTGGAATTCACCGTCGAAAACGTGGCGGTCCCCGCGGTTAGCGTTGCCGCCGGCATGTTCGCCTCCGCGCCCCAGGTCACCCGGCTTGACCCAGAGAGCAGCAGACGCGCCGCAGACGTGCGCACCTGCATACTCCCAAGTTGTTCCGTGTTGAGGTCATCCCCGTTGAAGATCGTCGTTCCTACAGACGCTGCGGCTCTGCCAACATGCGCTCGCTCGGCAGACACAACCGTGCCGAATCCGGCCGCCGGCACTCCAGAGACGGAGGTGATTAACAAACTGAATGACAGTATTGCGGCAGAGCTTATGCGTAAGAGGTCGCGCAAGCGCGCCATTGCGTCTCCAAGAGGGCTGGACCCAAGAATACTTACACCCGCATCACCCGTCAATCCGTAAAACCCATATATGTCCTAAAAGTTCTCCCCGCCTACCAGATTTGCTGTATTCGCCTCCCGTGCTGGCAGCCGGAGGCCGCCGCTGTTACAATGCAGTCGCTGAATCACTCTATGGCGGACTGGAAACAAATCACCGCGCGCATTCGCCGCGCACGCACCAGCAAAGACCCGGCAGCGCAACTCTCAAATCTATTCGAGAAGACGCGCGACGCGATGGTGGCGTTTGAGCTGGCGCGCTACTTCGAGACTTCCGGCCAAAATGCGGACGCCGCAAAATGGTATGCGACCGCCGCGGAACGCTTTCGCCGCGCGGATTGGAAGACGAAGGCCCAGGAAGCGGCAACCCGGCTCGGGGCACTGCCTGCGCCGGAAGCCCCCGATTCCGAATCCGAGACCCTTTCGCCGGCAGAACCGCCCGTTCCTGCTCCCGAGGCAGGACTCCCCTTTGAGCAAAATGCGGCAGTGTTTGAAGCCATCGCCGCGCCGGAACACGAAGCCTCCGTCGATCCGCCGGTGGCGGTTAAACCTGCAACCGAAGCCGGGCGCCGGCGCCGTGGCCGCCGTGGCGGACGCAATCGTCGAAAGGGAGGCGCCGCCAGGGACATCGCGGCACCTACGTCACGTCAAGCAGAGCCAGCTTCCGAGGGCCGGCCAGCTCCGCCGCCCACAATGGACGAATCTCCAGAGCCGCGAATCGTCAGAACATCCGAATCCGCCGCCGTGCCCCGTCTCCCCGTGGAACCACTCGGGGACGCCGGTGGGATCGCTCTTCGAGGCCGTTATGGCGACCCCGGCCTCTCTTCACGGCTTTCACTGTTGGAGATGCAATTCCGCCGCTTGCTCACCTGTGCGCCGGTGAAGCTCGATGATGCGGGCACCGCGCCAGCCGGACCCGGTGTATTTCTTCTCACCGATTCCGACTTGACGAGCTACTACTACGTCGAGGCCTGCCAGACGCTGCGCATTGCGATCCCAAACCTTTTGCGCGGTGGCTCAAGCCGTCGCGGCGCCGATTCCATCAAGCCTCAGCTCGCGCACCATTTGGGAATCGCGGAATCCCGAGTTTCAAAATATTTAGCGGACCATTGCGTGGTGCGCTGGCTCCAGCTCGACGAAGGCGCGTCGCACTTCGCACATTTTGTCAGCGCGGTACTGCGTCCCGTTTTGAACGAGTAGCCTTCCCGTTCGAGCGTCTCTCCGTTACGCAGCCACGTAGGTGCCAATGTAGGCGCCGGGCTTGAGCAAGGCGAGCCTTGGGGAGGAACGAAGTTTCCCGCCAAATTTTAGCCCAAAATGGTCTACCAGTAACTCCCTCCGAGCCCCCCGAAACCCGCCCCCCAAGTACTAGATTTTACCGTTCAACCCCCTATTTTGACCGTTCGCCGCAACCCCCTAGGATCCTCCCCCGGTAACCTTCAAACTATACGAGTTCAAAGACTTATTGGACGTACCACCCGACGTGGTACGGTAGCTTTCAGCCGGGGGATGTTATTAAGGCTGATCCCAATAAGTACTTGGGCTGCATCCAATTCGTGGGGCAAGTTAGCACGACAAAGTGGCACGCACTTTTCTGAGCGGAGGGTAGAGTTTTATGCCGAGTCAAGTAGGCACGCAGATTTTGAGGACCGTCGATTGGGCTCTTTGCAAGGGCGCGGCGGCCACTTTCAACACCATTCAATACTTCAACAAGCGCAATCCGAACCCTTCCGTCACTCCGCAATGGTCCGATAAGCCGCTGCTCAAGTCTTGGGAAAAGACCAAGCCGACGCTCGGCTTTCCCCGGCAGACCGATTCGCTCTGCCCGGCCTGTGTCAAGGAAGCGCGCACGGCTATCATCGACGGCAAGAAAGATTGGCGCGACCTCATGCACGAGAAGGTCGGCGAGATTAAGGCCCAAATCATCGAGCGCGACGGCCAGATCTGGATGGTCAAAGATTGCCCTATCCACGGCCACTACGAAGACTTGATGGCCGTAGACGCCAAATTCCTCGATTGGATCGAGAAGCAGTTCCCCGGCCGCGACATTCCCGCCCACAACGACGAAGATATGCACAAACATGGCTCGTCCACTGTTCGCTACGGCCGCGGCTCGGTCCTCACCGTCGACCTTACGAACCGCTGCAATATGATGTGTGACCCCTGTTTCATGGACGCGAACCAGGTCGGCTACGTCCACGAGCTTGGTTGGGACGAAGTTAAAGAAATCTTAGACAACGCCCTGAAGATTAAGCCGCGCCGCCAGATGTCCGTGCAGTTCTCCGGCGGCGAGCCCACCATGAGCCCGTTGTTCCTCGACGCCGTCGCCTATGCCCGCAAGATCGGCTACAACAGCGTGCAGGCTGCCACCAACGGCATCGAATTCGCCAAGAGCAAGGAGTTCAGCAAGAAGGCCTTCGACGCCGGTATGCGCTACGCCTACCTCCAGTTCGACGGCATCGGCAACGACGCCAACAGCCACCGCCAGATCGGAAACCTCTTTGACGTCAAGCTCCGCGCCATCGAGAACATGCACGAAGCCGGCATCGAAATCGTGCTGGTCGTCACCATCGTCAACAACGTGAACAACGATCAGGTCGGCACCGTCGTGAAGTTCGCGATGGAGAACCCCAAGAAAATCGCGTTCGTCAGCTTCCAGCCGGTTTCCTTCACCGGTCGCGACGAAGACATCACTCCCGAACGCCGCCTCCGCCAGCGCTACACCCTTTCGCATCTCGCCAAGGACGTCAGCAACCAGGTCGGCAAGGTCGAGCCGACCCGCGATTGGTTCCCCATCTCCTTCATCAGCACCTTTGCTGGATTCGCGGATATGGTCAAGGGCACCGAATCCACTTGGGGTTCGCTCTCCTGCGGTTGCCACCCCAATTGCGGCGTCGGCACCGCAATGATGATCAACAAAGAGACCAAGGAATGGGCGCCAGTTCCCCGGTTTCTGGACGCCGTCCAGCTCACCAAGGACGTTACCGCCATCACCGATGCGGCTCGAGGCAAGAACTTCTCCAACTTCATGATGGCTATGGCCCTCTTGAAGAACTACAAGCCCTTCCAGGGTCCCAAGGGTCTTACGCTCACCGCGCTCTTCAAGAAGTTCGACAAGACCTGGGCGCTTACCAAGCGCTCCACCGTTAAGTACGGCCGCACTTCTCCCGATCGCAAGATTGACGATGCCATGAAGCGCCGCCAGGATCCCTGGAACTTCCTCTTCATCGCCGGCATGTGGTTCCAGGATCTTTTCAACTACGACTTCCGCCGCACCGAGATGTGCATTATCCCGTACGCCACCCAGCAGGGCGAAATCAGCTTCTGCGCGTACAACACCGGAGTCGGCTGGCGCCAAATCATCGAAAACATGCATAAGAACGCGACCGTCGCCGAATGGTACAAGAACCATGGCAAGCATGAGATCTACGCCAAGGGCAAGAGCGTCAATCTCCAGAGCTTCGAGCATTCGCTGAACATCGACTCCGATGACGCCGCTCGCGTGCGCCACCTCGAGCACGACATTCCCCTGACCGCCTCCGAAGAAGACCGCGCCCGCCGCAAGAAGGCCTTCGAAGAGCAGGCCAAGGTCCGCGCCATCTACGAAGAACTGGTCCTCAAGAAGCCTCAGCAGACGGTAGTCCAAATCGGCACCGTATCCGACATCGCCAAAGCCGTCCCGGCGAATTTCAAGCCGGTCAACATCGCCCCAGCCAGCGGCAATGGCAACGGCCATGCCAACGGAAACGGCCATTCGAACGGCAACGGCGCCACCGCGCCGCACGCCGCCGAAAAGGCCACCGAAGCCGTCGCCGGCGACTAATCTGCCGTTCAGATCAGGCCCGCAATTTCGATCGGCTCCTCGGCTTTCGAGGAGCCGATCCCTTTTGGAGTGCGGCAGCTTAGCCGCCTTTACTACGTCCGCTGCCCTCACTGCCCCCCGGTCGATCGGCGATTACTCGGTATTGTCATCCTGAGGCGACCCGACAAGGCTCGCTGAAGGATCTCCCCGTTAGCCGCGCGACGCCCTACCCAAAATGCTATAATTACGCTGGAAAACAAGGAAAACGACCGTGCCCATCTACGAATACGTTTGCGACGACTGCCAGACCCACTTTGAAAAGATCGTCTTCAACAAGACCCAGGAAATCGCCTGCCCCAAGTGCGCCGGCAAGAAGAACTCGCTCCAATTGTCCGTCTTCAGCTCCACAAACGGCTCAACCAACGGCGCTTCCGCAAAATCATCCCCGTCGTTCTCCGGCGGGGGAGGAGGGGGCTGCTGCGGCGGCGGTTGCGGCTGCAACTAGCTTGTGGCTTTAGAAGGTCGGGGCTTTCAGCCCCGACGCCGAGGGTTCGTTATGATCCCCAGCTATTCGTCTCTCATACTCTTCATCGGCGCAGCCCTGCTTCTGCTGGTCATTCCTGGCCCGGCGGTGTTTTACATCTTGGGCCGCAGTATCGGTCAAGGACGTAGCGCGGGTTTCGTGTCCGCTCTGGGCATTAGCGTGGGCTCCCTCGTTCACACGGCTGCGGCGGCCGTGGGCTTGTCGGCTTTGCTGATGTCCTCGGCGCTGGCCTTCGGGATCGTAAAATATCTCGGCGCGGCGTATTTGATCTATCTCGGCGTCCAGAAGCTGCGGCGGGAGGAATCCATGGAGCTTTCCGACGGCGCGCCGCGAGTCAGGCTGCGTCGCATCTTCGCGCAAGGGATCGTCGTAAACGTGCTCAATCCGAAAGCCGCCCTTTTCTTCTTCGCCTTTCTCCCGCAGTTCGTGGATGCCTCTCGCGGCCATGTTGCGGGCCAAATTCTCTTCCTGGGAATTCTTTTTGCTGCCCTCGGTCTGCTGAGCGACAGCCTGTGGGCGCTGTCTGCCGGGAGCGTTGCGCACTGGCTGCGAGGCAATGCGCGCTGGATGCGCACCCAGCGTTACGTCTCTGGCGGAATGCTGATCTCGCTTGGTGTCGCTACGGCCTTCGCCGGCTCCTCCACGAAAAAGTAGTCCGGCCCTCGCACGGGCGCTCTTCTCTGTGTCCTCCGTGTTGCGCTTTTTTGCTCGGTCGCCCTACTGCGGCCGCGAATAATGGAGGATGTTTTCCGGCACAGGCGTTTGCGTGTTCCCGCGAGGGTCGCGCAGCGGCTCCCCCGGCGTCCACTTGAACGGCAGCACTCCCGTCCAAGCCGAACTCGCATACTCTTTCGCGTCATCCACCGCGAAACCGGTGCGCACTTTGGCGGATGCTTCGACCAACGGCACTGCGAGCACCATCGTCCCTTTCAATTCCTGCTCGCTCGGCGGTCGCACCGTGTCCCAGCGCCCGCGAATCACGTACTCGACAAAATCGCGCATGGCCGCCAGCTTCGCCTCGGCCCCTTCGACGACCTCGGCCTTGCCCATGACCACCACCGACCTGTAGTTCACCGAGTGTCCCGTGGCCGTCGGTGAAAAGACGATCCCGTCCAGCAGCGTCACGCTCAGGCAAAACGGCGCGCCGCTCGCCAGCGTGCGCATCAACCGGCTCGCCGTCGAGCCGTGCAGAAAAAGTTTGTCGCCGACGCGTACGTAGTTCGTCGGCACCACATAGGGCAGGCCGTCCACCACGAAGCCGACGCTGCACACGAATGCCTGGTCAAGAATGCTGTAGATCAGTTCGCGGTCATAGCTGCCGCGGTCCGGCTTCCGTGTGACTTTGGTTCTTTCCGTAGGTGTGAATTGGCTCATGCCCGCAGCCTAGCCCGCCCGCAAAGGCGGCGCAAGCGCCAATCTGGATGGATCTGCCAGCTCTCAGTGCGAATCTGGCGCCGGCTTTGGAGCGCCGCGTACGACCCGCAGACCGATGTACGCATTCCCGGGTTCGTGCGAGGCGCGCGGGTCGGCAGGCCGATCCGCGCTGCCGCCGATTGTTTTGCCCTTGCCGTCCGGCGCCAGCACCCACTCGGCCACGTTGCCCCCGAGGTCGAAGATCAATTCCTCGTCGGCCCTCCCCTGTCCGGGGAAACTGCCAACGGGCTTTAGCAGCGGCGCGATTCCGGAAAGGTCGCTCAATTTTGTCTGCAGCCGCGCGGTATCGTCCGGATTCAGCGCGTATCCGGCCCAATAGTCGAGCGTATTTTCGCCGTCCTTTTTCTCGTACATCGCGGAGACTTCGCTTTCGTTCGGGATACGCCATGTTTGGCCGGTCGTCTTGGAAAGCCATGCGGCATAGCCTTTGGCCTGGTCGAGTGTGATGCCATTCGCCGGATAGTTCTCCATACCTGGATCGATCGTGTAGCTCTTGTCGAACTCGGTGAACTGCGCGCGCGTCACCTCGAACCGTCCGACTTCGAGATCGCCGCGCTTCACAACTTCGGGAATCAGCACGGTTTTACCTTTCACGGAGATCGTTGCTCCGTATTCGCCCGAAGACCGCGCCACGTTCCTGGTGCGGAGAGCCGCCTCGAGCGGCGAGCCTTCCTTGACCGCTTCATTCCCCGCCTTGTCCGTCTTGAAGAAATACTTGTCGAACCACGCCTGCTCTTCTTCGACCTTGCGCATCTGGTGCGTCAGTTTGCGCGGACCGTGCGGCTCGCCCGGGAACAACACGAACTTCACCGGCACCTTGCCGTAGTACTGGAGCACACGAAAGTACGACCAACTCTGCGCCGGAGGCACGTTGGTATCCGCGGTACCGTGGAAAATCAGCACCGGCGCCTGCACCTTGTCCATTTTGAAGAACGGCGATTTGTTGATGTACAGCTGCGGATCCTGCATCGGCGATTTCCCGAAGTAGTAGGCGTCGAACGACTCGCCGAAGAACACGTTGCCCCAGTCGCTGATCCATTCCACATCGCCCGCGCCCACGCTGGCCACTTTGTACCGCGCGGGATACGTGGTGATCAGGCTGGTCGAGAGAATCGATCCGTTCGACCAGCCCATCGTCGCGATGCGGTCGGCATCGGCCATACCTTTCCCAATCAAGTAATCGACACCCGCATTGATGTCCGGCGTCTCAAGGTCGTAATACTTGCCGCAGCAAATCGACTCGGCCCATTTCAGTCCGTAATTGTCGCTACCGTGATAGTTCGGCCGCAGCACAAAGGCGCCTCGCTGCGTGAACAGTTGGATCGGGTAGGCCCAGCTTTCGTCCCACAAGTCGTGGTCCGAGCCCATCGGTCCTCCGTGGATCGCCGTGATCAGCGGATACTTTTTCCCCTCTTCGTAGTTCGCCGGGTAGTAGAGGATGCCCTCGACTTCATCGTCGTTCGAACCTTTCCAGCTAATGACTTCGCTACGGGCGAACGCCCGTCCGTTCACCAAGCCTTCGTTCAGCTTCGTGAGCTGCACCGGCGATGCGATCTTGTCGCCGTCGAGTTGTGCGCGATAAAGCTGAGGCAGCTTGCTCGCAGTGGAATACGAATACATGATCGTCTTGCCGTCGGCGGACACTTCGAAGTTTTCGATGTTTTTTACGTGTTCGCCTTCGAGCGGAGAGCGCTTCCAGGTCCAGCTGCCCCCTGTTCCTTCGCGCCTGTAGCGCGCCGTTTCAAAGCGGTGGCCGGCTGCCAGACCCACCACGAAACCTTCTGGGGTCGCGGCGAGATCCGAGCCCATGCCGTTCTGCCAGTCCAGAGGAACCTGAACGCTCTTGCCCAAGCTCACGTCGTAGTAGTAGAGCAGGATGATGGAAGCCGTCAGGAACCTGGAATCTGTCGAGAAGGGCGCCCAGGCGTAAAAACCGGAATTGTCGGTGCTCCACTTGAAACCATACGGCCGGACGCGGCCCTCGGTGAAGATCTGCTTTTCCGTGCCGTCGGCCAGGTTATGCAAGATGGAGACGGGCGGGACTTTTTCATCGAAGCGGTAATGCAGGCTTTTCGCGTGAATCGCGGCAACGTACTTGCCATCCTTGGAGACGTACCAGCGCTCGATCCAATCGGTGTTCGTCGTCAGCCGCGTGATCTTGGCGTCCTTCACATTGAGTTTGTAGAGGCGCACTGGCGGCTCGTGATCCGCGTCGTCCACCACTTCGGAGTCGTCTTTTTTCTTCTTGAGTTCTTGCTCGTAAAGCGCCGGGTCTTCCTGCGCGCTGTAGATCAGCGTGTTTTTGTCCAGCCAGTCGACCTGCCGCGGTGCGTGTGCCAGCTCGGTCAGCGGCCAGGGCTCGCCGCCGTGTGCGTCCATCACCCAGATCTGCATCGGCGCCGTGTCCGGCTTTGCTTTAGGCCGCGCGCGATTGCTGAGGAACGCGATCTTCTCGCTGTCCGGCGACCAGCACGGTTGCCCGCTTGTGTCGCTGCCGCGCGTGAGCTCAATCTCGCGGCTCTCGCTCAGGCTCGAAAGAAACAAGTTGGAAATGCGCGCGTCCTTGTCTTTGTCGCCGGCGGATTTCACCCAGACCAGCCACTTGGCGTCCGGCGAGATGCGGTATGGACCCGCGCTCTCCGAATAGATGAAATCTTCCGGTTTCCAGGGCTCCTTTTTGGCGGCGGGTTTCGCTTCGTCTGCTCTGGCGACGTGTGGAAAACGCGCCACCGCCGCGCTCGCGATCAATCCAGCCACGAACAGAGCTGCAGCGAAAGCTTGGCCTCGCATCGTTTTTCCATCCTCGCAATCTGAAACCGCGGAACGCCCGGTATTTCCACCAAAGCCGCATCGCCGAACACATCCGGCGCGCCGCACAGCATAGTCGAATTGACGCCGATTGGGAATCGTGTACGCTGATCAGGCGCGATTCGTAGACGAGGCACGGCCATGGCGAACCCGAAACCCATCTTTACTCGCGACACGTTCAAATTCTTTCGCGATCTGGCGCGTCACAACAAGAAAACGTGGATGGACGCAAACCGCGACCGCTACCAGCAATGCGTCGTACGGCCTTTCCGCCGCTTGCTCGACGAGATGGCCCCGGTGGTCCTTCAGCTCGACCCACGTTTTGACACGACGGCCCGCGGCGGAGGAAATTTCTCGCGCATCAATCGTGACACGCGTTTCGCGAAGGACAAAACGCCGTACCGCGCGCAGATGTATCTGAAAATCGGTGCGCCGTTTGCCGGCGAAGGCGAGGCCGGGCAACTCTACGTTGGTCTTTCCGCCGAAACAGTCACTGTAGGTTTCCGCATCTATTCCGGATCGAAGCACAAAGAATCCGCGCTGGCGCGAATCGCCCAGCCCGGCGTAACCTCCGATCCAAGCTGGCTCTTGCGGCAGAAAAAGCGGCTCGGCCGCCGCTGCCAGAGTTATTGGTATTCGGCGGAAAAAGGCGAATGGACCCAGTGTTCCGGCTGGCCGGTTGCGCAAGATTGGAACAAAGTCCGGGGCTGGATCGTTCGCCGCAAGCTCACCCCCGCTGCGGCGACGCGCGCATCGTTTCCACGCGACGTCGCGAAGATTTTCCGGGAGTTGTATCCGCTTCTCCGTTTTACGTCTTTGGGCGATTGAGGGCGCACGGAAGCGCAGCGTTTCAATTTGACGCTCCGCGCCAAGCCGAATTAGGATGCACTCCGGAATGCGTCCATTCTCTAGGGTCCGCAGGGGCTTTGTCTTCGCGCTCGTTCGGTCATGAAAAAACTCCTGACAACATTGGTCTGGGTGGCGGTTGCGCTCCTCGGAGCGGGAGCGCTTGCGAAGATAGCGCTCCAGCGCGGCGAATCGCTCAACGCCATCTGGTTCGTGCTGGCGGCGGCGTGCTGCTATATGGTGGCGTACCGCGTGTATTCCGCGTTTGTGGCGGCGCGCATTCTCACTCTGGACGATACGCGCGCCACACCTGCCGAGCGCCACGATGACGGCCGCGATTTCGTGCCGACCAACAAGTGGGTACTCTTCGGCCACCATTTTGCCGCAATCGCCGGGCCTGGCCCGCTCGTCGGGCCGACACTGGCGGCGCAGTTCGGCTATTTGCCCGGCACGCTGTGGCTGATCGCGGGCGCGGTGCTCGCCGGCTGCGTGCAGGACTTCGTGATTTTGTTCTGCTCGATCCGGCGCGACGGCAAATCGCTGGGCGAAATGGCGCGCGAAGAGGTAAGCCGGCGCGGCGGTTTCCTCGCGCAACTGGCGGTGCTGGCGATCCTGGTGATTTTGCTCGGCGTGGTGGCGCTGGTGGTCGTCAATGCGCTGAAATCCTCGCCGTGGGCGACGTTCACGCTGGCGATGACCATTCCCATCGCGATGCTGCTCGGCGTGTACTTGCGATTCTTCCGGCGCGGCCGCGTGCTGGAAGCGTCGCTGATTGGCGTGGCGCTGGTTTTGTTCGTGGTGGTGGCGGGGCAGTGGGTGGCGGAGTCGGCGTCGTGGTCGCGAGTGTTTCACGCTCAGCGGGATTTCGCTGACGATCGCGATCATTCTGTACGCGTTCGCGGCGTCGGCCCTGCCGGTATGGCTGCTGCTGGCGCCGCGCGACTATCTCAGCGCCTTCATCAAGGCGGGCGCGATCTTTTCGCTGGCGGCGGGCATTCTGCTGGTGCGGCCCAACGTGCTGATGCCGCCGCTCACGCGGTTCATCGACGGCAGCGGGCCGGTTTTCGCGGGGAAGATCTTTCCGTTTTGCTTTATCACCATTGCGTGCGGCGCGATCAGCGGATTTCACTCCCTGATTTCCTCGGGCACGACGCCCAAGATGATCCTGCGAGAAAGCTCATGCGCGGTTCATCGGCTACGGAGCGATGCTGCTGGAGTCGTTCGTCGGCGTGATGGCGATGGTGGCGGCATGCGCCATGACGCCGGGCGTCTATTTCGCCATCAACAGTCCCGCGGCCATCGTGGGCGGCACGGCGGATGCAGCCGCGACGACGATCAGCGGCTGGGGCTATCCGCTGACCGCGCAGACGATGACGGACCTCGCTCATAAAGTGGGAGAACTGACGCTACTGAATCGCGCGGGTGGCGCTCCGTCGCTTGGCGGTCGGCATGGCGCAGATTTTTTCGAGCACCATCGGCGGCGACCGCCTGCTCAGCATCTGGTATCACTTCGCGATCATGTTCGAGGCGCTCTTCATTCTGACCGTGCTCGACGCGGGCACGCGCGTGGGCCGCTTCATGGTGCAAGAGTTGGGCGGCCGCGTCTGGAAGCCATTTGGCCGGACCGGGTGGATGCCGGGGATTTTGCTTTCGAGCGCGATGATCGTCGGAATGTGGGGCTACTTTCTGTATCAGGGCGTGATCGATCCTCTTGGCGGCATCAATTCGCTTTGGCCGCTGTTCGGAATCTCCAATCAATTGTTGGCGGCGGTTGCGCTGGTGGTGGCCACCACGGTCTTGCTGAAGATGGGGCGCCTTCGGTGGATTTGGGTGACGCTTGTGCCGATGGCTTGGCTGATCGTCGTCACCATGACGGCGAGTTACCAAAAGATCTTCGATGCGAATCCTCGCATCGGCTTTCTTTCCTACGCGAATATGCTTGCCGCGCAGATTGCCACCGGAAAAATTCCCGCCGCCAAGCTTGCGGACACGCAGCGACTTATCTTCAATCAGCGCCTCGATGCCGGCGTGACCGCGGTGCTCGCGCTGATGGTGATGGTTCTGATTGTTGAAGCGCTCGTGCAGTGGTATGCGATTCTCAGCCGCCGCCGCGAGGCTGTGCTCCATGAGTCGCCCTATATAGTGACGCAGTGGGCGCCGGGATTCTCCGGCGTAGCCGACGGAGACGACTGATGCGCCGCGCTCGACGAATCACATTGCGTACGCTCCGCCGCTTCTGGCGCGGCCTTCGCGAATGGTGCGGCGATTCTGCGTACGAGCGCTATCTGCGCTCTGCGAACGGAAAATCCGCGTCCTGCCACACCCTGACCGCCGAGGAGTTCTACGTCGAGCAGCTCAACCGGCGCTACTCTCGCCCGAATCGGTGCTGCTGACGCATGCCGGCCCATCTTGCCTAATGCATTTGACGGGAGTAGACTCCTGCGCAGACCCGGATAGGGCCCCAAAATTTGACTACTGAGAGGTACTATGTCTCGTATCGCTCGTCTGTTTCCGCTGTTTGTCATCGTCCTTGCTGCGAGCCTGGTTTACTTCACCTCCTCCGCGCAGGAAAAACCCAGCGCCGCCAAGCCCGATTTCGATATCACCGCATCGTACATTGAAGCGTGCAGTTGTGACATGTTCTGTCCCTGCTACTTCAATCCGCACTCGACGCATCACGCCGAAGGGCAGTACTGCCGCGCCAATCTGGTCCTTCGTACGGACAAAGGCTATTACAAAGACACCAAGTTGGACGGCGCGAAGGTCTGGGTGGCCACGGACCTTGGCAGCGATTGGAGCACCGGTAAGGACTCCTGGGTGGTCATTCACTACGACCCGAGCGTTACCCCTGCTCAGAAAGCAGCACTCAACGACATCCTCGGACAGCTCTATCCGATGAAATGGGAGCACGCGGATGTGGACACCGCAGGATTCACCTGGAAAGTGGACACGAAGGCCGGCGAGGCTCACGCCAAGATGAACAATGGCAAGGGCGAGGTTATTCTCGAGCGCGTGAAGGGCGATGATCCTGGCCACGAAATCGTGATGCACAACCTCAAATACTGGATGGCGCAGTCGAACAACGGCTTTCGCATGTGGGAGAGCAAGCACGAGGCCTTCGACGGCCATGGACATAACTTCTCTTATGACGGGACGAATGGTTTCTTGATCACCATTCACTTTTCAGGCCAGGCAAAGGCCTCTTCCGCAGATTAGTTCTCGGCTCGCAGAGCAACGGCAGCCGCGTTCAGCCTGTTTCCGGGAGCGCGGCTGTTTCGTTATCTAACGTCGCTGATTGCCGTCTATTGCCACGCCTCAGGCCGGTCGCCCGTGCATACCTCTCTCGGCGCCGCTGGCGCGGCTTGCTTTTCGTTTGAGCGTCGGCCTACAATCCGCCCAATCCCTCAGCCCACCTTGTCTTTCCGACGGAGGACTCATGGCGATCGATCCAGATAAGTTGAATGAGTTTCTTGGTAAGGCGCTCGTCGATTTCGGCGCGACGTTCAATGCCGCGCTGATTCGCATCGGCGATAAATTGGGGCTGTACAAGGCTCTCGTGACTGGTGGTCCGCAAACGTCCCGGGGAACTCGCTAAGCGCACGGGCACCGCAGAACGTTACGTGCGCGAGTGGCTCTCGGCGCAGGCCGCCGGCGGTTACGTCACGTACGATCCCGGTGCCGGGAAGTTCCATCTCAGCGAAGAGCAAGCTTTCGCGATGGCCGACGAAAACGAGCCCGGCGTTTCTCCCCGGCGCGTTTCAGGTTGCTCTCGCCGCGGTGAAGGCGGAGGAGCAGCTCACGGAAAGATTCAAGACCGGCAAAGGAATGGGGTGGCACGAACATCATCCGGAGCTGTTCGTTGGCACGGAGCGCTTTTTTCGCCCGGGCTACGCCGCAAACCTCATCGCTTCGTGGATTCCCGCGCTGGAAGGCGTCGATGCAAAATTGAAGAGTGGCGGGCGCGTCGCGGATGTGGGCTGCGGGCTGGGCGCTTCGACCATTTTAATGGCCAAGTCGTATCCCAAGTCCGAATTCGTGGGGTTCGACTATCACGACAAGTCGATTGAGACCGCCAAGCAGCGCGCGAAAGAAGCAGGCGTAGGCGACCGCATCCGCTTCGAGGTGGCCAAGGCAAAAACCTATCCCGGCAAAGACTACGACTTTGTCACCTTTTTCGATTGTTTGCATGACATGGGCGATCCCGCGGGCGCGTCGTCGCACGTGCACGGCTCTTTGAAGAAAGACGGCACGTGGATGATCGTCGAGCCTTTCGCGGGCGACAAACTCGAGGACAATCTGCATCCCATCGGCCGCGCGTTTTACGGGGCGTCCACGCTTCTGTGCACGCCCGCTTCGCTGGATCAAGAGGTGGGTCTGGCGCTTGGCGCACAGGCGGGAGAGAAGCGCCTTCGCGAAGTGGTGACCAGCGGCGGTTTCACGCGTTTTCGCCGCGCCACGCAGACTCCGTTTAACCTGATCTTCGAAGCCCGGCCGTAGCCGCCGGACGAAAAGCACGTCGCTCAAATGATCGTTTGGCCAGTGGTAGGGGCGCAGCCACCCTTGCGGCGGGCAGGCATGCTGCGCCCCTACTCGGCAATCAAGCCAAGTATTAAAGCTCCTCGTCGTCCTCGGCGTCGCGCTTGACGATCGTCGTCTTGTGCGTGATCTTCACACTGTGCGTGCGAATGCCCGCGACGATCGCGCGGCGCGTTTCCGCCGGCAGCATTTCCGGAGCGAACACACCCGCCAGATCGCGCGGGAAAAATTTGATGAACAACGCTGCAATGTGCGCCGTAGCGTACGCCACCGGCGTGGTGTAAAGCCCTTGCTGCCGGATTTGATACAACGTCGGAAACGAGCAGTCGGTGCGAATCAGCAGGTGCTGATCTTCTTTCTTGCCTCGCTTCACTCCGCGCACCAGCACGGCCGCCGCAAACCTGCGCATTTTGCAGGATGCCCTGGCGGATCAGCTTGGCGATCATGCGGGGTGACGACGTATGCGGGAAGCGCTGCCGCACGATTCCCGCGCGACTTCGACAATTTTCCCTGTTTGTACCAGCGGCGCAAGCGATCGAATTCATTCCCGCCAATTTTCACGTCCATGCTCTTCATCGGTATGAAGTAGGGCAGCGTCGCCACTTCGTCCTGAGCGGCAAGCACCACGTTGGCGCTGCCGATGGGGTCCGCGAAGCGAAATTTCTCGAGCTCCGCGAACCGCTTTTCCATGCGGAATTTTCCGTCGCGATATACGCGCGGATTCGAGATGGCTTCGTCGAACGTCACTTCCGGCGACCATTGCGAGATCGGGTCGTCGCTTTCGCTGCTTTCGTACAGCCGGATCTGCACGGACTCGATCTCGTCGAGCATTTCCGCGGCGCGCTTGACCAGCAGGTTGGTCAGCCCGGGCGCGGCGCCGGTGTTGATCAACGCGGTCCGGTTTTTCTCCTCGAAGCGTTTCGCATAGGCAAACTGCTCGGCCTTGAAAGGGTTGCGCGTAAGATGAGAGCTCAGGTCCACATAGTGCGCCCGCAGCCGCAACGCCGCGCGCAGGACGATTTGATTGAAAACCGACGCCGAGGCATTGACGATCAACTGGCAGCCGCGCGCCGCCCGCACGATCCCACGCAGGTTGCGGGCGTTGACTTTGGTAACGGCGATGGTGCTTCTCTTGCCCAGGAAGCGCCGCGCGCGCTCAAGGTCGCGGTCGCCGCACCAGACCGTATGTCCTTGCCGCTCCAGTAATTGCGCGAGTAGGGAGCCGGTCGCCCCGGCGCCGAGAACGAAGATCCGCATGGCGTGGCGAAAACTCTATCACAAACCCCGTCCTCGCCTTAGCCGGGGCTGCGGCCACCTGAATTGCAGCTTCTGTTCCGCGGGCGTACACTTAAGATTACTCCGA
Organism: uncultured Acidobacteriota bacterium; assembly: GCA_963735525.1. Taxonomy (GTDB): domain Bacteria; phylum Acidobacteriota; class Terriglobia; order Acidiferrales; family UBA7541; genus Acidiferrum. Next base: position 485,605 of record CAVTLQ010000012.1, on the reverse strand, counting down.
CCCCTGGCGCCTGCGGGAGAGAAAGCCTATGGCGGCAGGGGCGATGCCTCGGCGGCAGTTCTTTGACAGCGGCCGGGGATGAGGGTTCGGGTGGAAACGCCTGGGCCTCCCGCTTGCGGTGAGCCGTATTCGGCGATCCCGTGCTTGGAAAGGAGCGATCGACGAAAATGTGTAGTTTTTCGTCTGCGCCCGACATCCAAGCACTGGATTCGGGCTTTTGCTTTTTTAGCTGACGTCCATGACGCTTCACGACAAATTCGGCCGCCAGATCACCGATCTGCGCATCTCGATCACCGATCGCTGCAATTTTCGTTGCGTGTATTGCCGTTCGGCCGATCCGGAAAACTATCGCGATCACGACGAGATCCTGTCCTGGCCGGAGCTCGACCGCCTCGCCCGCGTCTTTCTGAGCCTGGGCATCCGCAAGATTCGCATCACCGGCGGAGAGCCGCTGGTCCGCGACGGCGTCGAAGACTACATCGCGCGCCTGCACGCCCTGGGCGTCGAAGACCTCTCGATGACCACCAACGGCCACTTGCTGGCCGAGCGCTGCGAGCGCCTGATTCAGGCCGGTCTGCGGCGCATCAACATCAGCCTGGATTCCCTCGATCCTGCGAAATTCGAGAAGATCACGCGCACGAAATCCTTCGCCACGGTGATGCGCAGCATCGACGCCGCGCAGAACTCGCGCCTGGCTCCGGCGAAAATCAACGCCGTGCTGGTTCGCGGCATCAATGACGACGAAGTCGAAGCCTTCGCCGCCTTCGCTCGCGAGCGTGGCGTGATCATGCGCTTCATCGAATTCATGCCGCTGGATGCCGACCGCCACTGGAGCCGCAGCGTGGTTGTTCCCGCCGCGGAAATTCATCGGCGCATTCAGGCGCGCTGGCCGCTCGAGCAAATCCCGCACGAGCGCAGCGAAACCGCCCGCAAGTACCGCTTCGCCGACGGGGCGCCCGGTGAAATCGGCCTGATCGCCCCGGTCACGCAGCCTTTCTGTGGCCACTGCTCGCGCATTCGCCTGACCGCCGACGGCAAGCTCCGCACCTGCCTGTTCAGCAAAGACGATCACGATCTGCGCGGACTGCTTCGCGAAGACGCGTCGGACGAAGACCTGGTGACCTACATTCGCTCCGTGGTCCACGAAAAAGAAGACGGCCACCGCATCAATGCTCCGGACTTCGTACCGCCCTCTCGTACTATGGTGTTTATCGGTGGATAGTGGAGAATTGCACCGAAACCTGAGAAAATGCCATCTAACCGCGCAGGGGCATTCTAGGACCTACCGCACCAGCTGATAACCACCGCAAACGCCATGAGCACCCTGATTTCCATTACGAACCCGTCTCCGCTGATCGGCGCCATTCAGCCCGCCACGCTGCGCGCGCCGGAGATCGAGCCGGGTGTAGGCTGCGATTTCGATTCCTACCTCCTGGTTCCGGACACTTCGCTCGACGAGCGCATCGCTGCCGCCAAAGCCCGCCTGGGCCAAGACGTGGTCATTCTTGGGCACCATTACCAGCGCGACGAGGTCGTCAGGTTCGCCGATTTTCGCGGCGACTCGCTGAAACTTTCCTACCAGGCCGCGGAAGCCAACGGCCGTTACATTGTCTTTTGCGGCGTGCATTTCATGGCCGAAAGCGCGGACATTCTGCGCCGCGAGCATCAGGCCGTCATCCTGCCGGACCTCAACGCGGGCTGCTCGATGGCGGACATGGCGGACATCGGTCAAGTGGAAGTGTGCTGGAGCGAGCTGTCGTCGCTGGGGGATTTGAAAGTCATCCCGGTCACGTACATGAACTCGACCGCGGCCATCAAATCGTTCACCGGCGAGCATGGCGGCGCGGTCTGCACCAGCTCCAATGCGGCCGCGGTGATGCGTTGGACTTTCGAGCGCGGGGAAAGGATCCTCTTCCTCCCGGACGAACACCTGGGCCGCAACACCGCGTTTCGCATGGGTATTCCTCTCGACCAGATGATCGTCTGGGACCCTTACCAGGATTTCGGCGGCAATTCGCCGGAGGCCATTCGCGCGGCTCGCGTCATTCTTTGGAAAGGCTACTGCTCCGTCCACCAGCGCTTCACGCCGCAGCACATCGAGCGCGTCCGGCGCGAGCGTCCCGGCATTCGCGTGATCGTTCATCCGGAGTGCCGCTTTGAAGTGGCGCAGGCCTCCGACCAGATCGGTTCCACCGAAGGCATCATCAAAGCCATCGCTGCGTCACCCGCAGGATCGCAGTGGGCCGTCGGCACGGAAATCCATCTCGTCAACCGCCTCAGCAACGAAATGCCCGACCACAACGTAATGTCCCTGGACCCCAGCGTGTGCGTCTGCACCACGATGTTCCGCATCACGCCCCAGCACCTCCTGTGGGCGCTCGAGAATATCGCCGCCGGCAACATCGTCAATCGCATTTCCGTCGATGAACGAACACGCCACTTCGCAAGACTTGCTCTCGACCGGATGCTGAGTTTGCGCTAGCATCGCATTACGTCCCAGATCGGACACGAAATGGCAGACGAAGACGACGAGAACCAGGACGAATCTCCAGACCCGGAGCCCGAGCAACGCCTCTTCACCTTGACCGAGGCGGAGCGCGCCCGGCAGGAACTTGAGCCATTTCTTGTGGAAGCCATGGATTGCCGCAAGAAGCTCGCTGGCCTGGAGACCGATCTCTCCGCCGTCTCCGCGCGCATCATGATGATGGGCGGTGTGATCGTGCCGTACGAAAAGCTCGCCACCCTGCGCGTGGAACACCAGCAGCTTGCGGAAACCATGAAGTCGGCGCTCAATCACATTCTCGAAACCGGCTGCTTGATCAAAGACCTGGAAGTCGGCCTGCTTGATTTTCCGTCGCGCATCAACGATGAAGAGGTGTATCTCTGCTGGAGGCTTGGCGAAGACCGCATCCGCTTTTACCACCGCCAGGATGAAGGCTTCGCTGGCCGCAAGCCGCTCGACCCCCGCGACCTCGGCCCCGGCGACGTCGTCCAGTAGCGCAGGTTCAATCTTTGCAATACGGCGCGGCACGGCTTTACAGCTTGCGGAAAAACTCTTGTAGGGGAGGGGCTTGTTTACCCAGAGCTTCGAAGGGTCGCTCCCGGTTTACCCAGAGACTCGAAGGGCCGCTGCGTCTTGGCTCACCTGAAAGCCGGTTCATCAAGCTGGAAAGGGTTCGAATTGTCTGACCATCAAAATCGCCTGAAAGATTCCGCCAGCCCCTACCTGCGCTCCGCCGCCCATCAGCCCATCGACTGGCACGAATGGAGCGACGCGGCCTTTGCCCGCGCCAAGTTCGAAGACAAACCCATCCTTCTCGACATCGGCGCCGTCTGGTGCCACTGGTGTCACGTGATCGACCGCGAAAGCTACGAAAACGTGGAAATCGCCAAGATCATCGACCAGCACTTCGTGGCCGTAAAGGTCGACCGCGACGAGCGCCCCGACGTCGACTCGCGCTATCAATCCGCCATTAGCGCACTCTCCGGCCAAGGCGGCTGGCCACTCACCGGGTTTCTTCTGCCCGATGGCAAGCCATTTTTCGGCGGCACTTATTTCCCGCCGGACGATCAAATGGGGCGTCCCGGTTTTCGCCGCGTGCTCCTCTCGGTGGCGGACGCGTACCGCAACAAGCGCGCCGATCTGGAGCGCGCTGCAAACTCCCTCGCCGACGCTGTCGCGCAAGCCGAAGTATTCACGGGAGCCCGCGCGGAATTCGACCTCGGCGTCGTCGACGCGCAAATCCGCTCCATCACCCAGCAATTCGACATCAAGAACGGCGGTTTCGGCCGCTCGCCGAAATTTCCCCACGCCTCGGCCATCGATCTCGTTCTCGAGCGTTATCAGCAGGCCAAAGAAAAACACCTCCTCGCCATGGCTGAAACTACGCTGGAAAAAATGGCCCGCGGCGGCGTCTACGACCAGCTTGCCGGCGGCTTTCACCGCTACTCGGTCGACGAGCGCTGGCTCGTCCCGCACTTCGAGAAAATGAGCTACGACAATTCCGAGCTGCTGAAGAATTATCTCCACGCCTGGCAGGTCACGCAGAATCCGCTTCTTCGCGAAACCGCCGAAGGCATCATCGGCTGGGTCAATGAAGTGCTGTCGGACCAGGCTCATGGCGGTTTTTACGCCAGCCAGGATGCCGACTACTCGCTTGACGATGACGGCGACTACTTCACCTGGACCCTCGATGAGCTGCGCGCGGCGCTTCCCCCTGCCGAGGCGCGCGTCATGGAGTTGTACTACGACGTCGAAACCCACGGCGAAATGCACCACAATGCTGCGAAGAATGTTCTCTGGATCGCCCGCGACGCCGCAGATATCGCGAACACGCTGGGCCTTGACGAGGCCACCGTGCGGCTCACGATCGCCCATGCAAAAGGCAGGATGCTCGCCGCGCGCAAGTCGCGGCCGACTCCCTACGTCGATACAACGATGTACGTTTCCTGGAACGCCATGTTCGTCTCGGCCTATCTCGAAGCCGCTCGCGTTTTTCGGGGCTCGCTCGCCGACGGCTGCCGCAGCTTCGCACTGAAAACACTCGACCGCATGCTAAGCGAAGTCTGGAGCGAATCGCGCGGCTTCGGCCACCGCCTCGGCGGCCCTGCGTTGGAAGGCTCACTCGACGATCAAGTTTTCGGCGTGATCGCGCTCCTCGATGCCTACGAAGCCACGCTGGACCCGCGCTACTTCGAAGCGGCGAAGCGTACGATGGATCTCGCCATCGAGCGCTACGGCGACGCCGAAGGCGGCGGCTTCTTCGATCGCCCATCCGACGCCGCGCCAATGGGCGGCCTCGACGTTCGCCGCAAGCCCTTCCAGGATTCCCCCACACCGGGCGCCAATTCCGTTGCCGCCATCGCGCTGACCCGCCTGCACGCCTTCACCGGCGACGACCGATACCGCGCCTTCGCGCAAAAAACCCTCGAAGCCTTTGCCGGAATCGCCCCGCAGTACGGCCTCTTCGCCGCCACCTACGGCCTGGCCGCGACGCTCTTCGCGCACCATCCGATGCAAGTGGTCATCACCGGACGCGCCGGCGATCCTGCCGCCCAAGCCCTGGAAGCCGCTGCCCACCGCGTCTTCCGTCTCGGCAAATCCGTCCTGCGAGTGACACCCGGCGTGACGCTCGCCAATCTCGCCGGCGCCCTAAAAGAAACGCTCCCGCATCTTCCAGCCGACAAAGCCGCGGCCCTCGTCTGCTCCGGTCAGACCTGCCTTCCACCCACGAGCGATCCAGCCCAACTCACCGCGCTGCTCGAGAACGGCGCCGCCGGCGCTGCGACTCCCTAGGAGACTGCGGAAAGGTCTTGTGGCACAGCCATTCCTGGCTGTGCGCCTCAGCCAAGCGCAGTAGATTTAGAGCAGGCACGAAACTCCCGGACACCAACTCCGTTCGACTTCGACTTTTTCCCGCGTCTTCTAGCGGCATTACGGACAAAAACAAAACGGGCACGACGGAAGGTCACCCGCCCGTCCGCACGCCCATCAAACGAGGTTCTTCACTTCTTCGGCCGCGACTCTGGCGGCACAAGCCCAGCCAACCGGTAATACACCACCAACTGCCCGTAATGCTCCCCCGAGTGTTCGATCAGGCCGTAGGCCAAGTCGGACACTTGCATCTGCTGCTTGCTCTCCGGATCGGCGACCAAGTCGCTCATGCCCTTGTCGCCCTTGGTCTTGATCTCCGCGGCTCCGTCCTCCACGCACTTTTTCACGAAGGCCACCACTTGCGCCTTGGTCTTCAAGTCGTCCCGCTTCGGGTCATCCGGATATCGAGGTTTCTTTCCCTCCGCCGGATCGGTGAAGAAGTACATCGCCGACGAGGCGTGCAGCAATTGCTCCGCAAAGCTCCTCTGCGCCGGAGTTGTCTTGAACTCGTATTTGTCCTCGGGGAAATCTTCCGCCATCGCAATCAACTTCCGGCCGATGTCATTCCACTGCGCCAGCACGATTTGCGACTCGCTGGGAGCCGCCTTCGGCGGATCGCCTTTGCGTCCCGCTCCTCCTGCTGACAATGACGAGACCCAGAGCCCTACACCCAACACCACCGCTGCCATCGAAACCACTTTTCGCATTGTTCTCTCCCTCTCTTTGAGTCGCCGGCTCTGACCTGTCTCCGTTGCCGCGCTCAAGCAAACTTCCCGCGTTTCGCTCATTCCTGCGGGCGTTCCCTGTTTCTGACGCACCACTCGCCCGGATGGCTTCCTCAAAAAGGCGCGCGCACAGTGCCTTCCCGCGGGGGTTCATCTTACTGGCGAAGCGCGTCCGGGTCACACAGAATTACACGGCCGCGCATGTTAAGCTTAGGAGTGGCTACAGGAGCAAACATTCTGTGAACTGGGGCTGGCTTCTTCCGCGGATTGCCTTCGTTCTGCTGGTCCTGGCGACGCTGGTTCAGTCTCAGCGTTTCTGGTACCGCGCGATCTGGCGTGTCACCTCGCGCTGGTCTACGGCCTGGCTTCGCGTCGCCGCGCGCCTCCTGTACGTCCTCGCAGTGATCGTCATCATCCTCGCCATTGTCGACGGCTTCCGCATGGGACGCCGGGGCCACCTGATCCCGCGCGACGCCCTGTTAACCATCTTCGCGGGTCTTTGGTTCTCCAGCGCGGTCTTCGCTTTTCTAGCGGTCAAGCTTGTCCATGGCGTCGAGCGCATCTGGAATTGGCTCCGGAAAACCTTCAGCCCGGAGCCCAAGGCTCAGGCCCCGCAACCCCACGCGTCACCCGCCGCGGTCGAAATGGTTCGCGACCCCTCCCGCCGCTATTTTTTCCGCACCGCCACCGCATTGGCCGGCGCCACGCCGTTCCTCAGCGCCGTGTATGGTTTCGCGGCTGAGCGTTTGGACTACCAGGTTCGCCGCATCGAAATCCCCATAACCAACCTCCCGTCCGCTCTCGACGGCATGCAGATCATGCAGATCAGCGACATCCACCTCAGCGGCTACATGACGCGTTCCGAGGTTCGCCGCGCCGTGGACATGGCCAATGAGTTGCGCGCCGATCTTGCCGTCGTGACCGGCGACTTCATCACCGGTTCTTCCGACCCCATTGCCGATTGCATCGACGAGGTTCGGCGTCTCCACGCGCCGCTCGGCGTCTGGGGCTGCAACGGCAATCACGAAATCTATGCCAAAGCCGAAGACACCGCCCAGGAGCTTTTCGCCCAGGCCGGCATGAAGCTGCTTCGCCAGGAAAATGCGCAACTCACTTTCCGCGGCGCGCAGTTCAATCTCATCGGCGTCGACTACCAGCGCGAGCGCAACAACAACGGCCACCGCACGCAAATGCTCGCAAATCTCGATCTGCTCGTCCGGCGCGACATCCCGAATATTCTCCTCTCCCACAATCCCAACACCTTCAATCGTGCCGCCGAGCTCGGCATCGAGCTGTCGCTGGCGGGCCACACCCATGGCGGCCAGATCCAGGTGGAAATCCTTGACCACCGCCTCACCCCCGCCCGCTTCATTTCCGACTACGTCGCCGGTCTTTACCAGCGCCCGCTTTTTGCTCCCGCCAGCCAAGTTCTGGTGCATCCGGTCCCGACATCGTCCGGTTCTTCCACCAATCGCGAGTCTTCCAGCGTAGATTCCATGCTCCCCGCTCCGGGATGGCACGTGACCGATCAAGCTCCCGCGCTCTCCAACCTTTATGTGAACAGGGGCTTGGGCACCGTCGGCGCTCCCGTGCGTCTCGGCGTTCCTCCCGAGATTTCTCTCCTCATTCTTCGCCGCGCGTAGTCCTTCTGGACTAATCGCTCGCACTAGGTCAATATATGCCTCCGCAAATCAACCTCGGCCCGGTGCCCATGGACGAACCCACCAAGCTCAACCGTCTGGCTCGCGAACTGAACGATCATCTCGAAACACAGGACACCGATCCTGCCGACACGGAGCGGCTCGACCGCTGGCTCGCTACGCTCGTCGCGTACGCCGCCAGCGATCTCCTGCTCGTCCAGGGCGCGCCTCCCTGCATGCGTGTCGAGGGCGAAGTCCGGCGGATTGAAACCGCCAATCTCGAAGGCGCCGAAATCGAGGCTAGCGTCCTGCCGGCTCTCTCGTCCCACGCGTTGCGCCTCTATCGCGAAACCTGCATCGCCGATTCCTCCTATCAAATTCCGGGACTCGGCCGTTTTCGCATCAACCTTCATCGCGAACGCGGACACGCCGCCGCCACCATTCGTCTCCTCCCGTCCCGCGTGCCTTCCTTGCGCGAGCTCAATCTTCCTCCGTCTGTCGAAGCCCTTGCCCATCTGCCGCGAGGTCTCGTGCTGATCGGCGGCCCCGCCGGCTCCGGCAAGTCCACCACGCTGGCCGCGCTCATTGACGAAATCAACCGTCACGAAGCCCGCCACATCGTGATCATCGAAGACCCCATCGAGTACGAGCACCACCACGCGCGCAGCGTCATCGAGCAGATTGAAATCGGCACGGACGCGCCCGATTTTCCCACCGCCCTTCGTGCCGCGCTCCGCCAGGCTCCCGACATCATCGTCGTCGGCGAAATGCGCGACACTGAAACCATGCGCATCGCCGTCGCCGCCGCCGAGACAGGACACCTTGTTCTTTCCACCCTGCACACCACCGACGTCGCCTCCACCATCGCGCGCATCGCCGATTCCTTCCCGGTCGAGCGCCAAAACTCCATCCGCCAGGAACTCGCCATGGCCATCGCCGCTGTCCACACGCAAATTCTTCTCCCCAAGAAATCCGGCGGACGCATTCCCGCTGCGGAGCTGCTCATGGTCGGCTACGGCGCGCGCAACTGCATTCGCCGCTACGCCCTCCAGCATCTGCACCAGGAAATCACCATGACGAAAAAGAAGGGCTCGTTCACTCTCGAGGAATCTCTCGCCGCTCTGGTCCGCGGCGGCCACATCGATCGAGATGACGCGCTCGTCTGCGCCATGCACCCCGACGATCTGGACATCCTCTTAAACGCGTTTCCCAAATCCGCCGCCGCGCACGCGTAGCGCCGCGTTGCGTTGCTGCTTGACGCGGTGGCGCGATTCCGATACGCTCCGCTCGATTCGAAGTTGCCGTTCCTTCCCCGGTTCGTCAGATCCGCTGTCGCTTCTTTCAAGCAAACGAGGAGGTTTGCGTTCATGAAAAAATTTGGTTGCTCGTTATTGGGATTGTCCATCCTCTGCCTTGTCCCCTGCATCGCCCGCGCCCAAGACTCAGCGCCACCCAAGGTGCTGGTCATCACCCGCGAGTACGTCAAGCCCGGCAAATCTGGCGAAGCCCACGACAAAGCCGAAAGCGCTTTCGTTCAGGCGTACATGAAGGCCAAGTGGCCCACCTACTACCTGGCCTTGACTTCACTGTCCGGCAAGTCGCGCGCCCTATTCTTCACCTTCTACGAATCGTTCGACGCTTGGGAAAAGGACGCTGCCGCTCAGGCGAAAGACGCTACCCTTTCCGCGGCGCTCGAGCGTGCCGCCTCAGCCGATGGCGAACTGCTCGATTCCTCCGACCAGGGCGTCTTCGTTTATGAGCCAGACTTCAGCTTGCATCCTAAATACGGAGATCCAAAACGGCGCGCCATGGAGATCAGCTCTTACCATGTCCGCCCAGGCCACTATGAGGAATGGAGCCAGTTGGTCAAGCTGGTCCGCGGCGCCTACGAAAAATCCGACCCCGAAGCCCACTGGGGCTGCTATCGCGCCCAGTACGGCGCACCAGGAGGCACGTATCTTTTTCTCACCGGTCTCCGGTCCGCGTCGGAGATCGATGCCGGCTTTGAGAAGAACAAGGGATTTATATCCACCCTCGGCGAAAACGGCCTGAAGAGACTCGGCGAACTTGAATCCGCATCGGTGGAATCCTCCGATCACCAGCTCTTCGTCTTTAATCCAAAGATGAGCTACGCCTCCGACGAATACATCAAAGCCGATGCCGATTTCTGGGCGCCCAAGGAAGAGCCAGCCAAAACCGTAGCCGAAAAAACCAAGAAGCACGGTCAATAGTCTCAAAAACGCGCACACCGGGGGCCGCCGCTGCGACTGCCAAGCCCGCAGCCGAGAGGCCGGCCCAATAGCCCCCACAACGCACGCACTCCCGGGAGCCGCCACCCTGGCGGCTCCCGTCCTGCGTTTCTGCAGCGGCGAGGGCATCGCGCAGCACGATCACTACCTTCCCTTAGCGTCGCCTCGTTCCGCTGGACTGACCCCCGCTGGATGAACCCCCGCCGGATAAACCATTGTCCTGCACCCCTTTTTGCTTTCCGCGATGCCGGAGCAAGCGCGCGTCGTCATCTGCCGGCTTGAGCCCATCTCGAACTCGCCTCGGCCTCGTCGTGCTCCGCGTGCAGCTCGCCGAAATCGGATGTTCCGCCAGCACGCGGATGAACTCCTGCAAGTAGGCTGGCGCGCGCTGGTCTCGCAACTGCGCCGCCGACCACGTTCGGTGCAGACCGCTGGCGGTCACCTGCTTGCCGATCACCACTCCGGATTCCAGTTGAGGCGCCACTGCCCACCGCGCCAGCGCCGCCACCCCCAACCCGCCTTTCACCATCTCGACGATGGCCTCGGTCAACGTCACTTCCTGGACTCGCTGCGGCCAAACTCCCGCCGGAACAAGAGTCTCGTTCAACAGCGTGCACTCTTCCTTGGGAGGATAGATGAACAGTGTTTCGCCGGCGAAATCCTCGGGTTCCACATATTTCTTGCCGGCCAGGCGATGCTCTGGCGGAACGATCAGCACGACTTCGTCTTCGAACAGCGGCGTATACCGGATCTTGCGATTCCGGATCGGCGTGCACGCAATCGCCAAATCCAGCTTTCCCTCCAGCAGCGCCTCGAAAGGATTGTCGGTGGCCTCCACCACCAGCTGGAATTCCACCAACGGAAACTTCTGCTGGAACAGCCTCAGTCGCGCCGGCAGCCAGTGATACACGGTGTAGCATTCCGTGGACAGCCGGATCAGCCCTTGGCTCACTGCCCCGCGCCGCTGGATTTCTTTTTGCGCGCCTTCCAGCTCCGCGATCACCGTTCGCGCGGACTGCAACAATCGTTCTCCGGCTGGTGTCAACGTCATCGTGCGGTTCTTGCGCTCGAACAGCGCCGCGCCCAGTTGTTCCTCGGCGGCGCGCAATTGGTGACTCAGCGCCGATTGCGTCAAATGCAGGCAATTGCCGGCCCGAGTCATGCTCCGCGTTTCCGCGATGGCCGCGACCAACCTCAAATGCCGGATCTCAAGATTCATCGCTTCCTCCCTCGTCTCCCTGACGACGTTCTACGACCGGCGCCCGCGAGCGCCTGCCGCACGAACCCCCGCGCTGACGGCAATGCTTCTCGGTCATGAGCCACGTTCATCTAAACGATGAAATCAATCAATTTGATTCATCACTCTCGAGATCATACCATCGACCCATGTCCGACGTTGCTGCGATTTTGACGGTTTTTGACAGGCCTTTGCGGATAGATTCCTTTTTTCGCTGATCGTATTGTGACGCATAACCATGGACCATGACGTCCAGCAATCGGGACCACGCGCTCGGCCAGGCCTGCCGCCGGCGCACTCTTCGCAAGCCGCGGCGCTCCTCCGCGCTTTGCTCCTGATTTTCCTTCCGCTGGCGTTTGCCCCGGCCTCCGGCCCGGCTCATCCGGCCGTGATCCGGGTCCCCTTCCGCTCGGTGGACTCCATGATTCTCGTCGAAGGCAAAGTGAACGGCGATCCCGTTACTTTCCTGCTGGATACCGGCTCGGTTGGCACCATCGTCAGTGCCAGAAAGTACCGCGACATGTTCTTCCCGTTGCACCGCATCCAACTCAACGCCCAAGGTGCCGGTATGAATGGAGAATCCGTATCTGTGAGGCTCGATCTCCAGCTCGGCAACCACCGCTGGGTTGCCCAGCGCGTCTCGATCATGAATCTCGACGAGCTATCGAGCATCCTCCGCATTCCGCACCTCGACGGCCTGATCGGCGAAGACCTGCTCCGCGAATTCCGCTCCGTCCGCATCGACTATCACGCCCACATCCTCGAACTCGAAGAATAAAACCCACCCGTCCAGGACCCTATTGCCGCCTTCACGTCCTCCAAAGCGCCCGCGCCTTTGCCAAGGTCTTGTCGAGGCGCCTCTCTTAGCGGCGCCACCTTGCCGTTGTCGCCAGTCCTGTAGCGGCCGCCTTCTGAGGCGGGCGTCTTCGTAACGGCAAGTTCACCTAGCCATCTCGCTGTCCTTATCCTCGACGTAACCGCGCTATAGCCCCCGAAATAACTTGACAGGTCATGTACCTATCGGTTATACTTTGTCATGTTGCTCTCGCAAAAGTCGCCGGGTCAGCTCCAATCCCACCCAATTGCTCGCGCGCAAGCACTAACGTCTTTAGAATCCGCACTTCCAAGAGGGTGCCCTTCTAACCCCTTTAGAATCCGCACTTACAAAAACTCGCAAATCTGCATCAAAACAAACGACTTTAACCCCCTTAGAATCCGCACTTACAAGCCGTCGCATCGCGTGCTCAAAACAAAGGACTTTAACTCCCGCAGAATCCGCACTTACGCAATTTCTCGAGGTAACCCCTTTAGAATCCGCACTTCCAAAAAAGGCCGGGGGAGGGGGGTCTGACTCCCAACCAAATCGCCCCACGGGATAACAGCTTCACGGAGCACGGTGGCCTTTCTTTTACCTCCTTACGTCGTTACCTCGTCGTCGCCATCCGATCAAGTTGCCGCTACCTTCCCCGGATGCCATAATCCACCTTCACATACAGCGAGCTTGCTGTTCCCGCCGCACGGACCACGGGTCGCGGAACACGAGCCACGGGGGTCACCATGGCACTGAGGGATAGCTGGATCGAAACGCGAGAAGCGAATGCGGCCACCGCAAACGGGAACCGCAACATGTCCCAGATGCATCTTGCCCGGCAAGGCATGATCACCGAGGAGATGCAATACATCGCCAAGCGCGAGAAGCTTGAGCCGGAGCTGATTCGCAGCGAAGTGGCCCGCGGGCGCTGCATCATTCCGGCCAACATTCATCACCGCAATCTCGAGCCAATGGCCATCGGCATCGCCACCAAGTGCAAGATCAATGCGAACATCGGCAACTCCTCCACCACCTCGAACATCGACGAGGAGCTAAAAAAGCTGCACCACGCCGTGCACTATGGCGCGGACACCATCATGGACCTTTCCACCGGCGGCGACATTCCCACCATTCGCAAAGCCATTATCGAGGCTTCGCCCGTGCCCGTTGGCACCGTGCCCGTCTATGAAGCGATCTCGCGCGTGCGCCGCCCGGAAGACCTCACCTTCGAGCTGATGCTGGAAGTGATCGAGGAGCAAGCTGAGCAGGGCGTCGACTACATGACCATTCACGCAGGCGTGCTGCGCGAACATGTGCCGTTTGTGCGCAAGCGCATCACCGGCATCGTCAGCCGCGGCGGCTCGCTGATGGCGCACTGGATGGAGCACCACAAGAAGCAGAATTTCCTGTACGAGAACATCGAGGAGATTTGCAAGGTTTTCAAGAAGCACGACGTCAGCTTTTCGTTTGGCGACGGCCTGCGGCCAGGTTGCATCGCGGACGCCAGCGACGAGGCGCAATTCGCGGAGCTGAAAGTCCTCGGCGAGCTCACCAAGAAGGCTTGGGAGCACGACGTGCAAGTGATGATCGAAGGCCCCGGCCACATCCCGCTGGACAAGATCAAGGAACAGGTCGACAAGGAAATGGAATGGTGCCACGAAGCGCCGTTCTACACGCTCGGCCCCCTGGTGATCGACATCGCGCCCGGCTACGACCACATCACCAGTGCGATCGGCGCCGCGATGATCGGCTGGCACGGCGCCTCGATGCTGTGCTACGTCACGCCCAAGGAGCACCTTGGCCTGCCAAACGCGGACGACGTGAAGCAGGGCGTCATCGCCTACAAGATTGCCGCGCATGCCGCCGACGTGGCCCGCCATCGCCCGGGGGCGCGCGATCGCGACGACGCGCTCAGCTACGCCCGCTTCCTCTTCGACTGGAACAAGCAGTTCGAGCTTTCGCTCGATCCACCGACCGCCAAAGCCATGCACGACGAAAACCTTCCCGACGACTTCTACAAAGAAGCCAAGTTCTGCTCGATGTGCGGGCCCAAGTTCTGCTCCATGAACATCACCCAGCTCGCCGACGCCGAGGGCGGCCACGACCAAACCGAGCGCAAACAAAAGTTCGTCGAACTCCTGGCCAAGGTGAACGCCGCCAACGCCTAAATGTATGAACGATTCGATGGAAGATCGCGTTTACGCTCTCGCCGCAAGACCGCGGCGAGCAACGCGAGGAACTCCGTTCGTGAGTTTACCGATTCGGAATACCAGGCTTTATGTCTGAGCGCGTTCTCTGGCCGGCCTGTTAGGATGGATGAACCTTTCTCGATCCCTTCTGGACGCGCCAGGCTGCGTCCGGCGAAAGCGTCGAATGAAACAAACGGCGACAAGCTACCAAATCCTGGTGGTGGACGATTCGCCTGTCTATCGCAAGCTGGTGGAGCATACGCTGGAGTCGGCGTACTCGCCGTTGTTCGCCAAGAGCGGACAGGAAGCGTTGAACCTGTTCGAGTTGCATTCGCCGTCGATCGTTCTGACCGACTGGATGTTGCCGGATTTCTCGGGTTTGGAGCTGTGCGAACGAATTCGCGCGGGCGCGCAGCGCGGATACACGTACATCATCGTGCTGACCGGGAAAACGGAAAAAGACAGCGTGGTGAAAGGGCTCACGGCCGGCGCCGATGATTATCTGACGAAACCCTTCGACCCCGGCGAGTTGCTGGCGCGCATCGGCGTAGGCTGCCGCACCGTGGAGCTGCACCGCGAAATCGATGCGAAGAACCGCCTGCTCGAGGAAATGGCGCACACTGACGCCCTCACAGGCTTGCCGAACCGCCGCGCGCTCGAGGATTGGGCAGGGCGCCAGCTTCGCGGAGCGGAGCGGCACGGGTTTCCGTTTTGGGTGGTAGTGACTGATCTCGATTCGTTCAAAACTATCAACGACAGCTACGGCCATGACGCGGGCGACCTAGTGCTGCAAAAATTCGCCGAGATTCTGAGGCACAATACCCGCGCGTCGGACATTTGCGGGCGGATGGGCGGCGACGAATTTCTGCTGGTGATCACCCACGTCGAGGATCGATATATTCAATCCACCGTCGACCGTTTGCGCGAACAGCTGGCTGCTTGGCAATTCCCGTTTGGCAGCGGCAAAGTGTCAACTGCGGCGAGTTTTGGCGTCGCGGGTTTTCGTGGCAAGGTAGCCCCTCCTTTCAGTGCGCTGGTGCAGGAGGCCGACAAGGCCCTGTATACGGCGAAGCGGGCGGGCGGAAATCAAGTGACAATCGCGGTCGCACAAGCCAGCCACAAGTGAATTTCTTCACCGCGTGACTCCAAGAGCGCTCGCTAGCCCGCTGCGGGGAAGTGTGGTATGAGTTTTCCTGAAGCTTGCTGAAAACTCCCGAACGGCATTTCGTTGGCACAGAGATCCTGAAGCCCGTTGGAGCAACGCATTCCAGTTCGGAGCTTCCTTCGACTACGCACAGGCTGAAGCCTGGGCCACTGTATGGCAGACCATTCCTCGCATATGGCGTTGATCGGAGCCGGCCCGGTGGGGCTGGGCATGGCCAAGGCGCTCCTCGAGCACAAAATTTCCTACGAGCAATTGGAGGCGGATGATAGCGTCGGCGGCAACTGGTATCACGGCGTTTACGAGACCGTGCATATCATTTCCTCCCGCAAAACCACGGAGTACGCCGACTATCCCATGCCCGCGGACTATCCCGACTTCCCCAGCCGGCAGCAGATGCTCGAGTATTTGCGGGAATACGCGGAAAAGTTTCAGCTTTGCCGGCAAATCCAGTTCAACACCAAGGTGGTGATGGCGCTGCCGCTCGCCGATGGCCGCTGGGAACTGGAGCTGGCGAGCGGCGAGAAGCGCATCTACAAGGGGTTGATCGTCTGCAACGGGCATCATTGGGACCGGAGATTTCCGAAGTATCCCGGCACGTTCGAGGGGGAATACATCCACTCGAAAGACTACCGCAACCCTGCCCAACTGAGCGGGAAGCGCGTGCTAGTGATCGGCGGCGGCAATTCCGCTTGCGACATCGCGGCGGAGGCGGCGCGCGTGGGATCGAAGGCCTGCATCAGCCTGCGCCGCGGGTATTGGTTCCTGCCGAAGACACTGTTCGGGATCCCTTCAGCGGAGCTGGTCAAGGGATGGTTTCCGGTTTGGGCGCAGCGGGCTTTTCTGAAAGTGATCCTGCGAATTGCAATCGGGAAATACACGGACTACGGATTGCCCGAGCCCGATCACCGCGTCTTTGAAGCGCATCCGACGATCAACAGCGAGCTGCTGTACTACGTGAAGCAAGGGCAAATTCATCCCCGGCCCGATATCGCGCGCTTTGCGGCGAAGACGGTGCACTTCGTGGACGGCACGAGCGAAGAGTTCGACATGGTGGTCTGCGCGACGGGCTACCACGTCAGTTTTCCGTTTCTTCCGCCGGGGCTCGTGCCGGTGAAGGGCAGCACCGCGCAACTCTACGGCGGCTGTGTGCTGCCGGAGTACAAAAATCTCTACATCATCGGGACTTCGCAACTGCGCTACGGGTTCGGGCCGGTGGTTACGCCAGGCGTGGACCTGATTGCGGACATGATGCAGGCGCAAGAGCACATGGAATTGCCCATCGGCCTGGTGATGAAGGAGTCCGGTGTGCGGCTCCCGACGACGCATCTGGTGGACCCGCATGTGGCGCTGCGAAGCATTCGGCGAGGCAAGCGCATGCTGCCGCTTTTGATTTGGAAAGAGAAGAAATTGCGCAGGAAATTTGCGGGAGGCGTGAGTTCGCCGCCAGCGGTCGTGTCGAGTGGGGCGGTGCACCGGGAGATGGAGGTGTTTTGAGGCGGAATGGCGGCAAAACGTCTGATCTCCGAGCCAACCCGAGCGGAACTTAAGCCGGGCTTTCGACGTACTTTCTGCAAAGGCTTGCAGAACAATCTACCGGCAAGGAGGATGGTTTATGGAGAGCAGGCAGCATCTCAGGTTTGCCGCGCGCCAGTTGTGGCGCAATCCCGGTTTCACCGTGACGGTGATCCTTACGCTGGCGCTTTCCATCGGCGCAAACACCGCGATTTTTTCCATGGTGAATGCGCTCATGCTGAAGAGCCTGCCCTATTCGCATCCCGAACGGATGGGCACGATTTACACACGGATCACCGGCCCCAGGGCCTCCGATGAGCGGCACAAACTAAATGGTGAGCAATGGGAGCTGCTGCGCGACAATGTCCCCTCCCTGATATCGGCTGTTTCAAGTCGCGGAACTTCGGGCGTGAATCTCCAGGCGGGTTCGCACGTGGCAGTACGTGCATGCGCGGGCGCATCTCGGCCCACTACCTTGACGTGCTGGCGGTTCAGCCCATCATGGGGCGCAATTTCTCTGAGGACGAGGACCGTCCCCACGGGCCCAAGGCCGCCATCCTGAGTTACAGTTTGTGGCGAAATACCTTCGGCTCTAATCCCAATATTCTGGGGCAGGCCATTCTGTTGAAAGGCGAGCCGTACACGGTCATCGGCGTGCTCCCGGAGGGCGTAACCACTCCCTTGAACGCCGACCTCTATACGGCGCTTCAGCCCAGCCGCGAGGGCGAAGGAGGGGGAACGAACTTTGAGTCCATCACCCGGCTGCGCGATGGCGCGACCTGGCAGGAGGCGAATGCCGAGATCAACCGCGCCTGGTCCCTCCGTGCCAATCGCTATGAATTAAGGAACAACCCCGGCGCGCAGGTGACCTACTACTCCGTGCCGCTCCAGAAGGGCGAGACCGCCTCGCTGCGTCCGCAGGTGCTGGCGCTGATGCTGGCCGCCGGCTTCATCCTGCTCATCGCCTGCGCCAATCTGGCCGGGTTGACGCTGGTCCGCATGCTGCGTCGCACCTCGGAAGTGGCCACCCGGCTGGCGCTGGGAGCCTCGCGCTGGCAGATCCAGAAGCAGTTCTGGATCGAAAACCTGCTGTTGGCGCTGGTGGGCGGAGCGGTGGGCATCGGTGTGGGCTTTCTCGCCCTGCGCGGCCTCCTGCTGCTGTTGCCCGAACACTTTCTCCCCGTCGCGCAGCGTCCCACTCGACGGCCGCGTGATGGCCTTCACGCTAGTTGTCTCGCTGTTGACCAGCATTCTGTTCGGCATGCTCCCGGCGCTCGCCACTCGGAAAGTGGATCTGCGCTCGTCGATGGCCAGCCGCGCCGTGGCCGGAGTCGGCAGCGTGCGCCTGCGCCAGGCGCTGATTGCCGGCGAGGTCGCCCTTACCGTCGTGCTGCTGGCCGCCTCCGGCCTGCTCATTCGCACCCTGGTCCACCTGGAGACGCTGCCGCCGGGATTCAATCCCAACTGGAGTGATGATCGCCAAGGCCTCGCTCGACGACGTCCGTTTCCACGATCCCGCGGCCTTCAGAAAGCTGTTGGACGAGAGCACGGCCGCCATGCGGCAGATTCCCGGCGTGCAACATGCCGCTGTCGGCCTGAGTCTGCCGTATGAGCGCTCCTTGATCGACGGAGCGCTGACCATCAGCGACGGCAAAGAAGCAGGCCAACAAGTTGAAACGGATGAGGTATACATCACCCCCGGTTATTTCGAGGCATTGCAGATCCCGGTCCTGCTCGGGCGCTCCTTCACCGATGGAGACGGCCCGGATGCGCAGCACGTGGCCATCGTCAACCAGACCTTCGCGCGCAAATTTTTCCACGGAGCAAATCCGGTCGGCCGTTACGTGGACAAGAACACGATGATTGTGGGGGTGGTGGAAGATGTGCCCGTCGCCGCCGGGGCTGGATGCGGCTGCGCCTCTTACCGGCGAACAGACCATGTATATTCCTGCCGCGCAAGTGGATGCCGGGTTACTCTCGCTGGTTCACGTCTGGTTCCAGCCAAGTTGGATTGTCCGCACGGCCGGCCCGGTGGAGGGATTGACCGCGCAGATGCAACGGGCGCTCGCGAGTGCCGATCCCAACCTGCCCTTCTCGGGCTTCTACGGTATGCGCGACCTGCTGGCGAAGACCCTGGCGACACAGCGTGTCGAAGTGGCGCTGCTGGGCGCGATGGCGGCGCTGGCGCTGCTGCTGAGCGCGGTCGGCATTTTCGCGCTGGTTGCCAACATGGTGGCGCAGAGGACGCGCGAGATCGGCATCCGCATGGCCCTGGGCTCGACCGTCGGCCAGGCCATGGTGCGAGATCGGCCGCTCCGGCGCGGGCGCCTCGGTCCTGGGCCTTTTTCTGGGACTGGTCCTTTGCGCGGGAGCGCTGCGAGTGATGCGCAGCGTGCTCTATGGCGTAGGCGTGTACGATGCGCCAACCCTGGCCACGGTGGTGCTCACGCTTGTATTGGTGACGCTTCTGGCCACAACCCTGCCAACCCTGAGAATTGCGAAGATCGACCCTGCCAATACCTTGCGAGAGGAATAGAACGGTCTTAGCTGCCGCCATAGCAAACGACCATTGGATTGCCACCAAAGGTCAGAGCCAGCAACTCGGTAACTGGACCACTGCCCGGCGCCGGCGGCACGGGCCCTCGATGTCGAAGGGCTGCGAGTGGAACCGGGTGCCCGTACAGCGGAGCATGTGCCACGAACTCTTCTCCTTGCTAGGGACCGGCGTGATGGGGTACACGTTGGGGAGTTTTCTGCGTGTACGAGGTGGCCCGTTGGCGACATTTTTGCGTGATGGCGTGGCAGTGGTGACGGGCGCGGGGTCGGGGATTGGGCGGGGGCTTGCGCAGCGGCTCGCGGCGGCGGGTTCGGCGGTGGCGCTGGCGGACGTGGACGAGGCGGGATTGATGGAGACGGCGGCTTCGCTCTCCGGCAAGCGTGCCGCTGCCACGACGCATGTCGTGGACGTCGCGGATGAGGCTGCGGTCCGGTCATTCGCCGAAGACGTAGTGGCCCGGCACGGGCGCGTCACGTTGCTGGTCAACAACGCGGGCGTGGCGCTGTATGGAACGTTCGAGGAGATATCGCTCGACGATCTTCGCTGGCTGATGGGCGTAAACCTTTGGGGCACGATCTACGGCGTGAAGTATTTTCTGCCGATCTTGAAGCAGCAGCCGCGGGCGCACATTGTGAACCTGTCGAGCGTTTTCGGGCTTGTGGCGCCCACGGGGCAGAGCGCTTACGCGGCGAGTAAGTTCGCGGTGCGAGGGTTCACGGAAGCGCTGCGCCACGAGCTGGAAGGCACGCCGGTATTTGTTTCCTGCGTTCATCCGGCCGGGGTGAAAACGGCGATTGCGCGGCGGGCAAAACTTGGTGCGAATACACCGCCAGAGAAGCGCAACGAAGGGATCGTACTCCTCGACCGCGTCTCGAAGACTTCACCCGACGAGGCGGCCGCGCGCATTCTGGAAGGCGTGGAACGCTGCGAGCCGCGGATTTTGATTGGTTCGGATGCGAGGAAGATCGACATCCTGCAGCGCTTGCACCCCGCAACGTACTGGAAGACGCTCTCCCGCCGGTACAAACTCGGGCCCAGCGGCAAATGAGCCACCGTCAGCGATGAGGCGTTCATGAGCGGCGGACCGGCGATCGCCGAGGGCACGACCTTCGAGAACAAGGTGATTCGCAAACTGCGAATCCGCCTGATCCCTTACCTCTTTCTCTTGTACATCGTCGGCTATCTCGACCGCATCAACATCGGCTTCGCGGCACTGACGATGAACAAAGAGCTGGCCATCACCAGCCAGCAATTTGGATTGCTGGTGGGGATTTTCTTTTTCGGGTATTGCCTGTTTGAGGTGCCGAGCAATCTGCTGCTGCACAAAATCGGCGCGCGAATCTGGATCGCGCGGATCCTGATCAGTTGGGGAGTTGTGGCGCTCGCGACCGGTTTGGTGCGGAGCGTTCCCCAGTTGTGCGTTGCGCGTTTTCTGCTCGGAGTGGCGGAGGCGGGATTTTTCCCCGGGATCCTGCTGTATCTGACCTACTGGTTCCGGCAGCGAGAGCAGGCGCAGGCCATCGCGCTGTTCCTGACCGGGCTGCCGGTCACAAGCATAGTCGGAGCGCCGATTTCGGGCTTCCTTCTGGATCATGCGCACTGGCTGGGGATCAGCAGCTGGCGCTGGCTTTTGGTTTTGGAGGGATTTCCAGCGCTGGCCTGCGGCGTCCTGACGTATTTCGTGCTTCCGAGCCGTCCGGCGGAAGCCAAGTTCCTGACGCGGGAGGAAAAAGACTGGATCGCAGCGGAACTCGGGCGCGAAGAAAACCAGAAACGGGAGTCGCATGCGATCTCCGCCACCCAGGCGATGATCAATCCGCGAGTATGGCACCTGGCGTTGATCGGTCTGATGTTGAATATCGGCATGTACACGGTGAGTTTTTGGATGCCGCAGGAGGTGAAGGCGCTCTCGAGTTTGTACTCGAACACAACCGTTGGAATGCTGGTGATGATTCCGCATCTGGCGGGGTTGGTGGCGATGGTTTGGGTTTCGCGCAATTCCGATCGCACGCTGGAGCGGAAATACCACGCGGCGATCCCGGCGATCGTCGCGGGAATCGCGTTTTTGTCGCTGGGCGCGACGCGTTCCCCGTTTCTTTCGATTGCGTTGTTGGCGTTCGTGGCCGCGGGCATCTACAGCGTCTACGGCCCTTTCTATTCGCTGCCGGGTGAGTTCCTGACTGGATTTTCGGCGGCCTCGGGACTCGCGGTGATCAGTTCGGTGGCGAATTTCGGGGGGTTCGTGGGACCGTATGCGGTCGGGGCGATCAGTGCCAAGACTGGAAGCCTGTATGGAGGGTTGGCGCTTGCGGGGTTGTCGTTGCTGGTTTCGGCGACACTCATGTTGCTGCTGCCGATGGGTGGCTGCTTGAGGAAGCCGTTTCGCGGCTCAGCGTAAACGAACCGCCATGCGCCAAATTATTTGGCGTCGTGGAATATGATGCCGAGGGTGAAGCGAGTGCCGGTGTGGACGCGGCTGACGCCGTGGCGGAGATTGACGCGGTAGAAGCCGCGCGAGCCTTTGACGGGGCGATAGCGAGTGGTGAAGACGATCGCTTGGCCTTGGTCGGCGGCAACAACTTCGGCTTTGGATTGCGCGCGGGGTTGTTGTTCGA
This sequence comes from uncultured Acidobacteriota bacterium, assembly GCA_963735525.1. Lineage (GTDB taxonomy): Bacteria > Acidobacteriota > Terriglobia > Acidiferrales > UBA7541 > Acidiferrum. Next base: position 463,531 of record CAVTLQ010000012.1, on the reverse strand, counting down.
CGAGGACAAACTCTCCGCCTTGCCAGTCGCGTCCTTGCTGCCCGAGCAAAAACACCATTTGCAACGGGAAGGCGATTTCTCCATAGAGGTCTTGATGAAGACAGTTGTAGCCGCCGGCTTCGTAGTGAAGGACGAGCGGTGTGGGCCGGGTTTGCCCCGCTTTGTGGCAGAGTTTCAGGAAGGCGGCATGATCCGCGGGAAAGGGTGAACGGGCGCTGCGGTCACCCAGCGCGAGCGCCCATTCATTAGCGACTTTCGCCAGGTGCGGATAGGCGCTGGTGCGCAGGCTCGCGACGCTTTGCGGAAGAGGATGTGAGAAATATTTGTAGTCGCCGACGCCGAAGCGATGGCGCTCCATGATGATATGGCTGCGGAAACGGGCTTCGTTGCTGTAGAGAGCGATGACGGCGGCGCATTCGGCGGACGTGAGGGTGGGAGCCGTGATGGCGTAACCGCGCGCGGAGAGCGAGTGTTCGAGAGCGCTCCAATCGAGAGCGTCGATGCGTTTTTCGATGGAAGACATGGTTGCGACTGTACTCCGGGCTGACGAAGGGAATCTATCCGATTGTTGCGGTCAAATTATTTGGAGATGTGCGGTGTTTGCGGAAGTGAGCCGGATTGGTTTTGCGCAAGTTACGGCACGACCCTGCGTTCCTGGGTAAACTGAACAGGCTGCGAAAACCAATTTGGACGGAGACTGCGATTGTTGAAGTTGAGATTCTTCGGGCATCGCGTCCGTTTTGACCTCACTCGGCTGCGGGGCTATACTCCGCGGGGAATCGGGAAGACGGCAACCCGACCGCAGGAAGCGCGGGCTGCAGGTCTGCTCCGTCAGGAGAAAGAGCATGGCATTTGTTCGAGCGACAGCTGTGGGCGAGATTCCGCCGGGCACCATCCGGGAAGTCACCGTTGCGGGGAAGGCCCTGGCGGTGGCCAACGTGGCCGGAGAGTTTCACGCCATCGACAACACCTGCCTGCATCGAGGCGGACCGCTGGGCGATGGGGTGCTGGAGGGTAAGATCGTCACTTGCCCGTGGCATGGGTGGCAGTACGACGTAACCACCGGGAAAGTGAGCCAGAATCCGTCGGTTGGCGTAGGGTGCTACCCGGTTGAGGTTCGCGGCGGGGAACTCTTCGTCGATTTGGGCTAAGTTTCTCCTGTAAGATGTGTAAAATCATATAGTTAGTCCGAATCTGACCGTCGAAACCTCTTCCCGGACCTTCGCACACTTCTTTCCACAGCGGCAAACCCGCCTAACCCTCACATTTTGTTTCGCTTTTTTGTCGGCAGCATGTATAGTGCCGACTCGAATCCGCAATGGCGATTCCGACCGCGCAACGACATCATTTCATCTTCAGCGCCGACCCGCATCACTACCACTGGGACACGCTCTTCGTAAAGGGCAAGGAAATGTGGCATGGGGCCGCCGGCAAGCCTGACGCGATCCGTGCGCTCAGGCAGGTGCGGAAAGGCGACCGTGTGCTGTGCTACCACTCGGCGCCGGAGCGCTCGTTGTATTCCATCGCGGAGGTTACACGCGACCCGTATCCGGACCCGCACGACCACAAGGGGAAGAACCTGGTAGCGGACCTGCGCGCGTTCGAGAGATTGCCCAGGCAGGTGCCGTTGGCGGAGTTGCGGACGAATCCTGCCTTGAAAAAAGTGAAGTTACTGAAAAACGTGCGGCTGCTGATCTCGATAATCACCGATGTGGAGTATCAGGAAATCCTGCGGATGGCGGGAATCGTGGCGACGCCGGGAATTCCGCTCCCCTGAAGCCTTGCCGGCATCTTCCGCAGAGCTCGCATCGGGATAAGGGGCTTCCGAACATTTCATCGGGGAAGATACGCGGCGGTATGAGTGTTTGCGGCCGTTGAGCGAAGAAAACAACATTTTCGGGGTTTGGTACGTCTCAATGGTAGGTTCCACGTAGGGGTGGGTTCGTGAAAAAAATCGGGCTCGGCAGGGCCGACGTAGTGGTTTTGTGCGCCGCCTTGTTCCTCTTCATAGCGGCGCCGGCGAAAGCGCAACGGGACTATCCCGTTTCCGCGCGCACGCTCAAGAACGGCATGAAGGTTTTGGTACAGCCGGATCACAGCATTCCCAACGTGGCGCTGTACATTTTTTACCGCATCGGCTCGCGGAACGAGCGGCCCGGGACCACCGGGCTCTCCCACTTTTTCGAGCACATGATGTTCAATGGCGCGAAGAAGTACGGCCCGGGCGAGCTCGACAAAGTGATGGAAGCTCATGGCGGAGCGAACAACGCCTATACGACGCGCGACGTGACGGTTTATCAGGATTGGTTTCCGCGCTCGGCACTCTCGCTGATCTACGACATCGAGGCGGACCGCATTCGTGATCTGAGCTTCGATCCACAAAAGATCAAGTCAGAGCGGGAGGTTGTCGCCTCCGAGCGGCGGCTGAGCGTGGACAACGAAAACAACGGGACGCTCGACGAGCAGTTGTGGGCGACTTCGTTTATCGCCCATCCGTATCAATGGCCGGTCGTCGGGTGGATGAGCGACATCGAGCATTGGACCATAGAGGATCTGAAGCATCACTTTGAAATGGGATACTCGCCGAACAATGCGACGATGATCGTCGTGGGTGATGTTTCGGCCGATGAGATCTTTCAGCTCTGCGAGAAGTATATCGAGCCCATTCCGACGCATGCCCCTCCGCCGCCGGTGACCACGCTCGAGCCGGAGCAGCTTGGCGAGCGGCGGGTGCTGGTGCACAAGCCGTCGGAGCTGCCGTTGCTCATGCTGGCGTACCACATACCGCAGATGAACAGTCCGGACTTCTACGCATTGAACATCTTGCGCACGATTCTGTTTCAAGGGGAGAGTTCGCGGATGTATCAGCGGCTGGTGGACAAAGATCAGATCGCGCTGGATGTTTCCTCGGCGGTGGAACCGGCGTTCGATCCGACGATCATCGAGATTGTGGCGCAGCCAAAACAAGGCGTCGATCCGCAGGCTTGCGAAAAAGCGATGTATGAAGAATTGGAGCGCACGGCCGGTGCGGCGATCAGCGACACGGAACTCGAGAAGGCCAAGAATATCCGCCTGGTTGAGTTTTACCGGCAAATGCGGACCATCAACGGGCGCGCAAACACCATCGGCACGTACGAAGTCTTCTTCGGCGACTACAACAAGCTGTTCGACGCGGCAAAGAACTACTCGGCGGTGACCAAGGAAGACGTGCAGCGCGTGGCGAAAGCCTACTTCGGGCCGAACAATCGCACGGTCGGGACGCTGGTCCCGGACAACCGGGAGAAAGCGAAACAATGACGCGCGGATGGATCGGACGGCGCCTTTTCGCCGCGGCATTGCTGGCTTTCTTTGTTTGTCCCGCGGCTCCCGCGCAGGCGCTTCGCTTGCCGCCGCACGAGAAGCTCGTTCTCAAGAATGGATTGACGGTCCTGCTGCTGGAAAAGCCCGGCGTGCCGCTGATCGATATTTTCGCGATCGTCAAGGCCGGCGCGGCCGGCGATCCAGCGGGGCAGGAAGGGCTCGCAGCCGCTACCGCGGGATTGCTGCGAAAAGGCACGAAGAATCGCACCGCGCAGCAATTCGCCGCCGACCTCGACTACATCGGCGGCACGTTCGAGGCTGACGCGGAGGCCGATTTCACGGGCATCAGCGCGGAGTTTCTGACCAAGGATCTGGCGCGTGGCTTGGATTTATTCCTCGATGCGGTCGCGCATCCGACGTTCCCGCAGGATGAGGCCGACAAATTCCTGGCGCAGGCTCTCGACGGTGTGCGGGCCGAGAAAGACGATCCTCGCTCCGTGCTGATTCCGTATTACTACGGCTATCTTTACGGCTCCCATCCGTACGGTCGTCCGGCGGGAGGGGACGAAGTCTCGCTGAAGCAGATCGGGCGCGAAGCGATCGCGAAGTTTTATGAGGCCAACTATGCGCCGGGGAATACAATTCTGGCGGTGGCGGGCGACTTCAGCTCCGCGGAGATGCGCGCGAAGCTTGAGGAAGTGATGGGAGCTTGGCCGGCTCGTGCAGTGAAAAGCGTCGCGATTCCCGCGGCCGCGCCGGCGAAAGGGAAGCGGCTCCTGTTGATCGACAAGCCGGACTCGACGCAGACGTATTTTGCGATCGGCAATATGGGTATTGCCGCGAGCGACCCCGATCGCGTGGCGATTCGCGTGGTCAACACGGTTTTCGGCGGACGATTTACCTCCGAGCTGAACGAAGCGATGCGGGTAGAATCCGGCTATACCTACGGCGTGCAATCGTTTTTCGACGAGCGTAAAACCGCCGGCCCGTTTGCGATATTCAGCTTCACGAAAAACGAAACCACGACGCAGGCGATCGATCTTGCCTTGCAAGTTCTGGAAAAACTTCACAAGGATGGGGTAACTCGGGCGCAGCTGGATTCCGCCAAAAGCTACATCAAGGGACAATTTCCCCCGGAGATCGAAACCTCGAAACAACTCGCGCAGATGATCGCGACACACGAATTCTACGGGCTTGGGGACGATGAAGTGAATCAATTGGAAGCGCGGATCGATGCGGTGACGCCGGAAATCGCGCGGCAGGTGATCCAGAAGCACTTTCCGGCGGAGAATCTGGTGTTCGTCTTGATCGGGAATGCGTCGGCAACCGCGCCTTCGGTGAAAAAATACGCCGCGGACCAGGATGCCCGGCCGATCACCGAGCCCGGCTTCTGGCCGCCACCGGCCGGCGCGAAGAAGTAGCACCGTGCTGTTTTACTCGCTGCCTGATAGTTTGTACGGAACGATTCATGCCGGAGCTCCCTGAAGTCGAAACCGTGGCGCGAGGATTGCGCCGAACGATCCTCGGACGGCGAATCGTATCGGTGCGCCTGGGGAAGACGGATTTCATCGACGACCCCGTGGCACTGGAGCAGCATCTTCCCGGACGCCGGATTGAAGCGGTCGAGCGCTACGGAAAATTCATGCTGCTCCGGTTATCGGCCGTGGTCGCGAGCGAGTGCGCTCCCGAAAATGGCGACTCCGCGCCCGCGTCGCTGCTGGTGCACCTCGGCATGACGGGCCAACTCGCGCCAAGCCCCGCCGCGCAGCCGCACGAGAAACACACGCACGTCTGGATGCTGCTGGATGACGGCCGGGAGCTGCGCTACACGGACGTACGGCGGTTCGGCCGCATGGCCTATCTCACCGAAGCTCCGCTTGCCCGACACCTGACCGCGTTTGGCGCGGATCCGCTGGAAGTCAGCGCCGAGGAGTTCGCCGCACGAATCCGTCAACGCCGCGCGCGAATCAAGGCGTTGCTGCTGGACCAGAGCGTGCTTCGCGGCGTCGGCAACATTTATGCGGACGAAAGCCTGTGGCGCGCCAAGATTCATCCCGCGCGTCTCGGCGCGCAGCTCGACAAGGGGCAAGCAGAAACGCTGCGCAAAGTACTTCAGGACATTTTGCGCAAGGCCATCGCGCTGCGCGGCTCGTCGATCTCCGATTTTCTTGACGCCGATGGCGAGCCGGGGGAATATCAGCGGCACCATCGAGCCTACGGCCGCGAGGGAAAAGGCTGCTACCGTTGTGGAACGCAGATTCGCCGCGCGATCGTCGCGGGACGCAGCAGCTATTTTTGTCCGAGGTGCCAGCGCACACCACGGCGCCGAAGACACCCGGCGTGACGCCGGCGCTTCAGCCGAAGCCGCCGGATGAGCCCTTCCGCATTCGCGCCGGATATTTCACGATGGCAACCATCGCTTCAAGGGAGAACGGATGAGCTCACGTCAAGCCGCGGTACTTGTGTTCGCTGGTGTGCTTGTGTTGATCGGAGCGGGCGCGCGCTCGGCGCGGCCTTCGCCGAACGACCAAAGTCCCTTTGCGGCGGCGGATGCGCGGATTCTCGGTGAAATCCACGAACATAGCGAGGCGATGGCGAACCTCGAGTACCTCTCGGACAGTATCGGGCAGCGGCTGACGGGTTCGCCGCAACTCAAACAAGCCAGCGACTGGACGCGCGACATGTTCCAGAAGTATGGCCTGACCAACGCGCATCTGGAGCCGTGGACGATTGCGCGTTCCTGGACCCGCGGCCCCGCGCGCGCGAGCATTCTCAGTCCGGCGGTGCATCCGCTGACCATTGCGGCCGCGGGATGGTCGCCGAGCACGCCGGGCGCGGTCCAAGGGCCGGTCGTGTACTTCGACGCCAAGACAAAGGAAGAGTTCGCAAAGTTTCATGGGAAGCTGAGGGGCGCGATCGTGATCTACCAGGAGCCCGCGAGTCTCTCTCCGCCGAAGCCGCCGGACCCCAACGCGGAGATTCATCTTATGCTGCAGCCGCCGCCGCGAATCGGCGAGCCGCCGATCCAGGATCCCTACGATGCGTTCCTGCAAGCGGCGAAAGAACGAACGCAATTCTTCAAAGAGGAAGGCGTCGTGGCCGTGCTGCGCGACTCCAACAAGCCGCACGGTCTGCTGAACATGACCGACGTCAGCTTGGAAAAATACGCGCCCGGCGTGATTCCCACGGCGTTTATTACCGGCGAGGGCTACCGGATGATTTTCCGGTTGCTGAAGCATGGGCCGGTGCAAGTCGAAATCGAAATGACGAACACAATGGGCGACAAACCCGTGGAGGTCTACAACACCGTTGCGGACCTTCGCGGATCGGAAAAGCCCGATGAGATGGTGATCCTCGGCGCGCATCTCGATTCCTGGGATTTGGGGACGGGCTCGACCGACAACGGAACCGGATCGATGGCCGTGCTGGAGGCGGCGCGCGCCCTCGCGAAGCTCAATCTCAAGCCGAAGCGCACGATTCGCTTTGTGCTGTTCACCGGAGAAGAAGAGGGCCTCTATGGCTCCGAGGAATACGTGAAGGCGCATCAAAACGAGCTGGAAAAAATCTCCGGCGTCTTGGTGCATGACACTGGCACCGGGAGGGTGTTGAAGCTGGGACTTCACGACAACTATCAAGACCGCGAACTCGTCGACCAGGTGCTGGCGCCGCTGCACGAGCTGAAGCTGCTCGAGCCGAGCATGGCGCGATCCTTCGGCACCGACCATCTTTCGTTCGATGACGCCGGCGTGCCCGGATTCTTTTGCATCCAGGACCTCGCCGAATACCGGCTGACGCACCACAGTCAATCGGACACGTTCGACAAAGTGTGGAAAGACGAATTGAATCAAGGCGCGCAGGTGATGGCGGCGTGGGCCTACAACACCGCGCAGCTCCCGGGCCTGCTGCCGCGGCGGCCGCTGCCGTACAATCCGGGCCCGAACGCGAAGAAGGAGGAAGCGCCGAAGTCCGATCCGATTGCCGATCTGGATACGAAAATTGTGGAGCAGGTGAAGGCCGACCAGCCGGAGCTGAAGGCTAACCTCACGTACCTGGCGGATCGGGTCGGACCGAGGTTGACTGGTTCGGGCAAGCTCTCTCAAGCCAGCCACTGGACCGAGGAGCAATTCAAGGCCGCGGGATTGTCGAATGCGCATCTCGAGCCGTGGACCATTGAGAAAGCCTGGAATCGCGGCACCGCCAGCGGGCGCATCGTGTCTCCCGCCGAGCAGCAGCTGACGCTTGCGGCCTACGGCTGGTCGCCGTCCACAAAAGGAACCCTCCGCGGGCAAGTGACTCCCATCAAGGCCGAACGCGCCGCCGATCTCGAGCAATATAAAGGAAAGCTCAAGGGTGCGATTGTTCTGGTCGGTGCGCCCGGAGACTTGGTGCCTCCGGAAAATCCCTTGCTCACGCCGTTCGACAAAATGTCGCTTCCTCTTGCGCTGCCGAAGGCCCTGGCTGAAGAGCCGAATCTCGAGGTGGTCATCAAGCTCATGCGGGAAATGAGAGCGTTTCTGGAAAACGAAGGCGCAGCTGCGGTCTTGATGGCGCCTGACAAGTGGTATGGGCTCTTGAATATGTCCGCAGTCACGCGCGAGTACAAAGAAGGCAAAGTGCCGACCGCATCGATCACCCGCGAGAATCATGCGCTTCTTTCGCGTTTGCTGGAGGGCGGCCCCGTCGAAGTGGAATTGAACATTCAAAATACGTTCAGCGAAAAGCCCGTGGAGGTCTACAACACCGTCGCGGAGATTCGCGGCACCGAAAAGCCCGACGAGGTTGTGATCGTCGGCGGGCATCTCGACTCCTGGGATCTTGGGACCGGCGCGACCGACAACGGTACCGGCTCGATGGCCGTGCTCGAAGCGGCTCGCGCGCTGACAAAACTCGGCGTGAAGCCCAAGCGCACGATTCGCTTCGTTTTGTTTACGGGCGAAGAGCAGGGCCTCAACGGCTCGCGCGCGTATGTGAAAGCGCATAGGGACGAGCTCGGGAAGATTTCCGGAGTCCTTGTCCACGACAGCGGCACCGGCAAAGTTCTGACTATCGGCTTGATGGCCAACTACGCCGTGCGAGAGACCATCGATCGCGCGCTCTATCCGCTGGCGCTGGCGAAGGGCGTTGAGCTGGCCGAGCCCAGCCTGCGCAGCGAGGGCGGCTCCGACCACGTGCCTTTTGATGACGAGGGCGTGCCTGCCTTCTGGTGCGTGCAGGACAACGTGGACTACGACAAGACGCATCACTCGCAGGCGGACACGCTCGATCGCGTCCGCTGGGACGATCTGACCGAGGGCGCGCAGGTGCTGGCGGTGTTTGGCTACAACGTCGCGCAACTCCCGGAAATGCTGCCTCGGAAAGCGAAGTCGAAGCACGCCGACTAGCATCCGCCGTGAGTTCACGAATTACCTTGTAGGGGCGCCCGCCGCGGCGGGCTGCGCCCCTTTCGCCCAGGCGTAAGATGTCATTGCTCTAGATTTGAGGATCGATCCAAAAAACCATGCGAGCCGTCTTGCAGCGAGTGAGCCGTGCGCGAGTGACCGTCGAAGGCCGCGTCACCGGCGAGATCGGCGCCGGACTCATGATTTTGCTCGGCGTGGGACGCGACGACAATTCCGCCGTGGCCGCGTCGATGGCGGAAAAAGTCGCTAATCTGCGAATTTTTGAAGATGATCAGGGGAAAATGAACCGGTCGCTGCTGGACGTCAAAGGCGGCGCGCTAGTAGTCTCGCAATTTACTTTGTATGGCGACGCCCGCGGGCAACGCCGCCCGAGCTTTCTTACCGCGGCGCCGCCGGACCAGGCTGCAACGCAGTACGAAGAGTTCAATACGGCGCTGCGCGGGCTTGGCGTCACCGTGGCAACCGGAGTTTTTCAGACGATGATGTCCGTGGAGTTGGTCAATGAAGGGCCGGTCACAATCCTCCTCGATTCGAACAAAACGTTCTAGCTGCGCCGAAAAGATGTGGACGAAAGCTGACGTCCTGCGCGAGCTGGAAACACTCGCGGACCCGCGAGTCCGCGAAAAGATGGCGTACTTTGGCGTGAACGTTCCGAAGGCGCATGGCATCTCCGCGCCCGTTCTGCATGCGTTCGCGCGGCACATCGGCAAAGATCACGCGCTTGCGGAGCAACTGTGGGCCTCCGGCATTCACGAAGCGCGCATTCTGGCGACGCTCGTTGGAGAGCCGGACAAAGTAACCTCTGAGCAAATGGATCGCTGGGCCGGTGATTTCGAATCCTGGGACGTCGTCGATACGGCGTGCCGTTATCTCTATGTGTTTGCGGCGCCGGCGTGGCGCAAGGCCGATGCTTGGAGCCGGCGGCCCGAGGAGTTCGTAAAACGCGCGGCGTTCTCGCTCATGGCGTATCTTAGCTATTTGGATAAGGACTCTCTCGATGCGCGTTTTGCGCGGCTTTTGCGTGCGATCGAGCGCGAGTCGGATGACGAACGCAATTTTGTGCGCAAGGCCGTAAACTGGGCGCTGCGGAATATCGGCAAGCGGAATCTGCGCCTGAATCGCCAGGCAATTCGGGCAGCGGAGCGGATTCGGCTGCGTGGGTCGCGTGCGGCGCGCTGGATCGCGGCCGACGCTTTGCGCGAACTGAAAAGCGACGCGGTGCAAAAGCGTCTGCGGCGAAAACGGGTTTGATGCCATGGCAAGCGTCACGAAGCAATCCGAGGTCAAGATCCGCCGCGCCAGGAGCAGCGATGCGCCGCGCTTGGCCGTGCTCGCAGGTGAGTTGGGATATCCGACCACCGTGAATGATATGAAAGTCCGTCTGAATCGAGTGATGCGCGCAGCGGACGATATCGTCCTGGTCGCCGAGAAAAACAGCGACGTGATTGGCTGGATGCAACTCAGCGTCGTCTATCAGCTCGAATCTCCATTGTTAGCCGAAATCGATGGCCTGATCGTGGCCGAAGGGCAGAGAAGTGCGGGCGCGGGATCGAAATTGCTGAATGTTGGCGAAGGGTGGGCGCGGAAGAAGAAGTGTACCGGCATGTTGGTGCGCTCCAACGTCATTCGCGAGCGCGCGCATGCCTTCTACGAGCGGCAAGGATTCGAGCACTTCAAAACGTCGAAAGTGTTCCGCAAGCCGCTGTAACGTGGAGTGCGGCGGCTAGCCGCCGCCTTTCCGGTCGCCCCACCACACGAAAACACCAGGCCTGCAAGTAACACCGCGCCGAGAATCTTCGCATTGCCGTCTAGCGCAGTTTGTCTTCCACCTCGATCTCGATGATTTCCGACCAACGCTTGCCGGTGACAAACAGCCTGCCGCGGTTCGGGTCATAGGCAATCCCATTCAGGACGTCTTCGGAGTCGTGCTGCTCCCTCGTTACCAGTGGCGTCAGGTCGATCCATGACAAGACTCGCCCTGTCTGCGGATCGATGCGCGCGAGGCGCGAGGCGTGCCAGATGTTCGAGAAAATCTCGCCTTTGATGTATTCCAACTCGTTCAAGTTCGTGACTGCTTCGTTTCCCGCGTACACTTCGATCGTTTTTGTGGCCGCGAACGAAACCGGATCGATGAACTGAAGCTTGTTCGTTCCGTCGCTCAGGATCAGCGACGCGTCGTCGTGAGTGAGTCCCCAGCCTTCGGACTGGTAGTGAAATTCGCCATTTTTCCGAAACGTCTGCAGGTCGTAGACGAATCCAATCTTGGACAGCCAAGTCAGCTGATAGATCTTCCCGTGGAAAATCGTCAAGCCTTCGCCAAAATACTGCGCCGGAAGGCTGACGCGCCGAAGTACTTGGCCGGTCTCTAGTACCTCCTCGCGGAGACTCGATTCGCCCAGCTGCCCGGTGCTCTCGTAGAGATGTCCGTCGAAATACTCCAACCCTTGCGTGAAGGCTTTCGGATCGTGCGGATACGCCTTGACGACCTTCGCACCGAATACCGGGACTTGCTCCTTCTTGTTCTGGGACGTAGCCACCGCGGAAGAAGAGGGCTCCGGGTTCCGGCCTTGTGTCGCGCCGCAGCCACTCTGGCAGAAGCCGATGAGAAGCGACGCCAGCGCCACGCCGATTAACGGAAAACTCCGGAATCCTCGCGTTCGATTCATTCGTGGGCACCATGCCGTGCCGATGCAGGAGATCACGGGGATTATTACTTGGAATGCCGCGGAAAGCGAGGTTGGCCAGGTGTATCGCAACACGATATACTTATTGCATGGCGGTGGAGATCACCAACGAAGAATACCGGGCTCTCGCGGAACTTCGCTACCGCATTCGCCACTTCTTGCGCGAAGGCGACGTGGTGGCGCACGCCGCGGGGCTCGAACCGCAGCAATATCTGCTCCTACTGATGATTCGCGGCCTTCGCGAGGGCCAAGAAGCGACCATCCGGGCGCTGGCGGAGCGGCTGGCGCTGAAGCATCACAGCGTTGTGGAGCTGATCGATCGATTAGAGATGCACGGCTACGTGCGGCGGAGCCGCGGCCGCGATGACCGCCGGCGCGTGCTGGTGTCGCTGCTGCCGCGCGGCGAGCGCGTCCTCGAGGAAGTAGCCCAGCAGCGCATCGACGAGCTGCGTTCGCACGGCCATCAACTGGTGCGCGCCATCGTTCAATTGCTGCAGCGGGCGGGCAAATTAAAAAGCAGCAATCACACAAAAAAGGGAGCAACAAAGCGAATGCGTGGCAGTCGTGGGTGATCCTTCGAAAAAAGATGCGGCGGAGAACCCGGGAAAACCACGAGCCGCCGAGCACACGCAATGGTGGGAAGCGCTGTCGCTGCAGTGGGCCGGATTCCTGCGACGCCGCGAAGAGCAAGTCTTCCTGGTCTTGACGCTGCTGATCGGCGCACTGGTGGGCGCCACGGTTGTTGCGTTCATCGTGTTGACCGAGCATTTTGGCGCGCGCATTCATCCCACGGGTGACGCAGCGTGGCGGCGGTTGCTGGTGCCGGTGGCAGGCTCGCTAGGCATAGGGTATCTGCTGTTCAAGTATTTTCCGGATTCGCGCGGCAGCGGCGTGCCGCAAACCAAGGCGGCGCTGTACGCACGCGGCGGCTACATTTCGCTGGCCACCGTGTTCGGGAAGTTTTTCTGCACTTCGGCAACGCTGGCAAGCGGAATTCCGCTGGGACGCGAGGGTCCGGCCGTCCAAGTGGGGGCGGGGCTGGCGTCGGTGCTCGGCCGAACGCTGGGCCTGAGCCCGGAGAAGGTCAAAGCGCTGGTGCCGGTGGGCGCGGCCGCGGCGGTAGCCGCAGCGTTTAACACGCCGCTGGCCGCCGTATTGTTCGCGCTGGAAGAAGTTGTAGGCGATCTGCATGCGCCGGTGCTTGGATCGGTGGTGCTGGCATCGGCAACGTCCTGGGCGATGCTGCGCCTGCTCCTGGGAAACAATCCGCTGTTCAAGGTTCCGCAATACCAATTGGTTAGTCCGGTGGAATTCGGCGTGTACGCCATTTTGGGGGTGCTCGGCGGCCTGGTGTCGGTGGTGTTTACAAAGCTGCTGCTCAAGATGCGAGAGAGGTTCCTGCGCTTTCCGCAAAGCACAAGGTGGTTCCAGCCGGTAGCAGGCGGGTTGATGGTGGGAATCATGGGCTGGTTCGTGCCGCAAACCATGGGCGTGGGTTACAAGTACGTGGGCGACGCGCTGAATGGCGGAATGGCGTTGAGGCTTATGGTGCTCCTGCTGATCCTCAAGCTCGTTGCGGTGGCGACCAGCTACGCGTCCGGAAACGCGGGGGGCATTTTCGGGCCCAGCTTGTTTCTGGGCGCCATGCTCGGTGGAATCGTCGGCACCGTGGCCCACAACGTGTCACCGAGCCACGTCGCGGACCCCGGAGCGTACGCGCTGGTGGGTATGGGCGCGGCGTTTGCGGGAATCGTGCGTGCGCCGATGACCTCGGTGATGATGATCTTCGAAACCACGCGGGATTACGCGGTCATCGTTCCGTTGATGATCTCCAACCTGGTCAGCTTGTTTATTTCGTCCCGGTTCCAGCGGCAGCCCATCTATGAGGTGCTGGCGCAGCAGGACGGCATTCATTTGCCGAGTGCGGAATCGAGATCGCAAGAGGGGCAGCGTCAGGTGATCCGGGCGATTCGGCCGGCGACGGAAGTCCTTGACGTTTCGTTGAGCGTGCAGGAAGCGGCGGAAAAGGTGAAAGGCAGCGCGTTTCACGCCTGGCCGGTGGCGAATGCGAAGGGCCTAGTTGGCATGGTCAGCTACGGCATGCTGCAGAAGGCGCTCGCGGATGGCGAGGGGAATCGAACCCTCGCCGAGCTTGTAGACGGTCAGGACTTTCCGCACTTGCATGTGGACCATCCGCTGGCCGTGGCGCTGGAGCGAATGGGGGCTACGCATCTGGATGTGCTGCCGGTGGTCAGCCGGGCAGATGTGCACAAGCTGGAAGGCGTGGTGACCTTGCCGGACGTGCTGAATTCCTACGGCTTTGGCGGGACGGAGAAGCCGGGTTAGGGAGTGCTGCCGCGGTCCGGCGCTTCGACGGTCGCATCTAGCACTCAGGAGCCTTCTGACAACGGCTTGCCGATTTCCCAGTGGTGTCCGAACGGATCGACGATTCGTCCTAAGCGCCAACCATACTGGTTGCTGACGGACCAAACCACGGTGGCTCCTGCTGCCACGGCCCGCTCGAAAGCGGCATCCGGATCTTCCACGATCATCACCATCCGCACCGAACCGCCGCCGAGTGACTCGGGGCTGAAGTTTTGGTGCTCCGGAGATTCGTCAGCGACCCAGAATTCGGCTGCTCCCACGGAAAGCCGGGCGACCACCGCTCCGCTCTCGCTGTCAACGCGGAACAACTCTCCAGCTCCGAACGCCGCCTTGTAGAACTCAATCGCCTTCACCCCTCCTCGAACCGAGAGCATTGGGGCTATAGCGGTCTTCGGATTTTTGGCGCTCTCCGAGGACTGGCTCATTGGAAATCTCCTCTTGCCCGGGCTTCCATGTTCGCTGCTGGGCATTGTCCAGGGAATTGCGATTCCTTCGACGCTGCTAGAAGCCGCCGCCGCCACCGCCGCCGAAGCCACCGCCGGAGAAACCGCCTCCTCCACCACCTCCGCCAAAGCCGGAGCCGCCGGAACTGCGCGGAGCGGAGGTCATGACACTGCTGACGCGGCTGGACATGTTACCGAGGTCGTTGACAAAGCTCATGGCGTAGAAATTAGGTCCGAAAGAGGATCCGCGATACCAGTTGGGGGGCTCCTTCAGGATTCCCTGGAAGGCTTTGCTCCAGTTCTTCTCGACGCCGAGGGCCATGGCGAAGGGCAAGAACTTCTCGAACATTTCAGGCGTCTTGATCATTTTGTTGAAGCGGTCGGACTCGACGTGGACGAGGAAGTCCTCGAAGCCGAGAACGCCTTCGAGCGCGCGAGTGCCTTGTTCGGTGTGCGCGGGCATGAACCAGCCGAAACCGCAAATGATGGCACCGGTAAGAATTCCGGCGATGACGAAAGCAGCGGGCGCTTCGCCCATGCGCGACGCCAGCGACACGCCGCCCCAGATCACAATGATCCCGATGACGATTCCCATGCCGATGTACGAAGAGCGCACCGAGTCCGGGCGGCGCTTGTAGTAGCCATGGGTTACGAGCGACTCGAAGATGCGATTCTTGACGTCCGGTAAATTCCTGTAGAAATGGTTCTCGAGGCTGGACATGGAAACCGACTCGCCCACAGTGCCCGCGGAAAACAGGCCGCCCAGCAAGACTTGCTCGTGGGGCTTCAGCTTGGCCCATTCGGAGCGATCTTTATGCACGATGAAGTTGTAGTCCTTGTCGTGCATGAGGCCCATCATGCGCTCTTTGGTGTGTTCCTCGATCACGATGTAGCCGCGGACGGCGAGATCGACGATGGAAGCGGTGATGTCGCGCATGTCGGCGGATTCGTCCACCAAAGTGCCCGCTTCGCCTGGGGTGAGCTGATCGGGCGGCTCGTATTGCGCGGCGATCGGCCGCAGGCGCGGATCGCGTCCACGCGTCCACCAGACGTAGAACATGACGAAGAAGGTGAGGATCGGCAGAAACAGCGGCCAATTGCCGCGGAGGAAGAGCGAGACTTTGTCGAAAGCGGTGGGCTCGTGCACGAAGCCCTTGTCGAACGCCACCGCGATGGTCAGGCCTTCGTGCAGACGCAGCGGCTCGCGGGTGTGAACTTCGACGCCGTTGCCGGCGATTTCCACGTCGGCATCCTGCGCGCGCGAACGATAGGCGCCGGTGAAGGGATTGGCGCGAATGTTCGTGGTGCCTTCGGGGAGGACGATGCGGGCACTGGCGGCGTGGATGGGAATGTCCCACTCGTCGCCGGTGACGTTCCAGTAGAGCTCGTCGTGGTCGTCGAAAAAGCGGAGGGCGTCGGAAACGGTGTACTCGATCGAGATGGTTTGGACGGAATTGTCGGCGTCAGGGATGTAAATCTTCAGCTTGCGGTAGTGGCGCTCGCGGCTGCTCTCGAATTTGAGGGAGCGGCCGCCGGCATCGGTGATGCGCTTCACGCTTAGGAAGAGCGAATAGTTGAAGCCCTGGGGCGTGACGTACTCGACGGGAATCGAGCGATACAGGCCATGCCAGGGGCCGCCGAAGAAATGTATCTGGATGCTCTCGGTGACGTCGATCGAGCCGTCCGGCAGGACGACGGCTTCCGAGTGGAAGTTCTCAAGGCGCTGTTCGCGTGTGGTGAGCGCCGAGGCGGATGGAAAGAACAAAGCGGCGATGAGTACGGCGGCGAGCAGGCAACGGCGCGAAATGTGGCCGAGAGGCATGGTACGGGTCGCGCCCGGCGCTTACGCTGTGGGCGCAGCAGGCGTGCTGAAGCTGACTTTGGGGGCTTCGCGCTCGGCGGGAGCGGCAACCTCGAAGAATTCACGCGCCTTGAAGCCCAGCATGTTGGCAAAGATGTTGGTGGGAAATTGCTGAATCTTGGTATTGAGATCGCGAACGACGGCGTTGTAATACCGGCGGGCGTTCTGCACGGTGTCTTCGATCTGGGTGAGCGAATTCTGCAACGAGGTGAAACTCTCGATGGCGCGCAGCTGGGGATAGGCTTCGGAGAGAGCGAAGAGGCTCTTCAGCGCGCCGGAGAGCATGTTTTCCGCCTGGGCCTTGTCGCCGGGGCCCGTGGCGCTCATGGCCCGGTTGCGGGCGTTGATTACGGCTTCCAGGGTGCCCTTTTCGTGGGCGGCGTAGCCCTTTACTGTTTCCACGAGATTGGGGATGAGGTCGTAGCGGCGCTTGAGTTGCACGTCGATGTCGGCCCAGGCGTTGTCGCAAGTGACCTTGAGGCGCACCAAGCCGTTGTACATGCTGATCAGGAAAATGACGATCAGTACGAGGACACCTAGAATGACCCAGCCGATCATTGGATAACCTCACGCGGGGTGGAGTGACTGCGTCCGATGAGGCCAATATACGTGGCGCTGGCGTATGTGTAAAGGGAAGCGGCGTGCGGGCAAAGGGTAGGTTTCCGATAAACCGATGAAGTGTCCGAGCGAGCACTCGCCGTGCGTCAGGCCGTGTCCTGAGCCGGGTGGAACACCGATTTCACACACCGGTCTTCGCAAGGTGCTGCCTCAACAGGTGCGACGCAGCGAGAAGCGCATCCTGAACATGCACGAGTCCTGAGGCCCAACGCACCTCTGCCTGCTCTGGCGTGCTTCCAATCGCTTCCAATTGCAAGACTAGAGAGAGCTCCGGCGCATGTGCCGCTGCGGTTGCCGGTCGCGTCACGCACAGCGTCGCAAAGAGCGCATCGGAAGCACTCGCATTTTTCAGGAGCTCCTGAAGGGTTTGCGCCAGAATGGAATACAGCGTGGGGTTGGCACTTAGATCGAGACGCCGGAAGACAATT
Source organism: uncultured Acidobacteriota bacterium (assembly GCA_963735525.1). Lineage (GTDB taxonomy): Bacteria > Acidobacteriota > Terriglobia > Acidiferrales > UBA7541 > Acidiferrum. The sequence goes on along the minus strand of CAVTLQ010000012.1, from coordinate 446,413 downwards.
ACAAACTGACCGGTGCAAGCTCCGTGCACATCACCTGACTGTCCGGGGAATCCCACGATGAAGTCTTGCAGCTGGAAAAAAGAGTCTTTGCCGGTGAGCGCGGCGCGAAAATTTGCGAGCGCCTGGCTCTCGCCGGCCTTTCTAAAGGACGCGCTTCGGCCGGGCAGGAACCTGTCTTTGAGGCTGGCGATTTCGCCGACAGTCTCCACTCGCATGCCGAGAAACTACGCCAAGAGGGTTGCCGCGACAAGCGAAAAAGTTCTATGGCGACGCACTTCCACGCAGAGATAATCCCGCGTTCTCGGTCTCCGGAGGCCGGCTGTTTGAAGCCTGCAGACTGCGCACCGCCAGTCAGGCGCAAAGTTCCGGGGTTGCTCCCACGAGTATTACTGAGAGGCATCGGAATTCTTGTGCCAGTTAATGGTTGCCGGGCGCCCCCCCCGGAAGCTGCCACTCGCGTTGATCGTGCCGTTGCGAATTGTACCAGTGAGAGTGATGGTGCCGGTTCGCATGCCATCGGGCGTTTTGTCGTGCAGCTCAATCTTGATGTCGACGTCTCCGGACAGGGCAACATCGCCTGTCAGGAGCAGGGCGGCTTTCTTCTCGTGGCCCACCACCCATTGGCCGTACATCTTGCTTCCGGTAATGGTTCCCCTGGCGTCGTAGCACCGCTCCTCCAGTTCCGGGGTCTTGCCGTAACAGATGGCCCCGGAGTACACCCCCGTGTACCGGTCCGCGGTCCGCGGTTTGAGCTCGTGTGGGGCGGGTTGGCGGTGCGCCTCTGCTTTCTTGGCCGCTGGCTCCCTGGCTGGCTGAGCTGGTGTGGGCGGTGGTTTCACTTCGGGCTGGGCCGCGGCAGCGCTCGCGCGCGCATGCTCTGCTTTGCTCCGCTCATTGACGGTATAGGCCCAATAGGCGCCGCCGGCCAGGAGCAGCAGGACAGCTGCAGCGATCCATTTTACCGAGCTGCTCTTGGGCCTACTAGGCTTGGGAGAAGGAAGAGCGCCTCCGCCCTCGGCTTCCGTGATGGAGAACGTTCGGACCGGCTGCTGGATGTTCTTGAAATTCATTTCGCCGAGGGACAGGAACGAAAGAGACAGTTTGTTGCGTATCTGGTCGTGAACGCTCCCGGAAATGCAGACTCCTCCGGGCTCGGCAGCCGTCTGCAACCGGGCGGCGACGTTGACGCCATCCCCCAGAAGGTCCTGGCCCTGCACCATGACGTCACCCAGGTTGATCCCGATTCGGAATTTCACCTGACGGGAGGGCGGCAACTGATCGTTGCGGGTGCGCAAGGCAGCCTGGATGTCGGTGGCGCAGCGCACCGCTTCCACGGCGCTACCGAACTCCGCCAGGATGGCATCCCCGGCGGTATTGAAAATGCGTCCGCGGTGCATGGCCACCAGGGACTCGAATACTTGCTTGTGACCTCGAAATGTCTTCAGCGTCTGCTCTTCATCCTCGCCCATCAGACGGCTGAATGAGGCAACATCAGCGGAAAGAATGGTCGCTAGTTTGCGCTCAAGAAACTGCGCACTTGGGTTATCGACTTCGTCGGCCATTTGAGTCGCTCCGAGCTCGGATTTGCCGCGTATGATAGCACTGCCGTCACCCATCGAGTGGCCAAGAGGATAACTCGCGGATAACCTTGGGCGAAAAAGGCAGATGGTTGGCGGCCTGCGAGATGGGTTCGGCGGATCTGCGTGGTCGGAGGTTTTGCCTTGACGGGTCAGAAGATCGGCTGGGCGGCGAGACGCATGTGTTCGGCGCTCTTGTGGCTAGCTTCGTGGAACGGCCCCAGTCCGGCGCAGAGTCTTTCGACTGCTCCCAATGCAACCGTCAAGACCGACGCGCTGGTGGTGTACTCGGAAATGCGCAGCTCCAGTACGGTGGTGAGTTCGCTGAAAAAGGGCGACCAAGTGGTGGTGGATTTCGAGTTCAAGACTTCGGCCGAGAAATGGTGCCGGATAAAACTGGCCCGCCCCGGCGGGCAGGCGTCGCAGAAGGCGGAAGTCGGTTTCGTGCAATGCGCGGGACTGGACCGTAGGGAAGCGCAAGCGGCTGCTCGTCAGCCCGCCGCAGCGGGCCAGCCCGCGACCGGGCTCGGAACTTCGAGACAGGCGGTGAACAATTTGTCGCTGGCGCCTCCACCGCCGCGATCGACGGGCGGATACGATGAAATTGCCAACCTCGTGGTCAGCGAGGGAGCGATCGACGTCACGAAACTTGCGGAATTGGACGCAGCGTCGCGGAGCGGCTCCGCCGCGGCGATGAGACGCGCCGCGCTGGCCCACTACGCGGCGGGGAATTTCGAGCTTTCCCGAAACAGCAACGACGAAGCGATCGAACAATACCAGTCCGCGCTGGGATTTGCGTCCAAGCAACCCGATCTGCGGGTCGCGAGCCTGGTACGTTTGGCGTACGTGCATCTGTATCGCAGCGAGTTTTCCGCAGCGGTGGAATACTTGGATCGCGCGCGAACGGTGGCGCCGAAGTCCGTTATCGTGGCCCGGCTGTCCGGCTGGGCGTACTACGGGCTGGACCGGCTGGACGAAGCCGTCGAACAGTGGAACATCGCGCAGCAGATCGAGCCCGACCCCGACGTAGCGAAATTGCTGGAAAAAGCCGAGACCGACAAAGAAGCGGAAAGCGGCTTTCGCAGCGGGCAAACGAGTCACTTCACGCTCCACTATGAAGGGTCGGCGACGCCGCAACTCGCGGCGGAGATTCTGAGCGCGCTGGAGGACGATTTCCGCAGCATCCAATCCGAACTGCGCTTCGCACCGCAAGAGCCGGTTGCGGTGGTGCTGTATACGCAGCAGAACTTTCGCGATATCACGCGCGCGCCGAGCTGGGCGGGAGCGTGGAACGATGGGCGGATTCGCGTGCCGGTTCAGGGCTTGACGTCGGTTTCCGACCAACTGTCGCACATATTGAAGCACGAGCTGACGCACAGCTTCGTGCGGCAGATGACCCAGGGGCATTGTCCGCAATGGCTGCATGAGGGCCTGGCGCAGTGGATGGAAGGACGGCGGAGCGATGCCGCGGCGCAGCCGCTGGTGGCGGCGTACGAGCACCGGCAGAATCCGCCACTGAAGGCCCTGGAAGGTTCGTGGGCGGAGTTTTCTGGTCCGCAAGCGGGCATTGCGTATGCGTGGTCGCTGGCGGCGGTGGAGTTCATCGTCGCGAATTCGGGGATGTGGGGCGTGGAGCGGCTGCTGGATAATCTCGCCGCGGGTGCCGCGATCGAGCCGGCGCTAGGTTCGGCGTTGCAGACCAACTATGCAAATATTGAGCGGGGAACGGCGGAGTATTTGCGCCGGACCTACCTCAAGTAACGGCAAGATCCTAGAAGGACGGCCCTTACCCCTCCCCCAAGTTTTCGTAAAGTGTTGAGTCTATATATAGTTAAGGTGATTCGTTTCGTAGTTTTCTAGATGGGTTTACGCGGCCCCTCTATTACCCAGTTGGTTACTAAGATCTGCAAGGTGTGTTAGCTCCGCCGCAGCACGCGGTTTGGCGCGGTTGACGCCGGGTGACCCGAGTCCTGCGCAGAAGAGCGTTTCTTGTTATCACTAGCTTATAGTACCTATTTAGTTTATGCTACTGCCGGTGTTTTTCCGCTGCTCCTAAATGCTCTTCAAAACACAGAGTGCTTCGGTTTACGGCATCGACGCATACGTGGTCCAAGTCGAGGTCGACGTGGGCTCGGCGCGCATGCAGGACTTCAACGTGGTGGGCCTGCCCGACAACGCGGTGAAGGAAAGCCGCGAGCGCATTAAGTCCGCGCTACGCAATTGCGGCTTCGAGTTTCCGCACGGGCAAGGCGTGACGATCAATTTGGCGCCCGCCGACGTCCGCAAGGAAGGCTCGGCGTTCGATCTGCCGATGGCCCTGGGGTTGGTGGGATGCATGGGACATTTTTTCGGCAAGCCGCTGGACCAGTGTATGTTCCTGGGCGAATTGTCGCTGGACGGGAGCGTGCGGTCGGTGCGCGGAGCATTGTCGGCGGCCCTGGCGGCGCGGGAGTGCGGGTTGAAGGCGATCGCGGTGCCGGAAGCGAACGCGCGAGAGGCGGCGGTAGTGGAAGGCGTGGAGGTGTTTGCGCTGAAGTCGTTGCCGCAGGCGGTGGATCTGGTGAACGCGCCGGAATCGTTCCGGCCGGTGACCGTGGATGCGCGGTTGTTGCTTTCCGAGGCCGCGCAGTACGCCGTGGACCTGAAGGACGTTCACGGGCAGCAGGCGGCGAAGCGCGCCTTGGAAGTAGCGTGCGCGGGCGGGCACAACATTCTGTTCATCGGGCCGCCGGGGGCGGGCAAGACGATGCTGGCCAAGCGAATTCCGACGATCCTGCCGCCGATGTCGCTGGACGAAGCGATCGAAACGACGCGTATCCACAGCGTCGCGGGGGTGCTCGAGGACAGCCGGGGGCTGGTGGGCACGCGGCCGTTTCGCTCGCCGCACCATACCATCAGTGACGCGGGATTGATCGGAGGCGGCGCGGTGCCGCGTCCGGGAGAGGTATCGCTGGGACACAACGGCGTGCTGTTCCTGGATGAGCTGCCGGAATTTCAACGCAATGTTCTGGAGGTGATGCGCCAGCCGCTGGATTTTGGCTGACTTCGTTACAACCTTCCGCAACCAAGTTTAACATCAATGACTTAACGACGTATCGCTCAACTCGAATCTCCGGACACAGCACTGCGAGTAAAGCACGCTTGTCCTCGCGCTCCAAGAACTCCCATTCCGCGAAGGGCTCGAGAATCTCCTCGAAGTCTGCTTCGCTCCGGAGGTCTAGTACCGCCGGCGTGGAATCGAGCAGGATTTGGCGGAAAGAAGAAAGCTCCCTATCGAGGCGAGCAACCCGGCTGTCACGCTCCTGCTTGTCAATGGTTCCGTCGAAAAATGCTTCAAGTATCCGCTGCCTCTTGGCTTCGAGGTTCGCCAATTTCTTACTGATGGTGGTCCTCTCCGTGGCTGCAGCGCTAACGGAGCTTCGAATCCCGGCATTGAGCTCATCTACCGCGCGCGAGAGGAAGTCAGGCTCGCGCAACTTCTCGCCGAGCAAGAAATCGATCTTAGGCTCCAGCTTCTTTCGCAACATGTAGGGATTCGAGCAGGGAACCAAACCGCGGGTTGCGCGAAGCCTGGCCTCACGGGTATTTCGCGACTTGCAGACGTAATACTCGTCCTTGGCTGTGTGCGTATAGAGCAGGCTCGCGCAATCGCCACAGGTCAGGAATCCGTGGTAGGTGTAGCGATTGGGCGCTTCGGCGTAAGAGCGCCAGTGTTTCTCTTTCTTGAGGCTGATCATGTGCTGGACGCGGTTGAAGTCCGCCTCGCTCACGATCGGATCGAGTACCTGGACACGAATCACTTCCTCCGGCGCACGTTCGATTTTCCGGCGATAGCCTTGGCGGCCTCCGGGTCTGCTCACATACCCGACGACGGAAGGATCACGCTTTTCTCGATAGACCCGCCAGCCGGTATAGATGGGATTTTCGAGGATGAAGCGCACATTGGTCCTTGGAATATTCAACCGTTGCGAAAGAACCGTGTAGCTCGTCTCACCCGAAAGGAAAAGGCGAAACGCCGTCCGCACTTTCTCCACGTCCGCCGTGTAAGACCATCCTGCCTTCGGAGAATAAGCAACACCGTACGGCAAACTGGATTCGCCGCCCGGGTGCTTGCCGGCCCGCCGCATGGACTCCTTGGCGTCGTTCATCCGCTCGATGATTTCGCCTCGCTCCATGCCAGCAAGAGCCGCGCGAATCGTTCCCAGGAGTCGCCCGCTCTTGGATGCCAGGTCAATCGGGCCGTCAGGCAAATAGAGAACCGTCCGGGTATCGATGAACTGCTGGAGCAGGGCGTAGTCGGTGAATTTCTCCGGCCGCATCAATCGGCTAAATTCCTTGGTCACGACGCCATGGATCTCCGGCGCTTCCATGAGGCGCAAGAGTTCCTGCATCTGCGGAGAACTGAGAACGGCGGTTCCCGAGACGTCGATGATTTCAATGCTCTTGACGATGGTGAGCCCATACGCGCGAGCGGTTCGGCGGTTGATCTCGCGCTGGGCGGGAATGCCCGCGCGGTCTTCGCCAGCCTGCTGCTCAGTTGAGACGCGTATCAGTTCGATGACGCTCTTCATCCCTCAGTCCTGTCAACTTCCGTGCCAACTCAAACACAGAATCCTTGTCGCCCAAAAGGATCGCTTTCCGCATCGCCTCGAGGTACCCTCGACGCTTCCGCGAAATCTCCAACGCCCGTTCTATTATCTGGCGCTGCATGTTATCCCACCCCGCGTTCGCCAGACGGCTGTTTGCAGGGCGAAAGCAGGCCCGGTAAGGGGGTAGTCGAGAGAGGCCATTCTTGCTCCCGCAAGTCCTTTGTTTCTGCCAAGCTACAAGGGGGTTTCGTAACGGTCCTAATTAACTTAAACTTATTTCGCTCGCGCGCATCTATACCAGTAACCCACTTCATACCGACCACAGGGAGCAGCTTTACCTGGAGCTGCTTCTCCTCTTTTTCTTCACCTCTTGGGACCGTGATGCGTTTGCGGTAGGCGCGTTGCCGATCGGCATCGGTTTCAAAGCGCCTCGGGCGGCCTCCGCGCTGGATTGATTCCTGCTTATGATCGCCGCGGCATTCCCGCGAGCACCAGACGTCGGCGTCGCCGCGCCGCGTGAAGCGCACTGCCCCGAGAAGCTGCCCGCACTTGTCGCACGCCTCAATCACATAGCAGCCATGGTCTTTCAGTAGGCGGTAACTCTGTTCTCGCGTCAGCATCATAGAGTCGCTTCCTTCCTGGCGCGTTCGAACCCGGCCCACTTCCGTTTGCGCTTCTCTTCCTTGTTCTCCATCGCCCGGCCTAAGATGCTCAGCACGTGCTCCCGCACTCGGGCAAACTTCTCAGGTTCGAGCGGCGCGATACCACCAGGCTCGAAAGCTAAGAGAATTTTGGTTTGCCGTATCCTCTGCCTTGTGGCTCATGTGAAAAAAACTTTCATGCCTCGCTTTGAACAAACGCCCAACTTCCCTCACCCAGAGGGTTTTTCTTCCGCTTTTGCCGTTGGGGTGGGGCTAAGCAAATCACAAAGTCGTGTTTTAACTTTGCCCCTACTCGGTTCCAGCCAAACGGCACGCAGTAACTCCACGCGACACACCTGCACACTCTGGTCTCTGGGCGTGACCGAGCCAGTCACCGGATTCAGCGTGTCTTTTCTTCCTGCAGAGAAAGGAATAGCCCACCACTGCACGCTTTGTGAGATCAGCGCACAGCCTGAGCAATGCGGTGGACCTACTCGGAAGCACTCGAACGTGTGCTACGATCCAATCAACGACGATAGACCATGCCACGCCGAATGCTTCCGAGATAACCCACTGCATGCACTCGCCCTTCATTCGCGCGAGCTGCGTGTTCGCGCCAGGAGTGACGGTACCAGACCTGTGTTTCGTGAGCGCACAGCGACGACTCGGAGTCGCCGACGAATCCTGCTTAATGGCCCGCAGAGCGCTTGTGCGGTGGGCATAGAGCAAACCGCGGACGGGCCGTAATTTTCCCTTGGTGTCGCGACGGAATATGCGGTACACGATCACCGGCGCACCGTCGCGTCGAATAATTCCAAGCCGGTAACCCTGGGGCGCTTGTCCCAGGGGATTTCCTTTTGCGCGCAGTAATCAGGAAGAGACCCGAGTTTTTCGGGGCAGTGTATTAGCGTGTAGCCGTAATCGCCATCCTCCCATGTGCCTAGTTTCCAAGTGCCGTTCTTGTTGCGCGTGGCGTCCTTAAAAACACAGCCCATCGTTGCCAGCTCCGAAATTCGGTTGCGGAAGGCATAACCGAATACCTCTGGCCTAGCTCGAAATTCGTTGGCTGTGATGCGCTTGCCTAGTTGTTCCGCGAAAAAGCGCAAGACGTTCATTCGGTAACTTGCTGCGCGCTGCTTCCAGTCTGGCGCTTGCTCTATTTGCGTCAGTGAGATAGTGTTGCTCATCGATAACTCACAAGCCGGCCCGGGCGGCGCCACGATCCTCAGGTCAAACGCCGCCCATTCATCAAAGCGCTCCGACTTCAGCTACTCGCCGCGCCCAATCTTCGTTGTCATCCCAGATCGGAAAATTCCGCCCTGGTCGCGGTCCGTGAAAATATCGGGCCGAGAGGGAGGCGCTGTACACGATCTCCCGACCGACTCTTCGCGTCGCATGAATCTCGCCTGAGTTTTCTGGTGGATGTGCGGCTTGACTGTCTACGGCAACTTCCTGTATATCTTCCATTGTCTGCTCCGTTTTTCCCTTCTAAGAAATTCACCCGGCAGCGCATGGCGTGCGCGGCTGGGTGTGTTCGAATCCGTTTATGTGCTGGCGTGGGCCAAGGCCGGCGCAACCATGCGCGTGGGCGGTTGAGGTTCCTGGCGCACCTTGCGCGATTCGATGAAAGCCACGAGGTCATTCATGTCGTACATGATTTTCGAGCCCACGCGGATGTAAGGTAGGTCGTACCGCTTCGTGCATCGCCACACGGCGAGCACGCCTGGGCCAGCAAGCCCTAGAAATTCAGCGGTAGCGGAGGGATCAAGTAAGTGCGGTTGGCCGGTATTTTGCAATGTTTGCTCCTGTGAACTTCCGTTCACGAGAAACAATACTGCCGGTCATATCGAAGCGATGACTCTGGATGAGACGATTTGAGAAAATTTCTACTGCTCGGAGGGCGGCTTTAGTCGGCGCATAACCGATTCTGTGAGGACTCTGCCTGGCGCACCAGACTTGTCCAACTTTCCTTCCTCAATCCATCGGTAGATCGTGGCTTTTGACTTGCCGAATGCGTGAGCCGCTTCATTGACCGTCATCGTTGGATTACCCTTCGGCTCTTCCAGCTTCTTGGCTACTCTGCTGGCTCGGTCAGGACGTGACGCCGACTCTGTTTGGTCGCTACCGAACAATTTCTTTGGCAGCTGGTCCGCCAACTCTTCGCCCCCAATATTGGTTTTCTTTAGCAATGAGCGCACCTGAGCCACGGTTGCCGACCATTGCGGGCCATCTTCTGGTGAATGACTCCGTTTCGCCCGACGCGCGATAATGCTGTCGAGTTCAGCAAGCCGTGCTTGCAGTTCAAAGACATGCGCGTTCTCTTCCGTGGAGGGATTATCCAGAAGCCAACGCACTACGCCTTGCATTAGATATCTGATTTGCCGCTCGGCGGTGCTTAGTTCCTCTTGGGTTCGTCTGTCGCCCTCCAAATACGCAGACCAAAGGGGATCATTTACCTTCGATTCGGCGCCCGTTTCCGGCTTTCCGCTTGTCGGCGCGCTCGGGGAGGCGCTATCCTTGTGGTGATCTCTCAAGACGTAATCCTCTCGCCCCGGTTGCAGCCGGGGCGTTTTTTTTGGAGCAGAATCAATTGCTAGTGAGCCTAAATTCCAGCGAGTGCTTTCCGTTGCGACAGTCTTCCGCAATCAGGTCCTTAAGGGTGTTCATGTACTCCAGATTTTTCGGGTCGTCCGAACTCTGAAAGAATACGGCGAACTGACCGTGACACTTCGGGCAGTGTGCGGCGGTTGTGCCTGCGAAGAGGCTGTTCCAGTCCGAACGGAAAAGCGCCTCGAGCCTCTGAACCGAGACGGCTTGGTGGAATGCGGCTGCCAAGAGCCTTCCCATCTACGATGTCCCTTCAAAGGTTCGCGGCGGTGGTGGAGGCGCCACCGGTTTCTCTTCTGTCGCCGGTCTCACTGGCCTGCTGACCGGTTTGGGTTGCGTTTTCTTTGGCTTCCTCTTCTCTCGACCTCGCTTGTCTCGGCTGCCCATGGCTTGCTCCTCCCACAGCTTGATTACGATTTGTCGGCACGTCTCCCGACTATTCGAGGATGCTCAGAACACACGTGCTCATCGAACTTTTGCTTCATAAGTCGATCGTGGTCTTTGGTCGCGCGTTCGAGGCTCGGGTTGGGGTAGACCCATCCGCATTCGCTACAGGCCCAGCCTTCGAAGGTATTCTCTCTACGCCACTCGAGTCTTCTCATTCTATTGGCCCCCACGCAGTATCCTAACTCTGACGCGGTGTATTCTGTCTCTGAACCATCCGGGTTGCTGGGCCTTCCTCCTTAAGTCTCCATGATCAAATAACTCTTGACAGTCGTCAAGACATTTGATAGACTTGTATCTGTGAGTGAAGAAACCTACACGACGGAACAGGCTGCTAAAGCGGTAGGCATCACGCGGGCGACGTTGCAAGCGTGGATTGCCAAGCGGAAGCTAAAAGCTCCCCGCACACGACTGCTAGGCGGCCACGCCGTGAGGCTCTGGACTGAATCCGATATCGCCACTCTCCGACGTGCGAAAGAGAAAATCTACATGAAGGAGATGGGACGACCGAGGAAGAACAAGAAGAAATAAAAAACGGGACGCGCCAGTGCTTGCAACACCGACACGCCCCTAATCACCAAAAGGAGAGCAACCTCCCATGGCAACTCAGACGAACGTACCACAGTCAGTTGAGCAGTCGAAACTCACCGTAGTCCCTTTCCCCGCACCTCAGGCAATCACGCAGTTAGAGTTGACAGTTTTGCTCTCTCTGCGCGGTCGTCTCTCACAGCTCGAGGAGCAGGTCGAAGCCGCCGAGAAGTCCATCAAAGCGCGGCTTGAGACTGGCGCCTCCCTTGAGCCCGGCGATCACAGAGCCGAGCTGAAGGAAAACTTCCGCAGGAACGTGTCGTGGAAGGACGTAGTCGTCCGCTTGGCCGAACGGCTCAAGATGGACGGCGAAGCCTACTGCGCCAAGGTTCTCTCCAGCACCAAGCCGACTCGCACGGTCTCTCTCGTCGTCGAGTAACTCCGAAACACGCGGGCAGGTCTGTCCCTGCCTGCTCGCGTGTCTGCGGCAGTTGTGCGCCTTTGTCGCCGCACTGACGAGGAAGCAAGGCGCGGGAGAGATCCGATGAACATGCAGGCCAAGGTTGCCATCGACAAAGAGAAGCACCCAGAGCGGTTCTGCCCGGTGAAGCGTTGCCTCTGGAAGACGGCCAGGTTGGACCATGCAACGCAGACCTATTCGGGTGGCGGGTACTGTCCACGTCACACCCAGAACGAACCCAAGCCGAAAACCACGGTCATGGACTGGATCCGCAACGGCTGTCGGTTTCCAGGGAAGGGGGCCAAGTGATCCCCGAACCGGCACGCACAGAATGTCACACGGAGTTCAATCTCGACCTGGTCGAGGGCTTCGACAAGTGGCTCATGGTTCAGAATTTCTCGCGGAGCACCTGCGTCAACTATTGCCACGACGTGCGCGAGTTTGCTTCCTTCACGGGCCAAGCCAGCTTGCTCGAAGTGAAGCGCAACCACGTCGCGCAATACCTGCAACACCTACAGGAGACTCGACACCTCGCGCCAGCGAGTCTTGCGCGGACGCTCTACGCGCTTCGCAAGTTTTATATGTTCCTGAACATGGGCGGCGTCGTGCAGCGCGGTCCCATGTTCACGATTCCAACGCGCAAAATTCCGACGCGCCTGCCCGATGCACTCAGCGAGGACCAGATCAAACAGCTTCTCCGCGGCGCCGAAAGTCCCAGGGATCTTGCGGTATTGGAACTCTTCTACGCGTCGGGAGTACGCCGGGCCGAGCTGCGAGCGCTCGATTGTGAGGATGTGCATTTCGATGCCGATGGAAAAGGCGGTAGCCTGCTGGTTCGCCGCGGCAAAGGCGACAAAGATCGCGTCACGATCTTCGGAAGCTATGCAGCCGAAGCGCTCCGGGCTTACTTGAAAGGCCGCACTTCCGGCCCGCTGTTTCTTTCCAGGCGGCGCTCACAGCAAGGCTCCGTCAATTTCCACGACACCACGAAAAGAACGTACTGGACTGGCTTTTGGGCGGAATGGAAACCCCTGCCGGATGGCAAATGGAAACGCGCGATGCACTGCAAGTACCTCGGTACCCATGAGGAACTGCCCACCATCGAAGCCGCGAAAACTGCGCTGCTCCGATTCATCAAGACCCAACCGAGCGCCAGACATCCTGGAACTGATTCTCACCGACTGAGTCTGAAAGCTGTTGAGCGCATCGTCAAGAAAGCCGCGAGGAGCGCCGGCCTGGGCGACATTCACCCGCACCAGCTCAGGCACAGCTTTGCCACGCATCTGCGCGATCACGGCACAGACCTGCTCTACATCGGCCACCTGCTGGGTCACGCGAGTCTTACCACGACCCAGCGGTACATGCACGTCAGCATCCCCGAACTGATGAAGGTCCACGAGAAATTCCACCCGAACGGAGGCAGCAATGCGAAAGCCGAAACAGGCGATTGAAGTCTTGCCGTCGAAGCAGGAGCTGGCCCTCGATCGACTGGCGGAAGCCGTCCTGCAACGAATCGCAGACAAGGGCGCCGCGGCCGAAGCAGACAGGCCAGAAACCGACGAGGAGCTCTCTGAAAGCGTTCTCATGCACCCCTGGTGCCTGCCGCGGGACATTTCCCAGGCCATACGTCGGCTGATTCCTGTCTGGCATTCGGAAAAACATTCGCTGGCCTACCAAGAGCACGGCTGCTTCAAATGCGAGCGGAAAGACGTGCCGCACCAATCCCTCGGACTGTGCCTTCGTTGTTACGGGATGTACTTGAATCGCTTGAAATCGGCCATCGTGAAGCGCGCTGGCGAAACTGCAAAGCGCCCGACCCTTGGGGAGAGTAAGGCTGCACTCACGCTCAAATCGGACAGCGCGCGCCAGATCCTCGCGGAGATAACAGCGGGACACGCGCCGATCGCCAAACCGACCAAACGGCTGGGTCGGCCGAGCTTGGGCAATGGCCGCGGGACTGGCCGATGATGGTCGCATGGGCATTCTCGCCGGCCAGTTGCCCTCGCTGCGACGGGCCGCTTCGCGAGCGAGGTCCAGACCGGAAGTGGCGCCGGTATTTCGAGTGCGGCCAGTGCTGGGCGGCGTTCGAACCGGTCGTCGAAAGGCGTTTCGAACTCTGCTGTCACGGAAACGGAACATTCATGCGGCACACGATTACGTTGCAACCGGGCCGGACGCGGGGAACTGTTCGGAGGCGGAAATGAGAGTCGCCATCTACGCCCGCGTCAGCACGGCCAACAACGGCCAAGACCCCACGATGCAGACGCGTGAGCTTCGGGAGTATGCCCAACGCCGCGGCTGGACCGTGTCCGGCGAGTACGTCGACATCGGCATTTCCGGCACAAGGGAGACACGCCCGGAGCTCGATCGGCTCATGGCGGACGCGCACCGGCGGCGATTCGATGCTGTCGTGGTTTGGAAGTTTGACCGGTTCGCACGATCGGTGAGCCATCTGCTGCGCGCGCTCGAGACCTTCCGAGCCCAGGGCATCGAGTTTGTTTCGTTTTCGGAACAGCTCGACACCAGTACACCGGCCGGAAAGATGGTCTTTACGGTCCTGGGAGCCGTGGCCGAACTGGAGCGGGGTCTGATCGTTGAGCGGGTGAAAGCCGGCCTGCGAAATGCTAGGGCGAAGGGCAAACGGCTAGGACGCCCTAAGAGGGTCCTCGACACGAAGCGAATCGCCGAATTGCGCGCTAAAGGCTTGGGCTGGAAGAGAATCGCCGCTGAGCTAGGCATTGGCGTTGGGACGATCCATCAGGCCAGTCGAAGCGATGCGCCCCTCCCAGGTGGTTCAAAAACTCCGGAAAAGGTTTTTTGAACCCTCCTCCCTGCCGGCTGAGTTCAGCCAAGTTCTTGCCGTGCGGCATTCTGACCTGCAGTCGGCCCCTTGTTCACCGCTCGCATACACGAAAATATGTACATAATCATCCAACTCATACGGGATATCCAGTACGAATCGTGGTTGCGATTCCAAGCACGATCAAGGGCGAAGTTCTATCGTAGTCATTCATGGGAAACAATATGCGGCGGCTGGCAAATTCTCATCCGAGGACCAAACGTGAAACTGGTGCAGGGGCAAGGATGGCGTTGTGAGAATCCAAATTGCGGTTGCGAAATTGAAGTGACGAAAACTTCGATGGAGGCTGACGCGAATCCGAGATGCTGCTGCGGAGCGGAGATGAAGAAGCCGTGGAAGAGACCCACATATAAGCAACTGGACTCCAAGTCCGCAGTCTTTGATGATTTCAAACAGACTAAAGGCTGACTCGGCGGCTTATTTCTCTGACCTGTTCGGTCCCGAATGGGAGAGTCTGTGCTGGACAATCTCGGTATCGCCATCGCTTCCATCTGTCTCGTGCTCGGCGCTGTTCTTCTATACGATGGCCTCTCCAAGCCCGACGCAAACCAAGCCCCAATCGTGATTGGCGGTGCTGCCCTTCTATCGCTGGGGCTGACGACCATCTGTCTTGCGCTGAAGAACAAGTTGGAATGGAGGCGGAACTACAAGAAATGGCGCGAGGGTGGTGGCGGAGGTCCCGGATGATTACGGCGGCAGCCGAATCAGGTGTCAGAGGCCGGCGCTCGTGCATATGCCTGTCCTGCCGTGGATGAACTGAAAACAGCGCGGCTCGAAAATGCCATAGCTTGGGCCGGATATGTCATCGCTTTTGTGAGCCTGGCAGTTCTCCTGTGGACACTGCTGAGACGATGAAGCTCCTCTAGAGCAGCGAGCCACAGCGTCACGGTAGGTATAGCGCAGCCCCACGGAACAAAGAAGACCTTAGGGCTAGCGATTGCGCTCTGAGTCATGAGCGAGGAGAACTTCTTTGGCTCGAAGCTGTAGGTTAGGAACGAGCCAACGGAATAGCAGTGTTGCCGCAATTCCGCCCAGAAATTGAGCCACCACGAACCACGGAACATCTGCGGGACGGATACCTGCGAATGTATCGCTTAGAGATCGCGCAATTGTGACCGCAGGATTGGCGAACGAGGTGGAGGCTGTGAACCAGTAGGCCGCCGTGATGTAGGCGCCGACAGCGAATGCGACGACGCTGGAACGGGATCGAGAGCATCCCCAGATCACCGATAAGAGACCGAATGTTGCGGTGAATTCACTCACAAATTGTGCTGGGCCGCCTCGAACATGGCGCGAGAATGACACCAGAGGAAGCGTGAACATCGTGTGTGCGACTATCGTTCCGCCAATGCCGCCGAAGATCTGAGCGAGAATGTACGAAAAGGTTTCAGACCAAGATAGACCCTGTTCGATGGCGTCGGCGACAGAAACCACAGGATTGAAATGTGCGCCCGAGATAGGCCCAAAAGTGAGAATGAGGGCCACGAGCGCCGCTCCCGTGGCTAACGTATTTGCGAGCAGGGCCAGGGCCAGATTTCCATTGGCAAGTCGCTCCGCCATAATACCGGAACCGACGACCGTGGCCACCAGAATCCCCGTTCCCAGAAATTCTGCGACTAGACGCTTACGCAGATCGGGCTTCACTTGTTTTACCGATCCGGTCGATTTCCTTTTGGATCGCCAATTTGTCAAGACTGGAGAAGGGAAGGTTCAGAAGAAGGGAGATTCTCCGTTCGAGAATCATGAACGCATCGCGGAATGCACGTTCAATTTGCTCGGGAGTTCCGACAACTGCTGCTGGATCGGGAACACCCCAATGCGCAGTCATGGGCTGACCAGGCCAAATAGGGCAGACTTCTTTCGCTGCGTTGTCGCAGACGGTGAACACAAAATCCAAGCGCGGCGCGCCCGGCCTTGCAAACTCGTCCCAGTTCTTGCTACGCAGATTTTCGGTCGGCAGTCGAGCGATTTGTAGTTGTTTGATTGCCTCAGGACGAATTCGCCCCGTTGCATGACTTCCCGCGCTATACGCGGTGAAGTTTGGCCTCCCCTTGTGATTCATGATGGCCTCGGCCATGATCGACCGAGCTGAATTGCCAGTGCAGAGGAATAGAACGTTGTAGCGTCCTTGCATGATTCACTTCCTTTGTCGGACCGTCCGCTTCGACCCCTCGAATGGCAAACACTCCCGCTGGCCGCCACAGCAGTTCTCCATAAGAAACGTGGCGAGTCCACTCGCGGAATCCAAATCCGGCGAGTACGAGATCGAACGACCATTTTTCTGGGGATGCACGAGGTTGGCTGCGGCTAGAACATTCAGGTGAAACGAGAGCGTAGGTCCGGGCAGATGAAGGCGACGGGCAATCTCGCCCACAGGCAAGCCGTCCGGGGCGTGACGGACAAGCAAACGGAAAATCTTCAAGCGCGTTTCCTGCGACAGTGCTCCAAAGGCGTTGAGGGCCGCATTCATATTCATCATTTTCAGAATTATGGAAATATAGAAGCTTCGGCGTTGCGTGTCAACTCATAGGACGGCAGTCGTCGCAAGCCCTAGTCCTTTGATGCCGGGTTCCGAAAACCCCCGCGCACCATCTATCGCGTTGCTCTGGAGGGTTCCAAAATTCGGGAAAAGGTTTTTGAACCCATGGCCTATTGGCCGGGCAGTTCTATGGGGAAAAACCGTCCGAAGCCTAAGCCTTCGCTGCGTGGGCTGCAGACCGCTCAATAATTCGGACTGCCCCTTCTACATCCGAGACGCCCAAGAAGACCAGAGGCGCATTCGTTCCGGGCTCCAAGCCGCAGTATGCGTAGTTGATATTGATGTTGGCCTCTCCCAGGCGGGATGCTACGCGCGCGATCTTGCCGGGCCGGTGCGTAAGCTTGGCGTGGACGATTTCTGTCTCCACGTGGGTCAGTCCCTCGTTGACCAGCACTGTCTTGGCTGTCAGCGGATCGTCTACGATGAATCGAGTCACGGTCTTCCCTCTGATCGGGAACGATTGAAGGGCGAGAATGTTCACCCTGCGCTCGGCGAGCGCCTGGCAGACACTTCCGAGTGCGCTAGGCCCGTCCTCCAGTAGCACGGTGAACTCTTTCACGACTGGCATTGTGGGGAACCCCTTCCTCACGCGTTCGCCCGCGATCAACGCGCGCGTTTGATCGTCACGTAGTCACGTCCGATATACAACCGGTAGGCTCCGGCCTCGGGCGCCGCGACCACTTGCAGCGGCGTGGCGCGCTTGAGTTCAGCATCGCGTTCGCCCGCGATTTCCAGCAGGTTGTTGCCACCCACATCGCTGACGATAAACTTCGAGCCCGCCACGAAACCTATGCCGTAGGTCCCGGGCTTGAGCGATTGGCCGTTAATCTCGACCGGCACCTCCGTGAGGAAGCATCCCTGGTATTTTTCCTTCAGGCCGCTGGCATAGCCGGCCGTGTCCACCAAGCCGGCCAGCACGTAAGGACCGTCCGCAAAATGAATGCCGCCCGTATTGCCAATCTGTACGGGGCCAACCTGGCCGCGGTAAAACACCTTTTCCGGAAAAATCTTCGGCGTGATGTCTGCAGCCTTTAGGACCGCGTCCTTCTTTGCTTCACCTTGACGGGCAGAACCCCCAGCCATCACCTGGCAAAGGGGAATGGTGAGGAGAACCAGCGGGACCAACACAATCGAGAGCTTGCGGGCGATCATGCACCCTCCTTCTGTTTCGTTCGAATTCTAAGTCGGATTACCGGACAAAGTTCATGCCCTACCTCGAGACAGTTTCGCTCTCGTTTGCTCAAGAATTGCTGTGCTCCGCGTCACCTGCCAACGTATTCGGCATCACCTAGAGATAAAATCACCTGCCGGCCATATGGAGCCGTGATCTCCATCACAGACATACACAGGGCGGCAGTATTTAGCTAAGCTGAGTCGAAAAAAGAAGTGAGGCGTTGGCGCTGTGTATCGCGTGTTCAAGCGACTTGAGAACGGCGAACTCGAACACGTAGCATTTCGCGACGAGCTTGAACAGGCCGTGCAACTTGTAGAAACGCTCAGCGCCCAATGGCCCGGAGAATATGCAGTGCGGGATTCGGAAGGAAACGACGTAGACCTTCAGAATAACCAGTGATTTGGCCCGAACGCGGCGTTGTGTCACCCAGCACCTTGCGACTGCCAGTAGTTGAACGCAGTGAGGCTACTCCTGGGTAAGTCGGATTATTGGACATTGAAAAACGACCTGTCCCGTTTGCCGGGTTCCGAAAACCCCGTCAAAACACCGCCTGTAAGGTGTTGATTCAGCGAGGCACCTAAGCGGGGTTGTCGGGGTTCGGGAAACAAGTGATTCCGGAACTCTAGTCGGGATCCGGTGCAGGAAAGCATGACGCGAGTTACTGCTCAATTGTCAGCTTTCAGCCCAACGTCTGTGCCTGATAACTTTGTTTTTGCGTCGTCGGCGACGGGCATTGGAGGTTCCGTGACCGACACTGTCAACCTGCCGAACTCGTCGCTGAGCGGAGCAAGTTCCTCTGCCAGAAACTGCTCTACCGCCGTCGATGCAACTTTCTCCGTAACATAGGTAAGGTTCATGTTTAAAATTTTGTCCGCGAAAAAATACAGATGTTGACTTGGAATCGCAACCCAGTATGCATTCTTGTCTGGCGTCTCACCTGCGGCCTTCGCCTTCAAGTACTGATCGCGATTGAATCTCCTAGGTTTTTTCAGGATGATTCCAGAAAGTTGCCCGTCTTTCAAAAAGTACTCGGAAACATTCCCTTGATACAAGACGTCATTTGAACAAAGTACATCGGCTTGAACGACCGTATCTGGTAGAAGTCCGGAAGTAAGTAACAGGGGGTGCCATTGCGAAATGTAGGGCGACTGGATCCTGTCCGACAGCCAGTTATATACCTTGATGTGTTTGAACTGTACGTACTGAGAAGCTAGATATCCAAACGTCCAACCTTCAAGGCCTACCAGAAGGAAATACCAAGCCGCAAGTCGCGCCTGACGGCGTGTGCAGCGCGTCAACGCTGGCCAAAATGCTGCCTGAAACTTTGAGAACTCGGCATCGTTGTACAAAGCGGCAGAAACTTGCTTGTAATCTGCCCGCCTCTGTTGCGCCGAATTCTGTTCAACAGCGAACGGCCATTGTCGGATGCCGGGCGCATACCAACATAATCCGAGCGCAATCCAAAAGGGGAAAAAGGCCACCAACACAGCCCTATATGCGGTCTCTGTTCCTGTGAGGGTAAAGCTGCGCGTGGGAACGTAAATTCCAAAAGTGAACCGAAAAATAGCTTCCGGAACTATGAGGTAGAGAGTAAGAAGAACGGAAAATGCCAGAGCAAGCACGGCACGCCGCCGCTATGCCGCCGCCGTTGCCGCCCGCTTCTCGGCTCGTATGCTCACCTGCTCACCGTTGGGTCCGGGAATTGTGAAGACCCCGTGGTCGCGAAGGGCAGCCGCAATCTCATCCTTGTGTGCAAGCACATAAGCTCGCAGCCACCCAGGAACCGCGCCGCTCTGAATCATGTCCACCAGTTTACTTAATGTGGTAACCATATACAGTCTCCGATCAGTGAGATGCGCCGATTACCGATGGGGTTAGATGTTGGGCGCACTTTAGCATCCGGCTTCAAGGAAGGTCAACCGTACAAAGGTCCCACGGGTACTAGAACGTCACCCACGGTCGGCGGCTTGCAGCGAACGCAAGGCTGGCGCCTAGAGTGCCTTCATTGGATAATCCTCAACTGACAAGCAAAACCTTGCACCATCCCCGGAGGGGTGTGCGGCCCCTGTCCTTATCCTGCACTTTGGACGAGAATTGAGCCGTAAGGGTTACACTACTTATCGCAAATAGAAATAAGGTAAGTCTTACTCTTCCTCCCCCAAAACCCTTTCGGAGAAGACTGCCCTGTTCGAGATCGCAAGGAGTACAAGCCGCTTCGGTCGTCGGGCTTTCGCTTCAGCGAGTTAGGAAAGCCGCTGTTTGCCAGCTGCGAGTTCCGCTATAGTTACGGCCTCGGTGCTCACGTTCCTATGAGAAAGGAGCGTCATGTCCTGGTACAAAATAACTTTGCCATTTAAGCAAGGCGGCGTCGGCGGCATGGCGAGCGCCCTCCAATCTGAATTTGAAACTGCATTCATAGCGAACTGCGGCCCTAAAGATGCGGCGATGTTCACGAACCGCGCCGAAGATTTTGAGACTTGCGTCTATTATTTCTCCCCCGCAGCCGCTGCTATCGCCGGAATCTTGATAGAGAGCTACAAGGGCGTTAAGTGTTCGCCGCCAGCGATGGACAAAGTGAGTCTTCTTGTGGGTCACACTGGCGCTCTTGAAGCTCTCTTGTCGAGGAAGGGTAGTAATTAAAGGCCAGCACCCAGTTTCGCTCAGTCCTGCTGTCTGGTTGGCTTATCGTCCATCTTCCGTTTTCTCCAGCAGCGGTCCTCCCGCTCCCAAACAACCGAGTCTTTGGCGAGCCTTCTGAAGGTGGCAAGTACGTCCCTTCGGATGGCGAGGTTACCGTTCTCATTGTCGTACGTAAATTCGTAACCGAACTTCAGGGCAATATGAGAGACGGCCGTTTCCTGATAGAGCTCGCCACTCAGCGTCAACTCATCAAGCATCCACTCGGCTATCTCTAGGGCTGTGGACATGAGGCATTACCCACGAGCCTATACCAAATATGGATCACCATAAAACAAAACAAGAACCGCTCTCATAGGTGTGGGCGCCCTAGCCGCACCTGAAGTGATACCATCGAAGCAGTACTCTGCGGAGCCGCCCCCCCCGGAAGCCCTTCATCGGAGGTGACTATGCTCGATACGCGCCGCTGCTTCCTCAAAAGCCTCGCCGGAGTTTCCAGCTCTTTTCTGATCTTTCAATCTGCACCGCCCATACCCACACCCAGAGTCAAGACCCCGGTCGATCCGCCGGAGGCGGCCGAAAAGCAGGACACGGAGAATCCCGCGGGCAGCTCTAGAAGCGCGCAGCGCGCACAACTGCAAGCGCAAGAAAAAGAGTTTCGCGAAACGATGGTGCGGCTTCTTGCCAAAGTGAGCGACCTCAAACTCCAGGTCGATGCGATCCACGCCTCCGAAATTTTCTCGATTGCCATTTTCAAGCAGACGCAAGAGATCGAAAAGCTGGCCAAACAGCTCAAGACTTATGCCAGGGCCTGACCCCTGGGATTATCGAGAGGCGCAAGCACCCGCCCACGCCTCTCATCTTTCATTGGTCAGCTACTGAGGACAGCCGGTCTAGTAGCGCCGGCATCGCATCGTTTGCCAGATGGTCGAGGAACTGGCTCGTAGTATTGATTCGGACCTTGCACGCGGGGCAGCCCGGCACAACTACACCTTTGCCGCCCAGATTTTTGCATGGGGGCGCTTATCCCCCTTTAGTCTCCCAGGATTTCAAGAGAAACCTTCGAACCTGGAGCTATGTCTGAGAGCTTCTTGACGAGCGAAACCTCGATAGTCCCCTTTGGCAGATGCCCATTTGGATTCGGATGATTGGTTCCCTTGAAGACCGGAAGAATCCAAGAGCCGGGCTGACCTTGCATGAAACAAGGCGTGATGAGGATGTCTTGGTTGTGTTCGAGATCAATCTGGTCTTGCCCGGGAACTCTCTGCGTCTTGGGCATGGGGAAGCGGGGCAGCTCTCCCTCGATTTTTACGTTTATCGTCCCCTGGTGGAGCGACAATCCAGTTAGGTCCAATACATTCTGATAAAACTTGGGTCTGCACCTGCTGAAATGCCCAAAGCCCGGCTCCGCTACGTGTCCTTTGAACGTTCCGAGGCTCATAGCCTCCTCCAGCCGGTCAATGCAGCCTTTTGCATAGGGGGCTCCGATTGGTTAGATCGGTAGAGGAAATGGGCGCGGAAGAGAATTTATTTGAGCCAGTATCCCACCACGACGCCTATCATTCCGAACGCCCATTTTGTATAGTCACTCGGGAACTGCGCGCTAAGGAGGATATAGAAGCATAGGGCCAATATGGAAGCCGAAACCGCCATCCGAAACAAAAGCGGCAAGTCTCGTCGGTCCAGATTCATTTAGTAAGCTCAGCGGAAAATTCGTCGCAGCACGTCTGCAGCCTCGCGCAAATGTTCTCCAAAGGGAGGCTCAGGTTGATTCTGTCTTCGGTCCGCCGCCTCGCCACTGCCGGTCATACCCGCATTCATTTGCTCAATCGTCGGATTCAGCAAGGAGATGTTGCCAAGGGCATTCGGCCGTTCCAGAGGTATCTCTCCAAGATTCTGCAGAGAATTGTTCACGGTAATAGACTGTTGCTGTTCAATAGGCATGTTTCTCTCCTTCAACATAGTGTTTTGGAGGCGTAACCCAGTCAAAACCAGCACCTCGCGTGATCGTCGCAAGTCTGATCGGACCGCCGCACGTGGCAGATCCCGCCGCATAGGTACACCATCCGATAGTCGTTTGGATGACGAACCGGCACAAATCGATCGCGTCCTGTAGTGGCATTCCATCGAATGGGACTGCTGTGGCCAGGCCAGGCGCGACAGTTCGGAATCGCTGAATTTCAGCGGGCGTCGCACCAGCCTGAATGAGCAAGTTCTCAAGGTTCGGATCGTACCCAAAGAACAATCTTGAGAAGGGAGCTGCTACGCCTCGCCAACTTGCGCCCACTTGATCTTGTGGTCTCACTCTCACGGGCGCATCATGCACAGGTAGAATAAACTCCCACTCAGATGCGAGATGCTGCTGGTTGTCACCAGAATAACCGGCAACCACAAACCCCAATACTGGACGCTGGCTTACCTCTGTTTGTCCGAATGCTCCATTGTAGTGATCTCGCATAAAAATGAAAAACCGCCCTGCTATTTCGCCAACGTCATCGGAAGCAGCTGGTCCAGCGTTTCCAGCCGCGGCCTGCCTCGCAGCTTCTGCTCTACTGAACTCGTGTACAAAACTTTCCATTGATCTCTTTCCAATATTTCCAAGTCCGTAGGTCAATACTCCGACGGGGAGGTTGCCAACATGAAAGAGCTTCTGGGCGTTCTCATACGACTTTACGAGCTGGGGTACCCCATTAATGACGGCCGTCAGCTGAGTCATGCTTTCGGCACCTAAGACGATTCCGTCATAGACCTTCACAGTCGCTACGACTGACATAACCCTCCAAGTAACGGTCTGATCTACGCGGTTTGGTGAATCGTACCAACCTGGAAGGCATTAGGGAATAGGCCGCCATCTCTGCGGCATTGACCCTTAGGCTACGTCGCTTGGGGTGTACGCTTTGTCTTCGCTGGCCACATTTACCAGCCGGCTGGCGACTTCCTGGCGGCTAGGCTCAGACTCCATCCTGGCCGCTTCGATGGCGGGCTTTGATTCTATTTGATTTTGCGGGGCATCCTGCGAAGCATTCGCGGTACCGTGTGCGTCAATGCATGTCTCTCAATGAGGCAGAAAGTTTTGCAAAAAGATCTGACAGCGGTGTTGGTAATCCGGCCGCTGCACCGCCGCGCACGGGCTTTCCTGGCACGGCCCGCAGATTAACTTGTGGATATTGGACGGGCTCCGCGACCTTAGTCGAGAAGGATCGATCCGCCAAAGCATTCCTTGTTAGCGGAGGCGGTGCGAACAGTTCGCCAACCGATTCGCCGGCTTGCCGGCCCGCTACCGCACCTATCGGACCGCCTGCCTTGGCCGAGAGGCGGCAATTCATCGTCATGTCCCCTTGGAATCAAACGATTTCGGAGCACTGGCTCGAACTTCCGTAGTTAGGTCGGCGTCTTGCCGATCGTTGTGACAAATTCCCAGTTGCCCTTGGAGTCGAGGCGATATACCTCAATCGGCGGGGCAGCCTGAAGTTGGTGCTCTGCGCTGCAATCGGGACAGCGCACTGGATAGATCGCCGATCCTAGCGACCAGGTCCATCGAAGCAGCAACTTTGCTCCGCATGGGCAATTCACCACTCGCTGCTCTGGAGCTGGCATCAGGTAGGCCTCAGACCTGAGAGAATGCCTGCGAATCGCGCGGTTTGGGCTGTCATCGAGTTCAGTATTGGCAACGCGACGATGAAGCCGAAAGGCGGGCGAGCTTACACGTAATGGTCACTCCCTTCTGGCGTCGACCCAGAAACTTGATGGTCCAGCAGCAATGACGTTTTTCGTGCGTTGGTCAAACACAACGTACTCGCCCGGAGATGATGCAACCAGCTCTTTAATGCGAATATTCGCGGACTCAAGGTCGTTCACCGCCTCGAATCGGCAGAAACTTCCCTCCGGTTTTTTCTTCAGGATGTCAAAAGGAGAATGCATAGATACCTCCGGTGTTGCATGGTGTTGTAAGGCAAACTGAAGGAGGGAAAAAGGTGGTCACGCCAAGATAAAGACTTGGCGCGGGAGACCAGCAACTAATCCTAGTGGCTCGGACAATTTGCTGGCTGGAGTATGGGCGCCGATTTCGTGGAAGTACAGCCTATTCGGAGTTCAGCACAGCTCGGATCATGCCCCACATCGACGCGCGCTGGCCGGGTCTGCCTTGGTGGTGTATCGGTCGATCATGCTCTTGGAGCGAAGAAATCAAACTTTTTCGTGAGACGTCGATAGTCCGACCTCGCCCTACTCCGGCTACGTGCCTTGCAAGGGTCTCTAAAACCGCGGTACGGGATCTGGGTGTAGCGTTCAACGAACTCGGCTTCTGATATTCCGCTATTTTGGACTGACTTCAAGAAGGCCGCCATTTGCGGCGAGTGATTGCATTGAGACCAATCAAATTCCTTGGTCATATCGTTTGGCTAAAGATATTACACCCGTAATTTATCCACAGCTAAACCTTCGTGATTGGCTGCTGGTTTCGTGGTTCTTTGCGGTCCGGATCATGTCCCCGAGTCAAACCAGTGCGGGGAGTGCCGACATGGGTTACTGCGACACTCAGTTCATTCTCGCTTCATAAACCAGCCAGTGTGCAATCTCTTCCCAGTGATGATCGTTGGCATCGTTCACCGCGCCTGAAAGCTCGGCTTGGAGCTTGTCGCTAAGAGCATGAACGTCACGGCTGTAAGGTCTCCCCGGGTGATGCGGGCCTTTACGCTCGCCTAGCGATCTGGCGACGCCTATCCAGTGGTCGGCCTTGCCACTGCTTACGATGTGGTCGTGAATTTCTCGGGCCTTTGATGAGAACGGCATGGCAGCCCCCCTTGCCTATCCCTGGTGGGGCCTGAATTTCTCAGAATAATCGCACCATGAACGAACAGACGCAAGAGCGCACTGACAGCTTTCCCGGCACTAATAGCCTTGACTCCGCGGTGGGCCGAGAGTAGCGTGCAGCCAAACCGGGTCCAATCTAAAGAGACTTGAATCAGGGAGGTAAGAATGGAGAGACAACTCTCGGTGATAGGTTATTGGCTAGGCTTGATCTGCACTGTCCTCGCGTTGATCTTTCGGATGATCGTTGTCTTCCACACGCTTCCGCCCTTCGTGGGTGCTTCTGGAGGCGCTGCCCTTTCCTACACGACTTTCCTTCACGGTGCTGCGCTGTTTTTCTTGCTGGCGATTGCGAGCTGGTGCCGGACCGCAAAGTCCTAGGCTAGTTTGCGGGCAAACCGTCGTACGAACTGAAAGCCGAGTGCTGGGCGTTTCCGCGTCATGGGGGCTGGATGTCGCTCAATGAGGCAGAAGGTTTCGCCAGCGGTTCGCTATCAAAGTACTTAGCATCAGAGTAGAATTTGGCGCATGTTGGCAGTCTTCAAAACCCAGCCGTGGATGTACGTTCCAGTTGTTTTTCTGCTCATGTTCGTCGTGCGCGTTTTCCAGGCCTTTGTCCGAGCGTCATGGTGCTGGTGGACCAAGAAGATCGTGCAGCGCACCACGCAGCGCGTATCCACCACTGGCCAGCCCTGGCAACCAGGGAAGCACCTGCTTGGTTAGCTTAAGAGCCTTTTGCCCCGTTGTTGGCACCGGCTCGGGTGCCTGAGTCGCCATTTTCGCTACCGAGTTCCTGGTCGCTTGGCCGGCCGCTTTCACATCTGAAAAGAATTGGTCTAAATCTTGCAGTCCAGGCACAGTGCCGTGGAGATCGCGGTTCACCGCCCGATAAAGTTCAGCGCGAATTGAAGCGAGCGAACTGAGATCACCGCCCTGCCCAAAACGCGCGCCGTAACTGAGTGCTTGGCGCAACTCACGGGCCTCGAGCGGCGTGGCTTGGCGTTGGCTGGTGATTCCTACCTCTTGCGCGAGATCATTGAAGGCATCGATGGCTTTCTGCTGCCCCGGGCCTTTGATGTTCTTGAAGACGTCGAATGCCGACTTGCCCACGTCGAATTTCGTGCCTGCGTCCGTCGCCTCTTGGAATGCGCGATTGAGATCGGAAGCGGCCTGCTGACGAATCGGGGCAATTGCTTGTTGCTGCTCAAGCGGAGTCATCTTCGCCAATTGCTCGGAAGTGAGCCCAGCCTTGGCGAGAGCGCGACCCGGCATCGTGGCTGCCTGGCTTAAGTCTGTAGCGTTTTCTCCGATACGAATGGCATTAGCCTTCACACCGATTGTGTCGTTGATTTTGCGCCACTCATCAACAGCTGACGTGACCGGTGCGGCTGCTTTTGGGCTGAGCAACTTAGAGACGCCCGCTCCGACCGCTTCGGCGACTGGTTGCGAGACCGTGGCCATTGCACCTTGCTCAAGAGCTTCTTTCGGACTCGCGCCCCCAGCCAAGTCTCCTACGCTGGCTCCCGCTCCGGTGGCGAGAGCGCGGGCAGCAACGCCGGCCAATCCTTTTACTCCCGCCAATGCGCCGCCAGTGGCCATCGTTCCCGCAGCGGTACCAGCAAACTCCCCGGACTGCTTCATGTAATCGCTGTAGCCTTCGCCAAGCGCCGCCTGGCGTTTTCCGGCCGTAGTGAACGGACTCAATCCCTTTTGAGCGCCTGGGTAGTCCGCGCTCTCGGATGCGGCCATCGTCGGAATGGCATTCTGCATCTCCGCGTGGGCTTGCGCTGCAGCATCGGGAACTGTCAGCACGGGAGTTGCTGATAGATGGTCGATGATCTCCCCTGTGGAATAACCGGACTTGAGCGCGCCTTGCACGTCGAAATTCCGGCTCTGCGTAAGATGCTGCAAAATCTCAGCGTCCGAGTAACCGGCTTGCCGAGCTGCGTTTGCGTCAAAGACTGGTCCGTTATTGGGCATTGGTCTTCTCGAAAGAACTCAGTGGCGGACGTTGCGCTGCTGCCCGCGGCGTGGCTGGCTTCGCTCCGTTTGGTTGGGTTCCGGGCTTCGCGTACCGGTCCATGACGTAGCCCACGTTTCGCTCATGCGCCACATTCGCTGCCTGGTCCTCGGCATCCAGAATTGTATGTATCTCGGAATTGGTCGCCGCGGGCATCTGTCCTTTGAATCCGCCGTCGACCCAGCTCTGGAATTTCCGGCCGTAACTGCCGAGCTTGGTGGCCAGATTCTCATACTCGAGCTGATTCATCCGCTTCACGCCGCCTTCCACAATTTCGTGCTCCGCGAATCGGGTTAGGGCTGCGTTGGTAGCCGCTTGGTTTCCGCCCTTGCTCATGTCGAGCAAGCCGCGAATGCCGGAGGTTTGGTCGAGAGCGCTTCCAAGCTTTTGGTCCTCTGCCACGAGTTTCCCAGCGACGACTTGCTGGAGTCCCACGTCCTTCATGGCCTTAGCCTGCTCGCGGGCGTCTGCTGACCGCGCGAAAGATTCGTTGGCTGCGTCGGCCCGCGCCTGAACCTTTTGCAGCGTCTCCAGATCGGGAGCGCTTTTCATTTCGTTCACTAGACCCGCGCGCATGTTCGGCGGAACTGCGTTGTAGGTGTTCAGCGTCGTAACGGCATTCGTGAGCTGCTCCGGTGTAGGCGCCGCGGCTGCGCGCGCTTCCTGTGTACCCTTTGCGGCCGCGCCGGCCTGCTCAGCTTGCTTGTTGTGGATAGCCTCGATTTTAGCGTTCAAATCGAAGAGACCAGCGAGTGCCGGCAAATGAGCGATGTCTGCATTCTGAAAAATCGCCGAATCGTTGGAATTGATGCCCGGCAGCGGGTGATCTTTGTGTTGTCTCTTTAAATTCGCTAAGGCTGCCTGCTGTTGCTCCAGCGGTAATTTGAGAATGCCGTCGATGTCCTCGGCCCATTGCTCATGTGACTCTGCGCGCACTTTCAGATAGTTCAGCTGGGCTTCAGAGGTGTTCTTCCGCATCTCTGCATTATTCTTGTCGATGTTCTGGAAAGAGCTGACCAGCTGAGTAGCGTGCTCTGGAAGCACGTGATGATTGGTAACCAGATCGCTATACGCCCCAGCTGCGTCAAAATTGGAGCCATCGGGTTGTCCAGAGTTGTCGCCAACGTATTTGTTCAGCGCACCGCTGGCGACGGCATCCATCATGTTTTTCTGCGAATCGATTTGCACCTGCTTCTGCTGAACGTCCAAAGATCCCGATTGCACACGTTGCTGCTGCTCCTGGACCTGAAGCGGCGCGAGCTGCTGACGGAGCGCGTTCTCGCTCAGCATGTTTTTGAGCGAGGCCATTTTCGCGTACTGCCCCAGCGCATCCGGCATGGGCGTTTGTTGGACGGTCAGATTAGGAATCTGTGGTACCTGGATCGGCATTTCAATTCTCCTCTACGGCTTCCGCTTGAACCTGTAGCCACTGAGCAACGATGGCCGTCGATAGTTCGAGGCTGGATTTGTTCATTTCTACTATCTGCTTTTGCCGCTCCTCGATTCCGGGCCATTTCACGATTGCTGGCAACATCCCTGCAAAAGGATCCTCAACGCTAGGGTTCGGCAAAAAGCTGTTCATCCACTCCGCGTGCAACTTGTCAAACTCTGCGCTGCGCTCGGCGGATTTTTCTTTCTCGATCTCGCCCATGGCCACGAGCGCACGCATCCACGCCTCCATCGAAAGGCCGCAGGAGCCGCGCTCGAATCGAGTAAGCATCGGCCAGGAGAGTCCAGCACGTTCCCCAAATTCTTGCAGCGTGACGCCGTAATTCTTGCGGAAACGATGAAGCAACGCGCCCCGTTCGCGGAGTGAAACTGCTTCAGTCGGTTCCAAAAACAAATCTTTTTCGAACCACCAGAGCACTGCCGAGAAACCCCGTGCTTTCAACATCGTGAACGCCGCCTTTCGCGAGGGTTTTCCGAACCCTTCTAGTTGACCCAGCATTTCGGTTCTCCCTCTTTCCGTTTTTCCGGTGCTGGTTTGTTACTCGCTTCGGATTCGCGCGCAGCCTCTTCTGTGGCCTGCTTCCATTCTTTGTCCGCCCGCGCCCGCGTTTCGGCGTCAAACAGAAAGGCGAAGAGTGATCCGAGTTGGCTTGACTTGCCATCTGAACTCACGGTTGTTTCTCCATCTAACGGCTCCATTTAGTCCACTTCCACGCAGTGGCGGCACACGTATTTCCCCTCGCTCCCAGGCTCAGCGATCTCCCAAAACAACGGGCTGTCGCATTTGGTTGAGAACGGAAATTCGCCACTCACTATGGGATCGAGAAGCACGGTGACCGTTCCGCGCTCTACCGCTTGGACAAACTCGGGCGGCACCTCGCGCGGTCGCGGCGATCCGTCGCAAGACGGCCACTCACGATAGGGGCGTAGCTTCAACTGTGTTGTCAGTTTCATTCCATCCACGCCACTTCCTTAGAAACTGGCCAAGGTCCGCATGCTGGCCATGACGGTTCTCCTGATTCTGGCGTTCTTTTCAATCTTCCTTGGCAGTCTGGGCATTTCAGTGTCGAGAGTTTGTCGGCTTTTTCGGGCGCAAGTTTCCATTGCTTCCCGCAGGATGTGCAGAATATCGGTGTATAAGCGAGTGCCGGCATTGACTAAGCGCCCATCCATTGCGCCGAAGGATCGCCACCAAACCGAGGCGGCTCAACAAATGTGGTCTGCCGCGGAGCGACGGTTCGCGCAAAGGTCAAACTTAGCGCGTCGCCATCGTCTGGGCTGTCTACGCCCCGCTTTTTCATGTCGTCCTTGCTCTCCAGCCGCACCTGCACTTTGTTGTTCAGCGTGTAACCAGGCCCGCACAAATCCGCTTCCAGCTCCGGGCTGCCGTCAATCGCTCCCGACAATAGCCACTCTTTCATCTTGCCCCACATGTAAGCGCGCATATTCGCGTAGTGGGCATCGGGCGAATCGGCTCCGAAGTTGACCTCGATCACGTTGGCGTGGCCGAGTTGACGCAATCGTGCTCCCACTGCCCCGCTGATGCCCGCAGAGTCGATGAACATGGTGTGGATCTTGCGGCCGTCATACGTGGCATTCAACATTTCGGCCAGCTTCACGACCATTACTGCGCTGTCCCGCGTTTTCTCTCCGGGTATCCGCAAAGGCTTTATAGAACGCGCATCGTTTCCGCACCGGAAACGCACTACGTTAGAATCGGCACCTCCCCATGCGAGGTCGACGCCGGCAATCAATGGCTCGTCGCCGAGAACGTGAACCTGCCGCTTTTGCGCGGCATTGATACGGTCCATGTCGATGAACTGCGAATCGTCTGCCCGCGGTGGCAGGCCGAGCACGCGCACGCGGAAGAAATCGCTGTCTTCTCCATGATCCTCGCGCCACTGCTCGATCAATTCTTTATTGGAGAAGCGGCAACTGCGCGAATCAATGGACCGAACAATCCATCTTTTCCGTTCGGAGCCAAACGTGACCCGGTGGAAGGTACCCTTCGAGCGTGTGGCGTTCCCAAAGAGGAAAACCATCGGCTCACCGTCAGTAAGGCCACCCTCGGCCACTTCGTGTATTTTGTCCGGTACGGCAGAGGCTTCATCGAAGATGTAGAAGCTCGTTGAATCGGCGGCGTGCTGGCCGGCGAAGGCTTCGGAGTTCTCCTCTTTGCAGGATTGCGCCGAGCAAAACCAGGAGTCCTTAAAGGCGTTGTGGTACATCTTTTCGCTTGTCACCGTGAACCAGTGCGCGGTGATGCATCGTTTCGTCCAGGTCTGAATCGTCGCCCAAGTACGAGTGCTGAGCTGCTGAAATGTATTCGCGGTCACGGTACCTTTGGCGTGCGGCCGTGTGGACATGATCCAGTCGACCAAGAACGCGACAAGCACACTTTTGCCGATGCCGTGGCCGGAAGCCGTGGTGAAGCGGATCGGCAGGACTGGCGCCGAACCGTCGAACTTGCGCCGGCGCACTTCTTTTCCGACTTCGGCCAAGAACTCTCGCTGCCATTCATCCGGCCCAGAATGCTCCCGCAGTGGCCCAGGCTTGCCCCACTGATACGCGAACAACACAAATCCCAGCGGATCCGCGTAGTATTCAGACACCGCCCTTGCTAATTCTCGGTCTGGACTTACCGCAGTGGTAGTCATCGTCGCGCCGCCCGTTTGCGACCTTCTGCTATCAACGCTGCCAGATCTTCACTGGCCGTGACTTCCACTTTCTCGGTGAACAGCTTGTGATATTGCCCGAGGAGTTGCAGGGCGCGGATTTTGTCTGCCAGCTTGACCTTCACGGTGTTGCCAACGTGCTTCGCTTGTCCCTTGCCGAAATGCTCGAAGAGCTTTTCGTGGTCAAAGGCGGCGATCGCCCGGGCCGTGTCTTCGTCCAGTTCCGTGATGGGCCTGAGTTCTCCCTCTGGCGTGAACAGTTTGCGCGGGTCAAGAAAAGCGAGGCGGGCGAGCTCCTGCAGAATACGTTCAGCGCTGATGTCCAGTTTCTCGAACTTCTGTGTCGTGAGTTTGGCGATGAGGGCCTTAACCCTAACATTTCCTAACATACGCTGAGCTGCAACATCCGCGCCTTTCTTGCTGTATCCAGCCGCAATCGCCGCTCTTGTCCCATTCAAATCAATGAGATATTCACGCGCGAAAATCTCTTCTCGTTCGGCTCGCTTGTTTCGCGCTTTCATCAAAAATTCACCGGTAAGCAGATCAAATGGGGGGTTGTTACGAGGTCAACCGCTTGAGGATGGCTCGGTGACAATCGCGCGAGCGGCGGTATCGGTGACGTTCCCCTCGCGGTTCATGCTGGCGGCGGCGATGAATCCGTGCCCGTGCGGCTACTTCGGCGATCCGACGCGGGAATGCCACTGCACGCCGCCGATGATCCAGCGGTACGTCTCGAAGATTTCGGGGCCGCTGCTGGACCGCATCGATATCCACATCGAAGTGCCGGCGGTGAAATACAAGGAGCTGCGCGCCCCGTCCTCCTCGGAGGATTCCGGGGCGGTGCGGGCGCGGGTGATTGAAGCGCGAAACCGGCAGACGGAGCGCTACCGGGCGGAAAAGACGACCTATTCGAACGCGCAAATGATGCCGAAGATGATTCGCAAGTTTTGCGCCATATCGGCGGACGGGGAAAAGCTGCTGGAGAACGCGATCACGCGCTTGGGACTTTCCGCCCGGGCGCACGATCGCATTCTGAAGGTAGCGCGCACGATTGCCGACCTGGACGCCGCCGAAAACATCGAGCCGCGCCACCTGAGCGAGGCGATTCAGTACCGCACGCTGGACCGCACTTACTGGGCCTAGCGTGGAGTGCGGCGGACTTGCCGTTTGCATCGCGTCGCGCTGCTCAGGACAAGCAGCCGCCTTTTCGGTGGTGGGCAAACCTGGGCGGGGTGCTCATTGACTCGGTTTCCACCTGTGTGTTACCCATAGTGCGCCCGAAAAAGAGTCTAATTGGGTGACGGTGACCCAGTCGCATGGCGCCTGAGACCAAGCACCTCGAAGTTACGCTGGACACCCATGTGGAGAGTGTCAACGTCGCTGAGGAGATGTGTCTGCGCGTCGCGGAAGCCGCCGGCTTCGGCGAAGACGACTGCTACCGCATCGGCATGTCCGTGCGCGAAGGCGTCATCAACGCCTTCCATTACGGCAACCAGGAACGCCCCGACAAGAAGATTCACCTGGCGGTGGACCTGACGCCGGACAAAATGATCATTCACGTCCTGGATGAGGGCAAAGGCTTCGACCTGGGAAGGGTGCCCGACCCGCTGGCGCAAGAGAATCTGCTGAGCACCTCGGGACGCGGCATTTTCCTGATGCGCGCCTTCATGGATGAGTTTGACGTGGTATCCGGGCGCACCGGCGGTGCGGAAATCATCATGTCCAAGAAGCTGCCTTCCGGCAACGATCAGTCCGCGAACGGGCAGGGCGGTCAGAATGCGTCGCCCCAGCAGGAAGTGTAGGTCAAGAAAATGGAGCTGCGTGCTACATATCGGGATGCAGGCGTCGTCACCGTCGTGGACATCGGGGGGCGGATTACGCTTGGCGAAGGCAGCGCGCTGTTGCGCAAGACCGTACGGGAGCTGCTCGACGACGGGCGGACAAACATCGTGCTGAATCTGGCGGACGTCAACTATATCGACAGTTCCGGAATCGGTGAGCTGGTGACCGCGTTCACCACCGTAAAGAACCGAGGTGGCAACCTGAAGCTTTTGCACCTCACCAAAAAAGTCCACGATCTTCTGCAACTCACGAAGCTGTTCACCGTCTTTGACGTCTACTCCGACGAAAACACGGCCATTCGCAGTTTCCTGTAAGCCGCTGCTGCAAAACTCGATTTGGGGACTTCCCTATATGCCTGGCGTGTGCGTCTTGCGCTCGCAAGACGCGCTCGTCTACGGCAGAATCGATAGGGTGAGAGCCGGTTCCGATACCGCTGTAATCGAGGAGCGCGCCAAGGCGCTGGGCTTCGATTTGTGTGGCGTGGTGCGCGCGGCGAGGTTTCCGGAGCTGGCGCAAACCGAGGAGTGGCTGGCGAGAGGATACGCCGGAGAAATGAAATATCTCTCCGACGCGAGGCGCAGCAACCCGGAAAGCGTCATGCCGGGAATTCGCAGCGTGATCGTTTGTGCGTTGAACTACAACACCGAACAACCCAAATCGACGGACGTGGCCGATGGAGCGGATGGCCGCGATGGGCCGGATGGCAATGAACCGCGGGGATGGATATCGCGGTATGCGTGGGGCAGCGATTACCACGACGTAGTGCGAAAGAAGCTTGACGGCCTGGTCGCGGTATTGCGCGAGAGTTTCGAAGAGCCGTTTGAGGCGCGCGTGTACGCGGACACCGGACCCGTGCAGGAGCGCGTATTCGCAAAATACGCGGGGCTGGGCTGGTTGGGCAAGAATACGTTGCTTCTCAACCAGGAGCTGGGATCCTGGTTTTTTCTGGGAACGATCCTTACGACGCTCGATCTATCCCCGACGCTGGAGGCGGCAGAGCCCCCTCCGCCGGATCTGTGCGGAAGCTGCCGGCGGTGCATCGAGGCCTGCCCAACGGATGCGTTGGTTGAGCCGTACGTTCTGGACGCGCGCCGCTGCATTTCCTACCTGACGATCGAGCTGCGCGGCAGCATACCCGAGGAGCTTCGGGAGCCGATGGGACGCCACGTGTTTGGCTGCGATATCTGCCAGGACGTGTGTCCGTGGAACCGCCGCGCGCCGGTGACGCGGGCGGCCGAGTTTCAAGCACGCGTCTTGCCTGCAAAGAGCGAAGAGCCGGTGAATGGAGACGAATCGCCAGAAGGGGAATCACTATTTCTGCCCAGGCTCGAGTGGCTTGCCGCTATGGACGAAGAGGAATATCGAGAAGTATTCCGCGGGAGCCCGGTCAAACGGACCAAGTGGCGCGGGCTGGTGCGGAACGCTTGCATCGCGTTGGGCAATTCGCGCGTACGGCGCGGCACGCCTGCACATGAAAAGATCAGCGCCCTGTTAACGCGCCTCGCCGCTTCGCCTGATGCGCCGATCTCCGAATCTGCCCTTTGGGCGCTCTCACGCATCCAATAGGGGCGGAAGAGCAATGCGGGGGAATGGGCGGGCGAGTGCCGCGCCTCCGAGCCTCAGCATTACCACGAATGCTGCGTATAGCTGTATAATCCGCAGCGCACGTTGACTTGCCCACCGCGCCGCCGAGTTCCCGATGAATCGCCGAAAATTTATTGTAACCACCGGCATCGTCGGCGCAGGATTGCTTGGAAATGGCAATACCGCGTCCGGTCTTTTGCACGCAGGCACAGCGACAGATTTGGAAGCAAATCTAAAATCGGAGGAAAAACCCGTGGCATTCACAGTGCCCCCACTGCCGTACCCATTCGACGCACTCGAACCTCACATTGACGCCAAGACGATGGAAATCCACCACGACAAACATCACGGCGCCTACGTCACCAACCTGAACAAAGCCCTCGACGGCCACGCCGACTTGCAATCGAAGTCGTTGGAAGACTTGCTGAAGAATCTCGATGCCCTGCCGGACAGCATCCGCAACGCGGTGCGCAACAACGCCGGCGGCCACTGGAACCACTCGCTCTTCTGGACGCAAATGAAGAAAGGCGGAGGCGGCGAGCCCAAGGGCGACCTGGCCGCGGCGATCAACTCGGCGTTTGGCTCGTTCGCGGATTTTCAGACGAAATTCGCAGCGGCGGGCGTGGGGCGTTTCGGCTCCGGATGGGCTTGGCTGCTTGTGAAAGACGGAAAGCTGGCCATCGACTCGACTCCCAACCAGGACACGCCTATTTCGCTGAGCGGCAAGGCTGTGCTCGGCCTTGATGTTTGGGAGCACGCATACTACCTGAAGTATCAAAACCGCCGGCCCGACTATATCGCCGCGTGGTGGAACGTCGTGAATTGGGATTCCGCGGCTCAGCTGTATGCTGCGGCGAAGAAATAAACACGGCGATCGACTGACAAAAAGAAGAAGGCCCGGTCCGAAATGATTCGAACCGGGCCTTTTCCCTTTTAGTGATGTCTTAGGAGTACGGAGCGATCACGCCATCAGTTGACGTTTGGAGAGCGCAATGGGTCCTACGCGTGGCGCGCCGTGGTAGGCCGGAGGCGGCGGAGCGTAGCCGCGCGCTTCGCGGGAGCCCAGAGATTGCGGCCCGGTCATCGATGCCGGCGAGCGGCGTGTTGCCTCGCGCACCAGCTCCATGCGGCCGCGGACGCGGAATTTTGTCAGCAGCGACGACACGTGGAATTTTACGGTGCGCTCGGAAAGGTTCAGCGAAGCGGCAATCTCTTTGTTGGCGAGACTCCGCATGACGCCGCCGAGGACTTCTTCTTCCCGGCGAGTCAACTTCACCGAACTGCCCACCGAATGCCCCGCTTGCAGGAGCTTTTCGGCTTTCTCAGTCAGGCCCTCGAGAGCCTCATGAGTGGCTTGCACCATTACCACGTAGTCGCGCGGCGACTGGCCACGAACCATGCAGTGCATCGCCAGCAGGCCTGCGGCTTCTTCGACGGGAAACTGACCGTCGGGCGCCGCCTCGACGTGAAAGTGGGAGACCCCGGTATTTTTTTCGTAGAAGAAATAAGTTTCGCGTGGACCCGGGCCCGGACCGGAAGCAGTCAACTGATGTGGTTCTGGATCCTGCGGCTGTTCATTTCTGCGGATTAGTTTCACGTGCACCCCTCCGTACGCAGCCTCGAAACGGCGAACGAGACCCCGTGATTTTTCATTGATAGCCTCTTGGCGAGGCATGGTTCTATTGCGTGTGCAAGCGGTCAGGTAAGAAGCCAAGTTTGGGGGCTGTGGGGACCCAGCGCAAAAAACCCTCAGAACGGCACGCCGAGACGCGAGAAGGAGCTCCCTGACACTTTGCTTGCTATATTTTACGACCCACCGAACGGTAAAGTGTATGCAAACGATTCACCGAATTGCTTGGACCGCAAATCGCTAGAAAGCCTAGACTTACTAGGCCCGTTGGGCGAGTACCGCGAGATTCCCTAGTAGGAATTGCATAGTTCTACGAAATTTTTCCCGACCTCGCGACCACGCATTTCGCCTGATCTTCGCGTGTGCTTGCCCGAATTGCGCCAGCAACTACGCCGTTCCCGATCACCCGGTGGAGCTAATTTCGACGGAAAAGTTTGCTTTACCCGGCCGCTATCCGAGAATAATCGCTCCGATAACAGATCATTACTGCTCAGAAATCCAGCGTTGATAATTTTAAAGTAAGTTCCGCTTCAGTACGCCAGGATGTGAGTCTGTTCCGGCGAGATCACCTCGTAGGTAACACCACGCCACCGGATCTTGCGGGTGATCAGCGAAGCGACAAAGTTTACCACGTATAAAAAGGGGATGAAGGCCGTCAATAGAAGGTAGATCCATGCCTGGCCCATAATCTGGGACCTCGCCGCGGGCAGAACTTCCGTCACGCCTACCAGTCGAATGCTGCTGCGAATTACGCCGAGCAACACCGGCAGAAACGTCAGAGTGGCCAGATGGAAGGAAGGCACGGTAGCCAGCACGTCGCCCAAAGTAAGAAGCGTGCCCAGAGTGAGCGTGAGGCAGTACAACAGGTGCGTCACTCCACCCATGGTCCAGGTGTCTTGCGCATAAACGCGAGTGATCAGAATCTGGCGATTGGTGAATTCCAGCAGGCCTGCGAAATTGGTCTCCACATAGGAGAGCGTAAGGCACTCCGGCAGGAACAGAATCGAGAGCCCCGCACGCTGCAATGCGCGGGTCATCGAGTAATCGTCGCTAACCGAATTGCGCCAGTCCTCGACGACACCGATTTGATCGAAGACGCTGCGGCGGATCGCGGTGCCGCCGCCCCAGCAGAAATTCTTGCCTTTCTCGCTCAGCATGGTGACGATGGGGGCATTCCAGGCCGCTAGAAGCACAGTTGGGAGATTGCTGCGGTTGGGAATGAGCCAGCGCATGGTTGTGGTCGCTCCCAGGCGCGGATCGTGCAGCGGCGCCACCAACCGTTTCAGCCAAGACTTCCCCGGCCGGCCATCGGAATCGGCAAAGGCGAGAAACTCGAAGTCGGCCGGCAGCCGCTCGACGGCGATGCGCAGATTGTTGACTTTTTCGCTGCAGCCTTCCGGCTTCTCCGCGATGACGACGTGAGCTTTGGCTCGTGAAGTCGCGGCGACGCGCTTCACGATGCTGAACGCCGGATCGGATTCGGACGCCAGCACGAAGAAAACTTCGTAGTTCTGGTGATCGAATTCGGCGAGCGCCGTGAGGTTGCGCTCCAGACCGGGCTCGACTCCTTTGCACGGGCAAATCACCGCGGTCCGCGGGGCATAGAAGCCTGGATCCGTCATCGCGCGCCGCCGCGCATAGCCTAGCCATTGCAGACCCTGCCAGATCAGATACAAACCCATCAGGATTTGCAGGATCGCCAGAAAGTAGAACAGAGTCTCCACGCAAATCGAGCCTAACAGAGCAGTTCGGACCGCGCATCGGCGGCGTATGCATGTAGAATCGCACCAGTAAACGTCCAGACCGAGGAGACTCAACATCATGAATCGAGTGGATGCAGGCATGGTGACGACGGCAAACGATCTGCCGGGTTATCGCATCGTGAAGAACTACGGGATCGTGCGCGGCATCATCGTCAGGTCGCGAAGCATTGTCGGGAACTTCGCGGCGGCGCTGCAGACGGTGGTGGGAGGCAACATCACGATTCTTACCGAACTCTGCGAGAAGGCGCGAGAGGACGCGTTCGAATTGCTGTTGCAGCATGCCGCCGCACACGGCGCCAACGCCGTGGTGGCCCTGCGCTACGACGCTACCGAAGTCATGCAAGGCGTGACCGAGGTGCTGGCCTACGGCACCGCGGTGCAGGTCGAGCGCTCCTCCTCGTAGCCTCGCGAAGTTCGCAGGGTGCCGAGGCGCAATGATAGAATCGCGCCTCCTATGGTCTGTTCCGCATGCGGCGCACAACTTTCTTCCAAGGGACGCTTCTGTTCATCGTGCGGCGAGCCAATTGATCTGGACGCGGCTTCCACGATCGTCGGGAACGATCCCAGCGCGACGGGAGAGGCGGAGACGCTCGCGCCTCCCACGCCGCGAAGAACTCCCGCGCCTCCACGCGTTTCCTCGCAACGCACGCCGTCCGGTGTGGCTTTACCATTGTCGAGCTCCGACCCAATCGGCGGAGGCCGGTTTGTGCCCGGTCAGATCATTGCTGAGCGTTATCGGATCGTGGCGCTGGCGGGACGCGGCGGCATGGGCGAAGTCTATCGCGCGGAGGATCTGAAGCTCGGCCAGATCGTGGCGATCAAGTTTCTTCCCGAGAGTTTGTCAAAGGACGCCGGCGCGCTGGCGAGGTTTCATTCCGAAGTGCGCATCGCGCGGCAAGTTGCGCATCCGAATGTGTGCCGCATGTTCGATATCGGCGACGCCGACGGCGTCACGTTCCTGACCATGGAGTACGTCGACGGCGAAGATCTCGCCTCGCTGGTGCGCCGGATCGGACGCCTTTCCGCCGACAAAGCCACTGAAGTCGCGCGGCAGGCGTGCGCCGGCCTGGCCGCGGCGCACGAACGCGGCGTGATCCACCGCGATCTGAAGCCGGCGAATCTGATGTTGGACGCCGCGGGAAAAATCCGCATCACCGATTTTGGACTGGCGGGAATCGCCGCGAGCATTCAAGGCGCGGAGGTTCGCGCCGGGACGCCCGCGTATATGGCCCCCGAACAGCTGGCCGGGAAAGAAGTGACTCTCAAGAGCGATTTGTACTCGCTGGGCCTGGTGCTGTACGAGATTCTCACCGGGAAACGCGCGTTTGAGGCGACCACGCTGCCGGAGTTGATGCGGCTGCGTGACCAATCGGCACCCAGTAAGCCCTCCTCGATCGTGCGCGATTTGGATCCGCTGCTGGAGCGCGTCATCATGCGCTGCTTGGAGAAAGATCCCGCGCTGCGTCCCGCGTCGGCGCTGCAAGTGGCGGCTGCGCTGCCGGGGGGCGACCCGTTGGCTGCGGCATTGGCCGCGGGGGAAACGCCGTCTCCGCAAATGGTCGCCGCCGCGGGTGAAAACACAGGCCTGGCGCCGCGGGTAGCGCTGGCTGCCCTTGCGGCGCTCCTGCTCGGCACCTTGCTGTTTATTTACATCGGCGTGAAAGAAGACGGGCTGGAGAGCCTGCGCCCCAGCAAACCACCGGAGGTACTTGCACACCAGGCGAGGGAAATTCTGGCCAAGATTGGCTATCCGGAACGCCCATTCGATTCCGTCGGCCGCTTCGGCTACAACCTTTGGTTTCTTTCCTACGTGACGAAGAAAGGCAGCCCGCCAGCGGACTGGAAGCAAGTCCTTTTGCAGCGGCCGGAGATGCTGGAATTTTGGTACCGGCAGAGCGCCAGCGAAATCATTCCGCAAGGTTCAGACGGCTTGTTGACGCCGGGAGTGGTCACGTCCGACGATCCGCCGCAGACCGAGTCGGGAATGATCACGATGTGGATGGACGCTGAGGGACGGCTGCAGTGGCTGCAGGCGATTCCGCGGGAAATCGAAACGGCAACGGGGACAACGCCGGCGGCTCAGAGTGCGCCGCAGGCAGCGGCGAGCGCGGCGCAAACCACAAGTGTCGACTGGAGCCCGCTATTTTCCGCGGCTGGACTCGACCCGGCGAAGCTTCATCCGACTGCTCCGAAGTGGCTATCGTTGGCTGCTTTCGATGCGCGAGCTGCGTGGGATGGCACGTGGCCGCAGAGCGACCGTCCCATGCACGTCGAAGCGGCGGCCTGGCATGGAAAGCCGGTATTCTTTTCGCTGACGGGGCCCTGGTCAAGGCCCAATCGCACGCCCACCGAAGAAAACAACAGCAGTATTGGCAACATCCTGGGTTTGGGCCTGCTGCTTGTCGTGGTGGCCGCCGGAGTCTGGTTTGCGATCCGGAATCTGGCGCGCGGGCGAGGAGACCGCTCCGGCGCATGGCGACTGGCCAGCATCGCCTTCGCGGTGCAGATCGTGACGTTCCTGCTCCGCGCGCATTTTGTTGCGTCGCTTGAAATGCTGCTGCCCATGATCATGGCAATCAGCACGAGCCTGTTTGTGGCGGGAGCTCTGTGGGTTCTCTATCTTGCCCTCGAGCCGTACGTGCGGCGGAACTGGCCACAGACGATCATTTCCTGGACGCGGCTGATGGCCGGCCGCTTTAGCGATCCTCTCGTAGGCCGCGACGTAGTGCTCGGTGTTGGCATTGGGCTTTCCTGGGTTCTCGTGTACGAAATCGGGTTGTTCGTGCGCATGCGTGCCGGAGATGCTCCAGATTTTCCGTCAGCCAGCTATTTGATGGGAATTCGCGAAGCGGCCGGTTCTTGGCTGACCACGCTGGTGATTTCGATTGCCGGCACGCTGGAGTTTTTCTTGACGCTGGTGTTACTGCGAGTGCTGGTGCGAAATCGATGGGTTGCGGCGGCTCTGTTTGTGGCCCTCTTTACGGTCCCGCATATTTTGGGGAGCAACTATGTGGTCACGGACACGATCGTGTGGCTGACGATTTACGGCATCGCCGCGATCGGAGTGGTACGCTTCGGGCTGATTGTGCTCGGAATCAGCAGTCTAATGGCCAACGTCTTGCTGAATCTGCCTTACACGCTGGATTTTTCCAACTGGTACGCGACGCAGTGCGTTTTCATTGTGCTGATTTTTGTGGCCATGGCGGCCTGGGGCGTGTACACGTCGCTGGCGGGCAAGACCTTGTGGAAGGACGAGCTGCTCGATTAGCGGCTGGCGCAGTGTTTTCCGTTAGCGCGCGGGAGTAAGACGCTTGCGGTGACGGTGGCGCTGAGCGTTTCGAGTTCGGCGAGCGCGCGACTAGCGGCCATTCGCGCGGCTTCCAGGAACGACGAGTCCAACAGAAACGCGCAGCGATCGACGAACGGATGATTGGCAGCCTCAAAGGGCTTGCGGCGCCGCGAAGAAGCGCTTCGCGCGATTAGATCCTCGTACATTTGTAAGTCTTTCTGAAAATCGAGAGCTTCACCCAGGCCCCACTTTTGCGAACGGGTCAGTGCCGCGAGGAATTTGCGGCGGAAGGCGGCCGCTTCTTTTCTCGGCATGGGGCGCGATCTGGACTTGGGACCTTCCGGCGATTCAGTGGTCGCCACCTGCAGCGCGCGCACGGCCATCGCGATCAATGCTTCGCGCTGCAGTAACGCCAGCAGATCCTTGTACAGCGCGGCGTGAACTTGCAAGCCGTAGCGGCCATTTTCCTCAACGTAGGAATCCACGAAGCGCGGCACGATCCGTTCGCGCAGCAGCGCCTCGGCCAGACGCGCCGGAAGCTCCGCCGGCGCATCGACAATGTTGGTCTTCGCGCGGTCCATCGCCCTGATAGTAGCAGCACACACCGGTAGCACAGACACTCTTGTCTGGGTACGCGTCAACGCCAGCTCACCCTGCTGCGGCCGCGCGAAATTGCCCCATTTACGTCGGCGTGTAAGCTCATCCTCATTCCCTTTTCACGCCTGCGCGAAGATTTTGCACCAGAAACAAAAAGGCCCGGCAACCATCACCGGGCCTCACAACCAATTATGCTTTTGTTTAGTGGATCGCGCGCGGCCCATCCGGAGGCACGCGCTTATTCTTCGGCTCGGGTTCCGCCACGATCGGCGGCGCCACCGCTTCCTTCTGGAGCGCGTGCTCGAGAACCTCGTCGAGCGTGCGCACATAGGTGATCTTCATGTCGCCGAGGATGTCCGGCGTAAGATCCGCTACCGCGTTGGGTTCGTTGTCCGCCGGCAGCAACACTTCCTTGATGCCCGCTCGCTTCGCCCCCAGCACTTTTTCCTTCACACCACCGATCGGAAGAACGACTCCGGACAGCGTCATCTCGCCCGTCATCGCCAGCCGATCGCGCACCGCACGCCCGCTGAGCAGGCTGACCAGCGCCGTCACCATCGCCGCACCGGCCGATGGGCCGTCTTTCGGCACCGCACCCGATGGCACGTGGATGTGGATGTCCTGCTTCCGGAAGAAGTCCGGATCGATGCCGTAGCGTTCACCGTTCGCTCGCGTCCAGGTGAGCGCCGCGGTCATCGATTCCTGCATCACTTCGCCCAGATGCCCGGTCATCGTGAATTGTTTCCCGCCGCGCATGCGTGTGGCCTCGATGAAAATGATGTCGCCGCCCACCGGAGTCCACACCAGGCCGACTGCCACGCCCGGCCTCTTGACGCGTTCCTCGACTTCCTTCTCGGTGCGGAACTTCGGCACTCCGAGGAACTCGCGAACGACCTCCGGAACAACCACCATCTTTTCCGTCTTGCCCTCGGCAATGCGCCGAGCCTGCTTGCGTGTGATCGTGGCGATCTCGCGCTCCAGGTTTCGCACACCGGCTTCCCGCGTGAAACTGTGGATGATCTCCTGCAGCCCCTCGTTGGTGAACTCGATCTGGTCCGGAACTTTCACCCCGTTCTCCGCGGCTTGCTTCGGAATCAGGTACCTATACGCGATGTGCAGCTTTTCTTCGCCTGTATATCCGGGCAGCTCGATGATCTCCATACGATCGCGCAGCGGCTCCGGGATGGGATCCATCCAGTTCGCCGTAGCGATGAAGAGCACCTTCGACAGATCGAACGGCACGTCCAGGTAATGATCGCGGAACGCGTTGTTCTGCTCCGGATCGAGCACTTCCATCAATGCCGAAGACGGATCGCCGCGGAAATCGCGGCCCAATTTGTCGACTTCATCGAGCATCATCACCGGGTCGTTCGTTTCGCCCCGCTTCAGGCCCTGAATGATCTGGCCCGGCAGCGCGCCGATGTACGTCCGGCGGTGCCCGCGGATTTCCGCTTCATCGTGCATGCCGCCAAGAGCGATGCGCACGAACTTGCGGCCCAACGCCCGCGCAATGGACTTGCCGAG
Source organism: uncultured Acidobacteriota bacterium (assembly GCA_963735525.1). GTDB lineage: Bacteria > Acidobacteriota > Terriglobia > Acidiferrales > UBA7541 > Acidiferrum. The sequence goes on along the minus strand of CAVTLQ010000012.1, from coordinate 403,175 downwards.
CGAGGTCTTGCCCACGCCCGGAGGCCCCACGAAGCACAGGATGGGTCCCTTCATTCCTGGCTGGAGTTTCTTCACCGCCAGGTAGTCCAGGATGCGCTCCTTGACCTTCTCGAGGTCGTAGTGGTCTTCGTCCAGAATCGTCCGCGCTTTCGCGATGTCGATTTCCGCGCTGCCGGAGGACTTGCTCCACGGCAACGAGGTCATCCACTCCAGATACGTGCGCGACACCATGTATTCCGCCGAGGCCGGCGTCATCTTCGCCAAGCGCTTCAGCTCGCGGTCGCATTCTTTCTTCGCTTCCGCGGTCATCCCGGCTTCGTCCACTTTCTTGCGGAGCTCGTCGATTTCCTGCATCGAATCGTCGGATTCGCCGAGTTCCTTTTGGATCGCCTTCATCTGTTCGCGAAGCAGGTACTCGCGCTGGTTCTGGCTCACTTGCTCCTGCACCTGCTCGTGAATCTTCGAGCGCAGCTCCAGAACTTCGAGCTCCTTCGAGAGCTCGCGAATCAGCGCTTCCAGCCGCTTGCGCACGTTCGGCGTTTCGATCAGTTCCTGCCGAACCAGCGTCGAAAGCGAAGGCAGCGTGCCGGCGATGAAATCGGCCAGGCGCCCTGGATCGTCAATGTTCATGGCCACGGATTGCAGATCGTCGGAGAGTTGCGGCGAGTGGCTCACCACGTCGCGGAACAAGTCTTGCGCGTTCCGCTGCAGCGCCTCCAGCTCAGCGTCCACCTCTCCGAAGATATCCGGCTGGGCTTCAACGCGAGCGCGTAGATACGGCCGCAACGTGATCAATTCGGCGATCTGAATGCGTTGCAGGCCTTCCAGAAAGATCACCACGTTGCCGTTGGGCATTTTCACGGTCTTGTGGACCTTCGCCAACGTGCCCACCTTGTGTAGGTCGGCGGCGGAGGGATCTTCGACCCGCGGGTCCAGCTGTGCGACCACGCCCAGAAGCTTTTCCTCTCCCTCTAAGGTGTTAACCAGCGCCAGAGAGCTCTCCCTGCCCACCGTCAGCGGCAAAACCGCGCCGGGAAACAACACGGTGTCCCGGACCGGAAGGACCGGCAGAATCTCCGGCATAGTGAATTTTTTCTCAGCCATTGTGTCCCCTAGTCTGTAGCGCGGTGGACCGTCGAGGGTCCAGCGAAGCAATTCGACAACCGCGCCATTCCAGCTTAGATGCGATACACGCGGGAAGGGTGCATAGATGCATATACAAAAAGCACAAAATCTTAGCGCATCACGCTAAGATTATAACAGACCCCAACCCTTGATGCCAAATCTACAATTAAATCTATTTTTATCAATATCTTACAAAATCACAGCCAGGCTTCCGTTCTGACTCCCTCTTCTCCCATCGGCCTTTCGCGCTCTTTTCTTCACCCTTTTCAGTTCCTGACTGCACCAAACTTGCTCCGCACGTACTCTCTCGCCTCCTCCCGTGTCTCAATCTCGCCTTCCAGTTGTGCGTCTTCCAGAGACCTCAGAATTTCGCTGAACACCGGGCCGGGCCGGTAGCCCATCGCGCTCAGATCATCGCCTGTCAGCAGCCGCGGCGGGTGAATTCGTTCTGGGGGTGTTTCCTCCAGGACACGGCGGACGAAGTCATAGGCGTCCAGCCGCCTGTGGCTCGACAGGCAGTCCAGCCGGTGCAGCTGGAGATGCTCCTCAAAGCCAGGCAGACGGACGAACCGCTTCAGCGTCGACGCACGCATTTGTTCGACGTCTTTGAACCTCATATGGTTGGCGATCAACACCAAGATCTGCTCCGTGTCCTCGTTGGAGAAGCGAAAACGGCGGCAAATCTCTTCGGCCATACGGACTCCGACGTCAACATGCCCGTCGAATCGGATTCGATCGCCCGTTTCCGCGATCGACCGGAAGGTTGGAGGTTTGCCAACGTCATGGAGTAGGACGCCCCAGGCCAGGGTTGGCGAGCAGCCAGCCGGCAGCCCTTCGATCATCAGGAGAGTGTGGATCCAGACGTCGCCTTCGGGATGATACTGCGGCGGCTGCTCGATGCCCTTCATGGCCACCACCTCCGGCAGAACTTCCGCGAGCAAGCCGGTTTCGTCGAGCAGCTCGAAGCCGCGCCGCCCGGCACCTTCCGTCAGCAGCTTGGTAAGCTCATCACGGAGGCGCTCGGCCGAGACGCTCGTGACCTCATGAGCATGACGGCAAATCGCGTCGAATGTTTCCGGCGCGATTGCAAAGCCGAAACGCGCCGCAAATCGCACCGCGCGCATCAGGCGCAGCTTGTCTTCGCGGAAGCGGCGGTCCGGTTCGCCGATGGCGCGAATCACGCCGGCCTTCAGATCGGCTTGGCCGCCGACGAAGTCCAGTACGTCCCCGCTTTCGGGCCGCATTAGCAAGCCGTTGATGGTGAAATCGCGGCGCTGCACATCCTCCTCAGGCGTGCGGGAGTACACCACGCCGTCCGGATGGCGGCCGTCGGAATAGCCCACGTCGGCACGAAAGGTCGCGACCTCCACTTTCAGCGCGTCGCGCGGTATCCGCACCACGCCAAACTGCGCGCCCACCGCTACGCTTTCTGGAAACAAAGCCATCACTTGTTCGGGCGTGGCGTCCGTGGTCACGTCGTAATCCGCCGGCTCGCGGCCCAGCAGCAGGTCGCGCACACACCCGCCGCACAGCAGCGCCTGATACCCGCCGCCGCGAAGCGTCGCACAGATCGCACCTGCTAGATCCCGGCTGTTCATACTGATTAGATGAGGTATCTCGAAAGAACGCTGGCTAAGTTCAATTCACTTCAGTCCAATTCATTGCACCGCGCAGCTCGGTGAAACACTTCGGGCAGATCCAATCATAGTCCTCTCCCAGCTTATATTCCGCGGTGGTCGCATATCCTTCGTGGAGAATCTTTGGACCATCGAAGTCAGCAAAGGTGACAAAGCATGCCGTGCAGTGATCGTGATTCCACTCTTTGCTGGGAGCGCTGTATTTCTTCCTGCGCAGTGCCACTCCTCGGAGGCCCTTACAGTTGTCGATCCGCCAATCCTGCTCGGGTTGCATCCTTCTATGATAGTGCCAATGTTATCCGTGGTGAGCGTTTGTGTCCCGAGGGCTAGTAGCGAAACGGCGAGGTTTGTCTTCGAGACTACGTGCAGCGGAAGATCAGGCAGGTGATGTCGTCGGACTGCCGGGTAGCGCCTACGAATGCATCCACCTGCCTCATCAAATATTGCAACGACTCCCGCGCGGAAACCTTGGGAAGTGCACGGATCGCCGCAAACCACCGTTCATTCCCGAACTCCTCGCCGGCGTGATTGAACGCTTCGACTACGCCATCCGTATACAGGATCAGCACGTCGCCGGGCCGAAGATCGACGGTTGAGGTCATGTATGTTGAGGAGGAGTGGATGCCCAGCGGCACGCCTCCAGCTTCCAGTTTCTCGAGCGTCGCGTCCGCGCGCCGCAATACCGGCGCGTTGTGTCCTGCATTCACATAGTCGAGGCGGCGCGTGGCTGGATCGTAGAGTCCGAGTACCGCGGTCGTGAAGCGCAGGCCATCCAGGCTGTGTGCGGAGGCGTAGCGATTCAACCGCGCGACCAGGTCTGCCAGCGGCGCGTCCTCTCCGGCTACGGTCCGAAGGCTCGCCTGCAATGTAGCCATGAGCAGCGCCGCAGGCACGCTTTTCCCGGCCACGTCGGCAATCACCAGCATCAGCTTTCCGCCCTCGGCGGCGCTCAACGTGGGATAGAACGCATCGTAGTAATCGCCGGCCACCGAATTCTGCGGGCGCGTCGCGAACGCGATGTCGGCGCCCGGAACCTCCGGCGGCTGCGACGGCACCAGCCAGGTCTGAATCTCTCTCGCGATTTCCAGGTCGCGCTTCATCATTACTTTGTCCGCAAGCTCCAGCGAAAGAAGAAACAGGATCAGTACCGCCGAGAAAAACTCCAGCCGGATGTCGGACGTATTGCCGTCGCCGACATTGATCTTCACCTTCGATACGACCAGCAGTACGAGCGCAAACAACAACAAGACGCGGCGCGCCGGCGACAGCTTGAGTATCAGCGCCCAGAAGAATTGTTTGACGACGTGAAAGACGCGGCGCAAGCCGCGGCGTCTGTTCGCTTCGTCCCAGTCCACGTCTTTTTCATAGAAGCCGTAGCTGGCGCGCGCGTCCGCCGTGAATTGTCGCCACAGATCGTCGATCCGGCGGCCTTCGCTGACGCGATGCCAGAAATCGCTCAGCCGGCCTCGGCCGCGTCCGCGTTCGCGTTGGTTTTCCGAAGCGGTTGTCGGTGGTGCGCTCATCGCGGGAGAGTATAGGTCATTTCATGGACCGCCCGCTTTGGAGTGCAGCAGCCAGCGTTCCCGGCGGAGGTCGTGCAGACGGTCTTGGTACGCGAGCTCACTCGCGCTCGCGGCGCGTCTTCTCGCGCAGGCCCCAGCCTTCGTTCGGATTTGCATCTTGATGATGGAGCGAGCCGCCGAATTGGACGGAGTCGAAGCCAAAACGATCGCGCAGTCCGTCGGCGGCGCGCGTCAACTTTTCCAGTTTCGCGCGGCGAGGCGCATCCAGCAGACTCAGCTGCTGCTCGCCGTGGCTGAAGCCCCCAAGACTCACACCGAGAAGCCGGACTTTGCGTTTTACGTTGCGGTGCGTGCGAAGCAGGTCCTGAAAAACAGCGAAGATCTCGGAATCGAGAGTGGTCGGCGCCGCGAGGGTTTTCGATCGCGTGTATGTATCGAAGCCCGTGTAGCGGATCGTCAGCGTGAGCGTGCGCGTCGCCAACCCGGCTTCGCGCAGGCGCTTGCACGCTTTCTGCGAAAGATGGCTCAACATCGCGGCCAGCGCCGCCGCATCGTCGATGTCTTCGCCGAAGGTGTGGTTGTGCGAAATGGATTTTGGTTCGGCATCGATCACGAATTCGTAAGAATCGCCGCCGCGAGCCTTGCGGTACAGCGCGGTGCCCCACTGGCCAAAAATCTTCTCGAGCTTCTCCTGCGAGACGTCGGCGAGCTGCCCGACGGTTTCGAGGCCGAGTGCGCGGAGAGCGCGCTCGGTAACTTCGCCGATGCCGGGGATCTTGCGCACCGCGAGCGGCGCAAGAAAACGCGCTTCGCTGCCCGGTGCGACCCACACCAGCCCGCGCGGCTTGGCTTGCTCGGAAGCGACTTTGGCCACCAGCCGCGTACTTGCGAGGCCGCCCGAGCAGGGAAGGCCGGTGGTGCCGGTGATCGCCCGCAGCAGCTTGTCGGTTGCCGCCAGCGGCGGACCGTGCAGACGTTCCGTGCCAGAAAGATCCAGGTAGGCTTCGTCGATCGAAACCATTTCCACGATCGGGGAAAATTTCGCGAGGATGGTGGCGATGCGATCGCTCCACTCCGCATATTTCCGGTGATGGCCATCGAGAAAAATCCCGTGTGGGCAAAGCTTGCCCGCAGTGCGCAACGGCATCGCGGAATGCACGCCGAACTTCCGCGCTTCATAGCTGGCGGAAGTGACCACGCCGCGCTGGTTCGGTCCGCCGCCAACAATCACGGCCTTGCCGCGCAATTCCGGCCGCTCCAGCAATTCCACCGACACGAAGAACGCATCCATGTCCACGTGCAGGATCGACGCGGTCCCGGCGGCGAGTTGCTCGTCCACCGGGCCGTGCTTGGCGCGAAACCGTGCCAGTCTCCGGCATGCCCGTAGCCTACGCCGTTGGAAATTCCGCTACAAGCCGCTGCTCTTGCGGGTCTACAAGCGCTCGGCGGCGATCACGCGGGGGATGCCGGCGAGGTCGTTGGTCACGGCGACGTTGGTCCAGTTGGCGGCGTCGAAGAGCGGCTGAACGGCTGGGAGAGCTGTCGTGACCGAGTTCGAGGACGAGGATTCCGCCGGGCTTGAGATGCGCGGCGGCTTGCGAGATGAGGCCGGCGTAGAGTTCGTAGCCTTCTTCGCCGCCGTAGAGGGCAGCTTCAGGTTCGTGTTCGCGGACTTCGCGGGGGAGTGAGGGGGCTTCGCGGCGTCCGATATAGGGTGGGTTGCTAGCGACCAGATCGAAGACAACGGCTCGCGGACTCGCGCCCGGTGAGTGTCCTGGGTTGTCAATGCTGCCGAGTAGGGGCGCAGCATGCTGCGCCCCTACAGGCAACCAATCGTCACGTAGGGGCACGATATATCGTGCCCCTACGGGCAGCCAACGATCCTGTAGATTCGATTCGACGAAATGGATGCGGACGGCGACGCCGTGACGGGCGGCGTTGCGGCGGGCGACTTCGAGGGCGGCGGGGGAAATGTCGGTCGCGTACAGCGTTGCGGCTGGCAATTCTTTCGCAAGAGCGATCGCGATGCAGCCGGAGCCGGTGCCGATGTCGGCGATCAGCAGGCCTTCTCCCTTCGTCCTTTGCGGCCGGCCGGCGCGGACTTCGTGGAGAGCGAGGCGATCGAGGGCGACTTCGATGACGTGCTCGGTTTCCGGGCGGGGAATCAGCACGTCGGGCGTCACTTCAAATTCGAGGCCCCAGAATTCCTGCTTGCCGGTGAGGTATTGCGTCGGCTCGCCGGCGGCGCGGCGCGTGATCAGGGCGAAAAAACGCTCCGCGTCGGCGCTGGCGATGGTTTCTTCGGGATGCGCGTAAAGCCAAGTCCGATCGCGGCTCAGCACCTGGAGAAGAAGCAGCTCTGCCGCCAGTGTGAACGACGGGACGTCTGCGTCGCGCAATTGCGCGATGCCGTTTTTCAGTGCCGTACGAACGTCCATGGGATTTAGTGGCACAGCCATTTCTGGCTGTCGCCTTGTTCCGCCAGAAGAGAACCAAGGAGGACAGGCAAAAATGCCTGTGCACCGAAAACACCGGCGTTACGCCTCGGCAAGCTCTTGCTGGAGTCGCTCGGATTCATAGTGCGACACCAAGCCGTCCACCAGCGGCGCAAGTTTCCCGTCCATCACATCGGTCAATTGGTGGAGCGTGAGGCCGATGCGGTGATCGGTGACGCGGTTTTGCGGGAAATTGTAGGTGCGAATTTTCTCGGAGCGGTCGCCGGTTTTGATTTGACCGCGGCGCTCGGCGCCGATCGCGGCTTGCTGCTTCTCCAGCTCTTGTTCATACAAGCGCGCGCGGAGAACGCGCATGGCCTTGGCGCGATTCTTGATCTGCGATTTTTCGTCCTGCTGGGAGACCACCAAGCCGCTGGGAATATGCGTGATGCGCACGGCGGAATACGTCGTGTTGACCGATTGGCCGCCCGGGCCCGAGGAGCAGAACGTGTCGATGCGCAAATCCTTGGCTTCGATTTTGATGTCGATATCGTCGGCTTCGGGAAGCACGGCGACAGTGGCCGCGGAAGTGTGAATGCGCCCCTGCTGTTCGGTGGCGGGGACGCGCTGGACGCGGTGCACGCCGCTTTCGTATTTCAGCTTGGAGTACACCTTGTTTCCCTGAATCGCGGCGACGATTTCTTTCAGCCCGCCAAGGGAGGAAGGAGAGCTCTCCAGCACTTCCACTTTCCAGCCTTGCGTTTCGGCGTAGCGGGAATACATGCGGAAGAGTTCGCCGGCGAAGAGCGCGGCTTCGTCGCCGCCGGTGCCGGCGCGAATCTCGACGATGACGCTCTTCTCGTCGTTCGGATCCTTGGGCAACAGGAGCAGCTTGAGCTCACGCTGGACGATTTCCTTGCGCGCGGTGAGCTGTTTTTCTTCCTCGTGCGCCATTTGTTTCATCTCGGCGTCTTCGGCTTCCAGGTACATCTGGTGCGCCCCAGCAAGATCTTTCTCGATTTGCTTGTACTCGCGGTGCTTCTCGACAATTTGCTCGAGCTCGGCATGCTGCTTGGCTACTTTCTGGAAGCGCGAGGAGTCCGAGACGATTTCCGCGGTCGAGAGCTGCTGGGTCAGCTCGTCGTAGCGAGCGCCGAGCTGGTCCAATTTTTCAGTTAACGTCATTACGGCCATAGCAGAACCTCAGAAGCGTGACTCGTGATTGCTAACTCGTGACGAGGTGAAAATCAGGACGCGCTCGCGGGTTGTGCGAGCGGAGCGTGGATCAGCTAATAGAAGGCGGCGTACATCGATGGTCTCTAAATATAAGAATACAGCGGATTCCGGAAACGCGCAATTCGCCTAAGAGACGTGCAGCCTCGAGACCAGATAGAACAGAAGCGCGCAAAACGCGACGCCGAACACCATAATGCCAAGCCACATGTAGACGAAGCGACGCTGGTCATCTTCGGGCGGAGGCGCCGTCACGCCGAAGATGAACGATAGTCCCCGAAAAAAGTCTGCCAGGTACTTGATCATCCAGCACCAACCGATCCGTTCTTGCGTTTACCGGAGCGCGTCGGCCTATTTGATGCCGGCACGGCACCGGCCGATGCACTCTATCTGATGTACCACAACCCCGCGGGTGTGGTTGCTGAGACGCGAGGCCTGTACTACGATGCGGCTGCGGCAACAAAAACGCGTCGGGGCGATCTTGCTCGCCCACGGGCGGGGCCCTTCGAGGCTCAGGGTAAACAAGCCCCGCCCCTACAAGGAGCTATGAGCGAAGCCGTACACATCATTCCAGAGGCTAACGGCGCTGCTGCCGCGGCGAGCGAGCCGGGGCGGGATGCCGACTTGGGGTTTCTTTGGGATTTTTGGTATCCAGCGCTGCGGAGCACGGAGATTGTGGGCAGGCGGTTAGCGACAGCGATGCTGCTGGAGGTGCCGCTGGTTTTGGGCCGCACCGCGGACGGCAAGGCGTTTGCGATGCGTGATTCTTGTCCGCATCGCGGGATTCCTCTGTCTTACGGCCACTTCGATGGGAAGACGCTGGAATGCAGCTATCACGGATGGCGCTTCGAGGCTTGCAGCGGGCAGTGCACGGAAATTCCATCGCTGACGAGCCAGGACAAATTGAAAGTCGATCGCATTTTTGCGGGACATTACCCTTGTGAAGAGCGCGACGGCTACGTCTGGGTCTATATGACTGCGCCCGGCTCGCGCGTGCCGGAAAGCGTGCCGGCGCCGCCGAAGCTGGCAACCTTCAGCGCGAAATACAAGATCACGCATCTGGCCTGCGATCTGCCCGCTCACGTCGATCACGGAATCATCGGACTGATGGATCCGGCGCACGGGCCGTTCGTGCACCAGTCGTGGTTTTGGCGGAGCCGCGGCAGCATTCACGAAAAACAAAAACAATTCGAGCCGATTCCGAACGGCTTCCGGATGAGTCCGCACTCGCCAAGCTCGAACAGCCTGCCGTACCAGTTGTTGAAAAAGAGGACCGGCGAGCCGGTGACGACGACCATCGATTTTATTTTGCCGAACCGGCGGCTGGAGGAGATTCAGCAGCGGCAAGCTGTGGTTTTCCAGCCAGACGACGGTGACGCCGGTGCGGCGCGATCTGTGCCGGATCGATTTCGTTGCGGCATGGAATCTGTTCTTTCTGCCGGTATCCATCTTCCGGATGTTCGGAAAAACCTTCTTGCGGCAGGATCAGGAAACGATGATCCAGCAGTCCGAAGGGCTGAAGCACAATCCCCACCTAATGCTGATCGACGATGCCGACCGGCCAGCGAAGTGGTACTTCGCGCTGAAGGCGAACCTGCTGGAGTCGCGGCAAACCGGCGCGGCGATGTCGCACCCGATGAGCGGGCCGGTCACGTTGCGCTGGCGATCCTAGAAGCAGTCGACAGTCCACGTGCTGCTGCCGCCGCTTTGCAACTAGCGCCGGTGGAAAAACTTGTGGTTGATGTCGGGCCAAAATTCCTGGAAGACGTTGCCCACACCATCGTTCAGCACCTGACTCGCCCACCTCTCGAGAGTTTCGCCCGCGCCGCCGCGTTCCTGGCGCGGGTAATAACGACCGGAGATTTCCGTCGCCACACCGCTGCCAAGAATTTCCGAAAAATTGAACTTTCGGGCGCCCGCGTCATTCTTGGTAATCCACAGGCGGCTTATGGCATAGCGCGTGCGATGGAGGAACCCGCCCTGATAAAGGGTGTAATAACGCGGGTCCTCGTGCGTGATGGCCGGAAATATAGCTCCCGTAAGATAGTTTTCGACCCCTGAGTCGGCAAACGTGTGCCAATAGTAGCGGCCATAGCCCGCCGCTCCTTGCTGAAATTCCGGGTACGTGTTGGTCGTCTCTTCGACAGCAGCCTGCATCGCGATAGAAATGAACGACGAATAATCGAAAGTGCCTTCAGTGGCAAGCCAGAACTTTTGCTTCAGAGACAGCGGAGGAAGAAGGGTGTTGGCGCTCACAGCCTGGAAGTTCGGCACGATTCCCAGAATGCGCTTGGTTTGCTGGCCCCCCGAATTGTCAGCGGGTTCTGTGGTGTCGGAAGACGCTGGCGACGGTGCCGGGGCCTGGGGATTGGGCTTGGTGTCGGCCGCTGACCCGGGCGCGGGGGCCTGCGCGCTCCCCGACTGCTGGTCCCCGGAAGCGGCGGGGGAGGCTGCCAGCGTTTCGCACACAATCCTTGGAGGCGGGCATTGCGCAGAGATCTGAGAACCCAAGAACGGGACGAATAGAGCGGCCGTCGCGGCCCTATAACCAACTGAAAGAAAAAGCTTTGTTAACGAATGGCGACCCACGCCTATGCAGTTCGTCACAGTTCACCGGGAACCCTGGCGATAAGACGGTGCAACGAGGGAATTGGTTGCAAAACGAACAAGACAGGCGTACCCGGCAACCCTTCGCACGCGCTCATGACAAAAGGGGCGCGGGCTAGATGCGGCGTTCGATGTTGGGAAAATCCAACCAGACCTTTACGCCGCAGAAGTGCGAGCCTTCGGTGCAGATGGGCGTGGTGATGCCGGCGCGAAGATGGCACGGTGGACCGACGTAACGCGCGAACTGCGGGTGGACTTCGCGGAGTTGGGCGACTTCGTCGAGGGAGGCTCTGTAGATTTCTTCCTGGGCGTTGAAGCAGGTGCGCATGGTCCATTTGTGGAGCAGGTGGAGAAGCGAACCGGATTCGACGAGGCGAATAGCTTTGGCATTGGGTAGAACGTACAGAGCGATTTCGGGGGGGACGCCGCGATCGATGAGTTCGTTTTTGGCCGTTCCAGGCGTCGTGCATAGCGCGGTCGTAGAGCTCTTTCGCGCGGACGTTTCTTTCGAGCAGCATCGGCGTGATGTAGTCGGGTTCGCGCGTGTCGGCGAGCGTGAGCAGCGGGCGCGAGCCGGGGACCATGCGATGCCGCTGGTCCTGGCTGTCGGCCGTGTGGCTGATTTTCTTGGCGAAGGTGTAGTTGGCGTGCTGGAGCGCGCGCATCGTGGGTGCGTGAACGCCGACGTCGAGAGTTTCCAGGCGATACAGATTGCGCGCGGGATTCAGCAGGCGGTCGATGGCCTCGGAGTCGCTGCATTGCGCTTCCGTTTGGCCGAGGACGGCGCGATAAGCTTCGGCGGCGATGCGGGGGGCGTTGGGAGAATAGTCGATGAGCTTGGAGGTTTTTCCGGCGAGCTTGGCGTCGAATTCGCGGGCGAAGGCTTCGCCGCGGGATGCGTTGCGGCTGATCCATTTGCGGAGGTGGTGACAGCGTGGTTGGCGGCCCATTCGGGCATTTCTTCCAGAGGTTCGGTGCCGAAGCGGTCGAAAAATTGCGGATCGACGCCGCGAACCAGCGAAACCATTTCGCCGATCACGGCGCGGGCTTCGCTGGGCGTGTCGGAAGCCGCGCTCATGCGCCAGAGGCGGTGGAGCACGATGCCGGAAATGGTGTGCACCATGGTGGTGAACGCGGCGAGCGGCAGAACGTAGCGGGCGATCTCGATGGCGCGTTTTTCGGCGGAACGTTCGATTTTCTGGAGACGTTTGGGGTGAGACATCGGGCTGACGTGCCAGATGTCGCTGAGGATCGTGCGGGCATCGCCGACCAGCAGCGCGGACAGCTCGCGATAGGAGTTCCAAGCGCGAGCGATGGCCTGCTCGTAGATCGCGCGGCTGGCCTCGTCGAAAAAGAGAGACGCGGCCGGGATGTAGGCTTGCGCCTTGTCGAGGCGAACGTAGCGCTGGCTTTGCTGCTCGGAGTTGTAAAAAGGATGCGCGTGGAGGAACGACCAGACGAATTGGCGGCTGATGTTTTCCAGGCCGAACTCGAAGTGCGCATGCTGGTACACGGTGTGATGGCCGCTGAAGAAGGTGGCGGCGCCGACGTTGAGGCGCTGCTTGTCCGTGATTTCTTCGTGGCCGATCAGCCGTGGCGCGTAGCAGGTGCGCGCGGCGGCGATGGCGGAATCGAAGGCATGGGCAAAGGCGTTGCGGAGCGTGACGCGAGGCGCCGCGGTTTCCACCAGCTCGCCGGGGCGCGGGGCGTCGAACATGCGGGACTGAGAAGCCACGATGGAAGACTATTGTACACGCGTGCGGAGAGGAAGTAGCGAGGTTAACGCAGAACCAAACTTCCTTGTAGGGGCGCAGCATCGCTGCGCCCCTGCTTGGCAACCAATCCTACCTTCAAAACGGCTCTCTTCAGACTTTTCCCTCTCTATGCTCTCTGTGCGGCTACTTCTTGGCGGCGCCGGTCTTGGCGGCTTCCACTTTTGCGGCGGCGTCGGCGTACTTCTTGGTGAAGCGCTCGACGCGGCCGGCGGTGTCGATCAGCTTTTGCTTGCCGGTGAAGAAGGGGTGGCAATTCGAGCAGATTTCAACGCGCAACATTTGACCCTTGATGGTCGAGCGCGTCGGAAAGGTGTGGCCGCAGGCACAGTGAACGGTGACGGCGTGATAGTCGGGGTGAATACCGGGTTTCATGGGGCTCCAGTCTGTCGCGTCCGGTCTGCACGGCGATCCCGATGGGTTGGGGTGCTACTGCCGCGTCGCTAGGTCGCGAGACAATTCTCCATTGTACGCAAAGTGTCAAGGATTGCCAAATTGAGCCATAGGCAACCGATTCAGCTTCGCAGTCCTGCTGTGCACCTCAGGACTTCCGAAACGTCCAGCGAGTGGCGGCTTCGGTGAAGTTTGCGGCGTGCTCGTCTTGGCCGAAGACGACTTGAGGCTCGACTCGGAAGACGCAGCCGCCGCAGGATTCCAGCAGCGGCAGGATGTTGCCGCCGTACTTGCTGTCGTAGGGTTCGGCGATTTGCTTCCAGACGTCGCGATCTGTTATTTCTTGCGCGATGCCCTCGAGAATAACGGCTTCGTCGGCTTTTTCCGTGCCGATGACGCAGTGCGGATCTGCCGCGATGTTCCTGGCCTTGCGCGTGCGCGGGCCGGTGCTGAACCAGAAGGCGTTTTCCCACCAAAGGCCCCACACGACCATCAGATGCGGGCGCCCCGGCCGGGCCGTGGAGACCCAGTAGTTGTGTGATTTTTCGAGGCGCTCGAGGGCCCAGCTCCACGGCTTCAGACCCGAGGTTGCGTCCGGGAGATTCTGCAGCGCGTCGGGCCAGTAGGGCCGGCTTGCCGTGGGTTCGGTCATGGCAGCTTCCTTCCTTGGAGTGGGCGTCTAGTCTGGCTGGATTCTAAGCTAAACCAGATTTCGGTGGCGACCCTGAAAACAGGATGATGGTTCCCGGCATTTGCTTTTTGCTTGTGGGGCAGGCACTGATCGCGTAGGTTCCCAGAGATGCGTGTGGACGTGGTGGAATCGCTGCCGTTGCTGGACGAGACCGGCTCGCCGGCCGTGGACGATGCGGGAGCCGAGCGCGCGCTTCGCAGCTTCTTCGCGGCGATCGAGAGTGACGACTCGCTGTTCACCTGCGAAGCTCCAAGAGCCCGGCTCACCGACGCGACTTCGGGCAGCACTCCGGGCGCGGCGCTGTGCAGCGGAGATTTTGTGCTCAGGTTCCGCGGCGCGAGTCTCGGTGGCAACCGCAGGCTGCACTTTTCGCTGGTCGAGAAGCTCGTCGAGCTATTGAAAGTGGCTGGATCGGCAGAGTGGCTGACAGCGCGCATCTGTCTGACTTCCGACTCCGGTGGCGAGGGGAAGCCGGCAGGATTCGCGTTGCGGTTGCGGCTTGAGGCGCAGGGAAATTCGGCCGAGCAGGCAGGTTTGCGCTGGGGTTTAGGTGTGGCGCACGTGCAGCAAGCTTTGCTGTTTACCTCGCGCTATTTGCGGCAGCAGATTGCGCAGAGCGCGGATTGAGGTACTCCCCCCATTCCCCCATTGTAGGGGCGCAGCATTGCTGCGCCCCAAACGCCCAGGCGTCAAGAGGTCGCGCAAATCCGGTTTTGTGAGAAAAGTTAAGAAACGAACGCGCAGCCCACGCGAAAAGTGCCCTGCTTGGTGCGCTGCGACCATACGGGTTTCAGGCTCACTCGCACCGGCGGCAGAATGGGCACGTGCAGGATCGCCAGCATGTTGTCCGGGAGCTCTTCCGGCGCGTCCATCTCAATCGCTACGCCGCCGAATCCCAAGTCGATCACCCGAGCCCGGCGTGTACTGTGTTCACCCAGCATGGCGAAGGCGTTTGTGCCGGTCATGGAAACGCGCTCGGCCTTGCGCTGCATGGCGTAGACGCGCGGCGCAGTGGGCGCGGCTGGTGCGTGAGTGGTGGAAATCTCGACGGAACTCGGGGGCGCGGTTGCTGCCACCGCCGGTTCTGGCCGCTCGGGCGGGCGTCTGGTTTCGATGGAAATGGGCTTAGGCGCGGCCGTGACGCGCTCGGGCGCAGGAGTGGCAGGCGCCGCGGGAGCTGGAGCCGAAGCCGCTGCGGCGGTGGCCGCTGGCTCAGGAGCAGGTGCGGGAGCTCGGGCCGGTGCAGCAGCAGCGGGCGCGGAGGCCGTGGCCGGCACAGCGGCAGCGGGTTCGGTTCGCGTTCCGCCGTTTCCTGCCTTGCGGTGATTTACGTGCTTCAAGCGATAGAGACGCTCATCGGCGACGCGAATCAACTGGTCGGCTTGCTCGCCGTCTTGGGGGAAGGTAGCAACGCCGTGGTCCATGTTTACGCTGACGCTGAGTTGCAACGTCTGGAGCGTTTCAGCGAAGACGGTTTCGACGCGGCGGCTCAGCGCGAGCGCTTGTTCAGCGTCGGCTTGGGGCAACAGCAGGGCAAATTCATCGCCGCCGATGCGAAACGCGGAGTCTGACGTGCGCAGGGCTTTCTTAAGGGTGGTAGCAGCGGCGCGCAACACTTCGTCGCCGCGCGGATGCCCATGTTTGTCGTTCACTTCCTTGAAGCGATGCAGGTCCAGGATCACCAGACCCAACTGCGCTCCATAACGCCGGCTGCGATTGAGTTCTTTTTCGAAGGACTCGCCGAAAAGGCGGCGGTTGTATAGACCCGTCAAAGGATCGGTCACCGCATTGAGTTGCAGGGTTTTTAGCTCGTCGTATTCGAGAACGATCGGTACGCGGAACAGGCCCGCGGACGTGAGCACGTCCATGAGCGCCGTCTTCAGCGCCACTTGGCGGCCCATACTCTCGCTGAGCTCGCGGCGGCGCGTGAGCGTTTCGTCCCAAAGCTGAATGCACTGATTTTCCCGCAGATCGAGGTGGGTAATGGCGCGAATGTATCGCTGGAGGAATTGGCCGCGCGCCGATACATCCAAGCCGTCGAGGGTATCGGCTAGGAGTTCGAGATACGAATCCTCAATCGGCAGACGAGGGGGCGTGGCGCCACTCGGGCCAGGGCTGGGCATGTGATGGACACCTAAACTCTTGCCTATCCCCGCGGGGTTTGGGGAAAGAACGAGAAGCTCTCTCTTTACACTGGAAGCAAGTCGGAGTCCATCCGAAATTGACCTGAGGAAGGAGTAGAGAGTTAGGACAGGCCGCGTCTGGCCGGTGATCTCATTGGAAAAGCGGGAGATACAAGAATACAGGAGAAGGGCTGGATGGTAGGGCACCCAGAGAGATGTAACGAAAACACCCCAGAGATTCGGACGAAGCCAGGAAAGAGCATAAATTTACTCAAGTGGCCGGAGAAATTCCAGTCCGAACAGGCGCATGTCCCCGGCTGCCTCTTGCCGGCGGACCTTGGCCGCAATCGGGGGCGTCTCGTTCGGCACCAGGCTCGAAGAGGTCGGGGAGGGCGCAGGTACGGTCAAATGGACAATCTGATCGGGCTGTAGAACGTGCGTAGAAGTAATACACGCGCCCGCCGCCCCAATATTGAGGGTTTTGGTGAGTTCGATGAACTCGACCCCCGAAGAATCCGATCCACGCAAAAAGACGGGTACCTGCAGGCGGATTCGAGGGGACCGACGCCGCTGCATGTGATCCAAGTGCTGACCTTCCTTCAGACTCTCGATTTTCACTCGGCGCCCCATAGTACTCGCGAACTAGTACGAGAATGAGCAGATTCAATGCCACTTGTGCGTAACCTGCACCCCCTGTAACTCTGTACGAAATATACTAGTTACACAGGACAGAGGATGGCGAAAGTCAGGACGTTGGCATCCCACCTACGAGGAAGGCAACTTGATTTCCCCAATTGTGCAAATGGCACGCTTTTACCATTGACAGTTCTAGAAGTGCTCTGCCACGATGACCACCGCGAAACTAGGGAAAATTTTTTCCCGTAGTGCCGCCACACAGGCAGGTTTCATGAGTGGAAGCATCATCGCACCTCCGATGACCGAACCGCCGGGCCCCGGTGCCATTCAAATGGGGCAGGTCAACCGTCTTCTGGACACGCTGGATAAGTCCCTGCTGGTGGCGGACCGCGGCGGGCGCGTCCTGCTGGCCAATTCGCGCGCGCGAAAGTGCATGGAGTCGATCGGCCTCGGCGAATTCGGCGAGCTGAATTTGTTCGCCGACATCTTGCAGGTGGACTCCAAGAAAATCTTCAGTGAAATCGAAAGCGGGGAGCAAGAAGTGAAGCTGAACCTCACGCGCGGCGACAAGAAGGCCAGCGCCAGCGTTCAGTGGGTGCCCGAACCCGATTGGCTGATCGTACAGTTCGAGCCGCAACAGGATGCGCAGCCGGTGCCGGAGCCCGGCACGCAAATCACCGTGCAGGAACTGCTGCAGGAACGTGAAATCACTTATCGGAATCTCCTCGCGGCGTACCTGAAACTGCAGGAAGTGAACCGCCAGAAGACGGTATTTCTGGCTTCCGCGGCGCATGAGTTGAAGACGCCGCTCGCGGTCATCAAGGGCTACTACGATTTGCTGCTGACCAGTTCGCTGGGCCGTTTGTCCGAGAAACAGCGTGACATTTTGGAAGAATCGAAAGAGAGCTGCGAACGACTGGTGCGGCTGGTGTCGATGTTCCTGAACTATTCCGCGCTGGAGAGCGGAAAACTGGTTCTGCAGCTTCGCGAAAACGACATGCGCGACTGCCTCGACGAGCTGGCCAAACGCTGGATGGAGGCCTTCCAGCGCAAGGGCGTGAGACTCGAGTCGGCTTTCGATCCTTCGATTCCGAACTTCCGGTTTGACTATCAGAAGGTGCAGCAGGCGGCCGCCAATCTTCTGGACAATGCGCTGAAGCATACGCCGGGCGGAGGTTGCGTTACGCTGCGAGCGCTGCCGCACTTCTGGGAACGCCGCGTTACCGAAGCGTCTCCGGTGCAGGAGCGCCGGCGCTTCCGCCTCCCACGGCCCAACAGCGTGGAAGTCTCGGTGGCCGACACTGGCCCGGGAATCGCGCCAGAGCATCACCAGGAAATCTTCGAGGATTTTGTCCGCGTCGATCGCAACACCACTGGAATGGGCCTGGGACTGGCCATCGCGAAGCGCCTGGTGCAGGCGCACCGCGGCAAAATCTGGGTGGAGAGCGAAGCGGTCGGCGGGAGCAAATTTACGTTTCTATTGCCGATGGATCAAAACTAATTGACGCCGAATCGCCGGTGGGCGTCGAAGAGCGCAAGGTTCGGGACATAGAGGGAGAGTTCGCATGGCTGTCAAAGAAAAGATTCTGGTCGTCGACGATGAGCCGAGCATCCGCAAGTATCTGCAGACGCTGCTGGAAGTGGACGGATTCGATGTGGAGACGGTCGGCTCGGGCAAAGAAGTCATCGCCAAAGTCAGCGACGGCGAGCGTCCGGACTTGATCATTCTCGACGTGTTGATGCCGGAGATGAACGGCATCGATACCCTCAAAGAACTCCTGCAGCTCGACCGCAGCCTCAACATCATCATGCTGAGCTGTTCCAACGAGGTCGGCACGGTCGTGGAAGCCATCCGCATCGGCGCGCACGACTACCTCACGAAGCCGTTCGAGAAGAGCGATCTTGATGCGGCGATGCTGAAATCGCGTCAGAAGAAGCACCTGACGCAGGAGAATCAAGCGCTGCGCGATTACTGCGACCAGGTCACCGAGGACCTCAGCTTCCTCGCCGCCAGTCCGCAGATGGTGCGCATCCGCCAGCAGATTTTGCAGATTGCTCCGGTGGATGTGCCGGTGTTCATCTGCGGGGAGAGCGGCGTCGGCAAAGAAGTCGTTGCCCGGATGATTCATCTGCGCTCGAAGCGGCGCAATCAGGCGTTTGTAAAAGTGAATTGCGCGGCGTTGCCTGGCGAATTGCTGGAATCGGAATTGTTCGGGTTCGAGCAGGGCGCGTTTACCGGAGCGGTTCGCGCCAAGCCCGGTAAATTCGAGATGGCCAACAAAGGCACCATCTTTCTCGATGAAATCGCGGAGATGAGCACGCATCTGCAGGCCAAGCTCCTCCACGTCCTTCAGGACCACCAATATTCGCGTCTGGGCGGGCGGCACATGATCGAAACCGATGTGCGCGTGCTGGCCGCCACCAACGTCGACGTGCAGGAAGCCATGAAGACGGGACGCTTCCGCGAAGATCTTTACTACCGGCTCAACGTCCTTTCGATCCTCGTTCCTCCGCTCCGCGAGAGGGCGGCGGAAATCCCTCTGCTGTTCCGCCACTTCCTGGACAAGTACAGCGAGAAATTCGGCAAGCCCGCGCAGGGACCCTCGAAGCACCTTTTGGATGCGGCGGTGAATTATCCGTGGCCGGGTAACCTGCGCGAGCTGGAGAATTTCGTCAAGCGCTACGTGATTCTGGAGGATGACGAAGGCAGTTTGCGCGAATTGATCGAGATGTCGGCGTCGCGCCAGCGCACCTCGCCGCGGCAAGAAACTGCCATCCCGCGCGAACAGGGCCTGAAGGCGCTGGTCCGCGGACTGAAGGACGAAGCGGAGATGGAAGCCATTGCGGACGCGCTGGAAAAAACGCGCTGGTGCCGCAAAGATGCCGCGAAGATGCTGGGAATCAGTTACAAAGCGTTGCTGTACAAGATGCGCCAGTTCAATCTGGACACGCCGCGGACGCGGCGTTCAGCCGCGGACAAAAGCGGTGCAGCGAGCGGCGTTCCGGCCGAAGAAGCAGCTCCAGTGGGCGCGATCCGCAACGAATAGCGCACCGACTCGGGGATTTTGCGATGGGAATCGCGTGCCAGGCGCTCTCCTGGCTTCCGCACGGTTTGTGTGCGAAACTCGCGTCAAATTTTTCCGTAGCGTGAAACAAGTGTTTCCTGTATTGTCCCCCGAATCGGATTTGCAAATGAGCCGGTCGAGGAAAGCCGCTCAGGCGCGGCGCAGCGGTGCGTCAGGTCTAGGAGTTTGAGGAGTTCTGGGCCGCGTTGTTATTCGCGGTGCAGTGCCCAGGCAAGAGTCCGCGAAATTTGGCGAAAGGGGCGCAGCCGTACCAGGGATCGGCTGCGGGCAGAGTGGAGGATGGGTATAATGACGGAACGTCGCACTGCTCGGCGGTATGACCTCTCGCTACCCGTTATCATTCGAGTCCCGGCGGAACGCGTAGCAGACACCCAAAAAGGCAAGACCCGGGACATTTCTACCCGCGGCCTTTACTTCGTCCTGGATCAGGACTTGGAAGCCGGTTCCGAACTCGATATCACTCTAACCCTGCCCGCGGAAATTACCCACGGATCGGAAGTCTTTGTGCGTGCGCTCGGCAAGGTCGTGCGCGTCGAGCGCCGCATGGAAGACGGCAGCGCGCGGATGGGCGTCGCGGCGGTGATCGAGCGGTACGACATCATTCGCGGAGAAAACGGCCGGGCGTAAGCCTCGCGGTCTGGGCGGGCTTTGAGTCGCCGCACTGCCCCCAGTGGTCCGTCCCGCCAAGCATCCGACAGTTCCACGACTTGATCCGCCCTTCCGTCTGCAGCCCACGCAGCGCCCTGGAATCCGGCAATAGTTTGCCGCTTTGCGAAACCTTTTTCCGCAGCTTCCAACGGAGCTCGAAGGTCTAGCGCAAAACTTCCCGCCAAGTACCACACCTACACCCACTGCCGTTAAGTCATATTTCGTCAAAGAGTTAGTGAGTCTGCCAGGAGCAGCGACTTGGCCCATCGCTCGATTCCTGCTCTGGGCAGGCTTTGGCTCCCCGTGTGCACATAGGTACGGCGTAGGAACCCCAGGGAATCCCAGGGCGGGCGAGGAAAGGGTCAGAATGGCTGTGTCTGGAGTGGCAGGCGCGGGGTCGGCTCCGCAAGGCAAACAACTTACCTCCCGAAGAGATCATTTTCGGCCGGTCCGCCGCCATGCAGCCTATCCGGCTGCTCGTTGGAAAGATCCTCGGCACCGATTTGCCGGTCTTGATTCAAGGCGAGAACGGGACAGGCAAAGGGCTGCTGGCTCAGTATATCCACTCGCGTTCCGTCTTCGCTTCCGGTTCCTTCGTGAAGGTCAACTGCGCGGCGATTCCCAGCCTGCTTTTGGAAAGCGAACTCTTCGGCCATGAGCAGGGCGCCTACACCGACGCGCATACCTCCAAGGCCGGCTACGTTGAGATGGCGGAGCGCGGCACGCTATTCCTCGACGAGATCGCGGACCTGGATTCAAGCCTGCAAGCAAAGATCTTGCAGCTCCTGCAGGATGGCCAATTCAGCCGGATCGGGGACACCAGAGAGCGGCACGCAAATACCCGGGTGATCTGCGCAACCAATCGCAATCTAGAGCGAGAGATCGCGTCGGGACACTTTCGGCAGGATCTGTTCTATCGGATCAACGTGATCACCATCCACTTGCCGCCGTTGCGCGAGCGTCGCGAAGACGTTGTCGCGCTGGCGACGTACTTCCTGGGGCAATTGAACGCCCGCTTTGAGCGCAATGCGCCGCCCTTTCCCAAGGAAGTGCTGGAGACGTTTGCGCGCAAGGAGTGGCGAGGTAACATTCGCGAGCTGGAAAACCTGGTGGCGCGTTACGCGATCATGGGATCGCTCGAAGCGGTGAACCCCGAAGCGAACCTGAAGCGATTTTCGATGCCCGCCGATCAAGCCCGCCGCGGGTGGCGCGATCTCCCTGAAGCACATTGCCAAACAAGCCATCCGAGAGATGGAAAGCAACCTGATCCTGAAAGTACTGCGGGAGAACAAATGGAACCGGCGCAAAGCCGCCGAAGCCTTGAATATCAGTTACCGGGCGCTCATTTACAAAATTCAGGAAGCCGGGCTTGTCGCAAAGAAACAGCCGCAAAGGCCATCGTGCCGGGAATGAACCACCGCAGAGTCCTACATCGTTACCTGAGTAATCAGACGGTTACCCCCACGAGCGAGCCGCCGTCCTTCGGCCGTCCTCAAGCATCCAACTAGGGGATAATGGACGATGGAGCGGCGTACCTGTGAAATGGTTTTCCGTTCGTTGACAGCCGGCACACCGGACGCACCGTTTCTGGACCGGCCAAGGCCCTAATTATATGGGACTTAAGACCATGGCCGAAGGTCCTATATACTCGGTACTATGGTATTGAACTTGCTCCCCAGTTATCGTATTCGTACGCATAGTCTTAGTGTGACCGGCGGCTGAATCGACGGGAGGAATGGTTTGTACACCGCGTTCTACCAACTGAAGGAAGAACCGTTTCGGCTGACACCGGACCCGCGATTCCTGCATTTGGCCGACCCGCATCGAACCGCCCTCAAGGTGCTCCTCCAGGGCGTGCTGCAGCGCAAGGGCTTCACCGTGGTGGCCGGACCGGTCGGGACTGGCAAGACCACCCTGCTTCACACCGCGTTGCAAATCCTCACCGAAAAGTCGGAAGGGCGGGGCCGCCTGGTATCGGCATTTCTCGTCAATCCGACGCTGATCGCCCGCCGAGCTTTTGGAAGCCGTGCTCGATGAGTATGAGATCAACTGCAGCGCCACCAGCAAGCCACGGCGGCTCGCGGCGCTTCACCAGATGCTCTACCAAACCCAGCAGCAGGGAGGCACGGCGGTCCTCTTGATCGACGAGGCCCACCTGATGAGCGTGGAGTTGCTGGAAGAGATTCGCCTGCTGGGCAACACCGACACCTACCAGGAAAAGCTCTTGCAGATTGTTCTTTGCGGCCAGCCCGAGCTCTTCGCCGTCCTGCAACGCCCGGAGCTGCAGGCGTTGCAGCAGAGAATCGCGGGTACCTGCCTGCTGCGGCCGTTGAGCCTGCCGGAAACGCGCGCGTACGTTGCCGAGCGTCTCCACGCGGCTGGCTTGCGCGGGTCTAGTCCCTTTACCGGTACCGCCGTCGAAGGCATCCACAAGCTGAGCAACGGTGTTCCCCGCCTGATCAATCTGTTGGCGGACGCCTGCCTGATGGTGGGTTTCGATTTGAAGAGGAAGCAGGTCGATCAATTGATCGTCGATCAGGCGGCTGAAGATGTGCTGGGGCTGCTAAAGGCACCGGTCGTATCCCGCCCCTCCGTTGCCGCCGTTAAAGAAAAACAGAAAGAACAAGAAGTGCGGGCGGCAGCGAAAGAAGAGCACGTGGCAGCGAAAGAAGCGCCGGTGGGAGAAAAAGTCGCTGTTGCTGCCGCCTCCCCATCCTGGCCGCCAGCTCCTTCGCATGCGCAGGCAGCGGCCACTACGGATTCCCCGGTAGGATTCAGCGGAGCTACAACCAGTACGCAGTCGGCAGCCGCGACCGCCGTCGCAGAGCCGGAGGAACCTCGCCCCGCTGCAAAGCCAGCCGACTCGCGATGGCAGGCCGGACGAAATCCACCTTTGATGTCTTGATTGCCGCGCTGAAACAGAACCGCGCCGTCGCGCGGGAATAGCTCCTGGCACGATCCCTCGTTCCCACACTTCCAAAGATTTGCAAGGTTTGGCGAGCGGCTTCGCTTCGCTCAGGCAACGCCTTCGGTCGCATCCCCGACGGAAAAATACGTGCAATCCGGATGGTGGAACGCCAGTGCGCTAACACTGGCTTCGGGGTCCATCATCATTCCTTCGGTGAGTTGCACGCCGATTTCCTCGGGCCGAAGCAGCGTCCAAAGCGGGGCTTGGTCGTCCAAATCCGGGCAGGCAGGATACCCGAAGCTGTACCGCTTCCCCCGATAGCGCGACGTGAATCGCTGCGCCATTTCCATCTCCGGCGGATCGGGGAAGCCCCAGTCTTCGCGAATGCGGCGGTGCAGCCATTCGGCGCAGGCTTCCGCGGTCTCGATGGCCAGCGCCTGCAAGCCGTGCGACTTGAAGTAGTACCCGTCATTCTTCGCTTTTTCCCCACGCTCGCGCACGCCTTCGCCGGCCGACACCACAAACAACGCCACGTGATCGCGCGTTCCGTTCTTCGGGGCGAGGATGTAGTCGCTTAGGCAAAGAAAATCGCCGGAGCGCTGCCTCTTGAATCGAAATGTATGCAGCGGCTGCGCGCCGCCCGGGGCGAACAAATGCAAGGCGTTGCCGTCCGGCTCTGCCTCAAAAAACTGCCAAACCGCACGAACCTTCATGAACGTGGCCGCTTCGGCTTTCACTTCTTCCATGCTCTCGAAGAGCTCGACTGCCTTGGGATCGCGCTGCGCCAGACGCTTTTCGAAGTCGCCCTTGAAGCCCATGTGCCGCCCATAAAGCATGAACGGGTTGACGTAGGTCCAGAGTTCGCGCAGGTCCGGCACCAGCCGCACCTTGCGGTCGAGGTGCGCCACACTCGGAATCGGCAAATCCGTGCGCACTTTCGGCGAGTGCGTCACTCCGGGAATCTCCGCCACTCGCACCGTCGTCGTTACGTCGAAGCCGTTTCCTGAAGAGGTGTGCTCGCGCACCACCGTCTCCCGCGTGGCCGGATCCATCAGCTCGTTCATCAGCCGCAATCCGGTCATCGCATCCTTGGCGTAGCATACCGCTTTGCCGTAGCTCGGTGCGATTTTCTGCTCGGTGAATTTTGCGGAAAGCGCCGCGCCGCCCACGAGCAGAGGTATCGCCACTCCCGCGTCCCGCAAATCGCTCGCCGTGATCACCATTTGCTGCGCGCTCTTCACCAGCAGGCCGGAGAGTCCGATGGCGTCGGGCTTATGCTCCTCGTACGCCCGGATCAGCGCGTCCGGGGGCACCTTGATCCCCAGGTTCACGACGTCGTAGCCGTTGTTTTTCAAGATGATTTCGACGAGGTTCTTTCCAATGTCGTGTACGTCGCCTTTCACCGTGGCCAGCACCACGCGGCCGCGCTTCGCGGTGTCTGCCTTCTCCATGAACTGCTCGAGGTGGCCCACCGCGGCCTTCATGGCTTCCGCCGATTGCAGAACTTCGGCGACGATGAGCTCGTTGGCGTTGAACAGCCGCCCCACCTCGGCCATCCCGGCCATGAGCGGGCCATTGACGATGTCCAGCGGCGCGGCGCCTTCCGCGCGCTTGCGGTCCAGGTCCTCGATCAAGCCATCGCGGGTGCCCTCGATGATGTAATTGGACAGGCGTTCATCGAGCGGCAAATCCGCCGCGCGCGTCTTTTCCTTTTTCTTGGTGGTGCGAAAATGTTCGGTGATCGCGGCGATATGGAATTGGTTGACGGCGGCGCGCTGCTCCTTCCGCTGTTCGCGCCAGTCCGCGGGAACGTCTCGCAAAAGGGCAGCGAGGGAGTGATCCGCCGGAACGTTCGCGGGCGGATGCGAAAAGAGCAGATTCTCCGCCAGCTTGCGTTCGTGTTCGGGAATCGAGGCAAAACGCTCGATTTTTTCGGTATTCACGATGGCCAGATCCAAACCGGCCTTGGTGCAGTAGTACAAGAAAACCGAATTCACCACTTCGCGCGCGCCGGCGGGGAGGCCGAACGAAACATTCGAAATTCCCAGAATCGTTCTTGCCTCCGGCAGCGCCTGCTTGATCAGCCGGATGCCCTCGACGGTCTCCACCGCGCCGCCGATATAGTTTTCGTCGCCGGTAGCGCACGGAAAGACCAGCGGGTCGAAAATGATGTCTTCGGACGGCAGGTCGTATTTTTCCGTCAGCAGTTTGTAGCTGCGCTGCGCGATGGCCAGCTTGCGTTCCCGGGTGAACGCCTGGGCCTGCCGCGGATCCTCGTCGATGCAGCCGACCACCACCGCGGCCCCGAAATCGTGCGCGATCGGCACCACCCGCTCGAATTTCTCTTCGCCGTCCTCCAGGTTGATGGAATTGATGATCGCCTTGCCCTGGCAGTAGGTGAGCGCCTGCGCCACGGCCGCCGGATCGGTAGTGTCCACCATCACCGGCGCCTTTACCTTGCGGATCAGCTTTTCGTAAAACAGCGGAATATCTTTCCGCTCGTCGCGCTCCGTGCTTTGCAGGCACACGTCCACCACTTGTGCGCCGCCGCGCACCTGCCGCCGCGCGATCTCGCTCGCTTCCTCCCACTTTTCTTCGGCGACCAGGTTCTTGAATAGCCGCGAGCCGATCACGTTGGTGCGTTCCCCCACCAGCAGCGGCCGCGTGCTGTCTTCGGCTTCAATCGTCTCAATGCCGGAGTAGATCGCTCGGTGCGCTTCCACGGGACGCTGGCGCGGTTTCTTGCCGTCCACCATTTGCGCGATCGCGCGGATGTGCTGCTCGGTGGTGCCGCAGCAGCCGCCCACGATGTTCAGCCAGCCGTGGTCCGCAAATTTTTCGAGCTGCGCCGCCAGCGATGCAGGCGTCTCCAGGTATTTTCCCTCTTCGTCCGGCAAACCCGCGTTCGGATAGCAAGAGACGAACTCGCCGGTGAGCTGGCTCAGAGTCCGAAGGTGGTCGGTCATGAACTCCGGCCCAGTGGCACAGTTCATGCCGAAAGCCAGCGGCTTCGCGTACCGCAGCGACGCCCACATGGCCTCGATCGTTTGCCCGGCCAGCATCGAGCCCATCGCCTCAATGGTTACGGAGATGATCACCGGCACCTGCGCGCCGATCTCTCTGGAGAGCTGCTGGATCGCCAGCAGCGCCGCCTTGATGTTGCGTGTATCCTGACTGGTCTCCACCAGCAGCAGGTCCGAACCTCCTTCGACCAGCCCTTTGGCCTGTACGTAATATGCAGCGCGCAGCTCCTCGAAAGTGACGCCGCCGGTCACGGTAATGGCTTTCGTCGTCGGGCCCATCGAGCCGGCCACGAACCTCGGCTTGCCCGGGGTACTCGCCTTATCGGCAGCTTGGCGCGCCAGTTCGGCCGACCGGCGATTCAGCTCCAGTGCGTCGGCCGCCAAGCCATATTCCGCCAGCACAATCGGAGCCCCGCCAAAGCTGTTCGTTTCCACAATGTCCGAGCCGGCTTCGAAATACTTCCGGTGGATGTCCAGGACCACGTCCGGGCGAGTGCGCACCAGGTTCTCGTTGCAGCCTTCGAGCGCAGCTCCGCCAAAGTCCTCGGCACTCAGGTTGCATTGCTGCAGCATCGTGCCCATAGCCCCGTCCAGCACCAGAATGCGCTGGGAGAGCAGCTCCCGAAGAGCTTTCGCAGATTCGGTCAGATTGCGCATCCGCTCGACCGTCGTCGCTCCTTTATCGGACTTCCTGGGGATGGGAAACCAGCAGAGAAGGCCGGACTTTGATTACACCTCTATTTTACGCAGGTTTCAGGCGGGAATCGAACGCGCTTCCATTGAAGTAGTGCTTTTTTGGTGCGAATGGTGAATAGCGGCCAGCGAGATTGCAGGCCGCGAATGGTATACTGCGCCCTGGAATTCCTGCACTTCGGCCCAACGAAAAGCATCCTAGGCGTCACGTAACAATTCGAGAACAAGCACCGGAATGGGCCTTGCCCGTTAGTACAGTTTTCAAATACGCTGAGAAACAGTGGCTACGAAACGTACCGCCTCCAAATTATCCGTTTGCATACTCTCGCCGCACCCCTTGGTGCTGAGCGAGTTCGAGCGGCTGCTGGCGAAACCTCAGTTCAAGGTCGCCGTCAAGCATCTCGAGTCCACCCTGGCGCCCGATCTCCGCAATCTCGAGCCGCCCGCGGCCCAGGTCTACGTCATTGACGCCCACGCTGCGCGGCCCGCCACCGGCGCACTCCTCGCCAATATTCTCGAGCGTTTTCCCGAAGCTCGCCTCATCGTCGTCGGCGAGCAGCTCAGTGACGCCAACAGCTATTCGCTCCTCCGTCTCGGCGTAAAGGGTCTGCTGACCTACGTCGAAGCGCGCGACCAGTTGATTCGCGCTTTGCCGCTGGTGGCCGCGGGCGGTTTCTGGGTCCCCCGCTCGGTCCTATCGGGCTTTGTCGACTCCATCCTCACCGGCCAGGGCCGCCGCCTGAAAACCGATGCGGTTACCAATCTCAGCCGCCGCGAACAGGAAGTCCTCGATTCGCTGCTCGAAAATCTCTCCAACAAAGAGATTGCGAGCAAGCTCAACATCGCCGAGCGCACCGTCAAGTTTCACGTCTCCAACCTGCTCAGCAAATTCGGCGTCCGCCGCCGCGCCGACCTGATCCTGCTAACCTTCCAGCGCCGCATGGCCCAGCCCTAATCCCACCGCCACCACGTTGTGTTCAGGCAATGTAGCGGCCGCCTTCCGAGGCGGGCGCCTTTGCTGTTGGCTTGCCCTGACGAAGGAAGAGAGACTCGAAGGGAGGCGGGCGCCTTTGCCTTCAATCCGAAAACGTAAACCGAATGATGTACCAAAGCGCCTTTACGCCGTCTTTCCACGTAATCTTCTTCCCCTCCTCGTAAGTCCGGCCCGCGTAAGTGATCGGCACTTCGTAAATGCGCCACTTGCCCTTGGCGATCTTCGCGGTAATCTCCGGCTCGAACCCAAAGCGGTTCGAGCGCAGCTGGATTCCCTGCAAGACCTCCTTGCGAAACACTTTGTAGCAGGTCTCCATGTCCGTCAGCTTCAAGTTCGAAAAAATATCGGAGAGCAGCGTCAGGATCTTGTTCGCCACGTAATGCCAAAAGTAATGCACGCGCTGCGGCCCGCCTAGAAAACGCGAGCCGTAGACCACATCCGCCCGCCCGTCCAGGATAGGTTCCAGCAATTTCGGGTAGTCGCGCGGGTCGTATTCCAGATCGGCGTCCTGCACCAGAACGATCTCGCCGGTAGCTTCCGTAAACCCGCGCCGCAGCGCCGCGCCTTTGCCCTGGTTCTGGGTTTGAAAGAAAAATCGCAGGTCGCGCAACTCGATGGAGTCGCCAGTATCTTGCGGCGGGGCCGAGGTTTCGCCGCTGGCCTGCCGCGCCGCCATGCTTTCCAGGATCTGCCGCGTGCCATCGGTCGAACAGTCGTCCACGATGATCACTTCCTTGCGCCCGTCCGTATCCAGGACCCGGCGCAGGATTTCGTCAATCGTGGCTTTCTCGTTGTAAACCGGAATCACCACCGACAGCTTTGGATCGATAAGTGCCGCGGGATTGTGCCGTTGACGGGGCATAAGGAGCAAGCATTGTAACGGCCACCGCACAGCGAGTAAAGCCGCGCAGCAACCTGCTGCCGGCTCATCCCGGCGCCGCATCTTTTCGCCGCCTGCCGGAACAGTTATCATGCCTACGCGGCGGGTCCAGGTAACCGTTTGTCTGGCTCATGCGTCTTCCGCTCTGTGTTCTCTGTGTTGAATTCTTTCTTTTGCTCTTTTGCTTTTGCTGAGTAGATGCCGACCTTCTACATCGAACAATTCGGCTGCCGCGCCACGCAAGCCGATGGCGCCGCCCTCGAGCGCCAACTCCTCGAGCGCGGCTGCACCGCCGCCTCGGAAGCCGGCGCTGCCGACGTCGTCGTTGTGAACACCTGCACGGTTACCGCCGCCGCCGATTCCCAGGCGCGCGATGCCATTCGCAAGATTCACGCGCGCAATCCGGCGGCCCGCGTGATCGTCACCGGCTGCTACGCGCAGCGCGCACCGGAAGAGCTGGCCGCCCTCCCCGGTGTGAGTTGGGTCGTCGGAAATTCCCACAAGCCGCAAATTCCGCAGATCTTCGACGCGCTCACGCTTTCCCTGCCCGATGCGCCTTCCTCCGCGAACGCCTTCGTATCCGTCCAGACCCTCGGTTCTATCGGCTCCTTCGAAGCCGATGCCATGTCTCTCGAACGCGCTCCCGCCAAAATTTTAACCGGCGATATTTTCGCGCAAACATCCTTCTTTTCCGCGCCCATCCTCGGCGGCGAAGGGAATCACACCCGGCCCATCTTGAAAATTCAGGACGGCTGCAACAGCCGTTGCTCCTACTGCGTCATTCCTTTCGTTCGCGGGAAGAGCCGCAGCCTGCCGCCGGATCGCGTCATTGCCGAAATCCAGCGGCTCAGCGCCTGCGGCTATCGGGAAATCGTCCTCAGCGGCATCAATCTGGGCACCTACGGCCGCGATCTTTCGCCGCGCGTTGCGTTCGACGATTTGCTGCGCCGCATTCTGGACGAAACCTCCGTCGAGCGCCTCCGCGTCAGCTCTATCGAGCCGCTCGACGTCACCCGAGACCTGATCGCCCTGTTTGCTTCCACCGAACGCATCGCCCAGCACTTTCACATGCCCCTGCAATCCGGCTCGGACCGCATTCTCGCCGCCATGCATCGCTGGTATCGCGCCGAACATTACGCTCGCCGCGTTGAGCTCATTCGCGAGCACCTCCCACACGCCGCCATCGGCGCCGACGTCATCGCCGGCTTCCCCGGCGAAACCGATGCCGACCACACCGATACGCTCGCGTTCATCGAGCGCCTGCCGTTCACCTACCTGCACGTCTTCTCCTTCTCAAAACGCCCCGGCACCCGCGCCGCAGCGCGCGTGGATGAAGTCCCCGCCGCGGTGATTCAGCGCCGCGCCCGCGAGTTGCGCGCCCTCGGCGAAGAAAAGTCGGCGGCGTTTTATCGCGCCCAGTCCGGCAGGTCCCTTCAGGTCCTGACCCTTCGTCATGTAGGGGCGCGCTTCAGCGCGTCCCCCGCCGATGCGTCTTGCCACCTACCCGACTGGACTCCGGCGATCTCGACCAACTATCTTCACGTGCGATTGCCGGGCGACTGGCCGCCCAATCAGATGATCTCGGCTCGGTTATTCTCCGGCGGCGCTCGCTATCTGAATGCGCGGCCGGAAACCCAGGAGGCTTTTGCCGTATGACGACACGCCGTGGGGGTGAGAAGCTTTCTTTATGCTCGTCCTAGGTGTCGGGAGTCTAGATGCAAGTTCCAGCGTCGCGCTGCTGGATGAGAACGCCATCCTCGCAGCCATCGAGGAAGAGAAACTCAATCGCTCGCTGGGCGCCGACAATGTTCCCCGGCTGGCGATGCTCCGATGTTTGGAACAGCAACACGCTGGGATCTCCGATTTGACTCTCGCCGCGCTCGCCGACCTTCCGCAGGAAGCCCGCATGCGTGAATCGGGTCTCGGTTCCAAATTCTCGGCCAGCCGCAAGCGCCGCTCGGCGCGGGATTCCCGGAAGTCCACCTCGATTGGCCAGCTTCGCCAGCATCTGGACGGCGCCGTCAAACTCCAGCAGTTCGAGCATCACCTGTGCCACGCCGCCAGCACCTTCTACACTTCGGAATTCGATCGCGCGTTGATCCTCACGCTGGACGGAGGCGCCAGCTCGCGCTGCGGTCAAATTTCGCTCGGTGAAGGCGACGAAATCCGGCCGTTGCGCACCATGCAGTTTCCCGATTCGCTCGGCTGGTTTTACGCGCGCATCACCGCGCTGCTCGGGCTGCGGCCGGGTGTTGACGAGCACAAGATCCAATGGCTCGGCCGCCAGGGCCAGCCCGAGTATCTTGCCCGTATTCCGGAAACTGTTCCGCAGCGATTCTCACGGTTTGCCGGTGCTCGACCGGCGCTACTTTGCCGCCGGCCCCGACGAGCGCGGCACCTTTTCCCCGCAGTTTTATCGCGAACTGAAGATTCACAAAGACAAGTTCCGGAGCGACCCTGCGATTTGCTCCGGGCTGGCTCGCAGTGCGCAGCTCTTGCTGGAGGAGACCGTTCTGGACATCGCCCATCGCTTTCAAGCGCAAACCGGCGCGGACTCTCTCTGCATCGCCGGCGGCGTGTTCTTCAACGTGCTGCTCGTCCGCGCGCTCGAGACGCGCAGCACCTTTGACCACGTGCACGTCCAACCCGTTTCCGGCAACGCCGGCACGGCGCTGGGCGCCGCATTCCTGGCGCGCAAGAAACTTTCGGGGAAATCCGGCCGTACGGTGATGAATACTCTGTCTTTGGGGCCGGAATTTACTTCGCAGGAGATCAAAGCGGTTCTGGACAATTGCAAGATCATCTACAAATACATGTCCGGCGAAGACCAGTTGATCGCCGAAGCCGTGAAGCTCCTCCAGCGGGACAAAATCGTGGCCTGGTGCCAGGGCCGCACCGAATTCGGGCACCGCGCGCTCGGCAACCGCAGCATTCTCGCTTCGCCCTTTTCCGAATACGTCATCGAAAACGTCAACCAGTACATCAAGCATCGCGAGGATTTCCACCCCTTCGCGCTTTCCGTTCCCGCCGAACGCGCCGCGGAGTGGTTTGACGCCTCGCCGAACTGCCGCTTCATGGCTTCGCTCGCCACGCTGAAGAATCCCGTCGCCGGCTTGCAACAATTTGCCTTCAACGGCCGCGAAGTCCGCGTCCACACCGTCGAAAAAGACTCCAACCCGGGATTCTGGCGTCTGCTCCACAAATTCGGCGAAACCGCCCCCGCCCCAGTGCTCGTCAACACCTCGTTCAATCTGTTCGGCGAGCCGCTCGTCTCCGACCCCCGCGAAGCCGTCCGCAGCTTCTACTGCGCCGGCATCGACGCCTTAGCCCTCGGCTCCTTCCTCGTCGTCAAGTAATTTGGAGTGCGGGCTTCACCGCCTGTTCGCTCGATGCCCTCCAAACGCATGGATCGTTCGCGTTCCCGCCACAACTTCGCCGCTGTGCACCACGCCCCGCGGAATGAAGTATTCCTGACCGGCTTTCACGGAGATCCGTCGTCCGTCGATGATCAATGTGTAGCACCCCTGCACCACCATCATGTATTCGTCATACTCGTGCGCGTGGGCCGCTGACGGCGCAGTCTCACGGCAGGTCCAGAACGCCATCTGGCTCCCGTCTGCTCCATCGAATATGTATCCTTCCACTCCCGGAGTCGCCTGGTTGCTCGAGGCAATCTGGTTCGCCGCGTTTTTCATGAACTCCGGAAATTCGTCCATCGCGGTCAGCCTCGCATTCTCTTTCTCTACGCTCGTGTTCTCTGTGTCTCTGTGGCTAATCCCTCTAATCCTCGAAAATCACCTGCGCCAGCGCCTGAGCCTCCGTATGCGTGATGCTCAACACGATTCGTTTCACCCCAAGCCGCTCCGCGACCTTGGCCGCTTCTCCGGCGAGCGCAATCGTCGGCCGCCCGCCTTTTTCCCGCACCACTTCCACGTCCACCCAGCGCACCCCGCGGCTCCAGCCGGTGCCCAGCGCCTTCATGGCCGCCTCTTTGGCCGCAAACCGCCCCGCGTACCGCTCAAACTTATTCTTGAACTGCTCGCAATACTCCCGTTCTCTGGCCGTATACAATCGCCGCAAAAACACCTCGCCATGCCGCTCGATCGCCGCCTTCACCCGCCCCACTTCCGCAATATCCACACCCAACCCAACGATCAAGCCGCCTCCCACCCCTCCGCACAATGATCCGCCACCGCCCCTGTAGCGGCCGCCTTCTGAGGCGGGCGCATTTTCGTTCTGCCCGGAACCCGCCCCTGTACCGACTGCGATTATACTGATAACACCGTGGCCGCCACGAAAACATCCCCCCAAAAACGCCAAACGCCCGAAATCCTCCTCGCCCGCAATCCGCTGGACCGAGCGCAGCCTCCCGCGGCGTCCGTATCCTCCAGGTTCCCGCCTTCTCGAAACTCCCCTGGCTGGTGCACGGCTTCAGCACCCGCCCCGGCGGCGTAAGCGATGCCGGCGGCGAAAAAGTCCTAAATCTCGGCGCCGTCGAATGGGACTCCCGCGCAAACGTCGAAGAAAACAAGCGCCGCTTCCAATCCGCCCTAGGCGCCAACGACCTCACCCTGATCTCCCTGCACCAGATCCATTCCGATGTGGTGCGTTCCTTCACCTCCCCGCCGCCCAAACAATGCAAAGGGGATGCCTCCGCCACCAATCGCCCCGGCCTGCTCCTCGGCGTCCGCACCGCCGACTGCGCCCCTGTGCTCGTGGTCGACCCCAAAAAGCGTGTCGTGGCCGCCATTCATGCCGGCTGGCGAGGCACGCTCCACCGCATCGTCACCAAAGCCATCGGCCAGATGCAGATGGAGTTCGGCTGCCGCCCGCAAGATCTCCTCGCGGCTATCGGCCCCACGATTGGCGGCTGCTGCTACGAAGTCGGCCCCGAAGTAGCCTCCGCGTTCGCCGCAAAATTCGCAAACGCCGCCGAATTCTTCGACGAACTCCGCACCGGCGACGAGCCCAACCCGCTCCTGTGGCTCAATATGATGCCGCCTGGCCACCAGCCACCGCCCAACAAGGTGCTGCTCGATCTACCCAAAGCCAACCGCCTCCAACTCCTCGAAGCCGGCGTCCGCGCCCAAAATATCTTCGTCAGCGACCTCTGCACCTCGTGCCGCGCCGATTTTCTCTTCAGCTACCGCAAAGAGCACGCCCAAAGTGGCCGCCTCCTGTCCGTCATCGGAATCCGCCCCTCCCGCAAGTCCGCCGCGTAGCACAACCGTGGGAGGCGCGATAGCGTCGCCTGGGCTGGTGAGCCGATCCGAGGACCGGCCCCCCCTTTTTTTCTGTAAGAGTATGATTCGATGGGACTTTAACTCCATATATTTTGTAAGAGTGAGAAATAAAGGACTTACAGGCGCATTTTTCGTAAGAGTGAGATCTAAAGGACTTAGCCAATTTACGCCTAATTCTAAAGGAGTTATTTGTCGAGATTTGGGGCAGGTGAGAGTGCTTCTTGCAAGGGCAATAATATAGCATCGAAGACATCTTTGATCTTGTCTTCCCGTCTGATGTCTAGGGACAATCTGTAAAGGATGTCATGGGCCTGAACACCTCAAAACCGAAGGGTGCGGCACCTGCGGATTCCTAGGTGAGGAATGTCAGGGGCGAACTGGTGGCTTCTTTCAGCGCCAACTGCCCGCATGCCGCCATCACGTCGCGGCCACGTGAGTAGCGCACGAACGCCGGGACGCTGCGATCCACCAGAATCTTGCGAAACTCTTCGATCTGCTGCGCGGAGGACTCCCGGTACGGCAGCTCCCCCGGATTCCACGGGATCAGGTTCACTTTCACGGACTTGAGCGGCGCCAGCAGCCGCACCACCCGCCGCGCGTCCTCCGGCGCATCATTCACGCCGCCCAGCATCACGTACTCGAACGTCAGGTGCTCCCACGGCCGCAGCGGATAGTTTTTGCAGGCCGCGAGCAGCACCGTCAGGGGGTACTTCCGATTGATCGGCATCAGCGCATCGCGCTGGTCGTCGTTCGAGGCATTCAGGGAAATCGCCAGCTTCGGCCGCACCTTCTCTTGTCCCAGTCGCTCGATGCCCGGCACGATGCCGCTCGTCGACAGGGTGACGTGCTTCGGCGAAATCCCGATCCCCTCTGGATCGAGCAGAATACGCAGCGCCGCCATCACCGCCTCGAAGTTCAGCAGCGGCTCGCCTTGGCCCATCAGCACGACGTTGGTTTGCTTACCTTGCTTGCCCCGAGCTTCGAGGGGAGTGACGTTGCCCCGTTTACCCTGAGTCTCGAAGGGAGCTTCGAGGGGAGCGGAAGTGAAGGCCGGAGCAAGCTCTGGCTTGTGTTCCTCGAGCGGCAGCAACACCTGCGCCAGAATCTCCCCGGGCGTCAAATTGCGGATCAGCCCAAGCTGCGCCGTCAGGCAAAAGTGGCAGTCCACCGCGCATCCCGCCTGCGTCGAAACGCAGATCGTCTGCCGCGCTTCGCTGGGCATGAACACCGCTTCGACGGAGGCGGCAGGAGTCGCTCGCCTCGTGAATGCCTTACTCTTCTCTGTGTTCTCCGTGCCCTCTGTGTCCTCTGTGTTAAGGCTTTTGCCTTTTCCTTCCGCGCCCACATGCAACGCGAACAGGTACCGCACCGAGCCGTCCTGCGACGTATAGCGCTGCCGCACGCCCGGCAGCGTGATCCGCGCTTCGCCGGCCAACCGTTCGCGCAGCGCCGCCGGGCAGATTGGTCATGCGCGCCACGTCGAACTTTCGCTCGGCATACAGCGCATGGTAAATCTGCCCGCCGCGATAGGCAGGCTCGCCCAGCCCCGCGCAAAATTCGCGCAGCTCGCTCTTCGATTTGCCCAGGAGTTCCGTTGCCATGAGAAT
This sequence comes from uncultured Acidobacteriota bacterium, assembly GCA_963735525.1. Lineage (GTDB taxonomy): Bacteria > Acidobacteriota > Terriglobia > Acidiferrales > UBA7541 > Acidiferrum. The sequence goes on along the minus strand of CAVTLQ010000012.1, from coordinate 367,918 downwards.
TTCAGCCGCCAGAAAAATCGCGCCAGATTTCAATAGTAGCACGCACACGCGAACGTGCTTGGCGCGCACGGCCAGAAATGGCTGTGCCACGGGGCTGGAAGCGTTCCTTACTTCTTTACTTCCTTGCTTCCTTTACCTCCTTGTTTAAACGCTATAATTCTTCGGCAATCCCCCTTCTCTCCGGATTGCCGTTCGGAGGCGCGCCATGCGCAAGCAAGTGACATCCCGGCTTCTGACCATAACCGACTGGGTCAACGATCTCGCCTCCATCCCCGCGCACGACTTCACTCTGGAAACCGTGCAGGACTACATCCTGTACCACCACGTCCGCCCGGAAACGCTCGACAAGTATCTTTTCTTCTCCAAAGGCAACTACACCCGCAATCTGATCTTCAAGAGCTCCGTTTTCGAGTGCATGACCATCTGCTGGGACATCGGCCAAGCCAGCCGCGTCCACAATCATCGCGATCAGAACTGTTGGATGTCCGCGCCCATCGGCCGGCTGCGGGTGCAGAATTTCCACGTGGAGCAGCGCGACGCCGCCCAGGGCACCTGCCACCTGGTCCCGACCGACATTTACGACATGGACGCGGCCCACCCGGCGCATGTCAACCCGCTCGAGCCGGTGCATCAGGTGCTCAATCTTCCCGAGTTCAACCAGCGCGCGGTGAGCATCCACATCTACTCCCGGCCTTTCGACACCTGCGAGGTGTACCAGCGGCGAAAAAGGGCACCTACGCCGACGTGCCGCTGCACTACACCAGTGAATTCGGCAAGCTGAACCCGGACGAAAAGCTGCTGTAACAGATTGCTGGAAAACCCTTGATGGACACAGACTGAAGCCTCTGCCCGGGGACGCGCTAAAGCGCGCCCCTACAGGATGGGAAAAATAGCTGGTGCGTTTGTTCAAAACCGGCCCTCAGCGGCCAAAGCGGGATTGAATCGCAAGCACTTACGGCACGACCCTTCGTTTCCTCAGGGTAACTGAAGTCGTGGCCTCCTGTTGGCGGACAGGCTGAAAGCCTGTGCCACTTGGGCCATTTCTACTTTGTGGCTGGCTGTGTCACAATTATTGAATGACGACTGAAGCGCGCGACATTCAGAAGCGCGTTCTACCCAACGGCTTGGTGGTTCTCACCGAGACCATGCCGCACGTGCGCTCGGTTTCCGTGGGCGTCTGGATTCGCAACGGCTCCCGCCGCGAAGTCCCCGAAGAAAACGGTCTCGCTCATTTCATGGAGCACATGGTCTTCAAGGGCACCGAGCGCCGCTCCGCCGAAGAGATCGCCCGGGAGATGGACTCCGTCGGCGGCATGCTCGACGCCTTCACCTCCAAAGAGCAGATCTGCTTCAACGCCAAGGTTCTCGATGAGCATCTGCCCATCGCGTTCGACATCATCGCCGACCTGGTCCTGCGCCCGAAGTTCGACTCCGAAGACGTCAAGAAAGAGCGCCAGGTCGTCCTGGAAGAAATCAAGATGGACCTGGACAATCCGGAATATCTGCTGCACGAGATTTTCACGCGCGGCTTCTGGCCGGAGCATCCGCTGGGGCGTCCGATCCTGGGCACGCCGGAAACGGTGCGGAAATTCAGCCGCGATGCGCTGCGGAAGCGTTTTCAGCACTGGTTCGCGCCGGACCGCCTGGTGCTGTCGGCGGCGGGCAACGTCACGCACGAGCGCGTGCTGGAGCTGGTGGAGCGCGAATTCGGCGAGCTTGAGTCCCGCCGGCGCAGTTCGGAAGACGCCGCCGCGCCGTCGACCGGCGCGCCGATCCATCTGGAAGGCCAAGCGCGACCTCGAGCAAGTGCACATCTGCCTGGGTGTGCCGTCGGTGCCGCTCGCGCATGAGAGCCGCTTCGCTTGCGCGGTGATGAACAATCTGCTCGGCGGCGGCATGTCCTCGCGCTTGTTCCAAAACATCCGCGAGAAACAGGGCCTCGCCTACGCCGTCTTCAGCGAGCTCACGCCCTATTCCGATGCCGGCATGATGACCATCTACGCCGGCACGGCGAAAGAAACCGTCGGCCAAGTGATCGACTTGGTGATCAAGGAATTCCGCGAGCTGAAGGAAACGCCGGTGGCGGAGGAAGAGCTGCTCCGCGCCAAGAATCACCTCAAAGGTTCGCTGATGCTCTCGCTCGAGTCCACCAGCGCGCGCATGTCCAATCTTGCGCGCCAGGAACTGTACTTCCGCCGCTTCTATTCGCTCGACGAAATCCTCGCCGGCATCGAAACCGTCACCCGCGAAGAAGTCCAGTCGCTGGCCCGCGAATTCTTCCGCCCCGAGCAAATCGCCGTCACGGTGCTCGGCCCCCTCAACGGCTTCACCCTCGACCGCTCCCGCCTCTGCCTGCTAACGACCCTCTGGCCCGTTAGTGTTGCTTCAACACAACGTGATTCTCCGTTGACGCCCGTGCATCGCTCTGCCATGATTCTGAAAATTTGTGTTGTAGCGCGGGGCGAAGGATTCGCAACCCTGCGGAGTTTTGAGGGAACGCAATCGGCTTGCGGGTATCCATTCTGGCGTCCGGCAGCTCGGGCAACATCACCTTACTCGAGACACAGAATACCCGCCTCCTCATCGACGCCGGACTCGGTAAACGCGAAACGCTGGCGCGGCTCGCCGCCATCGAAAAAGACGTCGACGCGTCTCGACGGCATCCTGATCACCCACGAACACACCGATCATTGCAGCGGCCTGCCGCAGATGCTGGGTCTGTGGAAGGCGCCGCTGTACGTGACCGAGCCGACCATGGACGCGCTGCACCGCGCGCTGCCCGAGCGGCTTGCGAAACGTTTGCGCGGCGTGGAAACCATTCACGCCGGGCAGCGCTTCTGCGTTGGCGATATCGAAGTCCATGCGTTTGCCATTCCGCACGACGCTGCCGACCCGATCGGCTTCACGTTCCGCACCGATGGCGTGAAGATGGCGCTGGTCACCGATCTGGGGTACATGCCGGAGCTGGTCAAGGTTCATCTGCGGGGCGCCGATTGCTTGATGCTGGAATCCAATCACGATCTGGATATGCTCAAGGTTGGCCCGTACCCCTGGGTGGTCAAGCAGCGCGTAATGAGCCGCACCGGGCACCTGTCGAATCATGCGGTCAGCGAATTCCTCGCCGATCCTGACGGCTTCGACGCGCGTGCGCGCTACTTTGTCCTCGCGCACCTCTCGCAGGAGAACAACAATCCCGACGTGGCGCGCATCTCGGCGGTAGAGGCCCTGAGCCGGCGTCCGGCTGAATGCGCGTTCACGGGCGAGCTCCTGATCGCCTCCCAGGATGTGCCACTCAAGCCCCTCGAGCTGTAGCCCAACATGCCGCCCTGAAGGGCGGCGCTACAAAAGAAGTCACAGTTCGGTCGGCTGGCTATTCATTTCGCTGACGGATTTGGTTGAGATTCTTCGGACATCCTTGTCGGATGTCCTCAGAATGACAATTTTGCTTGTTTCCGCAAACTGATAGTTGCGTGCCGTACCAGGCCGCAGCTACAAGTGAAGTCACAGGACGTGCCACTCAAGCCGCTCGAATTGTAGCCAGGAAAAGCTCAACACAGAGGACGCAGAGGCCGGCGCACAGAGGTCACGGAGACGCGCTCTTGGCGGGTCTTGCCAGTTTCGCCGGATCGAAACACATCGATTGACACTTTGCCCGCTGCTACTCTAAACTTTCCATGTTCTTGGTAGAGGTGCGGAGGCCATGAGTAGCCGGGCGAGCGATTCCGATCAGCTTCGGACGCCTGAGCGAAAAGGGCCGCCTGCGAGCCGGTAAGGTCGCAAGCCACATATTGTCCGCCGAAATCGCCGCGGTAGCTGAAGCCGCAGCGGTTGGGGGGCAGGTCTAAGGCCTGTCCACTGTCATCCAGCGGGTCGATCGCTTCGCGATCGCCCTGAAAATCGGATGAAGCGCTATCGAGAGGCGGCAGCCCGAGTCGTTCCTCGAGGTTCCTTCCTTTCCTTTCGCTTCTTCCAGAAAACGTTCGGCGGGCATGAATCTTTTTGAACTGACGCGCGCGTTGGTGGACATCGAGTCGGTCACCAACAATGAGAAGCAGGTCGGCGACTTCCTGTTCGCGCACCTGTCTCCACTGGCGTCGCGCTACGCCGGACGCCTGGAGCGCATTGCGGCCGCGCCGGGCCGGGACAACATTTTTGCCGCTTGGGGCGAGCCGGTCGTTACGCTCTCGACGCACATGGACACGGTGCCGCCGTTTTTCGCCTCCAGCGAAGACGACGAGTTTGTTTGGGGGCGCGGCTCCTGCGACGCCAAAGGCATCATCGCGGCCATGATCTCCGCCGCCGAAAGGCTCCTTGCCGGAGGCACGCAGAATTTCGGCTTGCTGTTTGTCGTCGGCGAAGAGCGCAACTCCGCGGGAGCCAGGGCGGCTGCGGCGACTCCGCGCGGATCGCGCTTTCTGATCAATGGAGAGCCTACCGAGAACCAGCTTGCGCTTGGGTGCAAGGGCGCGCTGCGCTTTGAAGTCACGGCGCGCGGCAAATTGGCGCATTCGGCGTATCCGCAGCTCGGCCACTCCGCGATTCATACGCTTCTCGACGTACTTGGCGATATTCGCAAGATCCCGCTGCCGACGGAACCGATGCTGGGGCCGAGCACGCTGAATGTCGGCACGATTTCCGGCGGGCGCGCGCCGAATGTGGTGGCCGATGAAGCGCGCGCTGAAATCATGTTCCGCACGGTCGGCGATCCCGCAGCCATTCGAGAAAGTGTCGCGGCGGCGGTCAGCGGCCGGGCAGAGGCGCGCGAGGTGTTGCACACGCCCGCGATTCGCTTGTCGGGCTTCGATGGACTGCCCACAACGGCGGTTGCGTTTACCACCGACATTCCAACGTTGGGTGAGGCGTGGGGCAAGCCGTTCCTGATCGGGCCGGGCAGCATTCACGTGGCGCACACGGCGGAAGAGCGGATCTCGAAGAAAGAGTTGTCGGAAGCGGTGGAAATCTACGCGCGCATGGTGACGCAACTTCTTTCGGATGGACGAGTCTTCGACGGACGGGTCGGGGAAGCGCAGGCGCGCTCATGAGTTTGGGTCTCGCGATCGTGGGGTACGGAAAGATGGGGCGCCTGATCGAGCAGGTCGCCCCGGAGTATGGGTTTGCTGTGCAGGCAAAATTCGACAGCCGGAACAATCTCCATGGCGATGGGCTGACACGCGAGTCTTTGCAGGGTGTTGACGTTGCGGTGGAATTTTCCACGCCAGAAGCGGCCGGAGCGAACATTCAGCGGCTCGCCGCGGCGGGAGTCAACACCGCCGTCGGCACCACTGGCTGGCTGGAGCACCTTCCTGCGGCGCGCCACGCGGTGACGCAAGGCGGGACCGGGCTGGTGTGGGCGCCTAATTTTTCCGTTGGCATGAATTTGTTTCTTCAGGCGGTCAGCTATACCGCTGTGCTTTTCGCCAAACAGGAGGAGTACGACGCGTGGGGCTGGGAAATCCATCACGCGGCGAAGAAAGACGCGCCGTCGGGCACGTTGCGCAAGCTCGCCGAAGAGATGCGCGCCGGCGGCTACGATCGGCCGATCAACCTGAGCGCGAATCGGGCCGGAGCGCATCCTGGGACGCATGAGATTGGTTTCGACTCCCCGGGGGACACAATTACGCTGCGGCACACCTCGCGGAACCGCGAGGGATACGCACGTGGCGCATTGCGGGCGGCGCGCTGGGTAGCCGGGAAAAAGGGCTTGTTTGAGTTTCGCGAAATCCTTGGGGAATTGAGCGCGTGAAGCTGACGATGGCGACAGGGATTGGCAGATTTTGAGCATTTCCATGAGAAGGAGAAACAGAATGTTCACTGGATGCGGTACAGCGATGGTCACTCCGTTCCGGCGCGATGGTTCGCTCGATGAAGCCACGCTTCGGGAGTTGATTCAAAGGCAAATCGATGGCGGCATCGATTTCCTGGTGCCTTGCGGCACGACGGGCGAAAGTCCGACGCTCACGCACGAAGAGCATCTGCGGGTTGTGGAGATCACGGTCGAAGTTGCCGGGGACAAGGTTCCCGTGCTGGCCGGCGCGGGCGGCTACAACACCGCCGAGGTGATCGCGCTGGCCCGAGAGCTTGCCGCCATCGGCGCGGACGGCATCCTTTCCGTCACGCCGTACTACAACAAGCCGACGCAGGAAGGCCTCTACCAGCACTATCGCGCTATCGCCGATGCTGTTTCGCTGCCGATCGTTCTCTACAGCGTGCAAGGCCGCACGGGTGTGAACATCGAGCCCGCGACGGTGAAGCGCCTTGCGGAAATCGAAAACATCGTCGGCATCAAGGAAGCCTCCGGAAGCATCGGGCAAATGGCGGCGATTCTGAACAGCGTTCCCGATGACTTCATCGTGCTTTCCGGCGATGACGCCATCACCCTGCCGCTGATCGCTCTCGGCGGGCGCGGGGTCATCTCCGTCGTCTCCAATGAAATTCCCGCGGAAATGACGCGTTTGGCCAGACTCGCCAACCAGGGCGACTTCGCCGGAGCGCGCGAAATTCACCGGCGCTTCCATCCGCTGATGGAGGTCAATTTCGTGGAGTCGAATCCGATTCCGGTGAAGACCGCGATGGCCGAAATGAATTTGCTGGAACCGGTGTGGCGCCTTCCGCTGGTACCGCCCAAGGCGGAAAATCACGCGCGCATTCGCGGCGTGCTTACGTCACTGGGGCTGGTCGAGAGACTGCATGCAGCCGTCGCAAATTGAGCGTCTTTTCGACGAGCCGCCGGCGCAATACACTGAAGAGCAGTTCCAGCTTTTCCGCGAATTCAAGGACGCGCTGAATCGCGGCGAGGTGCGCGCCGCCGAGCCGGACGCCGGGGCGAAAACCGGCTGGCGCGTCAACTCCTGGGTGAAGAAGGGGATTCTGCTGGGGTTTCGCATGGGCGCGATCGTGGATATGTCCATCGACGCGGTGCGCCAGCCATTCATCGACAAGTCGACGTATCCTGTTCGCGCGATCGCGGTCGGCGACGGCATCCGCATTGTGCCTGGCGGCTCCAGCATCCGCGACGCCAGCTACATCGGCCGGGGCGTCATCTGCATGCCGCCGATGTTCGTCAACGTGGGCGCGTACGTTGGCGAAGGCACGATGATCGATTCTCACGGGCTCGTCGGGAGTTGCGCGCAGATCGGACGCAATTGTCACATTTCCGCCGGGTCACAAATCGGAGGCGTTCTCGAACCGGTCGGGGCTTTGCCCGTGATTGTTGAGGATGAAGTTCTGATCGGCGGAAATTCTGGAGTTTACGAAGGCACGGTGGTGAAGCGTCGCGCGGTGCTGGGGACCGGCACGATCCTGAATCGTTCCATTCCGGTCTACGACTTGGTGAAAGATGCGGTGTACACGGCGACGGAGGCCGAGCCGCTGGTCATTCCGGAGGAAGCCATCGTCGTGCCCGGTTCCCGCGCGGTGTCCCACCCGCTCGGCAAAAAGTATGGCCTTTCACTGCAAGCCGCGGTGATCGTCAAGTACCGCGACTCCAAGACCGAGGCGCGCATCCAGCTTGAAGATTTGTTGCGCTAGGGTTCCTACTGCGCTAGGACTTTCTCGAAAAAGGCGCGCGCGCGCGGATCGTTCGACTGGCCCAGCCAGAACATGGCCTGCTTGCGCACCGCGGGATTCCGATTTGTCTGCGCGACTTCGATGAGTTTGGGGACGCTTTCATCCTTCGGCAATTGGCTCAGGGCAAATACCGCCTTTTTCTTTACGTCGGTGTCGGGATCGTCTTCGATCGCGCCGGTGATCGTGCCGACGGCTTTCTTTCCGGCTTTCTGCGCGAGCCAGAAGAGCGCCTGTCCGCGCACGTGGGAGCTTTCGTCTTCCTTAGCCATGCGAATCATCTCGTCCAGCGCGCCGGCCTCGCGGCTTATCGAGAGGGCAAAGGTCACGTGCGCGCGCACGTCCGTGCTGGGATCGCTCTTCGCCATCTCTTGCAGTGCAAGCAATCCCGCTTTGCCGCGCGCCTCGCCTAGCCAGAACGCTGCTTGCTTTCGCAGAGATTCGCGTTCCTCGGGCCGCACGAACGACTCCAGCGCGCGATCGGCGGATTCATCGGCGTGCAAAGCAATCGCGGTCAGCGCGCCTTGGCCCACGCTCCTCCTGTCGTGCTCTTCAAATTCGTCGCCGTGCACGTAGCCGGCCAGCAACGCTACGCTTTCCGCGGGCTTCACGCCTGTTAACCACAGAAACGGCAGCCCGCCTGCATCGAGCGTGCATTCTTCGGATACGACGCGAATCTTTACTGCGCGCTGGCCCTCCGCGCGAAGCAAAACCACGACGTTGCGGGGACCCTCTAATTTCACCATGCCGCCTTTCACGGCGTCGTCTTTCGCGGTGTCGTCCTTCGCCGTGTTACCCCCGCGCGAGGTCATGTTCGTGCCGTGGTCACCGTTCTCCAGGCGGCAGACTCCGCAGTCGCCGTTGCCCCACGATCCGCCATGATTGTCGCAGCAAATTTCTCGGTCGCTGGCCACCTGCCGCACGGCGTAACCGATCCATTGCGGCTGCGCCGCTTGCTCGAGCTGCTTCTTCAGCTCCGCCGCGAGTGGCCCAGCTGGCGCGCGCTGCTCCACGCGGGCGTTCTCCACGCGCGGCATGCCGGAGTCTTTTTCTTGTGCCGAAAGATATGGCGCTGCAAGAAGGATCGCGCCGAAAGACGTCGCGCTACGCCAAAGGATTCCGCGCGTTTTCATTTCCCACCTCACTTCTGCAGGATCTCCATCAAATAGTCCGTGGCCTCTTTGCTGTGCATCAGCGACAGCTTCGATACTGCGACTCTCTTCAGCTCGGGATCTTTTTCGCTGCGAGCAATCGCGACCAGCGCCGACGCATTCCCTTGGATGAAATATGCGTTCAACACTTCTTCCCGCACCCCGCGGTCGGGTTCCTTGGCGTAGAGCGTTTGCAGCGCCTTGGCCGAATCCGCCGAGTTGATCAGCCCCAGATTGCGTATCGCCGTGCGCCGCAGCTCCGGATCTTTCTCGCCGTTCGCGGCCTCGACAAGCCGCCCGGAATCTCCGGCCAGAAAGAACGCCTGCAAAATCTCGCGCCTCACGCTAGTGGAGCTTTCCTTTTGGTAGAGCTGCTGCAACTCATTGATGCCGTGCACCAGTCCGAGCTGGCGGATGGCCTCGCGACGCAGTCCTTCGTCTTTTTCGCTTTTCGCCGCCGCAAACAAATCGTCTTTGTCGCCGGAAATCATGTAACTCCGCAGAATCGCGCGCTTCACGGACTCGTCGCCGGTTTTCGCATAAACATCCGCGAGTGTTTTCTTCGCTTCGCCTCCGCCGAAGATTCCCAGGTACTCCACCGCTTTGCGCTGCAGATCGGGATTGCTCTGCCCGCCCGCGATACGCCCCAGGATCTGTCTGGCCTGCGGCGACCCGCTTTGGGCGATGACAAACAGCGCCTTCGATTTCTCCCTGGGTGTACCTGTTCCGCTCAAAACTTTTTCGAGTAGCGGCAAGGCGCGCTCTGGATCGCTGTTCATGAGCCCCTGGATTGCGAGCATCTTCAGCTCTTCGTCGCTCTCCGCTTCGGGACGCGGCGGCTGGCCGGCGCGCTGCCGCACATCGATTTCCAGTGCCGCAGCGTCTTTCTGCCAGCGGCTTTGCGGGAAGCGCCGCTTCAGGTCCGCGATGGTGGCCAGCGCCGCGTCGCGCTTGCCCAGACGGTTCTGCGCATACGCCTTCCAATAGAGTGCCGCGTCGGTCTGCGGACCATTCGTCTGCGCCAGTTCATCGAATTTCGCCTCGGCCCGATCGTAGCGGTCATCGTCGAGCGCCTCCCGCCCAGCGTCATACAATTCCGACCCTCGCTCTCTCCTCTCCTGCTCGCGGTCACGTCTTTCTTGCTCACGGTCACGCGCCTCTTGCTCGCGATCTCTCTTCTCCTGCTCCCGGTTATTTTTGTCCTGAGCGGAATCCTGCTCCTGCTCCGCATTCTCTGCGGCTTGCGTGCTCTGTGCCCCGGCGGAAAATCGCGGCAGCACTACGCAGGGGCTGGAAGCTGCCGCGCGCTGCGGGAAAGCAGGTGCCGCCAGCAGGATCGCCGCTGCGATCCAAGCTGTGCCTGTTCGAACCGATGGATTGCCGATGGTCATGCCTTGTTCCTTTCCCTCTTCGTCGAATCGTTCTCTCCCGGCGACGTCTTGGTAGACTCCTCGCGCTGTTGCAGTTCCTTGCCGACCACGCGCACCTTGAACAAGATTCCCCGCGCTTCAATCCGCTGCCGGATGGCTTCCAGTTGTGCCGGGGTGACCTGGTCCGGACTATGCGCGACGTCCAGCAGCACTCGCTCCAGCTCGTCCAGCACATTCGCCAGCGAAGTGTCCCCTTGTTCCAACGCGGTTTGCCGGTACAGCCGGTTCTCTTCCAGCAGATCCTCGGCCCGCCGCTGTTCTCCGGAAATGTTGACCTGCTTTTGCTTGGCGTTGTCCGGCTCTGCATTGGCCAGCTCCACCAGCACCATCTCCGAGCGGCCCAGGTGCTCGCCCACCGCCATGATCAGCACACGCTCACGCACCTGGCTGGCGTCCGCAGCCGTCGCCTCGGGGCTAGCGTGCTTGGTCATCCGGCCGGCCAGAAATGCCGCGATCGCCAGAGCCGCGATCGCGCCTGCCGCCGCCCACCGACGCGGCTCGAACCAGCCTGCCGCGGCAGGCCAGTGCCCGCCGGAGCGCCGGCTCACGCCAAAGTCCCACCAGCGCGCTCGCCTCTCCGGCAAACGCGGCGCAATCTGCTGCCAAACGCGCCGCCCGTAGTCTTCGCCTGGGTCCGGCACCGGCAGGGTATCCAGAGCCGCAAGCACTGCTTCGATGCGCTCCAGTTCCGCGCGGCATTCTCCGCAGTCCGCCAGGTGTTGCATAGTGGCCTCGCGCCGCGAAACTTCACCATCGTGGTAGGCGATCAACTCTTCCTCGCTCGGGTGTTTCATAGCTCCGTTCCAATCGCTCGTGCTTGTCCTCGGCGTTCCACAAACGGTCCCAGCGCCTGGCGCAGCTTTTGGACCGAGCGAAAGACCGTGTTCTTCGCCGCACTCGTACTCGATTTGAGTGCAGCTGCGATCTCTTCGATCCCGGAACCTCCCCAATGGCGCATCACGAAAGCCGTCCGCTCCGCCGGCGTCAACGCATTCATGGCGCGCCGCAGGTGTTCCGCCATCTCGCCGCTCTGCGCGAGGCGCTCCGGAGAAGGCGCCGCATCGGGAACGATGTTCATCGGATCGAGTTCCAGGCCTTCGTCAGCGCCCCTGCCGGGAAGCTCGCGTTGCGCGTCCTCGTTGCGCCGCTGCCGCATGCGGTCAATTGCATAGTTCGCGGCGATGCGGTACACCCAGGTGCCAAAGTTGGCCCGCTCCGCAAACTGGCTGAGTTTTTGATACGCGCGCAGAAAGGCCTCCTGAACCACTTCCTCGGCGTCGTGCTGGTTTCCCGTCATGCGATAGGCCAGCCGGAACACGTTGTGGCTGTGCCGCTCGACCAAAACGCGAAAAGCATCGCGATCGCCTGCGAGGGTGCGCTCGACAGCGATGGCGTCGGTGTCGCCTGGGGTCTCGACGCTGGGCCTCATCCGGTTCATTAGACAGGTTTTTGGGCTTGCAGTTAGGTCGGCTTAAGTTAGCTGAAAATCAGCGGTTTTGGGGAGATTGAAGGTGGCTGGTCAGGCAGACAGGTTCCCCGACGCTTCGCGCTTACGGCCGGGCAAGTTAGGGCGCAGCAGTGCTGCGCCCCTACAGACGGACTCGGCTACTCGTATCGGAGGGCGACCATGGGGTCGACTTTCATGGCCCGGCGGGCGGGGACATAGCAGGCTAGCAGGGCCACCGCTAACAGCAGTGTAGCCACGGCGGCAAATGTCAGGGGATCCTTGGCCCGCACGCCGAAGAGCAGGCTGGCCAGGAAGCGCGTGAGTGCCAATGCGCCGAGGATTCCCGCCACGATCCCAGCCAGGGCCAGGCGCAGGCCGCGTCCCAGGATCAACGCAAGCATGTTTCGGGGTTGCGCCCCCAGGGCCATGCGAATCCCGATCTCCTGGGTTCTTTGCCCCACGGTGTAGCTCATCACGCCGTAAATGCCCACGGCGGAGAGCGCCAGAGCGAGTCCCGCCAGCACTCCGATCAATACCGCCGAAAAGCGCCGCGGCGAGAGTGAATTGGAGAGCAAGCCGTCCAGCGTCGTGATTTCGGTGACCGGGAGTGTCGGGTCGACGCGGTGAACGGCCTCTGTAGCCGCAGCGGCTGTCGAGGCCGGGTCGGAGGCGGTGCGGATGACCAGACGCTGCGTCCAGCCGCCGGTGAAGTAAGCGTCGTAGGTGGGACCAGCATCCAGACCAAATTGATGGACGTTACCAACCACGCCGATGATCGTGAGCCAGCACGGCGTGGGATCCAGCGAGCAGAAATTCATGCGGTGGCCGAGCGGATCTTCGTTGGCGAAGAAGCGACGCGCCAGCGTGTCGTTGATGATTATGTTCTGCACGCTCCAATCGTGTTGCGTGAAGGCGCGGCCTCCGAGCAGCGGAATGCCGACCGTTGCAAAGTAGCCTGGCGTGATGGTGCGGATTTGCGCGACCGGGCGGACTCCGGCGTCGTAAATCGGTTGACCGTCGATTACGAAACGCGAGGCTTCGCGAAGCGCGGACTGCAGCGGCAGCGTGCTGATTCCGCCTGCGGATTTGACTCCTGGTAATGCGTTCACTTGATCGAGGACTTGCTGGAACTGGATGGATTGCTTTTTACCCAGTTGCAGCTGCTCGTCGTTCGAAAGCTTCAGCAAGTCGGCCAGCGGGAGGGCGGCTTGCGTAATTTGCATGGTCAGGACGTGCTCGGTTTGAAAGCCCGGGGCCACGTCGAGGAGTTGGCGAAAGCTGCGGAGCAGCAGGCCGGCGCCGATCAGCGGCATCAGCGCCAGCGCGACTTCGGAAACAACGAGCGCGTTATGCACACGGTGACTGCCGGGGCCGCCGCTGCCCTTGCTGCCTTGTTTGAGCACGCTGTTGAGATCGCTCAGACGCGCTTGGATGGCTGGAAGCAAGCCGCAGATGATTCCGGCGGCGACGCAGACGCCGAGGGTGAAGAACAGTACGCGGCCGTTAAGCGAGGTCTCGCCAACGGCAGACAGTTCCGGAGGCGCAACGGCACCCAGCACGCGAATACCTATGCCGGCGAGCAAAAGACCCACGGCACCACCGGCGAGCGCGAGCAGCGTGCTCTCGGTCAGAAGCTGGCGGGCCAGACGCCACTGATTGGCGCCGAGCGCAGTGCGCAGAGCCATTTCGCGCTGCCGCGCGGCGTTTCTGGCGAGCAGCAAGTTCGCAATGTTCGCGCAGGCAATCAGCAACACCAGCCCAACCGCGCCGAACAGCACCAGCAGTGTTGTTCGCAGCTTTATTGCCGATGGATCCTGCAGGGTACGCACGAGGGTGCCCCAGCTTTTGTGGGAGTCCGGGTAAGCGATGGTTTCCTGGTGGTTCAGGGCGTCGATTTCGGCTTGTGCTTGAGCCACGGTGACGCCAGCCTTGAGGCGCCCCACAATGACCAATCCGTGGTGGACGTGTGACGTCAGAATGTCCGGGTAATCGCGAAGCGGAAGCCACAGGTCCATGGTGCGGTTGAGCTGATAGGCCGCAGGCAGCACGCCGATGACGGTGTATTTTTGATCGTCTAGCGCGATGGTGCGGCCCACGACGCTGGGGTCTGCGCCGAAACGGCGCTGCCAGTAGTGATGTGACAGCAGGGCCTCAGGAGCGCTGCCCAGGTGGTCTTCTTCTGGTAGGAACGTGCGGCCGATGACGGGGCGAAGGCCGAGTACCGCCAACAGGTCCGAGCTGAGGAAGCTGGCTTGGATGCGCTCAGGCTCACCCACACCGGTGAGATTGAAGCCCGCGGACCTACCCTCCGCGTAGCCGCCGCTCACGGAAAAGCTGTGCGCGTCGCGATGCCAGTCAAAGTAGTCGCCCGGCGACAGGCCTATAGGCTGGAAGTTCGGGTAGGTGTTCCAGACTTCCACCAGCGATTCCGGATGGTCGTAAGGCAGCGGGCGCAGCAGAACGTTTTCGACCACGCTGAAGATGGCGGTGTTGGCCCCGATGCCCAGCGCCAGCGTCAGGACCGCCACCGCGGTGAATCCGGGGTTTTTCCGCAGCGTCCGAGACCCGAACCGGATGTCATCGGCAAGATCGCTGAACCACCACGCGCTCGGCATATCCTCGTCTCCCTTGGAGTTGTGCAAAAGTTGGTCCTTATTTCCATCCAGACGCGCCGCCCGGCCTTACGTAATCAAGCGATTGCACCCATTCCGGAAGAAAGCAGCTGAATACGGTATGATGGCGGTAGAAACGCGCAAGGTTTCACTGCACTTTTGGAGGGGGCCGGTTTGATTCCACGTTACACCCGCGAAGAAATGGGGCACGTCTGGAGCGACGCGAACAAATTCGCCAAGTGGCTCGAGGTTGAGCTCGCCGCCACCGAAACCCTCGCCGAAGCCGGGCAAGTACCGAAGGACGCCGCGGCCACCATACGCGCCCGCGCCAAAGCCGACGTCGCCCGCATCAACGAGTTGGAAGTGCGGGTAAAGCACGACGTCATCGCGTTCACGATGGCCGTCGGCGAAGCGATCAGCGATCCCGCTGCTGCCCGCTGGCTGCACTATGGCATGACCTCGAACGACATCGTGGACACCGCGCAAGCTCTGCTGGTCCGCGACGCTTCGCACTTGATCGAGCGGGACCTGGTTCTTTTCGCGGAAGTGCTTGACCTCCGCGCGCACGAATTTCGCCACACGCCCCAAATCGGGCGCACCCACGGCATTCACGCCGAGCCAATTACCTTCGGTCTCAAAATAGCCAATTGGTTCGCGGAGAATCAGCGCAACATCGCACGCTTCCGCGCTGCGGCCGCGCAGATGGAGGTCGGGAAAATTTCCGGGGCTGTCGGGAATGACTCGCATCTTGGTCCCGAGATAGAAGAGCGCATCTGCCGGCTGCTCGGGCTCAACGTCGCGCCCGTCACGTCGCAGGTGATTCAGCGCGATCGTCACGCGCATTATCTAAGCACGCTCGCGCTCATTGCCGCCACGCTCGAGAAAATTGCGCTTGAAATTCGCCACCTGCAGCGCACGGAAGTCCGCGAAGCCGAAGAGCCGTTCGGCGGGGAGCAGCGGGGCAGCTCCGCGATGCCCCACAAGCGCAATCCGGTCACCTGCGAACAAATCTGCGGGCTGGCCCGGCTGGTGCGCTCCAACATGGTCGCGGCCTACGAGAACGTCGCGCTGTGGCACGAGCGCGACATTTCGCACAGCTCGGTGGAGCGCATCATTCTTCCCGACTCCACCATCTTGGTGGATTACATGCTTGCCAAGATGACTACCATCATCGGCGAGATGCGCGTGTTCCCGGAGCGCATGCTCAAGAATCTGGAGTCCACGCACGGCTTGGTGTACTCGGGCCAGTTGCTGCAAGACGTCATCGAGAAGGGCATGCCGCGCGACGACGCCTACAAGGCGGTGCAAGAGAACGCCATGGCCGCGTGGGAGACGGATACGAGCTTTCGCGACCGCGTGGCAGCGGATGCGCGGATCGCCAAGTATCTCGATGCGAAGGCCCTCGCGCACACCTTCGATCTGCAGTGGCAACTTCGCTACGTGGATGCCATCTTCGCCCGCGTGTTCGGCGCGCATCCCGCGGGCGAAACATCCGCAAGCGAGAAATCCGCCGCCAATAGGGCCTGATCGTTGCTTGGGGCCTTCGCCACGGACCTCCCCGGCGCGGGCATGATAGCCGCGATGCTCGGCGAAGTTGCGGCCCGTTCCAGAGATTTCAAATTCGCGCAGCGTTTCCATAGGGGAGAACCAATGGCCCGGAAGCGAACTCCCGCCTGCCCGAATCTTCGCGACGCTCTGATACAGACCTATGCAATCAACGGCGCGATGAACCAGCTTATCCTTTCGCACCTCGATCCGCGCGCGTGGCGTGCGGAACCGCCCGGCCAAAAAGGGAACGGCCGCACGCTGGCCGCGATCTTTGCGCACCTGCACAACAACCGCCTGGCGTGGCTCAAGAACTCCGCACCACATCTGAAGTGTCCCGCGCCGCTCGATCCTGACCGCTGCACGATGAAACAAGCCGCGGCGGCGCACAAGAAGAGCGCCACGCAGTGCCTTCGTATGCTCAGCGACGGGTTATCGGACGATCCGAAGCGGCGCGTCACGAAATTCTCGCGCGGGAGTTGGGCGCCGACGTGGCCCGCTGACGGGACGATGTTCGCTTACATGTTCTCGCACGAAGCGCATCATCGCGGGCAAATCCTGATGCTCGCACACCAGCTTGGCTATCGGCTGCCTGACGAAGCCGCATACGGGATTTGGCAGTGGGATAAATTGCGGAAGCAAGCTTGAAATCCTTGTCGGCAAAATAGCGAAGGCGCGGACGAGTTGCCTCGGCCGCGCCTTTTTCGCCTCTTCTGATTTCAGCTTGCGCTGAGCTCAGCTGCGGAGGCGGAAACTAACTTCTATCAAAACTTCCCGGCAAAAGCACCAAAACTATTCCACGCGCTGCACATAGCGTGCTTCGGAAGTATCTACCTTGATGCGATCGCCTTCGTTGACGAACGGCGGCACCTGCACGACCAGGCCGGTCTCCAGAGTCGCCGGCTTGCCTACGGCGCTGGCGGTGGCCTTTTGCAGCGTGGGCTCGGTCTGCACGACCCGCAGGTCCATGGTGTCCGGCAGATCGACGCCGATGGGTTTTTCCTCGAAAAACTCGACCTTCACGACCGTGTTGGGAATCAGGTAGTAGACCGTTTCGCCGAGCTGTTCCCGCGACAGGTGCATTTGCTCGTAGGTTTGCGTGTTCATGAAGTGGAAATCGTCGCCCTCGTTGTAGAGGTACTCGAACTCCACCTCATCGAGAATCGCGCGGTCGACGAACTCTTCCGCCCGGAACCGGTAATCGATGATCGCGCCGGTCTTGAGGTTTTTCATGCGCGTCTGCATGGAACCCCGTTTGTTGCCCGGAGTGCGGTGGTCAACGCTGAAAATCGTGAAAAGATGGCCCTCGTGCTGGATGACCATGCCGGGGCGGAGTTGTGTGGCTTTGACGCTGCTCATAGTTTTTGCGATCCCGGCTCACCAGGATCGACAGCTCCCTGTCGAAGTACGGAGTTTCGGAAATTCCTGCAAGCCGCCTGCTGACGCTGAAGCGGCTGCGAGCGGAATGACTCGAGGACGCTGGGGCGAATTTCACATCCAGCGCGAACCAACAGTATAGCGGCGCGGGTTCGAGCGGGTCAATCGTCGCCCTTTTTGCTGTCCTTGGCGCGCTGCTGGGCGGCATCGGCCATGATCTTCTCGATTTCGTCGGGATTGCGGGGGAGGCGCTCGCTCAGGAATTGGTAGCCGGTTTCGGTGATGAGCACATCGTCTTCGATGCGCACGCCGAGGTTTTCTTCGGGGATATAGATGCCGGGTTCCATGGTGACTACCATTCCGGGAGCGAGCGGTTTGCAGGCTTCACCCGGATCGTGAACGTCGAGGCCGATGTGGTGGCCCAAACCGTGAATGTAGTATTGCCCCAGCGATTTGCCATGCAGGTCCTTGCCGTGGGAGTTGATGTAGTCGTAGGAGATTTTGTAAACGCTCTTGTCGCCCCGCGGGCACAAGTCCATGCCGGGTTTGAGTGCGGCGAGTGCGGCGTTCTGCGCGCCGAGGACGATGTTGTAGATTTCGCGTTGGCGCGGCGTGTATTTGCCGTTGGCGGGAAGCGTCCGCGTAATGTCCGCGGAGTAGCCGGAGTATTGCGCGCCAACGTCGAGCACCACAATGTCGCCGTCCTCGATCTTGCGCGAGAGCTTGTCGTAGTGCAGCGCGGTGGAGTTGGGACCCGCGCCGACGATTGGGGCGTAGCCTTCAGCCTCCGACCCGCCCATGGCGTGAACCTCCACCATTTTGGCGGCGACCTGATATTCATAAAGGCCGGGACGCATCATCTTCATGGCTTCGAAGTGCGCGTCCAGCGAAAGGTCGATGGCTTGCTTCAAGAAGGCGAGTTCGCCGGGCAACTTAATCTGGCGCAGGGCGTAGATCTGCAGGCGAATGTCTTTTAGCTTGGCTTGGGGCGCGGCGAGCGCCAGCCAATCGACAGCTTCTTTTTCGTGCGGGTAGCCGCCTTCCTCTTTTTCGTAAGGGAGGATGGTGTAGATGTGCGGATAGCGCTTCGCGAGCCTCTCGACCGCGGCCCGCATCTCACCGAACGGCTGCACGGTTGAGAAGCCGGTACGAGATTCGATGCCAGGGTCGGAGGGAGACATCCGCAGGCCGTTCCACTTTTCCCGGGCGGGATCCTTCGCGGGTAAGAAAAAGATTTCACGTGGCGTGTCGCCGGGATCCGTGGAGCTGCCCGTGCCGCTGCTGGCGACGCCGGTTGGCGCGGCGGGGGCTTGTTTTCCGGGGAAAATGATGAGTGCGGCGCCCTCTTCGTTATGGCCGGTGAGGTAGTAGAAGTTTTCTTCCTGCGCGAAGACGTAGGCCTGCGAAACTTCCTCGCGGCCGGTGAACCCCCAGAGGATTATCGGGCCATCGGCCTGCGCGGCCAGCTTGGCGCGGCGGCTGGCGTAGGCGCTGTTGGGTTCGCGCTCGCGGCGTTGCTGGGCGCGAAGCGGCGCGAGGCACACTAAACTCCAGCAACAAAATAAGAACGCCGCCCGCCAACAGGCGGTCCGGCAGATCGGGCGACCACTCATTGATTGACCTCGCCACCACAAGCCGGAGAATTGTATGCGAAACGCGGAAAATGGGCTAACCGCAAGGTGGGCTAGTCTTTCGGCCAGCGAAGGTGGACTTCGCCGGTCCGAGTAATAGCGGCAACGAAGGGTGGCTTATGTTTGCGGCAAAGGCGGCGCATTCCAGGTAGAGCGAGTTCGAGGGCGGCGGCCATGTCTTGGCCCGACATGTTGCCGGACGTGAAGACAAACTCGCGAACGGCGCTCTCTTCGAGCGCGCGTTTTTCAAGGAAGTTGTAGCGAATGCGCTTATCGGTCGTCAGCAAGACCCAGCGGTGTGCTCCCACTATGGGCAACCAGGTTTCATCTAGAGTTCCCGGCGGAAATCGGGCCAGGTGACGCTCGAAGCGACACTAAGGTTGGTTAGTGTGTCTAGGATTGCACGGGAATTGCACAGGTTCTCGTCAAGGTAAAGGACAAAATCTTCAGGCGGCGACTGGGAGCGCTCGCTCCCACCGGATGGCTTCTTCGATTTGCTGCGGCGTGCAGCCATATTCTTCGGCCAGACCGGTGATAGACTCCCGGGCGTTGAAACGCGACGCGATTATAGCAGTCGAGATACCTGTCCCCGCGATAATGGGCTTGCCAAAGCCGACCATGGGATTGATCTCGATAGTCTTGGGCTCGGAACGGCGCGGTTCGACGACGAACGGGAAAAAACGAAAGAGACCTTTGGAGTCGGTTTCCACTCTTTCCAAGTGCATCCGGTAAAAGTCCAAACTCAGTTGATCGTGCCGCTGCGAGACATTGATGATGCGTCCCATGCGCTCGATGAAGAGGTCCTTGCGATCCGTCAGGAACACCTCGTTGATGAGAGGATGAGGTTGCGGAAATTGCTCGCTCACTTTTCGCAGGGCACTGCGGACCCTCGGGAGCTTTAGATTGTAGATTTTGCGCATTCCGGCAAGCGCGTGGCACTCCAGCAGGTTCAAGAAAGAAAGACGCGTAGGAGCGGACATCACGGGCTCGATGATGGGAGCCTGTTTCCCGAAGCCGGTAAGCCAGTATCGTAGGGTGTTGTAAGGAACCTTCAGATAGACAGCGGTCTCGGAAAGGCCGTAGGCGGGTTCTTCGTAGAGCTTATTGTAGCGAGTGGTCATTGCGTAAGATACCACGTGGAGACCGTCCTAGCTTTGGTCTCCATCTATACTACCATTTCGCCTGTTTGCCCAGCCTGACTGTTCCACGGTTGCATTGAGGCAGGAGCAGGAAAACAAGGTTAGCGGTGTAGCCGATCTTGGGGTTGTGTCATCGAACAATGATGCGGCGACTGGCGGTGTTTATTGCGATAGTGCAGGCCATCTTGTTGTTGGGGCACGTGTTTCTGTATGAGACTTGGGACTTTTTCTGGCGAGCGCCCGACCCTCCGGGCATTTCCACGCTGCAACTTGTGCTGGGGATTTTGTCGGTCAGCTTTGTTGCGGCTTCGTTGCTGGCCTTCCGGTATCGCAACATCGTGGTGCGGTGGTTTTACACCGTCGCTGCGGTGTGGCTGGGGGCGCTGAGCTTTTTCTTTTTTGCGGCCTGCGCGTGCTGGCTGATCTATGGCGCCAGCCGGCTGGTTGGACTTCACCTGAATGGCCGCTGGCTCTTGAGCGTTGCGTTCGGCATGGCGGCAGCCGTGAGCGCGTATGGTGTGATCAACGCCGCGTGGACGCGGGTGAGGCGGATCAGGATCAAGCTGCCGAATCTGCCGGCATCGTGGCGAGGAAAGACAGCGGCACTGATCAGCGACCTGCATTTGGGACATGTGCGGAACGCGGGATTCACCCGGCGCATGGTGGCCGCGATCGCCAAGCTGAAGCCGGAAATCGTGTGGATTGCAGGCGATCTGTTTGATGGGACGGCGGTGGACGCGGAGCGAGCGGCGGCGCCATTGCGGGAATTGAAAGCGCCGATGGGCGCCTTTTTCGTGGAAGGGAATCACGAAGAGTTCACCGATCCGGAGAAGTACTTGCGGGCGATCCGAGCCGCGGGCGTGCGCGTGCTGGACAACGAAAAGGCAGAGGTCGATGGATTGCAGATCGTGGGAGTGCCCTACCGTCACGCCACGCATGCGGAACACTTTCGCTCGGTGCTGCAGGCGATCGGTTTGGATCGAGAGCGGGCGAGCGTGCTGTTGACGCATGCGCCGGACCAGGTGGGCGTGGCCGAGGCCGCGGGAATTGGATTGCAGGTTTCGGGGCACACGCATCTAGGGCAATTCGTTCCGTATACGTGGATCGCCGCGCGGATTTACCGGCAGTTCGTCTACGGGCTGAATCGTGTGGGGAAGATGCTGGTTTACACATCGAGCGGCGCGGGGACTTGGGGGCCTCCGCTGCGGCTGGGTTCCAGCCCGGAAATCGTGCTGATTCAGTTTGAGTAGCCGCTCTCGGAGAGGCTATTTGTCGAAGGTTTTTTCCGCTCCCAATTCCCCGCTTATGAGCTGTTCCAACCAACCCTGCGATCTTTCGGCTGTGCAGCGAACTATCTGAACGGATAGAACGCCTATCCAAGAGGTTAGCAAGCGCCGCTCTCTAATCGCCGTGTATCGACGCCTGGCCAACCCACGCTGCGGTAGCTGCTTTTCTAAGTAACGTCAATTCAATGAGTTCACAAGCCCACGTGAAAATCCGGGACATTCGGACGCGTTTGGCACAGAGGTTGCAATCTCCTTGGACGCGACGACAAATTCAAAAGCGAAACTGGAGGGGTCCATGAAATTGCACAAGATAGTTCGGATGCAAGTGATGCTGATGGGTCTGGGAGCGGCACTACTACTGGCGAGTTCCGCGTACGCCCAGCAGGACATGGACCCCACCGATTTTCCCATGAATCCCGGCACGCCGAAGGTGGAGCGTCATGTGGTGCGACGCGCGGCGCTGAACGTTGATCCCGCGAGCGGAATGAAGGCAGATGCGGCGATTGCTCCCGCGGCGCTGTGGAGCGGCCAAAGCACGCAGCAGGAATCGGACCTCGACCGGATGATCGTAGTGGACGCGACCATGGTCGTGATTCTGGTGGCCGGGATCGGCGCCATCGTGTTGTACGCCATGGCGGCGACGAAACGCGAACGCCGCCTCCAGCCTATCCTGCAGGATACTCCGTACGGCCCAGTCCCAGTCTCTGGCGCGACGACTCACTGAACGGCTTCGCGCGCCACAGAGCTCCGGGAATCGTCACGCACCCCGCTGCGATTCCCGGAGCTTTTCCTTTTTGTAGGCGCTGGCGAGCCTAACCCTTAAACGCACTAGGAACCCTCCGCACAACACGCCATCCTCAGTAGGGGCGCAGCTTGCTGCGCCCCTACCTGCAAGGTCGCAATTACGGGAGTGGTTGGCGGTCCAAACGGACTAGAAGCCGGGGGCGCCAGAGGCCGCGGGGCGCATCTCGGGGGCATTCACGCCGAAGCGCAAATGGGCGAAGTAGGTTTGGCCGAGAGACATGAAGCCGGTGTAGAGGTAGCCCCAGACGAAGAGGAGCAGGAAGGGAACGGTGGCGTAGTTTTCGTTGAGGATGGCATAGAGAACGGTGAAGGCGAAGTACACGCCGAGCACGACTTCCGCATAGGGCATCCAGCCGGCTTTGTTGCGGTACTTTTTCGTGACGAAAGTGTCTTTCTTGCCTTCGATTTTGTATTTCGGTGTGCGGACAAAATCGGTCTTCTTGCCGACGATCGCTTCCATGACCGCCTGAGCGTTGCGAACGGAAATTCCGATGCCTGTGGCCATCACAAAAGGCATGTAAAGAAAGGTGCGCCACCAATTCTTCGGGCGGAGCTCTCGCTGCGCGACAAGATAGAAGCTGGAGATGGAGCACGTCGAGGCGAGGAAGAGCGGCAAGTCGATGACGATCATCTGAAACCAGCCTTGATAGAAACGCACGATCATGGCGGGAAGCAGCATCGTCGAGAGCAACACCATCAGCGGATAGCTGATGTTGGCGGTGAGATGGAAGAACGCTTCGACCTTGATGAACCAGGGCACATTGGAGGCGAACACCTTGGGCAGGATTTTCTTGGCGGTCTGCATCAAGCCCTTGGCCCAGCGCGCTTGCTGGGCTTTGAAGCCGTTCATGTCGATGGGCAGCTCGGAGGCGCACTCGATGTTGGGAAGATAAAGGAATTTCCAGCCGAAAAGCTGCGCTCGGTAGGAGAGATCGGTGTCTTCAGTCAGGGTATCGTGCTGCCAGCCGCCGGCGTCTTCGATCGCCTGGCGGCGCCAGACGCCTGCGGTGCCGTTGAAATTGAAAAACGCGCCGCGGCGGGAGCGGGCGCCGTGCTCGACGACGAAGTGGCCGTCGAGAAGGATGGTTTCGACTTCCGTGAGCAGGGAATAATCGCGGTTGAGGTAGGTCCAGCGGGCCTGGACCATGCCGATTTCCTTGTCTTGGAAATACGGAATCGTGCGTCGGAGAAAATCGGGCTCGGGGAGGAAGTCGGCGTCAAAAATGGTGACGAACTCGCCCCGGGCGGTTTTCAGGCCGTTTTCGAGTGCGCCTGCTTTGAAACCTTCGCGATTGTCGCGATGGATGTAGACGATCGGAAGGCCTTGCGCGGCAAAGCGGTCGACGCAGGCGCTGGCGACTTGCTGGGTTTCATCGGTGGAATCGTCGAGGACCTGAATGTCGAGGAGCTCGCGGGGGTAGTCGAAGCGAGAGACGGCTTCGACGAGGCGCTCGATGACGTAGCGTTCGTTGAAAATGGGAAGCTGGACGGTGACGCGAGGCCAACGGGTGGCTTCGGGAGGCGGGCCAGGGACGTTTTTCGCATACCTGTAGTAGTCGTAGACCAGCCAGTAGCGATGCAGGCCGTAAGCGGCCAGGACGAACAAGACGAGGAAATACGGGATCATCATGGCCAGGTCGAAGAAATTGGCGTGATAGATACCCGTGAAGGTCCGGTCGGTCAGCTTATGCCAGTACTGGCCTAGCGAGGCAGTGTGCGCCGCGAGCAGAGCTGGGATAGGGAAATGGGCGTGCACGATGGGGAGCCTCGAGTCCTCTGTGATGTTCGGATGCGCCCAGATGCGGCGGTATTGATTATACGGTGGTAGCGCCGCCAGTCAACGAAAGCTCTGGCTCGGGCTGGGCGATTCGCCGGCGACCGCCGCGCAGGACCTTGGCTCCAACCGCTTTGTTTCTCGAAGCTTGCGCGTTTTGCCGCGCCGCCCAATCACGGGACCAGGATGATTTTACCGGAAGCGCCGGGTGCCAGGACTTCTTGGTGAGCGCGGGCCGCTTCGGCGAGCGGGATCTCTTTGCCGACGATGGGGCGGAGCGTGCCGTTTTCAAGGCCGGCATACAATGCGGCGTGGATTTCGGCCGTCTCCGCTTGGGTGACGGCCCAGAGGGTAAAGCCGCGGACCGAACTGCGGCGCGACATCAGATCGCGCGGGTTGATGGTGATTTCGCCCCGGTTGCCGATTACGATGACGCGGCCGTAGGTGGCAAGCAGTTTCAGATCAGCGGCAAGATTCACATTGGCGAGCATTTCGAGAACGATATCGACGCCCCGGCCGCCGGTGGCTTTCAAGATTTCGTCGGTGTAGCCCGATTTGGTGTGATTGAAAGCCTGATGCGCGCCTTCGCGCTTGATGAGATCGAGGCCCTTGTCGGTGCCGGCAGTGCCAAACACAGTGAGGCCTTCGGCGCGCGCGATTTGCAGCGCGGCCGTGCCCACGCCGCCGCTAGCGCCGTGAATCAGCACGGTCTCCGCGGCGCGCGCCTTCGCTTCCTGCTTCAGGGCGTGATAAGCCGTGCCGTAGGGCACCCAGATGGCCGCGCCCTGATCGAAGGTAATATTCGCGGGAAGCTTCTGGGCTTGGTCTTCGAGAGTGAGCGTGTATTCCGCGTAGGCTCCGGTGACGGTTTTCGCGGTGTAGACGCGGTCGCCGGGCTTCACGGTGGTTACGCCGCTGCCCACCGCTTCCACGACGCCAGCGGCATCCGATCCCGGCGTATACGGCAGCGGCGGCTTGATGGCGTAGGTGCCCGCGCGCATGTACGTGTCGTAGGGATTCACGCCGGCCGCGTGAATTTTCACCAGCACCTGACCGGCTTGCGGCTTTGGCGTGGGGACTTCTTCGAGCTTCAGAACTTCGGGACCTCCGAATTCATGAACTAAGATGGCTTTCATCGTTTTCCCCTCGGACAGATCAGTGAGTTGGTGTCGCGGCTTACGTTTCAAAGGCGGCGGCAAGCCGCCGCATTCCAAAACGTTCAGAAATGGTCCACGATCTCTGTTTTCCTTTCGATCAGGCCGGCGGCTTCGCCCCACGCCGTGGTTTGCCAATTGTCTTTGCCCTTTTTTTGCGGAATCCACGGCGGGAGAGTTTGATTCAAGTAACCCGCCAGGGCGTAAATATAGGGTTCGTACATATTGCGGAGGGTGACGAGCTGGCGGTCGGCTTCTTCGGTGTCGTGCATCCGCAGACCGTACTGCGCAAGCTTCTCCCGGATGCGCCGCAAATCATCCGGGGGTAAGCGATCGTGCGGCAGTGTTCTGGGCGCGGTTCCGAAGACCTGCGAGAGGTCGACAACGGCGTGACGCGCGATCGCGAAAGTGAGATCCGCCTGGCGTTCGCAGGCGCCTTCGATGCCGGCCTTGAGCAACGCGCAAGTGTCGAGAATTGCGGTGAGCGAGGCGATCCAGGATTGGTTGTCATGCTGCGAGCGGAAAAATGCCAAAACTGGATACGAGAGATGGCTCTCCATCAGTTCGGCGGACCATAGCTCCCAGTCTTTTAGCAACTCGTGAAGCGCTTCGCGGCCGCCGTCGTAGCTGTGGCGGCGGAGAAGCTCGCCGGCGGTGGGCGGAGTGCCGGCGCGAGAATCCAGCAGCGAGATATCGACTTCGCGTTTCGAAAAAGAGCCATAGATAAAAGGCAGGTAGCCGATGATGGCGGCGAGGAAACCGAAGCCGAAGCCCGCCTCGATGACGACGAGGGCGCGGGCCAGCCCGGAACGCGGAACGACGTCGCCCAGACCGAGCGTAAAGAACGTGGTGCCGCTGAGATAAACATCGGTGAAGAAACCCGGCTGGCCACCGGAAGCGTTCACTGCGGAGCCCGCGCCATATTGCATCAGGCCAAAGCCGAACACGAGTCCGGCCGCCCAAACGCCGATGAGCACAAGAAGCGAGCTGGGGCCGTAGAAACCAAGAAGCGCCTCGCGGGTCTTGCCCGCTGGAAACAGGCCGGCGAGAAACTTGGCGCTTCTCCAGGTCACTCTGTAGAACAAGCGGGTGAGGCGAAACTTTCGCGTCACCCGGCGGGGGAGAATGATGGCCTCAAACGCATCCCAGATGACGATCACGAAGATCGCGACACCCGCGACAAAGGCGCCTGGAGCTGGAATCATGGGCGGCATTGTACTCGTTAGGCTGGGTTGCGCAAAAACCGCAACGCCTCAGGATTCGAGGCGGGCGCTGACGGAGATTTCCGCTTTGAAAAGCTTCGAGACCGGGCAGCCGGTTTCCGCGCCTTTGACGGCGGCGTCAAATTTGGCTTTGTCCGCGCCGGGGACGCGGGCGACGAGATCGAGATGGCTCTTGGTGATGCTGAAGCCGTCGCCGACTTTGTCGAGCGTGATGGTGGCCGTGGTTTCCAGCTTCTGCGGAGTCAGACCGGCGCCGCCGAGCTGCGCGGAAAGCGCCATCGTGAAACACCCCGCATGTGCCGCCGCGAGCAGCTCTTCGGGATTCGTGCCGACGCCGTTTTCGAAACGCGTGCTGAAAGAATATTGTGCTTGCTTCAGTGTGCCGCTGTCCGTTGAGATCGTGCCTTTGCCGCTTTTCAGATCGCCTTGCCAAACTGCGCTCGCTTTGCGTTGCATGACATCGCTCCTTTTGCAGGTTTCACCCGTTTTGAAATGCCGAGGATTCGATTCCTGGGCGCCCTCGAAGGGTATATGGATTCGCAGGACCCTGTCGAGTTGAGCCGTGGCCAAGGACGCAAATCTTGTGGCACAGCCTTTCAGGCTGTGCGCATCAGGGTGTAGGGTGCCCCAGGGTTCGCTGTT
Organism: uncultured Acidobacteriota bacterium; assembly: GCA_963735525.1. Lineage (GTDB taxonomy): Bacteria > Acidobacteriota > Terriglobia > Acidiferrales > UBA7541 > Acidiferrum. The sequence continues at coordinate 341,140 of CAVTLQ010000012.1, read as the reverse complement.
CGAACCTGGGTCTTCACGGCCACAGGATAGAGTTGCCGCCTCTCACCACTTGTGGAAAACGAAGAAAACGCCCAGCACGAGGCAGCCAAATCCCGCGGCGTAGTTCCATTTCAGCTTCTCGCCAAGATAAAACAACGAGAAAACAGAGAAGACGCTTAGCGTGATCACTTCCTGAATCGTCTTGAGCTGCGCCGTCGAAAATTCGTACGATCCGATGCGGTTTGCAGGCACCTGAAAGCAATATTCAAAGAATGCGATGCCCCAACTGGCCAGGATCACCTTCCAAAGCGCCTCACTGCGGTATTTAAGGTGGCCGTACCACGCAAAGGTCATGAAGATGTTCGAAACGGTGAGCAACAGGATGGTTCGCATTGCCGCGAGCAGCTCCTTTCGAGATGAAGACGCAGGCACCGTTCAAGGGATGGGCCGAGTGCAGCGGCGCATCCTGCTATCCTAGCGGTCGGGAGCCATTTTGCATGCACGAAAGCCGTCCGAGCCGCACCGCGCACCGCGTGGCCATTCGCCGCGCGGAGCACCAGCTTTTGGATGATCCGCCGGTTTTTACGGACGCTCTGGCGATGTCGATTATCGGAGCGGAAGCGGCTGCGGCCTTGCGAGCCGGGCGCTCCCGGGAAAATGGGGTGGCGCGCTCGATGCGTGCGTTCCTGGCGGTGCGCAGCCGCTACGCCGAAGATCAGCTTGCCGCCGCTGTCGCCCGCGGTGTGCGCCAGTACGTCGTGCTGGGCGCGGGACTCGACACCTTCGCGTATAGAAATACGCACGCAGGACTCCGTGCTTTTGAGGTGGACCATCCGGCAACGCAAGCGTGGAAGCGTGAGCTGCTGGAGGCGGCCGGAATCCGCCTTCCCGCGGAGCTCGCCCTTGCGCCGGTTGACTTCGAGCGGCAAACGCTGCGTGAAGGCCTGAGTAGCGCGGGCTTTCGCACGCAGGAAGCGGCGTTCTTCTCGTGGCTGGGCGTGACGCCCTATCTGACCCGCGAGGCGTTTCTGGCCACCCTCGACTTCATCGCGTCGACGGCTCCACTGGGCGGAGTGGTGTTTGATTACGCCCTGAAGCGGTCTTCGCTCAACTTGTGGCAACGGCTGGCTCTGGATGCGCTGTCGAAACGCGTGGCCGCTGCGGGAGAACCGTTTCAATTGTTCTTCGAGCCGCGCGAACTAGCCGATGAAATGCAACGCCGCGGATTTGACCAGCTGGAAGATCTGGCCGTGAAAGAAATTAATGCCCGTTACTTCGGCGGCCGAAAGGACAACTTGCGCGTGAGCGGCGGCCTCGGACATCTTCTCAGCGCCCGCGTCACGCCGCGTACCTAAGGAATTCGCGCGGGCCACAAGCCGCGAACGTACAGCGTGTTTCCGCTTACGCGATAGTAGACCAGCCAGTTTCTTGTGCAGAACCAGCGGTGGCGGCGAAACCGCCTTCCTTTGGTTCGCACAGGATACATGTGAGGAAAATGCTTTAGCAGTTCCATTCGCAGCAAGATTTCTTCCCGTTCGCTTTCTGGCAAAGACAACAGCAGATCGCGTACCGGATCTGCCCAAACAATGCGGGTCTTCACTTGCGTTTCTTGGAGTGCGCGCGTGACATACGAACTACTTCGCTGTGCGGTGTGACGCGTCCCTCGCGGATGGCCTTGTCCGATTCCTCCATCATTTTTTGGAAGGCGGGGTGGGCCTCGATCTTGTCGAGCCGGTCTTCCATATCCGCATACAGCTGAATGGCCTCGCGCACCACCATGCTGCGATTACCCGCACGGTAGGAGGCCAGCTCTTCGAGGAGCTTGTTTGTACGCTTGTCCAATACGAATTGCTTGCGCATGACGAGACCCTCCAGAAGTTACGATACCACCCAGTGTGGATCAGTCAACACTGTTCATGAATCAGGGTATGCCAAGGAATCCCCGAGCCCCGGAGCAAGGCTACGCCGCACTGTCGAATGGGCTGCGGCGGTCACTGAATTTTGTCACTCTTCGCAAGGTTGTGCCGAGCGCATAGGAGCCTAATGTTGTTTGATTTGAGAGACGTGCCCCCTTTGGAGTAGGGGACGTCATGGTCGAAGTGAAGGTTGTCCTTGGCGCCACACATTACACAACGCCCCTTATCTCGTTTCCAGACCTCCAACTTGACTGCTGACGGGATTAAGCGCGTGTGTTCGAGTTGATCCGTCGATGCGAAGCGAAGGTCGATTTCCGAGTTAGTGAGTTCGAGACGAAACTTGAAAACGTTTCTTTTTCCATCTCTTTCTTGCCACGCGTCGGTAAGTTGGAAAATGCCATTGAAAGCCCAGATGCCGCTGTGAATTTTTTCATAAACCGCTACTACTTCAAATGGCCCGCAAGCCTTTTTTGCAGCGAGCGCTCCCTGCTCGAAAAGACCATTTTGAGTCAGCGAACCGCCGGGGTTTTCGCGAGGCTGGTCAGTGCTCTTGGGGTCTGGGCCTCCCCTGTGTTTCGGCAGATCATGACCCTCGTAGATCAGGACGCGGCCATCTTCTTCGACCTGGTCTCTATAAGGTGCGTCGCGGCGGCGACTCATCAGAATCACGCTCGTATTCTCCCTGAGTCGGTAGTGCATGCCGCGTTGGAAGCTAACTCCCCAGGCTCTACACATATCCAGGTACGAGATAATTTCTCCCGGTGCAGGGAGTTTGGACACACGGTTTGAATCGCGATTTGTCACACGTTGAGTGTGAGCGTGATGAGGTCGGAGCGCGGCGCGGGCGGAATGGGCGGCATCTTCGAGCGGTCCACCGGGCGATACAGCGTGTCGCGCTCGACGGGGACGCGGCCGGCGGCGCGGATCAGGCGCTCCAACTCGGCGCGCGGGGTGAACTCGGAGGTCTTCGCGCCGGCATCGTGGTAGATCTTCTCTTCGACGACCGTGCCGTCGAGGTCGTTCGCGCCAAAGCGCAGCGCGATTTGCGCGATGCTTGGCGTCAGCATGATCCAATACGCTTTGATGTGGTCGAAATTATCGAGCAACAGGCGCGATACCGCGATGTTTCGCAGATCGAGATAGCCGGTGGTCTTGGGAATGTGCGAGAGCGCTGTATTGTCCGGATGAAACGCCAGCGGGATGAACGCCACGAAGCCGTGCGTCTCGTCTTGCAGCTCCCGCAGCTTGACGAGATGGTCGACGCGCTCTTCTTCGGTTTCCACATGGCCGTAAAGCATCGTGGCGTTGGAATGAAGCCCCGCTTCGTGCGCTTTCTTCGCGGTGCTCAGCCACATCTGGCCGCTGGTCTTGTGATCGCAAATGATCTTGCGCACACGTGGATGGAAAATTTCCGCGCCGCCGCCGGGGCAGGAGTCCACGCCCGCTTCTTTCATCTTGCGCAACGTCTCCTCGATGGAGAGCTTGGCGATTTTGGCGAAGTAGTGGACCTCGACCATCGTGAAGGCTTTCAGATGGACGCTCGGGCAGCGCTGCTTGAGCCCGCGGACCAATTCTAAATAGTGGTCGAAGGTAAGGTCGGGATGCAGGCCGCCGACCATGTGAAATTCCGTAGCTCCTTCGAGGACCCCTTGCTCCGCGCGCTGGTAAATCTCTTCCAGCGCAAAGGTGTACGCTCCGGGAGCATTCGGATCGCGGCCGAACGCGCACAGCCTGCAGTGCGCGACGCAAACATTGGTCGGATTGATGTGGCGATTGACGTTGAAATACGTGATGTTGCCATGGCGCTTCTCGCGAATGTGGTTGGCCAGCCAGCCGACGGCTAGCAAATCCGGCGAGCGGTACAGCAGGATGCCGTCATCGATGGAAAGGCGCTCGCCCGCGAGCACTTTCGCTGCGATCGGCTTCAACCGCTGGTCCGTGAGAGTCAGTTCGCTCATTTCGATTCGACCGAAACTTTCAAACCCGCCAAACCGCTGCTGCAGCGCCCCAAAACAACAGGAACGACATACTAATATAACCGTTCATCGCAAAAAACGCAGCGTCCAGTTTGCTGAGATCATCCGCTTTGACAAGCGAGTGCTCGTACGCCAGCAGCGCCGCGACCACCACGATGCCGAGCCATGCCGGCCAGGGCAGCACGAAGCTGGCGGCAAGCCACGCGAGCAGCGCGACCACGCCGGCGTGCATCGCACGCGCTATCAGCAGCGCGTTGGCGATGCCAAAGCGCTTCGGAACGGAATACAGGCCGGCGCGCCGGTCGTAGTCGATGTCCTGGCACGCGTACAGCACGTCGAAGCCGCCAACCCACAGCGTCACCGCCGCGCAGAGGATCAGCATGCGCAGATCCAGCCCGCCGGTGATGGCGATCCACGCCGCAGCCGGCGAAATTCCGAGCGCGAAGCCGAGAAAAAGATGCGACCAATTCGTGAAGCGCTTGGTAAAGGAGTAGAAAAAAAGAATCCCGATCGCCAGCGGCGCGAGCTTCAGCGCCAGCGGGTTGAGCTGCCACGCCGCGACGAAGAAAACGGCAACGGCGGCGAGTGTGAACATCCATGCGAAGGAAACTGAGAGCGCTCCGGTGGCTAGCGCACGCTGCTGCGTACGCGGATTCTCTCGATCGTAGCGCAGATCGGCGATGCGGTTCATGGTCATCGCCGCGGAGCGCGCCGCGACCATCGCCACCACGATCCACAGAATCTGCCGCCAAGTAGGCCAGCCCCTTGGCGATTGATGAGTCGCCCGCGCGGCGAGCAGCGCTCCGGTCAGCGCAAACGGCAGCGCAAACACGGAGTGCTCGAACTTGATCATCTCCAGCACGGTGCCTATGCGGTTCGTCGTCATGTCAGAGAGACCTAATTAGCCACAGAGGCACAGAGGAAAAAAAAAGGGGAATTGGTTTTCTCGGTGTCTCTGTGCCTCTGTGGCCAATCTTCTTCATGCCTTCGCTTCCTTTGCGGACGACTTACCCGTCCAGCGGTACATCGTGTCCTGTGCCAAGCCGATTTGCGCCAAGACGCGGCAAATGTATTGCGTCACGAGGTCGTCGATCGTTTTCGGCTGATGGTAAAACGCCGGAATCGCGGGCATGATTACCGCGCCAGCTTGCTGCGCGCGCAACATATTTTCCAGGTGCACGCGATTGAAGGGCGTGTCGCGGACGCACAGCACCAGCTTGCGGTTTTCCTTGAGCATCACGTCGGCGGCCCGCGCGACGAGATCGTCGCTAATTCCGTTGGCAATGGCCGCCAGCGTCCCCATCGAGCACGGCACCACGATCATGGAGTCCACTTCGTAACTGCCCGAGGCGATCGACGCGCCGATATCTTTGTTGGGCAAGACCTCGATTCTCGACGAGGGATGACCCAGAATGCGGCTCGGCAACTGCTTCAGATCGCCGGAAGTAACGCCCAGCTCTTCCGCGAAAAGACGCTGGCCGGTTTCGGTGACCACCAGGTGAACGCGCGCAACACGCGCGTCGGCCTCCAGCAAGCTGAGCACTTTCTGCGCCAGAATCGCGCCGCTGGCTCCGGTCACACCTACGGTGACGATTTGTCCTTTGGTTTCAGCCATATTCTGTGCGGATAGAATGAGTCTCGCAGCGGCCAGAAGCCAAGTCAAGCCTTCGGTACAGTGCGATGATAGAATTCGTGCCGGTCTAACCGACCCTCTTTCGAACAAAATGGATCAACGCGAAATTTTGAAGCTTTTGAAAGCGGTGGAATCCGGAACGCTGTCGCCTGAGCGCGCCATCGAGCGCTTGAAGCATCTGCCGTTTGAGGATTTGGGCTTCGCGAAGGTGGACCACCACCGCGCGCTCCGGCAGGGCTACGCGGAAGTGATCTTCGGAAAAGGGAAGACGCCGGCGCAGGTGGCTGACATCGTGCGCGCGATGCTGCGGCACAAGGCGGGGCGTCAGAACATTTTGGTGACGCGCGCGGACCCGAAGATTTTTGCGGCAGTGCGGCGCGCCAGCTCTCAAAAGGGGACCGCTACCCGCGGCGCGGCCAAATTCCATCCGCTGTCCGGTGTGATTACTCTGGAGCGCAGCCGCGAAATTTCCGGGAAGGGCACCATCTTCGTGGTCTCGGCCGGCACCAGCGATATTCCTGTCGCGGAAGAGGCGCTGTTGACCGCCCGGATGATGGGCAATCGCGTCGAGCATCTTTACGACGTCGGTGTGGCCGGCATTCACCGCCTGCTGGAGCATCGCGAGAAACTCACCACCGCTCGCGTGATCATTTGCGTTGCGGGAATGGAAGGCGCGCTGCCGAGCGTGGTCGGCGGGCTTGTCGCCGTGCCGGTAATCGCGGTGCCCACCAGCACGGGCTACGGCGCGAGCTTCGGCGGAGTTGCCGCGCTGCTTGGCATGCTCAACAGTTGCGCTTCGAACGTAACGGTGGTGAACATCGACAACGGCTTCGGCGCCGCGTGCGTCGCTTCCTGCATCAACCGTTTGTAGCCTTCAACAATACTTTCATCACATCGGATTTTTGCGAAAACCGAATCGCCTGTTGTGCCGCAGCGAGCGGAAAGATGCGAGTAATCAACGGCGACGGATCCACTTTGCCGCTGCGGAGAAGGGCCAGAGCCTTGTCAAAAGGGCCGCAGCGGGAACCGACCACGGTGATTTCCTTAACGACGATCGGCCACGTCTCGACCGGCGCCGCGCCGTGAAACGTCGACTTCAAGACCAGCGTACCGCGCGGCTCCGTCATATGCTGCGCAAGAGCGAGGCCGGTTGGCGATCCGGTCGCTTCCACCAGCAGCGTGTAATTTTCCTTGATCCTTCGCAGATCGTCTGCATTGCCGAGCACCCGCCTCGTTTCGATGCGAGCGCGCCGCGCAAGCGCCAGCCTCCTCTCATGTTTGCCGTACATCACCACGCGCGGCACCGCAGTGCGCAGCACCCGCGCAATCAATTGTGCGAGCTTTCCATCGCCCAGAACCGCGGCTTCGCGCAGCCCGCGGATTTTTACCTGCTCGAGAATCTCGCACGCCGCTGCAAGCGGTTCGACGAAGACCGCTTGATCGTCACGGATGGAATCCGGCACAGCATGAAGATTTTCGATCGGCAGCGTCAAATACTCCGCAAAAGCGCCGTCGAGGGAGAGGATGCCGAGCACGCCTCGCCGCGCGCAGTGCGTTCGCAAGCCGCGCCGGCAGAATTCGCACACCGGCCGGTAGCCGTAGGCCGAGCATGAGACGTTGATTTCGCTGGTCACGCGGCGTCCGAGCCATTTTCCCCGCACGCCGCCGGAGACGCCATTCAATTCGGCGACTTCCCCGACAAATTCATGTCCCGGCGTCCCGCGAAAATCGTGATAGCCGCGCAGAATTTCGATATCCGTATTGCAGATCCCGGCGAGCCGCACGCGCACCAGTGCCCAGCCAGGCCGCAGCCTGGGCCGCGGCTTCTGGACTGCTCTCAGCTTTCCGTTGGAAACCTGGAAGGCAAGCATGGCCACTACCTCTGCGGTTTGTCGGACAAAACTTGGCGCCGTCCGCGACTCTTGAAAACGCAGTCGACATACGTAATCGTTTCATCCAGCTTTTTGATGATGCGGTCTGCCGAACGATCGGCGGTTCGCGCGACCCGCTTCAACTGGTCTTCAATCTCAATCGGCATCGCAAGATACAAATCGAATGCGGCGCGTAATTCCTGTGAGATCGACGTTCCACGCAACTCGGCTCGGCGGGCGAGGAGGAGTTTTTGCTTGGGATCCAAGTGGATCAGTCCGGTAGCCATCGACTTTAGCGGAGCACCGCCGCCAGCGTCTTCAGCAGCAATGGCTCCTGCTCGACGAAGACGGTGCGCAGGTCCAGGATCAAGCGGTCTTCTTCGACGCGCGCAACGACCGAGATGCCCGCCGGGGCGCGGCGCAAGCGCTGCTCGAGCTGCGCTGCCGAGTATCGGGCGCTGGCGATGCGGATGATCTTAGACGGAAGTGACTGCGTGGGAGTCGAGCCGCCTCCGGCCAGCGAGGCGCCGTCCACGATCTCCAATTCCACTTCACCGAGCGGCAGTTCCGGCGTAAGTTCGCGAAGAAAATTCTCCGCGCGGCGCTTGAGTTCCTGCGCACTCGTGCGAATCATGCGCAGCGCCGGAATTTCGTCCACGGCCCCGCGCAGATAAGCGCCCAGCGTAGCTTCGAGCGCCGCGATGGTCAGTTTGTCCACGCGAAGCGCTCGGAACAATGGATGACGCCGCACGCGGGCAACCAGATCTTTCTTCCCCGCAATAATTCCGGCCTGCGGGCCCCCAAGAAGCTTGTCTCCGCTGAACATCACCACGGACACGCCGGCTTCGACGCTCCGGCGCACGACCGGCTCCGTGATCCCGGCTTCGGCCAGATCGACAAGACACCCCGAACCCAAATCTTCGACCAGCGGCAAGCCCGTGCGCTGGCTCAGGGCCACAAGTTCCTCAAGCGACGGCTTGTCCGCGAAGCCGGTGATCGTGAAGTTCGACGGATGCACGCGCAGGAGCAGCCGGGTCTTTTCGTTGATAGCGTTTTCGTAGTCGGCGATGCGCGTACGGTTCGTGGTTCCCACTTCGCGCAAGACCGCGCCACTCTCCGCCATGATTTCCGGAATGCGGAAGCCGTCGCCGATCTCAATCAGTTCACCGCGAGAAACGATGACCTCGCCGCCCTTCGCCAGCGCCGCGAGCACCAGCAACACCGCCGCCGCGCAATTGTTGACCACGATGGCGGCTTCCGCGCCGGTCAGGCGCTCCAGCAATTGCGCCGTGTGCACGTCGCGCTTGCCGCGCGCGCCTGCCTCCAAGTCATATTCGAGATTGCTGTATTGCGTCGCGCTGCGGCGAAACTCTTCCACCGCCGCCCCTATCAGCGGCGCGCGTCCAAGATTTGTGTGCAAAATTACGCCGGTGGCGTTGATGACCGGCTCCAGCGAGCGAGCCAGGACCCGCTCGACCATCGACGCAATGCTTTCCTGCAAGGACGCCGAATCGAGTGCCACTCCCACGGCTACTTTCCCGTCCGCCGCAATCCGGCCACGCAGATCGCTAAGCACCGCGCGCGTTATTTCGACGAGCAAATCGCGATCCACGCGTTTGGCGAGCGACGCAAGGCGAGGCTGCGCCAGCAGCTCATCGACCGACGGAATCTGGCGAAGGAGCTCGGCCTGATCGGGGGAAAGAATGCGCTTTGCAGGGGGCTCCATGCCGCCATTTCAGCATAGACTTGTGCCGCGAGCAATGCGTTCCGCCCGCCGCGATGCCCGGCTGTACCAGCGTACAGGTCGGCCAAAAGGAAGTCCGGTGCCCAATCCGCAGCGTAGCGCGCCCCGTACCGTTGACGCCGCTACCTGGGGCTCCTAGCATGGAGATTGAGGGTTCCGCCCAGCCATGGCCACTATCGACGAAGAGCTAGCCCAGCTCGAGCGAGATATTCGCCAGCTCAAAATTGAGTACGACCAGTATTTCGGCGGCGGCCGGAAGCGTCCGCCAACCGAAATCGAGTGGCGCATCGAGACCATCATCAAGCGCTATGCCGAGCGCGGCGGCGAGCTGAAATACGGCCAGCGCTTCCGCTACAACAACCTCACCCAGACGTACGCAAAATACAAAGACATCTTCCGGAAGAAGCTGCAGCAGAAAGAAGAAGGGCGCTCGCAGCGGCACTTCGGCGCGGCCGCCAAGGCCATCGAAGCGGAACGCGCAAAACACCAATCGCCGGCGCCTGCTCCCGTTGCAGCCCCCGCAGCCGAGGCCGCGCCGCCGGCACCGCCTGCCGCCTTTCGCATGGTCTGCTCCGAGCCGGAACGCGAGACCGACAAAGTCGACCAGCTCTATCAGGCCTTCCTGCAAGCCAAATCCCAGGCCGGAGAAGAGACCGGCAAGCTTTCGCCCGCTGGCTTCAAGGAATTCGTCCGCAAGAAAACCAAAGACCTGCAGGACAAGCAGAACTGCCGCGACGTCGAGTATGTAGTCGAAGTCGTCGACGGCCAGGTCAAACTCAAAGCCCTCGTCAAGACCTGACCTCTCACCATTTTGCTAGGCCGTAGCCACCACACAACAAGCACGCAACTACGCGGATCGTTGGTCGGTGGTAGGGCGCAGCCTGCTGCGCCCCTACTCGGCAATCAAGACAAGTATTAGAGTTCTTCGTCGCCCTAGCCGCTGCGCTTGAGGATTGCGCGGGACCCGTTTGCAAGAATCGTGGCTCTCGCGTCCCGAGATTCTCCCAACGAAGCTGTGGGTTTGGATGATTCAGGCTATGTGGAATAATGAGCGTTATTCGTTGCGATTGTCTCAAGGAGGGACCCATGAAATGGTATCCCCACCTCGTCTTCAAGGGTCAATGCGAGGCGGCCTTCAGATTTTATGAGCGATGTTTTGCTGGAAAGATCGCGACGATGTTCAGCTACGGCAATTCGCCGATGGCTGAACAAGTGCCGCCGGAACGACGCGGGGAGATCCTCCATGCAACCCTCGCTGTTGGCGATAGCATCTTGATGGGCGCCGATGTTCCTCCTGAACAGTACGAACCTCCGAAGGGTTTCTACATAACTCTTCAGTTGGATGACCCTGCAGAGGCAGAACGCATCTATCGGATGCTGGCGGAAAACGGAACGGTGCACATGCCGATTCAACAGACGTTTTGGGCTGCTCGTTTTGCCGTGCTTGTCGATCAGTTTGGAGTGCCCTGGGAAATCAACTCCGCATTCCCCGAGCCGAAAAACCCAAACTGAATCAGTACCTCTTGCCCTTTCCGCTTTGTCATTATTTCCCAACCCGCTTACACTGTTGTGTTTTTCTTTCACGGAGGGAACAGCATGGCAGTGGAGCGCGCGCTCATCAGCGTGTTTGACAAGAGTGGAATCGTCGAGTTTGCGAAAAAGCTTGCTGCGCTGCGGATCGAGATTACTTTCGACGGGCGGCACGTCCAAGCTGCTGCGCGAAGCGGGTGTCGCCGTGCGCGATGTTTCCGACTTCACCGGCTGGCCGGAAATGCTCGGTGGCCGCGTGAAGACGCTGCATCCCAAAGTGCATGGCGGTCTGCTCTATCGCCGCAACCACCCCGAGGACGAGAAGCAGGCGGCCGAGCACGGCATCGCGCCGATCGACTTGGTGGTCGTGAATCTGTATCCCTTCGAGGCCACCGCCGCCAAAGCCGGTCTGACCGCCGAGGAGCTGATCGAAAATATCGACATCGGCGGCCCAACCATGCTGCGCTCCGCCGCAAAAAACTTCGAGAGCGTGACCGTGGTCACCGATCCCGCGGACTACGATCGCGTCGCCGCCGAACTCGAAAGCTCCCGCGCGACTTCCCTGGCGACCCGCCTCGATCTGGCCCGGAAAGTCTTCGCCTCCACCTCGCGCTACGACGGCATGATCACTACCGAGCTGGAGCGGCTATTCCCCGCATCGGGCGCCGCATCCGGTCACGTCGAATTGCGCGAAAAACCGCTCCTGCCCGAGCGCCTGCACATCGCCTTGCGACGCCAACAGGAGCTCCGCTACGGAGAAAATCCGCACCAAGCCGCCGCGCTCTACATTCCCGCAGGCCGCGCGCCCGAAGGGTTGGCCGCAGCGAAGCAGCTCCAAGGCAAGGAGCTTTCCTACAACAATTTCGTGGACCTGGAGGCAGCCCGCAGCCTTGCCGCGGAATTCCGCAAGCCCGCGGCGGTCATCATCAAACACAACAACCCGTGCGGCACGGCCGAGCAGGAGACCCTGCGCGACGCCTACCTGAAAGCCTACGCCTGCGATCCCATTTCCGCCTTCGGCGGCGTGCTGGCCTTCAATCGCGCCGTCGATGCCGCCACCGCCGAAGAAGTCGCCAAGCTTTTCGTTGAGTGCATCGTCGCGCCGGGCTTCGACGAGAAAGCCAAGTCCATCTTCGCCGCAAAGAAAAATCTTCGGCTGCTCGAATTGCCCGCGGGCGGACTCGAGCCGGAACGTGAACTCCAGCTCAAGCGCATCTTCGGCGGCATGCTGGTGCAGCAGCCCGATCTTGGCGAGATTCAGGACACCGAGCTGCGCACCGTAACGAAGCGCGTTCCCACCGCTGAAGAGATGCACACCATGCGTTTCGCCTGGAAGGTCTCCAAGCACGTGAAATCGAACGCCATCGTCTTTGCCCGCGACAGCGCCACCCTCGGCGTCGGCGCAGGGCAGATGAGCCGCGTCGATTCCGTCAAACTCGCGGTGATGAAAGCGCAAACACCGCTGCAGGGCAGCGTCGTCGCTTCCGACGCGTTCTTTCCGTTCCCCGACGGCGTCGAAGAAACCGCAAAAGCCGGCGCGACCGCCGTGATTCAACCCGGCGGCTCGATGCGCGACCCCGACGTGATCGCTGTCGCCGACCGCCTCGGCCTGGCCATGGTCTTCACCGGCCTGCGCCACTTCCTGCACTAATCCTTTGCACGAACCTTCTGTGCCACAAGCTGCACCTCAGCGAAACGATTTACGGAGGCGTCGCAACACTCGCAAACGCGCGGCGTCCCACGGCTCTCTCAACCGTTGCGTTCGCAGCAGCCGTGTGATTTCCCGCAAGGTTGGCGACTTCTCTCCCGCGCCCACAACGCTGGCCGCCGCCGCGCCGGCGGCGTTGGCCGCCAGCCCTGCCTCCACCACCGGCCAGCCTCGCAGCCGTGCTTGCAGAAACGCCGCCGTAAACGCGTCGCCCGCTCCCGTGGAATCCACCGCCCGCACCGCAAACGACGGCACCTGGCGCACCACTCCTTCTTCGAGAATCAGGCAGCCCCGTTTTCCCAGCTTCATCACCACATCGCGCGCGCCAGCCTTCCGTAGCCTCGCAAGAGCTTCACGCGGATCGCGTCTCCCGGTGAGCGCCGCCGCTTCCTCGCTGCTGACGAAAAGAAGGTCCACCTGCTTCGCCACGCGCAGGATCTGCCGCGGAATCTTGTTGCTCGGCTCCATGCCCACATCCAGCGAAACCCATCCGCCGCGCGCCCGCATCGCTCCCAAGAGTTGTCTCGCCGCCGACGCAGGCCGGGGATCGAGAAAGCTATAACCCATCAAGCTCGCTGCCTTCGCTCGCTTCCACAACGCCGACCCGCTCGATTGCCGGTCCACCAGGCAATTCGCTCCGCGGCTGCCGAAAAAAGTTCGTTGCCCATCCGGCGTGACGTTGATGTACAGCAGCCCGGTCATCGCCTTGCCGGTCCGCTGGATGCACTTCACGTCCACGCCGTTTTCCGCAAGGGTCTTCAGCAGCGCGCCGCCGAAATCGTCTTTGCCTACGCACCCGATCAACCTCGCCGCAATGCCCCACTGCCGCAGGGCCAGCGCACAATTCGCTCCGACCCCTCCGCAATGCAGTTCCACACGCTCCGCCAAGCACTCCCCGCCCGGTTCAGGCCAAGAGCTCACCCGGGCGATGATGTCCGCGTTGATGTCCCCCAGGACGATGATTTCTTCCCCGCCGTGTTTTCCCCTGCGCATCGCGGCGGCATCTTATCACCGCGGATCACCCCTCAAGCGCAACCATCTGCTGCTGCACGTTTCGCTCTTCGCCCGTTTGTGATAAGACCGGATGTCACGCTGGAGGGTTCGCGTGGATGAACTCATTTACGTTCGCGACGACATCGCCGCCGCCCTGGTCGCGGGCAGCTCCGGTGGTGGCCCTGGAATCCACCGTGATCGCCCACGGCCTTCCCCGCCCCCACAATCTCGATACGGCCCTCGAGATGGAAGCGGCCGTCCGAGAAACCGGAGCTACCCCCGCGACCATCGGAATCCTCGACGGGCGCATCGTCGTCGGTCTCACCAGCGAGCAAATCGCCCTGCTTGCCGAAGCCCGCGACGTCGCCAAGGTCAGCAGCTCCGATCTTTCCGCCGTTCTCGCTTCCGGACGCCCGGGAGCAACCACCGTCGCCGGAACCGTGTTCATCGCTTCCCGCGCTGGGATCAACATGGTCGCCACCGGCGGGATCGGCGGCGTCCACCGCGGCAGCGAAAACACCTTCGACATCTCCGCCGATCTCACCGAGCTCGCCCGCACTCCGGTCGCCGTCGTGTGCGCCGGGGCGAAAGCCATCCTCGACCTTCCGCGCACCGTCGAAGTTCTCGAGACCTCCGGCATTCCCGTCGTCGGCTACGGCACCAACGAGTTCCCCGCCTTCTATTCCCGTGAAAGCGGCCTGCCGCTGCAGCATCGCGTGGACACCCCGGACGAAGCCGCGCGCCTGATGTGCATTCACTGGGACCTGGGTTGGCTGGGTCAGGGCACCAGCGCGGGCATCCTCATCGTCAACCCCCCGCCGGCCGACGCCGCGCTGCCGCGCGCCGAGGTCGAGGCTCTGGTCGCCGGCGCGCTGGAATCCGCTGAAGCCGCAGGCATTCGCGGCAAAAGTGTGACTCCATTCTTGCTCGAGGAATTGGGGCGGAGGAGCGGCGGCAAAACCTTGCGCACCAACATCGCCCTGCTGCTCGCCAACGCGCGCCTCGCCGCCGCCATTGCGGCCGCGTACAGCGCCCGAAAAACGCAGCGCTGGTGACACCTCGCTCCACTAGCGCGCGCATGCGCCGTTCCACTGGCTCCGTGCATCCAAACCCCTGGGCAACATAGAACCCGCTCAATCATGCAACGAAGGAGCCCATCGATGGCAACCAAAGGCGCCAAGCCAGCAAAAAGTGGTGAGATGGAAATCGTTCTTCAGGTAGGCACCGAATTTCGCGTCAACAACAAAGGCGAAGTGATTCTCAGCAATCCCGAGCTGGAGCTAGCCAAAGACGAACGCGCCGCGGACGCAACGCTCCTCTACCGCTTCGATTCAGCCACTGGCGAGCACACGTTTCGGCTTCTCAATCCCGTAGCCGACCGCCAGCACACCAAAGTGCATCGCCGTGACGACTGACTGCTCTAGGCGTCTCGATCTTTACGTTGCCGCAACGATTGGCAGGTGTTGTCGCCACTCCGCATGTCCGGAGAGTTCACTAAGGAGAGCTGTGGCCGCCGCACTGCAGCACTCCAAGGAATCCGCTCCACGGACCCACGGCCTCCCGGTATTGGTGGGCCATAACCCTGGAGATTTGGTGCAGATGAGTTAAGTCATGAGCTGCCCAGGTCGCCAGCAGCTCTGACAGAGTAACTACTCCGAGGGCAGGATGTCGTCCACGCAGCTCGAGGTCCTCTTGCCGCAAATTCAATGCACGCAGTTCGCCCAGGCTTTCTGACCGCAAACGAGCAAATTCATCCAGTAACTCCCCCAGCGACTTACCTTGACTCTCGCGTACGTGTCCCCATCGATCAAAAGACTCAAACGTCCGAGTCTCGCCAAATTGCAGCACCATCCTCGCCCGCGGCATCCAGTCCGTGCG
The DNA here is from genome assembly GCA_963735525.1 of uncultured Acidobacteriota bacterium. Lineage (GTDB taxonomy): Bacteria > Acidobacteriota > Terriglobia > Acidiferrales > UBA7541 > Acidiferrum. The sequence goes on along the minus strand of CAVTLQ010000012.1, from coordinate 325,912 downwards.
TTCGCCGTGAATCAGATGGCCGACGACGTCGAACGCGCTCCAAGTGTTTTCACCTTCATTTCGGAACGTCCACGTTTCCGGTAGATCACGCAGAAGCGCATTGAGAGCAGCGGGGGTGCGAGTGAGAAGCGATACTGTGTGCTGCAAACTGTGTTCCATCATGCTCCTCAATTCGTAGACAGCGATCTTCCACAGACTCTGATTGTATCTGTTCTGCGTGGCATGCGTCAGCGAGCCGCAGAGAGGAACAAGCGAATGCGCGCTTCCAGCTCATTCCGGACGCGCCGGAAGACTTCGAGTTTCTCGTCGTGGGTTCCGGCGCTCGCAGCAGGGTCGGGAAGACTCCAGTGAACGCGCCGGGGCGTGCCAGGAAAGATGGGGCACTGCTCTGCCGCGGCGTCGCACACGGTGACTACCGTGGCGAACTGCTCGCTCTCAAACTCGGCTACGGACTTCGATCGATGGCTCGAAATGTCGATGCCGATCTCGCGCATGGCTTCGATTGCCAGCGGGTTTACGCTTCCAGGTTTGGTGCCGGCGCTGTGAACTTCGAGGCGTTCGCCGCCGAGGTAACGCAGCAGGCCCTCGGCCATTTGGCTCCGCGCCGAATTACCCGTGCAGAGAATCAGGACGCGGAGCCTCTTCGCCGGCATGACCGTTTACGAGCAGCACGTTGGGCCGCAGCAAGAAGCCTTTGCGGCGGGTTTCACCGCCCGCACAAATGCGCTGATGAACTTTCCTTCGATCGCGGGCGCGATAGTGTCGAAATTCAATCCGGACGCCGAGAGAAATTCCCGAGCGTCTTCCGCTTTGTAGACGCGCGTGGGTTCCACTTCGATGGAGTCGAAGCCCGCGCGCTCAAGCTTCTCGCGATACTCGTCTTCCTCCAGCGCCCCCGCAATGCAGCCGACCCACAACTCCATGCTGCGCCGGATTTCCGCGGGGACCTGGCCGCGGACGACCACATCCGAGATGGCCAGGCGGCCTCCGGGCTTGAGAACGCGAAACGCCTCGGCCAGAACGCGGTCCTTGTCGCCCGAGAGATTGATCACGCAGTTCGAGATGATGACATCAACCACGTTGTCCGGCAGCGGAACGCTCTCGATCGCTCCTTTCAGAAATTCCACATTCTCGACGCCCGACTTTCTCTGATTTTCGCGCGCCAGCGCCAGCATTTCGTCGGTCATGTCCAGGCCGTACGCTTTTCCCGCGGGACCCACGCGCTTCGCCGAGAGCAGCACGTCGATGCCGCCTCCCGAGCCAAGATCGAGAACCACTTCGCCGGGCTGCAGCTTCGCCAGTGCCGTGGGATTGCCGCAGCCCAGCGAAGCCGCTACGGCTTCAGCCGGCAGCGCGGATTTTTGCGCTTCGTCATAAAGATTCTTGGTGATGGGGTCACAAGCGCTCAGCGCCGCCCCGCCTCCGCAGCATGCCGTGCCGCCTCGCGCTACCTGCCGGGCCGCTTTGCCGTATTTTTCCTTCACCGCTTCTTGAATATTGGGCTCGTTCATTCTCGCGTCTCCTGAACTCAACTCATTCCGAGAAAAATCACTTCGAAATCTGCACCAGCGTTTCCGGCGCAACGGCGCTGCTCCGCGTGCAGCATTCCTCGTACAGAAAATCCAGCACTTCGCGCAGCGCGTCGGTTTGCGCCGCGTACCACAAATAGGTTCCCTCCCGGCGCACCGTCACCAGACCCACCTGTTTCAACTTCTCCAGGTGATGCGACAGCGTTGATCCGGGAATTCTCATCTCCTCCTGTACCTCGCTTACTACCAGTCCCGTCGGGTGCGCCGCCATCAGCAGCCTCAGAATCTGCAATCGTGGCTCCGCTCCAAGCGCCGCAAATCGCTGCGCGCTGCGTGTCACCAACTTCGGATCAGGCCTCTTCATATTTCGATAATTGCAGAAATACGGAAGAAATACAACTCTTTCTTTCCCACAGGAACGATTCCGCCCCCCGCCGCATCTTACTCAACAGCATCCCAGCGGCACGAAACGCTCGATTTTTGTCTTTTGACCGCGTTTCCTCCGCATGGGATACTTTTTGTTTCGGGGTACTTATGAACCTTCGTAGATGGACCGTTGCCGCTGCTCTATTGACCGCCTTGGCGGCATCCTCCGCCCTCGCGCAGACTCCCGCCGAGCAGCCCGCGCCGGCCGCGCCAAACCAGGAAACCGCCTCGCCGTCCGCTGCTGCCGGCCGTGCCGACGCCTATTTCAACTTCACCATGGGCCACATCTACGAGCAGCAATACGAAAACACCAGCAAAGCCGAATACGCCACCCAGGCCATCGAGTTTTACAAGAAAGCCTACGCGCTGGACCCCAAGTCCCCGGTCATTGGCGAGCGCCTCGCCGAGATGTACTGGAAGGCGCAGCGCGTCCACGACGCGGTCGCCGAAGCGCAGGAAATCCTCAAGCGCGATCCCGACGACGTGCAAACCCGCCGCCTGCTGGCGCGCATTTATATCCGCAGCCTGGGCGATTTGAACGCCAGTGGCGGCCAATCCGAAATTGCCGGGTCGCGCCATCGAGCAGTACAAAGAAATCTACCGGCTCGATCCTTCCGACACGGAATCGGCGCTGTGGCTGGCGCGTCTATATCGCCTGCGCAACGACACGACAAAGCCGAAGACGTTCTCCGCGGCATCCTGAAAGGTGAACCGGACAACGAGGCGGCCATCGAGCAACTCACGCAGCTCTTGCTTGACGAAGGCAAGTCCTCCGAGGCCGTTTCTCTGCTGGAAGGCCTGACCAGCCGCGCGCCGTCCCCGATCTTGCTCGATCTTCTCGGCGATGCCTACACGCAGACCAAGGATCTTGCCAAAGCCGAACAGGCCTACCGGAGAGCGGTCGATCTGGATCCCTCCGAGCTCAGCCATCTGCGCGGGCTGGGCCAGACGCTGATGGCCGAAGAGAAATACCCCGATGCGCTTGTCGTCTATCAAAAGCTGATCGACTTGATGCCCGACGACGGCGACAACTATCTTCGCACCGCGCAAATTTACCGCGAGATGCACCAGCTCGATCATGCCGAAGAAAATCTTCTCAAAGCGCGGCAGTACGAACCCGGCAGCCTGGAAGTGATGTACAACGAAGCGATGTTGTATCAGGCGCAGGGCCGCTACGATGATGCGATTCGCGTGCTCGTCGACGCGGTCACCGGCGTCAAAGGACAATCCCCGGTTCTGCCCGTCGCGCCGCCGCTCGCTTGCCATCCTGTACCAGGAGCTTGGCGAAGTCTATCAGCAGAAGCAGAACTACTCCTGCGGCCGTCTACACCTATGAAGAATTGGGCCATCTCGGCGACGAAGAAGACCGGCGATCGCGCCTGCTCATCATGTCCGCGTACCGCGACGCAAGAGATTTGCCCAAGGCGCTGCAAGCGGGAAAGGACGCCCTTGCCAAATATCCCAACGATCCGGCGATCAAAGCCAGGCAGGCTTCGCTGCTCGGTGAAAATGGGCAGACCGACGAAGCCATCAAGATCCTGCGCGCTCAATTGACCGGCACCGAAGCCGACCGCGAGACCTATCTCAATATCGCCCAGGTTTACGAGCGCGGCCGCCGTTACAAGGAAGCCGAAGATGCCGCTCATGCCGCCGAAATGCTGCCCGGCCAGCCGCGCGACAACGAAACCGTTTGGTTTATCCTGGGTGCCATCTACGAGCGCCAGAAATTCTTCGACAACGCCGAGAACGAATTCAAGAAAGTTCTCGACGTCGACCCCACCAACAGCGACGCGCTCAACTACTACGGCTACATGCTCGGAGATCTTGGTCAGCGGCTCGACGAAGCGGAAGACTCTGGTGGGCCGCGCGCTGAAGGAAGAGCCCTTCAACGGCGCGTATCTCGACAGTCTCGGCTGGATCTACTACAAGCAGAACAAGCTGGCCGATGCGGAAGTCACGCTGCGCAAAGCGCGTGGATCGCGACGCTCACGATCCCAACATTCACTCGCACCTTGGCGATGTCTACTCCAAGCTCGGCCGCACCGAGCTGGCCGCCGCCGAATGGGAAAAGTCCATGTCCGAATGGCATCGCTCGCTCCCGGCCGATATCGAGACCGACAAAATCGCCGAGCTCGAGAAGAAACTCGGCCAGTCCAAACACCGCGTGGCGCAGAAGTCCTCGCCGCAAGACGCCAAGCCGCAATAGGCCGCATGCGCGAAGTTCGCATCCCGGCCTTCGCGAAAATCAATCTCCGCCTGGACATTCTCGGCAAGCGTCCCGACGGCTTTCACGAGCTGCGCACCATCTTTCAGACAATTTCCCTGCGCGACGAATCTGCGGCTCCGCGCCTCGCGCGCCGTCCGGGCATCTCGTTGACTGTGCGCGGCAACGAAACGCTTTCGCGAGAGCCGGTCCGGAAGAATCTGGTGTATCGCGCCGTCGAAGCGCTGCAGCGCGAGCTGAAGATTCGCACCGGCGTGGAGATCGAGCTGCGCAAGAAAATCCCGGCGGGCGGCGGCCTGGGCGGCGGATCGAGCGACGCCGCCGCCGCGCTGCTTGGCTATTTGCGGTTGCACAAGAAAAAGCTTCACCCTGCTCGATTGATCGAGATTGCCGCGTCCCTTGGGCGCCGACGTGCCGTTCTTTTTGTTCGGCGGCCGCGCGCTCGGCGTCAACCGCGGCGATGAGATTTACCCGCTCGCCGGCATCCCCAAGCAATCGATTGTCGTCGTGGTGCCTCGCGGAATCCGCGTGCCCACCGCGGATGCCTTTCGCTGGGTGCATGCTGCCTTCGTTGACGGCTCGCGGTCACGCCTGCAATTGACAAAATCCTCCGCTACCCCTAAACTTTGGAAGTTCTGTGCTCTGTGCTGGAGCACGCAGGCAAGCGGCCTCTCCAACGATTTTGAGCGGCCCGTTTTCCGGCGTCACCCTCGACTTGCGGCAATCAAGAGGGCTTTGCTTCGGGTAGGAGCTGCAGAAGCCTCGCTGGCGGGTAGCGGTTCGGCGGTGTTTGGTGTTTTCCCGAGCCCAGCGTTGGCGCGCCGAGCCGCTGTTGGGTTTCCGGACGACCAGGCCTTCGTTTGCGAGACAATTTCGCGCGATAGGTATGTTCGCATGGTCCATGGAGCGCTCTAACCGGCGCATCGTTTGTTCCCCTACAGCGTCTTCGTGTCCAAATCAGTCGGTGTCCCGGGTTCCTGACGCGTTCCTGGCAACTTCCCATTGTCGCATTCAGTCGCCTTGACCTCGAAGGCGCGGAGCCACGACCTCGTGAACGACGACCGCTTCAAGATTTTCTCGGGGACCGCGAATCTGCCGCTGGCAGAGAACATCTGCAGGCATTTGGACGTGCCGCTGGGCAAGTGCCAAGCTGGGCCGCTTCAGCGATGGCGAGATTTATTTTCAGATTCTCGAGAACGTTCGCGGCGCGGATGTTTTCGTGGTGCAGCCGTGCTGCTATCCGGTGGACAACCACCTGCTCGAGCTGCTGCTGATGATCGATGCGTTCAAGCGCGCTTCGGCTTGGCGCATCACCGCGGTGCTGCCGTATTACTGCTACGCGCGGCAGGACCGCAAAGACAAGCCGCGCGTTCCGATCTCCGCGAAGCTCGTGGCGGACTTGCTGGAAACCGCGGGCGCCAGCCGTGCGCTGACGCTGGATTTGCACGCGCCGCAGATTCAGGGCTATTTCGACGTGCCCGTCGACCATCTTGTTTGGCTCGCCGGTGCTGGTCGAATATTTTCGCCAGTCTGAAGCTGCCGAACGTGACCGTGGTTTCGCCCGACGCGGGCGGCGTCGAGCGCGCGCGTTTCTTTGCGAAGAGGATGGACGCGCCACTGGCCATCGTCGATAAGCGCCGCGTCGATGTGGACGTCAGCGAAGTGATGAACCTGATCGGAGACGTTCGCGGCCGCAGCGCGTTGATTGTCGACGACATCATCGACACCGCGGGCACGCTGGTGAAGACCGCGGAGGCTCTGATTCGCGAAGGCGCCACGCAAGTGTACGCGGCCTGCACGCATGCGGTGCTCTCGGGCCCGGCGATCGAGCGCATTGCGAAGTCGCAGACCTCAAGGAAGTCGTGGCGACCGATTCGGTTCCGATGTCCGAGGCCGCCAAGAAGATGGGCAAGATCAAGGTCTTGAGCGTCGCGGATTTGCTCGCGCGCGGCATTCGCTCGATCCACGAAGAAACGTCGATCAGCGAGCTGTTTATTTAGCACAGTCATCGTGTAGTCCGCTTGCGGCATCGCTGTAGTGGCGGTTTTAGACCCGACAAGAGATAGGGAATGGCATCTGTAGCGGCGAGCTTTAGCGCGTCGCAGCAAACGCAAGAAGGGAAAGAACGTATGGCTCAGCAAACCCAGATCGTAGTCGAAGCAGCACCCCGCGCCACGCGCGGCAAGAACGAAGCCCGGCGCCTCCGCGTCACCGGCAAAGTCCCCGCCGTTCTCTACGGCGGCAAAGGCGACGCCATCACGCTGGCCGTCAACGCCAAGCAGGTCGGCGCCATCCTGCGTTCCGAAAGCGGCCACAACACTCTTTTTCAGGTGGATCTCGGCGGCAAGCACGAACCCGCCATCCTGAAAGATTGGCTGGTCGATCCCATCACCGGCAACTTGCTGCACGTCGATCTTCTCCGCGTCGCCATGGACGTTCGCATGCGCGTTAAGGTTCCCGTCCACACCTTCGGCGAACCCTCCGGCGTGAAGGTCCAGGGCGGCGTCTTCGAGATCGTCACCCGCGAAGTAGAAGTCGAAGTGCTTGCCGGCGGACATTCCGACCGAGTTCAAGGCGGACGTCAGCGGCCTGATGATGAACAGCCAGCTCCGCGCCAAAGATCTGCCGATCGACACCGCGAAGATGAAGTTGATCACCGATCCGGAGCGCGTTCTCGCCCACGTCGTCGCCCTCAAGGTCGAAGAAGAAAAGCCCGCCGAGGTCGTGGCCGCCGAAGGCGCAACGCCCGCCGAGCCCGAAGTCATCAAGAAGGGCAAGAAAGAAGTCGAAGGCGAAGAAGGCGCCGAAGTCGAAGCCAAACCCGAGAAGGGCGAGAAGAACGAAGTAGGGGCGCAGCATGCTGCGCCCCATTTGGCAGATTTCAACCGGCCGCTGTTGGGCGCGCGTGTGGACACAAACCGTATGCGGCTCATTGTGGGGCTTGGGAATCCAGACCCGGAATATCAGTGGACGCCGCATAACCTGGGTTTTATGGCGGTGGACGAGCTGGCGAATCGCGGTTCGATTCGCGTCGAGCGGCCCGAAGGCAAGGCGCTGGTCGGCCGCGGAAAGATCGCCGGAGACAGAAGTCGTTCTGGCCAAGCCGCAGACGTACATGAATCTCAGCGGCATCTCCGTACGGGAGCTGCTGAGCAAGTACGAGCTGGATGTCGGCGACTTGCTGGTGATGTGGGACGAAGTGCAACTGCCGCTGGGCACGATCCGGATTCACCCGGAGGGCAGCGCCGGCAGCCACAACGGCGCGAAGTCGGTGATCGGCGCCGTCGGCACGCAGGCATTTGCGCGGCTTCGGCTGGGTTGCGGGCCCGATCATCCGCTCAGCAGCCGCAAAGAGCATGTGCTGCGGCCGATGAAGAAAGCAGAGCTGGAAGTCGCCGCGGAAATGATCGGCGAAGCCGGCGACGCGGTGGAAATGATTCTGACGCAAGGAATCGACGCCGCGATGACCAAGTACAACCGCCGCAAACCCGCGGAAGACGCCCCGGGCGACGCGCCGGACTGAGGACGTGGCGAAGACAAATGTCAGAAGCTGTAGCCGTCTTTTCAGACCCGGCGCAGATCTTGCACGCACGATGCGGCCAAAGCGGCGAAAAGCCGCAACGAATTTCCCGGGCCTCGCGCCCGAAAGAGAAGGAAAGAGGTCATCATGGAAGAGCGTTTGTACGATCTGATTTTCATCGCCCGTCCGGCCACGCCGGAAGACGAGATCAAGAAAGTTCTCTCCGGCATCGAGCACACCTGCGCGGAGAAGGGCGGCAAGATCGAGAAGACCGAGCACTGGGGCACGCGCAAGCTGGCCTATCGCGTCGCCAAGCATCGCGAAGGCATTTACGTCTACCAGCAGATTCGCACCAGCCACAACGACCTGATCGCCGAGCTGGAGCGCCGCCTCCGCGTGCAAGACGTCGTCATCAAGTATCTGACCGTGCGCCTCGACGAAGACCTGAAGCGCCAGAAGAAGCTCCAGCACAAGCGCGAGCAGCGCGCCGCGCGTCGTCCGCGCCGCACTCCGGCGCGCCGCCCCCGCTGCCGCGCCGCGGCTCCGGCTGCGCCCGCGTGCTGCGGAGCAGTTGGCCGCCGCAGTCCAGCTGAGCTCGGCTTTGGATGTCGTGTAGATTGTAGACGGTCCGCCTTGATCGGAGCTTCGGCTACGCGGACTGGAGCGGTGCTAGATTCTTTAAGCGATCGATAGCAGTGATCCGAAAGGTAGGCAGGTATGGCAGAGGAACAAAAGCAAGCACCAGGCCCGAGCGGTCCGCGCCGCGAAGGCGGCCACGGTCCAGGCGGCGGACATGGCGGGCCCGGAGGCGGGCACGGCGGTCCGCGTCGTGAAGGCGGCCCAGGCGGCGGTCCGGGAGGTCCCGGCGGTCCGCGCCGCGGCAAGCGCCAGTATTTCCGCAAGAAGAAAGTCTGCAAGTTCTGCGTCGAGAAGATGGACTTCATCGACTACAAGCGCGCGGACATTCTGTCGCAGTTCGTGCAAGAGCGCGGCAAGATTCTCCCGCGCCGCATGACCGGCGTGTGCGCCCGCCACCAGCGCTGGCTCGGCGAAGCCATCAAGCGCGCGCGCAACATCGCGCTGCTGCCGTTCGCCGGCAGCGCCGCAGGCACGCAAGCGCCGCGCCAGGTCGTTCCGGCGGCAGCGCATCCGCCCGCGGCACATCGCCGCCAGCGCCGGCCGCGCCCGTAGCCGAAGCGCCGAAGCCCTGACTCGCGAGGCGCCGGCTGAGCCCGGCGCTCGCAAAGTGGCGCAGATGCCCAGCCAATTTGGGCCGGGTTCTGGTGGTGTGATGTTGTTCTTTAGCAGGTCGGAGCTTTCCTGCCCTAGGCACGACGGAGCTCCGACGCAAGCACAGCCTCGAATGGGCTTTAGTTTACCCTGAGGCGACGAAGGGCCCCTGAGGCCGCTATGCCGGATTCGAGATAGGAGCAAAGGGAAACGCACATGCAAAAAGTCATTCTTCAGGAAGACATCGACAAGCTCGGCCACCGCGGCGACGTCGTCACCGTCAAGCCCGGCTACGCGCGCAATTTTCTTCTGCCGCGCAAGCTCGCCATCGAGGCCACTCTCGGCAACATGAAGGCCCTCGAGCGCATTCGCACTTCGCTGGCCAAGAAAACCGCCACCGAGCTCGAAGCCGCGCAAAAGCAAGCCGCGCTGCTCAACGGCGTCGAAGTCCGCTTCACCCGCAAGACCGGCGAGAACGATCAGATGTTCGGCTCCGTCACCTCCGCCGACATCGCCGAAGGCCTCGTCGCGCAGGGCTTCAAGATCGACAAGCGCCAGGTCCAGCTCGCCGAGCCCATCAAAGCTCTCGGCGAATATCCGGTGACCATCAAAGTTTTCCGCGACGTCACCGCTGCCATCAAGGTCCACGTCGAAAAAGAAACTCAAGCGTAACCACGCGCTGTAACTCGCACGTTTTTCGCGCGCGAAATTTTTTCACCGTTTTCCGCAATCATGCACAGCGATGCACAACACTTGGGTTGACGCTCGTTCGCGTTGCGCGCACAATGCGCTCACCAGTCTTCACCAGGGAACGGTCGAGGCCCCAAGCGAAAAATCTTCCAGCACGTGAAAAATTTTAGCGCTTGAACATCGCCGCTGCGGCTGTGGTAGCCTGGGCGAAAAGAAAGCGAACAAATATCGAACCTCCGGCGAAGAACATGTCCCCCGAAGCCACTCTCGAACGTCCCCTCCCCAACAATCTCGACGCCGAACGCTCCGTCCTCGGCGCCGTGCTGCTCGACAACAACGCTCTCAACGCCGCCATCGAGAATCTTCGCCCCGAAGATTTCTTCCTCGATCAGCATCGTCGCGTCTTTACCCAGATGATCGCGCTCAGCGAAGCACAGCAGGCCATCGATCTGATCACGCTCACCGAGGAGCTGCACCGCCACGGCGATCTGGAAGCCGCCGGAGGCGCGCCGTACCTCGCCTCGCTCGCCGACGGCATGCCGAAGGTCTCCAACATCGAGCATTACGCGCGCATCGTCAAAGAAAAAGCCGTCCTGCGCAACCTGATCCACGCCACGCACAATATCCAGCAGCGCGCCTTCGATGGTGAAGACGGCGCCGACGCCGTCCTCGACAACGCCGAATCCTCCATCTTCGCCCTCGCCGAAGACCGCGTCCGCGCCGGCCTCATCTCCGTCAAAGACATCGTCCGCGACAATTTCGAGCGCCTCGAAAAAATCTTCCGCGAAGGCAAGAGCATCACCGGCATCGCCACCGGCTACACCGAGCTGGACAAGCTCACCTCCGGCCTCCAGCCCTCCGAGTTGCTGATTCTCGCCGCGCGTCCTTCGCAAGGAAAAACCGCGCTCGCGCTCAACCTCGCCGAAAACATCGGCATTCGCGGCGGCTTGCCCGTAGCCATCTTCAGCCTGGAAATGTCCAAGGAATCTCTGCTGCAGCGCCTGGTCGCTTCCGTTGCCCAGATCGACGCCCACAAATTCCGCACCGGCCATCTCAGCCGCGAAGACTGGCGCCGCATGACCGAAGCGCTCGGCACCATTTCGTCATCGCCCCTCTGGATCGACGACGCCGGCTCCATCAGCGTCCTGGAAATCGGCGCCAAGGCCCGCCGCCTCAAGCGCGACAAAGGCCTCTCGCTGCTGATCGTCGATTATCTCCAGTTGATCACCGCGCGCGGCCGCTTCGGCAACCGCCAGGAAGAAGTCGCCAGCATCTCCCGCGCCTTGAAAGGTCTCGCCAAGGAATTGCAAATTCCCGTGCTGGTCCTCAGTCAGCTCACCCGCGCACCGGAGCGCGACGAGCGCGGCCCACAGCTCTCCGACCTCCGCGAATCCGGCGCCATCGAGCAAGACGCCGACGTCGTCATGTTCATCTACCGCCCGCACTTCTTCAAAGCCGGCGCCAGCCAGGAAGAGCGCGAAGAAACCGAGCTCCGCATCGCCAAGCAACGCAACGGCCCCACCGAAAACGTAAAATTCGTCTTCCGCAGTCGCCTCACCCGCTTCGAGGAAGCCGCCCCCGACGCCTTCTCCCAATTCTCCCCCGACGACCTGTAACCGCGGCTTTCTCTTCTTCTTTCGCGCCGGTCCAAATCATCGCCGCTGCTTCTTCACCACCTCCAACTCCTTCGCCACGCACTGGTTGTACGCCGCCGCCCCTTGCATCAGCTTCGCGCTCGAGCACTGCGCTTCCACGAAATCCCTTTCGCGGCCGCTCAATCCCGAAAGATCGGGGGGACCCGGCAGACTTCTCATCTCGGCAAGCTGTTTCTCCACGCAGCGTTCATATTCGTCCGGCCCCACCGCAATCTTGGCGGACAAGCATACCGATTCAATCAACTCTTTCTCCGGACCGCTCAAGCTCGACAGCTCGCGTTCCGCCCGATCCGTTTCGTCCGAAGGCGCCGCCGCTCCCGAGGACGCGGCGCTTCCCATCGCTACGCCTTCGACAGGAATCATGTCGAACCCCGGCATGTCGCTCGGGCTTCCTTCCATTCGCGTGTTGGAAAAAGTGCTTAGGATGGTCGGAGACTTTCGCGTGCTTTGATCTTTCGAATCCCGCTGCGAACAAATGCCCACCCAGCTCTGCCCTCCGCTGACCGCCCGATGAAACTCGCACTCGATGGCATCGCCCGCGCTTTTCCCCGGCGCGCGCACCGGCTCCAGATACAGCAAATCGCCGCTCAGGCGTGTCCGGTAGTTCTTTCCGTCGATGAGGTTCTTCCAAAATTTCGTGACGAACCCCGCCGCGTCAGCCTCGCCGCCAGGATCGACCGCAACCGCCGTCGGCTTCGCTTCCGCCACACCCTGCAAGGAGGATTTCCCCGCTGTCTTCGTCTTCTGGGCGTCCTCAACCATCGCCCCACGATCTCTGGCCGTTTGCGGCGCGATATTCGGTTCCGACAGCAGCCACACCGACACGATGATTGCCGCGAACACAATCGTGCCCACCACCACAGGCAGTCTCCCGCTCGTCATTCTGGTGTTCGCGATGGGCTTCATCCCGTGGCGAAACGATAAGAGCCCCAGCGATACGGTGATCAGGGCGAGCCACAAGGGCGGATTTCTTCCGCTCCACATCATGCCGACCAGAAAGAACACCGCGCCCAGACCCAGCACCACAAACAGCAGACTGCCAAGGTTCGCGTTGGAAGCTCTCCAGGGCGCGTATCGCCGCGGCCGCTCTGGCATTCCTCGCGGACGCGCCGCGCGTGCCGCCGGCGGGACGCCCTGCGAACGCGGCCCCGATTCCGAAGCAGGCGCCCGGTCAGAACGCGGCGGCACTCCGGCCGGCGCCGCGTGCCTCGACCCGCGAGCATAGGCCAGCCTGGCGTCGTATTTTTCCCGTCCGGCAGGATCGAGCAGGACGGCCTTCGCTTCAGACAAATCCTTAAACGCCTCGGCGGCAACTTGCCGCAGGTACGCGTTCCCCGGCGCGACGGTGTCCGGGTGCACGTCTATCGCCCTCTTCTTGAACGCCGCCTCAATTTCCTCGGCGCTCGCATTCTCCGCCACGCCCAGGATTTCGTAATAGGTCTGTGCCATCGTATGTCCGCACTACTCCCCAAAGCCCGCCCGCGCCCGTTATAACTTGATGATATAGCCTGGCGAAGCCCGCGCAAGCGCCGTCGTGATCCCGCGTGCACACGAATGCCAGTCGGTGCCCCGACGCCGTTCGATGTGCAGCCGATGTAGCGGCCGCCTTCTGCTTGCCCTGAGCCCCGAAGGGAGGTGGGCGCTTTTGCTTTTTCTTGCAGTGGCCGGTCTTCAGACTGGCCCTGTCGGACCGCCGCACTCTACTGCGGCGCGGCTCCCAACTGCTTCAGCTTGGCTTCGGCGCTCTCCTGGATCGACTTGCGGCGCGCCTCGGAGTCCGTCGTATCGGATGCCAGCAGTTGCAGCGCCTTAGCCGCATTCTCCCGCGCCGCATACTTCTGCCCGTCGGCAAGGTACGCATCCGACAGGCTGTCGTACACGTTCGGCGAGGTCGGATAAGCGCTCGCATTGAGTTTCAGGATTTCCACCGCTCCCTTCGTGTCGCCGGATTCCAGGTGCTCGTAGCCGAGCACATTCACGACGGTTTCGGGAAATAAATTCGCCTTGGGATTGTGTTGGCGCGCCTCCGCCAACTGCTGCGTAGCCTTAGGGACGCCGCCCGGCGAATCGATCAAGTCCAAAATATCGGGTCCGCGTGATGTAGACGCAGTCGCGCGCACTGCCGGAGCGCTCCCCGGCGTCTTCACCAGCGTTTGTACGTACCAGTCCACGATCATTCCCGGCAGCTCTTTATGAACCGCGAACATCTCCGTGCCGTGGCCTCCGGAAGAGTAGTGCGCGAACTTGCTCCCCGGATTCGCCGATAGACCGTACAGCCACTGCATCAATTCCGCTATGACGTCATCGTCGTCCGCCGCCGACAGCAGCACCGGAAGCTTTTCCGATTTCTGCAAAAACCCACGGCCTTCACGATCCGTCGTCCCGGACAAAAGCACCAGCGACTTCACTTCAGGATGCCGCCGCGCCACCTGGATCGCTTGATTCACGCCGCAGCTCGCGCCTCCCGCCCCAACCGTGCCCCGCGTCACCCCCGCTTGCGACACCAGATAGTTGAAGGCGATGTCGATGTCGCCGGGCCATTTCTCCTCCAGGATTTTCGCAAAGTCCGCCTCCGCCAGTTCTTTCACCGGAGTTCCACCGCTCTCTCCGTAGCCGCGGTAGTCCAGCGTGAGCACGCTGACTCCCGACGCAGCAAGCCGAGCCGCGAGCTCGTCCCAATTCTTCCGCTGTTGATTGCACTGGTGCAGCAACAACACTCCCGGCCCCGGCTTGCCCGCCGCGAAGTACGTTGCCTTCAGTTTCGTCCCGTCCGCGGCCGTCAGATCCACTACGCGCGGCCCGGGCGCCTCTTGCGCCACGCAACTCAACGCGAACAGCCCCAGCACCACCAGACACATAGCCAGCATGCGGCTCATCACGGGTACCTCCTCCCAGCTCGCCGATCATACAAGGATATGCCCCTTCGTGATGGACGCAGCCACCAGGGCGTCGTCCGATTTGCAGGCTAATGTGGCTCCCCGACCGATTCTCACGAAGGGCCGCTTCCCTCCGATCATTACATCCTTACCTCGGGTTCTTCCCACCGTGGTTCCCCGGAGGCAGCCTGTGCCCGCACTGACACTCCGCCGGCCCAGACCCGCAAGCTCGCAGAATCTGCATCGTCGCATCCGCCCGTGCGCTCAACCACTTACGCGGTGGGCCCGCTCCGCCCGCCGAGCCCGGCGGACGGCGCCACAATTGCTCCCCGTCATGGTGTTGTCTTTCACGCGGCATCCGCGCGGGGAGTCGGCCCGTGCCGCGCGGATGTCGTACACTATTTTTCTCTTCGAGAAGGCCATGACGCGACACCAAAAGAGCTCCGTGAAATTCCAAGGACGTCCCGTATGGGCCGAGGTGTCCGCCTCCGCCCTGACCCACAACCTGCGCGCCATCCGCGCCTACGTGAATCCCGCCCGCGAGAAGCGCAAGGCGCCGCGGCTGGTGCTGTCCATCGTCAAGGGCAACGGCTACGGCCACGGCGGGCCGCAAGTGGCCAAGATTCTGGAGAAGGCCGGATCGGATTGGTTTGGCGTGACCTGCACCGCCGAAGGCATCGCCGTTCGCAAGGCCGGCGTGCGCAAACCCACTCTCGTGCTGACCAGTTTCTGGCCCGGCGAAGAGGCCAGCCTGGTGAAGTACGACCTCACCCCCGTGGTGCATCGCTGCGACCAACTCGCCGTCCTCAATCGCGTCGCTGCGCGAGCCAGCCGCAACAAGCAGGTTTCGTTTCACCTCAAGATCGACACCGGCATGAATCGCATCGGCATCTCGCCCAAGGACGTGGAGTGCTTCGCGCGCCAGTACGCCAAGTGCCGCCATCTACGCCTCGGCGGCGTGATGACCCACTTCGCCTCCTCTGAAGCGTTCGCACCGTCGGCGCAGGGCCGGCAAACCCGCGAGCAGGAAGAGCACTTCTACGTCGCGCTGGAGCAGTTGCGCAAGCTCGGCGTCGATCCCGGCATCGTGCACCTGGCGAACAGCGCCGCCATCGCCACGCGCCCGGAAACCTGGGCGGACATGGTGCGGCCCGGCGTAATTCTGTACGGATATCACCCGGGCTATGATCCCGCGGAGCAGCGCGAAGAAGCGGAACGCCTCCTGCCGCTCAAGCCTGTAATGAGCTTGCGCACTCGCATCATCAGCCTGCGGAGCATTCCCGCCGGCACCAGTGTGGGATACGGCGGGAAATTCGTGACCCAGCGTCCCTCGGTAATTGGTGTGCTTGCAGCGGGTTATGGAGATGGCGTGCACCGCTCGCTCGGAAATCGCGGCTGCGTGCTGGTGCGTGGAAAGCTAGCGCCGATCGTAGGCATCGTTTCGATGGACGTGACGATGATCGACGTGACCGAGGTTGAGGGCGTAGAAGTGGGCGAGGTGGCTACCATATACGGCCGCGACGGCGTCCATACCTATCCCGCCAATCTCGTCGCCCGCGGCATCGGCACGGTTACCTCCGACCTCCTCTGCGCGGTAACCCAGCGCGTGCCCCGCTTCTACGTTTCTTGACGGCCGACCCTCCCGCCTCGACCGATCCCGCCAGCTCAACCCAAGAACTCGCAGGTTGCCTTCGCAAAGTCTTGACGCCCAGCCAGTATGAGAGTACATACGAGCATGGAACGTAACTAGGTTCTATCCCGCACTGGTCAGAAGTCCCTACGCTACTGCGGGCAGGGCGGCACCGATTTTGCAGTGATTGTGCAAGTCCTGTGAGGTCGCATGAGCCGAACTTTTCCTGGCGTAGAGCGGCGCGCAGTTACTTTGCCCTCGCCGGTGTCCCCACCGGAATCGCTGTCCCAACAGGTGAAGCCTCCTGCTTTGCGTCCCCCGGGACTCGGCTGGGAATCCTGGGTGATCCGCGCCCTCCTGATCGTGTGTGCCGCGGCGATTTGCTACACGCTGGAGCCGTTCCGCCTGCGCGGGCTGCCGGCTGCGGGGCTGGGACTCCTGATGTCCGCGGCCATTTTTCTGGCGGAGCTGCGGCTCCGGCGGGCGGCGTTCGGCGGGTTGCTGGGAGGCGCGCTGGGCAGCGTGCTGGGAATGTTTGCGGCGCTGCTGGCGACCTTCGTGATCTCACGCACCGCGGAGCCCGAGCCTACCAAATCGTTCCTGGAATACACGCTGCTCTTTGCATTCGCCTATCTCGGTTTGGTGCTCGGCTCGGTGAAGGGGGGCGGCTTGCATCTGGAAGCGATTGGCAAGCGCGTCGCCGGCGGACACGCCACGGCGGTGGAATCGCCGAAGCTGCTGGATACCAGCGTCTTAATCGACGGGCGAATCGCGGAGATTTGCGAGGCGCAATTTCTCGACGGGCCGCTGGTGGTGCCGCAGTTCGTGTTGCACGAGCTGCGACTGGTTGCCGATTCGGGCGACGCGCTGAAACGGCAGCGCGGGCGGCGCGGGTTGGACGTGCTGGAGCGCTTGCGGAAGATGCCTGGAATAATCGTGCGCATCCTGGATCACGATGCTTCGCAGGCCGGAGACGTGGACAACAAACTGATCGAGCTGGCGCGCAAGATGGAAGCGAAAATCGTCACGAACGATTTCAATCTGAATAAAGTGGCCACTGTACAGGGGCTCGCGGTGCTCAACGTCAATCAACTGGCGCACGCGCTGAAGCCCGCAGTGCTGCCCGGCGAACCGATGCGGGTGTTCGTATTGCGGGAAGGAAAAGAAGCGAATCAAGGCGTGGCGTATTTGGACGACGGCACGATGGTGGTGGTGGACGGGGCGAGACGCTTCATCAATAAGAATGTGGATGTGATCGTGACGTCCGTTCATCAAACCACGGCGGGGAAAATGATCTTTGGGCGGATGGACGATCGAGCGGAGCCATCCTTGCCTGGCGCACGGCAGGCCGCGGCGGCGGGCGCGGGGCGTGCCGACAGCGGCGGGCGGATCACGGATGCCAGCGCGCTGGAACGCGGGCCGCGGGCGATTTTTCCGGAGCCGGACGCGGACTGATTGTGGAGTTGGAAGTTGGAGAGTTTGGCTCGACTTCTTTTATGACCTGGCACTTCAACTTCGACCGTGCAAATGGGTGTTGCGCCCATCGACGCGCCGCTTGACGCAGACCGACGTCATTTCGGTGCATCGAAAACAACGAGGCTTATCCCACCCAATCGCCTGCCGCACAAAATCTTTTTTCCGTCAGGCGACCAACGAGGATTCGTATACTCGCCGGCAGCATCGGTGAGTTGGCGAACGCCACTGGCGTCGCGATTCATCACAAAGATCTGAAATCCGTTCTCCCGGTGCCGCGAGAATACAATTCTCTTGCCGTCTGGAGACCAAGCAGGCCATCCGTCGATCGCCGCGGGTCCCGAGAGATCGTGGTCGCCCGAGCCGTCCGCATTCATGAGGAAGACTTGCGAGGTTTCGCCTTGCTGTCGCCGATGCAGAATCGACATGCCGTCCGGCGAGAACGATGCGTAGGTATACCCGCCGCCGTGGGTGACCCTTCGCAAATCCGTGCCGTCGGGACGTATGGTGGCCAAATCCATATCGTCGTCGGCCTTTTCGCCAATGACGCGGTTGGCGTCGGCGGAGGTTTTGCCGGTGGCTTGCGGAGTTTCGGCGAAATGAGTGGTATTGAAGAGAATCTGCGAGCTATCCGGTGACCACGTCGGGTGGATGTTCTGGCCGGCTCCGCCCGTTAGTTGGCGTACCTCCGTCCCGTCCGGGTTCATGACGAAGATGTGGGAGACGCCGGCTCGCACGGAAACGAATGCGATCTTCCGGCCGTCGGGCGACCAAGCGGGTGAATCGTCTTCGTCATCGCCACTGGTGATTTGCTTCATGTCGCTCCCGTTTCCGGCGTTGCTCGCCTCCAGGATGTGTACCTTCATCCCGCCGTGGCGGCTGGAGATGAGAACGATGTGCCGGCTGTCGGGCGACCAGGACGCCTCGTAATCCACCACATAGGTCAGCAGCGGAACCCGCTTGAGCGGGAAATCTTGCGCGGCGGCAAGAAGCGGCATGGCGCAAAGCGAAAACGCGATTGCCACAGTCTTCACAATGGAATCCATAGCATTGCTTTCGACGCCCAGAAGCAGCTTCGGTTAGCGGATCGCGATGTTGCAGTTCTCAGCCGGGATGGAAGCCGAAGGTTGCTGTCGGTCAGACGCGAACGGTCAGCTGCCGATCGAGGTGCGCGAGCACGTTTGGCCATGCCTCGTCGTGGCGCTTTCTGGAGGCCTCGTCTGGAAAACCCGCGTGGGTGAGGCGGAGTTGCGTGCCGCCGTTGTTAGGCGCGAGTTCGACGGTGACCAGCGTCTCGGCGCCGCTGGTTGCGGCGGTAACCCATGTCAGCTCCACCAGGCGGTCGCGTTCGAGCCTGAGGAACCGGCCATAGTGGGGATGCCGCTGCTGTTCGAAATGCGTTTCGAAAAAGAAAACGGTGTTGACCTCGCCTTTCATCAACACCGACCCTGGCGCTGCAAACCAGCAATCGAACTGCTCGGTCCAGGCCCGGAACAGGGCAGCCGGGGGCGCAATCATCGCGCGCTCAGAGGTCAGACGAAAGGGCCTGGATGAGAGATCCGGCGCGGCAATGACTGTCGTCATGGCGTCCTCCCGATCCGAACTTCGCATGCGAATTGGTCGAATATCTGGTGAACGGACTTCAAGAGCATAACTCGGAGGCCGTCGGTTTTAAGTCGAGGCCCCGCAGCCATTGGAATTTGTTTGAACATTCCTTCGGCAACCACGCCGTGCCAGCAAGGGTATAGAGACTCCGCTCGTGGTGTCTAGTCTTCACGGCTTCCGGCATGTGGTGAGACAATCCCAACATGAATCAGCGCGCCTTTTTCAAACGCCGGTAGTAGCGCCGCGCCTTGGCGACCGCGCCACATGCGTCCATGCTGCACCAGCGGCGCGACTGATTCTTGCTGACATCCAGGAAGAACCAACCGCAGGCAGGGCAGGACTTGATCCGCAGCATCGCATCCGACACCAGCAGTGCAACTGCGGCATCCACGATTCTTAGGCGCAAGAGCGCATCGCCAGCCTTCTCCGCGGTGATCTCGCGTCTCATCGAAACCCGCGGAGATCGGCGAGTTTGAGCCGCTGCCGCCAGCCGGGCTGCTCGAGCGGCTTCGGCAAGGTCAGCGCTGAGTTTCCCGAGGTCTTTGCCGCTGGGCGCGTCGCCCGAC
This sequence comes from uncultured Acidobacteriota bacterium, assembly GCA_963735525.1. GTDB lineage: Bacteria > Acidobacteriota > Terriglobia > Acidiferrales > UBA7541 > Acidiferrum. Next base: position 306,488 of record CAVTLQ010000012.1, on the reverse strand, counting down.
AGCCGCGCATGAAAGATCCGCTTCAACAAGTCGCGTAGTTCTCGGAGTCGCGGGAGTTCCCTGTGCGGCGCGCGGCGCCGTAGGCGCAAGACGTCCGCTCGAGTCAGGAGACCGGCCGTTTCGCCGAAGCGAATGGCGTCGGCGAATTCGCTGAGGTAGTCGAGCGGCTGCGGCACGGTCCAGTCTCGCACGGTGTTGATGAAGTCGAGGGCCGGATGCCCTCCGGCCAGTTTGAACTGATGGTGCCGGATCGGAGCCATCACAGGAGCTTATCACCATCAAACGCCGTTTGACAGGTTGTGACGTTGCTGTTACAGTCGAGGCCCTATCACCATCTAAATGTGTTTTGATGGTGAGGATCGAGGGTGGCGCATGGACCGCAGGATCGCAATCGTAGGTGCACCGTCGAGCATTGGCATCAAGCCATATGACGACGGCAGCGCGCGTCGCCTAGATCTAGCGCCTGGAGTGTTGCGGGAACACGGCCTCAACGCTCGCCTGGCTGCCCACGACTTGGGGGACGTGATCCCGCCGCCCCGCTATCAGGACGTGGTGCGTCCGGCGGGCCGACCTCGGAACGAAGACGACGTTGCCGCGTATTCCCGCAAACTCGCCGAGCGCGTCGCCGCGGCATCAGCCGACAACGAGTTCGTACTCCTGCTAGGTGGCGATTGCAGCATCCTTCTGGGCGCCTTGCTCGGGGTTCGCGAAGCTCGCCGGGCACCCGTCGGTTTAGTCTACGTAGACGCCCACGCCGACTTCGGCACTCTCGAGGAGTCGCCCTCGGGATCTGTCGCCAGCATGTGCCTGGGACTCGCCGTGGGCCGTGGCAACACTCAGCTCGCGCGCCTGGGTGGCGCCGAGCCCCTTACACGCATGGCGGATGTGGTGCACATCGGGCGGAGAGACGACGCAGAACCCTGCTACGGACACAACGCCCTCCGCGCTTCGCCTGTGCTGAATCTCCCCCTCGCCGCAGTTCGAGAGAAGGGACCTTCAGACATCGCGCGGAAAGCACTTGAGCGGGTAACCGACGGGCCCGAGGGCGGATTCTGGATTCACGTGGACGCGGACGTGCTCGATCCGGCGATCATGCCGGCGGTGGACTCGCCGCTGCCCGGAGGGCTCGCTCTTGATGAGCTTGCGGAATTGCTCAACCCGCTGGTGCGTCACCCCCAAGCGCTGGGAATACAGCTTACGATATACGATCCCACGCTTGATGCTGACCGATCCTGCGCCGCCAGGCTGGTGACGTTGCTGGAGAACCTGCTCTATGGCACCCGCTCGCGAGATGCGAGGGTGTGATGATCGCTCGAATATGGCACGGAGTGGTTCCGGTTGCGAAGGGTGATGAATATCTGAAGCTGATGCGGAGCGTTGCGCTTCCCGACTATCAGGCGACGCGAGGAAATCGTGGCGCATGGTGTTTGTACCGTACCGAGGGGGATATAACGCATTTCGAGATGCTGACGTTCTGGGACGACGCCGATGCCATCAAGCGTTTCGCTGGGGACGACTACAGCCTGGCCAAGTACTACGACTTCGACTCCGACTACCTGATCGAAATGGAGACCTACGTTCGACACTACGATGTGCTCGGATAGCGCGCCAGCTCCATTCCATACTCAACGCTACTGACCTGCGACATGTTCGAACGTTCTTATTGACTCGCCGAGCTTTGTTTTGGTTTTTCGACCAATGCGATCAGGCCCGAGAGATCTTCTTCGACGGTGGGTTCGCGGACGATGGCCGTCGGATGGTTCGCCTCGACGTGTGGCTTGATGTACACTCGGAGGCTCGCGAATCGCGCGTGAAGCGATCGTAGGTTACGGGTCGCGCGAGGCACTTCCAGCCGCACTCACCATGAGCCGAATTGCCGCCATTCTGCCTGCCGCGGGTCTGGGAACTCGCATGGGCGCCGATACTCCGAAGCAATTTTTGGAGCTGGACGGCGTGCCGATCGTGATATTGAGCCTGCGGCGGATTGCTTCGTGCGAGTTGGTGACAGAGATCATTGTGGCAACGCGCGCGGACGGAATCGCGAAGCTGGAAGAGTGGATCGGCGGGGAAAAGCTGAAACAGAAGGTACGGGTGGTGCGCGGCGGGGATTCGCGGCAAGAGTCGGTGGCGCGGGCGCTGGAAGAAGTGGCGAACGATACGGAGCTGGTGCTGGTGCACGATGCGGTGCGGCCGTTCGTAACGCGCGAGCAGATCGCGCGGGTGATCGAAGAGGCGCGGCACTGCCGCGCGGCGATTCTGGGAATTCCGGCGATGGACACGGTGAAAGAAGTGAAGCGCGCCAGTTTGCCGGAAGATGTGGCGCTGATCACGGCGACGATTCCACGCGAGCGGGTGGTGCTGGCGCAGACGCCGCAAGTGTTCGCGACGAAGCTGCTGAAGGAAGCGTTTGCGCGAGCGCAGGCGGACGAGGTCAGCGCGTCGGACGAAGCAGGGCTGATCGAGCGGCTGGGGATTGACGTTCACGTGGTGCTCGGATCGGAGCGCAACATCAAGATTACGAAGCCCGCGGACATGGAGCTGGCGCGATTTTTCTTGGAACGCGAGCGCGCGAAGCCATGAGCGTGCGCTGCGGCATCGGGTACGATCTGCACCGGCTCGCGGAAGGGCGCAAGCTGATCGTGGGCGGGATTGAGCTGCCATTCGAGAAAGGACCGGTGGGGCATTCGGATGGAGACGTGCTGGCGCATGCGCTGTGTGATGCGCTGCTCGGGGCGGCGGGGCTGGGCGATATCGGCACGCACTTTCCGGACACCGATCCGAAATGGAAGGGCGCGAATAGTTTGCTATTTCTGGAGCACGCGAAGAAGTTGCTGGATCAGAAAAAATTCGCGATCGAGCATGTCGATGCCGTGGTGATTACGGAAAAGCCGAAGCTGGGGCCGCATTTTCCGAAGATGCGGGAGGCTTTGGGGCGCGCTCTTGGGGTTCCGCCGGAGAAGATTCACCTGAAAGCGAAGACGAATGAAGGCGTGGACGCGATCGGGCGGGGCGAAGCGATTGCGGCGCACGTGGTGGCGACGATTTCGGAGCGGTAGGCGAGCTCGTTTCCGCAGGCAAAGAGAAAGTCAGAGGGCGCCCGCTTCAGAAAGCGGCCGCTACAAGTGCGGGTGCACTGATAGAATCCAGTCCATGGCTGCCGAGGAAACGCGGAACATGCCGGTAGAGGTTGCTGTCAATCCGTTTGCGGGGGCGGATGTGGCGAGCATTCTTCGCGAACGCGGCTGGCTTTGTGGGGAGGCGTCGGCGGAGCAGACTGCTTGGTGCGAACGAAGCGGCGGCGTTGCTGGGGCCGCACGCTGCGGATCGAGGGCGCTCGCGGAGCTTTTGGGGCTGGTGTTTCATTACGATGCGGGCGAGCTCATGAGTAAGGTGGAAAGCCACGTGGTGATTTCGCGGTACGCCGCGCGGGGCGTGCTGCGGCAGCTGGCGCTGTTGCTGCTAGATGGCGGCGCGCTTACGAGGGAACGGTTCAACGAAATTGTCGCGAGCCTGAAGGATGGGCTGGATATTCGCGGGCGCGAATTGTTTCATCCCTTGCGGCTGGCGCTGGCTGGGCGGGCGGGGGAGGGGGAACTCGATCGAGTGATTTTGCTGGTGGATGAGGCGGCGGGGATTGGTTTTGCCGCGGAATTGAAGACTGCGCGGGAGAGGATTTTGGAGTTTTGCGCGGCGTTGGATTGAGAGAGAAGGAGGATTGGCCACAGAGGCACAGAGACACAGAGAAGGCGAAGAGGGCAGACGAAGAAGACAGCGGACTGTTGCGTGCGGAGAAAATGGATAAGCTGACGGGGATACATGCGGTGCGGGAGGCGCTGGAGGCGGGGCGGGCGTTTGACCGCATTGTGATTGCGCGCGGGCGGCAAGATACGCGGGTGGAAGAGATCGTGCAACTGGCGCGCGAGCGCAATATCTCTGTGCGGTTTGAGGACCGCGGGCAGTTGGACCGGCTGGCGGATTCGAAAGATCACCAGGGCGTCGTGGCGCTGGCGGCAGCGCGTGCGGCGGGTACGATCGAGGAGATTCTGGCCGCGGCGAACGCGGGAGCGGGGCGCGGGGAAAAAGGCTTGATCGTGCTGCTGGACGGCGTGGAGGACCCGCACAATCTCGGAGCGATCATTCGCACGGCGCTGGCGGCGGGCGCGCACGGCGTGGTGATTCCAGAGCGGCGCGCGGCGGGACTGACGGACACGGTGGCGCGAGCTTCGGCGGGCGCGCTGGCGCATCTGCCGGTGGCGAAGGTGACGAACCTGGCGCGGACGATCGAAGAGTTGAAGGAAGCAGGGTATTGGATGATCGGGCTGGACGAGCGCGCGGACAAGAGCTACACGGAGGCGGATTTTAGTTCGCCCGTGGGAATTGTGTTGGGCGGAGAAGGCAAGGGTTTGCACGAGTTGACGCGGAAGCGGTGTGATTTTGTGGTGTCGCTGCCGACAATGGGGCCGGTGAAGACGCTGAATGTGTCGGTGGCGGCGGGGGTGGTTTTGTTTGAGGCTTTGCGGCAGCGGCGGGGGAAGTGAGTGGCGAGTGACCCTTCGCGAGCATCGCTCTGGGTAAACGGGAGGCGAGAGGAAGATAGATTCGGACGACCCAGGGTGCAAAACCGGCATTTGGGCACCACGGCGTCTCGTGAGACTACTTGTCGTATTGAATCAGGGAGAAAACGTCGAGGCCAGGGAGCTTGGCGCGGCCTTTCAGGAAGGTGAGTTCGACGGCGAAGGCGAGGCCCTCGACTTTGCCGCCGAGTTGCCCGACGAGCTTGGCAGTGGCGGAGGCGGTGCCGCCGGTGGCGAGAAGGTCGTCGCAAATGATCACGCGATCGCCAGGCTTCACGGCGTCGGCGTGAATTTCCAGGCTGTCCGTGCCGTATTCCAGCGAATAGGAAACGTTGACGGTTTTCGCCGGGAGCTTCTTGGGCTTGCGCACAGGCACGAAGCCCGCTCCCAGTCGATAGGCCAACGCCGGCGCAAAGATAAATCCGCGCGCCTCGATTCCCGCGACGAGATCGATGGTGTGCCCGTTGTAGTGCTCGCAAAGGAGGTCGACGAGCCGGTGAAAGCCTTGCTTGTCTTTAAGCAAGGTCGTCAGATCGTAAAACAGGATTCCCGGCTTCGGGTAATCGGGCACCTCGCGGATCAACTTCTTGAGTTCGTCCATCCAAGCTCCTGTTCAGCCGTCGTAGGTAATGACAAATCCCTGCGCGTACTGCGGGTCTGCTGCCGCGGGCTCTTCCGTTACCTGGGTCACGCGGGCGCTCCAAGGGCCGCGCTCGAGTGCGGCGCGAAAGTGCGCGAGTTGCTTGGGAGTGCCGGTGGCATAGGCTTCGACGCGGCCATCCCGCAGGTTTCGCACATAACCGCTGAGATGGAGGCGCTCGGCGGCATCCCGGGCAAAGTACCGGTAACCGACACTCTGCACAAATCCGGAGACAAAGAAGCGCTTCGATTGTTTCGCATCGCTCACAAACGACGAAATTGTAGCAGAGACGCCTTGCAGGCCGGGCAGGGCTTTGTTCGGGAGTTTCGTGAAGGAGGGCGCTTGCCCGCGCCGGCACGATGCGATTTGCGGTAAGCTTACGGCGCGTAAGGGCTGCAGGCTGCTTTTCGGGCCGCTGCGCGCATCCTAATGTACATGAAGCGAGACACCATCGGTGGTTACGGGCGCCCCCGCTTTGAGGTCGCGCGGGCGGCATGCTTCGCTGCCGTGTTGGCACTGAGCGGGCGATGCGTGCCCGCGCAGGAGTCGCAAGCGCCGCTCACGCCGCCGGCGGAACACGACGTCCGCCGCATGGGCAACGTGCCGGAAGCGGCGGCTCCGCCGGCCCTTCCGCCGGAAGAGATTATCCGGAAATTTTCGCAGAAAGAAGACGAGTACCTGGCGGTGCGCCCGACGTACGGCTCTCGCAAGACCATCCGCGTGGACGAGTTCGACCACGAAGGAAAGCTGGTGGGGCAATTTTTGCAGGTCACCGAGACGATACGGGCGAGCAACGGGCAAGTCGTCAACAAGGTGGTGCAACACCCGCAATCCACGCTGCATTTTTTCACTCTCGAACCCGACGACGTGAAAGAGCTCGACCGCATCCCGCCGTTTCCGCTGACTACGGGCCAGCTGGCAAAATACGATTTGAAATATATCGGCGACGAGGAGATTGACGAGATCAACTGCTACATTTTTCAAGTGAAGCCGAAAGGCGTCGAACGCATGCACGCGTATTTCGACGGCATCGCCTGGGTGGATGCACAGTATCTGGAAGTCGTGAAGACGTATGGGAAGTGGGTGAACGAGCTGGGAGATGTGCACGTCGCGACGATGCCGTTCACCACGTTTGAAACATATCGCGAAAATGTCGACGGGAAATACTGGTTCCCGAACTACCAGCGTTCCGACGACACGCTGCACCTGAAAGAGGGCGATATTCCGGTGCGCCTGGTGATCAAGTGGACAGATTTCAAGCCGCTGCCCGCGGTGGCGACGACTACTGCTCCTAGTCCTGTTCCTGCGGCGGAGCCTGCCGCTCCAGCAAAACCACAATCGTGACGTTGATGGGATCGTTTCAGGCGCGGACCGTCAGCGCGCTTGGTGCGGCGAGTCTCGTCTTACGGGAAACGCGCGGGCTAACTACCAGCCGTAAAAGGCGGGAGCGAGCACCGCACTCCACGCGTTGGCAACGTCAGTGCCGGGAACGAAAGGCGCCCGCCTCAGAAGGCGGCCGCTACAAAATCGGCGGCGATCCTAAACGCAGGTGCTCCAGCGCTTCGGGAAGTTCCTCGATCGAGGTGAGGAGCAGGTCCGGCCGGGCTGCGCGCAGGCTCTTTTCGGTGGGAAAGCGCCCCAGGACGGCGATGGCGCGCACGCCGGCGCGGCGAGCCATTTCCAGATCATGGGACGAATCTCCGACATAGACGCATGAGGCCGGCTTGAGGTGCATCTGGCGCAGCGCGAGGCGCAACGGTGCGGGGTGCGGCTTCTTCTGGAGCGTATCGCCGGCGCACACACGCGCGGCAAACAGGCGGGTAAGATGAAACTCGCGCAATTGCCGCACCACCCGATCGCGGTCACCGCTGGTGACTAAACCCAGGCGACTGCGGCGCGCGATGCGGGCGAGCACGCGTCGCACGCCCGCGACGAGCTTTGGGCTGTGATTGGCGTACTGCTTGCGCCAGGCGCGATTGGCAGCGTCCCATCGAGAGCGCGGCAGCTTGGCGGCGCAATATACGTTGTACCAGTTCGGGGAATAGTGCCGCGCGAGCTCGTCCAATCCCCAGGGGATGCCCATCTCGCGAAACATCGCGAGGTACGCGGCGGAGTCGGCGGCAAAGGAATCGAGCAGCGTGCCGTCCCAGTCGAATAGCACGCCTTCGATGGCTTGGTTTCGGTTTGCCGGCATGGAGGGAAAAGAGTAGCAGAGAATTTTGCTTGTGCAGACAGTGGCTCATCAAGACGGACTTCTTTAGAGGCGTTGGGTCGAAAATCTTGGGCCTGAAACGTGTTGTGCGTTCAGCGAGCTATGGCTTGAGGAATCGGGAGGGCACGCGATCGTCGCGATCGAATTCGACATCGTCGAAGGCCGCGGCGACCCCATACCAGCCGGGCATGGCCGCAGGTTCGAGGCGCTGCACGCGGGCCATCGTGGCCACGACCACATTTCCGCGGCCCATGGGACGGCTGACGAGCACGATTTCGAGTTCAATGCGAGTGCCGATCGCCACTTGCTTGGGGCAGAGAAAGTAGACTCCGGTCGAGCTGATGTCGCGCGTGACCAGGGTGATGGGAAATTCTTCCAGGATTTTGTCGACGCTGCGCAATCGCAGCGGCAGCCGCAGCGTGGCTCGCGGATATTCGCGATGCTCGGGGTGGACGCCGACAGCGTGAGTGGGAACGCGGACGAAACGCCTGGGGTGCGCGTCGGCAAGGAGCGGCAGGACGCGGAGCGCCGGGACGTGCGTAGGCGCAGGCACGGGCTGCGACGCGGCTGGAGCCGCAGGTGTGGGTTCCGGAAACCGGTTCGCCGATACCGATTCGGCTAGTCGTGCGCGGTTCGTCGCGCTCATCTGGCCCTCAGAGACGCCTGCTGTGCTGCTGGTTTTTTCCCCGACCGTTCGAAACGCTCAAAGGAAGCCGCTGCTTTGAGCCCCGCGGAGGCGGGCTGCTAAAATGCACTATAAGTGGCTTGGCGTCAACCTGTGGAAAACGGCGGAAGTGTCCTAACGTCAAATACTTAGTAATAGTACTAGGTAGGCGGAGATCAGGCTGTGATTGTGAGCGCGACCGAAGCCGCATCAGGCCTCAAGTTCTTCGTGCCGCTCCCGATCCTACTTTGAAGCGTCTTTGCGGATAGATTTGTTATTCCGCGGGGCTAACCTTAGGTCTTTCAGTGATGAGCCGCGCGTGAGCGGGCTGAGGACAGGGAAAAACGCTCATCCAATATGGCGCTGGACATGGGCGGAGTTCACCTCTACGTTATTCGTTTTACGCGGAGCGGATGGCGCGTTAGTTCCGCAGTGACCCAGGCTGATGTCTACCACGGTAACCCAGTCGCGTTCCAGCACCGCTTCGCACCCAACACCTTCGCCTGCCCACGCCGGCAGTTCGACCTTGATTCTGGTCGCCTTCGCGGCCGTGTATTTGATCTGGGGATCAACCTATTTGGCAATCCGCGTGGGGGTCGAGTCGTTTCCACCGCTTTTGCTGGCGGGATCACGACACTTGGTGTTTGGCCTCGCGTTTTACCCACTCTTGAGATGGCGGACAGGGATTCGTCCAACCCTGGCGCATTGGCGAACGGCGACCGTGAGCGGCTTTCTGTTGCTGTTTGTCGGGAACGGCGGCGTCTGCGTGGCGGAACAGACGGTGCCTTCGGGTGTAACCGCGTTGCTGGTGGCCACGGTTTCTCTTTGGATGGTTTTGGTGGATTGGTTGCGCCCCGGCGGCGTGCGGCCGTCGTCTCGCGTTCTGGTTGGTTTGCTGCTGGGCTTTACAGGGCTTGCGCTGCTGGTGGGGCCAAAGGATTTGGGTGGATCGGCACGGATCAATCCGGTGGGCGTAGCAATCCTGTTGGTGGCGTCGTTGGCGTGGGCCTGCGGGTCGCTCTACTCCAAACATGGCGGGATGCCGAGTTCACCGCTGCTGGGAGCTGCGATGCAGAGCCTGGCGGGCGGAGTTACGCTGTGGATTGCGGGGATTGTAACGGGTGAAAGCAGGGCGCTCCATCTCGCTGCGGTCTCGACGCGCTCTTGGATAGCGATGGCGTATTTGATCTTCTTTGGTTCGATGATGGGATTCACCGCTTACATTTACATACTGAAGCACAGCACTGCCACGCGCGTGTCCACTTATGCGTTCGTCAATCCGGTTGTCGCGCTGTTCCTCGGTTGGCTGCTGTTGAATGAGTCCATCACGCTCCGCACGATTTTGGCGGCGGCAGTGATTCTGGCGGCAGTGCTGCTGGTCATAACCGCGCCGCATCGCCAGGCGATACAGACGCCGGCAACGGCAGTTCCCGAAGCTGCGGAAGTCTGAAGCTTGCCCGAGGCGGCGCTGCCCAGCGGGTGCCGGGCTTTGACGCGCCTTTGCGGATAGATTTGTTTTCTCGCCTGAGTTACTTTTGCCTTGTAATGATGAACCAAACCATCGCACCAACTGGATCCAACATTCCGCCAAGAGCAGCGGCGCGCTTTTGGCGCGCCACGATGTCGCGCGACGCTCGGGCGGACGGCACCTTCGTGCTGGCGGTACGCTCGACGCACATCTATTGCAGGCCGTCCTGCCCGGCCCGGCGCCCGTTGCGCCGCAACGTAGTTTTCTTCCGCACCCGCGAAGAGGCGGAGAGGCAAGGGTTCCGCCCGTGCCTGCGCTGCCGGCCAAACGAGATTGCCGGGCCGATTGCGCTCGTTGAGAGCGCCTCCCGCCAGCTCGCGGAGTCCGGCGAAGACAGCATCCGGTTTGGCGCACTCGCGGCGAAGCTCGGCACCACTCCCGCGACGCTACGCAGGGCCTTTCTGCAAGTGACCGGGCTGAGGCCGCGCGAGCTTGCCGAAGCGCTCCGGCTGGCGCGATTCAAGAAACTGCTGCGCGCGGGGAAAAGCATCGCGGACGCGCTCTATGAAACCGGCTACGGCTCGTCCAGCCGCGTGTACGAACGGAGCAACGCGCAACTGGGAATGACGCCCGCAACCTACAAAAAGGGAGGCAAAAACATGAAGATCGGTTACAGCATCGCAAAATCGGGGCTAGGAAAAGTTCTGGTGGCCGCCACGGAGCGTGGCGTGTCGGCCGTTTACCTGGGCGACGCGGAAGCCAAACTCATCCAGGAACTGCGCGACGAATATCCGCGAGCGGAGATTTCCCCTGCGGCGGACTCTTTCGAGCGCTGGGTGAAAGAAATCGTCCTGCGTGTGGAGGGCAAGCCGCCGCGCATGGAGTTGCCCCTGGATTTGCAAGCGACGGCGTTCCAGCGCCGGGTGTGGCAGGAATTGCAGCGCATTCCGCGAGGCGCCACGCGCACCTATTCCCAGGTGGCGCGCGCGCTGGGCAATCCCAAAGCGGTGCGGGCGGTGGCACGGGCTTGCGCCACCAATCCGGTGTCCATCGTAGTGCCTTGCCATCGCGTGATTCGAGAAGATGGGAGTCTCGCCGGCTACCGGTGGGGGCTCTCTCGCAAGGAACAGCTGCTGGCTCAGGAGCGAAGCTAGCTGGTCCGGAAGGATCTCGCCAAGCTAGGGCGCAGCCCGCCGCGGCGGGCTGCGCCCCTACAGAGCGATAAGGCCGGGCTAGCCGCGGGGTCTAACGCGTGTGGCGTCTTTCGGCCAGTCCTGCTTGAACTTCGAGTCGCTGATCTTCAGGTTTTTCATCATGTTCGAGTAGCGCGACAAGAAGTAGTCACCCGCTCCGGCCTCAAAAAACTTCTGCTGCAGCGGCAGCCAGGACGATGGATCGATCCACATTTGAATCTTGGTGATTTGCCGGCGAATCTCTTCGGACTTGGGGGTCAGCTCCAGCAGAAACGTTTTCCGGTGATCGAGGTCCTCTTCTCCGGTCAACACCACGTCGTAGCTTTTCAAAATATTCTGGCTCTTTGAACCGAATCCGAGCAAAACGTATTGATCGAGCATCGCGCGATTCTTGCCCAGATCGTATTCCTCGACGCGCTTGATTTTCGGGGTATAGAGAAACAGGGAATCACCAGTCCGCAGAATCGTGCGCGGGTCCGGTTTGGTGATTTCGATGCGCATCTTCTGATCGCGGCGCACGAAGATCTGACCGGTCTCCGTGGACGTATCCTTCACGACAGCGGTGTATTTGGTGTACTCGATGTCCGCCGTCAGGCTCCGAAAATCGGAAGCGGACTTGTCCATCATGGCCAGGACCGTTTCGGTGGTCCAACGCCCCGTGTTTTGACGAGCACGCAGGCCCGCAACGCAAGCCAGCGCGCCGAGCCCCAGAAGGGCAATGAAGCAAAGCGTTCGTTTCAAAAATGAGCCCCTGGGGCGGATGGATTGGCCGGAGGTTCCGGTCGCTGCAATCCTAGCATATAGGAACAGATGCGCGAATCGGCGCGAACGTTTCCATCGCGAGGTTCTTTCCAGGAGCGGTTTACCTGTGAATCTCGACCTGATAGGCGATGACCGTGCCTTGCTCGTCGCGAACCGGTTCGATGTTGGTAATCGAAAACCGGACGTTGCGCAGGTCGGGTAGAGCTTTCTTCAGCGCGTTGTGCAGGTCGTTTTGCAGCGCCGGAGTCTTCTCGGGCGGGGCGAGGACCCGGGCGTCCACGCGATACGTTTGCCGGTCGCTTTTTTCCGAGCCCTCCACCAACGCCACTTGCCCTGCGCCCGAGGGCAGGCCTACCACCGGCTCATCATGAAACCAGCTTGCCGGCGTCAACAGCACGAAAATCAGAATCACCACGACCGCGACGTCGTACTGCCAGGTGCCTCGCTCGTACGACCAGAAGAACGTGCGCGCCAGAATCTGTCCCAGGCTGGCCATCTCAATCCGCCGGAATCCCGTCGACGATCACGCCGTCGCGCATGTGCACGACGCGGTCGAAATAGGTCACTGCTTCGGGGTTATGGGTGATCATCACCACCGTTTGACCGAGGTCTTTATTCAGTTGCCGCAGCATTTGCAGCACGATCTCCGAATTCTTGGAATCGAGGTTTCCCGTGGGTTCGTCGGCCAGCAGAATTTTCGGCTCGTTGATGATCGCCCGGGCGATGGCTACGCGCTGCTGCTCTCCGCCGGAGAGCTCCGAAGGCTTGTGGTCCAGGCGGCCCGCCAGACCGAGCATCTTGGTGACCACGTCAAAGCGGTGCGGGTCGAAACCATCGCCGTGAATAAACTGTGCGATGGCGATATTGCCCTTGGCGGTCAGCGTAGGCAATAGGTTGAAGCGCTGGAATACGAAGCCGATCTTGTGGCGGCGGAGCTTGGTTCGCGCGGCGTCACTCATGGCCGTCAAATCGTTGCCGTCCACCAGAACGGTGCCCTTGGAGGCCTGTGCCAGCCCGCCGATGACATACAGCAGCGACGACTTTCCGCAGCCCGACGGGCCCATGACCGCCACCGATTCACCCGGCATGACTTCGAAGTTCACCCCTCGCAGCGCCGGGACGTCCACCCTGCCCGCACGATAGAGCTTCCACAAGTTTTCCGTTTTGAGTATCGGCTCCACGCTGTTTTGCCTTGGGAAAATCAGTCCTTCGGCAGGTGTCGGTATTGTAGCCGCGATTGCCATCCCTGCCTAGCCGCGCTGCGGGAGTGGCGCGTGTTCCTCTCTGAATCTCATTGCAGTGCCTTGGCGCTCGTTTCCAACTCTCTCTCTCTGTGAGCTCTGTGCTCTCTGTGTTAAGTATTTTCTTTCTTCAGTCGTAAGAAAGCGCCTCGACCGGGTCCTTCCGGCTCGCCAGCCAAGCAGGGTAGCTGGCCCCAAGAACGGCTCCCGCAAACGCGATCCCCGCGGCCCGCAGAATCCATTCCGACGTGATCAAAATCGTCAGCGTCGGAAAACCCGCAAGAAATGCCGCTCGCACAACGTAACTCAATGCGACGCCTGCGGCGATGCCAAAGGCGCAGAGGGCTGCCGACTCCGTCAGCAAGGATCGCACGATGAAAGAGCGATCCGCGCCCATCGATTTGAGCACGCCGATGTCGCGGGTGCGCTCGATCACGGTGGTATACATGGTGAGGAATATGACCAGCAGCCCGATGGTGATGGCCAGCGCGATCATGGAATGGATAAAGGTCTCGAGGCCCGGAATGTTGGTCGAGGTCATCAGCGCCAGATAGGTCTTCAGCGGCCGGGCGGTGTAGCCCGGGAGCGCGATGCGAATCTCGTCGATCACGTCGTCGGTATGTTCGGGGCGCGTGCACTTCAGAAAAAAGACGGAGGCCTTGTCCCTTGCGCCGACCAACTCCTGCAGGGTGGTAATGGGCACAAACACCCGTGCGAGCTTTCCGTGTTCGACGATGCCGGCCACGTGCCACTGATGGTTCAACACGGTGTAGGTGTCGCCCACCTTGACGTTTTTCGCCTTCGCCTGCCAGTCGTCCACCAGCAGATCGTCAGGCCCTTCCATGTCGTGGCCCTGGAGGAACACGAATCCGCCGGAGACCGCGCGAAAGCTTTCCGGGTCGATCCCAAAGATCACTTCAGCGCCGCCGGAGGAGTTGAACTGGGGCAGCGCCGGAGCGACCGCTTGCACGTATTTCAATTCGGCCAGTTTATTGCCGATCTTCATGGGCATCGGCGAGCCGCTGAACCCCAGAAATATTGAAGCCGCAGGCGGCTGCAGCATCACGTCCGCGCCGACCCCCTGGGTGCGCTTGGCGGTTTCCTGCAGCATCCCGGAGGTGAGCCCCACGATCAGCACGACCAGCGCGACTTCCACGGCCACCGCAGCCACGCCGATCATCGTGCGCAACGGGCGGTGCAACAAATTGCGAACAACCAGCTCGCCCATCATTGCCTTTTGTTCTCCGTGGGCGGCTTGTCCTCCGCGGTTTCACCGACGCGCACCAACTCACTGCCGGCCGGCTGCTCCAGTTTGAACCGGTCGGGCGGGATTTCTTCGTTCAGGGTGACCTTGCTGATTTGCAGATCCAGCCGGTAATCGTCGTGTGGCCGGTCGATGCGAATGGCCCTCGGAAACGCAACGACCCCGTTTGTTGCCGCTCCAGGATGCTCCTGATCCCCCAAAAGGGGCTGCCAATCCGACACATGCACATCCGAGAGCAAGGCGCCCTTTGGGCCATAGCTCTGCAGCCGCGCTACCTGAAGATCGGCGCGATCGAACCAGATTTTCCGCAGAATCTCGGTCCGGTAGCCCCCTCGCAGAACGGTCAGCACGTAATACCGCGCCGTTTCGTCGTTGAACTCCTCGGGCAGCACGGTTTCCTCTTTTCGAATTTCCGGCCACAAAAGAGCATCCAGAAGGTGCTGGGGACGCAGGTTTTCGATGGGCTTGCTGGCGGTGCGCTCGGCGGCCACCTGGCCCACCAGGAACTTGTTCTTGGAGGGAATCGAGACGCGAAAGGTCTCGGCGTCGCTGGCCATATCAAAGACCGTCGTCCCGATCACCGGGGCTTGTCCGATCACGCGAATGTCGGCCGGCCGAGCCGCCAGCAGGAAGGCCTTGACCTCGTGATATTCCTCGATGACGCCGCTGTATTTGGAGCCGGCGATGGGCTTCAGTTCCACCGTGGCGTTGACGCTCTTCACGCCCAGCGCCATCTGGTTGTACTTCTCGAGCAATTCCTCCGCCGAGGCGTCCCTGGCGACAGGCCTGGCTTTTGGGGCCACCGTCGTGGTGGTGCGTACCGCACCTCCTCCGCAGCCGCAGGAAAACGCCGCCAGTGTCGCCCCTATCGTCCATGCCAGCACACATCGAGTCACTAAGTTCGATCCTCGGACACACAAACCAAGCAATCTAGCAACCGCGTAGACGGGCGTCAATGCAACAGGTTCGGAGGGAGGGGAACAGGGTCCCAGACGGCCATCGGGCAGCCAAGTCTGCCGGCGCCATCCGGTGCTTTGGTACTGGGGGTTGCCTCGTACCGGGGCTGAGATCGCCGCCCCTAGGGGCGGAGGCCTCTCCGTTAACTCCTTAAGAATTAGTGTGTTAGAGAAAAATGATTGACTCGCGCCGCCACCTCGGGTACTAGAGCACTAGTTCTACTACGACTCGGCCTCGATGGGACCTACAAAAGTGACTACTGGCCTATTGGCCAGTTTCGCCAACACCCCTAGGCTACGTGTGTGCGCCTTTCAATTTGGCGGCGGGTCGGTGGCCCCTCTGGTGAGCGGCCTACCGGACAAGGGAGAGTACGTGAATAACAGAACGCGTGTGCGCCTCTACGATTTGCCGAATCACGGTTTTCACTCAACAAGCTGCCACCTCTCGAATCATTCAATTCGCTCGAACAGAAGGGATGAAACAGGAATAACTATGCGCTTGCGAACCTTCTTAATCCTGACCTTGGCTGTTATTGCTCCTCTCGCGGCTCGCGCCCAGACCATCACCACGGTGGTAGGCGGCGGCCCGATCAATCTTCCCCAAACAGCCGCTAGCATCGGCGCTCCCGCAGCCGTGCGCCAAGACTCCTCGGGCAACTACTACATCCTGGACAACAACTACAGCCGCGTCATCAAGGTGGATCATACGACCGGCAATATGTCCGTCTTTGCGGGCAACGGAGTGATCGGCTTCTCCGGCGACGGCGGACCGGCGGCCGACGCCGAGATGAACGGCCCCAGCGGCATGTGCATGGACTCGCACGACAATCTGTTCATCGCGGACTCCGACAATAACGTGATCCGCGAAGTCACCGGTGGAATCATCAACACCGTGGCTGGCATAGAGAACACGGACACCCAGGAATATAGCGGCGACGGTGGACCGGCACTGAGCGCGAACCTGCACTTTCCCGACGGCTGCTCCTTCGACACGAACGGCAACCTGTACATCGCTGATCGCGGCAACAACGCCATTCGCGTTGTCATCGGTGCCTCCGCCACGGTGCCGGTTGGCATAACCGGCCCCGTCACCGCGGGCAACATCTACTTGTTTGCTGGCTCGAAAGGTGCTGTCCCGCCTGCCCCACCCGCTGTTGGCTATGGCGCGAACAACACTGCCGCTCTCGGCGCCGGGCTGAACGGCCCGTTCGACGTCTTTGTCGATTCTCACAACAACGTCTTCATCGCCGATCTGGGTAACCCGAGCACGACCGCCAATAACGTTGTCCGCGAAGTTGCAGCCACGACCGCCGGGGGCATGACCGCAGGCGACATTTACACGGTCGCCGGCACGCCGCAAATGATCGGGGACACCACCGGAGTTCTTGCCACTACAGCGCTCTTGAACGGACCGAAGGGCATCTACGTTGACGGGAGCGGCAATCTCTTCTTCTGCGACTCTGGCAACCAGGTGATCCGCGAGGTTCCCGCCGTTGCCGCCACCGGCATGACCGTAGGCTTCATCTACGATGTCGCCGGCACCCCAGGCACGAACGGATATTCGGGCGACGGTGGCACAGCAATCACCGCGACCCTGGGCTTCCCTGCAGGTACGTTCGTCAATGCCAGCGGCATTTTCATTTCCGATGCCAATAGCAATGCCGTCCGGCAGGTTACTTCCAATACCGGCGACTACACCACCGAAACGATTAGCACCTTCGCCGGCAACGGCCACTTCTCTTACGGCGGCGACGGCGCACCCGCGATTGACGGCGAGTTGAATGTCCCGGCTGGCATTTCTGTCGATACCTTGGGCAATCTCATCATCGCCGATGCCGGAATCCCGGACATGACACAGAGCCTCATCCGCAAAGTCGCTGCCCCGATCTCGACCGGCAACCTGAGCACCATCGCGGGCCACCCGGAAGACAACAGCTTCAGTGGAGACGGTGGCCCCGCCCTCGGCTCCCTCGTGAGCACTGCCATGGGCGTCTTCACCGATCCTTCCGGCGACGTCTTCATCGCCGACACTTATAATTGCCTCGTCCGCGAGATCACCATCGCCAACGGAAACATCATCACCGTAGCAGGCACGGATCCCACCACTACTCCCGTCTGTGGATTTGCTGGCGCAGCTGGACCCGCCACGGGCGCCACGCTCGGCCTCGTCAACAGTGTGGCACTCGACGCCGCTGGCGACATCTTCTTCTCGGATTCGACCAACAACATCGTTTGGGAAGTCGCCAAAAACACCACCGCCACCATGACGGCGGGACACATCTACGTAGCCGTCGGCACGCAGGGACCTGCCGGGTACAGCGGCGATGGCGCCGTGGCCACCGCAGCGAAATTGAATTCGCCGACCGGCATCTCCTTTGACATCTTCGGAAACCTTTTCATCGCCGATACGAAAAACAACGTCATCCGCGAAGTTCCGGCTGACAATACGACCAATCCTACGCCCATGACTGCTGGGTACATCTACACGATCGCGGGCAACCAAGGTGCGGGGGCTGGCTACACCGGTGATACCGGACCCGCCACCAGCGCGACGTTGAACAATCCCTTCACCATTGTGGTCGACAACGCCGACGACATTTTTATCGCCGATACGCAAAACAGCGTCATCCGTGAGGTGTTCGGTGTCAGCGGTGGCGGCTTCACCGCCGGTGACATCTACACGGTAGCCGGCACGGGAACTCCTGACTTCAGCGGCGATGGTGGTCCCGCAACCTCAGCCGCCCTCAACTTCCCGGAGGGTCTGGCCCTGGATGGCGCCGGAGATTTGCTCCTCGCCGACTCCCAAAGCAACCGTGTGCGTAGCATCGCGGGTATCGCAAACGTGGGTCCCGTTGCCGTCGTCAGCTTCGATCAGACGAGCCTGACGTTCCTACCCCAACCGCTGAACATTGCCTCGCACACCCAGGTTGTCAATTTGAGGAACAGCGGCGGCGCCACACTAACCGGCATCGCCATCAGCATCGCTGGCACCGACCCCGGGGATTTCTCTCAGACCAACACCTGCGCCGGCACGCTTACCGCAGGCCTGAGCTGCGCCATCACCGTGACCTTCAAACCGACGGTGGTCGGCCCGCTATCGGCCACAGTCTCCGTTGCAGACAGCTCCGTGGGCAGCCCGCAAGTGGTCCTGCTCAGCGGCAGCGGCATCGCTGGCGCTCCGGCGGACGTTCTAACTCCTAGCCCGCTGGTCTTCACTCCCGGCCAGCTCGTCGGTGTCGCCTCAACTCTGGACATCAACCTGAGCAACGCCACTGGCACCGCTCCCCTGACGATCGCCGCCAATGGCATCGCCATCAGCGGCACTAACGCCGGCGACTTCTCTCAGACCAACAACTGCGGCACCACGGTAGCGGTTGGCGCGGCCTGCTCGATCATGGTCACGTTCAAGCCCACGTCGGCGACTCCGGCCGCTCGTACGGCCACCCTCACGTTGACGGACAATGCTGCCGATAGCGGGCAGACTGTGGCCCTTAACGGCACCGCCGTCGCGCCTGCGGACGTCCTGAGTCCCAGCCCGCTGGCCTTCGCCACTCCCCAGATCCTCGGCACCTCCTCGACTCAGAACATCACCCTGAGCAATGCCACCGGCACCGCTCCGCTGACGATCACCACCATCGCCATCAGCGGCACTAACGCTGGCGACTTCGCTCAGTCCAACAACTGCGGCACTACGGTAGCGCTTGGCGCGAGCTGCACGATCATAGTCACGTTCAAGCCGACGGCGGTGACTCCGGCCGCTCGTACCGCCACCCTCACGCTGACGGACAATGCTGCCGATAGTGGGCAGACTGTAACACTCACCGGCACCGCCGTAGCGCCCGCGGACGTCCTGAGTCCCAACCCGCTGGCCTTCGCCTCCCAAATTGTCGGCGTCGCCGCGACCCAAAACCTCACCCTGAGCAACGCCACCGGCACCGCTCCCCTGACGATCGCCGCCAATGGCATCGCCATCAGCGGCACTAACGCCGGCGACTTCTCTCAGACCAACAACTGCGGCACTACGGTAGCGGTTGGCGCGAGCTGCACGATCATCGTCACGTTCAATCCGACGTCGGCGACTCCCGCCGCACGTACCGCCACCCTTACGTTGACGGACAATGCTACCGACAGCGGGCAGACCGTGACCCTCACGGGCACGGCCGTCGCCGCTGCTCCTGGGGTCACCCTCAGCAACAGTGCCGTGACGTTCGCCGACCAGTTTGTGGGCAGCACCTCGGCCCCGGCGCCAACGATCACACTGACCAACAGCGGCACAGCGGCGCTCAACATTGCGACTGTCGCCTTGACCGGCGCCAACCCTGGCGACTATTCCCAGACCAATACCTGCAGCGGTACGGCAGTCGCGGCTAACGGTGGCAAGTGCACCATCACCGTGACCTTCAAACCGACTGCCACCGGTGCGCGCCCGGCGTCCATCACCCTTACCGACAACGCCGCGACAACCACGCAAATCATCACTCTCGCCGGCAACGGGTTCAACATCTCCCTGGTTGCGGCTACCAACGGTTCGCTGTCGCAAACCGTCACCCCGGGACAAACGGCTACCTGGGCCGTGCAGCTCAACACCACCGGCGGCGCGGCAACGGACACGGTCAACGTGACCCTCGCTTGCTCCGGCGCACCGACGCTGACCACACTCAACTGCCCGGCTACGGAAGCTGCTCCTGGAAGCTTCAACATCACGGCGGCTACCACCGGCACCGGCATGCTGGCGCCGCAACCCCAATCTGAGCCCAAGATGCAGCTACCGTCATCCATGCAACTCCTGCCGCTCACCATCGTGGCCTTGCTGCTGTGCCTGGCAGCGATGCTCGCGTGGATGCAGAGCCCGGCAGGCCGTCTGCGCACGGTTCGCCTGGCGCTGACAGCATGCTTGGTGCTGATGCCGGTGTTCGCGACCACGTTCCTGGCCGGTTGCGCTGGCAGCGGCGGCTCAAGCTCTACGGCGGCGCCGACGCCTACGCCGGCAACCCCGGCCGGCACCTACACCATCATGGTCACCATGACGGTCAGCGGCGCCGCACCACAGAACGCCCAGCTGACGCTCATCGTGCAATAGTCAGTATCAGCAGCATCCTCGGGATGCGGCTGACCTTCTCTCCAGCGGCGCCCTTCGCAATCCTGCGGAGGGCGCCGCTGGCTTTTCGGGTCTGAGCCTGATCAGTGCGGGCGGGAGATGTAGACGTCGAAGCGTTGCACGGCAGGGCGGAGGCGGCGGATCACTTCGGTGGGCCACAGCGTGTTGCTCAGAAGCGTGACCCAGCCGTCTTCGGGTTCGCAGACGGCGCAGAAAGTGTAGCGGGTGTAGGCCGGCTGGTAGGCGTCCAGGCCGTGGTGCGAAAGCTGCTTTTCCAGCGCGGGGTCGGGAGCCTCGGCTGCCACGCCGGCGCGCACGCCGAAGGTTTCGCCCTCGAACCGGGCGAACAGGTGCTCCAGCTGCGCTTCCGTCGGCTGCCGAAGCACCAGGCAGCGCTCGGCCGCTTCCCGAAAATGAATCTCGTTTCTGTTGCAGAAATCGCGGACGCGGTCGATGTGGCTGAAAAAATCGAGTACGAAGGCTTCGCTGGCTGCCAGAGCAGGGAAAACCGTCGCCCAGATCGCCGCCGCTTCGCTGCCCTTTACGGGTTCGCGGTTTTCGGTTTCCAGCAGCTCGAGTCCCACCGCCGTTGTGTCCGCGCCAAGATCGAGCGATTCCACATCCAGGGAAAACGGCGGCAGCTCCAACGGCCCGCCACTCACCGGCGCATTGCCCGCTGTGCTCATTCGTCCAGCTCCGCTTGCGGGAATTGCGCTCGAAACTCCGCCGATTGTTTGCGGACGTCGAGCCAATCGAAAAAAACGTCCGGCGTTTCCAGCCAGATGCGGAACCAATTGGCAATCTCTTCCTTTTCGGCGCGCTTGGGCGGCTCGACCTTGGGATTCCGCGCGATCATTTCCGCTCGGCGTTTGCCGAGCCGCGCCACGTTCAAGACGCGCTCGACGGCGGCGTGCTCGCCGTGCGTTTGAAACTTCCGCATCAATTCATCCAGGCGCATGATGCTGACTTCGGCGTCTTCCAGCGTCTTGAAGTGCAGCAGATCCTCAAACTCTTCTTCGTATTGCTCTTCGGCTTCTTCTTGCAAGGTCAGGGCGACCTTCAGCCCCGCGTTCTTCAATACGTCGGCGATGTAGTCGTTTCCGGTCTTGCCCTCCTCGCCATGCTCGGCGATTAACCGGCGGCGCAACTGGTCGATCTCCGCGAGCGTGAACCTCTGTGCGCCGATCTCTCGCGCGACCTCCAGAATCAACTCTTTCTTCGTGCGTAGCGATTCATTCATCGGACCGCGCCTCGGCGGTGTTTGGCCTGGGATTTCTTGGCGACCGGCGGCGGTGGTGGTGGCGGCTCCGCCGGCAATCCGGCCAGCAGGCGCCGGTACATGGTCACATTATGATTGTGTTCTTCCAGCGTGGCCGCAAAAAAGTGCCCGCCCTGGGTGTTGGCCACAAAATAGAGAAAGGAGGTTTTTGCCGGAGTCATCGCGGCGCGCAGCGAGGTTTCTCCGGGATTTCCAATGGGCCCCGGCGGAAGGCCCCCATGTTCGTAGGTGTTATAGGGAGAATCGAAATGCAGGTCTTCGCCGGTCAGCGTGCCTTTGTACTGCCCAATCTGCTCCAGCGCGTAAATCACGGTGGGGTCGCACTGCAGCCGCATATTCTTGCTGAGCCGGTTTTCAAACACACCGGCAACCACGGGCCTCTCGTCCGGCTTTGGCGTTTCGCGCTCCACAAGCGACGCCAAGGTAACCACCTGCCCGGCGAGCCCGTTGCCCTGCGCGATTGGAGCCGCGGAGGCGATGCGATTCCATTCTTCCTTGAATTTCTTGACCATTTCCGCCGTCAATTCGATGGCCACCGGATGGCGCGGCAAATTGTACGTGGCAGGATACAGGAAACCTTCCAAAGTTTTCGCATTCGGCGCCATATCATGAATCAATTCGGGATTTTGCGCCGCCTTCAAGAATTCGCTCGCGCTCATGAACTTTCCCGCTTCCAAATCGCGCGCGATATCGAAAATTGTTTCGCCTTCGCGCACCGTGAACGGCTGCTCGTAGATGTGGCCGTCGGCGATCTGCCAGAATACATCGTGTCCAGTGATGGGGTGATCGAAGAAATATTCGCCGGCCTGCAAGTGGCGCTTGGGATGCCGCCGCGTATAGATCCCGAACACAAACGCGCTTCGGATCACGCCGTTCTGCTGCAGGAGGCGCGCCACCGTGCGGCCCGACGCTCCATGCGGCAGATCGACGAACACGCCTTCTGCCGGGAACGCGCGGTACGGCCGCTGGAGGCCGATCCAGAACCAGGCGGCGACACCTGCGGCCGCTACCAACAGCACCAGAACCCATAGGACTGCAGTTTTCAAATTCGGCCTCGCCTCTTCGTCATGCCCGTTAGCACCAGGCCCCTCGGCGTCGCGCTCATGGAATTTACTCGCTCTCCTTTGCCGCTTGCTGCTGCTCCAAATATTCCTTGAGGATCACCGCGGCCGCGACCGCGTCCACCGAGGATCGGGGCGGCGCTTGCTTGCGTTTTCCGTGCGCACCCTTCGCGCTGTCGTGGAACACTCTTCCAGCTTGTTCCTCGAGCAAGCGCTCCGCTTCCCAGCTCGTCAGGCGTTCGTCCATCATTTCCACGGGAACGCCGAGCTGCTTTCGGACGCGCTCGGCGAAACGCGAAGCCTCTTCAGCCATTTCGCCGCGGGTGCCATCGAGTCGCAGCGGCAAACCTACAACGATTTGCTTCACGCCGTGGGCTCGCACGATTTCCCGCAGCCGGCGCATATCCTCGTTGCGGTTGATGCGCTCAAGCGTATCCAGCGGGCGGGCGAGAGCTGTGAGTGCGTCCGCGACGGCGAGCCCGATGCGCGCGCGGCCATAGTCTATTCCCAGAATGCGCGTGCGAGTTTCGCCGGGCGTGATTTCCTGGGATGAACTGTTCGATGGAGTCACCGTACCAGTATACCGGGTCGCAGCACGCAAAAGATTTGATGCTGCGAATGAAGCGATGGTGCGTGCCCTCGCCTTCTCTGTCTTCGTTGGATTGCGCAAGTGTAGCTACGGTTTTCGTCCATGCGTGCCGTTCTGCCAGAGATCCCAGTAGCCTTGCTGCTTCATCTTTTCATCGAGCCCGGTGTCGCGCAGCTGTTCCTCGATTTCAGCGCGCGAGAGGCGCTTGCCGAGCGGCTCGGCGCGATCAGCGACTCCCCAAGCCGTGACCGCCGCGATGGCGGTGTTGATTTTCAGCTCGCGAATGTCCACTTTGTCGAAGGTGTCGGAAGCGGCGTGATAGTTCGGCAGATAATTTGCTTCGTCCTGATTCGCGACCATCGTGGGCACGCCTTCGAGGAGAAAATCCCAGTTATCCGTTCCGATATCGCCATCGAGCGAATGGTGATTCACATCCCAGGAGCCGAGGGGCTTGAGAATCTCCTGTAGAGCGTCTCGAATGTCGCGGCGGCCGCTGAGAGAATAGCCGCTCACGCGGCCGATGCCAGAGTCGTATACAATCACGCCGCGAATCTTGTCCAGCTCCGCGCGGTGGGCGATGACGTACTGCCAGGAGCCGAACATCCTTTGCTCTTCGCCGCTGAAGAGCGCGAAGCGAATGGTGCGACGGGGCACCAGGCCGGTGGCTTTGATGGCGCGCGCGGCTTCGATCACCAGCGCGGCGTTGCAACCATCGTCGAGCGCGCCGGTGCCGAGCTCCCAAGAGTCGAGATGCGCGCCGAGGAGCACCGCTTCGTCGGGCTTTTCGTAGCCGCGAATTTCGCCGATGACATTGAATTGATCGACGGGGCCGCCGATCTTGTTGGGCATGGTAAAGCGCACGCGCAGTTTGCCTGGAGAGACGGCGATGGCGCGGGCCAAACGCAAGGCATCTTCGCGGGCGACCATGGCCTGGGGAATCACGTCGAGCTGATCTTCGCCCGTGTTGGTGTGCCGGTACAAAAGCAGGCGCTCGCGCGCTCCCATCCAGAGAATGGCGGCAGCGCCGCCTTTCACCGCGCGCTCAATGATGGCCGGTGGCAACGCGTACTCGTTGAAGAGATCAGCCCAGGTGGAACCGATTTCGGTGGAGACGAGGAGGATGGCGCCCTTGACCGAGTTGCCCGCTCGCGCGAAATCTTCTTCTGCGCCGGGACCGACGTCGATGAGATTGGCTTCGATCCCGGCCGGCGGTGTTGACGGCGACCAGCCCTCGGCGACGAGGCGCACGAGGAATTTTTCCGGGCCGAGAAGCTCCAAACGCGTGTCGCCTTCGCTCCAAGTGACGGGCAGCTTGTATTTTTCGGTGTGAACGTCCACGCCGGCGGCGCGGAAGGCGGCCACGGCCCACTCGACGGCTTTGGCCATTTCGAGGGAGCCGGTGACGCGGCCGCCGATTTCGTCGGTAAGGCGGCGCAGGTTTTCCTCCATCGGCGAGGGCCCCATGACTTGCGGCAGGATTTTGGCGGCGGCGGCGGCGCAGGAGGCTTCGGTGACGGAGCAGGCCTGAGTGGCGGCGGACTGTTTTGCGAGGGGGTCGGGGCTGGCTGGCGGCAACTGAGCGGAAGAAGGCGAAGTAAGGAAGCAAATAGGTAAGGAAGTAACGAAAAGAAGGCCGAGCCGCATCAAGCTGCACCTCGAAGTAGGAATCGCCAAACGGACGAGTTGCTGGTGATCGAGCGCACGGAAGTATAGCGGAAAGAGAGTAACGGGTGGCCGTGGAAACAAAAAAGACAGGCCTACTGGAATTGTAGTGAGGTCTGCGACGCCGAGCCGTTTCTGATCCGTGGGGTGAGGGGCAAGTCGACCCGCCCTCTCTTACATCTATTCTTTGACCGATCGCGCACCGATATTAGCTACAAGCGATGAAGCGGGTGCGCTTAGCAGGCAAAAGAGAAAAAGTTGTAGGGTGAAGGTGGCTGAGCACAAACGAAGAGTGTAGAGAAATAATGAGGCGACAGCTCCGAAGCAACAGGTGCACACGACAAGTCTTTGGCACTGACCGAGAGTCTGGCTGAGTGCGGTGGATTTCGCTTGATACATCACTGTGAAACGGATCCACATATGTGTTTCCGCAATTTCCCAAAATGGAATGTCTGTCGACATTGCATTTTCAGTAAGTTGCAAGGATTCGGTATTTCTTCGTCCACATCGGAGTTTCCCAGTTCGGGAACTTGTTCCAATTTGGAATACAGATCGGCGACAGGGCCGTTTTCGAGACTTAAAGGGCAGCGGGTAGCTCGAGCGGTTTGCTAGAATCTTGATATGAGCATTGCACAAACGACAGAGTTTCAGAAGCCGAGCGCGCTGGAAGCGTTTTTCAATCAGGCCATGGGATTTTTGGCGGGGCTGGGAATTGGCCCCGAGTTCATCTATTTGCTGCAGGTGAAGGGGCGGAAGACAGGTCGGATTTTCTCGACGCCGGTGAATTTGATGGAGGTTGGCGGGAAGCAAGTTCTGGTGGCGCCACGAGGGCGCACGCAATGGGTGCGGAATGCGGAAGCGGTGGGAGAGATCACTCTAAAGCGCGGGAGCAAACGGCAACGGTTTGGGTTGCGGCCGATTGCTGACGAGCAGAAGCCGGAGCTATTGAAGGAGTACCTGGACCGCTACGCGAGCGCGGTGAAGAAGTTTTTTCCGGTGGCGCCGGGTTCGCAAGTAGAAAAGTTTCGGGAGATTGCGGGGAACTATCCGGTGTTTGAGTTGATAGCGAAGCAGTAGCGGGCCTGCCTGATGTTTCGGTGAACCAGCAAACTCGACGACCCATTCTTTGCTTTTGCTGTACGTTGAGATTCTTCGCGCGTCCTTGCTCTTCGCGCTATGCGCTCTGGGCAAGTCGGATGCCCTCAAAATGACAATCGTCAACGGTGGACTGAGATTCTCCATGCAACCAGACTAGCTGATGCGGCAGAAGACGCCCGCTTCGGAAAGCGGCACGCTACATGGATATTGCGTTGTCGGATGCGCGTTGCCGGGCGGGGCAGGGGCTCCAAGCGCGGTACAACTTGCCGAGATGGGGCGCAGCATGCTGCGCCCCTACGGTTGATCGGTCTAGGATTTGGTCGCTAGGGTTGGGGCTTCGGCTGAGGAGAGAGATTCGTGGAGGCGGAATTCGGTGTGCAGGGCGGTGAGGGCGCGTTGCATGGAGCTTTCCTGGACTACCAGCGAGATGTTGTATTCGGAGGAGCCTTGGGCGATGGCCATGATGTTGACGTTTTCGCGGCCGAGGGCGGTGAAGGTGCGGCCGGCGACGCCGGGTATGCCGCGCATGTTTTCGCCGACGACGGCGACGATGGCGATGTCGGGATTGGCGGTGACGTGCTCGACGGTTTGCTCGGCGATTTCCGGGGCGAAAGCGTCGCGGAGGGCTTTCAGAGCGCGCTTTTCGTCGGCGCTGGCGATGACGAAGCAGATGTCGTTCTGCGAAGAGGATTGCGAGACCAGGAAAACGTTGGTGCGTGTTTCGGACGTGGCAGCGAAGGAGCGGGCTAAGACGTCGGGAAGGCCGACGATGCCGGGGCCGCCGACGGTGATCAGGGTGACGTCGCGAATGGCGGTGAGGGCTTTGACGCCTCCGCCGGTGGGCAGGCCTTCGGCGGTGATTTTCGTGCCGGGCTTTTCGGGGGCAAAGCTGTTGCGAATCCAGACGGGAACGCCTGCGGCGGTGACTGGGCGCAGAGTGTTCGGGTGCAAAACTTTCGCGCCGAAGTAAGCCAACTCGGCGGCCTCGTTGTAAGAGATTTCGGGAATGGTGCGGGCTTCGGGAACGAGGCGGGGGTCGGCGGTCTTCACGCCATCGACATCGGTCCAGATGACGGTTTCATGCGCGTCGAGAGCGGCGCCCAGGATGGTGGCAGAATAATCGGAGCCGCCACGCCCGAGCGTGGTCTGGATGCCGTCGGGTGTGGCGGCGATGAAGCCGGTAACGACGGGGACGATGCCTTGGTCGAGCAGCGGACGGAGGCGGGCTTGGGCGCGATTTCGGGTGGGAGCCATCAGTGGCTCGGCGCGGCCATGATGGGGGTCGGTGACGATGACCTCAGTGGCAGAGACGGCGACGCTGGGCACGCCGAGCTCGCCGATTGCGCCTGCGACGAGGGGAGCGGAGAGGCGCTCGCCAACGCCGGAGATGGCGTCGAGCGCGCGGGGCGTCAGCTCGCGGAGGAGCGAGGTGCCGCGGAGGAGGCGATCCAGTTCGTCGAGGACTTGTTGACAAGCGGAGGCGATGGGAGCGCGCTTTTGTGGGTCGTGGACCAGGGCTTCGAGAGCGGTGGTGTGCTGGCGGCCGAGTTCGGTGATGAGTGCGGGCAGGGAGTCTTGTTCGCCGGCTTCGGCGCGATGAGCGGCTTGGATCAGGCGATTGGTGACGCCGCTCATTGCCGAAACGACGACCACGACGGGGCCTTGCGCGGCGGCGGATTTAACGATGGCGGCGGCGCGGCGGACACAGGCGGCGTCGCCGACGGAAGTGCCGCCGAATTTCATGACGCAGAGAGAAGAAGACATCTTGCGATTTCGCCTTGGCGTTTGAAGTACGGCTGAGGTGATTGTAACGCGGGGCGAGGGCCTGTGGCAGGGGATCGATGAAAGGGGCAGCCAGTTTGCAAACTGTGACTGGTCCGATGGTTGGTCCGGCGGTGTTGATGGGGGTCGGGAGGCGAGTGGTCGTCGGAACACAGGAATGCCTGTGCCACAGGAAGAGCGCAAGGCGCGAGGACCTGCCAGGGCAGGGCTTAGCCCCGCCCGTACAAACGGCAGGAGGGCGGCAAACGACAAGAGGGAGGCTTCGCGTTGGGGGCCTTGCCGAGAAAGGGCGCAGCGGTGCTGCGCCCCTACAAGGATTGACGATTAGGATTGATGATTGGTGATTGAGGACCGAGGACCGGGTGATTAGATTTGCTGGCGCTTCCAGCGGCCTTGGCGGAATAGGAGGACGCCGGCGACGGCGATGGCGGCCTCGGCGACGACGATGGAGATGAAGACGCCGTTGGAACGTAGGCCGGCGGGAATCGCCAGGCCGTAGGCCAGGGGAATCTCCAGGAACCAGAAGCCGAAGAGATTCACGATCGTCGGTGTGAGTGTGTCGCCTGCGCCGTTGAAGGCTTGGAGCATCACCATGCCGTAGGCGTAGCCGATGTTGCCGTAGCTGAGGATGCGTAGGCACGAGGCGGCCAGCGGCACGACGAGCGGGTCGTGGGTGAAGAGGCGCACGACGGGCTCGGCGAAAATCATAAAGATGAGCCCGATGGCGCCCAGGAAGAGCATGTTGTAGAAGCCGGTGCGCCAGACGGAAGTTGCGGCGCGCTCGGGCTGCTTGGCGCCGAGATTTTGGCCGACGAGGGTGGCGGCGGCGTTACTGAGCCCCCAGGACGGCAAGATGATGAAGATGACGATGCGGATGGCGATGGTGTAGCCGGCAAGAGCCGCGGAGCCAAAGATGCTGACGATGCGGACGAGGCCGATCCAACTGGTATGGGCGATGGCGAATTGGAGGATGCCGGTCAGGGAGACGCGAAGCAGGCGCAGCAAGACGTCGAGGTGGATGCGAATCTGGCCGCGGAGAATGTGTATGCGCTCGGTGCCGCGGAGGAGTCGATAGAACTGGTAGAGGACGCCGATGCTGCGGCCGGTGAGGGTGGCCAGGGCTGCGCCGGTGACGCCGAGTTTTGGAAAGGGTCCCCAGCCGAAGATCAGACATGGGTCGAGGATGAGATTGATGATATTGGAGACCCACAGGAGGCGCATGGCGATAGCGGCATCACCGGCGCCGCGGAAGATGGCGTTGTTGAGAAAGAGCAGCATGATGGCGCCGCTGCCGCCGAGCGCAATGCGAGCGTAACCGCCGCCGCCGGCGACGATTTGCGAAGATGCGCCCATCAATTTCAGCAGATGGGGCGCGTAGAACACGCACGGCACACCGACGAGCGCGGAAACCGCCAGCCCGATGGCGATGGCTTGGACACCGGCGACGGCGGCTCCGGCGGGATCTTTTTCGCCGATGCGGCGCGCGACCATGGCGGTGGTGGAGAGGCTCAGGCCCAAGCCCACGGCGAAGACGAGGCTGAGCAGCGACTCGGTGAGGCCGACGGTGGCGACGGCGTCGGCACCGAGACGCCCGACCCAGAAAACGTCGACGACGGCGAAGAGCGATTCCAGCACCATTTCCAGGACCATCGGGATGGCCAGGAGAAGAATGGCGCGGTTCAGGCTGCCCGTGGTGAAGTCCTGGTGCGAGCCGCGGAGCGCTTCACGGATGGAGTCCCAGATAGGGATGGGCCGCGGCGCGAGCGTAACTTCCTGCGTTTCCATGAAGACCCATGCGTTTCTGCACGAAAGCGGCTGAAGATCAGGCGCAATGCGCGGTTCAGAAATTAAACTTCGAGACGAGAAGATCCGCGTGGGTGCGGATTAGAGAATTACGGAGGTTCGTACGATGACGATCTTCATTTTCGTTACTCGCAGTTGCGGCGAACGCAGACGCGCAACGCAGAATTTCCGAAGGCAGCAGTGTAGCCGAGATTTGCGGGGCACGCCAGAAAAAAACATCATGGTCATTTGGCGGACGCGAGAAGGCAGTCGGCGACGCGGGCAACTTGGACCATTTCGGGGACGTCGTGGACGCGGACGATGTGGGCGCCGCGGAGGATGCTGGCGGTGACGGTTGCGGCCGTGGCCCAGATGCGGTCTTCGGGTGGTGCGGGCTTGGCGTTGCCGGTGCGGCCTTTCTTGATTAGGGCAAGCGTTGCGCCGAGAAAGCCTTTGCGGGAAGTGCCGACCAGCAGGGGATAGCCCAGTTTGGCGAGTTCCGGCAGCTTGTCGAGCAGTTCGTAATTTTGCTGGAAGCTCTTGCCGAAACCGATGCCGGGATCGATGACGATCTGGGATTTTAGGACGCCTGCGTTTCGAGCTTTTTCGATCGAGGCGCGGAGGCCTTGGGTGACGTCTTTCATGACGTCGCGAGCGAAGGGAGTCTCTTGCATCGTGCGGGGCTCGCCGCGCATGTGCATGAGGATCAAAGGAACGCGGTGGCGCGCGGCGACTTCGGCGATGCGGGGGTCGTGCTTCAGTCCGGAGACGTCGTTGATGATGGCTGCGCCTGCGCCGAGAGCGATTTCGGCGACGGCGGCGTTGCGCGTGTCGATGGAGATGGGGATTTTGAGTTTGCCGCGCAAGGCTTGGAGGACGGGCAAGAGCCGGCGCAATTCTTCAGGGGTCGTGGTACCGGCTGATCCGGGGCGAGTTGACTCGGCGCCAATGTCGATTAGATCGGCGCCGGCGCGCTGCATGGAAAGAGCGTGCTCAACGGCGCGGTGCGCACGGAAGAATTTGCCGCCGTCGGAAAAGCTGTCGGGGGTGACGTTGAGGACGCCCATGATCAGGGTGCGCTTGCCGAGAAGGAGGGTTTGCGTGGGGAGTTTTAAGCGGAAGAGTTTGCGGTGGGGCATTGGCGGTAGCAGTTTAGCGCGGGAGGAGGGGGAAAAGAAAAAGACGGAGGGATTGACCGCAGAGGCACAGAGGACACAGAGGTCGAGGGAGAGAGAAACCGAAGGGGACAGAAGGCCGGGGCAGGTGGGAACTAGTCGAGGTCGAAGTCGCGGATGGGCTTGCCGGCGGGGGCGTCTTTGGCTTTCTTCATGGCTTCTTCGAACTTCTTGGCGAGGATGTCTTCCTTGTTTGATTCCTGGAACCAGGAGTCGCGGAACTTGTCTTCGCGCTGACGATTCTGCTCGGCCAAGATGCCTGCGGCGTCGGTGAGGTCGACATTGGGACCGGCCTTGGGGGGCGCTTCGTGGGAGAGCACTACGCCCAGCGCTGCGTCCACGGTGAGTTTTGCTTGGCAGCAGGGGCAGGTTACGCGGAGGGCGTCGTTGTCCTTCTTTGCCATGGGCGTATTCTACGACATTTTGAGGGAAAGGGCGCGGGGAGGCAGGGTGCGGGAATTGTAGGTATTTGTGCGGGATTTTTGGCGTGTCGCTGCGCCTTAGCAGGCTGCGGAAAAACTGATTTGGACGAGGCATTTGAAGTTTGTCTGGCGAAGCGTACAAACATTGAGTGGCGGCAATGGTTGAAGTTGAGATTCTTCGGGCATCCTTATCGGATGCCCTCGGAATGACAAGTTTGCTTTTTTGCGCAAGCTGCTAGGATGCGGCCTGGGTGCCGATGTTGCCGCGCAGGCCGAGGGCGTCGGCGTTCTCGCGCATGGCGGCGATGCAGAAGGCGATGTGCTCTTCGAGGGGAATGCCGAGTTCTTCGGCGCCTTTGCGGACGTCGTCGCGAGAGACGCCGCGAGCGAAGGCTTTGTCTTTCAGGCGTTTCTTCACGGAATCGACTTCCAAATCGAGAATGCTTTTCGAGGGGCGGACGTAGGTGCAGGCGGTGAGAAAGCCGGCGAGCTCGTCGCAGGCGAAGAGAGTGTGCTCGAGCGGCGATTGGCGAGCGACGCCGGAATAGTCGGCGTGGGAGAGAATGGCGCGGACGATTTCCTCGGAGTAGCCTTGCTCGCGGAGAATTTTCGCGCCTTCGGCGGGATGCCCTTGGTCCGCGGCGTGTTCGTGGTTGGGCCAGCGCTCGTAGTCGAAATCGTGGAGCAGAGCGGCGATGCTCCAGAGGTCTTGGTCGGGTGCGCCCGCGTTCTTGCGAGCGTAGGCGCGGACGCAGGCTTCCACGGCGAGCATGTGCTTGCGCAGACTCTCGGACTGCGTGTATTCGCGGAGAAGTTTCCAGGCGTCGTCGCGTGTGGGCATGCGGGTCTCCCGAAAGAAGGGTAGCTTATCGCAAAGGCGGCGGTGCGCGACCGCCAATGTGGAGGAGGCCGGGATGAAAGCGCGAAATCATGCGCAGCGCGGGTCGGCGGCGGAGAAGCAAGACCCGAACGCGAGAAGAGACCTGTCCGGAAGAACAGGCGAAAACAGGGCGTAAAACGGGAGAAGCGCGGAAGCGAGCCTTAAAAAAAGTTTAAAAATACTCTTGACAGAAAATAGGTGAGTGAAAGATACTCCCCGTCGCGCCAGTAACTGCCTTCCCCCCCGAAGTACGTTCCGACGTTCCTCTCCTATCCGCACGCCGGACAAAGCCAACGAGGAGTATCGGTGTCGCTACAACTAGAAAAAGAGACGATGAATTCATTGGAGTTGGATAGGGAAGTCATTCGCTGCAAGACCTGTGGTCTAGTCCAATACCGGACACGCACCGGCAATTGCCGGCGTTGCGTACGCGCCTTGCCTCAGCGTTTGGAGTTCCTGATTCCTCCACCGGCACCCGCGGAGGAGGCAGGGGCTGAAGCTACGCCCGAAAAATTCGCCAACCGCGAGACGGTCGAGAACATCGGCCAGCGCATCCGGCAGTTGCGCGAATCGCGGGCGATGACGCAGAGCCAGTTGCAGTCGCGCTCGAAGGTGTCGCGGTCGTATCTGTCGCGGATCGAGAGCGGGCAGATGACGCCGAGCCTCGGTACGCTGGAGAAAATCTCCGAGGCGCTCAACGTAGGCTTGAACCGCTTCTTCATTCCGGAATCCGACGGCGAAGCACTGCTGGAGGATCCCTTCATTCAGGGATTGCGGCCGTTCCTGCGGCAGTTGGATTGGGAACAATGGCAATCCATTCTGAAGAGGCTGCAGGCGATCAGTGACCACGTCAGCGCGATTCCGGCCACTCTCCGCCCTATCGGTAATCCCGCGCGGCTACCGCAGCCCGCGTCGGGGAATGGCAATGGCCACATCAGCCAGCCAGGCCATTCGAATGGGCATGCGTTGACGCACGCCCATGGCAATCCGCAGGGCTATACGCTGCGGCGCCCGGGCGCACCTGTATTTCAGCGGCCATTGGCGCGATAGGTTTTTTTCTACCAGAGCACAACTGGGGCGCGGCGTGATCGTTCCGATCACGCCGCGTTTTTCTTTCAGCCACTGGACGGCAGGTTGGGGCGAGCTTGCAGCCAGCGTTCGAGTTCTTCACGAAGTAGTTTGAAACTCACCGGCTTAGAGATGCAGGCGTTGCAACCTGCCTGGAGAAAGCTCTCCTGCTCGGCGACCAGGGCGTGAGCGGTCACGGCGATGACCGGAATGCGGCAGAGTTTGGGTTGCAGCCGTATCCAGGAGGCAAGAGAGAGCCCGTCCTCGTCGCCCAATTGGACGTCGAGCAGGACGGCATCGGGCTTTTGTTGCTCCAGGGCGTAGGTGGCGGCCTGGAGATTCTCCGCGCTATGGACTTCGTGGCCTTCCCCTTCAAGCCAGTCACACAAAAGCTCGCGATTGGGCTGATTGTCTTCCACAACCAGGATGCGAGTCATCAGGCTCTTTCCGGGGCTCCGGGAACAGTGACGCGCTGCACGTGTTGAAGCAGCGCCTCCTGCCAGGGTTGCTGTTTGTGAAGGAGTGATTCCGTTTGGGTGCTAAGGTACTTGATTTCTTCTTGTGTTAAATCCTTGCTGGTTAGCACGAATATAGGAAGATCGGCAGTGCGAGAACTAGCGCGCCATTCCGCAAGCAGTTCGAAACCGCTCACTTTCGGCAGCACCAAGTCGAGGATCACGAGCTCCGGCAGTGAAGCGGCTACCTGTGCGCGAGCCTCGTAGCCGTCCGCGGCAGTGGCGACCGCGTATCCTCGGGACGTCAGTATATCCGCAATGAATTCACGCGTTGGAGTGTCGTCCTCAACGACCAGGACAGGCCTCATGGGCGACGTTGCGGGGCCACCTCCCGTGCATCGGTCGACAGCGGCCAAGAGCGCGGCCTTTCCCACTGGCTTGACCAAGTATTCATCGGCGCCGAGCAAGGCCCCCATGGCCGGCTGATCGACGATAGAGACGATGATCAAGGGAATCTGCGCTGTACGCGCATCGCGCTTCAACTCCGTCAAAACCTCCCAGCCGTTCTTGGGTTTCATCACGATATCGAGAGTGATGGCGCTGGGCTGGAGCTCCGCCGCAGTCTCCAGGGCATTTCGGGGAGCGTCGCAGATCACGACTTCGTAGCCCGCGGAAATCAGCAGCGACTCGATGAGCTGTGCCGCGGTCCGCTCGTCTTCGATCACGAGAATTCGCTGGGAACCCGCGGATCGCTCGGCTGCGTCAGTTCGGCGGACAAGAGGCTCCATGGCTCCCGAGGCGGCGGGCAAGGAAAAATAGAAGCAACTGCCTTGGCCCACCTGGCTCTCGATGCGCAGCTCACTTCCGTGGAGCTCAACCAATCTATGGGTGATGGCCAGACCGAGGCCGGTGCCTTCGGTTTTCTTTCCCGATTCGCGAAGCCGATAGAACGCTTCGAAGATGCGTTTTTGCTCCTCGAGAGGAATACCCGGCCCATTGTCGCGCACTTCCACGCGAACAAGCCCGGCCTCTGCTCTGGCGGATACTTCGATGGCGCCGCCGTCCGGAGTAAATTTGATCGCATTGCCGAGGAGGTTCATCAACACTTGCTTGAGCCTGGTGGAATCGGCGCGAACAGCTGCGTCGGCCGCAGCCCTTGTCGTCAGTTGCTGGGATTTTTTGTCCGCCAACGGCCGCATGACGCTGAGGACCTCGCCCAATACAGTTTCAACGCGCAGGCTTTCGATGGCCAACTCCAGGCGGCCCGCCTCGATTTTGGACAAGTCCAGAATGTCACTGATGAGGCTTAACAGGTGCTTGCCGCCGGTGTGGATGTGGCCGATGTAACGGCGCTGGCGGTCGGTTAAAGGACCGTAGCGCTCATCGGCGAGCAGGTCGGAGAAACCCAGGACCGCGTTGAGCGGCGTGCGCAGCTCGTGGCTCATGGTAGAGAGGAATTGATCCTTGAACCTGCTGCCGCGTTCGGCTTCATTCTTCGCGCGAAGGAGTTCCTGGTTCACGGTTTCCAGGCGGCGGTTTGCTTCTTGTACCTGCGACGCGCGCAGGTAAATTTCGGCCTCCATTTGCCCCGCGTGGGTGCGAAGTTCCTCGGTTAACTTTTCCTCGGCCAGCCTTTGTTGTTTAAGGCGCACGAATTCGGTCACGTCCTCGACGCGATGGATGATGTACGTAATCTCTCCATCCGCGTCCAAAACCGGTGAATTGACGGGACTCCAGTACCGTTCTTCAAACCCCCCGCCTTCTGAGTCCGGCCTGCGGATGTCGTATTTCTGGACCGCCATGGAGTCGGGCACCTTGTCTTGAAGAACGCGCTCCAGTGAGGTTCGCAGATTGCGCGTACCTGTAGCCAAGGGATCGTCGGGATTGTCGGGGAAGGCATCGAAGATGCCGCGGCCCAAGAGCTGTTCCCGCGTGGTCATGGTGGCGCGAAGGTAGGCGTCGCTGGCCGCGACAATCGCGAGGTCTGGAGCGAGGACGAGATACAACCCGGGCGCCGACTGGAATAGCGCCTGAAAGTCAGGCGCTGTAGGGGTAGGAATTTCTTGTTTCATGGCCTGACGCAAGAAAAAGGCTACTGCCTAACAATATTAAGGAATGACGTACAGGGCAGCAATTCAAATGCTTGTTTAAGAGCCTTATCCGTAAATAGGGGCAGGCTGCGTTTAGTCGCGGACGATGGAGACTTTGGCGGAGGGAACTTCCAGGCGCATGAGGCGGTGATTGGAATCGAGATACAACACGACTTCAAGATCGGAAGTGACCACCCGGAGGCCGTCGTAGGACTTGCCTCCGGCCGTGAGCGAGCCGGCGGATTCGATAGCGATCGTTCCGGGCGTCAATTCCTGCGGGATCAGCACGGGCAGATTTTGCGTGCCGCCCTTGGACCAGTCATAAACGCGGGCGAGCACGGCGTACTGATAGTAGAGATTGTTGTCGAGAACGGCGATGAGCGGCGAGCCGAAGCTCATATCCTGCTCGAATGGGCGCGCGCCTTGCATCTCGAGAGTAATCTTGGCGACGCCGTTTGCGAACAAAATGTGGGCGCCGTTTGTTTTTTCGGCTTGCGAGGTCCATTCGTAGCTGATGGGCGTGCCATCGGGCTGCAGGGTGAGCGTTCCCGAGACACGCGTGGCGGTGGAATCGGGAGGCGTGATGTCGGTCGTGCCGCGGGCCGTCCAGCCTCCACCGGCGGGAGAAATCTCAAACTCTTCATGGCCAACGGTGCGGCCGTTCAGTTGAATGGTGAACTTTCCCTTGTCCTGAGCGAAGACAGCAGCAGCGGTCGAGGCCGCGCCTTTCTTCTGGGCTGCGAGCGTGAGGGTAAAACACACGAAAAGGCTCGCCATCAGGACGCAAAAATGTTTCGCTTGTTTTCCAGCGCTCATGCGGTTGTTCATCGATCGCTTTCCGGCTGAGTCAAAGGCTTTCCAACGATCCGAGTGTGCCACACATGACGGTGAGGTCAGCGCGGATCCTCGTTGGATGCGTTCAGAATGACACCGGGCATTTTTTCGCAGGAACGGGATTTCTTGACGCGGGTGAGCGAGAATTTGCGAAGTTGGGAGCCAAGACGCAAAGAGAGGGCGCAGCGGTGCTGCGCCCCTACAGGTGCGGGACAAGTGCAAGACAAATGCAAGAGGAGTGCAAGAGAAGTGCGAGACAAGTGCAAAAATGACCGGGCGAGTGCTGGTTGAGAACTTAGGGATTCGGGTTTTCGACTACGAGGTGGGCTTCGTTGCCACCGGTGGAAATGATTCCACGGCCGAGGATTTCGGCGACCACACGGGCCGGATCGCCGGAACTATCGACACGGTGGTCGGCCTGTTGGTAGGAGGGCAGACGCTGTGCGTGGAGCGCCCGAAAGCTCCGCTCGTCGCGGAAGAGAGGCCGGCCAGTCATGGTCATGCAGCGGGCTAGCAGGACTTCGACGGGCGAATCGAGCCAGACCACGGGAACATTGGCAGCGCGGAGAAATTCGGGAGCGCCGGTCTGCGCGTAGGTGCCGCCGCCCAGTGCAAGCACGGCGGATTCTTTCAACTCCAGGACGCGGCCAAGCGCGGCGCGGAGTTGGTCCGCTTCGATCTGCCGGAACGCCGGTTCGCCGAGACGCTCGAAGATTTCCGGGATGCGAAGGCCGGCAGCGGCTTCGATGCGATCGTCGAGGTCAACGAACCGCCAGGCGAGTTGCCGGGCGAGCAGCGTGCCGATGGTGGTCTTGCCAGAACCCATGAAGCCAGCGAGGCATAGTACTTGTACTCGCGGCTGGGAGGCACGGGAGATGAGAGGCTGCGTCATTCGGCTATGTTTTCAATCCTGTGCTGCGGTTGAAAAGGTTGCGGAAAAATGCCCGGACATTCTTTGGGGATTGGGCCCCAAGAAAGCATTTTTGCGCCGGAGCTCTCTCGAACCTCAGGGTGAGAACGCCCCGACTCTCTAGAGCGCGAGCTTTGACGTCGACTAGTCGCGCTTCAATATGCGGATTGTACCACTGTAGGAAGACAGTTCGACTTTGGCCAGGCCGCTGCCCACCGTGCCGAAGAGGCCCTTGGTGAACTTGGAAGCCATGTGCTTCACGCCGTGCGAGTCAGGCTTCAAGTAGGCTTCGGCCTGATTGTCGACGGTGCCGGTGGCGGTTTGCGCGTTCAGATCGAAGGAATCGTTCCCGGAGAAGTGAACCTCGACGGTTCCTTTTCCGCTGCGCATTGTGTAGATCCCCGTGCGGATGAAATCGCCGTCGAAGAGAATGTTCCCGGACGTGGTGAACAGGGTCACATTGGTGAGCCCCGGCTGCAATAGTTGGGCACTGCCGCTGACGGAATTGAAGTCGAGTTTGCCGGCGCACTGCGAGCAAACCAGGGAACCGTTGGTAGTCCTAACGACGATGTAGCCGGAAACTTCCTTCAGGTGCACGTCGCCGGCGACGCTCTGAAGAGTCATGTCACCCATGACCTGCTCGACGTAGATGAGGCCGGTCTGCGTTTTCAGCTCGAGCTCGGTCTCTTCCGGAACCGTCAGCTGAAAATTGACTTCGAGCTCGGATGGCTGAGCGGCGACGTCGACGATATTCGCGGAAACGTCGATGCGGTCGCCGACGTTCTCGGATTCCAGACTGACTTTGGAAGAGGCCAGCGTGCCGGCGACAATGACTTCGGAATTCTTGGTGGATTTTACCTCGATGCGGCCATTGCCGATGTTATGGATGCAGACGACAGGACGCCCCTTCACCGCGAAATGCTTCTCGAAGCGCTGGCTGGCCGCTTCGGCGTGCGGTGCCCCCCACATAAATGTTCCCGCGGCGAGTACCGGAAG
Organism: uncultured Acidobacteriota bacterium; assembly: GCA_963735525.1. Taxonomy (GTDB): domain Bacteria; phylum Acidobacteriota; class Terriglobia; order Acidiferrales; family UBA7541; genus Acidiferrum. The sequence goes on along the minus strand of CAVTLQ010000012.1, from coordinate 268,333 downwards.
AATGCAGCGTCCCATGGTTTGGAGACTCATGTCAGTTTACGCTCCCCCCGCGTTCCATCATCGCGGACAGCAATTGCGCTTTCTGCTGGTAGGCGCCAGAAAGATATTCCCGCGTCAGGTCGTCGCGCGGCTCTTCTTTAACGCGCTGTTCGCAGTCGGCGATAAACCTGTCGACGATGTCGAGATTTTGGCGCAGAGAGACATCGACGACGGAGTTGCCGGCAAGCTGCATACGCATCAGTTGGGCTTCGTCGTCGTTCAGATTCGAAGCGGTGTCGGCATAGAGATCCCGCGCTTCGGTGGGAGCCGAGGGACGCTGCAATTGCAGAGCGACCCCGGCGATGATCAGCAAACCGACCGCGGCGGTGGCCATCACGCGGCTTCGGAACATATCGGCGAAGCCGTGCCACCAGGAGTCACGCTCGGCGGCTCGCGTCTTGATAATTCCTTCCGCCTCGAGCTGCGCGCGTAACGAGGTCCACACCCGCCCGGGGGGCTCGATTTCAGGGGGAAGCAAATGTGCCGTGGCGACAATGGCGGTGAGGTCTTCGACGAGGTTCTGGCAGGAACCGCATCCGGCGAGGTGGGCGCGCGCCGCTTCCGGCACAGGCGTCCAACCCTCTTGTTCGAGGACGACTTCCACTTCTCTACACAGCATGGCCGTTCACTCCGTCAGACGAGGCGACAGCAGGTCTGCCCGCTCGATTTCCGAAGAAACCTAAGGGCCTGTCTTCGTCTTGAACTGCACCCCAAAACCGTGTGGGACGTGCACCCCGAAACTCCGAATATTGTAGCTCAATCGCCATGTCCCGTCTGCGTCTTTGCCGCATGTCGTACCTGCCGGGCCTGCTCGCGAATCTGTTCTTGGAGCAGGTCGCGCAATTTGGTACGCGCTTTGTGCAACTGCGACTTCGAATTGCCAACCGAACAACCCATGATGCCCGCGATCTCGTTGTGCTCGTAGCCCTGGACATCATGCAAGACGAAAACCGTGCGATAACCGGGCGGCAGCTTGTCAATCGAACGTTCCAAATTGACCCGGTCGACCGCGCCGCTCAACCGCAAGTCCGGAGCTCCGATGTCCTTCCTGGGGCCGCCGGTATCCTCATCCGGCTCGGTGGTCTCTTCGAGAGAGGCCACGGGAAGCGACTTCTTGCGGAGCCGCATCAGGACCACGTTGACCGTCATCCGGTGCAACCAGGTCGAGAACGCCGACTCGCCGCGGAAGGTACCAATCTTGCGGAAGAGCTGCAGGAATGCTTCCTGCATGAGGTCTTCCGCGTCAGACGGGTTACCCACCATGCGCAGGCACAAGGCATAGACGCGGCGGCCGTGCAACTCATAGATAAACTCGAAGGCCTGGGCGTTTCCGGCTTGTGCCAGACGGATAGCGTCCGACTCAGTGAGCGCAACCTGCGGCTGAGAAGGGGTCTCGCTGGGATCGCTTGGTCGGTTTCGGGCCAACGGTCCGATAGCGGCGCATCCACACGTTCGGATGCACCGGATACCTCCTGGAGTTGTCTTCGCTATAACCCGCAGTTCTTAAGAAATATGCGGGACCCAACGTTATTCCCCTGAGTTGGTTGCCGGGGTAGCGCCGGAGAGCAGACTAGCTATTCTCCCCCGACGGAGGCCATCCGTCTAGCACGGATAAGGCGTTCACCAGAGAGCGGCGTGGGCTCAGGCGCGTGCTTTTGGGAGCGTACAGTCTTCTGAAATGTCCCAAGGTGGTCCTCGGGAAGGACAAGAAGAAAAGATTTCAACAGAACGATGGTTTCCCGCAGGCACGTATTCAGGTCGTAGTGCGCGGCATCCGCTACGTGCCAGTCGTCTTCCGGGTGGATCGAAGCCCCGCTGGAAAGATTCTCGACAGCTAGGCGAAAGTCCTTGCCAATATCGCCGGCCATTTCGCTCAACGTGCCAATCTTGTGGAGGAATTGAGAGCGTTGAGTCAGCAGGACGCGGCTGAGCAGGTCGCTCATTCTGGCAGTGCGCTGCTCCCTGGGGCCGTGAAAATTTGATGGATCCAGAGAGGCGGTGTTAGGGATGGTGCCGTAATGCTTGGCGTGCTCGCCGAGAGCGCGCAGGAGCGCTCCTAAACAACTCGCCAAACGATTGCAGAGAGCTGGGGTCATGCTGATCGCCCGGTAGGATTTGTTGAGCATGCGTGCTTGACGCAGTTCGATGGCCTCGTTCAGCGCCACACTGAACATCATGTAAACAGTCTCCAACTCTTGAGCGTAGGCGAGGAAGACTTGAGCCTTCTCCTGCGGCAACCACGCGCACCAATCATCTTGGACAGAGGGAAGCGCTTGTATGCGGCTCACCTCGAGACCCCCCAAGCTGGGGAGTATAGCAAAATCCACAGGGTGTGGCGCATTTTTCTTACCATTCTTTCGTTATCTAACTTAGTAGTTAGCTGACTCTTGCTGTATACAATACTAGTACTACCTTCCGGTGGCGGGGCCGGCGAGCGGCCCCTTTCCCTGGAACATTGGGTGGGGGCTGCGAACTTGCCTTTGAGCCGCTTTGTAGGGGCGATTTCTTGCTCTTCGCAGGCGCGGGCCGCTATACTCGCGTGCAGTCACCTCCAGAAAGGAATTTCCCTACTTGCAATTTGAGCCGCGCGACCAGTTTGAGCAACGCCAGAAGAAACTGGAGCAAATCAAGGCGTTGGGCTTCGACCCGTTTCCGCGCGAGTTTCGCTGGACAGAGACTCCCGCAACGCTACTGGACACGTACAGCCAAACGCCGGGGCCGGAATTGGAAGCGAACAAGCGTGAGGTGCGAGTCGCTGGGCGTATCGTTTCCTACCGGCTGATGGGGAAGGCAGGTTTCGCGCATCTCCAGGGCTCCGGGAAGCGCATTCAGATTTATGTAAGGAAGGATGTTGTCGGGGAACGCGGCTTTGAGCTCTTCCATTTGCTGGATCTAGGGGATTCGGTGGGCGTTCGTGGACACATGTTTCGCACCAAGACGAATGAACTGTCCATATGGGTGGAAGAGCTGACCTTGCTTTCCAAGGCGCTCTTGCCGCTACCTGAGAAATGGCACGGACTGACGGACGTCGAGCTGCGATACCGGCAAAGGTATTTGGACCTGATCGCCAACGAGAAGTCACGCCAGGTCTTTGTGACGCGTACCCGGATCATCCAAGAGCTGCGGCGGTTGTTTGACGCTCGGGGCTATATTGAAGTGGAAACGCCGATGATGCATCCGATTCCGGGAGGAGCGGCGGCGCGTCCCTTTGTTACTCATCACAAAACATTGAACATCGATCTCTACCTGCGCATCGCGCCGGAGCTGTACCTGAAGCGGCTCACGGTGGCGGGATTCGACCGCGTCTATGAGATCAACCGCAACTTTCGGAATGAGGGCATCTCGACGCAGCACAATCCCGAGTTCACCATGCTCGAGTTTTACGAGGCCTACAGCAACTACCGCGATTTGATGGACTTGAACGAACAGATCTTCGCGCAGGTGGCCAGGAACATCACCGGTTCGACTACCGTTCGCTACGGAGAAGTGGATCTGGACTTCGGCAAGCTGCAACGTTTGTCCATGCGCGAGGCCATTGCGAGGTTTTGGCCGGCTGAAGCCGGTGCCGCGCCGACACCGGAGGAGCTGGCCGCGCCCGGGGCGCCACGCGCCGCCGCCGAACGCTACAACTCCTGGGCCAAGAGAACCGGAGCGGCTTATGCCGCGTCAAAAGGCATACTGTCTGACGGCGAATGGACGGGTTTGCTGTTTGAAACGATCGCCGAGCAAAAACTCGTGCAACCCACCATTCTTTACGACTTTCCGACCGACATTTCTCCTTTGTCGAAGCAGAAGCCGGGGGACCCATCGCTGACTGAGCGGTTTGAGATCTACGTTGCGGGGATGGAGATTGCGAATGGTTTCTCGGAACTAAACGACCCGGCCGAGCAGGAGCGCCGTTTTTTGTCACAAATTGCCCAGGGCGGCGAGGAAGTCTCCAAGCAACTGGACGTGGACTATGTCCGAGCGCTCTGTTACGGGATGCCACCGACCGCGGGCGAGGGCATCGGCATCGATCGCTTGACAATGTTGCTCACGGATTCCCAGTCGATCCGCGATGTGATCTTGTTCCCGCTGCTGCGCCCTGAGGCATCGGAAGCAAAACCCGACCCTCCCGCCGCCAAAGGCGAGAAAGCTTAGCGGGCGAGCCCAACGATGAAATTCGAATGGTTCGTGGCGAAACGGTACCTGCGGTCGCCGTACCGGCCGGCGGTGTTGCGCTTGGTGACGGCGTTTTCGGTGCTTGGTGTGGCGGCCGGAGTAGCCACGCTGGTCATCGCGCTATCGATGAACACGGGCTTTCGGGAAACACTGCAAGACCGGCTGCTCGGAGTGACTGCGCACGTCCGGCTGACGCGGCCGGGAGCAGGAGGTATTCACGACTACGAGGCGCTGGCGGCAAAGCTGGCGTCGACACCCGGGGTTCGGTCGGTAACGCCTGCGGTGTACCAGACCATGCTGCTGTCGTTCGGTGGAGATGCGCAGGGCGTCGTGACCAAAGGCATCGACCCGGGGCGCGAGCGGCGCAGTGACGAAGCGCTGCAAAGAATCATTGCAGGCCGCCTGGACTTTTCGCCCGATGCCGATGGGATCGATGCACTACTAGTGGGCAAGCAATTGGCCCTAGATGCCAAGATGTCCCCAGGGGACTATGTGACGCTCATGAGTCCCCAGGGACGCCTCACGCCGTTTGGGATGCTTCCGCGCACCCGCCGGTTCCGGGTCGCGGGAGTATTCGACTCCGGTTTCTACGACTACGACGCGAACTGGTGCTTCCTGGCGCTGTCCGCGGCACAGGCACTTTCCGGTGTAGGTGATCTCGCGAACGTGCTGGAATTCCGGTTGGATCGTCCGGAGCGTGCAGGCGAAGTGGCGCGACAGCTGGAAGAAAGGGCCGGGCCGGGTTTTGTGGCCACCACCTGGATGGACGAGAATCGGGCGCTATTCCGGGCGCTGCGGCTGGAGAAACTTGTAACCGCCATTTTCATCGGCTTGATCACATTTGTGGCGGGCTTGAACGTTTTGGTGGTGCTTTCCATGACGGTAACGGACAAGGCGCGCGATATTGCCGTCCTGATGTCCATGGGCGCGCGTCGTGAGCAGGTTCGGCGGATTTTCTTGTGGCAAGGAATTGCCATCGGCGCTACCGGGACGATTCTTGGCTTGTGCCTGGGATACGCCTTTGCCTGGATTGCCGGTGCGTTTCACGTGATTCCGCTGGACCCGCAGGTTTACGCGGTGCCCTATGTGCCGTTTCATCCCAACGTTTGGGACGGCGTCTGGATCACGTTGGTGGCGATGGGGATCTCCGTTGGGGCTACTATGCTGCCAGCGAGAGCCGCATCACGTCTTCTGCCCGTGGAGATCCTTCGGTATGAATAGTGGAAATAGTGGAAAAACGCCGGCCTCAGGATCGCCGGGAGAAGAACGATTTTGGTGCCTGTGGGGGTCTCTGCGGGACGGGATTTTGGTGCCCCGTTTGCTCCTACACACAGTGCAGAGGCCGGTGGGTAGAGTCGGGGTGCATCCCTCAGCTCCGATTGAGTAAAGTACCTACCGTAAGTTACTGAAAATTATAGAGTTAGGAGTGTTCCGTTATGGTGCATTCTTGCTCCTTTTTGAGACGGGCAATGCACTGGCGAAAATGGGAAGAGATTGGGCAAACAGGCTGAGTGGCACGAGACGTGGCCTGCGGCACTCTAATTGCACTTAAAGCATCTAAATAAGTGCGGGCGCGAAAAGCAGGGGCAATCATCCAGCAGAGAAATGGCGCGAGACGACACTAATCCGGCCGAAACGATGCGCAATTCTTCCGCAGCGGCGTCAGGTGACGCGGCTGTGATACTGGAAGCGCGCGGCTTGAAGAAAAGCTACGGGTCGGGAGCGCAATGTTTGCAGGTTTTGGCCGATGCCAACCTGAGTCTGCGGCGCGGAGAAATGGTAGCCATCGTCGCACCGTCGGGAGCAGGCAAAAGCACGTTGCTTCACTTGCTGGCTGCGCTAGACACGCCAACGAGCGGTACAGTATACTTCGCGACGAAGCCAATTGAAACGAATGTTGACGCGGCGGTAGCCGAGTTTCGAAATCGCGCCGTGGGATTTTTGTGGCAGCGGCATCAATTGCTGCCGGATTTTACGGCTGCAGAAAATGTAGCTATGCCGCTGCTGTTGCGCGGCGAGAATTTCACTTCGGCGCTGGCAACAGCGCGGAAGTGGCTCGCGGAGATCGGCCTCGAACATCGGGCCGATCATCGCGCAGGGGAGCTTTCCGGAGGGGAACAGCAGCGCGTGGCGATTGCTCGGGCGCTCGTCACCGAGCCGGCCGTGCTGCTGGCAGATGAACCTACCGGAGATTTGGACGAGCAGAATGCTTGGGCCGTGTTTGAGTTGCTGGAAAGGCTGCACCGCACGTACCAGTTGACGTCGCTGATCGCGACGCACAATCTGGAGCTCGCCGCGCGGTGTGACCGGATTTTAGGACTCGAGCATGGCGTTCTGCGTACTCGCACGGCTTCGGCCGTGGCGGGCGGGATCCCAGGGGGAGAAGCGAGCTAATCGTGTTCGAACGTTATACAGAAAAAGCGCGACGCGTTATTTTCTTTGCGAGATACGAAGCCAGCCAATACGGCAGCCCGTACATTGAGACCGAGCATTTACTGCTCGGCCTAATGCGCGAAGACAAAGCCTTGGCCAATCGCTTCCTGCGGCAGCAGGGATCGATTGAATCGATCCGCAAGGAAATCGAGGCCCGCATCACGATTCGCGAGCGCATTTCGACCTCGGTCGAAGTGCCGCTCAGCGCGGAGTGCAAGCGCATCCTCAATATGGCCGGCGAAGAAGCCGAGCGCCTCGGCGTCAAGCACGTCGGCACCGAGCACTTGCTTCTGGGTATCCTGCGCGAAGAGAAGTGCTTTGGCGCCGAGATCCTGATGGAGCGCGGCCTGCGGCTCTCCACGCTGCGTGAAGAACTGGCGCGCACGTCCGGAGAAAAGACCACCGCGGCGCGGCCGAAAGAAACGTCGCTGCTGGCGGAATTCAGCCGCGACCTCACGCAAGCCGCCTCCGAAGGCTCGCTCGATCCGCTGGTCGGACGCGAGGGCGAAGTCGAGCGCGTCATCCAGATTTTGTGCCGCCGCACCAAGAACAATCCCGTTCTGATCGGCGAACCGGGCGTCGGCAAGACGGCGATCGTCGAAGGGCTGGCGCAGCGCATCTCCGACGGCGACGTCCCGCCGTTCCTCGCGGACAAGCGCATCCTTTCCTTGGACCTTTCCCTCATTGTCGCCGGAACAAAATATCGCGGCCAATTCGAAGAGCGGCTCAAAACCATCATGAAGGAATTGATGGAGAGCCAGAACTCCATCGTGTTCATCGATGAACTGCACACGCTGGTGGGCGCCGGCTCCGCGGAAGGTTCGCTGGACGCCGCCAACATCCTCAAGCCCGCGCTTTCCCGCGGCGAAATTCAGTGCATCGGCGCCACCACCCCCGGCGAATATCGCAAGTCCGTCGAGAAAGACCGTTCGCTGGAACGCCGCTTCCAGGCCGTAAAAGTCCCTGCCCCCAACGAAGAAGAAGCCATCCAGGTCATCAGCGGCGTGCGCGAGCGCTACGAGAAATTCCACGCCGTCAGCTACACCGACGAAGCACTCCGCTATTCCGTTTATCTCTCGAACCGTTATATCCCAGACCGCTTTCTTCCGGACAAGGCTATCGACCTGATCGACGAAGCCGGCGCGCGCGTCAAGCTCCGCCAGGCCAGCGTCCCCGAAGAAGTCGGCGAGGTGCAGAAGCGCGTCAAGTTCATCACCCATCGCATGGAAAGCGCGATTGCGGCGCACGAATTCGAGAAGGCGCGTTTCTACTCCGAAGAAGAGCGCAAAGAGAAGGAAAACCTGCGCACTCTCCGCGAGCGCTATAAGCTGGACGACGCCTCCACCGGCATCGTCACCCGCGAAGACATCGAAGAAGTCGTTTCGCGCTGGACCGGCATCGGCGTGACTTCCATCAAGGAAGACGAGCAGCAGAAGCTTCTGCGTATCGAGCCGGAACTTCACAAGCGCGTCATCAGCCAGGACAAAGCCATTACGGCCCTCGCGCGCGCCATTCGCCGCAGCCGCGCCGGTCTAAAATCGCCTTTGCGTCCGGTGGGCTGCTTCTTCTTCCTCGGGCCCACGGGCGTCGGCAAGACCGAAGTCGCCCGGCGTCTCGCGGAATTCCTCTTCGGTTCCGAAAAGTCGCTGGTCCGCTTCGATATGTCCGAGTTCATGGAGAAGCACTCCGTCTCCAAACTCATCGGCGCGCCTCCAGGCTATGTCGGCTACGAAGAGGGCGGCCAGTTGACCGAACGTGTCCGCCGCACCCCCTACTCCGTCATCCTCCTCGACGAAATCGAGAAGGCGCATCCCGACGTCTTCAATATCTTGTTGCAGGTTTTCGAAGACGGGCAGTTGACCGACGGCCTTGGCAATACCGTCGATTTCCGCAACACCATCATCATCATGACTTCCAATCTGGGCGCGCGGCACTTGCAGAAGCGCACCTCGATGGGCTTCCAATCCGGCACCGACGAGGCCGGCGTGAAGAGCATGGAAGACATGGTAATGGGCGAAGTGAAGCGGGCGTTCAATCCGGAGTTCCTCAACCGGCTGGACGAGGTCATTATTTTCAATCCGCTCGGTGACGACGATCTGCTCCGCATCATCGATTTGCTGGTGGGCCAGCTCAACGACACGCTGATCCACCGCCAAGTCCAGGTTGTCCTTACGCCGGAAGGACGCCAGTGGATTCTCGAGAAAACGTGCGCGGACCGGAGTTACGGGGCGCGTCCGCTACGTCGCGCTTTGCAGAAGTACGTGGAAGACCCGCTCTCGGAGGCACTCATCCAAGGTGGAATCTCCAGGCCGGCGACGTTGCAAATTTACGTCGCAGGGGAAGGCCTGGCGTTCCGGCCCGTGGGTGAGGCAACCCCGGTCGTCCACTAGCGAATCTGACACAACGCAAGGCTGGTCCCGACAGGTCGGGGCCAATACACGGCCGGCCCGCACCGGGTTCGGCGGGAGAAGAACAACTTGGGTTTGGGGGCGCGGCCTTGATCACGTCAACGGCCGCTCAAATAAGAGTTTGTTCGCCGTTTAGGCTTCTGCGCGCTCGGGTCAGCTGGATCGCGGGGGTCGTGTTGTTGCTCGCCTCCGGTTTCTCCGCCGCCTCGCCCGAAGTCCTGACTGCGGAGGCGGCCCCGTATCCGCGGACGTCCGGCGAGTTTGATTCTGCGGATTCCGCAAAGGTTTCATCCGCCACGGCAGCAGAGCCCGGCGCCATCCCCCAAGAACGGCCTGCGGAGCAGCAGCCCACCATCGTCGACCGCATCATTTTCGTGGGCAACCGGCGCATTCGCAGCGATACGCTCAAGGCGCGTATTTTCAGCCGCGAGGGCGACACCTATAACGAAGAAACCCTGCGGCGCGATTTTCAGGCTTTGTGGAACACGCAATTCTTTGAAGACGTGAAGCTGCGCGTGGAAGATTCACCCGACGGCCCCAACCACAAGAATGTGATCTTCGAAGTGAAAGAGCGCCCGGTCATCCGGCGCATCCGCTATGACGGCATTCACTCCATTTCCGAGTCGGACATTCTCGACCGCTTCAAAGAGAAAAAAGTCGGCCTGTCGGTGGAAAGCCAGTTCGATCCCACACGAATCAAGAAAGCGGAGGTCGTGCTGAAGGAACTGCTCGGCGAGCACGGGCGGCAGTTCGCGAAAGTAACGCCGCAATACGAACGCATCGCGGCCAGCAATGCGGTGATCCTCGTCTTCAAGATCGAGGAGGGCCCCAAGGTCAAGGTCGGCCACATCAAGTTTACGGGCAATCATGCGTTCAGCGACCGCAAACTCATCCGTTCCATGCGCCATGACCGCCCCTACGCGATCCCGCTGTACATCACCGAAATTACCGTCCTCACCAAGACCTACGACCGCGAAAAGCTCAACGAGGACCTCGAAGTCGGCGTGCGCGGCCTTTACCAGGACAACGGCTACTTTAAGGTCAGCGTGGGCGATCCCGTCCTCGAAAACATTGACACGGAAGGGTACCGCCTGGGAGTTCCGCTGACCGGACGCACGCACGGCAAAGCGGTCAATATGACCATTCCCATCGAAGAAGGCGAGCGCTACAAGATGGGCACGCTGAAGATCGTAAGCGCCGACCCGGACAAGGCGTTGTCGCTCAAGGTGGAAGCGCTCAAGAGTATTTTCCCGCTCCACGAAGGCGACATCTTCTCCACCGCCAAGGTGCGCAAGGCCATCGAAGACTATGGCAAAGCCTACGGTCAGTACGGCTTCATTGATTTCACCGCTGAGCCGCAGATGGACATCGACGACGCCGCCAAGCGCATTGACTTGACCATGCGCTTCACCGAAGAGAAGCAGTACTACGTCCGGCGCATCAATTTCACAGGTAACACCACCACCCGCGACAAAGTAATCCGCCGCGAGCTGTTGCTCGACGAAGGCCAGCTGTTCAACAAACGCGCCTGGGAAATCAGCATTCTCCGCCTCAACCAATTAAATTATTTCGAGCGCATCGAAGAGGACAAGGCCGTCGAGATCACGCGCAACACCAAAGATGGCACCGTCGACCTCAATCTGAAGCTGAGAGAAAAAGGCAAGCAGTCCATCGGCTTGACGGGCGGCGTTAGCGGCCTGGCAGGCACTTTCGTCGGACTAACATACCAGACCAACAACTTTCTCGGCCTGGGCGAAACCCTCACCTTCTCCGCGCAGTTCGGCGATCTGCAGCGCAGCTTCATGTTTGGTTTTACGGAGCCGTACCTTTTCGATCGTCCCATTTCTAGCGGCTTCACCATCTTCGACACCCGCTATAATTTCGACCAGGCCAAGCAAGAAGCGGCGGCGCTCGGCCAATCGGTCAGCATCAATCCGCAGTATGTTCAGAATTACACGCAGAACAGCACTGGTTTCACCGTCTTCGCCAGTTATCCGGTGAAGCGTTTGTCGTTTACCAGGCTTGCCTTGACCTACGGTCTGACGCGCACCAACATTGAATCGTTCAACGCCGTATCTTCGGAGCTGTTCGAGGACATTCAATTCCGCAGCGTCGCGGGTCCCAGCGCTTTGAACGGAATTGTGTCCAGCACCGTGACACCCAGCGTCACTTACAACACCATCGACAATCCGGTGAATCCCAGGAAGGGCAAAAGCTTCTTCTATTCCCTCGCGATCTCCGGTGGGCCGCTCGGGGGTAACGTCAACTCCATCACCAACGTCTTCTCTTTCACTACGTTTCGTCCCATCTACAAGCGGCGCAATGTGCTGGGCCTGCATTTCACCTCGGCTTACACCACCGGGTATGGCGGCAAGGAAGTTCCGCCGTTCAGCCGTTTCTACATGGGCGGAGAGAACGATCTGCGCGGGTATGACATCCGCTCCATCTCCCCGGTCACCTTCATTCCGACGGCAACATCGGCAAGCATTACGATCACCGACCCGAGGCTGCTATCCGGTTCAGGCAGCCCGATTCCTGTCGCCTTTACTGTTCCGATTTTGACCTACACTGCGACATTGCCGGGCGGCGATGTTCAGACTTCGGGAAACATTGAATATCGCATTCCCATTGTCGGTCCGGTCACGGCTTCGCTGTTCCTGGATGGCGGCACCGACGGCATCGTTAAGCCAAGCGCCCTAATGCTCAATCCGGCTGGGCTCACCAGCCTGCAGCAGCAATTCCCGGGTTCCAATGTTTCGGGCCAGCTGCCGATTGCCTCCGGCACCAACTTCCGGGTGCGTGGCTCGACCGGTATTGAGTTTGGCGTACAGCTTCCGATCGTCCAAGCGCCGTTCCGCATCTATTACGCGTACAACCTCAATCGGCTGCACTCGGAGATCATCTCGCCGCCCGACTATATCAATCCCAGCGAGGTGACACTTTTGCAGGACACTTTGTGCGGTGGCCTCCCGCTTAACTCCTGTAACGTATACAAATATCAGATACTTCCGACGTTGCAGCAATACAGTGAGAATCCGGGACGCTTGAATTACTTCGAGCCCAAGACCACCTTCCGCTTCACCGTGGGCAAGACGTTCTAGCGAGGTGGGGCTCGGAGCTTTGAAAACGGCTTGGCAGAACGATCAATGCGCCGCGAACGTTGAATAGCACACGTCGCCGGCGCCATTTTTGACCGCAAAGCGGTTCATGCGTGGGAGGCAGGGGGAATGAAGTTGCGAAAGATGACGAGCTGCGTGGCATTGGCAGCGGCGTTGTACTCGGTGTGGTTGGACGGCTGCGGCAGCAGTAGCGCAAATACAGTTACGGTCACTCTCAGCCAGTCGAGCGCGACATTGGTGGTGACGCAGGTATTGAATCTTAGCGCCACGGTTGCGGGGTCCACGAACCTCGACGTGACTTGGACGTGCACATTTACGACTACGACGACTACCACGGCTAGTAACGGCACCACCAGTTCGACCACCAGTAGTGCTGCCCCCTGTACCGCCAGTACCGGCGTCCTCTCCAACATTCAGCCAACCACCGTAACGTTCACGGCTCCGGCGAAAATTACCACCCCCCCCTCGACGGCCACCTCCACAACTTCCACCCCCACCATCACCATCACCGCAACCTCCCAAGCTGACACCGGCAAAACTGGCACCTGCGTGATCAATCTCAATTCCGGCGTTTCCGTCACCATTAATCCGGCCAACGCCGCTGTTCCCACCGGCCAGAATTTCCAATTTGTCGCAACTTTGACCAATGACACGGTACCCAACGATGTCACTTGGCAGCTTACCCAGGAGCCCACCAGCACCACCTCCCTCCAGGACTCCGTAACCTGCAGTCCGGGTTGCGGCTCCATCAGCAGTACTGGCCTCTACACCGCTCCTTCGACCGTCCCTACCGCTCCCACTCCCTCGACAATAACCACTACTACGCCGCAAACGCTCACGGTCATCGCCGTCTCTATCTTGGACTCCACCAAGCTCGGCATCGGCAGCATCACCATCGTGCCCACCGGAGTTATCAGTTTCACCGGCATCTCGCCGAGCATCGCGCCTCAAGGCGGCGTCCTCCAGGATGTCTACCTGGCGGCCACCAACGTTAATTCCCTTACCAGCGTCTTCTTCGACGGGCTCGCTGCGCCAAGCTCGCAGGTGCTGGTGGTTTCACCTCCTGCGGCGGGTTCCAGTCCCACGGGAGCGCGCCTCCGGCTGCTGCCCGCGCAACTGGCCGTCGCGGGTCCCCATACAATTGGCATTTGCAACCCTCCGATCGGGCAGGTTACCTGTCTTCCGGGTTCTGGTGGCGGACCCTTCACGCTCACCGTCGTATCGGAGCGTCCCACCCTGGTGTCCACCTTCCCGCCTAGCTTGCCTCAGACGTCCCCACCAGCGACTTCGGGAGGCGCGCTTATAATCGACGGTGGATATTTCGGCGCACCGAGCTCTCCGCTGGTCTCGGCGCAGTTCAACGGCAGCCCCATCTTGGTAGCGGCGCCTCTTTCCCGGCAGATCTCGCTGACCATGCCGCTGCTACCCACGGCCGGTCTGTTTCCCATTAGCGTGACCAACAACAATGCCTCGCCGACCACTGCGGTCACCAATGTCGCGGTTTTTCCTGATTTTGGAAACTCGGTCAACGCTGCCGTTACCAATACGATTACCTTGGCCCCGGGTACCGGCGGCGCCACCGCCACGCCCAGCGCCATTGCCATCGACGATGTGCTCGATGTTGCCGTCGTGGCAGAGGCTGGAACCAACAGCGTCGAATATGTCAGCTTGAATGGTGGCACCCAGACCCTTATTCCGGGCAGGGTTCCCGTCGGCAATGTCCCCACGGGGGTCTCGGTCGATAACGTGCTGCACATCGCTGCGGTGATCAACTATGTCGACCGGAGTATGACCCTCCTTTCCATTCCCGCGGCGGGGCAGACCCCCTCAACCACTCCGTTGGCCACCGTTGACCTCAGCAATCTGATTCCCACAGTGGCGCCCACTACGCCCCCTACCCTTCCCCCATTTCCCTATTCCGTCGGAATTGATCCGTATACGCACCTTGCGGTCATTGCGTTCTCTTCCACAAACATTGGATTCACTGCCGACATCAATCCCGCCAACAGCGCCAACGCCTCGGAGTGCCTGATCAGCGGTCAACATCCTCCCTGCGTCATTTCCTCGGTCACTTTGAATACCGGGCAATATCCGCAGATTGCACTGCAGCCGCGCATCCATCTCGCCTACGTCACGCCCGGCGGCGCCGGCAATCTGTCCGTTGTGGACCTCACTCAGAAGTCCGCATCGGTGGGCATCGCCACCGCCACGCGCGCCTCCAACGTCGTCACCATCACCACCACCACCGCGCACAACATTAATCCCGCCGATCCCGGCACCATACTCATCAGCGGTGTTTCCACCGCGAACTCCAACTTTAACGGTACCTTTTCCGGCATTACCGTCATCGACGCCAATGACTTCGAGTACTCCCAGACCGCGGTCAATGACACCGTGACCGGTGGAACTGCCGCAGCTCCCGTCGGTCAGGCTAGCTACGGCGTCGCTTTTCTCACCTTTAGCCTTTCGCCCACGCTGCAGGGGGTTACCATCAACCCGATCACTCGCGCGGCCATGCTGGCGGACCCGAACGCCACCAGTTCTCAAGTCAACTTCATCGACACGCTGGATGAAACTGTCTCTTCGGTGCAGTTGAGCCAGGGCAGCATCGGCATCACCGCCGGCACCGGGCCGGAGATTCGCGACACCAATGTGGCCTTCCAGCCCTACTCCAACACCGGCGTTTTGTTCAATCCGCAGCTCAACCAGGTTTCCATGATTGATCCGGCCCGCCTGGAGCGCCTCCAGATTGTTCCTACCAATCAAAACGGCATCGGTACCGTGAACGTTCCCAGCAGCGGTTCGACACCCACCGCGCTGAGCCTATACGGCGCCCTGGCTGTGGACGCGCCCAACAACGTGGCCCTGGCCGTCAATTCCGGAAGCAACAACATCAGTGTCCTAAACCTCGGGCCGATTAAGGCTGTGCACATTGAACAGGTGATGCTTACTTCGGGTGGCGTTCCCAACGCGTTTCTGCCGCAGGCCGTGCTGACCACGAACTCCACGCCCTCGGCGGGCGGAGCCGCTGCCGTCAAAATTCTGGGCACCGGATTCCAGTCCGGCAGTCCGGTTCAGGTTCGTCTGGACGGAACGGGGTTGACTTCCTTCACCGTCGTCAGTAACAACGAGATCGACGCCACCATCCCCGCGACCTTTCTCGCCGTACCGCGTCGCTACGCCCTGGACGTTCTCGTGGGCGGCGTCGGCTCCAACGCCACCGATTTCTCGGTCGTCGAATCCATCGATCTCACTCCCGCTTGCAGTTCTCCGCAGCCGAGTGCCGTGGCTCTCGACACCACACGCAACATCGCCGTGGTCAGCAATAATGGCTGCAGCAGCATTTCTCTCATTGACTTGACGCCGGGTTCCACGTCTCCGTTGAAAACCACGATCGCGGTTGGCACTTCACCTGAAGGAGTCGACGTCATTCCCCGTCTTGGATATGCAGTCGTGGCCAACAATGGCAATGGCACGGCTTCGATCGTCAACTTGGACGCGGGCACAGTGGTCTCCAGCCCCGGGACCGGCACAAACCCCACCGGTGTTGCCATCGATCAATACTCGGGCTTGGCCATTGTCGCCAATACGGGCTCGAATAGCATTTCCGCTATCGATCTGACGTCCATCACTTCCAGCAGCACCACGCCGACCGTAACCACCGTGGGTATCGATCAGCAGCCCATCGCCGTAGCCATCGATCCCAACCGCACGGGTTGCGCCAGTACGACTACAACGGGCATCGGCGTCGCCGTTATCACCGCTCTGGAGCTGAACTCGGGTTCGGCGCAGGGTGCGCTCGACACCGTGGATATCAGCACTGCAACGCCGACGCAGTGCACTACGGTCGCTGCTTCAACTACCACCTCCACTCCCACCGGCATCGTGTTCGATCCCAGTGGTTCTCCTGCGTTGTTCTACGTCACCTCGAGCGACGGCAACGTCATCTACAGTTTCAACCCAGACACTGGGACAGCCACGCCGACGCAGGTCGGCATCAATCCCACTTCCCTGGCGCTCAACTATAATTCGGGAACCCTGCTGACCGTGAACTCGCTGAGCAATACGATCTCCGTGTTGGATTCGCAGACGATGAAGACCCAAGCGACCATGGGAGTTAGCGGCTCAAGCCAGTTCGCTGCTGCGATTCATCCGCTGACGAACATGGCCGTAATTACCGACCAGGCCAACAATCGGGTGCTGATCTTGCCGCTGCCCAATTGAGCCTGGCCCGGTCCGGCGCTGCTTACGGGCGCGGCGCAAACCAGAGCCCTGGCGAAGCGAGTTTTTGGGCGATGCTTTCTGATTGCAGGGGGCTCCGCGGCTCGGCTATACTTTCAAGTTTGTTTGGCGCCTGCGCGAAGCGCCGGGGTGAAGATCTTGTAGGGGCAAAGCATGGCTGCGCCCTTGCTTGGCAACCAAGTAAGCCATTGACCGGGTTATTTCCATCCGCAAGGCCCGGGCCGGAGTTTCGAGCCAATCGTGAATTGAACGACAAGGAGAACACAGTGAATTCGAGAATGTTGACCGCTTGGCGGTCAAACGGAATCCTGACCCCGAACCGGTTGGGGTCACGCAGAACCATTCTTCGTGCAGCCGCGTTGGCGGCCACGTCTTTTCTCAGCGCGGCCGTCGTCAGCGCGCAGGGCGCTGCGGCGCCCGGCTCCGCGTCTACCGGCAAAATCGGCGTGATCAGCATACGCCAGGCGATTGCCAGCACCGCCGAAGGCAAGCAAGCCGGCGCGGAGCTGCAATCTCAATTTACGCCCCGTCAGAATGAGCTCGAAGGCCTGAACAAGCAGATCAGCGAAGTTCGCCAGCGCCTCGACGCCGGACAAGGCAAGCTCAACCCGGACGAGAGCGCGCGGCTGACGCGGCAAGGCGAAGTGCTCACTCGCCAGCTGCAGCGCAAGCAGGATGAATATCAAGAAGACGTGAACGCGGCACAGGGCGACGTCTTCGATCGCATCGGCCGAAAAATGGTCGACGTGCTCGACCGCTACGCGCGCGAGAACGGTTACGTGGCTATTTTCGATTCTTCGGCGCAGAACACCCCGATTCTGTTTGCATCCACCAACATCGACGTGACTCAGGACATCGTGCACCTGTACGATCAGGCCTATCCGGTAAAGGCTAGCGCGACAGCTCCCGCGAAGCCCGCTCCGAAACCTGCGACGCCTCCCGCCGCAAAGCCGCAGCAGTAGTTCGCCGGCAGCGAGCGTCAAGTTTCTGTGGAATGCCCCGGAATCGAATTCCGGGGCGTTTTCGTTTGGGAGGTGTCTCGCCCTTGGATCTGCCGCCAAGGACGCCGGGACGTTTGGACGTTGACGCGTCGAGGCGGGGCGAACGGATTCTGCCTAGGGCTTGCGTTGCGGAGGTGTGTCGCTGTCGTCTTGCGGGTGAGCTTCCTTGGGAGCAGCCACTTTGTTGTCGGTATCCACCGTGAAGAGCATGTAGTTGGAAAGCTGATGCCGGTGATGGTAGCGCTTGCCGTGCAGCTCCAGGTACATATCGGCATACCAGGGCAGCCATAGCTGTGTTGCGCTGTGCTCGAAGGTCACTGGGCCATAGTCGATCACCAGGTGGTCGCGCGTCAGTTCCAGTTCCTTGATAGGTTCGCGCAGATCGGATTCGATGTGCAGCACTTCGTAGCTGCTCGCGGCAACCCAGACGCGGCCCTTGAGCGGCACCTCGTACGTTGCTCTCTTGGTCTGCCAGATTCGCAGGTAAGACCGCTGGCCGGGGCGCTGCTCAAAGTGCACGAGCCACGCTGGTTTTCCCTGCCACTGTCCTAGTCCTTCGCAGCGAAATTGCAGCGCGCCGGAAAATCCCGGGTGAAACACGTCGACGCCTAAACTAAGAAGTCCGACGGTGGCTAGGGACGTGGGGAATTCGTCCAGGCCGGTTCCTCCATCTCGCCGCTCGTTCAAGAAGACCTGGCCGTCCTTGGCGTGCTCGATGAAGGCCAGGTAGGAGAAGTCGCGGGTCTTCATGTGTCCGGGGGTGCCGTAGGCATCCACTTCCTGGTGCTCGATGTGCTCCGTGGCTAGGAACTTCTCAAAGTTCTGCAGCTGTTGCAGCGTGGCTCTGCTGGCGCGTTCTACTGTCTCCTCCGCCGAGCACACCACATCCGGCGCCACGCCGGGAGCGAAGCTATCCACATCCGGCGGAGCCCAGGAACGCATGGCGCTCGGCGAAATCGGGGCGACACTCGCCGGCGTGATCTCCGCTGCCTTCACGGTTGCAATCGCTCCGGCAGGCGCCGGCCTGTCGAGATTCGCCAGACTCTCCCTCGCGATGGCAGCGGCCGGATCGCCTGGGTATTCGCGAATCACGGATTGGAACTGCGCGCGCGCCTCGTCCAGTTTGCCTTCGGCGCCGAGGATCTGTGCCAGCAGGGCGCGTGCTACCACCGCTTTCTCTCGGCCCATGTCTACGGCGCTCCGCGCCTCCGGCTCGGCCTTTTCGTAGGCGCCTTGGCCGACATAGGCGTTCGCCAGCAACAGATGGGTGCGCCACGCGGCGCGGTTCACGGCCAGAGCTTTTTGCAGCGTCTGCGCGCCTGCCGCAAACTGGTTGCTCTTAAGCTGAAGTTCCCCGAGCGCAATCAAGGCGCGCTCGTGCGCAGGATAACGAGATACCGCGCTCTCGAACCTCAGTCGCGCGGCGTCCAGGTTGTTTTGGCGGTACTCCACCATTCCCAGCAGGTACTGAACGTCCGGGTTTTGTGGAGCGATCGCTTCGGCTTTGTTCAAGTGTTTTCGCGAATCGTCAAGATGGTTCTTGTTCATCGCCTCGAGGCTCTTGTCGATTTCTCTCAAGACGTCGAGTGAAACGGCGGACCTCGCCGGAGATGCTGCGGCTTCCGATTCCGGATGCAGGTAGACGTAAACATACTGATTGTGCGAAAACAAGGACTCGAGGACTGTGGTTCGCTCGCGAGAAGGCTTGTAGCCCGCGGCGCTGACATCCACGTTGCAATCCCCCGCGGGGATATTGAAGAACTGCACCAAAGCGGTGTTCTTGCTCGGGCCGCTCAGAGCCACTCCCGTAAGTGGGCACGAGAGCTTGACGGTGGCACTCTCGCTCACGGGAAAGCCGTTGGCTTCGCGCACGCTCACATAAATATTTACGGCGGATCCCTGCACTTTTCCGTCTGCCGGGTTTGCGCCTGGGGTGCCCATCTGCACCGGCGCCGGAGCCGTCGCTTGCGCAGCAACCCGCGGGACGCACAGAAGGGACACCGCGCCTGCTCCCACCAGAATCAAAATCGCGGGCCGTGCCTTCGTCCTCAGGAGCATCCCGGCATACCCTCAACTCTCACTGGCAACGACGTCAGGAACATGAGGGCTCGCAGTAGATGTGCGCAGTGACCGGGCCGGTATCCCACTTCGATTCCTCTAACGGACGTAGGACCAGATACTCTGGTGCAAACAATAGCGTTGAGCGAGCACCGGGTCAAGCCAGACAGCCCCACCGTAACGGGTTTCAAGCGGACAGGGTTTCTGCCAGCCGATCGGCTTGCCGGGTTAGGGGGAGCCCCGTATCTTGCTTTTGCCGTGCCGCGGGAATATACTCATACTTCGCTCTGAAGCGGGTCGCACGGATGGTGGGCGCAAGCCCACTTTTTTGTTGGCGCCGGTTGGAGTGCACTTGATACCGGCCTTGGCCGGGGAGTCTTCGCGTGAATCTGGAAAAAATCCGCGAAGCCGCCGAGCGAGTAGCGCGTTCGGAGGGGCTGGAAGTCGTGGATGTCGAGTGGAAGGTGGGGAAGCAGAGATTTCTGCGGGTGTACATCGACCGAGTGCCCGGTGGCCCCAAAACTGCGCCGATCAGCGATGCACAAGGGCAGCTTGCGACCGGCGATGAGGCGGTTGCCGGCGACCCGGACCCGAAGATCAGCCACCGGGATTGCGAGCGGGTCAGCCAGCAGTTGAGCGTGATCCTGGATGTGGAAGAGCTGATCAGCGGGCCGGCGGGATACCTCCTGGAGGTGAGTTCTCCGGGGTTGGATCGGGAGCTCAAGAAGGCGGCCGATTTCACGCGGTTTGCCGGACGCCTGGCCAAGATTTCGACCGCCGAGCCGATCGGGGACGCCAAGTTTTTTGAGGGACGCCTGGCCGGATTCGCGGACGGAAAAGTCCGCATGGAGCTGAAAGGGCGGGACGCGCGGATGGTGGAACTACCGCTGGAAGCCATACGCAAGGCGAATTTGGTCGTGGAGTGGTGAAACGGGATTTTATCAACGGCACGTTAGGAACGAACGGAAATGGCGAATCTGCTCTATCAACAAATCGAGATGTTGAGCCGGGAAAAGCACATCGAGCCGGAAATCGTGGTGTCTGCGATCGAAGACGCGATGGTGGTGGCGGCGCGGAAGTATTACAAGACGGAAGAGGACTTGCGCGCGAAGTTCAACCAAGAAACCGGCCAGGTGGACGTGTATTCGGTCCATATCGTCGTTGAAGAAGTTACCGACCCCAAAAAAGAAGTCAGCCTGGCGGAAGCCAAGAAGAAAAATCCCGCTGCGGAAGTCGGCACGGAGATTGTTGCGCCCAAGCCCACCGACGTATTGGGCCGCATCGCGGCGCAGACGGCCAAGCAGGTGATCCTGCAGAAAGTGCGCGAGGCCGAGCGCGACACGATTTACAACGAGTATCACAACCGCGTCGGCGAGCTGGTTACCGTGATTGTGAAGCGGGCCGAAGGCCCGGACCTGATCGTCGATATGGGCCGCACGGAAGCGCGGCTGCCGAAGCGCGAACAATCGAAGCTGGAAACCTACAATATCGGCGAACGCCTGCGTGTGGTGATCAAAATGGTGGATCGTGCGGCAAAAGGGCCGCAAGTGATCGTGTCCCGGGCGGACGCCGGCCTGGTGCAGCGATTGTTTGAAATGGAAGTGCCGGAAATTTATGACGGCACGGTGCAGATCCGTCATGCGGCGCGTGAAGCGGGCGAGCGCACGAAAGTGGCGGTGGCCAGCCGGGATAAAGATGTCGATCCGGTGGGCGCGTGCGTGGGCATGAAGGGCATGCGCGTGCAGTCGATTATTCGCGAGCTGCGCGGCGAAAAGATCGACATTATTCCGTACAGCGAAGAAACCGTGGCGTTCGCGCAGAAGGCGCTGAGCCCCGCGAAGGTTACCCGCGTGCAAATCACCGATCCGGAAAATCGCAAGCTCGAGGTGATCGTCGAGGATTCCCAGCTTTCGCTGGCGATCGGGAAAAAAGGACAAAACGTCCGGCTGGCGAGCAAATTGATCGGCTGGGACATCGACATCAAGAGCGAAGAAGAGAAGCGCCGCGAGATCGAAGAGCAGATGACTGCGTTGACCGCGCCGACGACGCCGCTGACGGCTCTGGCAGGCGTGGGACCCAAGACCATCGAAAAGATCGAAGCAGCGGGAATCACGAATGTCGAGAAGCTCGCGGGGATGACGCCGGAGCAGTTGATGGAGATTCCCGGCATCGGCGAGAAGATGGTCGACAAGATTTATCAGGCCGTGAATCGCTTCTACGAAGGCGGAGAAGCGGCAGCTTCGGGCGAACCTGTGGAGAACACCGATCTGCTGGCCGAAGAAGCCGCTCCGGCGGAAGAGGCTAGCGGCGCCTCCGCGGCGGATGTCACCGAAACCGCAGAGGGCGCGAGCGAAGCGCCGGCCGAGGCACCCGCTGCAGTCACTGAAGAGACGCAACAAACGACGAGCGAGAACGCTGACGGCGCGGCATCCGAGCCCGCCAAAGGCAATGACGAGCATCCGGAAGAGGCTAAATCTTAAGAGCGCATGACTGACGCAAACCAAGTCCGAATTAACGAGCTGGCTCGCGAACTCGAGGTCAAGGCCAAAGCCATCATCGACCTCTTGGCGGGATACGGCGTCACCGAAAAGAAAACGCACTCGAGCTCCATCCCTGTGGATGTGGCGGAAAAGGTCCGCAAACAACTCAAGGGTGTTGCGGATGCCGAAGCTGCTGCCGAGGCAGCGGCTAAGGCCGAGAAAGACGCGAGGGATACGGCCGCAAGAGCCGCACGTATGAGGCCGGCTGCCGCGCCGGTCGCACCTCCGCCGGCAGCACCGGCGCCACCGGCCGCAGCGAAGCCGGTAACCTCGGCTTCGACACCGCCTGCCACTGCGATGCCAGTTGCTGCTCCGGCGCCTGCGCCGGTCGCGCCCGTAA
This sequence comes from uncultured Acidobacteriota bacterium, assembly GCA_963735525.1. Lineage (GTDB taxonomy): Bacteria > Acidobacteriota > Terriglobia > Acidiferrales > UBA7541 > Acidiferrum. The sequence continues at coordinate 245,992 of CAVTLQ010000012.1, read as the reverse complement.
TTGCGATGCCCGCGCCTGCATCGGCCCAGGCTCCAGCCTTCGAGCTGCCGGCCCTGAAACCCGCGTCGCCGGCACCGGCTGCGCCATCCATAACGCCGATTCGTCCAAGTCCTACGGCGCCTGCGCCTGCACCTGCACCTGGGGCGAAGCCAAGCGCAGGGCCAACTCAACCAGGGCCGCGACCCGTGCCGCAACAGCGTCCCGGGCAAGGCCCGGGAACGCAACCTTCGGCGGTGCGTCCCGCTGCCGCCGCGCCCGCCACTACCCCTGCTGCTCGGCCCACTCCGCGCCCGCCGATGCCCACGGGCAATCGCGGGCCTGTCCCGGGTACGACTCCGGGAAGCCAGCGCCAAGGTGGACCCAGACCCGGCCAACCGATCCGCCCACTGCAGTCTGGCGGTCAAGGTGGACGGCCGTTTCCTCCCCGTGCAGGCGCACCCGGTGGACCCAGCGGTCAACCCGCGCGACCTTTCGAGCAGCGCCGCGGCCCCGTGCCGACGGGCTCGCGTCCCGGGCCGCGTACACCTGGGCGTCCCGGCATGCTCCCCCCGTTGCCGGACAAAATGCCGCCGAAGGCGGAGCCCGGCAAACCGTTGTACACACGCAAGCCCCCGCAGCGTCAGCGCCCGGTTGCCGACAAGCGCGAGATGGAAGGTGAGCGCAAGCTGCACCCGACGCGCCAGCGCGCCGGCGCCGGAGGCCGCGGCGCCGCAGTCGCCGTGATTGCGCCGCCGGAACCCCGTCCGCCGCGCGACGTCACCATCACGGAAGGCATCACCATTCGCGAGCTCGCCGAAAAACTGGATGTGCGCGCCAAAGATCTTCTGAAGACGCTGTTGGACCGCGGGGTGTTTGCCAGCATCAACCAGGCGCTCGATGTTCCGACGGCGACGACGCTGGCGGAAGCATTCAGCGGCGTTGTCAGCGTGGTCTCCTTCGAAGAGGAGATGGTGCTGGAAGTCGCGAAGGAAGAAACCAAGGAAAACCTGAAACCCCGGCCGCCCGTCGTCACCGTGATGGGCCACGTCGACCACGGCAAGACTAGCCTGCTGGATGCCATTCGCGAAGCCGACGTCGCCGCGGGTGAAGCCGGCGGTATCACCCAGCATATCGGCGCGTACAAAGTAATCGTCAATGATCGCGCGGTGGTTTTCGTGGACACGCCGGGCCACGAAGCATTTACGAGAATGCGCGCGCGCGGAGCAAAAGTTACAGACATTGTGGTCTTGGTGGTGGCCGCGGATGACGGCGTAATGCCGCAGACGAAAGAAGCGATCGACCATGCCAAAGCCGCAAACGTGCCGATCGTGGTCGCCATCAACAAGATCGATAAGCCCGAAGCGCAGCCGGAACGCGTGAAGCGTCAGCTTGCCGACCTAGGCCTGTTGCCCGCCGAGTGGGGCGGCGATACGGAGCTCGTGGAAGTTTCGGCGAAACAGAAGAAGGGAATCGACAAACTGCTGGAAACGCTGCTGCTGGTCGCCGACCTGCGCGAATTGAAAGCCAACCCTGACGCGCCGGCAACCGGTACGGTTCTGGAATCGCGTGTGGACAAGGGACGCGGCCCGGTCGCCACCATTCTCATTCAGAACGGCACGTTGCAGCTCAGTGATTTCTTCATCTGCGGCGCCGTGTTTGGCAAAGTTCGCGCCATGTTTGACGACCGCGGAAGGCCCGCGAAGGACGCGCCGCCATCGACTCCGATCGAAGTGCTGGGTTTGCAGGGCGTCCCCGAAGCAGGCGACAACTTCCAAGTCACCGACGAAGCCAAGGCGCGGCATATCGTCGAGTACCGCCAATCGAAGCAGCGCGACGCCGCCATGGCTCGCTCGAGCGGCGGGCGCATTACCCTCGATCAGCTCCACGAACAGCTCAAGGCCGGCGAGGTCAAAGAGCTGGGCATTGTGATCAAGGCGGACGTCCAGGGATCGGTGGAAGTCCTCAGCGAAATGCTGCCGAAGCTTTCGACGGATCAAGTGAAGCTCAAGATTGTGGGTTCTGGCGTGGGCGCGGTCACCGAGAACGACGTTCTGTTGGCCTCCGCATCCAGCGCGATCATCATCGCGTTCGGCATACGGCCCGAGCGCAAGGCCTTGGACCTGGCGCAGCAAGAACACGTGGACATCCGTACGCACAATATTATCTACGAGGTTTCCGACGAGCTTAAGAAAGCCATGGAGGGCCTGCTTGAGCCGGTCATTCAAGAAACGTATTTGGGCCGCGCGGAAGTGCGCAATACATTCCGCGTCAAAGGCGCGGGAACGGTCGCCGGGTGTTACGTCGTGGACGGCGTGCTCAAGCGCGACGCGCAGATTCGCGTGGTACGCGACGGCGCGGTCGTTTACACGTCCAAGCTCAGCTCTCTGAAACGCTTCAAGGACGACGCCAGCGAAGTGCGCACGGGCTTCGAGTGCGGCGCGGGCATTGCCAACTTCAATGACGTCAAAGTTGGCGATATTCTCGAATGCTTCCAAGTGACGAAATTGAGCGCTGCGGAAGCCGCCGCGCAGGGCAACGCGCCCCCGGGGCGCAAATAAGCTGGACGTCGGCGCCGACCTGGTCGGCGCCGCACAGGAAATGGTTCCGGAGCCGTTCATGCCGGTCGGTTTGCTCACCCTCGAGCTACACATCCCGGACGCGCAATCGCTGAAGGACAAGAGGCAAGTGCTGCGCAGCCTGAAGGACAAGTTGCGCCGGCAGTTCAATGTGGCCGTGGCGGAGCTGGATCATCACGACGTCTGGCAGCGATCGGTGGTCGGCGTGGTGACGCTTTCGAATGAAGAGCGGCACGTGCAAGAGTCCTTGCAGAAGGTTCTGGACGAGGCGGACCGCATCCTCGGCTCGTTCCTGATCGGTCAGAAGTTCGAAATTGTCTAGGGAGCGTCGCAGGCACCGAGATGAGTCCCACCAACCATCGCCACGAACGCGTGGCCGAAGAGATCGCTCACGAAATCAACGCCATGCTCGCCGGTGAGCTGAAAGACCCGCGCCTGGAAGGCATGGTGGTGGTCAGCGAAGTGCGCGTGCAGCCGGACATGAAGCACGCGCGTGTCTTCATCCACGTGCCGGGCACCAGCAAAGAGCAATCGAATGCCATCAAGGCGCTCGAGCATGCCGCGGGTTACATTCGCAGCGAAATTATCGAGCGTCTGCAGCTTCGCCGCCTGCCGGAGCTCCACTTCGCGCTGGACCTTTCGCAGGAGCACGTCCAACGCGTCGAGCAACTCCTGAAAGAAGTCAAGAAGGACAAGCCGGCGACTTCGTAGAGTTTTCCGCCCAATGGCGGTGCGGGCCCTTGTTCGAAGTAGGTCCGAAGTAGGTTCGAAGCAGGTGAGGATGCCCCGGTGGTTCGAGGACGCTACATACCCTGTAGCGGCGGTCTTTAGACCGCCATCTTCGAGTTTTCTGTTCTAAAGTTCCAAAGGTTGAAAGCGAATGCCACGCCAGCCACAGCCGGCGCCGTTTGACGGCGCGCTTGTGATCGACAAGCCCAAGGGCAAGACGTCGCACGACGTAGTCGATGCCGTGCGTCACCTGGCAGGTTTCCGTCAAGTCGGGCACCTCGGAACCCTCGATCCCGCTCGCTACCGGCGTTCTCGTGTTGCTCCTGGGACGCGCCACGCGGCTCGTGCAGTTCTACTCCGGCCGGCGCAAGCGCTATGCCGCGGGCTTCCGCTTCGGCTTTGCTACCGACACCTACGATTCCGACGGCGAAGCGCAAGGCTCTGAAGTGACGCCATCCCTCGACGCATCCCTGCTCGAAAAACTGGCCGCTGAACGCATCGGGCGCTTCGAGCAAATACCGCCGTCGTTTTCCGCAAAAAAAATTCACGGCCGCCCGGCCTACGAGCTCGCGCGAAAAAAGCAGCCGGTCGAGCTGAAGCCTGTGCGAGGTCGAGGTCTTCGAGTACAAGCTTACGGAGATCGCAGGCAGCATCGCCCGCTTCGTGATCGAGTGCTCTTCCGGAACGTATATCCGCGCGTTGGCACACGAAATGGGCCAGCGGCTTGGCTGCGGTGCGCATCTCGCGGAGATCACCCGGCTCGCGGTTGGAGAATTTTCGCTCGAGCAGGCGGTTAAGCTCGAGGAACTGGCGGAAGCTTCACGCGCAGGGGGATTTGCCGGGTATCTGATCCGTCTGGAAAATTTACTGCCCAATTTTCCGCGCGTGAACGTCCTCCCGGTCGTCGAGCGGCGCGTGCGCCACGGATCGAAGTTCAATGTGACGCTGGCGCAAATCCACCCGGGCCGCGTCGAGCCGCCCCCCGGCGCAACGTCCCAGCTCGATGCCGGTGAGCCTCGTCCGCCCCGCCTCCGCGTTTTCAACCAGCAAGACAAGCTCATCGCCATCGCCGAAGCAGTCGTACCTCGCACCTATCAGCCAATCGTGGTCTTCGAACCCCTGCCCTGACACGCATTTCTACCGAGCCCCCAGGACGGCACCCAAATCCCGGGGACCCAAATCGCCAGACCCAAATCCCTTGTAGGGGCGCAGCATCGCTGCGCCCTTAGCGCCAGGCCAAAACGCGAAGCCCCTGACCCGTGTTGTGCGCCGCCGCATCCTATTTACATCCCAAGCTTTTCCGCACTTGTAAGGCCCTACCACCCTAGCTATAGTTTTCCCTGGGGGTGCAATGTCGGCCGCTTCTTCTCCGTCCGTGGCGCAAAACTCAGCTCGCGGTATGAGCCGGCTGGTTACCGTGAAGGACGATCCCGGTCCTGACCGTGCTCGCGTTCTGTGCAGCGAGCTGGAGGCCGGCAACATCCTCTATTTCCCGCACACCCCATTTGACTTCCCGGACGAGGACATCCAGTTTCTTCTCACTCGCAAACAGACCGACGCCGCATTTCACAAGAACATCGCCTACCGTCCGGCTGCCGATCGTATTACGGGCGTCCATAAATCGGCAGGTCCCGACGGCGATCGTCTGCGAGCTATCTTGCGTGGCTATTCGCAGGGTTCCGCGCGCTTCCTTGGCGAACTGCTCTCGCCGTATGCGGGAAGGTGGAAACTCGACTTCGCCAGCTATCGTCCCTTGGAAGAGCGCGGGCGCCCCGCCCGCCTTCGCGCGCGCAACGATCTGCCCCACGTCGATGCCTTTCCCACGCGTCCCACAAACGGCGATCGCATCCTGCGGCTGTTCACCAACCTGAACCCCGCGCAGAACCGCGTCTGGATTACCAGCCAGACGTTCGACGTCATCGGGCCACGCTTCGCCAAAGCCATCGGGCTCCCGCGCCCGCAGGGCGGCAACGCGCTCTTGCGCGCCTTCCGGAAGATCGCAGCGGCCGCTCATCTTCCCGGTGCGAATCGTTCCCCTTACGACGACTTCATGCACCGCTGCCACAACGCTATGAAGGAAAACGGTGAATTCCAGGAGGGCTGCCCCAAGCAGCGCTGGGAGTTTCCTCCGCACTCGACGTGGATCGTGTTTACCGATTTCGTAAGCCACGCGGTGCTGGAGGGCCAGTACGCGCTGGAACAGACGTTCATCATTTCGCGCGACGCCATGGTGCGCCCGGAGAGCTCTCCGCTGGCCATTCTTGAAAGCCTCGCGGGTTACCCGCTGACCAAGTCAAACTGACGCAAGGCCTCCGCGTCAGGGCTGCGGAGGCGGATTTGCCGGCGGATTTGCCGGCGGGGTTGTAGGCGGAGTCGCCGGAGGAGTCGTAGGCTGCGTCGGATTCGGCGTCGGAGGCGCAGGATTCGGATTGGGAGACTCAGCCGGCGACTCGGTCGGCGGCGCACCCGCTCCGAGCGAACCCCGCGTGCTCGGGTCGCCGCGCCCAGCGAAAATGCTCGGCGACTGGCGCACCGGAGACCGCAGCCTCCGCGGCGTGACCAAGATCAAGAACTCCGTATCCTCCAGCGTGTTGTTTCTGGTCCCGAACGTATAGCCCGCTCCGGGAATGTTCGCGAACCCCGGCAGCCCGGTAATGGCGCGCGTTTCTTCTTTGTCGATCAGGCCCCCGATCAGCGTCGTTTCATCCTCTTTCACCCGCACGACTTGGCTCAGCGTGCGGTTGGAAATGATGGGAATGCCGTTTATGCTGTCGCCCGACAACGCGCGAATTTCAAATTCCAATTGGAGTGTGACTTCGTGGTTTGGATGCAGCGTGGGCGTGGCCTTTACCTTCACGCCCAGATCTATGAATTCCGAACCAGGATACGGAGTTTGCGTGGGCGTTGTGCCCGATGCAAAGGTCGAGGAGTCCTGGATCACCGTCACGACCCCTTGATTGGCTGTCGTGCCGAGGGCTGTCAGAGCCACGTCCGGCAATCCACTGCTCGTCAAGACACTGTTGATGATCGCGGAGGGAGTCGCCGGCGTGGCGATCTCCAGGCGATTGGAAAAAGTTCCTGAGCCGAGTCCCAGGTAAATCCCCAGCGTGCTCTGACCCTGGTTGGTCACTGCCAGACTCGGAACGTTGCCGCCGGTGAAATTCGCGATGACGATTCCCGCCGGAGTTGTTGCTGTTGCCAGCGGCGATCCGGCCGCCGCACTGAACGTGGCATCCGCATTGCTGCTGCTCAGAAGTGATCGAGACCGTATCGTCGCCCTGATTCACCACCGCGAGATCGGGGATGCCATCCGTATTCAAATCGCCCGCGGCGATGGCCACCGGGCGTTTGCCCACCGCCGATCGGCGAATTGCTCGGCTCCGTAAACAGTAACATTGCCGTTGTTATCGACCGATCCCAGCAAGATGCGTCACGTTATTGGTGGTCTCGTTGACCACCGCAAGATCCACTTCCGGGGCGTTCGTCGAATTGCTGCTGTTGCTCAGCGTTGTATTGCGGAAGTTCGCCGTGGCCAGTCGCCACCGGCCCTTTTTCGGAAATGGTGGCGTTGTTTTGCAGCGCGAACGGAGAAGCAGGGAACTGCGTGAATCCTCCCTTTCCATCGCCTTGGAACACGGAAATCGTGTTGTCCCCTCTGTTGGCCACCGCGAAATCCAGATTGCCGTCTCCGTTGAAGTCGGCCACCACCACCGAGCTCGGATCTGTTCCCACGGCGTACGGCGAGCCTGCCGCCTCCGTGAACGTGCCGTCGCCGTTCCCCAGCAGCACCGTCACGTTGTTTGAAGTGGAATTGGCAATCACCAGATCGACCGGCGACACGGTGACACCCGTGGAATTCGTCGACCGTGTTCCCGAAGATTCCGGACGGCGATCGCGACGGGACGCGGTCTCGTTCTTGGCCAGCACGAACGGCGAATTCGCTCTGCGCAACGAAATTCCCGTTGTCCTGGTTCAGCAGGATGCTGATCGTGTTGTCGTTTTCATTGGCCACCGCCAGGTCCGGCAGCGTGCCTCCGCTGTAGCTGGCCGCCGCCAGCGCCACCGGATTGTTTCCCACGGCGAAGATCGTCTCCGGGAACGTGGTGGACGTCGGCACAGCCCGCTGAGTGTCGTGTTTGCTCCCGTGCCGGTTCCCACGCTCCCAGACAGCAGCGAGAGCGTGACCGGATAGCGGTCGCCCACGAAAAATGTCGCCGGCTTGCCGTCCTGCGCTCGCAGCAAAACCTGCCTCCCGCTCTGCACCAGCGTCAGCGCATCGGAAAAATTGGCCGCCGAACCCGGCAGCGTCAGAAGAAACGTCGAATAGCCTCCGCCGAGAAGAGTGAACCCGGGAACGCTCGACAGACCCCTGGGCGCTAAAGAGTTGCCCGATGGTCGTGAGCGCACTCGCAATGTCGGTGGACTGCGCTGAGCGCGCGAATGTCGCTGGGGCTGATCAAGAAGGCCTGCGCCGACGAAGGCGGCGTGATGCCCAGGTTCAGCGCCTTGTTCTTGTCCACCTCCAGCAGCTCCACCTCGATCATCAGCTCGCCGCGCGCCTTTTCCACTTGCCGGATCAACTCGCTGGTGAGCGCCAATCGATCCAGCGAGTCGCGCATGGTGATCGTGCGGTTATGCGAGTCCAGCTCGATATGCGTCGAGCCCGTGATCTCGCGCAGCACGCGCAACAGCTCCGTCATTTCTTCCGGCGCCACCGAGGACGGCAGCAGGAACGTCTGCTCCGCCTGCACTCCATACTGGCGCCGCTTCTCCGCGCGAATCCGGAACGCACGAAAATCAGCGTCGCGTCCAACGGACGCCAGAATGTTCCGGTTTGTTCGCTAAGCAGGGACATCGCCGTCTTGAAATCCACGTCATCGACGCGCAGCCTCACGTTGCGTGGCGTCAGGTCCGGATCGAATGCCACTTTGATGCCGAAGGCCTTTGCCACCTGTTCGTAAACGGTCTTGGTATCACCCCGCAGATCGAAGTGGTGCTTGCCGCTCTTGCGCCTTCAAATGCGGCATGCCCTCCACATGGGTTTCGCTTGAGGCGCCGGTTCGTCGTCCTTCATTGCTTCCATCTGCGCCGATGCGCTCGGCCACCACGCCGTTTGTCGGATCGATTCGCATCGCTGCCTGCAGTTCCTCGATGGCTTGCGGGATATTGCCCGCCACACCCAGCCGCTCGGCGTTCTCCACGTGGCTGCGAACGAGTCTGGAGCGCAGCGCCGCGATTCGCCCGGCGATCGCCATGTCCTGTGGTGCATAGCGCAGGGCCTCGTCATAGGCGATCACGGCGTCGTCAACCCGGCCTTCCGCCTCGGCCTTTTCCCCCCGCTCCAGTGCTTTTTGTGCGCGCTTCGAGTCGGGAGCGATGGTCTTCAGGGATTGCAAGCCCGAAGGGGCCTGGGCCTGCCGGGCCGGCAGTGGCGCGCAAAACAGCGACCAGGACAGCAGCAGTGCGGCGGCTCGATGGGCAGTTTGTGCCAAGAACATAGGTCAGGGTATTCTAGCGTGAAGATATAGGACCAGTGTGGTCCGGTTGACGCAAGTGCCTAATAAGGGTAAACTTAAATCGTAGTTGCAACTCAATTACAACTGGAGCCTCCTTGCTCTCCGCTTTTCTCATCGCTCTCCGGGAAGGGGTCGAAGCCTCGCTCGTCGTGGGCATCATTCTGGTGTATCTCTCCCGCACCGGCCGCGCCCACCTCGCCCGTTTTGCATGGTATGGCGTCGCCGCGGCCTCCGCGCTCAGCCTAGGCGTGGCCATCGCCCTGGAGCGCTGGCGGATCAGCGAGGACGGTTTCGAGGGCCTGCTCTACCTCGCCGCCGCCGTCTTCGTCGTTACGATGATCGTATGGATGAATCGCGTTGCGCGCCACCTGAAAAAAGATATCGAGGAGAAGGTCGAAGCCTACGCCGTCCGCGCAGGGCGCGCCGCCGGCTGGGGCATCTTTCTTTTTGTGTTTCTGATGGTGGTGCGCGAGGGCGCGGAGCTCGCGCTGATTTTGCGCGCCGTGGAGCTTTCCACCGAAGGGCTGCAAACCTGGATCGGCACCCTCGCAGGCATTGCCGCTGCCGTAGCCGTCGGACTGTTTTTCTTCAAAGGTACGCTGCGCGTGCCCTTGCACCGATTTTTCGCGGCCACCAGCGTCATCTTGATGCTCGTTGCCTTTCAGCTTGCGCTCAGCGGCTTGCACGAGCTGAGCGAGGCGCAATGGCTGCCTTCCAGCAAAACGGAAATGGCGGTCATCGGTCCGATCGTGCGGAACGAGCTGTTCTTTTTCGTGTTCATCTTCGGCGCCGCCGCGCTCCTCGTCTTGCGCGAATGGCAGTCCGCCTCCCACGTCAGGGCCGCGATGCAAGCCGCCGGGCGAAGCGGAAAAGCGCCTCCTCGAATCCCAGAATCGCCGCCAGCGCCGCTGGATGATCGCCGCCGCCAGCGCCTGCCTCGTGGTGATCCTCGTGCTCACCGCCGACTTTATCTACGCCCGCGCCAATTCCGCCCCGCCTAGCGTCCACCCAATTGCAGCGCAGGGCAACGAAGTGCGCGTTCCGCTCAGCGACGTGCAAGACGGAAATATGCATCTCTTTATCGACCGACGTCGGCGCCGGCCAGTCGGTCCGCTTCATGATCATCAAGAAGCCCGACGGCTGGGGCACCGCGCTCGACGCCTGCCGCATCTGCGGCGCCGAAGGCTATCGCCAGGACGGCCAAAACGTAGTCTGCCGCCACTGCGGCTCCGCGATCTACGTGCCCTCGATCGGCCAGGCCGGCGGCTGCAACCCCATCGGCGTCGCCGTCGCACGTAGACGGCGCCTACCTAGTGCTCGACATCTCTGCGCTAACGCAAGCCACGAAGGAGATTCCGCAAGTAGCACAGACACTCCTGTCTGTGCCGGCTCGTCCGAGCCGCGCCAAGCGATGCAGAAGGGCTTGCCGACACACTTCTCGGTGCAGGACGCGGACTCGCTGCTAGCGCTCGACGGATCTCGTCGCTCTGCGCTCGCGGAAACACAATGTTCCTACGCCTAGTCGCCGATTCCTTCCGCCGCCGCCCGCGCCACAAGCTCCTCACCGGCGCCGCCCTCGCTCTCGGCATGGCCGTAGCCACCGCCGCGCTAAGCGTCTCCCTCGACGTCGGCGACCGCCTCGCCCACGAATTTCGCAGCCTCGGCGCCAATCTCCTCGTCACACCGCAAGCCGACTCTCTCCCTCTCGAAATCGGCGGCGTCGACTACCGCCCCGTCAACGCCGGCGCCTACCTCCCCGAATCCGACCTCCCCAAGATCAAGACCGTCTTCTGGCACAACAACATCATCGCCTTCGCCCCGGTACTTGAAGTTCCGGTGCAGGTGCGCGTCCTCGACATCCACGAATTCGTCCGTCTCCGCGAATTGTCGTGGAGGTTTCCCTGATAGGAACTTGGGCGGACTATCCCGTCTATCTGAGCGACGGTCACGACGTTCATCACCGGCATTGATGAAGACCGATCCCTGGTTTGATATTAAGGGGAGATGGTTTGCCCCGGATGCCGGCACGCTCAAGCGCGTCAATGTGCCTCTCAGCGGGTTGCCGCCCGGATCGATGGGGGGGCACACCTATGTCCCCGTTCCCGACGAATGCGTCGTGGGCGCGAAACTCGCCGCGCGCTTCGATCTTCGCGCCGGCAACACCGTCCACGTCAGTCTGCCGGATCACGAGCGCATGCAGGCATGGTTCGGCGCGCCCAGTGTGGGCTGCTCCGTCACTGGAATTGTTTCGACGTGGCGGCCCGGAAGACGACGCCATCCTCGTGCCGCTCGCTCGCGTGCAGCACTTCGCTGGCAAACCGGCGGTACCGCAAGCTCTACGTCAGCGCCCTCACCAAACCCGAAGACGACTTTGCCCGCCGCGATCCCGCCACGATGAAGCCTGACGAACTCGAGCGCTGGAGCTGTTCGCCCTACGTTTCCTCCATCGCCTATTCGATCAAGCAAGTTCTGCCCGGCTCCGACGTCCGCGTCATTCGCCGCGTCGCCGAAGGCGAAGGCCGCATCCTCACGCGCGTGCAAACGTTGCTTTGGCTGGTGACGTTCGCCGCACTCCTGGCTGCCGCGCTCGCCGTGGGCGCGTCGTCGGCCGCCTCCGTCATCGAGCGCCGCACCGAAATCGGCCTGATGAAAGCGCTAGGCGCGGGCTCCGGCATGGTCGGCTTCCTGCTCGCTGCGGAGCAACTTCTACTCGCCGTCGTTGGTGGTGCCGTCGGCTACGCGCTGGGCATCCTCCTGGCGCGTTTGGTTGGCGAAAGAATCTTCGGCGCCGCGCCGGCACCCTCGGTGCTGGTTCTTTTCGTGATTCTTGCCCTGGCCGCCCTCGTCACCCTGCTCGGCAGCGCCATCCCCCTGCGCCGCGCTTCGCGATACGAGCCCGCGCCGATTCTCCGAGGCGAATGATGCCCGCGCGCTACTCCACAAATCGCACAATGTTCTGGCGCATCGTCCGCCACCTGCTCGGCGCCAATCGCGGTCGCCTCTTCGTTATTCTTCTTGCTCTGGGCGCAGGAGCCGCCGTCACCGCTGCCTTGCTCAATCTCCAGATCGACGCCAAGCGTCGCCTCACCACCGAATTCCGCGCCTTCGGCCCGAACGTCATCGTCACTCCCCAGGATGCCGCTGGATCGGACCCGGTCGCCAAGACCTTGGACGAGTCCTTGGTCCAGCAGGTTCCTACGGTCAACGAAGGAAACAAGGTCGTGAGCACCGGATTCCTCTACGTAATTGTCGATGCCGTCGTCACCCGAGAGCCAGCCGTCGTCCTCAAGGATTCCCCGAACGCGGTCCCCGTCGTTCTGGTCGGGCACACGGGCGACACGGACGAGGGCAACGCCATCCGGCCGCCGGGACTCGCGAACAGCCTTGCGTCCTGCGATCTGGGCGCGCGGGTGGCTTCTCAATTGAACGCCCGGGAAGGCAGCACGTTGCTCTTGCGCAAAGGTTCGGCCGAACGGTCCTGCTATGTCCGGCGCGTCGTGTCCTACGGTGGACAGGAAGACGCGCAAATCCTCGTTCACCTCGACACGGCTCAGCGTCTTGCGGAGACGCCCGGACGCATCAGCCTGATCAAAATCAGTCGTCCCCGGAAAGCCAGATTCGATCGATCGCTACATCACAAACCTAGCGCAGCGCCTCCCCAACGCCGACGTCCGCCCCATTCGCCAATTCACCGAAGCCGAAGCCAAAATCTACAACCGCATCAGCGGTTTGCTCACCGCCACCGTCGCCGTCGTGCTGATCCTCACCGCCCTCTGCGTCATGGCCGCCATGACCAACGTCGCCATGGAGCGCAAGAACGACGTCGGCCTGATGAAAGCCATCGGCGGAGCAACCCGCCGCGTGCTGCGGCTCTTTCTCGCGGAGGCGGCCGTGCTCGGCCTAGTCGGCGGCGCACTCGGCGCAGCGGCAGGCATCCTGCTCTCCATCTGGCTGGGTCAGGCCGTCTTCGGCGTGGCGGCGCGCCCTCGCCTGATTGTGTATCCTGTAGCTGTGGCGCTCACCATCATCGTCGCGATCGCCGGCGCGTACCCGCTGCGCCGCCTAGCCAGTGTCCGTCCTGCTTCCGTCTTTCGAGGTGAAGCGTGAGCCGGGTCATCATCGGATTCGTCTCCCGTAGGGGCGCAGCATGCTGCGCCCCACCTTGGCACAACGTTCACCGTGACATCGCCGTGTTCCGAGGTGCCCGTTGACTCCCCAGGTCGTCATCGAATCGCTGACCAAGCAATACGGCGCCCTGCGCGCCGTCGACGCCCTCAGCTTCAACATCGACCCCGGCGAATGGATCGCCCTGATGGGCCCTTCCGGCTCCGGCAAGACCACGCTCATCAACATTCTCGGCGGCCTCGACACGCTAACCTCCGGCCGCGTCATCGTCGACGGCACCGACCTCGCCAAACTCACCGAAAGCCAAATGGTTCGCTACCGCGCCGAAAAGATCGGCTTCGTCTTCCAGCAATTTCATCTCGTGCCCTATCTCACCGCCCTGGAAAACGTCATGCTCGCCCAATACTTCCACAGCGTCACCGACGAATCACAGGCCGCCGAAGCCCTCCGCCGCGTCGGCCTCGGCGATCGCCTCACCCATCTCCCCGCCCAACTCTCCGGCGGCGAGCAGCAGCGCGTCGCCATCGCCCGCGCCCTGATCAATCAACCCAAGTTCATCCTCGCCGACGAGCCCACCGGCAATCTCGACGAAGCCAACGAAGCCATCGTCCTCCAGCTTTTCCGCGAGCTGCACGGCGCAGGCCACACCATCCTCATGGTCACCCACGACCCCGACATCGGCCGCCAAGCCGACCGCCGCATCGAGCTGGCCCACGGCCATCTGCATTTCGACACCGCGCAGCACGGACCTGGTCATCCGCTCGCCTGTCCGCTCGCCGACACCGCGGACTGCTGCAATCCCACCACCGATGACGAAATTCGCTTCGATCATCTTCTCGAGCAAATCTGGATCTTGCGGCGAAGAAGGGAAGCCGGCGCAGGTGAGTCACCTTTACGCCACCGACGTGCCGCCCGGGCATCTTCCGCTGCTCGCCGGAAGAGCCATCCATCGCGCCTGCTCACGCGCATGTCCGACCGGCGCCTGGTTGAGCTACACGAAGGCGAAGTGCGTCTGACGGACTACGGCAGGCGTCGCGCCCGCGACGTGGTCCGCCGCCACCGGCTCGCCGAGCGCCTCTTCAAAGACACCTTCTCCATCGACGATTCCGAAGCCCACAACCAAGCCTGCAAATTCGAGCACATCATCAGTCCCGAGCTCGACCAGCGCATCTGCACCTTCCTCGGCCATCCCAAAACCTGCCCCCACGGCAACCCCATCCCCGCCGGCGCCTGCTGCGACGGAAAATCCAAAATCTGATGATTGCCCAGCGCCTTCTCTGTCTCTGCCTGCGTTTCTTTGTTACTCCGTGCCTCGCGTTATCTCTTGCTCCCTCCCGAACTTTCAACTGTAAACTGTCAACTGTAAACTTCCCCATGCCCATCCCCATCGATCCCCGCAGCAAGCCCGCCGCCGTAAAAATCCACGTCACCTCCGGCGCCGGCGTCGACATCACCTGGGCCGACGGCCACGCCAGCCACTACGACTTTCCCTACCTCCGCGAACACTGCCCCTGCGCCACCTGCAACGACGAACGCGAGAAGAAGCTCGCCTTCGCCTCCGCCGGTCCAGCCTCCGCCGCTCGCCCTGCCCATGTTCAAGCCCAAGCCCACCGCCAAGTCCGCCACCTCCGTCGGCAACTACGCCATCCAACTCACCTTCTCCGACGGCCACGCCACCGGCATCTACAGCTACGACCAGCTCCGCACCATCTGCCCCTGCCCGCAGTGTTCGCCACCGAGCGCGCCGAAGCACTAGTTGTCGCCGCCTCGGATTTGTGGAATGCTTCCGAACATTTCGCACATCCACGAGGTGCCTCAATGGGCTGCAGTCCGGAAACGCTTCGCGAAGTTCCCCTGTTCTCTCTGCTGGATGAAGACGAGCTCTCCGTTCTTGCCGGCCAGGTGGAAACCAAGACATTCGCTCCTCGCCAGCGCATTTACAAAATGGGTGACGCCGAGGGCCATGCCTATGTCATGGTCTCCGGCAAGGTGCGAGTCACCATCGTCGATGAAGACCATCAGGAAGTCGTCGTCGACGAACCCGCCCACGGTGAGTTCTTCGGCTTCGCTTCCATGCTCGAGCAAACTCCGCATCGAACCAACGCCACCGCACTCGAAGAAAGTGTTTGCGTCGAGATCGATCGGAACGACATCTCTACCCTGCTCCAGCGCAAGCCACACGCCGGCATGGACATGCTCACCGTCCTCGGCCGCCAATTCCATGCCTCCCAAGAGCTCGTGCGCGTTCGCGCCAGCCGCAATCCCAACGAGGTCATCGAAGAAGACGCCACCTATGGCGAGCGCATCGCCGACATCGTCGCCGGCTTCGGCGGCTCCTGGACCTTCATCATCATCTTCGGCGCCGCCATCGTTGTTTACGCGGCGCGAACATCGTCCTCGGCAAATCCGCCTGGGATCCGTATCCATTTATCCTGCTGAATCTGTTTCTCTCCATGCTCGCCGCCATCCAGGCCCCGGTCATCATGATGAGCCAGAATCGTCAGGACACCAAAGATCGCCTTCGCGGCGAGTTGGACTTCGACGTAAACCGCCGCGCCGAAAGGGAGATTCAAAGCGTGACTGGCAAGCTGAATCGAGCTCGACGACAAGCTCGACGACGTCGCCGATCTCCTCCGCCAGCATGTCGCGCTCGCCGGCGCCAAGGAGTCACTCACGCCCAGCTTCCTCCTGAGCCGCCGCCCGCTGCGCCCCCACGCGCTGCGGAAAATTCAGCACATTGACATCTCAGGGTAACAAGTAGCTAAGTATCGTATCCGCATCGAGGTGTCCCCCCATGATCAACCTCAACGAAGTCGGCGCGTTCCCCTCCACCGATGCTTCCGGAAATTTCACCGTGCGCATCGGCCTCTATCTCCCCGGCCTTCGCGGCGCTGCTGCTTTCGACGTGGTCGTGCGCATCATCCACGCAGGACGACCGCTTCGATCCCGCCGTCCTCACCCAAGACTTCCACCTCGGCTGGGCGAACGGCCACCCGCTCGATCTCTGGACCGCGACCCTGCCCATTCCACCAGCGCCGGCGCCCAGCCACTTCGGCCAAGAAGGCACGTACCTCTATCGTTTTCAGCTTTTGTGGACTCCGCCCGCAGGCAGCCCGCAACTTCTCACCCTTTGGTTCACCGATCCCTTCGCACGCGCCACCGACATCGGCCAGCTATCCGCCTTCACCCTCGCTCGCAATGCGTCTCCCTTCGCCTGGACGGACGCCGCCTACAAGACCCCCGAGCTCGATGATCTCGTCGTCTACGAATTACAAGTGGAAGAGTTCAACGACACGTTCGACGGCGTTGTCGACCGCCTCGACTACCTTCAGAGTTTAGGCATCAACTGCCTCGAGCTCATGCCCGTTACCAGCGTCAAGCTCGACTTCGATTGGGGCTACGGCCCGCTTCACTATTTTGCGCCCAACGCGCGCTTCGGCGGCTGCGACGGCCTCAAGCGCCTCGTCGACGCCTGCCACGCCGCCAACATCGCCGTTATTCTCGACGTCGTCTACCAGCACGTCGATCCCACGTTTGCCTACAAGCAGGTCTACGACGACGTAAACAATCAACCCGGCGCGCCTCAGGTATCCAGTCCAATGATCGGCAGCGACGGCCCCTTCGGTCCTCAGTCCGATTTCTCCCAGCCCTTCACGCAGGACTATTTCGCTGTCTCCAATCAAATGTGGCTCGACGATTATCACGTCGACGGCTTCCGCTACGATGAAGTCACCGATCTTTACACCGGCCCCACCGACACGGCCTACGCCATGCTCGCCTACAAGACGTATCAATATTCGCTCGGCATCTCCCGCTTTCAGCAAAGTGCCGCCAGCTACAGCCGCATCGTCCAGTGCGCCGAGGCCTTGTCCAAGGCGCGCGACGTTCTCAGCAACACCTACACGAGTTGTGCTTGGCAGGACGATCTGCTCAACAAATCCGAGGACATGGACCAGTGGAACTACGCCGACGCCAACTTTGCCCATCTGCTCGACACTAGCTTCAGTGGCTATCCCGCCACGAAATCCGTGGACAATGCCGCCGGTGCGCCGGTCGACATGCCCGTCGCCCCGTTTCAATACCTGGAAACGCACGATCACAGCCAGCTCATCGTCTTTGCCGGCACCCAAGGCGACGGATTTTTTCCGCCCGGCGATCGCAGCCATTTCTACAAGCTTCAGCCGTTCGCCATCGCGCTCTACACACTGCAAGGTGTGCCCATGCTCTGGCAGGGTCAGGAATTCGCCGACTACTACAATCTCCCCGGCGGAGGTTCCGCCCGCATCGGCCTGCGCCGCGACACCCACTGGGAATTTTTCTACGACGAGTTCGGCACGCCCCTAATACGCCTGTATCGCCGTCTTGGTTTTCTGCGCCGAACCTATCCGGCACTCCGCAGCCGCGATTCGTATTTCTATTACCTGCAATCCCTGCAAGGCACCCAGATCATCGCCTACCACCGCCACGCCGCGGCCACGCCCTCCACCCCCGAGCAATTCGTCATGGTTCTGCTGAATTTCGCCGACACCTCCGCAACAATCACCATCCCCTTCCCCAAAGCCGGCACCTGGCACGAACTGATCGACGCCACTCAAACCGTCAACATCCCAACCGACGGCGCCACCCAATCCATCAGCGTCCCTTCCCACTACGGCTACGCCTTCCTCTGGCCCAGCTGACCGAGCCGCTTAGCCGCAAGCGCCCGCGGTTGTCCCACACCGCGGAAGAATATCGTTCCGCTACGCCTCCGAGCTGGCCTCGCCCGCTAGACTTCGCGTCCGAAAAATGCGAGCATTTTAGTTCGCAGGTCAACAAGGTCAACATCACTCCTAGATGAGCAGCACTCCCACCAACCCTGCTGCCGCGCGCAGCCGCGGCAACGGCATCCCCCGCGTCATCGTAGCCACCACGGCGCTCCTCAGCTTCATCTCTTTCTGGCGCGCCGCCGCCATCGTGCTGAACGATCTGGCCTCGTCCGCGTACTACGCAGGTGGTGAGGCCGAAGGCTACATCGGCAAAGCCGCGCCGTGGTTCATCCTCGGCATCATGCTGTTTTCCTACGCCGTGCGCGCCATTTACGTCGAGAGCTGCAGCATGTTCGTCCGCGGCGGCGTCTATCGCGTGGTCAAAGAAGCGATGGGCGGCACGCTTGCCAAGTTTAGCGTTTCCGCGCTGATGTTCGACTACATCCTGACCGGCCCGATCAGCGGTGTGTCCGCCGGTCAGTATCTGGTTGGCCTGTTCAACGAAACGTTCGACTACATCCATGTTCCCCTGCACATTGCGCCCGGCGCGGGAGCGGCCGTCTTCGCCATCGTCGTAACCGCTCTATTTCTGGTGGTACAACATCAAGGGCGTCCCCGAATCCAGCCAAAAGGCCATGCGCATCATGCAGGTCACCACCGTAATGGTGGGGATTTTGATCGTTTGGTGTCTGTACACCATATGGCTGCGCCACCCGGCCCTTCCTCCCATTCCGCACCCGCGCAATCTCACCCTTGGACCCAACGCCATGGGCTGGCTCTACGGCGTCCACTTTGCCCATTTCGCGGGTTTGCTCGCTGTGTTCATCGGACTCGGCCATTCCGTTCTGGCCATGAGCGGCGAAGAATCGCTCGCGCAGGTCTACCGCGAAATCGAGCACCCGAAACTCCCGAACCTGAAAAAGGCCGGGCTGGTCATCTTCATCTACAGCCTGGTGTTCACCTCGCTGGTGTCGTTTTTCGCGGTGATGATCATTCCCGACGGTGTCCGCCAGAACTATCTCGAAAACCTCATCGGCGGCCTGGCCATGAGTCTGGAAGGCCCGTTCCTGATGCGGCTTATCTTCCACGGTTTTGTGGTCGTGGTTGGCACCATGATTCTGGCGGGCGCCGTGAACACCGCCATCGTGGGATCCAACGGCGTCCTGAACCGGGTCTCCGAAGATGGCGTGCTCGCGGATTGGTTCCGGCAGCCGCATCGCCGCTTCGGCACGTCTCACCGCATCATCAATATCATCGCTGCGCTGCAGATCCTCACGATCATCATCAGCCGCGGCGACGTCACTTTCCTTGCGAACCTCTACGCTTTCGGCGTCATCTGGAGCTTCGCGATGAAGGGCGCGGCGGTGCTGGTTTTGCGTTACACGCATCCGGGCGACCGCGAGTATCGCGTGCCGCTCAACTTCACGATGTTCGGCGTGGAAATCCCGCTGGGTCTCGGTTTGATCACCCTGGTCCTGTTTGGAATCGCGGTCGTAAACCTGTTCACGAAAAAGGACGCCACCATTGCCGGCGTCACTTTTTCCATCGTGCTCTTCGTGATTTTTACGCTCTCCGAAAAGTACACGCATCACCGCCGCGGCAACACCAAGCACGTCGAGATGGATCAGTTCCACCTGGAAGCGGAAAGCGAACTGACTCCCCAGTCCGTGGGCGCGCGTCCCGGCAATATCATCGTGCCGGTCAGCAATATTCACGCGCTCTACCATCTCGGCAACGTGCTCGACCGCGTCAAACCCGGGCGCCGCGACGTCGTGGTTCTCCACGTGCGCTTGTTGCGGCGCTCCGCATCCGGAGAAAACGAGCTCGACGCCGACCAGCTTTTTGGCAGCATCGAGCAGCAGCTCTTTTCGCAAACGCTGTCCCTGGCGGAAAAGCGCGGCAAGTCCGTGCGCCTCGCGGTGGTCGCCGCCAGCGATATCTGGGACGGCATTCTGCGAGCCGCAACGTCGTTGCAATCGAGCACGATTATTCTTGGCCACTCCGCGAGGGAATCGACCGAAGAGCAGGCTCGGCTAATCGGCGAGGCCTGGGAAAAGCTCGGCGACCAGAAGCCGCAGTTCAATCTAGAAATTCACCTGCCCAACGGGGACAAGATCTACAAAGTCCTTGGGCCGCACGCGCCGAATCTAACCGCCAACGAAGTTCATCTTCTGCACCGTCTGTGGCTGCGCTTCAGCGAAGTGCTGGCGCCGGAAGAGCTGCATCATCACGACGTGGTGCACTTCGCGCTCGAAGAAGTGCAGAAAGAAATCGACGAAGGGCAGGAAGACGCAGTGGTCGGCCGCCTGCGCGCGCACCTGGAAACAAACTCGAAAAAGCGCAAGCCGAATTCGTAGCGCCGGCGCAAACGTAGTCCGTGCTGCCTATGCGGCGAGCTGCGACGTGCAATGGCCGCAACGCTTCGCCTGGATCGGAATCGTCATCGCGCACTGCGGGCAATCTTTGGTCGTGGGCGGCCGCGCCGGGGCAGGCTTCTTGATCCAGTGATTCACCAACTGGATCACGATAAACACGCAGAACGCCACGATCAGGAAATCGATCACAGCTGTTCAGAAAGACGCCATAGTTCAGCGTCGGTGCGCCGGCGGCCTTGGCGTCGGCGATCGTGGCATAGTGCGTTTCGCTCAGGTTGATAAACAGACCGGAAAAATCAACGTTACCGACGACCTTTCCGATCGGCGGCATGAGCACATCCGCAACCAGTGACGAAACGATCTCTGCCGAAGGCCGCGCCAATGATCACGCCAACCGCCAGGTCCAATACGTTGCCGCGCATTACAAATGCTTTAAATTCCTTCAGCATGCGCATCTCCTCCTTGATGTGCAACTTTCGTGGCGCGGATTATCTGCCATATAACGCGGGCCGCCAGTCCATAGGGGAATCCCCGTAACGCGACTTTGACGCGGAGGCTACCGCGGTCGCATCACCAGGAACGAACCGATCAATCCGCGCATAACCAGAAGCAGCCCGGCGACGGCGAACAAGCGGCCCACCCAGAGAAAGGGCACGCGCGAAATCGCCAGCATCACGACGCCCAAAAGCGTGAGGGAGAGACCGCGCGTCCAGTCCTCCCAGCGGGACCACCAGCGCCCGGGCTTGTAGAGCGCGCGCAGGCCCCAGAGAATCAAGGCCATGCTGAGGATCAGCCACGGCAGCCTGCGGCGGTCGAAGAAGATTTGGCCGGTCAAGCCGAGCCACACGACGAGTCCGCCGAGCAAGACGAAGATCATTTCGATGACGATGCGAAGCAGGTTTTGTGGCGTCAGCATTGGCTTTCACCATGCCGGTGTCGGCGACTCTCGGAACATTTGCACGTCGTGTTGATGGTGCTTGGAGCCTCCTCTAAACCCCGCCCTCTGACCCTTCGCGTTTCCGCTCAGGGTAAAAGAGGGCGGCTACAGCGACTGGCTGCGGACGCCGGGCTGAAGCCCAGCGCCTACATTGCGTGACGCGACCGGCGGCGAGGCCGACATCGTGGTGCGGCCTTAAGCGATGCGCTCGATGCGGACTTTTTGCAGCGTCACCGGAGTGCGCGGGCCGATCGCTTGCGTCGCGAGGCAGCTTGGAAATTTTGTCCGCGACGTCCTGGCCTTCGACCACTTCGCCGAAAATGGTGTGCTTGTTGTCGAGCCAGGGGGTGGCCGCCACGGTGATGAAAAACTGGCTGCCGTTGGTGCCGGGTCCGGCGTTGGCCATGGAGAGCTTGCCGGCTTTGGAGTGCTTGAGCGACGGATGAAACTCGTCGGGGAAGGTGTAGCCGGGTCCGCCGCGGCCATCGCCGCGCGGGCATCCGCCCTGAATCATGAAATCCGGAATTACGCGATGAAAGGTCAAGCCGTCGTAATAGTTTTTCTTTTGCTTCTGGCCGGTGCGTTCGTCGGTGAATTCCTTCGCGCCCTCGGCCAAGCCAACGAAGTTGGCGACGGTCTTTGGCGCTTCCTTCTCGAGCAAGCGGATGACAATGTTGCCCTGCGAGGTTTCAAAAACGGCATACGTTCCTGCGGGTCGTGTCATGAACTCTCCTTGGAATGGCTGGGGTTCATCGTACACGAGGGTTCGTGGGTCGCGCCAGTTGTGGGGCGCGAGACGGATGCTTCGACGGGAGCAGCAGCTTCCGGCGAGGCTTTGCCGGAAGGGTTCGAGGCAGCTGGGAGATTCCTTTGGGGAGGATTGATGACGTTGCGGACCAGGTCCTCATAGCCACAAAGCCAAGGGCAACCTGGACTTCGTACCTGACGCCCTCGATGGATTGCAGAAGCAGCCGGGAGATGGAGGCGAGAACGGCGGCTTCACGGGCGGGGATGCGGTCTTGGGCAAGCAAGGTGAAAACGGCGCCGAGAGCTTGGTTCACGTCCGTGGCGGTGTAGAAGTTGCCCGTGTAGGTAGCACGCCTGTTGCGGCGGAATTCGGCATCACGGACTTCGCGCTCAGCCTTGGAGTGGGTATAGCAGAAGGCGGGGTGGGTGTCGATGCGAGGCATACGGCAGCGGCGGTTCAGAACGTCATGGTGCTGACAGCGAGATTGGTCTTGCGTTTGTTTGGTCATGGTTTCCTCAAGAGAAATGATGAAGTAAGGGAGCAAGACGTGAAGGAGGTAGAGGAAGTAGAGGACAAAAACCGTTCACGCTCCCTCCACCTTTTTTCGTAAGAGTGTGATTCGATGGGACTTTAAGTCCAATGATTTTGTAAGAGTGAGAAATAAAGGAGTTACAGGCGCTTTTTTCGTAAGAGTGAGATCTAAAGCACTTAGCAAACTCGCCTTTTGATTCTAAAGGAGTTATTTGTCGAGAATTGGGGCAGGTGCGAGCATTTCTTGTAAGAGTGGATTCTAAAGGACTTAAGGCATGTTTGCAGGTTGGCAGGTTTGCACGTTGGAACGTTGAGGAGCCGATGGCCTGCGCGCAGCAGGTGTTGTGGCCGTGTGAATCCATGGGGCTTTCGCCGCCTGTGCCGTAATGCTCCGAACCTACAGAAGTTGCGTGGACGATCTGGGGAACGGCCCGACGGGAAAGCTGAGGATGCCGCCTAGATAGTGCACTGCAAGTCGACATGGATAACATACCATACTAGTTAACATTTGTCAAGGAAAATCTAAAGGGTGTGGATTGAGGAATTTACGCGGTAATCGAGGAGGGAAAACTAACCGCAGAGACCGGCCTGCGGCAGGCAGGCGCAGAGGACGCTGAGGGATCGCAGAGAAGAACGAGGCGCAAATCGAGCGGTACGGTGGGAGTGACGTATTACAGATTTAATCAATTAAGTGGTGTTCCGGAGGGCGTTACTCGCGGTGGAACGCTTGAAATCGGAAGGAGTAGCCGATGCCGATGAAACGATCTACCGCGGCGGACGATAGGCCCACGCCGACGTGGAAGTCGAGCTGATGGCCTTTGGCGAGCTTTAGGGCTGTTCCGAAGTGCAGCAACTGACGCGTCCCGCCACGTTCGGGGAAGTCACCCACGTACTCGACAAACGCATCCCAGGGCCCTGTCAATTGGCGATCTAAAAGGAGCGTGGATTCGCCGGTCAGATTTCGCGTGTGGTCTTGGGTGGGCCCGTACAGCGAGAGCATTCCGGCCAGCGTCCATTTGGAAGACAGACTGCGGGACCAGGCCACCTGCAGCCCTGGATCGTACCCGCCGCTGGACACGCCAGCGGCGCCGGTGGGGCAACTGAGGAACAGTGTCGCGGACACATTGAATCCACCTGGCGTGGGGCCAAGCTGTTCCTTTACGCCGATGGCCAAGTCGCCAAATCCCGAGCCGAGGCCCCCTCCGGCGGTCAGGTTGCGGTAGTAGTCGGGCACGGTGAAGCGCAACTCTGTTCGGGTGGCGACACCGAGGCGCAATAGGGTCTCCGGGCCATCGGTGATGCTCTGCCCCTGGCTGCTGGTTTCGAGGAAGCCATTCTCCGCCTGAAGAGCGCCGGGAGGGACGACAATGCTGGAGTTGGTCACTGACGGCCGATCCGTTGCGATCGGTGCGGGGGTGTCCGGCGTCGCAGGCTGATCTTGACCATGGAGCGGCGCCAGTGCGGCCAAGAGGAGAACCGGTATTGCGGCGCAGATGCGAGCGAGCATTGGGCTAGTGAGCCGTCCTGGCGGCCGAAGCAGTATAGGACGATGGCCGCCGTTTCATGATGTTAGGTTCCGACGAACGCAGCAAAAACAGAGTGAGAACGAGTTTTGATATTTGGGGCAGTCTGGGGCGCGGAAAGAAGCGAGGAAGGAAGGAGGCAGGAGGTAATGGGTCGGGTCGTCGCGTTGCTACGGCGACGGTTTAGCACTTTGTGGCGGAGAAGCGGAGGCGGATGTAGTCGGCGGTCCAATGGCCTTGGGCGTCGCAGAGTTGAGGGCGCAAGGCTTCTTGTACTTCGGCGAGGAAGGCGGGGCGGTCGGCGGCGGGCAACGGTGCGGTGAAGCTTTCGGCGAAGGTTTCGAGCCAGGAGGTTACGTCTCCGGGCAGCGGAGTTGGGCGGGGTATCAGAGCGATGTAGGTGACCGCGAAGCCGCCGTTGGTAAGGCGCTGCGAGTAGTCTTCGACGGTGGGGAAGTACCAGGGGCTGGCGGCTTCTCCATCGATGCCGCGGCGATTGAGGGCGTCGACTAACGCCGTCTTGATCTTGGCGACGCAGCCGTGGCCGCCGAATTCCGCGACGAAGCGGCCGTTCGATTTCAGCGCGCGATGGACGCCGGCGATGACTTTGTCCGGATGGCGCATCCAGTGCAGCGCGGCGTTGCTGAAGACGGCGTCGAATTCGTGGTCGAAGCGGAGATTTTCGGCGTCCATGGTGTGGGCGTCGAGGCCGAGCTTGCGCGCGGCTTCGATTTGGGCGGCGCTGGCGTCGACGCCGATGACGTGGCATCCCATTGCGGCGAGTTTCGCCGTGAGCGCGCCGTCGCCGCAGCCGAGATCGAGGATGCGCTCGCCTGCGCGAGGAGCGAGGAGTTCGACGACGGGCGCGCCGAGATCGGAGACGAAGCGGGCGTTGCGGGCGTAGCGGTCGGGATCCCAGGTTTGTGTTTGTGGCATTGGAGTGGTAGACCGAATTTAGGAAAACACAGCCGGCATAAGGTCAAGCGTGCTGCGAGGATAATTTATTGTGACTCTAAACTGATTGAGGAAGTTATAGCCAATGATGCCGTCCAGTTTTGCCCCAACGGCGGCGCTGAGCATATTTAGAAACTCGCCGGCGCCGATGGCAAGGTCGCGGACTTCAGCGTCTCCAACGGCGAGGGAACTCAGTGTCCCGGCTAGAATCTGGATTTGGCCGCCGCCTCCGGTCACGGGACTGTCGTCGGTGGTTGCGACGGCCAGCTGCCCAGCTAGCTGAGAAGACAGCATTGTTCTGGAGGCGCCGGTATCGAGAGCGAATTGAAAGGGGCCTTGGCCGTTCGCGATCGCCGGCACCAGAAGTCTTCGAGTCTGGGGCTTCCGCCGGGCGGAGGCCGCGGCGTCCTACATAACTAGGGCCTTTCCGCGGGCCGCAGCGCCCGCTTCCCGGACTTCAAGTCTGGGGCTTCCACCGGCCGCAGGCGACCGCGTCCGGCGGAATGTTACCAGTTTTTTTGTTTGCGAAGTTCGGTGATGTGGGCGGTGTGATGTTTGCCGTGCCATTCGTAGACGAAGAGCAGCCAATCGATGGTGCGCTCGCCGTGGTCGGGGTGGATGAGGGGGCGAGCAAAGTGTTCGGGCTTCATGGAGCGCCAGACGCTATCCCAGCGGGTGTGCACGGAGTCGAGAAGCGTCTGCGAGACTTCGATCGGGAGTTTGGCAGTCGGCGAGCTCCGCCCAGCGGGCTTCTTCGTACGGCGGATCGTGGGCTTTTCTTCGGTGAGAGCGAGACGCAAGCGGATGTAGGCGTTCATGTGGCTGTCGGGGACGTGGTGCACGACTTGGCGGACGGTCCAGCCGCCTTCGCGGTAGGGGGTGTCGAGCTGCGCGTCGTTCAGGCCTTTCACGGCGGCGCGGAGCTTGGCGGGCGTGGCTGCGATTTCGTCGATGGCTTGGCGGCGGCGGGCGGGAGTGACTTCCGCGCTGGCATTGCGAATGGTCCGATTGGATAGCGTGGGTCCATTTTTTGGTTCCTTCCGAGCGCCCGGCGAAACTGAGGTGTCACGCTGGCAGCTGGTTGCCTGCGTTGCGGCGGGCACAGACCCTTCGAAGCTCCCTTCGTTCCTCAGGGCAAGCAGGGTAAACAGGAGTGTCTGAGCTACCTAGGGCCAGTGCGATTGTATCGCGGGGGGATGGCGGCGGGTCAACGCGGACTAAGTCGAATGGGCTCTCCAATTTGGCCGGGTGCGGTGCACGAGGCGCGCGGGCGAGGATGCTACAATACCGGTCTTCGCTGCACCGGCAGGGCACGCTGGCGAATCCAATAGCAAGGAGCATTCGAATGCACAATGTAGTCATCATCGGCAGTGGCTGCGCGGGACTCACCGCCGCCATCTACGCCGCGCGTGCCAATCTGACGCCGCTGGTCATCGACGGCCACGAGCCGGGCGGCCAGCTTTCCCTGACAACGCACGTGGAGAATTTCCCCGGCTTCCCGGATGGCATCATGGGACCCGAGTTGATTGAGAACATGCGCAAGCAGGCGCAGAAATTCGGGACCGAGTTCAAGTCCGGCGTCATCTCCGAAGTCGATCTTAGGCAGCGGCCGTTCAAGATTGTGGCGGGAAACGATACGTATGAAGCGAAGACGTTGATCGTGGCGGCAGGGGCGTCGGCGCGATTGCTGGGCCTGCCGAACGAGCGGGAATTGATCGGCCACGGCGTCTCGACGTGCGCGACCTGCGATGGGTATTTCTTTCGCGGCAAAGCCCTCGCGGTGGTCGGCGGCGGCGACTCGGCGATGGAAGAAGCCAACTTTCTTTCGCGATACGCGAGCCGCGTGTATCTGATTCACCGGCGGAAAGAGTTTCGCGCCTCGAAGATCATGATCGACCGCGTGAAGGCCAATGAGAAAGTAGAACTGGTGACCCCGGCCGTGGTGGAAGAGATCGTGGCCAGCAACGGGCTGGTGGAGGCCGTGCGTGTGCGGAACCCGGAGTCCGGCGAAACCAAGGAGATTGCGCTGCACGGCGTGTTTGTGGCCATCGGGCACGATCCGAATACGACGGTATTCAAGGGGAAGCTGGAAATGGATACGAACGGCTACCTGATCGCGAAGCACGGAAGCGTGACGCACGTGCCAGGGGTGTTCGTGGCCGGGGATGTGCAAGATCATCGTTATCGGCAGGCGGTCACGGCGGCCGGCTCGGGTTGCATGGCGGCACTGGACGCGGAAAAGTTCCTGGAAGAGCACAATCACCAGTAGGCACGCTAGGCGGCAGCGTGGCGTGCGGGCATAATCAACTTCCATGCTCCGTACGACTCTGCTGAGACTTTCGGAAAGCCCCGGCTTTGCGCAGTGGGTGACCTCAAACGGCACCACGCGGCGCATGGCGCGGCGATTCGTGGCCGGGGAAACGCTGGACGAAGCGATCTCCGCCGCCCGCGTGTGCAACGACCACGGAATGCTGGCGAGCCTGGACTATCTGGGCGAGAATGTTTCCACTACAGCCGACGCGCAGCGCGCCCGCGACTCCTACCTGGAGATCTTCGAACGCATCGCCAAGGAAAAGCTGTACGCCAACGTTTCCTGCAAGCTCACGCAGCTGGGCCTGGACCTGAGCGCGGAATTCTGCGAAGGCCTGGTGCTTTCCGTGGTCGAGCGGGCCGCGGGCTACGAAAATTTTCTGCGTGTGGATATGGAAGGATCGCTGTATACGGATCGCACCGTGGAGCTGGTGAAACGCATTCGGGCACGTAGCCCAGCGGTGGGAACGGTAATTCAAGCGTATCTTTACCGGAGCGAGCGCGATGTTCAGGAGCTGCTCGCGTATGGCTGCCGGATTCGCCTTTGCAAGGGCGCGTACAAGGAGTCGGCGGAAGTCGCGTTTGAGCGAAAGCGGGATGTGGACGGCAACTTTGTGCGGCTGATGCAGATGCTGCTTCCCAGCGGCTTCTACCACGGCATCGCGACGCACGACCCGCATATGATCGGAGAAACGATTCGGTGGGCGGCGGCGAAGGGAATCTCGAAGGACGATTTCGAATTCCAGATGCTGTACGGCGTGCGCACCGATTTGCAGAGGCGGCTGGTGAAGGGCGGGTTCCGCGTTCGCGTCTACATTCCCTACGGGGGCGACTGGTTTCCGTATTTCATGCGGCGGCTGGCGGAGCGGCCTGCAAACGTCGGATTCCTGCTGAGAAATTTCTTCCGGCAGTGACGCAGCCGGTCGTTACGCCAGCGGAGCGCGACGCCGGACGATGACGCCGATGCCATGTTTTGGGCGCAGCGTGACCGAAGCGAAGATTTCCACCGGATGGCCGGGCACAAGGTCCAGATGAACCCGCTGCAGGATCGTGGCGAGCAGCAGGGTGGCCTCGATCATCGCAAATGACGCGCCCACACAAACCCTGGGCCCTCCTCCAAAAGGGAAGTAAGCGAACCGCGGAATCTTCCCGGAGCGACCTGGATCTTCGCGCCAGCGCTCTGGATCAAATGTCTCCGGATCGGGGAAAAACCGCGCGTCGCGGTGTGTCAGCCATTGAAAGATGAAGATGTTGGTGCCCGCCGGCACCCGGTAGCCGCCAATTTCGCAGTCCGCGATCGCCCTGCGGCCAATGCCCCACACCGCGGGATAAAGACGCATCGCTTCCTTGAGTACCATTTCGGTGTAACGCAAACGCGGAAGATCCTCGGGCGTGGGTTCGCGATTGCCCAGAACGGAGCGCAATTCTTCGACGAGCCGGGATTCGATGTGGGGGTTCTGAGCCAACAGGAAGCAGGTCCAAGAGAGGGCAATCGCGGTGGTCTCGTGGCCGGCGAGAAAAAGGGTCATAACTTCATCGCGCAATTGCGCGTCGCTCATGGGCCGGCCTTCTGCGTCACGCGCTTGGAGAAGCGCGGACAGCAGGTCGGCGCGCGGCTGATTGGAGTTGCGCCGCTCGCGAATAATGCCGTCGATGACGTTGTTCAGCTCACCGACGGCACGCCGCCGCTTGGAAGCTAGAAAATCGGGAATGTCGAAAGGGAAAAGAAGAGCTTGGCCCGCGTCGGTGATGAATCTTTCCATTACAACGTGCATGGCCTTGCCGACTCGCGCGGCGGCGTCGACGACCTGAGCGCCGTAAAGGCACTGCGCGACAATCTCGAGTGTCACGCGCATCAGGTCGTCGTGGATGTTACGCGACTCGGTGTCACGCCAAGCATCGATCATGCGGCGGGCCGCGCCGGTCATCACGGGAGCGTACGACAGAATGCTTTCGCGTCGGAAAGCGGGTTGGATAAGACTGCGCTGCCGCTGCCAGAATTTTCCTTCGCTGGTCAGCAATCCTTTGCCGAGAACGCGGGAGAGGGCGCGATAATCCGCGGATTTGGTGAAATTGCCAGGATTGGTCGCCAGCACATATTCGATGTCGCGCGGGTGCATCAGCAGACAAATGGGAACGTGCAGGTATCGAAGATAGACGATGTCGCCGTATTCTTTCGCACAGCGGGCATAAAACTCCAGCCAGTCGCGGGACACCGCGCCCAAACTGCCTAGCAGGAAATTACCCTTGGGCCCTGGTGGACGCCGCGCCGCAGTTTTTGCCGCTGACACAGAAGCTGTTGTCATGGTCTTGCCATTCCCACATCGAGGCCATTCGGTCGGAGGTAAGATTGGCCGACCTAGGTGCGAGGTTGCTCGCGACCCAAAAACAAAAACGTTACAGCTTGCGGCATACGGTGACGCCGTCGCGGAGCGGGAGCAATACCGGGTAGAGATCCTTTGAGGCGTAAACGAGGCGGTTGAATTCCTGCACGCCGCGCGTGTGGATGTCGTCCGCCGCCGCCGGGCGCGCCGCCTTGCCTGACCATAGCGTATTGTCGGTGACGAGCAACCCGCCGCGCTTCAGCTTCGGCAAAGCCGCGCGCAACGCATCCGGATACTGGTGCTTGTCGACATCGTTGAAAATCAAATCAAATTTGCCAGGTGTTTTCGTGAGCGCGGCGAGCGCGTCTCCCACTTGGACGCGAACGCGCTTGGCTATGCCCGCCCTGCGGAAGTAGTCTTGCGCGCGACGCGCATTTTCCGGACTGCCGTCGGTGTAAAAGACTTCGCCTTTCGGCCCAACAGCTCGCGCGAGCCAGATCGTTGAATAGCCGATCGCGGATCCCATCTCGAAGATGCGCTTGGCGCCGGAAACTTGCACCAGCAAGGTCAAGAGCCGAGCCACCGCCGGGCCGATGATCGGCACGCGGTTCTTCGCCGCATAGTCTTCGATTTCATCGATCACCGCATCCCGCTTGGGAAGAAGTTCGTACAGATACTCTTCGACGTCGTCTTGAATGTACCCGCTGCGAAGATTTTCAGTTCGGATCACAGACTTTCTCCTGGCTTCAGTGCGTGGATGTGCAAGCCTGCAATGTCCCGGCTTTCGGCTCGCAAAGCATCGGGAGTCCCAGTCAGAAAAGGGAAGGTCGCATAGTGCATCGGGACGACGTGCTTCACTCCGAGAAGCCGAATCGCATAGGCAGCTTCCCGCGGCCCCATGGTGTAGCGGTCGCCGATGGGCAACAAGGCGACGTCGGGTTTGTACAGCTCGCCGATCAACTTCATATCGCCGAAAAGCGGCCGTGTCGCCGGCGTGATAGAGCGTGAAGCCTCCAGGCATGTGAATCACCAGCCCTGCGGGCTCGCCGGCGTACAGAACGTGGCCGTGCTCGAAAATGGAATTGGAATGGAACGCGTGCGTCATGGTGACTTCAAAAGCGCCGACTTTCTGCGAGCCACCCTTGCCCATCGGATTGGTTTCATTCTCAAAACCCTTGCTTTCCAGCCACAGGCAGGTTTCAAAGCTCGCGACAATCTGGGGCTTATGCTGCTTGGCAAGCTCCAGTAAATCTCCAAGATGATCGGAATGCGCATGAGACAAAAAGACCACGTCGAGCCGCGGCACCTTCTTCAAGGCCTCGGGGCACGCGGGATTCGTCATAACCCACGGGTCGATCAGCGCAACCTGGCCGGTAGGCGTGGTGAGCGAAAACGCGCTGTGGCCGAAATACGTGACCTTGTTTCCCTTCATGTCGAGCATCGGACACCTCGGAAGAAAAATGCGCAGGAATCGCCGGAATTTTACTTGGCTGGCGGCGCAGCGGCGGCGCTTGCATCCGAAGCCAGCAGAGAGCGAATCGCCGCTTCGTACGTCTCGCGGGTGTTGGCGCCGACCAGGTGGCCGATCTGGCGGCCGTCCTTGGCGTAGAAGAAGGATGCCGGAATCTCGCCATGCCAGCCGGGCAGGACAACCTCGACGAACGGCGCCTCGCCCCCGGCTTTCTTGCGGTAGTTCGGGAAGACCGGTTTGTATCGCGCGATGAAACGCCGCATCAGGATCAAGTCGCCGTCTTGATCGAGATTGACGCCGACAACGCGCAAGCCCTCCGGCGCATATTGCTTTGCCAGTTGGTTGAGCATGGGGTATTCGTCGCGGCAGGGCTCGCACCAGGTAGCCCAAAAGGTGATCAAGACGGGCTTCCCGTGGTATTGGTCGACCAATCTTTGATAGCCCTGAGCGTCGATCAATTGCGGATCGTGCGGCGGAGTGCTTTGCGGCGCCGCCAGCGCCGATGCGGCAGCCAGCAAGATAAGCGCGACTGGACAAATCCCGATTCTCATAAAGGTTCCTTCCCCTACCATTCTATCCGCACCCATCGAAGTTGAGAAACCCATTCCCTCCGCGTACAATTCAGCAAGCTGCTTGTTGCTCCTGACAGGGCCGTGATATAAGGGAAATTTCCGCGGGTCGCGCCATCTGCCTTGGAGCCACCGGTCTGCGGTCCGAACAGTGGTTGGAAAAAGGAGACCTGGAATGGCATATGTAATTGCCGAGCCGTGCATCGGTACAAAAGACACCGCCTGCGTGGACGTCTGCCCGGTGGACTGCATCCACCCGCGCAAGGACGAGCCGGAGTTTGAGGGCGTGAAGCATCTCTTCATCAATCCCGCGGAATGCATCGATTGCGGCGCCTGCGTGCCGGTGTGCCCGGTGACGGCGATCTTTGCGCTCGAAGATCTGCCGGAGAAGTGGTCGAGCTACACGCCGGTGAACGCCGAGTTTTACACGAAGAAGTAGTTCGAGCGAATTCGGCGGGAAAAGCAGGCTTGGCAGGACTTGCGCGGCACGCTTTTGGCGTGCCGCGTTGTTTTTTTCGCGGCTTAAGCTGCCGATCGTGCCGCGCTCGCTTCCAACTCGCCGTGGCGTTCGATCATCTAAAATTCTAACAGGCTGCGGAAAACTGATTTGGAGCAGACATTTGAAGCTGTCCGGCGGAAGGTATAAATATTAAGTGGGAATAGTTGAAGTTGAGATTCTTCGGGCATCCTTGTCGGATGCCCTCAGAATGACAATATTGTTTTTTTGCGCAAGCTTTGCCGCGCGCCCGTGTGCCGCGGCCCAGGCGCAAGCGCCACCACCGCGCGTCGCGCAGGTGCATGCGCTGACGCTCGAGGGCACCTGGGCAGGCACACTGCAAGCCGGCGACACGGTGCTTCATTTGGTCCTTCACGTCACCAAGGGTGATCGTGACTCGCTGAGGGCCACGCTCGACAGTCTCGATCAGGGCGTGTACGGCATCGAAGCTTCTTCGCTCACGCGAACCGGGTCGACGATCAAGATTGAGGTGCCTTCCGTCAACGCCTCGTTCGAAGGCAAGGTTTCCGCCGACTACCACACCATCGAAGGAACATGGTCGCAGGGAGGAGCCAGCCTTCCGCTGGTCTTCCAGCGTCAGGCGCACGTTGGCAGCGCAAAGAAACCACCCGGCGCGGTCGCCGCTGCCGAAGGAGTTTGGCAAGGCATCCTCGATACGCACGGCATGCGCTTCCGTCTGCAACTTCACATATCGCACGATGCGCAAGGCCAACTGATCGCCACGCTGGACAGCATCGACCAGGGCATCAACGGATTTCCCGCGACAAACGTCAGCGAGAAGGAATCTGCGATTCATTTTGATCTGTCTGCGGTACAGGGCGTTTACGACGGCGTCTTGAACGCCGCAGGAAATGTAATTTCCGGCACCCTGCAGCAGAGCGGCAGCACTTCGGTCATCAATTTCAAGCGCTCCGATCAAATCCCTGAGTTGCGCCGCCCGCAAACTCCCGTGAAACCCTATCCCTACAAGGAGGTAGAACTCACTTTCGCCAATGCACCGGCGGCCATCTCGCTTTCCGGAACCCTTACGCTCCCGCGGGGTCCCGGACCATTTCCCGCGGCGATTCTGCTGACGGGTTCGGGTCCCCTCGACCGCGACGAAGCCGACTCCGGCCATCGCCCTTTCTTGATCCTGGCGGACCACCTCACGCGCAAGGGCATCGCGGTGTTTCGCTACGACAAGCGCGGCATCGGCAAGTCCACCGGCGACTACGAAAATGCCACCACGGCCGATTTCGCCGGCGATGCCGAAGCCGCCCTGGTTTTTCTGAAGAGCCGCAAAGAGATCGATGCGCGAAAAATCGGCATCATCGGGCATAGCGAGGGAGGCGTGATCGCGCCGATGATCGCATCGCGCTCAAGCGAGGTCGCGTGGATTGTCCTGCTCGCGGGACCGGCAACGAAAGGAGCCGAGACTCTGCTGCTGCAGTCGGATTTGATCGCCAGAGCCGCGGGAATGACGGACGAGCAGGTGGCCAAGAGCCTCGATTTCGACCGTCAAGCGTACATGCTGGTGCGTCAGGAGAAAGACCGCGCAGTCCTGGAAAACAAGCTCGACGATCTCATCAAAGTGAGCGGGTTGGGGCCGGCCATGCCTTCTGGCGTCCTGCAGCGGCAAATTCATTGGACCAGCTCGCCGTGGTTTCGCTACTTCCTGGACTACGATCCTGCGCCGGCTCTGCAAAAGACGAAGTGTCCCGTCCTCGCCTTGAGTGGAGAGAAAGACCTGCAGGTGCCGCCCAAGGAAAATCTGCCACTCCTCAAGAAAGCACTGGAAGACGGAGGCAACAAAGACTTCCAGATCGTCGAGTTGCCCGGCCTGAACCATGCTTTCCAGCATTGCTACATGGGTGTGCCCGCGGAGACCCGCGCGATTGAAGAAACCTTCGCACCCGACGCGCTGTCGGCCATTTCCAGTTGGGTCCTCAAACACACAGCACCGTAGATCGATCCACGCTTCGGCGCATCCAACAGGAGTGCGCGATTCGCGCACCTCAGCTCGTTCGGCGGGTTACAACTTCGCGCCGCACGCTATATGCTGTCTGCGAGGAGACAGACCCGTCCCCGTGCCTCCAAAGCTCCATGTAGTTCTGCTCGTTCACGCGCATCAGCCCTGCGGTAACTTTGGTCACGTCCTCGAGCAATCGTACGCACATTGCTACTCGCCGTTTCTCGAGGTGCTCGAAAAACATCCCAGCATTCACATGGGCCTTCACTACTCGGGCCCGTTGCTCGCCTGGATAGAAGAACATCATCCCGAGTATTTCGAGCGGCTCAAGACTCTGGTGAAGAATGGCCAGGTCGAGCTTGTTGGCGGCGGATTCTATGAGCCGATCCTGATTTCCATTCCTCCCGCGGACCAGCAAGAGCAGATCGCCCGGCTCGCGGATTACCTCGAGCACCATTTCGATCACCGCCCGGCTGGAGCGTGGCTCGCGGAGCGCGTCTGGGAGCCGCAACTCGCGTCCGTGCTCGCACAGGCCGGCGTCCGGTACACGGTGCTGGACGACATCCACTTTCTCTCCGCGGGTTTTGAGCAGGCAGAGCTCTTCCGCGACTACATCGCGGAAGACCAGGGCCAAACCATCCGCATCATTCCGGGGCAAAAATCGCTGCGCTATCTCATTCCGTGGGAAACGGTGGAAAAGGTTATCACCAACTTGCGCGAAACCGCCGAAGCTCATCCCGACGGCATCGCCGCCATGGGCGACGACATGGAAAAATTTGGCGGATGGCCCGGCACCTTTGAGCTTTGTTATAAGAAAGGCTGGCTCGACAACCTTTTCGCAGCCCTGGAAGAAAATGCCTCGTGGCTGAACGTTTGCGCTCCAACCGAGTATCTGGCGAGCCACATTCCGTTCGGTCGAGCCGATTTGCCCACCGCTTCTTACACCGAAATGATGGAGTGGGCGCTTCCCACGCCGACCCGCCAGCGCTACAGCGCCCTATTGAAAGAGTTCGATTCGCGGTCCGAGGTCCTGTCGTTTCTTCGCGGCAGTCCGTGGCGCGGCTTCTTTCGAAAGTACGCGGAATCCAATCTGCTCCACAAAAAGATGCTTCGCGTTTCCGCGCGACTCGCCGCCGTTCCCAAGCGCCGCGGAGGTTCCAAAGCTGCCGATGAGCTCAAGAACGCTCGCGATTTGCTTCTCCGCGCGCAATGCAACGATGCGTACTGGCATGGCATCTTCGGCGGGCTGTACGCGCCGCACCTGCGCACCGAGCTCTGGCGGAATCTGATTCGCGCCGAGGCCATCGGAGACAGCCACACCCCGGCGGCGTTGACGTACCGAGTCGAATCGCTCGACTACGATGGCGACGGAGTCGATGAGCTGCTGTTCACCGCGCCTGGGTATCAAGCGCTTGTAAAACCGTCCGACGGCGGCACCCTCGCAGCGCTCGATTTCCGCCCCACCGCATCCACGCTGATCAACTCGATCTTGCGGCGGCCCGAGGCCTATCACGCCCGCCTGCGCGATCCGAACTATCGCCCTGCGACCTCCACGGCCGCCGCCTACGAACAAACCCGCGTGAAAGAGGCCGGCCTGGAGCGCTTTCTCCGCTACGACCGCTGGCCGCGCCATGCCTTTCGTCTTCTACTCTTCGATCCCGCGCGTACTCATGCCGACTACGAAGCGCTCGAGCTCCAAGAAGACCCGGGATTCGCCGGCGGCGAGTTTGCCGCCGACGACTGGGAGACGCAGAATGCCGAACTCACGCGCGAGGGCGTGCTCGCGTGGCAGGGCAGCCCTTCAGCTGCCGGCGTCGAGCTCTTTGTCACCAAGCACTTTTCCTTCGGTCCTGCGCCACATGGCTGCGAAGTCGCTTGCGAAGTCCGAATGCAGCTCAAGGCGCCGCTGGAAAAGCCTCTCGCCATCGGCCTGGAATCCGTCGTGAATCTGCTTGCCCCCACGGAACCCGATCGATTCTTCGAGACGCAGGGCGGCCCGCAGAATCTCCGCTTCAGCGGCGCGTTGCCGGGTCCCATTCTGCGCATGGAAGACGGCTGGCAGCGCCTGCGCATCGCGCTTCATGCCCCTGCCGCACAGCAGTTTTGGATTGCGCCGATCGAAACGGTTTCGGAATCGGAAGAAGGATTTGAGCGCGTCTACCAAGGCTCGCAAATACTCGCGGTGTGGTATCCGGATTTGTCCGTGGAGAAAACCTGGAGAGGTCAGTTGGTTTGGCGAGTCGAGGCAATCTGACGATCGGCTACGCGCTAACCAACAAGTTCTGCGCGAAGGGCCACTCTTCGTCGATCCACTGTCCGTCGCAGCGAAAACCGGTGCGCTCGGCCATGTTGACAACGTTCTCCAGCCGGTATTTGTGGGAGCTTTCCGTCCAGATGGTCTCGCCCTCGTCCAACATCACGCGCAAGCCCGCCGCGGAAATCGTCACGCATTGCCGGCGGGTGGAGCGCAGATGCATCTCAATCCGCCGCTCTGCCGCGTTCCAGCGGGCTTCGTGCCGAAAACAAGTAAGATCGAAATTCGCCCCTAACTCCCGATTGATGCGTG
The DNA here is from genome assembly GCA_963735525.1 of uncultured Acidobacteriota bacterium. GTDB lineage: Bacteria > Acidobacteriota > Terriglobia > Acidiferrales > UBA7541 > Acidiferrum. The sequence continues at coordinate 209,549 of CAVTLQ010000012.1, read as the reverse complement.
CCAGCAAGTTCAAATTAAATGCCGAGGTGACGCCGGCCGGGTCGTCATACGCCAACAGCTGATCCTCGACCTTCTTTTCGAGGTCCGTGCCCAGCAGCAAAGCGTCGCCGTCTTGCAGGATCTCTCGAACCTCGCGCAGAAAAACTTCGCTGGCCTGGCGGTCGAAATTGCCGATGGTGCTCCCTAGAAACAAAACCAGCAGATGCTCTCCGGCATCTCGCCTTTGCGCGACCGCCTGCAACCCCTCCAGGTACGGCTTTTCGTAACCCACGATGCTCACCAGATCAATCTGGCCGAGCTCCTTTTGGCACGCGGCCAGGGCGGACGATGAGATTTCAATCGGATAGTAGTAGGTTCTCTGCCGGAGTGAGAGCGCTTCCAGGATCCAACGCGTCTTCTTGCCGCTGCCGCTTCCAAGCTCGGCTACATGGATCGGAGACGGCAAGCGGGCGACGATCTCTCTCGAGTGTTTTTGCAGCAGCCGGGCGTCGGCTCGCGTCAGGCCATATTCTGGCAGAACGCAAATGGTCTCGAACAACGCGGAGCCCACCTCGTCGTACAGATATTTCGACGGGAGTTCTTTTTGTCCGGGCTTCGTCAAACCCTCGCGGACCGCGTCGGCGAAATCGGACACGTGTCGCGCGGGAAGGGAATAGGTCAGCATGGCAGCTCCCAAGCCTACTCTTTAATTAGTCCTCAACACAGCGAAACGTAGCATACACGTACGGATAATGAGGTTGGAACCAGTTTCGAAACGAACGTCGCAGCATGCACGCGGCTGTGCGGGGTGAGCCGCCTTTCATCACGTAGTGCTTACCATCGAAAAAATTGGCCGAGTATCCAGGATAAAACGGCATAGGCGTAAAGCCAGGAAACGCGCTGAACTCCGTGCGCGTCCATTCCCAGCCGTTGCCGACAATATCATGAACGCCGAACGCGCTCGCTCCGAGCGGATACGATCCTACGGGACTCGGGTCCCAGTGCGCGAAATCGAAGTTGCCGTAACGCTCGTCCGGCGCCTCATCGCCCCACGGATAGTGGCGCTCCACAGCCTCGTCCGATGTGGCGTAGGCCGCTCGATGAAATTGTTCTTCCGTCGGCAGTTTGCGCCCCAGCCACTTCGCATACGCGGTGGCTTCCGCATGGCTGACGTAAGCGGGCCAGTCCAGCGGCAAGCGCATCTCGCCGAACATGGTTCGATACATCCATAGATTGCCGACGCGGCGCCAGAAAGTGGGATGCGCGATGCCTTCTTTTTTCTTCCAGGCCCACGCCTCATCGCTCCAAAGCGAGGCGTTTTCATATCCACCAGACTGGACGAACAGGAGAAAATCGCGATTGGTTGCATTGTAGTTGTCGATCGCGAACTCCGGGACGAACACTTCGTGCGGGTCCATCTCGTTGTCCCACCCGAATTCGTCCCCCTGCGCGCGCTGCAGCCCGAGGGTCGCGCGTCCCCCGAAGATCTCCACCAGATGCGATTTCGCCCGCGGCGTTCTCCATAGCGGTTCATGCGTCGGAACAATTTTTCGATCGGCGGGCAGGTGATGCAGCATGTACGCCAGCGTCTCGGCGTGCATCAGGCGATGCTCGATCGCTACTTCCAGCATCTGCCTCAGCAGCGGGTGCCCCTCGGACGGCTGAGCCAACGCCCTCGTGATCGCTCGATCGAGCTCTTCGCGGAGCCGCTGGTTGTATTCCTGAATTTCTTCGCGCGCAGGCCAATCCGCCGGCTTGTCCATCGGCAAACCGCCGCCGATGGGGTCGATCCCAAACGCAAACAGCTTGTCGAAGGATGGGTGGAAAGAACGAAGCCCGAAGGCGCGTTCGGCCAGCAGGTTCCAATCGAACGCCTCAACGTGCCCCAGGTAAAAAATGATGCGATGGCGTTCCGCGATAGGCCGGTCGTACATGGCCTCATCCCGAACGATGGCGAATGCCTCGTCGGTGCGTGAACGTGCCTCCGCCACGCGGGTGTGCAGGCTGTGACGGATGCGGACCGCGCTACCAATAGCTCCCATGCGGTGTTCCCCTTCCCGTTTGATGCCGCTTCCGTCTTAAGGATGCGCCAAATTTCAGCGCCGGGGTGGCAGAGCGAAGTATGATGGTCCCCCCGGCGCGCGGAGCTGTCAATCGAAATGAATGCCAAGACTGGTACACTGGCCGAAAGTACCATTGAGTTTCAAGACGTAACATACAGTGTTAACCGTAGCTCCTCTCACGCCTTAGTCGCCGGTATTTCCTTGTCGATTTGCTGCGGCGAGACCCTGGTTCTTCTCGGCCGCAGCGGCAGCGGCAAAACCACGCTGTTGAGGCTGATCAATCGCCTCCTGCTGCCAACAATTGGGCAGGTATCTGTGGAGGGCCGCTCCACAGCCGAATGGGACCCCATCCGTCTCCGCCGAAGCATCGGATACGTTATTCAGGAAGCGGGGCTTTTCCCCCATTTCACCGTTGCTGAAAACGTCGGCCTGGTGCCCTCCCTCGAAAAATGGGACCCCAGCCGCATCGCTGCCCGCGTGGCCGAGCTCCTCACCCTCGTCGGACTCGATCCCGGCAAATTCTCTGCGCGCCGCCCTCACGAACTCTCCGGCGGCCAGCGTCAGCGCGTCGGCGTCGCGCGGGCCCTTGCGGCGGACCCGCCGATTCTGTTGATGGACGAGCCTTTCGGTGCGCTCGACCCAATTACCCGCGCGGAGCTGCAACGCGAGTTCATCACGCTTGCCGGCCGTCTCGCCAAAACCATCGTGTTCGTCACCCACGATCTCCGCGAAGCTCTCCTCCTCGCCACCCGAATCGTTTTGCTTCAAGCGGGCCGCATCGTTTCCACCGCATCGCCGCAGGAGTTCCTCCGCATCGATCATCCCGAGGTGCAGGCGTTCGCTGCCTCGTTGGGGTCGCTCCCTTGAGTGCCGGCATGAGCCCCTGGACATTTTTTCTCGATCATCGCGAGGAAATTCTCGAGGCCACGTTGTCGCACGTGACGCTCGTCGTCGTCGCCATGGCCTTTGCAATCGCCATCGGCGTGCCGCTGGGCATGCTCATCGTCCAACGACCCGCGTTGCGCAACATCGCCCTCGGCGTCGCCAGCGTATTTCAGACCATCCCCAGCCTGGCGCTCTTCGGCTTCCTGATCCCCATCCCCTTCATTGGCGGCATCGGCCGGCGCACGGCAATCGTCGCCCTCGTTCTGTATGCCCTGCTCCCCATCCTGCGAAACACCTACGTGGGTCTCACCGGCATCGATCCCGCCGTTCTCCAAGCCGCCGAAGCGATGGGCATGACCGAGATGCAAATCCTGTACCGCGTGCGCCTCCCGCTGGCACTGGCCTTCATTCTGGCCGGCGTTCGCACGGCCACTGTCATCACCATCGGCGTCGCCACTATCGCCGCCGCCATCGGCGCCGGCGGCCTCGGCACATTCATCTTCCGCGGCGTCGCCATGGTCAGTGACGCCGTCATCCTCGCCGGCGCCGTCCCCGCCGCACTCCTCGCCATTTTCGCCGACATCCTCCTTGGCTGGGTCGAGCGCCGCCTCGAAGTCGTCTGAATTTTCTTCTCCGCGCTCCTCTGCGCCTGCCTGATCCCGATGCGCCGCGCCCTTTCCTTTACCTCCTTGACTTCCTTTACTTCCTCTACCGTGAGACATTCACTGTTCACAATGCGCCGCCCTCTCCTTTATCTCCTATACGTCCTCTACCTCCTTAACCTCCTCTGCCTTGCGGGCTGCCGCCATTCCCAACCCAAAATCATCATCGGCTCCAAATTCTTCACCGAGCAAGTCATCCTCGCCGAACTCCTCGCCCAACACATCGAGGCCCGCACCGGCATCCACGTTGAGCGCAAGACCAATCTGGGCGGCACCCTCCTCTGCCAGAAAGCCCTCCAGGCCGGCCAGCTCGATCTCTACGTCGAATACACCGGCACCGCGCTGACCGCCGTCCTCAACGAAGCCCCTGGCGGCGATTCCAACTCCGTCTACCAGCGCGTCAAGCAAGGCTACGCCGGCCGCTTCAACTTCGAAGTCACCGAGCCACTCGGATTTGAGAACACCTTCGCCATGGTCATTCGCGGCGATGACGCGCAACAATTTCACGTGCGCAACATCTCCGACATTGTCGCGCTGGCCCCGCGCTGGCGCGCCGGCGTCGGCTACGAATTCCTCGAGCGTCCCGACGGCTTTCGCGGCTGGAGCGAGCGCTACGGTCTCCGCTTCGCCTCACAGCCCAGCGTCATGGATCTGGGCCTGATCTACCGCGCGCTGATCGACAAAAAGGTCGACATCGTAGCCGGCAATTCCACCGACGGCCTCATCGACGCTCTGCACCTCGTCGCGCTAGCCGACGACCGCCACTATTTTCCGCCCTACGACGCCGTCCCCATCGTCCGCCGCGACGCCCTGGCCAAGTTTCCCCAACTCCGGCCGGCCCTGGCCGATCTCGCCGGCAAAATCTCCGCCGACGAAATGCGCCACCTCAACGCCGAAGTCGACGCCAACCAACGCGACGTCCCCGCCGTCGTCCGCGCCTTCCGCGCCACCAAAGGCCTGTAGGGGCGCAGCCTGCTGCGCCTCAAACGCCCAGGCCTAAGCTAGTCAATGTAGGGGCGCGCTTTAGCGCGTCCCAGCCCTGACGCACGAAAACCGCGCTGTAGCGGCCGCTTTCCGAAGCGGGCGCTTTCGCGCGCACTTGCGAAGCGCTACGGCAACGTAAACGCCAAAACGTAATCCCCTTGCTTGGTGCCCAACTTCCCGTGTCCACCCGCCGCAATCACCAGGTATTGCTTCCCGTTCACGCCGTAAGTCATAGGAGTAGCCTGCCCGCTCGCCGGCAGCTCGAACTTCCAAATCTCTTTTCCGGTGTCAACGTCAAACGCCCGCAAGTAGTTATCCGTCGCCGCAGCCGTGAAGACCACACCTCCCGCCGTGACGATGGGCCCTCCGAAGTTCACAGTGCCCGTTTGCAGCGCCGTCGAATAACTGCCCAGCGGCACATCCCATACTTTCTTTCCGGTAAAAAGATCCAACGCCGCTGTCGTTCCCCAAGGTGGCGCTGTACAAGGCGTACCTTTCGCGGACAAGAACGGTTCCCGATACATCCCGTACGGCGCGCCCGTTTGCCGCGCAAACTCGCCCGTCATGCGGTTTTGCTCTCTCTCCGCATACACGCTCGCCAATTTGTCCCGCTCGATCAATTTCACCCACATTGCCAGATGATTCGTATTCATGATCAGCAGATGCCGCTGCGGATCAAACGCGGAGCTGCTCCAATTCACGCCGCCCGCATTTCCGGGGAAGACCAGCGTCCCTTGCAAACTCGGTGGAGTGAAGATTCCTTCCGACCGCGAAGCCTTAATCCTGTCTTCGCACCACTGCTTTTCCTCGGGAGTGAAACCCCACGCATCGCCGGGCTTTAGACCCTCAGGCACGAGCGAAATGCCGGACGGCTGTGTCGGCCACGCTTCCTCGCCCGGAATATCGCTCTTGGACACGGCCTGTTCCTCCACGGGAAACAGTGGCTTTCCATTCACCCGGTTCAACACGAACACGCGTCCCATTTTTGTCGTGATCGCGATGGCTGGAGTCTTGTCTTTCCACGTGAAAAGCGCGGGCTGCGAGGCCACGTCGTAGTCCCACAAATCGTGATGCACCACCTGGAAGCCCCACACGAACTCTCCGGTCGATGCCCGCAACGCCACTACCGAGTCCGCCCATTTGTCGTCACCCTTGCGAAACCCGCCGAAATAGTCCGGGCTGGCGCTTCCGGTCGGCACGAACACCAGATCGCGCTCCGCATCCACGGAAATGGTCGACCACGCATTGCCCGCGCCTGTCCGCGGTTTCGTATCCTTCGCCCACGGAATCGGATCCCAGGTCCAGCGCACTTTGCCCGTTCGCGCGTCAAACGCCCGCACAATTCCGCGCTCGAGTTCCACCGCGCGGTTATCTCCAATCGATGAGCCCACGATCACCAGATCGCCGGCGATTGAGGTCGCCGAGGTCACTTGATAGTCGCCCACATCCCGCAGCTCGACGTCCCGCGTGAGATCGACCTGTCCTTGCGCGCCCCCTTTAGCTCCCTCTTGTGAACCAAAGCCCGCGCAAGGTTTTCCCGTCTGCCCGTCAAGAGCGATCAGCCGCGCATCCAGCGTGCCGATAAAAATCCGCAGCGCACACGCCTGCGCCACCTTCGCCCGGCCATCGCGCCAAGCCGAAACTCCGCGCGACGTAACTTCCGAGTAGCCATGAGAGAGATCAAGCTTGGGATCGAACTCCCAAAGTTTTTCTCCCGAGCGGGGATCCAGCGCAATCACGTGGTCGTACGGCGTGCTGAGGAAAAGCTTTCCCTCGACCAGAATCGGCGTAGCTTCAAACGCCGCCTTCTGATTCAGCTCGGTCTTTACATCCAGCGCCCCGGTGCGGTACGTCCACGCCACCCGCAGTTGCCCGACGTTGCCGCGATCGATCTGCGTCAGCGCCGAATATCGCGAACCACCTCCATCATTCCCATAGTTCGGCCACCCCGCGTCCGCCGCCGATTGCGCACCTGCGAAGGAGGCCAGCGCCAACACGCCGAAGGCAAGCAAGACCCACCTAAATCCGCACATTAGCCTTGAATTTTTCATGCAGGCACAGATATGCAGGCCACGCCGCGAACAACTCCTCTTCGCACTACTCACTTCCGGCTATCTCCCATCCAAAAACCCCGTCACCGCCGACACAAACTCCGCCGTCTTCTCCACCGGCGGTACGTGCCCGCATTTATCGAAGCTCACCAGCTTCGCTCCCGCGATTTCCTTCGAGTAGCGCTCCCCAGACTCGATCGGCAGCAACGCATCCTGCTTCCCCCACACCACTAGTGTCGGCACGTGAATCCCGCCCAGCCTTCCGTCCAGTCTTTCCGACGGCAGCACAGGGTTGTTCAGAATGCTCCGCACCGTATAGCTGATGTTCGCCCGAATCCGTTCGGCAAGGCTGTTCCTCACCACCTCGTCGGTCGCCCAGCTCGAATCGTAAAATACCACCTGCAGCAAGTTCTTCTCGGCGGCCAGCGTGCTCGGATTCAAATCCGGTATGGGCTTGCTCTGTTGCAGTCCGGCCGCATCCACCAGCACCAATTTCTCTACGGGCACCATGTGCGCGTCGCTCGATGTCTCCAACGAATACAGCGCCGAAATCCACCCACCCAGCGATTCGCCCACCAAACTGGCCTTCTCGATTTTCAGTTGGTGCAAAAACTCGTTCAAGAAATCCACGTACGTCTGAATGCTGTAATCCATCAACGGCTTGTCCGACTGCCCGAACCCGATCTGGTCCAGCGCCACCACGCGGTACTTCTGCTTAAGCACCACCACCGCGCGTCCCCAGTCGCCCTCTTTGCGGCTCCCCAGCCCGTGCACCAGCACCACCACCGGCCCCGACCCCACATCCCAATAGTGAATGGTCTGCCCAAACACCGGGATGCTCTTCTCCTCCGGCATCGCCGCCGTCATCTGGCCGCATGCCGGCACCACCCACAACCCCAGCAGCAACACCAAACCCAACTCTCGTCTTACTCGCATGATCCCTCCGCCTAGCGTTTCGCCGTTCCTACTCGCGCTGTCTTTGCTTCACCCAACAGAGACGCGCGCCGCCGCAAGATACTACGCCAACCGCAGAAAACATGTGAACGACAATCTCCCAAACTTGTTGAGAATCGCTCGGGACGCAGGTATTTTGTGGAGGACCTTTGACTCGCGAAGATGGCTTCTGTCTTCTCACACGCTGCCGCAGCTCTCGCAATTGGAGCATGCTTTTATCGCCCCGGCGTTCCCAAACGGGTCCTGCTGATTGGTGCCCTCTGCTCTGTAATTCCCGATCTGGACGTGATCGGCTTCCGCTTCGGGATTTCCTACGGCGACTTCTGGGGGCATCGTGGCTTCACGCACTCCCTCGTTTTCGCCGCACTACTGGCTAGCGTCGCCTTGATCCTGGGATCTCGTGGTGATGTCGCCGGTCTTAGCAAATTCTACTTATGGATCTACTTCTTTCTCGCCACCGCAAGTCACGGTTTGCTGGATGCGATGACTGACGGCGGTCTGGGGGTCGCCTTTTTTTCTCCGTTCGATAACCTACGTTACTTCCTCCCTTGGACTCCTATTCGCGTCTCGCCGATCGGTGTTGGGCGTTTCTTCTCCGCTCGCGGTCTTGCGGTTCTCCGAAGCGAACTCCTCTGGATTTGGTTTCCATCCGCTCTACTTGCCGCTACAGCTTGGCTTGTGCGCCGCGGTCGCGCGGCCGGCCCTGCTTGATCTGCGTCTCGGCGGGCTTTTTTCTTTACGCGCCCTAGTCTCCAGTAGTAGCCTGCGCAGCAAAACGCACGTAAAAACAGGAGCGCCAATGAAACGCCTACTCTGCCTAGCCGGGCTATTGACCTTCTCCGCGAGCCTCTCCGCGAACTGCGCCGCCGAAGATCTCTTCGACATCAAGCCCATCGCCGACGGTGTCTACGCCGCGATCGCCAAGCCCGCCTACAAAGTAAACTGCAACGCCGCAATCATCCTCCTCGGCGACAGCGTTCTCGTCGTCGACACCCACTCCAAACCTTCCGCCGCTCGCGCTCTCATCGAGCAAATCAAGAAGCTCACCGACAAGCCGGTCCGTTACGTCGTTAATACGCATTTTCATTGGGATCACTATCAGGGAAACCAGGCTTACCCAAGTTCTTGGCCCGCCGGCGTCGAAATTATTTCCTCGGCGGCCACGCGCGCCAATATCGAAGAGCGTGGCATCCCCCGCGTGAAGCACGAAATCGCCACCATGCCCGCCGAGATCGATAAGCTGAAAGCCGACCTTGCGAAAGCCACCGACCCCAAGCAGAAAGACGAAATCCAAAATAATCTGCAGCAAGCCGAAGCCTATCTCGCCGAGCTAAAAAGCATGCAATTCACCTTGCCCACGATGACCTTCGATCGCAGCCTCATCCTCTACCGCAAGACCCGAACCGTCGAAATCCTTTGGCTCGGCAACGCCCACACCAACGGCGACGTCTGGGTCTATCTCCCCAAAGAAAAAATCCTGGTCTGTGGCGACGCCCTCCACGGCTGGACGCCCTTCATGGGTGACAGTTATCCCTATGATTGGATTCAAACCCTCGACGCCGCCGAAAAGCTCGACTTCACCCAAGCCCTCGGCGGCCACGGCGACGTCATGCAAGGCAAACAGAAGTTCGAGCTCTGGAAACAATACTTCCGCGATCTGCTCGACGAAACCGCGCAATCCTATTCCGCCGGCGCCACCCTCGAAGACGCCCAAAAGCAAGTCTCCAAGGTGCTCATCGCCAAATACGCCGCTCAGTTCGACCCCAACTTCTCCCAAAGCGTCATCGCCAACATCACCAAGGCCTACCAGACCATCGCCCAGGCCAAATAGCACTTGGAGTGCGGTGCCTTGGCGCCGCCTTTAACCAACCCGACGGCCAGCGCCCAAACCCCCGCACGCCCTAGCTCACTCAATCCGCAAAGCTTCCACTGGCGAAATCGACGCCGCCCGGTTCGCCGGGATGATCGCCGCGAAAAAAGAGCAAATCGCCAGCGCCCCCGCAGCCAGGCCCAGTGCCAGTGGATCCCAAGACGAAACGCCGTAAAGTTGCGCCGCGATCAACCGCCCAGCTCCGACGGCCAGTGGCAGCCCCAAGATCAACCCGATCACCACGCGCCGGAACGCCCCGCTAAGCACCAGTTGCATCACGCGCGTCCGATCCGCGCCCAGCGCCATGCGGATGCCGATCTCGTTGGTCCGCTGCGCAACGCTGTACGCCGTCACGCCGTACAAACCGATCGCCGCCAGCACCAGCGCCACGACCCCGAACAAGCCGGCCAGGCTGGCTACGGCGCGCTCCTGATCGAAGGAAAGTTCCACCTGTTGCTGCATGCTCCGCACGCTGGTCATCGTCAAGTTGGGATCGATTTCCGCCAGCAACCGGTTCAACTGCGGCTCCAACACGCCGGGCGACAGATTTGTCACCAGCATGATTCCCTGGATGAAATGCGAGCGCAGTTCCAGTTTCTTCATCAACTCGTTTGTATACGCCACGTTTTGAGCCAGCGGCACATAGAACATCGGCCGCGCGGGGCGCTGCAGTCCCCAGCCCGCGAATTTGGCGTCTCGCACCACGCCCACGATGCGGAACGTGTTGGCCAGCTCGGGCACATCCAGACCGAAGTGCCGATCCATCGGATCCTCGTCGCTCTTGAAGAAGCGCTTCACAAAGGCCTCATTGACGATCGCCACCGGCTCGGTGGTTTCCGTGTCCGCAGCGGTGAAATATCGCCCGCGCAAGATCGGCATGCCCCAGTTCTGCAAATAGTTGGCGCTCACGCGGTCCCACGACGCGCCGGATTCCTCATCCATCTTGCCGGGAGGATGGCCCGCCACCATGATCAGCTCGCCCCAGTTGTCGGTGAGCGGGTTGTACATCGCCAAACCGGCTCCCTGCACGCCGGGCATGTGATTGAGCTCTTCTTCCATTCGCCGGTACAGCGCCATCAGTTGCGCAAGCGTATAGCTTGCCGGCGGGTTATGCAGGTCAACCTCAATGCGTCCCTTGACCTGGTACCCAAAGTCCTGATGCTCGAGCTTGTTCAGGCTTCGGCCCAGCATGGTGGCCCCGGCGACAAGCACCACCGACAAAGTCGCCTGTACCACCAGCAGCGCCTTGCGCGCGAATGTAGATCGGTCGCTGGTGCCGCGGCCCGATCCCCGCAGTGCCTCCGCCGGGTCCGTCCGCGTCGCGAACCACGCCGGCGCGGCCCCGAAAATAATTCCCGTCAGCAGCGACAGAACAAACGCAAAGCCCAGCACCAGCAGCGACGGCGCCGTGCTGATCGGCAAAAAGTGCGCGTCGTGGAAGGCCAACGCCAGCAGCAGCTTAGCCGCCGCCATGGCCACCACAAGCCCCGCGATTCCGCCGCCAATCGCCAGCAGCACGCTCTCGGTCAGCGCCTCGGTAATGATTTGCCTCGGCGTTGCTCCGATCGCCAGCCGCACCGCGGTTTGCCCGCGCCGCCCGACCGCCCGGGCCAGCAGCAGGTTGGCCACATTGGCGCACGCGATCAGCAGCACCAGACCGCATACGGCCATCAGAATTTGCAGGCTCCTGCCGTACTCCTCTTTCATCACCGCTATGCCTGCTCCGGCCGGAACGACGTTGAGCACTTGCTTGGGCAACAATCTCTCAACGTCCGACATCCAGTTCGGGGGATATCCCGAATCGTTTAGTAACCACTGCCGCAACACTCCGGTCAGCCGCGGAGACATTCCCGCAGTCGTTGCTCCCGGCTTCAACCGGCCCATCATCCGCAGCCACGCGGAGATCGACTGATGCAGCAAGGAGCCTTCTCCGGCGATCATGGGTTCTTGTTGGAGAGGAACCCACAAATCGGGCGGGTCGCTTTGCAGGGTTTCGCCGAAGAAGCCGGCTGGGGCGACACCGATCGCGGTAAACGGATGACCTTCGACGATGAACGTCGCGCCCACCACGGAGGGATCGCCGGCATAGATGGTCTGCCAAGCGCGATGGCTCAGGACCAGGGCTGGCGGGGCGGAGGGCTTGTCATCCTCCGGTGTGAACACGCGTCCGCCAAGCACGCCCACTCCAAGCAGGGAGAAGTAAGTCCCGCTGACATACTCGGCGCGCAACGGTCTGGCGACACTTTCCGTGCCTTGGCGGCGTACCGCCATCCGCCAGCGTCCTGCTTGGAACGCTGCAACTTGTTCAAATTCCGGCGTTTCCGTCTTCAGCCGCTCGTACAAGGCGTACGAAACCATCCCCCACTCGTCCTGGGGACCCCCCTCCACGCAGCATTCGTCGCCTTCTCCCACCCGGTACAGCCTCCCCGGATCGGCCACCGGCAGCGACCTCAGCATCACCGCATGGATCAACGTGAATATCGCCGTGGTTCCCCCGATTCCCAAGGCCAGCGTAAGTACCGCCGCCGCCGTAAAAACAGGCGCCATCCGGAACTGTCGCAACGCGTACCGAAAATTCCCCGCCAGGCTTTGCATGCTGCACCCCTCACTACACTACGAAGGGGAGCCCCCGCCGGTTCCCCAACCCACCAGCTTCTGACGCCCATCCACCCCAAACCGTCAGGGCACCCCTCCACCGCCTGCCGAAAAAAGCCCCCGTGGCACAGCCTGGTTGTCGGGAGGGCACGGCTTTTAGCCGTGCCGCAAGCCCTCCTCCTCATCCCTGTAGGGCGCGGGCTTGCCCCACTCGGCGTCAACCCCGGCACACCTCTTGCCGCCCAGCTGGAAAGCCCCTAGAATTGTCTTGACTGAGTCGTACCTCATGTGTTATCTCCCTCATTATTGTCCAAGCGCGGAGGACGCTGGAAAGGTCCTCTATGTCCGCGCTCCAAACCTCTTCCCGATTCCTCTTCTCACCTCATTACTTCCTTACTTCTTTACCTCATTACCTCATTACTGCACCTACCCACTCTCCCAGACCCAATCGCCCACTAACCTCTTTAGAATCCGGATTTCCAAGCATCCCCGCCCGCAACTCCTTTAGAATCCGCACTTACAAAACTTCACGAATCTGTATCAAAACAAACGACTTTAACCCTATTAGAATCCGCACTTCCGAGCTACAAGAGACCGCACTGAAAACAAACGACTTCAAGTCTAACCGATTCAACACTTACACGATTTCTCCCCGCAACTCCTTTAGAATCCGCACTTCCAAAAAAGGTGGGGGGGAGGGGGGTGGCACAGACACTCCTGTTTACCCTGCTTGCCCTGAGGAACGAAGGGACCCTCAAAAAGTCTGTCTTCCTACGACCGAAACGTGTTGAATCCAGCCCCTCGCAGACGGAGCGACCCTTTGCAGGTGATCGCAGTAGGAAGGCGCTACTCTTCTCCCTCCGCCCAACTTTCAACCGTCGACTGTCGACTCTCCTCTCCCCCCTCTGTTACAGTTCCCATTCGCTACCTCGGAGCCAACTATGCCAATCCCTCAAGACCTGCTCGACATTCTTGTTTGCCCGGCCTGCAAGGCGCCGGTCAAGCCAACGCCAGACAACTCCGGCCTGAAATGCCAGTCCTGCCGCCGCGTCTATCCCGTGCGCGACGAAATTCCCGTCATGCTCGTGGACGAGGCCACCATCGACAAAGAATGACGCGCGCCCAACCCGCAAGAATCCGCCATGCCCACCGCTCCCACTGACTCCGTCTCCCGCCTAAAGCGTCTCGTCCCGCGCCTGCGTGGCAAGCGCATCGGCGTTGTCGGCGACCTCATGCTGGACCGCTACCTCTGGGGCACCGCCTCGCGGCTCTCCCCGGAAGCCGCCGTCCCCGTCGTCGATTTCGTCGAGCAAAGCGAATGCCTCGGCGGCGCGGGCAACGTCGCCGCGAATCTCGCCGCGCTCGGCGCGCGCGTGGAAGTCTTTGGCGTGATTGGTGATGCACGAGGCGGCGACGAAGCAGGCAACGCACTGCGCCAGTGCCTTCGCGCGGCAAACATCGGCGACAAAGGCGTTCTCGCCGACCCCAAGCGCGTCACCACCGTCAAGACCCGCATCATTGCCCGCCACCAGCATATCGTTCGCGTCGATCGCGAACGCCGCGAGCCGCTCAACCCGGAAATCGAGGGCCGCCTGTTGCGCGCGCTGGTCGCCGCGCTCAAGCGTCTCGACGCGCTGGTCCTGTCCGACTACGATAAGGGCCTCATCAGCGACGCGTTTGCCGACCGCGTCCTCAGCGCCTGCCACCGCCTGCAAGTCCCCGTATTTGTTGGGCCGAAGAGATCCCGCCTCTACGCCTATCGCGGCGCCAAAGCCATCGTTTGCAACGCCAAGGAAGCAGCGCTGTTCGTCTCGCATTCTCTGTCGGACGAAAAATCTGTGGAAGAAGCGGGCCGCGCGCTCCTCGCCCACTTCGGCTGCGGCGCCGTCCTGATCACCCAAGGCGAGAAAGGCATGAGCCTCTTCGAGGAAACCTCGCCGCGCCACTTGCACATTCCCGCCACGGGCTTCGAGGTCACTTACGCCCGCGTCGGCCAGCCCGGCATCGATCGCGCCGCCACCGGCCGCCAGGTCTTCGACGTCACCGGCGCTGGCGACACCGTTCTCAGTGTGCTGGCCCTCGCCGCTGCCGCCGGCGCGTCCCTACCCGACGCCGCCACGCTCGCCAACACCGCCGCCGGCGTCGTCGTCAGCAAACTCGGCACCGCCTGCGTGAGCCCTCAAGAGCTGCTGCACGCCCTCGAGGATATCGCCTGAGGACCGTGATCCGTGGCCCGTGAACCGTGACCCGTGAAGCAAGCCACGGCCCTGATCCCTGATCGTTCCACAGGAGCGAATGAGTGGGGAAAAAGAAAAGAAGCTAGCGATCGGCTCACGAATCACGGCACACGGGCCACGAGCCGCGGGGCAGGGAATCCGCTCGCCTCGCGAACTTACGAATCACGGGACACGGGTCACGAGGCACGGGCCACGGAATCTATGGTGGGAACGTGAACGACTTATCGCCCGACACGACCCACACCGCCACCACCCGCGTCTTGCGGCTCTTATCTGCATCCGCCGGATCGGTGGCACTCGGCATCGGCGCGTACGGACTGATCGCCACGGCGATTTGCACTGCGTTCGAGCCGTGCGGCGAGTCTTCGCGCATGATCTTGTAACTCTTCACCGGTCCGTAGTACCCGGTCGGCCCCCAATCGGCCACGAAGTCATCCATCTTGTAAGTTGGCAGCGGCTTCCAAAGTTCGTAAGCCTTGGCCATGTCTCCGGCGACCACCGCATCGAAGAAACGCTCCGCCGCTCGTTTCTCCGGATAAAAACGGAAAATCCACCAGAGTCCGACGATCGCAATCAGCGCGAGCGCCGCAACCGTGAAAGCCATGGGCCGTGATTTGCTTGATGTGTCGGGAGGCGGTTCGAGAAGTGACATCCAGAGTTCTCCTGCCCTGCGAGCGTCAGAGCAGCCGCTGGAGCCACGCGCCGAACGCGCTGCTCTGCGGCACTAGAGAACGTAACAAAATTCACGCCCGAGAGTAAATGATTTCAGTGAAAACGCCAGCGCACAGCCCATGTTGGCAACCGATGAAGGCACGGAACGAAACGGATCGTTGGTTGCTAGTAGGGGCGCAGCCCGCCGCGGCGGGCGCCCCTACTCGGCAACCAACCCAGCATCATCCCGTTTTTCGGTCTTGAGTGGCGAGCAGCAGAATCGATGGCGACGAAGCAACGTCTGATGAGGCGTTCTGCCCCGGTTGACTGCGAAGCTCAGCCCTGCAGCGCGCCCGCCGCGCCTTCCGGCAGCTCGATTTCGTATTTCGTGCGCGCCTTTTCCGCGTGCTGTTCGAGCGCCAGCGCGATCAGCCGGTCGATCAGCTCACGGAAGGGAATTCCGCTGGCTTCCCAGAGCTTGGGATACATGCTGATCGACGTGAAGCCGGGAATGGTGTTCACCTCGTTGAGGAAAAGTTTTCCGCCGCGTTTCTCCAGGAAAAAATCCACGCGCGCCATGCCGCTCAATTCCAGCGCGCGAAACGCGGCTACCGCCAGCGACTGGATTTGTTTCACTTGCGCGGGCTTGAGTTTCGCGGGAATCAGCAACTGTGTGCCGTCTTCGAGATACTTGGCGGTGTAGTCGTAGAACTCGCGATGCGGCACGATCTCCCCGGGAATGGACGCCTTCGGGTCGTGGTTCCCCAGCACCGAAACTTCGATTTCGCGCGCTACCATCGCCCGCTCGACGAGAATCTTCATCGCAAATTCCGCCGCAAGATTCAGCGCCGGCGCCAACTCCGCCCGCGAATGCACTTTGGTCATGCCCACCGACGACCCCAGGGTCGCCGGCTTCACGAACACCGGGTACTTGAATTTCTTCTCCACCGCCCGCTGAATTTGTTTCGGGTTCTTCTCCCACTCGTGGCGGTGCACGGTGATCCATGGCACGACGGGGATTTTCGCCGCCTGCAACAGTTTCTTCGCCACGTCTTTGTCCATGCCGATGGCGGAGCCAAGCACGCCCGCGCCCACGAACGGGAACCCCGCAAGGTCCAGCAGTCCCTGGATGGTGCCGTCTTCGCCGAACGTGCCGTGCATCACGGGAAAGATCACATCGAGGCGTTGACCGCTGCCGCCGCCACTGAGCGGCACCAGCGCTGCGTCGGTCGGGTCGGCCGTCATCATCACCGCTTGGCCGCCGCGCAGCACCTCCGGCAGCATCTTTTGCGCGCCTGCACCGATGCGCCAGTGGCCTTCCTTGGTGATGCCGATGGGCACCGCTTCATATTTTTCGGGATCGAGTCCGCGAATCACGGAAGCGGCGGAAGCGAGGGAGACTTCATGCTCGCCGGAGCGCCCGCCAAAAAGGACGCCGACGCGGAGACGTTTGTGAGGAATGGCCATTTTTAGGACGTGACCCGCGTTCCGTGGCCCGTGATCCGTGGGCGGAGTATCGGAGTCGACCGTTTCCAGTTTACCGTTCAGGTCGATCGCAGTCACAAATTCCGCGCAGGTTGCTGTCAATTGCTAACGGCGGCAGGCGCTGCGCGCGAGTTAAAGTAAAGCGGAGAGTCTGTGTGGCAATCGCTGAGAGTGGCTTCGCGTGTGGAGTCCGGGCAAGCCGGGGCGCCCGCCGCGGCGGGCTGCGTCCCTACGGGTGCATGGCGGTTCGTGCGTGGCGAGAACATGCCAAGCTCAAGGCCTTGCTGTGCGATGGAGGGCACGGCGCTGCGGAGGTTGCGGGGACTTTACAGGATTCTCTTGCCGAGGCCGGAGAGGACGAGTTCTACGCCGAGCAGGGCGGTGCGGTTGTGCTCGTCGATGACGGGATTGATCTCGACGATTTCCATCGACACCATGGCTTCGCTGTCGGCGATCATCTCCATGGCGAGATGGGCTTCGCGATAGGTTACGCCGCCGCGCACGGGCGTGCCAACGCCGGGGGCGTCGGAGGGGTCCACGAAATCCATGTCCAGGCTGACGGAAACTCCGGCGGTGTCGTCCATCGCGTATTTGAGGGCGTCGGACATCACTTCGCGCATGCCGCGCTCGTCGATATCGCGCATGGTGAAGACATGCACGCCGGATTTTTTTACAATTTTGCGTTCCTGGGCGTCGAGATCGCGCGCGCCCACGATAACGATGTTGCTGGGCTCGGCCTTGGGCTTGAAGCCCATCAGGTCAACGAGCTCGGGCGCGCCGTAGCCCATGATGACGGCCAGCGGCATTCCGTGGACGTTGCCGGAGGGCGATGATTCGGGCGTATTCATGTCGCCGTGGGCGTCCAGCCAGATGTAGCCGATTTCTTTTTTCTGCTTGCGGTAGAACGTCGAGACGCCGGCGGCAACACCTGAGGCGACGGAGTGATCGCCGCCGAGCACCAGCGGCAAGAAACCTTCCTCGACGGATTTTTCGACGATTACGGCGAGGTCGTGGCAGGTCTCAGCGATTTCCGCCAGGTACTTGGCGCGCTTTTCTCCGTAGGACATTTCTTCCGGTTGCTTGACGGAAATGTTTCCAATGTCCTCGACGTGAAGACCGAGCTGCTTGATGCGCGCCATGAGGCCGGCGACGCGCAGGGCGGATGGGCCCATGTCCACGCCGCGGCGGCTTTGGCCGAGATCCATGGGGACGCCGATGATGCGAACTTTTTGCAGCATAAATTTCGTGTCTCGTGATTCGTGTTCCGTGACCCGTGAAGCGCAGAAATCCACGCGACGGTGCGCTCCAAGCCCATGCCGAAGCCGGAGTGGGGTAGATTGCGGTCCATGACTCGTATGCGCGAAGAAAAGGCGCCCGCTTCAGAAAGCGGCCGCTACAGTTGCAGGTACATTTGGTGTTCAGCAATCCGCGGAGTCATGCCTGACGATAAGGACAGACTCGCGGGGATCGAAATGCGAACGAGAATTGCTAAGTGATGCCAACTACCCCGCACTAAGGATACACGCGGTAGAGCATGCGCGGGAAGGGGATGACTTCGCGGATGTGCTCGGCGCCGCAAATCCAGGCGACGGTGCGCTCCAAGCCCATGCCGAAGCCGGAATGGGGCACGCTGCCGTAGCGGCGCAGGTCGAGGTACCACTGGAAGGCGTCTTCCGGGAGGTTGTGTTCGCGCAGGCGCTTCACCAGCAGATCGTAATCGTGGATGCGCTGGCTGCCGCCGATGATTTCGCCGTAGCCTTCGGGCGCGAGCATGTCGAAGGCGAGGGCGAGATCGGGGCGCTCGGAGTCGGGCTGCATGTAGAAGGCTTTGATGGCTGCGGGGTAGCGGTGCACCATCACGGGTCGATCGAATTCATTGGAAACGATGGTTTCCTCGTCGCCGCCGATGTCGTCGCCGAACTTCGCGGGATTGCCGTGCTTCTGGAGCACATGGATGGCGTCTTCGTAGGTGATGCGGGGAAATGGCGGCTTCACGTTTTCGAGTTTTTTTGTGTCGCGCTTCAGCGTCTCCAGTTCGCGGGATTTGTTTTTCAGCACGGATTGCACGATCGCGCTGACCAGTCCTTCGCCAAGCGCCATCATGTCGTTCAGGTCGGTGTAGGCGGCTTCGGGCTCGAGCATCCAGAATTCGGTGAGGTGGCGGCGCGTTTTGGATTTTTCGGCGCGAAAGGTCGGGCCGAAGGTGTAAACCTTGCCGAGGGCCATGGCGGTCGCTTCGAGATAGAGCTGGCCGCTCTGGGTCAGGTAGGCCTTCTGGTCGTCGATGTAGTTGACTTCGAACAGAGTGGAGGTGCCTTCGCACGCGGCGGGCGTGAACATCGGCGCGTCGGTCAGTGTGTAGCCCTGGCTGTCCATGTAGTTGCGGGCGGCGCGCTCGGCTTCGGCGCGGATGCGCAGGATCGCGGCTTGGCGCGGGGTGCGCATCCACAGGTGACGGTGATCCAACAGAAAATCCACACCGTGCTCTTTCAGTTGGATGGGATACGGCTGGCTCTCGGACACTTTTTGCACCACGACGATTTTCGTGACGCCGATTTCGAAGCCGCCTGGCGCGCGTTGCTCGGCGCGAATTTTACCGCTGACGATTACACTCGATTCCTGCGTGAGGCCCTTGAGCGCGTCGAAGGCTTCGGGATTTTCCTTTAGCGCGACCACGCCTTGGATGATTCCGGTGCCGTCGCGGAAAATCGGAAACAACAGCTTTCCGGATTCGCGGAGGTTGTAGAGCCAGCCGCGGAGGGTGACTTCCTGGCCGTCGTATTTTCCGGCGTCTTCAATGGTGATCGTGGTCATCGCACCTTTCGCGTCATGGCTTAGGCCGTGCTGTGCAGTCTGCGTCTCGGGAGCGCGCAGGGTTTTGGAAACCGACATTATTCCATCCTCCGGGCGGACCGCGACTGACGCCGCCCGCTTCACAACTCCATAGGATATCGCGGTTGGCAGCAGCGGGCTACAACGCCGCTGCAGAGTCACGTGTGCCGAGCGCTCGGCGAAGGCCGCGGCTGTATGGGACGGGCGCCGGTGTCGGAAGGATCTGGCAGGCGTTTGCGTCGGCGGGAAAGGTAAGGTTTTTCCTTTCAGCGAGTTGTCCATCGCGTTCTTAGGCTGTTGACGTGCTGCGACAATACGATCACTGTGTGGAAGGCAGCTTGTGTTAGTACTGGAGATTCGGAGAGGGAGTTCACCCAGTCCCTTTTTGGCCGCCTGGTCTTCTGTTCGGCAGCGGGGGTAATTGCCCGGAAGGTAAGGAAATGCTCAAGCCTGTGTTGAGAATTATGCTTGCGTCCGCCGCGTTAGCGGTTGCATGCGGGCCAGGGTTCGCGGCGGGATCGCGTGGGGGACATACTTCTCACGGAGGCGGACACTCGCACGGCGGCGGCTCACATGGCGGAGGTCACTCCCGCGGTGGCGGCGGTTTTCACGGCGGTGGCGGATCGCATGGAGGCGGTTTGTTCCACGGAAGTGGCGGCAGCTCACACCATGGAGGCGGCAGTGCTCGCGGCGGATTTTCGGGCACGTCGCGGCGTGCCAGTGGGATGACGAGCGGAATGTCGCGCGGGGGTTCCTCGCGAGGATTTGCCTCTAACTCCTACCGGGATTCAGGATTCGGCGGAAGCCGCTGGACTTCCTCCAGCCGGACTTCGAGCGATCGGTGGAGTTCGGGGAGTGGGTCTAGTCGCAGCAGTTGGGGAGGTGGACGCACGGCGGCGCCGGCACGAGTATCCTCCTCATTTAGCTCAAGTAGCTCAAGATTCGATGCAAATCGGCCCGCGACCAGGGGATGGGGCTCGGCGAGAGCGGCTGGTGGTGGCGGGCCGGCGGGGGAGAGCGCGTCGAGGCGCTCACCTTCGTTCGACTCGAACCGGCCTCCGGGACGTCAGCGGGATTCCGCCGGTGGGTCGCAGCGAAACGCAGCGAACGGGTTTACTGCGTCGAGGCGCGCGTCCACGATGGATTCGAATCGCCCGCCGGGCATTCGCTCGGTTGCGGGAGGCGCGGGAAATTGGCGTCCGGGTGGCCGCGGCTCTGGTTCAGAAAGCGCGGTGACGCGTGCTTCTTCCTTTGGTTCGAATCGGCCACCCGGCAGCCGCGCGTCTACGTTGGGAAGTTTGTCCGGCCGTGAAAACTCATCCTGGGCCAATACATCGTATTTCGCTTCGAACCGCGGACAGGCGAGTTTCGGCGGCTCGCGCTTCGCTGGCTCTGGATTTCGACGTTCCTCGTTTTCGCGGTTCGGGCCGGGGGGTTTTGCGGATTCGCGAGGCTTTGCGTTTGGGTCACCAGGTTTTGGGCGAGGGAACTGGCTCGATGGCGGGGATTTCTGGCTGCTGGGAGATTTGTTTGGCTTGGCCTTAAATCTCGGGGGCGTCGGCTGGCCTAGCTTGGGATTCGTCGGCTTGAATTTGCTCGATTCAGGTCTTCAGGCCTTGGGCTCGAACGATAATTCTCAATCTTCTTATTCTTATTCTGCGCCCTGCCCGTCTGGCTACTGGGATCCGAATTTTGGCTGCGCGCAATAGTCCGGCGGCCTGTGCGTGAGACGAGCCGTCTACGGCGTTTTGCGGACTAGCCCCACGCCTCTTCGAAACGGTCCATCGATTTGCGCGCGGTGTCCAACTGCTCCGGGGCGCTGGGTGCGTCGGGGCCGATCTTCTCCTTCAGCTCCAGCACCAACGGCAAATTCGCGTCCGGCGCGCTCTTCAGTGTTTTTGTCGCAGCCGGCCAGTCGATGGAGCCGTCATAGGGTGGCAAGTGTTCGTCTTTCTCGCCATGATTGTCGTGGAGGTGCACGCCGGCGACCAAGTCGCGCAAAGGTGCGAAGCTCTTTTCGATGCGCTCCTCTTCGGGCCCATCGGCCAGGTGCGCGTGTCCGATATCGAAGTTGAAGCGCAGGCCAGTGAGCCGGGTCTCGTCGACGAACGCGCGCAGGTAGGCGGGATCGCCCATTTCGCTGGTGGTGTTCTCAATGCAGATGGTTACGCCGGCATGCCGGGCGTGCAACATCAGGTGTTCCAGGGTGCTAAACGCGGCGTCGCGCTTGCGCAGATCGTGGGTCTCGCGCGGCCCGCCCATGTGGAAAATCATTCTCGAGAATGGTAGATCGTCGGCCACATCGAGGGCGCGCCGCAGCTCGTCCATGGCCTCGATGCGGCGGATGCGCTCCACTTCGCAGATCGAGAGCGGCTGGCCGCCTTCGCGGGTGGCGCTGAGGTCGCGGCTGGTGGGGGCATGCAGGGAGGCCAGCGAAATACGATGATCGGCCAGCGTCCGGGCCATCTCGCGGACTTCAGCTTTGTTGGTGTAGTCGAAGTGCGCGCGGGAACAGAAAATCTCCACGCCATGGAAACCGGCGGCGGCGATTTGCCCGATCAGTTCACGAGTCAGCTTTCGGGAGATAAAAAGGTACGTTGAGAGGAGACGTGGCATAGATTTGTCTCCAAGTATTATCCACGAGTTTCGGGCAACGGCGATGTCCTCGTCACCGGGAGTGTGCGAGATCAGAAAATCCCCGTTGCCGCTCAACCCTTTTCACCGCTTCGAGCGTCTTATCTAAGCGCATTTAGCCGCACGGTCAACGCGCCTCAGCAGTTACAATCAGTTCGGAGAAAGAGATGCAGGGTAACGCGCGCACGTTTATGCACGGATATCTGCTCGCGCTTCGCAAGCCGTTTCGCAACTGCCTCCTCGGCTGTGCCGCAATCGCGCTGCTTGCGCTCAGCGTGCAAACGCTGAGAGGTCAAGGCCCGGTGCAACTGGATCGCGATCCCGTCCTGCATCATCTGAATGCGGTCATAACCTGGTACCGCGATGCAACGACCAAAATCAAATCGGTGGGCTTGCCCAGCGACGCGATCTATCAGGACAATGCCAGAACTCTGGCCGCGGAGGCCGTGCGCCTGGCATTTCAGTCGGCGAGAGCTGAAGCGAATATCATCAGCGCAACGGAGAAGGCCAGTAATGCCAACACTACTCCGCCTTCCGACGGGCAACCCAGCCAACAGCAAAATCTCACCCAGACGGCGGCCAAAATCGCAGCGCAGATCGACGACACGCAATCGAAACTAGACATCGTTAACAAGCAGATGGCCACAGCGCCAAGGAGCAAGCAGAAGGATTTGCTCTCGCAACGCGAAAGACTTCAGGGCCTGTTGTCGCTGGACAAAGCGCTCCAAGAGACCATTCAAAAGATGGCTTCCTTCGTGGGAGGCACAACCGATGGAGCCGAAGGTTTGGAAGGCAGCATTAACGAACTCGCCCGGTCGGTGCCAGAAGTGGTGGGCGACGAAACGGGTAAGAAGCTGGCGGCTGCGCCAGCCAGCGCAAAGACCCTCACGATTTCCACATCCTCCGGTTTGATCGGTCAATCGTTGGCTTTGTTCGATGAGATGCAAAGCATGCACGAAATCGATCAAATCGCCGATGAAACCTGGAAAATGCGCGCTACCGCGGACGGCCTTCGCAAACCGCTCCGAGACACTTTGGTTGCAACCATTCAGCGAGGCCGCGATCTCGCCAATCTGGCGCAGACCCCCGCCGCCGGATCATCACAAAACACCACGCAGGAATTTCAAGCCATCACGGCGAAATTCAAGGAATTGTCCGCTGCAACGCTGCCCCTGAGCCAGGAAATCGTGGTCCTCGAGCAGAGCCACTCCAATTTTCTGGAATGGCGCAAATCGATCTTGCTCGAGTCTCAGTATGAATTGCGGACATTGCTGATGCGCGTGATCGGGATCGCGCTCGCGTTAGGTGGGGTCTTCGTGCTCTCCGAAGTCTGGCGCAGGCTTACCTTCCGTTACGTCCATGACCCGCGGCGCCGCCGCCAATTTCTCCTGATGCGGCGCTTCGTGATGGGTTTTCTCGTCGGCGTCGTCTTGATCATGGGATTCGTGAGCGAGTTCAGCTCCCTGGCGACTTTCGCGGGATTTGTCACCGCCGGCATTGCCGTCGGCTTGCAGGCGATTTTGCTGTCGATCGCGGCCTATTTCTTCGTGATTGGGCGCTATGGAATTCGCGTTGGCGATCGCATCAGCGTCGCGGGCGTCACCGGCGACGTCATCGACATCGGCCTGGTGCGCCTGTACCTCATGGAGCTGGCCGGCACCGGCATCGAGCTCTACCCCACCGGCCGCGTCGTCATGTTCTCGAACTCCGTCCTGTTTCAGGCTGCCACTCCGCTGTTCAAGCAAATTCCGGGCACGGAGTACGCCTGGCACGAAGTCGCCGTTTCGCTCGCTCCCGGAAGCAACTATAAGCTTGTGCAGGACAAAGTCTCGAGCGTTGTCGTCGCCGTTTACGAGAAATATCGCAACGTCATCGAGAGCCAGCTTGGCGGTATCGAGCGGCGCCTTGAGGTCCAGCTCAAAGCCCCGGTTCCGGAATCCAAACTACAGTTCACGGATTCCGGACTCGAATTCGTCGTCCGCTATCCCGTCGACATCCGTCGAGCGTCGGAAATCGACGACAACGTGACCCGCGCGGTGCTGGACACCCTTGACACCAACGCAGACTTGAAAGCGGCCGTGGCAGGTCCGCCCAAGATTCGAGCCGCCATCAAGGGCTGAAGCGCGGCGCTTAACGGCGAATGCGCGTGCCCGCAGTGCTTGCTACATCCCCGCCACGCTAGTTCGTGTTACTCTGTGAACGTGGAAATTACGATCAATATTCCGGACGAACTTGCTCGTCAGGTAGCGTCGGAAGGCAAGGATCCGGCCCGGGTCGCGCTTGAAGCGTTGGCTCTCGAGGGCTACCGCACAGAACTACTTTCTGAGTCCGCGCTTCGCCAGATGCTGGGCTTTGAAACGAGAATGGAAGTACACGCCTTTTTGAAAGAGCATGGCGTCTACCTTCATTATGATGTTTCCGATCTAGATCAAGACCAGGTAACTGCCCGCAGCGTGCGACCGAAGCCCCAAGATTCTCGACCTTCCGACTGAGCGTCTCTTGGGATGATCGTCGTCGCCGACACTTCCCCTATCAACTATCTGATTCTCATCGAAGAGATTGATGTCCTCAGAAAAATGTATGGCACGGTCGTGATTCCAGGGATGGTCCGTGAGGAACTTCTCCGGTCATCTGGACCCGAGGTCGTTCGGGCCTGGATCAACCAACCGCCCGCATGGCTTGAAGTGCGTACACCCCTCACTGCGCCCGATGCGTCCATGGCCAAGCTGGACGCTGGAGAGCGGGATGCAATCGTGCTTGCGGAGGAACTTCATGCCGACCAATTGATTGTTGATGACCGGGAGGGACGCCGATATGCCCGGGAGCGCGGCATCCCCGTCATGGGAACCCTGGGTGTGCTCCGGGAGGCTGCTGTCCTTGGATTGCTGAATCTGCGAACTACCGTAGAACGCCTCCAAACCACCAGCTTCTATGTTGTCCCCGAAGTCCTCCGGCATCTGTTAAGGGATTTGCCTTAGGAGATTCCGCTGTTAGAAGGCGGCGGGTGGTCTCCGGAAACCAGCGGCCAGTCAGTAGCCCACGGCGGAGCCGCTGTCGCGGGGGTCGGCGGCGCCCAGGCGGTCGCCGGTATGCGGGTCGATGCCGATGGCGTTCACTAGGCCGATATGGCTGCGGCGCTTGACGGCGAATCCGCGGGCTTGCAGGGCCTGCTCCATGCTCTCCGGGAACATCTGCTCGATCACGATTTGATCGGGCAGCCATTGGTGGTGAAAGCGCGGCGCGTTGATGGCCGCTTGCGCGTCCATTCCCAGCCGCATCCAGTTGAGCACGCTCAGCAACGTCGCGGAGATGATCGTCGGCCCGCCAGGCGAGCCGGTGACGAAACTCAGCTTGCCGTCGCGCAGCAAAATCGTCGGCGTCATCGAGCTTAGCGGGCGGTGGTTGGGGGCGATCGCATTCGCGTCAGACTGGATCAAGCCGAACAGCGCGTTCGGCACGCCGGGCTGCGTTGTGAAATCATCCATTTCGTCATTCAGCAGAAATCCCGCACTGCTCGTGACGTGCGAGCCGTAACTGTTGTTGAGCGTGTAGGTGCTGGCCACGGCGTTTCCCGCGGCGTCCACGACGGAGAAGTGCGTCGTGTGCGGCCCTTCACCCAGGCTGACGATCGCTTCCGGCGCGCCGTTGCTCGCCGCAGCCGCCGCGCAGGTGTGCGGCGTTCCCGCGTGCAGCGTCTTGCTGGACGCCGCATGTTGCGGATCGATCGTGGCGGCGAGTTCCCTGGCGTAGCAGGGATCGGTCAGGCCGGCCACCGGCACGCTGGCGAAGTCGGGATCCGCCAGATACGCGGCGCGGTCCGCGAAAACGCGGCGCATCGTTTCTGTCACCATGTGCACGCTTTCCACGTCGTCCCAGCCCTTCAGCGGCACACCCTTCAGCATGTTGAGAGCTTCGATGACCGCAACGCCGCCGGAGCTGGGCGGCGGCGAGGTCACAACCTCCCAGGTGTGCCCGTCGTTTTCGTATTGTGCCTGCAGTACTTTGCGAATTTTTGGCGTGTAGTGCGCCAGGTCGTCGAGCGTGATCGTTCCGTCCGACCAAGCCATATCAGCTACGAGTTTTCGCGCAGTCTCGCCGCGATAAAACTCCGCGGCGCCATTTTTCGCGATGCGTTTCAGCGTCGCGGCCAACTCCGGCTGGCGCAGCGTGTCTCCCGCTTGAAAGAGCTTGCCGTCGTTCAGGAAAATCCGGCGGCTGACAGAGAAGCGTTGCAACTTCGGCCGCTCCCGCTGCAACTCTTCGGCGAGTTTTTCGCTGACAGGGAAGCCTTGTTCCGCCAGGCCGATCGCGGGCGCCATCACGTCCGCGAGTTTCATGGTGCCGTAGGTCTTCAGCGCGAGTTCGAGTCCCGAGACCGTTCCGGGGACCGCCACCGAACGGTAACCGATCAGCGAGGCCTCCAGGTCGAGCTTGCCGTCGGGCCCGATGTACATGTCTCGCGTGGCTTTGCCTGGCGCCGTCTCGCGATAGTCGAGGAAGGTGGCTTCTCCATTCGCCAGCCGAACCAGCATGAATCCGCCACCGCCGATGTTGCCCGCGGCGGGCTCCACAACGGCGAGGGCGAAGGCCACGGCGACGCCGGCGTCCACCGCGTTTCCTCCGCGCTTCAAGATCTCCACGCCCGCGCGGGAGCCGAGTTCCTCGTCGGTGGCAACCATGCCGTGCACTGCGCGCACCGCTTGCTGGGGCCAATTCTCAGGTTGTTCCGCGCGTTGGCGATATTCGGCGGTCGTTTGTGCGTGAGCTACGGCGCCTGCTGCCAAGGACAACGCCGCGTGCACAGCCACGGCCAAACTCAAGGCAGACATCCACGTTGCGGTCAGAGGCTTCATTACAGGGGAATGACACTAAGTGATTTCTGCAGCTACGGTCAAGCCAAAGCCGCTGGGGCGTGGGAGGCATTCGCGGACGTTTCCGCCGTACTACCGGCCGCGGTCGCCGGAGCTTGCGCGGTGGTGTTCACCGAAGTTGCCGCGGTTTGTTGCGCGGGGTTCTGCGCGAGCGCTTCGAGCTCGTATGCCAGGCTGGTGAAGGCTGTCGGGCTGAAATCGTTGATCAGGCTCGCGATTTGATCGACCTCTTTAATGTCGGTCTCGTTCAGGCCCAAGGCCGCCAGCGTGTTATTCAAGGTTTGCAGCTGGGCTTCGACGTTGGCTATTCCGGCCTGTGTGGCGTTCGTGGTGCTCACGGTGGACGCAGTTGCCGTTGGCGCTGGCGCAGCCACGGTCTGCGGCAATGGTGTTGCCGCGGCGGGGGTGTTCGCGTTACCGGTGTTCACGTTCGCCGCTTTAGCGGTTTGCGCCGCCGCGGCAGCGACCTGCGCCGCTGCCGCCGGAGCAGTCTGGCTTGTCGCATCGCCTTGTGCGGGCGCGGCTTGCGCCAGCAGGGAATCGGCGGCCGCCGTGAACAAACTGAATTGAGCGACCGTAAAAAGCCCCGCCGCCTCGGCGTTCACCGCCGCCGAATCATTTTGCGTGGACGACACGAACTGATCCTCTGGTGCTGGGGAGCTGGTTGTGGTCGCCGCCGCGCTTACAGGCGTCTGCGGAGTCTGGGCGGCTTGCGTTGCCGCCGCCGTCTGATTCAAAAGCTGTTGCGTGAGACTGACAAGACCTGTGAGTGCCATGCGTCACCTCCGCGGAGGCGGGTGCGTAGCGCTGAGAACCAAACCCCCAAGCGCGAATGGGAATTGGGAGGGAGAACGGCCTTGCCGTAGGCTGCCATTCGCGACACCCGGTGCTATGCAAGATGGATATCGGCAGATCGGCGAAAAACTTTAGGATTTCGCGGCGGAAAAACTAGGCGCGTTACCTGATTAGTTTTCGCTTAGGAATTCGACCGTGGCGGGCTCCGGCAGCAGGCCGGCCTTGGTTCCTTGATCGATCAGCTCGGTGACCGCGCGTCTGCCGCGCTCGCCGTAGCCGACGGTCCACTTGTTGACGTACATGCCGACGAAGCGGTCGGCGACCTCTGTTTCCATGTCGCGAGCGAACTGCATGGCGTAGTTGAGGGCTTCTTCGCGGTGTTCGAGGCCGTACTCGACGCTGCCGCGAATTGTCTTGGCGATTTGCTGGCCGAGCTCAGGGCCCAGCGCGCGCCGCACGGCGTTTCCGCCTAGCGGCAGCGGGAGTTTGGTGCGGTCGTGCCACCAAGCGCCGAGGTCGAGGACGCGGTGCAGGCCAAGCTGCGGAAACAGAAGCTGGCCTTCGTGGATCAGCAGGCCGGCTTCCACGGTTTCGTTCTGCACGGCGTCGAGAATTTTATCGAAGGGCATCACAATGGCTTCAAAGTTGGGCTCAAAGAGTTTTAGGGTGAGATACGCGGTGGTGCGCAGGCCAGGGACGCCGATGCGCTTGCCGGCGAGTTCGTGCGGGCGCATCGATTTGGAAGAAACGACGATAGGGCCGTAGTTTTCGCCGAAGCTGGCGCCGCAGTCGAGCAGAATGTATTTGTCGCGGAGGAACGGATAAGCGGCGAAGCTGACGGCGGTAACGTCGTAGGTTTCAGCGAGAGCCGCGTCATTGAGCGTTTGGATGTCGGAAAGAACGTGGGTGTATTTGTAGCCGGGAGTCGAGAGCTTGTGCGTTGCCAGGGCGTAAAACATGAAGGCGTCGTCGGAGTCGGGAGAGTGCGCGAGCCTGATCTCCAGGGGCTGCTGGGCGGTTTTGGAGGTCGCTGTGGTACCTGACATAGCCGTAGTCGCTCCGTTTTATTCGGCCGCAAAAGCAGCCGGCTCTTTGCACAACCGCGCAGCGGGTGACGCGCCCTGGCCTTAGCGGTTTCTGCAGAGAGGCCTCCGCGGGAGGCGCAGTCTGGAAACAAGAGGGAGAGGTCGCTTGCGGCACCAGGACTCGCGCCGCACGTGGCCGGGGCTTCTTTCCGCAGGGAGAGCCTAGCATATCCTTTGTCTGCGACAAATAGTCCGAAGACAGCGGGTACCGAGTAGTGGGGTTTGAGCAGCCTGCGACCGAAAATACGGATAGGTTTCGCTTGGGATTCGCTTTTGGGACTGCCATCCCGGGTGTGTCGCAATCTCGGTTGGACCTTGGTTAGCCACGCACCACCATCGTGCCGTCCAATCAGATTCGTCAATCTGCGAATAACTCCCCGCCGAACGTTCGCGGGGGTTAGGCTTGGATCATGCGAATTGTTTCAGGAGAAATTCGGCTTGCGGCGACGGACGTCAGTAACCATCTGGCTTGTCATCATCTTACAAGTCTGGAGCTGAGCGTGGCACGGGGGAAACGCTTGGCGCCCGAGTGGGAAGCGCCGGACCTTGCGGTGATCCGCGAGCTGGGTCTGCGGCATGAGGCGAGGTATTTGGCGCACCTGGAGAAGAGCGGGCTTGCAGTGCTGAATTTGGCGAACGCTGGGGACGAGACGCAGATTGTGGAGGAAACGCGACGCGCCATGGCCAGCGGAGCCGAGGTGATTGCGCAGGGCGCACTAAGTTGCGGTCGCTGGTTCGGACGCCCGGACGTTCTGCGGAAAGTGGACAAGCCGAGCCGGTTCGGGAACTGGTCGTACGAGGCGTACGACTGCAAGTTGGCGCGAGAGACGAAGGCGACGGCGATCCTGCAACTGGCGTTCTATTCGGAGTTGCTGGGAGAGATGCAGGGTGGAACGCCGGAAACCCTGCCGGAATTCCTGTGGGTGGTGCCGCCCGGGAATGAGTTCAAGGGCGAGTGCTACCGCGTGGCGGAATACGCAGCCTACTACCGATACGTGAAGACGCGGCTAGAAAAGTCGTGTGAAAACGGGGGATTAGAGGAAATCTATCCGGAGCCTTGCCCGCACTGCGATGTGTGCCGGTGGTTCCGCGAGTGCGACAAGCAGCGAAGGGCCGATGATCATTTGTCGTTGGTGGCGGGAATACGGCGGCAGCAGCGGAACCAGTTGGAAGACTGGAATACGGAGACGATGGCGAAGCTGGCGGTATTGCCGATTCCGCTGAAGCAGAAGCCATTGCACGGGTCAACAGAAGGACTGGAGAAGGTTAGAGAGCAGGCGCGCGTGCAGGTAGAGGGCCGCTCGCTCAAGAAACCGGTGTATGAGCTGCTGAGCATCGTTGACGGAACCGGTTTTTTTAGGCTGCCGGAGCCTTCGCGCGGGGATGTGTTTGTGGATTTGGAGGGTGATCCGTTTGCCGGTGAAGGCGGGCAGCAGTACCTGTTCGGGTTTGTCGCGGCCGGCGAGGACGGCAAGCTGAACTATGAGAAACGATGGGCTTTCTCTGTTAAGGAGGAAAAAAGCGGGTTCGAATGGTTCGTAGATCAAGTGATGGCGCGGCTGAAGAAATCTCCCGGGATGCATGTGTATCACTTCGGGGTCTACGAACCGGGGGCGTTCAAACACCTGATGGGAAAGTACGCGACTCGCGAGGAAGAAATCGACAGCATGCTTCGCGCCGGTTTGTTCGTGGACCTGCACGCGGTGTTCAAACAAGCGGTGCGGGCCAGCGTCGAGGAGTACTCACTGAAGAAGCTGGAGGTTTTTTATGGGTTCGACAGGAAGGTCCGGCCCGAGGAGTCGCGTGCGGCGATGCGGTATGTGGAGCACCGGCTGGAATTGGGATGGGAAGACGAGGAGTTGCCGGAAAAGTTTCGTGAATCGATGGAGGGATACAACGGAGAAGATTGTTTTTCGACGGCGGCGTTGCGGGACTGGCTGGAGGCAGAGCGGGCGAAATTAGTTGAGCGCGGAGTGCCCATTACCAGGCCCGCGATCGAAGATGGTGCGGCGCCGGAGGACGTGGACGCACGGCAGCAGCGCGTGGCCGTTCTGGTGGAAAAATTGACGAATGGCATTCCGGAAGATTCCAAAGAACGGAGCGAGGCAGACAACGGGCGATGGCTCCTGGCTGCCCTGCTGGATTGGCACCGGCGCGAGGACAAAGCGACCTGGTGGGAATACTACAAACTTCGCGACCTTAAGGACGAAGACTTGCTGGAAGAGCGTCAGGGAGTGGCGGGGTTGAAGCACATCGGGCAGGTGCGTTTGGAGGGCAAGCTCCCTATCGAGCGGTACTCCTTTCCGAAGCAGGAAACCGATATCCGGCGCGGCGACAAAGTGTGCCAGGGCGAGCTCGCGATCGGCAAGGTAGAGAAGATCGACACTCCGAGCCGGACCATCGAAGTCAAGAAGACGAACAAGAGCACGGGCGTGCATCCGACGGCGATCTTTGTCGATGGACGCGGGCCAAAGTGGGAAGTGCTGGCCGGTTCCCTATTCGCTCTCGGCGAATGGGTGGAGGAAAACCAAATCGATTCGCCTGGTTTGCATCGTGCCGCCCGTGACCTCCTGCTGCGAAGAAGCCCGAGGCTTACGGCAGGCGAGCAGGTTGCGCCGCTTCCGGGCGAAACACCGGTCGAAACGGCTTGCCGAATCGTGACGGCGCTGACCGATTCCCTGTTCGCGATTCAAGGTCCGCCCGGCGCGGGAAAGACACACACCGGAGCATGGATGATCTGTCGCATGGTATCGATGGGGAAGAAAGTTGGGATTACGGCGCTTAGCCACAAGGTGATTCGCCATCTGCTGGAGAAAGTTCTGGAAGTTGCGGATGAGCTGGGCCTGGCGGGCCTCCGCTGCGTGCAGAAAGCGAAAGAGGACGGAGACGACGCGCAGGCCGCGGAAATCACGATTGCAAAGACCAACGAAGATGCGTTGCGCGCGTTGCAGCAGGGCGGAGCTCAAGTGGCCGCGGGAACGGTGTGGATGTGGGCGCGACCCGAGTTTGCCGATGCCGTGGATGTCTTATTTATTGATGAAGCGGGGCAGATGGCGCTTGCAGATGTGCTGGCAGCGGCGAGGTCGGCGAGAAAGCTGGTGCTGATCGGCGATCCGCAACAGCTGCAGCGGCCGTTGAAGGGGAGCCATCCGGACGGAGCCGAGAAGTCGGCGCTCGAGCACTTGCTCGATGGCCGAAAGACGATCCCCGGCGACATGGGGTTACTGCTGCCGGAAACGTGGAGAATGCACAGCAAGGTATGTGAGTTCACGTCGGAGATTTTCTACGAAGGCAAACTGGGAGCGCGCCCGGTCACGCGTCCACGAGTCTTGGAGGGACATGCATGGCTGAAAGGTGCCGGGATTTGGTTTGTGCCGGTGCAGCACGAGGGCAATCGGAACTCGTCAGCGGAAGAAGTGGAGAAGATTTCGCAGATCGTGGAGAGCTTGCTAAGGCCGGGAGTGACGTGGTTTCGAAACGCGACGGAAAGCAGGCAGGTAAAGTTGGAGGACGTATTGATTGTCGCGCCTTACAACGCGCAAGTGTCCGACCTTTGCGAGAGATTGCCAGGCGCGCGCGTGGGGACAGTCGACAAATTTCAGGGGCAGGAGGCCGCGGTCGTGATTTATTCGCTGACGACGTCTTCGCCGGAGGATGCGCCGCGGGGGATGGAGTTCTTGTACAGCTTGAACCGGTTCAATGTGGCGACGTCCCGGGCAATGACCGCGGTGATCGTGGTGGGCAGCCCGAAGCTGTTTGAGCCGGAATGTAAGAGTCCCCGGCAGATGCAGTTGGCGAACGCGTTTTGCGCGTATTTGGAGAAGGCGACGACCATTGATGTAAGCCTTGTTTGATGAGGGGAAGAAAGAGAACCCCAGGACCCGCCCTCCGACACCGAGGGTGCGGCACCCGGCTAGCGTGTTGGGCGACTACGGGGGTTCGAAGTCAGTCTCAATTCTTTTCCAACATCACTTCAGTGGATTTGATCACGGCGGACACGGTGTCGCCGATCTTTAGTTTCATTTCATCGGCGCTGCGTTTGGTGATCACGCTCTCGATCAGATTCTTGCCGACACGGATGACGACGTGGGCCATGACGCCGCCGAACTGGAGTTCAACAACCTTGCCTTCGAGACGATTGCGAGCCGATAGAGTCATGCCGCAAAGATACGCCTTGTCGTTCCAGGAATCCAGAGCGGTCAGAAAACGGTGTGGCGCAACGATGCGCTTGCCCTAAGCGGACACGCTGGCAAGGAAGATCGACTAATGCGCCTGGCGCTGCTGAAAACGGTATGTATAGGAAACGCTGACGTAGGACGGCAGCCGCACCCCTACTGCCCGTTCGAACGCTGCGGGATCATCGGGTAGCGCCAGCACTTCGGTGGTTTGGCCGGTATAACCGTTGGCGATCAAAAAGTTCACGCCAAGGTCCATGCGCCCCCGCCGGAAGGAACGCAGAAGTGCTCCTCGGACTTCCGTAGTCGGAACGCCAACGAAACCATCGCCGAGGGGCTTGGCTCCCACATATTCAAATTCGCTGCGCGCTCGCAGATGGAACGGAAGATGATCGAACGTGGCGAGCGCATCCACGATTAGTCTCGGCGCTTCCGGCGTCGGCGTGCCGTCGGATAAGTCACGCGCGTCCGCTTGCGAATAGGATGCCTGCAACATGCCAAAGCCAAAGTAGTGGCGCGCTGCCAGCGTAAGATAACGCAACCGCCCGGGTCCTTCGTCGAACTGCAACCCCGTATCGGGATCGATTTTCGCGAGAGAGGCTTCCGTGGTGACGTGACCCAAGGTGACGCGAAAGTCCGTTCCGGCGAGCGTCTTGCTCGCCACCAGTTGATAGGAGTGGGAACGACTCACCAGCGTGCCTTGGGTCGTCCCCGTGCCGATCCTGGGGTCGTTGGTGAAGAACGCTTCCCCGGCGCTCAAAGAGACGTTGGGCAACCAGGAGTGTTCCTTCGGAAGGAAGGACACCGTAGCTTTGGGATTGTTGACTCCAACCCAGTTCTGAAACGAATGCGCGGGAACCAACAAATCGTCATTGTCGAAGTCGATTTCATCGCGGCGAAATCCCAGGTAGTAGCGGAAATATCTGGCAAGCAGACCCTCCACCGCGAGGTAGGGTGACACATCGCCGATCGTGATGTTGTTGGCTGAGACTTTTTGGAATGGACCGTATACGTTGGGTTCGGTGGGGTCGAAAGAGTCATAGTGGTCCAAATCGTCTCGCCGAGGCGCATCACGCTGGTAATCCACTCCGGCTAACAGGGAGAGAGAATCGCTGAGCTTATTGGTGTACGTCGCATTGCTCCCGGTCACGGTGCGGAACTCACTCTGCAGGACGAGCCCGTCGCCAAAATTGGAAAAGAGCGCCAAATTGTAGGTTCGGAAAAAACCGGAAAGCTGAATTTGCTGGGAACTGGTCACCTGCCAAACATCATTGAGTGTGATTAATCCCGTATGAGTCTGGTCTTTCTGGCGAGGGTCAATCGTGTCGTGCAGGTTAGGAACATCGATGGGGGTCAGGCCCGGCACAAAGGAGAAGCCGTAGTATCCGATGCCAAAAAGCGCGAGCTCATGTTTGCCGAACTGAAATACACGAGAGCCATTTATTTTATATTGCTGGCGATGCTCGAGCCGATCCAGAAAACCGTTGCCATACGAGGCTTGCACCACAATCCAGGAGCGGACGTCGGGTCCTTCCGGGCTCCATCCCGCGACGAGATCAACGTCACGATAGTCGCCCGTTAGAGTAATGAACGGATCCAGCCGCGAGCGCAGTCCGTACGTCGCCGAAAGATTCTGCGAATGGTTTCCTTCGCGCACATTGAAAGCGCCCCCATCTACCTGAACGCTCCCAATGACCTCCGGAACCAGAATATTCGGATCCGCGTAACCGTTTCCGTGCGCATTGGCGGAAAGGTTGTTGGAAACAAGGTAGCTTCCCACTTGAATGTAGGAGGCGATGGGTTCTCCATGATCTCCCGCCACGCCCGGCGCGAAGTACTGAGGCGCTTTGATCCCGCCGGACGCGGTTTCGATGGGCAGGCCCGGAATGGACACCGGCGCTCCGGGGCGCCCCGGATTCGCGTCAAGCGTTTCCTGGCGAATGACCAAGCGTTGCGCGGGATCGGGCGTGACGACGTTCACATCCACCACATCGGTCGAAACCTTTACTTCTTCTTTTGCTGTCGCAAGTTTCAGTTGCACGTCCATTGTCAAAGTCTCGGCGTCGCGGACAACGAGTGACTGATTCACTGGGTCAAAGCCGGCCACATTTAGCTTCAGTGTGTATTTGCCGGCAGGGATTCCGGTAAAGGTGAACTGCCCATCGCTTCCGGTGGTTTTCTGTTGCACCGCTTTCCCATCATCAGCGACGAGGCTCACCGTGGCATTCACTACGGCATTTCCTTGTGGGTCCGTCACCTTGCCGGTAAGGCTCGGGCTCTCAGCACGCGCGGAGCCTGCGCTTAGAAAAAAGAGCAGAATCGACAGTAGGAGCGAGCCACACGCGAATGGGGTGAGTTTATGCGTGCCAACCATGGGATAAACCACGCGTGCGCTCACAAGGTAGGGGCGAGAATGGATTGGGGCCGTCCAGAGAGACTGACACGGGCTACTCCGGAATCCAATTCGGACCGATCAGTTCGCGCAACGCTTCTGGCGTCGCCCATGGTGCGGAACTCGCATAGCGCTTCACCCAGCCGGCACCGGCCCCAATCTTCACGCGGTCGGGAGTAAACTCCGGCGAAAGCGTGTTGGCCATCAATGCATAACTGACACCTTCGTGGAGCCGAAGCGCCTTCCAGCAACCACCTGGCACCGCCACCACCGGCCGCTCCCCGGCACGGAAGTCCGTACCCAGCGTAACTTTTTCCGCGCGCCCGTCGGCGTGAAAGATGAAATAGTCCACTGGGCCGCCCTCGATGAGGATGTGGGTATCGTCCGGGGCGAGCCAATGGAGATAGTTGATGGGCCGTTCGCGCGTGAGCATGTAATAGTTCTGGCTCTGCACTGCCAGAGTGCGGCCGTCCAAGGTCACCATCTGCCCGGATCGTCCGATAATCCCGAGATATTCCGACTCTCTGGGCAATACGTCGAGCTTCAGTGCTTGGATTAGTTCGCGTGCGCGCGCATCCGAGCCAGCCTGAGGCACGGCCAGCAAGGTGGCCAGCCCGGCCATTCCCGCCACCGCGGCAGTCACGGCTAACAAGGAGATATTTCATGCCCGTCAGACTAGCAGAAGCCGCGAAATTGGGCAGCGGCGGCTTTGCCGCAGAGATAGAGATCTAAAGAGCGGAGACCATGCGGGCAATAGCGTCGTCGAAGCTGGCTTTGCCGTCCAGGTAGGGTTGCCAAAAGCGGGTGAGCAGCTTTAGGTAGTCGTCCCAGCCGTGTTGGTAAAGCCGTTCGCGGACGGCGTAGGGCGTGTATTCGGTGTCCTGGTCGGCGTCGTTCTGTGCGCTTAGGACCGGCTTGATGACTTCGCCGGTGGTGTAGAACATCAGCGCGTGCCACAGATCGCGGGGAATGGCTTTTTCGCGCTGGCGGCATTCACGGATGATGGCTTGCTGAACGGGTTCGGCAATTCCGTGGGAAGCCTCGTGGAAAAGGACCTCGAGGGCGGCGCTGCCTTGATTTCTGGGGTCGGTGCTGGAAATGGTTACGCGCAAGGGATCGAGCGTGGTGTAGGCGCCGGCCCAATTGGCATTGGCGGTGACATCGACGCGAATCTTTTCCTTGGGCCAGCGCGCTTGATAGACCTCCGAGAGTCGCTCGGCCAGACTGAGGCCTTTTTCGCGCACCAGTGGCGCGACGCCGGCGATCCAGATGCGGTTGGCGCGATCGTGGCTGGGCCACTCGTGAGCGCGATAGACGGGGGCGGCGGCTTCGAGGATTTTAGTTAGTTTTGCGGGCAGGCCCGCGTCGCACGTTTTTTGCTTGGTGCCGGAGAGCTCGTCGCAGCTCTCGAAATCAGCGAGCTGATTTTTGAGCTCGATCAGCTCGGTATTGAAGAGCAGGTCTTTGTCGGCGTAGTTGGCCTGATAGTAGGAGACCGCGGCGTCCCAGGCGAGGCGTTCGCTGGCGGTGCGACGCGTCGTGGCGCTTGTGCTGGAGACACCGCCTCGACCGTCGCGAGACTGGCGCGCTTGCACGTAGAGCGTGTGATGCAGGTTGATCCAGAATCCGCTGTGAAGCTCGAAGACCGGCAGCGGCCCATTTTGCGCATCGATTTGAGGCTGCGCCGCGGCCGGCAGAGACGCCAGCAACGCGAAGCCAAGCAACAGACGGGCGGCGTGTGTGGGTGTGGAGCGGCGCATTAGGAAGTGTTCGATAGTAGCGTCAAGTGTAGCAGGGCACAAATGTCGTCGGTGCGAGGTTCCGGAGAGCTTGAAGGGACGAGTAACGTAACAGCTAGGTTTAGCTCCGGGCCGCGTCCATGAGCCAGCGGTCGAGGATCGCCAGTTTTTCCGGCGCGGGACTTGTGCCCCAGTGCACGCCCATGCCGAGTCCCGGGCATACGTACACGACGCGCGCGGAGGTTTCGAAGACGACGTCTCCGCGGCGCAGCTGCACCTTCACTTGCGATCCGACCGGGATGGGATTGAGCGAGTCGATATAGCAGCCGGTGCGGCTGACGTCGGAAGAACGGGCGCTCAAAACCGCGGAAGTGGCCAATTCGACTACTTCCGCCGCGAGGATCAGCGCATAGCGGGGCGCTTCACGCCGATCAGCCATTACATCTGACATGTGCAGGTCTCCTTATGCCCGAGAGAGACCGGTGGGTCGCGAGCGCTTTTCTCCGCAAAGATCGCCGCGGGGTGGATAGATGCCCTTTCCTATTGTGTGATCGAGGGCGGCGCGGGGCAAGTGTGAAGCGAGGCGCGCCCACACAATTCGTCAACCGGCGCTCCATGGTTGGGGACGCTCATTCAATCTTGGGGTCGCCTTCGCCGCCCACTGCGCCGTGGTGGTCCGCGCCATGCAGGCCGCCGCCGGCGTCGCGGAAAAACGAGCGGCGCCCGGTGCGTCCGTAAGTCTGTGGCGTCGCCGCCAGTTCGAACTTCGCTGGTGCGCCGACCGCGCTGGCGCCGGCAATCACATAGCGGTACACGTAGCCGTTCTTTGCGCCGGAAGCGGCGTCCGCATCCAGAAGGCCGGCGGTATCCGCGTTCACCCCGCCGCGCGCGGGAGGCCCCAGTCTTCCCAGCGAATCGGGAAGATGCGCATACGCCCGGCGGTAGGCTTCGACGGCATCGCCGATCATTTTCAGCCCCTCGATGGCCGCTCGCTCGGTGGCCTCGATCTCCGCGGCATCCCATTCCGCGGCCAGCGAAGGCAAGTCGAGAAGGACCAGGCCGACCGAGAGCAGCTTCCATTCGCCGTTCTCGCGGACCAACCCCATCTTCACGTGCATGACGTTGGTGCCCACGTTGTCGCTGGCATCGCGGACCTCCACGGGGAGGAACGCGAGATTGTCGCCGACGTCGGCGCCCCCGATTTGCAACTCGGCAGTGCCGCCGGGAGTTTCGCACCGCACGATAGGCCTGCCGGAAGGACTGGTAACCAGGGATGCTTTTCCCGGCTCGTCCAACAGCACGAAGCGTTTCATCAGGGCCACTCGAGCGGCCGGGGTCAGTCCGGCGAATGCTTCGACGTTGCGCGCGGTCAGAAATTTTGTGAAGTTCCGCTCGCTTTGGGAACACGCCGCCGACAGTGCATCGCGCAGGGCGGCGCTCGGCCCGTTGACGACGCTGGAGGGAGTGGCGTTTGGTCGGGAGCTGGACTCCTGGGCGGTGCCGGCATTTGCGAACATCAACATGGAGCACGCCACGAGAAGAACCCGGGCGTGCACCAACATGGAGAGCCAGCTCACGCTAGTCTTTCGCCGTCGACAGAATCGCTGCCAGGTTCTGCGTAAACGCCGATCGCGGCATCACTTCGTCGCAGCCGGCCGCGCGGGCCTGTGCGGCCAGCTCGGTCTGCACGTGCGAGAGGAAAGCCACGACGCGCGCGCCGTTTTTTTCCGCGCGGAGGCGCTCAACGGCTTGAATCGGCTGGCTGCGCGCGTTCAGATCCACGATCACCAGCTTTGGCGCGGATGCGAGCAGCGCCATCAGCGCGTCGCCGTTGGTAGCCACCTTCAGCTCCAGGCCGAGGTGCTTCGCGGTCTCCGCCACTTTCATCTGAAAGAATAAATCGTCCATCAAGGCCACTACTCTCGCCATGCGTTCCGCCTTTCTCGATGTCCTGCCTCTTCATTATGCGCGGGTTCTTCGCTCCCTGCGACACCGCGGCAAGACGCGCCACGGTGTCCTTGACCGGGCGACGGGCTTACAATCAAAGCTCCGATCGGAGGTGCTCCGTGCAAACGGCTCTCGCATCCGCCATTCAGCCCGCAGCGTCCCTCTTGGAAAAGACGCCGATTGTCCTCGAAACGCTGCTTGGGGATTTGCCCCCCGATCTGCTGCAATGGAAGCCCGCAGCGGATCGTTGGTCTATCTCGGAAGTTTTGGCGCACCTTGCGGACATCGAGAAAATGTATTCCGAGCGGGTCTGCCTCATCATCGCCGAAGACTCGCCTGCACTGCAGAAGTACGAGCAGCCGGGCCCGTCGGACGCGGGTGCTTACTCGCGGGGTTCCGCGGCGGAGCATTTGGCGCGATTTGCAGCGGCGCGGCGGGCCGCTGTCGCTCTCCTGAAGGGCGCACCCGCCTCGGCGGGAGCTCGTACCGCGAAGCACTCGGAACTCGGCGTCATCACGCTGTCGCAAATGCTCAACGAGTGGGCTTCGCACGACCTCGGGCATCTCCGCCAAATTGCCGAGCTTTATCGGGCCCGCGCGTTCCACCCGCACTCCGGCCCTTTTCAGAAGTACTCGAATCCGAAACCGTGAGCGAACATCCCGGCAACTCCCTTAGCCCGGATTTTAATGAGGATCAGCGGCTCTCGGCCGCCGGCCCGCGCGACGTGACGTTGTATACCCGCCCAGGCTGTCATCTCTGCGACGAGGCCAAAGCCGCCATTGCGCCGTTGTTGCTGGAGTTTGGCGCGACGCTGCGCGAGGTCAACATCGACGAAGATCCGATTCTGAACCAGCGCTACGGATGGGATGTTCCAGTGATTTTCATCGGCACGCGCAAAGCAGCGAAACATCGCGTGGATGTCGCACAATTCCGGAAGCAACTCCGCGATGCCGGATAATTACGACGATCAGTGACCGCCGCTATCCGAATGCGCGCCCACGGTCTCGTCCGGCACGTCGCCCTTGCGGCCCTTGACGCGATCGTAGACCGAGATTTGGCTCACCGAGCCGAGCGCCTCATTGTAAAAGGTCGGCACGCCCAGCGCGGTGCGCAGCTCCTCGTTGAACTTGCGCAAATTATGCAAGTGCTGCGCCAGCGCGGGCAGCTTCTGCCCGTCGTCGGTGAGGAGAAACTTCTGGTACCCGGCGTCCCACAGGCGCGTGAACTGGCCTTTGAGCATGATCGTGGGAAGGATGGTCATTTGATAGAGGCCGTCCGTCCCTTTCCTAAACTCCGCGCCCGACCCGTATTTCTCCACGCGCACCACGCCGCGCGTGCTGCCGACGGCAAAGCCCAGTGCCGCCAAACCTTCGATGGCCTTTGGTGAAAACCGCTCTTCGACATTCCACATAGTCCGTTTAGGGTAATGAATGCGCGCGCATCTGTAAAGCGGCGCGGCGAAGATGAATTCTCCGCTGCGGTTGTCTGGACGAACTTGGCAGAAGAAATGCTCCCCGATCGCCGAGGGGGAGAAGCAAGGTTTTGAGGGGTATTCTTTTCTCGCTCCCCCAAAAAATACGGGGCCGCGGAAGCGACCCCGTAGGTTCACTCGATCCTAGCTCGAGCGTTCGCGCCGTCAGAAGGCGAGGTGCAGGCTCAACTGCAGGAACCGCGAGCTCCCAATGGTGTGTTGAATCACTCCCAGGCTGCCCGCGGGCGGAATCGATGGCGGACCCACGAAGTTGGGGAAGAAGTCCACGTCGTTGTTCGGCGTGTCGAAATCGGGATGGTTGAACACATTGAACGCGTCGGCTTCAAAGCGCAGCCGGAAGCGCTCCTTGATGGGGAACTCCTTGGCCAGGCTCATATCGAAGCGCACCTGGAAGGGACCTCGAAACAGGTTCCGGCCCGAGGTCCCGTAAAGGGACTCGAACTCGTCGCACCCGGATGCGTCGCAGGGAGGCACTCCGCTCGTGCCGGGCGCGAGAAACTGCGGTGCAAAGTCGTTGGCATTGAGCACCGGCTGGCCCGCATTGACGCCAAGGGTACCCTGTAGTTTCGCCTGCGAAGGGCTTACGCCCGGTTTAAGCGGCACGATGGGGTTCCCAATCTCGTCAAGGGTGCCGAAGTACAGGCTGCCCACCGAACCCGAATAGTCATAGACGCTGTAGGGCTGGCCGCTCTGCGCCACGGTCTGCCCGCCGATGATCCATCCATTGACCGCCTCACCCAGAGCCTTGCTCTTGACCAGGTTCGGAATCGTGTAGCTGTAGTTCACCAGAAAAACGTGCGTCTGATCGAAGTCCGACGACGCATAGCTGGCTTTCGGGACCAGCGGATTGTTCCCCGTGAAGAACAGTCCCAGCCCGCTCTGATCGTCGAGAGAATGTGACCAGGTATACGACCCGGTCAACTGCAGTCCGTACGAAAAGCGCTTGTGCACCTGAACCTGCAAAGCGCTGTAGTTGGAGATGCCTTCGGCCTCGTAGAGCACCGAATTCATGTCATAGCCGGGATAAGGCACGCGGACCGGCGCGTTCCCGGAAAACTCGTTCGTGAAGATGGGCTCGAGATCCAGATTCAGCGGGCTCGTGCCACCATAGGAATAGATTTGGCCGTTTACCGGATGCGTGGGCGTGGCGATTAGCGGCTGGTTGAACGGAATGGGCAGCACTTCATGTGTGCCGTGGTTGCCCACATATCCGACCTCGAACATCCAGTTGTTGGAGAGCTGGTATTGAAGGTCGAAGGTCCAGTTCTGCGTGTAAGGCAATTTGTTGTGGACGTCATAACCGCCAAACAAGAAGGGACCAAACAGGTTGCCCGTCGGCCAGCATCCAGGAAAACCACATGCGGTTTGTGTCAGGTTAGGCAAATAGGCCAGAAAACCGGCGGCGCTGACTGTCGGTGGCGTCGGCGCAACCGTGCCGAAGGGCACCGAAAGGCTCGCGTTATGCGCAGCTGCGACCGGTTCCACGAATGGCGGCGCCAGCGTCACGCCGAACGGACCGTTAAAACCGGATCCAGCACTGGGCGAGAGGTAGGTGAAAAGCTCGCCACGATCGTAGTAAATCCCGTAACCCGCGCGCACCGTCAGTTTCGTAAACGGTGTCCAGGCCACGCCGAACCGCGGGGCGAAGCCGAACTGGTGGTTTTTCATCAAAGTAT
Organism: uncultured Acidobacteriota bacterium; assembly: GCA_963735525.1. GTDB lineage: Bacteria > Acidobacteriota > Terriglobia > Acidiferrales > UBA7541 > Acidiferrum. The sequence goes on along the minus strand of CAVTLQ010000012.1, from coordinate 167,495 downwards.
CGTTGACGCCCGGAGTGGCGGCCGTCGGATTATTCCCCGCAATTTCCAGCCCGGAGTTGGTAATGGTATCGCTGGCGGCATTGTACGCATAGAGGCTCGGGTCGAACCCGGTCAGCCGTCCATACTTCTCCAAGAGTGGCCCGTCGAAATCCAAGCGCAGGCCGCCGTTCACTGTCAGGTTGCTGCGAACCTTGTAGCTATCGTTCACAAACAGGCCCGCGGTGTCGGACCGGTAATAGCGGTCCGCCGAACCCGCGAACGCACTTCCATCACGCACCTGCCCTTGCACAAAGGTGAGGAAAGACGTGAAGTCGAGCGTGTCCGTGTTGGTGTTGTTGTTGATGATATTCAGCTGCGTGTGGTCCCATTGCCCGCCGACACTGATCGTCTGCTTTCCTAGCACCAGGTTTATCGTGGACCCGCCTCCCCATTGATTCTGGAACATACCGGCGTCGCCAAAGCTGGTGCTGGGGCCGAACTCCAGGCCGGAACTAATGGTCGGATCCGCAGTAGTGATATCGAACTGGGGGAACGTCGCAGAACCTAGCAGACTGATGCCCATCGAACTCGGGCTGAAGCCCTGTTGCGTGTTCGCGTAAGCCCGCAGCCGCGTGAAGCCGCCGTGCTGCTCCCAAGTTAGATTGGGAGCTAGGATAACGGTGTTACCGACGGAAATTACTTGGCTGCCCGCCGAAAGCTGCTGCGGGAAGCCGAGCAGGGAACCCACGGCGCCAAACGGGTTGGTGGTTGGATCGTTCTGGACGTAATACTTCACCGACAAATGATCCTTGGCGCTTGCTGCATAATCCACACTGGCAATTCCCTGATTGAAGTTTGACTGCGAGTTGGGCCCTTGCACCACGGCATCGTACCCGAGCGCGGTAGCCGTCGTCGCGTTGGTGATTTGCGCGCTCGGAATCAGAAATTGTCCGTTCGGAAGCTTGGCATTCAACAGGTTCATCGCCGCCGGGTTGATCTGGCCGGCGGTGATCGTCGTGCCGTAGCTCGCCTGGATCATGTTGATAATGCCGGTCGTGCTGCGGTCGTTGGTCAGGCCCAGCGGCACCGTCGCGTCCTTTATGGAAGACTCCGCATCGGCGATACGAACCCCCTGGGAGGAGACGAAGTAGAACAGCTTGTCCTTCTTGATGGGCCCGCCAAGAGTCGCGCCGAATTGGTTTCGATTAAGGAAGGGAACCTTGGTGATGATCGCGGGCGACGCGTTGTAGAAGAACGGCGCGGCGTTCATGTCGCTGTTCTGGAATTGCTCCCAGACCGAGCCATGGGTCGTGTTCGTGCCCGATTTGGTCACCACGCTGATGTGGGCGCCGCTGTTGTTACCCTGCGTTGCGTCATACATCGACGCATTCACGGCGATTTCCTGGATGGCGTCGGGAGGGGGCGTGGGCAGGGCCTGGCCGATCGCTGCATACACCGATGTGCTGGTCTGAATCCCGCCACCCGAGCCGAAATTCTCACCGGTGTTCAAGACAAAGCGGTTCTCTCCTACCTGGCTGGTAGAGTTCCCGTTAAACAGGTTGTTCGTGCTGGTGCCATTCAACGAGAAGCTATTGCTGGTGTCCCGGTTTCCGTTGGCGAAGATCGCCTGATTGCCAAGGCCGGAGTTCGAGCCGGAACCCCCCAGGAAATCCGCGTGAACGCCGGGACTCAGAATCGCCAGTTGTGTGAAGCTGCCGGTGCCCAGCGGCGTCTCCTCAATCGTGAAATGATCGACCACGTAGCCGTTGGTGGTGTCCGTCTGGTTCATTAGCGGTGTGCCCGTCACGGTGACCGTGGAAGTGACTGAGCCAGGCTGCAAGGACCCATTCACCGTTGTCGTGCGGCTCCCCTGCACAATGATTTCCGAGTGCACCTCGGTCCGGAATCCATCGCGAGAAAACGTGACGCTATATGTACCGATCTGGAGGTCGGGAATATTGAACGAGCCGTCTGTCTTGGTAGTGACAGTTTGTTCCAAACCCGTGCCCAGGTCGTGAATCCTGACGGTTGCGCTCTGGATCACTGCGCCGGAGCTATCGGTTACCGTGCCAGTGATTGAGCCGAGAGTTTGCTGTGCTTGCGCAGGCGAGGTAAGCAAGCAAATAAGACACATGCTAACAAGGACGAGCCGTACCATCGTTTTCATTTCACTCCACCCCTTCTCCTAGATTCCACCTGGCTATTGCCTCGTGTGTACCACATCCCGGCACCCAATTCGAGCGACGAACTGTGGATATCCTCGACTGCTCGTGCAAATTGGGCGAGAGTATGGCGACTGCATAAATACAAGTAAAATTGAAAGTTACAATGCTGTGAATTAAGGCGCCGCACTGCCAAGCTAGGCGTTCCCGGGTGCTTTTCGGGCATTTTCCCGCAGGCTTCTTGCAACCACCGCCGTTCCTGGGTGTATATCGTACCTGCTGGCTCCCGCATCAAAATTCGGAGTAGAATGGCCCCCTCTCGGGACGCTGTGCCGTGGGAGCCGCTGCTGGCCTGGGCCCGGCTTGGCGTATCGATAGGCTTGACGGATGGTTACTTATGCGTTATAATGCCAGTGTGGTTGATGGATGGGTCCCTTTCACAAGGCTTTTGGGAGGCTTGCCCCAGCCCGGCCAGCACGCAGATTCCCCTAACCCCTTTAGAATCCACTCTTACGAAGAATGCGTGGACTTGCCCCAATTTTCGACAAATAACCCTTTTAGAATCAATCGTGAATGTGCTAAGTCCTTTAGATCTCACTCTTACGAAAAACGCGCCTGTAAGTCCTTTGTTTCTCACTCTTACAAAATCATTGGACTTAAAGTCTCATCGAATCATACTCTTACGAAAAAGGATGGGGGAGGGGCCTCCCTCTATACTCCAACCACCGGGAAGGCCACCCGCTAGGCTAGCCATGTCTGTCGCCAAACATGCTGCGCCTGCTGCGACACCGGTTCCTTCGAGCCGGGTGGGGCGGTCTGTGCTCGATTGCATCGGCAACACTCCCTTGCTGCGCCTGGACCGCATTGGCCGAGACTTCCCAAACGTCGAGTTCAGTGCCAAGGCAGAGTGGTTCAACCCCGGCGGTTCGGTGAAGGACCGGCCGGCACTGAGCATGATTCAGGCGGGGCTGGCGAGTGGCGCGTTGCGCGCCGGGAAGAGAATCATCGACGCGACCAGCGGGAACACCGGTATCGCCTACGCCATGATCGGCGCCGCGCTGGGTTATGGCGTCACGCTCTGCTTGCCCGACAGCGCTTCGCACGAGCGCAAGAAAATTCTGGCCGCCTTTGGCGCGGAGCTGGTGATCACCCCGGGCGACGAAGGGACCGACGGAGCGATTCGCCGGGTAAAGGAAATCGTAGCGGCCGACACAGAGACATATTTCTATCCCGATCAGTACGGCAATCCCGCCAACTGGCAAGCGCACTATCGCACCACCGCCAATGAAATTTGGGAGCAGACCGGCGGGCGCATCACGCATTTTGTGGCTGGGCTGGGCACCAGCGGCACGTTCGTCGGCACCACACGGCGATTGAAAGAATTGAATCCCGCGATCCGCTGCATCAGCTTGCAGCCGGATGCCTCCTTCCACGGGCTGGAAGGCTGGAAGCACATGGAAACGGCAATTCGCCCGGCGATTTACGATGACACGCTCGCCGATGAGAACCTCGAGGTCGGCACCGAAGATGCCTATCGCCTGGTCAAGCGGGCCGCGCGCGAGGAGGGCCTGCTGATCAGCCCCAGCGCAGCGGCTGCGCTTCTCGGCTGCTTTCACGTTGCGAAAAACATTCCGCAGGGGCAACGCGCGGTGATTGTGACGGTCTTCGCCGATGCTGGGACAAAATATCTTAGCGAACGCTTTTGGGAAGAGTTCTAGCGATGAGCACGGAACCCAGGGCAAGACTCAGCAGCGACATCGCCGCGAAAATTCGGAGTCACGGCGCCGAGACCTATCCGCATGAGTGTTGCGGTGCGCTCTTGGGCCGGGAGCTGGCGGACGATTTGCGGGAAATCGTGGCGCTGTTCCCGCTGGTGAACCGCCGGGACGATTCGCCTCGCAACCGCTTTTCGGTCACCTCCGAGGACGTGCGCGACGCCGAGAAAGCTGCCCGGGGGCAAGGCCTGGACGTCCTGGGCTGGTATCATTCGCACCCGGATCATCCGGCGAAGCCGAGCCAATACGATCAGGATCATGCCTGGCCGTGGTATAGCTACATCATCGTCAGCGTGGCCAACGGCGAGCCGCAGTACATGACCTCCTGGCGCTTGTCCGACGATCGCTCGAAGTTCGCGCCGGAGGATTTGGAGATTCGCGAGCGAGCCGCCGTTTAAACGCCAATGTCGGCACCGGCTTTCAGGGTCTGTGCGGCAACGGGAGGGAAACGCGAGCGCGCCAACGTAAACTCTGGGCCTTTAGAGTCGGTGCGGCGACGGGAGGGCACGACTTCACGGGCTGCGGAAAAAAGCAAAATTGTCATTCTGAGGGCATCCGATAAGGATGCCCGAAGAATCTCAACTTCAACCGTTGCAGTCACTTAACGTTTGGAGGCTTTGCGTAGACAACTTCAAATGGCTTGGTGAGGAGAACCGACATGGCAGTAAAAGTCATCATTCCTACGCCGCTGCGCGCTTACGCCGGGAAGCGCGATTCCGCGGAGTTCAGCGCGTCCACGGTCGGCGAAGCTCTGGGGCACCTAACCACCGAATTTGGCGAGCTCCGCAAACATCTCTTCACCGAAGATGGGAAGCTGCGCAGCTTCGTGAACGTGTATGTGAACGATGAAGACATCCGATATTTGGCGAAAGAGAACACGCCGACGAAAGACGGCGACACGATCAGCATCGTCCCTTCGATCGCCGGCGGCGTTTCCTGCACTCGTCCCTTCTCTGGTTGTTGTTGATCGGGACTTCGAGGACCGCGGCGATGTGGAAGTCCCTGCCTGGCTGCGGGTTAGCGCAATGAATCGCAACTTTTGTTCTCTCATCTAATTGGGGTTAGACTCCCCGAGGGGTAAAGGAATCGCAATGGCTACCAAAGTACATCCGCTGACGGGGCAGCCCGGAACGGCGCCGGGCTCCGCCCAAACGGCGGCAAGCCTGTCCAATGAAGAGATTCTCCGCTACAGCAGGCACCTGATCATGCCCGAGGTCGGCATGGAAGGACAGCTCAAGCTGAAGAGCGCGAAAGTGCTGCTGATCGGCACGGGCGGGCTGGGCGCGCCGCTCGGGCTCTACCTTGCCGCGGCAGGCGTGGGCCGGCTTGGATTGGTGGACTTCGATGTTGTGGACATGACGAACCTGCAGCGGCAGGTGACGTTTGGGTCCGACGATGTCGGCAAGCCCAAAGCGGAAGCGGCGCGGGCGCGCTTGTCGAATCTGAATCCAGACATTCAGATCGAAGCGTTTGAAACCAAGCTGACCAGCGACAACGCGCTGGAGCTATTCAAGGATTTCGACATCATCGTGGACGGCACGGACAATTTTCCTACGCGCTATCTGGTGAACGACGCTTGCATTTTGCTGGGCAAGCCGAACGTGTACGGTTCAATTTTTCGTTTCGAGGGGCAGGTGACGGTGTTCGGCATGCCTGACGGTCCGTGCTACCGGTGCTTGTATCCGGAGCCGCCTCCGCCGGGCTTGGTGCCGTCGTGCGCCGAGGGCGGCGTCCTAGGCGTGCTTCCCGGCATCGTCGGGTCGATCCAGGCGATGGAGACGATCAAGCTGCTGTTGGGGCGGGGCGAGAGCCTCGTAGGAAGGTTGCTGCTGTTCGATGCGCTGGCGATGAAATTCCGCGAGCTGAAGCTGCGCAAGAATCCGAATTGCCCGGTGTGCGGCGAGCATCCGACCATCACCAAGCTCATCGATTATTACGAATTCTGCGGCGTGCGCGGCGAAGAAGCTCCCGGCCCCGACTTTCAGGTTCCCGAGATTTTGCCCAAGGAGCTGAAAGCGCGGCTCGATCGCGGCGATGATCTTTTCATTCTGGACGTGCGCGAGCCGCACGAATACCAGATTTGCAACCTCAAAGGGACGTTGATTCCCTTGGGCGAAGTCCCGCGGCGCGTTCACGAGCTGGATTCGTCGCGCGAGATCGTGGCGCATTGCCGCAGCGGTAAGCGCTCGGCGGAGGCGGTCGATTTTCTGCGCAAAGCGGGATTTCGGAAGATCCTCAATCTGAAGGGCGGCATTCTGGCGTGGTCAGAAGAGGTAGATCCTTCGGTCCCGAAATACTGATCCCAGTGCCGGCGACAAATCCACGTGGCCAAACTTTTCAGGAGATGAGATGGCGGCAACCAAGATCACTGTGAATCACAATGGCTCGCTGCGCGTTGAGGGCGATTTCGAGATCGTCGATCCCGAGGGCCGGGCGTTTGGACTCGCCGGCCGTACGACGCTGGGGCTTTGCCGCTGCGGGCAGTCGGCCAACAAGCCCTTCTGCGACGGGTCGCACAAGACCTGCGGGTTCGTGGATACGGTAGCCGCCCGCGAGCTCCCCCCGCCCAAGCCCAAATTGTAAATCGCGATTCCCACTTTAGGCTGAGACTCATCTCATTCTGAGATGGCTGTGAGTCTCACCATCTGGCGGCTCCTTCTAGTACTAAGTGTCTAAAAATGAATTAGATAGCTGGACATACGAAGGGCTTTCTGCCGCGTTGGTGGCGTCTCGCCCTTTCCGCCAATCCCGATCCGGCGTTGTGCCCCTCCCGTAACTCCCTAAAGTTCAATAGTTTACAGACCGATGGTTTCCAGCAGGAAACGGACACTGACGTGCATTTGTTGGGGATTCTCAGTCTTTTGCAGGTGTTTGGGGGCATTCGTGGGCGGTTGGGGCAAAATCATCGGGTTTCTGAGGTTTTCGCGCGCTGGCGAAACGGCGACCGAGGAAACGGTCGAGTACGCCGGGACGCGGGAATTGTCCCGCGTCCAGCTCGCCTCTCTGATCGCACTGGTGGTTCTCTTCTTCGGCGGGATCTTCTATCTGCGGTACGCGGGCATTTCGGGAAGTCCCCAAAGCTATCTCTATCTGGAAGTAGGCGGAACGCTGATCAGTTTTTGCTACGCCGCCAACGCCTTGGTGCGCTTCCGCGGAACGCACGATCGGACCGCGCTCATTCTGGCATTTGCTTTCGTACTGTCCGGGATTATCGAGACGGTCGGCTACTTCAGCTTGAACGCGCTGATGCAGGCTGGGCACGCGGCGCCGGCCAGCGTTCCAATGGGCTGGATGGTCAGCCGTACGCTGCTCGCGGTGATGTTGCTGGCCGCCATTGGTGTAGAGAGGTACCTGCCGACCGCGCGGCAGCCAAGCCGCGAAACCGCCGGCGCCGTGCTGGTGGTACTGCTGGCGGCCTATCTCACCAGCGCCGCGTTCCTGGCAGCGCCCGCAGCGCCCGTTGCGCACGCGGCAAGCGTCTTTTCTCGTCCCTGGGATCTGCTTCCCGGGGTGCTGTTTTTCGCGGCGGCGATTTGCTTCCGGCAGCGTCTGGAAAGCGGCAAGAGCGCGCCGAGCCTTTACGACTATTCGCTTTTCGGAGTGGCCACGCTGAACGTGGCCTGCCACGCCGCCGCCACTTTCTCGCGACACCTCTTTGACGGGCCATTCTTCGTGGCGGAACTGTGCAAGACCGGGAGCTACGTGGTCATTCTGTGCGGCGCGCTGCTCGAGCAAGCGCGCTTGTTCGAGCAGGTTCGCTCGATGGCGGTCAGCGATTCGCTGACCGGGCTGGCCAACTACCGGCGCCTGATCAGCGTGCTGGAAACCGAGCTGGACCGCTCGCACCGCACGCGGCGGCCGTTCAGCGTGGTGCTGCTGGACATGGACGGGCTGAAGGCGATCAACGATCAATTCGGGCATTTGACCGGCAGCCGGGCCCTGGTGCGTCTCGGCAAGATTCTGGCGCACCATTGCCGAGCGATCGACACTCCGGCGCGGTATGGAGGCGACGAGTTCGCACTGGTTCTACCCGAAGCCGGGCGCGACACGGCCGCACGCGTGGTGGTGCGCATCCGGGAGCGCCTTGCCGCGGAAGCAGAGAAGCCCGGGCTTTCCGTCAGCGCCGGCGTTGCGGCGTTTCCCGAAGATGGCGACACACCGGAACAGCTTCTTGGGGCCGCCGACCGCGCACTTTACGGAATGAAGAACCGCGGCGGCAGCATTCAAAATCTAACGCGGATCGCCGCGTGCTTGTGAGGATGACCAGTGATGCCTCGCAAGACGACCTACACCTTTCACCGCGCCGAACGCCGCATCCCGATGGAAATACCCGTGGTATTGGACGGACATCGCGAGACGCCGGGCGTGGAATCGACCTTTACGGAAAATGTCAGTGCGCGTGGCGCGCGAGTGGTCAGCGTGCGCCGCTGGGACAAAGGCGAGCCCCTGACGTTGGTTTCGCGCACTGGAGAGTTTCGCTCCTCAGCACGGGTGGCCTACTGCCAACCTTTGCATGGCGACGGCTATGCAATTGGCGTGGAGTTTCTCGAGCCCACAGGGCGATGGGTAGTTCAATCATAGAGAGAGCTTGGCCCAACGGCAGAGCGGATAGGAGGGGAACGCCTGGAACGGAAGACAATTAACTGGTGCAAAAAAAAGAATAGGAGTTGAAGCGCCGCGCGGAAGAGAAGGCCGTTCGGCGCTTCTTCTTTTTTGAGGGCTTTCGGAGGACGGAGGCGCGTGCTTGCGATGGGAAAGAGGAAACGCCGGGCCCTTCGTACCTCAGGGTAAACTGAAGCCCATCGCCTAAATAATCGCGACGTCGCGGCAAGACGCAGCGGCCCTTCGAAGCTCAGGGTGAATGAGCCCCGCCCCTACAATGAGCGCGTCGATCAGGCAGCGTTTCGCGCGACGGCCTGGTACACCGCGATCGTTTCTTCGATCATTTTGTGGGCAGAGAAGTTTTCGGCGATGCGCTTGCGGCCGGCTTGGCCCATTTTTCGGGCGCGCGCGGGATCGCGCAGAATTGCGAACGCTGCGTCGCGCAGAGCAGGCGCGTTTGCCGCCTCGACCAACAGGCCGCTTTGGCCGTCTTCAATGATTTCGCCGAGCGCGCCGCGGTTGAAGGAGATTGACGGAATCTCGTAGGCCATCGCGGCGAGCAGGGAATTGTTCAGCGCCTCGAAGAACGATGGCAGCAGGAATACGTCCAGAGCGGCGTACACGCTCTCGACGTCCGTCACGAAGCCGGCAAAAAGGACGGCGTCGGCCACGCCGAGTTGCCGCGCCAGCGATTCGAGTCGTGACCGGCAGGGCCCGTCGCCGGCCAGCAACAGTTTGGCGGCGGGAAATTCCTTGCGGACCTCAGCGAGCGCACGGATCAGCCACTCCTGCCCCTTGTCCGGCAGCAAAACGCCGACGCATCCGAGCAGCGGAGCGTCGCCAGAGATTGCCCAACGCTTTCGCGCTGCTTGCCTCTGCTCCGGGGTAAAGGTGGGCGGAATCTCGGCGCCTTCGTAGACGACGGTCAGTTTGTCGCGCGGCGCGCCGGAGGCCGCGGCTTGCTCGGCGACCCACTTGGAGTTTGCGACGATGCGCGCGGCCGCGTTATAACGCGCGCGGGCTATGCGGCTCTTGCCAATGGGATATCCGACGCGGCGCGAAATAACGAGCGGGACGCGTTTGTGCGCGCCCGCGAGCCACGCGGCGGAAACCGCGTGGGCCTCGTTGGCGTGCAGCAGATCGAAGCGCCCGCTGTGAAGCAGCGCGCGAATCTTTTGCGCGGCGGGAAGCCGCAACAATCCGCGCGAAACGAAGTGCACCGGGATACCGGCGGCCGTTGCGCGTTCGCCGAGCGCCGAGTTCTCGGCGGCGACGAGCTCCGCGAGGTGGCCGCGCGCATGCAAGCCCTTGAGGAGCAGCAGCGCTTGATTTTGCCCCCCGCGCCAAGCGGTCTCAAGATCGACCAGCAAAGGCCTCACGGGCGGGCTCCCGCTCTTCCGCTAGTGGCGCTGGCTAATTTTCCCAGCTTGGCGTACTTCAGGCGCACGGAGCGCGCGGCCATCTGGGCGATCAGGGCACCGCGGTAGCCGTCGAGAAATCCTCCGCGCAGGACGAAATTCTGGAACCAACTCCACGGCGTGGCGAACCACAGCGCGGCGCGCCACTTGCGCTTTCCTTGCGCAAACATCTGTTGCGCGGCCAGCGTGGTGTAGCGGTCGACGTTGGACTCGTGCTCATCCAAAGAACGCACGGTGTAGTGCAGCAAGTCTCCACTAAGGCGTCCTGTTTTTCCCCGGAAGCGCAGCGACTCGTGGATGATTCCGGAAAATTCAGCTTCGTCGCGGCGGTACAAACGGCGTTGAAAATCCGGGTACCAGCCCGAATGCCGAATCCACGCACCGAGATACCAGGTGCGCCGGGCCATTTCGTAGACGGTGCACTCGGGCTGGTGTTTCTTCCAATTCCAAAGCGACGTGTGCAACGGGCTGCTCAGCTCTTCGTCGGCATCCAGGGAAAGGATCCAGTCGTTGGCGGCGCATTCCGACGCAAAGTTCTTTTGGTCCGCGTAGTTCGTCCATGCGCGAAAAAAGAACGAGGCGCCGTACTGGCGGGCGACCTCTTCGGTGCGGTCCGTGCTGCCGGAGTCCACAACGATAATCTCGTCCGCAATGCCTGCCAGGGAAGCCAGCGCCCGAGGCAGGTTCTCTTCCTCATTGAGCGTGATAAGGCAGGCGGAGACGCGGTTCATCGCAAGTTGGAGGGAAGCTAGGAATCTGCGGTCAGTATCTCACAAGCGCGGCATACGTGAGGTCCGCCTCTGTAGGGGCCGGGCTTTTAGCCCGGCCAGTCCGAAACCTCCCAGTCAACTCTGTCGGCGTGACGGCCGCCCTAAGAGGACGGCCTCTACATCGTTTTGCATGGGTTGACCGTCGGCGAGGCCATCTCATTTGGGATCGAAGCTGATGCGGAGCACGGTTTCGCCGATGCGGAACTCGGCGCCGTTTTGCAGCATGGCGGCACGCGCGCGCTCCTCTTCGTAGAACGTGCCGTTGGTGGAATCGAGATCCCGCAAATGGACGTAGTCACCGCGGACTTCGAGAACGCAGTGGTGACGTGAAATCTCGGGATCTTGCAGGGCGAAATCCGCGCCTTCGCGTCCGAGGACGACGCGGGGCTTGGAAAGTTTGTAGACCGCGCCTTTCCCCGGGCCGGAAACGACGGTGAGCGTTACATTCTTGTTGGCGGGGAGCTTGGCGCTGTCGTCCTGCTCCAACAGCTGCAGGTTTGAGGAGGCGGTGTTGGAGCGGGCGAAGGACGGCAAAGGAGAAATCACCATGGTCGCGTCGGGGCGGCGCGTGTTGTCGACGATGGTGCTACGTCCACACCGGGAGCAATGGAATTGCACTTTGGGGTGGATGCCCACATCCGTATCTTTCAGCACGTGCGCCATGCCGCAGTGTGAGCAAGCTACCTGCATGGCTTGAAGGTAGCAGCCCGCGGGAAGCGGTGCTAGGCAGGCTGGATGTTGCTTGCCGCAACGGTAACTCCAACTTGATGGAGGGGGCATGGAGGCACCGCGTGGGCAGGCACCTGCCTACTCGATGTGCTACGATGGCAGCTTCCAAATCAATCAGGGGAGAACGTGCCTTGTCGGAGCATATTTCACGCAAAGAATTGAAGACGGACAAAATCCACGATGCCATCGAGCATAGTGCCGAGGCGGTCTATTCGCACAAGCAGGTGACGCTGATTGCGCTGCTGGTGGTGTTGGTGGTGGTGGCAGGCTACGGAGGCTGGAGCATCTACACGGACCGGCAGACGGCGGCGGCCTCGGCGGCATTTGACAACGCCATGAAGGCGTACAGCGGGCGAGTTGGCGGCGCGACGTCGGAACCCGCCGAACCCGGCGAGGTTACCTATCCCGACGAGGCGGCGCGCTCCAACGATGCGGTACAAAAATTCACGGCGGTTGCCGACAAGTACCCGAGCACGAATCCGGGGCGGCTGGCGCGTTATTACGAGGCGTTGTGTCTGGAGGATCTCGACCGGCAGAATCAGGCACTGGAACAGTTGAAAAAGCTCAGCTCCGGCGGCGACAAGGAGCTGGCCAGCATGGCGCAGTATCAAACCGCGGTGATTTACGCGCGGACCGGTAAGACGGACGATGCCGTCAAGATTTATCGCACACTTGCCGACAAGCCTTCCGCGTTCGTGCCGCGTCCACTGGCGCTTTTGGAGCTTGCCGGCGTCCTGCGGCAGACCAATCCGAAGGAGGCCGCGAATGTCTATCAACAAATCAAGAAAGAATTTCCCGAATCGGCCATTGCCGACGAAGCGGACCGCGGCCTGGAGACGCTCGCACCGAATTCCTGAGGCAGGAGAATCCGCAGGTCGCGTGCCCGCAAAACCCACGGAGTAATCCCATCGACCAAGTGCCGACACCTTCGCCCTGGGCGATGCGAGCAGAGAATTCGCGCGGCCGCCGCTATCCGGAACCTGCGCACCCCTACCGCAGCGAGTATGCACGAGATCGCGACCGTATCATTCACGCGCGCGCGTTCCGACGGCTGGAAGCGAAGACGCAGGTCTTTACCACGCGGCTCTCCGATCATTTCCGCAACCGGCTAACGCACACGCTGGAAGTCTCGCAGATCGCGCGCACGGTGGCGTCGGCGCTGGGACTGAATGCGGAGCTGGTCGAGGCGCTGGCGCTCGTTCACGACATCGGGCATCCGCCGTTTGGCCATGCCGGCGAGCGCAAACTTGACGAGTTGATGCGGCGCCACGGCGGAAGCTTCAATCACAATCTCCACGCGCTGCGCATCGTCGAGCAGTTCGAGCAGCGCTACCTGGATTTTCCCGGCCTGAACCTGACCTTCGAGGTTCGGGAAGGCATCATCAAACACTCCAGGGAATACTCCTCGAAAGAGTTTCCGCAGTTGGCCGAGTACCTTCTCGATCTGCGGCCGCCGCTCGAAGCTCAATTGATCGATTGCGTGGACGAAATCGCGTACAACACGGCCGATCTGGACGATGCGCGGGAAGCGGAGCTGCTCGATCTGGACGTTTTGTGCCAGGAAGTGCCGATCTTCGGAGAAGCGTATGCGCGGGTGAATGCGGGGCATCCTTCGGCGCGGGAAAAGCTGAAGTTCAACGAAGCGCTTAAGCACGTCCTCGATCTGCTGGCCACGGACTTGATCGAGGCGACCAGTCAGCGCGTGCGGAATGCCGGCGTCGCGTCCGTGGAAGATGTTCGCAAGGCGCCGAAGCGTTTTGCGGGGTTCAGCGAAGAATTTGGCAAGCGCAACGCGGAGTTGAAGTGTTTTCTGTTCACGAATATTTACGAGCTACCGATCATTACCGAGGATCGCGATCGTTCCGTGCGCTGCCTGGAAGAACTCTTTGCATACTATCTGGATTCACCCGGGTCGATGCCGGCTTCTCACGAAGAGCTTACGCGTACGGAGGCCCGGCACGCGGTCGTGTGCGATTACATAGCGGGCATGACGGATCAGTTTTTGCTGCGCCAGCACCGCCAGCATTTCGGCTCGTCTGCGGATGCGGCGAATGCGTCTGCTTAAGCCGGAAGCGTGAACCTCCGCCGGCGTCGGGCTCCCCCCAAAACGAACCAAAGTAAAGACGTGAAGTGTTTCACGCTACCACCGGGCTAGGTACAATGCAGAAGCCCGAGCGAGCCTCGCCAACCGTAGGAAGGGAAGTGCCAGCGGTGTTTTCACAGCTATTTTCAAATGCGCGCGCGAAGATTTGGCTGGTGGCTGCGCTCTGCCTGGCCTGCGCGGTTTCTGTATCCGGCCAGTCGCTGCCTGTCCCGACCACGACCCCCGCGGTGGTGCCGCAGCTCGTAACGCCGCAGCCCGTAACGCCGGTCGATCCCTTTGGACTTGGGCGAGAGACGCCGCGCGGAACCGTGATCGGTTTCATCCGGGCCGCGCAGGAAGAAAACAACGAAGTAGCGGTGCAGTATTTCCAGCCCGCGCCAAAGGGTCATCGCACGACCCCCGCCGAGGAACAAGAACTCGCGACGCAACTTCTCGCCGTCCTGAACGCGACGTTTCCGAGTAGCGCACTCGATTCCATCAATGTACAAGTCCAGGGGCAGGATTTGCAGCCGCAAAACGAGATAAAGGTCGGCGGCACTCACGTACTAAGCGAGTCCTTTCCGCTTTACCTCGTCTATCTTGACGCAGGGCGCGGCACAAAACTTTGGTTCATTTCGCGAAAGACGCTCGATGACGTGCCGGAAGCGTACTATTCGCTGCATTTCCCGCGGCTGGAGAAAGAGCTGCCGGCGCTTTTGGTTAAGAACCGTCCGCTGGGGATGCCGCTGTGGCAATGGATTGCGATTGTGCTGCTCGCGCCTGCTGCCATGGCGCTGGGCTGGCTGATCGCGCTTCTCGTGCGCGTATGTTGGCGGCTAGCGCGACGCTTGCGGGGACTTCCGCCGCTTCCTCCCGAGCCACGCCGCCGATTTGGCCCCGGCGCAATGCTGGCGGCGGTCCTCATTCACTACGGGTTTGTGTCTGCGATCGGCACGTCGATCCTATACCGGCAGTACTACCAACGAGTGATTTTGATCTTGCTGGCTTCCGCGTTCTATTGGACGGTGACGCGGGTTACACACTGGATTTTCCGCAACATTTCTCTGCGTTTGACGGTGCGTGGCCTGTTGGCGGAGCGCTCGCTGGTGTCGCTAACCCGGCGCGTGCTGGACGTGGTGATTTTCTTTGCGATTGGCCTGTTCGTCCTCAGCAAACTCGATGTGAACGTGACCGCAGCGCTTGCAGGTCTGGGTATCGGCGGCCTGGCGATCGGCCTCGGCGCGCAGAAGACATTTGAAAACTTGCTCGGCGGCATTTCCATTCTCACGGACAAGGCCATCGTCGTCGGCGATCCGTGCAAGATCGGCGATCAAACAGGAGTCGTCGAGGACATTGGGCTGCGCTCGACAAAACTGCGTACGGAGAGCCGGACCCTGGTATCGATTCCGAATGGCACGGTCGCCACGGCGACACTGGAGAATTTCAGGTTTCGCGACAAAATTCTGTGCAAGCAGGTGGTGCGTCTGCGCTATGACCTGGCGGCCGATCACTTGCGCTACGTGCTCGAGCAGATCCACGAGGTCCTGGTTCATAACGCCAAGGTCGAGGAATCGACGGCGCGGGTGCGGCTGCTGCGGTTCGGGGAGAATGCCATTGAAGCCGAGATTTATGTGTATATCCTCGAGCGCGATTTCAACGAGTTTCTTGCGGCACAGGAGAGTTTGCTGCTGCAGGTGATGGAGACGCTGGAGCGAACGGGAGGGGCGGTGGCGCTGCCCTCGCAAACGACGATCGTTACCCAGGACAAATGGGTCGATCCAGAGAAAGCGGCGGCGGCGCAGAGAGCGATTGAGAAGAGCCGCGACCCCGGCGTGCCTGGACCCAAGCATCCGGAGCTGGCGCCGGATGACGGCGCGAAAAAGCCCTGAACCTTGGTTCTTCCGAACTCCGATAGCGCCGCTCGTAGGATTCGCATACCAGGAAACCCTTAAGAAAATCATACGGACGCTGGGAAGAAAATAGCCGAGCGGCGGTCCCTGCGGCACGCATTCCGAAAAGGTTTGTCGTCGCAACACGCGCAAAATTCACGAGTTATGGCCAACCGCAGAGGATGGCAAACCGCGTGCTCAGCCTGTAACGCCGTTCCCAGCCTACCGAAAGTGGCCCCAGCTTCGAGGCCATATACGGAGGACGCAGAATGAGCCCGGCAGGCACAGCAGAGACCGCGGTTTGCAATTCATACGAAGGGCTGCTCGAAGAGTGCGAAAACGCGCGGAAAAACTGGAACGAGCAGCGTGTTGCGATCTTTGAACTTGGTTTGCGTGGAAAGGAAATTGACGATGAACTCCGCTGCCTGCAAGCAAAGTTTGCTAAGTCCTACGCGCTGGTTTGCAATCACCTGCGCGATTGCAAACTGTGTGAATCTGCACGAGGAACTAGCGACCTTTCTGGTAGTGAAGGCCATGGTCACGGCGGCGCTACATTCCGCCTCTCGCTCTCTTCCGGCCTATTGTTCTCTGGCGTCTAAACTAAGCGCGACTTTCCTTTCTTAGCTCTCAGCGCCCCACAATCACCGTTGATCGAAAGTGTTGCAGGCGGCGATGGAGCCGCTGTCGAGGCCTTTGCTAAACCAAGACATGCGTTGCTGAGACGTGCCGTGGGTAAAGGAGTCCGGAACAACGTGGCCGGTGGCCATCTTTTGCAAACGGTCGTCACCGACGGCAGCGGCGGCGCCGAGCGCGGACTCGACGTCCCCTTTTTCAAGCAAGCCGCGCTGCTGCGTGGAATGCGCCCAAATTCCGGCGAAGCAGTCGGCCTGCAGCTCCAAATGGACCGAAGCAGAATCCTGCCCGTGCGAATTTCCCTGCACGCGGCGCTCGATGCCGAGAATATTCTGGACGTGGTGCCCGATCTCGTGGGCCAGAACGTAGGCCTGCGCGAATTCGCCGGGCGCGCCGAAGCGCTGCTTGAGCTCGTCGTAAAAACCTAAGTCGATGTAGACCTTTTCGTCGCCGGGACAATAGAAGGGGCCGGTGGCGGATTCCGCGCCGCCGCAGCCGGACTGCGTGTAGTTGCGGAACAGCACCAGTTTGGCGTGATGATAGGGCTTGCCGGCTTGCTGCGGGAGGATCTGCGTCCAAGTGTTTTGCGTGTCGTCGAGGACGAAAGAAACGAACTGCACGAGCGGACGCTCAGCCGTATCCCGCGCGGGATTCGGAGTGCTGGTGGCTACCGGATTAGGACTCGCGCCGCCAATGCCCAGCAACGCGAAGAAGTTCTGCTTAAAGACGAGGCTCAGGACGAGCAGAACGATGGCGCCGCCTATGCCGATGTGCATACCGCCAAACTGAAATCCGCCGCCATTGCCGGACTCGTCGCGGCGATCTTCGATGTCCTGGCTTTCATCACCGGGTGTCCAACGCATGGTGTTTCTCCTGAATGTTGAGAGACAGGAATGGTAACACTCGCGCGGGTGGGAGTGAATGCGTGCGTTTTCCGCGGTGAATGACGATCGATGCGCCACGAGGCGCTACGGAGTTGTTTGTGCCGGGAAGACCGTCGTGCCCGCTGGCGTGAAATCGAAGCGGACGAGCCACTCGCTGGTAACGTGTTGGTCGCCGACCTTGGCGGGGGCAAAATCCCAGCGGCGGGCGGCTTGCAGGGCGGCGTCGCCGAAGAACTTGCTGGGGGTGGAGGCCAACTCCGCACCGGTTACGCTGCCGGTGGAGTCGACGTGAACTTTAACTACAACTCGAACCGTGCCGCGAATCGTGCTTCTCGATCTCTGGGACACTTCAGGCAAAACCTGATTCAAAACCTCGCCTTGCGTTACATCGCCGCCGGTTGGCTGAACATTGGACGGCTCTGGGAGGGATCGAGCGGGCGAAGCGGCGGGAGTGGAAGAAGGCTGATCCTTCTTGACGAACTCTCTCTCACTCGTGGGTTGCATTAGGTCTTGCGCCGATTGTTGCGGAGGTCGCAGCGCCGAACGCTCCGCGGGTCGCGGCGCGGGCCGATCCGCTGCGGGAGCAATTGGCTTTTCCGATTTCGGCTGAGGTTTCGCGGGAGCAGAAGGCTCGACCTTCGTCGGAGTGAGCGGCGCCGAAGGTTCCACAGCGTGCTGGCTGGGTGCTGCGGAAGTTGCAGGCTCGGTGTCCGTTTGGCGATTGCGCAATCGTGGGATGGCCAGCATCGCACCGAGCGTCAAAGCCACCAAGACCGCCACAATGACGTAATACGACCTGCTTGGTGCGCCTTTTCCCGCGATCGCTTGATTCTGCAGTGCGTGCTTCTTGGCGACGGGTAGCGGCGGCACCCTTGAAAGCGGAATGGACAAGGGGTCGATCGATGCAGCCGACTTCGCCGGTGTGCCCACGGCCGGCGCGGATGGGGTCGATGCGCGTTTGGCTGTGGCCGGCCTGATTGGATCAGGAACGCTCGTGGCGGACACACTGGGAGCCGGCGGAGTCGCGGGCGGATTGAGCCGTGTGGAGATCTCGCTGACGCTCCACCGGCGCCGCGGGTCCAACTGCAAGGTGTGACGCGCGATATCCAAAAATGGCTGCGGCAGGGTGTCGGCCACCGCCAATTCCCCTTGGTTCGCGGATTGCGAGTCGGTTTGCTGCGGTGCGCGTTGCGTCAGAGTCTCGACTAAGGTCACGCCGAGCGCCCAAACGTCGCCAGCCGGTGAGCTCTCTCCTTGGGCGGATTCGGGCGGGCTGTACGCGTCCGCCTTCCCAACGCCAAGCGGGGCTTCGCCGACGCGGCAGAGCGAGTCGCTCGAGAGCTTCAGCTGATCGTCGATGGCCAGGATGTTTCCAGGCCGGATGCGACCGTGCAGGAAACCCTTGCCGTGAAGATACGTGAGGGTCTCCAGGAACGGCTCGAGCATCTCGCGCGTTTCGGCGGGCGCCAGAGCGCGTTGCGGCAGGAATTCAGCGAGATTCTCCGCGGCGAACTCCATTACCACGTAGAGCAGATCCATTCCTGCCAGGTGGCAGCGCCCAGTTTCAAAGAGCTTGATCAGATTTGGATGAGAGAGCTGCGCAGCTTGCTTCCAGCGGGAGAGCTGGAGGTCGGCGTTCGAAGCATCCGCCTGCACGAACTTGATCGCGGCTTTTTGAGGTTTGCCATTGCCGCGCTCAGTCAGGAATACGACACTGTGATCCGAGCCGCCCAAATGTTCGAGCAACTGAAATTCGCCGTCAACGACTTGGCCTTCGCATTGCTTCCAAGTATCGGACATTGTGCACCCCCGTGTCCGGCCACAAAGTAAGGACCATTGTACTCTCGTGATGGCGCTGGCAAGCCTGTACCGAGGTTCAGGTCGATACTTGGTTACGAGGGTAGGGTGCCGGGCCCGAGTCGGCCTCAGGAGCGCAGGCGGGAGGGGCCGCTGACGAAGGGATTGCCACGTTCGTAGAAGCGCAAGAGGCGCTCCGCAGCTTGGGTGATGCCGATGCGGGCACTTACGCCGACTCGGGTCTTAGACGCGCCGGCCGGGCGCCGGCTGGGTCGCACAAGGGAGCCCAGCCACAGGGGTCCTGGCGCGCAGAGATCGACGCCATCGACGCGGCGGTCGATTTGCAAGGCCGAAGCCAAGCGCCCTGGGCCGCGCGCCAGGTCGAGGAGGCGGCGCGTGCCGCGGTGAAGCTGCATTTGCTCAACGCCATCGAGAGGTTCCAGGGCACGGATCAAGACTCCTCCGCCGATGCCCGGCGACTCGCTGCTGACGTTAAGCATGAAGTGATTTCCGTAAGTGAAATACACGTAGGCGTGTCCGCGACGCAGAAACATCGAGCGATTGCGGGGAGTCGGTCCGCGAAAATGATGAGCGGCGGGGTCTCTGGGAGGATAGGCTTCGGTTTCGACAATGCGGCCGGCGAGTCTGCCGGTGGGTAGCTCGCGGACGATGACTTTGCCGATGAGGAAGCGAGCAAGCGCCACGGTGCCAAGGGGAAGGTCGGCGCGGCGAAGACGGCGAATGGACACTCGCTCGCGGGGGTCAATTGTGGTAATAGATACCTTAGCGACGGTGTGCTGCGGGGAGTTCACGGGGTCTGCGGCCTGGAATGAGGGTGCCAAACGAACGCCTCGCGTGGCGCCGGGAAACACTGTATTTTAGGTATGGCTTGGTCGTGATTGAATTTCATGCTGCCAACGGTGGGTGACATTAAGCAGTCTCGCTCGGGGTGTCAAGGCGTCTGCAACATTTTGATTTGGACGGGGTGTGCAAGTTTTTGATTTCCAGAGGACGCAGGCGACTCGCGTCCTAGCCGGGAACAGGCTAAAATTGGGAATGCCAGAGACGGTAGGGTCGCGATAGAATTGTGACCGTCTGCTCGGTCGATAGACGAAGCTGTCCCCCTTTGTACTAATCCGACCGCGCTGCTGAGGCGCGCAAAGTGGATTCGATGAAACAAGACCAGCGCTTGATCGTTCGGAAACGGACGCAACAACTCGTGTACCTCGAGCTGGGCCGCGACAACGGCGGCGTCATGTTGAATCTTTCCGAAGACGGCTGCAGCTTTCAGGCGATCACGCCGCTGAAATGCGGCGAAACGCGCTTCGCCTTTCAGATCAGCGGGGGCCGGCGAATCGCCGGGGAAGCGGAAGTGATGTGGGTCGATGACGTCGGAATCATGGGCGGCCTGCGATTCTTGAATCTTCCGGCGGAAGCCCGCAAACAGATTCGCCTGTGGTTGCAAGAGACCAATGCCCCCGAGGAGCAAGGAACCTTGGAGCCGGCTGCGCCGCTCGATGCCGCTTCCCGAAGCTCGCGAGCGGAAGCGGGCATAGAAGCAAGTGCTGAGTCGATGTCGTCGAGAGAACTCCGGAGTTCGCCGTTTCAGGCCAGCGGCCGCGCGGTGGAAGAAGAAACGCCGCCCCCGTCGGCGTGGGCGCATATGCGAGCCGCGAGCTCTCCGGCGATGCATGACGAGCGATTCGCGGTGCCGTTGTTGCGGGAAGATTTGTCTGCGGTTGTTCCCCGTGCGAGGTCGGTGGCGCTGTGGAGGGCACTTGCGGTGTTGGCGACAGCGGCTGCCATTGCTTTGCTGCTGGTGACGTATCAGCACGAGGTAGGGGGTTCGCTCATCTGGTTGGGAGAATCACTCTCGGGAAAGACCAAGGCATCCGCGGTGGTACCCGAGAGCAAGGCGGCTCCGGCGGACAGCAATACTCCCGGTTCATCTCCCGAGATTAGCCCGGTCCCGCAAAAGCCTGAAGAACAAAAGCCCGAGGAAGTGGAAGCAACGCCGAAGAAGGTCCCTGAGGCAACGGTACCCACGCAAAACCAAGGTACGAAGGTAGATACGTCTAGTACCGGTGGAGAGCGGCAGGAATCGGTGCTTGAGAAACAGGTAATTCGGGACAGGCCGGAAGCTTGGGATTCCGGCGAAAGTGTCGAGTCCTTGTGGGGCGCGGTGCAAGGCGGTTCGGTGTCGGCCGAGCGCTCCCTGGCCGAGCGCTTTGTTCGTGGGGAAGGCGTGATTAAGAATTGCGAGCAGGCCAAAGTGCTCCTGAGAGCCGCTGCAAACCGGGGCAGCCGGGAAGCAAGGCTGCGGCTGTACGAGTTGGAGACCCAGGGCTGCCATTAATTCAACCGACACAGAGTTGCGGCAGGGGACGCCATTCCTTGACTTGGCGGGCGGGCAACTCAATAATGAGAAGACATGAGCGTGCGCGCCGGAGGCGCTGAAGACATGTTCCTTGACGTCAAGGACCTTGCCGTCCGTAAGCAATTGATCCGCAAGAGCTACGCGCCCGGCAGCATCGATTACCAGACGGGGGAGATGAAGCAGATCGATCCCCTGGAAGTGAACGCCACCGCCGAGTTGCTGGAAGGGCAGATTCGCGTCGCCGGCGAGATCGACACCAAAGTGGAGCTGGTATGCGCCCGGTGTCTCGAGCCGGTTGTGGACGAGGTCAATCGATCGTTTGACCTTTTCTACAGCCCGTTGCCCAAAGGCCAGAAGCCGGAAGAAGCGCGGCTGAAAGAAGATGACGCCGAGATCGGGTTCTTCGAAGGCGAAGGACTCTTCCTGGCGGATGTTTTGAGAGAGCAGGTGCTGCTGGCGCTGCCGATGAAGGTGATTTGCCGCAGCGACTGCCGGGGCTTGTGCCCCGATTGCGGCGCGAACTTGAATCATGAAGAGTGCCGCTGCGAGACTCACGCGGCAGACCCGCGATTGGCTCCCCTCGCGCGCCTGAAGCAGGACTGGCTGAAAAAACAATAGTTTTCAGGGCCGAAAGCCCATACAATCCGCCCAAGTTGGCGGGAACGAGGAGTATTGCTATGCCTAACCCAAAACGACGGCATTCGAAAAGACGAACGAGCACGAGGCGGGCGCACGACTTTTTGTCCAAGCCGGCGCTGGCCAAATGCCCGAATTGCCACGAGATGAAGCAGCCGCACCAGGTTTGCCCCCACTGCGGCTACTACAAGGGCCGAGCGGTTCAAGACAAGTCGGCCTAGTGCGAGCCTAGCCCGCGGATCGAGCGACAGCCTTTCCACCGGTATTTTTTCCGGAACTGCCAGGTCGAAGTCTCCATGATCACCATCGCCGTTGACGCCATGGGCGGTGACCACGCTCCCCGCCCCGAGATCGAGGGCAGTGTGCTAGCCGCACGGGAGCTGGGCATACGCATTGTGCTGGTAGGCCAGCCCAACGCCGTCCGCGCCGAGCTGGCCAAGCATGCTGTGCCGAACTTGCCGATCGAGGTTGTGGCGGCCAGCGACGTCATCACCATGGATGATCACCCGGCGCAGGCGTTTCGCCGGAAGAAAGACAGCTCGGTGCACGTAGCGGCGCGCCTGGTGCGGGAGGCGAAGGCCGACGGATTAGTGAGCGCTGGGAACACCGGAGCGGTGATGACGGTGGCGCGATTTTTGCTGGGGACACTCGAGTCGGTCGACCGTGTTGCGCTGGCGGCGCCTTTTCCCAACGCGAAAGGCGGCGTTTCCGTTTTGCTGGACGTCGGCGCAAACGTGGACTCGAAGCCCGAGCATTTGGTGCAGTTTGCAGTGATGGGCGAAATTTACTACCGCGCGACGTTCGGCCACCGGCGGCCTCGCGTGGGCTTGCTCTCCGTCGGCGAGGAAGAGATCAAGGGGAACGAACTGACCCGCGAGGTCTATAACCGCCTGAAAAAGAGCTCGGTTCATTTTGTGGGCAATGTGGAAGGCGGCGATTTGTTCTCGGGTGATGTGGATGTAATCGTGTGCGATGGATTCGTGGGGAATATCGCGCTGAAGATCTGCGAGGGCCTGGCATTGCAGATTTTTGAGGTGTTGAAAAAGTCGCTTAAGAGTTCGCTGGTATCGCAGGTGGGTGCAATGCTGTCGCAGGGCGCATTTAAGGGATTGAAGAAGAAGATCGACTACACGGAGTACGGTGGCGCGCCGCTGTTGGGGGTACGCGGCGTCTGCGTGATCGGCCACGGGCGGTCGAACGCGAATGCCGTCAAGAACGCGATCCGCGTGGCTGCGGGTCTCGCTCGCTCGCGCATGAACGAAAAAATCGAGCAGGGGCTCTCGGCCGCCGGCGTTCACGCGTAGCGGCGAGAAGAGGAACTACGATGGGGAAAATCGCATTTGTGTTTCCCGGGCAAGCGTCGCAATACCCGGGCATGGGGAAGGAACTGGCGGACAAATATCCGGCCGCGCGAGCTGTCTTTGAAGAGGCCGACCGGGTGCTGGGATTTTCGATTTCGCAGATGTGTTTCGCGGGCTCGGAAGAAGACCTGAAGTTGACGGCGAATACGCAACCCGCAATTCTGACCTGCTCCGTGGCGGTATACCGGATCCTTGCGGAGAAGGGCATCACTCCAAATTTCGTGGCCGGGCACAGTCTCGGTGAATATTCCGCGCTGGTGGCCGCGGGTGCGATCAAGTTTTCCGACGCCGTGCAGATCGTGCGCAAGCGGGGCACGTACATGCAAGAAGCGGTGCCGCCCGGGCTGGGCGCGATGGCTGCGATCATGGGATTGTCGCCGGCGGTGGTGATGGATGCCTGCAGGCGCGCGGCTGGGGGCAAAGTTTGTTCGCCGGCCAACCTGAATTCGCCCGAGCAGACGGTGATTTCCGGGCACGCGGAGGCGGTCAAGCGGGCGGTGGAAATTGCGTCGCAGTTGGGCGCCAAGCGAGCAGTGATCCTGGCTGTGTCGGCACCATTCCATTGCGCGTTGATGATGCCCGCGCAGGAGCGCTTGGAGAAGGACCTGCGGAAGGCGGAGATTGGAGCGCTGCGCGTTCCGCTGGTGACCAACGTCGATGCCGACACCGAGACCAGCGGCGACGAAGCACGTGATGCCCTGATCCGCCAGGTGACCATGCCGGTCCGCTGGGAAGAGTCTGTGCGTGAGCTTATCGACGAGGGCGTGAACACCTTTGTCGAAGTCGGACCCGGCCGGGTGCTCACCGGATTGCTGCGCCAAATCGAGCGGTCGGTGGGCACGCTCAACGTCGAAGACGAAAAGAGCCTTGCAACGACGGTGGAGAAAATCGCACAAGCCCGGGAAGACGCAGCATAGGTAGCACAGGCACTCCGGTTCACCCTGATGCGGCAGCAAGCCGCTGAAGGGCCTGTGCCAGCGTACTGAAAGTGCGCGCAGTCTTTTTTCACGCAAGTTGTCTAGCGAAGGGATCTCCGTGTTCAGTCTGAAAGACAAAGTTGCTCTGGTGACCGGCGCGTCGCAAGGAATAGGCCGCGATACCGCCCACGCCCTTGCCGAAGCGGGAGCAAAAGTAGCGGTTGCCGCGCGAAACGAAGAAAAACTCGCCACCCTCGTGATGGAAATCGAGTCTAAAGGCGGCACTGCGCTTGCCGTGAAAATGGATGTGGCCGACGCGGAGCAGGTGAAGGCCGGGTTCAAGCAGGTAATCGAGAAATTCGGGCGGCTGGACATTCTGGTGAACAACGCCGCGATCACCCGCGACGGCCTGGCCATGCGCATGAAGCCCGATGATTGGGAAGCCGTCCTCAAAACGAATTTGACCGGCGCGCATCTGTGTACGCAGCAAGCGCTGGCCACGATGATGCGGGCGCGCGCGGGCCGGATCATTAATATCAGTTCGGTGGTGGCGCAGTCCGGCAATGCCGGGCAAGCGAACTACGTGGCGGCAAAAGCGGGCTTGATCGGGTTGACGAAAGCGATCGCGATCGAAATCGCTTCGCGAAACATCACCGTAAATGCGGTAGCGCCGGGATTCATCGAGACCCCCATGACCGACGTCCTGCCCGACAAGGTCAAGGAAGAATTGAAGACGCGCATTCCGCTGGGACGCATGGGGTCTCCGCGGGAAGTCGCGGCGGCAATTGTGTTTCTGGCCAGCGATGAGGCAGGCTATATCACCGGTCATGTGCTAAACGTCAACGGCGGTATGCACTTGGCGTGATTCGGCGTCTCGAGTGCGCCCGGCGGTTTGTGTCAGCTCTGGCTTTGATGATTTCGCCACTCGGTTGGGCCATTTTGATTGGGACACCGGGAATTAAGAAGAGTTGGACCGAATTGTGGCAATGAGTGGTAAAGCCGCTGGAAAAAGGGGCACAGAATTAAGCCTCCAAAGTTGACCTTGATGGACGGCGTAACTAGAATGGGCAGGTTATACTTGCGGGGTAGAAGGGTGCTTGGGTAGCGTGGGCCGAGCAGTTTCGATTGCTCATAGTCAGCACGAACTTGCACGAGCGATAGCAGATCGCGGAGGAACAGGAATGGCCAGCGTTGAAGAGCGCGTAAAGCAGATCATTGTCGAGCAGCTCGGCGTGGACGAAGCGGAAGTGACGCCCACGGCGTCGTTTGTGGACGACCTCGGCGCGGATTCGCTCGATCAAGTGGAATTGGTGATGGCCTTTGAAGAGGCGTTCGGCATCGAAGTGCCCGACGAGGACGCCGAAAAGATGACCACCGTCAAAGACGCCGTCGAATATATCGACAAGCACTCCAAAGGGAAATAAGTAACCTCTGAGCTTCATCACCTCATCAGGGAGCAGGCATCGTTGACTCGCCGAGTCGTTGTTACGGGCGTTGGACTCGTCTGCGCGCTGGGAATCGGCACGGACGAAACCTGGAAAAACCTCCTGGCCGGACAGAACGGCATTGGGACGATCACGCTTTTTGACGCCACCGGATTCGATTGCACCATCGCCGGTGAGGTCAAGAATTTCGATCCCTTCCGGTGGATCGAGAAAAAAGAACTGAAGAAAATGGGGCGGTTCATCCAGATTGCCCTGGCCGGCGCGGATTTCGCCGTGCAGATGGCCAAGTGGACTCCGGACCAGTCCGACCTGGATGAAGTGGGCGTCTACGTTTCCTCGGGCATCGGGGGTTTCGACATCATCGAGCGCGAGCACTGGAAGCTCGTACAAGGCGGACCGGGAAAAATCTCGCCTTTCTTTATTCCTTCCGCGATCGTGAATCTCGCTTCCGGACATATTTCCATTCGCTACGGCGCGCGCGGCCCGAATTCGGCGACCGCCACGGCATGTTCCGCGTCGGCGCACGCCATTGGCGACTCGTTTAAGATCATTGAACGCGGCGCCGCGGAAATGATGATTTGCGGCGGCACCGAAGCGACCATCACGCCCATGGGAGTCGGCGGCTTTGCGTCGATGAAGGCGCTATCGACGCGCAATGACGATCCAGCGCACGCAAGCCGTCCGTTTGATGCGCAACGCGATGGATTCGTAGTCGGCGAAGGCGCGGGAATCTTGATCCTGGAGTCGCTGGAGCACGCCCAGAAGCGCGGTGCGGAGATTTTAGCGGAAATTGTCGGTTACGGTATGTCCGGCGACGCCTATCACATCACGCAGCCCGCCGAAAACGGCGACGGCGCCTTTCGCGTGATGCGGGCCGCGCTGAAGGACGCCAAGCTCACGCCCGACGATATCGGCTATGTGAACGCGCACGGCACCTCCACTCCCATCGGCGACGCGATTGAAACGCGAGCGCTGAAAAGGGTGTTTGGCGACCGCGCGAAGCAAGTACCGGTCAGCTCGACGAAATCGATGACCGGGCATTTGCTGGGCGGCGCGGGCGGTCTGGAGGCCGGCATCAGCGTCTTGGCGCTGCGCGATCAGATTTTGCCTCCGACCATCAACCAGGAAACGCCGGATCCTGAATGCGACCTGGACTATATTCCAAACGTGGCGCGCAAGGCTGCGGTCGAGTACGCGCTATCGAATTCCTTCGGATTTGGCGGCACCAACGCCGCCCTGATTTTCAAGCGCTGGGCAGGGAAGTAAGAACGCGGCGATCGCGGTGTTCGTGCTGTAGCCGCCTCTTCAGAGGGCGGGGTTTAGAGTGGGCCCAGGCACCCCAGCGCGCCGAAGCTCTTACTCCACCTCACCGCAACTTCTTGCACTTTTCACAAGAGCGCGGCTACCAGGAACCACCTATCAAGTTAAGAGGCACGCTGTGAACATCATCGTTTGCGTAAAGCAGGTTCCCGCGAAAGACGCCCCGCTTGCCATCGCCGGAAACTGGATCAAGGAATCCGACATCGGCTTCGAGATGAACGAGCCGGACAGCTACGCCCTGGAGGAAGCGCTGCGCTTGAAGGAAAAGCACGGCGGCGAAGTGATTGCTCTTTCCATGGGCCCGGAGCGCGTCAAGCAAACCATCAAGGAAGCTCTTGCTAAGGGCGCCGATCGCGGAATCCATATCGCCGACGACAATTTCGCCCAACTCGACCCCTTGGGCGCGGCCAAGTCGCTGGCAGCCGCCATCCAAAAGGAAAAATTCGACCTGGTCCTGACCGGATTGCAGAGCGACGACCACGGCTTTGGCCAGACCGGGGTGCTCCTCGCGGGTCTTCTCGATCTGCCCCACGCGACCATCATCATGGCCATTGAGGTCCAGGATGGAAAAATGCGCCTCAAGCGAGAACTCGAGGCCGGATGGTTCCAGCACATCGAATGCCCGCTCCCCGCGGTGCTCTCGATTCAGTCCGGCATCAACAAGGTGCGCTACGCGACGCTCAAGGGCATCATGGCCGCGAAAAAGAAAGAGATTGCGGCACTGACGCGCGAATCGCTGGGCCTTTCCATCGAGCCTACGCAACGCGTGGAAAAGATCTACGTGCCCACAAAAACGAAGAAAACGGAATTTCTGACCGGGACGCCGAAAGAAGTCGCCGCCAAGCTCGTGGAGAAGCTGAAGTTTGAGGCTCGGGTGATTTAACGATGAAAATCTTCGTGGTTGCAGAACTGCGCCAAGGGAAGTGGAACAACACCAGCTTCGAAACGCTGGCGGCGGCGCAGCAAATCGCCGCAGCCACGTCCAGCACCGTCAGCGCGCTGGTGATCGGCAAAGGCGTAGCGGCGTTCGCTGCGGAATTGGCAACGAAGAACGTCGCCGAAGTGCTGCTCGTCGAACACGACCTGCTCGAAGCCTACACGCCGGACGGATATTGCATCGCCCTCAAGCAGGCCATCGAGTCCGCCAAGCCCGATCTGGTGCTGTTCCCGCACACCTACCAAGTGCGCGACTTCGCGCCGAAACTTGCCGCCATGCTCGGCAAGGGCATGATCGGCGACTGCATCGGCTATCGCAACGAAGGCGGCAAGCTCGTTTTCGTCCGCCAAATGTTTCAAGGCAAGACCGCCGCCGACGTAACGTTCCTCGGAGCAGCGCCGTGGTTTGCCTCGTTCCAGGCCGGCGCGTTCCGCTCGGATCTCGTCACTCCGCACCCGTCGGGCAGCGCGCCGGTGAACGCTTTGGCCATCACGCTGAATGCCGGGCAGATCCGCACCAAGCCGTTGGACCTCTTCAAGGAAGCAAAATCCGCCGTGGACCTCACGCAGGCTCCGCTGATCGTGGCCATCGGCCGCGGCATCAAGGCCCCGGAAAATATCCCCCAAGCGGAAGCATTGGCCAAAGCCCTTGGCGGAGAAATCGCCGCCTCGCGCCCGATTTGCGACGAAGGCTGGCTCCCCATGGAGCGCCAAATCGGCAGCTCCGGCCAGACTGTCGCGCCGAAACTCTATCTCGCCCTCGGCATCAGCGGTGCCATCCAGCACGTCGTCGGAATGAAAGGCGCACGCACCATCGTCGCCATCAACAAAGACCAAAACGCCCCCATCTTCGAAATCGCCGACTACGGCGTCGTCGCCGACATCTTCGAGATCATGCCCGCCCTCACCGAAGCCCTGGAAAAAGCCAAGGCCTAGCACCACCGCGCAAATTCCATCCTGCGCTTTGCAGTATAAGTCGAGCATCATAAATACATGTCTATATAAATACATATATAGTAATATTGCGAGTTGGAATCGGCCCCGCGCATTTGTGGCCGCGCTAGTCGGAGGCAATTCGGGAGGGCACGACTTCAGTCGTGCCGCCAAAGCTTCCGCGAGATTGGCTTTAGCCCCTGAGGCACTTCATGTCCAAGCCACCTCATGACCGCACCTCGACCGCCTCAAATACATACTTCGTTACAACGAACGCATGGGAAGGCCAAGTGTTCTTTCAATCCAAACGCACTGCAGAGCTTCTTGCTATCCACTCTATTCGCGTATCGCGATCAGGGAAAATTCCTCGTTCACGAATTCGTGCTCATGCCCAATCACGTTCACATTCTCCTGACACCCGGCTCTAACGTTGCGTTGGAGCGAGCGATGCAGTTTATTAAGGGCGGCTTCTCACATCGTGCAGGCAAAGAGTTAGGCATCACCCGCGAAATCTGGCAACGAGGCTATGTGGACCATCGCGTCCGCGACGCGCAAGACTATGTCGGCCACCGGGAATACATTCGATTTAATCCCGTGAAAGCCCACTTGACCGACACTCCAGAGGCGTACCCTTATAGCTCTGCTTCGTTAGGGTTCCAGCTCGATCCCATGCCTCAGGGGCTAAAGCCCAATACATGAGTACGCCCTGCGGCACGACTGAAGTCGTGCCCTCCCGGTTCCGGCTAAGGCAATCGCGCCCCTCCGGTTCTGGCTATAGCAATTATGTTCTTGCCGGGCTGCTGACGCTGTCGCTGCGACTTCACAGCCATCTGATAAGATTGAATGAGCCTCCATGACCCCGCAACGCGAACAACTCGAAGCCGACGTACTGATCGTCGGCGCGGGCCCGGCCGGCCTCTCCTGCGCTCTCCATCTCGCCAATCTCATCAAGAAACACAACGAATCCGGCGGCAAGCCCGAGCTCTCCGCCGAAAATATCTACGTCCTGGAAAAAGGCCGCGAAATCGGCGCCCACCAGCTTTCCGGCGCGATCATGAATCCCAAGGCCCTGGCCGAACTCGTGCCGGATTTCGAGAAAACCGCTCCGCTCGATACGCCGGTGACCGACGATGCGGCGCTTTTCTTCACCCAGGGTTCTTCGCTTCGGTTTCCGATCACGCCGCCGCCGTTCCAAAACAAAGGGAACTACGTCGTTTCCCTCAACAAGATCACCAAGTGGCTCGGCAGTCTGGTGGAAAAGTCCGGCGTGAACTTGTTCACGCAATTCGGCGGCGCCCAGCTCATTTTTTCCGAAGACGGCCGCGACGGAATCGCCGGCGTCATCACCGAAGACAAAGGCCGGGACAAGAACGGCAAGCCGAAAGACAACTTCACTCCCGGATACGAGTTGCGCGCGAAGGTTACGGTTCTTGCCGAAGGACCCCGCGGGTCACTTACCAAGCAGCTTGTCGAGAAATATAAACTCGACAACATCAATCCCCAAATCTACAGCATCGGCATCAAGGAATTGTGGGATGTGCAGCCCGGCCGCATCCAGCCCGGCTACGTCGCGCATACCCTGGGCTGGCCCGTCTCCACCGACATGTACGGCGGCGGCTGGATCTATGGCCTCTCCAACAATCGCGTTTCGATCGGCCTGGTAATTGGCCTGGAATACGCGAACCCGCAATTCGATCCTCACGAAGCGTTCCAGATATGGAAGACACATCCCTTCATCAGGAAAATTCTCGAAGGCGGCAAGCTGGTGCGCTATGGCGCAAAGACGATTCCGGCCGGCGGCTGGTACTCCATGCCGCGCAACTACGTCGACGGCGGGCTGATCATCGGCGATTCCGGCAGCTTTCTCGATTCACAAAGGCTCAAGGGCATCCACATGGCCATTAAGAGCGGGATGCTCGCAGCCGAAACGATCTGCGACGCGCTCAAATCCGGCAACACCTCCGCCCAAACGCTGAGCGCCTTCCCGAAAAAAGTTGAGCAGAGCTACATCAAGAAAGAGCTATGGGCCGTCCGCAATTTCCACCAATCCTTCAAGTACGGTCTGTACGGCGGCCTTTTCCACACCGGCTTGCAATTTATCTCGGGCGGCCGCGGCCTGATCGATCCCATGCACGTGCACGCCGGTTACGAGGCCTATAAGAAAATCAACGGCCGCCCCGCGCCCGAGCGTTTCAAAGGCGACGGCAAGCTAACCTTCGACCGCCTCACCGACGTCTATCACTCCGGCACGCGCCACGAAGAAGATCAGCCCTGCCACCTCATCGTGCACGACCTCAACGTCTGCGCCACAAAGTGCGTCGTTGAATACGGAAATCCCTGCCAGTATTTCTGTCCCGCAGCGGTCTATGAGATGGTCAAGGAAAAAGACGGCGTGAAGCTCAAAATCAGCGCCGCTAACTGCGTCCACTGCAAAACCTGCGACATCGCCGACCCCTACCAGATCATCGACTGGGTGGTGCCCGAAGGCGGCGGTGGGCCCAACTACGAAGGCATGTAGGCCTTGGAGTGCGACGCCTCGCCGTCGCCTTTGCGACCCCCACGCCGCCACCCAACACCGGTCCTGCATGGATCACCACTGCCCGCGAGCACGCAAGCCCCCAAAAAACAAAATAGGGCCGGCGCGCGCCGGCCCCATTTCTCCAACCAAGCGAATCCGCTAATTCGTCAACAATCCGTACACATCCAGTTCCCCGACTCCCCCGGTCCCGGTGTCGCTTCCGCGCGTACCAATGTACACCTTGCCGTTTGCCACGGTTGGCACGGTGAACTTCACGGCGTTGCCCGCCGTGCTCCCGGAATTCCACAGTTCGGTAGCCAGATTCGTGGCGTCATACGCGTGCAGCACCGCGGGGCCGCAACCCGGAGACTGCGGCGTACAGTACTGGCTGTTGTCCAGCGCCCATACGATCCCGTTGCTCGTGCCTGTTGACGAAACGGACGGCGTCGCTCCCGGGAAACCATAGGCGCTCGAAGATTGTGATGCGGGGGAAGTCGCGAATTGCCCGGCCGCCGTGTTTAGCGAGTACGCTTTCAATGGGCCACCAACTCCCGCCAAGTAGAACGAATTATTCCAGAAGGCTCCCGTGGAAAAGATGGGGTTGGAAAAATTGAATCTTTGCCACGCATTCGAGTCCCCTAATTCGCCCATGTCGTCCCGATTCAAGAGATAGAGGAAGCCATCTTTGCCTCCACCGATAATCAGGTGCGTGACCGGACCAGAAGGCTGGTCGACAAGAATGGCCGCGCCACCCGCCCCAAAGTCCTGGTCACCGGAATTGTCACTGCTCTGATCTGAAGGCGTAAACCAGTCTGAGACGCCAAGTGTGCTGCTTAGCTTCAAGAACGAGTCGCCGTAGTCATTGTTTGGCGCGCTGGCATTGCTGGCGTCGAAGTTACCGTTTCCTGTCAGCACGTACACATTACTACTGGCGTCCACTGCCGGCGCTCCGCCGCCCATCCAAATACCGCCAAAACCCGCGTTGGGCGTGACGTTCAATACATTGACCTGCGCGAGCGTCGAAGCGTTGTATCCGATGATCCAGCCGTAAAAGGGCGGGGTATCCTCATGCGATGCCCACGCGACGTAAACCACCCCATTCGCCAGGGCCAAGCCGGGCCTCTGATTTTGCGTCCCGGCGTTAAACGTTACTGTCGTCCCACCATCTCCAGTGCCCGGGAATGTGCCGGCTATCACAGAAGGTCCGCCGAACTTCTCATTACCGGTCGCCAGATCGATCGCATGCAGCCGCTGGAAGAACGTGGGTCCCGACACGACCACCGACTTGCTGACCACGTAGAGCGTATTTGTGGACGGGTCGATAACCGGCGTGCCGGTGACGCCGACTTCTGGGGTGATGTCGCCATCGCCTTCGCCGACCAGGTTCCCAGTGGGACCCGCGGGAACGCTCGTCTCCGCGCCAGAACCTCCGCCGCCGTGCGCGCCGTCGATCAGGCTCACCTGCCACAACTGTGCGCATGGCTGGGTGTCCGCGTCAAAAGCGAAGAGGCTGTCATGTTGCGTCGCCACCAAGATCACGTTGTGTTTCGCGCCATTGACGGTCAGCCCCGAGACCCAGAGCGGCTGTGCGTACACGGCCCCATCCACGCTGCAAGAAAACAGCTTCCCGAAGGTTGCTGCCGCAACGTTCGAGGTCGTCAGCGCGTACTCGTGTGAATTGACTCCGTCGCGGGACAAATCGTTGTGGTACGTGGTGACACCCGCTAGATCGGTCACGCCGATCGTGGTCGTGGCACTCTTGGTGACATCCGCTATGCTCGTTGCCGTCACGGTGATGACGCCCGCGGTCCCAGGAGCGACGTAGGTCGCAGTCGTGACCGTTTGAGCGCTGAACGTGCCGCTCGATGCCGTCCAAGTGACGCCGGCGCTGCCAACGTCGTTGGTCACCGTGGCCGTGAGATTGAGCGATTGCGAGATGGGCATGCCGCCACGCTTCGGCGTCACGGTGACACTCACGCCCGGATCCGCCACGGTCACCGTAATCACCGCCGTTGCTGTTTTCGTGTTGTCCGCGACCGATGTCGCCGTCAGCGACACTGTCGGAGTTACCGGCACATTCGGCGGCGCCGTATAGGTAATCGCGACGCCGGACGCGCTGGCATTCACTGACAGCGTGCCGCAGGGTCCCTCGCTGCAGCTGGAGCCGAAAAGCCCCCAGGTCACGCCCTTATTCTGCGCATCATTCTGCACCGTGGCGGTGAAGGCTTGTGTGCCGTTGATCGGCACGCTGGCCGTCATGGGTGTTACCGTCACTACAATCGCGGGCGCCGTCGCCGTGATCGTGATCGTCGCGGCGGCAGACTTGGTGCCATCGGTGACGGACGTCGCCGTCAGAGTGACGGTTGCAGGCGTCGGCACACTCGCAGGCGCCGTATAAGTAATCGCCGTGCCGGGTGCGCTGGAAGCTGCGGACAATGTGCCACACGTTGCGCCGCTGCAGCCTGTTCCCGAAAGCGCCCAGGTCACGCCCTTATTCTGCGCATCATTCTGCACCGTGGCGGTGAAAGCTTGTGTCTTGCCAACCTGCACGCTGGCGGTCATGAGCGAAAGCGTCACAACAATCGCGGGCTGCGCCGCGGTGATGGTGATCGTCGCGGCGCCAGACTTGGTGCCATCGGTGACAGACGTGGCCGTTAGCGTGACTGTAGCAGGCGCTGGCACACTCGCCGGCGCTGTATAGGTAATCGCCGTGCCGGACGCGCTGGAAGTCGCGGACAACGTACCGCACGTAGCGCCGCTGCAGCCCGTTCCCGAAAGCGTCCAAGTCACGCCTTTGTTCTGCGAGTCATTCTGCACCGTTGCCGTGAACGGTAGCGCGGCTCCGACTTGCACGCTGGCCGTGGTGGGCGAGACGCTCACGATGATGGCGGCAGGTGCCGCGGTGATTGTGACCGTAGCCGCAGCCGACTTCGTGCCGTCGGCGACCGAAGTTGCCGTCACGGTGACCGTCGCCGGCGTTGGTACGCTGGCCGGCGCGGTATAGGTGACTCCCGCCCCCGAAGCGCTGGTAGTGCCCGAGAGCGTGCCGCACGCAGCTCCGCTGCAACCCGACCCGGAAAGCGTCCAGCTCACACCCTTATTCGAGCTATCGTTGGTCACCGTTGCCGTGAACGCCTGCCCTTGACCCACCTGCACGGACGATGCCGTCGGCGACACGCTCACCGAGATTGCGACGGGCGGTGGGGCGGGAGCCGGCACGAGGTTGTTAGAGCTCGATGTCGCACCCGCGCAACCGTACAGCAACAGGAGCGTAACAATCGTGATGCCGAAGAAAGATCGTGGGGTTTTTTCCCAAAATGGTCGTTGCACGGCGAAGGTTCTCCCAAGGCTCGACTACTGGATTTCTTGAGCACTAAAGGCTTCCCGGGGGTTGGAAGCGGCCCAACACTACGTATAGGTCCACCAACACCCTGTGGTGGCCTAAGTTGCGCGGATCACATAACCATTAGCCAAACTAAATTACAGTAGCCACACCAGTGAACACAAGCGAAAAGAGCCTGCTTCGCGTTGCAAACACGTGCCTTAGGCAGCACTAGGAGAAAAGACGGCGAAAAAATGCCCGGACTCGGTTAACCACCGAATCGTCGGTTTGTGGCGCAGGTGCCGGTGCCGGCGTTGCGCCCTTAGCGGCAGTGTTTTGGGCAGCCACGGGGCCGCCCTCTACCCGCCCCTGGAAAATCAGGGTAGGCCTCACGCGCACGCGTCGCACCAGCAGGATCAGCTTGGGATCGAAATTGTCGCGCTGCACGGCCGCGTGCGCGTCGTAGGCCAGCGGCGGCATAAACACTTGATACACCGGCTCTTCCTTAGGGGCGGGGGGCTTTTCCGGCGGAGCGGGTGCCTTCTTCGCTTCCGCGTCTCTCTGCTGAATTTCCTCGGGAGTCGCCACTCTGCTGAATTCCGGCGCTGGAGGGTCACCTTTGGCCATCTGCAAATCGCACGCGCAGCGTCCTGCGGTGTTCTGCAGGCCTTCGAGCTGCCCATTATTCAGAATGATGTCGCCGCCCTGCGGCACGATCACACTTTGCCCGGTGAGCTGCTGTTCCAGGCGTATCGCGCCGCTCGTCGCGCGCACGCACATCGCTCCCGGCGCGTCGAATCCGATCAAGGCGTCCTGCGCGGCGTCCCCGATAGCGATAGGCTTGGCCTGAATCTGCGCCGTGTAGATCGTGAGCGCGGGCTTGTGTTCGATGCGCGCGTGGATTGTGCCGCTGTCCAGAGCCAGCGTCAGTGAGCCGCCCGACTTCAGAACCGAGAGATGCGCCGGTCCGCAGATAGTGATTTGCCCGCCCTCGATCAGGTCGAGGCGCGCTTGCCCGGATTTTACCCGGATGTCGTTTCCGCTTCGCAGAAGCGTCTTGATCTGCCCGTGGACGACTTCCACGGTCATCGGGCCTTGCAGGGCGATGGCCTCGCCCTCGATCGTGCCCACGGTGTCATCGGCGGGATTGTCCGGGCGCGCCGCAGCCGCCGTAAACAGAGCCGCGCAAAGAGCCGCCGCGCCCGCGGCGAACCAAACTACGTGGCGTCGCAACCTATCAGTATGGATTCGAGCAGGCAATCAACGCAGCTCCCGATGACTCAGATGCAGCAACTCCAATAGCAGCGGCCTCAGATCGGCCAACCGCCTATACTATACGCCGACCGCCATACCGGGCGCAGCCGAGGGTTTCCTTGCACGAACGAGCACACCAACCAGCCGGGGAGGCAGGGCAGGAAGTAGTCAGTGCTCACTACGATACCCGGCTCCCGCAACTGCCATGGTCGCGTCGCATCCAGATCCCCTTCATCGCGGCGGCCGTATACAGCGTGATCCGAACCCTAGGACCCACGCTGCGCTACGAAGTGCTCGGTTGGCAGCATGCCGAGCGCGTCTACGCCTCGAAAAAGCAATGCATCTGGTCGTTTTGGCACCGCGTGATCATTCCGATCGTCTGGTGGAGGCGAAACCATGGCGTCGTGGTGATGAACACCACTGCCTTCGACGGCCAGTGGACCCGCAAAGTGATCGAGTGGCTGGGCTTTGGCACCGCGCAGGGCAGTTCTTCGCGCGGTGGATTGCGCGGCCTCGCGGTGATGGCCAAACGCCTCGGCGAAGGACTGGACTGCGCGTTCACCATCGACGGTCCCCGCGGGCCGCGCTACGTGGCCAAGCCAGGTCCCGTCATGCTGGCGCGCAAAACCGGCTGCCCGGTGATGGTCTTCCACATCGGCGTGGACCGCGGCAAAACATTCGAGAAGACCTGGGATCATTTCCTGCTGCCGATGCCGTTCGCGCGAACCGTAATGCTGTTCGCCTCGCCAATCTACGTCCCAGGCGACGCCGATCAGGAAATGCTGGAAGCGAAGCATGCGGAGATGCAGCGTGAACTGGAACGCGTCCGCGACATTGCCGAGGCCTGGTTCACACTGACCGAAGAGCAGCGCCGCCTGTATCGCGCCGAATTCGGCCGCTAGTGCTCCTATCCTGACAGCTTCGGCTCGTCCCGATTATCGAAGGGCTTCCAGAGTGTGCGTGGCACGGGAGGGCACGACTTTCAGTCGTGCCGTAACTGCTTACGGTTCAGTCCGGCTTTAGCCACTGAGGGCGCCCTCTTCCCACCACGCTAACGCCGTCGTTGTGCCTACTGCCCGCTGCGTTCGGTGAGCTTCACCGCAATCTCCAGCTTCTTGCCGCCGCGATACACCGTGAGGGTTACGGTGTCGCCCGGCCGCTTGCGATTCAGGATCAGGTTCAAATCCATCGGGCTGGCAACATTGTGGTCGTCAATGGCAACGATCACATCTCCGCCGATGGCGATGCGTTGCATCCCGGCCTGCGCGATGCGATCACCGCCTCGGATGCCGGCCGCGGCAGCGGGTCCGCCTTTCGCAGCCACTTCCACAAGCAATCCTTCTTGCACGGGCAGATCCAGCGCTTCCGCCAAATAACCGCCGATGGGAAGAGTCTGCACGCCCAAGTACGCCAGATGAACGCGCCCGTCGGTAATCAAATCGTGAGCGATCAACTTCGCCGTGTTGATCGGAATGGCGAAACCAATCCCCGCCGTCGTACCGCTCGGCGTATAAATCGCCGAGTTGATTCCGATCACTTCGCCATGGGTATTGATCAGCGGCCCACCCGAGTTGCCACGATTGATCGCGGCGTCGGTCTGAATGGCTTCATCGATGAACGTGGTCTGGCTGGTTTGCACCGTGCGGCCGAGCGCACTGACGACACCGGTGGTCAGTGTGCTTTGAAAACCGAAGGGGTTGCCGATCGCCAGAACTTTCTGCCCGACTTGCAGCGAAGCAGAATCGCCCAGCGGCAGCGCGACCAGGTGTTTGCCTTTCGGGTCGATTTTCACCAGCGCGACGTCATTGCGCTGGTCGGCGCCCACGAATTTTCCGGGAAAGCGCGTTTGGTCGCCCAGCACCACCTCGATCGATTGCGCTTCTTGCACCACGTGAAAGTTCGTCAGGATGTAGCCCTTTTCGTCGATCACAAAACCCGAGCCCGCTCCTTCCACCGGAACCGGATCCATGAAGAAGTCATACTCCGTCGCTTTCGTAAGAATGTTGGCAACCGCAGGCGAAGCTTGCCGGTACACGCGCACGTTAATGGCTTCATCATCGGTAAGAGCGGCGTCGCGCGCCGCCGTGTCCGCTACGTTCTTCGCGCGCGCGCCCTCGGTGGCACGCACCGCCTCGACGCGGACGGGCTGCCGTTGCCCATACCGTGCCCCAGCCCAATAAGCACCAAGCAGCAGCACTCCGCACACAATAATAAGCCGAGAAAAGCTCGACGTTCTTCGCGCTTCCATGTTCAAGATCCTTCCACAGCGATGCCGCAGCAATAGTATAGAACCGATGCCTGCCCTTACAGCCTGAGGAAAAACTCCCGTGGCACAGCCATTCTGGCTGTGCACCAACGGGACGGCACAGCTTTACAGGCTACGGAAAAAGTCCTTTTCCTTAGGAGGCCGGGGCTTCAGCCCCGGCGTAAAGCTAGGACGAATGGGCTTTAGCCCCTGAAGAAAGCTTTTCCGGTGTTTTTCCGCAGCCTGTTCAGCCGTGCCGCCGCAGCCCTCGCGGCCAGCACTTCCACCTGCCGTCGCGTCTCCTCCAACGAGCCCGGTCCTGTGGCACAGCCATTCTGGCTGTGCGCCAACGGGATGGCACAGTTTCAGCCATGCCGCCGCAGTCTCGCCGCCAGCGCTTCCACCTGCCGTCGCGTCTCCTCCAATGAGCCGGAACAATCGATCTTCTCGGTCGCGAATTTCAACTTTTCCGCCACAGCAAGCTGCGCCCCCATGCGCTGGCGGGCTTCTTCCTCGCTGAGACCTCGCGCGCGCAGCCGCTCCAGTTGCTGTTCCGGCCGCGACCACGCCACCACCAAGCCATCCAAATCTTTCTGATAGCCCGCTTCCACCAGCAGCGCGGCCTCCACAAACGCCGCATCGCGTGTCCCGTTCCGCGACCATTCCTCGAATTGATGAAACAGCGCTTCTTTCACCCGCGGATGCACGATGGCATTCAGCTGGTCGAGCTTGCTGCGGTCGGCGAAGACCACCGCGGCCAGTTTGGCGCGGTCAACGCGGCCGCTGGCATCGACAATCGCCGGTCCAAACTCCCGGACGACGTCCTCGTACGCGGGCTGGCCGGGCTCGATCAGGTGATGAGCCAGCGAATCAGCATCGAGCACCGCGAAGCCCATTTCTCGCAGCATCGCGGCAACAGCGCTTTTGCCGCTGGCGATGCCTCCGGTGAGACCCATTCGCAGCATCGCAATTTCACCGCGCGCCGGCCACGGACGGAACAGCGTGCGCGCCGGCCCTGCCCCGGCGGAGCCGCGCCGCCTTCACCGTATTGCTCATAAGCATGGTGATGGTCATGGGGCCGACGCCACCCGGAACGGGTGTGAGAGCGCCCGCGGTGTTCACCGCGTCGGGATGCACGTCGCCGACCAGCACGGAGCCCTTGTCCCGGAATTTTTCCAGCCGCGCAGGGAAATTTCGCAGCAAGCGCTCGGCTTCCTTCGCGTCCGTCACTTTGTTGGTGCCGACGTCGATGACCGCCGCGCCCGGCCGAATCCAGTCGGCGCCCACGGTATCCGGCCTTGCCCATCGCGGCCACCACGATATCGGCGCGGCGCACGACGTCGGCAAGGTCCCGCGTCTTGGAATGGCAGATCGTCACGGTGGCGTTGGCATGCATCAGCAGCAGCGCCATGGGTTTTCCCACGATGTCGCTGCGTCCCAGGACCACGGCGTTGGCGCCTTCGATCGTAATGTCAGCGCGGCGAAGAATTTCCATGCAACCGGCGG
Organism: uncultured Acidobacteriota bacterium; assembly: GCA_963735525.1. Classification (GTDB taxonomy): domain Bacteria; phylum Acidobacteriota; class Terriglobia; order Acidiferrales; family UBA7541; genus Acidiferrum. The sequence continues at coordinate 128,004 of CAVTLQ010000012.1, read as the reverse complement.
GCGTGCAAGCGACCAGTCCCGGTCGTCCGCTGACCAGCCGGCCCAAATTGACAGGATGAAAGCCGTCAACGTCTTTCGCGGGATCGACAGCCTCAAGCACGCGCTTGCGTGTCCACCTGCGAGGGCAGCGGAAGCTGGACGAGGATCCCGTCCACAGCATCGTCCGCGTTCAAGTCGTGGACCAGTCGAAGCAGCTCCTCCGTCGTGACGCTGGCCGGCGGCGTGTGCATCCAGCTCGCCAGCCCAAGTTGCTCGCAAGCCGCAATCTTCGACTTCACATAGAGCTGCGACGCCGGATTCTCGCCCACCAGCACGGCCGCCAGCCCCGGACGAATGCCTTCCCCAGCCAGCCGCCGGATCTCGACCTGCAAATCCGCGAACACCTGATCCCGGATTTTCGTCCCATCTAGAACGCGCGCCGTCATCGCTTCTCGCTTTCCTGAAATCCCGCAGAAAAATCAAGAATAGCATACGCCACCGGTCGATCAGTTTCCGAGTCCGCCGACTGCGCTAACGCCGCGAGCAACGCTGGAAGAATGCGCTCACCTTCCCCATTGACCCATCCGCCGTCACAGCTCACACAGGCTCTTTGGCCCCTAAGGTATCGGTCCTCGGGTCCGATTTGACGGTTCGCAAAAAAGCCTCCAATTGCCACTTGACTAAACTTACCTCTCAGGTTACAATGCGGTTTGCTTCCAGGAGGGGGAAGGTTAGGTTCTCTCTCCGTGCCTCTGGTCGTCGATTTCTTCCCCGCGCATTCTCTCCCCGCTAGTTCTGCTTCCGCCGAGCCCTGCGCGTGCCGCTCCACTGAGCTAGTTACCCTTACGAAACATTTTTTGCGCTCTCGTGCTTTTTGCGCGCTGCACGCAAAAACTAAGTCCTTCTTTTTCATCCTGTTGCGCACTCCTCGGCACACACTCGCGCCTGTAACCTTTTCCTTTTCATGTGTTTGTGTAACAACTCCCAGGACACCCCGGGGGTGGGGGTCTAAAAGCGAACCAAAGGCGAAACAATGTCGCCATCTCCGTTATGGAAGAGATCGCTATGGGGTCGGGCGGCCCAGATTTGCGGCTATGGGACCTCCCCGTATTCTGTTAGCATCGCGCGCGTTTCAAGAGGAGGAGGTGTCACATGGCAGTCGTGAAGCACATTGGCCCAGGCTCGGCCTTCAAGGTCGGCCTGGTTGCGTACGCTATCCTTGGGTTGGTGCTTGGGGTTTTGATGGCGTGCATTTCTATGCTGGCGGGCTCTTTGGCGCCTTTGGGCCAATCGGCCGCGCCGGGGGCGCAGTTCTTTCGCTGGGGCATGGGATTTGGCTCGATCATCCTTTTTCCGCTGCTGTATGGCGTATTGGGCGGAGTTTTTTCGGCCATCGGCGCGGGCATCTACAATCTGGTTGCCGGCTGGGTAGGCGGGTTGGAGGTGGACATCAGTTAGGCCGCCCCGCGCTCCGAATGGGACCCATCGTGTAGCGGCCGCCTTCCGTTTACCCTGAGCCTCGAAGGGAGGCGGGCGCCTTTAGCCAGGAGACGGGGATGATTCGGCTGAAGGCGGTGGAGATCAGAGGGGACTCGTCGGATAGATCGACGCTCCGGACCGCCGCTCTGGCACAGCGTCGCGATGAAGGGAAATTGCCTCTCATGTCTCTGTTTGGCGAGTTGACCGAACGAAGGAAACTAGAGAATCAGGCGAAAAAGGAAGGGCGGCTCCCGCCGGGGCAGTCGCTGACACTGAAGTGGCCCGTGCTGCACGCGGGGAGTGTGCCGCACTTTAATCCGGCGAAATGGGATTTCAAGATTTCAGGTTTGGTGGATGAGCCAAAGCGCCTTACCTGGGAGCAGTTCCGGGCGTTGCCACAGACCGAGGTGACGTCGGACTTTCACTGTGTCACCCGCTGGAGCCGCCTCGATAACCGCTGGAAGGGCGTGCTGTTCACCGAGGTGATGAAACTCATCCAGCCGAAGCCGGAGGCCCAGTTCGCGCTGGTGCTGGCCGAAGAAGGATACACGGCGAACGTGCCCCTCGAGGATTTGCTGAAGCCCAACGTCCTGTTTGCCTTCGACCACGACGGGGAGCCGCTTCCGGCGGAACATGGCGGCCCGCTGCGGCTGATCGTTCCGCACTTGTACGCATGGAAGAGCGTGAAGTGGGTGCGCGGATTTACGCTGCTCGATCACGACCAACTGGGCTTCTGGGAGCGCAACGGCTATCACGCCTACGGCGATCCATGGAAAGAGCAGCGCTACTCGGAGCAGCCGTAGGGGCGCAGCGTGCTCGGCGATGGCGGTTCTCTTCTTCGGCGTTCACATTTGCAACTGTAGGGGCGCAGCATTGCTGCGCCCCTGCCCGGCAACCAAGTCAACTCAAGGCGATTTTTCCTGCATTTTCGAGCGAATGTAGACGTGAGGAGATGGGCCTATGCGATGCCCAGGACTCCGTTCAGGAAACCGACAATGTATTTCCAGGCGAGGTAGTACACGATCAGGGCGATCGGTGCGGCGATCGGAAGCAATCCAGCGATCTCGTGGGGAATCGCGAAGTCCAGAATTCGCGTGAGCATGAAGCCGAGCGGGCCGAGCAAGACCGGCAGCAGCGCGCCATGGAAGCCGATGGAGAGATGCGTGCGCGAGTGCGATGCCAGGAACAGCATGTTCCACAGGCCCCAGAGGTTGGGAACCACGGCCATCGGAAAAATCATCAGCCGCTCCAGCGGCGCGGGAAAATGGTAGGCGTAGCGGGCGATGGCAAACGCGGTTACGCCGATCAGGAGAACGATCGTGGGCACCACGATGCCCGCCATATAGGCACGAAGATAGGCATGCGGCTTCATCACAACCTCCTTACAGGTGGTAGAGCAACGCCGGGATTACCCCGGGAAAAAGAAGAAGAGCGGCGCTCAAAAGCGCGGCGAGCGCCCAGTCGAACCACGGAACCTGGACGGGCTGGCCATCGAGCCGCTTCAGCATTTGCGGCCACAGATCGCGCCGAAGTCCCGTGTCCACGACCGGGGCGATGCTCTGTTTGAGCAAATCCCGAAGCTCTTTGTCATCCTGCTGATTCATGGTTTTGCACCCATTTCCAAGCCCATCGCCGTAAGTTGTTTGCGCAGCATCCGCACCGCACGAAACACCCGAACTTTCACGAGTGAAACGGAAATTCCCGCGGCATCGGCGATTTTCTCGTAAGGCTCTTCTTCGATCAGCGCCAGTGTCGCGACGAGCCGATACTTTGCGGGGAGCTCGCGAAACGCCCGACGGATACGCTCGCGCGTTTCGCTCCGCACCGCGGGGTCTGGCCGCGGCGGGCCGGGAAGATCTTCCGGCAGCTCGGTCTCAAACCGCGCCTTGCGCAAGTGGTCGAGGGCGGCGTTCGTGGCGATGCGGTAGGCCCACGCTCCGAAATTGCCCGCGGGATCGAACCGCGCGCGGGAGCGGTAAATCCGCCAGAACGTTTCCACCGTAAGATCCTCGGCGATTCCAGAGTCGCGGACGATGCGAACGATCCACGCGTAGACCTGCTTCTGATGCTGGCGAAACAGCACCTCGAAGGCGTCCAGGTCGCCCGCCGCAAAGCGTTCCTGCAGTTCCATCCGCCACTCTCTGTACTTGACTACTGGTTTCGGCTGCCTATGGTTACAGATTTTTCCGAGAGCTGCTCCTAGCGCGAGGAGCAGCGCTACGCACCCAGAGCGGCCTGCGGGTAAACGAGGTTTGCGCTCAGGGTTCGCGGAGGCGGACGCGGCGGATGCCGAAGGCAATCAGTCGCGGGGGCAGATCGCGGAGGACCGGAATCCGCACGAGGAGCCGAAGTTGCCACGGCACATTCGTCGCCGTTTGGGAACGGAGCACGCCGGCGACCAGCCGGCGTTGCAGGAACGACTGTATCCCTTGGATCACGCGAGTGGGAAATTCGCGCCGCCGCTGCACCTCGGCGAGATCGCTTTCCGAAATTTTCCCAGACTTCAGTGGTTTCGCCAGGACATTGCAGGCGACCACGGCGTCCTGGATCGCATAGTTGATTCCGACGCCGCCCACCGGCGACATGACGTGCGCGGCGTCGCCGATCAACAAAAGGCCGGGTTTGTGCCAGACCGGACAGAGGCTGGACTCGACCGAAAGCAAGGTCAACTGGTGCCAGTCCGTGAGGGCTTCGGCGTTTTTGGCGAAGCGCGGCTCGATGTCGGCGAGACTTTGCCGCACCGCCTCTACTCCTTTCGCGCGCAATTCCTGATATTGACCCTTGGGGAAGACGAGCCCCGCTTGCCAGTAGCCGGTGCGCTCCAACAGGATAAAAATGCGCCCGCGACCAATGCCCCCGAAGGCGCCGCCGATTACTTCGGGCTCTCCGGGCATCTTGGGCAAGCGGAACCACAGCACGTCCATGGGCGGCGCGGTCATGACGGGCTCGATGCCGGCGAGCTTGCGTAGCAGCGAGAAGCGGCCGTCGGCTCCGACAGTGAGCGGCGCGCGAATTTCGTGCACGCCGTCGGGCGCCAGGTAGCGCACACCGCGCACGACGCCGTCTTCGGCCACCAACTGTTGCACCTGCGCGTGCATGACCAGCCGGAATTGCGGATATTTTGCGGCTTCGGCGGTGATGAATTCCAGGAAGCGCACCTGCGGCACCATCAGGATGTAGGGAAAGCGTGTCTTCAGGCGGCCCAGATCGAACGGGCGGAAGGGGCCGTTCGCAAACTGGAGCGTGGGGCCGGAGACCTTGGTGTGCGGAATTTCGTGGAGTCTGTCCGCCAATCCGATCTGGTCGAGAATTTCCATGGTGGAGGGATGAATCGTGTCGCCGCGAAATTCGCGGTCGAAATCCTTGTGCATTTCCAGCAGCGTGACGGGAACTCCGCGGCGCGCCAGCAACAACGCGAGCATCGCGCCGGCGGGACCTCCGCCGACGATGCAGCACGAAGTTGTTTCGGAGCTGACGATTTCTTCGCTAGCCGCTTGCGGATGAGCGGCGGGGGCAAGGCTCATGGTCACCGGCCTGGTGTGAAGATCGCGGAGAGTCTACCGTACACTGTTCGCAAGCCAAATGAGAAGCGCCGGAGGCGCTGGGGCAGGCGGACCCGAGATTTCACCCCAGAGCAGAGAACACCGAGGAAGAAGGGAGAGAAGCGGCGTAACTCTTCCTGGAAGAGGCTTGGCCTGCTTGCCAAACTTAGGTAAGATTGTCTTACCATGCAAACCAAAATTTCGACTAAAGGACAGGTGGTGTTGCCTAGCCGGTTGCGCGAAAAGCTGGGTCTCCGGCCTGGCGATTCACTGGATGTCCGACTTGAGGGTGATGCCATCGTATTGAGGCCGCGAAGGGCGAGGCGGCGAAAAGCGGTGATCCTGAAGGACCGGATTACTGGGCTGCCAGTTCTGAGCGCCGGGAAAGGAGCCCCAAAATTGACGAACGAGCAGGTTCGAGAGCTGCTGGCTGACTTCCCGTGAAATATCTCCTGGATGTCAACGCGCTGGTTGCATTTGGATTCCTCGATCACGTTTTTCACGAACCTGTGGCTCGATGGGTGCAATCACTTTCTTCCCGGGACGAAGAAGGGCTGGCAACCTGCGCGATTACGGAATTGGGATTTGTGCGCGTCCTGGCGCAAGCTCCGCAGTATGGATTAACCGTTGCCGACGCAAAGGCCCTGCTGCTCGATCTGAAAGCGGAAGGCGGCGCCAAGTTTTCGTTTCTGGCGGACGATCACGATGTGGCGCGGCTTCCCAAGTGGGTAAAGACGCCGAAACAGATCACCGATGGGCATCTCGCGCAGCTTGCCAGCGCAAACCACGCAGTTCTCGCGACGCTGGATCGCGGTATTCCGGAGGCGTTCTTGATTCCGCAGAAAATACTGTCTGACTTTCCGTGATGGTCTCGCTTGAAGTTGACTCTAAACCCGCACCCTTTGAAAAACCAAAACCCAAAGGGTGCGGCACCCAGCTTCCAGGTCCCCCGCCGCAAAGCGTTCCAGGAGTTCCATCCGCCACTCTCTGCTTGTATTACTAGGGATTTGTGCCCGAGGTTACAACATTTCCGCTGGTAAAGGATTTGCCCCGGCGTCGATCAATGAGGTAAGACGGTCTTACCGCCTTCGAGAAGTCGCCTAAATCTGTTTCTTCCTTAAGCGCTTCAACGCGCGATGCCGCAATTTGCCTAGCTTCTCATTCAGAAAGTGATCCCTGGGGAAAAAGGATAGTACGGGGGAACGGCGCTTCTCCAGCCTGCTACGTGCCTGCCGCAGGCTCTGGTCTTCTCCGAATATTTCGAGCGCCGCGTCCAGCGTATCGAACGCCCTTTCGCGTCGCCTGGATAACGTAAAGACTTCGGCTAGATTCAGATAGAACTGGATCTCTGTGTTTTTGAGTTGTATCGCAATTTCGCACAACTCCGATGCCTGCTCCCATTTACGTTCCGCACGCGCGATCGACAATCCGAGATACGACAGATAGTACGGGTTATGCTTCTCGCATTCGAACGCAAGCCGGAAAAGCGCGAGGGCCTCTTTGGGGTAGCCATCCTTGAGCAACCGGATCCCTTGCTTAAAATTGGCGACGGGGTCCCTTTCATCCGTGCTCGTTGCAGTCTCCGTCGGCAATCTGAAGCTCATGGAATTACCTTAGTTAAGGACATAGGTATAGACCAGTCTAAATAGGCCTCCCTTACCGTTCTACTGGCCTGGAGGTCAGTGTTGCGAGTTCTAAGATACAGGTCGTGTGCCGGGGCGAGGCGAAGCCCCACCCTCAAAAAAAAGAGGGTATGCGGCAAAAGCGATAGATCATGGAAGGAGGCTGGCTGATAGGAACGGATTTAGGATGCGCGGCGAAAAGGCGCGAACTGGTAGTCGGTTAGCCGCACCGGCCGCAGCCACATCCGCTCCGTTTCCAGTTCCGGAATCATCGCCGCCTCACCGTCCTAGAGCTAAATACCCTGTTTCCAGCATCCTCGGCCACACGAAAAAACATTAAGCTGTTTGTCGATTCCCGTCCGGCCCGTTCGACGCGTAAGTGGAGACAGACCCCGCGCCCGGCGCCCCGTAACATTCGGTGCCCAGCGCAGTCCAAGCTCCTATATAAAAGTAGCGGCCCTGATACGGCGTCCGCTCAACGCTCAAGGAGAAGAAAATGCGCTTCATGATGATCCAGTTTCCGAAAGAATACGAAAACGCAAAACCCGGCTGGGTACCCGACCTCAAAAGCATGGAGAAAACGGGCAAGTACAACGAGGAACTACAGAAAGCCGGTGTGCTGCTCGCGCTCGACGGCCTAACCCCGCCCGCGACGATGAGCGCGCGCGTTACCTTCAAAGGCGGAAAGTCGAAAGTTACCGACGGCCCGTTTGCCGAAGCGAAGGAAGTGGTCGGCGGCTACTGGATCATCCAGGTAAAGTCGCGCGAAGAGGCGCTCGAATGGGCCTCGCGCATCCCCGGAGAGGATAACGTAATGGTTGAAGTTCGCCGTATGTTTGACGTAACCGACTTCGATCCCGAGACCCAAAAGGAGATCCAAAAGAAGTTCGGCGACGCCGGCACTGAGCCGGGCCAGCAATAGCTTTGTAACTCGCTGGGGAAATCGGGGACAGACGGGACGTTTCATCTTTTCTCTCGACAGATAACCTCCCTTCTGGTAACCTGTTTCTGTACAAAATCACGTTCAAAGCGCCGGGTTTCCCCGGCGCTTTTCTTTTGGGCGTAGTGCATCGCTCTAACTCCTTCCGTATCAATGCATTACGACACCCGCAGTTACCATGGAAAATCCCAATAACGCCCTAAGAATCAGTGATTTGCGTGCCCTAAACAGGCCGCAAGCAAGGAACGACGCGTCGTTCTATCCTTCGCGCACACACGCAGCGCAAGCTGGCATCCCGTTGGGTTGGGTGCGTTGTCGGGACGATTGTGCCGGGATAGGGCGCACCCTTCGACGCGGGAAGAGGGACGCGCTGAAGCTCGCCCCTACAACAGGAAGCGGGCGGCCGGAGCCGCCCGCTGCGTCGATGATTTGTCGAACGCGATTCACGAACAATTTTGGGAGCTGGTTAGTAGATGTCGTACTGCTCCCAGTGGAGGGTGGCGTCGGACTGGATGATGATGTGTTTGTGGGTGGTCTGCTCGAGTTCGTCGATGAGCATGGACTCGCGCGTCTTTAGGGCTTTGGCGATTTCGGGGTGGACCCGTAGCGTGAGGTTCGGGCTTTCGTGGTCGGCGGTGGCCATTTTGCGCGCCTCGGCCTGAATTTCGTAGCACAGCGTGGGCGTGGATTTGACCATGCCGGAGCCGGTGCAATAGGGGCACGGCTGGCACAGAACGCGCTCCAGCGCTTGCTTGGTGCGCTTGCGGGTGATGCAGACCAGGCCGAATTCGTTGAAGGAGAGCGCTTTCGAGGGCGCTTTGTCTTGCTCGAGGGCCTGCTGCAGCGCCATCAGAACTTTTTCGCGGTTGCGGCGCTCTTCCATATCGATGAAGTCGACGACGATGATGCCGCCGAGATCGCGCAGGCGAATCTGGCGGACGATTTCCTTGACGGCTTCGAGGTTGGTCTTGACGATGGTGTCCTCGAGGCGCGTGGAGCCTTTGCCGACGAACTTGCCGGTGTTCACGTCGATGGCGACGAGCGCTTCGGTGTGGTTGATGACGATGTAGCCGCCGGACTTGAGCCAGACTTTCGCGCGCAGAGCCTTGTCGAGCTCGTGCTGGATGCCGAACTCTTCGAAGATCGGCGTTTCCTTGGTGTACAGCTTGACGCGGCTGACAAGCTTGGGCTGAAAGCGGCTGACGAATTCCACCACCTTGCTGTATTCCTCTTCGTTGTCGATCCAGATGCCGGTGAAATCGTCGCTGACGTAGTCGCGAAGAATGCGCTCGACGAGGTTTAGATCGCGGTGGAGCAAGGCGGGCGCTTTGCGCTGCTCGCTGCGCTCCTTGATTTCGTTCCAGGTCTTGCCGAGGAACTCGATGTCGGTGCGGATCTCTTCGTCGGTGGCGCCACCGGCCGCAGTGCGGACGATGAAGCCGCCGGGATAGGCGCCGCGCGCTTCGCCCACCAGACGGCGGAGCCGCGAGCGATTGTCGGCCGATGCGATTTTGCGCGACACGCCGATGTGGTCGATCGTCGGCATGTACACAAGGAAGCGGCCCGGCAGAGCGACGTGGCTGGTAATGCGCGCGCCTTTCTTGCCGAGGGGCTCCTTGGCGATCTGGATGACGACGTCCTGACCGGCCTTGAGCATTTCCGAAATGAGCTGCGGACGGCGCGGCGGGCCGCTGCGTCCTCCTTGATAGCCGCGATCGTGCCTGGGGCCACCGGGACCGCTGGGGCGGCGTTCGAAGCGTCCGCTGGGGCGCCCGCCGCGACGCTCGGGGCGGCCACTGCCGCCACTGGCGCCGCGATTATCGCGTCCTCGGTCGCGTCCGCCGCCACGATAGGGCCGCTGGAAACGCGAGCGCGGATTTCCGCCGATGCGGGCGGAATCGCGCGGAGGGAAATCTTCGCGCGGTGCGAGGGCGCTGCGCGGCGCGCGAGTCTCGCCGGGAAGCAAGACGGCGTCGTCTTCCACAGCGGGCTGTGAGGCGTGCTCGCCGGATGACGCGGCAATCGCTTCGTGTTCGACGGATTCATGCTGGACGGATTCGCGCTCGAACTGTTCGCCTTGCGCGTGCTCGCCGAGAGCCGCGTCATGCACGGCGTCATCGTGAGCGGCGTCGGCTTCCGCTTCGGCAAGCTCGTGCTGGGTAAGCTCGCGCGTGTCCTCGGATTCCTCTTCGGCCTCTTCGCCGGATGCCTCGACTTCGATTTCGCCGGCGCCGTGTATTTCTTCCGGGCGTTCGTCGGCCGCTTCGGTTTCTTCGGCGTCGCCTTCTTCTTCCTCTTCGTCAAATTCCGCACCGCCGACGAGAGCGTCGGCGTGCGCCTGCTCGTTCATTTCTTCCTGCTTGGCCTCCACGAGGCTGGAGGAAAGTGCTGCGACTTGTTCTTCGCTTAGCGGAGCCTCAGCCTGGGCCGGTTCGGGTTCAACGGTTTGCTGTTGTGTCGCCGCCGCCTCGTGAATCGCTGACGAGGAATCTTCTGCCGCTGGAGCGAGTTCATCCATGCCCGTCGAGGAGGTGCCGGCTTCCGAGCCGGTTTCCGCAAGCAGCCAGCGGGGGAGTCCCCCGGAGGAACGGCGCGGGACGTTCGTACCCTGCGGCGTACCGGCCTGCTGAGTGCCGGAGATTCGAGGCGTTGGTTCGTTTGTATCGGGCTGCCGCTCCTGTGATTCCGGTTCGGACACCGGCACGGCCGGAGCTGCGGCCGGGCTGCCTACCCCGGCAGGTTTGCCCGCCCCGGCAGGCAGGCCCCGATATTTCGCCAGCGACTCGCCGGGCAGAAGAATAGGTTCTTCGCCGGCGCTGCCAGGAGCCGAAGGTCCGTTGGGACGCGCGCCCTCGGGACGCCGATTGTCAAAGCCGCGCTGTTCCGGACCGCGTGGTTCGAAACCCCGAGGCTGCGGGCCGCGTTGCTCGTGCCCGCGCGAATCGTTGGAGCGCTGCGGCTCGCCACTCTGGGGCGAAGCGTACTTCGACGGCGGAAGGTTCCGGCCGCCTGGCCCGCTCTGCGAGCGCCCGCCGCGCCGTCGTCCGCCGCGCCGTCCCCATCGGCCTCCACGGCCCCGGTCGCCGCCGCGGTCATTGTGTTCGCCGCCGCGGTCGGAACGCGGCGTGTATTTTTGCGTGGGATTGTAGTGCGGAGCAAAGTTCTGTGGCGCGGAAGCGTTTGAAGCCGGCTGACGCTCCTCGGCCAAGTCGGTTTCCGCGTGAGGCTCGTCGTGGCCGTGAGCCTCAGAGTCGGCGTGAAGCTCCTCGTGCCCGTGCTCTCCGGGCGCGAGCTCTTCGTGCAAGTTTTCTTCGGCGTGCCCTTCTTCGTGGTGATCTTCGTGATCGACTTCATCACTCGGAACATCATGATGCGGGGCTTCGCCGGCGGCGTCGTGCGCTTGCTCGTCCTCGACGTGGCCGTGGCCGAGCGTTTCACCCGGCAGCATATCCACGTGCGAGGCGACGGACGGAATCACCGACGCTTGCGGCGAGCGGTTCGCTATGCGAATGGCCGTGATCGTAGTCTTCGAGGTTTTCGAAAACGTCGCTGACGTAGAGAAACGCGTCGCCATCGAGACCGATGTCCACGAAAGCGGACTGCATGCCGGGAAGTACCCGCGTGACGCGGCCTTTGTAGATGCTACCGACGAGCGCGAACTCTTTTTCGCGCTCGATGTAAATTTCGACTAACTGACCTTCTTCCAAAATCGCGACCCGCCGTTCGTGGGAGGCCGCGGAAATAACCAATTCTTTCGACATGAAAACTCCTTGTCCTGTGTGACGCCGGCCGAGCCGGTGTCACCTGTATGCGTGGCCGCGATCGAATCGCTGCCCATTGCTTGCCTGGCCGCAGAGCGGTCAAGGGGACGCATCGCCGCGAGCTTTTGCCCGTCGGAGGTCCGAAATAGCGCTAGCGGTCCGGTTTGCACCGGGACACACGTGGGCGACACCTGTAGCGGAGATGCCTTTGCGTTCGAAGCCGGAGGGGTGGATCCCGGCGGGGCCGGGGTCGCGAACAACGAAGTACTTCCTCATGCTCTCGAGGCTCGTGCTATTGCGGCTGGTCCGTTGCCGGCAATTTCCCGGGCAAACGGCGGACGATGCTGTCCTCACTCTAATGATCCTAAATCTTACAAACCGGCGCGGCTTTTCCAGAAGTTACGCCGAACGCTCGGGACTGGCGAATCGTTCAGTTGACGAAGCGGCGAAGCCGGACATTCATCACCAGGCCAATCGCCAGGAAAACAAACAGCGTGGCCGAGCCCCCGTAGCTCATCAGCGGCAACGGGATGCCGGTAACCGGCATAGCGCCGATCACCATAGCCACGTTCACCAAAACATGGAAACCTAGCGCCGCGGCCACGCCCATGACCAGAAACATTCCCGCGCGGTCTTTCGCGCGTTGGGCATTCTGCACCAGTCGTAACAGCAACGCCATGTACAAACCTAAGGCCAGCAGCACGCCTTTGAACCCCTGCTCTTCAGCCCACGCCGACATGATGAAATCGGAATATCGGACGGGGATGTAGCCCAGTTGATTCTGGCTGCCGTGCCTAAATCCTTTGCCCCAGAAACCGCCGGAACCCACGGCAATTTTCGATTGCAACAACTGATAGCCCGAGCCTTTGGCGTCCTCTTCCGGATGCAGGAAGGAAGTGATTCGTTCCCTTTGGTACGGCTTCAGAATATGCCGGCTCACAGGCGGATAGAAAACACTCCCGATCAACAAGGCCCCTGCCAAGCGAAAAAATGGCTGCGTGCTGCCACTGCAAGCCCGCCGAGAAACGCGCCTACCACTAACAGAGGCACGAGCACTAACGCGGTGCCCAAATCTGGCTGCTTGAGAATCAAGTCCGAGTGGCAACCCCACCAGGAGCCCTGCCTTGATCAGGTCACGCAGGGAGAGCTCATCGGTGCGCACTTCGGCGAAGAAGCGCGCCAGCCAGATGATTATAATCAATTTTACGAGTTCTGACACCTGGAAAGCTTCGCCGAGGATGGGGATCCAGCGTTTGGCGCCAAACCGGGTGTGGCCGACCAGCAAGACCGCGACCAGCGCCACCAGGCCGATCAGGTACAAAATCCAGGCTTGATCGAGGATCAAGTGGTAGTCGAAACGCGACAATACGAACATCAGAATAAAGCCGACCACCAGCCAGCGGATCTGCTTGGTGTGCATGCCTGCCAGAGCGCTCCCCTGGGTGGCGGAGTAAATCTCGATGACCCCGAGCGCGCAAATGGATAGCAGGATGGCGATCAGCCACCAGTCGTAATCGCGAGTTCCGGGTGCGTCTCTCATATCCTTGTCACGGGCATGTCGTTGTCACAACGTCGAACACATTCCTTGCTTCCGGCTGCTCCTAGTTCCGATCGCTCCTTGCACGTGCGGGTACGGCCACCGCTTCTCCCTGCTGCTTCAGGACGGCCTGCGGTTGAATCGCCGCGGCCGCGGGGGTCGCGCCCTTGCCGGACTCATCCTTGCCGTCGGCGGTGTATTGCCCGTCAAGTTTCTTCGTCTTCTTGTCGTAATAGGCCTTGATGACATCCTTCACGACGGGGCCCGCGGCCTCACCACCGTGTTTTCCGCTCTCCTGCACCAGCACGGCGACAACAATCTCCGGGTTGCGGCGCGGCGCGTAGCCGACGAACCACGCATTGTCTTCAAATTTCTTCTGTTTCCCCATCCTCTCGCGCGTCGCGTAGCCGATCACCTGCGCGGTTCCCGATTTTCCGCTGACCTCGATCCCCGGGAGCCGCACGTTTCTCGCGGTGCCGCCGTCCTCGTTCACAACGCCGTACATCGCATCCGTTATTTTTTCCACGGTCGACTCGGAAATCGGGAAGCGCTCTTCGCCCACGTTTGGAGCATCCTTGAGCAGGTGCGGCTGTTTGAAAATGCCGCCCATGGCGATTCCACTGATCATGCGTGCCAACTGGAGGGGCGTGGTGGTCACAGCGCCCTGACCGGTGGCCACGGAAACCGTCTCACCCGGATACCACTTGCGATGAAAAACGCGCTCGACCCATTCCTCGGAAGGCATTAGCCCAGGCTCTTCGGAAGGCAGATCGATTCCGGTCCTGTGTCCGAGACCTACTTTAGTGGCGTAGTACGACAGACGGTCGATACCCAAGCGTATTCCCACGTTGTAGAAAAAAACGTCGCAGGATTCGAGGATCGCTTTGTGCAGGTCCACGGTACCGTGGGAGCTCTTTCCGAAGACCCAGCACTTGAACTGGCGTCCGTAGAACACCCCATATCCAGGGCAAAACGCGGTGAAATTCTCCGGCGGGACTTTGTCTTCCAGCATCGCCGTGGCCGTCACGATCTTAAAAACAGACCCCGGCGCGAGCTGCGCTTGGATGGCGCGATTCAGCAAGGGATGCAGCTCGTCTTCGTTGAGATCTTTCCATTCTTTGGCCGAGATGCGAATGGCAAAATCGTTCGGGTCCGGCGCGGGATGGCTCACCATCGCCAGGACTTCACCGGTGCGCGGGTCCATTGAGACGACGGCCCCCGGGCGTGTCCCTAAAGACTGTTCCGCCACTTGTTGCAGATCGTAGTCGATGGTGAGCTGAATCTGCTTGCCCGGAATCGCTTCCTGCGTGGGCAGGCGATCGACCTCCTTGCCCACGCTATTGACGATCACGCGGCGCATGCCGTCCGTGCCTTGCAAGAGATCGTTATATTGGCGCTCCAACCCGGACTTGCCGGCGAAATCGCCGGGACGCAGCTTGCCGTTGCTGTCTTCAATCTGTTTTTCGCTGACTTCACCAACGTATCCGCTGGCGTGGGCCATGAATGCGCCGGGAAGGTAACGGCGCCGGTGCACCATCAACATTTCGAGCAAAGGAATATCCGAGCGGTGCGATTCGATGAAGGCCAGATCTCCCGGCGTCGCTTCCGGCTTGATCACGATCGGCTGAAATTTCGGCAACTCCCGGGCGTTGTCGAGCTGATCCAGCAAATCGTTGATCGGAACGCCCAATCCTTCCGCGATCACCGGCAGATTTTTCATCACCAGGACCGGATCGTCGCGAAGCAGCAAGACGCTGAACGAAGGATAGTTATCGACGAGCACGCGCCCGTCGCGATCCAGCATGCGCCCGCGCGGCGCGATCACTGGAATCGACCGCACGCGATTGCGCTCGGCCCATTGCGAATACTTGTCGGAGTCGATGACTTGGAGCTTCCAGAAGCCGATCAGCAGCACGCCGATCATGCCCACGATGACGTAGGAGACCACCGCCAGCCGCGCTTGCGGCAATCGATTATCGTTGCGGAACCAGTACGACACGAAAACCCCGCGCGAGTCTCTCTAACCGCAGCTCTTCAGGAGCCGCTTTGCCGGGCGATTCGCAGCCCACTCCGGTGGCGCCGGAGTCTCCTCGCGTCATGAAAATGCACCACTACCTCGCCTCCCGCGTCATGCGCTTCATAGGGGGAGGTCCTTTTCAACGTTACTCTTGCCAAGGATGCGCTGCAAGCCGTCCTGGCGTACAGGTTCCTTCTTGCTACTACGGTGGCCTCTCCGTCTCATTTGCAGGGCACCAGCGTCACTGGTTGATCCTACTTCAGGCCGAGCGGGGGCTTGATTGACGCATACGCTCCACAGCTGGCTGCGCTCCTTGGAGAACTTGCTCGACACCCGGAGCACGCGTTATCGTACTGAAACCGTTCTCATGGCAAGCCAACTCTCGCCGCCCTTGCGCATCGCCCTCGTCGGTATGTCTGGTGCCGGGAAGACATTCTGGACAAAGCGTTTAGCGGCCGGCGGCCGGCCCAGCCTTTCTTGCGACGATTGCATTGAAGAGCGGCTGCGATCGCGCCTTGCCGCCGGCGGCCATGCCGGGATCAACGGCGTCGCGGCATGGATGGGCTGGCCGGACAGCGCCACCTACATGCAGCGGGAAGCGGACTACTTGGCGGAGGAGATCGGCGTACTCGATGAGGTCTTGACGCAACTTGCGCGCGATCGCGCGCGCGAGCTGATTCTCGACACCACCGGCAGCGTCATCTACACCGGCAACAATGTGCTCTTGCGGCTGCGCCGGCACATGACGGTGGTGTATTTGGCCGCTTCGGCCGCGGAGCAGCAGCTCCTGATCGAGCGGTATTTGACGGACCCCAAGCCGGTCTTGTGGCGCGGCGCGTTTCAGCCGAAAAAGGGGGAAACGCCGCGCGAGACGGTCGCGCGCTGCTACCCCGCATTGATCTCTGCCCGGCGGCAGAGCTATGAGGCCCTGGCGCACTGCACAGTGCCCGTAGCCGAGTTGCCCCGCGAGACGCCAGGTGGTGCGTCCCTGGACGCCGAAGCGTTTCTAGAAAAGATTCGGCAGAAGCTGGCGCGATGACTCCCAGGCGACCTTGTCGCGATCTTTGTAGGGGCGCGCTTCAGCGCGTCCCGCGATCCGTGAAGCAAGCACCCGTCAAGCCAGCACCGACGATGCCTAGAAAGGTGTTTTTCCAGTGAGGTATCGAAGCACATCCAAAGACGCTCCGCTCACCTCCTTACGTGGCGCCGTCCTGCGCGGCCTCGCGCCCGACGGCGGGCTTTACATGCCGGTGGAAATCGCGCGCCGCTCGCCGGAAGAGCTCGAAGAATTCCGGCGTCTCCCGTTCACCGAAGTTTGTTTTCGCGTGGTGCGCCCCTTTGCGGGACCCGAAGTGCCGGAAGAAGTGATGTGGCAGGTGGTAAGCGAAGCCATCAATTTTCCCGTGAAGCTCGTCTCGCTGTCGCCCGGCCTGCACATCCTGGAGCTATTTCACGGGCCAACGCTCGCCTTCAAGGATTTCGGCGCGCGCTTCATGGCCCGGCTGATGGGCTATTTCGTGCGCGGCGAAACGCGTACGCTGACGGTGCTGGTCGCCACGTCGGGCGATACCGGCAGCGCGGTGGCGCACGGATTCCTCGGCGTGCCCGGCATCCGCGTGGTGATTCTCTATCCCTCGAAGCGCATCAGCGAGGCGCAGGAGAAGCAGTTCACCACGCTCGGTGAAAATATCACCGCGCTCGAAGTCGCGGGAACGTTCGACGATTGCCAGCGGCTGGTGAAGCAGGCGTTTTCCGATGTCGAGCTGAACAAGCGCGCCTTCCTCACTTCCGCGAACTCCATCAACATCGGCCGGCTGCTCCCGCAGATGTTCTACCACGTTGAGGCGTACCGCCAGCTTCCCGTGGCTTCGGTCCCGCTGATCGTCTCGGTGCCCAGCGGCAACTTCGGCAATCTGACGGCGGGAATTTTTGCCAAGCGGATCGGCCTTCCGGTCGCTCGATTCATCGCCTCGACCAATGCCAACGACGTCGTTCCGGAGTATCTGCGCACCGGCGAATTTCGTCCGCGGGCCGCGACGCCCACGTTTTCCAACGCCATGGATGTCGGCAGCCCCAACAATTTCCCGCGCTTGCTCGATCTATGCCGCAACCGCCTCGAATACGTCCAGCGCGAAATCTGGGGCCACGGCGCCTCCGACGAAGAGACCCTCGGCGCGATGAAGTCCGTGCACCAGCGATTCAACTACATCGCCGACCCGCACACCGCCGTCGGGATTCTCGGCTGGGAAGCCTACAAGCGCGAGCATCCCGAGCCCGCACAGGGCCTGGTGCTCGCCACCGCTCATCCCGCGAAGTTCGCCGACGTAGTCCAGCGCGCGATTGGCGTCGCTCCGCCGCTGCCCGACCGCCTCGCCGCCTACTTGCAGCGCCCCAAGCTATCGCTGCCGGCATCGAGCCGCTACGAAGACTTCAAGCAGTTTCTGCTGAGTTCCTAGTTCTTGCGAAGACGATCAAGCAGCATGAAGAGGAGTACTCCGACAACCGCGTTGACCGCGGCTCCAATGCCCATCCGCATCGTGAACCACACTTCCGGCTGCGCCAGCAGCAGGCGCCGTATCACCACAATCACACCCTGATGCAGGCCGAAGAACACGATCGTCAGCGCGAAGCGCGCGATGGGATGCTCCGTGTCCAGCCGCGCGCCGATGGACGACGCCAAGTAGCCCACAATCGTTTTAGCGATGCCGTATAACCCCAGCGGCACGGTCGGGCCGCTCAGGCTGTCCTGCAAAAGCCCGATCATCATGCCCAGCAGCAAACCCGTCGACGGATTGCGACGGCTGAGCCCGAAATAGATGGTCAGCAGCAGCGGCAAGTCCAGCACCGCGAATTTCGGAAAATATACCGGCACAGAGGTTTGCAGAAACAGGGCCACAATCATTGCCGCGGCGATGGTGCCTCCGCGGAACTTGTGCACCTCAATGTGCGATTCCCCGATTCGCAGGTCGTAGGTATCGTTCATGGTTTTTCCGTCTTGCCTTGGCCCGGAGCGCTCTTTCCCACGGCCTCAGCCGCGGGAGTTCCAGCATCCTTCTTCAGCTCGAGCGGCTGCAGCGACAACAACACGATCACTTCTTCCAGGCGTTCCAGGTTTGCCGCCGGCCGTATGCGAATCTGCTTGAAGGGGTTTCCATCCTTGATCTGCGACACCGTGCCGACCGGCAGATCGCGCGGAAAAATCCGGTCCATGCCGCTGGTAACCACGCGATCGCCAAGATTTACGTTGTCGTCGTTCGGGACGTACTTCATCGTCAGCTGCGGCTCCCCGGCCCCGCCCACGGGGCTCTGGATACGCGAAACCACCAGCAGCGCGCCCACCCCGCTGTCCTTGTCCGTCAGCAGCAGCACCTGCGACGTATCGCGATACGATTCGATCACTTTGCCGACCACTCCGTCCGGCGTGATCACGCCCATGTTGCGCCGGATGCCGTCCCGCTCTCCGCGGTCGATGTAGATGGTTTGACTGGCCGTATCCGCGCTCGTGCCGATTACCCGCGCCCCCAGCATGGGAACGTTCTGGTGCGCCTGCCGGAAATTCAGCAGCGCCGCCAGGCGATCGGCTTCCGCGGCCTTGCTCTGCAGTTGATTCAGCTGCAGTTTCAGCGTGTCATTCTCGCGGCGCAGCCGTTCATTTTCCCGTGAAGTGTTTTGCAGCGCGAAGTAGTGATTCCAGGCGCCGCGGATGCCCCCGATTCCGGTGGCGCCGGCGCGCTCGAACGGCGTCACCGCGCCCACCGTCCACACGCGAATCAGACGCCCCTGCGAGTCACGCTTGATCTGCACCGCAAGCAGCAGCACCTGCAGCACGATGACTCCGGTGAGCAGCACCAGCGATTTGTGGCGAGAGGGAATGGCGACCATTGAGTGTCCCTAGCACAGGTTGCAACCTGTGTCCTCTACCTTTGCTCCAGTTTCCGCAACTGAAAATCACACCGCGTTGCAAGCCGCCTAGTCGATGCAAACCTGCCGCAACAATTTGAAGTCGCTGAGCATCTTGCCCGTGCCGAGCACCACCGATGCCAGCGGGTCATCCGCAATCGACACCGGCAAACCGGTTTCTTCGCGAATGCGCTTGTCCAGGTTTTTCAAAAGCGCTCCACCGCCGGTCAAGACGATGCCGCGGTCGCTGATGTCCGCGGAAAGCTCCGGCGGTGTGCGCTCCAGCGCGACGCGAATCGCATTCAAGATGGTGGCCACGCATTCGCCCAGCGCCTCGCGAATTTCGCTGTCGTCGATGGTCACCGTCCGCGGGACGCCCTCGATCAGGTTGCGGCCCTTCACTTCCATCGTCAGCGGCTTTTCCAGCGGGTACGCCGAGCCGATCTCCATCTTGATCTGTTCCGCCGTGCGCTCGCCCACTAGCAAGTTGTACTTGCGCTTCAAATACTGCATCACCGCTTCGTCCATCTCGTTTCCCGCGACGCGAACTGAGCGCGAGTACACGATGCCGCTCATGGAAATCACCGCGATGTCGGTGGTCCCTCCGCCGATATCCACCACCATGTTGCCCGACGGCTCATCCACCGGAAGCCCCGCGCCGATGGCCGCCGCCATCGCTTGTTCCACCAGGTACACTTCGCTGGCTCGCGCCCGGTACGCGGAGTCCTGCACCGCACGCTTCTCCACCGGCGTAATTTCGCTGGGCACTCCGATGACGATGCGAGGGTGCACCAGAACCCGCCGGTTGTGCGCCTTCTGAATAAAATGCGTCAGCATTTTCTCGGTGACCTTAAAGTCCGCGATGACGCCGTCTTTCATCGGCTTGATGGCCACAACGTTCCCCGGTGTGCGGCCCAGCATGTCCTTCGCTTCGCGGCCCACCGCTACCACTTCGCCGGTAGCCTTGTTGATGGCCACGATCGAAGGCTCGTTGACCACAATCCCTTTGCCGTGCGAGAACACCAGCGTGTTCGCCGTCCCCAGATCGATCGCCAGGTCGGACGAAAACAAACTGAACACCGACCTAAGGTTGAAACCGTTCTTGTTCATGCCTCGATCCCCCCGCGGAGAGTCCCTCTCCGCCGACCACGCGGCCACTCCCTCGCGTTGTCGTTGTAGCGCAGGGCCAAGTCCGCGTCGCCCTGCGGTTTTTTCCCTTCCTGCAAGACCGCGACTTCGCGGCCCATTCCCGCCATCCGCCGTTCCAATCGCTCCTTTACTTCGGCACCACGATGGACACCGGTTGATTCGCCGTGCCTCCCCGGCGATTTTGTCCAATCACTACGATAGTATGCTCTCCCGGCGTCAGCGGCTCGGTGAAGTGCCGGAAGCTCCCGTCCGGTGCGATGTTCGGCACCGGCTGGCCGTTGATGATCAGCGCCGCGCCGGGTTCCGTGTGGCCGATGATTTCCGCAACACGCCCGTGCAGTTGAACGCCGTCGATCTCCAGAGCCATTTGCTGCGCCTTGCCCTGTGCCACCAGTGTGAACTTAAAAGTTTCGCCGACTTCGCTCATCTGTTTCTTCTGGTCCGTCGCGGTCACGTTCCAGAAGTAGTCACCCGCATCCAGGCCGCTGATTTCCGCGCTGGTCCCGCTGGTGACTCTGGTTTGCACCGCCTTGGTGAACATCGTCGTCGTGCTGATTCGCAGCGTGTAGGAAACCGCGTCCGGCACCGGCTTCCATTCGAAGTGGATCACCGTCGCCTTTGGGTTCTCTCCAATGATCGGCGCCAGATTCAAAGGCTCCACCAGGTCCGGAGGCGCGAGCACGTCCGACTTGGTGATGGGTCCTCCCACCGGCAGGGTCGCCTTCTGATATTGGGCCAGTTCGATCTTTTCCACGCCGCGCTGCACTTCGGCGCTGCCGCGCGACATTACGATCTCGCTCTCTTTCTTATCCGGATCGGCCTTCACCGCCGCGCGGCTGTTCGAGTGCAGTTGCGCGGTGGAATCTTCCACGCTGACGGCCGCCTTCGAGTCCGGCGAACTCCAGTTCGGCGTCGCCAGATCCACCGCGCCCGTGTTGATGCGCACCGCCACGCTCGTAGGCTGATTACTCGGCATCGAGTTTTCTTCCACCGTAATCAGCGTGTCCGACTTCACCGTGTAGAACGTTCCGTCAGCAAAGGTGATGCGCGCCGCTCCATCCGTCCCAGTCTGCACCAGATCGCCTTTATCGAGTGTCGTGCGGAAGTCGGCCTCGACCCACTGCACCGAATTGACCTTCTTGATCTGCACTTTGCCGTCAAGGTTCACGAACTTCGCCTGCGTTTGATTGATGGCCAGGCTTTCGCTGTCGGTATTGTCGATCGCCGTGCTGATCTTGCGAAACGTTGCCGAATACCAATTCGGCAGCGCGATGTACAGCGCGGAGAAAAGGATGGCCGCTAGCAGGAGCACGTAAATCGCCACGGTCTTGTAGGTAACCGCGGTCCAATACACCTCCACCCGGTGAATCTTCGGCGGTCCCGCGGTTGCCGAAGCGTCCAGGGGGCGTTTGGTCTCGATAGGCGTTTGCGTCGGCACGAGTTTGGGCGCACCAATTGCCCAATTTTGCAATCTAGCACAGCGTTTTGTGCGCGTCCAAACTGCCCGTGTCCGCGTTAGTCAAACAGCAAATAGCAGGTGCGCAACTCTATCTGCTAGGGAATACGGTCAAGCCCGGACGCGGCCCCTTCGCCGCAGAACCCGCCGTCCTCGCCCGTCCAAATCTCCTCTTCTCTGTGAACTCTGTGTCCTTGGTGCCCTCTGTGTTAATTCTTGCTTCTTCCTCGCCCCCTGCTCCGGGTCCCGTTCTTTCTCATTACTTCTTTACTTCATTACGTCCTTACTTCGCTTTGCTTCGTACAAAATAACCCCGCTTATCCAGACCCGCCGCCACCGCCACGTCGAAAAATCCCACCATCATTTCGTCATACGTTTGCTCGCCCCAGCGCACCGCCGCATCCGGATCCGGATTGTGCGGATTCCCCCGCGAGTTGTCGTACCATGCCACCGCCTGCAACTCCGTCCCCGCTTTCAGCAATCGCGGCTCCGCCAGCCGGTAGCTCATCTGCCAGTGAAAGTGATAGTTGACGCGCAGCAGCGTCTCCTGGCCGGAGGGTTCAGATTCGCTGGTCTTGCGATTCCTTCCTTCGGCGTTCGACTGGACGATGTTGTACTCGAACCGTTTCCCCCGCAGATGCATGTGCGGAAACAGGCTCAACAGCAAAGCGTCATTCGGCAGCGTCCCTCGCGCCTCCACCCGGTAGTCCGGCGCACCCGGAGGAATCACAAAATGATCGTTGGTCAGTTGCAGCGTCAGAACCCGTTGCGCCGGGGCCTGCTTGGCAAAGACCATTCCTACGCTGGTTTGATCCGTGCCGGCCTGGCCGCTCGTTGTATAGTGCAGCTGAAAAACGAGATCGGACCCCGCCGGAACGAATTTCGCCATCGTCGCCGGCCACTCGTCCGGCGAACTCCCCGGCGCATACACCAGCAGCACATCCGCGTCCGTCCAGTGCGCCCCGCGCCGGGCTTCCGGATCGCTCAGCGTCTCCGCCGTAAACGGCACGCCCACCGGCGCGTGCCGCAACCAATTCGACTCCGGCGGCCGCACATACACAACTGCGTGATGCACGTTCGCCCGCAGCGACGGCAAAACCTCCACCATCTGCACCCAGCGGTCTTCCGCGAAATGCGTGGGAACTATTTCGTAGGTGTACTCGACGTCGCCCCGCGCCGGCAGCGCGACCCCCTGCGGCATTTTCACCACCAGGTCCGGCTGCGGGATGCTCCAGCTCTCCGCCCAATGTCGCGCCGGCGGCGCATCGTGAACGTCGCCCTCGGGCGCCTTTGCCTCCGCCCAAGCCGCGAGACTGGCGATTTGCGCCGGTGTCAGCGAGGGATCGTTCGAGAATCGCCCGATCCCCGGCACCGCAAACCACGGGGGCATCGACTTGTCCTGCGTCGCCCGGCGTATCGCCTCGGCGTACGGTCGCGCTTGCTCGTACGTCTCAAACGCCATCGGCGCAATCCCGCCCGCGCGATGGCAGATCTCGCAGTGCTGCTGCAAAATCGGCACCACATCGCGATAGTACGTCGGCATGGTTTGTTTACCCTGCTTGCCCCGAGGAACGAGGGGAGCTTCGAAGGGCCCCACCCGCTCCGGATCAGCCGAATGACGTTGTCGCGCTGCACGACCCTCGATTTCAGTAAGTCGGAATACAACGCCCGCGGCTGCCAACGCCACTACGGCCAAACCCAGCCCACCAACCCGCTTATGCCTCGCCTGCGCCCAATTCATCCTTTGCTTGGATGCCTCTGCTCCAGCCGTGGCCGTAGTGGAAAGGTTCATCTACTGAGCGCTGCCGTCTGCTCGGTGGCCGGCATTTTCCAGCGCCTTATCGAGTCGATCCAGTTGGTCGCGCAGGTCGTTGAGTCTGACCTCTTCTGCCCGCAGTTGTTGCTCCGCGTCAATTTCTCGCGATTGATGTTGTTGTTCTTCACTTTCCAGTGATTCGAGCCTTGTCTTGAGTTCAGGAAGCCTATTCTCAAGCGCTTTCCTTTGGGCTGCAGGATTCTCTGTGTTGCTTAGGAAATCTTCGTGCTGCTTGATCTCGGCGGCCACGTGTTTCCGCTCATCTTGAATTTGCGCGAGCTTCTCTCGGGCTTCATCGAGGCGTTGCGAGGTGCGCCCGACAGCCGCTTCCTGCCCTTGCAGTCGATAGATGAGAATTTGGGATCTTTGCGCTGCGACGCTCGTCGTCCGCAAGTCCTGCCGCAGTTGGCGTATTTCCGACAGCAGAGCTTGCAGGGTTTGAGAGTCACCCGGGGTTGTCTGCCCAAAACAAGCCGTTGAAAAGAGCAAAAGGCCCAAGGCAAAAAATGACGAGCGCTTCATCGGCCACCTCCGAAAAGAATTGTATCTGACAGACGCGTTCACGGGAGGGCACGGCTTCAGCCGTGCCATAAGTGCTTGCGTTTCGATCCGGCTTTAGCCGCTGAGGGTCGGCTCTAGCCTCGAAGCGCCTCGAGACTAAGGAAGCGCTTGAAATTTTCCAATCGGCTCCGCGGCAACATTGGGGCGCAAAACCAATACCTCGGAACCTCGGGCGATTAGAGCCGAATTCGCATAGCCGAGGAACAGCCCGTGCTCCGCGATTCCCGGGATCTTTTCCAACCGGGCCGCCAGCTCCGCAGGAGATTCGATGACTCCGAACTTGCAATCCAAGATGTTATTCTGCTGATCCGTCAAATAAGGCTCTGCCGCTGAGCCTGAGCCCGGCCTCGTTCGGATAACCGGATTGCCGCCGATTTTGGCAATCTCATCCATCACCCAAGGCAACGTGAATGGAATGACCTCCACCGGCAAGGGAAAAGCTCCCAAGTGCTGGACCCGTTTGGAAGCATCGGCAAGAACCAGGAAATATCGAGAGGCGCGAGCTACCACCTTCTCACGGAGCAGCGCACCCCCGCCCCCTTTGATCAAACTCAGGTCGGGAGCGATCTCGTCTGCCCCATCTATATCCAAATCGAGGACCACTCCCCTGCGCGGAGTGATCAGAGGAATGCCGGACTGACGGGCGAGTTCCTCACTGTCTCGGGACGTTGCAATGCCTTCCACGCTCAATTCGCCGCGGCGGACGCGCTCACCAAGCACCTCGATGAAACAATGCGAGGTGGATCCACTCCCTAATCCAAGCCGCATCCCGGTGCGTACCCAGCGCAGGGCCGCCTCCGCAACGGTTCGCTTTTCAGCATCGTGTTGGTCTTTCATATCTTCCAATCTAACCATTTCGGCCGGGAGCGCAAGCCGCCACGCCCGGACCACGCCTCAATTCGGAGGTCCGGCCATGTGAATCGACCCAGACTTCTCCCTCGTTGCTGCTGTAGATTCGGTATTTTCTAGGAACCTGCTTTGCTTGGCAACCGCGATCTTTAGCACGGTTTGCGCCGCAGGACTTCAGCCAAGCCGTCGGACTACTTGACGATTGCTGGTGGGGTCGCGCTCGAAGCGACCTGGCGAGTCTCGGACGCTACGTGGCTCCGTACGAAATCGACCGCGAGGAACATGCAGGCTAGGACCAACAACGGAGACTGAACGAATCCGGGCGTAAATGCCAACGCATAATCAAAGATCCAAGTGAGTAGCAGCAGCGTCCCGATTATTCCAAACATTTGGTCTCCTTAGGTCCCGCCGCCCAGATAGGGCATCAGAAGACTGAATCGTGGGGACCCAATTCGACCCTTATTGAGCACATAACGGGCCAATCGGTCAGGACCGTAAACTATTGTAATCATTGGACTTGCCTGACGGCCGGGTACCCCGGCACCGGAACTGTACCGCCTGGGTTACTGTTTTTCCAAATCCGGTGCCATTTCATTACCGCCAAAGTCCCCGATCACCACCGATTCAACTCCGTCAAGGGTCCGGGCGAATGATAATCACGTTCGCTAGGCTCGAGCTGCATTTCGGGAGGGCACGGCTTCCAGCCGTGCCGAGAAAACGTGGGAAGTGCGGGCTTCAGCCCCTGAGGCATCAGTCTTTTCCACGGATCCGAGTTATGAGATAGCCTGTAGACAGTGGACCCTGCATCTCGTAAATAACTCAAGTCTTCCGCCGCTCGTTCTTTATCTCTTCCACTCTTTCTTCTATACTTCTATGTTTAACCAGTGGCTTAGGAGCTTTCTGTAATGGCGGGAGCAAGTAACGAACGACAGCAGCTTTTCTCGCGCATCCTTCTTGGCGCCGTAGTTCTGGTCTTGGCCGGCGGTATGCTCCTCTACCTGGTGCCCACCATGCCCGGTACCGGCGAGGCTTCCACGGACACCGTCGCCAAGGTTGGCGATGAAACGGTCAGCGTCGCAGAGGTGCGCCAACAGCTCTCCGAGGTCGAGCAGCGCAATCCCACCCCCAATTTCAAGATGCTCGAGCCCATTTACGCCCAGCAAATTCTGAAGCAGCTCATCTTTGAGAAGGAAATTGAGTACGAAGCGAAACGCCTCGGCATCCGCGTCTCCGATCAGGAGCGCGCCGACCGCATTCGCCAGTTCCTTCCCACCGCCTACAACGGCGACACCTTCGTCGGCATGGACCGCTACGCCGCGGACGTACAAGCCCGCTTCCAGATGACCGTACCGGTTTTTGAGGAGCTCATTCGCCAGGGATTACTCCAGGAAAAATTCCGCAAGCTCGTCACCGACGGCATCAACGCGAGCCCGGCCGAGCTCCAGGAGGAGTTTCGCTATCGCAACGAAAAGGTGAAGCTCGACTACGCGCTCGTCAAGGCCGAGGACCTCGAAGCGAAAATCACTCCCGACGAAGCCGAAATCAAGGCCGCCTACGACAAGGACAAAGGCAAATATCAAGTCCCGGAAAAGCGTATCGTGCGCTACGCCCTGCTGGACACCAACCAGATCCGCCAGAATACCCAGATTTCCGATGACGAGCTAAAGGCCCAATACCAGCAGGACATTCAGCAATATCAAGTTCCGAATCGCGTCCACGTCCAGCACATCCTCCTGATGACCGTTGGCAAGACCGACGCCGAGGTCGAAGAGATTCGCCAGAAGGCCGAAGACGTTCTAAAGCAGGCCAAGAAAGGCGCGAAATTCGAGGATCTGGCCAAGAAATACTCGGAAGATCCCGGGACCAAAGACAAAGGCGGAGATCTGGGCTGGATTACGCAAGGTCAAACGGTTCCCGAATTCGAGAAAACGGCGTTTTCGCTTCCCAACGGCAGCATCTCCGACCTCGTAAAGACTCAATACGGCTTCCACATCATCAAGGTCTTGGACAAAGAAACCGCGCACACCAAGCCCTTTGAAGAGGTGAAAGATTCCATCAAGGCGCCGCTGCTGCTCACCAAGGCCGACAAAGAAGCAGGCGATGTCGCGGACAAGCTGTCCGCCGCCATTCGCCAATCCAACAAGCTCTCTCTGGACGATCTGGCGAAGCAGTATCATCTCACCGTCGGCGAAACCCGCCCTGTCACTGCCACCGAACCCATCATCGAGCTTGGCAACTCCAAAGAAGTGAAAGACGCGATCTTCGGCCAGCGCCCCGGGGAACTCAGCCTTCCGATCCACACCGATCGCGGCTACCTTGTCCTCACCGTCAAGGATGTCCAGCCCGCGCATCAAGGTACTCTCCAGGAAGTGCGCGACCGCGTTGTCGCCGATCTTAAGCAACTCAAGGGCACCGAACTCGCCCGCCAGAAGGCCCAAGACCTCGAGAAGCGCGTCAAGGCTGGCGAAAAATTCGACGTGGCCGCCAAAGCTCTCGGCTTGGACCCCAAAACCAGTGATCCCTTCGCGCGCAACGGCTCCATCCCCGGTGCCGCCAGCGGAAAACAGCTTGCCGCCGCCTTCCAGATGAAGCCCGGCGACGTCGGTTCTCCCCTGAACCTCGGCGCCAACTGGCTGGTCTATCGCGTCGCCGATAAGCAACAGCCCGACCCCGCTGATTTCGAGAAGCAGAAGAAAGATCTCACCGAGCAAGTGCTGCAAAGCAAGCGAAGCCTGGCGTTTGAGGCCTTCCGGACGGCCTTGGAAACCCGCCTCACACAAGAAGGTAAGCTGAAGATCATGCCGGAAAAACTGAAGAGCTTCGGCGCGCTCGGTTAGCGTAACCTTTTAATAACAATAGACTTACGATTTCAACAGGGCTGCCCTTGCCTTTGCCACCGCATCCCGTTACCCTATTTGTGTCTCGCAGACTGTAGGTTTCGGCCAGGATGCCGTTGCCAAACGGCACCTTCTCAGGTGCCTGGCTGAGATTCGACATGCAAACTCCATGGCCGTCGCGCGCCCACACATTAGGATTGGTGAATAAACATGCCGGCACGTACATCCGCTGTGCGCAATGACTACCGCTGTAGCATCGAAAAGAACCAGAATGGCAAATACTGCGTGCGCATTCGTGTTCACTACCCCCGGCATGCCTGGTCGCTGAGCGTCTTCTTCCTGGCTTCCTCGTTCGATCGTGCCATGAAGAAGCTTGAGGAGTCGCTGGATTTTCTGCAGCGGCACGAAGAGAAGCTCTGGTTTTGGGGCGTCGATCGCGCAGAGGACATGGGTTTTTCCGCCGAGTTCTTGAAAGAGGCCGGCATGCGCCTGGATAAGCGCACCGAGTTCCCCCGCAAGGCCGCCAACCTGGCCCTGGCGCCCGAGCGCTCCGTCCCCGCCTTCGTCCTCGGACCCGTCCGCCGCGGCCTAGCGGAGTCCGTAGAAGCCCCCCGAGCAGTCAACGCCGGCGACTAACTTCCCCCGTATCCCTTTCCCTTGTAGGGACGCAGTCCGCCGCGCCGGGCTGCGCCCTATCTCGGCAAGATCGCACCGTCCAAGACCATCCGCCGTCAATCCCCGGCACACCTGCAAACTAGCCTGTCCGCTCCAAATCCCCTCCGAACTCTGTGTCTCGGTGCCTCTGTGGCCAATCCTCTCCCCGCCTTAGCCTCCGCAAGCCTGCTGTTCGTCTTGACATCCCCCGCGATCTTCGACATCATTCGCCCGTTACCGCAAGGAACGCGGCATGTCCCGGCAAGCCGCTTTTTTCCCTCCCTCCAATGAACCGCAAGTGTGCCCGGCAGGATCGTTGACCCGCCGCGCACGGAGGGAAAATCATGAGGGTACTGCGAAGAAATGTACGCCGCTTCTTGCTCGCGGCTTTGTTCTTCGCCGCCGGAAGCGTGGCGGTCCGGGCAGCCCAGCAACCCGCGTCGAAGCCGCCAGCCGCTCCGCCCGCGGCTCCCGCAAGCACCACGGCGGTGGTTTGGGTGAACACCGCCAGCGGTTTCTATCACCAGCCCGGCAGCCGCCACTACGGCAAGACGAAGCACGGCAAATACATGTCCGAAGGCGACGCCATCCGGGCCGGCTACCGCCCAGCACAGAACTGATAGCCGGAACTAGTAAACAGAAAGTGGAACGCCAAACTCAGGAGAGAAAAACATGCAAAAACAAATCATGCGAATGACGTTGGTGGCCCTGCTGTTGTCGTTGGGTACATCCGCGGGGGTTTCGCAGACGCCAAGCAAACCCGCCGCCGCGCCCGCCGCATCCAGCAAAGCCAGCACGCCCGCCAGCGCCTTGGTGGACCTCAACTCCGCAACCATCGAGCAACTGAAGGACCTGCCCGGCATCGGCGACGCCTACTCCAAGAAAATCGTCGATGGCCGCCCCTACGCCAAGAAAACCGACCTGGTCCGCCGGAAGATCATTCCCCAAGCCACCTACGACAAAATCGCCGACAAGGTCATCGCCAAGCAACCCAAGACTCCAGCCAACTAGTCAAGCACCCGCGCATTTGGGTAGTGGGTCAGTTTGACTTTGAGATGGCTTGACGCATTTTGCGTAGATGTTGTCCTTGCTGTATGCAAAAGCGCTCAAGCATGGGTGTAAACGTATTAGCGTCGCAGATCGTAGCAACCGCCACGGGAGAGAAAAACCCCGCCGCCGTCGCCCTAGGTAGGTTGGGTGGAAAGAAGGGCGGTCCGGCACGTGCCGCGAAGCTGTCAGCCCGCAAGCGCAAGGCTATTGCCAAGAAAGCGGCTACTGTGCGCTGGAAGGGTCACTTACCCGGTGGAGTCCTAGGAACGCCCGTACTCTCCTCTTCGTCCTCACTATCGCGTCGCTTTGTCCTGGGGCGGGACGGATACCAGGATTCAAGTCCCCACAGACCCTTGCTTGCCCGAACTACTTCACCAGCCTGCCTTCCAAATTCCCTGCCGAGTACTGTGGCCACACTGCCAGCGCTGCACGTCAAGCCGCCCTTGTTGAGGGCCTCAGTGATCTCAACGGTTGTGCGAGCTGGTTGGCCCACCATCTTTAGGTATTTGGCGGCTGCTTCGGGAATATTGCGTCCAACAAACGTGTCTCCATGAATGTCTTTCGGCTTCTGAGTAGCAAAAACGTTCCAGTTAGTAATAGCACCAGTGCCAACCACCACTTCTAGGTGAGCAATGACTTTGTCCAAGGCTTCGCGACGAGCCTTTAGATCAGCTAAAACCGCCTGATAATCAACAATGGGGTCCATATTCGCCTCTCGAAAGAAATGTGCTATAATGGCGAAGCCCAACCGTTTTGGAGGCGGTTTCCCGCCCCCAAGCGGCTGGTGGGGTGTTCGGTTTCTCGTTCCCCCACTACAGTGCCCGGTAGCGGTTGCCGCCGCTACGGAGGGCATCGGGTTCTGACATATCTAGCCTCACCTACTTTCCACTCAAGGGCGGCCTGTTTAGGCCGCCCGCACTTTTTATACTACCACAACTAGCTCAACGGCTGTCAAGTCCCCTCAACACGATTTCAACAGGCCCGTCGTGTTGGCGTTGAGATATCTCAATTTTACTATTGACATATGCCCGACCGGTTATGTAATTAGATACGTGCATCCATGTCTGCCTTGCAGCCTACGTATCGACGCGCTACTCTATTAGTCACGGAGTTTCAGCGTAAAGGTTCCTCCCCGTTGGCTGATATTTTTTCATATCGGCTTTAACGGGGAGGTCGCATTTTGGGGCCATGAGTGCGCACGATTCACATTCATTTGGACGAATCCGGCAACTTGGATTTTTCCCCAACGGGGAGCCGCTATTATATTTTCGCAGTGGTATGGACCTATGACCCTGCTCCCTTGGCGGCAGACCTATCAGCTTTGCGATTCGGTCTCATAAAGCAGGGGCATGACATAAACCACGGTGGGTTTCATGCCGTGTACGACCCACAGCCAAGACGCGACGTAGTTCTTGCCGCGATGATAAACCGCGCGAATTGGAACTTCGCAGCCATTGTAATCGACAAGCCTAAGGTCAATCCCGTTCTATACGAGCCAGGAGATTTTTATCCGAAATTTGCTTCGATGGTCCTTCGATTTGTATTCAGAGGTAGGGTCAAGGCTGGTACGACTTCGGCGGTAATCTATACCGATACATTGCCCTTCACAAGAAAACAGGCAAAAGCGGTGGAAGTAACAATCAAGGCATCTTGCAGAAGCTCTCTCCACATCCCTTTTCAGGTCTGTCACCATCGCTCTGAAAGCAACTCATGGCTACAGGCGGCAGACTATTGCTCTTGGGCGGTATGCAGAAAATGGGAGCTTGGCGATCTCCAAGCGTATGACCGGCTCAGACCGAGAATGGCCGCTACTGAGCTTGCCGTCATGGCTAGCGGCGACGGAACCATCTACTACTGAACTTTTATTCAAACTGACCCACTACCCGCATTTGTAGGGGCACAATACCCGGGCCGCGACCAGCAAAAGCGCCCGCCTCCCTTCGAGGCTCCCTTCCTTCGTCAGGGCAAGCAGGGTAAACGGAAGGCGTACCCAACGCGGGAGAAGATTAGGAAGCGGGTGTCCGCGGGGCACGTTGCGGCCACCGCCGGTGGCGTCAATGTCCGTTTACTTTTCTCGCAAAATCACTTCGCCCTGCCCAACAATCTGCTCGTTCAACCACAGCCGGTATTTATACGTCCCGGACTTCGTTCCCGCCCGCGCAGGCCCGCTCAGCAGCCTCATGCCCGCCGGAGCCTGAAAAATATTCGACGAAAAAGGGCAACGGTTCACGTCAAATTCCACGCGCACATTCCCCGCGTCAGAAATCCACGAAACTTGATCGCCGGGATCGAGAACAACTGCTTGCGGAATCAATCCAACCAGCACGGGCCGTTCAGCCATTTTCCCTCGCGAAAGTTCTTAGCAGTGCCAAGCCACGCACGATACCACATCCGCCCTTTGGCTTCCCGCGGCATTCCTCTTACGATCTCCCAAGCGTGTCCTTAAGGACTTCGCTGGCCTTCCGGCCAAACGTCCAGGCAATAAATTCATACAAAACTATTACACACCTGTACCTCAGGACGTCTTGACCGCTCTCCCACGCCCCCGTAAACTCAACATGCTGATTCGTGGCGTTGAGCCTCGCAGTTTGCGCTCGCAAGAACGTCTGTACGAGCGCCCCACGCGTCAATTCGGGATGTATCGAGCGCCGGAACTTCTGGCGGAGAAACGAGCCGCATGGCTACAGCTTCACGAACACTGTCTATACCCCTGCCGAATGGCGCCCGTATTTCGCTCGTCGGCGTCACGCCGTTCGCCATCATGCACCTGCTCGCGTTGGGCGTCTTTTTCGTTCCGTTTCACTGGTCCTATCTGATCACCTGCGTCGCGCTCGTCGCCGGACGCATGTTCTGGGTCACCGCCGGTTATCACCGCTACTTCTCCCATCGCTCCTACAAGACCAGCCGCGTCTTCCAGTTCGTCATCGCTTTCCTGGCCATGACCTCCGCGCAAAAGGGCGTGCTCTGGTGGGCCGCTCATCACCGCCATCATCATCGTTACTCCGACCAGGAACCCGACCTGCACTCTCCCACGCTCTTCGGCTTTTTCTGGTCGCACATCGGGTGGATCGTTTCGGACCGCTACAACGGCACCCGCCTCAACTACATCGCCGACTTCGCCAAGTTTCCCGAGCTGCGCTGGCTCAATAAGTATCATTTCATTCCCCCCACGATTCTGGGCGTCTCGCTCTACCTGATCGGCGGCCTGCCGCTCTTCCTCTGGGGTTTCTGTCTCAGCACTGTGCTCCTCTGGCACGACACCTTCACCATCAATTCGCTGTCGCACCTGTTCGGCACCGTCCGCTACGACACCACCGACACCAGCAAGAACAACTGGTTCCTCGCCCTGCTCACCCTCGGCGAAGGCTGGCACAACAACCATCACCACTTCATGGCCTCCGCCCGCCAAGGCTTCTTCTGGTGGGAAGTCGACATCACCTACTACACGCTCAAGCTCCTCTCCTGGTGCGGCCTGGTCTGGGACCTCCGCCAAGTCCCCGCCCACCTCCTCCACTCCGAAGAGCACCAGCAAGAACTTGCCGCGTAGCCTCCTCCGTGTAGCGCTACCTTTCCCCGTTAAGGTCAGCGGATTTCGTCTTCCGGGTCAGGAGCGTTCCTTGGTGCGTTCCGGAGGAACTTCATCAAACGCTCACCCTTGGCGTTGCCGGCCCGCTTTTTGAAGAATTCGGCGGCGGTTTCAACCACGCCTACTTTCTCAGCCACGGCGGCGGCGATCCACTGGTTGAGCGAAACACCGTCTTCTTTCGCAAGTCGCTGCGCGGCCTTCTTGATGGAAGTCGGAAGCTTTAGGGGATAAGTCGCTCGACTCATCGGTTCACCTTCTTCATTAGGTCAGCCGGACGCAGCACCAAAAGTCCGAAACGGCTGGCAGCAGCGGCAAAATCTCCCACGTTGTACGTCACCAGTGCGTCGGCGTCGCCGTTTATCGCCGCCTCCAGCACCATCTCATCGCCAGGATCGCGCACTTGCGGCCGCCATTGAAAATGCGACTCGACCGGCTCGATCAACCCGGCGAGTTCCGAGAGGAACTCGTCAATTTGGTCCAGTGCGAGTCCGTGGACCAAACGGTGCTCCGGGCGCTTCAGCACATCTTCGTACTCGAGAAATAGCGGCGGAGTCGCCAGCAGCACCAGACGCCGCTTGGCGACCAGCCGCAGGATGGCATTTCCCGCGCCCGATCTGGCGCGCAAACCCGCCACAACGACCGAGGTGTCGAGTACGATCCTCCGCATTATGACATCCTATAGGATGTCATATCCCATAGGCGATCACAAGAACGCGAGCCTCTGTCTGTTCGATTCTCTTGCTTTTTCACTTCGCCCCGCTCCTAGTGCTAAACTCCCCCGCGCACCCAGGAGCGAACCATGCGTAAACTCATCGTCCTCGCGCTAGTCCTTCGGACCAGCGCGGTTTTTCTTCTGCCGCTCGCCGCTCGGGCCCAGCAGCAACCCGACTTCTCCAAAGTCCAAATCAAAGTCACCAAGGTCTCCGGCAACATCTACATGCTCGAAGGCCAAGGCGGCAACATCGCCGCCTCGGTCGGTGAAGATGGCATCGTCATCGTCGACGACGAATTCGCTCCGCTGGCCGACAAAATCCAGGCCGCCCTGAAAAATCTTGGCATCACCGACAAGCCCGTCCGCTTCGTCATCAACACCCACTATCACGGCGATCACACCGGCGGAAACGTTCCGTTCAATAACGCCGGCTCCACGATCATCGCGCAAGACAACGTCCGCAAGCGCCTCGAGAGCGGCGGCCCCGCCGGCAACGGCGGCTCGATCAAGTTCGACAACAAGCCCGCCGAAAAGGCCGCACTGCCCATCATCACCTTCGAGCACGACGTCACCGTGCACCTCAACGGCGAAGACATTCGCGCCCTGCATTTTCCCGCCGGCCACACCGACGGTGACTCCATCATCTTCTTCCCCAAAAATAACGTCGTGCACATGGGCGACGACTTCATCCGCTACGGCTTTCCGTTCATCGACGTCGCCTCCGGCGGCAGCATCCAAGGCATGATCGCCGCCAACGAAAAGGCCGTTGCCCAGCTCCCCGCCGACGTCAAGGTCATCCCCGGCCACGGCGCCCTCTCCAACCTCGACGATGTCCGCGCCTACACCAAAATGCTCAAGGAAACCTCCGCCGTCGTCGAACAAGCCCTCGCCGCCCACAAAACCCTCGCTCAGATGAAGCAAGAAAAAATCCTCGCCCCCTGGGACAAGTTCTCGGGCGAGTTCGTCAACTCCGACGTCTTCATCGAAACCCTCTACAACTCCCTCACTGGCACCAAAGGCGAGTTCCTCAAGCACAATTAGAAATTGCTTCCATCCCGTCTCGCTCCCGGCTCGGGCTGGCCGAGCGCCGGCATTTGTGAGATGCTTCCGCGGCACACCTGCACTGCAGACCACAGGAGCACGACGGCCATGAAACCCAGCAAACTCTGCGTCGTTCTTTTCTTTTTCAGCCTTTCGCTCGCCGCGCCCGCTCGTCCCGACACCATCATCTTGCACGATGGCACCAGCTATTCCGGCCAATTCGGCGCCGCTCCGGGCAGCCAGATTACGTTCACCGACGCGCAGGGCGTTCAATACCAGTTCCCGCTGCACGATGTGCAGTCGCTGGTATTCACTTCCGCCAATGACATCGTCACGCTGCGCAGCGGCAAGGTCTATTCCGGCAACTACACCGGCGTCAGCCCCATCCCGTTCACCGATACCCAGGGCGTCGGCTATCAATTCCCGGTGAAGGATGTGGCCTCGCTGGTGTTCACGCGCTCCCATCCTGATTCCGCAGGCGCCGCGGGAAGCGGCAAGGTGATTCCCGTCGGCACGGAGATCACCATCCGCACCGACGAGCGGATCGATTCCAAGGACTCCACCACCGGCCAGCTCTACTCCGCTACGGTCAGCGAAGACGTGCAGGACGCCTCGGGAGGCATCGCCATCCCCGCTGGCACTCCTGCCCAGCTCGTCGTGCGCGATATCACTACCGGCGGCGCCGTGCACAGTCCTGAACTGGTCCTGGATCTGTTCTCCATTTCCGTGAAGGGCCAGGAATATCGCGTGGTCAGTGCGGATGTGGACGTCAACAGCAAAAAAGGAGTCGGCGCCAATCGCCGCACCGCCGAATTTGGCGGTGGCGGAGCCGCGATCGGCGCGTTGCTCGGCGGCATTTTCGGCGGCGGCAAGGGCGCCGGCATCGGCGCAGCCGCTGGTGCGGGCGGCGGCGTCCTAACGCAAGTCTTTACCCGCGGCAAACAGGTCAAGATTCCCGCGGAAGCCGTGCTGACCTTCCGCCTCGACCGCACCCTGGTCCTTCGCCCCAAATCCAACTAGCCTCCGGCGGCCGAAGACGGAGGCTTGTGTTACGCTGCCTTCGCAACGGCCCGCCAGCAGCGGCCAAAACTGTCTCCTCGCGCAATACGGAGCGGAACACCCATGCCAGCGAAGCAATCCGCATCATCAGCGCTCGCCAAGTCAACAACACGCAGCAGGAACCCGAACGCGACCCAGCGGCGCGCTGCGACGATCGCGTGCCTGCTGCTCATCGCCGTGTGCGCCGTGTTCGCGCACCGCTGGCCGCAGCGCACTCACGCCGCCGCGGCTCCCAACGCCGCTCCCGCGCCGCCGCAGAAGCCCAACATCGTCTTTATCCTGACCGACGACCTGGCCACCAATCTCCTCGCCTACATGCCCAGCGTCCAGGCCATGCAGCGCGAAGGCACCACCTTCTCGAATTATTTCGTCACCGATTCGCTCTGCTGTCCCTCCCGCTCTTCGATCTTCACCGGCAAGTTTCCGCACAACACCGGCGTCTTCACTAACCAGCCGCCCGATGGCGGATACGAGACCTTCAACTCGCAGGGCAACGAATCGCACACCTTCGCCGTCGCGCTCCAGCACAGCGGCTACAAAACCGCCATGCTCGGCAAATATCTCAACGGCTACGCTCCCAGGCGCAACGGTGCCCCTCCGGGATGGAACGAATGGGACGTCGCAGGCGCCGGCTATCCCGAGTTCAACTACGCCCTCAATCAAAACGGCCGCATCGTCCCCTACGGCAACTCGCCCGACGATTACCTTACCGACGTGGTGGCGCGTCTCGGCCAGGCCTTCATGCACAAATCCGCCGGCCATCCTTACTTCATCGAGATTGCCACGTTCGCCCCGCACGCTCCCTACATCCCCGCGCCTCGCGATGCCGACAAGTTTCCCGGCCTCACCGCGCCGCGAACCACGGCCTACGCCGCCCGACCCGACGCGAACGCCCCGGCCTGGCTCAAGGCCATCCTGCCCCTCCGCCCCGGGGAAATGCTGAATATGAACAAGGTCTTTCCGCATGCGGGCGCAGTCCGTGGTGGCCGTCGACAAAATGATCGCCGAAATCCGCGCCCTGCTCGCCGCCGCCGGCGAAGACAATACCTACATCTTCTTCAGCTCCGACAACGGCTACCACATCGGCGAATACTCGCTCCGCGCCGGCAAGATGACGCCGTTTGACACCGACATTCGCGTCCCCCTCGTTGTCGTGGGTCCCGGAGTCGCCAAAGGCCAGGTCGTCGATGCCATCACCGAAAACGTCGACCTGGGCCCCACCTTCGCCGAACTCGGCGAAGTCTCCGACCGTCTCTCCCCCGACGGCCGCAGCCTCCTCCCCCTGCTCCGCGGCGACCACTCATCCGCTTGGCGCGACCTCGCCCTCGTCGAACATCACCATCCCATGGCCAGCCCCTCCGATCCCGACGCGCCCATCCCCCACGGCGGCAACCCGCCCACCTACTCCGCCATACGCTCCCCCAACGTCCTCTACGTCGAGTACGAAGGCGGCGAAGTCAACTACTACGACCTGACCCGCGACCCCGACGAACTCCACAACATCGCCCCAACCCTGCCCGCCCCCAAACGCAAACAATGGCACGACGCCCTCCAATCCAACACCGCCTGCCACGGCGCCGACCCCTGCTGGTCCGCCCAACATCTCACCCCCTAACGGCCCGCCCTTGTTGTCAACGTTCGGCAATGTAGTGGCCGGTCTTTAGACCGGTCATTCGCATGCCAGGTGCCGCATCTTCGAGGTCTTTCAAAGGGCACGGATTTTTCCAACTTCTTCAGCGATGATACCCTACAGTTAATTGTTTACATAGGTACGAATTTCTGCTATATTCCGTCGTGTTGCCATCGATCAACTCGGGCCAAGCACCCTCCTCGGCGTGGCCAAACCGCCCCGATCCGCGAAGGGTCCCAATTGCCCCCACGTTGTCTCGGCCCTGTGTTTTCATGCACTTACAACTTCATTTTTTCGCAACTCCTTTCCTTTCACATTCATACAAATTGCCCCCCGGGGGTGGGGGTGCAAAAGGCGAAGCGCAGGCGAAACTGCGTCAGATTCCGCCCCAAAGTTCCACGTTCCAACGTTCCAACGCGCTAACGTCTTTAGAATCAAACTCTTGCGCTATAGAACCACCTAAGTCCAATGGAATCATATTCTTGTACAAAAACAGAGGGGGTGAGGGGGCTGTCAACAAATCTCTTCGAGCATTTCTCTGTGTCTCTGTGCCTCTGTGGCAAATCCCTTCCGGCAACTCGCCACTCGCCACTGCTTCGTCCCGTCCAATTTGTCGGTTGCTACACCCTCGCCCCTTGCGGGAGAATCGAGGTCCCGCGTTTCTGAGTAGGGAGCAACCATGACCCAAGCTATTGGCGAACTAAATCCACCGAACCGGCTGATGCTGACGCCCGGGCCCTCGTCCATGGACCCGCGCGTGTACCGTGCGCTGGCTACCCCGCTGGTGGGCCACATGGATCCCTGGTTCAAGGGGTGTATGGACGATACGCAGGTCATGCTGCGGCAGATCTTCCAGACCGAAAACCGCATCACCATGCCGCTGTCGGCTTCCGGCTCGGGGGGCATCGAAGCGTCCGTCGTCAACACCTTGGAAGAGGGCGACGAGGCGATCATCTGCGTCAACGGCGTGTTTTCCGATCGCATGGCCGTCATCGCCGGCCACACTCCGGCGAAGGTGACCAAAGTCGAAGCGCCCTACGGCAAAGCCGTGGATGCCGAAGACGTGCGCCGCGCCGGCAAGGGCAGGAAAATCAAAATCGTGGGATTCGCGCACGGCGAGACTTCGTCGGGCGTGTTAACCGACGTCGACAGCTTTCGCCAAGTCGCTGACGAGCTCGGCGCGCTGCTGATTGTGGATACGGTGGCCTCGCTGGCGGCGGTGCCGCTGCACATCGACAAGCAGCGCATCGACATCTGTTTCAGCGGGACGCAGAAAGCCATCAGCGCACCGCCGGGCATGTCTCCCATCACGGTGAGCCCGCGCGCCGAAGAAGTTTTTCGCAATCGCAAAACCAAAGTGCAGAGCTGGTACTTCGACCTGAGCACGGCGATGAATTATTGGGGCAAGGACCGGCTCTATCATCACACGCCTCCGATTTCGCTGATCTTCGCACTGCGCGAAGCGATGCGCATTGTGATGGAAGAAGGCCTCGAGGCGCGGTGGGAGCGCCACCGCGTGAATCAGCTCGCGCTGATCGCGGGACTCGAAGCCATGGGTTTGGAGCTGCTGGTGAAGAAGCCCGCGGACCGCTTGCCGACCGTGACGGCGGTGATGATTCCACACGGCATCGACGACGCCAAGGTGCGCAACCAACTGCTCGATGAGTTCAACATCGAAATCGCCGGAGGGCTGGGCCCGCTGAAGGCCAAGATCTGGCGCGTCGGCCTGATGGGATATTGCAGCCAGAAGCCGTTTGTTCTACTGTTCCTCGCGGCGTTGGAAAAAGTTTTACTCGATCAAGGGTTCCGCGTGCCATCCGGTGCGGGCGTCGGCGCCGCCGTGGGGAGCTACGTACATGTGGGTACCGCAGCCGCCGTCAGCCGCTAGCATTGTTAGGGTCGTGCCGTACGGCGTAGCGCTTAGAGACGAGGACGAAACGTGACCACCGAATGGAAAGAATATGAGAGCAACGCGACGACCAAGCCGATGCTGGCCAACAGCGGCGCGATGAGCACCTTTGTCGGCGCGTTTGACGTGACCTCGAAGCTGACCGGCAAGAACTACCAGTGCCGCTTCTCGCACATGTGGAACGGCATCGCCACGCGTCATGCCGACACCATCGACACGAAATTTTATGTGGACGGCGTCGCGCACGTGGTGGGACTCGCGCACACCGCGTTCGTAACGTTTCGCGAGCGCACCGACCGCGACCTAACCGACCGCGAAGCGAGCTTCGTCGCCGCGCAGTATTTGCTCGAGCGGCTCGAGGAAGAAGATGAGCGCCCGATCTACGACGTGGCCTACGCTGACGTGCTGCGCCTGATCGACGCCATCGGCATCAAGTAGCGGCGGCAGAAGAAGGATTGGCCACAGAGGCACGGAGACACAGAGAGAAGAAGGACGTAAAGAAGTAAGAGGTCAGTTTGTTCTTGGGTTTGCAGCCGCGAATTTTTTTGGGCTTGTAGCGGCGAGCGTGACTCGCCAATTCAGTCGCCGAGTTCGGCGTGGAAGGCTTCGAGCTCGGGATGGCGTAAACCGTCGCGGCGGATGAAGTACATCACCAGGAACATCAGCAGGGCGCCGCCGACCATCACCACGACGGCGACTTGCAGGCCGAGAATCAAATCGGCGAGATCGTCGAGCCGCCCCACCACGTAAGGTCCGAGAATCCCACCAAAAAGCTGCGTCGCAAACATGTACACGCCGACCGACGACGCATGCGCGCGGCGCGGCATCATGTCGTGAATCACGGCGGTGAGCGGGCCGTGATACCAGGACATGAAAAATCCGGCGATGAAAAAAGCGCTGATGATCTGGTGCTTTTCTTCGCTGGTGATGGCCCAGAGCACAAACGGCGCGGCTAAAAGAAAGCCGCACGCGACGGTGAGGATGCGGCCGAAGGCGAAGCGTTTTTGCAGCATGTCCGCGAGGAAACCGCCCGCCAGCACGCCGATGAGTGCGGAGACAAGCAGAGTAGGTCCCAACGAAACGCCCGCTTCCTTCAAGCTGAAATCTTTGTAGCGGACGACGAAGTCCGTGCCCCAGGTGAGAAACGCGACGCTGGCAAACGTGACCAGCACGCCGCTGACGATCAGCGTGAAGAATGCGGGGACGCGCAGCAAGCGAGAGAGAGGAACAACTTCGCTGCGCGGGCCGCGCGGCGGCTCGGCGATGCCGAGAATGGCGAAGGAAAGAAGCAAGCCGGGAATGCCGATGGCGTAAAAGACGGCGCGCCAGCCGAGCCATTGTCCGATGACGCCGCCGATGGCTTGTCCCGCGGTGCCGCCGACGAGCATGCCTGCGGCGAAAACGGATTGCGCGCGGGCGCGGTCTGCTTGCGGATAGCCGCCGGAAATCATGGATTGCGCGGCGGGCGCGTAGGCGGCTTCACCGATGCCGACAAACGCGCGCGCGAGTAGCAGCATCGCGAAGGTGTGCACGTGGCTGGTGAAGATGGTGGCGAAGCTCCAGAAGACCACGCCGCCGGCGATGATGCGGGAGCGATTGAAGCGGTCGGCGAAAAATCCGAAGGGAATGCTGGCGATGGCGAGCACCGCTTGCAGAGCGACCTGCAAATAGCTGATCTGCGTGCTGGTGAGCGCGAATTCATCGCGGATCAGGGGAACGAGCGGAGGAATGGCCTGGCGATCGGCGAAGTTGACAAAGTTGATCAAAGCAAGTACAGCAAGAAGGCGAAGCTGATAGGACGTAAGCGTAATGGGCTTGAAAGACACGTTGAGTGTGGTGTGCCGGGTGCGGGTGGCCTGGTCCAGGGTGGCCCCGACGTGGTCGAGGTCAACCCTCCTCCGATCCTGTGCGATTATATACCTGGCATGAAGCCCGCCACTTCTCCGCGAGCAACAACGAGTGACCGGTTGACCACCGTACTTTCGTACGGGGCGCTGCTGCTGCTGGGCTATCTGGTTTACCGGATCGTGGAGCCGTTTCTGGTGCCGCTGGTTTGGTCTGCGGTGCTGGCGATCTTTTTTTATCCGCTGCACGAGCGCATCGGGCGGAGGCTGCGGCCGACGCCGGCCGCCGCGGTCAGTACGCTGGGCGTGACACTGTTGTTGATCGTGCCGGCGATCGTCCTGCTTGTGTTCGCGACGCGGCAAGCCATCGTGGCCACGGCTCGAATTCAAAGTGCGTTGCTCGATCCGGACAAGGCGCTGCCGATGCATGCGCTCGATTGGATTCGCGGGCGGTTGCCGGAGGAGTGGCAGTCGGCGGACTTCTCGCAGCCGCTGCGACAGGCCGCGGAAAAAGTGGCGGCGTTTATGGCGGGAAACTTCGCCAGCTTGGTGAAAAACCTAGCCACGTTTTTCGTGGACCTGTTCATCCTGATTTTTTCGCTGTTTTTCATGTTTCGAGACGGAGAGAGCGTGGTGCGCGGAGTGCGCCATTTGATGCCGTTCGACGAATCGATCCAAACCGACATGCTGAACGAGTCGAGGGACTTGATTTTTGCGAGCGTGGCGGTAGCGCTGGTGATTGCGGGCATGCAGGGACTCCTGGGAGGGCTGGCGTTTACGGTCGGCGGGATCCCGACGCCGATTTTTTGGGGGCTGTTGATCGCGTTTTTTTCACTTGTGCCGGTGGTGGGGTCGGCGCTGATCTGGGTTCCTGCGGCGTTGTGGCTGACGTTCAGCGGCCACTGGGGCAGAGGTCTGGCGGTGGTGGTGATTTGCGGCGGAGTGGCCGGCGTCGCCGACAATATCGTGCGGCCGCTGCTGTTGCGCAACCGGACGCATTTGAATGAGTTGCTGCTGTTCATCAGCGTGCTTGGGGGACTCGGAGTGTTCGGGCTGCTGGGACTGGTGATCGGTCCGACGATTGTGGCGGCGGCGATGGGGGTTTTCCGGGTTTACATGGATCGGCGGGATGAGATGGCGGCGAGCGGAGCGTGAGGAATATGAGCGCGCAGAAAGCTAAGAAGAGCAACATTACGGCGGAAAAACTGGCCTTGTATGAAAAGCTGATCGCGACGCATCCGAAGATCGAGCGCAAGGGCGCCAACAATCCGTACACTTCGCTGAACGGGCACATGTTT
The DNA here is from genome assembly GCA_963735525.1 of uncultured Acidobacteriota bacterium. Taxonomy (GTDB): domain Bacteria; phylum Acidobacteriota; class Terriglobia; order Acidiferrales; family UBA7541; genus Acidiferrum. The sequence goes on along the minus strand of CAVTLQ010000012.1, from coordinate 85,776 downwards.
ACGTATTTGGATCCGACGTCGGCGCTGGTGGGGATACGCTTGCCGGCGGGCGAGCGGGAAGAATTCTTGAAGAAGTACAAGAGCACGTTGTTTGAGGCGTATGGCGCGGTGATGAAGGAGTTTGTGACCGTGCCGGATGCGCTGCTAAAGAATACGAAAGAGCTGCAAAAGTACGTTGCGCTGAGCTACGAATACACCAAGACGTTCAAGCCGAAGCCGACCAAGAAGAAGTCCTGAATTTCTCTCTCTTTACAGCGACCCCCGGGGTTGCGAACCCCGACGACCTTGCCAAGTGAGGGCACAGCAGTGCTGCGCCCCTACAAAGACTAAAGACCAGCCTCGCCTAGACTCCTCCCTTGACCTTCTAGGGAAAGAGGAGTAGCGTTTCGTTCCATTAGAAGCAAATAGGGAGAGCGAAATGGGGAAGCAAAAGCCGGAATTGCCGCAGGGCACGCTCGACATGCTTGTACTGAAGGCACTTTCTTTGGGACCGATGCACGGGTACGGAGTGGGCCAGCGCATCGGGCAACTTGCGGAAGAGATGCTCAAGGTGGAAGAGGGCACGCTGTATCCCGCGCTGTACCGCATTGAGCAGCGCGGGTGGATCAAGAGCGCCTGGGGAGTATCGGAGAACAACCGGCGGGCGCGGTTTTACCGGTTGACGCGAGCGGGCCGCCGGCAACTGGAAGTGGAAGAAGCGAAGTGGTCGCACCTTTCGCTGGCCGTCGGGAAAGTGCTGCGGACGGCCTGAAGGGGAGGAATTATGGGCTGGCTTACGAAGCTGGGAATGCGATTGCGGGCGCTAAGGCGTGGTGACGAAGTGCATCGCGAAATGGCGGAAGAATGGGAATTCCACATTGACTTGCGGACGCAAGAGAACATCCGGCGCGGAATGGCGCCGGAAGAGGCGCGGCGAAGCGCGGAAGGTCATTTTGGAAATAGCGGCTACATCAAGGATGTGAGCTGGGACGTGCGCGGCGGCGGAGTCATGGAAGTGCTATGGCAGGATCTGCGGTTCGGGGCGCGGCAGCTGCGAGGGAGCCCGGGATTTACGTTTGTGGCGCTGATGTCGCTGGGACTGGGGATTGGAGCGAACGCGGCGATTTTCAGCTTGATCAGCACGTTTTTGCTGCGGCCCTTGCCGATCGCCCATCCGGAACAGGTGTTTGCGATTCACCAAGGGAAGCAAAAAGATCCTTCCTACTCGCAATCGATGTCGTATCCGAACTATAGAGACATCCGGGACCGTAACGAAGTGCTGTCCGGGACGGCGGTTTATCGATTCGATCCCATGAGCCTGAGCCACAACGGGAACAACGAGCGCGTGTGGGGCTACCTGGCGTCGGGAAATTATTTTGACGTGCTGGGCGTGAAGGCTCTTCTGGGACGGACGTTTACCGCCGACGAAGATCGCACGCCGAATTCGCGTCCGGTCGCGGTGCTGAGTTATGGGTGCTGGCAGCGGCGGTTTGGCAGTGCCCCGGAAGTTGTGGGCGGCACCATAAAGATTAATGGCCATGACTTTACGGCGATTGGGGTGGCGCCGCCGGGATTCATCGGGACGGAGAGCGTGTTTACGCCGGAGTTTTGGATCCCGAGCATGATGCAGCAGTGGATCGAATCGGGAAGCGGATTGGAAGAGCGAGGAGACGGTCAGTGGCTGCCGTTTGGACGCTTGAAGCCGGGAATAAATCCGGCGCAGGCGACGGCGCAGTTGAACACCGTGGCGCGGCAAATGGCCCGGGAGAACCCCGATGTTAACGGCGGAATGGCGCTGACCCTTACGCCGCCGGGACTTATCGATCCGAGCGTGCGAAATGCGGTGATCGCGTTCAGCGGGGCGCTGCTGTTGACGGTACTCCTGGTGCTGCTGCTGGCGTGCACCAACGTGGCCAGTTTGCTTCTGGCGAGGGCGGTGCAAAGGCGCAAGGAGATTGCGGTGCGCATGGCCATCGGCGCGACGCGTTTTCGGCTGGCGAGACAGCTGTTGACGGAGAGCCTGATGCTTTCGGTGGCTGGGGCGGCGTTGGGACTCGCGATCGGCAGCGTGCTGATGCAGGTGACGCGGGCGTCGATTCCTCGCACGGACTTCGCGCTGACACTGGACCTGCGCACGGATTGGCGCGTGGTGGGTTTCGTGCTGGCGCTCGCAGTATTGACGGGAATCGGGTTTGGGCTGGCGCCGGCGCTGCATGCGAGCCGTCCCGATGTGGTGTCCACGCTGAAGGAGGGCGTTGGGGGCGGACGGCGACGAGCGTGGCTGCGGAGCACGCTGGTGGTGGCGCAGGTGGCGCTGTCGTTCGTGTTGTTGATCACGGCGGGATTGACGGTGCGAAGCTTGCAACATGCGGAGAGGCTCGGACCTGGCTTCGATGCGAACAATGCCGTAACCATGTCCGTGGACTTGGGGCTGCAGGGCTACGATGAAGGGAAGGGGCAGGTTTTTTATCAACAGTTGACCGAGCGCGTGCGGGCATTGCCGGGAGTTCGGGCGGCGGGGTTGATCCGAAGTCTGCCGCTGGGCTTGGAATACAGCACGACGAGCGTTTATCCCGAGGGAAAACCGCAGCCGCGCGCTGAGGAAATGCCCTCCGCGATGTACGAGAACGTGAGCCGCGGTTATTTTGCGGCGATGAGCATTCCGCTGGTGGGCGGCAGGGACTTCGCAGAGAGCGACACCGCGAAATCGCCGCGAGTGGCGATTATCAACGAAACCCTAGCGGCTAAGTTTTGGCCGGGTGAGAATCCGGTTGGCAAACATCTATTTTCGGGCAACAGCGGCAAGACGACCGTCGAAGTAATTGGAGTGGCGCGGAACGGAAAGTACTTCAGTCTGGGAGAGATTCCGCCGCTGGCCATCTACTATCCGCTCCGGCAAGCCTACGCTTCGAACGCGGCGCTGGTGGTGCGCACGAGCGACGATCCGCAATCGGCGATTTCCAGAGTGCGCGGCCAAGTGCAGGACCTGGACCCGCTTTTGCCCGTTTATGAGGTGAAGACTCTCAAGGAACATATGCGGCTGGCGCTCTTTCCGTTACATGCGGGAGCCGTGGCGGTTGGCAGCTTTGGGTTGCTAGCGATGATTCTTGCGGCCGTAGGGATTTACGGAGTGATGGCCTATACGGTGGACCAACGCAGGCAGGAGATCGGAATCCGGATGGCTTTAGGAGCGCGGGCGAGCGACGTGTGGAAGATGGTGTTGAGGCAGGGAGTCATCATTACGGCGATTGGGATGGTTCTGGGATTGATCTGCACGATCGGACTTTCGGGGATTATCGCAAGTCTGCTCTACGGAGTTAGCGCGACGGACGCTCAGACATTTCTATTCATCTCGGTGTTGCTCGCGGCGGTGGCGCTGGCGGCCTGCTTCTTTCCTGCGCGACGAGCAACCGAGGTGGATCCGGTCGCGGCTATACGGAGTTTGTGAGTCCGAGCCCAAGCTGGGCCCATTGTTCCTCAGGAAGCCGCCGTTGCAGCGAGCTAGTGCGTTTGGTGCTCATTCTCGAACGTGATCCGGCGAGCTGCGCTTAGAGGCGACCGTGAGCATTAGCCGGTCCCGACTGACGAGCACAGCCAGAAACGACCGTCCCCAGTGGGCGCGATTCTTTTCCTTCCCATAGACGTTCGAGTGGAGTACAGTCACTCGCATCGATGTTCTAGGTGTGTGGGTGGAGACTTTGCAGGCGGAGCGAGTGGGAGGATGCATGGCGCAAAGGCGGGCGATGGACAGGCAGGAGATGGTGCAGGGGACGCTGGACATGCTGATTTTGCGGACGCTGGTGATGGGTGCGGCGCACGGGCATACGATCGCGCACGCGATCGAGCGGACGTCGGACGAGGTGTTACAGGTGGAGCAGGGGTCGCTGTATCCGGCGTTGCACCGGTTAGAGGATCGCGGGTGGGTGGCGTCGTATTGGGGGACGAGCGAGAACAATCGGAAGGCGAAGTATTACAAATTGACGGCGGCGGGGAAGAAGAGGTTGACGGCGGAGACGGGGCGGTGGAAGCAGATGGTGGCGGCAATTGGGAGGGTGATGAGAGAGGCGGAATGAAGAGAGACGAGGCACGGAAATAAGGAAGCAAGGAAGTAAGGAAGCAAGGAAGGAAGGGCGATGAAGATTGGGCGATATTTTCGGCGGCGGAGTGAGGATGTGGAGTTGGCGCGGGAGATCGAAGCGCACATTGGACTTGAGATCGACGAGAACATCGCGCGGGGAATGACGACGGAGGAGGCGCGGAGGCGGGCGCTGGTGAAATTCGGGAGCCGTGGGAATGTGCGGGAAGACGTGTGGCAGTGGAACACGATCGGGATGCTGGATAACGTGATGCGGGACCTGCGGTATGTGCTGCGGACACTGCGGAGGGCGCCGGGGTTTGCGGTGGCGGTGATATTGGTGATGGGGCTGGGGATCGGTGCGGTGACGGCGATGTTTACGATCGTGCGGTCGGTGCTGCTGAAGCCGCTGCCGTTCCGGGAGCCGGACCGGCTGATCCGATTGTACGAGCAGAGCTCCGACGATAAGTTTCCATACAACGATTCCGCCGGAGGGGTATTCGCGGAGTGGAAGAAGGAAAACCATAGTTTCTCGGATTTGGCGATTCTGCGGGCTTGGCCGGAATACAATCTGTCCGCGGCAGGGGGACAACTTCCAGAAAGTGTGCAGGCGGCCGAGTGCTCCTGGGACTTATTTTCAACTCTTGGCATAGAACCGGTGCTCGGGCGGAGTTTCACCGCGGCGGATGATCAATTATCCGCGAATGCGACGGCGGTCTTGAGCTGGGGATTGTGGAAAAGGCGCTTCGGAAGCGATCCGTCGATCTTGAACCAGACCATACACCTCGATGCGAAACCCTACACGGTCATTGGTGTGATGCCACAGTGGTTTACCTACCCGGACCAAACCATCCAGTTGTGGACGCCGATTCATCATGAGGAACCTGCGAGACGGTGGGAGTCTTTGGACTCTCACATGTTCGTGGCCATCGGGCGTCTGAAGCCTGGCGCCACGGAAACGCAGGGAAGGGCGGAGCTTTCGGTGATCGTCCGACGGCTACACGATGAGCACCTCGATGATCCTTTCATCAGCAATGCCGCGAACACACGCCCGCTGCTGGAGGATGTGGTTGGAGACATCAAGACGCCGCTGTACATGCTGCTGGCGGCAACGGGCTGCGTTCTCTTGATTGCGTGCTTGAACGTGGCGAATCTTCTGGTGGCGCGGGCGGCCGTTCGGCGAAAGGAGCTGGCCATTCGCACGGCGTTGGGCGGCAGCCGCTGGCGTCTGCTTGGGGAGCACCTGACGGAGAGCTTCGTGCTGTCGGCCGCAGGCGGGGCCGCTGGGCTGCTCCTGGCCGATGTGGTGATTCAGTGGCTTGTAAGCACGAGGCAGGACATGACCCGTGCCGAAGCGATTCATATCGATGGCGGCGTTGTGGCCTTCACCGTGGGGCTGATTTTCCTGTGCGGGGCCTTCGCGGGGTTGATTTCCTCGGTCTCTGCGACGGACGACAAGGTTCTGTCGTCGCTGCAGGAAGCATCGCGCTCGAACAGCGCGGGGCGTAGCCGAGTGAATCTGCGGCGATGGCTGCTTTCGCTGGAAGTGGGACTTACCGTGGTATTGCTGATTACGTCAGGCTTGTTGGTGAAGAGCTACGAACGGCTGCGGTCGTCCAATCTCGGCTGCGTCACCAACAACGTGCTTACCATGAGTTTCGGCTTGCCGGAGGCACAATATACTCAGCCTGCGCAGCGCGTGAATTTCTTCGAAACGCTGCTGGCGCGGGTGCGCAATCTTCCCGGCGTCCAGGGCGCCGGACTCGCCACGGCGGTTCCGGGGCAAGGCTATATGGAAGACAACGGCTTTACCATCGCGGAACATCCTCCGTTGCCGGTGGGCCAGATTCAGTACGCTATCGTGCGTTTCGTCGATCCAGGTTACTTCGCGGCTCTCGGAATACCCATTCTGCGGGGAGGAGCCTTCAATCCGAGCCAGCGGCTGGACCGGGCGATGAAAGTGATCGTGAGCGATTCGTTTGCGCGGCAATATTTTCCGGATGAGGATGCACTTGGCAGACACCTGCTTACCCTTGGCCAGAAGTCCTACGAGATCGTGGGTGTGGTGGGCGATACACGCTTCCTGATCGCCAAACCTGTCCAGCCAATGATGTATTTCCCACTGTATATGGGCACTGAGAACGGCGCGACACTTGCGGTGCGTTCCAGCCGGGACGTAAGTCAGTATGCGCTGCCGATCCAGCAAATCGTTCAGGAGCTGGATCGCGACTTGCCGGTCGCAAACGTCCTGACCATGGACCAACTAATCGGAAAGTCCACGGTGGATGCGAGTTTTGACGCGACGCTGCTGCTGGCTTTCGCAGGGTTGTCGCTGATTTTGGCGGCGGTGGGACTGTTTGGAGTGCTTTCGTATATCGTCGCGCAGCGGACAACGGAACTTGGCATCCGCATGGCTTTGGGGGCGCAGCGGGACGAGGTGCTGCGGTTGACGCTGGTGGATGGATTGCGGCCGGCGAGTATCGGGCTGGTTCTGGGGTTGGGTGGCGGGGTGGCGGCGGCGAGGATGATTCGGGACTTGCTGTATGGGGTGGAGCCGTTGGATGTGAGCGTATTCGTGGGGGTGGCGGTGATTTTGTTGGCGGTGGCGACGGCGGCGTGTGTGTTGCCGGCGTGGCGGGCGTCGCGGTTGGACCCGGTGCGGGCTCTGCGGATGGAGTGAGAGAAGAGGGGATTAGCCACAGAGGCACAGAGGGCCGGAGTTCGAGGGCACAGAGTTCGGCTGGGAAGGCCTAGGCGACTCCACATTGAAACACCTCAGGGGCGAAATAACGTGCAGGGACGTACCCGTGTGCTAGAGTACCCGCCTCAGATGAGCTCGAACGGATACAAACCCGCTCCCGTACACGCCGAGTTGCCGTCGGCAAAACTTCGCTGGCAGTGCGAATCGTCGCGTCTTCCGTTTGAGACCACGGCGCAGGCGGACCTGCGGGAAGGATTCATCGGGCAGGAGCGTGCGCTGCGCGCGCTGAAGATGGGCGTGGAACTGTCCGCGCCCGGGTACAACGTTTTTGTGTGCGGGCTGGCGGGGACGAGCCGCGGGGGCACGATCGCGCGCATGATCGAAGAGCTCCACCCAGTGACCAAGCCGTCGCTGGACCGCTGCTACGTCAATAATTTCAAAATAACCGACCGGCCGAGGCTGCTTTCGCTGCCGCGCGGGCAGGCCAATTCGTTCAAAAAGGATATGCAGGCGGGCATCGATTTTCTGCGGCGGCGGATCCCGCAGGTGTTCGAAGGCGAGCCCTTCCAGCGGCAGAAAGGAAGAATCGTCGAGCGCTTCACGGTGCGGGAAAAGGAGTTGATGGACGACTTCACGCGGCGGATCGCGCGGGAACAGTTCGCGCTGGGGCACATGCAAGTGGGCGCGGTGGCGCTGCCGGAAATTTTTCCGGTGCTGGAAGGGCAGATGGTGCCCATCGAGGACATTTCGAAGATGGTGCACGAGGGCAAGCTGGATGCGCCGGTGGCGGAAGATATCGAGCGGAAATACGAGCAGTTCCGGCAGGAATTTACGGTGGTCTATCGCAAGACGCTGACGCTATCGCGGGAGCTGGCGAGCGAGCTGAGCTACCTGGAGCAGGAAGCGGCATCGGTGCTGGTCGATGGGGTGATCGAAGAGCTGAAGGAAAAGTATCCCGGCGACGGTGTTTCGGAATTTCTGGAGGAAGTGCGGCATCACTTGCTGGACAATCTCGATCCTTTCAAGGAGCGGGAAGGCGAAGGCGAGCACGAGGGAGAGCCGCCGTCGCCGGATGGGTCGCCGAAAATGCCGGGCGGACCGGAGCGCGATCCGTTCCGCGTGTACGGCGTGAACGTGATTCTGGCGCACAGCGAGGAGGATGCTTCGCCGGTGATTTTCGAGACGACGCCGACGTATGCGAATTTGTTCGGGACGATCCAGAGGGCGTACGACACGCGCGGCGGGTGGACGAGCGACTTCATGGACCTGCGCGGCGGGTCGCTGCTGCGTGCGGACGGCGGATTTTTGATCATGTATTCGCTGGAAGCGCTGTCTGAGGTGGGCGTATGGCGGGCGCTGAAGCGCACGCTGAATCACAACCGGCTGGAAATTCAGCCGCTGGAGATGTTCTATCCGTTTGGCGGGAGCGCGTTGAAGCCGGAAGCTGTGCAGATCAACGTGAAAGTGATTTTGATCGGGGACCGGGAGATGTACGAGCTTTTGTATGAGTATGAGGAGGATTTCCGGAAGATTTTCAAGGTGCGCGTGGAGTTTGACGAAGAGATGCCGCTGAGCGACGGCGTGATCGCGGAATACGCGGGGCGGCTGCGGGCGCTGTGCGAGAAGGAAAGTTTGTCGCCGTTCGATCGCGGGGCATTTTCGGCGATGCTGGAGTACGGGGTGCGGCAGGCTGGGCGGAGGAACAAGGTTACGGCGCGCTTTGTGGACATCGCGGACCTGGCGCGCGAGGCGCACTACGCGGCGGCTGCTGCGGGCGAGTCGGTGGTGCGCGCGGCGCACGTGCGCACGGCGCTGTCGTCGAAGATGGAGCGGCACAACCTGGTGGAGACGCGCATCCGGGAGATGATCGAAGAGGGGACGCTGCTGGTCGATCTGGAAGGCACGCGCGTGGGTCAGGTGAACGGGTTGAGCGTGCTGGAGATCGGCGGATATTCGTTCGGCAAGCCGGTGCGGATCACGGCGACGGCGGCGCTGGGAAAGACGGGCGTCATTAATATCGAGCGGGAATCGAATTTGAGCGGGCGGTTCCACGATAAGGGCGTGCACATTATTTCGGGATATTTGCGGAGCCGGTTCGCGCAGGACAAGCCGTTGTCGCTGTCGGCGAGCATTTGCTTCGAGCAATCGTATTCGGGCGTGGATGGAGATAGCGCGAGCTCGACGGAGGTTTACGCGCTGGTGTCGGCGCTGGCGGAGCTGCCGCTGCGGCAGGATATCGCGGTGACGGGTTCGATGAATCAGCAGGGAGATATCCAGGCGATCGGCGGAGTGAACGAGAAGATCGAGGGATTTTTTGGCGTGTGCAAGATCAAGGGGCTGACGGGGACGCAGGGCGTGATGATTCCGGCGGCGAACGTCGAGGACCTGATGCTGCGCGAGGATATTTTGGAGGCGGTGGCGGCGGGGAAGTTTCACATCTGGCCGGTGGCGAAAATCGAAGAGGGGATTGAAGTGTTGACGGGGAAGACGGCGGGGTGTCGCAACGGGGACGGCACGTTTGCGAGCGGCACGGTGTTTGCGCAGGTGAATGAGCGCTTGAGCAAGATGGCGCAGATGATGAAGGATTTTCAGTAAGGCAGCTCGCCCGAGGATTTTCCGATTAGTTCAACTTTCCTGTAAGAAGTCTTTCTGCAGACAGAAGATTGCTGAATATCTGAAGTTGAGATCCTTCGGCTATGCTCATCACATAGCCTCAGGATGACAGTTTGTTGCGATGTTGGAAAAATCAGGGAGCGGGTGCGAGGTAGGCGCGGCGGGGGTCGATGCGGTAGGCGGGAGTTGGCGCAGGCGTGGCTGGCGTTGCGTTGAGCGGAGCGGAGATGCGAACTTCGATCGTGTGAATTTTTCCGTCGTGCAGCGGCGGGGCGAACGCCAGGCTGTATTCGTGGCGCACCAATTGGGCGATTTGGGCGTAGACGGCAGCAAAATCCTTCGCAGAATTTGGGAAATAGACGCGGCCGCCGGTGGTTTCTGTCATCACGGCAAGAAGGCGATCGGCTTCGGCGAAGCCTTGCGCTGCCGCGGCTGATTTTTCGGGAGACGCTTTGCTGCTGCTGCCGGGGGGATTGCGCAGCTCGCCGCTCAATGAGATGGCCAGGATGCGCACGTCGCTGGTCTTGAGCCGCGCGAGAATGGCCTCGGGCTGGTTTGGCGGGGAAGTATCGAAGCCGGTTGAGAGCAGCACGATGGTCTTCTTTCCCTGCACTTTTGCGAGCCAATCCAGAACGGTCGAGAGGCTCTGCGAAAGATTCAGCGTGCCGAAACCGAGATAGAATCTGACGTTGGCGAGCGCGCCCGCGGCGGCTTGCTTGTCGGGAGTGAAGTCGAGAAGCGGCTGAGGCGACTGATCGTATTTGACGACGGCGACGCGATCACCGGTGGAGAGGCCGTCGAGCAGCGCGTGAGCGGCTTGCAGGTGGCTGGCTTCGAGAAAATAGACAGCGGGGCCCGCCTCCACCAGCAGGAGCACCTGCGCGGGCTCGCGGACGGCGGCGAAATCGGTAAGGGGCTGCTCGACGCCGTCATCGAAGACGTGGAACTCTTCGCGACGAAGGCCTTCCACAAATTTGCCGCGCGAATCGGTGACGATGACGCCGACATTGACGCGGTCTACGCTGACACGAATCGGTTCGGTGGGCGGAGCGACGGGTTGCTGCGCTTGCGTGAGCGCGGCCGGACCAAGTAGAACGAATACGAGAAGACTCAGCGCAGTTTGCGATCGGCGCCCCACGCGCATCGCGGCGCTATTCGAGCCACTGATCGAAATGGATCCCTTTGGCATCCTTCCATGATGCACCAGCCATGAAATGCAAGTGCCGCGGAAAAACCTGAGGATTGACGGTGGTCAGCAGATCGGGAACTTTGGGCGAGACGTTTTTCTGCGATAGGCTCGCGTTCGGCTTTGCGGACGCTTTCTTGGCTTCGTCCACCCAGCGGTCCTTCACGGCCTGCCAATCCACCTTTTGAAAATCGAAGTAGTTCAGGCCATCGAGCTTGTCGGGATAGCCTGCGCGGGCCGCTTGAAATGGCGCGGGTGCGGCGCCGGGTGCGGGGTCCGCGGAGGCGGCGGAGCGCGCCGCGAGCAAGTCGTGAAGGGTTTCGCTGCGGCCGGCGGCAAGGACGAAGTCCGGAGTGACCGCCAGGTGATAGAAATTCCATTGCGCAACGCCGGCGCTGCCTTGTCCGCCCTTGAGCGAAATCTTGAGGAAGGTGGTGTCGCCCTCGTTGCGCTCGGAGGTGACCTGGTCGCTGAAGATGGTGCGGATCAGCTTTAGGGTTTCGGGCTTCTTACGGATTCCCAGGACATACACGGCTTTCTGCGGATCGAGGTTGGGACTCAGCTGCATGGATGCGAAATCGCCGCTCAGCAGGCCGAGGGCTTCGGAAATCGGCATGCCGAGGCGGGACTGCGCGAGAGCTTCGATCATGGCGGCGCCGCCTTGTTGTCCCGGCGGCATTGCCGCGGTGACTGCGCGCATCAGCAGTCCGTAGAAGGCCACAAGGTTGAATTGCGTTTCGCTGTAGGAAATCGCGCTGGGAGGCAGAAGAGAAAGGGAAACCGGCGATTGCTGGCCATCGCCCCAAAGATCGAAGAGCGTGCCGGGCGCAGCTTCGCCGAGAACCGCGCCCTGAAAGCGGGTCTTCGAGCCATCCAGAACTACGCGCCCGCAGAAGGAGTGAATTGCCTCCAGCTTCATGGCGTCAAGAACCGGGGCGAGTTTGAAACCGGAGGCACTGGCGTCGGGAGCGATGTTTTTCAGGTTTGGAATGCGGGCGAAAAATTCGACCATGCCGCCGCCGAGTTGAGGCTGCGCTTCTTTGTACGCGTCGGACTGCGCGAGCGAGGAGGCGCCGGCGGCTTTGCCTTCGAGGCGCGCGAGGATCTCTTCCAGGACCTGGCGTTCGCTGGCGCTGGCGGCGTATTTGCCGTGCTCGACCCAGTAGGTGACGCCGCTGGTGCGCTCGACCTTCAGCGCGGGCACGCCGGCGACGTTGATTTCCGAAATCTTGGGTATTTCCTTTTCTTGGCCGCGCAGGCGCAGGACGGCCTTGCTCAGCAGGCTCTCTTTGCCGGTGCGATCGTAAACAAAAAACAGGCCGTTCCAGGGATGCTCGGCGGGTTTCGGGGGCGCGGCGCTGGCGGTCATCTTGGCTTCCGGCTTGTTCAGATAACCGATCACGAAGGCATTTTCCAAGAGAGCTGAGTATTGCTCGGTTTCTTCGCGGGTAAGGACCGGCTTCGAGGCATCTTTATCGGATTGGCTGGTCATGTTCTCGAACATGGCCGCGCGCACCGGAGCAAAGTCGGGATCGTCCCACAGTGCCAGCAGGGCGTTGGTCTTTCTCGCGTCAGCGGCGGGTGTTCCGCGCCAAATGAGGTAGGCCGTAGTGCGCGGGGGCATCTGCGCGGGCTCCAGCGGCGCCTGAGCCGAAGTGCGCACGGCGAACAGCATCGACACAAGGACAGCGACTACCAAGCCGCGCAGGTGGATGACCCTCATAAGCATTCTCCGTAGAAAATCGTGATGGGAAAGAGCGTCTAGTAAATGCTAGCTCCGGGCAGGAAAAGACAGAAGCCCTGTCCCGCGGCGGGTTTCCAGAACGCGGAACAGGGCTTCGATAGATGCCGAAATGCTTTGAACCTTACGACTATGGCTTGCTGGCCGGGGCAGCAGGCGCAGCGGCGGCGGGCGCAGCACCCGAGCCGGCGTCTTTAGGGGTGGAGAGGTAGCCGTTGATGTCGTTCTTGCCGACGTCGAAGACGACGATTTCATACGGCGCCATGCGGGAACTGCCCTTCAGGTAAAACTGTACGGGCTCGCCGGCGGTCTTGTCTTTCTTCTCGACGGAACGGTCGTCGACGAACACGGTCATGGTGTACTTGGATTTTTTCTGGTCGACCTTGGTCAGAGTGACCTGAACAGGGCCAACGCGCTGGGGCGTCTTGCTCTTGGTGACCTTGAATTCGTAGTAGTTGCGGTCGCCGCGGCGCTTGAGTTCTTCGAGATCGTCGCGATTGTGAGCGATCAGGCCGCTCATGACGCCCATATCGCCGGTGGCGCGCTCCAGCTTGGTCTTGGTGGCCTCCAAATCGGTCTTGGTCGCGTCGATGTCTTTCTTGGCGCCGCCGACTTCGGTGGCCACTTCCCCAATCTTTTGGTTGCTCTCTTGTTGCACCTGAGTCAACTGCGAAGCCAGTTTTTGATCGGAGGCGATCTGATCGTTGCGGATGGCTTCGGCGCGGCTTCTGGCTTTGGCGAGTTCGGCCTGCGTCAAACCGACTTTTTGCTGGGTCACCTCGATGTTGCCTTTCAGGTCGGCAAGGCGCGCATTGGCCTGATCGAGCTGGGCGCTGAGCAATTTGTTCTGATCCTGCGCCTTGGTGAGGTCGGCTTGCAGCTGAGTCTGCGCCGCATGACCCATGTACGCCAGGACCAGCACCGCGACAATCAGCACACCGAACAGCGCGGCAATCCAGCGCGGCGTGCCCGCGCTTTCAAAACTGTAGGACTCTTGCGGAGTCGGTACGTTTGGCGAAATGCTCATTCACCCTCCTAGGAGATCGGCCCCCCAACCTAGTGATGGTACCATCCGCAAATCAAGGCTCGCAACGTGCGGCCCTAGCCGGCTTGGCGGTCCGCGCTTATCTTCGGGCGCTTCCCTGCTTTTGGCCTTTCGGGCTCTTGCTACGCGGGGCCGGGGAGGGCCAGCGGGCGAAGATGGACGTGGTCAAGCCGCCGCGGGGAGTAAATTCGCCGCGAACGACGCACCATTCCGGCTCAATCGCTTCCACGATGTCGTGCAGGATTTTGTTTACTGCGTTCTCGTAGAAGATGCCGAGGTCGCGGTAGGCCAGCAGATACATCTTGAGGGCCTTGAGCTCGATGCAGTCCTTGCGGGGGACGTACTGGATGGTGATGGTGCCGTAGTCGGGCATGCCGGTCTTCGGGCAGACCGAGGAGTACTCGGGAAACTTGGTGGTGATGACGTAGCCGGGGAATTGATTGGGCCAGGTTTCGAGCTGCGGGAGTTTGTTGTCGATGCCGGCGCGGGCGTGCTCTGCGGTGTAGTCGGGCATGGGTGTTCCTCGCGGATATTGTACGATGCCTCGGCAGATCGCTGCGCGGGCGGGAGTTGGCGCGAACGCGAGGGATCGTTGGTGGGCGGTAAGGGTGCAGCCAGCCTGCGGCAGGCAGGCATGCTGCGCCCCTACTTGTCGAGATCGACGTCCTTGATGGGGACGTCCCAGTGCGCGTCAAGGATCTCGAAGCGGCGCTGCTCTTCCCGCTTGAAGGTATCCTGATCCGGGAAAAGCTGCTTGAGCAGCGACGCCGTATCAAAATTGTCGTGGGCGATTTCAGCGTTCTTGAAAATGATCGTGGTGCGATAGTCCCAACGGCCGTCCTCGGTGGAATGATAGCGGGGAGCGGTGGCGAACACCTTGAGGATGCGGCCGAGCTCGATCTCTTTTTTGAGCACCGGGTAGTGGTTTTTCTTGAACAGGGTAATGAATTCGTCGGCGTGACCCCACTTGGCCTTGTAGTAGTACTCGACCACAAAGGGCCTTTCCTTGGTGTCTTGCGCCGCGGCGGCTGCCTGAACCGGCCGCACCGAGCCTGGGACCGGAAAAGCCAGCGCCGCGACAATGGCGAGCACCGGCACATACCAGCGAATAGATTTGCGGTTCGGCGTCCTCATGTGGTTCCTCCGTTGTGTCTCTTGAGATCAGCGGATGTTACCCGCCACTCGCCCTCTGGCACAAGCCTCAAGCTATAATGCCTGGCGATTCTTGCTGGGGAGAGATCCCGTGGCGAGGATTGAGGATAGAGGAGCGGCGAAAAAAGATGAGCGACGAAAAAAGAGACCGCGAGCTGGGCATGCATTGTCCGATTTCGCGGCGGGATTTCCTGAATGGCGTGGCGCTCGGCATCGGGGGCGCTCTGTCCGGCGAGCCGCTGGCTCGCGGCAATGGCCACCGACGATGACGCACCCGAAAAAGCCCCCGATTACTATCCGCCCGCGCTCATGGGCATGCGCGGGAATCACGACGGAACATTTACGTACGCGCACCGCCTTCGCGACGGCCAAAAATGGGATTCCGCGGGTGCCGCAACCGCAACCGGCGAAACCTACGATCTCGTCGTCGTGGGAGGCGGGATCAGCGGCTTGGCGGCAGCGCATTTCTATCGCCAGCGCGCCGGCCGAGGCGCTCGCATTCTCATCCTGGACAATCATGACGACTTCGGGGGGCACGCCAAGCGCAATGAGTTTCGCTCCGGCAACCGCATGCTGTTGAGCTACGGCGGCACGCAATCGATCGAGAGCCCGGCAGCCTACAGCGCGGTGGCCAAAGGCTTTGATCGAGGAGCTCGGCATCAAGGTCGAGCGCTTCTACAAAGCCTACGACCAGAAGCTGTATACCAAGCTGGGAACCGCGGCATTCTTTGACAAGGAAACGTTTGGCGAAGATCGCCTCGTTACGGGCATGAACTCTGACACCGTGGCCGGAGTTTCTCGCCAAGGCGCCGCTCTCCGATGTGGCGCGGCGCGACATCGCCCGCGTCTACACTGCAGAAGAGTCGACTATCTGCCCGGCCTGTCGAAACAAGAGAAGCTCGCCAAGCTCGCCAAAATCAGCTACGCGGACTACCTGACGAAATTCTGCAAGGTTAGTCCGGAAGCGCTGCCATTTTTCCAGACGTTTCCCCACGATCTGTTCGGCGTGGGCATCGACGCCGTTTCCGCCGCGGCGTGCTACGAAAACGGCGACGACTATCATTCCTTCACCTACCCGGGCTTTGACGGCTTGGGCTTGCCGGCGCGCGAAAAGGAAGAGCCTTACATTTTTCATTTTCCGGACGGCAATGCGTCAGTCGCGCGGCTTCTGGTGCGTTCGCTGATTCCCGGCACGGTGCCCGGCGAAACGATGGACGACGTCGTCACCGCGCGCGCCGACTACAGCAAGCTGGATCAAACCGGATCACCGGTGCGCTTGCGCCTGAACACCACCGTTGTGCACGTCCAGCACGCGCACGCGGCGCCAGACGTGCGCAAAGAAGTCGAAGTGGCCTACATGCGCGGCGGCAAGCTGCAATCCGTCCGCGGCAAGAACTGCGTCTTGGCCTGCTACAACATGATGATTCCGTATCTCTGCCCGGAGCTCCCGGAGAAACAAAGAGAGGCGCTGGCGTACCTGGTCAAGACGCCGCTGGTGTACACGCACGTGGCGCTGCGCAACTGGACGGCGTTCTCCCAGCTGGGAGTGCACCAGATCGTCGCGCCCGGCGGCTATCACACGTACATCGCGCTCGATTTTCCGGTCAGCCTCGGCCAATACCAATTCCCGAGCAGCCCCGAAGAGCCGATGGTGCTGTTTCTACTCCGCACGCCGTGCCGGCCGGGCTTGCCGATGCGCGATCAATACCGTGCCGGCCGCATCGAGCTGATGGACACGCCTTTCCCGAAGTTCGAGCGCAATATCCGCGATCAGTTGGGAAGAATGCTAGGAGCGGCGGGTTTCGATCCCGCTCGCGACATCGAAGGAATCACCGTGAACCGCTGGGCGCACGGCTACGCTTACACGCCCAACACTCTGTTCGATCCTGACTGGAAAGAGGAAGAAAAGCCCTGGGTGATCGGCCGAAAGCGGTTTGGGAGCATCGCCATCGCCAACTCCGATGCCGGCGCCAACGCCTACACCGACGTGGCCATCGACCAGGCGCATCGCGCGGTCGGCGAGCTCTTTGCGAGCTCCTGAGCGGCGGTGCGCGAAAGAATAACCCGGATGATGGGGATGAGGGCCTTCGACGTTGGTAGCCCGGACGGGAGTCGAACCCGTAATCTTCACCTTGAGAGGGTGACGAGTTAACCGGTTACTCTACCGGGCCACTGACAACAGTTTATCGCGGCGATGACCTTACAGCAAATGGCAGAGCCGGCGCCGACTTGTTTTGGCCGAGGCGTTGCCACCGAGTCCTCGGCGGCCTTGGCGAAGTTCTACAGGTGCAGGCGTGCCGCTCTCCGATTGATAACAAATTTTCACACGTTGTTATTACAATGGCACGGTGGGAGAAGGAATCGAGTAGATTTGGTACGCTCGGGTGTACCGTAGGACCACGCTGCTGAATTTGTGTCAAGGTGGACATGGGCAAGAAATTACGCATTCTAGTCTCGCTCACGACCAACGACAACGACTATCAGATCGAGCAGGCGCAGTCCGCGGAACAGACGGCCACCCGATTGGGCGTAGCCGCGGAGATTATTTTTGCCGACAACGACGCCATCAATCAGAGCACGCAAATCCTGAAAGCGGTGCAGGCGGCGCCGGAGTTGCGGCCGAACGCCATCGTGTTTGAGCCCGTGGGCGGCACCGCCTTGCCTCAGGTGGCGCGCGCCGCCGCCGCTGCCGGGATCGGCTGGGCAGTGCTGAACCGCGAGGCCAGCTACATCGCCGAACTCCGCAAAACCGCAAGCGCTCCGATGTTCGCGGTTAGCTCGGACCACGTCGAGATAGGACGCATTCAGGGCCGCCAGTTCGCCGCGCTGTTGCCCAAAGGCGGCACCGTCCTTTATATACAGGGACCGTCGGAAAATTCCGCGGCCAAGGAACGCACCGCGGGCATGCAAGAGAATAAGCCGGCGAACATCCAGGCGATCGTGCTGAAGGCGCAGTGGACCGAAGAAAGCGCGCTGCGCGCGGTGCGCTCCTGGCTTAAGCTGACGACTTCGCAAAAATCGGCTATCGACATGGTCGGCGCGCAGGATGACTCGATGGCCATGGGCGCGCGCAAGGCATTTCAGGAATTGTCCAACGAAGCTGAGCGCGAGCGGTGGCTCAAGCTTCCGTTCACGGGATGCGACGGCCTCCCGAACACCGGCCAGGCCTGGGTACGTAGCGGCATGCTGGCCGCCACCGTGTTCGTCCCTCCCAACACCGGCCAGGCGATCGAAATGCTCGTGCAAGCGCTACAGAAGAAGAAGCAGGCCCCGGAGCGGCTGTTGATTCCTCCCAGGTCCATTCCCTCCTTGGATGCCTTGAGTCCCCGCCGGTAAAACCGCCGATAGACATCGCTCCGCGACGCGGAAAGCGGCGTATAATGCCGCGGGCTGCGTCCGGTTTTTGAAATGCGGTTGCCCAACGCCGAGGAGAACTGCATGATAGGCCGATCCAAAAACTCATCCATCGACCGGAGAGAATTCCTGGCCACTACCGGAGCAAGCCTGCTCGCCGCGGCCGTTCCTGGCGGCGCGAAGACGGCGGCCGTCGGCGACAATTTCGGGGCGTCGGCGAACTCCGTGGCGGGGCGTGAGGCTAGGCCGGGTCAGGCCGCGGCCGGATCTCTGCACAAAATTCCCATCGGCGTTTTCGATCCCGTGTACGACAAGCTGTCGCTCGACGAAATGCTGGACGTGGTGACCGGGCTCGGCTTGGAAGCGATGGAAATCGGCACGGGCGGCTACCCGAACAACCCTCATTGCCCGCTGGATGATTTGGTGCAGGATGCGGCAAAGGCGAAAGCTTGGAAAAAGAGATTCGAGGACCGCGGGATTCGCGTGGCGACCCTGAGTTGCCACGGAAACCCGGTGCATCCGGACGCCAAGCACGCCGCAAAGGATCGGGACACATTTGAAAAGACCGTGCGCCTGGCGGAAATCCTGGATGTGAAAGTGATCGTGGGATTTTCCGGCTGCCCGGGCGGTACGCCGAGCGATGCGCAACCCAATTGGATCACCTACCGCTGGCCGCCGGAATACGGCCAGATGCTGGACTGGCAGTGGAAGGAGAAAGTGATTCCGTATTGGAAAGAAGCGGCGAAATTCGCGCGCGAACACGGAATCCACAGGATCGCGCTGGAGATGCACCCGAATTTCGTGGTGTACAATCCGCGAACGCTGATGAAGCTCCGGGACGCGGCGGGCGAGGAAATCGGCGCGAATTGCGATTTGAGCCATTTGTTCTGGCAGGGCTGCGATCCGGTGGAAGTGATTCATTTTCTCGGGAAGCAGGGCGCCCTTTTCCACGCACACATGAAAGACACGGTTCTGTTTCCAGAGAACGTGGGAAGGTATGGCGTGTTGAACTTTGCGTCCCAGGTCGCCGATCTTCCCTTGGCGTCGGAGACATTCCGCGCGGTGGGATATGGGCACAGCGCAAGTTTGTGGAAGTCGGTGGTGAAGGCGTACATGGACGTGGGCTACGAAGGGATTTTGAGCATCGAGAATGAAGACCCGATACTCCCTGGCCCCGTGGGTGTCGAGCGCGCGCTCTACGTATTGAAGAACGTGCGCAATGAGTTGCTGGGCACGTAATTTCGGCCCGCGGGCTGGGATAGTATTTTTCTCAAGAAGGAAGCAGGGACAACCAAGGAGCTGCCGGATGGCGCAGGTCACGCGTTCGCCAAAAGTCTACGACGTCGTGGTCATCGGGTCAGGTGCGGGCGGCGGAATGGCCGCCAAGATCCTGACGGAAGGTGGCCTGAACGTCGCGATGTTAGAGGCCGGGCCACCGGTCAATCCCGCAAAAGATTTCAAAATGTTCATGTGGCCGTACGACTTGCCGCATCGTGGCGTGGGCGTCGGCGGGCACGCGAGCGAGAATTTTGGGGAGTTCCTGGCGCCGAACGGAGCGTGGTCGATTGAAGGCGAACCGTACACGTCCGCGCCGGGAGCGAATTTTCAGTGGTTTCGTTCGCGCATCGTCGGCGGGCGCACGAATCACTGGGGCCGGATCGCGCTGCGATTTTCTCCGGTCGATTTCAAATCGTACACGCGCGACGGGCTGGGGTCGGACTGGCCGATCAGCTATGAAGATCTCTCGCCGTATTACGACAAGGTGGAATCGTACATCGGCGTCTTCGGCACGAAAGAAAACGTCTCCAGCGCACCGGATGGCGTGTTTCTGCCGCCGCCGAAACCCCGCTGCACGGAGCTGTTCGTCAAGAAAGCGTGCGACAAGCTCAACATTATCTGCATACCGTCGCGGCTCGCGATCCTGACGAAGCCGTTGAATGGACGGCTGCCTTGCCATTACTGCGGCCAATGCGGCCGCGGGTGCGTCACTGCTTCGAATTTCAGCTCGAGCCAGGTATTGATTCCGCCGGCGATGGACACCGGGAAGCTGACGCTGATTACCGGGGCGATGGCGCGCGAAGTGCTGATGGGCAAAGACGGAAAAGCACAGGGCGTGTCGTACATCGATAAGGCGACGCGGACGGAGAGGAGAATCAGCGCGCGCGCGGTGGTGGTGGCGGCGAGCGCGTGTGAATCGGCGCGATTGCTGCTCAACTCAAAGTCCCCGGCGTTTCCCGACGGCTTGGCGAACTCGTCCGGGACGCTGGGACGCTACTTGATGGATTCGGTGGGAAGCAGCGGCGAGGGACGCTTCTCGCAATTCGAAAAGATGCCACCGCACAATCACGACGGCACCGGCGGGATGCACATGTACATGCCGTGGTGGAAATTCGATCGCAAGAACGATTTTCCGCGCGGCTACCACATCGAATTTGGAGGCGGGCGGGATATGCCGGGGGCCGGCATGTTCAATGGCCTGTGCCATGAGCAAGAAGGGTATGGATTGAGCTTGAAGCAAAAGGCTCGAAAGGAATATGGAACGACGATAGGTTTCGCGGGACGCGGCGAGATGATTCCCAATCCAGATACGTACTGCGAGATCGACCGCAAGGTGGTCGATGAGTGGGGCATTCCGGTGCTGCGGTTCCATTTCCAGTGGTCGGAATACGAGCTGCGGCAAGCGAAAGACATGCAAGAAACGTTCCGGGCGATCGTGGAAATGGCCGGCGGGGAGTACCTGACGAAGACGGCGATTGACGGCCAGTATCCGTATGGCATCGAGGAGGGCGGAAAGATCATTCACGAAGTGGGAACGGCGAGAATGGGAGCCGATCCGAAGACGTCGGTGCTGAACGGCTATTGCCAGGCGCACGACGTGAAGAATCTTTTTGTTACCGACGGTGCGCCGCTGGTCACCAATCCGGACAAGAATCCGACGCTGACGATCATGGCGTTGTCGTGGCGCGCGTCGGAATATTTGCTAGGCGAGGCGGCGAAAGGGAATTTGTAGGAATCGACAGAGAAGAGAAAAGGCGAGGATTTACCACAAAGAGCACAGAGGACACAGAGAAGAAAGAAGAGAAAGAAAAGAAACGAGACTGAGAACCAGGGAATAGAAGGAAGGGAGAGAGATGGGGACGCAGGGAATTTCGCGCCGAGATGTTTTGAGGTCGCTGGCGATTGGGGCGGCGGGCGGGTCGGTGTTGCAAGTGATTCCGGCGGAAGCGGCGGAATACGTGCACAAGCTGGTGCAGAAAGAGAAGGCGGCTTCGCTGGCGGGGAGCTACGCTCCAAAGTATTTTTCGGCTCACCAATACCAGACGCTGACGTCGCTCTGCGACACCATCCTTCCCAAGGACGAGCGTTCCGGGGGCGCCGTGGAAGCCGGTGCCCCGGAATTCATCGATTTGCTGACCAGCGAGAACGACGAGTACCAGCTCAAGCTCGGCGGCGGGCTGATGTGGCTCGATAACTTCTGCACCGACCGCTACGAGAAGACGTACCTGGAGTGTGCGCCGGAGCAGCGGAAAGAAGCGCTGGACCTGATCGCCTACAGGAAAAACGCCGTGCAGAACCCGTCGCTGAGCCAGGGCGTGGCATTTTTTGCGTTTTTGCGCAAGCTGACGTGCGACGGCTTCTACTCCAGCAAGATCGGCATCGCCGACCTGCAATACATCGGTAACACGTCACTGCACGAATTTCCCGGTTGCCCGCCACTGACGGAAGCGTAAGAAAGAGCGCTGGACGGGATTTGCCGGGTAGCCCGCTGTGATTGGCCCGCCGGGTGGAAAATGGTCTCCCACACGAACATTCGCATCCGCCAAGCCGTGCCTGCCGACGTGCCGGTCCTGCGCGAGTTGATTGACGCTTCCGTCCGAAGCTTGCAGGCGGAAGACTACACTGCGGCGCAGATCGATGGGGCGCTGAAAACGGTGTTTGGCGTGGACAGCCAGTTGATTGCGGATGGAACGTACCTGGTGGCGGAAGGGACGACGACGACCGGCGATGCCGTAATCGCGGGTTGCGGCGGTTGGAGCAAACGAAAGACGCTGTACGGCGGCGATCAGTTTACGGAGCGAGAGGACTTGCTGCTGGACCCGGCAAACGATGCGGCAAAGATTCGCGCGTTCTTCATTCATCCGGCGTGGGCGCGGCGCGGCGTCGGCACGCTGATTTTGGATGCGTGCGAGGAGGCGGCGCGGGCGGCGGGATTTACGCGCTATGAGATGGGCGCGACTTTAACCGGGGCGAAGCTTTTCGGCGTGAAAGGCTATGTAGCCGTGCGGCGGATTGAGATTCCGCTGGTGAATGGGGAGTTGCTGCCTGTGATTCACATGGAGAAAAGTGCGGCGTGAGATGAAGTTCCGTGCAGGGCGGGTCGATGGAATCAGTTGTAGGGGCGCAGCACCGCTGCGCCCCAGCTTGGCAACCAAGCTAACTTCAATCACCTTCCTAGTTTTCAAGAACAGTTAGAATCGCAACTTGGCGAGATACTCGTAGCTCGCGCGAGGATCGTCGAGTGACTTGGCGTCGTCGTTTTCCACGAAATAGTGCTGGATGCCGGCCTTACCGGAGTGCGCGAAGATGCCCTTCCAGTCGATGGAACCGCTGCCGACGTTGGCCAGGTGGCCTTCGACAGGGTGACCCACAGCGCCTTCGTAGTCCCGCGCCGGGCCGGCGCCTTCCTTCGTCCAATCCTTGACGTGAACGAGCGGGAACCGGCCGGGGTACTTATCGAAATAGGCGACGGGATCCTGGCCGGCGACCGTCATCCAGCAAAGATCCATTTCCATTTTTACGAGCTTTGCGTCGGTTTCGGCGAGAAGAAAATCGTAAGGCAACTTTCCGCCGAGGCCGTCGGTCTTCTCAAACTCGAACGAGTGATTGTGATACGCGAACTGGATGCCGGCCTTTTGCGTCCCTTCACCGGCTTTATTCAGCGCTTCGGCGAAATGCTTGTAGCCTTCGGCAGTCCGCAATTTCGCGTCCAAGTATGGGCAAACGATAAATTTCTGGCCGATGACCTGAGCGCCGTCGGTAATCGCGGTCAGATTCTTCTCGAGCGCCTCAATAGGATGGTGCGCCGAGGGCGAAGTCAGCCCGTTTTTGTCGAGCGCGGCGCGCGCTTCCTGGGGAGACTTTTTGAAGTAGCCCGCAAATTCAACTTCTTTGTAGCCGATCTGCGCGACGCCGGCGATGGTGCCGTCGAAGTCTTGCTCCATGAGTTTGCGAACGGTGTACAGCTGCAGGCCGACGCGGTCAATGTGATGAGCGTCAGCAGCCCACAAGGGGCTAGCGGTGGAGGTGAACATAGCGGCAGCAACGGATGTTTCAATAAAAGTTCGGCGGTTCATGGCGCGTAGTGTACTCCTTCTCGTATCCGGCGCAGGGAGTATACAAAAAAGAAGGGGCGGCGCTTAGGAAAAAAGCGCCGCCCCTCCCGTCGGGCATTTGGTTAGAAGTAGAAGCGCAAGCCGAATTGCATCCGGCGCGGCGCGTGCGCGCCGGTGAGATGCAAGAAGGACGAACTGTCAAGGTTCGCGCCAGGATCGCCAGTATCCATAGGAATGGCGTTCGCGCCGAGGGATTGGTTGTCAATCTGATCGAATTGCGTGTGATTGAACAGGTTGAACATCTCCCATTTGAACTCGAAGCCCATCTTTTCGTTGATCGCGAACCGCTTGAAGGTGCCAAAGTCAAAGTTCAAGCGGCCGGGATAGTTCAAGGAGTCGCGCCCGACATTGCCAAAGGTGAGCCCTGTGGGGAGAGCGAAAGCCCCAGGGTTGTAGATGACCGGCCCACGAACGTCGGGATATTCGGTCTGCGACAAGCTGGCATTAGGATTGCCGACCTGATCGGGACGCGAACCGGTGCCGACACCGTTCCCAACGCCGGCGTTGTCGGCGTAGGTGGTTCCGTTGGTCACGCTAAAGGGAAGGCCCGACTGGGCGACGGTGATGCCCGAAACCTGCCAGCCGCCAAGCAGGGTGTGCGTCAGCCCGGACGCTTTGAAGAAGGGCAAGCCATAGACATAGCTGATGGTCAGGTTATGACGCATGTCGAACGTGGAGCTGGCCCGATTGGCGGCAAAGTCGTAAGCGTTCACAAACGCGGTATCGCCGCGATCGGACGAATCGTCGATGGAGTGGCTGTACGTGTACGCAAGGCTCAAGGTCAGATCTCCTACGCTGCGTTCCGCGCGGACCTGGAGAGCGTTGTAGATGGAGTTGGCTTGGTCCTCGAGCTGCGTAATGTTGCTAAAGCCCGGGTAAGCGGTCCGGAGCGGGTCAGGATTGTTGCCGCAGGCGACCCACAGATTTGTTAACGCTCCCGCAGGCACGGGGGTTCCGTTACCCAGTGTTGCGCCGGTGGGGAGCCCATTGGCGTTGGTCGTAAAGTTTGCGCAATCCGCAGCCACAATCGGCGTTCCCGCCGCGTATGGATTGTTCGCTGCCGACGCCGGCACAATCTGGTTGGAATCGCTGACCAGGGTCAAATGCGTGCCCTTGCTGCCCACGTATGCGACCGAAACAACTACGTGTTCCGGCAGTTCTCTCTGAACGTTCAGGTTCCACTGCTGGACGTAGGGCCAGATGGCCTTGTTGGGTACGGAAACAACAGACAGGGGGAAGAGCAAACCCCCGCCGCCGATGTTGCCGTATCCGGCGATGTTGAACTGCGATGAGGTGAGCGCGCCCGGCGGCGAACCTTCCAGGGATTCGGTGTTGGCTTCGTTGCCGTTGGTGTGCTCGAAGAAGATGCCGTAGCCGCCCCGAATGGCCATTTTGCCGTCACCTTTGGGATCCCACGCGAAGCCCAGGCGCGGAGCGGGGTTGAAAAGGTGCCCCTTCAGACAGCCCGCCGAAGAAGACGGGCCGACCGTGGCCGCCGCGAAACCTGGGACCGTGAAGGTTCCTCCCTTGCCGCCGCACTGGATAACGCCATTGAGCGGATTGCCGGTACCCGGCTCGAGAGCCCCTGCGCTTCCGGTGACGATTCCTGCGTTGTCGATAGTGGGGGAGGCGCCCGCAACAAAGTCCGTGGGCTCGAAGTTAAAGGCATTTTGGTACCGCTCGCGGTAAGTTCCAAAGAGACTCACACGCAAGCCCAGGTTCAGGGTGAATTTCTTGGTGACGCGCCAGTCGTCTTGGAAATAGGGCTCGACGATCTTGTAGCGGTTGTAATACTTAACCGTGGCGTTCCACTGTTTGTAGCTCGCGACATCTCCCATCAGCAAATCCGCAAACGCGTTTCCCGAGCTGACAGGGGACGAGGTGTTGAAAGTCAGAAGACCCTGGACGTCGGCGGTGCTGTCTTCGTTCTTTTGCGCTGCCGCGAAATACGCACCGAATTGGAACGTGTGCGTACCCACGATCTTCGTCACGTTGTCGCGATATGTGTAAGTGGGATTGGCGTTGTTCCAGGGGAAGTATCCGGTGTCTTGACCAAAGCTGCCGCCGTAGGCCGCGTTGCTTTGCAACTGAATGGCCGGCAGCTTCCCGCCGAAGCCGTTGGCGAAAAGCGAGCCCATCGCAAACCCGGCGGGAAGCGCCGGATTATTGACGGCCGTCAGGAAAATATGGTCAGCGGTGTAGCTGGCCACGAATTCATTCAACAGCGTCGGCGTAATATTCGCGGTCAGGCGCGCCACAAAGCTCGAGCCCGGGCCAACGAATTGGGTATTGATATTGTTGAAGCTGGAAGTTCCAATGCCCCACAGCGGATTGGCCACCACGGTTTGCCAGGAATCGTGGATATAGCGGAACGTCAGGTGATAGTTGTCGGTAATGTTGTGATCGATGCGGACCAGTTCTTCGCGCCAAGTCGTCGGAACCGAAATCGTGTCGGCGACCGCAGGAAAGCCGCCGATGGTAGTGTTGGGAACGGGGATGAGTGCCTCCAGTGCTTGACCAACGGGAGTAATCGGCACCGCGGCAGGATTCGGAACGTTGGGACAATCCTTTCCCGGACACAGATCCGAAAAATTCCCGCTTCGTTCGGCATTCGACGGAACGTTTTGAGTTACCGCGAAGGGATCCTTCTCTCTCCGCCATTCCTCGGAAAAGAAGAAGAAGGTCTTTTTCTTGTCGCTGTTGTAGAGGTGTGGGATGTAAACGGGGCCGCCGACGGTGTAGCCGAAGTCATGCTTCTTGTAAGGCGGGTTCGGGTCGCCCGGTTCGCCGCCCGATACCCAGGGTCTTGCGTTGAACATGTCGTTGCGCAGGTATTCGAAGGCGCTGCCGTGGAAGGACCTGCCGCCCGACTTGGTCTCAACTTCAATAGTGCCGGAGCCGTTGCGTCCATACTGCGCGCCATAGTTCGAAGTGAGGACCTTGAATTCGGCGATGGCTTCGGGGTTCGGGTAGACGTTCAGCGTGGCGTTGCTGCCATTGTCCATGTTGTCGCCGCCATCGAGTTCCCAGTTGTTGTATTCGGTGCGGCCGCCATTGATGGCGTACGAAACGTTTCCGTTGATGCCCACCGTGCCTTCGTCCTGGTTGGTCTGGCTCACCACGCCAGGAGTTAGGTTCACGAGCTGCGTGAAATTGCGGCCGTTCAGTTCCAGCTCGCTGATCTGCTTGCCGGTGACGGTCGCGCTGAGTGCCGACGAAGTGGTTTCAACCTGAGCAACGCTTTCCCCGGTTACGACCACTTCTTCCGAGACGGAACCCACCGTTAATTGCACGTCGACACGTATTTTCTGTGCGACGTCCAGCACGACGTCATGGGCGGCATATTTCTGAAAGCCCTTTGCCGAGACACTGATGTTATAGGTGGCGCCCGGCAAACCTGCGGCCACGAATGCGCCGTCATTATTGGTGGTGGTGGTGCGCGTCGAACTCCCTGTTACGTTGGTGATGACGACCTCAGCGCCGGCAACGGCTGCGCCGGACTTGTCGGTCACGGTGCCGCTGATATAGCCGGTGTCCTGGGCGTGCGAGGTCACGGCGACGCAAAGCATCAGCAAAATCGCCCACAGGAGCGGCCGGGCTGAGCGTGCGGTGTTCGCAAGACATACAAAAGGAATGCGATATCCCTTCACGGTAGTACCTCCAGAAGTTTTTGAAGCTGGGAGACAGACACGTGGGGGCGTAATAGTACTGGCAACCCAAGAACCCTCGCGAAAGCTACACATAGGCCACAGCCCCCACCGCTCGACCCTGAAACGTTCGGCACCGGCCTTATTAAATCGAGTTAATAGTGCATTTATAGGTCCGTGTCAAGGACGATTTTTTGCATGGGTAAGATTTGAGTTACGCAGGGCCGCACCGGGGTCCAGGCCCTCGCGGCGTAAATCACGGCGCGTCACGCGCGGCTTGAATTCACGCGCTCCCTGACTGACACTACTCGCTCATGAAATCATGGCGTTTTGCGGGATTTGCCGCCGGTGTCTTCTCCATTTTTTTGATCGGCCTCGAGACTTGCGAGGCGCAACAGGCTGCCGCACCAGCGGTTTCCAGCACTGCGCGCCTGGACCCGAAGACTTTGTTTGCGGAGGGCGAGGCCGCGCTGCGAAGCGGCGATCTGGATGCGGCGGCAGCGGCCTTTCGCAAGGTCCTCTCGGTGGATCCGCGCGCGGGAGCGGCCTATGCCAATCTGGGCGTCATCGCCATGCGGCGCAAGGAGTGGGATCGCGCGCTGACTTTGCTCCAGCAGGCCGAGAAGCTTGAGCCGAAAATGACCGGCGTTCGCTTGAATATTGGGCTGGTGAAGTTCCGCCGCGGAGACTACGCGGGTGCGATCGCGCCGCTGGCGTCGGTGGTGCGCGACCAGCCGGACTCAACGCAAGGGCGCTACTTGCTCGGTTTGTGCAACCTGTTTACGGAGCACTATGCCGACGCCGTATCGATGCTGGAGCCGCTTTGGCCGCAGACTTCGAACGACATCATGTACTTGTACGCTCTGGGGATCGCGGCTCACAACACGGAACGCAAGGATTTGGATGAGAGGGCCCTGAGCCGGTTGGTGGAAATTGGCGGCGACACGCCGGAGTTTCATTTGATTCTCGGAAAAGCGTACCTCAATCGCGGAGAACCGGAAAAATCCATTCCCGAGCTCCAACGCGCCGAGAGTACCGCCCCCGATATGCCATATCTTCACTTCGGACTGGGTGTGGCGTACATGCAGACCCACGACGACGAGCGGGCCGAAGCGGAATTTCGCAAGGAAATTGCCGTCGAGCCGGACCTGCCGGATATTTACGAGCAGCTTGGAGAGCTTTATCTAAAGATGGATAAGGACGACGAGGCGGAGAAGTGGCTTCACGAGGCCCTTCGGCGCAATCCGAAAATGCCGGCTTCACTCTTCGGCTTGGCGAAAATTCATCTGCAGCAGGGGAAATACCAGCAGGCGTTGAACGAGATCGATGCGGCGTTGCGCCTGGCACCCAACAGTCAGAATGCGCACTTCATTCGCGGGCGAGTGTTGGCGAAGCTCGGTCGGCGGCAGGAGGCGGATAAGGAGATGCTGACGGTACAGCGGTTAAGCGAGGCTTCCACCGAGAAAGTGATTGATTCGACGTCGATGGATGATAAGCGCGTGCCGAACCCGGAGTTGGCAGAGCCTCCGCAGTAGGGCCGCCTACAAGGCTACGTGTTACAGCGGCGGCGGCTGCCAGGGGCCGCGAGCTTGCTCGATTTGCTCCGCGACGCCGAGCACAAGCTCTTCTTCATGCGGGCGGCCAATCACTTGCACGCCGATGGGAAGACCTTCGGGTGAAAAACCCACCGGAACCGAGGCGCCGGGGAAGCCCGTCAAGTTCAGCCACTGCGAATATCGCATGGTGTCGCGATAGCACTGGTCCGCACCGGAGCGCCAAGTGCCTTGGCCGTGGAGGAACGCGGGAGCGGAGGAAACGGGAGAAAGCAGAATGGGGACATCTTGCACTTGGCGGAGGATTTCTGCGCGCACAGTGTCGCGCTTCGCGCACGCATCCATGACCCCGTCCAGCGTCACGGGAGTTTCCGGCTGGGCGATAGCAAAATACTCGCGCAACATCGGGCTGATCTCGTCTTCGTGGCCCTCAATGAGCGGGCTGAAACAGATGCGCGACCAGCGGGCCGAAGAAGAACCACCACAGTTCGATTGCGCGGTCCAGACCTGACAATCTGAGCGGTTCCACGTGAAAGCCTTGCGCGGCGAGGGTTTCCGCGGCGCGCTGCACCGCGGCTTGTGTTTCTGGCGAGGCTTTGCCCAACGCTTCACTTTCCAGCAAACCGACGCGCATTCCTTTGCTTTGCTTGGTGTCCCCGGCCTTCAACGGCACAGGTGCGGACAACGCATCGCCCGGATCGGGTCCGGCCATCACCTCGAACAAGGCGCGTACATCGGCGATCGTGCGGGCCATCGGTCCGACAGCGCCCAGCCAGGAAAGCGCGCCTGCTCCGGGAGGGAAGTGTCCCGTGGACGGGATGCGCCCGGGCGTGGGCTTCAGTCCGCAGATGCCGGAAAAGTGGGCGGGAACACGAATCGATCCGCCGCCGTCGCTTCCTACGCCGGCGACGGAGCAGCCGGATGCGATGGCAGCCGCTTCACCTCCACTGGAGCCGCCTGCGGTGCGCGAGAGGTCCCAGGGATTGCTGGTCTTTCCGGTCAGGAGATTGTTGCTCTCGTAAGCCATCAGGAACTCGGGCGTGTTGGTATTGCCAAGCACGATCGCGCCGGCGGCTTTGAGGCGGGCGACGAGCGGCGCGTCCTCTTGCGGGATGTACTCTTTGCGAAGCGTGGAGCCCGCCGGGCAGGGCCAGCCTGCCGCGTCGATGTTGCTCTTGAGCGTGATGGGCACGCCATGTAAGGGACCGAGCGTGTCGCCGCGCTGCGCGGCAGCTTCCGCGGAGAGCGCTTGCAGGCGAGCGCCGTCCGCATCGAGGTGCACGAACGAATTGAGCTGGGCCTCACACTCGGCGGCGCGCTCGAGCAGGGCGTCCACAATTTCCACCGGCGATATTTTCTTCGAGCGGATACCTGCGCTGAGTCGCGCGATCGTGGTGAAGTGGAAGACGGGACTCATGGGCTGTCTTTCGAGACTAAGCTGTGACTGCTCGCCGGGTCAACTCTGACGGGTATAAATGACAAAAAAACGACACATAAAAACGACACATAAAAACGATTGACGCTGGGTGGGGGAGCCGACAGAATCGATAGCGTCTTACGGCGCGGGGTAAAGCGCCGCAGCCCGCACGAACAGGGACAAAAATTCCGTGCAACGTTTCGACCCGCGTATGGCTTCGCTCGTGATCGCCTGCGCGCTCGTGGTTTGCGCCGCAGCGGCGCCGCCTTGGACTTTGCTGCGTTCGCTGGCGGCCGCGCGCGCGCAGGAAAAGCCGGCGAGCAAGCCGCACGCTGCGGCCCAAGCTAGCGCAGGCGAAGCTCTGAGGTTCAACACACTCGGCGTGGCCTACATGAATCAGCAGAAGTTTGTCGAAGCGCAGAAAAATTTCGAGCAGGCGCTGGCAGCCGACCCGAAATTCGCGGTGGCGCGGCTCAACCTTGGCATAGCCCTGCTAAGCCAGCAGAAGTTGGAGGCGGCGCGCGCGGCCCTTGAGGAGGCGACCCGCCAACTGCCGCAGGATCCCTACGCCTGGTACAACCTCGGGCTGGTTTACAAGGACACCGCCGAAACGGAAAAGGGCGTCGCTGCGTTCAAGCGCGTCACGGAACTCACGCCGGAGGCCGACGGTTATTATTTTGTGGGCTATCTGGAGTCGCAGCGGCAGCGATACGACGAGGCCATCGCGGCCTTTGAAAAGGCTCTTGCCGCGTATCCCTTTCATGCGTCGGCGGAGTTCGGTATCGCCCGCGCGTACCAGCGGAAGGGCGATCTGAAGTCCGCGCGCGAACACTTGGCGCAATTTCAAAAGATTACGTCGGAACATCTGGGCACTCCGTTCGGTGCAGGCTACGGCGATCAGGGGCGTTACTCGCTCGCGGAGCTGGCGCGCAGCGCAGCCACGGCGGCTCCGCCTGCCATCGCCGTCAGCTTCAAAGACCAGCCACTAATTACGGCGCCCGCGGGCACAGTTGCGAAACTCCCCGGCCCGAGCACCGGCGCTTGCTTCATCGATTACGACGGTGACGGCAAGCCCGATCTGTTTTTGGTGAGCGGCACAGCAGACGGCACGAGCAAGCTGCTGCACAACACAGGGAGCGGACACTTCGCGGACGTGACCCAGAGCGCGGGACTCACGTTGAGCGGCAGCGGTCTGGGCTGCGCCGCGGGGGACTTTGACAACGATGGACACACCGATCTCGCGGTGTGCCTCAGCGACGGCGTGCGCCTTCTGCGAAACAAAGGTGACGGCAAGTTTGAGGACGTCACTCAGGCGGTGGGAATCCGGCGCGAAAAAGGATGCGTCGGCGTGACGTTTGTCGACTACGACCACGACGGCGACCTGGATTTGTACGTCACGATGCTGCCCGCAGCGGCCCCTTCGGCGGATCGGAAATCGCACAACGTACTCTGGCGCAACAACGGCAACAGCACGTTCACGGATGTCTCCGAAGAAACGGCGCTCGGATTCGACGCCACCGGCGCGGGCCTGGTGACCACCGATTTCAACAACGATCGCGCGATTGATTTTGTCTTTGCCGGCGGCAGTGACGGCGCTTCGATCTATCTGAATCCGCGCGAAGGAAAATTCACGCCGCTTGCCGCCATCGATTTCAAGAAAGAGAAGTTGCCTCCCGCGGTAGGAGTGATCGCCTTCGACTTCGACAAAGACGGCTGGATGGATCTGGCATTTACGCATGCGGGCGCGCCGGGCATCAGTCTGTGGCGCAACGTGGAAGGCAAGCGACTGGAGCGCGTGCCGCTGCCCGATCTCGGATGGCAGCGCGGTTGGGGAATTTCCGCCATCGACTATGACAACGACGGCTGGCTGGATCTCGTCGCCGTCGGAGAATCAGCGACCGGCGGCGTGGCGCGTGGCGAAGTGCATGGAGAAGTGCGGCTGCTGCGCAACCTGGGCACGGGCGGCTGGGCCGACGTCACCAAAGACGTGCACCTCGACGCGATAAAGCTGTCGCAGCCCCGCGCGATCGCGGTTGCCGACGTAGACGGGAACGGCGGCGCCGATCTGCTCATCACGCAGCTGGGCGGCGCTCCGGTATTGCTGCGCAACGAAGGCGCCAATCTCCACAATTGGATGCGCATTGACCTCAAAGCTCTCAACGACAATAAGAGCGCGATCGGCACAAAGGTGGAGATGTATGCCGGGCCGCTCTACCAAAAATGGGAAGTAGCCGGCGCTTCGGGTTACTTGGGTCAAAATGCGCCGTCGATTCTCGCGGGACTCGGATCCGAGAAAAACGCCGAAGTCGTCCGTCTGCTCTGGCCCACGGGCGTGCCGCAAGACGAAATAAACCTGGCAGCGAGAAAACAGCAGAGCATCGCAGAGCTCGACCGGCGCGGCAGCTCCTGCCCGGTTTTGTTTTCATGGAATGGCCGCGAATACGAATTCATCGCCGACATGATCGGCCCCGGCGTAGTCGGCCACTGGGTCGCGCCCGGCGAGCGCGATGTTCCCGACCCCGACGAATATCTGAAGGTCGATGCGCGCAGCGTCCGGCCGCGCGACGGCATGCTGAGCTTCCGCTTCATGGAGCCGATGGAAGAAACCGTGTACCTCGATCAGGTCCGCCTGCTGGCCATCGATCATCCGGCGGCCTACGAGGTGTATCCCAACGAGAGGTTTGTCAGCGCACCGCCGTTTCCCGAGTTTCGCGTGATCGCCAGCCGCGCGGCGCATCCGCCGGTGGGCGCGTGGGACGACCGCGGCAACGATGTCTTGTCGCTGATTACGAAGCGCGATCGAAACTATGTCACCAGTTTCGAAGGTCTCCCCTTCGCCGGCTTTGCCAAGCTGCACTATCTTGAGCTCGACCTCGGCCCCTGGGACGCCAGCAAGCCGCTGCGCTTGATCCTCGACGGCTACACCGACTATTTCACCGCAACCTCGATGTATTCCGCCGATCAGGCGGGCATCAAAGTGATCGCGCCGTACGTGGAAGCGCTCGACCCGCGGGGCAAGTGGATTCGCGTCGTCGACGACATGGGTTTTCCCGCGGGCCTCGAACGCACCATGACGACGGACTTGACCGGCAAGCTGCCGCCAGGCACGCGGCGCATCCGCATCGTAAACAACCTGAAAATTTACTGGGACGCAATCCGCATCGACCAAACCCCCGATGCAAAGGACATTCGCGTCTCCGAAGTCCCTCTGGCGAATGCCGCGCTCGCTTTCCTCGGCTATCCGCGCGAAATTCGGCTGACGCCTGCAAGCGACACGAAGTACTCCTACACGCAGCGCAGCAGCACCGGTCCCTACGCGCGCGCAGCCGGCAACTACACGCGATACGGCGATGTCCGCGACCTGCTCCAAAAGTCCGACGACCGCTTTGTCGTCTTTAGCTCCGGCGAAGGCGTAAAGCTCGACTTCGACCCACACAAACTCCCTCCGCTCCCGGGCGGCTGGGTGCGCGACTATTTTTTCTACGCCGATGGCTTCGAGAAAGATCTGGACTTCTACGCCGCGCATGCCTTCACGGTCGAGCCCCTTCCGCGGCACACGCTGCTGCCGTATCCATATCCCGCCGGCAAGCACTACCCCGCCGACGCGGAACATCTCGGCTATCAGTTGGAATACAACACCAGGCAGCGCTCCGATCGTCTGCCATCCGACTTGCGCTACCACTACCCGCCACCGAATTGACAAAACAGCGCGGCCGCGCGCCTAATCCTTGCCTGCCAGCAACGAATCTCGGATTTCGTCCAGTTCCTTTTTCCTCGCTTTGTCCACATCCGGGAACACCAGATCCAGCCCGTGCAGCGACTCCACGATCGCGGACGCGATGATCAGCCGGCCGAACCATTTATTGTCCGCGGGAATCACGTACCAGGGCGCGTGTTTCGATGCTGTGTTCTGAATCATCTCTTCGTAAGCTTCCTGGTAGTCTTTCCAGAAACCCCGCTCCTTGATGTCCGCCATCGAGAACTTCCAATTCTTTTTTGACTCTTCCAGGCGCGCCAGAAACCTCCGCTTCTGCTCTGCCTTCGAGAGATGCAGGAAAAACTTGCGAATCACGATGCCGTTGCGCGTCAGATATCGTTCAAACGCATTGATGTCTTCGTAGCGTTCCTCCCAGATGTGCTTGGTCAGCCGCCGCTCGGGCAGCTTTTCGGCCTTCAGTAATCCCGGATGCACCCGCGTGACGAGCACCTCTTCATAGTAGGATCGATTGAAAATTCCGATCTTCCCGCGTTCCGGCATGACCCTGTGGGTGCGCCAAAGATAATCGTGATTCAGTTCCTCATTGCTCGGCGCCTTGAACGACCAGACGTCGCAGCCTTGCGGATTCACTCCGGACATGACGTGCTTGATCGCGCTGTCTTTGCCGGCCGCGTCCATCCCCTGAAAAATCAGCAGCAGCCCCCAGCGGTCCTGTGCATAGAGCATTTCTTGCATCTGGCTGGCCATGGCGCTGCTCTGCTCGGTCAGCTTTTCGGCATGCTGCTCGGACTTAACGCCGTGGGTGTCGCCGGGAGCAAAATCTTTCAGGCGGAACTTGCCGCCCTTGGTGATGCAATAGGGTTCGGCGAGACGCGATGCTTCTTTGATGAATTTGCCTTCTTTCATAGGCCCGCAGTGTAGTACAGCCGCGCCGTTCAGAATAGCGAGCCAAGCCCCCAGCCGAACGCCGAGAAGCGATCGTGCGCGTGAAATAAAGACCCGTCTGGCATGGGCAGCCAGCGATCCAGCCGCAGCACGTTCACCGCGTAGTAGGCCCGCACCGGAACGCCGACTCCGGGCACCGTCCACTGGAATTGAATTCCCGTCGATCCGTGCAAAATTCCGTTCGTGGAATCGACAAGCGCCGGCCGTGTCTGACCCAGCCAATTCGGCAGCAACATGCCCGAGCCCAAGTCGAAAAACCCTGCCGCTTCCGTGCCGTCGCCCAGCCGTACGCGATACTCCGCGTTTGCCGCGCCTACCAGATTGGCGCCCGCCGGCGATGCGGAGTATTTCGTCGTGCCCGCCGCTGAGGTCGAGGAAACCACCGCTTCCGGCCCCAACTCTCCGCCACGCAGTCCTCTCACGAAGTCATCCCCGGCGAACGAGCGCGCATAAAATGGCATGTCTCCGGAATAGCTGCCAGCGCCGGTGAAACTGGTCCGAAACGCCCACGAATTTTGTCGATCGAAGATGCGGATCGCGCACGATGCGCCCGTACTCCATGTTGGACCGCACCACATTCTCGCTGCCGCCCAACCAGCCTCCGGAAACGGAGTCCGCGAAAACGATCCGTTCGTCCCCGGTATTGTGCGTCCAGCCGAGACCCGCCGCGTGGCTCGAGGTTTCCGTGGGCAGGTCGCTTACGGTCACCCCGGTGACGCCCGTGGGGAGCGTGGGTGAATACTCCGTTTTCGAATGCGACAAGTCGTAGCGGATGCTCAGCGAGTTTGCATTCGTCAGCGCATAGTTCCATGCCGCGTCGATCCCTTCGCTTTGTTGTTTCAAGAACGGACCTTTCACGCTCCCGGCCAGGAGCGGGCGGAGAAATGTGTCAAACACGGAAAGCGCCAGCGATCCGCGCGACCCTAGAAATCCCTCCTTGGCGAAGCCCATTGCCAGTTGCAGGCTCTCGGGCCCGCCCTCGATTCGCGACGAAAGCAGTTCTTCGCGGTCGAGAAGATTAAATACCGTGTACGCGATGCCCAGCGTGCTGCCGAATTGCCCGCGCCCTCCAACCAGCGAGGCGCGCTGTTGCCCGAGTTCTTCGACGCGGATCGTCACGTCGACGGTATGAGCGGCTTCGTTGGTCTCGACGTGAACATCTTCCTTCTTGATGGGCTTGAAGTAGCCCGTTCGCGCCAGGCGCGCCAGGCCTGCTTCCAGCACTCGGTCGTCGAGCGGCGCTGCTTCCTTCAGGAGAATGCGGCTGCGAAGATACCGGTCAGGGAAGCGGTGAAGCCCGCGGAATTCCAGGCGTCGCACGACGTACGGCGGCGTGGAACTGAGATCCAGCCTCACGCGAACCGTGCCGGATGCCGCGTCCAGCGTGCGAATCGCTTCGACATTGCGGAAGGCCGCGGCTTCGTTTCGACGCGCCCTCGGTTGCGTCCAGACCTGCCACGCCCGTCGAAAATTCTCGATCGCTCGCGCGGAGTACGCCCGCCCAGGCTGGAGTTCGGTGGGCGCGACCGGCGATTTCTTGTGCGCCATCGCCGTCTGCGTAAGCGCATTGCTGACTTTGACGGAATCGATTCGGTAGAAAGTTCCGGCTTCGACCGGGATGCCGACGCCCAGCCGCGCTTCGATCGTCTTTCGCGGCCACGGCAGCCATCGGCGAGAAGACTTTTCGTACCTCGAGACCTGCGCAGCTCCGATCCGCGCTTCGGGGAAGCCATGATTCTGGTAATAGGCAAGCAGCCGCTCACGGTCCTCTTCAAACGCTTCACTCGTGTAGGAATTTTTCCCGCGCAGACTCCCGAAGAACGCACCCGGGCTGATGCGCTGCATTGTGCGCCGCAACAATTTCGCAGAGACGCCCGGATCGCCCTCAAACGTCACTCGCCCAACAGCAAGATGCGGCCCGTCGGCAATCTCAAAGTGCACGCGAACCATCGCATTGGAAGTTTCCCCGGCCTTGGCAGACTCGATCTGAAGTATCCGCACGCTCCCTTCCGGATGCCCCAACTCGGCCAGCGCTGACCGAATCGCCTCGGCGATCTGATGCAACGTCGCCGGATTTTCCGGCTCTCCTAGTTTGGCCGCGAGCTTCTTCTCCGCCAGCAGCTTCTCGATCTGTTGCCGCGAGAGCAGGCGCGAGCCGTCATACTCCACGCCCGCAAGGTAACAATGTTCTTCCAGGTAGAAATTTAGTCGCACATGCTGCGGAGTTTGTCCTGGTATCTCAAGCGTTCCAGCTGGACTCTCGACTTCTACGCGGATCGACGTGAACCATCCCAGCCGCGCAAGCGCGCGAACGTCGCCGGCAATTCGTGCGCCGTCAAAATGTTCGCCGGCACGCGAAGCAATTTGCGCCTCTAGCGCTTCAGGAGCAATGCGCCGAAGCCCCGTAAACACAATGTCGTCGATGATGGGCGCGCCGCTCGCGTCGATCGCCGGCGCGGCCGTCTCCCGAGCCGCAGCGCGCAACGCCTCTTCATTCCCCGTCGCGCGCGCCGCCCCCGCAAGAAACGACACCACAACCGCCGTCACAATCACCTGGCGTGTGACCATCTCTCCTCGCACCAAAGGAGATGACTACACGGATGGCGCTAGCCCCCACCGGGTTGTCCTCGCATTCCTCCTGGAACAACAAAGCAGCTCGCAGAAAAAGTCCGGTGGCACAGCCATTTCTGGCTGTGTGACAACGCGAGGGCGCGACTTCACAGGCTGCGGGAAAAAACAAAATTGTCATTCTGAGGGCATCCGATAAGGATGCCCGAAGCGGTTGTAGCGGCCGCCTTCCGAGGCGGGCGCCTTCCGTTTACCCTGGCTGCCCTGAGGAACGAAGGGAGCTTCGAAAGGTCTGTGCGCCACAGCGCTAAAAAAAGGCCCGCCCCGCAATTGCGGAACGGGCCTCAGTCCTACCGGCCACTCGACCAAAGTTACCGTGGCACCCGGCTTACTCGATCTTCGTTACTTTTCCCGTGTTCGGATCCAGGAACACCTTGTGGCAGCCATTCTGGCTGAAGTCGAACATGTCCAGCAACGAGCCCGCGATCGCATCGCGCGAGCCGTTCCCGATTCGCGGCAAGCCCCAGTTATCTTCGACGAACCGAATCACCGAAGACTGATCGGTCACCGAGTGATCCACGAAGTTCACCCTCGCCCACGGAGAAATCACCAGCAAAGGCTGCCGCGGGCCGTAGCCGCAACGCCCGTTCTGGATGTCTCCCTGAGCATCGACCGGCTTCGGAACTCCGCAGCTGCCCTTGCCGGTCAGATTGTCGTCGGTCGCGGAATTGGACTGCCCGACGATCGGACCGATCTGGTGGTCGTACCAGCCATCGGAATCGTCGTACAGGATGATCACCACCGTGCTGCTCCAAAACGGTGTGTTCTCCAGCGTGTTGATCGTGTCCACGACAAAGGTCTGCTCGTCGATCGGATCGGAATACCCGGGATGCCCATCCTGGTACGCGGAGGCCTTCAAGAAGCTGACCGCGGGCAGGTTTCCCGCTTTCACCGCTGCAAAGAAACTCGTAAGGTCATAAATATGGTTCGCTTGGTCTGTGGTTCCCACCGCGGCCACCGAGGTAGGCGGCAGGTGATGCGGATTTGCCGACTGCTTGTAATACTGGAACGGCGAGTGGTGAGGGATATAGTCCCCATCGCTGGATTGCGTCGTGGCGTCATCGCCCGCCAAACCCACGTGATGCTGGCCGCAAACTGCCAACCCGTTGGAAGTGCCCGTCGGAGCGAAGCCGCCCTGGAACCAGCCCCACGTCAGTCCCTGGGTATTCAGCAAATCTCCGATATTCTTTCCCGTCATCGTGATCTGCGTCGAATTCATTAGCCCCGCGGTCGTAAACGAGCAATCGTCGTAAAAGGGACGCGGATCACCGATTATCGCACCGGTCGTTCCCCCGCCCGCGATGTCCCCCGCCGAGCTGGCCGTCTTCCCGCTAGGCGTCAACGGCACCAGCGTCGCGCTAAAGGTGTTCCCCGAAATCAGGTTGATCGCCCCAACCGCCGAAGGACCGAAGTCTGTGCCGAAGGAGTTATCGCTCATCGAGAAGTGCTGCGCATAGTTCCACATTCCCGTCACCGTGTTGCCGTCGTAGTAGCCCATCACTACCCCGGTGCCCATTCCGACGTCGTTGCACCCCGGACCGCCGGTACCCGTCGATTCCGGAAACTTATCCATCAAGCCCGCATCAAACGCCTTCTGCTCGTCACCGTAGTCGTGATCCTGATCGCAAGTGACGGCATCCGCCGGTGACAACAGGAATGGATTCACCGAATTCGGATTGTTCGTCAACAAGCCCGCGGACAAAAGATTGTTCACTGTCGGAGTGCCCGGCCTCGCCGTGAACTTGGTTTCGCCATTCAGATTCTCGGCAAACGGGTACGTTCCGAAGTAATGATCGAACGAAATGTTCTCTTGAAAAATCACCACCACGTGCTTGATCGGCGTGTTGGTCTCCGCTTGCTGTGCGCGAGCTCCTGCGGGGCTCATCATCATGATGGATGCCGATGCCACCAGCGCGAGCGCGCGGAGGTACAACGGGTGCTTCCGTGTCATCATCGAACAGCTCCTTTGCAGAGATGCCTGCTCTCAAAAAGACCAAATTGAAATGGGGTGGACGTAACTATGAGAAGACGCACGTCTCGGAGCGTCGCGGGCCACTTTTTCCCGCGCGACATTGTTTTAATTTGTTTTTGTTAGTCGCAGATGAATGCGCCGTCAAAACCTGATGGCCTGCGGACAAAAAATCAACGTTGAATCGGAAAGATTTCGTTCGCGGGATTTTCCGACCTTTGCGGGCTCGACTTTCTCGCGCAATGTCCGGCGACATCATTTACTTGCCGGCTCAACTCGGATGATTCCCATCATGCCGCCGTCCTGATGCTCCAGCAGGTGGCAGTGATACGGCAGAATTCCGGCGATATTGGCATCCCGGAAGTCCATGCGCAGTTTGATGCTCGGATAGGAAGCGCTTTTTCCGTTCCAGTACTCCACGTTCACCGTATCGCGCAGAAACGGCTCATCGACCTTCCGCCCGTTCCACTCCATCATCAGGAAATGGATTTGGTGAATGTGAAAGGCATGGAACTCCTGCGTGCGATTTTCGATCGTCCAGTCTTCCACCGTTCCTTGCTGCGCCACCATGTTGGGAATCCCCGATTGCGGATCGAACGGCGTCGGCGTCTGGCCCTCCACGGTCACATAAAACGTCGTCGGACTGTTCGGGTCGCTTCGGATCTTGTTGTTTCTCCGAAAAATAGAGCTTCCGCTGCCTCACCGGCGCCACGTTACCCAGCCACTCGGTCTTTGCGGTCGCGAGCGGCGCGGGATTGGACGCCAGCACCGAGCGCGGCTCGGGAGCGTCGCCGAAGCCACAAGTACTGCCAGCGCCCGCAGCGGATCGTTTTCCCCCATCGGGCCGGTGTCCACGCCGCGCGTCACCAAGCTCGCTTGCACCCCGGCGGGTGGTCCAGTCAGGACAAATTCCACTCGCCCTCCCGGCGGCACCACCACGTGGCTCACCGGCAGAATGGCCTTGGCCGCATCACCGCTCTCCGTGGTCGGCGCTCCATCGAGCGCCACGATTCCCAGCGGCTGCGGCGCGCTTTTGAATAACACCTGCAGATTCAAGTAGGTAATCGCCGACGCGTTCGCGACGCGCCACAATTCGCGTTCCGACGGCCTGATCCGTATCACCCCCGGCGGGTACTCCGGATAAGGCAGCGGAACATAGTTGATGGACAAATCCTTCGCCGGCTTGCCCTCTCCCGTGCCCGTGTTCAGCGCGTCGCCTTCGGCATCGCGCCGCAGCATCTGCGTTGGAATGCTTAGCTTGGGGGGTTCCGCGTCCGGATGCAGCAGGTTCTCATCGCGAATCACGAAGACGCGCTCCGGCAGACCGGCCAGTCGGCGATTTGCGCGCTCGATCCCTTCGACGATCAGCGCCCCGGAGGCTCCGCCAGACCGGCCTGGCACCCGACTATGGACCGCTGTTCGACGCCCTGACCCGAGTGGCCGAGGAGTTGGTCCACCGCCCAGCCGGCAACGTGCCGCTGATCGTGTTCGAGTCCACACTCGCCCCGTCGTCGATGACGACCCTCGTCCGCGAGCACTTCGCGCGCTATGGGCTCGTCGAGGGACGCGACGTGCTGCTCGGCAACAGCCCCAATCGCGTAATGCCCGGCCGGCTCGTCGAGCGCGTGCGGACCTCGGACAAGATCGTCGGCGGATTGCACCCCGCGACGCCGGAGCTCATCCGCCGGCTCTACGCGCGGATCGTCACCGGCGGCACGCTCTATCCGACCAACAGCATGACCGCGGAGGTCGTAAAGACCCTCGAGAACGCCTACCGCGATGTGCGTATTGCCTATGCCGCCGAGGTCGTCCGGGACTGTGACGAGCAGGACATCGATTTCTACGCTGTCCGCGATGCCGTGAACCGGCGACTGGCCCAGGCCGACGCCGCGAGCGACGATCCCAATGCCGTGCCCAGCGGAGCGCTCCTGGTACCCACCGTGGGCGTCGGCGGCCATTGCTTGCCCAAGGACGGGATCCTGCTCTGGTGGCGGCGGATCGAGAGCGGCGCGGACACCAGCCGCAGCCTCATTCTCAACGCCCGCGAGATCAACGACGCCTCGCCGGCCGAAACGATTCGGCTGGCCGAGCGCCACACCGGGCCCGTGAATGGCCGGTCCGTCGCCCTCCTCGGTACAGCGTATCGGTTCAATTCCGAGGACACGCGGAACTCCCCCACCTTGTCGCTAGCGCGGCTGCTCCGTCAGCGCGGGTGCACGGTCCGGCTGCACGACCCCTATGTCAAGCCCGACGACCAGAATCTGAAGAAGTTCGACCTGACGTCGGCATTCACCAACGATCTCGCGACCGCGCTCGACGGGGCCGAGTTCATCGTCATGTGCACCGGTCACCGCGACTACCTGTCGGGCCGCGACGCCATGCTCCGCCTCGCGCCGCGCGCGCGGTGGCTGATCGATGGCTGCAACCTGTATCACGCCCGTGACTTCGCCGATGGCCACATCGGCTACACCGGCATCGGCCGGGGGCGGACGGCGCCGACCCCCGAATTCGTGAGCGCGGTATACGGCGGCTTCCAGGCCATGGAACAGGCGCTGGCCGCCGAAGTGCGGGACACGGTGGCCTTTCTGAACGGCAGCTACGCGGCCGACGCGTTCAATCGCGTGGACTTCGGAGAGGTTCGCCGTCTGGCCAACACCTGCGTGACAGGATGCGCCATTCCCAATGTCGCACCGCGACCAAGTGCGCCGCCGCCCGGAGCGCACTGGCGCCTCGCCAACCTCGGCTGAGATCCTGACGGTCGTGCCCGATCCGCGCCCGTGACCGGCCTCGCCGCCGAACCCCACTCGTCCAAGTCCCCGCCCCCTGCCCCCGAGGCGAGCGGGCCGGTCGCCGCCCCCGACCGGACGCCGCCCGCCGCGCGGGTCGTGGTCGCCGCGGCCGCCCTGGCCGTGGGCGCCCTGGCTACGTGGAACTCGGTCCACAAGAGCATATGGATGGACGAGTGGTACTCGCGGTACACCGCTACGCTGCCTTTTTTCCAGACCATTCACCGGTCGCTACGGTTCGAGCTCCAGCCACCGCTCTATTTCGCGCTCCTGAACCTGTGGCTGCGCTTGGAGCAAAGCGCTGTGTTCGGCCGCCTGCTGTCTACGGTCGCGATCATGGGATTGGTCGTCGTCATGGCCGGTGTCGCGCGACGCCTTGGGCTCCGACGATGGTCACTGATGGCGCTTGGCGTGGCCGCCGTGCCCGGCGTCATTTGGGCTGCCGCCGAGCTACGCGGCTACGGGCTGACCATGCTCGCGGCCGCGCTCACATGGTATTTCTTCGTCGGCTTGACCCGGACCGACCGTGAGCCCGCGCGGTCGGACGTCGTCGGCTACACGCTGGCGGCCGCCGCGCTCCTCCTCTCCTTCTACTACGGCGCCTTCGTGTTGTTCGGCCAGTGGGTGGCCGCTGGCGTCACCCGGCGCCAATGGGGCCGCCTCACCGCGTTGCTCGCCATCTCGTCGATCACACTCGTGCCGCTCATCCCGACGATCCGGTGGCAAGCCGGCGCGGAACCTGACCGGTTCTTGCAACTCGATCTCGCCACCGAGCCCGGGCTTGCGCTGTGGACCACGGCGAGGACGTTTGTGGACGGGATCGGGGCGAACGCGCCCATCCAGGCTCAGCCCCACGCGACCGCCATCGCTGTCGGCGTCCTACTCCTGGTGCCGCTGGCCCGCCTGGCGGGGTGGCGCCGTCCGCGATCGCGCGACGAGGTGCTGGCCGTGGTCGCGGCCGGGGTTCCTGTGGCCTGCCTCGGCGCGCTGCGCCTGTTCAATATCTCGCTCGTGCTGCCCCGGTATACACTGGTCACCCTGCCGGGGGTGATTGTCGCCATGGCGCTGTGGATCGACGCCATCGGCCCGGTGGCGTTGCGAGTCGCGGTCGCCGCCATCGTAGGCGTCGCCCTGGTTGGCGACCTCGTGAACTT
Source organism: uncultured Acidobacteriota bacterium (assembly GCA_963735525.1). GTDB lineage: Bacteria > Acidobacteriota > Terriglobia > Acidiferrales > UBA7541 > Acidiferrum. The sequence continues at coordinate 42,720 of CAVTLQ010000012.1, read as the reverse complement.
CGAGCGATCGGGATTGCAGCAAGAGGATTGGCGCGCGGCCGCGAACTACGTCGCCGCCCATGCCAGCGATCGGGACGTCGTGCTGGTCTACGACCCCGATCGCTCGCTGCCGTTTGGATACTATTACCACGGATCGGCGCCCGTGTTCGGCGTGCCGACCGACGTTCAGCTGAACGCGTACGCACCCGAACGCTATCTCGTGCACGATACCGCGCAGATCGCGGCCCGGGTCGCCGCGGTCGGTGCGGATCGCAAGGGCGTGTGGTTCGTCACCAAGGCTCGGCTGGCCCTCTATGGACCGCCTTTGACCACCGCGTACTTGCGCGCGCACCGCCGCCTGGATCCGCCCGTCTATTTCGACGGCGTCTGGGCGGAGTACGCCCACGCGCCGTGACGCCATGACCGCAGCCGACGCCAAGCCGAGCGACGAGATCGCGAGCGACCCCACGAAGCTCAGCGCCGCGGACGAGTTGGCGGAGAGCCTGGAGCCCACCATCGGCGCCGACCCGATGATGCCGCCGGCCACGGGGGAAATGATTCCTCCGTTCCGGTTCCAGGCACTGGGTGGTCCGGTGCTGATGTTCGCCGTGGCCACGATGATCAGCAAGGCAGTGTCGTTCTTCATGCTGCCGCTGTACACGCACTACCTGACGCCCGCCGACTATGGCGTCATTGAGCTGATCGAGCTGACGCTCGACTTCAGCTCCATCGTCGCCGGCTCCCGGCTGCTGGGTGGCGTATTCCGCTTCTACTTCAAGGCTCAGACTGACGAGGAGCGAAACGCCGTCATCTCGACCTCGATCTGGACGGTGTGCCTCGGATACGCCGCCATCGCCCTCCTGGCGTTCGTCTTCGCGCCATTCATTTCGCGGGTTGTCCTAGGCGACCCGAAGTTCACAGGGGTCGTCCGCATCGCGTCCGTTGGCCCTGGCGACGACGGCGCCGACGTTCGTACCGACGCCGTTCTTTCGCGCCCGGGGCCGCTTTCGCTTGATCGTGGGGACGCAGCTGGTGCGGTTGGCGATCCAGGTCACCTCCAACATCCTGTTGCTCACCGTCGCGCACGCTGGCGTCAAGTCCATGTTTCTGAGCACGATCATCGCCAATGTGTTCCTCGGCACCGTGCTCACGACCACGGCACTCCGGCAGGTGGGGCTCCGCTACTCTCGACCGGTCGCCGCGAACCTCTATCGGTTCGGCATGCCGCTCATGGCCACCCAGGTCGCGACGTTCATCCTCACGTTCGGCGACCGCTATTTCTTGCGCGCCGCGACCACGCTGGACAACGTCGGCCGGTACAACCTGTCCTATCAGTTTGCGTTCCTGCTCGCGTTGCTGGCTCAAACTCCATTCGACATGGTGTGGGACCCCAAGCGGCATGAAGTGGCGAAGCGACCCGACCGGGACGCGATCTACTCCCGAATGTTCGTCTATCTCAATGTCGTGCTCCTGACGGCCGCGGTGGGAATCTCGCTGTTCGTCCACACTATCCTGCAGATCATGACGCCGGTCCCCTTCTGGCCGGCGGCCTACGTCGTGCCGCTCCTGCTGGTCGCCATGGTACTGCAGGCGTGGACGTCTTCTCAGGATATCGGGATCCTCGTCTCCGAACAGACGAGGTGGATCGCCATTGCCAACTGGACCGGGGCAGTCGTGGTGCTGGCGGCCTACGCGCTGCTGGTCCCGCGATTCTTGGCGTGGGGCGCCGCCGGTGCCACCGTCATCGGATATGCGGTGCGGTACGGCGCGATATATCGTACTTCGCAGCGGCTGTGGCGAGTACAGTACAATTGGAGGCCGGTGGTGCAGCTCGGTCTGATGGCCGTGACGACTGTGGTCATCGGCAGCACATTCCCAACCGGGCCGCTGGCCCTCAGCATCGCGTCCCGCGCCGCCATCTTCGCCGTCTATCTCTGGATGGTCTGGCGGGTGGATCCTCACGACCAGGGACCATGACGCGGCCAAGAGAGCGGCCGCTCGCCTGTTCGAGCTGCTGGCCGGCCGGCTGCGGGTGGGCGCCGAGTTGCCTCGCGCGAACCCATGACGTCGAGCCCGGCCCCGGCGACCACGGACGCCGCGTCGGTGCCGCCATGCGTGAGCGTCGTCATCGCCACCCACAACTTCGGGCAATTCATTCGGAGAGGCGGTGGCCAGCGTGTTGGCACAACAGGTGAGCGACCTGGAAGTCATCGTCGTTCGACATGCCTCGACCGACGACACCCCCGACCGCCTGGCGCGGATCACCGACCCGCGCGTTCCGGTCCGTGCGCATCCCCAAACTCGGCGTCGGCGCCGCCAGGAATCTGGGTCTCGAGCTCGCCCGCGGACGATACGTCGCCTTTCTCGATGCCGACGACCGCTGGCGCCCCGACAAGCTCCACCGCCAGGTCGCCATCCTGGACGCCGATCCCGACGTCGGATTCGTGTTCACGAACTTCATCAGGTTCGATGACGACGGATTCCACCAGGAAACGCAATTCGATCTGATCCCCCAGCTCCGGGATGTCCCGACGCATCCGAGTCGCGCCGGCGCCGGTCGCATCATCGATGGTGACACCTTCAGTTCGCTCACGCCGATGAGCCAGCTGCCCTGCTGGACGCAAACGATGCTCGTGCGCGCCGACTTGATTCGGGAGATCCGCTTCCCCGCCGACATGCGCCTGAGCCAGGACCTCTGCTTCGTCCTCAATGTCTATCGAGTGGCCCGCGGAGCAGTGATCGACGATCCGCTGGTCGAAGTGCGCCGCCATTCGGGCAACAGCTACCGACGCGCCGACCAGAAGCTGCGTCCGGACATCGATGCCATCACCAGGGTCGCATTGCAGGTGACCACAGAGCCCCATCGGACGGTCGCGCTCCGCCGGCTGGGACGCGCCTGGATGGCGCTCGGCTACCACCACTTCTGGACGGGCGGGGCCGGCACTGCGGCCTACGCCTACGCCCGGGCCCTCGCCTTCCCCGGCAACCGGCTCAAGGCTGCCGCCCACCTCGTGGCCGCCCCCTTCGCCCCTGCTCTGCGCTGGGCTTCGCGCCGGCGTCGCGCCTGAACCTCGCCGACGACACGGCCCACCGTCATGACGCCGGCGACAACCGTCCGTCGGTGGGAGCGCCGAGGGCGGCCGCCGGCGCGCCGAGCGCCTCGACATAGATCCGCTCGTAGGCGTCGGCCATGGAGTCGATGGAGAACTCCGCCGCCGCTCGGGCCTGCGCCGCCAACGCGAGACGGGTCCGCCATTCGCCATCGGTCAGGAGGCGACGCAGCGCGGCCGCGAGCTCCGGCACGTCTCCCGGTGTGGTCAGCATTCCCTCCACCCCGTCCGTGATGGCTTCGGGAATCCCCGCCGTCCGCGAGGCGACGATCCCCTTGCCCGCCACCATCGCCTCCAGCAGCGCGAGCGGCAGTCCCTCCCACAGCGACGGCATCGCAAAGACGTCACAGGCGGCGGTGAGATCGGGCACGTCATCCCGGTGACCCAACAGCCGCACGCGCTCCTGCACGCCAAGCTCACCCGCCAGGGCGGCGAGTCCATCGCGCTCCGCGCCTCCACCGGCGATCGCTAGCCGCCACGACACATCGGAGCCCAGCGCCGCCAGCGCTCGTATCAACACGGCGTGCCCCTTTCGCGGCACCAGGCTGCCCACGGCCAGCACGAGTCGTTCCTCGGGCGCGATCGCGAGCTCGGCGCGGCCACGCTCTCGGTTTCCGGCCTGGAGCGGCACGCCATTCGCTACGACGCGCACGAGGTCGCCCGGCAGGTGGAGCGCGGCATCCAGGAATCGCTTGGTATCGGCCGAGACCGCGACGGTCGCCGCGCTGTATCGGAATGCCGCCCGAAGCAGCACTCGACGTCGCGCTCGGCGCGTCATCGTCTGATTGCCGTGCATCGTGATCACATGCGGTCGGCCCAGCCACCGGCTGCAAGCCGTACCGTACAGCGCCATCGTGAACTCGTGGCTGTGCACCACCTCCACTCGCTCGGCCCGCAGCATGGCGATCATCTCTCGCAGGCAGGTGAAGTCGAGTGGGTGACGCAGCCAGAACGTGCGCGGCACGAAACCCCGCGCCCGGTATTGCTCGGCCAGCCACCCGCACCCGGTTGCCGGTCCAACGGGCACGATTCGGTGTCCGCGCTCGCGGAGCGCCTCGGACAACCGCAACATGACGAGCTCCGCGCCGCCCGGCCCGTCCGACTCGAGCATCTGGGCGATCACGAGGGGGGTTGCGCGCCGCGGCATCAGACGGCGGCCCCACGCCGGCTCAGGGCCCTGAGCTGGCGCTTGAGGATGTGCAGCGCTCGCAGCACGACTGGGGGCGCGAGACTCAGCGTCCACAGGGCCACCGCGCGCGGATCCATGATCGACCCTTCCCTGAACACCTGGGCCAATGCGCGACGGGCGGTCGCGTTGTGATACTCGCTCAGCTCGGCGTATGCCAACCGCAGCAACAGATTGCGGCGACCCGCCCGCCAGGCCGCCCGCTCGGCGTTGGTGAGCCGGTCCCGCAGGGCGACTGCCGCATCCAGAGCCCGTAGCGCGGCTGTGCTCAGCGCCACCGAGTTGGCGGACGATGTCAGAGAGTCGGCCTGCGCCAACCGGTATTGCACGAGGGGACTCATCACCACGACCGTGGGATAGGCGGTCGCCATCCGGAGAAAGAATTCCGTCTCCTCGGCGAGCCGCAACGTCGGGTCGAACATCCCCACTTTTTCGAACACGCGGCGCCGCACCAGGAGCGAGGACGGCAATCCCATGTTGCCGAGCAACAGTAGTGGAAACAGGTCCCCGCCAAAGCAGCGATGGCGACCGCCTGCCGCCTCCACATTGCGACGCGCCAGCGCCCGCCCGAAGGTCGCCACCGGATCCAGGGCCAAGTCCCGAAATACCGGGAACACGCCCGCGAAGCTCTGCGGCCCCGGCACGAGCTCGCCCGCCACATCGCGCACCTCGCACCCCGTGATCGACCACTCCGCACCCGGGAACGCCGCCAACGCGGCTAGCTGCACCTCGAGCTTGTCGGCGGACCAGGTATCGTCCGAATCCAGTAGGGCGACGAACTCGCCTCGCGCGGCGGCGATGCCGACATTCCGCGCCCGCGCCACGCCCCCGTTGGGGACGCGCACGTACCGGACCGAGTCGCCAAACCCCGCGCAGACGTCCGATGTGGTATCGGTCGAGCCATCATCGACGACCAGGATCTCGACCGGAGGCACCGTCTGGCGGAGCACGGACTGGATCGCCCGCGGCAGGAGGTCGGCCCGGTTGTAGGTCGGAATGACGACGGACACGTCAGGCATGATCGGACAGGCACATGGTGTCGACACCCGTCGCCGCGACCGCCGCCGGCCGGATCAAACCGGCCACGTAGGCCGCGCCGAGATCGGTGAAGTGCGCGTAGTCGGCAAACACGGTCGTTCCGGGCCCGCGGTGGCGCACGGCCGATGCGAGGTCGATGAGGGCGACGCCCGAGTCCCGCGCCACCTGCGCCGTGACCAGCGCAGCCGCCGAGTCGAATTCGACCAGCACCTGGCCATTGGCGCGCGGATACGATCGCTTCCAGCCGGCGAGCTCCGCCGGCGTTCCCTGACCCGCTTCGAAGGCGTTGGCGTGGGTCATCAGGATCACTACGGCCCCCAGCCGGTGCACGGATCCGACCAGCCGCCTCAGGTCCGACTCGTACGATGCCAGGCGATCCACCGGAATGTGGGTGAACAGCCAATCGGGATCGTGGGCCCGAGCGTCGTCCTCGATCACATGTTCGAGCACCCGGGTCCGCAGCCACACCGGCATCGCCTGAGTCACCCGCTCCCGCAGCCGCTCTGTGGAACGGAGTCGAAATCCGATCTCCAGACCCGTGGGCTGGGCACTGGGCTCGGCCGGGCGTGGTACGTCATTGTCGAGATACTGCACGGGGGTCGGATACACCAGGACGACATTGGGATGCAGCGACGCCAGGCGCAGCCGCAAGTCTTGCTCGATCGTGGGCAGCGTCATGCCGAAGATTGCCGCGTTGAGGACCTCGAATCGGGGGCCACCTCGCCCGCCGCCCGGGGATCCGCCGCATTGACGATGCTGGACCCACTGCCTGAGCGAGTCCTCGAGTTGCCGCGGATACTCGCGGCGCGGGCTCTCGAACATCCCGAACGTTTCCGATGCACCGACGCTGATGATGCGGATCGTGCCTGGCGCCTTGTCGGCGGAGACTTCGGGCCCCCGCAGCCCGAGTCGGTTGATCGCGTACTTCTGGTACTGCGACGACGGCCGCGCGTGCATGCCGACCGAATCCCGCACCAGGAGCCCAAGCTCCGATCCGACGGGTGACAGAAACGGGGTGCCGAACCGGACCCAGTCATCGATCCGGCAGGTCACCTCCAGCGCCAGACCCACGATCAGCGCATAGCATGCCACCCACGCCGCGCGCGCCATTGCCGAGGGCACTCGCACTCCGCTCAGCGGTCGGCGCGGGCGAGGGCCGCCGCCGCGCACGACATCCCCGCGCACGAGCCGGCAGTCCGGTGCCACGCGCGGCGGCCGCCCCGGTGGCGGCGCAGCTCAGGCGTCACCGGCGTGACCTCGCGCGGCCAGCCGCTGCCGCAGCCGCCGCAGGGCCCGGGTCGTACGGTCCTGCGTACGCTCCACGACGTCGAGCGCCGACCGCGCCAGTTGGAGCGCCAACAGGCCGTTGGGAGTGAAGTCGCCGGAAGAGTTGAAGCGCATCGTGCGTCCGCGATTGCTGAAGTGGCCGGCGCGCAGCGCGGCCGGAATCATGGGCGCCGCCGCCGTCAGCACCACGCGGGTCTGTCGGTCGTTCCGCGCGTCGTGCTGATCGAGTCCGGCCACGGCCACCACGGCTGGTCGCGCACGGCGCAAGCGGCGCAGCAGATAGAGGGCTCGTGGGTCCGGCAGGTAACGCGTGTTGTACGCGGCGTTCCACACCTCGACCGCATCGATGCCGGCCTCGACTTCCGGCGGGACGAGATAGCCGGCCAGACCAGGATGCGCCATGACCGTGAAGACCTCCGCCCCGCGGGTGCCGGCGAAGAACTCGTCGGGCGTTTCGGCGCGGAAGAACCGGCGGAGCCCGATGGCCAGCAGATGCAGCCCGCGCCGGCCGCGCATCCGGTACTCCAGGCCCGGGACCAGCGTGATGTCGCGCCCCGAGAGTGCGTCGCATTCGGCCAGGAAGGTCTCGAAGCGGCCTTCGTCGAAGTCTTCGGCATGATCGGTCAGTCCGACGAATCTGATGCCCCGCGCCACACTGCGGTCGCGGAGGCTGGTCAGCGTGTCGTGACCGTCGTGGGAGTAGTCGCTGTGCACGTGAACGATGCCCACGTCTCCGCGGTCGAGCAGGCGACGGTCGTCGGTGCCGCTCAGACCAGCCGGCGCAGCCATTGCCATGACTCGAGCACGAATGGACCTGGATCTCGAAAGCGAAAGACGCCATCGCGCGTCCGCGGGCCGGCGCTCGACGCGAAGTCGAGGATCGCGCGCCATTGCGAGGGCGCCCCGGGCGGCAGATGGAGGTCGGCGCTGGAATGGGTCAAGCGGGTCAGCAGGTGGTCGACATTGCCCCACCACCACCGGCTCTTGGCCCCGATGCGGTAGGATCCGTCGGTGATCGGATGCGCCCCCAGCGCACACTCGACGAGCAGACGCGGGAAGTCGACGCCGGCATCGACGGCCAGTTGGAGCGACCCCCAGAATCGCCCGTTGATCTCCATCAGGTACGGGGTGTTCGTCGCCTGGTCGATCTTGTATTCGATCATGGCGACGCCCTCCCACTCGAATCGCGCCAACAGGTCCAGCGAGCGACGGCGGAGGTCCGGATCGGCCTCCACGCTCTCCGCGTAGACGCTCACGCCGCCGGCCGGTGGCTTCTCGCGCAGTCGCCGATGAGCGAACGTTGCCACCGCCCGGCCCTGATGCATCAGCAGGAACACCCCCACTCCGGGTCCGACGATGCGCTGCTGCACGAGCAACGGGTAGGCCGCTGGATCGTAGTCCGCAATGACGGCCGCCAGCTCGGCAGCGGTATCGGCGAATCGCACACCAGTCTTGCGACGGGCGCCCCCCACGTCGACCACCGACCGCGCCGGCTTGATCACCACCGGATACTGCACCACGCCGACTCGTGTCGCGTCACCAGGGGCGTCGATGCGCCACTCCGCGGGATACGCGAGTCCCACGGCTTCGGCCGCCGCGCGCAGCCGCGACTTGTCGCTCACCGCCCTGAACGCCGACTCGCTCGGCAGCGGCATGACGGCGGGTCGCAACGCCGACCTCGCCGGCAGGAGCGCCAGCACGGCGGCGTCGGTGATGGGCAGGACGACCCCGATCCGATGCGCCGCCACGTACGCGATCACCGCCTCTCGAAAGGGGCCGGGCTGCGACAGGTTGTCGGGCATGACGCACGAAGCGCTGATCCCTCGCGCCGTGCCGGCGAGTGATGAGCGCTCCCGTGCCGCGACGTGCACGCGATACCCGGCCTGCACCAACGAGCGCGCCACGGCGAGTGAGGCCCGGGTCTCGCCATCCGTCACCAGAACGCTCACCGCGGTCATCGATGGGTTGGCCGCCGGCGCTGCGTCGGCAGGCCGGATCGGTGATGGCGCGTCCGACGGTGTGGCGCGCGTGATCGCCGGCGGCACTCAGGCCGGGACCAGTACCGAGCGCGCCCGCGGCTGGCTCGGTACCGGTGGCGACGAGCTGGCCGGCCCGCCTCCCGACCGCGCCAGCTTCTCGTCCACCGCCAGTTGGAGACCGGCCCAGGTGGCGACGATGAGGTATGTGATGTCGGTCCAGGCGAACGATAGAAAGAACGACCCGACGGAGTAGCCCACCAAGGCCACGGGCAGGTAGACCGCGCTGAGATAGAGGAACCGTTCCTCGGCGTCGCGCGAGGCACCCCAGCCTCGGGGCATTCGCCGCCGCAGCATGACCAGCGAGACGACCGCCCCCGGAATCATCACCACCCACAGGATCAAGCCTCCAATTCCGGTTTCCGCGCCCGCCTCGATGTACGCGTTGTGGGGAGGCGTGCAGCGAATGCCGGTATTGAAGATGTGGTGCCGGGCCTTGGAGGAGATGAAGCATTCCGCCTTGGCGAAGTTGTGAATACCCAACCCGAAGAACGGGTAGTCGATCATATACCCGATTCCGCGGATCGCGACTTGCCGGCGACCGTTGATGGAATCCCAATTGTAGTCGGCCTGGGGGTCCTCGAGCGTGGCCATTTGCTTCCAATATCCCTCCGGCGCAAACAGGACCATGGCCACGCCGATGACGCCGACGAACGCCACCCGCTTGAACACCGAGACTCGGCTCAGCATGAACAGCAACGCCACGCCGATCGCCAGCAGCCCGACGAACGCGCCTCGGGAGCCGGACTTGGCGATCGAGGCGCCGATGCCCACCAGAATGACGCCGCAGAACACCTTCCCCCACGACCGCGCGGTCTGGAAAATGAGCAGTGTCATCGCCAGGCCGACGAGCAACACCAGCCCCAGGTCGTTGGCGTCGTAGGTGTCGAGGTTGGCGAGACGACTGTAGCCGCCGTAGCTATGGACTTGAAAGACGAACTGCGCGGTGTAGACCAGCAGCGCCGAGCTCAGGACGTACGCCCAGATGATGAGATACAGGTCCCTGGCCGTTCGGACCGCGGCGATGATCAAGAACGCGAATACGATGGTCTTGCAGTACACGTTGAGGATGAACGCGCCCGAGTTGCCCGGCGAGATGCCAAAGAGAACCGACGTGCACGCCAGCACGGCGAACGCCGCGATGAGCTTCGCCGGCCAGGTGTGCAGCAGCTTCGTGCGCGCGACCAAGTCCGGACGCGCAAACGCCGCCGCGGCCGCGACCACCGTCATGACCAGCGCGGGGCGCAGCTTGGCGAGTGCCGGATACTGCTCGTGGATCCGACTCACGGTCAGCACCGTGAGCACGAAGAGCGCGACACGAAATGGGTCGAACTTCGCCCGCATGTCCCGGAGACGCGCCGCCAGCGGGGCCCGAGCTTTTGGCGCGGACCGCGCACTGCGACGCCCGTGGGCGACCGGCGGCCGGCCGACTCGGGCCGGTGGAGGGACAGGCCTGGCTGACATGGACATGGCTTCGTTCATACTAAACGCAAGGAGAGGGCCTCGCTGGCCGTCACAGATGTGGCCCTAAGTGGCAATCTGTCAACTGGTTGGGGCACAATCTGAGACCGCATGCGATCCTGTCTGTTGCATCCACGCAACAGTCGTGTGGGGCCGGTCTGCCGACTGCGACCTCTCCCAGGACGCCGCGGGCGCACTCGGTGACGATCATGGACCCACCAACCCTGCCAGACGCAGCCGAAATCCCCTCAGACTCAAGCCGGCCGGCACGTTGTACCGCGGGACCGCATAGCGGTCCCCGATCGCGCCCCCCCTCCCCCCCCCCACGGCGCCGTCGATCCAGCCTCCCGAGATCGCCAGGGCGCCGTCGTACCCCGCCGCGGCCGCGGCCTGGGCCACTGGCGGTGACCACCGCCCGTATGGATAGGAGAGCCAGCGCAGCGAGCGCTCGGCATGGTCGGCGAGCCAGGCCAGCGGCGCCGACAGCTCGTTGCTCAATGCGTCGCCAGTCAATCGAGACAGGTTGGCGTGTGACCAGCTGTGGGAGGCGAGGGTCAATCCGGGATGGGCGCCTACCGCATTCTGCAGCTCGGTCTGGTCGGCCACCCGATGCGCGGGATCGACGGCCGCCGGAGCCACTCTGGCGTCGCGGGCCCACGCTTCGATGGCCGCGTCGTCACCGCGCAACTGCTCCAGCGCGAGCTCACGAAACGACGCTGGCGTCAGACCGTGCTGCGCCGGGACGTAGCGATCCCACCAAAACCCGAGACGGCCCAGACAGCCCGGCACGACGAAGATGGTCGCCGGCAGCGAACGCCGCGCCAGCTCACCCACACCCAGGGTCACCGCGCCGAAATACGCATCGTCGAACGTGATGATCACCTGCGGCCGGGCGGTGTCGTGGGACGGCCCGAGCACCGATGTCAATGGGACGACGTCGCACCACTCCTCGACCGCGTCCAATTGCTCCACGAATCGTCGGCGCGGCAGGTGCAGCGACGCGTCCCCGCCAGCCGGCGTGCCGTCGGGCACGATGTTGTGGTACGCCAGCACCAATCGCTGCCCGCACCGACGACGCAGTCCCCAGCGGGCGATCCCCGAATCCACCAGCCCGCGTTCGACGGCGTCCTTGAGCGCCCGCCGCATCGCTTCGCCGCTCATGGCGAGGCGGGCCCGGACGCGCGGCCAGCGGCGAGCGGCGTGCGCAGATCGGGAGCCGCCAGTCGATCGGCGAGGAGCGCGGCCAACACCCCGGCCCCGGTGTCGGTGAAATGCGTGAAGTCGGCGAAGTAGACGGCGTGCCCATTGAGGCGCGCGGCCGCGTCGACGACGGCCACGCCCTCGCGCTCGCCGACGCGTCGGGTCACCGTGGCACTGGCCGTGTCGAACGCCAGCAGCGTCTCGGGCGTCGCCCGCGGATAGTATCGCCGCCACGCCTGCAACAAGTCGTGGTCGATGGGGCGCGGAACGGCCTCGAACGGCATGGCGTGCGTCACCAGCACGGGAGTCGCGCCGTCGGCCCGCACGGCCCGCACGACGGAGTCGAGATCGGCCCCGAACTGCGCCAGACGGTCCGGCGGCACCGTCCGGAAAAACCAGGTGGAGTCCCGACCCGCGGTCGCTCGCGCCAACCACTGCGCCACCCGGCGGCGTTGGAGCACGTCGGGGTAGTGGAAGGCGCGATGCGCCCGGTCCAGGAGTCGCGGCGTCCACCACGGCGGGCCGCTGCCGTGCTGACTGCCGGCGCCGGCATCGTCAGGCTGCGAGGTCCCCGGCGCGTCGGTGTTGAGGTAGAACGACGGATTGGGATAGATCACGACGATCCCTGGATCGAAGCGAGCTACTCGATGGCGCCACAGCCCCAGCATGCTGTGCATGCTCGCCCCCGCGACCGCCGCGTTCACGACCTCGTAGCAGCCCCGCGCGTCGAGTTGACGCTGCAGCTGGGCCGGGTACTCCATGTTGGGCGATTCGTACAGGCCAAAGGTCTCCGACGACCCGAGCACGGCGACGCGGGTACACCCGGCGCGCGGCGCTACCGCCATCTCGGGCGCGCGAAATCCGTACGCGTTGAGATGCCACCATCGGTACCGTCCGTTCGGCCGGCCATGGATGCCCAGCGAGTCCCGTATCGTGAGATCGCGCGCCTCGTCGGGCACCGCGGACAGCGGCACTCCGTACCGCACCAGGTCGTCGATGCGCGCCACGATCTCCGCCGACAGCACACACACCGCGACGAGAGCCGCCAGACGAAGACTCCGCCTCACGTCGCCCCTCACTCGCCGACGCCGACGCCAATCGCTGGCCACGGTCGAGCGCCCGTCGGCCGGCGTGGTGCAGACGCTCCGAGCATCGGCGAGCCGCCATGTCTGCGGCTGGTCGCGCACTCACTGGTGCTGTCACCGGTGCCATCACCCGCGCGCCGGTACGGGCGGCTTCCGCGTGCCGCACGACCACCACATCCTTGTAGCACCCCGACGTGATGCACTCGACCCGTCACTGGCTCGCTGACCGGAATTTGCCGCATGCTGTTTAACAGTCTCGTGTTCCTCGGCCTGTTCCTGCCGGTGACCTACGTCGTGTTCTGGTCGCTGCGGACCGCGCAGGCGCGGTACGTCTGGCTGGCCATCACCGGCTACGTGTTCTACGGATACTGGAACCCGTGGTTTTGCTTCCTCATGGCGTTCTCGACGCTGGTGAGCTTCACCGCGGGTCTCGGATTCCTTCGCTATACGGACGCACGACGCCGCCGTCTGTGTCTGGTCATCCCCATCGTCGTCGACCTCAGTCTGCTCGGTTTCTTCAAGTACGCCAACTTCGCCCTCCGGTCAATCGGCGACCTCTCCGAGGCGCTCCACCATCCGCTCGCCACACCGCATTTCGACATCATCCTGCCCATCGGGATTTCGTTCTACACGTTTCACACGATCTCCTACATCGTCGACTCGTATCGCGGCGTGATCAAGCCCACCCGCAATCTGTTCGAATTCTCCGCCTACGTGTCGCTGTTCTCACAACTGATCGCCGGTCCCATCGTGCGGTTTCGGCAGATCGAGACCGACCTGGAGGGACTGGGACACGCCAACCGCACGCGCTGGCTCGAGCGCGGGATCCGCTTCTTCATCATCGGCCTGGTGGAGAAGGTAGTGATTGCCGACAGCCTGGCCGCGCTCGTCGATCCCGCCCTGGCCCACTATGCTGCCCTGTCCACGGCCAGTACGTGGTGCGCCATGCTCGGCTACACGTTCCAGCTGTACTTCGATTTCTCGGGGTACAGCAGCATGGCCGTGGGACTGGGATTCATGTTCGGTCTGCGCATCCCGCAGAACTTTAACTCGCCATACAAGGCGCTCGACCCGTCCGACTTCTGGCGGCGCTGGCACATTTCGCTGTCCAGCTGTCTGCGCGACTATGTGTATATCCCGCTCGGCGGCAGTCGCGAGGGCGAGTGGCGGACGTACCGCAACTTGATGCTGACGATGCTGATCGGCGGCCTCTGGCACGGCGCCAACTGGACGTTCGTCTTCTGGGGCGGGTATCACGGTGTGCTGCTCGCTCTCCACCGTCAGTACGCCAGCGTCTGGGACAGCGCGCCGCGCGTGGTGCGGCGGGCGAGCATGTTCCTCCTGGCGGTCATCGGATGGGTGTTCTTCCGCTCGACGAGCTTCCACATGGCGTGGGTCGTCATGGCCCACATGTTCCTGCCGACTGCGGGCACGGTCAGTGTCCCGGTCCTGGCGTTCGCGATCATGCTGCCGATCGCCGCCTGGTGGAGCATGGTGGGCCCCAACGCCTTCGACATCGATGCGCACTGGGCCCCCCGCCGGCAGTACCGCGTGGTCATGGCCGCCGCCTTCGGCGCCTGCCTGGCGCTCATCGCCGGCGGCGGACCGTCTCCATTCCTGTACTTCCAGTTCTGACACGCATGAGCCGCCGACGCCGGACGTCGACGACGCCGGCGAGCGTCGGTCGTCCATGATCATCGTGACGGCCGCGCTGGCCGTGATCGCCGTCGCTCTGCTGCTGCCGTCGCTGTCCGACCTGCTGAGCGTCGGGGTTGCACTCGTCGGACGGGGCGCCCGCGCCCCCATCAGCGCCGGCGACGCCCCCCGCGTGCTGATCCTCATGCCGGCTCACGACGAGGAGTTGCTCATCGGCGCCTGTCTAACCTCGCTCGGCGCGATGGAATACCCGCGCGATCGCTTCGACGTCGTCGTGGTCGCGGACAACTGCGCCAATGCTACCGCCGCTCGGGCACGGGAGCATGGCGCCCGCTGCCTCGAGCGGAGCGATCCCGTGCGCCGCGGGAAGCCGTGGGCCGTCGCCTGGGCGCTGGAGCAGCTGTCGGTCGCTGATTGGGATGCCGTCGTCATACTCGACGCCGACTCGTTGGTCGATCCCCAATTCCTGCGCGCGCTGGCCCGCCGAGCCCCTCTGGCCGACAAGATCGTCCAGGGCTACATCAATGTGAGCAATCCGGGCGAGAGCATGGTCACGCGCATGGCGCGCGTATGGTCCACGGCGCGATTCCAGCTCGTCAATCGGCTCAAGGTGGCCGCCGGACTGAACGTCCCGCTGGGCGATGGTCTCTGCATTGGGACGCGCGTGCTCGCGCAGCACGGGTGGTCGGCGTTCTCGCTCTCCGAGACGTGGGAGGTCTACGCCAGCATGACGGCGGCCGGCGTGCGGTGCATCGGCGCCCAGGATGCACACCTGTACGCGCAGGAGGCGCGCACGCTCCGGCAGAGTGCCAGCCAGCGCGAGCGGTGGACCGCTGGCCGGCTCGCCGTGCTGCGACGCTACGGCGGGGCGCTGGTCACCAGCCGCCGTATCGGGCCCCGCCAGAAGCTGGACATCCTCGCCGAGCTGCTTTCGCTGGGCCCGGCGGCCCACCTGGGCGTCGCCGTCGCCCTGGCCGGCGTCGCGGTCGCGCTCCCGGTGCCGGGGGGCCACTACCTCGCCGGCGCCTTCCTCGCGTCGCTCGCCCGGCCGATCATCTACACGGTGGTGGCCCTGGCCCGGGACCCCGACCCTGGACGCGCCGCTCTCGCATTTTCCTTTCTCCCGCTCTACGTCGTGTGGCGCTTGTGGATTCAGGTGCGCTCCATGACCGGCCTCCGGAACGCGCCATGGGTGCGCACCGCACGCCACCACCCCGTGCCTGCCGCCGGCGCAGCCCTCGCAGCGCCCGCAGCGGGCGTAAGCGTTGATGGGACCAAGGACCCCGCTCGCGCACCGGCAGACGACGTCACGCGACGCTGATCGGCCCCCGCCGCCGCACCCGTCGAGCTTCGCAGGGCACGAACGCGCGCCGGGGGACTGTCGAGCTGACAGTCCCCCGGCGAGTGAGCGGCCTACCGCAACCGTCTCTCAGTCTGTCCTTCCGCTACTCCTACTTCGTGCTCACGTATAGCTGGTCGAAGTCCCAGAAGTCACCCTGGAGCGGATGATCCGATGGCTGGAGCGCCGCCGAAGGTTGGATCCACCAGAAAGTAGCTGATTCCCCAGGTACCACCGGGAGCCAGCCAATTCACGTCCGTGTACTTCGCCACGAGTACGCCGTCGAGGTATGCGTAATACTGACCATTGCCAGCGCCCGCAGAGCTCTCGGCCACGTAGATACGCTCGTCAGTGTGCCACTGCCCGTCCGACAGGCTGGCGATGTGGCCCTGGTTCACCCCCATGTCGCGGAAGTGACCGTTCGGCCCCTGTAGCCCCTCCATCGCGGACATTTGGCTGTTCTGGCCGCCGTTGGGCCACATCATGAGGATGTCGTTGGTGCCCGAACCGCTCCGGCCCTGATCGAACGGCTGAGGCTCGCACATCTTGACGCCATTGCCGTTACGTGGTCCCGCCCAGTTGGGGACGGTGCGCACGCGCCAGCGCTGGTAGTAGGTCGAATTGCCGGGTGACCCGATCGACCTACCGAAGCGCACCGGCGCGTAACCGCCCGAGAGGTTCGTGGGGTAGAGGATGCGAAGGCCTGTCCCGCCCGGCACGTTGGTCAAGTTCGACGCGTTCTCGCCGGTGGAAGAGGTCGTGGTCGGGCTGAAGATCGTGAAGTACGAGCCCGGGGAACCCGTCATGGCGCCGGTGTTGATCTGCACGGACATGCCAGCCGGCTCGTGAGTGCTCCCGACGCCGCCAGAACCGCCGCCGGTGCCGCCACCGGTGCCGCCGCCGGTCCCACCGCCGCTGCCGCCGCCCGTTCCCCCGCCGGTGCCGCCACCACCGCTCGACGCAGCGACAACCTCGACGGTGGCGGTCGCGGCATGCCCACCGCTCGTCGCGGTGATTATCGTGGTCCCGACGATCACAGCCTTGACCAGCCCGCTACCCGACACGCTCGCGACTCCGGAATTGGACGATGCCCAATTTACCGGTGTACCGTTCACGGTGTTTCCCGAGGCGTCATAGCCTGTCGCCGTGAACTGTTGCGTTTGGTTGGGATTCAGGTTGGCGCTCGTGGGCGTCATGGTCAACGAGGACAGCCCCGAAGGCGTCGAATCGACGGTGACTCCCAGCGACGCGGTCACGTCTCCCGAGGCGGCGGCGATCGTGGCGGTCCCGGAATGAACCAGTGTCACCAACCCGGTCGACGAAACGGTCGCGACCTTGGTGTTGGACGACGACCATGTGAAGGTCGCGTTGGGCATCGTGTTGCCCGATTGGTCCTGCGGGATCGCGGTCACCTGATTCGTCTGGCCTGGCTTCCCCTTGACGGCGGTCGGGGCCAGCGTGATGACCGTGACTACGGGCGTGGGTGATTGAAACCCGGTGCCGGGACCACCGCCTGTCGGGTCGGTGAGAGCTCGGCCGCCAAAGCAGCCAAAGGCTCCAATGATTCCACCGAGCACCACGATGGATGCTAGTCGTGGACGCGAGATCGCCGCGCGCATGAGTCCCTCCTGCGTCTGTTCGGCGGCCCGACTGGCGTGGTCTGCGCAGATCCTGACGCGCGCGGACGTTAGCCTCGTAGCTTTGCGTCGCCGGCTTTCGCCGGTTTTGCCTTTGTCGCAGCCCCTGGAGGGGGGCGAGCGATCATGCCGGTATCCATAAAGCGTCGGCCCACCTCAGTGCAGGCCGATCCGGTCGTTCGTGTCAGAGCGCGGTTTTCACCACAGGCTGCGGGCGACGCTCGATCGCCCAGCTCCGACAGGAGTCAACGTAAGACGCTCTCACGAATTACGCCACCCCCAATTCTTCACGTCGAGACACAATGCGGTAACGGCGCCCGATACCGTTTCTCGACTCGACGAATCGTGGCTGGCAGAGGTGAGCACTGAGTATTTTCGCGGCGCCAAGAAATCCGTTCGGCCACCCTGACCGGTCGGGCTCGGCTGACGTAGTTCGCTGCCAAGGCACGACGGTCCTGTCGGAAAAGGGTCACGCGCCCGCAGGCGCACGGCCATCGATCACTCGCCCTCTGGCCCATCGCTCAATGCGAGCTCGATCCCCATCGGTCACGTGACTGTGCGTTGGCAGCGTGAATAGATCCCGGCACAGCTCGGCCGCTCCCATCATCGGGGGCTCAGGCGGTCCAGCCACACCCCGTGCTGTCGCCTCATCGGGCAACGGGCGCGGATAGCCCCGTACGATCCCTGCATAAACATCCGGCCGCCGCCCCGCGTGGTCGCGGACCGCCAGCCGCAGGTACCCCGGCCGACCGCCCTGCACCGGGCGCACCGCGGCCAGGTCGGTGGCGTCCCTGATCATCTCCTCGAGCAATGCGGCCACGCGAGCTCGCCGCCGCCCCTACTGCCTCGCTCGCCGGCAGCGCGTCCTTGAGGATCGTCACCGACGCCGCCGACATCGCCTGCGGCTCGTGCGCCGGATGGTAAATGGTCTCCCCCAGGTGCAGTCCTGGCAGGGCGCTCGGGATCCCGTAGAGCCACGGCCGGCCGAGGACCCATTGAGCCGTCGCGCCGGCCAGGACGCGCCATCCCGCGCGGAGCTATCGGCTCCTGCTGCACTTCCCACGCCTCCACGGCGCTGGACCAGGTCGCACCAATGGCGAGCAGGGCGCCGCCGCTGCCTGCTGTCGTGCCCTTGCCGCGGCCGAAGCTCAGCACCGTCAGCGGTCCGGTCGTGCCGAGCGCCGCGCCATCGAGCTTACCCTCGCCATGTTGCGCCGCGTCCTCGATCACCACCGCACCCGATTCGCGCGCCAGCGCCGTCACAGCGCGCACGTCGGCCGGGTATCCATACCAATGGGCCACCACCACCGCTTCGGCGCCGCGCGCCAGCGCCGCCCGCACCGAGTCGGGGTCGGGACTGAGCGTCCGCGGGTCTAGGTCGTAAAAGCGCAGACGCACTCCGGCGAACACCGACGCCGCCAGGAGATCCGGACAGCCGTACGCGGGGAGCGCGATGGTGCCGTTGGGCGGCACGACCATCCGGATCGCGAGCACCAACGCCAATGTGCCGCTGTCCGTGAGCGCGACCGCCGCGGCCCCGAACTTCCGACCCAACAGCGCGCGCACCGCGGCCCGCGAGGGAGCCGTGTTAGCATCCCCCGCGATGGCCGCCAGAGCCGCCCGCGGCAGCGCGCCGACGGCAATGGGTGAGGCGACGGGAAGCTGCCTGCGAACCGACACGACCGGAAAGCTCAACAGGGCCGACCAAACTCGCGAGGGGTCGCCGCCGGCAGCGCTAGGGGATGTACTTCACGATGCGCGGTCCGAGCGCGTTCGCGACTGCCAGCGGGAGCCGCTTCCACAGCTGCGCGTCCCCACGCGTACGCCGTATCGGGCGATGGGGTCGTCGCCGCCGTCGCCCTTCGCCCCGCCGACGGGTGTCAGTCGTACCACCAGAGCTGCTCGTCCTCCGCGCCCCACTGGCGCTTGAACCGGTGCGTTCCGCTGTCCGGCGTACACCGGCCGAAATTGAAATGCGTCAACCCCTCGGTCGCCGCTCGCTGCATGAACGCCCAGTACAGCAGCATGTTCGGCGCGAGGCGCTTGTGCTCGACGAGCGAGGACGCCCACGTCATCTCGAACTCCGAGCGCCACCGAAAGCCGCACCCGGCGGCGACCGGCTGCTCGCCAATGTACGCGCAGCCGAACCAGACGTCGTCGGGAAACGCCGTGGCGATCGCCTCGAACAAGCGCGCGCGGCTGCGCCGGTGTGCCCAGGTCGCGCATGTGGTGCGCGAACACCGAGTAGAACGGCGCCACCTGGTCGGCGCCGAACGTGACGGTCACGCCCTCTTTCTGCGGCCGCCGCACCTGGCTCCGCAGCTTGCCGTCGAGCGCCTTCCAGAGCGCCGCGTCCGCCCCCCCGCCCGCCGCCGCGCCACCGGCATGTCCAGGACGACGGTGATCTTGCGCGTCGACGCCGTCCAGTCGCCGCCCGGCGCCTGCCGCCAGCGGCGCACGATTGCGCAGCTCGACCAGCGAGACTGCGTCTCGCGCCGCGCGCGGCCTGCGGCCGCACTCACCAGCGCCGACACGGCCCGATCGCTGCCCACGGGGCCGCCGTAATTGAGGAACGGCATCGACAGCGAGGAAAGTGACCGAAGACCGGAGCTCTTGACCCGGACCAGCGGCAGCACGCCGTCCAGCGCGCCCGCGCGGGTCCGCGCGGCCAGGTACACGCAGTCGTGCCCGAACACGCGCTCCATGACGTCGCGCCAGCCGTATCGGTGGCAGTGCGTCGCACCCGGAGCGCGGTCCGCACGAACGCATCCCACTCGGCGGCACTGCCGGTGTAGAGCTCGACTCGGCACCCATCGTCTCCCGGAGTCGCCTGCAAGGTGGGACCGGCCGATGCGAGCGACCGCAGCCCCGCGCGTCGTGCGATCGCCGCGGGTCTCACCGCGCGACGGCCGCCCGGCGCCGCTCACCTCGCGACCGCCGAATCGGGTCGCCGTGCGTTCCGCCACCGGCGGTCCGCGGGCCATGCCTGAGCAGATCGAGGTGAACCGGAACTCGCCCAGCAGGCGATCCACGCGTTCGGCGGTGTCACGCAGCCCGCCGGTAATGCCGCACCCGGGTCAGCAACGGAACGGCGAGTCGCGGCTGCTCGGGGTCGAGCTCCCACGGGATGAATGTAGAACACCGCCGGCAGCTTCGCCTCGTGACTTGCTCGCGAAAGGCGCGCTGCACGACGTTGTACGGAAAGTGCCGCAGATATCCGCCGCCCGCCGCCGGGATCCGCACGCCGTTCCACGCCGTCGTCGCCAGCGGGAACTCGTACAGCCGGCCGCTCGGCCGCTCGATGACGTGCGCGATCGGCGTCGCAGTCGGGGTAGCCGTAGTCCGGCCGACGCACTGGAAACATGCTCGAATCGTAGACGTGGCCCTCTTCGATGAGCACGTCGAACGCCCACTCCAGGCCCGGCACGATCGAGAAGCTCGGCGCCCGATATCCCAGCACCGCGGTCCCGGTAATGTCCTCGAGCACGTTCTTCGCGTGCCGCACATCCTCGCGGAACTCCGAGGCGCTCAGCGTCGTGACTTTCCGGTGCCACCACCCGTGGGACGCGATCTCGTGCCCGGCCGAGGCGATGCGCCGCACGACGCGTGGATGCCGCTTGGCCACCCAGCCAAGGGTGAAAAAAGTGCCGGTTACCCCGTAGCGCGCCAGCACGTCGAGCAACCGGTCCACGTTGTCGGCCACTCGACTCGGAAAGTCCACCCAGGTCTCGCGCGGAATGACGTCGTCGAACGCGTTGACCTGGAAGTACTCTTCCACGTCGACCGTGAAGAAATGCCGTATTGGGTCCGTCACCGAAGCTAGTATCCGAGCGCGCGGGGACTGACGCTACGGCGAATTGTGATCCACATCACGTTTGGCGCCATGTGCCTCTTGCCGGCCGGTCTTTGATTTCGCACCACTGGTCTCTAATTACCATACACCACGCCAGCACGACGAATGCCCCCGCGACCTAGCGATGCCGCGGCTCCTGCCGCCCCTCCACCCCGGGCCCAGCCGCTCGCGCGCGAACCGAACTGGATTCGCAATGTAGCGTCAGCGCAACAGAAATCGCTTGGCGTCGCCACGGCCATCGCTGGTATTCCTGCTAATTGCCCGGCTCACGCTCAAGCCCGACGGATACCACCTGCCCGCTCAGTTCGATCTCTGCATCTTCTGCGGCAACCGGGGCGTCGCGGACTTCATCCTCAACGTCCTGCTGTTCGTTCCTTTCGGATTTGGGCTTCGCCTGGCCGGCGCGCGCCGTACGCGTAGTCTACGTCACGGCCGTTCTGCTGACGATCACGATCGAGACACTGCAATACTGGGTGAGTCCCCGGTCGGGACTCGGGCGCTGAACGACCTCGTGTCCAACTCGATGGGTGGATGTCTTGGCGTTGCACTCTCCGACGTCGATCGGCACCCTGCTCGCCCCCGCGCCATCTCTCGCCTGGCGGATGAGCCTCGTCGCCGGAGTTGCGTGGTGTGCCATTACGGGCGGCATTCAGTGGATCCTGCAGCCGGCTCTCCCCAGGACCATCTACCACGAACAAGTATCTCCCGATCTGTCCTCACTCGCGGTCTTCGACGGCGTCGTCCTCGGGCGACGCTCAACGGAAGCCCTTTCCGCGTCGGTCGGATGGACGCGCAATCGAGCGCTGCCACGCGGGCGGCCCTGCTCAGCGGCAATGCTCAGATCCAGGTGCGCGTCCTACCCGGCACCTCGCGCTGGCCTCTTGCCCCGATCGTCAGCGTGTACGACCAGGACCGGCAGGAGATCTTGGTTCTTGGCCGACGCCACGACAATGTGGTGTTCCGACTGCGCCGCCATAGCCAGGACCTGCGGTTTCTTCCCGTCACGGTCGCCCTTCCCAAGGTTTTTCGCCCCAACGTCGTCGGCGACCAACCGGTCACCCTCACCGTCACCGTGCGCCGCGGCGCCTGGCTCATCGATGCAACGTGGAAGGGCGGCGCTCGCCAGAGCCGGTTCGGCAACGGAGTGTGGGAAGGATGGCGGCTCTTCCTTCCTGATGACTATTGGTACGTTGACTACGCCGCCGTGTTCACCGTGGTTTGGGTCTCGGTGCTCTGCGCCCCCATGGGTTATTGGGCCGGACGCGCTGCCCGAGTAACGGGGATGGTCAGGGCGGCCGCGTCGCCAATCGTGGCGCTGCTCGTGGCCCTAGCTATCATCCCCATGGTTGCGGGCGCTCCGCCTGCCCCTTGGGTCGCCTGGGCCGCGGGCGCCGCGGGCGTCGCGCTCGCCTGGGGTCTCGCACGGTGGATCGACGCATGAGTGGTCAACGGCTGTGAACTCCGTCCTCGGCGGAGTCGAGACGGCGGAACTGGTACTACGCCCGGCGCTCTTCTGGTTGGCGGCCGCACTGGCCGCGGTGTTCGGCGTCGATTGGCTCGTCCGCACGCGCCGCATCAACCCGTTCAACCCGCTCGCTCGCTTCTTCCGCAGCACCGTGGACCCGCTGATCGCGCCGGTCGAACGCCGGGTCCTCCAGGCGGGCGGGACGCCGGCCAGTGCGCCCTGGTGGGCGCTCGTGTTCGTCGTTGTAGGCGGGATCGTGTTACTCGCGTTGCTCGACTATGTGCACGGGATGCTGGCCGAGCTCACAGCGGCCACCGGGGGCGCGCCGGGCGGGATGATCCGCCTCTTCATCCAGTGGACGTTCCTGCTTCTCCGTTTCGCGCTCATCGTTCGGATCGTCTCCTCCTGGGTCCGGATCTCTCCCTTTTCTGCGTGGGTGCGGTGGTCTTACGGTCTGACGGAATGGATGCTGCGCCCCTTGCGACACATCATCCCACCGCTCGGCCTGTTCGACCTGTCGCCGATCGTAGCCTGGTTCGGGTTGAGCTTGCTTGAGTGGTTTGCGCTGAGCTTGCTCGTCCGACCGTTCTAGCAGATTATCGACTACCGTGCGTCGTCGTCTCACGACGCGATTGATCGTTCTGTATGTGTGTGCGTTAGCCAGGTGTCGCCATGGCGTCGATCGTGTTCATCGGTTCCGACTTGTCACTGCTTGAAGGGCTCGCCCAAACGTTCGCTGCTGCCGGCGACCGTGTGCGCCTCGCTGAAACGTTGCATGATGGCGCCGCGCTGGCCGCGGCCGAGGCGCCGCTCGTCGCCGTCATCGAGCGACGCATTGCAGTGACCGCGCTCCGCAGCGGCCCGGGCATGCCGTACCTCACGCTCGCACCCGGCGGGTCACTCGTGCTGTATCACGGCGCCGATGATGCGCCGTTCCCGCTGCCCGCCGCGCTGCAACGGGTGACGCTCGCCGATCTGACGCTGCCACTCGAACGCCAACGCCTCGTCGCTCTCGTGCACACGGTCGCCGACCGCGCCCATTCGAGCGGTCGCGATCGCCAGCCCACACCGCCAGAAGTGCCAGGGATCAGGGACTGAGGGACAGGGATCAGGGTCCAGGGACCAGGGGTCAGAAGAAAACGAAGGCCAGCGCCAAAGCATCGCGCTGGCCTTCGCATTTGTGGTCCCTGACCCCTGGCCCCTGGCCCCTGGCCCCTGGCCCCTGGCCCCTGCATCCCTGACCCCTGACCCCTGATCCCTGCGGTTACCGCTGCGTCGCCGCTGCCGGGGCGGCCGCATTCGCCCGATTGACGCTCGAGGTCAATACCGGGTCGGTGATCGTGCCGACTTGGTCGCACGCCGCCAGCGATCCGGCGACGAGCACCAACAGAAGCCACTTCGGTCGCGACAATGCCGTTCGCATGTATCCTCCCATGTCTGTTCGGCGGCTCGACCGGCGTGACCCACGCCGCCGGAAACGGCGTGGGCGGTAGCCTCGGAGCTTTGCGTCCCCGGCTTTCACCGGGTTTGCCTTTGTCGCAGCCCCCGGGAGGGGCCAGCGATCGTGCCGGTGTCCTCCAGCAATTCACTTGCTCGGATCACCACGCCACGTGCGGTCGGGAGCAGCTCGCGTCTGCCGCCCCGCCGACACAGTCAGCGTATCAGCAAATGGCCGAGCCCGCCAGATCTAATAAGCTGACACCGATTCGTCACGCCGGTCAAAGTGTCTTTGACTGCAGGGGCCAGGGTCAGGGATCAGGGAGTCAGGGATCAGGGATCAGGGATCAGAAAAGACTAAATGCACGCACCGAGCACGTTTGTTCTGGCCCCTGACCCCTGACCCCTGACCCCTGATCCCTAATTCTTCCCCACGCACTCCGCGAACCGCTCGAGGCCCGCGGTCCACCCGCCGGCCGAGTCCAGCAAAGCGCGAGTGGCGTCCGCCTGCTCGCCGTAGCGTTCAATGTTTCGATGCTCGAGCTCCACGCGCGTGGCGTCGGCGCCGTCGGCGATGAAGCGAACTTCCACTTCGGTGATGAAATTGGCGTTGTACTGCCAGGTGCCGTCGAGCTGCCACGCCAGCACCACGCAATGGGGCGGCTCCCACTCGAGCACTTGCCCCCATTGGCATTCGTTGCCGTTGACCGCGCGCTCGAACCAGCGGCCACCTCGGCGGGGCTCCAGGATGATGGCGGCTCGGTCCGCGCCCAGCAGCGAATGATCCGCCGACCACCAGGCATGCATGCTGGCGGTGAAGATCTGGAACGCGCGCTCCGGCTTGGCCATCACGCGAATGCTCTTGCGCACCGGCGCGTACCCAATGGTGGAGTCCATCAGAGTTCCTCTCGATGAGTGTCGACTTCCGCTTTGAACGCCTCCAACGCGCGATCCCAAAACCGGTCCAACCAGGCTCGGAGCACGACCAGCCCGGCCGGGTCGATCTGGTACACCCGGCGCGCCCCGTCCGCGCGAGCCATCACCAGCCCGGCGTCCTTCAGCACCGCCGAGATGCTGCGACACGGCCGGGCGGCTGACCGGTAGCCCGCGGGCGATCTCACTCACCGCCTGCGGACGCTTGGCCACCCGCTCGAACACAATCCGCCGCGTCGGATCGGCGAGTGCGTACAGCGTGCGAGCCATGTTAGCCATGGCTTACGGTAAGCACTTACTTACCACAAGTCAAGATCACCGTGCTCGCTCTCTCCTCTCTCCGTTCCCCCTCTCGGCGGCCCCTGGCCTCGGCCTCTGGCCTCTGGCCTCTGGCCTCTGGCCTCGCTGGCCTCTGGCCTCTGGCCTCTGGGCTCGCTATCTTGAGGGGTACACAACTGATCCCGTGGCGATTTACCAGCAACTTGCGGCCACGTAAAACAATCCGCTAAACCGCTGAGCCCGGCGGCTTTAGCGCCCGGGCATTTTTGGTTCTATGGGACACGACCCCGCGGCATGACCGACTCCTCCGCTCCTCGTCCAACTGCGCCGCCTTCGGCTGTCCACGGACACGGCCTCCCGCCGTCGCCCGAGTCGGCTGGCGTCCGGTCCCCCTCCCCCTCCCCCTCCCCCTCCTCCCCGCCGTCTCCGTATCTGAATGCGGTCGCGCGCGGCGTGCTCATCTACGACGGCGCCATGGGGACCAACATCCAGCGCCACCGGCTCGCGCGCCGCGGATTTCGGTGGGCCATCGCTCGAGGGCTGCAACGACTTCCTCGTGCTCACGCGGCCCGATGTCATCCGCGGCATCCACGAGTCGTTCCTCGCCGTCGGCTGCGATGTCGTCGAGACGTGCACGTTCCAGTCGACGCCGCGCCGACTGGCCGAGTGGGGCATCGGTGAGCACACCCACGAGCTGAACGTCGCGGCGGCCCGGCTGGCGCGCGCGGCCTGCGACGTCTACGCCACTCCCGATCACCCGCGGTTCGTCGCCGGCTCGATCGGGCCGACCGGCATGCTGCCGTCGAGCGACGACCCGGTGCTGGCGGCGATCACCTTCGAGGAGCTCGCGGAGAACTACTACGCCCAGGCCAAGGCCCTCGTCGAAGGCGGCGTCGATGTCCTCCTCGTCGAGACGGCGCAGGACATCCTCGAGGTCAAGGCCGCGGTCACGGCCTTCGAGCGGCTGTTCGCCGAGCTGGGCCGCCGCGTCCCCATCCAGACGCAGATCACGCTCGACACCAGCGGCCGCATGCTCCTCGGCACCGATGTCGCGAGCGCGCTGACGACGCTCGAGGCCCTGCACGTCGATGTCATCGGCCTCAATTGCTCGACAGGGCCCGAGCACATGCGCGAGCCCGTCCGCTACCTGTCCGAGCACGCGACCCGGCCGATCTCCGTCATTCCCAACGCCGGGCTGCCACTCAACACCGGCACCGGCGACGCGGTCTACCCGCTCGAGCCGGCGCCGCTGGCGACCGCGCTGTCGGCGTTCGTCCGCGATTTCGGCGTGCGCATCGTCGGCGGGTGCTGCGGCACGACGCCCGAGCATCTGCGCGCCGTCGTGGAAGCCGTCCGGCCGCTGTCCGCCGACGGCACTGGCACGCGGCGCCTTCCGGCGGCCGACGACGGTCCCGCGGGTCTCCAGCGCCATGCGCGCCATCACGCTGCACCAGGACCCGCCGCCGCTCCTCGTCGGCGAGCGCGTCAACTCCCAGGGCTCCCGCGCCGTCAAGCGGATGCTGCTCGCCGATGACTACGACGGCATCGTGCGCGTCGCGCGCGAGCAGGCCGAGTCCGGCGCACATGTGCTCGACGTCTGCGTGGCGCTCACCGAGCGCGCCGACGAGGCCGAGCAGATGTCGCGGGTGGTGAAGCTGCTGTCGATGAGCGTCGAAGCGCCGCTCATGATCGACTCCACGGAGCCGGCCGTGCTCGCCGCGGCGCTCGCGCACCTGCCGGGCCGCGGCATCGTGAACTCCATCAACATGGAGAACGGCCGCCAGCGCATCGACGCCGTCCTCCCGCTCGTCCGCCAGCACGGCGCGGCGGTCGTCGCGCTGACGATCGATGAGCAGGGCATGGCCAAGACGCGCGAGCGCAAGCTCGAGATCGCCCGGCGCATCCACGACATCGCCACCACCGAGTTCGGGCTGGCGCCCGCCGATCTCCTGCTTCGATGCCCTGACGTTCACGCTGGCCACCGGCGAAGCGGAGTGGATCGACTCGGCCACCGAGACGATCGAAGGCATCCGCCTCATCAAGCGCGAGCTGCCGGGCGTGCTCACCAGCCTCGGCGTCTCCAACGTCAGCTTCGGCCTGTCGCCCGACGCGCGCGCGGTCCTCAACTCGGTCTTCCTGCACCACTGCGTCGCCGCCGGTCTCGATGCCGCGATCGTCAATCCGGCGCACATCCGCCCCTACGCCGAGGTGGATGCCGGCCGAGCGGGCCCTCGCCGACGACCTCGTGTTCAATCGCCGGCCCGACGCGCTGCAGCAGTTCATCGAGCATTTCTCCGAGCACGGCGCCCGCGGGCTCGCGCGCCGCCGGCGCCGACCGCCGTTGACCCCACGGCCGGGATGACGGCCGACCAGCGCATCCACTGGATGGTCGTGCACCGCAAGAAGGAAGGGATCGAAGAGCAGCTCGATGCCGCCGGAGTGCGCGAGCAGCCCGTCCGCGTCCTCAACGAGGTGCTGCTGCCCGCGATGAAGGAGGTCGGCGACAAGTTCGGCGCCGGTGAGCTGATCCTGCCCGTTCGTGCTGCAGAGCGCCGAGGTGATGAAGCGCGCCGTCAAGCACCTCGAGCAGTTCCTGGAAAAGACGGAGGGCTACACCAAGGGCAAGGTGGTGCTGGCGACGGTGTACGGCGACGTCCACGACATCGGCAAGTCGCTGGTCAATACGATTCTCAGCAACAACGGCTACACGGTGTACGACCTCGGCAAGCAGGTCCCGGTCAACACCATCATCGCCAAAGCCGACGAGGTCGAGGCCGACGCCATTGGGCTCTCGGCGCTCCTCGTCTCGACGTCGAAGCAGATGCCGCTGTGCGTGCAGGAGCTCGACCGGCGCGGCCTCGCGTATCCGGTGCTGATCGGCGGCGCCGCGATCAACCGACGGTTCGGCCGGCGCACGCTCTTCGTCGACGGCGAGCGGCCGTACTCGCGCGGGCGTCTACTACTGCAAGGACGCGTTCGAAGGCCTCGCCATGATGGACGAGCTGATGGACACCGACCGCCGTAGCCCAGGCCGTCGCCCGCACGCTCGACGAGGCGCGCAACGATGTGTTCCTGCATACCACCGTCGGCAAGGACATCGCCGCCGGATCGCGCCAGCACGGAGCGGAGTCGCCGTGCGCGCCGACGTGCCCCTCCCCGCGGTGCCGTTCTACGGCACGCGCGTGCTGCGCGACATCCCGCTGGCGGAGGTCTTTCCGCTCCTGGATCTCGATGAGCTGTTCCGGCTGCAATGGGGCGGTCGCGGATCGGGTCCCGCGTACGAGCGCACGGTGCGCGAGGAGTTCGAGCCCGCGCTCGAGCGGCTCACCGCGCAGGCCAGCCGCGAGAAGTGGCTCGTTCCCCAGGCGGTCTACGGCTATTTCCCCGTCCAGTCGCACGGCAATGATCTCATCGTGTACGACCCCGCTGCGTACGAGAGCGACGGCGGCGCGCTGCGCGAGATCGGCACGCTTCACGTTCCCGCGCCAGGTGGGCCGCGACCGCCTCTGCATCGCGGACTATTTCCGGCCGGCGGACTCCGGCGAGGTCGATGTCGTGGCACTCCAGATCGTGACCGTCGGCGATGCCGCCACGCGGCGGTTCGACACGCTGCAGCAGGCGGGCGAGTACACCGAGGCGTTCTACACCCACGGCCTGGGCGTGGAGACCGCGGAGGCGCTCGCCGAATGGATGCATCGCCGGATCCGCAGCGAGTTGGGACTCGCCGCGGGTCAGGGCAAACGCTACTCGTGGGGCTACGGCGCGTGCCCCGATCTCGACGATCACACGACGGTCTTCCGGCTCCTGCCCGGCCGATGCGATCGGCATGCAGCTCACGTCCGCGTTCCAGCTCATGCCGGAGCAGTCCACGGCCGCGATCATCGTGCACCACCCGGAAGCCAAGTACTACGTCGTCCGCGGTGAGGGTGGCGCCGACGGCGAGCCCGCCCGCAACCAGGGCCGCGGGCCGCGCTGGCGATGCCACGGGCGCTGCCGCGTGACGAAGAGCGTGAGCAAGTCCGCCGGCGCCCGCGCGGGCGATCACACGGTGCCCGGCGATGGCGATCGCGTGGCCGCGAGCGCCGGCACCGCGGCCGCGAGCCGCGAGCGGCCACGCGCCGAGTTGCTCGCCCGGCTCGTCGATCCGGCCGCCATCGTCGTGTTCGACGGCGCGATGGGCACGATGCTCTACGCCAAGGGCGTGTTCATCAATCAGTGCTACGATGAGCTGAACGTCCGCTCGCCGGCGCTCGTGCGCGGCGTGCACGACGAATACGTGCAGGCGGGCGCCGAGGTGCTGGAGACGAACAGCTTCGGCGCCAATCGGCGTCGAAGCTCGCGCAGTACGGCCTGGAGTCACAGGTCGCGGAGCTCAATCGGCGAGCGGCCCAGTTGGCGCGCGAGGCCGCCGGCGAGAACCGCCTCGTGGCGGGCGCCGTCGGGCCGCTCGGCGTGCGCATCGAGCCCTACGGCCCCACGAGCCGCGACGAAGCGCGCGCGCTGTTTCGGGAGCAGATGACGGCGCTCGCGGAGGGCGGCGCGGACTGCTTCGTCATCGAGACGTTCGCCGATCTCGACGAGATCGAGCAGGCCATTCTCGCGGCACGCGACGTTGACCCCGGCATGCCCGTCGTCGCGCAGATGACGATCGGCGTCGATGGCCTGAGCCCCTACGGCGTCCCGCCCGACGAGATCGCGCGTAGCCTCGACCGGTTCGGCGCCGATGTCATTGGGCTCAACTGCTCGGTCGGCCCGCAGACGATTCTCGAGGCGATCGAGCGCATGGCGCCCGTCACCCGCCGCAAGCTCGTCGCCCAGCCCAACGCCGGGATGCCGCGCGAGGTCGGCGGCCGCAGCATGTACATGGCCAGCCCCGAGTACATGGCGACGTACGGGCACCATCTGATCCTGGCCGGCGCCAAGGCCGTCGGCGGCTGCTGCGGCACGACGCCCGCCCACATCCGCGCCCTGGCGGACTCGGTGCGCTCGCTCGCGCCGCGGCAGCCTCGGCGAAGGCTCGGGCCTCGAGCGGCACGCGCGGCGGCACGCGCCAGCCCACGCCACGGTCCGGTCAGTCGGCCGGCGGCGGCCGCCTGTCTCGGGTCCAGCCGGTTCCCGCGGGACGACGCCACCGCCGGCTCGCCGACGCTCGCCGCGAACCGGCGGCTCGCTCGGCGGTGCTGGCGTACCCGCGGCGCCCTTCGCCGAGCGGTCGCAATGGGCGGCCAAACTCGCGGCCCGCGAGTTCGTCACGTCCGTCGAGATCGTCCCGCCGCGCGGCGTGGATGCGACCCGCACGCTGTCCGACGTGGGGGCGCTCCGCCGCGCAGGCGTCGACGCCGTCAACGTGCCCGACGGTCCGCGCGCGCAGAGCCGCATGAGCGCCGTGCTGATCAGCATTCTGATCCAACAGCAGGTCGGCATCGAGACGGTCACCCACTACTGCTGCCGCGACCGCAACCTCCTCGGCATGCTCAGCGATCTGCTGGGCGCGTCGGCCATGGGTCTTCGCAACCTGCTGCTGATCACCGGCGACCCGCCCAAGATGGGCCCCTATCCCGATGCCACCGCGGTCTTCGACATCGATGCGATCGGTCTCACCAACCTCGTCTCCCGCCTCAACCACGGCCTCGATCCGGGCGGCAACGACATCGGCGAGCCCACCCGGTTCGTCACTGGGCGTCGGCGTCAACCCCGGCCGCGGTCGACCGCGAGCACGAGCTGCGGCGCTTCGAGTGGAAGGTCGAGGCCGGGGCCGAGTACGCCATCACGCAGCCGGTGTTCGACGTCGCGCAGCTCGCGCGATTCCTCGGCACGGTGCGCCACCTGGACATCCCCGTGATCGCCGGGATCTGGCCGCTCGTGTCCGTGCGCAACGCCGAGTTCCTCGCCAACGAAGTACCGGGCGTGACGGTGCCGAAGCGGTGATCCAGCGAATGCGGCGCGCCAGTGAGAAATCCAAGGAGCACGCCGTGGCCGAGGGCATCGCCATCGCCCGCGAAATGCTCGAGCAGGTTCGCGGACGACGTCCAGGGCGCCCAGGTGTCCGCCCCCTTTGGCAAGGTGGACCTCGCGCTCAAGGTCTTCGAGGGCGCGGCTGGCGGGTAGAGACAGCCAGCGGAATGGCTGATTAGACCGAGCGGAGAAGGAGCCCATTAGCCGTTGCGCTACAGCGAACAGCCGCACAGCGACATGCTACTTTGACAGCGACGCCAATCGCCAACCGATATCCCAATGAAATCCATCCTGCTCATCGACCACGGGTCACGCCGCAGACGAAGCCAACTACATGATGGCGTGCATGGCCAATCTCGTGCAGCATCTGGTGGGCGAGACGGCCGCCGTGCGGTTCGCGCACATGGAGATCTGGCGAGCCGTCGATCGCGCAGGGATTTGCGGCCTGCGTGGAAGCGGGCGCGACGAGGTGATCGCCTTCCCGTACATGCTGTCGCCCGGCACGGCATTCCACGAGCGACATCCCGCGCATGGTCGGCGGGACGCGGCCGCCGCCCACCCCGGCGTCACCTACCGGGTCGTCCCAGCGCGTTCGGCGTCCACGAGCACCTCGCCGACGTGATCCTGGCGCGGGCCGGGCATCGCGCGCGTGCGCCAGCTGTCCGGCGACTCAGCCGGCGCTGCTGGGACCCTGCGCACTCCCGCACGGCGCCTGCGGCGACGCCTGTAGGGCGCGGGATTAGCCGCCGCTCCCGCCAGCCGCTGGGCGAGCCCGCTCCGTTATTTCCGCCCGGCCCCTCGTCTACCTCATGGAGGCATACGGACCACGCAACCCCCTGTTACTTGGAGGGTTCGGAGAGCTCAGCATGGCGCCACGCGCACCATTGACGATCGTTAACAGGCGGTACCCTGGCCGCGGCCTGCGCTCCTGGTCGGCCGCTTTCGCGCCGCCGGGCGCACTCGGCCAGGCCGCTCACCGTCACGCCGGCCGCAACACGTCGCCGGCGCCCGCCCCGCGACCCCGCCCCTCATCACCCTCGAGCGGACCGGGTGCCACGGCCAGTGCGCCGAGTACAAACTGTCGTTCTACGACGACGGCCAGGTCGTGTACGAAGGGAAAGCCAACGTCAGCAAGGCCGGCCGGTGGCACGCCACCGTGTCCAAGCACATCCTGACTCGGACCTCCTGACGCGAGTTTCAGCGAACGAGTTTCCAACGCTGAGGACAAGTACCCCGCGGGCTTGACCGAGACGTCCACCGCCGTCACGTCGCTCCGCACGGGCGACAAGGTCAAAGTCGTGACCCACGAGGTTGGCTCCCCCTTCCCGCCGGCCGCCCTCATCGCCCTCGAAGACCGCATCGACGCCAGCGTGCAATCGGTGAACTGGATTAGGGGGTAAGAACAGCGGGGTCAGGGATCAGGGATCGGGGACCAGTAACTAAAGTCCGTGGGCCAGCTCGGTTTCTCGCGCTGGCCCACTCTGCGTCTCGAGTGCCGTGCCTGCCTTCCGCTCCCAACCCTGGCCTCTGACCTCTGACCTCTGGCCTCTGACCTCTGGCCTCTGCCCCTCCGCTAGATTCCCGTCGTGGCCACGGAAACCGCCCCCGATCGCCCGCCCGCTGACATCGCTCACCGACGAGGAGGTCATGTTCCGCTCGGCGGTCGCGGAGTTCGCCGAGCTCGAGGTGCGGCCGCGCGTCCAGGCGAATGGAGCGGGCGGGTCGGATCGATCCGGCACTCATTCCGCAGTATTTCTCGCTGGGCCTCATGGGCATCGAAGTGCCCGAGCAATACGGCGGCGCGGGCGGGTCGCTCATCATGGTCGACGCTCGCGGTCGAAGCCATCAGCCGCGTGGACGCCGCCGCGGCGATCATGGTCGACGTGCAGAACACGCTCGTCAACTACCCGATCACCCGCTACGGGAGCGACGAGCATCAAGTCGCGGTACCTGCCGCGACTCACGAGCGAGTCGGTCGGCGCGTACGCGCTGTCGGAGCCCGGCTCGGGCTCCGATGCCTTCGGCGCTCCAGACCATCGGCCGACCCGGTCGGGCAGCCACTTCGTCCTCAACGGACGCAAGATGTGGATCACCAACGGTGCGGAAGCCGATGTCTTCGTCGTGTTCGCCAACGTCGATCGCGCGGCGGGCTACAAAGGAATCACGGCGTTCATCATCGAGCGCGACTTCCCCGGCTTCCGCGTCGGCAAGAAGGAGGACAAGCTCGGCATCCGCGCCTCGAGCACCGTCGAGTTGATGCTCGATGGATGCGAGGTGCCCGCCGCCAACGTGCTGGGTCCGGTCGGCCAGGGCTATCAAGATCGCGATCGAGACGCTCAACGAGGGCCGGATCGGGATCGGGGCCCAGATGATCGGCGTCGCCGGTGGCGCGCTGGCGGCCGCGACGGCGTACATCAAGGAGCGGCAAGCAATTCGGCAAGCCGGTGTCCGATTTTCAGGCCGTACAGTTCCAGATCGCGCAAGCCGCGACGGAGCTCGAGGCGGCCCGGCTCATGGTGTACAACGCGGCGCGCCTCAAGGACGCGGGTCACGACATCGCGCGCGAAGGCGCGATGGCCAAGCTCTTCGCGTCTCAGGTCTGCTGAGCGCGTGACGTCGCGTGTGCCTCGAGCTCTTCGGCGGCTATGGCTACACGACCGACTACCCGGTCGGAGAAGTTCTACCGCGACGCCAAGATCGGCACGATCTACGAGGGCACGTCGAACATGCAGCTGCAGACGATCGCCAAGGCGGTGCTGCGATGACGAACACCGACAACCGCGGCTGAATACGTCGTCCGCAGCAGGCCCAGGCGCGATGGACTCCGCACGCGGCTCGCCGGACGCACGGCGTTCATTTGGCGCTACGGCGTCGTCGGATGGGGTCTGCCCGCCGGCGCGCTGTCCGGCGTTCTATCACGTGATGCGCGTTCGCAGCCTGGGTCCATCCATGCCGTGGTCCATGACGGCCGTCCGCCCGCTCTGGGGCAGCATCGTCGGACTGGTCGGCATGTGCGGCGTCGTTGGCTATCTCCTCGGCGCGTGGCTCTGGGATTTCTGCGAGGCCCGGTTCGGACAGTAGCTGTTAGCTGTTAGCGAATAGCGACTTGTGCCCGCCGCGCTCGACTTTTCACGCCTGGCGCGCGATCTTTCCGCCGCGCGGACCCAACGGTAGCGACATGTCGATGATGCCGCGGCCGGTCGGCGCACCACAGGAGCGCCAGGCGACGATGTCGAGCACTACCGCATATCGGCCGCGATCGGTCACCGAGATCGTCGATGCCGCCATCCAGATCGTGCGGCGCAACTATGTGCCGCTGATCACGGTGGTGGCCGCCGCCTATGTCCCGTTCCTGGTGCTGCAGATGACGGCCTTTCGCGGCCTCATGACGCAGCTGGCGCCGACGCAGTCCACGGCGCGGGTCTTCGCGACGCTCTCCACGCGGCAGCTGGGGCTGTACTACGCAGTGTCCATCGTCTGGTTCGCGCTCATCGATGCGGCCGTGACCGTTGCCGCTGCCGACGCCTACCTGGAACGACCGGTGGACGTCGCCGGTGCGTTTCGAAAGGCCGCGCCTCGGGTCGGGGCCGCCGTCGTCGCCATCCTGATCAAGTACATGCTCATCATCGTGGGATTCGCGCTCTTCTTCGTCGGCGGCCCTTGGTTCGTGGCCATGTTCTTCGCCGTGCCGGCTACGGTCGTCCTCGAGCGCAACGGCCCGTTGGCCGGCCTCCAGCGCTCGGCGCATCTCTCCCGCCAGCTCAAAGGCCACATCCTGCTGTCCCTGATTCTCGTCTACGGCTTGTACTTCGTGCTCATCTTCGGTGCCGGGATCGGCTTCGCCTCCCTGGGCGGCGGCAACCAGACCGCTGTTCAGTTGTTCTCGGCGGTGACGACGATTCTCGTCTACCCATTCGTTCCGACCGTCCAGATGTTGCTGTACTACGACGCGCGTATCCGCAAAGAGGGGTACGACATCGAACTCCTGGCGCAGCGCGTAGGCGCACCGAGCATGCCCCAACCGGCCTATTAGCCACCTCCTCCAGTCCGCCTTGCCGCTGCCCGCAGCCGCTGGTCAGGGCGACTCCGGACGGGCGGTCCGCGACACCATCGCGGCCGTGTTCCGGCAGCGTGCGTACGATCGCTCGGTCATCCGCACGCTGTGGGACCGCATCCCCTCAGCACCGTCTTCGACTGGATCGGGGATCTCTTCCGCGCGATCGGCCATTCACCGACCGCCAAAGCGACCATCCTTTTTCTCCTGGCAGCCATTCTCGCCGTGGTGGCGATTCGCGCCCTCGTGTTCACGAACGCCGGTCTGTCCCCGTTCGGGAGAGGCCGAGCCCGACACGGGCGCGCGGGCCCGGGCGGCGATCCCTGGGCCGACGCCCAACGCCTGGCCGCGGCCGGACAGTACACGGAGGCCGCGCACGCCCTCTATCGCGCCCTTCTCGAGTCGATCGCCCGCCGGGAGCCGCTGCGACTCCATCCGTCCAAGACCGTCGGTGACTACGCGCGCGATCTGCGGCGTGGGTCGTCCGCGCTCTTCCCGCCATACCGCGAGTTCGCACGATCATATGAGACGGTCGTCTACGGCTGGGGGATCTGTGACCGCGCCCGCTACGAGCGTCTCTACGCGCTCGCGGCCGGCATGATCCGGCCGGCAGCGTGACCGGGATGTGTGCCCGTGCCTGACAACGGCAGCCCCATTCCATCCCCTCCTTCCGGGGCGGCCGCCGCCGGACCCGAAAGCCTCACGCGGCCGGCGCGGGCCGCGAGCTGGCTTCGTCCGGCGGTCGTGCTCCCGATCCTCGGCGTGGTGATGATCGCGTCCATTCTGTGGACTCCCCAGCTCAGTCAGACCGACAACGACTCACGGCTCACGACCTATTCGACCGGCCCGCGCGCCGCCGCCGGATTCTATGAAGTGGCCCAGCGACTGGGATGGCGTACGACCCGCCGCCGCACGCCGTTTGACGTACGGCTCGACACCAGTGCGGTGTACGCGGTGCTGCATCCGGTGATCCCGCTGTCCAAGCGCGAGTCCGGCGTCCTGTTGGACGCCGTCCGGCGGGGCGCTGGCCTCCTCTATGTGGTCACCGATAGCAGTGCGCTCGGCGACTCGCTTCACGTGCGCCGCTCCGACTCCGGATACGCGATGACACCGCTGCCGGTGGCAGGATCCGAGGACTGCCGCCGCGAGCGTGGCGTGAGCCTGATCACCTGGTTTGACAACGGCGTCCACCTGTATCGACTGCTGCCCCACGGGGCGCCGCCGAGTGATACCACGATGTTCGTCACCGTCGAGCTGCCGGGCACAACCATTGGTACGCGTGGTACGCTTGGTACGCTCGGCACGCCGCGGCGCGCCCCCGCAGCGTTCGGCTTCGCACTGGGACGGGGCCGTGTGGCCGTGCTGTCCGACGCCGACCTGCTGCGCAACGATGTGGTGCGCGTGTGCCGCTGGGGTATCGGCACGCGCATGGTCGCGGCGCTCGACTGGGTGTCCAGCGGGCGGCGGCCGCCGCTCGTCTTCGACGAATATCATCAGGCGTTCGGAGACCAGCCCGGCACGTGGGGCGCAGCCTGGCGCTTCCTGACCGTTACGGCGCCCGGTCGCGCGCTGGCCCAAGTCGTGGTTGCCGCGCTCGTGCTGCTCGCCGCGGTGGCCGTCCGGCCGATCGCGCCGCGGAGCCTGGCGCGCATCGAGCGGCGGTCGGCGCTCGAGCACGTCGGCGCGCTGGCTCGCGCCTACGAGCGCATTGGCGCCACGCGAACCGCCGTGCGGCGCCTGGCCCTTGGACTCCGGCGGCGCCATGGGCATGGGGCGTGGTCGGCGTCGCCGCGGGCCAGAGGAGGCGGGGCCGGTGACCCCGACGAACGGTTCCTCGGCGCGATCTCGGCCAGTCACCCCGAAGTCGCGGCCGACGCATCCCGCATTCTCGACGCCGAACGCCGCGCCGTGGCGGCGCCCGACTTGGTTGCGGTCGCGGACTCCGTTGACCGTATTGATCGTGTCTTTCCTTCCCTCAAGACGTGAGGCCCAGCCGTGGCTGATCCACCACCGATGACCGCCGAGCAAGTCGCCGAGACGCTCCACCGCATCCGCGACGCCGTGGCGACGCGGGTGGTGGGACAGGATCCGGTGATCGAGGAAGCCGTCGTAGCCTTTCTGGCCCGCGGGCACGTGTTGCTGGAGGGCGTGCCCGGCACGGCCAAGACCCTGCTCGTGCGGACCCTGGCCGAAGTCCTGGGCGCCCGGTTCGGTCGCATCCAGTTCACGCCCGATCTCATGCCCGCCGACATCACCGGTGTCGAGCATGCTGCGTGACGCCGGCCGCGACTTCGAGTTTCATCCCGGGCCCGTGTTCACCGATCTGCTGCTGGCCGACGAGATCAACCGCGCGCCGGCCAAGACCCAGGCCGCCCTGCTGGAAGCGATGCAGGAGCGGCAAGTGACCACCGACGGCGATCGCTCGGCCGCCTGGACGCGCTGTTCACCGTGTTCGCGACCCAGAACCCGATCGAGTACGAGGGCACCTATCCGCTGCCGGAAGCGCAGCTCGACCGATTCCTGCTGAAGATCAAAGTGCCGTACCCCGCCAAGGAATCCGAGCTGGAGATGCTGGCGCACTATGCAGACGGCTTCGACGCCGATCGGCTCAGCGCCCGGCCCATCACGCCGGTGTTGGATGCCTCCGGTTGCCGAGACCTGCGCGCAGCCGTGGACGCCGTGAAGGTGGCGCCCGAAGTCCGCGAGTACGTGACCGACATCGTGCGGGCCACGCGCGAAGACACCGGGCTGACGTTGGGCGGCTCCCCGCGGGCCATTGTGGCGCTGTTCCAGGCGGCGCGGGGCGCGGCGCTGCTCGCCGGCCGCGACTTCGCGACTCCCGACGACGTGAAGGATCTGGCGCCCGCGGTGCTCCGCCACCGCATCATCGTCGCCCCGCAGCTCGAAGTCGAAGGCCGGACCGCCGACGACGTGATACAGGAAGTGCTGACCCGCGTGCGCGCACCGCAGTGACCGGATGGCTGGCCGACCCGGTGGTCGGGCGTGGCGATCACGCGCCGAGCGACGGCGTCGGTCTGACCGTGCCTCGCGGCTGATGTTCGCACCGACGCGCCGGCTGGCCGTGGTCGTGGCCGTGACCGCACCACTGTGGGTGCTGCCGGTGGTGCCCGGCGTGCCCGATCGATTGGCGTCGTCGGCCGCGGTCGCCGCCATTGTGGTGATGGCGGTGCTCATCGCATTGGATGCCGCGCTGATCCCGGGACGCCGGGGGGGGGAGCTGGTGGTGGAGCGTGACCTGGCACCGTCGGTGGGCGTGGAGGATGTGGTCGCCGGGCACTACCGGATCATCTCGCGGTGGCCGCGCCGGGTCGGCGGCGCGCTCTACGACGCGCTGCCGGTCGGAGTGCGGCGCGTGATCCCGGGCCCGCAGCCCTTCGCGGTGGCGCCGGAGGCGACCGAGGCGCTGCCGTTCGCCGTCATCGGGCGGGAGCGCGGGGAATGGCCGCTCGGTCCGGTCGCGTTGCGGGTCATGGGTCCGCTGGGGTTGGTGGCGCGGACGATCCGGTACCCGCTGGACGATCGGGTACTGGTGGCGCCGTCGATCGCCAACGTGCGCCGCTACCGGCTGCTAGCGCTGCAGCATCGGTTGCGGGACGCCGGGGTGCGGGTGCTGCGCCGTCGGGGCGAGGGCACGAGCTTCGCTGGTCTCCGTGAGTACGCCGTGGGCGACGACCCGCGGTTCATCGATTGGAAGGCGTCGGCGCGCCGACAGGTGCTGATCAGCCGGGAGTATTCCGTCGAGCAGGGTCAGACCGTGATGATCGTGATCGACTGTGGGCGGCTCATGACCCAGCTCGCGGGCGAGCTGCCGCGGTTCGAGTATGCGCTGTCGTCGGCGCTGGTCCTGGCCGACGTGGCGGCCGGGTCGGGCGACCATGTGGGGCTGTTGGCCTTCGATGATCAGGTGCGGGCGTGGGTGACGCCGGCGCGGGGCGCCGAAGCCTTACGCTCCCTGCGGGCGGCGCTGATCCCCTTGCGGGCGACGATGGCCGAGCCCGACTACGCGGCGGCGTTCCAGTTGTTGGACGCGCGTCAGCGAAAGCGCTCGCTGATCGTGTTCTACACCGACGTGATCGATCCGCGCGCATCGCAGTCCTTGATCGCGCACACCACGCGGGGTGCGCGTCGCCATCTGCCGGTGGTCGTGGCGCTCCGCAACGAGGCCTTGGTGTCGGCGGCGACGGCCGGCGGCGGCCGGTCGACGACCGCCGTCTACGAGCGGGCGGCGGCCGAGGAGCTGTTGTCGGCGCGCGACGAAGCGCTGGAGCGGATGCGGCAGGCCG
The DNA here is from genome assembly GCA_963735525.1 of uncultured Acidobacteriota bacterium. Taxonomy (GTDB): domain Bacteria; phylum Acidobacteriota; class Terriglobia; order Acidiferrales; family UBA7541; genus Acidiferrum. The sequence goes on along the minus strand of CAVTLQ010000012.1, from coordinate 3,426 downwards.
GCGTCTCGGTGATCGACGTGCGACCGCAAGCCATGACGGCAGCTGTCGTCAACCGCTACCTCGAGCTCAAGGGTCGCGGGGTGGTGTAGCCGGGTTAGTAGTTAAGGGGCCTCCAGAAGTCCCATTTGCGTGACACCTCGCCTGGCGGAGCTTATTCGAAGGCTGGCCCCACGCTGAGAGTCAAGTCGTCGGTCCCGAGGATCATCCAAGCATCCTGTCGAACGTCGTCACTGTCGGCGAATACGACCAAGCGCAGGCCGCCCGAGAACCGCAGGTCTAGATCGAATCCGGGGGCCACTGCGGTCGCTTGAACCACGTGGTGGCCAACGAGAGTGCTAGCAAGCCGCGCAATATCGCCGTCTTTGCCACCAGGGAAATTCCAGTCACAGATTACGTACTGCTCGTCTTCGAGACGCCAGGGCGATTCCACGGTTAGGTGTCGCCACCCGTGCGGCCGGTCCTGGGGCCCATCGGTTGCACGATGCCCAAGCGGCCCCAGATCGAGCCTAAGAATTGACCCATGCGGCATTGTCGACATTCTCGCAGCGGAGACCAATCAGCTCGCGGGTGACGCGGTCGACGCGATCGGTGTTCAGGCAGTTGAGGCACAGAACCACAATCAGGTCTGGTCCGTTCGCTTCGCCGACGCCGTGGTGCGCCTCCCCGAAGAGGCGACCATGTCACGCAATTGCGGACGCTCGACTAAGCCATCCACGGTGGCTTGTTCCCCGGATTACTAGCCCAGCCCCAATCGGCAAACATCTCTCTGTAGCTGTCGATGTCGAAAACATTGCCCGGCAGTGGTTCCCCGAACGAGCTATAGCCAAAACCCTGCGAAACTAGGTCGCGGCTTGCGTTGCGATCAACTGCATCTCCCTGAACAGAACACCAGCATTCCAAGAGGGCTTCCTAACTCAGGGAATAGTGCCTCGGAGGTCAATGTCCTGCCGTCGGAGAGGGTCACGTTATACCCAATCTCAACACGTAGTCCAAGTTCTTCAGCCGCGCGCACTAGCCAGGCTTGCATGCGATTCATGGTCACACTCAGTCAGGGCCTCAACAGCGTCGACGAAAGACTGCTTTCGTCTCACTCAATGATTCGGTCGATTGCTTCGCGCGCCCGCTCAGACGTGACGCCGAGCTCCGTGGAGGGCTAGATAGGCTGGCCCCAACTACCGACCCACGGTTCTGTCACGCAAATGGGACTTTCCGAGGGGCGTTAACTACTAACCAACTAGCCGGTGGACGACTAAGCACCAACGACCCCCGAAGCCGTCGCCGGGCGCGGAAATGGATCGGGCACGAGTCGCGGTAGACTATCGGGCGTGGCAGGCAAGGTCGGATCAACGGGCGGCATTTGTCCGTCCTCAAGGTCGCGAAGGGCATCAACGAGATCCGGAATCCTATTGTATGCCCATCCGGCCCGGGCTCGGATTGGGAAATCCAGCGACCTGATCACCTCACGGATTGCCGTCAAAGCAGGGCCGTCGTTGCCATAGCGCGATCGTACACTCTCGATATCAACTCGGCTCAGAAACTCAAGCTCGGCACGCCGTGCGTCCCTGCGAGTCTCCATCAGCAGCTGTACGTCTCGCAATTCGACGGCAACCGCCGCAAGCCTTTGAGCAGTGAGAGGATTGAGGATTTCGGTATGAGTAAGTGCCTCGGCGATCATTGGATGCGCGAACGGGTCGTGATACGACTCGGGGCCCCGCGCGCCGTGCTTTTTTTGTCCGTATGGCCAAGCAGCGCGCCAGTCCTGTACAGCGGCGTGCCGCCCTCAACGGCCGCTGAGGCGAAGGTATGCCTCAAGTCATGAAGCCGCACGCCTGAGAGCTTCGCAGCTCGGCTTATGGCCGTGTTTATCGGGAATGCGAAAAGGAGCGACGCCGCCAAGGCTGCGCTCCAGATCAATTGGGCTGTACAGAAGATCGTCAACCCCGCGATAAAGACGCAGTATCCAAATACTCCGTACCAAGTGAGCCACGTCACGGGTATTGATATGGGCCCGCTATTTGTTGCGCGGACGGGAATACGCGGGTCGAACGATCTGGTATGGGTGGGGCCAGCCGCCAACTATGCGGCGAAGCTCTGCACAGTGCGCCAGACGGGCTACCGGTCGTTCATTACAGAACGGGTGTATAAGCAGCTGAATGAGGCTTCGAAGTTTGGGGGGAATCCCAAGCGAGCGATGTGGGACAAGCTTTCCTGGCCGGGCGAAGCAATCGCGATTTACGGTTCCTCGTGGTGGTGGTCCTTGAAGTGAGCCACCATCTCTCAGCGGCGTGCGCCGAGCGATATGTCGTTGATAGATGAACCCGTAGCCCAGCGCCCATTCTGGCCGACAACTCGCCCCATGTTGATTAGGAAATGTGATTCCTAGGGGTCAGGGGGAGGAAGTGGAACGCCGCTTTCTCTCTATACCCGGGGTGGTGTAGCCGGGTTAGTAGGTAAGGCTCCCCAAGAAGTCCCATTTGCGTGACAAATGCCTCCGTCGCTGGTGCCGATCGCAAGTGGCGGGATCGAGCTGAGATTCACCGGCTGATCTTAAGGGGCTATGGGTAGTTCTGTGCCGCGCGATCACTGGCGCGTCACCCGTCGGATTCGCTACTACCCCGGCCAGTTGTAGCGGCGACGCGCGACGCGCGACGCACAGTGGCGTATATCAGCCTCACCGCGTCTTCACCAACGGGTTCCGTGCCAACGAGGTGAAGTGCCGGCAGTGGACCGGCAAAGTACGGTTTGCCACGGCCGAGGACGAAGGGGCGGAAGTAGAGACGATACTCGTCGATGAGGCCGGAGGCGGTAAGGCTGCCGGCTAGTTCGGGTCCGGCGACGTCGATCTCGCCACTGATTTCTTCCTTCAGTTTGCGCACGAACGCGCTGGCGTCGTCGCGGATCAGCGTGGCGTTGGGACCGACATCCTTGAGCGTGCGTGAGGCGACCCACTTCGGCTTGCCGCGCCACGCCATCGCGAAGTCGCGCTCGACGGCGTTCCAGTCGGGTTGATCGTCGTCCCAGTAGCGCATCACTTCATACATGCGCCGACCGTAAACAATGCCGGCGAGGGCCCGGACAAGGTCGTTGAAGTGGCGATGGAGCTGATCGCCAGGGGCCGGTAATTGTGGTCCACCGGCGACACCGGCAACATAGCCATCGAGCGATTGCATCATGCCAAAGACGAGTTTTGCCATGCTGTCACTCCTGCGCCAAGTTCACAGAAGGCGACGAGAAGCCTTGAACCTGCCCCAATCTAGTAGACACCTAAACGCCTCGATCGAGATGACATCCCGATTGTCATCTCCCGCGACGGTGTGATCAGACGACATCGTAGCGGGCCATCACGCCACGGTCCACGTGCTCCAGATTGTGGCTTCGTCGGATCAGATACTCAAGTACATCACATTTCCGCGGCTACACCACCCC
>CAVTLQ010000011.1:0-88200 GCA_963735525.1 uncultured Acidobacteriota bacterium | reverse complement strand
CGACAAACCGGCCGGAACACGGAAATTTTTGACTCCAGAACGCCTCAATAGTCGGATGGCGTCTTGGCAACAACTCCGACGAGAACGTAAGTCGAGATGCGCAGCTTTCGTCTGGGAGTCGAAGAACCTATTCCAATCCGTGCCCGGTAGTTCACTCCTCGCGCAGCAGGATCGCGGGATCGATGGAGAGCGCGCGTTGCGCTGGAATCCACGTGGCTACTAGCCCCAGTAACGACATTGCCAGAACGCTACCGACCAATACCAGTGGGTCGCGGGGAGATGCTTGATACACGATAAAGGCGAGCACCCGGCCGGCCAGAATACCGAGGAGCAATCCGGCTACTGAACCGTAGGCTAGCAATTTGAATGCGCGTCCCAATGCTGCCTTTAACACTTCCTTGCGCTGCGCTCCGAGTGCCATACGAATTCCCAACTCCCGCAGGCGTTTGCTGACGGAATACGCAGCCAATCCAAAAATGCCAGTTACCGACAAGATCGCTCCCATCGCGCCCAGTACGCCCAGGGAAAGAGCCGCCATGCGTGAAGGAAACAGAGCTCCGTCCATGGCTTCGTTCCATGTTTGGACGAAAGTCGGCAGCCCAGCGTCTAGGTCGCGGAGTTTAGTTCTTATGGCTGCGGCCAGTTGGCGGGAATTGGCGCTCGAGCGGAGAACCAGCCACGTCTCGGTGGAGGGTGATTGCAAAATGGGCAGAAACATCGCGAGCCGAGGATCTTCGGTAATGTTAGGACTGTATTTTCCGTCTTCGACGATACCTACCACCTGGATGCGCGTTCCATCGTCCAGTTTGTAATATCCGCCGAGCGCGTTTGTGGCGGAGCCGAACATTCTGCTAGCAAATAGCCGGTTCACCACGGCGACGCGCGGCGCATTCTTGTCGTCGTGCCATGTCAGGTCTCTGCCGGCCAATAAAGGCGTGCCTGCCGCCTGGAGATATTCGGGAGAGATGCTGAGCATAATCACGTGAGCTGCGGCATTGGTTGGCCTGAGATCGGCTGTTTTGTCGTTAAAGATATTCGCCTCGCTGCAACAGGCGGGTTGTAATGGAGGTTGGTTGACCAAGCCTACGGACTTTACGCCAGAAATCGAGGCCATGGCGTCGAGCATACGCTTTTGCATTGCGGGCACGCGATCGGGTTTATAACCGGCCATATTCAAATCGATGTCAACGAGCATCGCGTCGCGCGGCTCAAAACCGAAATTGCTGTGCAGCGAGCGAGCCAGTCCGCGGACGGCAACCATGGAAGAGGTGACAAGCACCGCGCAGATCGCGATCTGTGCGCCGAGCAACAGGTCGCGGACGGTAAGCCGGCGCCCCACCGAGCCGGTGGATCCCGACTTGATGACCTGATAAGGATCGGTGCGAAGCACCTGCTTGACGGGAACCGCGCCGAAGAGAAATCCGCTGACTACACTCAAGAGCAATGCGACTCCATAAACGGTTGCGTCCGGATTCACCGGCATACTGATTGGGTATTGGGGAAACGGCTGCCACACGGCCAACCAGCGCAGAAGCCCTACGCTGCCCCAAAGTCCGGCAGCGCCTCCCATGAGTGAAATCAGCAGAGCTTCGGTGAATAGCTGCCGCAGAATGCGTGTGCGGCCTGCGCCTAGGGCGAGGCGCAGAGCGACTTCGCGTGAGCGGTCCGCAGCGCGCGCGGCAAAGAGGCTGCCCAGATTGGCGCAGGCGGCCAGGAGAATCAGTCCCGCGAGCAGCATCAATCCGCCGAGGAACGCCTGAAGGGCGGCGCCAAAACCGCCACCGGGAAGGCCTGAACGCTCCAAACTGAAGCTCATCTGAGCATCCTCTTTGGGATAGCTCTTTTCGAGAGCAGAACCAATCGAGTTCAGGTCGGCAACCGCCTGCGCTGGAGTAACGCCCGCCTTCACGTGTCCAAGCACCTCGCTAATCCAACGATTTCCGCGCGCTTTCGAGAGATCCGCTGCGTCGTCCTGTTGCTGGTTGACGATGGGCACAAAAAAATCGGCCGAGAAGATCAACACCGTCCCGCGAAACCCGGGCGGGGTTACACCGACGACGCTATAAGGATGGCTGTTGAGACGGAGAACGCGGCCCACGACGCTACGATCGTCCTGAAAATGAGCGTGCCAATACGCGTGGGTAAGCACGATATACGGAGCATGCTCGTCGGAGGGGTGAATGAGGCGACCAAGGTAGGGCTGAATGCCTAACGCATCGAAGTAGTTGGCGCTTACTTCGTAAACCCATGCACGGGACGGGTTCTTGCCGGTGTCCAGAGAGACCTGGTTGATGTTAGACGCGATGAGGCTATCAAAGCTGCGGTTGCCATCGCGCAGATCGAGATAATCGGGGTACGACTCACCTGGGTCCCTGTCGCTTCCATGCTCCAGTGTGTAGAGGCTTTCCGGCTGGGGCACATTCAGTGCGCGCAGGAACAGCCCATTCATCACGCTAAAGACGACGGCGTTTGCGCCGATGGCTACGGCCAGCGTCAGCACGGCGACGATCGTGAATCCGGGATTCTTCTTGAGCATACGAACCGCGAACCGTAAGTCCTGCCAAAGCGTTTGCATGGCTGCGCTCCCCTGAATACCGGTGAACTTAGGGCACCTGCTATTCCCACCTTCCTCCGTTATAACCCCTTGTACCAGCTGCACTTAGTGGTTTACAGACAGCCGAGATGTGCCCCCCCAATGTCCGGTTACGGGAAGAAGCCGTCGCGAAATCGGACAGCTATTGGCAGTCAGCTTCCGATTTACGAGCAATTCGGAAGTAATGCCAGGAGACCTGATCGCACAAATATTTCGAGTTGCCGACCATCCTGGATGTAAGCGACACCGTTCTACACTATGCCGTTAGGCAAGAGCTGCGGCCCGGAAGGCGGCTTAGTTTCATTCCTGTTCCTTCGTTGGTCCGAGTTCGCTAGAGAGTCGCGCGGCCTGCGTGAGAAGGTAGTTGCGCTCCGGCAAGTTCGCTGTCTTGGCCGCCGCTGCCCGGTAGTGCCGGACTGCGGCTTCGCGGTCCCCCGCGAGTTCCAGCAGATGTGCTCGAACAGCGTCCAAGCGGTGATGATCAGCGAGGCGGGCATCCGTTTTGAGGGCGTCCAGCAGCTCCAAGCCCTTCATTGCGCCGTGCACCATCGCCGCGGCGATGGCGCGATTCAACGCGACCATTGGGTTGTCGGACATGCGCTTGAGCAGATCGTAAAGCGCCAAGATCTGCGGCCAATCGGTGTCCTCGACTCGGGCGGCCTCGTCGTGAACGGCGGCGATGGCCGCTTGCAATTGGTATGGGCCGACGGCGCCCTTAGGTAACGTGGCCGAGAGGAGCGCGACTCCCTCGGCGATCTGTTGCCGATCCCAGAGCGCCCTGTCTTGCTGCGCAAGCGGAATCAACTCGGCCTCGGCGCCTGTTCGCGCGAGACGGCGAGCGTCGGTCAGCAACATGAGCGCGAGCAATCCAGCGACCTCCGTGTCGTCCGGTTGCAGTTGGTGGAGGATCCGAGTCAGACGCACCGCCTCACGTGACAGGTCGGCTCGGTGCAGATGGGGTCCCGGCGCTGCTCGTGTAGCCTTCGTTGAAAATGAGGTACAGCACGTGTAGAACAGCGCGCAGGCGCTGCGCTCGCTCCTCGGTAGTCGGCAGTTGGAACGGAATGCTGGAGTCCTGGATGCTTTGCTTGGCCCGGCTGATCCGCTGGGCCATGGTTGGTTCGGGAACAAGAAAAGCGTGGGCGATCTCCGCCGTGGTCAAGCCACCCACCGCGCGCAACGTCAGCGCAATCGCCGAAGCCGGAGTCAATGCAGGGTGGCAGCACATGAAAAGCAGGATGAGTGTGTCGTCCTGATCCGATTCGCGAGCGGCATCGACCGGAGGCGCGAGTTGTTCCATCTCGAGCGCTGCTTCACTTTCGCGACGGCGGCGGGCTGATTCACTGCGAATGTGGTCGGTCATGCGACGAAAGGCGACTTGCGTCAGCCAAGCGCGCGGATTTTCCGGCAGGCCATCGCGCGGCCACTGCGTCGCTGCAGCGAGCGATGCCTCCTGCACGGCGTCCTCCGCAGCCGCGAAGTCGCGGAATCTCCGGACAACGATGCCGAGCACCTGCGGCGTCAATTCCCGCAACAAGTGCTCGATCGGAGGATCTAAGGGCTGTGCCATCACCGGAGGTTCTCGTCCAGAATCTCACAGCCCCAAATCGGAATGACTACCCAGCACTTGACGCACCTCGATAGGCATGTTCCCCGGCTTCCCTCCGGGCCCAGGCGCGGCCGAAGCCCGCGCCGCGATCTTGTACGCCTGCTCCGGGCTCTCGACGTCAACGATCCAGTATCCGGCGAGAAACTCTTTAGACTCCGGGAAGACTCCGTCCGTAATCGGCGTGCCGTCCTTGCCTGCGCGAACGAGCTTGGCCTGGTCGGGCCAGCCCAGGCCTTCCGTAGCAACGTATACGCCTTCGTCCTTGAGTTGCTTGCTGAAAGCGCGCATGAATGCGACGTTCGCCTCCATATCCTGCTTCGACCATTTGGCGTACTCGCCAAAATTGGCCTTCGTGCCGTTCATCATCAGAATGTATTTCATCTCTTTTTCGCTCCTTTCGATTCTGGCACCCGGTTGGTGCGTTTTCATGGTGTAGTCGTCGAAGCAGCGAAGCGCTTTCGACACGGCGTTATGATGATTTGGGGGAATGGCTCACTATCTGCCGGACTTCGATTGACATGTTCGTGGGAATTCCGCCGGGGCCTGGGGCCACCGAAATCCGTGAAGCGATGTCATAAGCTCGCTCGGGAGTCTTGACGTCAACGATCCAGTAGCCGAGCAGAAACTCTTTGGCTTCGGGGAAGATGCCGTCAGTCACCGGCATGCCGGCTTTTTGCCCGCGCACGACTTTGGCCTGATCCGGGCCAGCCAAGCCTTCCGTACCAAGAAACTCTCCAGATTCGGTCAACTCCTTGTTGATGCTCATGAGGACCGTCATGTGCGCATCGATGTCCTTCTTGGACCATGCAAGATAGGTGTCGACACCTGCCTTCGTACCAGTCATCAGCAAAATGTATTTCATGTGCTTTATGCTCCTCTCAATTGGGTCGTTTTGGCGATAGTTGCCGCCCTTTCATACAGTAGTCGGAGCAGGCAAGAGATCCTCGACATCCCGCGACAACAAATTTTCAACAAAAATCGTGGCCAGTTTGATGTCGATTTTCGCACTGCAAGGATCGACTTCCTGACAGAGGTGCGAAGATGACGAGCGACACGGTAGTTCTGGATGTAAGCCGAGATTGGGCGACGGCCTGCGATGTGCAGGAACGGTTTATGCAGCATGCCGGCCCAACAGTCGGGGAGCAGAGAGCCTCCGCAAGGCAGCGGCCGAAAGAGATGCACAATGCACTGACGACATTGTCCACGCCATCTTCACATCCATGGACGATTTTTCCCAAGGACACCAGACCGATGACGCCACAGTGGTAGTTGTGCGCGTGCCCTGAGCTCGTAATCCGCCGCCTGTTCGCAAACGGCCTGTAAAGCACTCTTCTCAGTGGCCCCTCCCTCCGAGCGAAGGATAAGCGCGTTCGCTTCTATGATCTAGAGATCAGTCGGCTGGCCCACGGGCTAGAACTCCGGTTGGAGGGAATTCCTTTTGATTCGACTCGGTATGGTCCGACCCAATTCTGGGCGAATGACGGGCTACCCGGAAGTTAACGAGGGAGCCTGCCAACTTCCGAGTTGCCGACCATCCCGGAACTACTCCATTCGTGGATACAAGCGCGTTTGTCGTTACTAGCCGACGTCCGCGCGTTTAGCCCAGCGTTCGCAATATGCGCGGCACGTGATACGATTCCCCGGTGGGCGATTCCGCTTGCGTTCCGGTTTCTGCTTCGGCCGTCTCCGCGACCACGGCTACTTCGCGGCACTCTGCCCTCGTCCGCGTTACTCACTGGATCACGACCTTGTGTTTTTTTGCCCTGCTCGTCAGCGGAGCTGAAATTGTCATCTCTCACCCACGGTTCCATTGGGGCGAAACTGGCAACGATTTGACGCGACCGTTGTTCAAACTTCCGATGCCTGCCTCGAGGAAATTGGTGCCGACCGGCTACGCGTACGTGCTGCCGGACCAGAACGGCTGGAGCCGCTATCTCCACTTTCAAGCCGCTTGGGTAGTGGTATTTACCGGATTACTGTACTTAATCCGGGGCCTATTTACCGGGCATTTCCGGAGAAACTTGCTTCCGCGAGGGGCCGATCTTTCATGGCGGGAATTCTCAAGCGGGATCGCTAAACATTTGCGCTTCGAGCGGCCGGGTGAGGCAGAGGCTTGGTCGTACAACGTGCTCCAGCGGATTACCTATCTGTTCGTGATCTTCATGCTGTTTCCCTTAGTAATCTGGACGGGCCTGGCGATGTCTCCCGCCTTCGTTTCGGCGTTTCCGGCGAGCGTCAACGTGTTAGGCGGCCAGCAATCGGCACGCACGCTTCACTTCTTCGTCTCCCTGGCTCTGGTGCTCTTCCTGCTCGTCCATGTCGTGATGGTTTGTCTTGCAGGATTCAAAAGCCGCATGCGCGCGATGATCACAGGCCGCGCCGCTACACACTTGGAGCGCACATGAGCGATCTTTCAAGCCGCAAACTGTCACGCCGAAAATTGATCACAACCGGTCTCGCGGCCACGGCCGGCGTCTCAGGCGTGGGCGTGGCAGCCCGCATTGCGCAAAAGTATGGACTGGTGCCGCCCGATCACGGCGGCATCTACGGCCTCGGCGAAACGCTGACCTATGCTTCGCAGCGGCTGCTGACCAAGCACTCTTTAGCGCGTGAATTCTCTAGCAGCCAGATTTCGGAGCCTCCATTCGCCAACGAAATCGAGCCTCTGACTGACGAGTTCAAGCGCCTTCAGGCCGGAGGGTTCGCTGACTGGCGGCTCTCGGTCAACGGCATGGTGGTCCGGCCCGCCTCGTTTTCGCTCGATCAGCTTAAGAGCCACCCGTCTCACACCCAGATCACCATGCTGCAGTGTGAAGAGGGATGGTCGTATATCGCCGAATGGGTCGGCGTGCCTTTGTCCCGCGTTCTGGGTGTTGTGGGAGTCCTCCCGCAGGCCAGATACGTCGTCTATTTCTCGATAGAACCCGACACGTGGGAAAGCATCGATATGGCCGACGCATTGCACCCGCAGACTTTTCTGACCTATGGGATGAATGGCGACAAGCTTCCCGTGGGCCACGGCGGGCCGCTTCGCCTGCGGCTCCCTCGCCAGCTCGGCTACAAGAACGTGAAATTCCTTACCCACCTGACGGTCACCGACAATCTGAAGGGTTTCGGTAAGGGACTGGGCTCCGCATCTCCAGAAGGAGGCTATGCCTGGTACGCCGGCATCTGACACACGTTTCAGGCGAGTGCCGGATATCTTGCGCGAATGTTTGCCGCGGATTTCTCGCATATGAGTGAAGACATTCTGCGTTTCATTACTTTTTACTTTTATGTACTTTCGCTCGAGTACCCGCAGGCGCTTTCCTCTTCAATTTGATCTGATTGTAATCAATGGCGGCGCGGACGAGATTTTTTAGAGCACGCTCATTAATCTTATCGCCCTCGAAAAGATCGATGGCTCGCCACGCGTTGCCTCCCAGGCCCGCGTTGAAGAGCTTGTCAGGATCTGGGAGCATCGCCCCGTGGGAAAAGGTAAGCTTCACCTTATCTTTGTGGGCGTTGCCGACCGCGATCATTCCGTCGCGAGACCACACTGGGCTTCCCATCCACTTCCATTCCTCGATGATCTCCCGGTCGGCTTCAAGGATGCTCTTGCGGATGCTGGCGAGCGTTTTGCCACGCCAGTCTGTAAGTCCGGCGATCAGTTGGTCAATACGTTCCGATGGATTCATTGGATCTTTAAGCCTCCAATTCTTGTGCCGTTTTCGTTCTCTTCGAAAGAAGTCGTCGAACCACGTGGCCTTTCCACATCCACAATCCTGAAATCAGCAATACGGGTAACAAGACATACCGAATAGACCAAGCGTAGTTTGGAGTATCCGTCGGCGAATCATAAATGTAACCGATTATCGGAATGCCAAAGATAATGTGAATCCAGCGAAAAATCGAACGTTTGGTGGCCTCTTTCATGATTTGTCCTCCTTTTATTGGCGATACCGCACTATTGATTCACGGCTCTTGAGCCGCCCTGGGCGGCCAGTTGGGCGATTCAATACCGAACTGCTTGGCGTACTCCGCGTTCAGCCGCTGCCAGCCGCCGAACTTCATCGCGTCGGGGCCAACCATGCGTCCAATCGGAGTTCCGCTGAGAAGGTGATCCAGCACATCGAAACAAATGTGCCACCCGGCAGCACCCATGGAGATGAAGCGGTGACCAATGTTGGTCCACAGCGTCAGGCGTGTGCCGCCACCCAAGTCTTCGAGTTCCCACCGCATATCGAAGCCACCCCACTTGTACTCAAGCACTTCAGGAGCGTCGGCTCGCGTCACGGTGGTTTCGGTAACACGCGGCGCGGGCGCACCCACCGTGGTGAGCTTCACTGTGGTTCCAACCGTGCCCAGGTTCCCGTCGGCGTCGAAGGGCGCCCATTCACGCAGATGCGCTGGGTCGGTAAGCGCCTGCCAGACCTTCCCCGGCGCGTGGCGCAGTTCTCGGACGAGAATGAGCGTCCACTTCTCGCCGTCCTTTCGTATCTGCGCCCCGCTGGCCGGACCCGGTGTGTACTGCGCGCGATCTGTCATCTATCTCCTCCTGCTGATCATCCGTCTTATTAGCGGGCGCCTTACCAGCGTGCCAGCTGGGTAAGCTGAATGAGGTTGCCGCAGGTGTCCTTCAGCATCGCAATGGTCGAGCCGGTCACGTCGGTGGGCGGCATCGTGAACTCGGCGCCGCGGGCCTTGATCCGCTCGTAGTCGCCCTTGACGTCGTCCGTGAAGAACATGGCCGCGGGCTGGCCCTGTTGAAAAATCGCCTGCTGATATGTTTTGGCTGCCGGGTTGTTGTTCAGCGCCAGCTGCAGCTCCGTGCCGTCCGGCTCCTCGGACGAGGCCACGGTCAGCCAGCGATATGGGCCCTGGCTGAAATCGGTCTTCTTGGCAAAGCCCAGCACCTCCGTATAGAAGCGCAGAGCCTTGTCTTGGTCGTCCACGTATACGCTTGTCACTTTGATTTTCATTTCTTTTCTCCTTTGTCGCGTTCGCGGTTTGAGCCGCGTCTTCTTTTCCTTGTCTTCCTTTTCATTGGTGTTGACTGATCCATGCGGTCGAGGTGGCGTTCGAGAGCATCCACGTGAGCGGACCAGAACCGGCGGAACGGAGCCAGCCAGGCATCCATCTCCTGAAGTGGTTCAGGTCTCAGCCGGTAGAGGCGGCGCTGTGCGTCCACCGTGGATTCCACGAATCCGGCCTCGCGCAGGACTCGCAGGTGCTTTGACACGGTCGGCTGCGTCATACGAAGCCGACTCTCGATCTCTCCAACCGACTGTTGGGACAAGACCAGGAGGCTCAATATCGCGCGGCGGTTGGGCTCCGCAATGATTTCGAAGACAGATTCCATTCTCTTAGTATACGCCACAGAGCATATACGTGTCAAGGTATATTCAGGCAGGGGGGCCCAGGCAACGGTTTCAGCCGGCGTGCCAGAATGCACCGTAGTGAGGCAGCCAGTCCACCATCGGCGCCAGCGCATCGGGCTGCGCGCGATAGTGAGTTTCGCGTCCCTCGCGGCGATGCCGCACCAGCTTTGCCCGCTTCAGCACCGTCAGGTGCCAAAAGTCGGCTTGTAGGAAGTGATCTCCGCGCCTGGCGCCAATTCTGGAAGGATTACGGGCTACCCGGAAGTTAACGAGGGAGCCTGCCAACTTCCGCCTTGCCGACCATCCGGGGGTGATCGTACAAGGGCAAGAAAACCGTTCGAGTGCCAGAGGAATCTGCCTATTCCTGTCGAAGGGCCACCATCGGGTCCACGCGCATTGCCTTTCTGGTAGGAACGAAGGCAGCCAATAAAGTAACCACAATAAGAGTCGCTGCGACGATTGAAAATGCCAGCGGGTCGCTCGGTTTCACGCCAAACAGGAATTTCGCCAGCAGCCGTGTCAGGCCATATGCTCCGGCTAAACCGAGAGCAGTTCCAACCATAGCCAGACGCATACCCTGCCCCAGGACCAGTCTCATGATTTTTCCCGGGTCCGCTCCCAGCGCCATCCGGATTCCAATCTCCTGCATGCGTTGCTCCACGGCGTAGGACATCAGGCCGTAGATTCCGACTGCCGCAAGCAGCAATGCAATCGAGGCAAATACGGTAAGCAGCAGCGTGTTGAAGTTCTGCCGCGCGTTGGCCTCGGCAATCACCCGATCCATGTTGACAACATGCGAGGGCGCCAACTGGGGATCCAGACTCTCGAATTCATGTCGGACGGCGGAAGCCATGGAAAGCGGATCGCCGTTGGTTCGAATCACCCAGCTCAACGGTAGCAGGCTGGCGCCGAGTCTGGTTAATCCGTCTGTAATCTGGCTTTGAGGAACATACATCACGGGCACCATTCCACCGGCCAGCCCGCTCTCGGTCACGCTGCCGACAATGCCCACAACTTGACGTGCCGGCTCGTCGAAATCGGCGCCCAATCCCTTGCCGACCACCATACGTCGCCCGATGGGATCCTGGTCCGGCCAATACTTCCGAGCGAACGCTTCGTTGACGATCACTATATGGGCCGAACTTCCCGTATCGGTGCGGGTGAAATAGCGACCGCGAAGAAGAGGAATGCTGAGGGCCTCGAAATAACCGGGAGAAACAAACCGCCAGTACTCGTCGCCCTCCCATTTTTCGTTGATCTTCGGTGTTCGGCCCTCGATACTGAACGGCAAGTCGATGCCCACCTGGTCCATCGGTAAAGAGACGGCGCAGCCGGCAACGCGAACACCGGGCAAGGCTTGGATGCGGTCCGTTGCCTGCCGCACCATGTTCTCCACTTGAACCGTACTGCCGTAACGGCTCCCGGAAATCGCGGTCCTCAGAGTGAGCACGTTGGAAGGATCGATTCCCGGTTTGACTGAACGCAAACCGGCGAACGTGCGAATCATCAGCGCGGCGCCAGCGAGCAATACGACCGCGAGCGCAATCTCACTGATCACCAGCAGTCCCCGAACGCGGCTGTGCTTGAATCCTGTCCCGGAACGGCCGCCGGATTCCTTCAGGACCGCATTCACGTCGAAGCGAGAGACGCGCAGCGCGGGAAAGAGCCCGAACAGCAAACCGGTGGCAAGCGATATGCCAAACAGAAACAGGAGTATGCGCCAATCGAGGAGCATCAATCCGCCCAGGGAATGTTCGGGAGCGTTGATACGCGGAATGTTCCCGGGACTCAGCGCGAGTAGCAAGCGAACGCCGATGCCGCCCAAGATCAGTCCTGCCACGCCACCAGCCAGACCCAGCAGCATGCTTTCTGTCAGAAGTTGCCGGATGATGCGTCCGCGGCTCGCGCCTACCGCCGTGCGAATCGCGATCTCTCTCTGCCGTCCGGCCGCGCGTGCCAGCAACAGACTGGCAACATTTCCGCAAGCAATTAGCAGCACGAAAGCGACTGCGCCCGCCAGAATGAGAAGCGCGAAACGGACCTCGCCGCCAATGGCCACCCGCAGCGGAACCACATCGACGGTCTCGGACTTGTCCATGATGTCCGAGTGGGCTGCACGGAATTGATCGGCGATGACCGCCAGCTCGGCCAGCGCCGATGCAATGGATGCGCCGGGGCGAAGCCGCCCGGCCACGTAATAGATGTGTCCCTGATTCGTGCTGTTAGGATCGAATTGCCCGGGAAGGTAGAGATCGGTGGGTGGATCAGATTGGTAGTCTTCGGGCAAGACCCCGAGCACGAGATACTGCTCACCACTGAGGGTAATCGTCTTACCCACAATGTCGTGGTCCCCACCCAGGCGGTTCTTCCACATGTTGAACGTGAGTACGGCGAACTTGCCCGCGTTTGGCAGGTCCTCTTCTGGAGAAAATGTCCGCCCGACAAGGGGCGTGACACCAAAGACACTGAAGAAGTTAGCGGTGACGTGCATTCCATTGACTGGATTGGGGCGGTCGCTCGTGCCCAGATTCAGGCTGACACTGCCGAAATCATAGGCTGCCATGGATTGAAAGGTGCGGCTCTTTCGCCATGCCATGAATTTAGGGATGGAAACCGACGATCCGTTGCCGTCCGGGAACCTACGCTGGACTCGCATGATCCTCTCCGAATCCGGGTATGGCAGCGGTGCCAGCAGAACCCGGTCAATCACGGAAAAGATTGCCGTGTTCGCGCCGATGCCGAGCGCAAGGGCCAGGACCGCGACGATGGTGAAGCCAGGACTCTTGATCAGAACGCGAAAGGAATGGCGGACATCTGCCAGCAGCGTTTCCATAATCGCTTATACGGAAAGGAGAGCCAATTGGTTCCACCCAAAAAGAGTCTCCGAAGTTGTTCGCCGGTCGGGGCTAGAGCTTTCGAGGGGGCGCGGGCGTACGGCTACGTCAAACCCAAAGGCGCCCGCTTCAGAAAGCGGCCGCTACAGGGACTCGAGACGCAGGGTTGGTTGCCGAGCTGGGGCGCAGCGGTGCTGCGCCCCTACAATGCTTGGCGTGGGCGGGGACATGCTTGGCGTGGGTGGGGGACACGCTTGGCTTCGGTGCGGGTGGCGTGTAGGCTGGATTGGGTGGCTAGTGATAGCGGAAACGAAGGCTAATTTTGTGCCGGTGAGCGCGCTGGATAAGCGGCGGCCGTCGAAGCGGGAATTGCTGCGGGGGTTGGTGCGGCAGGCGCCGTTTGTGGCGAAGAATTTTGGGCTTTATTTTCGGAATGGGTGGCGGCGGCATGTGTTGCGGACGAACGTGGTTGCGCCTTATGCGGTGACCTTTTACGTGACGCACAAATGCAATCTGGCTTGCAGTTATTGCACGCAAAAGGAGCCGGACGTTTTCAGCGAAGAGCTACCGACGGCGGGAACGCTGCAATTGCTGAAGCGGATACGGAGAGAGACGGACTCGCTTGTGATTACGGGCGGCGAGCCGACGCTGCGGGCGGATATCGAAGAAATTGTGATGGCGGCACGGTTCGGATGCAAATTCAGGTCACTGCTGCTGATCACGAATGGGACGCTGCTGGATCGCAAGCCGGGTATTCTTCGCGGAGTGACGGGGCTGGTGGTGAGCTTGGATGCGCTGCATTCGGATCCGACGAACCCGCTATCCAAACCGGCGGCGTTGCCGAAAGTGATGGAGAATCTGGCGTTTGCGAAAGAGCGGCTGGGCGATCCGCGGCGCATCACGATCAGCACGGTCATCGAGGAATGGAACATCGCGGAGGTCGAGCGGCTGCTGGATTGGTGCGGGGAGCAAGGATTTGTGTTCGCGGCACAGTCGGCGCAGATGGAAAAGATGCCGAATCTGGCGTTGCTGAGGAATCCGAAGTATCAGGCGCTGGTGGATACGATCATCGCGAGGCGGCGCGCTGGGAAGCAGGCGATCAACGGGACGCCGCGGACCATCGAGACGCTGCTTAGGTTTCGGGATTTCCAGTGTTATCCGACGATGTTCCCGCGGGTGTATCCGAATGGGGATGTGTTTTACCCGTGCGAGCCGCTGCGGAAGGTGGCGGGGAATCTCTTGCGGGACGGGTCGCTGAAGAAGATCTTTGCGTCGGGGAAGAAGAAGTACGGAGACATTCCGCCGTGCCAGGGGATCTGCTATTTGTTCGGGAATGTGGTGTCGCATTACTACGTGAATGATTTTTGGGGGTTGGCGGGGGATTTCATTCGATAGTTGACCCCTCGAGGCTCGGGGCATGCAGTCGACAGTTGAAAGAAACGGCGGGAATTTGCCGCAGAGACACAGAGAAGGTGGAAGAAGAAAAAGGACTGTATCGCGAGGGTTAGCTTAGTTCGGAGATTTTTTTGTCGAGGTGGGCTAGGGCGGCTTCGAGGGATTTGCGGTGGTTGGCGTTGGTGGCGGAGGCCAGGTCATTGGAGATGCGGATGCGAGACAGTTGCAGATCTTTGACGGCTTGCTCTCGAAGCTGTTGCTCAGGGGTTTTCTGCTCGTGTCCGGACGAGGATTTCTTGGGTTCGGTGGACTCGTCGACCTGGGCTTCTACGTCTTTGCTTTCCCAACCTCGGGCCATAGCGATATTTTGACACAGTTCGGTGCGATCGGGAGTTTTTAATCGGGAAAAGTTTCGAAAAAAAAGGCTACGCGCCGGCGGCGCGGCTTCGCGGGAGAATCGGCAGCGAGGAGGGCATCACGCTGCGAATGGTGCTTTCGGCGACGCGCGCGAGGTGCTCGGCAAAAATCCCGGTGTAAAAAAATTCGCCGATGCGATCCATGCAGCGCACTCGCACTACCCACCCATAGGCAGTTTCCTCAGCGTGCACCGACGAAATCCCCGACGTGGGAATCACCAGAAGCGGGTGGAGGTGCGAATTGAGCGCCCAAATGTTGTTGGCGCCGACAAAAAGCTGCACGCAGGAGGCGGGACCCGTTCCCGGATTGTATTTGCCGCCATTCACAACGACCAGCACGCCGAGTTCTTTGGCCTTTTCGTCGGTTTGGGTATCGGGCTTCGCGGAAGGCAGAAGGGCGGCGGTGAGGAACATGGCCAGGCCGGCGATCGCGGCGAACCAACTGTTCCAAAACGCAAGGGGCAAGACGACCAGGGCGGCGCCGGCGATACCCAGCAGAATGCGAAAGGCGGTCCAGGAACGCGGGTCACGCCGGATGCGCAGCAACTTGGGCACGAGAAGGACGATGGCAAAGAGCGCGCCGATGGCGAGGTTGCGTAGGCGGATGGCGAGGGTCTCTGTTTGGGAGGCTGCGGGACTTGCTGTGCTTTCCATGCTGGGTCGTTGTCCTTAATTCTTAGTGTCGAAAAGCGCCCGCCTCACTTTGAGGCCCAGGGTAAACAGAAGGCGGCCGCTACAGGTGCACGCGCGCTTCCGCCTTGCAGACTCTCAGGGCACCAGGCCGTCGATTTCGCGCATGCGGGCGAAGGCGCGGCGCACGTGCGGAATGGTGATGGAGCCGCCGACGATCATGGCGACGTTCAGGGCGTCGACGACTTCGTCGCGGTTCCAGCCTTCCTCACCGCAGCGAACCAGATGATACGTCATGCAGTCGTCACAGCGTAACACCGTAGAGGCGACTAGTCCCAATAGCTCTTTCGTCTTGGTACCGAGCGGGCCGGGCTCGTAGGCCTGATGGTCGAGGGCGAAGAAGCGTTTCACGCCCAGGTGGCCGCAAGCCAGGATTTCCTCGTTGAGGTCGGCGCGAAATTTCTGGAAATCGTCCAGGCCACCGGCCATGGTGCCCTCCCGTAGAGACGGAACACAGATTATGGAGGAGATGAGGCGTTGGAGGGCAGGGCGGCGGAGGGGAGTTGGGGTGGGAGGTGCGTAAACTTAACGAGGTAGTTCTAGTACCTGGGGCGGTGGGGAAGCGCGATGGGCCGGAGCGATCATGCCGGGCTAGAGCGCAGCCCGCCGGCGGGCACCCCTACAAGAGACACGGGCGTGGAGAGTCACGCCCAATAGCAACTCGCGGACGGTTCAATCGGCGGTGGGGGCGAGGGCTTTCCCGGCTAGGTCTCTTGCGCCTGGCTTGCCGGCGAGCACCAGGTCCGCCCACTCTGCGCCGACGCGAGACAAGCGTACGGCTTCGCTGGTGAGGGACTCGGGGCCGCCGGAATCGGCATTGCCGAAGAAGATGCGGTCCATGGGATGGGCGGCGACGAGGCGATTTTGCGTGTATTGGCCGGGTGTGGGCATGAACATCGGATGTCCACGGCGATAGATGCGGACTTCGAGGGGATCAACGTTGAATTCGGGGAGCGATTTCTGGAAGTCGGCGAGGACGCGGGCGGCCAGGGATTTGCAGGAGTCTTCGTCGAGGAGCGTATAGCGCTGGTTTTCGCGGAGCGGGGTGTAGAAGGAGAGGATGTTGTTTTTCTGCTTGTAGCTGGGGGTGTTGCGGACGGTCCAGTCTGCGACGATGAAGTCGGTGAACGAGCGGCGGGGACAATAGGTGTCGTAGCCGCGATTGTAAACAGGCTTATCGAAGATCATGTTGATGACGGGATAGGGAGCATAGCGCATGCGAGAGATGGCGGCCTTTTGCTCCGAGGGCAGGCCGGGCAACAGGCGTGCGGTAATGAATTTTGGGATGCACAGCAGCGCGGCCTTTGCGGCGACGGTGGTGAGCTTTCCTTGGTGGAAATAAGTGACGCGGACCGAGCCGGAGTCTTGCACGATGGCGACAACGGTGGCGTTGCCGAGCATGCAGTCTTGGTATTGAGGTTGCAGGATCTCGACGAGCTTGTGGGTGATGCAGCCCAGGCCGCCGGGAAGAATAACACGGCTATCGGGAACACCTTTGTCCTGGAGCTCGGCGACGCCGACGAGGGCGGAGGTATCGGCGGTGAGGGCTCCCCAACTGGATGCACCGTAGGCGTCCCACCACTGCTCGATTTCCTGAGGGAAGCCGGCGGTGTATTTCGTGAAAGGCTCGGAGTCCAGCTGGTGCATGCGTTCGCGAAGATTTATTTTCAGGGTGGCGTCGCGGAATTTGCGGAAGGCGTCGCGCACGGCTTTCGGGTAAGGCAAATGGTCGATGCCGGTGTTCCAGGTGTCTGGGACGAAGGTGTTGTTGACGATGGTGGCGTCGGGATTGTTGACGGGAAGAAGCTGCAGGCCGATTTCTTTGGCGAGCCGGTCGCCTTCGTCGTCTTTGTAAGCGTAGGCGGAGCCGGTGCAGAAGGGCTGGCCGTCGTATTCCTCCTGATAGGCATTGCCGCCGAAGTGGTCTTCTTTTTCGAGAAGGAGAAAATCCTTGCCGCGGAGGAAATAGGCGGCGGACAGGCCTGCGACGCCGCCACCGACGATGACGATATCGGCTTTGCGAGTGGCGTCGGGGCGATCGAATTGATGGCCATCGCGCACTTGGTGGCAGACTTCGAAGTGTTCGCCTTGAACGAGGGGGGCACGGTCCGCCGGGCGGGGCGCGGCGATGAGGGAGGAATCGATGGGACAGCCCGCGGCGACGGAGCCGGCAACGACGAATTTGATGAAGTCACGGCGGGATTGCGACATCGGGCCTCCTATGGCCGCTCGAGAAGATCTTGGGCTCCCGCGCCGAGGCCGCGGGTGCGGACGCGGTACCAAATGATGATCAGCGCGACGGAAACGGCGAAGATCAGCGTGGAGACCGCGTTGATCTCCGGAGTGATGCCGCGGCGCAGACGGCCCCAGATTTCGAGGGGGAGAGTGTTGTCGCGGCCGATCAGGAAAAAGGTGACGGCGATCTCATCCATTGAGAGGGTGAAGATGAGGAGTCCCGCAGCAATCAGAGAGAGTTTGAGATTTGGCAGCGTCACGCGCCAGAAGGTTTGCCAGGGGGTTGCGCCGAGGTCGAGCGAGGCTTCCTCCTGGGCGCGGTCCATTTTTTGGAGGCCGGCGAAAAGCTCGGTGGTAGCGACGGAGATTAGGGCGGTGCCGTGGCCCAGGAATACGGTAAACAAACTGAGCGGCATGCCTACGAAGACGGCGAACATGAGTAGTGACAGTCCGGTGATGATGCCGGGGAGGATTAGCGGCAGCAGGACGAGGCGGCGGAACAAGGCTTTGCCGGGAAAGGCGGCGCGGTCCAGGGCGAGTGCGGCGAGCAGGCCGAGCGTGAGGGAAAGCGCGACGCTGCCGGCGGCGACGAGAAGGCTATTCTCGACCGCGTCCCAAATGGCGCCGTCGGCGAACAGTTGGCGATACCAATCGAGCGTGAGATGCCGCGGAGGAAAACCGCCGACGCCGTCACGATTGAAGGAATAGACGATCAGCACGACGATGGGCAGGTAGACGAAGGCGAAGACCAAAGCGGCGTAAACCGTCAGGACGGGGGCGCGGCGGGTTGAGCTGGCGGCGCTCATTTGAAGGACCAACGCTTTTCGAGACGCTCGGTGAGAGATAGGAGCGACACCGTAATCAGTAAGATGCAAACGGAGACAGCGGCGCCGAGAGGCCACTCATAGGCCGCGCCGAACAGGGTTTGCACGATGTTTGCGATCATGGTGCCAGAAGGGCCGCCAACCAGCAGGGGAGCGAGGAAGTCGCCGAGGGACAAAACGAAGGCGAAGGTTGCGCCCGCGACCAGGCCTGGCATTGATAAAGGGAGGATCACTCTGAAGAAAGTCGCGCGTTGGCTGGCGCCGAGATCTTGGGAGGCTTCCACGAGCGGCCGGGGAATGTGCTCGAGCGCCGCGTAAATCGGGAGGAAGACGAACGGAGTATAGATGTGCGTGAGCATCAGCACGACGGCGAATGGGCTGTAGAGGAAGAAGCTGACGGGCTCGCTGCGTGAGATGCAGATATTGCAGGAAACCGTTGAGCACGCCCTCGCTGCCGAGGATGGTTTTCCACGCGTAGCCGCGCACGAGATAGCTGACCCACAGGGGAACGATCACAAGCTGGTAGAGAAGCTCCTTGCGCGCACCGGTGTGGAAAGAGACGAAAAAGGCGAGCGGATAGCCGAGGAGCACAGAACACAGAGTTACCGACGCTGCGATGCGCATGGTGCGGAAAAGGACTTCGGCGTAGAGAGGATTCGAAACCAGCTCGTGGTAGTTCTGGAGGTTCCACTGGTGGACGAGGAAACCGTCGCGGACCATCCAGAAGCTGTGGGCGAACATCAGGCCGTACGGGAGTAGAAGGAAGAGACCTACCCAGAGCAAGGGTGGTGCGGCGACGATCGTTTTGTAGGCGCGAGAATACATGGGGGTCGTGGCTCGTGATCCGTGGCCCGTGATCCGTGAACGGACGCTCCCTTCGAGGTCGCTAAAGACTTGCGCTACTCCTTTACGCGAATTGCGTCCGCGGGGGAGAAGGCGAAATCGTGTTCGCCGCTGAGCGGTCCGCGCGCAGGGATGCGAGCGCGCAGCATCGGCGTACCGGCACAATCGATTTCGAGGATTTCGCTGGGGCCGCCGTAGATCTGCTGGCGAATGGCGCCACGGAAACGCGCGGTATTGGCGGAAGACGTCGCGTCGGAGGCGAGTCGAATGGCTTCCGGGCGAAGAGAGTAGAGAGCGGGGCCATCGGCTGCGGAGATTTGCCAGCGGAGCGCGCCGCAGGTGGCGACGCCGCCGCGCACGTCTGTGCGCAGCAGATTCGTCTGCCCTATGAACTGGGCGGTGTACGCCGTGGCGGGATGGGCATAGATCTCGCGTGGCGCAGCGATTTGCTCGAGTGCGCCGTTGCGGAGCAGAGCGATGCGGTCGGAAAGGGCCATGGCCTCTTCCTGGTCGTGGGTGACGAAGAGGAAGGTGATTCCGATTTCGCGCTGGAGGGCCTTCAACTCACTTTGCATCTGCTTGCGCAGGTTGGCGTCGAGCGCGGAGAGCGGCTCGTCCAGCAACAACAACTGCGGGCGATTGATGAGAGCGCGCGCCAGTGCGACTCGCTGCTGCTGGCCGCCGCTCAGCTTCGCGGGCCAGGATTCGGCGTACTCGTTCATTTTGACCATGCGTAGCGATTCGTCGACGCGAGCGCCGATTTCGTGTTTTGGCGTGTTCTTTACGCGGAGGCCGTAGGCGACATTTTCGCGAACACTGAGATGAGGAAAAAGCGCGTAATGCTGGAAGACGGTGTTGACGCGGCGCTTATACGCCGGCAAGGTGTCGAGGCGCTCGCCGCTCATCCAGATTTCGCCGGACGAGGGTTGCTCGAAGCCGGCGATCAGGCGCAGGAGAGTGGTCTTGCCGGAGCCGCTTTCGCCGAGCAAAGTGAGAAATTCGCCGAGAGCGATACCGAGAGAGAGACTCCTCAGGACCTCGCGGGCGCCGAAACGCTTGGCGACGGCGCGCACTTCCAGCAGCGTCTTTGCAGAGACGCCGGAATCCTGCGGCGAAATGGAAACAGGGGAGGTCACTGCGCGTTCTTGACCTCGTTCCAGATTTCGGTGTATTTCGGGCGGCGTGACACGTCTTGCCAGAAATAAATGCGCTTCATGTAGGCGTCGGGATCGTCGAGGTGGAGACTTTTTTTCTCGTCCGGCGTGAGAAATTGCGCTGTGCCGGGATTCGCGGGCGTGTAGTGAGTCACATCGGTGACGAGCTTCTGCGTTTGCGCCTCGACCATGTATTCCAGGAATGCTTGCGCGAGTTCTTTGTGGGCGCTGGCTGCGGTGATCATCAGGTGATCGATCCAACCGGTGGTGTTTTCTTTGGGAATCGTTTCACCGATCGGATAGTTCAGCTTGCGGAGCTGGTTGGTCATCAGCGGCCAGCCCATGGCGGCGATGATTTCGTGATTTTGAAAGAGATTGGTGAGCTCGCCGCCGGTTGACCAATACTTGCGGATGTTGGGCTTGAGCTCGATCAGCTTCTTCTTAACGGCTTCGAGTTGTGCGTCGCTGAGGTTGTAGAGTTGGCTCGGGTCCGGCTTGTCGTAGCCAAGGACTTGCGCGGACATGTAAATACTGGAGAGCTCGTCCCAAAGAGAGATTTTTCCTTTGTACTTGGGATCCCAGAAGACGCTCCAAGAATCGGGCGGCTGCGCGAATGCCGTGGTGTCGTAGAGAAGCGGATTGGGTCCCCACACGAAGGGCACGCCGTAGGTCTGACCGTTGGCTTTGACGAGCGGAGAATCGCGGAGCTTGGGCGAGAGTTGGCTGTAGGAAGGGATTTTCGTTAGATCGAGAGGGGCGGCCAGCCCGGCGTGCACGATGGACGTGGCGACGTCGCTGGAGGGCGAAATCACATCGTAGTTTGCGGCGCTGCCACCGCGGAGCTTCGCGACGAGCTCATCGCTGGAACCCATGTACGACGCAACCACTTTGCAATGATGGGCGTCTTCGAACGCGTGCACGAAGGAGGGATCGGCGTAGCCTTCCCACACCAGCAAGCTCAAGGATTCTTGTTTTTGTCCACACGCGCCACACGTCATCGCTAGCGCGAGGATTCCCAAGAGTAAAGTGCGACGTTTCATTCTTCCCCCTGCGTCTACTTGGCCCTCAAAATGTCGGCGGTGTGTTCACCCACAGCAACCATGCCTCGGTTCGCCCAGGATTTCTCCAGCGATGCGGGGTCGAACTTTCGAAGTACAAAGAATCGCCGGTCTTCAGCCGATAGTGCTCCTTGCTGCTGAGCCAAATCTCGAATTCGCCGCGCAGGATATACAGGAACTCTTCACCTTCGTGCGCGTAGGATTCGCCGCTTCCGCCATTCGGCTTCACGCGAAAGAGATGGGGTTCCATGGCGGTGTGTCCCCAGGCGAGCAACTCCATGCGCACGCCGGCGGAGGTCTCGAGAATCTTTCTTTGCGCGGGACGGACGAGGCGGGGATTCTCGCCCGCAGCCTCAAAAAGAGAAAGGATATTCGTGCGGTAGAAACGCGCAATGCGCCGCAGGGTGGCTACCGACGAACGCATTTGGCCGCGCTCGAGTGCGCTGAGAAAGCCGACGGAAACGTCCGTGGCGCGCGCCACTTGGGCAAGCGAGAGGCCGCGCCGAACGCGCAGGCGGCGAAAACGCTGTCCGGGAAGCACCGCGGTTTCCGGCGGCGCGGACACGAGGCCCTGGCGCTTCAAGACGTGCACGATGGCCGCCGGATTGAGGCCGCGGGCGCGGCGAAGAAAGAGAGCGCGTTGCAGCAGCCGCACGTCGGCTTCGGTGTAAAGACGGTAGCGGCTTTCGGTACGCTGTGGCGCGACGAGGCCGAGCGCTTCCCAGGCGCGCAGCGCGGAGGAGGAAATACCGATGCGGCGAGCGACCTGACCGATGCGCAGCATGGGCCGCGGTGTACGTCCCGCGCATTCGTCTGATAGATTCTTTGTGCTTGACACAAGTCCCGGCTTTCTCTAAGTTTGCGGGATTATAGTAAGGTTACCGGGGCACAAGCAACATCGAAGAATAGGCATCGTAATCGGTTTTTCGCACTGAGGGGTGAGGTCATGAACGCAGATGTTTCGTGTTGGCGGAGCGTATCGCTCTGCGGTTCGCGCATTCTTTCCCTGGCAATCGTGGCTTTGACAATCCTGATCGCTGCGCCGTTCGCCGGTGCACAGAGCACCGGCGGCCGCATCCGCGGCACGGTGAGCGATCCCAGCGGCGCTGCTATCGCCGGGGCCAAGGTGACGCTGATCAACGAAGCGACGAATGTGATGCGCGACGTGGACGCGGGCGCCAACGGCGAATATCTGTTCATCGAAGTCCCCGTCGGCACCTACGAGATCGACGTCACCCAACAAGGCTTCAAGAAATATGTCCGCAAGGGCGTCGCACTGGATTTGAACGAAGTGATCAGCGTGGACATCGCGCTGCAACTGGGCGCTACGGCGGAAACCGTCGAAGTGACGGGCGCCCCGCCGGTAGTGGACACCAGCTCAACGCAACTGGGTGCGGTGGTCAACGAGCGGGCCTCGACGCAGTTGCCGCTGAACCAGCGCGACGTATATCAGTTGCTGCAATTACAGCCCGGCGTGCAATCGCAGCTTGGCAACGACCTTTTCTACGGCTCCGACAAAGCTGGGGTAGTGACGGTGAACGGCGGGCGCGGCCGCTCCAACAACTACTCGGTGAACGGGGGCGACGGCAACGACCTGTTTGCCAACCTACCGGCGATTGAGCCTTCGCCGGACAGCATCGAAGAGTTCCGCGTGATCACCAATACCTTCGACGCGGAATACGGGAGGAACTCAGGCTCCGTCGTCAACGTCGTGACGAAGTCGGGCACGAATCAGATTCATGGCAGCTTTTACGAATTCTTCCGCAACGACGTCCTGAATGCGCATCCCTTCACATTTTTCCCGGCGCCGAAGCCGGAATTCCGGCAAAACCAGTTTGGCGGGACGATTGGCGGACCGATTAAGAAGGATAAGACTTTCTTTTTCGGCTCGTATGAGGGCCGCCGGATTGTTCAGGGCATCGTCTCTCAGCCGATCAACGTTCCGACCGGGGCCGAACTCAACAACGGAGATTTTTCGGGACCAGGGCTTGCGAATGGCGTTGTGGATCCCAACGGCGTTCCGGGCTTCGCTGGGTCTCTTACCGACGCGACGGTAGCCAACGTCCTACAGAGCCGCTGCGGCGCCAATCTAAGCGCGCCCGCGAACGCGGCGCTGACTTCGGTCATAAACGGCGGAGGTCCGCAGCTCTACAGCAAGATTTTCCCTAACTTCCAGATTCCAACGCAGTGTTTCGACCCGGTGGCGGTGAGCTTGCTGCAGTATGTGCCCGGCGCCGGAGGGAGCGGCGGCGTTCAGGTGACGCCGAACAAGACCGATCGCGGCGACCAATTCCAGATCAGGGTCGATCATTCGTTCAATAACAACCAAAAGACCGCGGTCTACTACTACTTTGACGATGACAATACCCTGGACCCTTTTGCGAAGTTCCAGGCGTCCGGCGCCACGACCGGCAATTTCCCCGGGGTCTATGCAACGCGCACACAGCAGCTGAATGCGACGCACACGTCAACCATCGGCTCGACTTCGGTGAATGAATTCCGCTTCAGCTACTTCCGCGAAGGTCAACTTCAGTTTGACACGCCAACACGTGTCGGTGCGATTCAGAGTTCCTGCGGCAGCGGAGCTGCGTCGGCATTCTGTTTCACAGGAACGTCCGATACGGCTTTGGTTACCGACAGCGGAACCGCTTTGGGCACCAACCCGGATTACGGAATTCATTCGGGCTTGGGACCCACCAAAGAAGGAGTTCCGTTCATTGACGTGGGTGGCGGCTTTACGATCGGGAACAATTTCAATGGGCAGTTGCCCCAAATCGGCAACACCTTCCAGTTCAGCGACAACTACAGCAAGATCATCGGGAGTCACAGCCTGAAATTCGGGGCTGACGTGCGCTATCAAAAATTTGATCAACTACTCTATTTTGACGTGAATGGCGACATGCAATTCCTGTCGTCCACGTCAGGTCCCGTCGGCAACGACCTAGGTTTCTCCGATGCGTATCCCAACTATCTGCTCGGGATAGGCAACAGCTATTTCCAGGGCTCTGCCCAGCATGAGCTGGTGCGGAGCACGTCGTTGTATTTGTTCGCTCAAGATAGCTGGAAGATCCGGCCGAATGTGACGCTGAACTACGGGTTGCGTTGGGAGATGAACACACCCCTCACGGATATCGGCAAGAAGGTGCAAACGTTCCGGCCAGGTGAGGTGTCAACGATCTATCCGTGCACGCTACCGGCCACCAGCCCGCTCTACGTTGCCGGCAGCGTGACCGATTGCAACACCGCGGGAGTCACGCCGGTGGGCCTAGTCTTTCCGGGGGACCCAAGCGTGCCCAGCGGGTTGACGAACACCTACTACAAGGGTTTTGCTCCGCGTCTTGGCCTCAATTGGAGCCCGAGCTGGAAAGAGGGGGTTCTGGGGAAGTTGGTAGGCGGCCCCGGCAAGACCAGCATCAGCACGGGCTTCGGCATTTTCTACAACCCAATCGAGCAGCTGGTTCTGGAACAGTTCAGCGCTGAGCCTCCCTTCGGCGGGAGTAATTTCATCTCCAACCCGCTGTTGGAGACTCCGTACATCAACCAGAGCGGAAGCGTATTCCCCAATCCGTTCAACGGCATCCTTGATCCGCCGCGTGGACAACCGATTAATTGGGCCCAGTTCCGGCCGATGACCTTCTTCGGGCAGTTCCCCGCCAATCTACGGCTGCAGTATTCCGACCAGTACAACTTGACCATCAAGCGGGAACTCCCGGGAGATATTCTTTTTCAAATCGGATATGTGGGATCGCAAGGGCACCGCCTCCTGGCGAGCTATGAAATCAATCCGGGGAATCCGGCGACTTGCAACGGCTTGGCGGCAATTGCAACGGCAAATCCCGCAGGCGTCCTGACGGGACCAGGCGGAACTTCAACGACCTGTGGCCCCTTTGGAGAAGACAGCTCCTACTTCATTCCCAACGGAACGGTCATTCCTGCCGGTGGCCTTCCGATACCGTACAACGCGGGATCTGGGGGCTTGACGATTCCGGCAGGTCCGGTTTCCGCGCCTGGCGGTGGTATTACGCTCGTGGGTCTGCGTCCGTATTCGTCCCCGCTCTGCCAGCCATTGACCGGTGCGGGTTGCCCTTCCGACGGTACGCCAGTGTTCTCCGGAATCTTTACGGAAAACACAGTGGCGCGCTCGAATTACAATTCGTTGCAGGCGATGTTCCAGAAGAACTTTAGCAAGGGTCTGCAATTCCAGGCCTCGTATACATTTAGCAAGACGATGGACAATGCTTCGAGCTTTGAGAGCGCACTCAACCCGCTCAACTTCAACGCAACGTATGGGCTGTCGGACTACGACGCGCGGCATCGCTTTGTTTTCAACTACGTGTGGGACCTGCCGGTGCCGAAGTACGACGGTTTCAAGGGCAAGGTACTGGATGGCTGGGAGCTGTCAGGGATCGTGACGTTCCAGAGTGGTTTCCCGATCCGGATCACCTCCATAGCCGACGTCGAAGAGTTGGACTCCACCGATCTTTTCGAATTCCCCGGTGAACCAAACCTCACTGCGCCATTTCATACGCAGAACATTCGTCAGAACAATGGGTTCGTGTTTAACCCGGATCTGTTCACCAACGCGACCGTGGCACCTGGCACGATCGGTGACGCGCCGCGCACCATCTGCTGCGGTCCCGGCATCAACAACTGGGATATGAGCTTCATGAAGGAAACCCACTTTACGGAAAGATGGGAGATGGAATTTCGCGGCGACATCTTCAACGTGTGGAATCATGCCCAGTTCTATAGCGTGGATGGCGACGTGTCGAATGCAGGCACCACGTTCGGCCAGGTGCAGCACGTTCACGATCCGCGACTCGTCCAGTTCTCGCTGAAATTCCGCTTCTAGCGCGCACCGGGAGAGTAAACTCAATTCATGA
This sequence comes from uncultured Acidobacteriota bacterium, assembly GCA_963735525.1. Lineage (GTDB taxonomy): Bacteria > Acidobacteriota > Terriglobia > Acidiferrales > UBA7541 > Acidiferrum. The sequence continues at coordinate 62,306 of CAVTLQ010000011.1, read as the reverse complement.
GGCGCAGCTCCCCAGGGCTGCGCCTTCGCACACTTTGGCAGTTCCGATCGAGTACGACACACTGACCGCAGGGAACAGACCTGTCACCACGGAGTACGGAAATGCACGACGCACTACAGAAGGAAATCGCAACATATGAGAAGCGCACATCCAAGTCTGCCGAAGCGTTCAAGCGCGCGTTGCAACGCATCCCGCTTGGAGTAGCCAGCAACTATCGCCATTACGAACCGTATCCGATCTTCGTGAAAGACGGGAAAGGCAGCCGGATTCACGACGTCGACGGCAACGAATACATCGATCACAACCTGTGTTTTGGCGCGCTCATGGCCGGGCATTGCCATCCCGCGGTAGTGAAGGCCGTAGAGCAGAAATTGCATGAGGGAACGACCTTCGGGATGCCGCACGACCAGGAATGGGAGCTCGCGGAAGAAATCTGCAAGCGCTATCCCGTGGAGATGGTGCGCTTTGGCTCCAGCGGAACCGAAGTCACCATGCATGCCTGCCGCATTGCGCGGGCCGCCACCGGCCGGGACAAGATCGTGAAGTTCGAAGGCGCTTACCACGGACTGCACGACACGGCGCTGGTCAGCGTCAAGCCCAAGGCTGAGGAATATGGCGACCCCGATGCGCCTAATTCGGTGCCGGGAGGCGGCGGCGTGCCGAAATCTGCGCTAGCCAACGTGCCTGTCGCCAGTTTCAACAATCTTGGCAGCGTCGAGCGGCGCTTCAAAGAGAATCCGGGGCAGATCGCCGCGATCATCCTCGAGCCGATTCTGATGAACGTAGGTTTGTGCATGCCGCAACCCGGCTTTCTTCAGGGTTTGCGGGACATCGCTACGAAGAACGGTGCGCTGCTTATTTTCGATGAGGTAAAGACCGGCGCGAAGCTCGCCTGGGGCGGCGCCAGCGAATACTTCGGCGTAAAGCCCGACATGATCTGTTTGGCGAAATCCATTGGCGGCGGGTTGCCGCTGGGGGCATTTGGAGCGAGCCGCGCGGTGATGGACCTGATCGCGCAGCACAAGGTTTTTCACGGCGGCACGTACAACACGAACCGCGTCGCTATGGCCGGGGGTTTGGCGATGTTCCGCGAAGTGCTTACCCGAGAGAATTACGCGCACGTCGACAAGCTGAGCAAGCAGCTCACCGAGGGTTATCGCAAGATCGTCTCCAAAGTGGGCTTGCAGGCCTATATTGCGAGCGCGGGCGTCAACGGCGCGTTGATGCTTTACCCCAAGGAAATCCGAAACTATCGCGACTGGACGACGATCGACGTCGACCTCTGGCGCCAGTATTGGTTCGGCATGGTCAATCGCGGGGTTCTCGCGCAGCCGTATTGGTGGGATGAGCAGTGGACCATTTCCGTTCAGCACACCGAGGCGGACATCCAGAAGCACTTGGCGGTGTTTGAAGAGGTCGCGCCGGGCCTCGCCAAGGCGCAACAAGAGCGCGGCGCTGCCGCGGTGAGTTCCGCCGGGCACTAGACGCGTGGGTGCAGGAGCACCTGGGCGCCACGCGAGCCGTCAAGGAGAACACAGTTGTCGAACGAGGGTATCGCTTCGCTCGCCGTGCCGGCGCCACAGGAAGCGCCGCACCTGCGCCGGGTGCTCGGCCGGTGGGATCTCGTTCTGCTCTTCGTTGTCGCGGTTTTCAATCTAAACGTGGTGCCGTCGATCGCCGCGAATGGCGGCGTAACGATATGGCTCTGGATCATCTCTCTCGTGCTTTTCTTTTGGCCGCAGGGCATCGCGGTGATCGAGCTGGCTCACCGATATCCGGGTGAGGGTGGCGTCTACCTGTGGGCCAAGGAAGTGTTTGGTGACTTCCACGGATTTCTTTCCGGCTGGTGCTACTGGACGAACAACATGATGTACGTGCCGACGATCATGCTGTATTTCGTCGGCGTGTCCGTTTTCGCGCTTGGCACTGGGCGTCAATCGTTGGCGGACAATAAGGTGTTCACCCTGAGCGCTTCGTTGATTCTCCTGGCGGTGCTTGTGGTGCTGAACATCGTGGGACTCGGCGTGGGAAAGTGGATCAACAATCTCGGAGCTATCGGTACATTCGTCGCGGCGGCAGTGTTGATTGGACTCGGCGCGATTGTGTGGTTCCGGTTCGGCACGACGGTGACTGGGGCCGACTTTCAGATTCCGGCGAATCCGCGTTTCGTGTTGAATTCGTTTGGCGTGATTTGTTTTGGGCTCGTGGGCCTCGAGCTGGCGTCGATCATGGGCGACGAAATCGAGAACCCCGGCCGTATTCTTCCGGGAGCGGTCGCTTGGGGCGGTGTTCTTTCCGGCTTGCTCTACATTGGTGCGACGCTGACGTTGCTCATCGCCGTCAGCAAACAAGATATCAGCGTTTTACAAGGCATCGTTCAGGCCGTCAGCCACATGGCGGCGCGAGTCGGCGCCAGCTGGATCATTGCTCCATTCGCCTTCCTTCTGAGCGTGTCGATCGCCGGAATCGGCTCGGCGTGGCTTGCGGGTTCGGCGCGAATTCCGTTTGTCGCGGGTCTCGATTCCTACATGCCTTCGTGGCTCGGCAAAGTGCATCCGCGATACTCGACGCCGTATGCCGCGCTGATCGTGCACGCGGCCGTGTCTATGATTCTGGTAATTATAAACTTCACGCTCACCGGCGCCGGAGTGCAGGAAACCTTCCAGAAGCTCCTGTCCTTGGCAGTGGTGTTGCAGCTGGTTCCGTTTCTGTACATGTTTGGCGCGCTGCTGAAGATTGCGGGCGCCGAAGGCTTCGTCAAGGGCCGCTACAGCAAACCCACGCTGATTTTTGCGGGGGCCAGCGGATTGGTGACCACCATCCTTGGAATCGCGCTGGCGTTTTTTCCGGCTCAGCAGATTACTTCGCTCAGGTCCTACGAAGTGTGGATGTTTGGAGGCACGCTGTTTTTCATAGGCCTCGCGGCATTTTTCTTTTTTGTCTATGGCCGGCGAAAGGCGGCGCGCAAAATCGAAGCGGCAGCGCCGGCCAGTTGAGAGTTTTCGTGCTCGCTCTTGTGGGCGATCGAGCTCAGCAGAACTGGGAGGGATGTCATGTCGAGTGGCACTAAAGCGGACATTCAAACCTATCGAAACTACGTGAATGGCGAGTGGGTGGCCGCCACGTCGGGCGAAACGTTTCCGGTTTACGACCCTTCCACCGAGGAGATTATCGCTCGGGTTGCCGCGGCGAGCAGCAGCGACGTCGATGCCGCCGTTAAGGCCGCGCGGATGGCTTTTGACTCCGGTCCTTGGCGGCAGACCACCGCGCAAGATCGCGGCCGCGTTCTCTTCAAGCTGGCTGAGAAAATTCGCCAGAATACCGCGCATCTCGCGGACATCGAATGCCGCAACACCGGCAAGCCGATCGTGGAAGCCGAATATGATATCGCCGACGTCGCAACGTGCTTCGAGTACTACGGCGGTCTGGCCACGAAAATCCTGGGCCATGTGAATCCCGTTCCGGCGAACGCGCTCAGCTTCACGTTGCGCGAACCGATGGGCGTCGCCGCGCAAATCATTCCGTGGAACTATCCCCTGCTGATGGCCGCGTGGAAGCTCGCGCCGGCGCTAGCGGCGGGCTGCACGTGCATCTTGAAACCCGCCGAACAGACGCCGCTCACCGCGCTTGAATTTGCGAATTGGTTTGAAGAGGCAGGCTTGCCGCCGGGCGTCATTAACATCATCAACGGCTTTGGCGAAACAACCGGCGCCGCGTTGGTGGCGCATCCTGGCGTGGACAAGGTGGCGTTCACGGGCAGCGCTGCCGTCGGCAAAATCATTGTCAAGAGCGCTGCAGACACGCTCAAACGCGTCACGCTCGAGCTCGGCGGCAAGTCGCCGAACATTTTCTTCGCCGAGGCCGATTGGGAAGCCGCTGTTGACGGCGCGCTCTTCGGCGTGTTCATCAATCAAGGCGAAGTGTGCTCGGCCGGCAGCCGCATCCTTGTGGAAAAGAAAATCTATTCAAAATTCGTCGAATCCATGACCGAAAAGGCCAAGCGCATCAAGCTGGGCCCGCCGCTCGAGCGCGAAACGAAGATGGGCCCGCTCGTCAGCAAGGAACAATACGACCGCGTCGGCTCCTATCTCGAAATCGGCAAGAAAGAGGCCAAGGTCGCAATCGGCGGCGGCCGCCCGAAGCAATTCGGCAAAGGCTACTACCTTGAGCCGACGATTTTCTACGACGTCGAAAACACCGCGCGAATCGCTCGGGAGGAAATCTTTGGCCCGGTCGCGTCCGTGATTCCCTTCGACGGCGAAGCAGACGCGATTCGCATCGCCAACGACACGCCCTACGGCCTTGCAGCGGCCGTGTGGACTCGCGACATCTACAAGGCTTTCCGCGTCGTAAAGTCTCTGCGCGCCGGCATCGTCTGGGTCAACCACATGCAGCCGACCTACGTCGAAGCTCCCTGGGGCGGCTACAAACAGTCCGGCTTCGGCCGCGAGCTAGGTCCGTGGGGCATGGAAGAATATCTGGAAACCAAGCAGGTGTTTGTGAATCTCGACGAAACTCCAATTGGGTGGTACTAAAATGGCTACAATTCAAATTCGCACGGAAATTCCCGGGCCCCGTTCGCGGGCGCTGATGGCACGCCGCGAAGTCGCTGTGCCTCGCGGGCCCGCCAACTCCACGCCTGTTTTCGCAGCGCGCACGGAGGGCGCTGTCCTGGAAGATGTCGACGGCAACCGCTATCTCGATTTTGCCGGAGGCATCGGCTGCCTCAACGTCGGCCACCGAGCCCCGCGCGTCCTGTCGGCTATCCGCGAGCAACTCGAAAAACATCTGCATCTCTGCTTCGCAGTAACCCCGTACGAAAGTTATATCGCTGTCGCCGAGAGGCTGAACTCGCTGGCGCCGGGCAAATTCCCCAAAAAAACCATCGTGCTCAACACCGGCGCCGAGGCCGTCGAGAACTCCATCAAGATCGCCCGCGCCTACACGAAACGCCCCGCCGTGATTTGTTTCGAGGATGCGTTCCATGGCCGCACGCTGATGGCCATGTCGCTGACCAGCAAGACGCATCCTTACAAGGCCGGCTTCGAGCCTTTCGCCAGCGACGTCTACCGCATTCCATTTGCGTATCCATACCGCGGCGAAAGCGGCGCCACGTCCGAGACGTTTGCGCATCACCTCGAAAACACCTTCAAACGCTCGGTGGCCGCTGAGTCCGTCGCTGCGGTTATCGCCGAGCCGGTCCTCGGCGAAGGCGGCTTCGTCGTTCCCCCGCGCGACTACTTCAAGCTGGTCCAAGACATCTGCCGCAAACACGGCATCCTGTTCATCGCCGATGAAGTGCAGTCCGGCTTCGCGCGCACCGGCAAATGGTTTGCTTCCGAACACTTTGGCATCGAGCCTGATCTAATCACCACGGCGAAATCGCTGGGCGGCGGCATGCCCATCGCCGCAGTGACAGGCCGCGCCGAAGTGATGGACGCGCCCGGCGTAGGCGGTCTTGGCGGCACCTTCTGCGGACATCCGGCTTCTTGTGCCGCAGCCCTCGCCGCCATCGAAACCATCGAAAAGGATGGGCTGCTGGTGCGCTCCACGGCCCTCGGTAAGCACTTTGAAGCTCGCGCCCGTGGCTGGCAGAAGAAATGGTCTCTGGTTGGCGACGTTCGTGGCTTAGGCGGCATGTGCGCCATCGAATTGGTGCGCAACGCGGAAACCCGCGAGCCTGCCGACGCCGAAACGAAGGAGATCGCGCGGCATTGCTACGAACATGGCCTGATCATCATCACGGCGGGCACGTTCAACAACGTGGTCCGCATTCTCGTCCCGCTCGTCGTCACCGACGAGCAATTCGACGAGGGCCTCGACGTGATTGAAGCCGCGCTGGCCTCCGTCTCGGAGCGCAAACAAACTGCGATGTCTCACGCGTGAGGCCGAGAGTGTCATCTTGACGCGGTCCAAAGAGGACACGCGAAGGATCGCAACCGCAGCGCTGGCCGGCGTTAAAATATTGTCAGGGCACTTTACATGAGCACAGTACTCACAACCGCCTCGTTTGACTTTGGCTTTCTCCTAGATGGCAAGTGGCACACGTCCGGAGACCGCATCGAAATTCGTTCGCCGGGCACCAATCAACTCGCAGGTACGACGGTTCGGGCTACCTCCGCACATGCCGAAGCGGCCATCGCCGCCGCCGTCCGCGCGTTTGAAACAACACGCAAGATGGGCGGCTACGAACGGCAGCGCATCCTCCGCGCCATCGCTTCCGGAATCGAAAAGCACCGCGAGGAACTCGCGCGCATGATGGCTTTGGAAGCAGGCAAACCCCTTAAGGCTTCGCGTGTCGAAGTGGATCGCTCGGTCTTTACATTCAGCGTCGCCGCCGAAGAAGCGGTGCGTGTCGGCGGCGAATACCTGCCGCTCGATTGGCAAGCTTCCACTGCGGGACGCTGGGGCATCGTGCGCCGTTTTCCGCTGGGTCCGATCACCGCGATCACACCTTTTAATTTTCCGATCAATCTCGTCGCCCACAAGCTCGCGCCGGCGATTGCGGCCGGTTGCACGATCGTCCTGAAGCCGGCGCCGCAAACGCCGCTCACGTCTTTGCGTCTTGCCCAAATCATCGAGCAAGCCGGATGGCCCGCGGGCGCGCTGAACGTCCTACCGCTCGCGAACGAGGACGCCGCGCAAATTGTCTCTGACGATCGCATCAAGCTGTTGAGCTTCACGGGCAGCACCGCCGTCGGCTGGTCGCTCAAGCAGAAAGCCGGAAAGAAGCGCGTCGTTCTGGAGCTGGGCGGCAACGCGGCCGTCATCGTCTGTGCCGACGCCAATCTCGATTTGGCCGCCGACCGCTGCGTCGCCGGCGGCTACACCTACGCCGGGCAGACCTGCATCTCCGTGCAACGCATCCTGGTCGAGGAAAGCGCCTATGACAAATTCGTCGCCGCGCTGGTCCCCCGCGTTCAAAGTCTGAAAGTCGGCGATGTCCTGGATGAAACCACCGATGTCGGCCCGCTGATCAGCGAGCCGGCCGCCTGCCGCAATGTCGAATGGATCGAGGAAGCCGTCCGCGGCGGCGCGAAACTCCTCTGCGGCGGCCAGCGCACCGGCGCTACGGTTGCGCCCACGGTCCTGACGAATACCAAACCCGAGATGCGTGTCAATTGCATGGAAATTTTCGGTCCGGTCGTCACCGTCGAGAAATTCAGCGACTATGGCGACGCGCTGGCTTCCGTAAATCGCTCCGACTTCGGCCTGCAAGCCGGCGTCTTCACTCGCGATTTCACCCGCATCACCCGCGCCTTTGAGACGCTCGAAGTCGGCGGCCTGATGATCGGCGAAGTGCCTTCATTCCGCATCGACCACATGCCCTACGGCGGCGTAAAGGATTCCGGCCTCGGCCGTGAAGGCCTACGCTACGCCATCGAAGAAATGACCGAGCCGCGCCTTCTCGCCATCAATCCCGCCGGTCTCTAAAGCCACTGCAACCCCTTTAGCGCCGTCAGCCCGCTATCCTTTGTAGCGGCCAAGCCCCTCGACGCGGTAGCATTGTGACAAGCCAAGGGCTCGTAGCTCAGCGGTTAGAGCAGCGGACTCATAATCCGTTGGTCCCAGGTTCAAATCCTGGCGGGCCCACCAACCAATCCTTAACTCCTGCAGGATATGGGCGAGTCGGCGAAAAGCCCGCTCCACGACTGGAGACTCATCTCTTCTACTGCACGACAGTAATCTGCCTGCCGAAATACTCGACCACTTTGTCTGGCTGAGCCGTCGGATCGATTCCGGCGCCGTGGCCATCACCAACAAACACCACGCGAAACGCGCGACGCTCCAGCATGCCGGGAAAAGTTCCCTGGCGGTCGCCGATGGTCAGCTTTCGGTTCGCATCGTCCCACCAAACCGGAATCGTGGCGCGCACGCCTTTCTCATAGTCGTAGTTGTCGTTCTCATCTTCGTATAGCGTAAAGCTCGCGTCGGCACCCGGGTACACTCGCAGCTCGATAGGATCGGCGGGCTTTTCCGCCGCGTACTCCAGGTCCGGTCCCATCGGCACAATCGAGCCGGCGCGAACGTAAAGCGGGATGCGATTCAGCGGCGCGGCCGCATCGATCACAGCTCCTCCGTCAACGCCGCTTCCCGTCCAGAAGTCATACCATCGCGCTTTCGGCAGATAGACGCGGCGGGATTTGGCACCGGGCTCGGTGACGGGATTCACCAAGATCGCCGGCCCGAACAAGAACTCATCGCCAATGTTGAGCGCGCGCACATCCGTGCGGAAATCCATCGCCAATGCGCGCATCGGCGTGTAACCCTCGCTCGTGGTCTTCCAGGCAAGCGAGTAGATGTACGGCATCAGCCGGTAGCGCAGGCGATCGAAACTCGTCAGGATCGTTTGCGCCTCCGGGCCATACGACCACAGCTCGTTCTGATTCGGGGTGCGCGTCCCGTGCAAACGGAAAATCGGACAAAACGCGCCGTACTCGAACCAGCGCACAAAAAGCTCTCGATACGCCGGATCATCCGGATGGCCGATGATGAACCCGCCGATATCCGTGGTCCAATACGGGATTCCCGACAGCTCGAAATTCAGCCCCGCCGGAATCTGGCGCGCAAAACTCAGCCAGTTCGACTCCACGTCCCCTGACCAGGCGGTGATCGCATTCCGCTGCGCTCCCGCAAACGCGGACCGCGAGAGAATGAAGACTCGCTTTTGATCGGAAACGCTCCGCTGCCCTTCATACACGGCTTTGGTGGTCATCAACGAATAGAGGTTGGCATAGCGCGCACCGCTGCCCAGCGCGACTTTGTTGTTCACCAGCACGCTGGTTTCGCGGCCTTCTGTCTCTGGTTCGTCGGTGTCGAGCCACCAAGCGTCCGCGCCAATTTGAAAGAGCCCCTTATCGATCAGTTGCCAATAGTATTTGCGTGCTGCGGGATCAAAAGCGTCGTAGAGAGCCTGCCCGGCGGGATGGAACCCGCTGACCTTCGTGCGGTCGATGAAGTAACCGCGTTTGTCCATGTCTTCGTACACCGGCGAACCCGGCCGGAAGTACGGCCAAAACGAAAACATGACGTGAAAATGATTCTTGTGCAGATCGTCAATCATCCCTTTCGGGTCCGGATAGTTCTTGTTGAATACCGGCTCGCCCATCGTGTTCCACCAGAACCAATCCTGCACGATGTCGTCCACCGGAATGTGCAGCTCGCGATACTTGTGGGCGACGCCCAAAATCTCCGCCTGCGATTCGTACTTGTTTTTGCACTGCCAGAAACCGTAGGCCCATTTGCCGAACATCGGCGCCGCGCCCGTCATTTCGCGGTACGCGGAGATGATGTTGTCGAACTCCGGCCCGTACAAAAAGTAGTAGTCGATTGTGTCGGCCACTTCTGAGCTGAGATAGAGCGCGTGTGGAAACCGGTTATTGAACCGGCTTCTCGATGAATTGTTCCAGAAGACTCCGTACCCATTGCTCGAAAGAAACATTGGCACGGAGATGTTCGTGTTGTCCTGCGAAAGATCGACCGCTTCGCCGTGATAGTTCCACACACCCGCTTGATGCTGTCCAAGGCCGTAGAACGCTTCGGTCGAATCCCACAGGTTCGAGAACACTTCCGCGTGATAAGTCTTCTCGCCGTTTACCTCCACCGGCGTCAGCGTGCGGTCATCGTCCTGAAAAAGCTTCTTCCCGGCAGCGTCACTAAACAGAATCGTCCCGTCCTTGCGCGTGATGGTCACTTTCAAACGTGGCGTAACCAACGCAACGTCCTTCTCGCCGGATTGCATCGTCCACTGCACCGCGGGCCAATTCGTTTTGGTGACGACGTATTGAGGTGTGTCCGGAAGGGTAGATCCCGGCGCGTACGTCACGCGCACGATCGAATCGGAGCATATCTGCAGGCGCAACGTCCCAGTCCGCATGCCCAGCACCACGCCGTTTTCCTGTTGCTTCGCTTCGCCAACAGGGTTCAACGGATTCCATTGTGCAAACGCACTCGAAGCCAGGCCCAGGCTCAAAACCAATGTCCCGGCCCGCAGTGCTCTCTTTTGTGTTCGCATCAACTCAGCGCGGCTCGCAGGCGCTTCGTTGTCTTCTGTAGTTGACGCTTCAGCGCGTCCACCTGCTTCGAAATGTCCTCGAGCTCTTTCTTGGCTACCACTCCGGCCTTCGCTACTTTGTGAGCGGTGCGATCGGCCTTGCCTACTGCGGTGCCAATCCTCACTGCCACTTGCGTAAGTTTGCTTTTCTTGGCCATTTCTCTCCCCCAGGTGAAGCGTCTGCCATCCTACTACAGGGCGCGCTTTCACGGTCAACCAGCCAATCAGCGCTCGGTGGGCCTCAAAACAAAAAGTATCGCTGCGCCAGCGGCAAAACCTGCGCCGGTTCGCACGTGATCAACTCCCCGTCCACGCGCACCTCATACGTCTCCGGATCCACTTCAATCTTCGGTGTGGCGCTGTTGTGCACCATGTCTTTCTTTCCGATGCGCCGGCAATTTCGCACCGCCGCGGTCTTCTTCTTCAGCCCCAGCTTCTGCGCCAAGTCCGCCGAAATGGACGCCTGCGAAACAAACGTTACGCTGGTCGCCGCCGTCGCTCCGCCGAAGCTCCCAAACATCGGTCGGTACAACACCGGCTGCGGCGTCGGGATCGAAGCATTCGGATCGCCCATCACGCTCCACGCGATAAACCCGCCCTTCACGATCATTTCCGGCTTCACGCCGAAAAATTCCGGCTTCCACAACACCACATCCGCCAGCTTCCCCGGCTCGATCGACCCGATCTCACTGGCCATGCCATGCGTAATCGCCGGATTGATCGTGTATTTCGCCACATATCGTTTCGCCCGGTAATTGTCGTTGCGGCTCGAGTCTTCCTTCAGCGGCCCACGCTGCACCTTCATCTTGTGCGCCGTTTGCCACGTGCGAATCACAACTTCGCCGATCCGTCCCATCGCCTGCGAATCGCTCGACAGCATGCTCAGCACGCCCATGTCGTGCAAAATATCTTCCGCGGCGATGGTTTCCGGCCGGATGCGGCTCTCCGCGAACGCCACATCCTCCGGCACCTGCGGATTCAAGTGATGGCACACCATGAGCATGTCCAGATGCTCTGCAATCGTGTTCACCGTGAAAGGCCGCGTAGGGTTCGTCGAAGACGGCAGAATATTCGGATAGGACGCAATCGCGATGATGTCCGGAGCGTGCCCTCCGCCCGCCCCCTCCGTGTGATAAGTATGAATCGCGCGGCCCTTGATCGCCGCTACCGTCGCCTCCAGAAAACCTGCCTCATTGATCGTGTCCGTATGAATCGCCGCTTGCACATCAAACTCGTCCGCGACCTTAAGACACGCATCGATCGCCGCCGGGGTTGTCCCCCAATCCTCATGCAGCTTCAATCCGCACGCGCCAGCCTCGATCTGCTCCGCCAGCGGCGCGCCAATGGCCGCATTCCCTTTGCACAGCAATCCGAAATTCATCGGCCAAGCTTCCACAGCCTGCAGCATTCGCGCCAGATTCCACGCGCCCGGCGTGCACGTCGTCGCCGCCGTTCCCGTCGCCGGACCTGTTCCCCCCCGATCAACGTAGTGATGCCGTTCGAAATTGCCGCATACACCTGTTGCGGCGAAATAAAGTGGATGTGGCTGTCCACTCCGCCCGCCGTAACGATTAGATTTTCTCCCGCGATCACTTCCGTCCCCGCGCCGACCACCAGCTCCGGATCGACTCCGTCCATCGTGTCCGGGTTTCCCGCTTTTCCCACCTTCACGATGCGCCCGTTCTTGATCCCGATGTCCGCCTTTACAATTCCCCAATGATCCAGAATGACCGCATTCGTGATCACCAGATCCAGCGCTCCTCGCTCGCCCTCCCGCAAAGCGCTGCTGCTCTGCCCCATTCCGTCGCGGATTACTTTCCCGCCGCCAAACGTGATCTCATCGCCGTAGTGCGTAAAATCCTTCTCGACCTCGATCACCAAGTCCGTATCGGCCAGGCGAATCCGGTCGCCCTTTGTCGGACCATAGAGGTCAGCGTACGTCCGGCGAGGAATACTCAAGCTCAACGCGGTTTCTCCTCTCCATCAAACGAAAATCCCTCTTTTCTGGCCTGTTCGATCGCCCGCTCTCGCGCCCCCGCCGCGCCAAGCTCACCTTCCACCAATCCGTTGAAGCCGTGAATCACCCGCCCGCCCCCAAACTCCGTCAGCTCCACTTCTTTTTCTTCTCCCGGCTCGAAGCGCACCGCCGTCCCAGCTGCAATGTTCAACCGCATCCCATAAGCCGCCGCCCGATCGAACCGCAATGCCCGGTTCGTCTCAAAAAAATGGTAGTGGCTCCCCACCTGAATCGGCCGGTCCCCGCCATTCTTCACCGTCACCCGCGCAGTCTTCCGTCCCGCATTCGCCTGAATCGCCCCCGCCCCCTCATCCAAAAAATACTCACCCGGCTTCATCCCCACTCCTTCACGTACTTTCTTTCAACCATTGCGTCTTAATCAATTCATCCGCGCTGCAAAGACCTGCCATCCTGAGCCCATCCGACAAGGATGGGCGAAGGATCTCAACCGTAGCGTCTTGCCGCAAACTTCAGCCGCCTCACCGGATCGGATCGTGAATCGTCACTAACTTCGTCCCATCCGGAAACGTCGCCTCCACCTGCACCTCATGAATCATTTCCGCCACACCCTCCATCACCTGCTCCCGTTTCAAAATCCCTCCCCCGAAACTCATGATCTCCGCCACGCTTTTCCCGTCGCGCGCCGCCTCCATCACCTCAGCCGACAGAATCGCCACCGCCTCCACATAATTCAGCTTCAACCCGCGAGCCTGCCGCCGCCGCGCCAGATCCGCCGCAAACGCGATCATCAATTTTTCTTGTTCACGCGGTGTTAAATGCAATTCAGCCCTCTCCCCGAAACGTCCGCTTCCCGCTCAACATAGTCGATGCCACTTTAGGGGTGCGCTTTAGCGCGTCCTCGTCGGCCGCAACCGATCAATTCACCTTTCGCGGCATCACCGCCTCGCGCCCATACAATCGCCATTTCGCCGCTCGCCATACTTCCTGTAATCCCGGCAAAACATCCCGCCCTCGCTTCGCCACGCAACGCACCATCAATCCATGCGCCGTCAGCGTGCTGATCCCCCACAGCGCATCCTCCCGTCGGTTCAACAACTCGAGAGTTTCCCGAAGCTCTCTCTCAATCTCCAGCCACTCCGCCGGCCCCAACCCCACCCGGCAAATATAAAACGTCGCCCACGTGCGGTACGCTCCCAGCCGCGCCAAAGATGAAAGCCTCCGAGTTCGCGGCTCCAGCCGAACGCGCTCCACCGCGATGAGCCGGCCGCCCGCCGACAAATCCGTCTTCAGCTCCACGCTCTCATATTCAAAAATCTCGCCGCGCGCTTCCCGCCCCGGCGCCAGAATCTCCCACCAGAACAGCCCCGCACCCTCCGCAAGCCGAATCGCCGTCCGCTGCGAAAAGCGTGCGCCTGCAAACGGGATCACCGCATCCGGCAGATACTCCAGCAGCCCGCCTTCCCCGACGGTAATCTCATTCGACTGCGTCGTGACCTTCGCTTCCACCCGCGGCCGGTAAATCCGCGTAGCACCCGTCGTCGTGATCTGTACCGAAGCGCCCGCACCCACGCTCACCACGAGGGCCAGACGGTCTCCGCCCAGCAACCCGCCCGACACATTGTGAAGATGCACCAACGCCGCCCCATCTTCCTGCCGAAACGCCCGCACCACTCGCAGCGGCGGCTCCTGATGGCTCGCCGCCAACACCGTCTTCGCCGTCACGGCGTCCCGCGCAAACTCCAGCCGCAGCTCCGCTTGAACGTGGCTCCGCGCAGCAATCGCCTGCTCACTTCCCCGCTCCGTTCCCGCAACGCTGGCCATCGTCCCGATTGCCCGGCCTCAACTCTCAGCTGATGAACAGTCGCGTCGTCAGCGCCGGATGCTCCATCGCGCCCCAATCCAGCAGCGGCACGAAGCACGACGCATCCTCCACCGCGCAAGCAGAGCTGCGTTTCGCTGTCTCGATCATCGCCGGCTTCAAGTCCCACAAAATCCTCGTCGCCGCGCTTTGCCCCAAAGGCAAAAGCCGCTGGCACGCCGAAACCTGGCTCGCAACGCACTGATGCAGGTAAGCCAGCACCGTGCGATCCTCCGCAAATCCCAACACTCCGCCCGCCAACCCAAACGCCACACTGTGATGAATCAAGCTCCCCGCTTCCTTCGAAGTCCGCAACGCCTCTTGCACAATCGCAAAATCCCCAAGCCCCGCCACCGCCGTCAAAAAATTCTTCCCCAGTGACGCACTCCCCACTCGGCTCTCCCTAGCCGTCTTCATCGCACTCAACCTGTCGTTAAGCTCCACCCACTGTTCCCTGAAACCATCAATGAATGGTTCATGCAAATGTAGCGGCCGCTTTCCGAAGCGGGCGCTTTCGTCTCCAGCGCCACCCAACAATTCTCCGCGTCGCTGCCTCACTCCCCAGCCGAAAACCCTCCCTGCAAAACACCGCCTCCACCAACCCCGCCTCCTCCAAAAATCCCCGCAAAAACTCCGCCAACTCCCCAACCCCCAACAACTCCCGCGCCACCAGCGACTCTAACCCAAACGAATGCGCCAACCCCCCAATCGGCAGCGCGCTATCCGCCAAATGCAAAAGCCGCAGTTCAGCAAGCTCGCCGCCGAAATCCATCGAATTCTCGCCCGAATCCATCTCGATTTCCCTCAGTGATGATGACCGTGACTTTGCCCGTGTTCCGCCCCGTCGTCGTGCGAATGCCCGCCAGGCCCGTGCGAATGCGGCCTACCCACATAAGGCGCATGCGCATCAATCAGCATCCTCCGCGAACCCGCAGGCACTCCAACTTTCTCCTCCAACCAGGCAATCACCCGATCCAGCCCCACATCCTCCCGCAAATTCGTAAACAAAAATATCCGCTCGCCTCGCATCTTGCGCGAGTCTCGCTCCATCACCTCCAGCGAAGCCCCCACGTAAGGCGCAAGATCGATCTTATTAATCACCAGCAAATCCGATCGCGTAATTCCAGGCCCGCCCTTGCGCGGTATCTTGTCCCCTTCCGCCACGTCGATCACGTAGATCCACACATCCACCAGTTCCGGACTGAACGCCGCCGACAAGTTGTCGCCGCCACTCTCCACAAAAATCAGTTCCAGTCCCGGGAGAGCTATCCTCCAGCTCCGCGATCGCCTGCAAATTCATCGACGCGTCCTCGCGGATCGCCGCAGTGCGGACACGCCCCGGTCTCCACTCCTCGCACGCGCTCCGCAGGCAGCACGCCTTGCCGCAGCAAGAACTCCGCGTCTTCCTTCGTATAAATGTCGTTGGTCACCACCGCCAAGTTGTACTTGGGCCACAGCCGCCGGCTCAGCCGGTCCACCAGCGCAGTCTTCCCGGAGCCCACCGGCCCGGCAATTCCCACCCGAAACGCTCGCTCCGAATCCCTTTGCTGCATGTCGATTCCCCTCTGCACTTTCGAACAGTCGCACCCACCGCCTGATTTACGCGATGCAGTCTACCAGCTTGCCAAAAAAATAACCCCAAACTCCTCACTCCCGGCCCGCAACGATTTTGCTCCGCACTATCGAAATTTCCGCTCCTGCACGGACGCTCCGGGCCTGCAAAGGGTTGCTACCCGCCAGCCATCAGCCTGTACCAAAGGTCAGTTACACAACCCGCGTCTGGCCCGGGGCCAAATTCTTGCCCGGGCACTCCGCGCACGCTACGTTGGATTCACGCCAGGCTTTACCCAGCAATTCTGTCAAATAGGAGAATGACGAAAGATGAACAACATCAGCAAGCTCGCACTTACGTTTCTGGCCGTGCTGCTTTTCGTTCCCGCCTACGCCTCTGCATCACCGGCGCCCGGGCGCGAGCATCCGGCTTACCTGCATGCCCTTTCCGATTTGCGTGATGCTAGGGCCCACTTGCAGCGCCCCGACGGCGGGGAATTGCGCGATCAGGAAAAGAAAGCTATCCACGAAATCGACGACGCCATCGCGGAGATCAAAAAGGCCTCCATTGACGACGGCAAAGACCTGAACGACCACGCACCCGTTGACGCGCGCACGGATTGGCCCGGCCGCCTTCACCGCGCCCTGGAGTTGGTGAACAAAGCCCACAACGACGTCGCCCAAGAGGAAGATAACGGCTACGCCCAGGGTCTCCAGCAACGTGCCCTGGACCACATCGACAAAGCGCATCGCCACATTGAGGAAGCCATCGCCATCATCCGCTAACTCAATCGGCGTTCTTCGCAGCGTTTCCAGCACCGCGGTCATCCCGGCCGCGGTGCTTTGTTTTTGCCTCTCCGTGAAAGCCAAAAGTTGTCATTCTGAGGGCATCCGATAAAGCGATGCCCGAAGATACCTAGCCCAAGTCCAACCTACGCAACGCCTTTGCCCTGAAGAAACGATCTAGGCTCCCGCGCAGGCCCCGCCGCCTCACCTCAGCTCTTCATACACCGCCTTCGCCTGCCGCAACCGCCCCAGTACACTCTCCTTCTCCGCCGCTGAATTCCAATCCGGATAGCGCTCCGTCATCCCGATGACCCGCTCCATCCACGCCACAAAATACCTCGCATCTTCCGGCGATCGTGGTCTCTTGCCCCCGATCGTCACGTAAATCGGGCTCGTCGTCGCATACACGTAGTTTTCCAGCACCGGATACTCCGCCTTGTCGCTCGACGCCCGCAGCACGCACCATCCACTTTCCGTCAGCGCCAGCGTCCCGCTTACCTCCGCCTCATCTCGCGTCGAATTCATGGATAGCGTCTGCACCATATATGGAGTGCGGCTGCTTGCCGCCGCCTTCTCCCCGCCGCAAACGACCTCCAGATGATCGATGGGCACAATCGAACGCAAAGCCGCTCTGAACGGAACCTCCGTCCGCGGCCCTTCAAATTTCAACTCCCCTCCAATTTCCTCCCCACCCAACGAAAAATCCAGCAGCGGCCCGTTGGTCGCAAACGTCCGCCCCTTCTTCAGCTCCTCAAGCCACGCGTCCATCTTCACCGGCCCTTCCGGTACGCGTGCATAAACTCGGTCTAGCCCACCGGCCCGCGCAGCGATGCGAAATTCGCCATCGCATCCGTTCCCGCACCTGCCGGAATCCGAAAACCCAAATTCAGCAACCGGTACCACACCGCCGCCGTCGACCGGTAGTCATTGAACCCCACGACCTCCAAGTAGTCGACCTTCCCCAGCGCCACGTCCGCCGCAAATTCTTCCGGCGTGTCTTCCTGCCGCCTCGGCACCTGCGCCGGGTCTTCATCGAACGGGTGCGCGTAACCCACCACCGCCCCCTGCGCGTGCGCCATGTCACTGACGTCGGCGTTCATCGGAAACAAGCTCGCCGCCGCCGTGTTCGGATACCCCGCATAGCCCGGCAGCAAAATGTTTCCTTGAATGTTCAGCAGGTCCAGATGTCCCCACTGCGTCGTGTGAAATTCTTGCCCGTGAACCACCAGCGTTCGCTCGTTCGATGCCGGGTCCACTTGCTTGCCTGCATACGCGATGTCCGGAATTCTCTGCTCTTTATTGACGATCAGGTTGTTCGCGATTCCCAGATTTTCTGCTTCCGCTTGCTGAACTAAGTGCGCCGGAGTGTTTCGATAAGTCCCGCCGTAGTTCATGTGGATATGCAGATCGCTGCTCACCCACTGACGGCCGCTGCCGCTCTCCGTCTTTCCCAACGGTTTCAGCGTCACCGTAATCTCCGCCCTCTGTCCAGACCGTGCTTCCACCGTTCTGCGCTCCAGGCGATACTCGAATCCCTTCATCACCTCGATGTCGAGTGTTCCCGTCGGAACTTCCACTTCGTCCGAACCGGACGTGTGAAAGTAGTGCGCTTCGAACGGCCGTTCCGCCCTGTCAAATCCCGCGTCTCCGCTGATCCACGAATTGTCCGGAGCGTAAAAGCGTCCCGCCTCGTCCGTCACGGAAATTCGCGACGCGGTCAATGCACCACTCGGCGCCACAACTCGTATCTGTATGCGCGTGTGCGGCCGAAGATATTTCCGCTCGCGAACCACAAGTCTTCTTTGTAGTCCGCTCGGAATCGCTTGCAGCCACAATTCCGTGTTTCCATTGCGGTTTGAAATGAACGCCAATTGCTTTCCATCCGGCGACCATCGCACGTACGTCTCATCCCACTCGCCGTACGACACTGGAAACGCGTCGCCCCCGTTTGCCGGTATCACCCAGAGCTGGTGCCACTGCCGCCCCAGATACGAGCTGTAAACGATCTTCGACCCATCCGGCGAAATGTCCGGCCGTGCCTTCCACGTTGTCTCTTCGTAGTGAAACTCGTGCGCCTCCGCGCCCGCGCGCGCCTTCATCCGCCAAAATCCGCCCGTGCCGTACATGTGCCCGCGGTTGGAAACAAAAAGGATGTCCTCGCCGTCGCGCGACCACACCGGACTGATCTCCGTGTCGTACGCCGCGTAGTAGTAGCGCGGCAACGGGCTCTTCGTTTCCTCGGTGAGCCGCGCCACCTTCGCAAGTTTCCCGTCGCGCACATCGGCCGCGAAAATATGAAACCGTTTGTTGTATGCAGTCGGAAACGTACGCGATTCGTTTTCCATCCGGCGACCACCGCGGTTCCACATTCACCGCTCCGCCTTCGGTAAGCTGCCGAGTTTTTCCCGTCGCCAAATCCAGCAGCCACAGCTCCATCGCATCCTTCTGATAGGAGCAGTACACCACCGATTTTCCGTCCGGCGACCAGTCCGGCTGATAGTCGTAACCCGGACCGTCCGTCAGTTGCTGCGCCTCACTCGAATCAACCCCTTGCCGCCACAACGATCCCGCCATCGAGTACACCACTTCCCGAGAATCCGGCGACCACGCCACGCTGCCCGGCCCGCTGGTCAGTTGCGGCAGATACATTTCGCGGTAGTAATAAGGATGCGGCAGGTCGATCTGCGGAAGGACGGGTCTGCGTTGCGCAAGAGCAGGGGACAGACCGCTCAGCACAGCGGCACAAAAACCCAACAAGCGAGTCAGTGAGAATGCGGCGCCGACGGTTCTTGTAGGGGCGCAGCCCGCCGCGGCGGGCTGCGCCCTTTCTCGGCAAAATCGAACAATCCAAGCATCGCCCGAAAGCAATCCCGCTCCGTCGAAGAAATCCTACGCCAACCCAGCCTTGCTCAACGGCAACTCTCGAATGCGTTTCCCCGTCGCCGCGAAAATCGCATTGCACAACGCCGGAGCAAATGCCGGCAACCCCGGCTCGCCGACGCCGCCCGGAGGCGCGGCGCTCGGCACGATGTGCACGTGCGTCTCGCGTGGCGCGTTGTTCATGCGCGCCATCTGGTAATCATCGAAGTTGGATTGATCCACCGCGCCGTTCGTCGCCGTGATTTCTCCGAAGAACGCGATGCTCGTGCCCATCGCAGCCGCGCCCTCGAACTGGTTCCGCACCATCTCCGGATTCACCACCGTGCCGGCATCCAGCGCCGTGTCCACTCGATCGACGTGCGCGCGGCCCGCATCGTCGACGTGCATCGTCACCACGGAGGCTACGTAGGTCAGGAAGCTACGGTGCATCGCGATTCCCATCCCAACTCCGTTCCCTAGTTTTTTCTTGCCCCAGCCGGACTTTTCCGCCGCCAGCTGAACCACGCGGCGGAATCTCGCCGTGTCGATCGGATACTGCGTGTAATCACCGCCGTAGTTCGTATAGTCCTTCGGCAGCTCGTCTTTCGGAATAATGCGATCGGGTCCCAAAAGCGCCAGCGTGTACTCCACCGGATCTTTGCCCGCCGCTTGCGCCAGCTCGTCGGAGAAACACTGAATGCCGAACGCATGATAGATATTCGCCACCGAGCGGAACCAGCCGATGCGCACGTGCGCCGTCGCCGGCCCGTTTTCCGAGCGATGGTTCGGTATCGCGTACGGCAGATCGCTGAAGCCCAACCCTAGCTCGTCCGCCGCCGAATACACCGCCGTCGCATCGAATGTCGATCCAATCGGAGGAAACACCGTCCGCTGCAGCCACGCCGTCGGCTGCCCATCGGGACCCAACGTCGCCTTCATATACATCGCGGAGACCGAGTGGTACGAGTCAAACTTGATGTCGTCCTCGCGGCTCCACACGACCTTTACCGGTTTTCCCGTCTTCTTCGAGAGCACCGCTGCCTCGACCGCAAAATCCGGGAACGATTTTCTGCCAAACGCGCCGCCCAGCAGCGTCACGTGCACGGTCACATCTTCCTTCTTCGCGCCCACCGCTGCCGCGATCGCGTCTCGCGCGTTGATCGGGCTTTGCGTCGGCGCCCACGCCTCCACTTTGCCGTCCTTGTAGACCGCCAGCGCCGCGGGCGGTTCCATTGGAGCGTGCGCCAGCAGCGGCGCGTAGTATTCCGCTTCCACCACCTTTCCGCCTTTGGCGAATGCCTCTTCGACGTTGCCGACTTCCCGCACCAGCTTCCCCGGCTTTCGCGCCGTCTCTGCCAGATACTTCCGGTACTCGCCGGAGTTGTAGTCGCTGTGCGAATTCTTCTCCCATTCCACCTTCAGCTTCTTTCGTCCTTGCATCGCCGACCAGGTGTTGTCCGCAAGCACCGCCACGCCGCCCAGCGCTTGGAAAGTCACCGGCGGCTTGAAGGTGTCGATCGTCGCCGTTTGTTTTACGCCGGCCACCGCAAGCGTGGCCTTGTCATCGATCGACTTTGGAGAAGTGCCCATCACCGGCGGGTGCATCACGCTGGCATACAACATGCCTTCCGCTCGCAGGTCCTGGCCGTACATGCCTTTCCCCGTGACCAGATCCTTCAAATCGTAGAGCGGCGCGTCTTTTCCGATGTACCGCCACTCGCTCGGCGGCTTCAGTTGCAACTCTTCCTTCTTCGGCACATCCAGCTTGGACGCGGCCGCTGCCAGTTCGCCGTAGCCCAATTTCTTTCCGGATTTCTTGTGCACTACGGTGTGCAATTCCGTCGAGCATTCCGCAACCGGCACGCCCCACTGTTGCGCTGCCGCGCGCACCAGCATCAGCCGCGCCGTAGCGCCTGCCTCGCGCAGCGGGATGAAAAAACTCACCACGGAGTGCGAGCCGTCCGTGTCCTGGTCGCCGTACTTTTCATCTCCGGTGGCCTGCACAACCTTGACCCGCGCCCAGTCGGCGTCCAACTCGTCCGCGACGATTCGCGGCAACGACGTTCGCACCCCGTTCCCCATCTCCGAACGGTGCGCGACCACGTATGCCGTTCCATCCGTATCGATCGCCAGATACACGCTCGGTTGCAGCGCCGCCTTCGCCATCGGCTCCGCAGGATTGAGCGTGCCGGCTATACGATTTTCTGCGAAAAGTCGCTCAGGCAGGACGCTCACGCCCAAAACGAAAGCGCTAGCTCCGGCGGCCCCTTTTAGAAAATCACGACGGCTCACGTTTTCGATGCGGATCACGAGAGTCACCTCCCAGGTTTGCGTGCTGGCGTTGTCCGCCAACGGTCACGCTACACATCCTACCGCCAATTCCATTTCTTGCAAGTTCCGCCTTCCGCCATCCCGCTCCGGTCAGCATGGCAGGCAGGAGGTGAACATTTCTGTGCGCCCCCGCGTCTGCCGCATTGCGATTTTCCTCACACAAGGGCAAGCTGAATCCGGGAACAGGACCCAGCCATGTCAGCAGACTTCATGCGTCGCGCCATCGCCCTGGCGCTCGACAATGTTCACACCGGCGGCGGCCCGTTTGCCGCCGTGATCGTGAAAGAGGGGCGAATCGTCGCGGAAGGTGTGAACCGCGTCACCTCGAACAACGATCCGACGGCGCACGCGGAGGTTGTCGTCATTCGCGAAGCGTGCCGCGCGCTTGGCGACTTTCAACTTGCCGGCTGCGATCTGTACACCACGTGCGAGCCCTGTCCGATGTGCCTGGGCGCGATCTATTGGGCGCGTCCGGCGCGCGTGTTCTACGCGTGTGTCGCCGCCGACGCGGCCGCGGCAGGGTTCGATGATGCTTTCATTTACGAAGAACTGAAGAAGCCCCACGCGGCGCGCCGCATTCCCATGACGCAGCTTCTTCGCGAGGAATCTCTCTCGATTTTTTCCGCCTGGAAGCGGCAAGAGAACAAAACACCATACTGAACAGCCTGCAGAACGCGCGCACAGCCAGAAATGGCTGTGTCACAGGAATCGCCGTCGTCGCTTCCTGACTTCCTTACGTCCTTGCTTTCCTGCTTCCTTACTTCGTTACCTCGTTACTTCACTGCTTCACTCTTCATCCTTGTGGCCAAGACCCCAGCGCCCGCCGCAGATCCACGAGTTGCCCCAAGTGATACGAATTGTGGTCCGCGAGGACCAGAGCCTCGCGCAGGATGGTTTGTCCGTCGCCGTGAGGAATTTTCGCGCACAGATTGCTGCGTGGATTCTGCACCAGCCGGATCATTTCCCGGAGGTCGCGCCGGAACGCCCACATGCTGTCGGTCCATTCCTCTTCGGTGCGCGGTGCGGGCGTTTTGGGCCAGTAGCCCTCCGGAAATTCCGGCGAGACGTGTTTGGGGTTGCGGCTGAACTCCAAAATGTCCCACTGGGCGATGCGCACGTGCTCGAGAAGCTGCCACCCGGTGTGCGGCAAACCTTGTGCGTACGTTCCGCGCTTCCCCGCGGGAAAGCCCTCGAGCGCGTCCATGAACTGCACGTGCGCGCCGCCGCCTTTCAGGAGATAAACGACCTGTTCGCGCAACACCGCGTTGTCGTTTGCATTTCCGCGCTTTGTGCTCGCCGCACGTTTGGCTGGTTTCTTCTTCTTCAAGTCTATCTCTCCGGGAGGTCTCTATTTCTCCGAGACGAGCACCTGGTTGGGCATGTCTGGAACCGCATGCAGCGTGGTCTTCGCAAACCCCGCATTGCGAAACATTCTTTCATACTCGGAGAATGTATAGGTCTGACCCGCATCCGTGTTCGCTAACATAACCAGGCTAAAGGCTGCCGGAATCGGAGGTGACACGCGGTCTTCGTTGGGCACGAACTCCAGCGTGATGGCCTTTCCTCCGGGTTTCAAGGCCGCCTGAACGCGGCGCATCAGTTTCTCGCAGCCCGGCGAATCAAAGTGATGGAGGATGTTGGTGAGCAGCACAAAGTCGTAGCCTTCGCCCAGATCGGTCTCGAACGCGCTCCCGGGGCACACGCTGATGCAGTCGGCGACGCCGAACTTCTTCGCGTTTTGTTGAGCGACTTCCAGCACTGCCGGCCAATCCAAGGCGACGACTTGCACGTTCGGATTACGCCTGGCGAGGGTGATCCCAAACATCCCGTGTCCGGCGGCGATGTCCAGCACCTTGCAGGGCTTGCCCTCAGCGGCGCCGGTCAAACTGGCGATGAATTCCGCAGCAGGCACGGCCAATGGGCCCATGGACTTGGCGAACTCCACCCAAACCTCATCGCGTGGCTTGGTGTTGTCGCCGTTGCCCGTTGCGGTGCCACCTTTGCGGACCGCCTCCGCCAGGGCGCCAAAGCTCGCGCGGTGCATCTCCGCCGCGAGAAAGTTTGCCATCGAGCCCATGTAGGCTGGCGAGCGGCGATCGAGAAAAACCGCGGAATCCTGGGTGAGCGTGTAGCGGTTGTCTTGCTTGGTCAGGAAACCAAAAACAGTCAGGTAGTCGGCAAGAATGCGCGTACCGCGTTCGGAGGCGCCCATGACTTTTGCCAGCGCACTCGCGTCGTTGGCACCTTCACCGATCTTGGTGAAGAGGTCTAGCTCAATGGCGGCCTTGAGCGCCTCGGTTTGGTGAAAGGCTGTCAAGGTACTGAAAATTCGTTCCGGTGAAGGTTTTGTGCCGTGAGATGGCGTGGCCATTGTTTGCTTCCTCTCTCCCGAAGAACTGCTTCGCGACAGCCATTATACATGCGCGAGTGGCCGGACATTTGAGCCGCGCTATTGCCGGGGAGTGTGGCCGCTGACATACTTCTGTCCCCACAAACGAGTTGAGGAAGGGTTGATGAAACGCAAATATCACCGTTGGCACTCGCCGCGGCTGGGCATGGATATGGGAGTGGTGGTGCATGGCCACTGGGGAGGTCCGCTGGTCGGCTTTCCAACCAGTGCCGGCGACGAGTGGGAGCTTGAAGGGCAAAGCATGATCGGCGCGCTGGAGGATTTCATCGAAGGCGGCAAGGTCAAGTTTTTCAGCGTCAATTCGATCAACGGACTCAGCTTTTACAATAAGGGGGCACATCCCTTTCACCGCAGCTACGTGCAGTCCGTATTTGATTCGTACTTGCGGGAAGAGGTCGTTCCTTTTATCTGGGACAACTGCAAATCGCCGGGGATCGGCATCTCGACGATGGGCGCGTCGTTTGGCGCGTACCACGCCGCGAATTCGTTGTTCAAGCATCCCGATGTGATCAAGCGGTGTTTCGCCATGTCCGGAGTCTACGATCTGAGGAATTTCATGGACGGGATGTACGACGACAATTTTTACTTCAACAATCCGGTGGACTATCTCTCGAACCTGAGCGATCCCTGGGTGTACGGGCAACTCGCAAGCTGCGACATTCACCTCACGACGGGAACCGGGCAGTGGGAAAACAGCGGGCCGACGTACCGGCTTTCCCAGGTGCTGTCCAGCAAAGGTATCCGGCATTCGCTGGACGACTGGGGACCTGAAGGCGGCCACGATTGGCCGTATTGGAAGCGGCAGATGCGGGAATACGTGGGCCGGCTGTTCTGAGACCGAGTTAGGCTAGGCCTAGGTGGGCGAGCTGGTACTTGCCTTTGGCGATGATCTGGTCGTTGTCGATCCAGACGTCGCAGTTGCGGGTTAGGACGTCGACGTGGGTCTTGGACTTCCAGTTGGCGTGGGTTTGGCTGCCGTAGGGGTCACCGAAGGCGAGGTGGACTCCGGGGAACTTCTCGTCTTGCAATAGGATACCGATCATTTCGGAGAGGCCCAGGTTGGTGCCGAAGGCCAGTTCGCCGACACGGTCGCTGTTCTCGTCGGTGTGGCAATACTCCCAAAATTCGTGCTCGAGGTCCTTGCGGGGGCAATCCACGGCAACGAGGCGGGCACCCTTGATTTTCAGGACCAGGGGCGTCTTCTGGAGGTCGCCGTACTTGCCGTTGAAGTGATCGCCGGCGGTGGCGTCGCAGACGAAGGTGCCGTCGACGGTCGCCGGGGTGGTAAAGACTTCGCCGGCGGGAAGGTTGGACCAGTAGCGGGGGCTGATGAGGCCGCTGGTCTTGACCCAGTCCAGGCCGGCGTCGAAGTGGGCGGCGATCGCGGTGCCTGCGTCGGTCTGCACGCGGAGGGTTTCGGCGCGGAGCATGCGTTCGCGGAGCTTGTCGCTGAGGCGGTCGATCATTTTGTAGTCGGCGCGCATGCCCTGCTGCATGATTTGCGGGGTGACCCCGACCATGTGGGCATAGCGGATTTGGCGGCGCTCGACGACATTGACGATGGCCATACGGGCGGTGAGCTCGCCGGGCTGAGGGTTCATGCAAAGGATGCCGACGTCGGCGGTCTCCAGAGCCTCAAGCACCGGGGCCGGAGCGGCTTTTAGCGGGCGTCCGAAATCCTCGAGGAGGAAGCCGGTGTATTCGGCGTGGCGGTCGGCCAGGGCGGCGGCCAGACTGGCGGCGACGGAGCGGCTGGCTTCGTCGGCGATCAGGGCGACGTGTTCGCGGGGTTTGACGGCCAGGCAGGTTTCGATGGCGTTTTTGGCGCCGGGCATCAGGTCGGGTTGAGGCGAGCCAAATGTCATGGCTAATATTTTAGCGTATTGAGGTCAGTTTTGTGTCAGGACGTTGGTACTGGAGCGGGAATGGAGGGATTAGCCACAGAGCACCGAGGCACAGAGCAGGAAGGGACCGGCGGGAGAGGGTGGGCGACGCGAACGTTCGTACCGTGGACGAAAGCGCCCGCTTCGGAAAGCGGCCGCTACATGTGGCGGGGGCGGACGCGGAAGGCGGGGACTTGGCCGCCGCCGGAGGTGACGTTGGCGAGACCGGTGGCGCTGAGGCGGGTGAGGAAGCCGCAGAGTTTGCCGCCGAAGAGGTAGGGGGCGAAATCGACGAGCATGTCTTTGAACTCGACGCTGCCGTTTTTGGTGATGTAGGGGAAGACTTCGCGGCGAATGGGGATGCGTTCCTGGACGATCCAACAGCCCGCCTCGCCACCGGCTTGGGCGGCAGCGATGCCTTTTTCGATGGTGGCATCCCAGGCTTTTTCGCCGGTTTCCCAGCCGAGGGTCACTCCCGTGCCGCCATATTCGTCGCTGGGCTTCAAGACCAAGGTGTCGCGGTTCTTGCGGATGAAGGCGAGGAGATCGATGGTCTCCTCGTAGTGAGTGGTGCGGACGTCGGAGACCACGCGGGTCCACGGGATGTGGCGGCGGATCAGATCCTTTTCGTCTTGGGAGAACAAGGCGGCGTTCTGTTCGCTGGTCAGCAGCGCGAAGAACGCTTTGACGTGCGGGATCTTGCAGCGGAAATTGTTGGCGACGCAAACAGCGTTTGCTTCGTAGGCTTTGACGAGCGCCTCGCACTCCTTCGGGCGGGCGACGATATCGTTGATGAGAACGCGGCGATAAACGAGATCGATCTTCTTGCCGTGAGCGGTTAGTTTCTTGCCGTCGAAGACGAGATCGCGCGGATCAGCCAAAACCACAGGGACGCGGAGCTTTTCAAAGCGCTTTTTGAGAATTTCGAATTCGCTCCAAGTGGGGACTTCGCGCCAGTCCACGATGGCCATTTGCGGGCGGATGGAAGTGCCGCCCCAATCGAGATAGCTGGCGACGAGCGCATCGAGGAGCCTGGCGCTGAGCGGATAGGTGTGAATGTCGTAGCGCTGGGAAAATTTCGCGAACAGCGGGAGTTCGCGGAAAATGTCGGCCAGCGTCTCGGAGTAGCCGGCGCCGGCGGGGGATTCGCCGTTGTACTCGGCGAATTTGAGGGAGTCCGGGAGGAGGAAGGCGTCGAGGCGTGATGCGGTGCTGGCGCGACCCGGTCCGGCGGGCAGGCGAACGAGGCGCTCTTCGGCGGGCCGCAAGTGAAGCTGCGCGAGGAGGCTCGCATCCTGCAGCGCGGCGGTGACCACCCGCTCGCCGAGGGCGGCGACGGTTTCCGCAACGACGCGAACGCGCTGCTCGTCTTCGGGCGACAGAAAGAAGGGGCGAAGGAACGGGCAGTGGACGCGCTCGCCAAAGGTGAGTTTTGCGGCGCGGAGTCGCGCGAAAAACACCTCGGTGAAGTCCGGCGACTTATCCAGCACGGGGCGCAGCAGTTCGTGCCAGTATTCCGCGGGATTAGAGGCCATTGCGGCCGGCGCTGCGGCGCTCATTTCGGCTTCGCTCCTGCAGGGCCCGCCGCCGAGGACGCGGCGGAGGTCTGCCCGGCCGCGGCAGCGTGGCCGGCGGTGACGGACCTGGCGCCGGAGGTTTTCGGGGCGCCCGTAAATCCAGCCGTAGCTCCAAAGCCCAGCATCTCTTCCCAACGAGGCCAGGAATTCGCGACGTTACCGTTGAGCGCGCGGTCGATGACCAAGTGAGCCATTTGCTCGACGACGTGGTCGAAGTAGAACTCGGTGATGCGATCGCGTTCGAAATCCGGGGCGGGGTTCAGGAAGTCGATCGCGTAGGGGACGCCGTCCTTGATGGCAAACTCGATGGTATTCATTTCGTAGCCGAGCGCTTGATTGATGGTGCGCGCGTCTTTAACGATGCGCGCGCCGAGATCTTCCGAGAGATAGTCGTGCTCGACGAGGTAGCGGCGCTCTTTGGGGTCGTAGCGCACGGGGAGAATGTCGGTCTTGCCGAAGGTGAAGCAGCGGACGTAGCCGGTGAAGTCGATGAACTCCTGCAGGGTCATGCAATAGGGCGAGGTCTTGTCGAAAGCGGCGAGCAGCTCTTCGCGATCGTGCACTTTGTAAACGTGCTTCCAGCCGCCGCCGGAAAACGGCTTCAGGATCGCGGGGCGGCCAACGTAGTCGAGCAGCGCATCCCAATCGACCGGATATTTTAGGTTGTGGAGGGATTCCGAGTTGATGTCCACGTCGCTGGGGTAGCCCTTTTGGGGCAGCAGCACGGTTTTCGGAATCGCGATTCCCAGCTTGGCGGCGACGGAATAATTGAAAAACTTGTCGTCGGCAGTCCACCAGAACGGATTGTTGATGACGTAGGTTCCCTGCAGGACGGCGTGCTTGAGGTAGCCGCGGTAATAGTCGATTTCGTGCGAAATGCGATCGACGATGACGCTGTATTCGGCGGGCTCGCCCATGCGGGTTCCGCCAAGCTTCACGAATTCGGCGGCGACGCCGTCGGCTTTACCGAGCTGATTGACGCGGGCGATGAAGGCGGGAGGGAAGCTGTATTCGCGCCCACAGA
Organism: uncultured Acidobacteriota bacterium; assembly: GCA_963735525.1. Classification (GTDB taxonomy): domain Bacteria; phylum Acidobacteriota; class Terriglobia; order Acidiferrales; family UBA7541; genus Acidiferrum. The sequence continues at coordinate 33,995 of CAVTLQ010000011.1, read as the reverse complement.
GAAGGCCGACTTTTTTCATGGGTGGCTCCTGGGTCGAGATTCGAGACGCGGCGTTTCTTGCACGACCGATGCTTTTTATTACGGTGATGCGACCGAAAAGGCGGCGCCAAGGCGCCGCACTCCAAGTTAGTTTATGGCGTGTGCCGAGGAAACTTTAGATTGCATCACGCCGCCGCGGGTTTCTTCCACCAGATGTTTGACGACGGCTTTCAGATCTCCGGTTTCCTGATAGACGCGGAGTTGGCGCTCGGCGCTGGTGCCTTCGTTCAAGATGGTGTGAACATACTCGACGGCGCCGCGGCTGCCGAGATCATCGACCACATCGTCGACAAACTCGAGCAGCTCGACGGCCAGCTCGCGCATGGGCACCTCGGCTTCCTTGCCGAAATCAATCAACTTGCCTTCGATCCCGTAGCGGGCGGCGCGCCACTTGTTCTCTTCAATGAGCGCGCGCCGGTATAAACGAAAACTCATGTTTCCAGTGTACAGCCGGTGCAGCTTTACGACGATCGCCTGGGTCAGCGCAGCGATGGCCACGGCTTCTTCGACTTTGGTGGTGACATCGCACATGCGGAATTCCAGGGTGCCAAAGGTGGGATGCGGGCGTACGTCCCACCAGATCTTTTTGCCGTTGTCGATGCAATTCAGCTTGACCAGCAGATTGATGAAATTCTCGTAGGCGCTCCAGGACTCAAAGAGCTCCGGAATACCGGTGCGCGGGAAGCGGCGGAATACGGTGGTGCGGAACGACTTGAGGCCGGTGTTGCGGCCCATCCAGAACGGAGAGCTGGTGGAGAGCGCAAGCAGGTGCGGCAGGAAGTAGCGCACCATGTTCATCATGTCGATGGTGGTTTGCTTGTCGGGCATGGCCACGTGGACGTGCATGCCGAAAATCAAGAGAGAGCGGGCGAGCTGCTGGAGTTCTTCGACGATGTGTTCATAGCGCTCGCCGGGGGAGATGACCTGGTCGATCCAGCTGGAGAAAGGATGGGTGCCGGCAGCAGCGACTTGCAGGCCGGCGCGTTCGGCGGCGGCTACGAGCTCGCCGCGGGTTCGGTGCATCTCGATGCGGAGGTCGCCGACGTTGTCGCAGATCCTGGTGCCGGTTTCGACGATGGATTGATGCATTTCGCCCTTCACTTGCTCGATGATGTCGGGTGAAGCGGCGGAAACGAGCTGCATGACGTGCGAGCGCAGCTCATGGGTGGCTGGATCGATGATCTGGAATTCTTCTTCTACGCCGATGGTAAAGCGGTGAGCCATGGAGTGGCCCTCCGGGGTCGCCTTGGGTCCAGCTGGGGGCTTCGAGGCGGTATCATACCCTGCCGGGTGGAAAATTACACCTTTGGTGGCGCGGGTGGGTTAGAGGCGGGGTGTGGCTCTTTGGGGAGATGGCAGGCACACCTGGTTGAAAGAACTGGACGATGAGATCGTTCGGCGATCCTTATCGGATCGCCTCAGGATGACAAGCGCGCGAGGTTGGCATGGCGACGGAGGTCAACAATTAGGGGTCAGTGGTGGCGGAAGGAAACAAAAAAGGTGAGACAGACACTAGGGTCTGCCTCACCGTGGTCTTTTCGGCGCCGAGATCCTGAGAGGGACCGCTAGGCAGCGCCCATGGCCCGCCGCTGTTGAAAACACTCGCGGCAAAAGACCGGGCGGCCCTGTGTGGGCCGAAACGGGACGGTGGTCTCCTTGCCGCACTGGGAACAAGTGGTCTTGGTCTCCGAGCGAATCTGCGAGCCGCCTCCGCCTCCCCCACTGCCCTCGGCGCGCTTGGCTTTGCAGGCTTTGCAACGTTTTGGTTCGTTCTTGAAGCCCTTGTCGGCGAAGAACATTTGCTCGCCGCCGGTAAACACAAATTCGGCGCCACACTCCGAGCACTTCAGGACCTTATCGTGGTATTCCATGAGCCGTCCCCCTTGGCCCCGGCCGGGCAGGGAGATGGGCGCACTTTGCACCATGGGCCTTGTGGATGAGGACACCGTTATCCGGGGAAGCCGGGCGCGGATCCCTTGGGCCTGCGGGCACGAAGCTGCAACAGAACCCCAAACGTCTCTGCCTAACTGGGCCTACATCACGGAAGTGCGGCGCTGAGCGAGGGCGAGTAAAGCGGCGGCCCCGACCGACCAGGCGGGGCCGACCTGGAACTAATCCGCTTCTCGTCGCTGCTTTTTGCGCAGTCGCTTCCGCGAAAGCGCTTCTTTCGCCCGGCGTTTCTCGCCGGGTTTCATATAGAAGCTATGCTTCTTGATTTCCTTGATGATGTCTTCCTGTTGCACCTTGCGCTTGAAGCGACGCAATGCGTTTTCCAGAGATTCACTTTCCTGGATAATGACTTCGGCCACGTTGTATTCACCCCCAATCCGGTTCGGATTGGTTTCTCGCGGTGCCTTTCCAGCCCTACACACCGCCCCTGGAGATTATCGCATGCTAGGCGCTTTTGCGTGCACCCGGACAGGTTGATGGCATCTTCTAATCATTCGGGCAAGGTAAGTCAAGCTATCTTTCTGGCTGGAGGGGGGTTGAGCGGGGCAGGGCAGGCGGGGTTGGCGCTCGAGATAGCTTTACCTAGTTAGGTAATACGGGCCAGCGTTTCCGGAGCTGCGGAGAGTTTGCGGTGCGTGGGACCTCGCTGGCGGGTCAGTTTCCGATTATCCGACCACCGGGACTTAGCCCGCCACCGGCTGTTACTTCAGCCGGGACAAGAAGATGGGCGAGAGTGCCTTTCCGGAGTGTGTTTGGTTGGGGGTAACCAAACGGGGACCCATTGACCTTTATCAGTGGACGACGGCGTCTGCTAGGCCTATTTGAAGTAAACGGGCAAATTGCGCGGCCGCCAAGGGCTGGCTGAAGAGATAGCCTTGTCCTTCGGCACACGACTGTGTTTGAAGATAGGCCCGCTGTTCTTGCGTTTCGATGCCCTCGGCAACCACCAGGTGCTTGAGGCTCTTTCCCATGTTAATGATCGCGCCCACGATGGTGGAGTCATCCGGACTGGCAGTCATCTGGTGGACAAAGGACTGGTCAATTTTCAGGACATCAATGGGGAACTGACGAAGATAGCTAAGGCTGGAATAGCCGGTGCCGAAATCGTCCACCGCGAGGCGTACGCCCATGCTCTTGAGCTCTTGAAGTACGGAGGCTGTGGATTCGGCATCGTCCATAAGCACGCCTTCGGTAAGCTCCAGTTCCAGATACTGCGCTTCCAAGCGAGTTTCCGAGAGTGTCCTGCGGACACTCTGCGACAAAACCCTTATCGCGGAACTCGACGGCGGAAACGTTGACGGCGATAGGCACTGCCGGGAGTCCCGCGTCTTGCCAGGCGCGTGCTTGCGCGCAGGCTTGGCGCAGCACCCAACGGCCAATGGGGAGGATGAGGCCGCAATCTTCAGCGACGGGTATGAACTGGGAGGGAAGAACAAGTTCACCATCCGGCTCGCGCCAGCGTATTAAGGCCTCCATTCCGGTGATCTCGCCCGAGTCGAGATTTACCTTAGGCTGATAGTGCAACACGAACTCTTCGCGCTCGAGGGCGCGGCGCAGCCTGGCTTCCAGAGATTGCCGCTTTACGGCCTTCAGATTCATATCCGCTTTGAAGAACTGGAAATTGTTGCGGCCTTTTTCCTTGGCGTGGTACATGGCGGTGTCCGCATTCTTGATAAGCGTTTCGGCGTCCTCTCCGTCTCCCGGGTAAATGCTGATGCCAATGCTGCCATCGATATGCAGATCGTTGCCTGCGATGGAATGGGGTGCGCTGAGCGAAGAAAGTATTTTCCCGGCACTGGTGGCCGCGTCTTCCGGGTGGGCGATCTCCGAAAGCAGGATAACGAATTCATCCCCGCCCTGGCGGCTGACGGTGTCGGAACCCCGTACACTGCCCAGCAATCGTTTTGAAACGGACTGCAGAAGCAGGTCACCGACGGCATGCCCCAGAGAATCGTTGATGTTTTTGAAACGATCGAGATCCAGAAAGATTACCGCGAGATTCTTCATCTGGCGGCGAGCCAAGGAAATCGATTGAGCGATGCGGTCGTTGACCAACATGCGATTGGGCAGATTAGTGACTACATCATGCTGCGCGGAGTAGGTCATTTGCAGCGACATGGCCCGCGCCGCACTCACATCGTGGAAAACAATCACCGCTCCGATGACGTGGCCCACCCGGTCGTGGATCGGCGCGGCGGAATCCTCAATGGCGGATTCAAATCCGTCGCGGCGGATGAGGATGCAATTCACAGTCAGCCCCACGGTCCTATTTTGCTCGACCGCCATTTCCATGGGATCTCGAGCGGTTTTCCGCGTGTTGCCGTCAATAATTCGGAAGACTTCGGCGAGGGGTTTGCCGATGGCTTCCGCGCAACTCCAACCGGTCATGGTCTCCGCAACAAGATTGAGATAGGTGATGTTGCCGGAAATGTCGGTAGAAAGGACAGCGTCACCAATGGAGTTGAGGGTGACCACGGCGCGCTCTTTTTCCACGTACAACGCATCCTCGACGGCTTTGCGCTCGATGGCATTGCGGAGCGCGCGCGGCAGCGAATAGTCGAGGTGATCTGGCAGGAGATAATCCTGCGCCCCGCGCCCAACTGCTTCCTTGGCAAGAATTTCAGGAACATTTCCACCGAGGATCAAAATGGGGATGTCGGGCGCGGCGGCGTACAGTTTGTCGAAGGTCTCGATACCATGACTATCGGGCAGGGTCAATTCGAGCAGGACAGCGGCAATTCCTTTTTCGCGGAGGCGCTCAACTCCGTCGGAAAGTCGCTGAACGCATTCCACGTCAAACGAACCGGTGTCTGGCGCGGCGAGCGCCGCGCGAATCGCATCGGCGGTAGCCGGATCGTTTTCAATCAGGAGTATTTTGGTGCGCGGAGCAGGTGTGGTCATAGTGCGCCTCACCCCAGTCCCACGCAGGTATGAGAGCAGATTGTACACCAAACTGTATGTGCGTTAGCGCGCACAATTGCAACCTTAAGAAGACTTTAACTTGGGGCGCTAGAAGCGTTTGTTCATTCTCCATCGCTGCGCAATTGTTCCCGAAGTTCGACCCACGCCTGGATCGCCAGGCCACTGCCTGATAAATGCGGAAACCGGCCGAATGGAAGGCTTAACGTGAGCGCGTACATCTGATCTAGAGGGCAACGCCGTCAACGCGCACGTTTGCCCCTCGCGGTGCTTGTACGGACTGCGGGAGGTGCGCCCTGTCAACGATTCAATCTGACTATTCTCGTGTTGCCTTCTCTGCTTTAGTGTCTGGACCTGCGATCGACGCTTGTGCAGGTTCTTGCCGGTCGCTCGTTTTGCCCGGCTGTGAGTTATTCCCTGGTCTGTAGCCTTTCGCTTCAGGACTACGAAGACTCCAATCTGCAGGAGGGAAGGCAATGTGCCAAAATCGTGGAGCGGGCTCGACAAACTCGATGCCGACATTTGTTATTCCCAATTGTTCGGCCGCACTCAGATCAACCACTCGGCAAGCGAGTTCTTCCTGTGTGTTCGTGTTTCTTAGCGTAAGCAGGTCGTTAATTTGCATTGGCCCGCGCAAAGGTATTAGTGCACCGTGTGTATTCACGACGAGCGTCTTGGTTTCCTCCGAGGTTGGCTGGCTACCGGCTCCGCTCCAAAAAACCACGACATCAACGCTCACACACACCCGCTGACTGCGGCGGAGCTCACTATGCTTCCCGAATTGCACATCGACAGCACGCACAGAACACCCCGTTTCAGCAATATCGGCAAATCGCGGGTAAACTTTAGAGAGCAATCCACATGCCTGATTAGCGCGGTAACTATCGGTATTGCCTTTTCCCCTGCTTCTACTGTTAGAATGTGCCGCCTCGCAAAATGGCGGCCTGGGGGTTCACCATGTCGGAAATGCGTGAAGCCATCGGAGTTCTGCTCGCAGGCGGTCAGGGCGAACGGCTCTGGCCACTGACCCGGGACCGAGCCAAGCCGGCGGTTCCCTTCGGCGCGTTGTATCGCATTATCGACATTACGCTATCGAATTGCATCAATTCCGACCTGCGCCGCGTTTTCGTGCTGACGCAGTACAAGGCCCTCAGCTTGAACCGCCACATCCGGGCGGGCTGGTCGCCGCTGATGGGACTGGGCGATTACATTGAAGTGCTGCCGCCGCAGATGCGGGTGTCCAACCAGTGGTATCAGGGCACGGCGGACGCCGTGTATCAGAACATCTACTCGATTGGCAGCGAGCGCTCCAAGTACGTCTTCATTCTGTCCGGCGACCACATCTACAAAATGAACTATAGCCGCATGCTGCAGCAGCATGTGGATTCCGGGGCCGACGTCACCGTTGGGGTGATCGAAATTCCCGCCGAGCAGGCGGCGCGACAGTTCGGCGTGATCGAGGTCGACAAAGACTACCGGATCGTAGGTTTCGAGGAAAAACCGGCCCAGCCGAAACACTCTCCGCACCGCGCAGGCTTCTGCAACGCGTCGATGGGCATCTACATCTTTAACACGCAGTTGATGATTCCCATCCTGCTGGCGGATTCCGAAGATCCGAAGTCCGCGCATGATTTCGGCAAGGACATTTTGCCGCGGATCATTTCCAAGCACCGGGTGTTCGCGTTCAACTTCGTGGACGAGAACCGGAAGGACGCGCTGTACTGGCGCGATGTGGGAACGCTGGACGCGTACTACGAAGCGAACATGGACCTGGTTTCGGTGTCGCCGGTGTTCAATCTCTACGACAAGGAATGGCCGTTGCGCGGCTGGCAGCATCAATATCCGCCGGCGAAGTTTGTGTTTGCCGATCCCGAGCGCATGGGTGTGGCGCTGGATTCCATCGTGGCGGGCGGCTCGATCGTCTCGGGGGGCCGCGTGCAACGCTCGATTGTGGGCTACGATGTGCGGGTGAACAGCTACAGCGAGGTAGCCGAGTCGATCCTCTACAACCACGTGAACGTGGGCCGGCACTGCCGCATCCGGCGGGCGATCATCGACCGTCACGTGACGCTGCCGGAACGGACCGAGATCGGCTACGACCGGGAAGCAGACAAGCGGAGGTTTCACGTGACGGATTCCGGAATCGTGATTGTGGTGCGCCAGGAATCGCTGATCGAAGAACCCGAGACCCAGTAGCAACGACTGAAATTCTGCGAGTGCTTCTGCCCTGAGGATCGACAGCGAAGCGAGCGATCTTCGTCTCAATCCAACAGTAGTGTACGGCTACAGAGGGCACAGACCTTTCGGGGCTCAGGGTAAACAAGAGTGTCTGTGCTACCGTTCTTCTGTAAAATCATTGGTTCGCACTGACCCAGGAGAACAACCGACATGTCCACGAAGATCACTCGCGTGCACGCCCGCCAGGTCATCGACTCGCGTGGCAATCCGACGGTAGAGGCCGACGTTTACGTCGCCGCCGGAACACGTGGCCGCGCGGCGGTTCCGTCCGGAGCATCCACGGGTGAGCATGAAGCGTTGGAGCTGCGCGATGGAGACAAGTCGCGGTATTTGGGCAAGGGAGTGTTGAAGGCGGTCGGCAACGTCAACGGTGAGATTGCCAAGACCATCGTTGGCCTGGACGCGGGCGATCAGCGAGCGCTGGACAAACGCATGATCGAACTCGACGGAACGTCGACGAAGGCGCGCCTCGGCGCAAACGCCATTCTTGCCGTGTCGATGGCGGCGGCGCGGGCCGCTGCGGCCGCGCAGAACCTTCCGCTGTACAAATACCTGGCGCGCTATTCCACGGATAGTTCGGCCACGCTGCTTCCTGTTCCGATGATGAACATTCTGAACGGAGGAGCGCACGCGGATAGCTCGGTGGACTTCCAGGAGTTTATGGTGATGCCGATCGGCGCGCCGAACTTCTCCGAAGCGCTGCGTTGGGGCGTCGAGGTTTTCCATGCCCTCAAATCGGCCCTGAAAAAGCACGGCTATTCGACCGCCGTGGGCGACGAGGGCGGCTTTGCGCCGAGCTGCAAGTCCAATGAGGAGGCGATCCAGATCGTCCTCGAAGCTATCGCCGCGGCCGGGTACAAACCCGGCGAGCAGGTCAGCATCGCGCTCGATCCCGCCGCCAGCGAGTTTTACGACAAGGCCAGCGGCAAGTATGTATTCAAGAAGTCGGACAAATCCGCGCATTCCCCGGAGGACATGGTCGAATACTGGGCGCGGTGGATTGAGAAATATCCGATCGTGTCGCTCGAAGACGGTATGGGCGAAGAGGATTGGCCGGGATGGAAGCAACTGACACAGAAGGTGGGCTCGAAGTCCTCGGCAAAGCGAATCCAGCTTGTCGGCGACGACATCTTCGTGACCAACACGGAGATTTTCGCCCGTGGGATTAATCAGAGTATCGCCAACGCCATTCTGATCAAGCTGAATCAGATCGGCACGGTGACTGAAACCATCGACGCGATCGAGCTCGCGCGCAAGGCCGGATATCACTCGATTATTTCTCACCGCTCCGGCGAAACCGAGGATACGTTCATCGCCGACCTCGCCGTGGCCACCGCCGCCGGGCAGATCAAGACCGGCTCCGCCTCGCGCACCGACCGCATCGCCAAGTACAACCAGCTCCTTCGCATCGAGGAAGAGTTGGGCTCCTCGGCGCGCTTCAACGGCAAAGCCGCCCTCGGCTAGTCCGGGGACAGCGGAGATGCAGAGTTCCCGGCGTCTTCAGGGCCCGTGCCTCTGGACCTCACTGACGGACGCATGTAACATGCCGCTCACTTTCGGGGAGCCCCCAAAGATGAACAACCGGTATCGACACGTCGCCACGGGCGTCTTCGTTCCCTTATTTATCGCGGTGGTCGGATTTTTCGATCTGAGGCAAAGACCGACGTTCGCGAGCTTTCGTCCGGTCGACGTATTCCAGTTGGTCGTTTGTGGAATGTGCCTGGGAATCGCGCTGACCGGGTTCATCGAGTTTCTGCGCAGGCCGCGATCCGGCTGAGTCGGCGACTGCAGCCTGTCTGCAGCAGGCAGGCCGTGCGCTAGCTAAGCGCACAGCCAGAAATGGCTGTGCCACGGGACTATATGCTTGCTGCAGCAAACCCTTTTTCGGCCACGCCAGGAGCGCGCATCCGCGCTGCCGTTTTCGACGATGCCGAAGGCGTCGCGCGCGTGATCAACGCGGCGTTTGTGGTGGAGCGCATCGCGTTCGACGGTGACCGCACGAATCTGCACGGCGTGCGTTCGCTGATGAACGCCGGCAAATTCTTGCTGGCGGAAGTGGATACGCTGGGACTTGTGGGCTGCGTCTACGTCGAGTTGCGAGGCGAGCGCGGCTACCTGGGGCTGCTGTCGGTGGCTCCGGAGCTTCAGGGAAAGGGCTTGGGCCGGCAACTTGTCGCCGCTGCCGAAGAGTATTCGCGCAACATTGGGTGCCGCGCGCTGGAGTTGCGCGTCATCAGCCCTCGCGCCGAGAGCCTTCTCCCCTTTTATGAACGCCTCGGCTACGCCAAGACCGGCACCGCCCCGTTTCCTGCTGATGTGGTGACAAAGGTCTCGTGTCACTACATCTTTATGGCCAAGTCGCTGGTCTGAAGGCCGATTCGGCAGGGCAAGCCTTCGACTGCGGCCGCGCGAGCGTCTTGAGCGGAGCTGGTCTGCTTCGCGTTTTCCGCATGATTTCCGCACGAATAGTCTATGTCGTTTCTGTCGTTTCCAAACCTTCCAGCTTCAGGCAGAATACGTGCTCTATTTCAGGGGGCAAAATGAATCGCACGGTGGTCATCGCAGTGTTTGCCTTCGCGGGCCTCTCGCTCGCGCCTATCCGCACGCATGTTGTTGCCGACGAGCAGCCTCTGCTGGGCTACTCCGCCGAATCTTCGCGCGCCGAGCGCCAGTGGGAAGAGAAATTCCGCGCGATTCCCAGCCCGGACAATCTTCGCACGTATATGCAGCATCTTTCCGCACGGCCGCACAACGTGGGAACGGCGTATGACAAGGAAAATGCCGAATGGATTGCCGCGAAATTCAAGGATTTCGGTCTGGACACGCATATCGAGCAATTCGACGTTTTGTATCCCACGCCGAAAGAGCGCGCCGTGGAGCTGGTGGAGGGCGGCCCCAAATTCGTGGCCAAATTGCAGGAGCCCGCTGTCCCGGAGGATCCCACCTCGAACCAGCAGTCCGAGCAACTGCCTACGTATCATGTGTACTCCATCGACGGCGACGTCACCGCTCCGCTGGTCTACGTGAACTACGGAATCCCGGAGGATTACGAGCAGCTCGAGCGCATGGGAGTCTCCGTGAAGGGCAAGATCGTCATCGCGCGCTACTACCATTCCTGGCGCGGCATCAAGCCCAAGGTGGCCGCGGAGCACGGCGCCATTGGCTGCCTGATCTATTCCGACCCGCACGAGGATGGTTTCGTCCAAGGGGAAACGTTCCCCGCGGGGCCCTGGCGGCCGAAAGACGGCGTTCAGCGGGGCAGCGTTGCGGACATGCCGTTTTATCCGGGCGATCCGCTGACGCCTGGCGTCGGCGCCACCAAGAATGCCAAGCGCCTGAAAGTCGAGGAAGCCGCGACCATCACGAAGATTCCGGTGCTGCCGATTTCCTACGGCGATGCGCAGCCACTGCTCGCGGCGATCACCGGCCGAGTTGCGCCGGAGGGCTGGCGCGGCGGCCTGAGCATCACGTATCACATCGGGCCGGGCCCAGCCAAAGTGCATCTCAAGGTGAAATCGAACTGGGACATCAAGCCGGTGTACGACGTGATCGCGAAAATTCCGGGCGCGACGAACCCGGACGAGTGGGTGATCCGCGGCAACCATCACGACGCCTGGGTGAATGGCGCGGAGGACCCGATTTCGGGCATGGTCGCGGTGCTGGAGGAAGGACGCGCGCTGGGAGAGTTGGTGAAGCAAGGATGGAAGCCCAAGCGGACCATTATTCTGTGCGCGTGGGACGGCGAAGAGCCCGGCTTGCTGGGCTCGACGGAATGGGCCGAGGAGCACGCCGACGAACTGCGCGCGCACGCCGTTGCGTACATCAATTCGGACTCCAATGGGCGCGGCTACCTGGAGATCGAAGGCTCGCACACGCTCGAAAAATTCATCAACGAGGTCTCGCGCGATATTTCGGACCCGGAAACAAAGCTTTCCACCTGGAAGCGCAACCAGCTTCACCATATTGCCGACGCGAAAACCCCCGAGGAACGCAAGGAAATTCGCGAGCGCGCCGATCTTCGGATCCCGGCTCTCGGCTCCGGCTCGGATTTCACCGCGTTTCTGCAGCACGATGGCGTCGCTTCGCTCAATATCGAATTTGCCGGCGAAGACGGCGGCGGCATCTATCACTCCATCTACGACGATTTTTACTGGTACACCCACTTCAGCGACACGGATTTCGTCTACGGCCGCGCTCTCGCGCAGACCGGCGGCACCGCCGTCCTCCGCCTGGCCGATGCGGACCTGCTGCCGTTCGAGTTCGCCGATTTCGCGGACACCGTGCAGACCTACATCAAGGAGCTGAAAGCGCTTTCGCAGAAAATGCGGGATGACATCGTGGAACGCAACCGCGAGCTCGAGGAAGGCGTTTTCAGCGCTACGAATGATCCCAAGAAGCCGCTTGTGCCGCCCGCAAGCGAAGCCGTTCCGCCGCACCTGAACTTCGCTCCGCTGGACAATGCGAGTGATGTTCTCACTCACAGCGCCGCGGAGTATCGCAAAGCGCTGGAGCAAGCCGGCGCGAACGGCGGAGCGGCGCTAGCTTCGACCTCGCTCGCCGAGGTGAACCGCCTGCTGATCGAAAGCGAGCGCAAGCTCACCACGCCGGAAGGGTTGCCGAACCGTCCGTGGTTCAAGCACCAGCTGTATGCGCCGGGATTTTATACCGGCTATGCGGTCAAGACGGTCCCTGCGGTCCGCGAAGCCATCGAGCTGAAGCAATGGAAGCAGGCGGATGAAGCGATCGTGACGGTCGCGCGCGTGCTGCAGGACGAAGCCACGCTTATCTCATCGGCCGCGGCCAAACTCTCGAATGCAAAATAATTGCCTGTAGGGGCGCCCCTACTAGCAAGGTGTACGAATCTAGAAGAAATCGGAGTTGACGTATCCCCTCCTACAACCTCGCTATCGTGGGTTTCGGCAACGTCGGGCGCGCTTTCCTGCGCTTGCTCATCTCCAAAGAGACGGAGCTGCGCCGCCGCTACGACGTGCGCTGGCGGCTCACCGGCGTAGCGACGCGCCGCAGCGGTTGGCTCGCCGATCCCGACGGCCTCAATCCGCTGGCCATCCTCAGCGGCCACTGGCCGGCGCAGCCTTCGCATTCGGCGCCGCGCAACGTACGCGAATGGCTGGAGCGCGCTCGCGCCGACGTTGTCTTTGAAGCTAGTTCGCTCAACATGCAAACCGGGCAGCCCGCCATCGATTACATCAAGACCGCATTCGAGTTTGGCGCACACGCGATCACCGCCAACAAGGGCCCGATCGTGCACGCATTCACCGAGCTGACTTCGCTTGCCCACGAAAAAGGCCGGCAATTTCTCTACGAAGCCACGGTGATGGACGGCGTCCCGATTTTTTCCATGTTTCCGCTCGGCCTCCCGGCGACCGACATTCGCGGCTTCTCGGGCGTCCTCAATTCCACAACCAATGTGGTGCTGACGGAAATCGAGAAGGGGCGCTCCTTCGACGAAGCGGTGCGGCGCGCGCAGGCCATGGGCATCGCGGAAACCGATCCGGCCGCCGATCTGGATGGCTGGGATGCGGCGGTGAAAGTTGTGGTGATGACGATCGTGCTTCTGGGTGTGCCGATGCGGCTCGAACAGGTGCAGCGTACCGGCATCCGCGAGCTCAGCGAAGAAAAGATCCGCTCCGTTCGCGGCGCGGGGATGCGTTACAAGCTGGTGTGCCGCGCGGAGCGCCGCGGCGACGGCGTGGATTGCAGTGTTCGCCCGGAACTGCTGCTGGCTTCCGACCCGCTCGCCAATCTGGAGGGCAGCAGCTCGGCTGTGCGCTTCGACATGGACGTGTTCGGACTGTCACTCGTCGAGCATAATCCGGGGATCGAAGCCACCGGGTACGGACTGCTTGCCGATTTCCTGCGCGCCGTGCATCTGTGAGCCAAGGATAGAACGACGTGTCGTTCTATCCTTGGTCGGTCTGTCGTGCTCTCCGGTTGCCATACACACTCCAGAGTGCTCGCGCGTCATGCCAGGTTAGTGCTTTGGGGCGCACAAATAGATTCATTGTGCTGAAACAAAAGGAGTTACGGTTGGCTTCGAGTTTCGGGGAGCGCCCTCAGCTTGGTTCAGGGCAAAGGAGAAAAACAAGCACCACATTGCGCAGCTTTACTTGAGGATACTATACCAGAAGAGTGACCTTCTGTCAAGCAAAAACCTAAGGCGTCGGCCGGGACGCTAAGTTCTTGGAGACACAGCAGTTATTCGCTGGACCAGCGGAATTGGGATCGCGAGCTAGGGTTCGGTGGCCGACCTGGGTGGAAGACGGGCGCGTCAGCGCTTGTAATGGGCCGCGTAGGCCGGAACTGGAATGCTTGGATCGCACCGGGCATCGCGGACCGGCGCATCGGGCACGAGACGCAACGGGACAACACCCGCCCACACGGAAAGTGCATAGTCCTCGGCGTCGTCTTCCGGTGGGCCGACGCGGACCTTCGCGGAAACCTCGGTCAGGGGCAGGCGCAGGATGCTGGTGGCTTTGAGCTCTTTTTCGTTTGGCTGGCGCGCGTCGTTCCAACGGCCGGGTAGAATCTTTTCGGTGAAGGCGTGCAGCGCTGTGATCTTTTCCTCGGGCGCGTCCACGAGCGTGGCTTTGCCGAGCGCGACCACGGAACGGTAGTTCATCGAGTGGTTGAACACCGAGCGGGCCAGCACGACGCCATCCACCAGCGTCACGGTAATGCACACCGGGATTCCCGTGCTCGCGCCGCGCAACATGCGGCTGGCCGCCGAGCCGTGAAAGTAAATGGCATCGCCAACGCGTGCGAACAGTGTGGGGATGACGTAAGGCTGGCCGTCCACCGTGAAACCGACGTGGCAAACGAAACCTTCGTCGAGAATCTTGTCGATGGTTTCGCGGTCGTAGATACCGCGGTGCGGCTCGCGCACCACGCGTATGCGCTCGTTTGGCGTTGAAGTTTCCGGCACGATCCACCTCGTTGAGAAGCGTGGCGCAAAGTTGATAGCCGGCGCTACCGCGGCATGAGTGGGGAACGACAAAATCTATCGTAGCACGCCCGTATTTGCAGGCGGCGCAAAAAAAGACCGAAACGCTTTCTTCAGGGGCCCTTCGAGGCTCAGGGTGAACTAAAGCCCTTTCATTCTACAGCATTACGCCGGGGCCGGGGCTGAAGCCCCGGCCTCCTAAAGAAAAAAAGTGGCCGCCAATTTGGCGTCTTTGTGGAGATTTCGCCACCTGCCTTGCCTGTGAGAAACTAGCGCCTTGCCGCAGGTGGCTATTTTAGTTTGAGGACGCGAAAATCATGAGCACACCGGTGATGCACGAAACAGGAAGCCAACCGCTCGACAGCGGGTGGGTGCGCGCGCAATTCCCATCGCTGCAATTGCACGTAAATGGCCACCGAGCGGCATTCCTGGACGGGCCCGCCGGAACGCAAGTGCCCAAGCAAGTGATGGACGCGATCCAGAATTATCTGCTGAGCGCCAACGCCAACACGTGCGGCGCTTTCGAGACCAGCCGGCGCAACGATGCGGTGATTGCCGGCGCCCGCGCCGCCATGGCGGACTTTTTCCACTGCGACGCGGACGAGGTCGTCTTCGGTCAGAACATGACCACGATCACTTTTGCGCTCTCGCGCGCCATCGGGCGGGAACTCAAGCCGGGCGACGAAATCGTGGTGACCACGCTGGACCATGACGCCAACGTCGCGCCGTGGCGCGCGCTGGAAGAAAAAGGCGTGGTGGTCCGGCAAGTGGAGATCCGCGAAGAGGACTGCACGCTGGATCTGGACGATCTGAAACGAAAACTCACTCCGAAGACCAAGCTGGTCGCCGTGGGTTATGCTTCGAACGCCGTCGGGACGATCAATCCGGTCGCGGAGATCACCAAGCTGGCCCACGATGCCGGCGCGCTGATGTTCATCGACGCGGTGCACTACGCTCCGCACGGCCCGATCGATGTGCGCGCGCTCGATTGCGATTTTCTGGCCTGCTCGCCTTACAAATTTTTCGGCCCGCACATGGGAACGCTGTACGGAAAGCGCGAGCACCTGTTGCGATTTAGCCCGTACAAGGTTCGCCCAGCCCCCGATTCGCTTCCCGATCGATGGGAAACCGGCACGCAAGTGCAGGAATTGATCGCGGGAATCGGCGCGGCTGTGAACTACATCGCGGAGCTGGGGCGGCGCTGCGATCCCAGCGTGAAAGACCGCCGCAGCGCGCTGTTGGCGGCGTACCGCGCGACGCGCCGACACGAAATGGCGTTGCTTTCCCAATTGATCTCCGGATTGCTGGCGATTCCCGGACTGCGATTCTTCGGCATCAGCGACCCGAAGCGTTTCGGCGAGCGCTGCTCGACGGTTTCGGTACGCCTGGCCAATCACAATCCGACAGAGGCCGCCACGTTCCTGGGCGAGCGCGGCATTTTTACTTGGGACGGCAACTACTACGCCCTGAATCTCGCCGAGCGCCTCGGCGTGCAGGAAACCGGCGGGTTCCTGCGCATCGGTCTGGTGCACTACAACACCGCCGAAGAAGTCGATCGCCTGCTCTCGGCGCTGCGGGAGATCGACGCGCGCTAACAGACTCGGCCAATTCTTAGTAGTACTGTGCTTAGAGTATTGTTGCTTTTTCCAAACCAAAGAATTAACCTCTGCGTTATTAACATCAGGGGTTCATTCATGCGCTACCTTCTTTCCGTCTCTGTTTTCGGTATTGTGCTGTTTGCCTTCCTGTGCCCGCCGGCGCCCGCGGGAGAAAAAGCCTGGACCGAAGTGCGGAGCCCAAACTTTCGAGTATTGACGGATGGAAATGCCAGCCAAGGCCGGCGAATCGCGCGTGAGTTTGAGCAGATGCGCGTGGTATTCGCGGCCGCTTTTCCTAAGATGCATCTCGAGACGGGCGCGCCGTTGCTGATCTTTGCGCCGCGCGACGAAGCTAGCATGAAGTCCCTGGCCCCTGCCAGGTGGAAAGGAAACGCACCGAAGCCTGCGGGATTTTTCCAGCACGGCTGGGAACGCCAGTATGCGATCGTTCGTTTGGACCAGGACGTGCCCGGCAGCTACAACGTCGTGTATCACGAATACGTACACACCCTGCTGCACGCAAACTTCCAGTGGCTGCCAACCTGGCTGGACGAGGGGCTCGCGGAATACTACGGCAGCACGCGGTTCGAACAGAACAAGATATATGTTGGCGCGCCGAGCAACCGCATAAACCGCCTCCGAAACTCCGTGCTTCTCCCGCTCGACGAAATGATCGGCGAAGACCCATGGCGCAAATACCACAACGATGAGCAGCGGATCGACTTGTTTTACAGTGAGTCTTGGGCGTTGGTGCATTACCTGATCTTTGGCCCGGGAATGGAGCAGGGACAAAAGCTTGAGAAGTTCTACGGCCTGTTGCTGCAGGGTGTCGATCAGAAGAAGGCATTCCAGGAGACCTTCGGGAACTTTAAGGATGTTGAGGAAGGTCTCCGGCGGTATATCGGGAAATTCTTGTTTTCCACCTACGTTATGGAGAGCCCTCCGCAGATCGCAGAGAAAGATTTTCCTTCGCGTGTGATGAGCGTGGCGGAAACCGAGGCAGAGATTGGCACGTATCGTTTGTGGTCCTACGACCGCGAAGAGGCGCGCGCCGCAATCGAGCAGGCGCTTCACGACGACGCCAAGCTGGCGCTGACACACGAGACGCTGGGCTTTCTGGATTTCGCAGACGGCAAAGACGACGACGCGAGAAGTGAGTTTGCCAAAGCTTACGACGCCGACCCGCAGCGCTATCTGTCTCTTTTCTACAAGATGATGCTCTCCCCCGTGGCCAGGTCGTCCGTTCCCGCTGACGTGCTGACTCTTCGCGCGGCGATGTACGACGTCTTGAAGGCGAATCCGCGATTCGCGCCGGCGTTCATCGAGCTAGCCTTTGCCAATGCGCGCCAGGGAGATTGGCCCAATGCGCTCGCGCAGGCGCGCAGGGCCGAGGCGCTGGAGCCGACGCGCGCTGGGTATCACGTCCTCACCGGCAGGGTCCTCCTGGAGTTGGGCCGCGACGAGGAAGCAGCCAAGCAAGCGAGTTTCGTTGCGGACCGTTGGCACGGTCCGGACCGAGACGAGGCCGTCGAGTTGTGGAATCGAATCCCCGTCGAAAAACGGCCTCCGCAGGGGCTCCTCCCGGAAGAGTTTTTTCCGGACAGTAAAACTGCGCAAGGCACGGTACTTTCCGTCGCGTGCGGCGAAAAGGGTCAGACAACCGTGATCCTTCGGAATGCGGACGGGACTCTGACGTTTCGCAGCGGTGGCGGCATCCTGGTTGGATATTCCGATACCATCTGGTACGGCCGCGATCATTTCAGTGTGTGTCGCCACGTGGACGGGATGCGCGCGGTGCTAAGGTATAAGGCCAGCCCAGACAAGGAATTGGCCGGCGAATGGAACGAACTCGAACTACGTCAAGACTTGCCCGAGCCGCCCGACAAGAAAGGCGCCGCACCCACCGACGCAAAGAACTAGATTTTAACGGGCATCGCCTAAGCAACTCTGTTGCTGATTTCCTCCCCCGCGTAGCAAGAAATTGCTCGTCCATGTATCCTGACGGGCTATGACAAAACGTCCGAAACCAATTGTATTGACCGTATTGGATGGCTGGGGTTACCGCGCCGAGACGAAGGGCAACGCGATCGCCCTGGCGCGCAAACCCGCTTACGACCAACTGCTCAAGAAATTTCCCAACACGCTGATTCATACCTCCGGTCCGTACGTGGGTCTTCCCGAAGGCCAGATGGGCAACAGCGAGGTGGGCCATCTGAACATCGGCGCGGGACGCATCGTGCACATGGACATCACGCGCATCGACCTGCTGATCGCCAACAAACAATTGCAAAACGTGCCGCTGTTTCAGCAGGCGATGGAACGCGGGCGCACGCGGCAATTGCATCTGATGGGATTGCTGAGCGACGGCGGCGTGCACTCGCACATCCAGCATCTGTTCGCGCTGTTGGAAATGGCGAAGCAACAGAAAGTGGGAAAAGTTTTCGTCCATTGTTTCATGGACGGGCGCGACACGCCGCCGCACAGCGGCCGCGACTTCGTCCGTCAATTGCAGCAGAAGATGCGCGAGCTGCAAATCGGAGAAATCGCCACGTTGATCGGCCGCTACTACGCCATGGACCGCGACAATCGCTGGGAGCGCGTGGAACTCGCGTATCGCGCCATGGTTCACGGCGCAGCGGAAACGCGCACCGACGATCCCGTCGCGGCGCTCCAGCGAAGCTACGAGCAGGACGTCACCGACGAATTCGTCAAGCCGATCGTGGTCACCAAGGACACCGGAGCCGCTGGGCCTCCGGTCGGGCTTGTTCGCGACGACGATGCCGTCATCTTTTTCAATTTCCGCGCCGATCGAGCCCGCCAGATGACCTTCGCGCTCGCCTCTCCGGACTTCGACAAGTTCGCCGACGCGAAGCGCCCCAAGAATCTTTTCTACGTGGCGATGACCCAGTACGACAAGAACTGGCCCTGGCTGAAATATGTGATCGGCCCGGAGAAACTCGAGCACATCCTGGCCCAAGTTTTCGCCGATATTCACTACAAAAACCTGCGCTGCGCGGAAACCGAGAAATACGCGCACGTCACCTACTTCTTCAACGGCGGCGTGGAAAAACCGTTCGGCGGCGAAGAACGCATTCTGGTGCCGTCACCCAAGGTCGCAACGTACGACCTGAAACCCGAAATGTCCGCCGAAGGAATTACCGACACGGTGGTGAAAGCGATTGAAAAGGGCGAATTTGACGCCATCATCATGAACTACGCTAATGCGGACATGGTGGGCCACTCGGGCAAGCTCGAACCCGCCATCAAAGCGGTGGAGGCGGTAGACGCCGGACTCGGGCGCATTTATCAAACGCTGAAGCCTCGCGGGGGAGCCTGGATCATCACCGCCGATCACGGCAACGCCGAAACCATGATCGATCCTGTCACCGGCGGCCCGCACACATACCACACCACGAATCCGGTTCCGTTTGTGCTCGTCACGGATGACGATCGCGTCCGGCTGCAGCCTGGTGGCTCCCTGCGTGACATCGCGCCTACCATGCTCGCCATCCTCGGCCAGCCCCAGCCTGCAGACATGACCGGCCGCGACCTGCGGGTGCTCGCGAAGTGATTCATCTTGCCAGGAGGTGACTTCGATGCCGCGAAGGACGGAACAACCGCGAACCCTCAGCGCGTTCGGTAATTTGCCCGTGCCCGGCACGCGGGCCGGAGCGATTGTGTCGATCGGGCTGGTGGTGATCGCCTGGATCGCGATTCCCGTCGCGCGGCCGTTCATACTTGGCACTGTCGGGCTCGGCCTAGTCGTTGGTTTGATCATGCGGTGGATGCACAGCAGGTAGTTGGCCTTGGCGATGAGCCGGCCAGCGAAAACAGCGCACGTCGTCCTTCGTAGCACCGTGGATCGCGTGGTTGCCGGACTATACGCTCGTGCAAAAACGTCAACAACGTGCAAGGCTCAAGACTCTACGAAGCAAACGCGAGGACTAATTGGGCGCCGTCAGAACAACTCCAGCCGAAACCAAGCTCGTTATCTGCGTCTGGCATCCCTTCAGCCAATGGCGGGCGCAGCCCATCCTGCCGGAAACGATCCGCCGCCGCTGGCCCCAGATGCGCGTCGTCCACTTGCCCGACTTCGAGCGCCTGCCCGAAGAATTGCCAGACACCGACATTTTCGTCGGCTCTTCGCTGCGCCTGGACCAGTTCCTTCACGCGCGAAAGCTCAAGTGGATTCATTCCACCGCGGCCGGCGTCTCGCAGCTGATGTACCCGGAGTTGCGCAACTCCGGCGTTGTTCTCACCAACCCGAGCGGCATATTCTCCGCGCCCATGGCCGAGCACACCGTGGGCCTGATGATTGCCCTCGCGCGCAATTTCCCGGACTCCGTCCGCTACCAGGACCGCGCGCGCTGGGGCCAGCAGGAAATCTCCAGCCAACCATTGACCGAGCTCAACGGCCAGCTCCTGTTGATCGTGGGGTTCGGCTCCATCGGCCGCGAGCTGGCCCGCCGCGCCCGCGCCTTCGACATGCGCGTCTGGGGCGTCACGCGTTCCGGAAACGGCGACGCCACCCACGTGGAGAAAATCATCGCCGTCGCACAACTCGAATCCGCACTTCCAGACGCCGACTACATCGTCCTCGCAGCGCCGGAGACACCCGAAACGCAGCAGCTCATCGGCGCCGCTCAAATCGCGAAGATGAAGCGCAGCGCTCGCCTGATCAACATCGGGCGCGGCTCACTGCTGGATGAAACCGCGTTGGTCCGCGCGCTGGAGACACGGGCACTCGGTGGCGCCGCGCTCGACGTCACTCGCACCGAGCCGCTCCCTGCCGATAGCCCGCTCTGGAAAGCACCCCATCTGTTCCTCACGCCGCACACCAGTGGCGTCAGCGACCGGCTCTGGCAAAAAGAAACCGCTTTGTTGATGGATTTACTCGAGAGATGGTTTGACGGCCGCGAGCTGTTCAACGTTGTGGATTTCGCTCGCGGCTACTAGAAGCAGTCGACAGTCAAGAGTTGAAAGTGAGGAACCACGATCGTTGCAGTATTTGCTAGCGTGGGCGTTGAGATCCTTCGAACATCCTCGTCGGATGTTCTCAGGATGACACCGCGTGCCGGCTAGCGCTCAGGAAGAGCAAGAAGTGATCGTTGATGGCGACTGCTTTCGGCTTTCGGCTTTCGGCTTTCGGCTTTCGGCTTTCGGCTGTCAACTGTCGACCGAATTTCTCAATCCCCCACGCCGCCCTTCACCGCCGTATACCCTTCCCGCGCGTACACCACTACCTTCTGCTTCTTGCCCTTTTGATCCGTCACCGCGAGCGGGCTGCCGTCCGGCTGCACCAATTCTATTTTCACCTTATGAAACTTCCCGTCGTTGGCTCCCGTCGTCGGCGTGTAAGAGAGGCTGTATTGATTGCGAAGAAATGCCACGATGTCGTGAAAGATGCCCGGAATTTCCCCGTCGAACTGCGGGAACCAGGCATAGCCGCCGGTCAGTTGCGAGAACGTCTTCAGCTGATTCTCTCCCTGCAAGTAATTCATATGCGAGCCTTGCGAGCCGTGAGCATCCAGAAAATTCGTGTACGGCTTGTCCAGCCCGACGCAGAAGATCGTCACGTCGCTCTGGCGCAGCTCCTTCATGGTCTGGTCCAGCGTGTGTTTCGAAAACGTGTCCACGCCCGTGGCCAGCAAGAGAATAGACTTCTTTCCCTTGACGTCCTTCATCCGGTCGGAAGTGTCCAGCACCGCATCGAACACATTCGACTCGCTGAATCCGGGGAAATACAAATGGTACAGCGCGCTGCGAACTTCATCTTTGTTCTGCGTGAAGTCCACCTCCGTGCGCGTCTTCATGTCAAACGTGACCAGCGCTACCCAATCCTTCTGCTTCAGGTTCGGGAAAAACGCGTCCGCCCAATACTTGGCCTGGTATGCAAACCAGTCGTAGTACCCGCGGCTGCTGAATTCCATCAGCATGGCGATCGTGATCGGAGCATCGGTAGCGCCAAAATTCGTGATCGTTTGCGGCGCACCGTCGTCGACGACCCGGAAATTCTCCTTCTTCAGTCCCGTCAGGATATCTCCGTGTTGCGTCGCAGCAATCACGTCCAGCGTCACCACCGGTACTTCGATCGCGATCGAGGCGCCCGCGTCTTGCGGTTTTTGCTGAGGCGCCACCACGGCCGGCTGTTGCGGCGGTGCCGGCGCTGCGCCCTGCCCCTGCGAACCGCCCTGTGGCCCGGCCGGCGCCTGCGCCTGCACCAGGGTCGTGCCCAGCGGCAACAGCAGCGCAATCCCCAAAAATCCTAAGAAGATGGTCCCTAGAATTGCCTTCATGGTTTATCCCTCAATCGGAATCATAGCCCAATCATAGCCCAACCATGGTAGTGGCCGGCACCCGGCAGGCAACGCACCTGCCCCGGTCTCCGGCGCTCCAACGGTTGGACTTACGCAACGAGCCGGCATCCCCCTGGCCGGGTCCCTGCACCCTGCATGTTAGTATGAAGCTTATTTGCGGCAAAACGTTTGCTGCGAATGGACCCCCCTGGGTCGGTTCGAGCCCTAGACGGAGGATGGCTTGGTGAACGGGAACCGCATTGCGAGTGTGCTGCTGCAGGCGACCCTGTGGCTGTTCGCCGGCGCTTTGCCGCTGGCCGCCCAGGTGGCACCTCCGCCCACAAACGGCCTTCCCGCCAGCCAGTCCCCCCTCGGCGATATGACCTCGCTCGCCAACGATGCCCGGATCTGGCTGCAAGACCTGATCAAGATCAACACCACAAACCCTCCCGGCAATGAGCAAGCCGCCGCAAAGTACGTTCTCACCGTTCTGCAGAAGGACGGAATCACCGGGGAAGAGCTGGTACTGGCGCCCGGGCGCAGCGCCGTGGTAGCGCGGCTGCGAAGCACCGCGATGGCCGACCCGGCGCGCGCGTTGTTGCTGGTCGCGCACCTCGACGTCGTGGGCGTCGACCGCACGAAGTGGACGGTCGACCCCTTCGCCGCAGTCATCAAGGATGGCTACCTCTACGGCCGCGGCGCCATCGACGACAAAGCCATGCTGGCCATAAACCTCGCCACGTTCATCGCTCTGAAGCGTGCCAATGCCCGCCTGAATCGCGACGTCATCTTTCTCGCCACCGACGACGAAGAAGGCGGCGGAGACGTCAGCATCAAGACATTGATTGCCAAGTATTGGGACAAATTCGCCGCCGGGTTTGCCATCAACGAGGGCGGCAACGTGGTCGTAAAGAACGGCAAGGTCCAATACGTCGCGGTACAAGCCAGCGAAAAGGTCTCTCTGAACGTCGCCGTGGTTGCGCGCGGCGCATCTGGCCACGCGTCGATGCCCACCAAAGACAACCCGGTCGTGCACGTAGCGGCCGCCGTCGCCAAGATCGGTGGTTATATCGCTCCGGTGCACTACACCGCCATCGTGCGCCGCTATTTCGAAGGATTGACCGCTGTCGAAGACGACGAGCTTGCCAAGTGGATGCGCTCGCTGGACACCGCGGATCGCGGCGAGCACGCCCAGCGCGTTATTTCCGACGCCGATCCCCAGTGGAACTCCATGTTGCGGGACACCATCGCCCCGACGATGCTCATCGCAGGTGTTCGCGCGAACGTGATTCCCGGCGAAGCTCGCGCCATCTTGAACATCCGCCTGCTGCCCGGAGACACCATCGACACTCTGCTTGGCGAACTCACCAAGCTCGTGGACGACCCGCAAGTGCGCCTGGAAGTGCAGCCGGACGGGGGTCTTGCGGCGCCTCCGTCATCGCTGGAATCGGATTTCTACGCGGCCATCGTGAAAGTTGCCGCCCAGGAATTTGGCGGCGCCCCCGTCCTACCGTACCAATCGCCTTGGGCTACCGATTCCTCTCAGTTGCGCCTGCACAACGTGCAAGCCTACGGCTTGTGGCCTTTCCCTCTCACCGATGAGGATTTGAAGCGCATGCATGGCGATGATGAACGCATCCCGCTGGCCGCGTTTGCAAAAGGCGTGGACGTCGAAGCCCGCATCGTCGCCGAATTCGCGGTGGCCAAGCAGGAAGCCCGCCAACGGTAATTCGCGAACGCTTCCCTGTGAGCGCTTTTTTCGGAAGCCCTGAGGACATGACAACCAACTCAACCAAGGCAAGCCTTGTCATCCTGAGAGCATCCGACTCGCCCAGAGCGCTTTGCGCGAAGGGCAAGGATGCTCGAAGGATCTCAACATTCACGATTGCAACAGTCACTGGTTCGTTCCCATGCGGACGAATTTTCACCCGTAAGGAATTTGCGCCGATCACGTAAACTCTAGGAGTCGCCCAATCGATCATGACATTCCGCCACTCCAAAATCGTCTGCACCATCGGGCCCGCCAGCCGTTCTCCGCGCATCATCGAGCGCTTGTTGCGCGCCGGCATGGACGTGGCGCGCCTGAACTTCTCGCATAGTTCCCACGCGGACCACGCGCAGAGTATCGCTCTGCTCCGCGCCGCCGCCATGAAGCAGCAAAAACCTATCGCCGTTCTCGCCGATCTGCAAGGCCCGAAGATCCGCACCGGCCCCCTCGCCGGAGGGTCGCCTGTGCTCTTGCGCTCCGGGCAGCGCTTCGTGATTACCACCGCTCGCGTCCTCGGCGACTCCACCCGCGTCAGCACGATCTTTCGCCCCCTGCCTCGTGAAGTGCATCGCGGCGATCGCATCCTGCTCTCCGACGGACTGATCGAGTTGCGCGTCGAGCAAGTCCGCGGCCAGGAAGTCATCTGCGAAGTCATCAACGGCGGCGCTCTCGGCGAGCACAAAGGCATCAACTTGCCGGGCATTCAGCTCCGGGTCCCCGCGCTCACGCAGAAAGATCGCGCCGACCTGGTCTTCGCGCTCAAGCATGGCGCCAACTACATCGCCGTCAGCTTCGTGCGCCGCCCGGAAGATGTGGTACTGGCGAAGACCCTGATTCGCCGCGCCGGCAAAGACACTCCGGTAATCGCCAAGCTCGAAAAGCCCGAAGCCATCGAAAATCTGGACGCTATCTTGCGCGTTGCCGACGGCGTCATGGTCGCTCGCGGCGACCTCGGCGTGGAAATGAATCCAGAGCGCGTGCCGGTTGTGCAGAAAACGATCATTGCCCGGGCCCGGCAGGCGCGGCGCCCCGTCATTACCGCCACGCAAATGCTCGAGTCCATGACCGAGAATCCCCGTCCGACACGCGCCGAGGCTTCCGACGTCGCCAACGCGATCTTCGACGGTTCCGACGCCGTCATGCTTTCCGCCGAAACGGCTTCGGGAAAATATCCGGTGGAAGCCGTCAGCATGATGGCGCGCATCATCGAAGATGCCGAAGCCAGCATCACGGAATTTCCCCGTCCAGCGCCGCAAGAAAAACTCAAGGTCGCCGAAACCGTCGCGGAACTCGTGTGTCACGCCTCTCGCGAGCTGCACATGAAGCTCATTGCCGTATTTACCCACAGCGGTTTCACGGCCCGTTTGGTGTCACGTTATCGTCCGCTCGTGCCCATCGTTGCGTTTTCCCCGGAAACTGACACCCGCCGCCGCATGGCCCTCATCTGGGGCGTCTACCCCCGCACCATTCCCGACGTGCGCAAGGTCGATGGCCTCGCGGAAGTCGCTGAAAAGCGCCTGCTGGAAGAACGGCTGGTCCGCAAGGGCGACGTCATCGGAATCGTCGCCGGCACTCCCATGGGCATTCGCGGCACCACCAACTTCATGAAGTTTCACGTCATCGGCGGACAGGCTTGATGGCTGCACGCGTTCCCGCATCTCCGTTGACCATGGAGAAGGTGCGCGCTGCGCAGGAAATACTGAAGCTCGTCGTTCCGGTCAGCCCGCTAGCCCCATCGAGCAAACTGTCACGCGCGGGCGGCGGATGGGTCTGGCTGAAGCTCGAGAATACCGGCCCGACCGGTTCGTTCAAATTGCGCGCGGCCTATCACGCCATCCACGTCCGGCAGCAACAGCTGCGTGGAAAGCTGCCCGGCGTGGTCACCAGCAGCACGGGCAATCACGGTGCTGCGGTCGCGTACGCGGCTTTCCTGCAGCACCTTCGCGCCCGCGTTTTTCTCCCGGAAAATCCCAACCCGGCAAAGAAAGCGCGCATTGCGGAGATCGGCGCGGAAATCGTGGAAGTCGGGAAATTCCTCGAAGAAACCAGGCGCCACGCCGCGAAATTTGCGGCCGAATCCGGATGGTACGACGTCGTCGATGGAGTCGATTCCGAAATGCTGCCCGGAACGGCAACGATTGCTTGCGAAATCCTGGATAAGCTCGAAAATACGGACGTCATTTTTGTGCCGGTCGGCGACAGCACCCTGATTCGCGGTGTGGCCTTCGCCGCCAAGCAGCTTCGCCCCGAAGTGAAAATTGTCGGCGTGCAAGCGGAGCGTGCGCCGGCCTACGCGCTGTCGTTCGCGAGAGGGCACGCCGTCTCCACCGACGCGAGCGACACCATCGCCGACGGTCTGGCGGTGCGCGACGCCTTGGAAGAGAACGTCCGGCAAATGGCGGGGTTAGTCGACGACTTCGTACTCGTCAGTGAGGATGAGATGCTTGGCGCGGTGCGCTACCTGCTGCTGGAAGAACACGTCGTTGCCGAGCCCGCTGGAGCCGCCACGACCGCTGCGTTTCTAAAGAGCAGCCCAGCCTGCGCAAAAAAGACCGCTGTTCTGGTCGTCACCGGCGCCAACGTCACCGAACAAATTCTTCTTCGCGCCCTGCAAACCCGCTGACAAATGTTGATCAGTTTGGATCAGCGCTTAGTTGACCCAGCGGTCCGGCCGCGACGGTGGCTCTTCTTTCTGCTTGTTCATATACACCTGGAACCGCTTGCGATTGCGCTCGTACTTCCAATCGGTGACGCTATTCCGGACGCTGTATAGGAACGACCCACGCCGCAGATAAAGGTACGCGACCAGCATCCCGCCCAGGTGGCAAACATGCGCTACGTTGTCCCCGCCGGTGCCCAGCGTTCCAAAAAATTCAATCGCCGCCATCACCGCCACGTACGGCCGCATCGGGATCGTCACCGGCAGCGGAATCAGCCAGATGCGACGGTCCGGAAATAACACCGCATTGGCCATCAGTATTCCGAAAATCGCTCCCGACGCCCCGATTGTCGGCACCAGCGACGGCTCCCTGCCGAAAAAAACCGGGACGGTCTTCACGATCAGTTCGATGACACCCGCGCCGACGCCGCACAGCACAAAAAAGTTAAGGAATTTGCGTTTTCCCCAAATCAATTCCAGTTCGCGGCCAAACATCCACAGCATCAGCATGTTGATCAGGAGATGAAAGAGCCCGCCGTGCAGAAAAATATAGGTAAAGGGCTGCCAGATCCGGAACAGATGGGTGACCGCCGCTGGAATCAGCGCAAACCACTTCAGGATCCAATTGTAGGCGTGCTCGCTGCTTAAGAGCGCCAGGGTCTGGACGGCGAACACGCCCGTGCAGACGAGAACGATCAGCTTCACGCCCGGAGTTATGAATCCGCGCCAGTCGAAATTGTAACGGCGTCCGCGGAACGACACGCTCATATAGCCAGTGTACGGCGGCGCAAAAGGGGAGTCAAAGCGTACGAAAGTCTAAGCGTGCAAGGTCAAACTCCTGCCCCTGCGGTTCTCGTGGTCAGTTCAGCTTCTTGCGGGCGAAGTAGAACAGCAACGCCGCGAGAAGAATGAACATGATCAGGCCAAAAAGATTGCTCGTCGCCAGCGAGCCCATCAGCTTCGGTCCAAACGAAAACAGATCGGGCCGCCAGGGAAGCCGCAGACTCCAAGAAAACCAGTGCGGCACATTGTTGGAGATTTCCGGGTCTTGCAGAAGATTGATGATGATTCCCAGCAAGCCGAACACGCCGCCAGCGGCGATCAGCCCGCTGGAAAAGAGCGCTCCGGGACTGGCCTCGCTCTCGTCCTTCTTCTTCGTGGTGGCTTCGACAAGCGTGCGCACGAGACCCCCGGCAAACATCGCGGCCGTCGTGCCGAGGGGAAGATAGGAGCCGGTGGCGAACGCCAGGGAGCGGACCCCGAGGATTTCCACGGCGACCACTAACGCCACGCCCATCAGAACCAGATGCCAGGGCAAGCGCTGATTCAGAATGCCGCTGATGACCGTGGCCATAAGGCGCGCCTGCGGGGCCGGCGCCTTGTCGCTGCCGATTCCTTGCGCCCACTGGAACTCGATTTGTTTCGTGCCAGGGTCGTACAAGTATTCACCATCCGGAACCTGATGGGATCCCAGGGAATTGATCAGTACATAGGTTTTTCCCTGATAGACAAAAGTATCGCGCTCGACTTTTACGCCGGAAGGCAAGTCCTGGAGAGTGACGGGAATCTGCGTGGGTAGATATTTCTCCAGTCCCTTGTTCATCAGATTGAGCGTGGTGCCGATGGCCAGGGTGGAAACGGTTACACCGATTAAAAGTCCCATCTGCTGCCAGAACGGCGTTGAGCCGACCAGATAACCAGTCTTCAAATCCTGGGAAGTGGCGCCCGCAATGGCGGCGGCGATGCACACTACCCCGCCAATCATCAGCGCCAGCACCTGATAGTTGGGTGCGGTCCAGCCTGCCACGAAGAAAATCGCGCAGGTGGCCATGAGGGTGGCGATACTCATCCCGCTTATGGGGTTGGAGGAGTTGCCGAGCAGGCCGCTGATGCGGCCAGCCACGGTGACGAACAGGAATCCGAACACGGTGACGAACAGGCCGGCGAACAAGTTCTGCCACCACTTCGTCTGCGCGCCTGGCATGGGGTGGAAGGTGAGCAGCACCCACATCATCAGGACGATCACGAGAGAGCCAAGGATCACGACGCGCATGGGCACGTCGCGATCGGTGCGGTTCGATGCAGTAGACTGGCCGGCGCCTTCCGCGCGCACATCTTTCAGCCCGGCGCGCAACGCGGAAATAATCGTGGGCAGCGTGCGCAGCAGTGTGATCAAGCCCGCGGCAGCGACGGCGCCCGCACCCATCGGGCGAATGTAAGAGCCCCAGATCTGGTCGGGCGTCATTTGTGGAATGGGAATCGTGGACGGATAGATAGGTGTGTTGCCGGCAAGCTGCCCGTAAAACTTGATGGCGGGCATCATCACCAACCACGAGATGATGCCGCCCGCAAAAAGGATCCCGGAGACTCTTGGACCGATAATGTAGCCGACTCCCAGGTATTCCGAAGTGATCGCGGCGCGAAAGGATGCGCCGGGAAACCAGCTGGGGCGAGCCTCGGGTTGGGAAGTCCAGGCTTGCACGGTGTTCATCAGGAAGGTGTAGACGCCGCCGAGACCGAGTCCCCAGAAGACGCGTCCGGCGAAGGAGCCGCCGCGTTCGCCGGCAACCAAGACGTCCGCGCAAGCGGTGCCTTCGGGAAAGGTCAGATTTCCGTGTTCTTTGACGATGAGCTGGCGGCGCAAGGGCACCATGAACAGCACGCCGAGCCATCCGCCCAGCAGCGCGAGGGGAAAAATTCTCCAAAAGGTGAACTCCGCTCCAAACCCCAGGAAGATCAGAGCGGGAATCGTGAACATGACGCCGGCGGCCAGCGACTCGCCGGCCGAGCCGGTGGTTTGCACGATGTTGTTCTCGAGAATGGTGGAGCGGCCGAACGCCCGAAGAATGCTTATGGAGAGCACGGAGATGGGGATCGATGCGGAAACCGTGAGACCGGCGCGCAAACCTACGTAGACGGTCACCGCGCCGAAGAGCAAGCCGAACAGCGCACCGAGGATGACCGCGCGGACGGTGAATTCCTTCAGCGTCTCCTCGGCGGACACGTAGGCGCGGAACTCGCCCGGAGGCGCGGTGGAACTCCATGGACGATCGCTCACGAAATCCTCCCCGTGCGTGGAATCAAAAGCGCCCACCGGTGGGACCGGACGCAGGTGTGCCCCTGTGCGGGGGGGATTATGCCGCAAACACCGCACGGGAGGTTAGAGGATTTGATTGCAAAGGGGTTATGGAGGGCGAAAGCGTAGACTTGGTGGTTGGCGGAGCATTCCTCAGAAGTCGAGGAAAGCGAGGGGAGAGATATGAGCAACGGAGGCGGGCGTTCGGCGGGAGTGGGGTTGTGGGGCTTCGGGAGCATGATGGCGATAACCCTGTCGTGGAGCGCGAATCATTCGATTTTGTGGATGATCGCGCATGGGATTTTCAGTTGGTTTTATGTGATTTATTACGCGGTGGAAAAGTGAAGAGGGGCGAGTCGACAGTCGACAGTCGACAGTCGACAATGGTCGTCTGACGGGATGTACAAACATTAGGTGGCTGCAATGGTTGAAGTCGAGATTCTTCGGGCATCCTTATCGGATGCCCTCAGAATGACAATTTGCTTTTTCCGACAGCTGTGA
Source organism: uncultured Acidobacteriota bacterium (assembly GCA_963735525.1). Classification (GTDB taxonomy): domain Bacteria; phylum Acidobacteriota; class Terriglobia; order Acidiferrales; family UBA7541; genus Acidiferrum. The sequence goes on along the minus strand of CAVTLQ010000011.1, from coordinate 3,990 downwards.
AGCCGGGCCCTCCCGTTGCCGCACAGCAAGAAATGGCCGTGCCACGCTGCAAGAACGACTTTGGCGACGGGCCCGACTTGTTCAGGGCTTGGCGTTCGGCGAGAGAAAGCCGATTGGCAGATCGCGGGAGGTGCGCAGGCCCGCGGGCGCATCCAAAATCACCGGAATGGAGTTCACCACGACCGACGCGGTGGCAATGTCTCCGTGAGAACCACCGGGGATCACCAGGCTGATATTGGGGTGGCCCTTCAACTCCACCGTGTCGGCGGGATCTTTGGCGCCCACATACATTTGGAGCTCGAGGTAGACCAACTCTTTGCCGCCAGCGAGGCCGCGGGCGATCTGGTGAACGCCGGCGGCTTGTCCGGCTTCCACAGTTAAGAATTCGGTTTGCACGCGATCGCGGGCAACGACCGGCTCGATCGATTCGGTGATTTCTTCGACCGGCAGGTTCAGGCTGTCGGCCACCATCGCTACCGACTCCGGGAGTCCGACGTGCTTGATGATGCCGGCCGCGACCTGGGCGCGAAATTCTTCGACCGACATTCCTGCGCCGATTTTTTTCTGCAAGGGGAGGCGACGCTTGGACGCGTCCACGATGCGCAGGGCTTTGGCGTGCTCGATGCGCTGGGAGACCGCGGCCAGCGTGACGACCAGCTTGTCCATGACGAAGCCGGGATTCACACCGGTTCCGACCAGCGCTACGCCCCAATCCTTCGCGGCGGAGTCGAGCTTCGCGGAGAGTTCCGGATAGGTGCGGAACGGATACGAGAGTTCCTCGCAAGTGGAGACGATGCACGCTTCCGCTTCGAGGCAGGCCAGCAGTTGGTCCATCACTTTAGGCAGGGATGAGGAAGTCGAGTGGATCACTACGTCGGCGGCTTGTTCGAGCACTTCTTTTGCGTCGGCCGAAACCTTTACGCCCCAAGGCGCGTCCGCGGCGCCGATAACCTCACCCAGGTCCCGCCCGACCTTTGCCGGATCGGTGTCGATGGCGCCGCAAATCTCGATCGCCTGCTTTTCGCGCATCAGGCGGGCAATCGACGCACCAATCGGGCCTACGCCGTATTGGATGGCGCGAATCTTTTTCTTCACGAGGTTTTCTCCATGGGCTGCAGCGACACGCGCACTTGGTGCGAACTTTCGCTGCAAGCGAAACCCCTACGATAGAGGAATTCCCAAGGTCAGGCAACGCAAAACGCTGCCGTTCACCGCGACGAAAGAGCTGCTCAAAGAGCGTACGCGGCGCGGCGGGTAGTGCTCCAATTTAGTGTTGCTGGTAGAGGCGCGTAGGGGCGTCGCTTCAGCGCGACCCCCACCGTCGCGTCTTGCCTCCCCGCAACGCGCCAGCCACGCGGGCGCCGCAATCTTGCCACACCAACACAGATCAGAGCAGTACCGCGCGGCGCACTTCGTTGACACGTTGCTGCGCGGTTCGCTAGACTCAAATTGTCAATCGATCGAAGTGGTCCCGCCTTGCGGATCCCCGGTAGCTCAATGGTAGAGCATTCGGCTGTTAACCGAAGGGTTGCTAGTTCGAATCTAGCCCGGGGAGCCATCCTTCCTCCTGAATCAGAATCAGTTACGCAACATGTGACAACAACTCTGTGTGGGTGCAATAGGGTGCAACTTCGGGCTTTTCAGTTGGAAGTTCAAACCCGATCCCTACCTGTTCGGCGACCTTTTTGCGAAACGTCTCGTCCTCCTTCAACTTGCTGTATAGGTCCGTGACGCTCTTGTTTGCGTGTCCGAGCCAGAAACGAATCAAGTCTTCTGGCGCGTGCTGCTTCCTCAGCCACGTCGCGCGGAACCGCCGAAATGCGTGAGCACCCGACTTCGGTTGCTGTAATCGTTTGAGAAGTGGATGCAAGGAAAGCCTCAAGACATTCGACTGTAGTAGTGGGAGTCCATTCTTCGAGCGAAACAACAAACCCGAAGCCCGGTCCCCAATGAACTTCCTGAGCATCGCAGCGATGGACGGATGGAGATCAATGTCCCGAACCCCGTTATCGGTTTTCAGAAATGGTTGAATGCGTCCGTTCCATACTTTCTGTCGGATGTGCAAGGTAGAGAAGTCGTCCGAGATGTGCTTGTCAATTTCAAGTCCAAACGCTTCTCCGAATCGCAATCCGGAGGCACCGAGGAGGATGTAGAGCATTTGTTCTCGTCCCTCAGAACCAGCTGCGATTGCCTTAATTGTCTCGCTGGAGTGGGCGGGCTGCCGTTGGTCCTTCACCTCGGGCAGATCGATGAATTCGTGGTTCCACGTCCTTGGATGGACTTGTTCTCCATTCTCATTGACGGCGGACGCCACAACCATCTTGACCACCTGAACCACGTTGCTGACCATCTTGGGCGAGACGCCCGCCTTCGTCATGTTTGTCACCAGACCCCTTACGACGAGGTTGTTGACTGACGAAAGAGGCAAATCGCCGAGATTTGGATAGAGCCATTTATTTAGATAGCTCGTGAATCCAAGTGCAGTTGCCGGTTTGATGGGCTTCCGCTTACGAGTCTGCGTGTGATTCAGCCACCACTCCGCTTGCTTGCGGAACGTCACACCGTGGTTGAAGGCTTCCACTTTATTGAAGTGTTCCTCGGTGTCAATGCCGCTCGCGGCAATGATTTCTTTCCTTAACTTGAGACGCTCCGGCTTCGTTAGAGAACCAGGACCTGAGATAGGGCAAATCGGCCTGCTCAGATAAGCTCTTTTCTCTTGTCCCGGCACATCCATCCGAAACCTCACGTGATACCAACCACGCTTCACTTCTTCATAGCCAACTTGACCAGAACGACGAGCCATTGATTTTCTCCTTGGCCGTCTATCTGGTGTCGCTGATGCGAACGATACCATGCCATCCGCTGCGGCGAAACTGCTCACGTCAGTGTTTATTGGGTTCGCGCTGTTTGAACGGAGTTGAACCATTTGAAACCTTCAGTGATCGGGTCCCTTGTCGGCAGCCGGAGAGTCGGAAATCCCGGACGAGTGTGGCTCTTGGCGTTCCTGTTCAAGTTGTGCTTGGGCTTTCGCGACGGTATGCCGTGCGTAATACTGCGGGTCGGCTTTGTCTTGCGTGCGGTAGTCGGCGATGCGCTGGATCACTACTTCGGGGTCGTCGCCGCGGGCGAGGGCGCGCTTCGCGTAGGCCCAATCGTGCTCGGATTGACTCTTGTGATCACTGGGGACCGTCCGCGGGCGTTCCTGGTCGTCGCTTAGATGCCGGGGCGTTTCGGGTGAGTCTTCATGGATCGTGAAATCGCGGAGCGTGTAGACCGCATCGCTCTCTTGGCGCGCTTGGACGATAAATTCCTCGGAAAGTTTCCGATTGGCGAACCCTGGCAAGCGAAGCACGCGCGTCGAGTCCGTTGCCGCCAGATCGCCGCCGAATTGATTCGCGAGGCTGTGCAACAAAGATTCCGCCTCAGCCTGACTGAATCCACTCATGCGCTGAATCACGACTTCGGGATCGTCGCCGCGAGCGAGGGCGCGCTTCGCGTAGGCCCAATCGTGCTCGGATTGACTTTTGTGGTCACTGGGGACCGTCCGTGGGCGTTCTTGGTCGTCGCTTAGATGTCGGGGTGTTTCGGGTGAATCTTCATGGATAGTGAAATCGCGGAGCGTGTAGACCGCATCGCTTTCCTGGCGCGCTTGGACGATGAATTCCTCGGGAAGTTTCCGATTGGCGAATCCCGGCACGCGAAGCACGCGCGTCGAGTCCGTCGCTGCCATATCACCGCCGAATTGATTGGCGAGGCTGTGCAGTAAAGATTCCGCTTCATCCTGACTGAATCCGCTCACTTTCCATACGACCTGGTGCTTGCCGGGCGAGGTATCGAGGACAAAGTTTGGCGCTGGCACTGAAGGCGAATTTCGAATCGCTTCGAGAGCCTCGTCACCCTTTCTGTCGAGGTCGAGATAGACGTGGCGGATATCCTTTATGCTTCCCTTCGTCCGGCTGTGAGCGCCGTCCTTGATGGGATTCATTCCCA
>CAVTLQ010000010.1:0-778846 GCA_963735525.1 uncultured Acidobacteriota bacterium | reverse complement strand
GTCCGCCACAAATTCCAGAATGGCTTCGCCGCCACCTTCGCGGTAGCAAATTTCAATCGAGTCGATCAGGCGAGAGCGGGATTCCGCATTGACGGCGAGACGATCGACGACGACGAAAACGGGTTGCGAAAAGTCGACATCGAGAAGCGTTTCGGGCGAAGAGAATTCGTGCAGGCGGCCATCCTGGTAAAGGCGGTTGAAGCCGCGCTTCTGGATGTCGATCAGAGCGTTTCGCAAGGCGTCTTGCGGAGGCGCCGCGAGCTTCTTTTTGAGGGCGCGGCGCGGGGCGGCGGTTTGCGCCTGGACGATGCGAAGCTGGTAGACAACATAAAAGCGCCGGCCGGGCGCGAGCGACAGGACTCGGGTGGCGATTTCGTCGGGATTGTCGCGCCGAACTTCGGCGCCGCACTTGATACAAAACGTTTGGCCGCAGCGCGCGAAGAGCAAGCGCAAGTAATCGTAAATCTCGGTGGACGTCGCGACCGTCGACCGGGGATTTCTGGTCGAATTCTTCTGGCGGATGGCGACGGCCGGGGCGATGCCGGAGATTTCGTCGACGTCGGGCTTCTCCATGCGTTCGAGAAACTGGCGGGCGTAGGCCGACAGCGACTCGACGTAGCGGCGCTGGCCTTCCGCGTAGATGGTGTCGAACGCGAGCGAGGACTTGCCGGAGCCGCTAACACCGGTGACCACGGTGATGGCGTTGTGAGGGATTTCCACGCTGACGTTTTTGAGGTTGTGTACCCGGGCGCCACGGATGGATATCGAGTCCTGGCTGGTGCTTACCGGGATGAGTTCGTTGGTGGCCAAGGGAAGCTCAGACAGCGCCCTGGACGATCGCTGCCTAAACTTTAAATTATACGTCCTGAAGAGGAGCGGAGCAAACACCTCGATTCGGGCGCCTGTGCTAGAGTTCCCGGGGAAAGCCGCGGGGGTGATCCGATGCCATCTTTTGACAGAGTCGTTTGGGTCGTGCTGGACAGCGTGGGAATCGGCGCTTTGCCGGATGCGGCGGACTACGGCGACGTGGGGCGCACCACCCTCGGGCACATCGCCGAATCGCGGCCGCTCAAGATTCCGACTCTGGTGCGATTGGGCTTGGCCAATATTGCGCCGCTCAAGCATTTGGACCCCGCAGCTGCGCCGCTCGGCGCCTACGGCAAGGGTGTGACGCATTCTCCGGGAAAGGATACGACCACCGGGCATTGGGAAATGGCGGGGGTATGGCTCGATCAGGCGTTTCCTGTTTATCCGAAGGGGTTTCCGCGCGAAATCATCGAGGACTTCGAGCGCCGGATCGGTCGCGCAACCCTCGGCAACAAGCCCGCGTCGGGCACCGAAATCATCAAGGAGTTGGGCGAAGAACACGTGCGCACGGGCAAGCCGATTGTGTATACGTCGGGAGATAGCGTTTTTCAGATCGCGACGCACGAGGAAGTGATCCCGATCGCCGAGCTGTACCGCATGTGCGAGATCGCGCGGAAGCTGCTGGATGGGCCGAACCGCGTGGGTCGCGTGATCGCGCGGCCGTTTACGGGCGCGCCGGGGCATTTTGTCCGCACGCCGCGCCGGCACGACTACGCCGTCGATCCGCCGAAGCCCATGCTGCTGGATGTGCTGGCCGAACGCTCGGTGCCGGTGTTCGGCATCGGCAAGATCCATGACATCTACAACGGACGGGGCGTGCAAGACTACGTCATGACGAAGAGCAATGTCGATGGCATGGAGAAGCTGACGGCCGCGGTTCGCGAGCGGAAGAAAGGGCTTATCTTTTGCAACCTGGTCGATTTCGACATGCTCTACGGGCACCGTAAGGACGTCGAAGGCTTCGCGAAATCGCTCGAAGAGTTCGACCGCCTGCTACAGGAGTTTCTGACGCTCCTAGGCCACGCGGATCTGATGATGATCACGGCCGACCACGGCTGCGATCCCGACCCGCGCTGGGAAACGACCGACCATTCGCGCGAATACGTGCCAATCCTGGCGTATTCGCCTCAGGGCGGGGCGGGAGTCGACCTCGGCATCCGCGACACGCTTTCCGACATGGGCCAATCCGTCGCGGAGAACTTCGGGGGCGCGATTTTGCACGGAGAGAGCTTTCTGCGAGAGATCGGCAAACCGTCAGCGCAGTCCGCCAGGTAGCGGTCGTAAGGGCGCGGATTTGACGCGGGTCCTTCCGAAGATCGGGCGAATCTGTCAATCAGCTTGCCTCTATTTCTCATCCCAAGGAAGGAGTGACGCGTCATTCCTTTCTTGCTTCCCCACCCCCCCCCGGGGTGTACAGCGAGTTGTGGAGTATCTCTCTGATTCTACTAGGCTTATGGGTGCGAGTGTGCGTCACACGGACAGAGGGATTAGGCACAGAGGCACTGAGACACAGAGAAAGGAGAAAGTCGAAAAGTAGGCTTCCGGGTTTTGGCGTTTAGCTGGGCCAACGCTCGACCCATAAACGAAAAAGGCGGCCTTTTGGCCGCCGTGGTCTGAACGCGTTATTACCCGACCGTCATATTAGCAGAATCTATCGGAATGTCAAGGGAATTCTGGGGACCGGAGGGGTGAATACCAAAGGCTAGGAATTAGACTGCCGAACTCCTGCCAGGATCGCCCTCAACGCGCAAGCCCGTCAAGTGCAACATCATCACTGCATTTCAGGGTGAAAACCGCTAGTTGCCGGAGGTGGCTCCGGAGGCACCGGGGGCGTAGTAACCGTTGCGGGTGCGGGCGGTGAGTTTACCGCGACCGCGCGGGGGGATGACCTCGACCTGGACGGTGCGAAACGTACCGTCGCGTTTTGTGTTGGTGGGGTAGTAGGCCAAGGTGTACTGGTTGCGGATGTCGTGGGCGACATTCTCGCAAATGTCTTTGACGTCCGCGACGTTTTCCGGGAAGAAGGCCAAGCCGCCCGAGGCTTTCGCGATGTCTTCCAAAGCTCTCTTGGCGCGCTTGGCGTTTTTCTTGCTCTCTTCGCTCAGCAGGCCGATGGTATAGATGACGGTGTCGGTCTTCTGGATCTCTTTGACGGTTTTCTCGAGCGAGTTGTGGCTGGTATTGTCTTCGCCGTCGGTAACCACGAGCAGGACCTTTTTATCTTTGGAGCCCTTCTTGACGTGATCGAGCGAGCCAATGATCGCGTCGTAGAGCGCGGTGCTGCCGCGGGAATCGATGCGCTCGAGCGCTTCCTTCAGCTCCGGAATGCTGCTGGAGAAGTCCTTGTCGAGATCGAGGTAGAAATCGTCGTTGAAGTTGACGACGAAGGCTTCGTCCTGGGGATTGCTGGCTTCCACCAAGGTGAGCGCGGCGGCGTTGACGCGCGGGCGCTTGTCGCGCATGCTGCCGCTGTTGTCGATCACCAGCCCCATGCTGACGGGAACGTCCTCGCGCTTGAAGATCGAGAGCTTCTGCTCGGACTTGTCCTCAAGAACGCGAAAGTTTTCTTCTTTCAGTCCGTCCGCGAAGCGTCCGCGATCGTCCATGACCGTGGTGTGCAGCACCACCAGGTTGACGTCGACGCGAATCTTCGACTCTTGCTTCCCGGCATTGGGATCTTGACCGGGCGGGAGGGGTTGCGCGTTCGGGACCGGAATTTGCGCGGTGGCAGGGAGAGTGCCGAACGTTAGCGCGTAAACCAGCACGCAAAGAACGGACAGAGACAGAAACGCACAGCCAGAAATGGCTGTGGCACAAGAGTTTTTCCGCGGCCTGCTAGTGGCTGGGGGCGTAGTAGCCTGTTTTCGAGTAGACGTTGAGGGGCGGAAGCCCTTTGGGAGCGCGCAGCTTGATCTTGATCTTCCTCCAGCGCGCGTCGTGTGCCTTGTTGCTTGGGCGATATCCCAGGACATATTGATTTCGCAGCTCCATGCCGATCTTTGATGCGATGTCCGGCAACTCATTCAGATTTTCCACCGCGAAGACGCGGCCACCCGTCATCTCGGTTACTTCGCTCAATAGGGATGGACCGTTGAGCTCTTCCGGAGTCCGATTGCGATATCCCAGTGGGTCAAAAATCCCGATGGCGTACAACTGTGTGTCTGCTTCCTTCACCAAGCGTTTGATGTCGCTCTCGTTGTACCGACTATGATTATCGCCTCCATCGGATAGGATGAGCAAGGCACGCTTGCCGTTGTGTGCACCCCTCATCTGGCTGAGGCCAAGATAGATGGCATCGAGCAGGGCCGTGCGTCCCTTGGGGGCCGTAAGCATCATGCGGCTCTGGAGGTCTTCGACGCTGTTGGTAAAGGAGCTGGTTAGCTCGGCTCGCTCGTTGAAGCTGACCAGGAAAAACTCGTCTTGGGGATTGGCGGTCTTGAAGAACTGGACGGCGGCTTCGCGGGCTTTGCCGACCTTGTTGGCCATGCTGCCACTGAAGTCGAAGATCACACCGATCGAAATGGGCACGTCTTCGGAGGAAAAGGTTACGACCTCTTGCTCGATGTTGTCCTCAAAAACGCGGAAGTTATCAGGATCGAGACCGGTTACCAAGCGGTTGTACGGATCGGTGACGGTAACGTTGACCAAGGCCATGTCCACGTCCATATGCAAGCCCACGGCGGGCTTGAGGCGGGTGCCGGGCGTGTTCTTCGTGACGTCGTCTTTGGGCTTGGTCTCGTCCTTGGGTTTGCTATCGTCCGAGGCAGGTGGCAAGGATTGCGACTGCGCCGCGGCAGGGATGGAGCACAGCGGAAGAACCACGAAAACGAGCAAGAAACTAACCAACAAACGGGTCAAAACGCGAATCTGAGGCACCTCGCGCTTCACGGCTCTCTCCGAAGAAATCCCTGGCCTGCCGGGACGGCCGCGCGGTTCAGGAACTAATCGGATAATACCACTCGTTGCCGGCAATTCAAGGCCAATTACGTACTGCTACCAGGAATTTGTCAAAGCCTTGTCAATATATTGAATCCTACGTGTGGACGCGCAAAACGGATGACGCCAAGGGCGCTGTGGTAGCATCCGGAAACTGCGATACGTCGCATCGTCAGAGCGGCGCAGGGCATCGGAAGCTGGAGAGAGGACGGCTATGAGTTTGGGTAAGGTGGTAGTGGTAATACCGGCGCGCTACGGTGCCACGCGGCTCCCCGGCAAGCCGCTGGTGCAGCTTGCGGGCAAGCCGATGATCCAGCGCGTCTACGAGCGCGCCAAGCTGGCAAAGACTGCCAGCCGCGTGATTGTAGCCACTGACGACGACCGCATCCGCGAGGCAGTGGAGGCGTTTGGCGGTGAGGCGCGGATGACCCGGGTGGACCATCGGACCGGCACGGAGCGCGTGGCGGAGGTTGCCGCCCATGTGGATGGGGATGTGTTCGTGAATGTGCAGGGCGATGAGCCGCTGCTCGATCCCGTGGCGGTCGATACCGCGGTCAATGCCCTGTTGGAGGAGCCGCGGGCCGAAGTCGCGACGGTGGCGACTCCGATCAAGACTCCTGGCGACATCATGGACCCCAATGTGGTGAAAACAGTGCTGGATTTCGACGGCAATGCGCTGTACTTCTCGCGGGCGCCCATCCCCTGGGTGCGCGACACCGCGAGCAAGATCCAGGTGCGGCACCTGAAGCACCTAGGGTTGTACGTGTTCCAGCGCGAGGCGTTGCTGGAGTATCCCACCCTGCCGCAGGGAGAGCTGGAGCGCATCGAACAGCTTGAACAACTGCGGTGGATGGAAAACGGCGTGAAGATCCGGGTAGCAGAGGTGGCGCACGACGCCGTCAGCGTGGACGTACCGGAAGACGTGGCCCGCGTGGAAAAGCTGCTCCAGAAATGAGACCGCCCGGCGTGCTTTCGCGGCCGGGCGGCTTCCCGTTTCGATACCGTCTGCGCCTAGAAGTTGCGCACGACTGTGCCCGTGCTGGTTCTATGGGTATCGGTGCCGATCACAACCATTGTGTTGGTATCTATGATGTACGCGCTGTAGTTTAGTGTCGTCGATGGCGAAGTGCCCAGGATGATTTGATACGTGTTGCGGCCGGTTCCGTCCCCCTGAATGCTCAAAGATCCGGTAATGGCATCGTCGGTAACCACGCTCCCAGCCGAGAGCTCGGTAAAGTCCACGCCGCCGCTAATCGCGTTAGAACTGCTGAGTGTGTACTGACCGAGGAAATCCTCTTCGCCGGCCGCTCCAGTGGTTCCGTTAACACTCTGGCCGCTCAAGTTGAAGGCCCAATTGCCAGCCTCGCCAGCGGTCGTGAATGGATTACCCGTTTGACCCATCATCGATCCATCCGAGACGAAACCTGCGCTGACGTCCTGCAGGACCGCCTGGGTGGGCGAGATGAGGTAAAAGATGAACGAGAAGGTTCCGGCCTTGGAATCTGTAAATGTAAGAGTTCCACGGCCGGAGCCGACAACCCCAGCCGTGGTGTCGATGGCGTAGCTGGCCGCCGAAAGCGTCCCCTCCGGGATTTGAACCGGATTACTGTTGCCCGATCCGCTGCCGCTGGAATTGTTGTCGTCCATCATGAGGTTGCTAATCGTCCCGCCGCTCAGGTTGAGCCGGCCGCCGCGAACATCCGCGCCGGAAATGCTCGTCCCCGCGAGGACGAAAGCGAAGTTGCCACTGAACGCCGCGGTCGTCGTGGGTATGGTCCCGGTTTGGGCCACCGCGTCCCCCAACAACAATGCCGGGTAATCGATCTCTAGAAATCGGATCCGCGTACCGTTCACGATGTAGAAGGCAAAGTTCAGGCCAGCTATGCTGGCAATACCTCGCCCGTAGGTGAGACCGTACGTCGTATCCATCGTGAAGCTAGCGTTGTTGAACGACAGCGCGCCCGAAGCGACTGCGCCGTCATTTTGATCCAGCACTCCGACGCCAGTGCCGCCGCCGGTGCTGGTAAGTTGGCCGATCAAGGACTCGAGGTACTCCAGTGCTATCCACACCCGAGAAGTCGAAGGCATAGTTCGTATTGATGTTAGCTACGGCAAAGGTGCCAGGAGTTTGCAAGTTGAATTTTCCGCTGGGTGTCGCAACGCCATCCGTCTGGGTAATCAATCCAGCGGTTGTGGACGTCATGACGATGCTGAATCCAATCGTGCCGGTTTCGTCGGTCAGCTTCAGAGTTCCCTTGCCGTTGGCACCAATCGTAATGGCGCCCCCGCTAAACGGCAATAGCGGTTCCGACGGTGCCACTGCTGATGTCTCTCCACGCCTCCGGTAACTGCGCCCGCACCGTTGGCCGCAAAGCTGCCAATGCGTGCAAAAAAACCTCCCGAGTCTTGACCGCTCATGGAGAAAGAATAGGTGCCGTTCAAAGTAGCAGCTGAGTAGGGACCGGTTGTGGGCGTCGGAGCCGGTGTGGGGGTACCTCCGCCGCCACCTCCTCCGCACGCAGCCGCAAGCAAGACGAGGGGCAAGCTGAAAGCAAGAATCAGGCGGTTCAGCGAGAGACTCACTGGGCACCCCCTGAGCTCTTCTTCCCGGGTCGAGAACTCGCGATCCGGCCGGCCAGAGCGGCATACCATGGGCCGACCTGACGGCGACCGCTTGTGTGCCCTTTTGAATGATTCGCGCGAGGAAAACGGTGTTCGATCCGTTTTATGAAGCTTTCGCCGATCACCCGCACCATGTCGCCCGAACTGAGCGTCAGATTATTCAGTTGCAGGAATTTGGCGGTTCCAACGTGAACGTCCACAGCCCCGCTGGCCGTCTGCACTATGACATGTGCTCCCAAAGGACCTGTCTGAGAATTCGCGACAAAACTTGTGACCGTACCGACCAGATTGACTTCACGCCCGGGTCGTAGCCGGATCGGAGGTCGTTCACTTTTTGCTGCGCACTGGCGGCGCCCGCAAACATCAGCGACATGCACAGCCAGCCAGCGCATACAACTTCGGTTCATTCTTTTAGTTTTCTTTCCCCACGTTGGAAGGCTCCTTGCGCGAGCCCTTTAGTTACGCGGAGCAAGCCGGCTCCCCAAGACAGCATCCCGCGCTACTTCATTATTCCCTAGTTAGATGAATTTAGTGCCCATAGCGGTTTCTCCAGGCGGCCGAGCGTGTGTGCAAATGACAAACTGTTTACGCGGGGCCGGCTGCGGCTTAAATTCCGCCCAGGGGTACTAACACCGATGGTGAAAAAGGTTTGGGGAATGGGAAGGAGAAGATTCTTGGTTGCAGAGAACGAAGTAGTTGCATTTGACAGTTTCGGGAGTTCCGACGATGATTATGCGTACGTCACTCCTGTCAAAAGCCGGCGAGCTAGCGGCCCGGAGCGAGCTACAGGGCTTCACGGATGGCGCCAAAATATCTGTTCACCGGCGGTGTTGTTTCCCTCATTGGGAAAAGGCGTAGCTGCCTCCTCGATCGGTTGTCTCCTCGAAAGTCGCGGGTTCCGAGTCACCCTACAGAAGTGCGATCCGTACCTGAACGTCGATCCCGGGACGATGAGTCCGTTCCAGCACGGTGAGGTCTTCGTGACCGAAGACGGCGCGGAGACCGATCTGGACCTGGGCCACTACGAGCGCTTCACGCATGCCAAGCTGAGCCGCGACAATAACTGGACCACCGGGCACATTTACAGAAACCGTCCTCGGCAAAGAGCGCCGCGGCGATTACCTGGGCAAAACCGTGCAGGTGATTCCGCACGTTACCGACGAGATTAAGGCCACTATCAGAAAAGTTTCCGAAGGGGTCGACGTTGTGATCGTCGGAGATCGGCGGCACAGTGGGGACATCGAGTCGTTGCCGTTCCTCGAAGCGATCCGGCAGATGCGCCTGGAACTGGGCGCGGAGAATACGCTGTTCGTGCACGTCACGCTGGTGCCGTTCATCGCCGCGGCGGGCGAGCTGAAGACCAAGCCGACGCAGCACAGCGTCAAGGAGATGCTGGGCATCGGGATTCAGCCGGACATTCTGCTTTGCCGCAGCGATCGCCACATCCCATCCGACTTGAAGAAGAAAATCGCGCTGTTCTGCAACGTGGCCGAGTCTTGCGTGATCTCGATGGAGGATGTGGATACGATCTACGCGGTGCCGGTGGAGCTGAGGACGCGAAGGACTGGACTGCGCAAATCCTGCGTCTGCTGAAGCTGGAGCACCACGCGCAGGATTTGAAGCCGTGGATCGACCTGATTCACCGCATGCATCACCCGGCGGGTGAAGTGCGCATCGCCATCGTGGGCAAATACGTGCAGCTCGAGGACGCGTACAAGAGCCTTCGCGAAGGGGCCGCTCCATGGGCGACTGGCGCACAATCACAAGACGGTGCTCGAATGGATCGAGGCCGAAATCGACTCTCCGGAAACGGCTGCGGCGCGTCTGCGGCATACGACGGCATTCTGGTGCCCGGCGGGTTCGGCAAGCGCGGCATCGCAGGCATGGTGTATACGATTCGCTATGCGCGCGAGCACAAGGTTCCCTTCTTCGGGATCTGCCTGGGCATGCAGTGCGCGACCATCGAATACGCCCGCGACGTCGCCGAGCTCAAGCAGGCTGACAGCACGGAATTCGATCCCCAGACGCCACATCGCGTCATTTATAAGCTGCGGGAACTGCTGGGCGTCGACGAGATGGGCGGCACCATGCGGCTGGGCGCTTGGCCTTGCAAGCTGGAGGCAGGATCGTTTGCGCATCGCGCTTACGGCGAACTTGAAATCAGCGAGCGGCACCGCCATCGCTACGAGTTCAACCGCGACTACGAAAAAGTTCTGACCGGGGCGGGTTTGCGAATCACCGGCCGGACTCCCGACGAAAATTACGTTGAAATCATCGAGGCGCCGGAGCATCCGTGGTTTCTGGGCTGCCAGTTCCACCCGGAATTCAAGTCCAAGCCGCTCGAGCCGCATCCTTTGTTTGCGGCGTTCATCGGGGCCGCGCTGGAACACAAGAGGAATAGGCTGCGTCCGGCCAACGAACCGCATCGCGCGCAAGCCGTGGGTGTTGCGCCGCACGTGACCGCTTAACTCATCCCGCTGGCGTTGTTCCGACTGCTTCTTGCCTTTGTGCCGTCCGTGGATATGACCATCCGGCGACGCTGGAGGAAGCCCAAGGGCGTTCGCGTCTGTGCTATCTTCAATGTTCCGAAATGAACGCAACTCGTGAGATTCCAGTCGGCTCTCTGCGTCTCCGGCGGCGGCAATCCGCTTTTCCTGATCGCCGGGCCGTGCGTCATCGAGAGTGAAATGCACGCGCGAACCATCGCCGAACGCGTCGCGCGGCTGGCGGCGGACGCCGGCGTGCCTTACATTTTCAAAGCCTCTTATGACAAGGCCAATCGCTCGTCGGTGAAGTCCTTCCGCGGCCCAGGAATGAAAGAAGGGCTGCGAATTCTCGGCAGGATCAAGAATGAGTTGAAGCTGCCGATTCTCACCGACATTCATGAGGCTTCCCAAGCCGAGGCGGCCGCCGAGGTCTGCGATGTGCTGCAGATTCCGGCGTTTTTGTCGCGCCAAACGGACCTGCTCGCGGCAGCGGCCAAGACTGGCCGCGTTGTCAACGTGAAGAAAGCACAATTCCTCTCGCCTTGGGATATGACCAACGTCGTCGAGAAAATCGCGGCTTCCGGCAATCAGAAGATTGTGCTCACCGAGCGCGGTGCATCTTTCGGCTACCAGAATCTCGTTGTGGACATGCGCTCCTTTCCTATTCTGCAAAAACTCGGCTATCCGGTGGTTTTCGACGTGACCCATTCCGTGCAACTGCCCGGTGGTCAAGGGCACGCCAGCGGCGGCCAGCCGGAGTTCATCGAACCGCTTGCGCGAGCCGGCGTGGCCGCGGGCGTTGACGGCATCTTCTTGGAAACCCACGACAATCCCTCTGCAGCTCTTTCCGATGGCGCCAATGCGCTGCCACTTTCGGAGCTCGCTAGTCTGCTGGGGCGACTCAAAGAACTTTCTTCGCTCGTGCGGCGCTGGAGCGCGTCATGAGGGGGAGGGGCTCGGATTATTACATTCTGCTTGAAGGGGCGCAGCATGCTGCGCCCCTACGGGCAGGGCTCGGTGGGTCATGGGGTCTTGGGGTTTATCTATGAGCCTCAACACCGCGCGCCGCGTCCTCCAGATCGAGGCCCAAGCCATTCAAGACGTGCTGTCACGCCTGGATCAGACCTTCGAAAAAGCTGTCGATCTGCTCTTCGCCTGCAAAGGCCGTGTGGTGGTCAGCGGCATGGGCAAGTCCGGCCTTATCGGACGAAAAATCTCCGCCACGCTTTCCAGTACCGGCACGCCATCGTTTTTCCTGCACCCCGCCGAGGCCCTGCACGGCGACCTGGGCATGCTGGCCCGAGGCGACGCCATGCTGGCTGTGTCCTACGGCGGCGAAACGGAAGAGATCGTCCGACTCCTCGAAGCCCTCAGGCGACTCGAAATCCCGCTGGTGACGCTTACCGGCAAGGTGGGTTCCACATTGGCCGAAGCAAGCGATGTTGCGCTGGACGTCAGCGTACGCGAGGAAGCTTGCTCCCTCAACCTGGCGCCGACCGCGAGCACCACCGTAGCGATGGCCGTCGGCGATGCGCTGGCCGTTTCTCTGCTGGAACGCCGCGACTTTCGCCATGACGATTTCGCGGCATTGCATCCCGCCGGCCGTCTGGGCAAGAAGCTGTTGCGCGTCGAGCACTTGATGCATGCGGGCGCAGCCCTGCCGCGCGTCTCGCCGGACACGCCGATGCCGGACGCGTTCCACGAAATGAGCAAGAAGGGCCTGGGAATGACCACGGTGATTCACCCGGACGGACGCCTGGCGGGCATCATCACCGACGGCGACCTGCGCCGGCTTGATGGAGCAGCATCGCGGCGCCACGCTCGAAATGACCGCGGGAGCCGGCATGACAGTCAATCCGCAGACCATCGGTCCGCACGTGCTGGCGAGCGAAGCGCTCAATTTGATGGAGAAGCGCAAGATCACCTCCATTGTGGTGGTGGACGAAACTCAGGCCGTCCTCGGCGTCGTGCATCTGCACGACCTCTGGACTCTGGAGCTTATGTAGCCGCCGACGGTTTGTACTGCCTCAGAGAAAGGCGCCGGCCTCAGAAGGCGGCCGCTACACGAGCTGGAGATCGAGGCTGCCGAGTCGAAGGGACGAAGACGACACAGGAGAAGAACGTGCCAAAAACGTCAGACAAAATCCCAGCCGCCGTCGCCAAACGGGCAAGACAAATCAAAGTCCTGTTGATGGACGTTGACGGCACAATCACCAACGGCAGCGTCACCTTGCTCTCCCAACCCGATGGCTCCGCCCTGGAAATCAAGACCTTCGACGCTCACGACGGCCAGGGGATGACCTTGGCGCGCACTGCCGGTCTCCGCACTGGCGTCATCACTGGGCGCGAGAGCGCCGCGCTGCGCCGCCGTGCCAAGGAGATGGGCATGGACTTTGTGTACGAGAAGCAGCCCCAGAAAATCGCCGCCTACGAAGAAGTCCTCAAAAAGGCGGGCGTCCAGGAATCGGAAGTGGCCTATCTCGGTGACGACCTTCCCGACCTGACCGTAATGCACCGGGTCGGCCTAGCCGTCGCTGTGGGTGACGCCGCCATCGAAGTCAAGCGCGCCGCCCACTACGTCACCAAGGCCATGGGCGGCAAAGGCGCCGCCCGCGAACTCATCGAGGTCATCCTGAAGAGCAAGGGCATCTGGGAACAGATGATCGACAAAGCGCGCGCCTGACGCGGCTAGCGTGCGAATGCTGACTTAATCGCCAAGCAGAGCGGCGCGGGCCTGCTCGCCCGACCCGGGAGCTTTCGCGGGTGCCTTTGCGCCCGCCCCGCTCTCACGCCATAATGCTAGGCGCCACTTCAAAAACGAGGCTGATCAAATGACGCACGCCTGGCATGACGTATCACCCGGAAGCGATCTCCCGCGTGACTTTCAAGCGGTGATCGAGATTCCGCTGGGCTCGAACGTGAAGTACGAGCTGGATAAGCCGACCGGATTGCTGAAGGTGGACCGCATCATCCATTCGGCGGTCTTCTATCCGGCGAATTATGGGTTCATCCCGCAGACGTATGCCGAAGACAACGATCCGCTGGACGTGCTGGTTCTGTGCCAAGAGCCGGTGCAGCCACTCGCGTTGATTCGTGCCCGCGCGATCGGCCTGATGACCATGATCGATTCGGGCGCGAGTGACGACAAGGTGATCGCGGTCGCTACGAACGATCCCGAGTTCAGCGATTACGTGGAGGCGCGCGATCTGCCGCCGCACCGGTTGCTGGTGCTGAAACGGTTTTTTTCAGATTACAAGCAACTGGAAGGCAAGAAGGTTGAGGTCGAGGATATTCGTCCGGCGTACGCGGCGGTGACGGTGATCGAGCGGGCCTTGGCGCGCTACCAGCAGGAGCGCGAGAAACTCATCTCCAAACTTGGCGGTAAGGCGGCGGGCGGTTGAACGGCGGACAGACGGGAACATTTTGCTTGAAGTTCGCGTCGGGCGGGGCCCTTCGAGGCGCCGCGCGGCTTTTGCCGACTGCTCACTAATACAAACGTATTATGTTTGGCTCGAGCGAGCCGGTGTATCTTACACGCCGAAATCCTCCGAAAGGCGATGAATGAAGAAGATGTGGATCTGGCTCGGCGCTGGCTTGGGCGTCATTTTGCTCGCCGCATTCATCGGACTTTCGGTAATGGCGGGCAGTCCCAAAGACGCCTACGGCATGGTTCGCTACGCCTTGCCGCACATGCATCGAGGAAAGCTGAAGGTCGGGGACGACGCGCCCGATGCGCGTATTCTGGCTCTCGACGGAACCAGCGGCTTCCATATTCGAGAGCGCATGAACCGGCGTCCTCTCGTCATCGTATTTGGAAGTTTCACTTGACCGCCGTTTCGTCGCCAGGTCGGCGACGTCGTTCAGATTTACAACGATTATAAGGACCACGCCGACTTCCTGACCGTGTACGTCCGCGAAGCGCACCCGACCGATGAGTGGCAGATGAAGTCCAATGTGAAGGACGATGTTTGCTACGCGCAGCCGAAGAATCTGGAGCAGCGCGTGGCCATCGCGAATGATTTCGTCACCCGTTTCAAGTTTCCGCTGCCTTTCGGAATCGACGACATGAGTAACGCGGCCAACGACACGTACGCGGCGTGGCCCGAGAGGCTTTACATCATCGATGAGTCGGGACACATTGCCTATCGCGGGGGCATGGGGCCGTTCAATTACAATCCGGCGGAAGTACGGGAATGGTTGGCGGGAAGGTTTGGAGCGGTGCCGCACCCGATGGCTGCACCGGCGTCTGCCCCTGCACCTGTGGCTCCTGTGCCTCCAGCGGCTACGCCCGCGCCCCCTTCGACACCGTCGTCGCAGCGAATCGTTGGTCGCCAAGATGGGACGCAGCACTCTGCGCCCTTACCTATTGCCTAAGAGCCTCGAGATTGAGGCGGCGGCAGATATCGTCGACGATGGATTCGGGGGGCGGGGTGATGTCGATGACGATGGCGCCGGTGGGCTCTTCGAGGTCGGCGAACTGACCGGCGAGAATGTGCTCGTCGGCGAAATGGCCCTTTCGAGTTTGCAAGCGCTGACGGATCAGGTCGTACGATCCCCTTAGATAAACGAGGCGGGCGTCGATGCCTTGCAGGAGCAGCTCGCGATAGCTTTGCTTCAGGGCGGAGCAGGCGAGCACGGCGTTGCGTTTTTCGGCGGCCAGTTGCAAGAGCCATGCGTGCATAGTCTCGAGCCATGGAAGGCGGTCGGCGTCGGTAAGCGGAATGCCGCGGTGCATCTTTTCCTTGTTGGCGGCGGAGTGGAAATCGTCGGCGTCCGCAAACTCCCAGCCGAGCCGCTGCGCGAGCAGCCTGCCTTCGGTGGTCTTGCCCGAGCCCGTTACACCCATCACCACGACAATCATACGAAACGATCTCTCCTTTGCCGCGGGGGCCTCACTTACCGCCTCGCAGCAACAGGATCACATCGAGCAGGACTAGGACGGCGACAACGAATTCCAGCGCGAACATGCGCCGTTCGTTGAACTCCGCGACCATGAAGGCATACAGCTCGCCGGCGGTCTTGAGTTTTTCGTCGACCAGCGTTTTGTAATCGTCGACCCCAATTTTCGCCGAACTGAGGCGATATACGCGCGCGTAGTAGGTATCGCTGATGAATTTGACGGCGTATTCGGTTCTCTCCGCCAGATCCCGGATGTCCAGGCGGAGACGGTTCAAACGGCTGGCGCGGCTGGAAAGGCGGAAGCGGTCCAGAAAACTTTCCCGGCCCTCCAGGGAGCTGTACACATTCGAGAGCAGGTTGGTAAGCAACTCGTCGTAATAGCGAAATTCGAGCAACTGCGTGTTGGCGTATTCGAGGAGGTCGATTACGGCGGACGTTGCGCCGGGCTTGTCATAAACAAGCGCGGCGGCCCAGCCTACGACCACCAAATCGTTTGGATAGTAGGAAAGGACGGAGCGAAGGATTTCATCGCGCTCCGCGGCGGAGAGCGCAACGGTTTCGCCGCGAACGAGCTGCGCGATTTGTTCGCCGTAGGATTGCAGCATTTCGGCGGCGGTTGGAGAACGGCCGTCGGCGTGCTGCGCGGACTGGATGTCGATGACGAGATAGTCTTCGTCGAGCCACTTTTGGGAGGGTTTCATCAGTGCGGGGCGAAATTGCTGCAGGCGGGCGCGCAGGAGTTCCTCGGCGGAGGTCTCGACCTCGGGCGCGTTCATCCAGCGTGTGGATTGCGGGCAGAAGAACTCAAAGTCGCACTCGAAGGGTGTGGTGAGCTCGACGCAGGCAACACCGAACCAGTAGTACTTGATGATGGCTTCGAGTTTCTCGCCGGTTGGCAGCGTGACGGGACCCCGCGGATCGAGAATCGGAACGTTTTGGGCTTGCGCGTACTCGGGAGTGCGGTGGATGAAGCCAGGCGAGTGAGGAACGGCGGCGGGGCCCAAGAGAGGGCGCAACTGCTCGAGATCGAAGGCTTCGCCGATGTCGAAGAAGCTGAGGATTCGGAAGTAACCTCGCACGATCATCGGCGGAAAGGAATGGCCCTCTCAGAGATCAGGTTCCAAAGATGACCGAACATCCTACACCACCTTGCAGATACTTCCCGGCGCTACGCGAGCGTTGAAAAATCGGCTACTTCTTAGGGGAGGCAGCAGGCTTCGGCTCCGGGGCGGGTTTCACGTCCGCGGCGGACTTCTGCAGATCCGCGACCATCGTGGAATCGAGTTCGTAGAGCGCCGGCTCATTTTCGCGCTTCGCTACGTACTTGTCGCCATTCTTGGAGATGAGCACCCGCTCGACGCGCTTGCCATCGCTGGACGTCACGGCCACGTCGACGGCGGTGGTGGAAAATCCGGAGTCGACGAATTTGGCGGCAGAAAGCTCGCGAACCCTGTCGACGAAGGATTGAACACTTTCGGCGTCCATCTTCTTGCCGTCGGACCACCAGTCCTGGCCGCCCTTGGTCAGAAAATAGGCCTTCGAGCCGTCGTGCATCTCGACTTTGTTGGGATCATCGAAGCCGAAATCAAACAGCTTCTTGCTGCGGAAGTCATCTAGGCTTTTGTCGAGGCCTGTGCCGAGATCGCTGCCGACTTTGTAGACACCAGGGATGGCGCTGGATTTTGCGTAGTAGTCATCCTTGCTCTTGCGAATTTGCAGCTCTTGCGTGCCGGTGGAGTCGGTGATTTTGGCGGTGGCGACCAGAGTGGCAGAGGCGAACGCGGCCGACGCCTTCTTGGCGTCGGGGCCGGCAGGGCTTAAATCCATTTTTGCGTCTTTCAATCTGCGAGAAAGATCCTCGACTTGAAAGTTGTCGGCGCGGAGCGGTTTGGGCTTCAGGATCTGCCAGGCGTCTTTGTTTCGGCCAAAGACGAGGTCTTGCTTCTTGGCGATCAACTCAATCTGGCTGATCCTGTCGAAGTCGGCGGTCAACAAGCGTTTATCGCGAAGATCGCTGGGGGTTTTGTCCACGCTCGTTTTGGTGTAGCTGGCTACCGTGAAAACTCGGGGATCGCCGACGAGCATGGCGAAAGCACCGCTGCCAGTCGGGGTATCGTCGCCGATCAGCAGCTTTTGCGGCTTGTTGTCCTTAGTCGTAATGTCCACTTCGAGGGCCGGCTCGGTCAGGCCGTATTGCTTCAGATCGCTGGCCTTTTCGTCCACCAGGCGGTCGGAACTCAGGGAGGAAAGCGTGGAAACGATGCTCGAGACGGAGTCCTGGTCGGCGCCAAGTGCCTCCGGCGACGTGATTTGCCATTTACCGGCGTCATTCTTCGCGAGCCCTAGTTCTTCCGCGCCTTTCTTCTTGATTTCAATTTTCGAGATGTCGGTGTCTTTGAGGGTGAGGATCTTGGGTGGCGGGGCTTCCGCGGGTGTTGCAGCGCTCTCAGCCGTCTTGTGATGGTCGGACCAATACAATACTCCTGTAAGCGCCGCTAGAACGGCCGCCGCAACGAGCAACCCGCCGGTTTTCATGGGAGTTTTCCTGACATGGCCGAGATGAAACCTGGAGGCGCTCTATCTGCGCCGCCACCACACGGTGACCCCAGCGATGACGACGGCCAGCGGAAACACAAATTGACTAGTGATGCGAACCCAGTTCATTTGCGCGGCGGTCATGGTTATCCTGCGATCGTCCTGCTCTTTCGGCCGAATGGAGATCAAGTCCTCATCCGAAGAAAGCCAGTTCATGGTGTTCAAGGCGAGGTCGCGGTTGCCGTTGAAACCGATGAACGAATTGGCCAGCCAGTCGGAGCTGCCGACGACCACGAAGCGCCCCTGCGAATTTTCTTTGCCGGTGTTGTACGTGCCGGCGGCGGCGAGCGCCAGCGGGCCCTTCTTATTCTTCGGATCACCAGGATCGATGTTTGGCGAATTGAGTTTCTCGGTCGCCAAGCTGGTGTCCGAAGAGCTGAACAGCTTGCTGACGGTCGTCTTTTCGGCGTTCTTGACCTCGAGCGAGCGAGAAAGCGGGAAGCCGGTGGCCGAGCCCTTCATCTCGTTGACGATCGGGTGAGTGTCGTATGCGGTTACCAGCGCCACTTGCGGCCCGACGCCCACAACTTGTCCGATGGGATTGAGATCGAGGATAAGGTTCTTGTCCGGCGTCACGCCCCAAGCTTGAAGAACGCCGGTGAGCGCGTCGTTGTCGGCGATTTCAGAGCGGCCCATCTTCAACGGCGGATCCAACAGGAAGAGCGCGCGGCCTCCACCCTCGACATATTTCTTGATGGCGTCCACTTGGGGCTGCAGGTAGTCACCGCTTGGCCCGGCCACGACGAGGACCGTGCAGTCGGCCGGGATTTCGGCACTTTGCAGCAGGCTGATCGACTTGGCGGTGTATTCCTCTTTGCCGAGCAATTCCTTGAAGCGCGAATAGCCGCTGCGATCGGAATTGTCGATCTGGTGCTCGCCGCTTCCGGTGACGAAGCAAACCGTGCGCGTGGTGTTTTTCAGATCGCGGATGAAGGCGCCCGTGATGCCTTCTTCGGTAAGGCTCTTGGCTTCGTTCTTGTTGGCGCCGATTTGAACGATGGTGGTGCCGTAATTTCTTACGCCGGCTTCGCGGGCGAGCTGGGGCTCCTTGTCTGGGTCGACGTACTTGACGTGAACTTTGGGAGAGAGAGTGGCGTACAGGTCTAGTTGATCGCGGGCTTCCCGAAAACGCTGCGATTGAGCGAAGTAGGTGATGGTAGCGTCCTGTTTGACGCCCTTGACGATCTTCACGGTTTGATCGGAAAGGCTGTAGCGCTTATTGGAGGTAGTGTCGTAGGACTTGTTGTAGCGGTCCGCGAGAACGTTGACGGTGGTCAAGACGGCAAGAATGATAAGGATGTAGGTTGCCGCGTAGGCCGCGTACTTGGTTTGTCGAGCCTGCAAAAACTTGGTACTCAAACTACGACCTCCATCGCAAGGATTCCATCGAACGCGCGGTGAGAAACAGCCCGAGAAAAATCAGTGAGACGTAAAAAATGGCGTCCTTGGAACTCAGCATGCCCTTGGAAAACGATTCATAGTGGGTGATGACGGACATGTAGGCGAGGACTTGGGCCCACTTAGCGGTCTCGAAGCCACCGCCGCTGACCCATTCCAGAATCCAGAGCATGAGGCAGACGGCGAAAGTTACGGCGCCGGCGATAATTTGGTTTTTGGTGAGCGTGGAGATAAACGTGCCCACGGCAAGGAGCGCGCCGGCTTGCAGATACAATCCAAGGTAGCCGATGACAAGCGGCTTCCAGTCGGGGTGGCCATAGCGGAAGATAAACGCGAAATTTAGGGCGGTGACCAACAACATGCAGCCGTAGAGAAGCATCGCGGCGACCCACTTGCCTAAAATCACTTCGAGGTCGCTGATCGGCGAAGTGGCCAGCAGCTCGATCGTGCCGGTGCGCTTCTCTTCGGCGAAAAGCCGCATAGTGATCAGCGGAATGAAGAAGAGGCCGATCACCCCGACGTTGGACAGCAGCGGACGAATCACTTCTTCATTCACGTTCATGGGGAACATCTGGCCGCGCTCCATCGCCGACATGCCCATGGAAACGAAATAGCCCAGTACGTTCCAAAAGAACCAGCCGAAGACAAAAGCGAACATGGTGAGCAGCAAATAGGCAATCGGCGAAGCGAAGTAGCTGCGCATCTCTTTGCGGCAGATGATCCAGATGTTTCTCATCTATTTGGCTCCCGGAGTCGCCGCTTCTACCACCGGTTCGGGCGCAGGCTCCCCGGTGAGCTGCAGAAAGACTTCTTCCAGGCTCACGGAGGCGGGGCGCAGCTCGTTCAGATCCCAACCGGATTCCACCACCGCGCGGGCCAAGTCGCCGCGAACGAAGGCGTCTTTCCGGCCTTCGAGCTCGAACGTCGAGCGGTTCTGTTTTTTGTCTTTGAAAAGCACCCGGCTGACGCCGGAGATTTGTTCGAGCCGCTTCTGCACCGCCACGGAATCAATATCGCCATTCCGCCCAGCCACTTCGACCAGCAACGATTCGGCGCCCTGCGCGCGGTGCTGCAAGTTGTTCACCGAATCGGTGGCCACCAGCTTGCCTTTGTTAATGATGATCACTTGCTGGCAGATCTGTTCGACCTCGGGAAGGATGTGGGTGCTGAGAACGATGGTGTGGTCACCCGCAAGACCCTTGATCAAGTCGCGAGTCTCGTTGATTTGCTTCGGGTCCAAGCCCGCGGTCGGCTCGTCCAGGATCAACACCTCGGGATTGTGAATGATGGCCTGGGCCAGGCCGACGCGCTGGCGATAGCCCTTCGACAATTTCCCCAGCAGCTTGTCTTTGACATCCGCGACGGCGCAGCGCTCGCAAACGTAGTCCACTCGTTTGCGCAGCTCATCGCCCGAAAGCCCTTTGAGGTTCCCGACAAACTTCAGGTACT
Source organism: uncultured Acidobacteriota bacterium (assembly GCA_963735525.1). Taxonomy (GTDB): domain Bacteria; phylum Acidobacteriota; class Terriglobia; order Acidiferrales; family UBA7541; genus Acidiferrum. The sequence goes on along the minus strand of CAVTLQ010000010.1, from coordinate 758,594 downwards.
CGGTGGTCCGCATTTCCGGATAGAGCGGCGGGACTTCCGGCAAGTACCCGATCCGTTTCTTGACCTCGAGGGACTCCTCGAGAACGTCAAAGCCTGCCACCCGCGCGCTGCCCGACGTCGGAGGCATGAAACACGTCAGGATTCGCATGGTCGTCGTCTTCCCCGCCCCGTTGGGACCCAGGAAGCCGACGATCTGCCCTTTTTGGACCTCAAACGAAATGCTGTCCACGGCCGTGTGCCGCGCATACCTCTTCGTAAGCTCAGAAACTGTAATCATAGAAATTTGTTCTTGGAAACCGAACGCACAGCTTTTTTGAATCCATCCCACGCAGCCAGAACAGTTTACTGCGAAAGACCATGGTAGAAAGTCGAGAGGCCCCTGTCAATCCCTTACGGGAAAGTCAGGGACCTCTCGATGATGCCAGATCCAGTGCTAGGGAGAACTCAGCGTGTCTGGGGCTGCTTGATCTCCGGGCCGGCCTGCTCGATGCTGCCCTTGACGAGCTCCGTTTTTACCTCGGACTTCTGGTTGGGCAGCAAGTTGACTTCGGTTTCAAAGGTCCGATAGCCCGGCAGTTCTACCTTGATGCGGTGCTTGCCGGGGCTGATCAACATGGAATGCAGCGCGCCACCGAATTCGCTGGCGTGACCTACGAACTTGTCGTCGAGAAACACGGCGGCTCGTCCAGGTTGCACGTCCAGCTTCAACGTGGAGGTGATGGCGGGAGAAGTGGCGCGCGCGCTCAGGTGCATGCGCACGTCCACGACTTGTATCTGTCCCGGCTCCACCAGGATTTTCTGCTCGAAATCGTCGTATCCGGATTGGCGCACCGCGATCTGATGATCGCCGGGTAACAGGAGGACCTTTTTGTCGCCTTTCAGTTCCTTCAAGTACCCAACGTAGTTGCCGTCGACCCAAACACCGGAATCCCGCTCCACCTTCGTTGCGCCTTCGAACTTGACCTCGCCCATCACCTTGCTGCTGCTGACCGGCACGGCGCTGGGAGGCCTGCTATTCTGGGCCGCGGCGTATGCGGTGACCAAAGATAAACACAGTGTTGCCAGCACAATGGCGCGGCTAAACGCCAAAGTTTTAGAAGTTCCTTTCATCCGCTTCGTTCCTCCACAAATAGTTAGTCTTGGGTCCTGCTCGCAAAATAGGCTAATTCCCCATTCGCTCCTGCCTTTTAGATTCCACCTGCATCAGCTGGGTTGCGGTCAATGTAACCCAGTTTGGCTGCTCGTCAAGACTTATTCGCCCCGTATTCGCCTGAGAGTTACCCGGCGGCTCCGTGACCAACTAAAGGCTTGCCGCGAGGCCAAACAGTCCCAGGCGAGAAAGGAAGGATGCTCACTCGCGCCGGGCGCAGCCGTCTATGCCGACAGTGGTGTTGGATCGGTGGAGCACCACAAGTCCGCTGATCCCTCACGGAAACGAAAAAGAGGAGGGGTGTGCATGCGCAATGTGTATAGGTTTTCCCTAGGGCTGGTGTTGGCGTTCGGCTGCTTGACAGGCAGCACGAAAGCGCAGTTCAAGAATGGGAGCCAAGCGACGGAACTGAAACTCCCGACGATTAGCCAGCGCTCCATCATTACCCAGCAGATCGGCCTGACGGACATAACCATCAACTATTGCCGGCCGCTGGCCGGCGGCCGAACTCTGTGGGGCAAGGAAATTCAATACGGACAGGTCTGGCGGGCCGGTGCGAACGAGAACACGACGATCGCGTTCACCGACGACGTATCCGTAGAGGGTCATGCTTTGCCGGCCGGCACCTACGGCCTGCATATGATCCCAGGGGCCGATCAGTGGACGGTCATTTTCTCAAAGAACTCAACCTCTTGGGGCAGCTTCAGCTATGACGAAAAGGAAGACGCTCTGCGCGTCACTGTGAAGCCCCAATCCGGGGAGTTCCAGGAAGCGCTCGCGTACACCTTTGACGACGTGAAACCCGATTCGACCGCGACGACCCTGCGTTGGGCAAAGATGGCCGTTCCCTTTCACATCTCGGTCGATGTCAACGCTATCGTGTTGCGCAGCATTCAGAACCAGCTCCGCAACACCGGCGGATTCACCTGGGCGGGCTACGATGAAGCCGCCACCTGGCTCCTCGACACCAATACCAACTTGGAGCAGGCGATCAAGTGGGAAGACCGGTCCATCCTGTCGGAAGAGCGCTTCGACAATCTCTTGACCAAATCGGACATCCTGGCAGCCCAGGGAAAGAAGCAGGAAGCGGCCGCTCTGAAGGCTAAGGCGCTGGACCTTGCCTCCGGGTTCCAGCTTCACGCCTACGGCCGAGGCCTGCAGCAGCAGAAGAAGCAGGAGGAAGGCTTCTCCATATTCCAGATCAACATCCAGAAGCGTCCCAACGAGTGGTATACTCACGGGGAAATGGCCCGTATAGCCTCGGCGAAGGGGGACTTTGCCACAGCCACGAAGGAAATGAACCTGGCGCTGGCGAGCGCGCCGGATGTCGCCAAGCCGGGAATCCAGCGCTTGATCGCGCGCCTGGAGAAAAAGCAAGATATCAACCCGTAGCCGCCGCCCGCACGGCTTTGACTTAAGCTCCACGAAGTAAGGTAGCGGCTTCCGCCCTGCCCCTTGGACACACCAGGGGGCAGGGTCTTTTTTTGCCCCAGCAAGGTACAGGGAACGCAGGAACTTCCTTCTTGTTGTTACCACCACCAAACGGATATTGTGCAGGGCAACGTATCGATCCGCAGGGTGAACCTGAGGCGCTGGCCGGGTATGCTACCCGGCGCAGACTCTCACGACTCGCGATCTCCAGCAGGAGGGCTGGGTTATGAAATTCGGAATTCGAAGGTCCTTCCAGGTCCTCGCACCGGGCAGCTCGCTCCGGCGGCGAGTCGCATACAGCCTGGTCGTCGTTCGACTCATCCTTTTCCCGGTGATCGTCATGTCCGTGTACTACCTGCTCGAGATCGGCTGGATCGTGGATCGCATCGTGAGTTTCGACGCGCCGGCTGCAACCCTCGCTCAACAAGCCTCGATCCAGATGCTGGAAGCCCGCCACACGGAAAGGAACTACCTGCTGCTCTACGATCCCGCATCCCTTCAAGCGAGCCGCGAGGCCGTCCAGAAAATTGAGCAGATCCTGATTACCATCCGCGATCTCCACCCTTCGGATGAAGCTCTTACAGAACAAACTCTCGACGCGCTGCATCAATACAATCAACAGTTTGAAGCCGCGGTGAAGGCCATCGGAGAACCAGGGCAAGCTCCTGCGGACCGCATTGACGCCGTACTGATGACTTACGAAAAGGACCTCGACGATCTGTTAAAAAGCGACCGGTACAAGACCCGCGCGCAGCTGGTCGATGAGCTTCGCAACCGCGTGGGCTCTTTCGACGCGCAAATCACGAAAACCGTTCAAGAGGGAAATCCCGCCCTGCGTCACATCACTGTGGACCTGCAAAACTCCGGACAGGAAGTGCTGCAACTAACCTCAAGTCTGGAAGCGCGTAGTTGGAGCCGCGTTGAGTACGACCATCGAAAGGCCCGGCGGATGATCTCTCGCGCTGAGTGGGCGCTGACGATCGTTTCCGCTATCACCGTGCTTGTAAGCGTGTGGGTTAGCTTTATCCTCCCGCAACAGGTGGTCAAGCCGCTGCTTAGCCTTAAGGATGCCGTGGACCATGCCGCCGCCGGCAACTATGAGATCGACTTCGACATCCAGGGTGAGGGTGAAGTGGCGCAGCTGGCCAACAGCATCCGGCTGCTGATCGCTCACATGCGCGAGACCATCGGCCACTCCTAGTGTGACGTCGGGAAGTTCTCTTGCATTTCTCTCTAGCAGGCCGAGGCTTCAGCCACCTGAAGAACCGCGAGCTCTTGCGCGGGACGATCGGAGCTTGACACCAACGGTGCGCTGCCATATGGTCTGCGCAAAAGTCGGTCACTCTCGGAACTCCCGTGCCCATCGCAGGATTTCCGATTTGGAGGTGTACGATGCCATTAGACCTCATGACCTTGTCGTTGGTATCCCAACCCGTAACCGTGCAAGAGGGCGTGCGCATCCTGGAACGCGACCAGTATCGTTGCCAGTACTGCGGCCTCGACGGCATGACGAGCTTCGACAACGCTCTGGCCATGTCCGTTGATTTCGTCGTTCCGCGCGCGCGCAAAGGAAAAAAGGACCCGCGCAACTTAGTGGCTTGCTGCCGCGCGTGCAACATGATCAAGGGCCGCCGTGTCTACAGCAATTTCGAAGAGGCCAAGGCCTACGTGCTGGGGCGTCGCGAGGAACTGCGCAAAGCGTGGGAGTCCAAGACAGCTGGGCCGCCGGTCAAGACTGCGAAAGCGTCTTAGCGGGCGCAGAATCGAGGGCCAAATCGACGACCGCGTCCGCGATCCTGCCGGCGACGGGAACGCGCTGCTCTAACTGTCTTCCCTTGAGGCTAACCAATCGGGCTTGCATGGAGCGGGCGATGGGAATCGAAATCATCGCCACTTGGTTTTTCAAGGACTTACGAAGTAGGGCTCGTACTGATTTGGAAGGACTTGGTAGTCTCCGGAACCCTTACTGCCGCCTCGATGCCGCCTTGCTTCCCTAAAATATTTCTCACAACTTTGCGATTTGCTTCGCGTACTGCTCTCGGGTACAGCTTGCGTGTAAATGTTCATCGTTGTTCGGATGTCCGCGTGACGCAAAAGCGCCTGCTGAACCTTAATGTCCACTTCGTGCTCCCGCAACAGCGAGGAGTACGTGTGCCGAAACGTATGCCATCCAACGCGCCCAATGCCCGCCGCAATTCCTGCGGGCACTAAGTGATTCTCACGAATCTTGCTCGGCCAGAACGGATTTCCCGTGGCTGGATTCACAAACATCCATGGCGAATCGTAGTCCTTCGTTCTTTGTCGATGTTCCTTCAAAACGATGGCCAAATCCGAATCCATAGGCAACGGCTTTGCGGAACCTTCTGTCTTGGTGTCCGCGACTTCACCGATTACCCATGATCTCGCGATGGAAATCGTTGATCGATCCCAATCCACGTCATTCCATTTTAGTCCAGCGATCTCACTCACTCGCGGGCCTAAGAATAGAGCAACGAGCGCCATCGTTCTGTAAGGTTCCCGTAGCTTCTCTAGCAGCCGGTTGAACTCTTCGATGGTCAGAATCTTCGGAAGCCTGGTTCGTTTGGAACAACCTTTTACGCGAACCAGACTCATCGGATTCCGGTCATGAGGGATCAATTCCCATCGCATGGCCCAATCGAAAAGCATGTGCATCACCTCGCGAACGTGCCCCTTGCTCCTGCCGGAAAGTGGCAAACCTTTGATCCACAATTCGACAGAGAGGGGCTTTCACGTGCGCGATGGGACAATCTCCCCATTTGGGCCGGATCTGGCTCCTGATCCAACTCAAATAGGTGCACCGAGTGACTTTTCGCTCGGGCAGTGCCTCCAAGACATAACGATCTAGCACCGCACCGAACGAGATTTGCTCGGCAGCTAGAGGGTCGTTCAATATCAACCTCCGGCCCTCTGTAGCTTTCCAAGCCTCGGTCTCGCTCATTTGGTCAACCGTTCCCAGAATCACCGAATGAGAACCACTGCCATCTCGATACTCCCAGACCCAGACATGCGAGCCAGTCTTACGCGGTTTCTGGCGCACACACCCGAACTGGTACCTCTTGCGCTCAAACATTGAATTCTCCTTTATGTTTGAGCCTCAAGGGTGGCGTGCCGAGTGTAATTCCATTCGCATCCAGCAGTCCAGTTCACTTGCATAAAAATACCAACGTCCAAAACGGAAATGCCCTGGCACTTTGCCCGCGCGCGCCATGCGCTTGACCGTTCTCGGATGGACTCTGACAAAACCCGCAGCTTCCTCACAAGTCAAAGGCCGCTCGACAGATGCTCGATTTCCTTGCTCAAGCAATACCTCTGGTGTGATCGTTTCGCTATCTCCTCCCCCCGTGGCCTCCTTGTATGCGTCCGCGAGCGACAGCTCGAATGTTCCTTCATTCGTGGGCCTCAGTTCTTGTGCGCTCTTAACGACTGGCTCAGTGGGTCGTAACGGATCGAACTGTCGAAAAGAATTATGCAGTGCGCCGCGCGAGGCATGCCGTCTTGACGACGCTGTGTTCTCGCGCATGTCGAGTTGTGTTGAAGCGTCCTTCATCTTGTGTTACGCGGTCTCTTTGAGTCCGCCTCCCTTGAGTTCGTGAATCTTTCCGTCGCTGGGCTGTTGCCCTAGCCAGGCTTTGAATTCGTCATCGCGTTTGAACAGGACTTTCAGCGCTTGCGTGATGACGTATGACGGAGTGGCATCGATGAACTTCGCATACAGATCGAGCTGTTCTTTCACTGATTCTTCGACACGGGCCTGAATCGTCACCGACTTTGGCTGTTTGGGTGGTGCCTTGATGATTGCCATGTTGCCTTTCGTCTCCTCCTCGTTGGCTTTGTCTTACGTCCTGCATTACGCCTTGCATTCTCCGATTCCTGCACGCGGCCAAAACACGGCCCCGAGCGGCTCGGGGCGGGCGGGAGCGATCCCGCGATATTTTGGGCGGCTGAAAGCCGTCAAAAGTGGGGTCGCTCCCGCCCATCCTAGTGTTTTGGCCGCGTGCATCTGTCACCTCCCTCCCTCACGCTTTTGCTGTTCTTTCAAGAGCTTGCATTGGCCTTGCCAGTGACCTGGAGATCGCTGCCGAACCTGAAGTGCCTTGTATCTGCCAACCGTCACCCCATCTCTTCCTGCTGTCCCCGAATAACGCTTCGTGACCCGCCACCGCGACAGCTCGGAATAAGACTTTTTGCTTGCCTGCTACCGCGGTTGCGGAGTCTGGTCGTAGGTCCGTTGGCAGTTGGTTTCGCCGCCACAGCCCATAGAAAGTCTCGAAAATTGGCTCGCTGAACTGTTTTTTGGCTTCGTTCAAAAAGAGCAGGTCGGCTTCCGTAACGAGCCTGTATTGTTTGGTGTTCCACTTCGTCCACACCTCGAAATACCGACTCAAATCCCAGAGGCCCGTTCCCTCCACGAGCAGCGAAAACACCTTTGCTGCTTCGTTCTGGAAGCCCGACGCAGTTGAAAGATAGACGAATTGGAAAATTGGAAGCTGTCGGAACAAAGGCCGGTAGGCCCGCAGATGGGAGATGTACGCGTCGAGTTTTCGGTGCTCGGAATCAATGTAGGTGAACGTAACCACCGGTATGTATTCGGGCGAGGGATAGGCAATGCATAGGGGGAATCTGTCGGCAAAGGTGATGCCCTGGTGGCCGTCCGATCGCGAAAATAAACTCTCGTTGAGCCTAAAGCGCTCCATAAAGTAGGTCCGCTTTTGCTCGGCCGTCTCGAAGTAGTCGTCGTCCGGGTGAGCAAGAATGTAATCGAGAGCCAAGAGCCGGATCTTGATGTGGGCAAGTTCGTGGTCCCGGCGATTACGGAGATGGACTTTGCCAATCGCGTCATAAATCTGGCGAGACCCGAGCTGGTAAAGAACGCTTCGCCGCGTACAGCGCTGCCCCCTGGCATGGCCCAAGCGGAACAGTTTCTCGACGAACTGGGCGTTCCGCTTACCGCTCTTGGCACGGGCAAAAGTCAGGAATTGCGGCACAGTGAAATAGCCGGAATGCGTGGCCACCAGGTAGAGAAACCGAGCTTCCACCTCGGTGTAGCCGAAGCAGCGAAGGTTAGCGAGTTGGGATTCGTGGATGGTCATGGACTATAGGCTGAAGATGGCCGCACTCAACTCTCGGTCGTCACGGATGCGGCGGAGTCGGTCCGTCTCGCCGCGCCGGGCATAGATTTGAAAGCCGGCGCGAGCCTTTTGGGCAAGTCCGCGCGGACGGTAGTGGTCCGTGGCCAGTTCGAGGTCGCGCCGCTGGATTTCGTTGCTGTCCTCCCGGACATACTCGACGCGCAGATCGGGAATCGGAATCTGTCCGTCCACCACCTTGAGGTGATACCTCTGGGCGGTTTGCTCCTTGATGGCGTCGGGGTCCTTTGTCTGGTCTTTGGAAGCACGGGCGAGGCGCTCGTAAAGCTCGCGTTTCATCTCGTAGTCAAGCTTCACGCGCACGACCCTGCCGCCATGGCCTTCGATCTCATCGCGAGTCTTGTGATAGAGGCGATAGAGTTCCGCATCATGAAGAGCTTCTTTGGGTTTCTTCAGTCCGTGGTAGGTGGTTTGGTTTGGGGAAACAACTTTGCCGCGAGAAAGAAGCTTCTGGCCTTCCTTTGCTAAGGTCACCACCTGGGTCGGGTTGTGCTCGGTATCGGCGATGCCGGTCTGCCGCATAAGGCCCTGCCGAACGAGGCTTGCGACATCGTTCTCCATGCGGGAGCGGTCACCGTTGTAGGCAAACTCGGCCAGGTCGCCAGTGGCCACGACCCGGAACTGGCCAACCTCGGACAGCGTATGAATCTCGGAGTCTCGCAGCGAATAATTTCTGTCGCGGTCCGTGTACTTGATGCGCGTGCGCGGAGAGGATCGCTTCGACTCGTTCTTCTCGGGCTAGCGGCGGGCGCTCCCTGTCGGATGGTTCCCTCCCTTGGCGGTCGAGTTTGTCGGCGCGCTCCTCTTCCCTATGGATGTCTTGGAGATCAATCCAAGTCGTCCAAGAAGAGGACGAACTCCGGCCCACATCGCGCCCGGAACCGGAATCCGATCCCCGAAAGTCGTCAATTTCGAAGCTGTCAAACCCTCGGGACATGAAAACAGCTCCTAACGCTTAAGAGGATTTGTCTACTCGGGGAAACCTGGCGAACAGGGAAAACCGGAGTCGGGCTGTGGTGTGGCTCGATGAAGGAAGGCCGAAGGTATGAACTGCCGTACATCGTCGTGCTCGTCTTCAGACTAGAAGTCGACACTCGTTGCTGCTGGCTCGTTCTCCTGATAGAGAAATATTTCTTCGACATGCTTACCGAAGAGGCGCGCAATCTTGATAGCCAGGGGTAAGCTGGGATCGTACTTGCCCGTCTCAATGGAATTGATTGTCTGGCGAGTGACGCCGACCCTGGTGGCCAGCTCCGCCTGCGACCACTCCATTTCCGCCCGCAGAACACGAAGCCGGTTCTTCATCGGTACCGCCAAGAAAACAGAATCAGGCCAACGCTCCAAGCGATGAGTTGCAGGGCCAGAATGCCGCCCCACGACACCAGCGAGGCTCCAAAACCTTGGACAAAGCCACCGAGAAGAGAAAGCAGCAGCGTGGCCGTGAAGCCGAATCGCAGAGCTTGGTAGTTGGTGCGCCTTTGGCGTTCATCAGCGAGATTGAGCAGGCGGAAGAAACTCCACACGGCAAACGCTGCGATGACGAACGTTAAGACGCGGGTCGCCTCGTGCCACGGCGAAGGCAGACGGTTCGTTAGGGCGAGGGCCACAGAAAAGGCGGCTGCGGATAGGTAAAACAGCAAGAACGGATGCCGTTGCTGGAGATCAATCTCACTGAACTTTTGCTCGGTGGACTTTGGGGACATCGGACCTCCAACCGCTAAAGAGATTCAAAGACTAAAGCATTGCAGACTATATGTCAAGCATATTATGCATATAGATTAGCATTCTTGTCCTCTAACCGCCTTCCGGTGATTGGCTCTGCTAACCCATTGAGACCGCCGCGTTAATCAGGCACGTGGATTACTTCCGCGTGCCCGTCACTCGGGCAGGGCCATGCTGGGCGTCGCCCAGGCAATTTCCGCGCCGAGTTAAGAATTGCTACTACATTGATTCGTTTTGCTTTCTGCACCCGCGCGTTACCCCACCGTCCTCACGCGTCGTCTAGCCTGACTCGCCTCTGCGACGGATATTGCGAAATGCGAGGAAGGCAGCTAAGAGGCCGAGCGCGAGAAAGACCAAGGCGGAGACAAGCCAATCCGGAAATTTTTGGTGCGCGCGCATGAGGGAAGCGGTCAAAGCGTAGAAAGGATTTACGTATAGAGGAGTCATGTAGTATCTCGGCATTTCACGAGCTGCGGCCTCCGCGGATTGGTTCAATCGGACTTGCGAAGTCTCCCAATGGGAGCGCAGCATCGAGAACACGATGAACGTAATAGCAGTCAGCGCGATTACGGCTGCGTAGCTGACGGCGGTTGAGTGCACACTCCTGCGAAATATCGACGAGAAATACAGGCCGAGGGCACTGATGCTCGCCAATACGAGGAGCGTCATCGTGGTGGCTCGCACCAAGTCCTCGAGTCCTATGCCGCCCAGTGAGAAAGCTGAGATCTGCAGTCTCCAATAGTACGTGAGGACAGGCGCTTAGCGAGCGCCCCACAGATGGGGGTTGAAACGGCTTTTCTGAACTTCCGATTGCCGCCTATACATAAGGCCGGGTCGAAACACGACACACTCTGTGTGTGGGAGGGTATTTTCTCTGGATTCTGTATTGCTGCGTATTCCTCGAAGTACTTGCCGCTCTGTTTCGCATTAGCCGAGGCAATAGCCCCTGAGCGGCGAAGTCAGCAGCAATAGCCCCCCTTCGACGGCTCTCTGCTGCTTGATTCGTCGCGCGTACGTGATGCTCGACGATCCAGAGAAATAAGCCCTTGCAATCGGAAGACATGTGTCTGGGGACTTATCAGGACTTGACGGGTCGTGTCCAGCATGATGATGTTGTCCTGGCGAAAACGCGATTCGTCGCGTCGTCCAATCAAGTTAACGGCTGCAGATGTCACGGCAAGGCCCAAGAACACGAAAGCCACTCCCACTAACGCTGCTATGACGACCATCCCCTCCTGCCCTTGAAACCGTCTCGAATTTATTGGCAACGCTGATGGAATCTCTCAGTTTCGGAACGCTCACCGTCTAGAGTCACGACCGTTTGACATACTTCGCAGTCGTGTTCGTGATATTGCAGCAGCGCCCAAGCTCTGGCGAAATTCGCCTGGAGCGTCCGCAGTTCGCTGTCCACATCGCGTCCTCGACGCCCGGAGTCGTGGATTTCAGCGCGACCCCGATTCCAATTGGTCAAGGCAACCTGAGATTCCTTGAGCAGTCTCTCGTATTGATCGCACCACACTTGAACTGCTGACTCCGCCCTCATCTTTCCTCCTTCGACGGTCATTCGGGGAATGATGCATTACTCGCGGCCCGAGGTAGCGATTGCTGCTCTCTGATCAGGCAATGCGCCGACAGCGGCAGCTTCCTGCTGGACAGGAACCAACAAATAGCCAATCACGAACTTTTTGGTCACGTCCGTAACCACCAATTCATCCGGCTCTCCGGTTTCTTTGTGAAAGAAACGGACCGGTTGGTAGACACTTTGGTCCCGCAACCATAGTGTTCGGTGGTCTTGCAGTAGCCACAACGACCCCCGAAAGCGCTGATACATGGTGTTCGTTCCGCTGATTCGCAGGGTGACACCAGGGGCTATCTCCTGCGCCTGTCCTTTGGCGAGCTCAAAATCGACGCGGTCGCGGTCGAGCCGTTGGGACAGAGCGCCGAGGTCACGAGTATTTGTTTCCTCCTGTTGATGGACGCCGGAAAGATCGCGGCTAGTCTCCTCTCGGACCGCGGCAACGTCCTGCTTGAGCTCAGCCTGGACCCGCTCCATTTCGGAACGCTGAGCCGTTTGTTCGGATTCAACTTGGCGGATGCGGGCATCCAGCCCAGAACTGCGGGCTTCTAGCTGGGCGCTTAGTTGTTGCTGCAACCGCTGCGTCAACAGCGTACTTGCGAGTTTGCTTAAGGTTATCCGCAACCTTACTTTCAAGGCCTTCAAGATTCGTCACGCGTTGCCCCAGACTCTCCCAGCCCCCTGTCAGTTCACGTAAGTTGCCTTCCGCAGCATCCGCTCGCTGCGTCAGCGCGTTGACCGCGGCTTGGCTCCCGAAAAGTTGGCTGATTTGGATGTTGTGCTTCTTCAAGGAGAAGTAACCGTAGTAGGCGGACGCTCCCAGGGCAACGACCAACACCACGACAACCACCCAGACCGCCTTGGATTTGCGCCGGTGATGTAGTTCCGTGCTCCCCGCCGGGTAGCCCGGCCACTTATTCTCAGCAGGATCGAACGTCGGGTCGACAATGCTCATCGCAGTCTCTCCTTCTGGGCTGATTCCCTACTGGCCTACGCAACAATCTGGTGAGTTTGTTGGTCAAGCACTTAAAAATCTCTCGCGTTGAGGCAGCTTGAAACATGAGCAACCCTTACGCTTGCCTTACGAATTTCGGTGCTCGCTGAACCCACTGAGGAAAGAACCAACAGAGCCAGGACGGCATAGGTGAGAACGAAGATGATCATTTCATATCCCTCCACAACCTACGGGCGATAGAGGGCATGCAGATGACCAGCAGCTTTTCTTTTGTTTTCAGCAATATACGAAACCTATCCGGCGAATCCTGTATAGCGATTCTTCCAGGATGAAGTGAAGAAAATCTACGATGCTGTAATAGTACCCGGTGACACGAGATAGAGGAGACGGCCTTGAAAGGAGAGGCCCGTCCGGTCGGTTGGACGGGCTTGCAGCAAAGTGTGAGCGGATTGCTAGTAACTTGTTACCGTTTCCCGGAGCCGTCAATACACTGTTTTCGGTATTTTTTGCTGTTCCACCTGCGACTCTCTAGTACTACTGTGTTATAAATAATCACAAGCGCCTTCGGTAACAAAACGGGCAGGAGGGGAGTTGCTCGATAAGATGTCTGGCAATCTGAATTCGTAGGGTCGCGATGGAATGGGGATTGTGACGCTCAACACGCACGCGGCGAGCCGCGGGGGTGGAACTCAGGCGGAAGTTTCGTGGCGCGTAAGTCCAGTCGACCGGCGCTTGCGGAGGGGGAAAAACGACTTCTTTCCGCGATGAGGAAGCCATAAGCAGCGATGCATAACGTGGCGTGATGGTGAAAACCTCGCCAGCCCCGACCTTCGTAATGTCCCAGTCCCAACTCTTGCTTCAGCTCTTGGTAGTCGCGTTCGATAATCCAACGGTGTTTCGCTCGTTTCACCAACTCTCTCAGTGTGGTACGGGCCGGGAGAGTAGAAAGCCAGTACTTGGTCGGTTCGCTCTCTCGCTCCGGCCATTCGATCAACAACCATTCTTCGTCACGAGGTTCGCTTCGCCAATAGTCCCGATGAGCAGGTCGCACTCGCAGTGCCGCAAAACGGGAGCGCAATTTCTGCTTCGTCCCCTGACGCCAGGAGACCGCTCTCCAATCCTTGGCCGGCAAGGAAAGAGCCACTTGTTGGACAGAAACCGGTTGATGTTTTCTATCCCGTCGCAACAACTTCGGTGGGCGCCCCAGCCCGCTTCCTAGTTTTGCCGGGAGTGGAGTTTCTCCAGGTCGCCAAACCGTTGTGTGCCCGCGCACGCCAACAACATACGGTAGGCCCAATTCGCTGAGCTGTTCCCGAAACTTAGTTTCATCGCCATACGCTGCATCGGCCAACACCGGCGCCGCGGTAACTCCATCTGCCAGCGCTTGGCGAATCTGTCCGAGGGCAATCACCGGCTTGGTTGCAAACGAGATCTGTTCCGGAACACCAGCCTTCTTGCGACGCTTCTGGTCCTGGGCCCAGATTTCCGGTAAATACAAACGATACGCGATGGGCAAGCTGGCGTGCTCGGTGGCCATCGACAGGCTTACCGCCACACGACAATTTTCCTGCTTCCCTAACTGTCCGCAGTATTGGTGCGTCACCCCGACGGAGTGCGTTCCTTTCTTGGGGAAGCCGGTGTCGTCCACAATCCAAGCTATCACCGGTCCGTTGCGCTTGATGGCGGGTAGGACTGAGTGGCGCACCTGCTCGAGCAAAGCTTCGTCACTCCACGGAGCATCCGCTACCAAATGATGGAGAGATTGATGCGTCTGCCGCACATTGTCCGGAGCCAGCCGCGCCGCCATCGGTTCGACGCTCTTGCGTTCCCCGGGCAGAAGCAGACCCTTACAATACGATTTCAGCGGTTCCACGCGATCGGCGTGCTCTGCGGCTTGCGCCAGGCTATCGAGATAGGCCGCGAAGCGTTGCTGTTGTGCGCCTGGCGCCGAAGTAGTGGCGCTCATGCCGACAGAGTGTAGGGAGAACGGGTGCAATCGCTACTAACTTTTGCAGGAAATGTGCCTTATTTTATAACACAGTAGTACTAGTACTACTGTGTTATAAATAATCACAAGCGCCTTCGGTAACAAAACGGGCAGGAGGGGAGTTGCTCGATAAGATGTCTGGCAATCTGAATTCGTAGGGTCGCGATGGAATGGGGATTGTGACGCTCAACACGCACGCGGCGAGCCGCGGGGGTGGAACTCAGGCGGAAGTTTCGTGGCGCGTAAGTCCAGTCGACCGGCGCTTGCGGAGGGGGAAAAACGACTTCTTTCCGCGATGAGGAAGCCATAAGCAGCGATGCATAACGTGGCGTGATGGTGAAAACCTCGCCAGCCCCGACCTTCGTAATGTCCCAGTCCCAACTCTTGCTTCAGCTCTTGGTAGTCGCGTTCGATAATCCAACGGTGTTTCGCTCGTTTCACCAACTCTCTCAGTGTGGTACGGGCCGGGAGAGTAGAAAGCCAGTACTTGGTCGGTTCGCTCTCTCGCTCCGGCCATTCGATCAACAACCATTCTTCGTCACGAGGTTCGCTTCGCCAATAGTCCCGATGAGCAGGTCGCACTCGCAGTGCCGCAAAACGGGAGCGCAATTTCTGCTTCGTCCCCTGACGCCAGGAGACCGCTCTCCAATCCTTGGCCGGCAAGGAAAGAGCCACTTGTTGGACAGAAACCGGTTGATGTTTTCTATCCCGTCGCAACAACTTCGGTGGGCGCCCCAGCCCGCTTCCTAGTTTTGCCGGGAGTGGAGTTTCTCCAGGTCGCCAAACCGTTGTGTGCCCGCGCACGCCAACAACATACGGTAGGCCCAATTCGCTGAGCTGTTCCCGAAACTTAGTTTCATCGCCATACGCTGCATCGGCCAACACCGGCGCCGCGGTAACTCCATCTGCCAGCGCTTGGCGAATCTGTCCGAGGGCAATCACCGGCTTGGTTGCAAACGAGATCTGTTCCGGAACACCAGCCTTCTTGCGACGCTTCTGGTCCTGGGCCCAGATTTCCGGTAAATACAAACGATACGCGATGGGCAAGCTGGCGTGCTCGGTGGCCATCGACAGGCTTACCGCCACACGACAATTTTCCTGCTTCCCTAACTGTCCGCAGTATTGGTGCGTCACCCCGACGGAGTGCGTTCCTTTCTTGGGGAAGCCGGTGTCGTCCACAATCCAAGCTATCACCGGTCCGTTGCGCTTGATGGCGGGTAGGACTGAGTGGCGCACCTGCTCGAGCAAAGCTTCGTCACTCCACGGAGCATCCGCTACCAAATGATGGAGAGATTGATGCGTCTGCCGCACATTGTCCGGAGCCAGCCGCGCCGCCATCGGTTCGACGCTCTTGCGTTCCCCGGGCAGAAGCAGACCCTTACAATACGATTTCAGCGGTTCCACGCGATCGGCGTGCTCTGCGGCTTGCGCCAGGCTATCGAGATAGGCCGCGAAGCGTTGCTGTTGTGCGCCTGGCGCCGAAGTAGTGGCGCTCATGCCGACAGAGTGTAGGGAGAACGGGTGCAATCGCTACTAACTTTTGCAGGAAATGTGCCTTATTTTATAACACAGTAGTACTAGCAGGCTGCTGAAAAAGTCAGAAAGTTTGTAACGAAGCGGCGCACGGTGCGTCTCATTGAGCATGCGAGGAACCGATCAGCAGCAGGGACATGTTTTTAGCTACATCTCTCCGGAGCAGCGGGTACGCAAAGATCATCCGCTGCGGCCGATCCGCGCGATGGTAGACAAGGTACTCAAGGAACTCTCGCCTGAGTTCAACAAGATGTATTCCAAAGTGGGTCGTCCGTCGATTCCGCCGGAGCAGTTGCTGCGCGCACTGCTGTTGCAGATGCTGTACTCGGTGCGTAGCGAGCGGCTGCTGATCGAGGAGATCGACTACAACATTTTGTTCCGCTGGTTCGTGGGGCTGAATTTGGACGATGCGGTGTGGGATGCCACGGTGTTCACCAAGAACCGCGACCGTTTGCTGGAGGCTGAAGTGGCCAAGGACTTTCTGGCGCTGGTTGTGGAGCAAGCACGCGGGCAGGGATGGGCCTCGGACGAGCACTTCACGGTAGACGGAAGTTTGCTGGAAGCCTGGGCTAGCGTGAAGAGTTTTCAGCCCAAGAACAAGAAGAGTTGGCCTCCGCCGGATGATCGTGGAAATCCCACGGTGGATTATCGCGGCGAGAAGCGCTCGAACGAAACGCACGAGTCGAAAAGCGATCCCGAAGCGCAGTTGGCGCGCAAAGGCGCGGGCAAGGAGGCCAAGTTGAGCTACAGCGGGAACCTGCTGGTGGAGAATCGCAACGGTTTGATTGTGGACAGCCGGGTGTGGGAAGCCACGGGCACGGCGGAGCGCTATGCGGCTCTGGAAATGCTGCAGGAGATTCCGGGAAGCGGGCGGGTGACGGTGGGCGGGGACAAGGGCTTCGACACGGCGGATTTCGTGCGCGAGTGCCGGAACATTTGGGTGACGCCGCACGTGGCGCAAAATCTTGGACGCAGAGGCGGCAGCGCCATTGATAGCCGCACCACGCGGCAGGAGGGCTATGCCCTCAGCCAGAAGAAGAGGAAACGCATCGAAGAATGTTTTGGCTGGCTGAAGACCATTGCGTTGTTGCGCCAAGTGCGGCATCGCGGAACGCTGAAAGTCGATTGGATCTTCACGTTTGCCTGCGCGGCCTACAACCTGGTGCGCATGCGGAACCTGATGCGCAGCGCAGTTCCGACGTAGTCCGTCCGGGCGGTAGTGTCTCTGAACGGCGCGGACACGCCTCTTTCGGGCGCTCGGTAGCACGAAACATCACGCCTGAGACGCTCGAAAATTCCCGAATGACTCAAACCAACCTAGAAACTGCTGGCTCCGCACGATTTTTCCGCAGCCTGCTAGACAAAGGATTTGTCCGGTAACCCGACTACACAGGCAAGTGGACTGAGACAGTCGCGATTTCGGACTAACCGGGCACTGACAATCCTTGTGCGACGCTCTTGACCAATAACTGCCGCAGCTTCGAGCATGCGGTTCTTGCATGAATCAGGACCGGAGCATACGTAGGTTGGACGATATAATTTTCGTATGGGAAACGTTAAATGCGGTTCGCTCTTGTGTTACAAACCGCTCTCCGCGATCGCGCCGCAGCTAGGACATTTTGTGGTTTTTCCGTGAGAAAGTAACTCATAACTCAAGAACGTCAGATATTCGGGGCCCAAAGAAAAGTGCGCCATACCATATATCTTCAGATACCACCCATGTTTCGTCGCGATCTCCTTTAGCCTGGGCCCATCTCCAAAGAAGTTATTCCAGGCTAGCAGGAGCCGCCCGGCAGGTTTCAGAAACTCGTGTGCTCTGGCAATGTATTGGGTCAGTCCGGCATAGCCGGGATCCCAGACCGCACGTTCCAAGCCGGCTTGCGTAGTCAGCGATGGATCGCCCTTGCTAAACGGTGGATCCCAGAAAATCACATCAAATTGCTTGCCGTCGGTCACGGGAGCCACATAGACATCGCCCACTGCGCACTGGACGCGGTCCGCCACGCCGTGCAGAACGGCGTTCCGCTGGACATTTGCGACGGCGGCGGGATTGATCTCAACAGCGGTGACTCGCACGTTTGGTCCTGAACTAGCCGCGCAGACCACGAAATGGCCCATCCCCGGGCCAATCTCTAAGACATCCAGGTGGGCCGCTGGTTCTCGCTTTTTGAGTTCGTCTGCGACGATTTTCAGCGGACTATTTGCGATGTATTCCAGGATAGGCTGCAGAGTAGAAACGTTAAATACCTCGGGAAACACGACGAGCCTTTTGCCCATCACTTCAACTTCCTTTTCGGTAGGACCGGTCTGTTCTCGCATAAGCGACACGAGCTCCGCATTCAGCCGATCGTGCGCGGGCGAATTATGAGACATGGTTATCCTCCGTAAGAAAGAAGGGCGGGTCGCTCAGCCTTTCACGCCGAACAGTTTACCCGGGATTTGCGATTGGGACCTTTAGCTCGCACATCGTATGCTCCTCCTGCCCTGGACACAACGAATTTGCAACCAGAGCTGGGCCCCGCGAGACCTCACTCCCGATTTCCGCATGCAGATTACAAGCCCGATATATCCAAGCGGCGTGAAGCCCTCAGCCAAAACTCTGTTGGGATACGAGACTGCCAACTACACCTTCGTTCGCGAAGGACCCGATGGCCGGACGCGACTTCGATTGGCGTCTGCGACCGAAATTCTCATCGGTGCCGAACCCGCCGAAAAACGGACGTTGCACAACGAATTGCCCTTCTCCACGTCTCCGGCGCGCTTTCGGCTTCTATTTATGACAGATGAGACGACATCCGACCGCATCACTCGCGCCGTTGTGTTGTCGGCGCCGGACGAAACCAAATTGGCCCAAGCCGTTGCGCGTCGAGGGAATCGACCGGACGATTTTTGTACTACCCTTTCCATCGCCGACGTGAACTGTACTATTCTGCCGAAGAATTTTGGTGTGAGCTCGGAGCTCCGCGTGCGCGTGAATCACAAGGACGCTTTCGTCCGCATCGGAGGTATGGTTCAAGAAGTACTCAATCTCGAAAACACGGAAGCTGGCCCCCCTCCCTCGCTAAAAATTCTTCGCCCATTTCAGGGCCGTCTAATTCCGATCAAGTTTGATCGGTCCAGCGGAGACATCTTGAGATTGGTCCTGCTTCCCGGTGATCAGATAACTTTCTAGGTCAGGTCGAACTAATCTTTTCAAGTGCTTGATAAACGCGGAAACCGGACATCAAGTCAAAATGGTCCGAAAACCACTTCTCCGGTAACCCGACGCAATATAAAAGGGCGCGCCTTTTGGAGTAGGGTTTTGAGTGTTCGGCTCAAACCGCTCCAGAGAGGAACGCCCTATGACTAACACTAAATATATCGGCATGGATGTGCACAAGGAAAGTATTTCGATTGCGGTCCGGAATGATGCCGGGAAGATCGTTATGGAATGCGTGATCGAGACCAAAGCGAACATCATTCTAGATTTTATCCACGGCCTGCGCGGAGAGTTGCAGGTCACCTTTGAAGAAGGAACCTGGGCCACCTGGTTGTACGACCTGCTGAAGCCGCAGGTAACGAAACTGGTGGTGTGCGATCCACGGAAAAATTCCAGACAGGGGAACAAGAATGACCGGATCGATGCACGCGAGCTGTCCGACCGGTTGTACATGAACAAGCTCAGCTCGGTGTATCACGGCGGAGCAGGCGTCCGCACGCTGCGGGAACTGGCACGCAGCTATCTGACCATCAGCAAAGACCTGGCACGAGTGATGTCCCGAGTGAAGGCCATCTATCGCAGCTGGGGTATTCCTTGTGCCGGCAAGCAAGTCTATGCGCCGCGTCATCGTACCGAGTGGCTCACGAAGATCACCGAGGTGGGGGTGCTCCGCCGGGCCGAGTTTTACTACCAACAACTCGATGCCCTGAGGTCGTTGCGCCACGCAGTAAGGCGCGATCTGTTAGCCGAGAGTAAGAAACACCAGGCCACCAAACTGCTCTGCCAGATCCCTTCGATCGGTCCGATCCGGGCGGCGCTGTTGATCGCGCTGATCCAGACACCGCACCGCTTCCGCACCAAGCGACCGCTCTGGAAATACAGCGGTTTTGCCATCGAAACGCACAGCAGTGCCGATTACCGTACGGTGAAAGGACAGCTACAAAAATCCAAGAAGCAAGTCTCGGTTCGCGGACTCAACCGAGACTGCAATCACGATCTGAAGAATCTGTTTAAGAGTGCCGCCACCATCGCTTCCGTCAAACCGGGTCCGTTCCAGGAATTCTACGCGGCACTTGCTTGCCAAAGGGATGAGACCGGAGATGGCACGCCTGACCTTGGCGAGGAAGATTGCCACCATTGTGTTGATCGTATGGAAGAAAGGAGTGAGCTTCGACGCCCACTATCTGAAACCACAAACAGCTTGAGTGTCTCTGATCGAGTCCGCTCCATCCCGGAGATCTTCTCTGGCGGTGGTCGTCAGGTTCTCGAGACACTCTGGTTCGAGAGCGAGTCTCAGCTGGTAAGTTAGGCGCTGCGTGCTTCGGGCACCGAGTCTCCACACCCGACCCTAGGCCCTCTCGGACAACCAGAAAAAGCTATGGGCCACGAGTCCCGGATAGAACTATGGTCGCCAAATTTGACCACCGTTCTGCTTTGTTGGTTTCGGAACTGACCGGCTTCGTTGCGAACAAGCGATGAAAACCGCTGGTAGAGAAAACCCAAACCGCTGGGCCGCAAAGTGTCCAGCAACCGAGCGCATGGCGTGGCAGGTCAGAACAGATCCTGCTTAATCAAGTGGGCTGCGAAGCAAGAAAAACTCCAGCCGTTGGAGAGTGTTTTTTCTTGACTTCTACCTTTATAGAACTTACCAGGCACTTGAAAAACTTCCACGCAAACATGCAGGATGGCGTTATGCTTGCTCACATCCGTTCAGATGAGTCTCTTCAGGTGCTGGTATTCGTCGTCTTGCCGCTTTTGCTTCTGCTTATCGCCGGTATCTTGCTCCGAATCAAATACACCCCAGCTTCAACCGCGACTTTTCCAACGTTCTCCGTGAACTTCTCCCGGATTGGCCCTCAGGACGCTAGAAGCTGTTGCATAACCAGAGACAAGTGTTTGAAAGAAGGGTGATTGAGTTTTCCGGAATGAGCGATAAGGAGAGTCAGCAGCGCCGAAGGAGGGCCGATGGCCCGATCGGGTCCGTTGCTGACCGAAGCGCAGTGGCAGAAGATCGCGCCTTTGCTGCCGAAACCGCGCAAGAATCGCAAGGGTGGCCGCCCGTGGATCGAGAACCGTCGGGTGCTGGAAGGGATTCTCTGGATTCTGCGGAGTGGCGCAAGATGGCAGGACTTGCCGGAGAAATATCCGCATCCTTCGACCTGCTGGCGACGGTTGCGGGATTGGGAGGAGCAGGGCGTTTGGCTGAAAGTCTGGCGGGCGTTTCTGAGCGAGTTGAACGAACGCCAGCAATTGAAGTGGAGCGAATCGTTTTTGGATGGGAGTTTTGCTCCCGCGAAAAAAGGGGCTGCGGAGTCGGAAAAACCAAGCGGGGCAAGGGGACGAAGTGGATGGTGGTGGTCGACGGCGCGGGTGTTCCTCTGGGAGACTACCTTCACTCTGCATCCCCGGCGGAAGTCCGGCTCGCGGAAACGACGCTCGCGGCGATCCGGGTAGGGCGGCGTCATCACCCCGGCCGGCCAAGGCAGAAGCCGGTGCGGGTGATCGCTGACAAAGCCTACGACAGCGATCCACTGCGAAAACGGTTGCGGCAGCGCGGCATCGAACTGATCTGCCCGCACAAGAAAAATCGCGTTCGGCCAGCAACGCAGGATGGCCGGGCACTGCGGCGGTACAAGCGGCGTTGGATCGTCGAACGCACCAACGCCTGGCTCGGCAACTTCCGTCGCTTAGTAGTGCGTTACGATCGCTCGCTCACAATCTATCGCGCATTCTTTCATATCGCTTGCTTCATGATCGTCTTACGAAGGGTTGTGCAATAGCTTCTAGCATCATCTATCTAGACAATGACAGACGACTGGAGTTTTACGTGGGGTCCGGTGCACGGAAGCGGGTATTGTGGGTAGAAATACCAAAGGAACTGCCAGACCAAACTATCCGCGAGATTGTTCCGAACCTGGAAATGGGTCTGGTGAAACTTGGCTTTCAGAAATACAAAATTCTCAAGAAGGGCGAAACGGGAATCATCGCCAGCAGTCCGAAAGAAGGCGATTATAAGCCCTGATTAACATCGGAAAAGTGGAGTCCTGGTACGCAACTTGTTCGGTTTCCCGACTTATCGGGAGTTGGCGAATCGCGGATGGCTAGCCGTTGACCATCTATGGACTATCTCCTAGAATAAGCCGTATTGGATGCGTCTTAAGGAGTTCTTACCATGCGTGTCTCCTCGCTCTCCTTTCCCGGATTATATCAAGTTGGTTTGCGGGCAATTTGCTGCGTTGCGCTAGTGGCGGGCTCTGTCCGGGTGACGACGGGCAATGAACCATTTCTCGACAAGCCTTCCAAAGAATGGACCGAGACGGAAGCCCTACAGGTCCTCAATAATTCTCCATGGGCGCAGACAATTACAACCAGCACTCAGGATTTCCAGTGCGATTATGAACATCCTGCTTATCCGGGAACTCATAGCGAAGAATTTGCGCAAGAGCGCGATTCGATCACTCCGACGCCTCCCGCAGTCGAGGTTAAGCCCGATGGCGCGGAGTATCTCGTGCGTCTCGTTTCCGTAAAACCGATGCAAGCTGCAATAGAAAGATTGATTCAACTCGATGAGCCCAAGTGGAAGCAATATCAATGGGGATACGAGCTAGAGCCCGGCGGCAAGCCTACAAATCTTACGGAGCGTTGGTACAATCTGGCGGACGAGATCATCATTACGATCATTCTGAAGCATCCCGGTCCAAGTGGTGCGAGCTTTCATGACTATGCTTTCCATCGTAAGAACGTACCCGGAAGTGGCGTGCGGCATCTCTGGCCCTGTGCCGCTGTGAAAACTGCCAACGGAGTTAGGACTGCCGTAGTCGGTGGGCCAGCCACATATGAAGACGGAACGCCGGACGATGACATAATGCTCTCTTTCCCCAGCACCTTTAACGGCAAACCTTTGATCTCCCATCCGAGCGAGAAACTGGACTTCCGCTTCGTGGCCCAACAGCACGTTTTCGAGGCGACCTTTTACGTGAATCCCACCGATCTCCTCGACGGCACGGAAGCCCGACTCCGCATCCCGCGCGCGGTGGAAGAGCCCACGCCTGCACCTCTACCTTGAGTAAGAAATCCATTTGAGTGAGACGGGAGTCAGACTCGCAAGCCAAACGCCTGATGAACGCGGTAATCGGAAAAGTGAACTTGGACTGTTATCCGATTGTAAAAACGTCCGACGTTACCACCTTCGAATTCTTCGGCGGTGCGTGGCAGTCCAAATTTGGGTTTGAACCACGCCAGTATTTGAGTCGGAGTCGCATTCTTCCAGAATCGTTCAAGCGGAAAGGAAACTCTTTCGACTCACCGCCTTCTAGCACAATAGCGGATCGGGCGCTGCCCACATCAGGGCCAATCAAGAGCGTGCCCCATTTGCCCCTGTCATTCTGCTGCACCCAGAAGGGCGATGGTGTGCGCTCGACCTCGCCTCCCTTCATGGAGGTTTGCCCGAACTCAACACAGAAAGTAACTGCGTTGTTTCCTTTGACATCGACCTTGGCATGAATCTCCTCATGCACTTTGTATTGCTGCGCGGGGACAGTAATTCTCACTTGAGCGTATGCAGCACTGGGTAGAATCAACGAAAGCCCAAGAGCAGGCAGAAAGAGGCGGTTCATACCGGAAGTATAAGCCAGAGAATTGCCAGAACAGCAGTGCTGCGAGGCCAACTTCTGATTAACGCGGTAACCACCTAAGTGGGCACTGGGCCGGACTTGTCCGGTAACGCGACTTACCGGGAGGTAGCTCTTCGTCCTTTTTTGCGACCAGTGTTTTGAACTCGCGACGCCCGAGCCCCGCTTGGCACACTTCAGCCCCGACTTTGCATTGCACTTAGCGGAGACGGTCAGTATAATCCCGCACAATCTCGCGGTTTTTAATTCCACAAAGAACTTCCGGAAAAGAGGTCGAACGATGATTCGCCGAACGATGTTGGGTGTGGTGGTTGCAGCAGCATTCTGTCTTCCGGCGGCAGCCCAAATGCAGCAACAAGGAATGAGTGGGTTTCATTCCGTTGCTTGCGTCAAGGTAAAGCCGGAGAAGGTGAGCGAATTCCGCGCCTGGGCCGCGTCGGACTTGCATAAGTATGAGCAATCAAGGGTGGACACAGGCGCACTGTCCGCATGGTCCCTGTTGCGGTCGGTTCAGCCACAGGGCAAGTCGGCAGATTGCGACTATCTCGTCATTTCCATATATCCCGGCGCGCCACTCGAGCCCCTCGGTCCTGAGGCACTGGGCGATGCCTTGAAAAAAGCAGGACTTGCCATGAGTGCGCAGCAGTTCATCGATCGCCGCGACTCCCTGACCACACTGGTCTCCAACAACCTGTTCCAGAATCGCGCCGCGTTAGGTTCTACAAAAAAGGGAAATTACCTGGTGGTGAACTACATGAAGGCAGCCAACGTCGAGGATTGGGTTGCTTTTGAGAAAAAGGTCTGGCAGCCGGTGGCCGAGGCGTTGATAAAAGACGGCAGGACAGCCGGATGGTCGCTGAATGTGCAGGTTCTGCCTGGCGGCAGCGATTTGAAGTTCCAGGGAGTGACCGTAGACACCTATGCGAGCTGGGACGACGTGTTTAAGCAAGACCCGCAATTTGTTGAGCGTTTCAGGAAGGTACATCCGGACATGGAGTCTGGCACGACGTTCGAGCAGTTTGAGAAGCTGCGCACCACGGTGGCGCTCCAGTTGTTCACGGCAGTTGACGTAGTGACACCCGCGAAGTAGTGAACCTCGAAGCGGAAACCGGGATGGCTGCAAAAGGCCGGGTCCAGCACCCGGCCTTTTTTATGTCATGATCCCGGGCAGAGTCAGGCCGACCATTTCAAACGCCCTGGCGATTTCTTCGTGAGCTTCAAAGATATCTTTCAATTCCGGCGTAACGCTCGGACCTCAGTACCGTATTCTGGGTAGGTCCTGATTGACGCGGTTACCGGAGAAGTCGGCTATAGTACCTTCCATGCGACGGCCGAAGCCCTAATGGGACAACCGCCAAAGTCGCGTGCAGCGCTCAATTCAAATGAGGAGTAGGGAACAATGGCAACGAGACCAAATACGGGAGCGCAGCCGCTTTCGGCGATTCCCGCCGACGACCCTCGGCGGAATCTAGTTATCCAAAACGCTGACGACGACAAGGCCGCACATATCGGACTTGTCGGAGATACATACACGATCCTGCTATCGGGAACGGATACTGCCGGTCAGTTTTGTCTCATCGACATGCATGTTCCGCCGGGCGGCGGCCCTCCCCCGCATCGCCATGATTTCGAGGAGACTTTTATCCTGCTCGAGGGCGAGCTGGAGGCCACTTTTCGAGGAGAGAAGCGAACTGCGAGCGCTGGCGATACGATTCACGTTCCGGCGAATGCGCCTCATCAATTTCATAACTCTTCGTCGAAGCCAGTGAGGATGCTTTGTATCTGTTCACCAGTCGGGCAAGAGGAATTCTTTAGAGAGGTAGGGACCACGGTCGCGACGCGTACTGCAGCACCGCCCAAACTCGACGAGGTGCAGCAAGGAGCATTCCTAAGAAAAGTGATCGAGTTGGCACCGAAGTATCGCACCGAATTGCTCAAGTAAGCTCGCTGAGCAGCAAAAAAAAAGCACGTCGGGCCGACAAGTCCTGATTAACGCGGTAACCGGAAAAGTGAAAATGCTTGTCTCCCATTCGAATATCGCCTGCATCCTGTCTGCCTCTCATGAGCTTACAACCGAGGATCTCAAGATAAAATCTACGAACTCGTTCCTTCTCTGCCCGTGGGACTATGTGCGCCGTATGATTTCCGAAAGTCACCTTCGCCGTGATCGCTCCTTGTCTCGCGCTTTTGTTAAAGCTTTGATGAAAGTACGAAGAATGAATCCCGTTCTTCTTTGATCTTCTTGTTCTCATCCAGCAAATAGAGACAAGCTCTCGCCATGGTCATCATCGTCCCACCGGGACCCAGACCTATTCTGAAAGTGACCAGAGTCAGTGCGTTACTTTCATCGCCGATTGTTCCGATCACCTGAACGCTCCCTGGCTCTATGAGCTGCGCGGCCTTTACCTTGAGCGCCATGTAATTGTCGATGCCTGTAAATTCGCTGCCACTCAAATTGGGCATCGTAGTTGTTACCAAAGCGTGCACATTTGGCGCGAGTAGTTCCTTTGTTTTATCCCAATCATGACGACTCCAAGCGTCAATATGGGCAAGCGCTATTTTAACGGCAGGTGAGTCTTGCATTTTCATCCCTCCAATATCGTCGACAGTAAGCAGGAATGCGGAATGACCGATAGTCGATCCAAACCAGGCTAGCTGCCCAATAAACGCGCGCCGAGTAGGGAGAGAAATGGCTGTCAGTACGTCTGTCAGCTGATCCATTGAATCATTACACCGTAAGGTGTAATGCATTGCAAGCATATTTATTCCCTTATGGGCCTCCCGGGTGGGTTTGCATTGAGCTAGCCCGGGAATCTCACAGGGGATAAGAACAAAAATTTAAATAGAAGTGGAAAAAGGCCGCTTTCTCGAGCAAAACATCTTTAGTCCTCCTGCACCGCCGTTGCGAGCAAAGAATCTTCAGTCATGCAGGCGAAGGACGGGACACGGGAGGCGAAATCTCTGGAGTGAATTGCCTTGCGCCGGCAACATTCTTGCCTTCTGTTCTACCTTGGGCTTTTAGTGGCGGTTTTTTGGCTGTCGAATACAAGTCGCCGCTGCCGGGAGAGGGCTGGGGCCTGATGCTTCTTTGCGCGAGGAAAGGCAATGCAGTGTTGCACGCGGTCGCGTAATCGCTTTTTGTTCGAGCCACAACCGAACCCACAATCCGCGATCTTGTTGCGTCCCGTTGTTTTCGTAATCGGAGCAGGCGAGTAGCGGCGATGGGCGGCGGCGCGAAGCGCCTTGATGTCGCGGATCAGCGGCTGGCCGAATAAGCGGCTGTACTCGCGATTGATTAGCTCGCGCTTTCATCCCGACTTCAAAGGCCGCAGCCGCGGCGTCACAATTCCTTCTCGTCCTCTTTCCGCCGGACCTCAAAAAAATGCCAAGGAAACTCTTGCAATTCATTACACCTTATGGTGTAATGTGTGTATGGATCAACTGACAGACATATTGACCGCGATTTCCCACCCGACTCGGCGAGCAATCATTGAGCAGCTCGCGAATGGGCCAGCTCGATTTTTGGATGTCGCAAAACCATTCGACACTGCTCTGAATGCAGTAACGAAACACCTGAAGCTCCTCGAAAGAGCTGAACTCATTGAACGCAGGAAACAGGGCCGCGAAGTCTTCATATCATTTCGAGGTGAACCACTTCGCGAGGTAGCGGGATGGGTGCATGAGTACGAGCGGTTCTGGAACGAACGCCTCGATCAGTTTGAGGAGCATTTCAGAAACAAAAAGAAGAAGGAGAAGAAGGAGAAGAAGGAGAAGAAGCGATGAATGAATCAAAGAAGGCCATTGAAGTTAAAGTTGAACGAACAATCCCTGCTCCTCCGGCAGAGGTGTTTGATGGATGGCTGAATCCAAAGATCCCCGGCAATCCGTGGAACATGGCTGACAAGCTGCTCTTGAATCCAAAAGTGGACGGGTTCTTTTATTGGCGGACGAAAGGAATTTCCCATTACGGGCGGTTTACCGAGGTGGAGCGACCAGCTCGAATGCAGCATACGTGGGTGTCACCAAATACTTTGGGACAAGAGTCGATAGTTACTGTGACCTTCAAGAAGCAGGGAGAAGACACGCTGATGACCCTCGTGCATTCCGGGATTCCCGATACGGATGCCGGAAGAGGGCACGAGAAAGGTTGGAACTACTTCTTAGATATTTTCCCTGGGCAGTTTGGAAATGGCTCGCGAAGGAGAAGTAGTTTATGAACTCATGCAACGGTACAACAACGGAAGCCCGCGGATACGCGCCTGTCAACGGTCTGAAGATGTATTACGAAATTGAGGGAACTGGCGATCCGCTGGTTTGCATCCCTCCTGCCTTCGGATACTCCGGCGTGAATCCGTATCCTGCGCTGGTTCAAAGCCACACGGTCATTACGGTCGATCTTCAGGGGCATGGTCGCACGGCCGATATCCCGGAGCGTCCGCTTTCGATCGAGCAATACGCCAAAGATGTGGTTGGCTTGTTGAAATATCTTGGAATCTCAAAGGCCGACTTCTTTGGCGAAAGTTACGGCGGCAATGCAGCGGCCATGATCGCAATTCGCTACCCCGAGCTTGTCGGTCGTGTGGTGACCTACGCAGCAACCTTTGGCCCGCCTCAGATTGCCTTAAACCCTCAGACAACGCACTTTGACCACCCGCCTACCGCTGATTCCAGGAACATCCAATTTCAGAGAGAAAACCACAAGAAAGTGGCTCCTGATCCAAACTACTGGCCCAAACTTTTTGAAAAGCTTGGAAGTATTCAGTGGGAAGGATTTTCGAACGAAGAGTTGGCTTCAATCAAAGCGCCGATTCTCATCCTTCTCGGAGATTACGATTTTGTGCGCCTTGAGCACGCCGTTGAGACCGTCAAGCTCATCCCCAACGCCGAGCTCGCCGTGATCCCGTCCGCCAGCCACTTCGTCCTGTTTTCGGAACCGGAGAGGGTGATCCCAATAGTTAAACATTTCCTGGAAAAGCCTGAGAAGAGCGTTCCGTTGGCAACTGCTGAAACTGGCTATCACCCCGGTGAAACCAGATAAGGCTTTACTCAGGAGAAGTTGCAAAAATGGAGAAGAAGTGATCGAAAAATCTAGAAGACGATTGAATTAAAATTTGAACGGACAATTCGCTAATTCTGAAAGGAAAATGCGTCGTCGTGCCTGGCGCTGGAGGTTCGATTGGCAGTCGCCCTAGATTTTGCCGAATCGACAACAAACTGTATGCAATCACGGTTTGGGAAACGATTCTTTATCCCGTTCTTACAAAGGAGGATCGCATGAAACTCACATTCGTGACGTTGCTCTTGGTTTTGGTAGTTGTGGTACCCCCCGTAATAGCTCAGGAAAAAGCAACCAGCACCCCCACCGAAACCGGTCTCGGACCGATGGGTCCGCGTTGAGGCGACTGTCAAAGCGCCCGCAGCCGAGGTGTGGCGCATCTTCACGACGTCGGAGTGGCCACGACCCGGAACTTGCCAACCTCGGATAGCGTATTAATCTCGGAGTCCCGCAGCGAATAATTTCTGTCGCGGTCCGTATACGTAGTGCGCGTGCGTTGAGATAGGATCGCTTCGACGCGTTCTTCCCGGGCCAGCGGCGGGCGTTCCTTACCGGATCGCTCCATCCCTTCGCGGTCGAGTTTGTCGGCGCGCTCCTCGTCCCTATGGATGTTTTGGAGTTCGATCCGCGTCTTTAAAGAAGAAGACGAACTCCGGCTAACCTCGCGCCCCGAATCGGAACCCCAGCCCCGAGAATCGTCAATTTCAAAGCCGTCAAAGCCTCGGGACATGAAAGCAGCTCCTAACGCTTGAGAGGATTTGTCTACTTGGGTGAAACTGGCAAACAGGGAAAACCGGAGTCGGGCTGTGGTGTGGCTCGATGAAAGGAGGCCGAAGGTATGAACTGCGGTACATCGTGTCGCTCGTCTTCAGACTACAAGTCGAGATTCGATGCTACTGGGTCGTTCTCCTGGTAGAGAAATATTTCTTCGACATGCTTACCGAACAGGCGCGCAATCTTGATCGCCAGGGGCAGGCTCGGATCGTACTTGCCTGTCTCGATGGCATTGATGGTCTGGCGAGTCACACCAACTCGCGTGGCTAACTCCGCCTGCGACCACTCAACTTCCGCCCGCAGAACGCGAAGCCGGGTCTTCATCGGTACCGCCAAGAAAAGAGAATCAGGCCGACGCTCCAAGCTATGAGTTGCAGGGCCAGAATGCCGCCCCACGAGACGAGCGAGACCCCGAAACCTTGTACGAAGCCGCCGAGAAGAGAAACCAGTAGAGTGGCTGTGAAACCGAATCGGAGAGCTTGGTAGTTGGTGCGTCTTTGACGTTCATCGGTGAGGTTGAGCAGACGGAAGAAACTCCACACGGAAAATGCAGCGATGACGAACGTCAAAATGCGGATCGCCTCGTGCCAAGGCGAATGCAGACGGTTCGTTAAGACGAGGGCAGCGGAAAACGCGGCTGCTGACAGGTAAAACGCCAAGAACGGATGGCGTTGTTTGAGGTCGATCTCACTGAGGTTTTGTTCTGTGGACTTTGGGCACATCGGACCCTCCAACCACTAAAGAGGTCCGAAAGATTAAAGCATTGCAGTCTATATGTCAAGCTTTATTATCATATAGATTGGCACACTTGTCTTCAAAGATGATCCGAGCATTTGCTATTCGCGAATAGCGAAGGTATAATGGACGCATGCAATTGAAACCACAAGACGTGGTCGTCCTGATAAAGCTCCTCGAGTACGGGGCTAAGAGACCCTCGTATGCTCAGATTGCCAAAGACCTCTTCCTGAGCGCTTCAGAAGTACACGCGGCAGTCCAGCGCGCAAAGTCCGCTAGATTGCTTAATACTGGCGATCTCGGCGACGCCCCCAACAAAACCGCTTTGGAAGAATTCTTAATTCACGGGTTGAAGTATGCCTTCCCGCCGGAACGCGGTGAACTCACGCGCGGCGTGCCTACCGGCTATGCAGCGGAGCCTCTTAGGAGCCGCATCTCCGCCGGTAACGATCCTCCCCCTGTTTGGCCGTCTTCCCTGGGGAAAACTCGCGGTTATTCGTTCGCTCCTCTCTACAAGACCGTTCCGCAAGCGGCATTGCGCGATCCGCGTCTCTACGAGGTACTTGCGCTGATTGATGCGATTCGTGACGGAAGATCTCGCGAACGGCAAATCGCGGAACAAGAACTCAAGGCCAGGTTGCAGTCCCCGGAATATGCAGAACTCAAACATTGAACTCTTGAAACAGGTTGCCAGACGACTTCGCCCGCTCCTCAGCGAAGTCGTGTTTGTCGGAGGGTGCACAACAGGCTTGTTCATCACCGATGAAGCTGCGGCAGAAGTACGTCCCACGTTCGATGTTGATGTGATCGCTGAAATTACCTCCTACGTAGACTACGCCACCTTTTCTGAGCGGTTGCGAGCGCTATCTTTTCGAGAAGACACGAGCAAAGGTGCGCCTCTATGCCGTTGGCGGATTGACGAAATGAAACTCGACGTGATGCCCATCGACGAAAAGATTCTCGGCTTTACGAATCGATGGTACCGGGCCGCTATGGATGCGGCGCGAGAAATTGAGCTCGAACCGGCGCTTCGTATTCGTCTAATCACTCCGCCATATTTCATCGCGACAAAGCTTGAGGCATTCAGGAGCCGCGGGCGCGGCGACTACACCAACAGTCACGACTTAGAGGATCTACTGACTGTCATTGATGGCTGCGAGGCGATCGTTAAGGAGATAGCTGCCGCACCTGAAGTGCAACCCTACATCGCCGGGCAATTCCTGACTTTACTCCAAGCCCGAGAATTCCTTGACGCTTTGCCCGGCTATCTCTTGCCAGATTCCACCAGTCAAGCGCGCTTTCCTATTCTCCTGGATAGGATCAAACAAATCTCAGCCACACCCATTTGCTAGGCATGGCATATGCGAGCCGGGGACGAACTCGGTTTTCTTCGTTCACACCACTAAACAAGCGTTGTGTTCTTGAAGACTACTGCATTTGGGTAGGCGCTTGAGCATGACAGGGTGATTAATCCGTTTGAGAAACACCGTCTAACCCTACTTCGCTTGGCTGGTTTATTTGGCACCGGAATACGCTGAGCTGTGATGCTCTCCAGCTTCGTGACAGCGGCCGCAATCGGCCCAGCCAATCGGTCCCGTCGTTGCTTCTGGCCTCGTTTTGGAAGATCGGTGCCTTCGGCACCGGGAGTTGGACTGGACATGTCACCCCGTAACGGGTGCTGCACGGCGCCGGAAATTGCCGTCCAGGAACCATCGAGAAATCATGGACTGATATCAGCGACAGCTACGAATGGCGTGCTCGGGAGAGGAAAACGGTAAGTTTTCCGTCAATCGTAGCAGTCCACGCTGTGAATACGCGACCGTTGGTTCCTGCCACGACCGCGGGGCGGACAACGGCCGCAGGACCGCCTGGAACTTCTACCGGCGACGAAATTCGCCCGTCCTTGTCAATCTCCACGAGGAATGCGGAATTCGACGACCATCCGGCTTGCTTCTGCGGATCGCGGCCCTGGAAAATGAGCTCCACCCGGCCGTCTTCAGCGGCGGAGAGCGCGGGATAGTTCGCATCGAGCACCTTTTGAGAGGCGAGCACGGCGGGAGCCCAAGTTCTTCCGGCGTCATCAGACCAAGTCAGTCGCACGCCGGAAATCGAAGAAGAAGCTTCCGTGAGCCACGCGGCATATACTCGATTACCGGTCCGAGCAAGAGCGACGCCAGAGTCGGGGCATCCCGCAAGCTTCCAGTTGTCCTCGGCGATGCGAATTGGCGAGCTGAATGAAGCTCCTCCGTCACGAGTCACCGCCACGGTCATGTCACGGATGCTTCCTGGGTAGATGTGGCGCCAGAACACGAGGACCTCGTTGTTCGGCCCAAACGACACGTTAGGACGGCAACACTCGCAGACGTGATCAGCGATCCGCACATTTTTCTGAAACGTCGCCCCTTTATCCGTGGAGCGAGCAAAGTACAGAGCGTAGACCTTTTGTTCCGGCGTGCTCTCTCGGGTATCGAGCCAGACCGCGTAAACATCGCCATTCGGAACGACCCCAATAGAAACGTAGCCGCTATACGCCTTCTCGGGCTTATCGGAGACACGGACGGGCTTTTCGAAACTCGCCCCCCAAGAAAGGGAACGCGCCAGACGGATGTCGCCGCTTTGATTCCACGCCGCGTACATTACGTCCGGCGTAACGATGAGCGTTGGGCTGTTTTCTCCGTGGGAGCTCACGGTGGCGCCTGGCTCGCTGATCCAAACAGGCTTGTCGAAAGAGTCTCCTCCATCCGAGGAATTCAGCAAAGCCAGGCGCGATGCATCCCCTTCTCCTACGACGGTTAACAGGTTTAGCGCACCGGAGGCGACACCATCGACCCCAAGTTTCGGGTGCCGGATCGGCGTAATTCCACTCACGGCCGCGAGGGAGCGGGGCTGCGGTTCAAAACGAAGGGGTGAAGTGTCGGCGCTGGAGACTACTCCCGACTTGCCGCAACCCAAAGTCACGAACATGAACCCAACCAGAGATGGAACGACGACACAGCGATTTCGAAAGCGAGTCATGGTGTTCATATCTTCCTCTCTACTCGAAACTCTCACTCCCGGAGTCCCATGAAAAGATCAAAGCTACTGCGCTTGGGTAGTCTGCAAGTACTTTGCGGGAGCATTGTCAAAGAGCGCTTTGTGCTCCGGCATGCAGAAATAATAGGTCTTGCCCTTGTAGACCGAAGTCGGAGCCGTCTTGTCTGCGTCCATGTCGCAAACGGGACACAAGGGATGCTCTTCTGTAGAGATTGGCGCCTGGGCGTAGACTTGATTTGAGTCTGGGTTCAACCAACCTTGGCCTTGATATTCCATTTGGTAGGCCGTTTTAGTGGCGACGTCACGGCCGAAATAGCGTTCGACAACATGGAGCGCTAGGTCGATACCGGACGAAAGTCCGCCTGCGGTGGCGATGTTGCCATCTTCAGTGAATCGTGCACCTCGCTTGACTCGAATGTCGGGAAAGTCGGTCGAGAATATTTTGTAGGCACCGTGATGGGTTGTTGCGGACCGGCCGGATAGCAGGCCAGTCTGTGCTAGTACAAGTGCTCCGGTGCAAACCGACATGGTAACGTCCGTGTTTTTTGACGAATTGCGAATCCAATCAAGCATTGCCGGGGTGCTGCCATCCTGCGCCGGAATTACGACGACTTTGGGCGCGGGAGCGCTTTCGAAAGTATAGTCGGGGATGATTTTCAGTCCTCCGCTTGCGCGTATCGCCTTCGTGGTTGCTGCAACCGTGTACAGCTGGAAAGGATTCTCGCGGCGGCCCGGAACGAACACCGTCTCGAACACTTCCCAAGGGCCGGAGAAGTCGATGACCACGGCCCCGTCGGAAACAACGAAGGCAACCGGGATGCTTCCGTGAGCTGGCGGTTTCAGCGGACTTATTGCAGATCCGGAAAGATCTGAACTCTGATCATTTCGTGAATCGGCATCTTCGAAGTGATAGCCCGCCACCCTCGAAAATGATGAAGGCACTGCTCCTACAAAACCAAACGCAGCTGCTCTATGAAGAAGTTCTCTTCTATTCATGGCTAAGCGGTCCTTTCATAAGATAAGGCAGGAGCCCGGCTCGCTCATCGGAGACAGGAACGAGCCGGACTCAACCCCGCGCCTCGGCGTAATTTGCCTAACGCTGGGTCAGTAGTGAAAGTGATAACGAAACTCCGCATAAATCTCCCGCGGATCGTTCGAGTGGAAGCCGCCGAACGCTTGGCTGTTGTTCAACAGCACGTAGCGGTTGCGGAGCGATACGCCAAGGTGGATGAATCAGTAGAAACCGCACCCAAAGGGCACGATTAGAGAACGAACGAGGCCAACCGCGGAGGAGGAGAAAGAGGCTTTTCAAACTGCGGAATCGGGCTAACGGCGGTAACTGGCACTGGGCGAAGAGTTGTGCCAGGCCCCGACACGATCGTCGCCGCGGGCAAAATAAACGCCACCGGCATTAGCGCGGGCCGAACGCTGTCCTGACAGCACGACATGCTGCATGCCATCCGCCCACCGCCGTCGTGCTCGCACTTCATCTCCCGATCTTGCGATGGCATATATTGTGCGGGCGCGGCTCCATGTCCGGCCTGATGATGGGCAGGCACTTTGCAAAAGCCAGCGGCGCAGCAATCGGAATTCACGAGCCACGCCGCACACGCCAGCGGCGCATATATGAGCGCCACAGCGAGCAAGCAAATCCAGCCGCCGACCAGGCGCATCTGTTTTTCTTTTCGCAAGCTCACCGCGAGCAACTCCCCTTCGCCTGTGAAGACCGCCCAATAATACACGATATAACCCAGATTCACGCTGGATTTCCGTAAAACAGAGAAGAGCTCATGACATGGTTTCTCCTCTCCCGACGGGAAGCTTGCCGAGGTCAGGGTGATCCGTCACAGCCGCATTCAGATTTTTGACGTACGCGGCGTGATGTTTGTCGTGGTGTAGGTGCATTGTTTGCGCATCGATATACGGCTCCAGCGCGTCATAAGCGTAGGGCAGACTCGGCAGCGAATAGGGTCCAGCGTTTCCTGCTGATTGCTGCCCATCTACGATTGTTGCCGTCAACACCCAATCCACAGAGCGTTGCGACAGTTGTAGCTCCAATCACTTTGATGGCTTCTCTGCGATCTAACATAGCTATTCTCCTTTGAAATCATGCTTGGACTTTTCTTCATCGCGCCATTCCCGGCAGCCGCCGCGCCGTGAAATACGAGCCAAACACCAAGGCGGCAGCAAGGAACTGCGAGACCAGCGTCTCGACTGTCGGGAAAATGGAAAACCATAGTCCAGCCCAGTCGGGAATCATTTCACTTAAGTGCGGAACGTGCGTCGTTGGCAGCCAGGCCGCGAGTTGCATCTCCTGTGCTTCTTCACCAACCATCACAAGAAGAACCAGGGCGAGCATAACTCCGGTAACGATCAACATCTTCCGGTACGGAAGGTGGTGATGAATCACGAAGGTGAGAACCGCCACCGCGAGTGTCGCAAGTGTCCCGAGGACCACACCTTCCAATACGGGCCTTCCCCCGAGCCGCAAGCGGAAGCTCTGTAAGAAGAGCACTACCTCAAAGCCTTCACGGTAGAACGAAGTGAACCCAAGGAGGACCATTCCGGCAATCAGTCGCCATGGATTTTCACTTTCGCTGGCTTTGGCAACCAGCTGCTGTTTCTTCCGGTTGTGCAAGGAGATCCATCCCGTCCAGTACATTTTGTGAAAAAACCAATTCATGACCACCAGAAGCACGATGATCGCAAGCAGCCCTGTTGCAGCTTGCAGAGCCAGAGCGGAAATGGTTTTGCTCAAATCGCTCAGCATGCGAACCGCCACAGACCAGGTCACCAAGGTCGCCAACGCACCGAGCAGAACTCCGCCTATCACCGGCCGGTGATAACGCGCTTCCTTTCCCCGGAAACTCGCGGTGAGCGCAGCAAGCACGAGAATGCACTCCAGCCCCTCGCGAAAGACGAGCACCGCGATATTTAGAGCCCCCGACGCTGCCATGGAACCGCTCAAAAAGATTCTCCGGTCTCGCGTTCGATCGTTTCTCGTAGAGTCTTGTCGATCACAGGCTGGGTCTGCCCTGCGGCAAGGGACTGGTTCTTTTGCCCGGAGCGCAACATCCTGCGAACGCAAAGAAACAGGACGAGACAACCCAGGACCACGGTGATCGCCGGAAGGCTAAAGAGAATCCTTCCTCTTACGCCATCTGGAACAATTAGGACGCGGTCGCCATACAAGCCCCTGTAATGGTCGACAATTTCACTTTCGGCGCGGCCCTGCAGAACCATTTCAGTAACTTCCGCGCGCATTTGTTCCGCTATTTCGCTCCCGTGCAGTGCGATCGATTGGGTGTAGCAACACGGCGCCAGGAGCCGTTCTTCGACTCTTCGAATCTCTCCTCTCTGCGTATTACTGAGGGGAGTCACGTTCACGAGAAGCATGGCGATTAGGATCGTGTGCACGGCGTTCTCCGCGTTCGGCCCAGCCCCGTCAGAGCTTGTGCAAATACTTCAACAGGTCATCCAGCTGCTGCTTGTCCAAGGTGCGCTCGAATGGCGGCATGATCCCCCGGCCCGCGAGGAGCGTAGTTCTCACCTGTTCATCAGTCGCCGGCGCGCCGCTCGGAAGCTTCTTTCGAGCGAAGAGCCCTTTGAGCTTCGGCGGCTGCTTCAGGAGTTGCAGATTTTCAGCGTCATGGCAGGCGCTGCAGTTGCGTTCGTAGACCAGCTCGCCGCGCGTTTCCGCGGAGGCAAACGCGGGCCCGTAGTCCATGTTGTCGCGCGAGCAGCCAAGCAGAAAGGCAACGACAACTACTGCCGCATAAAAGATCGCTTGCCTTGTCCGCCTAATTCTTCGCATTTTCGACCTGCCGGATGGCAGCAACGGCTTCGGCCGACGTCCAGTCGCTCACCGTCCACTCCTTGACGAGGCGCCCATTGGCGTCAATGAGAACGGTGCTCATGGAGTGCGCGATTTGGTTATCTTCTTCCTCGTAAACAAGCGCGAAAGCTTGCGCCAATTTCTTGAGGTTTTCGGGAGTAGGCACGGTGAACGACCAGTGGGAGAATCCCTTCGGATCGTCACCGAGGTAGGCCAGGCCGTATTTGCGGAGCACGGGAGGGGTATCGTATTTCGGGTCGATGCTTACGCTCACGAGTTGGGTGCTTTCATACTCTTTCGGATCCTTGGCCAGTTCTCTTTCGACGGACGCAAATAAACTGGTCAGCCTTGGACAAAACGTCGGGATGGGGCAGCGTGTGTAAATGAATGTTAACAGCACTGTCTTTCTGAAAGTCCGAGAGGTGAACCGTCCTTCCGTCCTGGTTTACCAGCTCCACGTCGGGGATCGTCTCTCCTGGATAGAGCTGCTTAGTCTCCTTTACAACCTTTTCCCGATGAGTCGAATCCGTCAGGGAAATCCTGTCGAGCCAATACTGCGCGTCGGGTTTCACCACGATTCGCGCCTTGATTCTGTCGCCCGGCTCAATTCTCCCAAGATCCTCGCCCTGAGCTACTTGATACGGCATGGTCATGGCCGCCATAAATCCCGGAATGTTGTCGTGATCCACAACGAGCGTCCGGGTTTCTGGAACTTTGCTGACCACGCGGCCCTGCAATATGTAGTGTTTGTCCGAACTTCCACACCCACCTAGGAACAAAGACAAAAATACGAACAACAATTGACAAGAGATGCGAAGGTACATGAACTCCTCCCTGAATAAACGTGCAGTTTCTTTCAGGCTGCAATCGCGAGGGCAGACGGCAGCGTCGCTACGCGAACGGATTCCCGCGAAGCGACTGATAGATTGCTTCTAGTGTGTTTGCGAGCCTGCTAAAGAGTCGGAACGGGAGGACCGCGTTTTGGGTTCGCGGGGAAAACGATGGAACTCAACGAAGCAGGCCGAAGAGCTACAATAACGTCATGCTGCGCGGCGAGGGCAGCGCCAGACTGGACCGCATTGGATGCAAAAGTCCGCCGCCCAACAACCGCTGGAGTGGCATGCGAAGAAAATGGACAGACTGCACTGAGACCGGGTTTCCCATCTTTCTCCACGGCCTTCGTTCGCCGTACAGAGCACTTGTGCGTTCCGTCTTTTCTGCAACAGGCCGGAACGTCCGATTGCGCACGCTCCATCGCTAACGCGGGAAGGAGTGGTCCCGCGCCAAATAGAAAAACCAACAGCGCTGCAAGTGTTCGGCGCAAAGCGTATTCAGACTACCGGATGCCGTCTCATTCGACAAGGTCGTTCCGCTCTTCACCCAATCGCCAACGTCACGCCCGTCTCGTCCGCTTTCGGAACGCGTCCGATAGTCCGAGGCACCCATTCGAACGCGGGCAGATGACAAAGATGTTTTCAGCGCAACCGGAAATTGTCTTAGAATTTCGACATGCCTCTTTCGTATATTCTCATTCTTGCCGTCGTGCAAGGATTGGCGGAACTGCTTCCCGTGTCGAGTTCAGCTCACGTCGTCGTCGTCGAAAAGCTGCTCGGCCTTGACCCATCCTCACCGCCCGCGACATTGCTCCTCGTTATGCTCCACACGGGTACGATGTTTGCTGTAATCGTCTATTTTTGGAGGCCCTGGCGGGACACCTGCCTCCAGAGCAGAGTTGCTTTCAAGCGGTTTGCTGCATTCGTCGCGCTAGCAACCGCACTCACCGGATTGATTGGCGAAGCTATCGTCAAGACTATGGAAAGGACGGCCTTTAGTGGCGTTCCTCACGCGGAAATTGAGGACCTGTTCAGCCACCTCGAACTTGTTGCCCCGGCGCTGGCTCTCGCCGGAGTCCTGATTCTTCTAGCAGGCATCGTCGAGAAAAGAAAATCGGCTCGCAGTTTGACGCAAACAAACGATCTGAACGCCACGGAGGCGGCGATTATCGGAGCCGTGCAGGGACTCTGTTTACCATTTCGCGGCTTCTCGCGGTCGGGTGCCACAATCTCGACGGGAATGCTCTTGGGCGTAGCAAAGTCACGCGCAGAATCGTTCAGTTTCGCCCTGGCTGTGGTTTTGACTCCTGCGGTGGTGGTACGGGAGACGATACGACTGGTTCATGCCGAACACGCGACTGGACCAGCAGCCTTCGCGGCGGCGGCATTTCCTAGCCTGCTTGGAGCGGTGTTCGCGTTTCTCGCCGGACTCATTGCGCTGAAGTGGCTGACTCGATGGCTTGAGGGCGGACGCTGGTACCTCTTCGGCATCTACTGCCTGATCGCCGCGGTGGGCGTGGGCTATCTGCACCATTTGGGTTACTGACTCTAACTCAATACCTCGCCCATTCCGCCGCCATCGCCCGAGGGTGAACGCACCTTCAATGTCCATTCTCTTGGGCTCTATTGCCGCGCCGGGCCGCGGACTACTTGCACAAACCCATCGGGACGAATCCATTTCGCAAACGCCAGGCGAATCTCGTCGGCGCTCATCGAAATGTAGCGTTTGGCAGCCCGCGTTGCTTCGTCCAAGGGAAGGTTCAGTTGAGCACGGGCAAGCAAACCGCCCGCTACGGCATCCTCGCTCGATTCCCCCAAAGGCAGTTGCCGCAACACCAAAGCCTTTGCCTGTTGAAGCTCGGCTGGCGTCACATTTTCCTTTTGCATCGACACCAAGTCGCGCTCAATCAATTGTCGGGCTTTCAATACGTTGGCGGGATCGCACCCGTACGTAATCGCATACACCGTCCTCGTCTTCGTCGCATTCATGTGCACGTCGACGTTGTATACGTAACCGTTCACCTGCCGCAGATCGTGATACAGGCGCGTCGCATAGAATCCTCCCCCGAGCACATGATTGCCGAGCTGGAGCGGATAGTAGTCCGTATCGAACCGCGTTATCCCGACGATCTCTGACAGATTGACCGAGTTCTGCAGTTGGCTGGGATCGGGTACCGCAATCACCGCCGCTGCGTTGAGCGGAACGCGAGGAAGCGTGACATCGGGCTTCGTGCCGGACGCTTTCCAATCCCCACCGAACCATTTCCCAACGACATTCTTTGCCTCCTCGGATGTCACGTCTCCGATCACCACAATCGTCGTAAGATCCGGCCGAACGGTCTGTGCGTAGTATTTCTTCACGTCATCCAACACCAGTGACGAAACGGTCTCCGGAGTTGCTTCCCGCAAAGCGGGGTCCGCCTTGGGCAGTAAGCCCACACTCACGGCGCGAGCCATGCGGTATCCGGGGCTCTTCCGATTTCCCGCTACGAACTGCGCGCTCTGTTGCTTGATGATGTTGAACGCCTCCTCGGGGAGAGCCGGATGCAGCTCATTGTCCGCGAGCAATTGGACGCCTCGCGAAAAATCCTGTTTCAGGACACGCAAGGAAAAATCGTGCCCTGCGGTTTCATTGGCCGCGATATCGTCGAGCGCTTTCTGAAACGCCAAGCGGTCCAACGTTTCCGTACCGTAGGAAAATAGCTCGTCGAGCACTGCTTGCACGCCCTCTTTCCCCGGTGGCGCTTGAATATCCTCGTTGTGTTGAACATTCCCGAGCACCGTGACCGTTGGGCTGGGTTTGTCTGTCTTGACGATGAGACGCACTCCGTTGGTCAGTGTCGTGTCCGTCCAGGATGCATCCAAGGTCGGCACGGTCAGCGCCTGCAGCTGCGACTCGGCCCAGGACGGCAACGCGACGGGTTTCTTCGGCGAGGAAGTCAGTTGTTCGCTGCCGCCGAATCCTTTTTCGGAAACGGCCTCACCTGAAGGAACAGGCTTAAGCTGCGCGGTGATCGAGTTCTGGTCGACGAGGTACGTCTTCGCCACTCGATTCACATCTTCCAGCGTCACTTGTTTCATCGCCTCGACAATCTCATCCGGGGAATTGCGGCCCTCCGCAGCCAGAGCCTGCGACCAGGTTGCTGCCAATCCCGGAATGGAATTCCGCTCGAATTCCGCATTGGCGACCTCTCCGCGCTTCGAAGCGTCGACGAGCTCCGCGGGAACTCCGTGTGCCGCATACTCCAGCACAATCTTGTGCATCTCTTGCGTCGCGGAAGTAGGATCCGAATCGGCCGGCAATGCAAGAACGCTGTAACCTACGCTCGCTTTTGGAAAGGTTTCGGCAAGGCCAAACTCCGCAGCCAACGCCTTTCCCTGCGGAACCATGGCATACAGATTTCCACGTTGGCTGGCGAGCACATCGCTCAAGATGCGGACGGCAGCGAAGTCCCGGCTTTCTGTCCCGGGCATCCGGTACGCCGTAAACACCAACATGTAGGGAAGATTGCTGTCCAGAGTGAACGATTCCGTTTTTACCGGCTGGAGCGTGACTTCCGGATGCGACGGCACCGGCCGCTTTTCGATCTTGCCGTACAGTTCTTTCACCTTAGCCAGCACCGCACGAGGTTCCACATCGCCCGCAATCACCAGGACAGCATTGTTCGGCGCGTACCACTGTTTATAGAAATTCTTGAGCATCGCTCCGGTGGTGGCGTCAAAGGAATCTTTTGTGCCCAGAGCATCGTGGCTGTAGACCGTTCCAGAAAACAAATCTAAATTGAGGCGCGTCAGAAATTTGTACGTGGGATTCGAAAGATCGCGCGCTACTTCCTGTTCGATTGCTCCCTTTTCCTGAGCCCATTCTTCCTGCGAGTCCTGGATGTCTTGCATGCACGCCGCGTCTACCCGTAGCGCAATTTCCAAGTCCGCGGCCGGCACGGTCGTGAAGTATTGCGTTATGTTCTGCTGCGTGTCCGCGTTTCCCTGTCCGCCCAATTGGGCGTAGATGGCGGCTATTTGATCCGCAGTCAATCCGGAACACCCCCGGAACGCCATATGTTCCTGGGCATGGGCCATCCCGGGAAAACCGTCAGGCGTATCGTCGCCACCTACCAGATAGTTTTGTTCAACCGTAACGACAGGCGCGAGAGGATCTCGGATAATCACGACCCGCAATCCGTTCTCGAGCGTCACCTTGGTGACCTCATCCTTACGGTCGCTCTTCTGCCCGAACGCGAGGCATGTCGAAACGAGGATCACCGCCACAACACGCAATGTAAGAACCCGCATCCTGCCTCCAATCGGCACGAACTAGAAAACTTCAACTACAAGAGAAATCACTCGTTTCGGAGAGAACGGACTGCGGCTTCATTCGGAGCCAGGTTCTCGGCCGCATAACTCCTCGCGCAATCGCTTTCGCGCCTTGTGCAACTGCGATTTAGAGTTCCCCACCGAGCACCCACGAATTCTAGCGATCTCATTGTGGTCGTAGCCATGCACATCGTGGAGCAGGAACATCGCCTTGTAACCCTCGGGTAGCTGCTCGATGGCGGCCTGTAGATTGATCCGATCGAACAAGCCGCTCAACCGCATGTCGACAACGCCAATTTCGTGTCCCGTCGAGTGGCCCTCATCATCGGTTTCAGCGGAGCTCTCCAGCGACTCCATCGTCAGCTTCTTTCTACGAAATCTCATAAAAACTAAATTGGCTGTCAGCCGGTAGAGCCACGAAGAAAAAGCCGATTCGCCGCGAAACGTATGAATTTTTCGAAAGAGCTGTAGAAATGCTTCCTGCGTTAAATCCTCGGCTTCCTCCGGGTCACGCACCAGGCGCAGACAAAGCGAATATACTGGCTGGGAGTGAAGCCGATAGATACGTTCAAAGGCTCTCGAATCACCTCGCTATGCCAAGCGAATCACATTGTCCAAGGAGGAATCCTTGGATTTCACAAGCGC
This sequence comes from uncultured Acidobacteriota bacterium, assembly GCA_963735525.1. GTDB lineage: Bacteria > Acidobacteriota > Terriglobia > Acidiferrales > UBA7541 > Acidiferrum. The sequence continues at coordinate 716,017 of CAVTLQ010000010.1, read as the reverse complement.
CTTTTGTTCCGGTTCCGGCTTCATGCCGTAGTTCGACCCTCGGCTATTTGAGAAACGCTCCGTGTTTCTGGGAGAGCCGTCCGAAGAGCATAACTTTGTGCTGCGGATTTCCGCGCTCGCAGGGTCCCTCGGGGCGCACTGTTCATGGAGCATCGTGCCTTCTACTTCCCGGGCGAGGGGCGTAGAGTCACCCGCCGTGCCATGCTAAATTTCCTCGAAAGCCGCGCCCCTGCAAAAAGTTGGTATGGTTCACTTAAACCACTAGTTCGCAAGTTACATGTAGGCAGAGAGTCGATCGTATTCAGACTCAGCTTGTGGCTGCCACTTGCCGGTTTCCACGGACTCCGCTTCCGCAAGTTTGCGCATTTGGCGCACCACGCACCCCGTTTGACCTTTCCGGGTTCCGCATACCAACTATGTCCGAGGGCGCACTGCCATCGGAGCGGAGTCGCCTTGTTGATGTAGCGGTCGGATAGACATCTTCCGCCCCTGAGAGCTGCCAACGACCGAAACTCCTCAAGCGTCAATTTTTGATTCCGTGCGCAAACCGGACACCAAGAGCCTCTTTTGACTGATACTGGCACTGCACTCCAGCTATGTCCTTTTTCACATTGCCATAGCAACTTGGACTTCGAGCTTATATATTCACTTGAGAGGCAACGGCCGCCGCGCCGTTGCGCCAGCTTTTCCATTGTCTCGATTGAGTCTCTTGTGCCGAACCTGCGTCGAAGGTTGTAGCATTCCCGGCACCAAGTCCCGCGTTTCCGTTTGCCTCCTTTCACATTCACTGGCGTCGCTTTCCAGCGGTGTCGCCGCTTACATTCCCACAGCAGTGGTTGGCGATTGTTGACATACATAGTGGAGAGGCACTTTCCTCCGCGCTTCCGCGCAAGGTCCTGCATCGCCTTGAGTTCGAGCCGTTGATTGTGGGCGCAAGAAGAGCACCAACGACCGCTCTTAATGGAAGCGGGTGTCGCAGTCCAGTGATGGCCGGCCCTGCATGCCCACAATAAGGGCGTTTCTACATTGACGTATTCAGTCGACAGACACCGACCTCCGCGTGACGTGGCGATCTCTGCCATCGCATTCAAAGTGAGACGGGCTACATGCGCACAGTGTGGACACCACTCTCCTCCCTTGACCGGTCCCGGGGCTGCTTCCCACTCGTGCCCGCCATTGCACCTCCACCGCAGCTTCGTCTCATTGTTCACATACTGTTCCGACAGGCATTCACCTCCACGATGCGCAGCCAGCGCACGCATTTCCGCGAGCGTTAGCCGTTTTCTGTGCGCACACGTCGGACACCAACTGCCTTTCCTGACATTTGTGGGCATTGCACTCCACTGATGTCCGCGTCTACACCTCCACCGCAATGCAACTCGCGAGCTGACATATCGCCTCGAAAGGCATTGTCCCCCACGCACCTGGGCGAGGGATCGCATCTCTGCAAGAGTAGACTTCCTCACGTCAGAACGCCTTAAGACATCACTTGTGATCTGGGCCGATCTCGGGACGGCCCTGTTGATCTGCACAAATCGCGGCGGCGGCGACCCTGGTCCCTTTCTCACGTCCTCCTGGCGCAGATATCGGAAGAAACGGAGTTGGTATCGTCGACGCAGTTCCAAAGACCAATGGATTAGTGAAGAAGCCTCGCGAGCGCCGATCAGACACGCTCGCGGGGCCTTCCTCCCGGGTAGAGAGTTTTAGAAGTGGAAACCCAGTTCCGCCGTCAGCGCACGTGGTGTCACGTAATGAGTTCCGCTGAAGGTGGAGATGAAGTTGTAGAGCGCCTGCTTGTTGGCCACATTCACCGCTGTAAGGCGCAAGCTCCACCTGTACCGATCGCCGCGGAAGATGTTGTCGTCTCCTACCGCGATATCAAACAGGTTGCGCGGCGCGATGCGTGGCGGGTTTTTGTCGTCATCTTCTGTGCCGGGCGCTGGAATCGAGACATACTTTGAGCCATAGCTCGTTGCGGGGCAGAGATTGACTCCCAAAGACGAACTGATCGGCGTGGTTGGGGTTGCAAAAACATTTCCGCAGAAGATTCCCGCCTGGAACTGTTGGTCCGCCGTGATTATGGAAGTGTCTACGACGCCATTGACGCCCAGTGGTCCGTTCGCGCAGTTGCCGCCGTAGCACGGCACCGGACCGGCTACCAGCCCGCTGTCATACCGCCAGTTGAAGCCCAGCCACGGCAAGTTCTTCTTCGGCTGGTACTGGAAGTGCCCCGTTGCATTGTGGAGCTCGTCGTGGTCAATCCGGAACACCGAGCCTGCCACTCCCGGTGTAGCCCCAATTCCGCTGACCTGCGGACCGAAGAAACGCGCCGCCACGGCCGATGTGACGACGTATGCCGTGAAACCGTGGAAGTTCGGCACGGTCGCACGAATGGCATAGCCAGGGATTTTCGAGCTGGCCCACTCGATGGGATACGTGATCGGCGTATTGCCCAGCACGCTGAAGTCAAACGCTCTGGTCGTGTACTTCCAGATGTACTCGCCGTCAATGACCAAGTACTTTCCGAATGCTTGCTCGATACCAGCGTGAAACTCATTGCGTTTCCCCGGAGTTAGCGGCGGGATCGTCGATGACACACAGGCTCCGTTGGGGATCAACGACTGAATGGCGAAAATCACCGCGTCATTGCAGCCAACGCTGGCGAGAATCAGGTTTTCATTAAACGGCGTCTCCATGGTCCGCGCATAAGAAAGCCGCAGGACCGTGTTGGTGCGCTTAATGTTGTAGGCCAGGCCAACGCGCGGTTCCGCTTGCTGGGCGCTGGCGATGCCATTGTATAGATCAACCCTTAGGCCGACCATAGCGGTCAAGTTCTTTACGGTAATGGTGTCTTGTGCGTAGAGTGCCGTCTCCTTGATGTCTGTATGGCCGTTGTAGCCGAATGTACCGCTGGCGGTCTGCCCTGCGGGACAGCCGTCTGAGGCCGGCAGCGGAGCCGTTCTGGTCAGGTCGTAGCAGCCCAAGAGGGGTACAAATCCGGCATTCTCCGCGACCCCTGAGTTTGCGGCGACACCGCATTCTGTGGGGTCGGTTACAGCTGGGTTGGTAACGAATGAGCCGTCGGCGTTTACACAAACCGGGTTAAAGCCTGGATCGACAATTCCGAAATGGTCATGTTCATCCAGGAAAGTATGCTCGTAGCTGACTCCCGCCTTTATGTTGTTGATCCCCTTGACGTAGGAGACGACAGCGCGCGCGCCCGCGTTCAACAACGTGCGATTCTGAGCGACTGTTTGCGACTGCAGATCGGGTGTCAGGTCCGCGAAAGGATTTCCGCTGGGGTAATAGTTGTATTGATCGCGCCGCACCCACCCGCCTAGCGTGAAAACGGTCCGCGAATTAATCAGACGCGTCCAGGAGGGGGCGATGTTGAAGGTTCCAATCTTCGATAGTTGGTCTTGCGGTCCTACCGGTTCCCCGTTTGCTCCCAGACCTCCGCAATTACCGGTCTGTCCCGGCGGGCAGACAGGATCTATCGCGTTAAAACTCCACCCGGTTGCGTTTTGTGCGTCAAACGAGTTGGGCGTCTGAAACCACGAACGGCTGTAGCCAAAATTGACGCTCACCGTGTCTGCTGTCGAAAGCCTATAGTCGACGCGATCGAACAAATTTTCCTCATTGCCTTTGTCATGGATCACGCCAAATTCGGGACCATCCAGAAATCGCCCGGTATTCAAACCGTTAGCCGAAATGAAATTGCCCCATTTATCGCCGCCATATGCCAGGTCAAACCCCGCGTTGACCGTCCCGAAGGATCCGTAGGAAGACGTCACTGTGCCATGAGCCGGGTTCACGCCCACGCCTGAACGCGTGGTCGCCACAATCACCAGGCTGGTCTTGCCCCCATATTCCGCGGGCGGCGCGCCTTGAATTACTTCAAGAGATTGCACCGAGTCTACTGGAAGCTGATTCGAGAACACTTTGCTTTGCTGGTCGGTGATCGGCTGTCCATCGATCGAAAAGGAGTTTGACGCATGGTCACCAAAACCGTGAAAGAGTCCATTCGAATCCGCCGCAACTCCGGGCGCGGTCAACGTCACCAATGAGCTGAGTGAAGAGGACGCGCTCTCGAGAGGCACCTTCTCGAACAAGTCCCGATCGACGTCCGTGTGCGCCGTAGGATCGTTCTCCACCAAATCGCCGCCGTTTGCTTCCACCGTCACGCTAGTGGTCCCGCCGCTGACCTTCAAACTAATCCCCGCGTTTACCGGCACCGCCGAACGCACATCCGCATCTTGCGTGTACCCGGCAAAACCATTCGCCGTAACCACCATGTGATACGTATTGAATGGTATGTTCGTGAATCTGAATGCTCCGTCACTTCCCGTCACGGTCGTCCGTTCATAACCGCTGACAGGATCGCTGATCGTAACAGTAGCGTTTGACACTACTCCGCCCGATTGATCTTTCACTACCCCTTCGATCGTTCCCGAGTTCTGAGCCCTGCTCTGGCCGACCCCGAACAGCAAGATCAATCCCACTACAAGAAATGCATAAATCCTTAAATTCTTGAACATTTTTCTTCACCCCTCCAAGGGTTGCCCGTGTATGCGGATAGAGCCCGCCTTGAAAACGGCGGTGGTGCTGACCCAAGTAAGGGTCCGCACATATTTTTGCGATTCGCTAGCAGGAGACGGGAACTAGGCGGAAGGAGGCGCTCGGGAAGGAGAGTCGTGAAAAAAGAGCTCTTGATGAAACGTCACAACGAACGGCTGCACGTACCCGGTCGTCAGAAACGGAGTGAGCAACAACGGTGTGACAGACGCCGGAGCAGGGCCGAGGTGCGCGGCTTGGCATATCTGGCACGCGGCTTCATCCTGTCCATTTGCGTGCGAGTGACTTAAGGCTTGGGCACAAAATACAGCGAACAGAAGCGCCAGGGCAAGAGCTAGCACCCTTGCCAAATCATGCCTCGTCTTGTGCCTGCCAACCATCTCGATGTAGTAGACTACCCCAATCTCCTTTTTGACGCTAGTGTTGTTCCGTAGTGAGCACCCCTGCATCTTGCGGAACCCGACCACGATGGCGCTTAATTACTGTACTCCGGGATAGAATCATTGAACCCAGAGGGCGGGAAAATACCATGACAACTACTCCACGGGTACTGGCACACCCTGTTGAAGAAGGCCCAGATGGACTCTTACTAGCAACTTAATGCCGGAACTTGTCGAACTATTCGGCTCCGACGGTGGTCGAATTTCCGCGTACCAGCGAATACCATAATCACGGCTAAGTTCGCAAAGGACCTGCCGCACTGTGACATCGGAGTCAAATTTCAAATCGTAGTTGCCACGGTATACGCTTGGAGTATCTGTCCAGGTTGATGCCCAAAGGCCCGGAGCTTTGGCGTTCAAGTAAGAGATCAACTCCGTTATCGAGCCTTTAAACTCGAACGAATGGATTTTCATGTTAAGCGGATTGTCTTTTAATTCCTGTGAAGCCAAGGTTTGGACGACTATGACGTTGGTCTCGATGCTCCACCTGATCTCCGGATGTTGCTGTTGAAGCCGATCCAATACATCATTTAGGTGTTCGTTTTCCTTTACGGAGAGCGTTACATCCGCTTCCAAAGCGTGAGATTCACTGCTTATCTCCTCCACACAGAAAAGAACATCTGTGCGCCTTGAAAGATCTGCCAGGAACTGATTTATGGACAAATTTCTGGCTTCGAACGCACCCACTTTAATGTCACCTATACGGTGAGCCTGACCGCCGTGCGTCGAGCAAAGGAGCCCCGCGAGTATTCCGACTAATGCCCTCGTCGCCACTTTCGGCCTCTATACAATTCTAGGAACCCTAGCGAGAAGCCTAGCACAGCCCCGAATCACGAGCTTCCGAAAGACTTTAAACGCCTGATTGCGTAGGATTACGGGTAACTTGAAATTCCCCATGGACGGCGTCCAGGGAGATGCTCCCTGAACCTCTAATCCGGCGTATCCGGTTGTCACTCGCATCGCTGAGAACTCACAAAAAAACCGGACCAACGGTCTTATCTGCCCCTTTTTGCCCCCGCGTCTTTTTGCTAACTGTCCATCCATCAGGAAGATGGTTGGTAGGGGCGGTGGGGATCGAATTAACTAGACCATCCAAGTACGTTGCCGCGCGGGCTTTTCCCTTCAGACGGCGACAGCGCGGCGAGGATGCGGCAGTCGGCGATGCGACCTTTTCCCGGACAGCCGTTCTTGATGCGGCGCAGTTGCGTCGCAAGTCGTCGCAAGTCAACGATTTTGGCTTCGATTTCCTTCAAGTGATTTTCCGTGATGCGGTCGATGCCCGAACATCTCCTGTGCGACTGAACTGAAAGACGCTGAAGATCCCTGAGTTGGTCGAGCGTAAAGCCTAGGTCGCGGCATCGGCGAACGAACTGTAGGCGGCGTAGGTGTTCCAATCGATAGATTCGGTAATTTCCTTCTGTGCGCGGCGGGGCAGGCATGAGTCTGACATGCTCGTAATAGCGAATCGTCACCACCTTGACGCCCGTCGCCTTCGACAATTCTCCGATGCTGAACCGCTCATTTGAATTCATGTGCTTGACCCTATAGGCACTATAGACCTCATGCTCGAACTAGCGAGGTTAACATGAGCGGTTGTTGCCGAAAAAGGGATCGCTGCCAGCGACACCATCCGCATGTGCTGGAAAACACCGTAAGAATTGGGGGAGGAGGCACGTCTGTCACGAAATGCGCGCTCTTGGGAGCATTGCTACTATGCTGCACCAATGCTTTCGCGCAGTCGGTGGACAAGGAGCCGAAAGAGGTCGCGGTCGTTGAGCTTGGAGGAGCTGCTGAGTGGAGTCTGACACAGGGTGACTCGAGTTTCGGTCCGACGGTCGCGGTCGAGGTTACGCCGATTGAGAATTGGTTGGAACTTGAAGCGGGCGTCACGCCGCTGTTTAGACGCCACTCGACGGAATGGAGTACCGACCTTCTCTTCAAAAAACCTTGGACTCTTTCGCCCAAAATGGAGTTCATGCTTGGTATTGGCCCCGAGTGGATTCACACAAATGCGTACGGCAAGAAGATGAACTCGGCTGGTGTCGAAGTCGCGCCAGATTTCATGTTTTGGCCATCTAAAAGACGCAGATTCGGCTGGTATCTGGAACCGAGCTACGACTACAAGTTCGGACCTGGCCGTGAGCATTCGCTCGGCATAAGCGGCGGACTGCTGATCTCTATCCCTTAGCGTTGCACCTATGAACGACTTGACCATTTCTCGGGAGGCGGTAGCTCACCGAGGAATGCGCCTGGAATATTTCACAATTGCTTGGAACAGCCTGGAAGGCCTGATTGGCATCGGGGCCGGAACAATCGCCGGAAGCATCTCGCTTGTTGGTTTCGGAATCGACAGCCTGATTGAAGTCACGTCCGAGGCGACGCTGCTATGGCGCATGTCGGTCGATGCGGATGCCGCAAGGCGGGAGCGAAACGAGAGGCTCAGTCTAAGGATCGTGGGGGCGTGTTTCCTCGCACTGGCTCTGTACGTTGCCAGCGAGGCTGTAGTGGACCTGGGAAGAAAAGCCGCGCCTGAGCGGAGCATTCCTGGGATAGCGCTTGCAGTGGTTTCTCTGATTGAGATGCCCATGCTTTCACGCGCAAAGAAGAGCGTCGGAAAGGCTCTGGGCAGCGCCGCCATGAAAGCGGATGCGCGACAAACGGATTTCTGCGTCTATCTCTCGGCGATTCTATTGGTCGGACTGGTGCTCAATGTGATCTTGGGGTGGCGGTGGGCCGATCCGGCAGCGGCGCTGGTCATGGCTCCGATTGTTGCGAAGGAAGGATTCGAGGGAGTAAGAGCGAGGCGTTGTTGCTAGTCCGGTCCGACGCTGCCGCGCGAGGGCATGGGCGTCGGCTGCGGATTTTCCGACCACAACCCAAACCACAAATTGAGTGGTCTTGTATGACTTTCCGCTGCTTGTGGCAGTCCCCGTGTGCGTGCCAGTTGTTGTAAAACCATTTCACGCAGCGCTGTCACAGCAGCAGCCAGAATTCAGCGGCGTGCGAAATTGCGTTTCAGGCTTTTCTTAGGCGAGCTAGCGGTGCCACCCTCGAAGCTCTTCTTGCTCTTTGTTGCCGCCTTTTGCCGCCGCGACAAATCGCCAAGTTATTGTGGAGAAGCAAGATGATTGGAGCGGGCGATGGGAATCGAACCCACGTCCGAAGCTTGGGAAGCTTCTATACTGCCATTGTACGACGCCCGCTCGTTTCGCTGGCTTTGGTGAGTATACACAACCGGGTGACTGCTCGTACAGACCGGCCGTGTTCCACATTTTCCGATTCCGTGCTGGGAATTCGACAGTCGTTTGAATCTGCTCTTTCCCATTCCACATGAATTCCAGTTTCTGGCGCTCGGCAATAAATCCGCGTCTTGCGGGCTGCACGTTTTCGCAGTAGTGTGCCGATTCGGCAGCACTCGGAGGGTATTGAAGTGGAGTATAAGCCAGCACCGTGCGACGTATCGGGCGTCAATCTCAGTCGAGACATCCTCGAATTGACCGAATTGCTGGCGCGGAACACGCATGACCGGTGGGCCAAGCTGCGGTTCGCGGAGGGATGGCAGCCGGGACCCGAACGCAACGATCAGCGGAAAGAGCATCCAGGTCTGATTCCGTACGATCAACTGAGCGAGGCCGAGAAAGAGTATGACCGCCAAACAGTGCTGGAGGCGATCAAAACCTTACTGGCCATGGGCTACGCGATTCAGCCGCCAACGCGAGTCGATCACGCGTCGAACGCATCTGCCTCCAAGTCACGGAGCGAACTGCAAGATTTGGAAGCGTCGTTCGCACAGAGCCACGTTATGTTGCAGCGTCTTTGGCGCGAACGCGACGCCGGCAGTTGGCTGCATGCGCCACAGAACTACAAGTTGCTGGCCAGAAGAAGTTTGCAAATCGGCGAGCCGCTGTTGGCTTACGACGTTGCCGCCGAAGGCGTCCAGACGTTCCCGCAGAATATGGAGTTGCGCCAGCTTCTCGCGCTCGCCTTGGCGCGCAGCGGCGCGGCTGGACCTGCCAACGCGCTTCTGACCGAGCTATACGCCGAAGGCCACCGGGACGAAGAAACCGTTGGATTGCTCGCCCGCACTCACAAAGATCTGGCGCGCGAGGCCGGCGAATCACCTGAAGCACAGGGGCACCTGCGAAAGGCGTTCGATTTCTACGCCCAAGCTTATCGCAGCACCGGAGGCTATTGGACCGGGCTCAATGCGGCCACGCTTGCAATCCTCTTGGGAGAGCGCGACCACGCGACCTCACTTGCCGAAGAAGTCGCGAGGCGATGCCGCGAGGAACTGGATCGGAGCGAGCCTGCAAACTGCGATCGCTACTGGATTCTGTCAACCTTGGGGGAGACGGCCCTCCTGCTCCGGCGCTGGAGCGAGGCCCAGGAGTGGTATTCACAGGCTTTGGAAGTGGGGCGCGGGAATTGGGGTAGCCTCCATTCCACCCGCCAAAACGCCAGGCTGCTGGCACAGCATCTGGGCGAGGGAATGGAGCTTGTCGAAAAGCTGTTCCGGCTTCCCAGGGTAGTCATGTTTGTGGGACACATGGTGGATCAACCGGACCGCCAGGTCCCAAGATTTCCGCCGCAGCTCGAGGGCGCTGTGAAGGAAGCGATCCGAAGCCGGCTCCGGCGGTTCGAGCCGCAATTCGGCTACGCCTCGGGCGCGTGCGGCTCGGACATTCTTTTCCACGAAGCCATGCTTGAGAGGAACGGCGAAAGCCACGTAGTGCTGCCCTACGAAAAGCACTTCTTTGCCAAGGATAGCGTTGAGCTGGTCGACAGCGGCGATTGGAACAGCCGGTTCGAACGGATCATGGGCAGAGCCGTGGAGATCCAGGAAGCTTCGAAACGCAGCCAGATGTGCGGCAAGGTTTCCTTCGAGTTTGCAAATCTGTTGCTGCACGGCCTCGCCAGCATCCACGCTCAACAACTAGACACCAAGCTCATTGCCTTGGCCGTCTGGGACGGCAAGCCTGGAGACGGGCCTGGCGGCACGGCCGGAACGATCGAGCGCTGGCGTGGTGCCGGACTCGATGTGGAAGTCGTTGATCTGGCCACGCTCCTCGTCAAAGATCCACTGGAACTGTCGCCCCGCAGAGCCATGCCGACGGTCGCCGATCGTCCGCGCGGCAGCACTTCTCCAAGCGAATTCCTGGCGGAGATTCGAGCACTCCTGTTTGCCGACGCAGAGGGATTCAGCAAACTGAGCGATGAAGAGGTGCCGCGGTTTGTCGAGCATTTTCTGGGTCTGGCGGGAACTTTGGCGGAGGAATCGGCGCACAAACCGCTAGTCAAGAATACATGGGGAGATGGGCTGTATTTCGTGTTTGCGCACGTGCGCGATGCCGGGCTCTTCGCGCTCGAGTTGCGCGATCGCGTGCGACGCACCGACTGGGCGGCCAGGGGTCTGCCTCCCCATCTAAACCTTCGCATCGGACTACACGCCGGCCCGGTATATTTGTGCACGGACCCGGTGACGCAACGCCAGAACTATATTGGCGCCCATGTAAGCCGTGCCGCGCGCATCGAGCCGATTACGCCGATTGGTCAGGTGTACGCCAGTCAACCATTTGCGGCGCTTGCAGCAGCGCACGGAGTCGAAGAATTCAGCTGCGCCTACGTGGGCCAGACTTCGATGGCGAAAAAATACGGCAGCTTCCCGACTTACGTGGTTATTCGCCGCCAAGAGAGCGGAAAACCCGCTCTCACCCCTACTCATTGAAACGAAAGAACTTGCTAACCCCTATTCCTTACGCTATAAGAAGCGTAAGTCGCACCCAGGTTCCGTGCGTCGACCAAACGCAAACCCAGGCATCTTGTGAGACCACAGACCCCACCCGTGAATTTCGAAGGTGACGCGTTCATCAGTTACGCGCACATGGACAATGTCGAGTTGGTTGAGGGGCATCGCGGCTGGGTCACCAACCTGCACCGCGCTCTGGAAGTTCGCGTCGGCCAACTGCTCGGCAAGCAACCTCACATTTGGCGCGACCCAAAGCTGCAAGGCAATGATTTCTTCGAGGATACGCTGGTGGAGCGACTGCGAAACGTGGCCGCGCTTGTACCCGTCATTTCGCCGCGCTACGTGAAGTCCGAATGGACACGCAAAGAGTTAGATGAGTTTTGGAAGGCGGCCCGGCAGCAGGGCGGGGTTCGCTTCGAGGACAAAGTACGCATATTCAAGGTCTTGAAGACTCCCGTGCCGCTCGAGATGCATCCTCCTGAGTTGCAGGCGCTGCTGGGCTATGAGTTCTTCAAAGTGGACCCGGAGAGCGGGAGAGTTCGTGAGCTGGACGAGATATTTGGTCCAGAAGCGCAGCGGGATTTCTGGCTGAAGCTGGATGACTTGGCGCACGACATTTGCTGCCTCCTGGAAATCGTGCAGAGGCACGAAGGCAAGAGTGCGGGAACTTCCGAGTCGCAACGCGCACCCATCTTTCTCGCGGAAACGACTTCGGATCTTGTTGAGCAGCGTGACATCATCCGCCGCGACCTTCAGCAACATGGTTACACCGTTCTTCCCGCTCGGTCGATGGCTCCGGTCGCTGTCGCAATGAAAAACGCACTACGCGAAGACCTTGCTCGCTGCCAGATGTCGATTCATCTGATCGGCAAGAATTACAGCCTGGTGCCCGAAGGCTCGGTGGAGTCTTTGATGGAGATTCAAAATGAACTGGCGATCGAGCGGCACGCCCAGGGCGAATTCACGCGCTTGCTGTGGATACCTCCGGGACTCCAGGTCGACGATGACCGGCAGCGCAAAGTTATCGAGCGTTTCCGAATGGATTCCCGAACCCTAAACGGGGCCGATCTTCTGGAGACTTTTCTCGAGGATCTTAAGACGGTCATTCACGACCGGCTTAGGCGCGCCGAGAAACCGCAACAACGCGCGCCCGCCTCCACGGCGGCCGGCTCGAATCTCCGCCGCGTCTATTTGATTTGCGATCAGCGCGACTTTGAGCTTACTTCCGCGTGGGCTGATTTTCTCTTCGAGCAGCGGGTCGAAGTGATTCGGCCCGTGTTCGATGGCGACGAAGCGGAAATCCGGGACTACCACGAAGAAAATCTCGGCACCTGCGATGGCGCGCTCATCTTCTATGGCTCGGCTAACGAATGCTGGCTGCGCCGCAAGCTTCGCGAGTTGCAGAAGAGCGCCGGATATGGACGCACCAAGCCGGCTCCGGTCGTTGGCATTGCGTTGATTGCCCCGAAAACCGCGGAGAAGGAACGCTTTCGAACTCATGAGGCTGTCGTGATTCCTCAATTCGAAGGTTTTTCGCCCGAACCCTTGCGTCAGTTCCTTTCTCGGCTGCAAGCGTAGGAAAGGCAATCATCGGGTTACCGCCGCACATGGCCCTTTTTAACCCTTTTCCCGGTCTTCGTCCGTTCGAGCCCGACGAGGATCACCTGTTCTTTGGCCGGGAAAAGGAAATCGACGAGCTTCTTCGCCGCTTGCGCTCGACCCGCTTTTTGCAAGTAGTCGGAGCGTCCGGTAGCGGCAAGTCTTCCTTGGTTCGCTCTGGCCTTATTCCCGCGTTGCACAGCGGATTCATGGCGCGGGCAGGTACGGATTGGCGCGTGTTGATTTTTCGCCCCGGCGCCGACCCTATCGGAAACCTCGCCGCCTCGCTCAACGCGCCTGACGTTCTCGGGACCCAGGGAGAGCTGGCCAGCACCAACAAAATTCTACTGGAGGCGACCCTTCGCCGCAGCACGTTGGGTCTGGTAGAAGCGGTGCGCCAGGCGCGAATCCCACAAGATGAAAATATTCTTGTGGTGGTCGATCAATTCGAGGAGCTCTTTCGATTTCGACGCAGCCACCAAGTCGAAAACTCACGCGACGAAGCCGTTGCCTTCTTCAAGTTGCTGTTGGAAGCGGCCCAGCAGACCGACATCCCCATCTACATTGCCTTGACGATGCGCGCCGATTTCATCGGCGATTGCATGGAATTTCCGGGATTGCCGCAGTCCGTGAACAACGGACTCTACCTTGTTCCGCGCTTGACCCGCGACGAGTTACGCTCCGCCATCACCGGCCCAGTTGCCGTGGCCGGCGGCGACATCACCCAGCGCCTCGTTCTGCGATTGCTCAACGACCTCGGCGACGATCAAGACCAGCTTCCCGTTCTGCAGCACGCCCTCATGCGCACCTGGGATCACTGGAAATCGCGTCGCCAGGACGGCGAAAGCATCGACATCCAGGATTACGAGGCGGTCGGCGGATTCCGCGACGCGATGTCACTGCACGCCGAAGAGGCCTATGAAGAAACCGGCTCGGATCGCAACCGCGCGATCGCTGAGAAAATGTTCAAAGCGCTCACAGACACGTTCTCCGACCCTCGCGGTGTCCGACGGCCAACCTCCGTCGAGGAACTTGCAGCGATCTGCGAAGCTCCCGAAGCCGAAGTCATTCAAGTGATCGATATCTTTCGGAAATCCGGCAGAAGTTTTTTGACTCCGCCCCCGGCGGTGGCCCTTCACTCGCAATCCATCGTCGATCTCTCGCACGAGAGTCTCATGCGCTGCTGGACGCGATTGATCACCTGGGCGGAGGACGAGAAAGAATCGGCTCGCTCGTATATCCGTATTTCTCAGGCGGCTTCCTGGTGCTCCGACTGTACCGGAGGACTCTGGATCGATCCGCAGTTGGAAACCGGTCTGCAGTGGCGACGCGAAAGCCGGCCCACCGGCGCATGGGCGCAGCGCTACGACCCGAATTTCGCGGAGGCGATGGACTTCCTCGACCGGAGCGAAAAAGAACGCGAGGAGGGGAGAAAGAAAGAGCGCAGGAGGAAGCAAGCCCGCCAAGCCGCAATCTACGTCCTGGTGACATTGCTCGCCATAGTCGGGGGGCTGCTCTACGCAATTCGACAGCAAGCGCATCGCGCCGAAAATAACTTGAGACTGGCCAAGGAAACGGTGGATCAGAGTCTCTCCGCGGCCAGTAACGAAGCCGGCCTCGTAGGCGAATCCGAGTACACCCCTCAGATGGAGGAATTTCGCAAGGAACTATTGGGCAAAGCAAATAGCTTCTACTCCACTTTCGCGCGGGAGATGCCCAAAAGCGAGGGTGTCCGGTACGAAGCCGCCACGGCACATATCCGGCTCGGCGACATTCAGCGTTTGCTCCAGAACTATGCCGATTCCGCTCAGGAATACCGGACAGGCATCTCCCAGTTGGAAGACCTTTCAACGAGGCATGCCAGGAACCTGGAATATCAGCGAAGCCTCGGATATTCGCATAACGAGCTTGCGGAAACTCTGAGGCTCTGGTTCGAAGGTCGCGCCCAAGGACCGAAACCAAGTTGGAACGACGCTAAAAGTGAATACGATGCAGCGCTGAATATCCAGCAGCGACTTCACCGAGAGGTTCCTGGCAACGCCGACTATCAGCAAGAGTTGGCCCGCACTTACTATTGCCGCGGAATTCTGCAGTACGATGCCCACCGTTCAGACGAAGCAGAATCGGATTTTCGCCAAGCGATCGCTTTGCTGGAGCCCTTGACAAGCGGACCGGTTGCCCGTTCCCCTGCCGACCGGAGTTCAAATCCGGACCCTGCGGAGGAATTGTCACGCGCATCTAGCAACCTGGGCGTGATCCTTCGGGGAAAGAAGCAGTGGCCAGAAGCACAGAAGCTTTTTGAACGCGCCGTTGAAATCCATGAGCGGTTGCTAAAGAGCGAACCAGATAAGCGCTTGTACAAACTGGAGTTGGCGAAGTTCTCCAACAACTTGGCAAATCTATTCCTGGACGAGAACCGGCCTGATTTGGCTGAGCCTTACAATCATCGAGCAGTGGACCTGATGGAAGACCTAGCCAGCCCAACGGACTCGTTGGAGATGGCACGAATCCAAGCGCACCTGGTCCGCGTGAGAATTGTTGAGTCCAAGAATCCGCAGGGCGCGCAAAGGGAAATCGAGCGATCGCTGGAGCTTCTGGAAAGGCACCGGGATTCCAAGGACCACCCCGAATTCCACGCTATGTATGTGCACATCGCTTACGACTACTTGGCATTTGCTCAACGCAGCTTGGAGTCCGGATCCACCGAGGATGCCCGCCGGGCTCTAGCTAGTGTCGAACAACTATTACCAGAACTGGTGGAGTCGGACCGCCTGGGAGTCAGGGACGCGTACCAGCATTTGCAAAAGGAATTACAAGACAAGAGCCCCAGAAAAAAATAGAATAGCCCGCACCGTCCCCCCAGGAGGACACATGACACGGGTGCATTCAGTTCCAACCCTGATCGCCCTGATCCTGCTCCCGGTCGCGGCTTCTGCCCAGCAGAACAATTTCGCCCCTAAACAGAACCCAGCGGAAGCGGCCGCAGTCGAACCCGCAGAGAGCGTGCCCCCGGTTGCCGATCGCAGTGCGAGTTCTGAGCCCGCTAGCTATGCCGATGCGAGCTTGGCTTCTAGCCAGACGGCTAAGTCGTCGCCGCAGAAGCCGAAACCCGAAAAACCCAAACCCTACGAAGTCCAGCGCCCTCCAATCGAGGGCAGTATGGTGGGTTACATCGACAACGCCATCATCGGCTCTCAAATACGGGTTCGCTTCGACGCCGCCTTTGACGACAACGAACCGGATCGCGCCGAATTCTTTTACGCCAAATGCGGCTGCTATCGAGGCGCAGTCGGGACTCCCATCTACGACCCCAATGCCAAAGGTCCGGGAACGGGCATCCCCACCGCCCTCAACTATCAACAACTCCGGTTCAACGGGGAGTATGCACCCCTCAGGCGCCTTTCCTTTTTCGTGGACGTTCCCTTTCGGTGGTTGCAGCCGCAGGGCTTTGTTCCGGCTTCCGCCCTTCCCTTCACCCCGGTGAATTTTTCCAATCAAGGGGGACTTTCAGACGTAGAAGCCGGATTTAAGGCCGCGGCGATCGCTTCCCGAAACACCTACCTAACCTTCCAGTTCCGCGTCTATTTTCCGTCGGGGGATTCTTTCAAAGGGTTGGGAACCGCCCACTACAGCGTTGAGCCTTCCGCTCTGCTCTACCAGCGGATTTCGGAGCGCATGGCCATCGAGGCTCAATTGGGCGACTGGCACCCCATCGGAGGAGCGGCAGGAGTACCGGTTACCAACTCCGAGGGGTTCGCTGGCGATATTTTTACATACGGCTTCGGTCCGAGCTATCAACTCTACCGCGGCGAGACGGTCCGGATATCTCCGGTCGTCGAGTTGGTAGGCTGGAGAGTATTGAGCGGTTTTCAGAGCCTCCAGCCGGGATTCGTCGAGGTCAGCGGAACGAATATCGTCAACATAAAAGCGGGCGTCCGCACCAGCATCGGGTCTCACAATTCGTTCTACATCGGCTTCGGACAAGCCGTGACTCACGATCTTTGGTACAAGCACCTTCTGCGCTTGGAATACCGCTATACGTTCTAGCAGTCTGGGCGCGGCGAACTGCCCAGTGCAGGCCGTCGCGCTTTACCCCCTAAACCTTCTAGAAGCATCGCGGTTCCTTGCGTCCGCCGGTGCGCGCCGACGGCGTACCGCATCGTAGGTTTAGCCAGAAACTTCCTACTAGGCTCACCCTACCCTCCTGACCCTCTCTGACGGCGGCAGCACTCTTGTACGACGCCCGCTCAAGTGATAAAGCTAGCGACACGGCACTGGTGCCGCGGGGTTTCGCGGGGCAGGATGAGTTGCCGGAGGTAGTGACGCGGCGGGCAGCGTGGTGTTGCAACGGAACGCCGTGTGGCCGGGAGGAAGTATGAAAACGCGAAGAGTTGCGATTCTGGGCATCGTCTTGGTGAGCTGCGGACTTGGTGGGGAACTTGCGTCGCGGTCGCGTAGCGCTGCGGCGGGAGTTGCGGACCTCAAAGTCAACATTCGCGAGTGGGCCGTGCCGACCAAAGGGGCGCATCCGCACGATCCCGCGGTGGGAGCGGACGGCGCGCTGTGGTTCACGGAGCAAATGATGAACAAGATTGGGCGGCTGGATCCCAAGACCGGATCGTTTAAGGAATACCCCCTAAAAGTGGAGAATTCCGGGCCGCATGGGCTGGTGGCGGATCGTGAAGGCAACATCTGGTTCACGGGAAATTTTGCAGCATACATAGGCAAGCTTGATCCACGGACTGGAACGGTGACGGAATACAAAATGCCGGAGTCCGGTGTGGATGATCCTCACACAGCGGTCTTCGATGCACAGGGAATTATGTGGTTCACCGCGCAGGTGGCGAATGTAGTGGGTAGACTCGATCCTCATACCGGGAAAATCGAATTGAAAAAAGTGCCGACGAAAGACTCCCATCCATACGGGATCGCCATCAACAGCAAAGGAGTGCCCTTCTTCTGCGAATTCAACAGCAACAAGATGGCGAAAATCGATCCGAAGACAATGGAGATCACGGAGTATCTCCTGCCGGAGACCGCGCGTCCGCGCCGAATGGCGATCGACGCCAACGACAACGTGTACTTCACCGACTTCAAAAGCGGGAATCTCGGACGTCTTGACCCCACTTCGGGAGCCGTAAAGATGTGGCCCTCCCCTGGCGGACCGGGATCTGATCCGTATGGAATCACCATCACGCCGGATGGAATGGTGTGGTACAGCGAGTCCGGCGTGAAGCCAAACACGATTATTCGATTCGATCCAAAGACGGAGGGTTTCGCGCGCGCCAACATCCCCTCCGGAGGCGGCACCGTGCGAAACATGGCAGCGACATCGGACGGGCGCGTGTACATTGCGTGCAGCGGTGTGGACAAGGTAGGTGTCGTCGAGCCGGTTCGGTAGGAAGGTTGCCGCGCGGACGGCGAGACGCGAGCTTCGGCGGTAAGGGCGCTGAGGCCTCGTCTGGTGGAGGTGATCGTGGAAAAAGCAAAGAAAAAGCCAAAGAAGCGACTGTGCCAGGGAGCCGCGCGGAGAGATGACCCGTGCGAGCGGCCCGCTCAGCGGCGTTGCACGAGTTGCGGACAATGGTTTTGCCGAGGTCATTTTCCCGATCCGCACTGGCACTCGTGCGCGCCGGACCAGGGCGAGGGCTGACGCTGCGGGCCCGCTCCGGGCGACTTTATGGGCGTTGGCGATTGCACAGCAGCCGGCGCAGTCATTCTTGACGGCGCGGCGTGCGTTCGTTAGCGTGAAGAGGTACGAAGTGCCTCCCCACTTCGACTGCGCTGCTTCAGCGGACAAGACCCAGGGTGGGAGAATCCCTTGCCGAACGCCATCATCACGCTCACAACGGACTACGGAACGAATGACCATCTGGTTGGCACCCTAAAAGGCGTCATTCTCAAGATCAATCCGGACGTAACGATCGTCGACATCACGCATCACGTGACGCCGTTCGATCTGCTGGACGGAGCGCTGGCGATCGGGTCGGCATCCCCCTATTTTCCGCCGCGGACGATTCATGTGGTGGTCGTGGACCCGGGTGTGGGGACGGCGCGGCGCCCTATTCTGGCAACTGCGGACAATCAATACTTTGTCGCCCCGGACAACGGCGTGCTCTCGCTGGTGTATGACCGCGACCCCAATGTCGTTGTGCGGCACGCCAACGTCGAGCACTACTACAATCAGCCGGTGAGTAAGACGTTTCATGGCCGCGATATCTTTGCGCCCATCGCCGCGTGGCTGGCGAAGACCGGGCAAACCTCGAGCATGGGTGAGGAGATTCAGGACTACAAACGATTCGCGCTTCCGCGCCCCAAGGCGACGAACGGAGTCTTGAAGGGCATCGTGATGCGGGTGGACAGCTACGGCAACCTGGTGACAAATTTCCGGCAAGAAGATCTCTCCGAGGACGCCAAGCAAGCGGGCAAGGTCCATTTCCAGATCGGAAATCATCCGGTTTCGCGATTGGTAGAGACCTTCGCGCTCGGCAACTCCGGCGAAGCGATCGCGTATTTTGGGTCAAGCGGGTACGTAGAGATCGCAGTGAACAAAGGAAACGCGGCGCGTACGCTGGGACTAGGGCGCGGCGCGGCAGTGACCCTCCAGGGCAAATAGTTAGGTCTCGATTGCTCGTCCTAAGGAAAGAATCACGTGGCGTTCTATCTTTGCGCTCCCCTCCCGCGCGAGTGCGCCGTGATCAATACGAAGACAAGAATCACTTGCTGGCCTCAAGGAGCATAGCCTGAACCTGGGGATGCTCGTTGAGGAGATCTGACCCGGCGCCCTCTGTGCCGGTTTCACTTCCGAAACCGCGGCAACTGCCGAAGCACCTGGCAGCGTTGGCGTTTCGTCACGCTGCGCGGAACCGGGAATCACGCCACGCAAGGCACGTTCCCAAGCATGTGCCATCTTGTCGTAGCCGCCAGCTTTGGGATGAAAGCCGTCTGTATAATCGCTTGGGGAGAGGATATTCTGCATGTCGACCCTGGAGACCCGCGGGCCTTTGGACGCGACGATGCCAGGAATCGCACCATTATAGGACTGATGCACTTGGTCGGGGCCTGGCCGAAAAGGGATAATCTGGGCCACGATGACGTGCGCCTGTGGCAGACGCGCGAGAATATCGTCGAGAAGCGTCGAGAGATTGTGAGGCGCCGATGCCGCACCCCCCACGCGAGGGCGGAGGTCATTCGTGCCGATGTGGAGCAGAACGATGTCGGGTTGGTAGGTCTCCAGCCAGCCATTTGAATCAATGCCGTTTTTGATTTGCAGGATTGTCCAACCCGGGTGTCCCTCGTTGTTTGGAGAAGGGATGACGCCGTTGCCGCTCTGCTTGGACCCGACGAATTCAACGCTGTAGCCATCGTTTTTCAGCAGCGTCCCGAGCAAGTGCCGGTAGCCACCGTAGCCGGGATTGGGAGTGCCGAAAGTGATGGAATCACCGAGCGGCATGATCTTAAGGCGGGTCTTCTGGGAGGGCCCTTGGGCATAGGCCATGCGGTGGAGCAGCGCATCGGGCAGCTTGGAAACATGCCTAAATTTGTTCGGCGCCGCGAACGCGACAATGCACACACAAGCGAAGGCAAAGAGCAGGGTGAAAACGATTCGTGGTGCCCAGCAGAGCTGTTTCCGATCCATTTCAGTTCACACTTAGCGCATGAAGCTCGCCAGAGTTCGCGCCGGCGGGTGCCTCGATTTCAGGTCGTCCATCCTACCTTAACTTACAAGTATTGCGCTCGGCGGACGCAAGCCCAGATCGGGCCACTGGCAGATTCCCGCGGTACCTTTCAGCCATTCAGCGAGTTAGTTCCAGCGCGGCCATTTGGGTGCGGGTGCGGGGGTCGAGCCAATCGCGCCAGGCGTCGCCTAGGAGGTTGAAGGCGAGGACGGCGATCATCACGGCGAGTGCGGGGAAGACGACCATGTGAGGGGCGTCGAAGAGGTGGCTGCGCGCATCGTTGAGCATGGCGCCCCAGCTTGGAACCGGGGCGAGCACGCCCAGGCCGAGGAAACTCAGGGTGGACTCCGCCAGGATCGCTCCGGCCATGCCTATCGTCGCTTGGATCAAGACTGGTTGAAGGATATTCGGCAAGAGATGTGCCGCCAAGATGCGCAGGTGCGAGGCGCCAAGGGAGCGAGCGGCCAGGACGAATTCCAGTTCTTTAACTTTGAGAACCTGTGCGCGCGCAAGCCGCGCGTAGCCTGCCCAGCCGGTGATCACCAGCGCGAGAATCACCTTGCTGATACCCGGGCCTAAGAATGCCGCGAAGGCAATGGCGAGCAAGATTCCCGGAAAGGACAGGAACGCGTTGATGAGCAGCAGATTCACGAAGCGATCGAACCATCCGCCGGCATATCCCGCGAGCATCCCGATGATCAATCCAGTGGAGCCGCAGCCGAATACGACGGAAATGGCCACGAGCAGCGAGATCCGCGCGCCGTACAGGGTGCGTGACAACGTGTCGCGGCCCAATTCGTCCGTCCCCATCCAGTGGGCGCGCGAAGGCGCTTCCAAGCGAGCGGGCAGATTCTGTGCCGCGGGATCGGCGGGTGCGATCCAGGGCGCGAGCAGGGCGGCGAGAATCAAGAACACGGCAGCGGCAAATCCTACGCGAGCGAGAACACTCTGGCGTAGAAACTCGCGGGCGGCGGCGAGCAGCCTCATGACAGCCGCACCCTCGGATCGATGACCGCGTAGAGGACGTCGGTCAGGAGGTTGACGAGCACGTAGGAAACGGCGATCACCAGGATGCACCCTTGCAGCAACGGATAGTCGCGCGCGGAGATGGCTTGTACGGTGAGTCTGCCGATTCCGGGCCAAGAGAAAATCGTCTCCGTAACGATGGTTCCGGCCAGCAAGGTTCCGAATTGCAGCCCGAGAATCGTAATGATGGGGATTAGCGCGTTGCGGAAGGCGTGACGGAACAGAACGGCTCGTATCGAGAGTCCCTTTGCGCGCGCCGTGCGCACGTAGTCGCTGGAGAGCTCTTCGAGCATCGACCCGCGAACCATGCGGGTGAGAATCGCAGCCAGCGCGGCGCCTAGTGTCGCGGCGGGGAGGACGTAGTAGGCCGCTCCGCCGCGGCCGGATACAGGCAGCAGGCCCAGCTCAATCGAAAAAAGCAAAATCAGGACGGGCCCTAGCGCAAAGTTCGGCACCGCCAGGCCAAACAAAGTGAACACACCAACCGCGCGGTCCGCGGCCCGCCCTCGCTGGTAGGCCGCAAGAACTCCCGCGGGAATGGCGATCGTGGCGCAAACGAGCAAGGCAAGGAAAGCCAGACTGAGAGTCGCAGGATAGCGCTCAAAAATGATGCGGCGCACGGGCGCTTGAAACTTGAAGGATTGGCCGAGATCTCCACGCGCGAGCTGTCCTAAATAATGGCCGTATTGCTTGAGCAACGGCTGATCGAGCCCCAGCGCGTGGCGCAACTGCGTAAGTTCGCCCGGCGCGGCACCCTCGCCGAGCATTTGCTCGACCGGATCGCCGGGCACAATATGAATCATCAAAAAAACGAGGGTCAGGACGAGCCAGAGCGCCGGAAGCGTGAGCAGGAAGCGCTGCAAGACGTGTCGCGCCATTATCGGGTTCGTGCCGAAGAGCTGGTGTCGGATTTCGTGGTGTCTACGGGCAGCGCCGCATCGCTCGGAGACTCCCCCGGCTTGCGGTTCTCGGTCAAATGGCGCATGCGTTCAATCTTGACGCGAGCCACGCGCCTGCCATCCATCTCCACAACGGTGAAGCGAAAGCTGCCGTACTCGAAGCTCTCCCCGCCACGCGGAATGAAGCCAAGCTGGTCGAGCACGAAGCCGCCCACCGTGGCATACGCAGGATCCTCCGGCAACGTAATGTTGTACTGCGTGTCGAGGTCGCGCACATTCAACCCGGCGTCGAAGATCACCGCGCCGTCCGCGAGCGTCAACGGGCGCTCGACAACGTCGAACTCGTCGTGAATTTCGCCGACAACCTGCTCGAGAATGTCTTCCAACGTCACCAGTCCCAGGATGCTGCCGAATTCATCGACCACCAAAGCCAAGCCCACGTGATGGCTGCGCAGCTCCAGCAGTAATTCGTCGGCCGGCTTGGTTTCCGGAACGATCAGCACCTCTCGCAGCACCCGACGCAGATCGAACGGTGACGGCGAAAGATTTTCTTCCAGCCGCCGCTCGCGATCCAGGAGAACCCACAGCATGTCCTTGATATGCACGAAACCTAGGATCTGGTCCTCCGATCCGCGATAGACGGGGATACGAGAGCGCTGCGTGGTGGCGAATGCACGCATCACTTCATCCAAGGTCGATTCCACCGGCAGGACATGCATATCTGGACGCGGCACCATGATTTCCCGCACCTGCACCTGGCCAAGCTCGATGGCGCTCACGATGAACTTTTCTTCCCCGGGCGCCAGAAGCCCGCGTTCGCGCGCTTGCTGAATTTGAATCTGCAGCTCCTCCGTAGAGTGGGGGGCGTTGTGGCCTTGCGGCTCGGATACGCCAAGCGACTTGACGATAGCGCCGGAGATGCCGTCGAGCAGGTCGATGGCCCAGCGGAACGTCTTCAGAAACCACGAAAAGGGGCGCGCCACAAGCAGGGCCACGCGCTCAGCGCGAGCCAAGCTAACCGTCTTGGGCACCAGCTCGCCGATTACGACATGCAACGCGCTAAGTAGAGCAAATGCCGCAGCCAGCGCAGCCGCATGGGCGAGCAGCGTTGCTCGCGTTCCGGCCAGGCCCGGCCAGATGGTTTGAAACGTACTCGCAAGCGTGCTCTCGCCGAGCGCGCCGAGAGCCAGGCTTGTCAACGTGATGCCGAGTTGCACGCCGGAGACCACATGATGCACGTCGGCGAGCAGCCCCTCGACGATCCGCGCGCGGGCGTCGCCCTTCTGAACGAGCTGGCGCACCCGCGATAGCCTGACCGCCACCAGCGAGAATTCCGCCGCTGCGAAAAATCCGTTCAGCGCGACGAGCGCGAGCACACCAATCAGCCGCACTGCGAACATACGTGGTTACGATTGCCCCTTTTCGCATTGTAGCAGCACGGACGGGGCGAACGCTCGATGGTTGCGTTTGTCGACAGCTAAGGGTCGGCCGTTCGCCGATGGCAATTAGGCGCCTGGCGCGACCGGAACTTTCACGAAAAAATCATGCCGGGCCAGTTTCGAGGCGGGCCGGGCGTATAATCGCGCCCGCAACCTACCCAAATCTGGAGGAAAAGCGACCATGTCCATCTCACCGAAATCTGTCGTCCGGGCCTTCATTACGCTGACGTTCGCATTTTGCTTCGTGACCAACGCGCTCGCGCAAATGCCCAACCCGTACGGCTTGCCCATCAGCCTGGAAAACGCCAAGAAAGTGGCCGCGCCGGCGCTTGCTGAGGCGGCGAAGAACAATTGGAATGTGGCGGTGGCGATCGTCAGCCCTGCGGGCAATCTTATCTATTACGAAAAGATGGACAACACGCAGCTCGGCAGTGCTGACGTCGCGGTCGAAAAGGCGCGCACCTCGGCGTTATTCAAGCGGCCGAGCAAGGCCTTCCAAGATACGCTCGCGTCGGGTGGAGACGGGCTGCGCGTTTTGGGGCTGCACGGAGTGACACCGGTCGAAGGTGGCCTACCGCTCGTCATGGATGGAAAGATCGTCGGCGCGATCGGCGTCTCGGGCGCCACGAGTGCGCAGGACGCGCAATGCGCCAAAGCCGGCGCCGATACCGTGAAGTAGTCATCGCAACGCCGTCCTGGTTACTTATCGCAGACCGAGCGTGCCGGCAGCCATGAAACCCTCTGAGCAGCTCGGTTGCGCCTGCCAGACCGCTCCTCTACACTGGCAGTTTCGTGATTGCGAGTGGGAGCTAGCTTGCGAATCATCCTGCGTGTCTTGTTTTGGACCGTCGCCATCGTTGTCGTCGCCGTGGGTTCGGTTGTTTGGTGGTTCGTGTACCGGCCCTTGCCGCGACTCGACGGCACAAGTAGCGTTCCCGGCTTGCAAAAAGACGTGGTCGTCGAGCGCGACCGCTGGGGCGTGCCACACATTCGGGCCAGTTCCGTGGAAGACTTGGCCGAGGCGCAGGGCTACGTGATGGCGCAGGACCGGCTCTGGCAGATGGATCTCCTCAGGCGGATTTCGCGAGGCCAACTTTCCGAGATTCTCGGCCCTGCCACGCTGGAAATCGACAAACAGTTTCGCGTCTTGGGCTTTGGCCGCGCCGCGGAGCGGGACGTCACTCAGATGGACCCAAGCTCACGCGCGCTCATGGAAGCCTATGCCCGCGGCATAAATCGATTCATCGAGCAGCATGGCGACCAGTTGCCGATCGAGTTTTCGCTTCTGAAATACAAGCCCCAGCCCTGGCAAGTTTCCGATTCGCTCGTCATCGCGGGGTACATGTATCAAACACTGACGAATAGCTGGGAAAAAAAGCTCAACCGCGCGAAGGTTACCGAACGTGTCGGGTGGGAACGCGCCAGAGATCTATTTTCCCTGGATGCCTCCATGGATCACTTTGTGGTTGGCGACCCTAATGTTGTAAATGACGGCTCGGAGCGCTCTCGGGGGGATTCCGACGACGATGACGATGATGATGACGACATGGGCGACTCGGTGCTCAAAGCGAGTGCAGTTGGCTCGATGGACGTGGCGACACCCGAGAGTTTCCCTGATCTAACCTCGGCTTTGGCGCGCTCGATGCGCGGCTTTCTGGCGGAGACGCGGCGCGATATTCGCCATGGGCTCGGCAGCAACAACTGGGTGGTGAGCGGCGATCATACAGCCACCGGCAAACCTCTGCTGGCCAATGACACGCACCTGGAGCTCTCCCTTCCGCCGATTTGGTACGAGGTGCATCTGACCGCGCCCGGCTGGAACGTGAAGGGCTTCACTTTGCCTGGCGCGCCGCTGGTCGTCATCGGCCACAACGACCACATCGCGTGGGGCTTCACCAACAACGGCGCTGACGTCGAGGACCTTTATATCGAGGCTTTCAATCCTGCCGCGACCGACCAATATCGCGTGAATGGGAAATGGATGAAGGCGCAGACGTTCGACGAAACAATCCACGTCAAAGGCCAGCCCGACGAACACCTGCCGCTGGTGGTGACGCGGCACGGACCCGTGGTTCGCCGCGAGGCTGGCAAGGCCTACGCGCTGCGCTGGACCGCGACCGAACCGGGCGGCTCTGGCGAACACCTATACCTTGCTCGGAAAAGCGCAGAATTGGGAAGAATTCCGCGGCATCATGAAACGTGCGTGGGGACCCGGGCAGAACGCCGTTTACGCCGACATCAAAGGCAACATCGGCTACATCATGACCGCGCGCGTTCCGATTCGCAAAAAGGGCCACGGAGAAGTTCCCATGCCCGGGGACGTAGATGACTACGAATGGACCGGCTACATCCCCTTCGATCAGCTTCCGCAGGCTTTGAATCCGGATAGCGGGCTCATCGTGACGGCAAATGCCCGGGTCGTCGGGCCCAGCTACAAACCCTATCTGACGGATCGCTGGGAAGAACCGTATCGCACGGCGCGCATCTACGACTTGCTTCACGACAAACACGACCTGCGCCCGACGGATATGCTGAAGGTGCAAACCGATACCTACAGTTTTCCGCACGCGTTCCTCGCCGATCAGTTGTCCGCCGCGGCCAAGATAAACTCGCCGAAAGACGAACGCACCAAGAAGCTGATCGAGGGTCTCAAGGATTGGAACGGTATCGCGGACGCCGATTCTCCCGAGGTTTCTTTCTTGGTGGCGCTCCGCGGTGCGGCGCTGAGACTCATTCTTGAGCCCTACCTCGGGGATCAGACAAGCTTGTATCAGTGGCGCAGCACCGCCTTTTTGCAAAAACTACTCACGGAGCGACCCGAGAAATGGCTGCCGCCCGGCTACAAGAGCTACGACGCTTTGCTGGTGGCCGCGGCGGACCGCGCCGTCGCAAAGCTCGCGGAGGACTCGCACAGCGCGAGGATCGAAGATTGGCCGTGGAAGCGATTTAATTCGCTGGAAATGCTTCACCCGATCGGCCGCGAGGGTGTGCTGAGGCGGCTTCTCAGCATCGCCGACAAGCCGCAGTCGGGCACGGAATATAGTGTGCGCGCCGCGACGAAACATCACGGCCCGGCGATGCGCTTCGTCGCCAACCTCGGTAATTGGGACGAATCGATCTTGCTCATTCCCGCGGGACAATCCGGACAACCCGGCAGCGCCCATTATTCGGACCAGTTTTCGTACTGGTATGAAGGTAAGCCCATCTTCCAACCTTTCAGCGACGCCGCGGAAGCGAAGGCCCGCAAGCACACGCTAACCTTGAAGCCCGCGCCATGAGTTCTTGCCGCCGCGATGCCTGAGCTGCCCGAGGTGGAAGCCGTCGCTCGCACCCTGCGGCCGCTCGTCGAACGGCGAACGATTCGTTGCGTCCACGTCTTTCACCCCATCGCAACGAAACCGCAAACCGGTGCGCGTGTAGCGCGTTTTGCGGAAGGCCGGCGAATTCGCTCGGTCGCCCGCAAGGGCAAGTACCTGCTGCTCATTCTCGACCGCGGGGTATTGACGATGCACTTTCGTCTGGACGGCCAACTCGTCTGGTTTTCCGGCGCGAAGGAGATGTTGCATCGCGCGAACCATCGAGACTCTGGTGTCCACGTCGACGTCGCGCTGGAATTGGACAAAGGCGTTCTCGGCTTCGCGGACCAGCGCCATTTCGGAAGAGTCCATGCGTGGGAATCGATCGAACAGTGCCCAGGAATTTCCCGGATTGGCGTAGACGCTATGTCGCCCGAATTCACTGCCGCGCGTTTCGCGAGAATGCTGGCGGCGTCTCGCCGTCCACTCAAGGAATTCCTTCTCGACCAGTCGCGCGTCGCCGGCATCGGCAACATCTACTCCAGCGAGTCGCTCTGGCACGCCCGGCTCGATCCGCTGCGCCGGGCCAACTCGGTGCAGGCTCGCGAAGGACGCCGCCTGCACAAAGCGATTGTTTCAGTTCTCCACCGTGCCTTAGAATGCTGTTTGCATCCCGCGCCGGACTTTACCGATCCGGACTGGTGGTTTCAAGGCATCGAAGATATTCTCCGCGTTTACGATCGAGAGGGAAAACCGTGTCGCCGCTGCGGAAAATTAATCCAACGAATCTCACAGGGCGGCCGGTCAACATACTGTTGCGTGCACTGCCAGAAATAGGCGCCGCCGGAGACAAGGCCTGATCGCGTGAATTCAACTCCAGCAAAAAAGCTCGATCCACCGAAGAAACCTGATTTCGAGAAATCGCTCGCTCGCCTGGAAGAAGTGGTGCGCCGGCTGGAAAGCCCGCAACTCTCCCTGGACGACGCGATGAAGCTGTTTGAGGAAGGCGTGGCGCTTTCCCGCGAATGCCAGAAGCAGCTCGAAGACGCAGAGGGTCGCGTCGAAATCCTTCTGAAGAAAGCTGACGGTAAGCTCGTTGCCGAACCGTTCGATCCCGAACGGGAGAGCGAGTCGTGAGTGTGGCGCACCGCTCCGCGGAGCCCACTTCCGCCGCGATGAAACTTCCTGCCTTCTTTGAAGAAGACCGCCTCGCTGTCGATGCTTCTCTCGACAGCTTGCTGCCTTCCGAAACGACGCAACCCGCCTCCATTCATCAAGCGATGCGCTACAGCGTGCTTGCCGGCGGAAAGCGCATCCGCCCCATCCTCTGTTTGGAAACAGCGCGCATCTTTGCAGCCGACGTCTCAGCCGCGCTGCATCCGGCGTGCGCGATCGAGTTCATTCACACCTATTCGCTGATTCACGACGATCTGCCGGCGCTGGACAACGACGATCTGCGCCGCGGAAAACCCACCTGCCACAAGAAATTCGGCGACGCTACTGCTATCCTGGCCGGTGATGCGCTGCTGACCTTGGCTTTCGAAACGGTCAGCGCAGCCCCGGTCGATGCAGCCCGGCGCGTCGCCATGGTGGCCGAGATCGCGTCCGCAGCAGGCACCGTGAATGGCATGGTCGGTGGCCAAGTCGCCGATCTGGAAGCAGAAGGCCGGCGCGTCGCGCCGGAAATGCTCGAATACATCCACCGATCGAAAACGGCGGCGCTGATTCGCGCCTCCGTCACCGCTGGCGCTTTGTGTGCTGGCGCGAACGCCGAAGACGTGGCGCGTTTGCGGCGCTTCGGCGAGAGCATCGGCTGGGCTTTTCAGGTGACCGACGACATTCTCGACGTCGAAGAATCTTCCGCGGCGCTGGGAAAAACCGCCGGCAAAGACATCGCGCAGCAAAAGGCGACCTACCCCGCAATCTACGGGCTTGCCAAGTCTCACGAAATTGCCAACGATCTGGCCACGCGCGCCGTTACTGAACTTGCGCCCTACGCGGAGAGGGCCGCGCGGCTCCGCAGCATTGCCGAATACCTCGTTCTTCGCCGTGCCTGACGAGTTCGCCGTCATCATGAAATCGAAGCCAGCCAGGAAGCGGCTCGACCTTCTTCTCGTTGAGCGCGGCCTCGCCGAATCCCTTCCGAAAGCCCAAGCCATGATTCTCGCCGGCGAGGTTCGCATCGAAGGTGAGCGCGCGGCGAAGGCCGGCATGTCCATCGCGCAAAATGTACGCGTCGATGTGACCAGCCGCGCGCAGAAGTACGCTAGCCGCGGCGGCATCAAGCTGGAAGGTGCGCTGGCGGATTTCTCAATCGACCCGGCCGGGCGCGTTTGCCTCGATGTGGGCTCTTCGACAGGCGGTTTCACGGACTGTCTGCTGCAAAAGGCCGCCGCGCGGGTGTACGCCGTGGACGTCAACATCAGTCAAATGGCGTGGAAGCTGCAACAGGACGCCCGCGTCGTTCGCATCGAGCGCAACGCCCGCGAATTGCGCCGCGAAGATCTTCCGGAACCTGTCGATCTCGTCGTCGCGGATGTCTCGTTCATTTCCGTCGGCAAGGTTCTGAAACCCGTGGAGGCTCTCGTGAAGTTTGGAGCAGATCTGCTTATTTTGGTGAAACCCCAATTCGAATTGCCCAGAGAAAGCGTCGGCGCCGGAGGTATCGTCAGCGATCCAGCGCTTCATCAGCAGGCCGTCGCCGGCGTGCGCGCAGCAGCCGTTGCTGCGGGGATCGAGGTCCTCGGTGTGCGCCCGAGTTGTCTTCCAGGCGCTGAGGGAAATCAGGAGTATTTTCTCCACGCGCGCAAAAAGGTGCTGGAGTAGAATCACAGGCAGACATGCAGCCTTCCGCGCCCTTCCACACCATCGGGGTTATTTCGCGGCCACGGCGTTCCAATCTGGCCGTCGTTGTGCCCGCGCTGCTTCATTGGTTCGAGGCGCGCGGAATTCGCGCGCTCTACGACACGGAAACCGCCAGCTCGCTTAACGATTCGTCCAAGGGACGCAGCCGCGTGCAAGTCGCGGAGGAATCTCAGTTGCTGCTTGTATTGGGCGGTGACGGCACGCTCCTCGCCGCCGCGCGCGTCGCCGCACCGCTCGGCATTCCGATTCTCCCCATCAACATGGGGAGCCTCGGCTTTCTTACCAGCTTCAAGCTCGAAGAACTCTATCCCGCCCTCGAAGAAACGCTGGCCGGCCATTTTTCGTCGAGCGAGCGCGTGATGCTGGATGTGGAACTAGAGCGCGGCGGCACGGTCATCGAACGCCAAAGCGTGTTGAACGAGGCGGTGATCCACAAGGGCGACCTTGCCCGCATGATCGAGATGGAACTCACCATCGACAAGGACTTCGTCTGCCGCTATCGCGTCGATGGCCTGATCGTCGCCACTCCTACTGGATCGACAGCCTATTCCCTTTCTGCCGGCGGCCCAATCGTGCATCCTGCGGTCGAATCCTGGATCATCACTCCCATCTGTCCGCATACGCTCAGCGACCGCCCGGTCGTCGTTCGTGATTCGTCGTTCGTGGAAATCAACCTTTGCGCCGGTACCGATTCCATATTCCTCACCCTCGACGGTCAAACCGGCATCCCCATGCATCCTGCCGACAAGGTCCGCATGAAAAGAGCCGCCGAACGATTGAAGCTGATCCAGCCGCCCAAGAAGTCCTACTTTGAGATTTTGCGCAACAAGCTGAAGTGGGGCGAGGTGTAGCCGCAATATCTGTGCGAAGGGTTAGGCGATCGGTCTGACCGCGCATAAGGTCCTGCTGCGTTTCGCGGCGCCGAATCACACGGTACCGATTTCCTTCGACCAGTACTTCCGCGGGACGACATCGCGCGTTGTAGTTCGACGTCTGGCACATTCCATACGCGCCGGCCACCCAAATCGCCAGCACTTCGCCGGGCTTCACTCTTTGCAGCGGCCAATCGCGCAGAAAGCAGTCGCCGGTCTCGCAGACCGGGCCGACAATATCGACCCTCTGGCGCGGCCCCGGATTTCCTCTTTTCGCGCGTAACCCTCGTAATTGGATGAATTGCGCCATAAAGGGCCGGGCGCATCAAATCGTTCATGGCCGCGTCCACAACCACAAACCTCTTGCCGCGATTTTCTTTGACGTAAAGCACGCGCGTCAAAAGTACGCCCGCAGGTCCGATGATGGTGCGCCCCGGCTCGAGCAGAAGATGCAACCCCAGCGGCCGGACCATTCGTGCAATCATTCGAGCGTATGCGACGCGCGACGGAGGCCTCTCCTTCGTGTAGCGCACCCCCAGTCCCCCGCCAAGATCCAGATATTTCAGCGCAATGCCCTCTCGGCGCAATTCCTCCACGTAGCTGGCCAAACGGCGAAGCGCGCGACGAAACGGATCCAGCGTCACGATCTGCGAGCCGATGTGCACGCTGATTCCTTCCCAGCGCATCCATTTCGAACTGCGGTGCATCCGATACAATCGCCGCGCTTCCTCCCAATCCAACCCGAATTTGTGCTCGTGCCGTCCGGTCGCGATATGCGGATGCCCGCCGGCTTGCACGTCAGGATTGACGCGAATCGAAACCGCGGGCACCGCGCCACCTCGCCTCGAGTAGCGCTCGGACTCCTCCAGCAATACTTCCAACTCCGCTTCCGACTCGATGTTAAAAAGAAGTATCCCGTCGCGGCCGCCACGCCGGTGCGGCGCATAGCGCAGGGCTTCGCGCATCTCCTCGCGTGTCTTCCCCACACCCGAAAACACGATTCGCTCGCCACGCACGCCGACTTCTTGGAGCAGGCGAAGCTCTCCGCCGGAAACAATGTCAAATCCGTTTCCCATCTTCGCCACGTGCTTCAGAATCGACAGATTGCCGTTCGATTTCACCGCGAAGCACAGCGTGTGAGGAAGTGTACCCAACCCGCGATGCAGCTCGCGATGTGCATCGTCGATCGCGGCACGGCTGTATAGGTAAGTAGGCGTCCCGATCTTGTCTGCGACGTCAACCAACGCCACGCCTTCGCACACGACTTCCGCATGCGCCCCGCTCTTGCCGGAGTTTCGCCAGGAAAAATGAGGCGTAGACGTGGTCGGGTCCACAAAGGAAAGTCTTCGCGAGCGACCCCTCGCCGGCCCGCTCATCGCACTTTCAGTACGACGAGCGTGCGGTCGTCCGCCAGCGGCGCGCCTTGCGCGTACCACTCCACCTCGCGAAAAACCCGCTCCGCCATCTCGCTCGCATTGAGTTCGTGGTGATCCTCGATCAGTTTGCGAAGCCGCTCCGTGCCAAAGAATTGCCCCTCACTGTTCATCGTCTCGGCGATGCCGTCCGAGTGAAATGCCACGATGTCGCCCGGCGCGAGGGTCACGCCCCATTCGTCGTAGCTCACCTCTTCGAAAATTCCCAGCGGAAAGCCGGTTAGTTCGACTTTTCCGCAGCGCCCGTCTTTGTACAACAACGGCTGCGACTGCCCTGCGTTGGCCACTCGCAATTTGCTCCGGCCCCTCTGCCACGTCGCGAAACAGATCGTCATAAATCGGCCTTCGATGCGTCGCTCACCCACGATCTGATTCATCTGCCGCAGCAGCTCCGCGGGCTGTAGCTTCTGCGGCGCCAAGCTGCGCATGATACCGATGGCCACCGCGCCGTACAGCGCCGCCGCGGTTCCCTTTCCGCTGACGTCGCCCAGCGCAATCCCAAGCTGTTGCGGCCCGTAACGCAAAAACTCGTACAGATCGCCCCCGAGCTCGCGAGCGGAAAGATATTTGGCCGCCATGTCCAGCCCGAAATCCTCCGACGGCACCGGTCGCAGCAGCGCGCCTTGAATCCGCTTCGCCGCCTGCAGATCGCGCTCCAACCGCGCTTCATCCCGCGCCACCTGCTCGTACAGCCGCGCATTCTCGAGCGACACGGCGAGATTCGCGGCCAGGATCGACAGCGTTTGCACGTGATCCTCGGTAAAGTAGTTGAGCTGCGGGCTCTCCAGGTCCAGCACGCCGATGACCTTGCCCTTATGCATCATGGGAATGGCCAGTTCCGAGCGCGTCTCCGGATTCACCAGCAGATACCGCGAGTCGGCGGTGACATCCGGAACGATCACCGGCTCTTTCAGCGTCGCTGCCGCGCCGACAATGCCTTCGCTGGCAGCCGCACGCAACTTTCCCTGCACGCGCTGGCCATGCTTTACGTCCAGCCGGTGGCGAAAAACCTTCTGCTCGTCGTCGTAAAGCATGATGCTGAGGATCTGGTAGTCGATCACGCGCTTGGTTTGCTCCGCGGCGTGCCGCAGCAACTCTTCCACATCCAGGATCGAACCGGTCTCCCGGCCGACTTCGTTGAGCAGCAAAAGCGTGTCCGCCTGCGCCCGCACCCGCTGAAACAGCCTGGCATTTTCAATCGCCACCGCCAGCCGGCTTGCCAGGAGCGTCAAAATACTTTGCTGGTCGCGCGTGAAATATCCGGGATGACGGCTCTGAATATCCAGCACGCCGATGCACTTTCCCTGCAGCATCAGCGGCACCGCCAACTCCGACCTCACACTCTCGATCGCATTGATATAGCGCGGATCGTTCCGCGTATCGCTTACCCGCACCGGGTGCCCGGTTGCCGCCGCCGTCCCCGTGATTCCTTGTCCAAGGGGCACGCGCAGGCTCTCCGCGAGTTCCCGCGGATACCCGATCGAGAAGCGATGCTTCAAATACGATCCGTCGCCCTCGAACATCAGCACGCCAAAAATTTCGTAGTCGATATGGCGCTTGATGAGCGCCGCCGTGCGCGCCAGCACTTCGTCCAGGTCCAGCGATGCGTTGACCTCTTCGCCGATTTCCGCGAACGTGGCCAAAACCTCGGCCGAGACCTCCGGGCCGGTGTTGCTTGCGACTGTATCTGTGGGACCGTCAGTGGGACTCATGCAATCAACCAGTATAGCAGGCACGACATTCGGCCGGTGCTGTCCGGCGATACCTTGTGGAATTCCCGCGCGCACCGAACTCCGCCTTTGTAGTGGCCGCCTTCCGAGGCGGGCGCTTTCCCCGGCCGCGCGACATGCCTACAGCTTATTCAGTCCGATTCCGCCGCTTTGTTGCCGCCCGCGCCCAGCGAGAGCACGCCCACGTCAGGCATGTTCCGGTACCGCTCCGCGTAGTCCAGCCCATAGCCGACCACAAATTCATTAGGAATCGTGAAGCCCACGTAGTCGGCGCGCACCGCGGCGATCCGCCGCTCCGGCTTGTCCAGCAGCACCGCAACACGCAGCATCTTCGGCTTCCGCTGTTCGAACACGCGCAGCAAATACTGCATCGTCATCCCTGTGTCCAGAATGTCTTCCACGATGATGACCGTCTTCCCCTCGATGCTCGAATCCAAGTCCCTCGTCAACCTCACCTGCCCCGACGAATGCGTGCCCACTCCGTAACTCGAGACCGCGATAAAATCAAAGGACACCTGCCCCGGAATCTGTTTCCCCAAATCCGTCAGAAAAAACACCGCTCCCTTGAGCACCCCCACCAAATGCAGCGGCTCCCCGGGAAAGTCCTTGCCGATTTCCCGCGCCATCTCCCTAATCCGCCGCTGCAGCCGCGTTCGCGAAATCAAGATCCGAACGCTCTCTTCCCCTTTCCCCTTGGGTTGCGTCTCCCGCGCTCGTTTCGCCTGTTTGCCCATGACCATCCTCTGCTTCGAACCGAAACTCTAGCTCACGCCCGCTGCTTCGGCAAGGCGCCTCCCGCGTCTTAAGCATTTCTAGAAGCCGCCAGCCATCTCACAAATGGTTTCGGCCTCGCAGGCCGCCGAAAAAAGGCATCGTTGTCATTCTGAGGGCATCCGACTTGCCCAGAGCGCTTCGCGCGAAGAACAAGGATGCCCGAGGAACCTCAACTTCCAGCGCCTTCAGGAAGTCATGTTGTAGGATTCAAATGCACGCAGGAAGAACCTCAAATGAACGACGAAAAATCCCCAAAGCCGCACCTCCGCAACCCACCTCTGCCCGAACCATGGCTGCGCGGCACCAAAACCGAGATCCCCGCCGTCCCCCGCGCCGTGCTGCACGCGCTGGAGTTGGCGCACGAGGACCTGCAAAAATGGTGCGGCAAGCTCACAGCTCTGCAACTCAACGCGCGTCCCGCCGGCCTGCCCCCGGTTGCGTTTCATCTGCGCCACATTGCCCGAAGTCTCGACCGCTTACTGACCTATGCGGAAGGCCGCCCTCTCAACAAGCAACAATTTGCCAATCTCAAAAGCGAAATGGAACCCGGCGCCACGCACGACAGTTTATTCACCGAGCTCACCACAGCCCTCAATGCAGGCTCAAAACGAATCCACGCCCTCGCCACAATCGACTTGGAACAATCCAGAACCGTCGGCACCAAAGTCCTGCCCACCACCCTCGGCGGCTTGCTCGTCCACATAGCCGACCACACCCAGCGTCACGTCGGCCAAGCCGTGACCACTGCCAAGATCATCGGCGCTCAGCGCACCTGAACGACCGACGTCCCTCACGCCTGTAAAATCCTTTCCACTCACCCGTCAACGCACCCCATCGCACCTCCGCGCTTGCGCCCGACCCTTGCTCGGCTATACTCCCAACTCCGGAGGACCTCCTTGCCTCATGTGGTGAACACCGTCCTTCTTTTCCTCAGCGCGCTCTTCCCCATCGTCAACCCGTTGGGCGGCAGCCCTATTTTCCTCGCGCTCACGAGCGGTTATTCGCGTGAGTCCCGCATGCTTCTCTCTCAGCGAATCGCCATCAACAGTTTCATTCTGCTCGTGGCTTCATTCCTGATCGGCACCCATATCCTCGCGTTCTTCGGCATCTCGCTGCCCATCGTGCAGGTTGGTGGCGGCCTGATCGTCATCTCTACGGGTTGGGCGATGTTGAACAAAGGGGACACCGATCGGTCCGCCGTTCATCGCACCGTGGACACCCAGGACGTCCTCCGCAATGCGTTCTATCCTTTGACGCTGCCTCTTACCGTTGGCCCCGGCTCGATCTCCGTTGCCATTACTCTCGGTGCCAATGAGCCTCGGCATTTCGGGCTGAATCTTCTCGCCATTCTCGCAGCCGTCATTGGTTCGGCGCTGATCGCCCTCAGCGTCTTCCTCTGCTACGGTTTCGCCGACCGCTTGGGCACGCTCCTCGGCCCTTCCGGCATGGCCGTCATCATGCGCCTTTCGTCGTTTCTCCTGGTTTGCATCGGCGTTCAGATTTTCTGGCATGGAGCAAGCGCCCTGCTGCAATCTCTTCAGGATCTCCCGCATTGAGCGCCCAGGCTCCGTGGCCACCTCCAACCAGCCGCTGAAATCCCAGGTTGGCCGCGCCAGCCTCTACTATCTCGTTCTCGATCGCCACCTATTTCGTCCCAACCTCCACCGCACTCGCAGCCCTGGGCAACTGGCAGGACTGGCATGCAAGTTATTTTTCGACCGCCGCTCAATTGATCGGCGGTCCCTGGCTGGGCGCCTGGATGACCCTCGCGGCCATGGTCGCCAACGTTTCCCTGCTCAGCGCCGCTCTTGATGGGCTGCGTCGCGCTATTGGGCAGCGACCTCTTCGCCCTGCTCTGGGGACCCGTCGTCATCTCCCTCGGCCCCGCCGCCTACCTCGTTCTCCGCCGTCGCGCCCAAGTCGCTTGACACTCACCTCGTATCGGTCTCTAATCACCCCCATTTCCGATCGCGAGCGTGCGTATTTCGACAGGCCTGCAACAACGAGTACAGACCACCAAGCATTTTGGGAGCTCGTCGTGAACCTGCGCCTCAGCATCCCCCTGCTTTTCGTCGCATCTCTTGTCCTCTCCATGGGCGCTTGCAAGTCGTCCACTCCTTCAAAGGCGCCCGGCGATGCCGCCGACTGGACCATGCACGGAAGGACCTACGATGAGCAGCGCTTCAGTCCCCTAAACCAGATCACCGAGCAGAACGTCGCCCAACTCGGCCTCCTCTGGAGTCGCGAGCTCGGCACGACCCGCGGCCTGGAAGCTACCCCACTCGTCTCGAACGGCGTGATCTACACGACCGGCGAGTGGAGCGTCGCGTACGCGCTGGACGCCAAGACCGGCGAAATCCTGTGGACCTTTGATCCCAAAGTGCCTCGGGCCCGCGCCCGCACGATCTGCTGCGACGTCGTGAATCGTGGCGTCGCCCTTTACCACGGCAAGGTCTACCTCGGCACCCTGGACGGCCGCCTCATCGCTCTCGACGCCAAGTCCGGAAGCCCCGTCTGGGACGTAATCACCGTGGACCAATCCAAGCCCTACGCGATCACCGGTGCTCCCCGCATCGCCAAAGGTATGGTTCTCATCGGCAACGCAGGCTCCGAGTTCGGCGTCCGGGGTTATATCTCCGCCTACGATGCGGAAACCGGCAAGCTGGTCTGGCGCACCTTCACCGTTCCTGGCGATCCCTCGCACGGGTTCGAGTCCAAAGCCCTGGAGAGCGCCGCAAAAACCTGGCACGGCCAGTGGTGGATGGCAGGTGGCGGGGGCACCCCGTGGGACACCATCGTCTATGACCCCGATCTCGATCTGGTCTATACGGGCACCGGTAACGGACTCGCCTGGTACCGCGATCTGCGCAGCCCGGGCGGAGGTGACAATCTCTACCTCGCCTCGATTCTCGCTCTTCGCGCCAGTGACGGCGAGCTGGTGTGGCACTTTCAGATCACGCCGGGTGACAACTGGGACTACGACGCCACGCAGCCCTTGATGCTCGCCGATCTGCAGATCGCCGGCAGCCCACGCAAGGTCATCATGCAGGCCTCCAAGAATGGGTTCTTCTACGTGCTCGATCGCCAGACCGGCCAGTTCATCTCCGCAAAGCCGTTTGTCAAAGGCATCACCTGGGCAACCGGAATCGACCCGACGAGTGGACGCCCTCAGGAATCGCCAAGCGCGCATGACAGCTCGCAGGCCGTGGTCGTGTCCCCCTCACCCAGTGGGGGCCACAACTGGTATCCCATGGCCTTCCATCCCGCCACCGGTCTCGTATACATTCCGGCGCGGGAAGGATCCGTACACCTCCACGCTCCCGACAAGAATTGGAAGTCGAATCCGAAGCTGTGGAACCTTGGACAAGACGCACGCTACGAGGGCCCGGTGGTGGCCAAGCTCGTGGCCGCACCCTCACCTACTGGTTATCTGATCGCCTGGGATCCGGTTGAGCAGCGCGAGGTGTGGCGCGCCACTCTTCCCCTCGTCGAGAGCGGCGGCGTGCTCGCAACCTCCGGAAACCTCGTCTTCCAGGGCCGCTCGGACGGCATCCTCTGCGCGTATCGCGCCACCGACGGCAAGAAGCTATGGGAGTTTGACGCCGGCACCGGCATCATGGCTCCCCCCGTCACCTATCTCGTTGGCGGAGTCCAGTACCTAACCCTCATGGTCGGATGGGGTGGTGCGGCCGGATTAGTCAACGTTCCCGGAAATGGGCCCACAAAGCCGGGCTTTGGCCGCGTCCTCACCTTCGCCCTTGGTGCCACCGCAAAACTTGAGGTTCCGCCCTTCGGCCATTCGGGGCCTCCCTCGCCGGCGATGCAGATGAAGGTCTCAGCGGCCACCGTGCACGAAGGCGCGCTCCTCTATGGGCAGTTCTGCGTTTATTGCCACGGAGTGGGCGCCGTCGCGGGCGCCAGCATTCCCGACCTCCGCTACGCATCCGCCCAAACGCACCAGCAATTCGCGGCCATCACCCTGGCAGGAACTCGCGAGTCACGCGGCATGCCTTCCTTCAAAGACGCCCTCAAACCCGACCAAGTCCGCGCGATCCAGGCCTATGTACTCGCCCAATCCGCCGCCGCAGCTGCTGCTGCCGCCGCCACAAGCGCAGCCCCGGCCGCAGCCCACCCGCCGCCCAACTAGACCGGATCTCCCAAATGCCTTTCCTCCCCCAAGGGCTTTTCGGGGGCGCATGGCTTCACAGCTTGCAGAAAAAGTCCTGTGGCACAGCCATTTCTGGCTGTGCGCTTTAGCCCAGTTCAGTTGACTCAATGTCGGCACGAATCGCTCGCGCACCAAGTCCCAAGACGAACCAGCATCGGGGAGGGCACGGCTTCAGCCGTGCCGAAAAGAGCCAGGAAATGTGGGCTTTAGCCTCTGAGGCATCAGTCCTTTCTACAGCTCCGATTCATGAGACAGACAGTAGCCACCTGCGCCCTCGAGGTTCCCAGGTACAACTCCCATGGAAACCTCGTGTTTATATTTCTTGAGCACCAGCCTGCTTGTTTTGTAACTTATGGTCAGCTGGTCGAGCCCAACTACCCAACTAGGAGAAAAACGATGAAGAAAGCTCTTGCAGTGGCCGCTCTTGCTCTGTCGTTTGCCGCAGGCGCGATGCTTGCTCAGAAGGTCCACGATTGGCATGACCTCGATGAAGTTCACAAGCATGTGGTGGAATCGATCCACGAAATGGAGCGAGCCCGCGCGGCCAACCACTACGACATGGAAGGACACGGCGCAAAGGCCGAGGAACTCCTCCACCAGGTCGAGCACGAACTCCATTTGGCCGTGGACGCCGCAAGGGAAGGCCGGTAAACCCATTCTGCGCGGGGCGCGCCCAGGACCTCCACAGTCTGTAGCGCGCCTCGCTGATCGTCGTTGGGCCAATCGGCGCCTTCCTCTCTCGCGCTAACCCACTAACCAGGCGACGCCATGCCGGACTGCCAAAGCATGAGTTACGCCGCGGGGAAACGCCCGGGCAACCACCGGCGCACCGAGCGGCAATACGCGTCGTAGGTGCCGCCAAACGTAGCCCGGAGATGCGGTTCTTCATACGCGATAACAAAAAGATGCGCGGCTAGAAGCCACGGCAGAGTAAAGACCAGAATTGCCGGCGACTGTTCGTACAAGCCAAAGCCAAACAGCACCACGAAGCCCCCAACATACATCGGATTGCGCACGAGCTTGTACGGACCGACGGCAACGAACTTGCGCGGTGGGTCGAATGGCGCGGGCGTGCCTTCCCCGCGCGTGACGAACGTCGCCACGCAGGCCAATGCCAGCGTTCCACCCGCAGCCATCAGCGCGATCCCCAAAGCCCCCGTCCAGCCCGGCAACGCAATGCCCACAGTGCCGTCATAGCCGCGGTGCAGGCTCAGCGCCACCCAGCCCCACAGAAAAATGAATCCCGTGGCAAAGATCAGAGCGCGCAGCGCGATGAATAGCGTTTTCATGGCTTGCCCTCCCTGGAAGTCAGCAAGTACTTCCTCTACTCGCCGTTCCCCTTGATGCTGGCCTTCTAATAGCTCCTACTGACCGAACTGCCCACAGGTTACATCCTTTCTAACAGGTTCCCCTCCGGCCTCCCGTGGCACTAACTCCCTTTAGAATCAACACTTACAAAGGCAATAATATAGTCGACGAATCAAAGGTCTAAAGTCCACTATGTTGTTGTCCTTGCGAGGGTGAATGAACGCAAGGCAATGTTTACCGAGAAGAGGTTTGGATTCTGATGCATGGATCGGGTAGCTCCCTCCAAGACACAGCCGCAGTCCGCATATATCTTGATGAGAGCGGGGGAGAAGACCCTGGTACCCCACATGCGGTCGTGGGCGGAATGATAATAAACCGCAGCCGCTACCTAGAATTCGAGGACGCTTGGGATGCCATGTTGGACCGCTATTGTCTTACACCTCCGCTTCACATGAAAGAATTCGGTAGGCCGCATGGCAGGTTCGCCAAAGTTTCCAATGCGTGTCGATTCGAACTATTCTCGGAAATATCTGAACTGGTTAACACAAACAAAATTTATTCCCTGTCGGCCAGCCTTACCAACGCAGAGTACCAAGACGAGGTGAACAAGACCATTAGGGACAAATCCAGCGTGTATGCGATGTGCTTCCTGCTAGCTCTGATGATGACTCACAAGATTGCGGAGGCGCACTCCTACCATGATCGAATCCCATTTATCGTTGATGTGGGGAATCCATATGCTGAGCACGTAAGAGCTTCCCACGCACAGGCAATTAGAATGCAAAACGAAGGAACGTTTCTAAACGTCGGCGGCCTTCACTTTGAGGATGATCGGGATTTCGGCATTTTGCAGGCTGCTGATGTAATCGCCTGGGGTGCACGGCGAGAAGCCACAAATATCTCGTTCGGTATACCCTTTTCTCCGGTAACTAGAATCCTAGAACGAGAGCGTGGACACGCGAGAGTATCTTGGAAAACCCAGTGGATGGACAAACTCAGCGAAAACGTCATGTTGCGCTATGCAGAGGCACAACGAGATGAAGCCAAATAGTGAGTACGACACATTCGGTGAATTTATTACCGAACTTCTTAAGGTCCCGCATAGTGAGATCAAGAAGAAGCTAGACGAAGAAAAGGCAGCCAAAAAGCGGAAGAAAACTAAGGAATCTTCCGCTTCGGGCCGCGCAAAAGGTGACCGGGCTTAATTACACGTCGTACTGGTTTTGCCTGTCACTTCGTCGTAGGTAAGGTGCTTCCCTAGGATGTGCGAGGCAACGTGCTCAAAGCCGGGTGCCCTGTCAGCAGCCCCATCCCGAAGGCAACCTAACTCCCTATACCGTGCCGCTTTTATTTTCCTACACTTACAAACTGCCTCACGTAACCCAATCCAGCACCTTGTACCAAACCCCCGCAAGCGGCAAAAACCACGGTCTCCCATTGTAGAGACCCAGCGGCGCTCCCGGAAACGGCATCCCCGCGAATGGATTCTGATCCCCACCGCCCGAGACCAGTTGTGCCATCTTGCTTCCCAGGTAGGTGGACATCGCCACTCCGTGGCCGGCATATCCCACCGCGAAGTACATTCCCTCGACCTGGCCCGCGTGCGGCAGGATGTCGAAAGCAAAATCCAGCGTCCCGCCCCAGACGTATTCCACCTTCGTCTCTCCCAATTGCGGATACACGCGGATCATGCCCCGGCGCAGAATCTCCGCGCTGGTGCGTATGCTGCGCTCTGTCTCCGGAAAAAATGCCGCCCGTCCGCCAAACAGTTAGCCCGAAGCAGTGCCCGGGAAAATGAGTGGCAGAAAAAGACTGGCTTACCGGACTCGGTAAGCGGCGGCACGGGGGACTGAACGTCCAGCTGCAACGAGGAGCAGCGCGTGGCTGGGAATGCGGAGGCGATGGAAAGCGAGTCCCTCAGCGAGGGTTCCGGGTAAGTGCGGCGGACACTGCTGAGGCAAGAGCTATAGCTGGCTTTGGACGTTCTCCAGCTACGAGCTTCGAGAGCAGGCCAGGAACGTGCATCTCTGGAAGTTCAGAAGACAGCGCAGTCTGGCCGTTCAGCCGCCAGGCAAGAAGGCGCGCGCCATCGGCAGATGCATCGTACAAGCCGTCAGGGCTGAACACGATCCATTCGCCGCTCATGCTGCGAAACAAGGTCGCAAGCAATGAGCTGTGCTGCGTCTCGATGACGCGGACAGTACCGTCGTATCCGCTTGCGAACAACAAGCTGCCGTCTGGAGTGAACGCCAGGGACGTCAACACACTGTCTGCTCGGAATCCAGCGACCCTTTGAAGGTTGGATGAGTTGTACAGGAGTAATTCGGCATCGTCCGAGAAGCCGCTGCACACGGCTACGCCCAGCGTGTTACCGTTTGGGTTGAACGATGCCGCAAGAGCCAACCATCCTTCACTGGCATCGTTGACAATGTATCTTCCACTCGCAGCGGCGCTGGCGCCCGTTTTTGCATCCACAATCTGCAATTCCTGGCCATCCGAGATTGCAATCTGTTTCCCATCATGCTTGAATGCCGCGAACCCAAAGGCGTGAAGTCCGACCTTACATTCGTCGAGGGCACCCGGATACGGTCGCAACTCCGGCGGCTTGAACGTGTTCATTTCGCGCCCCGTCAATGTATTCACAAGGGTCAGCTTCTCTTGCATGACAATTGCCCGGCGCCCATCCGAACTCAGCCAAAAGAAGCCACGCTGTTCCGACTCTGAGGAATCGCTCTTCCCGAGAGGCATACTGTTCGCTGTGCGGCCGCTCGTGATGTCGAAGAAATTTGTCCGTACGTCGTACGGAATGCTTTCAAGATCTCCACAATGCATGTCGGGCGGACAGTCCCTTTCAGGCAGTTCGTCTGGCGTGAAAACGTTGGCCACGACTTGTTTGTCGTCCGGGGCGAACGCAACGTTTGTGGCCGACCATTCGTGGTGCTCTGCCGCACGCGTGTTTTCGATCTTCAATTGCTTCTCTGCGGCGTCACTCACGTGCCACAACCGCACTTCACCAACAAGGATTTGCGTGTACTTACCGGTCTCGCCTTGCGATTGAGTAGCAGCGCCGAGCCATTGCGCGTCGTGGCTGAACGCCAAGCTCTCCACCTTGTTCAAGCCTGTCGCGAAGGAGATTGGCGCCTGGCTGCCGCGAAGTGACCACAACTCTATCGAATCAGCCTGTTTCGCGAGCCGACTGCGTGCGACATCTCCACGAGCCAGCGCGAGTTTGCTACCGTCCGCGCTCAGGGCAACCTTCGAAACCATACGCGGTTGTCCCGTGGCGTTGCCGAGAAGGGAGGGAACCTTGCCGCGAGAACCGGTGCTCCACGCCCGGACGTCGTCTGGCGTCCATCCGTCAACTGATAGTTTTAGTTGATTTGCAGGACCGGGTTTCCATGCCACAATCTGTCCAGTTTCACACTCCCATAC
This sequence comes from uncultured Acidobacteriota bacterium, assembly GCA_963735525.1. GTDB lineage: Bacteria > Acidobacteriota > Terriglobia > Acidiferrales > UBA7541 > Acidiferrum. The sequence goes on along the minus strand of CAVTLQ010000010.1, from coordinate 672,736 downwards.
AACCGGAGGATTGCCCTTGCTGTCGTTGTCGACTGCCGCGATATACCGGTCATCAGGACTGAACACCAACGTTCGCGGACCAGCTCGGTAAACGCTTCCAATCGACCCCGAAGGGTTAACGATCGGAGCCCGTCCACTGGAGAGAGTCACGACCTTCTGACCGGTTCTTGCGTCCCAGAGGGTCGTATATGTTCCCAATTCGCCTAAGGTCGCAACCAATTTCCCGTTGTGACTGAATGCTGCACCACCTACATCTGCTGGCACTGGACTTTGTATGACGGGGATCGGAATAGTTTGCGCAATGGCGCAAGAACCCGTAGTAAGTACGAGGATCACCGCGAGATGCCACTTCCTTTCGAGCCAATTCATGTCACTACTTCTAGCATCCAATCAACCCTGGTCCTAGCATCCAAACGTATATGCGCTCACCGTTAGTCAATACAACCCATGAGGCGAGATCAGCTCTGCGCGCACCGTTTCGCGAAAGCTGGCTACTCCCGGAACGGAGGCCCGCGACGCCGTAGGCGGCGCGCTTAGGCCGCAGTGGAGGGAGTAGCCAGCGAAACCCAAACATGCTCTAATCGCTCAACCGTTGGCGAGTGAACCACGCCCGAAGCTATTCCACTTAACATATAGCTCATCGCTCGTCGTTGTGTGGATTCGCGCGGCCCTGCTGTATCTGGAAAAATCCTGTGGCACATCCATTTCTGGCTGTGCGGGTGCCCCAGGTTCGCTTTTTGAACCTGGGTCTTGCCTTTATGGGTTGGCGCTAGTGAAAATCGTGCGAAGTCGTTTCCGCTCGCGTTACGAACAACGGATGAACCCGTTCGGCTTTCACCGAAATCACGTTGTCCTGATTTTGCAAACGGCCTTCGATCAACAAAAATTGCTGATGAACGATCGTCACATGATCCCGCTGGAAAAGCTGCGGCGTAATGATGGCATTGGAAATCCCCGTTTCATCCTCCAGACTGAGAAACACGAAGCCCTTGGCGGTGCCGGGACGCTGTCGCGCAATCACCGATCCGGCCACCCGGACTTCGACTCCGTCGGACAAATGCTTTAGGTCCGCGGCGGAAAGAATCCCTTCTCGCCTTAACTGCTCGCGATGATAGCTCAAGGGATGCGGACCCACCGTCATTCCTGTATTGCGAAAATCCGCTACCAGCCGGTCCTCCGCAGTCATCGGCTGCAGCGGGGAACTGCACGGGTTCGATTGTGGGGGCGCAGCACTGCTGCGCCCCCACTCGGCAAGATCGCTCTCGGCCTCCCCCGGATCTTCGCAAATCTCAAAAAGCGGCCCGGCACGCCGCGAAACGCGTTCGATCTGCCAAAGAGCGTCGCGCCGGTGAAAACCGGCTTTGCGCCCGACGAAATTCAAGGCGCCAATCTCCGCAAGCGCCGTCAACTCCGATTTCTGCAGCGCAGGCACGCGAAGTTTCAAATCATCGATGGAACGAAACGCCTGCGCATCGCGCTGGCGCACAATTTCGCGGCCGGCCTCCTCGCGCAGGCCTTTGACATAGCGCAGGCCCAGGCGCATGGCAAACGTTTCGCCATTCTTTTCCAGCGTGCAGAGCCAGTCGGAGCGGGTCACATCGATGGGACGCACGCGCAGGCCGTGACGCTGCGCATCCTTCACCAGCGTAGCCGGGTGATAGAAACCCATCGGCTGATTGTTCAGCATGGCCGCGGTGAATGCCGCTAGATAATGACACTTCAAATAGGCGCTGGCGTACGCGATCAGCGCAAAACTCGCGGCGTGAGACTCCGGAAATCCGTACAACGCAAACGAAGTAATCGATTTGACGATGGTATCTTGCGTCTCGCCGGTAATTCCGTTTCGATTCATGCCATCCCGCAGCTTCACTTCCACGTCCTTCATAAGTCTCTCGGAACGCTTGAAGCCGAACGCGCGCCGCAACTCTTCCGCCTGGCCCCCCGTAAATCCCGCCGCAATCATGGCCATCCGCAGCAACTGCTCCTGAAACAGCGGAACTCCCAGGGTGCGCGCAAGCACGGGTTCGAGCGAAGGATGCAAACATTCGGCGGGTTCGCGCCCCTGACGGCGTTTCAAATACGGATGCACCATTTTCCCGACAATCGGTCCCGGCCGGATGATCGCCACCTGCACCACGATGTCGTAAAAACATTTTGGCCGCAGCCTTGGCAAACAAGCCATTTGCGCGCGGCTCTCGATTTGAAACATGCCCACCGTGTCCGCGTTTCGCAGCGTTTCGTAAACCACGGAATCATCCGCGGGCAAATGTCCCAGGTCCACTTCCTCTTCGTACTGTTCCCGAATGATCTTCAGCGAATCCTCGAGCACCGCCATCATGCCCAAGCCGAGCAGATCCACTTTGACGATGCCCATGTCCGCGCAATCTTCTTTATCCCACTGCACCACCACGCGCCCCGGCATCGTCGCGGGCTCCAGCGGCACCACCGCATCCAGCTGCCCCTGGCAAACCACCAGCCCCCCGGAATGCTGCCCCAAATGACGCGGCAAATCCTGCACCTGCACGCAGAGCTCGAAAAACTTGTGTATCTTCGGGTGCTTCAGGTCGAAGCCAGCATCATGGAAATGGTGTTGCAGCGTGTCGTTTGCATCTTTGTATTCCCATGCGCTCACCAAGCTGGCCAAGCGGCCCAGCGTTTCCGGATCGAAGGACAACGCCTTTCCAATTTCCCGCGCCGCCGAACGCCCCCGATACGTGATGACGTTGGCGGTCATGGCCGCCCCCAGTTTTCCGTAACGCTCATACACATACTGAATGGCGCGCTCGCGCTGATCGCCGCTGGGAAGATCGAGATCGATATCCGGCCATTCGCCGCGCTCCTCCGAAAGAAACCTCTCGAAGAGAAGTCCCATGCCCACCGGATCGACAGCCGTGATGCCCAGCGCATAACACACGGCGCTATTGGCGGCCGACCCTCGCCCTTGCACGAGAATGTTTTGTTCCCGGCAAAAACGCACGATGTCCCAAACGATCAGGAAATATCCCGGAAGATCGAGCTTTTCGATGAGCGCCAGTTCGCGATCGATTTGCAGGCGAGCCTTCTCATTGCCGGAGCCGTAACGCGAAATCATTCCTTCGTGCGCGCGCTCGCGCAGAAACTCCATCTGTGTCCCGCCGTCCGGAACCGGATATTTCGGAAACGCATATCCCAAATCCCTCAAGGTGAATTGCAAACGTGAAGAAAGAATCTGTGTGTTGGCGATGGCTTCGGGAAGATCGGCGAACAAGTGCTCCATTTCCGCGGGCGATTTCAGATGCCGCTCCGGATTGCGGCTCAGAAGACGTCCGGCGGTGGCGAGATTGCGATGGTTGCGAATGCAGGTGAAGACGTCCAGCAATTCCCTCTCGTGCGGCAACGCGTGGCAGACGCCATTGGTCGCCAGCAAAGGCAAAGACAATTTGCGTGCAATCTCCACGGCCGCTTGATTGCGGGCCTCTTCTTCACGGCAATAATGTCTTTGCAGCTCGACGTAAACGTTCTCGCGTCCAAACAGTTCGCACAACTCCTGCACGCGCTCCATCCCTCGCGCCATCCCGCCTTTTTCCAGCGCATCGGCAAGCGGCCCTTCTTCCCCTCCCGTCAAGCAGACCAGGCCCGCGCGCAGTTCCGCCAGTTCTTCCGCCGCAATGTGTCCTTCCCCTTTGCGCGCGCGCAGTTTCATGCGCGTAATCGCGCGGCACAGATTCTGATAGCCCTCGCGTGATTCCACGAGCAGCGAATACCGCCAGCCAAACGCAGAGGTAACTTCCGCGCCGATGTGCGCTTGCATGCGAATCTTTTTCGCGGCTTGATAAAAGCGCGGCGCGCCGTACACTCCGTCTCGATCGAGCATGGCCATTGCCGCCATGCCGCGCTCGACACAGGCGTTGGCCAATTCCTCGGGCGCCGACGCCCCTTCCAGGAAACTGAAAGCCGAACGCGCATGCAGTTCGGTGTACATCAATCGTAGAACCCTCGCACGAACCAGCTCCGCCGCAATGCGTCGTAATAAACGCGATACACGCCGTATTGCGGCCAGGAATTCACGAGTTGCACGCGCCGTCCGTGCGAAACGCCAAAATCAACGGTCAAATCCCATTCATCCTGATTCCACGCATCGTCTTGCCACCAATCTCCCGAGCTGCGCCATGGACCCGAAGCCACTACTACGTCGCCCTGCATTCCCTGCAAATACACACGCACCGGCCGTTCTTCGCGCACCTCCACGGTCACCGCCACCGCGGGCCGGATGGTCCGAAATCCGGCCCGCGGCCTGTGAGTTCCGCGGCGAGGTTCCCTGCCAAGCCGAGCGTCGCCTTTTTGACGATTCCTCGTTCGCTCTCTGGAAGCTGAGAACTTTCTTACTCTGAAATTCTCCGAGCGGTGCGTATCCACCAGCTCCGGCGCGCCGACATTGGAATCTCCCACCAGCTTCGCAAGCCGCGCGACGGTGAGTTCCAGATTTTCCGGATCGGGCGCGCACGGCACAAACAATCCGTTTTGCACCACGCGCGGAGGCGCCGCATCCGCACCTAAAACAATTTTTTGAATGGGCGCCGCGGGAGAATCCGCTTGCAATTGCAAGCGAAGCAATTTCAAAAGCATTTTGGAATCCCGCACCGGCACGGGCAAGGTCAGAACTTTTATATATTGCTTCGCTGCGTTTTTTTCCCGAAAGCCGTTCGCCAGCGCCGCGTCTTTTTCAAAGGAAGGCTCCAAGTCAAACCGGATGTGCACGGCGCGAACGGCAAGAGCCCGCGCTTCCAATCGCGTGCAGAGCTGATCGAGCAAGCGGCCCAGCAAAAACGACAGCGGCTCGAGTTCTTCCACCGAATCTTCCAGCTCCATTTCTTCTTCGAAGTGCAGATTCGGCAGCGCGAGAATCAGCGAGCGCTGGAACGCGCCTTGCGCCAATTGGTGCAGCCGCACTCCTTCCTGCCCCAGCCGCTCGGAAAGCTGCAGCACGGGCAACGCCGCCAGGGCGCGCAGAGTATCTACGCCCCAACGCTCGAATATTTCCAGCACCTCCGTACCTGTCGAAATCACATGCACCGGCAAACCACCTAAACGCTCGCACTCTTCACCCGCGGGAATCATCGTAATTCCAGGGAAGCCTCGGGCGGCATGAATGGCCGCTTCGATGTTGGAAGCAACCCCGACACGCGGAGTCACACCAATGCGGGATGCGCGTTGCGCCAATTCCTGAGCGATTTTTTCCTCAGCGCCAAATAAAGACGCGAGGCCCGCAAGGTCGACAACGATCGTATCCGGCGCAGTGTCTTCCACTCGGGGAGACACGCTCCATCCCACATCGAGCAAAGCGGCATGGGTGGCCTTCTCTTGCGCTTCGGAACGTTGACGGATTTCGACGCCGGGAAACTCTTCGGCTTGCGATTTCGTCATGCCTAGCTGGATTCCGGCCTGAAACGCAGCGGCATTGGCTGCTACGACGGTCCACAGCGGCGGCGTTCCGCTGATTAATACCAATGCGCTGTTGCGAAGAGCCGGCTCGGCGCGCGCTACGGACTGCACCAGAAAATCGGGAACGTGAATGCAAGCGAAAGCCATGAATATTCGGATCGTGAACACCGACAGCGTTCAAATCAGCCCTCTCCTAAGCGCCTATTCAGGATTCGTCTGGAATCATTTCTAACGTTGAGATCCTTCAGCGAACCTTATCGGTTCGCTTCAGGATGACAGTTGACCTCCCACAGCAAACCAGTCCTCGTGTCACACTCCCATCGCGTTCCGTGCGCTGAATGAGCCGCAGTTTCAAACATCTCCGCTTTCGCTGACGCGTTCGCGTTAAAGCGATTCGGCGGGCAGAGATCAGCCGGCGGTTGCACGCGCGAGCGCACGACTTCGGTGCAGACCTGGAAACCTTGCAGCAAGCGCGCAAACGGGTAGCCAGCAAAACCTTTCACTGGATTTTCCATCGCTTCCGACCAGCGGGCAGGCTTGGCATCCAATCGGAGCACCAACGAAGCGCACGTCTTGGCGTTGGACTCTTGCGCAACGAGCATCAGAATCGTCGGGGTATCCTCGACGGCGCGCCGGAAACGGAACCACGCATGCAGCGGCACGTAGCGAACGGTCTGCGGAGACACATCGCCCAGATCGACCGCCACCAGCCCGAAGCCTCCGCCTTGGATGAGCAGATCGGTAGCACGAAGCGCTTGCTCGATGTTCCGGCAGCGCACCCAAAGCAACTGCTTCAACTCCACGCCCGCCGCACTGGCGGTGTAAGGATCGAAGCTGTCGCGCGCGTCCACCAGCGCGCACACTTCCCCATCGGCGGTTCGCGAAGCCAAAGCCGAGATCAGCAAACTCGTCCGGCCGGAGCACGGCGGCCCATAAATTTCCGTCATCGCGCCGCGGGGCAATCCGCCGACGCAGGAGTCAATTTCCGGGATGCCGGTGGAAACCAGGTCGAAAACATTGCGGTCGCGATAGGTGAAAGGAGCGGCGACGCGACCACGGAGATCGAGCTCGATTTGGGAGCGGAGGGAAGCCAGGGAGGAGGAGGTCATGAGAATAGAGCGCAGCGAAGGGCGCGGCTAGTTTCGCTTTTTGTTCGCCTACGGTAATTCTCTCGAATCCCTCCCCGTATTGTCAAGCTTACGATTTGGCGGGTGGCGGGTGCGTTTCGGTAAGCGCGTACCAGAAGAGTGGCGGCACGCGAGGTGGATTAGGGGGCATCCAAATCGAGAGCGTAGATTTCCTGGATGCTGGCGTCGCGGACAAGCAGCGGAGATTCGTCCGGGGCAATGCCGCTCCAGTTTCCGAAGGCTCCTCCGGCCGCCTGAAACCCGTTCATGCTGAAGATGCGCTCCAGTTTGCCGTCGGCGACTTGCACACGGTAGTAGCCCTCTTGGTTGTCGAGAATGCCGTCAAAATACAAATAGCGCGAGTCGCGAGACCAAGTCGGATAGGCCACGAAAATGTCGGCGAGCTCGGTCCACTTCTGACTGGTCAAATCAAAAAGCATGAGCTTGAGAGAGTCGAGCGGAATGGCCGCTATGTGGCGTCCGTCGGGGGACCAGCGCGGAGAAAACAGGCCATCGGACCCGGGCAGCTTCGAGGCGGTTCGCGTTTTCAGATCGAGAACGTAGACCGCCGATCCCTGATTGTTCAGTGAATTCTCTCCGAAGACCAACGATTTCCCGTCGGGCGACCAATTAGGGTCGGCCAGGTTGGTGCCGCTGCGATAGAGCAGTTCGGGTGCGCCTCCCTCGGCGGGAACCACATAGATTTGAAAGGGCTCGCCGGGTGGATGACCAAAGAAGGCGATCTGCTTGCCGTCCGGAGACCATCGAGGCAGATAGGCCAGCAGAGGCGGGAGAACCAGTTGAAGCCTTTGGGTTCCGTCTATTTTACTTCTCCACATGGTGCCATCGGTGGCGTCGTTGTAGGCGACCCACGCTCCATCACGAGAGAAGTCCAGCCCCATGGCCGAGATTCCCGAAAGGTAGGGCGCGAATTGTCCTGATTTCGCATCGTAGCGGACCAATTCCCCCCGGGGCCGCCAGCCTTGGACAAAGAGCTTCTTGCCATCGCGGCTGGGGACCGGACTCCCTACATTCATGGGCCCAGTGGTCAACTGCACCGGCTCGTGGCGAGCGGAGAGGAAAAGGCCGCCCTGTTCGTGGAGGGCCCAGAGGTTTGCCGTTCCGTCGCGGAACGCCTGGAACACGAAATACCGTCCGTCCGGCGTCCAGTTGCCACAGCATTCGTTGGGTGTGCTGTTCCAACCCGCAAGCAGGGGATGAAGATTGCTGCCGTCCGCGGAAGCTTGCCAGATGGAGCGGGCGTTGGTCCGGGGATCGTTCACGGTGAAACGCAAAATGGACCCGTCGGGCGACCAGCTGAGGTCGCTCGCGGTTCCGCCCACTGTCAACAGGCGGCGTGGCTCGCTGGCGTCGCTGTTCGCCAGGAATATTTCGTTCCCTTTGGCGTAGGCGATCCGCTTGCGGTCCGGCGACCACGCTCCACCGTGGCCCGCAAGATTGCCTAATCGACGGGGCGTACCGCCAAGCACAGGGACTGCCCACAGAGGGCCGTCGAGAGACGTTCCTCGGGCAGTATTCATCAGGAGCATAGACATGTCGGGTGAGATGTCGAAAACGTTGGAAAAGCCAGTGTCCTCCAACGAGGTCGTTATCGGAAATGTCTCGCCACCGGTCACCGAAGTTTGCGAAAGGGCGGATTGACCCTCGATGAAGTAGAGCCGCGAACCGTCCGTAACGATGTCTGATTTGGGCCGATTCGTGTTGGTGAGCTGGACGGTTCGCAGCACGCGGGGCGGGGCCACCGGGCGCGTTAGAACATACGCAAGAATTGCGGCGACAGCGATGAGAGCGCCGGCGGCCGCCACGGCCCAAGTGCGCCGTTGTCGATGAGTGCGGGTTTCGCGATCTTGTTCAAACCCACCCGATTGAGCGGCGATCACTCCCGAGCGACCCGAATCGGTATCGCGCCGCAAGCGTTTGAGGTCGGCGCGAAGTTCGGTGCCGGTCTGGTAACGGAGGTCGGTATCTTTCTCCAGTGCCTTGGCTAAGATATTTTCCAGGGCCAAGGGCAAACGCGAATTCACTTTCGTCGCGGGAGTCGCCGAGGAATTGAGGATTTTGTCGAAGATCAAAGCAGGAACCACGCCTGAAAATGGAAGGACGCCGGTAGCCATTTCATAGAGCACGACGCCGAGCGAAAACAAATCCGTGCGTGCGTCCAACTCCTCGCCCCGCGCCTGTTCCGGCGACATGTACGCGACCGTGCCCATGGAGGCGCCTGGGCTGGTCAGCAGCTCCTCGTCCAGAAAGTGCATCTGCGTGGGCATGGACGATTCGCTCACATCCTGTGTCGCCGGCTGCCGGTACGCCGTGAATTTCGCCAGGCCAAAATCCAGGATCTTCGCCGGACCGTGATCGACGAGGAAAATGTTCGTGGGCTTGATGTCGCGGTGGACGATGCCCTTGGCGTGAGCCGCTTCCAGGCCTTCGGTAATTTGAATGGCGATGTCCAGGAGTTCGAATACCGGGATGGACTTTTTGGAGATGCGATGCTTGAGCGTCTGGCCCTCCAGCAGCTCCATGGCGATGAACGGACGGCCTTCGAATTCTTCGATGTCGTAAATCGTGCAAATGCTCGGATGATTCAGCGAGGACGCGGCGCGGGCTTCGCGACGGAAGCGTTCGATCGCCTGAGGGTCCTGGGAAATGTCTTCGGGGAGAAATTTCAGGGCAACAAACCGGCCGAGCCGCGTGTCCTCGGCCTTATAGACCACGCCCATACCTCCGCCGCCGAGTTTTTCGAGGACGGTATAATGGGAGATGGTGCGACCGACAATAGACGAGGTGTCCGCCACTTGCCCTGGAGTTTACCCCAGCGGCTTCATGCAGGCAACGCGCGATCTACTATACAAAATACCCGAACGTTCGCGGGAGAGAGCCGCGACCGAACAAATCCTCTCAACGGCTTACTTCTTCTCGTGCACCAACGCAAATTTTTGGATTCGTTTGCCGGTGTCCACTTCGCCGGTGTACAGATTCCCCTGCGAATCCGAGACTACTTGATGCACCCAATGGAATTGCCCCGCGTTACGGCCGTTGTGCCCCATTTGGCCCACCACGGTTCCGTCCTCGCGCCGCACGGTCCAAATCACATTGTTCTCGCCATCGTCGATCAGCAGATACTTTTGGTGCTCGTCGGTCGAAAACGCGAATTGCCACACCGATCCCATGCCTAAGGTCTGCGTCCGCAGTGAAAACTCTTTCACGAATTTTCCCTGTTTGGTGAACACCTGCATCCGATCGTTCACGCGATCGCACACGTAGACAAATCCGTCGCGCGAGATGTGCACGCAGTGCACCGGGTTCCGGAATTGCTGATCGACGGGCGCCGCAGGATTGTAAGGGCCCGGATCCACATCGTTCGGCGGATTGCCATAGGCTCCCCAGAGGCGCTTGAAAGCGCCGGTGTCGGAGTCGTAGACAATGACGCGCTTATTCATGTAGCCGTCGGCGATGTACACCTCGTGCGCTTCGGCATCCACCTCGATCCCTGCCGGCCGCCCCAGTATGTCTGTGCGCAAGCTGTTGGGCGGGTCGGATGAAGGATGGCCGATCTGCTTCAAGAAGTGCCCGCTGTTTGTGAACTTGAGCACATGGCGATCGGCGGGAACATTTCCAGCCGCCGGGGCATTTCCCCCGATCCACACGTTGTCATCTTTATCGACGTAGATTCCATGCTCGGTCTTGGGCCAGTCAAAACCTTCGCCCGGACCGCCCCAGGACTGGAGCAGGTTACCCTGCGCGTCGAATTCCAGCACCGGCGGCGTCGGCATGCAGCACATGGAACGCGGCGGCGTCAGCGAGGCGCCCAATTCATCCGGAGTGTCCGTTCCCGGCCGCTGCAGAACCCAGATGTGATCGTGCCGGTCCACAGCCATGCCGCCCACTTGACCCATGATCCAATTGTTTGGGAGTTCCTTCGGCCAAGACGCGTCAACTTGATATTTCGGAGGGTCCTGGGCCGAAGCGTTCTCGACGGACAACAAAGCCAATAGTGAAATTGCGATCGCCAGGATGGCCGGCTCTACAACGAGCCTCGACCAGATTCGCGGGTTGCGCACGAGGACTCTCCTTTCGTCAAGAGATTGTGAATCGCTTGGGGCGCGCGGAGTATAGGTCTGCCATTTGCAGCCTGTCAACGCAGATTGCCCGCAGAGTCTTTTCAATTTTGGAAAACTTTGCGGAATAGGCGAATCATCTCGGCGAAGGAGAGGTCGGTGGCTTCGGGATCGAAGCGCGGGCCTTCGTCGCGGGTGAAAGCGTGCTCGGCTGGATAGAGCAGGGTGTTATAGCGAGCGCCGGAGTTTTGCAGCGCCCGATCGACCGTTGCGCGTCCGGCGTCGGGAACGTGCGGGTCCTTGGTCCCAAAGATCATCAGAAGCTCGCCGCGGATTTCTTTTGCGCGGGCCAACGATCCGGCATCGGCGTCCTGTCCGAGCTTGCCGTCATGGATGCCCGTGCCGTAGTAACAGGCCGTTGCGCGGACATCGGGCTGGAACGCCGCACGGAAGGCGAGGTGGCCGCCGATGCAGAAACCCACGACGCCGATTTTCCCCGGCGCGACTTTGGGATGTTTGGAAAGCCAGTCCAGACCGGCGCGGCAATCGGCGTCGAAATGCGCGACCGGAGTCTTTGCGGCGTCTTGCTGGCCGCGGATGCGTCCAGCGTCATCGAAGGGGATCGCCGTTCCGGGCGGTTCGATGCGGCGATAAATTTCCGGGGCGGCGGCGACAAATCCATACCCGGCCAGGCGTACGCAGAAACGCAGCAGCGGCGGCGTGAGCTGAAAAATGTCGGAATAGCACCAGATGCCGGGATATTGACCTTCGGCCTTGGGCGCGGCCACGAAGGTTCGCATCGGGGAGCCCGGCAGAGAAATGTCCGCGTATTCGGTAGTGACGATCATGGTTTGCTCGCGGGAAATGTATCCCAAATGCGCGACAAGTGTGACAAAAAAATCGTCGAGCCGCTGGAAGCCATCGGATCGCTATCCCCGTCCGTACATTTGCGGGGATGGGCCACGCGACGATTCGCCGAATCTCGTCTATTATCGCTAGCGCGCAAAAGCCGTAGAATGCTCCGGCGGAGAATAACGATGCCTGGCCACGGGCCTACTTCAGGAAGAAGAATAGCTGGGTCTTTGCTTCTTTGCGTTGCGGTTGCTTCTCTCGTTGGGCTATCGAGTCTCGCGTCGAGTCTTGCGGCCGGGCCTCAGGCGGATGCGAAGGCGCCAGATCCTGCGGTCGAGCGCGGCCACAAACAGTTCGAGCAATCGTGCGGTTTTTGTCACGGCGCGGACGCCTCCGGCGCGCGAGGACCGGACCTCGTGCGCTCTTCGCTCGTCGCTCACGATGTGAAGGGCGACCTGATCGGCAAGGTGATTCACGACGGCCGGCCGGACAAAGGCATGCCGCCGCTGTCTCTTACGGATCAGCAGACCGCCGACATCGTCGCCTTTCTGCACGCCCGCGTTACGGAAACGATTGACTCGTCCGAAGTGCCCAAGGGCTATCCGGTGGGGAAGCTGCTCACCGGCAATGCCGAAGCCGGCAAAACCTATTTCAACGGCGCGGGCGGCTGCAAAAACTGCCACTCACCCACAGGCGATCTGGCCGGCATCGCCGGCAAGTACTCGCCTGTCGATCTCCAGGCGCACATGCTGTATCCCGAGAACAAGCAGACCACAGCGCAGGTCACATTGCCTTCCGGCGAACAGGTGCAGGGCAAGTTGGAACATATCGACGACTTCGAGATCGCGCTGCGCGATGGCTCGGGTTGGTATCGGGCGTTTCCCCGCGATCAAGTCAAAGTCGAGCTCACCGACGCGTTGGCCGCCCATCGCGGGTTGCTCGACAAAATCACGCAAGCGGATATGCACAATTTGTTCGCGTATCTGCAGACCCTGAAGTAAGGAAGCAGATTGACGTGACAAAGAGAGGGTTCCGGATGTTTTCTCGCCTCGGTGGAAGAACGGAACGTACGGGCGCTCGCGACGATCGCCCGCAAAATAAAGCTGTGGTTGGTCCACGCGAGGGCAGCAACCGGTTGGCGGCCGTCGTTTTCTGCTTAGTTCTCGGTTTCGCTCTGCTCGCGCCATCTCTCGTGGCACAAGAGCTCGACCCAGCCGCCCTGCTCAAGCCGGCCACCGACACTTGGCCCAGCTATAACGGCGACTATTCCGGCGATCGCTTCAGCACGCTCGACCAGATCAATTCCGCAAACATCAGCTCGCTCACGCTTGCGTGGGTTTTTCGCACCCACGGCCTCACCCTCAAATCCACTCCGTTGGAAGTGAACCATATTCTCTACTTCACCTCGCCCGACAATGTGTGGGCTGTTGACGCTCGCTTTGGCCGCCAGATTTGGCATTACCAGCGCGCTTCGGAGGGGGATAAGATCGGCCACCGCGGCCTTGCGATGTACAAGAATTGGCTGTACTTCACCACCGCGGACGCACACTTGGTCTGCCTGAACGCCAAAGATGGCAGCGTTCGCTGGATCGTCGAACTCGCCGACGTCAAGCTCGGCTATTTCTCTACCATGGCGCCTCTCGTCATTCGCGACCACATCATTGCGGGCGTCTCGGGCGACTCGACCGACATTCGCGGCTTGCTTCAGTCGGTTGATCCGGAAACCGGCGCCCTGCAGTGGCGCTGGTACGTCGAGCCGGACCCGGGTCAGCCGGGATCGGAGACCTGGCCAAAAGACGGTGACGCGCTGCTCCACGGCGGCGGAATGACCTGGATGACCGGCACCTACGATCCCGCGCTCAATCTTTTGTACTGGGGGACTGGCAATCCTAATCCCGTGCTCGTCGGCGACGGTCGCCGTGGCGACAATCTGTATACCTGTACCATCGTGGCCCTCAATCCAGATACCGGGAAAGTGGTTTGGTATTTTCAGCCCTCGCCCCACGACCTCCACGACTGGGATGCGGTCCAGACTCCGGTACTTTTCGACGGCGACTTCAAGGGCGTGCACCGCAAACTGCTCGCGCAGGCCAGCCGCAACGGCTTCTTCTTCGTCCTGGATCGCACCAATGGACAGCATCTGCTGACATCTCAGTTCATCGATCAGACCTGGGCTTCCGGGGTGGACTCGCGCGGGCGCCCCATCGCGAAGCCCGAAGCGACTCCGAGCCCGGACGGCGCGCTGGTGGCCCCCGGCTCGGACGGCGCCACCAACTGGATGTCTCCTAGCTTCGATCCCCAGACCGGTCTGTTTTACGTCAATGCTCATCGCGTTTTTAGCGTCTTCTACAACACGGTCTCCGGAAAGGCGGAAGGCTGGGGCGGCCGCGACGTCAATGTGTATAGCGACTCCACGCTTCGCGCGCTGGACTACCGGACGGGCAAAGTCGTCTGGAACCACGAGACCGGCGAGGGCGAAAGTTTTGCTGGAATTCTTACCACCGCAGGGCATCTGCTTTTCAGCGCCGATACTTCCGGCAACGTGCTGGCTCTCGATCCGGCCACGGGCAAAACCTTGTGGCACGTGAACGCCGGCGGCGAGATGGTGGCTTCGCCGATGACCTACCAGATCGAGGGGCGGCAGTATCTGATCCTCGCCGTGCAGGACATTCTCTACGCGTTTGCGCTGCCTGAGGAGATGACCTCCAAAGCAGCAAGCCAGGCAAATCCGTGAGCACACTGCCGGTGATTGACGGCTACGCACACGCTCTCGCTCTGCGAGCCTACTCGTACCTCAGCGCCACCAGCGGATCGACGCGCGCGGCCCGCCGGGCGGGCACCCAGCACGCAATCACACCGGTGATTAGCAGCAAAGTCGCCACCACGGCGAGCGTTAACGGATCGTAGGCCGAGACGCCCCAAAGCTGCGTCGCGATTACGCGGCCCAGGGATAAACTGGCGATCAATCCGATGGCCACGCCCAGCGCCACGAGGCGCAGCCCCATGCTGATCACCAGCCGCAGCACGTCGCCGCCCTCGGCTCCCAGCGCCATGCGTATGCCGATCTCGTGGGTCCTGCGCGCGGTCGTGTAGGCCAGCACGCTATACACGCCGATCGTCACCAGGATCAATCCGATGCTCCCGAAGATCGTCATCAGCAGAAATCCAAATCGCGGCCCCGCGTACGAGAACTGGCTGATGTAGCCCTCCAGGGTACCTGTCAGGGTCAAGGCCACACTTCGGTCCGTGGCCCAGATTTCCTGCCGCACCGCATTCATCATCGAGAGCGGTTCTTGCGCCGTTCGCACCAGGATCCCGCGAGCCGCCGAACCCGTGACCGTGTAGGGCACCCACACTTCAGGCTCCGTCGGATCTTGCAGCCCGTGGTTTTTCGCGTCCGCAACCACTCCGATGATTTCGAACCATGGATCGTGCAATGCATCCGGAAAGGCTTCCAGCTGTGCCAGATGAACGCGCTGCCCGATGGGATTTTCGTTGCCCAGATATTTGTGCGCGAACGTCTGGTTCACTACCGCCAGTTTTCGCGCACCGTTCACCTCGGCCTCGGTGAACGCTCTGCCATCCTGGAACTGAATCTTGAGGACCGGAAAGTATCCTTCGCTGCAAAGCTGAAATAGCGCCGTCCATTTTTCGGCGTGGGTCTTCCCCGGAATCTCGATGTCGCTGGGAATGCCGCCGTAGGGTGGCAACGTGCTGGTCTCCGTAGCCTGCACCACGCCGGGCAGGGCCTTCAGGCGTAATAACAGCGGCTTGAAGAATCCCGTGACCTGGTCGGCAGTCTTGTAGCGGTCTTGGGGTAACGGAAGTCGCGCCACCAGGATGTGATCGGGTTGCAATCCGAGATGCACTTCGCGTAGCGCCACGAAGCTGCGCATCAAAAGACCCGCCGCCACCAGCAGCGTCAACGACAGCGCCACTTCCAGGACCACTACGGCGTCCCGCAGCCGACCGTGCCGGAATCCGCCGCTGACTCCCTTACCGCTGTCGCGCAGCGGATCGTTTAGGTCTCGCCGGGCTGCCTGTAGCGCCGGGACCAATCCAAAGAGCAGCGCCGTCAGCGCCGCTACTCCCAGCGTAAACGCCAGCACCGGCGCATTCAGCCGGATCACCGATTCGGCTGGAATGATTTCCTGGGGCATCGCCGCTACCAGCGACTTCAATCCGCCCCACGCGAGCAGGGCACCAAACAACGCCCCTCCCAGCGCCAAGACCAAACTCTCAATCAGCAGCTGCCGAACCAGCCGCCATCGACCGGCTCCCAAGGCGGCCCGGATGGCGAACTCCTTTTCACGCCCGGTCGCTCGCGCCAGCAATAGATTTGCGACGTTACCGCATCCGATCAGCAGCAGCAGTCCAACAGCGGCCAGCACGATGTACAGCGTGGTGCGGAATTGGCCCACGACCAGATTGGTCAGCGATTGAATCTCCACGGTGAAATGTTTCGGATAATCCTTCGGGTAGACCGACGAGAGCCGATTTGCGATCACCGTGAAATCTGCTTGCGCCTCGCGCTCGGTCACTCCTGGTTTCAGGTGCCCCAATAGGAACCAATACCTGGGAAATCCTGGCGCCCCTTGTGCTGCAGCGCGGCTGGGTTTCTCAGGAATCCAGAGATCCGAGTCACCCCAGGCAAAACGGGGCGGCATGATGCCGATCAAGGTCCGCGATGTTCCGTTGAGAACGAACGTCTTATTCAAAATGCTCGGATCGCCGCTAAATTGGTTCACCCAAGTCTTATAGCGGAGCACGAACACAGGCGGCGCGCCCGGCTCATAATCGGCAGGCTGCATCACGCGGCCCAGCAAGGCCGGCATGCCAAAAAACTCAAACGTGCCAGGGGTCACGAGCCCCCCAGAAAATCTCTGGGTGCCCTCCTTCATCGTGTACAGAACGTCGTCGCCATCGTTGGCAATGACGCGGTCGAACACGTGGTTCTGCTCGACGTAATCCAGGAATTCAGGCCCGGTGTATCCGCCGCGCCCGCCCGGCTGGTTTCGCTCCGTGTCGTGGATTTGCACGGACATCAGCCGCCCCGCGTCCTTGTACGGAAACGGCTCCATCAAGAGGTTGTCGATCACGCTGAAAATGGCGGTCGACGACCCGATTCCCAGGGCCAGCGTCAGCATGGCCACGGCGGCGAATCCGGGCGACTTCGCCAGCGTCCGCAACGCATACCGTATGTCTTGCCGGAGCGTCTCCATGTCGTGCCTCCCCCGCCGGACCGACTACAACATCGCTCTAGACTTCTACGCGGGAAGCGTTTCAAATGTTCCCGCAGAGCCGTCAGTGAGATGCGCGTCCTCGATGTGATGCGCGAGAAGCGTGACGCAGAGTCCCGAGCGTTGACAAGTTGGCTACGAGCTCGTTAGACGACGTCCCGCAACCAACGGCTTTAGGTTGATTCTGAAATCTCACGGATGCCAGAATGGGAGACCCCGCAATTTCGCACACGCTGCACATCGCGAAGGACTCGCCAATGAAATCTGCGCCCGCGCCAAAATCTCCAAAAGTTCTGGTCATCGATGTCGGCGGCACAAACATCAAGATACTGGCCACCGGACAGACCGAACCGCTCAAAATTCCTTCCGGCCCCACTCTGACTCCAAGCATCATGGTCAGCGTGGTTAAGAAGGCCGTCGTTGACTGGGAGTTCGAGTGCATCTCCCTCGGCTATCCCGGACCCATCATCAACGGCCACCCTCTTCGCGAACCCCACAATCTCGGCCCTGGCTGGGTCGGATTCAACTTCACCAAGGCGTTTGGCTGTCCGGTGAAAATGATCAACGACGCAGCCATGCAAGCCCTGGGCAGCTACGAAGGTGGCCGGATGCTCTTTCTCGGGTTGGGTACCGGTCTTGGGTCCGCTATGATCGTCGATGGGGTGCTCGAACCGATGGAGCTTGCCCATCTCATCTACAAGCATGGGAAAACCTACGAGGACTACCTGGGCCTGCGCGGGCTGGAACGTTTGGGAAAGAAGAAGTGGCGCAACCACGTGGCCAAGGTCGCCAAGACCCTGAAGGCCTCCCTCGAGGCCGACTACGTCGTTCTGGGTGGCGGGAACAACAAAAAGCTCAAGGAGCTCCCTCCTGGTGCCCGCCTCGGCGGCAACGAACACGCCTTCCTTGGCGGTTTTCGCCTCTGGGAGAAGAGACAAACCGGGCGGCCCTAAAGGCAGCCATGCCTTCTTTGTCACCCGAAAGGCTCTGGAGGGCGGCCGGATCCGACCCGATACCCGACGCCTGGGCATCCTCGGGACAGTGTTAGGAACTTCTTTTCACTTTTAGGGCACTTGAGTTATTCGCCCTCTGTCCATGGCCTGAGGATATTCCAGTTCAGCATCGCAACGTCCTCACGTCCAAAGGGATTGCCTCAGCCGGGCGCCGTCGTCGTCGTCTTCAACGCCCATTGTGACTAACTACCCCAAGAGTCGGGCGGATCCGCGCCAGTCCTTGCACCGCGACGAAACTCTATCTCTCCCAGGGGTCCCGTTCCGGCCGTAAGAGCCTGTTTTCTTATGAAGTTAGACACAAATCCAGCGTGCGGTCCGGGATTTTGGCGGCGTAAAGACCGACCTCGCCAGCGCCACGCCAACCGGGGGCAGACCCACGCGGCCAAAGACTCGATTGGTGACGCCCGCACACCAAATCGGTGACACCCTCCGCCGGAGCCCGCCCAAAAAGCAGCCCGATTGGGGCTTTGGGGCCGATCTTTGGCCCTGCGCGGCTCTTGCGGAGCTTTGGTACTTTGGTACTGACGTTGCTCAAACAAAGTGAGAGGTCGCGATGTCGGAACCCATTTCAAATCAGACGCGTCTCTGCTGGTGCCAGGTACCGGTACCCCAGGAGCTCGAAGCCGAGTGCCTCTGTGTTCTGCACTTCATCCTGAGCATCGATCACGACTGCGCCGACCTTCGCCGCGAAACCGCAATGGGTAAGACCAGCCCGGCGCGCCAGTCCGAGATCGCCAGCTACGTCAAGGCTACGGCTATGAGGCTTACCGAAGTCGCGACCGGCCGCACCCGTCTGACCGACGAATTCAAGAAGCGCATTCTTACCACTTTCCTCACGCTCATGAACCTCCAGGAAAGCCTCGATCGGTCGGCAAACCGCGCCGGCGCCATGCGCGAACTACGCGCACCCGTGGCTCCCGTGGTCGTGCCTAGCTGATTCGGCAACCTTGACTTTAGGCAACGGCACAGCCAGAAATGGCTGTGCCAGCTGTCTGCTGGGGTCCTTACACAATTTCCTGGGCCCCTTCTACAGTACTCACCTGATTGCCCGCGGCATTCGCTTCCCTTACCCTCGCGCATAGATCATTCATAGCGAGACCGACCCTCGCTCATGGACAGGTGCCTGATCCCGCACCGAACACCAGGCACCTGTCACCCCTCCATTGCCGACTCCGAGTCCGCTCTCACCGAATTTTCAATGTAAGGGCTTTTTTGCGTCCGACGGACGTAGTAAAATTCGCTCTTAAGGCGACCCTCTCCGGCGGCCTCCCCAGACGCCGAAATCGTGTGGCGGGTTCCCTGCCAAACCATGCAAGTCGCGAACTATCGGCGGGTCGAACGGCGTCGCTCGGCACGCGTGACTCTCGCTGTTCCTCTGCGCGTCGATGGTCAAGCCCTCTCCGGCGAGCAGTTCATCATCCGTACGCAATCGCATACCGTGAGCCAGTTCGGCTGCTTGCTTTGTTTGGATGAGGAAGTCGTGCCCGACCAGACGCTGGTGCTTATGAATGAGCACACGCGCCAAACCGTCCAATGCAAAGTGGTTACGACGCGCCGTCACCGGGATGGCAAGCGATACCTGGGCGTGGAATTCACTTCCGCCAACTCCAACAATTTCTGGCGCATGTCTTTTTCCAAACCGGGTGCACGGTCGCTCAAGCGCCAGTACGGTTCGTATCACGACTCTTCGGCTTCCTAACTCATTGCAACGAATCCGCTCGCCGAAACAAACTGTCCCGCATCGTGATGAAAGCTCTAGCAACTCTTAAAGAAGGTGGCGCTCTTAGCTAGTCGAGCGCGGCAAGCTCACCCAGGCCGCGTTTTGGCGAGAGGATTCTAGAACGGCGGAAATGAAGCGCACGCCGTCTACTCCATCTTCTACCGTGGGCACGAGGAGGGACTGCGGCGCGGGCGGGCGCTTGGCTTCGCGGGCGGCGATTTGCTCGGCGAGGTCGGTGTAGAGCTGGGCGAAGGCTTCGAGGTAGCCCTCGGGGTGGCCGGAGGGGATGCGGCTGGCGTGTTTTGCGGAGGAGGTCGCGGCCGGTCCGTTGCGGCTGATCGACTGGGGCGGCTTGCCGTAGGGAGTAAACCGCAGATAGTTCGGATTTTCCTGGTGCCACTCGATGCCGGCTTTTTCGCCGTAGACGCGCAGGCGAAGATTGTTCTCTTCACCGACTGCGACCTGGCTGGCCCACAGCATGCCGCGCACGCCGCCCTCGTAACGCAGCAGCACTTGCACGTTGTCGTCGAGGCGGCGGCCGGGAACGAAGATGGAAACGTCGGCGGCGACCTGCTCGCAGCGAAGACCGCTCACGAAGCATGCAATGTTGTACGCGTGCGTCCCGATATCGCCGAGCGAGCCGGCGGGGCCGCTTTGCGCGGGATCGGTGCGCCACGCCGCTTGCTTCTGCCCGGTCGCCTCCAGCGGCGTGGTCAGCCAATCCTGCGCGTACTCCACCTGCACGAGGCGAATGCGGCCAAGCTCGCCGGCCGCAATCATTTCGCGCGCCTGCCGCACGGTGGGATATCCGGTGTAGTTGTGCGTTAGCCCAAAAATTAGCCCGCTCTTATGCACGATCTGCGCGAGCGCGACGGCGTCCTCCACGGTGGTGGTGAGCGGCTTGTCGCAGATCACGTGGATGCCGGCCTCGAGAAACGCCTTGGCCGGAGCGAAATGAAGATAGTTGGGCGTGACGATCGAGACCGCGTCGATGCGGTCCGCTCTCGCCGCTTCGGCGGCGGCCATTTGCGCGAAGCTGCCGTAGGCGCGGTCGGGCGCGATGTGCAGATCGATGGCTGCCTTGCGACTGCGCTCGGGATCGGAAGACAGCGCCGCCGCGACCAATTCAAAACGGTCGTCGAGGCGTGCGGCGATGCGATGAACGGCGCCGATGAAGCCACCGGGGCCGCCGCCGACCATGCCGAGGCGGAGGCGGCGATTTGCTGTTGTGGCGGTGCTGGCATCAATGGTCATGAGTTTGTCCTGTGCTGGTTCGATTTCATCTTGGGCTACTCAAGGGACTGGACGCGCTAAAGCGCGCCCCTACATTGGCGCTACAAAGCGTTGATGCAGTCACGCCAAGCCGAGCATGCGGCGGTTGGCCTGCTGGTCCGCACCCGAGCTGGCAAAATCGTCGAAGGTGGTGGCGGCGGCTTGAATGATGTGCCGCGCGATGAACGGCGCGCCCTCGGCCGCTCCCTGCTCCGCGCTCTTGATGCAGCATTCCCACTCGAGCACCGCCCAGCCGTCAAAGCCGTATTGCGTCAGCTTGGAAAAAATGGCGCCGAAGTCGACTTGGCCATCTCCTAGCGAGCGAAATCTTCCCGCTCGATTCACCCAAGATTGATAGCCGCCATAGACACCCTGCCGCCCGGTAGGACGAAACTCCGCGTCCTTCACGTGAAACATTTTGATGCGGTCATGATACAGGTCGAGATACTCGAGATAGTCGAGTTGTTGCAGGACGAAGTGGCTCGGGTCAAACAGCAGATTGCAGCGCGCATGATTGCCGACGCGTTCCAGAAACATCTCGAAGCTGACGCCGTCGTGCAAATCTTCTCCGGGATGAATCTCGAAGCACAGATCCACTCCCGTTTCGTCGAAGGCGTTCAAGATCGGGCGCCAGCGGGCGGCCAACTCGTCAAACGCGGTCTCGACGAGGCCCGCAGGCCGCTGCGGCCACGGGTACATGTAGGGCCAGGCCAGCGCTCCGGAGAAAGTCGCATGCGCTTTCAATCCGAGATTGGCGGAGGCCTTGGCGGCGAACTGCAACTGTTCGACGGCCCAGGATTGCCTAGCACGGGGATTGCCGCGAATCTTCTCCGGCGCGAATCCATCGAAAGCGATGTCGTAGGCCGGATGTACGGCCACCAATTGGCCTTGCAGATGCGTCGAAAGCTCGGTGACCGCGAGCCCTTGGGTCGCCAAGATCCCGCGGACTTCGTCGCAGTAGGTCTTGCTCTCCGCCGCGCGCCGGAGATCGAACAAGCGCGCATCCCAAGAGGGAATCTGCACGCCTTTGTAGCCGAGCCCGGCGGCCCATTTGGCGATGTTCTGCAGATTGTTGAACGGCGCCGCATCGCCGGCGAACTGTGCGAGAAAAATTGCTGGTCCTTTAAGCGTTTTCATTGAACTCGGCTCCCATTGTCCGCGTGAGGACGCGCTGAAGCGCGCCCCTACACTCGCTTGCGTGTGCTCAGCTCCAACCCGCATCCACGATGAAGTCTTGCGCGGAACATTTTGCCCCAGCATCGGAAGCCAGGAACAGCGCCATATTCGCGATGTCCTCGGGAAGCACGCGAGTGTTCAAGCACTGGCCGGCCGCGACTTCTTTCTCGAACTCGGGCGTATACCACAATTTGATCTGGCGCTCGGTCCACACCGCGCCTGGCGACACCGTGTTGACGCGGATATTGAAGCGACCAAACTCGCGAGCCAGCGTCCGGGTCAATCCGGTGACCGCGGCCTTGCTGGTGCTGTACGCGGGAAGGCCTCCGTGCTTGAGGCGCCAAATAATCGACCCGAGATTGATGATCGCTCCGCCGCCCAAACGCTTCATGTGCGGCAGGACGCCTTGCGCGGCGAAAAACATGTGGCGCAGGTTCACCGCGATGCGCGCGTCCCAGTACGCCGGCGTAACGTCTTCCAGCGCGTGGCGATCGTCGCTAGCCGCATTGTTGATGAGCACGCTGATGTCTCCGAGTTCGGTGCGGACTTTTTCGATCGCGTTTTGCAGCGCGTCGATTTTGCAGACATCGCAGGGGACGAACACCGGCTTCGCGCCGCCCGCCGCGTGGATTTGCTCGACCAAGCTCCGGCTCGGCTCCTCTGCGATGTCCACGAAGCCCACACGCGCGCCCTGCAAGGCAAAGGCGCGCGTAAAGGCTGCTCCGATGCCGCTGCCTCCGCCGGAAATGAAGACAGTCTTCTCAGCAAGGCTTGGGTAGATCGACGGCCTACTCGTGTCCATAGTTCCCAGGCGCCACGATTTTGGCGGACCACACCATTTCGGCGGAGAGACTACTCTACTCACTTACCGGTGCAAAGGAAATCTCTCGCGTCAGTGCGGCGGCAGAGTCTGCCCAGTGGAGCGAAGCAGCCGCGGCAGCACAAACCGGAAGAATTGTTCGGAATCCGACGCCAGGCACGCCGAGGCGTTCGGAGCGCCGCTGCCCGTCCGCGTGAAGCCGTCCTTATCCACGATAATTTGAAACGGCTGGGCGGGGCAGAGGCCGGGATCCAGCACGTAGGCCACGGCCATCACGTCAAACAGAGTCGGCGTCTGCTGACCCCATTCGTGATACAGCAGCGTGAGCGCATCCGTCAGTGGCGTGCCTTGGCGGAACAGCAGGGCGCGCTTCTCTTCGTCCAGCTTCAATTGCGTGGAATCGAGCGGCATCATGTAGATCGGCACGCCGCTGGTGAACAGCTTCTGCGCCGCAGGAACGTCACTCACGATGTTGTACTCGGCCTGCGGGCCACGATCAGGCAGGTAGCCCAGGTCGCCATAACCTTTGCGAATCGAGCCGCCCATCAGCACCACGCGCTTCAGCTTCTTGAATGCCGCGGGGTCGCGGTCGATGGCAGCGCCGACGTTCGTCAGCGGCCCGATGGCCACGAGCGTGATCTCACCGGGATTCTGGCGGATTTGGCCCAGCAGAAAATCGACGGCGGCGGGATGAGGTTTTGCTGGAGGGCCCGCCTGCGCCCAGCGCGCCTGAGAGAAAAGTGTTTTGCTCTTCGTGGGTGTGCCCTCGGCGACCGGAATGGCGGCGTTGCCGGTTTCAGCGAGCAGACGATCGACGAGCCGCGCGCGGAGCTGCGTGTCTCCCCAGGCGGTGGTGATGCCGAGAATTTCGAGCTCGGGGCTGGAAATCGCCAGGCCGACGGCGAAGGCGTCGTCGACATCGTCGCCGATGTCGGTGTCGATGATGATTTTAGCTTTCGCCCCGGAGCCAAAGGATGCGGACGGCGAGGACTGGGTGAAGAGGGGCTGCGCCGCGAGAGACCCAACGATGGTGGCGCGGATCAAAAAGCCGACAAGCGTTTTCACGAAGGGCGCGTGTTTTTTCATTTCGCGAGGACTGCGGACGCTAACACCGCGAACCGAATGGTGTCAATCCCGTTGCGTTGTGTACCAGGCCTAGGTAGAGTTGTTTCGCATCCGGCCTTACCGCGGCGCGCCTACCTCGGCACCACCGGACAACGCCAAACACAGGTATTTCGATGACCGAACCGCTTTCTTCCGCGCAAGTTAAAGAGCTCACCAAGAAATACACGTACGGCACGTGGCGCCGGCAAAACGGTTGGAATCCGATGCACCTCGTCGACGCCGAGGGCTGCTATTTCACCGACGCCGACGGCAAAAGGTACTTGGATTTCTCGGCGCAATTGATGTGTGTCACCTTGGGGCACAAAAACAAGGCCGTCATCGACGCGATTGCAGATCAAGCACGCAAGCTCGCCTTTGTGGGTCCCGGTTACGCAACCGATATTCGCGCGGAGTTGAGCGCGCTGCTGCTGGAAGTGCTGCCGAAAGGCCTGGACAAGTTCTTCTTCACCACCTCGGGAACGGAAGCGAACGAAGCGGCCTTCAAGATCGCGCGCATGGTGACCGGCAAAACCAAGATCATCTCCCGCTACCGCTCCTATCACGGCTCAACCATGGGATCGATTGCCGCCACCGGCGACCCGCGGCGCTGGGCCATGGAACCCGCCGGCAAGATCCCCGGCGTCATCTTCGCTCCCGAAGTGAACTGCTACAAGTGTCCCCTGCTGCATCAATATCCAGGCTGCGGCATCGCGTGCGTGGAATATATCGAGCACATGATCGCCAACGAGAGTGACGTCGCCGCCGTCATCGTCGAACCGGTGGTGGGAACAAACGGCGTCTTGATCCCGCCCAAGGAATATATGCCGCGGCTCCGGCAGATTTGCGATCGCCACGAAGTGCTGCTGATCGCCGACGAGGTGATGACCGGCTGGTGCCGTACCGGCAAGTGGTTTGCCATGGACCACTGGAACGTCGTGCCTGATATTCTGACCACAGCCAAAGGCATCACCAACGCCGCAATTCCCCTGGGCCTCTGCGCGACCACCCACAAAATCGCTTCCTACTTCGACGACCATTTCTTCTCGCACGGCCACACCTACGAGGCCCATCCGCTCACGTTGGCTCCCGCGGTCGCCTCCATCAAAGAGATGAAGCGAATGAATCTCGCGGCCCGAGCCGTCGAACTCGGAGCGTATCTCGGGCAAAAATTGCAGGACTTGAAGCCTCGTCATCCCTCCATCGGAGAAGTCCGCGGCATCGGCCTGTTCTGGGCGGTGGAGCTGGTTCGCAACCACAAGACCAAGGCTCCGTTCAATACGGCAAAGGACAAAATCGCGGGAGCGCCCATGCTGGTCGACCGCGTCGCCGCCCGCATGATGAGCAACGGCGTGTACATCCAAGCGTGGATGAGCCATTTCGTGATCGCTCCGCCTCTGATCGTCACGGAAAAGGAACTCGACCAAGGCGTGGCCGCACTGGACGAGGCTCTGAGCATCGCGGATCAGGAAATCGAACACTAATTTCGGCGGTTCGTGGTGGGTCGCCATCCGCCAGCCGCCGATCGCGATGGTCGGCGGCGTTGCCGCACTTCAGGCAGTGCTCAAAAGACAACTAGCGGTGCATGGACACGTGTGGATGGCGAGGTTAGCCTTGCAGAGAGGTCGCTCCGCGACGATCCATGCTGCCTTTGCTCAAAGTAATTGGGCTTCGGGTTGAGTTCGTCCAACCTCCGCGAAAACGGATTCACGCGCTAAACGGCGCCAGTTTGGAGGTGCAGCATGGCGAAGTGCTTGGCGTCCTTGGGGAATCGGGCAGCGGCAAATCGACAATCGCCAAGGCGTCGCTGCGGTTATTGGCCAAGAATGCCGAAATAACGGGAGGTGCGATCGAATTTGAGGGAAGAGATCTGGTCCGATTGAAGGAACCCGAGATGGAGAAACTCCGCGGGGCGCGGATCGCGATGATTCCGCAGGAGCCCGGCTTGGCTTTGAACCCGGTGATGAAGGCCGGCGACCAGATCGCTGAGGTAATTCGAGCGCACCGCGATTGGAGCTGGAAACGCTGTCGCCAGGAAGCGAGTGACCTTCTGGAGCGCGTGCACCTGCCCAGTTCGGATCGGCGGATGTATGACGCGTATCCGCACCAACTCAGCGGAGGACAGCAGCAACGCGTGGTCATCGCGCAGGCCTTGGCTTGTCAGCCTGCGCTCGTCATCGCCGACGAGCCGACCGCGTCGCTCGATTCGGGGACGGAGCAAGAGATTCTCAAATTGCTCCGCGAGCTAAAGGCACAGGAGATGTCACTCCTGCTGATCACACACGATCCAAAAATTCTGGCGGGCTTGGCCGATCGCGTCGCAGTGATGTATGGAGGCCGTGTAGTGGAAGAAGGGTCGCTCGACCAAGTTTTTCGTGAGCCGCGGCACCCTTACACAAAAGCGTTGCTTGCTTGCGTTCCTCCCGCGCCTGGGGAATACACGCGCGCCTCTGGAATGCGGCTGGCGACGATTGAAGGCAGCGCGCCAGACCCCGAGTTGATCGCGCCCGGCTGTTCGTTTGCGCCGCGGTGCGCCGAACGAGTGAAGCGGTGCGAATCACACCCGCCTTCTTCGATTGCGCTGGAAGACGCGCGGGAAGTGGAGTGTTTTCTGTATGGCGGCTGACGCTGAATGCGCGGAGGACGTGACCCAGCCGCTTCTTGCCGTTCGTGGCTTGGCCCTGCGTTACGCGCGGCGAACCGCCCTTGGGCCGGAGCGCACGGAAGTAACCGCTTTGCAAGACATCTCGCTGGAAGTCTTTGCAGGCAAGACACTGGCGCTGGCCGGGCCATCCGGCTCGGGAAAGTCGAGCTTGGCGCGGTGTCTTGTCCTGCTTGAACAGCCAAGTTCGGGAGAGATTCTATTTCAAGGCAAGAACCTTCTTGCGCTTACGCGGGAAGAGCTGAAAAGAACACGACGGGAGATGCATCTGATTTTTCAGGATTCGGCGTCGGCCCTAAATCATGCGCTGGCCGTCGAAGAGCTCCTGGCCGAACCCCTGATGATTCACGAATCCGGTGCCCCCGCGGCGCAAAGGCGAGCACGCCTGCGCGGAGTGATGGAACAGGTGGAACTGCCCGAGAAATGGCTCAAGAGAAGGCCCCTTGAGCTGAGTGGTGGTCAACGACAACGAGTGGCGATCGCACGATCCCTGACAGTGCAGCCAAAGATGCTGATTCTAGACGAAGCGCTCTCTGCCCTCGACCTCTCGACGCAGGGGCAGATCGCCAACCTCTTGCTGGACTTGCAGAACCGCCATTCGCTGGCTTACCTCTACATAACACACGACTTGGCGATGGCCGGCGCATTCGCGCAGGAGGCCGCCCTGATGAGCGCGGGCCGCATCGTGAGGCGAGGTTCACCCGCCGAAGTGTTTACTGCCAATCTACAAGCCGGCTACGGAACATTGCCCGCCGATTCGCCCTCAAGAGAGACTGTACATGCGCCCCTGATTCCATTGGGCAAATGACAGATGCTCAAGGTTGCACGCCGTACCCTTCACGGATTGCTCCTGCTGGCCGGAGTCTCCGTCTTCGCTTTTGCGCTGCTCTCCGCAGCGCCAGGAAATTTCTTCGATGAATTGAAGTTGAATCCGCAGATCTCGCCGGCAACTGTCGCCGCACTCAAGATTCAATATGGAATGGATCGCCCACTGCCAGTGCGCTACCTGCGTTGGTTAGCTTCGGTGGCGCGAGGCGAATTTGGGTATTCGCTGTCGTATCACTGCGCCGTGGGATCCCTGATCTGGGTGCGTGCCCGTAACACGCTGCTGTTGACCGGATTGGCGACGCTGCTGGCTTGGATGGTTGCGCTGCCGTGGGGAATGCTGGAGGCACTGCATCGGGGCGGATGGGTGGACCGGATGGGAGGCGCCGTCACCGCGGCGCTGCTGGCGATACCGGACGTGCTCCTCGGATTGCTTCTACTGCTGTTCGCAGCGCGTACGGGATGGTTTCCTACCGGCGGCATGGCCTCCGTGGACGCGTCGCATGAGGCGTTTGCCGAAAGGCTTCGAGACGTGGCCATTCATCTGTTTCTCCCAGTCGTAGCGTTGGCCTTGGGGGCGGTGCCGGTGTTGGTGCGTCACGTGCGGTCCGCGATGATCCTTGTCCTGGATTCGCCGTTTATCGAGGCGGCGCGCGGCCAAGGGATTCGCAAGTGGCGCCTAATCTACCGTCATGCATTGCCGGCCGCGACGAATTCGCTCATTTCTTTGCTGGGATTCTCGATTGGTGCGTTGCTGAGCATGTCCCTGTTGATGGAAGTCGTGCTCAGTTGGCCCGGACTCGGTCCGTTGGTGTTGGAGGCGATTCTTGCGCGTGATGTGTACGTGGTGATTGCGGCGGTACTGTTGTCGTCGATGTTCCTCGTGCTCGGCAACCTACTTGCCGATGTGCTCTTGTATTGGAGCGACCCACGCATTCGCGCGGTCTAGACATGAACAAACGCCGGCGCAACGTCTTGCTTGTAACTTTCATCGCCGCGCTGCACTTGTTCGTGATTTTTCCGGGATTTTTTGCGCCGTACGACTACGCAGCGCAGGACCGCGAGTTGCCGTTCGCGCCGCCAAGCCACCTGCATTTGGTCGACTCAACAGGCAGCTTCCACGCACGCCCATTCGTTTATGCCTGGAGAGAAGCGCCGGAGAGTAACGGCGCGTATGAAGAAGATCGAACGCAAATGCATATCGTCCGCTTCTTTACCACGGGCTCGCCGTATGCCGTTGTCGGGGGATGGACAAGCCGGCTGCACTTATTCGGCGTGGACATGCCAGGACGAATCTTCCTGTTCGGCACGGACGATTTCGGCAGAGACGAATTCTCGCGCATGTTGTATGGAGGGCGGATTTCGTTGTTTGCGGGATTGTTCGGCGCGACGGTTGCCTTGCTCGCGGGCGGGCTGGCGGGCGTTCTCTCCGGGTATTACGGGAAGTGGATCGACGCGGTGGTGATGCGGCTAGTGGAGCTGTTTCTGGCGCTGCCCTGGCTCTATCTCCTGTTTGCCGTGCGCGCAGTGCTGCCGCTGCGGATCAAAACGACGGATGCATTCCTATTGCTCGTGGGCGTTGTGGGACTGGTGGGCTGGGCACGTCCGGCGCGCCTGATCCGGGGAATCGTCCTAAGCGCCAAAGAGCGAAATTTCGTGCTAGCCGCCCGCGCGATGGGCGCATCGGATCTACACATACTCCGCAAGCACGTGCTTCCGCAAACGTACGGCACCCTGTTGACCATGGCAGCGCTGCTCGTGCCGCAATTTATCCTCGCCGAAGTAACGTTGTCCTTTCTGGGACTAGGCGTGGGGGAGCCCATGCCCAGTTGGGGAAACTTACTTGCCGAGCTGCAAAAATATAGCGTGCTCACTTCGTATTGGTGGATGTATCTGCCGGCGACGGCGTTGGTGGCAGTGTTTCTGGCCTATCACTGGACCTCGGCGGCGTTGCAAGAGAAGCTCGCGGCGAGGAGCGTATGAAAAAGAACGCCTCGCTCAGAATTGGTGTCGCGGCGCTGCTCGTGCCTTGTTTTGCGATGGCAGTAACGGCGGCGGCGGCCACGCCACATCCCCAGGACTATGCGACGATGAAAGGAGACCTTGGCCAAGCGGGCGGACGACTCGTCGTTGCTTTGCGCTCAGAGCCAAAGACACTGAATCCGATTCTTTCCATCGACGCCACCTCTCGCGAAGTGATCGGCGCGATGAACGCGGATTTGGTTCACATCAACCACGAAACTCAACGCACGGAGCCGGCATTGGCCAAGTCCTGGAGCGTCTCGCCTGACGGGCGAAAATACACGCTCCAATTGCGGCGCGGCGTGAAGTTTTCCGACGGCTTGCCTTTCACCGCGGATGACGTCGTTTTTTCATTCCAACTGTATCTCGACGAAAATCTTCACTCCCCGCAGCGGGACCTGCTGATCGTCGGTGACAAGCCCATCGTCGTGAAGAGAATCGACGCCTACACCGTGGAATTCGAGTTGGCAAAACCGTACGGCCCCGCGGAGCGGATCTTTGACGGGCTCGCCATGCTGCCGAAGCATCTGCTGGAGAAGTCGTACCACGAGGGAAAACTTGCCCAGATGTGGGGAACAAACGGGCATCCGGAAGAGATGGCCGGGCTGGGCCCCTTTCGCTTAAAGGAATATGTGCCTGGGCAGCGGATGGTCCTGGAGCGCAACGCGAATTATTGGAAAACAGACTCGAATGGAGCGCAGCTACCTTATCTCAAAGACCTCACCTTCCTGTTTGTGCCCACCGAAGACGCTCAGGTGATCAAATTTCAAAGCTCCGAAACACAGCTGCTGGAGCGAGCCGGGGCCGACAATTTCAACTTGCTGCAGAAGAACGCGAAAGCAAAAGGACAGTGTCTGTACGACCTCGGACCCGGGTTGGAGTTCGTATTTTTGCTTTTCAACATGAACTCGCTGGACGCCGCGAAATCCGGCGATATTGCCGCGAAACAAGCATGGTTCCGCGAATTGCGGTTTCGCCAGGCGGTATCGCTGGCGATGGATCGCAAGGGGATGGCGCGACTCGTGTACAACGGACGCGCCACGCCGATCTGGGGAAACGTGACCCCGGGGAACAAATTGTGGCTGAATACAAATCTTCCGCATCCGGACCGATCCATCGAACAAGCAAAGGCACTCTTGCAGGCCGCCGGCTTTTCGTGGAATGCCGGCGGCGCACTTTTGGACGCGCAAAAGCGCCCGGTCACGTTCACGATTTTGGTCAGTTCGTCCAACGCGCAGAGGACGAAGCTGGCAACGATCGCTCAAGACGATTTGAAGCAGCTCGGTATGGATGTGCAGGTTGTGCCCTCTGAATTTCGCGCCCTGGTCGATCGTGTTCTCAACACCAAGGACTACGAAGCGGTGCTGATGAATCTGGTGAACGGCGACGCAGACCCCACGCCGGAGATGAACTTGTGGCTTTCGAGTGGCGAGACGCACCTGTGGGACTTGGGTGAAGCCAAGCCGGCAACGCCGTGGGAAGCCGAGTTGGACCAGTTGATGGAAGCCCAAAACACTTCGCCCGATTACGCGGCGCGCAAGAAACTGTACGACCGCGTGCAGGAACTCGCGGCGCAGAATCTACCGCTCATTTTTCTGCTCAGCCCCAACATCTTAGTTGGCGCGCAGAATTCCATTGGCAACTTTCGTCCGGGGATCCTGGAACCCTATGCGCTGTGGAATGTGGACCAGCTTTTTATTCAAAAGCCCGGAGCCGAAAAATGCCAGTGAAGGAGCTGTCCCGGGTAAAAAATGCCAGACCGCCTGCGGAGCAGAAGTCCGGCCGAAAGTCCGACCGCGAGCTCGTGCAAGGGTGCTTGCAAGGCCGCGACGAAGACTGGAGCTTCCTGATCGACAAGTACAAGAATCTGATTTTCTCGATTCCCATCCGTTACGGGCTCTCCAGGGAGGACGCCGCCGATATTTTTCAGGCCGTTTGCCTGGAGTTGCTTCAAGACTTGCCGAAACTAAAGGATCCGAAGGCACTGCCGAAATGGCTGATGCAGGTGGCGGCGCACAAATGTTTTCATTGGAGGCGCCAGAGCGCGCGAATGGTCTCTCACGATGACGAGGAAGAGGCCATTCCCGAGGTGAGCGTGCCGGCGGAAGCGGAGCTGAATCTTCGCGAAGTCGAACAAGAACAAATGCTGCGCGAAGCACGCGCAGCTCTGCCGCCGCGGTGCCAGGAATTGATCCGCACGCTCTTTTATGAGGAGCCCAGCAGGCCCTATCAGCAGGTGGCAGCGAGTCTCGGTCTGGCAACCGGCACGATCGGACTTCTGCGGCAGAAATGCCTGGATCAGTTGAGAGACCAGCTCGACGCCCTAGGTTTTTCGTGAGCGGCAAGCCCGGACAGACGCAGCTCTCCTCCAATGTTCTCTCCGCGTTGTCGTTGCTGGACGACGACGAAAGCCGCGGCGCCTTCCTTCGGAAGCACAAACTGTTGCGCGCGGAAGCGATTCTGGCGCTCAACACCGCCACGCAACAGGAACTTCGCGTCAACACCAAGAGTGCGCTGTCCTTGGCAGAGGCTGCCATTTTGACGGCGCGCCGCATCCGCAAGAACGAGTTGCTCGCACAGAGCTATCGCATGAAAGCAAATGTGCTGGCCGCTGGTGGAGAGTATCAGTCGGCGGTGGAACTCTACGACGCAGCGCTCGCGCTGTTCCAGAAGCGAAAAGATAAGGAAGGCATCGGCCGCACGCTCACGGCAGCGATTCAGCCGCACATCATGCTGGGTGCGTACGACCGGGCCTTCGACTTCGCGAAACGCGCCCAGAAAATCTTTCGCAAGCCGAGGGACGAACGCAGACTCGCGCGCCTCGAAAACAACATCGGCAACATCTATCATCGCCAGGACCGCTTTGAAGAGGCGCTGACGCACTACGAACGCGCCTACCGGCAGTTGCTTCCGCACGCCGATACCGAAGAGCTGACCATCTCCCTGAACAACATGTCGATGTGCCTGATCAGCATGAACAATTTTGCGCAGGCACTGTCGACCTACGAGCGCGCGAAAAAGCTGTTGCAAGCACGCGACCTGCCGCTGATCCATCTCATCACGGACTACAACATCGCCTATCTCTATTACCTGCGCGGGGACTACCGGCGTGCGATCGAAATGTTGAAGAGCGCCCGGGTAGCCGGTGAGAAGATCGGCTACACCTATCTTGTGGCTCTCTGCTACCTGGATCTTTCGGACATTTATGTCGAGCTGAATCTCAGTGCCGAGGCGCAAGACGTCGCGGAAGAGGGCTACCTTTTGTTCCGGAAGCTCGAAATCGGATACGAGGCCGCCAAGACGTTAGCCAACCAGGCCATCGCGTTTGGCCAGGATGGCAAAACGCGGCAGGCTCTGGAGCTGTTCGCGGAGGCCAAGCCGCTTTTCGTCAAAGAAAAGAACGAGGTGTGGCCCTGGATGATCGACCTCTATCAAGCCATCGTGTTGTTTCGCGAGGGCCGGTACTACGAAGCGCGGCGCCTCGCCATCAGGGCTGCCGGGTTCTTTGACGCGTCGTTCCTGAAAAACAAGGCGGTGCTGTGCCACTTCTTGCTTGCGCAGATTGCTATCCGCACCGGAAACGCCGCGGAGGCGCGAACCGAGTGCTCGCACGCCCTCAAGGTACTGCAGAGTCTGGACGCGCCGATTCTGCGTTACCAAGGGCACTTTCTTCTCGGACAAATCGAACACGCAAAGGGCGACTTTCGCTCTGCCTATACCGAATACCAGCACGCCCGCACCGAGCTCGAGAGCCTGCGCAGCAATCTTGGCCGGGACGAGATGCGCATCTCGTTCATGAAGAACAAAACCGAGCTCTACGAGCGGCTCGTGGAATTGTGCCTTAGCTCCGAGCTCCCGGAAGCCTCTCCCGAAGAGGCGTTTCGGTATATCGAGCTGGCAAAGTCGCGGAGTCTCACGGAGCTGATTTTTCAGCGCAGCCACGCGCTCCCGGAAGCAAAACCCGGACAGAGCGAGCTTGTACACAGGATTCGCGATCTGCGTGAAGAACTGAATTGGTATCAACACCGAATCGAACTCGAGCAACTCCGGCCGGAGGAAAATGCGGCCGAACGGATCGAGTTGTTGCGAACTGCGGCGCAAGAGCGGGAAAAAGCGCTGCTTACGGTGCTCAGTGAACTGCCCGAGACTGAGGTGGATTCCGCGACGTACCCTGCGCAGGGAGAGGTCTCGCTCGAAAAAATACGGTCGCTTCTGCCTGACGATGCCTCATGCCTGGAATATTACTCGGCGGGCGAGCGGATTCTTGCGGCGGTCCTGACAAAACGCACACTGGATATTGTGCCGGTGACCACGGTTTCGCGGGTTTCCGAAGCGTTGCGCTTGTTGCGGTTTCAGCTGGGAAGGCTCCAATCGAATCCTGACTTTGCGCAAGCCTCCTCCGGGAATATGTATCGCGCCGCTGTGGCGCACTTAGGAGACCTGTACGACGAGCTGGTTGCCCCTGTGCGAGCCCAATTGAATGCGCGCCATCTCGTCGTGGTGCCGCACGGAATACTGCACTACCTCCCATTCCATGCTCTGCACGACGGCGAACGGTTTCTCATAGATTCGTACACCATTTCCTACGCGCCCAGCGCCGCGGTCTATGCACTGTGTCATAGACCGGGCGGGAAGTCTGACGGCGGCTCGCTCGTCCTGGGTCTGCCAGATGCACAAGCACCTCTCATCCAGGAGGAAGTGGAGGCGGTTCATCGGATTTTGCCGCACTCCGAGCTGTTTCTGCGGGAGGAAGCAAATCACGAATTGTTGTTTCGGAAGGCTCCCTCCAGTAAGTTGATTCACATCGCCACGCACGGAAACTTTCGCCCGGACAACCCGATGTTTTCGGGAATCCGCCTTGGCGATGGCTACCTGCACTTGTACGAGCTCTATCAAATGCAGCTCTCGGCGGACCTCCTGACGCTCAGCGGCTGCGCGACCGGCCTCAATGTCATTGCCGCGGGGGACGAACTCCTGGGGCCCATCCGCGGCGCCCTTTATGCGGGCGCGCGGTCTTTGCTGTTGACCCTGTGGGACGTCAACGACCGCAGCACCGCACAGTTCATGACCTCGTTTTACGAGCGCCTGCAGCGCTCCTCGGACAAGGCGGCGGCCCTAGCCGAAGCCGCGAAAGAAGTCCGGGAACGCTGCCCTCACCCGTACTACTGGGCGCCCTTTGTCCTTGTAGGCAAAGCACTTAGTGGTGATTTGGGCCCCGCGGCTTGAAATCGCGGATTTTCGCAATTTTTTGGCGGCGTCGATACCCCTATTTAGCACGAGGGGTAAATCTCGAACTCGACGTTGGAGAGTGGGGAAAAGGATGGCCGGTACGAAGAAGCATTTTGCGGCAGAGGAGTGGGTAGATTTCGTGAACGGACAACTATCAACCGAGCGGATGCAAACCATGCAACAGCACCTCGACGCGCATTGCGGGACCTGTTCGAAGGTGGTTGAGCTATGGCAGCACGTGCGCCAAGCCGCCCAGCGCGAGTCCCGCTACGAGGCTCCGGAATCGGCAGTCAGGCACGTGCGGAATGCATTCGCCATGGCTCAACCACTGGAAGGCAAGCGCCGTTTTGAGATTCCCCGGCTGGTGTTTGACAGTCTTTGGCAGCCGGCAGCCGTAGGAGTTCGCTCCGCGGCCAGCACCCCGAGGCGCCTGGTTTACAGGGCGGGCGAAGTTGCGATTGAGATGCAGATCGAGCCGGAGCCGCATTCCGAGCGCATCAACATCGCGGGACAGCTTTCCAACGCCACCCAGCAGGGTGAAGGTCTCACGGAAATACCGGTCGTCGTCACGGGTCCTAAGGGAAAAATCGCGGAAGCGTCCACCAACAGGTTCGGCGAGTTTCAGCTGGGTTTCGTGCCGGAAGCGGGCGTACGAATCTCGTTCGGAGTTGCGGACGGGAACGATCTGTCAGTTCCGCTGGATGGAAGAGGAGTAGCAATCTTCCATCGCAACTAGTTTTCGCAATCCTTCGGTAATGCAGCGTGTTGCCGGAGATTGAGCAGCAAGGCAGATCAGCCAGGTTTTCGGCGGGTCAGCCAAAGGGGCGAGGGGAAAGTTGGCGAAGGAGGGAGAAAGGCAAGGGGGCAAACGAAGGTGCTGGTCAAAGAAACCTGGGTACCATTGCTGGATTTCGGACTGAAAACGGAAACTAAGCGTGGAAGCCTATGGGCGGAAGAAGCCAGTACCCTCGTTTGGAAAGGCAGTAAGAACACTAGGGTTGAGGCCCCCAACGATGAAACGCGCGATTATTCTGACTACGCTCCTACTGGCGCTGTTTGCTGCAAAACCCGCATCCGCCGCCAATACCCAACTGCTGGTCCAGGCGAATCTAGGCGCGCCTGTCATGAACCTGATCTGCCTGTTGAAAGGCTGTCAGGTGACGCAGGTGATCAACGGGTCGCCCAGCAACTTCTTCTTGGTCTCGGTCTCGAACTCGGTCAATACCCAATTTCTGACCAGCGTTCTCGAGAACATTCCGGGCATTGTTGGCGTCACCTCTACTACGGGGGGCCAGAACCCGGTTGGCAATCGATACATCGTTCGTACAACGGGCGGTCTGCTGAATCTTCGCGGCCTCTGTTTGCTAAATCTGTGCCAAATCCTGGAGCCCCTGGACGGCACGCAAAACCAGCTCTTTCTGATTGGCGGTTCCAGCAACCAGGACCCCAACCTGCTTCTTGCTCTACTGCGCGCGATTCCTGGCGTGGTCAGCGCGGAGCTCGACCAGCTCGTTACCATCGCAACGGGCGGCGCGACGGCCACCGCTCCACCTCCCTCGCTGGTGAATACCACCCCGGTTCCCTATTACGGGTCCACGGTTTGGGAAGGCTACCTCGATCAGCCCGCGACGCAGATCATTCGCCTAGCGCAAACCCAGCAGCAATTCAACGTGACCGGCGGCGGCATCATCGCCGACATCGATACGGGCGTTGATCCGAACCATCCTGTCCTCCGTCCGGTTCTGCTTCCAGGTTACGACTTCACCCGGAATCAGGTTGGCGGCTCGGAAATGAACGATCTGCCGAGCGGCACGCCTGCCACCGAGACTCCGTGCGTGAATTGCACGCCCGGTCAGGTGAATCAGCATTCCATCGCCATGGTGGATCAACACAGCATCGCCATGGTGGATAGTCCGCAATACGCGGATTTTGGCCATGGCACCATGGTCGCCGGCATCCTCCACCTGGTCGCTCCCTCAGCTTCGCTGATGCCTCTGAAGTCCTTTGGAGCTGACGGCACCGGAAATTTGTCCGACATTATTCGTGCGATCTATTACGCTGCACAGAACGAAGCCACCATCGTGAACATGAGCTTTGACCTGACGAATCCCTCCAATGAGCTGGCAAACAGCATCAGCTTGGCGGAAAAACAGGGAATCGTCTTTGTGGCCTCCGCGGGCAACGACGGCAAGATGGAGATGGTCTATCCCGCTGGACTCACCAACGTAATGGGTGTGGCGTCAACAAACCCTGAGGACCAGAGATCGTCCTTCTCGAACTACGGCGATCAAATCGTGTGGGTGGCGGCTCCGGGTGAGGCCATCGTTACGACGTACCCGTTTGGGTCCTACGCCGCCGGATGGGGCACCTCGTTCAGCGCCCCGATGGTTTCCGGCGGAGTGGACCTTGTCGAAAGCGAGAAGACCGGCGTCTCGCAAATGCAGGCTCAATTCGCCATGGCTCAAGCGCAATTTCTGCTCGCCGTCGGTATGGGAAATGGCCGCATAGACCTATATCGCGCGGTGGGCAGCGACAGCCACTAATAGGGCACTTCGGATGGAGCTCTGCACCCAAATCGACCGCACTGCGCCGAGTGTCTCGGCGCCCCAACTGCGCAAGTCCGAGCTGCGCGTCAGGGAGCTGGAAGGGCAGATCCGCGACATGCGCAGTGCGCTGGTCTGTTCCTTCAATCAGCTCCTGGACTTGCGCGACCTCAACACCGGAGTCCATAGCACACGCCTCGCGGAATGGGGTTTGCGCGTGGCTCGGGACCTCGGCGTTCCCGAGCGCTGCATGCCGGACTTGGAAATGGGCGCTTTACTCCATGACATTGGCAAGGTCGGCGTTCCAGACCACATTCTCAACAAGCCGAGTCGCTTGACTCCCGAAGAGTACGAAATTGTGAAGCGCCATCCCGAATTCGGTTGGACCGTCATCCGCAATCTGCCCGGCTTGGAGCAGACCAGCCTGTACGTCTTGCATCATCACGAGAATTTCGACGGCACCGGCTATCCGGCACGTCTCAGGGACTCCGAAATCCCCGTCGGTGCACGCATCGTATCCGTCATCGACGCCTTCGATGCCATGGTCTCCTCTCGCCCGTACCGCGCCGGCCTGCCACTGGAAGAAGCGATCAGGCGCCTGCACCAATCCAGTGGCACACAGTTCGATCCGGACGTGGTGAAAAGCTTCGTGCGCTTCGCACAGTCCGAAATGCCCGCGGTACTGAAAGCCGTTGGCGTCTCGGAATCCGACACATTTTGAGAAGAACAGTCTGTCCCTGCGCGCCTCGGACACTACAATTCCCTCTTAGCGAGACGCTTTGGTACGTCTCTGCCCGTTCCGTCGCAATTCTCACCGCGGGTCCTTGCGCATCGTATTCGCCTGCCCGAAAACAATCGAATTGACGAATCAGCCGGCCGGTCCGTGTCCACGATCTGCGATTAGCTCTTCACAGAAGCGCTGAGTGGTGGGAGTATGCACCCAGTCCGAGGCCTTAACTTTCGCCGCGGGCCGGTAAGAGTACGAAATGAAGCGGTTGAGACTTCCAGACGCACCCGCCGATCAGACGGGCCCCGTGAAGGCCTGGACCGAACCCGTCGTAATCCCGACTTACCGCCCGTTGCCTCCTGATAAGAATCCGATGTTTCTGGAACGGCGGGTCTATCAGGGTAGCAGCGGCAAAGTGTATCCATTGCCCTTCACGGACCGCATTTCCACCGAAGCCGTCGAGCACACCTGGCAGGCGGTTCATTTGGAGAACGAGTTTCTGCGTGTCATGGTCCTGCCGGAGATTGGCGGACGTATCCACGTCGGCATGGACAAGACGAACGGGTATGACTTCTTCTACCGCCAGAACGTCATCAAACCCGCGCTCGTGGGCCTGGCCGGGCCATGGATTTCTGGCGGTGTGGAGTTCAATTGGCCACAGCACCATCGACCAGCGACGTTTATGCCCGTGAGCTTTCAGATCGAAGAGCAGGCCGATGGTTCCCGGACAATCTGGTGCGGCGATCATGACCCCATGAATCGGCTAAAGGGTATGCATGGCGTCTGCCTGCATCCGGGAAAGGCTTACATTGAGCTGAAGGTGCGCCTGTTCAATCGCACTCCGCTCACTCAAACATTCTTGTGGTGGGCCAACATCGGCACCCATGTTCATGAGCTCTACCAGTCTTTCTTTCCACCGGATGTCCACTATGTGGCGGATCATGCCAAGCGGGCCATGAGTAGCTTTCCTCTTTGCGACAGCTGCTACTATGGCGTGAATTACGGCGAGCGCAGCCGCAAGGGCGTGCCGCCTGAGGAGCAGCCCCCGAAATTCATTCCGCCCGGTAGCTACCCTCCCAACGACCTCAGTTGGTATGCGAATATCCCAGTCCCGACCAGCTATATGGCGCTAGGATCGAGCGAAGACTTTCACGGCGGATACGATCACAAACGCCGAGCTGGATTGGTTCTCGTGGCCGATCACCACATTGCGCCCGGGAAAAAACAGTGGACTTGGGGCAACCACCCGTTCGGTTATGCGTGGGACCGCAATCTAACCGATGAAGACGGCCCTTACATCGAGCTGATGAGCGGCGTCTACACCGACAATCAGCCGGATTTTTCCTTTCTCGCACCCGGCGAAACGAAAACCTTCAGCCACTTTTGGTACCCCATCCGGGAGATTGGCCCCGCGCAGAAAGCGAATCGGGATGTGGCTCTCAGTTTGCACATTTCGAATGGTCGGGCGCGCATCGGTGTGTGCGCGACGCAGGCCTTTCCGGCCGCCACAGTTCGCCTGGAGACCGCCAGCCGAAGAATTTCGGAGTGGCAGTCCGATCTGAAACCTGGGAGTGCTTTTTTGGAAACTGCCCAGTTGCCTCCGGGAATCTGCGAGACCGAACTCAGCGCTGTCGTCGAATCCAGAGAGGCACGCGCGCTGCTTCGCTACACGCTGGGCTCTCCTGCAAAGCAGGAGATGCCCTCCGCCGCGACCGAACCACGACTGCCGGAAGAAATCCACAGCAACGACGAACTCTACCTTACCGGCCTGCACCTCGACCAATATCGTCATGCCACGCGTCATGCGGACGCGTATTGGCGCGAGGCCCTCCGCCGCGACCCCGCTGACAGTCGCTGTAACAACGCGATGGGTACCTGGCATCTGCGCCGTGGCGAACTTGCTCAAGCAGAGACGTTCTTCCGCCAGGCGATCCAGACGCTGACCATGCGTAACCCCAACCCCTCGGATGGAGAAGCGTTCTATACCCTGGGGCTCACGCTTCGTTATTTGGGCCGCGACGAGGAGGCCTATGCCGCTTTCTACAAGGCTACTTGGAACCACGCGTGGCACTCCGCCGCCTACTTCGCGCTGGGCGAGTTGGCTGCAAAAAAGGGCGATTGGAATGCCTCCATCGAACACCTTGTATCATCACTGCGCACGAACACGGACAATCTGAATGCCAGGAATTTGTCCGTGGTCGTCTTGCGCAACCTTGGCAGAGGTGCAGAAGCAGACAAACTCCTGAAAGAGACGCTGGCGCTTGATCCACTGGATTCCTGGGCCCGTTACCTCGCCAATCACTCATTGCCAATCGACAATCAAATGCTCTTCGATTTGGCCCTGGACTATACACGTGCAGGTCTCTACCCGGAGGCCACGGTGCTCTTGGGACGTACGGACCGAAACGCCGCAGACGGCTCCGTGCCGACCCTTTTGTATGCTCTAGGCTATCTCCATCTCAAACTGGACGACACCGCTGCCGCAAAACAAGCCTATTCGGAGGCGTCCGTTGCACCGCCCGATTATTGCTTCCCCAACCGATTGGAGGAACTTGTCGTCCTTCAGGAAGCAATTTCTTTCAATCCCGAAGATGCCAAGGCAGCCTATTACTTGGGCAATCTTCTATACGAGCGCCGCAGGCACCGCGAAGCGATCGCCTTGTGGGAACAGGCCGCGCGGCGGGATCCGTCCTTCGCCACGGTCTGGCGCAATCTCGGCATTGGTTATTTCAACGTACTCGGAGATGCAGAGTTGGCGCGCTCTGCGTTCGACAAGGCGATTCAGGCGAATCCTGCCGACGCCCGCATTCTCTACGAAAGGGATCAACTCTGGAAACGCCTTGGCGAGTCGCCGGAGCGACGCTTGGCCGAGATCGAAAAATATTCTGAACTAGTACGCCTGCGCGACGATCTGTTGGTCGAACTCGCCAGCCTGCACAACCAGACGCGGCAACACGAGGAGGCCCTCTCCCTCTTGGAGTCGCGTAGATTTCAGCCATGGGAGGGTGGAGAGGGCTTGGCGCTCGGCCAGTATGTGCGTGCGAATCTGGCTCTCGGACGCCGTGCGTTGGCTCGGGGTGACTGGCTCGAAGCCCGGCGCTATTTCGAGGCCGCGCTCCGCTGCCCTGAGAACCTTGGTGAAGCAACACACCCCCTGGCAAACCAAAGCGACATCTATTTCTTTTTGGGCAGTGCGTTCGAAGCCGCGGGTGATCACGCCTCCGCTCAACAGTGGTGGGAACGCGCCGCCAGGCACAAGGGTGACTTCCAGGAAATGAGCGTCAAGTCATTCTCACAGATGTCTTACTACAATGCGCTGGCTTTGAAGCAGCTCCATCGTCTGGACGAGGCTGAGGACCTGCTGCGTGCCTTGCTTGCATATGCCGAGGCCCAGACGCAACAAAAGGCAAGAATCGATTATTTTGCAACATCGCTTCCAGCCATGCTGCTGTTTGAAGAGGATCTGCAACGGAGAAACACCGTGAATTCAACTTTTCTGTGCGCGCAAGCCTGGCTGGGTCTCGGCGATAGCCAAAAGGCTCAAAAGCTGCTGAATCAAGTGATGTACCTGGATCGAAACCACGCTCTGGCGGCAGACCTGCTGGCCGATTTGGAATTGCACCCGGCACCGCTTCGGCCCTAAGGAGTCTCGTGAACGCCGGCACCAAGCCTCGCCCATGACCGCCGGGGAGCACTACAACACGCGCTACGTCTGGACCATCTCTCTGGTCGCTGCCTTAGGCGGACTGTTGTTTGGCTACGACTGGGTGGTCATCGGTGGCGCAAAGCCCTTTTACGAGAAATTCTTTCAACTTGGTTCCGAAGAACTCATCGGTTGGGCAAACAGTTGCGCCCTGATCGGCTGCCTTGTCGGCTCGGTCATTTCCGGGGCCATGAGCGACCGCTTCGGGCGCAAAAAACTGCTCATTCTTGCCGCGGTTTTGTTCGCGGTGAGTTCCGTCCTCACCGGTTGGGCACAGATTTTTTCATCCTTCGTGGTCTGGCGAATCATCGGGGGAGTTGCGATCGGTATTGCTTCCAACGTTTCGCCCACCTACATCGCGGAAATCAGCCCGGCACCCTGGCGCGGGCGGATGGTGACCCTGAATCAATTGACCATTGTCGTGGGGATTTTGGCGGCACAAATCGTCAATTGGCTGATCGCCGAGAAGGTTCCCGATGGCGCCACCGCGGAAGTGATTCGACAGTCGTGGAACGGGCAATATGGCTGGCGCTGGATGTTCACGGTTGTGGCCATTCCTGCAGTGATCTTTTTTGTCGGGGCGCTGTTCATCCCCGAGAGTCCGCGCTGGCTGGCGAAAACCGGCGACAAAGAACAGGCTCGCCGGACACTAGGCCGCATTGGTGGAGAACAATACGGCGAACAAACCCTGGCGGAAATCCAAGCCGCGCTTGATTCCGAGGCCAAAGGCAGCATCGCATCGCGAGAGCTGCTGGCTCCAGGCATTTTGAAGGTGCTGTTGATAGGAGTTGCGCTCGCCGTTCTTCAGCAATGGAGCGGGATCAACATCATCTTCAACTATGCGGAAGAGATCTACCGCAGCGCAGGTTATGGAGTCAGCGGCATTCTTTTCAACATCGTGATCACCGGAACGATCAATCTTGTGCTTACGCTGGTCGCGTTGAGCTTGGTAGACCGGATTGGGCGCCGCTCTCTGATGCTTTTTGGGTGTGCCGGAATCGTTCTGTCGCATTCGGTGCTCGGATTCACGTATCGCGCTGGAATCAGAGGGCTGCCGGTACTGTTGATCACGCTGTGTACGATCGGCTGTTACGCACTCACCTTGGCCCCTGTGACTTGGGTCTTGATCTCGGAAATCTTTCCGAATCGCGTGCGCGGTATCGGGGTCTCGATTTCCGTGTCTGCTCTATGGAGCGCTTCCTTTGTTTTGACTTTCACTTTTCCCATTCTTAATCGCGCTCTCGGTTCTGCGGGGACGTTCTGGACCTACGCTGGCATTTGCCTCGCAGGCTTTTTCTTCGTATTTCTGTGTGTTCCTGAAACCAAGGGCAAAACTCTGGAGCAAATCGAGCGTGAACTCACCGGCGTGCATAACACCCTGTCCAGCGAGGCACGCCCCTAAAGTCGCAGCACCGGCGTCCTCGCCGTCCGCATCAATGCGCATGGAAACGGCGTACCGCTGGACCGCGTGACTGAGCGTGCGTGCTGCTTGGGCATCGCGAGTGCGCAGTTAACGAGAGGCGCTGCGCGGCAAAGCCAGACGGCATGGCCAATGACTTCGAGTGGTTGTGAGGTTATCTTATGGCTGAGCCGGCTGTGAGGCACCTGACGCTTGTCCCGTGGACGTCGCGGGCTTTTTGCGTACTGGGTGTTTTCTACTTGGGACTCCCGTTCCTTCCCCAGGTTGCTGCGAGACTTGCTCCTCAGGCCTAAATGGCGATACCTGGTCGGAACCAATTCGCCTTAGAACCAGTATACTGTCCCGGTCCCCGAGAACCAGCTTAACTTCGTCCTTACTTAACCATTGAACGACGGCGGGCGTGACATCTTGATCCGGGAACACGAAATGCAGAGACCATGATGTAAGATCCCTCGTGTCTATTGTGTACGTCCCCTTGGATTCCAACTGGTGGAACACACCCTTCTGAAATTCATTCTTGCCGAAGAAGATTCTTTGTGGGTAGAGCTCGAGCGGCGTTTCATCCGATTGTTCATCCTCCTCAAGAATCGCCCAGGATCCTTGCAGTCCGGTAGCCGGAATCTGAGAGGCGATTTCCGCGGCTAGATTCCGATCAAGTTGGTCTTTTTGGGCTAGGTATTCGGTCCGCCTCGCAGCGTCGGCGAAATCGCTGAAGATCGACAAACGCAACGGTGCTGTTAAGGTTAAGCAATGGACGCCGCCTTGTGCCTTCGCTGCCTCCGTGGCTTCGATGGTGACAATGTCGGTCTTGGGACCAAACGCGGCCGCAATCTGATTCAAGGCCGAGGACTGTATGTCTGTCTCATAATCCTTATAAGTTGGAACAAGAACCTGTCTGTACCCGTCCGCGCCTATCCGTACCAACGCATTTAACACCGTCGGATAGTAGATATGGCCGTTCCCGGGAATTCTTGGAAATGGCGAAGGGACTGGCACCACTTCATACCCGAGGCGCCTGAGCCGTTCGGCATCCAATTCCATTGCAAGCTCGGCGTTCAAGGCCAAGTCGCGTTCAGAGTTGCTCAATTTGCTCCAATACTCTGCCGCGAAAGGTTTTGACAGGTCGTACGAAGCTAGCAGAATACGTTTGCCGCCGGCTGGGAGCGCGAACATATCGATGTGCTCGATGACTGGACCCGGCAGCGGATCGAGGAAAGTAACATTCTTACAGCCGCCGATTTTCTCGAGTTCC
Source organism: uncultured Acidobacteriota bacterium (assembly GCA_963735525.1). Classification (GTDB taxonomy): domain Bacteria; phylum Acidobacteriota; class Terriglobia; order Acidiferrales; family UBA7541; genus Acidiferrum. The sequence goes on along the minus strand of CAVTLQ010000010.1, from coordinate 628,532 downwards.
TGGTCAAGATTGATGTTTTGATCTTTATTACGAGAGAGGAGCACCCGCGTTGTAAGGCATCGGCCATCTTCTAACTTGAGAAGATTTCCCCCGTCGAGTGCAACTCCCGAGCTTTTGTAATTGAAATCAGGAGTTGCGAGGACCGCATCAGCTACATCGAATGCGGAATTCTCGTCGTTGGATCGTTGTGGAGAGGCTTCGCTCAGAATCTGGGAATACTCTCGGAGGACGTAAAGTTTATCGTCGATGGCGGAAACCACAGCTTTGTGAGCGTCAGGTGTCGACTCTTGCGAGAAGTCGTCTGGCTGATCTTCCTGTTGCCGGGTTTCCAGCAACTTCAGCCGCGCTGTCTCCAATTCTTGAAGCTTCTCTCGCTTGGCCTCTTCCATTCGAATATCGAAATACCGCCAGTGCACGACGTATGCCGAATCCCCGATGGCCTCAATTTGCGGCCCGAAATCACGGATCCATAGGCCGTCATGGGGTACAACTTTCATGCGGACTCGATCGGTCCTGAACAGCTCGCATATTTGAAATTCCTTACATCTTTGATACACAGCACTCTGAGTGGTTTCGTCGGGAGCCAACAGCAAAACCGGTCCGAATTTAGCGGTCTCACGCACAATATTCATTTGAATCTCAAGTAGATGTTTCTCTACGTTGAGCTCTAGGTCGGAATTACCTACCAGTCCTTCTCGCACGTGCCGGCGGTGCTCCACACGAGGACCTAGCGCTTCCAGCGACACCATCACAACGTCGCTCGCTGGGTGTTGTGTCGGAGCCGGCACCGTTTGGGCTCGTGAACTGACGACGGGAAGCAGGAAAAGAAACAGAAGGAAAGGAAAGCAGGGCGACCCCGCACGATTTCTACGCTTGCTCATACAGCTTCTCCGTTCATCAAAACTCGTAGCTCAGAAAACCGATCGTATGGCCACTGGCTTGAGCCGCGATGTCCCGGAACTTGTTGGTAGGGGCGGTGGGGATCGAAACAACCTACCATTGGCATTTCAACGACTTACGAAGTAGGGCTCGGACTGAAAAAGAAGGACTTGGTAGTCCTTGGAACCCTTATTGCCGCCTTAATGCCGCCTTTTTTCCCATGATGCTGCGAACAACTCTGCGATTTGCTTCGCGTACTGCTTTCGGTATTGCTTGCGTGTAGATGTTCATGGTCGTTCGAATGTCCGCGTGCCTCAACAAAGCCTGCTGAACTTTCACATCGACTTCGTGCTCACGCAACAAGCACGAATACGTGTGTCGAAACGTATGCCATCCAACACGCCCGATGCCGGCTGCTATGCCGGCCGGAACCAAATGATTCTCACGGATCTTACTCGGCCAATACGGATTTCCTGTCTCCGGGTTGGCGAAGATCCATTCCGAATCAATGGCCTTCGTTCTCTCTCGGTGTTGCCGAAGAATGTTCGCGAGGTCTCGATCCATGGGAAGCGGCTTTGCGGAACCTTCTGTCTTTGTGTCTTCCACATTACCTTCCACCCAGGACCGAGCGATTGAGATATTCAAACCCTCCCAATCGACATCGTTCCATTTCAATCCCACGACTTCACTCACTCGTGGACCCAAAAACAGAGCGACAAGCGCCATAGTCCGGTACGGTTCCTTTAATCTCTCAAGCAAGAGATTGAACTCTTTGATGGTCAAAATCCGTGGAATCTTAGTTCGTTTTGACGAGCCCTTAACGCGAACGAGACTCATTGGATTTCGATCAATCGGAGTCAATTCCCACCGCATGGCCCAATTGAAGAGCAGATGCATCATGTCCCGGATGTGCCCCTTGCTCCTGCCTGCCAGCTTTAAATCTCTGATCCACAGCTCGACGGCAAGGGGCTTCACCTCGGCGATTAGATTGTCTCTCCACTTCGGCTTGATGTGGCAGTTGATCCAGCTCAAGTACCGGGAGCGCGTCACTTCGCGTTCGGGTAGCGCTTCCCGGATGTACCGATCAATGACCGCACCGAACGAAGTCTGGTCAGCCGATTGAGGGTCGTTGATGATGAGCCTTCGACTCTCGGTAGCCTTCCAAGCTTCGACCTCCGACATTTCCTCCACTGTTCCAAGTATCACGGAATGCGAACCACAACGATCTCGATACTCCCAGACCCAGACATGCGGACCAGTCTTGCGAACTTTCTGGCGCACATACCCGAACTGGTACCTCTTGCGCTCAAACATTCACATCCTCCTTTATGTTTGAGCCTCAAGGGTGGCGTGCCGAGTTTAGTTCCATTCGCATCCAACCGTCCAGTTCACTCGCATAGAAATACCAACGTCCGAAACGGAAATGCCCTGGCACCTTGCCACCACGCGCCATGCGCTTAATCGTCCGGGGATGAACACCGAGCACTTGGGACGCTTCCCTGCAGGTGATCGGGCGCTCGATTCCCGTCTCTGCATTGACCACGGAGCGACGCAACTCGTCTACGCCTCCCGTCGTTCTCTTATCCCGAACGTGAATTAATGAAGGATTGCTCCACTTTTCATCCCCAGCCGCGACGCGCGAAGAAGTTTCGTTGCCGCGTAAGTTCTCCACTGCCCCCTGTGACGCTACTGAGAACGAATCCACTTTGAGGCGCAAGCCATGCACTCTTGGCGAGTCTGGGTTCTTGCGCACGCCGACTTGGGTAGTGCGGTGTTTCATTGCTTCCTTCCAGAATTCTCCTGGCCTTTCTTACGACTTGACTCTAGCCTTGCACCTTGGCATAATGTTTGCAAATAATATAGCACGATGCAACTGAATTCGAAAGGGTTGCATCTCACTCCACAAAAAGGAGGCCCTCGATGCGTGAAAAACCCGAGCAACCCGAAGAGCCGGGAAAACCCAAGAAGCCTCAGCAACAACAAACTATCTCTCTGCGAATCAGCGATGCCTTACTCACGCGCCTGGAACGTGTCAAGCAACTCATTTCCTCGAAGACCGGGGAGAAGGTCTCAACATCAGACGCCGCCAAACAGCTTCTCGAATCGACTCGTGAAGACCGCCTCGACGCCGTAGGCCTGATGGCGCAGCCAACCGAGTCCCTTCTCCAGATTCGTAGGAAGGGAGAAGCTCAACATGTTTTGTCGAAGGCTGAGTGGATACTGCTCGCGCACTTTGTGCAGCAGGGATTCGAAGCCTTTTCCGGCAGAACGCCGAATCCAATCTCCCGCGAATCTCTCCTCGCAATCCTCGATGCATTCTCAGCCGTTTACGAACTGCGGACCCAGCGCAGTTCTGAATGGGACTCGTATTACCTGAGCAATCTCCCTTCTGAGTTCCGCCCTGCAAGATCGAAGGGTTCCGACGGCGATCAAGCGAGTTCAGACGTCGTGCGTCGGACAGTGGCCGAGACTCGCAAGCGTCTGAGTGATCCGGCAGTGAAGGTAGAATCGTTCTTCGCTGCCCGCAATCTGCACATCTTGCTGGAGGACGAAAAGCTTCCGGCGGCGGACACCGTAGGCCGCGCACTCCGCCCCTTCTGGCCGGTGCTTTGGCGGCTCGCCGCACGAGGCCACTACTTCCTCACGGGAGAACCGCTCCGAGCGAAGTCTGCGAGTCAGGATTCCTTCTATCAGCCTCCGATACCATCCATCAAAGAGGGAGATTACACGCTCTCATTTGCGCGTGGCGAGGGCAACGACCTCTCTCTGCTCCTGAGTTTCCCCGGTCCCCGCGGTCCGATGTATCCGCTTAACGGCTATCCCAAGATCACGGAGTTTCGTGCACTGTTAGCCGCCCTGGCCTCGGATAGCCCGATCCCCCGCTGGGAAGCCGAGCACTTTTTCGGTTACGTCGCGGCGTCGGAAGACGGCAAGGGTAAGGACTACTGGTTCCGCGCCAACACAAATGGCATCACTTTCGGCTTCTCCGAGAAGGAGTGGCGAGCCGTGCATGCTCTGTTTCGCCGCGCGTGGGAACTCTCGGAAATACGCATGGCATGGGACGCGCTGACATTGGAATACGGTGAGCTGTGATGCTCTTCTGCTTCGCCGTAGCCGAACCGGACGCCGCTAGGTGGCCGCATCGTCGGCCTCTGGCCGACCAAGAGCAGAGCGGTGCCTTCGGCACCGGGAGTTGGACTGACACGTCACCCCCAAACGGGTGCCGCAGAGCAACCAAGGTTGCTATAGGGGAACTTGCTGAAAATCCAGTGGCTTGCGGCAAGCCAGATAAATGAAGCGCCGCGCGGCAACTCTTGGTTCCCGTATGGGAACTTGTTGATTTTAAGGGGTGAATACCATGCCCTCCCTTCGAACCAAATCCATCAGCACCAAAGTCACCGACGAGGAATACGCCCAGTTTGAAGCCCTCGCAGGCGGACAGACGATCAGCGAGTGGGCGCGCGATGTTCTGCTGAACGCAACCAAGCCCAATTCAAGCGAGCAAACCGTCCTGGCCGAAGTCTTGGCGTTGCGAACCATTCTGCTAAACGTCCACTTCGCCGTATCCCGAGGGCGAACGCTGACCGCCGAGGAGATGCAGCAGCTCATCGAGCGGGCGGACCAAAACAAGTTGAGCAAGGCGCGACAGCGCCTCGCGGAAGCAGCAACAGGGGGTGTGCCATGAAACAGAGGTGGGGCCGAGAGGATGATGCAGGCGAGTTTCCAAGCGACAAGGCGGTATGGACTATCGGAGTGTTCTGCGTTGCTCTGCTCAGTGTGTTCGCTGTCGCTGGTTACCGCTACATGCGCGTGTGGACTCCGCTCCAACAGCACTATCTGACGGCCTACGTAGGCACGCCGGTAGCAGGAGCCTTCCGCACGGACGGCTGGTACACGCTATTGATGGCGGTGACGCGGAAAGGTACGCGGATGGCGCTCGACAACGAAGTGGTGCCGTTCGTGACTCAGAAGGGCGAGAGCACGTTCACGCTGACAGAAGCAGCGATGAAGACAGGGGACTTGAAGCTCGAATGGCAGCGCGCACGCTATGACAATGCGAAGCTGCATGAATTCCTGGGCCACTGGATTTACCAGGACCAGACGCTCACCGATCTGGCGGAACCGGCGCTGTGGGGCGGCTTGGGTGTGTTGCTCGTGGGTCTCGTCGTGGCGATCCCGATGGACTCGGCACGCAAGAGAATGCGCAAACATGGACGTCGGCTGAAAGGACCGGAGCTTGTGACGGCGCGTGCGTTCAATCGCCGCAACCGTTCAGACGGTATCGGCTTCTTGCAGCAGCAGAGCTTCAAGCAAAAAATACTCCGCAGGAAAGCTTGGCTGCGTCTGCCGCGCGAGATTGAATCGAGCCACATTCTAGTTATGGGTGATTCGGGCAAAGGCAAGAGTGCGCTCATCCGGCAAATCCTATTGCAGATCGAGGAGCGTGGTGAAACGGCCATCGTGTACGATCCGGCGACGCCAGCCGACTACGTACCTTACTTTCTTACTCCGTCGCGCGGCGATTTGATTCTCAATCCCCTGGACCAGCGGATGCCTTACTGGACTCCGGGAGACGAGCTGCGGCAGGGGGCCGACGCTCTCACATTGGCCGCGTCGCTGTTTCCCGACCGGCACAACGAGAATTCGTTTTTCGTAGAGGCCCCGCGAAAAATCTTTGCGCACTTGCTCAGCTTCCATCCGACGCCGCAAGAGTTGGTGTCGTGGATGTCGCACCCGGAAGAGATCGATCGGAGAGTGAAAGGGACAGAGTACGCGGCGATGATCGACCGGGATTCGCCACCACAACGCAATGGCGTGCTTGGTTCGCTGAGCATGGTAGCCGACGCCATGAGGCTGCTGCCGAGTGAAGCGGAGACAAAGGGGCGTTGGAGCACGCTCGAATGGTCCAAGGAGCGGAGGGGCTGGCTCTTCCTGACGAGCGCACCGGACACCCGGAAGCGCCTCGCGCCGCTCATCAGTTTGTGGCTGGACATGCTCGTGCTGCGCTTGATGAATCAAGGCCGCATGAGTCCGCGTCCGGTTTGGTTCATCCTCGACGAGTTGGCGACCTTGCAGCGACTGCCGCAGCTTCACACGGCGATCACGGAAAACCGCAAGTCCAACAATCCGGTGGGGCTGGGTTTTCAGGGACGCAGCCAATTGGAAGTGCGTTATGGGCACGAAGCGGAGGCGATGATGTCCCAGCCGTCAACGAAAATCTTCCTGTGCACGAGCGAGCCGCACGCAGCGAAATGGATTAGCGACACCATCGGAGAACAAGAAATCGAGCGGATACGGGAGAGCCGCACAAATGAGCAGTTCCCACAATCGCGCAAGTCGAAGGGCTATAACCTCGAACGCGAGATCAGGCCGCTAGTGATGGCAAGCGAGATCAGCGGCCTTGAAAAGATGCACGGTTATCTCAAGTGCGGAAATCTCGTGGCGCGGATGAGTCTCCCGTACATCGAGCTTGAAAGCAAAGAGCGGCAATACATCGAGCGCCCGGCACAGCAGCCACCCGAGGAACCGCCGAAGGTTGCGGCAGCCGCGGCAGGAGCGGGCAAGCCATCGGGGGATGGAGCTTCGGCGCAGAAACTCGTACCAAATGAACAGCAACAAAGTGCCGACCAGAAAATACAGCGAGAGCCAGGGCAGAGGCAGAGAGACTTTTTCGAGTAGGCCAACACATGCTGACTATCTCCAAACCACTGAGCGCAGGTCAGGCACGGTCGTATCACGCGGAAGAGTTTGGCAACGCCCGCGAGAACTACTACACCGACACGGACCAGATTCGCGGGGAGTGGCACGGAAGGCTCGCCGAGCAGTGGGGGCTGCGCGGCGAGGTTCGTGAAGAGCACTTCCAGCGGCTCTCGGAAGGACAACACCCGATCACTGCGGAGCAACTAATCCGCCGCCAAGCGGCCAGAGAATACATGAACAGGCGCGGCGAGAAGGTAAGCGCGATGGAACACCGCGCAGGATGGGACGCGACGTTTTCAGCCCCGAAGAGCATATCGTTGACCGCCCTGGTAGGTCGAGATGATCGTGTCCGAGAAGCGCATCGAGAAAGCGTTGGCGTCGCACTTGACGAGCTAGAGCGATATGTCCAGGCCCGCATCGGCGGGAATCTTCCGGCAGAGACGACCGGCAAATGGATAGCGGCGAAGTTCGAGCACGACAGCGCAAGACCCGTGAATGGCTATGCCGCACCGCAATTGCATACGCACGCCGTTTTCTTCAATCTCACCGAGACCGACGACGGAGAGGCACGCGCGCTACAGCCGCGGGAACTCTACAAGACGCAGCAGTATGCGACGGCAGTGTATCGCTCGGAACTGGCCCATCGGTTGAAAGGACTTGGCTATGAAATCGAGCGCGGTGAGAGCAGCCAGCCGGAAATCAAAGGCTACAGCAAAGAGTATCTGGAGGCATCGAGTCCGCGCCGCCAGCAGATCGAGGAACATCTCGCAAAAGAAAACCAGCGAGGAGCAGGCGCGGCACAGATTGCCGCGCACCAGACACGAGAAGGAAAGCTCGAACTCTCACACGAAGAGATGCAGCAGCGACACAAAGAAATGGCCGTCCAGTTCGGCGATCAACCAGAGCGGGTTGTCAAAGCGGCGCGAGAGCACGGAGAGCGATTACAGCAAGCGCCCGAAGCGAAAGCCATCGGCCAGGCCGTCACCTACTCAAGAGAGAAAAATCTGGAGCGTGAAGCCGTGGCCGATGAGCGCGAGCTGCTGAGGGACGCGCTCAAACGTTCAATGGGTGACGCCACGGTTGCGGAAGTCAAAGCCGAGTTCGAGAAACGTGTGCAGTCCGGTGAGTTCATCGAGACCGACAATCGCGGGCTAGGCCGCGCGTTCACCACAAGCGAGATGATCGACTACGAACGCGACACCATCCATGCGATGCGCGCGGGGCAGAACCAACACGAACCAATCGCGAGGTTCGAGACACGCCGAGAGATCGAGCATGACCACTCGCATTTGAGCGAGAGCCAGCGCTCTGCGGTCCAGCAAATCCTTTCGAGCCGCGATCAGGTGACGGCGCTTGAAGGCGTCGCCGGCGCGGGGAAAACTACCTCTTTAGGTGCGATCCGCGAAGCTGCCGAGCGAGAGGGTTATAAAGTCGAAGGCTTCGCGCCGACATCACGCGCGGCGCAAACACTCGCAGAAGCGGGAATCGAATCGAGCACGTTGCAGCGGCATCTGACACGGAACGAAGAGCCGCGCGACGGGCAAAAACGCCTCTACGTTCTCGACGAATCGAGTCTGGCGAGCACGAAGCAGATGAATGAGTTCCTCCATCGGCTAAAGGCAAACCACCGCGTGCTGCTGGTAGGTGACACACGCCAGCATGAAGCGGTCGAAGCGGGCCGACCGTATCAGCAGCTCCAAGAAGCGGGGATCGCGACGGCCCGGCTTGATGAGATCGTGCGGCAGAAAGACCCGGCACTCAAAGAAGTGGTGGAGCAACTCTCGCGTGGCAATGTGCGAGAAGCAATCGAGCGACTCGACGCGCAGGGCCGCGTGCATGAAATCCCGGACCGCGACGAGCGGCTAAAGGAAATCGCACGCGAGTACGCAGCCAAACCGGAAGGCACGCTGGTGGTGTCGCCCGACAACGAATCGCGCAGAGCAATCAATCAGGTTATCCGCCAAGAAATGCAAACGGGAGGCCAGGTGGACACGCACGAATATAAACAGCGTGTGCTCGTTGCGCGGCAGGAGGTCACTGGCGCGGACCGGCAGTGGGCCGCGCAATACGAGGTGGGCGACGTGGTGCGCTACACGAGAGGCAGCAAGACGCACGGCATCGAGGCCGGAGAGTATGCCCGCGTCGAGCGCGCGAATGAAAAAGAAAATCTAGTGGCGGTCAAGCGCGAGAATGGCGAGCAAGTGAGCTACGATCCGCGCCGGTTACATGGTGTGACGCTGTACCGGGAAACGGAACGTAGCTTTGCGGAAGGAGACCGGGTACAGTTTACCGCTCCGAATCGAGAGCAGCACATCGCCAACCGCGAGCTTGGCACCATCGAAAAGATCGCGCACAGCGGTAACCTGCAACTGCGTCTCGACTCGGGCCGCACCGTCGCATTCAACATCAAAGAGAATCCGCATCTCGACTACGGCTATACCGTCACCAGCCACAGCAGCCAGGGGCAAACCGCCGACCGCGTACTCATTCACATCGACACCGAAAAGGCTGGAGAAAAGCTCGTGAATCGCCGCTTGGCGTATGTGGCTATCTCGCGGGGCCGCTACGACGCGCAAATCTACACGAACGACAAAACCAGTCTTGCTGAAGGACTAGGGCGCGACGTGTCACACCGATCTGCGATGGAACCGCACCACGCGCAACAGCCACCAGGGCACCAGATCGAGCGATCTTCCGCGTCAAGCCAAGCACATGGACACACGCAGGCAGAAGGCCACAGCATCAGCAGATAGGGCCGGATTCCCTCTGCTCTCACCGCTGTCAAGGGTCATGACCGCTACGCGGCTCCTACCGTCGCCCTTGACTGCGGTTTCGCTGCGGGATTGCCCCGACTATGAGAGGCATGGGCCTCTCTGCGCTCAGGCAGCCGCCCAACGTTGGCGAGCATTCGCGGCCTTTCGATAGCTTTGAACGCAACCGCGAAGTCAGTTTTCGACCTCGAGATGTGTTCGATTTTAAAAGAGCTAGGTAGTAATCGCGAGCTTGAATTCAAGGAATGAATTGCTGCCTCAATTCTCTAATTATGATTTCCACTACTTTCTCGGCTATGTCCGCTTCTTCAAGCGCAACTTTCTGATTTGACTGCATTTCCTTGCCTGGATGAATCAAGTTTCGATAATTGCGAACACCGTGGCTGAATTGCTCAGCGTCTGTTTCGATCCTGTTCAGTTCAAGCGCCACGTCTAATAACTCCCCGAGGTTCCAGTCGGCCAGAGGTTTCACGTTAACGCCTCCCTTCAACTTGGGGGCCTTCTTAGCGGTTTTTGTCTTGCCTTCATCGCGGAGAAGAACATCGAGTAACAAACCCTCGATTATGCCGCCGCATAGCACATACCTTGACTTAGCTGCGTCCACACCTCTTACGCGCTGTAGCTCACCATAATCGCGCTGAACGATCTTTGCCAAGTTCGTGTTTTGCATGAACGTAAAATTCATGGGAGGCAAATCGGAGACACTTATCGGAACCCCGACAGCATGCACTTGCGCCGCCCCGCTCAATACGCGGATTCGGTATGCTTCATCTTGGGCAATGATAGCGGCCCAGGAGGCGTCGACTGAAGCGAAGTCGAGAATCTTTTCATGTACCGTTATGGTTTCGACTGTCAAATGTTCCTGGTGTTCGCGAATACCGCTCTGGAAGTAGTGGTAGCCAAATTGCTCACCAAGCAGGAGCGCGGGAAGACCGTCGTTTGCATCAAAAGTCGGTTCGACAGCATTTGCTTTCTCAATGACAGCGTCAAAGCCAAACGTATATTGATGATCCAGACTTTCTCTGTACAAACCCTGGAGTGCTCCCAATACGCACCCAATATTCTCCCGGACAACCCTGCGTATGTCCTCTTCGAGATTCTCGATGCCGCGAAAGGTGGGCAAGTACAGGCCGCCGACTATCCTCAGAAAATCTTTTGTCAGCAACTCATCCAGGAGAGTCCTGCGTGATCCAAGAGTTTTCCGCAGATGTGTGATCGGAGTTCCTGCTCGGAGATTTAGCAGGCGGCTAGCGATGCGCGACAATATTGTCCTTTGTTCGTTATCCATATTTTGATATCTCCAAATTCGTTGCGATTGCCCCTAACAGTGTTTACACTTCTGAGGGGATATGCGAAAGGGGGTCGCCGTATATTAGGCGCGCGGATGGCTTGCATTCCTGTCTTCATCCTAGGACAAGGTTACACATCTTTGCCCTCGCTGACGGTTGAACAGGCAGTGGCGTTGGCCCAAATTATTCTCTGCGATGAAGCAAGGAGATCTGGCTCCGTTGTTAGAGGGGGGCACCCCAAAACACCGATTGCGGGAATGTTTGTCTCTTACAGCGGAACATCCAGTTGGCGTCGAGGAACTGACCGAGTGGAGAGAATCTACGCCGCTGTCGAACTTCTTAAACATTCGGGAATGACGGACAAAGAAGCTACATCAGAGGTCGCTGAACTATTGGGGACTAGAATCGGGAATTCCAAACGTGGGCGACCACCAAAAGATGGCGTGCCGCGTGACCTCGTACGGAGTTCCCAAATCGTGCGTAGCCTGTGCAATCGCTTCAAGGAACGCCATCCTTGGAAGGACGCTCTACAAAAGTACGATCCGATTGTCGAGAAATGGTTCGGATACGCGGTATGGCTTGGATCATGGTCACGAGAGTTTTCTCGCTGCAATGAAGCGCCATCCCGACAACCCAAACTTGAGGCAGTTCTTTCCATTGCACAAGAGATTTTTCCTTGGGCAAAGAGGTTAGGCGTTCTCTGTGAGAAATATCTAAAATGGAATGGTGTCCCAGGAGGTGACGAGGTAACGGTTATTCCCCAAAGTTGTGCACCAGTTCTACCCAAAGGGTGGCGTCCTACTGCCTATTTCTCCGCGAAGAGGGATTGACTCTAATAGCCGAAGGCTAGATTCGGCTCACTCCAGCGAACTTCATTTTCGCTGCAATCGGGAACAAAACGAATGCTCTTCCCATGTTTTTCGCGGTCAATTTGTACTTCGAGATCGCAGAAGCCGAGCGGGACCGTCACCACTCAAATGTAGTTGGAGAGAGGCCACGTCGCCAAGAGCGAATCGGCCATGCAAAGGGGACTTTGCTGCTGGTTCAAAGTGCTCTATATTCCTAGGTATGACTAGCCCCCCGGGGCATATTATGGCAATCGAACTCCTCCCCCACGCTGATAATGTTCGCCAGAAAATTGCGCCAAAGATCGCGCCCAAACGGAAATCCGAATTAGGCCAATTCATGACGCCCGCGCCCGTGGCGCGTTTTATGGCGTCCTTGTTTCCGGCAACTACGCTTCGAGATTGCCGATTGCTCGATGCCGGAGCCGGTGTCGGTGCCCTCTCATGCGCCTTCCTTGATCGGTGGACTTCCGCCGACGGACTAGCTTTTGAGAGCGTGGAAGTTGAGGCCTACGAGATCGACGCCATATTGCGGAATCATCTGGAAACAGTACTGGCAAGCTACGCGAAACGCTCACCCGTCCGCTATCAAGTCTTTTCGGATGATTTTATTCGAGTCGCGACGCTTCAAACCCTGGGCGCGCGGCGATTCACACACGCGATTCTGAATCCGCCTTACAAGAAGATCAACAGCGCCTCGGATCATCGCTTGATCTTGCGCCAAGCCGGAATTGAAACGGTCAATCTCTATTCTGCGTTTGTGGCCCTGGCGCTGGCCTTGATGAAACCCAACGGCCAGCTTGTGGCGATCATTCCGCGCAGCTTTTGCAACGGCCCTTACTATCGGCCGTTCCGCGAATTTATTTTGCACCATGCCGCTTTGCGGCACATGCACCTATTCGTCTCAAGAACGAAGGCTTTCAGGGACGACGACGTACTGCAGGAAAACGTCATCATCCGACTTGAACGCAGTGGCATCCAGGGCAACGTAACGGTTTCAAATTCGACGGACGACAGCTTTGCCGACCTTGCCACGCATGAGCAACCCTTCGACAGGATCGTGTTTCCCTCCGACCCTGAGAAATTTATTCATGTCCCAACGTCCCTTGGGCACAATGCTCTAGAATTGTCCGAAGGCGTCCGCTTTTCTTTGCCCGAAATCGAGATTGGAGTCTCAACAGGCCCCGTGGTCGATTTTCGTTTGCTCGAACACATCCAGCAACATCCCACGAAAGACGCTGTTCCCCTGCTCTATCCTGGGCATTTCAGCGGGCAAACCACCGAATGGCCTAAAGACGATATCAAGAGGGGTAACGCGATCAAACTCAACAGTGAAACCAAGAAATGGTTGTATCCGAATGGCTTTTACACAGTGGTACGCCGTTTTTCCTCGAAGGAGGAACCACGCCGCATCGTCGCCAGTGTGGTCAGACCCGACAGGTTCCCAGGCGCAACGATGCTTGGTTTCGAGAACCACTTGAACGTATTTCACGAGGACAAGCACGGTCTACCGGAATCGATCGCATATGGTCTGGCGTCATTTCTCAACACGACGGCTGTCGATGATAACTTCCGCCGCTTCAATGGACACACTCAGGTTAATGCCACCGATCTTCGCCTTATGAAGTATCCCGACCGGAAGACCTTGAGCGCCTTGGGTGCATGGGCGCAGTCTCAGGGCGCTCTAACGCAAAGCATGATGGATGATCAACTTCAGAAGCTCGCCGGATGAGCGCACGCGAACATATCAAGAACGCGCATAAGATTCTCATCTCTCTCGGATTGCCGCGAGCGCAGCAAAACGAACGATCCGCGCTCTGCTTGCTAGCCCTGCTGAACCTCACGCCCAAGAAAGAGTGGGCACAAGCGGAAAATCCCTTGATGGGCATCACGCCGATCATGGATTGGATTCGTGACCACCACAAGAAAATCTATGCGCCGAACACGCGCGAAACAGTACGGCGCCAGACTATGCATCAATTCGTTGATGCGGGAATTGCTCTTTACAATCCCGATAAACCTGATCGGCCAGTGAACAGCCCGGCTGCCGTCTACCAGATTGAACCTGCTGCGTTGACGCTGCTACGATCCTTCGACACGCGAGCCTGGCATAAAAACCTGACGGCCTATCTCGCCGAACGACAAACGCTGGCTGCGAGGTACGCTCGGGAGCGAAAACAGAATCTCATTCCGGTGCAGATAGCACCCGGCCAGAAAATCAACCTAAGCCCAGGTGAGCATAGCGAATTGATTCGAGCGATCATCGAGAATTTTGCGCCGCGCTTTGTGCCCGGAGCCGAATTGATCTATGCCGGGGACACCGGCGAAAAGTGGGGTTATTTCGACGCGGTGTTGCTCGCCAAACTTGGCGTGAACGTCGATGCACATGGCAAGATGCCGGACGTGGTGCTATTCGATCCAAAACGCGAATGGCTCGTGCTCGTGGAGTCAGTCACCAGTCACGGGCCAGTCGATGGTAAGCGCCATGCAGAACTCGCCAAATTGTTTGCGGGATCAAAGGCTGGCTTGGTCTACGTCACTGCGTTCCCGACGCGCGCCATCATGGGCCGCTATCTGGGCGAAATCGCATGGGAAACCGAGGTATGGGTTGCCGACGCTCCGTCGCACTTGATTCACTTCAACGGCGAACGATTCATCGGCCCCTACTCGCTTGTGCCTGAGTAGGGGCCGGGAACAAAAAGTATATGACATGGGCGAAGTAGTTGGTGTCACTCGGCTGTGCGCGGCGGGATGAAAAAGGCGTCCAGGTCAATGTCGGTGTAGTCTGGGTTCTGCCTCTTTTCATGCAGCCTAGCTTCGAGCTCGGACCTGTAGTCCTTTACTCGCTCAAGAAGCCGTTGAGTTTCGCCAGCGAGGTCGACCGCCATCGAAGGCATCAACGTGCGGATAAATTGCCAGTCTCTACGGTCGGCTTCCGTGGCGGGTTGAGCAATTTTCTTGTCGATGTGTTGCCTGACGCGCGGCTCACCAAAGAAACATTCCGCAACACGCTTGGAAACGATTCTTGCGTCAACTTCAATTGGAATATCAGCCCACTCCAGTCCCAAGTCCTGGATAGTCTCCGGGCTTAAATCGTTGGCCACGAGACCATTCACGGCCCACAATTCCCGCGCCTTGGAGTGTTGAATGGCGTGCTGGAGTTCATGGGCTAACGACATTGTCAAACCCACGTCATCGACGCAAGTACTCCCGCGCAGATAAACAAAGTCGTCGACAACGCGAGCACGACCGCCATAGGGGTCGCTTGGGTAGATGCAATTCCTAACGCAATTCGGCCATCCTTCCAAATCTGCAATGTCGTGGATAGGTGCATACAGTGCACGATTTGCGGGGCCAAGGTCGTCTCTAACGGGGGACGAGCCTACCTCGTCCAAGAAGCAGAGCAACCTAGAACCTGGCAGGGATAGACCAAAGTAGTCTATTACACGCTGTGCTGCTGCCTTCCGCTGAATTTTGACCGCATGGTCCTCCGTCTTTACTTCAAGCCTAGGTATGGGATTCTGGTGCATTCTGAAACTCCTCGCGGATGGTCGGGCTTGGGAATGAACCATCTAGAGCGTTGGATTTTCGGGGACCGCGACTACCGACGGTCCCGAGTATACCTACAACGAAGAGGCGTGAGCTCGAACAGCCAATCCCGGACCTCGGGTTCACCGTTCGAGTCTTGCGACGTGTTTCCGCGCTGCGACCAAAGCCACTAACCGTGAAGCGAAACTGTGCATGGACTGTTCGCTTATAGTAAAATAAAGTTCGTGCGGTAGACGTATCCGCCGGGAGAGCGAAATGCAGGCTCAAAAAGAGTTGGATGCGGACCAGTTAGCGCAAGATGTCGTGAACGCTTGGGGCGTGAACATGAACGCCGGGAATGGCAAGTACCTGTCCTCGGATTTCAAGGCGTTATTCGACAAGACATGCGCTTATCGGGACGCCAAAAAAGTGGCTGATAACCGACGCGAACACAATATGCTGACTGACGAAGAAGCAACTCAAGAACGAGCAGCAAGAAAAGAATTCTTGGACGCTTACCAGATTTTCCATGAAACTCACCGCTAGGAATCACCCGCAAATAAACATCAGTGGCTTGCGGGCGGCTGTTTGGGCTTCAAAATCTTTTTGATGATTTTTGTTTCATGCTCTCTGCCATCTTCGCTCTTGATGTAGATGCGGTCCTTCTCAATCGCAAACTGGACGGGACCATTGACCGTCAAAGCAGCAGGCTTGGACCACCTCCACTTAATGTGCTCCTGGCATTCGTAGACGTAATCCCCCGCTTCAATAAGATAGGTCTCATATACGCGATACACCGCCGTCGAGTTTCCGCTTGTTGAACCATACGTTGTATCGCCTGACGTGGTTGCGGTGCCTGACGCGTTCCCTACGGTTCCCGCATAGGTCCTTTCGCGATTAGTGTCGAGGAACCTTCCCGGTCTGCCACTGGCGCTGCTTTTCCTTTGCACTACTAGCGGTCGCCAATACCAACGAAACGCAAAGACTGATGGTGGCTAAGCAGCGGCTCATGTAAACCTCCGTCATCCTACTTTGGCCCAAGAGGGGATATCGGATTCGGGCAGCCGTTCCGAAAGATACTTGCCGCCTGCACTGTCTTCGGCGTACCCACGTACTTCGCGCCATTTTCCAGCGTACTGCTTTAACCCTTCGTAGTTCACCAGGAAGCCTGCCGGTTTATCCCCTTCCGATAGTTTTTCACCTGGAATCGATTCTTTAAGGACGAGGTGCGTGTGTTTGAACCCCTTCGGTACCTGGAGAGCAACGATGCTGATGAAGACTGGCCGTCGACCAACGTTCACAACTCTCACCACGCCGTCAAGTTGTCCATTGCGAATGCTCGTCATGTCCCACTTTAGAGTTACCTTCACGTTTGGCCGGTCTCTCAAGTAGTTCATCAAGCTCATTACAAAGCCAGCAGTGCCGAGGACCATACCAATCGTCGCGGCCAGGTCCGAAAGCGTGATGGAGTAGGTGATTTGATGCATTTGATGAAGAACTGTACAACAAAAAGGGCCGAACCCGAAGGCCCGGCCCCTCTGGACGGCAACGAGGAACAATCTGTGATGAGGTTCACATATTGGCGAATCATTGCGACAGGCGCGTGCTATCTTTGGGCCGTGCCAATAGATGACAACCCAATCCGCGCACTCGAAAAGCAATTCGAGATGGAAGACCTTTCAACGTCTCCGGTGACGAAAAAGATTCTGGACCTTGTGTCGCTCGCGCCTCTGGTGTGGCCTTTCAACAAGATTGCTGAGAAGCTCAAAGGCCATCTCGCCGCTGATTCGATAGAACGAATCCGTTTGCTGCTGGAAACGTGTGCGAAAGAGATTCTTAAGCACGCGAAAAAACTGGAGCAGTTCCACAAGACCCTAACTGAGCAAGAAGCCCAAGCACGTGAGGACGTTTCAAAAGAATTGCTGTTGGACGCTGCTCGAAAAGCTGAGAACACGCGAGCCAAAGAGCGCGTGGAACGCATCGGTTTAATCCTCGCTAACGCGGTCGTTGAACCGAAACCGACAGATGCCGACGAGGTTGAAGAACTCATGCGCGTAGCGATGGAATTGAGCGACCGCGACATTGAACCTCTGCGCGAATTGGTGAGAATTGAAGGTGATGCCGTAAGAGCGCAAGGCCGGATTCCCAGATACGATGCGCACATGCGATGGGAGCAGTGTTCGTGGGGCACGCGCGTCGTGCCTGAGTTGGAGAGCATCTTCAGCAAGCTGGAAAGCTATGGACTCGTGTCTCGCATCCCGCCACCGAACAACCTAAACATCATGGCGGACTATCAAAATCGCTACGTACTCTTGCAGAAGGGTACGCGTTTTGTCGATCTCATACAACGCCTTGCAAGAACCTAGGTCATATGGCCTGGCGGACGAACTTTGACCTAAAAAACCTCTACGTCAATCTCGATGGAGTTGAACCCGCGTTGGACAATTGGTGCCCGGAGCCATCGGTGCCACCCGTGAGGCTCTTATTGCCGCCTTTTGCCGCCGCGAGAAATCGCTAAGTTGTTGCTGGGAAAAAGGATGGTTGGTAGGGGCGGTGGGGATCGAACTAAAAGCGACGCTGACAGCGCGT
Organism: uncultured Acidobacteriota bacterium; assembly: GCA_963735525.1. GTDB lineage: Bacteria > Acidobacteriota > Terriglobia > Acidiferrales > UBA7541 > Acidiferrum. The sequence goes on along the minus strand of CAVTLQ010000010.1, from coordinate 610,931 downwards.
AAGTTATTGATTCCATTAAACGCGAAAAACGCCAAAAACAGCTAATTCGCCCAAGTGAGGTACACGGCGGGTACACGGATTGAAATAATTGGTAGTGTCTTTTTTGCTCTTGTTGTGATGACTTCCCCGCACTGACGCGGAGGGGTTACCAAAACTCCTAGCGGCCATGCCGCGATCCTTTCTGTTCCAGCAACTGGCGGAATGTCAGGCCGACCCTCTCCAGCATGTCGTCCACATTCACGTATTCCCGGGTCCCGCTCTTAGTGGACGCCGGATAGAACAGCTCAATCTTTGTGCCTGGCACGGCAGCGCGGAGTTGCTCAAGTTCCTCGTCGAGCCAAGGAGGGTTGTCGATACTAGTGAACCCAATCAGCTTCAACAGTATCTGCCGGATTTCGGCGGGATAAATGGAATCGCTGAAGCCGTAAATGTGCGGTATGGCCGTCTGCACACCTGTCAGAAACGGTGAAAGCGCCGCAGCAGCTTCGCTGGACTTACATGCCCCGAGCCACAATCCGCCCCGGAGATCACCTTGCGCAAACCAATTCCACAACTCCTGCCAGTCAACGAACTCAGTGGCTTTGCCTGACGCACCGATCCCAATGGCAACACCCATCGAATCCGTGACGCCATGGGCACCGATGAAGCAATACTGGGCGTTCCCGGCACTGTCCCGGAACCACGTCCGCAGAGCGTCTCCGGCTTGTACCCTGGTCAAGACATCGGCGTGATGAATGTTTACCTCGTCAGCGAAGCGTGCAAGCGCGACTTGCGTCTCGCGGTGCTCGTCGTCCTCCGTTAGCCACTGAATCAGACTGATCGGCGAACTTGGCATTGTTCGTCTCCCGTAATCTCGCGACATTGCAACCGTGCACCAAACATCGTACGCTGCCATTTATCTTCGCATTATATACGTGTCGAGTGGCTCCGCCCTGATGGACCAGCTAGCAATTTCCGGTCTTCACGGCAGCCGTAATCAGATCACGGTCGGCGTGCTCTCCGGGCTTGGCTCTCCCCATTAGTCTCCGATAGTCGGCGATGAGGGAACGATAATGTGGACTATTGTCTTCGTTCTTGCCGAGTCCTTCCCACTTCATAAAGCCATTCAAGTCAGCATTGAAATCGTTCACGAATCGCGGTTCATTATGAACAGAATCGTCAGTACCTTGGGTCAAATAGCCGTCAATCAACTCGATTCCGTTCTGCAGTAGAATTTTCGCCGCAGTCTCGTTGCCAGGCGCAAATAGGGCAACAAGAGCTTTCGTGATATCCCGCGTTCCTGTTGGCATCCCCGCCCTGACTAAAACGTCTTTCAGCAGTTCGATCACAGTCATGTAAAACAGAAACTTCGACTGACGACGACTCGGCTTGTCTTTATCCGCCTTACGTCCAAAATTGAAGCCCTCAGCAGCTTCTTGAAGCCGATAGCTTGCGTAAAGATCATCAAGTCCAAAACCGTTGTCGCCGTTGCCATTCATAATGCGTTTGAAAACACCGCCGTTGGGAAGGAACGCCGCGTTACGTCCGTAGGCACTGCCCGCCTCGCCAAACCATCCCGCGCCGTAGATTTTGAGCAGGTCAAAGGCGTTCGCGGCTTGAGTAAACTGTTTGATTTCAGGCCGCTGTTTCTGAAGTGCCCGTCGCGATTCCCAACCGCCGCGCTGCACTTCCAAGAACACGTTGTGTTCCTCTTCCATCTGATTCGCCCAAGAGCGGAAATCCGATGTGAGGGTAAGGAAATCCTTTTCCTTTACAGCGTTCTGACTGTTTGTATACCGCGTAATTTCTTGCAGCAACGGTTCGCCGTGGGTTCCGACCTTCACGATCTTGGTCACGACCACGCCCTGCAGGAAGCGTTTTTTCCAAGCCTCCAATGTTTCATTGGTGCCGGTACCGCCTGCCTCAAGCTCCTGTTGGCAAACTTCCCAAATTGTCCGTGTGGTCTGACAGCCATTGACTACATATGGCTCGATTAAATCGTAGCCACCATCCTTCGCTATAAAGTTTGCGACGGTGATGGTAATGCCGTTGTTGAATAGCCCGAACTGCTCTGGATTCTTGCGCAACGTCGCTTGCATTGCCTTGTTTACCTTGCCGCGCCCTCCAAGAAATCGCCTTACGTTGCGCTCGTAAAGTTGATCCAAATCTTGCGTAGTCTTCTTATAAAGCTTGAGGAAGTCGAACAATGCGGTCAGCGGCGTTGATCCAACCAATAGCACGGGGCCGCTCTCCACCAAGTTCGATTTCAAGTGGACGCACAGCTTGCTTCCGCTCGCGTTTGCCTCGTCTAGCAGGCGCTTGAATATCGTTTCGAGCGAGACAGCCTCAACATCAAAAACCGGACCAAGACGGTTCCGGCCCATTGCTTTTACGTCTTCAAGAGTTCGCCGTTGCTCGTCTGACAGGGCGTCTTCGGCAGCGAACACTAGGATTATCCGGTCGGCATCGGATGCGCTCTGCCGAAAGTTGATAATCCGCGATAGCACTCCTTCGGCGAGTGAAGACAGCTTTGTACGCTTGCCGTCAAGAGTATCGATGACTTTTTGAGATTCTTCGATTAGGGTCTTCGTGCCCCTGAACGCGTTGCCATATTTGCTTTGGATGAGGTACCACGTATCACCGGCGCTCTGCACGTCCCCATCGTTGTCTGCGGCTTCCTTGCGGTAGAGGTAAGCGGCGTCGATCCCACCATCGCCAGAGCCGTCGCAATAAACGATGTCGTCTGTATCGGGGTTCACGTCCAACCATTGCGTGATGATTTTCTGTGCAAAGCGATTGCCGAGCTGCACGGAAGTCGGGCTATCGGCCCGAACGCTTTGCAGCCACTCAGTCTTGAACTGGTCGAAAGTGACTTCTACTGCCATCCGCGCCACCCTTTGGATAAGACTTCAAGTTTAATAGCTCTACTCTACCTGGGCTGATTTCCGAGCCAGTCCGCGTCTCGTCGATTGTGCCTTGTGAATTAACGTGACGCTTAGGTGACCAGTACCATTGCACCCGTTTAGCCGCTCAGAGAGATTTGAAGGAGGACAAACCATAGATTTCACTAGCTTGGTTTAGGCATCACATTTCCCCGGATTCGAAAGCAGGAGGCGTAGCTTCCATGGTGGACCAGAAGTTGTGCACCGTCTGTGGGACAGTCGGGAGCACGAAACGCCACATGAAGGGATCGATCCTTACCGAGTTTCTCTTGTGGTGCTTCTTCTTGCTTCCTGGGTTGATTTATTCCATTTGGCGACATAGCACGGTCGCCCAGGTTTGCAGGAATTGTGGGAGTCCTGCGGTCATCCCCCTCGGCTCGCCGGTGGCGCAGCAAGTGCTTGCGACTCGCGGCGTCAGCAGTGGGCAAATTCAAGCCCCAGCATCGCATTCCGGCGCTTACGCTCTCGGCGCTGCTGCCCGCCGTACCCCGACTGGCAAGATAGCAGTCGGAATCATTGTTGGCTGTCTGCTAATCATCATCATCAGCATCGCGATGAACACAGGTACGCCCGCAAACACAGCGGCCCAGACCACGCCGGAGCCATCCACGCTCCAGACTCTGCAGGCCTCCGCTCCCGTCGCGCCGAAAGTGGCGAAGGGAAGGCGGCAGACAGGAAATGTCGCTCAGGACAGACTTGCGGCCTTCACCGAAAGCGAACGGGCGGCTTTTCTTGGTAAGGCAGTTCAGGAAGGGTGTCTCGGAACACGAGCATTTTTCATGGGGACGGATCATGAGAATGACGCGTTTTGGAGTGTCGGCTGCGCCAATGGGCAAAGTTATTCGGTTGAAATACATCCCGATCCGACCGGAAGCACTCAAGTGTTGGAGTGTTCCGTTCTCAAGGCCGTGGCTGGGGTGAGCTGCTTTACCAAATTCGAGAAGTAGGCGGAACCAATGGAGGGGCGGCAAGATCGTTCAAGTCAGGATGCGATTAACAGTGATGCTAATTGGCCCGTCGCCGCGACTCCTCGGGCCGGACGCATATTTCAAACGATGAATACGCTGGTGAATCACCTTTGGGTGCTGCATGGAGACAAACGCATGAACAAAGCTCGACTTGTGCCTGCAATAGCTTTACTGGCCATTTTCGCCGGGCCCGTCACAGCGAACAATAAGGCCATAGCATGGCTCGACGGAAAAGTTGTCGCCCTCGGTCACGTTTCAAATAACAATGGCCAGGAAATCCCAACCGCGACGATTGTGTTGTACGACCCAGGTAACGCGAACCCGCTTGCTCAACAGCAGGTTTGGGTGGTTACTTCGGATGCCTATCTTGCTAGAAAGACAAGAGTGGATCTGACCGTTGGCACGTCCTTCAAAGCGTATCGATCGGGTGAAACAAGCTCAATCTATGGTTTTCTCATCGTACGATATGTAGACGATAAGGGGCGCGAAAAGAGCGAATTACACCCAATCCTAAACGCGCTGAGTGTAAACGATATACCATCGGTGACTTCGCCCGGTGTTGCACGGGCGCAAGAGACGCACACGTCTGCGCCACCAGCGGCGACTGAAACTGTTGGGGATCAACAGAAAGCTGATCCAGTCCGCACTCTTTTCAAGGATCATTCTTACATCGGCATGTCGGCTGTGGATTTTTTCGGCGGACAGAGCAGCTTGGACGGTTTACGTGCAGCATTTGCATCTGGTGCGGCCCTAGATGCCTGCATTGCTCGCGCCAAGGGACAGCGGCTTGGCAATATTGATTTCGCGGAACCTTGTAAGGAACTCGTGAAACAGACGAATGCCCTGATAACAAACATTCTTAATGGCAATACCGCTACTTTCCCAAGCCCTTCAAGCACACCGACAATGGACATTAGCTATAAGTTTTCCAGCGCAAAGCTTCAGGAAATCGATATTTTCTTTACGCCGAATGCCGACGCTCCCACGACCGTCGGCGAGCAGGTTACGAATCTGACGGGGAAGTATGGCAAACCGACCAAAGTACGGGACATCCCATTGCAGAATGGCTTTGGAGCACAGTTCGTTCAACACACGACGCAATGGGACATGCCTGATGGGACAAGAGTCCTGTGCTTTAACGACCCCACCAATCGCCCGCATGGCTTTGACTCTGTGCTCGTTTCCTTTGCATCCATATCAGCGGAGAATGGAGCAGCTAAAGTTGCTGCAAAGGCAAACAATCCCTACTGAGGTGCGAAGGCCAAACGGCGATTCTGCCCAATCCGATGGACCCAGGCTGGGTCAGCTACGGTTTCCAAGTGTGGCCTTATCGGGAACTGCGTCGGGACACGAGCCGACTGGGGCTTCAATTGGAAGATTGGGATTTCGCTTACATGTCGATGGCACAATTGCTCAGCGCGTTAAACAAATACAAGGAGCGAATCGCTAAACTGGATTAGGCCACGTCATGGCTCGTTGTGGAGAAATTCCGTGGGGACTCAGCTATGGGGACCTGTTTTGGGAGCAGAGAGGCCCACGCCTGCCACAGTCAGAAGATTCCGTAGCGAAGCCGCCGTCAAGGGCGACTTTAATGGAGCCGCGTCTGCGGGCCTGCCCCTTGACCGCGGCGAGAGCGGCGGGAACTCTGCTCCTTCTCCGATTATTCCCGCTGCGTTGCTCCCGTCCTTCGGCGATTGGGCTTGGCCTAGCTCTGGATTATGTCTTGCGGTCGGATGGGCACTGCTAGACTACAATTGAGTCGGATGTGTCCCAAAAGATGAGCTTTGCACCTCAATTTGAGATAACAAACTCGATCACGGCAGAGTTGACGAGGATCGAACGGGCGCGTGGATTTCTAGACGCGGCCAAACTTTCCGAGGACTGGATCACCGGTATGCAGAAGCGCGCCCTTGTGCTTGAGGCGCACTATACGACGCATATCGAAGGCACTCAGCTTACGCTTGAGCAATCAGAACGCATTCTCGCGGGCCAAAAGGTCCGAGGGGCGAGACCGGATGATGCGCAAGAGCTCCTCAACTACAAGAAGGCGTTTGAATTGGTTTCAGGCTACTTGGAGAGCGGCGAGCCGATCACTGAAGCGTTGATACGCCAGATTCACAAACGCCTGGTTCAAAGCGTGCGTGGAAACAAAGCGTCACCGGGAGAATATCGCAAAATTCAAAATTACATCGTCAACTTGCGCACAGGGGAGAAGACGTATACGCCGCCGCCACCGCTCGAAGTTCCACAGATGATGACCGACTTTGTCTCGTGGCTGCAAAGGGACACACAAATACATCCAGTCATTGTGGCCGGCATTGCGCAGTTTCAACTCGTTCACATTCATCCCTTTGTTGACGGCAACGGACGTTCAGCCCGCTTGCTTTCGACTCTTTGCCTCTACAGAACAGGTTACGATTTCAAGCGGCTCTTCACGATCAGCGAGTATTACGACCGCGACCGGCCCGCTTACTACAAAGCGCTGCAGAGTGTCCGCGAGCATGGAATGAACATGACTGGCTGGCTCGAATACTTCGCAGAAGGCTTGGGCGCGCAGATGCGCGACGTTCAAATGACTGCTGAGCACGTCATGCGCAAGGATGGGGTTCTGGCGAGAGCCCGGAAGAACGCATTGAAAGAGCGGCCCGTCGCGATTCTCGGTTATCTGCTCACCGCTGGCAAAGCGACAGTGGCAGAATGCGAAGAGAAACTGAAGATGAACAGAAGAACGCTCCAGCGCGATCTCAAACTGCTCGTTGAAAAGGGCCTGGTCCGCGAGATCGGCACCGGTCCCACCGACCCCACCAAATACTACGAGCCGCTACTGTGACAAGCTGTGACAAATTACTGTGACAAGCTGTGACAGCCTACTGTGACAGAAACTGTTCTTGGCGAGGGAACAAGACGCGGCTTCACTTTGCCAGATTTAAGAATAGGAATACGCGAATCAGCACCTAAAAACCTTAGGGGGAAGTTCCCGTTCTCGGCCCTGCAGATCAGTCTTCCGGCTTCCACGACGGCGAGTCTTACTCAACATGGAACGCGGGCAGCGCTTCAGGCGGCTTATTGAGGGTTAGTAGAGATATAAATAGGATATCTCCCGGAGGAAAGGAAGGGCTACTTGTTGCCCATCGACCAGCTCCGCGCCCTAGCGTCCTACTATCGCGAAATTATCGCGAGCTTATCGTATCAGTCCGGTCGTCACCTCATTGATCTCGGGGCAAACATTCGCTACGGATTGACTGTCGATCTCGGTCCGTATCTTCCTCGCCCGTCTGTGTTAATCGAACAAGACGCCATTAGCTTTCGCGTGGAGCGAGTCTCTCCGGAAGCTGTGAGCGAAGTGGTGGAGTTGGCAGGTCGAGCTGAAGAGGCAGCCGACGAGACCCAAAGCGAAATATCATTAAGCGCGATTGCAGACGAAGAGCGGAGTATAAAGACTGCTCTCACGGCTCGATTGATCGCCATCTATCGCAAGCAGCAGCAAGACCCCTTCAATCGCGAAACCATTCTCGGGTACCCCCTAGTAGCTGGCCGCTATGGTTCGATCAAGTTCTGCGCTCCTCTGCTTTACTTCCCTGTTGACGTTCAATACGATCCTGTAAAAAGCACATTTTCCATAGCCAAGCAGTTCGAAGCGCCCACGCTCAATTCCCACCTCCTCGTGAAGCTGACTGGTTCCGAAGACGAAGCGACGGCCCTGAGGCGAGAGCTTTTGCCTCTCCTCTATCAGGCGGAATTTGATCAGGAGGCTCTGGAAAAAATGATTCGTATCCTGGCCGAGCTTTCACCAGGATTGAGGGGACTCAGGAAGGATGCGAGGGATGCAGCGCCGTTGGCAGATGCCCTAGAGAGTCGCAATAATCCCGGCAGCGTTCTTTTCAAGACTGCCGTCCTCGTTAACGCGAAGCGAACGGGCGCGTTTTTGCAGGATGACCTGACGGAGCTCGGCAAACTCGAAGAACTCAATGGAGAAACGGTTGTAGATACCCTCTTGGCAGACGTCGCAGAAAATATCGAGGAACCGTCGGATTCAGACCTCACGAACACAAACGACCCTCTCCTATTCCCATTGCAGAGCAACAAAGCTCAGCGTGTCACAGCTCGGAAGGCAGAAAGGGCCAAGCTCCTCGTGGTTCAAGGCCCACCAGGTACCGGGAAGTCTCAAACAATTACCAATCTTATTTGTCATCTTACAGCGCGTGGGCACAGCGTGTTGGTAACCAGTCATCAAAATAAGGCGTTGGAAGTGATCACGCAGATGTTGCCTCAAATTGATTATCTGGCGATGTCTCTCTTGAAAGGTGAAAAGGAATCCGTTTCACAGCTTGCAAATCAACTCGATAGGTTTTCGTCAACGGTTGAGGGGAAAACACTGAAGGCACTAGAGGAAGGTCGAGACCGGGCATTCTCGAAGCTGCTAGAGAATGAAGCTCAGATCGGGAGGCTGACCGTTCGTTTCGCCGAACTCAAAATCCTGGAGCGCGACCGAACAGGTCCGTACCAAAGGTATCATGATATACGAGACTACGACCGTATCCACCCGGACGACCAGATTCCCCTTAACTCAGAGCAGATCATTGCAGAGTCACTCACCAAATGGCAGCTGCTGCTCTCGTCAGCGAAGAATCACCTTGAATACCTGACAAGAGTATTCGGCGACTTCGGGACTAAGCCAACGACTGTCGCCGAGTCTTCTAGCGCTCTACAGGAAGTCGTTGCGATCTTTCGTGATTCGGCAAAACTCATCGCTGACCAGCGAATATTGATCGACTTGGTAAGGGAACTCGTCAAAGAGGAAGCTTTATCCGCAGCTGACCGAAAATGCCTCGCGGATTGGTGCACTTGGCTCTGCAAAACAAAGGGGAGTATTTTTGCGAATCTAAGCTCGCTTCGCGGCCTTGGCGTTGAGCCAATGTCATCCGAAAAGACCCTGCGGATGGCAAGGAGTCTAGGTTCGCGAGTAGTTCAGAGCGTCCTCCAGGAAGCGGAGCGAGGCGCTGAAAATGCGTCGCGACTCCTTGAGATTTGGCCGCCACCGCGAGACCTGCCACTCCGTCCCGATGACTCACAGCTCTCATCCGTTCAGGAAATCCTCACCAATCTTCATGCCAGGTCAGACAGTTGGTTGTCATGGCATCTGAGTCCCGCTGCTCATGCCAGCCGAAAGACTTTAGTTACACTTGGGCTTGGTGGGGTGACGTACAGAGAAAGAAAGGCCAGCCTAGAGAAACTGAACAAATGGGTGCGCGTTTGGAATTTGCGAAGGTCCCTCATCACAGGCCAACAGAAACTGCGAGAAATGGGCATGCCGGTGGAGGAGGCAACGAACGATTCAACCACGGCGTTTCTTTCGAAAAATGCCAATGTTGGCCTGTCGTTTGCCCGACTGCTCGCTAATTTCGGCTCGTCGCCGCAAGGCCCCACGAGCCGGGTTCACCGCCAAATCATTGAGCGTTGTATCTGTGATCTCGCCACAGATGCACAGGCAGCTCTAGTCATAGAATCGTTACAAGAAACTGAGAAACATCTTGCGAGATTGGACGCATTCGCACGCGTTACGGAGAACCCACAATTTGAAAGGGCCTCGGAGCTACCGAAGCGGTATCTCTACAAGATGTTGAGGTGCGTGGAAGTCAGCGAACATATTCGCAACGAACTCTCTCGGTGGGAAACTCTGCTGGTTCTTGCGGGTCCCTATAGTCAAGTACTCACTCTCGAAGCGACAACATTGAACAGTCTCCCGAGGACGATCAGAACGCTCCGAAAAGGCTTCATGGCGGGGACGAAGGCAAGTTGGCTTGACCATCCAGAGACTGCGGTTGCCGCACATCGTTTGTCGGCATTCATTCGAGAGGACCTTGTAAAGAATCCGGACGACATACGCGATATCGCGAGCCGAATTAAAGACGCGTCCAAAGTAAGGCAGGCGTTAGTTGAAGACGCGATCCGGCGAGCAAGACTTGTTTCCCTCAAGAAAGCTGAGCAAGACAACGCTACTCGATTCCAAATCGTGAAACTACGTCAGCTCTTGAGAAAGAAGAAAAAGACTCCCTCACTGCTCCAACTTCGAGATCAGATTGAGTATCAGCGACTTCTCCAGGTCTTCCCTTGTTGGATCATGAGCATCGAGGATGTGGCGCGAATTTTCCCACTCCAGCCGGGTCTCTTCGACTATCTCATTGTTGATGAAGCATCCCAATGCAACCAAGCTACCACGCTCCACTTAGCATATCGTGCAAAGCGACTGGTCGTCGTAGGGGATCGTCAGCAGCTGAAAAATGCGAACGTTCGGTTCTTGAGTGATAGTCTCGTCCGAATGCTCCTCTCCAAACACGGGCTAGACAAGCATCCGCGTGCAGATTTTCTCCACGGTCGCGAGTCGCTGTTGTCGCTGTCGGAAGCCGGAGCAAACACGACATCGTTCTTAAATGAACATTTCCGTTGTGAACCCCCAATTATCACGTGGTCAAACGAAAACTTTTATGCCAGCCGATTGCGGATTCTCACGCCGATTCGTCCCCGAAGATTTGTTCCGGTTGCAGAGGTACGCCTGGTCATAGGAGCTGATGATGATCCAGAGCGCAAGGTCAATCGGGTAGAAGCCGAGGCGGTAATTAGCGAAGTGAAAAGGCTGATTGCTAGCGGTGAGGCGGACGGTTTGGACATTGGAATTATTTCTCCGTATGAAGCGCAGGCGACTTTGCTCAATAACCTGCTGCACGAGGCATTCTCAAGCAACCCACAGGTCCTTCACGAACATCGACTGACCGCATCGACCGCAGATGGATTCCAGGGAGATGAACGCGACATCATTCTGTATTCATTTCGGTTTGGACCGAGCAGTTCGCCAGGTGTCGTGCGCGCAATTGAATTGGAGAGAGAGCGACTGAATGTCGCGTTTTCTCGGGCTCGTCGCAAGGTGGTCAGTTTCATTTCGCGACCAGCGGATGCTTTTCCGAAGGGCTTGATCCGGAGCTTCCTTGAGCACAGCCTAGAGATACAGAAGCAATCACAGTCCCGACTTTCACCTGAAACGACCGACAAATTTGACAGTGAATTCGAGAGGAGGGTGTGTGAAGCTCTGAGGAATCGCGGCGTGACGGTATTAACTCAAGTTCCCTGCGCGGGGTTTTTCATCGATCTGGTCGCCCTGGATAGCGAAGGGCGACGCCTGGCCATCGAATGCGACGGAGAGTTCCACTATGACGATGACAACGACCTTCGACCAGAGGATTATCAACGCCAAGATATCATTGAAAGAAGCGGTTGGACGGTCTGTCGAGTTTCAACCCGGCGCTTTTATTCCAACCCTGGAACGAGTGTTGAAAGCGTCCTCGAGGAACTGAAGGCACAGGCCACCGAATCAGACTTGGTCGGCGGCGATCTAAGTCTAAACGTCGAGGAGCAAGAGGAGATTCCAATCCAAGCCGACGTTTTGAATGGCAACTTGAGTTCCATACCTCCGGCCAAATCTCCACAGATACGAACGAACGATAGTTTTCCGGACTTCAGTGAGAGGTCAACCAACCCTCCTATCCCTTCTATGACCTTGGGAGACGGACCGATTGGCATGGCGGCTAACTGGATGAAGTTAAATCGATGGGGATACGCTAGCCGTCACCTCAACCGCTACATCACGTGGTACTGCTACGATGTCGGAAAGCGTCTTACAAATGGCGATAAGTTGTCCGAACAGAAAATCATGAAGGCCCGCGAGATTTGGGACATGGCTCACAGGCTTGGATTCGATGAGAATCAATGACTTGACGATTGCACAGCTATCTGTTATCTATGCTAACAGAATGAGGCGGTACTCGACACGTGAAGCTGCTAAGAAGCTCGGCCTTAGTGTGATGAGTCTCCATCGATATATGGCATCCGGGAAGGTCTCTGCACCTCCTGTTGAAGTCATAGGGAGAGGTCGCGTTCGTGCTTGGAGTGATACCGACATCCAACGAGTTCGGGAAGTTCTGCCGAAGATAGCGAACGGCAGGAAGACGCGGTACAAAAAGAAGAGGCCAAGAAAAGCAAGTAAGAAGAAACCAACAGGCAAGTGAAAGAACGGGACGCGCCGGTGTGTCTAGCACCAACGCGCCCCTGACCAAAGTGGCCTGGATTAGAGGCAACAATGGCTGCAATAGAAAGTATCCGGTTCCCCTTTTGGGCGCAACCCGCCCAGCTCCGTTCCGTTTCCATCGCACCCTCCAGCCCTCTGCGCGTCGCGCATGCCCCGCCGTAGTTTTGCCCAACTGAGTCCGTGTGTCCATTTGGGTCGGCTCGCGACTCCGGCGGAGACGTGTGCCCCGACAATCCTATTAATTGCCGAACAGCGGCACTGCGGCCGCAAGAAATAGAGGAGATTTCAAATGCAAAAGGCCCATCTCTACGAAGCAATTCTTTTGGTGAACCGAGGGATAGACGATGCAGTCAGAGGGCTCGAACGACTTAAACGGGCTACGGAATCAGGTTTGAACCCAGCATATTTCGATGAAAAGCTAACCCTGCTTGAACTACACCGCGCTCTGCTCAATAGCTGCTTCTGCAACAACATTGAGGGTAGCGAGCTGCGCGACGAAGCTCGTTTTGCAAAGAGACACCGCGAACACGAAAAGAGAATGTTGGATGAAGTGCAGGTCTATCAGGACGTGCAGGCTATAGAGGAAGGCCGACGCGTGGAGGGGAAAGCGCCCAGGGTGCGCTTCCTCAGCAACGAGGAGCAACAGGCATGGGAACGGCAATACCCGAAACCGCCGGGCGATGTTGCGAGTGAAATGCCTCGTCGCGAAGGAGGCCAGAAATGAATCTCCGGCTCTTCCAAGAACTCACCGAGCTCAACGCGGCGTTTGAGCAGGTCATTCACGGTCTCCAACGCATGGAGAAGGTGAAGCTCTACCACAGCGACATAATCCGCTACGCCCGTGCCGACGTGGAAAGCGCCCGCGTGGATGCCAACCGGGAATTCTTCGATAACTTCGACGAGATTGTCGAAGACGACGCAGCCTGGGCGTACAAATTCCAACGCGAATACAACAAGAAGATCAAAGACCCGGACGACATCTATCTCGAAATCAAAGACTCCGAGGAGCGGCGCAAGAAAAAGGGATTGCAGCCGCGCCTGGTCATCCTGCCCGGTTGGGATATGTCCGACGAAGAACGCTACGACGAGGAGCAAGCCAAAAAGCGAAAGCGTGTAGGGAACAAGGGTCAGAAAACAACGAAGAAACGTAAATCGAACCATTCAAAGCCATCACGACGTGCAACCGCCCGTCCACAAACAAACGCCACACCGACGCCGGAAAAAGAGACGACCAATGGCGAAACGTAAAGCACTGGTGGTGCAAAAGGCACGTTTGCGCTCCCCCGGACGCCGGTATCCCGGCGTCGATGGAAAAGTCGTGGATTACATCAGCCATTCCATTGAAGACGGTACGCTTTGCGTCAATGTATGTTTCAAGGACAAAACCCTGTTCTCGCTCCGCTTCGCCTGTGACCTGTTCATCGTCAGCGCCGACATCAGCGACTGGAAGACCGGCGACTACGAAATGATTCGCGAATATATGAAACCGATTCCGAGATAGAGACGATGGGCATCAAGAGATCGCAGTCACAGCTAACCGGAAAGGGAGAGGCGTCATGAAACGGAGAAGACCTGTTCCTCCCACGCACCATCTGAAAACCGCTATACGAAAAATCGACAAAATCGTCTGGAAGCTCCACGACGAATAATTGGCGGCTTATATCGCGTACGTTCTTACGGTCAGCAAGGGAGAGAAGCGCGAGATTCGAAAACTGTTTGCAGCAAAATTCACAGCTTTCGGAGACTTATCGGCTGAATTGGAACGCAAACTCTCGCCGAAGGAAAGGCGTCGTGCCTTTCGGCTTGCGGCCTATGAGGGAGAAATGGCGGTTTTGCACAGCGCAGGAAAACGGCTTCGATCACGCATGGAAGCCTCCTATATGCAGCAAAGGCGATTCAAGAACGGGACTCTGGATGATTCAGAAGAGCGGCATCCAAAGACCGCGAATGCTCGTCAACGTCCTGCGGCTACTTGAGCGCAGAGAGGCCCATGCCTCTCATGGCAGGGATGCTTCCGAAGCGTAGAAGCAGTCAAGGGCGAACGTAGGGAGCCGCGTAGCGGGCTTGACCCTTGACGGCGGCGGGAGCGGAGGGAATCCGGGTCTATCTGCTGATACTTTGACTCACTGTCTGTATGTGTTCCTGTACTTGGCTTCGCGCGGATGGCGGCTCGATCTTCTGTGCTGCGGGTGCGGACTCACGGCTCGGTTCGATTGCGGACCGGTGGGACACGTCGCGCGACAATTGCTCGGTCAAATGCGTTTTGTCGTTGGTGTAGAGCTGGGCGTCGTAACGTCCGCGCGACACGGCCACATACGCCAACCGGCGATTAACCAGCTTTTCTCCTGCCTGTTCGGTGTCCACATGAACCAGTACGCGGTCGGCAGTTTGTCCCTGGCTGCTATGGCTGGTGACGGCGTAGCCATAGTCGAGATGCGGATTCTCTCTGATGTTGAATGCGACTGTGCGGCCCGAGTCGAGGCGCACTTGCAGGTTGCCCGTATCGTCAATCTTCGCTATTGTTCCCAACTCCCGGTTCGCAATGTGTTGCTCCCGGTTTGGCGCGGTGAACTGGATGCGGTCGCCCTGTGCGAGCGAACGTTCGGTTTCGCGATAGAGCGTCACTCCTTGCAGGCGGCGCGGATCGTAACTTACCCGCTCACCACTCTGCTTTGCGACAGTCACGACATTTTCCTTCGCGTTCACTTGCTCGACGCGGGCGTATTCTCCCGCTTCAATACCGTTGGTTTTGCTCCCCTTGGTGTAGCGCACGACATCTCCCCGCGCATACTGCTCGGCCCACTGCCGGTCCGCGCCGGTGATCTCCTGCCGCGCGGCGAGCACTCGGACGTTTCTCTCCCCGTGGTCCACTCGCCCGGTCTTTTGCATTTCCGCATGGATCATCCGGTTGATTTCCATGCGTGATTGATTGTCGGGCGAGACAACGAGTGTTCCTTCCGGCTGCTTCGCGTACTCCTTGGCGATTTCCTTGAGCCGCTCGCCGCGATCCGCGATTTCATGCACGCGCCCTTGCACGTCTAGTTTTTCGATTGCTTCTCGCACATTGCCGCGCGAGAGCTGTTCCACAACTTCTTTGAGGGCCGGGTTTTTCTGCCGCACGATCTCATCAAGCCGTGCCGTCTGAATTCCCGCATCCTGTAGCTGCTGATATGGTGTCCCGGCTTCCACGGCCTGATGCTGGCGTGTGTCGCCTACCAACAAAACTCGGTCGTTGTCCTTGAGCCGGTGGAGAAATTCGTTCATCTGCTTTGTACTTGCCAGACTCGATTCGTCTAGGACGTACAGACGCTTTTGTCCGTGGTTCTCCTCCTGACCCTGTGCAAGATGCCTCTGTAGCGTGCTCGATTCAATTCCGGCCTCCGCGAGTTTCTGTGCGGCGCGCGATGTCGGCGCAAACCCTTCGACCGCATAACGCTCCCGTTCGGCAGCTTGCCGAACTGCGGACAGGGATGTTGTCTTCCCCGCGCCGGCGACTCCCTCAAGCGCCGTGACCTGGTCCCGACTTGCAAGGATTCGCTCAACCGCCGCGCGCTGGCCTTCGTTTAGATGGGGATGATCTTTCTCGGTCTCTCTGCGCGTATCCAAGCTGACAAGCGCTTCGTACTTGTTCTGTCCGTCGCGCATGACTTGGATCGTGTCGCGCTCGTAGTCCAGCATCTCTTGGGTGGTGAATGCGCGGCTCGGTGAGCTAG
The DNA here is from genome assembly GCA_963735525.1 of uncultured Acidobacteriota bacterium. Classification (GTDB taxonomy): domain Bacteria; phylum Acidobacteriota; class Terriglobia; order Acidiferrales; family UBA7541; genus Acidiferrum. Next base: position 595,249 of record CAVTLQ010000010.1, on the reverse strand, counting down.
GTTTCTTCTCTGCTCTGATGAACTCACCGTCGTTTACTCGTCTTTCGAACTCGGACCGAACATCGTTGAGCGTTGCCTGTCCCATCGAACGCCTCAGCGCGTCCCGTAACAACTCGCGCTCATCGACGACGGCCTCTCGCTCCAGATTTCTTTCCTTGGAGAATGTGACGGCAGATTGTGTAGTAGTACGCGGTGAATCCTGTTCGATCAGTGTTTCTCTCGCTGTGGCTGCTGCTACCGCACGCGCTGGCTGATTCCCAAACGCTTCGGCCATCTGCTGATGACGCTGTTGCATCTCCTCCTGTGAAAGTTCGAGCTTCGGTTGCCGGGTCTTGTGCGCGGCGATTTGTGCCGCGTCGGCTCCCCTCTGATTCTCCTTCGAGAGATGCTCTTCGATCTGTTGGCGACGCGGACTGGATGCTGCGAGATACTGTTCGGAATAGCCTGTGATTTCCGGCTGGCCGCTCTTCCCGCGTTCGATTTCGTACCCCATTCCTTGGAGCCGAGCGGCTAACTCCGAACGGTACACTGCCGTTGCATACTGCTGTGTCTTGTAGAGTTCCCGTGGTTGCAGCGAGTAGGTTCCTGCATCTTCCGTTTCCGTCAGATTGAAAAAAACTACGTGCGTGTGCAGTTGCGGGGCGGCGTAACCATGTACGGGTCTTGCACTGTCGTGTTCGAACTTCGCTGCTACCCATTTCCCCGTTGTCTCTGCCGGAAGGTTCCCGCCGATGCGTGCTTGTACGTATCGCTCCAGTTCATCAAGCGCGACGGCAACGCTCTGTTGATGCGCCTCGCGAATTCGTTCATCCCCGCCTACAAGCGCCGTGAGCGATACGCTCTTGGGCGCGGAGAACGTGGCGTCCCAGCCCGCGCGGTGCTCCATCGTGCGTATCTTTTGGCCATGCTCATTTACGTATTCTCGTGCCGCCTTGTGGCGGACGAGCTGCTCACCGGTGATCGGGTGCTGACCTTCCGTGAGTCGTTGGAAGTGTTCCTCGCCAACCTCACCGTGCAGTCCCCATTGTTCGGCAAGCCTTCCGTGCCATTCGCCGCGAATTTGATCACCCTGCGTGTAATAGTTCTCGCGTGTATTCGAGAACTCTTCCGCGTGATAAGCCAGCGCTTGGCTTGCGCTCAGAGGATTGGAAATGGTCAGCATCGTGGTGTTGGCCTACCGGAAGAAATGTCCTTGCCATGTACTGGATCGTTTCAATTCCTGTTCGCGGTCCTGATTGATTTCTTGCTGCGTGTGTTTTTGTTCCGGCCCGCCGCCAGCTCCCGCCGCTGCCGTTGCTGCTTTCTGCGGCTCTTCCGGGCGGATCTCCGCTGGTCGCTGGATGAACCTCGGATGCTTTGCGGGAAGCTCTACGACCGGAAAGCTAATCCGCACCACAAGGTTTCCGCTTTTGAGATACCCGTGCAGGTTTTCAAGGCCACTGATTTCGGAGTCCATCACTAGCGGCACAACGTCGCGTTCATTGTTGTAGCTCGTCGTACTCCGCTGCCCTCCCAACTGCCCGCTCGACCGGCTCTCTCGCAAGCGTTCGATCTCGACTCTTCCGATGGCGTCCGAAATCCACTTCGCCGCGTTCGGCTCGCTCGTGCGGAGGAAAATCTTGGTGGCTGGCTGTGAAAGCATGGCCTCGGCCTCATGACCGTAGCGCGTCTCCAGTTGGCTCCGCCCTTGGAAGCCAAGCACAACGGGGCTATTGGATTTACGGTTCTCAGTAACCGCCGTGTGGAGTTGCGGCAACCGCTGCAACGTCGCCAGTTCGTCCAGCACAAACCACACCTTACGCGAGCTTGTCTGTCCCTGGTTCATCAATCGCAGCACCAAGCGTGTCGAGCCACAAACTCGTAAGGGGCAAGAGCCGTTCGCGCGTTTCAGAAGTGCTCGTAAGAAATAGCCATCCCTTCCGCTGCTTCGACCATTCCGCCGCGCTCCAGCGTCCGTTCGCTTCGCTTTCTGATGGCAACAGCTTGAGAGAGTCCGCAACCATGTTGAGCGAGGCCAGGATGCCGCTCCGCTGTGCCGGTGCCTTCTTGTCGATCATCGCGGCGTACTGCGTGCCTTTCACGCGCTGGTCGATCTCTTCCTCATGGCACATCCAGCAAGCCATCTGCTCGGGTGTTGGCCTAAAGGTCAGAAGGTGGGCGAAGATTTTCCTGGGGCCTTCGACGAAGAATTGGTTCTCGTTGCGGCGGTCTGGGAACAACGATGTAGCTAGGGTGAGGGCCTCTGCTGGGTGTCGCAGTTCGTCTCCGGGACTCCAGTACGGCATCCGCTGGTCGAGCGGATTGAGAACTGCATCGCCACGCTCGGGGCGATAGAACTCAGGCGTATAGTCGAGTGCCGGGTCATAGACGATGGCCGTCTCACCGCGCTCTTCGATCTGTTGCATGATTCTTCGAATCAGAGTGCTTTTGCCGGTGCCGGTGTCACCCATAATCAGGATGTGATTGGGTTCGATGTTGATGGGGAGTCTCACGCTCGGCACAATGCCGAAGAGCTTTTGCAGGAACGTTCTTTCCGTCAGCTCGAAGCCGATGCCGTTCGAACGATTCCTGCGATTGAAAATTCGCGGCGTAACAAGCTCTGGTCCTTTGAGCCTGCGGCCTTCCCTCCGCTCGCGGGCACGCGCGGCGTCCTTCGGGATCGCTACCGCTAGGCAAACCAAAAGCACCACCAAGCCGCCCCACAAAGCGGGCCTCAGAAAGTCCATAAGCGTCTGATCTTGGTAGAACGCAATGGCCTGAGAAGCTCGTGCAGCTTTCCGCTGTTGATCTCCACCTGCTGTAGTTCAAGGCGAAGGTCGCCAATCTTCACCGCGTCGTCAGTGAGTGCGAGCGTCGTCTCACCACTCTCTGTCTTAACCTCCCTCACCTCACCTTCGGCGGCCCAAGTGGCTGCCTTTCTTCATGACAACGGTCAGCATTTGATAGCGGTCGCTCTTCGCAAAGCTGGTCACGCTTCGGAGTCCGCTACGGATGTACGTTTTCAGATAAAACCGCTGCAAAGGCGTCCACGTTTTGGTGTAGCGGTAGGCGCAGATTGGCACCACGCTTACGAGCGACAAAAACACCGCCGTCCATGTCCAAACTGCATAGCGATTCGGCCACACACCCGCGTGCTTGTTTCGACCCCATTCCTGGTTCATGACTGCCTCCCTGCAACTGCTTCCGCGAGGCGCTCCTGCGCTCTGCGGAATCTCTCCTGGTCGGCAAGTTCGGCTAGGTCCTGCAAGTTGCGCTCGCTCAGTTCCACTTTCTGTCCAAGTTTGCAGAGAGCATTGAGCAGGATCATCCGCAGCGCTACGAACTCGGCAAGCAAGGTCTGTTCGATGGCGGTGGGCTTTTTCAAATCACTGGAATTCGCATGCGCCAAGAGCACCTCGCGGCACCACTCCCCAAGCGTTAAACCCTCACGCTCGGCCACGGCCACAACTTGTTCGTATTCGCTCTCGGTCATCTTCGAACCAACGGTTCGATTCCGCAGTTGATCGGCAGGCATGACCAAGACCTCCAGAAGGGACTTCGAAGAAAAACCATTCGCTCGAACATGAGCGAACAAAACAAAGAAGTTAACGAAGAGCGCCGGAAAGTAGCGGTCAGCGCTCGCAATTCGCTAACTCACGTTGCGTGAGCACGTTAACCTGCGAGCGCCGCGCGGCGCTTTGCAGCACCCATTTTGGGGTGGCGTGTCCGTCCAACTCCCGGTGCCGAAGGCACCGCTCTTCGCAAAACGTGGCTCGGACAACGATTCACGCAATCAACCCTGTTCTCCATACTCCAACTGCAACTCCTGCAACCAACGCTGAATCTCCGGGATTGCCAATCCCTTCTGAAATAGTTTGCGTAGGGCATCCCACTCAGTTTCGGTGAAGTCGATGGACACATCGTGTTGTCGGAGATCAAGCGAAAACCTCGTACCGCCCTTTTCCTTGGAGACTGTCGTAAGGAAGTGCCTTCCACTCCACGAATGCTTTGCCGACCATCCTTCGAGCATGGCCCGCAATTCAGCCAAGTCAGGGTAGTGGGTAATCAGATAATTGAAACGGCGCGTAGAGCCAAAGTCGATATACACGCCCAACTCCGGGCAAGCTGTTGTCGTAAACGAGAGCTTCAGGTCATCGACCTTGAGCGGATCAGGCAGGATAATTCGGCGGCGAAAATCATCTTCGTTTGGACCCGTTGGTCGCACGGGCTGGCGGTCATGTCGCACCCAATGACCCCGAGCGGCGAGGCCCCAGAGTGTCGGCCAGTCCGGGGCAAGGATTTGATCGAGTCTAGTGCTCTCGACTCCTTCATCACTAATGGCGGCTAGGAAGCATCGTCCAATTGTGCCTGGGTTCTGCCATTTCTCCGCCGACTTCAGGAGCTCCTTGCGATGCGAAATTTGCTTCAGAACTGCTTGATGTCTTTGTTCGGCGTCATCATCGGAGAGCCTAACCTCGGTGAAGTGGCCGCCAAGGTTTCCGAAGTAATACCAGGCGTGCTTCGAGGCATGCTTCTTACGGTTCTGATAGACGGCTTCGAAGGCGTCGAGTAACTTGAGGTATGACTCTCTGGATGGAATCGCGGGCCAAAGCAGTGGCGGCTCCTGACCTTCTTCCTCTGTGCCGATCTGCACGTACTGCGCGAGAACATCCCACTCGGCGGCGGAAAGAGTGTGCTGTGACTCCCACTTCTTGCGAATGTAATAGAGCGAAGCGGTCGGCGCGCTGAGCATTTCATGACGGGCCGTTTCACGGTCCATCCCTTCGACGCGCTCCTCGATAACGAGGAAGGCGGCCTCTCCCAAGGACACCTCGCGTCCCCGTTGTTCACTGAGAACCTTCTGGTAGCGCTCCAGAAGCTTGAGGCGGTCTTCGCTGAGCCGAATCGAGATAACCTCATGCCGGGGGTTTTTCTTGAGGATCGACATCATGGTTGACAAACTCTCCTACATCGATGTACGATGTTTACGGTATCGTAGCTCGATTGGCGACTGATTGCAAGAAGATTCTTTGCTCAGCTCTCTCGGAAGCCAACGAGCCAATTCGACGATCCTTTCAACCCTGCAGGAGTCACTAACACGAAATGGCCGTACCATCCCAAATCGAGACCTCGGTGCACATCGAGCGGCATTATGCCGTTACGGAAATCGCCGAAATGTGGAACTTGAGCCCTGATAAAGTTCGCGAGCTTTTCGAGAAAGAACCAGGTGTGCTTGTGCTTGGAGAGCGGAGCCCACGCCACAAGAGACGGTATGTCACACTGCGGATTCCCCAGACCGTGCTGGAACGGGTCCATTCACGTCTATCATCGAAATTCGTTGTCGGTTAGGAGCTAGCCCAATGCTTACGATCTATCGCCGTCATCGCAAGAGCTGCAAGCAGAATGCTCGGGGAAGAAAGTACCGCCACTGCCAGTGCCCTATTTGGGTTGATGGGGCAATCGGCGGCAAGGAAATCCGTGAGTCTTTGAAGCTACGCGATTGGCAGCGGGCTCAAGATCTCATACGCCAATGGGAAGCCGAAGACCGCCGGACAGTCCAACAAGAGAAAGAAGTCACAATTAAGGATGCTCACGCGAAGTTTATGGCTGACGCACACGCACGGAAACTCAACGAGGCCACGCTCTACAAGTACCGCCTACTCTTTCGACAGCTTGATAGTTTCGCGGAAACACACAAGCTGCAATTTCTCAAGCAACTGGACTTGGACACGCTCGGGATTTTCCGGGCAGCCTGGAAAGACGGCCCGCGCTCCAGTCTCAAGAAACTCGAGAGACTCCGAGCATTCCTTCGCTTCACCGAAAAGAGAAAATGGATTGAGCACAATCCGGCCACTGACCTGAAAGCCCCGAAAGTTGCGAACAAACCCACGATGCCTTTTACTCGGGAAGAAATGATCCGCATTCTTACTGCCCTCGAACCCTACGGCAAGAGCGCGGGTATTCGAAACGCCCAACGGCTGCGTGCTTTTGTTCTGCTGTTGCGCTATTCGGGTTTGCGGATCGGCGATGCGGTCCAGCTCGACGTGAACCGGATTCACGAGAACAAGCTACTGTTGCACACCGAGAAGACGGGGGTAGCGGTCTATTGCGTTCTGCCGGACATGGTTGTCAAAGCCCTGGATGCCGCTCCTCATTCCAGCGCCCGCTATTTTTTCTGGACAGGCAAGTCCACGGTGCGAAGTGCAAAAGGAAAATGGCAACGCAGGCTTCAGCGGCTTTTTGCATTGGCAAAGGTACCGACTGGCCATGCTCACAGACTCCGGGATACGTTCGCCGTCGAGCTGTTACTCGCGGCCGTGCCGCTCGATAGAGTTTCTGTGCTTCTCGGACACAGCAGCATCCGCATTACAGAGCGCCACTACGCACCTTGGACGCGCTCGCGACAAGAGCAAATCGAGGCTGATCTGAAGGCCGCCTGGAGCAATGATCCCGTCATCCTCACCGACGGGAAGGGTACACCGGAGATGCAAGGGAAAACAGGTCAGATCAATTGAACGCGGTCCAACAAACGATGCCTTATGATTTGTGCCTGCAGCGGGAACCTTGGTTGCAACGCGTGAAGCCTGAGAAAACAGACAGTGAAGCCACAGCCTTCCGTCGTCAGCAATACACTGGAATGGCTTGCTCTCAGGAGGGTATATGCGTGCTCGATTGACTCTGCTGTATAGCATATTGGCGTTCGCTGCTCTCATGGGGGACAGAAATCTGTCCGATTAATGCACAAACTGATTCTTACATGTGCAGAGAACACTGGGTGTAGAATCCCCGGAGCAAGAGAGCTGTTGGAGGCTAGTGATGCATACAGGAAAAGATGATGTCTACGAAATCGTTATTCCGAAGGACATGGAGAATGAATTGACGGCGGCGCTGAAGGACGCTGCTGAGACGAGTAACGCGGTGGGTCACTACACTTTGACCAAAGGTGACGCCGACAAGGCGATAAGCGAACTACGTTTCGATCCTATCACGATCGCGGCAGGCATCTACGTCGGGAAGCTGATCGTATCAGGGGTTTCCAGCTATTTTATTCGATGCGCGCTGGATCGAGTGGCGAAAAAAATGCAGGATTCGCGAGCCCAGAAGAAGGGACAGGGCAAGGAGTTCCTCACTGTCGTGATGCCCGATGGGAGTGTCGAAAAGCTTGACCCGTCGGATGCTGCGGGTCTGGCAGCCGCTTTGGATCGCATCAGTCCAAAACCTAGCGGAAAGTGATCAAAGTGCGCAATGCAAGGGGTCGATAAGAGCAGGCTTCGAGACTGTCGGAGTCAGGTCCACACAGATTCTCTGACCGTAGCTCTCGACTTGTCCTTGACTTCACCGATTGCCGCGAGCGCTTTTCGAAATGCTCTCTTCATTCCCAAAGCCCCGCAAGGCTTAATACTTCAAAGTCAGAATCTGGATATCTTCCAGCACAACGTCCGCGCCGTATTCGCAGAACTGTCAGCCCAGGATCCTCAAAGCGCCTTTGAATTTGTGACGCTATTGAGCACCTTATTTCACGAATGCCGACACGTTCATGATATGAGATGCACGCGAACAGGCGCAGAACTTCTTCTCGCCGATCTGCGCGTGTATTCCGGTATCGGCAAAAGCTTGGATCGACTCTTGCAATGGAGCAGAGCTTCGAATGATGAGCCGATCCCTCTTCCTGTCGTTGCACGACTCGGCCGTTTCGACGGAAACTTCAAGGACGTGGCGGATTTCCTTGGCGCGGCCAAAAACAAGCGCGATCGTATTAACAACATTTGGCAGTCACGATCAAAGGGACCATGCATCCCCGGACACTCTATCCACAGCTTGTATGAGGCCCTCGGGTTCTCTGTCCAAATTGAGTGGTTGGCCGCAACCTTCGGAAGAGAAGTCGCGGATTTCTTTCTTGAAGCCACCATAGGACCTAAGAGTTTCGACTCGGAGTATCTGCGGCCGCTGTGGATTTTGGCGCGCCGGAGCGCAGCAGGAAATGTCCAATTTGACCCCGAACCCGATGACTTGTCTTGCCTCATCGTAAATGCACTGAACGTATCCGGACTGGAAGAGGCGTATTCAGATAGTGGTGTAACCGAGAATCATCCGGGCACATGGTTTGACCGTTTCTGCGAGCGATATATCAGCTTGGGTCGTGTCGCTGGTCCTGTGGTCGACAAACCGCTTAGGTCCGTCGTTATGACGATGCAGAAGTATTCGCGTGAGTTGGGCCAGGTTATTAACGCAGGCACCCAGAAAATTAGATCGTTGCAGGACGAAGCTCTGAAGGACCTTGTGCTTCCATCGTTCGATAGAATGCATATAAGCGAGCCGATTCTCCTCGCGACCGAAGTAGCGGTGGACTACGTCGAAATGCAACAGCTGATTTATAAGAAAAGGCGGGAGTACCACGCTCCGATGGGGTACGTAGAGTTATTGCTTTCCGGAGATCTAACCCCTGTGTTCGTACGGATGAAAAATGAGGATGGCGACTTGACCGACTTCAGGATGCCTAGCTACGTACCAACCCAGGTGGGAGGGTCAAGAATAGCCTCCGAGGCTTCTCAGCAGATGCGAGTGCTCCTGAATGGTCGAAGTCGGGGTGGCGGTGATTTTTTCGAGGAAGTTGTATTTAACGATCTTAGAGGCAAAGGCCTGCACTTTAAGATCGTCGCAGGCTAAGCACCGCTCCTTAGGTTCACCGGGCGAACGGCTGTGCGCTGGGATGTACGACCGATTCTAAAGAGTCCTGTTTTGTAATCCCTATGTGATCGTGATGGGATCTTGATTTTTAGGTCCAGAACGCGATAATTTGCTCGACGGAATATCGCTTCTTCACGGCGAATCCACCCTCCTCAGCTGTCAGACTTTGTCGGAACCTGACGCTCGATCCCCTTCGCTCGTGATCAGTGAACGCGAAAAACCGAAAGGACTGCGTCACGTGCATTGGAGTCAGAGACAAAGTGAGGAATCTGGTGGTCGGCTGGGCAACGGTCTCCCTCCCGCCTGCTGGAGGATTCGCAGAAGCTGGCGCGGGACCGCTGCCGACTATTCTGCCTGGTGGCGGCAAGTCGGGGGTACACCAGAGGTACACGGAAAAATGCACCTGGACAAATATATGCTTTGTCAATCGGTTAGGTTGGTAGGGGCGGTGGGGATCGAATTTATCAAGGCGCAGAATCCAAAGGAACTCTGCGGAATGTGTTGTAGTCGTAAGTCATTTGTTGTCTGAACTCGGAACTGCTACTGCCCCCGTATTGCCCCCGCGTTTTTGTGAGCAATTTCACGCGGTTTTTCTTTCAGGCAAAATCATTCGAACGACTTTGCTATTCGCTTCTCGCAGTGCTGGTGACACTGTGTGCGTATAGATGTTCATCGTAGTTCGAATGTCGGAATGCCTCAGCAGTTCTTGTTGAACCTTCATGTCAGTCCCGTAGGCATGCAACAGAGTCGAATACGTGTGACGGAACGTGTGCCAACCGATTCGACCGATGCCGGCCTTCTCGGCAGCCGGACGAAGGTGATACCGCACAATCTTGTGCGCCCACCATGGCTTGCCGGTGAAGGGACTCACGAAAACCCAACCCGTTTTCAACAACTCATCGGGCATTTTCTCCCGATGCTGACGAAGAATGTCCGCGAGATTCGAATCCAGAGGCAACCACTTTTCTGAGCCTTCGGTTTTTACTGCCTCTACTCTGCCGTAGACCCAGGACCTCTGAATCTTGACTCGTAAACTTTTCCAGTCGAAGTCTTCCCAGCGCAACCCGAGCAACTCGCTTGCTCGAAGTCCGAGTGATGCGTCCACCATGGACATCGTCCGAGTGTACTCATCGAGATGTGACCAGAGACTCTGAAGTTCCTCAACCGACAAAGCGCGCGGTTGCTTTACCCGCTTGGTGAGTCCTTTGAGCTTTAGCAGGCTCATCGGGTTCCGGTTGTACTCCATGAGTTCCCAGCGCATCGCCCACTCAAACAAAATATGCATCACACTTCGAACATGGCCCTTGCTCTTCGGTGCCAAGTTCAATCCCTTAATCCACATCTCTACGGCTAAGGGCTTGACCTTCGAAAGAGGCACTGCCTCCCATCGTGGATTAATGTGATTCAGAATCCACGAACGATACCGGTCCGCAGTTCCCTTCCGCTCAGGCAATGCTTCCCGTAGGAAGCGATTGATGAGTCCACCGAAAGTCACAAGGTCCGACTGCACGGGGTTACCGACTGCCAATCGAATGCCTTCAGCAGCTTTCCATGCCTCTGATTTCGTCGGATACTGCCTCACATCGCCGACGACAACTGCAGGCTTCGTTCCCTTTCTGCCGCAGACATCCGCGTGGTATCGCCAAACCCAAACCTCGGGGCCTCGTTTCCGCTTTCTTTTCTCCAACCAACCGAACTGATGCCGTGCTCGCTTGAACATGACGATTTCTCCTTAGTCTGTTCTAGCGGCACGAGTGACGCGATGAATGTAGCTCTGTTCGCATCCAGCAGTCCAGCTCTGATGCATAGAAGAACCAACGTCCAAAACGAAAATGCCCTGGCACCTTGCCACCACGCGCCATGCGCTTGACGGTCTTGGGGTGAACACGCACGAGTTCGGCTGCTTCCTCACAAGTCAGCGGACGTTCAATGCCGGATCGTTCGCCGCGCCCGTTCAACTCAGTTGCAAGACCGGTGGCGTCGTTTCTTTCTTCTCCTGTGGCTCCGTTTTCTGGTTCGCCTAGGGAGAGATGGACCGTCTCTGCTCGTAGGGACACCTGCGCTGGCGATTGCTTGTCTTCAGGCGCGTTTCCTGACGGCTTTGCGGACTTCAAGAGCGACGAACTCGATACAAGGCGCGAGGCATGCTGTCTTGAGGACGCTGTATTCTCGCGCACACCGAATTGGCTTGGACGGGACTTCATATTTGCTAAGCGGTCTTTGTAAGAGCGTCTCCTTGCGTTTGTTCTTGGTTGCCGTTGTTCGGATGTTGTCCTAGCCAATGCTTAAACTCGTCATCCTTCCGAAACAGGAGCTTGAGTGCTTCACTCACGACGTAGGAAGCGTTGGCGTCGATGAATTCGGCGTATTTGTCTAGGTTGTTTCTAACGCCCTCCTCCAAGCGAACTTGAAGGGTCGTAGTCTTCGGTTGTTTCGATGGTGCTTTCAGTAGTGCCATGTCCTTTCCTCCTTCTCGCTCTCGAGATGTAGTGGAGCCTGCATTACGAATTGTTTGCCGCATCCCTGCGCGGCAATCCTAGAGCACGCGACCAGCGTGCCGAGGGCGGGAGCGACCCCACGAACTTTTTGGGCGGCTGAAAGCCGAAAAAGTGGGGTCGCTCCCGCCCGATCTGATGTTTTGTCCATAGCATCTTTTCTCTTCGCAGCGTTTCCACTCCTCTGTCGGACAAGGACTTCGCTTCGCTACAAGGTGAAGAAAGTGACAAGGAAAAAAGTGCAGAGCGTCATTTCTATCCCCTTCACCCTGTCTCAGCGGATTCGTCGTGTGCTGCGGCGACCCGGCGGAGGACCTGCACAGCAAAATACACGGCATAACTGCGGTCGTTGCCTCGCCATTCAGGGGACGTGTACCTACGCTAATCGCACAGCCTCCTACCTGCAGATGCTTGAATTGCTCCCGCAAGACCTGCGCGTTCGTCGCCCCGGGTGCTTGACGGGTTACAGCGACGGTCCCACGCTCGTCGTTGGGCATTGAGCAAAAACTCCCCTCATCTATACAGAGGGGGAAAAACGGGGAAACCTCACCAACAAAATCCGGTTTTCGGTAATCTTTACGGTTTGGGTCCACGACTAGGACCAGGGTTACGTGCGGTGGTAAGGCGTCGTAGAGTACTTCCACTCCTTTTACCTACAAGATGTAATGCCGTGCGCTTTACAAATGCTTTCTGGGACTCCGTAGCGCGGCCTAAATAGGGTGCGCGCAGCGCACAGGAGGGGCGGGAGCGACCCCACGAGCAACCGTGACGCGCGGTGCGTCAAAGGGTGGGGTCGCTCCCGCCCCATACGAATTTTACCGCGCGTTTCCGAGCCTCTCTTCACGGCGTAGCCCTCTTCCTTTTCACCAGTTCGCTCTACCGCCAAGGTGAAGCGAATCAAAGCGCTGGGTGCAGTCCTGGGGTGAAGCCTCCTTCACTCCCCCGGAGCTGAAGGAAAAAAGTCCTGTGCCTGAAGTCTGGTACTGAAGAGGACTTCAGGTACTCTCCTATGACGCCACCCTCAAAGCGGCTTCTACTCGCCAGGCGGCTGGGAAAACGATCCCTTGAGCATTGGGTTGCAGCGACTCTGGGTTTGGATATTTGCATCGGGTCCATGTGCCCACAGTGAGCGGCGAGCCGAAGCCCAGAGAGCGGGTGCCGCTACCGGAACGTTGCCGCGCCAGGACAAGCCGAACTGGGACGGTCTGCCCTGGGTCGCCGGGAGAACGCGGAATCCCCTTCATTTATATAGAGGGGTTTTTAGAGTAAAATCTGTCCGCCAACCTGAAGATTTTTTCAGTTTCGCGAAGATTTTTACGCGTCGGTTTTGGGCGAAGTCGGTGAAGGACAGCGGGCCGCCCTTGTGTGCGGTGGATGTTTTGCAGCATCATTGGGGATTAAATGCGCAGAGTTAAACCCAACAAGGCCGCGCCCCGTGCCCGCAAGCGCCGTGGATGGAAGAAGGAATTTCTGGAATCGCTAACCGACGCGGCAAAGGATATGGGAGAAGTCTCCGAAGAGGAAATCTTGCGCACAGTCCGCACCTATCGTAGCGAAGTGCGTTCGCCGAAGATCACGGTTGCCGCCAAAAGTTGAGAAGCCCCGCGCTGCCGTTAACACAAGCTGCGCCACAAAACCTCCGGCCTATCTCGATCTAATGCTCCTCGACAATCCGCATAAAGTCGCGTTCGCCGACGATGCGAATGCTTTGGCCCTCAGCGATCAACTCTTCGGCTTTGCGGTGTTTCGAGCTCTTTTCATGACCGGCGAGTTTACGTATGTCTTGATCGCCCACAACTAGCAACGTTGTATGTTTTGTCACAGTTGTATCCACTTCACAGCCTGCAAGCGACGCTGCATCAGCCGCCTGACGACGCGAGAGCGACAATGTGCCTGTAAAAACCATGACCTCCCCGTAGAGCGGTCCGTCCGGATTTCCATTACGAGTGATCGGTAGCGCGGCGGATGGATCGATTGGCTGCCTGACACGCTCAAGCCACTGGTCCACACTCAAACCAGTTTCGGCGATTGCCCGCAATAGGATCTCGCCTGCGCAGCGAGCGTCTTCCAGCGCATCATGTTGCCTGTACGAGATGCCAAACTCCGCTGCCACATTTCCAAGCCCATAACCCGACCGCGAAAACTGCGGCCAGGCACGCCTTACCACCTTGGCAGAATCAAGCCAGCAGCACTCGCAATGCGTGAGGTTGCTTTTTTCACAAGCTCGAAGCAGGGCAAGGCGGTCAAAGGCTGTGTGACTAACGACTATGTTGCCTTGCAAGAACAGATTCACCTTCGAATAGATTGCCCGCCAGTCCGGTGCGAACCGCACTTCCTCTTCATCAATACCGTGAATGGAAACGTTAATGGGATCGAAATCATCTTGAGGGTTTACGAGCGATTCCCAGGAGTCATGTAGGATGCCATCACGAAAGGGCGCAATGCCGACCTGGCAGATGCTGGACAGATCAGGATTGGCCGTTTCCACATCAATCACCACGAAGTTCATCACGGCTACCTCTTGCAGCTTGCGCTCGCTTCTCGTTCATGGTCGATCCAAAGTGTATGAAGACTGCCCGCCGCGCACGACAACCTGCGATTCGCTTCTGGTGTGTCCATGTTGGCGTCGCCGCATTACATTGTTTGGATCGCTCAAGTTCGGGGTTTGGTTTTCGATTTGTCATTTGCTGCGATTGGATGTTAGGCCATAAAACGAATTGACAATTGCGAGTGCGCCGACGTTGGAAAGGTGCTCCAACTGATGGGGATGCTCCTTGTCCGCTAGTCGTTTCAATGTTGACCGCCGCTCACGGTGTTGGTTTTCCGAAACGGTCAGCGTGGCCCATTCCCGCTGCCATTCCCACGCGAGGAGATCGGCTGCCTGAAGTTGCGGGGCATCTCGCTTTGGCACAAAGGAATATCCACCGAGCCGAAAACGTGATTTTAATTCTGGAGTGCTTTCAATCTGTTTGCAAAAATGCGTTGCCTCCCCAGCGTATTGACAGCCCGCCTCGAAGAAGTAATGAACATCTCCGGCGATGCCATTTTTCGTTAGCCACTCGACCACGTTTTCGGCGCATCTGATCGCAGAAATTGAGTATGCGCTTCCAACCATCTTTCGAACCTGTGGGCCTAGCCGTTTAATTTCGGCGTCATAAACGGCGGTTTCTATTTCGGTGAGCATGCCATACATCATCGTTGATCTCAGCGTCTCAATCATCGCGTTGAAGATATCGTTGCTTCCGGTCGGGGTGAGCGAGTCGAATTCGTCACAGCGACTAAAGCATTTGGCGGCGTGGAATATTCCTCGCGCACTCTCCGGCAACAGCGGTTTAACCCGCGCGGCATGGAGTGCCTCGAACTTGTTGGCGGCATCGTTGTCAAAGAGATAGCCGGCGACACAAACCAGTGGAGCACCCCCGTGGGTGCCGGTTTCATCGAAATAGGCTTTTAGTGGCTGTCGGGCACACATGCGAGTAGCACCCCGAAATATCGAGCGTTTTCTGCTGCGGTATGACTCAGTTGAGTTCGTTCCCGCTTGGCTGGACTGAGATATTGCCTTCCTTGAGAGCCTTCGTTCGTCTGGACTCGGACTCGCCTTGTTGTGTCGATACCGCGAATATCAGCCAATTCTTGGTCAGTGTGAAGTAGTAAGTTTGGCCCGCCACAAAGTTAAATTGAGACGCTGGCAGAGCCGTCTCGCCCTTGGTTTGGCGATTAAACAGAGTGGCCAAGGAATGCGTTCCTGTTGGGATTTCAAATCTCAAGGACGTGTTGTTGGTCAAGACGCACAGGGGTCTGTTGTCAACGTAGATGGTTGCCTTGCGCGAAGCATCAATAAATCGACTCGGGCGATAGAGAATAACGGTAGCCTCACCCGATGGGTTTGATGCCAGCGACTCCGGGGAATTCGGAGCTACAACAGGAGCAACCGGAGGTGCAGCCGCAGGACTGCTTGGCGTTGGACTTGGCTCCGATGCAGCCGAAGTCGCGGCGGGTTGGGTGATAGGAGGCTGATTTGAGTGCGTCGTGACTTGTTGGTTGGCAACCGGCGTTTGCGGAATAGGACGGCAAGCCTGAGACCCGAAGATCGTCTCGCCTTGATAAACGAATCCGCCAGAGTCCGCGAGGTTGCGGCACATCCACTTTGACGGATCGGAATTTTGCACCGTCTGTGCGAAGGCAGTCGGTGCTAACGCCATAAAAAGAATTCCAGTCGCCGTGAATTTCATTTTCGAGTCGTCCTTTCAGTCAAAAACTCGTCATTTCGCTGCGTCCTCGTGTGGCTCTAGAGCGTCATACTTACTGAGCATCGTCTTAAACACGGCCAGATGCTCGCCGGCGAGGTGAACTGTGTAGCGGTCTGTGCGTCCCTGTAAGAGCACGGTCAGATAAACATCCTTAGCGGCTGCGAGTCTGCGAAACGATCCTGTCTCGTCGTGCAGCGCTACCTTTGTGGAGACGGCGTTATCTCCAAAAATCGTATCGGCTGCGGTCCACGTAACAGGACCCGAGACTACCTGACCGTCGATGTTCACGGCGAGGGACGCATACGTGAATCCGCCATTGAGAGGGCCAAGAATGTCAATTTGCATAGCCGCCTGTTTGTGCGCCTTGTCCATCGTCTGGTAGATAATCGGATAGACCCGCCAGCTAATGCGATCCATCTTCAAGAGCCCCTGATTCACGCTCACTGACTTAACCTTCTTCGGAGCAAAGAGCGTCACGCCGAGAGCCGGATCGGGTTTTTCCGTAATCTCCGGCGTCTGTGCGAAGGTGCCCGAACCCAGCGTCAGATAGAGTGCCGCAGCCGCCAAAATCATGAATCCGCGTTTGACTTCCATATAATCCTTTCCAGTCCAAGCGAAAACTGAGAGGGCATCTCATCCCAACGCATAAAATTGTCCTGCTTCAAGGTTCTCTCAGGAGATGAACCGGAACAATGGTACGAGTTCCCGATTAGTAACTGCGAGTGGAAGGATCACGGCTGTACACTCTGGCTGGTTCCGCCAAGCGTTTACTTGAGGATGGTATTTGGTTTCGGCGTATCCTTCTTTTCCTCACTAATACCGTAAAATCCGACGTGCCCTTGACCATCTTCAAGGCGCACGAAGTACTCCACGCCCCCGTGCAGTGAACGAACGGTGACCATGCGATAGGTTATGGGAATCAGCGCGTTGAAACTTCCAGTTGGACCCAAAATGCAGTTGACGTGTTGACCCGTGGCCCTGTCTTCGCAATGTGTAACGCGCGTCGTTGAATCCTTCTCGAAATCGTACTTCGCGCTCTTGCGCTTGTGGCACGGCGGCGGGTAGTAGTTCCCGCCGGTCAACAGGTCCTCAGGCTGGCACATTTCCTCCGTGACACTTTTGTTTTTCGCGTTCCAATCATCACATGGCACGCCATCAATCGTGAACGCACCAGGCGTTGGTGGCAACCCCCGAAGATTTTCCACGCTGCAATATATCTTGAACGCATCGGAAGGCAGCGAAGCTAACGCCGCGCCCACGACATCGAATTTGCACGTCTTGTACGGATGTGAACCGGGTAAACCGTTGCAGTTCATATCAAGGCCGGGATAGAACCGCTCAACATC
The DNA here is from genome assembly GCA_963735525.1 of uncultured Acidobacteriota bacterium. Classification (GTDB taxonomy): domain Bacteria; phylum Acidobacteriota; class Terriglobia; order Acidiferrales; family UBA7541; genus Acidiferrum. Next base: position 578,491 of record CAVTLQ010000010.1, on the reverse strand, counting down.
CTCCGGGGCAAGCAAGATGTCCACATCCACGCCACCTTCTTTTACGCAGGTCACTTCCTTGGTCAGGTCGCTGAACGAACATGCTTGGTCATCCGTGCGAAGGTCAGCGTCAACCATCGTATAGCGGTGCGCTTTAAGCGTACCGTGCATTTCGGGGCCAGTTTCAACCGTTGGCCCGATGCGCCGCGCTTGCTGCGCCCCGCTTGCCACGGCCACCGTTAGGAGGACGATTGCAACCGCAACAAGCCTTTTCACCAAGTAGATTTGGAGGCTGCCGAGGGAATTCATTACCTTGCCTCCTCCTTGGTTACAGCAGTTCCCTCCGCAATCGTCGAATTCATCTGGAGAATCGCCGCCTTGTATTGGTCCATGCCCCGCGAAATCGACTCGAGATTCCGGCTTGTCCAGTAATCCAATACGGACGACAGACCGGCTATCGATTTTTTGTGAACCTCGCCGATGTGTCTGTCAACGTTTGCGAATGCGGGTGGAACGGTGCCACGGGTCGCGCGATAGGTAGAGTAGCGTGCGTTTTCGTCGGCAAATGCCTTGCGTGCTGCGATGTGGCAATCGTCAAGGGTCGAGGTTCCGTCAGATGCGCCTGCCCAAATGGTAGCTAGTTGCGTGCCAGCGGCATTTGCCGAACTCAAATATTCCATTGAGGCACGGATGTAACCTTGATCGGCGGCTGGAAGCGTCTTGCCTTGTCCTGTCTTGGACGCCGGGACGGAATCCGTCGCGGGCTGCGAGGTCGATGTAGAGCTATTGCTGAGCGAGCCAATGAAAAAGCAAAGTGCGATGAACCCGAAGATGCTGCCGAAGGTCCACTTTAAGAAGCGACCGAAGGAATTGTAAAACTTCCTCCCACACCCAGGACAGAACTGGCAGGACTTCGCAATCATCTTCTTGCAAGTGGGGCAAGGTTTCATAAAATCCTCCTGCGCGTGCATCATCCTGTCGGTAAGATCGAAGAGACATCTCATTCCGACGGTTTAGAATTTTTTCTATCTACTTCAGATTTACTTCACAAAACGAAAGGAGGCAATGGTACGAGTCCCCAAACAGTAACTTGGCGGATAGGAATCCTCACCGCCAAGTCGGGAGGAGAGCGAATGTCGTATGGATCACGGTGTAGATTCGAGAGCAAGCCATGCGCTATGTTCCGCTATTTAGCTTTAAGCGCCATCTGGGGGCAGAATGGCTGAAGGTCTTCGAGCATTGAAGTCGGCGTGGACTACTGCCAGGTAGTCGCGAGCGGCTTCGAGGCCCAGCACCGTCGGGCTTATGAGGTCCCAGACGGGTGCACTGCGTGGGACGGTTCGGAGATACGGTAAGCTGCGAGGAGCGCTGCTTCGCAGCGGGGGTTGCGAGGGACACGTCACCCCAAAACGGGGTGCTGCACAGCAACTTTGGTTGCCGTAGGGGAACCATCGCGGAATAAGCAACTTAGAAAATCTCGCGCGCTCTAGAGCGCCTGAAGGTTGCTATATGGGAACTTCTTGAAAACAAACGGCGGTGGCCAAAGAAAAAACAGCGAGCGCCACCACCACCACGGAAGACTTTCCCTCCCCGCTCGCTGCTAGTCTTCGGCTTGGTACTCGATGTTGAGGCTGGCGATGCGAGCGACGAGCTGAGCATGGCGTGGATCACCGTGCGGGAGTTGATCGGCTTCGGCGCAGAGCACCTCGATCTCTGCCTTAAGCTTGTCCTTGGCGAGCTGCTGCCGCTGGCGGGCAACAGCGGGGTATAACGTCTTCTTCCCCTGCTTGGAGTCTTGGTTCATTAGAATCCCCCTGTGGTTCGCTTCTATCTAAGAGGGCCATAGTCGAAAAATTCTCTCGGTCCCTTCGCTTGCGCCGCCATCAAGGGGCACGCATGCTGGCGCGATTCATCCAGACTCTATCCAAGCAATGCCGTACCTCAGGGGGTTGAAGCAACAGTCGCGTAGGCAGCCCTTGACAATGGTACCTCATATGTTACCATTTCTTATGGTCGAAGTACGCGAGTACCTTGATAGGTACGGACGCAGCCCGTATGCCGCTTGGTACGATCATTTGAACAGAGAAGCGGCGGCCAAGGTGACGGCTGCTTTAGCGCGTATTCAGCAGGGCAACTTGTCCAATGCAAAGGGCGTTGGAGCTGGCGTTTATGAGTACCGGATTGATTTTGGTCCGGGCTACCGGATTTATTTCGGCAAAGATCGAGACAGGCTTGTAATCCTTGTTGGCGGCGGAACGAAAAAACGTCAGCGGGAAGATATCGCTACTGCATTGGCTAGATGGCAGGACTACAAACAACGAAAAGGGACAGAAAGGTGACTCCAATGGCTTTGACACGAGATTTCAAGGAAACAATCCGGGCGCGCGTAAAACGCGATCCTGGCTTTCGCAAGGCGCTTCTCCGAGAGGGAATCGAAAACTTCCTCTTGGGTGACGTGGAAACCGGCAAGATCATATTGCGCGATTTCATCAATGCCACGGTTGGCTTTACTAAACTGAGCGACGCTACCCATCGCTCGGCGAAGAGTTTGATGCGGATGCTCGGCCCCAGCGGCAACCCTCAGGCTCGCAACTTGTTTGAGATCGTTGCCTATTTGCAGCATGCGGAAGGCGTGCGCTTCGAAGTCCGATCCGCGCGTGCCGCTTTACGCTCCAAGAAGCGGCCATTCCCGCATAGGCCAAACCGGGCCACCTCAACCGCGATGAGCCGTTGACCGAGCGGAGCAGCGGTCTCTGCCATCGCGCGCAACGCTGATTCCGCGCCAATGAGGAGGGGCTTCTAAATCCGGTTGTCACTCGTGCCGCCGAAGAATTCCGCACGAACCGGATCATCGACCGAATCTGCCCCTTTTTGCCCCCGCGCGTTCTTGGTAAGTGCCTACCAATCAGAAGGATGGTTGGTAGGGGCGGTGGGGATCGAACCCACGACCTTCGGCTTAAAAGGCCGCTGCTCTACCACTGAGCTACGCCCCTAAACTCTTCGCGTACTTGTAGTTGCGCGGTTGCTGCTTGGCCCGCGGAATTGCTGGCGCGCGTTGCGCGGAAGAGCGGCGCCAGCGTTTGCAAGCGGTTCGGCTCCAGGTGAGCGCCTCCGCTTGGCTTGATCCATCACATCCGGGCTTTTTAGTCTACCATGTCCGAAGTTTGGGCGGAATTGCTTCCCTTCCAGAAACGGCGGCCATCAACCAATCTCATGCCCCTCGATCGCTTCCTTTCTTATCCCACTCGATTCACCTGCTCCCGCAGAGACGAACAAACCAAAAGACAACAAACACTTCCTCGGCGGCTCAAGCCTGCTGAGAATGCGCCCTCGTGGAGCTAAGAGGTTTCGATCGCGCGGGCTCGGGGCCGCTTGCGCTTCCATTCGTAGTCGCGGCGCAGGCGTGACTGATGCTTCTTCACTTGCACCTCGAGCTCGCTGAAGGCCTGCTTGCAGGAGGCCCGGACGTTTGAGCCGGTGCCGGTGGCGTGCAATGTGCCTGTGGGCAACGACAGATTCAGCGACAAGAAATGCTCTTCTTTGTGGGGATTCTTGGAAAAAACGCCGTGCAACTGAACCAGGTCCGGCTCATAGGATTTCAGCAGTCGTGCCAGTTTTCGGATCGACCGCGAAGTCTCGGTTTCTACCGCTTCGTGCGACTCTACGTGTTTGTAGCTGATCGAGAGTTTCATGAATGCACCTGTAGGACGGCTTGGCGGAGGGGCGGGCGACGCAGATTCTCTTACTGCACCGCATGGTAAGGAGAGCATAGCAAGTGGCATCGTTCCCGGCAAACGCGTTTGCGCGGTCGCTGTGTTCGTTGACATATTTACTCGCCTGCCTCTACTCTTCCCGCGGCGCGCCTTTTGTCTTTTATGGGGTGGCGGGCCGGTCCGTATTGGCATGTCCCGAGCACGTCCAAAACGATCCGCGAGCAACCCGCCGGGTCCCGCGGCGATCCCGACGTCGGCGAACATACGCATCGGCCCGGCCGGATGGTCCTATCCCGATTGGTCCGGCTACGTGTATCCCTCGCGGCGTCCCAAGGATTTTCACGAAGCCGCGTATCTCGCGCAATTTTTCGACACCATCGAGATCAACACTTCGTTCTACTCGCCGATGCAGCCGGGACATGCGCACCAATGGCTCGATCGTGTGGCCGCCAATCCTCGATTCCTATTCACCGCCAAGCTTTGGCAGAAATTCACGCACGACGCCATCATCGCGACGCCGGGCCCCGGGGCGACGGTCGCAACGGCCGAAGACGAGCGCGTGGTGCGTGCCGGCTTCGATGTGCTCCGCAACGCCGGCAAGTTGGGCGCGGTGTTGCTGCAATTCCCTTTTTCGTTTCACCGCAGCGCCGAGACGACGGCGTATCTCACCACGCTGCTGAAGCGCTTCGCGGATTATCCGCTGGCCGTCGAAGTGCGCCACGCTTCGTGGAACGATGCGGAGATCTTCGCGATTCTTCGCGAGCACGGGGCGGCATTCTGCAACATCGATCAGCCGATCATCGGAAGATCGCTGGAGCCTTCGGCGGAATCGACGTCGCCGATCGGCTACGTCCGCTTGCACGGGCGCCGCTACGACACGTGGTTCAGCGATGATGTGACGATCCCGTCGCACGAACGCTACAACTATCTGTACTCGACCGAAGAACTTGCGCCGTGGGCGGATCGCATCCGGAGCGTAGCGGAACGAAGTCGCGATGTATTCGTGGTGACGAACAATCACTACCTGGGCAAGGGCGTGGTCAACGCGCTGCAGCTCATCAGTCTGCTGAAGGGCTCGAAAGTGAACGTGCCCGAGCCGCTGCGGCAGCACTACCCGGAGTTGGAAGAGATCGCCTCGACTCCGCCGGAGGCTCCGACGCTGTTCGATCTGGGGAAGAGGTAATGAAGTAAGAATATAACGAAGTAACGATAAGCCAAGAAACCAGGAACGGCCGCGAAGGAAGGAGTGACGCGTCACTCCTTTCTTGGAATGGCTTTTGCTCGGTGTGCGAGGTGCGCATATTGCGGAGACATATTACAGAAGGGTTGCAGCGGTTGGGCGCAGCGAGGACATTCTTTTTACGCTGGGCAGACAACTGAGCGGGGGGGCGGTCCTATGCTTCCTAGGCGGATGGAAGTCCCCTCCCAGACCCGCCCCTGGGGGATGGTTTCGATCCGGGCCGATTTCATCGGCTTGCGCCGGGGTCCTCGAAGATCTGGCGCCATTTCTCCAACAATGAGGGGTCCTGAAAAAAATGAAACGAACATTTTCAACGGTGGTTGTAGCTTGCGTGCTGGCTGGGATGTTTGCGGTGAGCGCTTTCGCAGAGGAGTTTGTGTTTTTGTCGCCGATCTTCGGATCGAATCCCGGGATCATGATCGCGGGGGTCGGGAGCGGCGGCGCGCCTTGGGTGGTGAGGCGCGGTTTGGGAGTGCTGACCGATGATGGGCGGCTGCGGGTGGATGTGCGGGGACTGGTGCTGCCGAGCGTAAACAATACGCCAGGACCGGTGACACAGGTGTCCGCGAGCGTTGTCTGTGCGGACGCGGTGGCGGCGACCAGCGGTGCGGTTGCATTGAGCCCGGAAGGCAACGCGGAGATTCGGGCCAAGCTGCAACTGCCGTCGCCGTGCTTCGGGCCGATTATCCTGGTTCGCGTGGCGGGGGCGGGCGGTAATTTGTTGCCGGCTCCGGGACCGTGGATCGCGGCGACGGGCGTGGCGAAGGATGCGGATCAGGATCAGCAGAACTAGGAACGAAGCAAGTCTGTGTAGTGGTGCAAGCCGGTTCGCCGATTGGGCGGGCCGGCTTGCGTTTTTTGCGGCGTGGGTTGGTTGTGCGAATTGCGTCTTCGGCGCGGAAGGCGCCCGCCTCCCTTCGAAGCTCAGGGCAAGCAGAAGGCGCCCGCCTCAGAAGGCGGCCGCTACAGTGGGAGGGAAGAATCAGCGCCGGGCCCTTCGTACCTCCCCTCGAAGATCGGGGCAAGCAGGGTGAACTGAAGCCCAGCGGCTACAAGTGACCTAGGGCGTGGGTGAATTTGATATCATGCGAAATTCGGCTTGTTTGATCGGAGGAACGATGGGTTACGGGATTAGGCGTGGCGTGAGGGGGCGTGGATTCTTGGTCGTGTTTGCGGCTGTGTTTGCGTTGGCGAGTTTGTTTGGGCTGGGGGCGCGGGGAAAACAGCTTGGGACGGGGTCGGCGGCGCGCACAGGCGCGGCGAAGGCGGAAAAGCTGCCGAGTATTGCGTTCGAGAAATACAAGCTCAAGAACGGGTTGGAGGTGATTCTGTCGGAGGATCACACGCTGCCGCTGGTGTCGGTGAACATCTGGTATCACGTAGGCCCCGCGTATGAAGTGCCGGGGCGCACCGGGTTTGCGCACCTGTTCGAGCACATGATGTTCGAGGGGTCGCTGCATGTGGGGCCGAAGGCGCACTTCCGGTACCTGGAGGCTGCGGGCGCGACCGGGATCAACGGCACGACGAGCTTTGACCGGACGAATTATTACGAGACGGTGCCGTCGAACCAGCTGCAACTGGCGCTGTGGCTGGAGAGCGACCGCATGGGCTACCTGCTGCCGACACTGGATCAGGAAAAGCTGGCGAATCAGCGGGACGTGGTGCGGAACGAGCGGCGGCAGACGCACGAAAACGCGCCGTACGGCGTGGCGCAGGAAGAGTTGTTCCATCAACTTTTTCCCAAGGGGCATCCGTATTACGGAGAAGTGATCGGCTCGCACGCGGACATCGAAGCGGTGCGGTTGAACGACGTGCGCGAATTCTTCAAGCAGTACTACACGCCGAACAACGCCAGCCTGAGCATCGCGGGGGATTTCGATCCGAAAACGATCAAGGCGGAAGTGGAGAAATATTTCGGGACGCTGCCGGCGGGTCCGGCGGTGCCGAAGCTGGACGTGAAGACGCCGCCAATCACGGCGGAACGCCGCGCGGTGGTGACGGATACGGTGGAGCTGCCGCGCGTGTACATGGCGTGGTTCGGGCCTTCGTTCCTGACGCAGGGCGACGCGGAAAACGACTTGCTCGCGCAGATTCTGGGCGGCGGAAAAACGAGCCGCCTGTATCAGAGCCTGGTGCACGACAAACAGATCGCGCAGGACGTGAATGCGTTCAACCAGTCGATGATGCTGACGTCGGTGGTGGAAATTCAGGCGACGGCGCGGCCCGGCGTGAAGCCGGAGGATCTGGAAAAAGCGATCGACGAAGTGCTGGCGGAGTTTCGCGCCAAAGGACCGACGCAACCAGAACTCGATCGCGCGCGCAATGGGACGGAATCGCAAATGATCGAGCAATTGCAGACCACAGCGCGGGTGGCCGATCTGCTGAACCTGTACAACCACTACCTGCACGATCCCGGGTTCTTGCAGAAGGATTTCGAGCGGTACGAAAAAATGACCGCGGAGGACGTGAAGAAGCGCGCGGAAACCGAGCTTGTGCAGCAACGCGCGGGTGGTGGTGGACTGCGTTCCCGGCAAAAAGATTTTGAACGACGTGCCGAAGACGCCGGCGGGACAAGAAGGCCAGGAAACAGCGTCCGCGCCGAGCGGTGCTGCCGATGAAGCGTGGCGCGCCAAGCCGCCCGCTGCGGGACCCGCGCCGAAATTGGTGCTGCCGGTGCCTGCGGTGTTCGAGCTGGGGAACGGGCTGACGGTTTACCTCGTGGAGCGGCACAAGCTGCCGCTGCTTTCGGCGTCGCTGGAAATCACCGGAGGCGATGCGGTGAACCCAGCGGATAAGCCAGGCCTGGCTTCGTTCACGGCGGACATGCTGACGGAAGGCACGACGAAGATGACGTCGCTGGAGTTTGCAGCGGCGGTGGAGCAACTGGGGGCGAACGTCACCTCGGACGCGGGCGACGACTCGACCGCAGTGGGGCTGCAGACGCTGACGAAGAATCAGGAGGCAGCGTTCGGGCTTTTTGCGGATGCGGCGCTGCGTCCAGCGTTTGCGGCGGACGAGATCGAGCGGGTCCGCACCAGCCGCATGACGACGCTGCTGCAGCAGAAGGATTCGCCGCGCACGCTGGCTACGAAGATCATCGGGCACGTGCTGTACGGCGATGCGCCGTACGGTTACACGCCCCTGGGCACGGAAGCGGCGAACAAAGCGATCGGGCGCGAGGACCTGACGGGTCTGTGGAAGAAAACCTTCGTGCCCTCGGGTGCGGCGCTGGTGCTGGCCGGAGATGTGACGGAAGCGCAGGCGCGCGCGCTGGCGGAAAAATATTTCGGCGGGTGGAAGGGCGAAGGCTTCACGGCGGCGGTGCCGGCCGCTCCGGCAGCGCCTTCGCCGGCGGTTTATGTGTCGGACCGGCCGGGATCGCCGCAGACGGCGCTGCTGGCGGTGGGAGTGGGAACGTCGCGCAGCACGCCGGACTTCGTGCCCCTGACGGTGATGAATACCGTGTTCGGAGGGCTGTTCTCGAGCCGGCTGAACATGAATCTGCGCGAAAAACACGGGTACACGTACGGCGCCCGGTCGGTGTTTGATTTCCGGCGCGGAGCCGGTTATTTCTGGGCCGGCGGTTCGATCCGCACCGATGTCACCGGGCCCGCGACGCAGGAGATTTTCAGCGAGCTAAACCGGATGAAAGATACGGAAGTGAGCGCCGACGAATTGAAGCTGGCGAAAGACAACTATGCGCAATCGCTGGTGGGGCGTTTCCAGACCATGGATCAGCTTGCGGGGACCTTCGGGGCGCTGCACGTGTACGGATTGCCGGCGGACTACTACGAGAAGCTGCCGCCGGCGATCGACGCGGTGAGCGCGGCGGACGTTCATCGGATGGCGCAGAAGTACATCGACCCGGCGCACATGTTCGTGGTGGCGGTGGGAGATCGCGCGAAAATCGAGCCGGAGATGCAAAAGCTCAACGTGGGAGCGGTGCAGGTGGTTCCGCAATAGAACGGGCGTCAGCCCACGGGAGGCGCGCTTGCGGCGGCGGGCTAAGGCGGCGAGGCGCTTGGCGGTGCGGCGCCTTTCAGCGGTGATGGACTTGGGATCGATCAGCCATTGGGCCTTGCCGGGGCGCTTGAGATGCTTTTGCTTGGAACCAGTGAGGCGGCCAATGCTGAGGAGGCGGCAGACTTCGGCGCTGGTGGTGTTCATCAGGACGGCGGTTTCTTGGGCAGTGAGCCAGTGGTCGGTGCGGGCGGGCATCGTGAGCGTTCCTCCGGCGCGGAGAGGGGCGCGTTGATTCACTTTAGCGGTAGGTTACTGGTTTTGGCAATGGCGTGGCGACGGAAGATACACTGGCAGAGCACTCACTGAATAGGTGCGTGCGGGGCCTTACTTTTTGAAGAGGTCTTCGAAGGCTTGGCGCGCGTCGTTGTGGCGTGGGGGAGCGGCCGGAGTCGCGGTGGAAGTCTTCTGAGCGTAGGACGTCGGAGCGGTGTCTTTCTCGACGGTGGTGCGAAATTCGTAGAAGGTGCAGGAGTTCTTGGCGTCTTTCGGAGAGATGCGCTCGGGAATGGGCTGGGTGCACTCGAACTGCGCACCGGAGTCAAAGAAACGGCATTGCTTGCAGCAGTGCAGCTCGAGCTGGCACTTGGGGCACTGTGCCGTTGGGATCGAAGCCGGCGGCGAGAACTGCGCCGCAGTTGGCGCAACGGGCGCGGGTTACGGTGCCGACCATGCGCGGGGTGCGCGGGCCAAACTGATCGGCGCGGGGTCCACCCTGCGGGGGCTTGCGGTCATGCGACCGCTCTTTTTTTTCGTTTTTCTCGGCATCGCGGTACCCGCGGTGACTGTACTTTCGATCCACAAACGCCTCCGTCCATCAGTCCTGACGGACTGCCACAAAAAATCGCTGTCTTTGAGCGCTAAACCGCACTCCTGGCTTGTATCCAATCGGATTGCTACACTCGACCGCTAGCGCTATCTTCCCCAGAGTTTACGAATCAGGATTGCCGGCATTCGAGCAGGAGATGGGACATCTATGTTTTTAGTCCTCTGGGAGTTCGAAGTCAAGCCCGGTTGCGAAGAACGCTTTGAAAGAGTCTATGGCCCCGGGGGCGACTGGGATTCCCTGTTTCGACGCGATGCCAACCATGCCGGAACGCAATTGTTCCGGGACTTGAGCAAGCCTCGCGTTTATCTCACGGCTGACTACTGGCTTTCCCGCAAATCGTACGAAGAATTTCTTCAGGCTCAAGGAGCCGAATACAAGAATCTTGACGTGGTTTCCGAAGAGCTTGACTGCAAACGAGCGGCACGTCGGCTCTTACGAGCAGATTTGACGGCTGAACGGCTGAAAAGAACCGCTGAAACAAGCATTGGTTACCGATGCTTCCACAGAAAGACCAGGCCGTCGGTGCCGAGATCGGGCTGCAGAAACTGCTGCGGCGTCCCTGCGCACGCAAGTACAGCCTCAGCGGCCAGATAGCCGCTGCGTACCGCGCCCTCCATCGTGGCGGGCCACCCGGTGTCGGTCCAGTCGCCGGCGAGAAACAAGCCGCGGATGCGCGTTTCCTGCTTCGGGCGCCAGCGGTCCACGCCGGGTTCGGGTGAAAACGTGGCCGCTGCTTCTTTGATGACCGTGGCCTTCACCAGGTTTGCATCACGCGCCGCCGGCAGAGCCTGGCGTACTTCCTTCAAACACAGGTCGATGATCTCCTGGCGCGGCTTCTGCAACAGATCATAGGATGCGCTGATGACCAGCTGGAGGTACTGCCCATTTGTCACATTTTTGCCATTTCCGCTGGCTGGGCCATAGAGCGCGGTCTTGTTGAAGATCCACTGGGTGGTGGTATCGAGCAAGGTGATAAACGGCTCTTTCGTGACCTCGCGGTCAAACCAGAAATGGACGCCGGTGATGGGCGCGTCTTTGAGTTTTTCCAGGTTTGCCAGGGACGCGTCCATTTGCTTGGCAGCGTCCGGAAGCAATTCGTCCATCGCACCATGGGGCAGGGCGAAGACGTAGGCATCGGCCGTCTCTTGGCGTTCGCCATCGAAGCCGACAGCGGTGACGCCGCCGTTCTCGATCACGATCTTGCGCAGCGGCGAACGCAGAATCACTTCCCCGCCCTTGCCTTCAATCGCGGCGCGGCAGCCGTCGTAGAGATCGGCGAGCGCGACTTCCGGAACGCCCATGCGGTAGCCGGTGCGGTTGGAGAGAACGGCCTTCCAGAAAACGTCCACGCCGTAGCGGGCGTCAATGCGATCGAGCTCCTCGGAAAGAGCGCTCACCAGAACCACGCGCCAGAAGCGGCTGATGGCTGCAGGCGTTTGTTTCCGCCGGCGCAGCCATTCCAGCATCGAAAGGCCGCCGGGCTCGTCCAGATCGGGCGGATGGCCGCCGCTTTTCAGAATCGAATAGAAGGCGCGAGCAATCGAGAGTTTGTCTTTGAGCGCCAGGGGAGCGAAGGTCAGGAAGGAGCCGGTCATGTGAAACGGCGCGGGCAGAAAACCGGCATGCATTTCTCCGCGGCGCCCTTGAGGATCGAGGAGCAGCAGACGGTCGAAGAACTTGATTTTTTTCTCCGAGCCGACGCGCCTGTAAAAATCTTCGAGGTTGGTGCAGCAACCGAAGGTCACGTGCTGGCAATTGTCGACGTGCTCGCCGTCGGGCAGCACGTAAGACGTGGCGCGGCCGCCGAGAAAGGGACGCTGTTCGAACAGCCGTACACGCCAGCCTGCTTCAGCCAGCGCGACGCCGGCCGCCAGCCCCGCCAAGCCGCCGCCGATCACGATCACGCTTTTCAAGGATATTCTCTTCCGTCACGCGGCCGAATCGTGCCTGCGCGATGAACAGCATCTTCTCGGCGCGCGAAAGCCGCACGCGCTCGCCAAATACCGCGAAGTCCAGGGCTTCGATGCGCGTCAGGAGCGCACTATAGGTATGCGTGAGCAGCCAAAGCGCGCTGCGGCTCTCGGGATCGATCAGGCCGAGGAGCTCCGCGCCGTCTTCGTAGCACTGCCACGCGCGATCGGCCTCGAAGCGCAGCAGTTCGCGCACGCCCAGAGTAGCTTCGTTCCGACCGAAATCCTGCGAAGAAACGCCGTAGCGCTGCAAGTCTTCTTCCGGAAGATATACGCGGCCCAATCCATAGTCGTCGTGCACATCGCGGATGATGTTGGTCAACTGGAATGCGAGCCCCAGCTTTTCGGCAAGGTCCAACGCGCGCGGATCTGCAAAACCGAAGACATGCGTGCACGTGAGTCCCACCGTGCCGGCCACGCGATAGCAATATTCCCGGAGGCGGTCGAAGGTGGGATAGGTGTGCACGGTCAAATCCATCTCCGCGCCGGAGATCAGATCGTGCAGGTAGCGAGCGGGCATCTTGTAGCGCTGCATGGTATCCACGAGCGCTGGCAAGACTTCCAGTCGCGCCCTGCGGCGAGGTCTCGCGCAGAGGGTCGCACAGTCGCAGGGGATCGAGCCATTCGTCGAGACCCGTCACGGCCTCGTCGAATTCCGCGCGCCACCTCGCTAGGCCGCGCTGCTTGGCGGCAAGATCGTCGCCCTCGTCGGCAACGTCGTCGATCAGGCGCATGAAAGCGTAAAGGGCGGCCAGTCCGTCGCGTTTCGGCTTGGGCAGCAGGAAAAATGCATAGTAGAAGTTGCTGCGGGCGGCTTTCGCAATGAGATGGCACTCTTCGTAGGATTGGGCTACGTCTTGCGGCAGTCGAACGGAACCAAGTACATTTGATTTCGGTCTTTGGGGCGCAGCATGCTGCGCCCCTACGGGCCGGAATCCTTCGCGGCCAGCGTGGGAGAGCGAGGGAGCGGCCCAGGAGGCGGGCTTGCTTGCCTTTGCCGATCGCGGGACGCTGGTGCAGTGTGTCGTAGCCTGATCGCTTCGATCGCGTCCAGCACCGCGAGGCCGCCGCGGCTGAACATTTCGAGGTCGACACTCAGGCGGCCGTCGACCATCTTGGCCAGCGGCATGCCTTCGGCAAACAGGAGGCGCGTGCGGGCGATCAGGTCTTTCATCAATTGCACGTAGCGATCGTCGAAGCGGCGCTCGACGATATCGGCTTCGCTGAGTCCTTGCGCGGCGGCGGCGTCGAGGGGGATGTAGATGCGGCCCTTCTCGAGATCGCGCGACACGTCCTGCCAGAAATTGGCAAGCTGGAGCGCGGTGCAGGTGGCGTCCGACAGATGCTGGCGCTGCTCATCCCGGTAGCCGCAGAGATACAGCACCAAGCGGCCGACGGGATTCGCGGAATAGACGCAATAACCCAGCATGGCGTCCCAGGTCGGGTAACGTTTCACCGTCTGGTCCTGCCGGAAGGCCTTCAGCAAATCCGCGAAGGGCTGCTTGGGAATGTCCTTGGCGACGATGGTTTCGCGCAGGGCCACGAAGACCGGATGCGAAGGCTGGCCGTCATAGCAGGCGTCCAGCTCTCGCTCCCACCAATCGAGAAGCTCCAGGGCGCGCGAGGTTTCCGGGATTTCGTCCCCGAGATCGTCGGCCCAGCGGCAGTAGGCGTAAACGTTGTAGAAATGCTGGTGGAGTTCCTTGGGCAAGAGCCACGACACAACGTTGAAATTTTCGTAATGATGCGTCGCGAGCCAGTGTGTGTACTGCTGGGCTGCCTCAGGCGAACAGCCGGCGGGCGGCACGTGTTCGGCGAGCTCGAGTTCAGAAGGGCGCAGCATCAGAGTTTGACGAACAATACCAAACGCCGGACTGGGACGCGCTGAAGCGCGCCCCTACAACGCTTGGGCAGCCGCTGCAATGCCTGGGCAGAACGGGGATCACGGGCGAACGGCTAGCTTGATCTCGCCGCTACGCGATTTCATGCGCTCAAAGGCCTGCGGGAGCTCGGCGAGCTGGATTTCTTCGGTCACGAAGTCGTGAGCCAGGATGTCCCCCCGGCGAATGGCTTCGAGAGCTTCCCGAATAAACCGCGGGGTATGGTGAAACGTCGAGATGATCTTGATTTCGGAATAGTGAATGGCCGCCGGCTCGATCTCCACTAGCGTGTCCGAAGGCAAGCCGCTGAAGAAATTCACGACCCCGCCGCGGCGCACCATCGCCAGCGCTTGCTTCCAGGTGGCGGGATTTCCGGTGGCTTCGACCACGGAGTCCGGCCCGCGCTGGTCTTCGGTCAACTCCCGGACGGCCGCAACCACATCGGTGACGTTGGTCGCGTCGATCGTCGCCACCGCTCCCAGACGCCGCGCAATCTCCAGAGGCGCCGGTCGCCGCGCGACCGCAATCACACGCACGCCACGCCGCGAAAGCATGCGCACGAACTTGAGCCCGATCGGGCCGCAACCGATGACCACCGCAGAGTCGCCGGTGCGGACTTCCATCTCATGAATTCCGCGCAGCACGCAGGCCAACGGCTCGACAAGCGCCGCGCTGCCGTCATCGACCGAGTGCGGCACCTCCAGCATATTTTCCATCACGATGCGGCCGGGGATGCGCATGTATTCGGCATACGCGCCATTGTTGAACAGCAGATCTTCGCAGAGGTTTTCCTGGCCGCGGCGGCAGTGATAGCAGCGCAGGCACGGCGCGGAGTTTGCCGCAATCACGCGCAGGCCGATGCGCCAGCGGGCGTCCACGCGCTTGCCCACAGCCGCGATTTCGCCCACGACTTCGTGGCCAAATACCGCGGGCGGCTGGATCATCTTGGCGTGGTAGCCGCGCTGCCAGACTTTCAGGTCCGTACCGTCGGTCAGCGCCAGCCGGACGCGGAGCAGCGCCTCGTCCGCAGCCACCGAAGGCACATCGATCTTCTCGATGCGCAAATCCTCGCTGCCGTAGAGTACGGCCGCGGTCATCTTGGACGGCACGATCGCGCGTACAACCGCGGCGGCTTCCTCGCCGGCAAAGTCCGTCTTCTTGGTGGTCGTTGTTCTCATGCGTGCGTGATTAGAATCTTCAAAGATTCCGCTGTAGGCCGCGCCGCGAGCTCCAGCGCCTCCTGGATTCTATCCAGCGGAAACCGGTGCGTAACAATTTCCATCACCGGGAGTTTCCGCAACAGCACTAGCTCGGCCGCCGCTTCTTGAATATCCACCGCCGCGCTGTAGCTGCCCAAAATCTCTTTTTCATCGATCCCCACAGCTGCCGCGGGAAACTCGATCTTGGTCACTGGGTCATTCGCGGCAAAGAGTAGCACGCGCCCCCCCGGCCGCGCCGCCGCGAGCGCGTCCGGCACCACCGCAGGATGGGCTACAGCCACCAGAACCGCATCGGCCCCCCGGCCGTCAGTCCGGGCCTTAACCTCTTCAATAAGCTTACCACTGGTAGGGTCGAATGCCTCAACCGCTCCCAGGGTAAGGCTCTTGGCGCGGCGTTCAGCCATGGGGTCGCTGGTGTACAGCCTGGCTCCTTCCAGCTTGGATACCATCAGTAATTGGAGGCCGATCGGGCCGCAGCCGAGGATCAGTACGGTTTCGCCCTTGGCTACGCGCGCTTTCTGCACGGCTTTCGCGATGGTGTTGATCGGCTCGATGAACGTGGCTTCCTCGAAGCTGACGTTGTCCGGGAGGGCGATGATGCCGCGCTCAGCCACCCAGGGCATGGCCTTCACGTATTCGCCGAAGCCTCCGCCGTTGGGAGTGAAGCCTCCGGTGAGGCCAGTGGTCTTGTACTGCTTGCACTGCGAGAAGAGGCGCTTCTCACAGTAGTAGCAGGCGCCGCAAGGAGTGTGGTGGAAGCTCATGACCCGGTCGCCGGGCTTCCATCTGGTGACGCCGCGGCCAACCGCTGCGACGGTGCCCGCCAGCTCATGCCCGAGAATCTGCGGCGGCTCCACGTAACGCTGGAAGATTTTCTTGATGTCGGTGCCACAAACGCCGCAAGCGGCGACTTTGATCAGGACTTCGCCGCTCGCCGACCTCAGGGACAGGGACTTCCTCGACGCGGACGATTCCCTTCTCGCGGTAGACCCCGGCGCGCATGGTCTTAGGCACCGGGCCGCGGCTACTCACCGTTTCCACGATTGTGCGCGTACCACTCATGCTTTGCTGACTCCATCGGCGAGTGCAACCGCATCCGTGGCAGCCAGCTTCTCGAGGTATCGCTCGAGAAAGGCCGCGAGCTTTTCCGCCGCAATCCGGCTCTGTTGGCCGAATCGAATCAACGACGGCACGGCTCCGGGATTCCGTGCTACCTGACCCATGACGCGAGTCATGCTCAGATCACCGGACTCGGTTGTGGCCCGCGCGAAATCAAGGGGCAGATCTTCGTCGGCGGCGTCGCTGATTGCACGAACGGCAATTCCCTTCGCGCCGAAACCCGAAGCCTCATGCAGGACTTCACCGCTTTCCATTTCAACGGCGTCGGCCTTGAGCCCCAGTTTGTGCTTCTCTTCGGACTTCAAGACTAAGTGGTCCGCGCTGTAGAAGCACTTCACAAGTTTAGCTCCGCAACTTACGGCCAGATCAAGCAGCGCGGAGTCGCCCGCAACCACCTTCTTCCAATCCGCAGCGTAGATCGATTCCGCGGCGAGCACTTCTCCTGGCTTGTGCTCGGATTTGAGCGCTCCAGCCAGGCCGCTTGAGATGCACACATCCATGTCGCTATCCCAAAGGACTTTTGTCGCTTCGACCCACGCCTTCTTGCCGCCAATGCCGGTCAAAATCACTCTGACTTGCGTCTCACGAATTTGCGACGAGTAGCAATCCAGGTCTTCCAGCATCACTTTCTCGAAACGTCGCAGCTTTCGCCAGGGAGCGAACTCGGCATCGAGTGCGAATGTGACCAAGACCTTCATTCTATTTTCTTTGCAAAAGCGTGCTGTGCCCCGCGTTCCCCTTCGACTAAGGTCCTGTCCAAGTATGATGCCGGTTCGAAGGTCGGCGCTACACCGTCGAGGCCGGGGCGCCTGGTTCGAATCGCTTGCCGCTTGTCTTTGTAGGGGCGCAGCATGCTGCGCCCCTTCTCGGCACGATGTCAGCCATCGACAAACCTGGGTTACGCTGCGGCGTGAGCGATCCGCTTCGCTCTGCGCGCGCTAACGTAACCGTTGGCTTCGTACCAGCGAACCGCGCGATCCAGCGCCGCAGCCACCGGCCCGGCCTTGAATCCCAACTCTTTCTGCGAGCGCGCGCAATCCACGAACATCATGTGTTGCGCGATCTTCACGCCTTCGATCGTGATTCCCGGCTCACGCCCGATCAGGCGCGAAAATATCGTGCTGGCGTACGCTGCACCCAGCGCCAGTCCGTGCGGAATCTTCAGCGACGGCGCGGGCAGGCCGGTGATTTTCGCCAGCAAATCCAGCATCTGCTTGAGCGTCAGATTCTCGCCGCCGAGCAGATAGCGCTGACCCACCTTGCCCTTCTCGGCAACCAGCAGATGGCCGGCCGCGCACTCTTCGACGCCGACAAAGTTCAATCCGGTAGCCACGTAGCCGGGCATATTGCCGTTGAGAAAATCGACGATGATCTTGCCAGTCGGCGTGGGCTTCCAGTCCCACGGACCCACCGGCGTGGTGGGCATCGCCACGATCACCGGCAGGCCGTCTTTGGCGGCGCTTCAGCGCTTCGCGCTCGGCCATCCACTTCGAGCGCTTGTAGTGGCCGACCATTTCTTCCAGCTTGGCATCGGTGGATTCGTTCGGCGGCGAAGGGCGGTCGACGGCGATCGTCGCAACCGTACTGGTGTAGATCAATTGCTCGACGCGCGCGCGCTTTGCGGCGGCGAGAATATTCTTGGTGCCGCCGACGTTGGAATCGTAGATGTCTTTGGAGCGCTTGGCCCACAGGCGATAGTCCGCGGCGACGTGAAAAACGCGCTTGACGTCTTTCATGGCGCGGTCGAGCGAGGCGGCGTCGCGCAGATCACCGGTGACGTATTCCAGCGAAAGGTCCGCGATGGCGCGGTTCTGGCTGGAGGGGCGAAGCAGCACGCGCACGTTTTCTCCGCGCGCCACCAACTGACGCGCCACGTGGCTGCCCAAGAAGCCCGCCGCTCCTGTGACCAGCGTGGTCATGGCGCCTGCACGCCTTCTTCACAGTCGGCCGGCCGCAGCTCGGCGACAGGGTTGCGCGAAATCTGCGACGATTCCCGCGCGGGCGCCGTCAGCGCGACACAATCCAGCAAGCGCGAAAGCAACGCCCAGCGGCGGCTCAGCAAGCGGCGGCACGCGTCCGCCACACTGTGCGCCAGTTCGCTGGTGGGCACAGCGGGTGAAATCAGAAAGCCATCAAAGTTCAACTTGCGCAGCTCGTCGTGCAACATCGTCAGTTCGACAGCATCGCCATCAGCGTGCAAGATCAAGTGCGCACAAACCAGAAAGCCGGAGAGCCTTGCCGTCCGGATGCCATCCAGCGCCGCTTGGAAGGCGCCCTCTCGCGCAACGCGGTGGTCATGAGATGGCTGGGTCCCGTTGAGACGGATCGTCAAATAAAGGCGTGATGACGGCTGAAACTCGTGAATGCGCCGGCGCAGCAGAACGCCATCGGTCTGCAAGAATACATAGCGGCCGGCGGCGGCCAGCGCGTTGGCCACGCGCGCGATCTCGGCGCGCTCCAGCGGCTCAGAACCCCCGATCCACACAATCGGGGACGCTGTCGGAACGCTTTCATCCGCCGCGAGATTGAGAATCAAGGGGTCATTGCGCCGCAAGCGCATTGCGCGTGCAGCGCGGCCGATGGCGAGGTCTGCGGTCAGCCGAAGAGGAAACCGCATCGGCCGCTCTAGAATCCGCTACGCAGCCGGAAATCGGCTGGCTGGAACTGCATGGCGCGGTACTCCGGCGCTTCCTGCGCCTTGTTGCGAAACCTCGCCAGCGCGTACAGCGGGAAGGAATTGCGGTAGAGGTGATATTTCAGGTAGAACACGCACGGAAAGCCCGTGCCGGTAAATTCGTTTTCGCTCCACGACCCGTCGGGATTTTGCTGGCTGACGAGATACGACACCGCTTTGTGGATGGCGGGATCGTCCGCCTCAGCGCCCGCCAGCAAGCCAATCAAGCCCCACGCCGTCTGCGAAGCGGTGCTGTCGCCCTGGCCTTTCGTCTCCGGCTCGTTGTAGCTGCGCAGCGATTCACCGAAGCTGCCGTCCGCCTTTTGCACCGTGCGCAGCCAGTTGACCGCGCGCTGGCAATATTCCTTCGCCGTCAGCGAAACCGTTTCCAGGGAGCGCAGCACGCCGCTCGTGCCATAGACGTAGTTCACGCCCCAGCGGCCGAACCACGAACCGTCTTCGCACTGATCTTGCAGCAAGAAGCGCAGGGCGCGCTGAATCGCGGGATGCTCGGCAGACCAGCCGAAGCGGCCCAGGCACTCCAGCACGCGCGCGGTGACGTCCGCGGTGGAAGGATCAAGCATCGCGTTGTGATCGGCGAACGGGATGTTGCAGAGGAAGCCCTTGTTATTGTCGCGATCGAACGCCGCCCAACCCGCCGTCGCGATTCTGCATGCTCAGCAGCCACTGAATGCCGCGGCGGACCGCTGCTTCCATGCGCACCGTGTCGGGATACTTCACGCGCTGCAGCGCCATCAAGACGAAGGCGGTATCGTCTACGTCGGGATAGAAATCGTTGCGAAACTCGAAGACCCAGCCGCCCGGCTCGGCGTCCTTGTTTTTTACCTGCCAATCGCCTGGGCCCAGGACCTGCTTCGACAAAATCCATTCCGCCGATTTCACCAGCGCCGGATGATCGGCGGGCACGCCGGCTTCTTCGAGTGCGACCATCGCGATGCACGTGTCCCACACGGGAGAGACGCAGGGTTGCAGGCGAATCGTGTCGTCCTCTTCAATCTCAAACCGGGCAAATTCGCGAATCTCGCGCGCCGTCAGCGGATCGTCGGGCCCGTGCCCCAGCGCCATCAGCGCAAAAATGGAATTCATCATCGCGGGATAGATGGCCGCGAGCCCCTCGGTCCGCTCGATGTGCTCGAGCAGCCAGGATTTGGCTTCGCGCAAGGCCCGCTGGCGCAGCGGCTTCCAGGGCAGCTTTTCGTAAAGTTTCAGCGCGCGATCCAGCGCCAGGAAGAAATTCCTCCAGGAAAGAAGCTGATAGCTCCAGTCAAAGGCCGCCGTCTTGCGCGAAGGATCGCAGAACAACTCGTCCACGCGGGCGCGTTCCGGCAGCCGCCAATCCGGACGCAGGGCCGAGAGAATGGCCATCGGAATCACGATGCCGCGCGTCCAGGAAGACATTTCGTAAATGTTCAGGTAAAACCAATTCGGCAGCAGCATCATCTCCGGCAGAATCGCCGGAACAAGATCCCAGCCCACCGCTCCGGCCACCGCCAGATAAAACCGCACGTAGGAGTTGCTGCGCTCCAGGCCTCCGAGCCGGTGCACGGTCTCGCGCGCCTGGGTCATGTGAGGCAAATCGGTCGCGTCACCCGCCAGTTTCAGCGCAAAGTACGCTTTGCAGGTGGCGTTCAGTTCGGACGGGCCCCCTGGATAAGTACTCCACCCGCCGTCGGCCAATTGCTTTTGCCGGACGTAGTTCGCCAGCTTGGTGATCCGCTTCGGGTCCGCCTTGCCTAGAACGTGAAGGTAGTAGATGTAATCGGATTCGAGGGTGCTATCGGCCTCCAACTCCCCGAGCCAGTAGCCTTCGTCAACCTGCAGGGAAAGCAGATGATCCGCGCCGCGCTCGATGGCTTGCTCGAGGCGTGCGGTCCAGTCGTGCTCGCGCCAAACGGCAGGCGCCGGAGCAGCGCTGTCGAGCCCGATGCGTGTGCCAGTTGCCAACGAACTCCCCTCCCAAAGGACCCAACCTCGGCTCGCCTTATCTGCCCTAAGTACTTTGTTAACAGGCACTTCCGAAACCGAAACAACACCCCAGCAGACAAGGTTACACGAGTACTACTGAATTATCGCTATCTTGCGACCACCGGTCAACCGTTAAGATGCCGCGAGGTGCCGTTACGTTCCCGGCCCGATGCCCTCTCCCGCAGCGCCTGGGTCGAGCATCGCCCGCACCCTCTCGGCCAGGTCGCCAGGCAGCGCGTCGCCCTCTCGTTGCAAGAACTGCGGCTTGCCGCGTAGAAGCTGTAGCGGCACGCCGGTCCACGCCGTCGCCGTTGCCACATCCGTCGTCTCCGGCAGCGCTTCCCGCAAGACAAAACCGGAGGCTCGATCGATCTGCAACCGGGCGGACTCTTTGAAGTCAGCCTTGGTGGGGTCCAGCACCATCAGATACAACGACGGCTTCCAGAATTGCAGCAGCGTGTTGCTCTCCAGAATCAGGTTCCCCAACCCGCTTTCGGGATTCACCGCTTCTTCCCGCAGCGCGGCGCGCAACAGCGGCATACCCTCCGCCAGAAAGCCCTGCTTGGTTCTCAGCCAAAACGATCGCCGCGCTCCCGCGGCCAGAAATCGCCCGCTGTCGGTTCCTGTGTCAGCGCGCGTCTCCCAGCTGATAGCGCAAATGTGCTCGTCCGGCGCGCAATCGCAATCCTCGCCATTCTGCGCGCAAACTCCATGCCCGTACTGCGTGATCTTCCCGGCGACCCAGTTCGCTCCCGGAAACGCAGCGATCAAGTCGCACACCAGCTGCGTCTTCCCAATACTTCGCGTGTGCCCGCCAACGACAATCACCCGCCAGTGTTCCTCGCTTCCCATTTCTTTCTTCACTTCCCGCCGACTTTTGCCTCTAGTTCTTTGATGCGCGCCGCAAGTTCCGGGAGCCGTGTGTGCCACACATACTGTTCCTTGAACTTATCCATGCGACCGCGCCGGCGTGCCCCACACCGTCTGCCCGCTTCGGACAATCTTGCCGCCCAGCACTCCGGACTGCCCGCCAATCACCGCGCCGTCTTCCAAATAGCACTGTTCCCCAAAGCCGGCCTGGCCGCCGATGATCACGTTCTTTCCAAACACGCAGGAACCCGAAATGCCCGTCAATGCGGCAATCACCGTGTGCGCGCCGATCTGGCAGTTGTGTCCCACGTGAACCAAATTGTCCAGCTTCACGCCCTCGCCAATTCGCGTATCGTCCAGCGAACCTCGGTCGATCGTGGTGTTCGCGCCAATCTCTACGTCGTCGCCGATCTCCACGATTCCAATCTGCGGAAATTTCCAATAGCGTCCTTCGCCGTGCGCGTATCCGAATCCGTCCGCGCCGATCACCGCCCCGGAGTGAATCTCCACGCGGTCTCCCACGCGCACGCCGCCGTACAAAGTGACTCGCGGATGAATCCGGCAATGCGCCCCGATCCAGCATCCCGCCGCGACGACACTGTGTGGCCCGATCTGCGTGCCTTCTCCCACGTGCACGTCTTCCCCAATCACGGCGTACGGCCCGATGCTAACGCCCGCGGCAATCCGCGCCAGCGGCGCCACAATCGCGGTCGCATGAATCCCCGCCGCGATCGGCGTCCGTCCCAACAACAGCGCCGCCGCCTTCGCAAAGGCGACCTTCGGCTGCCTGTGCCGCAACACCGTCTTCCCGGCGACCGTTACGCCTTCTCCCGCAATCACGCAAAGCGCCGCCGACGCCGAGGCGCGCTCCGCATGCTTCGCCGCCTCCACGTAGATCAGGTCGTGCGGCCCGGCGCGCTCCGGCGCCGCCACTCCCCTCAATTCAACCGCGCCGTAGCCCTCGATCTTCGCCCCAATTGCTTCCGCAAGTTCACTCGCCGTCCGCATCATTGCAAGCCCCCACTCTTTCGTGTATCCAGCGCCACTCTTCTCTGCGAACTCTGATCACCGCTCGAGCGTGCTCCTCCTGTGTCCTCTGCGTTAAGCCTTTTCTTGCCGTTCGACCGCTCACAGAAATCATACAGCGGCGCCTCACCCTTGGGCCGCGTCTTCCACCGCGCATG
Source organism: uncultured Acidobacteriota bacterium (assembly GCA_963735525.1). Taxonomy (GTDB): domain Bacteria; phylum Acidobacteriota; class Terriglobia; order Acidiferrales; family UBA7541; genus Acidiferrum. The sequence goes on along the minus strand of CAVTLQ010000010.1, from coordinate 555,807 downwards.
CACCCACACCCACTGCTCCGGATGCTTGCGAATAATGTTCTCGATCACTTTCGTAAACTTCTGCGTGTTCACAAAAACATCCCGCTCGGTGTCGCCCGTTCGAATCAACTCGACGGCCGGCTCAAACCGCAGCCGGTATTTTCGAATCCCCGCATCCCAATACGCGTATCCCGGCACCACCGCCGCATCCGTATGCAGCGCAACGCGCGCGATCCCCGTCGTCGTACACGCCGTCTTCCCGAAGAAATCCACAAACACGCCCTCTTCCGGCATGGTGTTCTGATCCGCCAGAATTCCGACCGTCCCCGCCTCGCGCAAAATCTTCAGCAGCGCGCGCGCCGACTCATTCTTGAAGATCGGCCGATTGCCCGACAAACACCGGTAGCGATTGACCAGATCATCCACTCGCGCGTTGTCCAGCGGTCGCGCCATGTAGTGCAGCGGAAATCCATACAAGCGCGTGCGCAAACGACGACAGCTCCCACGCGCCGATGTGCCCCGTCAAATACAACACGCCCTTGCCGCGCCGCTGCCCCTCGAGAAAGTTCTCATGGCCCTCGAGAATCACGACCTCCTCGATGTTCTCCTTCGAGTATCGCGGCAAGCGCGCAAACTCCGCCGCCATCCATCCCAGGTTGCGCACCATCCCGCGAATCACAGCCTCGCGCTGCGCATCGCCCCACTCCGGAAACGCCAGCCGCAAATTGAATTCCGCCGTCCGCCGCAGCTTCGGCAGCACCGCGTACAGCACGCGCGCCACGCCCGCCGCCAGCGCCGCGCGCCACGCTGCGCGGCAACGCGCCGAGCGCCTTCAAAATCACCCACACCGCCGCATATTCCAACCACTCGCTCATCGTTTCCCACGGCGGCCGCAAACCGCCCAACGCGCGACAGTATGCATTCTCCCCCTTCCCGCCCGCCACTTCGAAGTTGCCCTGCCGTGTTCCCAGCCGCGTCAGCGGCATCCGCTTTCCGTGCCGACGCAGGGCGCCTTCAGAAGCGGGCGACCTTAGCTGCACCTTCGCCACGCTCATGCTAGACTCGCCCCGTGGAGACCAACCCGCCCGCGCATCAGCCCACGAATATGCAAAATTGAGCCGCCCGCATCGGCTGGACCGTCCTGATCCTCGCCACTCTCTACGTCTGCTACTTCAGCCATCTCGGCGCCATCGGCTTCGTCGGCCCCGACGAACCTCGCTACGCCTGGATCGCCCGCGACATGGCCGAAACCGGCGACTGGATCACGCCGCGCCTCTACGGAAAGCCCTGGTTCGAGAAGCCGCCGCTCTACTACTGGGGCGCAGCCCTCAGCTTCAAACTCTTCGGCGTCAGCGAAGCCGCAGCCCGCCTTGCCCAGCGCCGTCTCCGCTCTTCTCGCCACGCTCGCACTCGCCTGGCTGGCGTTGCGCCTCTACGGCGCAGAAACCGCGCGCTGGCTGCTCCTTCTTCTCCCCACCACCGTCGGCATGATCGGCTTCTCCCACGCCGCCGCCACCGACATGCCCTTCAGCGCCATGCTCACCATCGCCATGGTCGCCGCCGCCGTCCTCCTGCGTCTCGTTCCCACAGCAGATTCCCTTTCGGCTTCAAGCCACACACCATCCTCCTCGCCTTCATCCTCTACTTCCTTTACCTCCTCAACCTCCTTGACTTCCATCCTCTTCGGCTTCTTCCTAGGCCTCGCCGTCCTCGCCAAAGGCCCCGCCGCCATCGTTCTCTGCGGTGGCGCCATCTTCTTCTGGGCGCTCCTCACGAAACGCTGGCGCGACGCGTCTCCGCCTGCTTCACCCCGCCGCCATCGCCGCCTTCTGCTTCACCGCGCTCGCCCTGGTACATCCTCTGCGCCCGCCGCAACCCCGATTTCCTTCGCATCTTCATCATCGAACACAACTTCAAGCGCTTCCTCACTCCCGAATTCCAGCACATCCGTCCGTTCTGGTTCTACGCCCAGATCATCCTCATCGCCTTCCTTCCCTGGACCGCCGCGTCTCCTCTGGACCCTGATCGTCGGGCTGCGACGCGCGCTCACTCGTCACACTGAGCCCATCGACTTACTTCCTCCTCTGCTGGGCGGTGTTCTGCGTGGTGTTCTTCACAATTTCTCGCTCCAAACTCCCCGGCTACATCCTCCCCGCCGTTCCTCCAATGGCCCTGATCCTGTCTCGTTCCGCAACATCCTTGGCGCTCGCCAAACGCCGTTCCTTCGCCCTGGCATCGCTGGCCATGGCAGCGCTGTTTGCCGGTGCATTCATTGCACTACTAAAGCACGACGCTCAACTCCTGAAGACTCTCATCGCGTTTGCTCCTCTATTTAAACTAGTTCTGCTCGTTCTCGCGGTGGCAAACTTGTTCCTCGGCATCCTTTATTTTTTCTCTTGGCGCAGCGCGGCGCTCGCGGCCGTCGTCTTGTCCCTTCTTCTCGCATTCCCCCTGTCAGACTTCTTCGTTGCCTTCACTCCCGTCTCGATTCTGTCGCCGCGTTACCTGGCGTATCAGATCCAAGCCGAAGCAGTGCCCATAGCTGTTCTGCGAGTCTCGAAGATTAGGCGAAGCACGCTCTTTGGACTGAATTTCTATCTGCGCACCGACCTGCAGGAATGGGACCGCGATCCATCGCGCGAAGTCTATCTGCTTGCCACTGGATCGCTCACGTGCTCGAAAATTCCTGAAGAAATCACGTGTTCTGATTTGTGGGGAGAGATCGACACAGCCGCTAGCTTCAAGCTGCTGCATCTAACTCCGAAACGCTAGTGAGCAGCGTGCCCGGTAGCGCGGCAGCCGCAATAAAAAGAAACTCACCACGCGATTCTCATACGCGCGCTTGTCTTCATCGCTCATGTTTGCGAAATTCCCGTGCGCAATTTGCGCCTGATCCTTGGGGTCCGGCGCCTTCAAATACATTTGCCGCGTGATGTCGCCCAGCTCCGGGTCGTCGGCCGCCTCGATGAACAGCTTCGGCACGCCCGCCAGCGCATTCATCTTTCGCGAGTTCGACAGCGGCAGCTCCCCGCGATACTTGCGATTCAGCCAATCAAAACTCAGCTCCGCCGACCGCGCCATCAGCGGGAATCCCCCCAGCCCTTGCTGCTCGACGCCCACCTTCACCATTTGCTCCGGCAAGTCATACGCCGAGTCCAGCACCAGCGCCCGCACGCGCTTGTCGCTCTCCGCCTCTCGCAACGCCGCATAGGCGCCCAGGTTGTACCCCCACAGACCGAAGCTGGCCGGATCGACATCGCTGCGCGTGGCCAAAGTGTCGACGGCCGCCCGCACTTCATCGGCCTCGCGGTACCCGAACGTGGTAATCCCGTCGTTCGCGCCGTGCGCCGCAAAATCAAACACGAACACGTTGTACTGGTGATCCTGCAGCGCGGTGACCAGCGTCAGCAACTCGCCCTTGCTCGACCCATACCCGTGGCACAGGATGATCGTCGACGCTCCTCGCAATCCCGGGAAGAACAGTCCTTGCCGGGCCCCGCCTCCATCGACCGTAAAATCCACCGCGTCCGGATGTCCGGGAAAGCTTTGCAGATTGATGTCGCTGCTGGTCCGCTGCGGCTTGACGATCCGGTACACCAGGAAACCCGCAATGGCCAGCGTCGCCAGCACCGCGAAGAACACCAGCGCCAGCACCGCCGTCAACAGCTTGATGTACCAGCGCATCGGAGAGCGAAGTTCGGAAAAGTTGGCCATTCGTGGTCTATGCAGTCGGGTTCCCAGCCCATTTTTTGAATATCGGCGCGATGATTTGGATGCTAGCACACCGGCCAAACTCCAATCCCGCCACTCCTTGGTCATGTGTCCCATGCGTATCCAATGACTAACGCCCATCGCGCGGCGGCCATTCCGCAAATCCGTTCCTTACCTCCTGTACCTCCTTTACGTCTCCTGCCTCCTTGCCGCCTTCCCTTCCCAACTTCGTTTGCCTCCCTCACTTCATTTGTTTCCCTTTGCCAGTTATCATGGTTTCGTGCGACAGGGGTCGCGCTGCTCTCCACCGGTCCATGAACATCATTGATCTCCGCCAAACCAGCGTCCGCCAGCTTGAGCCGCTCCTGGAAGAAGAAGCGCGCCACTGGCACGATGAGCTGCATTGGGACTACCGCGGTGCGCTCGACCTGATCAAGCGCTTCCTGGAAGCTCACGCTCTCTGCGGCTGCGTGGCCTTTGAAAACGGCACCGCCGCCGGCTACTCCTTCTACGTCCTCGAAGAGCAAAAAGGCCTGATCGGCGGACTCTACGTTTCCACGCGCTACCCGCAAGCCGCCATCGGCCGCCGCCTTCTGGACGAGATGCTCTTCTCCATGCGCGCCGTGCCGCAACTCTCACGCATCGAAGCGCAGCTCATGCCTTTCGGCGGCCCCGTGGACGCCCCGCTCCGCGAACAGGGCTTTCACCTCTACACGCGCCAGTTCATGCTCTTCGATCTGCAAAAGTCGTCCACAGCGCGTCCCGGCGCCGCCGCGGGCATGCGGCTGGACCGCTGGAACGATCGTTTCTTCGAGCCATCCGCCAAGCTGATCTATTTGTGCTACATGAACCACGTCGACGGGGAAATCAACGATCAGTATCGCAGCCGCGCCGGCGCGCTGAAATTCCTCAAGAACATCATTCTGCTGCCCGGCTGCGGCCAATTCGTTCCCGGCGCCTCCTTCGTGCTTCGCCAACCCGGCAGCGATGAGCTGATCGCCGCCGTCCTGACCAGCGAAGTTTCCCCCGGCGTCGGCCACACCACGCAAATCTGCGTTCTCCCCGGCTACCAAGGCCACGGCCTCGGCCGCACGCTCATGCAAACCTCCGCCGAAGCCCTTCGCGCCATGAAATTCCGCGAGCTGACCCTCACCGTCACCTCCGAAAATCGCTCCGCCGTCCAGCTCTACGAAAACCTCGGCTTCACCACCATCCGCACCTTCACCGCCGGCGTCTGGCCCCGCTAGACCGCGAGCGGTCCGGTGGCAGCCCAAGGCTACCTAGCCTTGCATGCCCCGCACCCTTGTAGGGGCGCAATACATTGCGCCCTCCGCGGGTATCCGCTTCTTCTCTTTTTTCGCTCGAAGGCTCCGCCTATGTAGGCGCTGGGCTTCAGCCCGGCGTTCCGAGATTTTGTAGCTGCGAGCGTGTCTCGCCATCTTGTTTACCCTGCTTGTCCCGAGGAACGAGGGGAGTCTCGAAGGGCCTTGCGCCTTTCCACGGCCGCGCCCTTCTCCCGGCCACAGAGAGGTGTCCGACAAGCCAAAATCGCCTGTGGCCGCTTAGGTCACACATTGACCATCCTGCTTGAACACCCACCGGACGCGCCGTACGCTCGTCGTAAGATCTGTAATTTCGTCTTGGGAGGTCATCCTCATGCGAACTGTATTCGCCGTCTGCGCTTGCTACCTGATGCTGGCTGTTCCGCAAGCCGGAGGCGCAGACAAGTTCAAGATCGAGATCGTTCAGGCTACCAAAATAACCCAGCTGCCCGGCACCGGTGCGGGACAACTGCCCCATTTTCTATTTAGCGCCGAAGCGATCTTTCCGGACGGTTATCACGCCGAATTATCCTGCACTGCCGGGGATAACGGTTGTGCCGGCATAGAGCCGATGATGGCCGACAAATCTTCCACAAACTGCGAGACCTCAGGCAGCATGACCACCTGTACCACAAAAAACCTCGGCTCGTTCCTTGTCAAACGCGATGGAAACTACCTCACCATTTATGGTTCCAGGGGCAAACTGAAGTATCAGATTGTCGGATCGTGGTGAATTCTAACAATATAGACTTGCCCATGTAGCGGCCGCTTTCCGAAGCGGGCGCCTTTCGCATAATTTGCCGCCGGCTGCCCAGCCACCGCCCCCTTTTCCCTAGTTGTCATTCCGAGCGTAGCGAGGAATCTGCTTTTCTCTTCCCCGGAGTGCCGGCTGCCCAGCCATCGCCTCTGCGCGGGGAGTTCTGACCTCACCTTCCGATCTCGCCCTCCGCCCCTGTAGGGGCGCAATACGATTGCGCCCACCGCGGACATCCGCTTCTTCTCTTTCTTCGCCCTTTCTCCTGTACCGGCGAAACCCGCACCCTTTGAAAAACCTAATTCCAAAGGGTGCGGCACTCAGGCTCGTCCTGGCGCTTTACGTCTGCGTCACCCGCAATCTTCTCGGTCACGCGGACATCCGAACGACGCCGAAATATCTCGCAAAGACGACCGTCACGAAGGCGGTTGTGGAAGATTCGAGAGCATCGACCAAACCCTGCTCGTTGGATGTCACGACCTTTTCCTCCTTCCCTCGATGACCGCGAACGTCTCCCCGATGAACGACAGGCGGTTATTTGCCTAACGTGCAGGCACACTCCGAAGTGCTCGTAAACGCGGGTTCGGAGGCGATGTAGTCGGGATGCTCTTCCTTGGTTTGGTGGTGTTTCTTGAGAATCTCTAGGAGTTGCTCCATTACGAAACCCGTGGTCACGCTGTAAACGGTCTCGCACTCCGGGCATTGGACAGGCTCACTAATCCTCTGCCAAGGGTGGAGAGAGTCTGCTACGTGAATTCGTGTCTGTCCAAGTTTGATTGCGACCGGAGAAGTCGCTATGACTTGCCTGTGTGGTTTGTCCATTCCGGAACTCTCCTGCGCGGCATTCTAACACACACCCGTAACTACGCGGCCAATTCCCGTTGATGTACAATGCTCGCCATGCCGCATCGATGGGAGCAAACTCACGTTTCTCAGTCAATGCCCTTAGGTATTCCGCCCCATGATAGGCGCAGCTTCTGTCCACTACGAATGCGGTCTGGCGAGCGTAGCCCATTCATGGTCGCGATGTGCTTCGCGATGGGACCAAATCGACCGGGTATTTGTCCGGCATGAAACTTCTTCAAAATTACCCAGAGCGACTCCCCGCTCTCTACGCTGTACACAATGTTTGCATTCATCAGAAAACTGTCTGTCAAAATGAATACTCCTAGCCGTTCAACAAGAGATTGAACCAGATAATCATCCACGTGACCATCTCCCAGGATTTCTCTCACTTGCGCGTTCTCTTTGTCTGTGAGAGACGCATGAACAAAATCATAGCTACTAATCCGTGACCCTTCGCTACACGCGAAGGGCACATTGGTGACGAACCAGAAGTAGTCCTCCCGGTGCCGATTGTAGTCGGTCGATGTCACGTATGCTTTCGCTAGGAAACATTTGAACTCACCAAGCAGGTTTCCAGCCTTGCCGTAACCCTTGCACTCTCCAAAAACTTCGGCAGCGCCCATCGGGTGGAAGTAAACACCGTTGAAGTCGAAGGAATACGTCTTGCCAGTGCGATTCGCGAAGGAGGTCTTCTGTGGCTCCTCGTGAACGTTGAACTTGTTCTTGAAAGCGCGAATATTCGCCTCGAGGGCACCGATGAAGACGTATTGGTAGGCTCGACCGATCGCCTGATTCACTTCGCCAGGAGTTGACACACTTCACCTCCGCAACCGTAGATTTCCTCGTAGAGTTTGACGACATCCCGAGTCGTAGCACCGTTTCTCTTGAGATTCAGCCTTATCGGTGTCCGAGTAAGAAGGTTCGATATACGGTGAACTGACACTCGATTTGGCATTGCAATTCGCTCCGCAAGGAAGAAGCTCTGACAGACGGATAGCGAAGCCCGGCTTGTGCTGAAATATCCTGAGACTGCCTTGTCCAGCCCTCGGTATGACCTTCCCCAGTAGACCGTATCTATGTACTCTCTAAGGATGACCGCCTTGCTGTTCACTGCGGACAGGTAGAGCGAGTGGGCAATTTGCCTTATTTTGTAAGCCGCCGAACGGGAAAACTTGCCTGAACGACCGACGCGGATGGTGTAGATCTGCTGAGCTATCGTACTTGCGCCCTGGACGACCCCTCCACGGAGATTGAAGGCCGTCGCTCGCGCCATCGCGATCGGGTCGACGCCGAAGTGCACCGCAAACCGTTTATCCTCGATCCAAAACAGCATTTCGACGAAGTGTTCGGGCGTATAGATAATATTAGAATATTCTCGGGCCGTGTGGGCAACCAGAGGACCACAAACCCAGTCGGAAAAAGAGCAGAGCGCTGCTGTGCAACTCACGGTAACGGATTATACATATGATTTTAGTCTTCGGATCAACTTCAGCGGCCGCAATCGCGTTGGGCATAGCTTGGTGGCAGTGGCGGAGAGCTCGTCGTGCCGACGCAGCCTTGAAACAAGCACTAGAGAAAGCTCCTCGCGAGTCGCATTTCGTATCGCCGACAACAATTGAAAACAAAGAGGAGCTCTATGCAGACTCGGACTTAGATGAAACACCTGCGGTACTATCACAGCATGCGGACGTCAACGGAGACGGACGAAAAGAAATGCTGATACAGTATCCGATTGGTGCCCACGGCTCTGCGTTGAAAATTTTTGGATGGCGCGGTAGCGAGTACGAAGAACTCGCTCATTTAACCGTTGGCACACCGGTGGGATTTGATATCGGTGACTTCGACGGAGATGGAAAGATCGAAATTAGGACACAGGAAACAGACTGGACCACCGGTCTTCCGTATGTAAGCGCTCCCCGGATAGTTCTGCTCATGCGTTGGGATGGCACGCGCTTCGCAGAAGTCTCGCGCGAGAAACTGCCAGAGCAACCAAGTGGGTACTGAAGGCACTAGCATCGGAAACGCGACTGCTCGCCGGTGACACAAACTTAGGACCGTAGAGACCTCCGGGGTGACCTAGTGGAATTGTCAGTGGATAGGATTCTTGGAATCCTCGGCGTCATAGGAATTTTTGTCGGTCTGGGCGTTGCGGTAGCTATGGACCCTAAGAGTAAAGGCGAAATGGAGTTTTCTATTGGTTGTTTCGTCTTTTCCGGTTTCGCCCTGTGCTTAACAGTTGGTATTGTGGCGTATAAGAGTGAAGCGCAGTTAGTCACTCGGTTCCTGACCTCGGGCTTAGCTTTTGCTTTGATTTGCGCCTCAATGGTCGAAGCAAGTAGGTGGGCGAAGGGAAGATATCGCAGTAAAGAAGAACCACCCTCTGCGCGTCAGGGACCTGCAGCCCCGGTACCGGTGATGGAGCCGGGAGTTCTCGTCAACAACGCGGAATTTCCAGCAGGAACAGTGCTAGGCGGGATTCGTTGGAGTAACCGATTTACGGAACTCAGAATCATTTTCAACAACAACAGCTCCGCCGACTATCGCGATCTAGATTTCAGATTAGCGCCAGATGAACCAATCGCGGCTGCTACGCAAATAACAAACCTACCGGATGTTTCCTTCTCGGCCGCAGCAAAACTGTCCATTCGTCAAGAATTCGTACAGGGCGCTACTAGCAAGCGAATAGCAAATCCGCTTGTTTTAATAGCAACGAGTGGTGGATACCGCATGCGTTGTAAATTGCTCCCCCGTGCGTCCCAATTGGAGATACTACTCGCTGTTGCCCGCGTGGTGGACTTTCCCAAGCCAGGCCAAAAAATCGCGACTCCAGACTCTGGAATATTTGACAGATCGTATGCTGTACGGATCAATCAAAGTGATGGCACTAGCCATTGGTATGGTCACGGGGTAGACGCGCATGGCAATCGAATCGAAGACGTGTACAAACCTCAAAGGGTCGTACCCAAAACCGTGAAGATCGAGGGTCGCTATACAGTCGGCGAAGAGGAGAAAACCATCTCAAAACAGCTTCAGGCTAAAGACTTCATTGCTGATTTCTTGAAATCAGGGGTCGTTAAGCCCTGAGAGTACTTTGGCAAAGAAACCCAGGTGCTCCGGGGCTGCTTCACACGGGCGGGTGGCCATTGCTTCATGCCGCGAAGAGACTTGGGTGGCCCACCTTTGCGGTCTTGGGTTTCCAAAGGTGGGACATTCCTCGCTTTGCCTTGCCTCTAACCGCACCGTTAATCCCGCCCTATTGCCGTCCACTCCCCAATTCTCACCATTCCCTGCATATTACTTAACCAATTGAAAATCTTCTGCTATTCTCCCCCGTGTACGCCGAATCCGATCCTCGCCCACCTGCCCGCCGCGGCGGCCCTGCCCTCACCAAGGAAGGGAGCCCCAAGGGGCCGACCAAACCTCTTCCTCTCCGACTATCGCCTCATTACTTCATTGCCTCTCTGCCTCAGTCTTCCGCGCGCACACTCGCACCCGCAAACCCTGTGCACTCATGCATTTACTTCGCAACTCCCTGTACACCCCCCGGGGGGGTACCCCCCCTCACGCTGCTTTTTCGCGTTTACCCAGAGCGATTCTCCCGAAGGGCCACTAACCCCTTTAGAATCCGCACTTCCAAAAAAGGGTGGGGGGAGGGGGGTAGGGGTATAGGAGAAGTTAACAGGAGCGAGACCCCGCGGCCACAGGGAAAAGGCGAAAGAAGAAAAGAAGCGGGTATCCGCGGTGGGCGCAATGTATTGCGCCCCTACAAGGACGGAAGGCGACATCGGAAGGCGAGTTCAACACACCCAGGCGCAGAGCTGGCGCCTGGGCGCACCTGGCTCGCCACTCGCCACTGCTGGGCGGCTTACGTGCCGGGTGGCGGGACACCGGTAAAGACTTGCTGAACGATTTGCCAGGTGCCGTTTGGCTGGCGCTTGAAGATGACTACGTAGCTGCCTTTGGAGGTGATTTTGGCGCCGGTGGCGATGGTGGTTAGGGTTTCCTGGAAATCGCCGCTGTCGTAGGCGAGAGCGCCGGAGGTTTCGAGGTTCTGGCTGTGGAGGGTGAGGTCGCTGTCGAAGGTGGCCATGATGGTTTGGAAGAGGGTGCGGAGGGCGGCCGAGCCGGTGATGCGTTCGCCGTTGGGTAGGAGGAAGACGGCGTCTGGGGCATAGAACTTCAGGATGGGTTCGAGCTGTTTGGTGCGAAGGTCTTGGACCCAGGCTTCGCGGATTTGGGCGAGGGTGACGATCGTCGAGGCCTGGGGCGCGGCGGTGGCGGTATGGGAAAAAGCCGGTGCGAGGATGGTGGCGAAGGCCAGGAACGCTATGGCGGCGCGGCACGAGCGGGGGAATGGCGCCGATTTAGCCGGGGGTGTGGCAGGGACATTCATGGTGGCTCCTATCAATTCAAGCGATCTTTGGGCGGGTGGCCCGCAGGCTTTGCTTCATTTCTTCGCCCGGTCTTTCAGCAGGTTCTTCAGCTCCGACATGAACTCCTGCACGTCCTTGAAGTCCATGTAGACGGACGCGAAGCGCACGTAGGCAACTTTGTCCAGCTTTTTCAGCCGGTGCATGATCATTTCGCCGATCTCCGTGGTGGTCAGCTCGCGCTCAGTGGCTTCGTGGACCACGCCTTCGATGTCGTCGACGATGGCTTCGAGCTTGGGCGTCGGCACCGGGCGCTTCTCGCAGGCTTTCAGCAGGCCCTGCAAAATCTTTTGCCGCTCGAAGCGCTCCCGACGGCCGTCTTTCTTGATCACCATGTAGGGAATTTCGTCGATGCGCTCGTAGGTGGTGAAGCGGCGGCCGCATTTCAGGCATTCGCGGCGGCGGCGAATGGTGTCGCCGGTGCGGCCTTCGCGGGAATCGATCACCTTGTCGTCCACGTGCGCGCAGAAAGGACACTTCACTCGGCTGATTCTCCTGACGGGGCTTGCCGTTTCGCGTCCCCTGCTACCGCCTCGTCGATGATTTCGTCTTCGTGCTTGGCCAACCGCCGCAGTTCGCCCAGCGACATGCCCTCATGAATCAGCAGCGGTATGCCCGCAAGACTACTCCCGGCAAAGGTGATGAGCCAGACCACAATGGCCGCCGCCGCGGCGGGCTCTTTTTCTACTCCAAAGATCGTCGTATACGCAAGAAAGCAAGCAAGCTGCGAGCCGCCGCCGACTCCGGGCAACTGCACCGCGGAGCCAACCATCGTGAACGCGAGCACCAGCAGCGCGTCACCCAGGCCGATGGTGGCGAGCCTGCCGCCAAAACTGTGCGACACCCAGACGTAGATCACCAATACGCCGAACCAGTGCAGCGTGGAGTACAGGACCGCAAGCGCCAGCTCGCTCCAGGTGCGAATCGTCTGCACGCCTCGCGCAAAGCCCAGGACGATGCGCGCCATGCCTGCTTTCCAGCCGTGGGCGGCCAGACTCCCTTGCAGGCGCCGCTCCAGCAGCGCCGTGCCGTGCACTCGCAGATACACGAGCAGGGCCACCGCTCCCACCACACCCACGAAGAGCACCGACCCCGTGGTTCTCGCCGCGGTCTGCAGCGTGCTCGCGGTGCCGCCTGCATGCGTCTGGGATTCATACAGCAAAAGGCCCAAGCCCGCGATGATGGCGGTGCTCGCGGTGTCGAACAAGCGCTCGAGCACGTACAGCCCGAACATATCCGCCACCGGCAGGTTCTCTTTGCGCGCGAGAAGCAGCGGGCGGACCGGCTCGCCGGCGCGCCCCAGCAAAAACACCGCGGAGAACCCCGCCAGCGTCAGTTTGTAGATGGTCCAGAAATTCGACGGGCCTAGATTCTTCTGGAACACTTCCCAGCGCAGGGCGCGCAGGGCGTAGCACCCGTAGATGGCGGCGAGGGAGAGAATCAGAAAGTAGAGATTTGCGCCACCCACCGCATGGAGGAGCTTGGCGCCGCTGAAATCGGCCAGGTGAATGAAACCACTCGACCGATAAATGACAAAGCCCAGGACGCAGAGTCCGAGCAAGACTACGAGGAGCTTCCTCGACGAAGCGCGCATGCGCTTGCCAGCGTACTGGCGGCGTCTCCCAGCGTCAAGCGGCCAAGTGGCTGTCGTTTACTTGAACGTCTACGAAATCCCGGTCAGGGCGGCAACGGATTTGCGGACGTGGTCCAGCACAGCCGGCTCGGATTACCACCGTTCCTTCCCTTGCGGTTCGCTCGAGTCGATTTCGGAATGCCGGTTTTCCGGAGTGATGCGCGTCGGCCGAACAGAGCGAGCGGCGCTATTTTTTGCCGAAGCGGAAGACGATTCCGGTGGCGATGCGGAAATTGTCCTGGCGATTGCTGAGGCCGTCGGGAAATTTGGTCATGTAGTACTCGGCCTGCACGAGACGGATGGCGACCAGCTTGGAGACGGCGTAGTCGAGGCCGCCGCCAGCCGTCATGGCGAAGTGATTCGCCGGGCCGGGATGCCCGATATCCGAAGTGGCCGCGATACCGCCGAACAGCGCCTGCACGAAGGGCGTGACTCTGCGGCGGCGAAAATTTACGCGTGGCCCAAACAGATACGAAAACGTGCCGGCAACGGGGTTGCCTTGCGTTACTTCGTAGCCGCTCAGGTCTCCCACAACGCCCAGCCACGCGTTCGGATTGTACTCGAGCTGACCGCCACCGCCACTCGCGTTGTACGATTCCGAGGGCGCGACGCCGCTCACCCTGGCGTTTATGTTGAAGCGGATGTAGCTGTATCCGCCATAGGCCTCAAGTTTTGCGGGCTCCTCCTGCGCGCTTGCGGGCAGCGCAGCGCCAAGAGCTGCAAGCGACAGAACAATCGCAAATGAATTTTTCATTTTCGATATACCCCTTCGAGTCGACGGTCTTTAGACCTTGCGAGTTAACCCCGAAACTCGCTAGTGGGGCGTAGGAATCCCGAAACGGCATTTCGGTTGCTTCGGCCTAAGGACGATCTCGCGGAGTGCTTGCGGCGGGCTATACTGCTGCAATGGCAGTCGTGATTTCCATGCTGCGAGGGGTGAATCTGGGGCCGCACAAGCGGGTCAAGATGGAGGAGCTGCGGGCGCTCTACGAATCGCTGAAGCTGCGCGAGCCGCAGACTTACGTGCAGAGCGGGAATGTTATTTTCAAGACGGATGAGCGGGATCTGGTCAAACTGGCCAAGCGGATCGAGAGCGGGATCGAGAAGAAATTCGGATTTCAGAGCGACATCGTGTTGCGTTCTACCGCGGAACTGCGGGAGGTGATCGCGAGGAACCCGTTTGGGAAGCGGCGCGGGATTGAGCCTAGCAGGCTGCTGGTGACATTTCTGGCTGGTGATCCAGGCGAGGCAGCTCGGGCCAAGGTTCGCGGCTTGAAGACTGACCCGGAGGAATTGTGGATCGACGGGCGGGAGGTCTACATCTATTTTCCGAATGGGATGGCGCGGCCGAAATTGTCTTGGCCGACGATTCCGAAGATTTTGAGGGTGTCGGGGACGGCGCGGAACTGGAACAGCGTGACGAAGATGCTGGAAATGGCGGAGGAGATGGAAGCCGGGGAATGAACCGCTGGTCCCGCGTCAAACCTGCAAGCTCGCCGGGTGGACTGGGAGGGTTGCACTGATCTGCGATCGTAAAGGCGGCGGCTAGCCGGCGCACTCCAAGGTTCGCTTGTGTTTCGCTGGGGCGGTGAGTAAGATGCGGGCATTCGTCCCATCTGTGGGACGGCCCAGGGAACTTTTTAGGGGCAATTTTCGTTCCATAGTTTGCAGGCCGTGACGTACCAGGATTCGAGGCTGATGATACGTTGGAGCAGGATGCCCAACTGGTCCAGCAATGCCTCCAGGGCGACGCTTCGGCCTGGGAGGAGCTTGTGCGCCGCCACACGCGCCGCATCTTCAATATTTGCTATAGATTTACCGGCAATGGAACGGAGGCCGAGGATCTATCGCAGGAGGTGTTCCTGCGGGTGTACCGTACGCTTGGGAGCTATCGCTCGGCGCATGGGGGCTTTACCACGTGGATGACCAGCGTGACGCGCAACTTGCTGATCGATCACTACCGCCGGACCAAGCGGGATCGCATGACCGATTCACTGGACGACGCCATGCCTGTGGTGGAAAACAAGGAATCGGCGGGGCGGCGTCCGGACGAGCAGGTGCTGCTGGGCGAGCTCAGCTCGCAGGTGCAGACGGCGTTGAAGAAGCTTTCGCCGGAATTGCGCGAGGCGGTGATCTTGCGCGATTTGCAGCAATTGGAGTATCTGGAGATTCAGCGGGTTTTGTCCGTGCCGGAAGGAACCGTGAAATCGAGGATTAACCGGGGGCGGATCGAACTGGCGCGCATTCTGCAGCAGATGGGAGTGCGGCCGTCGTGAAGAAAAGGCAAGAATTAACACAGAGGACACGCTGAGAGCACGGAGAAGAGAACAGGAAGTAAGGAAGTAAAGGAAGTAAGGAAGCAAGGAAGTAGAGGACGTAGAGGAACATGAGTTGGACTTGCGAACAAACTGAGGCGCGGCTTAGCGATTACCTGGACGGCGCACTGGCCGGCGCGGAACGTGTGGAGTTTGACGCGCACGTGCATGGGTGCGAGCGCTGCGCGCCGCTGGTGGCGAGCGTTGCGCACCTGGTGTCGGGCATGCATGCGATGGAGCAGCTGGAAGCGCCGCCGCGGCTGGTGTACGCGATTCTGGACAAGACGCTGGGACCTCGGGATGCGGCGACCGGGTGGCGGGCGGTGCTGGGATGGTTCCGCGGCGTGGCTTCGGTGCGCTTTGCGTACGGAGCGCTTTCGGTGGTGGGAACCTTAATCATTTTCGTGACTGCTACCGGCTTCAATTGGCGGAAACCGAAGCTCGCGGACCTGCAGCCCGCCAGTATTTATCGCAACGCTGACCGGCAAGCGCATCTGGTGTATGCGCGAGGCACGAAATTCGTGAACGACCTGCGGGTGGTGTCTGAAATTCAGTCGAGGTTGCGCGAGGGCAGCGAACTCCCCACGAATTCGGAAAGCACGGTGCCGCAAGCGGCTCCCGAAAAGGATCCGGGGCGGACTGATCGCTCGCAACCCTCTTCGCCGAAGCAGCAAAACCGCGCGAATGACGTCACGCGCCAATTGGAACTGGTTGCCGAGGAGCTGCCGGTTTGGGCGGGCCGTGTGAGCGTTCCGGCGATAGCGAGGAGATTGCCATGAAGTGTGCGGTCCATCCGGATGTGGACGCCACGGGTTATTGCCGGAATTGCGGCAAGCCGATGTGCGCGCTGTGCGTGAGGCCGGTGCGCGACGTGCTGTACTGCGAAGACTGCCTTGCAACCGTCATGGGAATTCCAGCGCCGGGAGCAGCGCTGGCTCCAGGTGCGAGTGCGCCGGCCCCAGCGCCGATGGCGGCACCGGCAGGAGCGGGACCCAATCCGGTCCTGGCTTTCTTTCTCGGGTTTTTGCCGGGCTTGGGCGCCTTCTACAACGAGCAATATGGCAAGGGCGTCATTCATCTGGCCATCTTTCTTTTTCTCTTCATCGTGGGCGTGGACGGTTCGCTGAACGGGGGAGCAGAAGCGGCGCTATGGATTTGCCTGGCTGGACTCTGGGTCTACATGCCCATCGATGCGTATCGCACGGCCAAGGCGAAGGCTTGCCGGCCTGCCCTTGAGCGATCCGTTGGAATCTTTCAGCAAGGGCCGGCCAGTCGGCCCGATCCTGATTATCGGCATCGGGCTCTTATTGCTGCTGCATAACTTTGACTGGTTCCCGTGGTGGCGAGTGCAACAGTTTTGGCCGATTATTTTGATCGTCGTCGGGGTGCTGATGTTCAGAAACCGTCTGGGGGGGCGTTCGTGAGAGGTGAACTGCCATGAGCGATCGAATCCGATGCCGCTGTGCACGGTGCACGATTCGCGCCCTGCTGGGACCCGCGGTGGTGATTACGATCGGTGTGCTTTTCCTGCTCCAGCAGACCCGCGGCGGCTTATTTTGACTTCGGCAACACCTATCCCGTGATTCTGGTGGTGATCGGCGCGATTCTTCTGGCGTCGTCGCTGGCCTCGATGGAGGGCCACGTTTCCTCCGAGGTCGCGCCGCCCGCGGCACCGCCGGCGCCGGGATCGTCAACCGGCTCGTCGGCGGGCCCGACGCCGGGTTCCCTGCCAGGACAGGGACACTAAACGCACATGGCCAACGGTCGCCCGCGCGGCAGCAGCATCTTCAGTGGCGCCGTTCTCATCTTCATCGGCACGCTGCTGTTGCTCCACAACTACCGACAGGTTCGAGCTTGGCGAGGTATTTCGGCATTGGTGGCCGCTGCTGCTGATTGTGTGGGGCGGGTTGAAGCTATTCGAGCGCGCGTTAGGATCGCGATCGGGTGATCCCGCCGGTGCGCGCATCACGCCCGGCGAAGTGTTCCTGGTGCTGGGACTGCTGGCGCTGATCGGCGTGGTGATCACCACCGAAAATGTACAGAAGCATTTTGGGGAGTGGACCAACGATTGGGATTTGGGCAATACCACGACCACCGATCTGGACGTGGCGCCGGCAGCACGTGCCGGCCAACGCGCGCATCACCATTCGCGGCGTTCACGGGGATATCACCGTTCGCTCGGGCGACGAGCCGGAAATTCGAGTGAACGGCAAGAAGAACATTAAGAGCTGGAGCGAAACGGACGCGCGGCACATCGGGGAACACGTCGGCGTCGAGATCGTGCAGAACGGAGATGCCTACGAAGTGCGTCCGGCAGGCGGTGGCGATTCGCGAGTTAGCCTGGACATGGATGTGGTGGTGCCGAAGAAAGCGTTGCTGACGGTGCACAGCGACAAAGGCGACATTTCGGTTTCGGACATGGCCACGCCGGTGACGATCAACGGAGGGAACGGCGACATCGAAGTGCGGAACACGACGGGCGACGTGAGCATCGATACGCGGCGGGGCGACGTAAAGGTTTCCGGAACCAAGGGGGACGTCAAGATTTCGGGGAGCGGCGACAGCGTCGAGGTGGTCGATGCCACGGGCAATTTCACGGTCAATGGGGAGTTCGTCGGACCGATTCGAGCGGAAAAGATCGCCAAGGGCGTGCGCTTCGTTTCCCATCGTACGGACTTGACGCTGACGCAGCTCAGCGGGCACATGGAAGCGGGGTCCGGCAACCTGGAAATCGTGGACGCGCCGGGAAATCTGAACGTGCGCACGCATGAAGAAGAGATCAGCATCGAGAATGCCGGCGGGAAAATCAAGGTGGAGAACCGGAATGGGAACGTGGAGGTGAGATTCTCGTCCCCGCCGAAAGAGGACATCGAGATCGACAACGCTTCGGCGGCCATCACGCTGGGCTTGCCGGAATCATCGAGCTTCGAGATCGTGGCGGATTGCCACTCTGGAGATATCGACTCTGAATTCGAGGCGGACACCCTGAAGAAAACGTCCCCGGGCTCCGGCGGCGATAGTCACCTCGAAGGAAAGTACGGCAACGGGCGCGGGCCTAAGATTACGCTGAAAACGAGTTACGGCTCGATTTCCATCCACAAGAACAGCTAGCCGCACTTCCCGCTTCATCCTGAAAGAGTGCGTGTTCACGAAGTCCTGCGGCGCCTGCAGCGCGGCAACTTCCCAAGGAACGTCATGTGACGCACGTCACATTGGAGGGCGCCGTGTGTCACAGCTATTGCACCCAAAGTGATCTAGGCTGGCGATATGGGAGGTGAACAATGAAAGCAATCGAGGCTCGCAGCCGGATCGCCATCAAGAACATTCTATTCACGACGGATTTCTCTCAGACAGCCGCCACAGCGGCTCCCTATGCGACGGAGTTGGCAGAATATTTTGGGGCCAAGCTCCATGTGCTGCACGTAAGAACTCCGGTCGTCAACCCCATGATGCCACCGCAAACTTGGGCAGGGCTCGAAGAGGCCGCAGCCATCCAATCGGGAGAGCAGCGCGACGCGCTGCGGAAGCAGTTCACACGAGTTGAGCCGGAAATCCTGATCGAGGAAGGCGACTTCTGGAGCCATTTGTCCACTGCCGTAGAGCGAGATCACATCGATCTGATTGTTTGCGGTACGCGAGGACGCACGGGTTTTCCGAAACTGCTCTTGGGATCGACAGCAGAGAGAATCTTCCGAGAAGCGCCATGCGCCGTTCTTACTGTCGGACCGCATGTGCCAGAGCATGCGCCGGGACGTAGAGAAATCCGGGAAATCCTGTACGCCACGGACTTTGGCCCCGAAGCGGCGGCGGCGGCACCCTACGCCGTCTCCTTGGCCCAGGAGTACCAGGCACGCCTGACACTGCTGCATGTAATGCCGGAATTCGACGCGAAGCGGCACCTGAACCTTGAGGAGATCGAGTCGTCCTGTGCGGACGAGTTGCGGAGCATCGTGCCGCAGGGCGCAGAGCTCTGGTGCCAACCTAGTTGGATCGTGAGGCAGGGAGATCCGGCGGAAAAGATCCTGGAGGCTGCTGCGTACCGAAAAGCCAGTCTGATCGTTCTTGGCGTAAGACGAGCCTCGGGGGTGCCCGGCGCCGCAACACATCTGGAGACAGCAACAGCGCACAGAGTCGTATCTCAGGCGATGTGCCCGGTTCTTACGGTACGCGCATGAAGACCGCGTTGGGATGCTGTCCCCAGACTTCTCTTGAGTGAGCGCGAGCCATGGCGGGATACCCTTGGTTGGCTGCGCACAGTAGGCGGCGTATACTCTGGCGGGGTAACGTGGTGCGCTCGCCCTACGGCCTTGAAATCGTCGAGAGCTGCCTGC
This sequence comes from uncultured Acidobacteriota bacterium, assembly GCA_963735525.1. Lineage (GTDB taxonomy): Bacteria > Acidobacteriota > Terriglobia > Acidiferrales > UBA7541 > Acidiferrum. The sequence goes on along the minus strand of CAVTLQ010000010.1, from coordinate 536,486 downwards.
AGAAGAGGCGATCCTTACGATGCGGGCATGCCAAAGCTGCTGTCAACGCCTGGTTGTGTCCACGGCGACGGGCGCGGGCGCTTTCTCGGCCGAGGTCACCTGGAACATCTCGCGGGGCTTCAATCCGAGCACGGCGGCCAGCAGAGTGTCGGGCATCTGCTGAATGCGCGTGTTGAACAGATTGATCGCGTCGTTGTAAAACTCGCGCCGGTCGGCAATATCGTTCTCGAGCTCGGTGATGCGCTTTTGCAGCTGGAGGAAGGTGTCGTTGGCCTTCAGCTCCGGATAGTTCTCGGCGGTGGCGAAAAGCCGGGATACAGAAGCGCTGAGGTCGCCGCTGGCTTTCGTTTTCTGGTTCACCGAGACGGCCGCGCCGTACCTGGCCCGCGCCTCGGTGAGCTGCAGGAGAGTTTCCTGCTCGTACCGCATGTAGCCCTTGCAAACGTCGACTATCCGCGGCAACTCGTCGTGCCTCTGCTTCAGCAGAACGTCGATGTTGGCCCAAGCCTTGTCTATGTCGTTGCGGAGCGCAACCAAGCCGTTGTACAGCGTGATCAGATAGATGAGCGTCCCGGCACCTGCGAAGAATAGAAGGAGAGAGGGGATCATGCTCGGGCTTGCTCCTTGTTCACGCCGCTAGAACCACGTCCAAAAGAACCACAGGAAATAAAGACAGGTGAGCGTGAGAACGGGGCCTCCCCAGATGCACGCCGTGGATTGCCAGGCAAGCGACTGGACGATTTCCCGCTGGCTGTGCGATGAAATCGTGAAGGGATCGTTGCGTTCATCCTTGCCGATAGCTACGTGCTCGTGGAGGTCGGAATCTCCGCCAGGCTCCTGGACCATTGTGGCGGTTCGTGGTGCTTCGGCCAGAGCGGAGGTAGCTGCTCCGTCTCGTTTCGCGACAAGCACGACTGCCCCGCTATCGGTACGGCCGCTGACGGCGGATTGGACCGCGGCGGATTCCCGGGTCACTGGGACCGGAAGGGTGACGCCCGCGCGGTTCAGCATCTGAACGGCGCGATCGGGAAGCACCAGTGGATCGCCGGCCACGCGAACGACGCGGAATCGCTGGGCTTGGTCTCCTGGAATGCGGCCGAGCACGTTTTTGATCGCTCCGCTAAGATCTGCTTTTCCGGACGGGCGGTAGCTGACTCTCATGCTGAGAGGATTCTCGGGATCGAAATCGAAGGATACTCCGCTACTCAGCGAGTGAGGCTGCGGTGCCCATGACGTAACGTCCCGATTTTCGCCCAGGGTGCCGAAAACAAACAAAGGGTAGCCGGGCCGGATGATTTGCTCTTCCAGCCTTATGCGATCCGTGGGGACGATGCCGCGCCACAGTACGAAGTCTTGGATATTCTGCGGAATGGGGCTGCCTTTGCGAAACATCGAGGCTGAGACCTCGTCCTTGAAACTCCGGTGCACGTCGAGATCGGCGCCTTGCGGATTGATGAGCACTTTTCCGGTGCTGTCTTCGAGGAAAAAAGGGACGAACGAACCTTCGTCCACCACCAAATGCCAACTGCCGCTTTTCCCGGAATCTTTCCACTGCCATGCGCGCGCGCGGTAGTAGTAGCAGGACTCGCCTGTGATCGGGGCGGAGAGCGTCTGCGGGCCAATGGGCGTTCCATTGATTTCCACCAGGCCGATCGAGGCGCTGCGGATTTTGGAGAAGGGAGTGTTCAAGATCAGCCGCTTGTATTGCAGCATGCGGAATCCACGGAAGAAGAGGAAGACGCCGGCAGCCGCCCCTATTAGCGCAAGAAGCGGGGGCCAGAAACCATAAGAACTCAGAGGGGATAGTACGACTGCCACAGCCACGAGGAACGCCTCCAGCACTGCGCGTGCGAACTATTTCGTCCAGTTTAAGCTGTGGGGAACCTCAGGATGACGGGAGTTCGGGCCGGCGATTCCAAACTCACACCTGGACGGATGGACCGTGGAGGCGGCCCTTCTAGCGTTCCGCGACTCGCGCCAGGTCCTGAAAGAAGGTGGGATAGGAGACGCCGGCGCAATCGGAGTCGCGAATCACGCTAGGGCCATCGGCGTCCAGCGCGGAGACGGCGAAGGCCATGGCGATGCGGTGGTCCCCTTGGGGATCGATCTCGGCACCGTGCAAGCGCCCCGCTTTGCGGCCCTCGACGCGCAAGCCATCGTGGCGTTCATCGACCCTTGCACCCATGCGGCGCAAATTTTCGGCCAAAGCGGCGATGCGGTCGCTCTCTTTGACGCGCAGTTCGGCGGCGTTGCGAATCTCGATGCCCTGTTCGGTGTGAGGTCCCAGCGCGGCCAGCATCGGGAGTTCGTCGATCACCAGCGGTATCTGCTCGCCTTCGATCACTCCGCCCTTCAGAGGCGCGCCCTTGACTGAGAGGTCGCCGACGATCTCACCGTGCGCGCTGCGCAGCGACAGCATCTGAACCGCCGCGCCCATCGACGCAAATACATCGAGAATCGCGGTGCGGGTGGGATTTAGCCCCACGTTGTGGATCAGCAGATTCGAGTCCGGAAACAGCGATGCCGCGGCGATGAAAAATACGGCGGAGGACAAATCGCCGGGCACATCGAGCGATCGGGCTTGCAGCTTTGCGGCGCTGCTTGCGTCCCCACGGGCGCCGCCGACGCCCTGAATGCGAATGGTGTTGCCGATCCTCTCGAGGTATGCACCAAATTCTTCCAGGGCCAGCTCGGTGTGGTCGCGGGTGCGGGTGCGCTCGGTCACCGAGGTCACGCCTTCGGCGAAGAGTCCCGCCAGCAGGACGGCGGATTTTACCTGCGCGCTGGCCATCGGCATTTTGTAGTCGACCTTGTGCAGGCGCGTGCCGCGAATCTCGAGAGGGGCGAAATTGTCCTCGCGGGCGCGGATATCGGCGCCCATCTGTCGCAACGGCGAGACCACGCGTCCCATCGGCCTCTTCTGGAGCGATGCGTCGCCGGTCAGCTTGGTGGTGAATTCTTGACCGGCCAAGATTCCGGCGAGCAGGCGCATCGTTGTGCCGGAATTTCCCGCGTCCAGCGCGCGCCAACTGCTCTTCAGTCCGCTCGAGCCGCGGCCGGTTATGCGCACCACGTCCTTGTCAACTTTGACTTCGGCGCCGAGCGCGGCCATGCAGTGCAATGTGCTGTGGCAATCCACAGCGGCGGCAAAATGGCGCAGCTCGCTGGTGCCTTCGGCGAGCGCGGCCAGCATCGCGTAGCGGTGGGAAATGGATTTGTCGCCAGGCGGCTCGACTCCGCCCGTCAGGTGTTTTGCCGGCTGGATGGTTTGTTTTTTCACGACGTGATTTTAGCACGGGGGTTTCCCCAGCCGCCCGACCGCCGAGAGACGAGGAAAGGGACAAGTCACTAGGGATTGGCGGTTGCCCGGACTTGACACCCCTGCCGACCAGGAATGTTTCGAGATTGTTACTGCCCTTTGGTACAGGTTTTTTCAAGGAACTCCCCGAGAAAGGCGGCGAAAGTTTCCACCCCTCGCCTGCGTATTATGGATGTAGGAGAACAGATATGTCAGCGCGCAGGACGTTTTATCATCTCGCGGCCAAAGCGGGAATGCTCTTCGGGGCGCTTTTCGTCGTCACCGTTTTGCTGGCCGCAATCCCGGCTCATCACACGCCATCGGCGCAGGCGGTCGTCGCGCAGGAGTCTTCCGGCACATCGCAGGAACCGGAGCAAAGCTCGATGCCCGGAATGAACATGTCCGACGAGAAAGCCAACGAGAAGGCTGCGGTGCATGACATGACGCCGGGACACCAGGACGCACACAGCCTGCATATGACGATGACGGCGATGCGCCAACAGACCCCGGACGACGTGCAACGCGCCAACGAAATCGTCACGCAACTCCGCGCCGGCATCGAGAAGTACAAGGACTACCACGCAGCGCTCGACGATGGCTTCAAGATTTTCCTGCCGAATCTTCCACAGCCTGAGTATCACTTCACCAGCTATCGCAACGGGTTCATGGAGGCGTTCACCTTCGATCCCGCGCGGCCGACGTCGCTGCTGTACAAGAAAACCGCGACCGGGTACGAGCTTGTCGGCGCCATGTACACCATGCCCAGACGCGCCACGGAAGATCAGCTGAACGAGCGCGTTCCGCTGAGCATTGCGATGTGGCACCTGCACACCAACCTTTGCATGCCATCGCGCGCGGAGCTGCGCGCCGCCGACTGGACCAAATTTGGATTGCACGGCTCGATCACGACGAAAGATGCTTGCGACGCCGCCGGCGGCCGCTTCTCGCCGGTCATCTTCGGCTGGATGGTGCACGTCTATCCGTACGAAGATTCGCTCGATAAAATCTTCGCCATGCATCACCACATGGACTAGTGGCGGTATGCGGAGTGAGCCGGCGATTCCTCGCGTGCTCTTGGAATTGACATCCGTTGCGCTCCTCTGAAATCATTACCGCTGCCCATTCGTACACCAACTAGCGGTCTGACGCAGGACTTCGCGAGCGCCGCGCCTTGGTGTACCTGTGTTGACTGGGCCCGTTGAGAGGAACTCCCGCATGCTGGCCGGCATCCGCACAAAGGATTTGCGCAAGGTGTACACCTCCGCGCCACCGCTGGCTGCCGGCACGGGAGGCTTCTCGTTCGCGGCGTCCCGTGGCAAGGGCAAACAGCCGAAGCCTCAGATCGTGGCACTGGATGGAATCTCGCTGGACGTCACCCCAGGCGAAATCTTCTGTCTGCTGGGACCCAACGGCGCCGGGAAATCCACAACGGTGGGCATCCTCACGACGCGGGTGCGCCCGACCGGGGGCCAGGCGTGGATCGGCGAACACGACGTGTGGAAGGAGCAAGTTCCGGTCAAGCGGCTGATCGGTGTGGTCGCGCAGCGCCCCAATCTCGATTTTTCGCTCACAGCTCGCGAGATTCTGACCTTTCACGGCGCCTACTTCGGCCTGGAGTCTCACGAGCGTGCCAAACGCGCCCAAGCGCTGCTGGATCGCTTCAAGCTCCTGGACCGCGCCGACCAAATCGTTCGCGGATTTTCCGGCGGCATGATGCAGCGTCTCTCGATCGCCCGCGCGATGATGCACGACCCGCAAGTTCTTTTTCTCGACGAGCCCAGCTCCGGCCTGGACCCGCAGACCCGCTTGCTTCTCTGGGAGATCGTCCGCGAATACAACCAAAGCGGCAAAACCATTCTGCTGACCACGCACAACATGGAAGAAGCGGACGCGCTTTGTCAGCGCCTGGCCATCGTCGACCACGGACGCATCATTGCCCTGGGCACTCCTCGGGACTTGAAGGCTTCCGTGCCCGGCGGTTACCTGCTGCGGCTTGCGTTTCGGTCAGCAATCGCCGGAACTGCTCCAACGCCTCCAGGCGCTCGCGGGCGTGCGAGAAGCGCGCGCAACCGATGGCACCGGGGTCGATCTCTACGCCGACCGCGGCGGCCCTCTGATTCCCGAGATCGCCAATCTCGCCGTCGCCGCCAACATCGAGCTGTGCGATGTGCACATTTCCGAGCCCAGCCTGGAAAATCTCTTTCTGCACCACACCGGAAGGAGTCTGCGCGAATGAACCTCAAGACCTTTCTGGCCATGCTGGCGCGCGATGCCCACGTCGCTCGCCGCAACATTATTCCGCTGCTGCTGCAAACCTTTTTGCAGCCGCTCATGTTCGTCTTCATCTTCGGTCGCGTGATGGTCGGCAGCGGCTACATGCCGCCCGCCTACAAGAGCCTGCTGCTGCCCGGCATCATGGCGCTGTGCATGGTGGGCACCGGCATCTGGGCGGTGGCCATGCCGCTGATCGGCGAGTTTCAATTCACCCGCGAAATCGAAGACCGCTTGCTGGCGCCGATGGAAATTTCCTGGCTGGCGATTGAGAAGGTGCTTGCGGGGACGTTGCAGGCTCTGGCGGCGGGCTTGATGGTGATTCCTTGCGCATGGCTGCTGCTTCGGCCCGGCGTAGAGATAAATCTGCGCGCGCCGCTGCTTTTTCTCGGGCATTGCGGTGCTCGTAGCGCTGTTCTCCGCGGTCGGAGGACTTGCGTTGGGTTGCAGTGTCGAGCAGACCCACATCGGACTGATGTTCAGCCTGGTGGTCGCGCCGATGATCTTCTTCGGCTGTACGTACTATCCGTGGAGCGCGCTGAACAAATTTCCCGATCCTGCAAAGAATTGTGCTGATCAATCCGCTCGTGTACGCAAGCGAAGGGCTGCGTGGAGCGCTTGTGCCGCAGTTCCCGCATCTGCCTTTGGCCGCCGTTCTGGCGGGATTGCTGTTCTTTGACGTTTTGCTGCTGACCGTGGGACTTCGGCAATTTCACAAAAAAGCCGTGAGCTGAATCCTTCCAGCAACTCCGGCTCGACGGGCACTGGTTGACAAAACCAAACGCTATCTCCAACAATCAACGCCATGCTTTTTGGAGCCGGATAACCCATCATGTTCATTCACATGTTTGCGTTTCGATTCAAGCCGCATGTCACCAACGAGCAGAAGGACCACATCGTTCAAGAGATCCGCAAGCTCCAGAACGAGATTCCAGGCGTCCTGGAAACCTGGGTGGGGAAGAATGTTTCTCCCCGCGGGCAAGGCTATGAACTCGGCGGCGTGATGAAATTCCACGACCAGGCCGCGTGCGACGCCTACGGCAGTCACCCGGTTCATCAAAAACTGCTGGCCTGGCTGATGCCCCTCATCGAGCCCATCGAAGTGGACTTCCCCTGCTAATGGTGGGCCGCTATCGCTGCGAGCCTTAGCAACGCCACGCCCTGTCCGTTCGTCTAAGGGTAGTGAGGAACCGATTGTTGCCGGCATTCCGACCGGAGATGCCAACGTGAGAAAAATGCCCACTTCCCGGTTAGCGCGAATCGCGGGATTCTCCGGCCTGTGCGCTCTCATTTGCTTGTGTTGTATTCCGGAGTCCAGTGCGACGCCAGAGTCCCACGCCAGAATCGAATTGATTGCGGACCTAAACTCGCCGCAACCCGGGCATACGCTTTGGGCAGGCTTGCTGTTCCGCCTCGATCCTGGATGGCACGTGTATTGGCGAAACGCCGGCGATTCCGGCGAGCCTCCAAAGATTCAATGGAATCTTCCTCCGGGCTTTCGTGCGGGCACGATTGCATGGCCGACGCCCGCGCGGCTCGGCGGCGGCTCGATCGTGGACTACGGTTACGAGAATCAGGTGCTGCTGATGGCACCGATCGAAACTCCCGCCGAAGAAAAGCCCGGAAAGAGCAGCGCAGTCGAGCTCGCCGCCGACGTGAGCTACCTGGTGTGCCGCGAGATTTGCATTCCCGGCAAAGCGCATGCCAGTCTCTCGCTGCCGCTTAGCGGCGGCGCTTCGACGCAAGCGACGCAGTGGCAAACGCTGTTCCAGCAAACGAAGGCACAGCTCCCGAAGCCCGCCCTGGCCAATTGGACCGTCGTAGCGCGCTCGAGCACGGATCGCTTCGTTCTTTCCGTTCATACGGGGACGCCGGTCGCGAGGGTAACCTTCTTTCCACTGGAGCCGAACGTAGTGGAGAACTCCGCGCCGCAGGAGTTCGCGGCGGCCAAGACCGGATTTCAGTTGGCGCTGAAGAAGTCGCAACTGCTTACAAAACCCGTTGCCAAGCTTACCGGCGTGCTGGTTCTAAATGGAAGCCGCGCCTACGAAATTGCAGCCCCTGTTCTTTTGCAGTGACGCTTTCTGGAATCAAACTGGGAGGAAACCGTGAAACGCAACCTTGCGATATGGATGGCAATCGCTCTCGTCTTGGCGTTCGCAGTCTCGATCGCGCGGGCGGCACGCATCGGCGAAGCCGCACCGAACTTCACTGCGACCGACACGAACGGGCAGACCCACAAACTTTCCGACTATGCCGGAAAATTCGTCGTTCTGGAATGGCACAATCGCGGCTGCCCGTACACACAAAAGCACTACAACAGCGGCAACATGGAGCGCCTGCAACGTGAATGGACCGGCCGCGGTGTAATTTGGCTGACCGTCATCTCCTCCGCTCCGGGCAAGCAAGGCTACGTCACCGCCGCGGAAGAAAACGCCTACGTGAAGCAGGTAAGCGCCGCGCCCACCGCGGTGCTCCTTGATCCCACGGGATCGCTCGGCCATCTTTACGATGCCAAGACCACGCCGCACATGTTCATCATCAACCCGCAAGGGACTTTGATCTACAACGGCGCGATTGACGATCGGCCCACGAGCGACGTTTCCGACATCAGCGGCGCAAAGAACTACGTTTCGGTCGCCTTGGAAGAAGCCATGTCCGGCAAATCCGTGAGCACACCCACGACGCGTCCGTACGGCTGCTCCGTCAAATATCCAAACTGACGCGCAACCGCTGGCTGATAGCGTCTTCAAGACGTGCGACACAATGGCATGGCTGGACAAAAAGACCGGCGAAATGCTCCCGACCCAGTCCTAGGACGCCTAGCCTTTCGGGCCTAGCTGGGGCTCACCGGTGGTTCGATTGCGTCCCCTTACCTTGCCAAGTATCATTGGCGCTTCATGCTGGCCCTTCGGTCTAGTCCATTCACGGTTCGCCGTTTGCCCCGCGTCTTGGTCTTCGCGGTCCTCGCGTTTGCGATCGCCCTCACCCCTGTTCTGACCCTGGACACCTCCGCCCAGTCCAATGAAATCCTGCCTCTAAGCCAGGTGCGTGCCGGAATGCAGGGCTATGCCTTCACCATTTTCGCGGGTGACCAGGTCGAAAAGTTCGATCTCGAAGTCATCGGGATCATGCCCAATTTCTTGGGTCCTCGCCAAACGATCATTCTCGTCCAGCTCAAAGGCCCCAAGGTCGAACATACCGGCGTCGTGGCCGGAATGAGCGGCAGCCCCGTCTATCTCGAAGGCAAACTTGCCGGCGCGCTCTCCCTAAAGCTCGGCATTTTCACCAAAGAAGCCATCGCGGGTGTCACGCCTATCGAAGACGTTCTCCATCCTGCGGCCCAAGACAACGCGCCTTCGATTTCCGCGCAGCAGTTCGCCCTTCCCAGTGAAGCGGCATCGCGCACCGGCCTGCCGTCCGGCTCCTCTCTCGAACCCATCGCCACGCCGCTGGTTTTCTCCGGCTTCCAATCCGCCACGCTGCAGCAGTTCGCCCCGCAGATTCAGAACTACGGCTTTGTGGCCGCACAGGGAGGCACGGCAGCACCGCGTCCCGAAGACGCGCACCTGGTTCCCGGCGACATGGCGGGAATGGTGCTCGTTCAGGGCGACGCCTCGATCAATTCCGCATGCACCGTTACCGCCGTACAGGCCGACCGCGTGTTTCTGTGCGGTCATCCGTTCCTGAGCCTCGGCGACGTGCAGCTGCCGATGGCGCGCAGCCGCGTCGTTACCACGCTAGCCTCGGAACTGGCCTCCACGAAGATCGTGAATGTCGGCGGGGCCATCGGCACCATTACGGGCGACCATCTCACTGCCGTCACCGGCAAACTTGGCGCTCCGCCGGCCATGATTCCTCTCGACCTCTCCATTGCGAGCGCCATCGGCGAAAAGAAACTGCACTTCGAACTCGTAAATCACCCGAAGCTGACGCCTCTGCTGGTCGCGCTCACCACTTTTAACGGTTTGACGCAAAACGCCATCTACGGCGAAGGCACCACGCTGCACCTATCCGGAGAAATTCGCTTGCAGGGTCACGCGCCGGTGCAAATTGAAAACACCTACGCACCCGGTGACTCGTTGAGCCCCGACGGACTGCCCATCGCGCTGAGCGTCCAAAGCATTTTCCTGCGGCTCTTTACGAACACGTACGAATTGCCAACCGTCGAGCACATTTCGCTTCGCGTCGAAAGCGCTCCCGGCCGCCAATCCTTCACCATCGACAGCGCCTGGCTGGAAAAGGGTGAAGCCGCGCCCGGCGAGACCCTGCGCGTCCGCGTGCTGCTGCATCCCTACCGCGGCGCGGCGCGCATCGAAGAAGCCTCCGTCCGGGTTCCCGATCAGATTGCGCATGGCACATCGCTGCGCGTTCTGGTCAGTGACGGCGACCTCCTGAATCGCGCCTCCCGGGGATTTGTATTTTCCGGCAGCTCGGGTCCCGCCACAGGTCTCGACCAGCTCATTACCCTTTTGAACCGCGAACGTCGCAACGACCGCCTGTACGTGGGCCTCTTCGTGCCCTCACCCACAATCCTCTGGGATGACAAAGAACTTCCCAATGCTCCGCTTTCTCAGATCAATGTCATCGACGGACGTCCTGCTCCCGGCAGCGTGCAGGTCTTGCGCGAATCGCTCGCCAGCGAAGCCTCCGTGCCGCTCGGCGGCCCCGTTTCCGGCGTGATCTCCCTCAATCTCCAAATCCGGTGACCACTTAAAATGCCCAGCCCCAAAGTCCTAGGCGTCACGATCTGCAAATCTCTATTTCGCTGCAAGGGCCTCTCACCTGCGCGAGTCGGATCTTTTTCATTACTTCTTTACTTCATTGCTTCTCTCTCCTCTCCTCTTCTCGCCGAGCACACCCGCACCTGGCGCCAATCTACCTACGAAGAATTTCTCAAAGGCACATCGACGGGCGTGGCCGTCCGCAGCGATGGCCGCCTCGAGCTTTCTCCCAGATTCAAGCTGCTCTCCGATGCCGATGCTTCTTACCTCTGGTCCGTGCGCGTCGATCCCAAGGGCACTCTCTACGCCGCCGGTGGCTCTCCCGCAAAAGTGTTTCGCTTCGATGCCAACGGCAAGCCGACGACAGCGTTTGAATCCACCGATCTCGCCGTACAAGCCATCGCGTTTCGACGCCAAGGGTTCGCTTTACGTGGGCACCTCTCCCGACGGCAAGGTATACCGCGTCTCGGCGTCCGGAGAAAAATCCGTCTTCTTCGATCCCAAAACGAAATACATTTGGGATCTTGCCTTCGGCTCCGACGGCATCCTCTACGTAGCCACCGGAGATAAGGGCCAGGTCTTTGCCGTTTCGCCCGACGGCAAGAGCGAGCTCTTCTACAACAGCGACGAAGCCCACATCCGCGTCCTGGCCTTCGATCCTCACGGCAATTTGGTCGTTGGCACCGAGCCCAGCGGCCGCGTCCTTCGCGTCACTCGGGCGGCCAACAACGCTGCGCGCAAGGACAAAGACGCCGGCGCTGCCGAAGGATTCGTCCTCTACGAGACCTCCAAGCGCGAAATCACCTCGCTCGCCGTTGCGCCCGACGGCAACATTTATGTCGCCGCCATCGGCGAAAAACAGCGCACCTCTGCCCAAGGCGGCACCACCATCATCACCACATCGCAGGGCGTGACCACCATCACGGGCGGCGGCGCCATCGGCGGAAACCAGCAGCAAAACCCGACGCCATTCGTTCCCTTCCCGCCGCTCCTCTCCAGCAGCATCTACCGCATCTCTTCCGACGGCGCGCCCGAGGAGCTCTGGAGCTCCCGCGACGACGTCGTGTACGCTCTCGCCCTGAATTCCGACGGCCGGCTTCTTGCCGGCACAGGCAACAACGGCGCGCTGCTGGCCATCGACGGCCGCGGCGTCTTTGCGCAGCTCGCGAAAGCCGGCTCCGCGCAGATCACCGGCATCACCCGCAACGCCAACGGCAAAATCTTCTTGTGCACCGCAAATCCCGGAAAGGTTTTTTCCGTAGGTCCCGAATACGAGCCCGAAGGCACATACGAATCCCGCTCGTTTGACGCGCAGCTTTTTTCGCAATGGGGCCGCCTGGAGTGGTGGAGTCCGCCGCCCGCAACATCCGCCAAAACCGCGGCCTCTTCCAGTGAGCCGCGCCTCGAGTTTTTCGTGCGCTCCGGCAACACCGAAGATCCCGGCAAGGAATGGTCGCGCTGGTTCGGGCCGTACTCCAAACCCGGCACCAGCGCCGAGTGCCCCCCGGCCCGCTTTGCGCAGTGGAAAGCGGTGATACACGACGGCCGCCCCGGTGATGGAATCGATTGGGTCAGCCTCGCTTATCTTCCGCGCAACGTCGCTCCGGTGATCGATGCCATCGCGGTGCAGGATCCCGGCGTCCGCGTGCAGAGCACCAACGTTATTCAGTCCGGTCAGCAGCCCAGCGTGAATCTGAAAATGCCGCAGACGTCGAATCCCACCGGAGTGGTGATTTCGCAAAGCGTCTCGCCCGCCAGGTTCGAGCAGCCGCCGCAAGGATTCAACCAGAGAGGCTACCAATCCGTGCTGTGGAGCGCGCATGACGACAACGACGACGACTTGCGCTTCGCCGTCTACTATCGCGGCGAAAACGAAACTCAGTGGAAGCTCCTGAAAGACAAGCTGGACCAGAAGTTTTATTCCTGGGACAGCCACTTCCCTGCCCGACGGCGCGTACTACTTGAAGATCGTCGCGAGCGACGCGCCGTCGAATCCTCCCGCCGTCTCCCTGAGCACGGAGCGCGAGAGCGAGCGCTTCGTGGTAGACAATACGCCGCCGGTGATCGACCACCTGGAAGCCTTTGCCGGTGTGGCCGCGCAGGCGCACCCTGCTTCACAGGCGGCGCCGCAAAGTTCACCGCGCGCGACGCGACCAGCAGCATCGAGCGCGCGCAGTACAGCCTCGATGGCGGCGACTGGATTCTCGTCGCACCTAAGGGCGGGATCAACGACGCTCCGGAAGAACGCTACGAATTCGCGCTGCCCGATCTCCCCCGCGGCGAGCATAGCCATCGCGGTGCGTGCGTACGATCGGTTCGAAAACGTCGGAAGCGCGAAAATCACGTTCACGGTGCCTGGGGCGAAACCTTAACCCGCATTCTCACCCTGCTCAAACAGCGCCTGCGAATTCAGGCGTAGGAGCGCAGCACTGCTGCGTCCCAATCGCCCAGACGCCGGATGCGCAGTAATTTGCGGTACGCTGAGCAGAAGCGCCCGACTAACTCAGCCAGCGTTCTTGGCCGGTGGGGGTGTGGAATTTTTCGATTTCGGCGCCGAAGCCGATGCGGCCGTCTCCGTAGGGTTGATTGCGAACGTGCACCACGCGAGCAGTGCAGTGTGTTTCTTCCGCTTTGTCGCCGGTGATTTCGGCCGGCATCCGCAGCGTCGCCTCGATCGGAGTGCCAATCTGCAGCGGCGCCGACGAAGCGAAGAAGAATCCACCGCGCGAAACGTTGATCGCTTCGGTGAAGTGATCGCTCTTGTCGGCGGTCAGATTGATCGCACGAAAACGCAGCGGTGTGCGGACGTTGTAGCGAGTCAGTTGTCGGCGCTCTGAACCATCCATAGTTTCCTCCTCCGCGCGAGGAAGGATAGTCGGCGGCTCTCGCAAGATTGGAGAAGGGGGCTACAAGGCTACCAAAGCTGCTGCTGCGGTCAAGTGAGAAATCTTCTTTCAAAGAGACGCTCGTTTGCATCACTGAGCCAATCTTGTCGCTTTCTTCTGCGCGCTTCTCGTTCCCGTTCTGGGAGCGGGCGTCTCTTTGCTGTGCGATAATGCGGCGTCGCGGTCACCTTTTGCCGGCGTCGCAACCGGGCCACGAACCACTGAACACATGAGTTCAACGCAACCCTCGAAAACCGCCAGCTTTACGCCGCCGCACTGGCGCTCCATCCTGGACGCTCACGCGCGCATCGCGCCGCGCATCCATCGCACGCCGGTGCTCACCTCCGCGTCTCTCGATGCGATGGTGGGAGCGCGCCTTTTCTTCAAGTGCGAGAATTTGCAGAAAACCGGCTCGTTCAAGATTCGCGGCGCGACGAACGCGATCTTTTCGCTGAGCGGCGCCGAGGTGGCTCATGGCATCGTGACGCCATCGAGCGGCAATCATGGCGCGGCAGTCGCGTGTGCAGCAGGCTGGCGCGGCGTCCCGGCATGGATCGTCATGCCGAAGAATTCGTCGATGGCGAAGCGCCGCGCTGTCGAGAGCTACGGCGGGCACGTGACACTGTCCGAGCCCACGATAACCTCGCGCACGGAAACCGCTGCGCGCGTGCAGGCCGAGACCGGCGCGGTGCTGGTCCATCCCTACGACGACGACCGCATCATTGCCGGGCAAGCGACTGCCGGCAAAGAACTGCTCGAGGAAATCGGCGACCTGGACGCCGTGTTTGCGCCCGTCAGCGGCGGCGGGCTGCTGAGCGGAACCTGCCTCGGAGCGAAGCGGCATTCGTCCGGAGGTCCGCGTCTTCGGTTGCGAGCCGGAGCGCGCCGACGACGCGTACCGCTCGCTCGACACCGGGACGCTGCAATCGCTGGACTCGAGCGACACGATCGCCGATGGCTTGCGGGCGTCGCTTTCGCCGCGAACCTTTGCGATCCTGCAAGAGCACGTCGCCGGAATCCTGCGAGTGAGCGAGGAAGAGATCATCGCCGCGACGCGTCTAGTCTGGGAGCGCATGAAAATCATCATCGAGCCATCGTCCGCGGTGGCGATCGCCCCGCTGCTGAAGCCGGGCAGCGTTAACGGATCTCGCCTTGCCTCCGCGGCCCGACGGCGGCACGCCGAAGCTCGGCGTGATCCTCTCCGGCGGCAACGTCGATCTGTCCTCTCTGCCATTCTGAATCAGAAGAGTCTGCTCCGCTCGGAATCAAGATAGGAACGTGACGCGAAGGAAAGCAAAAAGCCCCGCGTGCGTAGCGCGCGGGGCTTTTGCTCGAGGAAAACTGAGGGCCAGCCGGTTCGGTGGGGTGTGGTGGGGTGGCTGGCCCTCAGCGGTAGGATACTGCGATGCGAACTTACTTCTTGGCCATGGCAATCAGAACCTGTTCGGTGGAAGCAGGTCCCTGAGCCAGTTCGCGCTGTTCCTTCGGCAGCGAAGGCATGCTGTAGCGGAGATGCACGCCGAGATCGGCCAAGTAAATGTCGCGAACGAAGCGGGAGGCGCCGCGGCGCTCGATGGTCAGGTTGCTGGAGTCACCGTCGTTCCGCTGGTCGGTTGCAGAGGTCATGATGATGACGGAGCCATTGGGTCCCTGAAGCACGATCTGGGCGGGCAGCGAGCTGGACTTCAACACGAAGGTGTAGTCACCGGCCGGCAGCGAGGCGTTGGCCCAGCGAACATCGTCGGGCAGCGTGAAGCTTCCCTTGAAGGCGTTTTGGGCAGACGCGGGGGCCGCCGATGCGCAGAGGCCTATCAAAGCGATCGCGGTGATAGCAAGGATGCGATTGAAGTTAATTTTCATTGTCGTTCTCCTTTTTCTAAACTTAAATTCTCTCGAGTTCTTTCGTTTCGGCTCTTGAACTCACGCCAGGGTAGAGAGCATTTGGCGTGCCGCGGCGCGCGGATTTCTGTGCGGACGCGCGCGGCTTGGCGGAAGCGATTGAAAGTGAACGAGATAACGCGCAAGGCGCGTACGGGCGGCGGAGCTTCCGGACCTGGTGGAACGGGCGGATTCTATCCGATCGGATAGAAGTGCTATCCACCGGGATAGCAAAACAGAGGGGGCATTGGCACCGAGCTCACGGAGGGCGGAACACAGAGTTCACAGAGAAAGAGAAGAAGGAGAAGCTAACCCAGAGACCTGCCTGCGGCAAGCAGGCGCGGCGAGCGCTGAGATCCTCGCCGGGCTAAAGCCCAGCGCCTACATAACCCAGAGACCCACCAACGCGTCAGCCTTTGTTCTTCTTTTTCAGGGAGAGGCGGAGGTCGAGGTTGCGGATCAAGCGATGGAGATAGTTGGCGTGAACGCCGAGCAGCCGCGCCGCCTCGGTAAATTTGCCTTCCGACTGATCCATGGCGGTAAGGATGAGCTGGCGTTTCAGCTGGCGGACAGCCTCGTGATACGTGGAGGACCGCATCGATTGCACCGGCGTCTCGTGAAGTGTTTCCGGCAAATCCTCGGGGAGGATCATCCCCGACGAGCCGAGCACAACGGCGCGCTCGATCGCATTCTCAAGCTCACGGATATTCCCGGGCCAGTCGTATTGCGAGAGGATGGTGCGGGCATCGGGCGAAATTCCGAGGACCCGGCGATTACACTTCTCCGCATACTTTGCGGCGAAATACGCGCCAGCAGCGGAATGTCATCCTTGTGATCGCGGAGCGGCGGCATGGTGATGGAGACGACGTTAAGCCGGTAGTACAAATCCTCGCGAAAGGTGTTGTCCTTGGTGGCTTTCTGTAAATTCTTGTTGGTGGCGGCGAGGATGCGGATGTCGAGCGGAATGGTGCGGATTCCGCCGACGCGCATGAAGTCGCGCTCTTGCAGCACGCGAAGCAGCTTGGCCTGGAGGGCGGGGCTGATCTCACCCATTTCGTCGAGGAAGATGGTGCCGCCGTTGGCCATTTCCAGTTGGCCGCGCTTCATGGCGATCGCGCCGGTGAAGGCGCCGCGCTCGTGGCCGAACAGTTCGCTTTCGAGCAAGGTCTCCGTCAGGGCGGCGCAGTTGATGGCGACGAAGGGCCGCTCGCGGCGCGGGCTGTTGCGGTGGATGGCGCGCGCGGCAAGCTCTTTGCCGGTGCCGCTCTCGCCGAAGATCAGCACCGTGGAATCGGTGACGGCGACGCGCTCGATCAATTGATAGACGTCGCGCATGCGTGGGCTTTCGCCGACCATGTCGTGATCCAGGTTGACTTCGGCGCGCAAGCGGCGGTTTTCGCTGCCGAGCCATTCGACTTGTCGCGCGCTCTCGACGGCCATGGCCGCGACGCCGGCGACGGCGGTGACCAGATGGAGGTCGTCTTCGGTGAAGCGAATGTCGGGATTCGCGGTGTCCAGGTAAATCAGGCCGATGGCTTTGTCCAGACTGACCAGCGGCACGCACAGCAGCGAATGCACGGCATGCTTCTGGGGACCCTCGGACTCGGCGGTAGCGGCGGAACTGCCGTCCGCGGCCTCAGAATCCGAGGTTTCCTGCGCTTGCGCCGCCGGCTTCGGATCGTTGCTCAGCATCGCGATGCGCTCTTGCAAGACTTGCTGGGCAAGGTGGCGATCGACGTGGACGGAGTGCTGCGGGCCGGCGACGCGGTCCCACGCAACGATGGAAGCAAATTCGTCAGGGTCGTGACCCAAGAGAATAGCGCCGCGCTCGGCGGGCACGACGTCGAAGATCATGCCCAAGAGCTGCCATTGCAACGACTCGACGTTACGAATCGATCCGATCGCGGTGCTAATTTTCAGCAGGGTTTGCAGATCGCGCGCCAGCCGCTCGGTGGTCGGGAGCGCAGCGAGCGCCTCCGGGTGGAGATAGCGCATGTCCTCGCCGCGCAGCCGGGTGGTCGCGCCGCTGCCTTGGGCTTGGGCGCCGTCGTCCAACTCCACTGGGTTGGGGTGCGCTTCCGAGGGTTCCTCGCGGAGAAAAAGAAATACCGAGCCCCCGACGGCGATTTGATCGCCGTGGGCCAAGGGACGCTCGAGCACCGGCAGGCCGTTGACAAACGTGCCGGCAAGGCTGCCAAGGTCGCGCAGCACGCATCGATCGCCGTCCAGCGTAACCTCGCAATGCCGTGGCGAGACCAAGCCGTCGTCGATGGAAAGGTCGTTCGAGAGCTCCCGCCCGATCGACAGCACCCCGTCGATCAACGGAAACGCGGAGTCGCGCAAGGGACCACTGATGGCGGCGAGTCTGGGATTCACTGACATTTTGGGCTAGAGATCGCAGCCTTCTCCGTGGTATGGGCAGGTCGGCTCGCTAGTTTACTCCGACTAAATGGCTCACGCTACTGCTCTTCACCGGCCCGGCTCGCCGCTGATTCGTGTTCGAGGCAACCGATTAAGGCGAAGCCGACGTTTTTGATTTAGCGTCAAACTGAATTTTACACTTGCGGGCTCCGCAGACGGTGGTAGGCTTCTGCATTGGAATCCGGGGAGGATTGCACGTGAGCGTAGCCGCCAGATTTTCGGGGATAGAAGCCCGCCGCAGTACACGTATCGAGCGGACGGTGCCCATGATCATTGTGGGCCAGACCAAGCTGGGATTGTCGTTCGAGGAGAGAACGGCGGCGGTGAGTTTGAATGTCCACGGATGCCGCTACCCGTCGAGGCACGACTATTCGGTGGGTTCGTGGGTCGGGCTCCAAGTGTTGGAACCCAGCGGCGAACACAACACGCCGCTGATGCGCGCGCAAGTGCGGTCGATCCATCCGCCGATGAGTCCCCGGGAGCTCTACCAGATCGGTGTGGAGCTGGAAGCGCCGGCGAATGTTTGGGGCGTCCCTGCGCCGCCGGAAGATTGGCAACGATTCGTGGGTGGAACGGGCGCGAAAGCGCAAGCGGCGACCGGAGTGGCTCCCGCACGCGAGCCTGCCGCGGCGCCGGCAGCGGCGGCTCCGCCTCCTCAGACGCACGCCCCGGTGGGACCCGAGTATCGCAGCACGGGCGTCACGGCGTTTCCTGCGCCGCCGCCTCCTGCTGCTGCCGGTAAGACGGAGCCAGGTCACGCGAAGCCTGAGCGGGTCGTGATTACCTCAGACCAGCTGATTGCCGCGGTGCAGGGGAAGTTGCAGCAAGCGGCCGACAAAGCGGTGCACACCGCTATCAACACGCACCTGATGGATGCCGTCCGGCAGGCGCTGAGCAAGATCGACGACGTCAGCAAGGCCAGCACTCATCTGATGGAAGAGCATTCCCCGCAGAATCTGGAAACCCTGGCGAATTCCGTGCGCGACGAAGTGCTCGGCCGAATGGATGCGCGGCTGGCGGAGGATCGCAGCCGCTTTGAAGAACAACAGGAGGCCTATCGCAGCCGCGCGGAGGAGATTACGCAACGCCTGGAGAGTCTGGCGGCGGACGCGCAACGCAACCTCGCCGAGGCGCAAGAACTCTTCGAGAAGTTCGGCGGCGAAGTCGAGCCCCAGATTCGCGGGCGCCTGGACGAGACGGTCGGCCGGGCCACCGAAGAATTCGAGTCCGCGGCGACGCGGGTCTCCGACCGGCAACTGGTGCGCTTGATGGAAGACAAGCAGATGGTGACGCGCGAGGCTTACGCGCAACTGGAAGCGTGCGGCGCAGAAGCGCACGCGAAGCTACAGAGCGCGGCGGTCAGCATGATGGAAGAGTTCAAGCGGCAGACGAGCGTGCAAATGGACCTCGCCATCTCCGATGCGATGCAGCGGGTGATGTCTTCGCTGAATGCGCTCGACGCCGAGAATCGCACAGCGTGTGAGGCGCGCCGCCGGACGATCGAAACCGACGTGGCTCAAGCGACGGAGCAATCGACCGAACAGTTCCGGTCCGGAATCAAAGCGTTCTTGTACTCGTGCCTGGTGGCGGCGGTCGGCGCCGTCGATCAACACGCGCAGACCACGCTCGACGGGCTCAAAGACCCTGGCAAAGTTCTTCGCGAAATGGGCGGCGCCGCCGGCATTTCCCCTGGGCACGAGATTCCCGCAAGCACTGACGGTGAGTCTCACCCGCAACAATCCTGACTTGTTGCCCTGCAGGCGCCGGTCCCTGTTGATTGAGGCTTGCTCTAATTTCTCGCCGCCCAGGCCAAGCCGTCGGGCTGCTTCCCCGTCGGGATTTGGGCGGTAACTTCCAGCGTTTTCAAATCCACAACGGCAACCCTATCTTTCGCGCTGACGGCGATGTAGGCGCGGGCGCCATCGGGGGCGATCAGGATGCCCGCCGAGCCGCCGCCCAGGCTGAGTTGCTTCAACTCTTTGCCGGACGCAGTATCAACCACCACTACATTTGGACCCGCCGAGCTTGGGCCGCCGCCCAGACCGGAAATCAAGACACGCTTCCCGTCCGGCGTGAATTTCAGGCGGTTCGCTCCTTTTACGGGAATCGGAAACGTTTGCGTCGCCTTCTTGGCGGCGATATCGATGATGGTAACGGTGCCGTCTTGCGCGTTTGCTGCCCAGATCTGTTTTCCATCGGGAGAGACATCGAAGCCCTCCGAGCCGCGGCCGGAGGCGACGTTGGTTACGCGCCATGTTTTCCGGGGACCGCCCGGCGGAGGACCTCCCGGAGGCGGCGCAGCTCCCGCCGGAGCGCCGGGCGGCGGCCCGGGCATTCGGAGCGGAAATTTGCTCGATGATGCTGATGGTGCCGGAATTAACGTTGGACGTAACGATGCGGTCGAGGCTTTCGGAAACGGCAACCATATGGGTGCGGTCCTGGCCGGTGCCGAGCACCCAATCGATACTTTGCGTTGCGGGATCGTATCGGCCGATGGCCTTGTTGGTCTCCACGGTGAAATACAGCTTGCCGCCGGTGAAGGCCAATCCGTGTGCCGAGCGCAGCGCGCCGAGACTGATCGCCGGCAACGGCTTCTGTGCCGCAAGATCCACCACCGAGATCGTGTTCAGCGTGCTGTCGGAGCCCCCGTAGTTGGAAATGTAGGCGAACTTGCCGTCCGAGGAGGCCACGATTTCGTGGGGATCCGGCCCGGCGGGAACGCGCGCGACAATCTGCAAACTCGCAGGATCGACAATGGCGAGCGAACTGTCGCTTTTCTCGAGCACCAACAGCGCGGGCGACGGCGTTTGCGCCGAGGCGAGGCTCGCGGCCAGCGCCAGAATCCCGAGCGCGCCAACACGCCAGAGTGAAGCTATTCTTGAACTCACAAAGCGCATGGTGTTTCCTTTCTTCTCTTCTCTTTGGAACAAGAGTCGGCCAGATGCAGCATCACTGCTTGCAAGTAGAATCCCGCACCCTATTTCGGGCTGGGCTTGTCCAGTTCTTCCTGAACCCGCGGGGGCAAAGACTTGATCCTGTTGATGTACCCCGCGATGGTCCATAGTTTTTCGTCCGAATCCCACTTGCCGTTGGCGAACATGCCGGAAAGGCGGATGCCGTGTTTGGCGATCCAGAAAATCTGCGCTTCCGAGTACTGCGTGCCGGCCGTGGGCAGCTGAGGAATCGGCGGGTACAACGTGTCACTGGATGCGTCCGGTTTTCCCGGCGCGCCGTGACAGCCGGAGCATTCGTTGAGATACAGCTTGCCTCCAGCGATAAGGTTTTCGTCGGTCGCGGGAACCGGATTTGGCACCTCCGGCGCTCTCCGGCGGATCGAGGCGTGCGCCGCAGAGAACATCAGCGCGCGTTCCCAGCTCGAGGGCGGCAGATCGCCGCGCACCTCCGCGAAGCCGAGTCTCAGATAGAAAAAGCCGCCGATCGCGAGAACCAGGAGTGTGGTTAGGACACCCAGCAAGAAATGCTTCATGATTTTTCTCCGAGTTCTTTGGACGCGCCCGCTCCATGGAGGGCGCTCCTACGCGGACGAAGCTCGATAAGGCTCGATAACGCAAGGAAGCGTTACTTTTCTTTTAGTTTGAGCTTGCCCTCGGCCTTGTTTTCGTCCAGAAAGGCGCGCAACTCTTTGGTCGCATCCAAAAGGCGGGTCCACTGCTCGTAGTAGAGCGTCACCGGAAATCGGCCAAGGCCGTAAACGCTGACCCCTCCTTTTTCGCCGACACGGAATTCAAGTGCACCCGTGCGGCGGCTAGACCCCTTTTTCTCCAGTTCCTCCAACCGTGCTTTGAGTTCTTCGTAGGACGGCTCAGCCATGTGTCCTCCTCAGCAGATCGCTTCAGGCCGCTTGCAGGCGAACATTATACTCAAACCGGCGCGTTTGCCCGACAGCGGGGTCCCGCCGATCCCTGCGAGACCCGCGTCCGGTGCGAACCGCGCGCAACTTCCCGCAAGGCAGCGTGTTTGACCAGCAGAAGCCACGGACGCGCGGACAGGTGTCCTCGCGTACCAGCGACACCCGGATGCAACGGTCATACAATAGCGGCTCAAAATTCAGAGCGGCGCGGGAACTTCTCGCCGTCCGCAACGGAATAAAGATAGAGATGGAAGTGTGGTTCATTCCTTCACCAGCCCGCCTGAAGCACGGGGAGATTCGCAAGGCTAGTTACGATTTCGCACTAAAATCTGTAATGGCCCAATACGGGCAACCATTTCTGACGAAAATCTATCTCTTAGGCATGGTTTCCGCAGCTTCCGTCGGAATTGTCGAGGCACACATCACAGCAGCAGGCAGCACACTCTAGGGCATGGGCGGGTTCATGAAAACCAAACGATTGAAATGGTGTCGAAATCGGGTGCGGGCGGCTTCCCTGCTGGCCCTGACCCCGCTGGCCCCGTTAGCATTGTTGTGCGCCGGGATGCTGGCCGAGACTGCGGCGGCGCAGACGGCAGCGGTGCAGAGCGGCGGCGGCGCAAACGCCGCAGGTCCCTGCGCGGATTACGCAGGTGGTGGACGAAGAAAATCTGTTTACGCTGCACGGGCAACGTGCATCCCTTGGCGCGCCCGGAGTTTGACCGCGGCGCGGTGGCGGATTCTCAGGCGGCTACCGCATGGTGCTGCTGTTGCAGCGGAGCCAGGACCAGGAGACCGCCCTCCGTCAGTTGCTCGACGATCAGCAGGACAAGTCCTCGAAGAGCTACCATGCGTGGCTGACGCCGGACTCAATTTGGCCAGCAGTTCGGTCCGGCGGACGCGGACATTCAAGCGGTCACGGACTGGCTGACCTCGCGCGGCTTCACGGGAATCAAGGTAGGAACGGGCCGCACGACGATTGAGTTTTCCGGCAACGTCGGGCAAGTGCGCAACGCGTTTCACACCGAGATCCACCATTTCCTCGTGAACGGTGAAGCGCACATGGCCAATGTGTCCGACCCGCAGATTCCGGCGGCGCTGGCGCCGGTGGTGGCCGGCGTGGTTGGGCTGCATGACTTCCGAGCGAAGTCGCACGCGCACCGGCTAGGGACTTTCCGCAAGACCAAGGCCACCGGCGAAGTAAAGCCTCTATTCACGTTTACGGGATGCGGGCCAAAGCGGAACGCTGCCCTGCTATGCGGTCGGCCCTGGCGACTTCGAGAAAATCTACAACGTGCCCTACGTGCCTTCGACGACGGACGGCACCGGAGTGACCATCGCAATCGTGCAGGACTCCAACCTCAACGTTCACGGACGTGCAGGAATTATCGCAGCCTCTTTGGACTTGCCGGCCAACTTCACGAGCAGCAATATTATTCTGAACGGACCCGATCCCGGGTATTCAGGGCCCCAACAGCCCGACCAGCGACGAAACCGAAGCAGACCTCGACGTCGCAGTGGGCCGGCGCAGTGGCACCGGGTGCGACGATCGATGTGGTGGTCTCGGAAACTCCCGACACGATCGGACTAGAAGGCATCGACCTTTCGGCGATCTATATCATCGATAACAACATCGCTCCAATCATGAGCGAGAGTTTCGGTGCCTGCGAGGCTGGCCTGGGCACCGCCGGCGAACAGTTCTACAACGCTCTGTGGCAACAAGCCTCCGCGCAAGGCATCACCGTGATTCTTTCCGCCGGCGACAACGGGTCGGCAGCTTGCGACCCCTTAGCCACGGCAACCAATCAGGACGTCGCCACCCAGGGACTTGCCGTGAGCGGACTAGCTTCGACGGTATACAACGTGGCCCTCGGTGGAACGGATTTTCAGAATGGAACCCCGCCGTCGCCTTACTGGAACACCACAAACGCCGCGACCACGCAAACCTCGGCGAAGTCTTACATTCCAGAATCCACCTGGAACAATTCCTGCGCGGAGACTGCTACCTCGGGAAGCCTGGGTACCTGCACCGCAACAATTATCAATAACGACGACAACTCTACCTCAAATACCTTCGGCATCGACTTGGTGGCCGGCAGTGGCGGGCCGAGCAGCACCAATACGAAGCCTGCCTGGCAGACGGGTATCACCGGCAACCCGGCGGACGGATTCCGCGATGTTCCCGATGTTTCCTTGTTCTCTGGCAATGGCTTCGACGGTAGCTTCTACATCATTTGCGAAATGGACGCGAATACGGGCACCGGCAGCAGCACCTCTTCCTGCGATTTGAATTCGCCGTTCAATGATTTTCAGGGCGTCGGAGGCACATCCGCAGCAGCGCCGTCCTTTGCGGGCATCATGGCGCTGGTGAACCAGAAGACTGGACAGCGCCAGGGCAACGCGAACTACGTGCTGTATCAGCTCTACAAGAAAAATACGGCGGGGACCATTTGCACATCGAATGCCGCCAGCGTCACCGCGGCGGGCTGCATTTTCTACGACAACGTCACCGGCAACAATTCCGTCGCCTGTCAGGGCGGGACGCCGAACTGCAGCAACACGACTTCGGGAACCGGCCAGTTCGGCGTGCTCGTTGACCCCGCTCACACTACGAATCCGGCTTGGTTGACGACGGCGGGCTATGACTCGGCGACTGGGCTGGGTTCGCTGAACGTGACGAACCTACTCGCTGCCTGGAGCTCGGCGACTTTTACGGCGGATACGGTGGCGATTACGAGTCCTGCCTCCGGCACCGTGAGCATCGCGCATGGAAGCAATGTCAACTTTACGGTCAAGGTGACGCCGACAACCGCGACGGGAAACGTATCGTTGATTGCCGAACCTACAGGGAATCCGCAATTGGGGATTGGGGCGTTCTCGCAAGAAACGTCCACCACGCTGAGCGGCGGTTCTGTCACCATCGCCACAAATCTGTTGCCAGGCGGAACAGCCTATCCGGTCGTGGCCAGCTATGCGGGTGACGGGACATTTGCACCGGGCACCTCGGCACCCGTGACTGTGACTGTTACGCCGGAAGCGAGCGAGACGGCGGTGAGTCTGTGGACCTTCGACTCCAGCGGGAACGTCCTCAGCAAAAACGCAACCTCGACGCCCTATGGTTCCAACTACGTCCTGCAGATCGCAGTCTCGGATAGCGGTGGAAATCAATGCGCCGCCGTCGTTGTGGCATGTCCGACGGGAACGGTGACGCTAACCGATAATGGCGCGGCGGTGAAAGATTTTTCTGGCACCAATTCCACAAAGCTGAATAGCCAGGGAATCGCCGAGGACCAGCCGGTTCAGCTTGCGGGAAGCACGACTCTTCAAAGTCTAGTGGCGAGCTACTCGGGAGATAACAGCTTTAAAGCGAGCACTTCGCCAGCGGACGTGGTCACGATCACAGCGGCAACGACTACTACAAGCGTGGCCGGCGCCCCCAGTACAGGTATTACGCTCACCACGAGCGTAACTCTGACGGCGACGATCGCGACACAGAGCAGCGGCGCGGGGCCAACCGGCATGGTCCAATTCTCCGTTGGAGGTACCGCGCTCGGCTCGGCGGTGGCAGTGGTACCGACGGCTGCCGCGAATCTGAATTCCTCATCACCTCTTACACCGGCATTCGCGACGGCTACGCTAAGCCACACATTTGCAACTTCGGGATCGGTAACAGTGACGGCTACGTATACCAGCGGCGATGGGAATTATTCTGGGTCGGCGGGTAACACCACGTTCACGGTGACCGGCGGGGCGCAGGCGACAACCACGGCGGTGACGTCGAGCTCTACCTCCATCTCCTCCGGCGGCAAGCGTCACGCTGACGGCTATGGTGACCGGGACCACCAACGGTGGCGCAGGACCGACGGGGACTGTGCAGTTCATGAACGGCACCACCGCACTCGGCACCCCCGCGACGTGCACGCCGACGGCGGGGACCAGCACCACGCCTGGAACTTGCACGGCAACGCTGATGACCACGCTATCGCTTCTGGCGCCGCCTCCGGCGCCTCGCCAGGTGCCAAACTTCCCGACGGGGCCGATTTGGATTGTGGCCTGCTTGCTGCTGCTCGTGTTCTTGTTGAGCCTCAGGCGGCTGCCGACGCCGAAGCGGCTGAGATACGCTTGCGCAGGCATGCTGCTGTTTGCCTGCGTCGCAGCGGGCATCGCGGGATGCGGAGGAGGTAGCAGCACCCCCGCTCCCACTCCGACTCCCACCCCACCATGCACACCGACAGCATTACCGCGGTGTATAGCGGCGATGCGACCTACTCGGGATCAACCTCGCCGGCGCTGGCAATCACAGTCACAGTTCAGTAGAAGACGTAACCGATAGGATCGAGCGGCCGCGAAGTTCGCGGCCGCTTGTGTTTTGTAGCGGATCTCGACGATCAGGACAAAAGCTAACTAATTGATGGCGGGTGGGAAGAAAACGTTCCAAAACGTCGGCGAAGGCGTGGAGAACTCCACGGGAACAAGCGAGCCTTCGTTGGTGGTCTGCGGGGGCCGGACCACCTTGGCCTCCACTTGCGACTGGGTCTTGAGATTTTCGATGGTGACCTTGGTGCCTTCCGCGAGCGGCTCACGCATCACGATCATTGCGCCGCTGGCGCTCACCGTGTGCGTGTATCCCGGGAGAGGCGGCTTGCCTGCGACGTGAATCATGACGGAGATGCGCAGCAGGACGCGCTGCGCGCGGCGGCGCTCCTCCGCCGTGGGCGGGCGATTCAGTGCCGGGCGCGCCGAGGGCGGCGGCAGCTTGGTGCTGGTCAAAGGCTTCATAGTTCAAAACCCCAAAAGTCCATCTCCGGCGCCACGAGCTCGACACCGTATTCCCAGCCGCCTTCCGGGCGCTGGTTACCCTTCCAAACGATGACCGCGGAGTTGCTGGTGGCGGTGGCGATGTTGGTCAGCGCCAGGCGGTGCTCGAGTTTGAGGTCGTGCTCGAGAACCACCATGCAACCGTACGGATTCACGACGCGCGTGTGCGCTTCGACACTCACGCGCCGCCCTTTGGGATCATCCCATTCAAGACGGACGGGAACGCGTGAGTTCATGCGGTGGCCGCGGCGCTTTTCGTGATGACGCGGACCGACAGCTTTAGCTTCGCGTGTCTTTACAGGCATTTTTCCCTCAATGAGCCCATGCTAAAGTTGAGGGGAGAGACGGTCAATGGTACAAAAGCCCCAGGCGTACGAATGTGTAGCTGGCCGAAAGTACAGGGAGGCGGGCCCGGAACCGGCAGGTCGTGAAGAATCTTATCGTCAATGCGGATGATCTCGGGTGGACCGAAGGCGTGAACCGGGGGATTGCCGAGGCGCATCACAACGGTATCGTGACCAGCGCGTCGCTGCTGGCGAATGGCGCGGCATTCGCCACGGCCGTGGCGCTGGCGCGATCGACGCCCGGGCTTGGCGTGGGCGTGCATCTGAATTTGACCGACGGGGCGCCCGTAGCGCCGCGCGAACTGGTCGCGAGCCTGCTAAACGAAGCGGGAGAATTCGAGGGCGGGCCGGAGGGCCTGTTGTTGCGGATTGCGACGCGGGACGTGACGCTCCGCGAGGTCGAGCAAGAATGGGACGCGCAGATCGAGAAGGTGCGCGAAGCGGGAATCCAGCCCACTCATTTGGACGGGCACAAGCACGTGCACATGCTGCCGGGATTGTTTGAGATTGCGCTGCGGCTGGCCAAGCGCTACGGCATCGGCGCGATGAGGGTGGCGCACGAAGCGTCGAGCCTGCGCGTGGCGCTTTCCGCGGGCGACGAACTGCATGCCGCGGTGGTGCTGAAACAAGGCGTGCAGGCCCGCGGATTGAAGCTGCTGGCGCGGGATGCGCGAGAGCAAGCCGAACGTGCGGGCATCTCGACGGCGGACTATTTTTGCGGCATCGCGCAGACGGGCGAGATGACCAAAGAAGGTGTCGCGCGACTGCTGCGGAGCCTGCCGGAGGGCACCACCGAACTGATGTGCCATCCGGGATATGCGGATGAAGATCTGCAAAATACGGCCACGCGGCTGCAGGGATCGCGGCAAACCGAACTGGAGATTCTGACCGACGTGGGGATACGAAATCTTGTCGCCTCGCAGGGGATTCGCCTGATAGACTATGGATTCGTAGCCAGCGAAATATGAAATCCGACGCAACATTGAAGTATTCCATCGTCGTCCCGTTCTTCAACGAGCAGGAGAATATTCCGCCTCTGTACATGAAGCTGACCGAGGTGATGGACGCGATCGGCGAGAGCTACGAACTGGTGTTTGTGGACGACGGGAGCCGGGACAATTCCTTCAAGGTGCTGTCGGACATCTACGAGCACGATCATCGCGTGAACCTGATACGTCTGCGGCGCAACTTCGGGCAGACCGCGGGCGCTCAAAGCGGGATTTGATTTTGCGCGCGGCGAAATCATCATCTCGATGGACGGCGACCTGCAGCACGATCCCGAGGAGATTCCGCGTTTTCTGGAAAAAATCGAAGAAGGCTTTGACCTGGTCAGCGGATGGCGGTACGCGCGGCGCGACCACTGGCTGATGCGGCAGATTCCCAGCCGGGCCGCGAACTGGATGATGGCCAAGCTCTCGGGCATCGACCTGCACGACTTCGGCACGACCTTCAAGGCGTACCGGCGCGAGATCATTCAGGAAATACAGCTGTACGGGGAATTGCACCGCTTCATTCCGGCGCTGGCGGGCTCGACCGGGCGCGCGCATCGCGGAAGTGCCGATCACCGACCTGGCGCGCAAGAGCGGAAAGAGCCACTACGGCATCGGCCGGACGCTGCGCGTTTTTCTCGACCTGATTATCGTGAAATTCCTGCTGGATTATTCGACGCGGCCGCTGCAGTTCTTCGGCTTGCTGGGCGTCGGCGGGGTTATGCTGGGATGCCTGACGGCGGCGTACCTGGCGTGGGAAAAATTCTTCCACAATGTGACCATCATGACGCAGCATGGACCGCTGCTGCTGTTGGGCGTTGCGCTGTTTATCAGCGGGATCCAGTTTGTTTCGATGGGGTTGTTAGGCGAGATCATCGCGCGGACGTACTACGAATCACAGAACAAACCCATCTACGCGCTGCGGGAAGTGAAGAGCCATCGCAAAGAGATGGGCGATTCGGCCGAGCAGGCGCGTCCTTCCGGCAGTTCCGAACGCTAACCAATTTCTGCGTGTACAATTGCTTCGGCGCGGCGCGCGGTTCACTTTTCCGGCGTGCGCTTGAATCGATCCGTAGCATTCCACTCTCAGCAGATTGCAGGGGCTCGCGGAGAACGTTCCCGAGAGATTTGCCGGGCTGAAGCCCAGCGCCTACACTACACCGTCACGTAAGGGAGGCTCGCTGTGAATCGCGAACAGTTCTATGCGCTTATGAGCGGAGAAGGCACGCTCGACTACGAGCTGTACCTGAACACCAAGAAACTGCTTTCGTGCCAGACGAAATTCGAGGAGCTGTGCAACGCGGACGAATTGCAATTTCAGGTGGTGCACCAGGTCGAAGAACTGTGGATGAAGCTGATCGCGTACACGCTGCTCGATATCGATGAGTACCTGCAGCAGGAAAATACGAACCGCGTGCTTACCTTGTTCCGCCGGGTGCATACGGCGCAGCGCTTGATGATTCAGCAGATCGCGCTGCTGGAAATCATGTCGCCGAAGGAGTATCAGGACATTCGCCAACGGCTGGGCAACGGAAGCGGGCAGGAGTCGCCGGGGTTTCGCGTGCTGCTGAAGATGTACCAGCCGCTGTGGAACACGTTCCAGCAGGTCTATCTGGACAAACATGGACTGACGCTGGAGAAAATCTACGACTCGGAATATTCGCATGGCGACGCGTACGTGGTGGCCGAGGCGCTGGCGGAATTTGACGAGCTGTTCCAGAAATTCCGCTACGAGCACATGCAGCTGATTCACCGGACGATTGGATTTGGCGCGAAGTCGCTGAAAGGCCGGCCCGTCGAAATTCTGGAGGACGGCATGCGGCAGAAGTTTTTTCCGGAGCTGTGGGAGATTCGTGGTGAGATGACCGACCGCTGGGGCGCCGAGTATGGGACGAAGAGGGATCCGCTGGGCGGCCATCACTAAAGGCAGAAGTCAGAGGTGAGAGGTCAGAGATTAGAAGGGTGTGCGTCTCTAACCTCTAACTTCTAGCCTCTAACTTCTGCCTTCACGGGGCGATGCGGCGGTAGGCGCCGCGGAAGTAGAGGAGCGGCTCGCCGTCGAAGACCTCGGTGCTTTCGACTTCGCCGAGGAAAATGGTGTGGTCTCCGGCGATGTAGGAAGCCACGACGTTGCAGGCGACGTGCACTAACGCGTCTTCGAGAAGCGGGATGCCGCTCTCGGTCCAGCGGTAGCGAATACCGAGTTGCGCTTCGAGTTCGGGCTTCTCTTCGGTCTGGGCGAAATATTTTGATATGGCTTGCTGATTTTCCTTGAGAATATTGACGCCGAAGCGCTTCTTGTCCTTGACCATGGGCAGAAATTGGGCGCGTTGATCCACGCAAATGAGGAGCAGCAACGGGTCCAGCGAGACCGAGGTCACGGAGTTGGCGGTCATGCCATGCACCTGGCGGGGAGCACGCTCGACGGTGAGGACGGTGACTCCGGTGGCAAACTGGCCGCAGGCGAGGCGGAACTCGGCTGGAGTGGGAGGTCTCGACGCCATGATCACGATTTTCGTAGCTATCATACCGGAGCGAGGGAACCCGAGCGGGGCAAGATTGCGCGGGCGATGCGTATAGTTACATCGGCGGGCACGACGGAGAGAACCTGACATGGCACGGAAAATCGCGATCTTGGGTGGCACGGGAGCCGAAGGAACGGGGCTGGCGAATCGCCTGGCGCGGGCGGGCGAGCACGTCGTGATCGGTTCGCGCGACGCGCAGCGGGCGCAGGAGACGGCGGCGCGATTGCGCGAGCAGATCGGCGGGGCCGCGCAGATCGAAGGCAGCGACAATGCCGGCGCTGCCGGGCAATGCGAGGTTGCGGTGCTGACAGTTCCCTTCTCCGGGCAGGCGGCGCTGCTGAAACAATTGAAAGCCGTGTGGAAGCCGGGGACGATCGTGATCGACACGACCGTGCCACTGGCGGCCTCGGTGGGAGGCGCGGCCACGCGGATGCTGGGCGTATGGCAAGGCTCGGCCGCGGAAGCGGCGAAGGAATTGTTGCCGCAGGGCGTGAGCATCGCGGCCGCGTTTCACAATCTCAGCGCGGAGTTGCTGGCCGGGGATGCGGCCGTGGAGTGCGATGTGCTGGTTTGCAGCGATGACGATCGCGCCAAGCAGATGGCGACGGAGCTGGCCGCGAAGATTCCCGGTGTGCGTGCGGTTGAACGGCGGAAAACTCGAAAATGCCCGAATTGTGGAGTCAATGACCGCGCTGCTGATCGGGCTGAATATTCGTTACAAAGTGCACAGCGCGGGGATCCGCTTTACCGGGCTACCGCGGTTCTTTTTCCCAAAGGAACAATTCTTGCCAAGTTCGGGAAGCGATGCTGCGCCCCTACAAGGAGAGTAGGGCGCGGGCGAGCTTGCGCTTGTCGCCGCGCGTTTGCATTACCGTGGGAATCACTGCGACACCCATGCCGAGGGCGCGGATTGCGTCTGTTTGCGGCTCGTCTGCCGGATCGATTACGAATGTGCCCGTGAAGTCGCAATAGAGCTTTGCGACGCCTTGGGCTGAAGGATCGTAGCCGAGCTGCGCGAGCATTTTGTCGGAAGGGCCCTTCAACGACTTGCCTCCAACGATCGGACAGACTGCGATCACGTCTTTGCGGCGGGCGCGAAGGGCGTCACGGACGCCAGGCACGGCGAGAATCGGGCCGATGCTGATCAGCGGGTTGCTGGGACAAATCAGGATGCGGCCGGCGTCGCGGATGGCCTCGAGCACTCCGGGTGCAGGGCGCGCGGCCTCCACACCGTCGAAACGAATGCCTCGCACGACCGGCTCGGCGCGGCGCTTCACCAAGTACTCCTGAAAATGCATCGCGCCTTCCGGCGTGTCGATGATGGTGGGCACCGGTTGGTCGGACATGGGCAAAATGCGGGACTTCACGCCCAGCGAAGCGCGAATCGATTCCGCCGCGTCGGTGAGCGATTTGCCTTCGGCGAGCATGGCGGTGCGATGGATGTGAGTGGCGAGATCGCGGTCGCCCAAATTGAACCAGTTGACGCGTCCGAAGACGGCGAGTCGTTTGAGCAGGTGGAAAGTTTCGCGGCGGAATCCCCAACCCTTCGCGGAGTCGACGATACCGGCGAGGGTATAGGTAACGATGTCGAGGTCGGGAGAGATTTTCAGGCCGTGGAGGACGATATCGTCGCCGGTGTTCACGATCACGGTCAGCGCGGCGGGATCGCTGACGTCGTAGAGGCCGAGGAGCAGTTTGGATGCGCCGACACCCCCGGCGAGGGCGGTAATGGTCTTGTTGTTGGCGGCAGGCATAGCTAGATAGGAGTCGTTCGCTCCAGGGATGACAGTGTCTCACAGAGATTCATAGGCGCAGCGTGGGCACTGAGTGGCCGCCCAACAAGGCAAGATGGGGGACTACTCTTCGGGCTCCCTTCCTTCGCCAGGGCTGGCAATAACTTGCGGCTGCTGTTAACCTTTTAAATACCCCCCTCCCCCCGGGTTTTTTGTAAGTGTTGATTCTAAAGGGAGTTAAAGTCCCTTTGTTTTCTATCACTTCTACAAGTGTTGATTCTAAAGGGACTTAGGTTCGGAGAGGGAGGATACTTTTGCCGGATGCCAGAAATGAAATTGAAAGAGTGCGGGACCGTCTGACGGAAGAAGAGTAGACGCGATATAACCCGCGACCACAGTAACGCAACGGTAACCAGAAGTCAAGGAGAATCTCTAAGCTTTTGGACTTCGGCCCAGATGGAGGGATCTACGGGGATGCCTTTGGCCATGCTTTCGGCGCGGGTTTGCAGGACGCGCTCGCCGGGGTAGCGGACGCGTTCGCCGCCGGAGGGCGGCGGGGACTGGAAATGCTGGATGATCTGGTCGGAGACATTTTCCAGGGATTCGGTCTGGCCCAGAGAAGACGGGTCGATGGCGATGAAGACTTGGGAGAGGCAGGTTTCGCGCTCCGTCTCGGGATTGATTTGATGAGTGGCCTGGCCGGCGGAAAGCAGACTTGCGACCATATCGAGGAGCAGCGCAAGGCCGGAGCCTTTCCAGTAGCCGATAGGCAAAGGGCGCGTGGAGGCTTCGATGGCGGCGGGATCGCGCGTGAGACGCCCGGCGGAGTCGAAGCCGCCATCGACCGGGAGTTGCTCGCCGCGGAGGCGATAGGACCTCAGAGCGCCATAGGAGAATTGCGAGACGGCCATATCCAGAACGACGTGGCCGCCTTTGCGGGGCACGGCGATGATCAAGGGATTGTTGCCGACGCGGGGGTCGGTGGCTCCCCAAGGAGGGAGATTGGGGAGGGTGTTGGTCCAGCAAATGCCGATGACGCCGGCGTCCGCGGCTTGCCAGCCGTAGTTGCCGCCGCGCATCCAGTGATTGGTGTTGGATAGAGCAACGCAGCCGATGCCGTGGGCGCGGGAGAGGTCGATGGCGCGGGCCATGCAGCGGTAGGCGTTGAGATTGCCGGGGCCGGCGCGGCCGTCCCAGCGCTCGAGAGAACCGAAAGCGGCGATTAGCTGCGGTTGGGCGTGGACATCGACGAGGCCGCTCTGGATCATGCGGACGAATTGGGGAAAACGGTTCAAGCCGTGGGAGTGAACGCCGTCACGGCTGGCGTCGGCAAAGAGGCGGGCGCAGAGAGCGGCGCGGTCTTGTGCAAAGCCGAGCTTGAGGAGGATTTGCGAGAGAACAGTCTGCAATTCTTCGTAAGGAACTCGGAGCACGGATTTTCGGTTTCCTCCCGGCGGCTGGCGCGGTGTCTTTGACCTATTACCAAAATTTGCGGGCGGGAGCTACAACGCAAATCCGTCTTGGCCGGCCAGGCGGTGGAGGGGGCCGCGGACGGTTGACGATAGGAACCCGTCCCGGTGGACGAATTCGGGATACAGGGCGAGGCGTTCGCGCAGGGTGAAGCCGCGGGCTTGGGTTTCGGAGCGCAGTTTGCTGATTTGCGGCCAGGCCGCTTCGGGATTGATGAAGTCCTTGGTGACGGGCGAGATGCCGCCCCAGTCGTTGATGCCGGCTTCGAGCAACCGTGGAAACTCCGCGTAGCTGAGATTGGGCGGCGCTTGCAGATTCATGTGCGGGCCGAGGATGAGGCGCGCCAGCGCGAGCGTGCGGAGCATGTCGTCGAGCGAGGGCTCGGGATGATCGGCCATGGGAATTTCGGGCTTGGCGCGGAAATTCTGGACGATCACTTCCTGGATGTGGCCGTATTTTTCGTGCAACGCGCGAATGGCCAGCAGCGAGTCGATGCGCTCCTCGAGCGTTTCTCCGATGCCAATCAGGATTCCGGTGGTGAAGGCGATGGAGAGCTTCCCGGCTTCCTCGATGGTGCGGAGGCGCAACGCAGGAACCTTGTCCGGAGCTTTGGCATGCGGCAAACCATCGCGCATCAGACGCACGCTGACGGTTTCGAGCATCAGGCCGACGCTGGCGTTCGAATGCTTCGAGCCGCTCGAGCGCGGGGCGATCCATGACGCCCGGATTGGCGTGCGGGAGAAGGCCGGTGCGATCGAGAACCAGCTCCGACATGGCCGCGACGTAATCGAGCGTGCGCGCAAAGCCCTGACGGCGCAGAAACTCGCGCGCTTCCGGGAAAATGCGTTCCGGTTGATCGCCCAGGCTGAAGAGCGCTTCCTTGCAGCCCGCGGCGCGGCCTTGTTCGGCGAGAGCCAGAACCTCGTCCGGGGTCATGAAATGCGCACCCGGCTGGCCGGGATCTTTGCGGAAGGTGCAGTAGCTGCAGTAGTCGCGGCACAGCGTGGTGAGCGGGATGAAGACTTTTTTGGAGAAGCTGACGACGGTTCCCTTCCCGTGGGCGCGCAGTTGAGTTGCGGCGGTGAGGAGATCGCTGAGCGGGGCTGCGAGCGCAAGACGCAGTGCGGCGTCGCGGTTCGGCGCGCGGCCTTCGCGTGCCTCGGCGAGCAAATCTTCGATCGGCTGAGCGGCGCTGCGCGGTGATAGTCCTGCGTGCATTTTCAAGTCAAACCCTAAGCCATCCTCGCTGGATGGCTTCAGGATGACACCTTCCCGGAGCGTTTGCCACAGGCTCAGCGAAAGAGATCCTCGTTGGCGGGGCGGATGATGCGGGCGGCGGGATCGAGGACGGGGCGATAGCCATAGCCGCGGATTACGACGGCGGGAATGCCGGCGGCTTTGCCCATCAGCAGACCTGCGGCGGCGGCCAGTTCATCGGCTACGGCGAGGATGGTGGCATGCAAGGGCTTGCCGTGGAGGTCGCGCGCGCCGCGTAGATCGAGCAGTGCGGGCACGCCGGCGGCGCCGATGGCGACGTTGGTCAGGCCGAGGCGCCAGGGGCGGCCAAACGTATCGCTAATGATGACGGCGACGCGCTTGCCGGTGCGCTTGCGGAGGCTCGCGGCAAGACGGCGGGCGGAGCGGTCGGGGTCGCGCGGCAAGCAGCGAAACGACATCACGGCCGGGAATGTTGGACTGGTCCACACCGGCGTTGGCACAGACAAAGCCGTGATGGGTCTCGACGATCAGCACGGGATCGCTGCGAACGATGCGGCGCGACTCTCGCAGGATCGCTTCGACCAAGCGGGGATCTTTCTTGAGCTTGGCGGCGAGCTGCAGGGCGGTAGACGAAGGCCTAAGCGTTGACAGGCGCACCAGGCGGCCTTCGGCTTTGGAAACAATTTTTTGCGCGATCACCAGCACGTCGCCGTCTTCAAAGGCGATGTGTGAGCGGCGAGCGGCTTCGACGGACGCGCCTGACCAAGTCGTCACGTTTGCGAATCTCAGGCAGGCCGGATACAGGCAGAAGCTCAAGGGACGCGGGAGCGAGGAACGGACTTCTTCCTGTTCCTGCGTAGCGCGGGCGTGGATCGTTTCCTCATGAGGGCGCAGAGGAAGCGATTTTATGCGAAGCGGAGAGATATTGCATGACGCGTCGGGCGGAGAGGTGGACTACGAGTCTTGCAGAAAAGAAAAAGCGGAGTTCCTGCCTTACCGGCAAGAACTCCGCCCTGGAGTGAGGCGCCCCAGGAACGACTTAGCGCGACTTCTCGTTCTTCGGCGGCTTGTCTTTGTCCTTGTCGCTGGGTTTCTTTGTCTTCTCCGCCGGCACGGGCTTGGTTGGCGGCTTCGGCGGCGGCTGCGGCTGCTTCACCTCGACGTTTGAATTCGTGTTGACAGGGGGCTTGTTGACAGAATTCGTGTTCGCCGGATTTGTGTTGACGGAATTCGTGTTCGCCGGGGGCTTGTTCACAGAATTCGTGTTGACCGAATTCGTGTTCACGGGGGCATTCGTAGTGGGTGGCCGGGTAGTTGGAGGCCGGTCGCTAAGGACGCGCGTATTGCCGTTGGCCGGCACATTGTTGGGCTTATTGTTATTGTTCGGCTGGCCGCCCTTGAAAGCCGGGGTGTTCTGCGGAGTGACCGCTGTTGCGGGCGGAGCGATTCTTACGTTGGCCCGCGCCGTTCCCTGGACGTTGGCAGGCTGCAATTGATGAAACTGCGCCGCCGCCAGTGGTCTGCCGCCGTTCGCCTGTATCGCGGCTTGCTGCTTGGCAAACGCAGGAGGGGGCGGAGGAGGCGTGGTCTTCGCGACGACGGCGCGATTCGCAAACGCGGCGGGAGGTCTCACGGTGGACGGCGCGCCGGTGCCGAGCACCGCTTGCCGGGTGGGGGCAACCGCAGGGGCGCTGGTGACCGCGGGAGCCGAGACGACATCTCTCTGGTTCACGACGACGACGTTTCGGGCCACCGGCTGTCCGGAGCTAAAGGCGGTGCCGGAAGTGGCGGTGACGGCGCCCGTGACGCGCTGATTGACGTAGGTGACGTTGCTGACGTTTTTGTTGACGACGACGTTGGTGTAGTAATTGTTGACGACGGTGGTGTTGACCGTGGTGTTGGTGACGTTGACGTTGGTTACGTAGGTGCGGCTAACGGGATAGGACGGTACAAACACCTCACGCGGGCCCAGCGGGAACCAGGCAACCGCGGCCCCTGCTGCAAAGCCACCGCCAACTCCCACGCCTACGGCAAAGTGCGGTCCACCCACCCAGGCGACCAGCGCGGGGGCGTAGACCGGACGAACGTACGCTACTCCCACAACAGGCGCGGGCGCGGGCACCCATCCCCACACGCCGCCAACAACCACCCAGCGGCCATAGTGGAATGGCGCAAAACCCCAAGGCTCATCTTCCACCCAGGTGTATCCCCACGGTGCGATGTAAACCCAGTGGCCGTAGTGGTACGGCGCCCAGCCAACGGCCACACCATTCGGGTACCACACGTAGCCGTATCCCGGCGCAGGCCTCCAGGCACCGTTGGCATCCAGGTCTTCGTACCCGATGACATCGGGCGAAACGTAGCGCGCGGAAGCGGAGCGGTCTTCGCGGAGATCGCGATCGGCGCACCACTGATCGAAGTCATCGCCGCCAACGCCTTCCTGCACGTCGGCATCGAGCTGATCGGTGCCGGCAAAGCTGGCGGTCTGGTTGGCGTGGACCGAGTACGCTTGCCCGCCGCCGGTTACTTCGCCTTCGCCGCCACGTACGGCCACGATGGTGGTATCGCCACTCTCGTTGACGTTCACTCGATAGGTGCCCGGGCGCAAGACGGAGAAGGCCAGATTCGGCGTGTCGATCTCGAAGGTTTCGTTTTCCTGCAGGCGCTTGACGCGAACACGCAGCGTGCCTTCGGTCAACTGAATCTGCGCGACGTCATCGGTCAAGTTCAAGAACGAGAATCCAGTGGTGCTGCCAATGCGCAGCGACGCGGAGCCGATATGCAGTTCGGCCCGGGCGCCATTGTCGGACCAGAGCTTGTCTCCGGTAGTCATGGGGCGATTGGTGACCGCTGCGATCCAGTCGTCAGTGCCTGCGGGATCGAACGACACGGGGCCATCGGTGTGACTGAGACGCGCGACGCGAGACGGGGGATCGTCACCGTCGGCGGCCGCGCGTGAAGGCGCAAGAAAGGTCAAAGCCAGCGCAATGCCGAGCAGGCTGGCTAGCTTGAGCGCGTGTTTTCTCATATCCAATTTCTCTCCTGAGACTGCTCCGCGGCGAGGCTGGGAATGCACCGCCCGTGTTTGTAGCCGAGTTGGATTCGATTCCCGGAATGCAGCTACTCCCAGTATCTACCGCATTCCCGCCTGGCACCCCATCGGGCATTTTCTGTATGTCGAAACAGGAAATGCCGGAAACGAAATCACCACTTTGTCTAACACTTGGCAGGGCAAAGAGTTGTACCTGGCAGCGCGAACCGGGGACGAAGACGCGAACGAAGCCAGAAAAGAAGAACCCACGCCGGGGGATCGGAGCGGGTTCCTGAGTCCGAGTTCAATGCTTAGTGATGGCCGCCACCACCGTGGGAGCCTCCCCCGCCGTGGGAGCCTCCGCCGGAGCTGTGCGATGACGCCGAGTTGCTGTGACTCGGCGCGGAATACGACCGCGATGGAGCCGAATACGAGCGCGACGCGGGATAGTTCGATCTGGGCGCAGAGTAGGTGCGGCTTGGCGCGGAGTACGAGCGCGACGCCGGCTGGTAGGACCGACTGTTGTTCGAGTACGTCGAATGGTTGCCATTATTCGCGGCGGAGCCGGCCCAGGGCGGACGATCCGAGCGGCTGAAGTTCGTCGCGTGGGTCGTGCTGTTCTGCGGCCCGTTGTTGGCGGGAGTGTTGGAGTGCCCGAAACCTTGCGGCGCCTGGCCACGGTCGGTGGTATTACCTTGCGCTGCCCAGGTGCGCGTGCCGGCCGCGCCGTTGGCGCCGCCCGTCACACCGCGATTGTTAGACGCTCCACTAGCCGAGGACGGCCGGCTCTGCGAAAGCTGATTCTGCCGTGCCGTCGTCCCCGAACCTGTGCGAGCCGCCGACAGACCGTTCGTGTTTATCGTGTGGACCGGCATATGAGACGCCGCCGCGCCGGGAGCGGTGCGCGCCACCACGGAGCGGTTCTGCACCGCTGCGGACGGCGTGGCAACGTGCCCGCCCAAATTCGCCGCGCCGAACGAGCTTTGCCGCGTGGGCGCGAACGATGCGCGGTTGCTCACTTGAGCGCCGCGCAAAGAAGCTTCCGTGATGTGCGCCGCGCCGCGATTCACCGCCTGGCCGCCGACGAACGCGCTGCGCGAAGTCGCCGTCACGGCGTTGACGTTATGCGCGTACGCGTAGTTGAAGCTGTGCGCCGAATTCAGCACGTTGACGTTGCGAATCGAGGTGTTGCGAATGTTGATGTTGTTAATGAACCCGCGGCTCGCGCGGAAGCCGGGGAAAAACGGCTCGCGGAAACCGAGTGGGAACCAGCCGACGCCGAAACCTCCGCCAAAACCGAAGCCGAAGCCAAACCCCGGTCCGCCCAGAAAGCCGACGAAGGCAGGACCGAAGAACGGACGCGCATAGATGGGCCCTGGGGACCAGCCCCACCGGCCGCCGATGAATCCCCAGCGCCCATAGTGGAACGGCGCGTAGCCCCAAGGCTCATAGCCAATCCAGGTCCAGCCCCAAGGGCCGACCCAGTTCCAGTAGCCGTAACTGTAGGGCGCCCAGCCTTCGGGCACCGTGTTCGGATACCACACGGGGCCGTTGTCAGGCTCCTCATTCCAAGTGCCATTGTTGTCGAGATCGGAGTAGCCGGGAACATCGCGGGAAACGTAACGCGCGGAGGTGGAATTGTCTTCGCGCAGGTCGCGGTCGGCGGCCCAACGATCGAGGCCGTCAGGGGCTGGAGCCGCGAGAAACTTGATATTGCGGATTGTCGGCGCCGGTGAATTCGGCGCGCTCACCGGTGTGCACGGTGTAGGTCTTGTCGCCTGCGGTTACTTCGCCTTCGCCGCGGATCGCCGTCACGCGCGTGGCGTCTCCATTTTCACCGACGTCAATGCGGAACGCACCCGCCTGCTTCACCGTAAAAGCCAGATTGGGCGTGTCGACCTCGTACTGATCGCCCTCGCGCAGTTCGCGTACGCGGAAATTGATGGCAGCCTTCCGCGATGCGCACCTGCATGATGTTTTCATCCAAGTTCAGGAACGACAACGCGGTCATGCTACCCATGTGAATGCTGGCCTGGCCCGTCTGCAGCTCGGCGCGCGAGTCTTGGTCGGTCCAGAGCTTGTCGCCGACGGTTACCGGCCGATTCATTGCGGCGGTGCCCCAGTCGCCAGCGCCACCGGGCTGGAAGGACACGGTGCCCTCGAGAAAGCTGATGCGCGCGGCGCGCGATGGTGGATCGCCTTCATCGGCTCGCGCTTTCGGCGAGGCAAACAAGAAGCAGAGAAGACCGGTCAAACACAACAGCGACCTTAGCAGCCTGCTATTGCCGGTGAATGTGGTCTTCATGGTTTGGGTCCCCTGTCTTCGGCCTACAGGTTAGATGCAGACCGACGGGAGCAGTGGCTATTATGAGGTTCCGCTAGCCCATTACCTTATAACTCCCAGACGGTATAACCCGAAAGTGGAAAAGAAGTTGCTCTAGCCCTGGGACGCACTGGACCGAGGGGTAGGTCGTACTAGCACTATAAACGGCCTCCCGCAATCTGGTCCTCAGAGCAGGCGCGCCGGACAAACCCGTTCCTTACACTATCTCTTGTGGGCGCCTCTGCGCTCTGGGAGAATGCATGCGTATGAACGCGAAGTGGTTGGGAGTGTGTACAATCGCGCTGGCAGCCGCTTCAACGGCACCCGCGCAAACGTGGCGGCAAGTGGGCCCTCCAGGAGGCACGGTGATTACCCTGGAAGCCGACCCGCACGACGTGAACAAGCTGTATCTAGGCACGTCGGATGGTCACGTATTCAATTCCATTGATGAGGGCGGACACTGGCAGCTTCTAAGCCGCATCGGCACAGGCCAGGACGACGTCGTCACGCACATTTTGGTGGACCCGCGGGATTCCAACCGCTTGTACGCCAGCACCTGGGCATTGTATTCCGGCGGCGGCGGTGTTTACCGCAGCACGGATGCCGGGCGCACGTGGCAAGTTATCGGGCTAGCTCATGAGACTGTGCGAGCACTCGCGCAAGCTCCAACCAAACAGAATATTTTCGTAGCAGGAACGCTCACCGGTGTGTACCGCTCGATGGATAACGGCGACACCTGGGAGCGCATCACGCCAGCGAAGCACGACGACCTGAAAAACTTCGACTCGTTGGCTTTTGACCCGCGCGATGAAAACATTATTTATGCCGGCACCTATCACCTGCCCTGGAAAACCACGGATGGCGGCAAGACTTGGTTCCCCATCGGCAAAGGCATGATCGACGACTCCGACGTGATGAGCGTCGTGGTTGATCCTGCGAATCCGGACAACGTGCATCTGACCGCGTGCTCCGGCATCTACCACAGCACGAACGGCGCGCAGCAGTGGA
The DNA here is from genome assembly GCA_963735525.1 of uncultured Acidobacteriota bacterium. GTDB lineage: Bacteria > Acidobacteriota > Terriglobia > Acidiferrales > UBA7541 > Acidiferrum. The sequence continues at coordinate 495,682 of CAVTLQ010000010.1, read as the reverse complement.
CGCGCTACAACGGCATTCCTTTCGTGTTCCGCCGCACGCAGTTGATCCGGCAGGATCCCCAGCATCCGGAAACGCTCTATGCGGGCACAACCAGCGGCCTCTGGAAGACCACCAATGAAGGCACGGAATGGAAGCGCCTCACACCCGGCGACTGGGTGATCAACGCGATCATCATCGATGCCAAGAATCCGCAGCGCGTGATCCTGGGCACCGAACGCGAAGGCGTGCAAATCAGCGACAACGGCGGCCAGACGTATACCGCCGCGAACGTTGGCTTCCACCACCAGCACATTTTGGACGTGGCGATGGATCACGATCGTCCGGAACGCGCGCTGGTTGTACTTACCTTTGACACCAACGCGTTTCTTGCCACCAAGGACGGCGGCACCACGTGGGCGCCGCTCGGACCTGGCTTGAAGCGCACCGACCTGAAACACGTCTATGCGGCACCGACCGGCTGGTGGGCCTCCCTCAACAACGGCGGCTGGATGAAGTACGACGAGACGTCCGGCAAATGGGTGAAGGCAGGAATGTTCGCCCCGGATGCGCCCGAAGCGCCAGCACCGACCAAGGTCACGAAGATCGTCAATGGGAAGAAAACCACCGTGCTCGTCAAGAAGCCGGCGCCCAAAGCAAAAGCGCCCCAGCTTCTTGCTTTCCAGGTCAACGAGATGAACTTCGCAGGCGACTCTTGGTTCGCTGCGACTACCGGAGGCGTCGTGATTTCGCGCGACCTCGGTACCACCTGGAAATCCGCGAGCAGGGATGAACTGGTGAAGCAGGCAACTACTTCGCTGGAAGCTTCCACCGACGGCTCTCAAGTGTGGGCTCTTTCTCAGCGCAACCTTCTGTACTCCGCCGATGGCGGGGCGCACTGGGATGCTCGCGAGCTCCCGTTTGCGTCCGCCGGCAATTTGCGCTTGCACCGCGTGGACGATGCCAATCTGTTCATCACGTCCAACGCGGGCCTGTACGCCTCGAAAGACGCGGGACGCAATTGGAACCGCGCCGACATTCGGGATCTGCAGTTCCAAGACGTGGCCGGCTCGGGCAACGCGCTGGTGGTGGCGTTGCAGAGACATGGGCTGCTCGCGTCGTTCGACGCGGGAAAGTCCTGGCAACACGTGAACACGGCGTTCGCGGAAGGTTACGTCCCTGTCGTGCGGGTACGGCGTGACGGCTCGCTGGTGGCAGCATCGGCAACCGAGGGACTCCTGTCCTACGAGCCGGAAGCGCACTCCGCGGACAGCAGCGTAGGTGTTTCGTCGCTGGTCCCGGCCACCACAGCCGGTCCGCAGAAGCCGAAACAGTAACGCAGATCGATTCACTTCAGGGCGTCCCGGCTCGTGCCGGGACGCCTTTTTGTTTTGAGCCGCTTCGCTTTGGGCAGGCGTGTCCCGAGAAGCGCGCTGCGTCTCGCCAGCGTTCTTGGCCCACGTGCCAACGCCGCCGCCCTCCCCGTCCTTCATTTCGCTTGCATCTACCGGGCAGGAGATATAAACCCTTGCTCCTATCCCTGCTCCAGCACTGCATCTGACGTGGAGGTCAACATGCATAAGCTATTGGCTACGACAAATGACGCAACTCTGGCCCTAATGCGGCTCATCCTCGGGATCATCTTCTTCGCCCATGGCGCGCAAAAAGCGCTCGGCTGGTTCGGCGGCTACGGATTCTCTGGGACCATGGGGTTCTTCACTTCCACCTTGCATGTTCCCGCACCGTTTGCGTTTCTGGCGATCATGGCGGAATTTCTCGGCGGCTTGGGACTCCTCCTTGGCTTGCTGGCGCGTGTCGCGGCCTTCGGCATCACGGTAAACATGATCGTTGCCATTCTGTTGGTTCATATCCACAACGGGATGTTCATGAATTGGTTCGGCAACCAGAAGGGCGAAGGCGTGGAGTATCATCTTCTCGCGATCGCCTGTACGATCACGATCATGGTGCGCGGTGCCGGCGCATTCTCCGTCGACGGCGCGCTCGCCGCGAAATCCAGTTAGCGGGAGCCTCCCCTCATGGCCATCGAAGCACGGTACGGCATCGAAACCGCCGTCAGCCCGCGATCCTTTGCCGACACCATCACGCACTTCGAGTCTCTGCTCGCCGCCCGCGGCATGACGCTGTTCGCGAAAATCGACTTCACGGGTGACGCAAAGAAATCCGGCCTGGACATGCCGCCTACGCAACTCCTGATCTTTGGCAATCCCAAGGGCGGTACGCCGTTGATGCTGGCAGCGCCGAGCACCGCGCTGGACTTCCCACTGAAAGTGCTGGTGGCTCAAGACGCCAATGGGAAAGTCTGGCTCAGCTACAACAAACCGGAATATCTGGCTGAGCGCCATGCCATCCCCGGCGAACTGGTGAAAAACATCGCCGGAATCCGCGCCCTCGTCCAGGCCGCGGTCGTGCCCTAGCGCGGCACCTCGACGGAGTCTCCGCGGTTTTTTCCGCGTCGTGCGCCTTAGGATGAGACCGGACCAGCGGCTACTGCCGACCGAGCGACGCCCACGTTGCCGCCGATCTGGTAGCCGACGCCGCGAATCGTTCGGATCAAGACCCGGTCGTAACCCGTGTCCACCTTGCGCCGCAGGTAGTTGATGTAGACGTCCACGACGTTGGTCATGGTCGCCGAAAGCGTTCGCAAGCCTGCTTGCAGATGCGTGATCCACTGCCGCGTTTCCGGCAAGTGCGCGGTGGCGTCCGCCAGCAGTCCGGTGAACAGCTCCATGCTGCCCAGCGGATTGCGTATTTCGTGCGCCAGCACGGTGGCGATTTCCGCCAGCGCCAGCGATCTCCGCGCCGCCTCACGCTCGCACGCCAGCCGTTTCTGTTCGGTGATATCCCGCACGATCCAGATCGTGTCGCCTCCTCCGTTCAGCTGCTCGCTAATGTTTGCGCGCAGAATGCCGATAGAACGATTGCCGGAAACCCCGGCGATCGACGTTTCCTGCTCGCAGAAAAAATTGTTCCCGGGAATTTCCGCAAGCAGCGTCTCGAAGGCCGGCGGCAGGCATTTGCTGCGCTCCGGCGTCCAGTCCGCCGGTACTTGCAGCAAACGCCGCGCTTCCGGATTGATGATCTGCACTCCATCCACGCCGGCCACCAGCACGCCGCACGGTAAACTCTCAACCACCCGCGCGAGATATCGCCGCACCCGCGCATTCTCTTCCAAACTTCGTTCCAGCTCGGAATTCGCCCGCTGCAGTTCCACATGCAGCCTCGCCACCTCCGCTTGCAGTTGCGTATACGACTTCTCCAGCGAGCCGGCCGCCTGCGTGAACGTCAGGAACGCGCGCGTCAGGCTCTCCTGCGCCGCCACATGACTTTCGCCTGCCGCCGCCGCGCTGCGCGTTCCTTGCCGGGACCTGGGTAAATTTGGCACGCTTGACATCGCTGCAAGCCCTCTGCCAGGAATCGCTTCCCGCGCTTAGATTTCTCTTAGTACGCTGCCCTCAGCGAACGGCTGAAAATGTTCCGCGCCGAGTCTCACGTCATTTCCCGCCAGAATGAATGCCCGTTCGATCGCGTGCTGTAGTTCCCGCACGTTCCCCGCCCACGTTGCTTTTTGCAGATAGCCGAGCGCCGCCCCCGTCAAATATTTAGCAGGCACACCCGCGTCGATCGAGAGCTTCGTAAGGAAATATTCCGCCAGCGCGCGGACATCTTCCGGACGCTCCCGCAGCGGTGGCATCGCGATCGGAAAAATCGCCAGCCGGTAGTACAGGTCCACCCGAAACTGTTTCGCTTGCACCAGCTCGAGCAGCTTCACGTTGGTCGCGCAAACCACCCGCACATCCACGCGATATACGTCCGAGCTCCCCAGCCGCTGCACTTCGCCGTTCTGCAAAAAACGTAGCAGCTTCGCCTGCATGCTCAGCGGCAGCTCGCCCACTTCATCCAGAAACAGTGTGCCGCCCTGCGCCACGTGAATGCGCCCCAGCCGCGACTGCACCGCGCCCGTGAAAGCTCCGCGGACATGACCGAACAGTTCCGCTTCCAGCAGCGCTTCCGGAATCGCCGCGCAATTCACAACCACCAGCGGATTTCTCGATCGCCGGCTCAATTGATGAATCGCCCCCGCGACCAATTCCTTCCCCGTCCCGGTTTCCCCGGTCACCAGAACCGCGGTGTCCCGGCTCGCCACCATGCGCACCAGCCGGTACACCTGCTCCATCGCCCGGCTCGTGCCAATCATTCCGGGCAGCGGATCGGCGCTCGGCCCGACGCCTTGTGGTTTCCATCCTTCGGCGCCCGCCATCGCCGCGGCTTCATCCTCGGCCTGCGATTCCCCTTGAGCTTTGCCGCTCTTCCCCACTCGCGGCTCCGCAAGCTCCGCTCGCGAATCCACCAGTTCCACGGCGATCCGTGGAAACTGTCTGCGGATTTCTTCCGCCACTTCCCCCGCGTCCAGGTCCGGCAGGTTGCGGTCTAGTAACACGCTGTCGCACGGATACTGCATCAACTTCGCCAGCGCATGCGCGCCGCCAACCGCCTCCTCCCGCAGCGCTTCCGCGTAAACCGGATCCTTCATCACCCGCTGGCGAAACGCCGGATCGGCGCTGGCAATCAGAATTCGACTGCGCGAGCGAGCGAAACCTGGTGTCGCGATGGCCGCCATGGGCTTTCCCCGTTTTTCCAGAATCGATTCGCAGATCAGAGCGCTCTCATCTGCTTCACGCGGCCGGAAAAATCTGCCCGGCCGCAGGCGGAGGTTGCCCCTGCGATTTCATAACCAAAGTCTTGTTCGAAGATAACGTTGCAAGGATTGACTTTGCGGAAGGCCGGACGTGCACACACGGACCCGTCTCGGGATTGCGTCCCGTTGAGGAACGCGAGCACACAGGCACCTCTTGCCCGCATTCTCAGTCACCGCACTTCAGCGATGCGCTTTCGCGTCCTCACCGAAGCCTGCGCGTCCACTCCACCGGCCTATCGGCGGAACTCCCCCGAACTTTAGTCGTTTCTGGCCCGCCTACGTTAGAAAATCCACACTCTCGGCGGCGACCGCCGCCCCAAGAACAAACTTACCAAAATTGACTTTGGTTCAGATCGTAGTATCGTTGCATCAAACAACGAAACAGCCCACCCTACACGGAGGTAACTCATGAATCGTCGTCTCTCTTGCGCGAGTGTCTTCGCCTTTTGCTTCGCTGTTGCCTTCACCGGCTGCCAGAAATCCGCGAACCAGCCAGCCACTTCGTCCGCCACCGACTCCACCTCTTCCTCTTCACCCGCGGCGACGGCGCCAGACGCCACCAGTTCCACAGCCAACACGCCAGAGCCGCCGCCTCCGCCGCCGAAGCCCATCGTCGTCCCCGCGGATACCGTGATCTCCGTTGTTCTCGATCAGGCCGTTGGCTCCAAGATCAGCACGCCCGGCCAAGCCTTCTCTGCGACCGTGCAAGCACCCGTTGCCGTCGACGGCAAAATCGCCATCCCCAAAGGCGCTCGCGCTTCCGGCATCGTCAAAGACGCCAAGCCTGCGGGAAGATTCAAGGGCGGCGCGGTTCTCTCGCTCACGCTCACCAGCATCACCGTCAAGAACGAAGACTACAATATTCAAACCTCGGCGCCCTCCCAATCCAGCACCGGCAAGGGCAAGCGAACCGCGGGCATGGTCGGCGGCGGCGCCGGCGGCGGCGCTCTCATCGGCGGCCTCGCGGGCGGCGGCAAAGGCGCACTCATCGGAGGATTGATCGGCGCTGCTGCCGGCACCGGCGGCGCCGGACTCACCGGCAACCGCGACCTCACCCTCCCGGCAGAAACGCCTCTGACCTTCAGGCTCGTCGAGCCTCTCGAGATCAAACCTCGACGATAACCTCGCCAACAGTTTCGAAAAAAGCAAAATTGTCGCACGCGAACAGCGTTGTGCGAATTCGATCCGGTCCTGCTGCGGGAACTTTTTCAAGCGCCAAAGTGAACTAAAACTGGTAACTTATCGCCGGAGGCCAAAGAATGAAAACACTGGCTGCACTTCTCGCCCTTTCGGTAACTCTTTTCCTCGCCGCGTTTGTGCTGGGCGCAGCTTCCACCCCGCAACATCCGTCTCATGAGGTGGGCGGCGGACACATTCCCAGTCACGGCCCAGCTCCTTTCAAAGGCACGCCGCATCCCGCTCCCGAGCATCCCGTTGCGGACAAGCCTGGGCACCCGGAGGCGCCTCACGTCCACACCAACAACAAATGGGTCGGGCACGATACCGGCCCCAACGATGTCCACTACCACCTCGATCATCCCTGGGAACATGGACGCTTCACGGGCGGCTTTGGCAAGGGCCATGTATTCCGCCTCGTTGGGGGCGGCCCCTCTCGCTTCTGGTTTGGCGGCTTTTACTTTAGCGTGGCCCCCTACGACGTCGGTTTTTGCGGCGACTGGGTCTGGGACACCGACCAAGTCGTCATCTATGAAGACCCCGACCACGTCGGTTGGTACCTGGCCTACAACCCAAGACTCGGCACCTACGTCCACGTGATGTATCTAGCAGCCTGTGGTGAAAACAGTGTTTGTAACCTGAAGTAACTTCCCCATACGGAAAATGTCTGTACAATGCGAAACAGATTTTCGGAGAACTGCTGATGGGAATGGGAACGCGGCGTCGAAGACAGCGACAACAGCAGATGTGGATCGCACAGCAGGAGCTAACGAAAGGGCCAGCGCATCCTTTTTACAAGCGGGTGAACGAATTATTGGAGGAGAAGAAGTTTGACGAGTTCGCCGAGAGGGAGTGCGCGAAGTTTTACGCGGAAAACATTGGCCGGCCCTCTTTGGCGCCTGGGATCTATTTTCGTTTGTTGTTGGTGGGCTATTTTGAAGGGATTGATTCCGAGCGGGGAATCGCCTGGCGGGCAGCGGATTCGTTGGGGCTGCGAAGATTTCTGGGAATCGACATAGACGAGCCCACCCCAGATCATTCGACCATTTCACGGACACGGCGGCTGATCGATGTGGAGACGCACCACAAAGTGTTCTTCTGGATTTTGGAAGTGCTGCGAGGCCGCGGGCTGGTGAAGGGCAAGACGGTGGGGATCGACGCGACCACGCTGGAGGCCAACGCGGCGATGCGTTCGATCGTGCGGCGCGATACGGGTGAGAGTTACGAGGAATTTTTGCAGGGCTTGGCCAAGGAATCGGGAATCGAAACACCCACGCGGGAGGATCTGGCCCGACTGGATCGGAAACGCAAGAACAAGGCCAGCAACGAAGACTGGGTGAATCCGCATGATGAAGATGCGCGCATCGCCAAGATGAAAGATGGGCGAACGCATCTCGCACACAAAGCCGAGCATGCCGTGGATCTAAAGACCGGTGCGGTGTTGGCGGTGACCGTACAGGAAGCGGATTCGGGGGACACCACCACGGTGGTCGAGACTCTAGCGCAGGCCGGTGAAAACGTGGCGGAGTTGATCGGGACAGAAAAGCCGAGCCAGAAACCGCAAGCGCATCTGCAGGGCATCGAAGAAGTGGTGGCCGACAAGGGCTATCACAGTGGAACGGTGGTAGCGAATCTGCGGAGTGCGGAAGTGCGGACCTACATCCCGGAGAAGAAGCAGCCCGGGCAAAGACATTGGGAAGGCAAAGCCGAGGAACAGCAAGCGGTCTATGCGAATCGGCGGCGAGTGAAGGGAGCCTATGGCCAGGGCCTGCTGCGGAAGAGAGGCGAATTGATCGAGCGGAATTTCGCGCACTGCTACGGTACGGGCGGAATGAGACGAACGCATTTACGAGGACACCAGAATATTCTAAAGCGACTGTTGATCCATGTTGGCGCGTTCAATCTGAGCCTGATCTTCCGCACCCTGTTGGGATCCGGGACGCCTCGAGAGCTCAAAAATCGTGAGTCCTCGCTGATTTTTCTGCTCTTATTCTGGCTCCGAGGCTCTCCACCACCTGCGCGCCAGACAAAGCCTTCCTCTTCATCATTCAGATTCGGCTGGCGTAGAAATCGCCGCTATCTCAGATTCAAACTTCGCCACTCCGGAAGGCCCGATTCTGACACGGGCTGCTAGGCACAAGCTAGAATCACGACCAAATCTTGTAGGGGCGCAGCACCGCTGCGCCCCTGCTTGGCAACCAGTCAACCTTCAAGCCTAGATCTCCCGCCACCCCGTCGTTGCCGGGCTCGTGATCGCTCCCGCCGTCCCCGAATCAGTGGTTCAATCCGCAGGCGCTTCCAGCCGCCGGCGAACAGCGGATTCTAGGGATTTGGATTTCACCTGGGAAAATCGAGTGTGGAAATACTGCTCCGCGGGTTACTTGTCGCCGCTCTGTTTTACCAGGTGGGACGTTATTGTCTTCGTGAAGACTTTGCAGAATTCGTTGTCTTCATCGCTGGCGTTGCCCTTCGGCGTCTGGATCATGGTCACGCTTTTGGCCCGAAAATCAATCACCAGGCGATCTTTCACACAATCCCGTGCCGTGGTCTGCGCCACCAGTCCGCTCGCGTCCCAGTGCAGAATCGTATAGTGCACCGGGGTCACATCCAGCCTGGTAAACAGGTTGCCGTCGTCGGCAAACAAATTCGTTCCCTCGGCGACCGCGCAAAGCGCGATGTTCTTGTCGCACTCGATCCGCACCTTCATCGCCGGGTCCTCCGGCTTCATGGTTTCCGAATCGCTCTTCCACTTCCCCGAGGCGGCCACATAGCCGCGGTTGGTGACCTTGATCTGCTGCGCCGATGCCGCCGCCGCAAAGATCAGCGTAACAGCAACAAGGGTCATGGCTCGCTTCATCAGTGTTGCTCCCGATTCTAGCGCTCGCGAAGTCCTTCCACTCTATTCACCTGCCCCACCCCCGTACACTGTACTTATGGCCAGTGTTCCTGCCTGTAAATGGCATGCGGCGTAACCTCCCGAAGCGCAGCCCCCGGCTGGCTCAGTGGCGGAGCCGTACCGGCTTGGTGTGCTCGAAGAAGCCGCACGTGCGCCACCCGTCCGCCGTCTTTTCCATTCGCTGAGACGCTTCGTAGGCGCAGGCTCGCACCGGACACGCCCAGAACCGGACTTTGCGGCTTGCCACGTAATCCTGAATATACATCGGATGCGCATCGTCACTTTCGCACAAGCAAATCGCTGCTTGTGCATAGAAAATTTCCCGCACGTGCGGGTCGTCCTCGTCCTCAATCCGGTAGTAGCCCTTGTCCATCGCATAGGCCACCGGGCAGCCGCGCAAATTGCAGCGGTAGGCTCTGCTGGGGGCGTGGAAACTCATCCGCAGATGGTCCAGCGGACAGTGAATCGTCGCCGGCTGAAAATACTGGCTCCTGGTCGGTAACATGGATGGCCCCGCCCAACGAGTATAAGTCCGCAATCGCCAATCGCCGCGCTGAAGTCCAGCGTGGCCTGCCGAGTTCGTAACGGTCCGCTGTCGGATTGGCCCGGCTGCAGTGCGCCCCGATCGGCTGCGCCGCTTTGCCGCCTCAATCTCGCTTACTCCACCGCAGCCGCAGCCCGAGTATGCCGAGCGCCCGACGCCATAAACGCTTCGATGCGTGCTACCGGCTGGATGCCGCCTCGCGCGCCCATCCCGGCGCAGTTCAGCGCGGCGGCGGCGCAGCCAAATTCCAACTGCCGCTGCAACGGCCAGCCTTGCAAAAGCCCATAGATAAATCCGGCATGAAACATGTCGCCGGCGCCGATGGTGTCCACAACCTCGACGCAATAGGCGGCGGCGTAGTAAAACTTCGTGCCATCCCATGCCAGCACGCCTTCGTCGCCCAAGGTTGCGGCGGTCAGACGGAAGCCGTAGCGCTGGTGAACGGCGGGCAGCGATTTTCGCAAGTCTGGCTCGCCGGTGATGCGGCCGGGAATGTCGCGGCTGGCCACAAAATAATCGAGATTGGTGAGCAGTGCTTCAACACCGGGATAAAGCTCGTCCAGATCGGCGATGACCGGCACACCCGCGGCGCGCGCCCAGGCGGCCGCGACGGCCGCAGCTTCGGTGTCGTGCCCGTCGACGTGGAGAGCGCGAGCCTCGACAATCCATTCGCGCTGCAGCTCTTGAGGGCGGAGCGCCAAGCGCGGGTCGCGCTTCCAAAGAACGGTCCGCTCGCCGGTGTCGTCCACGATGATGAAGGCCTGCTGGCTCTTGCATCCTTTCGCGGTGAGCAGATGCGTTTCGACGCCGAGCCGCGCGAATTCTTCGCGGTGGAGCGAGGCGGCTGGGTCATCGCCGACTTTTCCGATGTAGCGGGTGCGCAGTCCCCATTGCTGGCACGCCGCAATCGCCGTGGCGACCTGTCCGCCGGGCAGTACATGCGCGTCGTGAAACGTCACCTTCGATCCGCGGGCCGGGTACTGCGGCAGCGGAATCAATGTGTCCGTTGCGTTCAGTCCGACGCCGACGACGTCAACCTTGGACAATTTTTTCCTTTCTGGTCCGCAATCAAACGCCAGACGAGTTCGCCGGGCTGAAGCCCAGCGCCTACATGGCGATTCCTACAGGCCGAGCTTTTTCGCGGTCACTGGAAGCGCGTTGTTCGCCAGAGCGCGACGCCGCAGACGAGCAGAAGCACGACGCTTGCGGCGCTCAGCAACAGGACCGCTCCCCAGTGCAGCGACATTTGCGGCACGCGCGCCATCGCCGCAAAAAATACGAAGATGCCGGTGGCCACGGCCACCAACAGCCAGTCCCAGACACTTCGCGAAGGCTTCACTTCACCGCTCGCGTGGCGGCCATCCATGCGGGCTTCGACGTAGTCGGCGGCAATTCCGTAGCGGCGGCCTTCGCGCTGGGCCGCTTCCTTCCAGCGCATCTGCTCTTTGCCAGTCGCGGAAGAAAATGCGATGGCTCCAACGCCCAACATCATCAGCAGGGAGCCTCCAACGACTTGCATATAGATCGAAGCGCTGCGTCCGTGCAGCTCGCCGAAAACTAAGACGCCCCACAACAAGCCCCAGAGCTGATTGGAGTTCGCCAGCGGAATACCGCGGCTGATGCCTACGTACTTCGCCGCATATTGCTGGAACAGATCGCCGATCACCCAAATAAAGCCGCCGAGCATCAGCCAAAAGAGAACGTCTCGCGCATCCAGCAATTGCCGCCACAGCGGACTGAGACCCGTGTAACTGGCCGCCAGCGCGCCCATCATGCCTAGCTCGCCGAACGTGAAGAACGTAACGAAGGAAAGCGGATTCATTCCCGTCAAGTACGCCTTGCGGTAGGGGATGTACATCGTGCCCCACAGAATTCCGGCGCCCAGCGCGGCCCACACGCCGCGCATGGAATGCGCCGCCGGACCTTGCGTCGCCGACGCGATGGCCAGCAGCGTTGCTCCTGCGCACATGACCAACGCTCCGCCCAGGACGCCTGCCCAGCGCCGCCATCCCGCTTGACGCAACTCATTGAAGAAAAGAAATCCCCAGAAAATGCCGAGAAGACTGTTCGAGTTCCAAAGAGGAAACGCGATGCTCAAGCCCACGTCGCGAATGGCGAAAATCGTCATGGTATTCGCCACCGCCCACAAACATCCGGCCAGAACGGCCCAGATCATCAGGTGAGGCGTCCGGCGGACGTCCGCTCGCACCGAAGACGTGCCGAGAATCAAAGCGGGCACGCTCCAGCGAGCGAGGAAGACGCCGATTACCATGATCAGCGAAATCACAATGGGCGAGACACCGACGGAGACGAGTTTCGTCGGCGCCTCGGCAGCGCCAAGCCAGGCACCGGCGGTGAAACCCGAAAGGATGCCCAACACTTGCAGCTTTCGTGCGCGCGAGGTTTCTTGCGCGACGGCTGCGATTGGATTGGCCAAGACGGATTCCATATCTCTCACGCGCGATCAGTGAAGCGACCGGAGAAGCAGCAGGCCGCCGATCAACACCGCTACCGGAACCCAGAACTGGATATCTGTGAGCACGCTCATCACCCAGCTTCGAGGAGTCTCGTTGTCGCCGGTGTGTTCCAACTTTTCCCCCTATTCGCGCGTCGTTCACACGCGCGCCGTACTCATACACTTGACTCAGTGGTGAGCGCTTCTCTCCGCCAGGGTCCAGAACGGTTGCTTGGTGGGCACAAACTCAATCGGCACGTCTTTGACGAACGTTTTCAGCCAGCGTACGCACTCGTCCATGCCAGCCTGCTCGGAGGGCACGTGTCCGATCACGATGAGCGCCTTGCGCCGGCCCTCGGTGACGGCATCGGCGACGTACTCGACGGTTTCCCACTCGCGCGTTTCACCGACCAGCAGGACTTCGACACTATCCATCTCGAGCGCGTGGGTCTCGCGGACGAATCCGGCGAAGCCGGGGCTCAGCCCAACCTTGGTGATTTTCATATCGCGGTTTCCGACGATGCGCATCGCGGGATTGTCCAGTCGCTTCGAGACATCAACGGCGAGATTCTCGACGGTGGTTTCCGGCAGGGTGAAGACGTAAGGATTGTCGGCGTTCTGAAATTTCTCCCAGCCGAGTTGGTGCACCATGCCGGCCAAGATGCCGTCGGGGTGCATGCGGTGCCAGTGATCATGGAAGCGCCACACGACCAGACCATGCTTCTCAATGAAGGCGCGTTTTTCGGCCCAGACCGGGTCGCTGGGATCCATGCCTTCGGGCCGGTCGTCGGTATGCTGATAAAAGGTGGGTTCGTGGGTGATGATGAAGTTCTGGCCGTTGGCGGCGGCGCGCTGGAGAACATCGAGGGTGGCCATCATGGTCACCGCGATGCCGGTCACTGGTGTGTCGGGATTGCCGGCTTTGAAGGTGTCCACCGTCTGCGCCATCCAGGGTATGCCAACGTGCTGCTGGATGGCCGCCACGACTTCGCGCGCGGTCGGGGGTTTGTCCTGGGCCATGGCAGGCCAGCAGGCCGTCGTGGCGGCGGCCGATAAGAGTATTGCGACAATCGCGACGCGAGTTCGTTTGCGTGTGCCCAAGCTGGTTAGCACTTCGTACCCCCTTTCTTTTTGCGGAAGTGCGGATTCTAGAGGAGATAGCCTGCCGTGGGTAGCGAATAGTGACGGGGAAGAAGGCAGGGTCGAGAGCGGAGGCGGTCCGGGGACTGGGCAAAAACTGGGTGGGGGGAGTACCCCGGGGGGTGTACAGCGAGTTGTGAAGTAACCTACTGATTCCACAAGACTTCCAGGAGTGAGTGCGCGCGCGAGGAGTACACGCTGGAAGGTGCACTGCTGGTTGTGGCGGGGGTGGGTTCGAGAGTCCACGACCCATGATAACACGGTTTTAGTACTATGTCAAGTAATTTAGGGACTGGTAATTCGACTTGGCAGCTAAGATCTTTGAATTCGGACGCCGGCTGAAGCCCGGCGGCTGCATATGCAGGACCTCAAGCACTTGGTTGGTTGCCTGGATGGGGCGCAGTATGCTGCGTCCCTACAACGCCGCTATAGCGTTAAGATGGTGGTGCGAGGAACGGCATGAAACAAGAGGAACGATGGCCGGCACTTCCCTTTGCGAAATGGAAAGACACGTATGCAACGCTGCATATGTGGACGCAGATCGTGGGGAAGGTGCGCTTGGCGCTCAGCCCGAGTATCAACCACTACTGGGGAGTGACCCTTTACGTCACAACGAGAGGGTTGACGACGTCCACGATCCCTTACGACCGGGGACTGTTCGAGGTGCAATTCGATTTCATCGCGCACAGCCTCGAGATTACGACCAGCCTCGGGGAGCGGCTGGCATTCCGTCTGGCGCCGCGCTCGGTGGCGGAATTCTATGGGGAATTGATGGGAGCGCTAGCTTCGCTGGGGATCCATGTGAACGTGTGGACGATGCCGGTGGAGGTGCCGCGACCTGTTCGATTCGAGCTCGATGAAAGTCACGCGTCCTACGACAGTGCATATGCGCATCGTTTTTGGCGGATTCTGGCCAGCGTGCAGCCTGTTTTTCAGGAGTTTCGAGCGGGGTTCATCGGAAAGTGCAGTCCGGTGCACTTCTTTTGGGGAAGCTTTGATTTAGCGGTGACGCGGTTCTCCGGGAGGCGAGCGCCAGACCGTCCGGGCGCCGACAAGGTAACGAAGGAAGCGTACTCCCACGAGGTGATCAGCGTGGGGTTTTGGCCGGGCGATGGAGAGATCATCAAGGACGCGGCGTTTTATGCTTACGCGGCTCCGGAGCCGGCGGGATTTAAAAGCAGCGCGGTGCGGCCGGCGAAGGCTTTCTACAGCGGGGAGAAGGGCGAGTTTTTCCTGATGTACGACGATGTGCGATTGTCGAAATCGCCGGAACGGGATTTGATGGAGTTTTGCCAGAGCACGTATGAGGCTGGGGCGAAGCTTGGGAATTGGGATCGGGCGGAGTTGGAGAAACGGCGGGATTGAGTCGGAGTTGGTGTCAGAACATTAAGCGACCGCGGCCTCTTTCTTGCGTGCACACTCTGTGGTGCCTGTGTGTCATCTAAACCCCCACGTTCAAAAACCGAGGGTGGGGCACCCGCAGCGGATGGTGGAGATTGCGGCAACACGCAGCGGCCGGGAGAGGCAAGCCCCTCCCCTACTGGAAGCGGAGGACGACGATGGGGTCGAGGCGGGTGGCGCGGCGGGCGGGCAGGTAGCAGGCGATGGAGGCTACGGCGACCAGGATGAGGGCGGCGGCGGTGAAGGCGAGCGGGTCGATGGCGTGTACGCCAAAGAGCAGGCCGGATAACAAGCGAGTTAAGAAGAGCGAAGCGGCGACTCCAACAGCCACACCGAGCAGGGTGAGACGCATTCCCTGCCCCACGACGAGATGCAAAATGTCTGCCGGACGCGCACCCATGGCGACGCGGATGCCGATTTCCTGTTTGCGCTGGGTGACCGAGTAGGCCATCACGCCGTAGATGCCGATGGCGGCGAGCAGCAACGCAAAACCAGCAAAAAGACCGACGAACTGCGTGATCAGCCGCGGCTGAGACACGGAACTGGCGACGACATCGTCCATGCTCAGGATGCTGGAAACGGGCAGGTTTGGATCCAGCTCTGCGATCTTGGCGCGAACGGCGGCGACCAGAGGTAGCGAATTTGCGTCCGAGCGCACCAGCAAAGTGGCGGAGGGCCAGGGGAGCTGGGCAATGGGGAGATACATCTCCTCGGTATCCGGAGCGTCGAGGGTGTTGAACTTGACGTCGGCAACGACGCCGACGACTTCGCGCTGGATCATGTCGCGGGAGTTGGCAATGCGCTTTCCGATGGGGGTCTGCTGGGGCCAGTAACGGTTGGCGGTGGTCTCGTTGACGATGGCGACCGGGGATGCTCCGGCGATGTCCGTTTCGGTGAAGACCCGGCCGCGGAGAAGCGGGGTGCGAACCGTCTGAAAGTAATCTGGGCTCACTTGCCGCAACGCGATGGTGGGATCCTTGCCGACTCCCTGGCAGGCGCGGCCCTCAGGGCAGAAGAACACGAAGTGGGCACCGCCGCCAAGCGGAAGAAAGTTGGTTACGCCGGCGGATTGCACTTTCGGAATGCTTTTGACTTTGTCGAGAAGCTGGCGGTAAAACTCGGCGAGCTGGGCCGGCTGGCCATAGCGGTTCGGGGGCAGGCTAATAGGAAAGGTCATGACGCCCTTGGAGTTCAGGCCGGGATCGACGCGCAGGAGGTGCGCGAAGCTTTCGATGAGCAGGCCGGCGCCGGTGATCAGCACGAGGGCGACGGCCATTTCGGCAACCACCAGGAGCGCGCGAAATCTGCCGCGACTCCCGCCCTGCGATGAGCCTCGGCTGCCTTCTTGCAGCGCCGCCTGGATGAACCCTCGCGAGGCGCGCAGGGAAGGCACGATACCGAAAACGATGCCAGTGACGACGCACAAGCAAAGAGAAAACAGGAGCACGGGAGCGTTGACGCCGGCTTCGCCAAGGCGGGGCAGAGTTCCCGGACTGATCGCGCGCAAAGCCGGCATCAGCAAGACGGCGAGGAAAACGCCGACGACACCGCCGGCGAACGACAAACTCAAGCTTTCGGTCAGGAGTTGGCGCATCAAGCGCATGCGAGATGCGCCGAGGGCGTTGCGAATGGCGATTTCGCGCTCACGGGCGGTGGCGCGAGCCAGAAGCAGGTTGGCAACATTGGCGCAGGCGATGAGCAGAACGAAAGCGACGGCAGCGAGGAGCACCAGCAAAGAAGGTCGAAGCGCGCCGACCAGGCTGTCTTCCAGAGAGGTGGCGGCAAGCTCGAAGCGAGTGGCGTCAACGAAGCTGCCGAATTGCGCGCGGTAACGAGCGTCGATGGTCTTGAGCTCGGCCTGGGCGCGCGGGAGAGATTGGTCCGAGCGCAGCTTGCCGATGACGGCGAGGTAGCCGGCGCCGGTTCGGATTTGTTCGGGGCGCAGATTGTCGTGCTCGAAGACACGGGGCAGCCAGATCTCGGGCTCGGGAAACTGAAGAGGAAACCGGAAGGTGCTGGGGAGAATGCCGACGACGGCGACGTTTTTGCCGTCAAGGGTGAGCGTGCGGCCAAGCAGGGATGCGTCGCCGCCGAAGTGGCTGTGCCAGAAGGCGTCGCTCACGACGGCAACGTCGGCGCCTCCGGGCTGATCTTCTTCCGGGAGGAAGGTTCTGCCGAGAGCGGGCGAGACGCCAAGAACCTGAAAGAAATCGGCGGAGGCTTTTGCGCCGGAGACGGCTTCCGGCTCGCGTTGGGTAACCAGACTCAGGTTCAGCGGGTAATAGGCGGCGGCGGTCTGGATGGTTTGGCTCTGCTCGCGGATTTGGCTGAATTTGGTGAAAGAGACGGGAGCTCCGGTGGCTTGGGTTTGCAAGAAGGTCTGGGAAATATTGATCAGGCGCTGGGCGTCTTGATACGGCAGGGGCTTGAGGAGGACGGCGTCGACGACGCTGAAGATGGCGGTGTTGGCGCCAATGCCGAGACCCAGCGTCAGAATGGCTACGGCCGCAAATCCCGGATTGCGGCGCTGGGAGCGCAGGGCGTAGGCAATGTCGCGGGCGACGGTGCCCAGCCAGCCGACGATGCCGGTCCGGCGAGTATGTTCCTTGATCCCGGGTTGGGCCATGGGGGCTCCTCTAGCTTATAGCTATAGGTGAGACGGCGGAGCAGTCAAATTGTTTTCCGGGCGTTTTGTGCGCGGCGCGCGGCTTGGGAACGAAAAACGCCGGCCCGGACGGAGCAGCTTGGGCTTGAAAGAACGCGGATGACCCAGACGTATTAGAATTGTACAGACCCTACGATGACAGCCGACCAAACCCCTGACCACATCTTGATCCAGGCGGAGAAGGTTTCACGCCAATACCGCCTGGGGGAAAGCCTTATTTCTGCGGTGGATGGTGTCTCGCTGGAGATTCGGGCGGGGGAGTTTGTGGCGCTGCTGGGGAGCTCGGGGTCGGGGAAATCGACGCTGTTGAATTTGCTGGCGGGGCTGGACCGGCCGACGGCGGGTGCCATTCACGTACGCGGAAAGAACCTGGCGACGCTGGACTCGGTGGAATTGGCGAGGTATCGGAGAGATACGGTGGGGATGGTGTTTCAGTCGTTCAATCTGCTGCCGCGGATGACGCTGGAAGAAAATGTGGAGCTGCCGCTGCGGCTGGCGGAGGTGGAACGCGGGGAGCGCGAGGCTCGCGTGGGAGAGGCGCTGGAGCGCGTGCGGCTGGTGCCGCGGCGCGCGCATCGACCGAGTGAATTGAGCGGCGGGGAACAGCAGCGCGGGGCGCTGGCGCGGGCGATGGTGAACCGGCCGGCGATTCTGTTTGCGGATGAGCCGACAGGAAACCTGGATAGCGTGAATGGGGAGCAGATTCTGATGCTGCTGCGGGAGGTTCAGGGGTCGCTGGGGATGACCATTGTGATGGTTACGCATGAGCGGCCGTTGGCGGAGCGGTTTGCGAACCGGATTGTAGTGTTGTCGGATGGGAGGTTGGTTAGCGGGGGTTGAAGAGGAAGGAAGAAGAAAGATTGGCCACAGAGGCACAGAGAAGACGGAGCAGCTTGTCGGGCTTTAGCCCGGCGCCTACATAGAGGGAGGTCGGACAGTCAGAAATGGCTGTGCCACATGACGATGAAGGGGCGGGACCTGACGGAATTGGCGGTGCGGAATCTGCGGGAGGCGGTACTGCGAAACTCGTTGACGACGCTGGGAGTGGCGGTGGGCGTGGCGTCGCTGGTGGCGATGTTGTCGCTGGGGGTGGGGCTGCAGACGCTGGCGTCGCAGCGGTTGAACAAGTCGGGATTGTTCGATGCGGTGTTTGTGACGTCGCGGCGCGCGATGCGGGGAATGGACGGGCCGCCTCGGGCTCGTGCAGAGAGGCAGGCGGTCAAGCCGGAAGATGCGAAGGCGCTGGATGAGGGCGCACGGCAGGAATTGGCGAAGTTGGCGAATGTGACGGAGGTGTATCCGCAGATTCGATTTTTGACCGAGGTGCGCTACGGTGGGAACAGCTACTCGACGAATGTGCTGGGCTTGCCTGAATCGTCACGGGCTACAGGGGCGTTTGACGGGATCACGGGGAAGTATTTTTCTTCGGCGACGGCGGATGAGGCCATCTTGCAAGCGGAGTTTGCGAAGGAACTGGGAGCACAGCCAGCAGAGCTGGTCGGGAAGGAATTAGTTTTGCGGTTCGCGCAGCGGCATGAGACATCGGCGGCGGACTTGGCGAATGAAAAGGATATCGACAAGCAACTCGATGAAATGATGTCGGGCGGGATCTCGATCGTGTCGCGAGAGAAGAAACTGCGGATCGCGGGAATCATCGAGTCCGATCCTTCGGCGGGAATTGGAGGGTTTGGCGGCGGGAGGGTGTTCATTCCATTGCGAGTAGCGGAGGAGCTGCACGTGGCACAGCCCAACGACGTGCAGGAGTTTGTGCGTGGAGGAGGATCGGCGAAGCCGGTGTATGGGGCGCTCACCGTGCGCGTGAAATCGCCGAGGGATGTGATGAGCGTGGAAGAGGCCATCAAGAAGATGGGATTCGCGACATTTTCGCTGCTGGATGCGACGCGCAGCCTGCGGCTGGTGTTCACGGTGTTCGATTTATTTCTGGGGTTGTTCGGGAGCTTGGCGCTTACCGTCGCTTCTCTGGGGATCATTAATACGTTGGTGATGGCGATTCTGGAGCGGCGGCGGGAAATCGGCGTGTTGAAAGCGCTGGGTGCGACGGATGGCGATGTGCGGAGTTTGTTTTTCGCGGAAGCCGGGGCGATGGGACTATTCGGAGGAGTCTTCGGGGTGGCGCTGGGATGGTTGATCGGGCAAGCACTGACCTGGGGCACGACGATTTATTTGAAGCGGCAGGACTTGC
Organism: uncultured Acidobacteriota bacterium; assembly: GCA_963735525.1. Taxonomy (GTDB): domain Bacteria; phylum Acidobacteriota; class Terriglobia; order Acidiferrales; family UBA7541; genus Acidiferrum. Next base: position 476,509 of record CAVTLQ010000010.1, on the reverse strand, counting down.
CGGGAGTGAAGATTTCGTACGTGCCGTGGTGGCTGGGGCTGGGCGCGGTGGGCTTCGCGGTGGTCGTGAGTTTGGTGGCGGGGCTGTATCCGGCGGGGCGGGCGGCGAGATTGAATCCGGTGGAAGCGTTGAGATACGAATAAGAAGCGAAGTAATGAAGTAACGAGAGGCGTTGCTGGTGCCGACGGTGTCGAGGATCGCTTCAGGACGACAACGTGGCGCGCGCGTTTGAGTCTGGTCTTTGCCTCTTTACTTCGCCACCTCATTATTTCTTCACTTCATTTCTCTTCATCGAAAGGCAGACCGACGTAGTTTTCGGCGAGGGCTTGGCCGGCGGCGCCGGAGCTGGTGAGATAGTCGAGCTCGGCGAGATGGACGTTGTGGGAGAAGCTGTCTTCGTCGGGGAAGCGATGGAGCATGGAAGTCATCCACCAGGAGAAGCGCTGCACTTTCCAGACGCGCCGGAGACAGATTTCGGAGTAGCGCTCAAGGCGTTCGCGCTTGCTGTGCTTGTAGAAATCGACGAGAGCTTGGGTTAGAACGCGCACGTCGGCGACGGCGAGGTTTAGGCCTTTTGCCCCGGTGGGCGGAACGATGTGGGCGGCGTCACCCAGGAGAAAGAGTTTGCCGTACTGCATGGGCTCGGCGACGAAGCTGCGCATGGGCGTGACGCTTTTCTGCAGCACCGGACCGTCGGGCAGCCACCAGCCGTCTTGCGTCGCGAAGCGCGTGCGCAACTCGGTCCAGATGCGATCATCGGACCACTCGGCGATGTCTTCTTCCGGATCACACTGAAGATAGAGGCGTGAAATCTGCGGCGAGCGCATGCTGAGGAGCGCGAAGCCGCGCTCGTGGTAGGTGTAGATCAGCTCGTCCGAGGCGGGCGGAACGTCGGCGAGGATGCCGAGCCAGCCGAAGGGGTAGACGCGCTCGTGGAGGCACAACGCGTGCGCGGGAATGGCGGAGCGGCAGATACCGTGAAAGCCGTCGCAGCCGGCAATGAAATCGCATTCCAGAGTTTGCGTTCGGCCGGCGTGCTGAAAGCGGATTTTCGGATTCGCATCGATGTCATGGACGCTGAGGGCCTCCGCTTCGAACAGGATTTGGGCTTTGGCGGCGAGACGCACGGCCAGGAGATCCTTGATCACTTCATGCTGGGCGTAGATGGTGATGGATTTTCCGCCGGTTAGTTCGGTGAGGTCGATGCGATGGCCGGCGCGCGCGAAGCGGAGCTCGATGCCGTGGTGCACTAAGCCTTCACGCTGCAGGCGAGCGCCGGCGCCGGACTGGACGAGCAGATCGACGGTGCCTTGCTCGAGCACGCCGGCGCGAATGCGCTGCTCGACGTACTCTCGCGGGTGGGTCTCGAGCACGACGGAATCGATGCCCTGCAAATGAAGAAGATGCGAAAGCGTGAGTCCGGCGGGCCCTGCTCCGATGATTCCAACCTGGGTTCGCATCAATAATCGCACACTGAAAGAGAGCTGATTTCGCGGTCCGCGCGGCTACACGTGAATCTCGATGTTACTATAAGCAATCGAAACTCATCGAAGGACGGGAATGGAAACAGCTTATATCTGTGATGCGATTCGCACGCCCATCGGACGGTACGGAGGCGGCCTGGCGAGCGTGCGCACCGACGATCTGGCCGCGATTCCGATCGCGGCGCTGATGAGCCGAAATCGCGGCGTGGATTGGGGCGCGCTGGACGATGTGATCTACGGGTGCGCAAATCAGGCGGGAGAGGATAACCGGAACGTTGGCCGCATGGCGTTGTTGCTGGCAGGGCTGCCTAAGGAAGTGCCGGGGTCGACGGTGAATCGGTTGTGCGGGTCCAGCTTGGACGCGGTGGCCACGGCAGCGCGGGCGATCAAAAGCGGCGAGGCAAACTTGGTGATTGCGGGAGGCGTGGAAAGCATGTCGCGGGCGCCTTTTGTGATGGCGAAGGCGGACGCGGCGTTCTCAAGAGCGATCAAGCTGGAGGACACGACACTTGGATGGCGGTTCGTGAACCCGGTGATGAAAGCGAAGTACGGAACGGATTCGATGCCGGAGACCGGAGAGATCGTCGCGGAAGAATTTCATATTTCGCGGGAAGATCAGGATGCGTTTGCGTTGAGGAGCCAGCAGCGAGCGGTTCAGGCGATGCAAAGCGGGCGGTTGGCGGAAGAAATTGTTGGCGTGCCGATTCCGCAGAAGAAAGGCGGCGCGGTAATGGTTTGTCAGGATGAACATCCGCGACCGGATACGACCTTGGAAGCGCTCGCGAAATTGAAGGGCGTCGTGAAGCCGGACGGGACGGTGACGGCGGGAAATGCTTCTGGTGTGAATGATGGGGCGTGCGCGCTGCTGCTGGCGTCGGAGGCAGCGGTGCGGCGGCACCAGTTGACGCCGAGGGCGCGGGTGGTGGCGAGCGCGGCGGCAGGCGTCGCGCCGCGAATTATGGGCATGGGGCCCGTGCCGGCGACGCAAAAAGTTTTGGCGAAGGCGGCGCTCGCGATCGGGCAGATGAATGTGATTGAGCTGAATGAGGCGTTTGCATCGCAGGCGTTGGCGGTGTTGCGGGAATTGGGTGTCGCCGATGATGCGGCGTACGTGAACCCGAATGGCGGTGCGATTGCGCTGGGGCACCCGTTGGGGGCGAGCGGGGCACGGTTGGTGACGACGGCTACGTATCAATTGCAGCGGACGAAGGGGCGATTCGCTTTGTGCACCATGTGCATCGGGGTGGGGCAAGGGATCGCGGCGATTTTGGAGCGGGTGTAGAGCCGGACGAGACAGTACCTGGAAGAAGAAAAAGCTAACCCAGAGACGCCGAGTGCACAGAGGAGCGCGGAGAAGATGCCGGCCAGCACGCAAAGGACGACGCTCAGCAAGAATTTTCCAACCGGCCGTTAGGAGCGACTACACTCACCGCATGGAATTGCTCGATCTGTTGTTCCGCTCGGAAGACGTGGAGAAGGTGTTTTCGAGTCGGGCGTGTTTGCAGGGCATGCTCGATTTCGAGGCGGCGCTGGCGAGGGCGGAAGCGCGAGCCGGAGTAGTTCCCTCCCCCGCCGCGGTGGCTATCACGGGGAAATGCAAAGCGGAATTGTTCGACGTCGAAGCGCTCGCGCAGGGGGCAAAGCTTGCGGGGAATATTGCGATTCCGCTGGTCAGGGCGCTGACGAATCTTGTTGCGCAGGACGACAAGGACGCGGCGCGGTACGTGCATTGGGGTGCGACGAGCCAGGATGCGATCGACACTGGTCTCGTGCTGCAGTTGCGCGAAGCGCTGAAGCTAATCGCGGCCGATCTCGACCGGTTGACGACCGGATTGGCGGAACTCGCGAAAAAACACCGGTCGACGATTGTGGTGGGCCGGACGTGGATGCAGCAAGCGCTGCCGACGACGTTTGGCGTGAAGGTGGCGGGCTGGTTGGATGCGGTCGATCGTCATCGCCAGAGATTGCGCGAGACCGAGCGGCGCGTGTTTGTGTTGCAGTTCGGCGGAGCAGTGGGAACGCTGGCGGCGCTCGGGACGCGGGGCTCTGAGGTCGCCGAGACTCTGGCGGGGGAACTTGGGCTCGGTTTGCCCGATGTACCGTGGCACAGTCATCGGGATCGCGTAGCGGAGGTGGCGACTACGCTAGGGCTGTGCGTGGGGACGCTGGGGAAAATTGCGCGGGACATTTCGCTGCACGCGCAAACGGAAATTGGCGAGGTGTTCGAGCCGGCCGTAGAAGGGCGCGGCGGGTCTTCGACAATGCCGCACAAACGGAATCCGGTGACTTCGGCCGTGGTTGTGGCCGCGGCGCTGCGGGTGCCGGGACTTGTGAACACGATGTTGACGGCGATGGTGCAGGAGGAGGAGCGCGGTTTGGGCGGGTGGCATGCTGAATGGGAGACTTTGCCGGAGATCGTGCGCTTGACGGCTGGAGCGCTGCGCCAGATGACGGAGACGGCACCACGGTTGGAGATCGATGCGGAGAGAATGAAAGAAAATCTCGAGGTGACGCGCGGGTTGATTTATGCGGAGGCGGTGACGATGGCGCTGGCGGAGAAGATCGGCAAAGCGGCGGCGCATCAGGTTGTGGAAGCGGCTTGCGGGCGGGCGAGGAGGGAGAAGCGGCATTTGCGAGAGGTGCTTGGGGAAGACAAAGACGTAAGTGGACATTTGCCGGAAGGAGCACTACAAGGATTGTTTGATCCGGGGAGGTATTTGGGGGAGGCGGAGGCGCTTGTGGATCGAGTGGTCGCGAAGAGCATTGCCACGCGTATACGTGGTGCAGAACACTAACGTTGAGATCCTTCGGCAGAAGATCGGGCTTGCTGGGATCGGCGGTGGTGGTCAAAGGCGGCGGCAAGCCGCCGCACTCCAAGGGGAACTATGCCATTTGCTGAGTTGAGGAACGTGCGAATTCATTATGAGGTGGCTGGGCCGGAGAAGGCGCCGGTGCTGGTGTTTTCCAACTCGCTGGGGACGGACTTGACGCTGTGGGACGCGCAGATGCCGGAGATCGCCAAGAAGTTTCGGGTGTTGCGATACGACAAGCGCGGTCATGGACAATCGTCCGCGCCGGCCGGGCCTTACACCATCGAGCAGTTGGGACGCGATGCGCTTGCGCTGCTGGATTTCTTGCGTCTCGACAGGGTTCATTTTTGCGGCTTGTCGATCGGCGGGCAAACGGGAATGTGGCTGGGCTTGAACGCCGCGGAGCGGCTGAACAAATTGCTCTTGAGCAATACCGCGGCGAAAATCGGGACGCCGGAGATATGGAATCCGCGGATCGAGGCGGTGCGGAAGGGCGGCGTGAAAGTGATAGCCACGGCGGTGATCGAACGGTGGTTCACCGCTGGTTTTCGCGCGAAGGAGCCGAGTGAAGTCTCGAGAATCCAGCGCGTCCTTGAAAATGCGGACACCGAGGGATACATCGGATGCTGCGCGGCGGTGCGGGATTTCGATTGCCGGGAGAAACTGGGTGCGATTCGGACCCCAGCCCTGGTCATCGCGGGTGCGCATGATCCGGCGACGCCAGCCGCCGACGGGCGATGGGCGGCGGAACAGATTCCGGGAGCGCGGTACGTCGAACTTGACGCGGCGCATTTGTCGAATATCGAAGCGCGAGAACGGTTCACGGCGGAAGTCAGTCAGTTCTTGGCGGCGTGAGCAGCGATCGCCCCGGCAGAGCCAGCGCCCAAGGAGAGTAAGCGATGGACGAGCGGCAGCGCTACGAACAAGGGATGAAGGTACGGCGCGAGGTGCTGGGGGATGCGCACGTGGACAAATCGTTGCAGAACCGGAATGCGTTCAACGAAGAGTTTCAGGATTTGATCACGCGTTATGCGTGGGGCGAGATCTGGAGCCGGCCTGGCCTGCCGCGGCAGACGCGGAGCATGATCACGCTGGCGATAATGGTGGCTTTGAACCGCGGCGATGAGTTTCGGATGCACGTTAGGGCTGCACTGAACAATGGGGTGACACGAGAGGAAATCAAGGAAGTGATTCTGCAGACCGCCATCTATTGCGGAGTGCCCGCGGCAAACAATGCGTTTCACGTTGCAGAAGAGGTGCTGGGGAAATAGGCGCGGGCTCCGCGAACGATGATTGCAGGCACATTTGCAATCGGCTGAGTTACGTCTAAACCCCGCGGTCTCGAAGACCGCGGCTACCGTTAGTGGCCGCCGGTTGTCGAGGTTGCCGCGGCGGTGGGTGCGGCGGGCTCTTTGATCAAGATGGGCCAGCGTGGGAACGCGAAGTTGCCGGCGACGTCGTCGATCACGTTGACTTGGCAGGTGTAGAAACCGGGCTTGAGCGATTGCAGCGGCAGATCGATCTGGAAGATGACGGCTTTGCGGTCCGGTGCGGTAACCTCGCTGGCTACGACAGGCTTCGATTCATAAACCTTCGCGCCTTCCTGTAAAAACTCGATGCTGGTCAGAACGCGGACGGAGTCGCGCGACGCTTTGGGTTGCGGCGCGTTCGCAGGAGCATCAGTCGACACAGCGGGGGCGGGCTGCTTGCCGCGCGCTGCATCGTAGACTTCGTATTGCAGATACAAATGCTGGTCCTGGGTGAAGACGTGAGTAATGTTGGGAACGAGCTCGGTTTGATCCCGAACGAGCGGATGGAACCCTTTTTTGTTGCCGGTGGCGGGAACGCGCTGGCTGCTGAGAACGACAGAGCTCATGCGCACGGGCACCTTGCGCAGGTCCGGAATCTGCACATCGGTTTCGAAGGAGCCCATGCGGCCGGTTTGGTTCTCGCGCACGACGAATTTGAGGTGATAGCCGCCGGGCGCGAGGACAAATCCAGTATTGTACTGAACGTTCTTGCGGCGCACCTGCTGGCTGCTGTCGAGGGCGAGCTTGACGGTGTCGCGGAGATGGCCGACGGGTAATTTCCCTTTGGCAAGAACCTCGCCGACGATGTCGATGGTGGCGTTATCCTTGTCTTTCGCCTGCACGAACGGGATTTGCGATCCCGGGAATCACGAGCGAGACGCCGAGATAGTAGTGCGAATCGTCTTGGCGGAAGTAGGCGGCGCCGGCGAACACGGCGACGTCGGTTTGCGGCAACTCGGCGTCGATTTCGTCCGTCAACTGCTGCTCGCGATCGGTGCGGTTTAGATGCTGGAAGTCGCGGCCCGCATAGTAGCCCGAACGGTATTCCAACTTCACATCCTGGCGATTGAGCTGGACCTTCAGATGGCGGAAGCGTCCGTCCTTGAGGGGATTGCTGCTGGTGAAGCCGAGAACGTAGTAGGCGGAGGTGTCTTTCTGAACTTGAGAGAAAACGCCGCTGAAATCGTTGGAATCGAAGAAAGCTTTGCCGCCAGTGTCTTCGGCGAGGGTGGAAAGAGTTTCCTGGGAGGCGGCGTTGCTGTTGAGGTCGTTGAAGATGGCGTTGCCGTTGTAGGCGGATTGACCATGCAAGCTGGCATTTTGCGCTTCGCCGCCTGGAGGGAATGCCTGGAGGCCGCGCACATCGAGCGGGTAGATGGAGACGTTGGCTTTGACCGCTGCGGCGGTGGCGGCGCGGAGGGCGGATTGATTGTCAACGCCGGATTGGGTAATTCCGTTGCTGAAGTAGATGATGGATTTTTTCTGCGAGATTTTTCCGAGCGCTTGCATGATGGATTGCAGGGCGAGGAGCTTGCGATCGGCGGTGAAGGTGTTGTAGTCGGTGTCGTCCGGCGTGAACGAACCGCCGGTTTCCGCGGCACCCTCCGAAGAACCTTCGGCCCCCGGGTCGAAACCTTGGCCCTGGCTGGAGGTATACGCAGATAGGGAGGAGACGACTTTGGCTTTGTCGTCCGTGAAGTCGAGATCGACGTGCATGTTGGTGGCCAGCGAGACCATCGCGATCATGTCGGCGGGAAGCATGTGCGTCTGGACGAATTTCTTCGCGGCATCGACGGAACGCTCGATCTGCTCGGGATCCATTGCGGAAAAATCGAAAAAGAAGAGCATCAAGCGGCGGTCGCGGGCGTCGATGGCCGGCTTGTTCGCTGGGCGCAGCAGGCCTCCGGGAGCGGCGCCGGTGACGGTGGATTCGCTGGGGCCGGCGATGGCGAGTTCGTCGACGTTTTCGAAATCGAAGGTGGAAATGTTCTGGCGCTTGCCGTCTTCGGTGACTGTGAAGTCTTCTTTCTTCAGACCGCGGATGAGATTACCTTTTTTGTCGCGCACGACGACGTTGACGAGGACCAGTTCCGAAGTCACGTGGACGCGATACTGAGGCAGCGGGGCTTGGGGAGCGTCTTGGGATCGCGCCGCGGGAACGGCGTTGAGCAGCAGAAGGGCTGCCGCGATCAGGGCGAGCGATTTTCTGAAAGGCAACATAGGCGTCCCTTAGAAACGGAATCGTACGATCACCGTGAGGCGGCGCGTAGCACCTGCCGCGGTGACCTGCCCGAACGTGAGCGAATTCACCGTCGTGTTAATCGACGTGAACTGAATAAAGTTGAAAACATTGGCGGCCTGGAAGCGCAATTCCAAAGCCCGCGACTCCTTGATCGTGATCGTCTTGCTCAACGACATATCGACGAGGACTTCGCCGGGACCTTGGATGATGTTGCGTCCGGCGTCGCCGAAGGAGCTTCCGCTGGGATTAACGCAGGTGCTGCTGGAGCCCACGGTCGAAGAAGGCGAGCAGAACGCGGCCGTGTTGAACCACTCCAGTGTTGTCGGATCGCTCAGAGAAATGGGCTCGCCGGTGACGTCGGCGCGCAGAGAACCGGTGACGCCGCGGCTGATGTCCACGCCGCTGCCCAAAACGCGCGGCGTGAAGTGCAGTCCCGAGGCAACGGTGAAGTCGCCGCTCCATTGCCAGCCGTCGAGAATGTGCGAGAACGCGCCCTTCTGCGCGAAACGCCGGTTTTCTCCGAAGGGCAAGTCGTAATTCCAGGTGCCGGTAAATTTGTGGCGCTGATCGAAGCTCGAAAGGCTGCGGTCCGCCGCGATGTCGAACGGATTCTGCGCTACCACCGTGCCGCCTCCGCCGATCGAAGACGCGTCGTCGATCGATTTGGAGTAGATGTAGTTGGCGCTGAAACCGATGCCGTGCGCCATGCGCTTGCGAATCCGCACCGAGCCTGCGTGGAAAATGGAGTTCGCCGCGGACGATTCATAAATAAACGGCTGAATTCCGGCAATTTCGATGGCGCGTTCCGTATCCAGGCGGGTGCCCTTGGAGCCATTGTAATCCACGTTCAACAGGAAGCCGTGGGGCAGCGTGCGCTGGATGTCGAGATTCCAGACCTGCACGTAGCCGAGCTGATAGTTGGGGTCGACCGCAAAGTTATTGGTCACCGCGCCCGGCGCCACTGCGGGGAAGCCGTTTTCCAGCGTGAGCGGGCTCGTAACGCTGCTGACGTTTGTGGCGGTCACGGCAAAGGGCGGTTGAAATGCGAAATTCTGAATGATGTTGGCGTACTGCGCCAGATTGTAATTGATGCCGTAGCCCGTGCGAACCACGGTTTGCTTCAGCGGCCTCCACGCAATGCCGATCCTGGGCGCCCAGTCGTTGCGATCCGGGTGGATGAGCGACGCTGGGAACGTTCCATTGTAGGGTCCCGCCGCTCCGGCTAGGACCGGGACCGCCGCGGTGAATCCCGGTGCGACGTCGAGGTTCGCGATTTGGTTGTTCGCTTCCGTGAACGGACCGTTGTATTCGTAGCGGACACCGAGATTGAGAGAGAGCTTGGAGAGAATGCGCCAGTCGTCTTGAGCGAAGAGATCAAACGAGTTGGCTCGAAAATTGTAAGCGCTGGCGCCCGATTGAATCGAAGTTTGCTGAGGCAAACCGAGCAGGAAGTCCGCTAGATCGTAGCCCGTGTCCGTATTCGGCCGGGCGCTCCCCGCCGTGAATTCGGAAGTCTCAAACCCGGTGAACACAAAGCTGCCTTCCGCGTTCTTCGCGGAACGAAAGCTTTGCAAAATGCGGCGGTAGTCCGCGCCGAAGCGCCAATTGTGCTTGCCGCGGTACCACGACAGGGTGTCGGAGATCGTGTAGGTCTGATCCAGTTCGCGTCGCGGAGTGGGGTCGCTCAAGCCGCCAAAGTTCGTGAAGCTGATTCCCGGCAGTCCAAAATCGAACGGATCGGTGGAGATTCCGCCGATGCCCGCGTTGCCGGCAGCGTCGACCGAATTCGAGTATAGGTTCGTCGTGGCCACGTGATTGTGATTGTAGGTGAAGCGGAGAAGGTTGGTGCGCCTTCCGTTGCCGTAGGTCCAACCGGAGGTGGCATTGAGGCCTTGGGTGCTCGTCCCGCCGGCCAGCGATGGAAATGAATTGACGATATTGGTCGAGTTGCGGCTCCAGTTTAGGCCGAAGTTGATATTGTTCTGCGGGCGCCTTCCTCCGCCGCCTCCGCCGCCGCCGCGTCCGCCACCACCTCCACCGCCGCCGGGGCCGAAACCCGGGGTGGTGCCGGTGAAATTGTGGATCAAGCGCACGCTGACGGCGTCGGTGTTGCTGTCGTCATTGGTCACGTAGTGGAAGTTCTGCGTCGGTGCCACTCAAGATTGGGCAGCGGAATGTATTGCAGAAGCGCCGTGGCCGCCGGGCTGATCAGCGTCGGGTTAATCACGTTCAACTGTCCGTTATCGGAAAACTGCTGGCCCGTGGTTGGGCTGAAAATTGCCACCGGCGTGCCGTCTTTGTAGGTGGCGGCGGAAAAATCGCCGGCGCGTTCGGCAGCGGTCGGCACTGTGGAATAGGAATCATAAGGTGTGCTGCCGCGCGAGCCGTTCCAGCCGGCGAAGAAAAACCATTTGTTGCCGCCGTTGAAGATTTTCGGAATGTTCAGCGGCCCGCCGACGAAGGCGCCGAAACGCGCAAAATTGTAGCTAGCCTTGGGCGTCTCGAGGCCGGAGAGCGAGTAAGGCTTCGCGTCCAAGGCAGCGTCGTCGTCGGAAAAATAGAGAGTGCCATGCGGTTGGTTGACGTTGAAGCCGCGGCCCAAGCGGCCAATAGAGATCGGACCGCCGCCCAAGCCGCCGGGGCCGCCGCCTGCACCGACCTCCACCGGGGCCGCCGCCTTGGCCCGCCGGGGATTAGTCCTTCGCGCTGGGCGCGTTCGCGAAATTCCTGAATGCGATCCTGCAAATCCTCTTCGCTGCCGTTGCCGAAGTTCTGCGTGCTGCCTTGGGCTCCCGTGATGCTGACCGACTCAGTGGGGCTGTCGGCGCCTGCGCCGCTCATCGGCAGCGCGGAAATATCGTTGGACGAAACGCCCTGCCCGTTGCCGGAACCGGCGAGTGAGCCGCCGGCGAGCGAGGAAAGCGTGTTGTCGATGGAGAGGCTCTGGAATCCCCGGCCTGCGGCGGCGATGGCCGCCGCGGCGGTGCTGGCGGTTTGCTCTTGCTGGCGAGAGGCCAGGATTAGCTCTGCGTCAAATTTTCCGGAAGGAGTTTCGGGCTTGAGGATGACTTCCTGGGTCTGAACGGCAAAGCCCATGAATTCGACGCGGACGACGTAGCGCCCGCGAGGAAGACCTGCAAAGGTATAAGTGCCGTTGGCGGCGGTGGCGACGGAGAATTTCTTGCCGGTCAGCGTGTTGGCGGCGGTCACCGTTACGCCGGGCAGCGGCGTCTTGCCGGCGCGGATGGTGCCGCTGATTTCAAAAGAAGCCGGCTGCGCGGGCGGTGGGATGCTGGGAATCTGCGCCGGCGGCGTTGCGTCTTGCGGCGGCTCGGCCGGGGACTGGGCGCGCGCAGTGCCGGTCAGGAAAAACGCGAGAAGAAAAACAGTGAGCGCGCCAATCGATTTCAAATCTGGGGCTCCGGCGGCTTCTGCGCATCAGACCCAGCGTTGGGAGCACCGGATGGCGGACGCCGCTGGCCTCCCGACTGGCCGCCCATTTCCTGCATGCGCTTCCACTGCTCAGCGCCGATGACCATCACCGTTTTGGGGACGAAGACATCGTTTTGTAAGGCCCCACGGGCAACAAGATGGTCGCCCACTTGGATGTCGGCCATGGTTACGGAGTCGCGGCCCTTGCGCAGCGATGTCTCCTCGTTCAATTCGATGGTTTGGGTGACGTTGTCGGTCCGTAGGACGGAGAGCTTTGGCGCGTCGATGGATTTGATTTCACCGGCCACGAAATCCTTGCCTAGAGTGCCGGCGGGTGCGAAATTGCCGCGGTTGCCGCCTCCCGCTCCGCCGGCCCCAGGTCCGCCGCCGCGACCGTTGGGACCGTTCATGGAGCGGGCACCGATCGTTTCGGCGGTCCAAGTGTGATCTGGATTCTCTTGGCCGCGGACGACAACAACGTCTCCGACTTTGAAGTCGGTGCGCTTTGCGGCCTGGCGATCTCTGCGGTATTCCGTTTTGCCGGTGATGTTGACCGTCACGGTGTCGCCGTTGGCGTCTAGGATTTGCATCGACGTATCGTTCAGGGCGGTGATTTTGCCGAAGAGCGGCATGCGCTGGCCTTCACCGGCGCCCCTTGCAGAAGGTGGAGTTGACTCTTGGGCGTTGGCCGGATACCGCATGGGCGCAGCTTGCACAGAAATGATTGGCAGGGCCAGTACTCCCATCAGTAAGGCAATTCTCGAAGGCCGATGTGACTTCATAGGGTCTCTTTCAGGACGAGTATCTATGGTATGGACGCTGTTTTGAACGGCAGGGTTTCTTCGGGCTTCGCGTGACTTCCCAATTCCCCTCCCCTCAGCCCATTTGCAGAGTGTCGCACAGTACGAGGTTTCTACGAACCAGGCGAACGCGGGATAGAACATTTTCACCACTTAGCTCGTCTGCACTTCTAAGTTTCCCCGAAATCGGGTATGAAGTTCCCGTGCTGGTTTGGTTTCGAGGTCTGTTCGCTCGTGGGACATAGATTCCCATTTTCGGTCAACGGTGCCGGTTTCCCGCGCGCGTGTTTGGGTGTAAGGTATTGAATCAGTAAGGCTTACCGAGACGCGCACGCGGGCTATCCGCGTGCGATTTTCAAGGTAGAACCGAGAACCTCTATGGATATACAACGACCGTCGAACGCTCGTGCGAAAAAGATCAAGAGGATTGCCTACGTCGTGGTGGCAGTCGTCTGCATCGCGGGGGTGACGCTGGGATTGTCGCGGCTGAAACCCGCCGCACCTTCGGTGGACCGCGGTACCGTCTGGACCGACGTTGTAAAGCGCGGCCCGATGCTACGCGAAGTCCGCGGCCTGGGCACATCTGGTCCCCATCGACATTCGCTGGATACCGGCGCAAACCGCGGCCCGTGTAGACAAAATCGTCATCCGGCCTGGCCACTTGGTGGAGCCGAATACAGTGATCCTGGAGATGAGCGATCCGGCGGTCCAACAGGCCTTGCTCGACGCCGAGTACCAGCTCAAGGGCGCCGAAGCCGACCTCGCGAACCTGAAAGTTCAGGTCAACAGCGAGTTGATGAGTCAGAAGGCGAACGAGGCCAACGTCCGCAGCGATTACGAGCAAGCCAAGCTGGAGCACGAACTTAACTACAAGCTCCACCTGGAAGGCCTCGGCTCTGAAAAAGACGAGAAGCTCTCGAAGGTACGCGCGGACCAGCTGAAGATTCGCGTCGACCTGGAAGAAGAGCGCACGAAAATCGCAGCGGACTCCGCTTTAGCGAGGTTGCAGGCGCAGCAGTCTCACATCGATCAGTACAAGGCCATGTACGAATTGCGGCGGAGCCAGGCGGAAGCGTTGCATGTCCGAGCCGGCATCAATGGCGTGCTGCAACTGCTGCCGGTGGATGTGGGGCAAAACGTCGCCGTCGGAACAAACCTTGCCCGCGTGGCCGATCCCACACAAGCTCAAGGCCGAAATCAAGATCGCCGAAACCCAAGCGAAAGACATCACCATCGGCCAAAACGCAACGGTTGATACACGGAACGGCATCGTCAAGGGCCACGTCATCCGCATCGATCCCTCGGTCGTGAACGGCACGGTGACCGTCGACGTAGGCATCGACGACCCGCTCCCGCTGGGCGCGCGGCCCGACCTCAGCGTCGACGGCACCATCGAGCTGGAAAACCTGAAAGACGTGCTCTACGTCGGCCGGCCGGTGCACGGGCAATCCGACAGCACCATCAGCCTGTTCAAGGTAGTCGAACGACGACTCCGACGGCGTACGGGTCAACGTGAAGCTGGGCCGGAGCTCGGTCAATACCGTCGAGATTCTTCAGGGCCTCCAAGTCGGCGATAAGGTGGTCCTCTCGGACATGTCGCAATGGGATAACGTGGACCGCATCCGGCTGAAGTAGTCGCCGACGACGGCCCCTTTGGGCGCAAATCGAACTTTTTCTGCGTTTCTCGCGTATCAGCTTCAAGACATGTGGACCAGGTGCAACGTCTTAATACTTAGGGTGGGTTCCCGGATGACCAATCTGTGGCAAGACCTCCGCTTCGGCGTGCGCATGCTGGCGAAGAACCCCGCGTTCACCGCGATCGCCGTACTGACCCTGGCGCTGGGCATCGGGGCGAATACGGGCATCTTTACGATTCTGCGTCAAGTTGTCCTGCAAAGATTGCCTGTGCCGCACCCGGAACAACTGGTGCTGCTGTATTCGCCTGGCCTGAGACAAGGACACGTCAGCTCCGACGAAAACGGACTTCCCGGAGAAGAAGGGGCGGAATCCTTTTCCTATCCGATGTACAAGGACTTGCGCGACCGGAACACCGTTTTCTCCGGCCTAGCCGCGAAGGACACCTTTCGCGCGACCCTTACGTTCCGGGGGCATACCGAACGCACGCGCGCCGACCTTGTTTCCGGAAATTATTTCGAGACTCTCGGTGTGAGCGCCGCCATCGGAAGGACCTTCGAGCCGGCGGATACTGCGGCTCCGGGAAGCAATCCGGTGGTGATGCTTGCCAACGGATATTGGAAGAGGCGTTTCGGCGCTGATCCGGGCATCTTGAATCAAACTGTGTTGATCAATAACCGGCCCATGACAGTTGTCGGAGTCGTTTCGGCGGGTTTCGACGGGATTCAGCCGGGCTTCGTGCCGGAAATCTACATACCGATTACGATGATCACGTCACTAACCTCCGCACCCAACGATCTGGGTAGCTACAAAGACTCTTGGATCAAGCTGATCGGCCGTCTGAAGCCGGAGATGTCGCCGGAGCGCGCCTCCGCGGGACTCGCGCCGCTCTACAGCGGCTTACTGCACGATGAATTGCCCTTGTTCACGGGTTGGAATGACGCGGAGAAAGCACAGTTCCTGGCCAGGAAAGTGATATTGCGAAACGGAGCGCGTGGGCGCCCGCAGCTCTCGAACGACGCAGGACCGCAGTTGACGGCATTGATGAGCATGGTGGGGCTGGTCTTGCTCATCGCCTGCGCGAATGTAGCGGGACTCCTAACCGCGCGCGCCGCAGCGCGCCAGCGGGAAATCGGCATCCGGCTGTCGCTGGGCGCAAGCCGTGCGCGTCTCGTCCGCCAATTGGTGATCGAGTCGTTTCTACTGTCGGTGACGGGCGCGCTTCTGGGCCTGCTGATAGCCTCGTGGACCAGCTCAACCTTGGTGCGTTTCGCGGCGGAAAATGGAATTGCGGATGGCCTCTCGAGCGCTTTGAGCCCCTCCGTGCTGGCGTTTGCTTGTGGGTTGGCTCTCCTCTCCGTTGTTTTGTTTGGCGTGGCTCCGTCGCTGCGCGCCACGCGCGTCGAACTGGTCTCCACGTTGAAAGAGCAGGCCGGAGCTCTGTCCTCGGGAGTAGCGCACACGCGGCTGCGGCAAGGGTTGGTGGTCGGCCAAGTGGCGATGACGTTGCTTCTCGTTACCGCCGCGGGAGGATTTGCGCACAGCCTGTTGAACGTTAAACACATCGACCTTGGCCTGCGGACCGCGCGCGTATTGCAGTTTTCGGTCGCGCCACAACTCAATGGCTACGACCAGGCGCGGAGTTTCACCTTTTTCCGAGAACTGGAAGACCGAATTGCGGCGTTGCCCGGAGTGCTTTCCCTCAGTGGCACGCAAGAGCCACTGATCGCCGACAGCGACCGAGGCTCCAACGTTACCGTCGAAGGCGAACCCACGGCGCTGGCTGGTACCCGGCATGTAGAGCGCAATGCCGTCGGGCCCGGGCATTTTTCCAATCTCGGAATTCCGCTCCTGAAAGGCCGCGAGTTTACCCGCGCTGACGTCGCAGGGAACCCCAAAGTGGCCGTCGTCAACGAAACGATGGTCAAGACTTTCTTCCCCGCCGGCGATGCGCTTGGGCAGCGCATGAAGTTTGGCAGGGGATCGGACCCGCTGGATATGGAAATCGTCGCGGTCGTGAAAGACAGCCACCACAACGGAGTGAAGGAAGACCCCAAGTCTTTCGTCTACATCCCCTACGCGCAAGAAAAGAACGTTGGCGCGCTGACTTACTATGTCCGGACGTCGCAGGATCCCGTATCGCTCGCGACTGCGGTGCGCGGCGCTGTGGGCGAACTGGACTCGAGCTTGCCAATCGACAACGTGCGCTCCTTTGAGGAACAGGTGGATCGGCAGTTGGCGAGCGACTGGCTGATCGCGTCTCTGGCGGAGATCTTTGGGGCCCTGGCGGCGCTGCTCGCGGCGATCGGTATCTATGGACTGTTGGCGTACGCGGTCACGCAACGCACGAAAGAGATCGGCGTGCGCATGGCGCTTGGCGCGGACGCCGGTAGAGTGGGCCGCATGATTTTGAAGGACGTCTCGCGGCTCGTCGGGCTTGGGATCTTGTTGGGATTGCCGCTGGCTTACGGGTTGGGCCGGTTTGTCAATTCCATGCTGTATGGAGTGAAGGCTTTCGAGGCTTTGACCGTGGGCAGCGCGGTGCTGGTGATGGCTTGTGTGGCCCTCGCGGCCGCGTATTTGCCGGCGCGGAGGGCGACGCGAGTCGATCCGCTGGTGGCGCTGCGCTACGAATGATTCACTGAATTTAGGATTTTGAGGCCCTGAAGAGTGGAACGGGAGTGGAAGCAGGCAGCAAAAAGTTTACGTTTGAAAAGAAACCTGAATTGAAGGAGAACCGATGGTCGACGCAAATGCAACGCTCATCAAGATGGAAGGCGTGAAGAAAGTCTTCCTCACAGACGAAGTGGAAACCCACGCGCTGGAGGAGATTCATCTGGAAATCAAGAAAGGAACGTACATCTCGATTGCCGGGCCTTCGGGCTGCGGCAAGTCGACACTGCTCTCCATTCTTGGGCTGCTGGATTCTCCGAGCGACGGGAAATACGAGCTGAACGGGCAGCCGGTGTCGAATTTGACGATCAGCGAGCGCACGCGAATTCGCAATCGCGAGATCGGATTCATCTTTCAAGCGTTCAATTTGATCGGCGATCTCACCGTGTACGAGAACGTCGAGCTCCCGCTGACCTATCGCGGGACCAGCGCGAGCGAGCGCAAGCAGAAGGTGCAGAATGCGCTGGAGCGCGTCGGCATGGCGCATCGTTTGCGGCACTACCCCTCGCAACTATCGGGAGGTCAACAACAGCGCGTGGCGGTGGCGCGTGCGCTGGTGGGCGACCCGCTGATCCTGATGGCCGACGAGCCGACCGGAAACCTGGACTCGAAAAACGGCGAAGCGGTGATGGAGCTGCTGCGTGACCTGCACCGCAACGGCGCGACGATCTGCATGGTGACTCACGACCAGCGCTATGCGAACTTCGCGGAGCGCACCATTCATTTGTTCGACGGGCGCATCGTGGAAGAAACGCAAGAAGC
This sequence comes from uncultured Acidobacteriota bacterium, assembly GCA_963735525.1. Lineage (GTDB taxonomy): Bacteria > Acidobacteriota > Terriglobia > Acidiferrales > UBA7541 > Acidiferrum. Next base: position 459,361 of record CAVTLQ010000010.1, on the reverse strand, counting down.
TCGCGTCGGCGCGTAAGCACCCAGCGGCGCCGCCTCATCCAGTAGGAGACAGCAATGGAAGCGATCTGGCAAGACGTCCGGTTCGGCGTGCGGATGCTGCTGAAGCACCGGCTGGCCACCATCGTTTGCGTGGTGGCGCTGGCGCTGGGCATCGGCGCGAACGCGGCGATGTTCAGCGTCGCGGAGGCGTTTTTGCTGCATCCGGTGCCGTTCGAGAACGCGGACCGCATCGTCGCGCTGATGGACCGGCACTCGCAGGAGAGCGCCGGCGGCTTCGGCCCCCAGGACTACGTTCCGATTGCGCCCGCAACCTACTTCGACTGGAAGAAAGAAGCGCATTCGTTCGAACAGATCACGGCGTATGCGTGGGACGAAGTCAATCTGACCGGCGACCGCGAGCCGCAGAAGGTGCAGACCTTTCAGGTGGCGGCGAACTTTTTCGAGACGATCGGCGTGCACCCCGCGATGGGGCGAGCATTTCTTCCGGAGGAAGAGGAAGTAGGCAAGGACCAGTCCATCATTCTTGGGCACGCGCTATGGCAGCAGCGCTTCGCATCGGACCCGAACATTCTTGGCAAGAACGTGAAAGTGGATGGCAAGAGCTTCACGATCGTCGGCGTGATGGCGAAGGGCTTTGATTATCCGATGCCGGCGGAGGCGTGGATTCCACTTTCCTTCGACGTGAAAGAACGCTTGCGGCGCGACAATCGCTGGCTGTGGGTGCTGGGGCGGCTTGCGCCGGGCGTTTCTTTCGCGGAAGGCGCCGCGGAAATGCAGGCAATCGCGCAGCGCCAGACGGAGGCGTATCCGGACACGAACAAGGGATTCGTGCTGCATCCGCTGGAGTTGCGAGAGTTTGTTACCAGCATCCTGACGCGGCAATACACGCTGCTGCTGATGGGCGCGGTAGCGTTTGTGTTGCTGATTGCGTGCGCGAACGTGGCGAACGTGCAATTCGCGCGAGTCACCGGACGCGTCGAGCGAGTTCGCGGTGCGCACGGCGCTTGGGGGAAGCCGCTGGCGCGTGGTGCGGCAATTGCTGATCGAAAGCATCCTGCTGTCGCTGGCGGGCGCGGTACTTGGTTTGTTTCTTGCGCAGTGGGACATCGACATGATCCTGGCGCATATGCCGCCCGACGTGGCTAGAGTTCATAGCCGGGTGGAAAACGATTGGGCTGGATTCCAACGCGTTTCTTTTCGCATTGACGGTTTCCGTGGTGAGCGGCGTGTTGTCCGGCATCGCGCCGTCTTTGCTAAGCTCGCGCACGAATGTCACCGACACACTGAAGGAAGGCGGCCGAGGCTCCACGATGGGTCGCGGCCGGCACCGCTTGCGTGCAGCGCTGGTGGTTGCGGAAGTAACGCTTGCGCTGGTGCTGCTGATCGGCGCCGGGCTGCTGGTGCGCAGCTTTCAAGGATTGTTGTCCGTGAACGAGAGCTATTCGCCGGAAACGCTGCTGACGATGAATCTGACGCTGCCTGACACGCAGTATGGCAAAGCATCCGAGCGGTTGAGCTTCCACGAGCAGGTGCAGCAAAGGCTTGCAGCGATTCCGGGGGTGCAGACTGCGGCACTGGTTTCGCGCGTCCCGTACGCGGACGGTGGCGGCATCTCGACGCGAGATTTCTCGGTCGAGGGACGCCCGCTGACGCGGCGGGATGAGTCGCGCGACGCCATCGTCGAGACGACATCGCCGAGCTATTTCGGCGAACTGAACATCGGGCTGCGTGACGGACGCGTTTTGACGGACGCGGACGGGGCGGAGACGGCTCGCGTCGCGGTCGTCAGCGCCAGCTTGGTGACGGCGCTATTTTGGGGACGAGAATCCGCTGGGCAAACACATAAAAATCGGCAAGGCAGACTCGGATGAGCCGTGGATGACCGTGGTCGGCGTGGTGAACGATCTTCATTACAGCTGGATCAGCAAAGAAGACGTTCCCACGATTTACCGGTCGTTTCGGCAGAGTCCGCCGGATTACACAACGCTGGTGCTGCGCACCTCCGGCGATCCGATGAAATTTGTCGCGGCCGCGCGAAGCGCAGATTGCCGCCGTGGATCCGAACCTGCCGATGTACGACATCAAGTCGATGGACAAGGTGATCACGGAATCGATCGTGGGGATCGCGTACGTGGCGGTGATGATGACGGTGGTGGGTGTGATCGCGCTGGTGCTGGCGGCCGTAGGGATTTTCGGCGTGATGTCGTACTCGGTGAGCGAGCGGACGCACGAGATCGGGATCCGGATGTCGCAGGGCGCGCAGACGCGAGACATTCTGGCGCTGGTGCTGCGCAGCGGGATGCTGATGACGGCGCTGGGACTGGCGATCGGATTGCCGATCGCGTTTCTGCTGGCGCGGACGATGTCGGCGCTGCTGTTTAATGTTCAGACGGCCGATCCGGTTTCGTTTATCGTGTTGCCGCTCTTGCTCGCGGCCGTGGCGGCGCTGGCGTGCTACCTGCCGGCCCGGAGGGCGGCGCAGCTCGATCCGCTGAAGGCGCTGCGACACGAGTGAAAGACAGTGGCGAGCCGTGCCTGTGGCAGGCAGGTAGCGAGTGGGAGCGCCGGCTCAACATGACCTTCCTCTTACCCCCCACCCCGAGGATGATTTTGCAGGAATCCGCAGGCTGGTTCGGACAAGCGCCAAGAGCGGCGGCACGGCACTTGGAATCGACAGGTAGGTTGGGCTACAACCGAGAGAGCGACGGGCGGCGCTGGAATGCATTTCAGCCCGGAATCGCCGAATGATTAAGGAGATATCGTGGAACCTTTGATCCAACTACGAAGCCTGGAGAAGTCCATTGAGGCCGGGCCGAATAAATTTTTCCTTCTGCGGCGGGTGAGCCTGGACATTCATCAGGGCGAATTCGTGACCATCATGGGACCGTCGGGAGCGGGAAAGTCTACGCTGCTCAGCATCATCGGAATGCTGGACAGCGCGTGGGTCGGCGAGTACTACTTCCTCGACCAAGCGGTGCACAAATTAAACGTTAAGAAGCGGAACGAACTGCACAAGGCCAACATCGGGTTCGTCTTTCAGAGCTATCACCTGATCGACAATCTGACGGTGTTTGAGAACCTGGAAATACCCCTGTCGTACAAGAACGTGCCTCACAAGGAGCGCGTCAGCCTGGTGTGCGATGCGCTCGACAAGTTCAACATCGTGGGAAAGAAGGACTTGTTCCCCAATCAGCTTTCCGGCGGGCAGCAACAGCTTGTGGGTGTGGCTCGTGCGGTGATTCAAAATCCGAAGCTTATCTTGGCGGACGAGCCCACGGGGAATCTGCACTCGGAACAGGGCGACGAAATCATGCAGTTGTTCAGAAGGCTGAATGAAGCAGGAACGACGATCATTCAGGTGACACACTCCGAGCGCAACGCGACCTTCGGCAACAGAATCATTCAGTTGAAAGACGGCTGGGTGGTGAGCGAGAGCGGAGTGGCGGCGCGGGTGTGAGCGGGCAGGCGGCGGCCGAAGGCTTTGAGTTTATTCGAGTGAGGGCAAGAAAATGTCGAACCTTTGGCCGGCTGGCGCTGGCGGGAGTGGGCGGCGGGCTGATCGCGGCATTTGCGCTGACGCGCGTTCTCGCAGGCCTGCTGTACGGAGTCAGCGCCACCGATCCGCTGACGTTCGCCGGAATGGCGGTGCTGCTGACGGTGGTGGCGTTGTTCGCGTCCTGGCTGCCGGCGCGGCGCGCGACGCGGGTCGATCCGCTGGTCGCGCTGCGCTACGAATAGGAGAGAGATGACCACACTCTGGCAAGACATCCGGTACGCGGTCCGCATGCTGCAAAAAAACCCCGGCTTGACCGTCGTTGCGGTGCTGACGCTGGCGTTGGGCATCGGCGCCAATACCGCCATCTTTAGCATGGTGGACTCTTTCTTGCTGCGGCCGTTGCCGGTGAAGGATGCCGGCCAGATCACGGCGCTCGCTTTTCAACAGAAGAAGGGTCCGCTGCTGAATAATTTCTCCGTTCCGGAATTTGAAGACCTCCAACGCCAGACTTCCGCGGCTTTTTCGGATGTGCTGGCTTTTGCGTTTGGCGCCGGGGGCATCACCCTCAACGGGAAGACTGAACCGATCACGATGAACTACGTGTCTGGGAATTTCTTCACGATGCTGGGGATCAAACCGGAGCTGGGGCGGTTCATCGCGCCTGCTGAAGGCGACCCATCGGTGGTGAATCCGGTTTTGGTTCTCGGTTACAACTATTGGAGAACGCGCTTTGGCGCTGATCCGAACATCGCGGGCAAGACGGTCTCGTACAATGGACATCCAATGGCCGTAATCGGCGTGGTGCCGCGCGAATTTCACGGCATGTATGCGATTCTGGATGCGCAAGGCTATCTGCCGCTGGGAATGATGCAGGCCGATAGCAGCTATCCGAAAGATACGCCGACGAACCGCGAGTCGCGCAATCTGCTTTTGTTCGGGCGTTTGCGCCCGGGGATGCGGCTCGCCGAGGCGCAGTCGGTGCTGAACGTGGTTTCGGACCGCCTCGCGAAGGAAAACCCAAAGAGCGAAGAGGGGATGGTAATCGAGGGCTTTCCCGAGCGGCTCTCACGGCCCCAGCCCGATCTCGACAATACGATGGTCAAAATTGCCGCACTGTTTCTGATCCTCGCGGCGCTGGTCCTGTTGCTGGCCTGCGTGAACGTCGCCAATTTTCTGCTGGTGCGCGCCACCGTCCGGCAGCGCGAATTGGCCATACGGGCCGCGCTTGGCGGTTCGCGCAGCCGTCTGATTCGTCAGTTGCTCACGGAGAGCGTGCTGCTTGCGCTGTGCGGAGGGTTCGCGGGAGTTCTGTTGGGTCTCTGGGGTAGCAGCTTCTTGAGCTCGATCCACTTTCAGACGACTCTGCCCGTGATGGTGGATTTTCAATTCGATTGGCGCGTGTTTCTCTATGCGTTCGGCGCGGCGCTGGCGACCGGAGTTTGCGTGGGCATCATGCCGGCGGTGCGCGCCTCGAACGGCCACATGCTCGAAGTGATTCGCGAGGGCGGCCGGACGATGACCTCCGGGCACAGTTGGCTGCGGAGTGGGTTGGTTGTCGCACAGGTGGGGGGCTCGCTGATGCTGTTGATCGTGGCGGGACTCATGACCCGCAGCCTGGCGCACGTGCGGCAGTCGAGTCTCGGGTTCGAGCCGCAGCATGTTTTGAATCTGACCCTCGATCCAAACGAGATTGGCTACGACAAAGCGCAGGGACTGGCTTTCTACAAGCAATTGCTCGAGCGCGTGAAGAGCGTGCCCGGGGTGCAATCGGCGAGCGTGGCCTTTTCGGTTCCGCTGGGGTACTACAACAATGGCGACTCGCTGGAAATCCCCGGCTATGAAGTGGGCTCCGGGGAGACTCAGCCGTTCGTTGCATTTAACCCGGTTACTCCAGACTATTTCCGCACGCTGAGTATTCCGCTTTTGCAGGGGCGAGATTTCGACGCGAAGGACGTGGACGGCGCACAGCCGGTGGCCATCGTGAACGAAGCCATGGCCGAGCGGTTCTGGCCGAAGGAAAGCCCGATTGGACGCGAGTTCAGAATAGTGAGTGACCGCGCGCATCCCATGCGGGTGGTCGGCGTGGCCAAAAACAGCCGCACCACCGGACTATCGGGTCCTGTAAGTGCATTTTTTTACGTGCCGTTCGCGCAGCAATACTCCTCGATTGCGACGCTGCAGGTTCGCGGTGTCTCGGCCCCGGAGACGATCGCAGGCCCGGTACGCGAGCAGGTTTCTTCTCTTGCTCCGTCGATGCCGATTTTCGAGTTGCGCCCGATGTTGCAGTCGCTGGAAACCTTAAATGGGTTCCTAGTCTTCGAGCTTGCCGCGGGTCTGGCGGCGACCATGGGGGTTCTGGGGCTGGTGCTGGCGGTGGTGGGCGTTTTCGGCGTCATTTCGTTTTCCGTCAGCCAGCGCACGCATGAAATTGGCATTCGCATGGCTCTTGGCGCCGGATCGCGGAGCGTTTTGAAAATGATTTTGCGGCAGGGCGCGGTAATCGTTGCGGCGGGCCTGGTGTTGGGGATCGCTCTGGCGCTGGGGATAGCGCGGCTAGTGGGAAATTTTCTTGCCGGGGTGAGTCCGTTTGATCCGCTGACCTACGTAAGCGTCACTTTGTCGCTGGCGGTTGTGGCTTTGCTGGCAAGTTATATTCCCGCGCGACGCGCAACGCGTGTCGACCCGATGGTGGCACTGCGGTATGAGTGACGGGGAAGAACCACAAGCGCTTGGCTTGATGTAGGGGCGCAGCATGCTGCGCCACTACCGGGATGGCGTAGGCGTGCCGCTAGTTGCGGCTGTGGATGCGCCGCTTGCAGAACGACGGTAAGATAAAAACTCTGGATGACCCTTTCGAATGAAGACTACGAACGCTCATCCGCATCGCGTGCTGCTGGCCGACGATCAAGCCGACATTCGCGATGCGCTGCGGCTTTTGCTCCGACGTGAGGGCTACGAGACCCAGGGGGCGGCTTCGCCTGGAGAAGCTCTTGCGGCCGTGGAGGCGCGCGAGTTTGATGCGGTGCTAATGGACCTGAACTATGCGCGCGACACCACGTCCGGCCAGGAAGGACTGGACCTCTTGCCGCGGCTTCAAATGGCCGACAGCACGCTGCCGGTGATCGTGATGACGGCGTGGAGCAGCGTGGAGGTCGCGGTGGAAGCGATGCGGCGCGGCGCTCGCGACTTCATCCCCAAGCCCTGGGAGAATCATCGCCTGCTGACGATCCTGCGCACCCAGATCGATTTGCGGCAAGCGCTGCGGCAGGCCTCGCGGCTGGAAGCGGAGAATCGCCTGCTGCGGGCGGAGTCGCGTCCCACGATGATCGCGGAATCCGCGGCGATGCGGCCGGTGCTGGACATAATCGGGCGCATCGGTCCGTCGGACGCCAACGTGCTGATCACCGGCGAGCACGGCACCGGCAAAGAAGTGGTGGCGCAAACACTGCATGCGCTGTCGCCGCGGGCGACGTCACCGATGGTGACGGTGAACGCCGGCGGTCTTTCCGAGGGCGTGTTCGAGAGCGAGCTATTTGGCCACGTGAAGGGCGCGTTTACGGACGCACGAGTGGATCGCGTGGGCCGCTTTGAGCTGGCAGACAACGGGACGTTGTTTCTCGATGAGATCGCCAACGTGCCGTTAAAACTCCAGGCCAAGCTGCTTCGTGTGCTGGAGACCGGCGAACTCGAGCGCGTCGGCTCTTCCAATACCCGCCGCGTGGATGTTCGCGTGATTGCCGCGACGAACGTCGATGTAAACGCGGAGGCCGCCGCGGGACGCTTCCGCCAAGATTTGCTTTTTCGGCTGAACACCATCGAGATTCATTTGCCGCCACTGCGAGAACGGCGCGAAGACATCGAGCTGCTGGCGCGGCATTTCCTGCGGGGGTACGCGCAACGATATCGCAAGACCATCTCCGGCTTTGATTCGGTGGCCGCGCAGTTGCTTCAAGAGCATCCGTGGCCGGGGAACGTCCGCGAACTCGACCACGCGATTGAGCGCGGTGTGCTTCTGGCGACCGGATCGCTGGTGCGCGCCGCGGACCTCGGCTTGCGCCCCGCAGCCTCGGGAAGTACCGCTCGGCTGGAGGAAATGAGCCTGGACGAGGTCGAGCACCATCTGATCCAACGCACGCTGGCGCGGTATGATGGTAACGTGAGCCAAGCCGCCAAGGCTCTGGGACTAAGCCGAAGCGCCATGTATCGGCGGCTGCAAAAACACGGCTTGGAATGACGCGCTTCACTTACGAACAGCGCATTCAGCTGCTAGCGCTGGCGGCGGGTCTGCCAGGCTCCGCCATCGCGCTCATTCTCCTCTGGACGGGTGATTTCGCCTCAAGAACTTCCTGGACGCTAAGCCTCTTCATCGTGGGCCTGTGGCTCGGGTTCGCGCTTTCCATCCGCCATCGCGTGGTCTTTTCCCTGCAAACGCTCTCGAATCTTCTCGCCGCGCTGCGCGAGGAGGACTTTTCGGTCCGAGGCCGAGGTGCGCGGCGGGACGATGCCATGGGCGAAGTAATGATCGAGGTAAACGCGCTCAGCGAGACTCTCCGCGAGCAACGCCTGGGGGCGTTGGAAGCCACTGCGCTCCTGCGCACCGTCATGGAAGAAATCGACGTCGCCATTTTTACGTTTGATAGCGAGACGAAGCTACGCCTGGTCAATCGCGCCGGCGAGAGGCTGCTCGCGCGCCCCGTCGAGAGACTCCTGGGTTTCACAGCTGCCGAGCTTGGCCTCGGCGCCTGTTTGGAGGAAGAGCCGGTGCGCACGATGGAGCTGGGCTTCCCGGGTGGATCGGGGCGCTGGGGTATGCGCCGGGGAACCTTTCGCCAGGCCGGGCTGCCGCATCATCTGGTGGTGCTCAGCGATCTGAGCCGGACGCTGCGTGACGAAGAACGCCAGGCCTGGCAGCGCCTGATCCGCGTGATGGGCCATGAACTAAACAACTCCCTCGCACCGATCCAGTCCGTGGCGCAGAGCCTGGAAAGTGGACTGCAAGCCATCGCGTCCGTGCCAGAAGCGCAGTCTGGCCCTACTGCCGTTTTGCTGGATGATATGCGGCAGGGATTTGGCATCATCCGCTCGCGCACCGAAGCGCTCGGCCGCTTTATGGCCGCGTATTCCCGGCTCGCGCGGCTCCCAGCGCCGCAGCTTGCGCCCGTGGATGTGCGGCCCTGGATCACCCGCGTCGTAAAGCTGGAGACTCGGGTGAAGCTCAAGTTGGAAGAGGGCCCGGACGTGGTGATCTCGGGGGACGCGGATCAGCTCGAGCACTTGCTCATAAATTTGGTTCATAACGCGGCCGACGCGGTTCTGGAAAGCGGGAAATGCGCAAGTGTCGGGTGGGCGCGCCAGGATTCACAATTACACGTGTGGGTGATTGACGACGGCCCCGGCATACAAAATACAGCCAACGTGTTTGTCCCGTTCTTTACCACCAAACCGGGAGGCACGGGGATCGGGTTGGCCCTCAGCCGGCAAATCGCGGAGGCGCATGGAGGCACGCTGACGCTTGAGAACCGTCGCGATGCCCGGGGTTGCGAAGCGAGGTTGCGCCTGCCGCTGTAAGCAACGCCACGTCTAGTTGGCGGGCGGCTGGGTCATTTCCATGGCCCAAATGGCCGCGGGCCGCATGTACATCGAGGCGCGATAGTTGCCCGTGATGTCCCAGGCCTCCGGCGTGCGGAACCAATAGCCTTTGGTTTCGTAGCTGGTGTGGTAGATGCCCCAAGCCGTTTTGAAGGCTTCGTCTCTCATTCCTTCGCTGAGCATGAGCGCCGCGAGCCCGAAGGTCGTGCCGGTCCAAACCTCTTCCACTTGCTCGTTGGTTTTCACCAAGGATCCATCCGGCGCGATGCCGTTCACCGCGCCCATAGTGCCATCAGCGAACTTCATGACGTTGAAGGCGAAAATCTTTTTCAGGGCTTTGCTGCGCATGTCGCGAGGGACGATGTCGCCCAGACCGGTCATATCCGCATACCATTGGCCGGCGAGTTGGTCGGCCTGGATGTTGTCGCGGTATTCGCTGCCGGTGTCGTAGCGGAAGTATTCTCCGTTCCAGAGTTTTTTGATGTAGCTGGCTTGGCCCTTCGCAAAGAGATCGTGGTATTGCGCAGCGGCGGAAATGTCGCCCAGTTGCTTGGCGATTTCTTCGGCGGATCGTAAGGCAGCAAGGTAGAGACCCGCGGAATAGGCGCTTTCGCCTCGCACGACCCAGGTGTCATAGGTTTGGTCGGGATAGCCTTCGTTCTCGGGCAAGCCGTCGCCATCGCGATCGTACTTGCGGAGATAAGCGAGCGACTCTTGCACTGCGGGCCAGGTATCGCGGAGGAATGCGTTGTCCTTGCGACCTGTCAGCACGAAATCGCGATAAATCATCAGGACGAACTTCGGATTGAGGTCCTTCCAGCCGTTCGTATCCTGCCAACTGAATTGATTGATCTGCTTGAACGGATCTTCTTGCGGCACGCCGAGGTCGTGAGGAACGGCACCCTTGGCTTTGCGAATGCGAAACGTGAGAGAGCCGGTCTGCAGCGATTTCCAAATCCATTCCATCTTTTCGTTGGCCTCTTGCGGCACGGTGGCGGCAAATTCCCGCATGACGCCTTTTTCCAGCTCGGGCCAGAATTTCAGCAGCGGCATCGAGCCGTAGAAACGAACGTCTAGAGTTTCGTAGATAGGGATAGTCGTAGCATTCCATGAAGGAATAGACCGGAGGAGCTTTCGGATCCGAACCGGCGGGGCGTCCCCAGAACGCGCCTACATCCGCCAGCACGTAAAGCTCGTTGAACAGCATGCCGCGATACCAGTCCGGCTTGCTTTCATCGTTGACGTATTTGGATTGCCAAGAATCGATCGCGTCGCTCCACGCGGAGGCATTTTTCAGACCGTCGCTGGCGATGGCCCAGGCATTCCGACCGCTGGTACCGTAGAAATCCGTGTAGCGGCGATTCCATTTCCGTCCGGCGCCGAACTCAACGATCGGTAAATCCCAAGAGATCACCATGGGAACGACGCGTTTTTCGCCGGGTTCCAGGGTGAAGCGGACAGCGATGGCGCCTGCGAGGGGCTCGCCGCTGCTGGTCCAGGAGTCGTCGCTATTGGCCAAGCGGCCGTCTTTTGAAAAGGGCGCCCACACTTCTTTTCCGTCGCGGTCCGGGGCGAAGGTGGTCTGATAGGTGACCTCGACGCCCGGGCGATTCCAGCGCCGCAATCACAAACTGTCCGTCCCACTCTTCCTGGACGGAACTCTCAATATGGTTTCGATCCAGCACGATTCCCTTCATCGTTCCCGCGGACCCAAGAGCTTCGTTGGCGGCGTGGTTGCGGTTGCCCGCGTCGATCGCGCCGCGCAGATCGCGATTGAACGTGCGAAATTGCCCAACCATGTTTTCCCAGGAGAGCAGCACAGAAACCGTTACGCGGTGTTTGGTGGGATTCTCCGCGTGCCAGCGATAGACGGCCACGGGATAACTCGACTCTTTGTAATTGTCTGGAAGGATGGGGGAAAACTGCTCGAGCACGACGTGCGCGGGAAAGTTGTCCCACCGGTAGTCGAACCACGACTTTGGATAGAGCGCGTAGTAGTCCCCAGCACCAACGGGATAATCCCAACTCCATGAGCTAAGTGAATTGTCTTTCGGATGATCCGTGATGAGCACCTTGGCGAAGCCGGCGGCTTCGCCGTCTACTTTCTGAAACATGGCGAACTGATTAGCCCAGACCGTTTGATACTTGTGGACGCCGCCTTTCATGTGCCATCTCGCAAAGTCTCCGCGATAGGTCCGCGAAAACGTTCCCGCACCGAACCCGCCGACGGGCGCGCCCTGCCAGTATCCGTCATCGATATGACCCGCATCTAAGGCGGGTTTCTTCGTTCCGGCATTCGCCAACGGCGCGCCGATGGGGCGCTTCCAGGCCACCTTAGGGATATCGTCACCGCCGCGGGCCACACAGGCCACCAGAAGCCCGTGCAGAATCACAACACACGCAAAAATTTTCCGCTGGGTCACAAAACCTCCACGACATCGGCGATGGTGCACCATTGATCCGGAGTGCAGTTCTGGCAGGAAGCGCTTCGAGATCGATGCCGGAAGTATGGTATAAAATCGATATTCTAAGCAAGCGGTTTTCATCGGAGCTGGGCGGGATTCGTCATCTCCCGCCCTTGGGGCGACCCTGGGACGGCTAATGTACCAAGGGGAACAAGCTCGGCGCAGCGGAAGCAATTGGCCCTTGCGCCGGTTAGGAGTACTGTTACCCCTGGCCTCGCTGGCGAAGGCAATTTGCAGCGGAATTTCTTAGACTTTCCCAAAGTTCAACACAGCTGGGGTTTCTTTGCCCAACTCCCGATCGGAGTGCGCGATGTATAACCGCGTGAAGTATGCAAAAGTTGCTGGCCAGGCGAAAAAAAAACATAAACCTAACACCTAAGTCCACCGGTAAGTGCCGTCAACGTATACCTTTAGCAACGGCTATCAGTGGCCATTCGCGTGCGTCACCTCACACCGACGGGGGGCAAGCCCCCGCTTGTCGATCAGCGCTGAGGGACGTTGGATGAGTCAGGAGAATCAGGACCCCACACCGAGATGGCGGGAACGCGTAGCCGCCCTGAAGAACATCCCGCCGGTTCTTCGGATGGTTTGGGAAGCGGCACCCAGAGTCATCATCTCCAGCCTGTTTTTCCGCGTCACCGCCGCGCTCTTGCCGCTCGCAGTCTTGGCTGTCACGCGAGTGATTATCGACGACGTCTACGGATTCACGACACATCAGAGAGGTCTTCCCCCCATATTTTGGTGGCTCGTCGCGCTGGAATTCGTTCTGGCATGTGTTGCCGCGATCCTCGTCCGCCTCATCAACTTTTGCGACATCGTGCTGGCGGATAAGTACAGCCGTCATATCAGCACGAAAATCATGGAGCACGCCTCGCGGCTGGATCTCACCTCGTTTGAAGACCCGCTGTTCTACGACAAGATGGAGCGCGCCCGCGTGCAGGGCACGGATCGCATCGTGATGATCCAGTCGACGGGCTTGCTGATCCAGCAGATCGTTACAACCGTCAGCCTTGCCGCCAGCATCGTGTTCTTCTCGCCCTGGATACTTCTTGCGCTTGGTGGCCTGCGTTGTTCCGGCATTTCTCGGGGAAACCCATTTCGCGTTCATGGGCTATTCGCTTAATTTCCGGCAGACTCCTGCAAAACGCGAGATGGACTATTTGCGGATTCTTGGAGGAAGCAAAGAAACCGCAAAAGAGCTGAAGCTGTTTGGGTTGAGTTCGTTTCTCGTGGGACGCTACACGAAGCTTTCGAACGAGCTTCATGAGCAGAACGTCGGATTGGCAAAGCGGAGGCTGTGGGTTGGTGCGTTGCTCACGCTTCTCGGGACGCTTGGATATTACGGGAGCTATGCGTTCGTCATCTATCAAACCGTGATCGGCGTGCTGACAATCGGCACGCTGACATTTCTGACGGGCGCGATCGCCGGCGCCAGTACCAACATCCAGGCGGTCTTCTCCACGTTCTCCACCATCGCGGATCAAGCGCTGTTCATCACCGACCTGCTCGAGTTCTTCGGCCTGCAGCCCAAAGTATTCTCGAAGCCCGGCGCTCTGCCGGCTCCGCGGCCGATTCGCAAGGGCTTTGAATTTCAGGATGTTTCGTTCGCATATCCAGGGCAAACCCGCCTTGTCCTTAGCAACGTGAGCTTCCGCCTGGAACCATCGGAGCGTATCGCTCTCGTCGGCGAAAACGGCCAAGGCAAAACCACGATCGTAAAGCTGCTGACGCGTCTCTACGATCCCACCGGCGGCCGAATTCTGCTGGATGGACTAGACCTGCGCGAGTACGACGTGGACGACTTGTGGAAAGAGATCGGAGTCATCTTTCAGGATTTCATGCGCTACGACCTGACCGCCGCGGAAAACATCGGCATCGGCCGAATCCAAGACCAGGAAAACATCTTTCGTGTGCGTTCCGCTGCGCAGAAGAGCCTAGCCGAACAGGTGATTCGCCAGCTCCCGAAGGGCTACGAGCAAATTCTCGGCCGCCGCTTCGAGGGCGGCGTCGATCTATCCGGCGGGGAATGGCAAAAGATTGCACTGGCCCGCGCCTATCTCCGCGATGCCCAGTTGCTGATTCTCGACGAACCTACCGCGGCGTTGGATGCGAAGTCCGAACATGAAGTGTTCCAGCGCTTTGCGGAATTGACCAAGGGCAAGATGGCCCTGCTGATTTCCCACCGCTTCTCTACCGTGAAGATGGCGGACCGCATTCTTGTCCTGGAAAACGGGCGAATTGCCGAAGAGGGACATCACGAAGAGCTTTTGCGGAACAAAGGCCGCTACGCAGAGATGTTCGAATTGCAGGCAGCAAGTTATCGATGACTTGGTGAGGAAGACCTGATGGCTACGCAACAGCATCCCGCACTCGATCCCAATCCTTCGCTGCAGTCCGCCGGCGCGCCGCGAAACGCCGCCTGGCGAAAGGACTATTGCGGGTCGGCGCCGCGGCGCAGCGAGAATGTCCATTACGGCCAACTCTGGCTAGGTGCCATTCTCGAGGCGCAGTCCTGGAAGGTTCGCGACAAGGGCAAGCGCAGTCCCTGCCTTGACTACAAAATGGGAGGGAGCGAAAGAGTCGATCGAAACGAACTGCCAGATCTTGCGGAACCTGGTCTCGGACGGGCGCAAGCTGGGGGGCGACGCGGAAATGCTTCTCGGCAATTCCAATGTGCTTCGTCAGAGTTTTCAGGACACGAAACGCGTGGTTGCCAACGCCAGCGAGCTTCCTCAGGTTGAATGCGGTGAGTGGACGAGCTTGCCGCGCGCGTACGCCGCCGTTGCCAGCTACCTGCAAGCCGTAAACTACGAATTCGACGAGCGCACATTTGAGCAGTATTTCACCGCGATTCAGGAAACCGTGGCGTTTGAAATGCGGAGTTGTGGCAGTTGCATCCATTCGCACAGCTCGTGCTGCTGGAATCCGTCGCCGCCCTGGCCGACCAGCTGGATACCGCGACGCACTTATATCCGCTGGAATCCGCGACTCCGTCCGAGGAAGCGGAACCCACCGAGTATTTTGGCGCTCCGAGCCTGCCCACCTTGTTAGCGAGTCTACGACGCGTTGAAGGCGTGGATTGGAACGAGCTCTTCGAGCGCGTCAACGCGATCGAGCACATTCTTCGGCGAGACCCGTGCGACGCGTACGCCCTGATGGACTTCGAGAGCCGCGACACCTATCGCCGGACGATCGCGCGCCTGGCAAAGCGCTCCAACGCAACGGAGCAGGAAGTCGCGCGGAAAACGCTGGAACTTTCCGGCACGCTTCACGCCTCCGCGAATGAACGCGTGCGAGAGCGTCAGTCGCACGTCGGCTACTACCTCGTTGGCGACGGCCGAAAGGTCCTTGATCACGCGGTCGGGTATCGTTCGACGTTCTCTGAACGAGTGCGGGAATCCATCAAGCGTTGGCCGGATTTCTCCTACATTCTGGGCATCGAGCTCCTCACCTTGGCGCTGATGGCGACGGTGGTCTTGGAAGCCAAGATCAAGCTACCCGGCGTAATTATTGCGTTGGCTCTGTTTCTCCTTCCGGCTGCGGAGTGCGCCGTCGCATTGGTGAATCAGCTTGCGACCTCGCTCTTTCCACCCAAGCCTCTACCGAAGCTTGATTTCTCCACCGGCGTTCCAGCCGAATTCACCACCATGGTGGTTGTTCCCACACTGCTGACTGGTGAAGACCAAATGCGTCGGGCAGTTAGGGATCTTGAGATCAGGTTCCTGGCGAATCGCGACGCTAACATGCATTTCGCGCTGCTCACCGACCCGCCGGATTCCGCGCAGCAATTCGACGACAAGGACAAACTGGCCGATCAGTGCGCGCGCCTCATCCAAACGCTGAATGCAAAATATGCGGCTGAGGGCAAAGGCTCGTTCTTCCTCTTCCACCGGCATCGCGCGTACAACGAATCCGAAGGCATTTGGATGGCCTGGGAGCGCAAGCGCGGAAAGCTGCTGGATTTCAACAAGCTGCTTCTCGGGACGCATGACAATTTCCCCGTGAAGGCTGGAAATCTGTCCCTGTTGCGAAACGTCAAGTACGTGATCACGCTGGACTCGGATACGCAGTTGCCGCGCGATGCCGCGCACAAATTGGTGGGGGCAATCGCTCATCCGCTCAACCGCGCGGTGATCGATCCAGCGACCAATACGGTTGTCGACGGCTACGGAGTTCTTCAGCCGCGCGTGGACATCAGCATCCAATCCGCCAGCAGGTCGCGCTTGGCGGCGATTTTCTCCGCGGACGCCGGCTTCGACATTTACGCTCGCGCGGTCTCTGACGTTTATCAGGACTTGTTCGGCGAAGGCAGTTTTACCGGCAAAGGAATCTACGAGGTCGCGGACGTTCCAGCAGGTGGTCGAGCACAGGTTCCCCTGCAATACGATTCTCAGCCACGACATGATCGAGGGCGCCTACGCGCGCGCCGGCCTGGTTTCAGACATCGAAGTTGTCGACGACTACCCTTCCCACATGAGCGCCCTCAGCCGCCGCAAGCATCGCTGGGTCCGCGGCGATTGGCAGATTATTTTCTGGCTGCTGCCGCGCGTTCCGGACTTTTTCGGCAAGACCGTGCCAAATCCTATTTCGGTCATCTCGCGCTGGAAGATTCTGGACAATTTGCGCCGCAGCCTGACGGAGGTAGCGACCTTCGTGATGTTGTTGTGCGGCTGGTTCTTCCTTCCGGGCAAGGCGTTGTATTGGACCCTGGCCACGCTGGCCGTGGTTGCGTTGCCCACCTACTGCCAATTTGCGGTGGCCATCCTGCGCGGAGGTCGCGCGTTGTTCACTGCCGTCTTCTGGAAAAACCTCGCTGCGGATTTCGGCATCGCACAAGCCAATCTCTTCATGCGCATCGCTTGCCTATTGCACCAGAGCCTTGTGACGGTCGATGCCATCGCGCGCTCCATTATCCGCATGACGGTAACCCACGAGAGACTTTTGGAATGGGAAACCGCGGCGGAAGCGGAACTCAACAGCCAGAAAAAGAGCCCGATCGAAACCTATCTGGAGCTTACTCCGTGGCTCTCGTTCTTGGCGGGGCTGGTCCTTGCGGTAACCCGCCCGGAGTCGTTCCTCGTTGCGCTACCTCTCTTGGCCCTTTGGGCTTTGTCTAAGCCCATCGGCCAATGGTTGAACCTCCCCGCTCACACGGAGGAAGCGAAAATGCCCGCCGAAGATGAGGACTTGCTTCGCCAGTCCGCCTTGCGCACCTGGCGGGTCTTCCGGGAATTCAGCACTGCGGAAGAGAATTGGCTCGTTCCCGATCTCATTCAAGAGCCGGCGTCGCTCATGATTCACCGCATTTCGACCACCAACCTCGGACTCCTGATGAACTCGCGGCTCGCCGCCGTAGACCTGGGTTTCTTGACCGTGCCGGAATTTGTCGCCGATACGGAACATACGTTTGATTCCGTCGACCTGATGCCTCGCCTCGACAACGGTCAAATGTACAACTGGTACGACACACGCACGCTTGAGGCCGTCAAGCCGCGATTCATTTCGGCCGTGGACAACGGCAATCTAGTCTGCTCCCTATGGACCGTAAAGCAGGGATGCTTGGGCGCGGTGAACGAACCGATCTTCCGCCCCGAGCTTTGGCGCGCTGTGCGAGATCACCTCGACGCGATCGCGCAGTTCCTGCAGGCCGAAAACCAGGACGCATCGCTGATCGAGCTGGTCCAAGATCTGAAGCAACGCGCCCACTCGCTGGGAAATTCGCCGGCGGCCTGGTCGGAAGCCCTGATGGGATTTGAACGAGACGTCGTGGCGCTGGAGAAGCGGCTCTCCGCGGACACAACTCCAAGCGAAGCGGCGTGGTGGATGCATGAATTGCGCCTGCGCATCGTTCATTTGCAAAACATGCTGTACGACTTCGCGCCGTGGCTGCAGCCACAATTCGCGAAGTACTGTGCGAATCTCTCGCCCCGGCTCCAGAAGTTGACCTTGGCGTCGCTCCCGAAACTCTGCGCCGCCCTCGATCATAAACTGTGCCGGATGCTCGAAGAGGTAGACGCCACGATCGAGACGCGGTCGGCTCTGCAGCTCTTGCGTTCCGCGGTCGCAAGGTCCAGCAGCATATCGAAGAGTATGGCAACCAGACTCGAGCGGCTCGCGGCAAGAGCCGATGCCCTTGCCAAGAGTATGGATTTCAAGTTTTTCTTCGATCCCAAGAAGAAGCTGCTCTTCACCGGCTACAACGTGGAAGAGAGCCGTTTCACGCCGAGTCACTACGATCTGTTGGCGTCCGAAGCACGGTCGGCGACCTTCGTGGCCATCGCCAAGGGAGACATCCCACAGGAAAGCTGGCTCGCCATGGAGCGCCGCCTGACCAGCTACGAAAACGAACATGTCCTGCTTTCCTGGACGGGGACCATGTTCGAATACCTGATGCCGTTGCTGTGGATGAAGACGTATCCGAACACCATCCTGGACCAAACCACTCAGGGCGTCGTGCGAAGCCAGCAGAAGTTCGCCGCGCTCAAAGCGATTCCTTGGGGAATTTCCGAGGCCTCCTGCTCGAAGATAAACGGCTCAGGCCACTATCACTACGAAGCGTTTGGGATTCCCGGCCTCGCGGTGAGTCGCGATCTGTCGCGGGATCTCGTCGTGTCTCCGTATTCCACGTTCCTGAGTTTGCTCGTGGACTCCGAGAGCGCCTTGGAAAATATCCGAAAGATGAAGGACCTGGGTTGGTTGGGATCCTACGGTTTCTACGAAGCGGCGGATTTCACGCCTTCCCGCGTCAACTCCGGCAGCAAGTTTGAAATCGTGCGCTGCTGGTTGGCGCACCACCAGGGCATGAGCCTCATGTCGGTTGCCAACGTTCTGTGCAACTCGTCTTCGCAGCGCCGGTTTCACGCGGAACCCATGGTCGCGGCTACCGAACGCCTGCTCCACGAGAAAGCGCCGCGAACGTCGCAGTTCGAAGCGTCAGCCGCTGCCTTGGATGCCGCTCTCGATGCCGCATGCAACGACAACGCCGAAGCGACCCAGGAAAACTGGGGAGTTGCTCCGAAGCTCAACACGGCTGCGTGAATCGGCCCCGGAGGGGGCGATCACTCCGCACGCAAGCGCGTCCGCTACGACGACAATAGTCTCGTAATTCCTTGCAGAGGAATTCCAACCCACGATGGCCGGTTGTTGAGTTCGTAGCCGAGCTCATACACGGCTTTTTCGAGTAGATGAAGGTCCAGTAAGTTCTGCGCTTCCTCACGGCTTTCCGGGAGATAAGTCGCCGCGCCGGCGGCAGCGAAATAATCCGCAAGGAAACGATCCGCAACCCACGCGTTCCACCTTTCCGCCCATGCGCTCAGGCGTTCGACGTCACCCGCCGGCGCGGGTTTCTCGCCGACGGAGGCGAGCAATGGCGCAAATGCCGCATAGTGGAAAGACCGCAGCATTCCCGCGACGTCCTGGAGCGGCGATCGTTTGATGCGTCGCTCAGCCAGCGGCCGCGCAGGCTCCCCTTCGAAGTCGATAATCACGAAATCGGATCCCGTGTAAAGAACCTGGCCGAGGTGATAGTCACCGTGAATCCTTGTCCGCGTCGCATGGATGGGCCGGCTCAACGCGGATTGAAACCTGCCGGCGATTTCCTGCTCTCGGCCGGCCAGTTCCTCTGCTTGGCTTCGCCACTCTGCGGGCAGGCTCGAACTCTTTTCTCGCAACAAACCGAAGACTCGCGTCATGAGTTCGAACATCGATTTTTCGAGTGCGCGCTGAAACTCCGTCGTAAACGGCTCCGGCGCAAACGCTCGATCGCTTCGGGTCCGAAGCCAAAGCGAGATGCATCTCCGCGGTCCTTTGGCCGAGGAGTCCAGCCGACTTTAGGTATGGACCGGCTGAAGTCCGGGCAAACTCCGGCAGTGCCTCCCTCCCTTGCGCAGAGCTGCTGCCGCCAAACGCCGGAGTCGCACCTTGCGAAGCATGCTTCACCGCACCTTCGTAAAACGCGGCAAGAGAGCCCAGCGTATAGCTCCACGCGTCACCCTGATTGGGCACAAACGCCTGGAGAATCCCCTGCGCCATTTGCTTGCCGTCCCGCGTGTGGTATTGCAGCGACCCAGCGACCTGCGGGATATGCGGAAAATGAGCCTTCTCGGTGAGAAAGTTGCCGACCTCCAGGTCCGGATTGATTCCCTCTTCAACGCGCCGGAAAAACTTCAGGATCAAGCGGTCGCCATAGATCGTCGAGCTGTTGCTCTGTTCCGCGCCCACGGGTTTGGGACGCAGATTGCTCGCAGACGCTGGGTAGAGGTGCGCGAACGCCGTTGTCTGCATCGCGCGGAGCTCCCCTCTCTCACCCGGAACGATCGCCTCTTTTTGAATCAGCTCCAGAAGCGTCTTGAGAAACGCCTCGTTCTTCAACGCATCGCTTAACACCACGAAGCCGCCCGCTTGACGTGTTTCCAGTCTTAGCGACGCTGAATCGGTTACTTGGCTCTGTGTCGATTCTTCAGCGGGTAGCACCGGTATGGCGTAGCTCTCGTCGGCACCCTCCGCGTACTTCACCGTGACCACCAGCAAGAATGCCTCCACACCTTCGCCGCGAATCGGAATGACGTCCCCGAGCTCCGCGGCGCGAATGTGTCGCGCCTTGCCGCCAAACCACCTTTGTCTGACTAGAAACGCAGGTAGCTGCAGGGGAAGCGATCTTCGCAGCTCTGGATACATTTCCTTACCAACAGCGGAATCAGCCATGACTTCCTCTTTCCGGCGTCATGCTCCAACTCGGTTCTTCCGGCGCCAGCAGCGAATCTCGCTCACAGCGGTTGAGGTTCTTCGGTTTTTTCTTTCTTTCCTTCGCCCAGGTTCTTCTCAAGAAATTCCCGAGCCAGATCTTGCCCCCCAAGTCCGAAGGCGATGGCCAGCCCCAGCATCGAGGCGCCAAACACGATCGAAAACGCCGCAATCACCGTCTGCCTTGCCACTCCAAGTTCTTCCAGCGCCATCGTTATCGCCAAAATCCAAATCACGAAACGTATCGACCAGCTCAGCGTCTTCGGTGATGCATACCCCGCATTCACCGCCGCAAGAAGCGCCGCCCGAGACAAAAAGTTCGCGATCACCAGTCCGAGGAATAGAATCACCATGGCAACCACGATTTCCGGCAACAACCGCAGGAACCGCGCGATCTGTTCCTGCAGCCCCGCGATATTCAATACGCTGATTCCCACCAAAACGGATCCCAAAACCGTGATCCAGAAAATCGACCGGCTCAATACCTCCGTCACCGAAGGAAGCGCCGCCATGCGCAGCATGCGGGAAGCGCCCGCCTCCTCCGACAGCCGATCCAGCCTGGTCAGGTGCAGCAAAGCGCGCAGGCTGTGCTTTAGCAGGTAAGCCACTAGCAGCCCGATCACAATGATCACCAGCATCACCACGAACCGCGGCAGAAACTCGGCGAGCATGTGAAAGAGGTTTTGGTAGGCCTGTTGCAATCCCTGAATGATCATTGCTTTCATGGCTTCACCTCAACTTTTCGCCTTCCATCTTTCGATCAGATACGCCTTCTGACGTTCGAATTCCAGGCACAGGGCTTCGGAGTCCGCCTCGATCTCTTCAGCCGATGAATCGGCGTGTTCCAGAAAAAACGAATACATTTGTCCGCGGTACAGAGGCACCAGCGCTTGCACTATGTGGTCGCGATTGATCACCGCTCGATGGTAGGAAGCCATGAACTCGTACAGCGTTTTCACCCAAAGTTCCGGGCCAAATCTGAATTTACCCGGATCGAGCTCCGCAATTCGTTTGACCTGCGCGTGCGTCTCCGGCGCGAGAATGGTCTCCAGAATTGGGTCCAATTCGGAGACGCCTTTTCGGAACATCTCAAAAAACTGCTTGCGGTTAGGTGCTTTTTCTTCGGCGGTCAACTCGTGCTCGGGTCCAAACGTTGTGACAGACGCCGATCCTTTGCGATCCAGCCAGAAGCCCTGAAAGTTCTCCAGGCACCAGAACAAATTTCCCACCGTCTGCCGAACGGCTTCCACGAAATTGGGCCCGGTACCCGCAGCCGGAGGCGCCTTCGGCCCCAGAAACGACTGGCAGCACTTCATGCCCGAAGAAATTGCCGTGATCGCCATCCATGCTTCCGGACGCTCTCGAATCGCCTCTACGTTCCACACATTCTGGCTGAGGCATTGAGCCGCCAGCCGCCCGGAGAATCCCCATTCTTCCGAGTACATTTCGCGAATGCGCTGACCGAACACCGCCCGGCTCATGGGATAAAGCAGATTCCGCGCCAGCAAGCCCTGATTCTTGCTCCGCGCGTACAACGGCGCGACAAAATCAAACTCCTGCCGGTACGCAGGCCGCAACAAATTGGCGATCCACGAAGCGTCCAGGTTCGTCGTCGTGGGCGAAACAATCGCGCACGACCTGGCCCTCAGCAAATCCACCGTGGCAAGAATCGTTCGCAGCGCCATTCCCTGCGACGGCGACTTGGCATACTGCGTGGCCACACGGTGCACGGTCCGCAAAGAGGTCAGACCCCGGTGGGGGCCTATCTTTCGGCCGTTCATGTTCACAACGACATCGGTGGTGTGGTCGGACGAGCCGCCGTCCACGTTGAGGATCACGACGCGGTCTCGGACAAAACTCTGCTGATAGCTTTCCTCGATGGCCTGCACGGTTTGCCCGATGGTGCCGGCGTTGTTGTACGAGGGCACCGCCACCAGCAAATCCGCTTCGCCCACACTCATCAGTTGGCGAAGAAAGTCGTCTCCGAGAAAGATGTCTTCGGCCAAGTGAAAGTCTGCTCCCGCTCTAATCTATCGGCGACCCAAGTGAAAGTCGAATTCCCACCGCAAGCGCAGATCGCATCAAATCCGGCGCAGTCGAAACCAGAAAAACTGATAGGGGCCCAATGTCAGCAGATACGGCAGCTCCCCGATTCGCGGGAACAGGTTCCTCCCGAACATCTCGATAGGAATGTGGCCTTTGTAGCTCTGCAAATTAAGCTCCACTGCTTGCGCCGAACTCGACAGATTGTTCACCACCAGCACCTTTTCGTCACCCAATTGCCGCACGTACGCCAGAACTCGATGATTCGATGGATTGAGGAACTCGATCGACCCTCGGCTGAAGACCTTCGAAGAGTTCCGCGTCTGGATCACCGACTTCGTCCAGGACAGAAGCGAGTGCTCCGATCGGCGTTGCGAATCTACATTGATCGCTTGAAAGCCGTACACCGGATTGGAAATCAGCGGCGAATACAGACGCTCCGGGTCTGCCGACGAAAAACCCGCGTTCCATCCACCGTTCCACTGCATCGGCGTCCGCACTCCATTCCGGTCGCCAAGATATACGTTGTCTCCCATCCCGATTTCATCACCATAATAAATGATCGGCGTACCCGGCATGGACAGCAGCAAGCCATTCAGCAGCTCCACGCGTCTACGGTCATTCTCCATCATCGGCGCCAGCCGGCGGCGAATTCCCAGGTTGATTCGCATCGCCTTGTCATTCGCGAACGCGTCGTACATGTAGTCGCGCTCGATGTCCGTCACCATCTCCAGCGTCAGCTCATCGTGATTGCGAAGGAATATGCACCACTGGCAGTTGTCGGGAATCTGCGGCGTCTGCTCCAGAATCTCGATAATCGGCTTCCGGTCCTCCAGCTTGACGGCCATGAACATTCTCGGCATCAGCGGGAAGTGAAACGCCATGTGAAATTCGTCGCCCTCTGCAAAGTAGGCGCGCACGTCTGCCGGCCATTGGTTCGCCTCTGCCAGCAGCATCTTTCCCGGATAAGCCTCGTCCAGGCGCTTGCGGAGCTCGCGAATGACGTCATGCGTTTCCGGCAGGTTCTCGCACGACGTCCCTTCGCGCTCCACCAGGTACGGAACCGCATCCAGACGAAACCCATCCACACCGATCTCCAGCCAGAATTTCATCACCTCCCACATGGCCTCGCGCACCGCGGGATTGTCGAAATTCAGATCCGGCTGATGACTGAAAAACCGGTGCCAATAGTACGACTTGGAAATGGGATCCCACGACCAGTTGGACATTTCCGTGTCCAAAAAAATGATTCGCACATTTTGATAGCGTGTATCCGTGTCGCTCCACACGTACCAATCCCGTTTCGGATTGTCTCGCGAGCTTCTCGCTTCTTGGAACCACGGATGCTGGTCCGAAGTATGGTTGAGCACCAGTTCCGTGATCACTCGAATGTGCCGGCTGTGCGCCGCATTCAGGAAGGTCTTGAAATCTTCAACGGTTCCGTAGCTTGGATTGACCGACGTGTAGTTCGCGATGTCGTAACCGTCGTCACGCAAAGGCGAGGGATAGAACGGCAGCAGCCAGACCGCATTGATCCCCAGCTCCTGCAGGTAGTCCAGCTTGTTCGTCAGCCCCCGAAAATCTCCGCTGCCGTTACCATCGCTGTCGCAGAACGTGCGTACATGAAGCTGATAGATAACCGCATCCTTATACCAGAGGGTTTCATCCTGCGGCGCCAACGGTTGACTCTCCTATTCTGATTTCTCGGACATCGCTCATCGCCCGGCAATTTGCGTTGGCGTCGCTCAAACTCAATCGATCAGCCTATCGGGTGCACCCGAAAAATGTGCGCCGGCAGCACCGTCGGATTCAGTTGAACATAATTCCGCGAGCCATGCCAAACGTAACGCACATCCGTCAATAAGTCATGAACTTGATAAGTCTCCTCCGTGCCGAGGTGAAGTTCATCCAGAGCAACACTCACCCAACCGGACTGCGCGCTGTGAGGATCGAGATTCACGATCACCAGCATCATGTCGGACCCATCCTCGGATACCTTGCTGTACGCAATCAGTTGCTCGTTGTCGACCTCGTGAAACGTCAGTCCCAAGTTCCTTTGCAGCGCGGGACTCGATCGCCGAACGCCGTTCACGTGTGTGATTAGCTCCCGCAAACTGTTGGGATTGTTTATGTCCCAAACGCGAATCTGATATTTCTCCGAATCAAGGTACTCTTCACTCCCCTCGCGCACCGCACGGCCCTCGCACAATTCAAAGGCCGGCCCGTAAATTCCGTAACTCGCCCCCAGCGTCGCCGCCAGGATCAGCCGCGAAACAAACGCGGGTCGCCCGCCCTTCTGAAGGTAGTCATTCAGAATATCCGGCGTATTCGGCCACAGGTTGGGCCGAAAAAACTCCAGAATGCCGTCTTGCTGGAGCTCCGTGAAATACTGCTTCAACTCCCAGCTGGTGTTCTTCCACGCAAAGTAGGTATAGGACTGCGTAAAGCCCAGCTTCGCAAGCCGGTACATCACTTTCGGCCGCGTAAATGCCTCGGAAAGAAAAATCGCCTCCGGATAGTCTCGCTTCACCCCCGCAATCAGCCACTCCCAGAACGCAAACGGCTTGGTGTGCGGATTATCGACCCGGAAAATCCGTATCCCCTGCTCGGCCCAATACACCACGACGCTTTTCAGCTCTTCCCAAAGCTCCGGCGCGTGCTCGCTCTCAAAATTAAACGGATAAATGTCCTGATATTTCTTCGGTGGATTCTCCGCGTACTGCACCGTTCCGTCGGGGCGTTCCCGAAACCATTCCCGGTGCTCCTTTAGGTACGGATGATCCGGCGAGCTCTGAAACGCGATATCAATCGCGATCTCGATTCCCCGTTCCCGCGCCGCCTTCTGAAGCTGCTTCAAATCCTCCAGCGTCCCCAGTTGCGCGTGAATCGCCTTGTGCCCGCCCTCTTTCGCCCCAATGGCCCACGGACTCCCGGTATCCTCCGGCAACGGAGTAGTCGAATTGTTCTTCCCTTTGCGTTCCGTCTTCCCAATTGGATGAATCGGCGGCAAGTACAAGACGTCAAACCCCATTCCCGCGATATACCCCAGCCGCTCGATGCAGTCCCGAAACGTCCCGTGCCGCTTGGGGTCGGTCGTGCACGACCTTGGAAACATCTCGTACCACGCACTAAAGCGCGCCTTTTCCGGATCCACCACCACCGTCAGCTCTTTTTCATACTGACTGTCCGCGGTACGGTCCCGATTCCGATTTACCATCACCGCCAGTTCGGCGCTACCCGCCAGCCTCACCGCCGCCTCTTGATCCTTTACCGCAAACTCTTTCAGTTTCGCGGCCGCCTCGGCCAGTTTCTTTGCATCGCCTCCCCGCGCTCGCTCCGCCGCGGCTCGCGCGATTTCCGCCCCAACGAGCACATCAACGGAAATGTCCTGCCCCGCCCGCGCTCTCTTCTGCAAATCGGCGCTCCAACTGCCCCACCCGTCTACCCACGCCACAACCCCGTATGTGTGACGTCCAAGCGTCTCTACCTTGAATATGCCCTGCCACCGATCATTATCCACCAGCCGCATTTCCTCTTCGATCCAGGCACTTGCGTCCACCGGCCGGTGCCGCAGCACCCCTCGCACCACGTCGTGCCCATCGGCGTAAATGTCTGCCCGCACCTGCACCTTGTCCCCGATCGTTCGCTTGATCGGGAATCTCCCGCCATCGACTTCGGGCTCCACGCGCTCGATCACCACTCGGCGCAGCGCTCTTACCGCTTCTCCGATTACGGTTGTTGGGGCATTCACGGATTCCCCCTCCACAAGAAGGAACACTACCAGATAGTGTCTGGCAAATCCTGCGGGTGGGAGGGCAGGATTCGGATCATGTCCTTAATTATATATAGGACAGCGCCGCGCGGCATACCTAGAGGAAATCATCAAGGTCGTGGTGGCCTTCCTGAATCAAGAGCAGCGCGCTCTATTCAGGCAGCCAGCGCCGCAGTATCGGCTGCAAACCCTGCTTTTCCAGGCTGTCTTTCACTTTGACTGTTGAATCCGCGTCACTGTATGGGCCAACGGCAACCTTATATAGCCGGTCGCCCCCGTGCCGAAACACAAACGCAGGAAAATTCTTCTTTTGCAAGTCCTGTGCCATCGCGTCGGCATTCTCTTCCAGCTTCATAGCGCCCACCTGCAGCACAACGCCGGAATCCCCTACGGAAGGCAGCGGCTGATTCGGCGCAGGCGACGCCTCTACCGAGGCGACCATCGCTTTGCTGGGAACCTCATTTACTTTCGCTATCGCCGTAGCCTCTCGCCCCGTCCGGCTAAATCCGGTGCTGCCCATCTGGTACCCTAGAAATACCAGCGCCCAAGACAGCAGCACCACCGCCAGGATTAGCTCGATCGTATGGCGGGACTTCCCCGCTCCGCTCAACCCTATCTCCGTCAGTATGGGGGCGTGCTTTAGCTCCTTTTCAGCTGCTCGCCGCAGCGGAGCCATCCAGGACCTCTCCTCGGCCCCTCCCTTATCTCGGTCCTCTTGCGATACGGGATCAACCTGAGCGTACGTGGACCTCGTAACAATAATCGGCTGCGCCGCCTCCACGCTTCGCGCCTCCGCTTGGCTGGCTCGAGCGCAGATCCATTCCCCCAAATGTTGCCGCGACGCATCATCCACATCCACGAACCGCACGCCTGTCAGGTGCCCCTCATCCCTGGTCCACGCAATTTCCGCCTTCGCTTCGACGTGCCCCCGGCCTTCCGGCAGATCGAACGCCAGCGATATCACTTGGTCCAAATTTCGGGGGACAATCGTGGCTACCGCTACCCCGCCTTCGCAGAGATCGAGCAGCAGTCCACTCTTGGCATCGTCTAAGGACACGAACAGCGGTGAACCTGGCACCAGCCGCGCGTGCTGTCGGCGCTCTTCTTCCATTTGCCTTCTTCCGAGAGCTGGGATCTCGCGTCCGATATTAGGATGGGACTTACAGGTAGGCGCTACTTTCCAATCCGGAATTGCTCAATCGTGCAACGCCCTGGCAGGCCTTCCGGAACCCCCAAAGCTATCCATGCGCAACACTCACCATCTGTATGTATGAAAGCTGACCCCAGGTCTGTAGGGGAGGGGCTCGCCCCTCCCGTCGTTGCGTCTTGGCTAACCGTCTCCGGCCAGCACTTCGATTCCCGCCAAAGTCGCCGCCCCCCCTCCCCAACAAATTCCTCTGCCCTAATTAATATTTATATGTATTGACATATACCATCTAGTTAGCTATAAAACTCCGTGGTCACCGGCACTCCGGAGCCAACCTGCTTCTTCGGGAGGGAGGGGCGGGACGGCTGGCCCAGCCACCCGGAGTGCCTTTTTTATTTTCTGCCTGCCTTTCTGCAATTCGAACTCCTTGGCACGTGATGTGCCCACACCTATAGAGCGCTTCGCGGCAACTCTTTTGCTTTCTTCAAACTGCGCTATTCGCCGTAAGGAACCCAGATATTCTTCACCTGGGTCGCATGCTGGAGGAACCACCGGCCTTCGCCCTGCTCCACGCGGAACCAATCAATATCCCGCCCTTCGTTTGTAAACACCTGCTTCAAATTCCCAATCGACAGCGACTTCGCCACCGCACTCCCCGCCTCATCTCCAAACCGCCAAATCGCATCCACGTCCGCATGCTCAGCCAGTACCTTCAGCAGCTCGGAAGACCGCCCGGTCACAATGTTGATCGCTCCACCCGGCAGATCGCTCGTCTCGAACACTTGATAGAGATCGCCTGTAATGAGTGGGTACGTCTCCGACGGAATGGCCACAACCGTATTGCCCGCCGCCAGTACAGGCATCACCAGAGATACAAACCCCAACAGCGGCACTTCCGGCGGACACACGACCCCCACGGTGCCGATGGGCTCGTGCATCGCCAACGCAACGTTCCGGAACGGCGGGTTGTGCACCGCCCCGTCGTACTTGTCAGCCCAA
This sequence comes from uncultured Acidobacteriota bacterium, assembly GCA_963735525.1. Taxonomy (GTDB): domain Bacteria; phylum Acidobacteriota; class Terriglobia; order Acidiferrales; family UBA7541; genus Acidiferrum. Next base: position 431,108 of record CAVTLQ010000010.1, on the reverse strand, counting down.
GCCGCATAGGAAAAAATTCGTTCGATGCTGCATCGAACCTCGGCTTCCGCTTGCTTCTGCCCCACCACTCCCGCCAGCCGCCCCGCAATTTCCTCGCCCCGCTGGGAAAGATTCTCGGCGATGTAGTACAGCACCTGCGCCCGGTTGTGAGCCGTGGCTTTGGCCCACCCTTCCGCCTTGCGGGCCGCTTCCACCGCGTTGCGGATGTCCTTGCGATTGCCCAGGGGAGACTCGCCGAGCAGCCGGCCGTCCGCGCCTCGCACTTCCATGCTATAGCCGGAATCCGGGCGAGCCTGTTTGCCTCCGATATACAGCTTCACCGTGCGGTCGATCGGCGGCGCCGCGAAATCCACGTGTTCGTCCAGCGGCTGGTCGATTGCCAACGGCGCACTCTTGGCCGCAGGAGCCTGCTTGAACCACACCGGTTCCAGATACTCCAGCAGACCCTCCCTACCCCCCTCGCGCCCATATCCGCTTTCCCGGTAGCCGCCAAATCCACACGCTGCATCGAAAAGGTTCGTGCTATTCACCCACACGACCCCGGCTTTCAGTTGTGCCGCCACGTGCAGCGCCACGTTGATGCTCTCGCTCCAAACGCTGGCCGCCAGACCGTAAACCGTGTTGTTGGCGAGCTCCACCGCTTCTCGCGGCGTGCGAAAGGTCATCGCCGCCAGCACCGGCCCGAAAATCTCCTGCTGCGCCACGATCGACGTGGGGTGCACGTTGCTCAACAACGTCGGCGGAAAATAGAGCCCGCGGGATGGCATGATGAGAGCCGGCGGTTGCCAGCACGTCGCGCCCTCGGCAACGCCCTGATCCACTAGTCGCTGGATGCGCTCCAGCTGCACTCGCGCAACGATCGCTCCGATATCGATCGCCTTGTCTAGCGGCGGGCCCACACGCAGCGTGCTCATGCGCTCCTGCACCTTGCCGATCAGCGTCTCCGCGACGCTCTCTTGCATCAGCAGCCGCGAACCCGCGCAGCACACCTGCCCTTGGTTCAACCAAATTCCATCGACGAGCCCCTCGACTGCGCTGTCCAGGTCCGCATCCTCGAAAATAATGAACGGCGACTTGCCTCCCAACTCCAGCGAAAGCCGTTTATGGCTCTGCGCCGTGGCTTTCCGAATGGCGCGCCCAACCTCGGTCGAACCGGTAAACGCGATCTTATCGACGTCGGGATGCTTCACCAGCGCTTCTCCGGTCGAGCCATCCCCCGTCACAATGTTCACGACCCCGGCAGGCAGTCCCGCCTCCTGGCAAATCTCCGCGAAGGCCAGCGCCGTGAGCGGCGTGAATTCCGCGGGCTTCAGCACGACCGTGTTTCCGGCGGCGAGCGCCGGCGCAATCTTCCACGCCAGCATCAGCAATGGAAAATTCCAGGGGATGATCTGCCCCACAACGCCGCAAGCGGTGTATCCCGGGAATTCCTGCTCCAGCAGTTGCGCCCATCCGGCGTGATGGTAAAAGTGCCGCGCCACAAGTGGTATATCGATGTCCCGGCTCTCCCGGATGGGCTTGCCGTTGTCCATCGTCTCCAGCACCGCCAGACGCCGCGAATGCTTCTGAACCAACCGCGCCAGCCCATACAAGTGCCGCGCCCGCGCATGAGCCGTAAGTGCCTGCCACGCCGGTAGCGCGCCCCGCGCAGCCCTCACTGCTGCATCCACATCCGCAGCCGAGCCCTGCGCCACCGCCGCCAGCGTTTCTCCCGTCGAAGGATCGGCGCTGTCGAAATACTGCCCTTCCGCGGGCGCTTGCCAAGCCCCATTGATAAAATGTCCGAGCCGCCGCTTATGCCGGTCCAGCCAAACCAGCGCCTCCCGCAGATCTTCCGGCGCCGGCCCATACTCCATCGACATGAACTTTTCGACGATGCTCATTCGCGCTCAGCCTAATTTCTCTTCTGCCGTTCTTCTCTTATCTCTGTGTTCTCTGGGTCTCTGTGGCCAATCTTGCTTCTTTGTTTCGTCAAGCAATCGGATGCCGGTTCTCCGCCGAGTACCTCCCCGTCGCATGAAACTCCAACTGCCGCTCGATATCCGCCAGCATCCCGCTGGCCCCAAACCGGAACATCTCTGCATTGAGCCAAGCCGCACCAAGCTCTTCCTTGATCAACGCCAGCCATTCCAGCGACTGCTTCGCCGTTCGAATCCCGCCCGCTGGCTTGAATCCCACCGCCATCCCGGTTTCGTGCGCGTACTCCCGAATCGCCCGCGTCATCACCAACCCCACAGGCAGCGTCGCGTTGACCGCCTCTTTCCCCGTTGATGTCTTGATGAAATCTGCTCCCGCCATCATGGCCACCACGCTCGCCCGCGCCACATTCCGCAGCGTCAGCAAGTCCCCGGTTCCCAGAATCACTTTCATGTGCGCCGGCCCGCAAGCGGCCTTGAACGTTGCGATCTCATCAAACAGCGCCTGCCATCGCCCGCCAAACACAAGCGCTCGCGTAATCACCACATCGATCTCTTGCGCCCCCGCTCCCACCGACCGCCGAATCTCCGCCACGCGTTCATCCAGTGGCGAAAGCCCCGCCGGAAATCCCGTCGACACCGCCGCCACCTTGATCCCGCTCCCCTCCAGCGCCCGCACCGCCGTTTCCACAAACGTGTGGTACACGCACACCGCCGCCACTTTGATCTTGAGCTCCTCGATGCCCAGCTGCTTCACCAACTCCTGCTGAATTGGCTGCCGCGCCTTCGCGCACAAGCGGCGTACCCGTTCGTCGGTGTCATCGCCCGACAACGTCGTCAAGTCCATGCAAGAAATCGCCCGCAGATACCACGCCACCTGCCACTCCTTCTTCACCGTCCGGCGCGTGACCAGGGTCTGCGCTCTCCGCTCCACCGCGCTCGTATTGACCCGCACCTCTTCCACCCAATCCATATTGAGCGGTATCCCCCGGTTCGGCTGCAGCTCTCGCCCCACAATCGTACCCGGCGCCGCCGGGCGGTCGAGCGGCAAACGGGTCTCCGCGGTTCGCCCTTCCGATCCTTCCCCAACGCCGTAGCGCCTAACGATCTTTTCGCTCATAGAACCGTCTTCCCTAAAATCGATACCCCGAATTGTACGTCACTTCACAAACCGCGTGAAGCGTTCCCACCCAAAACGCGCCCGTGTGCACGCCTATGTAGGCGCTGGGCTTCAGCCCGGCGTTCCCGGGTTGCCTCTTCGCTTTGGAGCTAACCCTGGGCAACCGCCCTCCCGCGTTCGACGTTCAGTGCCCGCCACCAGGTCCCCCCGTCCTGAACTTGCGCGTGAAAAACACCAAAGGCGCTCCGATAACACACGCGCAGCCCAGCAGCCAAAAACAATCCAGAAATCCCAGGAATGCCGCTTGCTGATGAATAACCTGCGCCATCTGCGCCTTCGCATGCAATGCGGCGTCCGGGACCGTGAAACCATGCGTCGCAAAATATCGCGTCCAGGTGCCGAGTGTCTCTTGATAGCGCTGTTGGAACGGCGTGGCGTGCGCCACCAGCACCGACTGGTGATACTGCGTGCGTCGCGCAAGAACCGTCGTAACGAACGCGATGCCAACGCTTCCTCCCTGGTTCCGGAACAAGTTGGTAAGGCTCGACGCTTTGTTGTTCTTATTCTTTGGCAGAAACGAATAGGCCAGTTGGCTTACCGGCACAAACAGCGGAGCGATCCCAAGCCCTTGAATAGCCCTGGCAAGCGCCACGTGCTTGTAGTCGGTGCCTAGATCAATGCTCGCGTAATACCACATCGCAAATGCGAAGATGACATACCCCATGAAGATCAGCGGCTTGATGCCAACCTTTGGCAGGATTCTTACAATCAGCGGCGCAAGCGCCACGATCACGAATGCGCCGGGCCCAAGAACCAGTCCGGCATCCGTTGCCGTGTAGCCGTACAGCGTCTGCAGCATCTGCGGAATCAACACTGTCGACCCGAACAAAGCAAACCCAAACAGAAAATAGTAGACGTTAGCGATAGCGAAGTTCCGGTCCGCCAGCAGACGAATCTCAACCACCGGGTCGGGATGATGCCACTCCCAGAAAACCGCCGCGATCAGCGCCACCAGCGCAATCGAAAGGAAAGAAACGATAAAACGGCTCTCCAACCAATCCAGCGTCTGTCCCCGATCCAGAACCACCTCCAGGCTCGCGAAGCCCAGAGCCACCAGAAAAATACCCAGACCATCAATCCGCAGCCTGCCGCCTTTCCGTGCGGCCTCCACTTCTTGCGTGAATGCCGGCGGGTCGGCCACCACCCGGTTCGTCAGGATCAGTGACACGATCCCGATGGGAATATTGATAAAGAAGATCCACCGCCAGCTCCAGTTGTCGGTAATCCATCCGCCGAGTGGCGGGCCGATCACCGGCGCGGTGACGATCGCCATGCTGTACAGCGCGAAAGCCGCCGGCCGTTTCTTGGCAGGGAACGTGTCCACCAGAATGGCCTGTTCAACCGGAGCCAGCCCGCCGCCCCCAACCCCCTGCAGAACGCGAAAGAAGATGAGCAGCGCCAACGAGGGTGCGAGACCACAAAGCAAAGAACTAAGCGTGAACAGCACAACGCAAAGCATGTAGTAGCGTTTGCGTCCGAACACCCGGCTCAACCACGCCGAAAGCGGCAGCACCACGGCATTCGACACCAGATAGCTTGTCAACACCCAGGTGCTCTCGTCATAGCTAACCCCGAGCCCGCCTGCAATATGGGGTAAAGCTACGTTGGCGATGGCCGTGTCGAGCAGTTCCATGAACGTCGCCAGCGTCACGGTGATGGCGATGGTCCAGGGATTGATGGCGGACCGCGTTGCGGTCACATTCGGAACGGGAATGGAAGCCGTAATAGCGCTCATAGGGTTCCCGGCTTCCTTGGATGCAACAAGAGACCGATCGGTCGCATCCAATACCTGGTATCATGCAATTAGCGACCAGTCGGTCGCAGGACTGGATTGGCGGGAGCAACCCCATGCGCAAAGGCGAGCAGACCCGGCAGCAAATCATCCGCAAGGCCGCGCCCATCTTCAATCAGCGGGGCTACGATGGGGCCGCCTTATCCGACCTCATGCGCGCCACCGGTCTGGAAAAAGGCGGGATTTACCGGCACTTCGACAGCAAGCAACAACTTGCTACGGAAGCCTTCGACTATGCCTGGAAAAAAGCAGTGGATACGCGGCTCCAAGGGACGCAAGAAATTTCCAACGCCGTGGACCGCTTGAAGCAAATCGTGCGGAACTTTCGCGATCGACGCGCTGGCCTGGTGCCGGGAGGGTGCCCGCTGCTGAACACGGCCATCGATTCCGACGATGGAAACCCGCAGCTGCGAGCCAAAGCCCGCCGCGCTCTGAGCGCGTGGCTCAACAACCTCCGATCCATCACCGTAGAGGGTCAGCGACGAGGCGAGGTCCGCCCCGCCATCGATTCAACGAAACTAGCCACTCTGATTGCCAGCACCCTCGAGGGCAGTCTGATGCTAAGCCGCCTACAACGAAACGATGAACCCCTGGATACAGCCTGCCGCCATCTCGAGGAATACCTCGAATCCAACATTCGCGCGCCGGGCGCCCGCGGCATAAAGCTCTAAACCGAATCTGGGTGGAGGTGCGGGCGCACTATTCACTATTCACTACTCACTACCCACTGCCCACTGGTTCCTACTCGCCTCTCACCCGCATCAACCCTGGCGCCTTCCACAAGTTCATCTGGATCCGCGCTGTCCTCACCGAATTCAGGAACCGCCGCGCCAGCTCCCGGATGCGCTCGGGCTGCCGCAGCTCAATCGCTGCCCGGGGGATCAACTCCCCGCCGATACCCAGCGCAGTTGCCCCTGCCAGGATAAAGCCCGCAGCGGTCTGCTGGTTCACCCCGCCCGCCGCGATCAGCGACACCTGCGGGAACGGCCCTTTCAGAGCCTTGATGTACGTGTCCCCGCCAACCTGCGCGCAAGGGAATATCTTCACAAAGTCCGATCCCGCCTTCCACGCCGCGATCACCTCAGTCGGCGTCAGCGCGCCGGCCATCATCAAGACGTCTTCCTGGCGCGCGAACCTCACAATCTCAAGATCCAGCCCGGGACTGGTCAGAAAACTCGCTCCAGCCTTCAGGCACAGTCGTGCCGTCTCAATGTCCAAGACCGTTCCCGCACCCACAATCACATCCGGAGCGTTATTCGCCAGGTCGCGAATCACCTCGATCGCGCCCGGCACCGTCATGGTGATCTCCACAATCGGAATCCCAGCGATTGCCACGGTCTCCGCCGCAAAACGCGCTTCCGCCGCCGAAGAGGTGCGAACGCCGGGGACAATTCCGACCTCCTCAATCTTGGCGCGGACTTCTTCCTTCTTCATGGGGTCCCATCCTCTGCCGGTACCCTCGGGGTAGTGAAGAGCGTAGGGGAGTGGCCATAAGATATCTCGATCTTCCTCGAAAATACAGAGAAACTCGGGAACAATGCTGGCCCGGAACCGGAACTAACCTGTGACGGAGCAGGAACTACTCTTGTGCCGGGCAGGGATGGTATCCTTATCCTCGGTTTGTGAATCCGGTTCTAATGAGCATCCTGCCTCAAAGCGACCTCTCCTTGTTGAGAGTGTGGAGAACGTGGAGATGCGTCGCTGCCGACAGGTGCTTCCCCGATTAGCCCCCGTTTCGCCATCGCCGATTTCGATGGCGACAGCAAGCCGGACCTCGCCACCGTCGAGGTTGGGCAAGTTACGGCTTCACGGGCACGGTACTGGATCCTGTTTGAGATGAGCGCGGGTACCCGCCAATTCATCGGCCTCACCGCGCCGGTCGGCGGGATTCAGATTGCTTCCCGCGACGTCAATGGCGACAGCAGCCCCGATTTAGTCGTCACCACGCCATGGCTCGTTTTGCAGGCCCCCGAGACGCCCGGACGCGCTATTTTCGAGCCCTCCCACGACCTGACGTTCTCTCTCCCCGTATCCGTTCTCGGCCGCGCTCCCCTGCGTCCGTTCATCCCGTTTAAGCGCCCCATTCAAGCCAGCGTAAACTGGCGTGTTGTTGCCATCGATACAGTTCTCCAAACTGCCGGGCGCAAAGTGCGGGTCGGCTTCACACTTTTAAGCACGGTGCGGTGCTCTATCCACACGGGCGCACCGAAACTTTCGGCGCGGTGTTTGGCAAGATGGGACAGGGAGGTTTCATGAAGTGGTTACTGAGTCGTCCGTGCTTTGGGTTGTTGCTGAGCGCGGCGCTGGCGCAAAGCGGGTTCGCTCAGAAAGCGCTGACCTGGCAGGAGATTCGGGATAAGTTCGAGGCGGCGAATCCCTCCCTTCTGGCCGGGCAGATTGGCATCGATGAGTCGCGGGCGAATGAGACCACCGCGTTTTTGCGCCCCAATCCGAATCTGGCGCTGCTGGCCGACCAGATCGATCCGTTTTCGGGAGGTCCAGCCCACGGTCCCTTTGCCTTCCTGCTGCCCTCGGCCACGCTGACCTACTTGCACGAGCGTCAGCATAAGCGCGAACTGCGGCTGGAGAGCGCGCAGGACGCCACGAAAATCGCAGTCTCCGGGCAAGCGGACCTGGAGAGGACCCTGCTGTTCAACTTGCGGACGGCGTTCGTGCAGACGCTGCAAGAGAAAGCGGTCCTCGATCTGGCGAAGGAGAACCTGTCGTATTACGACCACGTGCTAGGTGTGAACCGGGATCGCTACAAAGCCGGGGCCATTGCGCAGGTCGATTTGGACCGTTTGGAGCTGCAACGCGTGCAATACGAATCGGATCTGCAAACAGCGGAAGTGAATTTGCGGACCGCGAAGATTCAGCTGCTGGCGCTGTTGAACGAGCGCACGCCGGTGGAGCAATTCGAGGTGACCGGACCGTTCGATTTTTCTGCGCAGATCGCGCCGCTGGACGATGTGCGGCAGAGCGCGCTGGATACGCGGCCGGATCTGCGGGAGGCGCTGCAGTCGGTGGAGAAAGCCAAGACCGATCACCGGCTGGCGGTGGCCAACGGGTCGACCGATCCGACGTTCGGTTTCGATGTGGGGCGCAATGCCCCCATCGACCAGTACATCGGGTTCAGCGTGAGTATTCCGTTGCGGATCTTCGACCGCAATCAGGGGGAAAAGCTGCGGACGCAATTGGACATCGACCGCAACCAGAGACTGCTGGACGCGACGCGGGCGCAGGTGTTCAGCGATGTGGATTCGGCATACGCGATGGTGACGAGCACGGTGATCCTGCTGCAGCCGTACAAAGACCGGTACCTGCAACAAGCCTCGCGGGTGCGCGACACGATATCGTTTTCGTACGAGCATGGCGCGGCGTCGCTGCTGGATTTTCTAAGCGCGCAGGCGGACTACCGGAGCGTGCAGGTCAACTACTTGAACCTGGTCGCCTCGTATTTGGATGCGGCCAGCCAATTGAATCTTGCCGTAGGACGTGAGGTCATCCAATGAAACGCAGGGGTTTTCCAGCGATAGCCCTCGCTTTCGCTTCCGCCTGGTTTGTGGCGGGTTGCGGAGACAGCAAGGGCGATCCCAAAGCCGAAGCGCCGCCCAAGGCCACGGTGGAGCGCGAGGAAGATGTCAATGTCGTGCAGGTAGATCACCCGGAACAGTTTCCGCTGGCGGCGGCCGTAGCGCACGTTGGTACGTCACAGTTGATGGCCACAGGAACGGTCAATCCCGACATCTCCCGAACCGTGCCGGTGATCTCGATCGCTACCGGACGCGTCGTGGAGATTAAAGCGCGGCTGGGCGACACCGTGAAAAAGGGCCAAGTGTTGCTCCGCGTGCTCAGCGCGGATGTGGCCGGGGCTTTCTCCGACTATCGAAAAGCCATCACCGATGAACAGCTTGCGCGCACCCAATTGGAGCGCTCCAAGCTCTTGTACGACAAGGGCGCGATCTCCCTAAACGACCTGGAAGTGGCGCAGGACACCGAAGACAAGGCCAAAGTTGACGTGGAAAATACGACCGAGCACCTGCACGTCCTGGGCAGCAGCATCGATCATCCGACCGCGATCGTGGATATCGTGGCCCCGGTTTCCGGCGTAATTACCGACCAGCAGGTCACCAACGCGGCCGGCGTGGCGGGTCTGAGTTCCCCCAATCCGTTTACGATCTCGGATCTCTCCAACGTGTGGATTCTGTGTGACGTGTATGAAAACGATCTCGCCAACGTGCACCTGGGCGACGCCGCGGAGATTCGTCTGAATGCCTATCCGGACAAAGTCTTTACCGGCCGCATCAGCAACGTGGGCCCGGTCCTGGATCCAAATCTGCGTACCGCCAAAGTGCGCATCGAAGTCCATAACCCTGGACTCTTGCGCATCGGCATGTTCGTCACCGCTTCGTTCCACGGAGTCAAGAAGGAAACCCGCGCGACGCTGCCATCCTCCGCCATTCTGCACTTGCACGATCGCGACTGGGTCTACGTCCCCGCTGGAGACAAGAAATTCCGCCGCGTGGAAGTCACCACCGGAAACTCCTTGCCGAACAACGTGCAAGAGATAATCTCCGGCATACAGCCTGGACAACAGGTCGTCACCAACGCGCTCGTTCTGCAGAACACCGTGGAGCAATGATGAGCCGCCGCCATCCCAACGACAGAGAGACGCGCCGATGATGCGCCGTGCCATCAATTTTGCCCTCAACAACCGCTTCATGGTGCTGGCGCTGGGCATTCTTTTGCTCGTCTGGGGTGCGATTTCGTTTCACAACCTTCCGGTGGAAGCATACCCGGACGTGGCCAATAATTACGTGCAGGTGATTACCCAGTGGCCCGGGCGCGCGGCCGAAGAAGTCGAACAGCAAGTCACCATCCCCATTGAAGTCCAGATGAATGGAATTCCGCATCTCGAGCATCTGCGCTCGGCCTCGCTGTTCGGGCTATCCAGCGTGATGCTTATTTTTGACGATAACTCCGAGAACGATTGGAATCGCCAGAAGGTTCTGGAGCGGCTTTCGCAGGTCACCCTGCCGAACAATTTACAGCCCCAGATGGGAGCGGACTGGAGCCCGGTCGGCCAGATTTTCTGGTACACGTTGCGCAGCACGAATCCGAAATACGATCTCATGGAGTTGAAATCCATCGAGGATTGGACGCTGGAGAAACAGTTCAAATCCGTCCCTAACGTCGTGGACGTCTCCAGCTTCGGCGGCACGACCCGTGAATATCAGGTGCGTCTGGACCCCACGAAACTCGTCGCCTACGGTTTGAGCATCGCGCAAGTCGAGCAGCAACTCGCGAATAACAACGTAAACGCGGGCGGCAGCTTTGTCGAGGCGGGTCTTCAACAGATCAACGTGCGCGCGGTTGGTCTGTTCACCAACGTAGACGACATCGCGCAGACGGTGGTCAAGACGCAAAATGGCACGGCCATCCGCGTCAAGGACATCGCCGTGGTTACCCAAGCGCCGAAGATTCGTCTCGGGCAAATCGGCAAAGCAATCCACCGCGCCGACGGCACGGTTCTCGACAACGGTGACGTTGTCGAGGGCATCGTGCTACTCCGCAAGGGCGCGAACGCCGATGAAACCCTGGTCGCGATCCATGACAAGGTGAAACAACTGAACGAGCAAATCCTGCCGCCGGGCGTGAAAATAGTGCCGTTCCTGGACCGCAGCGACCTCCTCCATCTGACCACCCACACCGTCCTGCACAACCTGACCGAAGGCGTTCTGCTGGTCTCGGTTATTCTGTTTTTCTTCCTTGGTAACTTCCGCGGCGCGCTGATCGTGGCCTTGACGATTCCCTTTTCTCTTTTGTTCGCCTCGATTTGCCTCGACTTAAACAAAATCCCCGCGAATCTTCTCTCTCTTGGCGCCCTGGATTTCGGCATGGTTGTTGACGGAACCGTCGTCGTCATTGAAAACATCGTGCGTCACTTCAGCCTCCCCTCCAACGCCCAAAAGACGCCCTTGGAGAAAATCCGCGACGCCGTCAGCGAGGTGCTCCGCCCAGTCTTCTACGCGCGAGCGATTATCATCACCGCGTATCTGCCCATCTTCACCCTGCAGAGCGTGGAAGGCCGTCTTTTCAAGCCCATGGCTTGGACCGTCTCCTTCGCTCTGCTGGGCGCTCTGCTTTTCTCCATCCTAATCGCGCCGGTTCTCGCGCTTATGCAGTTTGGCCGCGGCGTCCACGAATGGCACAACCCGGTCATGCAGTTCCTCAGGGACAAGTACCGCGTCGCGGTCCGCTGGGCCATCGAGCGCCGCCTCATCGTCGTCGGCGCGGGAGCCGCTGCCTTTGTCATTGCCGTCTTCTTGATGGTGAGCGGCGTGATCGGTTCCGAGTTTTTGCCCCACCTGGACGAAGGCGCCATCTGGGTCCGCGGCACCTTGGCGCCAAGCACCGGCCCCACCGAAGGCACCCGCGTGATGGACCAGGCACGCCTGATCCTGGCGACATTTCCCGAAGTGACTCAGGTCGTCTCGCAAGTCGGCCGCCCCGACGACGGCACCGACACCACCGGATTCTTCAATACCGAATACTTCGTGGACCTAAAGCCCAAGGCCAAATGGCGCCCCGTGTTTCAACAGGACAAGGACGAGCTGATCTCCGCAATGGATCGCGAGCTCAGCAGAATCCCGGGTGTTCTTTGGAATTTTTCTCAGCCCATCGCCGACAACATGGAAGAAGCCGTCAGCGGCGTTAAAGGCGAGTTGGCGATCAAAATGTATGGAGACGACCTTCGAGTCCTGGAAGAAAAGGGCGATCAGGTCGTCAATGTCATGCGCCACGTTTCCGGTGTTGAAGACTTGGGCCTGTTTCGCGTCTTGGGACAGCCCAACCTGAACGTTGCCGTCGACCGACAGCAGGCCGCGCGCCACGGCATCAATGTTTCCGACGTTCAGGATGCCATCGAGACCGCCGTCGGCGGAAAAGCCGTCAGCCAGGTCCTGCAGGGCGAACAGCGCTACGATCTCGTCGCACGTTATCAGGCTCCTTATCGCGAGAACAAAGAAGCCATCCAGAATATCCGCCTCGTCTCTCCCACCGGAGAACGCGTCTCTCTCTCGCAACTCGCTAAAATCGACGTCCGCGACGGCGCTTCCGAAATTTATCGCGAAGAAAATTCCCGCTACGTCGCTATCAAGTACAGCGTGCGTGGCCGCGACCTCGGCAGCGCCGTCCAAGAAGCCATGAAACTCGTTGCCCAGCAAGTGAAGCTGCCGGTCGGCTATCACATCGATTGGGCGGGTGAGTACGAAAGCCAAAAGAGGTCGCAGAAACGGCTGATGATCGTTGTGCCCATCACCCTGCTGGTGATTTTCATCATTCTGTACACCATGTTCGCCTCCGCAAAATGGGCCAGCCTCATCCTTGCCAACGTCGCGGTCGCGCCCATTGGCGGCTTGCTGGCTCTGCTGATGACGGGAACCCACGTGAGCGTTTCCTCTGGCGTCGGTTTCCTGGCGCTTTTCGGAGTTTCCGTGGAAACCGGCGTCATCATGCTCGAATACATCAATCAGCTGCGGGCCACCGGACATTCCATCGAGGATGCCGCGATCGAAGGCGCCGTTCTGCGCTTTCGCCCCATCTTGATGACCATGCTCGTCGCCACCCTCGGCTTGCTGCCCGCCGCGTTGTCTCGCGGAATCGGTTCGGATTCGCAGCGGCCCTTCGCGATTGTTATCGTTGGTGGACTCCTCGGAGCCCTGCTTCTGAGTATCTTCCTGCTCCCGACCTTGTACGTCTGGGTCGCGCGAGACGGCGACAAGCTACCCGAGACCGAAGCGGATTTTGAATAGTAGGCCGCAAGCGCAAAAAAGCGCTGTGGAGACCGCGAGTATACGTTTACTATAGGCCCCAGCTTTTCTTGCGAGGTGCCTGCCCTTGATTGGACGCCGAAACTTTCTGCATAGCTCGTTCTCCGTCGCCGGTGCTTTACTCCTCACGAAAAATTCTCCCTTCCCCGCTCTGGGTGATTCCGCCGCGGACGCTCGCATCGAGGTCCTGCTCGACGAACCTCTGGGGACGATCTCGCCCAACATTTACGGCCACTTTACCGAACACTTGGGCGGCGTCATCTACGACGGCATCTGGGTCGGCGAGAACTCTAAGATCCCGAACACGAACGGCATTCGCAAGGAACTCCTCGACGAAATGCGCAAAATCAAGGCGCCGGTGGTTCGCTATCCGGGCGGATGCTTTGCCGACAGCTACGATTGGCGCGACGGGATTGGCCCGGCCGGTAAACGCCCCCGACGCACCAACTTTTGGGCCAACGAGGAGAGCGGCGGCGCGCCCGCAAGCCACAAATACGAACCAAATCTATTCGGCACCAACGAATTCGCGCACTTTTGCAAACTGATCGGATGCCAGCCGTATCTCGCCGCGAACGTTCGCAGCCTCCCTGCCGAACAGTTCTACCAGTGGATCGAATATTGCAATTCTCCGGCAGGCAGCACCACGCTCGCCGACCTGCGTACGGAAGCGGGCTATACGGAGCCGTTCGGTGTGCGCTTCTGGGGCGTGGGAAACGAATCGTGGGGCTGCGGCGGAAATTTTACGGCGCAGGAATACGCCGTGGAATTCCGCCGCTATACCGAGTGGGCGCCGCGCTTCGGGCAAGAGCTTTCGTTCATCGGGTCCGGGCCCAACGTCGACGATTGGGAATGGACGCGCGGATTTCTGGAGGAGCTGACGCGCAAGGGCAAGGGCCGTCTGCGATCGGTGTACGGATTGGCCCTGCATCACTATGCGTGGAATCTCAGCCGCGGACGTACCAACGACTGGAATCAGGGAAAAGGCGACGCGCTGAAATTCGATGCCGTGGATTGGTACGAGCTGTTGCGCGAGGGCCAGCGCATGGAAGGGCTGATCGAAGGTCACTGGCAGGTGATGGGAGAAATCGACGGCGAGCATCGCGTGAAGCTGATCGTGGACGAATGGGGGCCATGGTACAAGCCGGGCAGTGAGATGGTCCCGAACGACCTGCTGCAGCAGACTCCCACGCTGCGCGATGCGGTTTTCAGCGGAATGACGCTGGACATCTTCAACCGGCATCCAGACAAGGTGGCGATGGCGAACTGCGCGCAGCTCATCAACAATTTGAATTGCTTGTACCTGGCGCACGAGAGCAATTTCTGCGTCACGCCGGTGGGCCACGTGTTCGGGATGTACAGCGCGCACCAAGGCGGGCAGGGGCTTCGCACCATCTTTTCCGCGCCGGGGATTACCTACGATCGGGATGACAAACCGGCGACGTTCTGGGGACTTGCGGGCGCTGCGTCGCTTCACGAGAAGGCGCTGGTGCTGACCGTGGTCAACCCAGACGTGAGCAGAGCCAGCGAGGCCGAGATTGCGATTCGCGGCGCGAGCGTCAAATCGGGCGCCGCGACCACGCTGACACATTCCGATATCCACGCACATAACTCGTTCGAACAGAGAGACACCGTCAAGCCGCAAACAAGCGCGCTCCAGGCGGGTGCGAAGGTGCTTCATCATGCCTTTCCGCCGGCCTCGGTGACGAAGCTGGAACTCGTGTTGGAGTAGGGAGGGCGGACTTGTGAAATTTCGGCTGCCGTTTCTTAGCTTGGCGCTCGCTCTAGGTGTCGTCGCCTTGTTTGCGCGCCTGAAGCCGGCGGCCGCGCAAGATTTGTCCTTGGCGCCTACTCCGCCGATGGGATGGAACAGTTGGGACTCCTACGGCACCACAGTCACGGAATCCGACTTCAAGGCCAATGCGCAGTGGCTCGCGGAACACCTGAAATCTTTCGGCTGGAAGTACGTTGTCGTCGACATGGAGTGGTTTGTCACAAATCCCACCGCGGAGGGAAATTCCAAGAATTCGCAGTTTAGCTTGGACGGCTACGGGCGCTACGTGCCGGCCCTCAATCGATTCCCTTCCGCCGCCAAGGATGCGGGTTTCCTGCCCATTGCGGACTACGTGCATTCGCTTGGCTTGAAGTTTGGCATTCACATTTTGCGCGGCATTCCCAAGAACGCGGTCGAAAAGAATCTGCCGATCGAAGAATCCGCGTTTCATGCCGCCGACGCGGCGGACACTGCCGATCTCTGTCCGTGGAATCCGGACAACTACGGCGTGGATGCCTCGAAGCCCGCAGCGCAGGCGTATTACGACTCCATCGCGCGCCTCTACGCGAGTTGGGGCGTGGACTTCATCAAGGTGGACTGCATCAGCAGCCGGCCCTACAAGGGCGACGACATTCGCATGCTGAGTTCCGCGCTGCGCAAAACCGGCCGGCCGATCATCCTGAGTCTCTCGCCGGGCGCCGCGCCGCTGGAGAAGACCGACGAGATGCGCAAATACGCGGAGTTGTGGCGCATCTCCGACGACATCTGGGATTTGTGGCACAGCACGGTCGATTATCCGCAAGGCTTGACAGACCAGTTTCCCCGCGTCGCGAAATGGGCGCCGCTGGTCGAGCCGGGACACTGGCCCGATGCGGATATGCTTCCGCTCGGATATCTCGGGCCTGCTCCCGGCTGGGGCAAGCCGCGGCAGACTCGCTTCACGCATGACGAACAAAGAACGCTGCTGACGCTCTGGTCCATCTTCCGTTCGCCCCTCATGATTGGCGCAAACTTGACCTCGAGCGACCCCTGGACGACCTCCTTGCTCACGAATCCCGAGGTCATTGCTGTCGATCAACACTCCACCGACAACCGTCCCGTGATTACCACGGACACTACAGTCGTGTGGTCAGCGCGCTCCAGGCCCGGCGAAGACCGCTACCTGGCCGTCTTCAATCTGCAAGACGCCCCACAAAAAATTCACTACGACTGGAAAGACCTAGGATGGCCCGCAACGCGCTACAGCCTGCGCGATCTCTGGGACCACAAAGACCTCGGACCCGCTGATTCCCTCTCCGCGACCCTGCCCTCGCACGCCTGCGCAGTCTACAAAGCCTCCCCTTAGGGATCAGTTGTCGGGAGGGCACGGCTTTTAGTCGTGCCGTAATCGCCCCTCCCCGTCTTCATCTTGCTATTCGGGAGGGCACGGCTTCAGCCGTGCCGTGATCCATCTTGCTCCTGCGCTCTTGCGGAAAAAAGCAAATTGTCATTCTGACATCCGACTTGCCCAGAGCGCTTCGCGCGAAGGGCAAGGATGCCCGAAGAATCTCAACTTCAACCATTGCAGCCACCTAATGTTTATACATTTCGCCAGACAACTCCAAACGTGTAAACTTCGCATTTCTCTTCAGCCTCCTTTTCGATCATTCAAATTTCCGATACTGCGCTCTTCAAATTGAGTCCCTGCCGAACCCTCCGCCGCCTTGACAGGATGCCCCCTGCGAAGTAACTTGGCTCATTATTTCTCCTCGGCCTCTGCAGAAAAAGTGCCGAGCTGGATGTGGGACTGGGGAGCCCCGACCTTCGTGTCGTGGCAGGGGGTGTTAACAGTGAGCAAGAGAATCTTTTTTCTAGCAATCGCATGTGCGATCGGACTTTGCGTTTCTCCGATCGTCTACGGCCAAGCAACAGGCAGTTTCTCCGGCACGGTTTCAGACAAATCCGGATCGGTGATCGTCGGGGCCACCGTCAAGGCCATCTCCGAGGGCACCGGGCAATCTCGCGAGGCCAAGACCGATGACAACGGCCACTACCTGATCCCGTTGCTGTCGGTAGCCAACTACACGCTGCACGTCGAGTTTCAAGGCTTTCAGACCACCGAGCAGAGAAACGTGCGACTGCAGGTCGATGAGGCGCGCGTCCTGGATTTTGCGCTCGCACCAGCAGCGGTCTCCTCAACCGTGGAAGTGCTGGCAACCGCGGTGGTGGTGGAGACCACCAATCCATCGCTCGGCCAGGTGATCACCTCTCAGCAAGTTTCGCAGCTTCCTCTCAACGGCCGTGATTTCGTTCAACTCGCCACTCTCACCGCGGGCACCACTGCAGAAACGAATCCCGGCAGCTTTTTCAACCAGACGTCGGCTGCCAGCGAGGTCGCCGCGCGCGGATCGTTCTCTCTGTCGGTCGGCGGATCTCGTCCGAATAGCACCGATTGGATTCTCGACGGGGTAGACAACAACGAACTCACTGCGGGGGGTATCGGGATTTTTTCGTCGATCGATTCCATACAAGAATTCAAGGTCCTGACCTTTACGTACTCCGCTGAATATGGAACGCGCGCCGGTCCGACTGTCCTGGTGAACACGAAATCAGGCTCCAACGACTTCCACGGATCGCTGTACGAGTTTCTGCGCAACACCTCTCTGGATGCCAGAAGCTTCTTTGCAACCTCGCCGGAAAAGTTTAATTTGAACCAGTTTGGAGGTTCCCTCGGCGGACCGATTCGAAAGAGCAAAACTTTCTTCTTTCTCGATGCCGAACAGTTGTATCAGCGTCGCGGGATCACATTTACGGGATTGCTTCCAACCGCAGCGATGCGCACCGGCGATTTTAGCAGCGACCCGTTTGGCAATCCCGTTTCCGGCTTCGCGATCATCAACCCCAACATGGGTGGGGCCTCCACGAATCCCGCAGTCTATCCAAATGTCTATTTCCAATGCGACGCCAGCGGCAATCCGCTGCCGGCCGCCGCGAATGGACTCCAACCACAGGGTACCGCCTGTAACAAAATCCCCGCCAACATGATTAACGGCATCGGGCAGGCCATGTTAAATCTCTATCCCGCGACGAACGCCAGCAATGCCGCTGCGGGATACAACTTCGTTGACGAACCCGTGCGTAAGCTGGACGACACCAAGTTTGACGTTCGCTTGGACCACAACTTCTCCAGCTCCGATAGCATGTTCGTTCGTTTTAGCTACGATCAAGCGGTTTCCTATGTGCCGGGCGGCGGCGGAATTGGCTCTTTTGCTGAGCAGAGTGCCTTTGGCAGCAATCAGGGATTCCAAAACCATGCGCGCCAGATAGCCATCGGGGAGACTCACGTGTTTTCCGCGACCACCGTGAACCAGGCCAGCTTTGGTTACAACCGCATCTTCGACTACATCACTTCGCAGGGCACCGGCAGCTGCGAATCCGCAAAACTCGGTATTCCCGATGCGAACCTGGGGTGTCCCGCCGGCAGCACCACCTGCTCGCCAGGAGCCTATAGCTGCGGTCTCGCGAGTACGGCGTTTAACTTGAGCAGCGGCTTCTGGTCCCTGGGCGATCGCGGCTATTCGCCGTTCCAGGGTGGCACCAACATCTTTTCCTTCAGCGATTCCCTCGATATGATTCGCGGCAAGCACGACCTTAAGGTGGGAATTGGGATCCGCGCCAACCAGATGAATGTGGGCACCGAGGCCTTCCAGGATGGATTCTGGATCCCCGGCATCATCGGTACTTTCACCGGCTATTCCGCCGGTGGCGTCAACATTCCCGGCAACCCGGAGGCGGATTGGCTGCTCGGCTTGACGACCGTGGCCAACCACGATCAGACATTTAACGGGCCGGTCACCGGTCGCCGCTGGAAAATCTACCGGCCATTTGTCCAAGACGATTGGCGAATTACCAGGGACCTGACCCTCAATCTTGGCGTGGCCTGGGATATGACCACTCCCATGACCGAAGTCGATGGCCGCTTGGCAAACTACATTCCCAACTCTGGCACGGGCCAGCTTCTCATTGCTAACCAGAATGGTGTCAACGGTTCGGCAGGCGTAAACATGAGTTGGACCGCGTTTGAGCCACGCATCGGCCTGGCCTGGAAGGTTCTTGGCAGTGACAAGACCGCGGTCCGCGCCGGCTATTCCGTCTATCACGATTCGGCCTGGAGCATGGGTGCCCAAGGCCTTTGGACGAATCCGCCCTTCTTTGCCGAAAGTGATCTTGCGGGCCTTGCTCAAAACTCTGGAATAACCTTTGGAACAACTCCGGTTGGGTGCCCCTTTGCCACCTCGTACTGTGCTACGTTACCTGGCGGCCCCGCCGTTACGGGCCTCAGCATTTCCCAAGGATTTCAAACCTTTACCTCGCCGCCTAGCCCTGCGACATTTACCGGAACCTTTTATACCCAACCCACGAACTTCAAGCTCGGTAAGGTCCAACAGTTCAACATAAATGTGGAACGCCAGGTGCCCGGAGATGTTGTGCTCACTGTGGGCTATGCGGGTTCACGCGGCAACCACTTCTTGGTGGCCGGGAATAACATCAACACTCCGAGCCCGACGGGCTGTGTTGCGGGAGGTTCATATACCCTCGGTTGCCTTCCCAACGGCGCTCCCTACGTTCCACCATACGGGGTAGCCAACGCTATTTTGATCTTCGGCGATCTCGGCACAACCACCTACAATTCCCTGCAAATAAAGGCCGAGACCAAGACGCCCAAGCACGGCCTGTACGCCCTGTTCGCTTACTCTTACTCGCACACCTATGACAATGGCCTCTCCGACGGTTTGGGTTCTGAGCTCAGTGCGCCCTTTTTCCCGCTCCCCAACTGGAACAAACTCGATTGGGCGTTGTCGCAGATCAACCTCGACAACAGTTTCACTGGAAGCGTCATCTACGACTTGCCTTTCGGCAAAGGCAAGAAGTTTGGAAACTCCTGGAACGGCGTGGCCAACTCGGTTCTTGGCAACTGGCAATTGACGCTCATCGAAAAAATCACTTCGGGCTTTGGCATCCCCATAGTCGCCCCTAATGCGTCTGGAACGACCTTCAACACCGGCGGCAACAGCAACAACTTTAACCGCCCGGACCTAGTGCCGGGTTGCGATGTCAATGCGGCAAACCACTCCGCGCTCCAGTTTTTTAACCCTGCCTGCTTTGTTGCCGCACCTCCAGGTCAATTGGGCGACGCGTCTCGTGTCCCGGTCACGGGTCCTGACTTCGTCAACACCGACTTCTCCGTCATCAAGCAATTCGCGTTGCCTCGCGAAGGCATGGTCTTGAATTTCCGCGCGGAGTTTTTCAACCTCTTCAATCATCCCCAGTTTGGCATGCCCGTGCCCGCAGGCTTCGAAGAGCTGGGTGTGCCCGGATTTGGTTCGGCGAGCTCCACGGTAAACAACCCGCGTCTTGTGCAGTTCGGCCTCAAGCTTACGTTCTAGGCCCTGCGCGTGATTCGACCTCTTTGGCTTGCGATGCGCCGGCCCACCGCTGCTTCGGTGGGCCGGTCGTTTTTCGGGTTGGCGCTGATCGCACTTTCAACTCTCGGATGGCTCCCCGCGGTAGCGCAAGAAAGACTCAAGGTCATCGTCGATCAAGACGCACGCGGTCCGGGCACCAGCGATCAGCAAGCCATGCTCGTTTTCTTGCAGTCCGAGAAATTCGACGTCCTCGGCATCACTACCGTCAGCGGCGACCAGTGGGTGAAGGAGGAAACCCAGCACACCTTGCGTATGCTCGAAATCGCCGAGCGCACCGATGTTCCGGTGATTGAAGGAGCCGAGTTTCCGCTGCTGAATTCCAAAGAAGAAACCGAACGCTGGGAAGCCCTGTACGGGAAATTGGAATACAAAGGATGCTGGACGGAAAGGTTCGCAGCCAAACGCTCCACGGTCTACGAGGAGCCCTATCACCCGCCGGATGTCGTGCCGCCCATGTCTGAGGGGGAACCGCAAACCAAAGCGCAGCCCGGCACCGCCGCGGAGTTCATCGTAAAAATGGTCCACAAGTATCCGGGGCAAGTGGTTCTTTGGGCCGGCGGACCTTTGACCAACTATGCTTTGGCGCTGAAACTCGATCCCGAGGTCGCCACGCTGGCGAAAGAGTTTGTGCTGATGGGGGGCGGGCTGTACGCGAACAAAGGCGCCATTGATGCCGGAGCCATCGACGCACGCCGCGAATTCAACTGGTGGTTTGATCCGGAGGCGGCGCGCATCGTTTTGCGCGCTCCGTGGAAGAAACTCACCATCACGCCGATCGACATCTCCGTGAAGACGCGTCTGAGTCCGGAAATCCAAGCCGCGATCTCGAAAGTCGATACGCCTGTTACGCGATACCTTGGAAAGTATTCGCTGACCGGCTACATGTGGGACGAGATTGCGGGCGCGGCGTTGATCGACCCTTCGATCATCACCGGGCAGAAGCAACTGTATATGGACATCGACATCGATCACGGGGCGAGTTACGGCATGACGCTCTTTTGGGATTCCACCACCAAGGTTCCTCCCTATCTGCGCTTGGCCAATGTTCAGTTCGATATCGATGCGGAGAAATTTTATAAGCTCTATATCGATTTGATGACGCGCCCGCCAGGCCAAAAACAAACGCCGCGTCCGCAGTGACCGTCGCCCGATTTTCCTATTTGCGTGATCGAGGTTATGCGATCAGATTGCCGGATTCATTGCGGCAGTTGCTCCAATTCCCTTTCCGCTTGCGCGTGACCTGGATGCTGTTTCAGAAGTTCTAGAAGAACTGCGCGCGCTTTCGGCGCATCTCCTTCCAGGGCATACAGTCGGGCGAGATTCAAATACGACTGATCGAAGTCCGGCGCTACTCGGATGGATTCCTTGAAACTTTTCTCCGCTTCCTCCCGCCGTTGCGTTCGCACGTAGAGAATACCGAGGTTATTGAGGGCTTCGGGATAAGCGGGACGCGCGGCTAGAGCCTTTTGCAGATATTCATAGGCATGCTCTGTGTCGGCAAGTTGGGCAAAGACCATGCCGAGGCCGTAGTTCGCTTCAGGGCTTTCGGGGCGCAATTGGACTGCTCGCTGGAGCACGGTCTTGGCATCCTCCCAGCGCTTTTGCTGCCGATACGCGCTCCCAAGATTTTCCAAAGCGATTGGATGATCGGGATCGATTTGAAGGGCGCGTTGAAAATTCCGTACGGCATCGTCGGTGCGCCCCTCCCGCGCGGCCAGAATTCCTAAGTTGTTCCAGGCGTTGGGCAGAGTGCCGGGATAGCTGGCGCGGAGTTGAAGCGCGCGTTCAAAACTCTCGCGGGCTTCGGTGGTCTTCTGCTGTTCCAAATAGACGCTTCCGAGGCCGTAGAGGGCCTCGGCACTCGACGGATCGTCCCGGAGCGCCAGCCGGAAAAAATCACCCGCAGGTTCCAGATAACCGCGCTCGAAGAAAACCGAGCCGAAGGAGAGATAGTTGCGGCCGAAGTCGGTGGTTTCACTCACTCCCGGAAAAGGAAGCGCCTTGGCCAGGCGGTCCGTGGCTGTTCGTGGAATGTGCCGGAAGTCCTCCTCGAAGTGTTCCCGCGCAACAGGTCCCTGATAAATTTTGACGATCGCGCCGGTTTCGTCGATTAGGAAAGAGCTGGGAAGACTCAAATCGCGATGGCGATCAAAGAGGTAGCGGTAGAGAATGTTGTAAATCGCGATTAGATCGGGAGAAGAGGGCAGGATGGGGAAAGAAAAATGGCGATAAGGCGCCAAGGCCGAGCCCGTGTCGGCGCCCGGAAGATCATCGGCGTTTACGGTGAGGAGTTGCAGGCCTTCCCTCGTCCACCGCGCGTAGGACCGATCGAAGTCCGCCAGGTCTCGCTGGCAAGTGGGTGACGCGACGGACCAAAAATGGAGCAGCACGGGCTTGCCACGCCGAGCGGAGAGTTTCTCCACGCGTCCAGCGAGATCAGGAAGAGAAAAATCGGGTGCCGCTACCGGCGCAAGCAACCAGGTTTCCACCGAAACGGGGAGCGGCTGCATTTCAGGAACAAGAGCGGCAACTGCAAGGGCAGAAGCCGGTGACGAGGCCTTAAAGGGTTCGCTACGCGAGGGCGCTGAGCCTTCTTCCACCCAGATGCGGTGATTGACGGGGAGGTCGCGAAGATTCTGCACGAATCCGCTCGGCCAGCGGATCGAAGCGGTTAGCGGTCCTTTTGTTTCTCCCAAACCAAAAAACAACTCCTTACTGTGTTGAGCAAGAAACCCCGATCCGGCTTGCAAAAAGCGGGTCTGGCGGCCCGATGGGGTCTCGACCGTAATCGATGCTCCGATCGCATCGCGATTGCTCTTTTTGCCGCTGAGGCGAAATGCGATGGCCGGGCTTAGCTCCGCCATTGCATTTTTCAAAACGCGCAACTGCGGGCTGTTGCGGTTCTTCAAGATCACTTCCACCCTGCCATCGTGATCGAAATCGGCGAGGGCAAACGACCTGCTGTCTTCGATGAAGTCCAGTCCAACGATTCCCGAAACGTCGGAAAACGTAGCGTCCCGATTGTTCTGGTAAAAAACATTGCGCTCGAAGCCGCTCCAGGTGCCATCGGAGCGAATGAGATCGTTGATGGCACTCCAGCCCTGCTCGTAGTTATGGTTGGGCGTGGACGTTTTCGGCGAATTGGCGACCACTTGCCGCCAAAAGAAACTGTTCAAGTCTTCCCGCGTGGTTCCAGAGATCATGCCGTTGGCAATGTAGAGATCGGGGAAGCCGTCGTGATCAAAATCCCAGGCGTCGCTGGACCAGGACCAGCGGCCCATCGTCGTCCCCGACTCTGAACCGGTATCGTCAAAGCGGCCATCGCCGCGATTGCGAAACAGGGAGTTGCCCATGGCGTGCTTACGATAGAGAGCCCGGGCTTCCTCGCTGGCATTTTTCTGGAAGAGGTCTTGCGCCGATATGCGATTGCCGGCAGCGGTCCACATGTTGGCGACGTAGAGATCCTGTTTGCCATCATTGTCGTAGTCCAGCCAGCAAACGCTCATTCCCGCGCCGATGTCCTCCACGCCGGCCTCTGGGGCGACGTCGGTGAAGGTGCCGTTGCCGTTGTTGCGGTAGAGATTTTTGCGGCCGAAGTCGTTGACGACGTAGAGGTCCGGCCATTGATCACCATTGTGATCGCCCCAGCCGCAACAGAAACTGAAGCGCGTGTTGTTCCGATCGAGGCCCGACTCGCGCGTAACGTCACGAAAAGTCGCATCTCGATTGTTGCGCATCATGAAGTTTGGGGGACCATTCTCCGCGTCGTAATAGGGCGAGGGGTAGCGGTATTGGTCGGTGCCCTGGTAATAGACGTACAAGCAGAAATAAACGTCCAACCAGCCGTCGCGGTCGTAATCGGCAACCGCAGCTCCGGTGAAAGCGCCTTGCGGAGGACTGGCGAACTGAAAGGCATCGGGCTTTGCGTGGAATTTCCCGCCGCCCTGGTTCAGAAAGAGCAGCGGACCGCTGGTGCACACGACGATGACGTCTTGACGGCCGTCGTTGTCAAAGTCCGCAAACAGGGCGCAAGCGGTATTCTCCAGAATTCCCAGACCGGAAATCGCGGTGATGTCTTCGAAGGTTCCATCGCCGCGGTTCCGGAAAAGGCGGTTGGGAAGCCCGGCCGGCTGACAAATGTAGAGATCGTCGAACCCGTCTCCGTCGATGTCAGCAAAGGAGACGCCGTTGTGGCCGTAGATGTCGATGCCGCAGGCCCCGTCGAGAACCGTTCGCCAGTAGTCGGTGCCGGGGATCAACTGGGAAGCGTAGGAAGGATTGCCGGCGAAGGCTTGCGAGGCAATATCCACGAATACCGGAGCCAAAGAGCGGCTGCGCGTTTCGTCAAGCATGAGCCACTTGCGGAGCTGAACTTCGCCCGAAGGAAGCAGCTCCCAGTCGAGCTCCCAGTTCCCCACTCGTTGTTCGCGGTAGAAGTCGGTCCCGGTGCCTACTAGCTCGAAACGCACGCGGGTCTGAAGCAAAGCGGGAAGTCCGGCCGACAAAGGTGAGGGAGACTCGGTGCGGATACTGGTCACTTGAAATTCAGCGGTGACGATCTTGGAGAAGGAGTTCGTAACGGAACGCCATTCCTCGAGGAAGGCTTCGCGCCCTAGAAGCGCTACTCGCGAGAACTTCATCTGGGAGACCTGGAGAGTCGATCCGGCGCGCACGGGCTGCGAAGCAGTGGCCTTCGGGGAGGCGCCCGAGAAGTTCGAGGTCATCACCTTTTCGAGGGCAACTGTTTTCTGCGGAGACTCCAGGAGTTGGAAGCTCCACTCTCTCAAAACCGCTGCGACTTGGTCCTGGTATTTCTCCGTGACGAAATCGTCGGTCCCGGCCTGGACCTTCCGCAGCAGGGCGTCGAGCCCTCTTGGGGCTCGATAGTGAGGATGCACGTGAAACTCGCTCAACGGCGGGGAGGGTTCCTGAGAAACAAAGGGATGGAGGGAGGGCCAGCCGAGGCCCGCGGGAAGAAACGCCAGCGAAGCTCCCTGGCCGTACTGGAGGAGGAATTGGCGTCGGCTAAGATCGACGGACCGACGTTTCTTCCTAGGCCTGCTCAGGCGATGCCCCCGTGTTTCGCTGCGTGGAAACGAAAATCTAACATCGGTGCCAGGGCCCGTCAAGAACGGTGGGCAGGGTGCGAGAGGTAATGAGATAAGGAAGTAATGAGGTAAAGAGACGGCCGGTGATGCCAAGGATCGAATGACGCGTCGTTCTTTTCTTGGCATGGGGTTTTGGTTGGCTAGGCCCCTTCCCCCGGGGTTTTTGCACAAGGATTTGATTCCATTGGACTTAGCTCGTGCTATGGCGCAAGGGTGTGATTCTAAAGACGTTAGCATGTTAGGACGTTGAAACGTGGGACGTTGGGCATGTGGTTTCGCCTGATCTTCGCTTTTGGCACCCCCACCCCCGGGGGGTATTTTGTATGAATATGAAAGGAAAGGAGTTGTCAGAAAATGAGTTTGTAAGTGTATGAAAACAAAGAGTCGAGACAACGTGGGGGCCATTGAGAGCCTTTGAGGATCGGGGCGGAGGGATTGGAAGGAAAGGATGGCGGGAGCGAATTGCGGAGGCATGGAGCAGCCTTCTGTCTTGTGCCAGGACCGCCGGTTTCGCTCGGCGTGCCCCGCCTCCCGCACATTGATAACAGGATAGCACAGGGGTAACCAGATGTCAATAGTGGTTTGGGGTTACTAGGCGAATGCCGTTGAGCCTCGGGAGGTCAGATCTGTTCCGAGACAATGTATGGGGCGCGATAGGTGCCGCGGAGGAGGCGATTGGCTTCATCGTCGCCGGTGACTTGCTCCTGCGCGGGATCGAATTGCAGGGTGCGGCCTAGGCGGTACGAGGCATTGGCTAGATGCACCAGGGTCGCGGAGATGTGGGCTTCCTCAATCGGCGAATGAATGTCTTGGGCACGACGGCTGCGGACGCAATCGACGAAGTTCGCGTAGTGGTCGGCGGAGGCCTTGCCGTGCGGTCCGGGTTCGACTTGATCGGTTACCCACGTCTTGTAGGCGTCGTAGCCATCGATGGCGAGATAGCCGTTTGATCCGTAGAAAATGTTGCCGATGGTGTTGGTCTTTGCGTCTTTTGGCCCGAAGGACTGCTGTTTGTCGGCAGGCTTTTTGTTTGCGTCGGCGGTGAGTCCGGCGGGGGGCACGCCGCTGGCGCCGTAGGCGCCGGTGCCGATCTCGGCTTCGTGATTGGTGATCCAGTGGCGGACTTCGAGTTCCATCATCTTGCGCTTGCCGTCGGGAGCGTCGAAATAGTAGGTGGCGTTCAAGACGTTGGGCGTTTCCTGGTCGTCCTGGAACATGAAGTGTCCACCCATGGCGGAGACCGAGACCGGGAAGCGAACGCCTAGACCCCAGCGCGCAATGTCGATTTCGTGGATGGCCTGGTTGCCGACTTCCCCGTTGCCGGTGTCCCAGATCCAATGCCAGTTGTAGTGAAAGCGATTGCGGGTAAAGGGCTTGAGCGGCGCGGGGCCGGTCCAGAGGTCGTAGTCGACGCCGGCGGGAACGGGTTCCGGCGTAGCGTGACCGATCGATGCCCGCCACTTGTAGCAAACCGCGCGGGCCATGTAGACCTCGCCGATGGTGCCGTCACTCAGATGCCCAATGGCTTCCAGCATGCCGGGGTTGGATCGCGACTGGCTGCCGTGCTGGCAAATGCGGTTGTACTTCTTGACGGCACGCACGAGTTGGCGTCCTTCAAACCAGTTGTGCGAGCACGGTTTTTCGACGTAGACATCTTTGCCGGCCTGGCAGGCCCAGATGGCCATGAGTGAGTGCCAATGATTGGGAGTGGCGATGGAGATGGCGTCAATCTCTTTGTCCTCGAGCAGCTTGCGAACATCGACGTAGGATTTCGGCCTTGGCAGACCCAGCTTCTCAATTTCGCCGAGGCGCTGGCTGGACACGCTTTCATCGATATCGCACAGAGCGGCGATTTCGGTTCCCGGGACATGCGTGAAGCCGCGGATATGATCGTTGCCGCGACCTCGCACTCCGCAAATTGCCACGCGGACGCGATCATTTGCGCCGAGAATCTTGCCACCCAGCGCCAAAGTAGCCGCGCCCACGGTTATCGCTTTTCCCGTGGTCTTGAGAAATTCACGCCGCTCGATTTCCATGGTTGCCGCCTTTGTGCAGGAAGCAGTCCTGCAAACCGGATAGTATAGTCCGGTTCCGGGGAGTTGCGATGCACCTACTCCGTGTTGTCCGGGGAACGCATCGAGCGCCTCGCAACCTGTGATAAGCTGGCGCGGCTATCAGCATCGAAATCGATGAATTGCATGGGTCGCGGGCGCAGTGCGCATTCCTACGCAGAAATCTGGTTGGTTCCCGGCTAGAGAATTCAACTATTTGCATTGAAGAGTGAGATTGAGGAGAGAGATGCCCCAGACCGCCCAAGTCGTCGGAATTGGAAGCTGTGGGATCGACTATTTCGCGATTGTTCCTCGCTTGTTGGGGGCGGACGAGAAGATCAATGCGGATCGGCTGGAAATTCACGCGGGAGGCGTCACCGGCAACAATCTTACGCAGGTGGCGCGGCTGGGAGCGAGCGCGGGCTGGCTTGGATTGATCGGCGACGACGAGAGCGGGCGATTGATCACCAAGGCGTTCGCGGACGACGGGCTGGACCTCTCGGGAATTGAAATCGTCAAGGGCGAGCAATCGACGTTCACGTGGATTCCTGTAGACGCGCAGGGCGAGCGGTGCATCTACATGTTTCCGAACATCAACGGAAAACTGTCCGCAGCGCAAGTGCGCAGCCGCTTCGCGCCGCAGATCAAGACGGCCAAACATTTTCATACGGAGGCCTCGCAGCTTCCCTTGCCGCCTATCAAGGAAGGGATGGAGGTGGCTCGCGAAGCGGGCGTCCGCGTCATTTTCGATCTGGATGTTGCGCCGAGCTACTTTGCGCATGCGAAGCTTGGCGCGGAGAAGGATCTGCTCTCGGCGTTGCGACTGGTGGATGTGCTTAAACCGTGTAAAGCGGCGGCCCGGGAGATCACCGGCGAAACCGATTACGAAAAAATCGCGGTTAAGCTGTTGGCGCTGGGGCCGAAAGTGGTGGCGGTCACGATGGGTGCGGAGGGCTCGCTGATTGCGAGCGCGGGGAAGCTGGCTCACGTTCCTGCGTTCAAGGTGAAGGTCGTGGACAGTACCGGCGCGGGTGACGCGTTCATGGGCGGTCTGTCCTACGGGCTGTTGCAGAACTGGGACCAACGGAGAGTCGGGCTGTTCGCCAACGCCTGTGCGGCGATTTGCTGCACGCAGGTGGGAGCGCGGGCGATGGGCAGACTGAGTGAAGTCGTGGCCCTCATCAAGTCGCAGCATCCAGAGGAATCTTCGTTCTAGGCACGAGCTTCGAAGCGTTTTCCGCGGCGTTGTGGCGTCGTGCAGAGCGGAAGCCTGCGGGATCCGGCGTCGCATCTGTTTTCTATAGTTGTAAGGAGAGCCAGCCCGATGTTCGTGCCACACAGCTTTGCCCTGGCGCTGCTGATGATGATTACGAGCGCCATCTGCTGGGGTTCTTGGGCCAACACCTACAAAGGCGTCAAGAATTATCGTTTTGAGCTGTTTTACTGGGACTACGCGCTGGGAATTTTTCTGATCTCGGTGATTCTGGCGTTCACGCTGGGCAGCACGACGGGCGATGCTTCCAGCTTTCTGAACAACGTTCACGCCGCGGATAATTCCAACATCGTCTCGACACTGGTAGGTGGCGCGGTGTTCAACTTGGCGAATCTCTTGCTGGTGGCGGGGATTGATATGGCCGGACTAGCGATCGCCTTTCCGGTTTCCATCGGCATCGCTCTCGTGGTGGGCGTCGTCTCGAGCTACATTCTGCAACCAAAGGGAAACGCGGGCGTGCTGGCGGCGGGCGTACTTTGTGCGGTGATTGCGGTGGTTCTGGATGGCAAAGCGTACGGCAATCTCTCCGCGACGAATCGATCTGTCTCCAAGAAGAGCATCATCACGTGTATTGTTTCGGGCGTGCTGATGGGGCTTTGGGCGCCTTTCGTCACGCGCTCGATGACGCAAGGAAACACGCTCGGCCCGTACAGCGTCAGCGTCTTCTTGACTCTCGGCGCGCTGCTTTCTTGTTTCATCTGGAATATTTATTTCATGAGGAAGCCGCTCGTCGGTGAGCCAGTGCAGTTTGGGGATTTCTTCCGGGGGCCCAGTGTGGGTCATTTGCTTGGACTTATCGGCGGCTGCATTTGGGGCCTTGGGATGGTGTTCAATCTGGTGGCCGCAAGATTCTCCGGGGTCGCCATTTCTTACGCCATCGGGCAGTCGGCGCCGATGGTCGCTGCGCTGTGGGGTGTGCTGGCCTGGAAGGAATTTCAGGGCGCCAATCGGCAAGCCAAGACGTATCTCGGTCTGATGTTCCTGTTCTATCTTCTGGCGATTCTGCTCGTTTCAAACGCCAACACGGCCAGCTGACGCTCAAGGTTAACTGGGTGCGCGTTCTTCATTGCGGAAGCCCGCCCAAAACAGGAGCAGGACGAAAGCTGATCCGATTGCCGGGACCACCCAGATTGAACGCCAGTCGTGGAGCACGACGCCGGACGGCGAAGTCTTCACGTAGATGTCCACGACGCGGCCGCAAATCCACGATCCGATGAACATGCCGATACCGTAGGTGATGAAGGTGATCAGCCCTTGCGCGGCTGCGCGCAACGCTTGCGGTGCTTTTTGATCTACGTACACTTGGCCGGTAACAAAGAAAAAGTCGTAGCAGATTCCGTGGAGAACGATTCCCAGATAAAGCAGCCAGACGAGGCTGCCGCTGTTCCCGGTGCCGAAGCAAATGTAGCGCACCACCCACGCGAACATGCCGAGCATAAGCGTGTACTTCACGCCGAGGCGGCGGAAAAACCACGGCAGCGTGACCATGAACAGCAACTCGGACATCTGCCCCATGGTCATTTTTCCGGCGGCGTTCTGCACTCCAATTTCATTCAGGAATGGGTTTGTGAACGTGTAGTAGAACTGAAGGGGAATGCAGATTAGAAACGAAGCGAGAGCGAAAACGGAGAAGTTCCTATCCTTGAAAAGATTGAAGGCTTCCGCAGGAAAGATATTGCTGAGCTTGAATCCGTGCGCGGAGCGCAACGGCGGCGTGTGGGGCAGCGTGAGGCTGTAGATGGCCATCACGATCGACGAAACAGCAGCCACGCGAACCGGAACTGCGGTCGATTCCACGCCCATATAGCCGATCAGCAGCCCGGCGACAATCCATCCGGCGGTGCCCAGAACGCGGATCGATCCGAAATCCTGCTTGGGGTCTTTCATTTGCCGAAACGCGAGCGCGTTCGTCAGCGCCATGGTGGGCATGTAGCACAACGAATAGATCAGGAGAACGAAGTACATCGGGCCGAAGGTCTTTTGCGTGGAAGCGAGCCAGAGGAGAACTCCGCCGACTCCGTGGAGCGCGGCGAGCAGGCGCTGGTTGGCGAACAACTCGTCGGCCATCAGTCCGACGAGAAAGGGGGAAAGCATGGCGCCGAGAGCGGTGGTGCCGGCGGCCAGACCGATGTCTTGCCCGGAAAAGTGCAATTGCTGCCCGAGCCAGGTTCCCAGCGTGACGTACCAGGCGCCCCAAATAAAATATTCGAGGAACATCATCACGGACAGACGAAATCTCATTTGCAAGAGCACGCAATCACCTCTCAAACGACCGAGTCACACCAAAGCTCAGTGGAAAAACAGATGAAGACTTGTTGGCTCATCAACTTTTGGCTCATTGGGCGGCGGCCTGGCGGTGTGCGGGGCCGTTGAGCCAAAGATCGATGGGCTTTTTCACGCCGGGCGGCGGCTGGTACGGGAACAAAATCTTGCGACCTTCGCCGGCCGAGGCGTAACCCGCGTAAAGCGCGCGCAGGACAACCAAACCGTCTTCTCCGGTGGCTTGCGGAGTTTCCTTTCCGCGCGCGCAACGCGCGAAGTGCGTCAGCTCTTGCGGCGTGCCGTAATTCCAGAGTTCCTCGAAGACGGGGTAGGTCCAACCCTTCGTAGTCGGCGCTTTTTCGACCGCGTAGCCATAGCCGCTTTCGCTGAAGGTGGGCAGGGCGTTGCCCATGTGCAGATTGGCGTAGGTCACGCCAGCCTCTCCGAAAACCTCGATGCGGTCGTCCATGCCGCCGCGCCGGGCCCAACTGTTTTCAATCAGTCCCACGACGCCATTGGCGAATTCGAGGATGCACAGCGATTCATCTTCGGCTCTGGTCTTGCCGTTGTGAACGTGAGTTCCCATCTGGCAGTAAATGGAGGTAATCGGGGAGCGCCCGAGGAACCAGTAGCAAAACGCGATGCCATGGCAACCGAGATCCATGAACGCGCCGCCACCGGAGCGATTTACGTCCCAAAACCATGGGCTATGCGGGCCAAAGTGTTTCTCGCTTTGCTTTACGAGGTGAACTTTTCCGAACGCACCGGCGTCGGCCATTTCCTTGGCTTTCAGATATTTTGGAGTGAAGAAAAGCTCTTCGCCGTACATCAGCAAGACGCCGTGATGTTTGGCGGCCGCGATCATCTCTTCGCCTTCTTCCATGGTCATCGCCAAGGGTTTCTCGCAAACGATGTGCTTGCCGGCGGCGGCGATGTCTTTGGTCATTTGCGCGTGCAGGCTGTTCGGAGCAGCGATGGTGACCATCTCGATGTCGCGCTCTTTCAGCATCTCGCGGTAATCCGTGAATACGCGCGGGATGCCGAATCGCTTTGCGAGTGCAGCGGCGTTACCTGGTGTCGGAGACGCAATCGCGACGACTTCCGCCTCATGCGGCATGATTTGGAGCGACGCGGCGTGGATATCCGCCTGAAATTGCGATCCGATGATGCCGACCTTCACCCGGCCCTTGTTCTCCATCTCGCTCCCTGGAACAAACTTTCTTCAAACCCACCCAGGTTCAAACGGCGAACCTGGGGCACCCTCCGACGCACAGCCAGAAATGGCTGTGCCACCCAATCAAGGCTGCGAAGCCTCAGGTCTTCGCTGCCGGCGGTTGGTCGTCGCAGCCCGCATATTCCTGCAAAATTCGATTGCCCTTGTATTCGAGTTCGTCGTGAATGCCGATCTTCGAGGTGTAATAGCCTCTGGCGGTCAGGCGTTTGAGCTCGTGGAAAAAGCGAACTTCAGGAAGATCGGTCATCTGAGTCGTTGTCCGAAAGAACGGTGAGGACGGCGATGCGTTCCTCGGAGCCGGCGTCGACAAAAGACTTTCCGTTGTAGTGCTGGCTCATCAGATCGACCAGACGGAGCCCTTCGCGCCAGAGCGCTCGCTGCTGGTCATCGGTGCTTTCGCGGACAACTTGGTCGATGTAGTCGGCAACCTTGGCGGCCTTTGCGCCGCCGGAGTGGCTGTCTGCGGGGATGATCGTTTCTGACAACTCTTCGACGAGACGGTGCTGGCTGGGACTGAAAAAGCGAGCCGTGGATTTGGTTTCGGCGGTCTTCGCCTCCGGCACGGGCGGCGAAGTTTTCGCTTGCGGCGTTTCCGCGGGCACGGCCGGCAGCGGTAAGAGCGACGCGCCGAGAACCGTAGCAGAGGCTTTCAGCCATTGGCGGCGATCGTGTCTCAGATTCATGGGATCGTTTGTCGACATGGCCGCTCCTTACAGATTCCCTTTGCGGAGTTCGTCCGCCAGATAGTCGCAGGAACGCCAGCACAAAGACATGATGGTCCAGGTGGGATTCTGACAACTGGCGTTGACGAAAGCGCTGCCATCGACCACGAACAGGTTCTTGACGTCGTGCGATTGTTGAAACTGATTCAGAACGGAAGTCTTTGGATCGCTTCCCATACGAGCCGTGCCGAGCTCATGGATGGACCAGCCCTCGGTGAGGACCCGGCCGCGGACATTGACGATCTCGAAGCCCGCGGCCTCGAACATTTCCTGGGCTGTTTCCTTCATGTCCTCGGCCATACGGTGCTCGTTGTCGCCGAATTTGTAATGAAAACGCAAGGCTGGGATTCCCCACTTGTCTTTCACCACGGGATCGAGGTCCACATAGTTTTCGTAGCGCGCCAAGACCTCGCCGAAGGCGCCCATGCCGATGTACGCGCCCTGGTTTTTTCGGACTTCTTCCTTGAAAGAGGCGCCAAAACCGTGCGAGTCCGCGCCATGAGGAAACATGACACTGCCGCTGCCGCCTTCGAATCCGTAGCCGCGGATGAAGTTAGGGTGCTTCTCCGCAAGGTTGCGAAACCTGGTGAGGTAAAAACCTCCGGGCCGGCCGTCATCGAGCGTAGGCGGCTTCCCGACGAGATCCTTTGCCCGGCCTGCGACGCCGGGGCCCATGATGTGTTCACAGAAATTGTGGCCGACGTGACCGCTGGAGTTCGCCAATCCGTTGGGATAGAGCCGCGACTTGGACAGCAAGAGAAGGCGAGCGGACTCGAGCGTGGAGGCGGCTACGATGACGACCTTGGCGCGGACAGAGTAATCCTTCATCGTCTCGGAATCGATAAAGTGCGCGCCGGTGGCTTTGCCGGTCTGGGGATCGACCGTTACTTCGCGGACGACCGCGTTGGTCCGCAGGGTCAAGTTGCCCGTGTCCATAGCCGGGTAGATCAAGCCGGTGGGAGAGTCGAATGCCGCATGAATGTCGCAGCCGCCCTTGCGTTCGCAGGCGCCGCGCCCATAGCAACGGCTGCGATATTTGTTGTGCTTGAGGCCCTCGCTGGTAACGCCCGCACGATATTGCGTAAGGACGCGGCCCATTTTCTGCAGGCTCTGCTTTAGTGTGACCTCGGCACAGTTCAGCTTGGTGGGGCGCTGAAATATGCTGTCGGGAAGGTACGGCAGGTTTTCCTTCACGCCGGTGATGCCTAAGTATAGGTCCACCTTGTCGTAGTAAGGGGCGATGTCGCTATAGCTGATGGGCCAATCTTCCCCGAAGCCGTCGCGACTCTTGGCCTTGAAGTCGTAGTCGGAGAGGCGCAGCGCGAGGCGTCCCCAGATGTTCGTTTTTCCCCCGAGACACCGCGCGCGAACCCAGGCGTAATTCGTGCCGGTGAAGGGATTCTCGCGCTCATCGACAACAATGTTCTTCACGTAGTCGGTGTCGCCGACATAGCTGTGCAGATGCTTGGATTTCTCAAAGCCGGGACCGTAGGGAGGCCTGCGAATGGTGTACTCATTGAAGCTGAGAGAATGGCGGTCCGGCGGGAGCGCTCCACGATAGGCGTTGTCGTAAGGCCACTCCATGGACCGTAATTCCTGTTCGACGGGGAGTTTCTTTCCTGCTTCGAGCAGCAAGACCTGCAAGCCTTGGCTGGTAAGGACGTGTGCCGCCATCCCGCCTGCGGCGCCGGATCCGATCACCACCGCGTCGTAGGTCTTAGCTAGATTTACTTCAGACTCGGCCATCGAGAAAGTCTCCTTCTACCCATGTCAGACGTGGACCGGGCCGGTTTGCGTTGCGGGATGCCGAACAGCGCAAACGCACGGTCCGTGAGGTCTCGCTAAAATCGAGAGGCGCGACCGCATTCAACACTGGGACGCCTTCTTTGTCCAGTACAACTTCGCGGCCCGCGGCGGGATTGGCTTTCGGAGCGGACTTCAAGCGGACGTGTAAATTGCTGGTAATGCAGATGTTGTGCGGAAAAAGTGGTGAGCCAGGCAGAACTGGAAATCCGCACGGGGAAAAGACTCCAGGCACTCACGGTGACACAGGAAGCTCACTTGGGTGGAAGCATTTTGCCGGGCCGCGCCAGGACCTGTGCATAGAGTTCCTCATGCGCAGCCACCATTGTTTTGACGGAAAATCGCTCCTCGATCCTCTTTCGACCCAGATTCCCCATGCTGCGCCGCCGCTCGGGAGATTGAAGGAGGGTGCCGGCAGCAGAGGCAATCGCGTCGGGAGAACGGCGAGGAACGATCAAGCCGGTCTGTCCATCCATGACAGCCTCCGAATTGCCGCCGACGTCGGTGGCGATGACCGGCTTGCCACAAGCCATGGCCTCCAGGATGGTGTTGGAAAACCCTTCCGTGTCTGAGGTGCAGACATAGACATCAATGGCCGCATATACGTTTTCCGGGTCGGGTCTTCCGGGCAGGATGGCGAAAAAATCGTCGAGGCCTCGGCGCGAAATTTCCTGCCTGACCTTGCTCATGGTCCCTCGGTCTTCTCCCAGGAGAAGGAACCGTGCCTGTGGAAAATTGCGGACAACGTGTTCCGCCGCAGCAACGAGATCAGTCTGTCGTTTATAGTCGAAAAAGTTGGCCACGCATCCGAAGACCATGTGCCCGGAATTCCATCCAAGTCCGGCTCTTACAGAGGAATGAATGGCAGGGTTAAACCGTTCGGAGTCGATGCCATTGTAGATAAGGCTGATCTTTGAGGGCGGGGCCTTGTCCAGGATCTCGAGCTCCTTGACGATTGCCATCGAATTGCCAATCATCCGGGTTGAAACGGTGGTGGCCAGGCGGTCGGCAGCTACTACCAGCCGTGAGTGGTTGGGCCGGTAGCAGTCCACGAGCGACAGCCGGCTGCCAAGAAGGATCGGGACGCGGCATAGCCTGGCGGCCGCAAAGCCCAGGATGCACGGCTCCGGCAGCAAAGCGTGGAGGATCGTAGGCTTGATCTCTCTCAGCGCCCCAACGATTTTAGCAATAGAGCCCAGGACATTACTCTCGCCCTTGCTGGGTTTAATGGAGTAGACATGACCTACAAGGTTTGCCGCCCGCTCGGCCCCCTCATCTCTTAAAAGGATGAGGGACGGTTCGAACCGCGCGCGGTCGAGATAACGCAACAGTTCAATCAGTTGGCTCTCTGCGCCTCCCGTCGCGAGATGCCCGATGAAATAGGCGATTCTTGTCCTGGACATACGGTCTGTTGGATTATACGGGCCCCGAAGACCGGGCTTCCAGCGATTAAGGAACTGTGTAAAATAACATTTACAATTGCCGTATAACGTGATCTAGTGACACCTCACGCGGTTCCTGCCCCCCCGCATGTCCCCAGTTGTGTCTTGGGATCCCAACGATGTGCGGCATTGCCGGTTTCTGGCGTACGAAACGTGGTTCGGAGCATCCGGAGGAGACCCTTGCCCATATGGGGAGGGCATTGGCGCATCGTGGCCCGGATGACTCTGGCAGTTTTTACGACCCGGCCACGGGGATCGCGCTGGTGCACCGGCGGCTATCCATTCAAGATCTTTCGCCGCAAGGCCATCAACCGATGGTCTCCAAATTCGGGCGCTACACCATCGTCTTCAACGGCGAAGTGTACAACTTTGAAGACATTCGCGCGGAGATGGGCCAAGAGAACTGGCGCGGCCATTCCGACACGGAGGTCATGCTGGCGGCCATCGAGCGTTGGGGTCTGGATGCGGCGATCCAGCGTTTTGTGGGAATGTTTGCTTTCGCGCTATGGGACGCTGAGCAAAAAACGCTGCACCTGGTCCGCGATCGTGTGGGAATCAAGCCGTTGTTTTACGGGCATGTTGATGGCGCGTTCGTTTTCGCATCGGAGCTGAAGGCCATCCGGGAATATCCTGGCTTTGACGGACAGATCGATCGCAACGCGTTGGCGCTCTACATGCGCCACAATTACGTGCCGTCGCCACACTGCATTTACGAGGGTATCTACAAATTACCGGCAGGATGTGTGCTTACGCTCTCCATCACGGATGGGGAAATCGTGTCGAACCGGTTCTGGTCGGCCGAGAACGTTGCGCGTGAAGGCACGAACGCTCCGCTGAAGATATCCGATGAAGAGGCGATTGCGCAGCTGGAGAAAGGGCTGCTTTCCGCAATCGGGTTGCGCATGATTGCCGACGTGCCCTTGGGCGTCTTTCTTTCTGGGGGAATAGATTCCAGCACCGTGGCGGCGCTGATGCAGGCGCAGAGCAGCCGCCCCGTGAAAACCTTTACCATCGGCTTTCATGAGGCGGAATACAATGAAGCTGCTCACGCCAGGAAGGTTGCCGCGTATCTTGGAACAGAGCACACCGAGCTCTATCTCACACCCCAGGATGCGCTCGACGTGGTGTCGCTGCTGCCTGAAATGTATGACGAGCCCTTCGCCGACGCCTGTCAGATTCCTACCTATCTCCTTTCGAAGCTCGCGCGACGCAGCGTGACGGTGAGCCTTTCCGGCGATGGCGGTGATGAACTCTTTGGCGGCTACAATCGCTATCTTTTTACCAGGCGGCTTTGGCGGTCGATGAATCTGCTGCCGCCATCGGCGCGCAGCGCGGCCGCCCATTTGCTCCAGGCGGTTTCCCCCGCCACGATTGACGGCATCGCCCATTTACTTCAGCGCGTGACACCCAAGGGATTCCAGTTCAATACCCCGGGAGAGAAGGCCCAGAAGCTGGCCAGCTACCTCACCTCGGCAGACCCTGAAGCCATCTATCTTCGCACGCTCTCCCATTGGAATGATCCCGCACAGGTCGTGTTGAACTCCATCGAGCCGGATACGGTGCGCCAGTCCTTGAGAGATGCCCGCAGCTTGCCAAACCTGGAAGAAGCGATGATGTTGACCGATCTGCGCAACTACCTTCCTGACGACATTCTCACCAAGGTGGATCGCGCCAGCATGGCGGTGAGCCTGGAAGCTCGCGTGCCTTACCTGGATCATCGATTAGTGGAGTTCTCCTGGAAACTCCCGCTGAACTTGAAGATCCGGGATGGTGTTGGCAAATGGATTCTGCGGCAAGTGCTTCACAAATACGTCCCTGCAGATCTTGTTGCGCGTCCGAAGATGGGCTTTGAACTCCCCATTGACCGATGGCTGCGTGGGCCGCTGCGGGAATGGGCTGAAGACCTGCTGTCCATGGAAAGCCTGAAACGCAACGGGCTGTTTGCGCCAGAAGTGGTCAGAAGCAAATGGCAGGAACATCTTTCCGGCGCGCGGAACTGGCAACATCCGCTGTGGGATGTGCTGATTTTTCAGGACTGGTTCTGTAAAACGCGCCATTCACCGGCACCGGCACCAGCTCAGCAGTCCGCATTCGTTGCACACGCATAGATGCGCGGAAGCCCGGCCATCCGCCTATTCTCTGCATCATGGCGAAACACCGCTGGGAGATCATCAGCGACGCAGGAAGAAGGCTGATGCTCATACTTGCTTCTTCCGGCGGGCTCTGCGTTTCCATTCGAGATACCGGGTCAGCCATGGCTGTCCCCACATGGCCGACTTCCTTCCCGTTGTATCCACAGGCCTCGCCGTGCCTTCGACAATCTCTTTGATCCTTTGCCCGATGGCGTCAAGGTTATCGAACAGGACGCGATTCTGAATGACGATGTGCGATTCGCCGATCTCATCGTAATCGCATCCGAAGTAGCCATAGACCGGGCCGGTGTCGACGCCTTTATCGATCTTCAGAAGCGTCATTCCAACCCGCTCGGTGTCTTCGTTGGCCAACGCCCAGAAACAGCCATGCGCGTTCCGGTACTCCGGACAGATACCCGGATGCATGACCAGCGTCGCTACCGAGGGCAGCGTAAAGATGCGCTCTGCGAGCAATACCTTGCATCGCGCAATCATGATATCGGGCGCCGCCTCGCGAATGAACTGCTCTGCTTCTTTGCTGTTCGGGCTAGCGGTTCGGAGAATGGGAACGCTCTCCGGAACGGCCCCGTACCGGGCCACCAATCGCCGGCAAAGGTCCTGTTCCCACGCGCGATCTCCAGCGCGCAGGCGCAGTTTGTAGAACAGACGGAACGCGAGCACATCCAGAAATCGAAGATACCCGACCCGTTCCACTTCGCGTTGGATTCTCTTCTTCTTCCGCGCCGGCAGCTCCGACAGTTCCACGATACCCACAAGGTCCCGCAGAGAATATAGCCATGCGGCGAGGGCTTCGCGATTCAGTTGTTCGTCCTTGTGGCAGATCAGCAGAGTTTTCAATCGCGACATCCCTTTGCAAACGCGGCATTTTCTTGCATCAGGTACGCTTGCCCTTGGTGATCCGGATTCTGGTGATCACGCCGTCTTTCGATCTCTTGGGCCATACCCTTCAGGCGCTTTCTCTTCTCCACTATTATGCGGACGGGTTCTGCTTCCAGCATGCGGTTTTCGCCTCCGCGTTCTCTCCTGCTTAAATGCTTTGCCGTCTCCGCACGTCCAAAGGTGAACTGGAGGTAAACAGGACGCGAACTGCTTGCTCGCGTCCTCCGAAAACCCCTGTTGTATTGAGAATTTGGTGAGCCGGGCAGGACTCGAACCTGCAACCCGCTGATTAAGAGTTCTTTTCAGAGCCTTTACCCCTATAGAGACAGGTTGGTAAGTCTTGGGTTTTCAGCAAATCCTTCCCACCCGTACAAACCCATCTAAGCAGGTACCCGCTACATTATCCGCTACATTCCCTTTCACGTGCTAACCGCTGCCGGCAGCTTGGCAAAGGCTCGCTCGATAGCGTCGGCCTGGGGATGCACATATCGCTGCGTAATCGAGATGCTGCTGTGGCCCGCGATTTTGGCCAAGGTGAAGGCATCGCAGCCCGCCTCGCCAAGATTGGTGAGCGCCGTGTGCCTCAGACAATACGGCTCGAACGGCTTCACTTTGGAATTCTTGAGGGCCAGCGCATGTTGGTCTTTAGCGAGGCCGTCGCTCTCTAAATGGCCGGAGCGAGTATCCAGAGGAAATGCCCAGCCCTGTGTCGGACTCCCCTGCTCTTTCAGGCGAGCTTTGAGAGCGTCGAATACCGCAGGTACAAGAGGAAGCATCCGCTTTGCGGCGCGAGACTTTCCGTCAGTGATTTGCAACAAACCTCCGCTACCGTTTAGCAGAATGTTTTCCCAGCGCAGGGCAAAAACTTCGCCGGGCCGTATTCCCGTTCCAAGCATGATTGTGGCAGCGTCTTTCCATGGCTGAGGGCATGCGGCGAGGTAAGAATTGACTTCCTTCTCGGCTAGCACACGGTCCCGTTGTCTCTCGCCCTTCGCAAGCGTGATCTTCGGCATACGGTCCAGCTTTCCCCATTGAACTGCCAACGTGAGCGCACGACGCAAGGTACGAAGGCCGCAATTCACAGTAGAGGGTGAAAGATTCGCTCGCTTTGTCGCATACTGGCCCGCGTGCTGGTCCGTGATTTCTCGGAGGTCGAGGGAAGCGAAGGCGGACTCTCGCAACGTCTTTGCACCACAGGTGTAATAGCGGAGAGTTCTGGGCTTGGCCTTATTGAACTTCGATTCCACAAACGGCAAGAATTCACTCTTGAGGAAGTCCGCGAGGGTGAGGGCTTTGCGTTCGCGGATACCCACTTCGCCCTTTGCGAGGGAGGTGCGGTGGGCGGCCTCTATCTGGCGCGCGACGCGGGGATTTCCTTGCTTCGTGCTCTCTTGGATGTGAACGCCGTTGAAGATGAAGTGATACCAGTAGACGCGACCGCGCTTGAAGATTGCCATGAGTTAACTCCTTCTATGAACTGCCTTCTTCTTTCGGTTCAGGTTCTTCCTATACCGCCGCTGCTTATAAGCCTGCTGACAGCGTTCGCCGTGAAATCTTTGGCCCTTGCGCTTGATGGAGAAGGCGATCGAGCAGTTCGGACAGATCGCCCAGGGGCGTCCAGCGACAACAGCTTGAAAAAGAAGTGCGTATAGACCGGTAAGCACATCGCGGCAATAAAGTACCGGCTCCAATCTATCTTGGACGGGAATCAGCGTGAGAATTGTACGGCGCGCTAAGCGCGTTGATATCTGTACAGAGAATGCGAAACGAGGGTCCGTGGAGAATTGGAATCCTGTGTCCTCAGCTGTTTCAGATGCCCCTTCAGTGTCACCTTCTCTTAACGGCGTCCAAACACCCAGCAAACTGCGTAGCCGCCTTTGCTCCTTCCGAAAATCTTCGATGGAAACTTTGAGCGGCTTTTCAACGCGATCAGGACGTTTGAACAAGCCATACTTCTGAACAAAAGCGGCGATATCGTTTGGTCGATTGGAGGTAGTGAGGAACTCGTTGAGTGCCGCCTCGGGAAGGGCCCGCTTTTCCTGCCTCATAATCAACATCAAGGCGTCGTACATACGTTGCTTTTCTTCAGAATTGTAATTTCGGCCCCACTCATCAAGTAATCTGCGAGCCTCTTCCTTCAGTTGGATGTTTGTCCAGGATTCCGTGGGCTTACCCATCAGTTGCTCCGCGAGGATATCGTCACCCGCGATCGAGATACGTTCCACGATCACGTCGGGAACGTAGACCGTTATTGGCACCGTTACTGGCATACTGGATTTACAGTTTAACAGTGTCAAAATGCGTTTGCAAGGGAAGTTTGCAGTCGGAAAGGACGAAGAACATGAATGCCAAGCTTGATGATTGCGCTGGTCGGAGGCTTCACTGCCTTGAGGAAACAGCAAGCCTACTCGGGGGCGTCTCGGTCTGGACGCTCCGGAAAAGTGTCGCGGCTGGACGAATAAGAGTCGTTCGGATTGGACGGCGAGTCCTCATCGCCTCCGAAGAGATCGAGCGAATCCGGCGAGAGGGCCTGCCATCGTTGCGGGCCGGCGCCACCCGCAACGGTGGTAATGAAACAAATTCAACTCCGATGATTGGAAAGGAAGAATCATGTCTGACGAAATAGCCACGCTTGAAGAACCCGGTCCTGATTCTAAGGCCGAGTTGTCTGAATCGCTGGATCGGTCCGAGGCTCCGGCAAGCAACATAGCCCTCTCGGGCGTTCGCGGCGAGGAGCTAGACCGGCTGGTTGGCGCGATGAACAAAACAGCGCCAGGCCCAAATAGTTCCCCCGACTCGCTACGGCGAAACTACGACACATGGACGGCGCGGGATTTGATCGAACTCGCCAAGAAATCCCCGCCCCAGCCAATCATTGAGGGTCTTTTGAACGCAGGAGACATCCTGCTTTTGCACGGGACGGAGGAGAGCTTCAAGTCCGTGTCGGTGGTTCAATGCGCGGAGGCGATTGCGATGGGCACTCCGTTTCTCAGGCGGTGGCCGGTT
Organism: uncultured Acidobacteriota bacterium; assembly: GCA_963735525.1. Taxonomy (GTDB): domain Bacteria; phylum Acidobacteriota; class Terriglobia; order Acidiferrales; family UBA7541; genus Acidiferrum. The sequence continues at coordinate 389,219 of CAVTLQ010000010.1, read as the reverse complement.
TGTGGACAGCGGCGCGTCGGGATCATCGAAACCGAGATGCATGAGGTCATGATGGGGAATCGACTATCCAAGATGTTTCCCGACGGCAACGCTCCAGAGCACGTGTATTTTATGAGCGAAGACCTACTCAAGAAATGGCGGCGTGAGGATTTGGCGGGCAAGTTTCGCGTCATCGAAGACTGGGTTCGACAGGAGGATATTCAAGTTCTCATGATCGACACGGCCAACGATTTCTTCCGGGGCCTAGACAGCCCTTCAGAGGAAAGAGTTGTCGGCGAGTTCTTCGACAGGCTCCGTGCCCTTTCCCTCGAAGGCCGAATACTCGTTCGCCATGATCGCAAACGTAGGGAAATAGATGACTCGTCTCATTCAAACGAGATGATCCGTGGCTCCTCGGAATGGAAGGAGGACCCCGAGGCGATCATTCAGCTGAAGAGAACTGACAAGCGAACGCATGAGGTCCAGATGGAGGTAGGCAAGCTGCGATACGGTGTGAAGCCGGAGCCGTGCAACCTGTGGTTTGACGCCGGCGTCTTCAGGTTGGTGCCTCTGCCGCCAATCATCGCGCTTCTGGAGGACGGACCGAAAACTCGCCAACAGCTAGTTTCTGAAAGTGAGCGATTCGGACTCTCCGAGAGGGCCGTCGACGACTTGGTCCGTGAAAGCCAGGACGTCCTCAAAGCTGGAGGTAAGGGCCATGAGCGGACCTGGGAGCTCGACCGAAGCAAGTGCCAAGGTAGAGAGTGGTACGAGCTTCTTAAACCGTAAGACTAAGGGCAGGGTGAGACATATGCAAACTTAACTACGGGCTTGGAAGGCTCCCAAGGGGGCGGGTAGGAGATATGCAAGATTGCATAAGTTGCACCCCACTAGTCCCCCTTTAGACGATTCCGGGGTGAGGTTGGGGGAGGGGATGGAGTTGGCGCCGTCAACCCTCCCGCCGCGCAGCACGGCCACGCACAGGTCGGATTTGCTTTAAGGGGGTGGGTCGGGCGCTTCCTGGCCACTCGCCTATTTCTGCCGCAGGCCAACAATTAATGGTAATTAATGGTGACCACCATTAATACTAAGGACCATAGAATCAAAGGTTTGCGCCAGCGGATCAAAATTGGCCATCTTTGTTCTCGGAGGGGCTTGAAGGAGGGCACATCCAACAGTAAATTACTTATTTTGAATACCTTAGCTCAGTTGTTAGGCCAACGGCCCATTCTGGAGTTGCCGGGGCGGGTTACCATAATACCGAGATCAATCAGTGGATGGAGGTGTAGGCCCAACTGTCTAAATAAGGCAAAGCTTTACAATAACTTACGGGGCCTCGCACCCCTTTATAGAGAGTCGCTGTGTTAGTAAAACGCTGAAAACACGGGATTTAGGGGAATGCACCTCGCATTGCTCGGGCGGGACGAAACGTCTGGGCCTATCTGGGGTTTCTTGGGGCGGCACTCGCCTTATGCCTCCTATTTGGGACAGCTTGGCCTCTACCCCTCCTCCCCCCCCCCGATCCTCTTGGACTACCAGCTATCCGCCTCCACCCGGGCATCAGTATCCGCAGCTGGGCGTTGAGGATTGAGCCTTCGGAGGGCTTGAGCTTCGGGCGGCATCTGCTGGTGACCAGGGCCTCTGGACTAGACCAAGGGTCTCCGGTTAGGATGTCCCGCCTTAATACTCGCCATCGTGTTCAACGGCGGTACAGAAGACGCCGTGATTCACTAATTAGAGTCGGGAGTTCGAGTCTAACCGGGTGTGCCGTTATCAATCGGCGAAAGACTCCACCTTAGTATACCTGCTGGAAGCCGACGTTCACTACGTCGCGAAACCTCGGCGTGCCCGGCGGCAACTTTGATAAATCCAGGAAGTCCGTATCAAATGCGTACGCACGAGTCGGAGGAGAATATACAGTGCCGCAGCATTTGAATACGCCGGTCGCATACTGCGAGTAAAACAGGCTGACCATCGAACCTTCATAGTTGAGCGTTTGGCCGCCCCAATTTTCCAGATAGCGCAAGAAATTGTGGACGCCGCCGTCCGTGCCGAAGTCCTGCGGGACACCCGCGAAGGCCGGCTGGGGGAAATTGATATTTTTCCCCGACGCGATGGCCAAGCGATAGTAGCTGGTGGCGGCATTGCGTCCGGCGACGGTAGCCGGACTGGTGAAGCTGCTGGTGTCTTGCCAATTGTTGGAAAGCAGGGTCACGGTATCCGCGAGCACCGCCGCAGCGGCATGTGGGTCGCCGAAACCTCCGGCGTTGGCGTTGTAATTACCCAAGACGTAAGCGGGTTGCTCGCTTGCCAGGGTAAAGCCGCCCTGACCGTTGTCCGGACGAAGCGGCAGATTGCCGAGCGCACCATTCACCAACCGCACACCGTGACGCGGGCCAGAGACCCAATTGGGCCGAGCGCCGTTCATGCAACTGACAGGGGTGTTGGGGAGCTTTCCTGGCTGAAGTACACCGAATCCGAGGCCGAGAAAATTCGCAGAATAGGTATCGAGCAGGCCATTCTGGTTCACGTCTTCGCCGGCGTTCAGGACGCCATCTGGTTGGCCCGTAACGCTGCCCGGATTGATCACATCCTCGAAGCCGTACTCGCCGTTCTTGGTGCCAGCTGTGGGGCTCGCAATCATTCCGCGGCGGTCGGAAAGATACAGAACGTAGCCGTTTTGTGAGACGTATTCGGTGTTGCCGCCGGAGGCTCCAATTGTTCCGGCCAGCCAGCGCTTCAAATTGTTGACGTCAATTTCAACCAGGTTCAGGACACCGCCGATGCTGCAGTTGGTGGTGACGCGCTGGTTCTCGCGGAATTCGCCTTCGCGAGCTTCGTACATGTTGATGGGATACCAATTGTTGCGCGTGGCAGGGCCTGTGATCACGCTGTTGGTTCCGGGGTCGGTAACCAGCTCGGCGGCCGAAGCGATGCCGTCGCCGTTACGATCGGCCTGCATCTGCAACAGCAGGATGGCGTTAGGATGCACGGTATTCGGTGAAAAAGCACTTGGAGGAGTAACACCGCGCGCAAAACCCAACTGCAGCCACTCGTTGGTAACGCCGACATAACTTCCATCGTTTTGGCGGATTTCCACGCGAAGATATCCGTCCAACAAATTCCAAGGCTGAGTCGTGGTCGTGGTCGCTCCCGTCGTCGTGGAGGTGGGCGTCAGGACTGGTGCAGTCACGGGGACTAGCGTAGCTTGAGCCGGCGGAGGCGTGGTCGGCACGTTGGTCCAGTTGGTCTCGCCGCCCGGACCAACTCTGGTTGTCGTTACTCCGCCAGTCGTGTCGGTCACATTCACGCCCTCGGCGAAAAATGTGTTGCCAACCAGGCCCACGACTGGCACGCCGTTGCTGTAATCGGGAGCCGCCGCACTTGTTCGGACGTTCGCCAGACGGATGTTTTGGGGGTCGCCGGCACCTCCCGGCAACTCGGCAGGGTTGTCGCTGAGCAACACGCGAATTTGCGCCTGATTGTAAAGCCGAGATTCGCCCACCAGCGAAGTCGAGATTTCGCCGGGGAGCGGACGGCGCACGATTTCAATGGGGCCGACGCCTGGCTGGACGAAAGAGAGAGTGAGTTGGGTGGCTCCGGTGGTGCCGCTCAGGATCATGCCTGCATAGGTGGAGGTCGACAAGGCACCCCACAGCGGATTTACGGTTCCGGTTCCGGTGGGCGAATAGGCCGGTGTGGGGCCCCCGATGGAGCTGCCTTCGTTCGGATTCACCTGAAGATTTCGGCAGGCGGGCTGTCCTCCATCGCATCCATTGGGAGCGGTGGGAATCAACACCTGGCCGGTGCGTCCCTGGGCAATGGTGCTGGCGCCGTTCGCCAATTGATCGCGAACGACATCGCCAGCGGCGCGAATGGGGCTATGGAAGGTGAGCGTTTGGCCGCCGCCTTCTGCGAGGAAGAGGTTTCCGTTGGTTTGGACGCGGCCCGCGAAGTCGAAACTGGGACCAGGAAAATAACTCAGGTCGGTTTGCGAGAAGACGCCAAATTGAAAGACGGGAATTTCGGCGACCTCAACGTTTCGGATCAGTCGCGCTTCGTCGCCAGCGGGGCTATCAGCGGTGACTTGCAGGTTCATGCGAACGATCTCGGCCTGCAATCCACTATTGGGCCCGCTGCTGATGGTCTGCACATTCGTCGCGGGAGCCGCGCATCCTCCCCCGGCGGGCGGGGGAACGTTGAAAATGTATTCGAGGTAGGTGGTGCCCACCGCGGCTTGGTTCGGCGGCGTAGCCTCGAGGGCTACAATGTCGCAATTGGTGGGGGCGGCTTTCTGGGTATAGAGAAGCGACAGATCCGCCATCATTTTTTCCATGCCCGCTTCGGCGCCGTAGTAAGCCACGGTATTTCCGGAGTCTGCACCCTGCAGGTGCTGTTCGTGGTTGACTTTATAGACCAGCGCGACCGCGACCGCCGACAAGAGAGTCAGCAGCAAGAGGGTGGTGACCAGCGCCACGCCGGTCTCGGACCGGTGCAGGGTTCGGCAGGTTTGTCGGTTGTTCATGAACTGGCTCCTGAAGCTGCACATGCGCCTGAATCCTTTATTGGTAGCGGTCGCGGAAACTGAGATTTCGGGGACCGATGGACGTAGTCAAATTGACTCGCTGCGTCGTTGCAGCGGCGCTCAGGTCCGCGCGAACGGCCTTGCTGGTAACGTTGATATTGACTTTGCGGATCTGATTTGGCTGCGGAACCGCGGGATTTCCTAACACCGCGTCGGGCGAATTGGCGGTTAAGGCGTTGGAGATGGGATCGATGACGTCGTACGTGAATTTGAGATCTTCGATGTGTTCCGCCACGGGCGCCGGCGGATGGGACCCGTTCTGCCGCATCAAGCGTGAATCTGGGCCATTAGGCCCGACAAATGATTGAATGAAATAGCTGACCATCATCAAACGAGAAACCTGAGTTGCGGGATACGTCACCGGATTGGAGTTCGGTGTTGCGAGTGCCGCGATGTTTCCCGCAGCGGCGCCTGGCTGGTTGATATTGAGTGGGTCCGCACCGAAAGTGATCGTCTGGCCGCCGACCGATGTGGCGACACCTATGGCCGAGCCGTAAACGTTTTGCAAAAGAATGACGTCACCCGGCGTGATGCCCACTGCTGCATCGTTGACCGCGGGAAGCGTCGCGGCCGGCATGGTGAGGCTACCGCCATTTGGGGCGATGGTTGCCGCTTGAAATGCTGACCAGTCGAGGGTTGGATCCACGTAGGTAATTTTTATAGCGTCACTTGGCTCGGAAATCGTGGGGCCGATGGTGTAGCCGGGTGTCACTTTGTACAGAAGTCCCTGCGTGTAGGCGGGGTCGACGCCGGTGTAGCACTGCGAGGAATCGCAGGCGAAATTAGGATTTGCGCCGCCTGTTCCCTGCGAAGGAATGGCGATGCCGTTCAAGGGCACCGCGGTGCCCGCCTGAGATAGATCGCGGGTTATTTGACTGAGGGCCGCCCGGGCTTCGGTCTGCACTTCCGACCGCTTGAGGCTCAGGCTCGAAGTCTGCACCGAGTGCATAAACACGAGGACGGCGGCACCGATGACCGTGACGGTTACAGCGGTAGCGACAAGGAGTTCGACCAGAGTGAACCCGTGTTGTGCGTGGTTGCGGCAACGAGCCATTCTTGTGTCCTCACTGAAAGCGCGAAATATATCCGGTGACGGTGTAATTGCGTGCGGCGGCGCGGCCTGGCGATGTTACTTGCACGGTGACGCTGATTTGCCGGATGTCGGGACTTACGTTTCCGGTGGAATCGATGAGCGGCGTAATCAGGATCTGGCGCTGAAAGTTGATTAGCGGAATGATTACGTCATCCGCCGTTCCCACGATGCCATCTGGTCCCGGCAAGATCTGACGGTCAAGAATTCCCGATTGGCCCTGCGTCCCGACGATCCCGTTCGCGCCGGCCAAGAAAAGCGGCTGGAAACCGTCGAGGAAGATTCCTCCACTGCTTACGTTCTGGATTCCAGCGAACCCGATGGTGGCATCGTTCCGAGCGCTGTAGACTGCTTCCAGACTTTCGCGCGCTTTTTGTTTTGCGATCAGATCTTCGCGAGTGTATTGGAGAGATGCGAGTGACTGACTGAAAAGTCCAGCGAGCGCCACGAGGCCGATCATCAGGACCACCGCCGAGATGGCCGCCTCGATCAGTCCAAAGCCGGTCTGCAAGGACTGAAGCCGGATCGTTTTGCTGCGCGGCGTGCTCATTGGTTCCACCCGTTGACGCCACCCGCCGACGTGAGGTACCAGCCCTTGACGCGGCCCGTGGACCCAAGAAGTGAAACAGCTCTACTGGAAAAGAGATTGTTCGGTTCGGCCACGTAGACGACTCCATCGTTCAAGCGGTTAGCACCGTCCAGCGCTCTGCCATCCGGTTGAAAATAGATTTGCGTCCCTGCCCCACCATTCTCGATGTCAAAATCGATGGCGTTGCCTCCCGAGCCGAGACCGTCAGGCGTGGCCGCTGCGCTCGTGGGAATGCCTGGCACGACGATGAACTGAATTCCAGTTGGAAGCAGGAGCGGGTCTTGCGCCTGAACGAATGTGGGCGAACTCCCGGTGATCGTGGTAGCGACGTTTCCGACTTGTCCGACGTCGAGCTGAATCGTTTGCGGGGCGACTAGTGTAACGCGATAGATTCGGCGCTCATCGATCGCCCGCTCGTGGGCACGGCGCAACTCGCCCATGACGAGTTCCATGGCCGAGTTGGATTTTGAAGTCTTGAGGGACGGGACCATATTTATCACCGCTGCGGCGGTGACGATCAAAATAATGGTCACCACGACGGCCATTTCCGTCATGGAGAACCCGGATTCCATCCGACGCGTACGCCTCTGGTGCACAAGAGTTCGAGTCATAGCTCCGCCAGAGATACATTTCTTCGCTTCCGCAGGGACCTGACGCGGCAGGGAAGGAAGAAGTTGCTCAAATACACCGCACGTATTATTCCACTACGATAGTGGACGTAAACCACACACAGTCACTGAGTTACGAAGCGCAAGCCTTCGGGATCTTTGGACGGGCTGTTGAGGTGGGGATAATTTGTTACAAAGCGCTTCAGTGTTCAGAGCGGCGAACTGCTCAAAGAAAAGGCTTTCACGGCTATATTATACCTACTAGACGTATTGATTGTGATAACTTAAGAGACCACTTGGGGACTTTGAGAAACTCCGCATCCGGGACACAACGAGAACGAGTGATTTTTGCAAAGCCTTCGTTCGGCTTTGAGACACAAAGACAGATGGAATTGGCACTGCTTGCGGTTGATCGAAGCGATTTTCGGGCGTTGCGTCCCAGTGCCCAATAAACGCGGAGATCGGACCAGTGAAATCGGCCCAAAACCCGCTTGGCAGATGTCCGGTAATCCGACTATACGTCCGAATGAAGCTTCCATGGCCCATACTTGTGCCCATTTAAGCTAGCACAAAGAGGAGTAGACGCGACTGTCGGATGTTGGCTTTTATTCGCTACCGCTCAACTTTGAGAGCCATTCCTGTAAAACCGCTAGTTGGTTATCCTGAACACTCGTGAAAACGACTCCCATTCCCATGTTGGGGAAGACAAATACGACTCTGCCGAGTGCCGTGAATGTGGCGCTTGCGTGAGAGATTCTGACCCGAATCTCTGTGCCTTCCGGCGAGGGATTCAGCATGTCGAGGAAGCATCCGCCGCTACTCACGTCGCTGGTTCTAGCGCCGAGCTTTGTACCGGATGCAATTTCGGTTACTTCAGCCTCTGCGATGAATGGGTACCGTGGAGCACGACGGTCTTATTGCCACTTCTTGCAGCCTCGCCAAGTTCATGACGGTGGGGATCGAATCCCGAACCAAGCGCAGGCTGTCACTGAAGCCGAAGCGTTAGCGACCCAACTTTGAATTTCAAGAACCTGCCAAGCCGTGAAGGGATTGGTTGGGGCGCGCGGTGGAGACCAAACGGTTCCGCTTTAGAATTGTCATGCCCGACCCATCGCTGACTAGAATGAGTAGCGATATTCGGCTCGGACGATCTCCTTGTACCAAACTGCGTGTGTCAACTGATGCCCGTACCCGATATAGAAAGAGCTGTGGACACCTACTGTTGTGCGCGCTCCCACCTTGAGGTTCATGATGTTGGTCCCGTCTGCGCTCGCACCTTCCTGGTTGAGGCAGTCGAGCACACTGGGCACACAGTTGGTCTGAAGTCCGCCCAGCACCCTCCAGCCCACCAGTTCGATCACAGGCGCGATCCGGACGCTTTCGCCTCGATAGAGAACGTAGCTTGGGCCCGCGCCGTAGAAGAAGACGTCCCCGGCAAATCCTTGAGAGTTGGGCCCGCCCACTTCGGTAGTATTGCAGGGCTCCGGACACGAGGAACCTCCGATCGGATGCGAGTCCCCCACCTGAGCTTCCAGCGCTACCCTATCCGAAAGCCTCCGGTAGTAGAGCACGGCCGGCTCGACGCTGTAGTGGTTTGTGCCGAGCCCTGTAGAAGCATTCCCGGAAGGGAAGTAAGTTTGGAACTGGAAAGTGAGATATTGATTGGAAGATGCAACCGCAGCCAATTTGAATCCAGCTGCAACGTCACTGAGCCCGGCCGAATTCACATTCGCAAAAGGCGGGACCAGGTTTGGGTTTACGTTGGCTACAGTAAGCTGAGGCTGGATCCAACGCACCGGAACCTCCGCGAAAAACGAAAAGCGCTTGGCCGGTGCATATTCGGCTCGCATGTAAAGTTGTTGGAAATTCAGGTCCGCCACAACCGCATTCGGCCCGGGTCCATTGTTTAGGCCGTTGTACCGTGCATAGAAGAACTCTGCCCGATCGGGAGCATTGTTGTGAAAGGCTCCGTCGAAGCGAATGCGGACCTGAGATCCGACGATGGCATTGTCGACGTATCCGACCATGCTGCCTTCGATCGGCGGGCGGTCGAGATCGGGCCTGGGTTTGGGTTTGCTGGGCCTAGGCTTCTGCTGCGAGGGCGAAGTGGATTGTTGCGCGAGAGCGCTCGGAGAAGTTGCGTCGCCGCTCGAAATTTTGGACGACACCTGCGCGCCATTCGAGTCATCAGCTGCCTGCAGCGATGCAGCCGACACGGTTGCGTCCTTAGCTATAGGTGGGGCGCTGCCCTGAGCGCGAAGCGACAGCGGCAAGATCGTCGCGAGAAGCAGAATTGAAATCGCTCGCAGCACGGATTCCTCCGCGAGGGGTGTGCCAGCACTTTACCAGGGACAGACTCCTTGTCACGTAACTCTTTTCTTAGCTCAACGTAGGAGGCGGAGCTCGGCGCGCTCCTCGGGCGTGACCTTAGCCTCCACCCTGATAAGGGCCACGACTGGAACGTTCGAGGGCAAGGTCACCGCTGCGGGCGGCGGGATGATCGTTGAAGGCACCTACAAATTCACCGGCGGCGATGGCCACTACCGCGGCGTCACAGGCAGCGGCAAGTTCAAGACGACAATGAAATAGGAGACCCAGATCGAGTGCAGCTCGGAAGGCAACTACCACCTGGCCAAGGCCCAGAGCGCTGATTCGATGGCTAGCGGCCTGCGAAGCCAAGGGCTGAACCGCTTTTGCAGGGGCGCTTGGGACCTCCTCAGGAGGCAGGCGGGCTGCACTTCTACCCCCCAGGCGGCTCCCTCAAAGCTCCTTCTGCGGGTATTGCGGGATTCCAAGAGGCTAAAACTTTATTATTTCTCCAATTTTTCTAGAAGTTTAGGCTAAGGGATACCCGCATACCCGCAAACTGGCGAGCGGCCCGACTGCCCCCTACTGCAGCTTCGCGTACTCCGCCTTGGCCTGCTTGAGGATGGGGATGTCGGGGTCGGCGTCTTTCCAAAGTGCGAAGAAACCGACCACATCTGACTTATTTCGGGAAATTCATGCGGCGCATGAGGTCCTGAAAGCGTGGCTCGGAGCGCAAGCGATCCAATCCCGGATAGGAGTTCGCAAAAACCATCCATTGGTCATGCTCTTCGTAGGCTCGTTCAAGCCAGGTGATTGCCTGGTCGCGTTGGCCGAGGCCAACGTAGACTTCGGCGAAGAGGAAGCCGGACACATAACGATGCCGGGCTGTTTCTTTCAACTCTTTGATTAGCGGTTCTGCCTCATCGTTCCTTCCTTGCAGTCCGTAGATACTGGCCAGTACGGCTAAGGGATACGGGTCTCGGGACTCAGATGGGTCAGTGGCAGTCCACCTTTCGTGAGCAGCAAGGGCCTCTGGATACATCCCCTTCTCTCTGTAGATCTCTATCTGGCCATCGTCGTCCCCCAAGTTCTCGAACTGCTTCAAGGCGAGATCGTATTGACGCGATGCATAGGTTACCCACGCCTCTGTTTCTTTGACGCCTATGTTGAAGGGGTCCAATTCATCTGCGTAATGCATCTGAGTCAACGCCTCATCGTTTCGTCCCAAAGCCTGAACGAATCGCCCGTACTCCAAATGGGCGTCCACGTAATTGGGATTGAGCTTCAGCGCGAGCTTGTACTCTTTTTCCGCTTCAGGCCAGTTCCAATCGTATTGCAGAGTTTGAGCCAGAGAAAAATGACCTTCCGGAAGGGACGGATCCAGCTTCAATGCCGTGGTGGCCGCCTCTTTAGCGTCAGACAAGGACTTCTTCGGGGAACCACCTCCCCAACTTGGGTTCCCCCAGTGAATATAGGCATCGGCGAGTCCCGCGTATGCCTGGGCATAAGCCGGGTCCTTATCGATGGCCGATTTGAAATATGCAATCGCTGTCTGAATGTCCTGCTCAGTGTATTGCCTTTTGCTCGCAAGTTTGGACAAGTGGCCCGGACCGCCAGCCAATACGGACCGACCACGAAGGTACTCATCGTGTGCTTCCGGATCTATCGGCCGGGCGCTCGCCAGGCGGGCATGCTCCTGCGGCGTTAGCTTGACCTGGATTTCATCTGTAACGGTGCGTGCAATCTCATTCTGCAGGTCCAAGATGTCGCGCACACTACGATCGTACGCGCTGGCCCAGAGCTGGCCCTCGGGAGAAGCCCGGTCTAGGTGGACGGTTACGCGAACCCGATTCCCAGAGCGTACTACCGTGCCTTCCAACACGGCGTCCACGTTGAGTTCCCGGGCAATCTCTTGCAGCGGTTTCTTGCTGCCCCTGTATTGCATTACCGATTGGCGAGAGATCACACGCGGGATGTCCGTTTTGCCCAGTTCGGTGATCAACGCTTCCGTCATGCCGTCGGCAAAGTATTCCTGTTCGGGGTCGCCGGACAGGTTTTTCAGCGGCAGCACCGCAAGCGACGTGATCTTGGGCCGGGCGGTGCGCTCCGTCCGACTTCGGGACACGATGTAAGCGATGGCAATGACCGCGACGACGGCCAACGCAGCCACGCCAAGCCAGCGGGCCTGCAACGCGACTCTCGTGTGGTCATCCTCGATAGGCAACGGCAAACCCGCCTGAGCGCCGTTCTCGTTCTCCAAGCGGGGCTGGCGGCTTTGCCGCCAGGCGTCGAGCTCGGAGGTTAAGGCATAAACGGAGCCGCGCTTGTCGTGCACGTGGCGATGGACGGGCATCCGCTCGCACCTTTCCCACCTCTGCACGGTAGTCACGTCGCGGCTGAGGTATGCGGCGATCTCTTTCCACGAGTCCAGGCGCTTCTCGGAGTCCCTCTGGGGCGGCTGGATGCCAGGTAAGGGTTCACCCATTGCGTTCACCTAATCCGTCCGGCTATCGCTCGCGGGGTGACGCGATTGTATTCCCTCCACCCCGCGCGGCAAAAGACGGTATTTGGCGGCAAACGGGCATTGCGGCGGATTGCCGTTTGACGAAAAGCGCCCATGCCGTTCATGTGTATCCACAGCACGTGAAAGCTGAATTGCTGCCGGGTGGCCACGCCTGGACCAACGATACACGCTTTGGTTCTGCGCTCAGTGCCAGTGGAGGAGTCCCGTGCGGCAAAGCGGACAAAAACGAAAGTCCAATCTGGAGGTCCTGTTATGACGAGCAAGGTTTCGTCTTGGGCGGTACGCATGGTCGTGGTTGTGGTGCTGGTCGTGGGTGCTGGGGCGTTGGCCAGAGGCTGGTCGGAGAAACCCAAGCACTTCCGCGGTGTGATCAATGACTATACCCCCATATCAGGGGGTATGACGGCGTATGAAGTTCGCGGCCCCTGGAGCTTGACGTTGGATGAAGACGGCGACAGCGCCAATTTCTCAGCCAGCATAACGATGGAATTATCACCCCTTGGCCAGAGCTCGACAAACGTCGGAACCGTCGCCTTATCGCAGCATACGCACGACATCAAGTTGAAGCGTGGCACAGTCACCTTCAACCCCAGCGACTGCCCTACTAACGCGGTCGGCACTCCTGCCTATACCGCCATCATCGAGGTAAAGGGTTCGGCGACGGTTTCGGCGAATGGGGGACCCTTCCCGCCCCCACCCGCTTCCCCAGCACCATCGGAGCTGCAGGTTTGTATTGAGGGGGGAACAGACAATGCCTATTCAAACGTGACGTTGGTATTCGGGACTCCTGCGGCCAACCACTTCGGACCCCAGGCAATCCACGGGGTGGTGCGGAAGGCAAACTAGTCGAACGTGTAGCAGCAGCACGACACGCAGCCCGTTGCAACGTCGCGCTCGTCCGTCCTTGTCTTCGGGTCGCCCACCCTTGCAATCTTTCCAAGGTTGCCGCGCCTCCAAACTCTAGCCGCCGCACAATCCGGCAAGGAATCACTGCAACTTCGCGTACTCCGCTTTGGCTTGCTTCAGGATAGGGATGTCGGGGTCGGCGTCTTTCCAGAGGGTGAGGAAATCCTTGAAGGCACTCTTGGCTTTGGCGGTGTCGACGGAGAGGGCATAGGCGCGACCGAGTTGGAACCGCGCGAGCGCCCCCAGCGGGTAGCTCATCCCAATCATTTTCTGGAACTCAGCAACGGCCTGTTGCCCTTGCCCGGCCTTCAGGTACGCCTGCCCGCGCACGTAGATCGGGTAAAACGCTGGTTGTGTGTTCATGAAGGCTTGCGGAACAGCGAACTCATACCCGGAGGTTGCTGCCAGCAGCTTTAACGCCTGCTCGCCCTGCCCTCGGCTGAGCGCAAGCATAGCGCGTATCGTCGGGAGCACATTGCTCTGCATCACCGTGTCCAGTGGAAATTCCTGATTTAGGTTCTCCACCAGCTTGGTTGCTTCCGTCGTGTTTCCGGCTCGTGCCAGAGCCATCGCCGCCAGCACTCGCACATCGCGCCCCGGTGTCAGTGACAGGGCGGCTTCAGCCTGTTTCGAAGCCTCTGCGGCATTGCCGAACTCAGCCTCGTGTAACGCAGCGTAGGCCTGCCAAAGCGCGGCGGTCTCCTTGGCACCGTTTTTTCGGGCGGATTCCACAGCCCGCTGAGAAGATTCCCGCGCCTTCCGCAAGTGCCCGTTATAGGCTTCAATATCGGACTGCATGGTCAGCAGAATGTCTTCAATCCCCGGCTTGCCCATACTTGCGTCGAAGTACTGCTGCATGCCCGTGGCATCCCCCTCCGCAAAGGCAAGTACATACATAACGGAGTCTGGGAAACCGTTCTGCAGCTTGCGTGTTCGTCCCTGCTCGTACACCACCTTGGCATCATCCAATCGGTCAAGTAGGAGATCGTCAGCTATAAGGAAAGAGGCAATGTCCCCTTCATCTGGGTTCAGCCGCAGTGACTCGCGGCATTCCACCGCTGACTTGTCCCATTGGCCCAACACATAGTAGGCCCCACCGAGCCAGCCGTGAGCATCGGCGTCGTTGGGGTAGGCATGCACATACTCGGTGAATACTTGAACCGCCTTCTCCAGTTCACCCGTGACGTTCAGGTAGTACATGCCTTCAATATAAAGCCTCTCCCGTTCGCTCACGCGGCTGCGTAGATCGAAAGCTTTCTTGTAGTTAGGTATTGCCAAACTGGGCTGTTCGAGAAGCATGTAACTTGCACCCAGAGAGGCGTAGGCGCGGGCAAAGTTTGGGTCGAGTTCCACCGCACGTTGCAGATACGGCAGCGCATATTGATCGCCCTGCTCGTGTGCCGTTCGAATTCCTTGGGTGAACGCCTGTAGTGCCTCCAGCGATGAAGTAGTGGCTTCGTCCAGCGGCTTATCGTGCTTCTTCACCGAGGCCAGTGATTCACCCAGCTTGCCGCGCAGCGTGCTGGCTACCTCACTGAGTGCCTTCACAACCTTCTCGCGACCCTCGGCCTCAACCTCTGCGCTGCCCAGAGAATCTCCCGTCTGGCAATCCGCTGCCTTCAATCCGATGAGGTAGTGGCTTCCGAGGCTGGTAATCGACCCCACCAACAGAGCTTTCGAACTTGTTCGCTGACAAACCTCCCGTGCCGTCTCCTGCGTCATGCGTTCTCCGGGTTTGTGGTTCATCAGCCTCAATGTTGCAGTCATCTTCTGGTCGGAGAGCACATTCAACAAAGGCGACTGCTCCAGTTGGATGGCCAATGCCTGCCTCAGAGTGTCATCAAACAACGAGTCGCCCGTGTGGTTATCGAAGTCGGCGAGGATGATCGTGTCTTTGTCGGTAAGTTTCCCCTTCCGACGATGCGAGAAGAAATAGCCCACAGCTGCGAGTAGCGTCACAAGCACGACTGTGGCAACTACGATCCATGTGCTGCGCCCGGCCTTCGTCGCTGTGATTCCCGTTTCTTGTGCTGCCGATTTGCCGGATTCCGTATCCCGCTTGAGTCGTTGCAGGTCCGCCCGCATTTCCGAGGCGTGCTGGTAGCGTAGATTCCGATCTTTCTCTAAGCATTTATCGATGACTCGTTCCAGTTCGGCTGGGAGATCGGGATTCAGCCGCACCGCAGGCGTGGGAGCCGCGTCAAGAATCGCTTTGAAGATGACTCCCGAGCTTTCCCCACGGAACGGCAGCGTGCCAGTAGCCGCCTCGTAAAGCACCACGCCAAACGAAAACAAGTCCGTGCGTGCGTCTAATTCCTTGGCTCGCACCTGCTCCGGCGACATGTAGGCGATGGTTCCTACAGCCGTGCCGAGACTCGTGAGATGGTCGGGGTCAAGCTCCGCAGTGGCAAGTGTAGTTTCGTTGCCGGTCGCACTTCGGGGTATGCTGATCTTTGCCAACCCAAAATCCAGAACCTTGCCATGACCGCGCTTGGTCACGAAGATATTGGCGGGTTTAATATCCCGATGGATGATGCCCCCTGCATGGGCCGCATCGAGGGCATCGGCGATTTCGATTCCTAGTTCGAGCACTTCCTCAAGTGGCAGCGGCTTGCCGGATATGCGGTGCTTCAGGGTCTGCCCGTCGAGAAACTCCATCGCAATGAAAGGCTGACCGTTGTGTTCGCCGATTTCATAGATGGTGCAAATATTTGGATGGTTCAGGGCAGAAGCAGCCTGTGCCTCACGGTCGAAGCGGATCAGAGCTTGCGAGTCTGGCGCGAAGCCGTCAGGAAGGAACTTCAGCGCAACGAATCGGTGGAGCTTGGTGTCCTCGGACTTGTAGACCACGCCCATCCCGCCACCACCGAGCTTCTCTAGGATGCGATAGTGCGAAATGGTCTGGCCAACCATGGGAGGGACGTTCCTGCTGGCGCTCATCTTAGGTTGCGGCCTTGGGGCAAGTCAACGAAGGGTCTAGCGGAGGGCTGCACTGAGAATGCTGGTGTTAGCCAGCGATCTTAGATTTCATTAGTCTGCCGGAGTTCAAGGGTTGGTTAGTATGGCTGCAAACCCAAAGACGGAACCTTAAATACTCCCGACACTGGCGGTCTACCCGCACCAATTAGTTGCAGAAAATGCGGCGAAGATCGGTTGAAAATGCGCTGCGGATTCGCTGCATTTGTCGCCGTGTTCAATTTATTTTCAGCGCTAATGCATTTTCCACTGACATACGTTGACATACTTGAGATGGTTCGGCCATGAAGAAACGCACTACCGTCTGGCTGCCTGAAGAGTTGGTCGAGCGGCTCAAGAAGCTATCGCGCAAGACTGGCGCGCCAATGGCCGAGTTGTTTCGGCGAGCTGTTGAGGCGTATCTAAAACGCCAGAAGTAGACGAGAAATAGAACGGGCCTGCCGTCTGTTACAAGCAGCCGACAAGCCCTAACCGAATTGCACACAGGAGGTGCAACGTGGCTACATCGATTGTAAGTCAGTACGTCCAATCACCTGTAGTCTCTGCCTTAAGTCCCCTCAAGCCTCATGCGTCCGTCTACGAGATCGTTACGACTCGTATTCTCGCGGAGCTAGAGCAAGGCCAAGTACCTTGGCGCAGGCCTTGGCGAACGCTTCCACCCGCCAACCTAATCAGCAAGAAGCCCTATCGCGGTATTAACGTGTTTTTGCTGGCGCTGGCTGGCTACGGTTCTCAATACTGGCTGACGTATCGTCAAGCGCAAGCACTCGGCGGGAACGTCCGCAAAGGGGAGCACGGCGCCAAGATTGTCTTTTGGAAGTTTGACACCTACGAATCGGAGGCAGCGGACGGCGAGGTGGAGGCGCACAAGTCTGCTTTCCTCCGCTACTACACGGTATTCAACCTAGAGCAAACCGAGGGATTGAAGGCATTGCTGGCACTTCCTCCCGCACGCCCCATCGAATCGGCGGAAGAGATCGTTTCCCGTATGCCAAACCCTCCCGCGTTCGAGCAAGACTTTCAGGCCGCGTATGTCCCGTCCAAAGACACGGTAACGATGCCGTCTAGGACGGCGTTCGAGTCTCAGGCGGAATACTACTCGACTCTCTTCCATGAACTAACTCACTCGACAGGCCATGCAAAGCGACTTGCGAGGGAAGGATTCGACACGCCGCAGAAGTTTGGGAGTGCCTCCTATTCGCGGGAAGAGCTGATAGCAGAAATGGGTAGCGCCATGCTGTGCGGCGTTGCAGGCATCGAGCAAAGCACCCTCGCCAATTCCGCCGCATACCTCAAGTCTTGGATTGCGCGACTCAAGGCCGATTCCAAGCTAGTCGTTTCGGCCGCGAGTGCCGCACAAAAAGCAGCCGACTACATCCGGGGGGAGTCTACGAAAGACTCCCCTGCTAGCGAGGGAGAGTCCCATGCAAGCTGATCTGGCGTTCCCTCAGTCTTTGGCGGAGAAATATCGGCCTGTCCGCATCGCGGAGTTTATTGGCCTGGAGCGTCCCAAGAAAGTGCTGTCCGCGTTCTGCAAACGTCCTGCCTCTGGCGCTTGGCTGTTTGTGGGCCCGTCTGGAGTAGGCAAAAGCACGATGGCGCTTGCTCTGGCCTCTGAATTAGCCGCCGAATTGCACAAGATTCCTAGCCAGAAATGCAACGCGCAGACCATCGAGGACACGGTACGGCATTGCTGGTATGCCCCGATGACTCCTGGAGGATTCCACGTAGTGCTTGCCGATGAGGCCGACCAGATGACAAACGCAGCGCAACTGGCGCTGCTTTCTAAGCTGGATTCCACCGACCCCGCACCCAACACCATCTGGATATTCACGGTGAACGATACGGAACGCCTAGAGCGTCGATTCCTCTCCCGCTGCAAGATACTGGAGTTTTCCAGCTATGGCCTGGCCGGTGAGATCGCTAGCTACCTGGACAAGGTTTGGCACGCTGAGGGTGGAAACGGGAACGGGCCAGACTTGGCGCGATTGGCGAAAGACAGCCGAAACAACGTCCGGGATTGCCTCATGCGGCTCGAAGTCGAGCTAATGGCTCTCTGAGGCGATGCGATGAACACCAGGGTAGCTATTTACGCGCGCGTGTCTACCGTCAACCATGGCCAAGACGTTTCCATGCAGATGCGGGAGCTAAGGCAATTCGCGGAAGCACGCGGCTGGCACATCTCCGGCGAATACGTTGACTCCGGTGTGAGTGGAGCGAAAGATTCTCGGCCAGAGCTAAACCGCCTGATGGCTGACGCACACAAGAGGCGGTTTGATGTCGTGTGCGTTTGGAGGTTTGACAGGTTCGCCCGCTCCGTCTCGCATTTGCTCCGGGCATTGGAGACCTTCAAGGCTCTGGGAATCGACTTCGTTTCCTACTCGGAGCAGATGGACACTTCCACACCAGCCGGGAAGATGGTCTTCACCGTCTTAGGCGCTGTGGCAGAACTCGAACGCAGTCTGATCGTCGAGCGTGTAAAGGCAGGGCTGCGGAATGCGCGGGCGAAGGGTAAGCGCATCGGGCGACCAAAGGCAGACCTGGATACGGTGCAGATCACCAGGCTACGGGCTTCCAACCTCTCATGGCGAGAGATCGGACGGAGGCTAGGTGTGAGCCCGAGAACAGCAAGGCGGGCAGTTTCAGGGCGGGGCAAAACCCTCTTCATCCACACCGCTGCAAGTACCGTTGATTGAGCGGCAGATTAGGCCAATCTCAGCGGGGCGAATCCATCAGGTTTTGCCGCAATGTATGGCTTACGTCGCGTACTAGAGTAAATGCAGACGGAATGAGCAACTGCGGGTCGTCTGATGGTAGGACACCAGCCTTTGGAGTTGATTCAAATCGCGAGATAAATCGGTCGGATCATTGCACTTAGCTCGACAATCTTAATCCTCAAATTGCCCCAGGGCGGCGGAATGACAGATGCGGCGGACTCAAGAAATCCGATGACCGCAAGGTCGTCAATGTTCGACTCCAAAATGCCCTACGTGTCTGTCTTTTTGACTGCTGGCCGGCAGTCCGTGAAGAGTGAGAAGCACAGAGAGCCAAACAGCTAAGTACTGGAGCATTTCAGTTACCCTCTAAGACGAATAGGTTCTACCGGCCCAACACATCCCACCAGGCGGATTTGGAGCCCTTTGAACGGTTGTGCTTTCTCTCAACTACTCTGAGGTTGTCAAACGTATGGCTGCCCAGTTGTGAGTATGGGACATCGTGGTCGAGTTCATGTTTCTTCGGATTGAACTTCTCGCCCGTCTTTAACTCGTGCTTCGCTTTGACTCTGCGCCTAACTGATGCGGGGATATGTCGGCTTCGTCTCGGTCTGTACAGACTGACCAAGAAGGCTGCAGCGAGACCCGCAAAGACGGATTCTAGTGGCGGTCGTCCCGCGCCAATCATGATGAGTGCGACCCCAATGTGGTACCACGCCATTCTCTCGAAAGCGAAATTAAGTTTTTTAGAAAGAATGGCGGGGACGACGAGACTATGTGGACCGCTGATTTTAGGCGGTTTAGCTTGTTTCTTAGGATTCTAAGTTCTCTCTCAAATCATTCCCAGCGATCCACCAAACGAGCTCCAAGTGTGGTGACTAGTGTTTTGGGGGCACGCTGAACAGTTCGGGCGGATCGATCGAGCACTGCCGCCAGAACAGCAGTTCGGCGGTTTTACCCTCCATCCAGCTTTGCAATGTGGCCATCGTCGCGGAGGCCTGTCCCCCGTCCGGCGTATCAAACACGATAACCACACCCGCGATGGTGCCCTGGGAGTGTTTGGCATCATCCCAAGCACGCTGGAAGAGCGATTTCGCAAACGCGCGCTTTTCATTGGGCGAGGTTGGAGTTGTCGGCGCAGCGGCCGGCTGCACCCAAAAGATTTTGACTGTCATATTTTTTAGCGAGGCCCAATCGCCGGGGAACAGTCCACTCTCTTCGCGAGTCACTTTGAAGATTGGGGAACTCTCCGGTTCTCCACTGGCTTGTGTTGCAGGGCTGTTCCAGCGAGGATCCATCGACTCTACCTGGGAGCGGCCTATCCATCCGCGTGACGCTTCGGCAATTTGTATATGAAACCACTCGCCTTGGGCTTCAATAAATTCGAATTCATCGTCGGCAGATGCCGTGAACAAAACCTTTGACCCCTCCGCTGGCCGCGCCAGCACCGCCGCGCCTGATTTCTTCACAATGACGAGATTACGCGGATGAGCTTGGTTGTGTTGAATCTCCTGCAAACTCTCAAGCTCTGATTTGAGCTCTAGCATACGTTTTTGTTCGTTTTCTCGTTGTGTCTTGAGGGTAGCCATGTCGTTGGGCTCCGCGCCGGACGAGGCGATTCCAGACGACACTCCTGCGGAGGGATTGGATGCTGCGGCCATACTTGATGCACTTTCCGGCAAAGGGTTTCCTAACGAGTCGATTTTTGGTCTGGGAGCCCGCAAGCTCGATCGCGGAACGTAAATGGAGGTCTTGCTTCCAAATTTCTCACTCAAGCGATCCAGAAAATCCAGCTCGAGTCTTCCGTTTGACGGGAGCACTTGATAGCCCGATTTCGACGGGTCGGGATCGGCATACCAAGCCGTGATTTTCGCGGAGAGCTTAACGACCGTGCTGTTTGTGCTGTTGGAAATGACATCGATGGAAAACTGGTAGTAGGCACGTTCATAGCGGTTCAGCGATTGTTCACCCATCGCAACAAAGCCATCAACGATCGGAAGTTTCTGGCCCGCGTAAGCTTGGAATTCCTTCAGCGCAGCTTCGACATCCTCCTTCGATCTCGTGAACGTCCGAGCATAAGGAACCGCCTGAGCCCCGACTAGAGAAGGCCGCGAAATTTGCAGGAAGACCATGAATGAAAGGAAAAGAAGATAGAACCCTGGCCGAGGACGTTTGCAGTTCTTCACGG
Organism: uncultured Acidobacteriota bacterium; assembly: GCA_963735525.1. Lineage (GTDB taxonomy): Bacteria > Acidobacteriota > Terriglobia > Acidiferrales > UBA7541 > Acidiferrum. The sequence continues at coordinate 368,753 of CAVTLQ010000010.1, read as the reverse complement.
AAGCGGTTCCAGGTTGGCCACATGAATCCAGCCATGCTGGCCATTGTGGAGTTCCACACCATACCAATACGGAGTGACAATCACGACGATAACCTCGGTATATGCGGCGAGCGTCGCGATGCCTGCTGCCGAGTGGAAGGGCGCGGCTTTAAGTTCCACGCCGGGCGCTTTCACGCGGCGTTCCAAATCGTGGCGCAAGGACTTTATCTGCTGTTCCAGGTTCTCGACGGAAGACTGTGTGGCCGTCAGAAGCGTTTTTTCGTCCTCGCGCTGACGAAGCTCCGTCGCTCTCACCAAGTCGGCGCTCTCGCGACGGCGACTGGCCTCTATGTTTTCCTGCTCAGTGGCTTGAATGGCTTTCAGATGGTCCTCAATCGCTTTAGCTTCGCTGCCTTCCACTGTGCCGTCAGAAATGTGCGGGGTGCGATGAGTGGTCTCCACGTAGATGGCGTCGATATGCAGCCGGATACGGTCGTCAGTGATGCTGATGACAATATAACGGACAGCGATGGTACCCTGGTCTGCGCTGTCCAGAAAGTGGCGCGGAGCGATTGCGTCCTTGCGAATCTTGTAGAAGACTTTGCCCGGTTGATTCCATGGTTCGAACAGCGGTGTGGAATCCACAACCTCAGCACCCGTCAGAACTGGCTGCTTCTCGAAAATTACGGTGCCGTGAATGGTTTGATCTTCGAGAACTTCGTGCAGGGCCTGAAGAACATCCTCTAATGTCGCTGAAAACTCTTTCGTAATACCTGGCCCCAACTGTCGTTCCTTGGGAGGCGAGCCCGCAAAGGAAAGCGGGGAACTCAAACAAGCGAACAGCAGAAGAAGAAAACCGGTTCTGATTCGAGCGTGGCTGGTGCCGCCCCGCAATCTAGCCTCTTGCGTTCCCCCTCTATTTGATCCCATGCGCTTTTGACCCAGTGTGGTTATGCGTGAAACCCTGCTCCTCAAAGTTTTTTGCACGAACGGAGCTACGCCCTCTTACTACTGCAATTCCCCAAGGGCTGTCAAATCCAGGCTCTGAGGCCTGAACTCTTGCCGTGCCGCCTAGTAGGATGCCAGGTTTGAGTCCGGCGAAGCTTGAAATAGGCATCCAAAAGTACCCTTCTGGTCTCAGAGAGGCATTCTCGTCGCGGGTAAGTACGTGGCATCCGGGAGGAATGCCCCGGTACCAGATCCATAAGTTGAGAAAAATTACGATTCAATTAAGAAAAGTCTTGCATTCGTTTTTTCGCAGGAGTAGGATGCGCGCGGTTCAGGGACTTGAGGACTCGGCCCGCTCTCCTACTTGGGAAGCAGGGTCGCGATTCTCTATGGGCGTCTTGCTTACTGCTCCGATTCAATTTCTTGGCAAAGCTTGGATAATCCACATATCCAACGCGCCTAGTATCTATACGCCTTCTCCCTTCCATGCTGTGCTCCGCAGGATTCGCTCGTTTTGTCCAATAGTACATCGTGAGATTCATGCAGAGGAGGCCGTATGTCCCATTGGAATTGCACTTTGCTGAAGACGAGAATGCGGTGCCATTCAATCTCTGCCCTGGCTGCGCTTCTACTTCTTGTTCTTGCTGTTTTCCTTGCTGATGGCCGGCCGGTTTTTGCGCTCCCTCTCCCAGGGGCCACGGTCCGTCCTCTACCCGCATTCGCTCGCAAGTACGGGCTGCCGTGCTCTTCGTGTCATCAGGCATGGCCCATGCTTAGCCCGTTCGGGCAAGCGTTCAAGGACAACGGCTATCAGTTGGGCAACGAGCGCGATGCACCCATCTATCAGCACCCGGCGTACTGGCCGGTAACGTTCCGCATCACCCCAATTTGGCACCGCGAGAACGAAAACCGCGCCCAAGTCGATGGAGCGGCTGGTGTGTCTGGCAATGAGGCTAACGTCACGACTCACGGCTTCGATCTGAGCGGTCTCGATTTCCACACTGGCGGCACGCTGGCCAAGAACGTTTCCTTTTACGTCTTGCCCTCTTCGGACCCCACTGCTTCCTTTCACTTTGAAACCGTGATGGCTCGCCTTGACAATCTTGCCCACACCACCTGGCTCAACCTCAAGCTCGGCAAATTCGAACTCGATAACCTCCTGTCCGAAAAGCGCATCCTCACCCTGACCAACGTCGCAGGCACTTACACCAACTACCACTTCCAGCCTGCCACCGAGAGCCTCACTCCCCTTGGCGCGTTCCCCGGATTCAAGTTCGGCATTGGCGACAATGAACTTGGAATGGAAGTCATGGGGCATTCGGCGGATGATCGCACCCGCTACTCCGTCGCCGTGCTCAGCTCCAGTGATGGTAATGTGAATTTGCCGGCTGGCCGTTCTTATGGAACCTATCTTACCGCCAGTCAGGCCTTTCAGGCCGGAAGCCTCGGTCTACAGCGCATCGGTGTATTCGACTACATCGGTCAGGCACCTACTTATTTTCAATTCACCAATGGCAACGCCAGCGGCATCCCCGGTAATGCCGCTTTCGGTCTACCCGGTACAGGTATTGGCAATAGGTCCTTCTACCGCGCAGGCTTGATCGCCCAAATTTACATCAAGAAGTATGACCTCACCGCGATGTACTTCCATAGTTCCGACGATAAATATCTGGCAACCGCCACGCCTGCGAATGCCGCCTTCGGTACGCTCCCCACGGGCGCGCAGAACGCCATATGGAATGGCGCGCTGTTTGAAAGCCACTTCACGTACAACCCGCAATTCATCTTGATCCAACGTGTCGAGCTCGTTCGCATGTCCCAACAAGCTCTGCCGATCGTAGCTGGAACTCCCTATACTCCCGGCGTAAGCGTTCCATCCTTAAGCTTCGGCAACGAAGACGTATACACCTTCGGCGGGCGCTACTATCCATTCATTTCCAGCCGCGCCGGCTTCGCTTTCCACGGCGAATATGCCTTCAGCCATCAGGTGGGCACATCAGCGGTGACCGGTCGTGACCTTGATTTCAGCAGCTTGCTCGTCGGGTTTGACTTCGCGTTCTAAGGGTGAAGACGATGCGAAAAATGAACATTTCAAAATGGCTTGCGGGAATCGCTACCCTCCTGGCCGCGCCGCTGCTCATCTCGGCGCAACAGGCTGAATCACACATCGGCAAAGTTACTGGCCACTCGGACGCCGGCAAACAGCTCTATTTTCGCTATTGTTGGGGCTGCCATGGTTTCCGCGGTGACGGCAACGGCGAGAATTGGCTCCCAACGGCCTCTTTCCCCGACGTGCCGTACCTGAACATCCAGCCGCGAAATTTCGTGGCGGCAACGTTCAAGTGCCGCTCGACGCCCACGGGATCCCTGCCGACAGAGCAGGACCTGTACAACACATTGGTGCGCGGTGTGGTCAATTCAAACATGCCTTCATGGATTACCTTGACTGCCCAGAATCGCGCCGATTTGATCGCCTATATCAAGACGTTCTCGGGTCGGTGGAAGAATGAGAAGCCTAGCGATCCGATTAATGTTCCACCGGAACCTAAGCTCACAACCGAAAGCATCAAGCATGGCCAGGAACTCTTCCAGAAGTTGGAATGCTGGAAGTGCCACGGCCAACAAGGCTTCGGCGATGGCCCGTCGGCTTCCACGCTCACCGACAGCAACGACGAACCAATCCGGCCCTATAACTTCTCGGCTGGCTCGCGCTTTAAGTGCGGAGCGACCAATCAAGACCTCTACAAGATTTTCATGACTGGTCTGGACGGTACACCGATGCCTTCTTTTGCCGATGTAATCAAGCCGGAGGATGCCTGGGACCTCGTCCACTTCCTGCGTACGCTTCAAGTAGCACGCAAGAGCCCGGAATTGACATTGTGGGAATCCACCAAGGAAGGCGCGCAACAAGTGGCATCCAGTAAAGTTAGCGGCACCCCAACGGGGTCAGGGGTCAAGCAGTGATTTGAGAGTGGCGAACATCAGTGAGGAGTCAAGATTATGGGGATAAAGAATAGCTGTATCGCAGGACTGACCGCGCTTGTTGCCTCGGCGGTTGTATATGCTGGGCCGAGTGGTGGCACTGTCAGCGGCAAAGTGACCTATGAAGGTACTCCGGCAAAACCAAAACCAATCGATATGTCGAAAGAGCCGAGCTGCGCCAAGCAGCATGCAACGCCCGTCGTGACGGAGACGGTGGTCACGGGTCCAAACAACAGTCTGGAGAATGTGGTGGTGTATGTTTCCTCGGGGGCGCCGGACGAAAATCCGCCAAGTCAGCCCACAAAATTTGACCAAAAGGGTTGTCAATATATTCCGCACGTGCTCGCCTTTCAGGTGAACCAGACGCTGGAAATCGCCAACGACGACCAGACCTCTCACAACATCCATCCGCTGCCGAAAATCAACCGGGAGTGGAACAGATCGCAGCCACCCGGAACTCCCCCGATATCCGAGAAATACGACAAGCCGGAGTTCATCCCCGTGAAGTGCAACATTCATCCCTGGATGCATGGGAATTTCGCAGTGTTGAAGAACTCGCACTATGCGCTGACGAGCGACGGCGGCAGTTTCGCGCTTCCGAACCTGCCGCCCGGGAAGTACACGATCACCGCATGGCATGAATCGTACGGTGACCAAACACAGGATGCGACGATTTCCGGCAACGAAACGAAGACCGTCAACTTCGTCTTCAAAGCGAAGCCTTATTGAGCAGAGGAGTCGAAAAACTTAGGACCAGAGGCAGGAGAAGCTGTTTGTTGTTGAGTTACCACTGAGCCCGAACCTGGTTCGGGCAAAGGTGAGGCGTATGGGAAAACTGTTTGCCGTAGTTCTCACGATCATCGCGCTGGTATCCGCGTATCCCATCTTGACTCATAAGTATGTGCAACCGGAGGATATCTCGACTCACGGTCACGCCATAGACGAACAATTGTCGGACACCATGGCTGAGGCGGGTTTTGCATTCCTCGGGTCCCAACTGCTCCTTGCCTTCTTCGTTTGGAAATTCTCCGAGCGCAAAGCGGGTGCGAAGATCAGCAACATTCCCGGCGGGGCGAAATTGATGGTCGCCGCCGCTTTCATTTTAATTGGCACGGAAGCTTTGGCGCTTGGGATACTCGGGCAAAAGGCCTGGGCCGATGTGTACTTCACGGTGCCGAAGCCGGACGCGATGCAGATTCAAGCGCAGGCAGGGCAGTTTGCCTTTTACTTTCGGTATCCCGGACCGGATGGAAAGTTCGGTCCGCTTCATCCCGACAAAATTGACGAAGGAAATCAGAACTTCTTTGGACTTGATCCCGCTAATGATGTGGAATCCCGCGACGACATCGTTTCCGGTGAACTCGTAATCCCGGTGAATCGTGAGATTCACCTCCTGATGCATGCGAAGGATGTGGGCCACTCTTTTTATGTTCGGGAGTTGCGCATTCAGCAGGACTTCGTACCGGGACTAGATCTTTCGGTCCACTTCACGGCTACGAAAACAGGCAAATATGAAATCGTCTGCACGCAACTATGTGGACTTGGCCACTACAACATGAAAGCGTACCTCAGTGTTTTATCGCAAGACGACTTTGAAAAGTGGATGAAACAAAAGATTTCGGAGCAATAAGCCTTAGCCCAAAGCCGCAGTTCAGCGAGTGTGAGGCTTGATTCGATCTCCGGCGTCCTGAACGAGGTGAAAAAATGGCAGATGCGTCGGTACAACAAGCACATGTTCATGCTCCGCCGGCCGGTTTCATCCGGAAAAACGTCTTCAGCCTCGATCACAAAGTGATCGGCAAACAGTATTATGGACTCGCCTTGGTGGCCGTGTTCACCGGCATGGCGCTCTCCTGGCTGATGCGCTTCCATCTCGTGTGGCCAAACGCAAAGATTGCCGGCCTCGAGCTTCTTTCAAAGACTGGTGCGCCTGGAGGCGTTATCACGCCGGAATATTACCTCTCGTTGTTGACGATGCACGGAACACTGATGGTGTTCTTCGTGCTCACCAATGCACCCTTCGCTGGCTTTGGCAACTATTTCCTGCCGATCCAGATTGGTGCGGAAGACATGGCGTTCCCGCGATTCAACATGATGTCGTTCTGGGTTACCTTTGTTGCCTTCCTTGTTCTGTTTACGGCGTTCTTTATTCCGGATGGTCCGCCCACCGCCGGCTGGACGGCTTACGCGCCGCTTAGTGCTATCGGTAGCGACGCGGGACCCGGTCTTGGGTGGGGCCAGAACCTTTGGGCGATTTCAATTTCGCTGTTTTGTATCGGGCAATTACTTGGTTCGCTGAATTTCATCTCCACCACCTTGGACTTGCGCACCAAGGGAATGACCCTAATGCGCATGCCCATCTGTACTTGGGCATGGTTCATTACTTCGTGCATCGGATTGCTCGCTTTCGCAGTGTTGCTCCCGGCCTGCCTGCTGCTGATCTTGGATCGTATGGCCGGCACGAGCTTCTTTATTCCCGCGGGATTGGTTGTTAGCGACCGCCTGCAGAATCACGCCGGCGGATCGCCCTTGCTGTGGCAGCACCTGTTCTGGTTCTTCGGCCACCCAGAGGTATACATTGCGATTCTGCCCGCGATGGGCATTGTTTCCCATGTGCTGATCACCAGCATGCGCAAACCGCTTCTGAGCGCCAAAGTCATCATCTACTCCATGATGTCCATAGGTTTCCTGAGCTGGATGGTGTGGGGACACCATATGTTCGTAAGCGGGATGAATCCATTCTCTTCGTTGCTGTTCTCGTTCCCCACACTCACCATCACCATTCCAGCTGCAATCATGACCCTGATTTGGCTCGGAAGCCTATACGGCGCAAATATCCGAATCACCTCTGCATCGCTTTTTGCGCTGGGTTTTGTCTCTATGTTTGTCAGTGGGGGTGTAAGCGGGTTTTTCCTCGCTCAGCCATCGATTGACATCTATCTCCACGCAACGTACTTCGTGGTGGGGCACTTCCATATGGTGATGGGTGTCGCGGCCATATTTGGCATCTTGTCCGGAACCTATTTCTGGTTCCCCAAAATGTCGGGCCGGATGATGAATGAAACGCTGGGCAAGCTGCATTTCTGGGTAACTTTCATCGGCGCCTACTGCATATTCATGCCGTTTCACTATTTAGGAATAGTCGGAAACGTGCGCCGCTATTCGTCGTTTGTCGATGACTTCATGACGCCGCTGCTGCCGTTACACAAATTCATAACAATTGCGGCGCTCATTACCGGTGCCGGTCAATTCATCTTTCTCTTTAACCTAATTTACTCTCGCTTTCGCGGCAAGCCCGCTCCCGAGAATCCGTGGGACGGGACTTCGCTTGAGTGGACCGTTCCTTCGCCTCCGCCGTGGGACAATTTTGGCGGGAAACATCCTATCGTTTATTACGATTCCTATCAGTATGGGGTGAGAGGTTCGAAGGGTGACTACGTGATGCAGGACTCCCCGGAACAGATCGTCCCTGGGTGATTGGCGAGAGCGCTGGCCTTGCGTAACAATATCAGCTCACCATCAGGCACCTAAGGAAAAAAAAGAGTGATCATGTCTACTACGACCTTTCCTCCGACACCCGCGCAAGCCCCTCCTTTGCCGCCGGAGGGGAATGTGATCGGTGTGTCGGTGATGGCTAAATCTCTTCCAAATGACGCTTCTCGAAGTGGCATTTGGGTCGGGATCTTCGCAATTATAATGTCGTTCTCGGCGTTTACCAGTGCGCTTTTGGTGCGGCAGGGCTCGGGAGACTGGGTACATCTTGTTGTTCCTCCTCTGATGTATGTGAATACGGGGCTATTGCTCGTCAGCAGTCTTACGCTTGAGAGGTCGCGCGGCAAGACAGCGAGAGGGCTTGAAGTAGAAGGCAGCGCGCTTCGCAGCAGCTTGCGTTGGCTAGGGTTGACGCTGGCGCTCGGGTTGGCCTTCGTCTTGGGACAATTCTTGGCTTGGGGACAACTTGCCGCGCGGGGACTCTACCTAGCCACCAATCCCAACAGCTCTTTTTTCTACGTCTTCACCGGCATGCACGCGCTGCATGTCCTCGGAGGCATCGCCGCCCTTGTTTACCTAATTAGGCGGCTAACCAGCAGCCACGGTGCCTTCCGGCCAAGGACGTTTGATAACACGGCGACCTACTGGCATTTCATGGGAGGGCTGTGGCTCTATCTGCTTTTCGTCATACGTACGAGGCTGTAAGCGTCAAGATGGGAGAGAAACTGTGAACGACTCCGAAACGGCGATACACGCACACGGCGGCGCTTTCATGGAGGGTTCTCCGTACGCTATCCCATCCAGAAAGCTAACCATGTGGTTGTTCCTCATCTCCGATGCGGTGACATTCGGAGCCATTCTCTTTGGGTACGGCTATCTGCGTACCGCGAGTAATGATTGGCCCACGCCCTTCAAATTCAGTCCCAGCATTCTGAATGTCACTATCATGACTTTCGTACTTATCACCAGCAGCCTGACGATGCTTGGCGCGGTGGACTCCGCGAAGGCTGGCCAAAAAGCCAAGGCCAACCGTTTCCTGTGGTCTACAATTCTGCTCGGTGTGATCTTCGCGTGCCTGCATATCCGGGAATGGTTCGGGCTGATCGATGAGGGCGTCCGGTTGTTTCAGAATCCCTGGGGTTCACCGCTTTTTGGCGCAACCTTCTTCAGCATCACTGGACTGCATTTGCTTCACGTTATCAGTGGAGTCGTGGCCATTGCTGTCATCTCCCGAGGCTTCTCTCGGGGCAGCTTGACGGCGGGCCACGTGGAAACGGCTGGCTTGTATTGGCACTTCGTGGACCTGGTATGGATGTTTGTCGTGCCGTTGGTCTATCTGCTGAATATCTCACGCTAGCGCGCACCCGGACTGTGGAGGGAGACGATCGATGACAGCCCCAAGAAAGTCAGGAAACGTGATCGCGAAGTATTTGCCCGTTTACTTTGTTCTCCTCGGCATCGCGGGCCTTGAGGTTTTCCTGGCCTACCTGCAGTTCTCGACCGCAGCGCTCCTCGTTATTTTGCTGGGACTTGCGGTTTGCGGCGGCGCGCTGGCAGTAATGTACTTCATGCACCTTGCGCAGGAGCGCCGCAGCCTTTTTTTGACCTTGATTCCGGCCCTGATCTTCGTTTTGCTAATGATGAACGTGATCTGGCCGGACAGCTTCCGCTTGCTGCATATGCGGCCCTTTGCGCATTAGGCCGGACTCAGGGGCCTGCGACATTGCTCCCATGACGATTGAATTGTTACCACATTGACGAAATATCTTTTGGCGTGGATACTCAGGGACAGGAGTTCGAAAATGAACCGGATAGCCAATGGGGGAGTTCGCTGGTTTGGCCGGGTGGTTACCCTCTTCAGCGCCCTTTGGATGCCAATTGTGACCTGCGCGCAGAATTGCCCGCTATGTTACACACAAGCTGCAGGCGCAGGCTCGCGCGTGATCCAGGCGTTGCGCAGCGGCATTATTGTATTAGTCCTCCCACCAGTGGCGATCTGCATTGCAATCGCTGTGATGGCCTATAAGAAACGCAATCAGTTCAACGAGACTTAACGCGTCTCAAGCGTGAATTCGTATACTGGATCAGGGCAAGTCAAGATCCAGTGCATAGATGTCCGTCAATCCCCGCTCGATCATCACATAAAATGAGCCGTCACGATCTAAGCCGGAGAAGAAACAGTGCATAGCGCTTCCCCGAAGCAGTCCTCCGAATCCTAACACTCGATCCACCTTTCGTGATGCCACACTTCCGCGAAAAATGGATTCTTGTTCATCGATTTGATCCTGGAAATAGATCATCGAGCCGTCCTTCGACCAATGCAGCGAATCGAGAAGCCCTCCGGAGGCGAGAACAGACCAGTTGGCTTTTTGAACGTCGTAAAGAACCAGCTTGCGCTTGGTGTCATCGATCGCAGCAATATATCGGCCGTCGGGCGACCATCGCGGCCCAGTAAGGCCCTTCGAGTCTGGTAACTCCTTCAGCGCTGCGGTCGTCGGTTCAAGTGTGTAGAGTCCATATTGTGATTGTGTTTTCTGGCTGCGCATGGAAACCACGATGCGGTAACCGTCCGGTGACCAATCCGCTTCTGAACCTTCCCATCCGCCGGGAAGAACAGGATGGAGTGACCCTCCGTCCGGAGAAATAACATAAATGTTGCGTGATTGGCCGTCGCGGCTTCCTGTAAAGAGAATAAGCTTTCCGTTGGGAGACCACCTCGCATAGCGGCCGTGAAGAGGCGCGATCGTCAACGGAATACGCGCCTCGCCATTGGTTCGGCTGCTCCAAAGGGAATCATCGGGACGGTTCGAATAGACAACCATTTGATCGTCGGGCGAAATGCTCGCCTGCGCCATGGACGTATCGGACCTCAGTGTCGAAATCCGCTGCGTTTGAGGATCGATTTTTTCCAATTCTCGATGGGAACGAAAACTGAACGCAAAGATGCGGGAACTCATTTTCGGCGGAATGGAAACGTGCAACGAGTCGGGACCGCTGGTCAACGGAAATGGCTCGTGATGCGAACGCCGAAACCAGCTCCACGCATTGCGAGTACCCCACAGATTGCAGTCGTACTCTTCACACCCGGAAAACAAAAAGTATTTGCCATCTGCCGTCCAGTTTCCGGCAGACTGCCGTGATGGCCGGTCCGTTTTTGAGAGAATCGCGTGCAAGCCATTCCCATCCGGCGTCATCTCCCAGATCGATTGCGTGCCGAACTCCCCCAGGTCCAGCGTGAACCGGATACTCCCTCCGTCGGGCGACCACGCGGGCGAACGAGGGTGGCCTTCCACGTGAGCTAGTTGCCGAACTTGTGTTCCGTCGCGATGAATGGAGTATAGGTCTTGTCCTCCCACATATACGATTTGTGTCCCGTCTGGTGACCATGCGGGGTCTGCTCCGGTAGCTTGTCCCAAACGGCGGGGCTCCCCGCCTTGAACCGGCCAAAGCCACAGCGGCATCTCCTCATCACGTCGAGTGAACTGGCCGATCAAGAACTGAGAGTGGTCGGGAGAAATTGCAAAGATGCGTGTGTTTTCAAATGGTGCAGCCATCTTTTCCGCGTTGCCGCCTTCAACGGAAGTCTGCATCAAATTCCAGTGGCCATCGGTGCGCTCCAGAAAGAAAATCCGCGTTCCGTCGGAGACGATCCCGCCCCACTCATCAATTCGGCCCGCATTGGTAATTCGGGTCATGTGTTGCATGCTGGGATGCGGTACCGGGTAGACGATGAAAAAGAGAAACCAAGAACCAAAGAGAATCGCGACGGAAAGCAGCATCGCATCAAACCATTTTTGGGTGCGTTCCGCCCGTTCACGATCCCAATCCGGAGCGGTAGCGAATCCTTGCGTGATTTCCGGTCCGAGATGCAGTCGTACTTCGATCGACTTATCGCCATTCCCCAGCCTGGAAAGTCTCCCTTCTTGAACGGAAGCGACGGTATCATTAATTACCTGCACGGGCACCAAGAAGCGATACCCCTGACGAGGCACGGTTTCGATAAACCGAGGATTCTCCGCCTCGTCCTGGAGCGCCGCGCGCAGCTTTTTCAGAGCGGCGTTCAGGCTCCCGTCGAAATTGACGTGAGTGCCCTCGGGCCAGAGCGCCTGCCGACACTGTTCTCTGGTTACAATCTCCCCCGGCTGATGTAGAAGTAGCGTCAGGATTCGGAAGGGTTGCTCTTGTAGCTTGAGGCGAGTTCCTTGGCGGCCTAGAGTTCCACGTGCAAGGTCTACCTCAAAAAGCCCGAATCGGACTCTGCTTCCAGCGGCTATTTCTGATCCAGACAATGCTGTACCTCTTGTTCAGGCGAGCGTCACTCTAACATGGGGTTGGTTACCTGCCAAGAACTAGTTCATGTGACCTTCTATCATATTCACAAATAAGGGATTATTGGGTCATAGTATTTTCAGCCTCAGTTCGTTTGACCCAGCGCACCACTTCAGATACTCCACAAAATGGAGTTCTTCGGTGGCAAACAAGTAGAAGGTTACTTGGGGCCGCCGCATCCTACCAGTAGGCTGATAGGAGGCCTTGGACTAGAAAATTTAGCCCGTAGTCCCAGAACCATCGAGACGCTCGTGCTCGCGAGCCCTGAACCTCTTTACCAAAGCCTCCGAACACGGGCGTTTCGATTCAAATGTATCCACTGTGCTAATCGACTCTCCCCGTACCTCTGTTTTCCTCACCCAACTCTGAGTTCTTCCGAAGCCCGAGTCTCGTCGGCTTCCCGTCGACTCGAGGCTTGGTGAGCGAGTTGCTGAGCGACGTTCCGCGCTCTAGGATTTTCTTGGCCCGAATTGTGATGAGAATGAGTCAGAGATCGCGAGGAGGTGTATATGAGTAAGGAAAGAGCATCAGGTTCGGGAGACCCTGCGGTCAGCCTGCGACCTTGCTCCGGGAGATGCATGGTCTTCCTTCGCCCTGTCATTGTAGACCCGCGAACGAACCCATAGCCGTTTCACCTTGAGTGCCTCATCTAAAGACTACAAATCCGTAATTCCCGGCCGGCGGCGTCGCGTTCGCCGCGGACGGATTGCAAAAGTGCAGCAAGATGGTGTTGTTGGCTGACACCAGTCCATTCAGGCTCAGGTTTCCGAGAGTTCCAGTCGGGTACTTGACCTCGCCGATTAGGTCGCTGGTTTGCACGAGCCCAGTCACGGCAAACGTTTGGTCAGAGCAGGTGTTGGCTGTGACTGCCGCAGGCGTGATGTTTCCCGTTTCTAGGTACAGGATTTTGTTGACGGTCGCCCCGGCTCTCCCTACGACAATTCCATTAGGAAAGTTAGTGAGGCGGGTGAATTGGTTGTTGGTGCATCCCGACGTGTTGGTTGACCATACGTCCGCGCTGCCCACCCCGCCAGCGCCGATGTTGTACTGCGACAGGAACTGGTCGGCGCAGGTTATCCCACGAGGCCCATCTACAATGGCGTTGGTTCCCCCGGCATTGGTTACGATCTCGCGGATGGAGAAAGCCCCAGCCTCCGACGCTGCGTTGATGTTGACGACGTTGGTGTCGGTTGTCGTTCCACTGATCTGATCCAGAATGAAGCTGGAGATGCCCGAGGCGGGAATCTGTAGAACATTGGTGGCGAACTCGCCGTGGATGTTGGCCAAGTGGCCGCCGTTCCAATTGGTTGCGAACACGCTGGCCTGGATGACGTGGCCCGAGGCGCCGCTGGCCACGACATTGCGCACCTCCTGCGGACCGCCACCGCCATTGCCTTTTAGTTGAAGACCGATTGTGGTCGCGATGCCTGCCCACTGCGGGAAGATTTCGACATCCCGGACGGTGTAGCCCTGTGCAGGAATCGAACTGAACGCAGTTGCGTCCACGTTGATTCCAAACGCCGGGCAGTTCACTACGGTCAGGTTATAAAATCCGCCCTGCTCATTGATGTCGGTGGCGTATAAACCCGTGGACCCCGAAACGCTATTGCAATCAACCGACAGATTCTCAGCTCGCGTGCCTTGAGTACCAGCCAATTTGATAACTGGATTCGCGCCCAGAGAGGCACCAGCCTTGAAGATCGTACTGCTGGTGCTACCAACCAGTCTGCCTGCGCCAATCATGCGCTGGCCGCTCTGCACTTTTAATCCGCCCGCGCCCGGCGCATAATTTACAGTCCAGATGCAAGCGCCGAAGTGAATATCAATGCCTTTCCCAGATGAACCGGAGAATGGGTCGACGATGAGAGTTCTAACGTTTATCACCAGATGAACGTCATTGATATTTGCCCCGGAGGTCTGGCCCCATTAAATCAGCGGGTTCGGGTCTCTTCGGATCTGATTTCAGGTTTCTTCCAGACTCGGTCCCTGCCAAGCAAATCCGTCAAGGCTCGGGAACGAGCCGCTGAACGAACGGCAAGCTCTGAAATTGACAGCCACCCGCTACAGTGGGTCTCTGGGGGTTTACGCCACTCTCGTGTAAGTGCTTTTATTTGAGTGGTGAGCCGGGCAGGACTCGAACCTGCAACCCGCTGATTAAGAGTCAGCTGCTCTACCATTGAGCTACCGGCCCGCACGCAACTTTAAAATTTTACATGGGCGGCGCGAGTTTGTCGAACCGGGCCTGCAGGAACTCATTGCGCCATGGATGTTGAAGCATCGCGGCTAGGAGACCTGGCCGCGGAGGACGGCGACGAGTTCGCGGGCCACTTCGCGGGCGCGGGGCAGGTCGTCTGGCTCGAAGGAAATGGCGGCCACGCGCGGGTGGCCGCCGCCACCGAACTTTTCCGCCAGCGAGGCGAGGTTCTGGTTCGCGGTGGCCTGGTTCCAGGGATTGGTGCCCAGAGAGACCTTGGCGCGAACCTGCGACGCGCTTACGCTGATCGAATAGACGCATTCGGGATGCAACAGGTAGGGAATAAATTTGTTGTAACCCTCGAGGTCCAGATCGCTGACGTCGAAGAAGATCACGTTATTGCGGGCTTCACAGCGCTGGCGAAGAATCTCGATGGAACGGCGGTGGCGGTCCAGCAAAGGCTCGAGGTGTTTGGCGACCAGCGGCAGCTTGATCATTTCCGCGAGCGGCCGGTAGGCCAGCTCCGGGATGATACGCGCCGGAACGTCATTTTCCGGCGCCGCTTCGATGACCAGACCGAGCTGCGTGGCCGGCTCGGAGAGCTCGACGGCGGACTGCGGCGTCGGGTACTGCGCGCCGTCGATGATGTCGCCCCAGTGAATCAGCTCTTTGAGGGGCTCCGTGTTGAAGCCGAATTTCTCCCGCGCGACCGTGGCGATCAGTTTCGTGCAGGATTTGTAGTCCGGCTCGTAGAACATGTGAGGACCGGGATGCTGGCGAAAGTGCTCGGCATCCTGAGGTGTGAGGAAGGCGCTCTGATGGTGGTCGAACCACCAGGTCACCTTCGGTGAGTTCGAGTACTTGAAGTCCACGATGACGTTCTCGTCGCCGTCGAACAGGCCGTCTTCCCAGGGCGGCACGGCGCGATGGGTCATGCCGGAGAAGTTGAATTGCGCGGCTTGGTCGAAACGCTCGCGATAGAAGCGATAAAAGAGGGCCGCCGAGGCTGTGCCGTCAAAGCAGCGATCATGGAAGCACAGGCGTACGCGGGTCATAGGGAAACGACAAGCGCCTTTCTGTCCTCCGGCGAACTGGAGGTCCGGGGACAAAGCCCACCACAATGCGGCGCGGCACTCGGAAAGTCAAGTGGAAATAGGGACAGCTGTCCGGCGCCTGCGGGCAGTGAAAACCGGCCCAAGCCGTGACGCATCCGTTTCTCTGAAAAGCGAAGTCCTACTTGTTGGCCATGCTCTCCGCGATCCCGCCAATGAGCGGAATCATGAACTTTTCGTGCTGATAGGCTTTGTACATCAGGAAGATCCACGCAACGAAAACGACCAGCCCAATGATGGGATAGATGAACAAAGCGAAGAACCCGAGGCCGATCGCCCGGAAAAGTCCAAAGCCAATGGCAACCGCAAAGTACACGACGAAAATGGCGATGTTGAACAGGATCGACTGCGCAGCATGAAATCTCACGAAGGGGCGCTTGTCGATAAGATAGAAGATGAGTCCGGTGATCCAGCCGAGGACGTACGATAGCAAACCCGCCACATTTTCATCCATGGCCGCCGTTGGGGAGGCCGCGGGCGCCGACGGGGCAGCGACCGCACCCTGCGCCGCACCGCATTTTGGACAAAATGCAGCCCCGCTTACTTCCGCACCACACGCGCTGCAAAAGGCCATGCACACACCTCCTTGGGAATTCGAATGAGGCGGAGAGTAGCAAAGGATCTACCCGACTGCAATCTTTATCGTGCAGGGAACGGCTAGCCTATGTAAGTGGCCGCTTTCCGTTTACCCTGAGCTTCGAAGGGAGGCGGGCACGCTTTCCTGTCCTGCTCCGTCTAGGCGCTGCCCTTCAGGCGACCGCGCTTTGCGTCTGATCAGCCGCGCCACCCGCGCGCAGCGTGAAGTTCACCGCGAAGAACGGCGCTCGGGCCAACGTTTTGTGCAAATCGGCCTCGTCGCCATACAGGCGCTTGGGTACGCGGCGCGCGAGGATGCTGAAGGGCAGCGGATCCTTTCGGAACGGGTACGGCTCCAGCGAAAAACCACGATCGCCGGCATGCCGCAACTGCCAATCGACTTCGCCGCCGTCGTCGTCGAGGGGCACGCTCTCGATGGTCGCATCCTCGGATGAATTGAGGCAGAAATAGAGCGAGAGACGGTCCAAGGTTTCCAGCAGCCGAGCGTTCTTTGCCAGCGATTTGTCTTCGGCGAGGCTCTTAGTGGCAGGGTTCACGCGGAGTTCGGTCTTCAGACGCAGTTGCTGGAGCTTCAAATGCTGTAGGAATTGGCTCACCATGTGCGATTCCTGGGACTTGACATATTTGGCGGAGAAACCGGGCAGCGTGGCGCGCGCACGGTCGTAAAGCCCCGCACAGTGCATGCTGACGAGCAGGCCGGCGTAGCGATCCGCTTTCACGATGCGGTCGATCCCGCGCTCGTACAGGGCGACGTGCTCTTCGGTCGGGATCGACATGAAGCTGTAAGGCAACCGCGTTTTCGGATCGATCTGCGGCGCCAGCTCCCATTCGCTCCAGCCGTTGTCGTGCTCGCGGGCCGCCAGGCAGAAGGAGTCGAAGAGTTCCGGGCGCTTATAGAGTTCGTTGCCCCAAGCGCGGGCAAAGAAACCCGAGAGAAGCGCGTGATCCGTCTGACGGATCACAAGTAGCTGGTCACCCTGTTCTTGAAAAATCATGGAGCGCCCCCCGGTCGCGTTGGCGCCGGGGCAGCGCACTTCCTCGCAGATGCTTTCATCCGATCGTACCTATCGCACTTGGGTGCAGACGGTTGTTCGAGCGGCCTTATTATGCCCCTGGGCGAGCCTTCAATCCAGCACGTGATGTACAGCGGTAGAAGTGGCGTGCCTTCGTGCAGAATGAGCGAAATTGGTCAATCGTGTTAGTAGTCCCGCCAGGGCTTCCACAATGGAACGCTGAGGTAACGTACCTGGTAGAACGCGCTGTCCGCGAGCGAGTTCCATTTTCTGGCCCTGTTCAGCAATTCCCTAGCCTTGTTGAGTATATGCTTCAGCACGGTGAGCCTCGCAATTGACGGACCTTCGAGAAATCTCGACTGTTGGGGCGCGCTTTGGCAGGTACCATCGTCGCCTCCTATTATCTTGTAACCCAGAACCTACTGCAGCTTCGCATACTCTGCCTTGGCCTGCTTGAAGATGGGAATGTCGGGGTCGGCATCTTTCCAGAGCGCGAGGAAGTCCTGATACGCGGCGCGGGCCTTGGCGGTGTCGCCTTGCAAGGCGTAGGCGCGACCCAGTCCCAAGTCAGCCAGCGTCCCTGTCGCACAATTCCACAACAGCCCGCGATGGTCGAGGATTTTCTGGAATTCGGCGGCTGCAGTCGGGCCCTGTTGCATGCTCAGATAAGCCATCGCGCGCACGTACACGGGATACAAACAGGAGTTGGGAGCGTTCCCACCTTGGCCCAGCTCATAGGGCACTGCCGCCTGAAGAAGCTCGATGCTCCTGGCAGGATTCTTGTGGCTCGTTTCTATCTGCGCGCGGATGGTGGGAAGCCAGACCGCCTGCACGACGGTACCCTGCGGGAAGCGCTCCCCAAGGTCATTCGCAAGTGATTGGGCATGCACCGTATCGGCCGCCAACGCATAAGCCAGCGCTGCCTGCGCCTCCGCATCGTGGCTCCCTGGCGCGAGCGCCACTGCCACGGCAGCATTCTGGCGGGCCGCATCCGTGTTGCCGAACAGCGCTTCGCGAATCGCCGCGTTCGTTTGCCAAAGAGCGGCGGGCTCTTTCTCATCGCTGCGGCGCGCGCTCTCGACAGCTTGCCGAGATAGCTCACGGGCTTTCCCCAGTTTCCCAGACCAGGCTTCGGTATCGGATTCGAGCGAAAGCATCCAGTCTTCCGCACCCGGCTTTCCTATAGTCCAGTCCTCCTGCTGCTTCATGGCTGCCGCGTTGCTCTGGATGAAGGCGAGGGCATACAGGTTCACGTGCAGCGAAATATCCTCAAGCTTGCGCCCCAGCGCCTCGTCAGTTGTGGTCCTTGCTTCATCGAAACGGTTCAGGGCCAGGTAAATCTGGCCCAGATTCGAATATTCGGCCACGCCCATCGGATCTAAGCGAAGGTCTTCACGGGTTTCTGTGGCGGCTTTCTCATATTGCCCCAAGACCATGTAGTTAGCCCCCAGATTGCCGTAGACCACGCCCTCCCGAGGGTAAACTTGTATCCACAGTTCGTAAGTCTGATTCGATTTTTCCAGCTCGCCCGTGACATATTGGTAGTAGAGCGCGGCGATGTGGAACTTCTCGCGTTCGGTAGCCCGGTCGCGGAGGTCAAAGGCTTTCTTCAGGTTATCGGCGGCCAGACTCGGCTGGTTCAGACTGTAGTAATCGACTCCCAGAGCATCGTACGCCAGCGCAAAGTTGGGGTCGAGTTCGATGGCGCGCTTTTCGAACGGAATGGCTTCGGCATTTCCTTTTTCGCGCGCGGTCTTTGAACCTAGGGTGTAGGCCTTGAGGGCTTCCAGCGAATTCGTGGTGGCCTGCGAAAGCGGAACGTCGAACTTCTGCACCGAGCTGAGGGATTCGCCCACCTCCTTGCGAAGTCTTGCTGCGGCCTGCCCCAGTGCCGGAAGGACTTGCTCCTTTCCTGTAGTCGTCACCTGCTCGCGTGCCAGCACGTCCCCGCTCGCGCAGTTCAGGGCCTCCAGGCCAATCACGTACTGTGTTCCCAGCGCCGCAATCGAGCCTGCCAGATACGCCTTGCTCCCCGCACGCTGGCACACTTCCCGCGCCAGGTCTTGCGTCAATCTCTCGCCCGGCGAGCGAGTCATCTGCCGCAGCGTGTGGCGAACTTGCGTCTCGGAGAGGATGTTCAGGAAGGGCGATTGCCCCAGATCCACGGCCAAGGCCTGCTTGAGTATATCGTCAAAGATAGTATCGCCCGTGTGGTTGGCAAAATCGGCCAGCACAATAGTGTCAGTCGGGCCAAGTGCGTGGGCCTTGTGAGTATAGAATAGCCAACCGCCAACAGCGCCGATGGTGAGGATGATCGCGACCCCTGCCATTGTGAGAGTGCGTCTTTTCTTTTTCGCACCAGACACGGCTAGAAATTGCGCTGTCCTCTGCGCGCTGATCTTCTTCGGCGGTTCAGACCTCCCAATTTCTTCATTATACAAGCTGTAAACGTGGATGTGGATGCCGTGCTTAACCTCAACTTCGCCCAGATCGTGCAACGCCTTGGACCACACACTAACCTGGACGAGGACTTCCGCTTCCGAGGCTGACACCAGGATGTGTCCTGCATCGCCACAGTCCATTACGCGCTGCGCGATGTTAATGCCACCTCCAGCTACGTTTCGGTTGGCATTAATGTCCGCGACTCGGTAGACCGGACCGCTGTGGATTCCCATACGCAGGTTGATGTCAGGATGGCTGCGGAGGATTTTCGTTAGCTCTATGGCACAGCGAACAGGGGCCTCGGGGTCGTGAAAAAAAACCAGCGCCATCCCGTCTCCGGTGGGCAAGCGAATCAGTTGATCATCGGCTTTTGCCCGAGTGAACTCTGATGTGCTGCGAACAGCTTCTTGCAGCTCCTGAAGGAGTTGCTGCTGGTGGTCCATGTGCAGCGTGGAGTAGGCCACGATGTCCATAAACAGGACATGGGCCATCTCAAGGCATGGATTAGGGTTAGGCTCTGGGGCGTCCGTCACAAACTAACTCCCTAACTCATACGAGCGTCTGGGTAATTGGAGTAATTGAGGCAGGACTCTTGGCGAAGCATTGAGAAGCGTCCCCTGTGCGCACATCTTAGGTTGCGGCCCGAGGCAAGTCAACGAAGGGTCGAGCAGAACTGGCGGACGGTCACGATGAGAACGCTGGTCTTAGTCAGCGATTTTCAGATTTCACAAACCTGCCGGTCGGGAAGGGACTGGTTAAGCCTGTTGCGGGGTCGGAGACGGAACCTTATTGCTTCACACCGATTTCCTACACGACCGCGCCTCCACCAAACTGGTTTCTCAATCCAGTGCGTGTCGGTAAGTCCTTTTGATTCGTGCTGGCCACAGGCGCGGAGAACAGCACAATTGACCGAGAGCTAGCCGCTCTCAAGCGGATGTTCAGCCTCGGCTATGACCAAACTTCACAATCGGAGTCTGTACCACCAACCGCGGAACGCTTGTATAATCACTGAGCCGCACCACCGCGGGAGTGGCGGAACTGGCAGACGCGCAAGACTTAGGATCTTGTGGCCGAAAGGCCGTGGGGGTTCAAATCCCTCCTTCCGCACTCTAATTTTCCGTTTTCTTAAGAAAATAGCGAAAAGCCGCATGTTTACAGGGTTCTTGCACTATGCGGTTTTGGACAAGCTAGTACAATCGAGGACATCTGAGACAGCTTACTGGTAACAGTGGCGGCCTACACGGTGCCTCACCCTCCAAGGCGGGTGAATGCCTCGGCTAAACTGATTGCAAGATTTCCAGTCTCCTTCGTTCTAACGGCGAAAGGGGGTAATGAAATGCTGTGCCGATTCAGCCTGCTTATTGCGTGCTTTTGCTTCTTAGCCTACCAGACCGAGCCACAACAGCCGCCGCCACAAGAGGCGACGAAGCAACCGGCTCAGCCAACTGCGGCGGCACAATCTGAAACCTTTCCCGCAAGCCTGAGGAAATCAGTAGCCTTTATTAGCGTGACATATTTAAAGGACGGGCAGAGTCAGCATATTTCGGGGACATGCTTCTTCGTATTTTATGAAGACAAGAGGCTTGGTGAAGGTCGAGGTTTCGCGTACGTTGTGACGAACCGACACATGGCCGTTCCTGGAAGTGAAGCTGGCGCGAGCTATCCGGTGCAGCAAGCCTCCGTGCGGCTAAATTTACGCAACCCAGATGGAACAACGGCCTCTGAACTTACAACCATTCCGCTAGCAACTGGCTTGCGCTGGATCGTCCCCCTTGATGACGCGGTGGATTTAGCTGTCCTTCCTGGGGTCCCAGACCAAACGAGGTACGAATTTGTTACGGTACCCGTCTCCGTCTTCACAACTCAGGATGAAATTAAGGAACAGCATGTGGATGCGGGGGACAATGTCGTTTTCGCCGGATTCTTCTATCAATTCCCTGGCCTGAAAAAGATTCAACCCATCATTCGCGAAGGAATGCTCGCTATGATGCCCGACGAAGAATTAGAAACGACACTGCGGAAACCGGGGCACCTATACTTGGCAGATATACACGTCCTCCACGGCAACAGTGGATCGCCAGTTTTTGTGAATTTAGGAGGCTTCCGAAACGGGCTCGTAGTCGCATCATACAACTACCGCCTTCTTGGAATTGTCAGCGGTTATTTTGTGGAGGATGAAAATTTCAAACTCACCGTCGCAACGACGCTGGAGGGTACGACGCAAGGAAACAGTGGAATTTCGATGATAGTTCCCGCTTTTGAACTCCGAGCGTTGCTGGATTCACCCGTTCTGCAACAACAGCGAGACGCCGTTGTTGCCGCCTTCGAAAGAACCAAGAAGCAACCCGGTCCAGATCATTGAAGTCCTGAAATAGCGTGCTATTCTGTTCTCCGTTCTTCTCTACCCAACATTATCTAGGGGAGAGAAAACCATGCACAAATCCGCGCCTGGCCGTTCTGAAAACCGAGATTCAACACCACGACTTTTCCAGCTTCGTCGACGAACCGCCCTCAGTCGCGCAAGGCGGTAATGGTGTAGTTGTTCCCGGCTGCCCGCCATTCCGAAAGCGATTCAACACAATGCCTCAATTTCTGACCATCTGACAAATGATGTAGTCCCAAAGGTGATCGAGAATTTCCCGATCTAAGCGGTTCGGCCCCCGGCAAGTTCTGTCGGGGGCTTTTTCTTTAAGCTTCCAACTTTTCGAGGCGCTTCTGAAGTTCCTTATTTCCCGCAGACAGCGTCTTGACGGCGTTGACCAAGGCAGCCAACACGGGACGGTCATCGAAGCTCAAATACTCCTCTTTACCGTCCTTTGACTTCTCGCTGTTGGTGATAGATTCAGGAATCGCCTTCTGGACATTCTGCGCCGAGAAGCCTACGAATTCTCGCTCGCCGCTGAGGCCAGTATGTTCCTGACCCTTTTCGTTCCAGTAGAACTTAGTCGGAACGATTGCCTCGACTTCCTTCAGTCCGCCTAGGTACTCTTTCGATGTCTTCAGACGTTCGTCAGAGGTCCCTGTCAACTGAGTGACGATACCGCCCGAGGCCGTAATTGCGGTGATAGAAGAGAGGGAACCCGCAGATACACCGGCTGTTCCACCCTTACGGAAGACACCGCTAGTGTTCGTGTCTCCGGTGGTATCCAACGCATAGCCCGGATTGGTGTTCTGAATACCGAGGTTTCCGCCGAATGCCTGCAATACAAGAGGCTCAGCAACGTTGTTTGCTGCATTAGAGGCATAGACGGCGGCATAAGGGCTGCCGCCACCCACCGTGGTGACATTGACGCCTCGATTCGACGCCGTATCAGCGATGAACAGGCAACCAGTGTTGCCCGAGGCACTGATAGTACTAATTTCGGCTGTTGCGTTGATAGCTCCCAGGACATCCAGTTCAAACTGTGGATTCGTCTGCCCGACGCCCACTTTGGCCCCGAAAGGATTAAGGACAAGAGGCTTGTTTACGTTGTTTGCGTGGTTGGAAGCCGCAATAGAGCCATACCCGCTTTCCGGCACCAAGTTGACGCTGATGTCTAAATTAGAATCGCGGGCAAAGACCGCCGAAGTTCCCACCGCATCGGACAAAAGATAGCCCGCAGCCTGCAATCCTCCGCCAACATTGCAAATGTTCGAGGCGACTTGGTTAGACAAATCCGTGGCGAAGTACCCATATCCTAGGTTGGGGTAGTCTACTCCGGTCGCCCCGGTTCCACAGTTCATGTTAATCAAGAATATAGCAGTCAGACCGGTACCAGATGGTGAGCCGTTTGACGTGCCGCCTATTCCGGTGCTTGTCGCCGGGGCGACGTTAATCATTTCAGCTTGGCAGTTGATGAAGGCGCAGTTGGTAATGCGTCCACCTTTCTGTGTAGCCGCTGTGCCTTGCGCTTCAAGTCTGAAGCCGTAGGTGGCGTTCTTGGAATTTCCCGCGTGGCAACTCATCCATGTGGAGTGATGAATGCTTTCATGGTCAGTCGTTGGTGAGCCGGGCATGCCGGAGGCCGGTCCACCGGCATTTATATAGAAGGAGTCACTGCCATAGGTATTTCCAACACCCGCCTCGCTATGGACGGAGATGAAAGTATTGTATGAGCATTCTCCGTTTGTAGCGTCTAGGTGGAAGCCGTGACCTGTAGTTGCCGATGTAGGCCAGTTCTCGATTATCTCAAATATATTGCGATAGGATTCTGCTTGATGGGTGGTATTGATATCACCAATGATGTGGAGTCCATCCGCGACGAATCCCGTGGTAGAGATATTGTGGTAGTAGCCCATCCATGAGGACACGATACTAAGGGCATCACGCCCTGAACCTGCACAATCGATGTGGATACCAGCTACTTCTGCTCGATTGATTCGGCAATTCTCAAGACTGTTTCTTGAAGCAGAAGGAATCATGACCACAACAAGGTCAGTGCTTGAGCCCAAACTGCTGCCAATGATGCTCGTGGCCGCCGTGATAGGCCCACCTTCGTTTGCTCCAGTATTTCCGGCACCAAGGCCAATTAACTTGGCGTCGTTTCCTTCTAAACTAAATGCTTGTACTGTGCTGGTGAAGGTCGCCGCACCGAGTAGCACGGTTACATTAGCCGGAATGTGCACGGTGGTGGACATCGTCTGTGCGCCTGTCAAGCTGCTGCGCATATCCACAACGCCCCCGCTGCCACCGAGAGCACTAATTGCAGTGTTAATCGTCACGCCCGCGTCCATGTTTGACCCCTCCTGGCCAAAAGACGAACTCCTGGCCGAGTGATGCGTTGCGGGTCCATTAGTTAGAAGACTTATGTTTAGCTGTCAATAGTACTGTATTAAAAAACCATTGCTTTGGATTAGGGCTATCGCAAGGACGGTGGCTATTTTCCCCCGGAGGTCCCGGGCAGATTCATTCGTCCGACGTCTGTCTTTTCCATCGTTGGCACAATCGCGACCGTTGCAAAATCCTGAGACACCACAAGCCTGTCTCCATTTTTCGCGCCTAGCTTCTCTGCAAGCAATTGTTGGTACACTTGCGACACTGACGTTAGCGGTAGTTCCCGAATAACCCACCGATTTAGTCGCTTGGCATCCCGCTCCTGATTTAATGACCTCCGGCGTAGCCTACCCTTTGCGCCGTTTGCCTGCCTGCGCAGGCAGGCAAGGGTTGGATGATTCCTCGCTTCGCCTTACCGCCTCACCGCACCGTTAAACCCACCCCATTGCCGTCCACTCCCCAATTCTCCCCGTTCCCTGCATAACACTTAACCAATTGATAGTCCTGTGCTATCCTTTCCCGTGTATCCTCTTCCTACCTCCCGCGACACTCCCTCTCAATCACTCGCCACTCGTTTACCCAGAGCGATCTTCGCCAAGGCGCATTCGCCGCTGTTCTCTCGACCTCAGTATTTCATTACCTCATTACTTCCCCTTCCGCACCCACCGTCGCAGACGAGCACCCGCAACCCTTTTATTTTCATAGATATCCTTCACAGTTCCCATCACACCCCGGGGTATATCCCAAGAAGCGAACACCAGGCGAGACCTCACCGTTCGGCAACTCACGGCCCGGCCTCGACCATCTCTCCCAGGAAGGCAAGGCACATCGTTTCAATGGGTTACGCAGGTTCTACGCGGAAATACCTGGGTGGGCCGCGGGACAGCGTATGACCTGGATAGAACAAGCCAAGAGCAAGGATAGAACGACACGTCATTCTATCCTTGCTCTGAATCGCGAGACGACTGCTCCCCGAACAGCAGCCTCAGAACGTGAACTTCGCCGAAACCTGAAGCTGCCGCGCGTTGAACATGGTCCTCGGCGTTCCGAACAGCGGATTGGGCGCCGGGGCGCCGCCGTTCGTTGCTGCGGCACAGGCGACCGTCCCCTGTTCGATCGCCAGCGATGCGGCATCCTTATAATGCGTGGGCACAGCGCCGCAGAAGTCGATCGTCCCGCCGCCATAAACCGAAGTCACTTCGTTCACGTTTGCCCGGTTGAACAAGTTGAAGGCGTCGAACGCCAGATCGAGCTTCTTGCGCTCGGTCAGGTGGATCTTGCGCGCCAGACGAATGTCCGTGGTATACAAATCATCTCCACGGTAGGAATTGCGCGGCGACAATCCCACACGATCGGTGACTGGATTCGTGTCGTTATTGATGTCATTGCCGACGAAGATGGTGAAAGGCCGCGGAGATTCGAGGGTGACGATCCCGCTGAATTGAAAGTTCCGAAGGAAGCCCTTCTGCCGAGCATCCGCCGTAAAGTTGCCCACAAAGCGGTTGCGAACATCCTGGTTCGACGTTGCCCTTTCCAAGGCCCGGTCATACAGATCCTGTGGAGTGCTGACGAACGTAGCAAAGGTGCCGTCGTCAAGGGTCTTGGAGAAGGTGTAGCTTGCATTGAAGCGCAGATACTGGCCCAGCTTGTCGACCACCGCGACCGAGCCGCCGTGATAGATCGCATTTCCACTATTATCCAGATAGTACATCAAGCCGGCATTGGAGTACAGCGGTCCGCTGAACGCGGCCTTGCCGTCCGGGAGCTCGTTGTTGACAAAACCAAACACGGAAGCTGGAGGGCAACTGGTCGCCGCATTGGTGAGCCCGTCGGAGGGGCAAACGTTCAAGTTTTCCGGCCGCACCAATTTGTGTGCGGCGACCATAAGATAGCTAACGCTCACTACCAAGCCCTTTCCAACTTCTTGGTCAATCTGGAGACTGGCTTGCTCCGAGTAGGAGATGCGGCTATTGGGATCGATGCCGCCGCCGCTATTGGTGACGGCGGTGCCCTCGGGGCCGGTGTTGAAGTTGGGCTGGTTCTGCCCGGTGAGAACCAACTGCTTTGCGGCGGCCCACGGGGACGCCGCGGGTTGCCCGTTGGGGTAGTCGAGCCCCTCGAAAAAGTCGGCGGCCGGCAACTGATTCAGAACCCACGTCGCCGTGGAGTTTCCCTTCCGCACGCCGGGATCGACGGCGTTCGGGATGACGACTTCCCGCTGCGGATTGGTCACAAACAAGAACGACATGTTGTAGTGATCGTCGAACATGCCGAACCCGGCGCGAACCACGGTGTGCTTGGTGGGGGAGTAGGCCAAGCCGACTCTAGGCTGGAACCCGCGATAGTCGGGGTTAATCATTTGCGACAAACCACCTTCATAGTCCCAACGCAAACCATAGTTAAACGTGAGCTTGTGGGTGAGCCGCCACTGATCCTGCGCGTAGAACCCCAGGTAGCTATGATTGATATACACGTAGTAGTCCTGCGGGTTCACGTAAGCGTTCTGCCAGGTCGTGGGGATCACCGGCGGAAGGCTGCCGGGAACGATCGGCCCGGAGCCCACGGGAGTTCCCCAAAAGACGATAGGCACGCCGTTGAGGGCGTTGTTCGGATTGGGACCGCTGTTACCGGGAGCGAAACCAAAGTTAGTCGCTGGGGTAATCGTGGCGGTCGGGCACGGGCCATCGGCCGGCACCTCCGGAATGATGGCGCTCGGATTCACATAGCGCGCGAAATCCACCAGACAGTTGACGCCGGGCAGGACGATTCGCATCGGCGTAAACCCCGGCCAGATCACGAAGTTCCAGATGTAGTTGAAGTCTCCTCCGAACCGGAAATTGTGGCTGCCTTTGATCCAATCCAGGGTATCGGAGGCTTGCACCCTGCTTTCGTTGATGGCATCAAAAGTCCCGAAGTTGTGGCCAAACAGGAGAGTGTTGGGGATGTCTAGATTGGGTTGGCCGGTCACCGCCGGGAAATCATAGTGGCGGCGCGCATACTGCACCAGCGCGGTGTTGACCAAATTAGGCTTGAGCAAGGAATTTAAGGATGCGACCAAAGATTGGTCGCGCAAATACGTGTTGTGCCCGCTGCTGGGAGCGCCAATGCCACCGCCGTCCAGCGTATCGCCAACCAGGACGTTCAAATCACGCGAGTCCACGACTCCGTAGTGGACCGAGAGGCGGTTGCTGGCAGAAAATTGATGGTCCAGCCGAACGAATCCATTGTCGTTATCCAAAGTCTTCAGTGCGCCGAGATTTTCAGGCGCCAGACCAAGGGCCACTTTGGCCGCGTTGATGGTGCCCAAATCGTTGATGAGAGTAGACGGATAGGTAGGCGACTCCGCTAGCCGTTGGCCCTCGTAGTTCACGAAAAAAAATGTCTTGTCCGTCTTGATCGGGCCGCCCAGCGTCCCTCCGAATTGGCCTCGACGATAAATATCAAACTGCGACTGGGTCAACAGCGTTCTGGCGTTCGCGTCATTGTTTTGCAGGTAGCCGTAAAGCGACCCGTGGAAATCGTTGGTTCCCGACTTGGTGACCACGTTGACGATTCCACCGAGCGCCCGGCCGTATTCTGCCCCGAAACTGTTGTTCACTACACGGAATTCGCTGACCGCTTCTTGGGAGGGCGTGGCCCGCTGCGACCCAGTGCCCTCGTTGATATAGTCCGCGCCATCCACGGTGACGGCGTTGCTCAGGTCGCGCATGCCGCCGAAGCTGATACGCGTGACTTCCGGCTCGGTGAAGGTCGATTGCAGGCTGGTCCGGCCAGTGGCAACGCCTGGCGTCAGCAATGCGAAATCGATGAACTGGCGGGTGGCGGTGGGCAACGCCTGAATTTGCGGTGTGTCGATTACCTGACTGACTTCGGTGCGAGTAGGTTCCACGGGAGGAACCGCGGTTGTCACCGTCACTGTCTCCCCAGCGGAGGCAACTTTCAAAGGGACATCAATGGTGGCCGTTTGGCCCACGGTCAGCGTGATTCCGGTCTGCGCGTATTTCGCGAACCCCGAAAAGGTGGCCGTCAGTTCGTAGTGTCCCGGAGGCAGATTGGGTAGTACGTAGTAGCCGGCGTCATTGGCGGTCGTCGAGTAGTTGCGATTGGTGTCCAGATCGCGTAACTCGACGGACGCCTTCGCAACGGCCCGCCCGCTGGCATCCAGCACGGTCCCGTTGAGTTGAGCAAAGCTAACCGTGGCTTGCGCGGAGGCGCGCGGAGCTAGACACGCGACCAGCGCCAAAATCAGGCAAACACTCAGCGTCGAACGTAGTCTCATGGGCCTCTCCTCTTCTTGTTTCTTGGCTCGAATGCCTGTTAAAGGCACTGTGTGTGACTCCCGGACTTGATGTCCGCATCCGCATCCCGGCGGACACGCAAGAAACTCGCTCCCTCACCAGGCCCTCGACGCGTTTTGAGCAATAGCGAGGATCATGGACAGCTCGCACCCCGCGAAAAGACGAATCCGATGTATCAACAAATTGCGGAGAGCATGGTTTCGAAGCGGAAAACTGTCCAATACATGTTTCGCCAGCGGGTGATACCCAATAGGTATTTCAATAATCGACCAAGGGTATCGGGGGCCTTGCCGCTGCTCTTGCAAATGAAAGAACATGCAGCGTTGTCAATGGATTGCGCTGCCGAGCGATGAACGAACAGGAAAAAGGGACACGCCTCCGCAGACTTGTGAAAAAAACCGAACGCGCCGCGACTCGCCCGCGCGAAACGCAGACAGTTTTGGCCGTGTTATACTCCGGCGCGTTTTGGCGGAAACGTGTGCCTGGTTCCGATGCGGATAGCGGATAGAGGAAGGTAGTAAGACTCTTGATCGCTCTTCCTGAAATCTTCAACGTCGCAACCTACTTCGTCGATCGCAACGTCCTGGAAGGACGAGGGCAAAAGACGGCGATCGAGTGCGGCGACGAAAAGGTAAGCTACCGGCAATTGCTGGAGCGGACCAACCGCGCCGGCAATGCCCTTCGCAATCTAGGTGTGCGCCTGGAAGAGCGCGTGCTGCTCTTGCTGTTGGATACGCCTGAATTTCTGTACTGCTTCTTTGGCGCGATCAAGATCGGCGGGGTCGCGGTGCCCGTCAACCCGTCGGCCCGGCCGCACGAGTACGAACAGATGCTCAACGACTGCCGGGCGCGCGTGGCAGTGGTAAGCGCGAGCCTGCTGCCGCAACTGGCGCTGATTCCGCGCGCCCGGCTCCGGTACTTGCGCGAAGTGGTCGTCGTCGGAGAGGCGGCGCCACATCACCTTAGCTTGCGCGAGCTGATGGACGGCGCTTCGCCGGAACTCGAAGCCGAACGTACCAGCAAGGATGAGGCCGCGTTCTGGCTGTACTCTTCGGGGAGCACTGGCATATCCAAAGGCTGCGTGCACCTCCATCACGACATGGTGGTGTGCTCCGAGCTGTACGCCAAGGGCATTCTGCAGATGAACGAAAGCGATCGCTGCTACAGCGTCGCCAAATTGTTTTTTGCTTACGGACTGGGGAACGCCGGGTATTTCCCGCTCTCTTGCGGCGCCACGACGATTCTCTCGCCGGCGCGCCCGACGCCTGAGACGATCTTTGCCGACGTCGAGCGCTATCGGCCGACGCTTTTCTTCTCCGTGCCGACAAACTACGCGGCGTTGCTGGCGCACGGGCGCACGGATGGAGGAGAGTTTGATTTTTCCAGCGTGCGTCACGCCATCTCCGCAGGCGAGGGCCTGCCGGCGCCGCTGTTTGAACGTTTCAAGCGACGTTTCGGCGTCGAGATTCTGGATTCGCTGGGATCCACGGAGACTTTGCAGATGGTTATCGCCAACCGTCCGGGCGAGGCGCGGCCCGGCTCCAGCGGAAGAATCATTCCCGGGTATGAGGCGAAGATCGTGGACGAAAAAGGAAACCCGGTGGCCGCCAATGAAATCGGCGATCTGCTGGTCAAGGGGGACTCCACCTGCGCCGGCTATTGGAATCAACACGAGAAAAGCAAGGACACCTTTGCGGGCCACTGGTTTCATACCGGCGACAAGTATTATCAGGATCCGGAAGGCTACTTTTGGTATGCCGGGCGTTCCGACGATCTGTTTAAGGTGAATGGGCGTTGGCTGAGTCCGGCGGAGGTGGAGAGTGCGCTTATCGCGCATCCCGCGATCCGGGAAGCTGCCGTGGTCGCTCGCGACGACGAGGCTGGGCTCGCCAAGCCGGCGGCCTACGTGGTGGTCAACGAAGAATACGCGCCAGGAGACCAACTCGCCCACGAGCTCCAGGAGTGGGTGGCGCAAAAGGTTGGCGGCTACAAGCGTCCGCGGTGGATTGAGTTCTTAGCCGAGATTCCCAAGACAGCGACGGGAAAACTACAGCGGTTCAAGCTGCGGGAGCTGCAGGATCAGGAAGCGCGAAGCGCGTCAGATCCGGAAACGTCCGAACTGCCATCCAACACCTGACATTTGCAAGCGCCGCGCGCGGGACACCGACAACTGCCGGACAACCCGATTTTGACTCTCAGGGAAAGAGATTCTGAGCCGCCTGCAGCGGGTATAGAATGGGGCACTGTGGAACTGCGTCACGTTCGATACTTCATCGCTGTCGCGGAATACCTCAACTTCAGGAAGGCTGCGGAGCAACTGCACATCGCGCAGCCTCCCCTGAGCCGTCAGATCCGTCAGCTGGAGGAGGATCTGGGCGTTGCGCTTTTCGTGCGTAATAAGCGGCGCGTCGAGCTAACCAAGGCGGGACATGTCTTTCTCGAGCAGGCCAGAAAGTTGATCGTGCAAGCGGGTCACGCGACCGAGGCTGCGCGGCACGCGCAAAAGGGAGAATCCGGAGTTGTGCGAATCGGCATTGCCTCCGGGCTGGGAGGAGTCGTCAGCAAAGTGGTATTCGAGCATCGCAAGCGATGGCCGGCCATCGAGGTCGAATGCAAGGATATTTTTTCCAGCCACCAGAATGAATCTTTGCAGAAAGGCATTATCGATGTCGGGTTCCTGCGGCCGCCGGTCGATCAAGTCAATCTGGATTGCGAGCTGGTCTTTGAGGAAGAGTTTGTCGCCGTGCTGCCCAAAACACACCGCCTGGCGAAGCGCCGCTTCTTGAAACTCAAGGATATCGCCAAGGAACCGTTGATTATTTTTGACCGGAATTTTTCCAGCGGGCTCTACGACAAGATTCTGGGTTTGTACAGCCGGCACGGTTTCACGCCGCACCTGACGGTGTCGCATGTCGAAGCGCATGAGGAAGCGGGCGCGGTCATGGTGGCTTCGGGTAAGGCGATTTTCATCGGTGCGGGGGCGATCGTGAACCGGTCGGTTTCCGGTTTGGAGCTTGCATCGGTGAGACTGAACGAGCCGGAGGCCAAGATCGAGGTCTACGTCGCGTGGCGAAAAAGCGAAGAATCGTCGGCCATCCTGGACTTTCTGGAATCCGTGCGCCGGGAGTTTCGGCTTGCCTCGCACAACTCGCACAAAGAGATAGCCTGAGTTGAGCACCGTACGAGAAGTCACTTATCAGGTCTTGCGGGACTTGGGGATGACGGTGATTTTCGGCAATCCCGGCTCCACGGAATTGCCGTTTCTGCGCGACCTGCCTGCGGATTTCCGCTACGTCCTGGCGCTGCACGAGCGCTCTGCGGCAGGCATGGCGCTTGGATATGCGATGGCGAGAGGAAAGGCGGCGTTCGTAAACCTCCATTCGATCGCCAGCGCCGGCAACGGTCTCTCCGCATTCATCGACGCCGCGTACTGCCATGCTCCCTTGGTTGTCACCACCGGCCAGCAAGATCGCCGCCAAGTCCTGGCCGAACCTTTCCTCGTTAGCCGCGCCGTGGACGTAGTGAAGCCTTATGTGAAATGGGCGTACGAACCGTTGCGGGCGGAGGATGTGCCGGCGGCCATTGCGCGCGGATATCACCTGGCGATGCAGCCGCCGATGGGACCTGTGTTCATTTCCATTCCCATGGACGATTGGACTCATCCGTGCCAGCCGCTGGCTTGCCGCGAAGTCAGTCAGACCGTGATGCCGGACCCCACCGCCCTCGACGTTGTGGTTCGCGCGCTCGATGCGAGTCCTAACCCCGCCATCGTAGTGGGCGCACAGATCGAAGAGGATCGCGGATGGCACGAGGTCATCGCGCTTGCCGAGCATCTGAACGCCGATGTGTACCAGGAGCCAATCGCGTCGCGGTGGACGTTCCCGCGAACGCATCGGCTCTTCCGAGGCGGGCTCTTGCCGGCGCAGCAGCCGCTTGCGGATCAGTTGGCCGCTTACGAGACCGTTGTGGTGTTGGGCGCGCCAATTTTTCTTTACTACGCCTACGTGCCCGGCAATCCCATCAAACCGGGCACCAAGCTCTTTCAAATCACCAACTCGCCTGTCGATGCGTCCGCCGCACTCGCCGGAACCAGCATCGTGGGAAACCTTGCTGCCGCAGTCCAGTACATCCGCGCGCATGCCAAGGCCACACATCGCGGTGCAGCCTCGCCGCTACCTAAGCCGGCGGAGCCCAAGCCCGAATATCCGCTGACGCCGGCTTACTTGTTCAGCGTCTTGAATCGGGTGATGCCGCCGAACGCGGTGATTTGCGAGGAATGCCCCTCGTCCAAAGGGGATCTCGACCGGCACGTTCAACTGGATCAGCCGGGCTCGTTTTACTCCGTGCGTACCGGGATCTTGGGCTTCGGAGTGCCCGCCGCGGTCGGGCTGCAACTCGCGCATCGAGATCGCAGGGTCGTGTGTCCTGTCGGGGACGGCTCCATCCAGTATTCGATTCAAACTTTGTGGAGCGCCGTGCAATACGACGCGCCCGTGATTTTCATCGTCGTGAGGAATTCCGACTATTCCGCGCTGAAGGGCTTTTGTGATTTCACCCACGTGGACCGCAATGTTCCCGGCATGGACATCCCGGCGATCGACATGGTCAAGATTGCGCAGGGTTATGGGATGACCGCGCACGAGGTGGACCGGCCTGAAGATCTCGAGCCCACTCTGAAAGAGGCCTTCGCGTCGAAATCACCGCGCTTGATCAGTGTGAATGTTGCGAAGGGCGGACAGACTTGCATGGGCATGGATCAGTCCGTCAATCCCCCAAACTATCGGTAAAAGCACGGACGGAGCGTTTCCCGGTGGCCGCTCTGTCTTCCTACGAATACAAAAGGCTGGCGTCCGCCGACAGTTCAGCCAGATCGGCGATGGCCTTAGGCGGTCCTTGCACGACAAACCGCCGATGATAGAGCAGTAGAGCGCGCAACCCAGCGAGTTCCTCACCACCGCCTGCCCTTCCCGGGCCGCCGTGCAAGCAACTGGGCACCACATTCCCGTGGCCGGTGTGCTGAGGGCCGACCGTCGAGTCCACAACCATGATTCGTCCGTGCAGGTCGCCAATTCCCAGCACGACCTTCTGAACGAATACTCGGATCGCTGGAAAAAATCGAAGCGACCAACGAACCCAAGCCACGGCGCGCAATGGCCACGAGATCGTCTAGGCCATCGTAAGCCACGAGCGTCGCCGCTGGGCCGAACACCTCGACATCGTGAACAAACTTTGCGTCGAGTCCGTTTTCGCAGGAGAGAAGAGTTGGCTGAACAAAGGCGGATCTTTGCGGATCGGCATCGATCGGCTGAAAATTTTCGTCTCCGCCAAACAAGACCGAGCATTCCGCTTTCAGCCGCCGGAGCCCTTCCAAGCACGCGGACTGCTGCGCTTTGTTCACCACGGGTCCTACTTTTACTTCCGCGTTTCGGGGGTTGCCGACCTTCATAGAACTCAAGCGCGCGGCAATCGCATCGCCTGTCGCTTTAAGATGTTGACGCGGAACCAATACTCGCCGGATCGCGGTACACTTTTGGCCGGCTTTGAGGGTCATCTCTCGCACCACCTCCTTGACCAGGAGGTCGAACACGCCAGTTCCCGGTGCGGCGTCTGGTCCAAGAATGGCGGAATTAATGCTGTCGGCTTCAATATTTACCCGAACGGATCTGCGCACCACCGGCGGACTGCACCGAATCCGCGCAGCCGTTTCCGCCGAGCCCGTGAACGAAACGATGTCGCCTTCGCGAACATGATCCAGTAGATCTCTCGCGGAACCACACAGGATGGAGATTCCGCCCGGCGGCAAAATCTCGGCCTTCACGATGTCCTCCACCATCCGATGAGTCAGCCAGGCGGTGGGCGAGGCGGGTTTGATTACGACCGGGACGCCGGACAGCAGCGCCGGAGCGGCTTTCTCGCAAAAGCCCCAAGCCGGAAAGTTGAAAGCATTGATGAAGACCGCAGCGCCCGTGGCTGGCGTTAGAAAGTGCTGGCCGGCAAATGCATCGGTCTTCGACAGCGGAATCACCGCGCCCTCCTTCAGCATTCGGCCGCTTTCCAGCGCTCGGCCGATTTTGGCGTAATACTTTACTGTGTAGATTGCGCCGTCCACGTCAAACGAGGCATCCGCCTGCGTTGTGCCGGAATTTAGGAGAGAAATCCGGAAGTACTCATCCCGGTTGGCGGCCAGTACGTCGGCCATTTTCCCCAAAAGGTCTGCGCGCTCCCGGTAGGTCGCTCGGCGAAGCGCCGTGCCACCCTGGGAACGCGCATGCTCGAGCGCCGCACTCACATCTATGCCCTGCGAAGAAATACGGGCCAGTTCGTCTCCGGTGACCGGATCGACGAGGGCTTCGCCGGCTCCTGAACCTTCCTGCCATTCACTGGCTACGAAGTTACACAGGTTCATTTGGGTTCTCCTCGTGAGTCGAATGTAGCATCATACTGCATCTGTTGCGAAATCAACACCGGAGCTTTTCTGGCAGCTGGACCAGGGCTTAATTTGTAAGTGCAAGATACAAAGACTATTAGATGTGAGCATACTTATAGTGCTGCTACAGCCTACAGTATGCATAAAATCACCTTTTGCTTGACCATGCCAGGCCAGCGTGTATTATAATGCCGCAGAGGTTCACAACCGCATCATGCCTGCTAGCACCGATTCCAACGGCGCTACTCCCCTGCCTCTCCCGCCCGCTCCGGAAGGCGATTTTCTGCGCTTCCTAGGCAAGCGGGTCCGTCAAGTGCGTGATCGTCGCGGGATGACCCGCAAACTGGCGGCGCGTGAAGCCGACGTGTCGGAGCGCCATCTGGCGCAGCTCGAGGCCGGCGAAGGAAACGTGTCCATCGTTCTGCTGCGAAGGATAGCAGCCGCGCTGAACGTATCGCTTGTCGAATTGTTCTCTCCCGAAACGGACGAGCCCGTCGAAAAGCGCCTAATCCAGCGTTTTCTTGAGCGTCTTCCCACCCATCGCCTCGAAGACGTGGTGTTTCGCCTGATGCGCGACTTCGGTCACGAAGAAAAGGTGCGCCGCATGCGCATCGCGCTGATCGGATTGCGTGGAGCCGGCAAGTCCACGCTGGGCGCCAAGCTAAGTCAGGAAATTAACTTGCCTTTTGTCGAACTGGATCGCGAAATTGAGAAAGAGACTGGAATGCCGTTGGCGGAGATCTTCTCGCTCTACGGGCAAGCCGGCTATCGTGCGATTGAGCGGCGAACTCTGGAGCGTGTGCTTCAAGAGAATGATCGCGCTGTGCTTTCCGTGGGAGGCGGCGCGGTGTCGGAGAAAGAGACGTACGATTATCTCCTCTCCCACTGCTACACCGTTTGGATCAAGGCGCAGCCCGAGGAGCACATGTCCCGGGTAATCGAACAAGGCGATTTCCGCGCGATGGCGGGTAGCGACCGCGCGATGGAAGATTTGCGACGGATTCTCGAGTCTCGGGAGCCGCTGTATCGAAAGGCGGACATGGTCCTCGATACTTCCGGGAGCTCGGTGGAAGAAAGCTTCGCCAAATTGAGAACGGCACTCCAAGCCAATTTCCAGTAGGAGGATCTCGTGGACGTTGTCGCAGCGCAAGAGCCTCAACCAAAAATGGATTCCGTGGACTATCGGACCGAGCCCTCCCGTTACCGGCACTGGCGGCTCTCTTTCGATGGACCGGTCGCCACGCTGACCATGGACGTAGCGGAAGACGGCGGACTTCGGCCAGGCTACAAACTAAAACTGAATTCCTACGATCTTGGCGTGGATATCGAGCTGCACGACGCTTTGCAGCGAATCCGATTCGAGCATCCGGAGATTCGGTCGGTTGTCATCACCAGCGCGAAGAGCCGGATTTTTTGCTCCGGGGCAAACATTTACATGCTTGGCCTTTCTTCGCACGCGTGGAAGGTGAATTTTTGCAAATTCACAAATGAGACGCGGAATGGGATCGAAGACTCAAGCGCTCATTCCGGGCTAAAATTTCTCGCTGCGTGCAACGGGACGACCGCCGGCGGCGGGTACGAACTGGCGCTGGCCTGCGACGAAATCATCCTTGTCGATGACCGCTCTTCGGCCGTCAGCTTGCCGGAGCTTCCGCTATTGGGCGTGCTGCCCGGTACGGGCGGGCTGACCCGCGTCACCGACAAGCGAAAAGTCCGCAGAGACCACGCCGACATCTTCTGCACCAACCCGGACGGCGTCCGCGGGCAACGTGCGAAAGACTGGCGGCTCGTCGATGACGTGGTCAAACCACAGCAGTTTGCAGAGCACATCAAACAGCGCGCGCGGGAATTGGCCGCGCAGAGTGACCGCCCCTCGGACGCCAAGGGAGTGACCCTGACACCGCTGAAACGCTCAATCGATGATGCTGGACTGCACTACGAGTATGTCGATGTCGCGCTGAATCGCGAAGCGCGCACCGCGACCTTTACGGTCCGCGCACCGGAGTCCGCCAACGTGGACAGCATCGAGAAGGCTTTCGCCGCAGGCGTCACGTGGTGGCCGCTGCAGATGGCGCGTGAACTGGATGACGCGATCTTGCACCTGCGCACGAGCGAACTCGATCTGGGACTGTGGATGATCAAAACGGCCGGAAGCGCCGACGCCGTACTGGCGATCGACGATTTCATCCTGAATCATCAAGACAATTGGTTCGTTCGCGAAGTACTCGGCATGATGCGGCGAACCTTCGCGCGGCTCGACGTCAGTTCGCGTTCGATTTACGCGATCGTCGAGCCCGGTTCGTGTTTCGTGGGCACGCTGTTGGAACTGGCCCTAGCGGCGGACCGCATCTACATGCGCGACACGCAGGAGAGCGCAGCCATCGCCACGGTGACACTATCGAGAATGAACTTCGGAGCGCTACCGATGGCGAATCATCTTTCGCGCTTGGCGGCACGCTTCTATCAGGACGCCGGGCAGATCGATGCCTTGCGCCGCAAAATCGGAATGAAGCTCGCCCCTAACGAAGCTCTTGACGCGGGACTCGTCACTGTCACACCGGATGATCTCGACTGGGAAGACGAACTGCGCCAAGCCATCGAGTCGCGTGCCGCGCTCTCTCCCGACGCCCTCACCGGACTCGAGGCCAATCTGCGTTTTGGCGCCACCGAGACACTCGAGACGCGCGTGTTCGGCCGCCTTTCGGCGTGGCAAAACTGGATCTTCATTCGCCCCAATGCCGTCGGCGCGAACGGTGCGCTCAAAGTGTATGGAACCGGCGCGCCGGTGAAATTCAATTGGGAAAGAGTCTAGGTATTCCGGCAGGTTCAAGTTTACGGAGGAGATTGCGATGATCGACTACACCGAAAAAATTCCGAATAACGTCGATTTAGGCCGAGACCGCGTGCTACAGCGTGCGTTGGAACACTGGCAACCTGCGTTTCTCGGCTGGTGGTCCGATATGGGGCCGAATGAGAGTCGCGGCTATGAAGTGTATCTGCGCACCGCGACCAGCGTGGAACCCGACGGCTGGGCGCAGTTCGGCTACGTTCGAATGCCGGAGTACCGCTGGGGCATTTTCCTGCAGCCTCGCGACGAAAGCCGCCAGGTGAATTTCGGCCGGCACAAGGGCCAACCAGCCTGGCAAGACGTACCGGGCGAATATCGTTCCACTTTGCGCCGCATCATCGTCACTCAGGGCGATACGGAACCCGCTTCGGTGGAACAGCAGAAAATGCTGGGACTCTCTTGCCCTTCGCTGTACGACCTCCGGAACATTTTTCAGGTAAACGTCGAAGAAGGGCGCCACCTCTGGGCCATGGTGTACTTGCTCCACCGCTACTTCGGGCGCGACGGCCGCGAGGAAGCCGAATCCCTGCTCGCGCGGCGCTCCGGAGATACCGACAATCCTCGAATCCTCGGCGCGTTCAACGAGCCCACGCCCGATTGGCTCGCCTTCTATATGTTTACGTTTTTTACCGATCGCGACGGCAAGTTCCAGCTCTGCGCCTTGGCTGAATCCGGCTTCGATCCTCTTTCGCGAACCTGCCGCTTCATGCTGACCGAGGAAGCGCATCACATGTTCGTCGGTGAGACCGGAGTGAGCCGCATCATTCAACGCACGTGTGAAGTGATGAAGGAAAACAACGTCGATGACCCGTCCGATGTGCGATCGCTCGGCGTTATCGACTTGCAAACGATTCAGAGATACTTGAATTTCCATTACAGCGTGACTCTGGACCTGTATGGCTCCGATGTCTCTTCGAACGCCGCCAATTACTTCACCAACGGCCTCAAGGGGCGCTTCCGGGAAACCAAGCTCGACGACGATCACCAGTTGAGCGAGGCCGAATATCCCGTCTCCGAAGTCATTGGAGACAAGATCGTCGCCAAGAATGTTCCGGCGCTGACTGCCTTGAACGAGCGCTTGCGTGACGATTACATCGGCGAGATCGAGGACGGCGTTGGCCGCTGGCAAAAAGTAATCGACAATGCGGGCATTCCCTTCCGGCTGACCTTGCCGCA
The DNA here is from genome assembly GCA_963735525.1 of uncultured Acidobacteriota bacterium. Lineage (GTDB taxonomy): Bacteria > Acidobacteriota > Terriglobia > Acidiferrales > UBA7541 > Acidiferrum. The sequence goes on along the minus strand of CAVTLQ010000010.1, from coordinate 330,163 downwards.
CAAAGGCTTCCATCGCGAGATCGGCAATTTTACGGGTCACTACATTAGCCCGGACGGCCAGGTCTTGACCGAAGAGGGTTGGAAAAAGCGTGAATTTGAATGGCTGCCCAGTCCCAAGGACTATGCTTACGTGCAGTCGCTGATGAGCGGACGGGTTACGGAATTGGGCAAGTTCGCCAATTGGATTGCGCCACCGTTGCGCGGCATCAACAGTCAACCTTTGAACTTCGAATACGTGCGTTTCAACTAAGGGTCGGCATCGGTCGTGGGCGGATCGCTGCAAGCGATCCGTGTGAAGGCGAGGCTTCTTGCAACCGATCATCGACATCCACATTCACATCATGCCCTATCACATGATGAAGCCTTCCGCGCTGGAACTGATACGCCACGGACGGAAGGACTACGCCGATGTCGAGCGCTATTGTGCCGATCCCAAAGAATTTCTCGGGCTGCTCGATCGGCTCGGAGTTGAGCGCGCGGGCTTGATCAACTACGTCTCTCCGAACATCATCGGTTTCCCGCCGGAAGTGAACGATTGGATCGCGCAATATTGCAAGGTGGCGCCGGACCGGCTGATCGCGTTTGGCGGCGTGCTCCCCGGCACGATTCCCGACCCCGGCGGCGAGGTCGACCGCATAGCCAAGCTGGGAATTCGCGGCATCAAGATGCACCCGTCGCACCAAGTGCTTTCGCCGAACGACTACAAGGACGGCAACCGCGGCCTGGCAGCGATCTACGAGCGCGCTCAGGCCAACGGCCTCCCAGTGATGATTCACACCGGTACCTCCATTTTCCCCGGCGCGAGAAACCTTCACGCGCAGCCGATGTTGTGCGACGACGTGAGCATCGACTACCCCGATCTCGTCGTCATCCTGGCGCACGGCGGCCGGCCTTTGTGGATGGACGAAGCGTTTTTCCTCGTGCGCCGCCACAAGAACATGTACATGGACATTTCCGGCATCCCTCCGCAAAAACTCTTGGACTACTTTCCGCGAATCGAAGACATCGCCGACAAAGTGCTGTGGGGCACGGATTGGCCGGGACCCGGCGTACCGGAAATCAAGGGCAACATCGAAAAGTTCAACGCGCTTCCGATCCGCGAAGAGGCCAAGCGCAAGATTCTGTACGACAACGCCGCGCGCCTCTTTCCCCGTTAGAGCGTATTTGGAGTGCGGCGACTTGCGCCGCCTTTTCGGTCCCACTCTAGTTCAAAGTCTGATCTCTGGTGCGCTGGACTCAAAAAAGGCGCCCGCTTCAGAAAGCGGCCGCTACAAAGGCATCTCTAATTTGGAGGGTTTCCAATCCCGAGCAGCCAGCGGCTCTGTTTTCCAGTGCTTGCCTGAACGTGCGTTATCTTTTCTGAACACGCGTTCAGAATTCGTTGACAAGGACTCGACAGCGTGATAGCTATAGCTAAGTGGCACTTACGCCCCCCGCAGCAGCTCGCGCCTGGAGAATCTAGCTTGCGAATCAACCGCCCCAGCCAGCCCAACCCCCGCCTTCGCAGGCGCTATCTACGCGCGCCGCCTGGAGATTCTGCGCGCTGCGGGAAAAGAGTTTCGTCTGCACGGCTTTGCCGAAACCGGGATGCGCGACATCGCCGCCGCCGCCGATCTTTCTCCCGCCAACCTCTACAACTACTTCCACGGAAAGCACGAGATTCTCTTCTTCTGCCAGGACGTTTCCCTCGACCGCATGATCGCGGCACTCGACGATGCCCGGCGTCTCCGAACCAGCGCCGCCGCTAAACTCCGCATCGTGGTCCTGTCTCACTTGCGTTGCGTGCTGGACGAAGTCGAGGGCTCCGCGGCGCATCTTTTGACCAACGCGTTGCCGCCGCGCCTGCAACGCGCGCTGGTCGTGAAGCGCGATCGTTACGAAGAAGGCGTGCGCCAATTGATTGCCGCCGGAACCCGGTCCGGAGAATTCGTCGCGTGCGATCCGGCGCTCGCCGCCCGCGCCGTGCTGGGAGCCCTCAACTGGAGCGTGCGCTGGTTCAATCCGGACGGGCCCCTGACCGCGGCGGAAATCGCCGATGGATTTGCCGACTACCTGATCCGGGGCTTATTGACTAAGCCCGAAGCTCTCCAGCGGGCAGCATCTGGCGGCGAGGTACGCCGCGGCGGCAAGCGAATTTCGCGCGATCTGACGCGCCGCGCTTCAGCCGCATGATTGCGAAAGAGGTGATCTAAACGTGTCTATCGTGCAGATCGAATCACAGAAAACATCGCACATCCGCATCACGCTGAACGGCGAACAAACCGACGTCTCTTTCGCATCGTACAAGACCTTGCTCGAGATCCTCCGCGAGGATCTAGGCCACACCGGCACAAAGCACGGCTGCGAGCTCGGAGAGTGCGGCGCATGCGCAGTTCTTCTGGACGGCAAACCCGTGCTGTCTTGCCTCGTGCTTGCGCTCGAGTGCGACAACAGAGATGTGCTCACCGTCGAAGGCCTCGGATCGCACGGAAACCTTCACCCGCTACAGGATGCATTCGCCGACCTCGGAGCAGCCCAATGCGGATACTGCACGCCTGCGATCCTCGTCACCGCGAAAGCTTTGCTGGATCAGAATCCCCATCCCAATCGAGATCAAATTCGTGAAGCACTCTCCGGCAACCTGTGCCGCTGCACCGGCTACCTCCAGATCTTTGAGGCGGTTGAAGCGGCCATGCTCAAAATCGCCAGTCAAAATCAGCAGGCGGCCTCGAATGCAACCGTAAACCAGTCGCGGCCGAACGCGTAGGAGTTCAGATGCCCGATCGACCCGATCCAAAGGGCCCGCCAAGCCAACCGGCTCAGGAATCACGCGCAAATGCAGATGAATTCCGCGTGATCGGCGTCCCTCGCCGAAGAGTCGACGCCCGCGCCAAGGTCACCGGCCAGACTCGCTTCGCCGACGACATCTTCTTGCCGCGGATGGCCCACTGCAAGCTGCTGCGATCGCCACATCCTCACGCACGCATCAGAAAAATCGACGTATCGCGCGCGCTCGCCCACCCCGGGGTGTATTTGGTTCTTACCGGCAAGGATGTTCCCATCGAGTACGGCATTCTTCCCATCAGCCAAGACGAGCAGGCGCTTTGCGTCGATCACGTGCGGCACGTTGGCGATCCTGTCGCTGCGGTCATCGCGCGCGAGGAGCTAACGGCCTTTGAGGCCTTGGACCTGATCGATGTCGAGTACGAACTTTTGCCGACAATCTCCGATCCCGAGGAAGCGCTCGCCACTCCCGAACCGCGCATCCACGACTACGGCGAGGAAGGAAACATTCACAAGCGCGTCTCCCTGGAGTTTGGCAACGTCGAGCAAGGCTTCGCCGAAGCCGACGAAGTCTTCGAGGATACGTTCTTCTACCAAGGCAACACGCATCTTCCCATCGAGCAGCATGCGTCCGTCGCCATCAAGGACCCCGAAGGAAAGCTGACAATCTGGAGCAGCACCCAGACGCCCCACTACCTGCATCGCGCTCTGGCCAAGGTTCTGCAAATGCCGCCCGCGCATATTCGCGTCATCGCCACACCCAACGGCGGCGGCTTTGGAGGAAAGAGCGATCCTTTCAATCACGAGATCGTCGTGTCCAAAGCGGCTCTTCTGTTGGACCGCCCCGTCAAAATTTGTCTGACGCGCGAGGAAGTTTTCTACTGTCACCGGGGCCGCCATCCTGTCCTGATGAAATTCAAGACCGGCGTAAAAAAGGACGGCACGATCACCGGCATGCACCTGCAAACGCTGATCGACGGCGGCGCGTATGGCTCCTACGGAGTTGCCAGCACGTTTTATACCGGCGCGTTGCAGACCACCACCTACCACATCCCGCGCTACCGTTTTCAAGGCTGCCGCACATTCACGAACAAGCCGCCGTGCGGACCCAAGCGCGGCCACGGCACCGTGCAGCCACGTTTCGGCCAGGAAGTCCAACTCGACAAGATTGCCGAGAAGCTGAAAATCGATCCCGCCGAGCTCCGGCTCCGCATCGTCGAATCGTCCGGTGCCGTAACCGCTAATTTTTTCCGGTTGAGCACCGTCAACCTCGCTGAATGCATTCGCCGCATCGTCAAGCTGTCGGGCTGGAACGAGAAGTTCCGCAAGCTGCCGGAGGGCCGCGGAGTCGGCCTCGCGTGTTCCGCATACCTCACTGGCGCCGGGCTGCCGATCTACTGGAACAACATGCCGCACTCCGGAGTCCAGCTAAAGTTCGATCGCGGCGGCGGCGTCACCGTTTTTTGCGGCGCAACCGAGATTGGCCAAGGATCAGACGACGTGCTGGCGGGAATCGTCGCCGAAGTTCTCGGCCTCGACACCTTCGACATTCGCTTGTACACCGGCGACACCGATCTCGGTCCGGTGGATCTGGGCTCCTACTCCAGCCGCGTCACGATCATGGCGGGAAACGCCGCTTTGCAAGCCGCCGAGCGCGCCAAGGCCTTGCTCGCCGAGGCAGTTGCGGAACGCCTGGCCGTGCCTAAAGAACGCCTGCGCTTCGCGGACAAACATGTTTTCGATTCCGCTGCGCCGGAGAAGCGAGTTCCCTTCCGCGAGGCGGTCTGCCTGGCGGAAGCGCGCTTTGGCACCATCGGCACCGTCGGCTCCTACACACCGCCGAAGTCTCCAGCGCTCTATAAAGGCGGCGGCGTCGGCCCATCGCCTACGTATTCCTACTCCGCCGCGGTCGTCGAAGTCGTGGTCAATCCTGTGACCGGCTGGATCAACGTCCCCAAAATATGGATCGCGCACGACATCGGCCGCGCGCTCAATCCCACGCTGGTGCGCGGCCAAGTCGAAGGCAGCGTCTACATGGGACTCGGCGAGGCCTGATGGAGGAGCAGGAGTTCCGCCGCCTGCCCAAGAAACTTTCTCACGCGCTGGTCCACAAATTTCCTTCGATCCTGGAATATAAGAGTCCGACCTCGCTCGACATGCCCGATGTGGTCACCGAGTTGGTCGAAGAGCCCGACCCTCGCGGCCCCTTCGGCGCGAAGGAAGTCGGTCAGGGCCCGCTTCTGCCGATCATGCCGGCCGTGGCGAATGCCGTCTACGATGCCGTCGGCGTGCGCATCGATGAAGTCCCGATCACACCGGAGAAAATCGTGAAAGCTCTCGCGGAAAAGAAAGCGGGTCGCCTGCCGCGCTTTGGGCCCAGCCACTTTCCGCACGTCGATTGGCCGGAAGCTCTGCGCGTCCCGCCTCCGTGGGAGGGCGGCGACGGCAACGCGGTCAACGACGTTCCCCGGCGCGCGAAATCCAGCTCGCAGAAGGATTCGCAGAAAGACCCTCAGAAAGAAAGGGTACTCAGCTCATGATGCGGCTGCCCCTGTTTCGAGTTTCGCGCCCCGCGCACGCTGGAAGAAGCCGCGCGCATTCTGGACGGCGAGGGCGCCAACGCGATGCCGCTCGCCGGCGGCACGGACCTGCTGCCGAACATGAAGCGCCGCCAACAAGTGCCGCGCACGCTGATGAGTCTTCGCAACGTCGAGGGCTTGACCCACGTACAACTCGACCATTCCGCATCGCGGCTCGGAGCGTGCCTCACCCTCACCGATATTGCCGAGGATCCCCGCTTTCGCAACGGCCTGACCGCTTTGTCGCAAGCCGCTTCTCAGGTCGCCACGCCGCAAATCCGCAACATGGCCACGCTCGGCGGAAATCTCTGCCTGGACACGCGCTGCAACTACTACGATCAAAACTATGAGTGGCGAAAGTCGATCAACTTTTGCATGAAGAAGGACGGCACCACGTGCTGGGTCGCGCCAGGCAGCCCCAAGTGCATGGCCGTTTCTTCCACGGATACCGCCCCGGCGCTGATCGCCCTCGGAGCCCGCGTCCGCCTCGTGTCTCGCACCGAAGAACGCGAAGTGCCGCTCTCCGAGCTGTATAACAATGACGGCATGAATTACATCCGGCGCCGGCCCAACGAGATTTTGGCGGAAGTGCTGCTCGATTCCCTGCACGGCTGGAAGAGCACCTACTGGAAGCTCCGGCGTCGCGGCTCCTTCGACTTTCCCGTATTGTCCGTTGCGGCGGCAGTGCGTATTTCCGCCGGCGGCGTGGTCGAAGATGCCCGCATTGTCGTGGGCTCCGCGGCATCCCGCCCGCTGGTCGCCGCGGACGCCGCAAAATCTCTCGTGGGCCGCGCGCTCAATCACGAATCCACCGGAGAGGCCGCCGCGCTCGCCGCTCGCGTCGCCAAACCCCTCGACAACACCGACTTCGACATGACTTGGCGCAAGAAAGTCACCGCCGAGTTCGTGACCTACGCTCTTCGTGAATTGCGCGGCGACGACGTCCGCGCCGAGCGCGAAAGTTTTACTCGCCATCCAGCGCCATGAGCAAGAAGTGGATCGGCTTAACGCTCGCGATCCTCGTCGGCGTCACGATTCTTTCTCTACCCACACCCCACGGGCTATCCGCACAGGCTCATCGCGTTCTGGCCATCGCCGCGTTTACCGTTATTCTCTGGGTGTTTCAAGTCATGAACAACGGCATCACCGCCATTCTCATGATGGCGCTCATGATCTTTGCTCGCGTAAAGCCGGCGCTCGCGCTGAGCGGATATTCCAGTCCTCAGTTCTGGATTCTTCTTGTCGTCCTCTTCTACGGCTTCGCCATGCAGAAAACAGGACTCGCGCAACGCCTCTCGTTCTACATCCTGTCTCTTTTTCCCGGCACCTACACCGGGATCCTTTCTGCATTCTTTCTGATTGGCTTCGTCCTCGCGCTTGGCATCCCCTCGATGACCGTTCGCACCGCGATCATGGTTCCAATCGCCTGGGCTCTGGTGCAATCCGTCGGTTTGGCTCCGCAGAGCAGTGCCAGCGCGCTGATCATGCTCACAGCCGTGGAAATGGCGGTCCTGCCCGGTTGCGCGATCCTTTACGGTTCCCTGTTCGGTCCAGTCGTTGAATCTGTCTTCCAAGCCAAAACTCTTCCGCTCACTTGGGGCGGCTACGCTCAGGTGATGACCCTCCCAACCATCTTGCTCTGCACGCTGCTCCTTTTCGCTAATCGCATGGTTCTAAAACCCGGCGCCCCGCTCGCCGTGCCTACTGCCTTCGCTGCCGAACGCTTGAAAGCTCTCGGTTCGGTCAAGAGAACGGAATGGATCACGCTCGCCGTCGTCTTGTCATCCACCGCCTACTGGGCCACCGCCCGCCTGCACCACCTGCCCAGCTTTCTTGTCGGCATGTGCGGCCTCGCGGTTTTCGGCTTGACCGGGATCGTCGCCGACGCCGACATCCCCGGCGCCGTGTCCTGGACCCTGCTCTTGTTTCTTGGAGGCAATTTCAGTCTCGCCAGTGTCGTGGAAGACCTGAAAATCACGGACTGGCTCGCCGGCTACTTGGTTCCTTTTGCCAGGCAGTTGACGTTCAGCGTGGTCATCTTCCTTCTTGTGGTCGCGCTGGCCATGCTGCTCTTGAGGTTTCTCGACCCAACCGGTTTCCTCGCGATTCCGGTGCTCTTTCTCCCCATTTCCGACGTCACCCTCGCTGCCGGAATCCCGCCCCTCGTACTCACCGCGCCGCTGGTCCTTGCGGCAGCGCCCTTCTGGGCCACCTACGAAAATTTCTGGATGGCCATGGGAGAAGGCATCACCTCCGGCCAAGCCTTCACCACCCGCCAGCGGCTGGCCCTGGCTAACACCTACGCCATCACCGTACTTGCCACTCTCGTGATCTCCGTCGGCTTCTGGAAGCTGATCCGAGTGCTTTAGCAACCTGCGGGGAAAAAAGCGTCCAAGCGCAACACTGTCCAGGCACAACCTGTCCAAACGCAACACTGTCATTCTGAGGACATCCGATAAGGATGTCCGAAGAATCTCAACCTCAACCTTTACAACCACTTAATGTTTTGATGCTTCGCGCAGGCTACTTCAAATGTCTTGTCCAATCAGCCTTCCCCCAACCTGCTCAGTCGCACCCTCGTTCCTTTCCTCCTTTCTCCCTTCGCAATCTCGCATTATGAGCCTTCCTATCAGATAATCAGTCAGCCCCAGGAGCGCAGATGCACCAAACCATCCACGACATCCTCAATCTCTACAATCCTTCCGCCCCTCTGGAACGCGCCTCCACCATCCCCGCCCCCTGGTATCGTGATCCTCGCGTCGAAGAACTCGAACGCGCCGGTGTTTTCAGCGCCACCTGGCAGGTTGTCGGCCGCCTCGATCAGGTGCTCGAAAAAGGCCAGTTCTTCACCGCCGACGTTGCCGGCGAGCCCATCGTCGTCGTGCGCGGCGACGACGCGCAACTTCGCGCCTTTTACAATGTCTGCCGCCATCACGCCGCCGCCGTCGTCCCCGAAGCGCAAGGCTGCGCGAAGCAGTTCCGCTGCCCCTACCATGGCTGGACCTACGGAATCGATGGCTCTCTCAAGGGCATGGTCGAGTTCGACGGTGTTTGCAACTTTGACCGCGCCGCGAACGGCCTCGTGCCCATTCGCCTCGATGTCTGGGAAAACTTTGTGTTCGTCAACCTCGACGGCCACTGCGCTCCGCTGCGCGATTTCCTAGGCGTCGTACCCGGTCTCGTGGCGCCCCTCGAGCTGACGAAAAAACTCCACTACTTCGACCGCCGCGTCTACACCCTCCATTGCAACTGGAAGGTCTACGTCGATAACTATCTCGACGGCGGCTACCACGTTCCGCACGCCCACAAAGGCCTGAGCAGCGTGATCGAATACACCAAGTACACTATCGAGAACTTCGAGCGCGCCTGCCTGCAGTCCAGTCCATTATCCTCGGACGCAAACTCCGCAGCAGGCGTCGCCGCCACCCGCCAGGGCCGCGCCTTCTACCTGTGGATCTATCCCAATTTCATGATCAACGCCTACGAAGGCGTGATGGACACGAACCTCGTCCTTGCTCTCGGCGTCGATAAATGCGCCGTAGTCTTCGACTACTACTTCGGCGACACCAGCGCCGCCGCCGAGGCCCACAACAAGGAAAGCATCGCTGTCAGCGAGAAAGTACAAGACGAAGACATGGCCATCTGCGACGCCGTCCAGCGCGGCCTGCATTCCCGCGCCTACGTAGCCGGCCGCCTATCCGTCCGCCGCGAAGCCGGCGAGCACCTCTTCCACCGCCTCCTCCACGCCGACCTCACCGCCGCCCTCGAACGTCCCGCCGCAGCCGCCGATGTAGCGGCCGCCTTCTGAGGCGGGCGCCTTGCTCGGGCTACCGCAGCCCTCGCAAACAATCACCCGCTCGCCGCTCACTTCTCAAAAATCACCGTCTTATTCCCATAAAGCAAAATCCTATTCTCGATGTGCCACCGCACTGCCTTAGAAAGCACCACCTTCTCCAAATCGCGCCCCTTCTCGACCAAATCCTCGAGCCCATCGCGATGCGAGATTCGAGCCACGCCCTGCTCGATGATTGGACCGTCGTCGAGAACCTCCGTCACGTAATGAGCGGTCGCGCCGATCAGTTTCACACCTCGATCGAAAGCCTGCTGATGCGGCTTCGCCCCGATGAACGCGGGCAGAAACGAATGATGAATGTTGATGATTTGCTGCGGATAGTTGCTGATGAAATCGGAAGAAAGCACCTGCATGTAGCGCGCCAGGACGAGCAATTCGACCTTATTTTCGCGGAGCAATTCGAGTTCCTGTCTCTCCGCCTCGGACTTGGTCTCCTTCGTCACCGGTATCACATGGTACGGAATGCTATGAAAATCCGCGTGACGCTTCGCATCCGGGTGGTTGCTGGCCACCAGCACGATCTCGCACGCAAGCTCGCCGATACGCTGGCGGTACAGCAGGTCCACCAGACAGTGATCGTATTTCGAAACAAAAATTGCCACGCGTGGGCGGTAGTTCGAAGTTGTGATGCGCCACCGAATCGAAAACTGCTCGGCGATGGGAGCAAACCATTTTGGAAAGTCCTTCAATTCGAATCCGAAGCCGGCCAGGTCCCATTCAACACGCGCGAGATAGTAGCGTTCTTCTCCCGCCTGGTGTTGCTCAAAATGAAGGATGTCCCCGCCGTGCCAATAAACAAAATCCGCGATCGCCGCGTCCAGCCCCTTGCGATCGGGACACTGGATCAACAGAATAGCCGTGTTCTTCAAGGATTCGCTCCGCGTCCGGCGTATTCTACTTGACTCCTCGCGGCTCTCCACCAACTGATTTGACGCTGCAAGACCCCTCACCTATACTTAAACGTTGGGTTTCAGGGTGATCTCTCACCTGTCTGGCCTCTTCTGAAAGCTTGGCTTCCTCGCAAGTGCACCGGGGCGCATGCTGTCGAGACCAGCGCACATTCGCAGCCGGGCCGCTCTTTCTTGAGCCACCCCAAGCTGCGGAACGGAAAGGATTGTCGTATGGCTGAAGCTACCTGCCGCCGCGAGCTGGACCTTGAAATTCCCGCGGACGAAGTGTCCAAGAAAATGGAAAGCGTCGCCAAGGAATTTGCTCGCATTGCCAGCGTCCCGGGCTTTCGTCCCGGAAAGGCACCGGTCTCCCTCATTCGCCGGCGTTTCGCGGACGGCATCAAAGATGAAGTCCTGCAATCGCTGGTGCCCCAGCGCGTCGAGAAAGCCGTCACCGAGCAGAAGCTGACCCCCGTCTCCCAGCCGCACGTCGATAAGCTCGATTTCGCCGAAGGCCAGCCGCTCAAGTTCCGCGCGGTCTTCGAGGTGCTTCCCGAATTTGAGCTGGCAAACTACAAAGATCTCGAGCTCGAAATGCCCGCCATGGACATCACCGAAGACGACGTCGCGAAGACTCTCGAAGAAATGCGCGAACGCGCCGCGGCTTTCGCCCCCGTGGAAGGCCGTCCCGCCGAAAACGGCGATTTCGTTCAGCTCAAACTGCTGGGCACGCCCGCTGGCGGCGGTGAACCGCTCCAGGCAGACAGCGTCCTGTGCCACATCGGCGCGGAAGAAACCATGGAGCCGTTCAACGAGAATCTCCGCGGCGCAAACAGCGGCGATCACAAGAATTTCGACGTGGCATACCCCGCCGACTACCCGGACGCCAAGCTCGCCGGCAAGACCTACCACTATGCCGTCGAAGTGCTCGGCATCAAGATCAAGAAGCTCCCCGAGCTCAACGATGAATTCGCCAAGGACGTCAGCGATGCAACCACCCTCGACGAGCTAAAGACCAAGGTCCGCGAGAGCCTCGCCGCCGCACGCGACCAGAAACACAAAGACCTCCTGCACGAGAAGGTCTTGGCCGCCATCGTCAAGCTCCACGATTTCCCTGTACCCGAATCGCTCGTCGAGCATCAAATGGATGTCCGCCTCGAGCGAGTTGTTCGTTCCCTCGCTGCCCAAGGCGTCGATCCACGGGCCGTAAATGTCGACTGGGTCACGCTACGCCGCCGCCAGCAAGAGCGCGCCACCGACGATGTCAAAGCCGAACTGATCGTTGACCGTATCGCTTCGGCCGAAAACATCGACGTCACCGATGAGGACGTCAATCGCGAGCTGGAACACGTCGCGAGCCATAGTGGCGAATCCGCAGCAGCCATTCACGCTCGTTTGACAAAGCAGGGTACGCTCGATAGGATGAAAGCCAAGCTGCGGAGTGACAAAACTCTCGACTGGCTAGCGCAGAATTCCCGGATTCGCACGGTCGCCGCAGCGGAAACGAAGTGACTCGGTTCGGGGCCCTGAGCGCGCCATCTTTACTCAAATGAAAACTTTCGACGACGACCCAGTCTATCGCGCGACGACGCTTGTACCCATGGTGGTCGAACAGACCAGCCGCGGCGAGCGCGCCTACGACATTTACTCCCGGCTCCTCAAAGAGCACATCATTTTCATCGGTACCCCCATTGACGACCACGTCGCCAATCTGGCCACCGCTCAGATGCTCTTTCTGCAAGCCGAAGATCCCGAGCGCGACATCCAGCTGTACATCAATTCCCCGGGCGGTTCCATCACCGCCGGTTTTGCGATCTACGACACCATGCAGTTTGTGAAGCCCGACGTGGTCACCACCTGCGTCGGCCAGGCCGCCTCCATTGCCGCGGTTTTGCTCGCGGGCGGTACGCCGAAAAAGCGCTTCGCCCTGCCCAACGCACGTATTCTCATCCACCAGCCGTGGATGTCCGGGCTCGGTGGTCAGGCCACCGATATCGATCTCCATGCCAAGGAGATCCTGCGCATGCGCACCATGATCAACAAGTTGCTCGCGCAGCATAGCGGTCAGACCGTCGATCGCATTGAAAAAGACGTCGAGCGCGATTTCATCATGAATCCGGAGCAAGCCAAAGAGTATGGGATGATCGATGAGATCATCTACAAGCATCGCTGACCCGCAGACGCCAGGGCGCGCGGGCGTCGATCCGGGCTTGTTCCTAAAAGTTAGTAGTGGTCGCTCAGGTTTTTCTTTGGTTCGGGGAAAAATCGGCCTAGAATGTTGTTATAGACTCCGTTGACGCTCTGCGGGAGACGAGGGCCTTCACACCGGTGAAAAAATTCAACCCAGACGAGCCTTTGCGCTGCTCCTTCTGCCACAAGACCCAGGAGCAGGTCGAGAAGCTCATTAGTTCGCCTTCCGACTATCCTCGCGCCTACATCTGCAACGAATGTGTAAGCGTTTGCCAGACCATTCTCGAGGATGAAAAGCGCGAGCAGGCTTCGGCCCCGGCGCGTCGTCTTCCCCGTCCACCGGAAATCAAGCAATTCCTCGACGGCTACGTCATCGGGCAGGACCGCACCAAGAAAAAGCTCGCCGTGGCGGTCTACAACCATTACAAGCGCATTTTTCTCAACAAGCAGCCCGGCGACGTCGAACTCAGCAAGTCCAATATTCTCCTGATCGGGCCCACCGGCACCGGCAAGACGCTCCTGGCGCAGACTCTTTCTCGCATGCTCGATGTGCCCTTCGCCATCGTGGACGCCACCACTCTCACCGAAGCGGGCTACGTCGGCGAAGACGTCGAAAATATCATCCTGAAATTGCTCCAGGCCGCCGATGGCGACGTTCAGAAAGCCCAGCAAGGCATCATCTATATCGACGAAATCGACAAGATTGCCAAGAAGGACGAGAATCCCTCGATCACCCGCGATGTTTCTGGTGAAGGCGTCCAGCAAGCCCTGCTCAAGATCTTGGAAGGCACCATCGCCAACGTTCCTCCGCAAGGCGGTCGCAAGCACCCGCACCAGGAATTCACGCCTGTCGACACCACCAACATTCTGTTCTTGTGCGGCGGCGCCTTCGTCGGCCTGGAGAAAATCATTGAGAAGCGCGCCGGCCGTCGTTCCCTCGGCTTCCACACCGATGCCGTGCCGTCTACGCCGCAAAAACGCAATACCGAGCTGCTGGAGCAGGTCCAACCTGGCGATTTGATTCGCTACGGCCTCATCCCCGAATTTGTCGGCCGCTTGCCCGTTGCCGGCGTGATGAATGATCTCGATAAGTCCGCGCTGGTCCGAATTTTGACCGAGCCGAAGAACGCACTGCTCAAGCAGTACCAGCGGCTCTTCGAATTCGAAAACGTCCGCCTCCGCTTCACCGACGATGCGCTCGAAACCGTAGCCGAGTTGGCTCTCCAGCGCAAAGTCGGCGCGCGGGGCTTGCGCATGATTCTGGAAGACCTCATGCTGGAAGTGATGTATCACCTGCCGATGCAGCGGAAAGTGCGCGATTTCGTGGTCACCGAAGATATGGTTCGCACCCGCGAAATCAATTGGAGTTTGCTCGAAAAGGCCGGATAGAGCCGTTTCGAGCGTCTGAGGTTCGGTTTTAGGGGCCCTATGTTCAACCGAGAAAAACAGGAGATGAAGCGCGTACCGATGATGCCGGTGCGCGACATGGTCATTTTCCCCCAGCAAATGACTCCCTTCATCGTCGGCCGCGAAGCCAGTGTCCGCGCGCTCGAAGAAGCTCTCGCCGGCGACAAGAAAATCTTCCTGTCCACCCAGCACGATGCCTCGGTTGACGATCCCAAGCCCGAAGAAATTTACGCCGTCGGCACTCTCGCCAACATCGTCCAGAGCGTCAAGCTCCCAGACGGCAATATCAAGGTCCTCGTCGAAGGGGTCGAGCGCGCCCGCGCTCTCTCCATCGCCACCGAAGAGGGTTTTTTCCGCGCCACCGTGCGCCTGCTCAACGCCCGCGTCGAGCCTTCGCCCGCCGTCGACCAGACCGTTCAGAAGATCACCGGCCTCTACGAACAGTTCATCAAGCTCTCCCAGAGCCTGAATTACGACACCATGATCGCCGCCGCCCGCGTCGATGACCCTGCCCGCCTCTCCGACACCATCGCCGCCAATCTCCAGCTCCCCGTCGACGAGAAGCAGGACCTGCTCGAAACCGTCGACCCCGTCGAGCGCCTCAACCGCATCGGCGACATTCTCGAAATCGAGCTCGAAAAGCTCAACGTCGATCGCAACATCAACACTCGCGTAAAGCGCCAGATGGAGCGCGCCCAAAAAGAGTACTACCTCAACGAAAAGCTCAAGGCCATTCAGAAAGAGCTCGGCCGCGGCGAAAAAAGCGAGATCGACGAGCTCAAAAAGAAAATCGACGCCGCCGGCATGAGCAAGGACGTCCACGAAAAGGCCGTGCAGGAGCTCAAGCGCCTCGAACTCATGCCTCCGATGTCGGCCGAATCCACGGTAAGCCGCAATTATCTCGACTGGCTCCTGGCCGTGCCCTGGAAGAAAAGATCCAAGGAAATTCGCGACATCCTGGCCGCCGAGAAAATTCTCAACGAAGAGCACTACGGCCTTGAGAAGATCAAAGACCGCATCCTCGAATTCCTCGCCGTCCGCCAGCTCGTAAAGAATCCCAAAGGCTCGATCCTCTGCTTCGTGGGCCCTCCAGGCGTTGGCAAGACCTCTTTAGCTATGTCCATCGGCCACGCCACCGGACGCAAATTCGTCCGCGTCTCGCTGGGCGGCGTGCGCGATGAAGCCGAGATCCGCGGCCATCGCCGCACCTACATCGGCGCCCTTCCCGGCCAGATCATCCAGATGATGAAGAAGGCCGGCACCATCAATCCCATCTTCGTCCTCGATGAAGTCGACAAGATGTCCATGGATTTCCGCGGCGATCCATCCGCTGCTCTGATGGAAGTGCTCGATCCCGAACTCAACCACGCCTTCACCGATCACTATCTCGACGTCGAGTACGACCTCTCCAAGGTCATGTTCATCTGCACGGCCAACGTCCTGCACACCATTCCGCAGCCCCTGCAGGACCGCATGGAGGTCCTGCGCATCCCCGGCTACACCGAGCAGGAAAAGCTGCAGATCGCCAAGCGCTTCCTGGTCAAGCGCCAGCGCGAAGCCACCGGTCTCAGCGAGAAGAATCTCGCTTTCACCGACGAGGGCATACTGCACATCATCCGGCATTACACCCATGAAGCCGGTGTGCGCAGCCTCGAGCGCGAAATCCAGAACATCTCCCGCAAAATGGCCCGCAAAGTTGTCACTGCGGGCACGGGCGCAGGCGCCGCTGCCGTAACCGCTGAGGTCACGCCCGCCAATGCCACCGACTTCCTCGGCGTCCTGAAATTCCGCGAATTCTGGCTCGAAAAGCACAATGAAATCGGCCTGACCACCGGCCTCGCCTGGACCGAGGTCGGCGGCTCCGTCCTCGCCACCGAAGCGACCCTCATGGAAGGCAAGGGGCGCCTGACGCTGACCGGCAAGCTCGGCGACGTCATGCAAGAATCCGCCCAGGCGGCCATGGCCTACATTCGTTCGCGTTCCACCACCTTCGGCCTCCCCAAAGACTTCTACCGCAACATCGACATTCACGTGCACGTGCCCGAAGGCGCCATCCCCAAGGACGGCCCTTCCGCCGGTATCACCATCTGCACCTCCATCGCCAGCGCGCTCACCCGCATTCCGGTGCGCTGCGACCTCACCATGACCGGCGAAATCACCCTCCGCGGCAAGGTCCTCCCCATCGGCGGCGTCAAAGAAAAACTTCTCGCCGCCCATCGAATGGGCTTGCGTACAGTGCTCCTTCCGAAGGACAATGAGAAGGACCTGGCGGACATCCCGCAGGAAATCCTTGCCAGCCTTACGGTACATTTTGTCGAAAACATGGATGAAGTTTTGCAGATTGCCCTTGAGCGCCTGATCGTCCCGCTGGAGCATGCCGCTGTTGCGCCCGTTGCGGAACCTTTCGTCGGCGGTACCGAGAAAGACAAGAGTTTGACCAACTAAGCAGCGTCGTTTCCAGCCCGTCCTGTTGGTGCACCCCGGCCTGTTCGGAGCACTCTCGACGCGGTCGCCAGTTGATTCGGTCCGGCGTTGCCACCGGTTGACAAGAAGTCTGGTTTGCCCCTCCTGGCTGGTTTCCCCTGCCAGTGCGGTGCGCCACCTCGTAAGCAATCCGGAAGTCACGGTCAATTTCACCCTATAAGCTAAGGACATATGAAGGAAACAAGCGTTGAAGGAAATAATCAGATGAGCATTAGCCTTGCCGAGCTGAAGGAAAAGAACATCACCGACTTGGCAAAGATCGCCAAAGAACTCAACATCCCCGGCGCCAGCGGCATGCGCAAGCAGGAGCTGATCTTTCAGATCCTCCGTGCCCAAACCGAGAAGAACGGTCTCATCTTCTCTGAAGGCGTCCTCGAATGCCTCCCCGACGGCTTCGGTTTTCTCCGTGCCCCCGAGTACAACTACCTCCCCGGCCCGGACGACATCTACGTCTCGCCCTCGCAGATCCGCAAGTTCGATCTTCGCACCGGCGACACCGTCTCTGGCCAGGTGCGTCCCCCCAAGGACGGCGAGCGCTACTTCGCCTTAATCAAAGTCGAAGCCGTTAACTTCGAAGATCCCGAGGTCGCTCGCAACAAAATCTTTTTCGACAACCTCACGCCGCTCTATCCTCAGGGCCGTTTGAAGATGGAGACCACCAAGGAAAACATGACCGGCCGGGTTCTCGATCTTCTCTGCCCCGTCGGCAAGGGCCAGCGCGGTTTGATCGTCGCTCCTCCGCGCACCGGCAAAACGATGATGCTGCAGTCCATCGCCAATTCCATCACCGTGAATCATCCCGAGGTCGCCCTCATCGTTCTCCTAATTGACGAGCGCCCCGAAGAAGTTACCGACATGACGCGCACCGTAAAGGGCGAAGTGATCAGCTCCACCTTCGACGAACCGCCCCAACGCCACATCCAAGTCGCCGAAATGGTTCTCGAAAAGGCCAAGCGCCTCGTTGAGCACAAGCGCGACGTCGTCGTCCTCCTCGACTCTGTCACGCGTCTCGCTCGTGCCTACAACGCCGTCACCCCGCCTTCCGGCAAAGTCCTCTCCGGTGGTATTGACGCCAACGCCCTTCAGCGCCCGCGCCGTTTCTTCGCCGCCGCGCGCCACGTCGAAGAAGGCGGCTCGCTCACCATCGTCGCCACCGCCCTCATCGACACCGGTAGCCGCATGGACGATGTCATCTTTGAAGAGTTCAAGGGTACCGGCAACATGGAAATCAACCTGGACCGCCGCCTCTCCGACAAGCGCGTCTTCCCGGCCATCGACATCCAGCGATCCGGCACGCGTAAGGACGAACTCCTCCTTCCCCCCGATGAGCTCAGCCGCGTCTGGGTCCTGCGCAAAGTTTTGAGCCCCCTCTCTACGGTCGAAGCGATGGAGCTTCTGCTCAGTCGCCTCACCAAGACCAAGTCCAACAGCGAATTTCTCGGGTCGATGTCCGCACCGGCCTGAGCGAAGTCGTAGTTGCGTTAAGAAGTCACAACCCGGCATCCCCTCTCCGCAGTTCCCCTCCCGGACCGCGCCCTCCATGCCATCTCTCTTGGGTATCGGACGTTTAGTGTCTGTACGGCAACGGGAGGGCTCGACTTCAGTTTACTCAAAGGAACGAAGGGTCCTGCCGTCGCTCCGCGTGGCAACGGGAGGGCTCGACTTCAGTCGTGCCGTAACTCGGGCAGGATCGAGCCGGCTTTAGCCCCTGAGGGCTCTGTTTGAGCCCGCCAAACTCACTTGGGAAAGGGCCCTGAAAAATGGCCCAAGTGTTATTTCTCGAGCCGGTCTTGCTCGAGGAATCCGCTTTTCCCTGGGGTCCGGCAACCGCAACAGGAGGATCTTCGTGTACGAAAAGTTCATCGCCCGCCAGCCCATCTTCGACCAAAAGCTCAAGCTCTTCGCCTACGAATTGCTCTTTCGCGCCGGCAGCCACAACGCCTTTGAGCCGCGCAAAGAAGCCTCCAGCAGCGTGATCGTCGATTCCCTCATGCTCTTCGACCTTTCCGCTCTCACCGGCAGCGCTAAGGCCTTCATCAACCTCGACGAGTCCGCCCTGCAGCGCGGTGCCGCGCGCCTCTTGCCCTCCGACCGCGTCATCATTGAGATTCTCGAGACCGTCTCGCCAACTCCTCAGGTCGTCCAGCTCTGCAAAGACCTTTGCGATTCCGGCTACGTCCTGGCGCTCGACGATTTTGTGGGTCACCCAAAATGGGAGCCGCTCCTTCCGTTGGCCAAGTTCCTCAAGGTTGATTTTCGCTCCGCCGGCGCCGACATCCGCCGCTCCATCGCCCACCGCTTTCGCGGCACCGGAGTCCGGCTCCTCGCCGAAAAAGTCGAGACCCAGGCCGAGCTCGAGGAAGCTCGCTCCATGGGCTATACCTTCTTTCAAGGCTTCTTCTTCTGCAAACCGGCCATGGTCGTCGCCCGCGAAATTCCGGGGAACAAACTCAATTGCCTCCGCCTTCTCGAAGCGGTTTCCCCGGCCGAGTTTTCTCACGACGCTGTCGAGGATCTCCTCAAAACCGACCCCTCTCTCGTCTACAAACTCCTGCGTTACCTCAATTCCCCGCTGCTCGGCCTCCGCGGCAAAGTTCACGGTGTCCGCGATGCCATCTCCCTGCTCGGTGAAATCGAGTTTCGCCGCTGGGCCTCCATCGTCGCGATCGCGGTCATGGCCGCGGACAAACCGCCGGAACTCATCCGCACCGCGCTCACCCGCGGATTTTTCTGCGAGGCGATTTCCCATCCCCTCGGCATGACTCCGCAAAGCTCCGATCTTTTCTTGATGGGCCTTCTCTCGGTCACCGATGCCCTTCTCGATCTCCCCATCGAGCAAGTTCTTTCCACCCTCCCGGTCTCCCCGGACGTGCGCACCGCCCTCTGCGGTGGCGCCAACCGCTTCCGCGAAATCTACGACGCCTTGCTAGCCTACGAGCGCGCCGACTGGGAGGTCCTCGCCTCTACCTCCGCCCGCCTCGGACAAATCGAAGCCTGCGTCCCCGACTTCTACCAATCCGCCGCCACCCGCGCCGCCTCTCTCGCCTTCTGACTTCCCCATGTGGCACGGGCTTTCAGCCTGTGTCCCCTTCTGCTACTCTCTCTGCGAAAACTCCGCGCCCGCCTCTCAGCGCCATCTTCATTCCGTAACCGGCCTACCAAACTTTCCTCCCGGACGCCCCAAGACTTGCGCTAGCATTCCCCCCAGGAGAAAAACCCCGTGCCCATTTCCAGACGCCAAGCCATCACCACTCTCGCTGGCGCCGTCCCCGCGCTTCACGCTATCGCCAAGCCTTTCCGGACCAACTCTCTGCCCGCCATCGCCCAAGGCCCCTTCCAAGGCACCACGCAATCCCTGTCCGCCTATCGCGTCCCCGATTGGTTTCGCGACGCCAAGTTCGGCATCTGGGCGCATTGGGGCCCGCAATCCTCCGTCGAAGCCGGCGACTGGTACGCCCGCAACATGTACATCCAGGGCCAACGCCAATACCAATATCACCTCGAACACTACGGCCACCCTTCCAAGTTCGGCTACAAGGACCTCATCCCCGCCTGGAAAGGCGAAAAATTCGATCCCGACTACCTCATCGGCCTATACAAGCAAGCCGGCGCCAAGTACTTCATGAGCATGGGCGTCCATCACGACAACTTCGACATGTGGAATTCCAGCACACAACCGCTGGAACGCCGCCGGCATGGGCACCAAAAGGGACATCGTGGGTTCCTTTCGTCAAGCAGCCGCCAAGCATGGCCTACGGTTCGGCGTCAGCGATCACCTCTGGATCAGCTACAAATGGTTCGCCGTCAGCCACCTCGCGGACCAAACCGGCCCGCAAGCCGGCGTGCCGTACGACGGCGCCAATCCCGCCTTTGCCGACCTCTACCACCAAATCTCCGATCCAAAACTCCTCACCGCCAAGCTCGATTGGAATGAAGACGGCATTCCCGAATCCTGGAAACAGCACTGGTTTCTGCGCATCAAGGATCTTGTCGATCAATACCAGCCCGACCTGCTCTACTGCGACGGCCAGCTCCCATTCCAGGACTACGGCCTGAATATTTTGGCCAACTTGCTAAACGTCAGCGCCAAACAACACGGCGGAAAGACCGAGGCCGTCTACACCAGCAAGCGCAAGGAAGATTCCGACGCCGGCCTTTGCGTGCTGGACCGCGAGCGCGGCGTCCTCGACGACATTTGGCCCAACCCCTGGCAAACCGATACCTGCATCGGCGACTGGCACTACAACCGCGACATCACCTACAAAACCCCCAAGACGATCGTCGACATGCTCGTCGATATCGTCAGCAAGAACGGCAACCTCATGCTGAATTTTCCATTGCCCTCCAGCGGCATGTTGGACGATCGCGAGCTGAAGATTCTCCAGGAGATCACCCACTGGACCAGCGTGAACGGCGAGGCCATCTTCGCCACCCGCCCCTGGAAAATCTCCGGCCAGGGCCCGCTTGCGGCAAGCACCCCCGCTCAGGACACGAACTTCAACGAGAGCAAGCGCAAGCCGCTCACCGCCGAAGACGTCCGCTTCACCACCAAAGGCCAAACCCTCAATGCCTTTGTCATGGGCTGGCCCGCAAAACAGGCAGTAATCGCCGCTCTGGGCACCGCCAGCCCCCACGCACCTGGCAAGATCGAACGCGTCCAACTCCTGGGGTATCCCGGCCAGCTGAAATGGACCCGGGAATCGGCCGGCCTGAAGATCGAGCTACCCCCTCAGCAACCCTGCGAACACGCCGTAGCCTTCCAAATCTCCGGCACCGGTCTCACCTAGCCGCCAAAATCGGTCCTCGAGCACAACCCTAACCGAGCGCACACAGAGCTGCCCACCCATCCGTAAGTCCTTTCTTTGCCACTCTTACGAAGGCCACGTATGAATATCAATCCAGGCCACTTAAAACCCTCTATTTTGATACTCTTACAAAAATCTCGTATGTTAATAAATCTAAGCCACTTGAAACCCATTGTTTTGATATTCTTACGCAAGCTTGTCTCGTAAGCCCTTTTGTTTGCTATTCTTACGAAAGAACCGGGGGGTAGAGACGGGTCACGGACCACGGGTCACGAATCACGGGTCACGCCCCTCAATGAGCCACCTGCTCCTCTATCCACTGCCTCATATGCGCTTCCAGCACATTCAGCGGCACCGCTCCATTCTCCAGCACCGCATCGTGGAACTTGCGCACGTCAAACTTCGTGCCAAGCCGGTTTTCCGCCTCGGTCCGCAGCCCCCGAATCTTCAATTGCCCCAGCTTGTACGCCAGCGCCTGCCCCGGCCACACGATGTAGCGATCCACCTCCACGGTAATGTCTTGATCGGTCTTTCCCGTGTTGTCCTTGAAAAATTGAATCGCCTGCTCCCGCGTCCAACCCATCGAATGCATCCCGGTATCCACCACCAGGCGCACGGCGCGCCACATCTCGTACGACAGTTGGCCGAATTTCGAGTACGGATCCTTGTACAGCCCAAGCTCCTCGCCCAGGCTCTCGCCATACAGCGCCCAGCCCTCCACGAACGCCGAGTAGCCCACGTGCTTGCGAAATTCCGGCACGTTCTCCATTTCCTGCGCCAGCGAAATCTGCAAATGGTGCCCCGGCACCGATTCGTGCAGCGACAGCGCTTCCATCTCCCACTTCGGCCGCGCGTGCAGATTGTAGGTATTCACGAAGTAGCAGCCCGGGCGCCCCACGGCGAGCGAGCCCGGTTGGTAATAAGCCGTCGTTTGCGACGGCGCCTTGAAATCCGGAATTGGGCAAACGCCGTACGGCAGGCGCGGGAGTTTTCCGAACTCATGAGCCAGCTCCGGATCGATCCTCTTTGCAATGATCCGGTATCCGTTCACCAGGTCGTCCGGCTTGTCGTAGTAAAACCTCGCATCGGTGCGCAAAAACTCCGTGAAGTCGTGGAAGCTGCCGGTAAATGCCGTCGAGGCGATGACCTTGTCCATCTCCGCGCGAATGCGTTTCACTTCGGACAGCCCAATTTCGTGAATCTGCTGCGGCTTCAGATCCGTGGTCGTCTGCCAGTGCACGTGAAACGCATACGCCGCAGCCCCGTTGGGCAGCGCGATGGCCGCGATGTTTTCGCGGCACGCGGGCAAATAGGTCGCCGCAACGTAGTCGTGCAGTTTCTGGAACGCCGGCGCGATGCCGCCGGCATAAATCTTCTTGGCTTGCTCGGTGAGCCGCGCGCGGTCGGCCTCGGGAAACCCTGCCGGAAATTCCGTGAACGGCTGCAGCAGCGCGCTAGCCATGGGGTCGGCCGGAATCAGGTCGGCAATCTGCTTCGGCACATCCCGCAGCGCGATCTTCGGCGGCGTGTAGCCCTTCGCCAGCCCCGCTTGCAGAAGCCCGATTTGCTGCTCTACCGCAGCGGGCAACGCCTTCAGCCGCTCCAGCACGACCTCATACTCCGCGACCGTGTGATGCGGCGTGTTCGCCAGCGTCTCGGCAGCTCCCTGCTGAATCCCTTCCATCTGGTTCAGCGGCATCCACAGGCTTCGCGGCACAACAAAGCGGAACGGCAGCGGATCGTCACCGTACTGTGCTCCCTGCTGCGATGCTTCCAACAGCTGCGAGTACAGCTCGTAGTTCAGTTGTTCGCTTGCGGGTAGCGCGTCGCGATGAATCTCTTTGAGTGCCGCAATGCTTTCCGCCAGATGTTTTTTTCTCCGCTCGATGCCCGCCGGCGAATCGTCGATCCAGCGGCTGTTTTGACCGGGGTACCCGACCAGCGTGGCGACGTCTGGATACTCTTCCATCCAGCGCTTCCAGTCCGCCTCGAGATAGCTGCGGAATTTGCGTGCTGTGTCCGTCTGCGCCGCAGTAGGCGTCGCGCTGCTCTGCGCGAACGCGAGCATCGGCATCAACAACAGTGCGCTTCCGAGGCCCGTCGCAAGCATCGCCAGCATGCGCATCACACTTTCCTCCCTACTGCCGCGGTGGTTTCCTTCTCGCGCTCTCGCGCCAGCATCACGATGAGCCGCGCCGTTTCCTCCACGTCCATGGCCGTATTGTCCACGATCACGGCGTCGGCGGCGCGAAGCAGCGGAGAAACCTTGCGTTCGCGGTCGCGCTTATCGCGCTCGCGCACTTCCTCGAGCACCTGGAACACGGTCACGTCGTCGCCCTTCTCCTGGTGTTCCTTCCAGCGGCGCTCCGCGCGCACTTCCGGTGAGGCATCGAGAAAAATCTTCAACTCCGCCTTCGGAAAAACCACCGTACCGATGTCGCGCCCTTCCATCACGATCCCGCCGCCCGCACCGGCGCGCTGCTGTTCCGCCACAAGCACGTGGCGCACGCCGGCAATCGTAGCCAGGCGCGACGCCGCTTGCGCCACTTCCGCCGTGCGAATCGCGTCCGTGACTTCTGTGCCGTCGAGAAACACGCGATTTTTTGCCCCGGCCTTTTCTTGCTCGGGCGTCGGCGGCTTGAGTTCGATGTGCGTCTCCGCCGCCAGCTTCTCAAGCTGCGCCTCATCGTCGAGCGGAACTTTGCGTTGCAGTGCTTTCAGCGCCAGCGCGCGGTACATCGCCCCGCTGTCGAGATACAGATATCCGAGCACGCCGGCAATGCGCCGCGCCACGCTGCTCTTCCCCGAGCCGGCGGGGCCGTCAATGGCGATCGTGAGTTTGTGCATGGAGTGGCGGTTCGTTTTCCGCGTTTCGTCGCCGGCAAAAATCGCTGCGCATGGCATCACCCAAGCGCGTTTTGCCGGACCAACTGTAAACTGTGAACTGTCGACTGTAAACTTTTCAGAAGCCCATGATGTTGTAGCCGCAATCGACGTAGAGCGTCTCGCCCGTAATTCCCGAGCCTGCATCCGAGAGCAGGAAAGCTGCGGCGGCGCCGACTTCGGCGGCGTCTACATTGCGCTTCAGCGGCGCGCGTTCCGCCTGCACCTTGAGCATGTCGCCAAATCCGGATATGCCGCGCGACGCCAGCGTCTTGATGGGTCCCGCAGAGATGGCGTTGACGCGGATCGCTTTGGGCCCGAGATCGTTGGCAAGGTAGCGCACCGTCGCTTCCAGGGCCGCCTTTGCGACGCCCATGACGTTATATCGTGGTACGACCTTTTCCGCGCCGTAGTAGGTGAGCGTCACGATCCCGCCGCCCGCAGTCATCAACGGCAATGCCCCCCGCGCAACGGCGATCAACGAATAGACGCTGATATCGTGCGCGATGCGGAATCCCTCGCGCGTGGTGTTGACAAAATCACCTTTCAAATCGCTCTCCGGCGCGAAACCGATGCTGTGCACCAGGCCGTGCAGCACGCCGTACTGTCCTTTCAGCTCCTCGAAAAGCTTCGCGATCTGGTCGTCCTGGGTCACATCGCACATGAACCCTGCAGCGTCGGGCAATTCCGCGATCAGGTCTTTCGCTTCAAGCGCCAGGCGCTCGTTTTGATACGTAATGGCCAAGCGCCATCCGGCTTGCTGGAGTTTCTGCGCGATGGCCCAAGCGATGCTGCGCTTGTTCGCCAGCCCGAAGATCACCGCCGTCTTCTGCGTCTCGCTCATCCGTATGTCTCCCGAATTGTCATCCTGAGGCGAACCGATGAGGTTCGCCGAAGGATCTTAACTCGTACGCTTGCGACCAAACTTTACGGCGTTGCCAGGCGTCACGCTGAGATCCTTCGGCTATGCTCATCGCATAGCCTCAGGATGACAACGCGCGTTGCGTGGCCCCTCTTCGATCGACACGCGTCCACCGGCAGAATCGCGCTAAATTCTATGAAACGCGCGCTCGATTTCTTTCACGGAATAGCGCAGCACGACCGGGCGCCCGTGCGGGCAGCTCATCGGACAATCCGTTTTCGCGAGCGCGCCGAGCAGCCATTCCATTTTCGTTTGATCGAGCGTCATGTTCACCTTGATCGCGGCGTGGCACGCGGTGGACGCCGCGATTTTTGCTTGCAGCGTTTCGATGGAAATCGCAGCGTTTTCACGTTCGATACCGTCGAGAATTTCCGTCAGCAGCTTTTCCGCGTCGCCGGCGGCAACGCCTGCCGGAACGGCCTGAATCGCCACGCTGCGCGGACCCATTGGCTCGACTTCAAATCCGTTCGCCGAAAGCTCTTCGGCGATTTTTTCATAGATGACCAGTTGCCGCGGAGAGAGTTCCAGAATCATCGGCATCAGCATCCGCTGGCTCTCGACTTTCCCGGCGCGCCGGGCTTCCAGGTGCTGCTCGAAGAGTACGCGTTCATGCGCCACGTGCTGATCCACAAGCCACAGGCCTTCGCCGTTCACGGCGACGATAAAACTGGAGCTGACCTGGCCGAGCGGCTTCAAGTCCGCAATCTCGTCCGGATGCGGGAGTCGAGCGGGAGCATCGCTGCTCGCCGCCGCGAAATTCGCCGCCCAGTTGGGTTCAGCGGGCTCGACGGGCGCAGCAGTTGCGCCGAAGGCGGCGCCGGGCTCGAACGAGAAGCGCTGCTCGACCGGGCGTAGCGGCGCCGCAGTAAGATCGAAGCCGCCATCGGAGCCGACACCCGAACCGACGCCGATCTCTTCCATCGCGGGAATGACAGCGCGCGGCACAGCAGACGCGCCCGGCGCGTTGCCGGTTGCAGCGCCAAACGAGGAGGAAACCGAGCCTGCCGCAGCCTGCGGCGCCACACCAGCAGCGGCGGCCGCGGCAAAGCTGGCGATGGGACGCGCGCCCATCAACGCTTGCCGGATGGCATCGCGCGTGAAATCGTGGACGAATTGCGAGCGACGGAAACGGACTTCGATTTTTGCGGGATGCACGTTCACGTCGACTTCGTCGTAGGGCATTTCGAGAAAGAGCAGAGTCGCGGGAAAGACGTTGCCGGGCAGGATGTTGCGATAGGCTTCGTGAATGGCGTGGAGAATCAGACGGTCGCGCACCAGCCGGCGATTCACGAAGACGTAGATGCCGTTGCGGTTGGGCCGCTGCACGTCGGGGCGCGAGGTGAAACCGAACACGGTGATTCTGGCCTTCTCTTCTTCAGGCTCGAGCTCCGGCTCTGTGATTGCCGCGCGAAATGCCGCGGAAACCGAGGGGATTTCCACCAGCTCGTCGAACGCTTGCCGGCCGAAGAGCTGATAGACGCGGTCGGCGAGCCGCTCGGTGGGTGCGCAATCGACGATTTGTTGCGTCGGTGTGGTGAGAATGAATTGCTTGCCGGGATTGGCGAGCGCGTAGTGCGTGACGAGCGAGGCGATGTGACCGAGTTCCGTGGTCTCGGACTTGAGAAATTTCCGCCGCGCCGGCACGGAGTAAAAAAGATCGGCGACGCTGACGGTGGTGCCGACGGGCAGGCCTGCGGGTTTTACTCCGACGAGCTTGCCGCCGGCGAATTCGACGCGGGTTCCTTCCGCCTCTTCCTGCGCGCGCGTTTCCAGCAAGAGCCGCGAAACGGCGGCGATGGTGGGCATTGCTTCGCCGCGGAACCCGAGGGTGGCGATGGAAAGCAAATCGTCGGCGGATCGTAGCTTGCTGGTGGCGTGGCGTTCGAAGGCCAGCAGCGCGTCGTCGTGGGTCATGCCGTAACCGTCGTCGATGACGCGAATCATGCGCTTGCCGCCGGCCTCCACTTCGACGCGAATGGTCTTGGCACCGGCGTCCAGCGCATTTTCGAGCAGCTCCTTGACGACGGACGCGGGGCGCTCGACGACTTCGCCCGCAGCGATGCGGTTAGCGACAGCCTCGGGAAGTATGCGGATGCGGCTCATTGGCGGATCTCTTTAGGAGGTCGGAGCTTTAGCTCCGACGCTGCGGTCGAAGCGACCGAGGCTTTAGCCGCTGAAGCCAGCTGCAGATACTTCGCAGGCGTTGGATCAAGGTTGAATTTGTGCGTAGCGGAGGAGTGCGGCCAGTCTTCAGGTTTCTGCACTAGTTTCGCGCGCACAGGGTTCATCCGAATATACTCGACCTTTGTTTGCCAGTCATTGGAGTCGCGAATGGTCCAATCGTGAAAGCCCTGCTGCCAGATTTCCAGTTTGTGGCCACGGTGCTTGCGAATCTGGTAGGAGCTGCCGCCCTTGATCAACTGGACCGCTTTTTCGAGGCTGGTGGTTTGACTGGGAGTCAGGAGGAGATGGAGATGATTAGGCATGATTACGAATTCGTGGAGCAGGTAGGCTCCGCTATCCCGGTAGTGGAAAAGGGCGGTTATCAGGATTTCGGTTAGCTCTGTTACTTGGAAGATGGTGCGGCCTTGCCAGCATCTGGTAGTGACAAAATAGGAGGAGCCAGGAGCTGTGCGGTGGTCTGGTGTCGACATTCAGAAGCTTTCTTCAGGGGCTGGAAGCCCTTCTCGCCGAAGCATTATACGTCGGGGCTGAAAGCCCCGACCTCCTAAAGAAACGGCCCAGGGGCGATGCCCAATTGGTCGGTGCTCTAGCGTTGACATTCAAAGGCTTTCTTCAGGGGCTAGAAGCCCGCTGGTGCACGCATTATACGTCGGGGCTTGAAGCCCCGACCTCGTAAAGAAACTGCAAATGCTCATGGTTCCTTGATGGCGATGCCTAATTGGTCGAGCTGATCTTTGTCGACCGGCGAGGGAGACTCGGCCATTAGGTCTTGGGCGGCGGTGGTTTTGGCGAAGGCGATGACTTCGCGGATGGATTTTTCGCCGGCGAGGAGCATGACGACGCGGTCGATGCCGAGGGCGATGCCGCCGTGCGGGGGCGTGCCGTATGTGAGCGCATCGAGAAAGAAACCGAAGCGGCGGCGCAATTGTTCGTCGGACAGGCCCAGCGCCTTGAAGAGGCGCTCCTGAATGTCTTGGCGATGGATTCGAATGCTGCCCGAGCCTAGTTCGTAGCCATTCAGCACCAAGTCGTAGCCTTTGGAGCGGACTTCCCAGGGCGCTGACTCGAGCTTTTCCAGGTCCTCGTCGACGATGCCGGTGAAGGGATGCTGGGCGCTGACCCAGGTTTTGTCGGCTTCGCTCCATTCAAACAGTGGAAAGCCGGTGATCCAGAGGAATTTCCATTGCGACTTGTCGATGACGCCGAGGGCTTCGCCGAGTTGAACGCGAAGGTGGCCAGCAACTAACGCGGCGGCTTCGGTGCCTTTGATCTGCGTTTTGGCGGAGACAGCGACGACGAGGTCGCCCGTTTTTGCGCCGCAGGCTTTCGCGAGCTTGGCGACGTTTTCGGCGCCGATCAGTTTTTCGACCGTCGAAGTGGTGCCTTCGGCGGCCACCTTGACGAAGTACGCGCCGCGAGCGCCGGCGGCTTTAGCCTTTTCGGTGAGCTCGTCGAGCTGCTTGCGCGAATACGCGGCTGCTCCCGGCGCCGCGAAGGCGAAGACGTTGCCTTCGATTTGAAGTTTCTCCTTGGCTTCTTGCGGGAAGCAATCGGTTACCTCGTGCAGCTCCATGCCAAAACGCATGTCCGGCTTATCGCTGCCGTATTTGCGGATGACGTCTTTGTAGAGCATGTGCGGAAATGGCGCTTCGGCTTTGATGCCGGCGACGGCGCAGGCGCGCACCATCACTTGCTCGATGACGCGGAAAATGTCTTCCTGGCGGGGGAAGGACATTTCCAGGTCGAGCTGGGTGAATTCGGGCTGGCGGTCGGCGCGAAGATCTTCGTCGCGGAAGCATTTGACGATCTGGAAGTAGCGGTCGAGGCCGCCGATCATCAGGATTTGCTTGAAGATTTGCGGCGATTGCGGGAGCGCGTAAAACTGGCCGTGATGCACGCGGCTGGGCACGAGATAGTCGCGAGCGCCCTCCGGAGTGGAACGCGTGAGCATCGGCGTTTCGACTTCGATGAAGCCCATTTCGTCCATGACCTTGCGGATTTCGAGAATGATTCTGTGGCGGAGGGCCAGGTTGCGGTGCGGCTTGGGGCGGCGCAGATCGAGATAGCGAAACCGGAGACGCGTTTCTTCCGCGGCGTTGATTTCGTCTTCGATTTGGAAAGGCGGCGTCTTAGCGTTGTTCAGGATGTGGAGTTTGGCGGCGAGCAGCTCGACTTCGCCGGTGGCCAGCTCGGGATTCGGCTTTTGGCGCTTGACGACTTTGCCTTCGACGGCGACGACGTATTCGCTGCGGGCTTGCTCGGCCTTGGCGTGAGCCTCGGGCTGGGTCTCTTTGTTGAAGACGACTTGCACGATGCCGGAGCGGTCGCGGATGTCGAGGAAGAGCAGGTTGCCGAGGTCGCGGCGGCGGGCGACCCAGCCTAGGACGATGGCGTCGCGGCCGTCGTCGGAGGCGCGGAGGGCGCCGCAGTAGTGTGTGCGTTTGAGGTTGCCTAGGAAATCGAGCACGGTCGTGGTCCTCTTTGTGGTTACGCGCGAGATCTATTGTACGTTGAGAACTAAGGCGAGGCGGGTCTAAAAGACCCGCCTCTACAACTGCTTTCTACGGCTGCTTTCGCAGGTGCTCGATCAGGTCTGGTTCAGGCAGCCTTATTTGCGTGCCGTCGGCCAGGGTTTTCAGGGTCCAGGAGCCTTCGGCGACTTCGTCTTCGCCCAGGATCAGGGCATATTTTGCGCCGAGTCTGTCGGCTTGGCCGATCGCTTTGCCAAATCTTTGCGCGACAGGCGGTAATTCTACGCTGAAGCCGGCGTTGCGCAGATCCTTTGCGGCGCGGACAGCGGTGGCGTAGGCTTTTTCCCCCATCCAGGCGATGTAGATGTCGCGGCCTTGCTGTTGCGGCGCTTTGCCGCTTTCTTGCAACGACAGGATCAGACGGTCTTCGCCGATGGCGAAGCCGATGCCTTTGGTGGGCGGGCCGCCGAGGAGTTCGACGAGGCCGTCGTAGCGGCCGCCGCCGCAGACGGCGTTTTGCGAGCCCAGGCCTTGGGCGGTGATTTCGAAGGTGGTGCGCATGTAGTAGTCGAGGCCGCGGACGAGGCGCCAGTTTTCGTGGTAGATAACGCCGCGGAGTTCGAGTTCGCGTTTTACGGCGGCGTAGTTTGCGGCGCAGTCGGGGCAGAGGTGATCGGCGATGCGCGGGAGCGTGGCGATGATGGCTTGCTCGCCTTCGATTTTTGAATCGAGGACGCGGAGCGGGTTGGTGTCGATGCGGCGCTGGGAGTCTGGGCCGAGCTTGTCTTTTACTTTGAGCAACTCCGCGCGAAGCAACTCGACGTAGGCGCGGCGGCAGTTGTCGGCGCTGTGGCCGATGGAGTTGATGTCGAGCTGAACGCCTTGGAGATCGATCTTGTCGAAGAAGGTCATCACCATTTCGATGACTTCGGCGTCGATGGCGGGGGCGTCGCTGCCGCCGAGGACTTCCGCGCCGATCTGGTAGAACTGGCGGTAGCGGCCTTTTTGCGGGCGCTCGCGGCGGAACATCGGCCCCATGTAATACAGCTTCACCGGCTGGGGTAGTTGTTGCAGGTTGTTTTCGATGTAGGCGCGGCAGACCGAGGCGGTGGCCTCGGGCCGAAGGCTGATAGAAGTAGCGAGTGGCGAGTGGCGAGTGGCGAGTGAAGATGGAGGCTCGCTGCGCTCGGCTTGGGTTGGTGGAACCAGTTCAGCCGTGGGTTGATCGGAGAATGTGTACATTTCTTTGCCGACTACGTCTGTGTCTTCGCCAATAGAGCGTGCGAAGAGTTCGGTTGGCTCGAAAATCGGGAGGCGGATTTCGCCGAAGCTGAAGGTGCCGAAGACTTGGTGAGCGGTTTGCTCGACGCGATTCCACAAGGCGGTCTCGGGCGGGAGGAGGTCGCGGGTGCCTTTGATAGCTTGGAATTTTGTCTTGGAGGCCATCGTCAGTGAGCCTTTGGAGGAAGTGGCGAGTGGCGAGTGACGAGTGGCGAGTAGGAAGAGAGCTTCCGCTTCAGGGCTACGAGCATCTTTTGCAGTTCGTCGATTTCCTTCAGAGGCGGGTCCACGTCCGTCTGTTTGCAGTACGACAGCTCGGCGCTCAACAGCAGCTGCGTTTCTAGCTCAGCCAGGGAGCCTTCCGCGATCGAAAGAAATTGCAGGAATTCGGTGGTACGTCGCCTGGCTTGGCCTTCGGCGATGTTGGAGGGAACGGAGACAGCGGCTCGGCGCAGTTGCGACGTAAGGCCATAACGTTCTTCAGCCGGGAATTTCTGAGTCAACTGATAGACCTGCTTGGCGAGGGTCATGCCTTTCTGCCACACGAGCAGATCTTTGTAGTGTTTCGGCTTGGCCTGATCGATCATAGGTGTTCACTCGCCACTCGTCACTCGCCACTCGCCACTTCTTGCATGTAAATGTTTTTGTACGCGACGTAGCGTTTGGCGTATTCGTCGATGGCGGCTTGATCGATCGGCGTTAGGGTGCGCTTGATCTTGCCGGGGTGGCCGACGACGAGGCTGTTCGGGGGGATTTCGGTGCGCTCGAGGAGCAGCGTGCCGGCGGCAACGATGCTGCCGGAGCCGATGGTGACGCCGTTCAAGATGATCGAGCCCATGCCGACCAGGCAACGCGAGGCGATGTTACAGCCGTGCAGCGTGACGCCGTGGCCGATCGTGACGTCGTCGCCGAGGAGCAACGGATATTCGTCGCGCATCACGTGGAGGACGGAGCCGTCTTGAATATTGGTGCGCGCGCCGATGCGAATGTAGTGCACGTCGCCGCGGATGACGGTGCAGGGCCAGACGCTGGAGTCAGCGCCGATGACTACGTCGCCGATGATGACGGCGGCGGGGTCGATATAGGCGGACGCGGCGATTTCGGGCCGCTTGCCGCGATAGGGTCGGATCATTGCAAACAATTCCCCAGGGGCGAGCATTTCCTCAGGGGCTAAAGCCCAATTGAGAGCCGGGTTGGATGTCGGATCTAAAGGTCCGACCCCGGCGGATCATGCTATCCCTTTGATTTGCTGAGACATAACGGCGGTGCGACGGGCGCGCCCCTTGCGGGAGAGGCCATCACGGCTCAACACGTCAAGATAACATCCGGTGGGAGAACTGACAAGGAAGAGAGAGCGGTGGGAAAAACGCAGGGAAGAAAAGCAAAAGAAATGATAACACAGAGACGCAGAGGACGCTGAGATTCGCGGAGATTTTAGGGCGCCACCCGTTCATGGTTCTTGGGCGAAAAACAAGAATTAACACAGAGAGCACGGAGGACACAGAGGTCACAGAGAAGAAAGGGATCGTCAGTCGATGGTGACGGAGGGGCCGGCGACCGTCGCGCCGAGTTCGGCTAGCCGGGCGGTGACGGCGTGGGCGACGCCGTAGAGGCTCTTGGCGCCGGCGGCGTCTTGTCCTTGCGCGGCTACCGGTTTGCCGGTGTCGCCGCCGATGCGGATGCGCGGGTCGATTTCGATTTCGCCGAGGATAGGGACGCCGTATTCGCGGGCGGTCTTCGCGCCTTCGCCGTGGCCGAAGATGTCGATGGGCTTGGCGCAGTGCGGGCAGGAGAACGTGCTCATGTTCTCGACGACGCCGAGGACTTCGACGTTGACCTGGCGAAACATTTCGATGGCTTTGCGAACGTCGGCGAGGGCGACGGTGGAAGGCGTGGTGACGACGACCGCGCCGGTGACCGCGACGGTCTGGATCAACGTGAGCTGCACGTCGCCGGTGCCGGGAGGCAGATCGATCAGCAAATAGTCGAGCTCGCCCCAAATGACGCTGCGCAGGAATTGCGTGATGACGCTGTGCAGCATGGGGCCGCGCCAGATCATGGGCTTGTCGCCGGGATTGAGCAGGCCCATGGAAATCATTTTGATGCCTTGGACCTCGACCGGGTAGATGCGCTTGTCGGGTGTGGCGCGCGGCTCTTGCAGGGTGCCGAGCATGATGGGGACGTTGGGGCCGTAGACGTCGGCGTCGAGAAGGCCGACCTTTGTGGCCGAGATTCGCCAGCGCGAGCGCGAGATTTACGGCGACGGTGGTTTTGCCGACGCCGCCTTTGCCGCTGGCGACGGCGACGAGATTTTTGACGCCGGGGATGGGCTGGCGTTCGGGCATGGGCATGGCGCCTGGGGGCATTCGAGAGCTCCTAGTTAATACAGTTGCTGGTTGCCGGAAGGGCGCAGCCCGCCGCGGCGGGCTGCGTCCCTACAAGAGTACAAGAGATTGGCGATTGCATAAGTGCGGCGATCCGTACAAGAGAATCACGATCGCGTGGGTGCAGCGATCGACCTGCGGAAGTCATGCGTTGGCGCCGTGGCACTTTTTGTATTTTTTCCCGGAGCCGCAGGGGCACGGGTCGTTGCGGCCGACTTTTGCGCCGGCGCGCACGGGCTTCGGCGGCTCGGCCTGCGCGGGGCCGGTCTGATACTGCAAATCCTTTTGCTGGCGCTGCTGGCGGCGCTCGATTTGCCGGGCTACTTCGGGCAGGCGCTGCGGCGGCTCGCTGGCACGCGCGGCGGCGCTGGCGACGGCGGCTTGCGCGCTGGGCGGTTGCTGCGGACGCGGAGGGTCGGGGCGCGGCTGCGCCTGGCCCGGCTGTTCTCCCTGCTGAATCTGGATGTGGAAGAGGTAGCGGATCGTTTCGTTGTCGATGCGCGCCATCATGTCTTCAAACAGGACGAAGGCTTCTTTCTTGAATTCGACGATGGGGTCTTTCTGCGCGTAGCCGCGCAGGCCGATGCCTTCTTTGAGGTGGTCGAGCGAGAGGAGATGGTCTTTCCACTGGGAATCGACGACGTCGAGAATGATGCGGCGCTCGAGCCAGCGCATGAGCTCCGGCGTGAATTGCTTTTCTTTCTCTTCGTAGCGTTTGGTGACGGCTTCGACGGTGGCGTCGGCCAAGCAGATCGTGGCCCAAGGTGCCGGGATTGGCGCCGGCGGCTTTGGCGTCAATGCCGAACTGGCTGTGGATCTCGGCGAGAAACTGAGTGGTGTTCCACTGATCGGGATGCTGCTCGCGAGGGCAGTAGGTTTCGACGAGCTCGCGGGCGACGTCTTCGGCAATGCCGAGGACGTAGTCGCGCTGATCTTTGCCTTCGAGAGCGGAGCGGCGAATGGCGTAGATCGTCTCGCGCTGCTTGTTCATCACGTCGTCGTATTCGAGAAGGTGTTTGCGGGCGTCGAAGTTTTGCGCTTCGACGGATTTCTGCGCGGTCTCGATGCGGCGAGAGATCAAGCCGGATTCGATGGGAACGCCTTCGGTCATTCCCAGGCGGTACATCAGCGCTTTTACGCGCTCGCCGCCGAAGATGCGCATGAGGTCGTCTTCGAGCGAAAGGAAAAATCGAGACGAGCCGGGATCGCCCTGGCGGCCGGCGCGTCCGCGAAGCTGATTGTCGATGCGGCGCGCTTCGTGGCGCTCGGTGCCGAGGATGTGAAGGCCGCCGAGAGCGACGACTTCATCGTGCTCGGCTTTGCATTGCTCGGCGAACTGCTCGTAGACCGGCTTCCACTGATCGGCGGGCACCTGAAAGATTTTGCCTTCGTGCTGGAAGAGCACCATGGGCGTGACCGGCTGCGCGGCTTCGGCGCCTCCGCCATCGGCAGGGATCACCGCGGGAGCGGCGGCGTAGGGCATGGCGAGCTTGTTCTTCAGAAAGTGGTCGCGGGTCATTTGCTCGGGATTGCCGCCGAGCAAAATATCCGTGCCGCGGCCGGCCATGTTCGTCGCGACGGTGACCGCGCCTTTGCGGCCCGCCTGGGCCACGACGCGGGATTCGCGCTCGTGCTGCTTGGCGTTGAGGACTTGGTGCGGGATTCCGGATTTTTTCAGCAGGTCGGCGATGGCTTCCGATTTTTCGATCGAAATCGTGCCGACCAGCACGGGCTGCCCGCGCTCGTGAAAGTGACGAATGCCGTTCGCCAGCGAATTGTCTTCCTGCAAGATGCCGTTGACGACGGCGTCGAACTTCTCTTTTTCGGTGCGGTAGACGACGTCGGGATACTCTTTGCGGATCAGCGTGCGGTTGGTGGGAATCATCACGACGTCGAGGTTGTAGATTTTCTGGAATTCCGCCGCTTCGGTTTCCGCGGTGCCGGTCATGCCGGCGAGTTTCTTGTGCATGCGGAAATAGTTCTGAAAGGTGATGGTCGCGAGGGTCTGATTTTCGCGCTCGATCTTCACATTTTCCTTGGCTTCGACGGCCTGGTGCAGTCCGTCGGACCAGCGGCGGCCGGGCATCTGGCGGCCGGTGAATTCGTCGACGATGATGACTTCGCCGTCTTTCACGACGTAATCGACATCGCTCTTGTATAGCGCGTGCGCGCGCAGGGCCTGATAGACGTGGTGAATGACTTCCATGTGCGCGGGATCGTAAAGATTGCCGAGGCCGAGCAGGCGCTCGCACTTGCTGACGCCCTCTTCGGTCAGGGTGGCCTGGCGATGCTTTTCGTCGAGGGTGTAGTCGATGTCCTTGATGAGCTTCGGGATGATCTTGTCGATCTTGTAGTACTTGTCGGTGGATTCCTCGGCGGGCCCGGAAATAATCAGCGGCGTGCGCGCTTCGTCGATGAGGATGGAGTCGACTTCGTCGACGATCGCGAAGTGATGGCCGCGCTGGACGCAATTCGCGAGGTCGTACTTCATGTTGTCGCGGAGGTAGTCGAAGCCGAACTCGTTGTTCGTGCCGTAGGTGATGTCGGCGCCGTAGGCGGCGCGGCGCTGCTCGTCGTCGAGGTCGTGCACGATCACGCCGACGGATAGCCCCAGCGCGCGGTAGAGCGGGCTCATCCACTCCGCGTCGCGGCGCGCGAGGTAATCGTTCACGGTGACGATGTGGACTCCGCGGCCGGCGAGGGCATTCAGCGCCGCGGGAAGCGTGGCGACGAGCGTCTTCCCTTCACCGGTCTTCATTTCGGCGATTTTGCCTTCGTGCAGGACCATGCCGCCGATGAGCTGCACGTCGAAGTGGCGCATGTTCAGGAAGCGGCGGCCGGCTTCGCGCGCGATCGCAAATGCAGGGACCAGGACGGGCTCGAAGGCCTTCTGCATCAGCTCGCGGAAGGTTGGCTCGCTGGGGTCGGCGTCCTTGAGCGGCTCTTGCACTTGCTCTTTCAACGCGAGAAAGCGCGCCTTAAGCTCTTCATCGGTGAGCGCGCGCACTTCGGCTTCGCGCTCGTTGATGGCCGCGACGAAGGGCTGGAGTTTTTTGACGTCGCGCTCGTGCTTGGTGCCGATAAATTGCGCGATGACTCGGTCTAGTATCTGGGCAGCTTCCATGAAGGGTTTCGCCGTCTCCTGACGGTATCCGACCGCGTCGGTCTTCCGATGTCGGGGCTCACTGCGACCAGTGCAAACACTTTATTCTATCTGTTTAGATGCGTCAGCGCCAAGAAGCGCAACAACCTGGTGCTGGATGGTGGACGGCACAACGAATCCGCTGTCCCGGTGCAGTCACAATCCAGCGAGGACGCTGACCGGGAAGAAGCTGGCGGCTAAGACAGCGATCGCCCGCCTCGCAAGATACGAGCACTGTCCGAGATGCGGAAACGGA
The DNA here is from genome assembly GCA_963735525.1 of uncultured Acidobacteriota bacterium. Lineage (GTDB taxonomy): Bacteria > Acidobacteriota > Terriglobia > Acidiferrales > UBA7541 > Acidiferrum. Next base: position 293,669 of record CAVTLQ010000010.1, on the reverse strand, counting down.
GCCTCACCGAGCGACGCCTGACAATAGCGGGGTTTGGGTGCTGCGGCTCAGTTGTTAAAGGCGGCGGCGAGCCGCCGCACTCCATATCAGCGGGAGGCAGCGGTTCCGGTGGCGCCCGGCGGATCAAGTGGCGCGGGTGTTTGCCCGCTGTCTGCAGAGGCGCCGGCGGAAGAGAGGCTGTCCGCCAGCAAGCGGCGGAGGCGGCTGCGTTCTTCGAGATTCATGTCGACGATCTCGAAGGCCATGTCTTGGGCGCGATAGTCGCGCATCAGCGCCGTCGCCTGGAGGTTGCGCAATCCGATCTGCAGCTTGAGTTGCACTTGGGTGCCGGGCGCGAGATGGCGGCTAATGGTGGCGACGCCGCCGGTAAGGCTGGCCGTCTTGATTTCCAGCCGGCAGGCTTCTTTCAGGTTCGTACTGACGGCAGTGACCGGCTTGTTCAGCCGCACGCGCGTGTGGCGTCTCTGCCGCACAAACTTGCAATTGGCCGCGACTTCCAGCGGCGCCAGAGTCAGGTCGGCCTTGTCCAGGCCGCTCTTCGGCAAGAATTGCGCCGCCCACGCGGGATCGAGTTTCTGGAGCGCTTGCATCGCGGCAATCCGCAGCTCCAGCGGCTCAATCCAGCCAAATACCTTTTTCGATTCGACGATTCGCTTCAGAGCCGTGACTCCTTCGGGTGCATGGATGCGGCCCAAGGCTTCCACCGCTTTGACGCGGAGATAGGCCGCCGCGCCGGTGGGCAAGTCGCCATCGACAATGGTCAGCAAGCGCCCGAGGGCTTCGCGATCCGAGGTCACGCCGATTTCGTCGATGGCCAGCGGCATCACCAGCGGATCGAGGTGGTCGAGCAGCTCCAGCAAGATGCGGCACCGGCCAGGTGCGCCGCCCGCTGAGATTTGCCGCACCACGCGATCCTGCGACGTCCGCGGAAAATCCTTCATGCGCGCGGGCAGAAAGACCTGCATGGCCTGGGGATCGAGCTTGCTGAGCAGGCCGACCATCTCAACGGCTTCGGCGACGGGCCCGCCGCGCACCGTGCTGCGCAGATACTGCAGCCCTTCTTCGCCCAGATCGGCCGCCAGATTCGCAACGTGCTCGGCATCATCCCGCAAACTGCAGCGGTTGAATCTGGCGGAGAGCTGCTCCATCGCGGTTTGCGGCATCAGCTTCAACACGCTGGTCAGCCCAGCGGCCACGTGGTGCGCGCGCAGCGCTTCTTCGACAAACTCGGGCACGCGCTCTTCGATGCCCATCTTCGCGCGAAGGCTGCGGGCGATTCCCGGCCGCTGCGTCTCGACCCCGGAGATCAGGTCCAGCGCCTGCTCCATCGCGGGGAAGCAGCGATTGGTGGCGGCTTCCTGGCTCAGCCGCACGAACGCGCCGCTCACCAAGCCTTGCAGCTCGGCATCCTGCTCGACGCTCAAGCGCAAGCCCAGATGCCGCAACGCTTCGATCAGCAGCTTCGGATCAACATCGGCGTACAGCTCGGCCATCTCAGAAAGACCGGCGGCGGTCTTTTTCCGGGCGTCACTTTCTTCGCTATCCGCGCACGCGGCGTAGTTCTGCAGAATGCTGATGGCGTCGGCAACATTTCCTTGCTCGATCAGCTCAGCGACGTAAGACTGCACGTTGCGCGGCGGAATGCACCAGGCTTCGCCCGACAACAACACCGTTCGCTTGCCGCTTTCCGGGACGGCCGCCCAGAACTGACGGTCGAGGATCTCGCGGTGCGTCTCGACCATCATGCCCGCTTCGCTCATCTTGTCTTCGTGCGCGCCGAGAATCTTGCGAAGGCTCTCGATCTCCTGATTCATCCGGTCGAGCATCTGCCGGACCGCACTGACCTTCACTTCGCCTTTTTCGTAGCGCTCCAGCGCAAATCGAATCGAGAGATGTTCCGCGAGCTTCACCAGCATGGATTGATCCGGCTTGGCGTCCGGCGCATGCGACGCCAATTCGGCAAGCGCTGCCTTCAGGGTGTCCTGCGCGTGGCCGGGCAACTGCGACATCTGTTCGTGGAAAGCACCCGCAGCGGCCATACCGCCACCGCCGCCAGCGCCCGCTTGGCCGATGCTCGTCAGCGCGCTCAGAATGCCGTAGATTTCTTCTTCGCTTGGCTCCCCCGCCAAGGAACGCCCGCCGCCAGCGCCTGCTCCGCTCCCAGAAACGCCCGGTCCGGGTGAACCCGGTCCCGAGGCGGCAATCGGCCCGGCGAGTTGCGTCGCACCCGGTCCGGCGATGTTGCCGCCGGTTCCCGTGCCACCCGTTCCTGCTCCGAGCGTCCCTCCGCTCTTCGCGCCCTGGGCTGCTGCAATCATCTCCAGCAGCTTTTGCGGATCGTTCAGCCATTGCTTGAATTGATCCTGATCGTCGCCCAGATTGGCCACAGCCAGTTGGGCCGCAACGCTGGCATCCCGGAAGCGCGAGTCCGTGGCGACGAAGCAGACTTCGTTGATGCGAACGCCCATCGCTCCAACCAATGCGGACTTCAACTGTTCGGCGAGTTCCGAGGGTTTCGCCTTGCCCGTGGGAAAGGCCCGCGCAAAGCGCCCCAGTTCCTCTTCTGTGATGGAGGGAAAGAACTGCACGCTGGCGAGGCCCGCGGCGGACAGCAATTGCGCAAATTGTTTTTCGGCGGGAGAGCCCTCGAGGGGAACTCCATCCAGGAGCAGTTGAGAACCGGTGGCGCCCAGCAACAAACCCGCTTCGTTTCCCACCGGGATCGCGGCGCGGAGCTCGCGCCAGGCGATGTCGAGTTGCTCGATCGTGCGGCTATGCTCGTAGCCGTACAGCCGGGCGAACTTCAAGAGGATGTTCAGGCTGCGTACGAAAGCCCGGCCCGCCGTTGTTCTTGGGTCCGCCGCTTTCATTTCTTCGCCACTTTCGTTTCGATGGAACCACCTCACTAGTACCGTAGAGGGATGGCTGTGTAGCGGCAATGGTACATAGGTTCCATTCGCCACATTGGTTATGCTGCCGAAAGGACGGGAGCGTAGCCTGCCCGGCCGGACGGGTATCACCGCGGGAAGTACAGGGGAGGAGCCGGCCTGCGTGTATCGCGTGCCGTGCGGAGCTTCTGCAATGAATCGCCGTCTACAAACGGACCGACATCAGTTTTTCATCATGGCCACTCGGCCGCGCCGGCGAGTGCGGTTGGTCACCTGCGCCGCGACCGGCAGCCCGCCGAGTTCCATGAGCAATCTTCGCAACCTCGAGCGTTCCTCGAGGTCCATCTCCACGAACTCAAACGCCATTGCTTGCGGCCGCGCGCCCCGGACAATCGCCTGGGCCTTGATGTGCCGCACGCCATGCGCGAATTTCAAGGTCAACAAAGATCCCGGCGCCAAGTGGCGGTCGCCCGCTCCAATCCCGCCGCCGAGATTCAGCTCGGGTATCGACAGCCGGATGTTTTCGCGGAGATTCGTGGTGTTCGCGGAGAGATTGCGGGAGAGCTTGAGCCGCGCGTAGCGCCGTTGGCGGATCACCGAGGTATTGGGTTCGGGATCGGTCGGCTCCAGGGTCAAATCCTTGCGATCGAGTCCGCTTGGCGCAAGTTTCTCCAGGGCCATGGTGGCATCGACGCGCATCAGCGCCTGGGCCGCCGCGATCCGCAATTCCTCGGGATAGGTCCAGCGCCAGAGTTGCCGCGCCTCCATGATGTGCTGGAGCACTTGAGTTGCAGCCGTAGCGCGCAAGCGGCCGAGCGCTTCAATTGCCTTCACCCGGGTGAATCCCTGTGTTGCGTCACTCTCGGCCAGCTCGACAAGCTTGGGGATGCAATCCGGATGACCGCTCATTCCCATTTCATCGATAGCCAGCGGCCGAATCATCACATCCAGAGAATCATAGAGGGTCACAAGCAGCCGAGCGCGGAATTCGGCCGGCGCCGAAGAGAGTTGGCGCACCGTGCGGTCGTGCGCGGTCCGCGGCCATTGCGACAGCCGCACCGGAAGAACCTTGGCGACGGAGTCCGGCGGCAAGCTGCGTCAGCAGACCCACGGTTTCCGCCGCTTCCGAAGCAGGAGCGGTCTGCAGCGTTTCCATCAGGCGATTGGTTGCGTCTTCGCCAAGATTCCGTACGATCTCGCCGAGCAACTCGCAATCTTCACGGAAGCCACAATGGCCGAAGCGGTTGGTGACGTAGTGCAGCGTGGTCTTGGGCATCAACGCCAAAATCTCGATCATGCCATCGGGGATTTGCCCGCTGCGCAGCGCCTCTTCCACGAACTCCGGCATGCGCTCTTCAGCGCCGATGCGCGGCCGCAGGCTCTGCGTGGAGCCGGGGCGCAGCGCTTCGACGCTGTCCAGAGACGCCAGCGCCTGCTGCATCGCGGCGTAGCAGCGTTTGGACGCCGCTTCCTGGCTCAAGCGCACAAACGCCGCGCTGATCAGCGTCTGCAGTTCGGGTTCGCGCTCGAGAGACAACTGATTGCCGAGCCGCCGAATCCCGTCCATCAGCGCGCTGCCGTCGCCGCTGCCGTAGAGCTCGGCAAGATCGGAGAGCCCGATCGCCGTCGTCCGGCGCGCCTCGGGATTGTCCAGACCTATGCACGCCGCGTACTTCATCAAGATCTCGTTCACCGTCTTCAGTTCACCCCGGCGCAGCATGTCCTCCAGGTACGCGCGGACATTGCGCGGCGGAACGCACCAGGCCTCCTCCGACGTCAATACTTCCTTCTTGTTCTCGTCCGGCACCTGCTCCCAGAATTCCTGATCCAGCAGCTCCGTGTAGGACTGCACCTGGAGGCCGGCGTTCGCCATCATCTCTTCCTGGGTGCCCAAAATCTTGCGCAGCCCTTCGATCTCGGCGTTCATCCGGTCGAGCAATTGCTTGACGGCGTTGACGCGCAATTCGCCGCGTTCGTAACTGTCCAGCGCAAAGCGGATAGCCACGTGCTCGGCAAGCTTCAGCAGCATCGGCTTGTCGGCCTTCTCGGTCGGCGCCTGTGCCGCCAATCCGGCCAGCGCCTGCTGGAGAGTGAACTGAGCGCGCACCGGCATGGCGCTGAGCCGCGCCTGGAAATTGGGAACTTCCATCCGCGCCTCGGGATCCCTGCGCGATTTGCCAAGTTGTGCGAAGAGCTGCAGCATTTGCCGGACATCGTCTTCCGCGACTGCAAATCCACCCACACCCCCGACGCCTGCCGCCGCACCGGCCAAGTCTGTACCTACTCCGCCGCCTCCGGCACGCAGGAGCGCCGAGGCCGTGAGCCATTTGCCTGCTTCGCCACCGCCGCCCACGGATCCGCCGGCGTGGCCAGACCCACCATGGCCAGATCCAGCGTGGCCTCCCGAGGAGCCGGGGGCAACAGGAACAGCGGCCCCGCCACCCCCTCCTCCTCCGCTGCCTCCTCCACTGCCTCCGCTGCCGCTGCCGCCACCGCCTGCACCCGTGTCCCAGAGCGTGCCTGGCGCTCCACTGCTGCTACCCGCCCCGCTGGTCCCGCCGAAGGCCCCTGGGCCCCCTCCCCCGCCTGAGGGACCCCGGCTGCTTTCCGCAGCCAGGATCATCTGCAGCAGTTTGTTGGGATCGTCCAGGAAATCCTTGAACTTGTCGCCTTGTGCCCCAAGCACCTTTGCGGTGAGCTGCGCGGCCACTTTGATGCCGGCCACCGACGAGTCTTCCGCCACGTAGCGTATTTCGTTGATCTTGATGCTGGTGTCACCCGCCATCGCGGACTTCAACTGCTCGGCCAGCGAGGTGGGCTTGGCGTTGCCGCTCGGAAACGCGCGAACAAACCGCGCGAACTGCGGTTGGGTTGTGGTGGTTCCGAAGTGGATGCTGGCAATACCCGAAGACATGAGCAATTGCGCAAAGCTGCGTTCGCCGGCGGCGGAGCCCAGCGGCACGCCATCCAACAGAATCTGGTTCCCGGAGGCGCCGAGAAGCAAACCGCTGCCGCCGCTTTCATCCAGCGCCGAGCGCAGTTCCTTCCACGTCGTATCGAACTGGGCCCCCGTGCGGACGTGCCCAAATTCGTAGAGGCGCGCGAATTTCAGCAGGATATTCAGGCTGCGCACAAACGCCCGGGCCGTCGCTCGTGTATCGCCGCTCATAGTTCAGCTTTAAGAGGACAAACTAGGTTCTCCCCCCACACCTTGCTGTCCTACTACAGTAGGGTGCCCAACCGCTGGAGACAAGTCTGGCAAGCTCTATTGTACCCATCTCACTAACAGCCGTTGCGCAAAAACTCGAGGTGCGCTCGGCTGAGGTTCCACGCCAGGTTTCTCCCAAGCAACATGCGGGATCGTCTCCATTGCCTCCGCTTCGGCCCTGGCTCTACAATGGCTGCGAAGATGCGTATTTGCGCCGTTCTAGCGCCTTACCTGGCAATATCCAGACTGTGCGGTGCGGCCAGAGGCTTCGACCAAATCAACGATGCCGGACCAATCGCAACCCGACCGCTTTAAGGCAGAGATGCCCCAGATTCCTGGTGTCTCTGATGCGGCCCCGCGGCGTCTGGAAGCAGCGGCTAATCCCGCAGTGAAGCTCGTAGCGGGACTCCTAATTGTCCTGCTCGTTTCCATTCTGGGCTCGCGGTGGCTTCTGCGGGCGAAGCGTACCGAAGCGCCTGCACCGGCGCCTCCGGCGCAGATCGTGGTGCCCGCTCCCGCCGTCGACTCCACTCCTCCGGTCCCGCGCGCGACCTCGGCAAACCCAGAGATCGCCACGCTGGCAGAGATGGCCAAACCTTGGTCCTCGAAGGATTTTTTCTTCGTCAACTCTTTGACCAATGAAAACGTTGCGGCCCTGCTGATTCGCCTGCCGGCCGGTTCCGGTTCGCAGCCCGAAAACTACTGGGCATTCGCGATGAATGTGCCGTTTGGGAATTGCCAGTTCGAATACGTAAGGGATTTGGGCAAGCTGAAGGACGATTATGATTTCCATGGCGCGAAGCATCCCATGGTCGGAAATCCGTGCAGCCGGACGGTCTTCGATCCTCTCAAGATGAGCAACATTCCCGGAAATAATATCTGGGTGCGCGGCGGCATCATGCAGGGCTCGGATGTGCGGCCGCCCTTGGGTATCGAGGTCAAGATTCAGGCAAAGAACATCCTGGCTGTTCGCATGGAATAAATTCGCATCGCTCTCGCCTGGAGCGCGCCGCTTTATTCTTGCCCGCCGGGGGTATACTTCTTCACTTCATCGCCCATGCGTCCGATCAGCGTCAGAAACATCATTCTTTGGTCCGCCCACCACGACCAGAGCGGATGTTCGAATGACGCGGGCCGATTGTGCTCCACCAGAAAATGCGAGAGCCACGCCAGGGAATAGGCCACAACCACGGCCGCCGCAATCCACCACCAACGGTGCATTGCGATCGCTCCGCCCACCAGCATCCATCCCAGCATCGTCCCAACGCAATGAACCACTCGCGTGGCCGCTTTACTGTGCGCGCGCACATAGTCCGGCCAAAACTCGGCAAACGTCACGTGAGACCCCTCGCTTGAAACTGTTGGCGGGAGCTTACCACAAGCTGATTTTGCCGCTTATCCGAAAAACTGCTTGGCAAAAGAAAAGGGGCGCTCCGGCTTTCCGGAACGCCCCTTGTAACTTCCCGCCCGAGATCACGAGCGAAAAGGCTGAATGAGTTTAGAAGAAAAGCTTCAGCGACAGTTGCAGCGCTCGCGCTTCGCTCGGAAACACCGCGCTGAAATTGTTGAAGATGGCCTTCTGCGGCTCCAGTGCGCTGCGCACCGAACCGGTGATGGGCTGCGAGGTTATCTGGTCGGTTGCGCCACCCAGCGCGCCGGGGCCTGAATTGGCCGCGCAGCACGGCAGGAATTGCGGATGGTTCAGCAAGTTGAACGCCTGAACGCCAAACTCCACCTTATACCGCTCGGTGATCGTGAAGCGCTTGATTGCTGTCGCATCGAAGTTGTTGGTCGGCGGCATAAGAACCGTGTTCCGTCCGACGTTGGCGAAGGCGCCGTAGTAGGCCTGGATGTACTTGGCGTTGGGATTCAGGGCCGTATAACCGACCACGTTGTCCACAACGTCGTAGGTAGCTCCCGTATTGGGGTCAATGGCCGCGCTGCTCAGGACGTTGGCCAAGGTGCAATCGGCCGCCGGAATGGCGCTCCTGCACAGGGGTGCAACACCGCTTCCCGTTACGCCAACGCCGCTGGGATTGAAAATCGGCCGGTCACCCGCTTGGTCGCCGTTGAGGTTGGCGTCCACGCCGTCTTGGGCAGTGGCCCACTCGCCGGTCTGGTACGTGTACACCGGCGCGATCTCCCAGTTGCCCAGCACGTTCCTTGTGAGCGCATTGCCGTTCTTGAAGTACGGCACATCATAGAGCAACGCCAGCGTGAAGCGATGACGGTGATCCAGTGCCGAATTCGCGCGATCCGCCGAAATATCCTGGAAGTCTTGCGGCCGGCGGGGTGTGATGTCCGTGCTGTGGAAATCCGCCGTGCTGTTGTCGATGTTGTGGCTGTAGGTATAAGCGCCGACGAATTGCAGCCCGTGGCTCATCCGCCGCGTAATTTGCGCCGCCAACCCGTGGTAAGTAGAAGAACCGGCGGGTTCCCACGCCGTTAGAATGTTCTGGTTGAACCCGGCGGCGTCGTAGAGTGGCGCGATACCGTCTCCGCTGCCCAAGATCGTGCCCAAGCTCGTTGTCGCGGCATTCAACGTCGCCTGTGACGGCGCGTTCCCAACGTAGGTCGGAATAAAGAGAGATGGCGTGACGAGAGCCTGCAAGTTAACGATGTCTTGAATCGGCAAGTGGATACCGCGGGTCCCGATATAGCGGACCTCAACAGTGTAGTCATTACCGAAGCTGTGTTGGACTCCCAGCGTCCAATCGATCGTCTTTGGATCCTTAACGTTCGGCGGGTAGTAGCTGGATGTTGCCGCTTGAGCCGCAGCCGCGGTCGCGTACGTTTGTACTTGTCCATTGCCAGGAGGCAAGCCGCCATTGGCCAGGAAATTGGGGACACTCGCGGTCGGCAAGACGTTTTCCGTGACGTTCAACTCAGGCGGCAACGACAAGATACCAATGTTGTCGTAGTGGACGTCGTAGGCGATCCCGAAGCCCGCGCGGATCGACGTGCGTCCGCTGGTCCCCGGCGAATAGGCGAAGCCGATGCGCGGTCCCCAATCGTTCTTGGGTGCGCGCGGAGCGCTGAAGTCGGCAACGCCCGGCACACTGGCGATGGCGTTCAAAGACTGGGAGCGAATGCCTACTGGCGTGGTGGTATATTCGTACCGCGTCCCAAAATTCAACGTCAAATTGGGTCGTATCCGCCAGTTGTCGTTCACAAACCAGTACAGCGCCGATTGGTCGCCATAATACGTCGGCACTCCGACGCTTCTTTGCCCCAGAGCGTCAGGGCTGATGTCATCCAGGTACTGCTGGAGCGAGTTGTAGTCGTAGTCCCCGCGGGAGCGCTGAATGAAGCTCTCCGGTGCGATCAATTTGCGCCCCTCAACGCCGAATTTCAGGGTGTGCTTGTCGTGCGTCCAGGAGATGCTGTCAGACAACTGATAGGTGTTCTGAATCGTGAACTGCGGCGCGTTCTGGTCCGGTCCAATCTGCAGACCGTTCAAATCGAATAAGATGATGTTGGGGAACGAATCCAAACCGGGAAAAGAGAAATTGCCCGCAGGCGTGGTGTTGAAGTAGCGGTTGTATCCGATCCGGAACTCGTTCTGCGTATTGGGATTGAAGGTATGATACTCGTTAATGGTGACGAGATGGTATTTAAACGGCACGCTGAGGTAAAAGGCCGGCAGCTCCGCGTTGGTGTCGATTTGCGAAACGGAATTGTAGATGTAGCGGCCACGCAACTGATCCTTGCTCGAGATATCGTAGTCGATGCTGCCCAGTGCCGCCCAGTTGTTCGTAAAGTTCGGCCCGGAGAACGAGTCGATGCCTTCCGGGATCGTAGCCACGGCTCCCGTGTTGCTGGTGATCGTCTCCAACCCGCTTCCCGTCGGACCGCACGTTCCGCTCGTATCCTGCGCCGCCGACGGCGCCACGTACTTCTGCAAAATCGCGAGGTTGGTCGCCGAAATTCCTGGAAGCGCGGCCAGCGCGCTGTACCCAGCCGCAGTCGGGGAGCACACTGGCGACCCGAGGACAGCCGCTTGCCCCACCGGGTTGTATTCCATCGTGCCGAAGAAGAACAGTTTGTTCTTGAAGATCGGTCCACCGAACGAACCGCCCATGCGGTTGTTGTCATAACGCTGGTTGGAGGTGAAGCCGTTATTGATCGTTGACTGGTCGATGGCGTCGAAGTTCCTGTTTTCCGAATAAATGTACGCCGTACCGTGATACGAATTGGTGCCGCTCTTGATGATGGTGTTGAACTGTCCGCCCGAGGAATGTCCGAAATCCGGCGAGAATTGGTTCTGCAGCACCGAGAATTCCGCCACCGCGTCGTTCGGCACATACACCAGAGGTCCGGTCACCGACTTGTTGTTGTTATCGACCCCTTCGATCGTGAAGTTGTTGTTCCGCGGACGCTGGCCGCCAATCGCGGGGCCAGTTCCCGCGCCGATGCCGCCACCGGTCGCCACACCTGCGCTCAACAGCGAAAGGTTCAGGACCCCGCCGACAGTAGCGGAAACCGGCAAATCCGCAGCCAGTCTCTCATCAAACGTCGTGGTGATCTGAGCGCTACTCGTATCCAGCGCCGGGGCCGACCCCGTAACCTCCACCGAAGTGACCGCACCCTTGATTTCCAAGGTAATCTGCAGGGTGCTCGTCTTGTTCAATTCCACTTTGAAACCGTTGACGGTCGTGGTGGCGAAGTTCGCAGACGAAGCCGAGACACTGTAGGTGCCTACCGGCAAATTGTTGAAGCGATACTCCCCGCTTTCATTCGCCTTGGTCTCGTACTTCACCCCCGTGTCCGTGTTCGTCGTCTCGACCCTGGCGCCCGGTACCACGGCGCCCGTCTTGTCGAGGATCGTTCCAACCAAGTCGCCGCTAATGATCTGCGCGCTAACCTGGCTGGAAACCACCATTCCCAGCAACAGCGCAGCAAGACTCAAAAGAACCAGTGATGTCTTATATCCTAGCCTCACAAACCCTCCTAAGTTTTCCGTCAATTAACACTAAGGACCACATCGCCGAACTGTTCCCCGTAACTCACCCGATGCACGCAGGCTAACGAATTGATTGTCTATCGATGAGTGGCTGCAATCGTCATTCCAAAGGAACCAGTCTGTCGATCGCTTTCTCTATTAACTAACTACTTTAGAATCATTATATTACGACGTGCTTTGAGGTTTCCCTCAGCCCGCCCCTCCCCCGCCGCCCCCAAGCACATATAAGCCGACATAGAAAATATGAAATTTAGAATCCGCCGTCTCAGGGGCTCGTGGCCTAGGTCTCTCCCAATCTCACCTCAAAAAACCTCGGGCAAAGCTCTCTCCGCGTGGCCTCCACGCGTCTGGTCTTCTAGCTTGACAGTAGGCCTGGCTGCCGGATAAACCTCTTCCGCCATGCCCATATCCTCGCCGCCTGCCAACCCAAATCCATCTCGCCGCCGCTTTCTTCAGGGTACAGCCGCCGCTTCGCTTGGCGGGCTGGCACTCGCGCCGCGCTCCCAGGCCGAGGCCTGCGCGGAGACCCTCCCGGTGGCCTTCTCTTCGCTCAGACCGCTCGGGTCGCGCATCAGGCCGATTACCGCCGAAGAGTTCGGCCAGCGGATCCAGCATGCTCAGCAGCTCATGGCCGGCTCGGCATCCTCTCCCGCGCTGGCCGCTCCAATGCCGAAATACGATGCCCTCTTCCTGGCGCCCGGCACTTCGCTCTACTACTTCACGGGCATACGATGGGGCTTGAGCGAACGCTTGCTCGGCGTGGTGATACCCCGCAGTGGAGATCCCGTCCTGGTCGTCCCCGGGTTTGAAGAAGCCCGGATGCGAGAAAAGCTGCACGTGCCGATGGAAGTTGTTGCCTGGCAAGAGGACGAAAGTCCGACAAAGCTTGCCGCCGCCGCACTCGCCGCGCGGGGCATTCGTTCCGGCCGCATGGGCGTTGAAGAAACCACCGGCTTCACCTTTTTCGACCATCTGCGCGAAGCGGCGCCCGGCTTCGAGTATGTTTTGGCCGACCCCCTGACCATCGCTTGCCGCGCGCACAAATCGGCCCATGAACTGGAGCTGATGCGGCTAGCCTGCGACGCAACCTTTGACGTTTTTCGCGCCGTCTTTGCCTCTCTGAAGGAAGGGATGTCGCAGGACGAAATCGCGAGTCTCGTCGAGGGCGGCTTCTCTAAAATGGGCCTGCGCGGGGGTGCGCTGGTCCTGCTGGGAGCCTCAGCCGCACTGCCACATGGCACGCTGCAACCGCAAAAGCTCAAGGAAGCCGACGTGGTCCTGATCGATGGCGGCTGCACCGTCGAAGGTTACGAATCCGACGTCACGCGCACCAGCGTGTTCGGTAAGCCGTCGGAGAAAGTAGCGCGAGCGTTTGAGATCGTGCGCAAATCGCAGGACGCCGCGCTGGATGCGGCCCGCGCCGGCCGCCTTTCGGGCACCGTGGACGACGCCGCGCGCGCCGTCATCACCAGCGCCGGCTATGGCCCTGACTACAAATTCTTCACCCACCGCTTGGGCCACGGCATCGGGCTGGACGGCCACGAGCATCCCTACCTCGTTCGCGGCAGCAGGACAGTCCTCGAGCCGTCCATGACCTTTTCCAACGAGCCGGGAATCTACGTTCGGGGAGAGTTCGGCCTGCGCTGCGAGGACGACATGGTGATTACCGCGGACGGCCCAGCGCAATTGCTCACCCAACGCTTCGCCGTCTCCCTCGAAAAACCCTTCGGCTAGCAGAGCTCTCGCCCGGTGCCATCTCACAATTGGTTCTCGTCAGGGCACGGCTTCACGCTGTGCGGCAAAAAACCCGTGGCACAGCCATTCTGGCTGTGCACTCTAGCTAAGTGCAGCGGATTCAAACCCCAGCCGGCGCAATCGGCTCTACATAGCGCCGTGCGACTCGCAGAACTCCACAATCCTCTGCTCCGCCCAAAATCGCTCCGCTCCGCTCGTGCTGGAAATAAACGCACAATGCCCTCCATGTTCCGGCGCCAGGAATCGAATCGCCGGGTTTCGTTCCGCCCCCGCCGCCAAGAACGAAACGTACGGCACAAACGGGTCATCCTCCGCGGTAATCAGCAGCAAGGGGACCCGTACCTGTGCAATCACCTTCTTAGCTCCCGCCGCTTCGTAATATTCCTCGGCATCTCGATACCCAAAACACGGCGCGGTAATCGCGTCGTCGAATTCCCGGACGGTCCGAACGCGCTCGAATCCATTCCGCGCATAGCGGTCCGGAAAAAGTTGTGCCTTCCGGACATAGCGCGCCATCAACCCATTGACGAAGTGCCGCTGGTACAAATAGTTGTCGCGCCGCTCGAGCGCATCGGCACACGCCGACAGATCGAGGGCCGGGCAAACGGCGCACATGCCGCGCAACGCTCGCGGCACGTCATCGGCATACTCTCCCGCCATCTTGGTCACCAGGTTTCCGCCCATCGAATAACCCGCGAAGAAAATCTGCTCAAATCCATCGCCATTCGCGAGTTCCTCGAAGACCGCCCGGTAGTCCCCGCTCATTCCGGAGTTGTACAGCGTCGGCGTCAGCCGCTCGCTTCCGCCGCAATTCCGCTGATTCAACCGCACCACGTGAAAACCTCGATGGAAAGCCTTCTCCGCGATTCCCCGCACATAGTTCGAGTCCGCGGAACCCTCCAATCCATGCACGATGGCAATCACCGGTTGATCCCGCCGCTTCCCTTCCTGCCAGTGGCACAGCGCCAGCAACTGTGAAAACGAATCCACCTGGAACAACCGCTGCTCCGCCTTAGGCAGCGTGAACCGCCTCGGCACGTAGGCCGCCGCAATCGTCATCGCGTGCCCGCTCTTCAGCAGCGGATGCGGAATAAAATCCATATTGGACATGGCAAACTTTACCGTAGCGCAGGCATGCAGTCCCGGCAAGGTGAGTCCATCATAGCGCACGGACCGTGTTAACACTTGGCGCGATGCTGGCGTCTATACTCTAGGAATCTTTAGGAGGCTGTGTCGCGGTGACATGAGCGCAACATGGCCAGCAGGCTCAACCTCGGTAACGCGATTCTGGAGTCGCCTCCGGTGACCCAAACTCCGGCCGCTGGGGACGCTTCCGACGCAGCTCTGGTCAAGGCCTCGCAGGACGGCGGCCGCGACGCATTCGGACAGTTGTACCAACGCTACGCGCGCATGGTGCATGGCATCCTGCTGGCGAAGGTTCCAGCCGCCGAAGTGGAAGATCTGGTTCACGAAGTTTTCTTGCGCGCTCTTCCCCGTCTGCACGGCTTGCGCGAAGCGCCCCGGTTCGGCGCATGGCTGGCCGCGATCTCCAGAAATATGGCGAAGGACTACTATCGCCAGCCGCGAGTACAGATCGAGTGCAGCGACGATTTGGCGGCCCAAGACGCAAGTGCCGCACCGGCTGAGCAAGCCCAAACCAGAGAGGCGGCGGAGATTCTCGAGACCATTCGCAGCTTGCCCGAGGCCTACCGCGAAACTCTGATTCTGCGATTGGTGGAAGGCATGACCGGCCCCGAGATCGCGGCGAAGACAGGCCTCTCGCACGGCTCCGTCCGCGTGAATTTGAATCGGGGAATGCAGCAGTTGCGAGACAAACTCGGCCAGCGCCGCGCATCGGCGCGCCCGAGCAAAGAACATGACCTTCGGAAAATAGGTTGACGGAAATGGCGCAGAAACACGAACGGCGAGCTACGCACAATGACTACCTCTGGGATGGCTCCGGCCAGCCGGATCCCGAGATTCAGCGTCTGGAACATGCGCTCGGACGATTCCGGCACAATGGGTCCGCGCCTCCATTCCCGAAGATAGCACCGCCGACTCGACGCCTAGGATGGTGGGCTGAGATTGCACGAAGTGCCCGGACGCCCAGGTTTGCGGCAGCAATGCTCGTGGTTTCCGCGATTGGATGTGGGCTATGGTTGTCGTATTCGTCGAGGCTGCCGGCTACCGCGCCCTACGGCTGGGACGTGGAGCTAACCCCTGCATCGCAGCAACCCGAAAGCAGCGGCGCTACCCTTCTAACCAAGAACACGCGGCTCGAACTCGGTGAAGCGCTGGAAACAGACGCCGTATCCAAAGCCAGCGTCGCCGTCGCGGAAATCGGCCGTCTGGAAGTCGAGCCGATGACCCGCCTGCGGCTGCTGCAATCCGGCACCGGCCGAAAGCGCATCGCTCTGGATCGCGGCACCATTCACGCCACCATCTGGGCGCCGCCGGGTCAATTCGTTGTGGACACACCTTCCGCGGTTGCCGTCGATCTCGGTTGCATGTACACGCTACACATCGACGATTCGGGCAGCGGGATTCTGCGTACCACCCTCGGCTGGGTGGGCTTTCATCGCAACGGCCGCGAATCCTTCATCCCCGCCGGCGCTGCTTGCGCCACAAATGCGCAGTCCGGTCCCGGCACGCCCTATTTCGAGGATGCTTCCGACGTCTTCCGCTCGGCTCTCGCACAACTTGACTCGCTCGAGTCAGCTCCCTCCAGCCGCAAATCCGCACTCGCTATCGTGCTGCACGACGCGCGCGCGCGGGACGCCCTCACGCTCTGGCACGTCCTCCCGCGCGTCAACGGTGTCGAACGTTCCGCTGTGTACGACCGCCTCGCGGCGCTCGTTCCTCCTCCGCCCGGTGTGACTCGCGAAGGTATCCTTCGCCTCGACCTAACTATGCTCGATTCCTGGTGGAACGCGCTCGATCTTGGCGACATCTCCCTTTGGCGTCATTGGGAACAGTCCTGGACCGGCCGCGAGGGCCACCTAGACTAGCCTGGATTTCTCTCGTGTGAGCCGTCGTTCTTCCGCACTCTGCGGCTCGCTCTCTTGCTCCCTGCACCATTGGAGTGCGGCGGCTTGTCCTGAGCGGCGCGAAGCCATGCGAAGGGCTCGTTTACCCTGAGCCTCGAAGGGCCGCCGCCTTCAACCACCACCCCGTCGGCAACCCACCCAGCCAGTTTGTTAACACTTACCCATCCCACCCGTCTTCCTTGTGAATGCCAGAATCCAAGGAACATCTATGACACCTCGTCCCCTACGCGCTGCTCGTTTCCCAGGCGCCCTCCTGCTGCCGTTCGCACTCCTCGCGGTCGCGCTCAGTGCCCTCACGGTTGCTGTTCCTGTCCACAGCCGGCAGGCGCCCGTGGATCCGGGCCTCGCCGCCCACGAATGGGGCACCTTCACCTCTATCGCCGGTGCCGACGGGCAGCCTGTGGAATGGCTGCCGGTACAACTCCTAGGTACACCCGAGCTACCCCGTTTTGTCGAGCACTTCCGCAGCGTCAGCAAACCCCTTCTTCGCGGTACGCTCCGCATGGAGACCCCCGTCATCTATTTCTACACCGCCCACGAAACCTCCCTCTCCGTGCGCGTCTCCTTTTCCAAAGGTCTGATCACCGAGTGGTATCCTCACGCGACTCGCTTTCAGCCTTCGACTCCCCTCTCGATCGACTCTCTCTACGAACCGCATGACGACGGCAGCATCGCATGGGACTCCGTCACTGTCGCTCCGGCTCTCGCCGCCGACTTTCCTAGCGAGAATGCCGCGAGCCACTACTACACCGCCCGCGAAACCTCCGCGACCCCTCTCTCCGTAAAAAGTCCCTCCGGCAATCAGCACGAAAAATTTCTCTTCTACCGCGGCGTCTCCACAGTCTCTCTTCCTCTCTCCGCCAAAGTCTTGCCCTCCGGCGCAGTCCAGTTCGACAATCGGACCGGTCAGCCCATCCCCGCGCTCATTCTCTTCGAGCGCCGAGGCGACAAACTCGGCTATCACATTGTGACTTCACCCCAGGCCGACGCGATGCTCGAAACACCATACGTCACCGGCACCTTCGATTCCCTCCGTGGCGACCTCGAAGATATCCTCGTCGCGCAGGGCCTCTATCGCGATGAAGCCCGCGCCATGATCGAAACCTGGCGTGACACTTGGTTTGAAGAAGGCAGCCGCCTCTTCTACATCGTCCCGCGCGCGTTCGTGGACTCCATCCTGCCCCTGTCTATCGACCCCGCTCCCGCCCAGCTGGTGAGAGTCTTCGTCGGCCGCATCGAGCTCGTCACGCCCGCTACGCAGCGTTCCATAGAAACCGCTCTCGCTTCGCACGACGCCGCAACGCTCAGCAAGTACGGACGCTTCCTCAGTCCCCTTCTGGACGTCATTGCCCAAAAGCAGCCCGATCCTAGCCGCGCTCAACGCCTCTTCGACGATCTCATCGCTTCCTACTCCACCAGCCCGTAGCCCCACGGTAATGCAACGAAACTGACAAGCTTCGCATAATTCATGGAAGGCGCACTTCGCGGGAGCAATACCCCGCACCTCCGCAAGCTAGTAAGATCGTCTAACCGGCCAGCATGAATCTCAAGACGCCAGGCTAGGGGGCCGACTACTCATGATCCGCCGCTGTGATGATCGCGATTTTGAGCAGATTTGGACCATCATCAACGATGGCGCGCGGGCTTATAAGGGGATCATCCCGGCAGATCGCTGGACAGAACCGTACATGTCTCGGGAGAAGCTGCAGCATGAAATCGACGAGGGTGTTGTGTTCTGGGGGTACGAGGAGACCGAGACCCTGGTAGGCGTCATGGGCATTCAAGCGGTCCAGGACGTGACCCTCATCCGGCACGCCTATGTTCGCACCGGCAGTCAGAAACGCGGGCTTGGAGCCCACTTGCTTTCTCATTTGCAAGAGCTGGCAAGCGGTCCGGTGTTGATCGGCACGTGGGCGGATGCTGTCTGGGCGATCCACTTTTACGAAAGACATGGGTTTGAAAGGGTTGGCCGCCAGGAAAAGGACCGGCTGCTCAAAAAGTATTGGACCGTGCCTGAACGCCAGATTGAAACCTCCGTGGTCCTGGCAGATCAGAAGTGGCGGGAACTCAGCGATAAAGCGTAGCGCTCTTTTCAGACTACACTGACCCACTACCGTAAAGTTAAAGATTACAAACTGACCAACGTATAGAAGTGTTCCAAAAGGAACAGCTTTGCCAGCTCGGCTAGCCGTAGAGTTATGGGCGTTGTACCCCTCCGAATCACCCCAGGAGCGGCCTCCTCGACCCGGGCCGCTCTTTTATTTTCAAACTGACCCATTACCGCTAACGAAAAGTACTTTACTTTCGCTTTTTGTTCGCTATAGTGCCCCTGGTAGAGGAACATGGGAAACGGCTGGCGGCTCCATTGCCTCCCTGGGCTCTCCCGAGCCGCCGGCCGTCCTTACGGATCGGGCCGAGCGACAAAACCGGCCAGCGACTTCCCTTTCCTTGTCAGGAGGCACTATGGGTGGCGGTGGGATGATTGCGGAATTCAGCGGTGTGCCGAAGCCCGTGTTGCAAGCCGTGTTTGGGAGGGTGCTAGGGCGGCAGATCTGGCAGCAGAACCGAGGTCGCGGTCCGCTTGGAAGCGAACCGACCACGGCGGGCGCTGTCGCCGATGCTGAGATCGTCGCCGGAATGATCGAGTATCTGGGCTCGCGGGCGGGAGAGACGCTGGGCCAGCGGGGGCTCCAAGCCAAGGCGATCGGATTGAGGATTGTCTATGCGGATGGCGTATCGGGGATCGAGCGGATGCGCTTGGCGAGGCCGACGAATGAGGGTCCGGAGCTGGCCGCGGCGGCCATATCGTTGTCTGGCAGGTGGCAGGACCGCGGCGTTGCCGTAGAGCTGCTGGACCTGACGGTGACGAGCGTCCAGACCGAGTGCGTTACCCAACGCGCAGACGGGTTGCAGCACGCCATGGCGAGCGCGCTGGGAGTGCAGGCTTAGCAGCGGCGCCGACAGCCGGGGCTGACAAATCTGTGCGGCAACGGGAGGGCACGGCTCGAGTGTACCCACAGGCACGAAGGGCCGCTGAGGTCCGATTTTTGAGTTACCACACGGAGCCCGAAACCCAGCGCCTACAACGGCGTTCAAGTGGATCGGCGGGGCTGGGGTGGAGGTGACCGAACGAGCACGCCCATCAGGCTGGGATTTGCATGCCGGGCGGGACGGTTGCATACTCCAAATTATGAACGCCTTATTAACGCGCGGGCTACTGCTGGTGGCGGTGTGCGCCGCGGTGCTTTCTCCCGTCAAGGCCGATGAGATCCAGCTAAAAGACGGGAAGACGTTCTACGGCGTGATCGTCGCCTACGACAACAACATGTTCAAGGTCAAAACCGACTTTGGATTTGTCCTTATCGAGAAAAGCAAGATCGCGGCGATCATTCCGATGGCCTCTGAGTCCTCGAAGGGGGACGCAAAACCCGCTGCACGCAAGCCGGCGCGATCCGATGGGTCGCAGCCCGAGGCCGAGGCGGTGAAGGCGGATGCGGCGGATGCACAACCGGCCGCGGCGCCGGCGATCGAGACTACCATCGAAAAGCCGGTCGCCAGAGTGTCGAACGCGGCGGTCAGACCTCAATTGCCTGCCAATGCTCCGAAGACCAGTGCCGTTGCGCCTTCGATCAAAGCGATTCCCACCGCAGCCGCCACCGCGTTGGCCACGCCGGTGACGCCGCTTGCTTCGCCGAAAGAAGCCGAAACGCCGCAGATTCCCGAAGAAGTGCAGGGGAACCTGTACACCAATCATGCATACGGGTTCCACATGTATAAGGCTCCAAGCTGGCAACTGATCGAGGACCCAACCGCGCTTCCCAACGCGATCGTGGCGATGGGAACGTCCAACGAATCCACGCTGATGGTCGTGGGGCGCGAAAAGACCAAGCAGCCGCTCGAGGCGGCCGCCACCACCGTCGAGAATCGCCTGCGCGACGTGTACGACGGCTACCAGCAAACCTCGCAACGCAAGACCCTGGTCGGCGGCCTGCCGGCGGTGGAGTATCGCTACCGCGGCAAAGCGGACGAACACGATTGGTCCGGCACGCTGGTCGTGATCGCTCGCGGCAACGATATTTTTACAGCACTGGGCATGACCTACGCGGACACCGACCTGATTCAGATTCAAGAGAACGTGATCGCCAAGGCCATCGCAAGTCTCGATTTCAGCGTTCGGTAAGTTTCTTCTGGTAGCACAGACACTCCTGTTTACCCTGAGCTTCGAAGGGTCTGTGCCAGCCACAACGCAGGCGAGAATCAACCAGACGCCAATTCGGTTTCGCTCTACGCTGGAATTTTCATTGCCACATCGTTCGGGGAAGCGCTGCCTTTAGCTGGCCGCGGCGGCAGCGGGAGTTTCCGCGAGTTTGCGGTGCTCGCGGATAAGGGCGATGAGGGCTTGTGCGGCGCGCGGCAGGCTGCGGTCGCGCCGGTAGACCAGGCCGAGTTCCCGCCAGATGTCCACGCCCTCGACGGTCAGGAGCTTCACTTCACCGGCCTTGATGTAATCCCTTGCGAAACTCTCGCTGATAAAGGACACGCCCGCATCGGCGGCCACGAAACGCTTGATCATCCCGACGCTGGGAAGTTCCATGGTCACGTGGATGCGCGAGCGGTACGGGCGAAAAAGCTTGTCGAGCACCTGCCGCGTGTAGCCGGTCTTCGGAAAAATCAGCGGCTGCCCGGCAACTTCTTCCAGCGTGATCTTCGTGCGGTGCGCCAGCGGATTGCGCGTACTCACCATGAAGCGAAGGCGGTCGCGATGAATGTGGTGCACTTTTAGATTAGGCGACTTGGTGGGCAGCGTGACAATGCCGACGTCGATCGAGCCGTCTTCGATCCGTTGCAGAATCTTATGGCTGAAATTCCGATAAATGCTGATGTGCACCAGCGGAAATCGCCGCTGGAATTCCGCAAAAATATCCGGAAGCAGATAAAGGCACGTGGCTTCGTTCGCGCCGAACAAAACGGGTCCCTGCACGACGTTGCCGCGATCCGCTACGACCTGAATCGATTCATCGCGAAGGCGAAGAAGCCGCTCAGCAAACTCGAAAAGCACCTCACCCGCGGGGGTCAGCTCGACCGACTTGGCCGATCGATCTAAAAGCTTCGCGCGATAGGCCTGCTCGAGCTGGCGAATCTGGGCGCTAACCGCGGATTGGGAGCGGAAAACCTTTTGACCTGCGCGCGAAAAACTCTTTAGTTTGGCGACGTACACGAAGGTGGCGAGTTGATCGAAGTCCATAGGCGAACCGTTCGACGAGCATTATAGCCGAATCGTGCAGCCGAATGCGGGCTAAAACCTCCCAAACTCAAGCATGCAGCGCCGCTTGAGAAATTCGCGAACCCTGCGGTGCAACCAGCAATGTTTCGCGTTGCTTCAACTGGGCCAAGATTGGCTTCCACGTGTCCGCGATGGTGCCCTGGAAATGCACGGGCTGCACGCGCACGAACGGGAGCCCATTCCTGCGCGACAGCAGACGGCTGGCGCGCGGACTGGCAGTGAAGTGCAGATGCTCCTCGAGAACGCGGCGCAGGCACAGCTCTTCGTCGGTCTCGAGCTCGTTGACGGTAACAAATTCGCGGTGCAGCACATCCTCGGCTTCGGCCCGCAAGATGTAGGCGAGGCCGCCGGTCATGCCGGAGCCGAAGTTCAGGCCCAGAGGGCCGAGCACCAGAACCACGCCGCCGGTCATGTATTCGCAACCGTGCTGGCCGACACCCTCCACCACCGCGAGCGCGCCGCTATTGCGAACGCCAAACCGTTCGCCCGCACGGCCGGCAATGTACAGCTGGCCCGACGTGGCGCCATAGAGAACAGTGTTCCCGGCGAGCACGTCGCCGCGGCGCGACGCAGCCGAGCCGGCCGCGAGAGAGATCGTCCCTCCGGAAAGGCCCTTTCCCACGTAATCGTTGGCTTCGCCCGCAAGCTTGAGAGTCACGCCATCCGCGAGAAACGCGCCGAAGCTTTGTCCGGCGGAGCCGTCGAAGGCTTGGGTGATTTCCTCAGTAGCGGAGGCATACGCATTCCGGCTCCGGCGGCGCATCAACTCTCCGCTCAAGCCCGCTCCGACGCTGCGGTCCGAATTATGAATCGGCTGAGACTCCGCCTGCTCCGCGAGAGAATTCGTGAAGTACAGGGAATCCTCCATCGCGCTGCCATGATCCACAGGAACCTGTTGCGGCGCGACGTGACGCCCCTCCGAAATCGGCACAACCATGAACGCATCCATTCCCGAGCGAGTGTCGAGGCGGTCATACCAGCCGCGCAGTTCGCCAAGCGAACGAACGCCCATCCGCGCAAGGCGTTGGCGCACTTCTTCGGCCAGCGAGCGGAAGTACGCGATCACCATCTCCGGCTTGCCATTGAAGCGCATCCGCAGCGTTTCGTCCTGCGTGGCGATCCCCACTGGGCATGTATTCAGATGGCATTGCCGCGCCATAACGCACCCGATGGCCAGCAGCGCGGCGGTGCCGAAGCCGAATTCGTCGGCGCCGAGTATCGCAGCGATCAAAATATCCCGCGAGAATTTCAGGCCTCCGTCCACGCGGAGAGAGAGACGTGAACGGAGGCCAGCGCGAACCAGTGTTTCGTGCGTTTCGCGCAAACCAATTTCCCAAGGCAGCCCGGTGTTCTTGATCGAAGTAAGCGGCGACGATCCCGTGCCGCCGTTGTGCCCGCTGATGGTGATGACATTGGCGCCGGCTTTAGCGACGCCCGCGGCGATGATGCCAACGCCGGAGCTGGAGACCAGCTTCACGCCGATGCGCGCGCGCGGATTCACGGCGCGCAGATCGTGGATCAACTGCGCGAGATCCTCGATGCTGTAAATATCGTGATGCGGAGGCGGAGAAATCAGCGGCGTGCCGGGCGTGGCATGGCGGATGCGCGCGATGTATTCGGTGACTTTGCGCGCGGGAAGCTGCCCGCCTTCGCCGGGTTTGGAGCCCTGCGCCATCTTGATCTCAAGCTCTTGCGCGTGCACCAGATAGTCCGCGGTCACCCCGAAGCGGCCGGAGGCCACCTGCTTGATTTTGTTGGCGGCGTGCGGCTCGTGCCGGTAAAGGATGGGATCTTCGCCGCCTTCGCCGGTGTTGCTGCGCCCGCCGAGAGAATTCATCGCCAGCGCCAGCGTGCGGTGCGCTTCCAGGCCCAACGAACCGAGAGACATCGCCTGCGTGCTGAAATGCCGCACGATGGCGTCCACCGGTTCGACTTCCTCGATCGGAATCGGCGACCCGGGAACCGTTTCGAGCAAGTCGCGCAAAAATACCGGGCCGTGATTCTCTGCCAATTCTTCAAAAGCCGCGTACTTGCCCGCGTCCGGCGCGCGGACGTGCGCGTGCAAGCGCCGCACGATTTCCGGCGAGTTCGCGTGAAGCTCGGCGCCTTTCCGGAACCGATACAAGCCCGCATCGGCCAGATCGTCAGAAGCGCCCGAGAAACCCGCTTTGTGCATCCGCAAGTAATCGGCAAGAAGATCGTCCAGACTCTTTTGCCCAGGGAAGTCCGCGACGTCCTCGAAAAACTCGGCGCAAAAATCTTGCGATAGGCCCACGATCTCAAATAAATGGCTGTTGCGATAGCTCGCCAGCGTCGAAACGCCCATGCGCGCCAGAACTTTGCGCAGACCCGCCGTGATCGCCGTGCGCATGCGCTCCGTGCCGCCCGGCTCCAGCGATTCGGCAAAGTGGTCGGCGAGATACGGAACCACCGCGCTTGCGCCGGCCGCAACCAGCAAGGCCACGTGATGCGTGTCAAAAACCTGCGCGGATTCCACAACCAGAGGCACGTCCCACAGACCCTCCCGGACCATGGACTTCCACACCGCGGCGGTGGCCAGCAGCGCAGGCAGCGCCGCTTGCTCGCTGTTGATGCCGCGATCGGAAAGGAGGAGGAGGCCCGGGCGTCCGCTGCCGCTCAGAGGGGTAGACAGCTGAGTAATGCTGCAGCGCGCGCCCGGGACTCCGTTTGGGGCAGGAAACGTAAATTCCATCCGGTGAACGGGGCCGAACGTGGCGGAAAGCTCCGCCAACTGGCCCGCACCGATGATCGGACTCGGAAGAACCACGCCGTTGGGAAGATGCACGGCGAGCGACATCACGTGAGACTCGCGCAGCGGATCGATCGGTGGATTGGTCACCTGCGCGAAACGCTGCTTGCAGTAGTCCCACAAGGTGCGCGGGAGTGCCGACAGAAAAGCCGGCGGAGCGTCGTCGCCCATGCTCCAATCGGCTTCTTTGCCGTGAGGCAGCGCGGAAAACAGAATCTTGAATTGGTCTTCGGTCCAGCCCGCCGCAGCGGCCACACGCTTGGGCTGGTCGATCGCCGGAGAAGGCACGGAGATCGTGGCGCCGAGTTGGCGCACAGCCGGCAATGCGTTTCTGGACTGTTGCGTAGCTAGACGCTTGAGAATTTCGCGCCAGCGGAAAACCGCTCCAGTGACGGGGTTGGCGAGAATCATTTCCCCAGGCCCAAGACGCTGACGCTCCGCAATTCGCGATTCGTCGAGATCGACCAGCCCGGTTTCCGAGCCGGCGATCAGCAGGCCGTCGTGAGTGAGCGTGTAACGCAGCGGCCGCAGTCCGTTGCGGTCCAGTTTCGCGCCGACGAACTGGCCGTCGGAAAACACCAACGCCGCGGGGCCGTCCCACGGCTCCCCAACCTGCGAAAGAGCGGCAAGAGCGCCGCGCACATCCCGGGATAGCAGCGGATCATTCTCAAAAGCCGGCGGCACCATGGCCAGCATTGCCGCTTCGGGAGAAAATCCCTCGAGCAGCTTGAGCTCAAACGCGTTATCGAAGCTCGCCGAGTCGCTGACGTTTTCTTCAAGTGCGTGGAACCACGAGCCGACGGTCAGCTTGGCACGCAGTTCGCGATCTTTCGCGCGCAGCCAGCGCCGATTGGAAACGATCGTATTGATTTCACCGTTGTGCGCCGAGTAGCGGAACGGCTGAGCCAAATGCCAAGACGGCTGCGTATTCGTCGAATAGCGCTGATGAAACACCGCGAACGTGGTCGCAAACGACGGATCGCGCAGGTCCTCGTAGAACTGCGGAAACTGCCACGGCGTCAGCAAACCTTTGTACACAACCGTCTGCGACGAGAGCGAGCAAATGTAGGAGCGCGGCGGCAGCAGAGATTCAGCGCGCTTGCG
The DNA here is from genome assembly GCA_963735525.1 of uncultured Acidobacteriota bacterium. Lineage (GTDB taxonomy): Bacteria > Acidobacteriota > Terriglobia > Acidiferrales > UBA7541 > Acidiferrum. The sequence goes on along the minus strand of CAVTLQ010000010.1, from coordinate 268,650 downwards.
GAGCAGCGCCAGCCGCCACTCAAAACGCGAGGTCCCGCGCGCGGGATGAAACGGTGCCACGAAGAATTGCCACGTTTCCGGCATGGTCTCCAGCGCCATGCGGCCCAACGAGGCAGTGGCCACCGGCACGCGGCGCCACCCGAGAACCCGTAGGCGCTCGGTATCGGCGGCAGCTTCAATCGCAGCGCGCGCGTCGACGGAGGAAGCCGCGGGCAAAAAGGCAAAACCCAGGCCGAAGTGCTCGGGAAGCTCAATGCCCAGCTCTTGCGCGCGGGCGCGGAAAAATGCATCCGGAATCGAAGTCAGCAGGCCGGCGCCGTCACCGCTGGCGCCGTCGGCGTCCACACCACCACGGTGGGTCAAGCGCTCAAGAGCGTTGAGCGCGTATTCAACAATGTCGTGACTCGGCGGACTGCCAAGGCGCGCCACGAAGCCCGTGCCGCACGCGTCGTGGTCAGGATGGCTCCAGTTGGGATGCCTGCCCCGACCGGCCCTGGCCCCCTCATGACACAAATACATATGTGTTTATTGATCGGACGGGCTTCCCGTGTACAACGCAGATTTTGGATTCGACAAATCAATTTTGTGGAGGATGTTCCCAAGCGCCAAATTGACCCATTTAGCCCACATTTGGGCCCTTAAACAATATTTCCCCGCGATCACGACGGAATGCCCGCACGTCCCACCTCTCGTCCGCCGCCCGTACCCCGTCCCTGTAGGGGCGCAGCCCGCCGCGGCGGGCTGCGCCCCAGCTCGGCAACCAACGCCAGCGTCTAGCCGCCTTTTCTCCCTCTTCGCGCCCTAAAACTTCGTAACCTCCGAAAACTGGAAATCCCTAACCCTCATCGCCGGCACAACCATCTCGAAAGCCTCTTCCCCAGTCCCCCGCACCGCCGGTCCGAGCAGCTCCACATTGCGCAGCATTTCCAAGATGGACTGATTGAACCGGAAATTGCGCACTGCGGAAACGACGCGGCCCTTCTCGACCAGAAACAGCCCGTCGCGAGTCATCCCGGTCATGATCTTTTCGTAAGGATCAACCTCCCGGATGTACCACAGCCGCGTGACGAGCAAGCCACGATCGGTAGTGGCGATCATCTCCTCGAGAGACGAACTCCCACCAGCGAACACCAAGTTCATCGGAGCTTCCCCGTATTCATTCGGCAGTGCAAAACCGTGGCCGGTCGGCTTTTTTCTGGCAGCCTTCGCGCTGGTGCGAGCGTAGACCAAATTCTTCGGAACGCCGCGATCGACGAGCAAGACGCGTTCGCGGGGAATCCCTTCGCCATCGAACGGCGCCCCGAGCTGCAGCGAGTGATAGACATCGTCGGTAATGGTGATGTTCTTGCCAAAGAGCTGTTTGCCCATGCGATCGTTGAGGCACGACCGTTTGTCGGCAAGCGCCGTCGCGGCGAAATCGTAAAACAGAAACCCGACCAGATCGAGCACCGCGGCAGGTTCCAGGATGACGGTGTAGCGGCCGGGCGGAAGTTCCCGCGCCTTGGTGGCGCGATGCGCTTTTTCGCTGGCGCGCTCGGCGAGTTTTTGCGGATCGAAGTCCCGCACGCTGGCGGCGTTGGCCTTGGCCCAGCTTGCCGCCGATTCTTCTTGCATGGTGATGGAAAATTCCGCGTGGGTTTCGCGATACGCGGCGAAGAGGCCGCGGGAATTGCCCATCGCCGTCTGCGATTGGCCGCTGGCAAAAATGCCGGCGGCATTCTGACCGCGCTTTACCGCAAGATCGCAGGCGCGGCGGACGGCGCGAGCGCGCTCTTCCGGTGTCTGCGCGGCGGTTTGTTTAACGAAGCGGCTGACCGCGCGATAGCGCTGCTTACCGGGAAGCGGGAGCAGATGCGGATCCTTCGGCTGGCTTTGCGCGAGCGAGAGCGACGCGTCGATGGCGGCGCGAAGCGAATCTTCATCGATGCGGTTGGTCGTAGCGCGAGCGGTGCGCCCATCGACGACGGTCCGGATGGAAACGGTGAGTCCGTGCTCGGCAACGTTCTGGTGAATGGCATTATTGGCGAAGCGCGTGAGGGCGTCGGCGACTTCTTCGACCTGGACTTCCGTTTCGGATGCGCTTGTAGATTTGGCGAGCCGGAGAACGTTCTCGATAATCTTGCGAAGGTCGCCCTCGGAAAAAAGATCGGCCGCCGCGTTCCTGCGGCGCGGAGATTTCTGTTGGAGAGACGCGCTCATTGTTTAGAGAACGCCGCCCCAATGCGAACATTTTGGAAGCGCGCGGGCGACGCGCCGTGGCCCGTGCCCATCGTCTGCATGGGCTGGCCCTTGCCGCAATTCGGAGTGCCCCACAGCGTCCAGGCATCCGCGTTGCAAATGGCGTCGCAGGAATTCCAGAACTCCGTGGTGATGCCGCTGTAACTGGGATTTTTCAGCATCCGCGTTTTCTTGCCGCCTTTGATTTCCCAAGCCAGCTCGGTGGAAAACTGGAACTGATAGCGCCGGTCGTCGATGGACCACGAGCGATTGGTTTCCATTAGAATGGCGTCATCCGTGCCCGCGATGAGATCGTCAAACGCCCACGTCCCGGGCAAAAGGCTGATGTTGGTCATCCGAATAATCGGCAAGCGGTTCCAGCTTTCCGTGCGCATCGTTCCGGAAGAACGCTTCAGCCCGATCAGGTGCGCGGTCTCCCGATTCGAAAGATAGCCTCGAAACTGCCCGTCCTTGATGATGTCAGTGCACTGCGCGGGCACGCCTTCGTCGTCGTAAGCGAAGGTGCCGAGGCCGGGGCCGTGATCGACGCGCGCATCGGCCACCACGTTCACGATGTCCGAGCCATAGCGGAGCTTGTTGAGCTGATCCAGTGTCAGAAAACTTGTCCCCGCAAAATTTGCTTCCTGTCCCAGCACCCGGTCGAGCTCGATGGGATGCCCCACCGACTCATGAATCTGCAGACCGAGTTGGCTTCCACCAAGAATCAGCGTGCCCGTTTTTTGCGGGCACTGCTCGGCGGAATGCAGCGCCACCGCTTCTTCCGCGACGCGCGGCGCGTGCTGCAACAAGTCCAGCGACTCCACCAGCTCGTACCCCTGCAGCGAGTGCTGCCCGCCGAAGCTATTCGGATACGACCGCTTCTGGATTTCTTCATTCCGAAACGAAGTCGCCGCGATCCCGCACCCCGAAATCATTTTTCGCTGATGGATGCGCGAACCGATACTCGACGCGAACCACGAATCGATCTTCCGAAACTGCAAATCCGTTTCCGTCAGCGTAACGCCCTTGACGCGGCGCATTTCCGCATCCACCGCCAGCAGCAGCGCGAGCTGCGTCTCCAGCGGAATTTCGAACGGATCTTTGCGGAACCCGCTCTGCCAGCTATCCACATACGCGTCTTCCGGCACCATCACTACGTCGCTGCGCTTCGCCAGCGCAGACGCCTTGGCGATGGCCACCGCCTGTGCCGCGCACCCCGCGACGCCGTCCCGCGTCAGTCGATCGGTGGAAGCAAATCCCCAGGCGCCGTTCGCCAGCACCCGAATGCCGAGCCCGATCGATTCCGATTGCGCGAGCGTTCCGACCTGCCCGTTTTTTGTCGTGAGGTCCCGCTGCCGCAAATGCATCGCGCGAACGTCGGCGTAGGTCGCGCCGCGAAGACGGGCAGTATCGAGAGCGTGCGTAGAGAGGTCCCACATGGCAGTCGGCAAACCCCAAGACAACAACGCAGACCAAAAAAGGGGCGCGTTCTGCGCCCCTACGAACATAACACAGAAAATAAGAGATTGCGGCGGATCGAGCCGCCCGGTTTTACGTGCCTTCTTGCCAAGACGCCAGGTAATGCTCCTGCTCAGGTGTGAGCTTGTCGAGCTTGTGCCCCATCGACTCCAACTTCAACCGCGCGATCTCGCGGTCCAGATGTTCCGGCACGACGTACACCTGCGGCTTCATCGTCTTGTGATTCTTCACCAAGTATTCCGCCGATAGCGACTGGTTGGCGAAGCTCATGTCCATCACCGATGCCGGATGCCCTTCCGCAGTGGCCAGGTTCACCAGTCGTCCTTCGCCCAGCAGGTACACTTTGCGCCCGCCCTTCAGCAGATATTCGTCGACCAGCGGACGAACTTCCCTCTTCCCGCTCGACAATTTCTCCAGCGCGGGAATATCGATCTCCACATTGAAGTGCCCGGAATTGCACACCACCGCGCCGCTCTTCATGTGCTCGAAGTGCTCGCCGCGGATCACGCTCTTGTTTCCCGTGACGGTGATGAAAATATCGCCTTCCTTCACCGCTTCGGCCATCGGCATCACGCGAAACCCGTCCATCACCGCTTCGATGCCCTTCACCGGCTCGATTTCGGTGATGATCACGTCGGCGCCAAGCCCCTTGGCGCGCATCGCCACGCCGCGCCCGCACCAGCCGTAGCCCGCGATGACCACCTTCAGTCCCGCGAGCAGGATGTTCGTCGCGCGAATCACGCCGTCCAGTGTGGACTGGCCCGTTCCGTAGCGATTGTCGAAGAAATGCTTGGTCATCGCGTCGTTCACCGCGATGATCGGATACTTCAGCGTGCCGTCTTTCGCCATCGCGCGCAGGCGAATCACGCCGGTGGTGGTTTCTTCCGTACCCGCGATCACGCCTGGCACCAGGTCGGTGCGCTTGGTCAGCAGCATGGTCACCAAGTCGGCGCCGTCGTCCATGGTCATCTGCGGCTTGTGATCCAGGGCCGCGCGCAAATGCGAGTAGTAGGTGTCGTTGTCCTCGCCCTTAATGGCGTAGGTGGGAATGTTGTAGTCGCGATTGAGCGACGCGGCGACTTCATCCTGCGTCGAAAGTGGATTCGAAGCGCACAGCACGGCATCGGCGCCGCCATCGCGCAACGCGATCATCAGGTTCGCGGTCTCGCTCGTCACGTGCAGGCACGCCGACACGCGCAGCCCCTTCAGCGGCTGTTCCTTCAAGAAACGCTTGCGAATCGATTCCAGAACGGGCATCTGCTGCCCCGCCCATTCGATCTTGCGCTTGCCGGCGTCCGCCAGCCCGATATCTTTCACATCACCTTTTTTCAGTTCAGCGATAGCCAAGGAGTGCTCCTCAATTGATTTTTTCTTGCAGTGAACAAAGTTCGCGAAGAGAAAAATGACCGACAAGAACCGCTCGGCTTCGAGACGCCAGCCCGCTTAGCGGCGTGCCGCGACTTCCGCGCCCGCCACCGCGCCCAGCCCCGCGGCTTTCCGCAGCGCATCAGCACGGTCGGTGAGTTCCCAAGTGAAGCCCGCGCCGCTCCGCCCAAAATGTCCGTACGCAGCGGTAGCCTTGTAAATCGGGCGGCGAAGGTTGAGCGCCTCGATGATGCCTTTCGGCGTCAGCTTGAAGTATTCGCGAATCAGCGCATTGATCCGCTCTTCAGGCACGGTCTCCGTTCCAAACGCATCGATCATCACCGACACGGGTTCCGCCACGCCGATCGCATATGCCAGCTGAACTTCCGCCTTGCTCGCCAACCCCGCGGCCACCACATTCTTCGCGATGTACCGCGCCATGTAGCACGCCGAGCGGTCCACCTTCGAGGGATCTTTGCCAGAGAAGGCCCCGCCGCCATGCCGGCTGTATCCACCGTAGCTGTCCACGATAATTTTGCGCCCCGTCAAACCCGCATCGCCCATCGGACCGCCAATCACGAAGCGCCCGGTCGGATTGATGTGGTACTTCGTGTTGCGGTCCAGCATGTTCGCCGGAACGATCGGCTTGATCACGTGCTCGGTGATCGCATCGCGCAGGTCCGCGTTGGAAACCTTTTCGCTGTGCTGCGTCGAGATCACCACGCAATCCACACGCGACGGCCGGCCACCACGATACTCAATCGTGACCTGCGACTTGCCATCAGGGCGCAGAAAATCAACTTTGTTGGCTTTGCGAACTTCAGAGAGGCGCTGCGTCAGGCGGTGGGCAAGTTGGATGGGCATGGGCATCAGCTCGGCGGTTTCGTCGCACGCGAAGCCGAACATTAAACCCTGATCTCCCGCGCCGCCGGTATCCACTCCCATCGCGATGTCCGGCGACTGCCGCTTGACGGTGCACAACACCGCGCAGGTATCGCCGTCGTAGCCGTACTTCGCACGGTCGTAACCCACGCCTCGAATCGTTTCGCGTACCAGCGCATCGTAATCCACATGCGCGCTCGTCGTGATTTCCCCGGCCACCACCGCCAGGCCTGTCGTGACCAGCGTTTCGCACGCCACGCGGCCCATGGGGTCTTGTCTCATGACCTCATCCAGCACCGCGTCCGAAATCTGATCGGCAATCTTGTCCGGGTGACCTTCGGTCACCGACTCCGAGGTAAACAAAAAATTCCGTAAGGCTTCGCTCAAAACAGAATCTCCTTCGTAATTTGCAGGGATTCACAGCCCCGCGAGGTTCTCGATTGTGGGATGCTTCGAATGGCCCACCCAACTTACCACTGTGCGGAACAAGAAATCAACGCGTTGAATCGCAATGGTTTACAATCTGATCGAACGGTAAGAAACCGCCCTCGAACGGCTTCCTCCCGCATCCGGCGGAAGTGCCCCTCAACTGGGTTCAAATCTACGAATCCCTTAATCCTGGTGCCGCCGGACCATCTTGGTCCGATCGCCGCCCTTCGCCCATCCAATCAATCGCATAGGCCGTCAGTGCCAGAACCAAACCTACCTGCGAAAATCTGCCTTGGGGTTCCAGCGCGTCGGCCAACAGCCAGCAAACCAGCAACACCGTGCCGACGATGCCAAACGCGGACGAACCCAACCAAATCGCCGCGTGCACGCGCATGCGCGTCTTATTCTCAGGAACGCGCGCACCTGTCTTATTCTCAGGAGAGGGAGACATTCTATGAGTCCTTTGGTCCCATCATTTTGTGCAGAAGAACAATCCACAGGGAGCAACCGTCGTACCAAAAGGAAACACGCCGCCCTGTCTCCCCGCATTCTTCGCAAACCCTCTCGTCTCAACGCAATACCGAAAGCGCTCCTTTCCACGCGACTTCCATCTCCTGCCGTCCAACCCATTTCGCCCTATCCCATCGGATAGCTCGCTGTCACCAACCAGATAGTCTTTCGGCTGCGAGGCTTCCGACTGCCACAGCCTCGTGAAGGACCGACTCCATTGTAGGCGCTGGACTTCAGTCCGGCGCGGCCATCCTCGCAATGGTGGCCTTTACGCAGGCAAGAATCTCGGACTTGCACAGCTAGCCGAGGGATTGCATTTCAAACACGGAGACCAAATCGAGCCAGCATTTCGCGTCGCCCAATACTTGTCACGCCCAAGGCTCTACTGTCGAGATCCTGGACCACCCATTTTCTCTTCAGTGCAACTTTCAGCAGCGCCGCCCCCAGCGCCCCGCCCACATGGGGCCGCCGCTCGCTCCAATCCAGGCACGCGCACGCAAACCGGCGGCGCAGCCTCCGAGTTGCCTCGACGTCGATCCCCAAAGCCTCAAACGCCTTCGTTCCATCCAAGGTGAGGTCGTATGCATCTTCGCTGCCCCGCAAACCGGCGGACAGCCACCCCAGCGCCTGGAAGCGGTCGTGGAGCGCGACGCCCACGGTCCCCGCCATGTGATCGTAGCAAGTCCGCGCCGCGCGCAACCCGCTCGGCGTGCTGGGCACGAACGTGTCGCGAGAGCCCCCGGCGAGAACACTCAGCCCTTCCAGCGCGCTGGCCACGTCGGGCCCCTGCAGACTGTAAAAGCGGTGTTTCCCCTGGACGACCACTTTGACTAGGCGCGCGCTCTTCAGTCGATTCAGGTGCACGCTCGCGGTTGACGGACTCACCTCCGCCACCACTGAAAGCTCCGTGCTGGTTCGCGCGTGGCCGTCCATCAGGCAGTACAGCATGCGAGCGCGTGCCGGCTCGCCGATGGCCGCCGCAATTCTCGACACCCCGGCGTCGCTGTGATGTTCGACATCCATACTTTCATGGTAGACGAAGTGTTCCTGTCGGTCAACGGGCAGACTGCCGCATGTGCATCCAGCAAAGCCCTCCACCGCCCCGATCAGCCGCCGCGAAGCCATTGGAGCGATCGTTGCCGGAGCGGCGCTGACCCTTGGCTGCGGCGATTCGCCGGCCGGACCGGCCACCAGGAGAACACCCGTGACCATCACCTGGGTCATCCGCTACCAGATCGATCCGTTCCAGCGCGACGCCTTCAAGAAATACGCCGAGAATTGGGGCCGCATTATTCCGCGATGCGGCGGCCACCTTGTCGGCTATTTTCTTCCTCATGAAGGCACGAACGATGTGGCCTGGGGTTTGATCGCCTTCGAGAGTCTCGCCTCGTACGAGGCCTACCGGGCGCGCTTGAAGTCCGATCCGGAAGCGCGTGAGAATTTCGCCATGTCACAGGCCAAGCGCCTGATCCTCCGCGAAGAACGAAACTTCGTGGAGGTCGTTGACGGCACGTTTGGCCTTCCCTCGACACTCGTACGACCAACGTGATAGCCCACGAACGGCAAAGAAGCTCGTCGATTTCCGTGAATATCCGATACAATCACGACTCGCATCGTGTCCGCCGCCCAGTCACCTTCCCCCTCTCGCGCATTTGTAGGGGCACTCGGTGCGATGCGGTCTTTCCGCAGGATCACCGAAACCCTATTCGGTAATGCGACTCATGAGGCACAACGACCCGATGGCTGTCGAGAAATACTTTGTTGGGCCGTTCGGCTGCCGGGGACGTTGCAATGACTATGGTATATTTTCGAATCGAGTCATACCGTTGTTTCTCGTCGTCGGTCTTCGGGAGTGTTCCATGCAATCATCGATCCCGTCCAAAACTCCGTTGTTCGCCCCCGTCGCGCTCGCCGCAATGTGCATGGGCAGTTCATTGGCGCCGGCTCACAACCAATCCAATCCGGCTGCGGAAGCCAAGAGCCAAGCATGCCCCAACGATGACAGCGGGTTGAAGTTACCCGCCGGTTTTTGCGCAACGGTCTTCGCTGACGACATTGGTCACGCCCGCCACATGGTCGTTGCGCCGAGCGGAGTCCTTTACGTCAACACCTGGTCGGGCAGGTACTATGGCAACGACACGCCGCATGCAGGCGGTTTCCTGGTAGCCCTGCAAGACAAGAGCGGCACGGGAAAAGCCGATGTGATTGAGCGCTTTGGCGAAACCGTCCAAAGTGGCGGAGCAGGCGGTACGGGCATCGGCATGTATAAAGGATCGATCTACGCCGAGATCAATGATCGGATCGTGCGATATTCATTGTCCGCCGGCTCCATCGTGCCGAACGGCTCTGCCGACACCATCGTCTCCGGATTGCCTCTGGGCGGCGACCATCCGATGCATCCATTCATCATCAATGCCGAAGGATCGATGTACGTCGATGTGGCCACCGCGACCAATTCCTGCCAGTTGAAAAATCGCACACTCAAGTCGCCCGGCGCGAACCCCTGCACGGAACTGGAGACGCGTGGTGGCATCTGGCGCTACGACGCGAATAAGACGAACCAAACCTTTTCAACGGCTGAGCGCTTCGCTACGGGAATCCGCAACGCGGAAGGTTTTGCCATCGACTCAAGTGGGCGAGTATTTGTGACCCAACACGGACGCGACCAGCTGCGCGCGAATTGGCCCGACCTGTATAAACCCGACCAGGAGGCCACGCTGCCGGCCGAAGAGTTGTTGCTTTTGAAGCCAAAGGGAGACTACGGCTGGCCCGAGTGCTACTACGACGCGTTCGTGCAAAAGCTGGTTCTGGCGCCGGAATACGGTGGTGACGGCGGCAAAACGATCGGCGTATGCGCGAACAAGATTGCTCCCATTGCTGCATTTCCCGCCCATTGGGCGCCTAATGCCATGGTGCTGTACGACAAGAAGCAATTTCCGGCGCGCTACCGTAACGGCGTCTTCATCGCCTTCCACGGGTCATGGGATCGGGCGCCCTATGCGCAAGGTGGCTACAACGTGGTTTTTCAGTCGCTCGCTGGGGACCGCGCATCCGGCCAGTGCGAAATATTTGCGGATGGTTTCGCGGGAGCGGTGAAGTCGCCGGCCGAGCCGAACATCGTCCCACTGGCTTGGCGGTGGGACCCGACGGTTCGCTCTACGTTTCCGACGACGTGCGCGGACGGATCTACCGGATTGTCTATCAGGGCGGCTCCCAAGGCGGTGCCGCGAACGTCACGGCGTGTCCGAGCTTGACAGCTCCGGCCGGCAATCCCGTTGAAGTGGCCGCGCAACCGCCAGAGGGCACGCATCCAGACGCCGGCGCGGCCGCAGGCATCTTCCCGTTCCTGAAGGCGCGACACCGAGAAATGGTTGCGCTCGGTGAGCGCATCTACCGCGGCCAAGTGGGCGGAGCGGCGTGCACGGGCTGCCATGGTGACAGCGCTCAGGGCACCCCTTTGGGCCCCGATCTATTGGGCAAGAAATGGCTATGGAGCGATGGTAGCTATGCCGGAATCGCGAAAACGATAACCGACGGTGTGTCGCAACCAAAACAATATCGCAGCCCCATGCCGCCGCTGGGTGGAGCGCAACTTACCCCCGACCAGGTATCGGCGCTCGCAGCGTATGTGTGGGGCCTCAGCCATCACGCGTCGCCCAATCGGAATTAATCGCCGAAGTCCTGACAAACGCGTTATAAAAGAGCGCCCCTTTGGAATAGGCGGGTGGATGACGGAATTCCGACGCAGAGTTGCCCACCCTTGCGGGTTTGGTTTTGCGAAGGTGGGCCATTCTTCTCTTCTCAAACTACGTCAGGGGTCGCGGGTTGGGCGTGGAAGCTCTTGATTTTTCCTCCAGTCCCTCAACTCTCACCTTTTCAACACCTTCCCGCTCCATTCGAATGATACCCATAAAATGACTTGACATAGCGTGTACTTCTATGCTCTTCTTCCCCGTGTTTGCGATCGACATTCCGCCTAACGTTCAGACGCGCCAACGTTCAAACGCTCGACTGTCCACTCCCCGCGATTCACTAACTCCTTTAGAATCCGCACTTCCGAAAGGTGCCGCATGTAACGTCTTTAGAATCCGCACTTACAAAACATCGCAAATCTGTATCAAAACAAACGACTTTAACCCCTTTCGAATCCGCACTTACAAGACGGGACGACGCGCACAGAAAACAAACGACTTTAAGTCGTTCAGAATGAACACTTCCGAGATTCTCGACCGTAACCCCTTTAGAATCCGCACTTCCAAAAAAAGGGGGGAGGGGGGTGCCAGAATAACCCTCCAACGTTCGTCAGCGCGACTTGGAGAACAGCCAGGGAAAGAGCTTTGGTTCGTCGTAGGCTTTATCCCACGAGACGTGGCCGACGCCGGGATATTCAGTGTATTGCACTTCGGCGCCGATCTCTTTCATCGCGGCATACATGCGTTGAGATTCCGTGACGGGAACGATGTCGTCATCGGCGCCGTGAAAGATCCACACCGGAGTTTTGCCGACTTTTGCGGCCGCGTCCGAATAGCTCTGGGGTTCGTCGGGTGGTGTCCATTTTTCAAGCTCGGGATGAGCTTTGCGGGCGGCCGCGGGCGGGCGGATGCCGCCGCAAATCACGACGAGGGCCGCGAATCGGCCGGGATATTTTTCAGCCAGGTGCCACGCGCCATAACCGCCCATGGACATTCCCGTAAGATACGTGCGACGGGTGTCGCCGTGGAATTCTTTGGTGGCTGCTTCCAGCGTGGCGATGGCGAGATCGTCCATGGGCGGCTGGATCCACCAAAGATTTCTCCGGCATTCCGGCATGACCACGATCGCCGGGATGCGGGTGCGATCGCTGCGGATGGCCGTGCCGATGCCCACATCGGTCTGTTGCAGGCCGTCGTCGCCGCGTTCGCCGGCGCCGTGAAGGAAAAGTATGATCGGCCATTCTTGATGTGGCGTCCAATTCTCGGGAACGAAGACTTGGTATTTGTACCTAGCGCCTTGCAGGGCGATGGTGCGGTCGAGGAAGCCGGTGTCGTGTTTTTTTGCGTAAGCCGGAACCGCGATTGCCGGCCAAAGAGCTAGAAACGCGAGCAGCCTTCGCGGCGAAACAGGCACGAGTTCCTCCAAACTTTGCACTTTAGCATGAGCGCTCTGCATTCGTCCGCGTGGCTGCTCGGACCCCCGCCGAACAAGTATTCGACGATGCGCGGAAACCGTTGGCCACGACTTGGTATCTAACGTGGCAAGAGCGATGGGACGCCGTCTGGAACTCGACGCCGCGCGCGGGCTGATGCTCGTGTGGATCACCCTCACGCATCTGCCGACCGCCGCCAGTACCTACGTCAACCAGCCCTTTGGATTCATCTCCGCGGCAGAAGGCTTCATTTTCCTCTCGGCGCTGTTCACCGGGCGGATTTACTACCGCATGGCGCTGCACGACGGCTATCGGGCCATGACCCGGAAGCTGTGGTTGCGCACGCTGCGTTTGTACGGCTACCACGCGCTCTTGCTGGCCTTTGTGTTTCTGGTTGCGGTGCCCATTGCGTCTCGCGGCAATCGGCCGGGGCTTCACAACCTTCTCGATTTCTACTTCATGGCGGGCGCCAAACAATCCATCACGGAAGCCGCTCTGCTGATCTATCGGCCGCCGCTACTCGATATCTTGCCGATGTACATCATCTTTCTGATCTTTACTTCCGCGGCCCTCCTGCTGGCCCGCAGAACCGGCTGGAAGCCCATCTTGTGGGTGGCCTTCGCCGTGTGGCTGTTCGCGCAATTCGGTTTTCGCGGCGTCGAGCACACGTTCATGATGCGGTACATCCCCACGCACATTCCGCTGAACGAAATGGGATCGTTCGATCTGTGGGCTTGGCAATTTCTGTGGATCGCGGGCACCTGGCTGGGCGTGCGTTGGGGCCAAGAGAATCTGCCGATCGAAACGTGGGCGAGGCGAGCCGTGATTCCAGCGGCGCTGATCGCGTCCTTGTTTTTTGAATTGCGGCACGCGCTCTCGCATGGGTTGCAGCTGGGCGCGAGTGAGTTCCTCTTTGACAAATGGCACCTGGGACCTCTGCGCCTGCTCGATTTCGCGGCGGTGGCCACGCTGCTGGTCTTCTCGCAATCCGTCTTGAAGCCGCTGGCGATCCGGCCGCTCATCCTGATGGGCCAATCTTCGCTGCAGGTGTTTTGCGTGCACCTGCTGTTTTGCTTCGCGGGACTCACGCTCCTGGGCAATGCCTCGATGCTGAGCGGGTGGCGGCAACTCGGGCTGTTGAGTGCGACATTCACGGCGATGCTGGTCACGGCGAAGCTATTCTCCAAGAGCGAGGCCAAGCAGGAACGTCAACCAAAAACGGGAGTCCCTGCCGGACCTAGCGCACAAACCAGCCAGCCCGCGCCAAGCGAGGCCGCGCGTTCGCGTGTCGCGCCAATCGAGGGGCCGACGCCGGCTTCCGCCACAAGCCCTGTGGAGTGACTATTCCTCCTCGTCGTCGGGCTGAACGTCGAGCTTGCCTTTTGTTTTCTTGGCCATCAGGTAGGAGCGGATGAAGGGGTCGAGGTCGCCGTCGAGGACGCGGTCGACGTCGCCGGCCTCGAACTTGGTGCGGTGGTCCTTGATCAGGCGGTAGGGCTGCATGACGTAGGAGCGGATCTGGCTGCCGAAGGAGATGTCGAGCTTGGACTCGTCGAGCTTGTCGGTGTGCTGCTGGCGCTTCTGAAGTTCCAGGTCGTAGAGGCGGGAGCGGAGCATCTTCATGGCCAGCTCGCGGTTTTTCCCCTGGCTGCGCTCCACCTGGCAGGCGACCACGGTGTTGGTGGGGATGTGCGTGATGCGCACGGCGGTTTCCACTTTGTTCACGTTCTGGCCGCCCTTGCCGCCGGCTCGATAAGTGTCCACGCGCAAATCTTCCGGGCGGATGTTGATCTCGATGCGATCGTCGATTTCCGGGATGACGAAGACGGAAGCGAACGAAGTGTGACGCCGCGCGGCCTGGTCGAACGGGGAGATGCGCACCAGGCGGTGCACGCCGGTTTCCCCAGCGAGCAGGCCGTAGGCGTTTTCGCCGGCGAATTGAATGGTGGCGGACTTGATGCCCGCCTCTTCGCCGGGAGTTTCGTCGAGCACGGCGGCGCTCATGCCTTTGCGCTCCGCCCAGCGGAGGTACATGCGCAGGAGGATCGAGGCCCAGTCCTGCGACTCCGTGCCGCCGGCGCCGGGCTTGATGGTCATGATGGCGTTGAGGTGATCGGTTTCGCCGGAAAGCAGCGTCTGGGTTTCGAGCTCGGCGACGTAGGTTTCCGCGCTGGTAAGTTCGCGATCGAGCTCTTTCAGAAGGTCGTTGCGCTGCTCCGCATTCGTTTCTTCGCGAGCGAGGCTGATGTAGGTGTCAATGTCGCCGGCCTAGCGATGCAAGTTTCTCATCGGCAGCGATTTGGGCTTCGGAGCGCTTGCGGTCGCGCAGAACGCTTTGCGCGGCTTCCTGGTTGCTCCAAAAATCCGGCGCGGCGCTGCGGGCTTCGAGGGATTTCAGGCGTTCGCGATGCTGCGGGGCGTCAAAGAAAGCTCCGGACCAGCGCGATGCGCGGCTTGAGGCCTTCGTAGCGGTACTGCAGATCTTCGAGAATCATTGGGCGTGACGGCGCGAGATGCAGTTCCGCTGGATGCGGCGACTACTGGCTGGTCACCAGCGATGGCGAAATATCCACTGGGATCAAGTATTTCCTCGCGAACGATATTTCCTTTCGTGAAAGTTGAGGCCAACAGAATAGCGGAAACCAGGACGCAGAGCCAAGCGAACCAATCGCCAAACCGCGTGTAGATGGTGTGATCGGTGCGGAAGTCGTAGGGAAGATCGGCGGCGGCGCGCACGTCCACCGGGAGCGGGCTGAAGATGCGGCCGTACGGATCGATGGAAACGGTGAAGCCGTTGTTGGTGACGCGAAGAATCCAGCGGCGATTCTCCGCCGCGCGGACGCGGGCCATGCGGAGATGCTGCTCGGCCGCGGCGGAACGGCCGAACCATCCGTCGTTGGAAATGTTGATGAAGAGCTGGGCGCCGTTGGCGGCGAAGCGGCGAATCTCTCCCGCGTAGATCGCTTCGTAGCAGATGAAGGTGCTGAAGGTGAAGCCGCCGGGGAGATGGCCGACGGCGTAGTTCGAGCCCTTGCGGAAGCCGCCCACTTCGCTGGAAACGCTGGAGACGACGCGGTGAATCAAGGGAAACGGTTCGTACTCGCCGAAGGGAACGAGATGGATTTTGTCGTAGATGAAAACGTCCTGGCCTTGGGGATCGACCAGCACCGCGCTGTTGTAGGGGGCCAGCACGTGGCGGGCGGCCGCTTCCGAGGAGCCGGTCGAGCGGCTTCCACTCGATGGTGCCGGCGATGAACGGATGGCCAAACTGAATCGCCAGCGCGGAGGCGCGTCTGGAGAATTGCGGGTCCTCCATCGAGAAGGGGGCGGGCGCTTCGGGCCAGACGAGCAGATCAGTGGGCCGGCCGTGGGGAGAGAGGCTGAGTTGCTCGATTTCGTCGAGATCGGCGACGTGCCTGGGAAACCAATCGGTTGGGTAGGACTCGACTTCGGGAAAGTTGAGCTGCACGGCGCGCGCGTAGTGATTCGCTTGCGGATGCGGAACGAAGCTGCGGGCCGGCGAACAGTGCGGCGAGAATCAGCGCGGAAGCGGCGGCGAGGATCGTCAGGCGGCGCGCGGAGGAAGGCCTGCCGGCGGCGTCAAACCAGGCGAGCAGAGCGTTGAAGGCGGCCACCAGGAACGAAAGGCCGTAGATGCCGGTGATGGCGGTGAGTTGCAGCAGGGCGAGGTTTGCGGATGCGGGATAGCCGAGCAAGTTCCAGGGAAAACTGATTTCCGGGAGGTGGGCGCGGACAAATTCAAACGTCACCCACACAAATGGCGCGCCGATGCAGGCGAGGGCAATGCTGCGCTGCGAGAGGCGATTTACGATCCAGGCGAATGTGCCGGTGAGAATGCCCCAAGCGGCGGCGATCAGAAAGAGCACGCCCCATCCGCCGGCGGTCGAGAGGCCGCCGTGGACGGAGAGCACGGTGGCGATCCACGGCACGGAGGTGAGGCAGAAGAAGAGTCCATGCAGTGCGCCGCAAGCGAACGCTATTTTGGGCCGCGCGCCGAACAGGACGATGAGGAGAATCCCGACGCACACCCAGGAGTAAATGCTGAGATAGAAGCCGGTGTAGGAAAAAGATAAGGCCGCGCCGGAGAGGGCGCCGAATACGAGGCGGAACGAAGTGGGAGTTTCGGCGTCAGAACGAGGGCGAAGGAAGCTGGGCCAGGAGCGCAACGGCATCAGAGTTTTTGCGCCAACCCGGAAAACCGGCCTTGAGCGACGCGGCGGTCCTCAGGATGAACTGAGGGCGTGGCACCCTGGCGAAGCGCACAGCCAGAAATGGCTGTGCCACAGGAAATTTTCCGCAACTTGTAAAGCCGTGCCCTGCCATTGTTACACAGATTCATTAGTGCTTCACGATGGCCTTAAAGCCGGCACTCTCGAGGCCTTTCTTCGCGGCTTCTGCGGATTTCTGATCGGGGTAGGGACCGACCTGCACGTGGAAATACTTGTCCGATTGAGGCGCGACGACGAACGCGGGGAATTTTTTCTTTTGCAAGGTGACCGCGACGGAGTGCGCGTCCGATTCTCTGCGCAAGGCGGCAACCTGCACGGTGTAGCCGCCGCCGGCGACTTGCGGCGCGCTGAGGGATTTCGAGGAAACGTTGGCGGTCCTGGCGGAGTTCTTGCCGTTTGCGACCGCGGGGACGGCGGCGGGAGACGTGGCGGGCGGCGCGGACTTCAGAGTGTCGTCCGGCGCCGTTTTGCCGGCGTTGTAAAAGCCCCAGTCCGAACTGGGCGGGGTGTTTGCGTCCGACGGGCGATCGGAAGCGGGAGGTGCGTTGTTCGCAGTGTTCGCGTTGTTCGCGCGCTTAGGGGCAACGTCGGGCTTGAGAGGAGCGACCGGGTCCGCCGCTGCTCGCGGATTGCTGGCGGCGCGCACCTGGCCGTCATACTGGTTGCGCCCCATGACGTAGCCGAGCGCGAAGAACACACCGGAAAACACGAGCATGAGCATGAACAGGCCGATGACATGCTTGCTCTCCAGCACACGCTCACCAGCGCCGCCGCGATTTCCGCGAGAAGCCATACTTATTTCTTCTGTCCCCCTAAGGCTTGAACCCAACTGTTAATAATATCGATGGGGAGCGGAAACACAATCGTTGTGTTCTTCTCGACACCTATTTCAGTAAGGGTCTGAAGGTAACGCAGCTGGATGGCGGAGGACTGCGTTTCGAGAACTTTGGCGGCATCGGCGAGTTTTTGCGAGGCTTCGAACTCGCCCTCGGCGTGAATGATCTTGGCGCGGCGCTCACGCTCGGCTTCCGCTTGTTTGGCAATGGCTCGCTGCATCTGCTCGGGAATGTCGACTTGCTTGACTTCGACTTTGCTGACCTTGATGCCCCAGGGTTCGGTGTCGGTGTCGAGAATGATCTGCAGCTTGGCATTCACCTTATCGCGTTGCGAGAGAATTTCGTCCAGTTCGAATTGGCCGACCACGCTGCGGATGGTGGTCTGAGCAAGTTGGGAGGTCGCGTAGGTATAGTTCTGCACCTGCGATAGCGCCATGTTGGCATCGACGACGCGGAAATAACAAACGGCGTTCACTTTCACGGAGACGTTGTCGCGGGTGATGATGTCCTGCGGCGGAACGTCCAGGGTCTCGATGCGCATATTGATGCGCGTCAGGGTTTCGATGGGCCAGAAAACCAGATTGATGCCCGCGCCCTTTGCTTGCGGCAGCAGGCGGCCGAGACGCAGGACCACGCCGCGTTCCCACTCTTTGATGATGTAGATGGAATTCCAGAACCAGATCAGGACGAAACCAGCAATGACGAGCGTTCCGAGACCGAAGAACTCGAACATTGTGCCCTCCTCAACGCGAACGAATATCGATCAGGTGCGTGAAGCCAGTTCCCAGGGGCTAACGGCGGCCCTCGGTGGCTAAAGCCGGTTTCGTGCGCAACCCTTACAGCAGGACTGGACGCGCTAAAGCGCGCCCCTACATTGCGCCTGGCCTCGTGTTGCTCCACACAATATCAAATGCCCGCGTGTCATCTAAACCCCGCCCTCTGAAGAGGGGCGGCTACAGCAAATCGGAATCCAGGCTGCTACGTGGCCGAGGCGGTTGCTTCTACGGGTTCGACGTATAGCTTAAGGCCTTCGACCCGCAGGACGCGCACGGGCTTTCCCGCGGGCACGGGTTGCGCGGAGACGGCGCGCCAGAGTTCGCCATGGATGCGAATCATACCTTCCGCGCCTCCGATCATCGAGGAAACGACCACGCCCTGCGTGCCGATCAACTCTTCGGTCCCGGTAGCGCTTTTCCATTTGCGCGAGCGAAGAACGAGGCGCATGAGAACAACGGTGAGCGCGGCGAACGGAAGGGTGGCCGCGACGGCGATGCCCAAGCTTACGCCGCCCGCGGTGAGCGGCGAGCGAATCAAAAACATCGCGCCGAGAAGCATCGAGACGATTCCGCCGGCAACCAGAACGCCGTGACTTGTGTATTTCGCTTCCAGAATAAATAGCGCGAGCGCGAGCAGAATCAGAAACACACCCGCGATGTTCACGGGGAGAATTTGCATGGCATAGAGCGCAAGCACAAGGCAGATGCCGCCCACCACACCGGGCGCCACCATGCCCGGGTGGGTGAATTCGGTGTACAGCCCGAGCACGCCGACGATCAGAAGAAGAAAGAACATGTCCGGCGCCACGATGCGAGACAGAAGTCTTTGGCGCCCGGAAAGCTGGAACGGCGTGCGCACGGGATTGGAGAGAGCCAGCTTGACC
The DNA here is from genome assembly GCA_963735525.1 of uncultured Acidobacteriota bacterium. Lineage (GTDB taxonomy): Bacteria > Acidobacteriota > Terriglobia > Acidiferrales > UBA7541 > Acidiferrum. Next base: position 249,897 of record CAVTLQ010000010.1, on the reverse strand, counting down.
TTGGTGCCGTCGAAGCGGGTGATTTGGCGGCCATCAAGCTGCCGAAGCAGATCGTCTTCAGAGGCAGCCACGAGGTCAATCATCTTTCCGTCGAGGGCTTCCTTTTCCGTAAAAGCCTTGGCGTCGGTGACGGCGGTTTCCGCGACCGACGGGTTGCGGCCGCGCTTGTCGGCAAAGCTGCGGAGAAACGCCGTGGCATCATTGGTGATTTTGCGGCGGAGCGTCTCATCGATCGCCACGGGATACGCTCCGACGCCGATGAGCGGCGATGCGGCACCCGTATGCGTGCCGGGAGCCATCGCAGCGATATCGGCGGAAAGCAAAATGAAAAAGCCGGCAGACGCGCCGCGTGCGCCCGTGGGCGACACGTACACCGCAACAGGGACGGTAGAGTTCAGAATGTGCTGGATGATGTCTTTCATGGAGTCGCTGAGGCCGCCGGGCGTGTCCATGGCGATGAGAACGAGAGAGGCGTGGCGGTGCTCGGCGTCGGCGATGCCTTCGTCGATGTAGGTGGCAAGGATGGGCTCGACTTCGCTATCGAGTTTGAGATCGAGGACGACGGACGTGGACGGATGCTCCTCAGCTGCTACGGAGGGAAAAACCAGGATTAACGCAGAGACGCAGAGCGCGCAGAGGAAGGCGAAGGGCAGGGGAAGAACCGAGCTCAGTGTAAACGGAAAGCGGCGAATATAGTGGGTGAGAACAAAAAGAAAAAGCGCCCGCCTCGGAAGGCGGCCGCTACAACGGCGGGGCGGGGACAGGTGGCGGGAGGGCGCGCTGCGGGGGGTCATTGCGCGCCTCCGTTGGGCTTGGAATTCTGGAGGTGCTCGAGGAGTTGCTTGGCTTCGGCGTAGTTTGGAGCAAGCTTTAGCGCGTGCTCGGCCTCGGCGTGAGCGAGGTCAAACTTTTTCTGGTCGAGATAGACCTTGGCGAGCATGGTGCGGACGAAAGCGGAGTCGCGCGCTTCCAGAGAGGCTTGCAGCTCCTTCACGGCATCATCCAGCTTGCCGCGGCGGCGGTCAACTTCGCCTAGACCGCGATGCGCGGAAGCATTTGCAGGGTCCACAGCCAGGGCAGCGCGAAATTCGCTCTCAGCCGTATCGAGCTGTCCGGCGGAGAGTTCCTGGCGGCCGCGACGAATGTGCGCGCCGGGTGTCATGGTGGCGCCGCCGGCGGCAGCGGAGACGGCGGGCGAGCCGGACGATTCGATTTCGAGCCGCAGCGCGGTAATGTCCAGCTCGGTCTTGACGCGGTCGAGATGCGGAAGCGCATCGGCTTTGGCGTCGACGTGAACCACGGGCAGCGCACTGGGGCCCAGTGCTTCGGCAGCGGCTTCGCGTTCCTCGTCGGCCTCGGCTTTCTTTCCCGATTTCTCGAGCGACTGGATCAACAGCGCGCGGTCCTCCGCGTTGTCGGGTTCGCGCTCCGAAGCTTCGCGGAAGAATCCGGCCGCGGCGGTGAATTCGTTGGCGCGAAACGCGAGCAGACCGAGATTGAAGGGATAGTCGTCTTCATCGGGATCGAGATCGGTGGCGCGGCGAAGATCAACCTGCGCGGCGGGCGTCTTCCCTTGGCGAGCCAGCGCCACGCCGAGATTGTTGAGGATTTCGGGAAGATCGGCGCCGGAAACCGCGGTGGCCGCCCCGGGCTCGTGGTTGGAATTGCCGGCCATCGCGGCTCGCAGTGACGTGAAAACCTCCTCCGCTTTGTCCGGCTCGTTCAACTGGAGGTGGCAGACGCCGGTGGCGAAAATGGCTTCGACGTAGCGCCGGTGGGTCTTGGGCACACGGGCAAACCAGGGAAGGGCGGAGGTGCAATCGTTGCGCGCGGCGTAGGTCTCCCCGAGTGCGAGCGCGGGGTCGGGCCAGGAGGGCTCGAGGCGCGCGGCTTCGCGCAGCTCGCGGATGCGAGGCTCGTCCTCGTTGAGGAGCAGGCCGCGAACAAAATGCTCGAAGGCGTCGAGGCGAAGCGAGCGCTGCGCTTTGGCAAAGTCTTTGAGCGCCAGCGGATAGGCCGGCTCGTTGGTGGAGAGCAGACGCCATACGACGCCGGTGTGAAGCTCCATCAAGGAAGCAAGGGGTGCCGATTCGCGGACCGGCGGAAGCAGCGAGGGAGGATCGACGCGGAGAACGCGGGACTCGACGGTCAGCGAAGTGCCGTCGGAGTTGAACGAGCCGAAGATGACGTAGTCGGCGTCAAGATCCTGCGCGATGCGGAGCATGGTGGCACGACTGAGCTTTGCGGAAGCGGGAAGGCCATATCGCTCGAGCTCACCGGCACGGCCCGCGTGGGAATAAACCTGTTCGCCGGCGTCAGAGAGATACTGAATCGTGAGTTCCTCGAGGCCTTCGCCAAGCCAGTCGAGCCGCGGGGAAGCGCCGGCATTTTCGAAGGGAAAAACAAGGTAGACGCCAGGCTGGGAAGCGCCGGACCCGGCATCGCTCGAGGCGGCGGGAGACTGCCGGGCATGAAGAGGGCTTGTCGCGAAGAAAACGAAGCCGCAGACGTAACTTAGAGCGCGTTTACTGAAAACAGTCTGCCCCATGTTGTCTTGTAGTGTAGCAGAGGCGATGACGTCGTGCGGGGTGGAGACGTTGGCTTACACAATGAGAAAACAAGCGCTGGAGGAGGGAGGGGCTTCGCGGAGAGATCTTGCCGAGTTAGGGCGCAGCGGTGCCCCAACAAGGATGGACCAAGGACGGCGGAACCGACGCGGCGATCAGGGCTCGGTCGGTTCAAGCGGCTTGGGAGCGATCAGCTCCTGGAGGGCCGGCTCTTTGAGGGCGGCGGAAAACGCTTTGTCTTTCTTCACGTCCGCGATGAACGAGGCATAGCCTTCGTCTTTCGCCTTGCGCAAGTACACGATGCAGCGCTCGATGTTGCCGGACTCGGCAAAGGACTTCGCGAGCAGGAAGTAGAAGCGCCCGCGGTCGGAGACCGAGCGGTCCTGCAAAAGCGAACCGTTTCTGGAGGCATTGTGCTCGAAGAACTGCGGATCCTTGGCGAGCGCGGTGCGAAAGGCGGCAATCGATTCCTCGTACTTCTTTTCCGCGAAATACGCATAGCCAAGATTGCTGTAGAGAACCGGCATGTCGTCGCGGATCTTGATGGCCCGCTCGTACGCGCGGATGGCCTTGCCGTATCTCTTGCGTTGATACCAAACCGTGCCGATATTGTTCTGGGCATCGGCGTACCGCGGATCGGCTTTCGCGGAGCGCTCGTAATACTTCAGGGCCAGACTCAGGGCTTCCTGTTGATGCAGAGCGATCCCCAGTTTGTTCAGATAAACGGCGTTCCGCGGATCTTGATCGATAAGCCGCTTGTAGGTTTCCGAGGCTTCGCGGTATTGCTTGCGGGCCATGTACAGGTCGCCCACCTCTTCGGGGCTAAGCTGGCGCTCGGTGGGAGCAACAGCGGCCGTCGAGACCTGAGACGGGGCTTGCATGTCGGATGTACTGGAAATACTGGAAATAAATGATTGTCGCGCAGTATCTTCGGTCGTCTGACTATTGGAGGGAACTGCAAAAGTCAGAAGGAGGATTACTGAAACCGCCATAGGAACTTGCTTCATGGCGAGTCTCCTTTGTCGTCCGGCTTAACCTTGTCCGGATCCTGCTTCTTCTTACCTCCAAAGATACCAAATATCTTCTGTAAAGGGTTCTTTTTCTTTTCGACGGGCTTGCCGTTAGCGTCCACAGTACCCTGGCCGGTGGCGTTGGGTGGACGGTTGGGATCGTAAGGGAGGGGCTGGCCGTTGGCGTCCGTTTGGGGCTGTTTGGGTTCGCCACCGCCGAAAACGTGAGAGAGCCAGGAACCGGTCGAGGAGAGAATATTGTGCCCGCCGTGGAGCTCGCAGTATTGCGTGGGAGCGGAGCCCGCGACGTAGACCTCTTGCCGGGTGACCGGACAATTGGGAGTGGCGAGCTGCAACGTTTCAGGATCGATGAGGACGGACTGGATGCCGTCGGGCGCGGTGAAGTCTTTCACGTCGCGATAGGCGGGGAGCGATGTGGCGCGGATCATGAAGTCGGCCCAGATGGGAGCATCGGTCGCGCCGCCCGTGAGACCCAGATCGCGGTTATCGTCGAAGCCGACCCAGATCACGCAGACCAAATTCGAGGTGAAGCCCGCGAACCAGCCGTCGCGCGAAGTGCCGGTTTTTCCGGCGGCGGGCAAGGTGAAACCCCGCGCGCGGACGCCCGCAGCCGTGCCGTGGTTGAGCACGTCTTCGAGCACGCTGGTAACAAGAAACGTGACGCGCGGATCAAGCACTTGATGCGTCTGCGGCGTGCTTTTCTCGAGCGTGGTGCCTGCCGCGCTGATGATGCTGTGAATGAATTGCGGCTCGGCGCGCGTGCCGCCGTCGGCGAATGCGGTGTAGGCCGAAGCGACATCGATGGGCGTCATCTCGTAGGCGCCCAGAGCAACCGCGGGAGTCGGCTGGATATTGTTGCCGAGGCCCATTTGCCGCGCGATCTGCACCACGCGCCCGTAGCCGATGAGCTCGGCGACCTTGACGGTGGCGACGTTGAGGGAATTAGTGAGCGCGTCGCGAACGGTGACCCGGCCCATGAACTTTGCGCCGAAATTGTTGGGTGTGTATTCCTTGCCGTCGAATTCGAAGGTGGTGGGCTCATCGTCGACGGTGGTGGCGGGGGTGACGATGGGCTGGACGCCGTCAATGGCATTGTCGAACGCCGCGGCGTAGACGAAGGGCTTGAAGACCGAACCGGGCTGACGATGCGCGAGCGCGTGATTGAGCTGGCTTTGGCCGTAGTCGCGGCCGCCGATGACGGCTTTGATCTCTCCGGTGCGAGGATCGAGGGCCACGAGAGCCACTTGCGCCTGGGGGATGGGCTCGTTGGTGCCCTTCTTGGCCTGCTCCTTGCGCCAGCGGTCGTATTTTTTGGCCAGCAGCTTGTCGACATTTTTCATTCCGGCATCGACGGCGGCTGCGGCGGCGCGCTGCAGATCGGGATCCAGTGTGGTGTAGACGCGAAAATTTTCGCTGAGTAACTCGTTCTCCGAATACTCATCGAGGAGATGGTCTTTGACCATGTCCACGAAATATGGGGCGTCACCGCCGGAGATGGAGGTGCGGACGATCTTGAGTGGCGCACGCTTGGCGTCCTGCACGTCGGCTTCGTTGACGTACTTGTTCTCGAGCATCTGCGCTAGCACGCGGTCGCGGGCCTGCGCGCCACGCTCCGGATGACGGTCCGCGGAGGAATAGTAGTTGGGAGCACGAATGATGCCGGCCAGATAGGCGCACTCGCCGAGGGAGAGTTGACGAAGATCTTTTCCGAAATAGGCGACGCTGGCTTCAGAGAAGCCGCGAATCCCGAAACTACCGCGATTGCCCAGATAGATTTCGTTGGCGTACATCTCGAAAATCTGCTGCTTGGTAAAGCGCTGCTCGAGCTCGATGGAAACCATGGCTTCGGCGAGTTTGCGGCGCCAGGTGCGCTCGTTGGAGAGGAAGAAGGTGCGGCCTACCTGCATGGTGATGGTGCTGGCGCCCTGGTAGTGATTGCTGTTGTGGCGCAAATCGGCCCAGGCCGCGCCAACGATACGCACAAAGTCGAATCCACCGTGCTCGAAGAAACGCTTGTCTTCGGCGGAGAGAATAGCGTGCACCAGCGTGGGGGGAAGATCGTCGTAGCGGACCGGGCGGCGCTTTTCGCGAGCGCTATCGAAAAGATTGGTGACGAGCTCGGGCTCGATGTCCGCAGATTCGAGTTGCGCGCCGCCGGCAAGCGGGCGAATGGAGCGAATGGTCTTGCCACTGAACTGGACATCCAAAGCATTGGACCCGGCGAAGTAGGAAAGCCTGGAGGGACGAATGTCCACGCTGTTGCCTTGCACGGTGTACTGGCCGAGGGCGCTCTCGTCCTTCTCGGGCCGGTAGCCCACTTTTTGCAAGTAGGTGGCCAATTCATCCGCGCTCCAGGCCTGGGCAACGGCGATGCGCTCGGGGGCCGAGAAGATTTGCGTGGTGTTCTGCAGCACGTGGCCGGAAAGGCGCGCGTTGATCAAGCGGGCGTATTTGACGTAGTAGTAGGTGAAGATACCGCCGCAGGTGAGGAAGACGGCGAAGACGACGCCGAGGACCGTAAGGCCGAAAATGGACGTCCAGAAACCCTTTTCGATGCGAATCCGCAACTATGGCTCCCGCAGGCTGGACTCTTATTGTCTCGCAAGCGAGGGCGCTAAGAAAGGCACAGTTCGGCCAGAGGAAGGCGCCCACGCACGGCCCAGAGATCCCAGCAAATTCCGCAAAACGCCCCGTGCGAGCGAAAAAGCCTCTACAGCTCCTTGTTCTCGCTCGCGGGAGTAAAGTGGAGATCCAGGTGATACACGAGCAAATCCACCGGGATCGTATACTCCATGGAGATTTTGACAACCTGCTGCGTGTCGACGATCTTGATTTGATCGCGCTTGACGGGGATGTCGAGATCCTGGACGACCTTGAAAATGTTGTCGCGGATCTGGTCTTCCGAATAGCGGTTGACCACCGCGAAGCGGGCCTGTTCCTGCATCTTGTCGGCGAGCTGATACTCCGCCACGTAGGCGGGGATGATCTTGTAGGCGGCGAATGCGCCGTAGACCAGGATGGCGGTCCAGAGAACGGCCTTAATGGTTCCGCCCCCGCGCTGAGAGCGGCGGGAAGACGGAAGGCGATGCTCGCCGGTGTTGCTCTGAAACGCCAAGAGTTCTCTCCCGGTGCCAGCCATGCACCAACGCTGCTGCGTCTACGGCCAGCGGAAATGCCTGGGGTTACGCGGTCTTCTCAAGCTAGCATCCGGGTGGGTGAGTGTCGAGAACGAGGCGGGAGGGATGTTTCCGGTAAGCTACTGTACTTCGCTAGTCAGAAGGACCGAAGAATTGGCTCCGCGCAGTTCAAGATGGCGAAGAAGAAGCGAACCTAGAGGCCGCGCACTCTTGGATTCGTGGGCCAGTTTCCGCTAACCAGACCAACCGAGAGTTGACAAACCGATTTCCCGATCTTGGACGTTCTCGCGGATTCGATCGATCCTCGCCAGGAGCACTCTCTGTCACTTCATCTGGAATAAAAATTCGGGCGGGTCACCCTGGGCTTTACGTGGTTTGTCCGGACGAAGGCTAGAAGTCGCCCGAAGTTCTAGTCACTCACTGCAGTCCCGATTGCGTCAATTTTACGGCGCAAACGTTGGTGGTCGTAGCTCCATTGCAGGGATATGTGGCCGTGCCGGTTCCGTTTGCGAGCCATGTGAAATAGACACTCGCGGCCCCGGTGGAGGTACTGTCGTTGTCCACGATAATTCCGCTGGTTCCGCCGCTGGCATTCACGGCACCGGTGCCGGCAGCCGGAGGCACGGTCAGGGTTCCGTTCGTGACGGTGACGGCGTACACGCAGCCATTCCCGGCACAAGCGGTTCCGGTGGCGCCGCTGGCCTCGACACCAAAGAAAAGGTAGTCGGTCGCGGAATTCGCGTTGTAGAACTCGGTGACGGGGTCGCAGCGCGCGGTGGCGCTGCTGGCCAGCCACGTATTCGCGTCAACGGCATTGCCAAGAGTGCCGTTCGTTACCGCGATCCGCTGGAGTAACGCTTGGCTGGCGGCCCCGTTGTTTCCGCAAACATAGAGCCAGCCGGTGCCCTTTCCCACTCCGGTGTCCGACGTGTAATACAGATTATCCAAAGTTCCGTCCTGCAGGCGGTGTGCGGTTCCTGTTCCGACATTCACGAGCGGAGGGGTTGTGGCCGACAAGGTCGTGTTGTTCTGCCCAACTTCTGCACCCGGCCCGCCGCCCGAGGGGCTGAAGAAGACGAATACCTCCTGCGTGGTGGAGTCGACAATCGGACTGACAGCGATTTTCGTGTTCGCCGTATTGCCGTCGTTGAACGTTGTGGATCCGACGCAGGGCGGCACACCCCCGTGGCTCCCCGCAGCACATATACCCGAGGAAGCGCCGGTAAGCCTCACGTAGAACACTTGTCCGGAATTATCGCCGACGAACACATTTCCGGAGGTCTCGTCATAGACCGGGCTGCCCAGTTGCGGATTTGTATCTACCGGGGTCATCGTGACCGGCCAACCGCCCGTGGTCAGTTCTGCCGGCGTACCATTGAACACGCCCGTAAATTCATGCAGATTTCCTTTGTCATCTCCAACGAAGGCCATGTCGCTGATGTAGTCGTAGTAGGGAGACGAGGGACTGATGGCGGCGGCGCCCGTATCGTCGTCCGTGTTTGCAAATGGCAGATTCAAGAGGCAGGCATGACTGGTGGCGCCACCGCCGGTTGGGGCGGCGGGCGTGCAGGTTTGGTAAGCTGCCCCGGTTCCGCTGGCCGACGGCGTGTTCGGGGTTGCGAGGGTGCCGTCCGCTCCTCCCGTGTATGGTTTCAGGAGGTGGAGCGCTGCGGTCCCCCCTCCCCCCTCGACCCATGCGATCTGCGTCCCGAGAAGCGAGATGACAGGAGATGTATTCGCGGATCCGGCCTGCGACTGAATGTGATAAGACCACAGCACGGTCGGAGCGGTTCCCGCACACAGTCCGGTGCCTGCGGCGTTCACATAGAGATTGTCGACGGCGTAGATGTCCGTGGTCCCAGCGCCACCGGTTTGACTCGTCGTGAAAATGACGTAGTCTGCGCAACTCGCGGCTCCGTTCGCGTTGAAAACGTACTTGGCGGGATAGTTGCCTTCGCCAACCGTGAAGCCGTTTCCTGCGGCGATTCCCCAGTCGCGTTCCAGCCCATTCGCAACGATGGGTTCTCGGCGGATCGGCCACGGCCTGCGGCCGAGAACGTTGCGCCGCAGATACTGCTGAATGTATCTCGGTTGTCTCTGGAGCTCGAGATTCTGGATAACCGATCTAGGCGCGGAGTAGATAAGGTGGCGGTGGGTCCAATCCTCAACCACCGGCATGCGATCGTTCAAATCATCCTTGTGTCCAAGAGCGAACAGGTGCCCGGACAATAGACCTGATAGAGATAGACCGATCAGGCAAAACGTGATGGCCGACAGTGAGACTAATAAGCGACGCAGCAGAAAGGGTTTTCGCATCGTTCATTTGCTCCTGATGGTGTGACAGCAGCTGCGGGCAGATGAAAGGCCTGTGCGGGGAGATACCCGGCGGGCGCGGCCGGAGCGGAGGCATTGGCTCGGATCCGAGCTGCAATAGGGTTGTTTCTAAGCATCCCAAGCCCTCGTTGTCTAACCGCGGCGCCAAGCGTTGGCTACGGCTGGGTTACGCCGGTTCCATCGTCGCTCACCCGCGTCGTGCCGGACTCATTGAAGATGTAGACGGCACTCCACCGGTCCGAGCCACCATGTGCCGGTTTCGATACGTCAAAGCTAACTTGACGGTGCACTCGCGACAATTCTAACTGGCCCTAGCGTGCTAAAAGCGTCACTCCCCGGTGTCGAAGGCTGGGTAACTTCTGGCTAACGCGCGAACCCGACAATGTGGTTGCCCTATGTCCGGTAAGCCGACCATCAGAGTTGGCCTTGAGTTTCCGATAATTTTGACGAATGCGCTACCCGCCGATGTCTCTGGCTCTCGCGGCCTCGACGATTGGGAGAAGAGCTAGTAGGCGCGGGCGAAGATGGCGCGTTCGGGGGCTGGTTTGCCGCAGTAGACGCACTTGGCCGCGGCGGCGGATTGGCCGGAGCCTTGGTTTAGGGGGATGCAGCGCAAGGTGGCGCGGGTTTCTTCTTTGATCTTGGCTTCGCAGTCCGCGCTACCGCACCAGGGGGAGTAGGCAAAGCCAGTCTCGACCGCTTTTTTCAGATCTTCGTAGGTGTTGGCATCGTGGGTGTTGGCCTTGCGGAAGGCCAGGGCCTTGTCGTGGAGCGATTGCTGGATTTCCACCAGCAAGTTCTCGATGGTCTGTGGGAGGCCTGCGAGCGACGCGCTGACTTTGCTTTCTTTCCCGGGGCGGTCGCGACGGGCCAGGACGGCGGCCTGTTTGGCGACGTCTTTGGGGCCGAGTTCGACGCGCAGAGGCACACCGCGCATCTCCCAGTCGTTGAACTTCCAGCCTGGGCTGTTGCCTTCGCGCTCGTCGAGGGTGACGCGAACGTTGGCCTTGAGGAGCTCGGCTTTCAGCTTGCGCGCGGTGTCGAGAACGGTGACCTTTTCTTCGTCGGTGCGGAAGATCGGCACGATGACGACCTGATAGGGCGCGAGCTTTGGTGGAAGGACGAGGCCCTGGTCGTCGCCGTGCACCATGATGATGGCGCCGATCACACGAGTGGAAAGGCCCCACGAGGTGGTCCAGCAATGCTGCAATTGGCCGTTCTGATCGAGATAGCGGACCTCAAAGGCCTGGGCGAAGTTCTGGCCGAGGAAGTGCGAAGTGCCCGATTGCAGCGCCTTTCCGTCTCCCATCATGGCTTCGATGGAATAGGTGACATCGGCGCCGGCAAATTTCTCCGCGTCCGATTTTCTCCCGGGGATGACCGGTATGGCGGCATCGTTCATGGCGAAGTCGGCGTAGATATCGAGCATCTGGCGGGTTTCGGCTTCGGCTTCTTCCCTGGTGGCGTGCGCGGTGTGGCCTTCTTGCCAGTAAAACTCGAGCGTCCGGAGAAAAAGTTTAGTGCGCAGCTCCCAACGCACGACGCTGTTCCATTGGTTCATCAGCACGGGCAGGTCGCGGTAGGACTGAATCCACTTGGACCACATGTGCCCGACGATGGTCTCCGAAGTCGGGCGCAAGACGAGAGGTTCGGCCAACTCTTCCCCGCCCCCAATGGTGACGACGGCAAGCTCGGGAGAAAAACCCTCCACGTGGTGCTTTTCCTTGTCGATGAAGCTGCGAGGAATGAGCAGAGGAAAGGCAACGTTTTGGTGTCCGGTAGCCTTGAAGCGCCCGTCGAGCCCCTGCTGGATGTTCTCCCACAGCGCCCAGCCGTAGGGACGCACAACCATGCAGCCGCGAACCGGCGCATAGTCGGCCAGCTGCGCCTTCAGGACCAGCTGGTTGTACCACTCAGAAAAATCTTGAGCGCGTGTCGGAAGCTTTTCTTCAGCCATGCCGGGGTTTCGTCCGTTCCTCTCAGCAAAGAAAAAACATCGCGAGTAAACTAAGAAGCGTAACGGACGCGTTAGGAGGTGTCAACGAGAGGCGGCAATCGACCAGTTTGTTCAAACGGACGCACTGGCGGGGCTAAGCTGGCGGGTCAGCGCGACTTATGGGGAGTAGCGTGGAGGACCCACAGCGGGCCGTTTGCGAGTGAGACAAAGGTATTTCCCCAACTTCCTTCGGCCCAGCCTTTCTCGCAAGGATCACTCCAGAAACGGATCTCGTAATTCAGGGACTTGGTCCAGAGCCTCCGAAGACACCCGTTTGATTTGCTCCTCAATCGAGCGCCGGAGTTCAGGATCGTTGGGTGCGCGCTGAAACGCGGCGGAGTAAGCCTGCAAAGCGCAGTCACGCGAACCGCGTTTTAGGCAAACGTTGCCTAATTCGATGTGCACGAAAAAGGGGCTGGGATCAAAGGCGAGCGACTGCCTCAACAGTCGTTCTGCCGCTTCCAAATCCGGCTTTTCGGCGTAAATCTTTGAGACGGCAGCCTCATAGGAACCTGGGGCCAGGATTGCGCCGCAAGCGCACGCTCCGCGAAAGATCAACAGATTCCCGAAGCGGGCGCTCGGAGCACTGTCACGAAGGGACGAACTATCCCAGAAAGGCCATGCGCCTACGAACCGGGCATTAACAAGTACAGTGCCCGAAAAAATTGGAGAGCTAAGCCGGGTTTCGTCACGCTTCGGATCGCGGCCAAGCCAATCCAGACCGAGCGCCTTTTTCTCGGGTTCACCGATGGGTTCGTAAGAGAGGAGGGGAACTTCGCCTGATGGTTCGAGAACGCGGTGATAATACTCGGCAATTTCCTTGCCGCGCTGCCAGATATCAACACCCTCGTCGCTGAAGTATAGATAGCCATTCTTTGTGCCGCCTATGATCTCATTGAAGTACTCCCATGGGCGCATAACAGGCAAGGCGGATACCGCAGCCGCAACCAGTGCCGCCGCCACGACAGCTTTCAACGACCTTCGAATTCGAGGAGAGCGCCAACCGCACGGCGAGTCCCCCGAAAATTGCGAGAAGAACAACGACGGGAAGGGCGTGGCGGATTCCTCCGTATGTAGAGCCTAGAGAAAGGACTAGTAAGAAGAGGACCGCTGCAGCCAGAACGATGGCGAACCCTACGTTCCATTCCGGGGGTATGCGGCGCGTGAAAAATAGGAACAGACCGATCAGCACGAGGACGCCGAGCCCAATCGGGAGCTTGAGAGCAATCATTCCGGGGAAAAAATATCTCGGCCCCGTCCCGATATACGGGCGGCCAAAAGCCCTAATCGGATCGACGCGTCCCTCAAGACCGGCCCTGATCGTGTCGGCGAAGCCCCAAATATAAGGCGCGCGGCACCACATGGCTCGACGCCATCGCGTTGAGCACAAGAGCGATAGACCGGCGAATGCACGTCGGCGATCTTGTCCGCGAGTGGACGATTGAAGACTTCGCGCCCTGTACTGCTCTCGGCAAATCGAAAGAAATAAAAGCCCCACAGAATGATCAGTGCGCCAGCCGCAACTGCCAACAGCTTTGCGAATCGAAACACGCGGGAATTCTCAGGCCGCGAGACCGGCTGAACGAGCGCAAGAACGGCGCCGATCAAAACCACGAAGATGAAAAAAATAGGCGCGGAATGTTTTGTCGCAAGAGCCAGTCCGAGGGCGATGGAGCACGCGACGAGATCCCTCCAGGCCCAGTCTTGGAAGGCCCGGACGGCAAGGACGACAGCGGTGGCGGACAGCAGCGAAACGGGCAAATCCGTCATCACCACGGGCAAATGCGCGGCCACGGTCGGATCAATTGCGAGAAAGAGCAAAGTCCCGAGCGCGACGCCAGGGCCAAAGGTCCTGCGCACGGCGAAGGCCAGCGCTACCAACAGCAATCCATTCAACGTCCACATCGCAATCCGTGCACGTCGCTGCACGGAATTGAAATCGTTATTGAGGTAGACGTCTTCTTCCGTGAAATTGCGCTCGTCTGTCTTGTCGGCGAATGGGCGGAGGCTGTTCTGGCGAAAGCCCGTTGCGGAGATAAGGCTTCCCACCCAGAGCTTGACGAGCGGAGGATGCTCTGGATTGATGCGAAAATCCGCATAGCGCACATAAGAGACGCCAGCAGCGATGTGGTAAGCCTCATCGATGGTAAAGCCATCCAGCCGGGTTGCTATGGCGGAGCGGACGATGGCTCCGCCCGCCAACGCGAGCAGGACAAAGACGAAGAGGCGCAAGCCGATTCCAGAGGACTCCCGATGCTCGACTGGCGCGGGCGCGACGGGAGTGCTCACAGATCCTCCGGCCCACTGAATGAGAGCCAAGAGAAGGTGGAATGAGTCAACATCATAGTGGATAGGCGTTTGCGAGTCGAGAACAAGTGGGGTCACAGCAGGTGCATTGCAACGGGTTTGTTATCGCGAGAATACCTTCGTGCCAGCGAACTCAAGTAGAGAATGAGAATCGCCGCAACGTTGACCGAGCGGATCAACTCCCGGATGGTCGGCTACTCCCGAACTCTCGGTAACTCAAAAGCCCGTGTTCGCTACGTAAGCCTAGGAAATTACATGCGAGGTGCTTTGCTCGCGGCGCTGTCCTGGTAAATGATCGCCTGCGTTACCTTGCCGGCCGCATTCTTGGTGAATTCGATCTCGACTTCCGAAACCTTCAGGAAAAACTTGGAGGAGGATTCCGCGTACAGGGGAAACGCCGCTTGGCCGGGTAGCTGCATGGTCAGATGGCCGCCCTCCATGCCGATGGTTACGACGCCATCCGCGGCATTGTACTGGCCCGTGTAGGCATGCAGCGTTTCCGCGGGCACGTTCACGCTCTTGCGTTCTTGCAAATCCACGAAGCGGGAAATCCTCTCGAGCAAGATATCCGGCTGTTCGAGCTGGACGAGGTGTCCGGCGTTGATGATGATGTCGCGCTCGGCGCCGGGAATTCCTGCTTCAATCGCACCGGCTTGCTCGTGCACGTCGGAAATGTCGAACTCGCCTACCAGAATCAACGTAGGCGCGTGAATTTCCGAGAGCCGCGAATTGGATGGCTGCGAATTCTTGATCTGAAACTCGCCCGTGTACTTGAGGTCTTGCGGATTTTCCACGAGCAGGTCGTGGAGTCTCTTTCGCGCCGCCTGGTGTCCCTCGCCGAGGATGTACGGATCCTGCGACCAATTTTCGGCAGCGGCCTTCACGTCCCCGGTCGCGAGCGGCGCGTTGTTCTTGCTCCCGCGCTCTTCAAAAGCGGCACTGAGCTCCATACCGTCGACGACCGGCCCAATCAAGAACAATCCTTCGACGGCTTCCGGGTGCGCCAGCGCAAAATCAATGGCCAGCGCACCGCCGGAGGAATTGCCGATGAGGACCGCGTGCGCGATGTTCAAGTGCGCAAGCAGTGCCTGCAGATCTTCGGTAGGCGCGAACGGACTCTTGGGCAAATCGGATTTGCCGTAGCCGCGCCGGTCGTAGCGCACGGCGTGATATTTCCTGCACAGCGGGTCCCACTCCGCATCCCAGGTCGCGGAGTGCAGCAATCCGTCATGAAGCAGAACGACTGCCGCACCGGTGCCGCACTCTTCGTAGTAAATTTTCGATCCACCGACATCCAGATAGCCGCTGCGCTTCTCAATCGGAGCGGGCTTCTGCGAATAGGCAGTATCCGCCCACACTCCAGAAAGAAACACGACAGCGCACAGGAAGGTTATTCGCAGCTTATTTTGCATTGGGCTTGGGCCCGATCCTTCGACGCTTGAACGGACAACCGCCGGTCGATGGGACGACCAAGAATGGGCCGCGGGTTGCCCGGCTGCTTGCCATCTCAAAGCTAAAACCAATCGCTGCGATAGGCGATCCACCAACACGCAAAGCCAATGGGAAGCGTCGCGGCCAGCGCCCACCAAAACGGCAGCACCAAATCGGCCACCAGGCCCAATAGAGCGAAAGCGATCCAGAACATTTTTCGCTGCATTCGCTCAGTTTAGCTCGAATGCACGCGCAGGAAGTCAGGCTGACGGCTTGTGTTTCGAAAGCATGGCCCCGAGAAGCCACTTTTTCAGCACCGCGACGAAATAGGGCTTGAGATCGTTAAAGGCGACCCCCACGCCGGCCTTTGGCAGCGAATACACAACCTTCCCGTGCGCCTCGAAGAAACTCCCTTCGACGAAAATCTTTACGCGCAGCAGGGTGCCGTCCGGAAAAGGGTCCGCCACTTGCAGAAAGCATCCGTTCAGGCTGATCTCCGTGACCCGCGCGGGCATTCGCGCTTCCGACTTTTCCTCAGACACTTCGGCGGACGCTTCGAACGGAAACCTAAGGGTGCGGCGTCGATCATCTGGCATGTTGGCTGCGCGTAAGACGAGTGCGCCGATTCTATCGCCGAAAGGTGAAATGTGCATTCCCAAAAGGAGGCGGCCCTGGCGCACAGGCGCCAAATTGGAGCTTGGTTGCGCGGGGTTTCATTCCTAGCATCTCTAGCGGAAAGCGATGCCCAAACGATTGCATAGCGACGCCGCGGCAGCCACCGCCCTTCTCGACTGGCTACGGAGCCGCGAAGACGAAATGGCCGCGCTTCTGGCGGAGCTGGTTGCCATTCCCACGGAGAACCCACCAGGAACAAACCTGCGGAGCTGCGCGGATCTTCTCGAGACGCGACTCCGCGAGGCGGACCTCGCATGCGAGCGGGTTCCGGCGGATCATCGTACGCAAGCCGGCGGCAAGGCTCGCAGCGACAGGCTCACTGCCGAAGAGGATGCCGGCGATATTCCTGTGAGCCTGCTCGCGGAGCATGGCCGCGGCGAGCGCGTGCTCTATTTTCATGGGCACTACGATGTGGTGCCGGCGCAATCGCCGGAGCAATTCCAGCCCGCCCGCAAAGAGCATTTCTTATTTGGCCGAGGTTCGTGCGACATGAAGGGCGGAATCGTGGCGATGCTATATGCGATTCGCGCGCTGAAGGAATCTGGCGCGGAACTGAACGGGAAAATTGGACTGACGCTGGTCCCCGACGAAGAAACTGGCGGCGCGCAGGGCTCGTCGCGCTTGGCGCACCACGGCTTGTTGGGCCGAGCGGGAGTTGGCATGCTCACGGCGGAGCCCACCAGCGGCGTAGTGTGGAATGCGAATCGCGGCGCCATCACGCTGCGCGTGCGAGTGCTCGGAAAATCCGCGCACGTTGGCTTGCAGCACCACGGCGAAAACGCCTTCGAGCGAATGCATCGCGTTGTCGCGGAGCTCTTGAAGCTAAAGCGCGAAGTGGAGGCGCGAAAAACCATCTGCAACATCGGCGCCGAGCAAGCGCGCAACTCCATTCTGCTGCTCGGCGGACAGAGCGCCGGCGGCGCGAACTTCAACGTGGTCCCCGACAAATGCTGGTTCACCATCGACCGCCGCATCAACCCTGAGGAAAACCTGCCTGAGGAAAAAGCTCGCCTTCTAGGCGTCCTGGAGCGATGCAAGGGCGACGGGATTCCGCTCGATTGGGAAATTTTGCAGGAGGGTGCGGCAGCCGCAAGCCCCGACGACGCGAAGCTGGCGCAAGCATTGGTTCGCAGCGTCGAAGCCGTAAGCGATCAGCCGCCGCGATTCGAGATGTGTCCCGGGTTGCTGGAGACTCGGTTCTATGCCGCGCAGGGGATGCCTGCCTATGCGTATGGTCCCGGCCTGCTCTCCGTCGCCCACGGCCCGAACGAATACGTTGACCTTCGTCGCGTCACCGATTGCGCCGCGATCTACGCGCTGACTGCGATGGAGGCACTCAATGCTTAGGAGCTTAGGGGCGCGTCACTTGTTCTAAGTCTTAAATTCTAAGGCAGCGCGAACGTGAACAGCGCGCTCCCCGCAGCGACCGCAACGTACTGCTTCCCGTCCACCGCGAACGACATCGGCGAGGAGTACACCGACGCTCCGCATTGAAAGTGCCACAGAACTTTGCCCGACGCCGCTTCAAACGCCATGAAGTTCCCTTCGGCGTCGCCGCTGAACACCAAGCCTCCCGCCGTTGAAAGAACGCCGGACCACGTGGGAGACGGATGCTTCCACTGCCACTTCAACTCTCCCGTCGTCGGATCGATGGCGCGAAGCGCTCCCCAGAACGGCTCCGCATCGTCGTTGGGAAAATACGCGCTTCCGTAATACGCGTGGCCCGCTTCGTAGGTTTGCGGCGCGGTGCTGAAAATGTCGCACTGCTCGCGAGCTGTAACATAGAAAAGCTTGGTCTGCGGATCGTACGTTGGCGACATCCAGTTCGTAGCGCCCGCGGCGCCGGGACAAACGCGATTCCCTTCCAGCGTCGGCGAGCCATTCTCGCCCGTCACCGGCCGCCCTTGCGCATCTTTGGAAGTGCTCCAAGTCACCTTGGCGTAGGGATTCGAGGAGATCAGCTTTCCCGTCGCACGGTCGATGATGTAGAAAAATCCGTTGCGATCCGCCTGGACGATCAGATGTTTTTCTCCCTGATCGATGATCACCGGAACCTGCGTGGCATCGTAGTCGTGCTCGTCGTGCTTCGTGAATTGGAAGTGCCATTTCAACTTGCCGGTGTCGGGATCGAGCGCCAAGAGCG
Source organism: uncultured Acidobacteriota bacterium (assembly GCA_963735525.1). Taxonomy (GTDB): domain Bacteria; phylum Acidobacteriota; class Terriglobia; order Acidiferrales; family UBA7541; genus Acidiferrum. The sequence continues at coordinate 232,276 of CAVTLQ010000010.1, read as the reverse complement.
TGTTGCTGTAGAGATTGTCGCCCGCGCGGCCGGCGCCGCGATTGGAAGGCGAGGGATTGCCGGTGGGCCAGAACGTGGTATTCGTGATCGGATCGTAGGTGCCGGTGATCCAAGCGGGTGCGCCGCCGATTTTCCAGGAATCGCCTTCCCAAGTCTCATGGCCGGGCTCACCCGGCGCGGGGGTGGTGTAAAAGCGCCATTTGCGCTCGCCGGTGGCGGCATCGTAGGCATCGATGAAGCCGCGAATGCCGTATTCACCGCCGGAAACGCCGAGAATCACCAGATTCTTGATCGCCAGCGGCGCCAGAGTGAAGCTGTAGCCGCCGCGATAGTCGACCGCAGTAACGTCCCAGATCACGTTGCCGGTTTTCGCGTCCAGCGCGATTACATGCGCGTCTAAAGTCCCGAGAAAAACCTTGTCTCCGAGGATCGCTAGCCCGCGATTCACGCGGCCGCAGCACGGCCGAATGTCTGCAGGCAGCGCGCGCTGGTATTGCCAGATGGGCCGGCCGGACCGCGCGTCGAGAGCGTAGGCGCGATCGTCTTGCCCGGTGCCATACAAAACGCCATCCACGACGAGCGGCGTGGTCTCGAATTTACCTCCCGCCATCGTCTGATACGCCCACTTCGGAATAAGCTCATGGGCATTCGCCGTATTGATCTGGTCCAGCGTGCTGTAGCGCCGTCCGGCGTAGTCGCCCGAGTACATCAACCAATTCTGCGGCTCTTTCGCCGAATCCAGCAGCCGCTGCGGCGTCACCTGCGCGCGAGTCGATAGCGCCAAGAACAACAAGACCATCGCCGCGAAGGACGATCTCGCAGGCGCTGCAAACCTACACCGGATCGATCTCCGCGCTAGGGGCGCAGCATGCTGCGCCCCTACTTGGCAAGATTGAAGCGTCATTGCCCACCTCCTGCTACGGATTCCGCTGTGAGCAAAAACGCGATCAGGTCCTGCAAATCCTTGTCCGGCAGCATTTTCTGATCGTAGGCAGGCATCAACGACTCGCGCGTCTTCTCGAAGGATCGCAGCTTGTCCTTCTCAAACAAGTGCAGCTGCTCGCGCGTGTCGAGCATCTGCAGCGTGAAATTGTCTTCGTTCAGGACCACGCCATGGAACTTCTGCCCTCCCGCGTCCACTACCGTCACGGTTTCGTATTCCTGCGAAAACTCTTTCATGGCTTCGCTGATCCCCTGGGCCAGGCGGCGGCTCGGATTGCGAATCGAGTCGATAAGGAACTCGATCGACCGCGCCGACCCGGTCCCGGTAAGGTCGGGTCCCAACCGCCCGCCCTTCCCTTGCATCATGTGGCAATTTGCGCACGCCGCCGAGCCGTAGAAAAGCTCCTTGCCGTGCACCGCGTTTCCCGGCACCTGCAACGGCGCCTTCTTCTGCACGCTGCGGATGTAGGTGATCACCTGCCAAATCTCCGCGTCGGTCATGCCCACGCCCTGCTGCGTCGCGCCATTCGGAGGCATGGCTGTGCCTGGCACACCCTCATTGATCGTGCGAAACAGATCGGCATCCTCGTTTCCGTGCTTTTTCTGCGCGCGCGTCAAATCCGGTCCGCGCCCCCCGCCTCGCGCGCCCAACCCATGGCAGAACGCACAGTTCGCCCGAAACTGAGACTCGCCCACCTTCGCCGCCTGCGCGTCCCCCGCAAACGGATTCTTGTCCTGCGCGTGCACCTGCAGGCTGACCAGCAGGCAGGTTGCCGCCACGGGCAAGAAACGGATTCCGGCGAGATCAGATCTTGTTCGGCTGAACATCAAGGTAGGGCTCCTTCGACCGAAGGGCTCAAATCTGCCGAAACTATACCATCCGTTTCGCTCATCTTTCTTGTCCCTGCGTTTCGATGGCGGCATCGTCCCTCCTGTCGTGTTTCGCCTCCACTCTCGCCAGCGTCAGACTGAAATCGACCGAAAGATTACGAGCGAGCCGTGGTCGTCGATGCAGAGGTCAACGAACAACGAGAGCCCTCTTCGGAGCGAACGGAGAAGTGCGCTCAAAAAGAGTTTCACGGGGCCGACATTGTTAGAGATGTACGATAACCGCTGCCATCTCAACCGGTCGGTGCAACACCATCTATTCAGTTGATCCGACAATACTTCCCCTAGAGAACCGATCTGTCCGGCTGCACTCAATCAGACCTAGCCAGGGTGGTGTTCCGTTTGAATCAACACTCGCCAACGACTTTTGGCTGTTGGGCCCCCTGCGAGGGAACTTCGAGCTAGTGTTGCGTCGACCTATTGAGACCGCCGCGTTAATCAGGCGTTGACTGGCAAGAACAACCAAAACAGATGGCCAACCAGTTCTGAATCTGACAGACGATTTCATGAGGAACCCGTGACGCCTCAAGCCGCAACGGCTCTCACAGGCTTAGTTCTCTTCGCAAGGATAGCCAGCCTCTGTTCGTGATTCATGGGCTCCCACGGGACAAGTTTCTCAGCAAGCACATCCATTCTGCGAAGGAGAGTCAACTCGATGAAAAGCTGCATAAAATCCAAGTCGCGAAAGACCAAGGAGCCGGACTCTCTCATCTTGTGGCGTATGCGCTCAAGATGGGCAGGCATCTCGGTCCAGTGCAGGGCAGATCGGTGGTGATGACAGAGGTGGTATCCTTCATTCATGAAGTTCACCTCATCAAAGACAGTCACGGTATTTACAAAATAATCCTCGGGATGTTCCGGGTCACAGAAGGCGTGCTGAACCCATGAGGTAATTGCCATGATGAAGTTCATGGAGAGAAGAGGAACCAACACGTACAGGATTCCAATTCTCCAATCGTAAAGAAAGACAGCTCCGAAATAAACGATAGTACCGCGTCATTCCCCATAACATTCGTCTTTGGTTCTTTACATCGCATCTAGCTCTAAAGTAGGCGTATGGAGCAAGCCCCAGCGTGGTCCAAATGTTGTCCGAAAGATACCAAAGGAAATGCAGTGGATTCGTTCGATCGTAGCCCATGGTGGAGGCATTATCGTCGGGTCCGCCGTTCTCTTTATGGTGGACACGGACATGAACGGTCCGTCCCAGTTCGGGAAGGTCCCCATACAAATATCCGAGAAAGAATTCGACGTAGCGGCCGAAGACCCTATCGTACCTATCAGAGAAGTACCCTTGGGGGCGATGCGCCTCCAGGTGTTTAGCGCTGAACATCCTGACAGACCGCTGAAACTTGGGACCGCACAGGGAAAGATAGAACGCGATCACGAGCAGAAGCCGAGGTTTCCCTAAAACGAGTTGGATTACGAAAATCGGTAAGGCAGTAAGGGTGAGGGAGACCATGATGCGTAACGCGGGCGTGTCTCGGGAGTCCCGCAGAACTTCTTGGCCCAGCCGGCCAATGAACCGGTCGTAAGTCCGCGAAAGAAATTGATACGCCTTGCGTATGGGACGAACCTTCCCGAGAAGCGTGGCCGCGCCATAGAATCCGACGGAAAGCGTGCCCTCGAGCGATGCGGTAACAATGCTTGTCAGAGCGATGGGCACTGACAAGCAGCGAAGTAGGAGTTTGCGTATCGCGTGCAGGATTGACCGTAGGCCCATACGTGTTTGAGCGAGCGTCTTTTGGCACATCGTTCAAAGCCGCTTGCGTTAACTTGCCTACGAATTGCATCTTCGTCGTTATTACCAATTGAGGGGCTTCGTCCGGTGTCATGCGCGAAAGGACTGTACATCCAAGGAGAGCAAAGTTCCAGCGTCGAACGGTTGTGCGCGGCGGATCGGAAGCGGGTTCATCAAACACCGCCTCACCGTCCTGAGGCGCCGCTTCAGCTCCCCGAGGCCCGCACGCTCCCGGTGCTCGGCAACGCTCCCTGTCGAGGTAGAATAGGGCTCTTGCCTGAGAACCCATATCCGGAAGCTCTTGTGCAGCCTTCGGTGGCCAACCCTCGCGCCAACGAGAAGCACAAAATTATTGAACACTACGACGTCGTTAGCCCTTACTACTACTCTTTGTGGGGTGAGCATATACACCACGGCTACTGGGTCCGTGGCGATGAATCGAAAGAAACCGCGCAGATCCAGCTCATCGATCATCTCGCGCAGCTCGCAAACCTAAAAACCGGCTCACGCATTCTGGACATCGGCTGCGGCTTTGGCGGCAGCAGTCTCTATCTCGCGAAAAAGTACGGCGCCAGCACCACAGGCATCAGCATTTCTCCCGTGCAAGTGCAAATGGCCAAGGAAGCTGCGGCGAAGACCAACCTGGACGCCAGCTTTTTCCTGATGGACGCGGAGGACATGCAGTTTTCGCAGCAGTTTGACCTGCTTTGGTCCGTCGAATCCATTTCTCACTACTATGATCCCCGGAAATTCTTCGCTTCCGCGGTGAAGTTCCTGAAACCCGGCGGCTGCTTCGCCCTCACGGACTGGTTCCAGAAGGAAAACCTTTCGCCCGCCGACAAAAAGAAATTCATCCAGCCGATCGAGAAGGGCATGATGGTCGAACTCCGCGGAATGAATGACTATAGCGACTTTCTGGTTTCTATTGGCCTGCACATCGTCCATCGGCAGGACCTCACGCTCAATTGCGCGAAATCCTGGGAACTCGGCCTGGACATCATCAAAGACAAAAAGTTCTGGACCGTGGCCGCGAAACATGGCGCCGAATTCGTCACCAACCTGAAAGCATTCCGTGCCATGCATGCCGGCTTCGCCTCCGGCAATTTCGTCTATGGCCTCTTCGTGGCAAAACTACCGGAAAACGGTAGCAATCATGCCTGATCTCTCTCGAACCGCAAGGTGTAGCTGACTTTATCTGGTAGAACCCTGCGACAACTCGGCATCTTCCACCAGCCGCAAAGCGAATCGGGACGAATCTCCATTTTGGTAACTCATCCAGCCACAATTGCGCGCGCTCTCGCGAGAAAGCTTTTGCGCGGGTGGCAGCCGGGCATCGAGCTGATCATCTTTTCGGCTGCGATGACCCACTGCCTCCGCTTTCGCTGGCCCTCTGCTTCGACCCCCTTTCCCTCCACCGGTTAGCAGCCCAGCGCAACCCTCTTGCGACGTGCCGTCCGCCGGGCGCAAAATTTGGCCATGACACATCAGCTGACCACCTCCTACGTGAAGGACTCCATCGATCTGTTTCGCCATTACAAGCGCCTCGGCGAGCGAGCCATGGAACAGTGCCCTGACGAGGGGCTCTTCGCCAAACTCGATCCCGAGTCGAACTCCATCGCCATCATCGTGAAGCACATGAGCGGGAACATGAGGTCGCGATGGAGAAACTTCCTGACCACCGACGGCGAAAAACCCGACCGCAACCGCAATTCCGAATTTGAGGACGCGCCGAAAACTCGCCCGGAGCTGATGGCGCTTTGGGGAGCCGGGTGGAAGTATGTTTTCGACGCGCTCGAGCCGCTGACCGATGCGGACCTGGAGCGGACGGTCACGATTCGCTCGGAGCCGCACTCCGTGATGCAAGCAATCAACCGCCAGATCGCGCATTACGCGCATCACATCGGACAAATTCTGTTCGCCGCCAAGCACATGACGACGGCAAGGACCGGAAAATGGGACTCCCTGAGCGTTCCGCGAGGACAATCGAAGCAATTCGCCGCAGATGTAGCCGCGGGAAAGAAGTCGCAACGATGATAGGGAGAACTGCGAGAGGCGCTTGAGCGCGCTCCCGCAGAATCGGAATAACCGACCGAGGGGAACCGCGCCGGCAATCCGGCTAGTTGGCGGCCTTCTTCCCTGGCCCGTACACCGCCCTGCCCGGTTTCGCGCCGGTATGCTCGTGATCTTTCAAGACTTGAACGCCGTTGACGAACACATCCTCGACACCGGTTGAGTATTGGTGTGGTTTCTCAAAGGTGGCGTGATCCTGAATGGTCGCGCGATTGAAGACCACCACATCGGCGAAGTACCCCTCTTTCAGCAAGCCGCGACGCTCGAGGCTCAGATTATTCGCGGGAAGCGATGTGAGACGCCGGACCGCTTCCTGCAGCGAAACGACCTTCTCGTCGCGAACATAATGACCCAAAAAACGGGCAAAATTGCCATACGCCCGCGGATGCGGGTTCGACTTCAGAAAAACGCCTTCGGGCGCCTGCGAAGATTCATCGGCGCCGAAGCTCACCCACGGCAGCTTGAGCTGGCGCCGCACATTGTCTTCGTTCATGACGAAATAGATGGTCCCCACGCGGCTGCCATCTTCGATGACCAGGTCGATGGCCGTGTCTTCGGGTGACTCGCCGCGAAACTTGGAGACTTCGGCGAGCGTCTTTCCGGTGAGCGGCTTGAGCGCATCATTCTTGAAGCCCACCAGCAAAACGCGATCGGGCGATCCGGCGGCGAGCAGCAGGTTCTCCCATTTATCCGTGGGCTTGCGCATCTCGTCGACAACGCGTTTGCGTACGGCAGGGTCCTTCATCCGTTGGGCCCACGCCTCATAGCCGCCCTCTTGCACCCACGGCGGCATGGACGCATCGAGGCCGGTTGCGCCGGCGGTGTAGGTGTACATGTCGGCGGTGATGTGCAAGCCTTGCGCCTGGGCAGCCTCGACGTGTTGGATCAACTCATCCAGCTTGCCCCAATTGCTTTGTCCAGCTTCTTTGAGATGGTAGATTTCGGCGTGTACCTGGGCGGTGCGGGCGATCTGGATCAGCTCGTCTACCGCCTGGATCAATTGGTTTCCTTCACTCCGCATGTGCGAGATGTAGATCCCGCCGTAAGGACTGACGGCTTGCGCCAAGGCGATGAGCTCGTCCGTCTTCGCGTAAGCGCCGGGCGCATAGATCAGAGCGGAGGCGACGCCGAGGGCGCCCTCCTTCATCGTTTGGCGCACCAGCTCCTGCATTTGGGCAAGTTCGCTGGGCGTCGGCGCGCGGTCGGCAAAACCCAGAACATTCTCGCGGATGGTTGCCGCGCCCATGAACGAAGCTACGTTGCAGGAGATACCGTGATGCGCGAGTGTTTCCAGGCCCTGCGCCAGCGTCGTCCAGGTAATCGGGTAGCGGATGTCCCCCTGTCGCGCCTGGAAGTATTTCTGCATGTCCGGAGTCAGTGGTCCCATGGACTCGCCTTCTCCGAAAACTTCGAGTGTGACTCCCTGGCGGATATTGCTCTGCGAGCGGCCGTCCGCGAACAAAGTTTCCTCGCTGCTCATCATGTTGATGAAACCCGGCGCAACTGCCAGGCCTTTTGCGTTGAGCTCCACGGTTGCACGCGCACCGTCAAGTTTTCCGACGCGAGCGATGCGGTCGCCCCGAATCGCAACATCAGCCGTGGTGGGGGCGGCGCCGGTGCCGTCGTACAGCGTGCCTCCCCGGATAATCGCGTCGTATTCCTGAGCGCGGGCCGCACCCACGCAGACCAGCGCGGAAAACAACACCTTCCAGAACTTGCCCATGGTTTCCTCTTTTTAGACCGCACGGCCTTGCCGGCCGGAATCTTGCACGCAACCGTTCGCCCGGTGGCGAATCATAAGCGCTTCCCGTGCAAGGCGATACTCGAATCCATTCTCGGAATCGTCCGTTTCGCTTCCTATTCGCCCTGAAATCCGCTAACCTTTTCGAAACGATGCGCACACTTTTTGACCTCGAGCCGCTCGATGACAGCGCGCTGAACCTGAATGACGCGCAGCAGCACGCCATCACCCACGGCCAAGGGCCCCTGCTGGTCATCGCGGGCGCCGGGACCGGAAAGACGCGCGTGATCACCGAGCGTATCCGGCACTTGTTGCAGTGCGACGCGTCTCTGGCCGGTGAAAATATTCTCGGGCTCACCTATACGAAGAAAGCCGCCGGGGAAATGAAGTCGCGGGTCGTAAAAACCTGCGGCGAGCGCGGCAAGGAAGTGACGATGGCCACGTTTCACGCCTTCTGCGAAACGCTGCTGAAGGAAATCGACCCGAAAGTCACGGTGCTCGAGGACGTGGACCACTGGATTCTGCTGCGCCGCAACATGGCGCGCCTGAAACTGGAAAAATATCGCCGCCTCGCCGAGCCCGGGCAATTCCTGGGGGATTTCCTGCAGTTTTTCTCGCGCTGCCAGGACGAACTGGTCTCCAGTGAAGATTACCAGCGCTATGCCGACCAACTCGAAGATGACCTGCTGGCGGAGCGAAAACTGCTCGACGAAGACGCCTACGCCGAGCGCGCCGAAAACGTGGCGCTGCAAAAAGAAATCGCACGCGCCTACAAAGCCAGCGAAGAGCTGCTCAACGAAAAGAAATATTTCTCTTTCGGCTCTCTGATCACATGGACCGTTGCGCTGCTGCGCAACGATGCCGCCCTCCGGGCGCGCTTGCAACAACGCTTCAAGCACATTCTGGTGGACGAATTTCAAGATACGAACATCGCGCAACTGGAGCTGATGCTTCTGCTGTCGGCGGAGCCGCGAAATATCGTGGTGGTCGGAGACAACGATCAGGCCATCTACCGGTTTCGTGGGGCTTCGTTCGGCAGCTTTAAACTTTTCCTGGAACGCTTTGCGGGGTGGAAGACCGGGCAGGATTCGACGCCGTTTCGCGTGACGCTGACGGAAAACTATCGCTCCACGCCGAATATCCTGCGGGTGGCCACGCAGGTAATTGCGCAAAACGAAGTCAGCTCGGATTTTCCGTGCAAGGTGCTGACGCCAACTCATCCGGAAGGCGAGCGCATCCGCATCGTCGAACTGGCGAACGAGGATGAGGAAGCTCTGTGGGTCACCAAAGAACTGGAACGATTGCATGCCGCGGGAACTCCATGGCGCGATTTTGCGGTCCTGTACCGGCAGCACGCGCATCGCGATCGATTGGTGGAAGATCTTTCCCGGCGAAAGATTCCCTTTGTCATTACCAGATTATCGATCCTGGAGCACCCGCTGGTGCGCGACGTGCTGGCCTACCTGCGGCTGATCGCCAAGCCTCACGACGACATTGCGTGCGCGCGGGTGCTGGCGGCACCGGCGTGGCATCTGGAAGCCGCGGACCTGGTGCGCCTCGCGGAACGTGCGCGGAAGAAGCGCGGCACTTCCCTTTACGATGCGCTGCAATCGCCGCAATCGGAGTTGCCGTTCGATCCGGCGGCTTCCACGGTCAGCGAATTGCTCGAATTTGCGGGCGCGCAGCGAAAGATGCTGAAGCGACGCAGCGCCAGAGAAATTCTCGACACGTTGATCGAATGGCTGGAAATTCCGCAACTGGCCGGCGCGCGCGACCGCCGGTACGTCACTCAGCTGGCGCAGTTTCTGAAAGGCTGGGAGCCGAAGAGCGATACCCGATCGCTGCCGGAATTTCTGGAGTATCTCGACTACTTCGAGCAGGCTCGCGGCGTGATCTGCCTGGACGATGACGCGCCCAGTGACGCGGTGCAGCTCATGACCGTACACGGCGCGAAAGGGCTGGAATTTCCGCACGTGTTCTTGTTGCGCGTGAACAACAAGTGCTTTCCGTCCAGCGAGAGGTCGCCTTTGTTCGAGTTTCCCGTAAACCTGATGAAAGAGGAATTGCCTGCCAGACAATTTCATATTCAAGAAGAGCGCCGGTTATTTTACGTAGCGCTGACGCGCGCAAAGCGAAAGCTGACCATCACGACGCTGACGGACAAAAAGGGGAAGGTGCCGACGTTTATCGAAGACATCTTGATGGAGCCGGCGGTGAGGCGCCGCGATGTGTTGCAGATTGCGCCGAAGGTGCGCCCGCGGGAAGAAAACGCAGTAACCGATAAGGGCGTGGGCAGCGGAATGTTCCCGTTTCCTTCCCTGTCGCAGCGGCCGCGCATTTTTTCCAGGATTGCGGATTGGGCCGAAACCTTTCATCCGCCTTCGCCCGAGCCGCTTACTCTCAGCCCTTCCGCCCTGGACAACTACCGCAAATGTCCGCAGCAGTATTTGTTCGCGCGGCTGTGGTCGCTGAAGGAAGGACCGCGGGCGACGCTGAGCTTTGGCAGCGTGATGCATACAACGATCAAGCGGTTCGTCGAACAATTGCGGCGCGGCGCGAAGCTGCCCTTCGAGGAAGTGGTGCGAATTTTCGAGACGGAATGGACGTCGGCGGGGTTCGAGGACGACTATCAAGAAGGAGAGTACAAGAAAGACGGAATCGAGCAACTGCGCGCGTTCCATGCGGCTCTTCTCGAGGCACAACCTGTAGTTCGCGAACAGGAGAAAGCGTTTGAGCTGCCGCTCGAGAACAACGTGATCATCAACGGGCGAATGGACCAGATCAATTCCCTGGGAGGCAACGACGTCGAGATCGTGGACTACAAGACCGGGAAACCGAGGAAGGACGCCGACGCGCGGAAGGATTTGCAGCTCAGCATCTACGCCCTGGCGGCGAAAGAAATTCTGGAACTGAATCCGGTGCGGCTGGCGTTCCACTACTTGCAGAACAATCAGATTCAGGTCACCACGCGAGGCGCAAAGCAGCTCGACGACGCGCAGAAGATCGTGCAGGAAGTGGCGGCGGATATTCGCGCCGGAGAATTCTCTCCCAAGCCGGGGTTCGCGTGCCGGAATTGCGCGTATGAGCCGATCTGCCCCGCGTACGAGGAAGCGCTTTCGGTCTGAACGAACTGCCGTGTTCGGTCTGAACGACCGACCGTGAAAAAAGGGCGCCGCGATCCGCGGCGCCCTCTTCTCTTGAAACGGCAATGACGGGTCTACTTGCCCTTCTTGGGAACCTTTTCGTCCTTCTTGGCCTTTTTCTTCATTAACGATCTCCTCGCCGTGGCAGTGGAGCTCGCCAGCGTTGTCACTGGCGACCCCTTCGCTTCATATACGAGCGAGAAGTGGCAGTGTCAAGAATAATCCGCGCAAAATGGAAGAAATCGGCCAGGGAACCGATCAGGGGGACTTGGCTACCGGGATTTGGCCGCTGAAGTAGCCTTCGCGGGTTGTCACTCCCACGTTTTCGCGTTCCACGCGGACTTCAATGGTGTGGTAATCCGAGCTGCGGTCGGTGCCGCGGGGAACGTACGCCAAGGTGTACTCATGGCGGGCTTCTTCGGTGAGCCGGGAATAGAACTCTTCCATTGAGTGCTCTTTGGTGGCGTGAAAGATTTCGCCGCCGGAATCGTTGGCATAGCGGATCAGCGGGGAAACGGTCCGATCGATGGGGGAAATCTTGCGCTCCAGATAGGCGCTGGGAACGGCGACACTGTAGACAGAGATATTGTCGTGCAGCAGGGTCTTGATGACGTTGTCGTAGGTGAAGGTATTGAACTTCTTTCCGCCGTTGACGCCGTCCGAAATCAGAACAATGATCCTCCGGCGGCTGCGCGGGCGATCGCGGAGGAGCGCCGCGGCGTTGTAGACGGCATCGTCCAGAGCCTTGGTTGGCTGGCCCTTGATGATCTGCGTGGACCTGTCGATCGAGGATTGATCGACGATCGAGTGATTGTTGATGGTGGGACCGTTAAACGGACCACCCGGAACATCCACGCTTGGCTCGGTGTCCAAGTTGGTGCGCTTGAGCTCTGTGGAAAGTTTGTCTGGGTCGTTTGTGAAGCCTTTGCCCTGGTGGAAGAACTGATCGAAGCGGCAGACAAAGGCCTCGTCTTCGGCGCTCATACCGCCGACGATGGCTTCCAGGCTGGCTTGCACCTTCTCGGCGTCCTTGTCTTTCAGGTCGTTGTCGATAAGCACGACCATCGACAGGGGAAAAGCCTCGGCGGTAAAGACGTCGATCGTCTGTTCGACTTTGTCCTCGAAGACGCGGAAGTCGTCGCGCTTCAGATCGGGGACGAGCTCGCCGTGGCGGTCCTTGACGGTGACCGGCAGGATGACCAGGCTGGAATTGACGGTGATTCTGGCCTGAGCGTCACTCAAGGGAGCGGCGGCGGGCGGGCGAGGGTCCTGCGCCGAAGCCCGCGGGGGCTGGGCGGCGGGCGGCGGAGCCTGGGCGGCAAGGTAGAACGGTAAGGGCAGAAGGAGCGCGGCGCAGGTCCGCATAACGGTTTTTCGTAGACTTTTCATGGTCCTCAGGCCAAACTTCTGTTGGTTTCAGCCGACTCCAGCGGGCAGAACCACGCATCCATCGTGGCGTTCCGCAGCATCCTAGGGTAGCGGAAGCATCCCAGCTGCGAGTGATTTCTGGCCGGGTATCTCTTGTCAAGGAAAGTATACATGCGTTCTGTGAATAAGCTTTTAGCCGCCTGCCTCGCGGGGGCCTTGGTGGCGTTGGCCGTGCCTGCATCGGCCCAAGAGGCCACTCCGCAGGCCCCAGTCATTCGCACGCAGGTCAACCTGGTGAACCTGTTCGTGACCGTGCGCGACAAAAACAAGCGAATCGTCACGGACCTGAAGAAGGAAGACTTCAAGATCTCCGAAGACGGACAAGACCAGCAAATCGCCTTCTTCTCCAAAGAAGTGACGCTGCCGATCACGATGGCGTTGCTTCTGGACACCTCGGGAAGCGAACAATTCATGCTTGGGGCGATTCAGGATATGGGCGGCCGCTTCATGGACCGGGTGCTGCGGAAGGGCGACGAAGCATTGGTGATGTCGTTCGACACCGACGTGGACCTGCTGTCCGACTTCACCGACGACCGCGGGCAGCTCGATCGGGCAATCCGGAAAACGCGAATCAATACGCCGATGGGCGGCGGGATGATCAATCCGGGGCCGGTCCCCACGTCGCACGTCACCGGCACGGCACTGTATGACGCGATCTACCTTGCCTGCAACGAAAAGCTAAACACCGAGGCCGGACGCAAAGCCATTGTGATCGTGTCCGACGCGCAGGATGAGGGCAGCAAGGTGCGGCTTGAGGAAGCGGTCGAAGCGGCGCAGCGTACCGACACGGTCATTCATATCTTGCTGGTGGCCGACCCGCACTTCGGCGGAAACCCCGGCGTGGCCCACAAGATCTCGGAAGAGACGGGCGGGCGGATGATCGTTGCGAACTCCGAGAAGCATCTGGCGGAAGCGTTCGACCAGATCTCCGAAGAGCTGCGGAGCCAGTACACCCTGGGCTACTACCCGACGAATACGACGCACGACGGGAAATTCCGGAAGATCAAGGTGGATATGTCCAACCACGACCTGAAGGTGCTGGCGCGGAAGGGGTATTACGCACCGAAGGGCTGAGAGGCAGAAGTGACTTGTGCCTCGTGACTGGTGACTCGTTTCGGTACGTCAATTCTCGCCTCAGGAACGTCGCGCTTCTCAAAATCATAGATTGATGTTGGTTTGGCGACCGTAAAGGCGGCGGGCCGCCGCACTCCACGGGCGCTTTATCAACTTCTTGGGCAAAGGCGTCACAACGGGATTGCCGAACGAGGCGCCGATGCACTACAATGTGGTGCATGAAGACCGAAGTGTATAGCTGGCGGCTGCCGGAGGAACTCAAAACGGAGTTGGAACAGAAAGCGCGTCTGCGGAAAGTGCCGGTGTCGTCGATCCTGGACTTAGCGGTCCGCGATTGGCTGAAGAAAAATGATGTGGACACCGAGGGAGACGAGGCGCAGCGCAGACTTCACGCTGCTGCCGCGAGCTGCTTCGGAGTTTTGGCCGCCGGCAATTCCCGCCGCGCCGAGACGGCGCGCGAGGCGGTTCGCGGGCGCCTGCGCAAACGCCATGCCCGCTAACGCGCTGATCGATACGGGTGCGATTTTGGCGCTCCTGGACAAGTCCGATCGTTGGCACAAGGCATGCGTGAACGCCTTCGGGCAACTGCGCCTTCCTCTGCTGACCTCGGAGGCGGTCTTGACCGAGTTGTTTCACTTGGTGGGGGACACGCAGAGGGAGATGGAAGGGGCATGGAGGTTCGTGCGCTCCGGAGCGTTGGTCCTGGGCACCCTCGAACATAACGAGCTGCCCAAGGTGCACGATTTGATGTCCCGTTCCTGGGATCGCCCAATGGATTTCGCCGATGCCACGCTGGTTTACTTGGCGAAACGAGAATCTCTATCCGTCATTCTGACCGTCGACTACGCGGACTTCGCGACGTATCGGATCGAGGGAAAACGCCAATTTCGCGTGGTCCCCGCCGATCGTCCGTAGGAGACTGCGGAAAAATTCGCCGAGACGTTTCATCAGGCGCCAGAGAATTCCCGCGTAGCTTTCGGATTCAGTTTCCTAGCAGGCTGGAGGCCATCTGATAAATCCCCCAGCCGACCAAGAGGCTTTCCTCAGGGGCTAGAGCCCCATGACAGTGCGATTCTGATGCCGGAGCTAAAGCTCCGATCACCTGAAAAGCATTTATGAGACACCCTCTAGAGGTAACGCCCGGGCTCTTGAGCGATTGACCGAGTTGGGCGTAGCGTCTACCATCTCTCTTTCATTCAACACTGTGGACGGTCAGCTCATCGCGCATTACCGGATTCTCCGCAAGGTCGGCGGAGGCGGCATGGGTGTGGTGTATGAGGCGGAGGACACCAAGCTGGGCCGGCGGGTGGCGCTGAAGTTTTTGCCGGAGAAAAAGGATCGCGATGTGACGGCGGAGGAGCGATTTTTGCGCGAGGCCCGGGCGGCGTCGGCGCTCAACCACCCGGGAATCTGCACCATCCACGCCATCGAAGAGAATGAGGGACGAACCTTCATCGCGATGGAGCTTTTAGAAGGCCAGCCGCTGGACAAAATGCTGGCGGGGGCTGCCCTGGCGATCCCACGAACGGTCGAGATCGGAATTCAGCTTGCCGACGCGCTGGATGCGGCGCACAAGAAAGGAATCGTGCACCGGGACATCAAGCCGGCGAACATCTTTGTGACCGAACGCGGCGCGGTGAAGATTCTGGACTTCGGACTGGCCAAGCTGCTGCGCGAGAAAAATGAAAGCCTTGGGGGCGAAACGATTGGCGATTCGACCCAGCTGCTGACCAGCCCGGGAACCGCGGTAGGCACGATTTCCTACATGTCGCCGGAGCAGGCGCGGGGCGAAGAGCTGGATGGACGGAGCGATTTGTTTTCGCTGGGAGCGGTGCTGTATCAAATGGTGACGGGAAAGCAGCCGTTCCCCGGGTCCACCAGCGCGGTGGTTTTCGACAACATTTTGCACAATGCGCCGGTGGCGCCGGTGACGCTGAATCCCGCGGTGCCCCCAGAACTGGAGCGCATTCTGAATAAGGCGCTGGAAAAGGACCGCGACTGCCGGTACCAAGTTGCCGCGGAGCTTCGCGGGGATCTGAAGCGCCTGCAGCGGGAGACGGAGTCGGGCCGCACGGCGGCGGCGTCTTCGACAATACGGGCTGCAGCAAAAAGCGGGACGCTGGCGGCAGCCGAGGCCGCGGCCCCGGAAGCGGCGCAGCCTGGGCCGAAGTCGAGCGGCACGGTGCTGGTCGAGGCGGCGCGGAAAAACAAACTGGGAGCGGGGTTGACCATCGCGTTGGTCGCGATCGTCGGCGCGGCGGCGGCGTTCGGCATCTATTCGCTCGTAAAGGATACAACGCACGTACCGTTCGAGCATTTTTCCATCGAGAACCTGACAAACAACGGGCACGTGTCGCTGGCGGCGCTCTCGCCGGACGGAAAATACCTGCTGCACGTGCGGGACGAAGACGGGCTGCAATCGCTGTGGCTGCGGCACATTCCCACCAGCAGCAATACGCAACTGGTGCCGCCCGCGGCCACACGCTACGCCGGGCTGACCTTTTCGCCGGATGCCAACTACATCTACTGCGTGCGCAGGGATGAAGCCGAGCACACCATTGCGACGTTGTATTCCGCACCGATGCTTGGCGGAACGCCACGCCTGCTGGTGCGCGACGTGGACAGCCCGATTACGTTTTCGCCGGATGGCCAGCGCTTCGCGTATCTGCGGGAGCATCACGACACGCCAAATTACGATCTGCTGATCGCGCATGCGGACGGTTCGCCGGATCACGCGGTGTTCACGAACACGCCGATATCGACCGACAGCGGCGTTCCGGTGTGGTCGCCGGATGGCAAGACGATCACCATCCCGATCGTGCAGCCGGGGAATAATGCGCTGGGGGGGTTGCTGGCCGTGGATGCGGTTACAGGCAAGCAGCAGGAAGTAGCGATCACCAGCGATCGCATTTACTACGATCCGGTGTGGCTGGGAAACTCCGGCGGGTTGGTAGTTTCGTCGGCGCTGGCGGAGAAGGGCCTGTATCGCCGTCAACTGGGATTTCTGAGCTATCCGGACGGCGCGTTCCGGCTGTTGACGACCGACACCAACAACTATTCGCACCCGAGTGTTGCCGCCGATGGTCGCAGCCTGGTGGCAACTCAGAGCTCGATCCAATTTGAACTGGATGTCGCATCAGCGACGGCGCCGGATGCCGTGGGCATTGTGCCGCTGATGTCCAACGTGCCCATCCGGGGCTGGGACTGGATGGCCGACGGACGGCTGGTTATTCCGCAGGCCGGAGACATTCGACTGGTGGGCGCAAGCGGTGGCGAGAACGTGGTATTTTCCGATGCAAAACATCCTTCGGATACCGCGGCATCCTGCGGCAGCGGGCGATATATCGTGTTCCGCTCGCTTGGGCGAGCGCGACCCGCAGCCCTCAATCTTTGGCGTATCGACATCACCGGAGCGAACGAAAAGCAGCTTACCTCCGGACTGAACGAAAGCGATCCCGAGTGCTCGAAAGATGGAAAGTGGCTTTATTACATTGACGAGGCCGATCATAAGGCGCTGAAGCGCCTGCCGATCGAAGGTGGACGTGTGGAGACGGTCGAGGACTCGACGGAAGGCCCGTGGACGCTATCGCCCGACGGCAAGGCGGTTGCCAGCCTCGATGTTCGCGAACTTGATCACAGGCTGATCCTCAACCTCTATACCATCGAAGACAAGAAGACCGCGTATCACGATGTGGATCAGAGGGCGTCGCCGCCGCTGGCTTTTTCGCCGGATGGCAAAGCGGTGATTTATACGGTTCGTGAAAAAGGTGTCGACAATCTATGGGCGCAGCCGCTGGACGGCTCTGCGTACCATCCGCTGACGCACTTCACGGCCGAGAAGATCGTGGAGTTTGCGTTTTCGCCGGACGGCTCGAAGATCGCGGTCGAACGCGGGCACTCAGAGTCGGACGCGGTGCTGCTGCGGGACATGTCGAAGTAATCCTCCGAACACATAGGCATGTGGAGTGCGGCGGCCTGCCTGCGCAGGCAGGCTGGCCGCCGCCTTGACTCACTGTTGCGCGAAGCACTGCGCAACGTGTGCTCCATATTATTTCGAGGTGGCGGCGGGATTGGGGCTGGCGGGAGGGACGGAATTGGCCCTGGCGAAGTAGCCGCGGCGGGCGCGGACTTGATAGCCCTTGTGGTCGGGCACTTCGATGCGGATTTTGTGGTAGCGCCCGTCGAGAACGGAATTGGTGGGAATGTAGGCAATGGAATATTGGTTGCGGAGCTCGTCGCCGATGTCCTGGAAGGATTGATCGAGGTCATCGACGTGATAGGGGAAGAAGGCGCGGCCGCCGGTCTCATCGGCCAGGTCCTGGAGGATTTTGTCGCCTTCGGTGAGATGGTATTTGCGGTCGGCAATCTTGTTCGGGTCGGTCTGCGAAAGCTGAATCCACTGGGTGCTGGTGCTGATGGTGTAAATGACGACGCTGAAGCGTTGCGCCAATTCGATGGCTTCGGAGCGCGTGTGAGTCGATAGATTGTCGTCGCCATCGCTGATGACGATCATGACGCGGCGAACGACGTCCGGCTGATCGCCGGGTGGCCGCGGCGGATGGCTGAGCTCCTTCTCGCAGGCGGTATAGATCGCGTCGTAAACCGCGGTGCCGCCGCCCGCGCGGGTCTTGACGATTTCATCGCGGAGGCGGCCGGGGTCGTCAGTGAACCCCTGGATGATGTTGGGCTCGTCGTCAAAGGTCATGACGAAGGATTGATCTTTGTTGCGGCGGAGGACACTGAAAAGGAACGAAGTCGCGGCGTCTTGCTCGAACTTGAGGCGGTCGCGGATGCTGTTGGAGGTGTCCATGAGCAAGCCGATGCGCAAGGGGAGATCGGTCTGCCTGCTGAAATAACGGATGGACTGGAGAGTCTTTTCGTCGAAGATTTTGAAGTCGTCCTTCTCGAGGTCGGGAACGAGCTTGTTGCGGCGGTTGAGGACGGTGAAGAGAACGTCGACGAGGGTGACGGTCTGGGTGATCCTTCCCTGATTTTGCGGGCCCTGATTTTGCGGGCTCTGATTTTGCGGATTGGGTTCGGCCTGCTGGGGTTGCTGCGGTGGCGGCGCAGCCGAGGGGCTGGAGGGTTGTTGCGCGCGATCGCTCACGGCGGTGAGCAGTAGCGCGGCTGCTAAAGCAAAGATGAGTCCCCGTCGCATGTGCCTTGATTATAGGTACGCGGAGAGCGCAGCGTCAATTCGGGTGGGAGCCTCGCCGGCGGCGTCGGTGAGCTGCTGCAAGAAAGCGCGCAGATGGGGTGGCAGGGGAGCGCGCAATTCGATCCAAGCGCCGGTGCGCGGCTGGGTGAAGCCGAGCTTTGCGGCGTGCAGAAAGTTGCGGCCGAGGGGAGGTAAAGCGACTTTGCCGGCGCGCAAATGTCCCGCCGCGCCGTAGAGAGTGTCGCCCACCACCGGATGATGAAGCGCCGAGAAGTGCACGCGGATTTGGTGCGTGCGGCCGGTGTGAAGCTGGACCTCGACGAGGGTTGTCGTGTCGATGCGGGCGAGGACGCGCCAGTCCGTGCGAGCTTCGCGCGCGTTGGCTAGTGCGGCGTTGCGGCGCGCAGCCATGCGCACCCGGCGCTTTGGATCGCGGCCGATAGCGAGATCGATGCGGCCGCGGTCTTCTTTGAGAAGGCCGTGGATCAACGCGATGTAGGTTTTCTTGACGTTGCGCTGGCGGAAGGCTTCGCCGAGTTTCGCGTGGGCGGCGTCATTTTTCGCCACGAGAATTATGCCGGAAGTGTCCTTATCCAGACGATGGACGATGCCGGGGCGGAGGACATCTGCACCCTGAGAGAGCGCCTGGCCGCGGCCGAGCAGCGCGTTGACCAGCGTGCCGCGAGCGTTTCCGGCACCGGCGTGGACGGTCATGCCCGCGGGCTTGTTGATGGCGACCACATCGTCGTCCTCGTAGAGGATGTCGAGGGGGATGGATTCGGCTTCGGCATGGATTGGCGGGCGGGGTTGGACTTCGACAGTGATGCGCTCGCCGCCGCGCAGACGCTGCGAGCCTTTCACGGCGCGAGCGTCGACGAGGATGAGTCCGGCGGCGATCAGCTCCTGGACGCGGGTGCGGCTGAGATCCGGGAAGTGGGCGGTGACGATGCGATCGAGGCGGTGGGCGGCTTCGCTGTCGGAAACGACGAAGTCGTGGAGGGACGCGCGGTTGAGGGAGTGCACGGGGAGATTTTAACCTGCAAATCAGGCCGGGGTAACGCCGGAAGATTTGAGCGGATCGTTGGTTGCCAGGTAGGGGCGCAGCATGCTGCGCCCCTACTTGGCAACCAAGCCAAGTGCTTGCGGGTTTTTGAGCCCTCAGCTGGCTTGTTCTTTGGAGACTTCGGGGGCGTGGTGTTTGGCGCCGAACAGGACGTCGAGGATGATGAGCGCGGCGCCGATGGTGATGGCAGAGTCGGCGACGTTGAAGGCGGGCCAGTGGTAGGAGCCCAGCCAGACCTCGAAGAAGTCCGTGACCGCGCCGCGAACGATGCGGTCGGTGACGTTTCCGGCGGCGCCGCCCAGGAGCAACGCCAAGCCCGCGGCCGTCATCGGCCCGCCGCTGTGCCCGGCGACGAAGAGCCAGCCGAGCGCGCCGATCACCAGCAGAGAACCCCCGATGAGCAGGATGCGGGTCCAGGGAGACGGGGAGTCCGACAAAACGCCAAACGCGATGCCGGGATTGCGGCTGTGAACGAGATAAACGAAATTGTGAATGAGCTCGCGGCGCCAGCCTTCGGCGGTTTGCGCTTCAAACCAGGCTTTGCTGGCGCGGTCGAGCAAGACCACCCCCAGCGTGAGCCAGAGCCATCGCAAGCGTCCGGGGATGATCAAGGTTGCGTCTCCTGCCGTGCTAACTGCCGCTGCCAAAGTGAATCGAAGAGAGACACGATCAGGCGCCCTGCGCGGCCGGCGGGGCGGGCTTCGCTTCGATTTCCGCGAGGGCTTCGCTGCAACGCTCGCAGTAGGTCGGGTAGCGCAGATTCTCGCCGACGTGCGTTGAGTAGTTCCAGCAACGCTCGCACTTTACTCCGTCGGCCTTCAGAACAGTCACTTCCAGGTTTGGGATCACTTCGGAACGGAAGTCCCCTGCCCCGGCAGTCAGGAAGTCAACCTGAGAAACAATGAACAGGCCGGGAAGAACCGAAAGGTATTGCTTGAGCTTGGCTTTCAGTTCGAGCTCGGCGTTGAGCAAGACCTTCGCTTCCAGACCGGAATTGATTTTCTTTTCGTTGCGCGCGGTTTCCAGCGCTTTCAGAACTTCGGACCGCACTTTGGACAAGAGCTCCAAGACGGCGATCTTGCTGGGAGAGATCCCAGTGCGCAGATCTTGTTCGTCAGCAAACACGGACATGTGGACGCTGTCGGGGTCGCCTTGCACTTTGGGCAGGTATTTCCAGATCTCCTCGGCGGTGAACACGAGGATCGGGGCCATGAGGCGGACCAGGGCGCTGGTGATTTTCCAGACCGCCGTTTGCGCGGAGCGGCGCGATTTGTTCTTGGCGGCCTTGGTGTACAGGCGGTCTTTCAACACGTCGTAGTAGAAGGCGCTGAGATCGACGACGCAGAAATCGTGAATGGCGTGGTAGACGCGATGGAAATCGTAGGCGGCGTACCAGTCGCGGCACTTTTTCACCAGGTCGGCGGTGCGCTCGAGCATCCAGCGATCCATTTCGTCCAGCTGATCGTCGGGCACGGCGTCGCGCGAGGGATCGAAGTCCGATAGATTGCTGAGGCCGTAGCGGAAGGTGTTGCGAATCTTGCGATAGGCCTCGCTGAGCTGGGTCATGACGCGCTCGCTCATCTTCACGTCGGCTTGATATTCCACCGACGCGACCCACAGGCGCAGCAAATCGGCTCCCCAGCGCTCGCAAATCTCCGCGGGATACAGCGTGTTCCCAAGAGATTTCGACATCGGCTGGCCCTTCTCGTCCAGCGTCCAGCCATGCGTGACCACGCTGCGATACGGAGGGTTGTTGTGAATGCCGATGCCGATCAGCAACGAACTGTGAAACCACCCGCGATACTGGTCCGGACCTTCCAGGTAGACGTCGGCGGGCCACTCGGGGCCTTTTAGCACCGCCAAGTGTGAAGAGCCGGAATCGAACCACACATCCAGAATGTCGTTTTCCTTGCGCCATTTGGAGGTAGCGCCGCAGGAACACGTGGTTCCCGGGGGCAAGAGCTCTTCCGGCGAGTGCTTGTACCAGGCGTCGGCGCCTTCCTTCTCGAACCACTTCACGACGTTGCGCAGCGCGTTGAAGTCTTCCAGGCGTGTGCCGCAAGCGTCGCAGTAGAAAACGATGATCGGCACACCCCAGAAACGCTGGCGCGAGACGCACCAGTCCGGGCGCTCAGCGATCATTTCGTACATGCGATCTTCGCCCCAGGCGGGGATCCACTTCACGCCGCGAATTTTCTCGAGCGTCTCTTGGCGAAGGCTGATGTTCGCGCCGTGGGCCGCCTGATCCATTTTGATGAACCACTGCTCGGTGGCGCGGAAAATCACCGGATTGTGACAGCGCCAGCAGTGCGGGTAGCTGTGCTTGTACTCGTGATGGCCGAGAAGCGCGCCGCGGTCGCCGAGAAGCTTCACGATGATCGGGTTGGCGGCGAAAACGTTTTTGCCCTTGTATTCGGGCAAGCCCTCGAGGTAGACGCCGCGATCATCGAGGGGGGCATAGATTTCCAGACCGTATTTTTGGCCGGAGTTGAAGTCGTCCACGCCGTGACCCGGGGCGGTATGCACGATGCCGCTGCCCTGATCGAGGGTTACGTAGGTGGCCAGAATTCCGGGCACTTGAATCGGCAGAAAGGGGTGCTGGAACTTCATGCCCTCGAAATCGCGGCCCTTGAAGGTCGCGCGCACACGAGCTTCCTGGATCCCGCACTCGGCTTGGAGAGCAGCGACGCGCTCGGCGGCTAGCAGGAGGTTGCCCTTTTCGGTTTCGACGATGACGTACTCGAAATCGGGGTGAAACGCGAGGGCGCGGTTGTGCGGCAGCGTCCAGGGTGTCGTGGTCCAGATAACAGCGCTGACGTCGCTGCCGATTTTGGAGGCTTCGCCCTGGCCGCCGCCAGCGACGGCAAACTTTACCCAGATCGACGGGCTGACGTGATCCTCGTACTCAACTTCCGCCTCGGCGAGCGCCGTGGAGTCGAACATGCACCAATAGACCGGCTTGCGGCCGCGGTACACGTAACCCTTCTCCATGAACTCGAGGAACGCGCCCGCGATGATCGCTTCGTAGTCGAAGCTCATCGTCAGATACGGATCGTTCCATCGGCCGAAAATGCCCAGACGCTTGAAATCTTTCTTGTGCTGTTCGACGAAGCGCGCGGCAAATTCGCGGCACAAACGCCGAAACTCCGCCGGCGGAACTTTGCCCTTGCCGCCGAGCTCTTTTTCGACCTGCGTTTCGATGGGCAAACCATGGCAATCCCAGCCCGGCACGTAAGGGGCGTAGTGCCCGGCCATGCTCTTGGTCTTGACGACCAGGTCTTTCAGAATCTTGTTGAGGCCGGTGCCGAGGTGAATTTCGCCCGTCGGATACGGCGGCCCGTCGTGCAGGACGAAAAGCGGCTTGCCTTTCCGTACTTCCAGAATACGCTCGTAGAGATGCGACTCCTGCCACGCGGCGAGCTGTTTGGGCTCGTTTTGCGGAAGACTCGCCTTCATGGGAAAATCCGTTTTAGGCAGGTTGAGCGTTTTCTTCAGTTCGAGTGGCTCGGCCATGGATCGATCGATGCGATTCCCTTCTGTGCCGTTATTTCCCTCAAGTGGCGGGCGGGAAACATCGGAATGCAGCGCGAATACGTATGTTACAATGAACAGCAGCAGGTGTCAGCCGGTACGGGGTGCAACCAATCCGGTCCCGCCCGAATCGTATCCTGCGAGGGACACCGAAGACGCACTGTTGCGTCTATTGCTTAGGGGAATACGGTGCCGAGTCATTTCATCACCAATTTGTTGCCGCCCGATATGAACAAGCCGGGAGCGTCCGCTGGCGATGCGCAGCAGCGGGTCCCGGTGCCCGCCTCCGCTGTACCAAGCTTCACAACGCCTGAACGCGTAGTGACCGACGGATTCTGGTCGAACCTGAAGCAGTTCCTGACCGAGAAGCCCGTCAAAGTAAGCGGGAAAACCAAGTCGCCGCTGATGCCCACTACCTATGGTGGCGGCTTTCGCGACAATCTAAAGGAATTTCTTAGCTCGCGGCCGGTGCCCAAGGGCCCCATGAACAGCCGGCTGGCCGTGAATTGGGGCGCGAATTTCGGCGGATTCGGCTACCGCGTCAAGGAGTTTTTTTCGCCATCCAAGCAGCCGCCCATGCCACCGGGAATTCAGCCGGTGAAGGTGAAGGATATTTGGTCGAAGGACGAGAACTTCACCTGGACGCAGGTCATTTCGATCGGCCTTCACGCCGTAGTGATTGCCTTGCTGGTGATTCCACTGATCTGGAATCTGGCCCCCAAGACTGAGGCAAAGAGCAACGTCGATGTGACGCTGCTGGATATTTCGCCCTATGTGGCCAAACTCCCGGCGGGCGCGCAGAAGGCCGGCGGTGGCGGTGGCGCGAACGATCACA
Source organism: uncultured Acidobacteriota bacterium (assembly GCA_963735525.1). GTDB lineage: Bacteria > Acidobacteriota > Terriglobia > Acidiferrales > UBA7541 > Acidiferrum. Next base: position 208,665 of record CAVTLQ010000010.1, on the reverse strand, counting down.
CGCTGACTCCGGTCAACAAAGGGAAATTGCCTAAGTTCAAGTGGACGCAGTTTACTCCGCCGCAGATCAAGATTGAGAATCAGAATCCCAAGCTGGCGATGGATCCGTCGTTGCTGGGCCCGCCGGATTTGAAGGTACCGAGCCCCAACATGTCGACCTTTGGTGATCCACTGGCGTCGGCGCTGTCCGACTCTCTGGGGCATGGCAACGGCACGGGTATCGGGAGCGGCACCGGCGGCGGGCTGGGTCCTGGCGAAGGCGGCGGCACAGGCGGCGGCGCGTTTCGCGCCGGCGTCAACGGCGTAGGCGTGCCGGTCTGCTTGTACTGCCCGATTCCGCAGTACTCAGACGAAGCACGCAAGGCCAAGTATCAGGGCACCGTGGTGCTGCAAGTAACGATTACGACGGATGGGCGCGCGATCAACATTTCGATTGTGAAAGGCCCTGGGCTGGGGCTGGAAGAGAAAGCGATCGAGGCCGTCAAGGGTTGGAAATTCAAGCCCGCGGTCGGACCCAGCGGGAAGCCGGTAGCAACGATCGTGCCGATTGAAGTGACCTTCCGGTTGTATTGAGACCGCAGTTTTAGCCTTCGCTTTTCAGCCTTCCGCTTTCTGATTACCAGCGCCATGCGCTTCCCTGCTTGCCGGAGCGCCGCATTTCCCTCAAACCAATAGCCCCAAGAATCTGGCACTTCCCGTGTCCGGCGCCAGACGCGCTCACGCAACAACTTCACGCAACAGCGCGGGGCTTCGACCACCTGGCCCGCAGCCAATCTGCTAGGATGAGGCTCATGCGAAAAGCGTCCCCCTTCTTTCTTGCAGTGGTGCTGTGTTGTCTTTGGGCAGCGAGTGCCGCCAGCGCGCAAAGTTCAAATGGCACGATCGATCTGACAGCACGAATCACGCCAACGGCGGCACGCCCGGAGCCGGTGCGGCAGTTCACCTTTTATGTGCTGACCAAGAGCTATACGGACATCACCAAAGACGTGGAATCACAGGAGGTCCTGCCCACGCGCGAGAAGTTCATCGAGGACTTGAAAGTCTCGCCGGAGCTCAAAGCCTGGTTGCGAGCTCACGACATGTTGGACTTGACCTCGCCCACCATGGACCGGCTGATCACTCCGGACGACGTCATCCACGTGCCCGAGTTTTTGCTGGCCTACCAGCGCACGAACAGCGGCGGCGTGACCCATGGCATCCCCAAGCCCAAATATACCGATGCCGACAAAACACAAAATCCCGATCGCTATAAGAAGCAATACGAGGAGTATTTGACGGAGCTGAAAAAATTCATTCAGACGCACCCAGAGTCGGTGAGCGGCATGGAGCTTGAGCTTATGGCCGTGAATCCTCAATCGAAATGGTCGCAACTGCAGGCGGAGCACAAGAAACGCGTGCTGCGCCTGGCGCCGGAGATCGCGCAGACGAAATACCTGGCGGCCCAGACGGACACGGACCTGGAAGGACGCGCATCGGTCTCCAATCTGCCCGCGGGCACCTACTGGATCACCACGCTGAACCTGGAAGCCGGCGCGGGTGACGCGCGCCTGCGGTGGGATGTCCCCGTGTCGATCCAGGGGGGACGCACCACGCGAATCGAGCTGACCAACCTGAACGCCACCGACGCACACGCCTCGACGCCCTAGTGCGCGCGACGCACCGCCGCTATGGGCACACCCCTTCTCTGGCTTGGCTTCAATGTTTTTGTGCTGGCGGCGGTCGCGCTGGACTTAGGCGTCTTCAGCCGCCGTCTCCACAAAGTGGAATTGCGCGAGGCCTTGCTATCCAGCGTGGCGTGGGTCGCGCTTTCGGTGCTTTTCGGCGCCGGCATTTTGCACTACTGGGGCCACCAGCGCGCGCTCGAATTTTTCACCGGTTATCTGATCGAGAAGGCGCTGAGCGTCGATAATCTTTTCCTGTTCCTGGTGATTTTCCGCACCTTTGCGATCGACGATCGATTGCAGCACCGCATGCTGGAGTGGGGAATCCTGGGCGCCCTGGTGATGCGCGCGGCGATGATCGGGGCGGGAACGGCGCTGATCGAGCGATTCTCCTGGGTGCTGTACGTGCTGGGGGCGTTTCTCTTGTACGCCGGCGTCCACATGCTGTTCGCCAAGAAAGAGAAAATTCACCCGGAACAAAACGCCATTTTTCGCTTTGCCAATCGCCATCTTCGCGTGACGCGGGAATACCAAGGCCAGCACTTTTTTGTCCGCAATGCCGGAAAACTGTATGCCACGCCGCTGCTTCTGGTGCTGATCGTCGTGGAAATTACGGATGTGACGCTGGCGATCGACTCCATCCCGGCGATCTTCGGGATCACCAGGGATCCCTTCATCGTCTACACGTCGAACGTCTTTGCGATATTGGGATTACGGGCGATGTATTTCCTGCTGGCAGGGGTGCTGAATCGCCTGCGCTTCCTCACCGTGGGTCTCTCGTTCGTTCTGCTGTTCATCGGCGGAAAGATGGTCGCAGAGCCTTGGGTGCACATCTCGGAAGTCGCTTCTTTGCTTTCGGTTGCAGGGATCCTGTTGCTCGCACTCGCGGCTTCCCTGCTCTTCCCTGCCAAAACCAGCGCCTAGCTAAATGCCTACGCCGTCCTTGGTAGGGGCGCAGCATGCTGCGCCCCTACAGGCAAGCGTGCCGAGTGCTTGCGGTCGTTTCGGCCAACACCGACACGTACTTGAAGGAAAGAATGACGCGTCATTCTATCCTTGGTACCCGCGGGTGCCCGTAAGCGGTTGAAATTGCTGCCTTTACGTCTTGTACAGGCCTTCCGGGAGGAATGCTAAGAACATGATTCGATGAGGTTTACGGTCGGTGTCAGGTGACTGCCGTACCCCCCTTGAAAAAGAAAAAACGCGGCTAGTGGATTTGCCGCGTGCTGGACTTACGCAAGATTACTTATTGCGAATATTACATCAGGTGGACCCCGCTTGTCAAGAAAAAACTGGGGGAAAGCGCAGCAGGATGGGACCGCGGCTGCGCGGCTACGCCATCCTTGATAGGGGCGCAGCATGCTGCGCCCCTACTGGCAAGCAAGCCAAGTGCTTGCGGATCAGGTGCTTGGCCGAACAGACGGCGGCCGGAGACTCAGCCTTCCTCGAACATCAGTTCGTCCACGTAGCACCACATCCAATTTTCGCCCGGTTCCTGGGAGCGGATGATGGGGTGTTTGGTGGCGTGGAAATGCTTGGTGGCGTGCTTATTCTTGGAAGAGTCGCAACACCCCACGTGGCCGCAGATCAGACAGAGACGCAAGTGCACCCACGAATCGTGCATCTTCAAACATTCCTCGCAGCCTTTGGTCTTGGCCTTTACGGGACGTATTTGATCAAGATGCGAACAGACGTCGGGCATGCGTGCCTCCCCGCGTTCATCGCGCGGCTTGAATAGGAATCCTCACTTCAAAACGAGTATCGCCCGGGACCGACTTGAATGTAATCAGACCCTTGATTTTCCGAATGATACGGTAGGCGATATCGAGACCGAGACCCGTTCCTTCGCCTACTCCCTTGGTGGTGAAGAATGGCTCGAAGATTCTCGACTGGACTGCTGCGGGAATGCCGGAACCGGTGTCGGAGATTTCGACGAGAACATAATCGTTGTCGCGCACCGCACGGATCCCCAGCTTCCCGCCGTCCTTCATGACGTCGGCCGCGTTGTCGATCAAGTTGGTCCACACCTGGTTCAGCTCGCTGCCATAGGCCATCACTTTGGGCAGGTCAGGAGCATATTCGCGGGTTACGGTGACGCTTCGCTTGAGCTTGTGATGCATGATCGTGAGCGTGGTGTCCAGGCTCTTGGCAATGTCCACCTCCTGCATGGATGCCTGGTCCATGTACGAATATTCCTTGATGGCCCTAACGAGATCGGAGATGCGCGCGGTGCTGTTTTCAAGCTCGTCGGCAATACGGTCCATCTCCAGCAGCGTTGCGAAGCGCGTCAACTCGGGACCCAGCGAGTCGCCGGCGGCGTCGGCAAAACTCTCGAGCTGCGCGTCGGTCAGGTTCGCTTCCGCCAGCAGCGGCCCCAGTTTCCAGGCGTCTTTCACATCGCGGCTTTCCAGCCAGGCTTGAATCGCTTCCTCGCGCTCGACGCGTGCGAATTCGTCCTTAAATTCCGGCGGCTTGAGCGCGGCGCGAATCTCCTCTTCGCGTTTTGCCAGCAGTGCGCAATTCTCCATGCCGATCGAAGAAGCGCGCACGGCCTCCCGCAACCGTGCCAGGCATTCACGCAGAGTGCTCGCCGAGCGGCGCGCCGCCGCGGTGGGATTGTTCAGCTCGTGAGCAAGCCCGGCGGCAAGCTTGCCAAGCGCCTCAAGCTTCTGGCTTTGCTGTTCCACCTGGGTGAAGGTGCGCACCCGATCGGTGAGCGCGCCGACGAGTCGCTGGGAAAGCTCGGGCAGGTGCTGCAGAAGTTCTGGAAACTTGCTGTGATGATAGGCAAGGCCCCAGGTTGGCAGGGTCGCGCGAATCGTCAATCCGTAGCTCTTGAGTCGAGAGAACGGCAGAAGTCCAGTAACCATGGGCGCCTCGGAGGTGATTACCGGTGAATCGCCGGCCGGGCCGTGCTCTTTGCGGGCGCGAAATCCGCCCTCCAGCAGAACGAACATCAGCTCGGCGGGCTGGCCTTCGCGCATCATTACTTCGCCCGCCTCGAAACGAAATTCGTGGGTTCGCTCGACAAACCAGTCCAGGTCCGCCTGGGGGAGATCCGCAAAAATGGGGACTTTGCGAAGAGCGGCAAAAAGAACTTCTTTGCTCGATGGTTCAGAAGGCAACTTCAGCGTGCCGTACAGGTTTACGGCGTTATCCGGGATTTCAGTCATTCGTCCTTCGCCTTCGTGCGTCACTGCACCTTGGCCAGATATTGGTGGATGAACTGAACGACCACTGCGCCTTCGCCGACGCCGGAAGCCACGCGTTTGATGGAGCCATGGCGCACATCGCCCACGGCAAAGATGCCGGGGACGCTGGTTTCCAGCAGGCCTGGATCGCGGTCCAGCGTCCAGGTCGCGGGGCGCTTTCCGTCGCGAAGAAGATCGGGACCGGACAAGATAAATCCGCGCGCGTCCCGCATGACCAGATCGCCGAGCCATTCGGTACGAGGTGACGCGCCGATGAAGATGAACAGGCTGGACGCGGGCAACTGCTGCGTCTCATGGGAGGTCGCACAGTGCACGGTGATGCCGGTGAGGCGCGTGTCGCCCTGGACCTCGGTACCGCTGGTTCGCGTCCAAACCTCGATGTTCGGGGTCTTGTTAATCTGCTCGATCAGATAGTGTGACATGGTACTGGCAAGGGATTCGCCGCGCACCAGCATCACTACCTTGGCGGCAAATTTCGAGAAGTGCATGGCCGCTTGGCCGGCGGAGTTCGCGCCGCCGATGATGTACACCGTCTCGCCTTTGCAAGACAGGGCCTCGGAAGTTCCGCCGCCATAGTAAACGCCGGCGCCCTGCAAGCGCTCGATGCCGGGAATGTTCAGCGTGCGCCATTGAACACCCATCGCGAGCAGCAGCGCATGACAGGAAATCTCGAAGCCGTCGCCCAACTTGACGTACCGATAGGGCCCATCGACGCGGAGGCTCACCGCTTCTTGCGGCGAGAGGATTTCGACGTCGAAGCGCCGCGCCTGCGCCACCGCGCGCCGCGCCAGATCGCTGCCCGAGAGACCCGAGGGAAAACCGAGATAGTTTTCGATGCGCGAGCTGAGGCCCGCCTGGCCGCCTGGCGCCTCACGCTCGATCATGACCGTGCGCAAGCCTTCCGAAGCGCCGTACACGCCGGCCGCCAGACCCGCGGGGCCGCCGCCGATGATAGCGAGATCGTAGAAGTTCGTCTGCGCGTGGGTTCGCAGACCGATTTTATCCGCGATCGCCGGCATCGAAGGCTCAGCGATGCGCTGACCGTCCGGAAACAGGATTAGTGGGAGGGTCTCGGCTTCGTGCCCGAGCGATTCGATCAGGCGGCGAACCTCGGGATCGGACTCGGTCAGCTCAATATCGATCCATTGGTAAGGGACCTGGTTGCGCGCCAAAAACTCGCGCAGTTCGTAGGAGCGAGAAGACCAACGCGTGCCCAGGACGCGGATGCCTTCATACGGCGGCCGAAACTGCGCGGTCCAATCGTGGAGAAGATCATCGAGGGCCGGGTAGAGCTTTTCTTCCGGCGGGTCCCACGGCTTCATCAGGTAATAGTGGATGCGAGCTTCGTTGATGGCGTCGATTGCGGCATTGGTGTCGGCGTACGCGGTCAGCAGGGCGCGCTTGGCCTGCGGATAAAGACTCATGGCTTCCGCCAGGAAGCCCACGCCATCCATCGAAGGCATACGCTGGTCGGCTAGCAGCAAGGCCACCGGGTTGTTGCGCGCTTTGAGTTCGCGCAGGGTGCCCAGGCCCGAGCTACCAGAGTCCGCGCGCATGACCCTGTAGTTCTGCCCGTAGTGGCCCCGCAGATCGCGCTCGATGGCACGCAAGACCTCGGGATCGTCATCAACGGTAAGCAAAACTGGTTTCGGCATGAACTTCAGATGAAGCAGACCGCGCTTCGGTTACCTTTTTCTTGTATCTTGCGACGTTGGCTTGCGTTAGCCCCTTTACGCTACAATTTCCGAGCCGAATATGTCCAGTTCGCCGCTGCTCGACATCACGAATCTTGGCTCTGCTGACGCCGCCGCTCGTGTCCTTTCCGCAGCCGCGCTTTACGAGCGTGGCTTGGAACTTGCCGGGCCCATTCTATCGTCTTGGCTCGCCAATCGGGAATTCTCGCGCCTGGTCTGGGAGCAACCGCTAGTCACCGTGGGTCTCGCGGTTGCCCCTGCGACGTTTGCACGAATCAAGGAGGCCAACGGCAACCCGCGCCTGGCGCGCGTTCCTGCAGACCTGGACGTCGAAGAGTTCGAGCTTCACTTCCCCACCGGGATATCCCTGGATATCTTGACGACCCGAGATCCGAGCGGAGAAGGAGCGATTGCCCGCTACCTGAAACGATTTGGAGAAGGAATTCAGCAGGTGGAGTATCGCTGTACCGACGTGGATCGCGCCACGGCGATCCTAAAAGAAGGATTCGGTGTGGAGGCGGTTTACCCGCAGGCGCGCCCGGGAGCCGACGGCACTCGCGTCAATTTCTTTCTCGTGCCGGCGCCGGATGCGGGCAAAGTGCTCATCGAACTGTACGAGGTCGCGGAAGTCCCGCGTTAGCCGGACGTCAAGAATCGGCCTGGCTTTGAATTTCCCGCATGGACCGCAGGACTTCGCCCACCGTCCATGCCTGCGCGATGCACCCGTGCGGCGTGAACGGCGCGTCGCCCTCGAAGATCTCTCCCAGCGTACCCAGGCCGTACATGTGCACCGAAATCCCCAGTGGCTCCAGGAAACGCATGGCCTCCGCGCGGTCGCCGTACACGCGCAGATGCGCCAGCACAAAGGGTCCGAGCAGCCAGCCCCACACAGTTCCCTGATGATAGGCCGCATCGCGATCCCGCGGTCCGCCGCTGTAGTGGCCTTGATAGCCCGGCTCCCCTGGCGCGAGGCTGCGCAGGCCGTACGAGGTGAGCAAGTGCTGCGCGCAAACATCGACGACAGCCTTCCGCTGCTCTTCGGTCAAGGGGCTGACCGGCAGCGACACGCCAAAAATCTGATTGGGCCGCAGCGCGGCATCGTTCCCCACGCCGGGAGCGTCGATCACGTCAAAACAGCAGCCTCGATCCTCGTTCCAAAATTTCTGGAAATTTTTCTGAGCCTTGGCAGACAGCTTTTCGTAGCCTCCGCTGGGCCTCGCTAGCAGCCGCGCGAATTCCGCGATCGTCTCCAGAGCATTGATCCACAGGGCGTTCACTTCCACCGGCTTGCCGGCGCGCGGCGTAACGACCCAGTCGCCGACCTTGGCATCCATCCAGGTGAGTTGTACGCCCGGCCCGCCCGCATACAGCAGCCCGTCCGCGGGATCGACATGAATGTTGTACCGTGTGCCTTTTACGTGCGCATCGATCATTTCCGCAAGTGTGGGAAAAAGCTGCAGCAAGGTCCTGCCGTCCTGCGTTGCGGCGAAGTATTGCCGAACCGCTTCGAAATACCACAGCGCGGCGTCGACGGTGTTGTACTCCGGCTTCCCGCCGGCATCCGGAAAATTGTTTGGCAGCATGCCGCCGTCGGCGTAACCAGCGAAAGCCAGCAGAATCTGCCGGGCCACGTCCGCACGCCCGGTCGCCAGCGTCAAACCGGGAAGCGCGATCATCGTGTCGCGTCCCCAGTCACCGAACCAGTGATAACCCGCGATAATGCTGCGGCCGTCGGGATGCTCGGGCAGGCTGCGTTTCACGATAAATTGATCGGCAGCCAGCACCAACTGCGGGAGCCAGTTCGGACTCTCGGCGGCCTTTTCGTTGCCCGCTCGCCAGGTTTCGAACAGCATTGCTTCCTGGTCGGAGCGTTTCGCGCGAGCGTCGCTGCCGTCGGCCCCGCCTTGCGCTTCTGTGGTGGCGGCAAAGGTAACGCTGGTCCCGACGGTCAGTTTCTTTCGAAACAGAGCGGCGAACAGGTGGTCTTCCTGATCGTCCAGCCCGCGTTCCTTCTCCACCGGCAAGAAGCAGCCGCGATACCACTCGTGGCGCGGCTCGCAGACAGCACCCGCGCATTTCAAATAAAAGGGTGTCGCGCCGTTAAACGCCACGATCTTCACCCCGTCTTCGACGGGATCGATCCGCATGTGCCAGTCACCCGCATGCGTCGAGCCGTGGAAGTCGCGATAGTTCACCAGCGCCTTCATGTCCATCTCGATCGCGCCGCTCCCCCTCACGAAGGTGTATTCGGCGTACGTGGTGTTCTCGCCCTGGCGCATCAAGATCCGCTTTTCGAGCAGCGCGTCCGCCAACGCGTACGTCCACACGGGCGTCATGCCTTCCAGCCGGAAACTCTGGATGTTCAGAAAGCCCTTCGGCTCAACGGCGCCGCTGGTCCATTGATGCGTGGCAAGCGGATACTCCGCTCCCGCGTACCGCACAATCTCATCCAGGCCCGCGACGAGTTGGGTGCGCCCAACCGGCGGCTGCAGCGCGGCGATGAGCAAGCCATGGTACCGGCGCGTCATGCATCCCGCGACGGTCCCAGACGCAAATCCGCCGATGCCGTTCGTCACGATCCATTCACGCGCCTCGGCCGCTTCGAGATTCCCGCAGACTTCGCGACCAAATTTCACCCTCGGATCATTCGCCGCCATAGTCCGGGCTCCGCCGGCCGCAACGCGCTTCCGGGGCGGTCGCTCCTTCCGTACGGAGGGAGGTGCCGAAGCCGCTTGCTGCCGCACGTCTGCGAGACGCGACGCGGCGCGCAATTCCAGTTTGTTTCGCAATTTCACAGCCCGGGCCGTCTCATCGTCTGCAAGTTCTCCCCCTTCGGGATGTGCTCGGCAATTCAGGACCCCGCGCGAATCAGCCACTTGGTCATCAGGTAGCGCCCATGATCCACGTAGCCCGCTCGGCGATAAAGTTCCAACGCCGCATCGTTGTCTCGAGAAACCTCCAGATGCACCGCGTTTACGCCCAACTCGCGAGCAGCCCCTTCGAGAAATTCCATGGCCCGCCGCCCGATTCCCCGCCCGCGAAACTCCGGCTCGACATACAACTCATCGATAAACGCATCGCATCCGCGGTATTCAAAGCTGAAAGAAACCGTCAGGACGACATAGCCGACGGGTTCTTCCCCAGCGACGATGAGCCACGCCCGCCCAAACGTTTGGTCTTTCACGAACTCCGCGAAAATCATCCTCCGCCGGTGTTCATCGAACGGCGTCGTCCCCGGGTCCGCGCCCTCCAAAGACCGCATCATCGACACGAACAAGTCGGCGTGCTCCAGCCGCGCCGGCTCGAATCGAATTTCCGGCGCTTTATTCACCGCTCTGTTCGACCAGCTTCGCCACCAGCCCGGTCCAGCCCGTTTGATGGCTGGCGCCGATGCCCGCGCCGTTGTCGCCGTGAAAATATTCGTAGAACAAGATCAAGTCTTTCCAGTGCGGATCATTCTGAAAAATCTCCGCGCCTCCGTCGACCGCGCGCCGCCCATCGCTTCCGCGCAAGAAAATATGGACCAGCCGGCGCGAAATCTCCGCCGCGACCTGCCACAGATCGGTGTCCTTGCCGGAGTGCGTCGGGCACTCCACTTTGAAATCCTCACCGTAGTAATGGTGGAACTTCTGCAGCGATTCGATCAAGAGATAGTTCATCGGAAACCAGATCGGCCCGCGCCAATTCGAATTGCCGCCGAACAACCCGGAGGTGGACTCGGCCGGTTCGTAATCCACCCGGCTGATGTGCCCGTCCACACCCACTTCATACGGATGATCGAGGTGATAGCGCGAGAGCGCACGGACGCCATACTGCGACAAGAACTCGGTCTCGTCCAGCATGCGCGCCAGGACCCGCTTGAGTTGCTTGCGATTCACCAGCGAGAGCAACCGGCGGACGCCCCGTCCGGATCGCTGCGTCATTTCGATGTGCTCCGGCACATCGGTGTGATTGTCGATGAACCATTGCATGCGCCGCTTGAAACCCGGCAGCCGGTCGACAATTTCCGGCTCCAGGGTTTCCACCGCAAACAGCGGGGTCAGCCCCACCATCGAGCGAATCTTGAGGAAGTGCTCCTCACCGTTCGGAAGCTGCAGCACATCGTAGTAGAAACCGTCTGTGTCGTCCCACAGCGATTTAGACTCGGTGCCCATATCGTTCATCGCATGCGCGATGTGCACGAAGTGCTCGAAGAATTTGCTGGCCACATCCTCATACGCCGGGTCTTCTTTCGCCAGCTCCAGGGCGATGGCCAGCATGTTCAAGCAATACATGCCCATCCAGCTCGTGCCGTCGGACTGTTCCAGGTGGCCCCCGGTCGGCAGCGGCGCCGAGCGGTCGAACACTCCAATGTTATCAAGACCCAAAAAGCCGCCCTGGAATATGTTCATGCCCTCGGGATCCTTGCGGTTCACCCACCACGTGAAATTGAGAAGCAATTTGTGGAAGACTTTCTCGAGAAAGCCACGATCCGCAACGCCACGTACGCGCCGCTCGATTTTGTAAACGCGCCAGGCGGCCCACGCATGCACCGGCGGGTTCACGTCGCCAAAGGCCCACTCGTACGCCGGCAATTGGCCGTTCGGGTGCATGTACCATTCGCGCAGCAGCAGGATTAGCTGTTCCTTCGCAAAATCCGGATCGACCAGCGCCAAGGTGATGCAATGGAACGCCAAGTCCCACGCGGCGTACCAGGGATACTCCCACTTGTCCGGCATCGAGACGATGTCGTCGTTGTAAAGTTGCGTCCAATCCTTGTTGCGGCCATGTAAACGTTCTTTAGGGGGCGGCGGGCCGGCCGGATCGCCGTCGAGCCAGTGGCGCACGTCGTAGTGATAGAACTGCTTGCACCACAACATGCCGGAAAACGCCTGGCGCATGACCAGTTTCGCGTCGTCCGACAAATCCTTCGGGATCCGTGAGGCGTAGAAGTCCTCGGCTTCTTTTTGGCGGGTTGCAAATAAAGCGTCAAAACCCGCGCCGAAATCGTTGGCAGCCGGCACACCTGGGGCTCGATCGATGTGCCCGGGAGAGTCGACGATTCCGACCATTCCAGAATTGCTATCCAGTTCGCCCAGGGGCTCCAGATCGGTCAGCCGCAGCTTCAGCGTAACCGATTCGCCGGGGCCAAGCTCCACGGGAAAGTGCGCGGCCATTTTCGTTCCCGTCTTCTTCGGATTGACGGCCGCCTTATCACCCTGAATGATGTAGGCATGGAAGGCGTCTTTCACGTACGAGCGGTTTCGGCCGCCGAATAGCCTTTTGTTGTTGGTTTCATTTTCCGTGAAGATCAGGTTCGGCTGGCCGGCGCACAGCAGCCACCGTTTGCCGTATTGCCAATGCTGCAGCTCCGCGCAGACGCTGCCCCTTAGGCTCGTAGCCGTCCGTACGATCGGCCGGCGCAGGTCTCGGCCCCACGACCAGGTATTGCGGAACCACAGCGACGGCAAGATCTGCAACGAAGCTCTCTCCGGACCACGGTTCACCGCCGTAATTTTGATCAGCATGTCTTCCACATCCGCCTTCGCATATTCGACGAACACGTCGAAATAGCGGCTCTCGGCGAATATTCCCGTGTCCAGCAGCTCAAACTCCGGCGAGTCTTTTCCCCGGCGCTGGTTCTCCTCCACCAACTGCTGATAGGGAAACGCCGCTTGCGGATATTTGTAGAGCATCCGCATATAACTGTGCGTCGGCGTCGAGTCCAGATAGAAGTAATACTCTTTGACGTCCTCGCCGTGATTCCCCTGATTGCCGGTGAGCCCGAAGAGGCGTTCCTTCAGAATAGGATCGCGCCCATTCCAAAGCGCCAGCGCGAAGCAAATCATCTGATGCCGGTCGCTGATCCCACCGATGCCGTCTTCGCCCCAACGGTACGCCCGCGAGCGGGCATGGTCGTGCGGGAAATATTCCCACGCCGTGCCTCCAGGGCTGTAATCCTCTCGCACCGTTCCCCACTGCCGTTCGGACAGATACGGGCCCCAACGCTTCCAGTGCTTTTTGTGCGTCCGCGCATCTTCAAGCCGCTGGTCTTCGGTTGTCTGGAGTCGCATTGATGTCGTTTTCCTTGCGCAAAGAGGAGCGAGCTATCGTCGCACGCTTTCGGCCAACAGATCATACCCGCCTTACACTCACGTGACCATCCTATGAACCGCGCGCGAATGCCTTCAGGATGCGGAAACGCGTCCCAAGAGCTCCTCCGGTGACCCCAAAAAAGTACTTGACATCAGTACTGTGTGACGTATAGTATGTAGCGCATAGTAGACGCGACACAGTATATGACCATCGACGCCAGCCTCTTCGAGAACATTCGCCTCGAGCTTCGCCGCGGCTCCCTGATCCTCGCGGTCCTGGCCCAATTGCGCACCGAACAGTACGGCTACACCCTCCGCAAAGCACTCGCCGAGCACGGCATGGCCATCGATGAGGGCACGCTGTATCCGCTGCTGCGGCGTTTGGAAACTCAAGGCCTGTTGGTAAGCGAATGGCGAGAAGAAGACAAGCGGAACAAGCGCTTTTATGTCCTGTCCTCAGACGGCAAGCAAATCCTCAAGCAGCTGCTCGCCGAGTGGAAAAGCATCGATTCCTCACTCAATGGAATTGTTAGGGGGTAAATGTCATGCAGACTTCGGATCTCAACAGGGAAGCAAAACATCGCCTTCGGGAAGACGGGACGGATTCCGCGGCCCGAATGGCCCTCGCCTCTCACCCCGTAGTCTTGAAGGTGCTGCTCTCGATTCTCGGGTCCGGCCTGATCGCCATTGTGGGTCCCGTCACTTGGAACACGGTCGCGCACGTAAGCTTCCTTTCGATTCAGATTGTGCTGGAGCTCGGCAGGCTGGGCCTAGCCGCTATCCAGATTTTCGGCACGTGAGGAGGCGTATCATGGAACTTCTCGATCGTTATCTGAAAACCGTCCGAAGCGGTCTGCCAGAAGCACAGCGCGACGACATCATCAAGGAACTTTCAGAGAATATCCGCTCGCAGATCGAGGAGAAGGAAGCGGAACTCGGCAGGCCGCTCGCCGAGAGCGAGCTGGAAGTCATTCTCAAGCAGCATGGCCATCCGCTGCTGGTCGCGGGCCGCTATCGCCAGGACCACCGCAGCGTGGCTTTCGGACGGCAATGGATCGGCCCTGCGCTCTTTCCCTTTTATATCAAAGTGTTGTCGTTCAATTTGGGGATCACCGGTGTTGTCCTGGTCGTCGTTTTCGCGGCATTGTTCGCCAGCGGAAAGCCGGTCAACATCTTTCCCACGTTCCTGTATCAATTCCTGATTCAGTTTGGAATTGTGACGCTGATCTTTGCGGTCGCCGAGCAGCACTGGACCAGATTCCCGGAGCGCTGGGATCCGCGAAGTCTAAAGGGGATTTGGCCCGATTTTACGAAGCAGCCCGCATGGACCACGGAAACCTTTTCCACGCGCGAGACCAGCACGCCCCGCATCTCCCGTTTCGACTCGATTGCTCAATTTGTGGCTCTGGGAGTCTCAATCGCTTGGCTCCGCGTCGTGCAGCAAGTGCCCTTCATGATCTTCGGGCCCGCGGCCGCCTTTGTTAAGCCCGCACCGGTGTGGCATCAGTTCTATCTTCCGGTCGTGCTCCTGGCCCTCGCCGGGATGGTGCAAGCCGGCGTCAACTTGTTTCGCCCGGACTGGGTGCGCCTGCACTACGTCTACAGCATTGTCTGCAGCATCGGTTGGCTTCTTATTTGTTTCTTCCTGCTCAAAGCAGGCAACGTGGTTGTTCTTGTGGACTTGCCCGGATCGCCCGCCTTTGGCTACGTCCGGACCGTCGCCATCCTCAACCAATCCTTCTACTACTGCCTATGGGGCGTGGTGATCGTTTCCCTCGTCAACCTGTTCCGATACCTTCGCCGCCTCCGCAAGCTGTCTCATAGCTCCCACTCTCGCGTCCCCTCCCCTTCCTCCTAACGGAGTGCGCCATAAGTAGTGACACTTGGCGTCGGGCTCCCGCGATCCCACCACCGCAGCGGCTTCCGGCGCGTTCCCTCCGTTCGTTGTACTCTAGAACGGACCTGCCAACGATTATTTCGGTGGCTATCGGAGGAGAACCAACCATGCACCGAGCCAATCCCCCAGCCGTGCCGTCAATCGCCGCTCGCTGTAGTGTGTCGGCACCTGTAGCGACCGCTTTCCGAAGCGGGCGCTTCTTGGCCGGGCGCGCCTGCTGCTTGGCCGCCGCTGCTGCGTTGAGTGTCGTCGCTTTCTGCTCCACGCCTGCGCAAGCGCAGGACCGCTCGAACGATACCCTTCACAAACTCAATGAGTCCGTGGACGCGCTCATCAAGAAGGTTTCGCCGAGCGTGGTGCAGATCCTGGTGACCGGCTACGGGACGCTGGAAGCCGGTGAGCGAGGCAACACCGGGGTCGTGATCGGCCGGCAGAGAGCCATCGGCTCGGGCTTCGTCGTCGATCCGAGCGGTTACATCATTACCAATGCGCACGTGGTCTCGGGCGCGGAACGTGTTCAGGTGGTGCTGCCCGCCGGCAATCCGGAGGGCACGCTAGAGGCGCTATTCTCGTCGCGGACCAATATCGTGCCGGCTCGCATCGTGGGTGTGAGCCGCGACATCGATCTCGCGCTCCTGAAGATCGACAACGTCAAGTTGCCCGCGCTCCCGGTCGCGTCGTATCGGAATATTCGGCAGGGCGAGATGGTGCTGGCTTTCGGCAGCCCGGAAGGCTTGCGCAACTCAGTCACGCTCGGCGTGGTTTCCGCGGTGGCGCGGCAAACCGACCCGGACTCGC
This sequence comes from uncultured Acidobacteriota bacterium, assembly GCA_963735525.1. GTDB lineage: Bacteria > Acidobacteriota > Terriglobia > Acidiferrales > UBA7541 > Acidiferrum. The sequence continues at coordinate 193,330 of CAVTLQ010000010.1, read as the reverse complement.
CGATGGTCTACGTGCAAACCGATGCTCCCATCAACCCGGGAAATTCCGGCGGGCCGCTGGTCAACGTAGATGGCGAGGTGGTGGGCGTCAATACCTTCATCCTGACGCAGTCCGGCGGAAACGAAGGGTTGGGATTCGCGATTCCCAGTGGCGTCGTCAAGATTGCGTATCAGCAGCTCCGCAAATTCGGTCACGTTCACCACGCCGAGATCGGCATTGGAATCCAGACCATCACTCCGGTCCTGGCGGCGGGGATGAACTTGCCGCGCAACTACGGTGTCATCGTCTCTGACGTGCTTCCCGACAGCCCAGCTCTCGCCGCGGGCCTCCGGGTTGGCGATGTGTTGCTGACCGTCGACGGACGAATGGCGGATAGCGTCCCCTACGTGGCGTTCCGCCTGATGTCGGTGGGCGACGGCGACAAAGTGCGTGTGGAAGTCCTGCGCGGCCGGGACCGGCTGGCGTTTGACGTACCCGTGACCGAAAAATCAGACAGCATGGATCAAATCACCGCGCTCGCGGACCCGGAGAAGAATCTGGTTCGCCCGCTGGGGATCGTCGGCATCGAAATCGACAAGAAGGTCGCCGCCATGGTGCCGGAATTACGCGATCCGTTTGGAATCATCGTCGCCGCGCGCTCCAATGAAGGTGGGGGCGGTATTCCGCTCGCAACCGGAGATGTAATTCGGACTCTGAACGGCGAGCCAATGACCACCCTCGATCGCCTGCGCTCGACCCTGCAGGGCCTCCAGTCCGGTGCAGCCGTTGTCTTGCAAATCCAGCGCGAGGAGCGGTTGCTCTACGTCGCTTTCACCCTGGAGCAGTCTTTGTGAACCTCCAGTCCAAGCGCTCAAGACTCGTAGGTCTTGCTTGTAGGGGCGCAGCATGCTGCGCCCCTACTCGGCAAGCAACTAAGCGCCGTGCTGGTCGTCTTATGGGAGAACGCCATCCAACCTCTTCGATTCAATCCGATCCTCAATACCGATAGCTACAAACTGAGCCATTGGTGGCAGTATCCTCCCAACACCCGGTTCATTTATTCCTACGTGTGTTCCCGCGGCGGCTTTTTCGACCACGCCGAGATGGCCGGTCTGCAATACATCGTCAAATCCAACTTCGCCGGCAAGGTCTTCACACCGGAAGATATTGAAGAAGCAGCGAAATTTGCCAGCCAGCACTTTTCCGGCAACCCCAAGTGCTTCAACTACGAAGGGTGGAAGAGCCTGTATGCGAAGTACGCGGGAGTGTTGCCGCTACGCATCAAGGCCGTCAAGGAAGGATCGGTGGTGGCGGCGCAGAACGCCATCGTCACCATCGAAAACACCGACCCGGAGTTTTACTGGCTCACGAACTGGGCGGAGACCGTGCTGCTGCAAGTGTGGTACCCGGTGACCGTGGCGACGTTGAGCCGCGCCATCAAGCAGATCATCGGCGAGGCCTTGGTGCGTACCGGCGATCCGACACAACTGAGTCTCAAGCTGCACGATTTTGGGTTCCGCGGCGTGAGCAGCCGCGAATCGGCGGCCATTGGCGGTGCGGCCCATTTGTTCAATTTTCTGGGTACGGACAACCTGCCCGCGATCGAATTGCTGCAACAGTATTACGGCGCGGGCATGGCCGGCGTGAGCATCCCGGCTTCGGAGCATTCGACGATCACGGCTTGGGGCAAGGATCGCGAAGCGGACGCTTACCAGAACATGCTGGCCAACGTGCCGGAAGGAATCGTGGCTTGTGTGAGCGACTCCTATGACATCTACAACTCGGTACGGAATCTGTGGGGCGGCAAACTGCGCGATCGAGTGATGCAGCGCAAGGGCACGCTGGTCATTCGTCCCGACAGCGGCGAAGCGGTGACGGTTCTTGAGGAACTCTTCAATATTGCCGCGGAAAAGTTCGGCTACCTGGTCAATCGCAAAGGCTGGAAAGTCCTGTCACCCCAGGTGCGCTTCATTCAAGGCGACGGCGTGAACTACTACACGATCCAGAACATGATCTCCCAGCTGACCCGCAAAGGCTGGTCCATGGACAACTGGAGCTTTGGCATGGGTGGCGCTCTGCTGCAGCAGATCAATCGGGACACGCTGCGCTTCGCGCTGAAGTGCTCCGCCATCGACGTCAACGGCGAGTGGCACGACGTCTACAAGCAGCCGGTAACCGACCCGGGCAAGGACTCGCGCGCGGGGCGTTTCATCCTTCTCAAGGAAGGCAACGAGTTCATCACCGTTACGCGGGAAGCGGGCGGCGCGGCAGGCGCGGCCGACCAACTGGAAACCGTGCTAGAGAACGGCGTTTTGCGGCGTGAACAAACCCTCGACGAAATCCGGACCATCGCCTCCAGCTACGACGCCTACGAAAAGAAATCGCCATGATCCACGGTTAGGACTTCTTGCGAGTGAAGTGGAAAATTTTTGTAAATTCTGTCGGGCCTCGACGGTTTTCCACTGACTTTGTCTTTCCGTTCATCGTACTGTTGCGCGCGTGTAACACGGCGCGCCTACACCTGAGTCGCGCGTGATCCGAACCTCCAGCCCATTTGGTTGCGCGACTTCGTCCCCTAAATGGAGGTTGTATAGATGCGCCTATCTACCTGGCCCGCTTGCTTCGCGCGCTTGAAGCAGGTCCTCGCCATGTTCGTTGCGGCTCAATTGGTTCTCGTAACTCCTCTCCACGCACAAACCGATAACTCCGGCAACACCACTTCGCCAATCAAGCACATCATCGTGATCATCGGCGAAAACCGGACCTTCGATCACCTGTTTGCGACGTACCAGCCAAAGAATGGCCAGACCATCGACAACCTGCTTTCCAAGCACATCATCAACGCAGACGGCACTCCGGGCCCCAACTATTCGTACGCGGTGCAATACTCGGCGGAAGACACAACCACGTTCCAAGAGAGCCCGCAATCCAAGTCCCTGTACGAGACGCTCCCTCCACCACTGACCGGCGGCCCGATCGACGTCTGCAAGAACAACGGAATCTGCACGCTGGCCGACGCGATGTCCTCCGAAAATGGCCTGCCGGCCGACTCCTATCAATTCATGCTGACCGGCGGGAACGAACAGGCTGCCGACGTTCCCGACCAGCGCATAGCGAATGTGAATGACCTCCCTCCAGGTCCGTTTCAGCTGACCTCAAAGACTTTCTCCTATGACGACTACGCGGCGAGTCCGGTGCATCGCTTCTATCAAATGTGGCAGCAGCTCGATTGCAACACGGACTACGCAACGTTCCGCAATCCCAGCGGGTGCAAAGCGGATCTTGTCCCCTGGGTGGAAACGACGGTAGGGGCGGGCACGAATGGCAAACCGCAGGCCGCCGGGTTCAATAATCTGTCAACGGGTGAAGGCTCGACCGCCATGGGGTTCTACAATATGCTGCAAGGGGATGTTCCGTACTTTAAGTTCCTGGCGGACAACTACGCGCTGGCAGACAACTATCACCAGGCGGTTGACGGCGGGACCGGCGCCAACCACATCATGCTGGGATACGGCGATGCGATCTTTTTCAGCGATGCCAACGGCAACCCGGCTATGCCGCCTCACAACGTTCCCGCTTCGACCTTCGTTGGAACGCCAAACGCCGGCATAGTGGATGAAATCGAAAATCCCGACCCGCAACCGGGCACGAACAACTGGTACACCGAAGATGGATACGGAGGCGGCGCCTTCGGTTCCGCATCGTTTGGCGGCGGGAGCTACAGCAATTGTTCCGATTCCGACCAGCCTGGCGTCTTTGCGATATTGAGCTACCTGAGCACGCTTCCCTACGAAGTGGACCCCAAGTGTGCGCCGGGCGCCTACTACCTGTTGAACAACTACAACCCGGGCTACTTCGGGGACGGCTCCAACGCCTACACCGACAACAACGTGGCCAACACGCCGTTCACGATTCCGCCTAGCACCGTCCGCAACATTGGAGACGCCCTGCTGGAAAAAGGCGTTTCGTGGAAATACTACGGCGACCAGTTCGATGCGTATCTGGGCGACAAATACCAGATTAACTACGGAACGGTTGGCGCGAAGAGCGACCAGTACTGCAACATCTGCAACTTCTTCCAGTACTCGACCTCGATCATGACCAACGATGCGGTGCGCACCGCAAACCTCAAGGACACAATCGATCTTTACAACGACATCCAGAACGGCACGCTTCCTGCGGTGTCGTTCGTCAAGCCCAGCGGCTGGGTGGATGGTCACCCGGCTTCCTCGAAGTTTGATCTGTTCGAAGGTTTCACGCAGAAGATTGTGGATGCGGTGAAGGGCAACCCCGATCTTTGGAAGACCACCGCGATCTTCATTACGGTGGACGAAGGCGGCGGGTACTACGATTCGGGTTACGTGCAGCCGCTGGATTTCTTCGGCGATGGAACCCGCATTCCGCTGCTGGTGGTGTCCCCTTATGCAGTAGGTGGCCGCGTGGTCCACGTTTACTATGATCACGTTTCCATTCTGAAGTTCATCGAGCGGAACTGGAGTGTCCCGCCGATTTCAAAGCGCAGCCGCGACAATCTCGCTGAACCCGAGACGTCCGCCAACAATCCCTACGTGCCGTTGAACAGTCCCGCAATCGGCGATTGCTTCGGAATGTTCGACTTCAACAATCCGAACTTCAACTAAGCAACGTCTTCAAGAATGAACGTCGGCCATTCCCGAAGGCATCGCTGTTAGCATCGGCGATGCCTTCGGCGTCTATAGCGGGCGCGCAACTTATGGGCCGGCAAGTTGCGCGCCAAAGTATGACGCGGGACAAAGGCACGCGGGTGATTCGATCCGCCAGAGACGACGCAGTCTAGGTCCTGACGCAAAATCGTGATGGTCCACGGCAGAGAGTTTTCGAGCGCGATGGAAAGCTTCGTAAATTCATTCGCCGCTACAATTGTTTTCTGACTTTGTCCTTCCGTTCATTCTGCTGTTGCGCGCGTGTAACACGATGCGCTTACACATGATGCGCGCGTGATCGGAACCTCCAGCCCGTCTTGATTGCGCGACTCGTCCCATATGGAGGTCCTATCGATGGATTCGCGCCTATTCGCCTGGCGGGCTCACTTGCCGAACATGAAGCAAGTTCTCGCCATGTTCGTTGTGGCTCAGTTGTTCTTTGCAACCCCAGTTCGCGCACAAACCGACACTGGCAGCGGAGATAGCAAGACCACCTCGCCAATCAAACACGTCATCATCATCATCGGCGAAAACCGCAGCTTCGACCATGTCTACGCCACGTATGTGCCGAAGAAAGGCCAGACCGTCTCCAACCTGCTGTCCAAAGGCATCATCAAGGCCGATGGCACACCTGGAGCGAACTATTCTCTCTCCGCGCAGTTCAGCGCTGTGAACACCGGCGGGCCTTTCTCGATCAGCCCCGGATCCAAGACGGTCTATTCCAGTATTCCGACCCCTGGCGCCGGAGGTGCCGAGTTCGCCAGCGACACCAGTCCCGCGCCGTTCGTCACTCTGGACATCGCCACGGCCGCAGAGCAGGATCTGTTTCCCACCTACGACATGGATTTGCTCACCGGCGCCACTGGCTTGGTGGGTGGCACGGTCGATACACGCATCGACAACGTCTCTAGTCTCGGGTCCGGCGCGTTCCAACTCACCCCTGGCGTGAGATACGACGACTATGCGGCCAGCCCCGTGCACCGCTTCTATCAAATGTGGCAGCAGGAAGATTGCGACGCCACGAAGGCGACCGCCAGCAATCCCAGCGGATGCGCCGCCGACCTTTTTCCCTGGGTGGAAACCACGATCGGCGCCGGAGACAACGGCAAACCCCAACCCGCAAACTTTGGGCCGCTTACGACTGGCGAGGGCTCGACCGCGATGGCGTTCTATAACGTGCAAAACGGCGACGCTCCCTACATGAAGCATCTCGCCGACTTCTACGCGCTGAGCGACAACTTCCATCAGTCCGTCATGGGCGGAACTGGCGCAAACCACATCATGTTCGGCTTTGGCGACGCCATCTGGTACAGCGATGGCAAGGGCAACGCGGCCACTCCTCCGGCTAACGAGATCGAGGACCCCGATCCGCAGGCGGGCACCAACAACTACTATGATCAGGACGGATATAGTGGCGGATCGTACAGCGCCTGCGCCGATTTGACCCAGCCGGGCGTGCCTGCGGTGGTGAACTATCTGCAATCGCTGCCGCGGCCGGTGAAGCCGAACTGCGATGCGGGCCACTACTATCTGCTGAACAACTACAACCCGGGTTACCTCGGAAACGGCGTGGTGCTGCCGTTGAGCGCTTCCCCGTTCACGATTCCTCCGACTTCTCAGAAGCACATCGGCGACACGCTGCTGGCGGCCAATATCTCGTTCAAATATTACGGCGAGCACTGGGACCGCTACGTGGTCGACTCGATCACCCAGGAAGCGAATCCAAAAGCAACGACGGATCCCTACGACCGCTACTGCAACATCTGCAATCCGTTCCAATATGCGACGGACATCATGGCCAACGATACCGTTCGCGCCGCGCATGTTCAGGACACCGACCAGCTGTACGCCGATATCGCGGGCAGCACGCTCCCGGCCGTATCGGTGGTTAAGCCGAGCGGATACACGGACGGCCACCCGGCTTCTTCGAAGCTGGATCTGTTCGAGGGCTTCGTCCAAAACATCGTGTCGCAAGTGCAAGCGAATCCCGCATTGTGGAAGGAAACCGCCATCTTCATCACCTTCGATGAAGGCGGCGGTTACTATGACTCGGGTTACGTGCAACCGCTGGACTTCTTTGGAGACGGCACGCGCATCCCGTTGTTGGTCGTGTCGCCGTATTCCGCCGGAGGCCGCGTGGGCCACGTGTACTACGATCACGTTTCGCTGCTGAAGTTCATCGAGCGGAATTGGAGCCTCAAGCCGGTCACCAGCCGCAGCCGCGACAATCTCCCTGAACCCGTGTTCGGAAGCGATCCCTACGTACCGTTGAACACTCCGGCGATCGGAGACTGCTTCGGAATGTTCGACTTCGATCATCCGAACTTCGCGCCGAACTGAACGGCCAAACGCAGTTGAAATGGCGCCGGCCGGGGCGTTTCGCCTCGGCCGGCGACTTGTCGTTTATGCGATTGCGAACTAGGCGCAAAAAACACAGGGAGAATCTGATTGAAGCTTGATCGACGGGATTTGTTACGGATGGGTTTGTTCACAGGGGCGGGTTTGTTCTCCGGCGCGAATGCGGGAAAGGGCCAGAATTGGAGGTTCGGAGAGGCCGAAAGTCCTGTCGAGGCCATGCACCGCGTGGGCACGAAGACCTCGCAGGAGGCGCAGAAGCCAAAGAGTTTGACGCCGTATGTTGATCCGTTGCCGGTGCCCGCAGTGATTCGCCCGGCGCAGCACCCGGACAGTTTCGTGCAGATTTTCATGCGGGAGTTTCATCACAAAGCGCATCGCGATCTGGCGCCGACTCGGCTGTGGGGATACAACGGTACCTGGCCCGGTCCGACGTTCGAAGTCCGCAGAGGCCAGGCTTCCGCCGTGAAATGGACGAACGAGCTGCCCAAGAAACACTTCTTGCCGATCGATACGACCATCCACGGCTCCGAGGAGGGCGTTCCGGAAGTCCGAACGGTGGTGCACGTTCACGGCGCGCAGGTTCTGCCGGAGAGCGATGGCTATCCGGAGGCTTGGACGACTTCGGATGGGAAGACCGGACCGACGTACGATCCCAGTCCGAGCCGCTATCCGAACGATCAGCCGGCTACGACGCTCTGGTATCACGATCACGCTCTGGGGATCACGCGGCTGAATGTTGTCGCGGGGCTGGCCGGCGTGTACGTGATTCGGGACGACGAGGAAGATGCACTGAATCTTCCGAGTGGAGCCTACGAGATGCCGCTGCTGCTTCAGGACCGCTCGTTTCTAGCCGACGGATCGTTGCGGTATCCGCCCGCACAGAATGGGACGCATCCCATGTGGATGCAAGAATATTTTGGCGAATCGATTTGCGTGAACGGCAAGGCCACACCTTATCTTGAAGTCGAGCCGCGCAAGTATCGCTTCCGCATGATCAATGGCTCCAATGCCCGTTTCTATCACCTGACGCTGGTCCCGGCGGATCATACCGGCAAGCAGACCGGACAGCCGGTGGACGCTCCGCCCTTTCGCCAGATCGGGACGGACAGCGGTCTATTGCCCAGGCCTTTGAGTTCGCACTACCTTATTTTTTCGCCGGGGGAGCGCTTCGACATCGTCATCGACTTCAGCGAGTGCGCGGGAGCGAGTTTCGCGATGACCAATGACGCTCAGGCTCCGTACGCGCGCGGCGGTGAAATGGTGCCGGCGGAAGTCATGCTTTTCAAGGTCACTAAACCTCTCGCGGGTAGAGACACCAGCTCGCTCCCCGACACTTTGGCGTCGATGTCGGCGCTGAATCCAGTCCAAGCGGTGCGAGAACGAGTGCTGGCGCTGACGGAAATGGATCGGCCTTCCGACGGATACACGATGATCGGTTTGCTGGGGCAGAAGCATTGGGATGATCCGATCACGGAGGATCCGAAGGCGGGAACGATGGAGATTTGGTCGTTTGCGAATACTACCGGGGATGTGCACCCCATCCACATCCACCTGGTGCGCTTTCAGGTGCTGAACCGGCAGCCGTTCGATGTGAAGCAGTACTTACAGTCGGGAAAGTTGGTTTATACGGGAATCCCGATGCCGCCGGAGAGCAACGAGCGGCCGGCCTGGAAGGACACGATCAAGACATATTCGGGATACATCACGCGTGTGATCGCACGGTTCGATTTGCCGGCCGGCACGCCGGTTACGCCCGGGCAGGAGTTTCGGTACGTGTGGCATTGCCATGTGTTGGAGCATGAGGACAACGAGATGATGCGGCCGTATAAGGTCGTGGGGTAGGCGCCGCGATCCGTCCTTGTAGAGGCAGCCCGCCGCGGCGGGCTGCACCCTTTCTCGGCAAGATTTCCCCAGGCACCGGGCTTCTATCTTTATTCTCTTCCTTCAGACGCCCGAATAGGTTTGCCGGCGTAGGAATTGGCCGTTGCCGGGGCGGCCGACGAATTGGCCTGCATCGATTACCGGGCGGCCGCGGGAAAGCACGGTTCTGGGCACGCCTTTGATCTGGATTCCCTCAAACATCGAGTAATCGACGCGCATGTGGTGGGTTTTGGCGCTGATGACTTGCTGCTCGTTGGGATCGAAGACGACGAGGTCGGCGTCGGAGCCGACGGCAACCGTGCCCTTTCGGGGAAACAGGCCGAAGAGTTTTGCGGGCGCGGTGGAGACGACCTCGACGAAGCGGTTTGCCGAGAAACGCTTGCCGTGTACGCCGCCGGTGTAAATGAGGCTGAGGCGGTGCTCGATTCCGGGCCCGCCGTTGGGGATCTTGGTGAAGTCGTCCTTGCCTAGTTCTTTTTGTTCCTTGAAACAAAACGGGCAGTGATCGGTGGAAACGACTTGGAGCGTGTCGTGGGCCAAGCCGTGCCAGAGTTTTTCCTGGTGCCATTTTTCGCGGAGCGGAGGCGTGAAGACGTACTTGGCGCCTTCGAAGCCTGGTACGTCCATGTTTTCGAGGGAGAGATAGAGATATTGCGGGCAGGTTTCGGCGTAGGCGGGGAGGCCACGGTCGCGGGCTTCGCGAACTTTTTCGAGGGCGTCGTTGCAGGAGAGATGGACGATGTAGACGGGGCATCCGGCCATTTCGGCAAGGGCGATAGCGCGCGAGGTGGCTTCGGCTTCGGCGGTGGTGGGACGCGTGAGCGCGTGGTACTTGGGCGCGCGTTTTCCTTCGGCGAGGGCTTGCTGGACGATGACATCGATGGCGCCGCCGTTTTCCGCGTGCATGCAGATGAGGCCGGAATGTTTGGCGGCTTGCGACATGGCGCGAAAGATGCTGGCGTCGTCGAGCATAAAGACGCCCGGGTAAGCCATGAAGAGCTTGAAGCTGGTGACGCCTTCGCGGATGAGCTGGGCCATTTCCTCGAGTTGAGCGGAGCCGAGATCGGTGATGATGCAGTGGAAGGCGTAGTCGATCGTTGCTTTGTCGTGGGCTTTTTTCATCCAGGTGTCAAAGGCTTGGCGGAGGGTTTGGCCTTTGTACTGGATGGCGAAGTCGATCAGGGTAGTGGTGCCCCCAAAGGCAGCGGCGATCGTGCCGGTCTGGAAGTCGTCAGCGCTGTTCGTGCCGCCGAAGGGCATGTCGAGATGCGTGTGGACGTCAATGCCGCCGGGAAGGAGGAGGTGGTTGGCGGCGTCTATGACGTGGGTGGCGTTTTCGGCGGGGAGCTCCGCGGCGATGGCGGAGATTTTGCCGGCGGTGATGCCGACGTCAGCGAGGGTGGTGTCGGTGGTGGTGATGATGGTGCCATTTTTGATGATGGTGTCGAAACGCATTTGACGAGGCCTCCGAGCTTTGCCAACGGTGCCAAAAGTCGACTGCGGCTTGTATCTTGCTGAACTGGGGCGCAGCCCGCCGCGGCGGGCTGCGCCCCTACAAGCATTACGGATTACGCCGGGGTGCGGGCGTAGTGGGGCAAAACGTCGCGGCCGTAGATTTCGAGGGTTTTTTCTTCTTCGCCGCACATTAGGTAGATGTTGAATTGGGTGACGCCGACGCTGCGCAGGGTTTCCAGCTTCTTGCGATGCTGCTCGATCGGCCCGACAAGGCAAAAGCGGTCGATGACTTCGTCGGTCACGAAGTTGGCGTTGTCGCTGCCGACTTCGCAATGGTGGAGGTAGTCGTATTTGCCGCGGTTTTGCACGTAGGAAACGAGGCTGGCCGGCAACTCTTCGGGCTTGTACTTCGAGATTAGATCCATGACGTGGTTGGAAACCAGTGCGGGGAACCACCGGACCCTGTCGCGGGCTACGGTGAGATCATCGGAAGCCCAAACCGGTGCGGCGGCCATGACTTCGATCTTGCTGAAGTCGCGGCCCGCTTCGCGCGCGCCCTCGCGGACAAAGCCGAGACACCAACTGATCAAATCGGGATCGGCGAATTGCAGGATCACGCCGTCGCCAATCCGCCCAGCGGTCCGCAGCGCCTTAGGGCCATAGCCCGCCACCCAGACAGCGGGCATCTCGCCGTTAGTCCACGGGAATCGAGCGCTGACTCCCTCATGCTCGACCGCGCGGCCGGCGTTCAGCTCGCGGAACGTTTTGACGAAGTCTTCGAGGTTTTCGAGCGTGGTGGGCTTTTTCCCCAAAACCCGGCGTGAACTGTCGCCACGGCCGATGCCCATGACCATGCGTCCGTGCGAGGCCACATTCAGAGTGGCGAACAGACTGGAAGCCACCGTGACATCGCGAACCGCGGGATTGGTGACGCACGTGCCGAGGCGCATGTTCTTGGTGTTTGCGGCCATCAGCGTGAGCAGCGGGAAGGGCTCCATCCAGATGACGTGGGAGTCGAAGATCCAGCCGTAGGCGAAGCCGGCGGATTCGGCCTGGCGGGTGAGGCTGACAATGCGATCGATGGTGAGGTCTGGCTTGATGGTGATACCGAATTGCATGCAGGTTCTCCCTCAGTCCGCGGTTTGGGTCACGGGATGGGCATTGCTCATCAATGCGAAGTACACGAAGAAGCTCACGATGAAGCCCACGAACCAGGCGTAATTGTACAAGACGCGCAGCTGCGGCACGACTAGGCCGATAAACGCGACGCCTGCGCCCGCGGCGAGTGCGGCGATCGCTTGCCAGTTGAAGCCGCGTTGATATTCATAGAGGCCGCCGCGTTGATAGAGATCCTCGACGAGCAGAATCTTCTTGCGCACGACGAAATAGTCGCAGATCAGGACCCCGGCAATGGGCCCCAGGAAGCCGGAATAGCCCACGAGCCATCCGAAAATGTAGCTGCCGTAATTGGCCATGAGTTTCCATGGCTGCATGATGATGCCCATGGCGCAGGTGATCAGTCCGCCGGTGCGGAAGCTGATGCGGCGCGGAGAAAGATTGGAGAAGTCGTTGGCGGGAGAGACGACGTTGGCAGCGACGTTGACGTTGAGGGTGGCCATCAGCAGGGCGAGCATGGCGAGCACCACCGCAAAGGGATTGCCGAGGCGGGAGAGTACCGCGACGGGATCCCAGAGCGCTTGGCCAAAAATAATCAGCGTGGCCGAGGTCACGGCAATTCCGATGAAGGAATAAAAGGTCATCGTTGCGGGCAAGCCTAAGGCTTGGCCGACAACTTGGTCGCGCTGGCTGCGAGCGTAACGCGTGAAATCTGGGATGTTCAGGGAAACGGTGGCCCAGAAACCGACGACGCCGGTCAGCGACGGAACGAAGAAGCGGAAAAACTCGCCGAAGCTTTGGAACTTGGAGGGAGTGGAGAGCATCGGGCCGAAGCCGCCGGCTTTCGCACGCGCCCACAGCAGGAGCGCGAGGCCAATCAGCAACAGGAACGGCGCGGAAATGCCTTGCAGGAAACGAATGGTTTCGATGCCGCGCAGAATGACGAGGACGTTCAGCAGCCAGAAGAAGAAGAAACACAGCGCAGCGCCGTAGGCGAAGTGGGCCCAGCCGGGCGCCAGGGCGACGATCATGGCGTTGATGGCCTCACCGCCGATCCAGGTCTGGATGCCAAACCAGCCGCAAGCCACCAGCGCGCGCAGGATTGCCGGGACGTTTGCGCCGAGTACGCCGAAGGAAGCGCGCGCGAAAACCGGGAACGGAATGCCGTACTGCGCGCCGGCGTGCGCGTTCAGCAGCATGGGAATCAGCACCAGCACGTTGCCGAGGAAAACGGTGAAGAGCGCCTGCTTCCAGTTCATGCCGCCGGCGATCATGCCGCTGGCGAGCATGTAGGTGGGGATGTTCACGCTCATGGAGATCCACAGAGCGGCGTAATTGTAGGTGCGCCAGGTGCGGCGATCCGCGGAAACCGGGGCGAGATCCTTGTTGTAAAGGGAGCTCTCGCGAATGGTTTCGGCGGCCAGCGAACCGGTGTAGGCGTCAGTCATGCCACATCCACAATGCGAATTGGAAAGTCTACCCCGTGCTGCCAAGGCGAACAAGGACAAGCCGAGGATGGGCGACGCAGGACATCGATGGATCGCATCGGCAAAGCGGATTCACAAAAATCGCGTAGTTGCCCGCTGCCTTTAGCTGAGCCTTGGCTTAGGTCACCACGGCCCGCACGCGGTCCGGCGATGATAGCGCCGCAAATAGACCCCTAGGACCGCCACGCAAACAAACACCGCGCAACTTACGACGAGCCACTCCGGCAGGTCGGGATACACGATCGCATCGAGAACACGCATTCGAAACGGTCCGTGTGCGGGTTCCATGCCTGCGCGGGCTTCCAGCCACGTTTCGGCCAGGGTGAGCGGGCATGGCGGCCAGGGAACCAACTCAATGACAATGGCGTAGATGAGCGAAGCGATGTGTAGTGTCCGCAGAAGGCGGCGCCCGCGCGTCACCGTCCAGCCCAGCAACACCCAGCCGCACCAAAGCAGGTGCAGGAACAGGACAGCTTCGGCGAGAACAGATGCCGCAAGAATAGGACTCCTACCCCGCTCTAGGACACGCTTTTACAGCGCGTTGCAAACATTTGGCTGGGAGGCCTGGACTCGAACCAGGATAGCCAGATCCAGAGTCTGGAGTCCTACCGATTGGACGACCTCCCAGCTGTTGGGGCTGACCGTTTGGCGGCCACTCCGGTGCGGGAACAAAAAGGAATCGCGGCACATCCGGCTCTTCCGGCAGCCACGATTCGACCTTTCTAATTTAATAGGGTTTCCCGAGGGCGTCAACCAAAGGCGCAGTTTGAGCGCGTCAAGGCCCTCAAATTTTCTCTTAGCGCGGGGCGTGGGCCGTAGATCGTCCGTCGGAGGATTTGGAGGAACCCGCGGGCACCAGCTGGCCTTTCTCCATCGTGAACTCCTGCCCGCGCCACGTAATTCGCTTGGAGGCAAAGCTCGCGACCCACACCGCAAAATAAATGGCGTCGCGCAGGGGTATCAGCCAAATCTTTCTCTTCAACAGATCATCGCGCACTCCCCACACGCCGACCGTCCACGCCATCACGAATCGCAGCACGAAGTACGCCAGCACATACGCACCGGCGATCCACTTCGCGGGCGCAACCAGCGCCGCCAGCAACGCCCACGGCAAACCGTGCGTGAAGAGCAGCCCCAAATACGAAACCGGCCGGCAAAGCCGCACCGTGCGCGCCCAGCGCACTTGATGCTCCCAGAATCCGCGCGCACTCTGCGCCGGGTACATCGTCCACACGCCTTCGCGCGACAGCAGCATCTCTCCGCCGGCCTTCGCGATGCGATGCCCGAGTTCGTAGTCGTCCGAATGCATGTTGGCAATCGCTTCAAAGCCTCCGATTTTGCCGACCCACTGCTTGGTCGTGACCACCGACGCTCCCAGCGCAAACGTCATTCCCTCCTTCCACTCCGCGACCAGCACCCCCGCAAAAAAATCGCTCGACGCCCCAATCGCTTCCAGCTCCGCGCCCAGACTCTTTTCCGCAATTGCCCGATAAAACGACGTCACCGCGCCGACCTTCGCGTCCGCAAACGGCGCCACCACCTCGCGCAAATAATTCGAGCCGACGCGCACGTCACCATCGGTGAGCGCCAGAATCTCGTGCTGCGCCTCGTGCGCCAGCCGGATCAGCTTGTTGACCTTGCGGTTCGCTCCAATGTGTTCCGCGCCGGCAACCAATCGGATTCGCCGCCGCGGGAATTCCGCCGCCAGCCGCCGGATCAGCGGAACCGCCGGATCGCTCTCGTCGGTCACCGCAAATAAAATCTCGTACTCGCCGGGATAATCCTGCCGGCAAAAACTTGCAAAATTCTCGTATGACCCGAAGTCCACGCCCCGCACCGGCTTCAGCAAGCTCACCGCCGGAGCGTAACTCGGCAGCGTGCGAGCGCGTTCGCGCCGAAAAAAGCGCACCGCCGCAAGAGTGGCCGTAATGTAGTAAGCGAGCGGCGCCATCGCGATCAGCAGCACCGCTTCGCGCCAGCCTGCGTGCAGGTGGGTCATTCGTGAGCCTCGCCACCGGGTGGTGTTTCCCGCTCCGCAATCCGGCCTTCCCCGGCTAGTTCATAGCCGATGTTGCGCCAGACCGTCCGCTTGCCGAAATAGCTCGCACACCAGACGACAAACCCGAGCAGGTCACGAATTGCAAATAGCCACCAAGCGTCTCGAGCGCGCGGGTCGCGCGTAACGCCCCACCCGATCGCCCAACTTTCCACCGCGCGATTCGCAATTGCCGCCGCTAGCAACGCCGCGCCAAGCCAGATGCGTCCCACGGCCGCCGCAGCCAAAAATCCCAAGATTCCGTAAGGCATCGCAAACGTCAGCCCGCTGCCAAGGTGTCCCCAAGGCCGCGACCAGCGCGTCGACCTGGCCCACCGCACTTGATTCTGCCACACCCGCAGGAACGACATCGGCGCCACCACGTGATCGATCACGTGTCGCGAAAGCACCACGCGATAGCCCGCCTTCTCGATCAGGTTTCCGATCACAAAATCATTCGCGAAGTAGTCCCCCAGGACGCTGTAGCCGCCGATTTTTTCCAGCGCATCCCTTTGCACGGCGATGGTCGGCCCCAAACCGAATTTCATTCCCTCGAGCAAGTTCGCCGTCACCACACCGGCCGTCATCTCCACCGACATCCCGATCGCATGGACCGCGGGCCAGAACCCGCCCAAATTCTTACCGCGATAGACGCACGTGACCATCCCCACACCCGGATCAAGCAGCGGCGCTACCACCTCCCGCAAGTAGTTAGGCTGCACTTCGACGTCGCTATCGCTAGTGACGAGAATGTCGTGCGCCGCGAGCTCCGTCATCCGGTAATACGAATACGCCGGCGGATTCGGCCACGGCGGACGCCCCGTCACAATCACGCGGGTACGAATTTGCGGATAGCGCGCACAGACGTCCCGGACCACGCTAAGAGCGGTATTGTCCTCGGTGTCCGCCGCGAAAAGAATTTCGTATTCGGGATAGTCCAAGCGGAAAAAACTTTCCATGTTTTCTTGCAGTCGCGCTTCCAGCCCGTGGACCGGCTTCAGGAGCGACACCGGCGGCAGCGACGCGAGCCTCTCCGCGTCCTCCTTTTGGCGCCGCGCGTCACGATGAAACTTGGCGGCGCCCAGGATCGCCAGGACGAGAAACACTCCAGAGGAAAGCGTCCCAACGATGGCGATACCCAGCAGGATGTATGCAATCCACACTCGGGTCAGCCTCCACTACACACTGTAGCGCCGGCCGTCACAGTTCCTGTCATTTCAAAAATGATAGTCGATGAGGCGTTGCCGGTCGAGAGCACCCCTTCCCCAACGCACTCGTCGCGGCAATTCTGACGCCCGTGATAAACTTTCTCTGAACATGATTCGACAATCACCATGCCGCTGGCATCACTCTAACAGAGGCTTCCTGTCCGCATGACGCTCCCCTCCGGCCAGAGAGTTTGGCCCTCTCTCGCAGCAATCTTCCTCCTTTGGCTGGTTATTTTCGGCCCGGGACTCTTCCGGCCCTCTCTTTTTGACGACGCCGACGGTGCCCACGCCGAAGCCGGCCGCGAAATGCTGACTCGCCATGATTGGGTCACGCTGCACGAAAACGGCATCCGCTATTTGGAAAAGGCTCCTCTTCCCTACTGGGCCATGGCCATCAGCTTTCGACTTTTCGGCGTGAGCGAATGGTCGGCTCGCTTGGCGCAAGGTCTCGGCGTTCTGTTGCTGGCCTTTTTGCTGCTGCAGATGGGCGGCAAATTTCTCTCTCCCGAAGCCGGCTTGTGGGCGGCGGTAGTCTGCATTACCTCGTTCGGGCCGTATCTTTTCACGCGCATTCTCATTCCCGATCTGCTGGTGGGCTTGTGGATCGGTCTCGGACTCTATTTCTTCCTGCAAGGGTGGCAAGAGCAGCAGCCTTCCGTGTTTTCGTGTTGGGCTTTGGCCGCAACCGTAGCTCTCAACGTCTTGACGAAAGGCCTGATCGGCCTGGCCTTTCCCTGCGCGATCATTCTCGTGTTTCTATTCCTCGCCGGTGATCTACGTCACTTGCTCCGGATGCGCCTGATCTCCAGCACTCTTGTCTTTCTCCTGGTCGCGGCGCCTTGGCACGTGCTCGCCGCGCTGCGCAACCCGCCCGCCGGTCAGGCTAAGGGCTTTCTCTGGTTTTACTTCATCAACGAGCATTTTCTCCGCTACATCGGCAAGCGCTATCCCGCCGACTACGGAACCTTTCCGCTGCTGCTCTTCTGGGGAATGATTCTCGTCTGGCTGCTCCCCTGGAGCGCGTTTTTGCCCCAAGCTTTGCGTCAAGTCAGGCTGCGCCTCATGAAGACGGCGGAGCGGCGAACGTCGCAAGAAGCCGCGCTGCTGTTGTTTTTCGTCTGGGCGATCGTGATCCTTCTATTCTTCAGTTTCTCCACCCGCCAGGAGTATTACCTCGCCCCGGCCCTGCCCGCGCTCGCTCTGCTCCTCGGCAATTGGCTCGCGCAGGAATCGCAGTCCGCCTACGGATCAGACCCGGCGCGCTCCGGCCGCATTTCCGCCGCGATCTTTCTCGTCGTCGGCTTGCTGATCGCCGGAGTAACGGCGACCCTCGCGCTGATTTCGCACGCGCCGCCGCCCGGCGTAGGCCTTGCGGACCTGCTCAACAAGAACCCCGACGCTTACGTCCTCTCGCTCGGCCATTTCCTGGATCTTACCGGCAGCGCGATGAGCATGTTCCGCGGTCCGCTGACCGGCACGGCGTTCGCGTTTCTATTCGGCAGCGGTCTCAATTGGTTTCTGCGGCGGCGAGGTTCGCCTCGCGCGGCAAACTGGGCGCTGGCGGTCATGATGGTTGTGTTCATCGAATGCGCGCATGTTGCGCTCGGCGTATTCGCCCCGGTGCTCGGCTCGAAGCCGTTGGCCGCCGCCATCCAGCGCGAACTCCAGCCCGGCGAGCAGATCGTTTGCGATGGCGAGTACGCCAACGCCTCTTCGGTCAATTTCTACACCGGCCAGCAGATGCTCATCTTCAACGGCCGCATCAACGGCCTCTGGTACGGCTCGCTGTTTCCCGACGCCGCCCCGATTTTCATCGATGACGCCCAACTCGCGCGCACCTGGGCCGGACCCAGCCGCGTCTACTTCGTGACCGGAGGCGACGACCGCCGGGCCTATCTGGAAAAGATCGGCCCTGTCTACGAACTTGGCCGGTCGGGAGGCAAATTCGTTTTCTCCAACCGCACAACGACAAGCATCGCGACGCTGCGCCCCGAAATTCCACTTGCGCGGCGTTAATCCTTGCTTCCTTCCATGGCTGCGCTAACTCAGGGCAACGAGCGCGACACCGGCGCACACCAGCGTCACACCCGCCCAGCGCCGCGGGGTGATTTGCTCGCCTAGAATGTACTTCGCGGCGAGTGTGCCAAAGACGTAGGGGTTCAAGGCCGAGGCTGGAATCACAAGGCTGATGGGTTCCCAGGACAGCAGCAGCAGCAACAGATAGAACGAAAGCGCCAACTGAGGAATGCCAACCCAGAACCACGAGTTTCGCACCGCGCGTCCGAGAAAAATCAGCAACTGCCTGGGGCGCAGGCGTTCCGGTTCGCCCGTCTCTTTCATCCCATAGGTGATGGCGATCTCGCCGCCAGTGCTGGTCAAGAGGAACAGCAGAAAAATCAGCACGCTGCGAATCATGCCGCTACCTGTTGCACGGCTTGGGTCGTGCGGGGTTTCGTCTGGCTGACCAGCAGGACGCCGATGCAGATCAGCACCACGCCGATCCAGCGGCGCGGCGAGACACTCTCGTGCAGAAAGACGACCGCCAGCAAGGTGAGCAGCGCGTAGCCGAATGCGCCCGCGGGCATGACGTAGCTGTAATCCGCCCAGCTCATCACCGTCATATAGCTGACGGTGAAGCCGATCAGAAACAGAATGCCGATCCAAATCGCGCCGTTCGTCACGGTGAGACGGAAGGCCAGCTCCAGACCCGCAGGAGAAAGCTGCACCGCGCCGATCTGACTCATGCCGCGTTTCAGCATCAAGTCCCCGACGTTGGCACACAAAACCATCACCAGGATCATGACCAGAGTCTTGATCCGTACCCGTAACTCGTGTCCCATTTTATGAAGTTTAGTCGTTTCCGGAAGCCGACGACGTCCCCGGCACGGCAATCATGGGCTTATCGATGTCGCCACCCTGCCGCACCCACTTCCAGCGCTCCGAACGCAGCTTCAGGAAGTCCGTGGCCTCGTGGTACAGCCGCTTGCGCTCGTGCGCATCCCACAGGGCTTCCTTCACGATGCGCCATACGACCTTCGGCCGAAAGTAATACTCGTCGTAGAAGCGATTCACCCCGTCCATCATCTCGGTCTTCGAGAGATGAGGGTACTCGATGTGCGGCAGTTGATGCCCGCCGGAATCCGCCAGCGCTTCCACTTTCAGGAAGCCCTGCTGGGCCATCGTATCGTGGAGCTCCGTGCCGGGCATGGCGTGCGCCAGGGAGACTTGAATCGTTTCGCAATCGAGTTCCTTGGCGAAGTCAATGGTCTTGTTAATCGTTTCCTTGCTTTCCCCCGGCAATCCGATGATGAAATCGCCGTGCACCTTGATCCCGACTTTCTTGCAGTTCTTCATGAACTCCCGGGCCATCTCGACGGTGGCGCCCTTCTTGATGTTCTTGAGGATTTGCGGGTCGCCGGATTCAAAACCCACAATGAACAAGCGCGCTCCCCCGTCGGCCATAGCCTTGAGTTCTTCGTACTTGCTGTGGCAGCGCGCGGTGCAAGACCACTGGAACTTCAAAGGCTTGAACTTCTGGCTCAGTTCAATGGCGCGGTCGCGGCGAATGTTGAACGTATCGTCGTCGAAGAAAATCTCTTTGATCTGCGGAAAATATTCCAGAGTGTTCTTCACTTCCCGCACTACGTTGTCCACCGAACGGGTGCGCCAGGCATGACCGGAAATCGTCTGCGGCCACATGCAGAACGTGCACATCGCCGGACAGCCGCGCGTGGTGTAAAAGGAAACGAAAGGATGCAGCAGGAACGGGACGTTGTAGTTTTCGATCTTGAGGTCGCGCTTGTAGATGTCGGTGGCAAACGGCAGCGCGTCCAGCTCTTCGGTGTGGAGCTGCGGGCGCTCCGCGTTCTGAACGATCTTTCCGTCTTTGCGATAGCTGACGCTAAGGATCTCGCTGAGCGGCTTGCCTTTGGCGTACTCGACTACGGAGTGATCGAACTCGCCGCGGGTCACAAAATCGATGTCCTCGCTGGCCATCAGCGTCTCGTCCGGCTTGATATGGCCGTGTGGCCCGACGAAGGCGATCTTCAAGCCGGGGTTCGATTCCTTGATCTTGCGGATGAGCTTGACGTCGCTCTCAAACCCCACAGTGGAGGTGAACAAAACTAGAAATTCGTAGTCTTTGCAGATTTCGACGGTCTGTTGCCACTTGATCTTGGCGGGTGAGGCGTCTAGCAATCGGCTGCCGGGAATCATCCCGGCAGGATAGGTGAGCCACACCGGGTACCAGTAGGACTCGATCTCGCGCGTCGCGGGCCACCGCGAACTCGCTCCGCCATCGAAATTCTCAAAACTCGGCGGATTCAACAGCAACGTCTTCATTACGTCCGGCATTAATCACCCTCAGCGTTCAGAAAGCAGAAATGAGCCGTGCAAAACCCCGTGTCTTGCCCTATTTGCGGCATTGTTCCAGCCGCGCTGTCTTGGCGTGCCCCGAGCCCTGTCGATTAGATAATAGTTTACCGGACTTGGATGCATCCCTCCAACCCTTTCTGCGAACGGTGTGTTTTCCGCCGCGAACGGCTAAATACCGCATTAAGTGGGAGTTGCGGGGAGATAAGGACCTGGCTAAAGTAACGCTGACAATTGCCTATTGCACCGTCTTATCGGGCTTGTCCAGCCGAACGACCTTTCCCGTGTCCAGCTCGTATTCGGCTTCATACACGGTCAATTTGCCCTCTTCCTTCGCGTGCCGCAGGACTTCGCTGTGCGCCAGCACGTCTCTCGCGCTCTGGTGCACATTCTCTTGGATCTCGGATTCGACTAATGCATCGCCCTTTGCGGAATTCTTCACCTTTGCCACCGCCGGTGCAATCTGGTCCACCAAGGCCTGCAAGTTCGACGTCGGCATCTTCTCTCCCGACATAGCGGCGGTCACCGCGCCACATTTCGAGTGCCCGAGCACCACGAGGACCGTGCTACCCAGGTGGTCGAATGCATATTCCATGCTGCCCAACCCGATGGCGTCGGCGATGTTTCCTGCCGAACGTACCACGAACAGGTCGCCCAGGCTCTGATCGAACAGGAGTTCGGGAGGCACGCGGCTGTCGGAGCAACTCAGCACGATCGCCTTAGGGTGCTGGCCCTTGGCCAACGACTGGCGCAGACTGACCAGGTCCCGCGTCTGGATCTTTCCCGCCATGAATCGCTGGTTCCCTGCCATCAGATCCGCCCAGATTGTGTCGGCGGGAGGTGCCGCCGGTTTCGCAGCGGCATGATGTGCGGTCTGCGGCGCCGGAGCTGGGGCCTGGGCGGCGGCAACAGTTGCGAGCAGAAGTGGGACGAATAGATACGAAAGTTTGTGCTTCATGGTGTTCCTCAAGTGGTGGAAGCGTAGCACCGCGGATTTTCCCGGCATAGTAAAAAACGCCGATCGCCGCGCCAGATTTTAGGCGGGCCTCGCGGCGATGCGGACGGACTCGCCGGCCGCGCGGAGAATGATCTCCCAAATCCGGTCCACCCAGTTCAGATGCTCCGGCTTCATCAGCACCGACCGAAGCGACGTCAGCGTGTCGCGATCCCGCTGCACGGTTGCTTCCAGATCCGGAAAAAGCGCTACCGGCAGCTCGGCCACAGCCAAGTGCAGACCATGCTCCGCCGCGGCGGAGAAAATCCTTCGCGAGAGCGTGGACATCTCTCCGATGCTTGAGGCTAGCGGCGCGAACACCACAATATCCAGCTCCGGCGCAAAGGCTGGTACGAACCGATCGTCCGTCTTCACCTTGCCGTACAGCGCCTGCGCGGCTTCCCTGCCTCGCTCCAGACCGCGAGCAAACTCACCACCTCGCTGCAATGGGAGCAGCCTCTGCGTGGCCCACAACGCCGCCGCCGCCGCGCCCGGCCGCGAGCACTCCAGGCTGATCTCGCCCAAGTGCAGTTCGGCAGAGCTGAAGTACGTATACGGTGAATCGTGTTTGTAAAGCCGGCCAACACTGGGGTCGCGAAACAGCACGCAACCGCAGCCGTACGGCTGCAAGCCGTGCTTGTGCGGGTCGATCACGATCGAATCGACCTCGCTGATTCGCGCGAACGCCGCCATCGCGCGCTCCGCCAGGTTCTGCGCCAGCGCGAAGTACCCGCCGTACGCGGCATCGGCATGAACCCGAAATCCATGCCGCTCGCGGAGGGCAAGTATGTCCGGCAGCGGATCGATCGAGCCGGTCGCCGTCGTGCCCATCGTCGCGACCACCGTTCCGACGTCGCCCCGTGCCACCCGCCTGCTAAGAGCATCCGCATCCATGCGCCCGCGCGAGTCCACCGGCACGGACTCAAACTCAAGCCCCAAAACACGGCTGATTCGTCGCATGCGTATAGTGCGCCTGCTCACTGGCCAAAATTTTCTTGCCCGGCTGAAGCTGCCCCGCAACCCACAGAGCTTCCAGATTGGCCATCGTGCCGCCGCCGCACAGATGACCGAGAAAGTCCTTCCACCCGAACATCGCGGCGATTTCGGCGACCGCTTCTTTTTCCATCGCGGAGGTCGCCCGCCCGCCATCAAGCGCGTGATTGTTCGGATTGATCCACATCGCGAGCGCATAGGCGAGCCGCGCCACCGGGTGCGGAGGTTTGAGCATCTGTCCGGCGTACAACGGGTGAAAGTAAGGATAGTTGTCGCGAAGCCGCTCAGCCGTGGCGTTCAGCACTTCCGCGAGCCGCTCCGCACCCGGTGCGGCGAGCTCGTGCGCCGGCAAGCCAGCGAATCCCGCGTCCAGCTTCTTCACCGCCTCTAGAAAGGCACTGAGCGTTTCTTGATCGATCTGCATGCGCGTTGCGTCCCTGGAGAATCGCGAGTGTTTTCCGAGTGATTCGCCGGGCTGAAGCCCAGCGCCTACATAACCGCGGCAAGACGCCCAGTCACGTCGTCCTCTACTGCCAAACTTTATCCAGCTGCCCTGCCGTCTGGAGCAAATCGAGCTGCGCTTGCTGCCGCTGAAAATTCGCGTCGAGGTAAGCCATCCACTTTTCGTTTTCCTGCAGCCGGGCTCTCTCGACCTCGCGCAAATTCACTTTGCCTTCCTCGAACTGCGATTGCAGCACGGTCACGTCCTGCTGGGCGAGTTGCAGCTCGAGGCGCGCCACTTCCTTGGCGGCGTCTCGCTCCCGCACGCGCCTGGTCTTTTGGCGCACGGCAGCGCTAACTTCATTTTTCTTGTTGGCAAGATTGCTCTTGGCCACGTCCAGATTCACTTGCGCCAGCGCGATGTTCGCTTTGGTCTGCGCGCTGAAGATCGGCACCTGCACTTGCACACCCGCATTGACATTGTTCCGCTGAAACGTCTTGAAGAACTGATCGTAGTTGTTGAATTTCCCCAGCAAACTGTAGACGCCGACAAACTCGAGCGTCGGATAGTAGCCGTGCTTTTCACCCAGCAGGCGGAACTCCTTGGCCCTCACGTCCGCTTCGCCGGCAAGCAGCGAAGTGTTGCTCTGCATCGCCATCGCCACCAGATTCGCGCCTTCCTGCTCCGCCTCGCCCGGCAGTTCCTCGGGACTCACCTCGATCGGCGTGTCCTGCCCCAGCCCAGTCTGGCTTCGCAAGAACACTTCGAGTTCGTCCTCGCGCGCCTCCAACTGCAGAATGCGCTGCACCACCCGCGCTTTCGTGAGTTGCGACCTGGTCACTTCCACCGGCAGCTCCAAATTTTCCTTCTCGCGTCCCTGCGTCACTTCCAGAATTTTCTCCGCGCTCGCTTGCTCTTTTCGCAACAGATCCAGCGAGTGCCGCACCATACCCAATTCCAAATAAGCAGCCGCCGTGCGCGCAATCACGTTGTTCCGGGTGTCCTCCAGAAGAATCCGCTGCGACCTGGCCTGCTCTTGAAGTTCTTTCGCCTGACCGCGCAGAGGCTCGTTGAAGATCTGCTCCGTGTACGTCACGTCGAAAAGCGCCGGCGCGCGGCCCCCAGGCGTCTCCGGAATGCCGTAGGTGTAGCCCGCACCCGACCCGGCGTAGAGATTCGGCAGAAATTGCGATTTGGTGATCTTTGCCGAACGATCCGCCAGGCTGGCCTGCAGCCTCGCCACCTGAATGTCTTTGCTATTTTGCAGGGCGAGTTCGATGGCGCGCTTCAACGTAAGCGCCACGGGCGCGTTGCCGGCAGCGTCCCGCGGTGTGGCCTCCTGCGCCCGCGACGTCGCGCTCAGCGTCGCCAATAGCATCGCGCTCAACGCCGCCGATACAGCAACGCTCAGCAGGCCGCACCGATGTCCTCGTTTTGTCTGGAGATCGCAGCGCGTTCTTGTCATGCTCGCCTCGTTTGATGGTTTTAGCGTTCTGCCGGAAAACCTACTCGTACCGCAGCGAGTCGACGGGCTGCAGCCTGGCCGCTTGGTTCGCCGGCAAATAACCGAAGAACAGCCCGGTCGTGCACGATACGGCGAAAGCCACAAGCACGCTGACCGGCGAAACCGGCACGCGCAGATTCCCCGGCAGCAGCGGCTGGATCGCCGCGGGAATCGCCACCCCGATCAAAATTCCGATCACCGCGCCGCCGCCGCTGATCAAGAAAGCCTCGATCAAAAACTGATACAGAATTTCCCGGCGTGTCGCTCCAATGGCCTTTCGAATCCCGATCTCGCGCGTGCGTTCCTTCACGGTGATCAGCATGATGTTCATGATGCCGATTCCGCTGATAAGCAGCGCGATGAAGGCAAAGATCAGCAGGACGATGCTCAGCGCCAGAGAAATATTTTTCGCCGCGCTGAGGATGGCGGCAAGCGTCTGCACATTGTATTCCGCCGCAACCGGATGGCGGCTGTGCAAGAGCCGGTCGATCTGCCGCTCGACAGACGGCACATCCTCGGGATGATCCACTTGCGCATACAAAACTCGCAGCACGTCAACGCCCGTGTAGGACTTCATGAGCGTCAGAGGAATGATCACCGACTCGTCTTTGATCTCGGAGAGGCCGAAGGTGGGCACCCGTTCGCGAAAAACTCCGATCACCGTGAAGGTGAGCTCACCCATCCGGATGGTGCCCCCGATCGGATTGTCGAGGCCGAAGACACGATCCGCGACCTGCTTGGTGATCAGGCAGACCTTGCCGCGTGTTTCCATATCCGAAGCGTCAAAATAGCGTCCCCGCACGATCACCAGCCTGCGGATCGCCTGATAGCCCTCAGTCACGCCGATCAGGTTCACCGGACGCTCGCGCCCGCCAACAACCACGGTCATCGGCAGCTCGCGCGTTCCGGCAACCTCGGTCACCTCCGGCACGGTCGCCTTCACTGCATCCATGTCGTCGACGGTGAGCTCGTAGCTCAACGGCTGGCCCTTACTGCCCGCATTGATCAACTCCACGAAAACCAAATTCGATCCGATCGCCTCGATTTGGCCGATCACGTACTTCTGACTGGTGAGCGCGATCGTAACCACCAGAACGATCGATGCGCTGCCGATGATCACACCCAGGGACGTCAGAATCGCGCGCAGCTTGTTCGAACGCAGCGCGTCAATGGCCACCGAAAAGGTTTCATGGAGATCCATCATGGCGTCATTCCGCTCTTGCTCAGGTTCGCGCCCCGCACATCAATTTTTCTTCAGCTTCTTCAGGGCTTCCCGCGCGTTTTTACTCTTTGGATCCAACCGAAGTGCGGCTTCGTACTCGTCGATGGCAGCCTGCATCTTGCCTTGCACTTCATAGAGGCGTCCCAGCCACTCGTGTGCTTCCCACGGACGCGGGAAGTCATTTCGCATCGGCGCTCGCTTCAGGTACTCACGCAGCAGACGCTCAGCCTCTCCGGACGAATCCTTGGTAAGGACCAAAGCCACCCCTCGGTAGAATTTCCCCCGCGGGTCCAACGGCGCCAACTTCTCGCCCTGGTCTGCCACCACCGCAAGCCGCTCCGGCTGACTGCGCTTCATCGCATAGTCGCCAATGTCGTAAATCAAATTGACCGACTTCGGGTGGCTCTCCATCGCTTTTGTGAATTCCACGTCGGCAGTGGCGAAATCCTTCTTCTGCCGCCGGCAATTGCCCGCGGCATAGTGCCCTTCGGCCACATCCAGGGCGGCGAGCTTTTCAATTTGCGGCAGGGCTTTGTCTTCTCCGCCGCCCACGATTCCCGGAGCGCTGCAATCAAACTCGATCAGCGCCTGCCGCGCGGAGAAATTTCTTTCGTCGAGCTCCACGGCCTTCTCGAATTCCCTGCGCGTCTTCTTCGCCAGCGACATCCCGGAAAACATACCGGCGTGCTCGGCCTTTTCTCCGTACGTCTTGCCCAGCCATTCGTGGTACACGGAATTTTGCGGCTCCAGCGCCACCGCCTTTTCCGCGCTGGCGATCGCGGCATCGTGCTGTTGCGTTTCGTAGTACGTCTTGGCCAGCAATAAATGTATTTCGCCGTTCTGCGGAGTCTTCGCCGCGGCTTCCTGAAGGAGTTGCACGGCCTTGGTATAGTCGCTCGCCTCGTACGCCTGCCTTCCGGCTTCCAGGCCTTCCTCCTGTTTCACACCCGCCGCCGCCGCGCACAGCGCCACCGCGCTCGTCAGCAGCACGGTCAGCACAATCCTCACCAGCGCCTTTCTAGTTCGCATCGGACCTGCCCCGAACGTTACTCGGGTCGGTGTTCACCACTCTCACGGCCATGCCATCCTTTAAATCGACGTCGCCGGGCAGCGCCACCAGTTCGCTCTCCTGCAGACCGCTGGTGACTTCATAATTCGTGGCGTCCGCGATGCCCACATGAATCTCTCGTTTCTCCAGCTGCGATTTCCCGACGCCGAACCCGTTCCGCTTCACCACGTATACGAAGCGTCGCCCGCCCTCTGCCGCTACCGCGCCCCGCGGCACAGTCAGCACATTCGTCCGCTCCTTGGAATTGATGCGCACGTTCACGTTGATGTTAGGCAGCAGTTCCAGGTTTTCGTTGTCCACGTTGCATAGCAGCTCTCCCACACTGCGCGCGCCGCGCGCCACCACTTGCTTGGGGATCACTTCCGTCTTCCCGATCCAGCTTCGGTTCGGCAACGCGTCCCAGGTGATCTTGACCTGCTGCCCGGGTTCCAGACCGCCGAGTTCCGGCTCGTCGATGAACGCGCGGACACGAACTTTGTGCAGATCGGCCATCTCCGCCAGCAGGTCGCCGACCTTGACGTAATCTCCGGCCTTGACCGGCAGCGAATACAGCGTGCCGTCGGAGGGAGCGGTGATGCGCCCGGTGCGAACTTTTTCTTCCAGCGCCGCGACTTCGGTTTGCATTTGCTGGACCTGCAGGTCCCCGCGATTGGCTTCCAGCTTCACGCCACGGTCGAACTCTTGCTTCGCCGCGGAGAGCCGCGTGACGTCGGCCTGGGCCTTGGTCAACTCCGCGTCGTTGGCGGCGAGCTCGTCGTTGGTGGCGGCCTGTTGCGCGATCAAGCGCACCAGCGCGTCATGATTGCGCTGCAAGCGGTCACGCTGCGCGACGGCGGTGGCCAGCGCGCCGGTGGCGCGGGCCGCCTCGTCGGCCCTTCCTCCGGCATTCGCGGCTCGCAAGTCGTCTTGCGCGCGCAACAATTTCGAACGCGCCTCCGCGAGCTGCGCCGCGGCATCTTTCACGTTCAACTCCAGCAGCAATTGCCCCTTCTTGACGGCCTGCCCTTCCAATGCGCGAACCTTCTCGACGAAGGTGTCCAGCTGCGCCCTCATCACGAAGGGCGAAATCGGCTCCACCTTTCCGTTGCTGGACACCGAAGAGACGATATTTTCGCGAACCGGTGTAACCGCCGAAATCTTTGCCACCGGCGGCCGGCCGCTCAGCCGGATCAGCACGATCGCCGTCACCCCCGCCAGCAGCAGGAGAATCAATATCCGGTTTCGCAGCCTGCGATCCATGCTCTCCTATTTCGCCCACGCTCCACTTTTCCACAGTAGCGCGCTTGGGCACACTTGCGCTCCACCGCGTCCCGTTCGATTTGCGTGGCTTACTAGCCCTCCGTCCGGTGGGCCTCAAAAGGTTTGATTGTAGCAATAGGGTCGCGGCTTTCACTAGCGACGTTGTGGGCCATTCGCGCTTCCTACAGTAGGGATGCGCCCTGGCCATGCCGGGATGCCGCATTGAACCAGGATCGCCTTTCCAGCCACACGACGGCAGTCTTTTCCAGTAACATTTTACTTGCAGCGCGCAGCCCACCGGGCAAACACAGCGCCTCCGTTCCGAGAACCCTAGGATGGGCCCTCGATGATTGAAGTTCGCAACCTGTCCAAACGTTTCCACGACAAAAAGCGTGGGGAGATCCGCGCCGTCGACAACATCAGCTTCCGCTGCCAGCCGGGGCAAATTTACGGCTTGCTGGGCGCGAACGGCGCCGGCAAAACCACCACCTTGCGCATGCTGGCCACCATTCTGGAGCCCACCGACGGCACCGCTCTGGTCTGCGGCTGCGATATCGTCGAACAACCCGAGAAGGTCCGCGCCAAGGTTGGTTTCCTGTCCACCGCGACGGCGCTCTATCCGCGTCTGACCGCGCGAGAGCTGGTCCAGTATTTCGGCCGCCTCAACGGTCTCGATAATTCCATCCTCAGCAAACGGGTCGACGCTATCTTCGACCGCCTGGACATGAACGGCTTTCGCGATCGCCGCTGCGACAAGCTTTCCACCGGCATGAAGCAAAAAACTTCCATCGCCCGTACCTTGGTGCACGACCCTCCGGTCATGATCTTCGACGAGCCTACCCTCGGCCTCGACATCATGACTGCCCGCACCATCACCGCGTTCATCCGCGAGTGCCGCGACCTCGGCAAGACCGTCATCTTCTCGACCCACATCATGAGCGAAGTCGAGAAGCTCTGCGACATCATCGGCATCATTCAAGACGGCAAGCTTCTCGCCGAAGGCACGCTCGCGCAACTCCGCGAAAAATATCACGAGCAGGATCTCGAGGAGATTTTTGTCAAGGTTGTCGCGCCACACTACACTCCCGCGGAGGACCACTAACGATGTCCCTGCGCAACGTTGCCATCGTCTATCGCAAGGAGCTCACCGAGGCGCTGCGCGACCGCCGCACTCTCGTCTCTTCGATTCTCGTCCCGCTGCTCCTTTTTCCCGTCCTTGCCGTTGGCATCGCCTACACCGCCGCGGAGCTGATCGGCGAAGCCAGCCGCGAACCGTCCCGAATCATGGTCCTGGGCGGCGCGGATTCTCCTGCCATCGTCGACGGCCTGCGCCAGGTGAAGAACCTCCGCGTCATTCCCGCGGCGGACAACTACGTGGACCTGATCTCCAACAAAAAGATCCGCGCCGCCGTGGATATTCCTCTGGGATTTCAGGCCGCCATCGACCTCGGGGAACGTCCCGACGTGAAAATCTACGTGTTCTCGGGCGACTTGAAATCAGCATTCGGCGCCACGCGCATCGAAAAATTCTTCGCCGAATACCGCGACGCCGCGGTGCGCCGCCGGCTGGCCGCGCAGGATCTTCCCGAGACTCTGATGAAGCCGTTCGACATTCACCAGCAAAACGTGGTCTCCGCGGAAAAAGTCGCAGGCGAAACCTACGGCGGCTTGATCCCCTATCTGGCCATTCTCATGTGCATGACCGGAGCGATGTACCCCGCCATGGACCTGACCGCGGGCGAAAAAGAGCGCGGTACCATGGAAACAATCCTTTCCAGTCCCATCAAGCGCACGCATCTCGTATTCGGCAAATTTCTCCTTGTTCTGACGGCTTCGCTGGCCACCGCGACCCTCTCGGTTATTTCCATGGGCGCTTCTTTTGCCATTCTCGCGCGCCTCACCCCGGTGGAAGGCGCGTCCGAGACTTTTCCCGTCATGCCCATGCATGCCCAGACGATTGTCGCCGTTTTCGCCATGGCGTTGCCGGTCGCCGTCTTGTTCTCAGCCGTGCTCATCACCATTTCTCTCTTCGCCAAAAGCTTCAAGGAAGCGCAAAGCTACCTCACTCCCATGACCTTCATCGTCCTCATCCCCGCCGTCGCCGCCGTGCTGCCCGGCCTCGAGCTCACGCCGAAGCTCGCCCTCATTCCCATTCTCAACGTGAGCCTGCTCTGCAAGGAGCTCGTCACCGGAACCTATCACTGGAACTACATCGCGCTGATTTTCCTCTCCACTTGCCTCTACGCCGGCGCCGCCCTCTTTCTCGCCGTCAAAATGTTTCAACGCGAATCCGTGCTGTTTTCTTCCTAGTACGGCGGGAACCTCTTCCCTACCTACGTGCGCGTTCCTCCGCACACGCTGCGCCCCCGGAACGTTCGCCTGGGTTTTCGCGTATCTTCCTAGAGAATGCGCCGCGCTCTCCTCTTCCTGCTGAAGGTTCTGATCGTGGCTCCGCTCGTCGCGGCGGCGATTGGCTGGCTCGTCGCCCCCGCGTTTCTACATCCCGTGCGTCGCGAACTCACGCCCGAATTGATCCAGCAAGCGGACGCCACCTTTTCCCAACTAGGCACGCACCGCGAAGACTTCGACGTGCGCGCTCCCGATGCCATCCTCCTGCGCGGCTGGAAAGTGCGCGCCGCGAAGCCCAATGGTGATTGGGTGCTTGTGTTTCACGGCGTCGCCGACAATCGCATCGGCGTCCTCGAACACGCCCGCGTCTTGCTGCTCGCCGGCTACGGCGTGGTCATGATGGACGCCCGCGCTCACGGCGCCAGCGAAGGCCCGATGGCCACCTACGGCTGGCTCGAACGCAACGACACCCGCGCCATCGTCGATGCGCTCCAGGCCGCTGAGCATCCCCGGCATCTCTTCGCCCTCGGCGAATCGATGGGCGCGGGCATCGCCCTGCAATCCGCCGCGGCCGACCCCCGCATCGAAGCCGTCGTCGCCGAAGCCGCCTTCGCCAGCCTCCGCGAAGCTTCCTATGACTACGCCGGACTCCGGCGTTATCCCTGGCTGGGGAAAACGCTGTTCGCTCCCGGCACATGGACGATGATCTATCACGCGGAATCCCTGGCGCACCTTCCCGCGTCCGAAGTCGCGCCGGAAAAAGCCGTCGCCGCCCGCCCCTTCCCGGTTCTCCTCATTTGTGATGGAAATGACGTCGCGCTTCCCTGCCGCCACACCGAGCGCATCTACGCCGCTGCTCGAGGACCCAAACAACTCTGGGTCGTGCCCGGAGCGTTCCACACCGCTGCCCTTGGTTACCAGCCCGAAGAATTCTGCCGGCGCGTGCTCGCCTTCTACGACTCCGTGCGATAAGCCGCGCTCCGCAAAAAGAAAAAAGCCGCCTCGCGGCGGCCGCTCATTTTCCCCTTCACGGCGTGCAACAAACAATCTCTACGTCACCTTCAACACCATCAGGACTCGATCGTCCTCATGAACCCCTCCGCGCGAATGCACTTCGACTTCCTCCAGGATGCGCCCCAAAATCTCCTGCGGGCTCTGCTCGCGGCACCTGCACACGGCATCCGCCAGCCGCGGGCGCCCGTATTCGTCGCCGGCGGCGTTCATGGCTTCCGTGATACCGTCGGTGCAGGCAACCAGCAGATCGCCCAAGCCTAGCTCCACCGATCCGCAGTCATAGCGCGCATCCGGGATCAGCCCCACCACCATTCCACCTGTCTCCAGCCACTCGCGCCGCCCATCCGCGCGGACCACCACCGGCGGCACATGCCCGCAGTTGACATAGCGCAACAGCCGCCCTTCGTTTTCGATAAAAGCCATGAACATCGTCAGGTACTTGGTGTTGCGCCCCAACGATCGCGAGGCCCGCGCCCCTTGTAGAATTTTCTGGTTGATGGTGGCCGGTAATCGCTCCAGAGGCTCGGCGTGATCCGCCAGCGCGTGCAGCGTAGCCTGCACGTTGGCCATGACCAGCGCCGACGCCGCGCCTTTCCCTTCCACGTCCGCCACCACCACCAGCAGCGCTTCCTTCCCGCCCGCGTTCACCGGCAGAAAATCGTAGTAGTCGCCGCCCACCATCTGCGACGCTCGGTGCGACACGCAAATCTCCACGCCCTTCCAGATCGGCGGCGCTTCCGGCAGAAACCCGGCCTGGATTTCGCGCGCCAGCGCCAGGTCGCGCTCCATTTTTTCCTTTTCGATGCGCGCGCGATGGAGTTGCGCTTTCTCCAGCGCCAGCGCCACATGCGCCGACAGCGCGTCGAGAAACGCTTCGTCCTCGGCCGTAAACGCCTCGACTTTGTTCAAGAGCTCCAGCACCCCGATGATCGCGCCCGCATCGTTGCGGATCGGCAGGCACAGCAGTCGCCGCGTTGTGAAACCCAGCTGTTTGTCGATGCCCGGCTCGAAGCGCGCGTCATCATAGGCGTTCTCGAGCCGCACCGCCGTTCCGTCGCGCGCTACCCAGCCGGCAATGCCGCGGTCCGCGGGAAACCGGATCACTTGCTGCTCCAAGCCCAGGCCCACCAGCGACCAAATTTCCTGCCGCTCGTGGTCCACCAGAAACACCGTGCCCCGGTCGGCGCCGGTCTGCCGCGTAGCGATTTGCAGAATGATGTGCACCAGCTCGCCAAGATCGAGCGTGGAGTTCAAGCGCTTGGTGGCTTCCACGATGCTGGAGAGCTCCTCCATCGCGCCACGTCGCTCCGCCAGCGCCAAAACCACCGCCGCAAAACGCGCCAGCACATCCAGCTGCGCCCGCACCGATTCTCCCAGCGGTGCTTCGCCGCGCGCCTCCAGCACCCGCACGCGAAAATCGTCGCTGCCCAGCGCGCCCGTCCACAGCGTCGCGTCGCCTTCACTCTCGGGCTCCGCCGCGATGCCGCGCTCGCCCGCCTGCGGTCCCGGCGGCGGCAAGATGCCGTCCTGCGCCCAAACCTCGGCAGCTCCGCGCTCGATGCGCCACAGACGCGCGCCGGTGATCTCCGGCTGGGCCATCGCGGCACGCACTACGCGCACGGCAATTTCATTTGTGGGAAAGCGCCCCTCCAGCTGGCGAAGCCCCAGGAGCAGCTCCGGGAAGAGCTCTCGAGTTGCGCGGCGAGCCGAAGTGTCGCTCATGAGAGGAGTAGCGCGGGCGCGGGTCACGGCGCTGTGGCGTAAGCCTAGCAGGACTGGCCCCCGTTGGAAAGCCCGCAGCCCTCTGCGTGGCTTTGTCTCTATCGAATGAGCCGCACCCGCCGCATTCGCAGACCTTCGCTCCATTCCCGCACTCTCAACGTATCAAACTTGTAGGGGCGCAGCATGGCTGCGCCCCAAACGCCCAGGCGCAAGCGACGTACCTCCATTGCAAAGGCGCAACCGTGTATTTTCAGGAGAAAACCGACTCTACTGCGCGGCCCTGTGTTGCTCCGCCCTTTGTTGGACCGGATGATGCCGCGCTTCTCAGTCCTGGCTCAGCCGCCGCACCGTTTCCCGCAAACGGACCGCCAGGGCGGCGATGGTTTCCAGCCGCTGCTGCCCCCCGTAGGGCAGCTGGCCGTCGTTCTTCCTCCGCACTTCCGCGAGCAGCAGTTCCGCATTGCCCAGAATTCCCGTCAGCGGATTGTTCAGCTCGTGGCGGAGAACTTCGCCAAAGGCTTCCGCATTCACCTCTTCGGCGGTGAACCTTGCCAGCGCTCCGGCCGGTGCGTATGTAGCTTGCCGCAACCGCTGTTCGACCAACCCGAGCGCCACCGTCAGGCTTCCCGCCGCGCGGGTCACAAAGTCAACCACGCCCTCAGCCGTCAGCGCCGTGAGTTCCACCTCGTGATGCGCTCCGCCAATCACCACAACAGGCGCATACGCCGCCAGCGCAGCCACCGCCGACTCCAGGCACGCGACCCGCCCCGCTTTCTCTTCCGGCCCCGCCATCACCGCGGTGTCCTCCATCAAAATGACTGCCGGCGCCGCATCCACAACGATGCGCCGCGCGGCCTCCACCGTGCTCACGGCCGCCACACGCCGCCCTTCTTCTTTCGCTTCCAGCTCCCGGCGGGCCGCCGCGCACAGTGCCGCGTCATCGCTCACCAGCAGGATCGTTTGTCCCTGATTCGCCGTCATTTCATTTCCTCGCTACGTTGCTTCTCGCCACCAGCACGGGCGACGCCTCGCGGGGGCCGCTCTCCGCAAGGACATGCCGTACTTTTTCGGTCAGCTCCTCCACTCGGAAGGGTTTCGCTACGTGCGGCAGGTGATAACGCTCCAGAAATTCATGTGTTTGCGCGGCCACCACGTCTCCGGTGACGAACAGGAACTTCTTCCGCAGCGGATTTCCCGTGCTCACCAGGCTCTTGTAAAAATGCTGGCCGTCGAGTCCCGGCATCTTCATGTCGCAGATCACCAGGTCGTAGGACTCGCGCCCCGCTCGCTCGAGCGCCTCGCGCCCGTCCAGCAGCACGTCGACCTGCAATCCCTCGTCTTCCAGCACGTCGCCGATCAGCCGCGCCACGGTCGGCTCGTCTTCTACCACCAGCACTCGCGCGCCGGCCCACGAAGAGAGCGGGGCGCTCGGCGGCTCCGCGTCCGCGGGCGCTTGCCGTGCCAGAAGAGATTCGCGGCGCGCTCCCGGCCCGGTCGCGGGCACCGCCGAAGAACGCGGCTCCTCCGCGCGCGCCGCCGGGAACTCCAGCGTAAATATGGCTCCGCCGCGTGGCGGGCTGGCCACGTGTACTTGCCCGCCGTGCTCCCGCACGATGCCCAGCACGATCGCCAGTCCCAGCCCGGTTCCGATGCCGGCCGGTTTGGTGGTAAAGAAAGGATCGAAGATCCGCGAGGCGATGGCCTCGGGGATTCCCGGGCCATCGTCGCCCACTTCCAGCAGTGCACGGCTCTCACCGATGCGTTTGGTGCTCAGCCGGATCGTTCCGCCCGTGCCGCGCTGCTCGATGGCTTGCCGCGCGTTGCCGATCAGATTCATCAGCACTTGCTGGAGCTGGCCCGCGTCCCCTAACACAAACGGCAGGCCCGGATCGAGATCCAGTTCCACGCGCACTTTCTCCGCCGCAAGGCTGTAACGCTGCAGTTCCATGGTGCGCGACACCACTTGATTCAGCGCCACTTTGCGGCGCTCCGGCCGCGAGTCCCTTGCGGTCATCAGCAACTGGCGCAAGATGGTGCTGGCGCGCTCCGCCTCCTGGAAAATCTGCCGGACCTCTTCCGGCCGCCCGGCCCCGTCGCCGCGCAGGAACAAACGCTGCGCGTAGCCCAGAATGCTGGTCAGCGGATTGCTCAGTTCGTGCGCCACTCCGGTCATCATCTGGCCGAGCGCCGCCAGCTTCTCGGTTTGCAGCAGCTTGGATTGAAAGACGCGCTGCGCCGTCAGATCGCGGTAGATTTCCACGCGGCCGAGACGCCGTCCCGCCGCGTCGGTGAT
Organism: uncultured Acidobacteriota bacterium; assembly: GCA_963735525.1. Taxonomy (GTDB): domain Bacteria; phylum Acidobacteriota; class Terriglobia; order Acidiferrales; family UBA7541; genus Acidiferrum. Next base: position 157,917 of record CAVTLQ010000010.1, on the reverse strand, counting down.
CGGACGCGCGGCGCGCTCCAGCACCCGCGGCACTGGCCGCAGCAGCTGGATCTCTTCCCGCACGCCCGCGTCGCCGCGCGCCTGCTCGCGCCAGCGCTCGGCGAAGTGTTCGGGTTGCGCCGTCTGGCTGGCCAACCGCGCGATCAAGCCGTTGAGCGTGGTAATCCGGCTGGTTTCCTCCGGATCCAGACCCGCGATCTGCGCAAAGCGCGTATTCATGGCGCGAATTCCGTGGTCGGCGTCGAACAGCACCACGCCTTCTTCCAGCCACTCAATCACATTGACGAGCTGCGCCTCCGCGCGGTCGCCGCGCGCCGTGTCCGGCGCCGCAACCGGCTCCAGCGACACCGCCAGCCCTCCTCCCGGCAGCGCCGTGCACCGCAGCCGCACACGTCCCCCGCTGCTTAACTCCACTTCCGGGATGTCCTGATCCTTGCCGCTGGCCCCCTGCGCGCTGCGCGAGCGCCGCAGCCACATCTCCAGGCCCTGCTGTTCTCGCGCCCGAAATTGCTCTGTAAACCGGAGCGCGGCGCTCAGCCTGCTCGCCTCCGCCATCGCGCCGCTGTCGTCGAGCGCGCCGCCCAGCAACTCCTGCGCCCCCCGGCTCAATCCGGCAATGCGTCCCTCGGCGTCCACCAGAATCGTTGCGCCGCTGCTGGCTTGCAGCAACGCCTGTTGCCGTGCCGCTTGCTGCGCGGCTTCGCCGCTGTGCTTGCGAACCAGCAGTATGGCCGCGGCCACCGCAGCGCGCACTTCCAGACGTTGCAACGTGGCCGCGGAACCGGCTCCGTGCCGGAAACCCACGGCCAGCACGCCGAGGGTCTGGCCGGCTGCTTCCAGCGGAATGGCCACCACGCGTGCAACTTCGCCGCGCGGCCAAGACAACCCCGGCTCGCTCCCGATCAAGCTATGCGCCTCGCGCGCTCTCGGCCAGATGCCCGCCAGCGGTTCATTTTCCATCGCGCGTACCCACCCGGCATCGCCGCTCCACCAGGAAAGCGCGTCAGGCTCCTCCGCCGGGACGCAGCGCTGCGCGATCGCCGCTGTGCTCTCGCCCTCCGGACTGGCGGCGTCCTCGCCGGTCTGGCCTTCCCACGCGCGCAAAACCGCGAATACCGCGCCCAGTCCGCCGTTCTCTCCGGACGTCTCCGTGCAGCTCTCCACCAGACTCGCGAGGATTGCGTCCGTTGGCCCAGACCCCTTCAGCGCCGCCAGCAGCCGCCGGGTCGCCTCGAGATCCGCACGCCGGCCTTGCGCGAGGTGCCGTTGCTCCTCCAGCTCCAACGCTAACGCCAGCTCCGCTGCGACCGGCTCCAGCAGCCCTCGCGGCAGCGCCCCGCCTTTCTTGCGCATGCCTGCGAGCAGCACGCCGCGCAGGCGTCCTCCGCTTTCGACGGGAACCCACTGCGCCCAGCGCATCTCCACCAGTGCCCCGAGGATGGGCCGGTCCGCGGAACCGTCCAGGTTCTGTTCAACGGTTTTTCCAGAGGCGAGCAACTCCACGGGCAGCGGACCCTCGGGAGACAATCTCTCCCACTCCGAGAGTGTTTCCTCTCCATCGCGATTCGCGACCAACCCGCGAAAACCGCTGGGCCCTCGGGCATCGCTGGTCACCGTACCGTTCGATTCGATCCAAGCTCCAATGCGGTCCGCGTGGGTGTTGGACAGCAGAAACGCCACGGCTTCCTCGACCAGCTCCTGCCTTGTCACTCCTGCGGCAGCAGCGCAGGCCACTCCGCGTCCCACTGTTCCATCCTTGGGCTGCTTTCTCCAGGCCCTCATCGATTCGCCTCAAATCGCCCGGTACTGCCGTGGCATCAGACGCGGCGCCCCTCGCTCCCCTCCGGCCCGCAGCTACTCTTGCACTGGCAGGCCCAATCCATTTGTCCGATCATCTGCCTGAAAACACGCTATTTAGAGGATCGAAGAAAATGGCTGGCCGGAACCGCCATCCCATGTCGAGACTCGATTTGGCTGGCGTTCCGAACTGGGCAGAAAACGGCCCAAGAGCGCAGAAACATGGTGGGAGAGTATGAAAGCAAAAGAGTTGCACAGCAAAAGGGCCGGCCGGCAAAGACCAAAGGGCACAAAGGGGGAAGGTCGAAGAAACCCACCGCAAAGTTTGCGCCCGGCCGCTTCCGCCCTCGGTCGGCGCGCCCGGCTATTGCGCCACCGGCTCCATGTGATATTGCTTCAGCTTCCGATACAGTGTCGTCTTTCCGATTCCCAGGATACGCGCGGCCGCCAGTTTGTCGCCGCTGGTCTGACGCAGCGTGCGCAAGATCGCGCGCCGTTCGAGTTCCTCGAGAGGCAGCAGTTCGTCCTTTTCCGGCACGCGCTCGCTGGTCGGGTACTGCAAGCTGGACGGCAAATCGCCGACGTGCACGACCGGTCCCGAGCCCAGCGCCACCGCGCGCTCGATGGCATTTTCCAGCTCCCGGACATTTCCCGGCCAATCGTAGGCGATCAGCCGCCGCATGGCGTCCTCGGAGATGCCCCGCGCCGGCAGTTGCGGATCCGAAAATTTATCCAGGAACGCGGTCACCAGCAGCGGAATGTCGCTTTTCCGCTCGCGCAGCGGCGGCAGCTTCACTTGCACGACATTCAGCCGGAAGTACAGATCCTGGCGGAACGCTCCGCTGCGGATCGCCGATTCCAGGTCCCGGTTGGTGGCCGCGATAATCCGCACGTCGATGCGCCGGCGTTCGGTCGAGCCCACCGGTTTCACTTCGTGCTCTTGCAAGGCGCGCAGCAGCTTGGCCTGCAGGTCCACCGGCATATCGCCGATTTCGTCGAGAAACAGCGTGCCTCCGTGCGCGGCCTCCAGCAGCCCCTGTTTTCCGTGCAGCGCCCCGGTAAACGCTCCCTTCACGTACCCGAACAGCTCCGATTCGATCAGCGTCGGCACCAGCGACGAACAATCCACCGGCGCGAAGGTGCGGTCCTTCCGCGCGCCGGAGAAATGAATGCTCCGCGCCACCAGTTCTTTTCCCGTGCCGCTCTCCCCGAGAATCAGCACCGGGTATTCGTGCTGGCTCACCTTCTGAATCACTTTGTAGACCCGCTGCATGCGCTCGGACACGCCGATCAGGCCGCCGAAGCCGGGCCGCGTGCGCAACTGCTCGCGCAGCAGTTGATTCTCCTGCTGCAGCTCCGCCGCGCGCGCCGCGCGCTCCAGCCGGGTGCGCAGTTCCTCGATGCGGAACGGCTTGGTCACGTAGTCGACCGCGCCCAGCCGCGTCGCCGTCATCGCCGAGTCAATGGTTCCGTACTGTGTCAGCACAATCACCTGCACGCTGGGGTGGGTGTCGCGCACGCGCTTCAGCAGCTCCAGCCCGCTGGTGTGCGGCAGCATCAGATCGGTCAGCAAAATGTCGATGGCGGCGTGCTCCAAAACCTCCACCGCTTCCTCCGCCGTGGCCACCGCCACGGCTTTCATGCCGCTCTGCTGCGCCACCTCCGCGCAGGTTTCCCGAATCGTCGGCTCGTCATCGACGATCAGGATGTTCATCGACACCGCTTCGCGCACCACCGCCGCTTCTTCGCTCATAGCTGGCAACCTGGCTCTCTCTTCCCCGACTCGTCATCGTCAATCAAGATATTCATCGACACCGCTTCGCGCACCACCGCCCCTTCTTCGCTCATAGCTGGCAACCTGGCTCCCTCGTCCCCGGCTCGTCATCGACGATCAAGATATTCATCGACACCGCTCCGCGCACCACCGCCGCTTCCTCGCTCATAGCTGGCAACCTGGCTCCCTCGTCCCCGGCTTCTCGTATCTCTCCGCCTTACTTGCATCTCCAGTACCATTTCAGGAACCACGCCGGATTCGTTCATAAATCAGTACCGTATCCATCTTATACTAACTCCACCAGTCCCATTTTGAAAATCGTTCCCGCCCCGCTCGGCCCGTGATCTACCCGTAAGCATCCGCGTTTCAAGTACGTTGCCAAATCAGGCCACGCCATACCCCTCTTCCCATTCTGGGACGCGCCCGCCGGCTCGCAAAGCCTAAAGCCACTCTCGCAACGCCTGCCGCCCATAAAAAAAACGGGCCCTCCGAAGCTTCCTTCGGAGAGCCCGCACCCTGATTTGTTGTCTCGTCTTACCGGGTAACCCCAAGTCCGGGGCTACCCGTCACCCGTTCGCCCCGCGCTTCGCGGGGTCCCCGGCTTAGTACGTCGCACCCTCGGGAACGAAGATGAATTCGACGCGGCGATTCTCCTTCTCCGCGCCCTTCTCCGCCGAGGCCTGGCCCGCCCGTGTCGTGCTGCGCGACGCGTCGATGCCCTTCTCGCCGAGATAGGCCTTGGCCAGATCCGCGCGGCTCTGCGCCAGCTTGGCCGCCTTCGGCTCCTTCGGATCGGCGTAGCCCACGATTACGACCTTGGCGCTCGGATCGTTCTTCAAGCGCAACGCCACGTCGTCTCCGACGCGCTTGCACAGGTTGTCGAAGCGCGCCACGCCTGCCTTGGTGTAGCCGCATTCGCCGATCTTGGTCGCTTGCGGCGGCGGTGGCGGCTGTTGCACGTCGACATTCGTCGACCCGTCCGCCTTGTCGCCCCGCGAATCGGTCACCGAGCAGTTCACCTTATAGCTCCCTGCCTGGAGACCCGTCGAATCAAACTGTGCCGTCGGACCGGTGCCCGTCACCTGCCCGGCTGCCGCCGAATAGCTGTAGGTCAGGTCCAGATTGTCCGGGCTGCTGGCCGTCGACGTGATCGTCGAGCGCTCCCCCGGCTGGATGGTGCTTGGGTTCGCCGAGCATGAAATCGTCGGCGGATGATGCGGTTTCTCTTCGACGCGAATATCGGCCGCGCACGACGCCGTGCCGCCCTTTCCGTCGTCCACCTTGGCATTCACCGTGTAGCTGCCCACGGCCACGCCCGTCGAGTTCCACCGGGCGTCCGGACCGGTGCCTTCCACCGCTCCTCCCGTCGCCGTGTAACTATAGGTCAGCGGCAGGCTCTCCGGGCTGCTGGCGTTCACGTGCACCGCCACCGGGTCGTTCGATCCCGCATACACCGATGCCGGGCTCGCCGAGCAGGCCGCCACCGGCGGTCCCTTTGGCGTCGGCGGGGGTGGTGCCGGGAAGCCCCAGCGAATCACCAGGCCGCTGCCCAGCCGAAGATTGTTCTGCCTCGAGCTGGCCCCCAGAGCGACACCCGACGCGTTGGTCATCAGGTAGTCGATCTGCGCGAAGCGCCACGCGATGTGCTTGGTGAACACCACGTCCACGCCGCCACCGGTCGCCAGCGCAAACGAGCTTTGCCGCGGCCCGCCGGTGATTTGCCCGTCCCCGCGGAATCCCCCCACCAGGAACTCCGCAAACGGAACGAAGTAGTCGAAGCGGCGCAGGTTCAGACGCGGCCCGAACAAGTAGGTCTGGAACCCACCCTCCGCATTGGTTCCGCTAATGCTCCTACTAAAGCTGTAGTCGCCGATCTCTGCGGTCAGCCCCAGCCACCTCGAGGCGTTGTACGTGATCGAGCCGGTGCCGCCATTGTTGCTGAACGAACCAAACGGATCGCCGGGGTTGAAATTCACGTAGCTGTACATGGCGGCGAGTTCAAACCGCGGCACCAGCCTTCCCGGTGCGCCCTCGTCGCTTGAGCCGGAAGCGCCTGGAAACGGCGTCGGCCGCGGAGCGTCGGGCAACGCAAACAGGTTCCGCGGTGCTGGCGCGGTCGTCGTTGCATCCGGCGCATTCGTTGCGGCGCTCGTTGCAGTGCTCGCGGTGCTGCCCGCCGCGGTGCCCGCGGCGGTGCTTGTCGCGGCGTCATCGCCGGAAGTTTTCGTGCCGTCATTCGCGCCGTCATTCTTCTGCCGCGCGCCTGCCGGCAAAGCCAAAATCGCGCTCATCCCCACTATCAGACACAACCTGAACATCGTAGTCCTCCCAAGACACTTTCGTTGGAATTCACGCTGGTTCACGGGTCCGCCTATTTTTCCCACCCCGCTGCTGCCGGCGGACCGCGTCAGACGCATCGCAGCCCATGCTCCGTTTCCGCTTCCCAACCCGGTTAGCGTTACTACTCCCCTAGCTCCTTAGGCCGTCAACCAGGGGGTTTACTTCACGAGAAGCATAAAAGCGGTGCCCATAGCCTAATCGAGAGTTCCCCTTTTCCGCAAGCCTTTCCTCGGCAAAAGCGGGTGTTCCCTTTTGCCCCGGCAGACGCATACACTGCAGCGAAAACTTGGATGCATCTCGACCTGCGTTGGACGGCAGCGCCTTCCGCCATTTCACAAAATTTTTTGCGCCGCACGTCGCCCTCCGGCACACCCCCTGTGGGGACATTCCCGTCACCGCCTTCGCCGCTTCCCCGTTCGCGCGCCGTCCTTTCTTCGCGCTCCGGCATCTCAACTGTGCCCGGCTAACGCTGCGCTTCCCCGCACGCGCAATCCGCCGATTCACTTCCGTGAGTGGCGCTTGGCTCCCGGCGTTGTCTAGCCTCGAGCTGGTCGTAGTCGGCTGAGTTCCTTCTTCGCTCATCGAAAGTTCAGGAGGTTCGCGCAAACGTCATGACATTCCACCGTACCACCAGCTTTTTCCTGCTCGGCTGCGCCCTGGCGCTTCTCGCCGCTGCCACCGGCTGCAACTTCAGCAGCGACGATCAGCGCGCCCGCGACGAAAAAACCCGCGACGAAGTCGCCAAGGCCACCGAGCGCGCCAAGCCCGCCCTCGAAGAAGCCGGCCGCACGATCGACCGGGCGGTCGACGACGCCGCGCATCAAGCTCGCGCCGCCGCACAGGGAGTCCGCGACGGCTTGAAAAACGGACCGCGCTCTCTCATCGATGTCAATTCTGCAAGCGAAGATCAATTGCTCGAATTGCCCGGCGTCGGCAAATTGCAAGCACGCAAGATCATCGCCAACCGTCCTTACGCCGGCAAGCGCGACTTGGTGACCAAAGGCGCGATCTCCGATGCCACCTACGCCAAAATCAGCGACCAGATCACCGCAAGATAGCCGCGCGTCCGTCTGTCTTCCCTCACGGCGCCGCTCGTCCCATCACCGCGCGCCGAGTCAGAGAATTTTCCACAGGCGCATGATCCAAACGCAGGTTATCCACAGGCTGAACAATCTTTTGACAAATCACTGTATAGACGCGCACATCTCTCTTCGCCATGATGACCGTGTCACTCATCCCCGCAAGAAGTTTGGGCCCAGTCTATGAACAGGAAAGCCTATCTCAAGGACCCGTATATCGATTCGCCGCCGAAACCATTTACTCGCTGGGACTACCTGCTCTGCACGCTCGTCTTTTTCCTGCTGGCCATCGCTTCCGTCCCGCAAATTCCTGCCCTGATCGTCGGCGCCGGCAAATAACACGCCGCACGTCGCCGTGCGCGGCGCACCGCCGGCGTTTTCTCCGTTCACACCGGTATCTCGCGCCGCGGCAACCGCTCCGCAAGACGGTCAGAACAATAAAATAATATTCTATTCATCTCGATGCCTCTGGTCGTACGATATTAACCCCTTACTAAAGGAGCCACCATGCCGAAGCCAAAAAGTCCTCGCGCCCCTCGCAGTCCTCGCAAAAAGCACCACGTGCCAGGCAACGCACCGAATCCAGCCACGCCCCCGCCAGTAGACAACGGAAATCCCATCCCCACATCCGGCCCGCAGTTCGCCGAACCCGTCTCGACCCCAGACCCGACTCACTTCATCGTGAAGCACGGATCGGACAAAGCCGCCTACACCATTCTTGACTCCGAAAAAGGCACGCTCAAGCCTCGGCCCTTTCCTATCTTCAAGGACAAGGAACCCAGCATGTCTTTAGCCGACGCCATTGGCAGCAAAGGTGCCGCCGTCCTCGCGTCAATTCAGAAGGCCGGTCAGATCGTTTTTCATGCGCTCGGTGATACCGGCAACGTCAGCAGCGCGGCCGCCGAGGATTCCGTCACCGACAAGCTGGTCAGCGACTTCGACGAAGCGGATCCGGCCGCCGTCCCTTCCTTCTGCTACAACCTGGGCGACGTGGTCTACAGTTTCGGCGAAGCCGAATACTACTATGACCAATTTTACGATCCCTACCGGAACTATCCCGCGCCCATCTTCGCGATCGCCGGCAATCACGACGGCATGGTCGCTCCCAACACGACGACACCGTCGCTCCAGGCCTTTCTCGCCAACTTCTGCACCTTCGGCCAGCCGTTTCACCGCACGCCGCAAGCGGGGGGACTCTCCCGCACCGCCGGAGTGCAGCCCGCCGTCTACTTCACCCTGGAAGCGCCGTTTGTGCGCATCCTTGGTTTGTACAGCAACTGTCTCGAGGATCCCGGCGTCATCTCCTCGCAAAAAGGCGCGGCGCAAAGCTACCCCTATCTTGCGGACGCCCAGATCGACTTCCTCAATGCTGCTCTCGGCCGCATCAAGTCGGAGAAGTTTGCGGGAGCCGTCATCATCGCCGTGCATCATCCTCCCTACGTCGCCGTCACGCCTACCGACCAAGCGGCCGGCAAGCACGGCGGCAGTCCCTTGATGCTCGCCGATATTGACAAGGCCTGCCAATCCACCGGTGTCTGGCCGCACGCCGTTTTGTCCGGTCATGCTCACAACTATCAGCGCTTCACGCGGTACCTGGCCGGACGTGAAACCCCCTTCGTCGTCGCGGGCAACGGCGCCCACGCGCACACCGCCATGACCAAAAAGGGTGCTCCCGCGCTGCGCACTCCCAACCAGGAGGATCCGCTCTCCAACGGCAACGATAAAATCATCTTTGACAATTACGACGACAAGGAGTTCGGCTACACCCGCGTCCTGGTCAACGACAAACAATTGCGCATCGAATATCACCCCGCATCCGACGGAGAAGGCGTGAAAACCCCCGACGACTCCGTCACCGTCGACCTCGCCACCCGCAAACTCGTCGTCTACCAGCCGCCCAGCTAACGGCCCGCCGAAAAATCTCGTGGCACAGCCATTTCTGGCTGTGCGCCAACGGGAGGGCACGGTTTCAGCCGTGCCGTAACCGCACCAAAGTCAATCCGGCTTTAGCCGCTGAGGGCCGGCTTTTCGGGCTGTCACACACGTCTCGGCATTAGCAGTTAGAAACTGCTCACCGCGGCGGCTTCCGTATCGTAGACATCGAAAACCGTCAGCAGTTTGGTGAGCTGCAGCACTTCCTGGAACTTGCTGCCAAGATTGCACAAGCGCAGCGACGCGCCTTGTGTTTTCGCGCTGAGATGCGCCGCGATCAACGTGCCCAGTCCCGCGCTGTCGATATACTTGATGTCGTGCATGTTCAGGACGATCTTCTTCGTCCCTGCCGCGGTCATGCTCTTCAATTTCTCACGCACGGAATTGCTCTCCTCGCCCAGCACAATCCGTCCGTCCATCGCCACTACCGAGACCCCGCCCACTTCGTGGCTCGTCATTTTTACGCTCATGTTCATTCCTCCCCGCGGTATCAGTTCCGCGCGGTTACGCTGGCAGTAGAACACGCCCTCCCAAACTCGATCTGTCCAGAACGGCACACTTCGCCCGTGGCGCGTACCGGTGCGGCGTTGCCTTCCTCCGGTCGTTGGGGCGAGTTCAGCTCGTCATCTTGGTTTTGCCGTCCTTCATTCATTGCAGCCTCCGGCGATCTCGGGTGATCTGAAGGCGCCCCCCACCCCCCGCCAAGCGCTTCGCAGGGGTGGGAGTCCCCACTACCCACTGTTCACTACCCACTACTCACTCTTCTATGCTCTCATGGCGGGCGCAAACCCGATCCAAAGGAGCCCGCATGAGTGAATTTCCCCAATTTGACCTGACCGGCCAAGCAGCCTTGGTGACCGGCGCCGCCCGCGGCCTCGGTCGCGCCATTTCGCTGGCGCTCGCTCACGCCGGGGCGGACGTTGCGCTCGGCCTGCGCGACATCCACACCGGGGCCGATCTGGCGCGGGAGATCGAGGGCATGGGGCGGCGGGCGCTGCCGCTGCAGATGGATGTGACGCGGCTCGAGCAGATTTCGCGCGGCTTCGCGGATACCGCGGCGCACTTCGGCAAGATCGACATCCTGGTCAACAATGCCGGGGGTGGATTCACCAATCTCGCGATTGATGTGCCGGAGGAAGAGTTCGACGCGACGCTGGCGATCAACCTGAAGGCGACCTTCTTCGCGAGCCAGGCGGCTGCGCGCGTCATGATTCGGCAGAACGGCGGGCGCATCATCAATATGAGCTCGCAGGCGGGGTTCGCGGCGTTGCCGACCGAATCGGTCTATTGCGCGAGCAAAGCAGGTGTCTCGCATTTGACGAAATGTTTGGCGGTCGAGTGGGGCAAGCACAACATCACGGTGAATGCGGTGGCGCCGACGTTCATCTCGACGCCGGGGACCGAGGAGGCTCTCTCGGACCCGGCGTTTCGCGCCGATGTGATCGAGCGCATTGCCGGTCTGCATCGCATCGGCGAGCCGATGGAGGTGGCTGGGGCGGTGGTGTTCCTGGCTTCGTCGGCAGCGTCGTTGATTACCGGCCATACCATTTTGATTGATGGAGGCTGGACGGCGCGATGAGGGGGTGCGCGCACGGGCGATCTTGCCGGGATGGGGCGCAGCATGCTGCGCCCCTACAAGGGCGAAGAGCTGCAGTGCGGTACACTGAGCCGGCTATGAACACGATCACTGTGCTCGACACCAACTGGACGGGGCGGCCGCGCTCGATTGCGGCGGCGCTGCTTGAGTCCGACGGGCATCGGGCGGTCATCGACCCGGGGCCGGAATCGACGCTTGCCACGCTCCGCGAGCGGCTCGGCGCGCGGGGCGTCTCGGTTGCCGATCTCGACGCGATTCTCCTTACGCATATTCATCTGGACCACGCGGGCGCGACCGGGACGCTGGTGCGGGAAAATCCGCGCCTGGCCGTGTACGTCCACAAGAATGGCGCGTCGCACATGGTCGATCCTTCCAAGCTGCTGGCCAGCGCGGGGCGCTTGTGGGGCGACGATCTGCCGCGACTGTTCGGGGAGACGCTGCCGGTGGCGGCGGAAAATCTGCGCATCCTCGAGGGCGGCGAAACGCTTACCGCCGGCACGCGCAAACTCGAGGTGGCCTACACGCCGGGACACGCCTCGCATCACGTCAGTTATTTCGACCAGGACTCGGGGGTCGCGTTCATCGGGGACACGGCGGGAGTGCGCGTCGAGAACGGACCTTATACTCTGCCCGCAACGCCTCCGCCGGACATCGATCTGGAAATCTGGGATTCTTCGTTTGCGGCCATCCTCGCTCGTCGTCCCGCGCGTCTTTTTCTCACGCATTACGGTTTTTCGGACGATCCCGCCGCGCACATCGCGGGATTTCGCGAACGGCTGCACCGCTGGGCCGCGCTGACGGAGGAAGTCTTGCGCACTTCGCCCGGATGATGCCGCGGCGATGAGCGCGTTCGTCACAAAATTCCGCGCCGAAATGGACCAGGAGCTAGGCGTCGCCGAGGCCGAGCATCACGCCTTCACTGCGGGCCTCAATCTGTCGTTTCTCGGGTTGGCAAGATACCTGCGCAAGAAGGCGAAAAGCGAAGAAATGAAATAAAGAAGTAACGAAGTAAAGAAAAATGCGGGAATCATGAAGCAAGGAGGCAAGGAAGCAAGGATGTAACGAGGTAAAGAAAGAATGCTCAACGCCTGAAGCGGAAGCGGACTCGGTTTCGTTACCTCAATACTTCCTTACTTCATTACTTCGAGTTTTGGTCTTACGCGGTTGATCCGGTGGACGAGCAGGCACCGAGCGGAAACGCTAACGAAAGCCAGAACCGGCGCGTCCGAAGCGCAAGCTCCGATTCGTTACCTCATTACTTCGTTTCTTCATTACTTCGATTTTTGGTCTTAGGCGGTTGATCCGGTGGAAGAGGCTTCGGCGGTTTCTGCGGGTGATTCCGGTGCGGGCGCAGTGAGGGATTCGAGACGCGCCGAAAAGGCTTCGGCGAGCAAGTCGACGACTTTCTTGGCGCCGCTGCCATCGGGATCCTTGTCGGGATTGTATTGCGCGACGTCGAGCCCCAGCAGATTCTTGTGGCGGACGAACTCGATGAGCGCGGCGCGCACCTCGTCGAAGCGCAGGCCGCCGCTTCCCGGCACGTTGACGGCGGGAAACTCTTCCTGGGCAATCACGTCGAGATCGAGGTGCAGGACAAACTCGCGCGCGTCGGCGTGCAGATGGGCCAGCGCCTCGTTCGCGGCGGCGCTTGCGCCCTTGGACAAGATCTCCGAGGCAGATACGTGGCGCAGCGGCGACTTGTTCAGGATTTCTTGTTCGGGCGGATCGAGTCTTTCGATTCCGAACAGCGTGACGTCGGGCTCCCGCACGAGCGGCGGCTCGCCCCAGAAGCGCACCAGCTCCGGCGCGCCTTTGCCGATAATGTGGGCGAGCACCATGCCGTCGATTCTTCCCGACGGGGTGGTCGCCGGAGTATTCAGATCGGCGTCGCGGTCGAACCAGAGCAGGTTGATGTGCTTGTAGTAGCGGCGGGCACCGGTGAGCAGGCCGATGGATTGCGCGCAATCTCCACCGAGCACCAAAACCAGCGCGCCGCTTTTTACGGCGATCTCCGCGTGGAGCTTCAGATCGTTCAGCGCGGCGACGATGGCGGGCAAATTCCGCGCGCGGCGATGATCCTCGTCGTCGGCAAAAAGGCGGGGCGGGCAATCGCCGTAGTCGGTCACCTCGTAGCCGGCGCTTTGCAGGCGCTCGAGGAGTCCCGCGGCGCGCAGGGCGGCAGGGGCTTTTTCGGTTCCCGGGGCAAACCCCGCTGCGCTGGAGGGCGCGCCGATCAGGGCAATCTTCTTCGGCTGACGGGCGATTTTGACCGCCAAGGTTTGGCTCCTTGTTTTGTGTTTCCAGCCTGCCGTTGGGCTGTCAAATGCGTCGTCCGGCTGACTGCTTGCGTCCCCTGGCCCACAATGCCTGCAACCTTCGCCGGGCTAAAGCCCGGCGCCTACATTGGCTCGCGGCCGTTCGCCGGGTCGAAAGCCGGCGCGTACATTCGCGGCGCGGACGCTTAGCGGCGCGGGGCGGCGGCGATGGTCGCCAACTCCGGGGGCAGCGTGAAGCGCACGTCTTCGCGGATCAGATCGAGATCGCGCTGATCCGTGAACCCGCATTCGGCCAGGCGGTTGCTCACTTGCTCGACGAGCACTTCCGGCGCGGACGCTCCGGCGGTCAATCCGACGCGCTCGACGCCCTCGAGCCACTTCGGATCGATGTCTCTTGCCGAATCGATGAGTTGGGCCTTCACGCCGCTGCGCTGCGCGACTTCGACGAGGCGGTTGGAATTCGAGCTGTTGGGGGAGCCGACGACGAGAATCAAATCCACGTCTTTCGCGACCTGCTCGACGGCTTCCTGGCGATTTTGGGTGGCGTAGCAGATGTCGTCGCTGGCGGGGCCCTTGATGGCGGGGAATTTCTGGCGCAGGCGCGCGACGATTTCCTGCGTGTCGTAGAGGCTCAGTGTGGTCTGGGTGAGGAAGGAAAGCCTACTGGGGTCGTCGACTTCCAGGGCATCCACGGCGGCGACGGAATCGACAACGATTGTGCGGTCGGGGGCTTCACCGGAAGTGCCGACGATTTCCTGATGGTCGCGATGGCCGATCAAGATGATGGTGCGCTGTTCGCGGGCAAACTTAAGGGCTTCGAGATGCACTTTGGTGACCAGCGGGCAGGTGGCGTCGATCACCTTCAGGGAGCGGTCTTGCGCTTCCTTGCGGACGGTCGGGGGCACGCCATGAGCGCTGAAAACCAGGACCGCGCCGTGCGGCACGTCTTCGATGGACTCAACGAAAATGGCGCCGCGGCGGCGTAACTGCTCGACCACGTAGGTGTTATGCACAATTTCGTGGTGCACGTAGACAGGCGCGCCGTAAGCTTCCAGAGCGAGTTCCACGATGTCCACGGCGCGGACCACGCCGGCGCAGAATCCGCGGGGTCTGACCCTAAGCAATACTTTTCCGTTCTTCTCTGTCGGCATCGTCATCCTAAAGTATGGTTTTCGAAGACTCTATCATACCTCACGCTTTGGCTGTTTACACGCTTTTGCGGGCGGCGACGCTACTCAACCATGACCACGGGGGCCGCGGCGATCGGAGATTGACAGGAGAGGGGCGGCGGCCCTAGTGTTCTCGCATACAAACAAGCTGAAATTGAAACAGGGGTAAGCGAAAGCGAAGAAGCCGTGGAAGTGGAGGTGAGCCTCCGTCCGTTCGAACTCTTCCCAACCAGGTATTTACCGAGCCCGAGTTTTCTGAGAGTGCGAGCAAAGACCCCCGCAGGCGAGCCCAGGTGCGAAAGGAGAATTCCAATGAGGAGACATGGGACCACGTTGGTATCTGTTCTTATTTTCGTTGGGGTGCTGATAGCGGCGTGTGAGAAACCCTACCACGAGGAAAACGAAAGATACGTGTTCGTGGCCGCGAATATTAACTTGCCGTACTGGCAGGAAGCGGAGGCGGGGTTTTTGGACGCGGCGAAAGAGCTGGGCGTGAAGAGTGAACTCAGTGGTCCGACGACGTATGACCCGAGCGCAGAGATAGGAATGTTTCGCCGGGTGGTGGAAGAGCACCCCACCGGAATCTGCCTCTCCGCAGCGCGGCCCGAGCTTTTCCAGGAGGAGATTGATAAGGCGGTGGCGCAGGGCATCCCGGTGATCTGCGTGGATGCGGATGTGCCGGATTCCAAGCGCTTGCTGTACATCGGAACGGATAACTTCAAGGCCGGCAGGGAGAGCTTGAAGCGGATCGCGGCGCTCGTTCCTAAAGGGAGCATCGTGGTGGTCACAATCACGGGCCAGCATAACCTCGACGATCGAGTGGCGGGCGTGGCGGACGCGCTGGCGAATTTTCCTGCGCTCAAGCTGACAAAGATCCTGGATGACAAGGGCGACTCGCGAAGCGCGTTTGACCAGGTCTCCGAGCTGATCCAGAAGAAAGAGAAAATAGACGGAGTTATTTGTTTGGAGGCAAGCGGGGGTTCCGGCGCCGCCGGAGCGGTGCACCGCTTCAACATGGAAGGCAAGCTGCCGATCGTGGCGTTCGACAACGATCCGGAGACGCTGGATTGGATCGACCGCGGCGTAATAACGGCGACGATCACGCAAAAGCCCTATGTGATGAGTTACTACGGGCTGAAATTCCTCGACGACTTGCACCACAACGCGGTGCACCAATTCAAAGACTGGCGCACGGCCCCCGCGGCGCCGATGCCGACGTCGGTGGATACCGGCACGGTGACCGTGGACAAGAGTAATCTCAAGGCGTATCGCGAGGCTCTGACCGCGCACCCCAAGCCGCTGTAGTCTCCTGTGCGCACTGCCAGCGCTTTGCGCCGAAGCTAGCTGCAAACAGCAGTGAATTCACGGGCGAAGGTACGCCAGGTTGTCAAAGCGCAGCGCTTGCCCACTTGTGATGTCGAAGGAGACGCGGGAACTTGCGTCGCGCCAACCAGTCCTCAAACGGCGAAGTTCCTTAGGCTTGAGGGTGAAGGACAACTCGCGAATTTCGGGCGAACGAATCGTGAGCGTGGCATCGCTATCTCCATCGTTGTAGACATCCACGCCTGCAAAGATGTGTGGCGTGTAGAAGTGAAATTCCGCGTGCTGCGCTTTTGGATCGGCCAGGGCCAGCGTAAAGGTGCCGAACTTCCCGTAGGGCGTGCCAATCTGCCAATCACCCTGGCCCCAATCAATGACGCCGGAAGGATATTGGCCCACCAAAGGCGTTCCTGCTGGAAGATGCGGATCGTCGAATGTGATGTAGGAAGGCGGGACACGATCGCTCTTGCCTTGAATGTCCACGTCTCTGGAACTTGTATGGCGGACGGAAAGAGCGTGGGTGGCGTCGTCGAAGGTGTATCCCTCGCGGTCCAGGTCCTTGCGGCGGCTGATGGCTTTTCCGCCGACCGTTACGGAGTCAGGAACAAAGTCCAAGCGCAATACATCAGTGGATTCCGCATCGAAGGTGGAATACGTAACTGCGCCGGCGCCGTAGGCGATTTTTGTAACCGCGGAGAGCGAACCCAGCAAGTGCGATTCATCCGCGGGAGCCCATTCAGGAACGGCCCAAAAAGCATCCATCATCCTGCGCGGCCCATCCGCAAATTCATCGGTGAACCACCACTGATAGCTGAAGGGAGCGTGGGCGGCCGCGGAAAGCCCCTGAAAATAGGTGACCCAATTGTAGGTTCGGTAGGCCGCTTCCTTGTAGGCAACATCGCCCGTCTTCGCGTAGTACAGGGCTTCAACGGCGGCAAGCCTGGAGCTGTGGCTATCGCAGCACTGATTCGGAAGATTGCAACAGAATTCCTTGCCATTCCCCTGTTCGGTGGTGACGGTCGCGCCGTGAACGACATATTTGGGCCACTTCGGGGTGGTCTTCACCCAATCGATCAGCTTTCGTGAATGCTCACGCCACTCGGGATCTTTTTCCGGATGCAGGAGGACGTAACGCGCAAATTCCAGGGGAATGACCTGGTTCATGTTGCCCATGCTGGCCTGCACATCCTCGAAATATCCGACCCACACGTTGTTTTGCATCGGGTATTTCATCAGCCAAGTCCAGGCGCCTTCGCGAACGCGCTTGTAAGAAACGGTGTCGCCCTGATCGAGACGAATCAGTTCGTCGAGCAGCATGATCGGCTCGACGACATTCGCGGAGTAGGGAAACATTCCTGTGCCGCCATCGATGCGGCCATCGCGAGCGAAACACCGGTAGGGCCAAGGCGAATTGAGTTCATCGCCGGGCTTGAAATTCTTGACCAGCGCCTCGGCGCAGCGAATCGCCGCGCGCAGATACTTCGTGTTTCCGGTCATCTCATAGAGCCGGAGATACGCGTAGCCGTCTTCGCCGACGACGTGAGGCTCGACAAAATCTTCTCCGTGCCTGCTCCAGCCGGTGTAGCGGCGACTGCCCGGATTCGCGGAAGGGTACGGCACCTGAGCCCAGGCATAGCCTTCCGGGGTCAAACCGTTTTCCAGCTCGTAGTCGACAAAATTCTGGAGGAATTCCACCGTGTGCGGGTCGCCGGTGTAGGGGTAAAGCCGCTCCACAAAACCCTGCATCATGGCGCGCAAATAGCCTGTGGAATTGACACAGTGCCAGTCCGGCGCCAATTCAAAGGTGGTGCGGTCAAAATCGAAGCAGCAGAAGAAGTAAGGCAGGCGCTGGCGATTGAACTGGTCCCAGAGGATGGTCCATTGCGAAAGGAAATAGGCGGAATAGGAGTATCCGGTGTTGTCCGGCATGGGCCAGGGCAGGAGCTTGCCCTGGCTGTCGAGTTCGACGGGCCGTCCGGCGATAGAAGATTCATTGACCGTGGAGGTGACCGGAAAAGACTGCTGGCCGGCGACCAGGGTCGCGCTCAAGAAGAATGCAATCAGGATTCTTGCCAGCTCAGCAGCTCGCGTCATCGCGCACCACCAGAATGGTTGAAATGAGTAGGATGGAGGTTATGGGGCTTGCCTCTTATCTGCATTGGAGGCGCTCAACTGCTGCAGCAGGCCGTGAATATCTGGGAAGCCCCACTGCTCGACGATCTTGCCGCCCACTAAACGATAAATCGCAACCTCCTGAATCCTCACCGTTCTTCCAGTAGGCGCAATCCCGCCGAACTCACCTCGTTGCGTACCTGTGGAGGTAAACCGTATGACAACCTTGTCGCCCTCGGCTACGATGTCGTCCACTCGCTCATTCCAGTCGGGGAACGAAGTCCGATGCCGTCTGACCTCGGCCTTGATGCCCTCTACTCCTCTCCACTCCGGTCCAACGACGAAGTGGCAGACAAAGTCAGGGGAATATAGCTCATCGACCACAGCAAGATTGCCATTGCTCCACACTTCAGTTTCGGAACGAAGCACTACCGATTTGTTGGCAGACAGCGTTTGCGCCTGCTTTGTAGCGCAGCCAACAACGCCGGCGGCTAACAATGTGATGGGTAATAGAAGGCGGGTTTTCATCGATGCTGGCCCTCAAAGTTCGCATTGCCCGACGTTCGCCGGTGTCAGACCAAGAGGCTACGAATCTTGTGTGGGTCCCAGCGCAGCAGAGTATAAATCATTCTGGACCGCGCGCATGGTTTACAGTGCATGTCCGGCTAGCGGTCGCGCTGATTGTGCTGCTCAGGGTAAGTTGCGCTGGAAGACGAACGCGACGACGATTTTCCCAGCGACGGGCTGGCCGCTCAGAGTGGCTGCGTTGTATTTCCAGGTCTTTACGGCGCTGACCGCCGCGGGGGTCAAGGCCGGCACGCCGCGAACTACTTTCACCCTTGCGACGTGCCCGCTCTTGTCCAGGCTCACGGAAAGAACCACGGTCCCGACGGCCAAGCTGTTGGGAGGATAGAGCGCGAAGGCCGCTTGAGCGATCTGCGGAGGCGTGAATGGCACGGCGCCGGGTGCGGGTGCCGGCTGGGGCTGCGCCACGGTCATTCCCACCAGCCCGGTTGCTCCGGGGTTGAAAGGGTTGAACACCACACTCACAGGAAGATTCGCCGCCGCAGGTTTTCCATACCATGACGCTGGTTTGAAGCTCCAGTTTCGCACCGCAGCCTGTACGGCGCTGGTGAGCGGAGGAGTGTCCTGCAGGACCTGCACATTCTGGACTTGGGCGCTGCTGTCCAGGCTCAGCAGCAGCGATACAATCCCTGTGGCGGTGGTATTCACTGGATACGAAATCTCCGTGACCGTCGAGACATCCGGTGAAGTGAAGGCCGCAGGATTCCCCTGACTGAGCCCAGCGGGCCCCAGCGCGAGGCCCGCTGCCAGCAACAGCACTGATGCCCTGCTCCAGTTCTTGCTCATGCCATCCTCCGCTGCGACTTCTCGTAAGACTATCGGGCTCAGGTCTGAGGCGCATTA
This sequence comes from uncultured Acidobacteriota bacterium, assembly GCA_963735525.1. Taxonomy (GTDB): domain Bacteria; phylum Acidobacteriota; class Terriglobia; order Acidiferrales; family UBA7541; genus Acidiferrum. The sequence goes on along the minus strand of CAVTLQ010000010.1, from coordinate 139,093 downwards.
TTATCGGAAAACGTCTTTTCTACTAGTGTGGGGCATCCAGGGAAGGGCGGCATCTTAAAGCCTCGAGACATCGCTAGATGATTTCATAACAATGGCGGCTGTGCTGAGAAACACTCGCGACAAACGGATATAATCTATCTGTATGATCCCTACTTCTTACAAGCCGCGAAAGAAGTTCATGGAGCTGGCGGTATCGGAGGCCAAGCTCGCCGGTGACCGAGGCGACTATCCCATCGGCGCGGTCATCACGCGAGTTGTGGGCAGGCGCGAAGTGGTGATTGCCAGCGCGGGTAACCGGGTAAAAACTTCGGGATCCAGCATCAAACACGTGGAGTTGGAAACGCTTAAGTACGTATCCAGCGGCTATGGCCGCTACCTGCCTGACTTCGTCCTCTACTCCACGCACGAGCCCTGTGCCATGTGCGCCGGCGCCTGCGTATGGTCCCGAATTGGCGCGGTGGTCTACGGCGTTTCTCAAGAAGACATTGACGCGTATGGGCGCAAGCGCGGTACGGAAGACTACAAGTGGCGAGCGTGCCTGATCCCTTGCCGGCTGGTCTTCGAGAAGGGGAATCACCGCATCCCGGTTACCGGCGGTTTTCTCCGAAAAGAGTGCCAAAAATTGTTCAGTTACAGGCCTGCGCACCGGTAGCTGGTGCGAACGGCGGCGCACAGCCAGAAATGGCTGTGCCACGGGACTTCCTCTGCAAGTTTTGTTGAATGGCGGCTACTTCATCTGCATTTGCCAACAATTAGCGTGATGTCGTCGCGTTGTTCGTGGGGGCTGAACTGGCGGACCTCGTCGACGATGGACGCGAGCAAGGCCTGGCAAGGCAGTTCTCCTTGGCGCCGCAACACTTCGATCAGGCGGTGTTCGCCGAATTCTTCCCAGGCGTCGTTGAACGATTCGGTGACGCCGTCGGTATAGAGGACGAGCATATCTCCCGGACAGAGTTGGCGTTCCCCCATCTCGCATTGCCAATCTTTGAAAAGTCCGAGCACGGTGCAGGTGGCATCGAGGCGTTCGAGGGTGCCGTCGCGCCGGAGGAGGAGTGCGGGGAGATGCCCGCAGTTGATGTAGCGGAGGCGGCGGGGTTTTTCGTCATATTCGGCGAAGAAGAGCGTGGCGTAATCGCCGTCACCTGTATTTTCGTAGAAGAGCTGGTTCACGGAGCACAAGAAGCGCACGGGCTGATCCAGAGCGATGGCGCACTGACTGCGGAGGTTGGCCTGCAAATTGGCCATCAGAAGAGCGGCGGCGATTCCCTTTCCGGCGATGTCGCCGAGGACTAAGCCGAGGCGCCCGCGACCCAGGTCGAGGAAATCGTAGTAGTCGCCGCCAACCTGGCGGGCCTGGATGCAAATACCGGAGTATTCGAGCGTTTCCAGCGGGGGCAGGCTTTGGGGGAACAGCCTTGCCTGCACTTCCGTTGCGATTCTCAGTTCCTGGGTGGCGCGGCGTTCGGATTCCTGTTTTTCGGAAGTCGCGCGGCGCTGGGCTTCCAGGGCGTGGGTCACTTCATCGAAGCTCACCAGGGAAAAAGAGTTGCCGTCGACATCGCGGAAGCGGGCGAACACGCCGCCCCAAATGGGAGTTTGTCCTCCGAGCAGCATCGAGGAGGCGGCTGAAGGCGAGGCTTGGGGCTGACGATCGTACTTGATGCGTCTCAGGCGCGGCGTCTGCTGAAAGCGAACGCCGCGCTTGGACCATTCCTGGAATTTGGCGGCAACATCTTCGGTGACAAAGACAACCTGGGTGGAACGGCCGATGAGCTTGTACTCTTGCGACTTGGGCTTGGGAACGACAAGAGAAAGGATCGCGGAGCCGTCGGGAGGGGCGACGGCTACCCAGCGGTCGCCCGATTGAAGGCGGGTATCAAAGGCCAGGTGGAATCCGAGTTGATCGAGGTAAAAGCGCAGGCTGCGATCGTGATCGCGAACATAGATGTTGACGCAGTGGAGACGAAGAACCTGGTCCTGCCGACTCTGGCGAAGAGTGGAAGTTTGCGCCGCATCGAGGAAAGGAGAGCTGGCCATCGGCGTGATTATAAGTCGAAGGGCGTTTATTCGCCTCGCTTACTGCAGCGCCAAAATTGCAAGGCCCGATGCCACGGCTGCTTTACGCAGATCCACGTCGGTAGTGGCCAAAGGCAGACCCGACCGCATGGCGAGTTCCAGATATGCAGCGTCGTAGTTCGTAAGGCCATGTGCTTGCGCGACGCCTGGCAATTCCAATATCTCAGCGGGAACGGCTTGCGCCGCTTCAATCGGAAGCGCCTTGAGTCGCGTCAGAAAACCCTCGATCTGAGGGAGAGAAACTCGTTTTCTGCGGTAGGCCATGAGAAGGCCGTTGCCAACTTCATAGAACCAGAGTATGGGCACTAAGGCTCGCTTGTTGGACAGGCTTGCGAGGACACCTAAACCGTACTGCCGATCGGCCTCGTCTTCCAGAAACCACTGGAGCGCAAGGGATGCGTCCAGGACGAGGTCACTCACAAACGGTGGCCCTCACGAATCAGTTCCTTAACCGAAACTCCATCTAGACGGGTACGGTTCTTCTCGACAAAGTCGAGCATTTCGCGGACCGCCTCGCGCTGATTCCCGTTGATTCCGGCCGCGGTCGATCGCTCTTTTTCCTGCAGAGCCTGCAGGGCTTGGCCAATCACTTCCTCGGCGGTTTGGAAATGGCCGGACTTTAGCTCTTCGTTGACAATCTGTTCTTGAGCGGGCGTCAGACGGATGGTCATTGGCAGACTCCCTTAGGTTTGATTTTATCAAACGGCGGAGCCGTCTGTCAGACTAATCGAAGTGATTTTAACCGATAGAGTCCATATTGGGAGTATCCGAAGGGATGGTCTGTGGTCACACTACGCCAATGCCACTAGAGATGAAAATTGAACCGCTGCTGCTGGAGGGCGCGCACGTGCGGCTGGAGCCGCTGTCGCTGGAGCATCATGCGCGATTGTGCGAGGTCGGACTGGACGAAACGTTGTGGCGATGGATTCCGGTGCCGGTGCGCACGCCGGGGGAGATGATGGCTTACATCGAGAAGGCTTTGAGGGAGCAAGCGCGCGGGGTGTCGCTGCCGTTTGTGTTGGTGGAAAAAGCCAGCGGCCGGACGATCGGGAGCACGCGGTACATGAATATCGATAAGGAGCATCACCGGGTAGAGATCGGCTCGACGTGGGTGGCGCGAGCGTGGCAGCGAACCGCGGTGAATACCGAGGCGAAGTATTTATTGCTGCGGCACGCGTTTGAGACGCTAGGTTGCATTCGCGTGGAGCTGAAGACGGATTCGCTGAATACGCAATCGCGGGCGGCGATTCTGCGGATTGGCGCGCGCGAGGAAGGAATTTTTCGGAATCACATGATTACGGCGAGCGGGCGGATCCGGCACACGGTTTATTTCAGCATCGTGGATTCGGAATGGAGTGAGGTGAAGGCCCGCCTCGAACGCCGGCTGAGCGAGGGATAAGCGAGCCGGCGGGTGCCGCCGTGGGCGAGGCCGAAGCCCGAGGTCGCGGCCGTCCGCGCGCCTGGCGAGATGCCTGCTTGGAATCCCAACCAGACCTCTTCAGGGGTTTACTACCCCCTGCCTTCTGCTACGCTGTGATCAACGGCACTGCGACGGAGGTCACGTGGACGGCGAGGGCGCTCGTGAAAAACGGCGAAGCGAGCGCGTGAGATTGAGTGTGCCCGTGATTGTCCTGGCGGAGACGCGAGAACGCGAACAAGTGCAAGAAGAGACGCACACCATCGTGGTGAACGCCCACGGCGGTTTGTTCAAGCTGAAGATGGAAGTGTTGACCGGCCAGCCGATGATTCTGGTGAATGCCAAGACCAAGACGGAAGAAAGCTGCCGAGTGGTGCGCGTCGACGACCTGCCGAGCGGCGAGTTTGGAGTGGCATTCGAATTCGATCGTCCCGCACCCGAGTTCTGGCCTGTGACGTTCCCGCCCGCGGATTGGAAAATGGTTCCATCCTGATCCCAGTTTGAGAACGGCGACGCGGAAGCCGCGTTCTAATATTGCTGAACATAAGCTGAAGAGTCTGTGGCACCCTCGCGATTTCTTCGAGTTTGGTATCCTTCCGTTCCATGTCCATGCCTGACGAAGAACGGAATCTTACGCGAGCGTGGTGGTTTGTTCCTGCAGTGATCGCGCTCGTTTACCTTGCTTTGCATCTGGCGACGGCGACGCGCTACGGGTATTTTCGCGATGCGCTGTACTACCTGGCGTGTTCCGAACATCTCGATTGGGGTTATGTGGATCAGCCGCCGCTGATTGCGGCGCTGGCGTGGATCGCGCGGCACAGGCTGGGCACTTCCTTGCGCGCACTGTTGTTGTGGCCGGCGCTGGCGGGTTGCGCGCGCATCCTGCTGACCGCGGCATTCGCGCGGGAGTTGGGAGCGCGGCGATTTGGCGTTGCTCTGGCGGCGATGCTGGCCGCTACGCCCAGCGTCTGGTACGTGATCGATCACCAGTTTGCGATGAATGCGCTGGAGCCGCTGCTTTGGACGGGCTGTGCTTTCGTACTTCTGCGCATGATCAAGACGGAGAATCCAAGGCTGTGGCTGGCGTTCGGCGCCGTGGCGGGGCTCGGGATGGAGAACAAGTATGCGATCGCGGTGTTTGCGTTCGCGCTGCTGGCGGGCTTGCTTCTGACGGCGCAACGCAAGCTTCTGTTTACGCCGTGGCTGCTTGCCGGGGGCGGCGTGGCGCTGCTGATCTTTCTTCCGAATCTTTTGTGGAACGTGCAGCACCATTGGCCGTTCCTCGAGCTGATGCACAACATCCGGGCGTCCGGGCGCGACGTCATCCTCTCGCCGGCGGCGTTCTTCGGGCAGCAAGTCCTGATCATGACGCCGTCGAGTTTGCCGTTCTGGCTGGCCGGGCTGCTGTTTTATTTCTTTTCGCGCGAGGCCAAGGTGTATCGCGCGTTCGGCTGGGCGTTTTTGATTACCATCGGGTTCTTTCTGCTGGCTCACGGCAAGAACTACTATTCGGCGCCCGCGTATCCGCTCGTTTTGGCTGCGGGAGGAGTGGTGGCCGAGCTCATTTTCGGAGCGGCGCGTTTGGACGCTCATCCGCGGCTGCGGTTGACGTTGAAGGCAGGCGCATTCGTTTGGTTGTTGGCCGGCTTGCTGCCGCTGCTGCCAGTTACCCTCCCGGTGTTGCCGGTGGACGGATACTTGCGCTACCAGGAGCACCTGCCGTTTGAGGTTCCACGCTCGGAACATGGGCACATGGGAGCGGCACTGCCGCAACACTACGCGGACGAATTCGGATGGCCGGAGATGGTGGCAGCAGTGGCGCGCATCTATGAATCGCTGCCCGAGGCGGAGCGCGCCAAGACGGCGATCTACGCAAGCAACTACGGCGAGGCCGGAGCCATTGATTTTTTCGGAGCGCAGTACGGACTGCCAAAGGCCATCTGCCCGCATCAAAGCTATTATTTATGGGGGCCGCGAGACTATCGCGGCGAGATCATGATTTTGGTCGGCTCCGCGAATGCCGAGGATGCCAAGCCTTTTTTTGAATCCGTGGAACCTGTGGCGATAGTCGACAACCCTTACGCAATCCCTCACGAGAACCGGCCCATTTTGCTGGGCCGGGGGCTGAAAACCAGTCTGCAGGAGTTGTGGCCGCGGCTGAAGAACTGGGATTGAATGCGAAAGCTGGGGAATCGGGGACGGATTTGAGCTTCGGCCTGGTGAGCTTGAGTGTGCTCTAAACCCCGCTGTCTGAAGACGCCGGCTACAGGTCCCGCAACTATTGGGGACATCCAGGGTTAAATAAGGCGGAGAAGAATTGACGCAGCTTTGGAGGATGTACATGCCGTCTTTGCAATTTCTGAAAGTAAAACCGGCGTTGCTGATGGTGGCCTTGTGCGTGGGTGGATTGGCAATCGCCGGATGCGACGATTTTGTGCAAGCGACGCGCGACCCGGATGTGCGCATTCAGCGCGGCGCGACGTGGGCCTGGCGGCCGGAAGTCGAGCCGGTGGCGGCACGCGATAACCGGCGCGTTTTGTCGCGCGATACGATGAACCGCAACGAAACCGCGTCGCGGGAAGCCGACCCGAACTACCAGATCGTGCGCGACCGCGTGAAGAACGCGATCGCCCAAACGTTGAGCGCCAAGGGCCTGACGCAAGTCAGCGACCCGGGCGCGGCGGAGTTCCTGGCGGACTATCACTACGCGATGGAGCGCCACAACGAAACCGTGCCGGTCGCCTATGGCGGTGGATATCCGGGGCTGGTTTGCGGTCCGTACCGTTGCTGGGAAGGCTGGGGATATGGCCCGGCCGCGGTGGGATACGAGAACGTTCCCTTCCGCGAAGGCACGATCGTTTTCGATCTGTTGCAGGCCTCGACGAAGCATCAGGTATACCGCGCGATCGGGCAGAAGCCGGTGCGGCGCGATACGTTCTCGCTGACCCAAGATGAAATCAACGACCTGGTGCACCATTTGTTGAAGGGCCTGAAGACTCGCAAGTAAGTAAGCTTGTTGGTGAGATTTGCGGGTTTTGCATTTCTAGCAGGCTGCTGAAAACTCGGCGAGATTTCGGTGTAAAGTTGCTGCCCGTGCGCACGAAACCGAACGCACTGCGTTGGCCAGTCGTTGGCATTACCGCAGCCGTCCTCATAATTATTGCCCTTTGGCCGATGCGCTATCTAGCAGCGCCGCGCTGGAGCGTAGCGGTTGTGACCGATGACGGCCAGCCACTTGTAAACACTAACGTCAGACTTGTCTACCAGAATTACTCCGCTGAAGGCCGATCGCATGAGCTCACTTTAACAACGGATGAAAATGGACGCGTTCTGTTCCCGGCGCAGTACGACAGGGTATGTGTCCTCCAACGGTTGTATTACACGGTCTCGTCGGCCGGGGCTGGCATTCATGCGAGTTTTGGTCGACACGCCTATGTGTTCGCGTTTGGGGTCGGTTACGAAGAGAATGCCGTGGCTGGCAAGTATGTCACTGATTGGCGAGGCAGTCCCGACTCGATGGAGGCCAGAATCGTTGTCAAGAAGACGAATATTTGAGTCGGCATGAAAATTCGTCGGCCCAGCGAAGTTGTTCCCGCAGTCTGCTAGAGGGACACGCGTTTCAGGCGCGTGTCCCTCTTCCTATCGTTGCGGAGCTTGGATTACGGAAGCAGGCCGAAGACGGTGACGTTGCCGGTGCTACCGACGTAGACTTTGCCGTTGGCGACCATGGCGGTGATGAACTTGTTGCCGGAAAACTGGTCGCGGCCGTTGGCGGCCTGGTTGGAGTTATAGAGTTCGGTAGCGAGATTGGTGGCATCGTAGGCGTGCAGGACGGCGGTGCCGCCGTTTTCAACCACCCACACGATGCCGTTCGACGTGCCGTTTGCCGAGATGCTCGGCGTGGCTCCCGGATATCCAAAGGTATGAGCGGTATGCGACGCAGGAGTTGTCGCTAGCGTTGCGGTCGTCACCGGAAAAGCTTTGATGGAGTCGCCCACCGCGCCGTAGTACACCGTGCCATTGAAATAGCTGGGTTTGGCCCACACGCCGCCGGAAAGCTGTCCGTTAATTTGTTGATAGTTGTTGTCCTGGCTGGCGTTGAACTTCCCCATGTTGTCGCGATCGACCACGTAAATGTTGGCGTCTTTACCCGAGCCTACGGCCAGATGACGGGTGTTCCCGTTGGAATCCACGACGTCGGGCAGCAGCACGGGACCGCCCGATCCGAAGTCGGTGTCGGAATTCGATTCGGAAACGGTGTTGAGCGGAGTGAAATAGTCGAGCAGCGTCATTGGCGCCGTGGATGAAATCTTGGCAAAGCAGTTGCCGCAGTTCCCGTTTGCCGGGAAACCACTCGCGTTCAGCGTGGTGCCGAAATCGCCGTTGCCGATGATGAAGTAGATGTTTCCGGAAGCGTCGGCAGCGGGCGCGGTGCCTGCCATCCAGATGCCGCCTTCGTTGCCGTTGGGCACAAGATTCAGGACGCTCACCTGCTGCAACGTATCGGCGCTGTAGGACATGACCCAGGAAGTGTACGGACCGGCGTCGCAGTGCGAGCCCCAGGTGGTGTAGATCGTGCCGCCAATTTGCAGCAGGCCAGGCCGCTCGTTGTACTGCCTGGGATCAAAGACCACGTTGCCGTTGGAACTGTTGGCGCCGGAACCCGGGTACGTGGCGGTGATCGTGGTGGGGCCGAAGAGGTCCGCGCCAGTGCTCAGGTTGAGGGCGTGGATGCGGTGAATGTAATTTCCGCCGGAAGTCTTGGACACGGCAATCAGGTAGATCGCATTGCGCGTGCGATCGATTACCGGAGTGGAGGTGATTCCGATCTCGGGGGTCACTTGCCCGCAGCCGCGGTCGTCGCTGGAGGTTTCGCCGGCAGCCAGCATGGAAGCGGACCACAGAACAGTGCTGGTGGTGCCGTTGACGCTGTCGGCGTCGAAGGCGAAGACGGTGTCGTGCTCGGTAACCACGTAGAGAACGTTCTTGGTGCCTTTATTGGGGATTGCGACGTTCGAGAGATAGAGCGGCTGGGCGTCGACGTTGCCATCAACGGTAAAGGAGCCGAGTTTGCCGAATTTCGATTGCGTGACGTTGGCAGTGGTGAGCATCGTCTCGCTGGTGTTCTGACCGGTGCGCAGGTTGTCGTAGTGATAGGTGATGACGTCGATGTTGGAAGTGTTGTTGACCGGATTGACGGTGAGAGTGGCGGAGTTGCTGGTGGCGTTGCCGAAAGCATTGCTTACGACGACGTCGAACATCGTTCCAGTATCGGTAGAGAGAGTGGCGGGTGTGACGTACGTCGCCGAGGTGGCCCCGCCGATGTTGACGCTGTTTTTCTGCCACTGATAGGTTAGCGGAGAGGTTCCGCTGGCGGTCACGGAAAAGGTGGCGGCCTGACCCACGGTGACGGTTTGATTTGCGGGTTGCGTGGTGATCGCGGGAGCGGTGTTGGCAGCCGTGACCGTGAGCGAGGCGGAGTTGCTGGTGGCGCTGCCCGCCGCGTTGGTTACGACTACACGAAACGCTTCGCCGCTGTCCGCCGAGGTCGTCGCGGGAGTGGTGTAGCTTGCAGAAGTGGCGCCAGCGATGTTGGCATCATTCTTCTGCCACTGATAGGTCGGGGTGGGCGTGCCGGTCGCGGTAACGCTGAAAGTCGCAGTCTGGCCCGACGTTACGGTCTGATTGGCGGGCTGAGTGGTGATCGCTGGAGCGGCCGACGCGGCGTTCACCGTGAGAGTTGCGGAGTTGCTCGTAGCGCTGCCCGCCACGTTGGTTACCAGCACACGAAACGTTTCGCCGCTATCCGCCGAGGTCGTCGCGGGAGTGGTATAGCTTGCAGAAGTGGCCCCGCTGATGTTCACGCTGTTCTTCTGCCACTGGTAGGTTAGCGGAGAGGTTCCGCTGGCGGTCACGGAAAAGGTGGCGGCCTGACCCACGGTGACGGTTTGATTTGCGGGTTGCGTGGTGATCGCGGGAGCGGTGTTGGCAGCCGTGACCGTGAGCGAGGCGGAGTTGCTGGTGGCGCTGCCCGCCGCGTTGGTTACGACCACACGAAACATTTCGCCGCTGTCCGCCGAGGTCGTCGCGGGAGTGGTGTAGCTTGCCGAAGTGGCGCCGGCGATGTTGGCATTATTCTTCTGCCACTGATAGGTCGGGGTAGGGGTGCCGGTCGCGGTAACGCTGAAAGTCGCGGTCTGGCCCGACGTTGCGGTCTGATTGGCGGGCTGAGCGGTGATCGCCGGGGCGGCCGACGCGGCGTTCACTGTAAGTGTGGCGGAGTTGCTGGTGGCGCTGCCTACCGAGTTGCTAACGATCACGCCGAATTTCGCACCGTTGTCGGCGGCGGTCGCCGCTGGCGTCGTGTAGCTGGAGGCCGTAGCGCCGGAGATATTCGCGGCGTTTTTCTGCCATTGATACGTCAGGGGAGCGGTGCCGGCGGCGAGGACCGTAAACGTGGCCGTCTGCCCCATGGTGACGGACTGGCTCGCAGGCTGGGTCATGATAGATGCGGCCGTGGGGGCGGGATTGGGATTACCCGTGGAGCTGTTGGGGCTCGCAACTCCGGCGCAGCCCGCGAGGGAAAGCATCGCGAGAAGTGCCCCGAGGAATTGCGTTACTAGATTGGTAAGGGACAGTCGGTGCACGCGTGACACCCCAAGTGGAACTGGCCGCGTCTGAAGTTGCGACAGGCCGCGTTCCGGAGAAGGATTGGCTTGTGCCGTCCGACAGCCCCGGGACGACACCGCCGTGTGACGCGTTCAGGGTAGGCTTCGACAACGCGATTTACACCTGATCGACGGTACAGTTGTGGTGCAGTGAGTAACCCCTAGCCATTGCTGAACCTTTGGCCCGCCATCCTGACAGGTTTTCGTCCTGAGAACGCAATCGCGGGCGTCTTAAGGCAGCCGACTGCATCTTGCCTCCGATTTCGCTTCCCTCTATCCTCTGTATCCCGATGCTCTTGAAGAATCAGGTTGCGCTCATTACCGGCTCGGGCCGGGGGATCGGACGTGCCATTGCGCGGCTGTTCGCGAAGGAAGGCGCGTCGGTTTTTCTGACGGCGCGCACCGAAACAGAGCTCAGCTCGACGGCGGCGGAGATCAACGCCTTTCGGCGCGCCCCAGAAGCTGGCGATGCCGGGCCGGCGGCCTTTGTCACGGCCGATCTAGCTTGGGAGGACGATTGCGCGCGGGTGGTTGCCTCAGCGCGGGAAAAATTCGGGCGGATCGATATTCTTGTCAACAACGCAGGTCACTATGGACCGGTGGTGCCGGTGGAGGACTATCCGCTGGCGGAGTTCGACAACGTCATCGCCGTGCATCTGCGAGCGGCGTTCCTGCTGAGCAAGCTGGTGCTGCCGGAAATGTATGCGCGCGGGGCCGGCGTGGTGCTCAACATCTCGAGCCTTTCCGCCAAGTCCGCGTTTTCGTGGGGCTCCGCGTACGCGGCGGCCAAAGCGGGCATGCTGGGCCTGACGCGGGTCACCGCCGCGGAAGCTGCGCGTAAAGGAGTACGTGTGAACGCGCTGTGCCCCGGGCCGGTCACGGAGACGAATATGTCCAAGGATCTTGGCAGGGTCCTCGCGCAGAAGCTGGGCGTCAGCCCCAAGGAACAATTGGAAGGGTTTCTGAGTACGTTGCTGCAAGGCCGGGGTCAGACCGCGGACGAAATTGCCCGGGCCGCGCTGTTTCTGTGTTGCAATCAATCCAGCGCCATCACCGGCCAAGCCATCAACGTGGACGGGGGCGCGGCATTCTTTTGAGGTTCGTGTGAGGTTCTCGGAAATCGCGCCAAATTGCGGCAAAGTTGTAGGGTTGGTCTTCGTTGACTTGGTCCGGCGGTCAACCTACAATCGCGTTCACTTCTGTTGCGTCCCATGATAGAGCAAACCATCTCGCACTACCGGATTACCCACAAGCTGGGAGCCGGTGGCATGGGCGTAGTGTACAAAGCCGTAGACCTGAAGCTCGAGCGGACCGTGGCTTTGAAGTTCCTGCCCCACGAACTGTCCGTCAGCGAAGCCGACAAGGAGCATCTACGGCGCGAAGCGCGATCCGCGTCCGCGCTCGATCACCCCAATATCGGCGTCATCCACGGACTGGAAGAATCGGAAGATCACCAGCTGTTTATCGTGATGGGGTACTACGAAGGCGAGAACCTGGCCCAAAAACTCGGCCGAGGCGTAGTTTCCGTTCGCGATTCGCTGGATCTTGCGATCCAGGTGGCCAGGGGACTGAGTGCCGCGCACGCCCGCAACATCGTGCATCGCGATATCAAGCCGTCGAATATCATCATCACCAAAGACAACGTGGCGAAAATCGTGGACTTTGGCCTGGCTCGCGCGGTGGCCACGGCGAGCGCCACGCAGAGCATCTCGAATACCGGAACGCTGCCGTACATGGCACCGGAGCAAATCCTTGGCGAGGCCGTGGATCAGCGCGCCGATGTGTGGGCCCTGGGCGTGGTGATGGTCCAGATGATCACCGGGAGTCACCCGTTCCTCCGGCCGAATACCGCGGCGATGACCTTCGCCATCCTGAACCAGCCGCCAGCGGGGCTGGACGCGGTGCCTGCACCGGTACAGCCGATTGTCTATCGCGCGCTCTCGAAGAAGGCGGAGCATCGCTACGCCCGAACCGAGGACATGGTGAAGGATCTGGAGACGGCGCGCGCGGAGATCACCTCGGCGCCGGTGCCGCTCGAAGAGCCTACCGTCACGCGGACGATCAGCGCGCGAGAGCTGAAGCAGTACGTCGAGAACGCCGCCACGCCGCGCTGGGGCACGACGCAATCAAAGACGCCGTACCGAGCGTTGGTGGTAGCCATCATTGTGGTGCTGGCGGCCGCGGGATCGCTGTTGCTGCCGTCGGTACGCGAACACCTTGCAGGACTTGTGTACGCGTATACCGGCGGCGAAAAGCACATCGCGGTGCTGCCCTTCGCCAGTCCCGGCGACGATCCCGAGTACGCGCCGGTGGCAGAGGGCTTGATGGATTCGGTGACCAACGAGCTTTCCAATCTCGAGGCTGCGCAGCAATCCCTCTGGGTTGTACCGGCAAGCGTGGTGCGCAGCAGCAAGGTCAAGGACCCGAGCGCGGCGTTCCGCGTGCTCGGTGCCACCGTGGTTGTGCAGGGTAGCGTGCAGCGCAGGGGGCAGGACGTATATCTCACCGTCAATTTGATCGACGCCAAGCATCTGCGGCAAATCGGCTCGGCGCAACTCGAGGATCGCTCCGGCAATCTTGCCGCGCTGCAAGGTCAGGCGGTGTCCAACATTGCGCGGCTGATCAAGATCAAGGTGCCTGAGGATACTCTCCAGAAAGCGGGGAGCGTTACGCCGTCTTCGTACGAGTCTTACCTCAAGGCGCTCAGCTATCTTCAGCGGTTCGACAAGCCGGGCAACGTGGACCAAGCGGTCTCCGCGCTGAGTTCCGCGGTGAAGACAGACCCGGGCTTCGCGTTGGGCTACGCAACACTCGGCGAAACGTACCGCTTGAAGTATCAAATGGACCACAACCCCGCGTGGCTCGACGAAGCCGCAGTGAATTGCCAGAAGGCCATCCAAATTGACGATCGCCTTCCCGCGGTGCACGTAACACTTGGCCGCCTCAACACCACTCTCGGCAAGACCGATCTGGCGCTGCAGGAGTTTCAGAAAGCTCTCAATATGAACCCGCGAGACGCCGACGCCATCATGGGAATGGCGACCATCTACGAGCGCATGAGCCACCTTGCCGAGGCGGAAGCCAACTACAAGCGCGCCATCGCGCTGCGTCCCGACTACTGGGGCGGCTACGCATCACTGGCAAATTTCTACGATCGCCAGAACAGAATGCAGGAGGCCATTGCGCAGCAGCGCCACGTCATCCAACTGACCCCGGACAATCCGGTGGCGTACGCTAATCTGGGCGCCGAGTACATGGCCCTGGACGATCCACAATCGAGCGCCGCGGCCGAAGCCGCGTTCAAGAAATCGATTGAGCTCGCGCCGAACTACCAAGCCTACGCCAATCTCGGCCTCTCGTATTTCAACCAGAGGCGCTATGCGGACGCCGCGGTTACAATGCGGAAAGCGCTGGAACTGAATGACAAGGATTGGCGCGTTTGGGACAACCTGCTGGTGACCTATCAGTGGCTCAAAGATGAGGAGAACATACGTTTGGTCCGCGCGAAAACGCTGAGCCTGCTCGAACAGTACGCAGCAATGGATTCCAGGGAAGCGTTGGTGCAGTCAGGTCTCAGCATTTTCTACGCGGAGGACAAACTGCGCGAAAAAGCCATCGCTCGCGCGGACAGCGCGCTCGCGCTGGCCCCGAAGGATGCTTCCGTTCTTGCGGACGTGGCCGAAACGTACGATGATCTTGGCGACCGCAAGCGCGCCGTGCAATATGCGCAGGAAAGCCTGAAGAACGGTTTCACTCTAACGGATCTTCAACGCCGGCCCGGGCTGCAAAGCCTGCTGGCCGACCCGAGTTTCCGGTCCAACGGAAAGCAGTAAGAGACTGAAAGGAGAAACATAACATTATGTCCGGCACAGGAACAAAGCAGAAAAAGACCCCTCCCCCTGCCCCGCCGCCCGCTGCAGCGAGCAGTGCACCGACGATCGTCATGGTCACCAACGGTGACCCTTCTCCGGACCCCGTGACCGTGGCTCCTGGGGCGAGAATCCAATTCACCAACAACGATACCCAGGGCTATCTCATTGAACTGTTGAGCGTCAAAGGGAACACGCCTGCGATCAATGTGATGCTTCCTGCGCTGGCAAGCATCACTCTGATGGTCAATCCGGCATCCAGTGCAGGAACTACGGAATATAACCTGTTGGTGATAAAACAACCGGTCGGAATTAGAACGGATACCGGCGGTGGCGGCGGCCGAATCATTATCAACCCGTAGGCTTTGCTGCGCGGACAGGCGTTTATTCTGAGGGCGCTAAGGGTGTGGAAACGACAAGCGGCGAGGAATGTTCGCGGGCCTCGCGCAGCTTCACCTGACACTACTGTTTAGCGCAAAATCGGGAGGCGATCAGGCTAGCGAATTGGCGTGTAGTTTCAGTTCGCTTTACTTCACTTCGTTCTTGTAAACGGCGCCGCCCTTCATCACGAACTTGACGCGCTCGAGCTCGGTGATATCTTTTAGCGGATCGCCGCTCACGGCCACCAGGTCGGCCCACTTCCCTGCCTCGATGGTTCCGAGTTTGTCGCTCCAGCCGAGCAGCTCGGCGGGCACGACCGTGCCGGAGCGAATCGCCTGCATCGGCGTCATGCCGTATTCGACGTAGTACTCGAACTCCTTCGCCTGGTTCAGTTCTTTCCAGTCGAAGCCGCCCGCGTCGGTTCCCAACGCGATCTTCGCGCCTTTCTTCAGCGCCTTCTGAAACGCGAGTTTTTCCGTGTCCACCATCTTTGTCCAATTCCCTCCGCGCCCGGGCGCGACGTACGCGCCTACGGTAATCGTGGGAACCCAGTACGCGCCTTTCTTCACCAGCTCGTCGATCAACGCGTCGGTCAGGCCGTCGCCGTGTTCGACGGTGTCCACGCCCGCGCGCAGCGCTGCGGCAATGCCGTCGCTTCCGATGGCGTGGGCCGCCACCTTTTTCCCCAGGCGGTGCGTTTCATCGACGATGGCTTTGGCCTCCTCATCGGTGAAATTCACCATGCTGTGCAGCACGCCATCGGCTTCGAAGTGATAGCGGCGGTCGGAGTAGTACTTGATCCAGTCCGCGCCGTACATGATTTGTTCGCGGACGGCCTTTCTCGCGCCGTCGACCCCGTCCACGTATTGCACGCCCTTGGGTACTTGCAGCTCCCACGAATAACCCAGCAGCGGATACATGCCCGTGGGCGTCATGGCGCGGGTGGCCACTTGCATGCGCGGGCCGGGGACCTCGCCATTGGCGATGGCGGTCTTGACGTCCACGTCGGCATACATGGCGCCTTCTGTTTCCAGATCGCGCATGGTGGTAAACCCGTGGTCGAGCGCGATGCGCGCATTGCGGGCGGCCAGAATCGCGCGGTAGGGGATGGATTCCTTCAAGAGCTGGGCGTCGTAGTCTTCCGCTGTGATATCGCCGTTAAGCAGCACGTGCGTGTGCACGTCGATGAATCCGGGCAGCACCGTCGATTTGGACAGATCGATCACCTCGACGCCCGCCGGCGCCGGCCCTCCGGCCGCGACCGAGACGATCTTGTCGCCTTCGATGAGGATCAAAGCGTTCGCGATCGGCGCATCGCTCTTGCCATCGATTAACCGCCCCGCGCGAATGGCGATTTTCTTGGGCGCCGCTTCTTTCTCTTTGGCTTGCCCCGCGTTTCGCGGGGAGCCTCGAAGCGCCGGCGCCGCCGTAGCGATCCAAATCAGCAATCCCGCGGACAAGCCTGCCAACATCCTCAGCGAACTCTGCAGCGTGATCATCAGTGCCTCCTGACGGCCGCAAAGAGTAGCACAGGCTTAGCCCACGCCTCTTTTCCATCTGCAAGTTTCCACGTAAGTTACAGATATTGCAGGATCTGGTGGAGTTCGTTTTGCAAAAACAGGCGAAAGCGAAGGGTGCCGCCCGGGTTGCCGGCCGGCAAAAGAAAAAGGCCAACCGGTCTCAAGTCCGGTTGGCCCTCTCTTTTGTATTCCTACAGCGCTGAGGTGAACTTCCCCGGCTCCGTGTGTGCTCTGGTCAAAGCCAAAAGCTTGCTGCCAAACTTAGCGCGCTGGTTCGGAGCCCGGGCGCCGCAGCGGCCGGCGGGCCAGATCTTCCACGGCGGAGACGCTGCGCCGGGCCATGTTCACAACCGGCTGGCCGCTTGCGGCCACGCGTTCCACTGCCACTTCCCAGCCCTTCTGCAGCATGTAAAAGCTGACGACCACGAACGCGATCGCCGCAAACCCCATCGCGAACAGCGCAAATGCCGCCAGCAGCTCCCGGACAAAATACAGTTGCAGCGCAACTACCACCGCCAGGAACCACCACATCCATTTCCGGCTGTTGTCTTTGGTCTTCATCCTTGGCCTTTATCCCTTCCCCCTGCCGACTACCCTGTCTACTGTGTTCTCGGTGCTTGGATGCGGGGGACTGGCCGTTAGGTCCAGGAGCCGCCGCACCTGTACCATTTGACACGAAAAAGCCCCCAAAGGCGATGGTACGCAAGACACATTTTTGACTTTAAACGACAGCTCTAGTACCCGGGCTTTTCAGTCTTGGACAGCATATCTAGTTGAAAATAAACATCTTATGGACTTCTGTAAATCCTATTAATTTCGCCATCCATTCGCCTGTCCTGCCTGTGGAAAACCTGCCCCTTCGGGCAGGGTCAGAGACGTCCAAAAGAGGGTGTTCCGGCCACTTCCCGAGTGTCCCGGAGCGGCACAGGTCGTTTTTTGGTACACCGCGAAGCCTCCGCGCCGGCGTCCGCCCCCCGCCGGGCTTGCCAGCCTCCTTCGGCTCCCAGTTGTCCGGGCAGGCTGGCTGTGTTCTAATCTCGCCGTTCCCGTAGCCTCGTCGCTGACAATGGAAATCCTCGCCGTTGTGCTTTGCCTGGTGGTCGTCGCTACCCCCATCCTCGCCATCTTGGCGTTTACCAGGGTGCAGCAGCTCAGCGAACAAGTGCAGGCCGCACGACTGCAAGAGCTAGTTGCCCGCGTGTATTCGCTGGAGCAGCGAATCGCAAGTACCGGAAAGGGGCTCGCGGCCCCCAGCGTTGAGCAGCCGGGCCCCACCGCGGCACCTGCTGCGCCACTGGCAGCACCCCCCACGCCCGCGCCAGTTGCGGCCCCGACGGTTCCGCCCGTCGCCCCAGTGAAACCTGCGCAAAAACCCCCAAAGCCTGGCGAGGCCACGGGGACGACCTCACCGAGAAGCCCCTCCCAAGTGCCGTCTTTCAGCCACACCCCCAAGAAGACTTCTTCGTCGTTGGATCTCGAGAACCTGATCGCCGGCCGCTGGCTGAACCGTGTCGGTATCCTCGCCCTCATCCTCTCGGTCTCCTTCTTCCTGAAATACGCCTTCGACAACAACTGGATTGGACCTTCCGGGCGAGTCGCGATTGGCATCCTTCTAGGCGCCGCGATGCTGCCCTGGAGCCAGTGGCTTCTCGGCAAGGGGTATTCCTACTTTTCGGAAGGCATTGCGGCTCTGGGTCAAGCCACTTTACTGCTATCGGTCTGGGCCGGGTGCCGCTACTACACGCTGTTCAGCCGGGATGTAGGTTTCGCGGGGATGATCGTGGTCACCGCGGTGATGGCGGCCGTAGCGCTTGGCCGCAATTCGGAGCGCATTGCCTTGCTTTCCCTGCTTGGCGGGTTCCTGACTCCACTGCTGTTGAGCACCGGCAAGGACGAGGAGATCGCCCTTTTCACGTATCTTCTGATTCTTGGCGGAGGCCTGCTGGTCCTCGCGGCGCGCCGCGACTGGCGAACGCTGGCACCGGTTTCTTTTGTTTTGACGGAGCTCTATTTCTGGGGATGGTACGACACGTTTTACCGGCCGGCTAAGCTGGAGACCACGATCGTTTTTGCGACGCTTTTCTTTCTTCTCTATTCCACTCTGCCGGCGCTTCGCACTGTCCGGCAATCCTCGCTGGATGCCATCGGGATGTTCGTTGTTCTGCTGAACTCGTTCGCCTATCTCGGCGCGCTGTATGTGATGCTCTGGCCGCAGGACCGTTGGCCACTGACGCTGCTGGTGCTGGCGTTGTCTGCCGGGCACCTCGTGGTGGCGCGTTTGGTCCGGTCCGCGAAGCCCGGCGAGTGGCCCGTCGCGCAGCAACTGTTCGCGGGGCTGGCGCTTACTTTCGTCACCCTGGCGATTCCCATCCGCCTCGAAGGCAAGTGGATCACCCTGGCTCTGGCGGTAGAAGGCGCCATCCTCGTCCGGACGGGCTTCGGGCGCTTGCGCCGCTGCTGCGTCACGCGGGCTTTTTTCTTCTGGCGCTGGGCGCGCTGCGGGTCGTCTTTATTCCTTTGCCTGCCCCGCAATTTCTCCTCAACGAGCGCTTTGCCACGTACGTCGGCGTGATTGTGTGCATGGGAGTCGCGCTGTTCACCGCGAGGGAGCACGGCGCGTCAGTCAGCCAACCAGAAACGAACACGCTGGGCGCCTTCGCCGTCGCCATCAATGTGTACGCGCTCATGGCCCTCTCTCTCGAACTCTGGGATTATTTCGGGCGCGCTTCCTCGCTCGGAATCGACAGTGGCTTGGCCCAGCATCTCGCACTCTCGGTGCTCTGGACGGCGTACGCGTCTATCCTCATAATGATCGGTATCCAGCGCCAGTCCGCGCTGCTTCGCTGGCAGGCACTGGTGCTGTTCGGCTTGGTAGTTATCAAGGTCTTTCTCTACGACAGCTCGTATCTGCAGCGCTTCTACCGGATCCTTTCCTTCCTCATCCTAGGCCTTGTGCTTCTTGTCGTTTCCTTCCTCTACCAGAGCAAAGCCTCGCGGGATCGGGCATCTTCATGATGCGCCGCGGGCTTGCGTCCTTCCTTTTCTTTTCTGTGCTAACTGTGGCCGCGTTCGCCACCGATCTTCCCAGCCCGTGGCGCTCCTGGCACTATTCCCGGCCGATCCAGATCTCCGACAGCACAGGACCTTCGAGAATCAGTCTTCCCGTAAGCCTCTATGCGCGGCTGGACGATGGATTTGCCGACTTGCGTATCGTGGACGACGTCGGAAAAGAAATTCCTTTCCTCCTGTACGACAAAAACATCCGCGCCCCGATGGAAACGCGCCATGCAGCCATTCGCGAGAACAGCTTTGTGCCGGACAAATACACGCAGCTCGTGATGGATCTCGGCGAAAAGACCGCGTTTCACAACGCCGTGGAGATCCACACGCCCGCGACCGATTTCATCGATTGGGTGGAGATCGCCGCAAGCGATGACGCAAGCACGTGGCGCATCGTCAAGGACCGCGCGCCCATCTCCGGCTTCAGCAAAGAAAATATCGCCGGCAGCCGTCTGGTGCACTACTCGGACAACAACGCGCGGTTCCTCCGCGTGCGCATCTTCGAAGGCGCGCGTCAATTTCCGGTGTCTTCCGTGGAGGTCCTGTTCTCTCGAGAGTTCCAGGAGCCCATCCGAACGTCGATTCCATCGCCATTCACACCGGATCCCGCGGCACCCGCGACCTCCACCCGGTGGATCGCCGATCTTGGATCGGGCTCGTTCCCCGTCAGCGGCGTCGCGATCGAAACGCCTCAGCCTGAATTCTTTCGCATCGTGCACATGCAAACCAGCGAGGACGGGCAAGAATGGCAGCCCTATTTCTCCGGCGAAATCTATCGATACAAACAGGGCGACAAACAAGCGGAGTCCCTGCGGATTTTCTCGCACGAAAGCTGGCATCGGCGCTTCTGGCGGATCGAGGTACTGAACGGCAACGATGCTCCGCTTGCCGGCGCTAGTCCCACACTGCTTACGATTCCCTACTTGATTTTGTTTTATCCACAGAGCGGGCATTCGTACCGGCTTATCTATGGGAATTCCGCGGCAAAGCTCCCGCACTACGATCTTGCTCGGACGTTCGACTATCACGCCGAACCGGGCGCCAGAGTTGCCGCCCTCGGCGAAGAAGAGCCAACCGCAAATTACCTCGACCCGCGCCCTTACACCGAGCGCCACCCACATCTCTTGTGGCTGGCACTGGTCGTCGCGGTGATTCTGCTGGGCTACGCAGCGTTCCGCGCTCTGCGCACGCCGACGAGCGCGACATCGTAGAAGCCAGGGGTGAAGCCCGTTTTGGTTGCAAGGCTTCTTCTCGCGGGCTTAGAAGGCCCGCTTCCCCGGACTGGAAGTCCGGGGAAGCCACCTCGGCTGCGTTTCCCCGAACTAAAGTTCGGGGCTTCCAGGTTCGCCGTACGTGTGCCCATCGAGTGATTTTTGGGTGGCGGCGTCTTCGTCTGCGGCAGGGTCGCGCTGAAGCGCGCCCCTACGTGATTCGCCGGGCTGAAGCCCGGCGGCTACATATGACGCGGCTTTCACGTTGGCGCGGCTGGATTGAGACTGCCGGGCTAGTTGCCCTTGAGCGCGTAGCCTACGTCAAACGGCAGCTTGCCGTCGACGCGTAGCACCTTCACCGCGCTATTGATGGAATATACGTCCACAATTCCCACCGCTCCGGGCGTGGCTTCCACGGTGCGCAGCAATTCTTCGTCGCTGTCCACGATCTTCACTATTTGCCGGGATTCGTTCAACTTCGGGATCGACGACTTCAGATCGGCGGGCGCCATTCCGAACAGTTTCTGCACCGGCGTGTGCATGTCCGGCGACGCGGGATCCTTCATGACCAGCAGGAAACTCCGTCCGTCAGCCCAGGCTTTTTGTGTTCCCTTGCACAGCTTCACGAGCTCAGCCAACTGCACGTCCTGCAGCTTGCTTCCCGCGGACATGATGACAGCAATGTTCTTAACCGCGGGGAGCGCCGGCCGCACCAGCACCACCGCCAGAAAAAGAGCGGTCGCAAGGCATAGCCACGGGCCCGTTGTCTTTCGGCTCATCGTTCCCACTTGACCTTCCGGGAGGACCACCCCGAAGTATCGTCACGTGCGGAGAAGCGCACAAGTGCGTGTTTGGCAACCTGTGTCCAACCGTACGTCACCCGCACCTTTGTCACTAATCCGTCAATCACGTCTTTACCAACGCGCACACCTGTCCTTGAGGCCAGTATCCGCTCGCGTTCCGCGGGCGCTACGTTGACTGGTACTGGGCTTGTCCAGGTTTCTACGTCTGAGCAGGGAGTGTGCCTCCATGAATCGCATTGTCGTGCGCTGTTCGCTGCTGATATCCCTCTCGCTGCTGGGCGCGCGCGCCGGGGCACAAGCGCCTGCCGCCCACGTCGAAGAGACCTCGCGGAAAGAGGCCGCCGCTGCTCCTCCGGTTGCTCCCGTTGCCCGCAACCAACTGTTCGGCACCCTGCCGGTCGCGACCCGTTCGGACGACGCCCGCAAACTGCTCGAGAAGGCCGTCGATCAGTACGAGAATGCGCTTCTGGATATGTCCGTAGACAACGCGCACAAGGCCACCATGAAGGATTCGCATTTTGCTCTGGCCTTCGCGGTGTGGTCCTATGCCGCCAGCCGGACCCAGCCGGCCCCCGAAGCACTACAGCGCGCCAAGACCTTGTTGCCAAAGGCGGCACCCGATGAGCGACTCCTCGTCAATTGGCTGATCGACGTGCAGCAGGGCGACAACCTGGCGGCCATCGGCGCGATGAACGATCTCCTCGCCCGCTTTCCCAACGACAAGCACGTCCTGTATCTCACTTCGGAATGGCTCTATTTCCAGCAGGATTACGATCGCGCGCGCAGGATGATGGAGAAAATCGTCCAGATCGATCCGAATTTTCCGCCGGCCCTGAACATGCTGGGTTATGCCTATATCGAAACCGGCGACCCCGATCCGGCGAAAGCCATCAGCTACCTGAAGCGCTATGCCGCTCTGGAACCGAGTCAGCCGAATCCTCAGGATTCTCTCGGCGAAGTTCTTCGCTTCGCCGGCGACGATCAGGGCTCCTTGGAACACTACGCCGCATCCTTGAAGATCATCACGAATTTCATCACCTCGCAAGTCGGTCTGGGTGACACGTGCGCGCTGATGGGGGACTACACCCGGGCGCGCGCCGAATATGACAAAGCGGCTTCCATGGCCACCAATTCGCGCGATCGCCTGCACGCGGAATTTCAGAAGGCGCTGGTCTATTTCTGGGAAGGCCAGCCGGAATCGGGGGGCAAAGCGCTGGATTCACTGCTCGAGGAAGCCCGGCGTCGCAACGATCCGTACGCGCAGTTCGAGATCGGGTTCGGCCGCGCAGCCCTATCCGCCGACCCCGCCGGCGAGCTCGACCAATTGCGGGCTCTCGAAGCATCCGTGGAAAAGCCGGTAAGCGGGATGAGCGAGCCGGACCGCCATGTTTCCTGGGCTTCGGTGATGCGACGAAGAAGCGCGCGTGGCAGCCCTGAGCGGACGCCCCAGCGTCGCGCAGCAAGCGATCTCCAAACTCGAAACTTCCGCGTCGCTGACACGCGATCTAATCGTCGAGAACAACTATGAATCCGCGCGGGGTTATCTTTCGTTTGCGCAAGGCGACTTCGCCTCCGCCGCCGATGAGCTGGCCGCCGATCCGCATTCACCGCTCGCGCTCCAGCAACTGGCGCTCACCTACGAGAAGCTGGGCGACACGGTTGCGGCGGAAAACGTCCGCACGCGCTTGAAATATCAGCGCGCGCCGACCGTCGAGTGGTACCTGATCACGCATTCCGCCGGCGGCGAAACGCACTAGTTTTCCCTCCCTCCCGAAAAAAAACCGCGCCGGCCCAGCAAGAGTCTCTGCTGCGCCGGCGCGGCTGTTTTCTCGCGCTGAATTTACGCTAGCCTTTTTTCAACTGCCGGACCAGCCAGATCAGAATCACGGCTCCCGCAAAGGCCACCACGATCGAGCCGATCAGACCAATGGCCACGATCCCCACCAGCCCAAACAGAAATCCTCCGAGGATCCCGCCGACGATCCCCACAACGATGTCCATCAAGATCCCGAATCCGCCGCCCTTCATCACTCTTCCCGCCAGGAACCCGGCGATGAGTCCGACGAGAATCCACCAAATTAATCCAACCAGCATGGCCGCCTCCTAAATTTGATCTAAGACCCGATGGTGGGCTACATCTAGAGCGGCCCCTTGCCAAATGTCAACCGCAAGCCGGTGGACAGCAGCACGTCGTTGTTTTTGATCCCCGGCAACGGGTCGCTGAGGTAGCGGTTGCTGAAGGTCAACTGCCAGCCAAGCCAGGACTTGAGTTTGGTGGCCGCGGTCGCATCGAACTGGAAGCGATACTCCCCGGTGTTGCTGACATTCGGAAAGAGCGAAAACTTCTCGCTCAGCGTTGTGCGGTTGTTCACCTTGGCGTCGAACTCTTCTCCGAGCACCGCTTCTCCGGTCTTCCGGGTCAGGCCGGTGGGAAAGGCCGTACTGGCCGAAAAGTATTCTTGTTCGAAGTCACCGCCGCCAAACACGTCGAACGTGGTGTTCTTCGTCTTGATCACGTGGTATCCGAAGCCGCCGCCCAGGGTGTTGCGCAGATCCAGGTCCTGAAATTCATCGTATTCAAAGTCCGTGAAGCCAAAGACGAAAACTCTATCGCTGACGTTAAGATCGGCGCGGATTCCGCCGCGAATCGCATGGGCCGTCGTCCGGCTTGGCGGCGTCGTATCGTCGGTAGCGTAAATCGCCGTCGAGTACACCGTGATTTTGTCGCGGGAGGTTGCGCGAACCGCCTTGGCGGAAAGGTTGTAGGCGACCGTCGCGGAGTTCCCGCGTGTAACGCTCAACCCGGTATCCAGCAAGCCGGACCAGAAATCGGTGAGACGCGGATGGCGCAACCGGTCGATTTCCGCGTCGTAAGACTTTTCCTCGTCATCGTCCCGCACCGTCACCACCGCATCCTTCGGCGCACTCACCTCACCTGCGGTTTTTGTCTCCACCTCAAACTTCCCGTCCGTGGTCGCCACCGTGCCTACGATCGTCTGCCCGTCTTTCAACTCCAAATGGAGCGGCTGCGAGGACACAATGGAGGTCACCGCATCCCACTGCACATTTACGTCGCCTGCCAATTCCGTCTTGATGAGCATGGTTTTCGCGTCGGACTTCACAATCGTGCCGGTTAGCCGGTCGCCATTCTTCAAGGTCACCTGATCCGCTCGCGCACTCACCCCGAGTACGCACAAGACCACTCCACAAAGGACACTTCTACGCACTGTCGTTCTCCTTTAGTTGGCTTTCTTACCGCAATGGGCTGGTCCACCCTGAACGCAGCTGATGATTTGCTTCCTGACGTCCTGAGAAAGGCCCCTCAGCTTACCGAATCCGCTCGGGGAAACCAACCCGATTCCGCGCGTTGCTGACTTCCGCTTTCGTGTTCAGGTATACTCGTGCGTTTCCAGGGATGCGCCCCCGCCGTTCATCTGTCAATGCGTAGACTTTTTGTGGAGAAATGATGATTTTGCGGACACGTCTATTCGCTGTTCCGGCCCTCGCGCTCCTGCTTCTCGGTGTGGCTTGCTCGCAATCGCCGCCGCAAAAAGAGTCGCCGTCCGCGGCCCAGCCCGCTCCCGCTTCGCATCCCACGATCGTCTTCATGACCGACTTTGGCACCGCCAATGACGCCGTGGCCATTTGTCGCGCGGTCATCTTCGGCATCGCGCCGGAGTCGCGGCTCACCGACATCACCCATCAGGTGACGCCGTTTTCGATCGAAGAAGCCTCGCGATTTCTCTTTGGCGTCACGCCCTACTACCCTGCCGGCACCGTTTTCCTGATCGTGGTCGATCCCGGCGTGGGCACCTCGCGCAAAGCCGTCATCGCGAAATCGAAAAAGGGGCAATACTTCGTCGCGCCGGACAACGGCGTCCTGACCCCGGTCCTCGATCGCGACGGCTTCGACTCCGCCCGCGAAATCACCAATCAGAACTGGATGATCCAGGCGCCGGTTTCCTCCACATTTCACGGCCGCGACATCTTTTCGCCCGCCGCGGCGCATCTTGCCGCCGGCTGGGACTTCAATCTGGTCGGCCCGGTGGTGCCGCAACTCGTTCGCCTCACCGCCAAGACCTCCACCACCACCGAGAAAGGCATCGAAGGGGACATCATCGGCCTCGACGATCCTTTTGGTTCGCTGGTGACCGACATTCCGCGCGAGGAGTTCAATACCCTCGGCTACATCCTCGGCGACAAAGTCACGCTGCAAATCAACAAGAAGGCGGTCACTCTTCCCTACGTGAAGACGTTCATGGATGTCCCCGTCGGCGCCCTGCTTCTCTACATCGACTCGCGCGGCCGCGTGGGCATTGCCGTCAACCAGGGCAACTACTCGAAAAAGTTCAACGTCGAGCCGCCCGCCACGATCTTCATCCCCCACAAACACACGCCTATCAAAACCGCCAAACCCGCGAAGCGTTGATCCCGCACGTGTGGGGTGCGGCGACTTGTTCATCCTGAGCTGCCTGGCGTCGGCTCGGCTCCGTTGACCCCCGGCCGAACGCGAGTGGAAGTACAATGCCGGTCGGAGGAACCCATGTTCACCGCCACTGCCGATCTGATTCTTCCTAGCACGGTCACCGGCTCGTTTCCGCGACCCCGCTGGTTCGACGTGAGCATGTGGGGCCGCCCGCTGGACACCTGCATGCTCGATGTCCACTTTCGCGAGAAGTTTCAAGACGCGCTGGCGGTCGTGATCAGCGATCAGGAACGCGCTGGGCTGGACATCCTCACGCACGGCGACTTTCACGTCGATGAGGACATGGCAGGCCGCGCGTGGCACCACTACCCCCTGCAGCGCTGGGCCGGCTTCGAAGGCGACTATCTGCAGCCGGAAAAGGCCACCGCGCCTTGGCTCCACTATCCGCCCGGCACGCTGCTGAACGAGATCTACACCGGCTGGCGATGGCCGCACATCGTGGACAAGATCGAGCACCGGCCGCTCGACTATCCGAAGGTGTGGCGCATCGCGCAGGGCAAAACTCGCAAACCGGTCAAGTTCGGCACGTGCTGCTCGCAGGTGATGGCGCTCTTCCTGGACATCCACACGCCCAAGTACAAAGACAAGCGCCAAGTGATCTGGGATATGGCGGAAGCGATGAATAAGGAACTCCTGGCGCTGCGGGATGCCGGGTGCCGCTGCATCCAGACCGAGGAGCCGACGTTCCACTTCATGGCCAACACGTACGGCAAGGACCACGAGGAAGTAAAGTTCATGATCGAGGCGTTCAATCGCGAGGTCCAGGGGCTCGACGATGTGGAACTCTGGATCCACACCTGCTGGGGCAACCCCAACATGCAACGCGTGATGGAGGACACCAGCTACGCCAAGTCCATCGAAATCTATCTGGAGAGGTGCCGGGGCGACGTGTGGACGCTGGAGATGAAGGATCGCAATCAGAAAGATCTCGAACTATTTGAGCCGTTCAAGCACGATCTGAAGAAGAAGATCTGCCTAGGCGCGGTCAGCCATCGCACGCTTCAGGCCGATCGACCCGAAGACGTTGCCGCCGAGATCCGCAAAGCTTTGAAGTACATTCCGGCCGAGCGCCTGATCGTGTCCAGCGATTGTGGCTTTGGCCGTCAGGGCTGCAACCGCGAGATCGCCTTTTACAAGGCCAGTGCCATCGCCCAGGGCTGCAACATCATGCGACGCGAGCTGGGGCTGCCCGTGGCCTACGCCCCGGCCGCCGATCCAAGGTTGCAGATAGATGTGGTGCCCGGGCGGGACATCGCACCGGCCGCACGGGGTGCCGCGTAGCACAAGATTGCCAGTGCGGCGGCAGAGCGCCTCTACTGCGCTTTCGGCTCGCCCGCAGTCTCCTCGGGCACGTCTTCAGCCTTTTGCCAACCGGCACTGGGGTTGTATTCCTTCATCGCTTTGGCGAGAACCTCGGTCTTGTTGCCGAGATCCTTCTGATACACCGCTCCATCCTCGTCAACGATGAAGGTCATCACGCCGGACGACCCGTATTCCGCGGGATAGGCCACCAAAGCGAAACCCTCGGTCATTTTGCCGTTTACAACGTAACCCTTCGCGCCGCCTGGGGCATTTTTCCCCTGACGCGCTAGGATCCGGAAATAGTAACCGCGGTAAGGGGTCGGAGCGCTGTTTTGGGTCTTGGCATAGGCGTCAGCGACGGCCGACGCCACCAGCGGCCCGATGGGGCTCTGGGGTTCGCCATCCGCCGCTTTCCAATAAAGGCCATTTTGCTTCCCTTCGTCACTGAAGACTTTCTGGGCGTATTCGTCGTGCTGCATGGAGTATTCCTTTTCCGCCGCCACGAACTCCAGACAAACGCGAATCGTCGATATTTCATTCCGGCCAATTCGCCGGTACAAAATTTCTTTCTTGCCCGCCTCGGTGTCGAAATACCACAACGTACCTTTGCTGACCAGCGGTATGGGCGTGGGCCAATTTTCCGCGCCGATATACAAGGTCGTGCTTCCATCCGGTTCTTTCACCAGACGGTGCATTTCTTGATATCTCCGTGCGAAATTAGCGCGGTTCTGGGCGTCCTCGGCGTCGTCTCCCGACGAGACGATTTGCTTTCCCTCTGGTCCGAGGATCTCCAGCATCGCTTTTTCGTCGTTGCTCTGCGCGGCCGTAACCAGGGCGTTGCTCGCTTCTTCCGCGGATGAAAATGTTTTCTGGCCCTGTTGCTGCGCCATCGCACCGGCGGGAAAGCACGCCGCGAAAAGGAGGGCGACCGCGGCTAATTTGGCAAGATTGGCCCAATCAAATTTCTCGAAGTTCAGCTTCGTTCGCCGCATAGGACTTCTCTCCATATTCTAAATTTAACGATCTACTGGCAACACCACGAAACCCCGATTATCACCCGATTATCAATGGTGGCCACCGCCACCGTGAGACCCACCGCCTCCGCCGCCGCCACCTCGCCCCCCTCCGCCACCGAAGCTGGAGCTTCCCCGTGACGAAAAGCTCCTCGCCTGTCCGCCATGGTCGTAGCCGCTGAAGGCGCCCGAGCGGGTTCCGCTCTGACCGTGGGGTTCTGCGTATCCTCGCGCCGCCCGGTTGTTTCCGTTGAAAGGCCGATTCGTTGCGCCGGGACGGTTGTAAACTCCGCCGCGCCCGCCGGCGTTCCCGGGCCTATTTCCCGCGTAGGCGCCGCCACGAAATCCGCCCCGCGCGCCTCCTCCTCGGTAGAAATTGCCCCGGTTGTAAAATGTATTGCTCCGCGAGTAGTACCGGTTGTTGTTATAGATTGCGTATCGGTTATGCCAATCGAATCCCCAACGATTCCAGCCCCATCCAAAGCCGCCGAAGAAGCCGATTCCGAAGCCGACTCCGAACGAGAGGTACGGGCCGCCATACCAGATTCCGGGATACGGGTACCACCCCGGCCACGGCCCTATGGGACCTCCGTAAACCAACCACGGATTATACGCGGGAACGTAAACGACCTCGGGGTTGGCAGGCTCAATGATGACCGTCGAGCCTTGCGTCGTTACGGTTTGCTGTGGCGTAGTCTTAAGATTGCCCGCTTGTTGCGCTCGCTGCCGCATCACCTGTACGGCATCCATCACATCCTGTTGCTGGTTGTAGTAGGCGTCTCCCAGAGAAGACGTCCAGGACAGGTTCTTGTCCATATTTCCGAGGACGGATGGAAATGCAGTGAGCGCCTTGACGCTGGGGTCCCAGGGTTCTTGGTCCACAGCGTGGCCCAAGGCGTCGCCCTTCAAATCAGGATGCGCTTGCACCCACCGATCGGCCTCGACGACCTGCTCGGGAAACGTGGACGCCGCCAGGATCTGCGCCACAAGCGAATCCGGATACAGCGCAATCGGCGCTACCAACCGCTGCAACTCCTCGGGAGTCTGCTGCGTGTAGGGCGGCTGCGCGGCCTGCCCCGGGGCCTGCCCCGCGTCCTGCGCCGGGGCTTGCGCGTCCTGATAGGCCGAAAGATTCTGAGGCCAAGTTGCGAACAGCAGAGCCGACGACAACACAGAAACCAAAATCTGTTTGCCCAATCGAGGCCTTGCAAACCCTGCGGCATCTCCGAAAATGTTCATGTTCTTGAATCTCCTCTGCAGCTTCATGGCTTGAGGCCTCCGATGGATAAAGCTGAGCAAGACACGGTATAAGCCGGAGTTTCCGTTTTGGCGGCCATCGCTTTGGCGTGAACCACCGAAAACTTCTGGCGGACCTTCATGATAGCTCTCTCCTGTTTGCCATCGCAACAGTTCCGGCGCGAGGTCTATCGTTCACACGAGAAAAGGGTGCGATAGAGGCAGATGTGAAAACTGTTCCGTTCGGAACACCATTGGTACAAACCATGGGAAACCGTCGGTCGCAGCGAATCGTTTGGCGACGGGTTTCGTCACCAGATAAGACGCACGCACCCTGCCAAAAGGCTACACTTCGCCACCCGAACATCCCCCCTCGTCAACCACCAACTTCC
Organism: uncultured Acidobacteriota bacterium; assembly: GCA_963735525.1. Classification (GTDB taxonomy): domain Bacteria; phylum Acidobacteriota; class Terriglobia; order Acidiferrales; family UBA7541; genus Acidiferrum. The sequence continues at coordinate 109,659 of CAVTLQ010000010.1, read as the reverse complement.
AAGGCCAAATCTACATCCGCAAAGCCGGCGCCCCGCGCTAGCGCCCTCCGAATGTAGGCGCCGGGCTTGAGCCCGGCGAGCCGTGGCACAGCCATTTCTGGCTGTGCGGCTTCAAATCCATCAGCTCGTCGCCGGTCTCGACGTCCGTTTGCGATGCTTCCCTTTCGCACTCTTTTTCTTTGGCGCCAGCTCCGCCTTGAGCTTCTCGTTCTCCGCCGCAAGCGCCGCGTTATCCTTCGTCAATCCATCCACGTGGCTCTGCAAGTCCGTGTTCTCTTTCTCCAACTCCGCCACCCGCGTCTTCAGTTGCTCATTCTCCTGCCGCGCCTTGGTATCCTCGCACGCGATCATCGTCAACCCAACCGCCAACGCCAGCACCAAACTCGCTATCGTATTCTTCCGCATTCTTCTCTCCTGTCGACGGTGCACCGGAAACCGTGTCTGGCTGGCTGACACAAGTTGCTTCAATGCATCGCCGTCTAAAAATGTACTCCGCTCAGTGTACACACATGGCCAATCCACCGCTAAGCCGCTCCAGGCAGACAAACGATCCGTATTCACTTCCGGAGCTTATGTCACTTCAGGTATTCAACCTTCGACGAACGACTTTAGCCTGGACAGTGCCTGATCCCACTGCTCGGAGACCCGATCGAGGTATTTCTTGATTTCTTCCATCGGCTGCTGGATCGAATTCAAATCAGGCTCTCGCGGCCCGCACGGACGCTGTGCACGATTCCTGCACTCTCCAGCACGCGAAGATGCTTGGTGATCGCCTGCCGGGTCAGCTTGGAGCCCGCGGTTAGCTGAGAGATCGAACGTGGCTGCCCGCCGCAAAGCTTGGCCACCAGCGATAGCCGCGTCTCGTCGCCCAGCGCGGCAAAGACGGGCGCATGAGCCTGCCGTTTGGCGGTCCTGCTGCTACGGCTTTTGCGCGACATAGCTCTCGATATTCTTCATCTGCTCGGTCCAGCCGCCATCATTCATGCGGAACGCTTCGAGGCGGCGGTCGCTGGGGATTTTGTCGAAGCCGGACTCCGTGAGCAGTAAGCAGCGTGCCGCTCGCGGTCTTCTCCAGCCTGAATTCGACCAGCGTGGGCGTTTCCTTCGAGTAGTCGATTTTGGGATCGACGGAATACGGGTGCCAGGTGAAGGAAAAGAGCCGTTCGGGCTCCATCTTCTGCACCACGGCCTCCCATTTGACGTGCTCGTAGCCAGGGTAGGTAATATGGCCGCGCGAGACCTGGCCCGGCACGAACGGGCCATCCAGTTTCACGCGAAACCATTCGCCGAACTCACGGTAATCCGTCAGCGCGCGCCAGACCCGCGAAACCGGCGCCTTGAGTTCAATTCGCTTCTCAATTCGATCGTAGCCATCTTTAGGCAACCTCCAGGTTGCAGATTAGCGCGCCGCGATTCGAAAAGGCAACCTTTTTGTTGCTCTTTCTCGCGGCAAGACTTCCCCGCTTTGCGCCAGGGCGAATTCCCCGCTTGTCCCGCAATGCCTCTTGGAATTGCTCCCGAGTTGCGGCGTACACGGAACGCACGGCCCGCCGCGCTTGTAAGTTGCTACCCTACGACTCCCGCCGCGTCTTCCACCGGGAGTGCCGCTTCCGGCTTCTTCGCCGGCGTCATGGTGATCACCACCACGCTGATCAGAACAAAGAATGTTCCCAGAATCGTTCGCAGGCCAAGCGCTTCGCCGCCCAGAAAATATCCAACCAGCACGGCCACAACCGGATTCACGTACGCGTAGGTCCCGACCTTTGTGGGCGATTCATGGTGAATCAGCCACACGTAGGCGGTAAACCCGATGATGGAGCCGGCCACAATCAGGTAGAGCAACGAGAGCCACGCCGCGCGCGAGACGCTCCACGGATGAAAACGTCGAAATTCACCCAGCGCGGCCGCCGCGAGCGCCAGGAACACCCCGCCGGCAAGCATCTGCGCTCCCGAGCTCATCACTTTGGAAGGCGGCAACGGCAGCTTGCGCGTTAGCAACGACGCCACGGACCAGCTCACCGATGCAACGATCAACGCCAGGGCGCCCGCCCTATCGATCGGCGCCCCGCCGAGGTTCAAGGAGCGGCTCATCAGCACGGCCACTCCGCCAATCCCGATCAACAGGGCCAAGGCCAAGCGCACCGTAAGCCTTTGCGTTCGCAGAAAAATGATTTCCGACAGCGCCATAAGCACCGGGATGGTGGCCAGCATCACCGCGGCAATGCCCGAAGGCACGCGCTGCTCCGCCCAGAACAATAGCCCGTAGTCGCAAACGAAGATCAGGATCGCGAGTAACGATGCTGACGTCCATTGCCGCACGCTCGGTGAGCGCTCGCCGTGGGCGATCATCCAGCCATACAAAACGAGTCCCGCAATCAAGAAACGCATCGCCGCCAGAAGAAACGGCGGAACTTCGCGAACACCAACACGAATGGCCAGAAATGTGGATCCCCACACAAAATAGATAATCGCGAAAGCCAGCAGGGTCTTCCACGCCGGCCGATGGATTTTGGCTTCCATAGCAGATTGCGCAGCGCGAGGCACAGCCGCCGCGAAACATCTAGATTAGCAGGTCCATTCCTGAGAGGTGATTCGATGCCGACGAGCCCTGAAACCATTATGGCCGCCGGTTGAGTAGCTCGCGAACCCCGTTTGGGGCCACAGGCCAACTTCCACCCAAGGTAATCAAGGAGATAGTTGAAATGCGACAGGAAATTTTGGCCGCCACAGGTGAATTTGTCGGCTGAGCCAGCGTGGCACCCAGTAGGGGGCCTGTTGAGGCCCCCGCGGGTGTGGCGCGCTACTTGATGGTGTAGGTGTACGGAATTGCGGCCAACTCGTCACCGGTGAGCGTGCCATAGGGCGGCACGGTTCCGACCACGGCACCCACGTACAGGTTGCCGCTCACGACGGTGCCCGCCGCGCCGGAAGGCGTGATGGTCACGTTTATGACGACGGTCTGGCCGGGGTTGATAGGCACCGGGGAGAAACTGCCAAGGGTGGATACGTCGAGCGACGCCAACCAAAGGTCACTGGTCGGGCTGGTCACCGCCAGGTCGAACGCCTTGGTGGTCGCGGTCAGCGTCATGCTCACCTCGCCCCCTGCGGGCGCTCCTCCGGGATACGGCCCGATCTCGGACGGAAAGGAGTTCCACAAGCCCTGCTGTACGGTTCCACCCGCGGGAGTGTAGGAGCCCGCCGCGTTGTTCGTGGTGGTGGGCGGCCCGAAGAGGTCCGGATCGCCCTGGAATGGGCCATAGTCAAATTCGATGGGCACGTTTCCGGTGGCCGCAGCCTGAACACTGGATGTCTGCGTGGGCACGAGCCACAGCGGATAGGCGGCGTTGAGCGGTAGTGGGTATTCGTAACCAGCCGGCAGCCTAAAGAAGGACGCCAACGAGGCGCTAGTCGTGGTATTGAGCCGTGCGTCGATGAAGATCGCCTCCGGTGCGGCGCTGTTGTTGGTGATCGTCACCGGTATGGTTACCGGAACGCCTGCCGGGAGTCTCGTATGTCTGCTGTTCGGCAGGCCGGACGCACTGACACTGACATCGTCTAGCTTGATATTGCCGGTGAACGGCTGGGAGACCTCATCCCCGACGACCGGCTCGGCGAATTCCACGATCAGGGTCCAAGTACCGGGAAGAGGGTTGAGGGTGTAGGCGGTGAGCGATAGGCTGTTGGACCCCCCTACAAAGTTGCTCAGATTCTGCCCAAAGCCGACAGCGACACCATCAGGGCTGATCAGGTACGAGCCAACTGGATCGCCGGCGTCGTTCGTCAGCGACACGTTGGCCGTTATACTGCCGTGACCGGAGCCAACGTTGAACTGGTAGTAGTTGACCTGGCCTTCACCGGGGGACCGGCCGTTGCCGCCGGTTAGCACCCCGCTAAAGGCGCCGCCATTTGCGAGATTTACCAGACTGCGCAAGGTGACCGGGATGGAGTTGCGCTCCACGCCGACATAGTTGTCGAAGCCGTCGCCCGTCGAAGTCAGCACGATCGACCCAGCGGCGTCACCCGGAGTCGACGGTGTCGAAGCCGTGACCTCGATGCTCTGGCTTTCGCCGGGAGTCAGGAAGAGCGAGGAGGGGAAGACCGAGCCGAACGGCACGAACTGCTGGGTGGACACCTGCCAGGGGATGGCCCCGGTGGTTCCACCTAGCGACCCGAGTCTACTGTAGATGATGCCGGTCCAGGTTCCCGGGGCGGGTTCCCGGACGTCCACGTTGCCGAAGTTTCCGGTTCCCTGGGGCAGGGAGTTCGCGGCGAACCGGCCCAGCGGGTCAATGAGAGAGAGCACGGCGGACAAACTGCCGGGGACCTGGTAGGCGATCGAGGCATCTAGCCGGTCGGCGTCACCTGAGACATGAAAGGTGAAGACCGCGTAGTTATATGGCAGGCCGTTGTAGTTCGTGAGCTGCGGGCTAGTGCCGTCCGCCAGCGTGACAGAGCCGCTCTGCACGTTCTGGCTCCGCCCAAGCGTCCTTCCGCTGACTTGCACGAATTGGGGGATCGCGCTGGTGTTGGTCACCGTCACCGGCCAGCTCTCGAACGTCCCAGGAGCGCCCACGGCGTTCAACTGCGTCTGAGAAAGCAACAGGGACTGGCCGAAAAACGGAGATCCATGACCCCCATTAATGGACTCCGCGAGCACGACCGCCTTATAAGTGTTCAGCAGGCCCGAACCCTGCTCCTGGGCAGGGACTCCCAGGTCGGTGGCGGTGCTGGTCAGGATCTGCTTGACCAGCGCGGGTGAAGGCGAGGCGCCACCGTGGGAATTCCGGTAGGCCTGGATGACAAGCGCCGCGGCGCCTGCCGTCAGTGGCGACGAGAGGCTGGTGCCGCCGCTCGACTCGATAGGGGATGAAGCACCCAGAAAGTTGGTGCACCCTAGGTAGGTCGGGCTGGCGTCGCAGGAGGCGAAAGCAAGGTCACCGGGAGCCACCAGGTCGACGGTTCCGCCCGTCAACGTGAATCCGCCGGAGCTGAGCGAGCTGATGTTGTCGTCCAGCCAGCCGGTTGTCGCGAAGTAGCGCGCCACGCCGTAGTTGGTCTGGGCGTAGAAGCGGAATGTCGTGGATGCTCCCACAGAGATGACGTTCGGATCGGTGGCGGGCGAGCCGATGGTGTTGGTCGTGCCGGCGTCACCGCTCGAGACCGTCACCGTGACACCTGCCGCGACCGCGGCCTCGTCGAACAGCTTGGTGATGTCCTGCGACGTTTCGTCGGGGAAGGGGTCGCTGTCGAACGACTCGTTCAGCACGTCCACGTGATCGATGAAAACCGCCCAGTCGATGGCTTGGAGGAAGTTCGATTCCGTGGTGTAGTTGACTTCGCTGAATACTTTCAGCCCCACCAGCGAGGCGCCAGGAGCCACTCCCTCAATCCGGATGTTACACGCGGAGGGATAAGTCTGGGCAGTGAAACCATTGACGTTATAGACCTGGATGCCTTGGCCGGCGATCGCGTTGGAGTCCAGGAATGCCTCGTCACCGCTTGTCTGCGCATTGGGCCCGTCGCCGCTGAAGTCCTGGTAGTCAATGAAAACCGACTTCCCGTTCGACCGGATGAAGTTCACGTTGTTAGGATCCACACCGTCCGCGATCCAGGCGACCTTGACGCCGGCGCCTGTAATGCCAAGCGAGCGCGCCGTCTTCGCTGTCGGATCGTTGGAATCTGTATTCGTGGTCTGCAGTGCCTCCGGGTCAAGTAGCACCTGGCCACCGGGGCCGCAGGCGCCGGGGATGACATTCGGCGTCAGTGTCGGGCCGGCGTTCGACGCGGCGGCAGTGGCGGCGGCTGCCGCCAGACCGCGCGGCGCACGGTGGAGGCGGATCATCACATCGGGGATCACCTCGGCAACCGCCGGGTTAGCCTTCAGCCGCGCCACCTCGCCGTCCGACACCGTGGCGGCGAACGAATTGACCATCCGGAAAGATTTGATGCGCGCGGCATTCACCTGGTGAAGCTCGCTCATCACTGGCGCTTGGTCGCTCGCTGCGTCCACGCCGGCGAACTGGTTCTTCATGATCACGATCACGGGACGGTTGGCGCTCCGCGACAACTGAGCGGCCACCGCAGGGGTCAGCGGTGCAGTTGGATCCAGCGCTGCCGTGGCCGCCGCGGCTTGAGAGGAATCCACAGCCGGATGCGCCGCGCCACCGCCAGCCTGCTGCGCGTAGGACGCCAGCGCGGACGCGAAGATACCCGCCAGAATAAGAGTTGCTGCAATCCTCAGACTCCTCATCACGTTATTCTTTTTCATAATTCCACTCGCTCTCTTTGACTGCATGCTTTCGATTGCTGTTCTCGGATTCTCTTTTGCTGATGGAGACTTTTTGTTTTGGGACGACACGAATGCGATCCCTACCGACCAAGGGGGACCTGCCGTCAGAATGTGCGGAAAATAGGCCGCCGAAAAGTCTCTGTCAAGCGTTTATTTTTTCGCTCAGCCCGCGCCAGGGTGCCTTCCCGCAAAGCAGCGGCGGCGGCTCTGCTCTCCCAGAGTTCCACCCAAACACGTGATTGCAAAAATCGGCGCGTTGGCGCAAATAAGGAGAGCGGTTTACAGGAACAGAGGCAACAATCCGAGCAGCGCCAACACCGCGAGGAGCGCGAGCCCTTGCGTCCCGGTACGACGGTCTCCGAAACCGTACGCATAAATGCCCTTAATCAAGTTGTTGCTCGCTGCGGCGATGACGATCGCGCCCCCAGCGAGCGTAACAGGCGTCAGCGCTGAGGCAGACTCCGCAAGGCTCAAGATAAAGGGATCGACATCGGTGACTCCCATCACTCCAGCCAGCGCGAAGAGTCCTGCACGGCCCAGGTAGAGCAGCGCAACATGCGTGATGAACAGCATTCCCACAAAGAGTCCTGCGAACAAGAGCGCCGCGCCCAGCTCCAGCGGATTTTTTGGCTGCAATGTTTGCTCTGCCTCTGCACCGCCGTGATCCGGCACACGCGTCCAAAGCCAGCCACCGAAAAGAGCGGCGGCGGCAAGAACCAGAAACGGCAATTCGAGCCGCTGTAGCAGTTGACGGTTGAAAATTCCCAGAAGCGCAAGCAGGCGCAAGTACATGACCCCGGAGGCGACAAGCATCGAGCCGGAATATAGATGCGGGCGTGACTGCTCGTGCGCTCGCTTGGCGAGCACCACGGTGGCGAGCGTAGAGGAATACGCTCCGCCCAGCAAAGCCGCAAGCAGAACACCGCCGCGTCCTTGCGTCCACACCTGCAGGAGATAACTTCCGTAAGAGATGGCGCTTACCGCGACAACCACCAACCACGTTTTGAAAGGATTGAAGCCAAACGTGCCAAGCACCCGGTTCGGCACAATGGGAAGGATTACTGCCGTCAGCAGAAGAAACTTCGCGAACGTCAGAATTTCATCGCCCGGCACTCGCTTGGCGAGGCTCTCGAGTGCCGCCTTCAGCTCAAGCAATGCCACCGCGAGGACCGTAAGAGTGGTCGCGACCCAATACTGCTCGTGCGAAACGAGTGCTCCGATCACGTAAGTCATCAAACCTGAGAGTTCCGTTGTCATCCCTGCCAGCGCCACTCCCTCAAGTTTGTGCCGGTAGGATAGCCAAAGAAACGCTCCGACGACGGCGAAGCCCACAGCAGGCAGCACCAGATTTCCTTCCGAAAACCGGCTGAGTGCATAGCCGAGCAGGCCTAGCAGGGGAAACGTGCGAACTCCACCAAATCGGTACTGCTCCGATATCACCTTTTGTTCTTCGCGCTCGAGACCGATCAGAAAGGAAAGGAATAGCACCAAGACGATCTGTGCGCCATCCTTGGGGATCAGTTGGATCAAACTATTGTCCATAGCCTCACCGAACCTCTGCGATTCTCGCTCGATTTACGGCACAAGCCAACCGCGCAGGTCCATTCCTGAGCTATGAGTGTCGCGTTATCCCTGACGTGAGGACTGAAGGTATCGTTATCACGCTCTGGCCGATCACAGACCCGTCATTCTCTGCAGGTGCTCCGGATACCGATCACCCTCCACCGTGATTTTCGAGGCCGCACTGTCGATTTCGCGCAGGTCGTCGGATGTGAGTTTGATTTCGAGCGAACCAATGTTCTCGTCGAGGCGAGACAACTTGGTCGTGCCCGGGATCGGAACAATCCACGGCTTTTGAGCAAGCAGCCAAGCGAGTGCGATCTGAGCAGGTGTCGCCCTCTTCTGTTTGGCGATCCTGCCGAGCAGATCGACAACCGCCTGATTCGCCTTCAGAGCCTCCGGCGTAAAGCGAGGGAGAGTGCTGCGGAAATCGGAGCTGTCGAACTTCGTATTTTCGTCGATCTTTCCCGTGAGGAAGCCTTTGCCCAGAGGGCTGTACGGAACCAAACCAATTCCAAGTTCCTCGAGAGTCGGCAGCACTTCCGCTTCAGGCTTCCTCCACCACAGCGAGTATTCGCTTTGGAGCGCAGTCACAGGCTGAACGGCGTGCGCGCGACGGATCGTTTTTACGCCTGCTTCCGAAAGTCCGAAGTGTTTCACCTTGCCTTGCTGAATCAGATCCTTCACCGCGCCCGCCACGTCTTCAATCGGCACGTTCGGGTCAACACGGTGCTGGTAGAACAGATCGATGACCTCGATCTTGAGTCGCTTGAGCGAACCCTCGGCGACCTCCTTGATGTGCTCTGGCCGGCTGTCCAGCCCCAGGAACCCGGCTCTGCCATTGCGGCTCTGAGCTTCGAACCCGAACTTGGTGGCGATCACCACCTGCTCGCGGAATGGGGCGAGCGCTTCGCCCACGAGTTCTTCGTTCGTGAACGGGCCGTAGACTTCAGCCGTGTCGAAGAACGTGATACCGCGATCTACGGTCGTGCGTAGGAGACGAGATCATCTCCTGCTTGTCTTTGGCCGGACCGTAAGAAAAGCTCATTCCCATGCAGCCGAGGCCGAGAGCCGAGACTTCCAAATTGCTTTTTCCAAGTTTGCGTTTTTGCATTGTTTCTCCTTCCGAAACGTTTCTCTCATCCCGAGATTAGGATCAAACGCCTTGGAGGCGGTAGCCCGATCCTTCCGATTTATTGCCTATTCCTCTCGTTAGTGAAAGAATCATTGGCGCATCCAGAGCCGCGCGGCTATCCTAGGCAAGGGACAAGGAAACCACCACAATGAAAAACCTCAGTAAAAGCGCCACTCTCTCGCCAGATCGAGCGCGTGAATTGCGAACGGAACTGGCTCGCAAAATTGCCTCGTTCATTGGGTCCGCAGAGAAACGGATAACGGACGTCCCCGGCTTGCTGCTGACCCGGCGGACCGCCCCCACGGCGCCGGCCTCAGCGACGTACGAGCCGAGCCTGGCCGTGGTCGCGCAAGGGCGCAAGCGAGCAGACCCTCGGCGGAACCACGTTCATCTTCGACGAGTCGCGATACCTGCTGACGTCGCTCGATTTGCCAGTCATCTGCAACGTGATCGAGGCAAGCGAGGCGGTGCCCTATCTCTGTTTCGTGCTCAAGCTCGAAATGCCCGTAGTCCGAGAGCTTCTGAGCCGAGAGGAGATTCAGGCGCCTGAGGCGGCGTCGGACAGTCCTGCCATGGCCACCGGTGAGACCACGGCGGAGTTGCTCGATGCATGCTGTCGGCTCATGGACCTGCTGAACACCCCGCAGGACATTCCGTTTCTGAGCGGCCTGATTCAACGCGAGATCATCTACCGAATCCTGCGAGGACCGGAGGGGGCGCGCCTTCGAGCGATTGCAACGCTGGGAGATCAAAGCCACACGGACGGCAAAGGCAATCGCGTGGGTCAGGGCGAACTACGCGAAGCCGCTACGGGTGGAAGATCTCGCAAAAATCGCGGGCATGGGCGTCTCCACGCTGCACCACCATTTCCGGGCGCTGACCGCCATGAGTCCTCTTCAGTATCAAAAGCAACTTCGGTTGCATGCAGCGCGGGAACGCATGCTCATGGATGGTCTGGACGCCGCCAGTGCGGCATTTGAGGTCGGATACGAAAGTGCCAGCCAATTCAATCGCGAATACAGCCGCTTCTTCGGCCAACCGCCCATGCGGGATATTCGGACTCTCCGCTCGCCAGGCGCTCTGCCCTTGGAGTCGGTCAGTAATCGGCAAAGCGCTATCTGATCGTGTTCCTAACATCGCCTTGCCAACTTCCGGATTGCCGGCAACTCGCCCGGAACTGCCGGATGAGCTGGAATGACACATGTTTCTTGCAGTACGATTGGTCCACTTTGCCCTTGGCTGAAAGACGGGAGGCAGCATGGAGACGCTTCTTCAGGACTTGCGCTACGGGCTTCGGATGCTGGCGAAGTCACCTGGATTCACGGCGATCGCGATCTTGACGCTGGCGCTGGGCATTGGCGCGAATACGGCGCTATTTTCCGTAGTCAACGGCGTGCTGCTCAATCCGCTGGCGTACCCACACCCCGGCCAGCTCGTCGCGGTATATGGAAAGAGTCCCGGATTCGATCGTGCCCCGATCACCTACCTGAATTTCCTCGATTGGCAGCGCGACACGCAAACGTTCTCGTCCATGGCCATGTATCGCAACCAGGATTACACCTGCATCGGCACGGGCGAGGCGGGGGAACGCCTCACCGGTTACCAGATTTCCGCGGACTTTTTTTCAACCCTCGGCGTAACGCCCATTGTTGGGCGCACTTTCCGCGCCGATGACGATCGCCTAGGCGCCGCGCCGGTGGTAATTCTGGGCGGCGGTCTATGGAAACGCAAATTCGGCTCTTCGCTCGACGTCGTTGGGAAATCGGTCGTCCTGAATGGCACCTCCTACACTGTCGTGGGCGTGATTCCGGCAGGCTTCACCTTCTACGGTCAAGACCGAGACGTCTACACTCCCATCGGCCAGTACAGCGATCCGTCCTTTCGCGACCGCGGCATCGGCATGAGCGCGCACGCGGTTGGCCGCCTGAAGCCCGGCGTAACGCTCTCGCAGGCGAAAGCCGACATGGACGGCATTGCGGAGAATCTCGCTGCGGCCTACCCGGAGGCCGATAAGGCCGTAGGCATCACGCTCGTTTCCATGAAGGAAGACATCGTCGGTAATGTTCAGCCATTTCTGATCGTGCTTCTCGCGGCCGTGGGCTTCTTGCTGCTGATTGCCTGCGCGAACGTAGCCAATCTTCTGCTGGCGCGCGCGATGGGCCGCTCGCGCGAGTTCGCCGTTCGCACCGCGATGGGCGCAAGTCACGCGCGCATCATTCGCCAGCTTCTCACGGAAAGCATCCTGCTCGCGGGCTTGGGCGGAGCGCTGGGAGTCTTGCTCGCGTTTTGGGGCACCAAAGCGGTGCTCGGCACTTTGCCCGGGGCTGTGCCGCGCGCCAATGAGGTCTCCCTCGATTCGCGCGTGCTGCTTTTTACTGTGGCGTTATCACTATTAGCCGGAATTGTTTTTGGCCTCGCGCCCGCGCTGAAGACTTCCCGCGTGAATTTGCAGGAGATACTCAAGGAAAGCGGCCGCGGCGGAAGCGGCGCCCGCCACCGGCTCCAAGGAGTTTTTGTGGCCAGCGAAGTTGCCATGGCCCTGGTGTTGCTCGTCGGCGCCGGACTGATGGTTCGCAGCCTCGCCGCGCTTTGGCGCGTCAATCCCGGCTTCAATCCCAGCCACGCCATCACCTTCGCTTTGTCCATGCCGTCCACCGACGCCACCACCTCCGCTGAAACGCGCGTCCGCCTGCGCCACTTCGACGATGCCATGCGCGCCATCCCCGGCGTCCAAGCCGTTTCCGTCACACTCGGCTCCCGCCCGATGATCCATAATTCCACCGAGCCATTCTGGATCGAGGGCCAACCCAAGCCCGCCAATCTCCAAGAAATGCCCCAATCGATGTTTTATCTCGTGGAAGCCGGCTTTCAACAAGCCATGGGAATCACCCTCCAGCGCGGCCGCTTCGTCACACCACAGGACGACGAGCACTCGCCCGTGGTAGTCGACATTGACGACGTTTTTGCACGCACCTATTTCCCTAACGAAAATCCCATCGGCAAGCACATCCATCTCGCGACCTTCAACGTGACCGTCGAAATCGTCGGCGTGGTCGGCCACGTAAAGCAGTGGGGACTCGACGCCGACTCAAAATCCGCCATCGAGGCGCAGCTCGACTATCCGTTCATGCAGCTTCCCGAGAAGCTCATGCCCATGGTGGCGGATTCTGTGGCCGTCGTGCTGCGCACGGAAGGCGATCCCGCTGCGGTCATGGGCTCCGTTCGCCGCGCCGTAGCGGAAATCGATCCTCGCGAAGTGATCTACAACGTCAGAACCATGGGCGAAGTCGTCTCCAGTTCGTTTGCCGCGCGGAGACTCTCGATGCTTCTTCTCAGCGTCTTCGCGGCGCTGGCGTTAGTGCTCGCGTGCGTCGGAATCTACGGCGTGATTTCCTATCTGGTCGGCCAGCGCACTCACGAAATCGGAGTGCGTATGGCCTTGGGCGCGGAACGCAGCGATGTGTTGCGGCTGGTGATCGGGCACGGGGCCAGGATGGCAGTGGTCGGCGTCGCGATCGGCATCGGCGCCTCGCTGGGACTGACGCGTCTCATGGCCAACCAGCTCTTCGGCGTCAGCGCGTATGACCCGTTGACCTTTGCTGGCGTTGCCATGCTGTTGATTGCCGTGGCCCTCGCGGCGTGTTACATCCCCGCGCGGCGCGCCAGCCGCGTCGACCCCATGATCGCTCTGCGATACGAATGATCCTTCGCGCAGATGACGCGCAACTCTGCTCCGGAACAACCTCGCACAAACGGGTGGGGCCTTGCGGAAATTCCAGGGGATCGTTCCCGAGTGACGGGCAATCCGGAAGTTGCCCGTTCACCAGGCCTGCGCACCCAGATTAGTTCCGGTTGGCCGACCATTCGTCCAGAGCCTCATCTTCGCTTTCCACAACCACCCTCTGGACTATCTGAAGGGCATGTCCGGTCACCCGATTTAGCGATTTGGCTTGATGCTGAAGAACCGGTGAGTCTTCAGCTCTCGTGCAGTGCGATGAGTGGATCCACTTGGCTGGCGCGCCGCGCGGGAAGATAGCACGCAAGCAATGCGACTGTCAGGAGCACAAGCGAAGCTCCGGTGAGGCTGGCAGGATCGCTTGCGCCAACGCCGTAGAGGAACTTAGACAGAGCGCGCCCAAGCAGAATCGAGAGCATCAGCCCGATTCCAACCCCGCAGATGACGAGCATCATTCCCTGACGAAGAATCAGACGCAGCACGCTTGCCTGACCAGCGCCCAACGCCATGCGAATACCAATCTCGCGCCGCCGCTGATTCACGGAGTAGGCCATGATTCCATAGAGGCCGATCGAGGCAAGTCCGAGCGCCAAGAATCCGAACACGCCGAGGAGCCCTACCCCCATTTTTGCGCCCCAAAGCGCTTGCTCGATCACTTTGGTTCCAGTTCGAATGTCGTCGATCGGCAGCGCGGGATCGATATTCCGGATTTCACTCTGGACAGAGGGGATCATCTGTGACGGATCATGCTCGGTCTTGACATAGAGAACCATCGATTCAGAATAATTTTGTCGCAAAGGAACGTAGACGCAAGATTGCGGCGCTTCGCCAAGCGTTTGGTAGTCTGCGGTCTTGACGATGCCGACGATTTGACGGAATTCCTTTTGGCCGGGCAACTGGAGGCGTTTGCCGAGGGGATCCTGGTTGGGCCAGTAGCGGCCCGCCATGGTGTCGTTGATGATCGCGACCGGGGCTGCCCCTTGGCGATCGTTTTGGGTGAATTCGCGACCAGCGAGGAGTGGGATGCCCATCGTCCTGAAATAATCGAGGTCGATCGTGTTCACAACGCTCGAAATCGCCTCAGATTTCTTTCGCTGCTCCTGGCCTTCCATCACCACACCAGTTTGGGCGCGGCTAAACAGCGGCAGGTTTGCGGCCCAGGAAACAGAGGCGACCCCGGGAACTGTAGCGAGGCGATCACGCACGTCTTTGTAGAACTGTTCTGTTCTGGTCTGGTCGTAACCCAACTGGCCGGGGTAGAGCAAGAAAACGGTGAGATTCTTCGTTTCGAAACCAGGGGTGATCAGGTGTTCGCGCTGAACGCTGCGTAAAAACAGTGCTGCCGTAACCAGCAAAACCAGAGAAACCGCGACTTGTCCTACCAGAAGCGAGTTGGCCAGACTGACGCGGCCGACACTCCGGCCAGCGGTGCGAGCTTCCTCTTTGAGCGCTTCGACGACGGGCGTACGGGAAGAGCGCAGTGCGGGCGCGATGCCGAAGATCAGGCCAGTGAAGATCGCGACAACGAGCACGAAGACGAAGACATTCGCGTTGAGATGGGGATCAACAAGGTTCTGCGCAAATTCCGCTGGGCGGAACGACCATAGTAGTTGGCACCCGCCGTAGCCAAAGAAAAACCCAAGGATGCCGCTGAAGAGTCCGAGCAAGACGCTTTCTGTCAACAATTGACGGACCAAACGCCAGCGGCTGGCGCCAAGCGCAATGCGTACCGCAATCTCCTGGCGCCGTGCAGCGGCGCGCGCGAGGAGCAAATTCGCAACATTAGAGCACGCGATGAGAAGCACGAATCCCACGATAGCCATCAACAAGACACTTCCGAACAAGAGCCCCTGACGCTGATTGGTTGCGACAGCCGCTTCGCTGAGTGGCTGCAATGTGACAGTCTGTCCCTGGTTCGCGTCCGGATACTCTCTTTCGAGCGCAACGGCGATGGTCTTCAGGTCGGCCTGCGCTTGCGAGAGCGAGACGCCAGCCCTGAGACGCCCAGCGCCTGTGAAAGTGAGAACCGCGCGGTCTCGTAGAGCATTCTGCTGCTGGGCGGGCATAACCTGCTCAGCCATCATGGACGGAACCCACAGGTCGGGCCCGAAGATGGCATTGACGCCCTTGAAGCCTTGAGGAGCGACGCCGATGATGGTGAATGCGATGTTATTTAGCTTGATTGTCCGGCCCAGAACGTCTGATGCGCCGCCGAACCGGCCCTGCCATGCCGCGTAGCCAATGACAACGACGGGGATGGCCCCGGGCTTAGCGTCCTCATCCGGCAAGAAGAAGCGCCCTGTCCGAGGACGAATGCCGAGAGTATCGAAATAGTTGCCGGTGACAACTTCCGCGAACACGCGTTGCGATTCGGCCCCGGCTGACATCGTAAGTGCCATCGGAGACGAGTACCCGGCAAGGCTGCTAAAGGCGTGGTTCTTTTCCCGGTAATCTTTGAGATTAAGGAACGAGAGCGGGCGGACATCTAGTGTCTCAGAGGTTTTCTTGGCCTGTGCAGTGTTGACGGCAGCCAATTGCGAGGCGTGCTCAACGGGAAGGGGATTCAGGAGGAACGTATTGACGATCGTGAAGACGGCTGTGTTTGCGCCAATGCCAAGCGCTAGAGTGAGGATGGCAACTGCCGTGAAACCTGGAGTCTTGCGCAGCATGCGCGCCGCATAGCGAAGGTCCTGCTTTAGGCCCGTGAAGAGATGGCCCGAGTTCAAAAGTCCATCTGTAGGATCGGGGGGTGCCGCGCGCTCGGTGGCATGCAATTCCGTCAGGAGATCGCTCTGGCCTAGGCCGGAGAGAACTTCGCGATAGGCCTCCTCCGGTGTCGCTCCCTCTGCGATTATTCCTTCGTACAGATTCTCGAGATGGTCTGAAAGCTCCTCAATGATCTCTACTTCGCGGGTGGGCGGAAGATTCAATCTCACCAATCGTTTTCTGATTTCTTGTCTCCACTCAGGCATGTTCAACCCCCGTAATTTGGCTGACCGCGCGGACAAACTCCCGCCAGCTATGGCGCTGCTGCGCCAGAGTTTTTTGACCTTGCGTTGTCAGACGGTAGTAACGCCGCCTTCTTTGATTGGGCTTTTCGACCCAGCGCCCCTGAATCAATCCGCGATTCTCGAGCCGGTAGAGCAGCGGATATAGAGAGGCGATGTGGAAGCGCAGCTTGCCACCCGAGCGGCCTTCGATGAGCTTTCCGATGTCGTAACCGTGGCGAGGCTGATCCTCGAGCAGGGAGAGAATTAGTAGCTCGGCGCTGCCCTTCTTCCATTCCTGGTCCAGGGTCGCGCCCATATATGTCACTCCCACATACCACTACGCATGCGACCGGCCGGAAGTTTCACATGGGGTACTCCTTTTTTGACGGTGGTTAGCGCCAGTCGGAAGCATCACGTATTGCCAATCGATATGAACCCGGGGAAACGGGCCAGGGGTCCGGTTCTGGGATGGTTGCAGGCCCCGTGACGTTTGCGACCGATTCTGGGCGGATCACGGGCAACCCGGAAGTTAGCGACGGAGCCTTCCAACTTTCGGACGCCCGACGACTCGGGACCTGGCCCGAGTATGCTTCATCCGTTCGCTTGCGAACAGGATCGTAGACAGACTCGAAGCCACTGAGTACAAGGTGCAACTCGAGGACCCGTCAACACCGCACACCTGCGTTTCTTAATTGTTCGAGGATCTATCCGGGCTTGATGTTCTGGTTGAGCCGCAGCACATTCTTGGGGTCGTACTTTTTCTTGATCTCCACCAGGCGAGCGTAGTTCGGCCCGTACGCCGCCCTGACAAGCTCTTCGCTCGTTTCGCCTAGCTGGTTGACGTACACTCCATGCGCAAAGGGTTGCAAACTTGTCGCGCAGAGACTTGACCCATTGCACCGCATTCGCCTTCTCTGCCGGAGCGCTCCATGCTACCCACAATGTCCACCTCGTAACCCGGCCGCCGCAAGGCGAAACGCCATGTCACTCAATCCCACGCGCGAAATGGCGCCGTAAAACGGCACGATGAACACCCTGGTGTTTGGTGGCGCATCGTTGGTTGCCGTTGTTATCGTCGCAATTGCGGCCGCGCTGAGTTCCGGAAGAAACAGGTCCGTTTGGAAATGCGCGACGGGCGCTGGAAGAAATGCTCCTCCCGCCTGAGCTTCCAGATAGGACATAACCCTGACTTTGTCCTCCTGCGGTTTGAGCGCTCGCAACGGCCTGAGCAATTCATTCCCCTGGCGCGGATCGCCGCAATGGCAGACTAGCATCCAGAATCGCGTCCCCTGTTCGGACGGTAACACCCCGCCGGCGACGTTCATTTCATCCGGCGCCGCCGCGACGAACTTGACGAAGGCCTGCAACAGCTCCGGAATTCGCCCAGCCGGATACAGTAGCGTTCCCGCCAGAACGTCGGTTACCGGGTGGAGCCGGTACTCGAGCGCCGTCGCCACACCGAAATTTCCGCCTCCGCCGCGAATCGCCCAGAAAAGATCTGGATTGGAGTTCTGACTGGCCTCGACTTGCCTCCCATCCACCGTCACAAGCTGCGCCGATATCAGGTTGTCGCACGCAGCGCCGTACTTCGACATCAAGAGCCCCTCTCCTCCGCCGAGCGTCAGGCCGGCGATCCCGACACGTCGGACAACCACCCGACGTCGTGGCCAAGCCGAAGCGCTGCGTTGCGCTGGTCCAGATCGCGCACCAGCGCACCTGCCTCTGCGCGGGCCACGCGCTTGCCTGCGTCGACTTCGACCCGGTTCATCCCGGAGAGATCGATCACCACGCCGCCATCGCACACGCTGAATCCGGCTCGGTTATGGCCTCCGCCACGCACCGCCAGCGGCAAATTCTGCTTCTGGGCGAATTCAAGCGCCCGCGCGACGTCGGGCGCACCGGCACAGCGAACGATCAGCGCCGGACGCCGATCGAATGCGCGGTTGAAGACCAGGCGTGCCGATTCATAGTCGGGCGTCTCCGGTGTGATTACGTGCCCGCTGATCTGGGAAACAAGTTTTCGGATTGCCGTCGCATCGAGCGGAGCCGCATTCTGTTCGTGTGCTTCGAAGATCCGCTGCGCTCCAGCAAGCGCCTTAATCGGGTGCCCGTAAAGAGCCGCTGCGGCGAACGCCGTTTGCTGGACGAACTGTCTTCGAGTCCTGAGCGCCATATTCGACTCCACCACAGCCTTCAGGCTATTGCTCAATACGCAGGACATTTACTTCCGGTTTGGCGATCATACGTCCGAAGTTCGCTGGACGGAACGACTGTTCTACGAGTACCGCCAAGTGGCTTCATTTTGTAGAAAGACGGCTGCTAGTTCACCTTGTCATCTTGCTGCGCCGTGGATTTAATCGGCGGTGCAATACAGGTAGTATCCCGTCCACGGAAAATACTAGACCATTGAAGTGTTGACATGATAAACTTGTCGTGCTATCGTTAGTCGTGAGTTCTCCACTGCACGCTCGCCGAACCACCCATTGTGCCCCGGCTCGTCCTGCGATTATTCCTCTAACCGCTTTAGAATCCGCACTTACAAAAATGAAGAGTTGCATCTCCTTTAGAATCCGCACTTACAAAAATTTGCGTATCTGTTTCAAAACAAACGACTTTAACCCCTTTGGAATCCGCACTTCCGAGTCCTCACACCTCGCAAAGAAAACAAAGGACTTTAAGCCCACCAGAATCAACACTTCCGTGATACCCGACCGTAACCCCTTTAGAATCCGCACTTCCAAAAAAGGGGGGAGGGGGTCCAGTGCCACCACTAGCCGACAAATCCACCCTGCGCATCCCGCAGGGGTTCACGGAGCACGAGTCACGGAACACGGGTCACGACTCACGCATTTGCTTTTTTCCACACCGCGGCGAACAATACCCTCTCCAGCGGGCCTTTCACCGGTCCGGGAGGTAACCGACCATGCCTGAAGCCGTCATCGTTTCTGCCGTCCGCACGCCCGTCGGCCGGGCCTACAAGGGCTCGCTGCGCTCCACGCGGCCCGACGATCTTGCCGCGCTGGCCATCAAGGAAGCGCTCGCCCGCGTGCCCGGACTCGACGCCAAGGAAATCGACGACGTGATCCTCGGCTGCGCCATGCCCGAAGGCGAGCAAGGCATGAACGTCGCGCGCATCGCCGCTCTTCGCGCCGGACTTCCCGTCGAAACCTCCGCGATGACCATCAACCGTTTCTGCTCTTCCGGCCTGCAAGCGATCGCGCTCGCTGCCGAACGCATTCGCGGCGGCTCCGCGGAAATCATCGTCGCCGGCGGCACCGAATCGATGTCCCTGGTTCCCATGGGCGGCAACAAAGTTTCCCCGAATCCCTGGCTCGTCGATCACTATCCGGACACCTACATCAACATGGGCCTCGGCACGGAAAATATCGCGCGCAAATTCGGAATCACCCGCGAGCAAGCCGATCAATTCGCCGCCGACTCCCACAAAAAAGCCCTCGCCGCCATCGCCGCCGGCAACTTCAAGGACGAAACCATCCCCGTCGAAGTAAAAATCACCTCGCTCCCCAACGGCAACGGCGCCTCGTCCAAACCGAAGTCCTCCCCCAAACCCACGACGCAAACCTTCGTCTTCGACACCGACGAACTCCCGCGCGCCGACACTTCTCTCGAAATCCTGGCCAAACTGAAACCCGCGTTTCACGCTCAAAGGCACCGTCACCGCGGGAAACAGCTCGCCGATGAGCGACGGCGCCGCCGCCTGCGTGATCCTGAGCGACGCGCGCGCCAAGTCGCTCGGCCTCAAGCCGCTCGCGCGTTTCGTCGCCTACGCCACCGCCGGCTGCCCGCCCGAAGAATTCGGCATCGGCCCGGTCTTCGCCATTCCCAAGGCCCTCAAGCTCGCCAATCTCTCCCTCAGCGACATCGCCGTCATCGAGCTCAACGAAGCCTTCGCCGCGCAATCGCTCGCCGTCATCCAGCAAGCGGGCCTGGACGCCGCTCGCGTCAATCCCAACGGCGGCGCGATCGCCCTCGGCCACCCGCTCGGCTGCACCGGCGCGAAACTTACCGCCACGCTGATCCGCGATTTGCAGCGCAACAATGCGCGCTACGGCATGGTCACCATGTGCATCGGCGGCGGCATGGGCGCCGCCGGCATCTTCGAGAGAGTCTGATGCAACCGTGTGGCGCTCCCGTGCGTTTAACTTTTCAGGTGTTAGTCATTCAGGAGAGTCGTAGAATTCCGTGTCTATGAAACATGCGCTTCGCCTGCTATCGCTGTTCTTCGTCTGCGGAGTAGTTTGGGCGCAAGCACCGAACACGCCTTCTGGTTCGCCCGCCCAAGCACCTGGATCAAACCCGGCGGGTGACGTGGATATCAATATCAAAGCGCCCGGACTTCTGTCCTACGCGCCCGGTCTCGATGCGCCGGTACCGATTGGCGAGGAGCCTCACCACCAACTGTTGCTCAAGAATGCCTACACACAAGTCTATAGCGTGGCCATGGTTCCGCTCGATTCCACCTATTTGTACCGGCATGATCTGCCGTATCTAGGCGTGGCGCTTGGAGCCGCTGAGTTGGTCGACGCCGTGAGCGGCAAACCTCCCGTTCACGTAAGCCTGCAAGACGGCCAACTCACCTATTCTCCGGGCGGATTCGCACAGGTGTTGACCGCCGATCCCGGCCTCAGCTTCCGCAGTATCACCGTCGAGCTCATTAAACCGCAGGGCACCGCGCAAAATCTGTGCAAGGAAATCATCGCGGGGCCCCTCGCGTGTCCGCAGCAGGCCGCGGCCAAAAAGAAAGCCTCGGCGGAAGCCGGCGACGACGATATTCCCTACTTTGAAACGGAGGAAGTGCGAGTCGATTTGATTAAGGTTGCGGGAGGCAAAGACTACATCGAGGAAGGCCCCAAACACGATAGTCTTCTGGTGGCGCTCAACGGTACGAATCTGGACGCGAGTCTCGGTGGCGAGCACGTCGCGTTCCTCCACGCCGGCGATGTCTTGTGGCTGCCTGCGGGCATGCACCGCAAAGTGGCGGACCTGCTCGGAACGAAATCCAATTTCTTTCTGATTTCCTTCAAGGATTCCGTCAACGCCGCAAAATAGATTCCCTGCATTTGTCGCTGCATCCTTCCGTTATCGCAGTTGCGATTTCTTTTTTTCCTCCGTCATCGCTCTCGTGTTCCCTGGCGACGCTTCGTGCCGATTCCGAGCATCAAGCGAGAATGTTCTGTAATTGCTGCTGCCACTGTTTCTGGGTGGTGGATGCAGTGTGCTGGCGCGGGGGGGCAGGGGTGCATAGAATGGGCGGCGGCGTTCGGGAGTGCCCGTGAACACCTTGGAGCTTACGGGGCTGATTTTTGTGGGGTCGGTGGCGGCGGGATTCTTGGGGGCGCTGACGGGGCTTGGCGGCGGAGTGGTGATTGTGCCGCTGCTGGCGCTGGTGTTTCATGTGGATATTCGGTATGCGATCGGGGCGGCGCTGGTTTCGGTGATTGCGACGTCGAGCGGGGCGGCAGCGGCTTACGTCCGCGAGGGTTACTCAAATATTCGGGTGGGGATGTTCTTGGAGATTGCCACGACGGTGGGGGCGCTGGTAGGCGTGGTCGTGGCGCTGCATCTTCATGCTTCGGTGATCGCGATTATTTTTGGCGTTGTGCTGATGTATTCGGCGTACACGTCGATGCGGCAGGGTCCGCACGCGGCGGAAGACCTTGGCCCGGACCGCATCGCGACCTGGTTAAAGATGGATGGGACGTATCCCACGGAGAACGGGCTGGAGAGCTACCACGTTCGCGGGGTGCCGCTCGGATTTGCGCTTATGTTTGTGGCCGGGGTGATTTCGGGATTGCTGGGGATCGGGTCGGGGGCGATCAAGGTGCTGGCAATGGACAAGGCCATGAAGCTGCCGTTCAAGGTTTCGACGACTACGTCCAACTTCATGATTGGAGTGACGGCGGCGGCGAGCGCGGGGATTTATCTTAGCCGGGGATATATCGATCCGGGGTTGGGGATGCCGGTGATGCTTGGGGTGTCGTTGGGGTCGTTGGCGGGGGCGCGGGTTTTGGCGGGGGCGAAGGTGCGGGTGCTGCGTTTGGTATTTAGCGCGGTGATTGGGGTTTTGGCGGTGGAGATGATTTATAGCGGACTGACGGGAAAACTGTGAAGGCGAAGGAAGCAAGGAAGTAAAGACGAAAGCGAAGACCGAAGAAGAATCGGCCACAGAGACACAGAGACACAGAGAAGTAGAGAGGGCAATGAGGTAGGAAGAACGGAGGTAGGACAGAGAGATGAGCGAGGCGACGGTACACAGGGCGGATCAGCGGATTGACGAAATTATGGGTGGATTGCTGCGGACGGGAGTGGTGTTGGCGGCGGCGATCGTTCTTGTGGGGGGAGTGGTGTACGTGACGCGGCATCGATTGCCGGCGATCAACTATCGGGTGTTTCAGGGGGAGCCCGCGGGGTTGCGGACGATTTCGGGGATTTTCCATGAGGCGTTGGCGTTTCAGGGACGCGGGTTGATTCAGTTGGGGCTGCTTGCGTTGATTGCGACGCCGGTGGCGCGCGTGGCGTTTTCGTTTTTTGCGTTTTTGTACCAGCGGGATTGGACGTATGTCTTGGTGACGGTGGGGGTGTTGGGACTTTTGATCTATAGCCTTTTGGGGGGATATAGGGGATAAAGGCGAGGAGAGGAAGACGGAAGAGACAAACAGCGTTTTTGGGGGGTAGAATGATATTCCGCGAGCAACGAAGGCCCTCGACTTCACGCCACTGGAACAAAGGAGAATCGCGATGGCTACCGCAACGTTGAGCAGGACCGCAGCGAAGGGCGGGAGTTTTCTGCTGGAGTCGCCGCTGGCGTCGGAGGTGTTTACTCCGGCGGACCTGACGGATGATCAGAAGCTGATCGGGCAGACGGCGGAAGAGTTTGTGACCAAGGAAGTGATGCCGCTAGTGAAGGATCTGGAGAACAAGAAGCCCGGGCTGATGGCGGAGCTGGTGAAGAAGGGCGGCGAGCTGGGACTGATGGGGGGCGGCGTTCCGGAGCAGTACGGCGGGGCGGGGCTGGACAAGATCGCGACGACGGTGCTGACCGGAGAAGCTATCGATTTATGGCGGGTTTGCGGTGACGCACGGAGCGCATGCCGGCATCGGGACTTTGCCAATCGTTTATTTCGGGACAGAGGAACAGAAGAAAAAGTACCTGCCCAAGCTGGCGACTGGTGAAGTGATCGGGGCGTATTGTTTGTCCGAGCCGCAGGCGGGATCGGACGCGCAGAATTCGCTGACGCGCGCGGAATTGAACAAAGAAGGCACGCACTACATCCTGAACGGGCAGAAGATGTGGATCACCAACGGCGGATTCGCGGATGTGTATGTGGTGTTCGCGAAGGTCGATGGGGAGAAATTTACGGCGTTCATCGTGGAGCGCGACGTTCCCCGGCTTCAAGCCCGGGAACGAAGAGCACAAGATGGGAATCCACGGGAGCTCGACGACGCCGATCTTTTTGGAGAATTGCAAAGTGCCCAAGGAAAATGTGCTGCACGAAATCGGGCGCGGGCACATCGTGGCGTTCAATATTTTGAACGCCGGGCGATTCACGCTGGGGGCGTCGGCGGTGGGCGGGTCGAAGCACGTGCTGACGACGGCGTCGAAGTATGCGAAGGAAAGGAAAGCGTTTGGGAAGCAGATCGGCGATTTTGGGTTGATGAAGGAAAAGCTGGCGGAGATGGCGATTCGGATTTTTGCGGTGGAGTCGATGGTGTATCGAAGCGCGGGGAATATGGACGTGGCGATGGCGGCGGCTTCGGTGGGCGGTGGAGACAAAGTTCAGAGCACGATGAAGGTGCTGGAAGAGTACGCGATCGAGAGCTCGATCTCCAAGGTGTATGGCAGCGAGATGCTGGATTTCGTGGTGGATGAAGGCGTGCAGATCTTCGGCGGGTACGGATTCCACGAGGACTATCCGGTGTGCCGCGCGTACCGGGATTCGAGGATCAACCGGATCTTCGAAGGCACGAACGAAATCAACCGCATGCTGATCATTCAGATGCTGATGAAGCGGGCGATGGGCGGGCAATTGGCGCTGATTCCCGCGGCGATGAAGCTCGCGGATGAAATCCTGGCGGGGCCGTCGTTCGAGGAAGCGCCGGAGGGCGTGCTGGCGGACGAAAGCCGCGTGTTGGCAAACGCGAAGAAGATGTTCTTGCAAGCGGCGGGCGGCGCGGTGCAGAAATTCCGGGAGAAGCCTGGCGGAGGAACAGGAGCTGATCGGGGCGCTCTCGAACATGGTGATGGAGATTTACGCGATGGAGTCTTCGCTTGTTGCGCGCGCAGAAGGCGGCGGCGGCGAAGGGCGAAGGTGCGGCGAGCGTGATGATCGACGCGGCGCGGGTGTTCATCGCGGATGCGGCGGAACGCGTGGAACACGAGGCGAAGCGGGCCGTGGCGGCGGTGCATGAGGGCGACATGCTGACCACGCAGATGGCAGTGTTGAAGCGATTTGGGAAGCGGGCGGCGGTGGATACGATCGGGCTGCGAGCGAAGGTTGCGGCGGCGGTGCAGGCGCAGGACCGGTATCCGTTTGAGGGGCGATGAGCGGCTGAAAGATTTCGCGCTCACACAAGAATCCCGGTAGGGCTGAACGCGCTAAAGCGCGCCCCTACATTGCGCTTGGGGTCCTGTTGGCGTTCGCGGCCGCTCATGCGGGCGATGGCCAAAAGCGCCCGCCTCGGAAGGCGGCCGCTACAAGGTCAGATTTTCCGCCATCACTCGGCGAAGGTCATGCGGGCTAGTTCTTCTTGGAGGCGCTTGCGTTCGGCGGGGTCGGAGGTTTCGGCCAGGCGGTCGGTGAGTTCGAAGAACCGGCGGTGCTGGGCTTCTTTGGCTTGCAGGCCGGTTTCGATCAAATCGACGAGAACGCGGCTGGCGCTGGTCTTCTTGTTCTCGGCGAGTGCGAGAACGCGCTTGGCGATGCGTGCGGGGAGCGAGACGCTCTGGCGCACGGAGTTGTGAACGGTGGACATGCCCCCATTGTGCAACGGGCAAGCGAGGCATGGAACTGGGCGTAGACCAAGAGTAAACTTCCCCGGGGCGATGGGCGGGGTTAGTCTTGCGGTAAGGCGATGCACGGGAGTTCCACGGCGTCGCGCGGAACCTACTAAAATTGAGGATTGAAATCACTCGCAGCCAGGTGCGAAAGGATCGAACTTGGGATGTCTCGAAGACTGCCCATTTTGGCGCTCTTTATAATCGGGCTGCACGCGTGTGAAGTCCTGATTCTCGGCACATCTCCGGCCGGGTCCCTGGTGGCAAACTCGCTGCAGATGATCGCTTGCGGCATCGGCACGGCGATGGCGTTCGCGGCGTCGCGGCGAGGGCGAGGACTGAGCCGGCCGTTCTGGCTGCTGATCAGCGGCGGGCTGGCCGCCTGGGGCGTGGCCAACCTGGGATGGATGTACTACGAGAATTGGCTGCACGTTGAGGTGCCGAACCTCTCGGTGGTTCGCTTCCTATTTGACGCGCAGGGAGTCTTCTTCGCGATCGCGCTGTTTCTGGACAAAGAGAGAGACTCGCCCCGGTTCGACCTGGAAACGCTGCTCGATTCCGTGCAGATTGCCGTGGTGTTCTTCGCAGCATTCTTCGGGATGTACTACGTGCAACTGCTGAGCGGCGCAAGCGGCCCCAATACCGGGCTGTTCATGATATGGCTTTTCGAGATCGTCAATGTGGGGTTGACGGTGCTTGCCGGAATTCTAACGGTGAGCGTGCAGACGCAGCGGCTGCGTTCGTTGTACGGGGGGCTGACGCTGTTTTTGCTGGTGAATGCGATCGCGTCGGGCATTACGGACTACGCGCAAAGCGTGCACAACGTGCCCACGGGAACGTGGTACGACATTGGCTGGACGGTGCCGTTTCTGGCGTGCGCGCTATGGGCGTCGCGATGGCAAGAGCCGACGGAGGCGGCCGCGGAGGCGGGAAGGTTCCGAGGAAAGACGCTGGCAACGGTAGCGGTCAAGAACGCAATGCTGGCGCTGGCGCCGCTGACAGTTTTGGCGGTGGTGGCGCACCTCGCGCCGGAATGGCGCGGACTGGGATTTGTGCTGCTGGGGGTCTCGATCACGTGTTACGCGGCACGGCTGGTGGTGAGCCAATACCGCGAAGTGAAAGCCGCGGCGGCGGTGCGGCGGCATACGTTGGCAATGGATTCGGCAATGGATGGGATGGCCATCGTGTCGGCGGCCGGTGTGTACAGCTATGCGAACGCGGCATTCGCGCGGATGATGGGACACGCTAGCCCGCAGGCGATGGTCGGGAAAGCATGGCGGGAGATCCACGATCCGCACGATGTCGAACCGGTCGTGGCGGAAATCCGGAAAGGTTTAGCCGAGGACGGCAGATGGTTTGGTCCCGTGACGATTCAACGCCAGAGCGGCGCCTTGCCGCTGGAAGTGGCGATCACACTGCTGCCCGACAGGGGAGTGGTGACCATCGGCCGGGACGTCTCCGACCGGCGCAGCGCGGAACAATTTCGGGCGGAGGCGGAGGCCAAGTATCAAACGCTGGTCGAGCAAGTGGCGGCCATCAGCTATATCGCGGAGCTGGGCATGGATGGGCAGTGGCTGTACGTGAGTCCGCAAGTGGAGACCATGTTTGGGTTTTCGGTCGATGATTGGCTTGCCGATTCGCGTGCCTGGGTCCGCCATATCCATCCCGACGATCACGTTGTGGTTGAAGCGGCCGAAGAGGCGGCCAAGCGCGGCGAGCGCTTTCAGGCGGAGTACCGGATCATTCGCAAGGATGGGCGCGTCATCTGGGTGAGCGATACCGCAGTGGTGGTTCCCGGGAGCGACGCGCACCCGTTGATGGAAGGCATCATTGTGGACATCACGGAGCGCAAGCAACTCGAGGGGCAACTGCAGCAGGCGCGGCGCATGGAAGCGGTCGGAAGATTGGCGGGAGGAATCGCGCACGACTTCAATAATCTGCTGACGATCATCAAGGGTTACACCGAACTTGGGCTGACGCGGGCGAAAAACCAGCCGGAAGTCCGCGCGGACTTGGAACGAATCGAGGACGCGTCGGAGCGGGCGGCGGGACTGGTGCGGCAGTTGCTGGCGTTCAGCCGGCGGCAAGTCTTGCAGCCGAAGGTGCTGGATTTGAACGGCATCGTGGTTGGATTAGACAAGCTGCTGCGCCGGTTGATGGATGAAGACATCTCGATGGAGACGATCGTCGGCAAGGATCTGGGAACGATCAAGGCGGATCCAGGCCAAGTGGAACAGGTGATCATGAACCTGGTGGTGAATGCGCGGGACGCGATGCCGAATGGCGGGCGGCTGACGGTGGAAACCGAGAACGTGGAGCTCGATGGCGCGTACGCCAGGGATCATGCCACGGTGCGCCCCGGAAGCTACGTCATGCTGGCGGTGAGCGACACGGGCGTGGGGATGAGCGCGGACACCATCGCGCACATTTTCGAGCCGTTCTACACAACCAAAGAGAGCGGGCGCGGGACCGGATTAGGGCTTTCCACGGTGTACGGCATCGTGAAGCAAAGCGGAGGATACATCTGGGTGTATAGCGAGCCGGGAGAAGGGACCACGTTCAAGGTGTATCTGCCGCGCGTGGACGAGCCGGCGGAAGCGCTGCCGAAGAAGAAAGCGTCCTTAACGGATCGCGCGGGAACGGAAACGATCCTGCTGGTGGAGGACGAACCGGAGTTGCGGGAGCTTACGCGCATGGCACTCGCGTCGCGCGGGTACTCGGTGGTGGAAGCGGCTAACCCGGACGAGGCGGAACGCCTGGCGGAAAAACTCGGCGCCAAGATCCACTTGCTGCTGACGGATGTGATCATGCCGGGAATCAGCGGGCGAGAGCTGGCGAAGCGGGTTTCGGCGCGTCATCCAGCGATGCGCGTGCTGTATATGTCGGGCTACACGTATAACGTCATCGCACAGGGCGGCACACTGGAACGCGGAGTGGCGTTTCTGCAGAAGCCGTTCACGCCGAGCGGGCTGGTCGAGAAGGTGCGCGAAGTGCTCGACGCTGGTGTTCCCGCGCGGTAGAAGGCGCAGCACGGCGTCGTCCCTCAAGGTTTACCTTTCACTTTGCGAGCCGAATCGTTTTTCCGGAAGCGGCCGATTGGCGCGCGGCATCGAGGATCTCCGTGACGACAAGATTCGTCTCGAGAGAAGAAGGGCCGTCGGGCTTCAGCCCATCCTGAAGAACCGCTCGGAGGTACGAGAGAGGATCGTCCAAGGGCGGCGGCACCGGTTTGGCGGCGACCAAATGCTCCTCGCCTTTCGGCAGGCGCACGCGGAGATTGTCGCGCTTTACGGTGATGGCGCTTCCGGTTTGTCCATACACTTCCATGTCTTTGCGGTCGAACGGCCAGTTCCAGGAAGCCTGGAAAATGGCCTGCGCTCTGGGATATGTCACGACGATGGTGGCCTCGTCATCGACGCGCGGATAGACATCCGGCTGGAGATGCTGGGTGACGGCGGTAACGGTGTCGGGACGCCGTCCATCCATCAGCCAGGTCATTAGGTCCGCGCCATAACAGCCAAAGTCGAAGAGCGCGCCACCTCCACCGAGCTTGGGATCGGTAAGCCAGGCGAAGAACTCTGGGGGGACATTGATGGCTTTAGGTCCCGGGTGGCCGTCGTGGACGACTACTTTGCGGATCTCGCCGAGGGCATTTTCGTGGACGAGATCGTAGGCAGTGCGATTGCTGGCGTACCAGGAGGTCTCGTAGTTGACCAGAACTTGAATCTTATGTGCCCGCGCGGCCTGCTCGATGGCGCGCGCGTCATCGACGTTCACGGCCAGCGGTTTTTCCATCATCACTGCTACGCCGTGTTTGGCGCAAACTTCCACAGCGCGGCGATGGTCATAGGTGTTCGTGTAGACGAGCACCGCCTGCGGGTGCGTGGCATTCAGCATTTCGTCCAGATCGGTGTGCCGCAAATTCCGGTCGAGCCCAAACTGGTTGGCATATCGGTCGAATAGTTTCTCGTCTGCTTCTGCGATGCCGACAATTTGGATGTCACGCCGATCCTTGACTCGATTGAAAAATCCCTCGGCGTGGCCGTGCACGAGTCCGGCCATGGCAACGCGAAGAGGAGCCGTCGAAGTATTTGCGGATGCGGGAGGAGCTTGGCCGTTTGCGCAAGGCAACGCAATGAATCCGGTCCAAACAATAAGCGCGAAGATCGCACGTCGCATAGGGCCTCACCTCGGCACTCGATGCTAACACTGGAGGGCTGTATCGTGAGGGACAGACCGCAATCGAGAGACGCGCGCTAAGTTCCGATC
This sequence comes from uncultured Acidobacteriota bacterium, assembly GCA_963735525.1. GTDB lineage: Bacteria > Acidobacteriota > Terriglobia > Acidiferrales > UBA7541 > Acidiferrum. Next base: position 80,664 of record CAVTLQ010000010.1, on the reverse strand, counting down.
TGGACTAGCTCCGGCTTGCTTCCGACCTGCGGGCCGCCAGGTCCCCAACGCGAGGGCTGGATCGCCCGCCGCCGCAGGCGATTGACTACGGATCCGATCGCAATGGAGCTTCTGACGAAATGGCCTACCGTGAGGGGACCAACGACTTTCTCACCGCGAATCCAGTGCAAGCCGCTGCTGGCCATACAACCGCATTGCGAGCAGTCCGGCGTGCCGCCGAACACGCAGGGCTCGACGCGAGTGGTCAGATCCGCGGAATAGTTGGCGGACATTTTGGAGAAGAGACAATCGCCCGGGCTGCTGGGCGGATGGAGCAACGCACGGGCGATGCCGGTGTTCATGAGCAGCTTCGGAAATTTGTGATGCAGAAGGGGCAGTTCGCGCGCTACCAACTCGCGGTGGTCGGGAGCTAACATTTCCGCGCTCTGCTCGCCCATTTGCGGAGTGTAGAGACTCACCCAAATGCGATTGACTTCGGGACGAGCGTTCCAGAAGGATACATATTCTTCGAGATAGCCGGCGCGTTCCAGCATGGGCCGAGTGATCACCCAGTGGACGTTGATTTCGCGGCCGGCAATATTTTTCAGGATGCGCTCGTAGGTTGCAGGGTTTCGGCGGATATCGTGATGTTCCGGCAAGCCGTCGATCGATACGGCGACGCGCACGCGCGGCAGATCGATCCACTCGATGGGAATCGGAATGACGCCGCTGGTAACGACCAGGGTAAAGATGTTCATGGCGCTGAGCGCGGGGAGGATTTCACTTAATTCACGATGCCGGACCATTGGCTCACCGCCTACCAGCGAGACGTGCATCGGGCGGTGTTTGCGAACCAGGTTCAGCACGCCGTTGACCAGCGCGTCGCCTCGAAAATCGCTGAGTTCACGGAGGACCTTGCCGCCTCCCAAGTGAGAATCACCGTAGGCGTAACATCCGGGACAACTGAGGGGGCACTCGCGGGTGATTTCGATCGAGAGCATGGGCGCTTTGCCGCCCAGGATTTTTCCCCACGCACTCAGTATTTCGCGGGGAGCGATGCTTGGAGTCGGTTTGGTCGCATTCATACTCTGGTTCGATGCTTCAAGGTTACAGTACGATGTACGTTTTGTAATGCTTTTTCCGCGTAGGAAAAGACACTAATCTCCTGGAGGGCATAGCTGGGCCTTCGATTCTTTCCGTTGTTTCGACGCGGATGAAATCTCCGACCAAATCGAGCCGGAATGGCGCGGTTAGTATCACGGTTTGGCGGGGTTCGCGGGTGGAGGATCGGCGCCCGGAGCGCCCGGCGCATCACTTGCGCCCTTGGGCTTGCCGACGGTAGCGATACTCTCGACATTGAACTTTTTGTAGTCGGAATAGCGCGTCACCTCATTGACCTTGATCCCTTTGACCAGCAACAAACGGACGCCGACGTGCGCCTCTTCATAGGTCGGCAGCCACACTTCGTTATTGAGGAAAGCCTGCTCGAAGACGAAGCTCGTACCCTTTTGCAGGTTGGCGAGAACGCCGCCGGCGAATTTGAAGTCGCCGGTAAAATAAGCCTCCAGGCGCGCCACGTCGTGGGCCTTCTCGTCGATCCACACGACGCCGGCCAGCTTCTGCACTACTTTTTCTTCCATCTTGTGCGGCTTGAACTCCGGATTGGGCTCGAAGTCAAAAACCAGGACGTCCTGGCCGCGGAAACGCTCGCGGCGAGGATTCACAAACTGGCAGGCCCGTAAGAACACTTCGATGCCGGGGTCTTCATCGTCTTTCTGCTCCTTCCCTTCTTCCTTGGCTTTCTCTTCTTTGGCCTGTTTCTTCTCCTCACGCTTCTGAATATCCTGAATTTCCTTTTGCGTCTTCTCGTTTTCTTTCTTCTGTTCCTGTTCACTCAGGGGTTTGCCGTCTTTTTTGGTCAGCGTGGAGATTTCATCGCCGTTCAGATAGAAGAACGTGAATTCCTTGAGTTCGTGCTTGGTCACCTTTCCGGTTTTGTCGTACTGGGTTTCTTCTTCTTCGCGCGTTCCGGCGTAGTTTTCCCTGATCTTGTCGATGGCCTTCTGGTTGTCGTCGATCTCTTTGAAGAGCGTCTTCAGGTCGGGCAGCTGCACTTGCGATTTTTTCGGAAAGTCGAAGACTCGTTCACCGACGGTGCCGTTCACTACCGCCCGCGTTACGGTGACGTCGTACTGGTCGTTTCCGCGGTGCAACTCGATCTTGTACGGAATCTTCAGGCCATTCGTCGCGCGATAGTCAGCCGTAATAGACCTCTTCGTCGATGCCGCCGATCGCCGCCGCTTCTTTGAGGATCAAGTGCGTCTGCGGATCGAAAAAGAGTTCGCGCTTTAATCCTGCCGGCATGGTTATTTCGACCTGGAGTGCGTCCTTCCCGTGCACCTGCGCATGGCCGGCGAACGCAATCCCCAGCTTGTTCTTCTTGGCGTTGACCAGCCGCGAATTGTAGTACTGCCCCGCGGCTTCGAGTTGTGTGCCTTCGGTCCCGACCAGAGTTACGATCTCGCCGGTTGCCGTCTGGTGCCATGCAGATTTTCCGTTGTAGGCCTCGACCAAGGTCCTATCGCCTGAGACAAGCTCCGAGTAATAGCGGTTCGGCAGCTTCGTGTCGAAGGTATAGGTTCCCGCCTTGCCGTCCGCCGCGTTGGTAAAGGTGCCTTCGATTGCGAGGGTTTGCACCTTGGACAGCTCTTTTGAGCCGCCTTGGGCCTTGATGTACTGATCGACGATCTTCTCCGCGTCCTGGGCACAAGCGGGCATGACCCAGCCAATGAGGGCAAAGGCGAGCGGTGCAGCAAGAAGGCGTGCGCGCATAGACTCATTGGTAGGAACGCAGAACAACGTAAAAAGTTTCCTGCCGTGGCGAAAAAAGGCAAAGAGTCACACGGCCGATGTCATCCAGTCGCTCTGGAGGCTGCCTGCAACAAGAATGCCCGGTTTACTCCGCCTTGGGGCGGTTCAGGTATTTCTCGTAGAGAGCCTTATGCTTGTTGTCCGTAGACGTCAGTTGGCCCTTGATGAAGAGGTAGCGCACGTCGGTGGTCAGCTCGAGCGGATCACCGGTGGTGACGATGACGTTGGCAATCTTGCCGGCCTCCAGGGTTCCGACTTGATCGGCGAGGCCAAAGATTTGTGCGGGATAGAGCGTGACGCCTTTCAATGCTTCATCGTAGGGCAAGCCATACGCTACGGCGTTGGCGGCTTGCTGGCCGAGCCGACGGGCAAAAGAATTGTCAAAGCTGCCGAAGGCAAACTTCACTCCGGCGGCGGCGAGTTCGGCGGGCTGCGTGAGTAAGCGGTCGTAGGGATCGTCTTCGTGCAGCGGTCCGGTAAGGGTCGGCAGCAAGATCACCGCGATGCTCTTCGAACGCAGAAGATCCTTCACCTTGTAAGCTTCGGCGCCGCCCGCGAGGACCATTTTCAGCTTTTGCTGATCGCAAAACTCGACGGCGTTGCGGATATCGCGGGCGCGATCGGCGAAGACCAGTACGGGCAGTTCGCCGCGCGTGACCGGCACGAGCGCTTCCAGCTTGAGGTCCCGCTGGTAGTCGGCGCGACCTCCATGCCCCATGGCCAGTGCGTAGTGTCGGGCCCTCTCGAGCCAGTCGGTCAGCTCGTTCACGTGCTTCTCGTACTCTTGCTTCGCTTCGGCAAACGGCTTTTGCTTTCTGGAAAACGTGGAGAAATCGAACGACTCCGTCTCCATTTGAGGCCAGTTCAACACCATCGCGACGCTTTTCTTGATGAGCATGTCGCTGAGGGTCCAGCCGGCGAGATGAATCGCGGAGGCTTGCCCGCCTAGGATGTCTTCGGAGCCGGAGGAATCGAATCCGCCGCTCGCGGGCACGGCAAGAACTTCGGTGATGCCCGCGGCGCGCGTCACGGGGATGTGCTCACTGGAAGGCAGCACCGCTTCGGCGGCGACGACGTCCGGGTTGAACGCACCGGTTTCGGTGGAGTCCACGGTGGCGCTGACGGCGCCGATTTCGCGCAGGCCCATCTGCGTGATGGGATCGAAGAGTCCGGGATACACCTGCAAGCCCTTCGCGTCGATAATTTGAGCGCTGGCGGGAACATCGACCGTGGCGCCTACCGCAGCGATTTTGCCGTCACGGATGAGGAGCGTGCCGTCCTCAATGGCGCCGCCGGCGAGCGTAAAGACTTTCGCGTGGGTGATGGCGTAGGTAGCGGGCTTTTGTTGCGCGGAGGCGAACGCCGCGCTGCAGGAGAGCGCCGCCACTAGCGTGGCGACGCGGCCGTAATGCACGAAAAGAACGCGATTCACAGCGCACCCCCGGAAGCGACCGAGCCTTGCGGCGGCTTGGGTTTTTCGTCGGGTTTCTTTTCACCGGGCTTTGCGCCCGGAGTTTCGGTCTTTTTCTCCTTCTCCGCGGCTTTCTTTTCCTTGTCGAGGAGCGCCTTCTTTTCTTTCTCGAGATTGGCGCGCTCGGCGAGGTCCTGCTGGCGATCGAAGTACACGCGGCCGTCGATCAAAGTTTTCTGCACCACGGCGTAGGCGCTGAGCGGATCGTGATTGTAGATGACCAGGTCGGCGTCTTTGCCGGTATCGATCGAGCCAACGCGTTTGTCGATGCCCAGCTGAATCGCGGGATTGAGCGTAACGAGCTTGAGTGCCTCGTCATGCGACAACCCGCCGAACTTGATGCTCTTCGCGGCTTCTTGATTCAGGTGCGTGGCTTCTTCGGCATCATCGGAATTGACGGACACGATCACGCCGCGCCTGGTCATCAGCGCAGCGTTATACGGAATCGCATCGTAGGCTTCGACTTTGTAGGCCCACCAATCGGAAAAGGTGGAGGCGCCGACACCCGCGGCGGCGAGCTCGTCGGCGACTTTGTAGCCCTCGAGAACGTGCTGAAGCGTGCGCACTTTGAAGCCGAATTCCTTGGCCACGCGCAGGAGCATCAGGATTTCGTCCTCGCGATAGCAATGAGCGTGCACGTAGCGCTTCCCTTCCAGAACTTCGACGAGGGGATCGAGGCGCAGATCGCGGCGCGGCGGAATCAAGTTTTTTTCACCGGCGGCGATGCGCTTGTTGTAGAGATCCCATTCGCTCTTGTAGTCGCGCGCTTCCGCGAATGCGCTGCGGATGGTTTCTTCCACGCCCATGCGCGTGGCGGGATAGCGCGCGGCGGCCCCGCGTCCACCGAAGTTCGAGTGCTTGGGATTTTCGCCGAGCGCGAATTTGATTCCCGGCAAGGCTCCTTCGAACGGGAGCTTCGACGCGGGCTGGCCCCAGCGCAGCTTGATGACGATGGTCTGGCCGCCGATGGGATTGGCGCTGCCATGAAGCACGTTGGCGACGGTTACGCCGCCGGCGAGATCGCGGTAAATGTCGATGTCGTCAGAGTCCAAGACGTCGGCGATATTCGCGATCGACGACACCGAGATGCTGCCCTCGTTGACACCGCCATCGATGGCGATATGCGAATGGCAATCGACAATGCCGGGCATGACGAACTGGCCCGCGGCATCGATCACCTGCGCATCCTTTGGCGCTTTGACCGACAGGCCGACCTCAACAATTTTTCCATCTTTGATGAGGATCGACCCGTGCTCGATGTTGCCGTGCGAGACCGTGAGGATGGTGGCGTTTTGAATCAAGATGACCGGAGCGGGCTCGCTCGCTACGGCGGGTGGAGTTGCGGCGCTCGCGTGAAACGCCGCGCAGCCCGTCAGGAGGAGTAAGGCGATGAATGCGACGTCTTGTCCGTGAATCGCTCATCGCGCTTCTCCTTGTGCGCCGGTGGATTGATCCGCTGCGATCGATCGCGTGCCGGGTTTGGTGCCCGTGAAGTCGATGTCGATTCCCACCACGCTGATTGACGCCCTTGATCGAAGTGCCGTCGAAGGTGCCCGTAAACACGACGTCGGACGGCGAGCCTTGGATCAGGATGTTGATGGTGAAACTGAACTTGTCGCCGCTCAGATAGCCGGTGATGATGTTGGCGGTGCCGCGCTTGCTGGTTGGTCGTTCCGGAAAGCGTGCCGTCACTCGCCATCGTCAGATCAAGGCGATGGATTCTTCGGCGCCTTCCGGCGTCGTATACGTGAGCTTCCATTTTCCGGTGAGATCCCCCTTCGGCGGGTCTTTGGGCTTCTCCGGTTCGTGGATGTCGAATCTTTGGCCATCGACAAAGACGTATTTGATTTTTGTCTTTTCGTTGAACAGGTCGCCATCGGCGACGACAAGATTGGCGATTTTCCCTTTCTCGATCGAGCCAAGGCGATCCGCGACGCCGAAAATCTCAGCGGGCGCGAGTGTCAGTGCGCGCAACGCAGCGTCGGGCGCGAGGCCGGCGTCGATCGATTTCTTCGCGGCTTTCAGAATGTCCTTCGGTGCCGCGATTCCTCCGGAATAGAACGCGAACTTGACTCCGGCTTTGGCGAGTGCGGCCGGCGAAGACGGTGCGCGATCGCGGAAGCGCAGTGTGCGCAGGGAAGGCACGTCATCTGGATCGGCGTCCTTGTCGGCTTCGGGCCACTTCAAATCGACCAGCACCGGCAGCTTTTTTGCCGCGATCTCATCGGCCACTTCGTAGCCCATCTGGCCGCCGTAAATTGCGCTGTTGACGTGCCAGCGATCGACCAGCTCAAACGCGCGACGAATTTGCAGCGAAGTTGTTCGCCGGGATCAGCACCAGCGCGTGATCCTCCAGCGCGTCGGCGAGTGCGGAGTCGGTGCGGTCGTAACGCGGCCGCGCCACGCCGTGTGGATTTTTCTCGTAGATGGCCTCGGATTTGGTGCTCCAGTCGGTATCCAGCCAAACTTGGCGGACGTATGCGACTACGCCCATCAGCGAATTGCGGGAAGTTAGCTGAAATTGCCCGAGCGCTGGAAGGCAACCGGAATCGCCACCGGCGATCTTCACAACCATATCGCCATTGCGCTCGCCGGCCAGATCGAGCACCGCGGCCTGACCGGGAAAAATTCCGCCTTTCGGCGCGGAAACGACGGTCGTAAATCCGGCGCTGCGCCACAATTCGACGCGCTTGTCGGTGAGCGTAGCTTCGCCGGCCGCGTCGCGCCACGGCGTGGAGCCGGGACGATCCTCCGGCCCGCGCGAAATCGGCGGCGCCGGGCGCGCACCGCCTTCGCCACCCGCGGCACGGCGCGGGCGCGGCAGGCGAAAGGCCGACATCCGTGAAGGAATCGACGAGACCCGGGTAAACCGTAAGGCCCTTGCCGTCAATCACCCAGGCTTCTTCTGGAATGGCGGCGTCTTTGCCCACCGCGGTGATAACCCCGCGCGAAACAATCACCGTCGCGTTTTCCATGCGCGGGCCGGAGACGGGAACGACAGTCGCGCCGCGAATGGCGAAATACTGCGGCTCGCCGCCTTGCGCGCCGAGCCGAGGCGCGGCTAAAAGCGCGGCGAGTGTTGGGATGAGAGTGAAAACAAACGACAACCTTCGGCGGGGCACGGAACGCATTCACGACTCCTTGTTTGGACGGCGCGGAAGGACGCGATCCACAAGCACTGGTTTCGTAGACGGATGAGGCTAGTGGGAAGTTTCCGAAGAGTCAAGAAGAGTCAGGATGGCGACGCCCTGGCCAACTTCGCAGGCACGCGGAGCCTTCGCCACGGATTTCATTTCGCCAAGCCCACTGTTTGGGATGACATCCACACAGCGTTGTTCCCGCCACGTACGGAGGTCCGCATGTGCACCGACCCCAAAATCGCAAAACGTTGTTTTCGACGATTCCCAAATCGCTAGTACACCCATTGAGTGTGGTGAAGGGTTCCAAATTTCCGGTTGTTGGTGAGTGACGTGCAACTCGGAAGAAATGCACATGCTTGACAAACGCCGTAATCGGAAACTGACCAGCTGCCCGTTTGTGGCTGCGAGCTCACCGAACCCGGCGTCGTCGCGATTTCGGTTTGTTCGGAGGATTACGGCTTTTTCTTCTTGAACAGGCCGCCAAGCTGGCCGATCGGGTTGTCGGTGCCTTTTCCCGCTTCGCCGACCGCGCCCGTTGCCAAGCCGCCCACGCACCCAAGCTGAGATTTCAACATTCCCGCAGCAAGACCACCCACATCCGGCACGAACTTCGGATCGGAGGTCGTTCCCTTAATTTGAAAGGGGACCGTCGTGCCTTTCTTGCATCCGCCGCCACCTCCGGCGCCGCCGAGCTTGCCAAGCAGCGACCCGGCGCTCGACACCGGACTCGCAACATCACCGATGACATCGGTGAGGGTAGCGGCCATTTTAAAGTCGAGCTCATTCTTCGAGTCGATCGTGCCCGCGCCCACCATGCTGCCCAACGAGGGAACGACGGCGTTGAAATTGTCGGCTTTCAGACCGTCGGGAGCCATGCGGAGATCGGTGGTGAGCTTCTCAATCACCAAGTCATTTCCGGTCTTGACGCCCGTGAGCGAGGAGATCGCCGAGAGCTTCGAGCCGAGATCAAATCCAGCCAGCTTTGCGTTGTACAGCCCAACGTTACCCGTGGTCACTAGCTTACTCGTCGGGCCGGTGAGATTGAGATTCGTGTTCAGCGTGCCGGCTTGCAGTGAGGCGCCTTTGGGCATGTTGATGCCCAGCGCGGGGAGGAACGCCTCCAGGTCCTTGGCCGGCATGTTCTGGCCCTCTACTTTTATGTTTACGATGGTTCCCTCGGCGGGAATCTCATAGGTGCCGGAGAGATGCGCCGCGGCACTGCCAATCTTCAAAGTCGAAGGCTCCAGCACGCCAGTGTTCTTGGTCAGGTCGTATTTAGTGCTGAAATCTACATTGATGGGCACCGAAGAGGGTGATCCGCCGGCGATGAGCAGCGCTTTGGAAAGTTTCGTGGAACCTTTGGTCGCGGCTTCGCCATTCTGCGAGGTAATCGTGGCTTCCAGATCCAGCACACCGCCCAATCCTGCGGACGGATCGAGGAATCCTGTCGTGGCCAGGTTCAGCGAGTTAACGGTCAGCTTCGCATCGAGCGGCGTCAGTTGAGCATTCGACTGGTCCACAGGCCCGGCGGTGCCGTCCAGGTTAAAATTTCCGCCGCCTGGGAGATCGGCGGTGACCTTGACGGGAAATTTCGAGGTCAGCGAGACGTTGGAGGCTACCACGCCGACGTTGTCATACGTGCTCCGCTTCGGGGAACCGGTCGAGCCAACCGTGATGCGTCCGTTCTTTAGCTCCAGTTTTTGCACCGAGAATTCGCCGGTGGATGGCGCTGACGAGGAGGGAGCGCCCGGCGCAGCGGCTGCAGGCGCCGGCTTCGCTTCCGATTTTGCTGCGGAACCTCCCAGAGAAGAATAGTTCCACTGGCCTCCGGCGTTGCGGATCAGCGTGACTTCCGGGCTGTCGATCACGATGTCGCTGACGTTCAGTGTCTTCGAAAAAATCAGCGGCATCACCTCCACGCCCACTTTGACGGATTTGGCGCTCAGAAACGGCGCATTGCTGTACTTCGGATCGTCCGCGATCGACAGGTTGTCCGCCCCCACCGATCCGCTGATCAGCGAAAAGCTCAGGTTGCCCACCTCTACTTTTCGCCCCAACGCCGCGGAGGCTTTCGCTTCGATAGTTGGCCGGAATTGATTCACCGGGACAAGAAACGGCACCACCACGACAATCACGATCAGAACGACGACGACAATAGCAACGATTTTGAGTGTGCGGCCCATGGGTACCTCCATTGCGGCAGGGATGGGAAATGAATCAGATGCGGCGAGCCGATCATAACACAGCCGGAAAAAACGAGAGCTACCACAGGCCCCAAGACCCACCGGCCCTCCGGAACAACCGCTTCTGCAAGTCTCCCACTCCGTGGCCGGGCTGACATTCTGAATAACCAAGCGAAAAATGTTCACGACAAAGCAGAGACTTGTGGCATCTAAGAAACGAGGTTGCCTGCAAACCCGACCCGGCGCAGCCCGGTCAAGAAAGCGATGAATCTATCGACATGGGACGTAACCCTCGGGGAACAGTGGCGGCCACCGGTCTAAGCATTCTCCCGTCACACGCTCGCATTGTTTTCGTACTGCTTGCGATGCTCGCCGGCAGTTCTGCGGCCACAGCGCAGCGCACCTTGAGGCTTGAGGACCTTCCCGACGCTCCTATACCCAAGCAGGATCCGAACGGCGCGCCGCAGAAATCAGACACGCCATTGACAGCCACGATCGGCATCCTCGGCAAGAGATCGCTATTCTTCCCCGAGCTCGCCGCCGACAGGGGTTCCCTTAGTCCTACGAAGAAACTCGAGCTCGCCGTCGATGAAACCATTGCGCCATCGCGGTTCCTGGGCTCCGCGTTCACTTCGGCGATCGGCCAGGCACGGGATGCTCTGCCTGGTTACGGGCAGGAGTGGAACGGGTACGCAAAGCGATTCGGCTCCTCGGTAGCCAGCAACGCCTCGAGTCATTTATTCGGCACCTTTCTGTTGCCGTCGATGCTTCATCAAGATCCCCGGTATTTCGTGAAGTTGTTTGGCGGTCCCGGTGGCCGAATACGGTATGCCGTGGAGCGCGTCGTGGTCACGCGCACCGACGATGGAAGGGAAACCTTCAACTGGTCCGGCGTGTTAAGCGGACTGATGGCCGAAGGTCTGGCGAACAGCTATCTCCCGGACGGAGAGCGCACTGCCGGGAAGACGTTCACCCGCTTTGGGTATCGCATCGGCTTCGACGCGCTCGACAATGTGGTGAAGGAGTTCTGGCCAACCATCTTCCGGAGCTTGCGGATTACCAAGGTGGTGCCGAATGAACGCTCCGACCCCGGAACCGTGACGCCGCCTGTCGGTCCGCCGGAACCCCCCAAACCCTGAACCCTGCAGGCTGCCGTCGTCTTACGTTGACAATCCTGCCCTGGACGTTTATCTTCCAGCGGTCTGAAGTAAACGATTACTGGCCCTTTTTGATTTACACCACCAACGCTCCACTGCCGCAAAGGAGATCACACCGATGTTCCGCACTTCCAGGCGCCACTTTTTGCAGCAGGCTTCCATCGCGGGAATGGCATGCTCCGCGGATCTTCTGTTCGGCCGCTCCCTGTTCGCGCAGGCCAAGCCTTCCCCGAGTACCACCGCTGCGGCCCGCGTTCTTGTCGATACGCGACGCACAATTTCGCCTATCGACCGCAACCTCTTTGGCTCCTTCCTCGAACACCTCGGCCGGGCCATCTATCAGGGCATCTACGATCCCGGCTCGAAGCTTGCGGACTCAGAGGGATTTCGCAAAGACGTCATGGACGAGATCCGGCATCTCGGTGTTCCCATCATCCGCTATCCCGGCGGCAATTTTGTTTCCGGCTACGACTGGCTGGACGGTGTGGGACCCAAGCGAGACCGCCCCGAGGTGCTCGACAAAGCCTGGAATTCGCTAAACTCCAACCAATTCGGAACCAATGAATTTCTCGCCTGGTGCAAAGCCGTTGGCACCGAGCCGCTCATGGGACTCAACCTCGGCACCGGCACCGCCGAGCAGGCTGCGGCTCTGGTCGAGTATTGCAACGTCGAGAAGGGAACGCGTTGGAGCGACCTCCGGCGCAAGCACGGCATCGCCGAGCCCTACAGAGTGCAGCGCTGGTGCCTCGGCAACGAGATGGACGGCCCATGGCAAATCGGCCACATGTCCGCCACCGAGTACGGCCTGAAAGCCGCGGACGCCGCGCGGCAAATGCGCTACGTCGATTCCTCGCTCAAGCTCGTCGCTTGCGGATCGAGCGGTCCGTTGATGCCCACGTATCTCGAGTGGGATCGCGAAGTCCTCGAGCAATGCTACGACTATGTCGATGGGCTCTCGCTGCACCGTTATTTTGACAACGCAGAAACCACCGGCGGCGACACCTCGAAGTTCCTGGCGATGAACCTCAGCATGGAACGCCAAATCGCGGAAACCGTGGCGGTTTGCGACCTCGTGCGCGGCCACAAGCGTTCGCCGAAGAAGCTGTGGCTGTCCTTTGATGAGTGGAATGTGTGGTACCGGGAGCGGCGTGGCGACGCGGTGGACGGCAAAAAGACCGAAGCGCCGCACTTGCTGGAGGAAATCTACAACCTGGAAGACGCTCTGCTGGTGGGAGGTCTCCTCAACTCGCTGATTCGCAACTCCGATCGCGTGAAGCTTGCGTGCCTCGCGCAGTTGATCAATGTCATCGCTCCGATCATGACCAATTCCGACGGCCTATTCCGGCAAACCATCTTTTATCCCTACAGTTGGGCTCTGCAGTTTGCCCGTGGCGGCGCGCTGAATCTTCTGGTGGAATCGTCAACCTACGACGTCAAAGGATTCGACCAGGTGCCGCACGTGGACGTTGCCGGCTCGCTCAATTCGGCGGACGGAAGCATTTCCCTGTTCATCCTGAACCGCGACCTCGCGAAATCCCACGACGTCGAGGTGCTGTGGGAAGATCAGGCTCCCACTCGCGTTCTGGCCACTTCCCTGCTCACCGGCGACGACCTCAAAGCAGTCAACAGTTTCCAGGCACCACAGCGTGTCGCGCCGCAACCCTTTGCCAAGCCCACGCTGTCCGGAACCCGCACCAAATTTGAAGTGCCAGCCCACTCCTACACCGTCATTCAGTGTGCGCCCTAGGGGTTACGCCTGGGCGTGAAGGGCACAGCCCGCCGTGGCGGGCGCCCCTACAAGCAAGTTTGGGAATTGGGAAGAGGGACGCCACCAACTCGCTGCGGTCCGTCGCGCTCAAGAGTGGCTGTAGAGTCAAAATTGCAAAACGAACTCCTGTAAGTATCTTTAGAATGAATAGTTATGAGAAATGCAGAGGGGTATAAAGAATCTGGGCTTCACTACGTATAAGTCATTTTTTTTCATGTACTTACAAAATGAAACTCACGTAAGCCATTTAGATTGATACACTTACAAATGCCTGGGCAGGGTACGCCATTCCAAAATCCATCGCCGCGAGAAAATACAGGTGGGCCCGCCTCTAGCGGGTCGAAAAGCGGAACACCGTCGTCGTTTGATAGCGCTGCCCCTGCCTTAGCTCCGTCGATGGGAAAGCAGGCTGATTCGGGGAATCGGGAAAGTGCTGCGTTTCCAGACAAAGCGCAGAGCGAACTCCATACCGCGCGCCGCCTTTTCCCTGGATGCTCCCGTCGAGGAAGTTGCCGCTGTACAGTTGAATCCCAGGCTCGGTAGTCAGCACGCGCATCACCCGGCCGGAAGTGGGCTCGTAGACCTCGGCCGCTTCGGTTAGCTTGCCATCGGTATTGTCGAGCACCCAGTTGTGGTCGTAACCCTCGCCGCGACGAAGTTGCTCACCATCGGCCCCATCTTTGGCATTGATCCGTTCGCCGATCGCAGTCGCTTTCAGGAAATCGAACGGCGTCCCGGCAACCGGCTTCCGTTCGCCAGTGGGGATCAGACCGGCATCCACCGGAGTGAACTGCGCCGCTCGCAACGCGAGCTGGTGGGACAAAATATCGCCCCGCCCATTCCCCGCAAGATTGAAGTAGGAGTGATTCGTCAGGTTGACGACGGTGTGCTTGTCCGTCGTCGCCGCGTAGTCGATACGCAGTTCGCTTTTGGCCATCGTGTAACGCACCGTCGCGGTCAGGTTCCCTGGGTAACCCGCCTCGCCGTCCTTGCTCAAATACGTCAGCTCGACGCCCTTGTCGATCGCCTTGGCCTTCCACACCACGTTGTGGAATCCATACGGGCCGCCGTGCAGCGAGTTCTGACCGTTGTTCAGCGGCAGGGAATATTTCTTACCATCCAGAACGAAACTCCCGCGCGCAATGCGGTTGGCGTAACGTCCGATGACGGCACCGAAGAACTTGGGGCCCGGCCCGTTGTTGTCGGCGAGATACTCTTCCAGCCTGTCAAACCCGAACACCACGTCGCCAGGCTGGCCATTTCGGTCCGGAGCTTTGAGGGAGACGAGGATTCCGCCGTAGTTTGTGATCCGTGCTTCGAGAACCCCGTCGCTCAACGTGAAGAGTTCAACCGGCGTTCCGTCGGGCATTTTTCCAAACGTCTGAGTTGTCACCGTTGTTCCGGCCTCCGCATTGCTACGACCCAACGCGCCCACGCTGGATTGCCAGAGCCAGATGAGGGAATGGTGGGGCTGGGGAGGCTCGAACTCCCGACCTAAGGTTTAGGAAACCTACGCTCTATCCATCTGAGCTACAGCCCCTGGGTTGATACGAAAAAGGTTAGCTTGCTTTTTGGCGTCGGTCAATTGCGCGGATTTCATCCGGACCTTCCGTTCCAGGCTCTCTAAGAGCGAGTAAGGTCGCCTGGCTGGAATCCCATCTATTCCCTTACGGTCAAAACCGCAAAGGCCGCTGACTACGGCTTGAAGGTCGGGTTGATCTGGTGGGTGCTCGGGATGATTCTCGCAACCGGATATTCGGTGTATGTCTATCGCTCCTTCGCCGGCAAAGTGGTGCTTGAAAAAGACGGACATGGCTATTGAAGTTGACGCGGTAGGCGGCTCAGCGTAGCGTTGAGATTCGACATGAGCGAAAGCTTTCCAAGAAACCGAAGGCTGCCTGCGGCTGTCATCTCCGTTGCTACCGCTGTGGCGATGCTGCTTGTGCCATTCTGCGGATTGCTATGCGCCGCGTCGAACGGTTGTGCAGCCGCCGCCATCTCCGAAGACTGTCACCATGCCGCTATTTCCAGTGACCATGCCGCGGCACCCGCAGCTTTCGCTTCCGTAAGGACCTGTAATCGGTTGGAGTTATCTGCAACCTTATCGAGTGCCACCAAGAATTGGCCGCAAGTGGAACGCGCTGAGAACTCGACGCTGCCCGACTCGATCGCCGCAACGAACGAGATCGCTTTTTCGCTCGATCTAAATCGCGTGCGGGATGCTACCGGCGCTGTCGGATCGAGAGACATACCCGCAAGCACGACAATCCTGCAAATCTGAGTTATTCCTCCGGCGATCATCGCTCTTGGGGGGTGGAGTGCCTGTGTGTCATCTAAACCCCGCCCTCTCAAAGAGGGCGGCTACAGCAATTTCGCAGCAATGGCATTTGTAGGGAGGGATAAATGAGCAACACACGAAGGAAGTTTTTTCAAGACGCGGCCGTGTTCAGTGCCGGGCTGTTCGGACTGAGCGCTCGCGTGGGGGCGCAAGCTGCCGCAAGCGCGAACGGGCATCAGCATCGAGCTCATTCGCAGCATTCCAGCCATTCGCCGGAAATGAGCGCCGCGGGACCGCGGATGGTGACTCCCGACGTGCCGGACCTTCGGTTCGAACTGGACGGCGTGGTGAAGGTCTTCAAGCTGACCTCCGAGCCGGTGAAGCGAAAAATCGCTCCATTCAAAACCATCGACGCGTGGGGCTACAACGGAAGCTGCCCCGGACCGACAATTCAGGTCCAGCAGGGAGATCGCGTGCGCGTGATTTTTGAAAACCGTCTGCCGGAGTCCACGACGCTGCACTGGCACGGCCTGGAGATTCCCATTGAACAGGACGGCGTTCCCTGGATCAGCCAGAAGCCGGTCCCGCCGGGCGAGAAATACACCTACGAATTCACCGTGCATCAGGAAGGCACATTTTTCTATCACGCACACAGCGCCATGCAGGAAATGATGGGGCAGCTGGGATTTTTCGTCGCTCACCCGGAAAAACCTTATCAGCCTCGCGCGGATCACGACTACGGCGTCATCTTGCAAGAGTGGGCGGTGCTGCCGAGCAACACCGTGCCAAACACCGCGAACATGGAGTTCAACTGGCTCACGTTCAATGGGGTGTCGGCACCCGCGATCACGCCGATGATCGCGCGGCTGGGCAGCCGCGTCCGCCTGCGCATCGTGAATCTCGGCATGGACCATCACCCCATCCACCTGCACGGCCACCAGTTCGTGATGACCGGCACCGAAGGCGGACGCGCTCCCGAATCCAGCTGGTATCCGATGAACACTGTCCTCGTCGGCGTCGCGCAAGCCCGCGTCGTCGAATTCGAGGCCAAGTATCCCGGCGCGTGGATGCTCCACTGCCATCTTCCGCACCACATGATGAACAACATGATGGACCTGCTGCGCGATCGCATGATCGAGACCGCCGACCAAACCGACGCCAAAGCGCTCAGCCAGATGCAAACGCTCGCGAACACGGTGGGCTTCGAACACATCCACCACTCCCCCATCGCGGAAAACGCCGGCGACGTGAAAGGGTTTCCTCAAGACGCGTTCATGGAGATGGGCATGGATGAGGTGGTCGCAAAACCGGAGACCTACGGCCTGCCGGCAAATTGGAGCGCGGGAATGATGGGCATGATGACCTTGATTCGCGTGCTTCCGGACGATCAGTACGACGAAATCATGGCGCGGAAGAAATCCGGAACTCCGGAGGAGAAACATGAACATCACCACCAGTCGTAGCGCCTTCGCTATGCGCATAAGTTGTGCAAACGGCATCGGGCGGGCGAGGCTGAGCGCCGTCCCTGCAGAGGCGGGTTTTCTTTGCGGAGGCAAAATGAGAACTTCACCCAGCGTTGCCGCACTTTTCCTGACGCTTCTGTTCGTTGGCGCGGTCGGCGCGCGGTCCGCACAGGGCGCTCAGGCCGAGCCACCGATGCAGATGCCAGCGGGGCAGGAACACGCGCAGCATCACCACGGCGACATCAAGCCCGTTGAGGCACAGTATCCGCAGATAGGGCGCGCGCAAACAAAGGCGGAGGGCGCGTTGGTGACGCTCGAGCAGGTGGAGAAAATCGCGCGAGAGATGAATCCGACGCTGCGCCAGGCCGAAGCCGAAATTCGCGCTGCGAATTCGCGGCAGCAGCAGGCCGGCCTCTATCCGAATCCCACCGTGAGCTACACGGGGGACGAGATTCGCGGCGGATCGGTCGGCGGGGGTAAAGAAGGCTTCTTCGTGCAGCAGACGATCGTCACCGCGGGAAAGTTGCGTCTGAGCCGCGATGTCTTCGGCAAGGAAGCCAAGCTCGCGACGATCGAAGCCGAAGAGCAGCGCATCCGCGTGGAGAGTGCGGTGAAGATGGCGTTTCTGCGCGTGCTTGCGGCGCAGGAGCTGCTTGACGCGCGGCGCGACCTCTCCAAGATCGCCCAAGACGCTGCGGAAACCGAGCGCCGTCTGATGAACACCGGCCAGGCCGACGAAACCGAAGTGCTCGACGCGGAAGTGGAAGCGCAACGCATGCGCATCGCCGCAAGAATGCAGGAGAACACGTTGCGGGAGGAGTGGCGATCGCTGTCGGCGGTAATCGGGCAGCCGGACATGCCGGCGGCTACCGTCGCCGGGGATTTGGAGAAAGGCTGGCCGGAGCTGAACGAAGAAGAAGCGGTAGACGCCATCGCCAAAGAGAGCCCAGCGGTACGCATCGCCGACGCCGCGACAACCCGCGCGCAAGCGCTTGTGGCGCGAGCGCGGCGCGAGCCCATTCCCGATGTACAGGTCCGCGCCGGCATGGAATACAACAATGAACTTCTGGACCGCTTGCCATTCGCGAAGGGCTGGGAAGGCATCGCGGAAGTGGGCGTGCAGATTCCGATCTTCAACCGCAATCAAGGCGACATCGCCGCCGCGCGCGCGGAGATGGATCGCGCCGAGCAAGAAAAGAAACGCATTTCACTCACGCTGCGCGATCGCGCCGCCTCCGCCGTGGACCAATACGCGAATGCGCGGCTGATGGCCGTCGAGTTTCGCGATGCGATCCTGCCGCGCGCGAAGAAATCCTACGGGCTGATGGTCGAGAAATATGGCTTGATGCTGGCCTCGTATCCTCGCGTGTTGGAATCACAAAGAAAATTGTACGAGCTGCAGTTGGAATATATCGCCGCCCTGGAAGGCGTCTGGACCAACGGGATCGCGCTGCAAGGATACCTGCTCACCGACGGACTGGAAGCGCCGGCACGGCCGGGCGAAGTCGACCGGCCGGTGCGGGAAACCAACGTGCCTATGCCGGAGCGGACCATGTCGCCGGGCGAGGGCATGCCAAGGCCGTAGGGATGAGGGAGAGGAGGTAAAGGAGGTAAAGGAAGTAAAGGTAGGAGGCGCCTAGCTCGTCGGTAGTCTAAACCCCGCCGCCTGAAGACGCCTGGCTACAACTGTCGCGGCTACAGAGATTGCGGTAAGGTCCTGTGGCACAGCCATTTATGGCTGTGTCCTCTTCTTCTTCCTTTGCTTCCTTTGCTTCCTTCACTTCCTCTCTTCCTTTACCTTCCCGCAACGCCCAGCAACGCCGCCGGTAGGCGCGTCACGGTGGATGCTAAAGTAAGAATTTGCGGCCATGGATACGCTGAAAAAAATCGGGCGCTACGAAATCGTCGAGGAGAAGGGTCGCGGCGCCATGGGCGCGGTTTACCTGGCACGCGATCCGGCGATGGACCGCATCGTGGCGTTGAAAACGATTCACTCGCTGGCGCTCAGCGGGCCTCAAGGCAAGGAGTATCGCGAGCGTTTTTACGGTGAAGCACGCGCCGCAGGACGCCTCGCCCATCCGGGTATCGTACCGGTGTTCGATGTCGGCGAGCAAGACGGCCTGCCGTACCTGGTCATGGAGTACATCGAGGGTCAAACCCTCGCGGATGCCACCAAGAGCGGCCAGCGGTTGACGCTCGAGCGCGTCTGCGAAGTGGGGCAACAGATTGCGGAGGCGCTGGGTTACGCACACAAGCATGGCGTGGTGCACCGCGACATCAAGCCCGCCAACATCCTGCTGACCTCGAAAGAGAAATACGGAATCGAGCGGCCGAAAATCACCGACTTCGGCGTGGCCAAACTGGCCGCTTCGCAGCTCACCACCACTGGTCAACTGCTGGGCACACCAGCGTTTATGCCGCCCGAGCAATTCACCGGCTCCGCGATCGACGGAAGAAGCGATCTGTTTTCGTTCGGCGTGATCCTGTATTGGCTGGCGACCGGCGACCAAGCATTCCCGGGCGACACGGTCACCGCCGTCTCCTACAAAGTGGTGCACACGGAACCCGTGCCGCCGCGAAAGCTGAATCCCGCCGTCTCTGCGGGCCTTGAGCAGATTATTTTACGCTGCCTGGCGAAAGATCCGGCCGCGCGCTACCAGACGGGTGAGGATCTGGCGCGCGATCTGGCGGCCATCCGCGGCGGGCGCGCGCCCGAACTCCGCACCGCCGAGTCGATCACCATGCCACCGCCGGTAGGCGGCGGCGCGATGGACACGCTGGATTCCGATCCGTTTCTCCAGACCACCGGGCCTGCGACTCGGCAGCCGGTCGCGGCGGGGCGCATGCCGCAACCCGCCAGTTTCCGGCCGAGTGGCAGGATGGTGCCGATTTTCGCTGGAGTTGCGCTCGCCGCGATCCTGGCGGGCGGGTGGTACGCCCTTCGCGGCAAGACGCGCTCTCCTTCCACGCAACCGACAGTAGCGGCGGCGGCGACAGCGAATGACGCCGATGCTCGACTGGGCGCAAGTTCGACGGCGTCACCAGAGGCCGGAACCTCTAGTCCGCTCCCTCCAACGCTGGCGGAAGAGCCCAAGAACCCGCCGGCGAAGAAAACGCTGAAGGCAGTAAAGCCGGAAGCCGTTGCTCCAGACACTTTGGCACCCGCGGCGAACGCAGCAGCGTCATCGGCAAGCGCACCGCCAGCGCCTCCCGCCACGCCGGCGGAGGCCGTTCCCGCTCGCGTGGATTTTGACCCGACGGCGCTGAAACCCAGCGAAAACGCTAAGCTGCGGATCGAGGCAGAGCGCTTCCCGCCCGGCTTGGGTTTCAACGTGGAGATGGACGGCAAGCTGTACGTCGAGCGCGGCGCCAGGGTGCAAAGGGTCTTCGATAATCTCTATGCGCCGCCGGGGGTGCATGAGTTCCGCGTGGTGGCGGGATTTGGCGCCAATCGCAAGACCTCCAACATCGTCAGCACTGAGTTCCGGGCCAAGAAGCGGAAGACGCTGCGAATCGAGCTGCGCAACAAAGGCGTCAAGGCAGACGGCGGAGTGCCGCAATCCATCGAAGCCGATTCGCAGCTCGTCTTGACCCTCAAGTAGCCGCCCGGATCTTTGCCCATGCCCACGGGCTGAACCCATCGTGATTCGGCGCACAGGTCAAAACATACACACCACATGCTATAAGAGACGAATGCGCCTACACGATTACGCACCCCGGCCCGCGCACATCAAATGGCTCCTCGATTCTGACCCGGCCATCCGTTGGCAGGTCATGAGGGACCTCACCGGTGAAGCCCCCAACGCGATTGCAGCCGAGCGGTCGGGCGTCGCAACCGAAGGCTGGGGAGCCCAACTTCTCGCCGCCCAGTCTCCTGCCGGCTACTGGGGCGACCCGCGGAAGTGGGACCTTGTTACCCTCAACAGTCTCGTCGCCTTGAAGGACCTCGGTCTCGAACCCGCCAGCAAACAGGCTCGCAAAATGATCGACCGCATCGACAAGCGGCTCGTGTTTAAGTGGCTCAACAACCGGCCTTACTTTCACGGCGAAACCGAGCCCTGCATCAACGGCAGAATCCTCGGCCTTGGTGCGTATTTCAAGGAACCCAACGACGCACTGGCCAGTCAACTCCTCGGCGAGCAGCTCGAAGATGGCGGCTGGAACTGCGAGGCATGGCCCTTCTTGTCGCCGAAACGCCCTCCCAGCCGGCGCTCTTCGTTCCACTCCACCATCTGCGTGCTCGAAGGACTCCTCGATTACGAACGAGCAGGGCGCAAATCAGCGGCTGTCACGAAAGCTCGCAAGCGCGCCGAAAATTATCTCCTCGAACGCCGCATGTTCCGCTCGCTTCGCACCGGCAAAGTCATCGACAAGCGCTGGTTGCGATTCTCGTTCCCGACGTTTTGGCACTACGACGTCTTGCGCGGACTCGATTATCTGCGAAATGCAGGAATCAAGCCCGACAGCCGCGTCGGTGACGCCATCAAAACCGTGATGGAGCGCCGCCACCAGAACGGGCGCTGGCCGCTCAACCTCTCTCATCCCGAACATATTCCATTGGAGATGGAGACCCGTGTCGGCAGTGCAAGCCGCTGGAACACACTGCGCGCTCTCCGAGTCCTGCGTTGGTACAACAACTCAACGTGGTAGTTGTGACTTGGGTACGCTCGCGCTATGCCTCGGGTCAGAAAGTTGCCGCGAATTCGCCATTCCGAGCGGATCACGGGGCACTCGGAAACAATCCAATTGGTCGCGAAAAGGCGCTTTCCGAAAATTGGGTCGGCCGCTGGACGCGGCCCTCGCTCCCGGCGCAAGCCAGCGCACCACCAAGTGCCCATTTTGCGGGTGGCGAATGCGAAACACTAGTACGGTAGTAGCGTTGACCTGCAGAAAACCCGGTAGGTACTGTGCCAATAGGGCGTATGGGTGTCAGCGGCCGTGTTTCCGCCAGAAGCCGCACCGTTGAGCCACGCACAGCAGACCAAGAGGAACTTGGGCGGAGAATGCGTTCTCTGCCCTATGGAACTATGACGGCGATCCTGAAAGCCGGACGGTACGAAATTGTCGGTGAGCTCGGCCGAGGCGCCATGGGTGTGGTCTACAAGGCGACCGACCCGGTGATTGGCCGCGCCGTGGCCGTCAAGACCATCAAATTGAGCGAAGAGGGCACGGGGCTGACGCGGCCGGAGCTGCTGACGCGGTTTCAGACCGAAGCGCGCGCGGCCGGCTTGCTGACCCATCCGAACATCGTGGTGGTGTTCGACGCGGGCGAAGAAGACGGGCTGTACTACATCACCATGGAATTGGTGGAAGGAAAGAGCGTGCAGGCGCTCTTGGATGCGGGACACGCATTTCCGCTGCCGCGGGTGCTGCGCATTATGGAGCAGACGTGCAGTGCGCTGGGATTCGCGCACGAACGCAACGTCGTGCATCGCGATATTAAGCCGGCGAACATAATGCTGACCGCGGATGACACGGTGAAAGTGACCGACTTCGGCACCGCCAAAATCCTTCAGTTCGGCACGGTGCAGCAGACCGCCCACGTGATGGGCACACCCAGCTACATGTCTCCGGAGCAGGTGAAGGGGCGCGCCGTCGACGGGCGCAGCGACATCTTCTCGCTGGGCGTGATGCTCTACGAAATGATCACGGGCGAGAAGCCGTTTCCCGGGCAGAGCATCACCACCGTAATCTACAAGATTGTCAACGAAGAGCCGGTGCCGCCGCGGCAGATCAATCCTTCGATCCATCCGGGAATCAGCGACGCAGTGATGAAGGCGCTGGCGAAAGAGCCGGACGCGCGCTACCAGAGCTGCCGGGAAATGCTCCAGGATTTGCGCAATTACCGGGCAACCGCGGGCGGAGGCGGCAACCCGCAGTCCACAATGGTGATGGGCGGGCAGACGAATCCCAACGCGACGCTGGCCGCAGGTGGCGGCGGGCTTCGCGGCATGCACAACGAAGAGGTGCTAAGCACGCCTGCCGGCCGATCGCTCGCTTCCAGCGGTGGAAATCCGTCGC
This sequence comes from uncultured Acidobacteriota bacterium, assembly GCA_963735525.1. GTDB lineage: Bacteria > Acidobacteriota > Terriglobia > Acidiferrales > UBA7541 > Acidiferrum. The sequence continues at coordinate 58,333 of CAVTLQ010000010.1, read as the reverse complement.
AGACGCCGGCGTTGCGGCGCACGGGACCTGTTGCTCCCTATGAGGAGCCTAAGAAGAAAAGCATCGTGGGGACGATTTTCGGAGCACTGGTATTACTCGGCGTGATCGGCTACGGCGGATATAAGCTGCGGCCCGTTTACAACGATATGCAGAAGCTGCGCACGCAGCCCGCGGCGTCCTCGAACGATCCCGCCGCGGCACCTGTGGATACCAGCGCCGGCGCGGCGCAGCCCAATGCCGACGCTAACGAATCCGGTGCGGAAGCATCCGCCACGCAACCCGAAGACGCCAAAGTTTCGCCCGCGGCGGTGACGGCCGAAAAAACAGCAGATACCGGCGCGGAAAAGGCACCGCCGAAAAAGATCGAGCCGGTGCTGAACCCCAAAGCGGCGCAATTCAAACAGCACATTGACGAAGCCATCGCCGAACGCGGTTTGACCGGCAAAGCGAAGGTGCAAAGCGTCGGAAACACGCTGATTCTTGCCGGCAAACTGCGTCCCACAGAGCACGGCGCGCTGCTGAAATTGTTGCGTGACGCGCCGGCGGAAGTTCGCGTGGTGGATCACATCGAATACGACGACACGCCGCTGAGCGCGGCGGAAAATCAAGACGAAGGGCATCCCGTGCCGGCTGCAGGGCGCGGAGCGATTCACGTGGTGACCGACGTAATCGGCGCGACGGCGGTGTTGCGCGGGCCTTTAGGGCATCAGTTCGGTCAATGCCAGACGCCGTGCAGCTTCAACAATCTTGCTCCCCGGCAATACAGCCTGGAAGTAAAGAAAGACGGCTACCAGCCGGTACAGACGGCGTTGCAAGTGAAGGCCGACAACGTCTCCGATCAAAAGCTGGCGCTGGAATCGCTGACGAAGGGATTGTTCATCAGCTCGCAGCCCGCAGGCGCGGATGTGTTCATCAATGGCGCGAAGCAATCAGGACAGACACCGGTGACGCTGCCGCTGGCGCCGGGAGAATACAATCTTGTGCTGCGGCTGCAAGGCTACGACGCGTACTCCGGGACGGTTCAGGTAAAAGACAATATCCAGACGCAACTCGCGCCGAAATTGACGGAAAAGTTGAACAGAGGCGTGGCGTTCGCGCAAGTGGAGACCAACCCGAAGGGCGCCGAAATCCTTGTGGACGGCAACCCAACCGGGAAATCGACGCCATCGCGAATCGAGTTGCCGGTGGGAATGCATACCGTAACGCTGAAGCTGGATGGCTTCCGGCCGTTGAAGCGCACCGTGCAGGTGAGCGACGGCGGGACCACGAACATCACGGAATCGCTCAAGCCGAACTAAATACGGCAGTTAGCCCTGATTTCTTTCCTTTCCGGTTGAAACTTCATTTTAGGCAATACGCCCAGGCTAGGAAGCGCGGAACGACGCGTCGCCTCCTGCTTGATTTTCCATGTATAATCCGGCCACTTGGTCTTGAGTTGGTAGGTGCGCATGAGTGCAGAGCAATCTTCCAATGTGTGGGTTCCGGTGTGTTGCGGACGCGTAATGCGCCACAACATGTTCCTTATGAAGGACGGCGGGGGCTATGGTGCGCTGGTGTGCACGATCTGCAACAAAAACATCACCCTGGAGCCGGAGCCTCTCGCCAACGTGAAGACCTACGGAGAAGGCTCGCGCGTGCTCAGCGTGCTAGGGTCGCCGAAACCTCCGAAGGATGACCGACGAAAAGCGGGCGGCGACGCGGCCCTCGACGACCGAACACTTTAACTTTGATACTGGCTCGCTAGAGCCTGCACCCCGGCAATGATTGGCCAGACGATCTCTCACTACCGCGTCCTGGAGAAGCTCGGAGCCGGCGGGATGGGTGTGGTGTACAAGGCGCAGGACACGCGGCTCGACCGGGCCGTGGCTCTGAAGTTCCTTCCTGAAAAAACAGCGCACGATCCGCAGGTGCTGGAGCGCTTCCGGCGCGAAGCACAAGCGGCGTCCGCTCTGAATCACCCCGGCATTTGCACCATTTACGACATCGGCGAGCAGGACCGGCAGCCCTTCATCGCCATGGAGTTCATCGACGGCGAGACGCTGCGGCAGCACATCCATGGCAGGCCGTTGCCGCCGGAGGAAGTGCTGGACCTCGGGATACAAATCGCAGATGCGCTGGACGCTGCGCACGCCGGGGGCATCGTCCACCGAGACATCAAGCCGGCCAACGTGTTCGTGACGAAACGCGGGCAGGCGAAAGTGTTGGATTTTGGGTTGGCGAAGCTGATTCCCAAGGGAATCGCCCGTGGCGAAGACACCGATCCATCCACTGTCCCTTCGCAGGAACCCGTCTCGGTGGTCGGGATCATCAGCGGAACTCCGTCGTATATGTCGCCGGAGCAGGTTCGCGGCGATGACTTGGACACGCGCACGGACGTGTTCTCGTTGGGACTCTTGCTGTACGAGATGGCTACCGGGCGGCAAGCTTTCGGCGGGAGTACCGGCGGCGTGATTATCGAAGCGATTCTGACGAAAGCGCCTCAGCCGGTGCGGGACGTGAATCCCGAAATCCCCGCGGGATTGCAAGAAATCGTCAACAAGGCGCTGGAGAAAGACAGGAGCTTGCGGTACCAGAGCGCGGCGGAGATTTGCGCCGAGTTGCGGCGGGTTAAGCGGGAATTCGAATCAGGGCAGGCGACGCTGACCGCAACGCCAGCCGTGGTGGTCCAGGTTCCGGTTCGGCGCTTCCCTTGGAAATTCGTGGCGGGAGCCGCGGCGGTGGTGACCATTGGGCTGGGCGTGGGCGCGTGGCTCTACAACACGCGCCGGGCGCACGCGCTGAACGAGACGGACACGATTGTGCTAGCCGACTTCACCAACAAAACGGGCGAGCCCGTCTTTGACGATACGCTACGCCAGGGCCTGGCGGCGCAGCTCGAACAGTCTCCGTTCTTGAGCCTGGTTTCCGAGCAGCGCGTGGAGCAGACCTTGCGGCTGATGGGCCGGCCGCCGGATACGAAGCTTTCCCCCGAGATTGCGCGCGAGCTGTGCCAGCGCGCGGGAAGCAAGGCGTATCTGAGCGGTTCAATTTCGACGATAGGCAGCCAATACGTGATCGGCACGAACGCGGTGAACTGCCAAACGGGAGATTACCTCGCGCAAGAGCAGGTAACCGCGGACAGCAAAGAGCACGTGCTGAAAGCGCTGGGGGTGGCCTCGACAAAACTGCGGGAAAGATTGGGCGAGTCGCTGAAGACGATCCAGAAGCTGGATACGCCGATCGAGCAGGCGACAACTCCTTCGCTCGAAGCCTTGCAGGCCTACAGCTTGGCACGCAAGACGATGTTGGCCAAGGGCGATTATGCCGATGCGGTGCCTTCGCTGCAGCGCGCCATCCACCTGGACCCGAAATTCGCAATGGCCTACGCGTCGCTGGGCACGACCTATTACAATCTTGGCGAGAAGAACCACGCAGCGGAGAACGCGAGGGCGGCGTACGACCTGCGCGCAAACGTCAGCGAGTGGGAGAAGTTTTACATTGAGTCTCACTACTATCACTTCGTGACCGGCGACCTGGAGAAAGCGCGCCAAGTCTACGAGCTGTGGGCGCAAACGTATCCGCGGGAAAAAGTGACGCCAGGCAACCTCGGGGTCATCTATCAGACCGTCGGACAACATGAAAAGGCGCTCGCGGAGTTCCGCGACGCGCTGCGGCTGGGCCCCGACGAGGGATTGAACAACAGCAATCTGGTCGTTGGCTACATCCATCTCAATCGCCTCGACGAGGCGCGGGCCGCGGCCGACGAAGCGCTGGCGAAAAATCTTGATTCCCCGGACCTGCGGCTGTTCCTGTACGAGCTTGCTTTCTTGCGGAAGGATTCCGAAGGAATGGCGAAGCAGGTGGCGTGGGCCATGGGCAAGCCCGGAAAGGAAAATGTTTTGATGTACTTCCAGGCGGATGCGGACGCATTTGCAGGCCAGCTTGCGAAGGCGCGGGAATTGTCGCGCCTAGCCGCGGCTTCGGCCGAGGGCCTGGAGGACAAGGAGTTAGCGGCGGCTTGCACCGCCGGTGCGGCGTTGCGCGAAGCGTTTTTCGGAAACGCGCCCGAGGCGAAACGCCTGGCGGCGGAGACCATGATGCTAGCGAATGGCCGGGACACGCAATATTCGGCGGCGCTGGCCCTGGCCCTGGCCGGAGATTCCGAGCGCGCTCTCGAGCTGGTTGACGATTTGGCGCAGCGCTTCCCGGAAGACACGATCGTGAAGTTCAACTATTTGCCGACGCTTCGAGCACAGCTCGCTCTGAATCGCAACGACGGCGCGAAGGCCGTGGAGACACTGCAAGTTACCTTGCCGTACGAATTGGGGGTCGCCGGCAATACCAGTTTTTCGACGAATCTGTACCCAGTGTACGTGCGCGGCGAAGCGTATCTTGCGGCGGGTCAGGGAGGGCGGGCGGCAACCGAGTTTCAGAAGATCGTGGACCGGAGCGGCGTGGTGGTCAATGCGCCGATCGGGCCGCTGGCGCATCTTGGCTTGGGGCGCGCGTACGCGCTGGCGGGCGACAAGACCAAGGCTGCCGCGGCCTACGACGAGTTCTTTGGATTGTGGAAAGACGCCGACCGCGACATTCCTGTTTTGCAGCGGGCTCAGGCGGAATACGCGAACCTGCAGTAGGACTGCCAAGAGCTGAGGGGTACGAGAGCGCTACTCAAGATGTTACGTTTTGTAACACGGCTAGGAAGCTAGTCCTAGAACTAGATTAAATCTCTATTAAAAACAAACGACTTACGGCACGCCCGAGTGGGCCGGAGGCGTGCTTGCCTTGTAGGTTGGGTTCATCCGCCCTTTCTTCGGCTCGCGACTCAAGCGCGAGGCTCTGTGTCCCGGGGACTGACCGGGACGCCTCAAAACCAGCACGCAAGTGAGGATGATTTGGTCCTTCGGGCCACATTGCCCATCGACAAGCAAACGCACGGATCGGGGCCAAAGGTCGATCCCGGCACGGGTGGCGCGCGGCCACGTCGGGAACCCACCGCAGACGCGAACGTGGCGGAGGTGGACCGTGCGCTGCGATGCCTGCAACTGTTGCTGCGATCAGCTCGCTTGTACGAGCGGCACCATCCGCACACGCTGCAGAGTCTGGATGGCGCGTACGAGAGTTTGCGGAGCGTTGCGGCGAAGCTGAACGGGCTGGAAATTCGAGTGGAACGCGGCGGGCTGGTGGCGCTGAAGGTGACTGACACGCCGCTTCCGGACGCACGAGGGGAGTTGCATGCGCTGGCGAAGGATCTACAGCGGGCGGGCATCCGGACGTTGGTGTTTGCGCGCGAGTTCCATGTAGGCGAACTCGACACGCTAGGGCAACTTGTAAAGGCAACGTTGCTAAGATCGGAAGAGAGCGCGAAACAAGGATCTGCCGGGTGGACGGCACTGCTGGCGGAGAATCGAGTAGAAGGCATTACCGTCAATACACAAACCGAGCGCAAAGTGGATTCGGTGCTGGCGAGTTTGATCGCGGCGCTGGTTGCCTATGGAGGACACTCGCCGAGGGAGGCGAGTGATGCTCCGATTCAGGCGCCGCAGATCGACGACCTGGTGGCCACACTGCAGTTGCTGGCGCGACTGACGCCGCCGCTGGAAGCAGCGCGCGGGCTGGCCCCGGAAGAAGCGGCGCGAGCGATCCACAGCGCGATGGAAGACGCCAGCCGGGACACCGTGCGGCTGCTGTTGAGCTGCATCTCGCAATACGGGCCGCGCGAAGGGGAACAGCCACAGCCTTATCTGCTGCGGCTGTCGGAGAATCTGATCTTCGAATCACTGGGACCGGAATTTTCGGCCGGGGCGCTGACGGCGGCTTCAGTGCGGCCGATGTTGCACCGGCTGGGCGACGTGCTGGTGACGGCGGGCGGGTACACGGGACCCCATGCGTCGGCGCACTTGACTTCGTTTGCGACGACGTGGGCGACCGAAACGCATCGCGAAAAATTGATCGAAAAATTCTGGCTGGAGCTGCCGCCGCGAGAGAAGTCGGCGGTGATGCGCGGGCCGGACGTTTGGTGCGTGCCGATCGTGGCGCTACGACAGACGCTGGGGCAATTGGCGGATGCGGGAGCGGACGCTCCGCGGCGGGAAGCGCGCAACATCCTGTTGAACTACGCGAGGCGGATCGAGAACGAAGATGCGGCAGCGCGGCGGTCCGTGGCTGCGGGATTGAACGAATTGACGGCGGTGATCGAGTCGCTGTGGCCGAATCAATTGCCGGAGGATTTGAGCCGCGGCACGCTAAAGGCTTTGGAGAAAGAGACGATCCCGGAGTCAGCCGCCCTGCTGGCGGCGTTCTTGGAGACGCTGGGGCGCATCGCGGTGAACCGCGGCGACTACGTCGGCTTCGAGGGAATTCTGACCGGGCTGGAGAAAACGCCCAAGGACCGCGAGCACGATCATATGTCGGCACTGGCCCACCGTTTGGTGGCGCAGGATCGCTGGCTGCTGCTGGTGGATGCGGCGTTTGCCAACCGGGCGCTGGATCCCGTTTTGCCGCGGCTGTTGCAGCGCGATCCGGAGCGCTTGATCGACCGAATGACGTTGCTGTTGACCGAGCCGCGGGGCTCGGAATTTCTGCCGGCGATGGCGAGGTTGCTGCGGACGATTGGCGTGCCGGTGCTGAATCTGCTGGAGACGCGGCTGTACGAAGCGCGGCGGCAGCGCGTTAGCGGCGCCATCAAACTGCTGGCTACGGCCGACCCGGACCGGCTGCTGCGGGGGCTGACGCGGGCGCTGGCGAGTTGGGAATGGAATTTGCAGGATCTGGCGGTAAGCGAGCTGGCGCGTCCGGCGAATGTCGCTTCCGCGCAGAGCGCGGCGTTCGTTTTTTCCGCGGTGCTGGCCGACGCGCATCCGCTGGTGGTGCCGATGATGATCGACCAGATCGGGCTGGCACAAGAGACGACGTCGGTGCCGCAGTTGATGGAAATCGCGGCGGGCGAGCACGAAATCTTGCGCGACCAGTATGTGCGCATCAAGGCCATCGAAGCGCTCGGGCGAATGCGAGCACAGGAAGCCTCGGAATTGCTGCGCATGCTGGCGGAAAAGCGCGACGGAATTACCTATTGCGAGCCGTCGGGACTTCGCGCGGCGGCCGAGGACGCGCTGGCGATGATCGAGGATCGACCGTCCTCGGCGCGGGTGCGGGCGACGTTTGAAGCGGCGGCGCAGTCCAGCGCGAGCTACGTCATCCCGCGGCGGTACGTGCGCGTGCCGCTGGAGTCTCCGCTGCGGGCGCAGATCGACGGCGGGCAAGCGGGCATGGCGCGAGTGAAAACCATCAGCCTGGGCGGGGCGTATCTGGAGTCGCCAAAGAAACTGAACGTGGGCGATTCCATTCAACTGGAGATTCGAGCGGGGCTGCGGAAGATTCACTTTACTGCGGTGGTGCGGAACATTGGGGCGGAAGGAAGCGGCGTGGAGTTCGTGCACATGAAGGACGAAGACCGCGAGAAGCTTCGCAAGCTGGTTCAGCGTCATTTGCAGTTTTAACCTACCTTTGCAGTCGAATCACTCATCAAATTTGCCGATGAAATCGTTCGCTATGATTCATAGCTGCGAGCGCGGAGGCGTTGCTAAACTGTAGTCAGCGAAAGAAGCCGCATTTCAATGCATCCATCGAAGCCGGTAGTCTGTATCGGTGAGATGGAGGGCAAAACAAGAAAGACGGGGAATGTACGTATGGCGATGACGACGGACGCATGGATTGTGTTGCTGGGCTCGGTGGGAGGATTTTGCACGACGTTCGCGTATGTCCCGCAGGTGATCAAGATTTGGAAACAGGGCGGGCGCGACCTCTCGTATGGGATGCTGAGTCTGTACCTGCTGGGAGTGTTGCTGTGGCTGGCCTACGGCGTGCTTATGCACGCGCAGGCGGTGGTACTGACGAATTTTGCGACGGCCATCTTGATTGCGATTGCAACCGGGCTGAAAGCTTGGACCGCGAAGCGCGATGAGATCAAAGAAGCGTTGAGCAGCCGAACAGCCACGCAGCGCGGCTAAGTGCGCGACGGGTTTTCCGCAGCTTTTTTCCTCTGATCCTGACTCTCGTTCTTGAAGGGCACGCGCGATGCGCGCAGCCCATTCGCCGGGGTGTGCCCGATAGGTCGCAACTCGTGCAGTCGGTAAAAGATTCTTATTGAAATGAACGAATGGTTACAGTAAAAGCCGAAGTGTTCATCCGTGTAAGCCGTGCATCGGTGGGACATAACCGCCGCCGCTAGGGGTAGCGGGAAACGGCTAGTTCCGACAGAGCGAGTCCGTCAGGAGGCAAAAATGCTGCGCAGACATGGTGTGTGGGTGTGGCTGGTTGCGTGCGTGCTGGTGATGGGCTTGGCAGTGGACGGCAAAGCTCAGGTGAACACGGCGACGCTGTCGGGGATCGTGACGGACCCGCAGGGTCTGCCGGTACGCGGGGCAAAGGTGACAGTGGTGAGCGGGGTCACCGGTGCGGTGCGCGACACGGTGGCCGACGATAACGGGCGGTACAACCTGGTCGGGCTGCCCCCGGGGCAGTACAAACTGACGGTGGACGGAGGAGCGAATTTCGCGACGTTCGAAAACAACGCGATCGTGGTGTCGGTGGGAGAGAACGCGGCGTTTAGTCCGCGGCTTGAACTGCGAGGCCTGCAACAGACGGTTACCGTGACGACCGAGACGGCGGCGATTGAAACCACCAAGACCGAAGTGTCGCAGGTGGTGGACGAGCGGCGCATCGATAATCTGCCCATCAATGGAAGGAACTACATCAATTTTACGCTGACCAATTCGCAGACGAATCGAGACGTTGCTCCGACGATCGGACCGGCGCCGACCAGCGGATTGAATGTGGGCGGACAGCGGGCGCGCTCCAATGAAGTGAGCGTGGATGGCGCGGACGCGGTGGACAATTCGATCAACGGAATCCGGGCGACGGTATCGCAAGAGGCGGTGCAGGAATTTCAGCTGATTCTGGGTGACTACAGCGCGGAATACGGACGGGCGACCGGCGGCGTTATCAACATCGTGACTAAAAGCGGCGGGAACGAAGTGCACGGGGACGTGTTCGGATATCTGCGGAACAAAGCGTTTCAGGCGAGAAATGCGTTTTCCGGGCAAGTGGATCCGACGACAGGCGAGCTGGACCCGATAAAGCAGGCGTTCACGCGAGTGCAAGCAGGATTCACGATCGGCGGACCGATCGTAAAGGATAAGACGTTCTACTTTCTCTCGTACGAGGATACGCTGCGGGAAGAAACGGGATTCTCGAGTATTGGAGAGGCGCAAGGAGGAGCGGGACCTTGGGGATTGACGACGGTGCCGCTGCCAACGCCGGCCGGAATGCTGCCCGTGCAGCTGACGCCTTCGCAGGCGGGCACGGTGCAAGCGCTGCTGACCAGCGGCGTTCCCGCGTACCAGAGCCTGGCGGTGCAATACGGTCTTTTGCTGGGTTCCGCATCCAGCGTGGCGTTGAACAAGCTGGATTACGGAGCGGTCGCGGCGGGATTGTCGGGAGGCACCTTGAATCCGGGGCCCGGAGCGCAGTTTCCTTTGCCGGTAGCGTGTCCGTTGGGGCAAACCGTGAATGCGGTGGTGTGCAGTGGATTTGCCGCGATCGGACCCGGAGGGTTGCCTATTGCCGCGGGAGTGGCGCCGCTACCCGCGTCGTATGTGGGGCTGAACTCGCTGCGAGGAAATTTTCCGACAACGGAGAAGACCAGCTTGTGGTCGGGGAGATTGGACCAGAAGTGGAGCAACCGAAACAGTTCGTTCCTGCGTGTGGGCGTATCGCCGTCGCTGGTGACGGGCGTGGAGTCGACAGCGCAGAACCAAGTGTTCGGTCAGAACGCCGGATCGCGGACCGGCGTGAACCAATCCCGCGATGTGTCGGGAGTCTTTCAGAATGACACCATCCTGAGCAACACGGCGTTCAATCAATTCCGAGCTCAGATTGCCAGACGCGGGCTGCATTTTGGGTTCTCAGAACTTCCGGGCGGAAGCGATATCGGCGTGAACATTCCGGGTTATGCGTACTTCGGGCGCGAGCCGTATTCGACGGTGGACCGCATCGAGCGGCGGTTCGAGTTCACGGATCACGTGAGTATCGTCCACGGAAACCACACGTTTAAGGTGGGCGGGGATTTCAACCTGATCCAGTTGCGGTCGAGCAAACAGCAGATTTTCGAGCTGGACTACGGTGGCGACGTAAACTTTGGCGGATTGACGCCATCGGATCTCGGACTGCCAAATTCGGTTACGCTGCCGAGCGGACAGGCGGTGCAGCTGTTTGGAGCTACGGGATTGCAGGCCTACGGGCTGGGAATTCCCACGACGTACATTCAGGGAATCGGGCAGTCCAATCAGCCGTTCGACAATATTCCAATGGCGTTTTTCGCGCAGGACAGCTGGCGGGCAACGCGCAAGCTGACTATCAACTACGGTCTGCGGTACGACGTGGAAATCACGCCGCTGTTCGCGCCGGCGACGGCCGTGAATGCGGCGGCGGAGAATGCGCTGGGCGTGGTGGAGGGAATACCGCGGGACTACCACAACGTTGCGCCGCGTCTGGGAATCGCGTGGGATCCCAAGGGCGATGGAAAGACCGTGGTTCGCGCGGGTTACGGTCTTTTCTACGATCACCCGTTGCTGGCGATCGCTTTCGACGCGGCTACCGCAGATGGCGGGCGGTCGGTGCAGTTGATTACGGCGGGTGGCACTCCGTCAGCGTGCGGGCTCGTTCCCGGCGCGGGAATCTGCGGAGCCTCGGACTCACCGACGAACCTGAACGGCTCGTCGATTTTTCAGGGTGTGCTGAACGCGCTGCCGAGCATGGGGTACTTGCCCAACCAGCAGCGCTTTGACCCCTTCGCCACGAATTCCCTGTTTGCGAACCAGAACTACCTGACGGCGGGTTTTCCGCTGCCGATTCTGCCGTTCGTGCTGCCGGTAGCGAAGAATTTCCAATACGGCTATGCGCAGCAGGCGAACCTGACGATTGAAAGGGAGATCGCGGGATCCTGGAAGTTCAGCGTAGGGTATCAATACACGCGCGGGCTGCACTTGTACCGGCCCGTGGACATAAACTCGACGAACCCGCAACTGCTCACGCAGAACTTGGCCAATGCGGACTCGGCTGGGCTGGGGTTTGCGAGTCCGGTGACCGTGGTGGCGCCGTCGAACAATATCGCACCCACCGCCTCAACCTGCGGAGTGGGCGTGGTTGCCGCGGCTGTCCTCGGGCAACTTTTCGGCTGCCCGGGGCCGTTGGCAGCGCTGAACGGGCAGTACGTAAGCACGCCGGCGTTCTTCAATTTCTTCCGGCCATCGGGACCCAATCCGTCGTTCGCAAGTCTGGTGCCCGGGGGTTATGGAACGCAGGTGCAGCTGGCTGGACTTGCGGGCTATCCGGTCGGCTTCGGCGTGCCGGTGCCGTTCAACAGCGTGGACGCGCAGCTATCGGACGGAAGCTCGACCTACAGCGGGCTGACGGTGAACGTGCAAAAGCGGTTCGGGCACTCGTTTGAGCTGCTATCGAGCTACACCTGGTCGCACACGCTCGACGATTCGACAGACCTGCAGTCTCCGCTGGAGCCGCAAGACAGCCGGTTTCCCTTCGAGTGGTCGAATTCGGATTTCGATCAGCGCCATCGCTGGGTGACCAGCGGGGTTTTCCAATCCCCGAGCGCGAAAGGCGGCGACAGCGCCTGGAAGCACTTCATCGCAGATTTTACGGTGGCGCCGATCATCGAAGTGTCTTCGGGGCGGCCGTACACCGTGATTACGGGGACGGATTACCGGCTGGACTTGGGCGCGTCGAACGGGCGACCGTCGGTGGGAATAACAAGCGGCGTGACGGCGACTTCGGCGTTTCTGCCGGGCGTCACCTTTTCTCTGCCGAGTACGTGCTTGACCAACAGCGGCGCGTCGTTCACCGTGCCAGGCATCAGCCCGCCCTTTGGGTGCGACGGTAACCTGGGACGCAATTCCTACACGACGCCGGGCTTTTTCCAGCTCGACCTGCGGTTGTCGCGGCGGTTCGCGATGGGCGAGCGGCTGAAGCTGGATGTGATCGCGGATGCGTTCAACCTGACCAACCGGCTGAATGTGGCGGCGGTCAATCAGTTGTGCGACCCTGGATCGAGCTCGACGTGCAGCGCGGGACAGCCGACGGCGGCCTATGACGCCCGCCAATTCCAGTTCGCGCTGAAGGTGAACTGGTAAGGGCTGCCGATCGCACCAAACAGTTCCAACTGTTTCAACTGTTTCAACTGCGAAACGGAGTTGCTGCGCCGGCTCAGGCTTGCCTGGGTTCCGAAGGGAGCTTCGAAGGCGCAAGTGCGGGTAAAGTAGCTATGTTGCTTCCCGCGGACCAAGAGAGAGAGAACGCGACCCCACGGCGTCGCAAGGAACCATGACCGCCCCTTTCATCGGACTCGCCATCGTATTGGCTGGACTCGTGATCTGGCTGGTTCGCCAGAACGCGGAGAGCCAGAAGAAGAGTAATGCTCTGGAAAACCAGCTGACCGAGTTGCGAAGAGATTTGCAAACCATCGGCACGGCGCAGGCGCAAAGCACCGGTCAGATTCAGACCATCGGGCAGAGCGTCGCGCAACGCCTCGAAAGCGTCACCAGCGCGCTGCGCGACGGGGTTACCAACTCCGCGCAGATCGCCTCACAGGGACAAACGGCCATCGCCACCGAGCTAAAGAACACCCGCGAGCAAATCGGCCTGATTCAAAAACAAATCGGCGAAGTGCAGGAGCAGAGCCGCGGACTCTCGCAGGCGACGCAATCGCTCGAGCAGATCCTGGGCGGCGCGAAGACCCGGGGTTTGCTGGGCGAAGTGACGCTGCAACGCCTGCTGGAGGATTCTCTGCCGGCGTCGCAGTTCGCGCTGCAGTACCGCTTTGCCAGCGGGGAAGCCGCCGACGCGGTGATTTTTCTGCGCGACGAGAAACTCATGGCCATCGACTCCAAGTTTCCGCTCGACGCCTTCCGCCGCATCAGCGCGGAGGGCGACGAAGCGCGCCGCGCGTTTGCGAACGCGGTCAAGGGCCACGCGGACTCCATCGCGAGGAAATACATCGTGCCCGCCGAAGGCACGCTGGATGTGGCGCTGATGTTTGTGCCGTCGGAAAGCGTCTACTGCGAGATGTTGAATACCGAAGACGGCCGGGGCCAGCAACTCGATGAGTATTGCCGGAGAAAGAAGATCATCGCGGTGTCGCCGAACACGCTGTACGCCAATCTGTGCGTCATCGCCATGGGATTGCAGGGCATGCAGATCGAGGAGAACGCGAAGCGTCTGCTCGCCAATCTTAATGGAGTGCAGAAGAATATGGACACCTTCGCCGAGGTGTTCGAAAAACTCGGCACGCATCTGAAGAATGCACAACAGAGCTACAGCGAAGCTGATCGACGGTTCGAGAAGACGCAAAACACTCTGTTGAACGCGCTCAGCGGCGGCTCTCCGGCGCCGGCGCTGGAGGGCGAGCAAATTCCGCTGGGAATCCTGGGACCAACCGTCGACAAGTAAGCCTGCGCGCTCGCATTCCACTGCCTTGTTCTTAGGATCTTGTTCTTTGCCGCAAACATCTGACTCTTATAATCGGACTCAGTATACTTTCGGCAGATGGCAAAGCTCAGCGAATACCATACCAAACGCCACTTTGAGAAGACTCCGGAGCCCAAGGGTCAGGTCGACGGAGGCGGAAAGCGCGTATTCGTGGTGCAGAAACATGCCGCGACGCGGCTGCACTACGATTTGCGCCTCGAGCTGGATGGCGTCTTGAAATCCTGGGCCGTGCCCAAGGGCCCGTCGATGAACCCGGGCGACAAGCGATTGGCCATTCAAGTGGAAGACCATCCCTTCGAGTATCGAAAGTTCGAAGGATCGATTCCCAAGGGCGAGTACGGCGGCGGAGAAGTAATCGTGTGGGATGAGGGCACGTACACGCCGGAAGGGAGTCTCGGCGCGCACGCGCAACTCGCCAAGGGAGATTTCAAATTTCAACTCCATGGCGAAAAGCTGCGCGGAAGCTTTGTCCTTGTGCGGCTCAGAACGCAAAAGAGCAAGAACGAGTGGCTGTTGATCAAGCATCGCGATTCGTTCGCCGATCCCAACTGGGATGCGGAACAGCACGCGGAATCGGTCGTCACCGGCCGCACGCTGGAGGATATCGCCGAGGGACGCCCCGGCTCCGGCAAGCGGCGCGCGATCGACCCGTCGGAAGTTCCCGGGGCGATCGAGGCTCCCCTGCCGCGAATGCCCAAGGGCGTGCCGGTAACGCTGGCGCAATTGCAAGAGCGGCCGTTTTCCGACCCAGACTGGGTGTTCGAGGTCAAATGGGACGGAGTTCGCGCCGTTGCGCAAATCGAAAACGGAAAGACCACGCTGTGGGCGCGGTCCGGCAGCGACATCACGCACGAGTACCCCGAGTTCAAGAATCTGGCCGACCATTTCCGGCTGACCACCGCGGTCGCTGATGGAGAGATCGCTACCCTCGATCAGGATGGCCGCAGCGATTTTCAGAAGCTGCAAAATCGCCTGGGCGCACAGAATCCCTCCGCGAAACTGATGCAATCCATTCCGGTGAACTACTACTTCTTCGATCTTCTTTACGCGGACGGTTTCGACCTGCGGAAGGCGACGTTGCTCGAGCGCAAGAAACTGCTGCAGAGCGTCCTGCTTGCCGACGAACGAATCCATTTCTCCGAACACATCCCCGAGCAGGGCGAGGCACTGTATGAAGCGGCTCGCGAAAAAGGACTGGAGGGCATCGTCGGCAAGCGCGCCGACAGTTCGTACACGGGAACGCGCACTTCGTCTTGGGTGAAACTGAAAATCGTCAAGGAACTCGACGCGGTTGTGGCCGGATATACCGAGGGGCGCGGAAGCCGCAAGTATTTTGGCGCTTTGGTGCTGGGCCTATACGACAAGCGCGAGCTGAAATACATCGGCAACGTGGGCACCGGATTCGACGAAGAAAACCTGAAGTCGCTGTTCGAGACGCTGCAGGAATTCCGAACTTCACGCTCCCCCTTTAGCAAGCCTCCCGAGCTGCGCGAAAAGGTGGAATGGGTGAAGCCGGAACTGGTGGCGCGCGTGAAGTACGGCAAGTGGACCGAGGATGAGCATCTTCGCGTGCCGGTGTTTTTGTCTTTGCGCAACGATCGCACCGCGCAAGAGGTGACGTTTGAGGAAGTGGAACCTCGCGAGTCCTCGAAGCCGTCCAAGGCTCCCGATCCACCCGCTTCCCGGAGAAAAGCCGCAACCAAGCCGGCTCGCTCACGCACCTCGTCCGTCGACCCGGAAAAAGAGCTGCGAACTGGAACATCGGAGACCATGGACGTCGAGTCCGACGGCCACCGTATTCACCTGACCAACCTGAACAAGATTTATTTCCCGGAGGTGGGCATCAAAAAGCGCGAGTTGCTCGCCTACTACTACCGAATGGCGGAATACATTGTGCCGTTTCTGAAAAACCGGCCCATGGTCCTTCGCCGCTATCCTGATGGCGTCGACGGCAAGGCGTTTTTCCAGAAAGAAGCGCCGTCCTATCTGCCCGATTGGCTGGAGACCACCACGGTTCATTCCGACGAGCGCGGCGGCGACATGCAGTACATCCTGGCAAACAATCGCGCGGCGATTCTCTACCTGACGAATCTGGGCTGCATCGACCACAATCCGTGGTCGAGCCGCGCGGACAACCAGGATATTCCGGACTATGTGTTCTTCGATCTCGACCCCACTCCGGGCACTCCTTTTTCCGATGTGCTGCGCATCGCGAGGGATATCCACGCCCTGCTCAAGTCGATTCGGTTGCAGTGTTTTTTGAAAACGTCGGGCGCCTCCGGCTTTCACATTTTTGTTCCGCTCGAGGCGCGCTACACCTACGAGCAGACGCGCACGTTTGCCGAAGTGGTTGGGCGTCTCGTGGCGTCGGCGAATCCGAAACTCACGACCTTCGAGCGCACCGTGAGCAAGCGCCCGCAAGGACGCATCCTGATCGACGCGCTCCAGAATGCGCGCGGCAAGCCGCTGGCCTGCGTTTATTCCGTACGGGCGTTTCCGAAAGCGCCGGTTTCAACGCCGGTGCGGCCCGAGGAGCTCTCGAAGTCTTTTTCGCCGGAGAAGTGGAATCTCAGAAATTTCGACGAGCGGCTGCGGGATGTAGGAAACCTGTGGGGGGACTTTTGGACAAAGCAACAAACGCTTGACCGCGCTCTGGAATTGCTCGCCAAGAAATTGCCGGAAGAGGGCAAGGCGTCTTAGCTTCAGCGATTTCAGGGGCGTGGTTGATTTTGTGTCGGCAGCAAGCGAATGGAAACCACGAAGGTTCCTCGCTGGCGGCCTACCAGTTGGAATTGTGCGGCATTGTCCGAGCCGCCGGTGCTGGATACGCGCGCGGGATTGCCGCCACTCAGCTCCGCGATATCCGGGGCGAGATTGCGGGCCTCGAGAGGAACCTTCGATGTGGTGCCGCGGACGCGGACCGTGAGAGTGCGGTGATCGCCAGGAGCGAGCGGCGAAGAATCGGCTTCCAGCGTCAACGAAACGAACTTCACCGAAAAAGATGGGGCATCGTGCTTGGCGCAACTTGCCTGGACCGAGGCGGTGCCTGGATCGAGGTCAGCCGGTGGAAGAACCAGGAGCGACATCGGGGAGGAGGCGAGCACCAGCGCAGGCTGGCCGGCCACTATGATTCGGTTGGCGTCGGCGTCTCCGCAGAAGCCGCGGCCCGCAAGCTCGAAGCGATCGCTGACCGAGGCGATGCGCGGGGCGGAAGAAACCTCGATGGTAGGCGACGAGGCTTCCGTGGGGCTGATGATGTCGGTGTGAACGCGGCCGGAGCGTCCCGAGATACTGGCGGAGATTACGCCCGGGTTCAGAGGGGCCACGAAGAGCGCACGTCCGGTAGCGTCCGTCGTCAGGTGGTCACCATTGGAGAAGACCACCCCGACGCCTGGCGTGAGGCGGCCATTCACGTCGAGCACGGCCAGCGTGGCGCGCTCGCCGGAAACAATCCGGCGGGGCAACAACAGGATGCGGGCAGCCGATGCGGGAGGCGGTTGCTGCCCGGGCACTTGCACGGCAAAAATCGTCGCGAAGACGGAAAGGAACACGGCGAAGACAAGCGGCCGGTGCGGGGACATCCCTGGATTGTAGCGAAAAATGGACATTTGCACTTGGTTCTGCCGTCGGAAACAGATCAATCGGGCTCCGGAACCACCCGGTAGATTTGGGCATCCGCGAATATACGGAACAGATCGGCGTCGACTTCATTGTCGCGCACGCAGTGAGCCAGGATTTCCAGGGCGCGCTGGGCGGAAACGGCGCGCTTGTAGGGACGGTCGGAGGCGGCCAGCGCGTCGTAAATGTCGCAAATGGTCATCATCTTGGCTTGCACGGGAATTTCCTCGGAGGTCAGGCCGCGGGGATAGCCCCTGCCGTTTAGTTTTTCATGGTGCGCGTGGGCGATCTGGGGGATGCCGTGAAATTCCTGGGTCCACGGGATCTGGGCGAGAAAATTGAAACTGTGGACGACGTGCGATTCGATTTGGCGGCGCTCGTCCGGATCGAGGCTGCCCCGCGCGATCGAAAGGCAGCGCACTTCGTCCCCGGTGAGGTAAGCATGTTCCTTGCCGCGGGCGTCGCGATAGGTTCTGCCGGCAATTTCCCCGAGAGCGCCGAATTCGCTGGAGGGTAGGATCGTGGGTTCGTTGACGCGGACGACGAATTCCGTGTACTGATCGAGGTCAGCAAGCAACTTGGCAGCTTCGTCGTCCAGGGTGCGCAACAGCGCGGCAGCTTTCTTGACTGGAGTGGTGAGGAGCACATCGACCTTCTGCTGCGCGATGCGCGCTTCGATGTCGCGGCGGATGTAGTCGAAGCGGTCCAGCAAGCGGAAGAACTGAAGCGGATGGAGCTTTTTCGCTTTCACCAGAACTTCTTCGCGCACACCCAGTTTGCCGAAGTCGTGCAGTAATGCGGCGTAGCGAAGCTCCTTCATCTGGGCGGCGGAGAAATACAGATCGCGGTAAGGGCCGCTGGACTCACGGCCGATGGCCTCGGCGAGCGCAAGGGTCATGTCGCAGACGCGATGGGAATGCCCCGAGGTCGTGGGGTCGCGCTGCTCGATGGCCTTCACCGAGGCGTTGACGAAGCCGTCGAAGAGATTCTCGATGTCGCGATACAGCCGCGAGTTTTCGTAGGCCACGGCAGCCTGGGAGGCAAGCGACAAGCCGAGCTCAACAGCGCGTTTGGGGAACGGGTGGACGTTGCGAGCAACTTCGGAAGCGCTTGTGAGCCGTGCCCCCGGATGGCGCTTGCAATTGATGAGCTGAAGCACGCCGAGGACTTCGCCCTTGCCGTTTTTCATCGGCAGGGTGAGCAGCGATCGCGTGCGGTAGCGGCTCTCCTCGTCAAGCGCTGAATTGAAGCGGTACGGCCGGGTCCTGGGTATGCGATAGGCGTCGGGCAGGTGGATGACCTCGCCGTGGAGAACACAGTGCCCTGCCATCGACTTCTCGGTGATGGGTAGGGTGTGTTCGCCATAGGGAAACTGGACGCTATCATTCTGTGCAAGCTGGAACCGAAGGTGGCGCACGCCGCCGGCCGTCATGGAAGGCGCGTTCGAGGAATGTCTTTCTTCTTCAACGACATACAGCGACCCGGCGTCGGCTCCGGTGATTTCCCGAGCCTTGGTGAGAATCAGCGACAGGAGTTGCTCGACATCGCGGGTCTCCGAGAGGGCAATGCCAATCTGGTTTAGCTGCGCCAACTCGTGACTCGTCCGAGAGGCGCTTGCGAGGTTCCGGCCGGAAGCGCGCTTGCGAGGTGTTTTTGGGACGCGAGTCATGGGTAGTATCCAGATTCTGAGTACTTTGGGCTTGCGACTCTTGAACCAGGTGGAGAAGTATAGCGGAACAGGCGCCCCACGTTCTTGGGCGCACCGGTGTGGCGAAAAGGTGAGTAATCAGTAGGGTTCAGAGTCTTCCACCGGTCGCACGTGTCTGATAGCGTGGGAGCAGGGTAGCCAGGCACGGGTGTGAGCCACCTGCGGCCAGCGGATAGCCATAGGAGCCTCAGTGCAAATTGTCAGCGGCGGCGCGACCAGCGTGGGGCGTGTCCGTACCAACAATGAGGATTGCTTCAAGATCGCTCGATGAACTGAACCTCTTCGTCTTGTCCGACGGGATGGGCGGCGAAGCGCACGGCGAAATCGCCAGCGCGCTGGCCGTCGAGACCCTCGTAAAGCATTGCCTGGAGACGGAGAACGATCCGGCCATGACCGTGTTCGGCGATATGCCCGCGATATGGAGCGAAAAAACAAAGCGGCTCTCCAGCGCCGTGCACCTGGCAAACAAGAGCATTTACGACTCGGCGCAAAAGCATCCCGAGCAACACGGCATGGGAGCGACACTGACGGCGGCGTGGATCGAAGGATCGAACCTCAGCATCGCGCATGTCGGGGACAGCCGGGCCTATCTGCTGCGCAGCGGCAATTTGCAGCAACTGACCAGCGATCATTCCTTGGTGGCCGAGCAGGTGCGGCGGGGCATTTTGACGCCGGCGGAGGCCGAAAAGAGCGAAATGCAGAGCGTGCTGTTGCGGGCTCTCGGTGCTCACGAGGAGATCGAAGTGGATGCCGAAGAGCACATCTTGTTCGGGCGCGACACTTTGCTGCTGTGCTCGGACGGACTGACGCGCATGGTCACCGAACCGGAAATTGCCGGAACGCTGCAGGCCGAGCCGGACCCGACCAAGGCGGCCGAAAGGCTCGTGGAGCTGGCCAACGATCAGGGCGGCGCGGACAACGTAACGGTCGTGGTGGTGCGCGCGGGTTCAGAGTCCAAGGGATGGTTTTCGTGGCTGCGCCGGGGCGCTCGGAAGAGTTCCGGAGCAAATGGTTCGGCAGGAGGAAGATAAATGGCGAAGCTCAGCCTGATGTTTGAGGACAAACTGGTGAAGCAAGTGCCGGTCGGCAGCCGGCCCGTGGGCATCGGGCGCTCGCCGGACAACGATCTGCCGGTCGATAACCTGGCCGTGTCGAACTATCACGCGCGGGTGTACTTCGAGTCCAACCGCCTGGTGGTCGAGGATCTCGATAGCCTGAACGGAACGTTTGTGAACGATCTGCGCGTCGAGCGCGCCACGCTGCACGACGGGGATTCCATCTGGATCGGGAAACACCATATCAAAGTGGATGCGTCCGGGGACGCGCCGCTGGCAGTGGGATTCCGGGCGGAAGGCCGCCGCTCCGCGAATCAACGAGACGATGGTGCTGGATACGAAAGCGCGGCGCGACATGCTGCAACAAGCCGCGGCCATGGGCGAGCGCTCGCAGTTCGCAGCCGGCCGGCTCAAGATGCCCACGCTGGTGGTGCTAAGCGGCAACACCGATCAGAAGGAATATGTAGTCACCAACAAGCTGACCGTGATTGGTAAGTCCAAAATGGCAACCGTGCGGCTGAAGGGCTGGTTCAAGCCGCAACTGGCCGCGCAGATCAATCAACGCGACGACGGTTACTACCTGGGGCCGGGCCACAAGGTGCCGACCGTCAACGGGTCGCCGATTCCCGGACCGACTCGCCTGAATGACGGCGACCTGATCGAAGTGTGCGGCGTGCGCATGAACTTCATTTTCCGGGATTGATGAGCACGGCTCCGTCAGGCAGATTCTGGCAGCGGCGGACCTTCTTTAACCTCTACGAGCTGCTGCAATCCTGGTGGCGGCATCGCGTTTCATTTCTGATCAGCGTGGGGATCACGCTGGCCGCGCTGGCCCTTTACTACGTTACTTTCTTGGGCGAAAGGCCAACGCCCATCTTCGTATTCCTGCAACGCCTGGAATTCAACTCGCTCGACACACGCTTTCGCTATCGGCCCGCCAGCGCCAGTCCGGTTGATCCTCGCATCGTGATCGTGGACATCGACCAACTCTCGCAGGAAGCGCTCGGCAAATGGCCTTTTTCCAGAACCCACTTCGCAAAGATGTTGGACGTGCTGCGGGAAGACGGCGCCAGAGTCGTCGCGTTTGATATTACGTTTGACTATCCGGACAAGACCGCGGCGCCTGCGCGAAAGATCTGGACGGACCTGGAGGAGCGCAGAAAGCGTGGGGAAGGCGTGGACGCCAAGTACGAAGCCTGGGTGCGCGGCTTGGTTTCCGAGTACGACGCGGATTCCGAGTTTGCCGCGGCGCTAAAGCGCTTCGGTCCCGTGGTGCTTGGAAATTTTTTCCTCGAGAAGGAAGAGTCGGCTGGAATCGACAAAGCCAAGCTGGACGAATACGCCGACCTGATCGACTGGTACGCGATGGGAAAGAATTCGCTGAATTCAGCGACGGGCAAACAGGATTTCGCCGAACTGGTGAAGAGATACGATCGCGAAGGAGACTTGTTCGCGGCAACGGTGGCGAACATTCCGGTACTGGCGAATCCCGACGATCCAGACAAGACGGCCATGGGTTTCTTCAACATTTCCGCGGATGCGGACGGAGTTCTCCGCCGTTCGATGCTGGTGCTCCCGTTCGGGCGTTCCCAAGACTTAAACGAATGGCAAATGTATGGCTCACTGGAAGTGCAAGCGGTTCGTCTGTATCTCGGACTGCCGGCGGCCCAGCTGACGGTTAACTACGGTCCTCTTGGGGTTGTCAGCGTAGATTTTGGCGATAAACTGCGCGTTCTGCCGGACTCCACCGGACATATGCAGATCAACTATCACGGACCTCGCGGGTCCTACCCCTACCATTCCATCGCGGATGTGGTGAACGGAAAATTCACCGCCGGAGCTTTCAAGGACAAGATTGTTCTGGTGGGGGCGTCGGCGACGGGAATCGGCGATCAAAGAACGCCGCCCTATGGAGGAATCAGCTATCCCGGTGTGGAAGTACACGCCAACGTGATCGACAACCTGCTGAACCAGGGATTTCTGATCCGCGGAGCCAAGCAGGCGTTCTGGGACTTTTCGCTGATCTTGCTGTTTGGCATCCCGCTGGGCATTTGGATGGCGCTGGTGTCGCCGCGGTGGATGTGGTTCGGGCTCGCGTTGCTGGCGCCGCTGCTGGCGCTGGACTACGCGGCGTTCCTGCGCGGGTGGTGGCTGAACTTTACGGTGCCGGCGGTGACGCTTACGGGCAATGTGATCCTGGTGTCACTTTATCGCGTGTTGATCGAGGAAAAGGAGAAGCGCCGCGTGCGTAACGCGTTCGGGCAGTACCTGAGCCCGGAAGTGATTCGCCGGCTGCTCGTGAACCCGCGTCTCGTGGAGCCCAAGAAAACCGACATCACGGTGATGTTCAGCGACATACGCGGCTTCACCACCATTTCGGAAAAACTCGACGCGCAGGACTTGGCGTTATTTCTAAACGAGTATCTTTCGGACATGACGCGCATTGTCTTCCAATATCAAGGCACGCTCGACAAATATATCGGCGATGCCGTGATGGCCTTCTGGGGCGCACCGTACGAAGAACTGGACCACGCAGTCCGCGCCTGCAACACCGCGCTGGAAATGATGAAGCACGTCCGCAAAATGCAGAAGAAGTGGGAAGCCGAAGGTAAGCCGCATCTGGACATCGGAATCGGACTGAATACGGGCGTGGCCAGCGTCGGAAACATGGGCTCCAGCTTGCGGTACGGCTACACGGCGCTTGGAGACGCGGTGAACCTAACGTCGCGGCTGGAAGGCTTGAACAAGGAATACGGCACTCACATCCTCGCCAATGAAACCGCCTACCAAGCCGCCAAAGAGGGAGGTTTCCTATTCCGCGAGTTGGATTTGATCCGCGTCAAAGGCAAACTGCAACCGGTGACGATTTATGAGCTGATCGGGCTGCAGGCCGAAGTGGGTCTGGACGGCGGCGGCCAAGACCTGGAGGCGCGGCTGGAGTTGTTCGCACGCGCCCGGGGTCTCTATCGCAAGCGGCAATGGGATGAAGCGCAACGCGCGTTTGAAGGCGTCCTGGTCAAGTGGCCCGACGACGGCCCCTCGCGCACCTACTGGAAGCGCTGCCAGGAATATCTGTTCGAGGAGCCATCCTCGAATTGGGATGGCGTGTTCACGATGACGAGCAAGTGACCTAGAGGGTCTCCCGCCGGTTGCGTTCTCGCCAGCTCGCGTTTCTCCCGACGATTGATTTGGGTGTCCAAAGGGTCCTGACCTGCCGAACATGTACCAACGATCCAAATATGGACATCCAAAATAGTGTGTGCTCGCGGCCGAGATGCCCCGCACCTACCAAGTAGTTGATCCGACAGGTACTTACTGGATCACCTGGAGGCCACCCGTTGGCAGCGGGATTGCCATCTTCTATAGTGGTTGACTGGCTTGGCTGGGACTTCTCCTTTGAGCCAGCTGAAATGGGGCGGCGTACCCAACGAATTGACTCGGGGAATCTAAAAGACAGGGTGTAAATCGAAACAGACGGATGGGAGCAGCGGGGGCCACATTCATCGCTCGCCTCCAGGGAAAATCGAAGAGTTATGTGGATCGTCCGATTAGCGCTTGCGAGACCCTACACGTTTATCGTGATGGCGCTCGTCATTATACTGTTGACGCCGGTGGTGCTGCTGCGGACGCCGACGGATATCTTTCCGGATATCAACATCCCGGTGATCAGCCTGGTTTGGAAATACCAGGGCCTGGAGCCCCAGGAGATGGAGCAGCGCATCACCTCCAACTCCGAGCGCGCGGTGACCACGCTGGTCAACGACGTCGAGCACATCGAATCGCAATCGCTCAACGGCACCTCGATCGTCAAAATCTTTTTCCAGCCTACCGCGAATATTCAGACGGCCCTGGCGCAAACGACGGCCATCGTGCAGACCATTCTCTTCTCCCTGCCGCCAGGAACGACTCCGCCGCTGGTGGCTATCTTTTCCGCATCTACCGTGCCGGTGATCCAAATCGGGCTGACCAGCGATAGCCTCAGCGAGCAGGCGGTCTTCGACTTCGGCAACAATTTCATCCGCACCCAGCTTGCGACCGTGCAGGGCGCCGCGCTTCCCTTCCCGTATGGCGGCAAACAACGGCTCGTGTCCGTCGATATCGATTCGCAGGCGCTGCAGTCCAAGGGCCTTTCGCCGGTGGACATCGTCAACGCCGTCAACTCCCAAAACCTCATCCTGCCCACGGGAACCGCAAAGCTCGGAACGCTGGAGTACACGGTGGAGATGAACGGCAGCCCGCAAACGATCGAGGGACTCAACGATCTGCCCATCAAGACGGTAAACGGCGCGACGATCTACATGCGCGACGTCGCCCATATTCGCGACGGCTTCTCTCCCCAGACCAATGTGGTTCTGGCGAACGGGCAGCGCGGCGTGCTGATGTCCACGTACAAGACCGGCAGCGCCTCGACGCTGGACATCGTAAAACGCGTCAAGCAAACGCTGCAGGATTACTCCGGATCGTTGCCGCCGGGTCTTCACGTCACGATGTTCTTCGATCAATCCTTGTACGTGCGCGCTTCGATTCAGGGTGTGATCCGTGAAGCGTTGATCGCGGCGTGCCTGACGGCCATCATGATCTTGCTGTTCCTGGGAAACTGGAAGAGCACTTTGATCATTGCCACGTCGATTCCGCTGTCCATCTTGGTCAGCATTCTGTTGCTGAGCGCGCTGCACGAGACGATCAATATCATGACCCTGGGCGGACTGGCGCTGGCCGTGGGGATTCTGGTCGACGACGCCACGGTGGAGATCGAAAATATCAACCGCAACCTGGCCATGGGCAAGGAAACGGTTCAAGCGATTCTGGACGGCGCGCAACAAATCGCGGTTCCCGCCTTCGTTTCCACACTGTGCATCTGCATCGTGTTCCTGCCGATGTTTTTCCTGTCCGGCGTCGCCCGGTATCTATTCGTGCCGCTCGCCGAAGCGGTTTCCTTTGCGATGCTGGCGTCGTATATGTGGTCGCGGACCATCGTGCCGACTATGGCGATGTATCTGTTGAGCTCGGAAGACGAATACATTCCGGAAGAGCACCAGGGTGAGAGGCAGGGATTTTTCCGGCGCTATCAGCAGGGATTCGAGCGGACGTTCGAGAAATTCCGAGAGGGTTACCGGCACGCGCTGGGCGTCGCCCTCGAAGAGTCGATTCTTTTTTCTGCTTGCTTTCTGGGATTCTGCCTGCTGTCGGGCTCGCTGATTTTCGTGCTGGGCAGAGACTTCTTCCCTAAGGTGGATGCGGGCCAGATTCGCCTTCATTTCCGCGCGCGCACCGGCCTGAGAATCGAAGAGACGGCTCGCCTTGCCGATCAGATCAACGGCGTAATCCGCCAAACAATTCCATCCCGCGAGCTCGAGACGATCCTCGACAATCTCGGTGTGCCGTACAGCGGAATTAACCTCAGCTACAGCAACTCCGGCACCTACGGCACAGCCGACGGCGAAATTCTTGTGCAGCTCAAGCAAGAGCACGGGCGCCCGACCGGCGAGTACATCAACGAGTTTCGGGAGAAGCTCCCGCAAGAGTTTCCCGGCGTGCAGTTCTTCTTCCAACCGGCGGATATCGTCACGCAGATTCTGAACTTCGGATCGCCGGCGCCGATCGACGTGGCGGTGATGGGGGCCAATCAACTGGGGAATTTTGCTATTGCGCAGAAGCTGGCCGGCGATATGCGACATATCCCCGGTGCGGTTGACGTCCACGTGCAGCAGGCATTTGACGAGCCGACACTGCGCATGGATATGGATCGAACACGGCTGCAGGCCGTCGGCCTGCAGGCCAAGGACGTGGCCCAGAATTTGCTGGTGTCGCTCAGTTCGAGCTTCCAAACTACACCGGCCTTCTGGCTCGATCCGAAAAACGGCGTGAGCTATAACGTGGCGGTGCAAACCCCACAATACCGCGTGGACACTTACCAGGCGTTGCAGAATACTCCGGTGAACGCAAGCCTCCCCGGAGGTGCTCAGCAGATTCTGGGCAACCTGGCAACCACGACAACGACGGCGCGCCAGGCGGTTGTTTCGCATTACAACGTGCAGCCGATGATCAACGTGTATGCGACGGTGAACGGCCGTGATCTGGGCGGCGTCTCCGACGAAGTTGCCAAGCTGGTGCACAATGTTGAGCCGCAGCTGCCCAGGGGAAGCCACATCGTGATCCGCGGCCAAGTGCAAACGATGAAGACCTCGTTCGAGGGACTTGCTCTCGGACTGGTGGGAGCGATCGTGCTGGTGTATTTGCTGATCGTGGTGAACTTCCAGTCGTGGCTGGATCCGTTCATCATCATCACGGCGCTGCCCGGCGCGCTGGCGGGAATTTGCTGGATGCTGCTGGTGACCCACACGACGCTGAGCGTGCCGTCGTTGACTGGGGCCATCATGAGCGTGGGTGTGGCGACATCCAACAGCATCTTGATGGTGTCGTTCGCACGGGAACAACTGAATGAAGGAAAGAACGCGAGGGATGCGGCGCTGGAAGCGGGTTTTGTGCGCATGCGGCCGGTGGTCATGACGGCACTGGCGATGATCATCGGCATGGTGCCGATGGCCATCGGGCTGGGCGAAGGCGGCGAGCAGAATGCGCCGCTGGGACGCGCGGTGATCGGCGGCCTGCTTTTCGCCACGTTCGCGACACTGTTCTTCGTGCCCTGCGTGTTTTCGATTATTCACGGACGCCGCGAACGGAAAAGGGCCGGCGACGGGGCGGCGGGAACATCGCCCGCAACCGCGTGACCCGGAAAAGAATTATCATAGTAAGGCAGACGGAAGAACGACGACGGAGGGCAGCATCCAGGTGGAACCGAACTACGAAGACGCGGCGCCGCAGAAAAAGAGCCGCCTGTTCATGTTTCTCATACTTGCGGTAATCGTGCTCGTCCTCATCGGGGCGTTCACCCTGCTGCAGCGCCGCTCGCAGTACCAAGCGTTGGCCAATGAAACCGAGAAGCTGGCCGTACCCACCGTCTCTGTGGTTCATCCGACGGCCGAGCCGGGCCAGGAAGATCTGGTGCTGCCGTCGACCTTGCAGGCGTATGTGGAATCGCCGATTTACGCGCGCACGAATGGATACCTGAAGAAGTGGTACCACGACATCGGCACGCGGGTGCGGCAAGGCGAGCTGCTGGCGGATATTGATACGCCGGAAGTCGATCAACAGCTATCGCAGTCACGCGCGGACCTCGCCACGTCGCAGGCAAACGCGGATCTCTCGAAGATTACGGCGACTCGCTATGAGGAGTTGATCAAGACGGACGGCGTATCGAAGCAGGAAGTCGATAATGCCGCGGGTGACTATGCGGCCAAGAAAGCCACCGTGCTGTCTTCGGAAGCCAATGTGCGGCGGCTCGAGGAATTGAAGTCTTTCGAACACGTTTACGCGCCGTTCAGCGGGGTCATCACCCGGCGTAACATCGATATCGGAAACCTGATCAATGCCGGAAATGGCGGGACCGCTCAGGAGTTGTTTTTTCTGGCGCAGACCGATCCCATTCGCGCGTATGTCAGCGTGCCCGAAGTCTATGCGCCCGCAATTCGCGCGGGGCTCGGGGCGTATCTGGAGTTGGCACAGTATCCGGGTCAACGATTCGACGGCCAAGTGGTGCGAACGGCAGACGCCATCGATCTGGCCAGCCGCACGCTAAACACCGAAGTGGACGTGCCGAACAAGACCGCACAACTGCTGCCGGGCGGGTACGCGGAGGTGCACCTGCTGATAAAGGTCACCGGCCAGCGGCTGCAAGTGCCAGTGAACGCGCTGCTGTTCCGTTCGGAAGGACTGCGAGCGGTGGTGGTCGATAGCAACCATAAGACGCGCCTGCAGGCGCTGACCATCGGGCGCGACTACGGCACTTCGCTGGAAGTCCTGCAAGGGCTCAGTGCCAGCGACTGGATCGTGCTGAATCCCCCGGACTCGCTGGATGAGGGAGTTGTGGTCAACGTGAAGCAAGCTCCTCAAAACACGGCGCCCGGAGGTCAAGCTCCGCAAGGAAGCGGGGCTACCGGCGCGAACGGCGGCTCCACGAAGAACGGGACTACGACGCCGAGCGGCAGTGTTTCGCCGACCCCTGGCGGACAGGGAGCTCAGGGAGAGCAGAAGTAATGCAACGCGTGGGGCGTTTTTCCGCTAGTAGTGTCCTCGGACGACATCTGCCAATCTTGGTCCACTTGACGTGCGCCGTTGTGCTGGGCGGATGCACGGTGGGACCCAACTACAATCGGCCGGCCGCGGCGGTGCCGGCGAAATGGGACGTGGCCGAACCGTGGCGCGAGAGCGCACCCAAGGATGGCGTCGCCAAGGGCGAGTGGTGGTCCGTTTTTCATGACGATGAGCTGAATGCGCTCGAAAGGAACGCCCTCGCCGAGAACCAGACGATCAAGATTTCCATCGCCCACCTGGAACAAGCGCGAGCGACGGCTGCGATTCAGGTTGCCACGCTGTTCCCGACGCTAAGTACCGGGCCCAACGCGAATAGACAGCGGCTCTCCGGGAATCGGCCGCCGAACAGCAGCTTTCCGGTTACAGGCGCGGTTACAGAGAACTCTTATACGATTCCCTTCACCGTCAGTTACGAGGTGGATCTGTTTGGGGCCAGGCGGCGCAGCATCGAAGCGGCAGAGGCGGCCTATCAGGCAAATGCGGCGGACCTGGAGAATGTGCGGCTGCTGATAACCTCGCAACTTGCGGGCGACTATTTCAATTTGCGGCAGCTCGATTCGGAGCTGGGAATTTTGCACCGCACAGTGCAATCGCTGCAAAAGGGCCTGGAGCTGGTCAACTCAAGGCACCAAGGAGGCGTCGCATCGGGCTTGGACGTGGCACAGGAAGAGACTCTGCTGCATTCGACGCAGACCCAAGCGACGTTGCTGCAGCAACAAAGGAAACAGTTCGAAGATTCGATTGCGGTGCTGGTGGGGCGGCCGGCGCCTGACTTTCACGCTCCCATTAAAGAGCTGAATGCGGAGCCTCCCGCCATTGACGCGGGGTTGCCTTCGGACCTGCTCGAGAGACGCCCGGATGTCGCCGAAGCGGAAAGGCAGATGGCGGTAACGAACGCGCAGATCGGCGTGGCGCGCGCCGCATACTACCCCGCTCTGAACCTGTTCGGCCAAACCGGATGGCAAAGCGCCGACATTTCGAAGCTGGTGAGCGTGCAGAGCATATTTTGGGCCTTGGGCGCGAACGTAGCGGAAGACATCTTCACGGGTGGAGCGCGGCGGGCGCAGGTGCAGTTTGCGCGGGCAGGATATGACGCGAACGTAGCGAGCTATCGCCAGACCGTGTTGGGCGCGTTCCAGGAAGTGCAGGACGACCTTACGGGTTTGAGTGTGCTGACCGAAGCGCAGCAATCGCAACAGCAAGCCGTGGATGCGGCGCGCCGGGCGCTGGATATCTCCACCGACCGCTATTCCGGTGGTCTGGTGAGCTATCTGGATGTGGTCACCGCGCAGCAAAACCTGCTGGCCGATGAGCAGCAACTTGCCGTGATCCGCGGCCAGCGCTTAGTGACGAGCGTGCTGTTGGTCAAGGCGCTGGGCGGCGGCTGGGATGCCTCGAGCCTCGCGGCCGTGCAGGTCAAGCCGAAGCGCAAGGACATCATCGCGCCCTGAAAACGGACTTGCCCCGCCGTCAGCTTGCCGCTCGCCCCGAAGGCAACTCCAGTGCTATCGTAGAAGTCCAATCATAAGACAGCGAGGCTAGCAAGGAGGACGCGCGATGCTGAATGTCATTTCGAGAAACATCACAAAGCTCCCGGCGGTAGGTATTTCATTGATAGTGGTTTCCGTCGCCGCCTTGGCATCAGCGGCGACCTTGGCCGCGCAGCTTCCGACTCTGGATGTCTCGAAGTCCGCTTCGCAGACTTCCACTGCCTCAAAAAACGATTCGTCGGGTTCCAATATTTCCGCGAAGCCGCCGGACATCCCGGTCGAGCAGATCGTGAAAAAATTTGGTGACCGCGAGCTGGAATTCAAGAAAGAACGCGACAACTACACCTACACGCAGACCTTTGTGGTGCAGACCATCGACTACGATGGCCGGGCCGACGGCGAATACCGCATGACCAGCGACATTCTGTTTACGCCGGAAGGCAAGCGCTACGAAAAAGTCATCTCCGCACCGCCGCCCACACTCCAGCGCATTATGCTGTCACAGCAGGATCTCGATGACCTCGAGCACGTTCAGCCCTTCGTGCTGACCTCCGATGAATTGCCAAAGTACGACGTCACCTACGCGGGGCGCGAGCAATTGGACGAACTCGGCACTTATGTCTTCGACGTGAAGCCGAAAAAAATCGAGAAGAATCAGCGCTATTTCCAGGGACGCATCTGGGTGGACGACAGGGACCTGAATATCGTGAAGTCGGACGGCAAAGCGGTGCCGGACATCATCAAGAAAGGCAACGAGAACATTTTCCCGCGTTTTGAAACGTTTCGCGAAAACATCGAGGGCCACTACTGGTTCCCGACGTACACGCGCTCCGACGACGAGCTACACTTCAGCAGCGGCGCGGTACACATGCGCATGACCGTGCGCTACGCCAACTACAAGCGGTTCGGCGCCACGATCAAGATCGGCCCGGCCGTCGAGATCAAGGACAAACCCCAAGACAAACCGCAGAATTAGGCGTGCCGCGCAGTTCCGGCAACGTGGCCCCTAAATTGGAGCGCGGTCCAAAGGAACGATGAATTGGATGCCGGCCACGTGCTTGTTTTGCAGGCGGCTGTCATTGGTAATGAAGAGGTCGACTCTCGCAGAAGCGGCGCAAGCAAGCTGAATCGCATCTGGAGCACGAAGGGAGCGATCGCAACGCAAGGCCGCGTATCGCTTAGCAGCATCCTCGTCGAACCGAATCACGAGCGACGTGGCAGTGATGGCGTGCTCATATTTGCGGCAGAGGTCGGCGTTGCCATCCTCGGCCGGCTTTACAAGAATCTCTCCAAGAGTCAAAGCGGATGTGAGCAGTTGGTCGCCTCGCTCCAGCATCTTGCTCCGCAGGTCGCCAGCAAGTGCGGACAATTTTCCGTAGTCTTCGAAGAGATAGATGTAGAGATTCGTGTCCCAGAATATGCGGCTCATTCCCACCCTTCGCGCAACCGTCGGACGTAGTCGTCCGCGTGTTCGCTAGACCACAACTGTCGCCCAGAACCACGCAGAGACAGAAGTGGATCGTCCTTTGCGACACCTGAAGCCGTCCTTGCGCACCAGTCGCGATACCATGCCAACAATCCGCCATGGCCAGGCGGCAGGTCTTCCAGAGCGGGTGTGATTTTTGCGCCCTCCCTCCCTGGATGATAGATGTCTCCCTCGCGAAAGAGACGGCGGCGTCCGGCTGTCGTCTCAAACAACATGCGGTAGCGGCCTGGATTTGGCGGGCGGTTCGCTACACAGTGCTGCACAACGTGGACGTAAACGCCTGGCCGGAGTGATCCGAATAGATTTACGACGCGCGCGCGATCCACGATTTCCTCGATAGAAAAATCTGTTGACTCGGGATGGTCACGATGGAGTAAAACGGTGGTGATCCACACTTCGTCGGCTACTTTGAGTGAGGATTTGGTTGAAAGCGGCATGCGACCTCCCTCATGGGGTAGGGACATTGTTACAAGGTATGGATGTATTGTCAAGTCCGAAGTCAGCAAGAGCAGAACGGAGTCCCTGCTTGGCATTTGGAATGGCTAGGTGATCCGCAACCTCTGTTGCTCAGAGGTTATCTAGGAAGAATTGCGTGACGCGTTGCATCAGGACCCGGCGGGCCGCAGGGTCGCTGACACCGTGACCGCGTCCGGGAACCGGCATGACCTCGACGTACTTGCCTGCCTCGATGAGCTCGTTGATGACCGCGAGGGTGTTGGCGAAGTGGACGTTGTCGTCGCCGGTGCCGTGGGCGATGAGCAGCTTGCCTTTGAGATTCGCGGCGTTCTTGATGGGCGAGGATTCCTGGTAGCTCTGTTCATGTTGCGGCAGTAGGCCGAGATAGCGCTCGGTGTAGATGCTGTCGTAGTAGTGCCAATCCGTGACCGGGCCGCCCGCGAAACCCACCTTAAAGTCTTCCGGGTCTTCGAACAGGGCGTGCAGCGTCATGTGTCCGCCGTAGCTCCAGCCCCAAATGCCGATGCGGTTCGCGTCCACGTAGGGAAGAGACTTGAGATAGGCGGCGCCGTCGCGCTGGTCGGAGAGTTCCTGCGTTCCCAGGTGGTAGTGGATGGGCTCTTCGAAAACATGGCCTCGGCCCGCGGATCCCCGGTTTTCCAGCGCGAAGACAATGTAGCCCTTTTGGGCCATCATCTCGTGCCACAGAAATGTCGATCCCTCCCAGCCGTTCAGCACGATCTGGACCTGTGGACCGCCGTAGGTGAAAACCAAGACGGGATACTTGCGCCCGGGGTCAAAGTCCGGCGGTTTGATCATCATCGCGTTGAGCTGGATGCCGTCATGCGAGCGCACGGAAAGGAATTGTATGGGCGACAAATGGTAATCGGCGAGCTCGGCGACCTTGTTTTCGTTCACGACGGCGATGCGCGAGCCGTCGGCCCGCATAAGGTCCTGGCGCGGCGGGTTCGTGGCATTCGAATAGGTGTCGAGAAACGCGGAAGCGTCGGGAGCAAAATTGACTCCGTGCGTGCCTTCGTCCTTGGTGATGCGCGTGAACCCGGAACCATCCAGAGCGACCCGGTAGAGGTGACGCTCGAGAGGAGACTTCTCCGCGGCGGTGAAGTAAACGAGCCCTTTCGTTTCATCAATGGCCTGGACGGCGGAGACTTCCCAGTCACCCTTGGTGAGCTGGGCGAGCTGCTTACCCTCGAGGTCATAGAGATAGATGTGCCGGTAGCCCGAACGCTCGCTGATCCATACAAACCGCTGGCCGTCTTTCAAGAAATGGAGAGCGTCGCTAACGTTGATCCAATAAGGGTCTTTCTCCGTGATCGCAGTGCGCGCCTTACCCGATCCAATATCGGCAATCAATAGGTCGAGCACGGTTTGCGGCCGGTTCAATCGTTGAATCGCCAGATGCTTGGAGTCTGCCAGCCAGTTCACTCGCGCGATGTAGACGTCGGTTTCCGCGCTTGTGTCCATGACGCGAGGCTCGCCTCCCCGAATCGACGCAACCAGCACGCGCACGATGGGATTGTTGCCCCCCGCGGGGGGATAACGCTCTGGATCGGCCTCACCCGAGAAGGAAGAAAAATCCACCAGCGGATACTGCGTGACCTTTCGCTCGTCCATCTCGAGATACGCAATCGACGAGGAATCGGGAGCCCACCAGTACGCAGTGGTGATCTCCAGTTCTTCCGGGTAGACCCAGTCCAACTCACCTTTGCGAATTCCTTCCGTGCCTCCCCGCGTGACGGCACGTTCTTTCCCGTCGGCCACGTCGACCAGCCAAAGATTGTGATCGCGGACGAAACTCACGTGCCGGCCGTCTGGCGAGATTTTCGGGTCCGCGATCTCTTCGTTGCTGGAAACCAGCGCGCGTGCCGACTGTGTTTTCAGGTCGAACCAAGCAAGCGAGGCCGGCCCTTGAAACAGCAAAGCAGAGCCGTCCGGCGCCCATTGGTATTGGGGAGGAGCGTGGCGGCCCAGACCGGTCGCCTGAGTGGAGTTTCCGGGTTCCGCAGGCAGCGCGGACGCCAGCTTCTCCGCGGGAACGAGCAAGTGACTCTTGCCGGACGCGGCGTCCATGGTCCAAAGCTCTTTCTTTGCTTCCCCTGCGCGTTCGGGAGAGTCTTCTTTGAAAAAGCTAATCTGTTTGCCGTCGGGAGCCCATGCGAGGCCGGTCACCGGGTGACCGCTCAAACTCGGCTCGCTGTAGATGCGGTCTACGGTAAGGCTTTTAAATGCCGCCCGGGCTGCTGCCGGACGCGAGGTCGAAGGCTCCTGCTCTGCGGCTGCCGGATGACCCGAGCAAACGACGTAGACCACAGTGCCACACAGGAAAAACGCGCCGGCCGAAAGCCGCATGTTGCCTCCCTCAAGGCGGTGCCATAACAAAGCGAATACTAACCTTAGCTGAACGCCAAGCGCCTTCCTCTTCCATCTTGGCGCGCTACCCCGGCGGCCACCGAAACGCACGCCCTCCCAAAAGGTGCAGATGCAGATGAAACACGGTCTGTCCCGCGCCGTGCCCCGTGTTCACAACCGTGCGGTATCCCTCGCCGAGCTTGAGTTTCCGAGCCAGCTCCGCCGCCACAAGTTGCAGCTTTCCCAGGACCGCTTGATCCTCCGGAGCGGCCTCGTTCAGAGAGGCGAAGTGTTTGCGCGGACAGATGAGGATATGGGTCGGCGCCTGCGGGCCGATATCTTCAAACGCGAAGACTCCTTCGTCTTCGTACACAATCTTGGACGGGATTTTCTTCGCTGCGATCTTGCAGAACAAACAGTCAGCGCTCATTCATTCCTCCCCTGGCGCACCTGGGTCCAGGCGGAAGATCAGCGGCGCGACGCCTTCGCGGTCTCGAAGCTGCTGGCCAAGTTGTTGCGCCGCGTCTTCTCCGGAAACTTTCCCGACGCGAACCCGATAGTAGGAGCCGTTGGGCGAATCAAATTCCTGGATGAGAACAGGAGAATAGGAAACGCCCAGGCGCGTGCGGAGCCGCTCCGCGTTGGCCCGGTCGTGGAACGCTCCGATTTGCACGGTAAAAAATCCGGCCGTGGGATCAATGGCCGAGAGGATTTCCAGCCGAACCGGAACCACGCCGGGGCCGATCGACTCGATCTCACGAGCCGCTGCATAAGACAAGTCAATGATGCGATTCTCGACGAACGGGCCGCGGTCGGTGATTCGCACGACGGTGGACTTCCCGTTGCCCAGATTCGTAACCCGCACGACGGTATTGAACGGCAGCGTCCGATGCGCCGCCGTCAGTTTATACATGTCGTAAATTTCGCCATTCGATGCCTGATGCCCATGAAACGGCGCGCCGTACCACGAGGCGTTGCCTTCTTCGAAAGAGCCACTGAAGTGCGAATTGGGAGCCGCCGGCGAAGCATTTCCTTCACGGTTCGCTGCTTCAGACGGAGGTGTGGCGCTCGGCTGAATCGGCGTAGGCTGGCGGCTAGCGACGGGCTGGCGTGCGGCGCAACCCGTCAGGAAAACGGCGCAGAGAAAAATCGCCGTCGCTGCGCCGACAATTTGCGAAGGAAATCCAACCTCTCTTGCGGCGCGAGCAACGTTCACAGGTTCCCGCTCATGATTCGGGATTCTGCGCCGGCGGGGGTCGCCGCGCCGCCGTGCGCGCCTCGAGCTTCGCAGCCGCTTCCGTGAGCTTCACCGACACTTCGCGGAGAAACGACGCCGTGCGGCGTTCCGTTTCCGGCGCCACCTCTTCCTCCACATAGTGCCGAAGCCGGGTAAGCTCTTCATCCAGGCGCCGGCCGATTTCTTCAAATTTGTCCATAGTTGTATCCCCCCGGAAGTCGCGGAGTGATTTGGGTATTATAGGAACGCTCCGCGAGTGCCGCAAGGAGGAGAGTTGGCGCTTCCCTATCAATGGCAATACCGTCTCGAACGATGGAAGAACACGGTGCGCAGCTTTTTCGGGGGAGGCAGCCAGCAACCCCGCCCGAAGATTTGTCCCGCGTGCGGATCGTTGGTGGGAATTAACGCCACTCGATGCCATCAATGCGGGACGAACCTGACTTTTTCCCTGGCCGCGGTTAGCAAGGGCCTCTCTGGATTCTTCGGAGGCCGCGCGCCGGTGACCACCGTCCTGCTCATTGTGAATCTCCTCATGTTCGGCGTCACCTGGATGGCCATGGCGGCCGCGGGCGAAACCATCGGGCTGCGCATTTTGTGGGGTATGGGCGGCGAAGCGACCTACCGGCTAGGGGCGAGCTATCCGTACTCCATTTTTATCCTGCACGAGTGGTACCGCCTGATCACCGCGATGTTTCTGCACGGCGGATTGATTCATATCGGCTTCAACATGATGGTGCTCATGGATATCGGCCCCGTGGTGGAAGAGGTCTACGGCTCGGCGCGGTTCTTGTTCTTGTACACAGCCACAGGTGTGGTGGGATTTCTGCTTAGCGCCTTTAGCGGACATAACTCGGTGGGAGCCAGCGCGCCGATTCTGGGATTGATCGGATTGATGATTGCCATCACGACAAAACGCAGCGGAGCGCACATGCAACAACTACGCTCGCGGCTCATTTCCTGGGTGGTATCGATTTTTGTCTTCGGCTTTCTGATGTCCGGAGTAGACAATTGGGCCCACGCCGGAGGATTGGCGGCGGGTTTCGGGCTCGGAAAACTGTTTGCTGACCGCGAGCCGATGAACGCGAGCGAGCGGCGCACAGCGAACGTGCTTGGGTGGCTGGCCGCAGCGGTTGTGGTCGGGAGCTTCGCGCTAATGATTCTGCACTATCGCGACGCGCTGCCCGGGTCGTAGACCGCGCGTTCTGTCGTCAGCTGCTGTGTGTCAACTCTTTCCACACGGTCCTGCATCCAGCTTCCCTGCACCTCGCGGAATGCGCTACTCTGATCCCCAGCCAACCGGCTCCGCCATGGAACCTCATTCCATCGTCGTCGTCAGTCTTCACACCCCCAAGGAGAAGGTCTGGGGCGAGCTCCTGGCCATCAACACCGCCGGCATTACGCTTCGCGGCATCGACCTGAACTCGTTCGACCACTTCATCCGCCAGATCAACGAACCCGACACCGAGCGCGTCGGCGTCCCCACACTCTTCTTCCCCATGACGCGTATCGAGCGCATCACCCTCGACGAACCTTCGGGCTCCATTCCTTCCATGGACGAGCTTTTCAACCGTAAAGTCGGCCGCTCTCTGATCGAGTATCTGGCCCAGTTCGCCTGAACTGCGCTATGCTCTGTCAGAATGAAAGGCCGCATCTGGACGGTACCCAATCAAATCACACTGCTGCGCCTGGGCTTCCTGCCGATTTTTCTCAGCCTGATTTCTTATGAACATTACAAGTGGGCCCTGCTTGTACTGGTTGTCTCGGGTCTAACGGATCTTTTCGACGGATGGCTCGCGCGCCGGCTCAATCAGCGCTCCTCGCTGGGCGCCTATCTGGATCCCATCGCCGACAAACTCCTGCTTTCTTCGTCTTTCGTTATTCTCGCGTACAAGCAAAAAATCGCCTGGTGGCCCACTATCATCGTTCTCAGCCGCGATATCTTGATTCTCGTCGTCGCCATCGTGATTATTCTCATCTCCGGATACCGGCCGTTCCCACCCAGCATTTTCGGAAAGCTGACCACGTTCTTTGAAATCGCCCTGGTCTTCACAGTGGTGCTGGTCGCGGCGTATCCGGGCGTTAATCTAGGCTCCGCGATTCACCCGCTGATGTACGCCGTCGCCGCCATTGCCACTTTTTCTGCTTTTCACTACTCGTTTACAGTTACCAGGCATCACGCCACCCAATAGATTGGGTCGCGTGCGTTATTTCGCGCGTTCGTAGGCCTGATTCAACCACCACATGGCGTCGCGCAGGTCCTCCGCCGAGCGAATCTCGAAAGAACGCCAGCGCGCAGGTTTCTCGCGCTCGAAGTCCAAGCGTGGATCGTCCTTCGCGCGGCGCAACAGCTCCGGCGGCATCGATTTCAGTTTAAAGATGATCGAGTTCGGAGTGCCGATGCTGCGCGTGACCGGCAAAGCGGCGAAAATCCTCGCTTTTCGATAGAAGCCCCGCAGACCAAACATCGGCCGCGACGTAACGTGCGGCCAGCGCTGTAGCTCCTGTCCAAGCATCGCAGACCATTGCTTCATTTCCTCCGTGATGCGCGACAATGTGGGCCGCGCGCGGCTCTTTTTCTTAGCTTTCATGCGAGCGAGTCAGGTCCTTCAGAGCACCAGTGCGGCTAGATAGGCATCGCAGCCGGGCCGCCTGGCGGCAGCAGCAGCTTCGGCTCGGTAAGCGCTTGCACGTGCTCCAGCGAAGCATCCGGCGCCAGCTCGCGAAGCAAAAGGCCCGCGGGTGTCACATCGATTAGCGCCCACTCGGTCACAATATGATCGACGACCTCGACACCCGTTAGCGGGAGCGAGCATTTCTTCAGGATCTTAGGCTTGTTGTCCCGCGTAGCATGCTCCATGGCAATGAACACGCGCTTGGCGCCCGCGACCAAGTCCATCGCCCCGCCCATACCCTTCAACATTTTCCCCGGAATCGCCCAATTCGCGAGGGTTCCCTTTTCATCCACCTGCAGCGCGCCCAGCACGGTGAGGTCCACGTGCCCGCCGCGGATCATCCCGAAGGAATCCGCCGACGAAAAATAACAAGTCCCGCGAAGTTCCGTAACCGTTTCTTTCCCGGCATTGATGAGGTCCGGATCGATTTCGGAGTCCAGCGGATACGGCCCGACCCCAAGCATGCCGTTCTCCGATTGCAGAATCACATCCATGCCTACGGGAACATAGTTGGCAACCAGCGTGGGCGTGCCGATCCCCAGATTCACGTAGTAACCATCGCGCAGTTCCAGCGCAATCCGCCGCGCGATGCGTTCCCGTTTTTGTTCGTCCGTAAGCGCCAAGCCGATTCTCCTCAGTTTCCACCAACTTGTAGGGGCGCAGCCAGCCTGCGGCAGGCAGGCACTGCTCCGCCTTAGCGATCGAGCATCAGACAAAACCCGCGCTACTTTCTAGTTGTCCGCCGCTCGATGCGTTTCTCATACCGCGATCCTTGCAAAATCGCATCCACAAAAATCCCGGGCGTATGAACCTGGTCAGGCGGCAGTTGCCCAAGCTCGACAAGCTCCTCCACTTCAGCGACGACGTAGTCCGCTGCGGTTGCCATCATCGGGTTGAAATTGCGCGCCGTCTTCCGGTACATCAAGTTCCCCCACCGGTCGCCTTTCCAAGCCTTGACGAACGCAAAATCTCCCCGCAACGCCCGCTCCAGAACGTACGCCCGCCCGTCGAATTCCCGTGTTTCCTTCCCTTCCGCCACCATCGTGCCGTAACCCGTCGGCGTATAAAACGCGGGAATCCCCGCGCCCCCCGCGCGGATTCGTTCCGCAAACGTCCCCTGCGGATTCAACTCCACTTGCAACTCGCCGCTCAGCACGAGCTGCTCGAACAGTTTGTTCTCGCCCACATACGTCGAAATCATTTTCTTGACCTGGCGATTCTGCAGCAGCACGCCGATTCCAAAATCATCAACGCCGGCATTGTTGCTGACGATGGTGAGGTCCTTCGTGCCCTTGCGCCGCACCGCCGCGATCAGATTCTCTGGAATGCCGCAGAGTCCGAAGCCACCCATCAGAATCGTCGCGCCGTCCGACAGCTTCTCGACAGCAGCTTCTGCAGAGGGGATGCGTTTGTCCATGAGCGTTGGTAAGACTATCCGGCGAAGTTTACCCCAAGTTATGGCAGACGGGTTACCAGTCCGGACGCGTTGCTTCCAGCTCCTAGTTGGCGGTCTTGCTTTCTTCCACAGAGACGATGGTGCAATGATCGGGAACTGGAGCAGCCTCTTTGCAATGGTCTTCGGCCATTTTCCTTGCCTCTTTTTCCGTGCGGCGCCCAAACGCATAGCCGTAATGTCCGCTCGCGGAAACCGCAAAAGCCTTGAGCGGAGGCATCGTTAGGAACGCGCGAAATTCCTCGCGCCCGGCCGGCGAAAGCTCGCTCGGCGCACTGACGTCGGGAGGCGTGGGAAGAGACAGGAGCGCGGCGCGAAGGGTGAGATTTTGGCTCGCCAAGAAACCATCCACCATCGGCGCCCAGATCGGAATTCCTCCGAGCGAAAATAATCCGTGGCCATCCCTGCGAAACGCCGCCGCGCGAATGAATGTGGCGTTCCCGCCCGCCGCGGTAAACGCGTGGAAAGACTGCGCCGCGATCTGCGGTCCGAAGAAATGGTCGTTGTCCGAGTACACCCAAAGCATGGGTATCCGCGATTTTTTCCCAAAGTCGGAAAAGGCCTGCACCAGTTGCCCGGGGTTGCAGACCTCATCTGGTTTTCTGGATCCGCGGCCTCCGGCAAAACTGATTGCGGCGACCAGGCCGGGCGGCGGATCGGCTGTAAGCGCGACCGTCGCAAACCCGCCCGCCGATACACCGACGGCGATGATCCGGGACGCGTCCACTTCTGGTAGTGTGGAAAGGTACGCGATCGTGGCGCGCAAATCTTTCGCAGATTCCTTACCGGAATCGTAATAGTCCGATCGAGACGAACAGGCATGCGCGTCCTCGTTGTAGCCACCGCCCGAGTCGCCGTAACCTCTGCGCATCACGATCACGGTTACCCAGCCTCTGCGGGCAAATTCCCTGGCCTGCGGAATCAGTCCCCAAGGAGTCATTCCCGGGCGCTGATCCGCTTCTCGCGGAGTTCCGTGGCTGAGTAAGGCCAGCGGATGCGGTCCGGGCTCATTGGGGCGCACCATCACGGCTTCCAGGCCGTTCTTACCGGCTTCCCGCATCGGAATGCGGAGCGCTTGCTCGACCAGGTCCTGCGCATGCACCTGGGCGAGAGGCCAGATGGAAAGAATCACAGCGAAAATCACGCGATGCAGAGTCATAGGCCGCGGAGGAGCTTGTAGAGTTCATTGGCGGCGTCGAAATCGGCTTCGAGCTCGCGGGAGTTAAGGCGTTCGCGCAGATCGTCGAGGCGGCGAGCGAGAAGATCGAGCGCGGCGGACAGAACGTCGCGGTTGGTGAGGACGATGTCGCGCCAAGTCGAGTACGGACTCCCCGCAAGCCGCAGCGAATCGCGCAGCCCGGGCCCCGCCACCGTTATCGGCAATCCGTTTTCGTCCAGCCGGTCGTACAGAAACGACGCTAGCGCCACGGCCACGAGCTGCGGCAGATGCGAGGCCAGCCCGACGGCGTAGTCGTGCTGCTGCGCGCCCAGCCAGAGTACGCGCGCGCCGATTTTCTCCAACAACTTCAGGAATGCCGACACCCGCGGATCGCGCGGCGCCGTCGTTTCGCCGATCACGGCATAAGCCGCGTCGCGGAAAAGATCGGCGTCCGCGTGCGCGATTCCGGCCACTTCCCTTCCCGCCATGGGATGACCTGCCAGGAAAAGCGGCGCGGGCGGGTGCGAGAAAAGCTCTTCGGCGGCCTGCACGATGCGCAGCTTGGTGCTGCACGCATCGGTAACCAGCGCACGGCGCGGTGCCAGCCGCGCAATCTCCGGCAGCAGATCGAGCGTGACCGCGATGGGGAGCGCAACGAAAATCAGGTCGGCGTCGCGAAGCACCGTTGCAAGATCGCCGGCGGAAACTTCGGCAAATGCGCCGCTGGATTGCGCCGCGCGCACTACGTCCGGCCGGTCCCAGCCGG
Source organism: uncultured Acidobacteriota bacterium (assembly GCA_963735525.1). GTDB lineage: Bacteria > Acidobacteriota > Terriglobia > Acidiferrales > UBA7541 > Acidiferrum. Next base: position 17,170 of record CAVTLQ010000010.1, on the reverse strand, counting down.
ATATATGAAGATCGGTGGCGTACTTGCGCAAGGCCAGCGCGAACGAGCCTCCGATCAGCCCCGTGCCCAGGATCGCTACTCGGTTGATCAGATGAGCAGTCATGCGGAAAAGTTCAAGCGATTCGCCGCCCGATCGCGGGGGCAATGATACGCAGTTCGCTCATCAGCTGCGTGAATTGGTTCGGGTCCAGCGACTGCGCGCCGTCGGAAAGCGCATGATCGGGATCGTTGTGCACCTCGATCAGCAAGCCATCGGCGCCCGCCGCCACCGCCGCGCGGGCCATCGGCGGCACTTTGTCGCGGCGGCCAGTGCCGTGCGAAGGATCGCCAAACATCGGCAGATGGGAAAGTTTTTTGACCACCGGAATGGCGGCGATGTCGAAGGTGTTCCGCGTGTAGGTCTCAAACGTGCGGATGCCGCGTTCGCACAGAATCACATCGTAGTTGCCGCCGCTCAAAATATATTCCGCGCTTAGCAGCAGCTCTTCCATCGTCGCGGACATCCCCCGCTTCAACAGCACCGGCTTGCGAACTTCGCCGAGCGCCCGCAATAGATAATAGTTTTGCATATTGCGCGCCCCGACCTGAAAGATGTCCACATATCCGCTCATCATCTGGATCTGCGAAGGGTCCATCACCTCGCTGACGGTAAACAGCTTATATTTTTCGGCGGCCTCTTTCATCAACTCGAGGCCTTTTTCACCTAGGCCCTGAAAAGCGTACGGTGAAGTGCGAGGCTTGAACGCGCCCGCGCGTAGGATTTTTGCGCCAGCCCTCGCCACGCTCTCCGCTACCGCGTGAATCTGCTCCCGCGATTCCACCGAGCACGGCCCGGCAGCGACCACGACCTCATTTCCGCCGATCCGCACACCGCGCCCAAGATCGACGATCGTGCCCTCCGGCCTGAACTGCCGGCTCGCCAGCTTAAACGGCTGCGTGATGCGCATCACCTCGCGCACGCCGTCGAGCAGCTCGAAATCCCGATGATCGAAGTCCCGGTGTACACCCACCGCGCCCAAAACCGTGTGGGACTCGCCGGTCGACCGGTGCACGTTGAAACCGCTGGCGATCAGCCGGTCGATCACATGTTGGATTTGCGCGTCTGACGCGCCTTCCTGCATCACGATGACCATGGGTGTTTCCTGGTGTCCTTCCCTATTCCATTCGCAGCAACCGGAGCGAAAAAGCGCCCGCCTCGGAAGGCGGCCGCTACAATTTCGGATCCTTGGGCGCGCCGTCCCGGGATTGCATCGCTTCTCGTTCCGCCGAACGCGCCTCATCGATAATCCGCTCGAACAACCGGCGAATCGCCGCGTCCGAAAGCGGCCCCGGATTCGCGCGCTCCGCATTCTCCAGCACTTCCCGCTCGCGTTCCGGCTGATACAGCGGCAAATGCTCGCTCTGCTTGATCTTGCCCACCTCCAGCGCGCAGCGCGAACGCTCATTCAGCAGCTCCACCAGTTTGCGATCGATCTCATCGATGCGGCGCCGCCAATCACTGAGTGTCATGTCGCAACCTCGCGACGCGATAAGCCACGGCGTGCAGCTTCTTTCAACGATCGCACTCGGACGGCAAGAGCCGTAGCCGCAGCGTCGATTGCCGCCGCGGAAGCGCCCCCGAGTGCCGTCGCCCGCTCGATCTCCGCCACCAGCGCCGATCCGACCACCGCGGCGTCCGCAAGCCCGCCAAGCACGGAAACATGCCCCGGCAGCGAGATGCCGAATCCTACCGCGATCGGAAGCTGCGTAACCCGACGGGCCCGCCGCAACAGCGACGGTAGGTCGTCGGGCAGCGCGTCCTTCGCGCCGGTCACGCCCGTCCGCGAAATCAAATAAAGAAACCCGGACGTGCAACCGGCAATCGTGGCCAGCCGCTCATCCGTCGAAGTCGGCGCACCAAGAAAAATCGTGTCGAGGCGGTGCGCGGAAAGTACGCGGCGGTACTCCGCCGATTCCTCCGGCGTAAGATCGGTAATCAGCACGCCATCCGCGCCCGCCGCCGACGCTGCCGCCGCAAACTTCTCCAGCCCCATCTGCAATACCGGATTGTAGTATCCGAAAAGAATCAGCGGCACCTGCGACGTCTGTCGGATCCTCCCCACAAGATCGAGCACGCCCGCCAGCGTCGTCCCCGCTCTCAGCGCACGCTCGGACGCTCGCTGGATGGTCGGGCCATCGGCGAGCGGATCGCTGAAGGGGATTCCAAGCTCGATGATGTCGGCGCCCGCTTCCGCCAGCGCCAGCACGAACCGATGGGTCGCATCGAGCGACGGGTCACCCGCGGTAATGTACGCGATGATGCCAAGCTCCCCGGAATCACGCAGTTCCGCGAAGCGTCTGGAAATACGAGTCGGGTTGAGGTTTGCCGCGGTCATGGTCTTTGCGAAAGACGGTTTTTGCGAAAGACTAAAGATTAGAGCAGGCGCGAGTAGGTGTCCATGTCCTTGTCGCCGCGGCCGGAGAGGTTGAGGATCACGAGGTCGTCCTTGGTGAATTGCGGTAGGCGTTCGATTAGGCCAGCAATCGCATGAGCGGATTCGAGCGCCGGGATGATGCCTTCTTGGCGTGCAAGGAGGCGCGCGGCAGCAAGCGCAGCTTCATCGGAGACCGCCGCATATTCGGCGCGGTGCTGGTCGGCAAGCCACGCGTGCTCCGGGCCGATGGCCGGGTAGTCGAGTCCCGCGGAAATCGAATGCGTCGTCGCGATCTGCCCGTCGCTGTTCTGCAAGACATACGTGTACGTGCCCTGCAGCACGCCGGGACGCGCACCCGCATAACCCTGCGCAGTCGCGAGCCGCGCGGCGTGTTCGCCCAGAGCACCGCCCCGCCCGCCTGCCTCGATGCCCACCAGTTTCACAGATGCATCGCGCAGAAACGCGTGGAAGAGGCCGATGGCGTTCGAGCCGCCCCCGACGCACGCGTAAAGATGCGTAGGCAGTCGCCGCTCCGCCGCAAGAACCTGCTCGCGCGCTTCCCGGCCGATCACCGACTGAAAGTCGCGCACCATCGTAGGATACGGATGCGCGCCAAGCACGGAGCCGAGCAGATAGTGCGTGCTGCGCACGTTGGTCACCCAGTCGCGCATCGCCTCATTGATGGCGTCCTTCAGCGTGCGGCTGCCCGCTTCAACGCCCACCACCTGCGCGCCTAGCATGCGCATGCGCGCCACATTGAGCGCTTGCCGCGCCATGTCTTCGGTGCCCATGTACACGACGCACTCGAGCCCGAGATGCGCCGCGATCGTCGCGGACGCCACGCCGTGCTGGCCCGCACCGGTCTCCGCGATGATCCGCGGCTTCCCCATCTTTACCGCCAGCAGTCCTTGTCCGATGGCGTTGTTGATCTTGTGCGCGCCGGTGTGCAAAAGATCCTCGCGCTTCAGGTAGATCCGCGGCCCGCCGAGATGCGCGCTCAAGCGCGACGCAAACTGCAGCGGCGTAGGGCGCCCTGCAAAATTCTTCAGCAGCCCGTGAAATTGGGCCTGAAATTCCGAATCGGACTTCGCGGATTCGTACGCGCGCTCCAGTTCGAACAGCGGCACCATCAGCGTCTCGGGCACGTAGCGCCCGCCGTAAGGGCCGAAACGCCCCGGAACCGCGGCCGGAATCAGAATCTCTGTGCTCATTGCTCCCTATTTTGTTGCGGCTGCGGCCAGTTCATGATTGGCACGCTCGACTTCCTGAAAAAACTCGCGCATCTTGCCGTGATCTTTCTTTCCGGGTCGCGCTTCCACGCCGCTGGCAACGTCCACCGCGTGCGGCCGGACCGTGCGAATTGCGTCTGCCACATTCTCTGGTGTAAGGCCCCCAGCCAAAATGATAGGTCGAGAAACCGCAGCGCGCCGTGCGAAAGCCCAATCGGTAGTGTGGCCAGTACCACCATATTGGCCTGGGCGCGCCGCGTCCAGCAAGAATCCTGAAACTCCACGAAATTTGCCGAGGTCCGACAGCGAAAGACTCGAGGTCACCCGGAACGCCTTGATGACCGGAACTTTTTTCGAGCAAAACGCCGCGTGACGCGGACTTTCGTCGCCGTGCAACTGCACCGCCGAAAGCCGCAATGCCCCCGCCAGCGCCACCACCGCCGTCGACTCCCAATTCACGAAAACTCCCACGGCCTCAATACCCTCCGGGAGCCGCTGCCGTAGCCTCCACGCTTCCGCAGGAGCGATGACGCGTGGACTCTTTTCGTAAAAATTGAATCCCAGCGCATAGGCGCCCAGTTCGCAGGCTGCTCGCGCATCGCGTCCGTTGGTGATGCCGCAGATTTTCACGCGAACCATCGCCGAGCCGCCTACTCCGCCGCTCGCCCGGCGCCCAGCAACTCGGCAAGCGCAGCACCTGGATCGGGAGCCAGCATGAGCTGCTCGCCGATCAGAAACGCGTCGAAGCCCGCTGCGCGGAGCCGAACCAGATCGTCGCGCGTGCGAAGCCCCGATTCGCTCACCGCGATGCAATCCTCCGGAATCCGCTCGACCAGCTCGAAGGAAGTCTCCACCCGCACGCTGAGCGTCTTGAGGTCGCGATTGTTGACGCCGACAATCCTCGCCCCGACGGCAAGGGCACGGTCGAGCTCCGGCGCGGTGTGCACCTCGACCAACGGCTCCATGCCTAATTCGCGGCCTAACGCCACAAGCTCGCGCAGCAAACCGTCACTCAGCGCCGCGACGATCAGCAGAAAACTGTCTGCATCGTTAGCTCGCGCCTCCCACACCTGCCACGGATCGAAGATGAAATCCTTGCGCAGCACGGGCAGCGCAATCTCTTTCCGCGCATCCCGCATATTCTTCAGCGACCCATTAAAAAATTCCGGTTCGGTCAGAACCGAGAGCGCTGCGGCGCCTGCCGCTTCCAAACTGCGGCCCAGCGCAACCGGATCGAACGGATCGCGCAGCACCCCGCGAGACGGAGACGCAGGCTTCAACTCGGCGATAACGTTCAATCCCGCCCGGGAGAGCGCCCCGGAAAAATCACGAAGCGGTGTGGCCGCTTTCACGCCGTACTTCAGCGCGGTTTCCGGCAGCACTCGTTTGCGATGATCCACCGCGGCCCTCCGCGCGTCCAGAATGCGGTCGAGCACTGTTCCCGTGTTAGCGTGAGCAGACATTTGCGTAAGTTTGTATGCTAGGGGTCGCAGATGAGAGTGTCAAATGTGCGGGATTGAGTGGTGAGTAGGGGTTGGTGAGCGGGTTCGGGCCGGGGAGGCAGCCTGGGAAATGATGGGCTACGGAGAACAGTATGGGGCTCTGCTGAAGGCGATTGCCGACGAGGCGGATACGATGGCGATGCGCTATTTTCGCGCCGCCGGAATGCGCGTCGAAAGAAAAGGTGACGGAACGGCGGTGACCGAAGCAGACCGTGCCATCGAAGAAATGGCGCGAGCCAAGGTGGCAGCCAGCGGCATCCCGCTCGACGTCTTCGGCGAAGAAATGGGTGCGGGCGAAGCTAAGGCAGCGCATCTTTCCGCCCGGCCGCGGCTGATCATCGATCCGATCGACGGCACCGAGGAATTTTCTCGCGGCATTCCCACCTTCGGAACGCTGCTGGGCATCGAGCGTGACGGCGCCATCGTGGCCGGCATGGCCAGCGCGCCCGCGCTTGCAGCCCGCTGGTCGGCCTACCGCGGCGAGGGCGCCTATCGTGACGCACAAAGAATTCAGGTCTCGCAGGTGCCGCGGCTCCGCGAAGCAATGGTCTTCACCACCGGCACCGGCCCCAGCAAAGGCAAAGAAGCCCGCGAAAAAATACGCCGCCTTGCCGACGCTGCCCGCAATGCCCGCGCTCTAGGTGGATTCTGGCAGCACATGCTGGTCGCGGAAGGCGCCATCGAAGCCGCTCTGGATTGGACATCGAAGCCCTGGGACCTCGCGCCTCTCGGCATCATCGTGGAGGAGGCAGGCGGCCGATCCACGAACGTGCAGGGAGAGCGAACCATCTATACTGGAGATCTATTGAGCACCAACGGGAAGATCCACGAAGAGGCTTTGAAGCTATTGCAATGAACGCCGCGGAGGCGTGCAAAAGTGCGTGTACCCCTTAAGCCCTCTCCAAATTGGACGTTCCCTCGCTGGCGGCGAACACCTACTCTGCTGAAGTAGAATCTCGCCGCATGGAGAAATTCCGATGAACGCGCAAGCGCAAGCCCAAAAAGCGGAACAACTGCGGAACCTGCACCACGGCCCGAAAATCCTTGTACTCCCGAATGCCTGGGATGTTGCCACCGCCCGCATCATTGAGGACCTTGGATTCCCCGCCATCGCCACCACAAGCGCGGGCATCGCCGCAGCCTTGGGCTACCCGGATGGCGAGCACATTTCTCGCGATGAAATGCTAGGCGTAGTCGCTCGCATCGCCGGCGCCGTGCGTGTGCCGGTCACCGCGGACATCGAAGCCGGCTACGGCGTAACTCCCGCGGACATGATGCAAACGGCCAAGGCCGTCGTAGCTGCGGGCGCTGTCGGCATGAATCTGGAAGACGTGACGGGGAGCGACGAAACCTCGCAGGTCGAGCTGTCGCTGCAAATCAAGAAAATCCACGCCATTCGCGAAGCCGCCGCTTCACTAGGCGTCCCGCTCGTGTTGAACGCGCGCACCGATGTCTACCTGATGCCGATCGGGCCGGCTGAAACGCGCTTCGAACGCACCGTCGAGCGGCTTCGCGCGTATCGCCAGGCAGGCGCAGACTGTGTGTTCGCGCCCGGAGTCCGCGACGCAGAACTCATCGCCCAGCTGGTGAAAGCGCTCGACGCCCCGCTGAACATCTTGCTCACCTCCGGTTCTCCCTCCATCCGCGAACTGGAGAAAATGGGTGTCGCGCGCGCCAGCACCGGCTCCGGCGTCATGCGCGCCGCGCTCGGTATGACACGTCGCGTCGCCAAAGAACTTCTGGACACCGGCACGTATGCGTCACTGCTCGATGGCGCAGTGCCCTTCGCCGAAGTGATGCAAATGCTGGCTCGCAAGAATCCGTGACGCGATGCCCGACAGCGCAAAGCTCCTCCGCGTCCTGAACGAAGAAATCATCGCGTGCCGCCGTTGCCCTCGCCTGGTCATCTACCGTGAAAAGGTCGCGCGGGAAAAGCGCCGCGCCTATCGCGACTGGACCTACTGGGGCAAACCCGTTCCGGGATTCGGTGACCCCAAAGCGCAATTGCTGATCGTTGGCCTCGCTCCGGGAGCGCATGGCTCCAACCGCACCGGCCGTCCGTTCACCGGCGACCACTCGGGCGTGTTCCTCTACCAAGCGCTGTACGACGCCGGCTTCGCCAATCAGGCTACCGCCCTGCGGCTCGACGACGGCTTGCGCCTGCACAACGCCTACATCACCGCAGCGGCCCGCTGCGCCCCGCCGGACAACAAACCCCTTCCCGCAGAACTCCTGAATTGCCGTGAATATCTCGAGCGCGAAATAAAAATTCTGAAACCGAAAGCTGTGCTTGCGCTCGGGAAGATCGGTTGGGATGTGTATCTCGGAATCTTGAAGCACCAAGGGCTGCTGGTCGCCCGATCGGCGCATCCCTTCGCTCACGGAGCGGAGGCCGACTTTCCCGACGCCGGCATGCGGTTGTTCGGCGTCTATCACCCCAGCCAGCAAAATACACAGACCGGCCGCGTCACCCCCGCCATGTACGCCCAGGCCCTGCGCCGCATTCAGAGTTTCCTACAGCATCGATAGAGCCAGAGAGCCGGGCCGGAGAACTAACCTCCTCGCGACCCGGGAGACTGTCGGGTTTGGCTGACGGAGAGGTGTGCGCGGCTGGCAGGCACCGGCAGAGGTTCGTTCGAGCTGGCGCGGAGAATCTTGCAACTGGTTGCAAATCCAGGCAGTTGCGTGGCTTGAGAAGTGCGGCATTGGCGCAGGGGATGCTCTAGCTGATTGCTGGGCAATCGCTCGCGCACCCTTCCTGAATGGGGCGCCGGGCTCAAGCCCAGCGCCTACATAAGGGTTTGCCACGGGAGGAAGATATGAGCTGTAAGGGCTTGGGATTCATCGCGGCGGGGATCGTCAGCCTTGCGGCAACGATTGGGCTGGCGTCCGGGATTCTCGCGCAAGAACCGCAGCAAGAACCCACGCAGGAAACCACGCAGCCCGCAGTGCAAGATCAACCGACTCCAAAAGCCGCCGACGGGCGGCGGAGCCCCGATCTGCCAGTAGAAGCCTACGCAGTCACGCCGGGAACGAAATTCCTGGTGCGTCTGGAAGACGAGCTCGACACAAAAGGCACGCGCGAAAACAGCAGATTCAAGGTCAAGACACTCGAGCCCCTGGAAGCCGGCAGCGGCATCTATCTGCCGCCCGGCGCCGAAATTCGCGGCCACGTGAGCCGCGTGGAATCCGCGGGTATCGCGGGCCGCGCTCGCATCTGGCTCACGTTTGACGACGTCCGCACCAAGTTCGGCGAGCTGCCGATTGTCGCCGAGGTGGTCAGCGTTCCCGGAGACCATAGCGTCCGGACCGGCGGCCCGCAGCGCGAAGGCCTGATCGAAGGCCGCACCAGCACGCAGGAGAGCGCCGCCGAGGCCGCAGCCGCAGGCGCAGCCCTCGGCGCCGTGAAGGGCGTGAAAGACAAAGACAAGAAAGAAGCCGCCGAAGGAGCAGCCGCTGGAGCGATCGCCGCCTACTTGATGGAATCCGGCCGCGGCCACGAACTCGACCTGCCCAAAGGCGCCAAGCTCGAACTAGAACTCGAGCGCGCCCTCTACCTCGTCAAAGAATAGCCAGACACGGATGAATCGAAGAGCAGCGAATTGCACCTAGCTTTCAAGGACGCCGTAGAACGTCCTTGATGCCGATCCCATTCCTCACAAATCGCTCGTTGGCTTCGGTCACCAGGCGACTCGCCTCGTAGTTGGAGATGACCAAATCCAGGGCGCGGTCGATGGCCTCTGTCTGCGTAGCGGCGCTCAATATTCTTTGGGCACGCTTGATTTTGACGGGGTCCAGACGGAAGTGCTTGAGTCGCCGATTTCGGGCAGCCATGTGCTTATCCCCTATGCCAGTGTTGCGCTCTTGAGAGTCGGGAGCAGCTTGGCAAGCGTCCATGCTCTTGTTACAGTCGAACTGACCAGCCTGCGCAGGAATCTAAGAAACGCTGACTGGCTACAACGGAGAGGGCTGAGCTGCATGGGTGACGACACAAAATCAGCGGTGCGCGCGGTCGAAACCGGCGAGCGGAAAGACCGCGTCCTGATTGTCGAGGACGAAGACAACGCGCGGAAAGGCTACGAGCAGCTCCTCCAAAAATGGGGCTATGAAGTTCTCGGCGTCGCCACGGCGGAAGACGTGCTAGCCAAGTTCGGCACCTTCCAGCCGGACACGCTTATCGCCGATGTCGAGCTGCCCGGAATGAATGGCCTGGACTTGCTGAAGCAGCTCGGCTCGGATCTGAACGGCGTGCCCGCGATCATCATTACCGGAAAAGGCAGCGAAGAACGCGCGGTAGCGGCCATCGAGGCCGGCGCCTTCTGGTACATCGAAAAACCAATGAAGGCTCCGGTGCTTCGCGCACTCTTGGATCGCTGTCTGGAAAAAGCGCGCGACACCCGTCAGCTCGCCGTGCTGCAGCGGCAACTCCGCGAAACCGGCCGTCTGGGCGATCTGGTGGGCGCCTCCAAGGGCATGCAGGAAGTCATGCGCATCGTGGAGATGGCCGCTCCCAGTTCAGCCTCTGTGCTCATCACCGGCGAGACCGGATCGGGCAAAGAGATCGTCGCCCGTAGCATTCACAAGCTTTCGCCTCGCGCCTCCGGTCCGTTTGTCGCCATCAACTGCTCGGCAATTCCCGAAACCCTGATGGAAAGTGAAATTTTCGGCCACGAGCGCGGCGCGTTTACCGGCGCAGCGGAGCGCCGCATCGGGTGCTTCGAGTTGGCCGATGGCGGCACGCTGCTGCTCGACGAGATCGGCGAGATGCCCGCGCCGACGCAGGCAAAGCTCCTGCGCGTCCTGGAAGACCGCAAAGTGCGCCGCTTGGGAAGCAAGAGCGAGACGCCGGTGGACGTGCGCGTGCTCGCCGCGACCAACAAAGATCCCGAACAAGCCGTCGGCAACGGCCAGTTGCGCCAGGATCTCTTCTTCCGCCTGAACGTTTTCCACATCCATTTGCCGCCGCTGCGCGAGCATAAAGACGACATCCCGCTTCTCGTCGAGTACGTCCTTCGCGACGTGAATGCGAAACACAACAAGCACGTGCGAGGTGTCGGCGCCGAGGTCATGGACATTTTCATGAGCCACACGTGGCCGGGAAACGTCCGCGAACTGCGCAACGTGCTCGAGCGTTCCACCATCATGTGCGAGAAAGACCTCATCACACGCAGCTGTTTGCCGGATGAGTTCGGCAAGTCCCAAGCCAAAGGCCCTAGCGATCTTTCCACCATCAAGTTTCCGGTGGGTACTACCGTGGACGCCATGGAGCGCGAACTGATCCTGCAAACCTTGAACGCCACTGGCAATAACAAAACACGCGCCGCCGACCTGCTGGGAATCAGCCTGAAAACATTGCACAATAAGCTGAAAGAATACGGCGGAGAGCGCGCCGAGGCGGAATAGAGACGCACGATGCAGCTCCGGCTGCGCACAAAACTTACCCTGGTGATGACGGGGCTTGTCCTCCTCGTCGTCGTCGTACTGTCCGGCGTATTCGTCGCGCAGCTCCTCGAGCAAGTACTCCAGCAAACCGACAAGCGCACGCACGAGATTGCGCATCAAGTGTTTGAACAGGCCCAGCGGGCGATCACCGATGCGGCCAGCGAAGGGCTGCGACCCATCTCCGACGACCCCGACGACATGCACGAATACGTTTGGCAAGCCTTCAAAATCAACGAGGGACTCCGCGCCCAGCTGAAAACCGCCAAAGAGACGCCTTCCATCTACGAAGTGTCCATCACGGATCAAGCGGGAATGGTGCTGGTCTCAACCGATGAATCCTTGCCCGGGAAATTGCTTCCCCGGCGGTTGCCTCTATCCCAGCTCACGCAGAGCAACACCTTGCACCAGGTGAAGGTGCTGGCCGGCTCGCCGAAAATTTATGAGCTCGACTTCCCGTTCAGCAAAGGCGGCCAGCCGTTCGGCGAGGTGCGCGTCTCGGTGTCTTCGGGACTCTTGCTCGAAGAGATTTTGCCGAGCGTGAGGAAATTGGGCACGATCGTGCTCCTGGCGTTGGTAATCTCGACATTTCTTGCAGCCGTTGTGAGCAGCGCGACGCTGGCGCCATTGCGCGACATCTCCGCGCAGTTGGACCGCATTTCCGCCGGTCAATTCGACGCGCCATCGCCCGAAGTAAGAGGATTCGCGGGAGGCACCGACGAACTTGGCCAGGTCAGCCGCAAGATCACCCAAGTCGGCCAGCAGCTCCGCGGCGTGCACGAGATCTTCAGCACCATGCGCGAAAACATGAATTCGGTGATGGCCGGCATGGAAGACGGCTTGCTCCTGTTTACACGGGAAGCGCGCGCGGTCATGGTGAGTCCGGCGGCGGAAAAATTTCTCGGCGCTCCAGCCGGGCACTTTCTCGGCCGTCGCGTGAACGAAATCTTTCCCGTCGGGCATCCTTTGCACGCGGTGCTGCAAGTTCAAGGCGACGAGTTCAGCGAAGTCGCCGCGGAAACCGACTTGCAAACCATCGAAGGCCCGAAGCGCGTCAGCGTCAGTGTGCAGGCCATCCAGGAGGACGGCGCGCGCATGGGTGCGCTGGTCACCTTGCGCGACCTCGATTCCATCGAGAGCATCAACACCCAGTTGCAAGTTAGCGAACGTCTGGCCGCGCTAGGCCGCATTACCGCCGGCGTGGCCCATGAAGTAAAGAACCCGCTGAACTCCATGAGACTGTGGCTTGAGAATCTGAAAGAGTCTCTGCCCGCGGAAGCCGACAGCAACGCCCAGCAGGCGGTTCAGGTGCTCGACAAAGAGATCGACCGTCTGGATGCCGTCGTGAAGCGCTTCCTCGACTTTACGCGCCCGATGGAAGTCCGGCTCGAGGCCACGCAACTCGCCGACATTCTGCGCGAGGTAGTCGAGGTAGCGCAGCCTCAATTGCGCAAATCCAAAGTAGAGGTAGCGCAACTTCTGCCGATCGATGTACCGCAAGTGTATGTGGATCGCGGCTTGATGAAGCAGGCGGTTTTGAACCTGGTGCTGAACGCCGTGGATGCCATGCCGAACGGCGGGAAGCTGCACGTGGTGTTGAGCCGCCGCGGCGAAATGGCGGAAATCACCGTGGGCGACACCGGAAGAGGGATTCCCCAGGAAAACCGCCAAAAAATCTTCCAGCTTTTTTTCACCACGCGGCCGGGTGGAAGCGGAATCGGCCTGGCAAGCACGTTCCGAATTGTACAGCTTCTCAACGGTTCGATAGACTTTACGTCGGAGGTCGGCCGGGGAACGACGTTTCGAATCGAGTTACCTCTCGCGGCGTAATGATGAAGCAGACATCCATGGAGTCCCTTGCCGGCTCGCGTTGCGCGTACGTGCGCGCAACTCTCGCCGCGTTGTGTGGCTTGGCGGTCGCACTGAGCGGCTGCGCCGAACGGCAGGTCAAGGCTAAACCGTTTCCGTGGAGCACCGCCGCGATGGTGCGTCCGATTCTGCCCAATGCGGCGGGCTTGGCCACCGACGACACTGCGGATTCTTTTCCCGACCTCGAACTCGATGTTCCCCCGCCGCCTTCTCCCCTGGTCCTCGTGAGCGGTGCGCCCCTGCGCCCTCGCGTTCCGCCGGCGCCCTCCGGGCCGAACAATGCCGTCAAGTTCGAGCCGCCGCAGATCGTGCCGCAGTTGACGCCGCAAGAAACAGAAGCCGCGCAGCAGCAAACCAACTTGAGCTTGAGCATTGCGGAGCGAAACATCGGCGCCACACGAGGCAAGACGTTGAACGCAATGCAACTCGACCTGGCGTCCAAGGTACGCAGCTTCGTCACGGAGGCGCGTGAGGCAGCACACATTGGCGATTGGACGCGCGCCAGCAACGCCGCCAAAAAAGCCGAGGTCCTCTCCGAGGAGCTTGCGCGATCACTGTAGCTCCGCCGAACGACACGCCAGCATCGTGTTCAGTCTCTGGTCGCTTCTTTCGCGTTAAAAAAAACCGCTTCTGAGGAGGAACCGCCAGGCGCAGGCATAGCTTTTTAGTAGCCGACGATCCAGGCGTTGGCTGAATCAGTGCGGATCGGCATGGACGCCTCACCGGTTGGTGAGGCGTGTTAATCGTGAACGACGTGTTGTGATTGAGAGTGATACAACCGCCTGCATCCAGCTACATTTCCGAGAACGTTTGCATGGACGAGAAAACGGCTAGACGAGATAGGTTCGACTGGCGGCTCTCGCTCTATGCCGCGGTTGGTGCGTTAATCCTCTTTGTGCCGATCATGATCTACGGCATGGATATCGTTGAAATGCTGTACCTCATTGTCGCGGCTCCAATCATCAGCTTCATCTTGCTAGTTGTCGCTATTCGCAGGAAGGGACTGCGGGGTCTAGCGGTCTTGTCGATGTTGGTCGTCTATTTGGCCGTCTCATGGACCTTGTTCAAGAACTCTCGTGAACTGCGTACGACTACCCGATGGCTCCTTTGGTCGAAAGATTACAAAGCTAAGGTTCTGGCACAGCCGGATTCAGCAAACGGAGCACTGAGGCATATTGAATGGGATAGTTGGGGATTTCCTGGAGCCGGTGACACCGTTGAGTATCTGGTTTTTGACCCGACCGATTCGCTTTCGATGGCGGCCAGGAGCCGTTCCCCGGGAAAATTCAGCGGCATACCCTGCGAAGTCTCTCGTGTTCGCCGTCTGGAGAGTCATTATTACTCCGTTTTGTTTTATACCGACACCGATTGGGCCCACTGCAATTGGAGCGCATCCGCTACCGAGAAATCTGTGCCGTAGGAACCCTCCGAACGGATGCGTTAAGATGAAATCATGAAGAACTTCGATGTAGCGATCGCCGGAGGCGGACTGATCGGCGGCGCGATCGCGCTGGAACTCGCGCAGGCGGGCTTGCGCGTCGGGGTGTTTGACCGGGGCGAGCCGGGCCGCGAAGCCTCGTGGGCCAGTGCCGGGATTTTGTCGCCGGCACCGGAGAATCCGGGAGCGATTCCGATGGTGGGCCTGGGCAAGACAAGCCTGGCGTTGTATCCGGAATTCGTTGCGGCGGTAGAGGAAATCTCCGGCCAGAGCACCGGCTTTCGCCCCAAGGGAACTGTCGAAGCTTTGTTTTCGCGTGACGCCGCACGCGAGTTGAGCACGCTGATCGCGCTGCACCACGGCTTGGGCCTGAAAGCGGAGCCCCTTCGCCCGGAGGACGCCTGCGCACTGGAACCTGCGCTGAATCCGGATATTGAAGCGGCAGCGCTGCGGCCGGATGAAGCATCGATCGACAATCGCTTACTGACCGGCGCCGTATTGCACGCTGCGCAAAAGAGCGGCATCGAAATTTTCCCGGGCCACGCCGCAAGAGCGATCTGGCGCGAGGGTGGCCGATGCGCCGGTTTGGAGTTGCAGGGCGAGAAAGTCTCGGCGAAGTGGACGATCATCGCAGCGGGTTCCTTTTCGTCGGAAATCGCAGGAGCGCAAGCCTACGCTCCCGTGCGTCCCGCCAAGGGCCAGATGATCGCGATGCGCGCGGACGGATTGAAAATGGAGCGGGTCTTGTGGTCGGAGCGAATCTATCTGGTTCCACGAAACGATGGACGGATTCTGGCGGGCGCCACCGTCGAATATGTGGGCTTCGAGAAGCAGGTGACCGCGGGCGGCATCGAGAAAATTCTCGCCGCCGCCATCGAGCTGGCGCCGGGCCTGGCAAACGCGCGGATCGATGAGACCTGGGCCGGCTGGCGGCCGGATTCTCCCGATCATCTGCCGATTCTTGGACCCACCGATGTCGATGGCTTGTTGATTGCGACCGGTCATTTCCGCAGCGGTGTCCTGCTGACGCCGATCACCGCGCGGCTGATCCGCGAGTGGATCACACTACAGCGGGTGAGTGTGGATTGGGAACGCTTCAGCCCGATGCGCTTCGTGCAAGCCCGCCAAGGGACCTCGGCCTAAGACCCGCTCGTTTTTCCTACCCACCGCAAAAGAAAACAGAGTTGCAAATTAATGACCCGTTTGCAGAGCGCCGGTTTGCGGATCGGCTGCGGCAATGTGAGAATACTTCTATGAAAAACACAATCACCACGACGGCAATTGCAATATTGGCGGCGGGCTTGCTGCTGGTTGCGAGCACGATTGCTCAGCAAACCCCGGCGCCTAACACTCAACCCGCTCCGGCGGCGCCGGCGCAAAAGGCTCCTGCCGCCAAGACCGCGCCCGCACCGGGGGCGAGGAGCACAACCGTTCTGACGCTGAAAACGCCGAAGGACAAGAACAGCTATGCGATCGGTCTGGGCATTGGCAAGAGTCTGCACAGGGACCAGGTGGAGGTTGATCCGAGCATCATCTTGCGGGGCTTGCGCGATGGCCTGGCTGACGGCAAGACACTCATGACCGATGACGAAGTCAAGGCCACGATGACTGCGCTTAAGAGCGATTTGCAGAAGAAGCAGGAAGTCAAGATGCAGGAGGTCGCGGAGGCCAACAAGCAAGAAGGCGAGGCATTTCTGGCTGCGAACAAGACGCAAGAAGGTGTGGTCACCCTGCCCAGCGGGCTTCAATACAAGATCTTGAAAGAAGGCACCGGGCCGAAGCCGACGGCGAGCGACTCCGTGGTCTGCAACTACCGGGGCACGCTGCTGAACAATACCGAGTTCGATAGTTCGTACAAACGCGGGCAACCAGCGACGTTGCGCGTGAGCGGAGTAATCAAGGGATGGACGGAGGCGTTGCAATTGATGCCGGTAGGATCGAAGTGGCAGCTTTTTGTTCCGGCGGAGCTTGCGTATGGGCAGCGGGCACCGGGCGGACCTATCGGGCCCAATGCGACGCTGGTGTTTGAGATCGAGTTGCTGTCGATTCAGCCGAAGGACAGCAAGTAGCGAGTTGGACGAGCCACGGGACGCGTTCCGTGGCGCTTGGAGTGAACCAGCGGCTACTGGCAACGCTATTGTTGGCGGGCCGGCGGCGGAGTGATGGGGGACGCCTGGCCCACGTGGGTGTATTGGATTTGGCTGCCGTCGAGAGCGAGTTCATGCTCGAGGACGACGTCGAGGGTCGAGCCGCGAGGCAGCTCCGCTTCGGGGCCGCGGGTGAGCAGTACGGCGCCCAGTCCGGCAAGGCCACCGACGCCGGCTCCGATACCCGCGCCTTTAGCGCCGGCGGCGATGGCGCCGATCCCCGCACCGGTCGCGGTTGTGGTGGCTACGGTGCCGACGTCTTTGCCTTTCCCGCCCGGACCGGTCGTTTTTCCTTCCGAGTCCATGGTTTCTTTGCCGCCGCTGTCGACGCTGCGGGGCGCGGCGTTCAGATCGATGGTGTAGGTTTACGCGCGTCGCTACCAGCTCGGCTTACTTGCTGGAGGCCGCTGGTGCCGGCATGGGAGGCATCCTGGCCAGCATTGTGTTGGTGCGCTTTCTTGGGTCCTTTCAGATCGCCATTGTCGTCGCTCTCCTGAACCTGTGTATGGCAGCAGTCTTGTCGTTCCGGATGAGCCGCAAGCAGTTTGCGCCCGCGCCTGTGGCAGCGACGCTTTTCGCGGTCGTTCTCGTTGCAATCGCTCTCCTTATATATGTTGCACCGTCGTTGGAGAGGTCCGCGCAGGCGCGTTTGTGGCGGGGATTCCACCTGGTGGGATCGCGCGATTCGATTTACGGCAATCTGGCGGTCATTGAAACTGGCAACGAGACTGGCAATGAAACCGGCAATACGGAAACCGGCAACATCCGCAGCATTTATGACAACGGCGTGATCCTGGCCAGCGCGCCGGACGAGAGCGCCGCCGAAGAGGCGGTTCACTACGCGCTGCTGGAGCACCCGGCGCCGAGGCGCCTTCTAATGATCGGCGGCGGCGTGAACGGTAGCATCGCCCAGGCGCTGAAGCATCCCACGGTCGAGCGAATCGACTATGTTGAGCTGGATCCCGCGCTCATCGACTTGGCGCGACAATTCTTCCCCGTGCAGTCCGCTCCTGTTGTCTCGGATCCTCGTGTGCACGTGCACTACGCGGATGGCCGGTACTTTCTCCGGCACTATCTCCGGCAGTATCCCAAGACGGCTGGCGACACATTCGACGTGATCATTCTTAATGTG
>CAVTLQ010000009.1:0-34566 GCA_963735525.1 uncultured Acidobacteriota bacterium | reverse complement strand
TGATACCAGTAGAGCCCGGGCGGCTGGTTCGCGGGAACCTGAAAGCGGTACTCGAACGGCGCGTCGGACGGCTCAATCAAGGTCTTGAGTGTCTCGTCTTGATGGCACGTCGCCGGTATCACCAGCCCGTGGAAGTGCAAATTCGTTGCCGCCGCGATCATCGGCCCGCCGGCGCACGGGTCGCGCGCTGTACCCGCGTCTCGCGCGGTGCCCGCTTGCTGGCCGCCCGCCTCGGCCCCGGCTGCATGAGCCGAATGCCCAGCGCCAGGATTCGCCGCCGGGCCGGAAATCGCCGCCTCGTTCTTCAACGTCAGAATCAGCGTGTCGCCCGGACTCAGCCGCAGATTCGGCGCCGGGCTGCCGTCTTTCGCAACGTAGCAGTACCGCACCCGGCCGCTGGCATCGACGGAGTCCCGAAACGCCAGCTCCACTTTCAGCACGCCGTTCTGGCTGCGCAGGTCCTCCGGCTCCGGAATCGCGCTGCCCTCGGCGCCGCGAAAGCACGCCGCACTTGAAGAATCCTTCGCGTCTCGACTTGCCGCTTCCTGCGCGCAAACGGTGCCCGCACCCAGCCCGCACACAAAGCACACCCGCAGCACAGTTCGGAAGCAGCGCATCTCCCCACGAATACCGCTGCTGTGTTACGCGCAAATGAAAGCGCCGTGAACACCGGCCTTCGCGACACTCTCAGCCTGTTGAAAAAAAGCAAGACAGGTCATTCCTTGGGCATCCGGCTCGCCCAGAGCGCTTTGCGCAAAGCATAAGGATGCCCGAAATCTCGACGCCAACTGTTGCAGCCTCTTCGTTTAGCGCGTTTGCGTCCCGCTCGCGTTGACTTCCCCTCTCGCCCGAAACTAAGATGCCCCGTCATGTCCAAGCCCCGCCGCGTGTTTCGTCTTCCTCATCCTCAGCCGACCGACGCGCTCGAATACGCCCGCTTCACGGGCATCCCCACCTTTATGCGTCTCCCCAACATTACGCAACCCGAGGAGCTGGACATCGCCCTGATCGGCGTGCCCTTCGACGGCGGCACCACCTATCGACCCGGTCCGCGTTTCGGTCCGCGGCACGTGCGCGTGCAATCCGCGATCATTCGCCCCTGGAATCCCGTCCTCAAGGTCAATCCCTTCGCCAAATACCGCGTCGCCGACTTCGGCGACCTCCCCGTCAATCCGCTTTCCATCGAAGACACCTTCCAGCGCATCGAGCGCGGGCTCACTCCGGTTCTCGACGCCGGCGCCCGCACCGTCTGCGTCGGCGGCGATCATTCCATCAGCCTGCCGATCCTTCGCGCCGTCGCCAAAAAGCACGGCGGACCCCTCTGCCTCGTCCAGTTCGACGCGCACAACGATCTGTGGGACGAATATTTCGGCAGCAAGTACTCTCACGGCACGCCCTTCCGCCGCGCCTTCGAGGAGGGCTTGCTGCAAGACGGCGGCGTTCTGCAAGTCGGCCTTCGCGGACAGGTTTATGGCGAAGACGATTTCGATTTCGCACGCGAGCACAAAGTCCGTATGGTCACCGCGGAAGAATTTCACGCCAAGGGAATGGCGCCGGTGCAGCGCCACCTGAAAGCGTTTCGCGGCAAGCCGGTGTACGTCACGCTGGACATCGACTGCGTCGATCCGGCCTTTGCTCCCGGCACCGGCACTCCCCAGGTGGGAGGTTTCACCAGCGCGCAGATCGTTGAGCTCGTTCGCGCCCTCCGCGGCCTGGACATCCTCGGCTGCGACCTCGTCGAGGTGTCGCCGCCCTACGATACCGGCGAGCTCACCTCGCTGCTTGCTGCCAACCTGCTGTTCGAGCTGCTCTGCGTGCTCTAGATGCCCGCCCTGGCACGCAAGCTCAAGCTGCACGACTATTTCGCTCTGGCCTTCGGCACCATGATCGGCACCGGCTGGCTCGTCCTGATGGACGACTGGCTTGGCCGGGGCGGCCCGCTCGGCGCGGTCCTCGGGTTCGTCCTCGGCGGAATCATTCTTTCTGCCGGTGGGCTACGTCTATGGCCAGTGGGTGCAGCGTTTGCCCGACGCCGCCGGCGAAGCCGCCTACACCGCGCAAGTCTTTCCTCCCATCGTCAGCTATTTCACCGGCTGGATCATGCTGCTGGCGTATTTCATCGTGTGTCCCTGGGAAGCCATCGCGCTGGGGAAAATCGCGGCGTACATTTTTCCTTCGCTGGATTCCATCGAGCTCTATCGCGTGGCGGGCGTGCCGGTTTTCTTGTTCCGGCTTGTTTTGGGAATCGGGCTCACTTTATTTCTCACCACCGTTAACTACCGCGGCGTGCGGCTGAGCGCCAATTTTCAGAAGGCCATGACCTCCACGGTGCTGCTGATCTTCCTGTGTTTGGTGGCCATCAGCGCCTGGCGCGGCGCTCCGGCGCACCTTCAGCCCGTGTTTCACGCCACTCCGTTGGTCTCCATCCTTCTTACTCTACAGATCGTCCCTTACTTCCTCACCGGCTTTGAATCCGTTCCCAAATACGCGGAAGAGGCCAACCCGGACCTGCGCGGCAAGAGCTATATGCACGCCATCGCGCTTGCGCTGGGCGTTGGCGTGTTTTTCTACGCGCTCTCGATTGCGGCCGTCGCCTATATCTCTCCCTGGCAGGGTCTTCTCGGCCGGCGCTTCGCTACGGCGATTGCCTTCGAGCAGGCCCTTGGGAAGCACTGGCCGGTGCAACTCATTCTGACGATGGCCATGTTCGGCCTCTTCCAGTGTTTCAACGGCAACTTCGCCGCGTCCACTCGCATGCTGTTTGCCTTCAGCCGCAACGGCTCGATGCCTGCGGAGCTCGCGGCCATCCATCCGGGCTTTCAGACCCCGGGGAACGCCGTGCTGCTGATTGGTGCGGGCACGCTCACGGCGCTGTTCCTCGGCGACGCCATCCTGGTGCCGGTGACCGAAGTCGGGTCGGCTGCCTCCGCCTTCGGATGGCTGGCTACTTGCGTATCCTTCTTCTTCGTCGAGTCCCGCGTGCGGTTGCGGGTCATCACCACGCTTGGGGCCCTCGCCGCAGCGGCCCTCGTCCTGATGAAGTTCTTGCCGATTTTCCCCGGCCACTTCTCGGTGGCCGAATGGGTCGCGCTAGCAATCTGGCTGGGCTTGGGAGCCATCCTCCGCCGCAGGGGCTAAGCGACAAACTGCGAGGAACGGCGGGCGCTAATAGTACTTTACCCCCCTCCCCCACCTTTTTCGGAAGTGCGGATTCTAAAGGACTTAACTGTGAGAATGATGCAAGTGCGGATTCTAATAGACTTAAAGTCGTTTGTTTTGTGTGAGGGGACGCATCGCTCGGAAGTGCGGATTCTAAAGAGGTTACGGAGTAGTACTTCTGGAAGTGCGGATTCTAAGGGAGTTGGTGTGGATCGTGCGCAGTGGCGAGACGCAGACGAGCTTGGCGAGACGGAAGGGGCCAGCTGGCGATGGTTCGGGGACAATTTCATGGCGGATGTTACCATGAGAGTTACGTCTCTGTCAAGATAAAAATGAGCCTGGGGCCATCCGCCTAAGGAAGGGCCGGGGCTAAAGCCCTTTTGGGCTGGGGGGCTGCTTTCAGCGGGCCTGAAAGGCCCGCTTCCCCGGATTGCAAGTCCGGGGCTTCCACCTTGGCTGGCCGGGCTGAAGCCCGGCGGCTACATAGACAGTGCGGTACCCAAGACGGTGCGGTACCCAAGACGGTGCGATACTCAACGGCTTCCTTGAGCATTGAGGCTGCGCCACGCGGGGCACCGTGGATAACTTCCGGGTTTCGGGTGGGCTCTTGTACACTGGACACGCTCACTGCCGACATGATTCCGTTCCTTCATCTTGGGCCGCTGACGATTCCGACGTTTGGATTGATGGTGGCGACGGCGCTGCTGGTGTCGGCGTACGTTTTGCAGGCGGACTTTGACCGGCGACGCTTGCAACTCGAGAAAATTCCCGGGTACCGGGGTCAGAAGGACGAAGGGTTTCTGATCATCGGGATCGCGGGGATTGCGGGGCTGGCCGGGGCGCGGCTCTATCATGTGCTGGAGAGTCCGGGCGAATTCTTTGCCAATCCGTGGCCGCAGCTGTTCAGCCGGTTTGGGTTTGCGTGGTTTGGAGGGTTTCTCGGCGGGTTTGTGGCGCTGCTTTTTCTGGCGCGGCGGTCCAAGATTCCCGTCCTGGAGTTTCTGGACATTTGTTCGCCGGCGGCATGCGTCGGCTATGCCATCGGGCGGATCGGCTGCCTGCTTTCCGGAGATGGCGACTACGGCATACCGACCTCGCTTCCGTGGGGGATGAGTTTTCCGAATGGAGTGGTGCCGACGAGCGAGCGGGTGCATCCCACACCGCTGTACGAATTCTTTATCTGGCTGGCGATTGCCGCGTTTCTGTGGCACATGGGAAGCAAAGCGCTGCGCGGACCGAAGGCCAAGGGCGAGATCTTTGCCAACTACTTGCTGCTGACCGGCGTCGCGCGTTTCTCGATCGAGTTCATTCGCATCAACCCGCGATCGTTTTTCGGGCTCTCGAACGCCCAGGCGGCCAGCCTGGCGTCCATCAT
Organism: uncultured Acidobacteriota bacterium; assembly: GCA_963735525.1. GTDB lineage: Bacteria > Acidobacteriota > Terriglobia > Acidiferrales > UBA7541 > Acidiferrum. Next base: position 30,032 of record CAVTLQ010000009.1, on the reverse strand, counting down.
CGCGGGCGCGGTGTTACTTTGGCGTATCAAAAGCCAATTTCACGCGCTTAAGAAAGAGCACCGCATCGTAGAGCACATCGCGGCGCAGGGCGATGTGTTGCAGCAGGAGTATCACAAACCCACACCTGAATGTCCGCACCCGGAGCGCTGGCACATGTATGACTCGATGACGGCGGAAGTGGAAGTTCTGGATTTTTTGAAGGCCATCGTTACGACGATCAAGCCGGAGCTGGTGGTGGAGACGGGGACGTTTTCCGGGTTGAGCACGCTGCAAATCGCGGAAGGGTTGAAAGCTAACGGCGTGGGGCGGGTGATCACTTGCGAATATGACGCGAAAGTTTTTGCGGCGGCGAAGGAGCGGTTTCGTTCGTCGGGGCTCGGGCAGTGGATCGATGCGCGGAACGAATCCAGCTTGGAAATGAAAGTCGAGGGGCGCATTGATTTGCTCTTTTGCGATAGCGATGCGCCGATTCGGGAGCGGGAGGTTCGGCATTTTTTGCCGCAGGTAAACCCTTACGGACTGATTTTGATGCACGATGCTAGTTCTTCGATGAAAACGGTGCGGGAGGCGGCGTTGAAGTTGGAGAGTGAAGGGCTATTGTCGGTGCTTCTTCTGCCGACGCCGCGGGGATTGGTGATGGCGCAGAAGCGCGAGGGGCGGAAGTAATGAGCGAGTTCCCGCACTCCATAGCGGCTGGCCGGGCTCAAAGCCCGGCGCCTACAGCCCAGCGCCTACATAGACTTTGCCTTGCTTCATTACGAAGGTGACATGCTCTAGGAGGCGGATGTCGGCGAGCGGGTCGCCGGTCACCGCGATGATATCGGCGTACTTTCCCGGTTGAAGTGAGCCGAGCAGGTCGGATTTGCCGAGCAGGTCGGCGGCGTTGTGGGTGGCGGCCTGAATGGCTTGCATCGGGGTCATGCCGTATTTGACCATGAAGGCGAACTGGAGGACGCTGCGGTCGTAGGGGCAGACGCCGGCGTCGGTGCCGAACGACAGCTTGACGCCTGCACGCAAGGCCTTGGTGAAGTTGCGGCGGTGAGTTTCGCCAAGGTCGCGGTCGTGCTCCAGAAAATCGGCAGGCCGACCGCCATTTTTGCCTTGTTCCTGGATGCACTCCTCGTCGTAAATGTCCATGTCGAGATAGGTGCCGTGCGCCTTGGCGAGCGCGATTCCTTCGTCGTCGATGAGCGTGGCGTGTTCCACTGAAGCAACGCCGGCGCGAATCGCGTTTTTGATGCCCTCGGCAGCGTGCGCATGCGCGGCGACGCGCAGGCCGAAACTGTGCGCTTCGTCCACCGCGGCTGCGAGCTCTTCCGGAGTGAATTCGACCGATTTGGGATTGCTGCCGTGCGTGAGCACCGCGCCGGTGGAGAGGACTTTGATGTGATCGACGCCGTCGTGCGCGAGCAGCCGCACTTTCTGGCGAACTTCCCAGGGGCTGTTGGCTTCGCCGTAGTGCAAATCCCAGGGCAGGTTGATGTCGGGCGCGAAGCCGGTCATGGCGCCGGCGCCGCCGGTGATGGTGATATAAGCGCCGGCAACAAACATGCGCGGGCCGACGATGTAGCCGGCATTGATGGCGTCGCGCAGCGCGATGTCGTTGAGCGCGCGATAGACGCCGACATCGCGCACGGTGGTGAAGCCTTCTTCCAAGAAGACGCGGGCGTTGGGGACGGATTCGAGAACGACTTGGGAGGCGGACCTTCTGAGTTGATAGGTGGGGTCAATGTTCGCTTCTTGCGAACCATCGGCCAGGTGGGTGTGGCAGTCGATCAGGCCGGGGAGAACGGTCATTTTTGAGAGATCGATGGTGGTGGCACCGGAGGGAATGGCGATATTGCTGCCGATGGATTCGATTTTGCCGTCGCGGATGAGGATGGTTTGATTGGGGAGAACGCGGCCGGCGTCTACATCGATGAGTTTGCCGGCCCGGATGGCGGTTATCGTGGGAGATTGTTGTGCGGAGGAGAGAACAGGGAATAGCAGGGCTAGGAGGAAATAGAATTGTTTGCGCATGGGAAATCCCTCTTTGGGTTTTGCGGGGGGATGATACTCCGGGTGGAGCGGCTAGAGAAGAAAAGAGAAGAGAGGAAAAAGACTTAACGCAGAGGGCGGAGAGGAAGAGACGCAGAGTTCACCGAGACGGCTGGGCCAATCTCTGATCCAGGTCTGGCTACAGCATTTGGCGGAGGACGTATTGGAGGATGCCGCCGTGGTGGTAGTAGGAGACTTCTTCGGGGGTGTCGACGCGGGCGGTGGCGGTGAATTGTTTTTCTTTGCCGTCGGGGGATTTTGCGCGCACCTTGATTGCTTTCCCCGGGGCCAGCGTGGCGACGCCTTCGGTGGAGAAGACTTCTTGGCCCGTTAGTCCGAGCGATTCGCGTGTTTCGCCTTGCTTGAACTCGAGCGGGAGAACGCCCATGCCGATCAAATTGCTGCGGTGGATGCGTTCATAGCTTTCGGCGATGACGGCGCGGACGCCAAGCAGGCGGGTGCCTTTGGCGGCCCAGTCGCGGGAGGAGCCGGAACCGTATTCTTTTCCGGCGATGACGACGAGGGGCACGCCGCCTTCGCGGTACTTTACGGCGGCGTCGTAGATCGACATTTTTTCGCCGCCGGGAAGAAAGAGAGTCCAGCCGCCTTCGGTGCCGGGAGCGAGTTGGTTGCGGAGGCGGATATTGGCGAAGGTGCCGCGGACCATGACTTCGTGATTGCCGCGGCGCGCGCCGTAGGAGTTGAACTCGTGGGGCTTTACGCCGTTCGCGATGAGGTATTTGCCGGCGGGAGAATCCACGGGGATCGAGCCTGCCGGGGAGATGTGATCCGTCGTTACGCTGTCGCCGAGAATGGCTAGCACGCGAGCGTCCTGAACGTCGGCCAGCGCGGGCGGCGTCTTCGGCATGTTTTCGAAATACGGCGGCAGCTTGATGTAGGTGGATTTGGGATCCCACTGGTAGAGGTCGCCATCGGGGACCTTCATCGACTTCCAGTGCGCGTCGCCTTCGAAGACTTCGCTGTATTGCTTCTGATACATGGCGGTGGTGACGGACGCGCGAACGGTGGATTCGATTTCTTGTGGCGTGGGCCAGATGTCGCGGAGGAACACGGGTTTTCCCGCGGTGCCGGTGCCGAGAGCTTCGGTGGTGAGATCGATATCCATACGGCCCGCCAGGGCGTAGGCGACTACGAGCAAAGGCGAAGCTAGATAGTTGGCGCGGACTAGCGGGTGAATGCGACCTTCGAAATTGCGATTGCCGCTGAGAACGGAGACGGCGACGAGATTGTTGTCTTTGATGGCCGCGCCGATGGCGTCGGAGAGCGGACCACTGTTGCCGATGCAGGTGGTGCAACCGTAGCCGACGAGGTGAAATTTCAGTTTGTCGAGATAGGTATTCAGCCCGGAGGCGGCAAGATAGTCGGTTACGACTTTGGAGCCGGGGGCGAGACTGGTTTTTACCCAGGGCTTTACTTGGAGTCCGTGCTCGACGGCTTTTTTCGCAAGCAGGCCTGCGCCGAGCATCAGGGAAGGATTCGAGGTGTTGGTGCAACTGGTGATGGCGGCGATGACGATGGCGCCGCTGGAAAAGTCGAAGGAGTCGCCGTTGTTGCGAACTTGGACGTGCTTGTCGGGGGTGCCCTCGACAACTTTGGTGAACGAGGATTTCGCCTGGCGCAGCGGAACGCGATCTTGCGGGCGCTTGGGGCCGGCGACGGTGGGCTCGACGGTGGCGAGATCCAATTCGAGTTTGTCGCTGAAGGCCGGCTCGGGAGTGGAGTCGGTGCGGAACAGGAACTGCTCTTTGCAATAGGCTTCGACGAGGGCGATCTGTTCGTGAGAGCGGCCGGTGAATTGGAGATACGCGAGAGTTTCGGTGTCCACGGGGAAGAAGCCCATGGTGGCGCCGTATTCGGGGGCCATGTTGGCGATGGTGGCGCGATCGGGGACGCTCAAGGTGGAGAGGCCGGTGCCGTAGAACTCGACGAATTTGCCGACGACGCCTTTCTTGCGAAGCATTTCGGTGACGGTGAGGACGAGATCGGTGGCGGTAGCGCCTTCGCGCAGCTTGCCGTGCAGGCGGAAGCCGACAACCTCGGGGACGAGCATCGAGGAGGGCTGGCCGAGCATGGCGGCTTCGGCTTCGATGCCGCCGACGCCCCAGCCGAAGACGCCGAGCGCGTTCACCATGGTGGTGTGGGAATCGGTGCCGACGACGGAATCGGGATAGGCTTCGAACTTGTTGCCGCTGGGCATCGCGCAGACCACGCGGGCGAGATATTCGAGATTGACCTGGTGGCAAATGCCGGTGTCGGGCGGAACGACTTTGAAATTCAGGAGAGAGGCCTGGCCCCAGCGCAAGAACGCGTAGCGCTCGACGTTGCGCTGGAATTCCAGCTCGGCGTTGAGGCCGAAGGCGTTGGCGCTGCCGAAGCTGTCGACTTGCACGGAATGGTCGATGACGAGCTCGGCGGGAAAGAGCGGATTGATGCGCTTGGGATTGCCGCCCATGCGCTTCATGGCTTCACGCATGGTGGCGAAATCGACGACGGCGGGCACGCCGGTGAAATCCTGGAGCAGAACGCGGGCGGGCATGAAGGCGATTTCTTTTTGCGGGGCGTTGGGAATCCAGCGGGCGAGGGCTTTGATGTCTTCGGCGTGAACGAAGCGGTTGTCTTCGAAACGCAACAGATTTTCGAGCAGAATGCGCAGGGAAAAGGGGAGCTTCGCGAGAGTGCTGAGGCCTTGCTTTTCGAGGGCTTCGAGGCGGTGAATTTCGAAGGCTTGGGCGCCGACGTTGAGCGTGTCGCGGGTTTTGAAAGAATTGCCTGCGGAGATGGCCATTCGGGCCGTCCTTTCGCTGGGTGCAGCCAAACTCTATGATAGCCGAAAATGCGACGCGCAGCGCGGGGCGTGACGGGAGACAGGTCTTCCTGAAGACAGTTGGCTGGCAAAAACTGTACCGACACCCGATATAGGAATGGAGCGAAATAGAAATTGATCGAAAGATTTATGGTTGAGATCCTTCAGACATCCTCGTCGGATGTCCTCAGGATGACACGCCGGTCGAGTTTCAGGGCAAACGGTATACTGTCAACAGATGAAGATTGTTCTGATTTCGACGTATGAGCTGGGGCGGCAGCCGTTTGGGGTGGTGTCGCCGGCGGCCTGGCTGCGGAAGCGCGGGCACACTGTGGTGTGTTTCGATTTGACGCGGCAGGCGCTCGAGGACGGCGCGATTCGCGGCGCGGGATTGATTGCGATTTATTTGCCGATGCATACGGCTACGCGGCTGGCGGTGCAGTTGATTCCTTCGCTGCGGGAGCAGAACCCTGGGGCGCATTTGTGTTGTTACGGGCTTTATGCGCCGATGAATGCGGAGTATTTGCGGACGCTGGGGGTGGGGACGATTCTTGGGCGGGGAGTTTGAGAGTGGGTTGGTGAGGTTGGCGGAGCGGCTTGGCAGCGGGGACGTCGCGCTCGGGTGCCGGGCAGATTGAGCCGTGATATCGCTGGATCGGCTGGCGTTTGAGGTGCCGGATCGATCGGGGATGCCGGGGCTGGAGAAATATGCGCATCTGGTGATTCCGGGCGACGGCTATCGCGTGGTGGGATCGACGGAGGCCAGCCGCGGGTGCAAACATCTTTGCCGGCACTGTCCGATCGTGCCGGTGTACAAAGGCGTGTTTCGAATTGTGAGCCGCGAGGTGGTGCTTGCGGACATTCGCCAGCAAGTGGCGGCGGGGGCGCAACATATTTCGTTTGGCGATCCGGACTTTTTCAATGGGATCCGGCACGCGATGGAGCTTGTGGAGGCGTTTCACCGCGAATTTCCGGGGGTCAGCTACGACGTGACGATCAAGATCGAGCATCTGCGAAAGTACGAGGACGCATTTGGCGCGGCTGCGCGATACGGGCTGCTTGTTTGTGATCAGCGCGGTGGAATCGGTGGACGACGGGATTCTCGAACGGCTGGACAAGGGTCACACGCGCGAGGATTTTCTGCATGTGGCGAGAACGTTTCGGTCGTGCGGGATGACGCTGCATCCGACGTTTGTGGCGTTCACACCGTGGACGACGATGGAGAACTATTTGGACTTGCTGCGCGTTTTGCAGGAAGAAGAGTTGGTTGAAAATGTGGCGCCGATCCAGCTGGGAATTCGGCTGCTGATTCCGGAGGGATCGAGGTTGCTGGAGTTGGAGGAAGTGCGGCGGATGGTTGGACCGTTTGATGCGAAGTCGCTGGTGTATCCGTGGAAAAATGAGGATGCGCGGCTGGACGCGCTGAGCGAGACGGTTCAGGCGATTGCGGCGGAGGCGGATCGAAAGAAGGAAACGCGAGCGGCGGCGTTTGAGAAGATTTGGATAGCGGCTCATAGGGCGGCGGGGATGAGCGCTCCGGATTTGGAGATCGCGCGACCCGCGGCGGCGGTGCCGTTTTTGAGCGAGCCGTGGTATTGCTGCGCGGAGCCAACGGCGGATCAACTGGTCTCGATTGGCAGCGTTGGGAAGAAAGTGAGCGAGCCGGTTGCTTCTGCGGATGGGTTTGTGTGACTGGCGCGAAAGAAGAAGAAGGATTGGCCACAGAGGCACAGAGACACAGAGTTTCGGAACAGGCAGGAAGGGAACAGCTAACAGCGAGAGACCTGCTCCTGTGAATTTGGCGTGGGTATTCCCCCGAGATGGTAGAAAAATCCAAGCGAGTGCTGGTTTTTGCGAGCAAGCTGGGGTACCAGACGCGGAGCTTTGACGAGGCGGCGCGGAAACTGGGCGTCGATCTGACTTTTGTCACCGACCGATGCCACCAGCTGGATGACCCGTGGGGCGATCGCGCGATTCCGGTTCATTTCGAATCGCCGGATGCGGCGGCGTACGAAGTACTGGAAGCGATGCGGGCCGGCGACGGAGCGGATGGCATCCTTGCGCTGGGTGACAGGCCCGCTGTTGCGGCAGCGTATGTAGCTCGAGGCCTGGGCCTGCGGTACAACCACCCGGCGGCGGCGGAAGCGTGCCGTAGCAAACTGCGGATGCGTGAAGTCTTTCGCGATGCGGGATTGCGCGTGCCGTGGTTTCAAAGTGTTTCTTTGCGGCCGGTGCCTGAGCCGGCGCTGCTGGGAATTTCCTATCCATGCGTGTTGAAGCCGATGTCGCTGTCCGCGAGCCAGGGAGTCGTGCGCGTGAACGACCGCGAGGAATTTCTGAGTGCGACGCTGAGGATTCGCCGGCTGCTGGAATCGCCTGAGATCTTGGCGAAGCGCGAGGCGAATCTGGATCAGATGATCGCCGAGGGCTACATTCCGGGAAGGGAAGTTGCGGTGGAAGGATTGCTGAGCGATGGAGTATTGCGGGTCCTCGCGATTTTCGACAAGCCCGATCCGCTCGAGGGACCGTTTTTTGAAGAGACGCTGTACGTCACGCCATCGCGGCTGCCGGAAACGCAACGGCGAGAGGTCGAGCGGTGCGCCGTGGAAGCGACGCGAGCGCTGGGTCTTACGCACGGTCCGGTGCACGCGGAATTCCGCATCAATGACGGAGGAGTGTGGCCGCTCGAGGTTGCGCCGCGGCCCATCGGCGGGCTCTGCGCGCGGGCGCTGCGGTTTCAGAATGCAGAGGGCGGGGAAACGATTGGGCTGGAAGAGTTGCTGTTGTGTCATGCGGTCGATCTGCCGGGCAGTGAATGGCCGCGCGAAGAGTTGGCCTCCGGCGTGATGATGATCCCGGTGCCACGGAGCGGCGTGCTGGAAAAAGTGGAAGGGGAAGAAGAGGCGCGCGCAACGCCAGGCGTGAGTGAATTGCACATCACCGCGCGTATCCACGACCACATCGCCGCGTGGCCCGAAGGGTCGAGCTATCTGGGATTTCTATTCGCGAGGGCGGGCGATCCAGGAGAAGTGGAGAAGACGCTGCGCGAGGCGCACGCAAAGTTGAAGTTTACGCTGACGCCGCGTTTGCCGGTGGAACATCCGGCGACTCGGCGCATTGTAGAGTAAAGATGGCAGGGCGGGAACTTTAACTGGAACGAACTGCGTTAGCCTTTGGCTTTGGGCGCGACGTAGCCTTCGGGGAGTGTGGCTCCTTCGCCGAAGAAAAACTGCTCCATTTGTTCTTCCATGATTTTCTGGGAACCGGGGTCGAGCGGGTTGAGCCGGTATTCATTCATGACCATTTTGGAGTGCTCGATCCAAAGCTTCCAGGCGTCTTTCGAGACGTTTTCGTAAACGCGCTTGCCGAGTTCGCCTTTCCACGGGATGCGATCGAGGCCGGGCATTTCCCTGCCGAACTTTACGCAGTGCACCATGCGAGTGCCAGGCTGGACCGGTCCACTCGCGGGCTGGGCTGGACCGCAGGATTCATTGGCCATCTCGATCTCCTCGGACGCACTGCCTCTTGACGATACCGCAAGGCAGTGGAAATTCCTAGTCGCGAATCAGGGATTCCCCGATGGCTCTATTTCGAAATAGGTCCAGACTAGTGTAAAAGTAGCAACCGTCATTACGTTACTTAACATAGCTATAAAAAGCGCGGAGTAGAATTCTCGGGGAGGAATCTCTGGGAAACGACATAACACTTCCTAAGCAGATGCTGTTTCCAGGCAGGTTGGATGGGGCTTGCCGGCGGGAATTGAGCCGCTTGGCTGCGGGCAAGCTGCTTGAGCGGCTTTGGGCAAAGGATTTCTCCCTGTGGCCTGCCGACGACCGCCAGAAGCAAGACCTCAGAGCGAATCTGAGTTGGCTGGACCTGCCGCAACAAATGGGTCCTTATATGGCGCGTGTGGCGGAGCTGGTTACCGAAACGCAGCGCGAGGGTTTTCAAGATGTGGTTTTCGTGGCCATGGGAGATTCCAACCTGGCAGCGGAAACGGTGGCGCACGCTTCCACCGAAAAGAGATGGAGGCGGGTGTTTCTTCTGGACAGCACCGATCCGGCTGCGATACGCGGCATCGATGAGCAGCTGGATTTCGAAGTGACGCTCTTTGTGTTTGCGAGCAAGGCGGGGAAGCGCATCGAGAACCAGGCGCTGCTGCTGTATTTTCTCGAGCGATTGAGAGCGCACGGCAGCCGCGATCCTGGACGATGTTTCATTGCCGTTACCGAAGAGAACTCCTACCTGGCATCGCATGCAAGATCGTATGGATTTCGTGGCGCGTTTTGGGACCCTCCGGGCATCAAGGGGCGTTACTCGTCTCTGATTCACTTCGGGCTTCTGCTGTCCGCGCTTTGGCGCTTCGATCCAGCCGACTTGGTATCACTCGCGATGGCAATGCGTGATCTGTGCCGGCAATCGGCGCCGCCCGAAGCGAATCCGGCCTTAATGCTCGGAGCATTGTTGGCGGCGGGCGCAATCGAAGGTCAAGACAGGCTGCTTCTTTTGGGCACGAAGAGCCTCGAAGCATTGACGTATCGCATCGGGCAGCTTGTCGGCGCCAGCACGAGCAAGGGCGGCCAGGGGCTGATTCCGATCTGCGGCGGACTCCTGAAACCCTTGGAAATCTACGAGCGAGATTGTGTGTGCGCGATTCTGAGCATGCGCGGGGATGACCACACGGAAGTCAAAGAAGCCGAAACACAGTTGAAGCAAGCCGGGGTGCCGGTGGTGTCGATCGAATTGAACTCGCCGATGGAGCTGGGCGCCGAGGTGTTCAAGTGGGAAGTCGCCACGGCGCTTGCCTGTGCGTTGCTGGGCGTGAACCCGTTTGATGAACCCGACGTGCAGGCGAGGCAGAGAGCGAGCGGCGGAGATACTGGAAGAGCTCGTCGCTAAAGGCGAGTTGCCTTCCAAGACCGTGCGAGTCCGCGAGAAAGGCGTCGAGCTCTATGCGGAGGGCGAGACGCGGCAGCAGATTTCGACGCTGAGCCTTGCCGACGCCTTCCGAACCTTTTTTGAGCTGAAGAACACGGGTGGATATCTGGCAATCATTACGTTCATGAACAGCCAGCCTTTGGTGGAAGCAGCCTTGGGGCGTCTTCGCGAGCAACTCGCGGCGAGGCTGGGAATGCCGGTGCTGCTGAGTACGGGTCCGCGGTATCTTAACTATTTCGAACAGGTGTATAAAGGTGGACCGGCGAAGGGACTTTTCTTGATGCTGACGAGCGAACCGACCGAGGACATCGTCATTCCCGGCGCCGGCTATACGTTCGGGCAACTGCAACTGGCGCTGGCGTTGGGCGATTTCGAGTCTCTGGAGTCCCGCCAAAAGCTCGTCGTACGCTTACATCTCGCGCAGGGCTTGGAGCAAGGTCTGGCTGATGTCGAGCAGGCCGTTCAGCAAGCGCTGAGCCAGCGCTGGTAAACACCCGCAACGCCGGCCGCTGAAGTGCTGGGTGTCGCGGGTTCTTAGGATAAACTCGTGTCCCGGAAGGAAGCCTTCGAAGCGGAGGTGGAGCACACTTGTCCAAAATAAACACCCTGTTCTGGGACATCGGAGGCGTCATCCTTACGAATGGATGGGATCGCGGGTCACGCCGCGAGGCGGCCACCGCGTTTCAGGTGGATTGGGAAGAGTTTCAGGACCGCCACGAGCTGGCGTTTCCCGCGTTTGACTCGGGGCATACCACGTTGGATGAGTATCTCGATCGAACGCTGTTTTACCGGCCGCGTTCGTTCACCCGCGAGGAATTTACGGCATTCATGTTCGCTCAGTCGAAGGAATATACGGAGTCGCGCGCGATCCTGGATCTGGCGGCGCGCTCGGGGAAGTACTTTGTCGGGGCCATCAACAACGAGCCGCTGGAGCTGAACCAGTACCGCATCGAGGCCTTCGATCTGCGAAGAGATTTTTTGGTTTTCTTCAGCTCGTGCTACGTGCGTTCGCGCAAGCCGGAAGAATTGATTTTTCGCGTGGCGCTGGAGGTCACGCAACGCCCGGCGGAGCAGTGTGTGTTCATCGATGACCGGCCGCTGAATCTGGAGAGCCCGCGGCGGCTGGGTATGAACGTGATCCATTATCAAAATGCGTCGCAACTCCGGTCTGATCTGCAAAAGTACGACGTTGAGGTATAGTGTCGAGCGCCACTGATTCTGCAAGAAACACCTGGAATCGACGTGAGGGGAGACAACGGCCGTGGATGCAAACCGTTCGGGAGCCGCAAGCGCAGCTGAACCCTGCAGCGTGGTTTTGTTCGGGGCGTCGGGCGATCTTGCAAAGCGCAAAGTCCTTCCTGCGATGTTCGACCTGGCAAGCCACAGCTCGCTGGGGTCTCGCTATGCCATTCTGGGTTTTGCGCGCACGCCGATGAGCGACGAAAACTTCCGGGGTGTGGTGGAAGAAGCGGCCAAGAGCATGTCGGAAATCGGGCCGGTCGATCCGAACAAGTGGAACGAGTTTGCGTCGAATCTTTTTTACCAGGCCGGTGAGTATGGAAACGCGGACGATTACGCCAAGCTTGCCAAGCGCCTGGCGGAGCTCGAAGCGGAAAAGAATCTGGCAGGAAACCGGCTCTTCTATCTGTCGACGCCGCCGGAGGTGTATCAGAGCATCGTCGAGCAGCTCGGGCACGCCGGGCTCGCGCGTCCCAGCAAGCCGGGTTCCTGGGTGCGGATCATCATCGAAAAGCCGTTTGGACGGGATCTCGCTTCGGCGAAAGAACTTGAACGATGTGGTCTTGAATGTTTTCGAAGAGTCGCAGGTGTACCGGATCGACCATTATCTCGGCAAAGATACGGTGCAGAACCTGTTGGTGCTGCGGTTCAGCAACGGCATTTTCGAGCCGCTGTGGAACCGCAACTATGTGGACCACGTGCAGATCACGGCCGCGGAGACGCTGGGTGTGGAACGGCGAGGCGGCTTTTATGAAACGGCGGGTGCGCTGCGGGACATGATTCAGAGCCACGTCTTGCAACTGACATCGCTGGTGGCGGTCGAGCCGCCCGCGTCGTTTGACGCGACCGCGGTGCGAAACGAAAAGTTAAAGGTGCTGCAATCCATCCGGCCGTTCGATCTGGCGATGGTGGCGCAATCGGTGGTGCGCGGACAATACGCGGCCGGTGCCATCGACAACAAGCCGGTTCCCGGATATCGCTCGGAACCCGGCGTCAGTCCAAAGTCGCGCACGGAAACGTTTGTCGCCGCGCAATTGCTGATCGACAATTGGCGCTGGGCGGGAGTTCCGTTCTACTTGCGCACGGGGAAGCGGGTCGCGAAGCGAACCACGGAGATCGTGATTCAGTTCAAGCGGGCGCCGCACATCGTATTTCGGGACCGCGACGTGGAAGCGAACCGGCTGGTTTTGAATATTCAACCGGACGAGGGGATATCGGTTTCGTTCGGCGCGAAACGTCCCGGATCGGAAATGAGCATCGGAAACGTGACCATGAATTTCAGCTACCGGGAAGGGTTCGGCGACGGCGCACGCAGCGCGTATGCCACGCTGCTGAGCGATTGCGTGCGCGGCGACGCCACGCTGTTCGATCGCGGAGACAGCGTCGAGGCGGCCTGGGCGCTGGTCGATCCGATTCTGGATGTTTGGAGCGCGGCCAAGACCGCCAGCGTGCCGCAATATGCGGCCGGAAGTTGGGGCCCTCGCGAATCCGATCTTCTGCTGGAACGCGAGGACAGACAGTGGTTCAATCCATAGCCTTTGCACCAGGTGCGTGAAAAAACAGCGCGACGCGCAACGCAGCAACAGGGGGAATAGGTGATCCTTGCTGGAGATGTAGGCGGCACGAAGTGTAACCTTGCGCTTTTCGCGGAGAAGAACGGGAAGCTCACGACGGTTTTCAAGCAGCGGTTCGCGAGCAAGGAATTCGCGAGCTTCGACCTCATCGTAAAGGAATTTTCGCGGCTGGCTGCGTCGCACCTGTCTTCCGACCGCGTGGTTGCAGCGGGTTTTGGCGTTGCCGGTCCGGTCATCGACAACCACGTGCGAGCGACGAACCTGCCATGGACGGTCGATGCCAGAATTTTGGAAAGAGAGCTGGACGTTGATAAGGTCGTTCTGATGAACGACCTCGGAGCGACGGGTCACAGCATCGAGCACCTTGCGCCCGAGGAGTTCACCGTTCTCAATCCGGGAAAGCCGGAACCCGGAGGGACGCGCGCCTTGCTGGCGGCGGGCACCGGACTGGGCCAATCCATTCTGGTGTGGGACGGCGGACGCTATCGCATCGTGCCTTCCGAGGGCGGCCATTCCGATTTTGCGCCGCATACCGACCAGCAGATCGAGTTGCTGCGCTTTATGCGGCGGCGCTATCCACAGGTGAGCTGGGAGCTGATTCTCTCGGGACGCGGTTTCCGCACCCTTCATGAGTTTCTCGCGCCCGAAGTCAAGCATCCCTCGTTCGAGGATACGGATTCAGATCCCGCGCCGGAGATCACGCGGCTGGGCCTCGCCAAGACGTGCCCCGTTTGTGTGGAGACGCTCGATCTTTGGACCAGCATCTACGGGGCGGAGGCGGGAAATCTTGCGCTGAAGGTGCTTGCGCTCGGCGGAGTATATGTAGCGGGCGGCATCGCGGTGAAAATCATCGAAAAGATCAAAGATGGAAGATTTTTCAATGCGTTCCGGGACAAATGGAAATTCGAAAACCTGCTCAGCAACATTCCGGTTTCGGTGGTATTGAACGAATCGGCTCCGTTGCTAGGAGCGGCGTACGAAGCGTTGGCTGCGATACGCCGATAGCTCGATGAATCTCGATTGATGCCGGGTTGAAGCGCAAATTGCGCACCTGCCGCCCCGGCCTATATCGCCTTACAATCTTTTGGTAAGCTGTCTGGCGAGCAGAATTCCCGTACGGTAGCTGCGTCCCGCCGGATTCCACTACCCAGGGTGAGGAGCAAGCCATGAGCAGTGCAGTGACAACCCACGTTCTCGATCTACAAAACTATGTTGGCGGTGCCTGGCACCGCTCGGCCACGACGGAGTATGTTGACGTCCCTAATCCCGCGACCGCTGAAGTTTTGGCGCGCACGCCGCTTTCGACGAACGCGGATGTGGAGGCCGCCGTACAAGCCGCGGCCGCGGCTTTTCCTGCCTGGCGCCGCACGCCTCCCGGAGAGCGCGTCCAATATCTTTTCAAGCTCAAGAATCTCTTTGAGGAACACATCGACGAGCTGGCGCGCCTGACGACGACGGAAAATGGGAAGACGTTCGCGGAAGCCAAGGCCGAACTGCGCCGCGCCATCGAAAACGTGGAAGTCGCCTGCGGAATCCCGATGATGATGCAGGGCTACAACCTGGAGGATGTAACTCCGGGTGTGGACGAAATGCAGATCCGGCAGCCGCTGGGTGTGGTCGCGGCGATTACGCCGTTTAATTTTCCGCTGATGGTGCCGTTCTGGTTCCTGCCCTATGCGATTGCGTGCGGCAATACGATCGTGCTGAAGCCTTCGGAGCGTGTGCCGCTGACCATGCGGCGCGCGATTGAGCTGATCGAGAAAACAGGAGTGCCGAAGGGCGTGGTCAACCTGGTGAATGGAGGGCGAGAGGTTGTTGACGCGCTCTGCGACCATCCACAAGTGCGCGCCGTCAGCTTTGTTGGCTCGACGCCGGTTGCGAAGCATGTCTATACGCGGTCGGCGGCCAGCGGCAAGCGGATGCAGTGTCAGGGCGGAGCGAAGAATCATGTGATCGTGCTGCCCGATGCGGACATGGAACTGGCGACACAGATCATCAGCGACAGCGCGTTTGGCTGCGCGGGACAGCGGTGTTTGGCGGTTTCCGTGGCGGTGACCGTGGGAGAAGCGCAGAAAACTTTCCGCGACGCGATCGCGCACGCGGCTTCGGCGATTCGGGTCGGCAATGGTCTCGAGGCCGGCGTTCAAATGGGCCCGGTGATTACGCGCGAAAGCAAGCAGCGCATCGAATCGCTGATCGCGCACGGGGGTTGGCGACGGCGCCAAGCCGATCGTGGACGGGCGAAACGCGAAGATTCCGAGTCACGAGGCGGGAAATTTCCTGAAGCCGACGGTTCTGGATGGCGTGCCGACTTCCAGCCAGCTTGCACACACGGAGATTTTTGGACCGGTGCTCAGTCTGGTTCACGCCAATTCCATTGATGATGCGATGGAATTTATCCGCCGCAGCCCGTACGGGAATCAGGCATCGCTGTTTACGACAAGCGGCGCGGCGGCGCGGCGTTTTCGCTACGAAGCGCCCGCGGGGAATATCGGCATCAATATCGGAGTGGCGGCGCCAATGGCGTATTTCCCGTTCAGCGGATGGAAAGAGAGTTTTTATGGGATTCTGCATGGACAGGGCCGCGACGGGGTGGAGTTTTATACGGAGTCGAAGATCGTAGTGGAGCGCTGGTCGCGGCAGGAAACCCGCAAGTTCTAAGGCCCGCGGAAGACTGCTGGATATAGCGGCGCAGAACATTATTTGACGACGAAGCCTTCATGACCACAAAACCTTTGCGCCTGGATGTGAACGAACAGATCGAGTGCGCTCACACGCTCGCGTCACGTTTCTATACCGATCCTGCGGTGCTGGACATCGAGAAAGCGCGAATTTTTCGCCGGACGTGGCAACTGGTGGGAACGCTGAGCCAGGCTTGCGGCGAGGTGAACGGCGTGAAGCGCACGATCGCCGATCCGGAAAGTTTTTTTACGGCGGATGTGTGCGGCGAGCCGATCGTGGTCGTGCGGGACAAACAGGGCACGCTGCGGGCCTTCAGCAACGTGTGCCGGCACCGCGCGGGACCCATCGCGTCCGGCAGCGGGTGCAAGAGTGTGCTGCGCTGCGGTTACCACGGCTGGACTTACACTTTGGATGGGCGCCTGATCGGCACGCCCGATGTGGAAGGCGTGGAGTTTTTCGATCGCAGCGCGATGGGCATGGTGCCGCTGCGTCTGGAAACCTGGGAGCAGTTTATTTTTGTGAATTTCGATCCGGATGCGGAGCCGCTGGCCACCTATCTGGGGGATATTCCCGAGCAGGCGCGCGGATTTCAGTTCGACGGGTTGCAATTCGCGGAACGCCGCGACTATGTGATCGATTGCAATTGGAAAGTCTACGTGGACAACTACCTGGAGGGCTACCACATTCCGATCGCGCATCCGGGCCTGATGCGCGAGATTGATTACGCGCACTATCGCACGGATACCTTCCGCTATCACTCGCAGCAGTTTGCGCCGATTCGCGCGATGAAGCCTGAAGAAGCCGGGGAGCGGTTTTACGCACCGGGAACCGGTTTGCAAGAAGCGCTGTATTTCTGGATCTTTCCGAACTTGATGCTGAACATCTATCCCGACAATGTTTCAACGAACGTGATCGTGCCGATTTCGCACGAGAAGACGCTGACCATTTTCGAGTGGTTCTTTCACGATATTGGCTCGGACAAGGTTCAAGCACGCATGACGAAGGCGATTGCCTTCAGCGATGAAGTGCAGCAGGAAGACATCGGACTCTGCGAGAGCGTGCAACGCGGGCTGCGCTCTTCGACGTACGATCGGGGAAGGTATTCGGTGAAGCGCGAGAACGGCGTGCATCACTTCCACATGCTGCTGGGGGAGTTCCTGGAGCGGCCCTAACTCTTTGCTTAGCTCGGGGTCACTCTTGTGTTGTCGTACGCACGGATCAAGCTGTGCGAGCTCCGTTCACCCCGCCCGTGGCCCATCCCTGAAATAGCCTGTGTCGGCGAAATCCCACAATTTCCTCGCTTGAAGAAAGGGGTGGCGCGTCACGCCTTCCTTCCACGAACAGTGCTTAAGCCTTTTAATTTCAGTGTCTTACGAGACAATGAAGCCGGCCAGCAAGTCTGAGTTACACCCAGTTAATGCTTGAGCGGCTCAAGCATGATGCTTGCGTCTGGAATGTGGCGGCTAGGCGTCGCCTTTGGCCCTGCCACAAAACCTACTTGCTGAGTTGCGCAGCCCGCGCAAGGTCGGCGTCCGCGAGCGGCTTGGTGACCGCGATTTGGGCGTAGATGGTGCCGCGTTCTTCGTAAAGCTCGGAGCGGGCTGGATATTTGGCGATGAGTTCGTCGTAGGCGCCGAGAGCGTCGAACCACAGGCGATGGTCGGTGAAGATGTGGGCACGCGCGAGCCCGGACTGGTAGGCATCGCCGGACGGAATGGCCGCGAGAGCTTTGTCAATGGCTTGGCGCTCCTCCGCGGAAACGACGACGAATTCCAGAGGATCGCTGGCCAACGTGTTGGGGAGCACCTGAACGCGCCAGTAGTAGGTTTCGCCGGGCTGGAGTTTCGTCTTGGAGGGGTCGAAACGGTAGCGCGGCTCCTTGACCGGTTGGCGGACGAGCTGCGTTTCGTCTTCGTCGGTAATCAGGATTATGTAGCCTTCGTTGTGGCCGGCGAAGGTCCATGGAAATAAAGCCGAAGCGCCGTAAAACTTGGCGCGGCGCGGCGCGAGCAAAGTTGCCGACGGTACGGCGGCGGTGCGGCTCCCTCCCAACATCGTTGAAACCTTCTTGTCGGATTTGTCGCCGGAAACATCGAAGCCGGAAAGATCGGCGTCGAGTTTGCGCTTAGGCTTGGCCGCGGATGGATCGGAGTTGGACGCAGGTTGCTGCGCGCAGGTCAACGGAACCAGCAAGAAGAGCAACGCACAAGAACGGAGGATACGGTTCATTGATGCACCTCGATTGCAGTTGATGATTCCACACTATACAGCGGGATCGCGTTGGTGAATCCGCGGACTTGGGCATCGCCCAAGGATACGGTGGAAAACTGGCCCCGGATGTACTCCCAGGTGGCGGGGCTAAGAACCAGCGGAGTCTTGAATTCCTTGGTTAGGGCTTCCAGACGCGAAGCCAGGTTCACGGTTTCGCCGATCACGGAGTACTCCAGGCGGTCGGGTGAGCCGACGTTGCCTGCGGTGACAGGACCGGTGTGGATGCCGATACCGATTTTCAAAGGCGGGTCGCCGGGAGCCTTCGCGGCATTCCATTGGTCAACACGGGCGAGCATTTCGACAGCGCAACGCACGGCGCGGCAGGCGTCTTCGTGCGGGCCTTCGCTCAGGGGGGCGCCGAAGACGACCATGATGCCGTCGCCGATAAACTTGTTGAGGAAGCCGCGGTTCTTCTTGATGACGTCGCCCATCACCGTGAGGTAGCGGTTGAGCCAAGCGAGGACTTGGTGCGAGGGTACACCGGCGGTCATGGAGGTGAAGCCGCGAATGTCGGAGAAGAGGATGGTGGCGACACGCTCTTCGCCGGCCAAGACAATGGCGTCGCGATTCTTCCAGATTTCCGCGGCGACGTCGGCGGAAACATAGCGCTCGAACAGGCCCATGAGCTGGCGCCGCTCACCTTCCATCAGATGCTTCAGGCGGCGCTCTTCGACCGAGCGATAACCCAGACCCGCGGGCAATGCGGCGAGCAGGCACACTTCGACGGAGACGAAAGGCATCCAGATGTGGTATCGCGAGAACAGAAGGAAAGCCGCGAGGAACGTACATGCCGCAAAGAGCAGACAAGTGACGAGTGCAACATACCAGCGATTGTGAAATCCGAGGACGATGACGGCAAGGCCGAGCAAGAATCCAAGGCTCATGCGCGGAAACGAATGCAGAGTGCGAAGGATGTTGCCGTTGAGAAGGGAGGTGACGGCAGCGCCGTGAATTTCCGCGCCCGAAAGCAGGTAGCGTCCCGCGATCTCCACGCCCGCGCGGGTCACCGGAGTAGCGAACAGGTCTCTACCTTTTTCGCTGGACTGGCCGACGAGAACGATCTTTCCCGCGAAGATCGAAGCGTCAAAGCCGTTGGAGAGAAGCGTCTGCACCGAAACGAGGCGAGTGGGAGCGGAAGGATGGAAGTGTATCCACGCGGTATCCGGGAGGGTGCTGGCCAGAGGAAGCCTTCTCGAGCCGAAGAGGAGAAAACCGCGGCCGCCGGGACGCAGATGCTGGCCGGAAGAGATATCCGCGAGTGCAACGGGCAGAGAAAGCGCCTTGTACGTGTTCGTCGTGACTCGGAGGAACATGCGGCGCACGGAGCCGTCATCGTCAATGGGCAAATCCCCGAAGGCCACGCCTGCGGCAGCCTTCTGAAAGATGGCAAGCGGGTTCGTTGGGCGGGTGGCCGCCGAAACCATACTCGCTGACCAGAATGACGTTGCCGGCGTCGTCGATCACTTTCGCCAGATGGAGGTCGTCCACTTCAACGCGCTTCTGATCGAGGATGACGTCGATGCCCATGACTGCAGGGTTGCCGGAGGCAATTTTGGCGATCACATCAGCAAGGAGGAGACGCGGGATGGGGAAGGCGTTGTAGCGAGTGACAGTGGCTTCGTCAAAATCGACGTTGAAAACCACACTGCTGGGAGGCTCGGGATGCTGAAGCGCGACGATAAAGTCGTAGGCTCTCAGGTTTGGAGCGCTGAGGTAGCCGTGCCGATCCATCGCGAAGACGATCGCGCCAATCAACAGCGACAACGCCGCTATCACCGCCCAGGAGCGGAAAGAGTTTTCTGCCGGCGTTCGCACAGTGCGCGTCGAGCTACGCTGTGCTGGCGTCTGTGGTTGTTCCGTCATCAGAAGGAGACCGGACGTGCTCCGGACCCGGAGCCGGCCGGATGCTACCCACTAGCTTACTTGGAAGGAGCGGGGGAGAGGCTTGGAAAAAGCTGGATTGGAGTAGACAAATCGGCACTAGCGGACTTGCGGAGACCGACACCTGAGAGGGGGAGACGCTCGGCGAGACCGGGCAGAGCCATGGGGCTCTGGTTGCCGTCGGTGGCCTTGTCCACATTGTCGTGGATATAGGAAAAAAGCTCGCCTGCCGTCACCGTGCCGTCCTTGTTGAAGTCCGCCTCGCCGTGCAGGCCTTTGAGGAGGTAGAACGTGAAAACGCCGTGTCCTCCGCCCCATTTGTCGGACTCGTAGGAAAGCTGGCTGATATCGCTGGCGGTAATCACGGCGCGATCGGAGTCATTGGCAAAGCGCGAGAGATATTGGTTGACGAGGTTGTTGGTTTTCTTGCCGCGACCTCGCTCACCACTGAAGCCATAGCTGTGGCAGGTGTCCGCGAAGGTGACCACGCGCTTGGCCTTGAGCACCCGGGTGAAGACATCCTGAAGCTGCCACATCGGGAAGGCGGTGCCGCCCATGTCGTCCAGCTTGGTGTCGTAGGTGAGGAGATACAAATTGCGCGGATCGTTGGGATCGGGAGCGCCGTGGCCGGCGATATAGAGGACGACCTCATCCTGGGGCTGAGCCTTGGTTAGAAACGTGAAAAGGGCGCTGCGGACATTTTGAGAGGTGGCATCTTCGTTCAACAGAAGGCGGACGTTGTCCTTAGGAAAGGAGCCGCCGCCGGGTGAGAGAAGAAAATCGCGGAATTCCTGGGCGTCGCGGTCGGAGAACTGCAGGCTGGTGATGCCGCCACTGGAATCCGAGTAGCGGGCGATGCCGACGACGACCGCGTATTTGTCGCCCGCCGCGCGGTCGGGAGTAATCGAGGGGTGCTTGCGGTCCGGAGGGGAAGTTTCCGAGGTCTGCAGGAGAAACGAGGCGTAGTGAACGCGCTGCCGCAAGTCGGTAAAAGAGATTTCGATGGAGTTGCGGCCTTTGCGAAGCCGGAAACCCTCGCGATGACCGAGATCCAACTTGCAGAGAATGCCGTCGGCCATGGTCGTGGTGGTCATGATCATGTTGGCGGCATCGGTGTTGACCTTGGCGTAGATGCTGCCGGGGCTCACCTGACTGGGAGACTTGCTAACGTGGATGAGCAATTGATCGAGGTCGGGGGAAGGAATGACGACGCCGCCGTCAGGATCGACTTGCATTTGCAGCTGGGGAATCTCCAGGGTAATCGGCTCGGTGTTGTCCGCCGGGCTGAGAGGCAAGAAGAGCAAAATCGCGAGCAAAACGGACGAGAGACCTGAATTGAAGCGCATCGATATCACCGAGTCGGGCTCAGCAAGTTAGAGGAATAGTAGCGGAACTTCCTTTGGTTGTCATTGTGCAATCGGAGCAATTCGCTTGACAATCCCAGGACGCGGTATTAGACCCGTGATAGCCTTCTTCCCAGTGCTGTTTTTGGCGGAATTTCCGGAAACGAAGCACACTCCCGAATTGCAGCGCCTTTCGCAGGAAACAGGAGGAATTATGATTCGGCCCTCACTTTACGCTCGATTTGCGATATTTCTGTGCGCCCTGTGGTGGGCGACATCGCCGCTCCTAGCCCAGACGGCGACCGAGTATAACGACAAAGACAAAAAGAAATTGGCGGAAATCGCCCAGCGTCCCGAGGTCATTCACAAGATCGAGGACACCTGGGACGCGCGCCGGCGGGCGGACATGGAATTCGCGTTCAATGTGAACCAGTCGTCGAGAATCGGGGAGCTTTCCTTGTCGGAACTGGCTACGTTCCGGCAAAACTTCGGCGAGCTGTACAACAACCCGATTCTGGAGCGTTACGTGAACACGCTGGGACAAAAGATCGTTCCGCAGGGCTCACCGAACCTGTACTCGTTCCGGCTGCTGCTGGATCCGGTGCCGCGAGCGGAAGCGCTAACGACCGGGACGATCTATATTTCCACCGGCCTGGTCTCCATGATCGACAGTGAGGCGCAACTCGCCTACATCTTGGGCCACGAAATCGCCCACGTCGAAAAAAGGCACGTGTACAACACCATCCGCAACGAGATACTGGAAGAAGAATTTGACAAGGAAAAGCAGGCGGACGTCGGGCAAGAAGCGCGCGATCTTCGGCGCAGCGTCCGTGCTTGGAGGCGCAGCGATCGGCGGGGCCGTCGGCGGGTACTCCGGGGCACTGATCGGAGCGGGCATCGGCGCCGGCGGAGGAATCGCCGGAGCGCTGCTGTTCCGCAACAAATTCCAGCCCACGGAATGGTCCGCGGTCTATGAGGACGAAGCGGACGAAGCAGGACTGAAGTACATGCTGGACCAGAACTACGACGCGCGCGAAATCCCGCGCATGTACGCGCGGCTGGACAACCTAGTGGGACGCGACAGCCGCGTGGGTCTCGGCTTCATTGGGAATCCGGCACGCACGCGGGAACGCCAGGCGACGATTACCAAGCTGATCACCACGAGCTACAAAGCGGACCTGGAAGCGAGGATGAAGAAGGGACTGACGAGCTCCGGTCCGGAGTTCCAGTTGCTGATGTCGGCGCTTAAACGCGACAACGGCGTGATTGCGCTGGACTACGATCTTTACGACGAAGCCAGGGATGACCTGGATCAAGCGGTGAAATTGCGCTCGAACGATCCGCGCGCGCACTACTACCTGGGTCAAGTGATGGTCGCGACCGGGCGCACGCAGGAGGAAAAGCAGCAGGCGATGAGCGAATTCCTCCAGGCCGTGCAATACGATGCCGACCGCGGGGCGTATGCCGAGCCGCACCTGGAACAGGCGCTCTTCCAACTCTCGCAGAACGACCCCAGCCTGCAGGATCAGGCCAGGAAGGAGCTCAAGACGTACGTGGCGCTCTACCAAAGGCAACACGCAGGTCAGTTGCCTCCGAACATGTACATCATTTATGACTACTTCCTGCTGACCGGCGACAAGAGCTGGTACGTTCCGCCGGCAGGGGTTGTCAGCACAAAGAACGTCGAGTCGTTGAGCGTTACGCAAGGAGCGACTAGCCAAGCAAGCGCCGCGGAGGTCGTGGCCCGCGCGACCGGCGGCTCGGACGGCAGCAGGTCCGTGCCGGCTGCCGATACGGCCAAGACGCCTGCGAAGCCTCGCGGTCAAGAAGACGTCGGCAGCGGCGCCGACACCACACTAGACTCTGTCCAAGGCGGGAGGTACGCGGTGAAGCCGCACCTCCCGCTGTTCTTAGGGGGATAAAAGATGAAATTCGCGCGGATCTTCCTTGCCGTGTTTGCTGTTGGCTTGCTGCGCTCGGACCGAAGCTCAGGAGAATAGCGGGAAGAAAATTCTCGGCATCATGCCTGTCTTCGATACGTCGGGAGATTCTTTCGGCCAGCAGTTTGCGCAGAATTTGACGGCGATGGTGTACGAAAAGCTGGACGGCGCACCCTTTGAAGTGATGCTGTTGAATCCCGGCGGCCTCTCGAGCCCGCTGATGCCGGAATCGGACGCGGAATACCTGCAATCCACGGGGGTCAGCACGCTGCTGGTGGCCACACTGCAGCCGACGGACAAGCCGCAGAAGGGCGACTTCATCCTGCACCTGGAAGCCAAGCTCGTGGATGCGCAAGGAATGAAAGATATCGCGACGTCCAACTATAGCGGCAAAATAAGTCACAACGATGCTCTGCTGGACGCGGCCAAAGGCGGCCTCGATTACGGCAGCGGAGCTTCTAACACGATGCGGCGCAGCCGAGATCTTTACAGCGCGATGGCCAGAACGAACGGGAGCCGGCCGTTCGAAAAACAGCCGCTTGGGAAGGTGGCGCTGAACATGGCGGCCTCGATCCGCGCGCAAGTTCTGGCGCAGATGCCGGCCACGAAAGCGGACGCCTCAGCCGCGGTGCCGGGCGGTGCGTGCACGGTCACTATTCAAGGTGCAATACATCGCGAAGAAGGCTACTTCAAGGGCGTTCGATCTCATCGTAAACGGTGAAAATGAGTCTTTGTGGACCAAGGACGGCGTCTCGACGCTGGAGAATGCGAAGTCGGGTCCGATGTTCCTGCAGGTGAGCGTTGCCGATCCGCCCTACCGCATGCCGGTGCAGGATCTCTACCAGGCGAACACCATGCTCGATTGCTCGCGTCCCGAGCGCCAGTTGTCTCTCGACATCGGGCCAGTGGGAGACGCTGTGCTGCACTGGCGCTGAGCGAGTCCGCGCCGTCATAAGAACCAGGCGCAAGGAATCAGCCTAATCGTTGGCTAGGGCGATTTGGAGATCGTGGATTCGGCGGCGCTCTTGTGGCGGTGGAAAAACGCGTTGAGCATATCCGTGTAGTATTCGGTGAGTATGTTGTAGCCGCTGTTGTAGCCGAGATTGACCGCCCAGTTTAGGAAAACGCCGCTAACACTGCGGTCCCGCGCCGGGTAGTAGGTCGTGGAAATGCCGCACGACGCGAGCTGACCGACAGTTTCCGACATGTTGAACTCGTTGGCGCCATCATCGCGGCGCGTAACGAAGGTGCGGTTGACCGCGTACCATACCCGCGAGCGCGCCGAACCCTTGCCTTGGCGGAAATAGCGCGGGTCTTCGTGCAGGACCGCGGGAGAAAACCGTAAATCAAAACGCTCCCGGTGATCTGATCGGCTTCCGAGGCGGCAAAGCGCTCGCCATAGGCGCCCCAGCCCTGTCCAAAGTGCGGCTGGCCGTTGGTCGCCTGCTGAATCGCCGACTGAAACGCGTCGCCAATGTGGGAGCTAAAATCGAACGCCTGGTGCAGTGAGAGGATGTATTTTTCGCGGACCGTCAGGGGTTTTTGATTTTCCAGCGTGTCGTTGGCACTTTCAAAGTCTGGGATCATGCCAAACATGCGTTTCGGCGGCTCTTCGCTCTTGGCGGGGTTGGGGTTGATCGCAGTATCTTCGAGCGATGGCTTGGCGGCGCCAGCGTCAACCGTAGCGGCCACTTGGGAGACTTGGCTCTAGTTTCGCCGCATCTTGTGGCTCGGACTGAGCGCGCGAGTCGCAGGGCCATGCGGCGAAGAAAAAGAGCGCAGTTGCGCTCGCCGCAATCGTCCTGGCGCAGAAGCTCATCAAGACACCTTCCACGGACCGTCAGAAGATAGTGTCTCGCGTCTCTGGCGTGTTCCGTCAGCAGGCTCACCCGCGACGGCGCACTGATAACCTGTCCGAGAGGTCAGTGCAATTGTTAGATGGATTTTGCGTGAATCATTTCTTGAGGAGAGCGTCGAGCCCCGCTTGGGCGATGGCTTCGTCGATTTCAGATTTCGCGCCGCTGGCGGCAATACCGCCGAGAGTTCGACCGTCGACCTGAATGGGCAGCCCGCCCTGGTTGGGGAAAAAGTCGGGAAAAGCGAGGACGTCGACATTGCCTTTTTTCAGCGCGTCGGCGCCATCTTTTGAGGGACTCTTGTAGAATGCAGCGTGCCGGGCCTTTTTCTGCGCGAATTGGATGGTATTGAGCGGCGCAGCATCCGCTTTTTCCAGAAAAAGCAGATTGCCGCTTTCGTCCACGACGCAAATGGTTACTTCCACATTTCGTTTTTTTGCTTCCGCTTCCGCAGCGGCGACCATCGTTTTGATTGCGGCGAGGTCTAGATATTTTTTGGTTGGGAGATCGGTGGGGGGCATGGCAGCGAAAAAGGTTAGCGTTACTAGAAGTAGCTTGAGCATGGGCGGATGCTACCAATTGCTCCTCTGGTTTTCCAGGTGAAATGTGTCAGCGGCAACCGTCGCTGCGCGCGGCTATTTTCCGGAAGGCTCGGCCTCCGTGCTTACGAGCGAATACAGATAGAGAAGCATGCCGGCGGCGAACAACAAGCCTCCGAGGCCAGCAAAGACCATGAACGCTATGGGCCCACGAGCCAGCAGACAGGCTGCCTCGACGATCAGGCCGAGGATGAGAAGGACGCCAGAGAGTTGCAGCTTCTTTTCGAGGTGATTCGCGCCGAGCATCAGTTTGGTTCCTTCCAGAACTTGGCGTCTTTCAGCGTGGCCACGTTGTGCACGGTATCGTGGCAGCCGCTCGAAATGCAGGACATCTTGTTCGTCTTGATTGCCAGCATCAGGTTGGGATCGGCAGTGTGTACGGCGCCCTCCTCAAAGGAGCGCGCGCCGAGGTGGCAGTGCAAGCACTCACGATTGTTGAAGGGCTCGTAGAGCTTGATGTTTTCGGGGGCGGGGGGCGTTCCGAGATAGTAGACGTAAATGTGCCTCAGACCACCGAGCTTAGCCTTCAGGCCGCCGAACATCGCATAGTTCGTGTGACACGTGTAGCAGGCTTCCTCGGGCGGGACGCGATGATTCTGAAAATGGGCGGCAGCGAGATGCTGCGGATCGTCGACGAGCAGGCTCTTTCCGTACGGCTCCATGATGTGACACGAAAGGCAAAATGCGGTGGTCTTGGAGCGCTCCATCTGTGCGGAAGCTCCCATGGCGACACAAAGAAGCGGCATCGCAAATAGCGCGAGAAAGGTGACGATTTTCCCGCCGCGCGTCGCCGTGATCTGCGGACGGATCGCAATAACGGCGACGAGAGCAATGCTCAAGGCGATCAAGAGAAGAATCAAGAACGGCGGCATTATTTTGCCAGGCTGCGGACGTAAGCGACCATTGCCTTGATGTCATCGGGCTTCAAGCTCTTGCTGTAGGCCGGCATCTTGCCCTTGCCTTTGTCGATGATGGCGGCAAGATCGTCGTCGCTGGCCTTGGCGACTTCCGGATCGGCAAAACTTCCGGCCTTCAGACTCTTGCCGGCGGGCGTATCGCCTTTGCCATCCGCGCCATGGCATGCAACGCATTTCTGTTTGTATAGCGCTGGGCTCTTGTCGTCCGCCTTGGCGGCCGGGTTGAGGGCAGCGGCTAGACCCAGAACACACGTTCCCTGAATGACTGCCGGAATCCAGTTCCTTCGCATAGGGTGCATTTCCTCCTTGAGAAATTCCAGGCTCGAGGCGCGGCTGAGGCCCCGGCCCGGTTAGAAAGCGTATCGTAGCGAAAGTGTGACCAAGTTGGCGCGGAAATTCCGCGGCGCGAAAGTATCTTGCACCACGTTGCTCTCGTCTTCGTGGTAGCCGTAGTAGCCCCAGTAGGCCTTCCCCGTCCAGCCTCTTGCAAAGTGGTAGTCGATTCCACCGAAGGGCTGCATGTATTTTGAGTCCAGTGGCCCCGAAGGCGCGTTCGGCGTAATGCTGATCAGCGCACTGCCGGAGGTGCCGGTAAGATTTGCGCCGAGCCGCGCGGTCAACCGCCGGAAGGGCGTCCAGGAAGCATCAAAGTAGCCGAAATTCGACTTGTTTATGTAAGTAGAAAGCTCCTGGACCAAACCGGGCACGCCGGTGCACGTTACTGTGGAAGGTCCGGTGACCACGGCGCTGCTCGTGAAACAAATCAGAATCTGCGAGAAGACGTCGTTGTAGTCGTAGCCCAACTCGAGGCCAACTTTTTCGTTGGGCTGAAGCATTGTGGAGAAGGCGTACACGCGGTTGTGCTGGAGATTGTTCACCTCGAACACGTTGTTCCGGCCTTCCCAAATGGTGATGGAGCCGTTCACGTTGATCCAGTCTGCGGGTTTGTAGGTAGTGCGCAGCCGATATTCCTGCGTTTGCCGCGGACTGATGCGTGTGTAGGAGTTGTCCGCGCTCATCAATTCCGTGTCGAAACTGATCTTCCAGTGGTTCACCGGCCTCGCCCATATCCCAAACACCCCGGAGTATTCGTTGATCAGCGTCTCGTCCGGACTGGCAGTTGGACTTGGGGTGACAAAAGTGAAGGAGCCATCGCCGTCCGGCGTGCAGCCGGCAGGGAGTGCCCCGCCGACGAGGGCGCAGGCACCCCGGTTCGCGTTGTTCGGAAAGAATATGTCCGTAGTGGTTTCATAATCGTTGTCATCAATGGAGCGATGACGGTAGCGGAAACCCGCGCGCACACCCAGTTTTGGCGAAAACTGATACTCCAATTCCGCAAGGTTGGTCTTCTCATCCTGCTTCAGGAAAAGGCTGGAAACCGCAAACGAGATATCGGGCGCGGAAGAACTATTGTGGACCGGCGTTCCCGCCACACCGTTTGACGGCGGGGCGCAGGGAATGGAAACGGGCAGCGTGGCAGTGGGAGTAAAGAAATTGGGCGCGCCAATCAGGCTGGGTGTGAAAAACGAGCAGCTTGAATCATCGAACTCCGCCGGATTATGCCAGTTGGAGAAATGGAATGAGTCCACAAAGCTCAGGCGGTCGGTGATGCGCCACGTCGCACCGAAGTCGGCATTCGCCGCCACATGGCGCCCAAAGACCGGGCCGGTGTTGGTCTGATTGTAAAGATTCGTCCGCGCCTCTCTGCCGGTCAAGGACTCGATCCAGTTGTAAACGTTCATATCGCCGCCGGTATAGCTGGCTTTCGCGGACAGGTCCCAATTCTTGAAGAAACTGGACTGCACGCTCAATTGCTCGGTCGGCGAGTTCGTCCGGGCACGTCCATGCCGCAGATAGTCAATGTACGCGCTGCAGGTTGGGTTCACCAGCCCGCCTGCGAGAAAGGTTCCAGCGCAAGGCTGACCTGCTGCTTCGTTGAAGGAAACGCCCAGGTCCACAGGCGTGCCGTTTGAGAGTAAGAATTGCTGGTTGTTGTCGGTCTGGCCTGTGTCGCCCTTGTAGTAGCTTAGAATTTCGTCGTAGCTGATATTGGTCTTAGGCAAAATCTTGAAGTCGACGCCGATCCGGTACGCGTTCACGGTGTCTTTCTCTTCCTGGAAGAGTAACTGCTCCGTTCCCTGGTGAATCGTGGTGAGCGATGGACCTTCGTTGATGTTCCGGGAGTATCCCATTCGGAAACGAATTTTCGACTGCGGCAACAACACCAGGTTGAAATCGCTCATGCGGCGTTGTGTTCCGTACAGATGCGGGGAGTTGCCGATGACGCAGCTGGTGCAAATGGGCAGGCCGTATCCTGCCGGTCCATTCGTAAACGCCGTTGTGGGATTCAAAGGATTTGCCAGCAGCGAGTAGTTCCATGCGTTTTCGTCGCGCCGGAACAACGCGTCGAAGTCATACCACTTGTTCTTGCTAATACGCAGCCGCGATACGTCATTGGGATCCCCGCCGTACCCGGAATTGCTGAAGTACAACCTGTCGAAGAGCGTGGCATGGTGATCCAGGGACTGCATTTCCGTGGTGAATCCCAGTAGCCGGGGACCTTGCTGCAGGTTGACAAAGGTGTCGTACGTCGGCGTGTCGCCGCCAATGCTCGTGAAACGTCCGCCGAACTCGATCGATTGCTTGATATTGTAGTTGCCCTGGTCGATGCCTTTTTGTTCGTCGTCTTGCGCGCGCGCGAGTGGTGCGGAGGCAAGAGCAGCGGCAAGCGCCAGCAGACAGAGAAGCGGGGTCAACTTAGAGGAGGAGTTCCTTTGCACGCTGGTGATTTCACGCATGGCACTGCCCCCTACTTGAAGAACACGTTGCTGAAGTTCGAGCCGTGAATGGCGACGTGGCACAGGGTGCAAGCCTGGTATTTCTGCGCCTGGTTATGGAACGTTGGGGTCGATGGGGCTCCCGCGTCGACGTTGAAGGAATGACATTCGAGACACAGCAGGTTCACCTGGCTACGTTTCAGCAGGCGTGGGTTTGATGACCCGTGCGGGGTGTGGCAGGATACGCAGCCTTCCGTCTTAACCACGGGGTGTTCGTACACAAACGGCCCTGCCTTGTCGGTGTGGCATTTGAAACAAACCGCGTCTTGTGACGAGGTCGCACGCAACTGCCGCGTCAGAAATCCGCCATGCGGATTATGGCAGTCGCTGCACTGCACCAACCCTTCGTTCACGCGATGGTGAAACGTCCGATTGAACTGCTGCTTCGTTTCCAGATGGCAGCCGTAGCAGAGCTGCGGCTGCTTGTCCCTCATCAAGAACTGACTCTCTTTGGCGTGGTGCGGGTCGTGGCAATCGGTGCAACCGACGTTGTTCTGCAGGTGTGCCGAGCGGCCAAAATTGCTGTGCTCCTCGCCATATTGATGGCAGTCGAGGCAGCGCGCGCTAATTTCCTGTGCGGAGGCATTCTTGAACGTGAAAATCTTCGACTTGTCGCCGCCGCCATCGACGTGCGCTTTTCCGGGACCATGGCAGGCTTCGCACCCGTGCCACTCCGGCCCTTTCTTTGTGTCGAGCGTGGTCACGAAGTGCGGCGAGTCCTCGTAGTTCTTGAAGAAACCCTTGGAAGGCATGTCTTCGTGACAGGTCTTGCATGTTTCCGAACCCACGTAGAGGGAGGCATCCGTGGGACGCTCGTATTTCTTGTTTTGCTTCGAAGAGTCAGGCTTGCTTCCTGGCTGCTGGGCCCAACCGGGAGCAACGGAAGCGAATAGTACTAGAACCCAGACCAGAACCGAGGTCAAAGCGAGTAAAACTCTCGGGTAAGCCGACCGAGGCATTGACACCCCCCCATCCTAACTAGCGGTATCGCAAGGAAGAGACGCCGCCGGCGCAAAATATCTACTTTAAGTCGTCGCGAAGTCTGTGATGAAGGTCACAAATCTTGGTAGTCATCACAGAATCTACTTCGGGA
>CAVTLQ010000008.1:0-86143 GCA_963735525.1 uncultured Acidobacteriota bacterium | reverse complement strand
GCGGCTCATCCATCGCCATGAACCGTGCCGGCCTCATCGCCATCGTCGATGAAAAGGGCCGCGAAAAGGAGCGCTACCACGTCGTTTACGGCGCGCGCCTCCGCGTCGTCGAAGGCGAAACCGTCAACCACGGCCAGATCCTGGCGGAATGGGATCCGTTCACCTTCTCGATCCTCACCGAAACCGCGGGTTCCGTGAAGTTTGACGACTTGCGGCCCGGTCTGACCATCGAAGAGCAGGTCGACGAAGTGACCGGCCTCTCGCAGGACGTCGTCACACTGCCTCCGGGCGATGAAAAGCATCAGCCGGCCATTCTGGTTCGCGATTCCTCCGGTAAAGTCCGTAAGAAGTACCTGATGCCTTCGCGCGCCCACTTGATGGTTAAGGATGGCGACGAAGTCCAGGCCGGCGACGTGCTCGCGAAGATCCCGCGGGAAACCACCAAGACCAAAGACATCACCGGAGGTCTCCCGCGCGTCGTGGAGCTCTTCGAGACTCGCAAGCCCAAGGATCCCGCCGTCATCAGCGAGGTCGACGGCGTGGTTCGCTATGGCGATATCGCCAAGGGCATGCGCAAGATCTACGTCGAGAGCGAAGACCGCAAGACCACCAAGGAGTACTCGATTCCACGCGGCGTGCACATCAACGTTCAGGAAGGCGACCACGTCAAGGCCGGTGAGGCCCTGATCGACGGCCCGCTCAACCTCCACGATTTGCTGGCCGTCCTCGGCGAAAAGTTCACGCAATCGTACTTGGTCAACGCCATTCAGGAGGTCTACCGCCTGCAGGGCGTAAACATCAACGACAAGCACATCGAGACCATCTCCCGGCAGATGATGCGCTGGGTCAAGGTTGAGGACGTCGGCGACACCTCGTTCCTCCTCGAGGAGCAAGTGGACAAGTTCCGCTTCCGCGAAGAGAACGACCGCGTCATTGCCGACGGTGGCCGCCCGGCTACGGGCCGTCCGCTGCTCCTTGGCATCACCAAGGCGTCGCTCTCCACCGACTCGTTCATCTCCGCCGCCAGCTTCCAGGAGACCACCCGCGTCCTCACCGAAGCCGCGGTTGCCGGCAAGGTCGACTATCTGCGCGGCCTGAAGGAAAACGTCATCATGGGCCGGCTCATCCCCGCCGGAACGGGCCTTGAGCACTACCGCAGCATTCAATTGCTGACGGAGATGCCGATCCCCGCTCCCGTCGAGGAGATTCCGGAAGCCGCCGAGCTCACCGCCGAAGAAGCTGCGGCGCTCGACTTCCTGCAGAAAGACACCGAAGCCGACGCTGCCACGGAAGGCTAAACCACCTTGTCGGGAGGAATTCACCTCCCGCCAGCGAGCCAACGGCGCCCCCGACCACGGTCGAGGGCGCCGTTTTCTTTTGTGCGTAATGCGTACAGATATCCTTCGGGCACTTCCCGCAATCCCGTAGTTGCTGGCGGGTTACAAGCGTTTCTACAATGGGGAATAGTCAATGATCGGTCAACGCCGGCTCGCTAGCGGTGTGACGGGAACTCATGCCAGAAAACAACAAACCAGCCTCGAGTTCCGGGAACGGCTCTTCGCCGGATCGCCAGCACCGCCCGGCGGTTTCCGAGCGTCTCGAGCAGTTCGAGAAGCGCCAGAAAGAAATCTGGCGGGTTACCTTTTTCCTGCTTTTCGTTCTCTCGATCGTGTTTGCCGTCATTTCCTGGGACACCATTCGGTCGCTGGCGCACCGTTACGAAGCCCTCCCGATCGGCCTGGTTACTCTTGTAGCTCTTTTCGGCATGTACGCCTGGAAGCGCACCCAGGAGATATCGGAGCTTCGCGGATTGGTTCGGGGCATCGAGCAACGCGACGCCGCGCCGCCGTCCGACAAACAAATCGACCAGCTCTTCGCGGTCATCGAGCGCTCCCAGCAGGGCTACCGGGACTTGATCGATTCCTTCGACGACATTCTGATCGCCCTCACGCTCGAGGGCCAGGTGCGTGCCGTCAATCGCAGCTTTGCCGATCTCGTAGGCTTGTCGTTCCAGCAGATCATTGGCAAGCCGGTGACTGATTTTCTCGAGGAGAGCTCTGGTGCAGGGCGCGACCTGGTTGACCAGGCCATGCCTCGCTTCCTCGAGCGGCGGCATTGGACCGGCACCATCCAGGTGCGCCTCAAGGGCCAGAAAACGGTCTACTATTTTGATTGTGTGGCTCACGCGATGCTCCGCGACGACCAGATCCATGGCGTCACCATCCTCGCGCGTGACATCACCTCTTCACGCAAGAACGAAGCCCGCTTCACCGAACTTTTCGAGACCCTTCAGGAAGGCATCTACATCGTTACCCCGGACGACCGTATTCTGGACGCCAATCCGGCGCTTGTTCGCATGCTTGGATATGACTCCAAGGAAGAGCTTCTCACCCGCACGCTGGCCGACCTATTGCCCGACGAAACGCACCGCCGGCTTCTGCGCCAGGAAGTTGACAGCCAGCCGATGCTGCAAGGGCGGGAGATCACTCTTTACCGGAAGGATGGCAGTCCCATCGTTTGTTTGAACACCGCCGCCGTTGTGCGCGATACCAGCGGTCAGATCCTGCGCTATCACGGCGCGCTGATGGACATCACCGAACGGCGCGAAATGGAGCGGCGGCTGTATCAGCAGCAGGAATTTGCGCGCCGCTTGGTGGACAGTTTCCCCGATCTTATTCTCGTCTTGGACGCCGCCGGCCACTACACCTTTACCAGTCCTCGAGTGAAAGACATCCTCGGCTACGACACCGAAGAGTATGACTCCCAAGAGTTGGGCCAACGCACTCATATCGAAGACCGTCCGGCGCTCCAGGCTCTTTTTGCTGAAATTGTCGGTGGCCGCCAGTCCTTTGCCTCACTGGAAATTCGCGTGCGCCACAAGCAAGGCGAATGGCGCCGGATCCGCTGCCATTTCAGCCCGCTTTCCGATGAAACCGGCAGGATCGATGGTGTGATTATTTCCGGCCGCGACGTCACCGAGCTAAAGCGTTTGGAAGAGCAGCTCATCCAGGCGGAAAAACTCGCGGCCATGGGCCAGATGCTCGCCGGCGTGGCCCACGAGCTGAACAATCCTCTGACCGCGATCCTCGGCGTCACCGAGCTTCTGCGGGAGCGCGAAGGCTTGGAGGACAATACCAAGCGCCAGCTCGATCTGACTCATCGCCAAGCCCGCCGCGCTGCCCGCATTGTCCAGAATCTTCTCGAATTCTCCCGGCCGGCCGCGCCGCAGAAAAAACTGCTGGACGTCAACGGCTTGATCGATCGCACCCTCCAGTTGCATGATCACTCGCTCCGTCGCAACAACGTTGAAGTGGGGTTCCAGCCCGACAACGCGTTGCCCACCATCATCGGCGACGCTAACCAGCTCATTCAAGTTTTCCTGAATCTCATCAGCAATGCCGAGCACGCCATCCGCGAAGTCCGTGAAACCGGCCGCATCCAGATCCGCGTGGCCCGCACCGGCAGCCACGTTACCGTCACCGTTCAGGACGACGGCGTAGGCATTCTTCCCGAGGCTCTTCCACGCCTTTTCGATCCCTTTTACACCACCAAACGTCCCGGTGGAGGAACCGGTCTCGGCTTGAGCATCTGCATGTCCATCATTCGCGAGCACGGCGGCTCGATTAACGTCGAAGCTCTCCCCGCCGGAGGATCGGCCTTCACTGTGTTTCTGCCGATCGCCGCCGACCAACAGACTCCGGCGGCGCCGGCCACCGATCCGGGCTTCTCGATTTCCCCTTTGTTTCGTGCCGCCTCCGAAGCCTTGAAAGGCCGCTCCATTCTCGTTCTCGACGATGAAGAGAGCCTGCGCATGCTTCTGGACGAGGCGCTCTCGGTGAAGGGACTGCACGTCGATTGCGCCGCCACCCCCGCCGAGGCGCTCGACTTCGTCTCCCGGCGTTCCTACGACGTACTTCTTTGTGACGTAAATCTGTCCGGGGGAGGGTTAGCCGCCGACGGCAGGCAGGCCGCCGAGCAGATTCTGTCCGCGGCGGGGCCGAACAAGCCTAAGGTGATCTTTATGACGGGAGATTTGGTCGACGTCCCCGGTTCCGGCCCCGCAGAGTCCCGCCGGCTGCAGAAACCCTTCCGCATTTCCGACGTCCTCGCCATGTTGCGCGAGATCTTCTCCGCCACTCCCGCCGAAAAGGTCCGAAACTAAAGGGTTTCCGAGTTTCGCAAAGCTGTCCTCAAACCGTTACGTAAGTACGGGTACAACCCCGTAACCTTTTGTCAACATCGGCTCTTTTCCCTGAAACCAGGCCCGCCCGCCGTAAGACACTGACAACTGTATTCGCCGATGGCGAAACGATGACGAAACCCCTTCCTTGGAGCGGGCGTATAGCCCTGCTCTTAGTGTTGCCGGCTGCCCTTCTGCCCCTGTTCTTTGCAGGGCAACGATCCCCCGCACCCGTCCGTCCGGCTCAACTGCATGCCGGCAGTTTCCACGATTGGACTACGCATCATGCCGTGTATGGGCGCTCCGGCACCCTAGCCGCGCTGGAAGCAGCGCGCAGCGAACCAAGAGCGCTGTTCCGCTGGCGCGAAATGGAGCAGCAGAGCCAGCTTGCGCAGCGCGAAGCCCTGCAGCGCCAGTTGCAAAGCTTCCTCCAGTTCCGCTTCCCCGGCGGACCAGGCCGCTTCCCCGTCCGTGGCGCCAGCAACTTGCACGCCGATTGGAGTGTTAGTCTCGGCGGGGGTTCCACTGCCGTCGGTCAATACCCCGCCAAGTTTACTTTCGACACCACGGCTGCCATCACCATCGCGAACTGCACCAGCGACTTCGCCGTATTCCCCATCAACGTAGCAGGCACTGCAACGCAGGCCAACATCGTCGCCCTGGATAATCTCTACAGTGGGACGGCAAACGGAACCACTCCAAACGGTTTATGCAATACGGTGCTGGCCGCTACCGTCATTTGGGGGTACAACATAGATGGAGTTGGAGGTGCGGCCACCACCAAGACCAACACTGCCGGCGCCGTTCCCATTTCACCGGTGCTTTCCTTGGACGGCACCAAGGTGGCCCTCGTCGAGTCCGCAGCCGGCAGCGTGGCCCGGTTTCACGTGCTGGCACCTGCGAGCGAGGGTACGGTTGGCGCGCCCATTATCTTCGGGGGCTCGACCGGTCGAGCCTTTTCGACGACCGCGCCTGTGGCCAGCGGTGGAAACGGAGCTGCAACGGACCTAGCGCTCGGCTCTTCGACCACGGGCACCGACACCCTTTCGTCTCCCTACGTCGACTACGCGCATGACACTGCTTACGTCGGCAACGATGCAGGTGTCCTCTTCCGGATCAAGAATGTGTTCTGCACCACTGCGTCCTGTGGAAACGCCTCGCCCAGCCTTGACACCACCTGGGGAACCGGCGGCACCGGGTCTGTTAGTGTTTGTACCGGCCAGCTCACCGGCCCGGTGCAGGACTTTTATACCCAGAACGTTTTTGTCGGATGCTCGGACGGAAAAATCTACGGATTCACTTCTACCGGAGCGGCATTGACGATCCCGTCGATTGCAGTTGGCAATGGGTCCGCCACCGGCGGTGTTGTGGAGTCTCCCATCGTGGACGGCGGGAACGGCGTCATTTATGCCGTCAGCGGCACCGGGGCCACGCCAAATACCGGGAGCGCCGTCCTGATCCAGGCCCATACAGACCTCAGCGCAGTACGCGTCGCGACCATTGGCGGCGCCAACTTGTTTAGCATGCATGCTCCCGCGATGAACGACGCTTATTTCTCAAGTGCGACTTCCACCAATTGGGTGATCTATGCGGCCGCTTACGATGCTGGCGGCGCCAACCTGGTTCTCTATGGCGCGACCTTCGACACCAGTCGAAACATGACCACCGGCACTCCCACCAACACCAACAGCTTTGGCACCAGAGTCGGCGAGTACGCGCCGCTGACCGAATTCAAGGGAACCAACGATTGGCTCTTTAATGCCGTGCTTCTGGGTCCGACCAATCTGGGCCGATCCAATCTCAACACTCTCGCCACATTCGCCGCCGGCGTTACCAATCCGGCGACGGGTACGATCCCCAATTCGAGCACCGGACTCACCGGCATGGTGGTGGACAATGCCAGCGGCAGCGCGCAGGCCGCCAGCATTTATTTCGGTTCTCGGGGAAGCAACACAGCCATCAAGTTGACTCAAGCGGGGTTGCAATGAACGAAAGCCACGACGAGCGGTCCCACAGCAAGCACGAATCGACCGGTCTGACCGAAAAAAGAAAACGGCCGTATACGAAACCCGATTTTCAGCACGAAAAGGTCTTTGAAACCATGGCCCTGGCTTGCGGCAAGCTCTCGACAACACAGCGGCAATGCAAGTTCAACCGGAAGAATTCTTGACACGAGCATGTATCGCCGCTGACGCTCGCCCATCCTCCGATGAGGTTCGCCTCGACCTGGCCGCCGAAGTTTTGCGACGTTTCGGCGAAGTTCGCTTCGTCGCCCGCGGCAGCAGCATGATTCCCTCCATTTACCCGGGCGACCTCCTTACCGTGCGCTCCCAGGTCATTGCTGAGGCCCGGCACGGTCACATCGTTCTGGCGTTGCGTGAAGGCCGTTTCTGGGCCCATCGCCTAATCCGCAAATGGCGCCAGGGAAACCGCTTCGTCCTGGCCACGCGAGGTGACGCGCTCCCGGACGAAGATCCCTCCCTGGACGAGAGCCAGGTTCTCGGCCGCGTCACTTCCATCGTTCGCTACGGCAAACCGGTCGAGTTCGCGCGCATTGAGGGTTTTTCCACCAAGCTCCTTCGCTGGGCGGTGCGCAATTCCAACGCGCTGGCCAAGACTCTTCTGCGGCGGCATTCGCTGCGTCTGCGGCTTCTTGGCCGCACTCACGAACCGCACGGAAATCCCGCCACGCCCGTTCTGGAGTGCTTGTGATGAGTGCGGCAATCTCGGCGCCTGCTTGCGTTCAGTCTTCCCGTCGGGCATCGCCATCGGTCGCGGTGGAGATTGGCGCAATCCCCATCCTTCTTCAGCCCAGCAATCCGGAATTCTGCGCGCTCCTCGAAAAACGCTACGCCGGCTTTGTGAATCCGCGTTCTGAGCCCACCTATCGTTTCGAGATTCAACTCGATCCAGCCGGCGAGCCATCCGATGAGGACGCCCAGGTTACCAGGGAGGGTTCTCTCTGGCGCTTCCGGCGAGGCGACTTCCGCGCCACCTGGGATGCCCGGGCCGGCCGCGGCTGGATTCGCCAGTGCCCCAATCCTTATTCCATCGATACCGTGCTGCGCATCACGCATTCGCTCGTTCTCGCCGAAGAAGGCGGCTTTTTGGTGCATGCCGCCAGCGCGATTCGCAACGGTGCCGCCTATCTCTTCGCGGGCGTTTCCGGCGCCGGCAAGACCACCATGGCGCGGCTTGCCCCACACGACGCTATCGTTCTGACCGATGAAATTTCCTACGTCCGCCGGATCGCGAGCGGCTATCGCGCCTATGGCACCCCGTTCGCCGGCGAACTGGCGCGCTCGGGCGCAAATACCTCGGCGCCGATCGATGCGCTCTATCTGCTCGAGCAAGGTCCGGAAAACCGGATTGAATCCATTGCGCGGAAAGACGCGGCGCGAGCGCTGATGCGCCACATCCTGTTTTTCGCCCACGAAGAAGAAATGGTCGGGCGCGTTTTTGATTCGGTCCTCGAGTTCGTATCCCGCGTCGAGGTTTCGCGGCTGATCTTTACGCCCGATGCGCGCGCTTGGGAGCTGATCGCCCCGCAGCAGATCGCACCGGGGCAAATTACACTGGAACAAATCAGATGAACGACAAATACATCGCCCGAAGCAGCGCCGTGGCCGCCCGCCAGCTTGGCGGAGAAATGATCATCATGTCCGCGGCCGACTCGACGCTCTTCAGCCTGAACGAAACCGCCACGGTGATTTGGCTGGCTGCCGACGGCAAGACGCCCCTTTCCGAAATTGTGCAGCTTCACGTCTGCCAAGAATTTGATGTGGAACCCGAACAAGCCTATCGCGACGCCGTGGAGCTCGCCGAAGAGTTGTCCCGCTACGGGATTCTCCTGCTGTCCGATGAGCCCGTTTGCGACGCGCCGCTGGAGAGTGTGAAAAAATCATGAGCCTCATGGCTGCAGTCAATCAAAAGGCGCTAGGCCGCGGCGTGCCGATCAGCGTCCATCTTGACGTCACCTACCGCTGCAACGAGCGCTGCGAGCACTGCTACCTCGATCACGACGGCGACGGTGAAATGAGCACTGCCGAGATCCTGAATCTTCTCGATCAGCTCGCCGAGGCCGGTGTCTTCTTTCTCACCATCAGCGGCGGAGAGCCCCTGGTTCGGCGCGACTGCTTTGAAATCATCGAGTACGCCCGCGCTTTGCGCTTCAACGTGAAACTCAAGACCAACGCCGTCCTCATCCGCGAAAAAGAAGCCCGGCGCCTTCGCGAATTGAACGTCGAGCAAGTCCAGATCAGCGTGTACTCCCATCGCGCCGAGGTCCACGATGGCATCTCCAAACTACCCGGCTCGCTCAACCGCACCCTCGCCGGCATTCGCCTGCTCAGGTCGCATGGACTCAAAGTGACCCTTGCGAACGTACTGATGAAGAGCAATCTTCACGACAGTGAAGGCGTGCGCCGGTTGGCCGCCGAAGTAGGAGCCCACTACACCCTCGATCCCACCATCACGCCCATGATGAGCGGAGACACTTCCGTGCTGCGCCTGCGTCTTCCGTCCAGCAGCTTGCGAAGCGTCTTCCAGAACCCGGATTTGGTCGGCGATGTTGCCGAATTCTGCGCCCCGCCACCGCCCGTGGACGAAGACACTCTCGAAGGTCTTCCTTGCAGCGCAGGACATACCGCCTGCTATGTCTCTCCGCGCGGCGAACTCTATCCCTGCGTGCAGTTCCCCATCTCTTGCGGCAATGTGCGCGAGCAAAGATTTCTCGACATCTGGCGGAATTCACCGCAACTCCTGGAAGTCCGCTCGATTCGCGGAAAAGACCTCACCACCTGCTCGTCCTGCAACCACCTCGGCACGTGCACGCGCTGCCCGGGCCTGGCCTACATGGAAGGCAACATGCGCGGCCCTTCGTCCGCCGACTGCGAAAAATCTTTCGTCCGCACCGGCATCGTCTCCGCCGGCATGCTGGCCCGAGCGAAGGCGTCGGGTCTCGTGCAGATTCGCCCGCTCGGCATCTAGCTCCCCGTTCTCCTTCTCCTCTGTGGCCTCTGTGTTAATTCCTGGTTTTCCTTTTCGTCGCCACAGCCCGTCGCAGCGTCTTCCGTTCTCCCGGCAAAATGTCAAACCCGATCTCTTTCAACTCCGATCGCAACTGTTCAGCCGATTCAAATTGAATTGCCTTTAGGCCCACTGCCCGCGCCGTCTCCACATTCTCCTTGCGGTCGTCCACAAACAGCATCTCCTCCGGCCTCACCCCAACCTGCTCGACGG
This sequence comes from uncultured Acidobacteriota bacterium, assembly GCA_963735525.1. Lineage (GTDB taxonomy): Bacteria > Acidobacteriota > Terriglobia > Acidiferrales > UBA7541 > Acidiferrum. The sequence goes on along the minus strand of CAVTLQ010000008.1, from coordinate 76,722 downwards.
TGTGCCGGAAAATCGCCCCATCCGGCTTTATCAATCGCAACTCGCACGACAGGATCTGATGATCGAAGTGCTGCAACCAATCAAAGTTCTTCCGCGCATGCGCCGCCATGTCGTGCTGCATGTTCGAAAGCAGCGCCGTCGTCAGCCCCGCCTCGTGCAGCTGCTCCAACCAATCCGTCATCTCCACGTTGATGCGGCTCCACATCGCCGTATCCATCCTCCGCAGCTCCTCAACGCGCGCCGCATCCATCGTCACTCCGGCGACTCGCGCGAACTCCATCCAATATTCCTGCGGAGTCAAAAGCCCCTGATCGTACGGCCCGCGCGTTGGCACGTAGCATTCTAGGAATCGCTCGGGCGCAATCCGAAACAGCTTCGCCATCCGGCCCATCGCTTCCGGCTCGGGCCGGAAGCACAGCACCTCGCCAAAATCCAGGATTACCGCGCGAATCGGTCGCGAACCGCTCCCGTTGCTCTTATGTTTTTCGCCAGCCATTCTCCTTGCCTCCAACCAAATTCTCCTGGGAAGGCAGTCTTTCGTCCAATGAATCTATATTCAGCCTGTGATAATCTGTGATTATGTATCTGCAATACGATGAATTGCGCCCGTTCCTTGTCCTTGCCGAAGAGCTGCACTTCCGCAAAGCGGCGGAACGCCTGTTCGTCTCTCAGCCCGCCCTCAGCAAGCAAATCCAGCGCCTCGAGGAAAAAATTGGCGGCCCGCTCTTCGCTCGCACTCGCCGCAAAGTCGCTCTCACCGAAGCGGGCCGCGTGCTCATTCCCCTCGCTGAAAAGCTGACCAGAGAATCCCGCTTCGCCTTCGATTCCGCGCGCGCCGCGGTAGAAGGCCGCGCCGGCACTCTCCGCATCGGCTTCGGCATTGCCTCAGTTTCCGCGGTTCTCCCCCGCACCATTCTCCGTTTTCGCCGGGACAATCCGCTCGTCGAGCTCCAGATGCGCGACATGTCCACGCCATCGCAAATCGCCGCCCTCCTCGACAGCAAGATCGACATCGGCATCGTGCGCCTGCCCGTCGCTCACACCGAGCTCGATACCCGCCCGCTCTTCTCCGACCGCCTCGTGGCCGCCACGCCGCGTTCCGTACCCTACAAATCCAGCGAAGGCCTAGCCTGTTTGCGCGACCGTCCCTTCATCTGCCTCCCGCGCTCGGTCTCCGAGACCTTCCACGATCACGTCTCCGACCTTTGCCGCCGGGCCGGTTTCACCCCTCGCGTCGTTCAGGAAGCCAGCGAACTGTTCACCATCCTCAATCTCGTTCGCGCCGGCCTCGGCGTTTCTCTCGTTCCCAGCTCCGCCCTGCGCATGCACGTCCCGGGAGTCCGCTTTCACGATCTCCACATGCCCGAAGCGCAATGGCGCATTGGTGTTGTGTGGAACAAGCTCGCAGAAAAAAGCGAGCTAATCGCAAGGTTCGCCGCAACGATCAGTTCCGTCGTGCGCAGGCCCTAGATTCAACAAGGACTTATCACATCCGGCGCTATTTCATGGGCGAAAAATCCGTCGGATGCATGTACGTCGAGTCCACTTTTTCCACCAGCTTGTCGGCCTGTTCGGATTTCATCATCTCTTGAAACGCCGGGTCGGCGAACATCGCGTCCCAGTTCTTTTTCGCTTCCTCCCGGTTGGGATGAACCAAGATATAGATGAATGTGTTGTCCGAAGCGGGAGCATCCTCGGGTACCCAGTAACCCACTGCCTTCAGATCGTGTTTGGCGAGTAGTTTGGAAGCCGTGTCTCGAAACCGTGACTCCAGCGCCGGCAGTTTGCCCGGCACCGCATGATAAACGCGAAGCTCGAAGACGCGGTTGCTATCGGCCCTCACTTGGTTCAGGTGCGCCAGGCGGGCAGTAATGAGCGATCCGGCGGCAAAGGAAACCAGGGCGATGCCGCAAACAGTCCATCTTTTGAATTTCCAGCGGTTGAGTGTCATGGCCAGCAATGGGTGGTTCGTCTTCATGGGTTCATTCTCCTTTGCGTGTTTCTGCGAACAAGCACTAACCCGTACAACGTGATTGTTGGGTTCCATCAGAATTCGCCGCCCACGCAGTCACTCATGCCGCAGCGCAATCAAGGGGTCCACGCGCGTCGCCCGATGCGCAGGCACCAGGCACGCAAGCAGCGTCACGACAGTCAGCAACCCCCCGATCGCCGCGTACGTAAGCGGATCCGTCGGTTTCACGTTGAACAGCATCGACTGCAGGAACCTGGTCAACATCGCCGACCCGGCGAGTCCCGCAACCACACCGATGGCCACCACCAGCGCCCCTTCTCCCACCGCAATGCGCAGAATGTCGCTTCGTTGCGCGCCCATGGCTATGCGGATGCCGATTTCTTTCGTCCGCTGGCTGAATGTGTATGTCATCACGCCGTAGATTCCGATCGACGCCAGCAATAGCGCCACTCCCGCGAAAACACCCAGCAGTTCCAGCGCGAACCGCCGGTCCGCCAGATATTTCGTAATCACTTCATCCATCGTCCGCACCGCGAATACCGGAACACTTGGGTCGATGGCCTGCACCTCGCGACGAATCGTATCCCCCAGAGTTCCCGGGTCGTCCGCGGTGCGCGAATACACCACCGATGCGTACGATGGGCGCTGATACGTCGGGTAATACAAATAAGGGGCGCTCGCCGCATCGAAGCCGTCCGACTTGATGTCACCGGTCACGCCCACGATCATCGTCCACGGTTCCTCTGCGCCACTTATCGTTTGCCCAGGCGTCAGCCGGATCTGTTGCCCGACCGGATCTTCGTCATGCCAGTACCGCCGCGCCAGCGTCTCATTGATGATCACCACCGGCTGGCCCTTGCTGTCGTCCGCCTCCGTGAAAACTCGTCCGCGAATCAAAGGAATTTTCAGCACGCGGAAATATTCCGGCGTAACCGTCGAATACTCGGCCGTCGGAACGCGCTCGGACTCCGCCGCGTTCTTAGCGATCGTGAACAGAACTTGATTCGGAGTAGTCTCCATCGGCAGCCCGTTCCCGCTCCCCAGCGCGGCTTCCTCCACACCCGGGAGCGCGCTTACCCGCCGCAGAATCCCGCGTAGAAACGCCCCGCGTGCCTCAACCGTGCGATAAGGATTTTGTGCGATGTCATTGGGATACGCGATCCAGATTTTCGCCGTGACCAGGTGATGCGGCTCGAACCCAGGGCGCACTTCCAGCAAGTGCCAAAAGCTCCGCAGCAGGAGTCCCGCCCCGATTAACAACACCAACGAAAGCGCAATCTCACACGTGACCAGCACCCGCGACACCTTCATCTGATGCTTGCTCGACCCCGTCCCTCGGCTCCCTTCTCTTAGCTCCGCCACCTGGTTGCGCCGCGCTGCCTGCAGCGCCGGCGCCAAACCGAAAATCACGCCCGTCAGAATCGACACCGCCAACGCGAACAGCAATACTCCTCCGCTCAGGCTCACTTCGTTCAGTCGCGGTAGTCCCTCGGGAGCCAGCTTCAATAACCACCCTCTCAGCCACACTACCGTCAGCAGCGCGACTCCTCCGGAAATAGAAGCCAGCAAAACGCTCTCGGTCAGCAATTGGCCGATCAAACGCGCCCGACCCGCCCCGAGTGCCAGCCGGATGGCAATTTCGCGCCGCCGCCCCGCCGACCGCGCCAGCAATAGGTTGGCAAGATTCACGCAAGCGATCAGCAGTACGAAGGCCACCGCGCCAAACAACACGAACAGCTCCGTCCGCATGTTTCCGACCAGATCTTCTCGCGCCGGCACCACTCGCAGCGCCCACTTCGCCGCCGCTGGATAGTCCGTGGGATATTCCTGGCTTAGTTCCGCCGACAGCGCATTCAGCCGCGCCTGAGCCTGCTCCAAGCTCACACCCGGCTTCAGGCGTCCCATCGCTCCGGGCAAAAGCCTCAGCGACCTTTTCGGCTGCTCGGGAAATGGCGCCCCGCTAAAACCAGCGGCCGAAAAGTCCTCTACTTCGCTCTCCGCCGAGCGGGCAGGATGCCGGAACCCTGGCGGAAGGACGCCGATCACCGTATACAGGTCGTTGTCGATGCGTATCTTCTTGCCGATCACATTGGGGTCCGCCCCAAACATCCGGTGCCAGAACGCATCGCTGATCAGCTCCCCGTCCGTGAATCCAGGCTGTGCGTCCTGCGGCGTGAATATGCGCCCCAACTGTGGCGTCACGCCGAGCATCGTAAAGTAGTTCGGGCTTACCGCGAGACACGCGACCCGCTCCGGATGATCTCCCCCCGTGAGGTTTGCGTCGAAGGACCAAATCACCGAAATGTCTTGAAAGACGCCAGACTTGTCGCGCAAGTCCCACAATTCCAACACGGACATTCCCACATCCTGGCTATTCGATCCGTGCAGGTCGTCGTACACGCGCACCAGTTGCTCCGGGTGCGGAAAAGGGAGCGGGCTCAGCAGTACCGCGCGCACCACCGTAAACGTGGCGACGTTCGCGCCGATCCCCAACGCCAGCGTCAAGATCGCCACCACCGTGAAGCCCGGACTCCGCCGCAGCATCCGTGCCGCGTAGCGAAGATTCTGTCCCAGGGCTTCCATCCAGCCGACGATATCCATCGCCCGCGTATCCTCTTTCATCAGCGTGGCGTTCCCAAAGCGCCGCCGCGCGTCGTGCCGCGCTTCCTCCGCCGTCATGCCGCTCGCGATGTTGTCCCGAATCCGCATCTCGATGTGCGCGTTCAGCTCTTCATCCAGGTCCCGGTCCAATTTCTTCGATTGCAGCATGCCCCGTAAGCGTGTAGTCCAAGACATTTCTCACCCTTCTTTCAGGCCACTTGCAGGACGCTCGCCACGGCTTGCGTCAAGCGAGTCCAGTTCTTTTCTTCTTCGGCAAGCTGCTTCCGGCCGGTCGCGGTCAGGCGATAGTAGCGGGCGCGCCGATTGTTCTCAGACATCCCCCACTCCGCGCTGATCCATCCGTCCTGTTCCATCCGGTGCAGCGCCGGGTACAGCGAACCCTCCTCCACCCGCAAAACATCACTCGAAACCCGCTGGATATGGAGCGTGATCCCGTAACCGTGCATCGCCCCTCGCGCCAGCGTCTTCAGCACCAGCAGCGCCAACGTACCTTGCAGAACGTCACTTTTCGGCTTGCTCAAGGCCTCTCCCATAGACAGCTATAGGTAAAGACGGACCCAGCCGCCTTTCGTTTCCCGAAAAAACAAGAAAACATGTCGGTTTGCACGCACCTGTCCGGCGTTGCTCCTCGGAGTCCGAGGACCAGAATTAGGTCCGGAGAGGCAGGGATGGAATGGAAGGATTGCCCTCAGAATCTCAAAGTCAGTGCTTCAGTCACTTAATGTTTGGATGGCTTCGCGGGAACCTTCTTCTCCGTGACCCCTGTGCTCCAACCTCTGTGCCCTCTGTGTTAATTCCTGCTCTTTCTTCCCGCTGCCGAGGACGTTCGCTGGTTCAATGCTTCGCTGGCGGGGTCGCGCCACCGCCGTCCACTCCAAAATCCCACACAAAAAGGTTCAACCCATCCGGCAAAATCTCCGCCAGCGCGTACTCCCCCGGCGGCAGCGGCTCACTCAGCGTGAATCGATATACGGTCCGTGCGACTTCCCACTGCTGTATAGAGATCGTCTTGCGCTCGTCTCCCACTTTCTCGCCAAACAAGCTGCGAATCGACTCCAGCAAGCGCTTATTCCCCTTCACCGTCGCGCGAATCAATTCCACTTCGGGTCCGGTGGTACTCTGCCGGCGGGTCCGTTCGAGCGCCGAGTCGCTCTCGTAGTCCGGCTGCACCTCTCGCAAGTAAAACTCCGGCACCGGTGTCGTCACTCGCAGCTTGGCCCTCGGGCCCGGAATTTCTATGTTCTGCTTGCTCGGAACGATCGGAATCGGTGAAAGAATCCGCTTGAGCTGGGTTTTCTTGTCCGTCCTCACTTCCGAGCCCACCTGCGGGATCGGCATAACCGACCTTCCTTCGATCGCAAACATCCCTTCCCCTGGCGGCAGAAACACTCCTGGCGCCACCTGCAAGCTCGCATCGACATCCAGCACCGTTTCGATTTTGGTGGCTTCCTCCTGCGTATGAATCTTGCTCACGAGCGCCGCGTCCACTTTATCCGCATCGGCCTCCGCCCTCGCCGTGGCATCCCAGTCCACCATCGTCGCCGGGATCTCTTCCCAGTCGCCGCGCTCGAGGCTGTAATACCGCACCCGGTCGCCCTTCCGCTCGTAGCTCCGCACTAATTGGAAGCTTCCGTCCTTCAGCATCAGCTTTTTGCCGCGCGTCAGCCGCGCGTCGGCCCCAGCATCCTGGCTCGGCGCGGCGGCTGGCTGTTTCTGCGGCGTATTGCCGCTATTTGTGGATTGCCCGAACCCGCCGGCGACGATCCAGGCGAAGCCTGCCAGGCACACAAGAATTGTAGGTATCCGGGCCGAAGTCATTGGCGAGTCCCTGGGGATGCGATGCGCGTGTAGCGCGCCAGTTTGCCTCCGGTCGAGCATAACGCCGTGCGCCGTGCCCCCGCAACGCCCCCAACGCCCCGTGAATTCAGATCCTTGCGTTGTTAGCTGTAGTAAGGCACCGGCCAAGGATTTAGAGCGCGGAACTGCCGCTGATGCCAGTAGGGGTAGACCGGAGTCGTCTCGCTCGCCTTGTCGAGCTTCGCAACTTGCTCCGTCGTCAGATTCCATCCCACCGCTTCCAGGTTTTGCCGCAACTGTTGCTCGTTGCGAGCCCCAACCACAACGTTTACCACCGTCGGCCGTTGCAGCAGCCAGTTCAGTGCAACGGCGGGAATCGTTTTCCCGGTTTCCCGCGCCACTTCATCCAGTGCATCGACCACACGGTAGAGGTATTCTTGATCGACTGGCGGACCTTGCTCCGAGGTCTTGTGCAACCTGCTGATTTCCGGAAGCGGCTGGCCTCGCCGAATCTTTCCGGTCAGGCGGCCCCATCCCAGCGGACTCCACACAATGGTTCCGACCTTCTGGTCGAGCCCCAGTGGCATCAGTTCCCACTCAAAGTCGCGCCCGATCAGCGAATAGTAGGCCTGGTGCGCCACATAGCGAGCCCACCCGTACCTCTCGGAAATGGCCAGCGATTTCATCAGGTGCCATCCCGAGAAGTTGGAGCAAGCAATATAACGAACCTTGCCGCTCTTCACCAGTTGATCGAGTGTCTGCAAGGTTTCTTCGATCGGTGTGACCGCGTCGAATCCATGCAAATGGTAGATGTCGATGTAGTCCGTGCCCAGCCGCCGCAGACTGTCTTCGCACGCGCGAAGCAAGTGATACCTCGACGAACCGAGGTCATTCGGTCCAGTCCCCGTCGGGAACGTGGCTTTCGTCGAAATCAAGACCTTGGGACGCCGCCCGGCAATGGCTTTCCCAAGGATTTCTTCCGACATCCCTTGAGAGTAAACGTCGGCGGTATCGAACAGGTTGACGCCCGCCTCCAGGCAAATATCGACGAGGCGCGTGGCCTCGGCAACGTCACTGCTGCCCCACGCCTTGAAGAATTCGTTGGCACCGCCGAACGTCCCCGTCCCAAAACTCAGCACCGGCACCTTCAAACCAGAGTATCCAAGCTGTCTGTATTCCATAGCCGAATATAATGCCCGCCATCGCCGCCCGGTAACAAGTGTGGAGTGCGACGGCTAGCCGCCGCCTTTACGGTTGCCACTCCCCACCCAAATGAGTGTGCAAAGGCGATCGCGGGCTGTCACGTACCCAATTTCATGGACTTCCGCGACCGTGATACCATCCCGCATGCTAATTCAAGAAAAATTTCTGCTCGCTTCCGCCGCAATCTTCGTTTCCATACCCTGCATGGCGCAGGCCCCATCCGTTCCCGCAGTCCCTCCTTCCTATCAAGAGCGCATCGCCCGGTTGATGAACACCTCCACCGGAGCCTGGACCTCCGATCAAATCGCCACGATGGCCCGTCTGCGCGACGCCGCGCTGAAGGACCCTTTCGCTCTCGATGAGTTGCGCCATCTCACCGACAACATCGGCCCCCGCCTCAGTGGGTCCCCACAGGCGCAACATGCGGTTGAGTACGTCGCCGCGGAGATGCGCGCTTTGGGCGCCGAGGTTCAACTGGAAAAGACCAACGTCCCGCACTGGGTGCGCGGTGTCGAAACCTGCGAGCTGCTCACCTGGCCGGGGCAGACTCCCGGCACCACCCAGAAAATCGTGCTGACCGCTCTCGGCGGCAGCGGCGCAACGCCGTCGGAGGGCTTGCAGGCCGAAGTCGTCGTCGTGAATTCCTTCGACGAGCTGCGGCAGTTGCCGGCCGGCACGGTGAAGGGCAAAATCCTCCTCTTCAACGAACGTTTCGACAAGCAACTCGCCGCGCAAGGCGACGGTGGAGCGGCCTACGGCAAAGCGGTGGTATATCGCGCAGCGGGTCCCGCACTGGGACGCTCTCTTGGCGCGGCCGCTGTTCTCGTGCGCTCCGCCGGCGGCGCGGACTATCGTCTGCCGCACACCGGCGCCACTCTTCTGGGTCAGGAAAGCCCGCAAGTCCCGTCGGCCGCCGTCACTGCGGAAGACGCAGACCTCCTTGCCAATCTGACCCATCAAGGCCCCGTCCGCATGCGGCTCACGCTAACTCCGCAGACGCTGCCGCCCGTGGAAAGCCACAACGTCATCGCCGATTGGAAGGGCAGCGAACATCCCGAGCAGTTCGTCATCGTCTCCGGGCATTTGGATTCCTGGGATCTCGGTACGGGCGCCATCGACGACGGTGCCGGGGTCGTTGTTTCCATGCAGGCCATCCATCTGCTCCGCCAACTCGGAATTCATCCCAAGCGCACCGTCCGCTTCATCGCCTGGATGGACGAAGAGCAAGGTGCCGAGGGCGCTCAGACTTACGCCGCCGAGCACACGAGCGATCTGCAGAACCACATCGCCGCTCTTGAATCCGACTTGGGGGCGGGTCACCCGGTTGGGTTCCATTTTGTCGGGAAGCCGGAGTTGGAAGAATGGATGCGCCCTGTCGCGCAAGTCTTGGACTCCATCGGTGCCGGCACCATAAGATCCGCCCGCGAAGTCGGTACCGATGTGGATCCCCTCAACGAAAAAGGCGTACCCGGATTCAGCCCGAACCAAGACAGCCGCTTCTACTTCAATTATCACCACACCGCCGCCGACACCTTCGACAAGGTCGATCCCCGCGAACTCGGCGAAAACGCCGCCGTCATGACCGTTCTCGCCTATGCTCTGGCCGATTCCGCCACTCCCGCTCCCCGCTGAGAATCTCAACGCCGTGTGCCGTAGTCACTTCGTGTTTGGATGCGTTTTTAAAAGAGCTAAAACAAAAAAGCTCTCCGGCCAAAGCCGGAGAGCATCATGCTGCGTGAATGTCGGCCGCGAGCGTGATTAATGCGTACAGCGCGGAAACAGCGTAACCAGCACCATCAAATCCGAGAGCGTGAACAGCCACTGGTCTGCCTGGATTCCCGCCGCTTCCGCGGCGCGCGCGATGAATCCCAGGTGCCGGCTCTTTGCGAAGTTGCGCAGGTGATCCACGCAAATCCCGGTCAGGCTGGCGACTTCCGAATCGGTGAAGATCTTTTGGCTCGCTTTGACGGTAACCATGGCCTTGGCCCTCTTTCTGTATCCGCCCTTCGACCCTTAAAGGTTTAACCCGAATCCCACTCACTTTGTTTTGGATGCTGTGTGCATCGTATTAGCTGCATCGACGCAAGAGCAATAGTCGTTCCGTTCTGTCAGCTCAAAACGAACCGACTAGTACTTTTGACCCAAAACCCAACAAAATCGGCTATTTTCGGTCAAATTTAGGCCAATTGCGGCATTACTAGAAGGACCACTCGGCGCACAATGAGGCGGTAAAAATGTCCTATTTTTGCAAAGTTGCTATGGCTTTCGGTAGGCCCGCGGATATTTCGCGCAGCTGCTTTTCGTGCCGAACCTGATGCGCCGCAATCATCTGAAACCATCCGTACATATTCAGAGAGCCCAGGAACGGATGTCGCCAGCGGTAAACGCTCAAGTTCCGCTCCTTTGTTTCGTCTATAAAGGCCAGCGTGCGCTCGCGTACTTCACGCAGCTCCGCGAGCATCGTTTCTTTTTCTTGCACCAATTCCGGATCGAGCGGCACCGACGTTTTGCGGCGAATGATTCGGGCCTCCACCAGCGCCATCGGCAGATGAAACTTTTTTAACATGGAAAATTGTTTCGGAGCTTTTTGCAGCACCCGGTCTGCGCTGCCAATGACGGCCCGTTCGACCATAATGAGATGGGCGACGAGTTCGGCGGCGCACCATCCGCCACGATCCGGGCGCGTCCTCCAATGCTCGGAGGGAACCGAATCGGCGGCGCGCAGCAGATGATGCTGAGCGCGGGCCAGTTTCTCGAGAATGGGTTCGAGTCTCGGCACGAAGACTAGTTGACGCCAAAAATCACAGGCCGGTGCCGCGCCAGGCCGCGCGCTCAGACCGTGGCGCCGCCCGCCTGCTCGAAGGCGTGGGCCAGTTGCAGCACGCGCGGCTCGCCAAACGCCGGGCCGAAGATTTGCAAACCGACCGGGAGCTTACCGCAGATCTTTCCGCAGGGCACCGAGATTCCCGGCACGCCCGCCAGAGAACCCGTAACTGTATATATATCAGCAAGATACATCTGGAGCGGATCGTTGGTGCGCTCGCCCAATTTGAAGGCCGGCACGGGAGAGGTGGGGGTGACGATGGCGTCCACTTTGGTGAAGGCGTCGCGAAAATCCTGCGCGATCAACGCGCGAACTTTCTGGCCTTTCAGGTAATACGCGTCGTAATAGCCGGCGGAGAGAACGTAGGTGCCGAGGACGATCCGGCGTTTCACTTCTGCGCCGAATCCCGCACCGCGCGTCTTGCGGTACATGGACAGCAGGGAATCACCGTCGACGCGAAGACCGTAACGGACGCCGTCGTAGCGCGCCAAGTTGGAGCTCGCTTCCGCCGTGGCGATGATGTAGTAGACGGCGATGGCGTAGTCCGTGTGCGGCATGCGAATCTCGACGATTTTGCAGCCGAGCTTTTTGAAGATTTCGATGCCCGCTTCGATTTTTTTTCGGACGTCCTCGTCCATGCCTTCGCCGAAATACTCTCTGGGAATGCCGATGCGCAGGCCCGTCACCGGCTTCCCGATTTCGCTGCGATATTCGGGAACGGGTGCCGTTGTGGAAGTGGAGTCGTTGGAATCGCGGCCGGCGATGACTTGCAACACCGTGGCGACGTCGCGCACGTTCGAAGCGAACGGCCCGATGCGGTCGAGCGAGGATGCAAAGGCAATCAGTCCGTAGCGCGAAACCCGGCCATAGCTTCCCATCATGGCGGGAACACCGCACATCGCGCCAGGTTGGCGGATCGACCCGCCGGTGTCGGTTCCCAGCGACGCTACGGCCAAGCCCGCCGCAACTGCTGCCGCGGAGCCACCGCTAGAGCCGCCCGGAACGCGATCTGTTGCCTCTGGATTGCGCACGGGACCATAGGCGGAGTTTTCGTTCGAGCTGCCCATGGCGAATTCGTCGCAATTGGTCTTGCCGAGGATCACGGCGCCCGCGGCCTCCAGCCGTGCGACGGCAGTTGCGTCGTAAGGCGGCACGTAGTGCTCAAGGATCTTCGATCCGCAGGTGGTGCGGATGCCGCGCGTGCTAATCACGTCCTTGATGGCCATGGGCACGCCTGCCAGCGGGGGCAGAGGCTTTCCGGTGGCGACCATGGTGTCAACCCGATCGGCCTGCGCGTAGGCGCGTTCGGACGACAGGGTAAGAAAGGCATTCAGCTCCGGGTTGCGTGCCGCGATGCGTGTGTAGTGCTCGGCGGCCCCCCGAGTTCCCGCGCCGAAATTTTCTTCGCCGCCAGTGCTTCTCTTTACGCCCGTCTATCGTCCAGTGCGTCACCGTCTCAATGCACCTTCGGCACCCGGAAGTATGGCGGCTCGGGATCGGGCGCTTGCTTCAGAACCTCGGCGGCGGCGTGGCAGGGAACTTCGACGTCGTCGCGTAGCGTGGCGTCCGCGGTTTGGTCGTCGGTCAGAACCTGCGCCATGGCTCGACGTTTGCGGTGTCCAGCTCGTTGAGCTTGCCGATATATTCCAGAATTTCGTCGATTTGCGCGCGGTAGGTTTCGAGTTCGGCGTCGCTAAGATCGAGATACGCCAGCTCCGCCACGCGTAGAACATCTTCGCGGCTGATTTTCAAGACGCGACCTCGGCAGTTTTGCGTGGGTAGCGGCTGGCGATGTAGTTGTCGACGAGGGCTTGGAAGGCGGCGGCGAGTTCGTCGTAGGTGCCTTCGAGGGTGACGTCTTTTTTGCCGTCGATGTAGACGGGGCAGCGGGGGGCTTCGCCGGTGCCGGGGAGACTGATGCCGATGTTGGCGGCCTTGGATTCGCCGGGGCCGTTGACGATGCAGCCCATGACGGCGAGGGTCATGGTCTCGACGCCTTCGTACTGCGTTTTCCAGATGGGCATCATGTCGCGAATGTAGTTCTGGATGCGCTCGGCGAGCTCCTGGAAGGTGGAGCTGGTGGTGCGGCCGCAGCCGGGGCAAGCGGTGACGCTGGGAGAGAACGAGCGCAGGCCCAGCGCTTGGAGCAGTTCGCAGGCGGCGTAGACTTCTTCGCGGCGGTCGCCGCCGGGGCGCGGCGTCAGCGAGATGCGGATGGTGTCGCCGATGCCTTCGTAAAGCAAAACGCCGAGCGATGCGGCGGACCAGATCTGGCCCTTCATGCCCATGCCCGCTTCGGTGAGGCCGAGATGCAGGGGTTGCTCGGTCTTGGCGGAGAGATCGCGGTATACGGTGATGAGGTCGCGCGGGCGCGAGGTCTTGCAGGAAATGATGATCTGGTCGTGGCGCAGGCCGGATTCCAGCGCGAGCTCGGTCGATTGCAGAGCGGAGAGGACCATGCAGTCGTTGATGATCTCTTCGGATTCCTTGCCGAGGTTCTTGTCGGTGTTCTCCTGCATCTTGCGCATGACCAGCTCCTGATTGAGGGAGCCGCCGTTGACGCCGATGCGCACGGGTTTGGCGTTATCGCGCGCTATTTTGCAGATGGTCGAGAACTGTTCATCGCGGCGCTGGCCTGCGCCGACGTTTCCGGGGTTGATGCGATATTTATCGAGTGCAACGGCGCACGCGGGATACTTTGTGAGAAGGACGTGGCCGTTGTAATGGAAGTCGCCAATGATCGGCACGTTGCAGCCTGCGCCGAGCAGACGCTTCTTGATTTCGGGGACGGCTGCGGCGGCCTCCGGGACGTTTACGGTCCAGCGAACGATTTCGGAGCCGGCTTCGGCGAGCTCGAGGGTTTGCTTGAAGGTGCCTTCGACGTCGGCGGTGTCCGTGTTGGTCATGGACTGGACGACGACGGGGGCGCCACCGCCGACACGGACGTGGCCTACATTCACGCCATAGGTCTTGCGGCGCGGGCGGCCGCTAGAGGTCGCGTCGAAGCCTTGGATTTGGGTGAGCATGCTCATTTTATTTTAGCAGAGAGTGGAGAGTGAGTAGTGAGTCAAGGGAATCGCTCGTGAATTGTGTTGGTCGGCCCGTCATGGGGCGTCTTGATTCATGGGTTCGAGGTCGCAGGAGCACAGGCCCTTCGAAGCTCAGGGTAAAGAAGAGTGCCTGTGCCACCCCCCTCCCCCCTCCTTTTTTTGGAAGTGCGGATTCTAAAGAGGTTAGGGTGGGAAATTGCGTAAGTGCGGATTCTGAAGGACTTAAAGTCGTGTGTTTTCAGTGGGAGGGTGAGAGGCTTGGAAGTGCGGATTCTAATAGGGTTAAAGTCTTTTGTTTTGATACAGATTCGTTGAGCTTTGTAAGTGCGGATTCTAAAGGATTTAAGGGCACGTGTAATGAGTGGGAGGGCGGGAGACTCGGACGCGTGTGGTGAAAACTGTGATTCAAGGTACACAACAGAGAATAGCAGAAAATCTGGTGTTTGTCAATAGGTAATAGTACATTGATGACAAACTACAGATTGCTCAGGACTTACGGACGGTCGGGTTCAGGGGACTGGGGGCTTGCCTGCGATGGCGCTTCTTTGCTGAGGTGCAGCACGCAGGGCGGCAAAGCGCCCGCCTCGGAAGGCGGCCGCTACAAGGGAGGGGGCAACAGCGCGGCAAGATGCGGGGTATGGCCCTTCGAGACTCAGAGTAGGCCGGGAAGGGCCCTTCGAGGCTCCCTTCGGTCCTGAGGAAGCAGGGTAACCGACCCCCTTCCCTACAGCGTCTGGGTGAGCTTTTTGGGGGCGGTGTTGCGCCAGGCAGCTTCGAGGGCGCGGTGAAGGGTGGCTTTCTTGGCGGACTTCAGGTGAAAGGTGGTGGCGCCTTTGCGGCCCCAGGCGCCTTTTACCGGGGTGAAGGCGGCGGGCTCGTCGTGGGCGAGTTCATCCTGCTGTTCGGGGGTTAGTTTGACCATTCCGCAGGATTTGTTGGGGTAGCCGAGGGTGGCGAAGATTTTGCCGCAGACGCGGAAGTCGGGGTGGTTCATGTGGGAACGCTCTTCGGTTTCGGGGAAGGAGAGGGCTAGGTCGCGGAATTGCTTTGGGGTTACGGGCATTGAGTTGTCTCCTGAGGGAGGAATGATACATCGGGCGGGGAGACCGGGTTACGTCTTGGAAAGGAAATGAGTCGAAGAGCCTAGAACCGGCGCTCGGCGAGTTGAGTGTAGCGGCGGCCTTCCGAGTCCGGCACCTTCTGTCGCCGCTACCAAGCCGTTGGCGCGGTATAGGACCCGTCGGGGAGCAGCGCGACTCCGTACGCAGAATTTCCAAGAGCCGGGAGCTTTGGGAGCGATCGTTGAAGATGGGGAGCCTACGGAAACAGCAGATGGTAACGAAGTAGAACCGGTGACCTAGGTAGTCGGTTGGAGTGAGGCGGATGTTTTTGTGTTTGAACATCGGCCGACGAGGTGCGGCGGGGATTGTAGCATTGGGAGGGAGTGTGGGTGGTTACATGAAACGACGGCACCCGCCTGCGAGGGCGAACGCAAAGCGCCCGCCTCAGAAGGCGACCGCTACAAGGGCGAAGGCGGCGGTACAACCGAGCCAACCGTACAGCGAGGCGGTTAGGCTTTGGCTGGGTTTTCGCCGCGGGTGAAGCCGGGGGCAGGGCGGAGCTCGGGGCGGACGACCTTGGGGTCGGTGCTCGGAGCGGCCTGCGGAGGTGTGGGAGGCGTCCGGGGCTTTTCGGGCAGCGGTTTGCCTTCCATCAGGAGCTTGACCTCGTTGGCGTCGATCACTTCGCGTTCGAGGAGGGCTTGGGCGATGCGCTCGAGGACGTCTTTATTGTTCGAGAGGAGGTTCTTTGCCGCTTCGTAGCCGTCGTTGACGATGCGCTTCACTTCCTTGTCGATCTGGATGGCGGTGTCTTCGGAGTAGTCGCGGTGCTGGGCAATCTCGCGGCCCAGGAAGATGGCTTCGTCTTTCTTGCCGTAGGCCAGAGGACCGAGCTCGCTCATACCCCATTCGCAGACCATGTTGCGGGCGATATCGGTGGCGCGTTCGATGTCGTTGCCTGCGCCGGTGGTGATATGGCCGAGGAAGATTTCCTCCGCCGAGCGGCCGCCCATCAAAACGGCGAGCATGGCTTCGAGATATTCGCGAGTGTAGGTGTGCTTGTCGTCTTCGGGAAGCTGCATGGTCAACCCGAGGGCCATGCCGCGCGGAATGATGGTGACCTTGTGAACGGGATCGGCGCCGGGAGTTTTTGCCGCGACGAGAGCGTGGCCTGCTTCGTGATAGGCGGTGTTCTTCTTCTCTTCGTCGGAAAGAATCATGGACTTGCGCTCGACGCCCATTAGAACTTTGTCTTTGGACATCTCGAAGTCGGCCATCATGACGAACTTGCGGTTCTGGCGGGCGGCCCATAGGGCGGCTTCGTTGACCAGGTTCGCCAGGTCGGCGCCGGAGAAGCCCGGAGTGCCGCGAGCGATGATGGAGAGATCGACGTCATCGGAGATGGGCACTTTGCGGGTATGCACGCGGAGAATTTCTTCGCGGCCCTTGACGTCGGGACGCGCTACGACGACGCGGCGGTCAAAGCGGCCGGGGCGGAGAAGCGCAGGATCGAGAACATCCGGGCGGTTGGTGGCGGCGATAAGGATAACGCCTTCATTGGACTCAAAGCCGTCCATTTCGACGAGCAGGGCGTTGAGCGTTTGCTCGCGCTCGTCGTGACCCCCGCCGAGGCCGGCGCCGCGATGGCGGCCGACAGCGTCAATTTCGTCGATGAAGATGATGCATGGGGCGTTCTTCTTGCCTTGCTCGAAGAGGTCGCGGACGCGGCTGGCGCCGACGCCGACGAACATTTCGACGAAATCCGAGCCGGAGATCGAGAAGAACGGAACGTTGGCTTCACCGGCAATGGCGCGTGCAAGCAGGGTCTTGCCAGTGCCTGGAGGCCCGACGAGGAGCACACCCTTGGGAATGCGGCCGCCGAGCTTTTGAAACTTTTGCGGATCTTTCAGGAACTCGATGATTTCCTGGAGCTCTTCCTTGGCTTCGTCGGTTCCAGCGACATCCTTGAAAGTAGCCTTCTTTTGCTGCGCGGAAAGGAGACGCGCGCGAGATTTGCCGAAACTCAGCGCTTTGTTACCGCCGGCTTGCATCTGGCGCATCAGGAAGAGGCAGAAGCCGACGAGAAGGATCAGCGGGGCGGCGTTCAGGAGAATGAGAACCCAGTCGCCGCTGCGGACTTCTTTAACCTTGATCTGAACGGCTTTATCTTTCAATTCCTTGGTGAGGTCGGGAGCGGCTTCCTTGAAGATGGTGACGTGAAATTTGGTTTTCGGGGGGTGGACGTATTCACCCTGGAGCTCGTAGCTGTTGGGCGAGAGGTACATCGTGACTTCCTTGACGTCGCCGGCATCGACCTTGGCCATGAACTCGCTGTAGCTAGGCTCGTCTTCGCGCGCGGTCTGCCCGTTGGCGGAAACCAGCCGCCAGAGCATGACGCCCAGGAAGACGATCGAGATCCAAAAGAGAATTGTTTTTGCCGTCGAACTAGAATTCACGTCAGCCTCACTTCTATCCCAAGGGCCAAGAGTCTACCCCTGAGCGAAACGCCGCACCCTGTTGCTCGCTTACTTCTTCGGCCGTCGCCGCTTTGGCTGCGGAGGGCGGGTGGAAAGAACGCGATGATTGCGCCCCGTACCGTTGGCCGCCGCCAGGCCATATCCGACCCATACATCTTTAGATGCAGTTCGGAAGCCAAAGTAATCGGGCTCGAGATCGACTCGCCGAAGCGGCTCCTTGTACAGGAGGACGGCGAGCCGCAGAGAGCGCGGCTGGCTCTCACCGAGCCGCCGCAGAAGAAACTCCTGCGTCACACCGCTCTCGATCACCGCATCGACAAGCAGGACATCCCGGCCCTTGAGATCCGGGGGAGCCCCGAAGAAAACCTCCCGGCGCGGGATGGCCGCCCTGTTGGACATCCCGGACGTCTTCGCGAACGAAGTGGCAAACCACCGGAGCGTCAACCTGGCGAATCAGATCGGCGGCGAATATGAATCCGCGATCCAGCGTGATGACGACGTCCAGGCGGCGCCCCTTGTACGCCCGCGTGATTTCCTTGCCCAGAGCCGCCACGCGCGCGGCGATGCGCGCGGCCGAAAAGGCCGCGCCAGCGTCCAGCGCTCACGAAAATGGTTCCTCGGCGATCAAGATTCCTACTCGGGTCCTTTCACTCGCCGCAAATTCAGCGGCGACGGGAAAGCCGCGGGCCCACGCAAGAACCCCGCCGCTCGTCAGCACCGGCCAACCGTCACGCTCCCAGCGGCTGATGCGCTTCTTGTTGAGCAAGCGTTTCAGCTTATGCGCGTTGCGATGACCGCGAGGACGCAAGGTGTCCCCCGGACGCCAGCTCCGCAGCACGAGAGGGAGACGCAGCGCATGCCGGTCCAAGACCGGCCCGGTATCACTAGTTTCTCCCCTCTTTGCGGGCCAGTCAATGATTGTAAGGCGGAAGACGCATCCTAGACACGGTACGGGTAGTGCAACGTCGCCCTGGGTGGAATCGATGTCGTACTGGAACTGCTTGGAGGTGCTCTTTTGCTTTCTTCGTGATTTGCCGGCCGGTGCGCGCGTGGAAAACGAGCGCGTCTCGCTCGCGGCGCACTTCGATTCCGCCCGGAAGCGGCAGGGACTTGCCATTCTCGCCGCGCTCGGCGAGGTCGAGGACCGCTTGGACGTGTTGCGCGTTGCACTGGCCGGCGCGGGGTTTTAATTCTTCGATGATGAAGCGAACGAGGCGCTTGCTCATGGCGCGCGTCTTGAGCTGCATCGGCGCGGGCAGAGGTTCGCGAACTTTGTCTTGCGGGCGTCTCAGCAGATCGGACACTTGGATGCTTGCAGTGTTCTCCTCTCGCTTGAATAGGGCCATTGCGCGGACTTCCGCGGAGAAGTCCAAGTAGGCTTCGTCTTCGCGGGCGAGGTCCGCCAGAGTCGCTGAGATGTTCGACGATGGCGGGCTGAAAGTCCTTCTCAAGAAGAGGCAGCAATTTTTTGCGAATGCGGGCGCGGGTTTTTGAAGTGTCGCGGTTGGTGGCATCTTCGCGCCAGGATTGTTTTTTGGAGCGAAGACAGGCGCGAAGCTCGGCGCGGCGGAGTTGGATGAGAGGCCGAACGATATGATCGGCGACGGGATGGATTCCGCCGAGGCCGGCCAGACCGGTGCCGCGAAGAATGTGAGCGAGAACGGTTTCTGCCTGATCGTCGGCGGTGTGGGCCACGGCGACTTGGGTGGCGAGGCCGTCTTCGACCAGCTTTGCGAAGAAGGCGTAGCGGGCGCGGCGGGCGGTGTCCTCGAGGTTGGCTTTGTCGCGTTTGGCTTTCGCGGCAACGTCCGCGCGAGCGACGTGAAACGGCAGCGCGAGGTTCGCGGCCAGGTGGGCTACGAATTTCTCGTCGGCGTCCGAGGCGCGACCCCGCAACTGGTGATTGAAATGGGCGACGCTGAGAACGATGCCCAACTTCGCGCGCAACTCGAGGAGTAAGGTGAGCAGCGCCACGGAATCCGCGCCGCCGGACACGGCTACGGCCACGCGGTCACCGGCGCGCAGGTATTCGCGCGCACGAATGTGCTGGAGCAGACGCGTGGATAGGCTGGAGCGCACCGCGTACGTCGCATGCATCTCCAAACTCGATTCTCCCCGGCGAGGGAAAGTTTCCGCCGTCAGCCGCCGAATGTTGACCGCGGACTGCTTTCATCCCATCGAGCTGAATTTTTCCGGCTCGATCTTGTAGAGCACGCGCACTTCGCCGGGTTGCCGGTACGGATACACAGGGTTGCCGAGATACTTTTGCGACAAGCTGTTGATGTGATCGTCCGCGCCGTTCTGCGTGATGTCCACAACTTTGCCGCGAATCTCCAAATAGCGGTAGGGATTCTCGGGGTCCTGAATCGACAGCGAGACACGGGGATCGCGGCGGATGTTCTTGTCCTTGACGCGGCCCAGTGCCGAGTTCACGCGAACGTGACTGCCGTCGTAGTCGAACCAAACCGGCGTGACTTGCGGGCTGCCGTCTCGCATCAGGGTACCAAGATTGGCGAAGGCTTTTTTCTTGAGCAGATCTGCGTATTTTTCCGGTAGTTGTTCTGCCACGGGGACCTCCAAAGTCGCTTTCCGATTGCCGGGCGCTGCGCCCAAACTCTACCACTTCTGGGAGGGTCAGCGCAGCGGCGGCTGCATCCAGCGGTCGAGGATGGCGGAGGTATCGACGCCGGTCGCTTCGCGGAAGATTCCGGTCAGCTCTTCGGTGCGGAAGGCGCGGTGATTTTGTTGGCTCCATTCCATGAGGTGGCGGAGCGCGTCGCGCAAGGATTTCTGTCCGGCGGTTTGCGAGCGGATGCGATCGTCCATCTCTGCGGCCATCAGCGCGCCGCGCGAAAACAGGTTTTGCCCAACACGAAAATCGTCGGAGTAGAGAAACGACCCCTCGCGTGAAAGATCGGGCAAGGACATGCGTTGGAGAAACTCAGGAGCGGCTTCGAGGATGGCGCGGAGCCGATCGAGTTTTTCACGACGGTAGCGCTCCCCCTCGTCTTTGGGCAAAGCGTCGGCGAGGGCTTCGATGGCGGCGTAGCGGCCAAAACCTTCGCTGAACCAGATGGTGTCGATGAGCGGGGTCAATTCCCAGGTAAAGGGAAGATAGCCCGTGCCGTAGGCGCGCTTGGGAATCCAGGAATGGGCGATGTGATGGGCGTAGTTGAAGCGATGGGTCTCGCGATCGCGCTCGTTGGAATTTGCGGTGAGGGCGTGTTCGGTGTCGAAGAAAAACGTTCCGCTGTTCAGGTGCTCCATGCTGAAGTTGTACTCGTGGCGCGCGGAAAGCGGCCGCAGGAGTTCCAAATCCACGGTGTAGGCGGAGAACGGAGCGCTGCCGAAATAGGCCACTACTTTGTCGAGGGCTTCGCGGGCGAGCGCGCCTTCTTGTGCAATGTCTTCCTGGCACTCGGCGTACACGGACAAGAAGAGCGGGACGCCACCATCAATCTGGCGGAGCTGGAGCTTTGGCCCCATCACGATCTGCGAATCGGCTAGGGCGTAATAGTCTGCGGCGGTCGCGCCCAGCGCGGTTCTTTCCGCGGGAACGCGTGGCGCCAGCGTGGAAAATACCGGCCAGCCCGGCGGCGCGAAGATTTCGACGCGGATCGGGCGGTTTTCCCAGCCGTCGATAAACGCGAAAATCGAATAGCCGAGCAGGCCCACATAGCCATCGCGAATCTTGGAGCTGGCGGACGCGTCAAAAATCTCGCGCTCCATGCGAGCTACGTCGACGTCATACGCGACGGCCGTGATCTGCTCGCCGCTTTTGCCGATTTTCCAACGCGGGCCAAGCTCTTCGCGCTGGACCTCTACTGCGGCGTCCGTTGTCCCGTAGGCCTTCACATTGGTAACGAATGGATCGTACGGCCGCTGGGCGTATGCGCCGGGAGCGGTTCGCGGCATGATCAGCGTGAGCGGCGCGTCGGCGGCTGGCGCAAGATTCAGCCAGACATGGACGACCAAGGGCACGGATAAATCGTAGCCGACGCGATAGAGAACCGGCTCGTCGGCCGTCGCGGCCAAGCCCGGCAGACAAAGCAACGCAATGCAAAGCAACACGATCAGGATCGTGCTGTAGAAAACTCGCATCCGCGTTTAGCTGAACCGCATTTCCGGCACGGGTCCTTGTACGGCTAAGGGCGCCCCGGTTAATTCCTGGACTTCGGCCGGGGTCCAGCCGTGCGCCACTTCCCGCAGCGCCAATCCTTGCGGAATCACGTCGATTACCGCCAAATCGGTGACGATGGTGGTCACACAGGCCAGTCCGGTCAACGGATACGTGCACTCGCGCACGATTTTCGGCGCGCCTTCTTTCGTGGTGTGCTCCATGCAGACGATCAACCGCTTGGTGCCGGCGGCGATGTCCATGGCGCCGCCGATTCCGCCGGGTCCCTTCGCGCCGGGAATTTTCCAGTTGGCGAGGTCGCCCTTTTCGGAAACCTGGAATCCGCCGAGCACGGCGACATCGAGGTGGCCGCCGCGGGTCATCAGGTGAGCGTCGGCCTGATGGAAAAATGATGCACCGGGAACCAGCGTCACCGGCACCTTCATGGCGTCCACCAAGTCGTAATCTTCTTCGCCAGACTTGGCGCGCCGGCCCATTCCCAGAATGCCGTTCTCGCTGTGGAAGTAGACAGTAATGCCCGCGGGCAAATGGTCGGCGATCAGATTGGGAATCCCCCATCCGAGGTTGACGTACGCGCCGTCGGGCAGTTCCAGCGCCGCGCGCCGCGCGATCTGCTCTCGTGTGAGCCGCGGCTTAGCCGGCATAGCGGATTCCCTTCGCCTGGACGATGCGGTGCACGAAAATCGCCGGGGTCATGACGCTCTCGGGATCAATCGCGCCGACGGGCACGATCTCTTCGACTTCCGCAATGGTGGTCTTCGCGGCCATGGCCATGATCGGATTGAAATTTTGCGCGGCGAGCCGGTAGGTCAGGTTCCCAAGCTCATCCGCTTTCTGCGCCTTGATGAAGGCGAAGTCGGCGTAAATCGGCCCTTCCAAGATGCATCGCTTACCGTCGAGGATGCGCTCTTCTTTTCTGTGCGGCAACTTCGGTGCCGACGCCAACGGTGGTGTAAAAGCCGAGCAGCCCCGCCGCCGCGGCTCGCATGCGTTCGCACAGGATTCCCTGGGGCACAAGTTCGAGCGTGACTTCCTTCGCGGCAAAGCGCTCCTGAAAATAGGTCGCGTGCGGGCCTGGAAACGATGCGATGACGTGCCGGATGCGGTCGAGTTTGAACAGCAACCCCAATTCGCCATCGCGGGTCCCGCAGTTGTTGCTGACGGCGATGATGTCCTTCGTGCCTCTTCGCGCGAGTGCTTGGATCAGATTGTTCGGAAAGCCGGCGCCGCCGAATCCGCCGAACATGATTCGCGCGCCATCGGGCACGTCCGCCACGATCGCGTCGATGTCTTTGTAGATTTTCTGCTTCATCCGGCGCTCGGGGTGCTGATGCCTCTGCTGCTCAGTGCTACGAATTCCCGCTCAGACTTTCGCTGCAACGCTTGCCCCTGTTGTCGACCCCAACTGCAACCTTTCCAAGACCCTGCTTTCGCGGAGCCACGCTCCGGTGTGTGTGCCGCCCAAGTCATATTGCAACAGCGCCCGCAAATCCGCTTCGTCGTCGACATCCATTTCGAGGCGCGGATTCCGGCGCTTCCATATTTCTGCCCCGGCGCGTTCCGCCGCGGCGCAATGTTTGGCAAAGCTTCCGCTGCCGAAGTGCGAGGCAAACAATGCCGGAGGCGTCCGCAGGATCGCATTGGTCCCCGTGCCGTCCCGCGAAGGCACAATCACCAAGGCCGGCGCCGTGCACTCTAGGGCCAGCAACTCGTCGATGTCGCGAGCCTCGACCAGCGGCAGGTCCAGCGGCAGACGTAGCACCGCTGTTATACCTTGTTCCGCGCATTGCCGAGAGGCTGCGTCGACCGAAACGCTCTCCGAAATCTGCCGCTCCTCCGGCAGGGTTTCCCAGCCGTTTTCCCGCGCCGCCTGCATCGCCGGGCCGTAGTTCGTCACCACAAAGATCCGGTCGGCCTGCCAGACGCCGCGCACGGCGCGAATGGTATCCGTGAGCATCGCGCAGGCCAAGCCAAACCGCTCCTCCGGCGTAAGCACGCCGGCCAGGCGTTGCTTGGCATTTCTCAGATCTTTGATGGGAAGCAACAAAGCGCGCATGAGCGTAAGTTAGTACGCGCCTTCCGCGTAAGGCGCATGCTTTTCCCCTTGCACGAGTTGCAGGCGTGCGGGTGCGTTGGGCTTCGGTGACCTCGGGCGAATCGAAGACGCGCCGAATCTTGTATGTCGTGCCGCGCTCCGCCGGCACGCGTCCAATCGAGCGAATCATCCTGCGAAACTCTTCCGGAGACACGTATTCGCCGAACGTCGCTCCCGCGGCCTTCGAAATGTTTTCTTCCATCAGCGTCCCGCTGAAATCGTTCGCGCCCGCGTTCAGACAGGCCAAGGAAACATCGAATCCCAGCTTCACCCACGAGACCTGGAGATTCTTGATTGCGCCGTGGAGCAGGACTCGCGCCAGCGCGTGCACGCGCAAATGCTCTTCGCGCCGCGCGCCGGGTCGCGCGCCGCCGTGTTTGTACAATCGCGTCTTTTCATGGATGAAGCCCAGCGGCACGAACTCCGTGAACCCGCCCGTCCGCTTCTGGATCGACCTCAACAGCAAAATGTGCCGCACCCAATCGGCAGGCTCTTCCACATGCCCGTACATCATCGTGGACGTCGTCGGAATTCCGAGTTCGTGCGCCGTGGTGATGATCTCCACCCAATGGGCCACCGGCAGCTTGTTCGGACTCAACTCCTGCCGTACGCGGTCGTCCAAGATTTCGGCTGCCGTTCCCGGGATGCTTCCGAGCCCCTCGTCTTTCATCATCTGCAAGTAATCGCGCAGCGGCATGCCGGTCTTGTCCACGCCGTAGGAAATCTCCATTGGCGAGAAGGCGTGCACGTGCATTGCCGGAATGGCCCGCTTCACGGCTCGCAAAACGTCGCGGTAGAAGAACCCATCGAGATCCCGCGGCAATCCGCCCTGAATGCAAACTTCGGTTGCGCCCTTTTCCCAGGCCTCGTGCGCCTTGCGCGCGACATCCTCGGGGGAGAGCGAGTAGGCATCCGCCGCGCCGGGCCCTCGGCCAAAGCCGCAGAAGCTGCAGCCGACAAAACAGACATTCGTAAAGTTGATGTTGCGATTTACGACGTAGGTGACGGCTTGACCTACGGTTTCGCGCCGCAGCGCATCGGCGACAGCTACCAAGGCTTCCAGCTCCGCGCCCTCGGCGGTTGCGAGCCGTAGTCCTTGCTCGAAGGAAAGTTCCGCTCCGCTGCGCGCCGATTCGAGGCACTCTCGCACGTCTGCGGGGCAAGCCTCGATGGCAGCTTTCAGCCGCTCTGCCGCAGATCGTGTAGCGCCCGCGGCGCTCGGAAGCGGTGTCAGAGATTCCTCGACTTGTCCGAAGGAGCTCATTCGGAGCGTTGGCGCCTGCGTCTCCCCGTTTGCTGACTTCGCAGGCTATCGTATCAGAGAGGCCACCGGTTCGCAGAGACGTCCGGCGATAACCGGACAGCACCCCAGATGGAGCCCGGACCGCCAGCGCCCCGGTTGGGGCCCGCGGGTGATTTGGCTTGCCCTCCATCGCTCGGCTACCATACGAGCGGACCATGAAGCGCAGCAGCCTTATCCTGATGCTAGTCGTTGCCGCCATCGGCCTGGCCGTCGCTGGGGGCGTTTCGATCTTGCATGATGGCCTAAGCGCGCGCGCCAAGCCGTCGGCGCTGGAAACCGTGCTGGCGCGAAGCGTAGAATTCCTGGCGATCCCGCAGGGCGCGCGCGCCGCGCGAAATCCCGTCACCAATTCGCCCGAGAATCTGCGCGACGCCCGATTGCATTTCGCGGATCACTGCGCTGTCTGCCACGGCAACGACGGCAGCGGCGACAGCATGATGGGCAAGGGCCTGTACCCCAAACCGCCGGACTTGAGGTCAGCCGAAACGCAAAAGCTCTCTGACGGCGAACTCTTCTGGATCATCGAGAATGGAGTGCGCTTCACCGGGATGCCCGCCTTTGGCGGCGACCAAGGCCATCAAGAAGACAGTTGGAAGCTCGTGCTCTTCATTCGTCATCTGCCGCAGATCTCGGCAGACGAGCGCCTCGAGATGGAGCGCTATAATCCAAAAGGTCCGGATGATCGCGACGAGGAACAGGAGGAGCTGGACTTCCTGAGGGGCGCCCCCGTGCAACAGAAACCCGACGCAACGCATCATCACTAAAGAGCCAGGTTTTAACTGCGAGAACCGCGATGAAATGCCTGATTTTGCCGCTCCTCCTGCTAACGCTCAGCGCGCCTGCGTTTGGTCGCACGGAAGGCCGCAGACTGGTTCTCGGCAGCGTCTATCGAGTCGTCAGAAATCTGATTGAGGTGCAGGAAGAAGGCGGCGGCATAACGGTGATCAGAGTCGACGCTGCGACCACCTACATCAACAGCAGCGCAGAGAAATCGGCTAAGCTGAAGGACCTGGCGGTCGGCGATCAAATTGTGATCAAAGTGATCTCCAAGGATGGCATCGATACCGCCGAGGAAGTGAAGTTCGTCCCCGCAATCGGAAACAAAAAAGCAGGTATCCAACCGGTAGTAGAATTACGCGCCCAAACGAAGGCGACATTCGTTGCGATCCAGTGGTCAGGAGAAGGCCTATGAAACTTCGATTTGTTTCGCTGCTAGCGTTGGCCGCGTTGTTCGCCTGGCGCGGCGATGGCCCACGGCGATAAGAAGCACGTGATCGGCACGCTGGAAAAAATCAACGCCGATTCCGTCGTTGTGAAGACGGCGGACGGCAAATCGGTGGAGGTGAAGCTGGTCGCCACGACGATATACGTTTCGCGGGACGGCAAAGCGGCGAAGCTTGCCGATCTGGCGGTCGGCGAGCGCGTCGTCATTCACGCTACGCCGAACGGCGAGACGCTGTCCGCCGACGAAGTGAAATTCTCGCCGCCCGGCTCCGCGAGCAGTGCCGGAGCGACCGCAGC
The DNA here is from genome assembly GCA_963735525.1 of uncultured Acidobacteriota bacterium. GTDB lineage: Bacteria > Acidobacteriota > Terriglobia > Acidiferrales > UBA7541 > Acidiferrum. The sequence continues at coordinate 50,659 of CAVTLQ010000008.1, read as the reverse complement.
CAAGCCGAAGCAGTAGGTGGCGGACCTTGAGGCTCCTGAGAAACCGGGATCCGCTCCGGCCTCAGTCGTTGACCAAATGGCAGGAATGCGTCTTCAGCACGACCCAGACGGGCTTTGCGACGGCTAGTTCCAGCGCCCGCGTGGCGCCCGGTGTCACGTGCACCGTGAAGCACGACCCCGCACTCGACTCGGACGATCACCATGTTGCCGCGCCGCTCGAGCGACGCAATCGTTCCTTTCAGCACATTTCGCGCGCTCAAGCCGTTCGGCCGCTGGATCGCGAGCAGAATATCTCCGGCGCGGATCGCCACCCGCACGCGGTCGCCTGGAGTCGCGTAGCCCAGCGGCACCTCGATCTCGCTGGCGCTTTCGTCCAGACGCACGCGCATGACCCCGTCCGGCTCGCGCAAGTCCACCACCGAAGCGCTCAACAAATTCTCGAATCCCGCGGCCTGTGCCAGCTTTCTTCGCCGTGGCGCATCGAGCACTTCGCGCGGGTTTCCCTCACCAATCACGCGTCCCTGCTCCAGGGCGATGACCCGCTCGCCGAGGGCGTCCACTTCGTCGCGGCTGTGGGTCACGTACAAGAATCGGGATCTCTTGCGCCACATTCCACGCGCGCAGATCGTCCACGATCGAGGTCTTCAGCTCGGCATCCAGTCCGGTCAAGCGGTTCGTCGAGCAGCAGGACGCGCGGGAGAGTCACCAGCGATCGCGCCAACGCGACGCGCTGCTTCTCGCCGCCCGAAATTTCGCCCGGCTTCCGCGCGCGAAGCTTCTCCACGCGAAATGCTTCCAAAATCGCTCCGATGCGCGCGGACCGCTGTGCTTCCTCCAAGTGTGCCAGCCCGTACGATACGTTTGCTTCCACGCTCATGTGTGGAAACAGAGCCAGCGACTGAAATACGTAAGCGATCCGCCGCCTCTTGTGGTGGCAGGTCCACACCGCTTTCCGAATCGAACAACACTTCCTCGCCGCTTGCGATGCGACCTGCGTTCGGGCCGCAGCAATCCCGCGATGCAATCCAACAGCGTTGACTTCCCGGCTCCAGAAGGGCCAAACAAAATCGTGACGCCGGGAAAGACTTCGATCGAAACATCCAGCAAGAAGGAAGGAGTGGCGGCGCCAAGCCGCTCGACGCGCACCTGCGCCGTGAGTCCCGTGGTCTTTACTTCGCGGGCCACGGTGACCAGACTCGCCGCCCGACCCGGCGATTGACCCCATACACCACCGAAAGCACCGCGAACGAAAATGCCAGCAGCACCAGCGCCATGCGGTTCGCGTCCGCATACTCGAGCGATTGCACGTGATCGTAGATATCGATCGACACGGTGCGCGTCACGCCCGCCAGATTGCCGCCGACCATCAGCACCACGCCGAACTCTCCCAACGTGTGCGCAAAGCTCAACACCAGTGCCGTGACTACACCGGGCACCGACATCGGCAAGATCACGCGCCAGAATGTACGCAGCGCCCCGGCGCCCAACACTGCCGAAGCGTCCAGCAGTTTTCGATCGACGCTTTCGAACGCCGCGACCAGCGGCTGCACCGTGAATGGCAGGCTATACAGCACCGACGCCAGCACGAGTCCCGTGAACGTGAACGCCAATCCATGACCGAACGCCGCCTGCCAGAATCTGCCCAGCGGTCCTCGCGGTCCCATCGCCACCAGCACGTAAAACCCCAGGACCGTCGGCGGCAACACCAGCGGCAACGCGACGACCGACTCCACCAGAAATTTCCCGCGCCACCCCGAATACGCAAGCCAATACGCCAGCGGCATCCCCAGCACAAACAGAATTGCCGAGACGCACACAGCAAGCCGAATCGAAAGAAGCAGAGCTTCCATGGTCAACTCGTGTTCGTGGTGCAGATTGTAGCTGGAATGCAGGAGTCTCGACTAGTTCGCGCCTGACCCGGCGGTGGGCGCGGCCGATGGTGGGGTTGTCCGATGATCCACAACCCGGAATCCCTCGGGCAGCGCAAAGAGTTGCGCGTCGGGTTCCCCGAGGCTCAGGTTCACGATGGTGAACGTCTGCGTGCCGAAGCGGGGATCGGAGCGCTTCGAGAGCAGATTAAATCCGAGCTGCGGCGCGTACCAGAATTCCCGTGAAGTCGTGTACTGGCGATCGTTTCCAAACACGCCCTGATTGTACGTCGTGCTTTCGCGCGTCCCCACGGTTTCCACGCCGGCAATCAATTGCTGGCCCAAGTCCTCGTGGGTCGCATATCCCTCGTCATTCGGCAGCGGCCCCGTGGCGCTGGCCGAGGCCTGGTATGTCGCGGAGGCTGTCAGTGCGTAACGTGTCAGGTCGCAGACGTGGGTTTCGGTGCGGCAACTGTAGAGCGTATGCTCCTCGGGATCGCTGATCTCAATCGCGGTCATGAACGATTTCTCTTTGCCGTCCTTGGGCACCAGATACCAGCGCTCTTGGTAGATGCGCCCCTGGGCATCGCGCGCGATGCGCCTCTCGTTCACCAGCGTGACCCCTCCGCCATCGTCGAAGGTCCGCACCCATTCCGTTTGCAGCGAAGTCGTGAACGGCGCATTCGCCTTTGGCGGAACGACGATGCTGTGCAGCATCACTCGCGTGCCGCCATCCTGCATGTCGTAGACCGGCTGCGTCTGCGCCTGGTTTTGCGTCGCTGCCGCCGGCTGCGTTTGCGCCTGCAATCGCGGTGTCAGGGGAAGGGAAACGACGCACGGGAGAAGAAAGAGGATCGCCTTGCGCATGAGGGCCTCCAGCTGCAGGGAAGGGCTATTCTCTCAAAATATTCAGGCGAGATAAAGCCGGACCCTGCCCGCGTAGGGGCACGATATATCGTGCCCCATCTCGGCAAACAACCATCCGCAGGTTGGTTCGATCCTCTGTAGGAGCGGGCCTTGCTCCGCCCGGCCACGCATCTTGGCTCGAGCTTCCACCCCGCCTCGGTTCTCGCGCGTTACCGCGTGGCGTTTGCCGCCGCCGGAAACGTAAATCCGTACTTCGCCAGCGTCGCGCGGCCAACGTCGCTCTTCACAAAATCCAAAAACCCCCGCGCCGCCTCTTTATTCTTCGCGCTCTTCACCACCATAGCGCCCTGTTCGATCGCCGGGATGCATCTCCGCGTGGAATCTCCCAGCGCTTGCCGTCCTTCATGGCCGGCGAAACCGCCAGCGACATCGCCACGATTCCCGCCTGCGCGTTCCCCGACTGCACGAACTGCGCCGCCTGCGCAATATTCTCGCCGTACACCAGTTTCGCCGCGACTTGCTCGTAGATGCCTGCTTTTCGCAGCGCCGCCACCGCCGCGCGCCCGTAGGGAGCATGCTCGGGATTCGCGATCGCAGATCTTCTGCACGCTCGGATCGAGCAGCGCGTTCCATCCTTGCCCCGCCAAGTCCAGCTTCGAGTCCGGCGGCGCCCAGATCACGATACGGCCAACCGCATATTCATAGAGCGTCCCCGGCTCGCCCAAACCGGCCGCCTCCAGTTTTCGCGGGTACTCGATGTCGGCGGAGAAAAACAAATCGAAGGGCGCGCCATTCTGCAACTGCGAGAAGAAATTTCCGCTCGATCCGTACGTCACATCCAGCTTGTTTCCGGTTTGCTTCTGGTACTGCGCCGCCAAATCATCCATCGCAAACTTCAAATCCGCCGCCGCCGCAACGCGAACCTCTTGCCCCTGTCCAAGCGCAGCGGGTTGGCCAAGCAACAGCGCGAACGTAAAGGCAATCGGCCAAAACCAAAGCCGATGAAAAACATTCCGACAGGTCCGCAGATTTTCACGGGTCACGAGCCACCAACCACGGGTCACGCGCCACATCTACAACCATTCATACTCGAAGGATCATCACTTCGGTCGACTTAATGAGCGCCGCCGCTCTCTCGCCCGGTTTGAGGCGCATCTCCTTCGCCGCATCCGCCGTGATGATCGCGGTGATATGTTGCTCCCCAATCGCCAGGCTGACCTGCGCCAGCAAGCCGCTGTACTTGATCGAGAGCACCCGCCCGATCAGCTGATTCCGCCCGCTGATCTTTCGGAAATTCCCGCGCCGCATTTGAATATCTCCGCGCTCCAGCTTTTTCGGGATCAACCGGTCGATCTCGCTCTCGGGAACGCGGTGGTGCCCGCCCGGCGTCTTTGCCGTCTTGATCTTCCCGTTGTAAATCCACTGCTTCAGGGTGGGGTAACTGATGGCAAGAATGTTCGCCGCTTCTCGCGGCGCGAGCAGCCTCTGCACAAAGCCTCCTGTGAAAGCGCAGCATACCGCATAACAAATCGTAAGATCAATACGTTTTTATACGATTTCTGGCGGCACGGCGCGGAAAGAGAGTGGAGCTTAGTTCCGCAGCGGCTTGCCGGTTTTCAAGGTGTGCGCGATGCGCTCCTGGGTCTTCCTCTCGCCGCACAGCGACACAAAGGCCTCGCGCTCCAGGTCCAGCACGTACTGTTCGCTGACCATCTGCGGCGCACTGAGCGGGCCGCCCGCCAAGATATTGGCGAGCTTCCTTCCTACCACCGCGTCATGCTCGGACGCGTATCCGCCGCGCTGCATCATGTGAATTGCCAGCTTCGCGCCCGCTAAAAACTGCTCGCCGAGCACTTTGATTTGCGTGGTTTGCGCGCCCTCCTGCCAACTCGCCGCCGGCGCTTTGTATCCGGCTCGCACCAGCGCAAGTGCCGCTTCTTTCGCGTCGCCGACCAAACGGTCGCGATTCATCGACACGCCATCGTCCCGCCGCAGAAATCCCAACTCCCGGCACTCTTCCGCGCTCGTTCCAACTTTCGCCATCGCAATCGTTTCGAATACGGGCTTCAGCGCATGGAACAAATCCAAGTCCTCTCCACCGGCCGCGTGCTCGTTCGCGCGAATTAACATCTCTTTCGACCCGCCGCCGCCCGGGATCAAGCCAACGCCCGCCTCCACGAGCCCCATGTACGCTTCCGCCGCGGCCTGAATCTTGGCGCCGTGCAAACTGAATTCGCATCCACCGCCAAGGGCCATCCCCTGCGGGGCAACAACGACAGGTTTCGGCGCGTACTTGATCGCCAAATTCGCGTTCTGCAGCTGTTTCACCGCGAGGTGCAGTTCGTCCCACTCCTGTTCCTGCGCGCCCACCAGCACGAGCATCAAATTCGCGCCCACCGAGAAATTCACCGCCTGATTCGCAATCACCATCGCGTCGAAATCCGTCTCCAGGCGTTTCAGCCCCTTTTGAATGATGGCGATCAGGTCCCCGCCAATCGAATTCATCTTCGAGTGAAATTCGCAGCACACCACGCCGTCGCCCAGATCGATCAAGCTCGCGCCGGAATTGCGCTCGACCTCGCGCCCCGCATCTTTCAGTGACCTGAGAATCAGCACGCCCTTCGGCTCTTCAACTTTTTTCGCCGCGCCGCTCGCAATGTCGAAAACGGTCGTCGCGCCCTTCTCCGACTCGTAAAATCCTTTTCGACCGCTCCCCAGCAGCCTTTCCACGACCGGCGGCAGCGCCCGCCCCTCTTTCTGCACCTGCGCCGCAAACGCCTTCACACCGATCGCGTCCATCACCTCAAACGGTCCGAGCTCCCAAGCAAATCCCCATCGCAGGGCGCGGTCCACATCCACGACCCGGTCCGAAATTTCCGGCACCCGCCGAGCCGCGTACAAACACGTTTCCGACAGCGCGCCCCACACGAACTGCTGCGCCTTATCGCCTTTCTGCCCTTCCAGCAAAGGACCGATCAGCGCCCGCAAACGCTCGCTGGTGTCCTCGATGGCCTTCCCGGCCTCCAACGACGCAAACCGCGCCTTTTGCCGCGCGCGATACTCCATCGTATTGGCGTCCAGAGTCTGAATTTCCCTTTCGCCTTCGCCCTTCACGCGCTTGTAGAAGCCCTGCCCGGTCTTATCCCCGAGCCACCCGCGCCGCGCCATCTCTTCCAGCAGCGCCGGCACTCTGTACATCTCGCGCGACTCATCGTTCGGCACGTTTTCGTAAATATTTTTGACCACGTGCAGAAGCACATCGAGCCCCACAAGGTCCGCCGTGCGAAATGTCGCCGACTTCGGCTGCCCAATCGCCGGTCCCGTGCACGCGTCTACTTCCTCGATCGTCATCCCCAGCGCGCCCATCAACCGCAGCGCATTCAGCATCGAAAACGTCCCGATGCGGTTGGCGATGAAGTTCGGCGTGTCTTTCGCGACGACCACGCCTTTGCCCAGCCGCCGGTCGCAAAATTCGCCCAACGTCTCGATGACTTCGGCTGCCGTCCTCGGCCCGGGAATCACCTCCACCAATTTCATATAGCGCGGCGGGTTGAAAAAGTGCGTCCCCGCCCAATGCTGCTGAAACTCTTCGCTCATTCCCTCAGCGATCAAATGCACCGGCAATCCGGACGTGTTCGTCGTCACAATCGCGCCCGGCTTCCGCACCTGCGCCACGCGCGACAGCAGCTTTCGCTTGATCTCCAGATTTTCCGCGACCACCTCGATGATCCAGTCCGCCTCCGCGCAACGCCCAAGATCATCTTCGAAGTTTCCCGACCGAAACGCGGTCCGCCAGCGCCGCCGTGAAAAATGCCGCAGGTTTCGATTTCTTCGCGGCGTCCAGACCCCCGCGGACGATCTTATTGCGCGCCTCCGCGGGCGCTCCCGGCGGCAGGTCGGGCGGAACAATGTCCAGCAAGACGCAAGGCAATCCGGCATTCGCGAGATGCGCGGCAATCCGCGAGCCCATCGTTCCCGCGCCCAACACTGCTGCTTTGTCGATGCGACGTTTCATGGAAAGCCTCTTCGCGGAGTCTGCCCGGCAAGACAGGTTACAAAACCAGCATCCCGCGGTCAAACGAGGTGCCTGTGAACTCGAGTCGCACTAGAATGATGTCAGCATGTTGGACGACAAAGTAGCCAACGCGGTCGACTGGCTGAAGAACGCCAAAGTCAAGCTTCGATCCCTGGCCGCCAGCGAAGCTCAACCATCATCCGCGCGTCCCCGAGTGGGCCTGGCGCTTGCGGGCGGCTTCGCGCGAGGCATCGCCCACATCGGAGTCCTTCGCGCGCTGAAAAGCGCCGGCATTCCGATCGACGTTGTAGCCGGCACCAGCGTCGGCGCCCTGATCGGCGCGTGCTATTGCGCCGGTGTGCCGCTCGATGAAATGCAGCAAATCGCCACCACCACCAGTTTTGCCGATTTTGGCCGTTGGACTCCCTCCTGGCTGGGTCTCGCTACCAACCAGCGCATGGAACGCTATCTCGAGCGTTTCACACCGAAAAAAACGTTCGAAGAGCTCACCACTCCTTTAGCGATCGCCGCCACCGATATCAACGCGGGCGTAACGGTGTACTACACCCGCGGCCCGCTCAACCCGCCCCTACGCGGCTCCTGCGCCTATCCCGGCCTTTTCGTTCCCATTCAATTCGAAAACCGCACGCTGGTGGACGGCTTTCTCACCGCACCCGTTCCCGTCGAGGGCACGCTGCTCCTCGGTGCGGACGTCGTAATCGCCGTGTATCTCGAAGCCGGTAGCCTGGAACACCCGCGCACTGCTGCCGACGTCATCAGCCGCTCGTTCACCATCATCCAGCGCCACACCGATCTGGCCTGGCGCCAGCAAGCCGACGTGATCATCGAGCCGGACGTGAAGTCCTTTGTGTGGGATGACTTTACTCGCACCAACGATCTCGTCGCTGTGGGTGAAGCCGCCACGCTGGCAGTAGTCCCGCAGATTCGAGAGGTACTCGGCGAACGAAAGGCGCGATTCCGCCGCCCGCAGCGAAGAATCCCGTGCGGAACGCTATCCTCCCTAGAGCGCAGCCTCTCCCGGTTCCTCTCAGTTAAAGCCGCGCCCGTGGTACGCCCGTAGTAAGAAGGTTGTAGCCCTAGTGCGGCCTACTGCAGCACATTCAGTTTGTTGGTCGCGTCATCCACAAAGACGACGCCCAGGTCGACATCAAAAATCAGGCCGAACAACGCGCCGTTCCCCGGAGGCGGCGGTGGCATCCCAGGCGCAACGGAGCTATCCAGCAGGGTCTTGGCAATCTGGTGCCCGTGCGGGGTGATCTCGGTGATGAAGCCATCGTTTCCGTTAACCGTGAGGATGTGGCCATTCGGGGCGACGGTGAGTCCCAACGGGCCATTCAGACTCCCGCCAGAGCTCAGTGTGAGTCCTGTCCCGGCGGAGCTCGTCCGTGTCGACGGATCCGGAATGACGGCTACACGGTTGTTCAAGGTATCCGCAACATAAAGCACGCGCTCCCCCACCTCGTTGCGAACTGCGCAATCGTCCAGATCATCGGCTTCACACACCTGGCTCAGCGCTACGCCTGTGGGCCCGATGACAAGTGCGGCGGGATCGGTGCGCGCCGCGAAACCCGAGCCGATCACGGTGATGGATTCAATAGACGGCATGTTTTTCTCGGAAACATTCAAGTTGATCCGCAAGACGGTCGCGGTGTTCACCACCTGGCCGGGTATCATCGCGTTCGCACCCGGCATCACCGTTCCGTTAAGCACGTTGGTGACGTAGAGTTTGGCCTCGTGGTCGCCATCTTCCACGTTCATGTCCCACGGGCCGTTGATCAGCGAGCCAAAGAATGTTTCAGCTACATTGCCCATGTTATCCAGCACGATCAGGCACCCTGCTTGCGCGGTCGTCGAGGTTCCGTCGCTGGTTGGCAAGCTGCCGACGATCACCCATCCGGTACGCAGCACCACCAGCGCCGTGGTCAATCCCACGCCGCCCGGACAATCGTTCTGCACCGCGCTCGCACTGATTTGCGCGAACTGCATCACGCCGCCATTCGGCGCGATATCGACAATCGTTGAGCCGGTGCCCTGCTGGTTGTTGAGGTTATTGAAATTGCTCACCAGAATATGACCCTTGGTGAGATTGCCCGTGGTTCGCGGGACTTCAAACACACCGTAAGGATTCACATCGCCGTTGCCCGGCACCGTGGGAGCCAGAGTGTTGATATTCTTTGAGCAGCTTCAGAATGGTGACCTCGTCATCGGCGTAGGCCGGTGTCGCGGCCAGAAAATTCAACAAGGAACTCGACAGCAATACAACAAGCGCTGCGATTTTCCGCTGGGCCATTTTGTTCTCCTTCACCTTTCGAATTTCCAGGAAGCTGGTGACGCCCCACCGCGCGAGCCGCAACAGGCTGCGGGCACACACGTGCGTCGGATTGAAGACGCAGAAACTCATCAGGCACGGCTGCGATCAGGAGGAACTCTGAGGCGCGAGCCGTGCCTGGACTCTGGGTTTCGTGGGCCGATCCATGCTCGCCCCCCCCAAAAAAGTCCTGACAACAGACTCACAGGAACATGGCGATGGGCATCCTAGCGCAGGTGCGACGAAGCAAACGTCAATGTATGTCTCGTGCGTGTAATTTTTTTGTTTCACGCTGGCGTTACGTGCACCAGCACCGGCTGCCCTTCACCCTTTCCGCGTTGCGTCAGCCACGCGCCGAAACTTTCCGCGAAGCGCTCGGGCGTCACGCGAAAACTGGCCTCGACTCTTCCTTCGGCAACCGGCAGCGTGTCGTCGAACTCCGCCGCGTTCGTAAAATTTCGCATGCAGAACTGATCGAGCCACTCCAGCGGGCAAGCGCGCTGCTCCCCACGAATCACCACATCCACCTTGAATTTTTGGGAGTACACACCGCCATGATATCACTGCGGATCAATCGGCCTTTTCCCAGCCAGTGCATTTTGGCTGCTTCCCGCCTCCCGCCAAGATAGATTGACTTGCCAGAAATCGACGCATAAGATGCACAACAGGTGAGCGCCTCTCGGTACCCTCGGCGCCCACGATCCCGGGCCGAAAACCACATAACCCAACGCAGGAGGAACGCGCCGACCTACGACTTGGACAAGGTCGTACGCAACACAAAGAAAACTCTTGGGCTCTGCTCGATTCTTGTTTAGACGCACTGCGCCATATTTCCCGTTTTCAAATGCTCGTGAAGTCACCGGACTTCGCGAGCCGCGATTTTCGGGGGGACCTCATGCCCAAGAAGCCCACGGTCCAAGATGTCCAACTCGTCTTGCAGCTCTATCATCTGCGCCGCGATGCCGAGATGCGCAAGGCGCGTCTCTGGTGGCGCAACAAGTTTTGGCCACGGAGCGCTGCCGACTATCTGAAGGTCGAGATGGCTCTCGGTACGCGGGAAAACAACTGGCTGCGGCAAGTGGTCAGTTACTGGGGAATGGCGGCTTCCTTCGTCCTGCACGGCACCTTGAGCGAGAAACTCTTTCTCGACTCTGAATTTTCCGGCGAAATGTTTGCAATTTTTTCCAAGGTCCATCCCTTTCTCGCAGAGCTTCGCAAACGAACGCGAAAACCAGACCTTCTGCTCAACGTCGAGAAAGTGATTCTGAAATCCGAGAAAGGCCGCTCACGCCTGAAATTGGTGTCGAAGCGCCTGGTGGCCCGCCGCAAGATCGCTGCGCAACCTAAGAGGAAAGCGCGTTAAAGGTTCACGATCTTCGCACCACCCGCCTGTGGACCGTTCGCGGCGCTTTAGTTTGGCGATCTGCTCTGTGACCGGCTCGGCGATCTCCAATTGCCCGCTGTCGCGAACAGTTGCAGCCCAATCGCGAACAATTGGTCGTCAACCGGCACGCAATACACCACCCGCGCTCGCGATCGAAAATTTCCCAGCAGCGATCTTACGTTCAAACGATCGTTTGGTTTCCAGGGCTTATTGGTCAGCACGCGCGCGCCGCGGGCGCTGACGTTTTCGGTGACGCCTTCCTGCGCGGGTGTACGGATGTCGAGACTGGACAGATCGACGGTCACTTTCATGGGCGTGCGATCTTCCGTACGCTTCGAAATATCCATAGGGCACCGCGAGGCCTTTTGGCTGGCCACCACTTACTCAAGAGTATGGAAAGCGTCGCGGCGGGGAGCAACGACGCCGGAATCATACCTCCGTAACCACCCGCCCGGTCAAGAATCCTCGTCAAGAGGCCTTGTTAGCGGGTTGGAATGTTCGGCAATGCGACAAGGTCATCCCACGATCGGACGGTTGCAGTCTCTGTTGTCCTCTCAACTTTGAGACAAGTCTTTATTTATCAATCAGATTCGTTGGGAATCCTGGCGGTACGGAAATTGCCAGGTTTACCCAAGCACGTTTCTGTCTCTGGCTGCAATGCGGGAAATCAGGGTCTAGGGGGCGCTCATGAAGAAAACCGAATGGATTCGCGAAGTTGTTTCCGGTTGGCCAACTCCCGAACACATCAAGCAGCAAGAAAGTGCCGGCTGGCGTCTCTCGGCCGTCGAGTGGCAGCGGGACGTCGAAGCCGATCTGCCGCGGGAGCGTCCCGATGCCCATGCGGCCAGCGAAGAAATCCCCTTCGGTACGCAGATCGCCCGCGATTGCCTTCACCTCGAGGAAAATCCCGTTGAAATGCAGGTTCTGAATTGCCTCGCGGAGATGATCGTGGAGGACCTCTCCTACGCGCGCATGGCCGACGCTCTGAATCAGCGCGGCTTTCGTACCCGCGACGCGAAACCCTGGAGCTCCTTGGCAGTTTTCAAGTTGACGCCCCGCCTGATTGAGGTTGCGCCGCGTATTCTTTCCGGCAGCGAATGGGAATCGCGCAAGAAGCAGTTGGCCCGCGTGGCTTGGAATTCCTGATTGGCGCTTGCGGCACAGCCAAACAGCCTGCGAGAAAATTGTCATTCTTAGGGCACCCGATAAGGATGCCCGAAGAATCTCAACTTCAACCCTTGCAGCCACTTAGAGGACTTCGGCTAGCGGGAGCAGGGTCATCGCTGGTAGGAGCCGGGGCTTGTTTACCCTAAGCCTCGAAGGGGCCCAGCCCGGCGTCAACTCAGGCACACCGTTTGCCGGGGAGCAAGGAACGATGAGGCAGGTTCTGCACTCTAACGGTGTTGAGTGGGCGCCGTCTTTTGGCCTTCGGCTGGTCTAGGCCGTCTAGGGCATCAGCCCGAGCTTTCTAGCGTGTTCTTCGCACAGGAAGAGATTCAGGTAGGGGTTACGACCCGAACTCCAGTCACTCCACCGGCTTGCCCAGTCTGGCCGTCTCAAATCGCACATGCATTCGCTGAGCACTTTGATCGGGCGCGAGGTGTTATCCCGGGATCGAGCGTCGAAAATGAACTCCGCACGGCAACTCAGGCTGACCGCTGCGGTATCTTCGGAAGCCTTAATCATGGGTTGCACTTGTCCGAGGGCGATTCGCCGTCGCTAGATTGCCAGAAACAGCCTCGTTGATGTCACTCGCGCCCCTGCGGCCGTTTCCGCGCCATGCCCGTCAGCTGGACCGGGTTTGCACGCCTTGGACTCCGGCTTGACGTAGGATTTCTTCATGGGGCTGCCGCAGGAGCATCGCGGGTTCGCTCCATTTCCCAATTCGCTTCCTGCCAGAACCAGAATTTCGCATCCGCACACGCGGTTCTGGCATTCCCAACTCTCTCCATTTCGCATCCTCATGAAACGTTTACCCCCTGCGCTGGCTGATGCCGGAACTCTGGCGTGAAGCTGTTAAACGATCCCCTATTCGCAATTTGGTCTCTGCTCGGCGGGAAGCGGTCAACAATTTGCATCTCGCTTGCAATTACAACCGTTGCCGTTCCATGCACTTAGCGGAAAAAAGTTCGGGGGCATGACGTTCCAACGTTGGCTGTTGGCTAAAGAGCGACTCAATGACAATGCTATCGCATAGAACTCTAATCGGTGGCGCTCAACGCCCGTTTCTTTGACAACAACCGTGCGAAAGCCGGGATAAATTGGCCGGTTCGCAGCGCTCTGTTTTTCCGGTCGAGCAGCCGGGTTCAAACTTGGTTGGACGTGGTTCAGCGGAGCTTGCTTCGTGCCCGCAGCTCCCGGCATTTCCACCGGGCACAAGTTTTTCTTCTGGTTGGACGCTACGCCGCAAGCCAGCGCTCAGAACATTCATCACAGAGTTCTGGTTGGTATTCCAACCACCGTCCGCTTTTTGCCTGGATTTTCTACCTGTTTCTCTTAGTCTTGCGCCTCTGTAAAAAACGGGCGCCCCGGCCAGTCTCTGCACCCGTCTCTAATCTTCTCTGAGGAGGTTTTATGCGTTTCGTGAAAACCCTGTTCGTGCTTTGCACGGCGATTTTGCTCTTTGGTGTGGCAATTCACACCGCCGTTCTCTCCGCCGATGGTGGCAAGCCACTACCCATGCCGCCCGCAGCTCTCGTGGCTGATGGCGGCAAGCCATTACCGATGCCGCCCGCGGTTCTCATTGCCGATGGCGGCAAGCCACTACCGATGCCGCCCGCAGCTTTCGTGGCTGATGGCGGCAAACCGCTACCCATGCCGCCGGCAGCTCTTGTGGCTGATGGCGGCAAGCCGCTACCCATGCCGCCCGCAGCTCTCGTGGCTGATGGCGGCAAGCCACTACCCATGCCGCCGGCCCTGATTGACGGAGACAATTCGCTCCCAACTCACGGTTTTGTTGGCGCTTAGAACTCGAGCGAGCTCAGGGGAGAGATGCCGCGCATTTTTCCCCTGACTCGTGCTAGCATTTAGCGCCAAGTTGGTCGGCGAGGGTGGCTCGGAGGAAGATGCTCAACCAGTTGATTTGGTGGGGCGGCATCGCGCTCGAAGCCTTTTTATTCGTGCAGGGCCTTCGAAGAAGGCTGGTGTATCGATATCCTGCCTTTTATTGCTACGTAGCTTTCGTTCTCCTTCAGGATCTCGCGTGTTTTGTCGCTTACCGCCGCGGGTACCAGGTCTATAACTACACCTATTGGATGACTGAGTTTGTTTGCGTGTTAGTTGGTTGCTTGGTTGTCTTCGAGGTCTATCGTGTAGGGCTCTTGTCCTATCCGGGAACCGCCCGGATGGCACGCAATATCCTCGCGCTAGTGTTTGCTCTCGCACTTGCGAAGGCCATCGCCAATGTGTGGGGTAATCCTGGCTGGTGGCTGGAGGTCAGCACGCGGGTAATCGAGCGAGATCTGCGAACTGTGGAGGCCGTGGCCATTCTTGGGCTCGTCTCGTTATTCTTGCTTTACGCGATACCATTTGGGAAAAACTTGCGTGGAATCTTGCTGGGCTATGGGTTGTTCGTCGCTGTCCGCGTCATTAGCTTGATTTTTGCGCCGGAGCGAGGGCGAAGAACGTTCTGGGCCTACGCGTATTCCGCATCGTACTTGTTAGCCTTGGGCATCTGGCTAGTGCATTTGTGGTCTTACAGCGAGATTCCCACTCCGGAACCGGCAACCGTTCGGCTCGAGACTGATTATCAGAGACTGGCGACGGCAACGCGCCGCCGGCTTCAGACCGCACGCGGACAGCTTGCAAAGGCGGTGCGCTCATGATCGGGGTGCCCGCTGCCTTGCTCATCGCCTTTGTGCTCCTCACCCTATTGCTGCTTGTAGCTAGTAGAGGCATATTCGCGGCGCAAGAGTTGTCCAGCGGATCGGAAGCGCCATTACCTGACGACGCAGCTGAATTTGCTCTCTGTCCGGCGGAATTTGTTTCTAGAATCTTTTCGAGCGAAGACTCGAAGTTCGTCTTGGCCACAAAGTCGCCGCAGCTTCGGCAACTTTTTTGCAGAGAGCGCAAGGAGGTGGCGCTGCTCTGGGTTCGACAGACTTCCGCGGCAATTCAACGCATTATGCGCGAGCACGCGCAGCTGGCCCGCAAAAGTGAAGATCTGGAGTTCGCGATAGAAGTGAAACTCCTCCTGCTATACGCCGAGATCATGCTCATCTGCGGGGTGCTGTACGTGGGCATCCAATCGGCCGGACCTCTATGGCTGCGTGGTCTGGCAATTTACGCCGATGTGCACTCGCAGCGCCTCGCTCAAGTTGAGCAATGCTTCAAAACCGCAACTACTGCCCGCGAGCTTAATGGTGCTGGAGCGTCCTAGTGCCGGAGAATACCTCAGGCCATCTGTTTCGGACGCCCATGCACTTCAGTGTAAGACTCGTGCCCGTCGAGGCCGCCTACGACGACCTGTTGCAGCGGTCCCTTTCCAAGCTTTCCGGCGACCTGGCCCGCCTGGTCTATCTGGCCTCCACCCGCGACTACAACACGGGAACGTACCATCACGACGGACTCGCCGCGCGCTATCGCGCCGACGTCGCCAGCGAAGCGCTGGAGCTCGCGCACCGTCAAGTGTTTTACCGGCTGTCCGCATGTTCGCTGGAGGAATTGGTCGGGGAGTTGGAGATCTATCTCAATTCTTCGCGCGAATGCCCCACCGACGTTCTTCGCGTGTGGCAGAAGCTGGAACCCTATCGCATCGCCATTCCGGTGGAAGTAAATCCGGCGGTGGCGCGGCTATTTCTGTCGAATGTTAGACTCGCTTTGGCAGTTTGGCGTTTCCGTCAGAAGCAGACTCCGGCACATCAGTAAGCCGCATGGCCACTGCGGTCACCTGGCCGACGATCTCCGCCTCGGTGCCGTAAATGAGCCGGCGCACGCTCCGCGGCGAAAGGGGATGCGGCAAAAGCAACAAATAGCCGTCCTGCATCTCGCACCAGGAGCAGGCGTAGCCATCGCGCAGCTCCACAAAATAAATCGGCCGGTCGAATTCGGTGCGCCAACGCAAGGGCTGGATCTTGCGGACGTGCGGATCGATCTGCACGAAAGAACCCGGGCGCAGCAGCGGAGAAAGCGTATTGTCCTGCAGCCCGATATATCCATACAAGCTGTGCCGGACGTCCAGATGCTGAATCAGGGCAATTGGGACTTCTCCCCAAACCTCTACCATGCGGGAAAGCAGGTTGGTGTTGTCCACATCGAAGGAGCGGTCGAAGCGCACCGGGAAGGAGACGGTTTTTTCCGCGTCGTAAACCTCCAGCGTGGTCAGATGCGTATTGGGCATCGGCGCGGTGAGCTGATGTTTGCTCAGGTTTCCCAAATCGACGCCGTAGAGAAAGAGAATGTCGCTGAACTTGATGCGGTAGATGGAGCTCAGACTGTAGAGCTTGAAAACGCTGGGGACCGAATCTGAGTTTTCGATTTGCGTAAGCCACGCGTTGGAGATATGGAATTCCGGATTGCCTTCGGCTTCCGCGATCTTGTGGCTGAACTCGGCCACGTCGCGCGTAGTTATCCCCAATCGCGTGCGGATGTCCTTGAGCTGTTCGCTGGGAGGAAGCGCCAGTGCCATGCGGCATTCTACAACAGCGGGTAATCGGACCGCCAAGCCGTCCCTTCGGCGATACGTTGCAAGAGATGAATACAGCGTATTCCAGGCGATTTAGCTAGGGCCGCCGAGTGGGGTCACGTGGGCCGAGCCTGGCCAGCCGAAGACTGGCCAGGAAGAGCAGTCCGGAGAGGCGCTTGAAGAGTCTGGGTGACGACGAGAAAAACCCGGCCTCAGCGCCTGTTCGTGCCTCCCCTCCACCATCGGGGCAAGCTGGGTCAGCTAAAGTCGGCTTGAATCGCCAGAACTTACGGCCCGCCCCTTCGTTCCTCTGGGTAAACTGAAGTCGTGTCCTGACCTTGCCACACAGGTGCTTGTAACTCGCCCAAAACCTTGCAGTGGCGTTTGTGCGAAGGCGGGCGCGGCGTTCGAAGAGAAACAGGTAGGCGGCGAGACCCAGGGATACATCAAGGAGCAGCAGACTTGAGAAACCCAGCGCTGCGCGGGCTGCATGCTGCCAAGCAGATGCCGAACCCGCATTTTGCGCAAGCGTCAGAAAGAGGGCTCCGATCAGGGCCATATTGCAAAGGAGCATCCAATACTTCTTCTGAGCGAAATCCACGCGCCACCAGCGATTCGACCACGGCGTCCGCGGGAGAATCGCGGGCAAGATCGGTTGGACACGCGAAACATGATCCTCAACGCCAATCGCGGGTGCCGGCGGCCTGCGCGGGTTGTGGGACTCGCGTTGCATCATTTGCGCGGCTGAGCCCAGCGTGCACGTCTCCCCTTGGTTCGGAGCGGATTGTGAAGCGGGCGGTTTGGGTGGCGCAGCGTTACCCGAATGCAGCCCACGGGAGCGCGGAGCGGGCGGTTTTCCGTCGAGAAAAGGCATCTTTGCGGCAGCTTCTTCAATCATCTGCGAGGTTATGTGTCGAACCCCACGCAGGCCGGCAGTAGAAAGGGCATGCGCGCAAATAAGGTTGACCACCCGCGGAATCCCGCGCGAGTAGCGATGGACAGCGTCCGCCGCATCCCTGGTGAAGATTGAATCAGACTTGGCGCCGGCAACTTTCAGACGATGCGCGATGTAATCGTGAGTGTCCTGCAGGGTCAGTGGCGCCGTCTTGCAGCGAACGGTCACCGGCGGCGGCAGCCGGCACAACGCGCTTCGAGTGAGCTTTTCTTCGATCTCCGGCTGCCCGCAGAGGACGATTTGCAGCAGCTCTTCCTGGCCGGAGCGCAGGCTAAGGAGCACGCGGATTTCGTCGAGCAATTCGTGCGTCAGAAGCTGCGCTTCGTCCACCGCCAGCACGGCGGCACCTCCCTTACGCCGGACCTCGAGCAGCATTTCGCGGAGCACTTGCAGGCGGCGCGGCTTACGCGTGGCGGTGCAGGGGAAGTTGAAGTCGTTGAGAATGGCCTCTACAAGCTCTTCGCGGGTCAAAGTCGGATGCACGAGAACAGCCGTGCGCGTTTTGGTCCCCACCTCAGGATTTGCTTTCAATACTTGGAGGGCGGTGTTGAGAAGGGTGGTCTTGCCGGTGCCCACTTCGCCTGAGAGTAGGATCAAGCCGCGCCGGGTGAGGATGGCGCGGGTCAGTTGGCGCAGCGTTTCATGGGCGTGGCGCGTCCGGAACAGGTAGCGGGGATCGGGAGTCAGGCTGAAGGGATTTTCCTTGAGCCCGAAAAAGCCTTCGTACGCGACGTGACACTGCAACAGCGACTTGTCGCGGTAATAGACCTCAGCGGCGATCGCGTTCGAAGAACTCACAGTTGGCCCGCCACAAACGGCGATGGCTCGCGTCCGACTTGGTTTTGCTTCTGGGTCTTAGCAAAAACGCCGGACACGAACACGGGCGCGGGAGTGGATCGGGGACTGAGGTCACTATCTGCGCGCCACGATTCAACACTAATTCTAGGGTGCTGTCCAGCAGGGATTCACCCGGCACAAGGTAAATTTTGTGTATCAAGGAGGTTTCGGTGCGGACGCCAGGGAAGGCCTGGCGAGGAGTCGGCCGCATTGCGGCTATCAGCCCGGAGGCTACGGTTTCGACGATGCCAGGCGGTCGCGGGCGTAAGCGCACCATGGAGAAGTGGGGTCCAGGTCGATGTACAACTGCCAGTGGCGGCGAGCTTCGGCAGGGGCAGCGAGTTTGTCGCAAACGAAGGCCAGGTTGTAGTGGGCATCGGCGTGGGTCGGGTCTAGGCGGACCGCAATGCGCAAGTGCTGGCGGGAAGTTTCGGGTTGGCCGAGCTCCTCGAGGATGCTGCCAAGGTTGAAGTGGGCCACGGCGCTATCGGGGCGGACCGCGGCGGCGCGCAGAAAGCAACCGGCAGCGGATTCCAGTTGACCCAGTTCGTAATGGAGCATGCCCAGATTGATGAGGGCATCGAAGTGCCGTGGGTTAGCGGCCAGAACGCGCTGGTAGGCGTCCACGGCTTGCGGGCGAGACTCCGGATCGGATTCGTATTGCAAGGCCAAGGCGAACCAGTCTTCGAGTTTTCGCTCGGGCATGAACCGGAGTTTGTCGCTGAGCTCGCGGGTATCGAAATTAAGCACGAACTGGCCGGAGATGGGCTCCAGGCGGGCGCCGTTGCGCTCCACGATGACGTCACGGCCGTTCGAGAGGATCCGAAGCTCGGTGAGCGGGGTTTGCACTTCGGACAGCTTTTGGTTGAGAGCGACCAGCGAGCGGCGCAGGCGATTCGCGGACACGCCTTTCTCGATTAGCTGTTTGGCCGTGCGCAGGCTGATCAGGTCGCGGAAGTCGTAGAATTTGTCGGCGCCGCTCTTGCGAGGTGACACCAGCCGAAGTTTTTCCCAATAGTTGAGCTGTTTGTCGGTGACGTCCAAGATACGCTGGAACTCGCGCCGGGTGAATCGCTCGGTTGTGCCCATGTACGGGTAGCCTGCTTATTTCTTGCTCGCTCGTTTTTGTGTGGGCGCTGGCGCGGCGACGGCGGCCGGGACAGCGCGGACTGGGGGTCTTTTCGCTTGCGAGGCGGCCGGTTGCTGCTTTTCGGCGATGCTCTTCTTGAGCGCTTCCATCAAATCGATTACCGGAGCGAGCTTGGGATGTTGCGCCTCGGCGACTTCCTGGCCCTGGCGCTTCGCTTCGATCATGGCGCGCATGCTTTCCTGGTATTGGTCCTTGTACTTTTCGGGCTCGAACTTTGCGGCTAGGCTTTCGATCAGTTGCTCGGCGAGCTTCTTCTCTTGCTCCTTCGGCTCGGCGGCGGAATCGGTGCGGCCGTACTCGGCCACCTGCCGGATTTCGTCGGTGTAGAACATAGTGTGCAAGGTCATGCCCTTGGCGCGCGGGCGAACCACCACGATGTGCTCGCGCTGGTGCATGGTCAGCTTGGCGATGGCGGCGTAGCCGGACGCTTCCATGGCCTCGAGCAAAAGCTGGTAGGCCTTTTTCCCCTCGTCTTCAGGGGTGACGTAGTAAGAAGCGTCGTAATAGAGCGGGTCGATCTCGTCTACTTTGACGAACTCCAGGATTTCCATGCTTCGCGCGGATTGCGGTTCGACCTTGTCCAGCTCGTCTTCGTTGAACAGGACGTATTGATCTTTATCGTATTCGTAGCCTTTGACGATTTCCGAGCGCTCGACCTGGCGTTCGCAATGGGGGCAGTACAGCGGCATGCGGATGCGCGTTTTGCAGGCATTGTGGAGCTGGTTGAGGCTGATGCGCTCGCTGCGGGCGGCGGAGAATAGACGAATGGGAATGGAGATCAAGCCAAACGTCAGATAGCCCTTCCAGACCGAAGTGGCCATGTCAGCTCCTTCTGGGAGTCCGTAGCTGCAAGTATGCAGGGTTTTTAAGGTTAGTCGGCTTCAGGGGGAGGATGCAAGGCGAATTACAGGCGAAGAGCGAAAAAAGCACGGGGGCGTCGAAGGAAAGGCGCCGGCACCATTGACCGGTCTCGCGACTTCGCGAGCCGGCGCACGGCATCCCTGATTTCATCGTCAGCGTCTTCAAATTCTTGCGCGGAGCTACCTTTTAGCTAGCTACCGCGAATGTTAGGAAGAGTCCGACGCTGTCCTTGCGACCAGTAGCCAGCGCAAGTTGACGAACACTAAAATTGTGGGAGCAATGGCGCCGGAGGAATTACCAATGGATTCCCCCAACTCCTTTCGTAGCAAGAGCCTCGGCTCCCGGGGCCGCAATTCCTCGAAGCGAATTGCCGAGAGCCCTGGACGGAAACGCTGCGCGCTGGTCCTGATTCTGCTGGCCTGTGCTGGCCTGACGAGTTGCGGCGGCGGGACGACTTCGTCGAACCCGAGCCCTGGAACAGGCTCCGCGCCTGCGATCGCGTCGTTTACGTCAAATCCGACAGGCATAAGTTCCGGCACAAGCAGCACCCTGACTTGGACGACAAGCGGCGCAACGACGATTTCGATTTCTCCCGGTGGATTCAGCTCCGCGTCCGCGAGCGGTACAACGAGCGTGAGCCCGACGGCGACGACGACCTACACGCTGACGGCGACCAATGCGTCTGGCTCGGCCACGTCGCAGGCAACGGTCGCCGTGAACACGGGAGGGGCAGGCGCGCCAACGATCACTTCGTTTACCGCCAATCCCACGACGATCAATTCGGGTTCCAGCAGCACGCTGGCCTGGGCGGCAACGGGAGCGACAAGTATTGCAATCACGCCGGGAACTTTTACTTCCACGTCGGCGAGCGGTTCGACGAGCGTGAGCCCGACGGCGACGACGACCTACACGCTGACGGCGACCAATGCGTCAGGCTCGGCGACGTCGCCGGCAACGGTCACCATAGCGGCGGCCGGCGGCGCATTGGCGTTAACAACGACTTCGTGTCCAAGCGGAACGCAGGGCGCAGCTTATGCAGGCTGCACACTGTCCGCTACCGGTGGCTCTCCGCCCTACACCTTTTCCGTCAGCACGAACACTAACTTCCCGCCATTACCGGAAGGGATGGTTCTGAATGCAACGACCGGGGCGATCACCAGCGCACTGATCGGCGGCCAGGGAACGTACGGTCCTCAACTTATAGTGACGGACTCCACCAGCGCCCAGGCTACGCAAGAGACTAGCTTTGCAATCAACGGCAACAATGCGTTCCTGGCGACCATATTCCCCTCGACTTCTATTTTTCACCATCGAGTGGATGCAGCTTCCACCAGCTTGCCGGTAGACTCGTCGCCCGCAGCGCCGATCTACAGCGGCTATTTGTCAGAGACGATTAAACCGTTTTTCGGGAACAATTCGAATGCTCCGAATCCGAACGGAATACCGGCGATCGAGGTTGCTTACAACCAGGCCGATGTCGCGGTCGCAACCACGGTCTATCAGTCGTACTTTACGTCTGGCCCAATCCCGGCCTATGCGCCGGTGGAGGGCACCAGCAACTCGAACGGAGATCGACACGTTCTGGTTTATCTCGAGGCAGGTGGCGGAAACAACCCTGCGCTGTACGAGATGTGGCAGGGAATCTACGAGGGCGGGCCCTGGACTGATTCTTCCAATGCGCTTTGGCCCAACGTATCTTCCAATGCCCTGACGCCGCAAGGTAATGGAACATCCGACGCTGCAGGGCTTCCTGTGGGGCCGCTGCTCGTAAATGCTGACGAAGTCATTGGCACCGGCACACCGAGTGCGCCGAATGGCATGGTTCAACATCCCGTACGATTCACGCTCAACCATATGTTGAATTATTGGGTCTGGCCCGGGACCGAGACCGCAGGCGTGGGCAGCTGCAGTTCGGGAGGAAGTACAATTCCCACGGAATCGCTGATCTCGCAATCTTCTCCCCCGACGAGCTGCACCATGAGCGGGCCCGCCGGCGAGATTTATCGACTGAAGGCGTCTGTTGCGACACCCTCTTGCGCGTCCAGCAGTCCGCAGGCGGCCATTATCATCACTGGATTCCGAAACTATGGAATCATCCTTGCGGACAACGGCGATAGCGGGGGGCTGATCGGCACTCCTGACGCGCGATGGAACGATACGGATCTTCAGTGTCTGACAAGCCTTACGCTGGCTGACTTTGAGCCTGTGAATGTGTCGAGCATTATGGTCAGTTCTGACAGCGGGGCGACCAGTCACTAGAGGATCGTGTATGTATGGCGGAAAGGTGCGCTTCGTCAAGCCCGGCATTTGGGAGAACTGAGAAAGCTATGCCGCGGACTGCAGGAAAGGCAACCCCAAGACCCAAGTTCTAAAGGCGAACCTGGGACATCCTCGGGCGCACAGCCCGTCGTTCCTCGGGGCAAGAAGGGTAAACAAAATGGCCATGCCCTTGCCTCTAACGCGATGCTCGATTATCGACCGTGGTACGTCCGCGTCTTGCGCGTGTGGCGAGGGCTAACATAGACTGTTAAGATTGGACTCGTAGCGCGCTACCGCCTGGATTGTCGCTCCCGCCGCACTTGAAACGGTTGGTAGAATCGTAAAGGAATATCGTGGCAAGTCCGCTGGAAAATTGGGTTGAGGAAGCGGCGCGGCTCACGAAACCCGACCGCGTGGTGCACTGCGACGGCTCCGACGCGGAGAACCAGCGAATCATTGCTGAGATGCTTCGGGACGCAGAGTCCACCACCCTGAACGAAAAAACCTTCCCGAATTGCTACCTGCATCGCAGCAGTCCAAATGATGTAGCCCGCACCGAACATCTCACCTTCATCTGCTCGCGCAACAAAGACGACGCGGGCCCCACAAACAATTGGATGGACCCCGGAGCGGCCAAATACAAGGTTGGAACGCTTCTGTCAGGAGCCATGCGGGGCCGGACTATGTACGTGGTGCCATACATCATGGGGCCGGCAAACTCGCCGATCAGCAAAGCCGGCGTGGAAGTGACGGACAGCCCTTACGTCGTGGCGAACATGCGCATCATGGCGCGCATGGGGAAGGTGGCGACGCAGCGCATCGGAGCGTCGGAGGATTTTGTGCCGGGACTCCACTCGATCGGCGATCTGGACCCGACGCGGCGGTACATCGTGCACTTCCCGGAGGAAAAACTGATCTGGAGCGTGGGCTCGGGCTACGGAGGGAATGCGCTGCTGGGAAAGAAATGTTTCGCGTTGCGGATCGCCAGCGTGATGGCGCGGGAACAGGGTTGGATGGCAGAGCACATGCTCATCCTGGGACTGGAATCGCCGGACGGCAAAGCGACGTACATGGGAGCGGCATTTCCCAGCGCGTGCGGCAAGACGAATTTGGCGATGATGGTTTCGACGTTGGAGAGCCAAGGCTATCGCGTGTGGACCGTGGGCGACGATATCGCGTGGATGAAGATCGGCGAAGACGGCTACTTGCATGCGATCAACCCGGAGGCGGGATTTTTCGGCGTGGCGCCGGGCACGGGAATGAAGACCAACCGCAACGTGATGGGCGCGCTGCGCAAGAACACGATCTTTACGAATGTGGCGATGACGGCGGAGCGTGAACCCTGGTGGGAAGGAATCGACGGTCCGCCGTCGGCCGGGCTGATCAATTGGAAGGGCGAACTGTGGGACACGTCGAAAGGTTCCGCAGCGCATCCCAACGCGCGGTACACCGTACCAGCGCATCAGTCGCCGAGCATTTCACCGAAGTGGGAGGCGCCCGAGGGCGTGCCGATTTCGGCGTTCATTTTCGGGGGACGCCGGGCCCGAGTGGCGCCCCTGGTGTACGAATCATTTGACTGGCAGCACGGCGTCTTTGTGGGCGCGACCATGGCCAGTGAAACCACCGCAGCGGCGACGGGAAATGTGGGCATCGTGCGGCGCGATCCGATGGCCATGCTGCCTTTCTGCGGGTACAACATGGCGGACTATTTCGGGCATTGGCTCGCGATGGGGAAACGCATTCCCCATCCGCCGAAGATTTTTCACGTGAATTGGTTCCGCAAGGGCGCCGACGGAAAATTTCTGTGGCCCGGATACGGCGACAACGTGCGCGTGCTGAAATGGATTCTCGAGCGCGTAGAAGGCCGTGGCGCGGCGCAAGAAACACCAATCGGCCACGTGCCTGCGCGCGACGCACTTACGTTCGACGGACTGAATCTTTCGCCGGATATGGTTGCCGAGTTGCTCCGCGTGGATCCTGAAGATTGGGAGCAGGAGCTTGCGGACACCAACGAATTTTTCCAGAAATTCGGCGATCGCCTCCCCCGCGAACTCCGCGACGAGCACGAAAAGCTCGCGCGCCGTCTGGGCCGCACCGCCGGCGTGGCCCGCTAACCACGCGCATGGCCTCCACTCCACGGAAGCTCACCACGCATCAGAAGTCAGTGCTGGTTCAGGTGCTCCTGGCCTTTCCTGACCAATGCGCTGCCGTTCACCATTCTTCCTCGGCAAGCGACGCGCTTGCCTACGCCCAAGATTTCCTGACGATCTTCAAGGCCGTTGGGTGGAAAGTGAACGACGCGGAATCCGCGGAGCATTCCCGCGCTCAAGCCGGCGGCCTGGCGGTCGTCGTGAGTGGAGATCACAGCTTACCTCCCGGTGCGGAGGCGCTTCGCGATGCGCTGCGAATCTATGGAATCGAAGTCGAAACAGTTTGCGATCCCACGGCCAAGATCGCAGCAGGCAGCTTCGTTCTTCGTATCGGCTCCGATTTGTGAGCGGCTGCGGAGGGAAGCTAGAGAATGGTTTGGATTTCGGCGTCGACCGAGACGTCCGTGGCGGGGATGCCGTTGATGGAGAAGGTCTCGCCGTCCGATTCGGAGAACTGGAAGAAGCGGCTGATGTGGTAGTCCTCGTCGTACCCGGAGAAGAGCCGCTCGATTTCCGCGCGCTTCAGGCCAAAGGCGGAGAGCGCCACCGGTCGGCCGAATTCGCCGGCGAGAGAGCGGTATTTGTCGACGAGTTCATGCAGCGGCATCATCGGTGCGCGGCGCGGTTCGGCGGCCATCAAATATCTCCCGAAGTCAGTGTACTCTCGCGGCCAGACCGAAGAAAAGAATTTAAATACAGAGTGCGTGCGGGGCACTGTTTGGCGAGGACGAACAGAATTGGGTAAGATGCTTGGCGGGCTAAGGTAAGAGGAGGAAGAATATGAGCATTGCCGTCGGACAGAAGGCGCCGGATTTTGCGTTGCCGAATCAGGACAAGAAGGAAGTGAAGCTGTCGGACTTTACGGGGAAGAAGAACGTGGTGCTGGTGTGGTATCCGCTGGATTGGAGCCCGACTTGCACCAACGAGCACATGTGCTTCGTCAACGAGATGAAAGCGTTCGAGACGCTGGACGCGGAAGTCCTCGGCGTGAGCGTGGACAGCGTGTGGTCCCACAAGGCCTTTGCGGACAAGATGGGAATCAAGTATTCGCTCTTGGCGGACTTTCATCCGAAGGGTGCGATGAGCGAGAAGTATGGCGTGTATCTGGCGGACAAAGGAATCACGGGACGCGCCATCGCCATCGTCAACAAGAACGGAAACGTGGCGTGGTTCAAGAACTACGACATTCCGGTGGTGCCGGACCTGAACGAAGTGGCGGCGGCGCTGGGGCAGGTGAAGGCGGCCACGGCGTAGAAGATGAATCGAAGTAGAGAAGTAATGAAGTGACGAAGTAAAGAAAAGAGAATAATTTGGCGGGCGCAGGTTGCAGAGCTTGCGCCCGTTTTTCTTTTTGGAGTGCGGCGGCTTGCACTGAGCAGTGGCAAGCGATGCGTAAGGCTTGCCGCCGCCTTTGACCCTCTTCACCCAGCCACCAAAGCCATCCGAAGAAACGGAGCGAGCAGCCAGAGAATGAGCACAAGCGCTGCGGCCAGGCTGAGGGGCAGTCGCAAAGGGCCGGGGTTGAAAATCGCATAGCAGGCGGCGCAGCCGGCAGTCGCGATGAGCAAAGTGTTAGCGCCGAAGGGAACCCAGGCCGCGGCCGATCTAGGAAGAATGGAATTGAGCCATCGAAAACTCGCTTCGCGCGGAAAGCCGGGAAATTGCAAGATGTAGCCGATCGTCACGCCAACGAGCAGCACGATCGCGATGGGTTTTCGCCTTGAGCCTGAAGCCGGCTCCTGCGGCGGCTCCAATTCCACGCTCGGATAAGACGGGGGTTCGATCTCGAACGGAGGGCGGTCTTCGGGGAGGATGCGCACCCACGCGAACGCCAACGGGACCGCAGCGGCGACAACGAGGGCCGCGAGCGCAAAAAACGCCAGGCGGTGATCCACCGCAAAGATGAAAAGCGTGACTTCAGGGGTCAAAGCCCGCATCGGGCGCTATCCTTGAAATTCCGCGCCGAAGGCCGCGCCCCTCAAGTTTATCCAGGAATGCGTCGAATCGATAGGTTGCCGCGAACGGTTATTTAGCTCCCAGGTCGTTGCGGACGACGGTGCCTCCTTTCATCACGAACTTCACGGACTCAAGCGTCCGGACGTCGGAGACAGGATCGCCGGTCACGGCGATGATGTCGGCGTAGTGGCCGGTTTCGATGGCGCCGACCTTCTCTCCCCAGCCGGTCAAGTCTGCCGCTTTAATCGTAGCCGCTTGGATGGCATCGATCGGCTTCATCCCCCATTCAACCATTTTCGCGAATTGCTTGGCATTGTCGCCGTGCGGATAAACTCCGGCGTCGGTGCCGTAGGCCATTTTGACAACGCCTTGCTGCCAGGCGTGGCGGAAATTTTCACGTTGCAGCCGCCCGATCTTCTTTTCCTTTTCGATGGATTCGGTCAGCATCCCGGCCTTGGCGCCCTCTTGCAGGATGAAGTCGTCGTTGTAGATGTCGAAGACGAGGTACGTGCCGTGCTGTTTTGCCAGCGCAATGCCTTCATCGTCGATCAAGCTGCTGTGTTCGATGGAATCGATGCCGGCGCGAATAGCGTCCTTGATGGATTGCGTGCCGTGCGCATGGGCGGCGACCTTACGGCCCAGCTTGTGGGCCTCTTCGGCGATGGCTTGCATTTCTTCCAGCGTGTACTGCGGCGTGCCGGGCTGATCGCCTTTGCTGAGGACCCCGCCGGAGGCGCAGATCTTGATGAGATCGGCGCCGTACTTGATCGTTTCGCGCACCTTCGCGCGTGCCGCCCACGGCCCGTCCGCAACACCGCTCTCCTTAAAGTGAAATTCGAACGGCAGCAGATTGTTGTCGCAATGACCGCCGGTGATGCCCAGGGGCGGACCGGAGACAAGCATTCGCGGGCCCTCGATGTCGCCGTCGTTGATGCCGTCGCGCAGAGCAACATCAGTGTAGTTTTGGGCACCGACGTTGCGAACCGTGGTGAAGCCTGCACGGAGCGTCAGCCGCGCGTTCTTCGCGCCGGTGATGGCTTCGCGCGGGACGGAAACACCCAGACCTTGGTAGCCGCTCGCCGACGGATCAGCGGTGAGGTGCGTGTGCACGTCAATTAATCCGGGCAGGCACGTGGCGCCGGAGAGGTCCACCACAATCACGCCGCCGGGTGCCATAGCCGAATCGGCCGGGCCCACTGCCGTGATCGTGCCATTGGCGTCGAAGACGATCACTTGGTCAACGAGCGTGCGGCCGGAGCGGACGTCAAGCAGTTTGCCACAGCGCACCGCGCCCGGAGCAGCCTGAGCGAGTGGTGCAACCGCAGCGAGAGCAAGAACCGCCAACAAAAATTTGCGCATCAGCACTTCCCCTTGCGAACGAGAATGGGTCAACAAAGCAGGCGAGGATACCTCTAAACCGGGATCGTTGGAAGGCTGAAAGGTGGCCCTGTCATTGAAACCGATCGGCTGCTGCTGCGCATGACTCTGCGATGGCCTTGCTAGCGAACTCCAGCGTGCGATTCCTTGTCGGCTAGCGGGGCGCTGGCTCCGGCCACTCGCACCAGCGTGCACGCGTGACCGTAGCCAAGCGCGTACTTCACGTCGGGAAAGAACGCGGATGTGGCGATCGTCAGGGCCAGCGAGACAAGACCTCGGCGCCCCCAGCGCTTTAGAACTTCGGCTCGCAACGTGTCGGCTTTGGGCAGGTCGCGCGCGCCGACCGCTTGCGCGAAGTGCAGGCCCAAAGCGGAATCGGGCGTCATCGCTTGCTCGTCGTTGGCAAGAATCGCGCGCAGGTTCGCGGCGCTCACGCCTTCACGCTCGGCCATGTTGACCACCAGCTGGGTGCAGGGGCCGCAGTCCGCGGCGACCGCTGCCGCGATTTTCGCGGCGTACCAGGCGTCCAGCGGCACATCTTTGCGGTAGCTTGCGGGGCTCGCGATCCGGGTAAAGCTCCAGAAGGCCCCGAGCCCCGCGCCAAGAATATCGCGCGTGTAGCTCATGTCGTAGTCGAATTTCCGCTCGAATGCTTTCATTTGACGATTGATCAACCAGCGAATCATTTCACAGCTCCTTCCCGGGAGCGCAGCCCGGGAGTCCTGCGGCCACGCTCCGCACCATGACCTCCTCTATCTACTTTACATCGAGATTGACAGGCGGCCCGGCAAACGAGCGAATCAGCAAGACCAATTGCCATCGCTGCTCTTCGCTCAAGCGTTTTTTGAACGAAGGCATGGGCTTGTGGCCTGAGGTTATTTTGTAGAAGAGCTCGCCGTCGGTGACGCCGTGCATCGGTTTCGCGTCGGTGAAGTTCGACGGCGCGGGATCGTACAAGGAGGCATCGTGTCCGTCGCCTTTGCCGGAGTTGCCGTGGCACGAAGCGCACTTGTCCAGGTAGATCGGACGAATGGCCTGGAGTGCGGCCTCGGACGGCTCGAGCGGATTTTTAACCTGCTTGGCTTCTTCGGGCACGATCCACGGCCTATTTTGCAGCATGGTGTACACGATCGCGACGCCGATGGCGGCGAAAAGAAAGACGAACAGAGCTTTGCGCGCGGCGAGATTTTTCTGCCCGGGAGTCTTCATGCGTCCGCGAGAATTTTCGCACATCGCCGCAGGCAGCGAAAGGCGGAAGGGAACAGCCGGCTGCCAGCGCTAGATCGCGCGAAAGGTCAGCCAGAGCAGCTCGGCGTTGAATACGAGGATGGTGACGGCGACAATCCACCCAACAATGGAAGTCACGCGCGAGTTCGTGAATTCCCCCATCTTGGCGCGATTGCCGGTGAACTGCAGGAGCGGAATCACAGCGAACGGCAGCTGAAAGCTCAAAACCACTTGACTGAGGATCAGCAGCGAAGTGACTTTGCCTTCGCCGGCGATGCCGATCACCAGCACCGCGGGAATGATAGCGATCGCGCGCGTAATCAGGCGGCGGACCCAGGGCTTGAGCCGGATGTCGAGAAACCCTTCCATCACGATTTGTCCGGCCAGCGTGCCGGTCAGCGTGGAGTTTTGGCCGGAGGCCAGCAGCGCGCAGGCAAACAGCGTGCTCGCGAAACTCGCGCCGAGAACCGGACTCAGCAGTTTGTAAGCGTCCGCGATTTCAGCCACGTTGTGAAGACCGCGCGTGTGGAAAGCCGCGGCGCCAAGCACAAGTATGGCGGCGTTGATGAAGAGCGCGAAACCGAGGGCCAGCGTCGAGTCGAAAACGGCGTAGCGCAGCGCTTCGCGGCGGTCGCGAATCGAGGCCCCGAAGGCGCGCGTCTGAACGATGCTCGAGTGCAGATAGAGATTATGTGGCATGACCGTGGCGCCAAGAATTCCGATGGCGATGTAGAGCATCTCGCGATTGCGGAAGATTTCCGCGCGCGGAATCAGCCCTTGCGCGGCCTCGCGCCATAGCGGCTGCGCGAAGAAAATCTCGTACGCGAAGCACGCGGCGATGGAAGCGATCAGCGTCACCACGAACGCCTCGATCAGCCGGAAACCTCGGCCCTGCAGCGCCAGGACGATCAGGACGTCCAAAGCCGTGATCAGCACGCCGGCCAGCAACGGCAGGCCAAAAAGAAGTTTCAGCGCCACCGCGGAGCCGAGAACTTCCGCCAGGTCGCATGCGGCGATGGCGATTTCGCAAAGCACCCACAGGACCAGCGAAGTGCTGCGCGAGTAGTGTTCGCGGCAGGCCTGCGCCAAATCTCGGCCGGTGACGATGCCCAGCTTTGCCGAAAGCGCTTGCAGAATCATCGCCATCACGTTGCTAATGACGATGACGCTGAGCAGCGTGTAGCCGAACTTTGAGCCACCCCCGATGTCGGTCGCCCAGTTGCCCGGGTCCATGTAGCCCACGGCCACCAGATAACCCGGTCCGGCAAACGCCAGGACTTTACGGAACCACGACGCGCCCGCCGCGATGGGAATCGTACGGTGGACTTCCGGAAGCGACGGCAAAGTCCCCGCCCGCGGCTCGGCGGCCGCGGTTCCGACGGACGGCTCAGTTTCCAGTTGAGGGTTCAGTCGCTGCATCGCGCAAGTTAATCACGTTAAATATCCTTTCTAAACTACACTTAATACCCGCGCTTGTCAACGAACTTAGGTATTTTGTTTCCGATTGGTCCTAGCTAAAAATGCGTTCCTTCGCCCAGGCATGCCTCCGAGAGCATGCTTCCCGGCGCCTGTGATACCTTCAATTCGTTTCCGCGGCGTGACCACAACGGATCGGAGAGGCAGACTCATGGAAGAACAGCGGCCGGCGCAAGGACAAGTCCAAATCAAGGCGGATGAGAAGGAGTTGCAGGGCGAGTACAGCAACCTCGTGATGATTCACCACAACCTCGAGGAATTCACGCTCAACTTCATTTATATTTTCCCCAACGGCGCGCAGGGCAAGCTGTTGAAGAGCATGATCGTCAGCCCAGGCCACGCCAAGCGCATCTGGCGCGCCTTGGGAGAGAACATCGCCCGCTACGAAGTGCAGTTCGGCCCCATCAAAGAGGCGCCGGAAGGCAGCGGCCCCACGCCCAACGTGGGTTTCGTGCAGTAGGATCCCGGCCGCAAGGCAAGTGCATACAATGCGCCGTTGTGCCAGCCCCACCCGCCCATGCTAGAATTTACGAGCGATCCCTCCTTTGGGCCTGTAGCTCAGGTGGCTAGAGCGCGCCCCTGATAAGGGCGAGGTCGGTGGTTCAAGTCCACCCAGGCCCACCATTTCTGTCCTTCAGCTCGAACTCCGAACATGCCCAGGGTTTGTACCCTCCGATTTTGTCGTCGCGGGGTCAGACCGCGCGGCAAGATTTGCCGCGTCACGCACCGCCGAAGATTCCATTCCTGCCGAGCGACCCGCTGCCGCCGCGTTCGCCGATTGCAAGCACGGGACTTAGGAATCGCCGCCGAGAGTGCAGGCTTGGCAACGCGAATGCATTCTTTAGT
Source organism: uncultured Acidobacteriota bacterium (assembly GCA_963735525.1). Taxonomy (GTDB): domain Bacteria; phylum Acidobacteriota; class Terriglobia; order Acidiferrales; family UBA7541; genus Acidiferrum. The sequence goes on along the minus strand of CAVTLQ010000008.1, from coordinate 19,479 downwards.
AAAGCCGCAGGCTCCCGATGCCGATAGATGTTTGGGGCGCGCCAACAGCGCGGAAGCGGATGAAGATAAGAGAATCTTCAGATTGAGAGGCGATCATGTCAGTTACAGGCATTTCTGGCAGCAACTTTGTCCAGTCGTATTTCGCTCAGGCTGCGCAGAACAAGTTCCAGCAAATTCAGAGTCAATTCCAGCAGCTCGGCCAGGATCTGCAATCTGGCAATCTCGCCCAGGCCCAAGCGGATTTCGCCACCTTGTCGCAGGAGCTCCCGAACGCCCAACAGCAGAGCAGCGCCGCCACGAGCACCAACAGCATCGCGCAAGAGTTCCAGACCCTGGGGCAGGACCTGCAGGCGGGCAATCTTTCGGCCGCACAGCAAGACTTCGCCACGATCCAGCAAGATGTGCAGCAGACATCGGGTCAAACACAAACACATCACCACGGCCATCATCACGCCGCTAGCTCCGCCCAGCAGGACAGCAATCCGATCTTGCAAGCCTTTGCAACGCTCGGCCAAGCCTTGCAGTCCGGTAATCTGCCCTCCGCGCAGCAAGCCTACGCCACGCTTCAGCAGGACTTGCAGCAGTACCTGCCGGGTTACGGCTCGACCAGCACCGCTGGCGGCTCGCTATCCGCATCGGCCGGCTCCGTCAGCGTGAACGCCTGAGTCGTTCGCAACCCTCTCGCCACCAATCTCGCCCGTCGCTTTGCGTTCCATTCGGCAAGCGCGATACATTTTGAGGATGCGCCGGATCAAGTTTTCCGGCGCGCCTCATCCATCGTGAACTCCGTCTATCTTTTCGCTTACCGCACCTATTTCACTCTTAAGAAGTCCGTCATCGACCGGAGTCTACGCCGGTGGCCGGCGGCGCAACGTGGATTCGACGCCGCGAAAGGTTTCATCAAGCGCAGATTTTTCCCCAGCCGCCAACTCTGGCTCCAAGTACAGTCGGGCCTCGCCCAAGGAATGTGGATGCACCTTCGCATTCCGGAAGAAGCGGGCTTCTGGCGCGGCGAACACGAACCCGACGTGCAGGCTACGCTCGCCGCGATCGTGCGGCCCGGCGACGTTGTCTATGACATTGGCGCGCATTTGGGATCGATGGCACTAGGGGCGGCACGTCTGGTCGGCGCAAACGGCAGGGTTGTTGCCTTTGACGGCGAACCCGCCAACATCCTGCGCTTACGGGAAAACGGCGCGCGAAACCATCTAGAGCCGATCCTGCAAGTCGTGCGCGCCGCCGTGTGGTCCCACACCGCGCCGCAGGGAATCTCCTTCCGCCGGGCCCGCGCCGGATCATCCCGAGGCGGCGTGGAGACCGGCGGGCATCGTCCCGTGCTGGCAGACGGTGAAGTCATCCAGGTGCCCGCCATCACGCTGGACGACTTTGTCGCCGCCGGTGGCCCGCCGCCCCGCCTCATCAAGATCGACGTCGAAGGCGGCGAGTGTGAAGTTCTGCGCGGCGCCACAAGTCTTCTCCGCACGCAGCGGCCTTTTCTCATCGTCGAAGTCCATCACCAGCAAGCCGACGAGCGAATCCGCTCCTGGCTCGAGGAACTCCGATACTCCGCCGATTGGAAAATTCCAAACGAGAATTTCCCGCGCTGCTTGACCGCTTGGCCGATCGAGCGCGGTCCGCGGCCTGTGCCAGGCACACCAGCCGGGCAATGAATGAGCCGCAACGGGCCACGGGTGTGCCAAAACGGGTTGCCAATTCCCAGATTCGCATCTGCCCTGGCCGCGCCTTCCATGATTTGACGGCAGAAGCGCCACCCCCGTCGTGGAACTAAACTTGCCCTTGGAATGGGCCGATGTGCCAGTTGGGAGTACCCGATGGCGGGTTCCGGCGACCCAGACTTCTTTCGCACCATCCTCGAGAATCTGCACATGGCCGTCTACGTTGTCGGCCGTGACGGCAAAATATTGTTCTGGAACGATGGCGCCGAGCGCATCACCGGATACCTCCGCCAGGACGTCATCGGGCGCGTTTGCGACGATAACTTCCTGGAAAAAACCGACGGCAACGAGAATGAGTTGACCGGGCCGTTGGCGCCTATTGCGGCCGCCACGCGCGACGGCAAACCGCTCCAGGCTCAGGTTTCATTGCGCCACAAATCCGGGCACCGGATTCCCGTGCAGTTGTGGGCTTTCCCGATCCGCAATGCCCAGGGCGTCATCGTGGGCGCGGCGGAGACTTTTGAAGAGAGTGTTTCGGTAGCCGATTGGGACCGCCGGCAAAACAAGCTGGCCACCTATGGCTGCATCGATCAAGCCAGCGGAGTTCTCAATCACGGCATGATCCATTCCCATCTTCGCAAGCAGTTGGGAATGTTTGCCGAACACTCGGTGCCATTTTCCGTTTTGTGCATCCAGATCGATGGTCTCGAAAAAATCCAATTGCGTGACGGACCGGCCGCGATTGCGGCGGTGCTGCGGGTGGTAGGGCAGACGCTCGAGAACAGCCTGCGTCCCACCGATTTTCTAGGTCGCTGGCAGGAAAATCAGTTTCTGGCGATCCTGACGGAATGCAGCGCCGCGGAGATCGCTCGAGCCTCCGAGCGTTTGCGGCGGATGGTGAGTTCCTCGAGGATCGCATGGTGGGGAGACCGCCTTCCGGTGACGATTTCCGTGGGCGGAACGGCCGCGAAATCCGGCGATGTCTCCGAGGCCATGGTGATTCGCGCGGAACGCGCCTTGTCCGAGAGTCTCAGCCACGGCGGTAATCGCACTACCATACAGCTCGAATGAATACCGGGAAGAATCCGAGGGGCCGCTCTCTATGTTTGTGATCATCGGGATCGTCGTGGTGTTCGGCGCCGTGCTGGCCGGCTACCTGATGGAGCATGGAAACCTGAAGGTGCTGATCCAGCCCGCGGAATTGGTCATCATCGGCGGCGCGGCCATCGGCACCGTGCTGATCGCCAATCCCTTGTACATCTTGAAGGCCATCGCGGGCGGGGTCGCCGGCGTCTTCGGCGGATCGAAGTTCGGCCCGGACAAATACCTCGAAACTTTGAAGATGATGTACGAGTTGTTCGGCCGGGCCCGCAAAGAAGGGCTGATGGCGCTGGAGACCGACAGCGATGCGCCCGACAAAAGCCCGGTTTTCTCCAAGTATCCGAAGTTCCTGAAGGACCATCACGCCCTGGCCTTCGTGTGCGACACCGTCCGCATGGCCGCCGGCGGAGGCGTCGAGCCCTTCGATGTGGACCAAATGATGGAAGTGGACATGGACGTACACCACCACGAAGCGGCGCAACCCATCGCCGCGCTTTCCACCATGGCGGACTCCTTGCCGGGTCTCGGCATCGTTGCGGCGGTGTTGGGCGTGGTCATCACCATGGGAGCGCTGGGCGGACCCCCCGAAGAAATCGGACACAAGGTGGCGGCGGCACTAGTGGGAACCTTCCTGGGAATTTTGCTTTGTTACGGGCTGGTCGGGCCGGTCGCGGCGAACATGGGCAAGAGCTCGGAAGAGGAACATGCCTACTACCATGTGTTGCGCGTGGCCATCGTATCGTTCATGAAAGGAATCCCGCCAACCGTGGCGGTGGAATTTGCGCGGCGAGCCATTCCGGGGCACGTGCGGCCGAGCTTCCAGGACGTGGAAAAATACATCAAGGGCGGTGGCGCCGCGGCTGGACCTACCGGCGGAGCCGGGGGTGGCGCCGCGGAGCCGCCGCCGGCAGAGGCCGCAGCGTAGTCCTCGAGGATCCGCATGGCCGGAGCGCGACCCATCATCATCATCAAGAAGAAGGGCGGCCACGGCGGCCATCACGGCGGGGCATGGAAAGTCGCGTATGCCGACTTCGTGACCGCGATGATGGCGCTTTTCATCGTGCTGTGGCTGCTCAACAGCAGCCAGAAAGTCAAGGAAGCCGTCGGAGGATACTTCCAGGACCCGTCCGGCACAGCGAAGCTGGCGGGCAGCGACATGAAGGGTTCGGCAGAGAACTTCGTTCTAACAAAGGACAACATGCTGGACCTGAAGGACCAGCTTGAGAAGGCCATTCGCGAAGTTCCGAACTTCGAGAAACTCAAAAATCACATCGATATGACCGTGACCAACGAAGGGCTGCGCATCGAACTCACAGAGTCCGCGACCGGCACTTTTTTTGACAGCGGCAGCGCGAAAATCAGCGGCGACGGTGCCGAGCTCCTCATCGCACTGGCGCACGAATTGGGGAAATTGCCCAACAAGCTGGCGCTCGAAGGCCACACCGATTCCAAGCAATACTCGGAAGGCAGCACCTACGGGAATTGGGAGCTCTCGACGGACCGCGCCAACGCAGCCCGCCGGTTGATGGCCCAAAACGACATCCGGCCGGATCAAGTTACGCAGGTGCGCGGCTTCGCGGATCAACGCCTGCGGAAAAAAGACGCTCCGCTGGACCCCTCGAATCGCCGAATTTCGCTGATTGTGCAGTATCAGGAAAAGAAACCCAGTGCCGAACCGGAGGGCGCTGCCGCCGCTGCCCCTGCGGAAGGCGCGGTTCCGAAAAGCGGCCCAGAATCCAAACCCGAAGGCGAACCGGCCAAGCCCGCAGCGATTCCACCCAAAGAATAGTTGCCAACGTTTTTGCTCAAGATCTTCCGCTTTCCGGCCCCAAATCCCATCCCTTCAACTCCGCCATCGATCCCCAATCCCTCTTGCTTGGACGGGCTTGCCATCTTTGCCTGGTACGGGCTCGCCACCTTGCCTCGTGTGGGCTCGCAAAATTGGCTTTGTAGGGGCGCAATACCATTGCGCCCCCCGCGGGTACCCGCTTCTTCTCTTTTTTCGCCTTTCCCGGGTAGAAGGCTTTGAGGCAGAGATTCGGTATCGACGAAAAGGGCGGCTGCGGGCCAGACCTAGTGGGCTGCGGTTTTTTGCTCGGGTGGCGTAGGCGGTGGCGTGAATTTGGCGTCGTCCACTGGCACGTTCTGGTGGAGCTCGTCGACTTGGATGGTAAAGCGGTTGCCAGGGCGGGCCAGGATCCAACGGAACGGGACCTTCACGCCATCGGCATCGCGGTAGTCGCTATAGTCGATTTGCGTGGGCAAGCGACCAAGAGGCGTCTCGGAGTAGCGCACCAGGCGGAGGAGCAAGCCGGACTGCGCGTCGAAATAGAGACGCAGCGGCGGCTGGCCTTCGGTGCGCCCGACGACTTGAACGGTGTCGTGTCCATCGATCTTGTCACCGGGCCCAGCGAAGAATTTCTGGCGCAGGGTCTTGAGGTGGACAGGGAAGTAAAGATCGGCGTCCATGCGCGCGGCATCAATTTCCTCGCCGGTCATGATGTGCGGGGGACGCCCGGGAGTGCCGAGCCAGCCAGAGTGCCCGTCGAAGGCGGTGACGCTGTCGCCGTTGGGAAGGTGCATGACGGAGACACGCTTGTCGGGCGCCTTGCCGTACACATCGATCGGCAAGTGTTGCCCGCCGAAGCCGGTGAGGGTTCCCTTCTCGACGCGGCTGGTGATTTTCTGCACCGCGTCTGCGCCGCCCACCGCGGCTAGATACTTATCGAGAATCGGATCGGCGGGGGGCATCGCGGCCTGGGCATCGACGACGGGCTTCTTCTCACCGGCAGATTCAGGCTTGGGCTCTTCGTCGCTGATGATCGGGATACCGACGGGTTCGGCCGCTCCGCGGTGGCAGGAAAAGCAGGTGACTTCGCGTTTGCCCTCAAAATTGTCTTTGTTGATGGCGTACATCATTTCGATCATCTTGCGGGCGGCGAGCTTTGGCTTCTTGTCATCTTTGTCGAAGACCATGTTGTGGCCGTCGCGGACGTGGCAGTACTCGCAGTCAACGCCGAGCGAGGCGGTGATGAACTGCATGGCGGGGATGACCTGCTCGGCGGGAATGCCTTTGAGGATTTTGATGTTCTTGTATTGCTCTTCAGCGAGCTTGGGGGCGGAGGGAGCTTGAGCGCGGACGGCCAGCACGGCGACGGTGAGCGATATTGTTGCGAGAGCAAGGAATAGTTTTTGGTTTTTCGCCTTCATCCGCGCATCGCCTCAAAATTTCCCAGCGAGTGTACGGGAAACGGAGTTGCGGTGCAAACCTGGGAAGCGGAGTGAAACCTATGCTCTTTCCAGTTTGTCACCGAAGGCAACGTGGCACAGCCATTTTTTGGCTGTGCGCCCGCGGAGGTGCGTGTGCTACTGGGCGCTAGGCGGACAGGTCGCCGCGCTTGGCTGCTTCGGTGATGCGGTCGGCGGCGCGGAAGGCTAAGGCTTCGATGGTCATCGTAGGTTGGCCGCGGCCGGAGGTGACCAAGCTGCTGCCGTCGCACAGGAAAAGATTCTTTACGTCGTGGGTGCGATGGTCTCGATCGATAACCGACGTTTTTGGATCGTTGCCCATACGACACGTGCCCAGCAAGTGCACGCCAAATTGCTGCTCTTCGATCGGGAACGACCATTTCTTTTGAGCGCCGGCGGCGTCCAAGAGTTCCAGGCCGCGATCGTTCAGCCAGCGCGCGACTTTAAGGTCGTCGGGATGATCCTTGTAGGTCAGTCGGAGAGCGGGAAGCCCCCAGGCATCCTTCAAATCGGGATCGAGAGAAAAGCTGTTCGTTTCCAGCGGCAGCGAAGTGGCGTGCGAAAAGACTTCCATGGTGCGGGTGAAGTTGTGGGCCAAGGTGTCTTTGAAGCCTTTGCCCCAGCGCGGCGTGCCTGGTGGAAGAGAGCCCATGGCGAAACCCACCGGCGTCGCATCGAACCGGGCGTCGAGGCCACCGCCGCCGTAGAAGCCGACCTTTTGCGGGTCGAGCTCGTAGAAGTCGTGCAAGATGCGGCTGACGGCGAAGCCCTTGTAATCATTCAAGGGATGCTCGAACACGCCCAGCGAAATGCCGCTGCTGTTGAACATCAGATTCTTGCCGACCAGGCCGCTGGAGTTGGCGAGGCCGTTGGGAAACTGTTTGTTGGCGGAGAGTAGCAGCAGGCGCGGAGTTTCGGCGCCGTTGGCCGCAAACGATCGACCGCTTTGGCTTCTCTGGAGGTGCACGTTGCGCTTCTCGTCGAAGTAGACGGCGCCGGTGGCACGGCCGTTGGCGTCGAGCTCGATGCGATGCACGTAGGAATTGGGGCGAATCTCGCAGCGGCCGGTCTTTTCCGCCACGCGAATCGCGGCGACCAGCGAGCTGGACTTCGCGCCCACTTCGCAGCCGAAGGCCAGGCAGAAACCGCAATTGATGCAGGCGCTGCGTCCGGGCGCGGCTGGGACAAGATTGCCATGGGCGCGGGAAACGGATGCCAGCCGAGCTTTCGCGCGGCGCCTTCGAAGATCACGCCCGAGGATTTCACGGGAAGCGGCGGCATCGGATAAGGCTTCGAGCGCGGCGGATCGAACGGGCTGGCGCCGGCGAGGCCGGAGACACCGATCTCCCACTCCACTTTCGTGTAGTAGGGCTCGAGGTCGGCGTAGGTGATGGGCCAATCGGCGAAGTTTGTGCCTGCGATCGGGCCGATCTTGCTGCGTTCCACGAAATCGACTTCGTGGAAGCGCCAGAAATTCGCGGTGAAATGGACGCTGGTGCCGCCGACCAGGCGTCCGTAGACGAGGGCGCGCTGCGGCTTGGCTTTTTCGTCCGGGGTCTTGCGGAAAGTGTTGGGCTGAAGCTTGGGATGATTGGTGAGGAGATCTTCGCCGAGGACTTTTACCTCGTTGTGAGTAAAGTCGGCCTCGGTGAGGTAGGGCCCCTGCTCGAGCACGACTACGCGAAAACCGTTCGTCGAAAGCTCCTTGGCAAGGACGCCGCCGGCCGCGCCGGAGCCGACGATGACGAAGTCGACTTCGTCGGAGGTTTTGTACTTGGGCTGGTCGGGCCTCATGACTTGGTTTTGTCCGCTTGTCCGGAGGGCGGCTGCCAGCCGGGATAGTCTTTGTCGTAGTAGCCGAACGGCGGCTGAAACATATGTTCGCGCTCGCGGCCAATGACCTTCCAGCCGAGGCCTTTGGGGTCGCCGCCGGCATCGGGATCGAGCAGAAACGCAACGATGGTGTGCAGGCGGAGAGTCTCGAAGAACGTTTTAGCGGCGGCGCGGGGCCGGTAGGGACGGCGGCTTGGAGGTTGCTCTTCGTCGAAAGAATGCAGAATCTCGTCCTGCTGCTCGGGACTGGCGGCTGAGAATTTCTCCACGGCAGGGAAGATTTCACGCGTTCTAGATTGCAATTCGGGTAGACCCTCGCGATAGGTTTTCTGATCGTCGATGGCGAAGGTGGTCAGCGCACGATCGATGAAGTAAACGACGCCGGCTTCGTGAGCGCCGGAGGTTTCGTCGGTGGGAATGATGCGCGAGGTGATGGCATCGATTTCGACGGCTTGCTCGGGGGTGAAGAATTCCAGCTTGGGAGCGGCGGACTGCGACGCCTCGCGGGCGTGCTTGGCAGCGGAGAGAAGAGCAGGCCAATGCGTCGAGACCCAAATGGCGCTGATGCTAGTACATCCCTGGAGCAGGAAGTTGCGGCGGCTGAGATCGTTGGTCATGAATTGAGACAACACGCGAAGCTGTAGGAATGTAAGCTGCGCGTCAAACTGGCGTCAAGAGAAAACGGCGAATCGACGGGATTCAAAACGCGCATGGCTGCAGCCAAAGTGGCTGGTTTGCGATGCGATGCGGGGCTAGTGTACGATTCCGCGGAACAGGCAGGCGGAGAATTCGGGAAAAAACGCCAACTTTTTTGGGGGAATGACGCGGGCGTATGGCTACGACGCTGACGGGTGCTATCGGAACTGGAAGCAAGTGGCTGCTCGACAAGATTGTCGGCGCGCTGGCAGCGACCGGAGTCAACCCGAACTTTCTGACATTTTTGGGATTGGTGGTGAATTTTGGCGCGGCGGCGATGTTTGCCGTGGGGCATTTTTTCACGGGCGCGCTGATCATTTTCTTTGCGGGCTTTCTGGACATGCTGGATGGGCAAGTGGCGCGGCGGCAGAATCGAGTGACGGCGTTCGGCGCGTTTTACGATTCGACGCTGGACCGCTACGCGGACATGGCGCTGTACATGGGGCTGCTGGTGTTTTACTCGGTGAACGGGAGGACGCCCTACGTGGTGCTTGCGGCGGTGGCGACGGCGGGATCGGTGATGGTGAGTTACGCGCGGGCGCGAGCGGAATCGCTGATTCCGCTGTGCAAAGTGGGATTCATGGAGCGGCCGGAGCGCCTGGTGCTGCTGATCATTGGCGGCGTTTTTAATCGGATGGCGGCGGTGTTGTGGGTGATTGCGGTGGTTTCGACGATCACCGTGATTCACCGCATCGTGTATACGTGGCAGGAAACCCGCGCGGGGCGCGTCCTTCCAGGCATCCGGCTTAGTCTATAACTCACCCTCCGCTTCCTTTGATTCTTCGTCTCTAGGCAGATTGGTTCTATTTTAGATCGATGTAGTTGCTTTCAAGTGATCTTCGACTGGGGCGGAGATGATTTGGCGGACGCGGTCGCGGAGGGCGGGGACGTCGATTTTCGACAGGCCCTGTGTGTCGATGGTGTCGTGGAGAATGACGGTGACGGTGGCGGGCCCGAGCATCCAGTGGCCGGTGCGATGGTGCTGGAAGGAGCCCACCAGACTGACGGGAACGATGGGGACGCCGAGTTGCTGGGCGACGCGGAAGCCGCCGTCCTGGAATTCGCTGACGTGACCGTCGCGGGTGCGTTTGGCTTCGGGAAAAATGATCAGGCTCGTGCCTCCGTTGATGGCGTCTTGGGTGAGGCGCCACATGCGTTTGAGGTCGGACGAGCGGCGGATGTCGGGCACAGGCACATTGCCGAAGCGTTTCATCAGCCAGCCATAGGCGGGGATTTTGAAATGGGACTCCAGCTCCCAGCCGCGGACGAATTGCGGGATGGCGCAGTAGAGGATAAAGGGGTCGAACAGATTTACGTGGTTGACCATGAAGAAGCATGTGCACTGGGGATCGAAGCCTGGCGAGCGGCGCACTTCGACGCGGGCGCCCGAGAGAAAGGCAATGCGGCGGCAGAAAGCGCGCTGAAGCCAGTCGTGCTTGCGGGGATCCAGGAAGACGCCGAGGAACACGAGAGTCGGCGCGGCGATGAAAAAGTGCAAGACGCTGAGGAACCAGAGGAATGCGCTGCGAAGCGCAAGATAGGCGCGCTTCATAGGTAGATATCCACAGCCGCGGGGATCACGTCCAAGGAACGACACTCCAGAGTAGCGACTTCACCGTCGATCATGACATCGACGGGAACGGGCACGTTGAACTCCACGTGGCGCACGGCGCGACGCGAGGCCAGCGGATGGATGATGTGCGTGCCGTCGTAGAGCCTCGGCAGCATGCGCATCAGACCGAAGCGGCCGATAGGGCCCCAGCGGACGAACTCGATGAGGCCGTCGGTGGGATCGGCGTGAGGAGCGATCAGCATCGTGCCGCCGGTGTACTTGCTGTTGCTGAAGGTGAGAAAAAGGCACGGGCGCGCGTCCCAAGTCTGGTCGGCATCGCAGCGCAGCGTGAAGGGGCGCCGACGCAATTGAACAACGCGGACGAAAACGCCGAGAAGATAGCCGAGTTGGCCTAGCGGCTTGAAGAAGCGATTGGTGAGCGCGGCGACATCGGCGGTAAATCCAACACTGAGAAGATTGAAGGAATAAATGTCTCCGGTGGAGTGCGTCAGGCGGACGACGTCGACCGGGCGCGTGCGTCCCGCGAGGATGGCCTGAAGAGATGCATCGGCGCCATTCTGTGTGAAGTCGCGGAGAAACGAATTGCCTGTGCCGAGCGGGAGAAGGCCCAGAGAGATTCGGTCTTTGCCACCGCCTGCGGGGAGAACGCCGTTGAGAATCTCGTGAGCTGTGCCATCACCACCGACCGCGATGAAGCGGCGATAGCCCTGGGCGCAGGCCTCGCGAGCGAGCTGAACGGCATGACCGGGTCCTGTGGTGGCGATGACGTCGATGCGGAGGCCGCCTTCGCGCAGGCGCGCGAGTGCAGGCCCGGCGAGCTTCGCGGAGCGGCCGCCGCCGGCAGCAGGATTGACAATGGCGAAGAAGCGTTCCATCAGGGCGCCGTGGGTCTCCATCGCTCACGCTTTGACAAGTTCACAAGGGCAAAATTGAGGCGGCTCGGTCTAACGCCGCTAGCCGCTCCGCAAGGGCGTTCCTCTTTATCTTAAGCGAAGCGGTGCGCGGAAAGTCTTCGTCGAAGAGGACGATTCCGTGGATGCGCTTGTAGTTCAGGAGGCGGCCGTTGCGGAAGGAGATGTCGCGGCGCAACTCGTCCGTGAAGGACTGGCCGGGCTCGAGGTGCAGCACCAGGACCAACTGCTCACCGACCATGGAGCGCTGCGGCCAAATGTAGTTGGCAGCGAAGACGCAGAATTCTTTGACGGGAAGACTCTCGAAGACGGTCTCGATATCTTCGGGGTAGATGTTCTTGCCTTCCTCGGTGACGATCATATTTTTCTTGCGGCCGAAGAGCTGGAGGTGGCCCGAGGAATCGAAACGGCCGAGGTCGCCGGTCATCAGCCAGCCATCGAGGATGGTTTCGGCGGTGAGCTCAGGATCATTGAGATAGCCGGACATGACGGTCTTGCTGCGGACGGAGACTTCGCCGATGCCGTCGGGGCTGGGATCGATGATGCGCACTTCCATGCCGGGGAGCGGCTTGCCGACGGTGTCCGCGCGAAATGGGTGGAGATCGTTTACGGTGATGGCCGTGCCGGCTTCGGTGAGACCGTAGCCGTTCGCAGCGGGAATGCCGAGATCATAAAAGAATTGCAACGTTTGCGGCTCCGTGAATGCGCCACCCACGATGATGGCACGCAGTTCGCCGCCAAACGCTTCGTGCACCTGCTTGAGGAGACGGCGGCTTAGACCGAGCCTGGGCTGACTCTTGGTGAGCGCCTTATTGACGGAGACCAAAGCATTGAAGATTTTGAGTTTACCGGAAGGCAGCGCGTCGAAGCGCGCCTGGAGGCCTTTTTGGAGATTTTTTAGGACCAGCGGAACGAGGCTCACGTAGGTGATTTTGTATTTGGTGAACGCTTCGCGAACGTATTCGGGGCGCAGGGAGCGGAGATGGACGACGGTTGCGCCGCAAATAAACGGGCCGAAGAAGCCAACCATGAAGTCGATGGCGTGATTGGTGGGGAGAATGCTGAGATAGCGAAAACCAGGGGCGAAGGGATAGAGCGAGGTCAGGGCGACGCATTGTTCGAGATAGTTTTCGTGGGTCATGACGCAGCCTTTTGGGCGGCCGCCGGTGCCGGAGGAATAGACGATGGTGGCGGGGTCCTTGCGGGCGCGGGGAACGATGGTCGGCTTGGCGCTGCCGCGGAATTCTTCCCAGCGACGCGCAATGCCAAGATCGGCATTCGGAGGTGCCTCAGTAACGAGGATCATCTGGAGATTCGTTGCGGCACTACGGCCGTTTGAAGTTGCGAGCTGGCGCCAGATGGGATATTCCGTGATCAAAACGCTGGCGCCCGAATGCTTTAAGAGTTGCCACTGTTCATCGGGCGCGAGCTTGTAGTCGAGCGGGACGAGCACGCCGCCACAGTAGAAGATCGCGTATGCGGAGATCAGCCACTTAGACTGATTCGTCATGATGATCGCCGCGCGATCGCCGGCCTTGAAACCTGTTTCCTGGAGCGCTGTCGCGAGTAGATGCGCGCGCTCCTTAAAGTCGCGATAGGTTAGGCGTTCCTTCTCGCGTTCGCGATCGGATTCAATCAAGCAGGTTTCATTGGCGAATTGGTCCAGGGCATCTTTCAGCGCTGCGCCGATAGATTGGTAGTTAGCGAGATCGAGCATTACAGGCGGGATTGAATCCGCGAGGCCAGGGTGCGGAAGTCGCTGACGCCCTGAACTTCGTAGTCGGGCAGCTCAATGCCGAAGTGGTTTTCGAGGCGGCTCAGGAGCTCGAGCGTTTGCAGGCTGTCGATGCCGAGTTTCTTGAAGAAGTCGTCGTCGGGCGCGAGAGAGCCTGCCGGCAACTCAAAGTGCTTCGACGCCAGGTCCAGGACTTCCTGGGTGGTTTGATCGAGGGTGCGCATGGATAGGTCAATTTATCATTGTCGGGGCGGGAAGGAAAATTCAGGGAGGGGATTAGCCACAGAGGCACAGAAGCACAGAGAACCGGAGTGAAGAGGAGGAAAGAGGGAGGCGTCGGGGTGGAGGAGATCACAAGAGGATGAGGCCGCGGCGGATGCCGAGGGCGACGGCTTCGGTGCGGGTGGCGGCGCCGAGTTTGCCGAGGATGGAGGCGACGTGGAATTTCGCGGTGTGATCGGAGATGGCGAGGCGTGCGGCGATTTCTTTGTTGCCGAGGCCGGCGGCGAGCATCTGCAAGACCTCGCGTTCACGGCGCGTGAGGGGCTCGGCAAGCTCGGCTGGAGGTTGCGAAATGGACGCAGCGGTGGCGGGCAACACGGCATTTACGTCGGCGGGATGCAGGACCACAAGCCCGGCGTTGGCGGCTTGCAAGGCCGCGAGAAGCTGATCGGGCGCAATATCGCCGGGCAAAATGGCGCGGACTCCGGACCGCAGGGCTTCGTTGGACCATCCTGTCGCCGGGCTGTCAATGAGAAGCACGATGGAGGTTTCGGAAGCGAGACCTGAGTCTGCGAGGTCCGCGAGGATGGACTCCGATTGGTCGCCGGAAGCGTCGATCAGCAGAACGCCGATTTCGGCGTCCGGGGCGCGATCGCTGAGCGAATCGATGTTCGCGGCGCTGCCGACGACTTTAACGCCGCGAGCCGCGAGGAGGTCTCGCAGGCCTGCGCGGGCCAGCGGCGACGCGGCAATGAGGAAGACGCGAATCACGCGGCAACGGATCTCCGCCGAGACGCTGGGCTGCCGAGCTGAAGGGTTACGCGGCGAATGCGCGCGTAGTCGCCACGCAGGAATTCGAGACGGAGAAGGCGCGGACCGGTGCCACGCAACGCGCGGGATAGGTCTTCGAGCAAGTCGAATGGCTTGTCTTCTGTGCCGAGCAAAATGTCACCGGGCAGGAGCGATGCTTGTGCCGCCGGGCTACCCGCTTCCACTTCCAGAACGACGAGACCGAAAGTCTTGACGCTGCGGCCGGGCCTGGGAACTTGCACGGGATACAAGGTGACGCCGAGCCAGCCGTCAGAGGAGCCAGCGACGAGAAAATCTGTGACCACATTGCTGGGAATGGCCAGCGCGAGGCGGCCGGCTACCATCGTGTTAATGCCGATGACGCGGCCACGGGCATCGGCGAGCGGGCCGCCGGAATTTCCCGGCGCGAGGCGGACATCCGCCTGTACCCACGACTGCGCGCCGAGACCGCGAATCGGACCAACGGCGTGGATCACGCCCGTGGTTAGCGCTCCGACGAAACCCAACGGATTGCCGATGGCGATGGCGAGTTCGCCGGGGCGGACGCGCGACGAATCTGCGGTGGCTGCGGCCGGCAGATCGGCTGCGTCGACGCGAAGCAGCGCGAGATCGCGATGGGGATCGCGGGACGCTACGACAGCGTCGAATTCGCGGGCGTCCCAGAGCTGAACGCGCAGGCGAGGGCCGCGCGCCACGTGGGCGTTGGTGATGATCGCGCCGTCGCTCGACCAGATGATGCCGGATCCGTTGCCGCGGCCTCCGGCGTGAATGAGAACGGTCGAGCGGCGAAGCTGTTCCGCAATTTCGCCGAATCCGGTGAAGGCCACGTTATTCGCCTCCGTGCTGGCGTTCCGCGACGATGACGCTCGCTTCCTGCACGGCGCCACCGCGAATGAACTTGAGAGGCAGCGGATTGCCGATCGATCCGCCGTGGAGCTGCGAATGAATGTCTTCGAGCCGCGCGACCGGGTGTCCCGCGAGGGAGACGATGATATCGCCGATGACGATGCCGGCTTTGTGGGCGGGGCTGTCGTTTTCGACTTCGAGGACGATGGCAGCGGTCTTTTCGTCGCGCTGGAGAGACCGGCGAAGCGCATCGGGCAAGCGCACCGGCTGCAGTCCGACGCCCAGGTAGCCGCGCGGGATGCGGCCCTTTTGCAGAAGCGTGTCGACCACAGCGTTGACCGCCGAGGCGGGGATGGCGATCACACCGAAACGTCCGAAGCGCGGAGTGGCAATGCCGATCGTGCGGCCGTGCGCGTCAACTACAGCGCCGCCCGCGGCGGTGGGTTGCAGGCTCACGTCTAGCCGGATGTAAGGAGTGAGGGATGCGCCGGTCCAGGTATGGCGCTCGGACGCAACGAGACTGACGACGCCGAGAGCGGCTACCGGGCCACTGGCACGGGTGCGGCCGACGACGAGAGTGAGGCTGCCCGGTTTAAGCGCGGCTGGGTCGCCAAATTCGTGCACGGCAGTGCCAGCTTCGGGGCATTTCAGCACCGCGAGGTCCGTCGAAGGATCGCGCCCGGCGAGCGTTGCCGGCACAATTCGTCCATCGGGGCGGCCGTCGGGAAGCGTCACGTAAATTTCTTCATCGCGGCGCAGCGCGTGCTCCGCCGTGACGACAATGCCCGGGCGCCAGACGACGCCGCTGGACGAGCCGCGTGCTTCGGTATGAATTGCAACCGCGGCCGCCGCGGCACGATCCGTGGCTTGCGCCAGGGCGTTTGAGAGTTCGATGAGTTCTGAAGACATGTTTGCAACCTCCATGAACAAGATGCCGGAAAAGAAGAGGGGTCTACATCCGCCGATTGGCTAGGTGGGAGCCTGGAAAAATGGGGAGGTCGTGCTTACATCGGAAGACCCAGGTTCAAGCGGCGAACCTGGGGCACCTGCGCTACAGCGTCTCGCGCTGCATCAGCTCGAGGCGATTGCCGAAAGGGTCGAGAACGTGGACGCGGCGGAAGCCGTTGAAAGAGGTGTCGGGCCTTGTGGTGAGGCCGGCGCGCTCGCAGGCGGCAAGGATTTCGTCGAGGTCGTCGACGACGAATGCCGGATGGGCTCTCTTGGCGGGATGAAACTCAGGCTCGATGCCCAGATGCAGATTCACGGCGCCAGCGGCGAACCAAATGCTGCTACGGCCGGCCATCGGCGCGGGCTTTTCGATTTCGGTAAAGCCAAGAATCCCTGTGTAGAATTCGCGCGCGCGATTTTCCCCGCCAACGGGAATGGCTACTTGCAGGTGATCGAGACTAAGGATGGGCATGAGTGCTGTTTCCTGGGATCGGGCCGTCTCCGGCCCAAGGGGAGACGCAGAAATAGCTACCGTGAAGGCCGGACGCGAGAAACATGAGCGCGGCGAGGAGGAACAGCAACACAATGCTTTTCGACCGTTTGGTCATTTCTGTGCCTCTAGGCCGCCTGCTTCGGGCGGCGCGGCTGGATCCTGCGGATGGTCTTGCGCAGGCGTTGAAGAGCGATTCTGATCTCATATTGCAACTGCAGATTCATCCAGAATTCCTCCGACATATTGAAAAAGCGAGCCAGGCGAACCGCGGTATCCGCGGTGATCCCTCGCCGTTCGAGAACGATGTCATTGATGCGCGGAGCCGGGACGTGGATACGCCGCGCCAGCTCGTTCGCAGTCAAGCCCATGGGCTTCAGGAATTCTTCCCGAAGGATCTCGCCCGGGTGAATACTCCAGACAGGCACTGCATTTTTCTTGAGGGACATGCCGCGTATCCATTTCTCTCATCGACGACCAATGTTAGTGGTAGTCGGTAATTTCCACATTGAAAGCGTCTCCGTCTCTCCACGTAAAACAGATGCGGAACTGCTCGTTGATTCTGATACTGAACTGGCCTTGGCGGTCGGCCCTCAATGCTTCAAGGCGGTTGCCCGACGGTACACGAAGATCATCCAGACGTCCCGCTGAATGGATCAACAGAAGCTTGCGAAGGGCGGGCTGAATCAGGCCCGGGGGAAGCTTCCTCGATTTTCCGGTCAGCCATAGTTGATGCGTCCGGGAGTCGCCGAAACTCCTGATCACCGGTATAGTTTAACGCCTACCGTTAAATAAGAAAAGGCTGAGTTGCGAAAACGTCATGGAAGATAAGGCATGGCGTCGGTGGATTCGACGAATTTCTTGAGGGCGGCCAGCACCTCGGGGCGCGTGAAGAGTTCGCAGAAGAGAGCGATTTCGCGGCGGAGTTCGTCGTGCGGGACAGGCTTGATGAATTTCTTGGCGGCGGCGCGCGCGACCGCGTCAAATTTCGTGATCTGCGCAGCGGTGGCCTGAGCGATGTTTCGTGCTTCGCCTTCGGCGGCGAGCTGCGCGACAAGACCCACGGCCTGCGCACGCGTGGCGTTGACGCTGCGGCCCGTAAGAAGCAGATCGCGGACGAAGGCGTTGCCGAGATCGCGCTTCAGACGCGGGATGCCGCCGAAGCCGGGAATCAGGCCGAGACGCAGCTCGGGGAACGCGAAACGCGCCATCTTGTCGGCGACGATAATGTCGCAGGCCAGAGCGAGCTCCAGGCCGCCGCCGAAGCACACGCCGTGAACCGCGGCGATGGTCACGAAAGGAGCTGCGTCGATAGCGTTCAGCACCGCGTGGATGCGTTCCAGAAAATCGCGGACGCCTGAGGCGCGTTCCTGGGCGGACAGAGCCGCGGCGCTTTCATACAGCTCGCGCAGATCGGCGCCGGCAGAAAAGCCGTGCTTGCGAGCGCTGGAAATGATGCAGGCGGAGGTCACCGGCGCGAGCGTGGGGAAAACAGCGACGAATTTTTCGAGATCGGCGAGCATGGCCGTGCCGATTTCGTTGGCAGGCTCGCGATCGAGCGTCAGCTCGACGATGGCGTCGCGCCAATCCCAGCGCAGTGTCTTGCCAGTGAAGGATTTCATTTTCCAGGGACCGCGATCAACTGCAGGAAAAGAATTAGAGCAGCCAAGCTTACTACAGTCCGAATGGCGTGCAGACGGCCCCAACGCACAAGAAGTGCGCTGGCTCGCTCCGAACTTCGGTCCAGCGATGATTCGAGAAGCTGCTTATTCGTGGGCAGAATCGCGAGCAGCGTGTAGGGAACCACCGAGAAAAGCAAAACTGCGCCCCAAAGCCACGCGACACCACCGCCGCGAATCCAAACCAGCATCGCGGACAACGAACCCAGCACGGCCAAGAGAGCCTGCAAGCGAGCCCCGCGACGGTAACTCGGACCGAACTCCGCGACGGCAAGCTGCGTTCCACATTTCATGCGCGCCGGATGTTCGACGAAGCTAACGTAAAGAGCAGCACCGGAAAACAAACCGCAGCACAGAGCGGAGAACATCTCTGCCAACTGCGCGGCTTGCGGCACTTAGTCTCTCCTCGCAGCGTACATCGCGTCTATTTCTGAAGCGAAGCGGGCGTTGATGGCGGCGCGGCGCAGTTTACCCATGGTGGTGAGCAAACCGCCGTCGGCCGTCAACGCTTCGCGGATCACGGTGAAGTTGTGGATCTGGCGGTAGTGCGGCAGGCCGGGATTGATGGCGTCGAGCGCCGATTGGACGGTCGCCGGCTCGACGGCGCCCGTAACGAGCGCGCAGAGATAGCCGCGGCCATTGCCGACCAGCACAACTTGTTGCGCGCCGGGAAGAAGCTGCGCGAGTTTCTCCTCGATAGGTTCGGGGGGAACATTGTGTCCGGAATTGAGGATGATGAGATTTTTGATGCGGCCGATGATCCGCCAATTTCCGCAAACGTTGACCTCACCCTGATCGCCGGTGTGAAACCATCCGTCTTGCAAGACGCGCGCGGTTTCCTCCGGGCGATTCCAGTAGCCAGGGAAAACATTCGGACCATGGACCACGATTTCTTCGTTTTCTCCAACACGCATCCGGATATCTGTTACGGACGGACCGACATGGCCAGGTTCTGCCGGGACACGCGGGTCATCCATCGTGCAAATACCGGTCGTTTCCGTCAGGCCGTAGACCTGGAGAACCGGAATGCCGAGCATCTGAAAGAACTGCTGCGTCTCCGGAGCGAGCGGCGCCGAACCGCAGATCAGCGCGCGAAGATTTGGCCCAAAACGTTCTTTGACCTTGCTGAATATCAGCTTGCGACCCAGACCCAACCAGAGCGTGTCGAAGGAGCGGCGGCGGCCTGCTTGCTGACGCAGCCACGCATTCTGCGCTTTCGCGAAAAGGGAGCGAATCGCCGCGGGACGCTTGGACAGTCCGTCATCGACGCCACGGCGGACGCGCTCCAAAAGCGTCGGCACGTTCAAGAAGTAGTGAGGCGAAGTCAGACGGATTTCGTCCGCAAGGTGATTGAGATCGGTGGAAAGGGTAACTTCGCTCTCTCGCGAAAGAAAAGAAAGCAGCGCGATCCACGAGGCCGCGAAGTTGAGCGGCAGATAGTGAAAGACGCTATCGGGCCCATGGGCGGTGCGCATCAGTTGGCCAAGGCTTTCGGTGGTGCGGGACAACATGAACGAGACGTTGCCGGTATTCAGGCAAACGCCTTTCGGCTCGCCGGACGTGCCAGAGGTGTAGACGATGGTGATGAGTTCGGCGTCGCGGCGAGGATTGGTTGCTTCCGGCAGTGCCGCCTCGGGCGCAGCCTGCGGGAGAACTTCGTCAAATACCATGCGCGGTGGTGCCGAGGCGTCGCCCGCGGGCCATGCTTGC
>CAVTLQ010000007.1:0-67635 GCA_963735525.1 uncultured Acidobacteriota bacterium | reverse complement strand
GACGCATTGCTTTAGACAACAGCGGAATCTCCCGGGTTTCCAACGGCTTGAAGGAATTGCTGTGGAATTTGGACGGGCTCGGGCGCGGCACTCTTCTCGATTTGGGGTCGGTCTGGCAAACGACGCTCAGTTTCTTCATCGAGCGGGGCTTCCGCGTCACCTCCGAAGATATTCTGCGCGCCTGGAAAGACTTCTTGGACAAAGAAGAGGCCAGCTTGCGCGACGCGGGCCGCACCCCCGATCCTTCGGTAGACATGATGCCAAGTGGACGCGCCGCCAGGTTCCTCGAATCGAATCTGCGCTACCCGGTGGCTTCGTTTGATGCCGTTCTTTTGTGGGACTTGCTCGATTATTTCGAGCCGTCCATGGCTACGCGTACCGTGACTTGCGTCACCGAGCTGCTGCGGCCCGGCGGCGTGATCTTCGCCATGTTCCACAGCAAGAAACCGGAAGGCTTCCAGAGGTATCGCGTGGCGGATTCGAATACTCTGCAAGTGATTTCTGCCCCCGTGCTTTGCCCCGCACAGCGCGTCTATCAAAACCGCGAGATTCAGGAGCTCTTCGGGCGTTACCGGACCATGAAGTCGTTCGTCGGCCGCGATCAGCTTCGCGAAACTCTCTTCATCAAGTAACTCCATTCAAATTGAAGCGCATCTACGCGAACGTGTTCTCGCATTCTTCGCTTGCGTTCCACCGATCCGAGGAGTAAATGTGGGGCGTGAGCTCAACGAGCTCCGGGAGAGGAGCATGACTCCACCGGGCTTAGAGCTGAACGAAAGCTGATCACACCGCTCTCGCGGTGCGCGTCGCCCGAAAACACACGCGTAGTCGGCGTCGCTTCCGAGACGACACAGCAAATTGGCAAAAGGGGAGCCTGACGGCTCCCCTTTTTGCTTAATCACGGAATTGTTGCGTAATGGCGGAATGTGGCGTGAACGTCGGAACGGCTATTGCGTTCGCTACGAGCTGTGATGGCCGCTGTGGTGCGATCCTGCGTGGCCATGGTGGCCGTGATGACGCTTGTGATGGTGACCCGAACGCGCGGCTGCATAAGCGGACTGCGTGGCGCCGGCCAGAAACGCCAGCGCGACCACGGACAGAACGATCCTCAAGATGTGTTTCATGGTAAAACTCCCAAAACGTTAAGTCCCCACCACGGTATTCAATCACAACTACTGCCAAAAGTCGCGCCAGAAAAAAGCCCGCGGGGGCCACGCGGTCGCCAGTCAGGCACGGACCGGGTGCCGGCCCCGCGCCGTCAACTACCGAACTTCAATTCTTGCAACCACTTGATATCGTCGCGCTGGTTGGCGATCACCTGCGCTTGCCAGACCAGGCCGACGCACATAATGCTCATGGCCAAAACGCAAATCACCAGGACCAGGTTCTTCTGTGATTCCGACGCCGGATTGTGAAGCTTGAACAGGGGCGAAGACATAGTTCGGGGTCTCCTAGCACTCGGTCGCCTATGTTCCTGCTCATCCGGAACGCTGACCGAGCCTTTTCGAAGGCGATATCACATGTCTGCGACTAGGGAAGGGCAATTCGGGGGCCAGGACTGGCCTATCGTACAGGTTCCGTAACAGACAGAAAACAAGGCACTTGGTCTGAGATCTACTGGATTCTCTCCAAAGGGCCACGCCGCGGTGTGCAACCAGTCGGCTTTTAGAGACACTTTCTTTCCGGTCGCTCAGGATCTGGAGCTGACCTCAGCCAGGACCCTTTCCCACAGGTCTGGCGCAAACAGGGGAAGCTCCTTGGTCCTCGTCGGGCGCGCGGGCCCGGATGGCGCGTCGACCCCAGGCCGCGTCGCGAGTAGCAGACCACGGTCACAGGCGGGGAAGAGGTCGCCGGCTTCTTCCCGTGAAGCGAGGCCCACAATGGCTGGGTGATAACGCAGGGCGCGATCGTAGAGCTTGGAAAGCTCACGAATGCACTGGCGGAGATCGGCTCCTGCGGCGAGGGACCAAAGCACGCCATTCTGGCGCAGGGCAAGCTGGCGGCTCCCGGCTTCGACCCGGAAACGGGCGATGTCCACCTCGGACGCTCCGGCAAAGAAAAACAGCTCATCGAAATCTCGCTGCCGGGCCAGTTCCGCTTCACGCTCTGGCAATCCCACATTCTGGGCCAGCTCGCGGGGCGAAAGCGAGCGCAGCGCAACCACAGAGACGCCGGTCTCTTCGGACAAGGATTCCAAAGCTTCGGCAGCCGCTGGTTGGCCTTCTGCGATCGGTATGCACGTAAAGCGGCCGAGACGCACGGTCTTCGCGGGGCGCAGGTGAAAATAGTCCTCCGGGAGATACACGCCGCTGCCGTCTTCCGCGATGAAAGGGTGATGGTGACCCAGCTTGCGGATGGGCTCGTCCATTTGAAGGCGCGAGCGGCTGGTGACCCACACGGCGGGAATGCCGGCATGGTCCAGCGCCACACTGAATTCGTCGAATCCTGCTTGGATTTTCCCACGGAGTGGGAGGAAGGTATCGACAGCGCAGAAAACGACGGCGGATGTCTGGCGCAAGCAGCGGCTCTCCGGAATGCAGGCATCATTCTAGCGGAGATTGGAGGGGAACTTGGGCAGCAAAAGAAGAAGGCGGGCAAAGTATCTGCCCGCCTTCCGATGCTCCCGGCCACGTCTACCGGGTTTGTTTCGTTCTACTTAGTTGCCGGAAGTCGAGGTCGTCGCCGGCTGCGAGTTCGCCTTCGGGATGCTCACATAGCCGCTGACGGTGTTCTTGCCGACTTTGTTGATCACCATTTCTTCAGGGAAGCGCGCGCCCGAGGTGTAGAAGAACACCGGCTCGTTCATTGCACGGTTCTTCTTTTCAAAGCGCTTGTCTTCCACGGTCATGACCACGCTGAAGCGGTTGTTCTTTTCGTTGACGCCCTTCAGTTCCACGGTGACATTGCCAACCTTGGTCGGCTTGTTCTTGCCGTCGACGGTGAATTCGACGTACTCGCGCTCGCCGAGGCGGCGGAGCTGGTCGATTTCATCATGGTTGCGCGCGATCAGGGTGCCCATCTCGCTGCGCGCCATCTTCAGGTCTTCCTTGGTGCTGTTGAGATCGGTTTGCACGCCGCCCACCTTGGTGTCGACGGTCTTGACGTCATCCGTCGTCGCTTTGGTGGCCAGTTCCGTGTGAACCGAGGTGTCCAGAGCCGTCAGCTTCTCGGTGGTCGCGTCGTTCAGCTTGGCGGCTTCCTCGCGAGCATTCTTCAGCTGACCCTGGGTAATCTTCAGTTTCTTGGTGACCACGTTCAGGTCGCCTTGCAGGTCGGCGTTGGCCTTTTCGTCCTGCGCCAGGCGATCCTTGACCGAGGACACGTCTTGCTGCATCGACTGCTCTGAGGTCTTCAGTTGTGTAGCAATGGTTTGCTGGGTTACATCAAGCTTTGACGATGCATTCCAACCGAACCACAAGCCACCAATCGCGATTAAACCCAGCACGATCATCGCGGGAAGTTGCCAAGATGGTGATTCTCTTTCAATGATGTGTTCTTCGGACATATAGAATTCTTTCTCCTCACCCCTGATTGGGCGAAATTTAATCTTCACTAACCGGCCCGTAACACAAAACTTGCATGCGTCGCACCAAATGCCAGGCGCTGCCTCCCAGCGGGAGGGTGCTGTAAGTAACTAAGAAGATTGCTCTTGCCGGAGCAGCGCGGCAAATGTCGTTTCTGAAGCGAAGTACTAGTCCTAGGAAAGATTACCCGGTAGACTCGCTTTCGTCGCATGGTCCTAGTAATACTTGCCCTACGGTGTGATCCCCAGGTCCGCCAATCCCTTGATCAAGGCTTCCGGGGACTGGTAATGGATCCCCGCCATCCCTAGGTTCGTAGCCGCTTCCACGTAAGCCGGAACGTCGTCGATATAGACCGACTCGTTGGACTGAACTTTGCAAGCTCGCAATGCCTCCAGGTATATGAGCGGACTTGGTTTACTGGTGCCTACAGCACAGGAATAAAGGCGTGCCGGGAAGAATTGAAAGAAGGAGTAGTTAGCCTCCATGTAAGCGACATGGATGGGATCGGTGTTGGAGAGAAGGGCCAAGCGATAGCTCTTTGACAGCTTTTCCAGCAACGCATTGTCTTGCAAGGGCTTGGGATCAAGGGCCAGGTTCCAGGCCGCAACGAACTGCTCAAAACTGAGAGCCATGCCCAGGCGCCGGGTCAAGTGCAGGTGCCAATCGTGGGGCGCAATCCGCCCTTCCTGCCAATCGGGCCAGCGCGGGTCATTTTGCAGGGCGCTCCACAACTCTGCCGGAGAGAGCGACAGACCCGACGCAAGGCCGGCCATCGCCCGGGTGACGTCGACGCCAACCAGAACACGCCCGATATCAAAAATGACGGCGCGCAGCTTCCGAAATGGCATGACTACTCTTTCTGGGCCCGGGGCTGGGTCCGAGGCTGGGTCTGGGGCGCGGCCCCGCGCGAGCGGAGAATACTGATCACAGCCGGGAGCACGGAGAGCAGCACTACGACCACGATGACGTAATGGATCTTCTGGCCGATGTTGGGAACGGTGCGGCCGAGAAAAAAGCCGCCGAGAATCATCGCGCCCACCCAAAAGATCCCTCCAAAAACGTCGAACAGCAAATAGCGCAAATACGGCATTTGCGCAGCGCCGGCGACGGGCGGACAAAACGTTCGCACGATGGGAACGAAACGCGCCAGGATCACCGCGCGCCCTCCGTATTTCTCATAGAACTTATGGGCGCGCTGGAGGTGGCTGCGGCGAAAGAACAAGGAATCTTCGCGCCGGTAGAGTGCCGGGCCCGCGGTGCGGCCGATCCAGTAGCCGATCTGATCGCCGACGATGGCGCACGCCATCACCGGAAAAAGCAGCCAGCGAAGAGGTAGCACCCCGGCGGCGGCGAAAATGCCGGCGGTAATGAGCAGGGAATCACCGGGAAGAAAGAAGCCGACGAAAAAGCCGGTTTCCACGAAAACGACGAAGCAGATGAGAGGCGCGCCGCCGGAGCGGACTAGCTCTTTGAGCCCTTCAGGGTCGTAGAGCGAGCGGAGAAAGTGAAGGACGAATTCGAGCAAGCGTCAGTGTTCCTTGCAAAGGGTTTAGTAATTGCCTGGGATACGGGCGCGAGCTCAAGGGCACGCGAATGGGCCGCCGTCAGCGCACCACACCCAATACGGTAACAGAAAAACCCGAAATCCTGTCCGCATTCATGCCACAGGATTCCCATGGCGCGAAACATCGCCGTAAGAGCCTCGAGACGCATCATCGGATCGCCTCCGCCAGCCAGAGATAGCCTTGCGCTTCCGCTTCGGGGTCGCGGCCGGCTGCCGCTGCCGTGCGCCCCAGATACCTCTGGATCCGCGGCAGAGCGAGGCGGGCAACCGCGGCGCCCGCTTCGATCGCTTCATCGGCGCGGTGGAAATCGTCCCAGGCGAGGGATTGCACGTCGGGCCGCAGGACCAGGTCCGCGTAGCGTTCCCAGACCTCGAGTTGGTGCTTCTGGGCGGCGCTGACAGCCCGGGTAACCACCTGGAAGATGTTGGATGGAGTGCCGCGGTGACCGTCCTGGATACCCACCGATACGCCGAGGACAAATTCAGCGCCCAGGTCACGTGCGGCCCGGGTGGGGACGGGCGCCACCAAGCCCCCGTCGGCCAGGCAGCGCGTGCCAATTTCAACCGGCTCGAACAAGCCGGGGAAGGCGCAGCTGGCGCGGATGGCGTCCACCAGATTCCCATGGTTCAGAACGACTGGTTCGCCGCTATTAAGGTCTGTGGCGACGACCGCCAGGGGTATGCGCAAATCTTCAAACTGCCGGGAGTCGAAGACCCGCTCGATCAGGTCCCCAAGACGATGGTTGCTGGCCAGGCCGAGCCGCGAAACGCGCCACCGCGCGATGTCGCGAAAACGAAGTGTGCGGCAGGTAGCAATGATGCGCGCCAGGGGCGCGCCGCTGGCGTAAGCCGCGCCAAGAATGCTGCCAACGCTGGTTCCGGCGATGCAGGAGATGGGGATGTGGTTCTGTTCCAGGACCTGCAGAACGCCTAAGTGCGCCATTCCGCGGGCGAAGCCTCCGCCCAGGGCCAGGCCGATGCCGGGCAGGGTCGCCGGTGCCGCTTTGCTGATCGCGCCGGATTGGTGTTCACGCTTCACGGGACTAGGGTGCCAAGGGTCCTTGTATGGGCCAATGGGCCGCACGTCCCGCTGAAACAGTACGGTTGTACTTTTCCTCAGCACAGGCGGCGAGTCCTTGCCCAAGTGTCAAACAGTACGTTCTTACTACCGCTCTACCCTCGCTGTACCATTGGCGGCCGCAAGGCCCTGCGCGATTCTGCTTGCGTCAGGACGGAACACTTCGAGGGAGCCGAATGGACAGAGCGTATACAGCATGGATCGGGCTTCCGGTGGTTCTGCAGGTGGCTCTGGGAGACATTAAGGTTCCGCTGCGAGGGAAGCTGCTGAAGGACGGCGGAGACACCGTACGCATGAGAATTGGAGACGGCTGGGACGTGGATATTTACAAAGCGATGATCCTAGCGGTTGAGGAAGACGCCATGGGGCTGCTTCCCGCGTGAGGTGAGGCGACATGAATAACAACAACCAAGTGCCGAAATACGTAACCCGTGGACGCGCCGCCCTCTTACTGGGAATTCCAGAAGAGGAATTGGGCCGCATCTCCAGCGAATCCGGCCTCGGACATACCGAGCGCGCAGGCGATCAGAAAGAGACATTCTTTACCTACGAAGAGTTGCGGGAGATTTGCCTGATCTCGACGCACCAGGTGCACTAAAAAATTTAACGAGTTTCCTCCGGCCCCCCTCAGTAGCAACCCCATCCCCGGATCTCCTCCCCCCAGGAGATCCGGGGCTTCTCTTTCTACAGGTCCGGTCGGGGGAGTCTGGCAAATTCGGGGTGGGGCATCCGGGAGACCTGCCACCCAACTTCATTTTGATTTTGAAAATTTTGACACCCAACGCCCGGGCCACCGGTGCGACCGAGCTTGGAAGTGGCAGATAAGATTGATCTTAACCACCGCCACTTGACTGGCGGCGGACGATTTCCGTCATGCTGTATGCTTGAGCGGCTCAAGCATGGTTCCCAGAAACGGCACTGGCTGTTTGTTCGATGCCTCTTGGCGATAATTTCCGGATTGCCGACCACTCGTCCAGAAGCCTACCCTGCTCACCAACGGAAGCAGGGTCTCCTCCACCAGCGCGCCTCCGACGTGAGCGCTCGCGTCCGCCACCGTACTAGTCGTTGAGGTTCAACGTCACCTTTGCGTTCTCCACCACTTTGATCCACCTAGGGTCGAGCGAGGCGTCGGCGGCGTATTCGTCGTGCCAGTTCCACCACTTGTACGGTGGAGTCTGGGGGTAGCCCTCCGGCGAGTCCTCCCACTCCTCCTGGCGCCCGAGCGCAGTCATGTCAAGGTAGCTCCAGGTGCTCCCCATCGCCTCGTCGCCGCGGTTGTTGATGAAGTAGGTGCGAAACACACGCTCGCCGTCGCGGAAGAACGCGTTCGTGCCATGCCACTCGTTCACGCCGAAGTCGGTGTCGAAGCTGTCCGTAATGGTGTACCACGGCATCTTCCAGCCCATTCGTGCCTTCAGGCGCTCGATGTCAGCCTGCGGCGCACGCGAGGCGAACGCGAGGGTGGTGTCGCGGGCGTTCAGATGGGCGAGGTGGGCGACCTGGTCGGCACCCAAGGAGCAGCCGCGGCAGGCATGCTCGGGCCAGCCGAACACGCCGGGCTCGAAGAAGGCGCGGTAGACGATCAGCTGAGGGCGGCCGTCGAACAAGTCGAGCAGGCTCGCCTTGCCCTTAGGCCCGTCGAACTCGTACTTCTTCTCCACCGCCAGCCACGGCATCCGCCGGCGCTCGGCGGCCAGCGCGTCACGCGAGCGGGTCAAGGCCTTCTCCTTCACGAGGAGCTGCTGGCGCGCAGCCTCCCATTCCTGCGGCGACACGATCGGTGGTGTGTTCATTGCCGGTATGCCCTTTCTGATGCTCCATGTCTCTCTCCTTGCTTGTTGCCATTTTATTTCTCCTTGATTTTCTGAAACAGACCGAGACCATTCGCCCTGAAAACTTTTCTGAATTTGCCGATGCACACCGCCAGAATTCCTCCCGTGGATCCCGCTCCGGCGGCCATCACTGCCTGCGCTTGCGATGCATACTGGGCACATATTTCCCTCCTCTGAACTTCTAAGTCGTCCGCGCCTCAGTGGGGCCGCGGCGCTTCCGCTCGCTGCCGCATACGCTCGTGCAAGTGTGCCCAGCCATTCTTTGCGTTTCTGTACTCCTCCAGCACCAGACCAAACGACTGATGCCGAAATGTAATGATCGTCACGCCGCCCGATTCCTTCAGCCGGTATTGAAGATTCGTGATCACCGGATTGGACATAAACAGTGGCCCGCAAATTTCCAGCAGCGTCGGCTTCTTGATCGCCTGCACCGTTCCCCAGTAATGGCCGTTGTTGTCTCCCAGGTCGCGATACCATCTGCCGCCTGGCCATGCTTCCAGCTTCATCGGCATTGGCTTGTCCACTTGAGTCTCGTTGTACGGTCCAAGCTGATCCAGCAGCGCGGCAAACGTCACCTCGATCGACGCGCGCACTTTAATCTCCTCCTCTATATGGATCGTTGTCGCCTCCAGCGATAGTGCGGGTGAACTCACGATTTCCTCCTCGTTTGAAATTCCACAAGACTATTGTTTCTGTGCATTGTTGGCCTCGGCCCGTTCCTTGATTCGCAGCAGCTGGTGTTTCCACAGCCGCTCGAACGTGCTCGTCCATTCGTGCAACGGCCGGATCGCCGTAGCATTCACCTTGTAAAGCATCTGCCGACCCTCCCTTCGGGCCTCCACCAGGCCAACACCTTTCAAAACTTTCAGGTGCTTCGAAACCGACGGCTGCTCCATCTCCATTGCGTCCACAATCTCGGTGACGGACCTCTCCTGCATCGCTAGATAGTTCAGGATGTCTCGCCGCCGCGGTTCCGCCACAGCATTGAACGCGTCCGAGGTTGTCGCCGCCCTTGCCATGTCCTGAATATATGCCCATATAGGAATATGTCAAGCTCTTTTTTACCAATCTTTCCGCCCCCCCTTTTTCCTCAGCTGCGTGCCGCTCGGTTGCGCATCCCAAGGATTGGCCGTGGAGCAGTTGGTCGTTTTACTCCCAATAATTCCCGCGAAAGTACAGAGGCACGAGGGGTGGCGGGTGGCGCACCCTTGATACCCTAGCGCCTCTGGGGTGGCCTTCGCTCTTATCGAAGGCTAGCCGAAGAGCCTTAGCGCGTTAAGCGTGCGCCACTCGCCCTGCTTAGGCCGTTGACAGGTTCCTCCGGCTATGTGAGAACTGAGGAACAGCCATGGCCAAAAGCAAAGAGCACGCCTACGAACTGATCGATCAGCTGGCTCCCAGCCAGCTCTCCGCCTTGATTGGCCTCCTCGAAGTGATGATCGATCCTCTGGCGCGTTCTATCGCCACTGCTCCCGTCGAGGAGGAAGAGATTCTTCCCGGGACGGCTGCGGAACTGAATGCCGCCCACGCGTCTATCGCTCGCGGCGAGGGCATCCCTCACGAAGAGATTCGCCGCCAGTTCGAGCAATGAGAAGCAAAAGGCCACCCCAAGACCCAGGTTCAAACGGCGAACCTGGAGCACCCTCCGCGTTGTTTTGATTTGTGAGTGGCCAAAGGCTTTCTCGTTCGATCGACGGGAGTTTTGACAAATTCGGGGAGGGTCATCCGGGCCACCCGCCCTTGCTTGTGTACTTTTTCCAAATTCCCCATACAAAGTATGCGATTCCAAAGTAGAAGGCAGAGTTTCCGAGCGCAACCACCCATGTGCGGAAATCGTGGACGTTGCCACTCGTAACGATGGCAAGAACAGCGCCTGGAAACAGTAAGATGGCAGCTGCGCCAATACGGTCGGGAAACTGAATCATCAGCACGCTCAAGGCCCCGAAGACGGAGGCTATCAGCAGTGCAAAGAACAACCTTGCTTTCTTCACGTTGTAACCAAACGAATCTCAGTTGGCAGGTGGCCCGGGCTGAACGCTTTGGAATTTGTTGACATAGAAGATGCGGAGAGGATATCAGTTCAACAATTTTCGCGAAAGTAGAGGGGCACCCTTCGAGGAATGAGAAGAAAAGGCCACCCCAAGACCCAGGTTCAAACACCGAACCTGGGGCACCCTCCGCGTTGTTTTGATTTGTGAGTAGCCAAAGGCTTCCTCGTTCGATCGACGGGAGTCTGACGAATTCGGGAGCGGATCATCCGGGCCATCCGCCCGACAATAAAAAGAGAGGCGCTCGGACAACCCACAAGCGCCTCTCTAGTTTACATCTTAAGTCTTCGTGTACCTCAGTGGATCACCTCCTTGCTCGACAGGAACGTCGCAAGCCCAATGTAAGAAACAATCCGCACGGCGTCAACGCCTAATGTGGCGGCGGTTTGCAAAACGGAAACGCAATCAGGTGCGTTCCCATGCTTTCCGGTGTTTTTCCGCAGCCTGGTGAAGCCGGATTGATCTTGCCACGGTTACGGCACGACCGAACGGCTTGCGGAGATTCTCTTTGACAGGACTAGACTTGGCGGGGAGACTTACCGCCGGTACGCGGCGAAACGGAGGGGTTGGATGACCTGGAAAGAGGGATTTGGGGAGCGATGGCGCATTTCGGGAGGCAAGATCGTCGCCGGGGTGACGTTTGCGATGATTGCCATGGCGCTGGTGGTTGCGGCCTTGGCTGCCGGGGTAGCCGGGCGGGCTACGCCGGGGGGCTCCAGTGATTCGGGCGGGCCCTACGACGTGGTGATCCTGAATGGCCGGGTGATGGATCCAGAGTCGGCGCTGGACGGCGTGCGGAACGTGGGGATCCGCGCCGGCAAGATTTCTGCCGTCTCCGAATCGACGCTAACGGGAACGACGACGATTGACGCGAAGGGGTTGGTGGTGGCGCCGGGATTCATCGATTTGCACGAGCATGGGCAGGAGCCGCGGAACTATCAGTTTCAGGCGCACGACGGGGTGACGACCTCGCTCGAACTCGAGGCAGGCACCGACGATGTGGAGAAGTGGTATGCCGCGCGGGAAGGGAAGGCGCTGATCAATTTCGGTGTCAGCATTGGGCACATTCCCGTGCGCATGAAGGTGATGCATGACCCCGGGACCTTTTTGCCCACCGGGGACGCGGCGCATCGCGCTGCCACGCCCGAAGAATTGGCGGAAATGAGCGTGCTGATGGAGAAGGGATTTCGCCAGGGCGCTTTGGCGGAAGGGATGGGAGTGAATTACACCGCCGCCGCAACGCACTCGGAAATTGTGGAAATGTTCCGGATTGCCGAGAAGTACGGCGCGTCGGTGCACGTGCACCTGCGCTACGCAGGGGTGAAGGAGCCCAACACGGGACTCGCGGGGCTGGAGGAAGTTGTGGCGGCCGCGGCGGCAACGGGCGCGGCGCTGCACGTCGTACACATCACCAGCATGGGCCTGAAATACACACCGGAGCTGATCGCGATGGTGGAGGGCGCTCGCCGACAGAAGTTGGACGTGACGATGGAGTGCTATCCGTACACGGCGGGAAGCACGGCGCTGCAATCGGCGATTTTCGATCCCGGCTGGCAGGAGAGCCAGGGCATCACTTACAAGGATTTGCAGTGGGCGGAGACGGGCGAGCGACTGACGGCGGAAACATTTGAGAAATATCGCAAGCAGGGCGGAATTGTGGTGATTCATTCGATTCCGGAAGAAGCGGCGCGCACGGCGGTGGCGAATCCGATGGTGATGATCGCCAGCGACGGGATGATGATCACGGGAGCGAAGGTGCATCCGCGCGGGCAAGGAACATTTTCGCGGGTGCTGGGGCACTACGTGCGAGAGGAGAAGGCGCTGGACTTGATGACCGCGCTGCGGAAAATGACGCTGATGCCGGCGCAGCGGTTGGAGAGGCACGCGCCGGTCTTTAAGAAGAAGGGAAGAATTCGCGTGGGGGCGGATGCGGATATCACGGTGTTCGATGCGGACCGGGTGATCGACAAAGCGACGTATGAGGAGCCGTTGCAGTATTCGGAGGGGATTGAGTTTGTGCTTGTGAATGGCGTGGCGGTTGTGAAAGATGGGCGGCTTGTGGACGGGGTGTTTCCGGGGCGGGCGGCGCGGGCTGCGATTTCGCGACAGCCATAGAAGGCGGAGAGGAAGTAAAGATGTAAGGAAGCAAGGAAGTAAGGAAAAAAGCGATTAGCCACAGAGGCGCAGAGGCACCGAGAGAAGCCAAGAGGCAAATGAGGACAGAGAGGAACGCGCCCTCAAAAGCAAAGGGTGCAGCACCCGCTGACGAGTTTCGAGGGATATGAACATCGCGACAGAGAGGGCTGCGGCAAAGTCGGCGGCGCGGTATGCCGTTACTGCGGGGTTTTTGGGGTGGACGCTGGACGCGTTCGACTTCTTCGTGCTGACGTTTGTGTTCGCGCCGGTGGCGAAGACGTTTGGCACATCGATCAGCGCGATCGCGTTGACGGTGACGGCGAGTCTGGCGACACGGTGGATCGGCGCGATCATTTTCGGCCTGCTGGCGGACCGCTACGGGCGGCGGATTCCGCTGATCGTCAATATTTTGTATTACTCGCTGATCGAAGTGCTGTCCGGGCTGGCGCCGAATTACACGACGTTCGTAGTGCTGCGCCTGCTGTACGGCATCGGCATGGGCGGCGAATGGGGAGTGGGCGCTTCGTTAACGATGGAATCGGTGCCGGTGAAGTGGCGGGGACTCCTGTCGGGTTTGCTGCAGGAAGGGTATGCGCTGGGATTTCTGCTGGCGGCGGGAGCGTATCGTTTTGTGTTTCCGCATTGGGGATGGCGGCCGCTGTTTTTCGTCGGGGGCTTGCCGGCGCTGCTGACGCTGTTCATTCGCGCCAAGGTGACGGAGCCGGAGGCGTGGCACCGCTCGAGGACCGATTGGGCCGCGTATCGGCGCGCGATTTTTTCGAATTGGCGGCGGTTCGCATACCTGGTGCTGCTGATGGCGGCGGTGAATTTTAGTTCGCACGGCACCCAGGACATGTATCCAACGTATTTGCAGCAGCAGCAGGGATTCAACCCGCAGCGCACGTCGGACTTCACGGCGTTCTCGATGGTGGGGGCGATTCTGGGCGGATTGACGTTCGGGCATTTCTCCGACCGGCATGGCCGGCGGCGGGCGATGGTGACGGCGGTTTTGCTTGGAGTGCTGCTGATTCCGTTGTGGATGTTCGCGCCGAACCTGCCGTTGATTCTGGCGGGCGCATTTCTGATGCAGTTCATGGTGCAGGGAGCGTGGGGAGTGATCCCGGCGCACATCAACGAGCTTTCGCCGGATCAACTGCGGGGATTTTTCCCGGGGCTGGCGTATCAGCTGGGAGTGCTAGTGGCGGCGGGGAGTCCGTACGTGCAGGCGCGGCTGGCGAGCCACATGACGTACGCGCAGGCGATGGGAGGGTTTGCGTTTGTGGCGTTTCTGGTGGGCGCGGTGGTGATTGGGCTGGGGCCGGAGGCGCGCGGGGCGCAATTCGGGCGGCAGGCGGGCTCGGGCTAGTGAGTCTGTCAGGCAACTACTTGCTGAGGGCGCTCTTCCAGTAGGCCTGGTGGCCGATGTAGTTGTCGTCCGGAAGATTGGCGATGATTACGCGCCGCAACTCCAGCGGATCGATGGGTCCCTGGCGCTGGTAGACGATTTCGCCGTCGGGCTTGATCAGCATGGTGTAGGGAACGGCGGCATTCCATTGCGGGTCGAAGGCGGCCATCAAAGCGTAGATATCGGTTGAGCCAAGGACCAGATTGCGGCTGGTGGCGTGCTGTTGCGACAGGGCGGAGAGTACACCTGCTTTCTCGTCGGGATAGTTGATGCTGACGGTGACCATGTCAAAGGCGCGATGGCCGTACATGCGATACATGGTTTCCAGGTCGGGGAATTCTTCGATACACGGCTCGCACCAGGTCGCCCAGAAGTCCACCAGCAGGAGCTTGTTGCCGGAATTCTTTCGTAGAGCCTTGAGGTCGTCGGCCGATGCGAGGTTCAGTTCGATGGGCTGAGCCTCAATCTTGTCCAGTTCTTTCTTGCTGTCGGCCTCTTTGAACCACCATTTCGTGGAGCAGCCCACCGAGGGCGTCTTCGCGACGGCGACGGGCTTATCCGCGAGGAGCGCATCGATGGCCTCTCGGGCGTCCTTGTGGGTGACCAGCGGCTCGCGCGGATTGTTGTCTAGCCGGCCTTCATAGCGCAGCTTGCGTTCGGCATCGAAGATGAACAGATGGGGAGTGGCGGTGGGCCCATAGGCGCGAGAGACGGACTGGGTTTCGCCATCGTACAGGTAGGGGTAATCGAGTCCGCGGAACTTGGCGCGGATTTTCATCTCCTCGAAGGAGTCGCCCACGTCGGTGTAGGCGAGTTCATCCAGGCGCACGGCTTTCGGACTGTTGGCCTCGATGGCGACGAGCGCAACGCCGCGATTGCGGTAGTCTGCGGCAAGTTGTTTGATGCGGCCTTCGTAGAGTTGCGCGGTGGGGCAGTGGTTGCAGGTGAAGACCAGGACCAGAACTTTGCTGTCGTTGTAATCCTTCAGGCAGTGCTTCTGATCGTCAATTCCCTGCAAACAAAAATCGGGAGCGGCCGCGCCAATGGCGAGGGTTGACGGCGCTGGTCCGTCAGCGAATGCGGGGCAGGCACAAAAGAGAAGAACGAAAATGCAGAGGGGCAGCGCTAGCGTGGTGATCGACCGTGGCGATTGCGGGCCTCGGCGAGATTGCGGCGTTGGGCGGGCTTTCATCGGGCCTCCCGGTTTCTTGACTGAAGAACGATTAATTGAACGGGACGATTCGGTCAAGGAAAAAGCTGCAGCGAAGGTGAGCTGCGGCGGAACGTAGCGCCCGTGCCGATCCTGCGCCGGCCAACGCGGAAACTGGGAGAGGCCTGTGCTAAAATTGTTTGGAAGGGAGATGAATGCACGTGACTGGAAGAATTTCGCGGTGTCTGTGGATTGCGGGAGTATTTCTACTACTGATTGCGCCGGGCGGCGCTCGTAGCCAAGCGCCCGAGGTTTCCTCGAAGCAGCCGGCGTCTCAGCCGGGCAAGGAGCATCTGCTGCTGCTTTACAATACACACACCGGCGAGCGGATTAATATTGTTTACCGCCGGGGCGAGCTGTACGTTGCGGACGCGCTCGCCAAGCTCGATTATTTCCTTCGCGATCATCGCACGGGCGACGTCCGGCATTTCGATCCGCGGCTGTACGATATTCTCTCCGATCTCGCTGCGTCGGTCGGGCGGCCCGGAGCCGAGATCGACATTATTTGCGGCTATCGAACTTCGTCGACCAACGAATCTCTTCGCGCTCACACCACGGGAGTTGCCAAGAACAGCCTGCACATTCAAGCGGAAGCCATCGACCTGCGCATGCCCGGCATCGATACCCTCAAGCTGCGCAAGGCGGCCCTCGCGCTGCGTCGCGGCGGAGTGGGCTACTATCCTCATTCTGATTTCATCCATGTCGACACCGGCCGGGTCCGCCAGTGGTGTTTCGATTGCCCTGCCAGCCTGATCAGCGGCGATTAGCCCGGATACGGATAGCCTTTCTCAAGGACTTTTTCGAGCGCGGCGTCGTGCCCGTAGATGTCGTCGTAAAAATGAACGATTCCATCCTCCGTCACGATCACAGTGGCGTAGACGATTAAAACTGGAATCGGGTGCGCAAGATTCACTTGCTGATTCGACTCTCCGTTCATGGCCGCACGAATGCGATCGATATTCCAGCCCGGATTGTTGCGCAAGACCCACACGGCCAAATCGGCCGGCCTTTCCAGCCGAATGCAGCCATGGCTGAAATCCCGCCGGGAGTCCGAAAAGAGCATTTGTTCCGGCGTATCGTGAAAATAGATGTTGTAGTTGTTGGGGAAGATAAATTTTACAAGCCCGAGTGAATTCTTCGGCCCCGGCGTCTGGCGGATGAAAAGCTTGCCCGCCCGAAGCTGCTCGAGCACCTCGGGCGTCACGGTTCCCGAAGTGACGACGTCTTGGCGGCTGTCCACCACTTCGAATCCTTTCTTCGCCAAGTAATCGGGATCGCGAGCGATGCGCGGAAGGAACTCCGCTTTGGCGATGGAGTAGGGAACACTCCAGTAGGGCCGGAATACGACATATTCGAGAGTGTCGCTAAATATCGGCGTATCGTGGCCGTAGGCTTTGCCTACCACAACGTTCATCTGCAAAGCGATTTTGAAGTTTTCGTCATAGGCGCGCAGGTGAAACTCCGGGATGTTCGCAACGATTGGAGTCTTTTGATAGGAATTGGGCAACCACCGCCAGCGCTCGAGAGTCAGTTGCATCTGCCGTATTCGATTGGCGAGAGGAACGTTGAGATCGGCCAGGGTTTGCGCGGTGATTCGCCCGTCCGAGGCGCGGCCAAGCCGGCGCTGAAAATTCTTGACGGCGTCCACCAGCAGACCTTGATAGAGCGTTCCATCGGCCGGGAGATTGGCGTCCGCTGGAAGGTCGCCAACCAGGCGGAGCAATCGGAGCAGCTGAGGGACACCCGGATAGGAATCGCCGGGTGCGATCGTTTTTTGTATGGCGGGAAGTGGTTCGCCGTCATATTCCTTGGCAAGCTCCCAGTACGTGTGCAGGGCTTGGATCGTGCGCAGGTAACCGGGGTAGGGAGGTTCCACTTGGGCGAGGACACCGGGGACATCCGAAGCGTCCACAACATGGTCTTTGAGGAATTCTGGCAAATCGTATTTCTTGGCCTCGACGTCGAGACCAAAGTCAAAATGTTTGGGATTCACCTTGCCGATGTGCAGGTCCGAGATGTATCTCATCACGCAGACGGTGAGGGCGAGATCGAACCGCGCGGCATCTGCTTCTGAAGGCTGCGTCGCGACGGGTTTGAGTTTCGCCAGGCGGTCGCGCCAACGCGGCGCGTCGTAATCTTCAGCGGACAATCCCTTTTGCTCCGCTTGTGACAGAAGCGCAATGACTTGCTGCGCCTCCGCAGTGGGCTCCATTCCTCGGACCCAGGGCAGGGAATAGCCGTAGGACTCGTAGAATTTCTGTACGTGTTTCTGGTAGTCGCTGAAATCGGGCCAACGAAGGTCCGTGAGATTTCCCGCAAGGACGATGGCCCGCAAAGAAGCTTGGCCGTCGGCGCCGAGCTGTTGAGGCGGCGGCGCGGATTTCGCCGAAGATTCTGAATGCGTGCGTGGGCGGCGCGCCGAGCCGTTGCCGGGATTCCACAGTAGTGCAATCGCAGCCAGGAGCAGCACGACCAGCTTGCTTTTGGAAATCCACGATTGGCTCACTGGATTCCTCCGTTTCTGTGTGTGCGAATCTTTGGAAACGCAGGCTAACTCCCGAGTTCTGTCGCGCACTCGTTTGCAATGCGATCTTTCTTGCGTTTCCGATGCGAGTGACGCCGTTTCAATGCTTCAGATTGATTTAGCACGAAGATGGATACCACTTTTCTCGCCTCGAGGGCCAGAGGCAACAAAAAAACGCCTGGCACCCCGAAGCGCACTTGCCGCGATGAAGGAACAAACTGCAAATTGCTGGCTTGTAAGGGCTTACTGCAGGAGAAGAGGAAACGAGCCGGACGCAGGCGGTAGCGTTTCTTTTGATTGAAATTAGGGTAGCCATCTGGCACGTACAGAGCATCAAAGAGTCTCTTCTTGTTGCCACAGACGTGATTCTTGTAGACTGAGCGGCACTTTGGACGGCTGAGGGCTGAAACGTGACGACTCACCCCGAGAGGGAACCAGGGTCTGCCAGGGCGAAGGCCCGCAGACCTATATGGCGAGTTGTAATCGCGCGAGTCGCCGGCGGGCTCGTCATCCTGGCCGGGATACTTCTCGCGGCGGGGTTGTGCAAGGCCGGTCCGCAGCTCGATAATCCTGTTCCCAGCATCTTCGAGCCGCACTCAACGCCAGCCGATTCCATCCTTCATCTTTCGCAGTTCGTTCTCACGATCACTGCGCTCATTTTTCTCGTGGTCTTCAGCCTACTGACTTACGCAGTCGTGAAATTCGGCAGCAAAGCGGGGGATGCGCAGCGCGAGCCAGCCCAGGTGTACGGAAGCACCCAGATTGAGCTGGCTTGGACGGTCATTCCTATTCTGATCGTGGTGGTTTTGTTTCTGGCCACTGCGCGAGTGATTCACGCAATCGAGGATGCTCCAAAACCCGCCGGGGCTGTTGAGGTCACCGCCATCGGACACCAGTTCTGGTGGGAGTTTCGGTATCCGGCGCTCGGTGTGGTCACCGCCAACGAGCTGCACATTCCCGTCAGCGATCCCGCTCATCCCACGCCTACATTCTTAAGACTGCTCTCTGCCGACACCGATCACAGCTTTTGGGTTCCGCAGCTTGCGGGAAAGACCGACTTGATTCCGAATCGCGTGAACGAGACGTGGGTGGACCCGCACCGGACAGGCCTTTTTCTGGGCCAGTGCGCGCAGTACTGCGGCACGCAGCACGCGAAGATGTTGTTGCGGGTTTGGGTAGACAGTCCCGAAGACTTCGAGGCCTGGATTCGCGCACAAAAGCGGCCTGCGAATCAGGACGAGAAGGCAATCGCGGGAAGGCGGGTGTTCGAAACAACCGCGTGCGTGAACTGTCACGCGGTCGGCGGCACGAATGCGGCGGGCCGCTTCGGACCCGATCTGACACACCTGATGAGCCGCCAGACAATCGCGTCGGGAGCGGCCGAGAATACCAAGGAAAACCTGCGCTTGTGGATCCAAAACCCGGACGCAATCAAACCCGGCTCGCTGATGCCCGCGATGAAGTTGAGCGATGGCGATCTGGACGCACTGGTTGTTTATATGGAAACGCTCCGTTAGCGAAAGATTTATGGGAGATCTGCTATGTCCTCGGATGCGATGGCCATTCGAACCGCAGACGCCGCGGGGCGGCCCTGGGTGGAGACACTCCATGAGTGGGTGATCACAGTCGATCACAAGCGCCTGGGCATTCTTTACATTGCCTATGCGCTGGTCTTTCTGGTGATCGGCGGGATCGAAGCGACCATCATGCGCATCCAGCTGATGCGTCCGCACAACGATTTTGTTTCGCCGCAGGTCTTCAACCGCATGTTCACGATGCATGGGACGACCATGATTTTCTTCGTGGCCATGCCGGTGCTGTTCGGGTTTGCCAACTATTTGGTGCCGTTGATGATTGGGGCCCGGGACATGGCGTTTCCGCGGCTCAATGCGTTCAGCTTCTGGCTGATGGCATTCGGAGGATTTCTTCTCTACTTCAGTTTTGTTGGAGGAAGCGGCCTGTACGGCGCGGGCGATGCGCCGGACGTGGGCTGGTGGGCGTACGCTCCGTTGACCTCGCGCGCGTTTTCCCCCGGCCACAGTTCCGACTACTGGACGATCTCCGTGCTGGTGTCCGGCTTCGGCAGTATTGGGACCGCAATCAACCTCATTGCCACGATCCTGTGTATGAGGTGCCCGGGTATGAAGCTGAGCCGTATGCCGTTGCTGGCGTGGCTGAACCTGGTGATGGCGGGCATGGTGCTGATCACCATCTCGCCGTTGACGGCAGCGCAGCTGATGCTGCTGGTGGACCGCTATCTGGGCGGGCACTTTTTCGATACCCAGGCGGGGGGATCGGCGGCGATCTGGATGCATTTCTTCTGGATCTTCGGTCATCCAGAGGTCTATATCTTGATCATTCCCTGCTTCGCGTTCATGTCTGAAATCGTTCCGGTTTTTTCCCGTAAACCGATTTTCGGATATCCCGTGATGGTTGGCGCAACCGTCTGTATC
The DNA here is from genome assembly GCA_963735525.1 of uncultured Acidobacteriota bacterium. Taxonomy (GTDB): domain Bacteria; phylum Acidobacteriota; class Terriglobia; order Acidiferrales; family UBA7541; genus Acidiferrum. Next base: position 47,861 of record CAVTLQ010000007.1, on the reverse strand, counting down.
GGTTTCGTCAGTATGAGTGTCTGGGCCCACCACATGTTCACCATCGGAATGAGCTCCTATTCCAATGCCTTTTTCACGATCACAAGCATGGTCGTCGGCGTACCCACGGGCATCAAAATCTTCAATTGGATTGGCACCATGTGGGGCGGCAAGCTGATCTTCAAGACTCCGATGCTGTTCTGCATCGGCTTCCTGTTCCAATTCTTGATAGCCGGCCTCACCGGCATCATGTTGGCCAGTGCGCCCTTCGACTGGCAACTGAGCCTCTCCTACTTTGTGGTCGCGCACTTCCACTATGTGATTGTGGGCGGAATCCTATTCGCCCTTTTCGCCGCTTTCTACTATTGGTACCCCAAAATCACCGGGAGGATGATGAACGAAAGTCTCGGCAAACTGCACTTCTGGCTGTTCTTTCTGGGGTTTCACCTGACGTTTGACACGATGCACATTCCCGGCATCCTGGGCATGCCGCGCCGTATCTACACCTATGAGCCCGGCCGCGGCTGGGACACTTTGAACCTGATCGTTACGATCGGCACATTTATCCAGGGCATCGCCGTTCTGGTATTTGTAGCGAACCTCGTTTTCTCTTATTTCAAGGGACCCAAGGCAGGGAACGACCCTTGGGACGCCTGGACGCTCGAATGGTCGGTGAGTTCGCCGCCACCCGCTTATAACTTCGCTTCCATTCCGACGGTCGCCAGCCGGCGCCCGCTGTGGGATCGCAAACATCCCGAAGACCCGGATAGCCGCTATGAGTGAGGGGAGCAAGCGATGAGCGCAATCACAACTCCTATCTCGCAGGCGCCTGAGGCCTGGAGTCTTCCCTATCGGGGCAAGGTCGCGATGGCCGGGCTGATTATCGCGGAGTCGGCCATCTTCACCATTTTCGTGGTGGCCTACCTGTTCTACGTGGGTAAGAGCCTCAGCGGGCCGACTCCGCGGGAAGTGCTCGAGACACCCATCTTCTACACGATCTGCTTGCTGTCCAGCAGCCTGACGATCCACTTCGCGTCAAGATTTCTGGAACGCGGCAAGCGAGGCGCGTTCCTGGGGTTGTGGTTGCTCACGATTGTTCTGGGAGGGCTGTTTTTGTTCGGCACCGGCCAGGAATGGCACCGGCTGATTTATGAACGCGGGCTGACCGTCTCCACCAACCTTTTTGGAACGACGTACTACTCGCTCGTCGGTCTGCACGCCACGCACGTCACGGTAGGTCTGATCATGCTCGGCATCGTGCTTCTGTTTGGCCTGGCTGGACGCGTCGGGCCGGAGCAGTCCGCGCGCGTCGATGTGCTTTCCATGTACTGGCATTTTGTGGATGCCGTGTGGGTTGTTGTTTTCACCGTGGTTTACATCCTCGGCCGTTGAGGTGGGGAAGGGTAACTATGCATTCTCCAGAGAGTTCGGGCGAAAACACGCAGACACCCCGCGAAATCGAATTGCCAGCGCCGACCGCGTGGCCTCTGGTTCTGGCGTTCGGTTTTACACTCCTGTTTGCCGGGTTTTTGACCGGCGTTTCGGTAACTGTGCTGGGCGCCGTTCTGGCACTTGCCGGATGTGTCGGATGGTTCCGAGAGGTTTTGCCTGAGGAGCACTACGAGGTTGTGCCAGTCGTTGCTGAGGATATCTCGATCACAACCTCGCGGCGGCTTGTGGAGCGGGTTCCTCTCGCGGAGGAGCAGGTGCGCGCCTGGCTTCCTCTTGAAACCTACCCCGTATCCGCAGGTTTGAAAGGGGGCCTCGCGGGCAGCGTAGCAATGGCTGTGCTCGCGTGTGTCTATGGCCTGGTGAGCGTCGGAAGTATTTGGTATCCCATCAATCTTCTTGCCGCGGTTGTCTATTCGCAGTCGGAATTGCCTTCCGCGGCGCAGTTGAATTCCTTTCACGCCGGCCTTTTTTTCATTGCCGTAGTCTTGCATCTCACCGGCTCCACGCTGGTGGGATTACTCTACGGTGCGATGCTCCCCATGTTTGCGCGGCGTCCCATTGTGCTGGGCGGGCTGATCGCTCCGGTCCTCTGGTCCGGCCTGCTGTACACGATGCTGGGTCTTCTAAATCCTTTGCTCGAGAGCCGCATTCATTGGGGCTGGTTCGTGGCTTCGCAGGTGGCCTTTGGCGTCGTCGCGGGTCTTGTTGTCGTGCGGCAGGAGCGCGTGAAGACGCGCGAGAACCTGCCCTTCGCCTTGCGCGCGGGGATCGAAGCGCCCGGGATGATGTCACCCCGAGATGGCGGAGCGAAGCAGCCGTGAATACCTTGCGTCCCCATGTATTGACGATACTGAGCGTATTGCTGCTCTGGGGTTGCGATTTTTCCCACGGCAAGCCCGGCAAGGACTCGGAGACGGTGGCGCCGAATCAGATTCTGGATTTCGCCGCCCTGTACGCGGAAAACTGCGCGGGTTGTCACGGCGCGGAGGGACGGGGAGGGGCGGCCATTGCACTCGGCGATCCGGTTTATCTTGCGATCGCAGACGAGGAAACGATCCGCAAAGCCGCTGCCAATGGCATACGCGGAACATCCATGCCAGCCTTCGCGGAGAGCGCCGGTGGGATGCTGACGGACAAACAGATTGACGTGATCACGAGCGGAATTCGATCGCGCTGGAGCAAGCAGGGAGCTCTGGCGGCCGCCAATCCACCTTCCTACTCCGCGAAGTCTGCCGGAAATGTTGCGCAAGGGGCAATCGCGTTCAAGACCTACTGCGAGTCTTGCCACGGCCCTGGCGGCCACGGGGGAACGAAGGGAAGCGCTATCACGGATGACGCTTTTCTGGCACTCGTCAGCGATCAGGGCCTGCGCACCGTGGTCATTACGGGCCGCCCCGAACTCGGCGCTCCCGATTGGCGCGGCGATGTCCCTGGCAAACCGATGTCCGAACAGGAAATCACCGACGTAGTTGCGTGGCTCACTTCGCAGCGCGCGCAAAGTGCGCAACCGAATTCCGCTGCGAACTACGCACAGCGTTAGGAGTTTAACGATGTCGACTGAAAACGGCCTCTCGCGTCGCGGACTATTCATGAAATTGGGAATTCTGTTCAATGGCGTAGTGGCGGCGGCCTTGGCGGTACCGATCGTGGGATTCGTGCTCTCTTCCATCACCCGTGGGCGCGCGACCTACCTGTCCTGGGTGCCGCTCGGGCCTGTGAACCAATTTCCGGAAGGCGAGACGCGGCTAGCCACCTTTCGGAATCCCAACGTGATGCCGACGGACGGCAAAACAGTAGACACGGCATGCTGGGTGCGGCGGATCGAAGGCGATCAATTCCAGGTTTTTGCGATCAACTGCGCACACCTGGGCTGCCCGGTGCGTTGGTTTCCGCAGTCGGCTTTGTTCATGTGCCCGTGCCACGGTGGAGTGTACTACCGCGACGGCTCGCGAGCCTCTGGTCCGCCGGAGCGCGGCCTGTTCGAATATCCGGCCAAGGTAGAAAACGGCTTGGTTGCGATCCAAGCGGGTGAGCTGCCCACGCCGGGATCGCCGAGCGCGGCACTGGTTGGAAAGAGACCGCCATGCGCGTGATTGCCCAAATCGGGGAATGGTTCGACCGGCGATTGCAGCTGGCAGCGCCCATACGCGAGGCCGCGGGGCATCCGGTGCCGCGGAATACGGCGAGCTGGTTCTACGTCTTCGGCAGCGCCGCGCTGACGGTGTTCATTCTGCAGCTGGTTACCGGAATTCTGCTGGCGATGATTTATGTCCCGTCGGCCAGCGAAGCGTGGAACAGTCTCCAGGCTCTGAACCAGGACGTGACGCTCGGCTGGTTCATCCGTGCGTTGCACGGATGGGGCTCGAACTTCATGGTGGCCATCGTCCTGATTCACATGGTGCAGGTGTTCCTTTTCGGGGCCTACAAATTTCCGCGAGAACTCACTTGGATCGTGGGCGTTTTTCTTTTGCTGATGACTCTGGGCATGGCGTTCAGCGGGCAGGTGCTGCGCTTCGATCAGGACGCGTACTGGGGATTGGGAATCGGGGCGTCCATCGCGAGCCGAGTGCCGATCATCGGCGGGGCTGCCGTAAAGTTGATGCTGGGTGGGCCCATCATCGCGGGCGCTACGCTTTCTCGATTTTTCGCGCTGCATGTATTTGTGATTCCGGGGCTGCTGATCGGGTTCGTGTGCCTTCATCTGTTGATGGTGTTGAAGCTGGGCATTAACGAGTGGCCGATGCCGGGACGCCTCGTCAAGCGGGCGACCTATGAGAAGGAATATCATGAATTGACGAAGCAGGATGGCGCGCCGTTCGTTCCGTACGCGGTGTGGAAAGATCTGTTCTTCGCCGCGTTCATTCTGTTGGCAGTCGCCGCATGCGCGGCGTACTTTGGGCCGTTTGGGCCGACCGGCAGACCTGATCCGACGGTCATCCAGACCTCCCCGAAACCCGATTACTTCTTCCTGTGGCTCTATGCCTTGCTGTCGCTTCTGCCTCCTTCGATGGAAACGCCCGCGCTGCTCATTGGCCCGGTTGTGGCAATCCTTGCTCTGCTGCTTCTTCCATTTCTGTCGGGAGAAGGAGAAAAGAGCTGGCGCCGGCGGCCCATCGCGGTTTTGACGGTGCTTTTGATCGCGGTAATACTTGGAACATTCACGCATCTCGCCGGATTCACCCCCTGGAGTCCGCACATGAGCGCGTGGAGCGGGGATCCAGTTCCGGAGGGATTTCTGCACGGTACAACCGCGCTCGAACGGCAAGGTGCGCTTGTATTTCAGGTCAAGCAGTGCCGCAACTGCCATTCCCTTGGGGAGTTGGGCGGGCAAAGAGGTCCGGCTCTGGACAAGGTTGCCGTGCGGCTCACACAAGATCAGCTCATACGCCAGGTGATCCAGGGCGGGGGCAACATGCCGGCCTACGGAAAGAATTTGAGCCCGGCGCAGACAACCGCGCTCGTGGCATTTCTCGAAACGTTACATCCGGCAGGCCAGGCTCCCGCGCGCAACGCTGCGCTTGGCGAAGCCCAACCGCAAAGCCCTTCCGGGCAATAACGCGATTCATGCCGCCTCCCGTTCAAGCCGCATTGGGATCCTGGTCGCCTCCGATCCTGCTTACAGTGGCTATGGTTGTCGCGGCATTCCTGTACTTGCGCGGATGGCTTTATCTTCGCTCGCGATCCGTGAACGTCATTCCTGGCTGGCGCGCCGACAGCTTTCTTCTCGGGCTGTTTTTGATCTGGGTGGCGTTGGGCTCGCCTCTCGCTGGATTCGACGAGGAATTGCTGACGGTCCACATGGTTCAGCATTTGCTGCTTTCCACGTTTGGGCCGCCTTTGTTGTTGCTCGGAGCGCCCGCTCTGCTTCTTCTTCACGGACTTCCGCCGGGAGTGATGCGCTGGATTGTTGGTCCTTTTTTCCGGTGGTGGCCGGTTGGGAAACTGCAGCGAAGCCTGTCTCATCCTGCGGTTTGCTGGCTAGCCGGGGTCATGACGTTGCTGATCTGGCATATTCCGGCGGTATTTGAGCTGGCGATCCATTCCGACCGATTGCACGAAATCGAGCATCTCTCGTTTCTTGTGACCGGCCTGCTGTTTTGGTGGCCGGTCATCGCGCCTTGGCCGAGCGTCGCAAGATGGCCGCGCTGGGCGGTTCCCTTATATTTGTTCTGCGCGACGTTTCCATGCGACGTGCTGTCTGCGTTTCTCACGTTTTGCGATCGAGTGGTTTACGCGACCTACCTATCGGCGCCACGGATCTCTTCGCTGTCTGCACTTGCGGACCAGCAATGCGCGGGCTCTTTGATGTGGGTCAGCGTGACGGTTGCTTATCTTGTGCCCGCCGTCGGCGTAGCGATGCAACTCCTCGCCCGCCAAAACAGTGATCCTCTGGGCGAACCAGTTGTTGATCTGCCCGGAGCCCGAATACCGCGACCGAACGGGTCCGAAGCCCCGGTGGCTTAACGATTGGGCTGGGACCGGACGTGCGAGGGGCGCAGTTCGGCTGGGATGCCGCGCAGTAGAAGGCGCGGCGACGGGTGGAGGAATGTCGGAGGGCTGTGCTAAGATTTAGAAACTGCGCGCCCGTAGCTCAGCTGGATAGAGCGTCTGGCTACGAACCAGAAGGTCGGGAGTTCGAGTCCCCCCGGGCGCGCCATATTTTCAAGCACTTACGAACAATCCGAAGGCTGCCACTCGCCCACTCTCTTGTCACCTCTGAGGTGGCAACAAACAAAGAACTTGCTCACTATCCTCAGCCCCGGCAGATTTTGCGAGATTCGAGAATTTCTACATAATCAGGGCACGGACATGAAGCAGTGTATAAAGCGGCGTGCAGGCGTTGCCCTTCGTTGACTTGCTTCAAGGCCGCAACCTAAGATGTGCGCCAAATGGCGGATTCCCACTCACTCCTCGGTCAGACCGTCTCCCACTACCGCATCCTGGAAAAGCTTGGGGGCGGCGGTATGGGAGTTGTCTACAAGGCGGAGGACATCAAGCTTCACCGCTTCGTTGCCTTGAAATTCCTTCCTGACGGGCTCGCGCCAGACTCACAAGCTCTGAGCCGTTTCGACCGTGAGGCACGGGCTGCCTCCGCCCTAAACCATTCAAATATTTGCACCATCTATGAAATCGGCGAACACAACGGTCAGCCTTTCATTGCGATGGAGTATCTCGACGGCCAGACGCTGAAACACCTTATAGATGAGCGGTCTGTGTCCTCGGAACGGGTGCTGGAATTAGGAATTGAGATAGCGGAGGCGCTCGAAGCTGCCCACGCCGAAGGCATCATCCATCGGGACATCAAACCCGCGAACATCTTTGTGACCAAGCGCGGGCACGCCAAAATTCTGGACTTCGGCTTGGCGAAGCTCGCTCCCGTGGCCGAAGGCGTATCTGCGATGCCTACAGCTGCCACCGAAGAACTTGTCACAACCCCCGGCACGGCCTTGGGCACCATCGCCTACATGTCCCCTGAACAGGCTCGGGGCGAGGAGCTCGATGCACGAACGGATTTATTCTCCTTCGGCGCGGTTCTGTACGAAATGGCGACGGGAAGAATGGCTTTTCCCGGTAAGAGTGCTGCGGTCATCCATGACGCGATTCTGAATCGAGCACCTGTTCCTGTGGCACGGGTGAAGCCGGAACTCGCGCCGAAGCTAGAAGAAGTCATCGGGAAGGCGCTGGAGAAAGACCGCAAGCTACGCTATCAGAACGCCGCCGATATTCGGACGGATTTGCAGCGCCTGAAACGCGATTCAGATTCGGGCCGTGCACCGACAGTGTCCGAACCTGTACAACTCAGCGCGGCAAAAGTTGATTCGAAGGAAAGAACGGTTCGCGCCTCACACAGGTTATCGTGGTGGCTAACCGGCGTAATCAGTTTTGTGGTGTTGAGCGCGGGAGTGGTTGCGACATGGTTCTACCTTGCGTCGCGTCGAGACACGCAAATTGATTCAATAGCCATACTGCCTTTCGTCAATGCCAGCGGCGACCCCAATACGGATTATCTCAGTGATGGCGTAACCGAAAACATCATCAACAGTCTTTCGCAATTGCCTAGACTGAGAGTTGTGCCACGAGCCACGGTGTTCCGTTATAAGTCACAAGGGGTAGACCCCGAGGCGATCGGTCGCGATCTGAGGGTCCGCGCAGTGCTTACCGGCAGGGTGACTGAGCGAGATAACACGTTGGTCGTCCAGACGGAGTTAACCGATATAGCCGCACAGAAGGAGCTGTGGGGTCAGCAATACAATCGAAAAATCTCGGACATCTTCGCTGTTCAGGAAGACATTGCGAGGGAGATCACGGAAAAGTTGCGCTTGAGGTTGACCGGTGACGAGCAAAGAAGCCTGACCAGGCGCTATACCGAAAACGTCGAAGCGTATCAGCTTTATCTCAAATGCCGCTACCACTGGAACAGAGGCACCGGAGATGGACTAAAGAAAAGCCTGCAATTTTGCCAACAGGCGATCGAAAAGGATCCGAACTACGCTCCAGCCTATTTCGGCATGGCCGACAGCTACGCGCTGCTTGGTTGGATCGGTTACCCGCCAACAGAATTCATGCCAAAAGCCAAGACCCAGCTAGCGAAGGCGCTGCAGATCGACGACACACTTGCCCAGGCCCACTACTTGAGTGGAATCATCGCCCTTTACTTCGACTTCGACCCCGCCACTGCGAGGCAACAGTTCGAAAAGGCCCTGGAACTCAATCCCAATTCACCAGAATCGCATTATGGCTATGGGACATACCTGGCAGCGGTGGGGCGGCTCCCGGAAGCCATCCTTCAGATAAAGCACGCCGTCGAACTGGATCCTCTTGGGCTGTTCTGGTATGAGCAATTGGGTGGCGCGTACTGCGGCTCACACCAATTCGATATGGCGATCGAGCAGTGGCAAAAGGCGCTGGACATCGACCCAAACTTCTGGCTTGGACACATGGACCTCGGAGCTGTTTATGCTCACCAGGGAAAGTACAATGAGGCCATCGCAGAGTTTCAAACGGCGGTGTCTCTGTCCGAGGGCTCCGCATTTGCGACAGGGTATCTGGGGTATGGCTATGCCGTCGCTGGCAGGAGGAGCGAGGCGGAGCAGAAGATCGAGGAATTGAAGGAGTCGTCGAAACGGCGGTATGTGCCTGCATTCAGTATCGCCGTCATCTACGCCGGACTTGGCGAAAAAGATCGCGCGTTTGACTGGCTGGAGAAAGCTTACGAACAACATGAGGGTTGGCTGGGATGGTACTTCCTTCTTGATCCAGAATTCGATTTCCTGCGCACAGACTCGCGGTATGGCGATCTACTTCGACGTCTTGGTCTTCCGCAATAGCAAAGAAACATAGATTTGGCAGAGCAGGGAGAGTCGCCAGCATCAAATCTGCGGTCCGGGCGGTGCCAACGAACGTCGCTCGACATGCCCATTCTCCTCGCCGCCAAGGGCGAATAAGCGAAGCTGAAATAGCGCCCTCGCTGAGAATACTTAACGACGTTGCAAGCTGAACTCCGCCGGAGTAGGCTGTTTCTCAGCCTTACAGTCCTCAACTTCCTCAGCGGCGTTCCGTAAGGCCGGGCCCCCGTCTCCAAAGATACCGGATGAGACTGTCCGGAGGAGGAGAGTCCCTAATGCTCGTGGATAACAAGGCCATCGTTCGCCGCCTCTACGAAGAAGTTTGGAATAAACGCCGGCTTGAAGTTGTGGACGAGCTGATGTCCCCGAGCCATGCGCTCAGCGACCCTGTCGTATCCAGTTCGCAGATAGGTCCAGAATTGTACAAACGGTGGGTGATCGAGCTCACGACAAGCTTTCCCGACCTGCGTTTCACGATTGAAGATGTGATCACCGAAAAAGGGAAAGTTGTTGTCTCCTGGATTGTTTCCGGCACTCAGAAAGCCGAGTTCATGGATATTCCTGCCACGGGCAGGAAGATATCCGGGGAGGGAATCACGATTCACCACATCACAAATGGAAAGATTCTTGATTCGTACGCCAGATGGGATGCTCTGGGCTTGATGCGACAACTGGGTCACGCTTCCCCTCTGGTAAGAACGACTGCCGCGGGAGGTTCTCATGGCCCTTAACGCGACTACCAACAATATGGATGGGGTCATCGTGGTGTATCTGAGCGGTGCCATCTTCTTTGGCGAAGAGTCAGCATCTCTGCGAACTCTAGTGAAGGACCTGTTGAACAAATCCAGCCAAATCGTGCTCGATCTTGGGGATGTCACTTACATCGATAGCGGAGGCCTGGGCACTCTAGTGGCCTTGTACGCGTCGGCTCGGAAAATCGGCGGCGACATAAGGCTTGCCCGCGTCGGTCGTCGGGCAAGTGAGGTGCTTCAGATGACCAAGCTCGTGACACTGTTTGAGGTATTCGACAAGACGGAAAACGCGATCGCATCCTTCAAAAGAGCCGCCGCTGCAATTTAGCCATCGCAGGCCGCCGCCGCTGGGGCTAGTCAAAAGCAAGACGTTTCCGTGCTTGAGGGTGTCGGGCCGGGCTGCCTCGCTCCCGTCAGTGATCTCCCCGATCCAGTTTCAGCCCTCCATTTGCGGGTATGTGGGTGTGCTTTTGCCTAGACCTTTAAAAAACTCGGAAAATATCAGGTTTTAGGGCTCATAAAATCCCGCGATACCCGGAAGCTTGAGCGCCTCCCAGGGCTCGGAGGGGCCGCCTGCCTCCCGAGGAGCCTTGAACCTCACTTCGCGTGGCGAACCGTCGGCCCTGCCCAGCCACTGGGTAGAATCCATCAGCTTGATTTCATGGGTTAGCAAGAAGGGAGCAAGAAAACCTTAGTACTATTCCCCGCTGGCAGACCGGCTCCTTAGGCTAGGAAGCGCAGGCTAGAAGGCCACCAAGGCATCGGCCACGACTCCTTAGCTCGGGAAAGAGCCGCGATGAGAACAAGCAGTCAACCTGGAGGATGGTGGGGCAGCGCCGCTCGCGTGCTGGTGTTCAGCCTGATGACAGTTAGCGCGTATGGTCAAGAGGGCCGGAAACTGATTGCACAGCCGGTCCCGGAATACCCGCAGGTCGCTAGAATCGCAAGGTTGAGCGGAACCGTTAAAGTCCAGGTGGTTATCGGCGCCGATGGGCAGATCAAAGAGGTAAAGGTCGTCGGCGGGCATCCTTTGTTCGTGGAAGCAACCCTGGAGGCGCTAAAGAAGTGGAAATATGCCCCAAGTAATGCTGAAACGAGCACCAATTTGGAGTTCAACTTCCACCCATAAAGCATAAGGGGATAGCAAGCTCCCTGAAGTAGCCCGCGCATGGTCAGCCGACGACTGTTGTTTTTTCACTGCCTGAAGACAGTCTGCGCGTTCGCCTGCTCGCTGCCTGGTGCTCTGGCAGGATTTTGAATTACGGGGTGGTTTGAGAGATCTGGATGGCACAACCGCCAGCGCCGCCCGAGCCGCAGGATTGATTGGCGAGGGGCATGTAGTAGATGTTGGAGGCTCCGGCAAGTCCTGTGACGGTGTTGTCGATGACGATGCTGCTGGTGCCGCCCGCCTCGGTGGTGGCTCCGGTCGGGGTCGTGGCGGCGGTGATCGTGCCGCTGGTGACGTCGAAGCCCATCACGCAGCCGCTGGCGAGGCTGCTGGTGCAGGTCGCGGGCGTGGCGTAGATGAGCACGCTGGCGAAAATGTAGTCGTTGGAACCGGTGAAAATCTCGGTCAGCCCCAGCCCAGCCGCATAGTAGCCGTGGGTGAGGTTTGTGCTCAGGGCAGGGCCCACCTTCGGCGTGCCCATGATGTTGGCACTGATGGGTATTTGGTAGAGAGTGTTGTTCGCCGCCCCGGTATCGCCGACCACGTACAGGTTTCCCGTCGGATTAGCCGCACTGCTGGAAGTGAAATACTCGTTGTCGAACGTACCAGCCAGCATGAACTCATAGCCGGCGCCGGTCCTCGCCTCTGTACCGGTTGCTCCCGACGCGAAGGTCGTGGGGAACTGGAAGACTCCGCTGCACGGCACGCGAGTGCCGCAAGGCGACGACGCAGACAGAAATCCGTCGTCGGCGCCGACGAACACGTAAGCTCTCGCCGCCGTCGAATCCACGATGGGCCCATCCACGAGACCGAAGATGTAGTCGAGCCGGGCCGATTGAACGACGCCGCCCGTTGACGCGCTCACGGAATAGAGATAGCCGCATCCTGCCGTGGCGCAATTCGGCGCAGTGCTTACGAGATAGTCGCCCACCAGCACGTTGCCGGAGCCGGGATCGTACACGGGTGACGACAGCGCTTCTCCGTTGGTGTTGACTTGCACCGGCCAGGGGCTGCCCGCCTCGGCCGGAGTTCCGTTGAAGACGCCGGTGAACTTGTGCAGCTTGCCGCTGTCGTCACCCACATAGACCGAGTCGCTTGCGTAATCGTAGTAGACCGAAGAGCCTGAGTCGTTGGCTCCACCGCTGAAGGCGATGGTCGTCATGCAAGGTGCGGCACAGCCGTGATAGGTAGCGGTATTGCCCAACACGCCCGGAGCACTGGCGGTTTGCGTGGTAGACGGCGCCCACTTCAGCACCACGAGACTCGCCGCGGATGCCGTGCTTTGTACGAACGCTACCTGCGAGCCATCCAGCGACAGCGCTATGGACGTCACGATCGTGCCGCCGTTTGTGTCGTAGGCCCAATAGAACGACGGCGCCGTCCCGGAGCACCCGCTGTAGAGATTGTCAAAAGCAACGATGCTGGCTTGTCCGCTGCCGCCTTGCAAGCCGGTGTTGTAGACAACGAAGTCCGGCGAAGTGGCGCTGGCGCAGTTGGCGGGCGAGAGATTGAATGAATACTTCGCGGGGAACACACCCAAGCCGAGCGTCGCAGTGGTTCCCAGATTGACGCTCCAGTCTGTTTGCAGGTGATTCTCGCCAAGCCTGTGCCGGCGCCGCCGCGGAATTCGAATCTCGCGCCCGTGCCCGTGCGGCGCCTCCGTTTCGTCTCCAAGTGGAATGGCCCGCATCACACCACGGGCGGGGTGACTCTCCAAGTCTTCGAGGTCCTCTTGCGATTCCGGCTCGGCGGGCCGCGCCTCTGTTTCCGCCTCCGGCGGAGGTAGAGCTGGGTTCAGCCCTGCCCTGGCGGCAGCTGCGCGCTTGCGCTGTTGCAGCACGAATCGCGGGTCGCTGACGATTCTTGCCCACCGCGGGTACGTGCCACTCTGAATGGCGTCGGCGACGGTGCCTGGGTTGGAAAACAGCAAGCGGTGGTGTGTCCAATCGTCGGGCGCACCCATGCGGGTGGCATCTTGTCCAGACATCACGGTGGTGGCGGCGAGGATCGCGAATAACGGCAGCAGCTTCACGCAACGGCGGAAATACGAAGCGGAGGATATTTTCACGATGGCCTTTTCGTCCCGCAGCGGGGGAAAACACTCATGGTCCTTCGGCCCAGACCGGGCTGAAGACCAAATTGTATGCGTTGATCGTGCCTATGCCGGTGGAGAAATCCCAGCCGGAGGTTGCCGGAAAGGAGGGCTGGTAAGCGGCGTCGGTAACGCCGGAGACCGAACACGTCGCACCGGTGCCACCGCCGCCGGCGAGCAAGCAGACCGGATTGGGCGCGTAACCCGCGCCGGCATTTGTCAAGCTGACCCCTGTGACGTGGCCACCGGCCGCAGTTGCGGTACAGGTAGCTTGCGTGCCGCCGGTGTAGCCGTTGTACGCGCCGGGAATATGAGGTGCGGATATGGTGCACGCCGGAGCGCCAATGTAACCCGTGCCGGCGGCAGACAGCGTCAATCCGGAGATCGTGCCGGTGACTGAGGACGCCGTCGGTCCCGCTGGGATCGAAACAATTCGCGGAGCCCGCGGTGCAGTTGAGATCGATGTCTCCTTGGGTAACGTCGTAGAACACGCAGGTGGTGGCCACGCCACGGCGCGGCAAGGGTTGCGCGCTCGAATTGCAAAGCGTGCTGCCGGAGGCCCCGTATTCGCTTGCGGCAATCGCGTAGTACACGGGATTTGGATTGCCCTGCCCGGGCACCGGTGTGATCGTCAGCGCGGCGGTCCGTTGATTCACCAACGCTTGAATGCCCGCGAGGATGGGCGCGGCAAACGACGTTCCGCCCTCGGCATTCCAGGTTGCGCCGGTATTGGCGGTGGGATCCGGGTTGCCTGTACACGGGTTGCCGCCAGTTGTGGTGTTGCTGTAACAAATGATGTAAAAATGCCCCCAGAGTCCGTTGGCGGCGAATAACGAAACGTCCGGGATATCCCGGACGCTGTCATCGGGATTTCCAAACAGTCCTGCTTGCCACGACGGCTTCGGGTATCCGGCGCACGTACCGCTCACTTCGCCGCCGGTCGAAGCCGCGCCTGTGGCGCAGCCGCTGGGTCCGCCGCTACCGGAGGACGTCGTCCGGAAGGCCTTGCCGCCCGCGTTGCAGTATCCGGTTGTGCCGTAGGGAGGGTTCTGACCCTCGAGGTGGCCAAGAGAACGCCCGCACAGGAATCGTTCCAGGGAATTTCGGGAATGTAGCTCATGGCGGACTGCAGAGCGGCGCTGTTCGTTGAGCTCCAATACGTGGCGTTGGTTCCGGTGACGGTGTCTCCGAAATCGGTGCCGCCCACGGCGACGTTGTAAGGCGTCGATGCCCAGCCGCTGACGTTGATTCCGTGAGACGCGGCCTTGGCGTTGGCGTCGCAACTCGTCGGGCCCTCATCACCCGACGACACAAAAACCGAGATGCCTTCCGACGCGGCGGTCTGATACGCCGAGTACAGCGCCGCATTGGCGGCCGCGCCGTTGACGGCCTCGCATTGGCCGTAACTCACGCTGATGATGTACGGGTGCGTAGCCGAAGCGCTGATGTTCTCGAGCGCGATAAGGGGGCCGGCCGTCGGCTGTGTTCGAGCAGGTTGCCACTTCGATCGCCGCGGCCGGTGCTGCCGCAGCGGCGTATTCCATATCGAGCGCAACCTCGATCATCGTCGGCGTTGTCGCCTGGATCGGTGCAGTTGTTAAAGCCTGTGACGTTCGGATGGGTGACCGAAAGAGTTCCGCCGTATTGCGTCAGCTTGAACTCCTGCTCGAATGTGGTCCAGTCCGTGGTCTTGAATGGATCGCTGTCTTCGACCACCACCACCGTTTGGTCCGCGCCGGTGATTCCCTGGCTGAAGAGCGGATTCAGGTTGTAAATCTCCGCCAAATCGGCCGGAGTGACCGCCTGAAACGTCCCGTTCGAATCCGTGTAGGTGTACTGCGTCCTCGGCTTGACCATCGGATGCGGTCTGAAATCGTGGATCGACACAATGCCCACGATCGCGGACGCCAGCGCCTCCGGAATATCCGGATCGTTGACGTTCGCAAAGTGCTTCTCGCCGTCCACTTCGAGAAAGTGAACGCTCACGCGCATGGCCTCGCGCAGCTCGGCCGCTGTTGCGGAAATGTCCATCACCACGCGATTGGGATAGACGATAGTTCACGCGGATTCCGTGCGACATCAGCCAGAACTCGATGCGTCTCAGATCGGAATCCGTCAGGCCGTAACTCTCGCCGACCTGCGCCGGCGTCAGCCACTGGTGGAAATTCGCCGAGTTGTGCTGCGTGAGGCCTTCCAGATATTCGTCATATTCCTGCTCGAGCTCGGGCGGGCGCCGCAATTGCAGCAGCATGTGTTCGAGCTTGAAGTCGTAAGGAACCGGCCCGCGATCATTCGCCGGATTGGCCTCGGGACGCGTGTTCCCACGCAGCGTCACGCGCTGGCGTTCGTCGATGTCTTTCGTAATCAGGTCGCGCGCCGATGCCCTGCGCCTGCCGGCTTTTGCGGAGATACCGAAGTGAAAGGCAGTGGCAAGAGCCAAAACCACGGCCGCGAGGCCGATTTTCCGAATCACGTCTTCCTCCGGTCAGAGGGAAGCCTTTTTCAGAACACCGACACAGGACACGCGCTTACCGAGCTAGGTCTGCGATTAGGGAGTCCGATGAAATGATGCGTTGCTTTCGGAGGCAGGTCAAACCAAAATCCGTGCTTCATGTCCTTTCTTTACTTCCCGTTTCGTCTGGAATTCCCGATTTCGACTCCATTTCTGCGCAAAGGTCAGGAGTTCGACTCTCTCCGGGCGCGCCGCTATCCCGGGTACCAGATTACTCGCGGGTCGTTGTTGGCTCGGCGATAGGCCCAGGCTTCGTCGACTAAGCGCATCCAGTTGAAGTGGGGCCGCCAGCCGAGCAGGAACTTTGCTTTGGTGTTGTCCAGCCAGGTGGACCAGTACGGCGTTTGCACCATGACGGAGGGAAGGCCCTGCGTGTGGCGGAGATGCTCGGCGACTTGACCGTAATCGACCGGTTCATCCATACAGATGTTGAAGGTTTGGTGCAGCGCTTTGGGATGGTCCAGTGCGAGGAGGATGGCGTCGATGAGATCGTTGACGTGGACGAAATTGCGTTTGACCGGATGACCGTTGGGGTCGAGCATCAACGGCACGGCGCCGGTTTTGACGTACTCGGCGGCCCGCTCCGCGCCAACCAATTCGCGCCAGCGTGGACCTCCGAATACGTCCTCGCCAAACGAGAGCGAGTATTTGAAGTCGTCCTTTTCCATGATCCATGGCGCCCGCAGGCAGCAACCGGGAAGCGCGTATTGAATAAAATACTGCTCCAGCATGACCTCTTCGAGAACCTTGGAGAGTGCGTAGCATCCGGGATAGGCGCTGTGCTTCTGCTGTTCGGTGACGGGAAGCGCGTGCGGGTAGAAGAAATGCCCCAGAGCGGCGTCACCCCCGATCAGAACGAACTGCTTGAAGCTCGAGCTAACGCGGCATTCCTCAAGCAGCCAGAAAAGGCCCTTGATCGTGACGTCCATCACGTCTTCCGGGGTCTCCTTGCAGGTGGCCAGATGGAGGACGTGGGTGATTCCAGTCATGGCCTTGCGGACAAGCATGCGGTCCGAGATGGTGCCTTGGAGAACTTCGAGCCGCGCTTGCGGTTCGAGCAGGCGGTTGTGGCACAACGCGCGGATGCGTGCGTCTTGATGGCCGGCAGATTGCAGAACGCGATCGATGAAATGGCGACCTACTTTGCCGGTGGCTCCTGTCACGAGAAAGCGCTTGAACGAGCCTGACGTTGTCATTGTGCCGCTCCTTGCCGATCGTTAGCCGCACCTGAGAAGCTTCGAGCCCTTGAGGGTCGCACAGGTTGGAGCCGATGCGCCTCGCAAATTTGCCGCACAGCCAGAAATGGCTGTGCCACAGACCCTTTCCGCAAGCTGCCAAGCCCGTCTCGAATCCGGTTTTGACTTCGGTGGCGATCGGTGCACAATTCTGGGTCGCGACGACATAAGAAGGAGAAAAAACATGAGCGATTCCTTGGGCAAAGAGATTACGCGGCGCGGGTTCCTCACGAAGGTTGGGCAGGGGCTTGCGGCGGCGAATCTTGCGGGGACCCTGGTGAATAGTGCGGCGGCGCACCAGCTTGTCGTGCCTGATCCGCCGGGGAAGAAGCTGGGGTGGGCGGTTGTGGGATTGGGGAGTCTTGCGATTTATGAGATCTTGCCGGCCTTCGCCAAGTGCGAGAAGTCGAAAGTGACGGCTTTTGTGAGCGGCCATCCCGATAAAGCGAACAAGCTGGCGCTGCGCTATGGCGTGAATCCGAAGAACATCTACAACTACCAGAATTATGATTCGATCAGAGACAACCCTGAGGTTGACGTCATCTATATCGTGCTGCCGAACGGTATGCATGCGGAATATACGGTGCGCGGGTTGCAATCAGGGAAGCACGTCTTGAGCGAAAAGCCGATGGCGAGCACTCCCGAGGAGTGCCAGCAGATGATTGACGCGGGAAAGAAAGCCAACCGAAAGTTGATGGTGGCGTACCGCTGCCGCTACGAGCCGTACAACCGGGAAGCGATCCGCATTGCGCAGTCGGGCGAACTGGGACCGACCAAGGTGATCACGGCGGACTGCGGATTCAATATCGGCGATCCCACGCAATGGAGATTGAAGAAGAGTCTGTCGGGAGGGGGATGCTTGATGGACATCGGAATCTATGGATTGCAAGCAGCGCGGTATTTGTCTGGAGAAGAGCCGACGGAACTGAAAGCGATCACGTTCACAACGCCCAATGATCCGCGGTTCACCGAAGTCGAGGAGACGATCAATTTTCAACTGCGGTTTCCCAGCGGCATTCTGGCGAACTGCACGTCGAGCTACGGGTACGTCTCGCAGAACCGCTACCGGGCGATTGGCACGCAGGGCTGGGTGGAGATGGATCCGGCAACCATCTATGAGGGCTTGCGCATGAGGGTTGGCCTCGGGAATGTGATCGAGGAACGAGTGCTTCCGGTGCGGGACCACTTCGCCCTCGAGATGGATCACATGTCCGAGTGCGTGATGGAAAACAAAGAGCCGCTCACGCCGGGTGAGGAAGGACTGCGCGACTTGAAAATAATGATGGCGATCTATGAGGCCGCCATAACCGGCCGGACCGTGAAATTGTAGAGGGCTACTCCGCGGAAGGGTGAATTTCGACGTAGTCCAGGGGAGCGTGCTCCTCGCGGTCCGGGATTCCTTCGATGCGGATTTGGTCGCCGGGGCGGAGCGCCAGTCCGGTGATGCGGCGGCGGGTGGAAGAGTCGGCGCCGATTTTTGTGGATGGCAGTTGATCGTTGGCCACCCATTCGTCCACCACTTGATCGTTTACGAGAACGCGAAACCTGGACTCGCCATTGTTTTGGTCGAAATATTGAACGTCGAGCGCATACCAACCGGGATTGCGCGTAAATCGGAACGTGGCGACGCAGCCTTGGGCTTGCGCGCATTCGATGGCCCTGCCTGCGGAGGCATTTTCCCGCGGAGTGACCTCGACCGGCACGTAGCCTTGCAACTGCATCGCCTCGGCTTCGATGCGATCGGGATAGTTACCCGCGCGGCCGCTCGCATCGGCGATTCCTGACAGAGCGAGGAAATAATTGCAAATCGCGTCACGCCAGACGATGGCGTGTCCGGCCTGGTATTCCAGGCGCGCCAAGACGGATTGATAACGCTCGTCATCGATGTGGCCTTGCAGCGATTTCCACTGCTGAACGAAGCCTGCGGCGCGTTCGGCGCCTTCATAGTGGGAGTCATAGACGTGCTGGATGACCGTTTTTCCGGAATGAAGAACGTACGTGTACGGCACGTGGTGGAAGAACAAGAGCAGCTCGTCGGGCGTCGTCGCGACAGACTCATAGAGCTTTGCCACCGGCTCTGGATATTGGGCTGCGTAGCCCGTGCCGGTCGCCAGCGAGCGGTCCATGCCGATTCCTTGATGATCCGCGCGGTGCCACTGACCCCAGCCGTTCTGCTCGGACGATTCGATTCCTGGGCCGTAGTGGCTGCCGAGAATGTCTGTCAGGGTTTGCGCGCCGAGCGGGCCGGTATAGCTCTCGTAAACTTGCCATGAAGAAAGCTGCATCTCCGTGATGCTGCGAACCACGGCAGGATCGCTTCCAAACGTGAGGCGCGTCCATTCTTCCGCGATAGCGTGCGGATTCAGATTGGGATCCCAAGCCAGACGGCCAAAGCCGTAAAGATTCGCCATCGCCAGCGGATGCCCGAGCCAGTTGGCATCCAGGCCGACGTTGGCGACGCCCACGAATCCACCCGTTGGCCGATGAAACGTCTTGCCGGCAACGAGATCCTTTACCGGCGTGCTGCCGTTGGGGGCGTGCACGTCGAAGTCCAGAACCTCTTTCCACATGGGCGGAAGAAAGCATAGGTGGCGCTGCTGGCCCGTGTATTCCTGGGTGATTTGCAGCTCGATCGCCTCGTTGGTTTTCGGAAGGGCGCCGAGCAGCGGCGACACCGGCTCGCGGGCTTGGAAGTCGATCGGTCCGTGCTTGATCTGAATGATGACGTTGTCGTCGAACTTGCCGTCGAGGGGATGAAAGTTGTCGTAGGCCGCTTTGGCGCGATCGTTCTTGGGATCGCGCCAGTCCAGGTGATGGTTGTAGACAAAGGCGCGATAGAAAACGATGCCGCCGTGCGGCTTCAGAGCGCGAGCGATCACGTTGGCGGCATCGGCGGGAGTCCGGTCGTAGGTGGAGGGGCCGAGGCGTCCTTCGGAATCCGCCTTCACCACAAAACCACCAAGATCTGGAATCAGGCGATAAATTTCGTCGACCTTTTTTCGCCACCATTCGGCGACCCGCGAATCCAGGGGATCGAACGTGTCGAGACCTCCGACCAGTTTGGGGCTGCCGAGATCGACGGAGATCGACATGCGGACGCCCCAAAGACGAAAGACGCCGGCGATGCGGGCGAGCTGCGGGAGAAAACTGTCTTCGAGAATCCGAGGATCGGCGTTGACGTTGTTGATGGCGCAGCCGTTGATGCCGATGGAGGCGAGCAAGCGGGCGTAGTCGCGGACCCGAGTGAGATCGGCGCGAACGCTGCCATTCTCGAAAAAGATTGACCGGCCGGCATAGCCGCGCTCGATGCGCCCGTCGAGATTGTCCCACTGGTCGACCCAGCGTATGGGAGCGAAAGGCTGCTGCACTTCGTTGAGAGAGGTTAGGGTTTCGTCCAACGCGATCTTGTTCAATAGGGCGAATACGCCGTATAGGACGCCGCGCTCATTGGAGGCAGTGACGATAAGACAGTCGAATCCGCCTACGTTCCCGGTGGTGAGCCAGAATCCGTCTTCGCGCAGTTCACTGCCAAGGTGAAGCCCGGGAGCGGCGGCCTGAAGCTCGGCGAGCGTGCCCAGGACAATGGCGTTCTCTTTTAGCTGAGTCTTGCCTGCGCGCAGTGTCCTTCCCAGCATTCCCCTAACGCCTCGAAGCAGCTCCTCCTGCGCCGCCGCCAATACCTCGGAATCGCCCAGCACGACCACGCTCGCGGGCAGCGTTTGATACTTTTGCGCAGCGGATTTCGCAAGCGGCGCGTACCGCAGCCACGCCTCGTGTCCCGTTTCGGCGCGCAAATCATCCACTTGCCCGCCCGCAAACAACAAGGCTCCCAAGATGGCTACGACCCACGGGCACTTTCTGAGTTCACTTCGACTGTGGCTCACGGCCCCTTGCCCTCGTGCGCCGGCTCGCGCGCTGTTTCCAACGGTGACGCCAGAATCTAACACGACTTCCCGCGAACGCTTCGCCGATTTCGACGACGTTCAAGGAAATCCGTTTCCACGATGATGGTGTTGTGGCAATCTACATCGCTCGGCGATAGTGCAGCGGCACGCTGGGGATCGGAAGCATCACGATGAAAATAGTGGACGCGAAGGTGATTGTTTGCTGTCCGGGGCGAAACTTCGTCACGCTGAAGATCGTGACGCAGGACGGAATTCATGGTCTGGGCGACGCGACTCTGAACGGACGCGAACTCGCCGTGGCTTCCTATCTGAAGGATCATGTGCTGCCGCTATTAATAGGCCGCGACGCCCGGCGGATCGAAGATGTTTGGCAATACTTGTACAAGGGAGCGTATTGGCGGCGCGGGCCGGTGACCATGGCGGCGATCGGGGCCGTCGACACCGCTCTGTGGGACATCAAAGCGAAGAGCCTCAATGTGCCGCTCTACCAGCTCTTGGGAGGCGCCTCGCGGGAGAGCGTTCTGGTTTACGGTCATGCCAGCGGCGCCGACATCGAAGACACGGTGCGGGCGGTTGGGGAGTACATAAAGGGCGGCTACAAAGCGATTCGCGCGCAGTCCGGGATTCCGGGGCTTGCCAGCACCTACGGCGTGGGTCGCGGGAGTCTCTATTATGAGCCCGCGGAGAAGGATGCCCCGCCCGAGAATCTCTGGTCCTCCGAACAATATTTGAATTTCGTGCCGCACCTGTTCGCGCGATTGCGGAAGGAGTTCGGGCCGGAGGTGCACCTGCTGCACGATGCACATCATCGGCTGACGCCCATCGAAGCGGCGCGATTGGGGAAAGAGTTGGAACCGTACCACCTGTTCTGGTTGGAAGATCCGACGCCCGCCGAACTACAGGAAAGTTTTCGGCTGATCCGGCGGCACACGACTACGCCTCTGGCGGTCGGCGAGGTTTTCAACACCATTTTCGATTGCCAGCAGCTGATTCAGGAACAGCTGATCGATTATATCCGCACCGCGGTCGTGCACGCGGGCGGCATTAGCCACCTGAGAAAAATCGCCAGTCTGGCGGAAATCTATCAAGTGCGCACCGGAGCCCATGGCGCAACGGATATGAGCCCGATTTGCATGGCGGCTGCGCTGCACTTCGATCTGAGCGTCCATAATTTCGGAATTCAGGAGTACATGCGGCACAGCGCGGAAACTGACAAAGTGTTCCCGCATTCCTACTCCTACGAAGGCGGGCTGATGCATCCGGGCGAGGCCCCGGGCCTTGGCGTGGACATCGATGAGGCGCTCGCGGCGAAATATCCCTATCAGCGCGCGTACCTTCCGATCAACCGCAAGCTCGACGGGACCATGCACAGCTGGTAAGGGAGGGCCGCCCTTCGCGTCGCGCAGTGTTTACGCGCGCGCTACCGGTTCGCGGCGCGTCTCGGAAGCCGGTGCGAGTTCCAGCCCAAGATACTGCCGGGCATTCTCAAAGCAAATGTTGCGGACCATCGAGCCCAGGAGCTGCTCGTCATTGGGAAGCTCGCCATTCTCGACCTCTCGCCCGAGCAGATCGCAAAGTATCCGCCGAAAATATTCGTGGCGCGGGAAGGACATGAACGATCGCGAGTCCGTCAGCATGCCGATAAATCGCGAGAAGAGACCGGTGTTGGAAAGCGCGTTGAGTTGCCATTCGATGGCTTCCTTGTGATCGAGAAACCACCACCCGCTGCCGAACTGAATTTTTCCTGGCATCGCGGCATCCTGAAAACTTCCGATCACGGTGGCGAAGACGTAGTTATCGGCGGGATTCATGTTGTAGAGGATCATTTTCGGTAGTGCGTTTTCCCGATGCAGCAGGTCGAGGTAGCCGCTTAGCGCCTCGGCCTGATTCCAGTCGCCAACCACGTCGAACCCTGCATCCGGACCGAAATCGCGCACGGCGCGGCTGTTGACGTTGCGCAGAGCTCCCAGGTGCAACTGCTTGGTCCAGCCGCGATCCGCGTCCAATCGGCCGAAAAAAAGCATCAACAACGAAGCGAATTGCTCCTGCTCCGCGATCGTGGCCGCGCCGCCTGCGCGGGCTTTGGCGAAAATCGCCTCGGCCTGGCGCTCGGTACAGGGGTTGGCGTAGCAGCGCGCTAAACCATGATCGGAGAGTCTGGCTCCGTTTTGGTGAAAGAAATCGTGCCGTCGCTTCAGCGCGTCAAGAAAATCGCGTAGAGAGGAAATAGCCACGTTGCTGGCGCGCCCCAACCGGTCGACCCAGGCGTTGAACGCCTCCGGCGTATGCACCAGCAGGGCTTTGTCCGGGCGGAACGTCGGAAACACACGCAATCCCGATGCGGAAGCGGCGATGGCCTGATGGTGCGCAAGGTCGTCGCAAGGATCATCGCTGGTGCACACCACTCGAACGTGAAATTTTCGCAGGATGTCCTGGACACCGAGATCCCCGGCTTGCAAGAGCGAGTTGGCCCGCTCCCAAACTGACTCTGCGGTGTTTTCATTCAGAAGCTCGTTCACCCCGAAGTAGCGTTTCAGTTCGAGGTGCGTCCAGTGATAGAGCGGATTGCGCAGCGTATACGGAACCGTCCGCGCCCAGGCCAGGAATTTTTCGTAAGGGTCCGCATCGCCGGTGCAATAGGATTCGGCCACCCCGTTGGCGCGCATGACCCGCCACTTGTAGTGGTCGCCTTCCAGCCAGATCTCGAACAGATTTCGGAAGCGCCGGTCGGCGGCGATTTCCGAAACTGGCAGATGCGAGTGATAGTCCAGAATAGGCTCTTGCGCGGCGTAGCCGTGATAAAGCTTCTGCGCTGTTTTCGAATGCAGCAGGAAATCATCGTGGATGAAATCCATGAACGCTCCGTGGGCGAATTCTCTTTCACTTGGAACACCAAGCCGTAGCGGAACCTACGCCGCAGCCTTGGGACGTCCTTATATCTTAATATCTTACCAATTCGCGTCCCGATCCCAGGCCTGAACAAGCGTGGTTCGTTCGCGCTACTTACTCGGTATGACGCAGAAATGTGGGTGTTCCAGTACAGCCTAACGGCAGCGTCCGGCCGGCGGACTTCACGCCAAAACGTTCATCGAACTCCGGAAAGAATATCTACCG
The DNA here is from genome assembly GCA_963735525.1 of uncultured Acidobacteriota bacterium. GTDB lineage: Bacteria > Acidobacteriota > Terriglobia > Acidiferrales > UBA7541 > Acidiferrum. The sequence goes on along the minus strand of CAVTLQ010000007.1, from coordinate 24,306 downwards.
TCAGCTGGTCCAATCGCTCGTAAGGCAATCGCTTCTTCATGATCGCTTCTTTATCGAAAGCGTGGGCCAGCAGCGCAGCCGCGCTCTTATTGGAATAGCAGCTGGTGCAAGGGAGACCGTTCGCCGAACCAGCGACCTCCTTGAGAATTGCTTGGATCTCTTGGTCGGCGTTCCAACGCGCTGCTTTCTCCTTGAAAATCAGGTACGTGCGCATGCATCCGCGGGCAAAATCCTTCACTCCCTCGTAGTCCTCGGTGCGGTAAGCGTGAGCGTCGAAGTGGCGCGACCCTTGATACCCGACATCCTCCAAAAACTTCACCAGCCAAAACGCGCCTTTCAGGTTCACCGAGCCAAAACGCAGGTCCTGATCGTAGCGTCCCGGCATTTGATCGTTCAGGTCGATGTGGAAGAGCTTGCCGGCTTCCCAGGCCTGCGCCACGCCATGCAGAAAATTCAGCCCGGCCATCTGCTCGTGGGCGACCTCGGGATTGACGCCCACCATCTCCGGATGCGCGAGCGTGGGGATGAAGCCCAGGTAGTGGCCGGTGGTAGCCATATAGATGTCGCCGCGCGGCTCGTTGGGTTTTGCTTCCAGCGCGAACTTGAATCCGTATTTGCGCTCGATGTTGTATTCGCAGAGATAGTTGACGGCCTCGCGCAAGCGTTTCACCGCTTCGTCGGGACGCCGGCAGGCATCAGTCTCGACGCCTTCGCGTCCGCCCCAGAGCACGAAAATCTTCGCGCCAAGCTCCGCTCCCAAGTCCATCGCGCGCATCGTTTTTTGCAACGCGTAGGCGCGCACCTCGGGATCGTTCGCCGTGAAAGCGCCGTCGCGAAAAACGGGATGAAAGAAAAGAGAAACCGTGGCCATCGGAACGACGACTCCGGCTTCTTCGCACGCCTTCTTGAACTCGCGCACGATGGAATCGCGCTCGGCCCCAGTCGCGTCGATGGGCACCAGATCGTTGTCATGCAGGTTGACGCCCCAGGCTCCGACTTCCCCGAGCATGGCCACAATGTCCACCGGCGGAAGCACCGGCCGCACAAAATCACCGAAGGGATCGCGCCCGCGGTTTCCGACGGTCCACAGCCCGAACGAGAATTTGTGGGCGGGTTCCGGGTGATACGGATCATTGGTGGTCGTCATGGACACGTCCTCCGATTCCTCTGCTGTGGACCGTGAGTCTTACGATTTGAAAATGGATTTCATCGCCGGATAGACGCGGCGGTAAGCCGCGTAGGCGGACCTCATCGCCGCCACATTTGCCGCGTTGGGCTGCACGCGATCCACAACTCGCACGACGGAATCGCAGGCTGCGTCAACCGACGGCCAAATCTTCGCGCCAACGCCGGCGAGAATGGCGGCGCCGTAGGCCGCGCCTTCTTCGGCCTCCACAATCTCGACTTCGTGGCCGTACACGTCCGCTTGAATCTGGCGCCACAGCGGCGACCGTCGCTCCTCCGCCGCCCAGGCGAATGCTTTTTACCGGCACGTTCATCTCTTCGAAGATCGTGAAGGTATCTTTCAAGCTGAAAGCCACGCCTTCGAGAATGGCGCGCACCACGTGGGCTCGCGTGTGCGACGCCGTCAACCCGGCCAGCACTCCGCGAGCGTCCGGGTCCAGGTGGGGTGTGCGCTCGCCCATCAGATACGGAGCCCAAAGCAGCCCGTCGGCGCCGGGCGGAACGCCGGCTGCTTCCGCTGTGAGTTGGTCATAAGGATCACGCCCGGGCGCGGCCGATGCGCACGCGAAGCGGTCCCGAAACCATCGCAGCGACAGCCCCGCGGCCTGCGTCACACCCATCACGTGCCAGCGGCCGGGAACTGCGTGGCAAAATGTGTGCAGGCGGCCTCGCGGATCAAGCGCAGGTCGATCGGTTGCCGCAAAGACCACTCCGGACGTCCCGATCGTGGCGCTCACCGCACCCGGCGTAACGATTCCCATTCCAGTGGCGCCCGCTGCTTGATCTCCCGCCCCCGCCACTACCGGCGTTCCGGCCGCGAGACCGGTGGCCTCGGCTCCCGCAGCGGAAACGTTTCCGCAAACATCCGGCGACTCATATAGCGCCGGTAAGAGCGACGCATCGATTTGCGCCGCTTGCAGAACTTCCGCGGACCACTGGCGCCGCGCCACGTCCAGCATCAGCGTCCCGGAAGCGTCCGCCACATCGATGGCGCGTTCTCCCGTGAGCTTGAAGCGAACGTAGTCCTTCGGCAGCAGGACTGAACGGACGCGCTTCCAGTTCTCCGGCTCGTTTTCGCGCACCCACAGAAATTTCGTGAGCGTAAAATTCGGGAGCGCAGGATTGCAGGTCAGTTGAATGAGCCGCTCCGAACCGATTCGTTCGTTCAGCTCTTGGCATTGCTTCTCCGTGCGCACGTCGCACCAGATCAGCGCCGGGCGCACCACTTCGCCCGCGGCGTCCAGCATCACAGCCCCGTGCATCTGGCCGGAGAAACCGACGCAAGAGATTTGCTCTCCGCGCAGCTTGGCTTGTGAGATCGCCTTGCGAATGGCGACGCCCGCGGCTCGCCACCAATCCTCGGGCCGCTGCTCCGCCCAGCCGATCTGGGGTGAAGCGAAGGGTTCGTGCTCTTCCGTGGCGGAGGCTACAATGCGTCCGTCGGCGCCCATGATGAGCGCGCGAGTGCCGCCTGTACCGACGTCGATTCCGAGAACGTACATTTCCATACCGTTCAGGCTCGATGGCTCATGCCAATGCCCAGACGCGTACTGCCACGACAAAGCGGATCGCGTTGACGTTGTCCTGGAGGATGATTGGCACTACGCGCGATTCTCCTGAGCGCGGGCCCGCAAGAACGTCCTCGACAGATGGGTAAAGATCTCGCGATATCGCCGCAAATCTTTACCGTGTACGTTAACGTTGATGTATAGTACCACGCGCTTTTCCGATTGCAAGCGCTGTCATTTTGCCCGGGAGGCCGCCATGATGCTGGTGTCTCGATGCTATTGGGCCGCACGAACGACCCTTTTTCTCGTCTCGATCTGCGCTGGTAGCTACGCCGTGCGCGCTCAAAATGTTTCGCCCTATCTCGACCCCAAGCTCCCCGTCGAGCAGCGCATCGCAGACCTGCTCTCGCGCATGACCCTCGACGAAAAAGTCGCGCAAATGGAAAGCGCCTGGGAGAACCGGCAGTTCTTTACCGATCCGCAAGCGCTTTTTGTCGACGAGAAAGGCGTATTCCTTCCCGACCGGGCGGCGGTGTTGCTGAAGAACGGTCTAGGCGAGATTTCGCGGCCCGGCGAGGGGCACGGGCCCCGCGCGAGCGCCGAATATACCAACGTGATCCAAGAGTGGATGAAGGAAAACACCCGGCTGGGGATTCCCGTGCTGTTCCATGACGAATGCCTTCATGGGCATGTCGCGCCGAAAGCTACGTCCTACCCGCAGGCCATTGCCCTGGCATCCACCTGGGACACCGGCCTGGTTCAAGATGTCTTCACCGCTACCGCCGCTGAAGTCCGCGCCGCGGGTGCGCAGCATTGCCTGGCGCCGGTGCTCGATTTGGCGCGCGATCCCCGCTGGGGCCGCACGGAAGAAACCTACGGCGAAGACCCATATTTGGTGTCAAAGATCGGTCTGGCCGCGATTCATGGCTTTCAGGGAACCGGCCCGGCGATCGACAAAACCCACGTGATGGCTACGGCGAAGCATTTTGCGGTGCACGGCCAGCCGGAAGGCGGGACGAACGTAGCGCCGGGAAATTACTCCGAGCGCGTCGTCCGCGAGTATTTCTTGAAGCCCTTCGAAGCCGCCGTAACCCAGGGGCACGTCGACACCGTCATGCCCTCTTACAACGAAGTGGACGGTATTCCTTCGCACAGCAACAAGCCGTTGTTGGATGGCATCCTGCGCCACGAATGGGGATTTCAGGGCATCGTGGTGTCCGATTATTTTGGCATTACGGAGCTGCGCACCGTTCATCACATCGTCGCGGACAATGAAGCGGCTGCCAGATACGCTCTCGACGCAGGCGTCGACATCGAATTGCCGTTCGTTGCCGGCTATCCCAGCTTGCCCGACCAAATCAAGCAGGGGAAAGTTTCCGAAGCCGAGGTAGACCGCGCCGTGGCGCGCATTTTGCGCGTGAAGTTCCTTGCCGGGCTCTTCGAGGACCCCTATGTGAACCCCGATTACGCGGAAAAAATCGCCAACAGCCCCGAGCACCAGCGGCTGGCTCTGAAAGCCGCGCGCGAAGCGATTATCCTGCTGAAGAATCAAGACCATCTGCTGCCGCTGGCGAAAGGGAAGTACAAGAAGATTGCGGTCATCGGCCCGAACGCCGCCGCCGTGCATCTGGGCGGCTACAGCGACAACCCAGGTCGCGGAGTAAGCGTGCTCCAGGGGATCAAGGACAAGGTCGGATCGTCCGCGCAAGTCCTGTACGCCGAAGGATGCAAGATCACCGAATCGGAGCCCGACTGGAACGCCGACAAGGTCGTCCTGGGCGATCCGGCGCTGAACGCCAAGCGCATTGAAGAAGCGGCCAAGATCGCGGAGCAAGCCGACGTAGTGATTTTAGCTCTCGGCGGAAACGAACAGACCTCCCGCGAAGCGTGGGCTGTAAATCATCCCGGCGACCGCGACAACTTGGACTTGCTCGGCAATCAAGACGATCTCGTGAAAGCCATCCTCGCTGCCGGAAAGCCCACCATCGTGTTTTTGCAGCACGGACGCCCGAATTCGATCAACTACATTGCCGAGCACGTTCCCGCGATCCTGGACGGTTTCTACTTGGGGCAAGAGGGCGGCACCGCGGTCGCGGACGTTCTCTTCGGCGACGTCAATCCGGCGGGCCGGCTGCCGATCACCGTACCGCGCTCAGTCGGACAGCTTCCCGACTACTACTACCAGAAGCCGTCCGCGAAACGTGAATACCTTGGGGCTTTCACGCTGCCGCTGTTCCCGTTCGGCTGGGGCCTGAGCTATTCGACGTTCAAGTACGCGAATGTACGATCCGCGCCCGACACCATCGGCCCCCTGGGCCGGACCACCGTTTCCGTCGACGTGACAAACGCGGGCACGGTTCAAGGCGATGAAGTCGCCCAGTTGTATATCCGCCAGGACGTCAGCTCGGTCACCCGCCCAGTCAAGGAGCTCCGCGGCTTCCGCCGCATCACCCTCAACCCAGGCGAGACGAAAACCGTCGAGTTTACTCTTGGCCCCGACGAGCTCTCCTACCTGAATCGCGACATGCGCCGCGTCGTGGAGCCCGGCACCTTCACCATCATGCTTGGCGGAAACTCCGTCGATTTGATCGACACAAAACTAAATGTAGCCGACAAATAGCCCGGATTTGTCAGCGCGCGGGTCGTGTCTCTTCTTCCGTTTCCCTCAAGAAACGCTTGACTTTTCCATGCCTTCGTGGTACATTCAAGGCTGATCAAATTGCGCTCAAAGCGCCGACCTTCGGCGCTTTTTTCATTTCCTGCGCGCGAATCGGCAATGTTTAGCCCTTGTATTGACAGGGGGCTCTGCCCTCTTTTGCACCCTCCCTGTCACAGAGGAACGCCTGTAAACCACGCAGAATCATTGACATGCCTCATAGTTCCATCGCACGGGGAGGGGGGTACCCCCCCCCAGAGAAAGTCAACTGGGGGGCGCAAAGCCTCGCGGTGCGCCGACCCTTTGTTTTCATACACTTACAAACTGCCCCTCGTGCAAGTCTTTTCGATTGATACTCTTACGAATGCCTAGGGGGTGGGGGGCCAAGGATAGAATGACGCGTCATTCTTTCCTTGGGATGATCCTTACGAGGAGCTTTGGCCCATCGTTGGCGCCTGCAGCCGCGGCCCTGACTTGTCCCATGCGGGGTCATTTGAACAACGACGCCGCATATTGGAGGACGGGTTGCATTTCGTCTGCAAGCACATCCTGTTCGTAAATTTGCAGATAGTTGACATGCTGGCCGGCAGTGTTCGGCTCCATCGCGACACTGATGGATTTTCTTAAAGCCAGGGGCGGATCTCCTTCAGCGCCCATATTCCCGCTGTTGTGTTCGGCAGCGGTCTTCATTTGAAAGCCGGTGATAATCCGTCCGATATAACCAATGACAAATCGATCTTCGACTTCGGAATTGGGGGTGCGATCATCCGGGCCTGCACGGACATCGTTCAACTGAAGGGCAAATCGGCTTCCCAGGACGCCGATTGCCTGGTCGACAACCGCTTGCTTCGTGCGCAAACGCTCGCGCGGGTCGAGCTTACCCTGGTCATTAATCGTAAGTCCGTTTCCCACCGACAGAGAAACGTACTGATTCGGGAAGTCCGCCGCATATATCCGCAACACCTCTTCCCATGCCCCTAAATACCTAGACGGCGTGTACCCGTGACTTTGCCACCGCCTAAGTTCCGCCGGCGTGTGTGGCAAATTATACTCATCAGAGAGCGATGTCGGTCCGTCCGCTGCGACGATTCTGAACGTAGGAGACTTTCCGTACCGGTCACTCAGTTCCTTCAGGAAGGCAAACCAATGGTTCAGGTACACCCGATCCCAGGGCATCGGAAGCCTCTGGACCTGGCCTTCGTACGGCCCATACGGAATCGTAAACGTGTCGGTCTTTACGCCTTCCAGGGCCCACGCAGGCGTAAAAAAGCCGGCAAAGATGAAGAGTTGTACCCATTTCTTGGATGACTCTGCGGCAGCGAACAAGGCATCCAGCTTCGACCAATCCGGCTTTCCTTGGACCGGCTCGATGTCGCTCCAATGGATCTGCAACGCCACGCCACTAATGAACGGATTACTCACCGTTCGCAGATCCAATCCTTGATTCTGCCGCGGCTTGTCCTTTATGACCACGACGAGTCCGCTCGGCAAGGAGTTATGAGTTGATGCCTGAGGCAGCCCGGATGCCGTCTTCGCAGATAGCAGCAGGCCGATCGCCAAGACAAGAGCGACGTGAACGGCAAGGCTTACAGATCTTGGCGCAGGGTGCATCAACATCTATGCCTCCTCAGAACAACCGCCGATAGTGCTTCTTGCCGCTCATCGGATTGCTGACGTATCAACATAAGTCTCCACAGTCTTAGTGGCGCCGGGCCAGGGTCTTGCAATCCAGGTGTTTAGTCTGGGAGCGTGGCGTCGCTGGTAATTGCGAATTCGGTTCGGCCGCCGTTGGTCTCCGGCAGACCGGAACGCCCAGTCGGCTGACCTCCTCCGACCCACACGGCGACGGTGCCAGGAACGATGCGGTGCTTCCCGCCTTCATCGACGATACTCAAATCGCGATCGCGAAGCGAAAACGACACCGTCTTCTTTTGCCCGCGATCCAGGTGCACCCGCTGAAATCCTCGCAAGGCGCGACTCGGAGCCCCGGCGACGCCTTTGTGCGTCAGGTAAAGCTGCACCACCTCATCGCCCGCCCGCGCTCCGGTATTCACCACATCGACGGAAACAGTCACGGCTTCCTTCGCCGACACTTTCGCGTGATCGACCCGCGGATTCTTGTACGCAAACGATGTGTAGCTCAGTCCATATCCAAACAAGTACAGCGGCTCTCCGTCGAAATAGCGGTAGGTCCGCTTCGCCATTGAGTAATCCTCAAAGGGAGGAAGTTGATCGACAGACTTGTAAAACGTGACGGGCAAGCGGCCCGCCGGACTAAAGTCGCCCGCGAGCGCTTCGGCGACCGCCGTCCCGCCTTCTTCACCGGGATACCAAGCCTCCACAATCGCAGGCAAGTTTTCATCGGCCCAGTTCACGGCCAGCGCGCTGCCATTCGTCAGCACCAACACCACAGGCTTCCCGGCGGCGTGAACGCGCTTCAAGAGTTCTTCCTGCGGACCCGGCAAGTCGATCAGCGTGCGGTCACCACCGGCGAAGCCTTCCGCATTCACCTTCATTTCCTCGCCCTCGATCCGCGGCGACAGGCCTAGGACCATCACCACCAAGTCCGCCTTGCCGGCCGCGTCAACCGCTTCTTGCGTCTGCCCTCCCGGCAAGCTCCACAACAGGCGAGCTTCGGCGCTGCGAATAGTTTGGAAATATTCGACCTTCACCGGATACGCGTGATCCTTTTCGAGCCGCAGCTTTTTTGTTTCCGTCGTTGCAGGATGATGGACGTTCCAATCCTCGCCGATCAAGTTGCCGTCGAGCCAAATGCGGTAACCGTCCTGGCCCGCAAATCCGACGACGTATTCGCCCGTTTCGGGCGGAACCACAAAGCCGGTCCAGCGCACGGAATAGTTGTTGGGCAGTTCCGGCGAGATACCGGTGTCGCCCCAGGCAAAATCGACGGCGCTATCGGTGCGCGTCATCACCGGCGACCCTTTCAGCTCCAGATTCGAGAAGTACTCGCCCTTGAGGCCGCGCTCTTTTCGCATTTCGTCCACATAGAGCGCGTCCGCGGGAATTGCCTTGGTGATCGGGCCCGTCAATCCGGTGCCCTCGACAAAAATCACATTCGATTGCGCGAACCGCTTGCGAATGCCGGCAAGGATGGTCACCGGCTTGGAAGGCGTACCGGCGTAGTTGCCGATCAGCGCGTCGAGATTGTCGGCGTCGGGACCGATCACCGCGATGGTTGCTGGCGGTTGCTTCAGCGGAAGAAACCCGTTCTTGTTTTTCAGCAGCACGATGGATTCGCGCGCGGTCGTCAGCGCGAGTTGCCGGTGCGCTTCGGTGTCGTTTTCCGCCGGAGTGATTCGCGAGTACGGCACCATCGATGCCGGATCGAACATGCCAAGCCGGAAGCGCGCGCTGAACAGCCGCCGCAATGCCTGGTCCACAACGGATTCCGGCAGCAAGCCCTGCCGCACCGCCTTCAAGAGCGCGTCGCGCTCAGCCTGCACGCGTGTGCGCGGGGCTCCGCAGACCAAGTCCGTACCAGCCTCAAAAGCCGCGGTCACGCCTTCTTCCAACGTTTTTGAGAAATGATGACCGCCAGAGATGTCCGTCACCGCTCCGCAATCGGAAACCACATAGCCGTGAAAGCCCCAGTCGGTCCGCAGATGTTCTTGGAGCAACACACCGTTCGCGCAAGCGGGCGGCCCATTGAGAGCGTTATACGCGCACATGACCGACTCGGCCTTCCCTTCGATCACGGTGGCGCGGAATGCGGGCAGGTAGGTGTCTTCCATATCGTGGCGTGACGCTGAAACATCCACGCTGTGCCGCGTGGACTCCGGTCCGCTATGTACGGCGAAGTGCTTCGCCGTGGCCACGGTTTTCAAGTACTTGGCGTCGTTTCCCTGCAGCCCGGTGATGAATGCGATGCCCAAACGTGAGGTCAGGTAAGGATCTTCACCGTAGGTCTCCTGCCCGCGCCCCCAGCGCGGATCGCGAAAGATATTGATATTGGGGGACCACACGGTGAGCCCGCGATACCAGTCCGCGGAACCATCTGGGTGCAGTGTCGCGTAGTATTTCGCCCGAAACTCCGTGCTGATGACGTCGGCGACTCGATGGATCAACGGTTCGTCGAACGTCGCTGCCAGACCAATCGCTTGCGGAAACACCGTCGCGTTTCCCGCGCGAGCGACACCGTGCAAACCCTCGTTCCACCAGTTGTACTCCGGAATCCCGAGCCTGGGGACGCCATCCGCGGTGTGCCCGAGCTGCGAAATCTTCTCCTCGAGCGTCATGCGCGAGACGAGATCGTTGGTGCGCTCCTCAACGCTGAGTTTTGGGTCTTTGTACGCCGGCTCACTGGGCGATTGCTGCGCGCAGGATGGTGAACACAGCGCCGCGCACGCGAGCGCACCGATCGACATGGCTATTTTCTTTTCCATGGGCCCTCTCTATACGGCGCCGGCTTGCTCGCGATTGCAGCGGACTCACTGCGAAGCCCCGCCCCGCGAAACAAACTTTCTCTTTCCGCCGTATGCTTAGAATAGGATGAGGTCATTCGGAACTGGCGAATCCGTGCGAAGCGCGAGAGTATAGCACCGTGAACGTACACGGCCTAAGCAGGGGTTCGCGCTTCGCGTTTTCGTGCGCAGGCCGATGACGTAAAGTAGGACACCGATCCGTTGCCGGCAGGTTGGAAATTCGCGCCCCGGCCTTGTACCTCTGGGAGGCAGCGGCGAACCAATCTTGGGCGTTGTGCGCCTCGGACCGGAAACATGGGAGCTAGGTTGATGGGGAAAGAGCTACGGGGAATCCATTTGATCGCCGAAATGGCGAAAGTCTCCATTGGCACCGTGGATCGCGCTTTACACGGGCGGGGAGGCATCAAGGAGGCCACGCGTCAGCGAATACTGCAAATAGCCCGGCAAATAGGGTACACCCCGAATTTGGCGGCCCGCGCACTATCGGTTGCCAAAGCCAGCGCTCGCATCGGCGTGTGCATGCCGCGAGAAATCCACTTTTTCTACGATCAGCTTTGGAGCGGCGTCTTGGACGAAGGGCGCCGCGTGGCGCAGCTTGGAATCGAATTCATCAATCGCCCCGTTCAAGTGCTTGGAGAAGGAGACACGGAAGCCTTCAAGGAACTCCTCCAGTGCAACGTCAACGGCATCATTCTCACCGCGGGAAACCCGAAAGACCTTAAGCCGCTCATCGACGATGCCGAACAAAAAGGCATCCACGTAGTTTGTGTCTCCACCGACGCTCCCGAAAGCAAACGCTCGAGCATCGTATGCGTGGAACCAAGACTGAACGGCAGCATTGCCGGCGAATTGATGGGCAAATTCGTTCCGCCAGGTTCGAAGGTAGCAGTCGTCGCTGGCATGCTGACGGCCGAAGATCATCGCAAGAAAACCGACGGCTTTTCGGAAGCGTTTCCGAGGCATTGCCCGGGCGGGAAGATTGTCGGTGTTATTGAAGGACACGAAGATGAAGATGAAAGCTTTCAAAAGACCTTTGATCTCCTGCGTCGCGTGCCAACTCTTGCAGGCCTTTACGTGAACACCGTCAACTGCCTTCCCGTGTGCCATGCCCTCGGAGAGAGGGGTCTGGCTGGAAAGGTAAAGTTGATTACCACCGATCTGTTCGCCGAGATGTCTCCCTACTTTCAAAAGGGAACCATCGCGGCGTCCATTTACCAGCAGCCGCATCGGCAAGGCCAGATTGCGGTCCGGCTACTGGCCGACAACCTCACCAACAAAGTAAATTTCCCGCCGGCGATCCATTTAAGCCCCGGAGTCGTGATGTCTTCCAATTTGCATCTTTTCCGTGAAATGAGACAAGTGGATGGCAAGTTGAGCGAGGCGCTTTCCAAAAGTCGCGTGGTCTTGCCCGCGCAAAATAACGTTGTGGCAAAGTAAAATAACGTTGTGCTTGCCTGACATAACGTTTCTGCGGTCCGCAATAACGTTCGCGTAAGGATCGTTTCACTGCTCGCCCAGTGCTTCTCTCGTGCCTGCGTCACCGGTACGACGCCGTTGAATTGCGGAGAGGTTCGCTTACGGTGCGCGCGATCCGCACAGCAAGGGAGTTCTATTCTGGTGATCGTGGCGTCGCCTCGCCCGGTCTTCTGGGCTATGTAAGCTGTCTATTATGTGCCACTTGATGGGACCCTCGCGCTGAGTGTTCCCCACGACTGCGTGCTGGGTCCGGGTGTGGCCAAGGCTTGCCTGCAATCATTTTCAAGGCTTGCGCAGACGCATCTTCGATGGAGTACACCTAGCACTAATCCAACTTCATTACATCAAAAAAAGTTCTTGACAACACCTGGCGGATAGGTAGAAGCTCCGTGTACGTTAACGGTGATATCAAATCACCGGGGGTGGAGGTCTAGCGATGAATTTTCTTTCCTCTCTGTGTGTCCGTGCGGTTGTCCGTAGTGTAAAACAGTTCAGTATTTATCATGCGTTGGCTTGCTTTGTGCTTCTTCTCGGTTGCCCGTTTCTAGCCCTGGGTCAGGACGCGACGATCGTTGGCACGATTACCGATCCATCGGGATCGGTGATTCCGAATGTCAAGATCACCGCTACGAATTCGGAAACGGGCCTGACGCGAACGATTCAGACCAGCGACTCGGGCCAGTATGTATTCCCAGAACTGAAAATCGGCCATTACGAAGTCAAGGCCGAAGCCGCAGGATTCAAGACTGCCGAACAAAAGGGTATCGTGCTTCAGGTTGGCGACCGTACTCGTTTGGATTTTCAGATGCAACTCGGCGGCGCTCAGGAAACAATAACCGTCGAAGCTAATCCCGTGCGCGTGCAGACCGATTCCGGTGAGGAAAGCAACGTCATCACCGGGCAACAGGTCTCGCAGCTGGCGATCAATGGGCGAAGTATTTATCAGCTTGCTGCTCTGACGCCGGGCGCATCCAGCGTCATCAATAACTACGTCAATACGCCGGTCGGCGGAGACGCCAACGTGGAATTCAATGGCCTCCGACAGAACCACAATATCTACCTGTTGGATGGTGGCGAAGACGACGACCGCGGCGGCGCAGGCGGCATGAGCATTGCGCCGTCCAGCGACGCGATCGCGGAGTTCCGTGCGCTGACCTCGAACTACAGCGCCGACTATGGTCTCTCCTCGGCGGGCACCATGACCATGGTTCTGAAGTCCGGCTCGAGCACGCTCCATGCCTCGGCGTGGGAGTTCAACCGCAACGACGCTTTCGACGCGCGCAACTTCTTCAATACCAAACCGAGCCCCGTGGCGGAGTTGAGACTCAACGTGTTCGGTTTCAACGTGGGCGGTCCGGTGACTTTCGGACACCTATACAACCCCAGCCGGAAGCGGACCTTTTTCTTCTACAACATGGAATGGCGCAGGCTGATCCAGGGCAGTGTCAACAACGGCCAGCCAGTGCCTCTCCCGTCCACCTACGGCGGCAACTTCGGCGCGACCACGATTAACGTTCCGTCGGCCGCTGACGTGTCCGCTGGTGTTCTCGCAAAGAACTGCCCTGGCGGAGTTCTCCCCGCTGGCGTCGTCCAGGGGTCACCGTTTCCTGCAAACACGATCCCGGCATGCATGCTCGATCCGAACACCCAGGCTCTTGTGAAGGCTGGTATTTTCCCTGCGCCCACGAGCGGAAACGAATTCTTTGGCTCCGCTAACGCTCCGACGAATTTGAAGGAAGAGATTGTGCGCATCGATCACAACTTCACCGATAAATTCTCGGTGTTTGGCCACTTTATCGCCGAGCAAGTCACTCAAGGATTCGCCATCAGCCAGTGGAGCGGCGCCAACGTGCCGACGGTCGGCGATAACTTTGGCAACCCATCGTATAGCGCGGTCGTTCACACCACGTACGCCATCAATCCCAACCTGCTGAATGAAGTCGCTTTCAACTACAACGGCAACCGCATCAACATCATTCCGTATGCAGGCGCGGGCTTGTCCAGCTTGGCGCTGCCGAGCGGCTACGACAGCACGAGCTCGAGACTGTTCACCGGTCCGAACAATGACAACCGCATCCCCAATATCGACTTGTCTGGCTCGACGGGCACCCATTTCGAGGTTTCGAGCTGGCCGTGGGTCAACAAAGCCGACGACTACCAGGTCCGGGACGACCTCTCCTGGACCAAGGGCGCTCACCAGCTCAGGTTCGGCTTCAGCTGGGCTCTGTACAAGAAGGTCCAGGACCTGTTTGGTCAGACGCAGGGCGGCTTCACCTTCGACGGTACGTTCACCGGCAACGACTTCGCCGACTTTTTGCTAGGCGACGCCAAGAGCTATCAGGAACTCGCCGTGCAAGACAAAGGCTTCTGGAACAACGTATCGTATGCCACATACGTTCAGGACAACTGGCGCGTCAACCGCAAGCTGACCCTGAACCTCGGTTTGCGCTGGGACGGCGTACCGCACACCTACGAAGCCAACAACCGCATGGGGAATTTCTACGCCAATCTCTACAATCCAGCCGACGCCGCGGTCCTGCTGCCTAACGGCACCATCAGCCCCACCAGTCCGGGCCTCGGCGTCAGCCCGAATCCCATTCTGGCAGGCGTCCCGCTGTATCTGAACGGCATTGGTATCCCTGGCCAGAACGGGGTGCCGAAGGGCCTGGTGGACAATCATTGGGCAGACTTCGGTCCGCGTCTCGGCTTTGCCTATGACCTTACCGGCACCGGCAGGACTGTTGTCCGCGGCGGCTTCGGCATCATGTATGAGCGCCTTCAGGGCAACGACATGTACAACGCCGGTCCCAACATTCCGTTCAGCTTGCAGGTCAACTCTCCAGGGCCGGTCGAGATGGACAATCCGAGTCTCTCCCTGGCTACCGGCACCGCTGCTACCTTTCCGATCAACCCAGCCAGTATCACTGGCCTGGACAGGAGCCTGTATAAGGAGCCTGACAGCTTCCAGTACAGCGTTGGCGTGCAGCGTCAACTTAGCGCCAAGTCGGTTCTGGGCATTTCCTACGTCGGAAACCAGAATCGCCACCAGAACTTCTACACGCAATACGACCTACCCCCCGAGGCGAATCTGATTCCTATCATCAATGGCGTCGCCGGCGCGAATTACGCTACGTCGGGCTTGCCGTATCCCGGCTTCAATTCCCTCCGGCTTTCCACCAACGAAGCCAACTCGCACTACAACGCTTTGCAGGTGGACCTGACTTCCCAGGTGGGCCGCGACCTGGTTCTTCGCGCGTATTACACTCTCTCGCGTACCATCGACCCGGTCAACGGCAGCACCGCAAACGGCACTGGCGGCACTGGCGGTGGCGATTTGCAAGACGTGTCAAATCCTTACTTGGGTTGGAAGTATGACAATGGCCCGGGTGGCTTTGACCGTACACACAACGCGGCGGTCAATTTCATCTATGACCTGCCGATTTTCCGGAACACTACAAGCCGCTTCCTGAAATCGACCATCGGCGGCTGGCAGGTTTCGGGCATCGTCACCGCGTCGTCCGGCCTCCCGATTAATCCACAGCTGAGCGGCGGACAAGGTGGAAACGCCCTGCCCAATGCCACCAATCGCCCCGATCAGATCGGCTCTGTTTCCTATCCACATACGGTGGCCGAATGGTTCAGCACTTCGGCGTTCGTGAACCCGGCAATCGGCGCCTTTGGCGATTCCGGACACAACTCGCTGCGTGGGCCGGGCCGCGATAACTGGAACCTCTCGCTCTTCAAGAGCTTCCTGCTCAGCGAATCGCGGGGCAGCAGATTCGAGCTGCGCGTGGAAACCTTCAACACTTGGAACCATACCGAGCTCAACCAGGTCAGCAACCAGCTCGGTTCCAGCAACTTCGGCCAGGTCACTTCCGCTTTCGACCCGCGCATCTTCCAGCTCGGGGGAAAGCTGTACTTCTAAACCCGCGCGCTGCGGGGCGGCATCTTAGCCCCGCGGTCGAGGGCTTGTTTTGTAGTGCTACTCAGTCGAGGGCGCGGCGGGATGTTCTCCCGCCGCGCTTTTTTTTTCAACGGCCGCGGCACAAGGATCAGAAACGGGTACACTGGCTTTGTCACACCGTCCGAGCCCTATTACAGGTAGCGGCAAGGATAATCAACTAGGGTCAGGTCTGTGGGCTATACACCCGTAAAGTTAGCCACTGTGCTTGTTGCGCTGTTCTTCTGCGCCCCCGCAGGCGCGCAAACGCCTACCCCTTCCGACGCGCTGGCTCTGGAACAACAGGGGAAGCTCACCGAGGCAGAGATGGCCTGGCGCCTGGTGGTGCAGCAGAATCCGCACGATGCTGCGGCATATGCGAGTCTAGGTGTTGTGCTTTCCACGCAGGGAAAGTATGCCGAAGCGGTCCCCGCCTATACGAAGGCCTTGGCGCTGAACCCCAAGATGCCTGGCGTGCAGCTCAATCTAGGCTTGGCGGAATTCAAACTTGGTCGCTTTCCGGAAGCCATTGACCCGCTGCGTGCGGCATTGAACGCGGATCCCAACAGCACGCAGGTGCTCACCCTGCTGGGCCTAAGCTGCTATGGCGCAAGGCGCTTTGAGGAGGCCTCCAAGTATTTGGAAGCAGCGGCAAAGGCCGATCCGGCAAATGCGGCGCTGCGCCAAGTCCTGGCACAGAGCTGCCTGTTGGCAAAGAAATACTCCTGCGCGCAAGACGAGTTTCGTCAGATTCTGGAGCAGAACCCGGATTCCGCATCGGCGCACATGCTGATGGGGGAGGCGCTGGACGGACTGGGAAGAACGCCGGATGCGATCGCGGAGTTCCAGGCCGCCGTGAAGGTCGCGCCGAAAGAACCCGACGTCAACTTTGCTCTCGGCTATCTGTACTGGAAGCTGCATCAGTACGATGAAGCAAAGAACGCGTTGCAGATCGAGCTATCCATTGATCCCGACCACGCTCAGGCGCTGGCCTATCTTGGCGACATCGAGCTGAAAGACAACGACCTGGACAAGGCGCTTCCGTTGCTCCAGAAGGCGGTGAAGGGGAACAGCGATGTTCGCATCGCCTACGTCGATCTGGGCGCCGTTCTGACGCAGCAGAAACGCTACCAGGACGCCTTGGCCGCGCTGCAACATGCCGTGAAGCTGGACCCGGCTCAGCCCGACTCCCACTTTCGCTTGGGGCGTTTGTATCAGGCTATGGGCAACACACCGGCGGCCCAGCAGGAGTTCGCCCGCGTCCGCGAGCTGCACGAAAAGGCAAACGACGACGTGGCCTCCAAAATGTCCGCTCCGCCACCTTCCGTGCCCCAGTAGGAACTCCTTCCAGCAGGGCTTCCCGCGTGCTGTAGATATAACTGACAAGTAGAGTACTTTCCGTTGGACGCCCGCGCCCATATCTCGAACTCTGCCTTGCATTTATCCGGTGACGAACCATAATTGGGGGTATTCTGATGTGTACCAGGCACTAGCCCATGCAATGCCCTCTGTGCCAAGCCGATAACCCGCCCACCGCGGAGCACTGTACCAAGTGCAGCACCCCCCTGCCTTTGGCGGACATGACGATTTCGCCCACGGAGATGGGTGGCAGCAGCGCCGTCGGCCGCACCGAAGCCTGGTCGGTCGCCGTTACGCCGCGCCCCTCGAGCGAAGCGGCCTCCAAAGGCCAGCTTGAGCCCGGCACGCTGCTCGCAGAACGCTTCGAGATTATTCAGCTCCTCGGCCAAGGCGGAATGGGTGCCGTCTACAAGGGCCGCGACATCGAACTCGACCGCCTGGTCGCCTTGAAGCTGATTCGTCCCGATCTCGCGAGTCACCCCGAGATTCTGCGCCGCTTCAAACAAGAGCTCATCCTGGCGCGCGAAGTCACCCATCGCAACGTCATCCGCATCTTCGATCTCGGCCAGGCGCAGGGCATCAAGTTCATCACCATGGAGTATGTCGAGGGCCGCGATCTGCGCAGCCTGATTCACGAAAAACAGAAGATGACTTCCGAGGAAGCCGTTCCTATCGTCTTGCAGATCACTGCGGCGCTCGAAGCTGCGCACAACGCGGGAGTCGTGCACCGGGATTTGAAGCCGCAGAACGTCATGGTTGATAAAGACGGCCGCGTGTACGTGATGGATTTCGGCATCGCGCGTTCGCTGGAAACTCCCGGCATGACGCAGACCGGCGCGCTGATGGGCACACCGGAGTATATGTCGCCGGAACAGGCCAAGGGCGAAAAGGTGGACGCCCGCTCCGATTTGTTCGCGCTGGGCATTATTTTTTACGAGATGCTCACCGGTATCTCGCCGTTCAAGGCCGACACGGCCATGGCCATGATGTTCAAGCGCACCCAGGAACGCGCCACTCCGCTCGCGCAACTCAACATCGGTGTGCCCGGCGTCATCAGCGACATCGTTTCCAAGTGTCTGGAGACCAAGCCCGACGAGCGCTATCAAACCGCGCGCGCCATTATTGACGACCTGGAAGCCTGGAAGGGCGGCGTGCCGCACGGCACCATCGTGCCGGCTTCGCGCCGTATTCGCTATGCGCCTAGTTATCAAAAATGGCTGATTGTCGCAGGCGCGGCGGCCGTGCTCGCTTTGGCGGTCTATGCCTTCCGCGATAAGTTGATGTCGCGCTCTTCCACCGCGTCGGTCGCGCCGGTGCAAGCCGTTTCCCTGGCGATTCTGCCCTTTCACAACTCTTCTTCGGACGTATCGGCGGATTGGATGGGCCCCAGCCTTGCCGACATGTTGAGCCGCGAGGTCGGCCAGTCCGTTCAACTGCACACCGTTTCGCCGGACCGTCTTCATCAGATCTTGAAAGACTCTCACATCCCCGCCAATGCCGATTTTGATTCCGACATGCTGCGCCAACTGGCGGAGTTGTCCAGCGCGGACTATCTGGTCTGGGGACGCTACGCAAAATTCGGCGATCAAATTCGCATTGACGCCACCCTCGGCGATTTCAAAAACAACCGCCGCACGCCGCTGAAAATCGAAGTCGCCAGTGAAAAGGAGTTTCTCGCCGGCGTCCATCAGCTCTCCGATCTCATCCGCAGCAACCTCGTGGTTTCCTCCGACGTGCTGAAAGAGCTGAAGGCCAGCTCCTTCCAGCTCAGCTCTCAGTCGCTGCCCGCGCTTCGCGATTATGATCAGAGTCTCGAACTGTTGCGCGACGGCAAGAATCTGGATGCCGTGAAGTCCTTGCAAGCGGCGATTAAAGAAGATCCGCAGTTTGCCCTGGCTTACTCGCGCCTGGCCGCAACCCAGTCCGAGCTGGGTTACGATGCGGACGCGGAACGCAATTCTCGCAAAGCCGTGGAGCTCAGCCAGCAGTTGCCTCTCGCCGAGAGGTACCTCATCGAGGCCAATCACGCCCGCTTGATGAAGGACAACAATAAAGCCATCGACGCCTACGAAAACCTCGCCAAGACGTTTCCCAACAATGCCGACGTCGAATATGAGTTGGGCAGCCTTTATTCCGACAAAGGCGAATACGACAAGGCGCTGGCCATGTTCTCGACGATTCGGAACAACGACCCCAAGAACATCAAAGCGCTTTGGCAGCTCGGAGTGGTCGAAATCGACCGCGACAATCCCCAAGCCGCTCTCGAACCTCTCAACCAGGGGCTCAGTCTGGCCGTGCAGGCTGACAACCAGGAACAAAAAGCCTTGATCCTGCTCGCCATTGGCGTTTCCTACCGCCTCCTGAACAAGCCCGAAGAGGCCGTGCGAAACTATCAGCAGTCGATGGAGATTACTCGCCGGCTGGGTCTCAAACGCACTCTGGCCACCAGTCTCTCGGAAATGGCCCAGGTTCAAAACACCCTCGGCAAACCGAAGGAGGCGTTGGCCAGCTACAATCAAGCCCTCGATATTCTTCGCGAAATCAGCATGAAGAAAGAGATCGGAAACACCCTGATCAACCGGGGCGTGCTGTACCAAACCTGGGGCGAATACGACAAGGCGCTGCAAGACTTCAAGGATTCACTACAAATTCAGCGAGACGCTAACGACGAAAATTACCAGGCCCTCTGTTTAAGCAACATCGGCGAGGTGTACCTCGCCAAGAGCGATACCGATAACGCTCTCACCTATTTGCAGCAAGCCTTGCAATTGCGCCAGAAGTTGAACGACCCGGAGTACGTCGCTGAGACCTTGAGCGCCCTGGGCGACGTCTACACCGCCACCGGAGACTATGACAAGGCGGTCAGCACCTTGGTCAGCGCCTTGGATATCTCCCATAAATCGAACAACCTCCGGGGCGCGGCCGCCGAATCCTACCAGATGGGCACCGTCTTGGTCTCCCAGGGACGTTTAGGATCGGCCGTCAGCGCCATGCAGGACGCCGTCAAGAATTACCAGGCCAGTGGCTACCAGGGACGCGAACTCGTCGACGCTCTGAACGATCTGGCCAGCACCTTGGCTCTCGCCGGCCGGGGCTCCGAGTCCGCCAAGCTGCTCGAAGATGCCCAGGCCGTCGCCCACGACCAGCGCAATCCCGGCATCGACAGCGCCACGTCCACCGCCCGCGGCGACGTGGCCTTCTACAGCGGCAATCTGCAAGCCGCCAAGCCTGCCTACGAGCAGGCCCTTCGCTCCGCTGTCCAGGGCAAAGACCGCAAGCAGATCCTCGAGGCGAAATTAGACCTCGCCAGGCTGACCATCGCCGAAGGCCGCCCGCAAGCCGCGATCCCGGACCTGCGCGCCATCATCCAGCAGGCCGACGGCCTCAATCTGAAATACCTTTCGCTCAAGGCTTCTGTCGATCTCGCTCAGGCCATGATCAATACGAAGGATTACTCGCATGCCCGCCAGGAATTGGAACGCGACTTGGGACGCAGCGAGAAGCTTGGCTCCCGCCTGGAGACGGCTAGGATTCACTACCTTACCGCCGACGCCGCACGCCTTGCGGGCGACCACTCGGAGGCCGCAGGCCAGTATCAGCAGGCGCTCAGCCTCTTCGACGCCTTGAAGAAAGAACCCGGCGCCGAGCATCTGTTCGACCGCCCTGATCTACACACTGTGTACACGGAAGCCATCCGTTGGATCACCTCCCTCCGCGGCTAAGCAGTTTGTGGAAGGGTCCGCTCGTCCCGGTCCGCCCAACCTAGCGCCAGCGCGCTGGCAACGATCGAAACGAAACCTAAATACATTGAGAGTGAGCTACTCCTGTGGTACTCAATTCTTGCGTAAAATTACGCAGGAACACCGCGCCGGCCGCTCCCGGCGCTGTTTCTTTTTGCCCGATCGAACCCCCCGTTCAACCGGTTGGCAGCCCCCCCGGACTTGCAAATTGGCCTTCACCTCTAACACCCTTTAGAATCAACACTTATGGGAAACCCCGGGGGAGGGATAATTTAGAAGTAACCCCTCGCCAAGTCCCATCTTGAGACAAGGTGAGTCACCGGCAGCGCTCAACAGCAAAAAATGGGCGGCCCATTTCGGGCCGCCCCAGTAATCATACGATGTAAGTTGGTTTTCCAGACTAGAGCGGCGGCCGGGACTGGAAATCATCTCCCGGCCGGCCGCTAGGGAACGTTAGTTGTAGGGCACGCTCACGGTCTGCGTGTTCCCGGCCAGATCCGTTGTCGTCAGCGAGATGCTGCCGGGACTGGCCTTGACCGTGAACTTGCTTGTCACCGTGGGCGTAGTGGCCACTGCAAAGAACAGGTGCGTTCCGCAAATAACCACTCCGGAGCCCGGGCTGCCGTCACCCTGAAGGACCGGGTCGCTGCAACTGTACGTAACGGTAAGTATCTTGCCGGACCGGGTCGCCGATACAACGCTAAGTGCCGGCGGTGTCGCGTCGATGTTGATCGGCACGGTATAGAACGACGCCCAGTTCGCCATCGGACTAGTCTTCTGCGTGAACCGCAGTCCTTCGGTGCTGGCGCAGTCTGTCGCGAAGAAGTGCAGGATGTAGCGTCCTTCCTGGAAGGATTTGCCGGTGCTGGTGTCCGCCGTAAGCGTGTCACTGGGGTTGAAGAGCCCGCCGGGCGCGCCAGGACACTGCGATGAGCCGCCTACGCCTCCCGGATTGAACAGCGTAACGTCGTTCGGCACAGGGAACGTCGTGTCGGGAACCGACGGAGTGGCACTGGCCGGGTTCGTCCCAAACGTGACGCTCTGAATCGGTGCAGGCGTGAAGCCGTTGGCCGGCAAGGGGTTGCCAAACAATGGGTAAATTGCCGGGCTGGAGATGAATTTCACTTTCACCGTAAAGCTGTTCTGCCAGAGAAATATGTTCTCCGATGTAACGAACGACAAAGCAATTGGCAGAGGCATGTTTTTCACGGCGAAGATCGTTGAGTTGGTGCCTCTGGTGGTGCCGCCCCCGATCGGGTCAGCTGCTCCATAGAATTCCGTGAGCAGGTCTTGCGGACACAATTGGCCGAATTCCGTTCCTGGCGTGAAGACGCAGGGTGGATCGGTCCAGTTGTCAGGACCCATCACGAATCCAGGCCCCGTACCCGGATAGATTGGGTTCGATCCTGGCGGAAAATCGAGGTCGCTGTCGAACCTGCTCTCATACAGCAGGTTCCGGAGTGTCGATTGCGCGCAATTTGCGCCAGCGGGGATAGGATTGGTATCGCTTATACACTCAATCCGGTAGCCTTTGCACAGTTCTGTGCCATCAGGAGCCAGCTCGCCGGTTAGCCGCAGACAAACGGCCGGACCTGCGGAGCTGCCGGCCACCAACCCCGCGAAATCTGCCTGACTTACCCCTATGTCTTTAACGCTGGCAACCGTATTCGGCTGGATCGTTACACCATTGTTTGTCGCGCCGCTGCCCGTGCCGGCTAGATAGTTCGCATCGAAGAAGATGTGCTGGCCGCCCGTACCGTCAAACGGAAAATTCGGCGTCAAGGAACCTGGATCCCCCGAGTTGATCGGGTCGCTGACGATGGTGCCGCCCGGCGCCACACCTGTTTGCGTGCAATCTGTCACCAGGAACAGCGTCGCGCCCGCTACAAAACCACCACCATCCAAAAGACTAATCGTCGCTGTTGATGCCCCTGAAGGAAGAAAAGAACTGATGTTTATTGGTGGCAATCCCCCGGCATTGTTTGGGTTGTCGTCTTGCACAAACAGAACTGTATTACCTGGATTCGTATAGGTATCGGGATCGTCGCCGTTCAATTGGCCCGCGCCAGCCGGAACCTGGTAGTTCGTCGTGAAGCAGTCGTTCAGGAGTGTTCCATTATTATTGTCCGCTGGACCGCCCGAGCAGACGTTGCCTGTTGGGTTAAAGCCGGTAGGTGCGGCGGTGCCGTTTACAGCCAGCGTCAGGTAATTGTCCTCGAGGACGAAGCCGGTTCCATCCGGGCTAGAGGAAAACGAGGCGGTAAGATTCTCGGCGGGACAGCTCAAATTCAACGTCGTACTTCCATACGTGAACGGGTTGGATAACGTCGCGTTCGGGTTGGAGACTGCCTCTAGGGTTGGACCAAACAGCTTGATCGCGCCCGCTGCGCCTGTCAGAGGAACATTGACCGTCGTCATGCCCTCTCCGCCCCCCACGCTCACGATATAGTTAAAGCTCAGCGTCGCGCTCCGTAGCCCTGTTGCCCCCGCCGTGAACGTCACGTTGATGGCGCAAAAACCCGGCGCCGTAATAGGGCTGGTGCAGGTGTTCGTCTGACTGAAATCGCCGGGGTTGCTGCCCTCGCCCCCTCCGATCGTGATCCCACTCACGGTCGCAGTTCCGCTCCCTGTAGCGCTAATCGTTACCGCTTGCGCTATGCTGACCGAACCGACGCTGGGCACGCCGAAAGAAAGGTTAGGGGGCGTCGTCGTAACCGTCTGTGCCTGCGCTGTCTGGGTGCGAACTCCCGCCAAACAACAAACCGCCGCGATCAGCACGACCAAGCGCACGTTCATCTTCCATGCCTTCATATGCAGCCTCCTTGAGGCGCGCAAAAAATGTACAGAATGTCTTACTCTGCGGGACCTAAACCACTCGTGTGCACGGGCCGTTTAGGAGATACAGGGGACTTGCGCCTTGGGCCGGCCTGGGCACAATTGCGACCGGCATTGTCACTCCCGTGTCCCTAACTTGTCAAGACGATCACGTTCGGTGACGGCGCGCAGTGGCATATCAGTAGTCCAACGAACGTGGAGGATTTTCGGTGGGCTGACGTGACAGCTGAAGATGCGGTGACGGACATGGGAAAGGCCTTGTCAATGGTTGCGGACCAATTGAGAATTCCTCCGATGACCGACAGGGCTTTACCTCCGGTCTTGGTCCTGATCTCGGACGGCCAGCCGACTGACGACTTCAGCGCCGGCTTGAAGGAACTTATCAGCCAGCCTTGGGGGAAAAGAGCGGTTCGAATCGCGATTGCCGTCGGCGAGGACGCCGATCTCGAGATACTTCGGAGAAGTTTATTGGGCAGACTAGTGAATTGAAGCCCTTGCAGGCTAACAATGCAGAGTCTCTTGTCCGCTACATCAAATGGGCTTCGACGGCTGTATTGAAAGCGGCGAGCCTGCTCACCGGCCAGTCAAGCCAAGGGGGCACCGACGCCGACCCGGAAATGTTCCCACTTCCAGTTCCTCCTGATCCCGCCGGCCCAGGCGGTGCAAGCGACGTTTGGTCGAGCCGAGGCGTTTGGTGAGTCCGGAGGATGTCGTGGGTGAAGCTGAATGGTTGGTGTTTGGAAGCGCAGTTCGCGGTGCGGCTCACACCCGCTCTGGGCAGCCGAAGCAGGATGCGATCCACTGGATCGTCACTGATGCATGCCCATTCGTAATCTTGACCGTTGCTGACGGGCACGGCGGCGCGAAAGCCTTCCGTAGCGACTGCGGAGCGACCTTCGCTGTCGTTTCTGCCGCAAACGAACTACGAAGCTTCCTCGATGCCCAAGGCGACCTGTCGAACCTTTCGGCTATAAAGCGCATCGCCACGGAAGGGATGCCGCAAGAACTCGTACGCCAGTGGCTAGCTGCCGTGGAAGCCGACCTCTCATCGAAACCTTTGTCGAGTGCCGAACTCGACGCCCTGGAGCAGAAAGATGGAAAAACTGCTCGGGAGGCCGTCCAGAAGAATCCAATACTTGCATACGGCTCAACTTTGCTGGCAGTT
>CAVTLQ010000006.1:0-60292 GCA_963735525.1 uncultured Acidobacteriota bacterium | reverse complement strand
CACCGGCTTGTTTGTGAGCACCGCCATCGGCAGCTTCTTCCGCTGGAGCTGCGCGAGCGTTTCCTCGACTCCAGGATAGGCGCGCGTGCTGTCCATTTTGTGTTCCTCATAATGAGCCAGAAAAAACTTCAGCGCCTGCTGGCGCTCTTCTTCCGTGGCGCCGTCGCCGAGAGCGCGGGCCACCAACTGGGGCGCGCCGTGGCCGATGTAGCCCGAGATCGTCTCTTCTGCAAGTCTCCCGCGAGCCATTTCCTCGAGCATGGCGTTGACCGAATGAATCAGGTCGCACTTCGAATCGATCAGCGTGCCGTCCAAATCGAAAATAAGCGCGCGCACCGGCAAAAGCTTCGGAGTAACCATGAAACTCCCTATTCTAGTATGTCCACGGGTTTTCAACAGCCGTCAATCTCCCAGCAAAACAATCCCGCCACGCTCTTTCCGGAAACACCTCCACATCGCGTAAAATAGAACACCTCACATGCGGCACACACCGACACCGGAGACCCCATGGCCCAGGTTCATCCCTTTCGCGCCCTTCGCTACAACCCGGAACGCGTTTCTTTCGACCGTGTCCTGACGCAACCCTACGACAAGATTTCTCCGGCGATGCAGGAGAAGTATTACGCTGCGGACCCGCACAATTTGATCGCGGTCGAGAAGGGCCGCGCCTACGACTCCGACGGTCCCGAGTCCAATGTCTACACCCGCGCTCAGGCGGCGCTGAAAGGTTGGATCGACGAGCGCATCATCGTGCAAGACCCCGCCCCGTCCTTTTACGCCTACACGCAGGAATACACCGTCCCAGGTACCGACGAACGGCGTACCCGCCGCAGCTTCATCGGCGCGGGCAAACTCGAGGAGTACTCCGCAGGCGTGGTGTTCCGCCACGAACACACCCTCTCCGGACCCAAGGCCGATCGTCTGGAGCTGCTTCGCCACACCCGAACGCACACCGGCCAGCTTTTCATGCTCTACAGCGACGACCGGCGTCGCGTGGACGCGATTCTGGCTGAGTCAGAGGCAGCCGCCACACCTGCCACGGAATTGCGCGATGAATACGGCGTCGTGCATCGTTTGTGGGTCATCGCGGACCCCGAACGGCTGGCCGCGATCCAGCATGCGATGGCCGAGCAAAAGCTGGTCATCGCCGATGGTCATCATCGTTATGAAACCGCGCTGAACTACCGCAACGAGCACCGCGCAGCAGGACATGCCAATCCCGACGCGCCTTGGGAATTTGCGATGATGACCTTCGTTAACACACCCAGCGAAGGCCTGACGATTTTGCCCACCCACCGCGTTGTCGCCAATCTGCTCGATTTTTCCTGGACCAGCATGCGCCGCTATCTTGAGCCCTGGTTTGCCGCCGAGGAGTTTCCGTTCACGAACCTGGGCGAAAAGGACGGCGCCCGCGCCAGGATTCTGCAACGCCTGGTGGAAACGCGCGAGCAACGCGCGATCGGCGTCTATCCGGCGGTCGATTCGCAGAAGCGCGCCTTTTACGTATTGACCCTGCGGTCCGGCGCCGATCTCTCCCTGCTGCTCCCCAACGTCTCTCCCTTGCAGCGCGAACTCGACGTCGTCCTGCTCCACGAAGGAATCCTCGAGCCTGCACTCGGCATCACCCCGCAAGCGGTAACCTCCGAGAAAAACCTGACCTACGAGCGCGAAGCCTCCGCCGCCCTGGACGCCGTCGACCGCGGCGCCGCACAAGTCGCCTTCCTCCTGAATCCCTGCGGCGTGGAACAGATGATGCACATTGCCACTTCCGGCGAGGTCATGCCCCAGAAATCCACCGACTTCTACCCCAAGCTGTTGAGCGGCATAGCGATGTACAACCTCGATTGCTGATTCGGCGGTCGACGACTACTGATGGCGCAGGAAGGATGAATCCCCACCCGGAGTGGGCGCGGGACGCGAGTGAGCGTACACCCGGACGAGTAGGAAGGCGAACACCCCGAGGGCCAGGACTGCGGCTTGCGCTTCGAGTTCGGCAGCGAGCACCGCGGCGCTCGGGAGGAATGCGTGGGCGAAGCAGAGTAGAATTGTCAACATGATCGGTAACCCTTCTCGAAGCGCCTCGATGGACCGAATTGCTTCTGAGCTCAACTAGGGCAAGCCAGTCGCCAAACCTCCAAGACTCTCAACTGCATGTAATATCAGTCAGATACAGAAGCGAGAAGACATCGGTCGCAATCGACTCGCAACCGCGAATTGCTAATTCACAACTCTCGCAATATCTGCTATCTTGCCGTCATGGCTGAAAGACCGAGTCCTCGGGCCGGCGCGCTGACAGAAGCCCAGCGCTCCGCACTGTTGCTGCGGACCTGGGAAGCGGTAAGTGCAGAGCGTGAGTTGCCGGGCGTATTGGCGGCCCTGGCAGACGTGCTCGTCCCGATCGTGCCTTTCGACGCCATCAACATCATCAACTTCTCGCCAGCTCACGAGCACGGAGAAACTGGCGAAAGCTTGCACCAGCACCGGCTTTTCGCCCTCCACGTTGTGGGTGTTCCGCGGATCGAAGGAGAAACCGCGGAACAGCTCGCCGGCAGATTGACCCAGCGCGCCCGGCCGCTTCCGGAGGTGCGGCCTTCGATTCCCTATCCATCTGCACCGGAAAGTCAGGCGTGGCTGGCCGGCGAACCGGTCACTTGCGATGACCTCCTGCAAAAGGAAAGTTGGTATCCACACGAGTTTGGCCTGGCCGAACACGGCATCCGCTCGTACGCCGCCGTGGCGCTCGTCGTAAGGGGCCAGGTGATCGGCGTGGCGTCTTTTACGCGCCTGCAGCAATGGGCTTTCTCCACGGAACAAGTCGGCGTCTTGCGCGATGTGACCCGCGCGCTTTCCGTCGCCACGGCGAATGCTTTAGCGAACGAGGAAATCCGCAAGCTGCGGGAGCAGATGGAAGCGGAAAACAGTTCGCTGCGCGCGCAGTTGGGGCAGGCGCCGTGGTTTGAGGAGATTCTGGCGCATTCCGCTGCGCTCAAACGCGTCCTGGAAACCGTCGAGCAGGTGGCCACCACCGACGCGACCGTGCTGATCACTGGAGAAACCGGCACCGGCAAGGAACTCATCGCCCGCGCCGTTCACCGCCGCTCGCCCCGCGCGCGCGGCCCGCTGGTCAAGGTCAATTGCGCCGCGATTCCGGATACCCTGCTGGCGTCCGAGCTATTCGGGCACGAGCGCGGAGCCTTTAGCGGAGCCGTCGAGCGGCGCAGGGGTCGCTTCGAGCAAGCGCATGGCGGCACGCTGTTTCTCGATGAGATCGGAGAGCTGCCCCAGGAAATGCAGGTCCTGTTGCTCCGCGTGCTCCAGGAGCGCGAGTTCGAGCGGCTCGGCGGAACGCAGACGCTGCAAGTGGACGTGCGCCTGGTGGCGGCCACCAACCGCGACCTCGCCGAAGACGTGCGCGCCGGCAGATTCCGCAGCGACCTGTACTACCGACTCAACGTTTTCCCGGTGCACGTCCCGGCGCTGCGCGAACGGCCCGAGGACATACCACCCCTGGCCGCGCATTTTGCCGAAAAATATGGCTCGCGTTTTGGGCGAAAGATCTCGCGCATCGAGCGCCGCACCCTCGATCTATTGCAGTCGCACCACTGGCCCGGCAATGTGCGGGAGCTGGAGAACACCGTGGAACGCGGCGTCATACTCGCCCGCAATGGCGTCCTCAGCATCGATCCCGCCATGCTTCAGGCTGGGGCGTCCCGCGTTCCCGGGAATCCGCAAGCCGATTCGCAGGAGCGCGAGGCCATTGCCAACGCGCTGGCCGTTTCGCAGGGAAAAATCTCCGGGGAAAATGGTGCCGCAAGAAAGATGGGCCTGCCGGCGTCCACGCTGGAGTTTCGCATCAAGAAGCTCGGCATAGACAAATTCCGCTATCGCCGTCGCTAAAACACGCTGGGGAAAAAGGCCGGAACCCGCCGCGCGTATTCATCGAACTGAGCGCCAAAAGTTTCCCGAAGCAGCTTCTCTTCCGCCCGAATGCGAATCCGGTTGCCGATCAGAAACACCACCACAGCCGACAGGAAAGTCCACCAGCGCGAAAACGCGAGTCCCGTCGCCAGGATCGCCCCAAACATTCCCAGGTAGATCGGATTGCGGACGAAAGCATACGGCCCTTGCGTGATGAGCTCGTGCCCCTTGATCACCCGTGCCTGATACGTCCACTGCTTGCCGAGCGTCCGCACCGCTTGCAGGCAAAGCCCGGCGCTTGCGTAGGCCAGCACAACGGCCGCCACCGCGACCCCCAGCTCCCCGGCCAGCGAAGGGCCAAACGGCCACCACCGCGAGCGCGGAAGAACCCAAACTAATGCGAAACTCAAGCTTTGCAGCGCAATTCCCAACGTGGCCGCGGGCGCGCGCTTTGCCTCTTCAACTTGCCCAGGCTTCTTGCGAAACACGAGGGCGACGCCAAACGCGAGCCAAGGCAGAAAGACGAGAATCAGAGTCGTCAGACCAATAGCATCGGTTTGAACCTTCATCCGCTGATCCTTCTCGCCTTATTGGACAGAATCAGTGCTTCCAGAACTTCATCACCGCGGAGTAGTCCAGATCTTCCTTGGTGGCGCCCATCACGTAGTTATAGGTCTCTCTCGCTGCAGCCGTCGCCGGCAGGGCCACGCCGATTTGGTTCGCCAGATCGAGTGCCAGGCTCAGGTCCTTGTGCATCAAGCGCAGCGGAAAGCTCGGTGCGTACTCCCCTTTGAGCAAGTTCGGCGCCTTTACATCCAGAACGCCGGAGCGCGCCATGCTGGATTGCATCACCTCCACAAGGTTTTCGCCTTTGAGCCCCGCGCGCGTAACCAGCGCCAGCGCCTCCGCCAGCGCGTCCACCTGCAGCGCGAGAATCAAGTTCATTGCCAGCTTGATCGTCTGACCGGCCCCGTTGGGACCCAGGTGGAACCACTTCTTTCCCATCACCGCGATAATGGGCTCGACGGCTTTCAACGTTTCCGCGTCTCCCCCAATCATGAAAACGAGCTCGCCTTTCTTCGCGCCCCAGTCCCCACCCGTCACCGGAGCGTCCAGAAATCGCACTCCCCGCTCCGCGCAAGCCGCGGCGATCTTTCGCGCAAGATTCGGCGACACCGTGCTGGAGTCGATGTAAATGCTCCCCGACTTCAACGCCGCCAGCGCGCCGCCGTCTTTGCCGTCCGCGCCCCAAAGAACGCTTTCCAGCGCGGGGGGATCGCTGACCATGGTCAGCAGCACGTCCGCAGCGGCCGCCGCTTCCTTCGGCGATTTGGCCAGGATTGCACCCGCCGCAACAAGCTCATCCGCACGGGATGCAGTCCGGTTCCACACCGTCAGCGGATGGCCCGCCTTCAACAGATTCATGCCCATGGGACGCCCCATTAGGCCGAGACCTATCAAACCGATTCTTGCTTTGGAGTCGACAGCAGATGCCACGGACGCCTCCTGTAATTGGCGAGATATCTTGCTAGCACAGCCGGGCTGCGAGGCGTCGATTGTAGCTGAATCTGCCCGGCTCGTCGTGCCAGTTGACAGCACGTCAGCGCTGCTGTGGAGTGCGCCGGCTAGCCGTCGCCATTACCTCGCCAACCCCGCCCCACAGTTCATGCGGGAGCACCACGGCTGAAGCGAACTAAGCCTCGAACTAGAAACACCACCCGCTTGGGGGAAACTCGGAAAAAGGATCAGGCAGTCTTAGGAGGGCGGCCCAAGGGAAGAATGGGCGAGACCTCACCAGAATCGCTGGCGCTAGCCGCCGGGGCGCTGCGAAGCTCGGCGGCATCCTCTCGCGATGGTGCCGACCTTACCCGGCTCGACGCCTTGGGAACCGGGGTATCGCTCTTGCTGGCGGCAGGAGTGGGTGGGTCTTTGGCCTCTTCCAGACGCACGATGTATTGATACGGGATCTCCCAGCGAAAATTCTTCTGCTGGCCGTGCTGCGTCAAGTGCTGCTCCAGAAAGATCGAGCGGCCGGAATCCGCTACAAGAGTGCCTGAAGCAGGCAAAAGGATATCCCCGGCGCGGTAATGCACCTCGACCCTGCGCCCGAGAAATAGGGAGTAGCGGGCCATACTAATTCAAGTCTCGGGGTGGGCATATGGGTGGTCAATAGCACCGAAGTACTGGCTTGTGGATGGCGTTGAAATTAGCGTGCCCTCAGCGAGCGCGCATCAGCTTGGTGTGGCCAGCGCCAGATAGTCTGGACGGTCGGAGACCAGTTTGTGCCGAAAGGCTTTGCGGATTTCGCCCTGCTGCAGCAGGAACGCCCCTGGCATGCGTATCACATCGCCGGCGGGAAAGCCCACAAAGTGCCCTCGCATCCATGCGCCGAACATCCGCATGATGCTCTCGCTATTCAGGTATTGCCGGAGCTCGGCGCGCACTAAGCCGAATGCCTGGTATAGGTTCCCCTGGGGGTCGCCGAAGCGCGGAACGTCGAGCAGGCCGTACGGCTTGAAGAACCAGCTCGCCTTCTCTTCGGTGCCTAGATGGACGAAGGCCAGCGATGCCCCTTGGGCCTCGATGGGGCCTCGCTTTTCGGCGAGATCCGCCACCGCCTCGCGGCAGAAGGTGCACCCAAAGTGCCGCAGGAACACCAGGAACACCGGGCGAGCCGCAATGAGGGAGGCTAGGGATTGCCCGGTCTGCGAGGTATACGCGCTCAGCAGCGCAGGGTCGATTTGGCTGGACCGGAACACGGGATCGTTGCACCTCGTTCAAGACCACCCAGGAAACCACCGCCCAACTCGCTGCGGCACCCGCCATGGCAACGGGAGGGCACGACTTCAGTCGTGCCGCAAGTGCTTGCGCTTCAACCCGGCTTTTAGCCGCTGAGGGCCGGTTCTCCGGGCTGCCACATGAATACGACGCCTGCGCCCAAGTCTAGCACGCCCGCGACGCAGGATCAGCGGCGATCGACACTCGCAGCACCCTGACTCGACGTTTCCAGCGCGTCGGACTGCAAATAGCGCCTGGCCGCGCTCTCATTTTTCAGATACGTATCCCAAAACGCCAGTGCCGCCGAATTCGTATAGTCCAGCATGGATTGTCCCTGCGCCGCGCGGCCCGGCAGCAACGTTTGGGCCGTGATGAACGACATGTGGTTCGCACCTTTGATCAGCACTTCGTACTTGTCGCCGGGCTGGCTGCGATCGAACGGAATCTTGTGCCATGCCGGGCTGGCGATCGGCCCCAGGCTGTCCAGCGTGCCGGTGATGCCGAGGTAAGGAAGGGACACGCGATCGAAGGAATGGTCGGTCAGCCCGAACTGTCCCGGCCCTTGCGGCGAGAGGCACAGAATCGCCTTGGCCCGCGGGTCGGCCAGATTGGTGGCGGGGCGGCCGGGTAAATCGACGGCTGCTCCCGCGATGGCCTCCGATGTGTACGAGCCCATCGAGTGGCCGCCGACACCGATGCGCTCGACGTCCAGCTTCCCGGCAAGCTGAGGCACCCGCTTCTCAAGGTCCGGCAGCGAATCCAGGACGAACGAGATATCCAGCGGCCGGCTCTCCCAAAGCGCTGGGTTCTTCAACGCCTCGCGCACCGTCTGCATAAAGCCGGCGTCGTCGCTCCCGGTTGCCCGGCGCTGCCGGACAGAATCCTCGTGCGTAGGCTGGAACGTGACGTAGCCGTAGCTGGCCCAGTGCCGCGTGAGCGCGTCGCAGCATGTCTGCGAGCCGCCTGCTCCGTGGGAGAACACAATCACGGGGTACTTGCCGGAATGCTCGGGATAAAAGACGCGGACGTGAAGGTCTTTATCGCGTTTCGTGTCGTGCAACACGATGTCCGGGACTTCCGCAACCGTGTACGGACCGCCTTGGATGTTGTAGCCAGCCGAAGTATCGGCGCTAGGGAGGCGCGGCAGCGACGGCGCTACCGCGGGGGAGGGGTCTGAGGATTTTGCAGGCTGGCTGCTTCGACGAACCAAAAACGGCGCATCAGGCTGGCGAGTGATCACGTACGCGGCAACAACGCTCAGACTGGCCACCAGGCAAACGTTCGTCACCCGGCGCATCGTTCGATGCCGGCGAATGTAGTCGTGACGCAGCGTCGGAAGCATTTTTCTGCTGGTGGCGAGGAATGACATAGCTCATCACGAAGGCTAGGTAGGGTCGGGGCACCCGGTACTAACCCGCCCGCACTCCAAGAGTTGCGGGGCGAAAACCGCTCCTGCCGCCGAAAAAGACAGTGCAAGTATCCGCACCGCATCGGACGCAGGAACTCCGGAAGGCTCGAGAACGGGGCATTCGCCGGGTTCAGCCTGGGGCGTGCCACTGGAGAGGAGGGCTGGAGGAAACAACCTGACCGCGACGCCGATGTAATAGTAACAAAATCCGCCGAAGCCCGAGGCTTTTTCTGGCCCGCTCGAAGTCCAAAGGGCTGATCCACGGCACGGTGCTTTCTAAGCGGCAGGTCTGCGGCGAGCTTGACTTTTTTCGGGAGCGGGCTATTGTCTGTCCGGGTTTTTATGCTCGTCGAAGGAGAAACAAATGTTGCGCAAATCATTTGGTCTGTTGCTCTTCAGCGCCGCGATACTGCTTCCCGGTGTGGGCCGGGCTCAGCAGCCCGGCGGCAAAATGGTGGTCCTGAAAGCGGCGCGGCTGTTTGACGGCAAAAGCAACGCGCTGGTCGCGCCCGGAGTGGTGGTGGTGAAGGACGGCAAGATCGTCGCGGCCGGCGCCAGTGTTTCCATTCCCGCCGGGGCGGATGTGATTGATCTTGGCGACGCCACGCTGCTTCCGGGCTTCATCGACGCGCATACTCACCTCACGATGATGAATTCCGACGACTGGAAGCAGCGCGAGCTGGATACGCTGCAGAAGCCCATCGCCGAGCAAGCTCTGGATGCCAGCGTGAATGCGCGGGTCACGCTGATGGCCGGCATCACCACGGTGCGCGACGTGGGCTCACGCGACTATCTGGACGTCGGCTTGCGCAATGCTATTCGCAACGGCAAGGTTCCCGGTCCTCGGATGTTGGTTTCCGTGCACGCCATCGGCGCCACTGGTGGACACTGCGACGACTCCGACGGGTTCCGCGCTGGACTGTTTGGGAGAGAGACCGGCCCCGCGGACGGTGTCATCAACGGGGCGGACCAAGCCCGCTACGCGGTGCGTCTGATGCACAAATATGGCGCCGACGTGATCAAGACCTGCGCCAGCGGCGGCGTGCTGTCTCCCACCGATGATGTGGACACACCGCAACTCACCCAAGAAGAGCTGAACGCGCTTGTGGATGAAGCGCACGCGCTCCGGCGGAAAGTGGCCACGCATTGTCACGGCGCCGAGGCGGCAAAACGCGCGGTCCGCGCGGGCGTGGATTCGATCGAGCACGGGACGTTTCTGGACGATGAGGCCCTGGACATGATGAAGGCACACGGGACGTATCTTGTGCCCACGCTCATGGCCGTGCAGGGGCTTCAGGAGCAGCTCGACAAGGGGCTGTATATTCCGCCCGCGATTGCCATAAAGGCCCGCATGGCCATCGCCCAGATTCGCCTGACGTTCCAGAAAGCGATGCTGAAGGGCGTCAACATTGGCCTGGGCACCGATGCCGCGGTGTATCCCCACGGGCGCAACCCCGAAGAGTTTCACCAAATGGTGGACATGGGCATGAAGCCGATCGATGCGCTGAAAGCGGGCACCTCGTCCGACGCAACCTTGCTGGGAATCGCCGATCGCGTGGGCACGCTGGAAGCAAACAAAATCGCCGACGTAGTCGCAGTGCCCGGCAATCCGGTGGAAAACATCCGCGAGACCGAGCACGTCTTCTTCGTGATGAAAGAAGGCGTCGTATACAAGAACGACCGCGCAACGCCAACTCGCTAGCCCGCGTCCTCGGCGATGGCTTCCTTCTTTGTAGGGGCGCAGCACCGCTGCGCCCTTTCTCGGCAACCAAAACAACTTCAAGCACGCTCCGTCTTTCCGTGCCACCAAGACACCGCACCTACGCCTCAAGCTTAAATCGCGAAGACGCCAGCCGGTACAACCGCCGCCACAACAATCGATTGATCAACACCACCACCGTCGCCATCACCAGCGTCGATGCAAGCAATACGTCGAATCGCCCGGAATCGCTGGCCCGGCTGATCGTGCTTCCCAGCCCGGGAGCCGAAACGATCCTCCCCTGAAAATGAAAATATTCCGCAACGATGCTGGCGTTCCACGCGCCGCCGGAAGCCGTAACCATCCCGGTGATCAGATACGGAAAAATGGCCGGCAGGATCAGGTGACGCCACCGGTTCCAATCGGTGAAGCGAAAAATGTGCGCGGCTTCTTTCAGGTCGCTGGGAATCGCCATCGCTCCGGCGATCACATTGAACAGGATGTACCACTGGGTGCCGAGGAGCATCAGCAGCATGGCGGCGATCTCCAAGCCGCCGCGCAACTTGATCAAGAAAAGCAGAATCACCGGAAACAACGCGGTGGCCGGAATGGACGCGGCCAACTGTGCCAGCGGCTGCGCGACGCGAGAGAGTCGCGGATTCGAGCCGATCGCGACCCCCACGGGAATGGTCCACAAAGCGCCAATCAGAAGCGCGGCGTTGACGCGCAAAAACGTGTATGCGGCGCTGCGCAGAAGCGCCAAGTAGTCTTCGCGGCGGAGATCGGAGAGTTCGCGCCCCGCGTGGAACACGGCAAATCCCAGACCCACGAGAATGACCGCCGCTAAAACGCCGAGCAGCCAGCGGCGCGTGCGGTCCTGCCTGGGAGCGGAGAACGTCGCGGCCGCGCGGCGCGCGCCTATCGCGAACGTCAGCGTGAGCCAGTCCGTGATGGGGTGTACGACGAAGCGGTAGGCCCGGATCACGAACGAAGCGCGGCCGATCAGACGCAGCAGCGTGTTCGGCGTAGCGCTGGTGCTTTCCACCTGCTCGAATTTGAATTTGTCCGCCCAAACAATCACCGGACGCCACACCAACTGGTCGAGCAAAACGATGACCGCGACCATCGCCGCCAAACCCCACAGGATCGCGCGCGTATCGCCGTTGCCCGCGGCCGTCTGCAAAAAGGAGCCGAGCCCCGGCAGCCGGAAGTCGCGGTCGCCAAGCACGAACATTTCGCAAGCCATCAGGAAGAACCAGCCGCCGGCGACCGACATCATGGAATTCCAAACCAAGCCGATGGTGGAGAACGGCAAGTCCAGCTGGACGAATCTCTGCCAGTGTCCAAAGCGATAGATGCGCGCGGCTTCCTTCAGTTCGCGCGGTTCGGTCTTGAGCGAAGAATAGAAGCTAAACGCGATGTTCCAGACTTGTCCCGTAAAGATGAGCAAAATGGAGCCCAGTTCGACGCCGATTTGCTTGTGCGGGAATATTGCGACCATCGCCAGCATCACCCCGGGCAAAAAACTCAGCACCGGAATGGATTGCAAAATGTCGAGCAGCGGCACCAGAACCATTTCCGCGCGGCGCGAACTGGCGGCCAGGTAGCCGTACCCCAGCGCGAACGCCAGACTCAGCGCGTAGGCCACGCTGATGCGAATCAGGGAGTACAGGGCGTACAAAGGAAGCGCGCGGGGGCTCTGCGAAATCACCGCGTGCGGCGCAACCGGACCGAGCCAGGTGCGACCGATCGCGTACATTCCGTAGATGCCCGCAAACACGAAAAGAAAAACCGCGATGTCGATCAGGAACGCCCACGTCCAGCGCGAGCCGGCGGGCCGCGCGGCGGTGGGCGGGAGGGGCGTTGTGTCCTGAGGAGCCGGATCGGGTGGCGTCACGGTTAGCTCACGCCTCGGTGAGGGTCAGTTTGCCGGTCGCGGCGTCGTAGTCGAAAATTTCGGCGTAGCGTCCCCATTGGATGGCGGTCTCGAGCTGGCGGCGCGATTCGTCTTCGCTGAAATGCTCGTCGATCAGATCGTGGAAAAATTCATCAGGGAGCGTGCGGTCGGACTTGGCTTTCAGCGATTGTTCCATCTGACGGATCAACGGGACGTGGGCGAGCGCCTCTTTGCGGAAGATGGTCTTGCGCGTCTGAATGTTAGCCTTCGCGAACTCCTGGCCGCGCGGTGTGATGATGGCGTCGCCTTCTTCAATTTGCATAAAGCCGAGAAGCACGGCGGTGTCGACGGTGGGGAGCAGCGCGTCGACTTCGAGGCTCAATTCGTCGGCGAGGTGATGGAGATCGACGCGGCCGCCGTGATCGGCTAGGATTTCGAGCAAGCCTGCCATGCCACCCGGGCGGGTATGGGGAAGCATGATGGGGCGGTGGCGTACCGTGGGTTCCGCGCTGGCCGCCGCCTGCACGACTTCATGTTCGAGGTCCGGGCGGGTGAGGACGCGGTAGATGGCATCGACGAGCTCGATGAAGTGAGGAGCCTTGCGGTCGCGGGGATGAGGCATGGTCACGGAGAAATCGGCGTGAATGTGAGCGGGATTGCGGCCCAGCACGATGATGCGATCGGCGAGGACGACGGCTTCTTCGATGTTGTGGGTGACGATGAAGATGGCGCGCGTGGGAATTTTGCGATCGAGCCACAGCTCGAGCAGCTCGCCGCGCAGCGTTTCCGCGGTGAGCACGTCGAGCGCGGAGAACGGCTCGTCCATGAACAGGACCTCGGGCTCGACCACCAGCGCGCGGGCGACGCCGACGCGCTGCTTCATGCCGCCGGAGAGTTCTTTCGGGTAGGCGCTTTCAAAACCGTCCAGGCCGACCGCATCGATGATGCGCAAGGCGCGCTTGTGCCGCTCGATGGGGGACATCCCGCGCGCTTCCAGCGGCGCTTCGACGTTTTCGATCACCGTCAGCCAGGGAAACAGCGCGAAGCTCTGAAACACAATCGAGACATTGGGTGACTCGTCGCGAACCGGCTGGCCGTGCCAAAACACGCTCCCTGCGGAGGCGGAAGCCAGCCCGGTCAGCATGCGAAGCAAGGTAGACTTGCCGCAGCCGGAAGGGCCCAGCACCGCGATGATCTGGCCGGGATAGACGGCGAGATCGGTGGGTGCAATCACTTGGACGCGGTTGCCGTCCGGCTGGCTATAGAACTTTTCGAGTTGCCGCGCCTCGATGATCGGGGCTTGTGCGGTGGTTGGTGTGCTCATGAGTCCGTGTATTATGGCCCAAGTCGTAACGCACCGGAACCTTAGTAACGGACTCGTGGCTTACATTTCCTCGATGGTTACAATTCTGTGAAGGCTGAATGACTGCGGGCTCTACGTCTGCCAACGATCGACCGTCCGCTGCCGGCCCGCGGGGCTGGCTGCTGGCCTCGGTCCTGTCTCTGCTGGTATCGCTGCTGATCGTGGCGCCATTCTTCTGGTTGGGCAGTGCATCGGGACACGATTTCGAGTTTCACATGGAATCGTGGCTGGACGTCGCGGGGCAGTGGAAAGAAGGGATCGTCTTTCCGCGGTGGACGGAATGGGCCAACCACGGATTTGGCGAGCCGCGGTTCATTTTTTATCCGCCGCTGTCGTGGCTCCTGGGCCCGGCGCTGAGCTTTGTGGTGCCGTGGAATTACGTTCCGGTCGCGTTCATCGTGCTGGTGCAAACCTTCGCGGGACTCTCTGCGTTTGCATTCGCGCGGCGCATGCTGCCGGAGCGCGCGGCGCTGTTCGGCGCGGTTTGTTACGCGGCGAATCCCAACGCGCTGCTGATCATTTACATGCGCAGCGATTACGCGGAGCTTCTGGCGTCGGCGTTTTTTCCGTTGCTTTTCTTGGCCGCGTTGCAGCTAGGCGGCATTCTGGAGAATCGCGGAGTCTCCAGAACCCGGGGCGCCGCTTGGTGTTCCGTGGTCTTCGCTGCAGTCTGGCTGTCGAACGCGCCGGCGGGCGTGATGGCGACGTATAGCGTGGTGCTCTTGTTCGGATGGGCGGGGATTGCGGAACGGTCTTGGAGGCCGCTGGCGCTCGGCGGCGCTAGCGTCGCGCTCGGCTTTGGACTCGCCGGGTTCTACTTGTTGCCCGCGGCGTACGAGCAGCGCTGGGTGAATATCGCCCAGGCGCTTTCGTCGGGCTTGCTACCCTCGCAGAATTTTCTGTACACCGCGATCGACGATCCCGAGCACACGCTGTTCAACTGGATCGCGTCGACCGCAGCTATCGTAACCATCGTCATCACCGGAATGGCGGTGATCGCCGTTTATCGGGAGCATGTGGAGGGCGAGGCTCTCGCCGGGAAACGAAGGCTCTGTCAGGCGTTGCTGCTACTTTCATCGGCGGCGACGGCGATGATGCTGCGGCCAAGCTCGATCTTGTGGCAAATGCTGCCGAAGTTGCGCTTCGTGCAATTTCCCTGGCGCTGGATGTCGATCCTGGCCGTACCGTTCGCTTATTTTCTCGCGGCGGCGGTGGCCAAGGGCCGCCTTCGCTGGTTGTGGGTTGCGGCAGTTTTGGTTGTGCTCGCTGGTATGGCGACTTTTTTCGTCCGGCAGACATGGTGGGACGTCGATGACATCGCAACGATCCAGGCAGGGATCGCGCAAGACGAAGGGTTCGATGGGACGGACGAGTACGACCCGGCTGGGGATGACCACTACAACCTTCCTGCCAAGGCGCCTCGCGTCCAGATCCTGCCCCTGGCGGATTCACCCAATGGCGCGCCGGAGGCGAAGGTTTCCTTCGATCGCTGGACGGCGGAAGTGAGAGAACTCCGGGTGACCTCGGCGGCGCCTGTGCGGCTGGGTTTGCGGTTGCTGAACTATCCGGCATGGCAAGTCGAAGTGAATGGTTTGAGGGTGGTGCCTGAGGGTGCGGCAGACTCGGACCAGATGATTGTGGAGCTGCCAAGCGGGCAATCTCGGGTGAGTGCGCGGTTCACAAGAACGCGAGACAGGACGCTGGGAGGCCTGCTTAGCGTTATCAGCTTACTTGTAGCGTTGATGCTGTTCCTTGTGCCCATGCAACGGTAGCGCTCTCACGCCTCGGCGGCATTTCGGAGGGGTATTGGAGTTTCCATGAAGGGCTAGCTCCTCCACCCCCCTAGGCATTGTAAGAGTATCAATCGAAAAGAGTTACGCGAAAAGCGTAAATCACTCGGGGGTCTGGCCCATGGCCTCGGTCATTTCGTCGCGGGCCTGGATGAAGTCCAGTTGGGACTGCAAAAGCAGAGTTTTGGCGTCCAGTTCGCGAGCGGCGGCGGCATCCGCTTGGGAACCCAGCGCGGCTCCTTCCTGTAACTGCTGGGCCAAGACGCGGCGCGATTCCGTACGGAGGGCCATTAGTTCATCGGAAACCTTAACCATCTGCCTCGTGCGTTCCAGCTTGTTGTAGGCCGTTTGCACCCGGAGCTCGATTTCTTCTTTCACCCGCGCGAGATTTTCCTCCGCCTGGGCCAGCTGAGCCTTGTGCTCCCCAATCGCCGCGGCCCTCTTCCCTCCGTCAAAAAGATCGTAGCCAAAGTGAACGCCAAAGGTTCCGAAATTGCGCGCCAGGAACGGCACGTTGTCCTGGTAGCTGTAACGAGCGAAGACCTCGACGTCCGGCACATACTCCCGTTTGGCCAGACGCACGGCGGCCGACGCCTTTTCGACTTCCGCGCGGGCTTCGACGATCTCCGGATGTGATTCCAGCGCGACGTGCAGGCATTCTTCGCGCTGGCAGCTATCCCCGACCTGGCGGACGCCGGCATCGAGCACGAGTTGCGTCGTTAGCGGCAGCCCGATGGCGTCGTTGAGCTGCATCGTCAGATCGGAGAGTTGCAATTCCGTGGTGAGAATATCTTGTTTCGCCTCCAGAAACTGCGCCCGGCTCTCGATGGCTTCTTCCTCGAGTGCGCTGCCATGTTTGACCTGCGCCAATCGCTCGCTTTGCAGCGTCTCGCTGGCATGAATTCGGGCCTGCGCGGCCTCCCGATGCGCCTGCGCAATCAGAACCCGGTAGTACAGCTGGTGGACTCTGAGCGCGACCTCGTTTTCGGTCTGGCGCGCCTTGCTGCGTGTAGCGTTCAGTTCCGCGGCAGCCACGTCGTTCGCCGGCTTAACTCGCAGAAGCTCGGTGAGCGGCTGCGTGAGCGACGTGCCGCTGGTGACGAGAGTGTGCCCGCCTTGGTTCAAAACGGCGGATT
The DNA here is from genome assembly GCA_963735525.1 of uncultured Acidobacteriota bacterium. Lineage (GTDB taxonomy): Bacteria > Acidobacteriota > Terriglobia > Acidiferrales > UBA7541 > Acidiferrum. The sequence goes on along the minus strand of CAVTLQ010000006.1, from coordinate 44,303 downwards.
GCGCGGGGATGGAAGTTCCGCCGGCCGTCCCGAGGGATCCCGCGGGAATTCCGATGAATTGCGTGTCGGTCAACTGCAAGAGATTGCTGTCATTGCGTAGGAGGGGGAAGTACGCGCTTCGCACCATATCCTTGGCATGCTCCTTCTCCTCGACCTTGTAGGTGGCGATGCGCACGATGTGATTGTGTTTCAGGGCAAGTTGCACGGCTTCGTCCAGCGTAATCTGGCGAGCAGCAGGCGATTTTGTTTCCTGCGCTACGAGGCTCGCGGCATCAGAGACCACTAGTAGTACACAAAGCAAAGCGGTGCGTATATTCATGATTTTGTTCCTTGGGTTGCGTTAGGTTTCCTCATCCAGGAAACCAAGTTGGTGATAGTTGAGAGGAGACTTCCGCAGCAGAGCGATCACTACCAGGGCCACGACGCAGGCCCAGGCCACGAGCTGAAATCCGTCGCTGAACGTCAGCGTGTAGGCCTGCAGACGAACCCGGGCACCGATCAGTCCAACCGCGCGGCCGGTTGCTGCGCTCAGTCCGGAGGACTTCGCGTACAGCCCTGCCGTGAGCTGCCGCAGGGAAGCGTCATCGATCCAGTTGCCTTGCTGGACGTGGAGTCCCAGCAGGTTGGAGTGCAGTTGCTCCCGCGCGGCGATGAAGTGCGTCATGAACGCCACCCCGATCTGCCCGCCCAATAAGCGGATCACGTGAAAGAAGGCAGAGAACGTCAGCGCCGCCTGGGGCTTCGAGAGCCCGCCCGAGAAAAGAGCTTGCAGCACGATGGTGGACACCAGGCCGATGAACGCAAACGACTGGCCTACTCCCACAAGAAGCTCGGAGCGGTAAAAGTTCGCTGCCGACCAGGCGCTCGTATATCCGGCGTTCAACAAGGCCCCGGCGGCCATGCACACGAAGCCGCTGGCCATCAACAGCCGGGAGTCCAGGCCGTAGAGCAGCAGCAATGCTGCAATACAGGCAATCAGCAGCTGCGGCGCTGCGGTCCAAATTACCGCCGTCCCGATCTGGTTTGCCTCGAAGCCGTGAATCGCGAGCGCGCTGGGGACCAGGATCACGGTGGCCAGAAGACAGAACCGGAAAAGCACCAGCCCCACCGCTAGCAGCTGCGTATTTCTCGCCCGCAAGTAGGGCAGATCGACCAGCGGGTTCGGGCTGCGCAGACGCCGCACAAGCGAGCTCAACAAAAATACGACGGACCCGAAAAACATCGCATTGAATAGCCCGGAGCGCCACCAGTCCAGCCTCTGGCCCTGATCCAGCGCCGCGAACAACATCGCAAACCCGGCGCTCGCATACAGAAACCCCGCGAAACTCGGCGCGGACCCCGTCCTCTTTCCCGCAGGTGGAGCGGGAATTCCGCGGTAAATGCACGCAATCATGACCGGCGTGAGCACCGCCGAAACCCAGAACATCCAGTGGAACGACAGGTGTTCGCGAAACCAGCCGTACAACGAAGGCGCAATGTTGACAGCCCCGTCCACGAAGCTGGCATACAGGGCCAGCGTGAAGGGAAGAAACCGCATGGGAATATTTCGCAACGCGAACGTAAGCGTGAGCGGATAAAACGTTCCGGAGGTCAGCCCGGCAAGCACGAGTGCGGCGATGAGCAGGCTGTAGCTGTGAATCAGCGGCATCAGAGCGGAGAGCAGCGTGAAGCAACTTGCCGCGGCTATCAGGACGCGGCGAGGCCCCAGCAAGCCGCCCAGATAGACGGTGAACGGTCCGATGAACATGAGTGCGACGTTGAAGGCGGTGCTGAGCCACGCGCCGTCGTCAAAGCCGAGGCCCAGACTGCCTTTGAGGTCCGCGGCGCCCAGGGTCAGCATGCGGCCGGCCAGCGTCACGATTCCGGCACCCATCACAACGCCCAAAATGCCGATCAGGGGGCTCTGCGAAAGTCTGGCTGGCGTCGCGCCGGCAATAGCCTTTGCGACTTGTAAAGCCGCGGGTGGGTGCAGCGTTGCAGTTGGGGAAGCCATCGTTCGCCCGATTACTGTTTCGTTCGCACGGTGGCTGTGACGGAAAATCCCGGGCGCAATTGCGCTGCAAGAGCGGCATCGTCGAGCGCAATCTTTACCGGGATTCGCTGCACGACTTTGGTGAAATTGCCGGTGGCGTTGTCGGGCGGGAGCAGCGCGAATTGCGAGCCACTGGCGGGAGCGATCTCAACCACTTTGCCCCGGACAATTTGTCCCGGAAATTCGTCAATTCGGATTTCCGCTGCATCGCCGACTTTCATGTGCGTGAGTTGTGTCTCGCGATAGTTTGCTTGCACCCACTTTGTCTCTGCGACAAAGGTCAAGACCTGGGTTCCCGGAGAAACCAACTGCCCAGGCCGCACTTGTCTCTCGCCCACGGTCCCATCTGCCGGGGCGTGGATCTTCGTGTATCCCAGGTTGACCTGCGCTACGGTGAGCGCCGCCTCCTTGGCGTGAAGGTCGGCAACCAGTTGGCCCTCCTGCGATACGAGGACGTCCTTGGAGCGCCGCTCGGTCTCGACGGCGATCTCGTTGCTGCGCAGCGCGGTCTTTGCCTGCTCCATATCAGCCGCGCGGCTGGCTGCTTGCGCCGCGAAGCGTTGCTCGTCGGCGACTGCGCCCTCGACGCGCTGCTGGGTCGTGGCGTGTGTCGCGAGCAGGGCTTCTTGACGGGTGCGTTCCGCCTTGGTGCGAACGACGTCGGCCTGGACCGCCTCTATGCCCGCCTGTGCTGCCGCGATCTGCGCTTTGGCCTGATCGATTCCGAACAGCGCCCTTTGAATCCGCGCGTCCTGCAGATCGCGCTGCTTCTGATTGTTCTGGATGGCCGCTTTGCCGGCCTCGACCGCTGCGCGGGCCTGGGCCAGTTGTGCTTGGTAGTCGTCGTCCTGAAGCTCGACCAGGAGATCTCCCGCGTGAACCCGTTGGAAATCCGTGACCATCACTCTCCGGACGATGCCCGGCACTTTTGTGCTCAGTGGTGTGAGGTCGCCGCGAACAAAGGCGTCATCGGTGACCTGCTCGATGCGTCCCCCTTCCCAGGCATTCCAGTCTCTGGTGATGGTGATCGCCACGGCAGCGGTGAGCAGCAACACCAGTATGGGCGTCGCGTACTTCAGCCACGGCCAACGAGCCTGTGGCTGTGCCGGAGGGTGTTCGGGCTGAGTCGCCGGTGTAGGGGCCGGCACCGTGGCAGAGCTTGGGGCCGAAGCAGCAGAAGCCATTATCCATCTCCTCGAATCGGACCGTAGGGACTGCGGTGAGCGACCTAGTCCGCGATCATATCCCAGAAAGCCGTGTTAAGGCGACGACAGGGGTGCGCCGGTACACGGACTCGACGGCGAAAAACTCTTTGCCATGCGTGTGCGTTGAAAAGCTAACAGCTTTAAACCGTTGCAGTCAATTGGGTTAGCGGCGGTCGACGGTGGGGTGGCGGACGTCTTGGCCTTGGACGATGTAGATGACGTCTTCGGCGATGTTGGTGGCGTGGTCGCCGATGCGCTCCAGGTTCTTGGCCACTAGGATCAGCTCGAAGGCCGGAAACACGACGCTGGAATCGCCCATCATGTAGGTAAGCAGCTCGCGGAAGATCTGGTCGCGGTAGTGGTCCACCTGGTCATCCATGGCCAAGACCTTTTGGGCGAGCTCGACGTCGCGGCGGACGACGGCGTTCAGCGAATCACGGACCATCTCTTCGGCCACTTCGCTCATGCGCGGCAAGTCGACGTAGGGCTTTACGCGCGGATGACGCAGGATGCGAACCGAGGCCTGCGCGATATTGACGGCCTGGTCGCCGATGCGCTCGAGGTCGTTGTTGATGCGAGAAACGGCCAGGACCAGGCGAAGATCGGCGGCCATCAACTGGTGAAGAGCGAGAAGCTGAACAACGCGGTCGTCGATTTCGATCTGCAGTTCATTGATGGCGTCCTCTTCGTCGAGGACGCGCTTGGCGAGCTGCTCGTCGGAGTCCAGAACGGAGTGCACGGCCTGGTGGACGGCGCGTTCGGCGAGGCTGCCCATCCACAAGAGGCGCTCTTTCAACTCGTTTAAATCTTTTTCGAAGTGGCGTTCCATGACGTCTTTCCCCTCACGAGCCTGCGTTGCGAGATGCCGGTGCGTCGAAAGCGTGCCAGACGGACTCAGCGGCTAAAGCCGACTGGGACGCGCTAAAGCGCGCCCCTACAACGCGCCGCGCGCCCGCAGTGCCGAGCCGTACGTTTTGCGTCAGCCGAAGCGGCCGGTGATGTACGCCTCTGTGCGCGGATCACCGGGCGTGGTGAAGAGCTGCGGCGTCGGACTAAACTCGATCAGTTGACCCATCAGCAGGAACGCGGTGAAATCGCTGACGCGCGCGGCCTGCTGCATGTTGTGGGTGACGATGGTGATGGTGCAAAGATCTTTCAGTTGCACGAGAAGCTCTTCGATCTTGGCGGTGCTGATGGGATCGAGGGCCGAGCAAGGCTCGTCAAGCAACAGCACCTCGGGTTCGACGGCGAGGGCCCGTGCGATGCACAGGCGCTGCTGCTGGCCGCCGGAAAGCTCGTAGGCGGACTTGTGCAGATGGTCTTTGACTTCGTCCCAGAGGGCGGCGTGGCGCAAACTCTTCTCGACAGCTTCGGCGAGGGGAAGCTTGGAGCCGTTGATGCGAAGGCCGTAGGCGACGTTGTCAAAGATGGATTTCGGGAACGGATTGGGCCGCTGAAAGACCATGCCGACGCGACGGCGCAGAAGGGTGACATCCTGGGCCAGGATATTTTGGCCGTCGAGAAGGATTTCGCCCTCCAGGCGGGCATTGCGGACGGTCTCGTGCATGCGGTTGAGAGTACGCAGGAGGGTAGACTTGCCGCAGCCGGAGGGCCCGATCAAGGCGGTGACCTTGCTTACGGCAATGCCCAAGCTAATGTCGAAAAGAGTTTGCTTGGCGCCGTAATAAAAGTTCACCTTCGTAATGTTCATGCGCATGGGCAGGGCGGCCGCGGTTTCGCGGCTCGTGGTTCCCGTCCCGGTTGGTGTGGTGTTTACGGACACTGCCGACCTCACAGAAGCGTGCATGTTCAAGACCTCGGGACCGCGATGCCACGGGCCAAAATCGCCCGCGCAAGGATGTTGATGATGAGAATCAGGCCGAGCAACACAAGTCCGGCGGCCCAGGCCTGACGGTGCCAATCTTCGTACGGCGCGATGGCATAAGTAAAGATCATCACCGGGAGCGAGGCGGTGGGCTGGTTCCAGCCGGGGCTCCAAAAGCGATTGCCGAAAGCGGTAAAGAGCAGCGGAGCCGTCTCTCCGGCGACGCGCGCGAAAGCCAGCAGGATGGCGGTGAGAATGCCGCGGTAGGCAGCAGGGACGATCACCGTGGCGATCGTTTTCGACTTGCTGGCGCCCAGCGCCATGGCTGCTTCGCGCAGCGCGCGCGGGACGGCACGCAGAAACTCCTCGGTGCTGCGCAAGGTGATGGGGACCATCATCAGGCCAAGCGCGAAGCCTCCCGCCAGAGTGGAGAAATGCTTGAACGGCAGGACGACCAAGCTATACGCGAAAATGCCGATGACGATAGACGGAACGCCATTGAGGAGATCAGCCGCGTACCGGACGATGAACGCAACGGTTCCACCGCTGAACTCCGCGAGATAGATGGCGCCGAAAAACCCGATCGGGACGCCGATCAGCGAAGCCAGCATTAAAAGCTTGGCGCTGCCCACGATGGCGTTGGCCATGCCGCCGCCAGTCTCACCGACTGGAGTAGGCAGCTTGGTAAAGAAATTCCAGTTGATGGAGGTTCCGCCGTTGTAGACCAGATAGCCGAGAATGAGAAAAAGCACGACCACGGCGACGAAAGCGCATAGACCGGTCATGGTCAGCATGAAGTTGCTCACAAACTTGCGCCAGCGAAGTCGAGCGTTCATGTCTGCCCCATTCCGCTGCCGCGCTGCGAGGTGGCAACGATGAGGAGGCGGGCGAGACCGTTCAGGATAAAGGTCAACAGGAAGAGGACGAGACCCAACTCGACGAGCGATTGAAGATACAAATCGCCAGTGGCCTCAGTGAATTCATTAGCGATAACGGCCGCAATCGAGTAGCCGGGAGAGAAAAGCGAAGGGCTGATGGCGACCACGTTGCCGACCACCATGGTGACGGCCATAGTTTCGCCCAGTGCGCGCGCCAAGGCCAGAAAGATCGAGCCCATAATGCCGCTGCGGGCAAACGGCACAACCACCTTCCAGGTGGATTCCCAGCGCGTGGAGCCAAGCGCAAGGGCGGCTTCGCGCTGATCGCGAGGGACGGAGAGCAATACCTCGCGCGAAACCGAAATAATGTAGGGAATCACCATGATGGCGAGGACGATCCCGGCGGTAAGAAATCCCAAGCCATACATTGGTCCGGAAAAGAGCGGGAGGAAACCCAAAGACTTTTTCAAAGCCGGCTGGATATATTCCCGCATCAGCGGGATGAGGGCCAGGAAGCCCAGCAAGCCGTAAATGACGCTGGGCACCGCGGCCAGCAAATCGATGAAAAACTCCAGGGTGTCCGAAACCCTGGCGGGCGCCAGTTCGGCGAGAAAAATAGCGGCGCCAATGCCGAGCGGAACCGCAATGAACAGCGCGACCGCCGAAGTCACCAGCGTGCCGTAAATGAACGGCAGAGCGCCGTATTGATCGAGAATGGGATCCCAAACGCTAGTTACCAAAAAACTGAAGCCAAACTTGTGGCGTGGAAGAGCCGAGCCAACCCACAACTCGTAGACCAGCAACAACGTGACCAGCACGACCGACGCGGCGAACAAAAATGTCGTTAGCCGGACGATCTCATCGCCGTCGCGCAGCCGGCTAAGAAAAGAGCGCGAGCTGGCGATGGGGCTCGCGCCGGGAACCGTTGTTGTGGTTGAGGCCATATTGCAAACGGCGCTACTGAATGTTGCTGAGCGCCTTTGTTTCCTTTGCGACCACTTCCTTAGGAAGTTTAGCGTACGAAAGAGCTTCGGCGTAATTCTGCCCGTCCGTCAACGCCCACTTCATGAAGTCTTTGATGGCGTCCCGCTTCGCCGCATCCGAGAATTTGGCTGGGATAAGCAGCCACGTAAAGCTGGAAATGGGGTAGGCGTCTTTGCCCGGCGGGTTGGTGATCGAAACGCGGAAATCATCGGGCATGGTTTTTGCAGAGCTGGCTGCGGCGGCGCTGACGCTGGCGAGGTTGGCTTTGATGAACGTGCCGGCCGCGTTCTTTACCGCGCCGTAAGGAATATTGTTCTGTGCTGCGTACACCAACTCGACGTAGCCGACGGAGTTGGGCGTTTGCTTGATTAAGCCGGTCACGCCTTCGTTGCCTTTACCGCCAAGTCCCGCGGGCCAGTTGACCGAAGTTCCCTTTCCGACTTTGTTCTTCCAATCGTCACTGACCTTGGAGAGATAGTCGGTCCAGATGTAGGTGGTGCCGCTGCCATCGGAGCGGTGTACCACGACGATGTCGTTGCCCGGGAGGTTGACGCCCTTGTTGGCGCCGGCGATAGCGGGGTCATTCCACTTGGTCACGCGGCCCAGATAAATGCCAGCCAGGGCCTCGGGAGTAAAATTCAGAGCGGCACTCACGCCAGGGACGTTGTAGGTGAGAACGGCGGCGCCGAGAACGGTGGGAAAGTGCAGAATGGCGGAGCCGCGCTTATCTTGAAACGCTTTCATTTGATCGTCGTTCATGGGCCCGTCGGACGCGCCGAAATCCACCGTGCCTTCGGTGACTTGCTTGATTCCAGCGCCGGACCCTACGGACTGGTAATTGATCTGAGCGTTGCCATGGGACTTGTGATATTCGTCGAACCACTTGGAATAAATGGGGTAAGGAAACGTTGCACCAGCGCCATTGATTAAGAGAGCGCCCTGCGCCCAAACGGCGGTTGCCAGGGCCACAGCAGCCACGAGCAATCCAGTGATTTTCTTCATTGGTTTCTCTCCGTCAGCCTATTTGACCTGGTCTGTTAGCACCGCAGTGTGCCTCTTCCGTGTTACAGCATTGTTACAATCGATTCAGCTTCTCTTGACAAGCGGATCGCTCGCTAGACTGCCTATCGATCGGCCAGTAAGTGGCTTTTTTTCAATCGTTCCTAGCCCAAGGGATCCCGGTTCGAAGTGACTGGCAAAAAGAAGAGGCAGCTCCGTGAGGAACTGCCTCTTTTCCGTCCTAGAGACGGAATGCCTGTGTCGCCGCGACTATGGAATATAGTAGCGGAACGAAGTGTACACCATGTTGTCGATGCCCTTGGGGGAGATGGCCGCACCACCTGCTGCCACGCCGCCGAGGCCGGACCAGGCGTCCTTAGCCAGGTAGGAGTATGTCATGCCGAACTGCATGCGGCCTTTCGAACCCTGGTAGAACTTGTACCAGAAGCCGACAGTGCTTTCCTGGATCAGGCGGATGTCGCCAGCGCAATTTGCGCCGGACGACGGGTTGAAGTCATTCACAGGCACGCCTTCGGTGGCGCATCCGGAGTTGTTGGCCTCAACGTTTCCGTATCCACCGATACCCGTTGTTGAGATTGCGGTGTGCGTGGTGGCCGGAATAGCGGGGCTCGTGGCAGTTGCAGGAATCGCCGTCGTCTTGGTGATGGTAACTGCGTCGTAGCCAGAGTAGCCTGCGCGCCAAGCGAATTCTGCGCCCCAGTAGGCGTACAGGTCCAACTTAGGTGTGGCGTGCCATTCGGCTCGTGCCAGGCCGTGAGCGGTACGCAGGAGCGCGAGCGAGCCGTCGGGACGCGCCGTGGCGTCAACGAGTTGTGAGCCGCCGTATCGGGCGATGCCGTCGCCGGCAACAGCTTTGACGCCAAAGTCCACGTGCTTGCTGAAGAGGGGCCACAGAGCGCTGGCACCGAGACCTCCGCCGGTGGTGCTGCTGTTCGTAGCGCCGAAGCTGCTCACCACTGTCGGCGTCGCGGACGCGCAATTCCCGGTGAGCGTGGTCGGCGTGGCTGGCTTAGCGGTATCGGCTGCGTTGGTCCCGACGACACCGCAAGGATAAATGCGGTCGCGGAAGAAGCTGACGATTCCGAAGAGCTCGTAGTGACCGAAGCCGGGATCGGCAGCGGCCTTGAAGATCAGGTCCGGCGCCTTATTGACGGTATAGCCGGTGGCGTCGAAAGCGTTATAGAGACCTGCGCCAGCGCCAGGAGCGTTGAGGAAAAAGTTCCCGGTGGTGCCGGTCGTAGCACCCGAAGTGACGATGGTGGCGGGTGCAGCAGCGGAGTTGATGGTGGTGACGGAGGAGAAGCCACGGCCGCCGATGGTGGCCTGCGGACCTTCGACAGAGAAGCCAAGGGCAAATTTGCCGCCGAAGTCCTTCACGAAGCGGGCGCCGTATTGACGGGCCCAAGTGAAGCCGACCAGGTAGTTGGGGTCAATCATCATCGGTAGGTCTTCCTGGCGATTAAACAAGCCCTTCTTGGTCTCGGTCACCAAGCTCCACATCTGACCGCCGGTGATGATCAAGCCGCTGGTAAAGGCGGCTTGCGCCCACACTTGCCGTTGGCGAAACACGTAGCTGTTGGTCTGGCGGTTGTTGGAAGTCGTGCCGGCACCGAGGAAGTCCGCCTCGTAGTAGCCGCTGGTAGTAGCAGAGCCGAATTTGCTTTCCGCCAATAGGGAAAGGCGGCTCTGCCGGCCGGTGAAGTTACTCTCGCTGGTGTACGCTAGATTGGCGCCGTTGAAGGGAATACCGGTAAAGGGCGTGGCAATATCGCCGCTGGTCGCGCGACTCCGGGTGACGGTTTCCGCCGCCAGGAATCCGCCGGGGGTGAAGCTGATGCCCTTGTACTTGATCGAAGCGGGACCTTCGTCTCCAGATCCACCTTGACCGTTGTTCGTCGTGGCGGCCACCGTCGCCACGCTGGACGTCAGCGCGGCGTTGCTCACCTTGAGATCGCTCACGCTGGAGGTGAGCGTGGCCTCTGCCGTTTTCACCTCGGCCGTGGTGTTCACGGCTTCGGTCGCTTTCGTGGAGGCTTCCGCGGCGCGCGCGTTGGCAGCGGCAGCGGCTTCACGCGCTTCGTCGATCTGACGATCGCGCTTGCCGAGTTCTTCCTTCAACATCTGGAGTTGTTCCTGCTGTGCCTGCAAAGTCTGGCGGAGTTCCTCGAGTTCCGCGGCAAAATTCGCGTCCGTTTTCTCAGCCTTCTTAGCCGCTTTCGGCTTAGCAGGCGGAGCAGACTTCGCAGGTTGCGGATCAGCATCTTTCGGGGAATCGGCTAGTGCCGTCCCGGTAGTCAGGAATAGCGACAGAGTTAGTGCTGCAAGTTTTTTCATTGCCTCTCTCTTTGAATCAAAATTCGACCTAAATGCCGGTGAGGATGCGAACCACCCCGCGCAGAAGGTAAAGGCCGTGTCTTACTGTCGCGTCAACTGAATGTTAATATCCTGTAACAATCAACAGGGTAGGACCGTATCTAACTGATATTAGTGGAGTTAGAGAAAAGATGGGGAGCCTCCGCTACGGGCAAATGGGCGCAAAACTGGTCGATTTTCGCTCGCGGAGCTGAACATGAAAGAATTTCAGCTGGGGGTTTTTCGGACGAACTTTGGCTGACGCGCCCGTGGAAACGGCCTACTTCGGCGCGGCAATCGCAAAAGCGAGGACGATTTGGGTCAAGCGGTATTGGTATTTCGCGTCGGTGTCGGCGATATCTGCTTCCGTCTTGCCGAGTTCGGCTTGGCTGAACTCGACGATGGAGCCGAGGCCCAGATTGTAGCGAGCTTGCGCTAGGTCCAGCGCAAGACTGGCCTGCTCGCGCAGCTGCTGGGTCACCGAGAGGCGTTCGTAGCCACGATTGGTGTCCTGCCAGGAGACGCGAACGTCGCGAGCGATACTGTTTCGCAGGTCCGCGAGTTTCTGGCGGGCCACTTCGGTTTGCAGGTCGGCCGTCTTGGCACGAGCGTTGTACAGGAAACCGGTGAAGACCGGAATGTTGATGTTGACGCCGACCGCGCCATACCAACTCGGAATCGCTACATCGCGAACGGGCGCAATACCTACCACGCCAAGGGCGCTGACCGTTGGCCGCCACAGATCGTGCTCGGCGCTGCTGTTCTTCTGTGCGGATTCCACCTGATACTGCAAGGCGCCCACCTCGGGGCGCTGCTGAAGCGCCTGGAGAATCAGCGGCTGGGCGTCGGGCGCCGGCGGCGTCAGCGGATCGACTGGTTCGACCAACTGGAAGTTCTGTTCGTCCTGGTATCCGAGAATTGCCGATAGCCCGGCCAGCGACGTTTGGTAGTTGTTCTGCGCTTCCAGCAGCAGAAGCCTGGCGCGCGCAAGATCGACTTTGGAGAAGCTGAGGTCCAGATCGGATCGGAGCTTTGCATTCGTCAGCGCCTGTATTTTGTCCACCAGAACTTGCCTGGCGTTGACCGTTTCCCGCGCCACGGTGACCAGTTCGCGAGTCTCCAGCGAGTTATAGAACGCTTGATCCACGGCCAGCGTGATGTCGGCAACCGTCGCGGCTGCATTTTTATCTTCGGCCTTGGCTTGCAATTCCGAACTCGACAGCAGATTCGTGGTGCGGCCGAAATCGGTGATCAACTGGCTGACGCTGGCGCCGGTGGCCGCGCGAGGATAAACGACAGAATTGGTCAGGCCGCCCGCGGCGATGCGGCTTCCGGATTCGGCATCGACACCCGTCAAGCTGAGGAACGCGGTCGGCAACAGTGCCGAACGCGTTTCGCGAACGTACTGTTGGGCTTCCAACGCCTGGAGTTTTCCGATCGTAATCTGTGGATTGTTCTTCAGCGCGATGGCTTCGGCTTCTTCCCGCGTCAGGGGTTTGGCTGCTTGGCCAGAGCTACGCGAGTTGTCTGCTGCCGCGGCGGGGTCGGGTATCTGCGCTCCAGCCCGCTGGGCCAGCGCCGGGCCGCAGGAACAAATCACCGCAAGAACCAGCCCTCGGATTCGGTAGCTCACGATGCCGCCTCCTCAACACTGGCTTCCTTCCGCCCATGAATGATCAGGTAGACCGCGGGCACTAGAAAGACCGTGGTTACGACGGAAACTGCCAAGCCGCCAATAATGGCGCGTGCCAGTGGGGCGTATTGTTCGCTGCCAGCCTCGATGCCCAGGGCCAGCGGGATAAGGCCGAGGAGGGTGGCCAGCGAAGTCATCAGAATGGGGCGGAGACGTACTTTGCAAGCTTCGACCACGGCCGCGCGCAACGCCATGCCGCGCGCGTGCAAGATGCCAGAGAATTCCACGATGAGGATACTGTTCGACACGACGATGCCGGTCATCATGATCACACCCATGAGCGACATGATGTTTAGCGTGGAATGCGTCAGCCAGAGAATGAGGACTACGCCGGTTAGTCCGGGAGGAATCGCGGTCAGGATAATGAATGGATCGACGAACGAACGGAACTGCGCCATCAGGATCAGGTAAACCAGCGCGATGGACAGGAGCAAGCCGATGGCAAAGCGCGTGAAGGACTCCTGCATGCCGACGACTGCGCCCTGCACACTGACGCGGACATTCTTCCCGGTTTTCAATCCTTTCAGGATCTCGTTGACTTCTTTGCTGACTGCGCCCAGATCCTCGCTCGCAGGCATCACATAAACGTCGATTACCCGGCGAAGTTGATAGTGATCGACTTCGGTAGGCGTGTTGATCGGCTGAATATTCGCGACGGACTGCAGAGGCGTGTACGCCGCGGACGCGCCGGCGCGCAGCGGGATGTTCTTGAAGTCGGACATGGTCATGGAACCAATCTGCTTGTTGAAGTACTGGACCGTGAGCATGTAGTTGTTTCCGCTGCGGGGATCGATCCAGTAGCTTGGGGCGATAACGCCGTTGGAGGTCAGCGCGGTGATCACGTTATCCACGACATCCTTGGGCGTTAGGCCCAATTGGCTGGCCTGCTCGCGATCGATGTTCAACTCCAAACCGGGATAGTCCAGGTCTTGGGGAATCAAGACGTCGCTCACGTGTCTGGAATCTTTCAGCCGCAAAGCGATGTCTTGCGCGATAGCCGTGGGCCTCCGCCGTGTCGTTGTCGCTGATTTGAATATCGAGGGGAGCAGGCAGTCCTTGATTGACGATCGAGTCGACCAGCCCTCCCGCCTGGAAATACGTGCTTAACTGAGGCAAGTCCGCAGCGAGTCTACGGCGGAGCCGCTCCATGTATTGGTAGCTTCCGATGCGATGCCCCTCTTTCAGGCTTACTTGCACGAACGCCGTGTGCATGGCCGCGTTGCTGGTGTAGATGGCGGAGATATCCGGGGTGATGCCGATGTTCGAAACGATCATGTCCAGATCACCGGGCGATACCACTCGCCGGATGTCGGCCTCGACTTTGGCGATGTAGTTGTCGGTAACCTCCAGGCGCGTTCCCGCCGGCGCTTTGACATTGACGACGAATTGCCCTGGATCCGTGCGCGGAAAATACGCCGTACCGACGAACGGAAACAGGGCCAGCAAGACGATCAGGACACCCGCTAGTATCATCCCCACCGTGCGTTTCGGACGATCGAGAGCTTCTCCACAATTTTTTCGTAGTAGAGCAAGAGCTTTAGGAAAGAGGAGTTGAACCGCTGGACGACGCGCGCGAACAAAGTGGTCTTGATGCTCTCACCATGGGTCTCGCTGTGCTCGATGTGGATGAAATGGGCGCAGTACAAGGGCACGACGGTCATGGCGAAGATGTACGAAGCAAAAATCGACAGGACGACGCCCAATGCCAGATCGGTGAACAAATACCGGCTCACTCCATAGAAAAGCGTTACCGGGAAAAAGACGATCGATGTAGTGGAGGTGGCCGCCAGCACCGCCAGTGCTACTTCCATGCCGCCTTTCTCGGCGGCTTCGCGGGGCGCCACGCCCTTTTCCATGAAACGAAAGATGTTCTCCAGAACCACCACGGAGTCATCAATCAGCCGGGAAAAGGCCAGTGCCAGACCGCCGAGCAGCATGGTGTTGATCGACCCGCCCGTGCCAGTCATGATCAGAAAACACGTCAACGCTGACAGCGGAATGGACAGAAAAACCGCAAAGGTCGCTCGCGGACTGCCCAGAAAGAGCAGAATCATCACGGCGGTGAGCGCCAAGCCGATGCCACCCTCCTTGAGCAAATTCTTGATGGCGATCTTTACGAAAATGGACTGATCGAAAACCACCGCCGTTTTGAGCACGTCGGGAATGTCCACGAGATGTTTCGTGGCTTCCTTAATTCCGCTGACGATCGCGATCGTGTTGCTCTTTCCTCCTTGTTTGAGCACCGGGATATACACGGAGTGCTGCCCGTCAATACGCACGATGTTGGTTTGGATGGCGCCGGCATCTTCGGCCCGGCCGACATCGGCAACCAGAACCGAACCCAAGCCCACGGTCTTGAGCGGAATGCGGTTGATCTCTTCGGCATCGGCGACCTGGCTGTTGGCGTAGATGTTGTAGTCCCGGTTCCCGATGCGCACGTCGCCCGCGGGGAGAATCAGGTTGGAATCGTTGACGGCGTTGACCACGTCCATGAGGCTCAACTGGTGGGCCTCCAGCTTAACCGGGTCGACGAATACCTGAATCTGGCGATAGGTCCCGCCAAACGGCTGGGGCACGGAGGCTCCCTGAACGTTGGCAATCTGATTGCGCACTTCGAACTGGGCCAGATCCTTGAGCTGCGTCTCGTTGAGCCCTTGCCCTTTCAACGTAACGAGGCATACCGGCAAGCTCGAAGCGTCGAACTTCAATACCACCGGGGGCAGCGTCCCGGCCGGCAGACGCCGTAGGTCGGCCATGGCTAGATTGGCGATATTGCTCAGCGCGGCGCTGGCGTCCGTGCCCGGCTTGAAGAAAATCTTGATCAAGCTCACGCCGGTAAGCGAGCGCGATTCGATGTGATCGATATTGCTGCCGAGAGTGAAGAAGCGTTCGAAAGTATTGGTAATGTCGCCTTCGATCTGCTGCGGCGGCATCCCGGAATAAAACGTGGCCACGACGACGACGGGAATGTTGATCTGCGGAAAGAGGTCAACCGGCATGCGAACCAGGGTGGTCATGCCCACCACGGCGACCACCAGACAAAGCATGATGATGAAGTAGGGGTAAGCGAGAGCAAACTTGGGCATTAGCGGTCTCCTGACGGGCTCGCGGAGCGCGTTTCCATTTCTTTGGGCTGCACTTTTTGTCCGGCGCGAAACTCGCTGAGATTGCCGACGATTACCGGCTCGCCTTCACGGAGGCCCGACAAGCACCTCGATGTGCGTACTGTCCTCCTGGCCCAACTGGACGTGGCGCTCTTCGACGACATTCTGTGAATCCACGGACGAGCACGATAGCCTCGTCGCCGGTCCGTGACGACCGCCTCGATCGGAACCGTGAGCGACATTGTGTTTCTCGTCGTGAACGAAAGGTACGCCTGCGCAGTACATGCCCGGCATCAGCTTGTTGTTGCGATTCTCGAAATCGATCTTCCGTTTCCATCGTGCGGGTCTGCTCATTCAGGGCGTCCGCGAACCGCGAAACTTTTCCCTCAAAGTCCTGATTCAGAGCCTGCACGTGTACTCTTATCGATCTTGCCGACGCGAATCTGTGCGGGCGACGGACTCGGGGATCGGCAGCACCAGCCGCAATACGGAAATCTGCGCGAGACGAACCACCGGCATGGCCTGCGTGCTCGATGGAAGTGCCGGCCGCGACAAGCGCTCCAGTATCCGCGTAACGATTGGTGATTACCCCCGCGAAGGGGGCGACGATGCGCGTGTAGTCCGAAAGGGCGGCGTATTGTTTCCGATTCGCTTGCGCGACTTCGAGCTGCTGCTTTGCCGCGGAGAGAGCGGCTTCCGCGCTAGCCACTTGCGCCGCGCTTTCCAGATCCTTTGCTTGCGAGTCATCCACTTCCTGCTGGGCAACCAGGCCCGCCCGCGAATCCGCAGCCTGCTTGAGACGCACGTAGGCGGAGTGCGCCGCGGATTGGGACGACTGTGCGCGCTGCAAGTCGCCCAGAGCGCGGCGAATTTGCTCCTCCGCTGCACGAGTTGCGGCCTCCGCTCCAGCGAGCTGCGCCGCCAATTCCGGGACCTCCAGGATCGCCAGCGTCTGGCCTTGTTGCACACGGTCGCCGACATCCACGCTGATCGTGCGGATATAGCCCGCCACCTTGGCGTGCACGTCAACGTCTTGAAATGGCTTGAACGCGCCGGAAACGGTCAGCGTGTCACCCAAATTGCGGCGCGTCACGCGCGCGACGGCTGCCGGAGCGCCTGCAGAGCTTGCCGCCGCGCGGCTTGGGTCATCCGCTTCCATGTCGCCGCGACTCAACCAGCGCCATCCGATTAGACCCACCGCAAGAATGGCAACGGCTGCCACGATCAACTTGTTTTTGGTCATTGCAATGTCCTTGGCGCGGTGTGGGCGGGGCAAGGATTGCCCTAGAGCGAGACACCCGCAGAAATACTCAGGGGGCCTGAGACTTAGACTTCCAGAGCCAACTGCCCGGATACAGCGGTGACCTTTACCGAATGGGTGACAGAGGGACTATAGGACCGGTGGGGGACGAAACCAAAGGCTATTGCAACGAACCTGCGCTACGGTGCGGTGGAAATCGAGAGGCAGAGCGGTTCCGACTACGTGTGCCGGCGCTGCTTGCATCAGCTCGCCGTCAGGCAGGGCTGCCAGCGCGGCAACCAGCGGTTGCACGGGATCGACCGTGCAGCACCGCAGTTCGCAGTTCGCCACCGTGGCACGATAGCTTAACGGATGCCTAACATGAACAGCCCCGGAAGCGCCAAGAATCGTGAGAAAAGGGTTGTACAGGAACAGCGCCGCCAGGAGCAAGCAAAGTCCAGCGCGCCATGGCAGTGCCCTTGGCTTGGGCCGGATTGGCGGGAGTGGAGGCATAGCCACAGACTTACAACGATAGATAAGACCAAGCGTCCGGGTCAAGAGGATGCCATCGCCAGCGTGTCTGAATTCGGGAGGGGGGAGAAGGGGACCGGAGCCAGGGGTGCACCGGTCCCCGTGGTAGGACCTAGAGTGAAGATCAAGCGCGCTGAGTGTCGCACGCCGGAGTCACGTTGGGATGAAGGCCGTGTGAATTCTCCGTAACCGTCGCCGGCCGCGTTTCCGTGTCGGGACTCTGCTCCGGCCGCACCGCCAGGGCCCGCCCGTGACGCACATCCAGGCCGCGAACCCAGTAAATGATGTCCTCGGCGATGTTGGTAGCATGGTCGGCGATGCGCTCCAGGTGGCGGGTCGCCAGAATGAACTGCAGGCCTGGGCTGACCAGCGAAGCTTCCTGGGTCATGCTCTGCAGCAAGCGTTCAAAGATGCGGTCGCGGTATTGATCGACGACGTCGTCGCTTTCCAGGACCTGCGTGGCCATCTCGACATTGCGGAAAATCAGCGCGCCAAGGCTCTTGCTCACCATGGCTCGCACAGCCGAGGCCATGGGCGCGAGCTCTTCCGGGAGCTCGGCGCCTGGCAGCTCGCGCAAGGAGATCACGCGCTCGGCAAGGTTCACGGCGATGTCGCCGATGCGCTCGAGGTCATTGGTGATCTTGAGCGCGGCGACGATCAGGCGCATTTCATCGTCGGAGAAAGAGCCGCGGCGGAGCAGCCGGATCGCGTGCTCGTCGATGACGATCTCCATTTCATTGATGCGCGGCTCCAACAGGAAGACCTCGCCGGGTAGCGCCGAAGTTTCGGGCCGATCCAAGCCGACGAGAGAGTCCAGCGCACGGTTCATGGCGCCTTCGACGGTGCGCGCCATCGAGACGAGGTAATTCACCAGCGTGTCGTATAGTACGGTTTCCGTCAGACTGGAAGCAGTCGACATAGCTCTCCCTTTGGGTGGAGCGCGAGACATCACACACTTCCACCCGTACGTGGAATGATCCCGCGGCAGCGTTACACGTCGTTCACAATCATGTGAATATGCGGAAACAGCAGGAATCTAAAGGGGTTCCGGGCGGCCGCGGCTGGTGAGCGCGCCGCCCGTGGCGATGCGCGGCGCGGCCCGCTCCGGGTCGAAGACGGGTACCGAAAAATGAAACTCCGAGCCCTGTCCGATCTCGCTGTGCACCCAGATGCGGCCGCCGTGAACCTCGACAAGATGCTTGGCGATGGCCAAGCCAAGTCCGGTGCCGCCGGCCTCGCGGGAGCGCGCGGCGTCCACGCGGTAGAAACGCTCGAAGATGCGCGACTGATCGACCTTGGGGATGCCGATGCCCGTGTCCGCCACGGTGAAGATCACGTCGGCATCGCGCACTTCGGCGCGGAGAATGATGCGTCCTCCGGGCAGCGTGTATTGAATCGCGTTATCCAGCAGGTTTTGCAGGATTTCCGCGAGCCGCCGGCGGTCTCCGGCAATGTCCGGGAGATCGCCGGGAAGGCTGACGGAAACATGAATATCCTTCTCGGCGGCGCGATGCTGCGCCGTCTCCAGACAGCTTTCGATGAGCTCGGAGACGCTGACCCGGCGAATCTCCACCTCCAAGCGATCGGCATCCATTTTCGACAGCTTGAGGAGGTCGTCGGTGAGTCGCGCTAAGCGGTGTGAATGCTCCAGGATGATGCCGAGAAAGCGCTCGCGGTTTTGCGGATCGTCAATTGCGCCGGCGAGCAGCGTTTCCGCAAACCCTTGAATCGCGGTAAGCGGCGTCTTGAATTCGTGCGAAACGTTGGCCACAAAATCGCGCCGCACCCGCTCCAGCTTGCGCAGCTCGGTGATGTCGTGGAGCACCACGACCGCGCCGGAAGTATCGCCCGCGCGCACTGCGGCGACCGTGGCGGCGAAAAAATGCTGCCGCAGCGTCCCGGTCACGATCTCGGCTTCCACGCGCGGCTCGCCGGCCAGGACCTGGCGAACCGCTTCGATCATCTCCGTCTGCCGGACGACCTCGACGAGCGCGCTCCCGGATTTGGGCGGCATATCCAGTCCCAAAATGCCGGCAAAACTCTGATTCGCGAACAGCAACCGCTCGGCTCCGTTTACCACCGCTACGCCTTCCACCATGCTTCCCAGAATGGCGGACGAAAGGTTGCGCTCTTCGGTGAGCGTGCGGATGGTGCGGTCCATCCGCCCGGCCGTTTGATTCAGCGATACGCCAAGCGCCTCCAAAGCATCTCCGGAGCCATCGCCCGGCAACGGCTGGAAGTCCCCTTCGGCGACGCGGCGCGAAAACTCTTTCAGGCGTTCCACGCGATCGGAAAAGTTCCGCGACACCAGCAGCGAAGCGGTTCCCGCCACCAGCATGATGATAAAGGACGATAGCCACAGGCTTCGGCGAAACGAGCCGAGCACCTGATCCGTGGTTTCCAGCGGAAGAGCAAAGCGCAGTACCATCGACGGCCCGCCAGGTACGTCTTGCTTCACCGCGTAGTAGAGAAGATCACGATTTAGCGCGACGCTGCGCCGCACCGAGCGGCCGTCGCCCTTCGCCAGTGCCTCTCGGACCTCCGGGCGCGTGGCTTGGTTCTCCATGGTCTGCGCATCGGATTGAGAATCCGTCAAGACTCGCCCATCCGAGGCGATGACGGTGACGCGCGCACCACTGGAAGCCATTTGAGCGGTCCATTCCCTCAGGCCGGCGAAATCTTCAGGATGCGTGGGTGGCAGGGCAGGACGTGCTTGCGCAAACCGCGCGATGGTAGCCAGTTGCGCAAAGGCGGCGCGTTCATAATCGCTGCGGAGCGCCCGCTCGGCAAAAAAGTCGACGGCCAGCAGCACGCTCAACAACAGCGCGAAAAAGGTCAGCGCGAGTTTCCAGAAAAGGTTACGCCGCACGAGTCTCGAACAAATACCCCGCGCCACGCACCGTCTTCAAATGAAGTGGATTTTCGGGATCGCTTTCGATTTTTTCGCGCAGGCGGCGGACGTACACGTCCACGCTGCGTGGGGTGACAAAACGATCGGTGCCCCAGACGGCATCGAGAAGCTGGTCCCGCGTGAAGACGCGGTTCGGGCGCGAAGCAAGGTAATAGAGCAGCCGGAATTCGAGCGTGCTGAGCGGAACGGGCTTCCCGAAATGACTGACGCGGTACGACGCTGGGTCGATCGCCAGCTTGCCGACCTCGATCGTGCGCGGCGAGTCAGCGGGCGGCTCCGCACGGCGGAGCAGCGCCTTGACGCGCGCGAGCAGTTCGCGAGGGCTGAACGGCTTGGTCACGTAATCGTCGGCGCCCATTTCGAGCCCCACAACGCGGTCGGCTTCTTCGCCGCGCGCGGTGAGCATCAGAATGGGCAGACGATTCAATGAGTCGTCCCGGCGAATTTCCCGGCAAATGTCCAGCCCGGAAAGCTTCGGCAGCATGAGATCGAGAAGCAAAAGATCCGGAGGGGTTTTCTTCAGCGTGCTCAGGCCGCTGCTGCCGTCGAACGCAGCATTGACCTGAAATCCTTCGTTTGCCAGGTTGTAACGAACCAACTCGACGATATCCTTGTCATCTTCAATAATCAGAACGCGTTTCATGTAGTTGGCACGTCCCGCCCGCCGGCTTGCTCGAAGTGTACCGTACACCGGCGAAACAGGATAGAGATGAGAGGGATTTTGATCACCGGCGCCTGGTCGTAGCGTAGTCAAGGCCTACAGTCTCCGCGGCTCGCATAACGTGCGAATGACGGAAGTGTAAATGAAGTGTTAACATGCGCGGCGAATTTCCGAACAACCCGGCGGCAACGTACTATTAGGCAAAGAGGCCGAAACCTCGGGTTGCAAGCATGTAGAGCGCCCACACGAAGAGCACGGTCATAAAGAGAAGTTCTCTCCACGCTCTTCCCGGACTCGCTTGTATGGAATATGACATCATCTTTAGCGCCGTAATGGGAGGATCCGGCGACTTTTCCGGAGGGAGCGGATCCGAGAACCTGTGAAAATACACCTGGATGACGGTCATGCCCACAAGTAATCCGGTCGTGAAGCTTAGATATTCAACTCCTGTTGCGAATAGAAGGCATACAAAGACCACCATAAGCCCGAGGATTACGTTATCGAATATCTTGATGACACGTCCGCCGTCGGCGTAAACGGCGCGCAATCCGTTCATCTTGGTTACTTCATCTCTGAAAAAGAACTCGAAGAACTTCAGCAAGGCGTAGAGGATATACAGGGTCAACAAGATCTTCAGCGCGAGTGAATACATGAAGGCCTCCCGCTTCTCTGTCTATTTATTGCATGCTGAAGGGACGACCGATGCCTAATTTCCCGCCGCCGTCGTCGTAAACGCCAAACTCAGCAACGTCTTCTGCTCCAACTCATGCGCCTTCGCCGACCCCGTCGCCGGACTCGCGCTCGCCGAGCGTTTCACCGAGCGCGCCCGCAGGCCCTTGTCCTGCGCCAGCCTCTGCAATCGCGGCAACACATAGAAAAGCGCGCCCATGTTGCCCGGCTCTTCCTGCACCCAAATAATCTCGCGAGCGTTGGGATGTGCTCCGATCGCCGCGCTGATTTCCGTTCGCGGCAGCGGGTAGAGCTGATCGAGAAAGAAAATGGCGGTGCTCGTGTCTTTGCGGCGCCGCCGCTCGGCGCGCAGCTCGTGGCCCACTTTTCCGCTGGCGATCAGGATGCGCTTCGCGTCTTGAATCTCGCGGTCCGGCACCAGCGGCAGAAAACGCGGCTGCGTGAACTCTTCGATGTTCGAGCTGGCATCCGGATGCCGCAGCATACTCTTCGGTGTAAAAACAATCAGCGGTTTGCGCCAGGCGCGGCGAGCCTGCCGCCGCAGCATGTGAAAGTACTGCGCGGCGTTCGAGGGCTGGCAGATCTGCAGATTGTCTTCGGCGGCAAGCTGCAAAAAGCGCTCGATCCGCGCGCTGGAGTGCTCCGGGCCTTGACCCTCATAGCCGTGCGGCAGCAGCAGCACCAATCCGGTGGGAAGATTCCACTTGTCCTCGCTGGCGCTCAGGAACTGATCGATGATCACCTGTGCCCCGTTGACGAAATCGCCGAATTGCGCCTCCCACAGCACCAGCGCCTCCGGATAGTCGCGGCTGAACCCATACTCGAATCCCACGCAAGCGGCCTCGGAAAGCGGCGAGTTGTGAATCTCGCAAAACGCCTGCCGGCGCGAAAGGTGCGAGAGCGTCAGGTAGTTGTGCTCGGTTTCCGTATCGATCAGCACGGCGTGCCGCTGATTGAACGTGCCGCGCTGCGAATCCTGCCCGGTTAAGCGAATCGGCGTTCCTTCCAGCACCAGGGACGCGAAGGCTAGCGCTTCGGCAAAACCGTAGTCGATCGCGCGCTTGCCGTGGCCCATTTCCGCGCGCTGCTCCAGCAGCTTCGCGAGCTTCGGATGCAAGTGGAAGCCGTCCGGCACGCGCACCAGCCCGTCCGTTAGCTCCGCCAATTTCTCGCGGGACAATCCCGTGTCCACCTCGTACGCCGGATCGTACTTGCCGTGAATGTACGGGTCCCAATAGCTCGGCAGCGTGCGCAGGTGCGGCATTTTCTTCAGCGCGTGCGCTTTGCTCTGCTCTTCTTCGTATTCTTTGCGCACCGCCTCGGTGATTCCGGTCGCGTCGATGCCGGTGCGCTCGGCATAAATCTTCCACAGCGGAGCATGGTTCTTGATGCGCGCGTAGGTCAGCGGCTGCGTGATGGTCGGGTCATCCACCTCGCTGTGGCCGTGACGCCGGTAGCCGATGATGTCCACCACCACGTCGCTGCCGAATGTCGCGCGATACTCCGCCGCCAGCCGTCCCACGCGCACCACCGCGTCGGGGTCCTCCGCATTCACGTGAAACACCGGCACGCTCTGCCGTCTGGCGATGTCCGAAGCGAAGCGCGCGGAATGCTCCTGCACCGGCGGCGTCGTGAAGCCGATCAAATTGTTGACCACGATGTGCACCGTGCCGCCCACGGTGTAGCCCTTCAGGTCCGCAAGATTGAGCGTCTCCGCCCAAATTCCCTGGCCGGCGAACGCCGCGTCTCCGTGCATCACGATCGGCCACACTTTATTTAGCGATTCGCGGGTTCGATCGACGACCGGCCCATCCGCTCCGTGCCGCGTCTGTTTCGCGCGCGCCCGGCCCATCGCCACCGGATCCACCGCTTCCAGATGGCTCGGATTCGAGACGATGTGAATATTGATCGATTTTCCGCCCGACGTGACGTACGCTCCCGTCGCTCCCACGTGATACTTCACGTCGCCCGCGCCAAGCACGCTCCGCGGATCGACATCCTCGAACCCCGCTACCACTTCGTGCGGCGGCTTGCACGCCGCATGCACCATCACGTTCAGCCGCCCGCGATGGCTCATGGCCATGATGGAATCGATGGCTCCGAATTCGCCCGCGGTATCCAGAATGGAATCGAGCAAAGGAATCAGCGCGGTTACACCTTCCAGTGAAAACCGCTTTGTGCCCAGGTAGCGCGCCTGCAACACCTGCTCGAAAAGGTCCGCACGAACCAGCCGCTCCAGAATTTTCCTCTGGTCGACCTCGGGCTCCGCCCCTTCAAGTCGTTCCGCAATCCACCGCCGGCGCTCCGGCTCCGGCAAATGCATGAATTCCGCGCCAATTGTCCCGGTGTAGATGCGCCGTGCCTCATCGGCCGCAGCCCCAGTCAGCTCCAGATCGGCGTACTTGAGCGGCTTAAGCAAGCCCAGCGGATCGAGATCCGCCTCCAAATATCCCCACCGCCGGAACGCCTCGAAAACGCGCTCCCGCTCCTCGCCATTCTTGGCGTTTTTCTTAGCCGCCTTCCCCGCTTTCACAGGCCGTTCCGCTTCCAAAATCGTCCGTTGCGCCATCGCTCATCCCAACAAACCCCTATTTTGCCACAGAATCAAAAGTAGGGGCGCAGCATGCTGCGCCCCTCTCGCCAACCAAGTTCAACTTTCACCCCACTCACCCTCTAGACTCAGGGCCGAGTGTGGTATACTAATCCCGTAGAAACCTGCGCCCGACCGGGAGTTCCATCCCGCGGGCGCTTTTTCTTTTCGTGTCCCAACTCGGGTTTCCGGGCATGGCTTTCAACCGTTCCTCCAGGTAGCACAGACACTCTTGTTCACCCTGAGCCTCGAAGGGTCTGTGCCGCCACAACCAGCCAAGAATCAACCAGTCTGGCAACTCAGCTTCCCCAGTCCTTGCCCACAGGAACGAAGGGAGCCTCGAAGGGCCCGGGCGCCAACACCGGCACACCCCTTGCCGCAACGCAAGAAGACCAGACCTTAAAAGGACCCAAGTCCAGTGTTTTCAACACCAATCGAAAAGCGCAGCTGTAGCGGCCGCTTTCCGAAGCGGGCGCTTTCTCACCTCGCGCCACGAGCCACTGAGGGCCGATTCTCGCCCCTGCACCTGATCGAACCAAAAATCCTCTGCCTCCAAGGATAGAACGACACGTCGTTCTATCCTTGCCGCGCAGATTTGAGGTAATGCCATGTCCTACCGCACCACCCATAAAATGGCCAAGCGCAAGCGGATTCACCGCCACATATTGCTGCAGGCCGCCGTTACCCTCTTCGCCGAGCGTGGCTACCACGCCACCACCGTTCCCATGATAGTCAAGGCCGCCCGCAGTTCCACCGGCAGCTTTTATTTTTACTTCCGCAGCAAGGAAGACGTCTTTGCCGCAGCATTGCAAGTATTCGCCGACGCCTTTCACGCGGCCATCGTCGGCGCCGCAGCCCCCGGTACCGCGCCCGGCTCCCCACCAGACGACCCGCAACTACAGTTGCGCGATGCCATCGAGTACCTCGTCCTGCTCCTGACCCGCAACTCCGCCGGCGCACGCATTCTCCTCGTGGAATCCGCCGGTCTCAGCACCCGTCTCGAGCAGGTCCGCCGCGCCATCCTCGACAACCAGTCCCGCTTCTTCGAGGAACTCCTCGCGCGATTGGCGTTGTCGCCGCAAACACCGGACGCGCCCCTTGCAGCGCGCTGTTGCATAGGAAGCATCCACGAGTCCGTGCGTCACTGGCTCGAGCTGCCGCCCGATCAACGTCCCGCGCCACAAGCGCTCGCCACGACGGTGGCCGAATTCAACGTGCGCGCTTCGGCCCCGCTGAAACCGCAAGCAGGTCGCTGAAAAATCCCGAAAGCCCTGCGGGTCGCGGCTTCACAGTGTGCCGAAAAACTCTTGTGGCACAGCCATTTCTGGCTGTGCGCCTCAGCTAAGTGCACTATTCCAGACTCACATCGTGCGCACCAGTGATTCGAGTTGCCGCGCGATTTCATCGGCGGAAGTGCCCGGTGGAAACACCACCGGCGCCCCGATGCGAACCGTAATTTCGCCGAGACGCGCCAAACGCCGCCGCTCGCGCTTCATTTTCCAGACGCCGTCCAGGCGCACCGGTACGATGGGCACGCGCAAGTTCTCTGCGAGCAAGCCGATGCCGCCCCGAAACTCGGCCATCTCGCCCGTGGCCGAATCGTTCACTTCGCCTTCCGGGAAAATCAGCACGCTGTAACCGCGATCCGCGGACTCGCCGGCGTAGCGGAAGCTTTCGCGAAAACCGGAAAATTGCGGCAACGGAAAAACATTAAAAAGCGCGATCACCAGCCCGTAGCCGAGTTGATACGCCCAGCGCTTGGCGAAAAACCATTCGCGCGGCGGCCGGCGCATGTTCCGTAGCGTTTCGCCGCCGATCGCCGTCGCGAGATAATGCCGGAATCGTAGCGGCAGCGCGGCAAGGATTAGCCCGATGTCGGCGCGTCGCGTGATGTGGTTCGACACGATCAGCACCGGCCCGCGCAAGTCGCGCAAACTTTCGCGGCCCACAATTTTCGGATGGCCGAGAATCTGCGTCGCCGGCCACACCAGCGCGTAATACACCGCCAAGCGCAGCCAGCGCACCGGCGCGCGCTGCGTCCAGCGCGGATAGACGTAGTCGGATCGCCGGACGGCTGGCTCGCGCAGGAGACGTTCCACATCGCCGACGGTTTTCGCCTCCGCGAATTTCGTTTCACTCAGCTCCACCTGGTAGCGCTCTTCCAGCGCGCTCATCAATTCCACGCGATCGAGTGAGGTGAGCGAGAGTTCGCGTTCGAGATCTTGCGGACCTCCGCCATCGCCGAACTTCGCGATCAGATCGGCAACTCCGCCGCTAGAAGTGTAGCGGCCGCTTTCCGAAGCGGGCGCCTTGCTTCCTCTTTCGCCCCGCTGCCCGCTCAACAGCTGCAAGCTTCGGGCGGCGATGGCGGCAAGCCGCGGCTTGCCCGTCGGAGTGCGGGGAAAATCCGCGTCCGGCCAAACAATCCAAGAGCGCATGCGCTGATATTCCGCAAGCGAACGGTTCGCGCCTTCCACGGCTTGCCGCCCGGCCATCTCGTTCGAGTCGTTCGTATTTGCAGCATCGGACAGCAAAAGCGCCGCGCAGGGCTCGGCGTTCCCAGCTTGCTCGATGGGCACGACCACGGAATCGCGAACGCCGGGCTGCTTCCGCAACGCCGCTTCCAAATCTTCGGGATAAATGTTGAGCCCCGCGGGCGTGACGATGACGTTTTTCTTTCGGCCGCGAAAACGAAGGTTGCCCTCAGCGTCCATCTCTCCGACGTCGCCGGTGCGCAGCCAGCCCGCCTCGCCGGGCCCGCCTGCCGTGGCAGGCCGGTCGCGCTCCCCGGCAGGCCGCAGCGCTCCCGCCTCCCAATATCCCGACGCGACGTTTTCACCGCGCACCAGAATTTCGCCATCCTCCGCCAGGCGGAATTCCCGGCCGGGCAGAACCTTTCCGATCGAGCCTTGCGCCGCGCGAAACGGATGATTCAAGCTGATCAGCGACGCGGTTTCCGTCATGCCGTAGCCCTGCACTACGGCATATCCCAGGCGTTTGAAAAACTCCTCCGTCTCGCCCGACAGCGCCGCCCCTCCGGATATGAACGCCCAGAATTTCCAGCCGAATCGCCGGTGAATTTGCCGGAACCTCCACGCGCGTCCAAGAAACTTCCGGCCCTCTGCCGCGGCAAATGCCTGGCCGAACCGTTCACCTTGTCCGTGCGCGTCGAGGTCGCGGAGCAAGCCCGCCCGCAAACCATCGAGCATGCGCGGCACGGCAATCAGCGCGGTCGCGCGTTCGCGCTGGATCGTGCGGACGATCTCGGCAGGATTCGCGGACGGCTCAAACACTACGGTGGCGCCCAACAGCGGCGGCACGAACAGCGCCATGAATTGCCCGAAGACGTGGCTGAGCGGCACCAGCGTCACAAAACGCAACGGATGTAACCACCTTTCGTATTTTCGATACGGATTGATCCCGCGCTCGAGCGGCTCCAGATTCGCCAGAAAATTGCCGTGCGTCAGAACCACGCCGCGCGGCTCCGCCGTCGTGCCGGAGGTGAAGAGAATCTGCGCGACGTGATTTCGCGTCACCGGCTCGTCGGCCACGGATTCGTAGATTGGCTTCGGTGACTCGTCGCGGAACTGCGGAGTGGCGACCACCCGCGGACGGCGCGCATTGTCGGCCAAATCCTCCAGTTTCAGCGTTGGGACTGCAGCATCCAGTTCCGGCTTGTCGCGGGCGGCGATGACCAGCTTGACCGACGTTTCACGTGCAACGCGCGCCGCAAACCCCACAGTAGCGCCGTCGTCCATTGGCACGGCGACGGCTCCGCGCAGCAAGCACCCCCAAAACGCCGCCATCCACTCCGCGCTGTTCGGCCCCCAGAGGAGAACGCGATCGCCGGTGCGCACGCCGTGTTCTTTCAGCTCCTCGGCGCAAGAAAACGCCACCCCAGCCAGCTTCGCGTAACTCCACGCCTCGCGCCGATAGCCGCGCCGCTGCACAACCGCAACGTCGCGCCCGTAGCGCGCAAACTCCCCGAACAGAGAAATAAGGCTATCTCTAGGCATGGCTGCAGCGACCGCTTGAGTCTCCGACAAGTCGGGATTCTACGCCTTATGGAGTGCGGCGGCTGCCGCCGCCTTAACGCGTGTCGCCGCGTCACAAAAGTTGCCTGCGTCTAAACGCTCCAAGAGCGCCCGTGGTTTCGCAGGTCAACCAGCGGCCGCAACGTACACTGCTGCCAGCTCCTAGACCGTAAAGGCGGGAGCAAGCTCCCGCACTCCATGTGCCACCATGGGACGTGCTCCAGCATCAGAAGAAAGTACGGTCTAGGAATCGGGGGATTCTCGGTTACAATAGGAGTTCTGGGGGGCTGCCGGAATTGCCCCCCTTTTCAGTCGAAGGCTTACGGATAAGGACTTAAGCGGGAAAATCATGCCGGTACCAGTTTCACAGGGTTGGGCGGTGGCCACCTACGTCCTGAAGCAGAAGCTGCGGGGACGCAAGCGCTATCCGTTTGTGCTGATGCTGGAGCCGCTGTTTCGCTGCAACCTGGCCTGCGCGGGTTGTGGAAAAATACAGTATCCCGCGCACATTCTGAAGAAGGAACTTAGCCCGGAAGAGTGCTTCAAAGCGGTGGACGAGTGCGGGACGCCGATGGTGTCGATCCCCGGCGGCGAGCCGCTGATGCATTCGCAGATCGACAAGATCGTCGAAGGCCTGGTGGCCCGCAAGAAATATATCTACCTGTGCACGAACGCGCTGCTGCTGAAGGAAAAGCTCGACTTGTTCAAGCCGAGCAAATACCTGACGTTTTCGGTGCACGTCGATGGCGAACGGGAACACCATGACTTTTCCGTATGCCGCGAAGGCGGCTTCGATCTGGCGATCGACGGAATCCGGGAAGCGCTGAAGCGCGGCTTCCGCGTAACGACCAATACCACGCTCTTCGACGGCGCCGATCCCAAAAGCGTGCGCGCCTTCTTTGATGAAATGATGGAGCTGGGCGTCGAGGGCATGATGCTCTCGCCCGGCTATTCCTACGATAAAGCCCCGGATCAAAAGCACTTCCTGGGCCGGGCCCGGACGCGGCGGCTTTTCCGCGCGATCCTGTCGAATCGCAAGCCAACCTGGCAGTTCAATCAGTCGCAGCTCTTCTTGGAATTTCTGATGGGCAAGCAACAGTACTCCTGTACCCCGTGGGGCATGCCCACCTACAACATTTTTGGCTGGCAGAAGCCCTGCTACTTGCTGCAGGACGGCTATGCGGACACCTTCCAAGAGCTGCTGGACGCGACGCAGTGGGAAAATTACGGCACCGAATCCGGCAATCCCAAGTGCGCCAATTGCATGGTGCACAGCGGATATGAAGCGTCGGCGATGGATCATACTTTCAGCGGCTTGCGCGGACTTTGGGCCGCCGCCAAAGCTACCTTCTCCACCAAGCACGAAGATCCGGACGCGCTGGCGATGTTGAATGAACCCGTGAAGCCGGTGCACGCCTTCAATCCGCTGGTGCAGATCAGCGCGGACAACAACCAGCTCGAAGAGACGCGCGCGTGAGCGCCCCGACCCACGTCCCTCGGCCAGGCACGGCAAACCCTGCGATCGATCCCGATAAACTGGAAGTCGCGCCGGGAACTGCGCGCCAGAGCATCGAAGGGTGGGTGCCGGACCTCGCCACGGAAGACGAAGTTCGCGACGCCCTGGAAAAGGCGTTCGACTATCGCGGCGATGTGACCGTCACGCGGCGGGATGGCACGAAGATAGAAGGGTATATTTTTGATCGCGTTACCGGCGCAACCCTTGCCGCCTCCTTTGTCCGTTTGCTCCCGAAGGACTCCAACCAGCGTGTCAAAATTGCCTATGCCGATATTGCGGCGCTTGCCTTTTCCGGCCGCGATCCTGCCGCAGGAAAGAGCTGGGAGGCCTGGGTGGGCAAATACTGGGCCAAGAAGGCCACCGGCGAGGGAGGATTGAGCCTCCAACCGGAATCTCTGGAATAGTACCTTTTCGACCCTTCCGTTTTGCATAACCAGCCCTTGAGTCGAGTTAAACCCTCCATCTACATACGGTTACAGAGC
Organism: uncultured Acidobacteriota bacterium; assembly: GCA_963735525.1. Classification (GTDB taxonomy): domain Bacteria; phylum Acidobacteriota; class Terriglobia; order Acidiferrales; family UBA7541; genus Acidiferrum. The sequence goes on along the minus strand of CAVTLQ010000006.1, from coordinate 14,555 downwards.
CCTCCCGGCATCGACAGGCGGGCTGCGGGCCGTGGACAAACCCCCTTTTTTGTGGTACTATTCTCCAAGCGTTTGTTGCTCTTGTAATACCTTTTGACTCGTTCAGAAGGAGCTGCAAGGACAAGACTTTGCAGCCTTTTTTTTCGGGCTGGAGGGTGTCACGGCACTTGGGAGACAGGGGCGCTTGGCGGTAACCAAGACGTTGGCCGCCGGCGGTCGCCACAAGAACCGACCAAGAGAGGCAAAGCAATTCCAACTCGTGCGAGGTAGTGGCAGTGAAGGAACAAGGAACAGTGAAGTGGTTCAATGCTTCCAAGGGTTACGGCTTCATCCAGCGGCAAACAGGAGAGGATGTTTTTGTGCACTTCTCCGCGATTCAGATGGACGGCTACAAGTCCCTGAACGAGGGTCAAGCGGTGGAGTTTGAAGTAAAGAAAGGCCCCAAGGGCCTTCAGGCAGAGAACGTTACAAGTCTTTAGCCTGTCGATCGTGGGTGTCCCGGCCGAAACCGGGACACTCGCGCAAAAGAGTTTCTTCAGCGCCGAGTGCGCGGTCCGGGAGGACGTCGTGCAAACAATGCAAGAAGGTCAGACCATCAAACATGAAGTGTACGGACTGGGTGTGGTGACCTCATCCGATCAAGAACGTACCGCGGTAGATTTTGACGACCACGGGCCCAAGTTGTTCGTCACCAGCATCATGACGGCGGAGCTCATCGGGGAAGCGCCGGCCACGCCGCCAAAAACGAAGAGGCGCCGCAAGGCCTCGACTGCCGCTAAGGCCGCCAAGAAAGCCGCGGCGGCTGCCGCGGCTGTCGGCCGCTCCTAGTATTCCCTGCCTGTTGGAGTTCCCTGCGCAAATTCACGCGCAGGGGTGTGCCTGAAGTATCTCTTAGCTTGCGCCTCTCCTTACCTGTTCGCTCCGCCACCGCTCACGCGCGTTGACAGCGAGCAACTTTGCATCTCAATATCGGCGTAGAGAGATTTTTCTTCGTCCGGGCTCATCTTTTCGAGATTGGGTGCGAAATGAAAATCAGAAAGCCGGCTTCCCCGCGACTCAGCGGTTACTTGCTCGCTTGTCTTCTTTGCGCCGCGGCGCCTGCCTGGGGGCAAAACGCCCCGGGAGTGACCGACAAAGAGATTCTCATCGGGTCGTGCTCGGCGCTGGAAGGCCCTTCGCGTACGCTCGGCACGCAAACCGTGGATGGAGCGAAAACATACTTCAGTCTGGTCAACGAAGAAGGCGGCGTGCACGGAAGAAAGCTGCGCCTTGTGGCCTACGACGACAGCTACGACCCTGCTAAGACGCAGGCTTGCTTCGACCAGCTGATGGCCGACAAAGTCTTCGCGCTGGGATTCTTCGTGGGCACTCCCACGGCGGTGAAGTACCTGCCCATGGCGGAAGCGAACAAGATTCCCGTCGTGGGTCTGTTCACGGGCGCACAAACCCTGTACGTGCCGCTGCGGCACTGGGTTGTGAACGTGCGCGCGTCTTACTTTGACGAAACGCGCGAGCAAATCGACGGCGTGTGGAAGACCTTGAATTATCGCAAGATTGGCGTGATCTATCCCGATGACGCTTTCGGCGCGGCGGTGCTGGACGGCGTGAAGGAGGCGCTGAAAGCGCACCAATCGGAGCCCATCGCGGTTGCCTCGTACCCGCGGCAAACCTCGAACGTGAGTGGCGCGATCAACAGTGTGCGCGCCGCCAATCCACAGGCGGTGGTGGTCGTGGGGCCGCCCAATACCGTGGCTCCGATCTTGAAGCGGGCCCATGTTGACGGCTGGAAGCCGCTTTTCCTGACCGTCTCCTTTGTAGGCACCGATGAACTGATTGCAGAGGCCGGCACCGATGCGGACGGGACGGTAATCACGCAGGTTGTGCCGCCGTATTACCTGACCGATCTGAAGAGCGTTGCGCTCTACCGGCGTTCGTTAGCACAGTATTTTCCGTCGGAGCGGCCGAGTTTCGTGAGCCTGGAAGGATTCGTGGATGCCATGGTTCTGGTGGAGGGTCTGAAGCGCGCTGGAAAAGAGCTGACGCGCGAGGGCTTAGTTCACGGCATTGAGTCGATCCACGAGATGGACCTTGGGCTCGGGCCAGACCTCAAGTTGGATTACTCGCCGAAGGATCACAAGGGATTCGATCATGTGATTCCCACGGTGATAGTCGGCGGCCGAGCGGTGCCGTTTACAGACTGGGCTAGCGTCGCGCCAAAATAAAAGTTTTCGAGCGTCGATTGACGCGGGCTGTCGACCGCCTTGACGACCTTCTCCTGGATGCACATCAGTGGAATCATTTCTCGCGGCACCTAAAGCGCAGGCGGATCGACGAACTAGCTGCGGGCGGCTTCGGTTTGTTCGAACGCGTGGTACGAAGAGCGGACGAGCGGGCCGGCCTCGACATGCTTGAAGCCCATGGCTTCGCCCAGAACCTTAAATTCGGCGAATTCATCGGGGTGGACGTACCGCACGATGGGTAAGTGTTCCCGCGTGGGTTGGAGATATTGCCCCAGGGTGAGGATGTCGGTTCCTTGGGCGGCAAGATCCTGCAACGTGGCTAGAACTTCGGTTTTTTCTTCGCCGAGGCCAAGCATGAGTCCCGTCTTGGTGGGGATTTCCGGATGCGCCTGCTTGGCCCGGCGCAGGAGTTCCAGTGACCGCTCGTAGAGCGCGCCTTTGCGCACCTGGCGATAGAGCCGCGGCACGGTTTCGGTGTTGTGATTCAGGACGTCGGGCCGCGTGGCCAAGACCTTGTCTAAGGCATTCCAGTCGCCGCGAAAATCGGGGATCAGCACTTCCACCTTGCAGCCCGGCACGCGGCGGCGGATTTCCTCGATGGTGCGCGCAAAGAGGTGCGCGCCGCCGTCGGGCTGATCGTCGCGGTTGACGGAGGTCACCACGGCGTACCGCAAGCCCATCCGCGCGACTGCCTCGGCGACGCGATAGGGCTCTTCCTCGTCGGGCGGCCCTACTGGTTTGCCCGATGGCACCGCGCAAAAGCCACACGCGCGCGTGCAGATGTCGCCCAGAATCATGAACGTCGCCGTGCCATGCTCCCAGCACTCACCCATGTTCGGGCAGCGCGCGCTTTCGCACACGGTGTGCAGGTCGAGGGTGCGCATGATGCGCTTCAGGTCCTGGTAGCGCTCGCCGCCGAAGAATTTGACGCGCAGCCAATCGGGCCGGGGGTGCGCCCCGGGCGACGGCAACGGCATCGCCGGCGAAGTGTTGGAGATGATGTTGAACGGTGAGGCCATAGGCGTATGCGCGAAACCCTATTTTACGCGACTCTTCGGCGTCATACAAACCATCGTTGTCTAGGGTAGTGGTGTCATTTGCCTTTGATCGGTGGTGGCGGCCTCGCCAGAGTGGGCCGCCACGTACTCATTCGATGAGCCGCCTGTCATTGGGTACAAGACGGAGCGCATATTGGAATCCAGCTTTCTTCCCGTATATCTGCTCCATTCGATATTTCAACTCGTCCATGTTTTCGCAGGTGCTCGAAACTCCAATCACTTTCCAAATATGCTCAATAAGCTTTTTTAGGCCGAATTGGCTCGTGAGCCATTGATGATAATTCTGTCCGTGCTTCGGCGTGGGAGCATTGTCTCTGAGCCATTGCGCGACATCCGGGTCAAGATATTCGTAGATAAGCTCCATAACAAGTTTTCCCCAATATTTAGGCCGTTGATTCACTGAACCTTTCCAATTGGTGAGCCGCCCGAATTGTTCCCATAATTCATTGGGAAACGTTCGTTCCCATTTCCGCATCTCTTCCAGCAAGAATATTCTGAGCTTTAATTGCAGTTCCTCTTCGGCGCGACGATATTGGTAGCCTGTAGCCTCGTCAATCAGCGCGATCAACCCAACCTTTGAACAAGCGGTCAGGAACATCGCCGCCCGCTTTGCGATTGCGATCTGCGCTTCACTCAAGCCGCCCTCTTGCCAAGCTCGGACATAAGCCCCACAAATCTCAAGGAACGTCTCAGCAGTCATTCCCTTGACGGATTTGTTGACGACTTGCTGTATCTCAAAGTCGATCATCCGATCTTGCAAGTTCTCGGGCATAAACTTCTCAATCGCCTTCACGGTCAAATAGCTCTCTAGATTTCCGCCACCTTTGCCAACGGTCAGCACTGTCGTAGCGCCAGTACGACTGACAATCCTTCGGCGGTCGTCAAGAACATAGACCGGAATTTCAACATCACCGATACTGAGATTCCCGGGCCATTTAGCCTTAGGAAGTGCTGTGTTTTCAGTGGATAAGACAATAGGGGAGTACTGTTGGCTGGCATTATCCCCGGGCATATTTCTCTTCCGCCATCTGGCTTTTGCCCCAGCGGATGCCAGTTTTTGCCTTTCTTCTTTCGAGAGGCTCTGCATTCGAGCTTGGCCGCCTTTTGAGGCTCTGTCTGCCTGCATCACCTCTTTGGATTTTTCTTCAGCCATTCCTTCCACCTCGGAAGCAGTATACCATGCCAGCGCCACCAAGCAAGCATGAAGTTAAAATATCTCTCTACAATGCCAGCTTATGCCAGCTATACTTATAGACTCAATAAAAAAAAAAGGCCTCGCTCCCGGCTGTAACGCGCATTTCTACTTCTCACGTCGAGCGCCAAAATTTGACCGTTCGCATGCAAATGCGACGCTTCACTCGTTTGACCAATGCATTCTCACGCAAGATCGAAAATATGCGAGCGGCACTTGCCCTGCATTTTGCACACTACAACTTTTTCCGGATTCATTCGTCGCTTCGCGTGACTCCGGCAATGGCGGCCGGTATCGCAGACCACATATGTTCAATTGAAGAAATAGCTAATTTAATTGGGTGGAAATGCTAGAATTACGAGTTAAGATTGCAAGGGCCCGATTCAGAGTCGGGCCTTTGCGAAATCGTCTATTTGGATGGCACCCAAAATCCTACAGGATTGGTGCCTACAGATGCAAGCGGCCCGGAACAGTTTTTTTCCATTAGGGATGAGGTTGCCCTCTTTGAGGGCATCACCGAGATTTGTCGGGGCCACTATGTCTATCTGGAAAAAACCAATATATCGATTGACCTCCCATCGTGGCAAAAACATTCTCATAGATGTCACCTCTTCCGTAAGTCCTGGCCTGCCACCCAACAAAGCAGTCACCGAACTGGTCAAGTTCTTAAGAAAGAAAGATGTTCAGAAAATAGTAGATTTTGGGGCCGGCGCACTTCGGCATACGTTTCCTCTTCTGAAAGCTGGTTTCCAGGTTTGCGCTGTTGAATTTGAGGAGAATTTCGTCAGGCCGATTTGCCAACAAGCACTTGCTAAGGCTACGGCGCACCCCAACTTCTCAAAACTGATTTATCCAAAGGACTTCATTAGTGATGATCGGAAATTTGATGCTGCATTGCTCTGCTATGTGCTTCAAGTCATGCCTCTTCACGATGAACGGGAAAAAGTTCTTAAGCATCTCTATAAGAAACTAAGTGACGATGCATATCTTTTGTACATGTCCAGATATAACCAGATGGAAGGAGCTTTACCCGAGCACCGAGTCAAAGATGGGTATTTTAAGTGGCCTGATCGAGAACATCATTCTTTCTACCGTGAGTTCACAACTGAAGAGACACACGAGACCATGGAGCGTTTCCATTTCAAAAGGGTTAGATCTCTGGGCGAACGAGGGAACGACCAAATTTATCTTTATGCAAAGGGAGCTGGTACCTGGATATGAGTGGGACCAAGGCTGACGAAGTTGCGCTTGAACTCATAAAGCAGCTAATAACCTTAAGCGCTGGAGTCCTGGCACTAAGTGCCACTTTTATCGATAAGCTTCCACGAGGACCTTCATACATACTCTTAGTCCTTCTTGCCTCATGGCTTGCTCTCGTCCTTTCGATATATTGCGGTCTGAAGACCATATCGACGATAGTAAAAAGCAGACTAGAGTCCAATGATGAGTGGAGCAAAAACGAAGGAAAGAAATATGCTCGCGCGTGTCAAAACCTCTTCCTCTGGGGAATCGGCATTTTCGCCTCTTTCACGTTCATTTCCTTGATTCTCGGCAAATGACACCACTACCTTGTCTAGCCGCCAAGCAAAGCGCGCCTGCCGCGGCGGCTAGCGGATCTGCGCGATTCGGCCCTGGATCGGGAAACGCTGGAATTGCAGGGCGTCGTGGCCGGGGACGATGCGATCGGGGGAGCCGGCCAGTTCGATCATGCGGCGTTGGGCGGCGACGTTGGCGGCGTGATCGGCATCGCTGAAGGTCGCGCTGGCAAGGCGGCTGGTGAGGTTGCGATAGAGATAGACGCTGTCCGAGGCGAGCACGAAGGGAGGAGTGCCGTCGACTCGCAGGTATTGCGAAGCGTAGGTGTGGCGGGCGCCGGTATAGGCGCGGATGCCGGGAAAGATCTCGACATCATCGCCATCGACCAGACGCAGCCGCCCTTCCGTGTTGATCCGCACAAGCTCGCGGACGTCGTCGGGATCAATCCCGCCGTGGCTCCCGCCGGGCTGCCAGGCTTCTCCCGTGTAGTAGCGAAACTCTTCCTTTTGAATCCACACCGTGGCCTTCGGAAAAAGATCGATTCCGCCCATATGATCCCAATGCGCGTGGCTGATCACCACATCGGTGACTTCTTCGGGCTTCACGCCGGCAAGCCGGACGGCTTCGTCCGGCCGCAGGTAGTCCTTGATCGTCCACTCCTTGAACCAGCGTTCGCGGTGAAAGCCGCTGTCAAAGAGAATATTCCGGCCTCCACCGCGGATCAGCCAAAGCGCGTAAATGGTATCGATCTTCTCGTCCTTGGGTGCGCCCATGACCATGTCCGCGACGGAATCGCCGGGAGAGTTCGCGAGCCGGATCGCCTGAATGGAATAGTCCGGCGGCTGTGCGGCGGGGAGCGCGAGCAAACGCCAACAAGAATGCAACCAGCAGAGGCTTCATGGTGCGACCTCGGAATAGCCGGTATCTTAGCGCGAGTGCAAGAACACAGCCTTGACTCCTTCGTTCTCAGGGCAAGCAGGGTAAACAGGAATGGCTGTGCCACAAGGCAATCGACGTCGGCAGATAAATAGAAGCGGTGGTGAAGGGTGTACTGAAAAAATCCGGAAAGAATTAACGGATTAAAGCGGCTGGCGGGAAGAGCGCACGAAGTCGCGCAGAACGGTCACATTGGGGCCGTACGCACCGATGCGTCCGGCATCGACCGGCAAGCCGAGGCGCTCGGCCAAATCCAGATCGACGCCGGCATCATCGAGCTCGGACAAGCTGAAACCCTGCGCGGGCAACACGCGGTTCAGCCCCGTCGGATACACCGGCCGGGGCGGGCGGTGACGCTGCCAGGGACGGCGCGCCAGTTCGTAAAACTGTTGCCAATCGCGTTTGTGCCAAGTAGTCATTCGATTTCTATCGCGCTTCCCATACTCTATATACGTCTTGCTGCTGTCCCGTTGGATGCACAGCCAGGCTTTCGGGTTCACCTCATTTTTTCCGTACTTGCTTGGGTGAAACCCTGTAGACCTCTGCCGGCCCGACGGCGCCTGCTAAAGATATACGGCTGCACCTGCTTGGCGAGACATTTCCTCGCCTACTGTTCCAAACCCGTTACCGGGTTAATTGTTTCGCGGACCTCAGCTTTGGTCGCAAAGCTGGCGCTTGCGCAGGAACCGGGAGGGGGGACCGATCATTTGTGCCTGCGAAGCACTCGATAAGCGGCTGTATACTACGCGCATCGACCGGTCCTGGCCAGAGAAAACTAATGGCTACCGCAAATTTCGACTTCGAGCAGGTCGGGGGCACGAAAACAATCGTGGTTCACTACCACGAACTGTGGCTGAAAAAAGGCAATCGTAGTTTTTTCCTCCACAAGTTGCGCGAAGCGCTACGACGCTCGTTAGAAGGCATCGCCATCACACGCATCTCGCAACCCGCCGATCGACTGGTGATCGAGCTTGGCGATGCTGCGAACCTGGAAGAAGCCCTGCGACGCCTGGAGCGCGTATCGGGAATCTCGCACTTAGGCGTCGCGCGCGTCATCGGCCGCGCGCCCGGCGCAAGAGAATCCACGCAAGACGCTCTGATGGCACCGATCCGCGCCGCCGCGTGGGAAGAAGTTCGCCGCGAGCAATTCGCGACGTTCGCCGTGCGCGCCAGGCGCAGCGACAAGAGTTTTCCGCTGAACGCGATGGCGCTGGAGCGCGAAGTAGGCGGCTATCTTTTCGACAGACTGCAAGCCGACGGGCGCACCGCTCGCGTGGACCTGAAGAATCCTGCGCTGACCTGCCGCATCGAGGTAACCCGCGGGCCGGTGCTGGTCTACGCGCGGAGGATTCCGGGCGCCGGCGGAATGCCGCCCAACACCGCCGGCAAGCTTCTGTGCCTGCTCTCGGGCGGCTTCGACTCCGCCGTCGCCGCGTTCAAGATGATGAAGCGCGGCGCGCATGTGAGCTTCGTGCACTTCTGGGGAGGGGGCGCGCTCCCGGGGGAATCTTCGGTGCATGTGGCACGCGAGCTGGTCGAGCGGCTGGTGCCCTGGCAGTTCACCACCCGGCTGTATTTGGTGCCGTTCGAGCCGCTGCAGCGGGAAATCGCGGCGCGCGCGCCGGAACATTTCCGCACTTTGCTGTACCGGCGGCTGATGCTGCGGATTGCCGAACGCCTGGCGCTGCGCGGAGGAGCCAAGGGCCTCATCACGGGTGACAGCCTCGGCCAAGTGGCTTCGCAGACCTTGCAAAACATGCAGGCCGTCGGCGCGATTGCCCGATTGCCGCTCTACCGGCCGCTGGTGGGCGACGACAAACTCGAAATCCAGGAGCTGGCCCGGCGCATCGGCACGCACGACATTTCCGCCGAGCCGTTCCATGACTGTTGCCCGGTTTTTCAATCGAAATCGCCGGCGTTGTACGCGACGCCGGAAGCGTTGGATGCCGAAGAAGAAAAACTTGAGGTCGCGGCGCTGGTCGAACGCGGCCTGGATGCGGTGTCGCTGGAACGTTTCCGCTACACGCAAGGAAAAGTGGAACGCACGCACACTCCTTCGGATGGCACCGCGAAGCGCGTTTCTTGCGTTGCGGTTGATTCCGCGGAACGATCAAAACACAAAGCTACCGCGTAGAACTTCTTGGAGGGAAATAAACCGGCGCGCGTTGGGGTGAGCCGCGTTTCAAAACCGGAGGGGTCTGTTTACCAGCGATTGCCGCGGTCGCCACGATCGCCGCCGCGTCCGCCACCGCCGCCGTGACCACCGCCACCGCGCCCGCCGCCACCACCGCCGTGACCGCCACGTCCGCCGCCGTAACCTCCGCGCCCGCCACCGCCGCCGGTGCGCTCAGCCTGGGGCCGTGCTTCATTCACCACGAGGTTTCGCCCGCCGAAATTCTGACCGTTCAACGAATTGATCGCGCGGTCCGCGTCTTCGTCATTGTTTACTTCGACGAAGGCGAAGCCGCGGGATTGTCCCGTAAAACGATCGCGGATCAGATTCACACCCGAGGGAGTAACGCCAATCTGCGAGAACCATTCGTGGAGTTGATCTTCCGTCGCCGAAAACGGAAGATTCCCGATGTAGAGCTTCTTCACCTGCCCACTCCTTCTGTCCGGAACCCAATTGCGAGTCGCGGAGCGCGCCGAAGAGACAATCGTCGTACACGGGCAGTCCGGGTAGCCGAGCCACCACGGGCGCGAGACAGGCGCTTCAGCGGTCCATTGCATGGTCTCGAAAAAGAACCCCTTTTGCAACCGGAAAGACTTTCACGCTGGAACGAGCAAGTACTATCCCTGCGCTGTGCATCGCTGGTGTTACCCCTGGCTGCCATTGGTGATAGGATGCGGCACAATTCGCGGCGTCACGCAGGGCCGGCTCACTCAGGGATGGGCTGTTTGGCCTGCTTTGTCCCAAGCTTAGCCCAGGGTCGCACCGCTCCACCGACGAGGCTTGCATGCGCGGCACGATGATGGACTTTCCGCTGACGCTCCCCACGCTGCTGGAGCGCGCGGGGAAGCTGTTTGCGCGCGTCGAGATCGTTTCGCGCCGCCCGGACCGCTCCGTCGTGCGCACCTGCTACGGCGATTTCTACCGCCGCGCCCGGCGGCTGGCCTCGGCTTTAACGAAGCTCGGCTTGCAACCCGGCGACCGCGTCGCTTCCATGATGTGGAATCACGCCGGCCACCTGGAAGCGTTCTTCGGTGTGCCCTGTGCCGGCGGCATCCTGCATGCGCTGAATCTGCGGCTTCATCCCCACGAAGTTGCCGCCATCGCCAAGCATGCCGGCGACCGCTTCCTGCTGATCGACGATGTGCTATTGCCGGTCTACGAAAAGTTCCGGCAGGAGGCGCCGTTCGAACGCGTGATCGTGGTGCCCTACGGATGCGGCGGTGAAATCCCGGAAGGCTTCCTGAATTACGAAGACCTGCTGGCGCAAGCCGGCGACGATTTTCGCTACCCCAAGCTCGATGAAAACGACGGTGCCGCCATGTGCTTCACGTCCGGCACCACCGGCTTTTCCAAGGGCGTAATTTACTCCCACCGCGCGCTCGTTCTGCACTCGTTTGCTTCCGCCATCGCCGATTCGTTCGCGGTCAGCCACCACGACACCGTGCTTCCGGTCGCCCCGATGTTTCACGCAAACGCCTGGGGCTTGCCCTACACCTGTGTGATGACCGGCGCAAGGCTGATTCTGCCCGGACCCAACGTGGACGCAGAAAGCGTGCTGGACTTGATCGAGCAGGAACATGTGACGCTCGCGTGTGGAGTGCCCACCGTGTGGCTTAGCGTGCTTTACGCCCTCGAGAAAAATCCTGGCCGCTGGAAATTCCCCTCGCCGGTGCGCCTTGTCTGCGGAGGCACTGCACCACCCGTCCGGCTTATGCGCGCTCTGGACAAACACAATTTGAACATCTTGCACTTGTGGGGCATGACGGAGACCACGCCGGTCGCCACGATCGGCAAACTCAAAGCTCATATGCGCGAGTGGACCGCAGACGAGCAGTACGAAGTACGCAGCAAGCAGGGCTGGCCCATTCCGTTTATCGAGCTGCGCGTGATGCAGCCCGACGGCCCCGCCGGACAAAGCATCGAAGCCCCGCGCGATGGAGAAACCCCCGGCGAGCTCGAAGTTCGGGGACCTTGGGTCGCGGGCAGCTACTACAACGCGCCTGGTGAAGCCCATCGCTGGACCGAAGACGGCTGGTTCAAGACCGGGGACGTCGCCACGATCGACAGCGAAGGCTTCATCAAGATCGTGGACCGCGCCAAGGATCTGGTGAAGTCCGGCGGCGAATGGATCAGCTCCGTTGACCTCGAGAACACGCTGATGGGCCATCCGGCGGTAAAAGAAGCCGCCGTCGTCGGCATACCCCACCCGAAATGGCAGGAGCGGCCCCTCGCCGCGGTCGTTCTGAAAGAGGGTGCCAGCGCCACGCCGGAAGAGCTGCGCGAATTTCTCGCGCAGTCTTTCGCCAAGTGGCAACTGCCCGACGCCTTCGTCTTTGTAAGCGAAATTCCCCGCACCAGCGTCGGCAAATTCAAGAAGACCGCTCTCCGCGAGCAGTTCGTGGATTGGAACTGGGAGTAGGAAAACGAGAGCGGTTAGAAGTTGGAGGCCTTCGATTGGTAACCGTGTGTTGGTTCAGCCTAAACCTCCGTATCCGATTTGACCTCTAATTCGTCATTTGCGATGCAAAAGACGCCGGTTCGTGGCTGGAACCGCCGTTTCAACTGTCATCGGCCTTCGACGATACGAAAATCTCTTTGCGCGGCGTTGTCGAACACTTTGAGCGCTGGCTTGTACAAGTCACTTTCATACGCGGCGATCGCCTTTTCTAGGTTCTCGAACTCGACGATGACAACCGACTGATCTACTCCCGCCTCGTGGGTCTTAGCAGGCTTGCCACCAACGATCACGCGACCTCCCAAGGCTGCCAGCGCGGTCGCCGCAAGCTTCGCATATTCGGAAACAGTGGCCGGACTCGACACGGACTTGTAGCACACCACCCAGTAGCCCTTCTTTCCCATCGACTCCTCCAGATTCTTCTTGAGCGCACGCATCCTTCGCAACGGCACCTAAAATGGAGAGGTGGCGTTTTCCGTTAGTGAGTAATGCGCCCCTCGGGGCAAGGTCATTGTAGCTCCATCACGTCCATGCGTCTCAACTTCCGGATTGCCCGTGATACTTCCGCAGTGGGCAACGGCAAACAGAGAAAGGCAAGGAGCGCTGACAGAGAGCCGCACGACTATTGCGGGAGACCCGTTTTATAGAGAATGGCTTTGTGGCGCGGGTCAGGGCTGTAGGGGTCGTATACTGGAGCGTCTTTACATCGATAACTGCTTGCCTTTAACAGTGGAATTATTTCATCAGCTTGCCTTTTTCATTCTGAGCTGCAAGCCCATATCGTATTGCCGCTTCAAGCGTATCAACGTTTATATCCTTTAGAGCTTTAAACCGAATGCAATATCCGGTCACGCTCGCCTTGCCTAGTTTTTTTCCATACGTTTTGGCTAAGTACTTCTTATCTTTGAGACCAAGAATATAGACAGAGATTCCGGTTTTGTTTCCGCTCACACCAATTTGAAAAAACTCTCTACTTTTTCCATTGGCATATTTTATTGTGTGAAATCCATATCCAATCGTAGGGTTGGAAACAGTATGATTTTTGCTGTCTTTACCATCGAAGAACCATAATTTGCATTCTGGTGACACTTGAAGTGTGAGCCGATGCAACTCTCGCATGTCACTGCGTTTTGGCTCCGATTGGCTGGTAATATACTTCTTGATTTGTTGTTGTACGTTCATATTGTGTTGGTTCAGCCTGAAATGGAGAGGTGGCGTTTCCCGTTAGCGAGTATTCCGCCCTTCGGGCGGGGATTTTCAAGGCATCGATACGACCACCAGGCTATCCCTCAGCATGGTTGCGTCCCCGCAGAGCCTGCTTCCGTTTCACTCGGCAAGATCATTGTAGCTCCACCACGTCCATCCGTCTCAACTTCCGGTTAGTCCGTGATTCGCCCCAAATAGGGCTGGTCCGCGATTGACGGCGCGAGCCGGGAGAGATATACGAAGAATGTGCTTCAAAATGTGGGGTATCCCGACATCCGGCTCATCAGCTCAAGGAGCAGCATCCCGTGGAGAAATGGATTCGCGTGGCGCTTGGCCCGCTGACCCTGGAGGGCATTCCGCGCGGGCGATACCGGCTGCTGGAGAAATCGGAGGTCGATGCGTTGCGGAAGTCGGCGAGTCCGTCACCGCGTAAGGGGCAGGACCCAGACTCAAAGGTGAACCACGCAAAGAAGGACCCACCCAAGAACATCTCAAGTAGTCTAAAGGGCGCCACTCGTGAAAGGGTGGGCCACCCGCCGAAGGCAATTATCGGCGACTATGCTCCCCAGAGGTACAAAAGGAAAAGGAGAAGTTTCATGTCAAAAGCATGGTTGGTAACGGGCAGCGCAAGCGGTTTAGGCCGGAACATCGCTGAAGCCGTCCTCGCGTCAGGCGATCCACTCGTTGCAACCGCCCGCGATCCCCGCCGCCTCGAAGACCTGGTAAAGAAATACGGGGATCAGGTTCGGACCGCGGCTCTCGACGTGGTCGATGAAAGCGCCGCCCAGGCGGCCGTGCAGATGGCGGTGGCCGCGTTCGGGCGTCTCGATGTCGTCGTCAATAACGCAGGCTACGGCGATATTGCACCATTCGAGCAGTTGAGTTCGGAGCGGTTCAAGGCGGTGGTTGACACTAATTTTTATGGAGTCGTCAACGTGAGCCGCGCGGCGATACCGATCATGCGAAAGCAAAAGAGCGGGTGCATTCTTCAGATATCCTCGGTCGGCGGCCGGTTGGCGCGGCCTGGCAGTTCGCCGTATCACGCGGCGAAGTGGGCCGTGGGAGGATTTACGGAATCCCTTGCCCAGGAAGTGGCTCCGTTTGGCGTGAAAGTGTGCGCGCTCGAACCGGGCGGGATGCGAACGAACTGGGGCGTTCGCGCGAACCAAGACACGCCTGACCTGCTTCCGGACTATGAACCGTCCGTGGGCGCAGTTGCCAAGGCGCTGAAGTCTTATTGGGGGCACGAGATCAGCGACCCGGTCAAGGTAGCTCAGGTTGTCCTTCACCTGGCTGCCAGCGATCGTCTCCCTGCACATCTTCTGATCGGCAGCGACGCCGTTCGCTTCGCCGGCGAAGCCGAGGCGACGCGCGCAGCCGACGCGGCCCACTGGCGCGAAATCAGCTTGTCGACGGATTTTGACGCCCCCACGGCATTGCCTTCTGTGCGCTTCTAAACAATCCTCGCCCCGCTCCCGGTGGTGCGGGTCATCGAGCTGGCGGGGCCGCGCGAGTACTCTCCGCGCGACGTCGCAGCGGCCCTAGCCCGCGCCGTCGGAAAGCCGATCGCGGTGCAGGAGGCACCGGAGGACGCGATGGAGCCAGCGCTAACGGCAGCGGGAATGAACGCCGAGTGGGCTCGGCTCTTCAAGGAGCTCACCCACGGGCTGAATACGGGGATCGTTGTTTGGGAAGGCGGCCATCCGCTTTGGCGAGGAGAAACGGACATCTAAACTAAGTAGTCTAAAGGGCGCCACTC
>CAVTLQ010000005.1:0-56004 GCA_963735525.1 uncultured Acidobacteriota bacterium | reverse complement strand
GATGTATTAAGACTTTTGGCCGAACAACCAACGAAGGTCGCAGACCCAGTTCTGGACCACATCGCCTTGTGTTCACCTTGTTACACGACGTACAGTGGATTCCTCCAGCGGATGAAAGCAAGAAACTCCAACCCAAGCCCGCAAACCCGATCACCCAAACTACCAAGAGTGTAAAAACCAAAAAAGTTGCATTTTGTTGGTGAGGTTTTTCCGTTTTTTCCCCTCTGTATAGATGAGGGGAGTTCTCGCCGGTTAACTCCCGCGGACAGGGCGCAACCGATTCCTTCGGTGTTTCGCTCTGTGTCGCGTACGACCCGCTAGAGGGGACGGACGCGATTGTGGGACAACGCTGTACACGGAGCGCACGCTCCAAGTGTGCCTGGACGGGGAAGTCCAGGAATCGGCGCATACAGCCGTCCCATCAATCGCCATCCGCTTTCCTTCCGGCAGCCGCAGCCAACGGGGAGGCGTTCAAATGAAAGTCGGGGTTAGCACGCAAATCGAAGAGGTCGCGGGCGGACGCAGCGCAACATCGGCCCAACCTCCGCGCGCCACGCTAGTCCCCGCCACCAAAGTTTCCTCCCCCCCAAACGCCACATCCCAGCCGCTCGTCCTTGCTCCCGGATACCCCAGGCGCGCTTCTGGAAGGCCTCCGTTGCTACCCGCTTTCCGCCCGCTCCCGGAAACGCAAAAGGTTTGTGGAGAAACACTTCCCAGAACTCTCACCGGAACTGAGGAATTCACGATGATCGCCAACGCACTGCTGTTCACCATCGTCATCCTGCTGGGCTACGGATTTTGGCTCCTTGACCAGTTGAAGTTCATGGCCCGCTACAAAGCGGTCCTGTACCACGTCTGCGGAACAACGATTCTCATCTTCCTCGCGGTCCTCTTTGTGAACCTGTTTGGCGCTACGCTCGCCATCGGCCGCCGCTTCTTTCTCAAGAATACCGGGCGCAAACTCTCGCACCTCGACAAGCAGTTCAACGTCAGCCATGCGGACATGCACGTTCCTGTAAACGAGGAGGATTTCAACTAGTGTCGCGCGACGCCTTTTCCCACGATCCGCAAGACGCGCTGGACACGCGCGACACGTCCACGCGCCGCTCCGTACGCCAGCACAGATCAACAGCTCCCGATGCACGAGACGGTAGGAATTCCGCGCCGGAGGCCCCTGGCCGTGGCGATAGCACCGAAGCTCGGGACCAGCATTCCACCCGCGATGAACAGAGTGCTTCCCCGCGCGTGCATTACGTCCGGGACCGCGCGTACCTCCTCCGCGATTCCGAGATGCACTCCCTCAAGGAAATCGGCAAGTTCCGCGTGATCGCAGTGTCGGACCTCGCAAAGCATGCCTACGGCGGGAATCGCGAACGTATGGAGAAGGACATTCGCGACCTCGCACGGCAATCTCTGGTCAGAGATAAGACCGTTGAAATCTCGCAGAAGAAGACCCTGCGAGTTGTGACCCTTACGAAAGCCGGGCACCACCTTCTCAAGAACACGAACCAATTCCCCGACGTTCAGCCCATCTACCACGGCTTGGTGAAGCCGCGCGAAGTCAAACATGATGCCGATCTCTTCCGGCTCTTTCAGAAAGAGGCTGCCCGCATCGAGCGCGGCGGAAGCCGGCCGGTCCGCGTGCTCCTCGACTATGAACTCAAACGGAATCTGAATCGCGATCTGGCCCTGCTGGGACCGGAAAAAGACGACCCGGACCGCAAAAGTCAAGTCGCCAAAAAGCACCACCTCCAGGTGGTGAATGGAAAGATTCCCGTGCCCGATCTGCGCGTCGAGTACGAGACCCCGGAACTCGAACTGCGTCATGTGGGCCTGGAACTCGCGACGCGCGACTACAGACCGCAGGCGATGGCGGAAAAAGCCGCCGCAGGCTTCTCGCTCTATGGGCGTTCGGACGACGCATCGCGTTTGCGCCGCGTTCTTGACGAACGCGAAATCACCGCAGGAATCCTCACGCTATGAACATCGCCCCAGCCCATCTCGAAGCATTGAAGGCCCTCGGCTACACCGATGCAGAAGCCCGCTTTCTCTACATCGTAGCGACGCATTCCGGCTACTTTGTGGCACGTCAATTCCTTGCCTTCGCCGGTACCCATTGGGGTCAGCGCACGACCGACTTCTGGAACAAACTTCACACCAATCACCACGCCCGGACCGAGCGCTTTCCGAAGAGTGGAACGGTCTATCACCTGTTCTCCCGACGGCTGTACCGCCAGATCGGCCGCGAGAACATCCGCAATCGCCGCCAACACGAAATCGAATACATCCAGCGGCGCATCGGAATGCTCGATTTTGTCCTTTCGAACCCGCAGTGGAAGTATCTGGAAACCGAGCCGGAAAAAGTCAGCTTTTTCTGCGATCAATTGAAAACCCCGAATCACTTTCTGCCCTCGAAGATCTATCACGGACAGAGAACTTCCCAGCCCACCGTTCGCTACTTCGTCGATAAGCTTCCAATGTTTGTCAGTAGTGACGCTTCTTCGCCTGTGGTGACGTTTACCTACGTCCAAGGGCAAGAGGCTAACCTCACGGAATTTGTGCACCATCTCGAAGCCTACCTGCCTCTGTTTCGGCAGCTCTCCGAGTTCCGTTTTCTCTATCTGGCGAGACTCGATTCCCACTTCGAAAAGGCCAAAGAACTATTCGATTCGCTGGTGGCCATTCCACTCGGATCGGACGTATCCGCAGACCTCCTCCGCTACTTCCAAATCCGCAAGGCCTGGGACCTCAGCCAGTACGCGTCTCTGACCGAGGCCGATCTGATTTTCCGCAATCAGGCCAAAACCCGATTTGCCGGCCAGCGCTTCGAACACCTCTACCGCGGATGGAAAGTCGGACGAGTAACCGAATCCGATATCTGCCAGGACTTCGGCGGTAGCGATCGCCATGCCACCGCGCATTTCGCCACCGAAGTGCTTCGCCGGATTGCGGCTCCTGAACAGGAACCTGAGGGGAAAGGATGAAGACGGTAAGAACTACATGCTTCAGCTTTGCCTTCGCCAAGTTCTTCACCCTGTGGCGCGAGCAATTTCGTGGAAGCGTGGGAGATAGCGAACCAATGCAAGCAAAAGTCACCGTGGAAAAAAACACTAAATCGGGCGGGAGCGACCCCACTTTTTCGGCTTTCAGCCGCCCAAAAAGTTCATGGGGTCGCTCCCGCCCTGCGGCACGGTAAATCGTGCCGGCTGTTTTTTCCACGGTGACAGGGAGTTCGGAAGAAACACAGAACACAAGAGGAGGAACAACATGCCGATCGTTAAGAAAGCACCAGGAATCATGACTCGGGAAGTAAAACTCGAAGAGCCGGTCAACGAACTGCTCGAAGATTATGCTCGGTTCATCGAGAGCAACGCCGACCACGTCGTCAATGCCGTCCTGAAGAAAGTGCTTTGGCGGGATCAGGACTACCGCAAGTGGCGCGAAGCACGGCGCACCCCACAGCCCGGCTCCGACAAAGGACAGCCAGTCGAAGCGCGGGGGAGGGCCTGATGCAACGAACACTCGAATCGCGCGTCTTCATCTCGGCCATCCTCGCCATGGCCGCTGGTACGTTCCTGTTTTATGCCCATCCATCCCCCGACGCGCAGATCTTTCTGCATGTCATCTCCCTGCGCGCTCCCCACGCTTTCTTGAGCTTCAAATACCTCTATTACATGCTCCTGTTCACCAACTCTTACCTCGTCTCCTCGACTGCGCTCTCCGGGCTCTACATTTTTACTCCGAAAGCGCGCCGCACCATCTCGCCCGGACGCCTGCCAAAGTACTCTGATCCCCGCACCAGAAACGATCTATTTCTTGTCGTCGGCGAGGTGCATAACCCGCGCAAGCCGGTGCCCGCTAAGGCTCCCTATTGGCTCACGATTCCCGAGCGCGGTTTGTTCACGGAAATCGCCATCTTGGGCGCTATTGGCAGTGGCAAGACGAGTTGCTGCATGCTTCCGTTCGCCGAGCAGACTCTGGCTTACAAAGCCGCCGACAAAGACAAGCGCATCGGCGGCCTGATACTTGAGGTGAAAGGCGATTTTTGCCGCAAGGTAAAGGGCATCCTCGGTCGTCACCAGCGGGCCGAGGACTATATCGAAATCAGCCTCGATTCCGAATACTGCTACAACCCTCTTCATAATGACCTGGACGCGTACCCCCTCGCATACAACATCGCCTCGCTCCTGAACAACCTTTTCGGCCGTGGCAAGGAACCCTTCTGGCAGCAGGCGTACACCAACCTCGTGAAGTTCATCATCCTCCTTCATAAGGTCGCCTACGACTGCGTCACGTTCTTCGATGTCTACCAGTGCGCCATCTCTCCGCCGCTCCTCGAAGAACGGATCGCGGAGGCCGAGGAGATCGTTCTCGGCCGCCACTACGTGGCGGTCACGCCGAAGGTCTAGCTACCGGCCGGGTCACCAATACCCCCAACAGGAAATGACCCTCTCCGCTTCCACGTAAGCAAGGTGAAGGATGAAAAAGAACGGGAATCCTGACCAAATACTTCTTCAAAGAGCGATACCACTCTCTGATGCCAGCGGACATGTTCGGCCGAATTCGCGCTGGTTTGGCGCAGCTTACTTATTTCCGCGATCAAACGATCCAGTTCCTCAAGTGCTGATTCCTTGGTCCAAGTCGCATGTCGCATGTGCTTTGAATCGTACTCCGCGTTAATAGGAAGTCAAAGGCGATGGAGTTGTGTCGTCAATAAGAATAGGGAGACATCAGATTGAAATGAGGCGTGGGATGGTATGGCGCAGTTAACAAATACAATATCAGCAGAAATCACAGCTTCGACTCTGGAGCCGGTCTGGGACTGCACTGAGGCAGCTCGATTCCTTCGGCTGCACCCCAAGACGGTCAAGCGCATGGCGCGCAGGGGCCAGATTCCCGGATGCCGGCTCGGAAGGCGATGGTATTTTCGTCCCTCGGACTTGGACGCTTTGTTGCGAACCGGTGTAAGCTCCTCGTTGAAGGCCAACAGGGTTGCGCCGCAACTCTCCTCTAATCCCAAAAGGAGAGCATGATGTTGCGGCTAACTCGAAACACGTATCAACACGGTTGGATCGAAACCCGACCGTCGAAAAAGCAAGGGCTCGTATTTGTGTACCGCTGGCGGGAACGAAAGCCTGACGGCGGTTATACAAAACGATCTGAAGTCGTGGGTTCCGTCTCAATGCTCCAAACAGAAGCCAATGCGTGGCGGGTCATCGAGCACCGCAAGCTTGATGTGAACTCTGACCATCTTCAAGGACACACGGTCACCATCGATATGTTGGTGAACCGGTACCTCGAAACAGAGCTCCCCGAGCTGCGGCATTCGACCGCTAACGCGTACAGGTCATACCTCAACCACCAGATCAAACCGCGATGGGGCGACTATCCGATCTCCAAGGTAAAGCCCTTTGCTGTGGAGCAGTGGTTGAAGGGGCTTGATCTTGCTCCTAGAACCAGAGGACATCTCCACAATCTCATGCGAGTGCTTTGGAACTGTGCCATGCGTTGGGAGCTCACCGAGCTCGGCGAGAATCCCATGAAGCTGGTTCGTGTCCGAGGCACAAGCAAACGCCGGTACGAGCCGATGGTTCTCGGCGTTGCTCAATTCCGTCGCTTACTCGAAGAGCTCAATGAGCCCTTCCGCACGATGGTTATCCTCGATCTCGCCACGGGGCTCCGTTGTAGCGAGCTCTTCGCCCTCAAGTGGTGTGACGTGCTCTGGGATGACCTAACGCTCCTCGTGAGGAGAGGCATCGTCACCGGGGTAATAAGCGATGTCAAAACCAAATACTCCAACGCAGGCATGCCGCTTGATCCTGCGCTGGCCGAAGTGCTCTTGAATTGGCAACGCAAGACGCTCTTCAAAAATCCCGAGGACTGGGTATTTGCAAGCCCGTTCAAGGCAGGCAGAACACCCTGGTATCCGTGGGGAGTAGAGCGGCGTCATATCATCCCCGCAGGCATTCGCTGCGGTATAGGACGTATCGGCTGGCACACGTTCCGCCACACCTTCCGGACCCTGCTTGATGAGACGGGGGCTCCGATGAAAGTGCAGCAGGAACTCATGCGCCACGCGGACATCCGTACAACGATGAACGTCTACGGCAAAGCCATGGACGAAAGTAAGCGTGAGGCGCACGGCAAAGTCGTCCGCCTCGTATTGCCTTCGAAGGTGGCTTAATGCCCCTTAGTGCCCCTTGAAGTTTTTGCTATCAGATTGAAAAGAAAAGAAAAAGTTGGTGGAGCCGATGGGATTCGAACCCACGACCTCCTCGATGCCATCGAGGCGCGCTCCCAACTGCGCCACGGCCCCACCGGGGAACTACTCGATTCATGCTAGCATTCGGCCGCACTGTTCGTCTATGACTTGGAGACTTCGAAGAATGGAAAAGGAAACCTGATGCGCTTCCGCGATGGTCTGTTGAGCAGAGGGAGGGTTGCGACGATCGCATTTATAGTGGCAGGGGCCGCCTACGGTCCAGGGGCAACGTTCACGCACGGTTCTCGAGGAGAGAGCGGCCAGGCGGCCGTCCAATTTGCGGTGGAAGTGCCGCTGCTCGATTGCGATGGGACGCCGTGCGTCGAGGTGCGCGTTGGGGCCGGCAAAGCGATGCGATTCGGGATCGACACCGGCAACGTGGATTCTGTGGTGGATGCGAAGGTCGCGGAAGAGGTGGGGCTGAAGGCGTCCCAGCCGCCGAAGGCAGGCGCTCCGTCGGGAATGTTCCGCACGGCGATGCCGGTTGTGCACATTGGAGGGCTCACACTGACCAACGTGGCGGCACTCGGGATGGATCTGTCCGAGATGATTTCGCAGAAGCAGATGCCGCACGTGGCGGGGACGCTGGCGTATCCGGCGTTCAAAGACCGGATCGTACAGCTGGATTTCGCAGCTCACAAACTGCGGATTTCCGAGGTGTTGACGGCTCCGGCGGCTTGCTCGGGCGCGTGCGGCAAGATTTCGTTGATCACGTTCGGGAAGGAAGGACCACCGATCGTGGTGGCGGAAGGATTCGAGATCAATGGAGAGAGCGTGTCGGCCCAAGTGGACACCATGTACACGGGATCGCTGCTGGTGTACTCGGCGTCGATCGAGAAGCTGAGCTTGTCCGGCGTGGCGAAGACGACCGACGTTCGCTTCTTTGCTTTGACGGACGGCGGCGTGGATATGAAGGAAGCGCCGGCACAGAAGGAAGGCTTCCGCGGAACCACGCTCGTGAAGGACGGAGCGAAGGTTTACTTCCCTACTGAGAACGTGCACGAACCGGATGGATTGTTTGATGCGACCGTGGGGTTGGAATTATTCCGGGATGCCGTGGTGACACTGAATTTCCACGATATGACCATCGCGGTTCAGAAGGTCGCGAAGCCGGCGTAGTCTATTCTTCCTAACGGGCCGAAGAACCGGCCAAGCACTTCAATCCGCAAACACCGAGGCTGACAGATCGTTGATCAGGCGTAGGGCGCAGCATGCTGTGCCCCTACTTGGCAACCAAGATCCACTCGCAAGAGAAATCAGGAACGAGAACCCGCGCCGGATGCGCGGAGATGCGTCAAGAAGGCGTGGTGCAAGCGGGTGAGCGAGCGGCCGTGGAGGACGATGGCGCCGATGGTGCGAGTGGCCTCGTCGTCGGCGATGCGCACGTAGCGGCACTGCGCGTGCTTCTCGATCGCCATTTCCGGGACGATGGAAACGCCCATTCCGGTGCCAACCATGCTGAGGATGCTGCTGAACTGGCCACTCTCAAAAATGACTTGCGGATGAAGGCGAGCGCGGTCACAGGCGGCGACGGCGGTGTCGCGAAAGCAGTGGCCGTCGCGCAAGAGAAGAAACGGCTCCTTGCGAAGATCTTTGAGAGAGAGAGAACGGCGGCTCGCGAGCGCGTGCCTCCTGGGAAGCGCGGCAAAGAGGCGTTCGGTGAGGAGTGGGAAGGTTTCGAACTCGTGGCCGCGGATGGGCAGCGCCAGTATGGCCACGTCGACGGTGCTGGCGCGCAAGCGATCGAGCAGCACCGGCGTGATTTCTTCGACGACGGTGAGCTGCGCCTGCGGAAATTGGCGCGTGAAGGATGTGAGCTGCGGCGGCAGAAAATACGGCGCGATCGTGGGGATCACGCCGACGCACAACGGTCCGGCGACGGAGTCTTTGCGCTCGACGACGTCGCCCTTGGCGGCTTCGAGTTCGCGAAGGACGGCGCGGGCGCGCGGAAGAAAGGTCTTGCCGAGATCGGTGAGGCGAACGGAACGCCCGAGGCGATCGAACAGGCGCGCGCCTAGTTCGTCTTCCAGCTTAAGGATTTGCTGCGAGAGCGAAGGCTGCGCGACGTGAGATTGCTCGGCGGCGCGGCTGAAGGAGCCGGTTTCGGCGACGGCGCAGAAATAGCGGAGTTGGTGAAGTTCCATAAAAGCAGTCGATAGTCGACAGTTGGCAGTTGAAAGAAAACCCGCCAGAAGCGATCTCTTTGACGCCTCTGGTAGGGGCGCAGCCCGCCGCGGCGGGCTGCGCCCAGTTTGGCAACCAACACAACTTCAAAGAGCGCTCGAAGGCGGCGAGATTAACTTGCCGCTACAAAGCCCCGAAATCAGCGGATTCCGCCGGCGGGCCATAGGCTGCGCCTATCTATCGTATCCGAAGTATATATTGGAAGTATAGGTGTGGCATGGCTACTCTGTTGCGGCAGCTTGTTTTCCCGAGCCCAGCGACGGCCGGGCCACAAGCTGCGGGCTAACTGAGGAGGAAGCGATGGCGGAAGAAAAGAAAATCATGACGACCGACGCGGGGCGGCCGGTGGGCGACAACCAAAACTCGCTCACGGTAGGGCCGCGCGGACCAGTCGTGTTTGAGGATTTCCTGCTGTTTGAAAAGATGGCGCATTTCAATCGCGAGCGCATCCCGGAACGCGTGGTGCACGCCAAGGGATCGGGCGCGCACGGGCATTTTGTTTGCACGAGCAATGAAATTACGAAGTACACGACGGCGAAGCTGTTCAGTGCCGTCGGAAAGAAGACTCCGACGTTCATCCGGTTCTCGACGGTCGGCGGCGAAAAAGGGTCGGCGGACACCGAGCGCGATCCGCGCGGGTTCGCGTTGAAGTTTTACACCGAAGAAGGCAACTGGGACATGACTGGCAACAACACGCCGGTATTTTTTATCCGCGATCCGCTGAAGTTCGGCGATTTCATTCACACGCAGAAGCGCGTTCCAGAGACGAACTTGAAATCGCCCACGATGATGTGGGACTTCTGGTCGCTGTCGCCGGAATCGCTGCACCAGGTGACGATTCTATTCTCCGACCGCGGCACTCCCGACGGCTACCGGCACATGAACGGCTACAGCAGCCACACCTTCAGCCTGATCAACGACAAGAACGAGCTGTTCTACGTGAAATGGCACTTCAAGACCAAGCAAGGGATCAAGAATTTCCACGCGGAGTCGGCCGAAGAGATGCGCGGCAAAGACCCGGACTACTCGCAGCGCGATTTGTTCAACGCCATTAAGGAAGGTAACTTCCCGAAGTGGCGCGTGTGCATCCAGATCATGCCGGAAAAAGCAGCGGAGACGTATCACATCAATCCCTTCGACCTGACGAAAGTGTGGCCGCACGGAGACTATCCACTGCACGAAGTCGGCGAGCTGGAGTTGAATCGCAACCCGGAAAATTACTTCGCCGAGGTCGAACAGGCCGCCTTCGAGCCGCGGAACATCGTGCCGGGCATGGGTTTTTCGCCGGACAAGATGCTGCAAGCGCGTTTGATTTCCTATCCGGACGCGCACCGCTACCGGCTGGGCGTGAATTACGATTCACTGCCGGTGAACAAGCCGCAATGCCCGTACCATACCTACAACAAAGACGGCGCGATGCGTTTCGACGGAAACGGCGGGACCGCCGTGAACTACGAGCCAAACAGCTTCGGCGGGCCCACGCAGGATCCGAAGTATACCGAGCGGCCCAAGATGGTGAGCGGCACCGTGGCGCGGCACGACCACCGCAGCGACAGCGACTACTACACGCAGCCCGGCAATTTGTTCCGGTTAATGCCCGCGGATGCCAAGCAGCGATTGATCAGCAATATTGTCGGCGGTCTCAGCCAGACGCCGAAGCGTATCCAGGAACTGCAAATCCAGCACTTCTATAAGGCCGATCCGGCGTATGGAACCGGCGTGGCGAAAGGGCTGGGACTGGATATCGATGCCATCGTCAGAAAGAAACAGGCCACTGCGGCAGATTGACCGTGCCAATTGGGCGCAGCCAGCCTGCGGCGGGCAGGCATAGTGTGCCCTTACAAGGCGGGGCGGGCTCGCAATGAGCACGCCCCGTTTTGTTTTTGACGACGCCTCGATCCGAACGAACGTAGCGCTCCGAGTTTGTTTCTGTACAATGGCAGCCCTATGGCTAAACTTACTTTCTTGGGTGCGGCGGGGACGGTTACGGGATCGAAATATCTGGTCGAAGCAAACGGCAAGCGATTGCTGCTGGATTGCGGGATTTTTCAGGGCTCGCCGGAACTCAGCGACCGTAACTACAAGCCGCTGCCGGTCGATCCGAAGACGATTGACTACGTGGTGCTGACGCACGCGCACTTGGACCATACGGGTTGGCTGCCATGTCTGGTGAGGGATGGCTATCGGGGGCCTATCCACGCGAACGCGGCAACGATCGAGCTGACCTCGCTGCTGCTAAAAGACTCCGCACACCTGCAGGAGGAAGACACCCTGCACGCGCGAAAACATGGGTACAGCCGGCACCCGGACCCGCGGCCCTTATACACGAGCGAAGATATCGACCCGGTCCTGAAATTGATGAAACAGGTGCCGCGGAGCGGCGGGTTTGCGGTGAGCCCGGAGTTTCATTTCGCGGCTTACGATGCAGGACACATTTTAGGATCGACAAGCCTGGAGCTGACGATCACGGAGGGCGGAAAAAAAACCGTGGTCGTATTCTCCGGCGACATCGGGCGGTACGGCGACCCGATTTTGAACGATCCGGCGACGCCGCCATCGAACGCCGACGTCCTGCTGTGCGAATCGACCTACGGCGACCGCGATCACGAAGCGGGCGACACCGCCGAACTGCTGGCCGCCGTGGTGAATCGCGTGGCCAAGCGCGGCGGATCGATCATCATCCCAGCGTTCGCCATCGGGCGCACGCAAACGTTTATGTACTACCTCCGGCAACTTGAGGATCAGCAGCGGATTCCGCGACTCCCTGTGTATGTCGACAGTCCCATGGCGCTCAGCGCCACGGATTTGTACGTTCGCCACCACGAGGATCACAACCTGGACTTTTCCAAGCTGGAGGGCGGCAACGGCGGAAAAGGAGACCCGCTGAACGTGCACACCTTCCATTTGACGCGAACGGCGGAGGAATCCAAGCAAATCAACAATGTAAAGACGCCGTGCATCATCGTTTCGGCGAGCGGCATGGTATCCGGCGGGCGGGTGCTGCATCACTTGGCGCTGCGGCTGCCGGATTCGCGCAATGCCGTGATCCTGGCGGGATTCCAGGCGCAAGGCACGCGCGGCCGCGCGCTCCAGGAGGGCGCGAAGACGCTGCGCCTCTACGGGCAGGAAGTAGTGGTGAACGCGGAGATCATAGTGATGGGACAATTTTCGGCGCACGCGGGAAAAAGTGAATTGCTGCGCTGGCTCACCGCCCTGACCGTGCCGCCGAAGCAGACCTACCTGGTGCACGGTGAACCGACGGCTGCACAATCGCTGCAAGCGGCGATCCAAGAAAAGTTCAGATGGAAGGTGGCGGTGGCACGATACCTGGACACCGTGGACCTTTCGGCATAAGGGCGAAAGGCAAAAAAACGTCGCAGAATCAGGAAACTATTTTGAGGGTGGACTCGTCTATACAAGCAAGACCACTCGCGGGGTAGGGGGCTAACCACCACAGGGCAACCGACCGTCAGTTCCCTACCCCAAAAAATCTCCCCCAGACTTTTAAACTGTTCATAATTCACAGCTTAGTCCGCGCGGCTGGGTGCGGATGCGCCTTGCGCGAAGTGAAATTACGAAGAAGCTTTCACAGAACGGTACATAAATATGTAGCGGTATATAACTCTGCCCCTCCGCCAGTTTCCATTCCTTCCCAACTCCGCGCGAAGAGCGGTATTGAGGTGTCTCGGAGCGTATAATCGCGCTGCATTTTCTAGGTCAGGAGCTGCGATGAAACTCTGGTTGATGGTGTTGTTCTGCTCGATTACGGCAAGCATCTCAGCGGCGCAGCAGGCCAAAATCGACGGCGTGGTCGATCAGCAACTCGCGTCGCTTGTGGTCATCTACAAAGGGATCCACGCGGCGCCGGAACTTTCGCATCACGAGGAGAAAACCTCGGCGCTGCTGGCGCAGGAACTGCGCTCGCTCGGCTTTGAGGTAACCGAGCACGTTGGTCGATATGCGAACCCGGACTGGAAGGCGTATGGAGTCGTCGCCGTACTGAAGAACGGAACGGGACCCACCGTGCTGGTTCGCGCGGACATGGATGCGCTGCCGGTGGAGGAGCAAACCGGGCTGCCGTACGCGAGCCATGTGCGGGCGAAGGATGACGCGGGCAATGACGTGGCGGTGATGCACGCGTGCGGACACGACATTCATGTGACCTCGCTGATCGGGACGGCGCGGGTACTTGACGGCGTTGAAGAAGGAGTGGCACGGAACGCTGGTGCTGATCGGCCAGCCCGCGGAAGAGAAGATCGACGGCGCGCACGCGCTGCTCGCCGACGGCCTGTACACCCGCTTCCCGAAGCCGGACCTCGCGCTGGCGTTGCACGATTCCGCGGAGTTGGAAACGGGCAAGGTCGGCTACATCGCCGGCTACATGCTGGCGAGCTCGACGACCGTGGACGTGACCATCCGCGGGCGCGGAGGACATGGCGCGTACCCGCACGCCACGAAAGATCCGATCGTGATGGCGGCAGAATACATCATGGCGCATACAGACCATCGTGAGCCGCGAGGACTCGCCGCTCGATCCCGCGGTGGTGACGGTCGGGTCGATCCACGGGGGCACCAAGCCGAACATTATTCCCGATCAAGTGCACCTTGAAATCTCGGTACGCGCGTACAAGGAGGAGGTGCGGCTGCATATTCTGGCCTCTCTCGACCGGATCGCGAAAGGCATCGCGCTGGCGGGCGGCGTGCCGGAGGATCGTGCACCGATCGTGAAGGTGAGCGACACGGAAGTTACGCCGGCGACGTACAACGATCCCGGGCTGACGGCACGGATTGCGGCAGCGATGAAGACCGCACTTGGCGCTGACAACGTGGTAGCGCTAGAACCGGTAATGGGCAGCGAGGACTTTGGGCAACTGGGGCTGGAGGGCCACCAAATCCCGACGATGATGTTCCGGGTCGGGGCGATTGACGCGGAACGCATCGCGAAAAGCAAGCAGACCGGCGTGCCGCTGCCGTCGTTGCACTCGAGCCTGTTTTGGCCGGTGCCCGAGCCGACGATCCGCACGGGCGTGAGGGCCATGAGCGCGGCGGTGCTGGAACTTATGAAGTAGGCCTCCCGTGGCGTGGCACTCCCCTCACTTTTTTAGCGGCGAGGTCGCGCGGCGGCTCAGTGAGTGGCAGCGAGGAAATGGGCGATCGTGTCGTTGAGGAATTTGGAGTCGGCGGGGTTGGGGGCGGCGCCGGCTGTGTGGCCCCAGAGCGAGGGGATGGGCACGAGCGAGACGCCGGAGATGAAGGCGGCTTCGTAGCGGGCGTCGGTGAGCGGGAAATAGAGGTCGGTCTCGGACGGCATATAGAGGATGGGCACCTTGATGGAGTGGAGAGCGCGCTCGACGTCGCCGCTGAAGCCGGGAGTGGCACCCACATCGTGGCGCTCCCAGGTACGCATCTGAAGGATGATGTCGTTGGCATCCCCGCCGGGGATGAAGTTGGTGCGGTATTCGTGAAGTACCTGCTCGAAGGTCGTGCCGGGTTTCGCATCGGCGCGCCATAGCTCCTTGCGCCACCATTCCTGCGAGTACAGCCAGGCGGTCCAGACCATGGCGAAGGCTTCGATGCCTTTCGTCGGCGGAGTGGTGTAGTCGCCGTCCTTGAACGTGGGGTCGGTGGTGAGGGCGGTGATCTCGCTCTCGAGGCGCACGAAGCCGTGCGGGTAGCACTTGGCGGTGCCGGAGGTGGCAACGATGCGGTCAGCGAAGGTCGGGTAGCTGACGGCCCACTGGAAAGCTTGCTCCGCGCCCATGGAGAAGCCGACGATGGCGCGGAGGTGAGTGATCTTGAGCTCGTCGGTGAGCAGGCGATGTACGGCTTCGACGTTGTCCCGGATGGTGGTGACCGGAAAGCGGGGGCCGTGGTAGGGCTCAGGGGTGTTGCTTGGGGAGGAAGAGTGGCCGTTGCCGAAGAGTTCGGGGGCGACGAGGAAAAGTTTGGCGGGATCGAGGGCGAGGTTGGAGCCGATGAGCCATTCGTAGCCGTGGAAGTCGGCCATGTAGTGCGAGGGGAGCAGGACGACGTTGTCTTTTGCGGCGTTGAGGTGGCCGTAGGTGCCGTAGACGACGCGGGCTTGCGGGAGGATCACGCCGCTTTCGGTCTTGAAGTTGGAGAGGAGGAATTCGTGGCGCTCGGAAGGCGGGGCTTGGGGATTGGGGGCGTCCTGAGCCAAGAGTGAGTGAGCGAGGAGTGTTTGTGAGAGGACCAGAAGGAGAACAAATCTTTTCATGCTGGTTGGGCTCCGGCGGTGCGTGTTTGGCGTGCCTTGCACGTGGTGATTTTCTGGCGGCGTGTATCTTAGCACTGCCTCGGGTGCGACAACGGAGGAGGAAGAACTAACACAGAGTGCACAGAGGCAGGAGCACGGCGGCTACACTTTTACGGGCTTGAGTTTTGCGAGGCGGAGTTCGGCGGCGGCCAGGGTTTCTTCTTTTTTGCAGAAGGTGAATCGGACCTGGGAGGCGCCGTCGCGGGGGTCGTTGTAGAAGCTGGAGCCGGGGACGCTGGCGACGCCGATTTCTTCGACGAGATATTTGGAGAAGCGGACGTCTTTGGTGTCGGCCGGAAAACGCGCGGGGTCGGGATCGGCGAAGCGGGAAATGTCGGTCATGATGTAGTAGGCGCCGCGCGGCTTGAAGACGGTGAAGCCGGTTTGGGTGAGAATTTTCAGGAGGCGGGCACGCTTTTCGGCGTAGCTGGCGGCGAGTTTGTCGTAGTAGGACTGCGGCGATTTCAGCGCGGCGGCGCCGGCTTGCTGGAGCGGTGCGGCGGCGCCGACGGTGAGAAAATCATGGACCTTGCGGATGGCGGCGGTGGGCTCAGGCGGGGCGATGGCCCAGCCGACGCGCCAGCCGGTCACACTGTAGGTTTTCGACATGCCGTTGATGACGATAGTGCGTTCGCGCATGCCGTCGATGCGCGCCATCGAGATGTGTTCGGTGCCGTCGTAAAGAATGTGCTCGTAGATTTCGTCGGTGATGCAGAAGGCGTTCCAGCGGACGCACAGGTCGCGGATGAATTCGAGTTCGGCGCGGGTGAAAACCTTGCCAGTGGGATTGTTGGGCGTGTTGAGAATGATGGCTTTGGTGTGCGGGCCGAAGGCAGCGGCTAGTTCGCCTTCGTCGTAGGACCAGGTGGAATTTTCGTCGGATGAAGGCGGCCGCATCTTGACGAAGCGCGGCGTGGCGCCGCTGAGAATCGCGTCGGGGCCGTAATTTTCGTAGAAGGGCTCGAAGACCACGATTTCGTCGCCGGGATTGATGATGGCCATCATGGCGGACATCATCGCTTCGGTGGAACCGCAGCAGATGGTGATCTCGCGCTCCGGATCGACGCGGATGCCTTGTGTGCGCTCGAATTTTTCGACGATGGCGTCGCGAAGCGGCTTGGCGCCCCAGGTGATCGCGTATTGGTTGATGTCGTCGGAAATCGCCTGGCGGGCGGCTTCTTTGATTTCGGCGGGAGCGGCGAAGTCGGGGAAGCCTTGCGAGAGATTGACCGCGTTGTGTTTCAAGGCTAGGCGGGTCATCTCGCGGATCACGGATTCGGTGAATTGCTCGGCTTTGGCGGAGAGCATGCGGCGGCCGAGTTGTGCCATGGAGGTTTCGGGAGTCGTCATGGGGTTGAGCTGAGAGTCAAAAGTTTAAAGTCGAAAGGAGAAAAAGCAAAGGAAAGAAAGAATGGACAAAGATAACACAGAGACCTGCCTGCGGCATGCAGGCCCAGAGGACGCGGAGATGGCGCAGAGAGGAAGTTAGCGGCGGTAGTGGCTTTGCGGGGCGGCCGGAGGCGGGGTGGGCGGAGGCGGATCGGCAGTGGCAGCCGCAGTAGCGGCCGGAGGTGCGCCGGGGCCGTAGATCATCCGGTAGACTTCAGCATTGCGCAGGACGATTTGCACGTAGTCGCGAGTTTCGGTAAAGGGGATGGACTCGACGAGCTCGGCAATTTCTTCGTAGTTGCGTTCAGCGCGCCAGGCGGCGATGCGATCTTCACCGGCGTTGAAGGCGGCGAGGGCGTACTCGGGCGCTCCGGTCTGGCGCAGCAAGCCGGCAATGTAAAGCATGCCGAGCTCAAGATTGTAGTCTGGATCGAAGAGTTTGGTTTTGACGTAGCGGACTTTGAGCTGCTTAGCGAGGAGCTTGGCGGTTTTCGGAAGCACTTGCATCAGACCGACGGCGTTGGCGTGAGAGACGGCGTCAGCCTGGAACGTGGATTCCTGCCGAATGAGCCCGGCGGCGATCATCGGATCGAAATCATTGCGCGCGGCTTCGCGGCGAAGAGCGGCTTCATAGGGAAGCGGGTAAAGAGTTTTCCAGACGTTGACCGGAATATCGGAGAACTTGCGCGAGTCGAAGCTGGGAACGATCAGCCGGCCGTAGGACATGCCCGCGGCAAAGTGCCCCTGGTCAAATGCGGCTTGGGCTGCCTCGAAAAGCAGGCGCGGCGAGCCGGTGGCGAAAAAGGCGGACCTCAGCTCCTGCTCGGCGGAAGCGTCGAAGGCGATGATGCGAAGAGCCTGGGCGCGCACCCAGCGGTCGTTTGCGCCGGCCGGAATGGGCTCGTCGAAGGAACGTAGAGCAGGCGGCGGCGGAATCGCGGCGAGAAAATCAGGCGGATCGTCGTCGCCGGGGCCGAGTTTGTCCAGCCGGACCGCGGCGGCCCGGCCGAAGTAAGTTTGCGGAAAGCGCTCGGCATCCGTGCGGAAATAGCTGCGCGCGTGACCAGGGTTGCCGCTGCGTTCAGCGTTGCGGCCAAGCCAGTAAAGGGCGTCGGGCGCATTCGCCGACGAAGGATATTTCCGAAGAAAAACAGTGAGCTTGTCGTCGGCGTAGGGCTGGCGATCGAGATAGGCAATCCAGGCGATGCGCCATTCGCAGAAGAACGCGTATTTCCCTGCGGGGAAATTGTCGAGAACGCGCTGATAGTAGCTGACCGCCTTGGCGCGATTGAGCTCCACCCAATAGTAGTTCGCCACCATCATCAAAGCTTCTTCCGACCACTTGCTGGAAGGATATTTCTGGACAAGCTGCTCGGCAACCGAGAGCATGTCCGATTCTTTCTTGGCCGAACGATGAATTTGCGAGAGCACGAACAGGCGCTCGGCATCGACCTCGGGATTCGTGATCGCGAGAGATGCCACGACCGAGGGCGAAGCCTTCAACTGCACGCGCGCTTGCGCAGCGCGAAGCTGGGCGTGCTCGCGATGGAAATTCTCGGGATCGCGCAGCGCGGGAACCAGCTTCTCGAATTCCGCGCGCGCTTCTTTCCACTTGTGCTGGTCGAAAAAGATTTGCGCGCGCTGCTCTTGCAGCTCGATGCTGGGACTGGGGTATTCGGCGCCGAGAGCGGCCCTGAGTTGCGGCAGCGAGGTCGCCGCGGCCTTGCCTTCGTCGGAGAGCGGATTCTTGTAGTACAGAAGCTGGTAGTCCTTCGCGGCACGCGCGTTTTGGCGCGCCGCCTTGTAAGCCTGCGCGCGAAGAAGGAGAAGCGCGGGCCTGGCGGAAGTAGCGGAGTAGGAGTCCAGGGCGTCGATGGCGGCTTGCGCGTGGCCGGTATCGATGGCGGTAGGAGCGAGAGCCTCAAGAAGCTGCTCCTTCATGGCGGTGTCGGGGTGTTCGCGCTCGATGGATTGCAAGGCGTTGAAGGCGTCGGCATTGCGCTTGAGGAGGCGCAGAGTTTGCGCGTTCCAGTAGAGAACGTAATCGGCAGAGTAGCGTCTCGCCTTTGGCCTTGGTGAACCAAGCCAGCGCCTGCTGGCCGCGGTTCTTGTTGTAATCGTCGTAGCCGAGAGCCAGCGCGGCGCGGGCGCCCCAAACATTGGAGGCATTTTTCGCGGCGAAGCCGGAAAGCTTCTCGTAAGAGCCGGGCGCGGCATTGTGCAGCGCGCGAGCCAATGCGGAAAGCTCTCTCTGCGCGGCTTCGTCTTCCGGCGTAGCCGCCGTGATTTCCGGCGCCGAGGTGTTTGGAGTGCAGCCGGTGCTGCACGGTGCCGACTTGGGCTTGCTGGATTTTTTCTTTTTTTGCCGCGCCGATTGCGCAGGAGCGTCGAGCGGCGCCGCGCAGAGCAGCGCCAGCGACAGGAGAACGGCTAGAACGCGGGACGCGAAGATAGCCCGGCGTTCCGCTCCACCGCGCCGCCGCGCATTCTCGAAGGACGCCGCTTCGCGCGAAATCTCCGCCGAGGACGCCAACGCGAATCTAGTGGCGGGTACCAGTGGTGGCGTAGGGATACTCGCCGAGGGCATGCGCGTCGCCTTCCGCGAGAATCTCCACCATCCAGCGATAAAAATAGTCCACCGGGTGGTCCATGATGGGTTTGAAACGCCGGTCGTATTCTCGATGAGCTTTCTCAATGTCATCACGCAATCGGATGCAAAGATCTTTGTGCTCGCGGCCCAGCCGCACCTGCTCCGGACGTAGCATTTTAATATCTTGCATCGAAACTTTGGCCACTCTATTTGCCCGGCGGTGTAGTTCTTGTTCCTCAGCAGAAAGGCGGCTGACGCTGAACTCGCCGGCGTGTTCCCGCTCGCCCGGGGCCGGCGGCGGAGCTTCGACTCCCAAGGTTTCAGCCACGGCAGGTTCCGGTGCCGGCTCGGGATGCGGTTCGACGACGCGCGGCGCTGGAGCGGGAGTTGGAGCAGGCGGCGCGGCAGCGGGTTTGGCCGCCGGCGCGGGAGCGGCGGGCTCCGGCACAGCGACGGCCCCGGCCAAGCGCGCGATTTCAGATTCAAACGGGGAGCGCGGCCCGGGCTGCAACGTCACCGCCACAAATCTGGACAACACCTCCAGGGCCGCGGCAAGCGATGCCGCCGAGGTTTGCGCGCGAAGCATGGGCGGGAGGGCGTTGGTCGGCCTGCTGCTGCCGCAAGCAGCCACAACATCGGCGATCGCCTGGTGCAGCTCGTCGGAGGTGCGCTGGATGCGCTCGAGGTTATCGCGCAAGGCCCGGGCAACGACCTGTTCGATGGTGCTTGGCGCGTTGGGTTCGTGTGGCATACCGGTTTTTGCTGGTGTCCCGGCGCGTTTTGGCCGAAATCACCCGTTTTGTGATTTTGGGAGCTACACTGTTCGGCGTCAACCGCCTAACCGTACCTGTGTGCCCAGAAGTACCCCTTTCGCGCCTCCAGTCTCCCCTGTTTGGGCAGGGGCTAGTTTACCCTGAGCCTCGAAGGGCACCTCCCGCAATCAACTTCAACCACCCCACGCATTTGTAGGGGCGGACTTCAGTCCGTCCCCGCCTCTTCCGCCCTAACTCCCAATCCCGCCAGGTGCCTCAGGCGCCGACTTTACGCCTGGGGGTTTTGACTTCGCCTCAGCCGTTCGTTGTCATTTCAAGCGTGTATTCAATCGTGACCCACCCACTCGGTCTGCACCCTCGGCGGCCGCAGTAACGTCTGCATCACCACGCAATACTGCTCTGTTTTCTCCCGCAATCCGTGCAGTTGTTCCGGGGTCGCTTTAGGGGCGGCAACATCAAAACGAAGATGCACGCTCTCAAAGCCAACGGGCACTTCTTTTGATATGCCAAGGGTCCCTCGAAGATCCAAGTTTCCCTCCACGGTGACCTCAATCCGTTCGGTCGGTATGCCCATTGCTTCAGCCACCATCTGACAGGTGATCTGCGCGCAAGCCGCCAGAGCCCCGAGCAAAAGGTCTCCCGAACACGCTCCAGTACCCGCGCCCCCAACTCCCTCGTGGGCCTCGGCATTGTAGATGGCGCGTCCAAGATCGACCGAGCAGGACACCGGAGCATTCGTCTGGCTGCCTTTCGCCCGCAGAGTGATTTGCGAAGCATTTGGGTCATTGCGGTACTGCTCTTTCAGCGGTTTCTGCACCGATCGAAGATCCATGACAACCTCATTCTTGCCGTTCTTCCCTGACTAGGACTAGGGCGGCTTCGGCCATGCGTTCTTGAAGCCGCTCCACTTGCATGCTAGCATCGCTGCACGCCGGGTGAGCGACAATGCCGAAATTCGTCATCGAACGCGAAGTTCCAGGGGCCGGAGATCTGACGGACGCCCAATTGCGCGAAATCGCCCAAAAGTCGGTCCGCGTTTTGAGGGGCATGGGTCCCGAGATTCAGTGGCTGCATAGCTACGTAACAGGAGATAAAGTGTACTGCGTCTACTTGGCTCCCGATGAGGCCACGGTCCAAGAACACGCCAGGCGCGTAGGTCTTCCTTGCAACCGCGTCTCCGCCGTTCGCCGGCTCCTGGAGGCGGCAAGCGCAGAGTAATCGGCGATTAACTCTCCTGTGGCAACCCTAATTTCCGTGCCCATTCGCGTCGGCCCGTTCGGACGCGGCCAAAAACGAAGGTGATGCCGCCTCTGGCATCAGCACCTCCTCGATCGCTTTTTCGACCGGCAAAGCCCAGCCCTGCAACCAGATCGTGGTGCCCTCCGTGTTGGTCATTGCCTGGCGTGCCGGGCCCAGACTTGCTTCCAGTTTCGCTTGTTCTGTCGGCGTCAGCGGGGCCCCGATATTTTGGCGAAGTGCCGCCGCCGCGCCCGCCAGCCGCAGGGAACGCTCTGCATCGACTTGAGCAGCCGCCGCGCAGGCAAAACACTCCAGCAAGCGCGCAATTCCCCGTTTATGTTTCAGTTCCTGGAAAATGATTATGCTTTGCCGGTACAGCGAGTGCGCACTCTGATAATCGCGCTCTTCCTTCGCCAAGTTTCCCAGGTCGGCCAGCGTGCCGGCAATGCCCCAGCGGTCACCCAGTTCCCAAAAGATGGCCAACGCTTCTTCGTACAATATCCGCGCGGCACCGGAGTCACCCTGATCGCGCGCGACATCCCCCTGGTAGTTTAGCGACCAGGCGACTCCGGTTCGATCTCTTAGCCCCCGGAATATTGAAAGACACTCGCCGTAAAGTGCGCGTGCCCGGTCATAGTCGCCCTGCAATCTGACGACACCTGCGAGGTTACTCACAGCGCGCGCGACGCCCTTCAGGTCGCCCAATTCTCTCCACAGCAAAAGGCTCTGTTCAAACAGCGTGTGAGCCGTTGCCACGTCGCCCCGGTCGCGAATCACCACCGCCCGCGCGTTCAGTGAGACAGCCACACCCCGGTTGTCACCCAGGCGACGCGCGATCTCTGCACTTTCGCCGATCAGGCTATCCGCCGCGGCGTAATCGCCCTGTTCCGCGGCGAGCACGCCGGCTGCAAAAAGCGTGCGCGTGCGCGCCTGCGTGAGGGCTGCTGCTCCTTCAAGCTTCAGCAGCCTGCCTAAGCTGTCCCTGCCTTCCGCCAGATACTCGCGATTCTCCCAAAAGCGAAACAGGGCTGTGCCGAGACGCAATCCCCAGTCGGCGTTCCCCGTTTCTATCAGCCACTCCAGGGCCGCGCGCAAGTTGTCATGTTCGCTCGCGCAGCCTTCTAGCCACGCGGCCATTTCCGGCCCGCCCTGCTCGCTGGCCTCTTCTTCTGCCAGCACCAGGCAGTAGGCGGCATGGGCCCGTTTGGTCAGTGATTCCTCGCCGCTTGCCCGCAGTTTTTCCAGAGCGTATTCGCGAATCGTTTCCAGCATCACGAATCGGGATTCACCCTTGGCGCGTTCGACCTGCTGCGCCAGACTCTTGTCCACCATGGATGCCATGCCGTCGAGCAGATCTAAATCCAGATCGCCTTTGGCGTCGCAGACCGCTTCGACGGCTTCCAGATCGCATCCGCCCACGAACACCGATAGCCTCCGGAAAAGCCTCTGCTCGGCCGCATCCAACAGGTCGTAGCCCCAATCCATGGCTGCGCGAAGTGTCCGCTGTCGCTGTGGCAGGTCCCGTGCCCCGCCGGTAAGCAGCTGCAACCGGCTCGCCAGGCGCGTCAGCATGGAAGACGGCGAAAGAACTTTGACCCGCGCGGCTGCGAGCTCGATCGCCAGACGGCAGACCATCCAATCGGGCGCAAATCTCCGCGACCGCGGCCGCGTTATCGCGGTTAAGCTCAAAACCGGGCTTGGCAGCCACTGCCCGTTGCACGAACAGCGCGACCGCTGGGTATTGCGACAGCTGCTCCACCGATGGCACCGACCGCGCTTCCGGCAGCGCCAGCGGTGGCACTGGAAAATCATGTTCTCCATACATGTGCAACGCGGCTCGGCTCGTGACCAGGATTTTAAGACTGGGGCTCATGGTCAGCAGCTCCGACACGGTCGGCGCCGCCTGCATCAGGTGCTCGAAATTGTCCAGCAGGAACAGCGTTGCTGCACGAAATGATTCCGGTAAATTCTTTTTCAGTATCTCCAGCGGCGACTGACCTCCCGCCTCGCGAATACCCAACGTCTGCACGATTACCGAAGGGATCAACCCGGGATCGCTCAGCGGCGACAGCGGGACAAAATAGATCCCACCTGGAAACTGCTCGACTAGCGCGCTGGCCACTTCCACCGCCAGACGCGTTTTGCCGATCCCGCCTGGACCGGTGACGCTAACCAGCCGCACATCCTGACGCAGCAAGAGTTCTTTGGCCGCGGCCGTTTCCTTTTCGCGTCCCACAAAACCGGTCCGCGACACCGGAAGATTGTTCGGACGTGTCTCCGCCTGCTTGACGGGCTTCTCCGAGAAGCAGTCGCGTATGGCGGCAAGTTCCCGCGCCAGCTCTCGGGTAGACACGTAGCGCTTATCGGGCTCTTTCGCCATGCATCTCTCAATGGCCCAACACAGCGGAGCGGGCGCCTCGGGGTTTTGCGCTCCGATCGGTTCGGCCTGTTCGCGCAGAATCGCGACCTGTGTCTCCGCTGCGGTATCTCTGCGAAAGGCCCTCTTTCCCGTCACCATTTCGTACAGCACCAAGCCGAACGAGAACTGGTCTGACCGGAAATCCAGCGGCGCGCCGCGAACCTGCTCCGGCGACATATATCCCACTGTTCCTACGACCTCACCCGGTGCTGTGAGCGTTGTGGACATCCCGAATGCATCGGAACGCTCTCCGCCAGATGACGCGTACTTCGCCAAGCCAAAGTCGAGTATCTTGACGAAGCCATCGTCAGACACCATCAGGTTCTCCGGCTTTAGGTCTCGGTGCGTGATGCCCGCTTCATGCGCTTTGGTCAGACCCTCTGCAATCTGCGCCCCGATTTCAATGGCCTTCCGCATTGGCAGCAAGCCACTGACCAGCAACTCGCGCATCGTCTTCCCCTCTACCAGCTCCATCGCGATGTAGGGACTCGAACCATCCTGTCCGAGTTCGTAGATGGTGACGATATTGGGGTGGTTGAGGGCCGACGCCGAGCGCGCTTCCTGCGCAAAGCGCTCCAACCGGTCACGGTCTGCCGAGAATGCCGCGGGCAGAAGCTTGATCGCCACCGTGCGCTCCAGCCGCGTGTCCCGCGCGCGGTACACTTGGCCCATGCCGCCTGCGCCGAGCGGACCAATAATTTCAAATGGACCGAGTTTGCTGCCGGGACCAAGGCTCATAATTTGCCGCGATTATAACCCCGCGGGTGCACGAGGTGCGCGTTTTGATCCTCACCTTCTCGCCCCGCCACGCCGTTAGTCCCGCCGTCTCCGTGTAGCGGCCGCTTTCCGAAGCGGGCGGCTTCTCTGGTCGTCCCCCTTCCGGCTCTTCTCGCCGAATGTGCGCAACATAACCGATATGTTGCAGTCTCCGCCTAAAGCGTCCATGCTCTGGAGGAGGATCCGATGGCCATACTCTGGTCGGCGGCATTGATTCTAGGCGTGGGATTCGCCATCGCGGGTGGGCAGGGAGTGAAGTGGAAATTGATCAACGTCGCCATCATCCTGGGTTGCATGGCCTTGGGTCTCGGTATCGGGTACGCCGCCGGTCTAGGAAGTAAAAATATGGGAAGCGTTCCCAACGAGGCCGTACCTTTCTCAATGATCCTCGGAGTGGTAGGAGCATTCGGATGTGTCGCACGGAACACGACGCAGGCGAAGTGAAAATGGGGTAACACCCGGTGCCCCAGGCGTCGACTTTACGCCCGCGGGTTTTGCCTTCGTTTCAACCGTTCGTTGTCATTCTAACTTCTAGCCTCTAACTTCTAATTTCTAGTTTCTGCGGCCGGGTGCCGCACCCTCCGATTCTGAGGGTGCAGGTCCTGACGTTTCCCCCCTTCTCGCCGGAGCCCCAGGCGTCAACGGACTTTACGCCTGGGGGTCTTGACTTCGTTTCAACCGTTTGTTGTCATTCTAACTTCTAGCCTCTAACTTCTAGTTTCTGCGCAGCCTGTTCAGCCGTGCCACAGCAACCCGCACCGCCACCCGCCTTCAGCCGCTGAGGTTCCCGCCGGTGGCACAAATGTAGGCAGGGTGCCACGCACTCAGGACCGCAAAGACCCCCGGGGCCAAACTGTAGGGGCGCGCTTAGCGCGTCCCCGCCCCAACCACCCGCCCATCAATCCCCCGACCAAGGGGTACGGGCTCCGCCTATGTAGGCGCTGGGCTTTTAGCCCGGCGTTCCAAGATTTTGTAGCGGCGACTCTACGTCGCCATCTTGCTTTTTCTTGCTCCCCCGCGCGCTTGCCAGCGGGACGAACATGGTGGGACTTCCTTTCAGTCCATGTAGGCGCTGGGACTTCACCATTAATCCCGCCCCATAACCATCCACTCCCCAATTCTCCCCGTTCCCTGCAAAACACTTAACCAATTGACAATCCCGTGCTATTCTCTGCCGTGTACGCCGAATCCGATCCTCGCCCACTCGCCCGAGCTTCAACGTTTCAACGTTCAAACGTGCCATCGTTTCCGCTATCTGCCGTCGTCTTCCCACTAAGTTCTTTAGAATCCGCACTTCCACGAGGATGCGTCCGTAACCACCTCAGAATCCGCACTTACAAAAACTCTCAAATCTGTATCAAAACAAAGGACTTTAACCCCTTCAGAATCCGCACTTACGCGATGTTGCAACGCGCATTGAAAACAAACGACTTTAAGTCCCGCAGAATCCGCACTTACGCAATCTTTGAGTCTAACCCCTTTAGAATCCGCACTTCCAAAAAAGGTGGGGGGGAGGGGGGCAAGGGTGCGGGACTCGTTCCTCGCCACCATGACTGACAATGCCAATCCCGAAGCCGCTTCGACCTACCACGACGCCACCAAGCACTCCTACGCCAGCATCCGCGCCAATGCCCATTTCTTGGACTGGGCCAACCAGCCTATGCCCTTCAAGATTTATCCGACTCTGGTGCTCTTGCGACTGCCCGGCGAGCTGCGCCAAAGCGGGGTCGCTGCCCTTTCCGCCATCGCCGAGAGCGTTCCCGCAGAGACCACGGCGGCGCCCGATCTACAGGCGGTGGCCCAGCTGCTCTACCTCTCTGCCGGCGTCACCCGCAAAAGGAGCCATCCGGGCGGCGAACTCTACTTTCGCGCGGCCGCGTGCACCGGCGCGCTCTATGAGGTCGAGCTGTATCTGGTTTGCGGCGACCTTGCCAACCTGAAGGCCGGCGTCTATCACTTCGCCGCGGCTGAGTTTGGCCTGCGCAGACTGCGCGCCGGAGACTATCGCCGCGCCCTGCTGGAAGCTACCGGCGGCGAACCCGCCATCGCGCACGCCCCGCTGATCATCGCGTGCACTTGCACCTACTGGCGCAACGCCTGGAAATATCAGGCTCGCACGTACCGCCATTTCGGCTGGGACACCGGCACTTTGCTCGCCAACCTGCTGGCGGTGAGCACTGCTTTGGGGCTGCCAGCCCGAGTGGTGTGCGGTTTCGTGGATGCCAGCGTCAACCGCCTGCTCGATGTCGATCCCCAGCGTGAAGTGGCTTTCTCGCTGGTGGCTCTCGGCCACGTAGCGGATCTCCCGCCGCAATCTCCTGCGGAAACCTCGGCTCTCGGTCTGGAGACCGTGCCGCTCTCCCGGCGCGAGGTCGACTATCCACTCATGCGTGAAATGCATGCCGCGTCTTCGCTGGATTCGGCCGAGGAAGTGGGAAAGTGGCGCGGTCAAACGCCGATGATCGACGTTCCTCCGCCCGGCGGACCCTCGGTTTCGCTGAAGACGGTCTCGCTGCAGCCTTTCTCCGATGCGGAGATGCCTCGCGACCCCATCGAGCAGGTCATTCTGCGGCGGGGTTCCAGCCGCAAGTTTGCGAACACCCCGATCACGCTGGCGCAGCTTTCCACAATGCTGGACCGAGCCACTCGCGGCGTTCCGGCTGATTTCCTCGATCCGCCAGGGACCCAGCTCAATACGCTCTACCTGATCGTCCACGCAGTCGAAGGGCTTCCTCCCGGTGCCTACGTGTTCCATCGCAACAGCAGTCAGCTTGAGTGTCTGAAAGAGGGTAATTTTCGTGCGGAGGCAGGCTACCTGGGATTGGAGCAAGAGTTGCCCGCGGACGCCGCGGTTGACCTGTTTTTCCTGGCGGACTTGCGGCCCATTTTGCAGCGATTCGGCAATCGTGGATATCGCGCAGTGCAACTCGAAGCGGGCATTCTCGGCGGTAAGTTGTACTTAGCGGCCTACGCGCAGCGGCTCGGCGCCACCGGTCTCACTTTTTACGACGATGACGTGGTCCGCTTCTTCTCTCCCCACGCCCAAGGCAAGAGCGCCATTTTCTTGGTAGCGGTGGGCAACAGCGCCAAGCACAAACCCTGAGGATCGGGTCCAAAGGTTCTAGATTTTCTGAATCTACGTACGGCGAGAACTACGGCCGAAAACTCTTCTGGTTCTTCTCCCGCGTGACTTCGAGGTCGTCCGCATCCTTCTTCTGGCGCTCGGCGTCGCGCTTCGGACCGTCTTCCTTGTCGAGTTTCACAGCTTGTGTTGTGGCGAGCTCCGCTTCTGCATTGACTCGCTTGGAGTAAATGACAAGCCCAAAACCATCGGTGAACGTTGAACGGACGAGCTCGAACGAATATTGTGAATCTTCCCAGGACGCGACCGGCCTTTCCTTTATCTCATAGCGGTCGGTCGTCGCGGAATCAACCTCCGGCGCGACACTTGTCGCCGGGCCGTACTTCGCCGAAATGGACTTCACCATGTCGTCCGCGGTGAGTCCCGCAACGGAGGATCGATCGTAGGTCACGGAAATCTTGTAGAGCGCACCATTGTAGAAGGAGAACAGAATCTGTTCGACGGTATCCGCCCGGAACGAAGCCCCGGGAAGGTTCGGCGGCCACCAGGTAACCTCCTGAATTAATGCCGGCTGCTGATGGATCACCTTGGCGTCGGCGCCCTTTTGGTCGGTACGCTCCAACACGGTGTTCACGTTCATTCCGAGGCTAAAGTGCCGGTACTTGGAAAGATCCTGTGCGCGGACCAATGGCGCCGCGAGGAGCAAGGCAATTAGACAAAAAATCAAACCGCGCATCGTTTTCATATTTCTCACCAATTCCCAGGAACTTGAAATCACAGCTTTCTATTACTTTGCGGCAACTTCTCCGTTTGCAACCGCGGGTATGCCCGAGAGGATGTCTCTTGCCGGTACCAGGCCAATACGCTGTTGGATATGTCGCGAATGGGCGGTAACACTCAGGAAAGGAATGCCGAAGAAATGTTTCGAGACAACTTCGGTAACCTCGAGAGAGTTAGACTGCTGTTCCTCGCGTCGCGCGAGGATGCGCTTCACTGCCCTGCGCAACGTTCCGGACCGCTTGCGACCCAACACCGTGGCTTTCATCGCGCCAGCCAGATAAAAAAAGTACCATTTCGTGCGCTCGATGTTTCGGGTGAGCGTAGAGCGATCGAGATTCCGGACGACTCGCCAGCCAGGCAAAAAGGCTTCACTTTCGATGGCCAGGTCGTCCGGTAAAGGCGTGTCTTCTCTTATGAAAACGGTCCCGTTCATAGTTGTCATTGGGGTTTCCATGTCCGCCCTCTCAGCGTTGCCGAGCGGACAGCCTCCCGCCCTTCACCGGGTCGAGTGAACAAGAAGGAGCAGACCCGGCTTGCCCTAGGAGAAATTCAAGCGGCTCAAGCGCCTACGGCAAGAGCAGCAGTCTTGTGAAAGGTGCAATTAAGCACCTCATAGGTTTGCACTCGAGGCGTACCTTCCACCACTGATGCCAAAAGCTTCGTGATCTCCGGGTACGCTCCGCGGTTGTAGGCTTCGGCATGCTCGGCAGTTTCCCACAAGCTGAAGGCATGAACTTCTTTGCCGCTCGGGTACAGAAAGGTGACTTCGTCCAGGAATCCCTTTTGCTTGCGCAACAAAGGGATGATGTCGTTCTCTATTTTCTTTTTGAATTCCGCAGCCCCATTGGGGGTTATGTGCATCGATACTTTGCGTGCAAACATGTCACTCTCCTTGGCGGGTTGCCGCCGGGGGATTCAGCTAACCTCGGGCCGTTAGGGCAACCGGAACAGTTCCTTAGCTACTTAACCAGAATAGGTTAATTAACCTTGATCTGTCAAGCACAATATGAGACTATACCTATCTGATTAATCCAGAGCGGTTAAGTGCGGGGAGGCGTCGGTGGACGTTGGCGTGCTAATCAAACAGCGGCTGGAAGAACTGGCCCTGGAGCAAAGAGATTTAGCCGCCGCCGCGCAAGTGACGGAATCCTACATTTCCCAGCTGCTGACCCGCAAAAAACTGCCCCCCGCTCCCGCACGCACCGACATTTACGAGAAGATGGGAAAGCTCCTGAAGCTTCCCAGCGGCAAACTTGCGAAGCTGGCCGAGCACCAGCGCAACGAAGAAATGAAGAAAAACCTGGTGCGCCCGCCAGCGCCTTTATTCCAAGAGGTGCGCGAGTTGATTCTCGAGAAGTGCCGGCGAGACAAACAAGCGGAAATACGAGCGATTTTTGAGAAACAGCCGTTCGGCGAGTTGGAGCGGCTGGTCACGCAGAAACTTCTGGAAGTGGTCAAAGGAGTGGCGCGGGACGAATTGGAGAGCGAAACCTGGCTGCGCTCGGTAGCACGCATCGGCGGCCGAAGCTACGAAGCGATGCGAGTGAATATTCTCGAGTTCCTGGACACGGATGCCTTCAACCTGTCTCCGGAGAACTGCGCCACGTTCCTGGATCCCCTCGTGGAATCCTGGGACATCGACCTTTCGACGTTTGGAATGGAAATCGTGCTAAATCAGAGACTCATTCCGGGATACGCCAAGAAAATTGAGTTTGTCGAAACGCAACTTGCGCAACCGGAGGAAGAAGCGGCGCTCAAAGAATTTCTTCAGTATCAGTCTGCCAGCGGCGATGCGACCCAGGAAGAAATCGAGTTTCTAAAAAAGCTCCGGTTCAACGGGAAGCATCCGACGCCGCTGTATTACTACCGCGAATTGCAGAACCTCAGGGATCCGCTTCACTTTCGCGCGCCGGTGACCCACACGCTGCAAAAAAAGACGCTAGGTGAGTCTCAGCCGAAAGGATCCATCGCGCCGATGCATACCTATCTGGAGGCGAATGGCATTGAGAAACAACTACAGCTTGACGGCAGGAAAAACGCAATCCAGCGCTGGGCAGGAAATAGAGGCCGGCGCGGCAAACAGCAAAGAGCAAAGGCCTAGGCGTCCAATGAGCGACAACACGAACGTCCAATATGTCGGATTCCAGTCGAAGGAACTTGTCCGAGAGTACAGTTTCCTTGTGCGGCAAGAGAGCGGAACTCGCGAATTCTTATTGGCAATTGCCAACGAGGCGTTTCGTTCTCGCCGCA
This sequence comes from uncultured Acidobacteriota bacterium, assembly GCA_963735525.1. GTDB lineage: Bacteria > Acidobacteriota > Terriglobia > Acidiferrales > UBA7541 > Acidiferrum. Next base: position 25,982 of record CAVTLQ010000005.1, on the reverse strand, counting down.
TATCGTATCAAGACGCTCCGGCCATCTGCTCGGCCAAACTCCACCGTGAACTGGCTACGTACGCAAATTATCCGCCGCAAACACAGTACACAATCAGCGAAGGAGAGCTGAAGGAGTACCGAGACTCCCATGCACCAAAGGCCGCCAAAGGGTTCCATCCGCGAACAGCCGCGAAGGCGGTCTAGGCGCGCGACCCCGTCTTTCGCGTTCGCGCAGGAAAGTTTCGCCGGTGCCGCGCCCATGTTTCGTGCCGCTCGGCAGGAACGGTGAAGGTGCGGGGCGCTAGTCTTCTGAGTCACTGATTTCCTCGCATATTTGCGCTGCCTTCAGAGCCGCTGGCATGAGCCCCTCATCTGGTTCCTTTCGTACGCGAGCCGCCTTGGCTGTTGTCGCTCCCCCTCTGCGCAGTCTCCCGATGGCTTGCCATCGTGTCGGCGCGACTTGTCACAGTCCTGACTTGGGAGTTGCGGCGATCGCGGGCGACGACTACAGAACCTGCCCGCTTCCCTTCGAAGCTCAGGGTAAACGGAAAGCGGCCGCTACACAGAAACGGCTCCGACAGGATTGCATCTAGGGCCGGAGCAAAGGGATTCTGCGACCAGCAGCCTTGTGTAGATCAAAACGGGTGTTCGGGGTTGCGCCTCGCCCTTGCGGAGGACATACAGGAGTTGTGTAAAGCGCCATTCGCGGAAACTGCTTGAAAAATCTGCGGCGAAAGCCGTGCCAGCACCCAAACAACGAGTGGGATAAGAGAGCGCGCCAGAGCAAGTTCGTGTCTTCTGCGTAGATGATCATCCGCTGCTGCGCGAAGGAAGTCCGTGCAAAGTGGTAGAATGAGAGTCAGGGGGCGACACGGTTTCGACGGAAGCTGTCGCGGCCCGAAGGCATGCCGGGACCCACCTGCCCGTAACTTGGTGGAAACTAGAACTGCCAACAACAACTTGGCACTTGCTGCTTAATTAATTAAGCGCACGCTTCCCCGGGCTTTGCTCATGGGCCCGGTCAGAGGCGTCATACAGTGAGCTGGCCTGAGCCTTTCGGTCCGTAAGGCTCGGGCGAGAACCATCGGACTAGCCGGCTGCGTTTCTTGCTCATTCTGAGCGCGGCGGGCGAAAAAAGCTGAATTGAGCTAAGCATGTAGGCTTCGTGTCGCAGCGCTTTTCGGACGGGGGTTCGACTCCCCCCGCCTCCATTTACTTAGTGGGTGTGGCAGTTGGTTTTTTATAGTAAGGGTCGCGACACTACGGACGGCCACTGCGTCCACCTCGCACGTGGTAAAGGCGGCGTCAAGACGCCGCACTCCACGTACGCGGAAATAGAGATGCCGCGCAGATTGCCAAGGGATTTTTATTTCAGATCGTGGCAGCGGCGCGCGACCGCTGACGGCGGTTTTCGAGAAACTCCAGGCATTCGGCCATTCCTTCGCCGGTTTTCGCGGATAACTTGAATACTTCCATGCCCGGCCGCACGGCCTGGATGTTGCTCATTGCGGCAGCCTCGTCAAAATCCACCACCGCCGCGAGATCCGATTTTGTGACCACGGCTACGTCCGCGCTGTTGAATATCGTCGGATACTTGAGGGGCTTATCCTCGCCTTCGGTGACGGAGAGCAACACCAGGCGGAGGTCTTCGCCAAGATCGTACGAGGAGGGACACACCAGGTTCCCGACATTTTCGATGAAGAGGAAATCCAGGTGATTCAGATCCCAACCGTCGAGAGCATTCTGGACCATGGCCGCTTCCAGATGACAAATCGAGCCGGTAGTGATTTGCTTCACAGGAGCGTGGCTGCGGGAGAGGCGAGCGGCGTCATTTTCCGTGGCGAGGTCACCCACCAAGGCCGCGACGCGGTAGCGGGGATGAAGAAGCGTCAGGGTTTTCTCCAGGAAAGCGGTCTTGCCCGAACCTGGACTGGAAACGAGACTGACGGCCAGCACGCCCGCTTCGCGGAAACGTTCACGGAGCGCGCGGGCGATCACGTCGTTTTGTTTCAAGACGTTTTTTCGCACTTCGACCAGACGCGGCTCGGCGCTCATTCCGTGATCTCCAGTGCTACGACTTCGAGTTCTTTTCCGCGCAGAATCGTGGGAGTCGGAGTGCCGCACTCGGGGCAGCAAAACCACTGAATCGAGCGAATCGGCCGCGGGAGCTCACACTTGGGACAAAAGACTTCGACGGGAATTTCCTCGATCAAAAGTTGCGAGCCCTCAAGAGGCGTGGCCGCGCATGCCATCTCGTAGGAAGAAAGGAGGGCTTGCTTCACAACGCCGGACAGGAGTCCGAGACGCAGATGCACGGCCTGCACTTGCACCTGTCCGCGGCGTTCCGCTTCTTCCTGTGCCATCTCCACGATGCTCATAGCAATCGAGAGTTCATGCATTTGCGAGACTCACCTCACGTTGAACGAACGGCACGGCAACGTCGATGGCGATAATTCAGCTAGGTCACGTGGGCCATCCATGCCGAGCTGGTTTCTTCGAGTGGCGCGCCTGATTCCGGGTTCGCCAAGGCGGCAAGCGCGGCTTGGCCGAGGCTGATTCCGCCATCGTTGGATGGAACGAGGTGATTGGTCCAGATCCCGAGGCGCGCAGGTTGCAAGAGACTCTTTAGGTCGCTGAGGAGCAGCTGATTCTGAAAAACGCCGCCGGAAAAAACGACGGTATCGATTCCCTGGGAGCGGCATAGAGCTGTAACCGCATCGCAGATACCCTCCGCCAAGCCGCGCTGGAAGGCGCGCGCAATTTCATTATTGTTCCGGCCGCGGAGCGCGTCGCGAATCATGCCATCGAGCAGCGGGCGAAAATCCAATTCATCGTGTGTGAACGGGAAGGGATAGGCGCCGGCCGAAGAGACATGATTGGCCGAGCGCTCAAGCCACATCGCGGCCTGCCCTTCGAAAGTGACTTCGCGTGTGAAGCCGAGCAGCGCTGCCGCGGTGTCGAAGAGACGTCCTACGGAAGTTGTGCCGAAGCAGCGAAGATTTGTGCGCACGAGTTGCAGAGCGTCCAAATAGCGCGAGGGAAATGAGAACGGAGGAGCCGTCAAGTCCGGCAGATCCGTCAGCTGCGCGAGGAAGCCTGCGGCTGCCTGGATCGGATGCGCGGCGGCGGCATCGCCGCCGGGCAGAGCGGCGCCGCGGAGATGCGCAATGCGCTCGAAACCTTGTCGAACGCTGCCGGCGAAGATCTCGCCACCCCAGATCGTACCGTCATCGCCATAACCGGTGCCGTCGAAGCCGACGCCGAGGACGCGCAGGTCCCAGGCGCCGCGCTCGGCGAGGACGGAAGCAATGTGAGCGCGGTGATGCTGCACGGGGTACTTTGTCGATGCGGAAAGCTCTGAGGCGTGGAGCGTGGAAATATATTGAGGATGAGCGTCGTGCACGAGCAACAATTCGTGCGGATTAATTTCATACATCGCAAGGAAATCCCGGATGGTTTCCCGGAAAGCGCAGAAGGATTCGGAATGATCCAGGTCTCCGATGTGCTGGCTGACGAAGGCTTGGCCAGTCGACGACGAGAGTGATCGTGTTTTTGAGGTCGGCGCCGAGAGCGAGGATGGGGCGGCTGGTTGGCAGGGTGGCAGCGGCGCTGGGGGCGTATCCGCGCGCGCGGCGAAGAATTGTGGGGCCGAAAACGCCGACGCGAGCAACGGAATCGTCAACGCGACGCGCGATGGGTCGTTCGCCGATCAAGAATGCGTCGGCGATGCCGGAGAGTTGCTGCAGGGCATCTTCGTCGCGGTAGGCGATTGGCTCGCTCGAACGATTTGCGCTGGTCATAACCAGGATTTCGGGGGCACCCGCGGCAAACAACAGATGGTGCAACGGCGTGTAGGGCAACATCACGCCAAGATCGTCATTTTCAGGAGCGACTCCAGGCAAATCGATCTTGGCTTCGCGCGAGGACGATGGGCCGAGCGGCGGAGTTCATCAAGGCTTCCGCATCGGAACTCAGATCCACCAGGCTGCGCGCGACTTCTATATTTTCTGCCATCAAGGCGAAGGGCTTTTCCTTGCGGTATTTTCTGGACCGCATAGCGCGAAACAGCTTCCGCGTTTTGTGCGTCGCAGGCGAGATGGTAGCCGCCGAGACCTTTCACAGCGACAATCTTGCCGGATCGCAGGTATCGCACTGCGTTTCGAATGGCGTCTTCATCGCCGCGGACGAGCTCATCGTCTGCTCGAAAAAAATAGTGTGGTCCACATGCTGGGCAGGCGACGGGCTGCGCGTGAAAGCGCCGATTCGCGGGATCGCGGTATTCCGCGGCGCAGTGATCATCTAGAGGCCAGCTAGCCATCGTGGTGTTGGGCCGGTCGTACGGCAAACTACGAATGACGCTGTAGCGAGGACCGCAGTTGGTGCAATTGATGTAGGGATAGTGGTAGCGGCGATCTTGCGGATCGAACAGTTCTTGCAGGCAATTCTCGCACACTGGCAGATCGGGCGAGATTCGGACGGTAGGCTGCCGCTCGCCAGTGCTTTCGCGAATCGTGAAATCCGTGAAACCGGCTGCTTCGGCGGGTTCGACGCGCACTTCCGCGATCGCGGCGGCCTGCGGCGGATGAGTCTTCATCTCTTCGAGGAACGATTGGAGCGGTTCCTCTTCTCCCTCGAGATGGATCTCGCACGCCTTCTTCCGCGTTTAGCACCCAGCCTTTCAGACCGTTGCGCGCGAGGCGAGCCTGTAGACGAACGGGCGGAAGCCGACGCCCTGCACGACGCCGCGCACCTTGATGGAGTAAGCATTCGGCATAGTTTCTATTTTGCGTTCACCACGCAGCCGCGGCCCTGCCAGCCGACTTGAATGACTTTGCCGTCCTCGACGAGCAGCGGCACGGTGCAGGGCGCTTGCGCCAACTGGCGCAGGCGTTCGCGGGCGTCGACTATCGGTTTCGACGTCATATTCCGTGAACTCGCTTCCCTTCCATTCGAGCCATTCGCGCATCTCGCTGGTGTAAGGACAGCTTGCCGTTCCGTAAAGCTCCAGATTAGGCATGGCCGAAGCCCTCCAGCGCCTCGCGAATGCAGGTGATAAATCGAGGCTTGCACTTCCTGGATGCGCGGGATGTAGTCTGAGCGAACAATCAGATGGAAAATCCGCCAGGCCGCGGCGCAGCGACTTCGCCGCCGTCGTAACCGAGCAGTGCCACGGTCAGCAGATTTCTCTTTCGCGCTTCTTCCAGCGCCATCACGATATTTTTCGAGCCGCCGCTGGTGGAAATTGCGATGGCGACGTCGTTGGGCCGCGCCTGCGCGATCAGCTGGCGCTGAAAAATCAATTCGGTGCCGACGTCATTGGCGATGGCGGAGAGATTTGCCGGCTCCATGGAAAGAGAAATAGCGGGAATGGGCTGCGTATCCCGCGGGTGGCATGACGCAATCGATGGCCCAGTCGTTGGCGTCGGTGGCCGAGCCGCCGTTGCCGAAAAGAATCAGCTTGCCGCCGCGGTCGATGCGTTCGCGAATCGCGACGGCGGCACTGCCGATTTTTTCCGCTTCTTCCTTGGCGACCTGCGCGCGCAGAAGCGCGTCATCCTGCACTTTCATCTGGATGGAAGCGGCGACTTCGCGCGACGATGTCAAATGTTTCCTGCTTTTCTTTGCCGAGAAATGGATAGAGAAATCCAGCTTCGCCAACGTCATGGCCCAATTCGCGGTGTTCGAAGAAGACGTGCACGGTCTCCCAGAGCGTGTGATAGAGAATTTCGATCAATTCCTGGTGGATGAAGGCATCCTGCGTGGCGGCGATTGCAGAAGTAGGAGCCTTCGACTCCCGGCAAAGCAAACGTCATCGCGTGGCGCTGGCGTGCTGCGTCCAGCGCAGCCCAGACTTCCGGAGTCGCCCTCGGGTGGACCGAAGCCCATGACCATATCGTCGGCTTGGACGAGCGTTTTCAGCCACGGCTCGAAGGCGAGAGAAAGATCGAGCGCGGGCAGCGCGCGTTTTCCGACGATGACCGGATGCACGAATTCCACGGAGACGTGCTGCGCGTCCGTGGCGTATGGCCCGCGCCCAAAAGCCAGCAGCCGGCCGCCGCGGAGAAATCGCTCGGACATTTCGCGGCAAGCTTCCGCCAAGCGGCGGGCTTCCGTGGCGAAAAACGACTCGAGCACTTGATTGCGCGCGAGCAATCGCTGTTCGATTTGTGCCGTTAGTTGCAAGGCTCGTTGGCATGGTGCTTCCTAGCAAATCCGGGGCAGAGGATCGCCCACCAGCATGTCCACAAGGCGGCTTCCCCCGTAAAGAGTCGTCACTAAAACCGCGCTCGCGGGTTGTTCGCGAACTTCGCCGATCATCTCTGCTTCTTCTCCGCCAGGGGTCGCGCGCAAAGCCTGCAGCGCGGATTCCGCCTGCTCGGAAGAAACGATGGCGAGAAATTGCCCTTCATTCGCGATGTGCAGCGGATCGAGGCCGAGAAGTTCGCAGGCGCCGCGCACGGAATCGCGAACGGGAATTTTTTCTTCGAAGAGAACGATTCCGAGGCCGCAGTCGCGTGCCAGTTCGTTGAGAGAAGTGGCGACGCCGCCGCGCGTGGGATCGCGCATCCAGCGGACGCCTGCGCCGGCTTCGCGCACGAGCCCCTGAACGAGCGGAAACACGGATCGCGTGTCCGAACGCAGATCGGCTTCCAAATCGAGATCGCCCCGGGCCAGCAAAATCGTGATGCCGTGATCTCCGATCGGACCGGAGAGCAGAACCTTGTCGCCGGCCGCACCGACTGCGGCGAAATTTCGACTCCGGAAAGCAGGCGTCCGATTCCGGTCGTGGTGATGTACATGCTGTCGGCCTTGCCGTGCTCCACAACTTTTGTGTCGCCGCCGGCGATCATGACCCCTGCCTTCTCCGCGGCCTGGGCCATGGCGCGAACTTCCGCTTCCAGAACATCCGTCGGCAATCCGGCTTCGAGAACGAAAGTGACGACGATGGCTTCGGCCCTCGCACCGGACACCGCGAGATCATTCACGGTGCCGTTGATGGCCAGCTCGCCGATGGAACCGCCGGGAAAACGCAAAGGCTTGACCACAAAACTGTCCGTGGTCATGGCGATGCGTGTTCCGTTGATTTGGATATGCGCGGCGTCGCCCAGAGGACCCTGGGAAGAACCAAATAGAAGAGGAGCAAACAATCCTTCGACTAGTCTTCGGCTTGCCTTGCCGCCGGCGCCATGCGCCATTTCGATCTGCGGTTCGCGGAACCTGATCTTGGGAGCTGGAGTGGCCATGGATTTCTCATTCGCTCAATTCGCCGCGGCGCTCGCGATGGTAACCGGTTTGCGATGCTCGTAGTTGTAGTAGGCCGCGCAAGACCCTTCCGACGAAACCATCAAGGCGCCGACCGGCTGCTCGGGCGTGCACTCGCGTCCGAAGAGTTTGCATTGCGCCGGCTTGAGCACGCCTTTCAACACCTCGCCGCATTGCGCCGCTTTGGGGTCGGTCACGCGCACGCCGGGAACGGAGAAGCGCTGCTCGGCGTCCCACTGCGCATAGCTCGGGCGAATCTTGAGAGCGGATTGCGAGATGAATCCCAGGCCGCGCCACTCGAAATACGGGCGAAGTTCAAACACTTCCGCCATGGCGCGAAGCGCCGCGCGATTCCCTTCCCACGGGACAACGCGTTTGTACTGATTCTCGACTTTCGCCTCGCCCTTCCGAAGCTGGCGCAGAAGCATCACGATCGATTGCAAAATGTCCAGCGGTTCGAAGCCGGACACAACCACCGGCTTGCCTTCGTCCTTGGCGATCCAGTCGTACGGCCGGCAACCGATCACCGTGGAAACGTGTCCCGGGCCGACAAATCCGTCGAGACGCATGTCCGGCGAATCGAGGATCGCGCGGATGGCCGGAATGATGGTGACGTGATTGCAGAATACGGAGAAATTGCGCAGACCTTCCGCTTTCGCGCGCATCAGCGTCAGCGCGGTGGAGGGCGCCGTGGTTTCAAAGCCGATGGCGAAGAACATAACGTGCTTTTCAGGATTGCTGCGCGCCAGTTTGAGCGCATCCGCCGGCGAGTAGACGATTCGAACGTCCATGCCGCGCGCTTTGTATTCCAGCGGGCTTCCGTGAGTTCCCGGAACGCGCATCATGTCGCCAAAGGCGGCAAAGATGAAATCCGGCTGCGCCGCCAGGGACAAACCATCATCGATGCGGCCCATCGGCAGAACGCAAACGGGACAGCCTGGCCCGTGAATCAATTCGACGTTCGAAGGAAGCAGGTCCTTCAAACCGAAGCGGTAGATGGCGTGCGTGTGTCCGCCGCAGACTTCCATGATTCGGTAGTGCCGGTTCGGATCGGCGAGCCGGCGGATCTCTTCGCCGGCCTTGGCGATCAGCTCCGGCGCGCGAAACTCGTCCACGAATTTCATTGCTTGCAGCCTTTGACCGATTGGTCTTGCTCTTCATTCTCCAAACCGTAGCCGCGCACTTCCTGCATGGCGGCCTCGGTCTCGCCCAGCATGGTGAGCGTGCGCATCTGATCGGTGGCGTCCGCTTCGCTGATTTTGCTCATCGCAAAGCCCACATGGATGAGCACCCAGTCGCCCGGGAACTGGCGGATCATCTTGCAAAAGTCCGAGGTCCACTTTGCGGCGCACACCCACGACGTCAACGACAGCCTGGAGCGCGTTCTGCGAATCCAGCTCGACGATTTTTCCCGGTATCGCTAGGCACACGATGCAGCTCCCCTTGGCAAAGGCCTGTTGCGGCTATCCGCTCGCACCCAATTCATTCCTGCCTTCGCGCTACGAGCTCAAAATTGAATTTCAGCTCGTCCTTCAATCGCAACGCTCCGCCTGCAAACGAGAACGGCTTGATCCCGTAGTCCGACTGCCGCAGCGAGAATTCGCCGGAAATTCGCAACATCGTTCCCATGGCCGTAACGCGGGCGTCAAAGGAATGCGGCTGCGTAACGCCGTGAAACGAGAGCTCACCGGTCGACGCGCGGCATGCAGCAAATCGTCGCTCAGCTTCTGGACCGTTACTTCGCTTGCTCTCATACACCGCGGTCGGGAAGCGTTCTACTTCCAGAACTTTCTCATACATCTCTTGTTCGAGTTTCTTGCGATCATCGCTTCTTCATTTCGTCAAGAACTTCCATCGCGCTGGTCCGCACCGTCACCCGAACGAGTGCCTGTTCGTAGGTGTCGGGGGCAAATTGAATCTCGCCCTCGTAGTCGCGGATTCGCAATCGTGGGGTTGTGGCCAAACGCGGAGAGCAGCCCGGTGGCAAAGGCTTGCACCGTAAACCGGCTCGCAGATGTATCGATCAGATATCGCACCGTTGCAAGTCCTCTTTGCGTTCCTGTCTGCATGACCTAAGTCCTTGCTTCCCATCTTGCCGGTGCGCGACGATGAAATGACGCGCTTCAGATCCCGGAACGAACTCTATGTCCCGACGATTCCTGCTGTACGCCGCGACTACGCGCCGCTACATGGAACGCAGACGGAAATATCGTTCGAGGTCGGGCAGAGCCGCCGAGGCAATATTGCCCAACGCCCACCTGCCCGAGATAACGGCGCACGGTCGGATTGGAAAGCACCAGTCCGGCGCCAAAGATCACGAGCGCCACGCCTCCGAGCATGTAGAGAGTTTCCTTGTCGGTTCCATTTACTTCGTCCGTCCGATTCATTATTTCGAGTCGCCATGGTTGTCTCCTTTGCGCGATGGGAATCCGGTTCATTTCTTTGCAGGCCATTCTCCCGCAAGAATTCGCGTCACAAGCGAATCGATGAGCTTCACAGCTTCATCGACGGCGGCTGCCACGGGCTCACTCAGCCCCATCTGTCCTTCTTCCGGCCCGAGAGTTGCCGGCACGCAGCCAACCAGCAGTACTCGCTTCAACTGTCCGCCCATGCTTGTCGCCATCCGCAGCACGTTGATCGGATTCATAGCATGGGGCTCAATCAAACCTTGCTGCGTTCCGGCAGAATTCCAATCCTTCAAGTCCGGCTCGACAACGAAGAGAGTGCCTGGCTGGCCTTCGCCGGGATAAGCATCCACGAGAATGGTTGTCTCGTAGCCCTCCATCAAGGCATAGGCGAGGTCAAACCCTCGAATTCCGAAGTCCGCCACTCGAACGCCTGATGGAAACGATTGGTTTGCGAGCCGGCTCGCTACTTCGACGCCGAAGCCGTCGTCCGCCAGAAAAATGTTGCCAATCCCGGCGATGAGGATGCTCTTTGTTTCCGGCGGCTGCGGCTCTTCGCCCTTGGCGACGGGTTCCACCTCGCTCGGTGCGAAGAAAAAACGGTGGCCCGGCTGGCGCATCAGGCCGATATCGCGGCCGGGATCGTCGTCCAGCACCACGCACACGTGCAGACTTGCCTTCGTAGTCTTGCTCAATGGATTCGACGGCCGCGATCTTGCCCGTCGAGCGCGAGATCGAAAACATCGCCGCCGGCGCGCGGGCGCAGCCTTACACGATCGCCGCGCCGGACCTGAACGCCCAGAATCTCGAGCGACTCGACCGGAGTCTTGTCTTCCAGGAGCTGCCATTCCCATTCGTTCATGGCATCTCCCCCTTGACGGCGCGCAGCCCGCGCAACGCTCCGTGAAGTTTCATCAATTGCTCGTCCGGCAAGGATTCTGTCCGCTCAAGAATCTGCCGTGCGCGCTCATCGGACTGCCGCATTTCCTGTCTTTTCTTCGTCCGTCATGGTCATGATGCGCAGCGACAGAATTTCGTCGATCTCCGCGCCGTCGAACAAATCGCCCGGGCTTTCCGGAGCAATCTGCGGATAGTCGTACAGGATGATCGGCGAAGAGAGCATCGTGTCGCGTTGGCCCTCTTCGCCGACAAGGACCGGCCACGTCCCGACGTTTTGGCACGCCTGGGCAAAATCGCGGTATGTCCTCCGGAGGATCGACCAGAGAAACGAATTCCCCGTCGCGCACTTCCAGAATCGTGTGAGCCGAAACGAGAGACCGCGCCAGGGCTTCCTCTCGGCTAATGGGCAAGCGCCTTTCGAGCCGCGGAATCGTTCGCAATGCGCGTCGTAAGCTTGAACAGGCCTTGCTGTAGCTGCTCGGCTGCGAGTTCGATCGTTCCGGCAATACTTGCTTTGTCGCGCTGAATGATTCCGACAATCAAGCCGCGCGCATCCCGAATCGCTTCTCGTTCCTGCTTGGCAGACAGCCGGAAGGGCCATTGCATGGGCTGGGCGGCAAGAGCAGAGAGATTGAACTCCGTCACTTCGATCACTTCTTCAACGGCTTCTTGCCAGGCCTGGTAAATCTTGCCGTTGACTTCCAACCTTTCGACCTTTTCGATGTTTCCTTCGGTTACCGATGCGGACAGTTCACTCGAAGGCGTCCGCAACTTTCCAACCGAACGCGCCACCATGCGCAAGAATCTGACCCGAACGACGCACTGAGTCTCCTCATTCCCCAGCACCAGGCACTCCGTTTGCATCGTCCACGCATCCGTGCCACCTTGCGCCTCGCTGTAAGCACGCGGGATAGACAACGCCAAAGTTGAATCGCTGCCGGTTCTTCACGGCGGAAGGCCGGTAGGGGTAAAGCATGTAGCCTTCGTAGAGCACGGCCTTCACGATTCCGTCTACCAGCGCGGCGTTCATGACCGCACCGTTTCCGGAAGAGCGTTCAATGCCCTCTCCAGCGCTTCTTCCCACGTGGGAATTCCCTCGCGGACCTTGTATTGATAGAGCTTTTCGAAGGTGTCTCTTCGCAGGGCCAGCCAGGCGGAATTCGGGTAATACACGTCCATCAGGTCTTTCCACACTTTTACCGGCAACCGATACTTGGCCTCTTTGTCCCAAGAAATGGGGGCGACCTGAAGAGTTTCGTCCTCTCCCTGATAGAAGACGTTACCGCTGAATTGAAAGCACAGCGGCAAATCCCCGCTCGTCACACCATGAAAGTATTTTGTTGCGCCGCAACGTTGAAATCAAATGTGCATGGCACGGGAATGTCTGTCAGCACGCTTCCGGTGAAGCGCGGCACCACGACGCTGGCGTGAGTCCACAGCATGTTTCGCAACGTCTGACCCCAGCGATCCGGTTCGCCGAAAAGGTCCAGAAGGCGCGCTTGTTCATTTGCGTCGTATTTCCGGCGGGTCACTTCGATCTGGATTTGGGCTCGCAGCGCGATGGTGTGAATAATCTCGTCGCTCGGGCTGTTGGCGATGCGCACCTTGAACGCCAATAGCGGCGCGGCCGCGTACTGGACCACCTCGGCACTTTCGATGGTGAGTCGCAGATCAGGCATGTGCGCCCTCGTGCCCGAAGCCGGCTTTCTTTTTCAGCGTGGCAAAAAATGCGCCGATCTCGCGCCAGACTTCGGTGCCGCCGGAAAGTCCGCGCCAGTGCGTGCGAATCAGGCCGACCAGCTTGTAGCATTCATCGATGGGAACCAGATAGTACTCGGACGGGGAAGAGCCACGGGCATGTCCAACGCGATTGACGAGCAAGGCGGTTACGTCGGCCTCCATCTCGCTCAAGACGGGATTGGCCTGCTCGATGTCTGCCCAGGTCTCCAGAGAGAGCAACGATTCCGTTGGTCCTGCGGGGCTTGGGTATAGAGCGATCACTTTTCCGTGCGGCGTGCTCTTGAAGAAGAACGCCATCTCGATCGGAACCATCAATCCGTCCCACTGGCCGTCGGTCAGCTGAAAATCCCGCAGGAACAGCACTCGGCGCGGAACGCGCTTGTACTTCGTGCCGCTCTGGCCTTCGAAGAGAATGGCGCACGCTTCACAAGCGCAAATCAGCTTGCGATTGGCCGGCTCGACCAGGTGTTCGTGCTCTGGAGCGAGTTCGCGGCTGCACATTTCGCAGCGCTCGACTGGCGTGCGCTTGCGGGCAAACTGGCGAAGGGCCGCAAACGCGCTTTCCTGCTGGGGTGGAAGCGCGGGAGGCATTTCAGTCACCGCTCCGTTGAGCCCGCGCAACGGACAAAGCAGCCATTGCCTGGCCGCTCTCGAGTTGCGCTACGGATACAAATCCGGATCGCGTCAGTGCCGCGCCTGTTTCTTCCACGACAATGGAGGTGGCGTCCGGCGCGGCGTTTTGTATGGCTGCTTCCAGAGTCGATTTCACCGAGGCGGCGGAAGAGCCACAGCCGTTGGACTTGACCTGAAGGCGCAGCGTAACCGTACCGTCGTCACGGATGGAGACCAGCTCCGCGTTAGCCGCGTGCGATTCGAGGAACGCCCGCGATTTTTCCAGCGCGCGTGTCACGCGTGACCGCAAATCCTCCGGGTGCAACCCGTAGAGAAGCAAGCAGGCTGCTGACCAGTTCATCGCGTCCGCACTTCCGGATAATCGCGTCTCCAGCTTCACCGGCCTCGGAAGCAAACTCCAGGATTCGTTCGAACGCTGCCCCGTGCAATGCCATCAGCGATTCGAGAAGCTCCTTGGCCATGGCGCGCGCGTTCGGATCGGCGGTCGACTCCAGCTGCTCGACCATTTCCCCGATGCGCTGAATTTGCTTCTGGAGTGCCGTATCCTGCGCCATAGTCTCCTTCAAAGACAAATGGAAGCGAGCGGTGGCTGCAGGCGAACTTCCTGCTGCCCACTGCCCGCTTGCACGCTGCTCGCTTCGTCTCGACGCGAACTTCAAGCGTGCATGCCGAACATCGGTGAGTGATGAGTCTCCAGCACCTTCCCGTTGCCGAGGTACATGTGTACGCCGCACGGCAAGCAGGGATCGAAACTCCGCACCGCGCGCATGATGTCTATGCCTTTGAATTTGTCCGGGCCATTTTCTTCGAAGATCGGCGTGTTCTGCACCGCATCCTCGTAGGGTCCCGGCGTTCCGTAAATGTCCCGCGGATTCGCGTTCCACGGCGTCGGCGGATACGGATGGTAGTTGGCGATCTTGCCGTCGCGAATGACGACGTGATGCGACAGCACGCCGCGCACCGCTTCGTGGAAGCCGCAGCCGATGGCATCCTGCGGCACCGTGAACTCCGACCACGTCTTAGTTCTTCCCGCGTGCAATTCCGCCAGCGCCTGCTCGACAAAGTAAAGGGCGGCACGACGCCGCGTACACCTGGAAGTACGTCCGCGCGCGGTCGCGTTCGATGGCATTGCTCCACTTCGGAATCTTCCATTCGAACTCGACCTCGGGCAGCGAAGTCGTCTTCGGCAAATACATCTTCACGCTGCGTCCGGTCGACTTGATGTAGCCAATGTCCACCAGACCCGCCAGCGCCGTCGCCCAAAGCCGCGCGATCGGTCCGCCGCCCGTATCGAGCGCCAAATGGTCGCCGGTCCTCTTGTCGAGCCAGCGCGGCGACATGACCCACGTGTACTTGCCGGCGAAGTCGCGCTTCTGAGGTCGCGGGATCGTCGTCTGATTCCATGGATGATTCTGATCCACGGGATTGCCCAGCGGATCGTTCCGCACAAACTTTTCGACTGTTCTCCCATCCGTCGTAGTAGGAGCTGCCGAGCAGGATGCGGATGTTCAGGTTGATGTCTACGAGGTCTGTCGTCACCAACTTGTCGTCGACGACCACTCCGGGCGTGACGTACATCGCGCGGCCCCACTCGGTCATCTTCTTGTAGGAGTAATCGCAAACCGCTGGATTGTTGAACGAGCCCCAGCATCCCAGCAGCACGCGCCGCCGGCCTACCTCTTCGTAGCCGGGTAGCGCGTCGTAGAAGAAATCAAATAGGTCGTCGTGCAGCGGAACGACTTTCTTCATGAATTCCACATACTTCATCAACCGCACCAGATAGTCCGTGAAGAGCTGAATCGTCGGGACCGTTCCCACTCCGCCCGGATACAGCGTGGACGGATGCACGTGCCGCCCTTCCATCAGGCAGAACATCTCGCGCGTCATCCGGCTCATCTGCAACGCTTCGCGATAGAACGATCCCGTAAAGGGATTGAGCGCGTTCATGATGTCCGCAATCGTGCGGAAACCGTGAAGATTCGAATGCGGCGCGGCCGTTTTTTCCGCCTTGGCCAGTACGGAGGGATTCGTCTCCTTCACCATCTGCTCGCAGAAATCCACGCCGACCAGGTTGTCCTGAAAGATGTTGTGGTCGAACATGTACTCGGCCGCTTCGCCGAGATTGACGATCCACTCTCCAAGCGCCGGCGGGCGCACGCCAAACGCCATGTTCTGCGCGTAGGTGGCGCACGTGGCGTGGTTGTCGCCGCAGATCCCGCAGATGCGGCTGGTAATGAAGTGCGCGTCTCGCGGGTCCTTGCCCTTCATAAAAATGCTGTAGCCACGGAAGATCGACGAGGTGCTGTGGCACTCGGCGACCTGCCGGTTGTCGAAATCGATCTTGGTGAAAATTCCCAGGCTGCCAACGATTCGAGTAATCGGATCCCAGTTCATCTCCACCAGTTTTCTCGAACCGGTTGGCGTTCCTTTTGCCGCAGACGTCATTGTGCCCATGATTTCGGCTCCTTTTCTCTTAGTACGCCCCGGGTCTATAGCCGGTGGTTAGTTCCGCGCGAGGATGCCGCCACTTCGGTTCCTTGTTCACGGTGGCGTTGGTAAATGCGCGCAGCGTTCGGATGGCCTTGCCGTAGACGCCGATGCTGGCGGCGGAGACTTTCGCTCCCGGCGGCTCGTCCATGAACGGCATGAACTTGTCCGGGAAGCCCGGCATGGTGCAGCCGATGCAGATGCCTCCGACGTTCGGGCACCCGCCGATGCCCGCCATCCAGCCGCGCTTTGGCACGTTGCAATTCACGACCGGTCCCCAGCAGCCCAGTTTCACGATGCACTTCGGCGAACCGTAGACTTCCGCGAAATCGCCCTGCTCGTAGTAGCCGGCGCGGTCACATCCGTCATGGACGGTCCTTCCGAACAGCCAGGTCGGCCGCAACTGCTCATCGAGGGGAATCATCGGCGCCAGGCCCGATACCTGGTACAGGAGATAAAGCACCGTTTCCATGAAGTTGTCCGGCTGCACGGGGCAACCAGGAACGTTCACGATGGGCAAGCCGGCCTTGGACTTCCAATCCCAGCCCAGATAGTCGGCCAAGCCCATCGCGCCGGTGGGGTTGCCCTGCATGGCATGGATTCCGCCGTAGGTCGCGCAGGTGCCACAGGCCACCACCGCCAGCGCCTTGGGCGCCAGCCGATCGATCCATTCATTGGTCGTGATGGGCTGGCCGGTTTTCGGATCGGTTCCGAGTGCCGCCCAGTAGCCTTCCTTCTTGATTTTCTCGTTGGGAATCGACCCTTCCACCACCAGAACAAACGGGTCCAGCTTCCCTTGTTCGGCTTGATACCAGATACTTGAGAAAGTCATCGCCATTTTCATAGGCAAGCACCGGGTTGTGCAGATGCACCTGGGGCAATCCCGGGATCGCGCCCAGCAAGACGTCCTCAATGCTGGGTTGGGTCGCCGCCGTTACCGAGACGGAATCGCCGTCGCAGCCAAGCCCGGCGGTAATCCACAGAATATGCACATCGGAAACGGGTGAGGGTTTTTGTGTTTTTCGGCCGTAAGGAACTGCTTCGGGTGTCATTACTAGTCTCTCCTTTCGGGCTCTTGCAAATCCCAGCAGAGACGCCTCTGCAAGTGGGAAGTACCGAAATTCCCGCCACTTAGCGAACGCAGAGGCAGGCTCAGGAGCTTCCCGAAGCAAGCAGTCCGACCCCATTCGGGACAGACTTCTATCCAAAATTTCGATTAGGAGAATTACAACCGCAGCAGGGTCTCTACAATCAGGTACGACGCGGAATTTGTCATAGGGGATGGTCGTATATGGCCGTAGGGGAATCCCCGATGGGGCTCTCCATGCAAAAACTGGGCTAGTACCCGCCGTTCAAGTTCACGGTCCATTCAATCGCATGCTGCACAAGCTCGCGAGCATTCCGCAGCGCGAGTTTTTCCTTGATGTGCGCCTGATAGGACTCGATAGTCTTCACGCTGAGGTGCAGCTCGTCGGCAATTTGCCGCGTTCCATGACCCTCGCCGATCAATCGAAACACTTCAAGTTCCCGGTCCGTCAGGTTCACGAGCGGAGAGCTCTTGGATGCGGAAGCGCCGCGGACAAATTGCTGCAGCATCGTATTTGTCAGCCGGTCGCTCAGATAAACTTCTCCCTGCAAAATTCTACGAATCGCAACCAGCACCTTCTCGGTTGCCTCTTGCTTCATGATGTAGCCGTTTGCGCCGGCCCGCATGGCGCGCTCCGCATAGATCGACTCATCGTGCATGGAAAGAATCAGCACAGGCAAACTCGCTGTCTTCATTCGAATTTCCTTCAGCACGTCCAGTCCGTCGGGACCGCTCAAAGAAATGTCCAAGACCACGATGTCTGGCCGCAGTGTCGCGATAGCGTGATAAGCGGTATGCGCTCCCTCGGCTTCCCCGCAGACCGACAGATCGGGTTCGCGGTCAATCAGCAGCGCCAGTCCCTGCCGGACGATGGGGTGATCGTCAACCAGCAGCACTCTGCATTTCTTCGTCTGAGAGGTGATTTGAGGTTTGGTCGCCATCGGATGCTGCCCCTATTCAATACATCGAATCGGAAACATGCAAGTCACCGTTATTCCGCGCTCTTCATTCGGCTGAACTTTCAGCGAACCGCCCACCATGTCGGCTCGGTAGTTCATGATGCTGAGACCCACTCCCGGCTGCCCTGCCTGCTTCTTTGGAAATCCATCCCCGTCATCCTGAATCGTCAGCGTGCCAGCGCCGTTTTTGCCCGACAGGCCAATGACGATATTTTGGGATTTCCCGTGGCGTATCGCATTGTTCACCGCTTCTTGAGCGATGCGATAAAGATGGGTCGCCAGATTTCCGTCGTGAATCGGAAGCGGCTTCTCGCACTGGAAACTGCAGCGGATGTGAAACAGTCCCTCCACCTCGCTCGCCCAGTTCTTCAGAGCGGACATCAATCCCAGCGGCTCTGCCGCCACCGGATGGAGGCCCCGCGCGAGTTGCCGGGTATTGTCGATCGCCTGATTCACCATTTTCACGATCTTCGCCGCTTCCACGGCCTCCGGCAGGCCCTGGTCGGAAAGCTTCTGCTCGAGAACTTTGCTCATGAACGCTATACCCGTAAGATGCTGCCCCAGACCGTCATGCAAATCCTGAGCGATGCGCCGTTGCTCGGTGGAGCTGATTTCGAGAATTGCTTCCTCGAGACCCTTGCGCTCGGTAATGTCAAATCCCACGCCGTGGATGAACCAGGGCCGTCCATCTTCCCGGCGAATCATTTTCGCTTCGCACTGAAACCAAAGCACTCTTCCATCCCGTGCGACTACGCGGTAAGCAGATCGCAGCGGTTTGCCCGACAGGAACATTTCCGCCGCCTCGACGCTCCACCGCATTTTGTCATCGGGATGAATCTGCTGGTACCAGCGCACCGGGTCTTCCAGCCATTCGCTTTGAGAAAAACCCAGCGCCGCCTCAATCTGCGGGCTCACGTAGGCTTCGCCGATTCCCTTGTCCAGGTAGGCCATGAACACAACGGCGGGGATTTGTTCCACCAGAGCCCGGTACTTGGCTTCCATGTTGAGCAAAGGCGCTTCGGAATTCGCTCGTGCTTCCGGGGACGCGGCGCCATCGAAGCTCGAAGTCGAAACCAGAGACTGCTGTGCAGAAAGACCTCGGCGAGTTCCTGAAGTGCTCTCTCGGCCTCTAACAGATTGCTTGCTTGCCGATCAGCGCCGGCGGGTGGCGTAATGTCGCGTGCCCAATTCGTTTGTGCAAGAAAATCCGCAGCCATTTTCGACCTCTTGCTCGCCCTCAGCTATGCCCAGAGAAATAGATTCCGCGGTTTGCCGCTCGCGTTGCCCCGCGCGATGCACTCAGCCCTTCGCGCGGCTCCTCCACGGCGGTTCTTTATTGAGCGACGCCTGCGTGAATCGGCGCAATGCGTGAATCGCACGGCCATACGTCATCACCGCGCTCGAAGAAAGCAGCGAGCCTGGCGGTTGGTTCATGAACGGCATGAACTTGTCCGGAAATCCCGGCATGGTGCATCCGATGCAAATGCCGCCAACGTTCGGGCACCCGCCGATTCCACCCATCCACCCGCGCTTCCCGACGTTGCACTGCACGACCGGGCCCCAGCATCCGAGTTTCACGATGCACGTCGGCGCTCCATATTCATCCGCGAACTGCGCCTGCTCGTAATACCCCCCGCGGTCGCATCCCTCGTGCACCGTGGCGCCAAAGAGCCAGGTCGGACGTAAGGCGTCGTCCAAGGGAATCATCGGAGCTCGTCTAGCCGCCATGTTCAGCAAATAGAGTAGAACTTCGGTGAAATTGTCCGGCTGTACTGGACATCCCGGAACGCAAACGATGGGAATGCCCGCAACCGACTTCCAACCCCAGCCGAGGTAATCCGGCAATCCCATGCAACCCGTTGGATTTCCCTCCATCGCGTGGATGCCGCCGTACGTCGCGCACGTTCCCGCCGCAACCACGGCCCACGCCTTGGGGGCCAACTGGTCGATCCAGTCGCAGGTCGTGATCGGCTGCCCGGTTTTGGCATCGGTGCCGAAAGTCGCCCAATACCCTTCTTCTTTGTTCTTTTCGTTTGGAATCGAGCCTTCGACCACCAAAATGAAAGGAGAGCGTTTCCCTTCGGCCGCCTCTCGAAAATACCGAACGAATTCATCTCCGTTCTCATAGGCAAGAAACGGATTATGGAAATTTACTTTGGGAATCCAGGGAAAAGCGCCAAGAATGATGTCCTCGATGCTTGGTTGGGTGGCCGCCGTGACGGCGATCGTGTCTCCATCGCAGCCAAGTCCGGCCGTCATCCAAAGGATGTCAATCTCTGAGATCGGCGCCGAATTCCACGGAGTGACTTCGCCCTTGAATGAGACATGTGTCATTTTTTCTCGGCTCTTACAACGTAACTAAGTCAGCGAGCAAATCGCTTGCGCCAGAAATAGGGCTAAATCCCAGGAGGGAAAGCTCCCGCGCGGATTCTAACCAATTCTCACGATTTCCGCCATGCATCGCGCAGCATCTTCGCTGCCGAAAAGCCATCATCACAGCGCAAGTATCGCCTCCGGTATGGCCTGGCCCAGACTCGTTGATCTCTCCATGTGACATTAGCCACCCGTCGAAGTATTCGTGATCGGCGCGGTCCCGAAAGAGCGTAGACTCAAATCACAATGGAAAAACTTCATGAGTTTCAATCGGTTGCTCGCGAGAATGGCTTCATCGAGGTTGGTGAATCCGAGCAAGGCAGCACCGTGTGGTTCCGGAACGCAACGCCGGACACCGGCACAGACGTTCACAAACGTCTGTGCATCGACAGTCTGACAAACAGCGCAACGGTGTTTTGGGAAACCGTTCCGGCCAAGCTCAACTCGATGACGTTTCGTACTGTGCCTGCATTGCGGGCGTGGTTTGCCTTGCGAGTGGGAAACGCGAAGTAAGCCGCCGGCTCTCCCAACTCCGCCGTTCTTTCTTTGCGCGCCAGCATCCACGCTTCATAGTGTCTGTCTCGACGAGCTCCAGCAATCGTTTCACGCTTGGCCTGGGTGAGAGCGCTTGCTTGAAGCTGGCGGGGGTAGCAAAATGCCTGCGTTTATCCGAGGACGATGAGAGGCGTTTGTGGCATTGAGTGATGATCTAGCGGCGATTGCCGCGCAAGAACGAGAGTTGCAGTTTTTTCGATTTGACGAGGACGCGGCGTGGCAACTCGGGACGCGCGTGCGTGAATTGGCGATGGCGCGAAAGTTTGGCGTGGTGATCGATGTTCGGCGGTTCGGCCAGCCCCTTTTCTACTGCGCATTACCCGGGACATCGCCCGACAATCCCGAGTGGGTGCGCCGCAAGAGCAACATAGTTGCCCGGTTCCACCGGAGCTCGTACGCGATCGGCATGGAACTGAAGCAATCAGGCAACACGCTGATGGAAAAATACGGCTTGTCCTTGGCGGACTACGCCGTGCACGGAGGTGCGTTTCCGATCCGCGTGACTTCTGCGGGTGTAATTGGCTCGGTTACCGTTTCCGGCGTGCCACAGCGTTCCGATCACGAACTTGTGGTGGAGGCGCTGTGCGCTGCCGTGGGCAAGGACTACGCGAATCTGGCGCTGCCGGCAGCTTCGGCTTAAGCCGACCCGCCGCGCTCATTGCTTCTCGCACTCTTCGATCCCCGCCAACCGCCTCACGGAAACGCCTTGCTTTATCGGTACCATTCGCTCGCGGGCTTCCTTCACGAATCCCGAGAAACGCAGCGCCAATTCCCGAATGCGTTTCGCTTGCCGGCGCTCGATAGCCTCGGTCGGGATCAACTCCGTGCCTACACCAATGGCCGTTGCTCCGGACAAAATGTACTTGGCGGCGGTCTGTTGATTTACACCGCCTGCGGCGATCAACGAAATTTGCGGCAACGATGTCTTCAGAGCTCGGATGTACCTTTCGCCGCCGACCTCCGCACAAGGAAAGACTTTGACGAAGGTAGCGCCGGCCTTCCATGCCGTGACCACTTCGGTTGGCGTCAACGCACCTGGCAGGACCGCGAGATTTTCCTTGGCTGCGAATTCCACAATCGCGAGGTCGAAACCCGGGGCGGTCAAGAAGCTGGCGCCCGCATCTACGCACTGGCGCGCCGTCTCGGTATTTAGAACGGTGCCCGCACCAACAACCATATCGGGATGGTAGCGAACGAGGTGGGCGATCAGTTCAACCGCGCCAGGCGTTGTTAAGGTGATCTCCACGATGGGTATTCCGCCGCTCGCGACCGCCTCCGCGGCGAAATGCGCTTCTTCGGAAGAAGATACCCTAACCGCGGGAATGATGCCTATTTCCCTGATGAGACTGCAAACTTCGTCTTTTTTCATCTGCCAGAGTCCTTCCATTGCGTCGCAGACACCGCCGGCCTTCACGAAATTCCATTCTATATGCTTTGTCTACACGAGTTCTTCAGCCTCAGGTTGTGGAAGTTGATCGCCGCTGTGCGCAAACCACGCGTAGAGGGTCGGCAATAGAAAGATGCTCATGACCAAGTCCGAGATGAGCCCTCCGACGATGACGATCGCAAAGGGACGCTGCGAATCCGATCCGATTCCGTGTGACAGCGCGGCGGGCAGCAGACCCAACGTCGCCACCAGCATGGTCATGATGATGGGCCGAAGTCTCAGGACCGCGCCTTCGACCGCGGCCTCCTCAATCGCGTACCCTCGGGCGCGCAGCTGATTGATGTATTCAACCATGATGACGCCGGTTTGCACGGACACGCCGAAAAGCGCGAGAAAACCGACGCCCGAGGAAACGCTGAAGTTCGTATGCGTGATGAGCAACGCCAGCAGCCCGCCGATGCGAGCCATGGCCACGTTCGTGAGGACGAGGAGCGCCCACTTCATGGATTTGAACATCGAGTAGAGGAAAACAAATATAACCAGGATCGTAAACGGCAGTACGAGTAACAGGCGCTTTTGCGAGCGCTTCTGGTTTTCATATTCGCCCGCCCAGTCGATCGTGTAACCTATCGGCAATTTCACATTGGCATTAACTTTTTCGATAGCTTCCTCGACGGTGCCGCCCAAGTCGCGATCTCGCACACTGTACTTGATCGCGACGTACCGCGAATTTGCCTCTCGGTAGATCTCCGAGCCTCCGTCGGAAACAGTTATCTTCGTCAATTGCGCGAGAGAAACGCGTTCGCCGGTGGGTGCTAACAAGCGAATCTTTTCGATGGCTTCCTTGGTGTCTCGATATTGCGGCAAGTACCGGAGAACAAGGTCGTAGCGCTGCTCGCCGACGAGCACCTGGGTGAGGGCGTTGCCGCCGACGGCAGTTTGAATGGCGTCCTGCACATCGGAAACGTTGATGCCGAAGCGCGCAGCCTGGTCCCGGTCGACGGCGAAGTCCAGGTTTGGCTGTCCGAGGACCCGAAACAGACCAAGGTCCGCAACACCGCGAATCCCGCGCATGATGCCAACGATCTGGTCGCCCTTGGCTTCCAGGGTTCTAAGATCGTCTCCATAGAGCTTCACGGCGAGCGCGCCCTTGACGCCACTCACAGCCTCTTCCAAGTTGTCGGAGATGGGCTGCGAAAAATTCCAGATGACTCCGGGAATTTTCTCCAACTCGCGGTTCATGGCATCGATCAGCAGTTCCTTGTTCTGATGGAACACCGGCCGCCACTGTTCCTTCGGCAGAAGGTCGACGAAATATTCGGTATTGAAGAACCCGGTGGTGTCCGTGCCGTCGTCCGGGCGTCCCACCTGGGTAACCACCTGGGGGACCTCCGGGAAGGAACAAAGAATCTGGCGGGCCCTTTCCATAACGAGTCCGCCTTCGGTAGGTCCCGTGCTCGGCGCCAAAGTGCCACGCACCCAGATGGCGCCCTCATCCAGATGAGGCAGAAATTCCGACCCGATCACGCCACTGAACGCCAAGAAAATCGCGCCGAGGAAGCAAGCGCCGGCGACTCCAACCGTCAGCCAGCGTTCGCGAACAGCCCAAGCGACGCCCTTTCGGTAGCGAGCGGTCAGAAACTCCATCACCGGGTTCTGCCATTCTTGCCCGCCCTTGCGAAACAGAAAGGTCGCCAGAGCCGGCGCGACCAGCATCGAGAAAATCAACGCGCCGAGTAAAGCGAAGGCCACAGTCCAGGCCATCGGCCGGAACAATTTCCCTTCGACCTGTTGCAGGGTAAAGATAGGGAGGTAAGCCGTGATGATGATGGCGATGGCATAGAAAACGGGCCGCTGCACTTCGCGCGCGGCGGTGCCGACTTGCTCGATCAGTGTGCTCTGCGCTGCACCCCGCCGGTGCAAATGGCGGGAGATGTTTTCGATCATTACCACGGAACCATCGACGACCATGCCGAAGTCCAGCGCACCCAATGACAGCAGGTTTGCCGAAATATGCCGCAAGTCCAGACAGATGGAGGCGAAAAGCAGGGAAAAAGGAATCGTGAGCGCCACGATCAGCGCGCCTCGCGCATTGCCCAGGAAAATGAAAAGAATGATGACGACAAGAATCATGCCTTCGGCGAGGTTGTGCAGCACCGTGTGCGTGGTGTAGTGCACCAGGTCGTCGCGATCCAAGTAAGGAACGATCTTCACGCCCGGTGGCAGTATTTGTTCGTTCAGCCGCCGAACCATATCGTGAATGCCATCCAGCGTCGTTGCCGTGTCCGCGCCTTTGCGGAGAAATACGATGCCTTCCACGACGTCGTTATCGTCGACGACTACGCCGTCGTCCCGGTGGACCGCTTTCCCGATCTGGCCCAGACGAATCTTCGGCCCTTGCGTCACCAACGCAATGTCCTTCACTCGCAACGCCGTGCCGTTTTGCGTCTTCAGCACCGTCTTTTCTATGTCCTCTACGTGGTTGACCAGGCCCACCGCACGCACGTTGATCTGCTGCGAGCCCTCTTCGATAAAACTCCCACCCGCATTCGCATTGGCGTTGGTGAGTTGCTGCTCGACCTGCGCGAGGCTCAACCCATAGGAGATCAGCTTGTCGGGGTCCACGCGAACCTGATATTCGCGCGTAATGCCTCCAAAGGACGAATCGTCTACGACGTCCGGCACGGACTTCATGTACTTGCTGATCACCCAATCCTGAAGCGACTTGAGCTCCATTACGTCGTATGCGGGATTGCTGCTCTTCATCGTGTACCAATAGATTGAACCGATCGGACTGAAGTCTGGCCCGATCTGCGCAGAAACGTTCGGCGGCAGCGTCACCATCGAAAGGTGCTCGAGCACCTTCTGCCGGTCCCAGTCGTTGTCGGATCCGTCATCGAAAATCAGGTTGACCACCGACAACCCAGCCAGCGAAGCCGACCTTACATGCTGCAGATGGGGAATGCCGTTCATTTGGATTTCGATTGGTATGGTGACTTGTTGTTCGACTTCCTCCGCCGCTCGCCCGGGCCATTGCGTAATCACCTGAACCCACGTATTGGCGACGTCGGGATACGCTTCTACGGGCAGCTTTTTGAAGGCGATAATGCCCCAAACAAAAAGAAGTAGAGCGATGCTCAAGACAACGAAGCGATTCCTCAAGGCGAAGTCGACGAGCCAGCGAATCATTACTGTTCCACCGTGTTCTGAAATTCAAGCGCATTCGCTATAACTTGCTGACCGGACGTAATCCCCGAGATGACTTCTTGCATGCTACCCGGCAGCATTTCGCCGCTTCTCACTTCCACCCGTCGAAACTGTTTATCCCTAACCGGCATGTACACCCAATCCCGGTCGTGCAGATGCAAGATTGCGGTTGCCGGAACGGCCGCATACGTCTCTTTCTTTTGGCCGTGGAAGGTTGCGGTCACGAACATGCCCGGACGCATCAAGCCTGGATTGCGTACCTCAATGCGTACTTTCGCGGAACGGATATTGGGATCGAGAATCGGCCCAACGTTGCTGATGACCCCGCTGAAGACTTTATCGGGATAAGCGTTCAGCCGGATATCGGCCTTTTCTCCAAGGTGCACGCTCGAGAGATCGTTTTCGTACACATCGCACACGATCCACACGGAGGTCAGGTCGGATATCGTGAACGGATTCGGCGAGCCGAGTCCCGCCACGCCGGCGGCGTTGGTGACCTGCTGGTCGGTGATCACGCCCGATACCGGAGCGCGAATCTCGACCACACCCGACGGCTGATCGAGGTTGCCGTTGCCGAGCACCCGCAATTTCTCGGCCGTCGTTTTCACGTCCACTTTGGCCTTGACGTCGGTATCCTGCGCAACCTGCAGATCGTTTAGAGAGATCGCGCCCTTGTCGTACAAAAGCTGCGATCTCTCCAGCTGCGTGCGGGTAAGCTGTTCGTCGGCAACCGCCTTTTGATAGTCGGAAAAAGCTCCTGCGATGTCGGCGCTTTGTACGCGCAGCAGCACCTGTCCTTTCGTGACGGTGTCCCCCAGGCGCGCAGAAATCTCTACCACGCGGCCAGTGGCGATCGAAATGACCGGCACATTCCGGGAAATGTCTGGAGTGACCGTCCCGGTCGCCTCGGAAGCGGTGGCGGCCACATGAGCAACCACCGACGTCAACGCGAACCGGTCCGGATGGTCCACCTGAAACACACTGCGATCGTCCACGCGCTCGACC
>CAVTLQ010000004.1:0-161544 GCA_963735525.1 uncultured Acidobacteriota bacterium | reverse complement strand
CCGCGGCCATGGACGTACTTGAGGTCCACGAACTTGACGACGCCGTTGTTGCGCGCTTCCAGCGTGGAGCGCTCGGAAACGCGGGTGGCTGTTCCGCCGATGTGGAAGGTGCGCATCGTGAGCTGCGTGCCGGGCTCGCCGATGGACTGCGCGGCGATGACGCCGACGGCTTCGCCAAGCTCGACCATGCGGCCCGAGGCAAGGTTGCGGCCATAGCAGAGTGCGCAGACGCCACGGCGGGACTCGCAGGTGAGCACGGAACGGATGCGGACGCGCTCGATGCCCGCGCCCTGGACGGCGTTGGCCAGCTCTTCGGTGATTTCCTGGTTCACTTCGACGATGACGTGACCCTCGAAATCCTTGATCTTGTCGAGGGACACGCGGCCGACGATACGGTCGCGCAGCGGCTCGACTTCGACGCCGGCTTCGACGATAGGCTCGACGAAAATGCCGTCGGTGGTGCCGCAATCGCGCTCGTTGATGATGACGTCCTGCGCCACGTCGACGAGGCGGCGGGTGAGGTAGCCCGAATCGGCGGTCTTGAGCGCCGTGTCGGCCAAGCCCTTGCGCGCGCCGTGCGTCGAGATGAAGTACTGCAGCACGTTGAGGCCTTCGCGGAAGTTGGAGGTGATCGGCGACTCGATGACTTCACCGGAAGGCTTGGCCATCAGGCCGCGCATGCCGGAGAGCTGGCGAATCTGCTGTTTCGATCCGCGAGCGCCGGAGTCCGCCATGACGTAGACGGGGTTGATGCCGCCTTCTTTGTCCTGGTTCTCGAGGGCCTTGAAGAGCTCGTCGGCCACTTTTTCGGTGACGTCGCCCCAGATGGCGATGACTTTGTTGTAGCGCTCGCCGTTGGTGATCGCGCCGTCCAGGTATTGCTGCTGCACCTTGACGACTTCCTTTTCCGCGTTTTCGACAAGCTTGAACTTGTCGCCGGGGATGAGCATGTCGTCGATGCCGATCGAGATGCCGGACTTGGTGGCGTAGGTGAAGCCCAACTCCTTCAAGTGATCGAGCAGCACGACGGTGCTCTCCAGGCCGAATCGCAGATAGGCGTAATAAACGAGCTGCTGAACGCCCTTTTTCTTGAGCAAACCGTTGACGTACGGGAAGTTGCTCGGCAGGTGCGAATTGAAAATCACGCGCCCGACGGTAGTCTGAATGAACTGGCGCTCCATCTTGACCGGAACGGTGTGCGGCACGTCCTGATCGTCATACGCCGTGGTGAGGTCGATGACTTCACCGGTGTAGCGCAGACGAATCGGAGTAAGCAGCTCGACCTCGCCGGCTTCCAGAGCCAAAACCACTTCATCGGATGCACCGAAGACGCGGCCTTCGCCCTTGGCGCCGGGCCGAGCCTTGGTCAGATAGTAGATGCCTAGAACCATGTCCTGCGACGGCACGGCCAGAGGCAAGCCGTGCGCCGGGGACAGGATGTTGCGCGAGCTGAGCATCAGCACGGACGCTTCGACCTGCGATTCCGGCGAAAGCGGAATGTGCACGGCCATCTGGTCGCCGTCAAAGTCCGCGTTGAACGCGGTGCAGACCAGCGGATGGATGCGGATGGCCTTGCCCTCAACGAGGACGGGCTCGAACGCCTGAATGCCAAGGCGGTGCAGCGTCGGAGCGCGGTTGAGCAATACGGGATGCTCGCGAATCACGTCTTCGAGAATGTCCCAAACGACCGGGTCCTGCTGCTCGACCATTTCCTTGGCTTGCTTGATGGTGGTGCAATGTCCCTGGGCTTCGAGCTTGTGATAGATGAACGGCTTGAAGAGCTCGAGCGCCATCTTCTTGGGCAAACCGCACTGGTTCAGCTTCAGCTCCGGGCCGACAACGATCACGGAGCGGCCGGAGTAGTCCACGCGCTTGCCGAGCAGGTTCTGGCGGAAGCGGCCCTGCTTGCCCTTGAGCGTGTCGGACAAGGACTTGAGCGGGCGGTTGTTCGTTCCGCGAAGAACGCGGCCGCGGCGGCCGTTGTCGAACAGCGCGTCAACGGCTTCCTGAAGCATGCGCTTTTCGTTGCGGACGATGACGTCGGGCGCGCGCAGCTCCATCAGCTTCTTCAACCGGTTGTTGCGGTTGATGACGCGGCGGTAGAGATCGTTCAAGTCGGAGGTGGCGAAGCGGCCGCCGTCCAGAGGCACCAGCGGGCGCAGCTCCGGCGGAAGCACCGGAATCACGTCGAGAATCATCCACTCCGGCTTGTTGCCGCTCTTGCGGAACGCTTCCAGCACTTTCAGGCGCTTGGCGAACTTGATCCGCTTCTGCAGCGAGGGATCCGCCTTCATCTTTTCGCGCAGCTCGTCGGCAGAGCTTGTCCACTTCAACGCGGCGGAGAAGCTCCTTGATGGCTTCCGCGCCCATCTTTGCGGTGAACTGGCCGGGATATTCCTTTTGCAGCTCGCGATACTTCTCTTCGAGAAGCACTTCGCGCTCGCGGAGAACGGCGACCTCGCCGGGATCCACGACGACGAAAGCTTCGAAGTACAGGATGCGCTCCAGATCGCGCATCGAGATGTCCAGCAAGTAGCCGATGCGGCTGGGCAGGCCCTTGAAGAACCACACGTGCGAGCAGGGCGAAGCCAGCTCGATGTGACCCAAGCGCTCGCGGCGAACCTTGCTGAGGGTGACTTCCACACCGCACTTATCGCAAATTACGCCGCGGTGCTTCATCCGCTTGTACTTGCCGCACAGACATTCCCAGTCGGTGACGGGGCCAAAAATCTTGGCGCAGAACAGGCCGTCGCGCTCGGGCTTGAAGGTGCGGTAGTTGATGGTCTCGGGCTTGGTGACTTCGCCGTGGGACCACGAGCGGATTTTTTCCGGGCTCGCCAGGCTGATGCGAATGGAATCGAAATCGGCGATCAAACTGGCGCGATCATATGGGCTGCTGCGATACAAGGTTGTTTCCTCCTCCCGCCGCCTTGCGGCCGCGGGCTGCGGTCCGGTGGGAAACACCGGACCGGCTGAGAACCCAACTGCCAAGACCTACGAATCATTCAATCTTGCCTAGTAGGGGCGCCCGCCTCAGGCGGGCTGCGCCCCTACGGCTTGATTTCGACTTAGTCGGCGGCTTTTTCCGCCGGCGGCTTCTGCCGCTTCATCAATTCGACGTCGAGACAGAGCGACTGCAACTCGCGTACCAGCACGTTGAACGACTCCGGCACACCAGGCTCGATGCCCGGCTCGCCCTTGACGATGGCCTCGTAGATTTTCGCGCGGCCGTAAACGTCGTCAGACTTCGCCGTGAGCAGCTCCTGCAAGATGTGCGCGGCTCCGTACGCTTCCAGCGCCCAAACTTCCATTTCGCCGAAGCGCTGGCCTCCGAACTGCGCCTTGCCACCCAGCGGCTGCTGAGTGATGAGCGAGTACGGGCCGATCGAACGCGCGTGAATCTTGTCGTCAACGAGATGCGAGAGCTTGAGCATGTAGATGTAGCCGACAGTAACGGGCTGGTCGAACTGATCCCCGGTCATGCCGTCGAACAGGTTGATCTTGCCGGCTTGCGGCAGGCCCGCGACTTCCAGCAGATGCCGGATTTCAGTTTCGCGTGCGCCGTCGAAAACCGGCGTAGCGAATGGAATCCCTTCGCGGAAGCCTTCCGCGTATTCCAGCAATTCATCATCGTCGAGCTTCGCCAGAAACCTCCAGATGGTGGTCTCGGCGAAAACTTCCTTGAACCAGCGGCGCAACGCTTCCGCGCGTGTCTCTTTGCTGAGCAGGCGCTTCAAGCTGTTGCCGAGTTCCTTCGCGGCCCAGCCGAGGTGCGTTTCCAAAACCTGCCCGACGTTCATACGAGACGGAACGCCCAGCGGATTCAGAACGATCTCGACCGGAGTTCCGTCCGGCAGATACGGCATGTCTTCCTGCGGCACGATGCGCGCGATGACGCCTTTGTTCCCGTGGCGGCCGGCCATTTTGTCGCCGATGGAGAGCTTGCGCTTCATGGCGATATAGACCTTGACCAGCTTGATGACGCCCGGAGGCAGCTCGTCGCCCTTCTTGAGCTTTTCCTTGCGCTCCTCGGTGATCTTGCGGAGCACGTCGATCTGCCGCGAGGTCATCTCCTCGATCTCTTCGATCTTCTCGATGAGCAGCGGATCCTTTTCGTTGAGCTTCAGGCGCTTGAGGTTGCGCGTGGAGATTTTTTCGATGATGTCGCGCGTCAGCTCGACACCCTTGGTCAGCAGGCGCTTGTTGGTCTTTTCGTCGTGCAAGTCGGCTTGTAGAATCTTGCCGCCAAGGAGGTCCGACAAGCGCTTGAGGCGCTCATCCGTGAGGATGCGGATTTCGTCGGCGAGGTTCTTTTCCAGCTTGAAGACCTGGGTCGCCTCGATGGCCTTGTGGCGCTCGTCTTTTTCTCCGCCCTTGCGGGTGAAGATTTTCACGTCGACGATCGTGCCCTCGATGCCCGGCGGGCAGTAGAGCGAAGCGTCGCGAACGTCGCCGGCCTTTTCGCCGAAGATGGCGCGCAGCAGCTTTTCTTCCGGCGTGAGCGTGGTCTCGCCCTTGGGAGTGACCTTGCCGACCAGGATGTCGCCCGGCTTCACGACGGCGCCGATACGAATCACGCCGCTTTCGTCCAGGTTGCGGAGGAAGGACTCGCTGATGTTGGGGATGTCCCGCGTGACTTCTTCGGGGCCTAGCTTGGTGTCGCGCGCCTCGATTTCGTACTCTTCGATGTGGATCGAGGTGTAGTAGTCGTCCTTGACCAGCTTTTCGCTGACCAGGATGGCGTCTTCGAAGTTGTATCCGCGCCACGGAAGGAACGCCACGAGGACGTTGCGCCCGAGGGCGAGTTCGCCGCGCTCGGTGCAAGGACCGTCCGCGAGGACCTGGGCCTTCTTCACGCGGTCGCCCACACGAACGAGCGGCTTTTGGCTGATGCAGGTGTTCTGGTTCGAACGCTTGAACTTGATGAGCTGATAGATGTCCGCGCCCACTTCGCGGCTGAGCACGCCGGAGTGGTCGGATTCCACGCGCACGATGATGCGCTCGGAGTCCACCTGGTCGACGATGCCGTCGCGCTTGCAGAGCACGACCGCGCCGGAATCGCGTGCGGTGACGCGTTCCATGCCGGTGCCGACGAGCGGAGCCTCGCCGCGAATCAGCGGCACGGCCTGGCGCTGCATGTTCGAACCCATCAGCGCGCGGTTGGCGTCGTCGTTCTCGAGAAACGGAATGAGGCTGGCGGCCACGGAGACGAGCTGCTTCGGTGAAACGTCGACGTAATCGACTTCATCGCGGCTCTTCAGCACGAAGTTGCCGGCCTGGCGGCAGTTCACCAGTTCAGTGGTGATCTTCAAGCGGTCGTCGAGCGAAACGTTGGCCTGCGCGACCACGTACTTGTCTTCTTCCCACGCCGACAGGTAGAAGCAATACGGCTCGTAGGTGACCTTGCGGCGCTTCAGCTCTTCGTTGAGCTCTTCGACGCGGTCCTTTTCCACGATCTCGCCGGCTTTGAATTCACTGTCGCCGGCATTCACGATGTGGACGTAGTCGATGATGCGCCCGCCCTTCACCTTGCGGTACGGCGACTCGATGAAGCCGTAGTCGTTGATGCGCGCAAAGCAAGACAGCGAGCTGATCAAGCCGATGTTCGGACCTTCCGGCGTTTCGATCGGGCAGATGCGGCCGTAGTGCGTCGGGTGCACGTCGCGCACTTCGAATCCAGCGCGCTCGCGCGACAATCCGCCGGGCCCAAGGGCCGACAAACGCCGCTTGTGCGTGATTTCGCTGAGCGGATTGGTCTGATCCATGAACTGGCTGAGCTGCGAGCTGCCGAAGAACTCGCGGATCGCCGCCATGACCGGCTTGGCGTTGACCAGGTCGTGCGGCATCGCCGTCGACATTTCCTGGTACACGCTCATCTTTTCCTTGATGGCGCGCTCCATGCGGACCAAGCCGATGCGGAACTGGTTCTCGAGCAGCTCGCCGACCGCGCGGACGCGGCGGTTACCGAGATGGTCGATGTCGTCCACCACGCCGATGTTCTTGCGCAGCTTGAACAGATACTTGATCGCCGAAACGAAGTCCGGCGTATCCAGCGTGCGGTTGTCGAGCGGCGTGTCCAGCCCCATCTTGATGTTGAACTTCAAGCGGCCGACGCGGCTGAAATCGTACTTGCGCGGATCGAAAAACATTCCGCGGAACAAGTTCGTGGCCGTCTCCAGCGTCGGAGGATCGCCCGGGCGCAGCTTGCGGTAGATTTCGATGAGCGCTTCCTTTGAGGAGCGGATCGCGTCCTTATCGAGCGTGCGCGAAAGCACCAAGCCGATTTCGTCGCGCTCCGGGAAGAACACGTCGACTTCGGTGATGCCCGCTTCGGCAAAGGCCTGCCACAGCTCGGCTGTCAGCGGCTTGTTGGCTTCCAGCAGCACTTCGCCGGTCTGGCGGTTGACCACGTCGGCCACGCTGTACGCGCCTTCGAGGTCGGCCAGCGCCGCGCGAACTTGCGACACCTTGGCCTTGATCAATTCCTTGAAAAGATTCTCGGTGATGCGCTTGTGCGCGCCGACGATCACTTCCTCCGTCTTCGGATTCTTGACCTCGTGCGTCAGCTTGCGCTCCACGATCCCCGGCGAAATATTCCAGTACAGGTCCTTGTCGCGCAGCGAAATGCGCTCCACCTGGTAGAACGTCCGCAGGATGTCTTCGTTCGACTTCATGCCCAGCGCGCGCAGGAAAATCGAGCCCAGGAACTTGCGCTTGCGGTCGATGCGCACGTACAGAATGTTCTTGGTGTCGTACTCGAATTCCACCCACGACCCGCGATACGGAATGATCTTCCCCAGGAAGTAGGTGCGGTTGTTGGCGCTCTCGAAGAAAACGCCCGGCGAACGGTGCAACTGGCTGACGATGACGCGCTCGGTGCCGTTGATGATGAACGTGCCGTTCTCCGTCATCAGCGGAATATCGCCGTAGAAAACTTCCTGCTCCTTGATGTCGCGGATGGTCTTCGCGCCGCTATCGGGATCCTTGTCGTAAATCGTCAGGCGAATGGTGACCTTGAGCGGCGCGGAATACGTCATGCCGCGCTCCTGGCACTCGTTCACGTCGTACTTGAGCTGCATCGCCACCGGATCGCCGCACTTGTTGCAGAACGTGGGCGTGTTCTTGTTGAACGTGCCGCACTTGTGGCAGATCACATCGCCGGTCTGATACGGATTGGTGACAACCGACGCGCCGCAATTGCGGCAAGTGGCGCGCAGGTGGTGCAGGCCTTTCAGGTTCCCGCACTTACACTCCCAGTTCCCGATCGAGTAGTCCACGAATTCCAGCTGCGACATCTCGCGGAAATCCTTGATCGGAAACACCGACGTGAACACCGACTGAAGCCCGCCGTCATCGC
The DNA here is from genome assembly GCA_963735525.1 of uncultured Acidobacteriota bacterium. GTDB lineage: Bacteria > Acidobacteriota > Terriglobia > Acidiferrales > UBA7541 > Acidiferrum. The sequence goes on along the minus strand of CAVTLQ010000004.1, from coordinate 154,187 downwards.
GCTCGCTCGGCAGCAGATCCATCTGCAGAAAGCGCTGATACGACTTCATCTGGACTTCAATCAGGTTGGGAATCTGAATCGAGCCCTGGATTTTCGCGAAATCCAGACGCTGACGTTCCCGGACATGCTGATTGGTATTCGACATGAATTACCTCATCCCTTGTGGGCAACGTGCGGAAACAATGTGAAAAGACAGCAAACCGTGGTGCCGCGCGTCCCGCCCGTTGACCGAAAAGACTGCGCGCACACGGCTGCAGAGCGCCAAAAAATGGCGCTTGGAGTTGTGGTAGTACCCAGCCTCGGCTTGCGTGATGAAATCCTTTGGCGCGGTCCGCTCAATGAGCCGCGCCTCCCTCTCGAAGCCCGTCGCAACAGCTACTTGATTTCGACTTTGGCTCCGGCTTCTTCGAACTTCTTCTTGATAGCCGCAGCTTCGTCTTTGTTGACGCCCTCTTTGACGGTCTTCGGCGCGCCGTCGACCAGGTCCTTGGCTTCTTTCAAGCCCAGGCTGGTGACTTCGCGAACCGCCTTGATGACGTTGATCTTGTTGCCGCCTACGTCGGTCAGAACCACGGCGAACTCCGTCTTCTCTTCCACCGGAGCCGCAGCCGCCGCGCCGCCGCCACCACCAGCAACCACCGTGGCTGCAGCCGCGGACACGCCGAACGCTTCTTCCATCTTCTTTACCAGGTCCGACGCCTCGAGCAGCGTCAGGCCCTTGATTTCTTCCAGGATCGTTTCCACTTTCGACATGATTCTTTCTTCTCCTCTCAAAAATAAAATATCTACTGGACCGGTGCGGGACTGGGTTCGGGAGTTGCTTCCGATTTCGCCCCTCCGGATCCAAACTTTTCGGCCTTCACGGCTTCGCTGACCACCACCGCCATATTGCGCGACAGCGCGTTCAGCGCCACCGCGATGCGCTGCGCCGGCGCGTTCAGCAGGAACATGACCTTGCTGATCAGCTCTTCCTTCGACGGCAGATTCGCCAGTTGCTGAATCTCCGCGATCGAGATGACTCGCCCTTCGACGACTCCGGCGCGAAACTGAAACGCCGGAACGTCCTTGGCGACTTTCGTGAGCGCCTTTGCCAGCGCCACCGGATCGGTATTGGTGTAAGCGATCGAGTTCGTGCCGCTCAGATTCTTCAGCAAACCTTCCGCCGGTGTGCCCGCGCCGGCGCGCTCCGCCAGCGTGTTTTTCACCACCTGATATTTCCCGCCCGCGGCTTGCACCGCCCGGCGGAGCTTGGTGTCGTTCTCGACCGTGATGCCCTGGAACGTGGTGAGAATCACCGTCGAAACTTTCGCCAGTACGGTCTTGAGCTTGTCGAGATCTTCCTGTTTTTCGCTGCGCTTTTTCATGAGTTCGATATTCCCTTACGCCGCTGCCGCCATCGTTTCGGACTCGGCCAAATCAATCGGAATGCCCGGCCCCATCGTCGACGTCAGCGTGATTCTCTTCACGTACTTGCCCTTGGCCGCCGCCGGCTTGGCTTTGATCACCGCGCCGATCACCGCGTGGGCGTTTTCCGCAAGCTTCGCGGCGTCAAAATTGATCTTGCCGATCGCGCAGTGGACGATTCCCGCCTTGTCGACGCGGAACTCCACCTTTCCGGCCTTGGTTTCCTTGATGGCTTTCGCCACGTCCATGGTGACCGTGCCGGTCTTCGGGTTCGGCATCAACCCGCGCGGACCCAGAACTTTGCCGAGTTTGCCGGCCGACTTCATCATGTCCGGCGTCGCGATCACCGCGTCGTAATCCGTCCAGCCGCCCATGATCTTCTGCACCATGTCGTCGCCGCCGACGAAATCCGCGCCCGCATCCTGCGCCTCGCGAACCTTTTCACCGCTCGCGATCACCAGCACGCGCACCGCCTTGCCCAGACCGTGCGGCAGAACCACCGTCCCGCGCACCACTTGGTCCGAATGCTTGGGGTCGACGCCCAAATTGATCGCCAGCTCCACGGTCTCGTTGAACTTCGTGTGGTGCGTCTTCTTGATCAGCTCGCTTGCGTCCGCGAGCTTGTACGGATGCGCTTCCACCTTCTTGCGCGCATTCTCCACGTGTTTGCCCGACTTCTTCATCGTTGCCACCGACTCCAACGATCCCGTAGCGCCTGAATTCCTAGGCTTCCACGACTTCCAGACCCATGTTGCGCGCCGTGCCCATCACGGTGCGCATCGCGGAGTCCAGATTGGTGGTGTTGAGATCGACAAGCTTGATCTTGGCGATTTCCTCGAACCTGCTTCTTCGTCACCTTGCCGACCTTGTTGCGGTTCGGCTCGGCGGAACCCTTCACGATGCCCGCCGCGCGAAGCAGCAAGATCGATGCCGGCGGCGTCTTCAAAATAAAGGTGAACGTGCGGTCGGTGTAGACGGTTACCAGCACCGGGAAAATCATCCCGTCCGGTTCCTTGGACGTCTTGGCGTTGAACTGCTTGCAGAAATCCATGATGTTCAAGCCGTGCGGGCCGAGCGCGGTGCCCACCGGCGGCGCCGGAGTGGCCTTGCCGGCCGGCAACTGCAGCTTAATCGTCGTCTGAATCTTCTTTGCCATGTCCCTGCCTCAAACTCTTCCGCCCTCTTGTAGGGGACGGGCTTGCCCCTCCCGGCGTAACTTCAAGCAAGAACTTGCTACCCCAGCTTCTCCACGCTCGCAAAATCCAACTCCACCGGAGTCGAGCGCCCGAAAATCGTCACCGAAACCTTCAACCGGCTGTGATCCCCGTCGATCTCTTCCACCGTGCCGTTGAAATTCGCGAACGGCCCGTCCACGATGCGCACCTGCTCGTTGCGCTCGAACACCACTCTCGGCTTCGGACGGTCCGTCGGCGTGTGCACCCGGTTGATGATGGCGTCCACTTCCGCGTCGGAAAGCGGCGACGGCGACGTCGCCGAACCGACGAAACCCGTCACCCGCGGCGTATTGCGCACGATGTGCCAGGTGTTTTCGTCCAAGTCCATTTCCACCAGCACGTAGCCCGGATACGACATCCGCGAAGAAACCACTTTCTTGCCGCCGCGCACCTCGATGGTGTCTTCCATCGGAATCAGCACGCGGCCGATCTTGTCCTGCAACGTAAACGCCGCCACGCGGCTCTCGAGGCTCTCTTTGACCTTCTTCTCGAAGCCCGAGTACGTATGGATGATGTACCACTGCATTCCCATCGATTTCTAATCCCCTTCAGACGCCGAAAACTTTGAAGATGTACGTCACGCCGCGCTGCACCAGCCAATCGACCGCCGCCAGAAACACGCCGAAGAAAAACACCGTCGCGATGACGATTCCGGTCGTCGAAACCACGTCGTCGCGGCTCGGCCAGGTGACCTGCTTCATCTCCACCCGCACATCGTGGAGAAATTCGCGAGAATCCTGAATCGTGCCGGAAACCTTCTCACCGATGCCGGAAGCGGCTCCGGTGATTGCGTTGCCCTGCGATTCTTCGTTCTTCACTTTGACCGCCTGCGTGGTCATCCGTTCCTCTTCACAGGACCGCAACATCGCCGGCCCGCTAATCTCTGGCAGGGGAGGAGGGATTCGAACCCCCATACCCGGTTTTGGAGACCGGAGTCCTAACCGTTGGACGACTCCCCTGAATCGCCTGCCTTTCGGCGATTCACCCTGAGGTCGCTGCCTTTGCGGCCGAAGGGTAAACCCGATCACCAAAATCCAATAGGAGCTTCAGCTTCTGACGACCCTTATCGGGTCGTTACTTCACTTCCTTGTGCGCCGTGTGCTTCCGGCACGAATTGCAAAACTTCCGCGTCTCCATCCGCTCGGAGTGCTTCTTCTTGTTCTTCGTCGTCGTGTAGTTGCGGTTCTTGCAATCCCCGCACTGCAACGTAATGATTTCCCGCATGAGCTAATCCCTTCCGTTTACCCTGAGCCTGCATAGAGCGGGCGAAGGGCTCCCAGCTTACTCGATGATTTCCGTGACGGCTCCGGCTCCCACCGTGTGGCCGCCTTCGCGAATCGCGAAGCGCAGCCCCTTCTCCAGCGCCACCGGCGTGATCAGCGACACTTCGCAGCTCACGTTGTCTCCCGGCATCACCATCTCCACTCCCTGCGGCAGCTTCACATCCCCGGTCACGTCCGTGGTCCGGAAGTAAAACTGCGGCCGGTACCCGGTGAAAAACGGCGTGTGCCGCCCGCCTTCTTCCTTCGTCAACACGTACGCTTCCGCCTTGAACTTCGTGTGCGGCGTGATCGACCCCGGCTTGCACACCACTTGCCCGCGCTCCACATCGTCTTTTTCCGTGCCGCGCAGCAGCAATCCTACGTTGTCCCCTGCCAAGCCCTCGTCCAGCAGCTTGCGGAACATCTCCACGCCCGTCACCACCTTCTTCTGCGTCGGTCGGAATCCTACAATCTCGATTTCTTCCCCCACCTTCACCTTGCCGCGCTCCACGCGTCCGGTCACCACCGTGCCGCGCCCCGAAATCGAAAAAATATCTTCGATCGGCATCGCGAACGGCTTGTCGACATCCCGCACCGGCTGCGGCACGTTCTTGTCCACCGCTTCCATCAACTCGTCGATGGACTTCTCCCACTTGGTGTCCCCGTTCAGTGCCAGCAGCGCAGAACCCTTGACCACCGGAATCGTGTCGCCTGGAAACTGATAGCTCTTCAGCAACTCGCGTACTTCCAGCTCCACCAGTTCCAGCAGCTCCGCGTCCTCCACCATGTCGCACTTGTTCAGAAACACCACGATCGCCGGCACGCCCACCTGCCGCGCCAGCAAAATGTGCTCGCGCGTTTGCGGCATTGGTCCGTCCGTCGCCGCCACCACCAGAATCGCGCCGTCCATCTGTGCCGCGCCGGTGATCATGTTCTTGATGTAGTCCGCATGACCCGGGCAATCCATGTGCGCGTAATGGCGGTTCGCCGTCTCATACTCCACGTGCGACACCGCAATGGTGATGCCCCGTTCGCGCTCTTCCGGAGCGTTGTCGATCGAATCGAACGCCCGGAACTGCACCTTCGGGTTGTGCTTGCTCAACACCTTGGTGATCGCCGCCGTCAACGTCGTCTTTCCATGGTCGATGTGACCAATCGTTCCGATGTTCACGTGCGGTTTATTGCGCTCAAATTTCTCCTTGGCCATGTTCCTTTGCCCTCAGCGTCAGATCTAACTAGCGTTTTGTACCCCGTCCGTCCTGGCAAATTCTGGAGCGGGGGACGGGATTTGAACCCGCAACCATCACCTTGGAAGAGTGAGACTCTACCGTTGAGTTACCCCCGCCCGGTGCTGCAAACTTTCCGTCCGCCACCATCATCCAACTGACATCCTGGAGCCTGGGACCGGGATTGAACCGGTGACCTCGTCCTTACCAAGGACGCGCTCTACCAACTGAGCTACCCAGGCCGAACCCGTTCCCCCTCACAAACTCGGTTCAAGGCCGCGCTTTCCTCGTCAAGCACGCAGTCAGCACTGCCCTGCTTCGCGGCGCACATTCGCTTGGCGGCGTCTTTGCCGCGAACCGGACCGCGCTCGAACATCGCTCGTGCGATTGCCCTGCAGTTTTTCTGCGAACCACGACCAACAGTTTGGTCATCTCACTACCGGCCCCGGCCGCCCGATCGGAGCCTCGATCAAATGCCATGTGCCGCACCGGCTATTCAACCCAGCCAATGGCCTCGACGTATTCGAGGCCAACGAGTAACTGGTGGACGGGGGAGGATTCGAACCTCCGTAGCCCGCAAGGAGCGGCAGATTTACAGTCTGCTGGTTTTAGCCACTCACCCACCCGTCCCCGAAAACTCATCTGCACGCTAACTGCTTGCTTTCAAAACTCTTTGGTAACGAGCCTTGCGCGTGGCGAGCGAAAACACAAAACGGACTCGTGTCAAGAGACACCAGCCCGTCGATTTTCTTGCCGAGGATTCGCTCCGCCTCATTCCCCCGCGAAACTTTCTGGTGGAGCTGGCGGAGGGAATTGAACCCCCGACCCTCTGATTACAAATCAGATGCTCTACCAGCTGAGCTACGCCAGCGCTCTCAAACCCACAAAGAATAGCAGAAGGGGCACGAGAATTGCAAGGGGCTCACTCAATTTTCCCAGCATGTCGGTGGCCAGCCCTGTGGAAAAGCATTTTCCACGTTCCCTCCTGGACAACCCCTATCCCCATTCCCTTCTATAGTTTAGCATAACGCGGTGCTTCCGGACCGAGCCCCAAGACTAGCAGGCACAGTCACTCCGTACCCCCTCGGGAAAGAAGTCCCGATTTGTATTGCGCCTTCGCTCCGAAATGCAACAATGCCGGTTCGCTGTCGTATTTGCAGAACAGTGACGAGACCATGAACAAGCGCGCTTCGCTTGGCCTGGCAGCAGCCCTCCTGCTGCTTGGCGCCATCGCGTTCTATGCGTACCAACGCTGGAGCAGCGACGAAGGCTCTGCCCGCGCGACTTCACTGGCGACGATGCCCTTCGGCGCCAGCGCCGTCGTGTATGCGGATTTTGCGGCGCTTCGTCAATCGCCGTTCGCCGCGGAATTCTTTGCCTGGGCGCCGCGCCCGCAAATCGACGCCGACTACGCACAATTCTTGCGCGACACCGGCTTCGACTACGAGCGCGACCTCGATCGTGTGGCCATCGCCGCCATCAAGCATGGGCAAGACACAGTTCTTTTTGCCGTGGCTGACGGACGCTTCGATCGGAAGAAAATCACCGCGTATGCATCGCAAACCGGCGCGCGCGAAAATCGCGGCAATCGCGAGATCTTCACAGTGCCCGTAACTTCCGCGCCGCCGAATTCCGCGGCAGTGCCCGCAAGCCCACGAAAAATTTCATTCACGTTTCTGCGGAAAAATCGCATGGCGTTTACGGATTCCGCCGATCTCGCCGCGCTTCTGTCCCAGCCGCAAACAGGCCAGGACGCAAAAGAATGGCGCGAGCGATTCGAGCGCCTGGCGGGCTCGCCGGTGTTTGCGGTGATTCGGCAAGACGCCGCGCCTGGGAGCGCGTTGGCATCGCGCGCACCGGGCGGTTGGCAGTCGCCGCAACTCTCGACGCTGCTCGATCAGCTGCAATGGATCACGATCGCAGGAAAGCCGGAAGGCGACCGGCTGCGCGTGGTCACCGAAGGCGAATGCGGCCTCGATGCTTCGGCGCGCCAACTGGCGGACTTCCTGAACGACGTGCTGCTGCTTGCGCAAGTGGGCCTCAACGGTCCTCAAGTCCGCCGGCAGCTCGATCCGCAAGTCCGCGAAGCCTATCTGGAAATGCTCAAGGGTGCAGACGTCTCGCGCCTCGACCGCGGCGAAACAAAATCCGTCCGTCTGGTCTTCGACGTAACGCCTAAGTTCCTGCAAGCCGCTCGATCCGCCGTGCCCGTAGCTCCGCAACCGCCGCCGCCCCCACAGCCACAACCAAAAACTCCGCCCCACAAACAGCTGTAGCTCTTACCCGGAGCGGGAACGCGAAGGGTCAGAGTCTGCTTGCCGCAGTCAGGTCCGGGCTAGGTGCAAATGGCGACCGAAACACTACGTGGAAGGAAACCGCTCCCAGTGGGAAAGACCGCTGAACCGCAGAGACCGCAGAACTTCGAGGACTAATCCCCGGCCGGTGTCGATCGCATATACCGCCAAGGATTCACCGGCGCGTTGTTCACCCGCACTTCATAGTGTACGTGTGGGCCAGTCGAGCGGCCGCTGATCCCGGTGTATCCGACAACTTCGCCGCGCTTCACCCGCGCGCCGGCAATGGCCGAGAACGACGAAAGGTGCGCATACCAGGTGGTAATGCCGAAACCATGGTCGATCACCACAAGCCTGCCGTAGCCCGCGTGATTCTCCGCAATCGTCACGATCCCGTCCGCGGTGGCATGAACCGGCGCGCCGTAATCGGTCGCCACATCCACGCCAGTGTGGAAGGCACCTTCCCCGCTGAACGGATCCAGCCGCTCGCCGAAGCCATCAGTGATATGACCGAGCACCGGCCAGATCGACGGCGTGTACGTAGAGTCCGCGAAGCTCATCGCCGGCATCAAGCGCAGCCCGCCGCTGGAAGTCGCAATCGTCGCGGCATTTCTCTTCAAGAAAGTGTATTGCTCGACGGAGCGGTCGAAGGCGTCTTCGGGCGTTACCGGATCATCGCCCAGGTCGAAGGCCGCCGGATGGTAGCGCAGCACGCCGTACGTCATCGCCACTTCGGTGGCCAGAGACTGCAAGGAATCCAGGCGCTGATTGGTATCGTCAACGGTGTTCTGGAGCTGCCGGTATTGCTTCTTTAGAGTTTCCTGATCGTGGCGCAGCGCGTTGTAGTTGCCGACCTTCCACAGCATGCGCGTGTAGGACCCCGCGGCCGCTAGCACGGTGAGGCCGCCGATGAGGGCCAGCACGGCCACAGCATGCAGCACGTACGCAGGCACGATAAGCTTTTGGAGCTTACCGGGCGTAGAGGCAATAAAAAACGTGTAGGTCTTACCCTTCATAGACGCAAGGGCCCCTCAGGCCTCTCGAATTGTTAGGCACGAGCCATGCACCCTTGGCCCGTTCTTAAGAACTACTTTAACCGTACCCGAATGCGAGCCGGAACAGGGGGCTCAATTAGCTTCGCCATACTAAATTCTGTAGGTGCTAGAGTCAATCCTGTATTTTGCTGTCCGAAGAACAGGGACCAAATACTGGTCACCTGTGCCGCTGGACAGGTCACGCAGCCTTCACCGGAATCTCACGGTAAACTAGACGCTGCCGGCCGCGAAATGTAACTCCATGGAATACCTTAAAAAAACCCAATGAAGACCTCAGAGGCAGACCTCATCCGCAAACTGAGCGGCGGCGCGTCTGCAGCTCAGTTCCAAAGTGGGATAACCCTCGGGATCGGCGATGATGCGGCGCTCTTTGCTCCCAGACGAGGCTGCCAAACTATCCTGACCTGCGACTGGTTCCTGGAGGGGACCCACTTCCTGCGGGAGAAGCATCCGGCCGACTCCATTGGCTGGAAGTGCCTGGCCCGGGCGGTGAGCGACGTCGCCGCCATGGGCGGCGAGCCGCGATGTTTCCTGCTAAGCCTTGCGCTCCCGGAAACCCTGACCGGCCGCTGGCTGAATGAATTCTTGGGCGGGCTGCGGCGTGCAGCCCGCAAATTCGGGTGCCCATTAGCGGGCGGAGATACGACGCGGCGGCGGGAGATCGCTATCAATGTCACTGCGGTCGGCGAGGTCGGCTCGGGCCGGGCCATCCTTCGATCTGGAGCCCGCGCCGGCGACATCATCTTTGTGAGCGGCCGCCTCGGCGAGGCGGAGCTGGGACTTCAGTTGCTTCGGAGCAGGGACCGCGTCAATAAACTCAATAAAAAGGACGCCGTGTTGAGGAAGCATCTCTACCCAGAGCCGCGGGTCGCATTGGGTCAATGGCTAGCCAAGCACCGGCTGGCGTCGGCGATGATGGATTTGTCCGATGGGCTTTCCGCCGACCTGCCACGCCTCTGCGCCGCCAGCGGCGTGGGTGGGCGGATCAATGTCGCCAGGATTCCCACCGTGCGGGTGACCCCGCGACGCGGCGCGAAACCCTTCAACGCTCTCAACCTAGCTTTGAATGGGGGCGACGACTACGAACTGCTCTTCACCGTGCGCCCCGGCAAAGCCCGCCGATTGCCACGCGTCTTCCAGGGAATACCGCTTACGGCAATCGGCAAGATCACAAGGAAGCGCAGCTTGAGGCTTATTCAGCTCGGTGGCCGCGAACAACCGCTCCACGCCGGCGGCTGGGATCCGTTTAGGAAGTAGCTCGTCCGGTTTCTCAGCGGCTCGGAGGACCCACTGCCGGGTTCGCCGCTGTGGTTTTGGAAGGAGGCGGCGTAGCGGGTGGCGGCGCCGCAGGGGGCACGGGTTTTGCTCTGGGCGCGCCGGGTTCGTCTTCTGTCGGCGCGGTGTCCGGCGTATCCACGTTCACCCTGTGGTCATGGGCTTCCTGCTCGAGCGGAATGACGTTGGCGAAATCGACTTCGGGCAGTCCCGAATGAGCTTTCTGCATGAATTCCAGCCAGATCGGCAGAGCGGCCCGCGCGCCCGTTTCTTTTTTGCCCAGCGAAATCTGCTTGTCGTCAAAACCCACCCACACGCCGGAAGTGATTTGCGGCGTGAAGCCGATGAACCACGCATCGGTGTAGTCCTGTGTCGTGCCGGTCTTTCCCGCGGCCGGGCGGCCCAGCGCTTTGGCCTGGATGCCCGTTCCGAATTGGATGACCTCTTCGAGCATGGCCGTCATCGTTCGCGCGACTTCGGGCGAAATCACATCGTGCACTTCGGGATGCGCCTCTTCAAGCATCGCGCCTTCGTAACTCGTCACCCGGCGGATCATGTGCGGGTCGATGCGGATGCCGTCGTTCGGGAAAACGGTGAAGGCCGAGACGTGTTCGATCAGTTTCATGTCCGCCGCGCCCAGCGCAAGCGGCAGATACGGCGGCAACGACGTGGTGATGCCGAACCGCCGGGTCATGTCCACGACCGACGAGATGCCCACTTTTTCCGCCAGCTTGACGGCGGGCACGTTGCGGGAGCCTGCGAGCGCTCGCCGCAGCGTGATCGTGCCCTCGAACCTTTCATCGTAATTGTGGGGCGAATACGGTTGCCCGCCGCTGATCAACGTAACCGGCGCGTCCAGGATGGTGTCGAACGGCGTGGCACCTTTTTCCAGCGCGTCCGCGTAGACATAAATCTTGAACGAGCTGCCCACCTGGCGGAATGCCTGGGTGGCGCGATTGAACTTGGAATCTTCAAAGCTGTAGCCGCCGACCATGGCTTTGATCTCGCCGGTGGGATTATCGATGGCGATCATCGCGCCTTGCGGGGCGGGTTGCTGCTCGAGCTGAACGCGGACGGTGTTTTCGCGCAACTCTTGAATCGAGAATTGCGCCAAGTCGCCCACCTTCAACAGGTCCGAGACCTTCTTGCGGCCGGTCCACGCGAAGTCCTGCGGCGAAAGAATCGCGCGGAACGGGCCGATCTTGACGGTGGCGTTTTTATCATCGGCGGAAAGGACCAGGCCGGTGACGTAGCTTCCCTTTTCGATGGGATGCCGCCAGTCCTCGTCCTCGTAGGTGTCCAGCTTGCCGAGGTTGTCGCGCAGGATGTTGGGCAGGTCGCCGCGCCAGCCGTGGCGCCGGTCGTAGCTGTGCAGGCCGTCGCGTACGGATTGATTCGCGGCCTGCTGCATGGCGATGTTCAGCGTGGTGTACACGCGCAGGCCCCGCTCGTGGACCGCTTCGGTGCCGTAGGTGGACTCAAGATACTTGCGAATCTCCTCGAAGAAATAAGGCGCAAGATCGTTTCGCGGATATTGCACGTGCAGGCCGAGCGGCGCCTTCTTGGCCGCTTCCAGCTCGGACGGGGTGATCTTGCCTTCTTCCTCCATGCGATACAAAACCAAGTTGCGGCGGGCGAGCGCACCGGTCGGATTTGTCAGCGGCGAAAATTTCGGGCCATTGACCATGCCGGCCAGAAGGGCGGCTTCCTGGAGCTTCAGGTCGGTGACCGGCTTGCCGAAATAAAACTCCGCGGCGGCCGCGAAGCCGTAGTTGCCATGCGCCAGGTACACCTGGTTTCCGTACATGGTGAAGATTTGCGGCTTGGTGTAGCGGCGCTCGATCTGCAGCGCGAGCAGCATCTCCTGCATTTTGCGGCGGAAGGTGCGGTCGCTGCGATCCAGGAAGAGATTGCCGGCGAGCTGCATGCTGATGGTGCTGGCGCCGCCGGTGATGCGGCGCTTCAGCAGGTTGCGCCAGGCCGCGCTCGCGATGCGGGGAAAATCGATGCCCCAGTGCTCCTCGTAGTGCTGATCCTCGATCGCGGTGACCGCGTTGTAGAGGACCTTGGGGCACTGCTCGTAGGTCATCAAGATGCGGCGCTGCAAGGCGAAGCTGCCGACCAGTTGGCCGTCGTCGGCGTAGATTTCGGTGACGACGTTGGGCCGATACGTTTCGAGCGCGCGAATTTCCGGCAGATCGCTGGCGTACACAAAGAGCAACCCGCAAGCCGCGCCCAGCGAAATCGAGCACAAGAGCAGAAACGCCAGCGCCACCCGGTCGATCAATTTCCAACCGCGCAGCCGCAAGGTAATCGGGGGCAGGCTCAGCATGAACTCACGATTTTAGCGCAGTTGGACGGCGTTGCGGAGATGTGAAGGCGCTGCGAGTTTCCATTGCGTGGCCGGCTTGGTTTAGACCGCAAAGGCGGCGGCCCTTCAAGGCTCAGGGCAAGCGGCCGCACTCCAAGTTACAGGGGCTCGAAATATTTTTCGCCGGCGCAGGAGCGGCAGAGGGTGCGGCCGTTTTTTACGACTTCGCGTTTGAAGTTGATGCCTTCGCCGCACTCGGCGCAAATCACCCTTGGACCTTTGAAGCCGGGAAGATCTTCCGGCTGAACTTCGACTTTCACCCATTTTTTGTCGAAGAGAATCTCGTCGGAGAGCTGCGCGTAGGCTTTTTGCTGGCCGGCTTCCCTTTCCATTTCAGGGAACAGTTCGCGAGCCGCTTGCTTGCTGGATTCTTTGGCGGCGATGCGAACGGCGCGGCCGGTGTTCATATCGACGAAGGTGGCGGCAACTTTGCCCCAGTCGCGGAATTTGAGGGCACGCTTGCCGAGGCGGCAGTTGGCGACCAGCGCCACGGCGTCGGTGACGCAGCGGTCGATCTCCACGTAGGTGACGATGCGCTTGCGTTCCGCGATGGGATCGTCGATGCCCAGCTCGCGCAGGCCGAGCATCGCCAGGCGCACGCCAAGAACCTGCCCGGCGCAGAGGTGACCGTGGGCTTGCGCGGCGAGTTCCAGGTATTCAGGTAGGGATTTCATAGGCAGCAGCTTACGGTCGTGTCATTCTGAGGCGAACCGACGAGGGTTTCGCCGAAGAATCTCAGGGTAAGCATACACCTCGTTAGATTGGTACGTTGAGATCCTTCGGACATCCTCATCGGATGCCCTCAGGATGACAAGGTTAACGGGTCGCAGCTTCCGGAGCGGACCAGGGATGCGGTTGGCGCGCTTCGAGGAAGGCGAAGACGGTCATAAGCACGGCTAGCGCGGCGAGGAGGCCGTCGCGGATCACCGTTGCGAGCGTCAAGGGCTCGGGAGTGGCAAAGCAGCCGCAGTTGATTTGCATGCCCAAGGCGTAGCTGCGCACAACGGCGACGAAGAATCCGAGAATCAGCAGCGTGATCAACGTGGACCAGATCCGAAGCCCCCAACCGATCAGCAGGAGCAGGCCAAGGCCGATTTCGGCAAAAGGCAGGGTATGCGCGACGAAATTGACGGCCCACGGCGCGAGAATCTGATAAGAGTCCACCTGCATGGCAAAAAAAGAAAGGGCTAGGCCGATTGGAGGCCGCGGATGCATGGTGGGCAGAACGATCTTGGCATAACCGGCATAGATAAAGATGGCCGCAAGGACGAGGCGGCCAAGCCAAATCACCGCGCGGCGGAGGTTAAATGGGCTGGATTGCATCATTTAGCGGTTCATCCCCATCACAGTTCCTCTCCAAGGATAGAACGACATGTCGTTCTATCCTTGCCGGAATACATCGCCCCCCAACAAGTTCGTTAGCTGCGTCCCTGTCACTTCCGGCAGTTCATCCCGAATGGCAATTCATCCCCAAGAAAGGAGTGACGCGTCACTCCTTTCTTGCCGGGGGAAGCATCGGCCCAACGCGGTTTGCTGCCACCCCCTCACCTTTGGCTTAGAAGTTGATCCAAGAATTGACGGAGAATCTCCCAGCTCATGACACCGGAATAGGGAAAGGTTTGGCCGTTGGCGTGAAAGATCGTCGTGGGCGTTTGATTCACGCGATAACCCTGGCCCAGCGCTTGATCCTTGTTGATGGCGGCATCGAGCGTGCCGCTCTTGACGAGGGCGCGAACCTTACTCATTTCGGCGGACGAGAGCACGCTGGCGACGGTGGCGTCAACGTCGCCGGTCTGCTCCCACTTTTCCTGGTTCTGGAACAGAACGTCTTCGACCGGCTCAAGCTTGCCGATCTGGGCGGCGGCCCGGGAGTATTGCGCGGCAACGCGGGAGTGCGCGTGCATAGGAAGCGGGAAATCCCGATGGATCAAGTAGACCTTGCCGGTGCTCACGTAGTTGTCCATCAACTGGCGGTTGGTGGTCACGAAGAGAGTCTTGCAAGCAGGGCACTGGAAGTCGCTGAAGATCTCCACCACAACCGGCGCCGTTTTCGAGCCGAGCGCTTCATGCGGATCGATGTCCGGAACGGAAGCAGCAGCTTGAGAAAGCGGGACGGGAGGAGCGGCGCGCAGCCCGGGGGACACCGCGAAACTCAGAAGCAAACCTGCGCCGAGCAGAATCAGGCTGGTGACTCCGACTAGAATAGCGCGACGATTCACAACGGTCCTCCGGCGTCGGGACGATCCACGAACGAGGTCACCACAGCCTATCACAGTCCCTACAGAGTAGGAGGTAGGGACGGCGGCATGCGTTGCCACTCATGCGATTTGCTGTTTCTCACCAGACAACGACCTCGACCCGTCTGCCCTTTTGGGATGCAGACCACTCACATGTTGGGTGTTTCGTGGGAAAGAGCGCAGATCGATATGATTCTAAAGGACTTGCCATCTTTTACAGCGCAAAGGAGCGTAAGTAGTTGCAGATAAAAGAGTTAGGAATAATGTCGTGGCCATGAGCTAACGATAGTAACTAGAGGGTGAGACGAAGAGTCAAACAGGCGGGCGCAGATCTGAACGAAAAAGAGAATAGCACGGAAGGAGGGAGAAGTCAAGAAAAAAGGGTGGGAAGCGGAAGAGAGGAGAGCAGGTTAGGGTTGTTATAAGAAAACTTGACAAGCATGCACTCAACCTGTATAGTGTGCTCTGATCGCTGGTTTGGCGGCAAGACAGCTCAGGTTCGCCCTCTAACGAAAACGAGTTTTGGGGCGCGACCGGTGAAATGAGTTTCAGGAGGAAGGGCAGTTATGAGCAAGATTATTGGTATTGATTTGGGGACGACCAACTCGGTCGTGTCCGTGATGCAAGGCGGGGAGCCGGTGGTGATTCCGAACCAAGAGGGCGCGCGAACCACGCCATCGGTGGTGGCTATCACCAAGAGCGGCGAACGCCTGGTGGGACAAGTGGCGAAGCGGCAAGCGGTGACGAATCCGGAAAACACCATCTATTCGATCAAGCGCTTCATGGGCCGGCGCTACGACGAAGTACAAGAGGAAATGAAGCGCGTTCCCTACAAGGTGATGAAGGGCCCGCATGACGACGCGCGCATCGAGATTTTCGGCAAGGTGTACAGCCCGCCGGAGATTTCGGCCATGATTCTGGGCAAGCTGAAGTCCGCCGCGGAAGACTTTCTGGGCGAGAAGGTGCAGAAAGCCGTGATCACCGTGCCGGCCTACTTCAACGACGCGCAACGGCAAGCCACCAAGCAGGCGGGCGAAATCGCGGGCATGGAAGTGGTGCGCATCATCAACGAACCGACGGCGGCGGCGCTGGCGTACGGGCTGGACAAAAAGAGCGACGAGACGATCGCGGTGTACGACTTCGGCGGCGGCACGTTCGATATTTCCGTGCTGGAGGTAGGCGCCGGAGTGGTGGAAGTGAAGTCCACCAACGGCGACACGCACCTCGGCGGCGACGACATCGACCAGAGGATCGTTTCCTGGCTGATCGATGAGTTCAAGAAAGAGAACAACATCGACCTGGGTAAGGACCGCATGGCGCTGCAACGCCTGAAGGAAGCGGCGGAAAAGGCCAAGATCGAGCTCTCGCAGATGATGGAGACGGACATCAACCTTCCGTTCATCACGGCCGGCCCGTCGGGTCCGATTCACATGCAGGTAAAGCTGACGCGGATGCGCCTGGAGCAGTTGATGAGCGATCTGCTGGACCGGTCGATGAAGCCGGTGCAGCAAGCGTTGGAAGACGCGAAGATGTCGCCGAACGACATCCAGGAAGTGGTGTTGGTTGGCGGGTCGACGCGCATTCCGAAGGTCCAGCAACTGGTGCGCACCTTCTTCGGCGGGAAAGAACCGCATAAGGGCGTGAACCCGGATGAAGTGGTTGCGGTGGGCGCGGCGGTGCAAGGCGCGGTGCTGGGCGGCGAGGTGAAGGACATCCTGCTGCTGGACGTGACGCCGCTTTCGCTGGGCGTGGAGACGCTCGGCGGCGTGATGACCGTGCAGATCCAACGCAACACGACGATTCCGACGCGCAAGGTGGAGACGTACTCGACGGCTTCGGACAACCAGTCCGGCGTGGAAATTCACGTGATGCAGGGCGAGCGCAAGTTCGCGAAGGATAACCGATCGCTGGGCACATTCAAGCTGGATGGGATTCCGCCCGCGCCACGCGGCGTGCCGCAGATCGAGGTGACGTTCGACATCGACGCGAACGGCATCTTGAACGTGAGCGCGAAAGACAAGGCCACCAACAAGGAGCAGAAAATCACCATTCAATCTTCGACCGGCCTGACGAAGGACGAGGCCGAGAAGATGCGCGTGGAGGCGGAATCGCACTCCGAGGAAGACCGCCGTCGAATGGAAGAGGTGGAGTCGCGCAACCGGCTGGACGGCATCGTCTATCAAGCGGAGAAGATGATCCGCGAGAACAAGGACAAGATTGCGGAAGCGGACGCGAAGGCGGCCGAAGAAGCGATCGAAGACGCGAAGAAGGCGATGAACGAAGGCGGGACGGCGCGGCTGCGCTCGGCGACGGAGAACATCGAGCGCGCGCTGCATAAGATCGCCGAGACGCTGTACAAAACAGGCCAGGCAGCGGGCGGCGCAGCGCAAGCAGGCGCGGCCGGCGCTGGTGCGGCAGGTGCAGGACCCAGCGCAGGCTCGGCGGGCAGCAGCCAAGAGAAGAAGCAAGGGGACGTGATCGACGCGGAATACGTGGACGTGGATGAGACGAAGCGTCCGAACTAAGTTGGCGTAGCCGCAGTATCAGAGGGGCGCAGCCCGCCGCTGGCGGGCTGCGCCCCTACAAGAGTTCTGGAGTTTTCGCGCCAAGTTTGGCGCGCATCATGCCTACGACGACGAAACACGATTATTACGAACTGCTGGGGGTCTCGCGGAAGGCGAACGCGAAGGAGATTCGCGCCGCGTTTCGCAAGCTGGCGAGGAAGTATCACCCGGACCTGAACCCGGGAGACAAATCCTCGGAAGAGAAATTCAAGCAACTGCAGGAAGCGTACGACGTGCTGTCAGATACGCAGAAGCGGCAGATGTACGACCAGCACGGCTTCTACAGCGAGAATTTCCAGGGTGGAGGACCGGCGCCGAGTGCGGACCCCGATGACGCGCGGGTGAATTTTGATTTTGGCGGCTTCGACTTTGGCGGAAGCGCGCCCGGTGCCAGCGGAAGCGGCAGCTCGGGGTCGAGTTTTCGCGATCTATTCAGCCAGTTCTTCCGCGGCGGACGCGGCGCGGAAATGGAGCAGGAGCAAGAGGCGGGCGGAGATCTGGAATACCAGATCGAGATCGACTTCTGGGACGCGGTGCGCGGCGCGGTAAAGAAGATCTCGATCACGCGCATGGAGACGTGCGAAGCGTGCCACGGCACGGGCGCGGTCGGCTCGCCGCAGACCTGCACGGCGTGCGGCGGGACCGGCACGATCGCGCAGGCGGCGGGCAAGATGCGCTTCAACGTGCCGTGCACGCGCTGCGGCGGGACCGGCAAGCTGCGCACGATGTGCAAAACGTGCGGCGGCGAAGGCCGCGTGCGCCGGACCGAAACCATCGACGTGCGCATTCCGGCCGGCGTGGCCAGCGGATCGCGGGTGCGAGTACCGGGCAAAGGCAACGCGGGCACGATGGGAGCGCCCGCGGGCGATTTGTATCTGCGCGTGGAAGTGAAGCCGCACCCGTTTTTCGAGCGGCAGGGGAACGATTTGCACGTGAAGGTGCCGGTAACCGTGAGCGAAGCGACGCTCGGGGCGAAGATTGAAGTGCCGACGATCGACGGCAGGTCGCTGGTGCGGATTCCTCCGGCGACAAACAGCGGGAGCACGCTGAGGTTGCGAGAAAAAGGCGTGCCGAGCGCGCGAGACGGTTCGCGGGGCGACCAATACGTGGAAATTCAGGTCGTGGTGCCGAAGCCGACGGACGAGCGGGTAAGGAAACTGATGAAAGAGCTGGAAAACATTGAGCCGGAAAATCCGCGGAAGGATTTGTTTGCGAAGGCGAGTGGGTAGTAAATAAGAGGAAGTAATGAAGTAAAGAAGTAATGAGGTAAAGAAAAGCGAAGAAATTATGCCGCTCCGAGGGAAAAAACGGGCTAAGGCGGGGTACATGATCAGTGCGGTGGCGGAGCTGTATAAGCTGCATCCGCAGACGCTGCGATTGTACGAGCGCGTGGGACTCCTGAAGCCTTCGAGGTCGCAGGGAAATACGCGGTTATATACCGATCAGGATTTGGAGCGGCTGGAAGTGATTCTGACGCTGGCGCGGGACATGGGCGTGAATTTGGCGGGAATCGAGATTATTTTAAATATGCGCGAGAAGATGGTGGAGATGGAACGCCAGATGACAGAGTTTGCGGTGGTGGTGCAGCAAGAGTTGTCGCGAGTGGCGTCGCTGAGGACGGAAACGCCGTCGCGGCACGCGATTGTGCGAGCGACGCCGCGGGCGGTGCGGACGATCCGGGAAGCTTAGGCCCGCGTGCAAATTTCGGAGAGGTAGCGCCGGCGTTTTTGCCCTCAGCGTACTCGGGGCGAGCCGGCGTTTCTAGTCTCTGAGTGCCTGTGCGACCGGGCAACTTGCCGGGTGGGGCGCGGGCTCGTATGCTGTGAGCCAAGAGCGAAAGGCCGCAGGGCTCGATGAGTCCGCCCTGCGCATCGGGGAGACGCCGGGCCCTTCGTACCTCAGGGTGAACTGAAGCCGGGCGCCTACATTGTGGCGTAACTATGGCGTTAGAAAATTGCACGCTTTGCAGAGGGACAGGTTGGAAGCTGGTGGCGCGGGCGGATGGCGCGCCTGGAAGCGTGGCGGTGGCTTGCGATTGCGGGATGGAGGAACGCGCGGCACGGGTGATGGAGCGGGCGCACATTCCGAAGCGGTATGAGCATTGCGATTTTGAGAGCTACGAAACAAATTTAGCGGACGGCAAGAGTTACACGCCGCAACAAGCAGAATCGTTAAAACGCGCAAAGATGCTGACTCAAGCGTTCGTGCGCGATTACCCAGGTGGAGATCAAGCAGGTTTTTTGCTAATGGGCAATTCCGGTGTGGGCAAGACCCACTTGGCAGTCGCAGCTCTGAAAGAGCTGCTGAGTCGAGGCCATACAGGCTATTTCTGTGAGTACGGCGCGCTCCTCAGAGAGATTCAGCATAGCTACCGATCGGAAAGCGAAGTTTCTGAGATCCAGCTGCTCAATCCGATCCTGTCGGTTGAAGTCCTGGTCATCGATGACCTCGGTTGCATCAAGCCTTCTGACTGGGTTCGAGACATGATCGCGTACATCCTGAATACGAGATACGTTGACGGTTCACGAGATCTCAGTCATCCCCGCTGCACAATAATTACGACCAACTACTTGGACTCATCGGAAGAAAGGAATGCGGTCTTGCCTAACGGCAAAATGATCGTCACGCGCAAGGACAAGTTAGAGGATCGAATCGGTGATCGAATGCGTTCGCGATTATACGAGATGTGCCGCACGGTGGAAGTGTTTGCGCCGGATTTCCGGCGCGAAGTGCGCCAGGCGGGACGAGCCCGGGCCTAGGGCGATCGACTAAACCGCGGGATTCTCATGGCCATGCCAGCGATCTTCGAGTTGTTGACCGCCTTCTCTCCATGCGGGTTTGATTGACATAGGCGTGAGGCGGCGGGTATTATTTTGGCGTTGCAGCGTTTTGAACGCCCGCAGCATCTTGTCCTCGGTGACCGCGAAACGCTCGAAGCATACGTTGGAACGCGTAGCGGTCGTTTTCAGCGGCGACCGCGAAGCGGTCGACCTCCTTGCATAACCCCGATTGGGAATTCGCAAGGAATTTCATCGAATAGACAGGTGGACCTGGCTCGGCCGGGGACCACTCGAGGAAGTTATCTTCGCGGAGGCCATCAACCATGTTTTCTGACCACGACAACCCGTCCTCGTCGGCCGCAGCAGCGCCGGCACAAGAATCCGATAAGACGCAAACTCCAGCGGCAAACGAAACGCAGGCTGTGAACGCCGAAGCGAATCAACCAGCAGCGACGGTGAACACTGCCCACGAACAGGCGACTGCACCTGTGGTGCCGCACGCCAGCGGCGATCCACGCCCGGAGCAGGCCACTACGGCGGCTGCGCCAACGGGCAGCCAGGAGACGCACGGCCAGGAAGCGCACGCAGGGACGGCTGCGCTCGATCCAGAGGCCGCAGCGGCGGCGGAAGAGGCGGCCGGCTCCGAAGAGATGAGCAAGCTGATCGAGCAGTACAGCGAGCCGCAGGAGGGCGCGGCGCAAAACGAGATTATCGAAGTAAAGGTGGTGGCCTACACCGAGCAGGGCGTGGTGGTGGACATCGGACAAAAGTCCGAGGGACTGATTCCGGCGGTGGAGTTTTCCGAAACGGACATTCCGAGGCCGGAGCCCAACGCCACAATCGAAGTACAGCGCACGGGCGAGCACAAAGACGGGTACGTGATTTTGTCGTACCAGAAAGTGCTGCGCCGGCGCATGTGGGAGAAGATCGACGCGGCGTACAAGGCGAAGGAAACGGTCACCGGAAAAGTGGTGGACCGCATCAAGGGCGGCCTGGTGGTGGATGTGGGTGGCGTGCGGGCGTTCTTGCCAGGATCGCAGTACGACCTGCGGCCGACGCAGAACCTGGACAATCTGCTGGGCCAGGAAGTACAGGTGCGCATCACCAAGCTGAACCGGCGCCGCGGGAATGTGGTGGTGAGCCGGCGGGCGCTGTTGGAGGAAGAGCTGCACGCGAAGCGCGCTCAACTGATGGAGACGCTGAGCGAAGGGCAGGTGGTGCACGGGTACGTGAAGAACGTGACGGAGTACGGCGCGTTCGTGGATCTGGGCGGAATCGATGGCTTGCTGCACTTGACGGACCTGAGCTGGGGACGCGTGAAGCATCCTTCCGACGTCGTGAAGCCGGAGCAGGAACTCGACGTCATTATTTTGAAGTTTGATAAGGAAAAGCAGCGGGTATCGCTGGGATTGAAACAGTTGATGCCCGATCCGTGGGTGGGCGCTGCGGAGAAATATCCGGCGGGCGGAAAAGTGAAGGGCAAGATCGTCGGCGTCGTGGATTACGGCGTGTTCGTCGAGCTCGAACAGGGGATCGAAGGGCTCGTACACGTGTCGGAAATGAGCTGGAACAAGAAGGTGCAGCACCCGTCGAAGATCGCCAAGGTTGGCGAGGACGTGGATGTGGTGGTGCTGGACATCAAGCCGAGCGACCGCCGGGTGTCACTGGGCATCAAGCAGGCGCTCCCGGATCCCTGGCTGCAAGTCGCGGAGAAATATCCGGTGGGCACGGTGGTTACCGGGAAGGTGCGCAACATCGCGGAGTTCGGCGCGTTCGTGGAGATCGAGGACGGATTCGACGGGCTGGTGCACGTGGGCGATGTGAGCTGGACCGGACGGGTGAAGAACCCCCACGAAGTGTTCAAGAAGGGCGAACCGGTTACGGCCAAGGTGCTGAAGATTGACCCGGAGAACCGCCGGGTGTCGCTGGGTATCAAGCAAGTGAACGACATCTGGGGCGATTGGTTCAAGGCGCACAAGGTGGGACAGATCGTGAAGGGCAAGGTTTCGCGGATCGCCACGTTCGGGGCCTTCGTGGAGCTGGGCGAAAACATCGAAGCGCTGTGCCACAACACAGAGATCGAAGAGCGGCGGCGGCGGGATGAGGGTCCTTCCGCGATGCACCGTACCTCGACAGGGCCGCTGAAGAGCGCAGGCCCCCTGGAGCCGGGGAAGGAATACGACTTCAAGATCATCAAGATCAGTCCGGAAACACGGCGCATCGGCCTGAGCTATCGGGCTGCAGTCAAGCAGATCGAGCGCCGGGAGATCGAGCAGTATCGCTCGACGTCAAAGTCGTCGTCGACGGCAACCATCGGCGACGCGATTCAATCCAAGCTGTCGGCGCGGTAGCGCGCCACGACCACAGGGGCAACAGGGATCAGCAGGGGCCAGCGGCATAATTTCGTTTACCTACGGGTCAATTTAGTGATAGGAAGAGGAGCAGCCGGGTGATACTGCCCCTCTAAGCCGTTTCGGATCACATAGCTGCGGCGGTTCACTCTCTGGCAGGGCGACGAGGCGACGGGACGATGACCAAGCAACCCACATTGACGAAGGCCGACCTCATTGAAGAGGTGCTACGCGTGACGGAGCTCCCGCGGAAGGAATCCGAAACGATCGTAGAGACGATCTTCGAGAGCATCATCGAAGCGCTGCAAAAAGGCGAAAAGATCGAGATTCGCGGCTTTGGCAGCTTCCGCACTCGCCAGCGGCGCGGGCGCGTAGGCCGCAATCCGAAGACCGGCGCGAAGGTGGAAGTGCCGCCCAAGAAGATCCCCTTCTTCAAACCGAGCAAAGAGCTCAAGGATTTCGTGAATACTGCGGACGGGCATCACGCGGATTGAGCTTCCTGAGCCTGGGTTGGATTTTTTCGCCTAAGAAAATGCACAGACATTTCTAGTTTGTTTTCCGTTAGCGGGCGCGGGTGTGTTCGACAGTTCAAGAGAAAGAACGCGGATGGAAGGCTGTGCTACTCTCGCATCGTCTCACGTTATGACGGGCCGAACTTTTTTTGGGCAGGTGTGCAGGGAAAGGCGCGCTACGCGATGGATCACATCTGGACTCCCTGGCGCTATCAGTACATGAAGGAAGCAGCCGGCGGGAAACAAACGGACTGCATTTTCTGCGATGCGGCGGCGGGGAAGGATGATGCGGAAACGCTGGTGGTCTATCGCGGGGCGAAAACGTTCGTCATTCTGAACCGGTATCCGTATACGTCGGGGCATGTGATGGTGGTGCCGTACGCGCACGTGGCGGAACTCAGCGGCCTCGATGCGGAGGCCTTGAGCGAATTGATGAAGCTGGCGCAGCGCGTCGAAGCGGTGTTTCACGCGAACTACAAGCCGGATGGGATGAATCTGGGGATGAACCTTGGCCGGGCGGCCGGCGCAGGAGTTGCGGGGCACGTGCACATGCACGTTCTGCCGCGGTGGTTCGGAGACTCCAATTTCATGACGGTGACCGGCGAAACACGGGTGCATCCGGAAGAGTTGAAGACGACGTACCAGCGGCTGCGGAAGGCGCTGGCATCTTAGGCGACGCGCAAGAACTGTCATCCTGAAGCGAACCGACGAGGTTCGCTGAAGGATCTCAACGCTAGCCCGAGCATCCAAGTGAGCACGATTCGCACCCGCAGCGAGTTGTCTGGCAGGATCGGTGCGCGCGGCGAAACTTAGTCGCCGCACTGGCTCATTCTTGCCCGCGTTGTCGCCGGCACAGACAGGAGTTTCTGTGCTACCTAGAGGCACGGTACCTATGAATCTCGACCTTACAGAAGAACAGAAGCTGCTGCAGAAAAGTGTGCGGGAGTTCGCCGAGTCGGAAGTGAAGCCGCTGGCGAAGGAACTCGATGAAACCGGGCGCTTCCCGCACGAGACATTTAAGAAAGCAGCGGAGCTTGGTCTGACCGGAGTAGCGCTGCCCGAGGCGGAGGGCGGCGCGGGCTTCGACCACATTTCTTACAGCATCGTTGTGGAAGAGATTTCGCGCTGCTGCGCCTCGACGGGCGTGATTCTCTCCGTGCAGAATTCGCTGTATTGCGATCCCATCCATCGATTTGGCACCGACGAGCAGAAGAAGAAATTCCTGTTGCCGTTTGCGCGCGGGGAAAAGATCGGGTGCTACGCGTTGACGGAACCGCAAGCGGGATCCAATGCGGCGGCTTTGCAGACGAAGGCGGTGAAGAAGGGCGATACGTACGTGATCAACGGCACAAAAGCGTGGATCACGAATGGCGGCGCGGCCGATGCGGCGATTGTTTATGTGAATACAGACCCGCCAAAGGGAGAGAAAGGGATCTCGGCGATCGTCGTGGAGAAAGGCACGCCGGGCTTCAAAATCGGCAAAGAAGAAAAGAAACTGGGAATCAATGCGACGGCTTGCTGCGAGTTGGTGTTCACAGATTGCGAAGTGCCGCTGACAAATCGCATCGGCAACGAAGGTGAAGGCTATAAAGTGGCGCTTTCCACGCTCGATGGGGGGCGCATCGGAATTGGCGCGCAGGCGACCGGGATCGCGCAAGGAGCGTTTGAGGCTGCGCTGGCGTATTCGCAGCAGCGTACGGCATTTGGCCACCCAATTTCGCAGTTTCAGGCGATCCAGTTCATGCTCGCCGACATGTCCACCGAAATTGACGCCGCGCGGCTGCTGGTGCGCAAAGCGGCGTGGAAGCAGGATACCGGCGCGCGCTTCAGCATGGACGCGGCGATCGCGAAGCTGTTTGCCAGCGAGATGGCCACGCGCGTCACGCATAAAGCGATTCAGGTGCACGGTGGCAATGGCTACAGCCGCGAGTATCCGGTCGAGCGCGCCTACCGCGACGCTCGCATCACGGAAATCTACGAAGGCACCAGCGAAATCCAGCGGCTGGTCATCTCCTCATGGGTTCTGAAGTCATAGGATAATCACGAAGGAATTCCCGCCGCTAATGCCCTCACTGGGAAAAATCGAAATACCAAAAGACGCTCCCAACTTTCCTGGCGGGGACAAAAACCCTTCCTACGTGAGTCCCGACGGCAGTCTAAGGCTCGAGTTTTATGATTGCTTTGAGTTCCACTATGGCGCGTGCGCATGGAAATTGCGGCTTCTCCATCATGATGCGGACGTAACTCAAGAGCACGATTCTCTAGGCTCGGACCAATGGCGGCATCCCGAACACTATCAGCCATGGCTCGGCAAGCCCCCGCAGCTTCTGCTGACGCATTGGAAGCCGGCGGCCTTTTTATACGACGTGGAAAGTAAGAAGAAGACGGAATGCGACTTCAGCGGCCATATCCTGGGGGCCGCTGCGTCGAAGACCCTCCCTCGCATCGTCGTGCAAGGAATACCGGAAATCTCTCTGCTGGATGCAGGGGGGAGAATGGTCGCCGCGCTTCCGCAAAACGCAGGGCAAGTCGAGAGACCTGTGCTTGCCTGGTTTGATAAAGCTGGCTGTTTGCTCAGGATCGGCCGCGAGAATGAGGCCTCGCCAACAAAGATGTACTTTTACGAAGCAAGTACCGGCAAGGCAGCCGGCGATTTGGCTCTGGACCCGAAGACGCTGCTTCCTTACCAAGCCTCGGAGTACGCATCGATATCGAGGAATGCTTATTCATTGATTCTGTCGAGATCCAGGCGGTGCGTCGGCCACCGCCTCGACACCTGGGCGCAAGTTCACTTCGATGATTCACGGTCTGTTCTTCAACTTCAGACATATCGGCCGACCAGTGAACCCTTCATGGAAGGCAGCGCTGTCGTTTGTGAAGCCGAGCCGCGTTGGATTGAAGTCGAGCTGATACCGTAGGTGTATTCTTTCAGCGTGCTGGAACTCGACTGCGGACAGGAATTTGATGCCGCGCGCGACGAAGATTTTTTCTTGGCGCTGCCGCCGCGTCCGGCGGTGTGCCTGATCGAGCCGCGCGCGGAAAAGGCTGAGCCGTTTCTGATCCGCACGCAGGATCTGCGGAGACGCCTCCAACGCCTGCTTGGCCCGCGCGATCTCGAGAGCAAACGCCTCAACCTGCGGGAATTTGCGCGCGGCGTCCGCTACCGGCTGACGGGCTCGCCCTTGGAACAGAC
Organism: uncultured Acidobacteriota bacterium; assembly: GCA_963735525.1. GTDB lineage: Bacteria > Acidobacteriota > Terriglobia > Acidiferrales > UBA7541 > Acidiferrum. Next base: position 128,428 of record CAVTLQ010000004.1, on the reverse strand, counting down.
GCTGACGTATTACCAACACGCTCGGCAGCTCTTCCCCAGCCGCTACCCGAAAATGATGAGGATGCGTCCTCCGGCAGTGCTGAAACTGAGCCTGCGCAACGCCTATCCGCGGTGCTTCGTCACCCGGCGCATTCCAGTGGATGAAGCGGGGGTGCCGACGGCAGGCGCCTACTACGGGCCGTTTGCATCGCGCCGATCGGCGCAAGCGTTTGCGGAACGCGCGCTCGATTTCTTCAAGGTGCGGCGCTGCCAGATCAAGATTCGCCGCGATCCGTCGTTTCCGGGATGCATCTATTCGGAGATGAAGATGTGCCTGGCGCCGTGCTTCGCGGGCTGCTCGAAAGAGGAATACGACGCCGAGGTGCAGCGCCTGGTGCAATTCCTGGACACGAGCGGCGGTTCGCTGCGCGCGGCCATCGAGCAGGAGCGCGAGCGCGCCAGTGAAGAACTGGATTTCGAGCGGGCAGCGGCGGTGCACAAACGCATCGAGAAACTGGACGACGCGTTGCGCGCCAAGCCGGAATTGGCACGGCGAATCCAGGACCTGGACGCCGTGATTCTGCAACGCGCCGCGGAAGATCAGACGATCGCAGCCTACGCCGTTCGCGGCGGGCGGCTCGCGGAACCCTGCTTCGTGCGCTTTGCCGAAATCGCCGGGCAGCCGCGCTCGGCGGAGCAGATTTTTCGCGAATACCTGGAACCCGCGGCGGCAGAGGTCCCAGCGGGCACAGGCGATCTCGGCGAGCATTTGTGGCTTGTGGCTCGCTGGTATTACAGTAATCCTCGCGAGGGCGAAATCCTCTATCGAGAGAAGGACTGGCCGTATCGAAGAATCCTCCGTGCCTGTTCGCGGCTGCTGGCTCCGAAAGCCGACCGCACGGATTCCTCTGGAAGCACGGGAGCTGCGAAATCAGACGAAGGAGCATCATGAGCACATCCGCCACGAAAGATGGAACGGCACGCTACGCACAACGATTTGCCGGCCGGGCCGCGGATGGGCACTTTCGCGAAGCGCAGGGGCTGGTGCTGTCTTCGCTGGGGATCGGCACGTACTTAGGGCAGCCGGACGACAAGACGGATCAGGGTTACACGGCGTCGGCGGTCGCGGCGGTCGAGAGCGGGATCAACGTGATCGACGCGGCGATCAACTACCGCTTTCAGAGAAGCGAGCGCAGCATCGGCGCCGCCATCCAGCAACTGGCCCAGAAAGGCATTTCGCGGGAAGAATTTGTTCTCTGCACGAAGGGAGGCTATCTGACACCGGATGGCTCGATGCCGTCCAATCCAACCGAATATTTCTATCGCGAATATATTCAGCCTGGCGTATTCAGCCCGAACGAGATCGTTGCCGGGAGCCACTGCATGACGCCGCGGTTTCTGGAGAATCAGCTCGAGCGCAGCCTGCGGAATCTGGGCGTCGAATGCGTCGACGTGTATTACCTGCACAATCCGGAGACGCAGCTTGGCGAGGTGTCGCGGCCAGACTTTCTCGAGCGCGTGCGTGATGCCTTCATCTATCTGGAATCGGCCGCCGCAGCGGGCAAGATTCAGTTCTACGGCATGGCCACGTGGAACGGTTTTCGTCAGGAAGCGAAGGCGCGCGACGCCATGCAGTTGGGTGACGTCGCGCAGCTTGCGAAGGACATTGCGGGCGAAAAGCATCACTTCCGCTTCGTGCAGCTTCCATTCAACCTGGCGATGACCGAGGCGCTAACCCTCGGCAATCAGTCGATCGGGGGCCGCGACAAGACGGTCATGGAGGCGGCAAGCGATTTGGACATCACGCTGGTTGCCAGCGCGTCGCTGCTGCAAGGCCAGGTGGCGCGCAACCTGCCGGCGTTTGTCGGCGAAGCGCTGGGACTCCAGGACGACGCGCAACGCTCGCTGCAATTTGTGAGGTCGTCGCCCGGCATCACGACGGCGCTGGTGGGGATGTCGCATGTCGAGCATGTAATTGCCAATGCGCAGCTCCTGGGAGTCCCGCCGGCCACCGTCGATCAGTTCAGCAAGCTTTTCACGCGCGGTGAAGGCGCGTAGCCGTACCTTTGTTCTTGTGGGCGCCTAGAGAGGGGCGGCTACAACAATTGCGGATGCCGCTCGGTCAACCACGTGGTGATCGCGCGACCGAGCTGATCCAGTTTCCCAGTAAAAAAATGATCAGCGCCCGGCACGATGACGAGGCGCCTCTCTCCGGGAAGCGACGCGACCAGAGCTTCGACCTTCTTGACCGCACCATACTTGTCGTCAGATCCGTGCACGAATAGCTTGGGCTTCGTGCAGCTTTGCAAGTACGAAAAATCCATATTGTTCACGGGCGTGCCCAGCCCGATCACTTCCGCCACCCGCTCGTCGGCGCATCCGACATGCAAGCCCACCCAGCAACCAAAGCTGAAACCCGCCAGCAGCAGGGATACGCCGGGAAATTCGCCGGCAATAAAATCGAGAGCAGCGCGGACGTCTCCCTGCTCGCCTTGGCCGTGGTCGTGCGCGCCCTCGCTCATGCCCGCTCCGCGAAAATTGAAACGCAGGACCGGCAACCCCAATGCATCAAAGGATTTCGCCGCCTGATAAACGACTTTGTTGTGCATCGTGCCGCCGAAGAGCGGATGCGGATGACAGACAACCGCAGCCAGAGCCGGCCGCGCGATCAAAGCCGGCTTCCAAAGGATCGCTTCGAGACGTCCGGCGGGGCCTTCGAGAAACAGCGTCCGCGATTCGTGAGCAATGGTCATGGCAATAATGGAAAAGAGCAGAGTGTAGCGCAACGCGCGAGAAAGTTGGAATCGCGAGCCCGTAAATTCAGAAGGCTAGCGCACGCGATAAATCGTTACAGCTAGAGCGGAACTTTGCGGCATCGGCTCGACACGCACGACAAGCGAACGGAACTCCGGTGCCGCAGACCAGGGCGAGAACGCAGCAGGCTCAAACGAGACGATCAAATGCTGGCCAGCCTCATATTCGCGGCTGCTCACAAAGCGCAGCCCCTCCTTGGACACGTCCAGCGTCATGGTTTCTTCAAACCACGGCACGTGTTCGGGGCGTACGCGAATCGGCAGGGCCAGCCGGCGCCTCGGACTCGTCCGGCGCTCTAGCTCTCGGCCGTTGCCGTTACCGTTGGACGCTGGGCGTGGCGCAATCTCAAAGCGCAGAGCCGCCGCCGGCACGTATGCTCCGTTCGGACTTTCCGCAGTATGGGCCGACGCTTCTTTTTCCCCATTTGCAGACGGTCTCGCTCCCCCGCCATTCGCGGAGTGAGCATTTTGATCCGCAATCGCGGAGCGAACGACTCGCGCGAGGATTTCCGGTTGGCCGTAGGGAACGGAAGCGTCGTAAGGGAAGGTGACCCACAAGGTCATGCCCGGCGCGTGCGCTTCTTGGCAAGGAACGAGCACACCTCCACGGCAAACGTTCAGCGTGTCGCAAACCTCCGTTTTCTGGCCGAAGGGCGTCGTCCAGCGAAGTCGGGCGGGAATCCGGAGCTGGACGCGATGATGCTCGCGTCTGTCCATAAACCCCCACAGTACGTCGGTGTCAATCCGGGGGTAACTCCCAGTATATCTCGTGGTTGTACAAACCGCTAATCCCTCGTACTAGGACAAAAATGCTGATCTTTCACATTGCAACTTACTGAAGCAGATGTTAATTTTCAATCGATTCCAACAGATCAGGGGGTTTGATGGGTGACGGATCGGAACGCCGCGTTGCGCGGCGATTCACCATGAGCCTTCCATTGCGGGTGCTTCCGCGCGAGCCGCGCAGCTCCGAGCTCCGGGCCCAGACCAGGGACGTCAGCTATCAGGGCCTGTATTTCCTCGCCGAAGAGCCGTTCGAAGTCGGCAGCGAGATTGAGTTTGTCATCACCCTGCCGCACCAAGTCGCACAGAGCGGCGATGTCGACATCCGCTGCCGCGGCCAGATCGTGCGCGTGGAGTCGATTTCGAACGGGCGCTTGGGCGTAGCCGCGAAAATCGAGCGCTACGAATTTCTGCCCGCCGCCGCGTCCGCCGCCTGAAGCCCCTTCCTTTCTTCGCTACACCCCCCGCTCGCCCCCTGCCTGCCACGCGAGTACAATGCCCAGTACCATGCGATCGATGATCGTGTTTGGCCGGGGGTAGCCTATGTACCACTACGACGCCCGAACCGCGCTCGAAGAACTGCAGGAAGACGCGCTGTTGCCGCATCCCGTGAAGCTGCGCGACATGATCCTGCGCAACCAGCTGGGGCCGAAAGAGGCGCAGGCCATGAACCAGGAATTCCAGGACTATCTGACGCGCTTCGGCGAGCTGCAGAAGGTCGCGCGAGGCATCCTCGAGAAACTCGCGTCCGGAAACCGCAAATCCGCATGATCGATTCACCGAGCGGAAACCCACGCCGCGCATGAACGCAAAGCCGCGCGTGCTGCTGCTGTCTGCATCGTCGGGCGCGGGGCACGTTCGCGCGGCGCAGGCGCTCGAGAAGGCATTTTCCGCGCGCGGTGACTGCGTCGTGGAACATATCGACGCAATCCGCTACGTCAGCAAACTCTTCCAGCGTATCTACGAAAAAGCCTACATCGCGATGGTGCGGCGCGCGCCGGAGCTGATGGGCGTCATCTACGAGCGCACCGACCAGCCGTGGAACCATCCGCGGCGGCGCCTGGCCATGGACCGGCTCAACACTCAGCCCATGATCCGCATGCTGAAGCGGCTGCAGCCGGACCTGTGCGTGGCCACTCATTTTCTTCCCGCCGAGATCATTGCGTGGCTCATCGCCAAGGAGAAATTGCGCGCGCGGCACGCTATCGTCGTGACCGACTACGACGTGCACGCGCTGTGGCTGTGCCGCACCGTAGACCGCTATTACCTGGCGATGGAGGAATCCGCGGTGTATATGGCGCGCATCGGAGTGCCGCGCGAGAAGCTGCGCGTAACGGGAATCCCCGTGGATCCCGTTTTTGCGGCGCCGGCAGATCGCGTCGCTGCGCGCAAGCGCTTTGGACTCGACGTGGATGCGCCCACGGTGCTGGTGGCGGCGGGCGGCGAAGGCGTCGGACCCATCGCGCAAATAGTGCGCGACCTGCTGACGATGCAGCGGCCCTGGCAAATCGTCGCCATCGCCGGGAAGTCCGAAAAGACGCTGCACCGTCTGAAAGAACTGGCGCGGCGCGCGGGAACGCTACCCTCCGGTGCGCTGCGGCTTTGCGCCGTGGGCTTCACCACGGAAATGGATCAGTACATGGCCGCCGCGGATTTACTGGTGGGCAAGGCCGGCGGGCTGACCACTTCGGAAGCGCTGGCTCGCGCGCTGCCCATGGCGCTGGTCGAGCCGATTCCCGGACAAGAAGAGCGCAACTCCGATCATTTGCTCGAGGCGGGCGCCGCGATTCGCTGCAATAACCTTCCGGCCGCGGCGTGGAAGATCGCGGCGCTGCTCGACGATCCGGCGCGGCTTCACAGGATGCAGGAGGCCGCGCGAAGCATGGCCCGGCCCTCCGCTGCGGCGGCCATCGCGGAAGATGCGCTGACGCTGGTAGACTAGTGAGCCCGCGCAAGGACGCGGAGTGACGCCTTTCGATGCGACGCCACACACTACTAATCGACGCAGACGACACGCTCTGGGAGAACAACGTATTCTTCGAGAAGCTGATCGAGGATTTCATCAGCCTGGTCGAGACCTGCGGCTACACCCGCGCCTACGTGCGGCACATCCTCAACGAAACCGAGCGCAAGAACATCCGGCAGTACGGTTACGGCGTGCGCAGCTTCGGCCGCTCGCTGGAAGAGACCTATCTGAAGCTGGCGGAGCAAATGGTGCGCCGCGAAACGCTGGCGCAGATTCATGACCGCGTCGTCGAGCTGGAGCGCACGCCGCCCAAGATTCTCGACGGCGTGCCGGAAACGCTTGCGTACCTCACCGAACGCCACCGTCTGATTCTTTTCACCAAGGGCGAACCTGCCGAGCAGGCGGCCAAGGTCGAGCGCTCCGGCTTGCAAGGCTTTTTCGAGTTCATCGAAATTGTTTCGGAGAAAGATCCGGACACTTACGGCGCGCTGGTGCACAAACACAAAATCGTGAAGACGCACGGGTGGATGATCGGCAACAGCCCTCGCAGCGATATCAACCCGGCGATGAAGATCGGCCTGAACGCCGTGTACATCCCGCACCAGCACACCTGGCAGCTGGAACACGAGCCGGTAGTCGCCGGTTCAGGAAAGCTGGTGATCTTGCCGGCATTCCGCGAACTCCGTGGCCACTTCTGAAGAAAGATTAGCCACAGAGACACGGAGCCCACAGAGAAAGCGCCCGCAAAGAAAAGAAATTGTCATCCTGAGGCTACCCGACAAGGGTAGCCCAAGGACCTCAACCGATCCGCCCCACAAATTCCGTCTCCGTGCCCTCTGTTCTCTGTGGCCAATCTCTCCTGCCTTGCCCTTTCAACCTTCAACTGTCGGCCTCTTCCAAATTGGACGTTGCACCAACTCCCTCTTCCCCGAAACAATACTCCTTTACACCTTACGTAGGAGAACCCAATGGCCACTGCCACAACTCCCATACACACCGACTGGCGCCAGGAATGGTTCGAAATCGAAGACGCCACATATCTGAATCTCGCCGGCCAAAGCCCCATGCCCAAAGTGTCCCACCGCGCCGTCCAAGCCGCGCTCGAATGGAAAAAATTTCCGCAGCGCATCCCCGACTCCGCGTTCTTCGACGTGCCCAACCGCGTCCGCGCCTCGATCGCCAAACTCATCGGTAGCAAGCCCGAAGAAATCGCGCTGACCACCGGCGCCAGCACCGGAATGTCCGCCGTCGCTTACGGCCTCACCTGGCAGCCCGGCGACGAAGTGATCACCGCCAAAGGCGAATTCCCTCTCCAATACACCACCTGGAAGCCGATGGAAGCGCGCGAAGGCATCCAGCTCAAAATCGTCGCGCCGCGCGAGCGTTTTCTCACCGCCGGCGATCTCATCGCCGCGCTCACACCGAAAACGCGCCTGGTCTCCGTCAGCCACGTGCGCTTCGACAATGGCACGCTGCTCGACGCGTCTCGCCTCGCCGCAGCCTGCCACAAGCAAGGCACTCTGCTCCTGCTCGACGTCAGCCAGTCCTGTGGCGCTGTGCCCATGGACGTCACCTCGCTCGGCGCCGACTTCCTCGTCTGCGCCGGCTACAAGTGGCTCCTCGGCCCGTTTGGCACCGGCTTTTTCTGGGCCAAAAGCGAACACATCGCCAACTCGCGCCCCGGCCCGTTCTACTGGATGGCCACCGGCGGCGCCGACAATTTTGCCGCGCTCTCATTCGACGATCCGAAGCCCGGTCCTAACGCCAAGCGCTGGGACGCCGCCGAAACAGCCAACTACTTCAATCATGCCGCTGTGGAAGCATCGGTGGATTTCGTCTTGCGCGCCGGACCCGAAACCGTCGCCGCCCACAACCGCAAGCTCATCGACTTTATGTACGAGCGCTTGCCGAAAGACCGCTGCGTTCCGACCAGCCCCCTCAACGCCGCACACCGCGGCCCTTACGGCTGCTTCGCCGCGCGCCGTCCGGAAAATACCGCCGCGCTTTACGACCGCCTGCGCAAGGAAAGTGTCGTCGTCAGCCTGCGCGAAGGAAACATCCGCGTTTCGCCTTACCTCTACAACACCGAACGCGATATCGATCGCTTGATTTCCGTGATCACGGCATGACGCAGCAGACCCCGTTGCCCCCATGGCCAATGATAGCCGTCGTTGGCGCAGGTGCCGTCGGTGGATATTTCGGCGGCATGCTCGCACGCGCCGGTGCGCCGGTCATCCTGATCGGGCGCCCCGCGTTTGTTGACGCGGTAAAGAAAAACGGCCTGACGCTCGATACCGTACATTTCAACGAAAGCGTTCGCGTCGACGCGGCGACCGAACCGGAGGCCTCGCGTGGCGCGGAAGTCGTTCTGTTTTGCGTGAAGACCACCGATACAGCCGCGACCTCTCGCGCGCTCGCGCCCCTGCTGGCTCCCAACGCCCTCGTCGTCAGCATGCAGAACGGCGTCGACAACGTCGAACAAATCCGCGAGGCTTCCGGCATCGAAGCCATCGGAGCCGTGGTCTACGTCGCTGCTTCCGTGCCCCAGCCGGGCACCGTGAAGCATGTCGGCCGTGGCGATCTGGTCGTCGGCCCTCGCAATCCGCGCACCGAGCGCCTCGCGGCTCTCTTCGAGCGCGCGGGCGTGCCCTGCCGCATCTCCGACAATATCGAAGGCGAGCTTTGGACCAAGCTGGTCTGGAATTGCGCGCTCAACGCCGTCTCCGCGTTAGGCCGCGCGAAGTACGGACAAATCGTCGCAAGCAGCGATGCACGGAAGGTCGTGGAAACGGCTGTCTATGAGGTCCTCGCCGTAGCGCGCGCCGCGAATATTCAGCCGCCCGGCCTCGAAGATCCCCAAGCCGCGTTGGCCGGAGCCTTCAAGATCGCAGCACAAATGTCGGAAGCGCTGTCTTCGACCGGCCAGGACATGATGCGCGGCAAACGCACCGAAATCGAGTCCCTCAACGGCTACATCTCCCGCCGCGGCGCCGCCCTCGGCGTCCCCACCCCAGTCAATCACGCCCTCTATACCCTGGTTAAGCTAGCCGAAGGCCGCCCCTAAAGAACAAAGAAGAAGTAACGACGCAATGAAATAATGAAGTAAAGAATTAAGAATGTAATGAGGTGACGCCCGGGCGAAGCCTGCTCCGCCCCCGGATCGTTACTTCGTTACTTCGTTATTTCATTACTTCCTTGTCTCACTGCGGCAACGGCGCCCGAAACGGTATATGCACAATCGCCTCCAGCTCCACCGCCGCCCCCTGCCTCGCCGCCGCCCGGAACTTCCACTGTCCGAGCGCACTCATTGCATTGGCATCAAGCTGCTCGTCAATCCCGTGCACCAGCTGAATGCTGTCCACCGACCCATCGCGGCGAATCACCGCATACAGCACCACTTCACCCTCGACGTGTTCGCTGATCAGCGTGGGCGGGTACTTCGGGTCCACTTTCTTTAGCGGCACAGGCCCGGATAAATCAGACGACGTGATCCGCGGCGCATCCGGATTCGTGCGCAGCTCGCTGAAATTCAGAATCCAGCTCCCGGTCGAGCTGTTTAGGTTCGGCATGTTGACGTTCATCGTGTAGATACGCTTGGTGGCGAAAATTTGCTCCGGCTTCGCGCCGGGCGGCAGCGCCGCAAAATTCGGCGGCCCAATTCGCTCGGGCTCTTCGTCCGTGATCTGCGGCTGCGGCCGCGTCATCATCGCGCGCACCGATGGTGTGCTGATCCTCGGTGCGCTGCCTCCCAAACCCGACACCCCGCTCTTCGCCGTGGGATTGCCGCCGCTGATGCTGATCCCCACCGGACTGCTCCCTCCGCCACTCGTCGCCTCCGGCCCGCCGTGGTTTGCGCCATCCGGCGAGATCGAGACTCGCGCCGCCAGATTGCCTTGCGGTGGTTGCACCGGCGCCGGCGGACCTGGTGTTGCCGACAGCGCGATGAACGTCGATGGGCTGCCCCCCGCGGCGCTTACTTCGCTAGCGGCGACTTCCGGCGCGGGCCCTGCGTCGCCGGCCTGCGCGCGCTGCGCCACGCGCGGAGCCGCGCCCGCGTTAATCTCCAGCTTCGGCCGCGCCGGCCCATTCTGTGCCGCCGGCAAACTCAAATCGGCGGCCACGTGCTGCTCCATGTTCGGAACATCCACCAACGGCGCCACCGTCACCATCTTGACGCGCCGCTCCCGCGGCCGTAGTTTCCTCAGCGTCTCTTCGCTGATCAACAGCCGCGGACGCGGCGGCGCCACTGCCTGCAACTCCACGATGTTAGGCAAATCCGGTAGCATTTTCGGCGGCTCGAAAGGTACGCGCGGATTGATCAAGGTCTGCCGCAGATGCGTCGGACGCACCGGGTCGGTGAAGATCCGCTGCCGTGGATGATAGGCGTCGGCGCCTCGTGCCGGAACAGGTTGAGTCGGCGCATTGTGCGACGCACGCTTCGCACTTTGCCGCGGGATTTCCACCAGCGGAAGGTCTTCAATCGGACCGGACCAGGTCAACTGCAAATTGTCGAGCGCCGGATTCCGGCGCGGCGTCATCGAGAGTCCTGGAAATGGCGGCAGCACGACAAAGGCGATGTGCCATAACGCTGCCGCCACCAGCGCCCGCCGCGGCACCCTCCGCTCGATCCAGCAATCTTTGAAGAAGCCGCCGCTCAAAAACTCCTTCGAGGCGGCGCCGGCAAACAGAGCGCGCACACTGCTGAAGATGCCTTGGTGGAAGCCTCCCCAAGGCACGACCAGTCGGGGCTCCAATTCACCGGGCAGAGTGGGCGACACCAAAGGAGTCGAAGCTTGGCCCAGCAGGTTCAGCGCGCCTTGAAAATAGTCCGAGGTCATTAGCTCCAGGCTATAGGGTGCGGGATTAGGTTCATAAGGTCAACCCTGGAGAGGATGCCGCGAGGTGGCACCAGGGATGGCCAAATCCGGAAAAGCATGCTCCCGCCAAAATTTTCTTGCACGAGCCCTTGACTTATTAGCATTTCGGAGTAAAATGGGAATTGCGTCAAAATGCGTAAAGCGCCGGTGATCCGGCGCTTTTTTCATTTCGGGCCCTAGTCGCCAACACACTTTGCACTCGCTTCCTAACCTGTTCCTGGAGAGGAAAGGAGCCCCTGTAGCGGCCGCCTTCCGAGGCGGGCGCCTTCGGCCGCGCGCGGAAACCGTTGCGATGAGCCTAACCCATGCATTTACAATAACTTGAAAACGGGCCGCATAGCTGCGCACGCACACTCGCACCCGCAAACCAAGCAGAATCAATAAGATACTTCACAGTTCCCTGTACACCCCGGGGGTGTACCCCCTAAAAGCGAAACTGAGGCGAAACTATCCCGCCGAATCGCTCCCCGCATCGACTCGGTAAAAGGTTAGAGCCGCATCTCCCTGCCGCAAGACACGAGCCCGCCGTAGCGCCCCCACCCGCTCTGGCAGCTCGGCGGTGTGCCGGTGCTCGGCAATCACCATCGCCCTCGGCGCAAGAAACGAGGCCGAGCCCAAGAATTGCAGCACCCGGTCATACTGCTCCCCCGCCGCGTACGGCGGGTCGACGAAAACAAAATCGAACCCGGCATCACGCGGCAGTCGTTTCCCCGCGAGCTTCGTCAGCCCGCGCAACGCGTCCTCGGCAAGGATTTGGAACCCCGACCGCACGCCCAGCGACTCCAGGTTGCGGCGAATAAGTGTGGCCGCCGGCCCATGGTTCTCGATGAACACCGCCCGGACAGCCCCGCGGCTGATCGCTTCGATCCCCACAGCGCCGGTTCCCGCAAACACATCAAGAAACCGCGAACCCTCGACCGCCGCACCCAGCACATCGAACAAGGTCTCGCGCAAGCGATCGCTGGTAGGCCGAAGCGCCGACCCCTTCAGGCTCTTCAAGATTCGGCTACGGTAAGTCCCCGCGATAATCCGCATGAAGCTCCAATGGTCCGGCGAGCGGCTTGCTCACTCGGGGGGTCGTACGTCCAGCGCCGCTCTATGGGTTTAGCAAAATGCCCAAAGTGAAGACTGTCATTCTGAGGGCATCCGATAAGGATGCCCGAAGAATCTCAACCTTAACCGTCGTAGTCAGGTAATGTTTGGCTGGCTTTTTGCAAACAACTTCAAGTGTCTTCTCCAATTTTGCTCAACCCACCCGCGCGAGATGATACCGCCGCTGCCATTCGCCCGGCAGTCCGCGCAGCACGCGATCCAGCTCGGCCGCGCGCGCTGGAGTCTCTGCCAGCGCAAACGCTTCGCGCCGCGCCAGCTCCAGCACTTCGCGATCGCGCAGCGGATTGGCGATGTGGAAACCCAGCGCCCCCGATTGGCGCGTGCCGAAGAATTCGCCCGGGCCGCGCAGCTCCAGGTCGGTTTCCGCGATTTCAAACCCGTTCGACGTGCGCACCATGGTTTCCAGCCGCGCCCGCGCCTCATCCGTCATGCGCACGGGACCCACCAGAACGCAGTGCGACTTCTGCGCGCCGCGGCCAATGCGCCCACGAAGCTGGTGAAGCTGCGACAGCCCAAAGCGCTCGGCGTGCTCGATGACCATCACCGTCGCGTTCGGCACGTCCACGCCGACTTCCACCACCGTCGTCGCCACCAGAATCTGCACTTCGTTCTTGCGGAAGCGCTGCATCACATCGTCTTTCTCTTCGCTGGAAAGGCGTCCGTGCAGCAATCCGAGCCGGAATTTCGGAAAGACTTCCTTGGAAAGTCGCTCGTACTCGTCCATCGCGGCTTTTAGCTCGAGCTTGGACTCCTCGATCACCGGATACACGATAAACGCCTGATGCCCTGCTTCAACTTCGCGGCGCATGCCTCCCCAAACGCCATTCAAGTGCGGCTCGCTGGTCAAATGCGTTTCGATGGGCGTGCGGCCCGGAGGCAGCTCATCGAGAATCGAAACGTCCAGATCGCCGTAAAGCGTCAGCGAAAGCGTGCGCGGGATCGGCGTGGCGGTGAGCACAAGGACGTGAGGAGCGTGCCCGTGCGATGCCGCCTTGTCGATCAAGCGCTTGCGCTGCAGCACGCCGAAGCGATGCTGTTCGTCGATAGCCACAAATCCCAGGCGAGCAAACTCGACGTTGTCTTCGATCAGCGCATGCGTGCCGACCACAAGTTGCGCTTCGCCCGAGCGAATGCGCTCCAGCGCCGCGGTCTTCTCCGCCGACTTCAAGCCGCTGATCAGCAGTTCCACGCGATAACCCGCGCGCTCCAGAATGCGCCGCGCGGAAAGAAAATGCTGCACCGCCAGTATTTCCGTCGGCGCCATCAGCGCAGCCTGGCAGCCATTTTCGATGGCGATCACCGCCGCTTGCAGCGCCACGATCGTTTTGCCGCTGCCCACGTCGCCTTGCAGCAGGCGATTCATCGGCGCGGGCTTTTCGAGGTCCGCGGCGATCTCCGCGAGCACGCGTTTTTGCGCCGCCGTCGGCTTGAACGGCAGAATGCGCTTCAGCGCTTCGCGCACGTTTTCTTCCCGCAGCCGGAACGCGATGGCGTTTTCCTTGCGAGTCGCTCTGCGATCCAGCGCCAGGCTCAGCTGGTACAAGAAGAACTCCTCGAAAATCAGCCGTTGCTGCGCCGGAGAACGATAAGCGTTCAGCGCCTCGACGGATTCCTCCGGCGGCGGGAAATGCGTATGTGCAATCGCCTGCCCGCGCGAAGGAAATCCGAGCCGCGCGCGCAATTCTTCCGGCAAAACATCCGGCATCCGAGGATCGAGCAATTGCAGCGCCGCATAGATTGCTCGGCGGATGGCGCGGGAGCCGAACGTGCCGATCGCTTCGTAGATCGGCACGATGCGGCCTACTTCGGTCGAGTCCGCGTCCCCGCTGCCCAGCATTTCCATCTGCGGATTGACCATCTCCAGCCGCGCTGGCCGCAGTTTGTCGATTTCTGCCTTGCCGTGCAGCACCAGCGATTGCCCGGGCTTGAGGCGCCCTTCGAGGTAGCCTCCGTGAAAGAATTTGCACGGCAGGGACCCGGTCGCATCTTTCACCAGCAGGTGATAGATCGCGTCGCGGCCGCGCATGCCGCGAATCGCCTGCCCGCTCAGCACGCTGGCGCGAATGGTGTAGATGCCGTTCGGCTGAATGTCGCGAATATTGGAAAAATGAATGCGGTCCTCGTACCGGAACGGCAGATACGTGAGCAGATCTTCAAGCGTATACAGGCCTCGCTTCGCCAGCAATTCGGCCCGCTGCGGGCCGACGCCCTTGATCATGCGCACTTCGGTTGTAAGAGTGAGAGGCATCGATTTGCGCCGGTTGGCGTAGGGTTCCTTTATATCATTTCGGTTTCTGTCTTTCGGTCTGATCGCATAGAGGGACAATGGGAGAAGACCAGGGCTAAAGCCCTTTTTGTATTTGCGGGCTTGCTCCCGCGGGCCTTGGCCCGCTTCCCGGACTGGAAGTCCAGGGCTTCCACCCTGGTTCGCCGGGCCCGCTAAGAACGTGCAAGACACAATGCGTGGCCGCCGCTACGATGGCGGCTCTGCGATGCAATTGTGAACGTCGCGACGGATTCGGTGGCCGGGCTGAAGCCCGGCGGCTACCTAGGTTTCCGGGCCGCTGACCAACGGGTTACGGAAGCTGATCCTTGAGGTCCAGCTTCTTGGTGAAGGAGAAATGCATGAGCGTCCGCCCGTTCTCTGCTCGAATCGTGCGCTGTTTTTTTTGTTTTGTTGCTGCGCTGGCCGCAGGGTGCGCTTTCCTGGCTTTCTGCACGCCTCGGCGTGCCCTGGCGGATGGGCGCGGCACGATTGGGCTTGTTCTGCGGCAGTTGTACGACGATTCGAAGACGGACCACCGTGGTCCTCTAGCCGTGATGCATGTGATTGAGGATTCGCCCGCTGACAAGGCCGGAATTCATTGCAGCGATTTCATCGTCGCGGTGAATGGGGTGGCGGTGCCGGGACGCGATTTCTCCGAGATCTTGGAGAAGGATCTTCATGGTCCCGTGGGCGGCAAGGTCGTTCTCACGGTTGCACGGTTCGACGGCAGCAAATCGGACATCACCCTTGTCCGAGCGCCCTATCCAACGCACACGAGCCAGGCGTCTGATCCCTTCACGTTTAGCGTCCCTGGAAGTTGGGCTGCGGACCCGCGTTATACGTTTCCTTTGCCATTCGCGGCGAAACTCGCCTACCACGGCGTCGAAGACGTCTTCTTTGCGCCGAACTTCGACAATACCGACAGTCCCGAATATCACTCCTGGCTGTTCTTCATGTGGCTGGACGGTACGCACATGCTGAGCGCGGAACAGGTGCAGACCGACATAGTCACGTATTTTCGCGGATTGGCTGAGGAACGAGGTCAAAACAACGGATTCACACCCGATCTTTCCAAAGTATTGGCAGCCTACAAGGAAAACACGGCAGCATCCCCGACGTTCGGTGGCGCGGCGGCTCGGGCGTTCAGCGGAACCGTAAACATCTGGGATACCCACGGCAAAATCATCACGGTGAACTCCCAGGTTCGGATTTCGGGTTGCGGAACGTCCGACCACACAGTCCTCTTCTTCGCCGGGTCACTTGAGCCGCGCGATGGAGACATCTGGAAACAACTGAATGCGATTCGCGATACCTTCCGCTGCAGCCGGTAGGCTACAGCTCCCTACGTCGCAAACGCACGGGCACCATCTGCGTCTAAACCCCGCGGTCTGAAGACCGCGCCTACAGAACACGAGCAGGCGAAGGCGGTTGCAGGTTTCGAGCGCCGGCAGCGGCGCCGCGCCCAAACTTGCATCTGTGGCATGCGTATCGATAGAGTGAACGCTCCGCAACTCCTCCGAGGAGGACCTCGTGTCCGATCGCCTGACCGGTTCCGACAAACGCGCGCTAGTCCTCTGGGTGCTGCTCGGCATTGTGGGCGTGGTATTTGCGCACAAGTATTTCTTCCGGGCCTTCCCGGAAGCATCGGTGGACTTTCACGTGTCGCGCGGCGAAGCGCTCCAGCGGGCGCAGAACTTCCTGAGTGGCATCGGTGAGGATGTCAGCGGCTACCGCTCGGCGATCGTCTTCGATCTCGACGACAACGCGAAAACGTATCTCGAGCGCGAACTCGGCCTCCAGCAAGCCAACCAGATAATGTCGTCGCAGCTCAACATCTGGTATTGGGATGTGCGTTTCTTCCGTCCACAGCAGGAAGAAGAATTTCACGTCCGTGTCAGCCCGGCTGGAAACATCGTCGGCTACGACCACAAAATCCCGGAGGCGCGCGCGGCGCCATCCGTTGACCGCTCCCAAGCGCAAGCGGCGGCGCAGACCTTTCTGAGCAGCAAGCTCGGCGTGGATCTGAAAACCTGGGATTTCCTCCCCGAAGAAGCAAACTCCAACAAGCGGCCCAACCGGCTCGACTGGTCCTTCACCTGGGAAAAGCACGGATTCCGCGCGAAAGATGCGCCGTACCGCCTGCAAGTCACCTTGCTTGGCGATCGCGTTGGTGGCACCGAACAATACTTGCAGGTGCCGGAAGCTTGGAAGCGTGGCTACCAGCGCCTGCGGTCCGGCAACGACACCCTCGCCTTCGCATTCACGATTCCTTACCTCGTGCTTCTCGGTGCCGCGCTCTGGCTGGGGATCAAGCTCACGAATCGTGGGCAGACTTCCTGGCGGGGCGCGATCCTGCTAGGCGCCTTGGTCGCAACTTTGCTCTTCTTGCAGGAATTGAACAATTGGCCGCTCTGGGGCGCGAGCTACGACACCAATTCGTCGTACGAAAGTTTCATTGCGCTCAAGCTGGGCGCTGCAATCCTCATCTCCATTCTGACCGCGCTCACCATTACGCTGGTCCTGCCCGCGGCGGAACCCTTGTATCGCGCTTCGCAGCCCGGCCGCTTGCAGCTTTCGCAAACCTTCACGTGGCGCGGATTGCGCTCCAAGGAATTCTTTTCCGCGGCAGTGGTGGGCTTGTCGCTGGCCGCGGCGCACATCGGCTACGTGGTCGCCTTCTATGTCGTCGCGAGCCATTTCGGCGCGTGGGCCCCGCAAGAACTAAACTACGAAGAATCGGTGAACACGGCGTTTCCGTGGATCTCCGGCGCGGCGATCGGCTTGCTGGCCTCCACCAACGAAGAATTCACCTTTCGTCTCTTTGCGATCCCCTTCTTCGCGCGGTTTACGCGTTCGCGATGGATTGCCGTGATCCTGCCGGCCTTCCTGTGGAGCTTTTTGCACAGCAACTACCCCCAAGAACCCGCCTACATCCGGGGAATCGAGATCGGCCTGTTCGGCATCATCGCCGGAATCGTGATGCTGCGCTGGGGCATTCTCGCGACGCTCATCTGGCACTACACCGTGGACGCGTCGCTGGTCGGGCTGTTCTTGATCCGTTCCAACAGCCTCTATTTCAAAATCTCTGGCGCGGTCGTCGCCGCGGCAGCGGTCGCGCCGCTGGCCTTCGCGGGAGTCTCCTACCTGACTCGCGGCCGGTTTGAGGCCGATGAAGATATGTTGAACAGCGCCGCGCCCGTTCCCGAAATCAGCCTCGCCTCGGAACGCGCGCCCCAAGCGGCCACCGCCGAAAAGCGGCGTTACGACGCTCTCGCGCCGGGAATGCTCGGCTTTCTGGCGGTATGCCTGCTTGCCGGCGGCCTGCTCGCTTGGCGTTTAAAACCCGCATCGATCGGCGACTATCTGAAGCTCTCCGTAGACGCAAAAAGTGCGCGCGCACGAGCGGATGAAATCATGCGCCAGCGCGGCTTGGATCCGAATTCGTACCATCACGCGACGATCTTCGCCAACGTCACCGATCCCGTCACCAACGAATTTCTCCGCGAGCGCATCGGCATTGCGCGCCTGAACGATATCTACGCCGCGCAAATGCCAGGAGCGGTCTGGCAGGTGCGCTATTTCCGCGACAGCCAGCCCGAAGAATTCTCCGTCAAGCTCAAACCGGACGGCTCGCTCTTCGCGTTTCACCACAAGATTGCGGAAGACGCTCCCGGAGCTTCGCTGAGCAAGGAAGAAGCCGCCGCCAAAGCGGAGAAGTTTCTGCGCGAGGAGAAAAAGATCGACCTGAGCCAGTGGAGTTTGGTCGAAGCGAATTCGGACAAGCGTCCGCAGCGCATCGATCACCTGCTCACCTGGCAGCAGAATACGCCGCTCGATACCGGCGCCGCTCCGTCCTCCGCATCGCCGTCTGATTCATCGCGTGACAATTCAACGGGTGAAACCGCCGGCCACGCCTATCTCCGCGTCAGAGCTGTCGTGCTCGGCGATGAGGTCACCGACTACCGCCAATCCTACTACCCCGAATCGCGGGAGGAACCGGAAGATGCGAGCTATGGCACCTACATCAAGATTCCCGACGACTGGCGCCGCAAACACCAAGACTTGACGCTGTTGCGGACAACCTCCACCTACGTTCTCCCGATTCTCCTTTTCGCGGGCGGCGGGATCACCGCGCTCATTCTATTCCTGAAGAATCTGCGTACGGAGGCGGCGCGAGCGATCCCGTGGAAGAGGTTGTCGCTCTGGGCGCTCTGGGGCCTGGCCGCCTACTATGTGGTGTTTGCGCTCGGCAACCGCTTCCCGACCGCACTCAACACCTACAACACGGCGATTCCGTTGAAAACGATGTTGGGAGTGATCGGCCTCAGCGCCCTGCTCGGAGGTCCGTTTAGTTTCGGATTGCTCGCCGTGGTGTTTGGCGTCGCCTGGTACTACGCAAAACGCGCATTCGGTGAAGAAAACATTCCCGGCTGGACCGGCATGCCCGCCGCGTATTATCGCGACGCGCTGTGGATCGGCGTCGGCGGAGCCGCGGGCCTTCTGGGTCTGCAGAGCGTTCTGGAAACCATCTCGCAACACTGGCCCACCGCGCAACGCTCCGTGGCGGCTTCCTTCGGCTCGAACTTCGATGCCACCATCCCGGGCGCGGCTATCCTCGGTTCAACCCTGAGTCACAGCCTGCTGTTTACCGGGCTCGTGGCATGCGTGGCGTCCTTCGTTGCCGCGCAACTTCAGTTCCGATGGCTTCGCTATCTCCTGTTCTTGCTGGGTGCGCTGGCGATGGTGGGCGGCAATTGGGGCGGCCCGGCGGACTTCGCCAAACAATTCCTGGCGCAGTTGATTCTGCTGGGCATCTACGCCTTCGGAATCCGTCGTGTGATGCGGGCCAACGTCTTCGGCTGCTTTCTGCTGCTGGCGATCCTGTCGATTGTAGAAGGCGCGGCCGAACTTCTGGGCCAACCCGATGGTTTCTACCGCCTCAACGGCTATGGCGTGATCGTTGCGCTGATCCTGCTCCTCGCCTGGCCGTTCTTGGCCTGGCGCATGCCCTCGGGTGGCGCCGGGCAGGGCCCGATCGTCCCTGCAGCCTGATTCGCCGGAGTTTTGCACAGCTCGGGCTCAGAAACAAATGAGTTGCCTCATTCGTCTTACCGAGGGAAGTGGCTGCTTACCCACTCGGGTGGGGTACGTCCAAATTGGTTGGACCTGCGCTGGCGCTACGTGGGCCGGCGGGACTAAGCTTAAGCTAAGGTGTTATGGTCAAAGCCCTAACGCCTCGTAAGCGCGAATAGAAAGCGAATATGCCGCTTCCTCGATTGGCTTTGGCAAGCGTTCTGGGCCAGGCTGCCGGTACCGAGGCCGCTTTGGCCACGGTGGCTTCGTTGCCCCATCTTGACGAGCGGGCTCTCGTTGTCGAAGCGCAAGCCGGTTCCCGCGCTGCCTTCGAGGAACTTGTGCGTCGCTACGACCGCGACGTCCTCCGCTTGGCACTCAACCTGATGAAGCGTCCCGAGGACGCCCGCGACGTCTATCAGGAAGCCTTCCTCAAGGTCTACCGCAATCTCCATCGCTTCCGCTTCGAGTGCAGCTTTTATACCTGGCTCTATCGCATCGTCACCAACGTGTGTCTCGATCATCTGCGCCGCCGCCAGGCTCGCCCGGAAGACCAAGCCCCAGAGCTAAACTCCGGCAATCACGACGAAGGCATCAGCGACTTTTTCGAGCGCCAGCGCGAGCATCGCCCCACGCTCGATCCCGAACGGCGGCTCTTCGGCAAAGAGATTCAAGCGCGCATCGCCTTGGCGATGGAGCTCCTTTCGCCGCGCGAGCGCGTTGTTTTTGAAATGAAGCATTACCAGGGACTGAAGCTCCGGGCAATCGGCGACGCGCTCGGCACCACCGAAGAAACGGTGAAGAATTCCCTGTTTCGCGCCACCCGCAAACTTCGCAGCCAACTGGGAGAGCTTCTATGAGCGCCCGGCGGCGGCTCACGCGTTGCGAGGATATCGCGCCCCTGCTCGTGTTCTACGCCTGCGGTGAGGTCGACGCGCGGGAACGCGAAGAGATCGATGCGCACCTGGCCGCTTGCCCCGTTTGCGCCCAGCAGCTTAGTGAGGAGTTGACCTTCCAAACCGCCTTCTCCGGCGCGTCGCAACCCGCCGACCAACTCGATCCCTCCGGTGCCCTCCTCGCCCAATGCCGCAGCGAACTCGCCGAGCAGCTCGACGATCTTTCCGCGCCCCCGGTGCGCGAGCACTGGATGCCGTTCGGCTGGGTGCGCCGCTGGATGGCGCTGCGCCCGGCATGGAGCGCAGCTTTCCTGATGTTGCTGGGCCTCGGGCTGGGCATTCAGTTGTCTCCCTGGTTTTCCACGCGCGACGCCGGCAACGCTTCATACGATGCCGGCGGCCAAGCCGTGAACGTCATGTCGATGCCGCGCCTGACCGATGACGATTTGTCG
This sequence comes from uncultured Acidobacteriota bacterium, assembly GCA_963735525.1. Lineage (GTDB taxonomy): Bacteria > Acidobacteriota > Terriglobia > Acidiferrales > UBA7541 > Acidiferrum. The sequence goes on along the minus strand of CAVTLQ010000004.1, from coordinate 108,210 downwards.
AAGATGGCGGTCGCGGGAGTCAATTTCGCGCCTGCGTCCGACGCCGCACCCGGCACGCTGCAATTGCAAGTGCGCACCGAACAGCCGATCGAAATGGTTGGAAACGTGGACGACGCGGATATGCGGCGCGTTCTGACGTACGTCGTCGCCAACGGCGAGCGCTTTGATCCGGGCGTGCGGCTCGACTGTCTGGACGCGCTGAGAGCGCGCACCGGCGATGCGGAGGTACGCCGCGCGCTGCTGGCGGCGGCCCGCAAGGACCAGAATGCCGCGGTGCGCATGAAGGCGCTGGAAGCGCTCCGCGACTCTGCCGCGGACGATTCCGTGCGCGAAGTCTTGCTGGGGCGCTGGCACACGACTCCAATCCCGGCGTGCGCGTCGAAGCCGTGAACTTGCTCGTGAGGTCGCTCGAAGGTGATTCGCTCGGTGGCCTGACTGCTCCGGGCGAGCCGCCGGCTCCCGAACCGGTCGTGCTTCCCGGCGATCTTTCGGTCGAGCGTGTAGTTCGTGCTCTGGAAGATTTACAGCGCCGCGATCCGAACCGCTATGTTCGGCTGCGCAGCGCCGCGGCTTTGCGGCAAATCAGCCCGCACGACGTGCAACGAGATGTGCAGTGACGGGCGACTGAATAGAACCGTGCAAGACAAAATCCATAAGCCCCAAAAGAGTCCGTGTTGTGGCACAGCCATTTCTGGCTGTGCGCGTCAGCTAAGTGCAGTCGATTCAAAGCCGGTACGAATCGCTCGGACACCAAAGCCCTCCCGCGGTGAGCTTTTGCCGCAGCGTTTCGCGCGCGTTGGCGTTATTTTCCTGCTGCTCGGTGCGCTGTTCGTTCCCGCACGGATCGCGCTCGCAAGCGGCGCCGAAGCTACAATTGAACCGACCAAGCCCGCCGATCCTACCGCGCCGCGCGTCTCTGCCGACCGCAACGGCTCTCTGCCAACCAAGGATGCACTAACCTTGCGGCTTACCACGGACCTGGGTTCGGTGCGGATCGTTTCGCTCGAACCGGGCGCGGCTCCGGTTGTGCGTTACACCGTGCACATTGAAACCGATGCCCGGAGTCCCGTGGCGGAGCGCATGCTCGACCGCTACTCTCTCACCGCGAAGGCAACTTCCGATGGCGTCGAAATCAACGGATCGCTTCCTCCACAGATCGCTCGCCCTTCTGCCAACGGCGCGCAGTTCTGGGTGCAATTTGAAGTCGCCGTTCCGCCGGGCTTCAACGTGGACGTCAAGACCGGCGCGGGCGACATTGAAACGCAAGATGTCGGCGGCACCGCGAATCTCTTGACCCAAGGCGGCAACATTCGCACCGGACGCATCGGCATGACCCGTGTCCGCGAGATTGCCGCGGGGCACCTGGTGGCCAAACTGGAAACCGAAGGCGGACACATTCAAGTGCTCGATGTCGCCGGCGACCTGGATGCCTTCACCGCCGGCGGCCATATCAACGCCGGGAACATTGCCGGAGATGCGCTGCTGCACAGCGGCGGAGGTCACATCCGCGCCGGACAAATCGGCGGCCGCGCCGACCTCCAAACCGACGGCGGCAACATTACTGTCGGGCAAGCGGGCAGCTTGGTCAGCGTGCGTACCGGCGGCGGCCAAATTGATTTCGGCGAGGTTCGTGGTTCGGTGCGCGCTCAGACCGGTGGCGGCGGCATCCGCATCATGTATGTTTCCGGGCCGCTGGAGGTGGAGTCGAGCGCTGGGAGCATTTGCTTGACGCGCGTGGCGGGCACCGTCCGCGCAGCCACGGCGGGCGGCACCATTCGCGCCTGGATCAATCCCGACGCGCCTTCCTCGGGTGGCGCGGTCCATCTCGCAGGCGCCTCACAGCTGACCTCGGGCAATGGCGACATCGTTGTGTTTCTCCCGCGCAATCTCGCTGCCGACATCGACGCCATCGTGGAGTCCGGCGGCGAACGCCGCATCGCAGCCGACCCCGCACTCTCGCTGACGATGCAAACCTCCGATCATGGCGCGGGTCCCGTGCACGCCGTCGGCAAATTGAACGGCGGCGGCGCTCCGCTCAAATTGCGCACCACCTCGGGAACCATTCGGCTGCAATTCCTGGATTCGGAGATTGCTTTGCGCGAGTCGCTGATCCGCGAACAACGCGAACGCCTCACGCAAGGCGGGGTTCAGGTGATGCCCACGGGCTTCGACACTTCGGAAGCCTCTCCCGCAGCGCCCGGCTCTCAGGCGCCTGATGACAAGGGCGACTGGCTCGAAAGCTGGCTCGACCGGCTGGAGGTCGCCTTTCTCGGCGGCGTCCGCGAAGATCCCGACGAAGTCAAGAAACACCTGATTGCGTCGCCGCCGCCGGCTTATCCGGAGATCGCGCTGCGCGCCGGCTTGCAAGGTGTGGTGAAGCTGCAAATTCGCGCGGCGCGAGACGGTCACATCGAGGTTGTGAAGTTGATCGACGGCTCGCCGACGCTGGCCGATGCCGCGATCGCCGCCGTCAATCAGTGGCGCGTGAGTCCCGCGTGGATGAGTAGCAAGAAGGGCGATGTGATCTCGACGTTGACGTTCAATTTTCAGTTGCGCTAGACGCCGTGCACTGGCGCGAAGTGACTTGCAAAGTAGCGCGCGAGTTTAGTTCGGGTCCCTGGTCGGTCCGGAATGTCACTCGAAGGGGGAACTCTATGTTGCGCCGTTCTCTTTGTTTCGCCGCATTTTTGACACTCGTCCTGGCAACGGCTTCGGCCGTGCCCTGCTTCGCGATCACCAAGGAATTCAATCAGACCTATCCGCTCCAGCCCGGCGGCTCCTTCGAGCTGCAAAACGTGAACGGCACCGTGGATGTGCAAAGCTGGGATCGCGATGAGGTCGAGGTGCACGCAGTCAAGACCGCGAAGCACAAAGAGTCCGACCTCGATCTTGTCTCCATCGATGTGGACGCTAAGCCCGGCGCTGTTTCCGTCACCACCCGCTACCCGCAAAACGAAGGCGTCGAAGTAGCCGTCGAATATGTCGTCCACGTGCCGCACCGCGCCCACGTCGAGCATATCGGCACCGTTAACGGCACGCTGCGCATCGCCGGCGTCGAGGCCGTCGAAGACTTGCGCACCGTCAACGGCAACATCGAGGTTTACGAAGGTGGCGGCTCCGTGCGCGCCCATACCACCAATGGCAACGTGCACCTCGAACTGCTCCACGTCCAGGACAAGAACGGCGCCATCGCGGAGACCACCAATGGCTCCCTCCTGCTCGCGGTGCCCGCGGACACGCAGGCCGACCTCGAGGCTCTCTGCCTGAACGGCAGCTTCTTCTCCGAGCTGCCTCTCGCGCTCGAGAGCACGCAGCATCCCCGGGAGACGCACGGCAAATTGGGAAAGGGTGGCGCGTCGATCCGGCTGCACACGATCAATGGTGGAATTCGAGTGGTCGCCCTGCGGTCGACGGTTTAGCGTTTGCCGCGTCTAATGAAATAGGAGAGGGACGACCATGAAGAAAAATATAGCCATCATCGCCGGGCTGGCCGCGCTTGCACTTGTGCTCGCCGCGCTTCCCAGCCGTTCGGCCTCTGGTCAAGAAGTAACCACGCGGAGAGTGCAAGTAGTTCCAGTGCCGGGGCAGGGCCCCGACGACGTTACGGTTTTGAACATCGACGAGGAAGGACCGAGCTGGCTCGGCGTTGAGGCGCGCGAGGTCACGCCCGAGAATGTCAAAGACTTGAAACTCCCCGCCGAACGCGGTGTCGTTGTCGGCCGCATCGCGCCGGACAGCCCGGCGGCGAAGGCCGGCCTCAAGGAAAACGACGTCATCACCGAAGTTGACGGCCAGCGCGTCGAGGGTTCCGCGCAATTCCGCCGCATGATCCACGAAATTCCGGCCGGGCGAACCGTTCAACTTGCCATCTGGCGCGACGCAAGATCTCAGACCGTCAGCGCCACACTCGGGCAAGCGGAAGAAAATCACCGTGCCTGGATGAATGCGGAACCTGGCGCGTTTTCCTTCCGCATGCCGGAAGTGGAAATTCCAGATTTGCCCGAAGTTGCCCCAATGGAGATGTATGACGGCCTTGTGATGCTTCCAGGCGCGCATCCGCGCCTGGGAATCGACGCCGAGGATATTAGCGGCCAGCTCGGCGCTTTCTTCGGTGCGCCGGATGGCGAAGGTGTTCTCGTGCGCAACGTGAATGCCGGCTCCGCCGCGGAAAAAGCCGGCGTCAGGGCAGGCGACGTGATCACCGCGTTCAACGGCGATCGCATCCGTTCCCTCGGCGATCTCCGCGAAAAGCTCGCGGCAAAAAACGACGACAAGCCGGCCAAGCTCAGCGTGCTGGCGGAACAAGAGCACTGTTACGCTCTCCCTTGAGCTGCCCGCACCCAAAACGAAAACACTCCGGAAACTCTCGCGCAGCACCAACATCTAGCAACAAGGAGTACGGCGGCAGCAATATGGAGTGCGGCGGATTGTCCTGAGCAGCGCGAAGCGATGCGAAGGGCTAGCCGCCGCCTTTACCCGTCAAACGTCGGCAAGGTGAACGAAGAAAGGCCCGGACGCATTGGTCAGGGCCTTTTCCCTTTGGCCACGCGGTTTTCCGAGCACGCGAAGAAAGGAGTGACGCGTTACTCCTTTTCTTCGCAGTCAAATCGCCGAAGGCCAAGCCTTCCCGGACACAGTCACATCGAATTTTCTGGCATAAGATTGAAACCAAAGGACTTATCCCGATCTCAGGGCGTCGAAGGGCCGTCGTGTGCTCTACAAACGTCCATCGCGCCCATACTTCCGCGCTAAACGAAACGGCCGCCCTATGGCGTCCAGCAGCCACGATCGCTTCTCCTCGGACCCGCTCACCCAATCCTCCTCCGTGGGAGAAAGCGAAAGCCGCAGCAAGTACGCCGCGCCTCGCAGATAGCCTCCGCGCATCCTCATGCGAAACGCCGCCCGCGCGAAGATCCCAAACGGCGCCGCATCCGCCAAGGGCAGCCGGCTCGTGATTTGCGCGGCCACGCGTTCGGCCGCACGATCGGCCCGCACATCGCCCGCAACCTGAGCCGGCAGCCGGGCGCCGAGCACATCCGCCGCGAGCCGCAGTCCCACTCGCAACATACGCTGCGCACCCACTTCGCGTCCCGCCGCCATGGCCCGATCCCAATCGACGTTTTGCCGGGACACCAGCGCCGCCACGTCCGCGATCCACATCAGCCGCGTCCAGAAATGTTTCGCTCCGTGAATGCAGATCAGAATCAGCTCGTCTTCGGTGGACAGCGCCGGCACGTCATGGCCATCGAACGGCACGCAAGCTCGCCGCTCGAAAAGCTTTTCCACCGGAAGCGGCCGCGGATGGTAGCGAAACGTGTGCTCGGTGTGGAACTCCACAAGAATTCCGGTATCGCGCTGCGTAAAAACATATTCACCCGGAAGCTTCTTCGCCTCGATGGCTTTCAGCGGCACCTTGGCTTCATATCCGAGCGCGATCATCGTTTCCGTCGCCCGATGAATGTCCTTGCCGCGTACGATCAAATCAAGATCCAGGTATTGCCGGCTTCCGGGGTCCCCATAACACCGCGCTGCCAGGACCGGGCCCTTGGTCAACAAAACCTCGAGACCTGACGTGGCGAAGCAATTGAGCAACCGGAATAACTCCGCAGTGAGGCTCAGAGTAAAAATCATTTGGGAGCGCTGCCACTCCAACAGTCTCTGGCGCATTTCAGCCGGCACGATGGAGTCGTCCAGGTCTCGAAGCCGCACAGCCAGCAGCGGGAGCACGCCGTGCTCGTCCGCAAGTACCCGCAAGCTGGACCAATCCACTGGTTTGCGGAGCAACTCGTCCAGGCGCGGCGCGTTGAGGTGTGGGCTCACGCACTCCAGCAGCGCGGCCCATTCGGCGGTCAACGCGCTGGTCGGATTTGTAGAATGTTCCGGCAGAAAGTCTCCGAGCTTACCTCCACGAAGGATACGCGAGCGCGCAATCACACACCAGCGCGAGCACTTTTAGCCCGAAGCTATTCCCCCCGCCTCGCTGGATTGTCTTCGGAAAGAAGACACGCTATAAACTCTTCCGTGCCTGAACCCGCGATTGCCGTCGACTCTCTCGAAAAATCGTTCCCGCCAACGCGCAGCGGCTGGCGCACTTTCTTGCAGCCTTTCGAAGAGCCCACCGCCGTCGCTTTGGCGGGCGTCTCGTTTGAAGTTCGCGAAGGTGAAGCGCTTGCGCTCCTCGGCGCGAACGGCGCCGGCAAGTCCACGCTCCTGCGGATCCTGGCCACCCTGCTGCTGCCGACGCGTGGCGCAACGCGCGTCGCCGGGTACGATGCCGTTCGCCAGCCCAGGGAGGTCCGCCGGAGGCTGGGCTATCACGCCGGAACCGACCACGGTTTTTACGCCCGGCTTACGGGCCGGGAAAACCTTCGCTTTTTTGGCAGGCTCAATCACCTCTCCAATGCCGCAGCGAAGCAGCGCATTTCTCAACTGGGTGACCAATTTGGTCTCGGCGAAGCCCTCGATCGCCAGGTGCGCACCCTCTCTTCAGGAACGGTCCAGCGCCTGAGCCTCGCTCGCGCCTTGGTTCATCAGCCCAGCGTGCTGCTTCTCGACGAACCCACGCGCAGCCTGGACGCCATCGCCGCCATGGAGTTCCGCCGCTTCCTGAAAAAAGAAATCGTCCAGCGCGGCGGGACCTCTTTGCTCTTCGCCTCGCACACGCTTCCGGAAGTCGAACTGCTCGCCGATCGCGTTGCCGTCATCGACCATGGACGCCTGCTAGGCTGCGACACGCCGGCGGCCTTGAAGCGCCGCACCGGGTCGTCCACTTTGGAAGACGTTTTTCTGCGCCTCACCGGACGCAGCCACAGCCCGCCGGGCGGGGACGCCGCCACATGATGCGCATCGCGCGTGACTTGTGGCTTTTCTTCTGGCGCGACCTCGCCATCGCTCGCACCTATCGGGCTCCGTTCATCCTGGACGCCATCGAAGCGCTCTTCGGCGCCGCCATGTTCTACTACATGGCGAGATTCGTGGACAGCCCGCAGCTCCGGCACTCCTTGCCGCCGGGTACCAGCTACTTCGGGTTCGCTTTGGTCGGCTGGATATTTTTCGAGTATCTCCACGCGGCCATGGACACCTTCGATCAAAGCATCCAGGAAGCGCGCGACAGCGGCACCCTTGAGCAACTGCTGATCACGCAGACTTCGCTTCCGGTCATGCTCGCAGGCTCATCGCTTTATCCCTTCGCCGCTGCACTACTGCGCATCGCCGTATACCTCGCCTGGGGGACCGCGCTTTTCGGTTTTCCCTTGCGCGGCGCGAATTGGCTGTCGGTGTGTGTGGTTCTCCTTGCGACGCTGCTTGCGTTCTCCGGCTTCGGCATTCTCTCCGCGAGTTACGTGCTGCTTTTCAAGCGGGGCAATCCGGCCAAGTGGCTGTTGCTCTCCTTTTCCAACGTCGCGGGTGGCATGCTTTTTCCGATCAGCATTCTGCCGGGCTGGTTGCAGTTTGTGGCGCGCCTCAATCCGGTTACCTACGCGCTCGATGGCATGCGGTCCGCGCTGTTGTCCGGCACCAATCTCGCCGGAGTGTGGCGGCCGGTCGCGGTCTTGCTTCTGATCGCCGCGATCCTTCTACCCGCTTCGATAGCGGTCTTTGCCTGGACGCTCGGCCGCACCAAGAGGACTGGCACGCTCACCCACAGTTGAGCGCGGAGTGCGGCTGGCGGCTGCTGCGAAATTCAAGGCCAACAAAAAACAAGGCCGGCTCTTTACCAGAGCCGGCCCAAAATGCCCTGCGAACAATCGTTCGCGCTGCTTAGGACTTCTTTTTCTTCAGCTTGGTGTCGATTCCCGGAGCGATCTGCGCGAGCGCGTCAAGCCCCTGCTTTGCCTGCTGCCCGTAAACACCATTGGGATCCAGCTCCACCGCTTTCTGATACGCTTCGACGGTGCCCGGCTGGACCACCACTTGCATCTTGTCGCCCGACTTGTTTGTATTCCATCGCACCGACCAGCGACGCACCCAGCAGATACCACGCCTGCGCGCTCTTCGGATCCAGTTCGGTCGCCTTCTTCAGCGGCTCGACGGCTTCCTTCATTTTGCCGACGTTGTATAGCGTGATCCCCGCGTTGCGCCACGCTTGCGCGGCATTCGCCGGATCAAGCTCCGCGCTCTTCTGGTACGCGGCCATGGCATCTTCGATCTTTCCGGCGCGTCCCAGGACTCCGCCAAGATTGTTGTAATAGGCCGCCGAAGGTTTCAGCGCGACCGCCTGCTTGTACGCATTGGCCGCATCGTCGGCGCGTCCTGCCGCCTCGTAGGCATCGCCTAGCCGCGCCCAGATCAGGTGCAGGTTGGGGTCTTTTTCCGGCGCCGCCGCTTTGGCCGCTTCCAATTCCGTAGCCGCTTTGCCGGACAGGTCCGTCACTTGCGCTTTCAGCGCGTCACGCTGGTCCGCAGGCGCCTTCGTCAGGTCCGCCTTGGCCTGGTTCACCTGCGCAAGCAGCGCGATTCCCGCATCGAAGTGCTGCTTCATGCCCTGAAATTTCGTTTTCTCTTCTTCCTGCTTCTTCGCCTGCTCCGCATAGTCCGAACCCTGTTTGGCAACAATGTCTTTGAAGTTCAGTACGATCTTGGGCGTCTCCGCCGCTCCCACCTGGACTTTCGCCGCTTCGTACGGCTTGCTTGGCGGCGGAAGTTCCACGGTGACCGTGTAAAATCCCGCGCGTAGACTGCGGAATGCGAAACCTCCGTCTTTGTCCGTCTTGGTCTGGGTCTTTGCTCCCTGATCGCTCACAACGTCGATGGTGATATCAACCCACGGTTTGCCGGCCACGTCGAGAATTGTGCCGGCTATCGTGCCTTGGGCGGCCGCACGCGGCGGGACAATGCAGGCCAGCGCGGCGGCCAGCATCACGGCTAGCATCCATGACTTGTTCCCGTTGCCCCGCAAAGCGGCGAACTTAGTTGGCTTCATACTCCATTCTCCTTTTGTAACTGGGAAACCCCTACCCCGAAGTCCCCGGGCGGCTTGCGCCCTATTATCCCTAATCCGGGCCAGATTCCAAGCTCAACGCTGCGCCGCAACCGCTCGCCGGTAGGGAATCGGGTCCGGCACGCCGGCTTCGGCAAACGCCCGAAGGCGCAGCAAGCAACTATCGCAGGCGCCGCAGGCCGCCTCTTCGCTCTGGTAGCACGACCACGTCAGATGCAGCGGCGCGCCCAGCTCGATACCGCGGCGGATGATCTCGCTCTTCTTCAGCGTGATCACCGGCGTCACGATTTCGATCTGGGTCTCCGGTCGTGTGCCCACGCGAATTACTTCTTGAAATGCCCGGTAGTATTCCGGTCTGCAATCAGGATAGCCGGAACTGTCTTCCGCCACCGCACCGATGTAAATCGCACCCGCACCGATGGCTTCCGCCCAGCTCACGGCCACGGAGAGAAAATGCGCGTTGCGAAATGGCACGTACGTGACCGGAATGCTGCTGCCGTGGTGTCCCGGCGCGTGCAATTCATTTTCCGGAACGGCGATGCGCGTGTCCGTAAGCGCGGAACCGCCGATCGCGCGGAAGTGATCGAGCTGCACGATCAGCCGATCCCGCACGCCGTAAAAATCAGCAATCTCGTTAAACGCGCGGCGCTCGCGCTCCTGTGTTAGCTGGCCGTAGCCCGCGTGGAGCAGCGCAATGTTTGCAGCGCCGTGCCGTTCGCGCGCGACGGCTGTGCTCACGCAGGAATCCATACCGCCACTCAACAGCACCACGGCTTTCGGCTTTTCGGATTTCTTTTCCATCGACCATCAGTATAGCTCTTCTCGGACGGTCAGGCCCTCGGCCCGAGCTACTCCTATCGGCTCAAGATCCTCGGGGAAGCAGCGCCCGTCCGTTTGTCCCGGGGTTCACCCTCGACTCGTGGGGTTCAGTAAATAAACTTAATTTTGTACTTGACAATGTTAAGCTCATCCTTGATAATTCTTATGTTTGGCAGGTTCAACATGGATATTTCTAAGGCACTCTGCCCGGATTGCAACGCGCCTCTCAGCGTCACCCGCATGGCTTGCCCGACCTGCAAAATGAGCCTCGAGGGTGAGTTCGAGGTTTCGCCCCTGGGAAAACTCAGCCCCGACAACCAAGCCTTCGTCATCGCCTTCGTTCGCCACCACGGCTCGCTGAAAAAGATGGAGAGCATTTTTGGGATCAGCTACCCCACGGTCAAGAACCGCCTGAACGCCATCGCCGCAAACCTGGACAAAAACTTTGAAAGTCCTTCGCCAAATCTCTACGTGCTGGAGCAGTTGTCCCGTGGAGAGCTTACGGTGGAAGAAGCTCTCGAGAGACTCAGTTAGAAAAACAGAAAGGAGATCGTCGCCATGGGAGAAGAAAGAAAAAAGGTGCTGGAGATGTTGGCGGCGGGAAAGATTTCCGCGGAAGAAGCGGAAAAACTGCTCGACAAGCTGGCAGGTGGTGCATCGAACCAGACCCCTGCCGGCGAACCGCCGGCGGCTTCGTCTACACAACCCGCCGGAAAGCCCAAGTATCTGCGGGTCGTCGTGGATAACCCGGGCCGCGATCAGGTGAACGTTCGCATCCCTCTCTCGTTGGTGGGGTCGAGCCAACGGTTGCTGGCGGTGATGCCGGCGCGCGTAACGGAACGCTTGGCGGAATACGGTATTGACCCGGCCATGCTCTCGTCGGCGAACTTCAAGGATTTCGAAAGCCTGCGCGACGTCAACATCGATGTGGATAAGGGAAACGGAAAAAAGGTGCGGATTTACTGCGAATAATTGCCAAGCAGGCTAGACGCCGCGCATCGCCGGGTCCCACACGAACTTGTGGAGTTGCAGCCCCAGGCGCACCGGCAAGCCGTCCGCGAGAATCCATTCCACCAGCGTGCGCGGCTCCAGGCCCTGCCACTTCCCCGCCGGATCGTCGAAAACCGGTGAAAAGAGAACCTGCCGCACCCGCTCCGGCAGCCGATGCTCGGCCGTGAATTCGCGCGCAAACTCGTAATCGCGCCGGGTGGACAGCACGAATTTCACTTCATCGCCCGCGTTCAGCTCTTCCAGATTGCGCATCTCAAACGTATCCGCTTCGCCCGAGTCCGGGCACTTTACATCTACGATCTTGATCACTTCCTTGGCCAGCCGGCCCACGTATCGCTCGCCGCTCGTTTCGATCATCACGGTGTAACCGGCCGCGAGCAGTTTTTCGGACAGCGGATAAATCTCGTCCTGTAAAAGCGGTTCCCCACCGGTCAACTCCACCAGCGGCACCGCGGCGCCGGAAGCATGCATGGCGTCGCGCCGCCCAGCCAATTCATCGACGCGCGCCAAGACTTCGTCGACGCTCATTTTGTTTCCGCCGTGAAACGCGTACGCCGTGTCGCACCAGGTGCAGCGAAGATTGCAGCCCGTCAGCCGCACAAAGATGCACGGCAAACCCGCGCGGGTTCCTTCTCCCTGAATCGACTTGAAGATTTCGGTGATGAACATAGCTTGCGATTCGCGTGCTCTATTGCCCGCCGGAGCTGGTCTTGCGCGCGATCCGGCGCCCGAGCCACCAGATCGCCGCGACGAACAGAAGCGCGGCTACTACCAGCCGCGGGTATCCGGGTGACAGACCCATGGAGCGGAACACCGCAATATAGCCCAGCATAACCAGGAGCACGGGAACAAAAATGATGTAGAACGCGCGATTCAAGGTTGCCTCCGCCGTTGTGGCGTTCATAAAATTGTAGCGGCCGCCTTCTGCTTGCCCTGAGCCTCGAAGGGAGGCGGGCGCTTTGCCGTTGACCCCGGCCCTTGTTTGCCTTACACCTCAAATGCGGGAGCTAGCTCCCGCACTCCAAACTTCACGCATCCGGCCGGTACTGTGCGCTTGTGGTGTCCGTCTCCCACACGACCGTGTCGGTTACGCGCGCGCCTGGCGGCAGATCCTTCATTTGCCGGGTGATCTCGTCATAGAAATACTTGGCCATATTCTCCGCCGACGGATTCACGGTGCGGAACGCCTCGAGATCATTCATGAACTGGTGATCCAGCCCGCCGATGATCTCGCGCATCACATGCTTGAGCTGCGTGAAATCGCACAGCAAGCCGATGGAGTCGAGCTGCGGCCCCTCGAGCGTGACGCGCACGCGATAGTTGTGGCCGTGCGGGTTCTCGCATTTGCCGCGATAGCCTCGCAGCGCGTGCCCCGCCGAAAACGTCTCTTCTACACTCACCTGAAACATTTTTCTCTGTGCCCTCTGTTTACCCTGAGCCTCGAAGGGTGCTTCGATCCGTGCCCTCTGTGTTAGTTCTTGTTCTTCTTCAAGACTGGGGCAGGCTCCAGAAACCGCGCCACATCGCGCAATTCCCGTGTCGTTCCATACTGCGGCAACGACTCCAAGAAAATTTTACCATACGGCATTCGTTCGATACGGTTATCGAGCAGCACCAGCACGCCGCGATCGGTCTTCGTCCGGATCAATCGCCCGAAACCCTGCTTCAGAGCCAGCACCGCCTGCGGCACCTGAAATTCCGCGAACGCGTTGCGCCCTTCTTCCTGCAGAGCGCTCACGCGCGCCGCTACGATCGGGTCGCTGGGCACCGCGAACGGCAGCCGGTCCACGATCACGCAAGAAAGCTGCTCGCCGGGCACGTCCACGCCCTGCCAAAAGCTCGAGGTGGCGAACAACACCGCTCCCGGCGTGTTCTTGAACCGTTCGAGCAGCACCGATCTCGGCGCCGTGCCTTGCAACAGCAGCGGAAATGCCACCCGGCTTTGCACTCGCCCAAACAAATCGTTCATCTGCGAATAGCTGGTGAACAAACAGAACGCGCGGCCCTGGGTCAGCTCCAACAACTTCACGATTTCGTCGGCGCCCGCAGCGGAAAATCCCGGGTTGCGCACATCCGGTATCGTCCGCGGCAAGTACAACAGCGCCTGCTCCGCCCAATCGAACTCCGGCGGTAGCGCGCTCTCTTTGGTGTGGTCCAGGCCCACGCGCTGGCGAATGTACTCGAAGCGCCCCCCGACCGTGAGTGTCGCCGACGTAAGAATCACCGTATCGAACTTCTCGAACAATCGCTCTCGCAGGATCTGGCTCACATCGATCGGCGTGGCCGCCAGAAAGACACCTTTGTTCCGCCGCTCGTACCAATACACGAAATTCCGCTCGTTCGATTCGAAAAGAAAGGCCAGCTCCTGCCGCAGCTCGAAACTCCGGCGGGCGATGCGCGTGAGCTCTTCCGGTTTTTGCGCCAGGGCCGCGAATTCGGTCTCGAGTGACTTCAGCGCCGTCGCCAGCGCGTCGTAAGCTTCGCGATGCTGCTCCAAAAAAGCCTCGCGCTCGCTGCGCGAAAATGGAAACCGTCCGTCCTTCGCCGGAAATAGCTCGAAAAATGCCCGGCAGCGTTCGCGTATCCGCTGCGTGCGGCGCAGCAGCGACGCCGAGCCCAGACGCAGCAGCCGCAGCGTCTGATCGGCATCCCGCGCCAGCTCTTCGAACCGGTAATTCGAAATCTGCCGCCCGAAATAGTCGCTGGCCACGTCCTCCATCTCGTGCGCTTCGTCGAACACCACCGCGGAATACTCCGGCAAGATGTTCCCGAAATCGTCCTGTTGGAGCGCCAAATCCGCGAAGAACAAATGGTGGTTCACGATGATCAGGTCCGCCTCATTCGCGCGCTTGTGCATCGCGGTCAGAAAGCATTGGTCGAACTCTGGACATTTCTTCCCCGTGCAGGTCTCACGCCGCGCGTCCAGCCGCGCCCACAGGTCGGAATCATCAGGCAAAAACGTCAGCTCCGCGCGGTCCCCGGTTTCCGTCAGCTTCGACCACTCTCGGATCTGCCGGAACTCGTCGATCTCCTCCATGCCCTTCAGCATCGGCTGATCCGCCATCTGGTGGACCTTCACGCGGCACAAAAAATTCGATCGACCCTTCATCACCGCGACCTTCAGCTGCGGTGCGAAATGCTTCTGCAAAAAGGGAATGTCCTTCTGATACAGCTGTTCCTGCAGAGACTTCGTCGCCGTCGAAATCACCACCCGCCGGCCGCTGCAAATCGCCGGCAGCAGGTACGCCAGCGTTTTCCCCGTGCCCGTGCCCGCCTCCACGACGACGTGGTGCCGCGTCTCGAATGCGTCGTGCACCAGCTCCGCCATTTCCAGTTGCGCCCGGCGATGCTCGTAGCCCCCGATCATGCAGCGTTCCAGCAGTCCGCCCGGGCCGAACACCTCTTGCATCGAGGGCTTGGCGGCTTTCTGCTCAGGCTCTGCATTTCGGTCGATGGCTGACGCAGCCGGTGCTGAAGCCGCCGCGTCCTCGACGGGAAAATAGTCGCGCTCGGGCGCCGAAACTCTGTTTCGTGTCTCGTTCGACTCGGCTGCCGGTCTGGATGCACGCTTCGCCAGAGTATCCGCCTCTCGCTTTAGCTGAACAAATAGTATGAATTGCTAACAATAACACATCCGTTCGGCCCGGCTTGGACGCCGCAAGCCGGCCGCCCACGCAGGATTGTAGTGATGTAGCCATTGGGGTTTTGGGCAATTTCGGCCGCGTTTTTACGGGCGCCGGAACGCCGCGGAGCTACCATTCAATGGAGATTCTTAGCGTTTGATGCCTCTCCTGCAGGTTCGCGCGAACGCCAAGTTGCAACGTGGGGGATTCGATGAGACGTACGCTGGCTCTACTCTTCACAACTGGCCTGGTGATGTTCGCATCGCTGGTCGCTCTGCAACATCCTGCGAAAGCGCCCGATCCCTCGACGCGGCCCGCGGCCAGCAGTGACGCGCTGTCCTCACGCGCTCGCCTTCTCGACGGCTACGGCAAGCTCCGTCTCAGCTTTGAACAGAATTCCGGCCAGTCCGATCCGCGCGTAAAATTCCTGGCCCGCGGCCAGGGTTACACCGTTTTCCTCACGCCGCAGGCGGCCGTCGTCCGTCTGGAAGCGCCTGAAAACGCGAAGCCGGGCGACTTCCTAAAGCCCACCAGACAGTTAGCGGGCGCCGAAACCCGGCAAGCCGCCGTCCTCAAGCTGGCCTTGGCGGACGCCAACCAGAACCCTGATCTCGAAGCCCTTGAGCTGCAGCCGGGAAAAAGCAACTACCTCATCGGCAACGATCCGAGCCATTGGAAGCACAACATCTCGCACTTTTCCCGCGTGAAGGTTCGCAGCGTCTACCCTGGCGTCGATCTGGTCTACCACGGCAACCAGGGCCAGCTCGAATCCGACTACGTCGTCGCGCCCGGCGCCGACCCGCGCCAAATCAATCTGCAAATCGAGGGCGCCGACGCTGTCGACCTGGATGCCCAGGGCAATCTGGTCCTCTCCACCGCCGTCGGCAGCGTCCTCCTGCACCGCCCACGCGCGTATCAGGCGGCCCCTGGTTCCAGCCGGCAGCAGGAAGTCGCCGCTAGTTACCTCCGCCGCGGAGATGGCCTCGTCGGCATTCAAGTCGGGCGGTATGACGCTCAGCAACCCCTCGTCATCGATCCGGTTCTCGCCTACTCCACCTACCTCGGCGGTTCCACGAGCCAGGGCCTTTCCGGCATCGCCGTCGATTCCGCCGGCTTTGCCTATGTGGCCGGACGCACCACCTCCGCCGACTTCCCGGTCACCACCGGCGCCTTCCAGACCACCTTCAATACCCATGGCACCGGCTTCGTCACCAAGCTCAGCACGGACGGAACCTCCCTCGTCTACTCCACCTTTCTCGGCGGCACCGGAGCTAACGGTGACTCCGCGAACGCCATCGCCGTCGACGCTCTCGGCGATGCCTACGTTGTCGGGTCCGCCAGCTCCACCGATTTCCCGATCACCAGCGCCACCGCGTATCAAACCATCAACAAGGGCGGTGGCGGCTTCTTTACCGAACTCAATCCCACCGGCTCGTCCTTGGTCTACTCCACCTATTTGTCCGGCAGCGCCGGCGACCGGCTGGCAAGCATTGCCGTCGACACCAACGGCAACGCCTACATCACTGGCGCCACCACCTCTTCCGATTTTCCTTTGGTCACCGCCACCGCATTTCAGACCACCAATAACGCCTCCTCCAGCCAAATCGGCACTGCCTTCCTTTCGCGTATCGATCCCACAAAGATCGGCGTCGGCTCCCTCGTCTATTCCACGTTCATTGGCGGCACTAAACAGGACGCCGGCCTGGGCGTGGCCGTGGATAGCAGCGCCAACGCCTACATCACCGGCTATACCTCTTCTCCCGATTTCCCCATGAACTCCACCAACACCGGTTTTCAAACCACCCTCAAGAACCTCGCCAGCGGAAACGCCTTCGTGGCCAGGATCGACACCACGCAAATAGCCGCACTCGTCTACTCCACCTTCCTGGGAGGAAGCGAAAACGGCATGGGCAGCAATCCGGGTGATGTCGGTACCGCCATCGCCCTCGGCCCCTCCGGCAACGCTTACATGACCGGCTACACCTACGCGACCGACTATCCCACCGTTAATCCCCTGGACACCATCAGCAACATCCCCAACCAGAAATCCGTCATCTCCCGCATCGATACCACCAAGTCCGGCGCCGCCTCCCTCGTCTACTCCACCTACTTTGGCGGCACCAAATTCAATGCCAGCGGCACCTTGCCCGGCGTCGACCTCGCATTCGCCATCGCCGTGGATCCCGCCGGAAACATCTATGTGGGCGGCACCTCGCGCAGTATCGATTTCCCGATCACCCCCGGTGCGCCACAGCCCACGATCATCGGCATTCAGAACGCCTCCCTGGGCAAGCTGAATCCCTCCGGCAGTGCCGTCCTGTTTGGCACTTTTCTGGGCGGCAGCATCGAAGCCGTCAACGGCCTCGCCTTGGACACCGCTACCCCGGCGAATGTCTACGTCGCAGGCTCGACCCAGGGCAACTTTCCCACCACCCCCGGCGCTTTCCAGACCGCCGTCAAAATCACCAACGACAGCAATACGAACAACGACGCCGGCTTCATTGCCAAGCTCTCGCCCGGCGCGGTCACCGGCGTCTTCGCCACCCCTGCCAACCTGGGATTCGGTTCGGTAACCATCAACACCGCGAGCAGCCCCAAAACGGTCGTCCTGACCAATGCCTCCGCCTCTACGCTGACCATCACCGGCGCCACTTTCAGCGGCACCAACGCCGCCGACTTTTCGCAAACCACCACCTGCACCGCCACCCTGGCTGCCGCTTCCAGCTGCAACTACAGCATCACCTTCAAGCCCACCACGCAATCCGCCGAGACCGCCACCTTCAGCATCGCAGACAGCGACTCCAGTAGCCCTCAGACCGTCTCGCTCACGGGTACCGGCACCCCCGCTGCATCCGTGGTTTCTCTCGCGCCGGCGACGCTTTCTTTCGGCAACCAGGCCACCAACACCACCAGCGCGGCACAAATCGCTACTCTCACCAACAACGGCACCTCCACGCTCAGCGGCATTGCGATTACCATCGGGGGCGCCTCCGCGGCGGCCTTCGCTCAAACCACCACCTGCACTACCACGCTGGCGGCCGGCGCAAACTGCACGATCAGCGTCACCTTCACGCCGACAACGACTGGCTCGGCAACCGCGACCCTGAGCGTGGCCGACAGCGACCCCAGCAGCCCGCAGACAGTCGCGCTATCCGGCACCGGCACAACCTCGAGCCCTGATTTCAGCTTCGCCGTCTCGCCGCAGACGTCGAGTGTTGCCGCCGGCGGTATGGTGAGCATTACGGTGACGGTCACCGGCCTCAACGGCTTTACAACTCCAGTGGCCTTGAGCTGCAGCGGCGCCCCGGTGGGCGCAAGTTGCACGGTGCCTACCACGGTGACCCCCACGCCCACCGGCGCAACGGTAACTGCCACTCTGCTGACGACCGCGCGCACCATGGTCGCACCGCCGGCAGGGTCGCGCCGCCTGGGTCCGCGCTATCCGACCGCGGTCTGGCCCGTGGCTTTCGCGTTGATCTTGTTGGCGGCCTGGATTGCGCGCCGTCAACCCGTCAAGAAACTCGCCTGGACGTTCGCCTTGCTCTCGATCGCGTCCCTGACGGGTTGCAGTGGCTTCCCTAACAAGGGCACGCCCGCGGGAGTCTACACGATTACGATTACCGGCACGGCCGGCAGCCTGACGCACCAAGTGACCGTTTCGCTTACGGTCACCTAAACCTCGTCGCGAAAGGCCACCGGATTGGCGCGAAGACCCTCGCGGCGGCAGTGCTCGGGCTAGTGAAATGTCAAACGGGCCGGTCCGAAAAATCGGACCGGCCCGTTTCCTTTTTCCGAACCGAATGAATTTGCCCTTCAGGCTGGCTGTGCGCCGCCAACCATCGTGTTTGGTGGCAATGGCGGAGGCACAAAAGGTCCCGAGGGCGAGCCAGGCGTGGTGGCCGGCTGGACGTGCTTGTACAGCGCCAAGGAAATCGACCCTATGCCCCACACCCAGATGCCTAGCGCGGCCAGGAATCCGAGCACGTGTACTTGCTCGAAAGCCGTGTAAGCCACACGCACGATCACGAATCCCAGCGCCATCCTTCCGATCAACTGCCAAGTGTCGGTCGCTTTGCCGAGAATCCAATTGCCAACTACGGTGCCCACCACGAGCTCCGCGCAATTCAGCATCAAAAACCACAATGCCATCGCCAGGACCCCGAGCGGTATGCCCACCACCGTGATGCAAGCGATGAGCGCGGCAATCGGCACGCCGAAGAAGACCAGCACGCCCAGTCCTATGGGAGCTCCATACCGCTCCGCTTCGTTTATCGTTTCCTTGGCGAATCTCGGGGCCAGCAGCATCAGTACCATCCCCAGCAGAATGAACGCCGCCGTCCAAATCACTCGCCAAATATAGTAGTGGCCCTGTTCATAGCGGGGTTTATGCTCCCGTTTGTGGAACTCGACCGGCGACGCCAGCTTGGCATCCGGGGACACTTCCGCCGGCCGCTCTCCCTCAAACCGAATCGGCCCGTCGACCTCCGCGGTGGAGCTGATATCCAGCGAATCTCCCTTGGACCAAACCCCGCCGCCCACCGTGCCCGAAATTCCGGTGTGTTCCGAGAACACCAGCAGGTCGCGTCCCAAGTGCCCGTCCAAACTCAAGCTCTTCACAAAGATCGTCATGCTGCCGCCGATCTTTCCCGCGGCGTCCAAATTAAAGCTTTCATTGAACGTCAAAACGTTCTTCGCCACGTCTCCCCGGACCGTGAGATTGTTCGTGAACGCGCGAATATTCCCGTCCACCTGTCCGGGGACGTGCAACGACTGCGCGAACGCAATGATGTCGCCTTTCACATGCCCGCTGACGGTGGCATCCTCGGAGAAAATGTATACATCCCCTTCGACGGTGCCGTTCATCCGGGTGCGGTGCCCGAACAAGAACACATCGCCCTTCACCGTCTCATCTTGTCGGACCTCCACAAAATCACCTTTGCGAAAGTCCGTCGCCGAGGCCCCCGGTGGCGTCGCTAGCGTCACTCCCGCGCACATTCCCGCCAGCACCAGCGCGTGCAGCACCGAGCTGCGTCGCAGCCTGCGCCGGAAGAACGCCAGACCGAACCCCCCGAGCGTAAGCAACGCCAGCACCTCGAGCAGCGTAATCATCGATTGCCATCCTTTCCAGAAGGCGCCTTGAAATACCAGCAAGCTCACCAAGTTCGTGCTCCCGAAACCCGCTTGATTCAATTGCTGCTGCCAGGGCTCCACGTAACCCGTATACAGCGCGTACACGCCCGTAGCCGCTAGCCCGAACGCGACTCCCCAGATCCATTGCATCGACCTGCGCGCCCGCTCCTGAAACTGTGCCAGCCGCGCCGGCAACGGCTCCTCTTCCTCCAGCATCGCCCGCGTCAACAGCCGCGATTCGCGCTCCAGCGCCCGCAGCAGCGTCCGGCACGCGCTGCACTCCTGCCCATGCGCCGACACCTCCTGCGCCCGCACCCGGTCCAGTTGCCGCTCGATGTAGAGCAGGCAGGTCATCTCATCTAAATGTTGCATCGCTCGATCGGGCGATGGATTGTCAGCTTCTTTCACAGCGCTCCTCCCGCCGCCAGCGCGCCTGTTTCCCCCAGCGCCTGCCGTAGTTCATGCCGCGCGCGCAGCAGCACGACGCCCACAAAGGCGCGCCGCACACCCAGCGCATCGGCAATTTCGTCGTAGCTCATATCCGAGTAGTAGCGCATCACCAGCGCCATGCGCGCCCGCGACCCCAGCTTATCCAGCGCCCGCCGGACCTCTTCGCTGGTACGCTGCTCGATCAAGCGGTCCAGTTGGCTCGGGTCGGGATGTTCCAGGGGCACATTTTCCAGGTCGTCGGTCTCTTTGTCTTGGCGGATTTTTCGCCGCCGCAGCAGGTCCCAGCAATGGTTGGCGGCCACCTTGTAGAGCCAAGCGGAAAACGAGCGGGTTTCGTCGTATTGGCTCAGCTTGTCTCGCAATTTCATGAAGATTTCCATGGTGGCGTCTTCGGCGTCTTCACGGGTCGGCAGCGCTCGGCGGCAAAACCTGAAAATCGCGGCGGCGTAGTCCCGATACAGCTCGCCCCAGGCTTCGGCATCCCCTGCCCGTGCCCGTGCGATCGCCTCCGTCGGCTCTATCTTTCCCGGCGCGCTCATCCGCTCTGGTCTCGGCGCATCCATAGACTAGTACGCAGGGGAGCATGAAAAACTTACACAAAGCGAACAAGGGGGGTCCCCCAACGGAGCGGTAGGTCCCCAAACCGGCCGCGTCGCAGCACTGTAGCAGAATTAGCCCAGATCGCCAGATCCCGGCCAAGAAAGACGGCCCGGCGCCTACGCCGGGCCCCTCTTGGGCATGCAGGCGCGCCGGGCTTCAGACCGCCCGATCCGTTCGATAATCGCCGTCAGGCTCCCCTAGAACGTGAACTTCACCGCAAGCTGCAAGCCCCGAGGCCCACCACTGCCCAGGAACGGATACCCGATCCCCACGTCGCCGGTTGACGTCAACCGATAGTTCCCGGCCGACTGGCCCGTTGGCAGGAAGCCATTCTGCGCGGCATCCGCGATGAACAGCGGCAGGTACGGGTTGGCGAAATTCGGATGGTTGAAGAGGTTATAGGTTTCAAATCGAAGCTCTAATTTCAGTCGCTCCGTCAGCTGCGTGTTCTTAAAGATAGAGAAATCAAA
The DNA here is from genome assembly GCA_963735525.1 of uncultured Acidobacteriota bacterium. GTDB lineage: Bacteria > Acidobacteriota > Terriglobia > Acidiferrales > UBA7541 > Acidiferrum. Next base: position 87,166 of record CAVTLQ010000004.1, on the reverse strand, counting down.
CTGCCGGAAGTGCGGCCCGATGAGTGAGTTGCGCCCTTCATTCCCGAAGTGCCGCGTGCCGGGGACGCACGAGCTGTCCAATCCGGTGAATCCGGTCGCCACCGGAGTGCAAGATGCAGCAAAGGAGGTCAGGCTGAAAAAGTTATTCGGGTCGCTCTGGTTGTACTTGACCGGACCCACGACATCGGGCCGCCCGTAACCCTCGCCGCTCCCGTCGAAATCATCGGAGGTCTCGAAATTGTAGTTGAGCTGGAATGGTTGGCCGGATTGCACCGTAACGATTCCATTCAGACCCCAACCGTCCGTCAAGCGTTGCCAGTCGCCCTTGCGATTCGGGAACTGGTAGATGAAGTTCCAGGCCAGGCGGTTGCGCACGTCGAAATTGGAATTGCCGCGGTTCGAGCCAATCGGCGCGCTGCTGTTATCCGGCTGCGACGCGTTCGGCACGTAGTCCTCTCCGTCGCTGGCATCGTCAATCGAATGCGACCACGTGTAGTTCAGTGTGGAGGTCACGCCGTGCCAATCGGTGATCCGGTAACTGGTCTGCAGAGAGTTGTAGTTCGAGTTCGCCGACGATTCCTCATAGTCGATCGCGAAAAACGCCGGGTTCAACGCGCGCGGCACGCTAAAGTCATTGATACAGGCGCACGCCAAATCGGCCGCGGTAATCTGCGCTTGAGAAGGTTGGTTGAGGTCGCGGAAGCGCAGCAGTTTGTGGCCGTTCGACCCCACGTAGCCGATTTGAACGACCATCTTCCGGCCCAGTTCTTGTTGGAAATTCAGGTTGAAGTTCTGCATGTACGGCGTGCGCAGGTGCTGATCCACGCCAAACGCATCGCCCATAGGTGATGTCGCGCCGTAGACCGGCGTCCCTGCCGCAAAAGGCCCTGGAAGCACGCTGGCCGTCGAAATGGGGTTGGGGCCGAAACCCGAGTACGCCGGCCCCGGATCGAAGGCGCTGTTGAAGGGCAGGTGCCCCAGAAACATATCCTGCGAGTAGGCGTCAAAAAAGATACCGTAGCCCGCGCGCACAACCGTCTTGCCCTTACCGGTTACATCCCACGCAACACTCACGCGCGGCGCCCAGTTCTTGTAGTCGGGCTGATACAGCCGCCCCTGTCCCACTAAAATAGGTGCGCCAGTCGTCGGGTCGATGTTTGTAAAGTTGCCGTTCTTTTCCTGAATCAGTCCGTAGTAGTCGTAGCGTAATCCAAGATTCAGCACCACGTTCTTCCGCCAGTGGTAGCTATCCTGAAAGTAACCCGCATGGGAATTCTCGAAGGTATTCCGGTTTGTGTTTCCTTGCCGCTGGGAGCCCCCGGTGGGCATACCGGACAGAAAATCGGCGAGCGAGGCGAAGCTGAGGCTGCCCCGGAAACCGGGATTTTCGTTTTGTGAGATCGAGGTGCGGCGGAATTCGTATCCGAACTTGATGTCGTGCTTGCCGGCCTTCCAGGAAACGTTGTCGATATAGTGCCAGTTGGTGTCCACGCGATCGCGCGGGTCGCTGCTGCTGGCGCCGATTTGTGCGAGTCCGGAAACGGTGATCACCGGCAACCCAAGATTAAAGCTCCCCGGATTGGTGTTCAAGCCAATCGAGCCCGGATCGAAGCTGCGGTCCTGCGGAAAAAATCCCTCGGCAAAGCGGTTCCAGCCGAGCCGGGATTCGTTGACAATGGAAGGTGAAACGGTGGACACATAAGACAGCGAAATGAGCTGCACGCGTGTCGGCGTCGCCGTGTCAAACCCCGGCACCAGGCCGCCGCCCACCAGCGCCAGCGGGAAATCTTGGTCGCTGTCCCCGATGTAGTACCTGCCCGTCAGCAAGTTATTGCTGTTAAAGCTGTGGTCGATCTTCACGATCGCGCTGTCCACGCGATTGGAAAACGGCGTCGCCAGCGAAACGTTGTCCGGCACCGAGGGCCCGTCTATTGCGTTGCCCAGGCACGATCCCGGCAGGTTGGGCGCCGGCCAGGGATTCTTGGCCAGCAAAGCGGCGATCACCGGGTTGATGCCCCCCGCCGGCGCGTTCGTCGTGATGTCCGCCGCCGTCGGAACGCACGCCGTGCTGGCCTCCGCGCCCTTCTCGCGAAAGCCTTCGTAATCCACGAAGAAGAACGTCTTGTCCTTCACGATGGGGCCCCCGAGCGCCCCGCCATATTGATTGTTGTGGAATGGATTCTGCGGCGTGCCCACCTGGTTGAAAAAGTTCCGTGCGTCCAGCGCGTTGTTTCGGAAAAATTCGAAGGCCGATCCGTGCAAGCTGTTGGTGCCGCTCTTGGTCACAACGTTGATCACTCCGCCCGCGCTGCGCCCGTATTCGGCCTCAAAATTCGAAGCCACCCGCAGTTCCGCGATGGCTTCGATCGGAAGAATCGTCGCCGGCGTGCCGAACACGCCCGCCTCATTGATCGCCGGATCGTTCCGGTACCCGTCGTTCATGTCCGTGCCATCGAGCAAGAAGTTGTTCGCGCGGCCGCGCGCGCCATTCACCGAAAAAATCCCGAAAGAGCCCGGCGAATCCGTAATCTGGTCCGGAGAACCGGTCACCCCCGGCACCAGAAAAATAAGCTTCTGGTAGTCGCGGCCGTTCACCGGGAGGCTGGTCACTACTTTCGACTCAATGATGCCGCCCAGGGTGTTATCCGTGGATTCCACCTGCGGCAGCGAGTCGCCGGTCACTTCGATCCGCTGCGAAACTTCACCGGTTTGCAGCGTAACGTCCGCGCGCCGCTCGCTGGAGACCTCCACGCGAATCCCCGACACCACCCCGCTCTTGAAGCCGCTCATTCCCACGGTCACGCTGTAGTTTCCGATGGGTAGCTCCGGCGCGGAATAACTGCCGTCCTCGCTCGTCGTCACCGTACGGACCAGCCCGGTGTCTGTGTTCTTGATCGTCACAGTAGCGCCGACGATCGCCGCTCCAGACGAATCGGTCACGTTTCCAAGAATCGTCCCGCGAAACGTCTGCGCCCCCGCTCCCACCGCCAAAAGCAGCAACAACACTCCCAAAACTCCAACGAACACTCGCCAGTAAGCCAAACTCCTCGGAGCGGATGGGCTTGCCCCTCCCGCTCGATCTGTCGAGCAAAACGTCGAATCACCGAGCCAACGCGCACTACGGCTGGACCCCTTCATCGCGGTCTCCTTGATGTCAGCGGCTTCGTGGCCGCGACACCTCACGCAATCCAATGTCATGTGAACCCCCAGGATTATGTCTCTGGCATTTCCCCCGAGAAACGCCGCTAAGCACCTTCTATGATTCCATTCACACTACCCGCGCCTGCGCAGATGCGTCAAGGCTCGCCCTCTCGTCTTGGGTCTCGTCCTATCCCCTCCCGCTCACCACTCGTCTCTCGCCACTCGCTCCCCGAATGCGCTACATTGGAAGGTCGCTCCACCGCCCGGCAGCCGTTCTGTGCGCCCGGCCCAACAAAACATGTCTGAAAAATTGCCCTCGCTCGTGATCGTCGGACGCCCCAATGTGGGCAAGTCCACGCTTTTCAACCGCCTCACCGGCACTCGCCGCTCCATTGTCACCAACGAGCCGGGCATCACCCGCGACCGCATCTACGGCAAAGCCGAATGGCGCGGCCGCACCATCGAGGTGGTCGATACCGGCGGCATCGTACCGGACGACAAAGCGCTGATCCCCCAGGAGATCCTCCGCCAAGCGCACATCGCCATCAGCAAGGCCGCGCTCCTTGTCCTCGTCGTTGACAGCCAGGCGGGTCTCACGCCCCTCGATCAAGAGCTGGCGCGGCTGCTCCGCAGCACCGGCAAGCCCTTCGTGGTCGCCGTCAACAAAGTCGATGCGCCATCACAGGAAGCCAACGCCGCCGCGTTCCATCGCATCGGCGTCCCCGTCTTCCCCATCGCCGCCGAGCACGGCACCGGCGTCGACGACCTCCTCGACGCGGCGCTCGCAGAGACTGCAGGGGCGCCGCATGCTGCGCCCCAAACACCGACCACCGCTCCGGTTGAGGCCGATTCCTCGACCAACGACGCCCCCGTGGAAATCGCCATCATCGGGCGCCCCAACGTCGGCAAATCCACCTTGCTGAACCGCATGGTCGGCGAAGACCGCTCCATCGTTTCACCGGTTCCCGGCACCACCATGGACACCGTCGACACCGAAGTCCTGCACGATGGGCGTCTCTATCGCTTCGTGGACACGGCCGGCATTCGCCGCAAGGGCAAGACCAACCTGGTCGCCGAGAAGCTCAGCGTGGTCATGGCCCGCCGCGGCCTGGAGCGCTCTGACGTCGCCCTGCTCATCGTCGATGCCGAGCAAGGCGTCACCCAGGGTGACGCGCAAATCGCCAGCTACGCCGAGGAGTCCGGCCGCTCCGTCATCATCGTCATGAACAAGTGGGATCTCGCCACCGAGGCCGCCCGCAAAGCCGCGGAGCGCGATGCCGCCACCACCAAAGGCAAATCGAGGCGCACCGCGCACGAAAAGCACCCTCACGATAGACAAACGCCCGGCGCTGTCGCGGGCGCCCACGCATTCGGAGATCTCGACAAAGGCAGGCTGCTGTTCGACTACGAAAAAATGGTCCGCGAGAAACTGAAATTCATGAGCTACGCGCCCATCGTCTTTCTGTCCGCCAAGACCGGCGACCGCGCGAGCAAGCTCTTTCCGCTGATCGACCAAGTCGCCGCCGCCCGCAAGCGCCGCATCCCCACGCCCGAGCTCAACCGCTGGCTCACCGAAGAAGTCGATCTACAGCGCGGCACAACTCCGAAAGCCCGCGCCATCCGCATTTACTACATCACGCAGGCAAAGACAGCGCCGCCCACCTTCCTCATCTTCACCAACCAGAAACAGCCGCTCCACTTCAGCTACGAGCGCTTCCTGGAAAACCAGCTCCGCGCCAAATTCGATTTCCCCGGCACGCCGGTCCGCTTCATCCAGCGCCTCCGCAAGCGCGAGCGGAAAGCGGGCGAGGACAGCTAGCAGGCGTTTCCTTCGTTGTTTCGCCTTTGCTTCGCTTCTAGAAAATAAATTTTGTCCTCGGCTTCGAGAGAGCGCGTAACTGTCTGATTTAAAATGGCTTAGACAAAAGCCGTGTTTTGGGGATGCTTGAGCGGCTCAAGCATCGCGACGGAATTCTGGGGGCACCAAGGCGTGCGAGTCCTCGGGGCCTACGTTTGGGGACAAGACAGGGTGCTGCTCTCATTTCGTCTTGTTGCGTGGGGCACCGGCACACTTGGATTGACACCATGCAAATTTGGCCTAGGATGAACCTAGGATGAAGGTGTCCCCTCCCGAGAAAAGTTATGGCTAGCCACGTAACCGCCACACAAACCGCGACCGAAGAGCGCCTCTACCGCATCGGGGAAGTCAGCCGCCTAGCCGAACTAAAACCTTTCGTCTTGCGCTACTGGGAAACGGAATTCCCCATGCTCGAGCCGGTGAAAAGTCCGAGCGGCCACCGCCTGTACCGTCAGGAAGACGTGGACATGGTGCTGAAGATCAAGCGCCTGCTCTACGACGAGGGCTTTACCATCGCGGGAGCGCGCCGCCATCTGCGCGAGCAGAACGGCCCCTCAGCCGCTGCCGGAGCCGAGAGCGTGCCGTCGGGTTCCTACACCGAAAACGCCGCCGAACTGCTCAGCCGCAAGATGCTGCTCGATCTTCGCGACACGCTGCGCGCTTTCTTGACGCTTCTCGAACGGCGGTGATACGTTAGAAGCAGACGTTAGACGTTAGAAGGCAGAAGTTAGAAGAACAGAAGGAATTGGTAGACGATGTTTTACCCCGGTCGGGACGTAGCGCAGCCTGGTAGCGCGCACGCTTGGGGTGCGTGAGGTCGCTGGTTCAAATCCAGTCGTCCCGACCACTTTCCTAGGTTGAGGTCCCTCGACTACGCTCGGGATTTCGCCTGCGGGCTCGGACGCCCGCAACCCGGCTCAAGTTCAAATCCAGTCGTCCCGGCCATCTACTGCAGCTTGGCGTACTCCGCGTTGGCCTGCTTCAAAATCGGAATATCGGGATCTGCGTCCTTCCACAATCCCAGAAAATCTTGATACGCGGTGCGGGCTTTTTCTTTTTCTCCTGCGGCGGCGAGCGCGCGTCCCAAGCCGAGATGCGCCAGTGAACCATTCGGCGTATTCTGCACGATGCCTGGACGATCCAGAATGCCCTGAAACTCCGCGGCCGATTCCTGGGTCTTGCCCGCCGCAAGATAAGCGTATCCACGCAGATAGAACACCATGAGCGGCGCGATGAAAGGAGTTGGCGTGCCCTCGTCATATCCACGAATCGCTCGGAGCAATTCGATTGCCTTATCTGGATTTCGCTTGTTCAACTCGATTGAGGCGCGGGCTATGGGCAGCCAGTAAAGATTCACGAGGGTGTCCTGGGGAAACTCCTTGGCCACGGCGTCTGCAATCTTTTGCGCTTGCGGCGTGTCGCCCGCCCTGGCCAGCGTCAAAGCCGCAACGCCGCGCACATAGCGCCCTCCCTGGGAAAGTTGCATTGCGAACGCGACGGCGCGCCGGGCTTCGGTCAAGTTGCCGAACTCCGCTTCACTCAGAGCTTGGGTCACCGCCCAAGTCGCGGCGACTTCCAGCGTGCCACTGTGCTTCGCGGATTCCACAGCGCGCCGCGAGTTTTCTCGGGCTTGCTTCAAGCGCCCGTAGTAGGCGTCGGTATCCGATTGGGTAGAGAGCATGGCGTCTTCGTAGCCGGGCTTGCCCATCGCCAGAGCCAACTGTTTCTGCATGCCACTCGCGTCGCTCTTCAAAAAGGCCAATTCATAATAGTCCGAAGCGATTGCTATGGGCTCGATGCCGTTGGCCAAACCCAGGTCCAACACTGACCTGGCCTCGTCGAAACGGTTAAGGGCCATGTAGGCGGTGGCCAGATTGTCCAATGCGATCGATTGGTTTCGTTCAATTTGCAGAGCCCGTTGACAATCCGCAATGCCTCCCAGGTAGTCCCCGCGGCCTTGCTTGTCCGCGGCTGCATCGATGTAGGCGCCTGGGAACCGCGGGAAGGTGCGCTTGGTCAGCTCGGCAATTTCGTCACCCTTGATCTGGTCGCCGGTTACGTAACTAGCTTGAATCCCATCCAGGGTGAGTCTTTCGCGTTCGGTCACGCGGTCGCGCAAGGCGTAAGCGCGCTTGGCGTAGTCAGCGGCCTGGGCGGATTCCCCAAGGTTTCCGTACATGACCGCCGCAACACCGTAGGCCACCGCAAAGTTGGGATCCAGATCGATGGCGCGCTTGAAATACGGCAAGGCTGCGGCGCTCCCCTGTTCGTCTATCGCTTTGCGGCCAAGATGGAACATCTTCAGCGCCTCGAGGGAACCGGTGGTCACCTCTTCGAGCGGCGCGTCATACTTTTGAACCAGAGCGAGAGACTCCCCGAGCTTGCCGCGAAGCTCGGACGCAGCTTGGCCGAGTGCCTGCAGCACTTTTTCTTTGCTCGGTGCGTCGCCCCCGACGCGCACGAGGGACTTTCCGGTCTGACAATCCAGGGCTTCAATTCCGACCAGGTACTGGGTGCCCACCGCAGAAATCGAACCGGCCAGCAGGGCCTTCGACTGGTTGCGCTGACAAACTTCGCGGGCCGTTTCTTGATTCAACGGCATACCCGGAGGACGGCCCATGAAGCGCAACGTCTGCTGTATTTGTTCATCGGAGAGCAGGCTCAAGAAGGGCGACTGCTCGAGCGAAAACGCCAGTGCTTGTTTCAAGGACCCGTCAAACACCGGATCGCCGGTGGTGTTCGTGAAGTCCGCCAGGACGATGGTGTCTTTTTCGGTCAGAACGGGAGTGTTCTTGGAGCGCCAGTACCAGAATCCACCGGCCGCAAGAAGCACGAACAATGCAGTGGCGCCAATGGCTGGCCATTTCCGGGACGAAGCGGCTGGTGACGGTGCGGTTCCCGAGGACGGTGCCGGGGCCGCGCTCGGTTGACTGCTCGCGGCGGAAGCTGGCGCCGTCGCCACCTGCGAGAACGCCGACGCGGGCGTGTCCTGCGGGGCGTACATCTGTGCGGTTCGCCCGGAATCGGTGTCGCGCTTCAGCCGCTGGAGCTCTGCCCGCAGATCGGAAGCGTGCTGGTAGCGCAGTTCGCGGTCTTTTTCCAGCGCGCGGTTGATGATGCGCTCCAATTCGGCGGGGACATCGCCATTCAACCGAACAGGGGCGGTGGGTGCTTTGTGCAGGATGGCGTTGAAAATTCCGGCGGAGGTGTCTCCGCGGAATGGCAGCGATCCGGTGGCCATTTCGTACAGCACAGTGCCAAACGAAAAGAGATCGGTGCGCGGATCGAGTTCCTTGCCGAGGGCTTGCTCCGGCGACATATAGGCGACGGTCCCGAGAGTCATGCCTGGGCTGGTCAAGTGCTCGGACGCCTCCATGGTTACCTGGGACGGGCCGGGCTCGACCGGCGCGAGTTTTTCCTGGGTAACCTTGGCCAAGCCAAAATCGAGAATCTTGGCGTGCCCGCGCTTGGTGATGAAAATATTCGCCGGCTTGACGTCGCGGTGAATGATTCCTTCCGAGTGCGCGGCGTCGAGAGCGTCGGCGACCTCAATCGCCAGGGAGACCAGCGTCTCCAACTCCATTGGCTTTCCGCCGATGCGATGCTTCAGGGTGGCGCCGTCCAAATACTCCATGGCGATGAACGCCTTGCCGTCCGCGTCCCCGATGTCGTAAATGGTGCAAATGTTGGGATGGTTCAGCGCCGAAGCCGCTTGGGCCTCTCGTTGAAATCGCGCCAGGGCTTGCGGATCTTTCGCAACAGCGGCCGGCAGGAATTTCAGCGCCACGTTACGGCGCAGCCGCGTGTCCTCCGCCTTGTACACCACGCCCATGCCACCGCCACCCAGCTTTTCGAGGACCCGGTAGTGGGAGATCGTCTGCCCGAGAGGCAGCTCGAATTCCGTCATGGTGCGGGAATGTTAGTGTTCGATAGGAGCTAAGTCAACGAACGAGCACCGAGCAGGCGTTGTATCGCCCACACGCCCTTCACCGGTGGGTGATTTCTTCAATCGGCGGACGCCGCGGCGGCCAGCGGGTTGGTGGCACCTTCAGCGGCGGCGACCGGCATTATCACCGAAACAGTCGTGCCGGTCTCATCCGACTGTATTTCAAATTTTCCGCCCTGCTCCCTCACTCGTTCCCGCATCCCGGCCAATCCCACGCCAACACGCGTTCCGGTCTTCAGAAAATGCTGCAGCGTTTCCCGCGGCATTCCTTTTCCATGGTCGCGGATGCGCAGCACAACCACACCGGGAATCGAGCGCAACGACACTTCCGCGCGCGCGCTTTTCGAATGCCGGTGAATGTTGGTGAGCGATTCCTGGAGCACCCGAAACAGGGCAAGCTCGGCCGGGTGCGACGGGCGGCCGACGTCTTCGGCAATCTCTACCGCCACCTGGATGCCGCTGCGCTGCGCGAATCCCTCCGTGAACCATCGCACCGCCGAGGCCAGCCCCATTTCGTCCAGAAGCGGCGGGTGCAGCAAGTGGGAAATCGTGCGCGTTTCGGTGACGGATTGATCGAGCAGATCATCGATCTCCGCCAGAAGTTCATCGTGGGGATTTTTTTCCAACAGCACGTACATGTGCATCTTGGCCATGGAGAGAATCTGCCCCAGGCTATCGTGCAGCTCCCTTGAAAACTTGCGGCGCTCCTCATCCTGAAGCTGGAGGATGCGGCCGCTCACGCGGCGAGCGTTGTCTTCCATGAGCTCGCGCTCGGCGAGCTCTTTATTGAGCAAGCGAAAGTGAATCCAAAAGAGCAAGACGGCCAGCGCAAACGTAGCCAGCAAAATGCCGAGAGTGGCGGTGAAAAGATTGCCCGAAATCTCTCGACGCTGGTGCAGGAGGCCCCGTTCTTCCTGCATCATGTTTCCCATCACGTCCGTGAACTCCGCGGCGACGGTTACGCCTTCGCGGCTCAAACGGAGTTGCGTGGTTTCATCCAAAGGACCGGAACGGCGTATTTCAATGGAAGTGTCGAGCAACTCGATTCGTCGAAGGATAAGATCATCCAACTGGTTGCAAAGGCTCTGCTGGATGGAGTTGTCGCGGGTCAGCTCGCGAACCAAGGCCAGTTTCGTGTGAATCTGGCTTTTTGCCGATTGATACTCGGCAAGAGAAGAAGTATCGCCGGAATTCAGATACGAAGTTCGCGTGCGGGACGCCACCGACAGCGCGGACTGGATGTCGCCGAGAGCCACCTGCACGTCGTAGGTGTGCGCGATCCACTTCGCGCTTTCCAAGAGCCGCACAATCGTGAAGGTCGCGGCGGTTCCGCAAAGCAACAGAAGAACCAAGGCGGACGCAAAAGCGAGGCGCGCTTTTTGTCTAGGCGACATCGTGGGCACGCTCACAGCACCCAGAGATAAAAGAACCACCGAACGGAAGTATCATACGGCAGCAAAGCTCACCGCTGTAAAGTACGGTAAATCCTTGACGAAGAAATAGCGAAACCCCGCCCCGCTCGTACCGCTATGCCATTGCGAAAGCCGGGTTTCGGCCGCCTTGGTGTGCATCGGGAGCAACTGTTAGGATCAGAAGTATGACGAAGCCGCACATTCTGTTGACTAACGATGACGGGATTCAGGCCGCCGGGCTGCGGGCGCTTGCCGCGGGCCTGGAAAGCTTGGCCAGGATCAGCATCGTAGCCCCGAGCCAGGAACAAAGCGGGGCGGCGCAATCCTTGACGCTGCGGCAGCCGATCATTTGCCACGACGTCGCGGAACGCGAGTGGGCGGTGGACGGCACACCCGCCGACTGCGTGATCGTGGCCTTGCATAAGTTATTGCCGGAGAAGCCGGACATGGTGATCTCCGGAATCAATTTCGGGGCGAATCTTGGGGAGAATGCGTATTACTCGGGGACCGTGGGCGCGGCGCGCGAGGCGGCGCTTCACCATGTTCCGGCGCTGGCGATGTCTCTATGCTCGAAGAGCGCGACCGTGAAGTTTGATGCGGCGGCGCGGGTGGCGCGCTCGGCGGCGGAGTTGATTTTGAAGGAAGGGCTGCCGGATCAGGTGCTGCTGAATGTGAACGTGCCGGAGCCGTGGTCCGGCGCGGTCAAATTTACGCGCCAGTCGAAGAAGATTACGCGGAACCAGTTGAGTGAAGGCAAGGATCCGCGCGGGCGCAGGTATTTTTGGCTGTTCGAACAGAGAATCGATAAGGATGTTGCGCCGGATACCGACTATGCGGCGGTTTTTTCTGGGGCGGTGTCGATCACGCCGCTGCATCTGGACCCTACGGATACGAAGTCGTTGAATCATCTGTCGCATTGGGCGAAGCCGATCGAGGCAGCGTTTCGATGAGCGCCACCGCGAAGCCTGCATAGCACCACTCTTCCCTCCGAATTCTCTGCTCCTCTGCGTCTGCCTGCCGCAGGCAGGTCTCTGCATTATTTCTTCCTCGTTTGGTCGTGGTGTGCAAAACGTGGTATCTGGGCTAAGGACGCGATAGGATGCGGCGGCAATGAGTGCAAACAAGCGATATGACGTGGTGGTGGTCGGCGCCGGCGTCTTTGGGGCGTGCACGGCGTGGCATCTGGCGCGGCGGGGCAAGCGCGTTTTGCTGGTGGATGCGTATGGGCCGGGGAATTCGCGGGCGAGCTCGGCGGGAGAGTCACGCATTATTCGGATGGGATATGGGGCCGACGAGATTTACACCCAGTGGTCGCGGAAGTCACTGGGGCAGTGGAGGGAATTTTTCGACAGGATCGGGCGGCGGGAGTTGTTTGTCGAGACTGGAGTTCTGTGGCTGGCTCGAAAGGATGACGCCAGGGTTCGCGAGACCCCCGCGACGTTGAAGCGGTGCGGCGTGCGATTCGAGCAGATGGATCTCCGAACGCTGGAACAGTGGTACCCGCAGATCGGCCTGGACGAAATCACCTGGGGATTGCTGGAACCGGACAGCGGTGTATTAATCGCACGGCGAGCCGTGGCGGCAGTGGTCGAGGATGCGGTGCGATCGGGCGCGGAATACCGCGTGGCGGACATTGCGACGCCGCGAGGAGCGGGCCGCCTGGCGGCAGTGGTAACGCGCGCGGGCGAGCGCATCGAAGCGGGCGAATTCGTTTTTGCCTGCGGCGCGTGGCTGGGGAAAGTCTTTCCTGACGTTCTGGGCGGACGCATCTTTCCGAGCCGGCAGGAAGTGTTCTTCTTCGGAGTGCCGGCGGGAGATCAGCGCTTTGCGCCGGGGGCGCTGCCGACCTTCCTGTTTCAAGCCGAAGAAAGCTACGGGATGCCGGACCTGGAAGCGCGCGGGCTGAAGATTGCGATCGACCGCCACGGCGAACGTGTCGATCCGGACACGCAGTCGCGCATCGCCTCCCCGGAGGCGACCGAGGAGATTCGCCGGTACGTGGCGCGGCGGTTCCCGGCGTTGCGAGACGCGCCGATCGTCGAGACTCGCGTTTGTCAATACGAGAATACGTCGAGCGGAGATTTCTTGATCGACCAGCATCCGGAGATGGACAACGTTTGGTTTGTGGGCGGAGGGTCGGGACACGGCTTCAAGCATGGGCCGGCGCTGGGCGAGTACGTAACGGGCCGGATTCTGGATGGCGCGGCGGGTGAAGAGCGATTTTCACTGGCGAGCAAGGATGTAGTCCAGCGCCGAGCGGTGTATTAGGCCAAGTCGACACCCGACAGTTCAAAGTCGACAGAAAAGATCCGGTGGCGGCCTGAGATCCCTGTGGCACAGCCATTCTGGCTGTGTCCGGATCCTCTGTTCACCGGGTCCGCAAGCTCTCAGGCTTTGTGAAGGCGGCGGTGAGGAGTAATCGGCGTAGGCGGGTGTTTCCCGCGGCGGGCCTTTTCAGCATAGAGATGCTGGTCGGCCTCAGAGAGAAGCTTTTCGATACGGTCGCCGTTGCCGCGATAGATGGAAATGCCGATGCTTGCCGAGAGTTGCGGCTTCTCGGGGTCGCTGGCCATGACTTCGCGGATGCGGCTGGCGACCAACTCCGCTTCAGCGTCCTGAGATTCCGGCAGGACAAGAGCGAATTCGTCGCCGCCGTACCGCGCGGCGGTGTCGATCGAGCGGCAATGGATGCGCAAGATGTCCGCGAGACGACAGAGCGCGCGGCTGCCGACCAGATGACCGTGGGTGTCGTTGATTTTCTTCAAGCCATCGAGATCGAGGAGCAGGACGGCATAGGGCCTGCCATTGCGATTGGTGCGCTCGGTCTCGGCTTCCAGCACGTCCAGGAGCCTCCGGTAGTTGGCCAGGCCGGTTAGAGGATCGCTGACCGCCAGATGCTGCACTTGCTCGAAGAGGCGCGCGTTGTCCAGCAGAGCGCCGCCGAGCGCGACCGCGTAACTGGTCACCGTCAAGGCTTGCGCCAGAACGAACGGCGAATCCAGCAAACGCACGGATTGCGACGCAGCCAACTGCGCGGCGACGTTCATCCAGGCCGCGGAATAGATGGCGCGGTCGAAGGCCGAGTCTTCAATTTGCAAACGGCGCCGAAACCCGATCAGACCGACCAGAAAAATTGCCGCGGGCAAAAGCTGCTGGGGATTGGGGATGAATGCGAGAGGATGCGGCGAAGTCTCCGGAGGAAGGCGGCGCAAGGCCGCGGTGATCAAGTAGGTGAGCCCAACGACGGTGAGCAAAGCCCCGGCGATCTCCAGCTTGGGGTGACGCGAGCGCGGCAGAAAGTGCTCGACGAGAAGAGCGACCACCAGCAGCAATCCCAAAATGATCCGGCCGACCCACCAGGAAACGGGCGCCCAACGCAATTGCACCGGCGTTTCCTGCAAGAACTGAAAGAAAAGAACGCTGGAAGCGGTGAGCAGCGTGCCGGACAGCAGGAAGCCGGAACCCAGGATCAGGGAGATGCGGTCTTGCGTGCCCTGAAAACGAACGAGAGTGACGGCGGCGAAAACGAAGGCCAGCAAGCCGGTGGTGACCTGCAGATAGCCCTGCAGGACGGGGTCGGATTGCAAGGGAACGGCGCGCAGCCACATGGCCAGGAAAAAAAGCACCACGAATCCTGAAGCATGCGACAGGAAAGGAATTGCGCGGCTGCGGTCTGTAATGGCTGGGCCCTCGCCCATAAGTTTTAGCCTCGGCTGGACCCGGGCCCCCTCTCATGCAATTAGACTCCCGTTTGGGGTGCGGCGTTGCTGCCGAATCTGAGGATATTTTAACTAAGAGATACCGTCCTTTTGGATTTGCAGACCTGTACACACGGACAGGTGAAGTTGCGAGAATTTCAAATCTTGCGGGTGTGCTGGCCGGCGAAAACCTCGCGGACGCGTTCGATGGTATCGATCTCGGAGGCGGGCTTGTCTGGACGCAGGCGGACGATGCGCGGGAATCGCAACGCAAAGCCGCTGTCGTGACGCGTGGAACGCTGAATATTGTTGAAGGCGACTTCGATAACCATTTGCGGCTCGACGCGTCGGCGGAAGCCTTGATCTTCGATGGTGTGAGCCAGGAAAAATTCAGTGAGCTCGCGAATCTCGATGTCGGTGAGACCCGAGTAGGCTTTGCCGATGTTCACGAGACGCCCGGCGTCGCGCACGGCAAAGGTGTAGTCGGATAACAGGCCGCGCCGCTTTCCGTGGCCGAATTCGACGGCGGTGACGACGACATCCAGGGTGGCCAAAGGGCGCTTGAGCTTGAGCCAGAATTGCCCGCGGCGTCCTGGAACGTAGGGAGATTCCGGCGCTTTGGCTAACAGGCCCTCGTTGCCGGCGGCCAGAGCTGCGGCGAAGGCCTCCTCGATCTCGTCCGGCGTGGTGCGCAGCTCCGCGCGCGTGAATTGGATTTGCGGCGTCTCGGCGGCGGAGAGCAGATTGGTCAGCAACAGGCGGCGTTCGGCAAGCGGCCTTTCGAGCAGCTCGCGGCCATTTAGAAAAAGCAGATCGAAGGCGACGAAGCTCACTGGCAGCAAAGTGGGCGTGAAAAGATCGATCTGCTTGCGGCCGAGACGTTGCTGGAGCTCGGTGAAGGGGAGGGCGCGGGCGTCACGCCAGCCGATGATTTCGCCGTCGAGGATGAAGTCTCCGGGAAGGCGGCGAATCGGATCGAACAGCTCGGGAAATTCGGTCACGCGATCGAGGGTGCGGGAGTAGATTTCGACTCGGTTGCCGCGCTTGTGGGCTTGGGCGCGGATGCCGTCGAATTTTTCCTCGACGAGGGCGCCGGAGGGAAATGCGGCGACGAGATCTTCGGCGGTTTCGGCGGGGCTGGCCAACATTACGGAGACGGGGCGGAAGAGTTCGAGGCGGACGTCAGCGAGGTGGCCCGTGGCGGCGAGGCGCAGGGTTTCGCTGATGTCTCCTGTCAGCATGTTGGCGCGCTGGACGCCGGCAAGGGGCTGCTCGTAGCGCGCGGCGATGGCTTCTTCGACGAGACTTTCTTTGAGGCCGATGCGCAGCTCACCGGTGGCGATCTTGATGAAGTATTTGGCTTCGAGCGCGGAGAGATGGCGAAGCGTTTTCTCGAGCAAAGCTTGCTTTGCGGCGGGACCCCGCTGTTGGGCCAAAGCGTCGAAGATTGCGGCGAGTTCTTGCAAGGTGACCGGCGGCGCTGGAGTTGGGGCATGCGGGCGGGCTCGCAGAATTTCTTCGGCGCCGGCGCCTAGATCGCCGTGGTGGCGGAGAGCCGGCGCGAGTTCGTGAGGATCCTTTTCCGCCACATTGGCGACGGCTCGGAGAAGAAGCGAGAAACCGATCGAGAGCACGCGCTCTTCGCGGCGCGGGAAGACGCGACCGCAAAGGTAGAGGGCCGCGAGGGCGGCTTCTTCGGCGGCAGAGTCTCGAAGAAAAGCCGCGACGAGGCGAACCTTTTCGGTCTTCTTGGAAGTGGCGGCGATGGATTCGCAGAGCTGGCTGAAGCGGAGCATGGCCCTGGATTGAGTATCGCACGGCGCGGGAGGAGAGTCGGGCGGGGCGAAAGTTTGGGCTTGCGGTAGGGCGCCGTTTTGCGGAAAATGCCAGCATTGAAACGATTCAAATCGAACCATTGGACTCCTCGGGCGAGGGCGGCGCGCGGGGCGGAATCGATCGCCGGTGGCGGCAAGGGATTGCTGATAAGATGCGGACGCTTGGCGAGAGAAAACGCTTGGGAAATTCCCAGACAAGGACTCAAGAGTGAGCAGCGAAGCGACCATCGCGAGTAGCGCCGCACCGCGCCTGCGGCGCACCCTGACGCTGTGGGATCTCATTCTCTACGGCATCATCGTGCTGCAGCCGGTGGCACCGATGTCGGCGTTCGGGGCTTTGAGCGATCGAGGCCGGGGTCACGTGGTGACCGCCATTCTGATCGCCATGGTGGCCATGCTGTTTACGGCGATCAGCTACGGCCGGATGGCGCGAGTCTATCCGAGCGCCGGATCAGCCTTCACTTACGTGGCGCAGGAAATCCATCCTTCGATCGGGTACGTCACGGGCTGGAGCATGGTGATGGACTACATCGTGAACCCGCTGATTTGCACGATCTGGTGCGCGCAGCAGGCCCACGAATTCGCGCCCGCCCTGCCGGTGTGGGGCTGGAAAATCCTCTTCGCGGTGGTGTTCACGCTCTTGAATATTCGGGGGATCAAGACGTCCGCACGGGTGAATGCGGGCATGGCCGCGGGGATGAGCGCGGTCATCATCGTGATCTTCGTGACAGCGATCCGCTACATCTTCGGCCATCCGCACAGCGATCCGCACTTTTTTACGAGACCTTTCTACGATCCGCAAACGTTCACCTACGGGGGTCTTTTCGGATGCACGTCGATCGCGGTGCTGACCTATATCGGCTTCGATGGAATCTCGACGTTGTCTGAAGAAGCGGAAAATCCGCGCCGCAATATTCTGCTGGCTACGGTGCTGACGTGCGTCGTCATCGGCGTGCTATCCGCCGCGGAAGTCTATGTGGCGCAGCTGGTGTGGCCGGCTTCCGAACAATTTCCGAACCCCGACACCGCGTATGTTTGGGCCGCCGCGCGGACGTGGGCGCCGCTCTTCAGCATCGTCGGCCTTACGTTGGTGGTGGCCAATTTTGGATCGGGGCTTGGCGCACAGATCGGCGCGGCGCGGCTGCTCTACGGAATGGGCCGGAGCAACGCTCTGCCGAGCTCATTCTTCGGAGCCATCGACCCTAAGCACCATGTCCCGCGCAACAACGTTTTCTTCGTGGGCGCGATCACTCTGGTGGGCTCCTTCTTCTTGAGTTATGGACGAGGAATCGAGCTGCTGAACTTTGGCGCGCTGATCGCCTTCATGGGCGTCAACGCCGCCGCGTTCGTTCGCTACTATCTGCACGCGGAAAAGAAGAAGGTGTTCTCGAACCTGATTCCACCGGTGCTGGGTTTCGTGATTTGTTTCGGGTTGTGGCTGAGTCTCAGCCGTCCGGCGCAGATTGTCGGCAGCATCTGGATGATCGCCGGAATTGCCTTCGGAGTGTGGAAGACGCGCTGGTTCCGGGAACCGCTGTCGTTTGAAGTGCCCGCTGAATAGGAGCTTGCCGATGCAAGAGGCGTTGCAAAGTGGGTGACGCTGGCAGGATGATGTTGTCCGCGGAGGGTACGCAACCCGTGAAGCGGCCAAGCGGCAAGAATGAAGCGGTAACGATGCGCGAAGTAGCGACGCAGAGCGGCTTCTCGCCGGCTACGGTGTCGATCGTTCTGAACAACGCGCCGTTGGCGCGGTACATCGCACCGGCTACGAAAAAACGGATCGAAGAAGTGGCGCGGAAGCTGGGCTACCGGCCGAACGCGATGGCGAGGTTTCTGCGGAGCAAGCGGAGCCATAGCGTGGGCGTGATGTTCTTCGATATTACCGATCCGTTCTGCACGCTGGTCCTGCGGGGAATCGAGAATGCGCTGTATCAGGCGTCGTATGTGCCGATTTTCGCGGATGCGCACAACCAGCGGAACCGGTTCGAGAGATATCTGGAGATGCTGCTGGAACGGCACGTGGAAGCGCTGATTGTGGTGGCCAATTGGCTGTTCGTGGATATTCAGCTTCTGGGCGACCTGAGCAAGCGCAACATTCCGGCGGCGACGATCGGGTGGGAACTGCCGGGCAACACGATCAGCTCGGTGATGGTGGACAACGAGACCGGGGCGCGATTGGCGCTGGAACATTTGTATCAACTGGGGCACCGGAAGATTGCGTTCCTGCGCGGGCCGAAGATGCTGATCGATAGCGGGCCGAGGTGGCGAGGGATCCAGAAATTTGCGCAGAGTGCGGGGCTGGAGATCGACCCGGCGCTGGTGCAGCAACTTCCGGAATCGCTGGATCCGAACTCGAGCTTTGAGAGCGGATTCCGGTTCGCGGAGGAATGGCTGCAGAGGAAGAAGCGGTTTACGGCGCTGATGGCGTTCGACGATCTGGCGGCGCTGGGAGCGATTCGGGCGTTGACGAAGGCGGGAGTCAAGGTGCCGGAGCACTGTTCGGTGACGGGTTTCGATGATGTGATGCTTTCGGCGCTGTCGGCGCCGTCGCTGACAACCGTGCGGCAGCCGATGGAGGCGATGGGCGGGCTGGCGGTGAACATCGTGATGGAAGGGATTAACGCGGCGCTGGAGAAGCGGGAGTGGAATATCGTGAGTCATAAGATGAATCCGGAATTGGTGATTCGGGATTCGACGCGGGCGGTTGGGTTGAGCGGGTCGGATGATTGAGTTTTTATGGCGCAGTTATCGGAACGATGTTGAAGCCGTCGATGGATAGGGTGGGTTGGGCTCCGGCTGGGTCGGCGGTGCGGACTTTTACTGAGATTACGCGCTTCTCGCCGGGTAGCAGCGAGAGATAGTTGTCGTCGAAGAAGACGGGCAGGACTTCCGGGCCGTCTTTTCCTTTCAATAGACGCAGGCGGACTAGGAACGCTAACGCGGGGGACGAATTTTCCACGGCGATGCGGGCGGAGGTGTCTGGGCCTGCGGTGGCCACGTTCATCGAGGCGGTGAGCTTCACCTTGGGCAGAGTTTGCAGGGCGGTGAAGTCGGCGTAGGCGGAGAGGGGCGTGTAATACCATTCGGTCTTGGTGAAATCGGGGACGTCTTGCTTGGTGGAAAGCCAGTAGAAATTGCGGGAGAGAGTCTCGCCGGTGGAAGAGAAGAGTTGGAGGTTGAGGAAGTACGTAGTGGAGATATCGGCCGGCTCTGGGATCGCGAAAGCGGTGGAGACGGCGTCGGCGGCGACGTCGATGGTGGCTTCGCGGGAGAAGCGTTCTTTCATTGAGATGTCGTAGATTTTGGCGATGAGCTTCAATCCGCTTTGGGGCTCTTGCTTGCCGTTGACGATGGCGATGGTGCGATCGTCGTAAGAGAATTGCGGGTGGACGAGCTCGAGCGCTTTCTTCGAGCCGAAATAGCCGCCTGCCGGGCGGAGATGGTAGTCGTAGAGGTGCCAGATCAGGCCGGGCCAAGAGTTGTTCAGCATCCACTGGATAATGCCGGTGGACTTGTACTTGTTGCGGCCGTAGGCCTCGAACATGGCGCGCTGACCTTCGTAGGTCATCGCTTGCGACTTCCAGGTGAAGTCGGTGACGTCGGTGGCTTTGCCGTAGCGCTCTTCGATGGCGCGTGCGAAGACTTTGATGTTCTTGAACTGGCCGCCGCCGGAATGAAACTCCCAGTAGTCGTTGATGGGCCAAAGCTTGTCCGGCGGGAACATGGCTTTTAATTCTTCGAGGGGCGGAACGGCGGGGCCGGGACTGGTTTCCGTGTTGAAGCCGAAGGCGCCACCGGCTTTGGTGCCGAGGAGCCAGTAATTCGCGGAGACGTATTCGTAGGGGCCGGACATTTTCACGCCGGAGGCGCCGCTGACTTCGGTTTTCTTCGCGGTGGCGGATGAAATTACGGGCTTGGGCCAGTTGATTTCCTTTTCGATGTCGAGATAGGCGCGTTCGCGATCGGCGGGGGGCGGATTGTCGCTGCCGTTGAGCCAGAGGAGGATGCTCGGATGTTTGCGAAGGCGGAGGAGTTGATCGCGGAGGGAATCGACGGAGACGCGGCGGTTCTCGTCGTTCCACTTGCCCCATTTTTCCCAGGCGTCGCAGCAACACCAGCCTGCCATGATGAGAATACCGTCGCGGTCGGCGCGTTCCATGAAGGATTCGTCCTCGAGTTTGCCTTCGAGACGAATTGTGTTTAGGCCCATTTCCTTGACGTAGCGGAACTCGGCGTCGCGGCGGGATTCGTCCAGGCGCAGCATCATGTCGGGTGTATAGCCGCCGCCGCGGACGAGAAGGGGTTTTCCGTTTACTTTGAGGAGGAGATTGCCTTCGGGTGTGGTCTCGGAACCAGTCTGGACGATGCCGAAGGCGATCTGCTTGACGTCGGATGGCACTCCCTTGCTGGTGACAAATTCGAGCGAGAGTTTGTGAAGATATGGATCGCCCATCTGATAGGGCCACCAGAGGCGGGGATTTCGCACCGCGAGGGCGGCTGCTGCTTCGGGCGTGATGGCGATGGAGCGCTTTTCGCCGGGGGCGAGTTCGACGTCCTGGGAGAATTCGATTGGCGAGGAGGCTCCGAGAATCTTTCCGCGCAGTGTGCCCTTTACGGACTCGTTGGACGCATTTTGCAGCTCCGCGCGGACGGTGAGATGGGCCTTGTCCGTAGCCGGGAGGTCGAGCTGCGTTTCGATGAACGGATGACGCACTGTGACGGGGCCGGTTGCCGCAAGCACGACTTCCTGCCACAGACCCATGTCTTTGTCGGGCGGAGTGGGGTTCCAGTCGACAAACGTGATGCCGAGCTCGCCTGCGTGGGGTGCGGAGACTTCTACGGCGACGGCGTTCTTTGCGCCTGCTTTTACAAACGAGGTTACGTCAAATTCGTAGCGGCGGAACGCGCCGGCCACTTCGTCCGAGCCGGCGACCTTCTTTCCATTGATCCAAATGTTGGCGCGATAGTTGATGCCACGGAAGGCGAGCCAGATCTTTTTTCCTTGGTAGTCCGCGGGGACGGTGAACTCCGTGCGATACCACCAGGGGACGGCGTAGGGACTGCTTTCCGGCATTTCCTGGTTGGAGAATTCGGAGCCGATTTTGTATTCGACGCCCGGGACGGAGCGCAGGTTCATGCCGAAGTAGGGATCTTTGTAGACGCCGTTTTCGACGAGGACGGCGAAGACGGTTTTGGGGGCGGAGGTTTTGTACCAGCCGGAGGCGTCAAAACCTACCTGCGAGATTTGCTCTCCGGCGGCATTCGCCTTTGCGGAGGATTGGACAGCCCAGACGTCGCGGAGGGTCACCTCGTTGTTCGCCCGGACGGGAAGCGGGGTCAAGAAGGCCGCTAACAGGGATAGCAGGCCAAGTGAAAGCAACGGTCGCGGGTTTTGAGCTGAAGGCGGGAGAATGCGCTTTTCGTCGGATACGGTGCGGATGCGGGGACCGCAGCTCATGTGGGCTCCTGGCCTTGTTTAAAACGGTTCAATGCAGGCGATGGGCGTAGTCTAGCGCCGGCAAGGACCCGAGGCAAGAGCCACACGTGGGGTCGCGAGTTTGCGAGAACGGGGACTTCAGAGTCCGTGTGGCAACCCGCAAAAAGGGCCCTCAGCGGCTGAAGCCGGATTGAAGCGCAAGCACTTACGGCACGACTGAAAATCGTGCCCTCCCGTTGCCACACATACTCTTCGGGGGCCCTTAGAGGCTCCCTTCGTTCCTCAGGGCAAGCAGGTGAACTAAAGCCCAGTGGAGAACAAGGCAGTGTCGGGGCTGAAAACCCCGACCTCCAGAAAGAGGGGAGGTTTTCCTGCTAAAGCAGGAGGGGTTTCCTGGTGTGAAGCCGTGCCTTTGCGACATCGGACTGTTGGCAAGAAAATTACTCCCCCTCCCCCTATGTTTTTTGTAAGTGTTGATTCTAAGGGGAGTTAAAGTCGTTTGTTTTCTATCACTTTTACAAGTGTTGATTCTAAAGGGAGTTAGCGTTGGGCAGTGGGACGGTGGAAACGCGCCGGGCTGAAACCCGGGGGTTACGTAATTTCGCTTGCCGGCGCTGTGCCTGGGTTGAAGCAAGGGAGGGGCGCTTCGAGGCTCCCTTCGTTCCTCAGGGCAACCAAGGTAAACGTTGCAAAAGAAAAGCGCCGGGGGTGTCCCGGCGCTTATCGGATACGTAGTTTTGTACAAGGGTAATGTACCGCATAGGCGGCCAGCTGTCAAGGCGTAATTGACCGCTTGCTGCGGCGCGGGTCACTGTGTTGCGGGCAAAAAGACCTCCGATGGGGTCATGAATTCGACGCCAGGAATTTCGGTGGCGACGCGGACGCGCTCGAACTTGCCTTTCTTTCCACCACCAGGGGCGTTGAAGGACAACAAGTATTGGTTGTTGAGATGTTCCTGGATTTCGTCGAAGTAGGGCTTCAGGGAGACCGGGCGCTCGACGCTTAGATAATAGGATTCGGCACCGGTTTCCTCAGAAAGACGGCTGAGGTTGGCTTGAGCGTTGAAAACGCGGAAATATCTGCGGCCAACGTGCCCCTCATCGGGATAGTAAATCGTCCAGACATTGATGTTTTGTTTTTGCGCGCGCTCGATGGTGGACTCGAGATCGGGATCGAGAGGGTCGAAACCCCCGCGGAAGTAGTCGACGCCTGAAGAAATCATAAGGACCGATCGGCGATCGCCGCCCGCGTCGGGCCAGCGCTTGAGCCAGTCTTGCAACGAGAGGTAGGGGCTGGTGAACGCGCCTTGGCCGCCGAGCGGTATGCGCAGGGCTTTGGCAACGAGCGCGTGGTCCGTGGTGAAGTCCTGAGCGACGGCTGCCGTGCCGTTACGGGTGTAGGCAACCGCGACGTAAGTGCTTTGCGGCTGGGCGTCGACGAAGGCTTTGAGATTGTTCCATTCGAGCGCGACTGTGCGGTCCAGCGAATCGTCGATCAGAATGGCGAGGAACAGGGTGTCGCCGCGCCGCCAATCCGCTACCTGCATGCGCTCCTTGCCCTGATACAACTCGACATCGTCTTTTTTGATGGGTGGTGGTGACTGCTTTTTTCCGACCGCGGTCACCGTCAAGGTGACGACGTCGGTAGCTGCGGGAGCGGGTGCTGCCGTTGCGAGCGCGAACACTGCAACGGAAACGGCAAGATACAGCAGCCGCCGCCAAGACTGAGACTTAACTTTCATCTATCTAACTCCCTTTCTATCATCCCTTGTAATTAGATGCGGGTACCCAGCAAAATGCGTACACTGCGTGGCTGCGTTGCAGGGGCCAGGATCATATCCAAATGGGCCGGATGAGATCAAGATCGGAAGCAATCCAGAGAATTGCAGGCAACTGTTTTGATGTTTGCGTCATCGGGGGCGGCGCGACGGGCGCGGGCTGCGCGCTGGATGCGCAACTGCGCGGGCTAAAAACGGCGCTGGTGGACGGCGGGGATTTTGCGTCGGCGGCGTCGAGCGCGTCAACCAAGCTCGTTCACGGAGGTGTGCGTTACCTGGAGCAGGCGGTCAAGAAGCTGGACCTTGGGGAATATCGGATGGTGCAGGCCGCGCTGGGCGAACGCATCCACATGCTGAAGAACGCGCCGCACCTGGCGCACGCAGCGGAATTCCTGGTGCCGGTGTTCAGCCGGACGCAGGCGCTGTACTACCAGGCGGGAATGAAAATGTACGACTGGATCGCCGGGCGGGACAATCTTTTTCCGAGCCGGTTTCTCTCGCGAGAGGAAGCCTTGCGCCGAATGCCCTCGCTCTGCGGAAAAGGATTGCACGGAGTGGTTTCTTATTCGGACGGGCAATTCGACGATTCGAGGTATGACCTTTGCCTGGTGCAGACGTTTGTGGAAGCGGGAGGCGAGGCGCTGAACTACGCGCGTGTGACGGAATTTGCGAAAAGCGCGGCGAGGAAATTGACGACGGCCAAGACGCGCGACCAAGCGGCTGGAAACGAGTTCACGATTCAAGCGCGGGTGTTCGTCAACGCGACGGGGCCGGCGTCTGATTTCATCCGGCAGCTGGCTTCACCCGACGCGCACCGCAGACTGCGGCCGAGCAAGGGCGTTCACATCCTGTTCCCGCTGGATGATTTTCAGAGCAAGGACGCTTTGCTCGTTCCGAAAACCGAGGATGGCCGGGTGATTTTCGCGGTGCCGTGGCAGGGGCGACTTTTGGTGGGCACGACCGACGATGAAGCCACGCCGGAGACGAAGATGATCGTGCTGCGGGAAGAAGCGGAATATCTTCTGCGGCAGCTCAATCCCTACTTGGCGAAACCGCTGCGGGTCGAACAGATTGTCAGCGGCCTTTCCGGCTTGCGGCCGCTCGTCGCGGCGGGCGACGGCCATGGCACGAAGGAATTGATCCGGGACCACGAAGTAGAAATCGATGCCGGGAGCGGCTTGATCAGCATCCTTGGCGGGAAATGGACGACGCATCGATTGATGGCCGAGGACACCATCAATGCGGCGCAGCGGGCACTGGGTGAAGGGGTGACGCCGAGTCCGACGAAGGAGCATGCACTTGCCGGCGCGGCGGGATTCACGGCGGACTACTGGAAGACCCTTGCGAAAGATTACGGACTGGGAGAAGCCACGGCGCAGCATCTTGCGCAGAAGTTTGGCACGCGCGCGCCTGAGGTGCTGGCGTTAGCGCGGGTGGACACATCTCTTGCCGCCCCTCTGGTGGCGGGCCTGCCGCATATTCGCGCGCAGGTGGTTTACGCGATTCGAAACGAGATGGCGCAGACGATCGAGGATATACTGGCTCGCCGTTTGGGGCTGCAACTGTTCGATTGGAGGAAGGCGATCGAGGCGGCGCCGGTGGTGGCGGATTTACTTGCGCAAGAGCTGGGCTGGCCGCGGGAGCAGCGGGACCAGGCCATCGCGAGTTACACGGGCAAGATCCGCAACTTCCTGAGAACACTCGGACTCACGGAAGAAACGGAATCGAGAGGACGTACACAGTGAAGAGTTATATCGGGGCGATCGATCAGGGGACGACCAGCACGCGATTCATGGTGTTCGACAAAGGCGGGCGAATTGTGTCCGTGGCACAGAAAGAACACGAGCAAATCTTTCCGCGGCCGGGCTGGGTGGAGCACGACCCACTGGAGATTCTCCGGCGCACCGAGGAAGTGATCGGCGAGGCGTTGGAGAAGCGCGGATTGCGGCCGTCCGATCTCGCGGCAATCGGCATCACCAATCAGCGCGAGACTACCGTGGTGTGGGAGCGCAAGACGGGCAAACCAATTGCGAACGCCATCGTATGGCAGGACACGCGTGTCGCGGAGGATGTGGCGCAGTTTGCGAAGGAGGGCGGCCAGGATCGCTTTCGCGCGCAGACGGGGTTGCCGTTGAGCACGTATTTCAGCGGATTGAAACTGCGCTGGATTCTGAGGAATGTGACCGGGGCGCAGAAGCGAGCCGCGGCGGGAGAGCTGTTGTTCGGAAATATCGATACGTTTTTGGTGTGGAACTTGACGGGCGGACCGCACGGCGGCGTGCACGTCACGGACGTGACCAACGCCAGCCGCACGCAACTGCTGGATCTGAAAACGCTGGATTGGGATGCGGCGCTACTCGCGGCGTTCGAGATTCCGCGCGCGATGCTGCCACAGGTGCGATCGAGCAGCGAGGTCTATGGCGCGGCGACGATGGGCGCGATTGCGGGCGTGCCGATCGCGGGAATCCTGGGAGATCAGCAGGCGGCGCTGGTGGGACAAACGTGTTTCCGGCCTGGCGAGGTGAAAAACACGTACGGCACCGGATGCTTTTTGCTGATGAATACGGGCGAGCGACGCGTGGCGTCGAATTTCGGTTTGCTGACGACCGTCGCGTACAAGTTTGGAAGCGAACCGGCGCGGTACGCATTGGAAGGAAGCATCGCCATCACCGGAGCGCTGGTGCAGTGGGTTCGGGACAATCTGGGGATGATTCAGAAGAGCTCGGATATCGAGACGCTGGCGCGGAGTGTGGAAGACAACGGAGGCGTGTACTTCGTGCCGGCATTTTCGGGTTTGTACGCGCCGTACTGGAAGGAGAACGCGCGGGGCGTGATTGCGGGCTTGACGCGGTACGCGAACAAGGGTCACCTGGCGCGGGCGGTGCTGGAGGCAACTGCGTTTCAGAGCCGCGAAGTGGTCGAGGCCATGGAGAAAGATTCGCACATTGCGCTGGAATCGCTGCGCGTGGATGGCGGGATGGTGGGGAACGATCTGCTGATGCAGTTCCAAGCGGATATTTTGAATCGCGAGGTGGTACGCCCGGTGATTCAGGAAACGACGGCGCTGGGGGCGGCTTACGCGGCTGGACTTGCGGTGAAGTTTTTCTCGGGACTGGATGAGTTGCGCGCGAACTGGGCAGTCGATTGGACCTGGAAACCGCATCTGGACGAAGCGCAGCGCGAAACATCGTACCGGCAGTGGAAGAAGGCGGTTACGCGATCGTTCGATTGGATCGATAGCTGAGAGAGGACCAAATTGATGACGTCACCATTCCTGGGTGAATTCCTGGGCACGATGATTTTGATTCTGCTGGGGAACGGCGTCGTTGCGGGGGTGTTGTTGAAGAAGTCGAAGGCTGAGGGGGGTGGGTGGATCGTGATTACCGCGGGTTGGGCGTTCGCGGTGATGGCGGGAGTGTTTACCGCGATCGCGTGCGGAAGCAGCGATGCGCACTTGAATCCGGCGGTGACGCTGGGGTTCGCGGTGAGGGCGGGAAGCTTCGGGAAAGTGGCGCCGTATCTGGCGGCGCAGCTTTTGGGCGGGGTGGCGGGTGCGGCGCTGGTGTGGCTGCACTACTTGCCGCACTGGAAGGAAACGCCGGATGCTGCGGCGAAGCTCGCTTGCTTTTGTACCGGGCCTGCGATCCGCAGCATGGTGCCGAATTTGGTGAGCGAAATCATTGGGACGTTTGTGTTGGTGTTCGTGGTGGGGGCGATTTTTTCGAAGAACGTGGCGGCCGCGGGCCCCGCTGGAGGGCTAGGTGCTTATCTGGTGGGCAACCTGGTCTGGGGTATCGGGCTGTCGCTTGGGGGCACCACGGGGTATGCGATTAATCCTGCGCGCGATTTTGGACCGAGGGTGGCGCATGCGATTTTGCCGGTGGCCGGGAAGGGCGGGTCGGACTGGAGCTATGCGCCGATTCCGGTGATTGGGCCGCTGCTGGGCGGGGCGCTAGCTGGGTGGCTGCTGCGGATTCTGGGAATTTCGTGACTCTCGGTAACCTTCTCCTTTTAGATGTTCACAACGTTCACCATGTTCACCGTAAATGCGTCATGTAGCGTTCGTCTGCGTACCTGTCGGGCGTTTCTCCCGATCGCACAGCGGGCAATCTCGCAAATCCGCTCCTAAGACAAGATTGTGATCAATGCCGTGTTTCTCTACCAATTCGTGAATCCTGGCTTGATCTTCGCATTCCAAGAGAGTTGTCCAACCTATCTTTGTCCGTCTTTTCCAACCTATCCCGAAGGTTGACAAAACGGCTCCGACTTTTCGAGGCGACAACCGAAGACGCTCACCGGTTGCTTCGAAAATCGAATTCACTTTCGTCGTCAAATCGTTTATGAGCACACGGCCCTCGTAGGCCGTTTGGTGAATTTGAGAGAAAAGTGCAGTAAGCACAACACTTGCCTCGGGAGATAGAGGCTCTTGCGTGAAGAGATCTCTATTCTTGAATAAGTCCAGCAAAAGTTGGCAAATCTCCACGTCTTCGCCGCAGGGCGCAGCTAGGACGTAAAATAATTCGCGGCTCCGAGGACGTAAACAATGGACGTCGGGGATCGTGGGCGCAACCACTTTCTTATAGTTCTCAAACCGGAACTGAAGCAATTGTGCTTGCAGTCTCATTGCTTGCTCGTTTAGGCTCGGATCGGTGAGCCTATACAAGGTCGTTTTCTTTGTCTCTCTCATCTGGATCTCAATGCAACGGCTGTTCAGAGCCGGATCATCAGGTGGCTCCCGCCAGCAAACGACCTTGGGTCCGAACGCATCAAAAACCCGGCCCTTCCGCATCGCGAGAACATCCGGGGTAGTACCCATCCGCAATAGATGACGCAGAGCTCGGTTGTCGCCCGGGGTTCCCGATTCATCGATTAACAGGGTGGGCTTTATTTGCGCACAGGCTTCGTAAAACGCTGCGGACGTGATGTCAGCGACTAATAGGGGTCGACGGCACACCAGACTTAGAACTCTTAGTAACGTCGTCTTGCCCGACTCCGGAAGGCCGACAATTGAGAGATACGGCGCAACGGGCAGGCGATCAGCGACCCAGGTGGCTAGAACAAAGTGCACCAATAGTGGTATGCACTCTATCTTTACATCTAAGCATCGCTCAGTGAACTGGGTTAGGGTCCGTTTTCTCGGAGCATCCGGGACCAGAATTTTGGAAGACCACCACGAGTCGGTACCCAGAGGGACCCGATGGCTTGCTGTCACTAGACCCACAGCTCATCTGCTATTCGTGGATCAGTGGCATTTCCGAGGTGGCGTTGGTCGTCTTTGTGCGAAAGCATGCACCAGAGATCCAGTATTTGAAGGCGTCGATTTCGGAAGAACAACGTCGGGAGTTCGGCCGGCTGGTAGAAACAACCATAAACCAGATCGAGTCCGGTCACTTTGATTCGCACAGTGGTATTCGATTTCCCCAGAACGGCTGCGTGAGTTGTTCTCATCTGGGGCTTTGCCTAAACAACGAGCCGCTAATCGCGGCCAACCTCATCCGGAAGGCAGGAGCGAGTGACCTTGATTGGCTTGACGAGCTTGTGGACTAACGGACGGCCTCCCGTGTCACCGGAACTCGATCCCCGTCGGGCCCGATTCGTCCTAGGCAGGATCGACGAGATCTTGACCTGGGAAAAGACCAAAGAGAAGGAACGAGATGTGCAATTTGTCGAGCTTGGAGAGTATCTGTGTGAGGTGCGGTCGAAACAGTACTGGAGATTGGAGAAACTGAGCTCGTTCGAGGAATTCCTAGGGAGACGGTTTCCGGAGTCGCGCCGAAAGGCTTATTACCTGATGGCGATCCATGAAAATCTGACGCGGATTCCCAAGCCGCAGCTTCGAGAGGTGGGATGGAGTAAAGCGGTGGAACTGGTCAAGGTAGCGAGGAGGGATGGAGAAGCCTTCGATTGTGCAACCTGGTTGCACAAGGCCAAGGGAATGCCGAAGGAGGGGTTTAAGGGTGAGGTCGAACGGCACCTCACGGGGAAGGACATAGAGCCCTGGGAGATCATCTACTTCAAGCTCTACAAGAGTCAGTTGCCCGTCGTAGAGAAAGCCATCGAGACAGCTGTTCTCATGCTGGGAAGTGACAAGTCTCGGGGGTACTGTCTGGAGATGATCTGCGCTGATTTTCTGGCTGGTGCGAACCTTCGCGGGAATGAACCATAGACTCAGGTTTCGCTTTCGAGGACAGAGCCACACTTCCTTGTCCGCAATCAATTGCGCAAGCGCTCACAGGACGATGCGGAAACTGCGCCAGAAACGACCTCGACTGAAGCTCGATTTTGAAGAATACAATTCTCTCCGAAACCGTGTGTTCGAACGCGACGGGTGGCGTTGTCAGAGTTGCGGTTCGCCAAAAGACTTACAAGCACATCATTTGACCAAGCGAAGTAAGCTCGGCGACGATGCATTGGAAAACCTGATTACGCTCTGTGTTATCTGTCACAGGCAGCAGCATAGCAGCTAAGCTGCCCCCCTCGCTTAGGTTCTTGGGAACGGACACCGCGGGAATGGCTATCGTCTAAAGCCTCGTTCTCAGGCACCAAGCCATTTGGTGGTGAATCAGCCGCGCTACATTTCTCGCGGACTTCTCATTGGTCAAGAATGTGACTTTACAACTGCATATGACAGCTCGACTGAACACTATCAGAATTAGACCACCATTTCTGAGCAGAGCACGGACACGTTCTCTGGAAGCACCGAAGCACTGGCGAATCGAAAGATCGAAACGAAGACCCCTCACGCACAGACCCGTTGAACATAGGTGGATCGAACGAGAGTAGGGTGTTGAAGTTGAATTTGCGGACTTGGCGGACTGTGGGAGAAAAAAGGCGGGACTCGACGCCGGTCTAGGCTTGCAGGTCTGACAGATAGTCGAGAAGAGACGGACGAAGCTGCGGGTCGCGAAGAGAGAGCTCAATGTTGGCTTTGAGATAGCCCAGGCGGTCACCGGCGTCGTAGTGGTGGCCCTCGAAGCAGAGCCCGAAGAGAAGATTCGTTTGGCAAAGTAGATTCAGCGTATCCGTGAGCTGAACTTCCCCGCACGCGTCTGGCTTCGTTCGTGCGATCGCGTCCCAGATGGCCGGCTCCAACAGGTACCGGCCGAAGACGCCAAGCCGAGAAGGTGCGGCGGCGGCCGAGGGCTTTTCCACCAGCCCGGTAACGCGGACAGACTTGCTTGAAGGAATCCCGGCGGAGGGTTCGATTCGAACGATGCCGTGGCGCTCCACGTCATGCGGTTCGACCTCCCGAATGGCGATGACACTTCCACCGTGATGCTGGTGTGCGCGGATCAACTGGTGCGTGACCGGCTCATCATTCACCGTGATCACATCGGGAAGCAGGACAACGAAAGGTTCATCTTTCACAAATGACCGCGCGCAGCAAACGGCGTGGGCAAGACCGAGGGGTTTCTCCTGCTCAACGAAACGCAACTCCACAAGCTGCGCCAAGCGCTGCACGATTTCGGCCGCGTGCGTCAGGTTGCGTCTCTGAAGGAAGGACTCGAGTTCAGGATCGCGAGCAAAATGTCCTTGGATCAGAGATTTGTGGCTTCGTACAACCAGAATCACCATCTCGATTCCGCTTGCGGCGGCTTCCTCGACCGCAAATTGAATCAGTGGCCTGCCGGTTACTGGAAGCATTTCCTTGGGGATAGCTTTGGTCGCGGGCAGCATCCTTGTGCCAACACCCGCAGCGGGAATCACGGCCTTCAGGATCTTGGGGCGTTCGGACATAGCACGACTATTACACGAAATCGAGAGTCAATGTCCCTGGGGCGCAGGCACGCGCGATACCAAGACTTGGGGATAGTTCCAGCAATTGCCGAGCAACTATCGATGGGTTCAGCGGCAAAACACTGTTGCAACTGGGTTAGCCAGGCAGGCAATGCAAACCAGAAGGTTTGAGCTAGGCGGGAATTCGAAAGAACGAAATAAGCCAGCCGAGCAGGGGAGCGATATTCGCGCGATGCGATCGGAAGAACACTGCCAGCGATCAACGAGCGACATTTGGTAGCGGCAGCTAACCAGGGCATTTGGTGACTCGTGTTATTGGAAAGAGCCAGCTTCCCGTCCCACCTGCTAGGACAACACCTTTCATGCTCCCTCCTGCGTTAGACTTCCACCATTGAGGTACAAAATTGTTCGCGGAGCGCTTGAACTGAACTCTGCTTAGGCGCACCTACATTTTGGCGAAGGGCTGGACCGACTCCCATTTCATCTCCGCGGCCCTCAATTTCGGATGGGATACCAGAAGATGCCAGATCAGTGCCTGAAAGGATTCCGTGTGGGGAGTTATCGTGAAGGGATTCACGACTGGAACGAGCACACAGATGTCGGCGACCTGCGCGGTGTAGCCTCCGTCGCGGCCGACGACACCACAAATCGTGGCGCGCACTCCCTTCGCATATTCCAGGGCTCGAACCAAGTTCGTGCTGATCTTTTTCTCCGCGTCGCCGCCGCCGACGGACAGAACAAAAACCATGTCTGTCTGATTCAAACGAGAACCGCGGAGCCAATTGGCGTAGCAAGTGTCCCATCCCTCGTCATTCACGCGTGCAGTGAGTTCAGATACGTTATCTGAGGGCGCGTAGGCTTCGATCTGTGCAATTTTACGGAAATCACAAACGGCGTGGGAGGCGTGACCCGCCCCGCCACCCACGCCAAGGAGAAAGAGCCTACCGGAGCGTTCACGTAGTCCGAGGAGCAGATCTGCGGTGCGTTCAACCGCCGATTGATCCAAAAGACTCAGGATTGTCGTGGCTTCTTCAATGTATTGGGCGACGTAGCTCATGCAATCTACCTTTTCCAACTAGGACAATTTCTTAAGATGAGACAGATGCAAAAGGTCATGCCTGCGCCGTAGCGCAACTTGTCGGAGAGTCCACAGGTCCGGTTCTTGCTACTTCTGAGCGAATGAATTGTGCAGCTTCCCAAAGGTCTCTTGCCACAAAAGCTGGACGAGCGTCGGGCGCTTCGGTGAATTGGCAAATCTCACATTTCCAACGACCTATAAAAATGGTTCTACAGCCGGCACGCGATCCGGCCAGCAAGTCGGGAATGCCGTCACCAACCATATAGCATTCAGTCAAAGATACCCTTAGTTCAGACGCAGCTTGTTCCAACAATCCTATTTCAGGTTTGCGGCAACGGCATCGTTGCCGGAACTTCCGCACTTTCGCCTCCGGATGATGCAGACAGTAATAGATACCATCGAGATGGCCGCCAGCCGCACGAATCTGTGAAAGCATCATGCGGTCAAATGTCTTCAACATCTCCGGCTTTAGGTGCCCCTTGGCTATCCCGGGTTGATTGGAAACAATCGCGACGCGCAATTCGAGATCATTCAGCAGGCGGATTGCTTCGGGGACGCGAGGCAAGAGTTTGAACTGCGAACGAGTGAAAGGCGCATCGATTACGCCAGCATCTTGGTAGTGGACCAAGGTGTTGATCACTCCGTCGCGGTCGAGGAGAACAGCCTTCATAAATGAAGGAGACACGGTAAGGAGCAACCGAGAGCGTGTGTGTCTGCCGGCAGACCGGGGACCTCCGGCGTTAGACAAACGCTAGCCAGACGTCTTTTGGGCAAACGCGAGCCGGTCTTCGTGATTGTTGTGACGGCGATTGTGCGCGAGCCTGCCGTCGCGAGAAACGACATCAAAAACCACCTTGCTTCCCTCAAAATCGAAACGGAATTTCAACTCTCGAAGGCCTGCAGTGCGCATCGCTTCTCGCAAGCGCACTTTGTTGTCTTCGCAGTACAGCATAAGAAAACCGCCGCCACCAGCGCCCGAGATCTTCCCGCCGATTGCCCCATTCTGTTTCGCGAGTTCGTACCAGGCATCGATCTGGGGGTTGGAGATTCCTTCCGCGAGTCGCTTCTTCGACTGCCAATGGACGTCCAGGAGTTCGCCGAAGCGCCGTAAATTCCCCTTCGAGATGGCGTCACTGATCTCCACGCCGATATCTTTGATCTCGCGCAGGCTCTCGACGACGATCCGGTTCCTGCTGCGCGTGGCATCATCCTGCTTCTTCAAAATGGCGGTCGCATCGCGCATTTCGTTTGTGTAGAACATCAAAATGTTGTGCTCCAGACTCTCTACCAAATCTACATCCAAGTCCATGCGCGTGGCACACACTCTCCCGTTGGGATCAATGTGAAGCGCTGTCAGACCACCGAAAGCCGCCATATATTGGTCCTGCTTGCCGATCGGTTTCTTCAAAACTTCTAGCTCGATGAGGCAAGCTTCCTCAGCGAGCTTCTGAGGAGTAGCTTGATCCTGTAGCAGGGTATGCAAGGCGTTCAAAAGGCCGACAAGATAAGAACTCGACGACCCCAAACCCGTTCCTGCGGGAATGTCTGCGATCGAAACGATTTCGATTCCGCGCGTGACCCCGAAATGCCGTAAGGCCTCGCGCGCCAAGGTGTGTTTGACGTCGTCGGCATGGTCCACCATCTCGGAGCTAGTGTAGCGAACTCGAATTTTGTCGTCCACAATGGGGGTGTTCACGTTCAAGAACATGTATTTGTCTATCGCTACGGCCAGAATGTAGCCGCCATGCTCGCAGTAAAACGACGGGAGATCGGTGCCTCCGCCGCCGAGTGTCATCCGGAACGGAGTTCGGGTGATAATCATAAGCCCCCTGACGAAATCGATTGATTCAATTGACCCAACATCCGGTTTGACATGCGGACCCGTTACGATCCTACATGCAAGGCGGAAACATCATTCGGGGTTGCTTCTTTCTGAAAGTAGGCGACTGTAATCCTAGCTCCTTCTGAAAGTATGACACGCGGTTCCCACTTGAGAAGGGATTTCGCCTTTGAGATATCGAGAGAGATATTATCGATTTCACCTGGTCGTCGCGCGACGTATTTCGGCTCCACGTTTTTTTTCAGGAGGTCGCGTACAATCTGGAAGACTTGAAGGTCCGGCGTAGCAACGCCGCTGCCAATGTTAAAAATTTGGTTCGTGCCGCGGTTGAGCGCTGCAACATTCGCGGCAACCACGTCGGAGATGTAGACGTAGTCCCGGAGCTTGCTGCCGTCTCCATAGATGACGGGCTGCACGCCACCCAGCATTTGCTCGGCAAAGATGGCAAAGACACCGGCTTCCCCCTGCGAGTTTTGCCGCGGTCCATAGACGTTTCCGTACCGCAGGACCACGTACTCCAATCCGTAAAGGAACTGAAACGTAAACAGGTAATGTTCGACGGTGTGTTTGCTAATTCCGTACGGAGTGATGGGGTTGATGGGATAGTCCTCGGGCACCGGCATTTGCTTTGGTTCTCCGTAGCCCGCCCCAGCGGTCGCGATGTAGATGAAGCGCTTGACCCCGTGAGCAATCGATGCCTCAATCAGATTAAGGGAGCCGAGAATGTTTACCTGCGCGTCAAACAGGGGCTCGCGGACGCCACGCCGCACATCCATCTGTGCGGCATGATGATTAATGACCGACGGCTTTTCTGAGAGAAAAATGCTCTCGACAGCCTCCCGGTCGCGGATATCACACGAGTAGAAACGGCACTTAGGATTGATGTTTCTTTTTGCACCGCGCGAGAGATCGTCAACGATGACGACTTCATGTCCCGCATCCACGTAGGCGTCTGCCACGTGTGATGCGATGAATCCCGCGGCCCCTGTTATAAGGATTTTCACGTCTAGGATCTCCTCGCTTAGTACGCACCCTCAGTTTTCAAAACCTTCCAGAATGTCTTAGCGATGATCACGAGGTCGAGCCAGATCGACCATCGATCGACGTAAAACATATCCATATGAACGCGTTCCTGGTAGGTGGTCGTTTGACGGCCCATCACTTGCCAGAATCCAGTTACACCAGGTTTCACGGAAAGTAATTTTCCAAGCTGGAGCCCGTAGCGCACAGCCTCTTGCTGGCGGATTGTCCGGGGGCCTACGAAGGTAAGGTCGCCAATCAAGACGCTAAAAAATTGCGGAAACTCATCCATACTAAACTTGCGCAAAATGCGCCCAATCCTCGTGACGCGGGGATCGTCAACCAGCTTTTGTTGTTCCCGGAAACGTGCGTTTAGTTCGGCATCCGCCGCTAGGATTCGGTCTGCGTCCACGTGCATGGTCCTAAATTTCAAGTAATAGCAGGTGCTACCATCCTGCCCGAGATATGCGCTCCGGTAGAACAACGGCCCGCGCTCTTCGAGATTTACAAGGATGAATATAATCGGCATCAACAGGACAGTGACTGCGCCGCCGATCAGGCCGATTATCACATCCATGACTCTCTTCAGCCCGCGCTGTAGTGCGAGAGACCATGGCGGTTTGGCGTAGAAACGCGAGCATCCAGAAAACTCGTCGTGCTCGTAGTTCATGTTAGCGGTGGCCAAAACAGGGAAGTAAAGTTCGACATCTACGCGTAATTCCCTGCAGCGACGCAAGACTTCTCCGAGCCATCGATCCCCGCCAGAACCGCACGGGTGCGCCACGATTAGTAGATTTGCTCCGGCATTTGCCAGCGCGTTCTCCCATTGGTCCAAGGAACCCAGCACGGGCAGATGAGTCGATACTTCGGTTCGAGATGTTCGCCTTTCGGAGTCGATCAAAACTCCCACGATGTCATATCCGTAATGGCGCTGGATAGAAAGCAATTGCTGGTACTGCGCAAGTCCGACCGAGGAGCCGGCGAGGACAGCGCGCCGCCGGCACACTCCCGCCTTCCAGAGCCTCTCATGGAGAGCTCGCAAGGTAAAGCGCGTGGCCACCAGTGAGACGCACGCAAACACGAACCAGGATACCAGCAGGTAGCGGGAGAACATTTCTGCCCGGAAAACGACAAAGTTGAACAACACCAGACCTAAGAAACTCACTGCCACCGCCTTACAACTCCTCTCTAGTTCCTGCTCGGGTCGGCGGAGCTCGGGACTCTTGTAACCCTCGAAAAGATAGAGAACCACGGCGAAAAACGGTATATAGAAGCGGTGGTATTCGAACGGGTTGAGCGCACTGGGCGGAATGTGGAGAAGATGATTCACGACGCGAAACGCGAGCATATGCGCCAAAGTAATCGCGAATAGATCGCCGCCCAGGTACACGAATTTGTGCAAAGGTGGCCACGCCAGAAGCCGGACAAAGACAGGCCGGGCGTGCTGCGACACGGCGGCCGGCTGGGGCCGCAGCAGCTCGGATTCGTGAGATGCTATTGATTCGCGCGTTGAGAGTATTGACATAGGAAAACCGACTCGGATCGCACTCGAGAAGTCCTAATTATCCCCGTGGGGTCGCGACGCGCACCTTAGTCTTGCTCATCTCTTCCATGGATTTCTCGGCGTCCTGCATGAACTGACGAACGGTCTCGCGCGTATAACGGTGGTCTACCATCTTAGGTAGGAATTGTGGCGGAATCGTGACGATGTGCGCGCCGGCAAGAGCAGCGTTCTGGATGTCCATGACCGTGCGGATACTACCGACGATGATGCGCGCCGAAAGCGACCAGTCATCAAGCCATCGCCGGACGTTCTTTATCGTGGCCGCGGGATCGTTGCCCTCGTCTGCCACGCGTCCAGCGAAAATACTCACGTAAGTGGCGCCCGCCTTCGCCGCCAAAATAGCTTGGTTGAATGAGAGGATCGCGGTCGCGTTGACGGCGATGCCCTCCTGCGAAAGCCGGTGTATTACTCCCAGACAGGACTCGCCGAACTCGTTGACAATCGGTATCTTGATAACGATATTTCGCGCCCACGTGGCGAACAGGCGTCCCTGCTCCAACATGATTTCCTGATCATTCGACATCACTTCGACGCTGAGCGGGCGGTCACCGAGCAGTTTGCTGATGCGAAGCGCTCCCGCCTGTAGGTCTGTCACTCCATCTTTGAACATAATGGATGGATTCGTGGTCACCCCATCCACTACACCTTGCGCCAGCCAAGCTTCAATCTGGTTGACATCCGCCGAGTCGATAAAGATTTGCATCGTTCCCTCCGCCTTGAAAATTTACGGACATCAGTAAATCCGTGAACATCTTCAGTTTGATCTGATCGATTTTGGGGGACTTTTCGCGGTAGAGCTCAGGCCAAAGCGGGTCTTGTGCAAGGAGATTCGCAGCGCATCCTCGTAGACGCCGAGCGTTTTCTTCGCAGTATTTGCCCAGCTGAATCGCCGCAGATTCTTTCTGCCTTTCTCGATCAACGCGCTTCGCAAACTGGCATTCGTGAAGACTTCGTGCAGAGCCTGGGCGAATTCTTCTGGATTCCTTGGATTAGCATAAAGTGCTGCGTCTCCCGCGACCTCGGGGAGCGATGTCTCGCCAGCGCAGACCGCTGGAGTCCCGCACGCCATCGCCTCAAGCACCGTAAAACCGAAACCCTCGTAGAGAGAAGGACAGGCGTATACCTTCGCAGCCGAATAGAGCGCCCGCAACTCGTAATCATCCACAAAACCAGCGAAGATTACCTTCTTGGAAATTCTAAGTTCATCCGCCAGACGTCGCAGCTCTTGTTCCCCCTCCTTCAGCGGGCCTACCAAGACTAAGTTGGCACGTCCGCCATTTGAAAGGAATGTTCGAAAAGCACGCAATAGTCCAGCGTGATTCTTACGTCGCTTGTAGATTCCCGCATAAACAATGTAATCGTCCTCGATCCGGTATTTGGCGCGGATATTCTCAAGCTCAGCGTTATCGCTGATTTGCTGGAAGTCCGGACTTATTCCCGGATAGATGACCTGGACTTTTTCTGGATCGACGCCGAGGCAGCGGACGATGTCATCCCGTGAAAACTTCGAATCGGTAATGATTCTGTCTGCCAGTCGAACGGCTGCAGCTATCATCCAACGGTAATACACCCGCCCAATTCGTGACTCTAAGTCTTCCTTCCACGTCAGGCCAATCACGTCATGGATCGTAACCACCGACGAGCACGGCCGCACCAAAGGCAGCATAAAATGTGGAGCGTGCAAAAGATCAACCTTGTGGTCGCGGAGAATCCTTGGAAGCTGAATCTGTTCCCGAACAGAGTAGTATTTCAGCTTGGGAGTAATTGTTTCCGCTCTGCTTCCTACGATCTGAATCATGCCCTCCGCACCAGGGGGAAGAATCAACAGATAGTCCCCCTGGGGCTCCTGCGCAAGGATCGCCTCGACCAGGCACTTCATATATCGGCCAATGCCGAGATTCTTGATTCTGCGTAGGTCGAAAGCAATCTTCATGGAATATCAGGTTTCAAGCTGTAACAGTGGCCGCCGAAGGAACTAAGCCTTTCACGAGCTTCAAGTCTGCTGCTACCATCATTTCGATAAGCTGCTTGAAACCAGTAGTTGGCCCCCAGTCCAGCTGCTGCCGTGCTTTGGTGGCATCGCCGCACAGGTAGTCTACCTCGGCCGGGCGGATGAGTTTCGGATCCATCTCCACATAGTTTCGCCAGTCCAGCCCTGCCGCGGCAAAAGCCACTTCCAGAAGCTCGCGCACGCTATGTGTTTTACCGGTGGCGACCACGTAGTCCTCCGCCGCTGGTTGCTGCAGCATCAACCACATCGCGCGCACGTAATCGCCCGCAAACCCCCAGTCGCGTTCCGCATCCAGGTTGCCCATCGTAAGCTTCGATGCCAGTCCGCACTTGATCCGTGCCACTTGATAAGTAACTTTGCGACTGACGAATTCCAACCCGCGGCGCGGTGACTCGTGGTTGAAACTAATGGCCGAGCACGCGAACAAGCCATAACTCTCGCGGTAGTTTACGGTGATGTAGTGAGCAAACACCTTGGAGGCACCATATGGGCTCCGCGGATAGAAGCGGGTGTTTTCATTTTGCGGCGATTCCTGAACCTTGCCATACATCTCCGAGCTGGATGCCTGCAGGAACTTTGCTTTCGGCTGATGTCTTCGGATCGATTCCAGTACGCGTACAACGCCAAGTCCGGTCACGTCGGCGGTCAGAACTGGCTGGCTGTACGACACCGGAACGAAGCTTTGCGCCGCAAGGTTATAAACCTCGTCGGGCTTCACCAAATGCATCACCGAATCGAGTGAAGACTGGTCGGTCAGGTCCCCCTCGACCAAGTTAATCCTCTCGATGCACAACTGAATGCGGTCGAACTTCTCCAGGCTGCTCCGGCGCACCAAGCCATAGACTTCGTATCCCTTCTCAAGCAAGAACTCCGCGAGATAGGACCCATCCTGGCCGGTAACTCCTGTGATTAGCGCGCGCATGAACTCCCTCCTTGGAATTAACCTAAAATCGTTGTCCTGCGAGTTGATTGTTCATCCCTGTTTCACCGCTTCCGCATAGACAGAAACTGTTTGCCTGGCTGCTTCCTCCCATGAAAAATCGGCAGCCCTTTTCTTTGCGCCCGCCTGCTGTCGCAGGCGTTCGCTGGGATCGCAAAGAAGCCGCGCCACCGCCTGCCCCATGTGGACCGCGTCTTCCGGATCGACCAGAGCGGCACCGGCACCAGCTACCTCTGCGAGCGACCCTCCGCTTGAGCAGACCACAGCACAACCGCAACTCATGGCCTCCAGCAGCGGGAGTCCAAACCCTTCGTATTTTGAACCCATGAGAAACACGTGGGCGCCGCGATACAACTTCGCCAAATCAGCAGTGGGCACGAATCCGGTCAGCACCACATTTTCCACTTCGGCAGCGTCCCGGCGGGAAGCCTCTTGGAATCCATCCGGAGGCCCCACGACTACGGTTTGAAAATTGGACCCAATTTGCTGACGACAAATCGACAGCGCTTGTAGAACCACAGAGAGGTTTTTCGTCCCCCAGTTCTTCGCACTCAAAGTCAATACATATGGCTGGCGAACACCATATCGTGTGAAGAGGTATTCTAATTCGCCTGCTTCTTGTCTCACATGAAAATGATCCCGGGATGTCGCAAGATGAACTACCCTTATTTTTTCCCTGGGAACACCCAGGATCTCTCGGAGATCGCTGGCTGTGTTTTCCGAGTCGGCAATTACTCGGGCTGCCCTCAGAACGGCCATCCGGTAACCGAGTTTGATCATCTTCTGCTTCGGGAAACTGTAAATCTTGAACAGGAATGGTATCAAATCGTGAATAGTCACCACAACCGGGCACGGAGCAAACCACGCCGTCACGTAAAAGGGTGAATGAAGGACGTCGAGATGATCGGCGCGACACCGACGTGCAAGCTCGAACTGCTCCCGAATTGAATATCTCTTGGCGTAAACAGGAACCTTTCGAATGCGTTCGCCCTTTACGTGCTCCAAAGTATTCTTGGGGTCTTCATAGAGAATGATCTCCAGGCCGCCTCCACCCTCGGTCTCCATAGCTTGAAGAAGCTCGGAAACATAGTTGCCCACGCCGGAATGGTCATACCAGCGACCGTCAAATCCGACTTTCATGCTTGCGGGAACAGGGCTCGTGTCTTCACGACCTGCAACGTTTCTTGCTGCTTCTCTCGAAGTTGCTCCAATCCGCTCACGCGTTCACCTTCCGAACCATCATCCAGATCGTGTCATATCGATTGGCATGTGTTAAGCCAAAAAACAGGCGATGAAAAGCAAAATATCCGGAGTGCAGTATCTGCTTGACGCCAGTGGTTGCGTAATAGGGATCGAGGGACTCCTCGACGACCTCGAAATCTGACTGCTCTAACAAGCGCCTCAGAACCGGTGGGGCAAAATGGGAAAGATGAATCTCATTAGAACTGAAAACCCGCGGAATGCCAAGCTTTGGGCTAAATTTCTGGAACGACCGAAGGCCTGACCTTTTACCGAGAATCTTGACTTTCGAGGTCCAAGCCAGAACATCATTCGGCACACAAACAAGTAGCACACCCCCGACCTTCAACAACTCTTTGCATCGCCCAATTGTCTTCTTCGGATCCGGGACATGCTCCAAGACATGAAACAGGGTTATCGTATCGAAGCTATCCTTCGGCATGTTAGAGTCTTCAATCTGCCCCTGGGATAAGTCCAGGCCGTATTTTTCCTTCGCAATCTTTAGCGCTGTTTGTGATACTTCCGTGCCAGAAACGCAGTTGAAGTAAGGCCTCGCGAGATTCAAGAATTGACCCGTACCCGTGCCAACATCCAATAGATTGCCACGCTCGGCATACCTTAGGAGCTTCTTCAATCTTCGCTTCCATAACTCTTCCCTGGAATCTTCAGCAACAAGCCAAGTATCGTACTTTTTTGGCGTCGAATAAAAGTTGATGATCGCCGCCAGCGTTGGCCTAGGATTGTCGAATACGTAACCACACGCTTCGCACTGGCTGAGATTGTACTCCGCGTCCATCGCTTGGATCCGAGCGCTGTCACACAGCAAGCACTGTGACAGCGTTTCCACTTCCGGCGTTCTGACTGCTCCTGTAGCCACTGATTCGCTCCGATGTTTTTATTCAGTCGGCTTTGTTAAACTCAAGAGACCAACTTTGGACGCCGTGCATCAGAAATACTACCCTTCCGTTTGCTCACGGTAGGCAGCTACGACCTTGAAAGGCTGTTGAGAATCTAACGGCCAGCCCAACCGGAAACCAGATCCAAGACGCTAACGCGAAGTCCTGGTGAAGCGGAGCAACCATCATTGCCCCACCAAAGCCGACCAATATTCCAACAGTTGCATAACCGAGTGGTATCCGCTCTCGCCATGACAGCCGCAGCGCCGTAAGTAGAAATCCGAGAAAGCAGAGGCCCGTCAGGACTCCGTACTCTGACGCAAGCATTAAGTAACTACTTTCGATCCAAGGGGCCATGAAGGGGGTGCCTTTTTCGTGCTTTGCACCGGCTGGGCGCTCGTAATTCCCAGGACCAGCACCGAACGGATGGCCTATCACATACTCCAGCCCGGTAACCAGCGACTCCTGATGGCCTTGTGCGGACACTTCTTCCCCGCTCTTGGTCTTCGAAAGATAATCATCGAGACCGACAACCGGAACCGAGAGAATAAACAATGTCACAGCCAGCGCGGCATAAAGAAGGAACCTCTGCCTTTGCTTCATTACAACCGCTAAAACAACAATTGCCACTGCCGTGCCCAACCAGGCGGAGCGCGTTACCGAGCAAATGAGGCCAGCGGTGATCATAGTCGCGGGCAAGGGATTCCGACGATACACCCACCAGATGACCAAGGCAGCCATGCACAGAAGTGCGAAGAAAGGCGGCGAAACCATGGTGGCGGATTCTCTGAGGCCCGCAAGCGAATCAGCGAAGAAGCGCCCATCAAGTGTCCCATCGGGTGTGAAACCATCTGCAACCTTCAGGTACAATACGCCTCTTGGCCCCGGTCCGAGGACAAACACCTCGCTCATGCCAACCACGGACAAAACCGCGACTATCCAGACAGCGCCTCTGGCCCAGAACTTCTGCTGCGCTGCGGTGAGGGGAGCCACCCTTCCAACTGCATACGCGATCACAAAACTAAAGTCAGCCAGCAAAATGATGAGCGACCCGCCAAAAGCCAGACGCACGACTGCAAGGCCGAAGCAAGCCAGCAGAAACCAGTCAGGAGCAACGAGCTTGACTCCATACCTCCTCCAGAGAACGCATGCCAGTAGCAAAAGCACGACCCGGTCGAATCCCTCAAACAAGGCGATGTAGGAAGGTCCGAGGAACTTCGCAAGCAGGAAAGCTAGCGGGTAAACTGGCATAAATGCCAGTACGACTCCCAGGACAGTGATGGGACGCCGACATGCTATCCACAGCAACGGCGCTCCTGCGAGAAGCAGGACAAAGCCGGCCACCGGCACTCCCAACGCGCGCAAAAAAAGGACGGCGAGGAGAACAAATACGATGCTGTTGATCCCAAACGCCGCCGCGAACGGGTTTTTTGCTCTTACAATTATCTGCGAATTAACGCTCATGACAGTTTGACTTCAGCGTTCAAAAAGATTCCAAAGACTCAAGTTCCCACTATTTTTGGAGCTCGATGCAAGCTACTCCCCTTGCAGCCACGGCAAAATCCCAGTCGAACCGGCGGACCCGTTCCTTACCGGTGGAATGCTTGTTTCGGATAGCATTGGAGAAAGACAAGTCCCTGCACTCTTCCTCCCCGGCGAGTTTCCAGCCTCGCTCCGTGTAGCGGAAAAAAGTCTTGTTCACTTCCTGAGGTCGGAACTCCAAGATCAAAGCAGCTAACATGCCGCTATCGAACTGCTGTAGCCAGCCATGATGCTCGTACCGGCCAAAAGGCACGGTAAGAAATAGCGAACCGCCCGGCCTGATGATTCGTCTCATCTCCCGTACGGCCCCGAGATAGTCCTGTGGACGATTCTCA
Organism: uncultured Acidobacteriota bacterium; assembly: GCA_963735525.1. Taxonomy (GTDB): domain Bacteria; phylum Acidobacteriota; class Terriglobia; order Acidiferrales; family UBA7541; genus Acidiferrum. Next base: position 43,860 of record CAVTLQ010000004.1, on the reverse strand, counting down.
CGGTAAGCCTTCTCCGCGGCGAAAACTACATTGTCCATTCCGACATGCTCGATCACCGAAATACAGGTCACGGCGTCGAACCATTCGTCTTTAAAGGGAACACTGCGTAGATCTTCATAGAGATAGGAAACACCCAGGTCCCAGAAACACTTTGTTTCCGGGGAAAGCGTCAGAATACTCCACTTATGCGCCTTCACGGCCGGGTGCTGCAATATCGCCTCGTGATTGAGCGTCGATCCAGCGTCTAAAAAACGCGATTTCTCTCCATATCGGGCCAGCCTGGAGAGCACCCATGGATATTCAACAACTCGCTCGTCCAAACGTGCTCCAAAACCCTCAGGCAACTCCTGACCCGCTCTAAAAACTTGCAGCATTTCGTCGTTACGAATTATTTCTCGCACGCAACGATCTCGATACTCTCCGTAACCTATGGTAAGGGGAAGGCGGCCTCGACAAAGGTAAACGAAGCAGCCCAGCCACTGCCAAGAAGCCTGAACTAACCGCTTCAATGCCTTGCCCGAAGCGTCAAGTTTGCGCTTGGCTTCCGTTCTCGCAAGCGTACCGAATCGCTGGCCGGGGTCAACCTCGCTGCGTACCGTGAGGAGCGAATCACTCTGCGGCGGAGTCACTTCGATCTCCCCATAGCTGCACGAATCTGTAGTGAGGTGGAAAGGAACAGATCCTTGTCTTTGGCATCGAAGACGTATTTCCAAACGGCAACCGCAAAAACCAACAATACAGCGCCTACAAACAGAAGCTGAGTTGATAACCTTCCACTGGCGAGGAACGGCAGGATCAGAGCGGCCCCAAGGCCGCAAAGAAGCAAGAAGGCCTTTTGAACGGAACTATCCAAGATCGTGCGAATGGAGAGCAACTTAAGCCAAGAAGCAGCTCCAAACAGCAAGCAAGCGTCCAGGAAAAGTCGGAAACTCCACGCCAGGGCCGCGCCCGTCAGGCCCATCCGTGGCAGAAGGATCGCTAGCGCAAGGGCGTAGATTGGCAGCTCAAAAATGTGGATCTTTGCAGTAACGTCTGGTCTCCCGAGGCCCTGTAGCAGAAAAAAAGGCACGAAAGCGAGCGAATTGAACAGAATCCCTACACAAAAAATTTGGAGCACTCCCGCGCTGCGCGCGGCAAAATCAGCTCCTAGCCAAAGCTGAAGTATCTGACGAGCAAAGACAAAAACGATTAGAAGAGATGGGGTCATCAGAAGTAAGAGTGACTTGAGGGCTCGCGAGCACAATTCCTGAACTCTGTCGCGGGCGCCGCTCGCCTCGAGACTGGCGAGCGCAGGAAAAAGCGTCGTCAGTAGAGTTCCGGGCAGCACCGACGCTTTCGTGATCGCTTCGTTGGGAGCCGTGTAATAGCTTACGTAGGACATGCCAAGAACGGATCCAATGACAAAGCGATCCGCATAAGCCAGCAAAGGTGCCACAAAGTTTGAGATCGACACCCAGCCGCCATAAGTCAGAAGAGGACCCAATAATTCATAATCCAAAGAGTAATTCCGTCGAACCGATGGAAACAGTCTCAGGCACACGGCTAGATACGTCAGCGCCGCACCGAGCCGCGAAAGCGCCAGAAGAAACACAATCGCAGGTAGGCGTAGACCAAAAGGCAACGCAATCGCCGGGAACAGAAACATACACATCATTGTCGGAATCCGTACGTAGTTAACGACGTCAAAGCGCTGGGCTGCTTCCAGGACACCTCGCATCGAGTTCCCCCCCAGCACAACGGGAAAAGAGACAGCCAAAATCAGGAAGCTGGATTTGGTCTCTTCTGCATTCGTTACCGATAGCTTCAGGTAGCGGTCCACAAGGTGGGGAACCAGAGCGGCCATCAGCAGAGTCCCCACAATGCCAATCAACAGTTGCGACCACAACGAAGTCCAGAAGAGACTTGGGAACTTTTGAACATCCCCGCGTCCCAGGCACTCCGCCACAAATTTCGTCGTGGAGCGGCCCAAACCGAGATCAAGTAAAGTTATCGATCCCAACACGGCCCACACAATCGAGAGCACTCCGAAACGCTCGGGACCCAAACCTCTGATGATAAACGGCATCGCAGCCAAGGCCACAATCAGGGGCAAGACTTGACCTGAGAGATTCAAGCCCCAGTTCTTAGTCAGCTGCTTTCCGCTAATTTGAATCTTGTGGTCCATCGTTTCTCGTGCTGTCAGAAGGCCGCTTCGGAGAAACGACCGGATTTAATGCACGGCAAGGGCTAAAACCTCTTGAACCTCACCGACGCTAGCCGAGTCATCGAACCGGCTCCAATTCGGCGACGTCAATCTCCGCCGCCACCGAGCGCATGATGAGGTCGAGCGAAATCACAAATCGCGATCCATTCCTCTTGCGTACGAGGATTCCTTCGAGATCACGCAACGGCCCCGTTTTTACGCGCACGCGCTGGCCGACTTTCAAGTACGGGTGCGGCTCGATGCGCATTTCATGCGTCAGACCCTGTCGGAGCGCTTCGATTTCCTGATCCGGCAGCGCTGCGGGCCGGCCGCCGAATCCCACCAACCGCACCACGCTGGGAGTCTGCAATACTCGCAAGCGGTCGCGCAGCGCCAAATGAACAAAGACGTAACCCGGGAACAGCGGTACCTGGAGGTGTACACGCCGGTCCTTCCAGCGGCGTACTGACGCATATAGCGGCAGATACGCTTCAACAGTCCGCACGCCCAACTGCTCCCACACACGCTTCTCATGGTTGGCGCATGTTTGCACTGCGTACCAGCGGGGCTGCATGTGCTCCAACGGTGGAACCATAGGCTCTGAGCTAGTCACGCTGTGAGTTGCCATTTCTGTTGTACGTGTGCATCCAACCACGGATACAGCTCCGCCCCGTCACTTACAGGGCCGTGTGTGACCTAACCCATTTAGATACATTCTGTTGCAGACAAAAACCACGAATCTTTATTGCTCTTATTCGGAACTGCCTCGTCGGCCCAACCTGCCCCAAATCTGTTCTTTTATGCCCTTCTGCCCAGACCCGTTTGCCGCGGTACCCAACAGACCATGCTCCTTCAGATCAACCCAGATTTCGGCAGCGATTTGTTTTCCGGGGTTTTTCGGATCAATGGCTTTCCAACTCGCCGAGCCCAACACAAAGGCGGCGCCAAAACACAAGGCAAGAGATGTTCCAAGAAAGATGATGAGCACCCGCGGCGGAAACGATTTCTTGTCGGGAACGTTGGCTGGGTCCAGCACTTTTACGGTTGGGATCTCTTTCGCCTCCTGGACCTTTGCCATCTCGTACTCTTTGGTCAGCGTCTCGAGAACTGCCTCCTGAATCTTTGTTCGCCTGTACAGATCTGCATACGTGACACCGAGCAGTGGCAGTTTTCGGATGGAGGGATACATGGAGTCGCCGGACTGGCTTGAGACAGTCGTCGTGCTCTCACCCTTTCCGCCTAGCTTTTCGAGTTGGTGTTGCAGTTCGTCGATGCGCGCCTTCACCGTCCGCACGCGCGGGTTGCTGTCGGTGTAAATCTGTCTGAGTCCTTCATACTGCGATTGCGCGGCAATAAGTTGACCTTGGACTATCGCCGCTGCCTCGACCATGGCTTTGCCTTGTTCCTTGACATCAATCGCTGTGTTCTTGCTAGCGAATTGGCTGAATTCCTTCTCCGCTGCTTCTAAATCCTGGCCGACGGCCTGCAAACGTCCCTCGAGGAAGATGCGTTCGCGACGCGCCGAGGAAGTGCTCAAATCGGCCACCAAGCGGTTCAGTTCTTCCACATAGGCCTGTCCCATCGCGGCCGCCCTTTGCGGACTTTTGTCCACAACCGTAATCGAAATGATCTGGCTTTTGCGATCTACGGACATACCGGTATGTTCAGCTAGGTCCCTCCGCGCATCTTCCATGCGCCGGTCCCAATAGAGTTTCCTCAAGTCAAACTGTTGAATCAACTTGTCTTGCACGGTGCGACTGCTCAGGATGCCCACAAAGACATCGCTGGTGCTTTTCATGCCCAGTAAATCCCCAGCAATTCCGCCAAGGCTGCCGGCTGCGTTAGACATTGCGGCCGCTGCGGCGGCGAGGCCCGAAACGGACTGATTGTCCGGCGGCATCAAACGCGCCGTTGATTCATATCGCGCGGGAATGAGAAACGCGACGAGCGTGCTCGCGAGCAGCGCGTACAGAGCCACGCGAAAAAGCAACCCGCGGCGATCCCAAAGCAGCCAGAGGTACGCGAGGGTTTTCTCGCTTGTTTCCGGCGTTTCCTCAGGCCCGGGTCTTCCGGGTAAATCGTGCTCTGGGGCCTCGAGGACGGGTTGGCGGACCGGCGCGCTGCTCGTCTGACTCACGGCCGACCTCCGTCTCCAGACGAGATTCTCGTCCCATCGGAGTTAGAACGGCGGAACAGTCTTTGCGGCGCAAACTGAATTTCCACCGTGGCTGACACGGGTCGCTCAGCATTTGGCTGGATCACCGGAAATAACCACCGTTCATATTGCACCGATGCGGAAACGCTGAGATTGGGTCGCACCCAGTAGTCACCCCGGGCGCCCACGTCCGTCAACGTGCCCCCGCCCGGCATGAGTTGCTGACTTACCTTTTGGTGCCGAAAATTAAATTGCAAGCGGTTCCGCGCGTTGAACCAGTAGTTCGTCCAGGCCTGCGCACCTTGCCCCCCGCGGCCGACCCAGTCTCCGATCAAGTACCCGTTGTTTGTGTATCCGCTTCGCCAAGTCCCATTGAGGTAGAAGGAGCCGGGGCCGATATCGCCTCGCCCGCCGGGGATATCGGTATAGACACCTTCGACTCGAAAATCCAACTTCGGAAGCGTAGGCAAATGTGAGAAAAAAAGGCCCGCGTGCCACGCCGAACGGTCCATGTAGGCAATCGGCGAGTATTGATCATAAGTCAGCCCGTCACCATAGAAGCTCACCCACTTACGCAGATGAGGCAGGCGATAACTGAAATCCAGCGCCGATGTTCGTTTGCCCGGCTTATTGGGGGTGCCTGCGACGGTATTGGTGGTCGAAAACAGACTGCGGCCGAACGAGTGTAGCGTGAAGGGATAACCCTCGCCACCGAAGATCGTCGTCCGATAAAAACCGAATTCAAAGTTGCGAGTGGGCTTGAAGCTGATGTTCTGACCGTTAATAAATGGCTGTTTTGGGAGCGCCTGGCCCCATTGCCCCTCAAGACCCAAAGGACTGAAAATGAATTCGTGGCCCGCCAGTTGGCCCAGGAAAAACTCGGTTCTCATTGGCCCCAGCCAACCGAGAATGCTGGGCAATTTGAGCGGCGTCGTCCGGTTTATCCGAAACATGTTGACTGGCTCGATGTTGTTGCTGAAATCTAACGAGCCACCGTCGCTGGGCCCCGTCCCCCACCAGAGACTTTGCTTCCCGAAAGAGACCTGCCAGTTCGACAGCATGAGCCCGACGTACGCTTCAAGAAATTCGAACTGCTCGACTGAAGGCTGCGGGGTTCCGGGCTGCAGCGGTAGATGCGGGCCGTCCTGATTCACGTCCGCATAGATCTGGATAGCCTCGCGCGCCGCCAGCGGAAGAGCGGGAATGCCCGGTGCAGTTTGCTCTTCGCCGCGCACATACGCCACCCACGGGCCCCAAGTGGCGTAGGTCGAAAAGCCATTGATGGTGTTCCAACCCTCACTATAAGGGCGCCCGAAATCATTGAACTGCGTCTGAGCGAAGTTGTAGCCGTCGGTCAGCGGCATGCCGGAGATGTACTCCGTGCGCGAATACAAAGACTCCAGCCGGAACGCTGCCCGGTCACTCCCGTCGCCCGTGGCTTCCGCCTCCGGGTGAAATTCGTGTTCAAGCGCTTCCACGAGCTTCGATTCTTCGGTGTCGTCTCCTCCAACATTGCCGAGATTCTCTTCCGCCTCAGTCAACTGCCGCATGCACTCACGACGCGTCCATGGCCGCATACCTGCGAATCCGCTGTCGATCAATCCGAGTGCGGCTAAACGGTCCAAAGCCGGATAAACCCAGCTGTCGAGTGGTACATAGGGCGTGCCCAGATACTGCGGGCCGCCAGACTCCCAGTCTTTGGCAAGCGCACTCAACGACCTCCACTCCCCGCCACCAAGCGACGGGTCATAATGCCGGCTGTATACATCCTGCGCGATCATCTGACCCATCATGCTGCCAATGAAGACATCCGAGTTGAAGTGCTGCCGTCCCTGGATGCGCGAATAGCTGACCAGCGATGCCAAACCATAGGCTACGATCTTGGGCAGCACTCCTGGATACTCATGAGCGATAACGCCCGCCACCGACCACGCCGCGGCCGCGTGTTCCGAGGGAAACGACGTGCCTCCACTGAAAAATGGCCCGCTGCCATCGCCCTGGTACGGACGTTCTCTTTGCAGTGAATACTTCAAAACCTCGACCGCCACCAGGCTGTTGATTGCCGCCTCGCCGGCAAGAAATCCCGTTTCGCGCCAGTGCTCATTGTGAGCGGGGTAGCTCAACAGCCAGAGGCTCGCGGCGCCGCCGGCGAGAGCCGCAACACCAGCGGTAGAAAGAGTCTTGTAGTGGCTGATGGTGCTCGGATCGTTCGACAGGTGCGTGCTCACATCGCGATCGGTAGTGAAAAGCCCGGCCGCAAAACCGCTAACGGGCACAAGCCAGTCCGCGTCCGAGAATCGAAGCCGTGTGGGGCTCGTCCAGATTTGCTTCTGGTCTTCCAAAAAATCCTTCCCCAAACCTACAATGCCGCGATGCGAAGCTGACTCCGAGTCCTGATCCGAGTCAGTGCTGTCGGACGCGGGCTTCGCCTTGTCTTTTTCCTGGGTCTCCTGGGTCGCTTGTGCAGCCTTCGCGGCAGGGACGCCACTCTGGGCCTCAGGCTCCTGCGGCCGCGGAGCACCAACACTCCTCCCAGCGATAGCCAGATTGACCAGAACCGCCACCCACCCAAGTACTATGATTCTCACCCGCATCGAGAACTTCCGCGTCACGGATGGATGTACGCAACCGCCAGAGCTGCCGATGCAGCAAGCTGCCCCGCCTGGAAGAGATTCTGCCAATTACGACTCCCAATCCGCGGTGCTATTTCTGGCACGACGATAGAATCTCCGGGTCGCAGTGCGCCGCCCATCGCATCACCCGACCACCATCCGGAAGAATTGTTCTTCGCCGAGAGTACCGATCCGTCTGCGCGAATCACAAAAACTGCCTTCTTGTTCGCGAGCTGCGTCAATCCGCCGGCTTGGCTGAGATACCACCTGGCGCTGCTGCCTGGACGGTAACTCACTGCCGTCGGGTTGTAGACCTGCCCGGTCACGCTCACGTAGTCTGCCTTCTTCGGAATGAGCAGCACATCGCCGTCGCGCACCGGCACATCTGCGGACGTATTTCGCCACACTCGTATGTTGGATTGAATGCGAACCACCACGCGGCCGATCGGAGGATTCGCCTGCAGTTGCTGGAGCGTCGTCTCCGTCTCCGCAATGGCCGTCAATTTCGCATTCTTCTGATCCGTATCAGTCTCGGGCAGAGCCTTAAGATTGAGCTGCTCTTGCTTAAGTCGGCGCACCATCTCCAGGCGCGCGTTCATTTCCATTTCCCGCACTTCCCGCCGCATCAGCACCGCACCATACGGATACGCCTGTGGTCCGAATCCGCCGGCCCGCTCGAGCACGGAACTCAGTTTTTCGCCGGGCCGGATTCCGTAAGCTCCGGGGTGCCCTACTTCGCCTTTCACACTGATCGAAGCCCCGATGTCGTTCCACCCCGGAAGCTGTCGAATCGTTAGGACATCGCCATTGCTTACCGGCAGGTCGGAAGCCGGATCCCCAGACAGCGCTGCGGAAATCGCGATCGTCTGATGGCGACCCGTCAGCTCGCCTTGGTTCGACCAGTCGTAGTGCGTCAGGTCCGCCATCTGCGTATCGGCGCTGGGCTTTAGTCCGCCACCCACCCGGATCAAATCGGCCACGGTCATGTTCGATGTCAGCGGATAGCGGCCCGGCTTTCCCACGTCACCTTGCACGTATGCACTTGATGGCTGGATTGCGTCTGGACTCCGGTGAATCAGGAGCCGGTCCCGAGGTTCCAGCAAAATATTGGCCGTCGGATCGCCCTCAAGCGCCAGATTCAAGCTCACGCTGAAAATCTTCATCTTGCCGTCGGGCAAATACCGGAATACTTGCGCGTCGTCCACCTTCGCGTCCGGTGCGATTCCGCCGGCCAGATGCACTGCATCGCTCACATGAATCTGGCCCGATGTCCGGTAGGTTCCCGGGCCGCGCACATCGCCCCAAACAGAGACGCTCGGCGGATTCTCAAAATCAAACCGGCTGAAGATTCGAACCGTATCCATCGGATGAAGTACCGGCGCCTGGGAAGGATTCGCCAGAGCACCCGCGAGATCGAAACTCTCCACGCTCGGATGAAAATCCGGTGCGTTCAGACGAATAATCTCGGCGTATTGGTTCGCAGGCTCCGGCAACAAGTCCTTGTAAGACATGATCACGTCGGTGACGCGCATGTCGGCGCGGTACGAATAACGCCCCGGCCGAATCACGTGCCCCTCGAGATATACCGCGTCCTGGTTGTAAGGCGCGATGGGGAACACCCGAATGCGATCGCCATCGTGTATCTCGAACGCCTCAAGTTTCTTGGTAGCCTCCAAATCGCTGTCAACTTCGGGAATGTCCAGGCCCATCATCGTCCGGCCCTGATGCGCCACCAGCCGCTGCACTTCGATGTGCCTATACGTAGCCGCGGGAAGCAGGCCGCCCGCCAGCTCAAGCACTGTGGCTAGATTCTTTTCGTCCCTCAGCTCGTAGATTGCGGGGCGCCGTACCATCCCCTCGACCGTAACTTGCGGTCCGATCGGCGGCACTAGCACGCTGTCGCCGTTTTCCAGCCGTTGCAGGTCAGACTTCACGCCGTGGAGCAGCAGATCGTACAGATCCACGACTTCCACCAGCTGGCTACCCCGATAGTGCTTCACAATTCGCAGCGAGCCCTTTTGCGTCGGCCCCCCGGCGACAAATAGCGCATTCAAAGGAGTTGAAAGTGAGCTGATGTCGTATGCTCCGGGATTTGCGACATCACCAACTTCATACACGCGAATGGTCCGCAGCCTGGCCAGCGATACATCGGCGGACACCTCGCGGAATTGCGTGCGCAAAGTCGCCTGCATACTTTCTTGAACTTCCGCCAGGCTCTTGCCGCTCACCAATAAAGGACCAACTTCCGGAAGACTTACGCGACCCTCGCGGTCCACGACCCGGTAGATCCGTGTGCTGACACCGCCCCATAGATTGATAGACAAACCGTCGCCCGGCCCCACCACGTAATCCGGCCCTGCCGGCAGGTCCATCGGAATGAACTGCGAATCGCGCGTTCCGTTCTCGAAAACTTCCGACCCAAACCGCTTGGGGGTCGCGGGCCGTGGTATCGCCTGGACATACATATCGTATAGCGAAGGAATATCGTTGTAAGGGCTCGCAGCTCGCACGAGTTCCGGCGCCGGTGGCTGCGGTTTCGGCTGATACCTGCGTCCATAAGGCTGCATCGAGTTGTACGAAGAAGAAGACGTAGCCGCAGAAGCAGAAACCGGCGGATTCGTTTCCCGAGGGTTCCCGCGCAACGTATTCGGGGTGGTGGCCGGGGCTCGGCTCGCTCCGACTCCAAAGGTCGCGAACGTGTCGACCCCATTCCGCGTTTCCGGATTCGCCACCGGCAACAGGTTGCCGCCCTGCCCTTCCGTTTCCGCGCTGGCCTGCAGCGCCAAATCTCCGCCGGCCCCGCCGTTGCCGGGCTCGAAAGACGGAGCCGGTTCGTAAGCGCCACCTAGTGGCAGTTCTGGAAACGCACCCGAGGTCTCGTCCTCGCCCTGCGTGAGCCCGGCGCGCTCCACTAGACCTCCGGTATTCCGCGGGGCATTCGGCGGATTCGATTCTTCCGGTCCATTTCTCGTCGGTGGAGTTCCCTGCTCCTGTTGTTGCTCACGTTGTTGCGCGGGACCTTGCTCTCCTTCCAGACCCTGCCGCCCCGCGCATTGCGCGTCGGCTTGCGGATCGCAATACCCTGCGTTCCGCAGGTCCCTCGCGTTTCGTTGCTGCCGCGCCGCTGCTAATTCTTCCTCTTCATTTTGCGCAATCCACTTCGCGCGTTCCTTGACCAGCAGTTCTTGTTCTTTCCCTGCGGCGGAGTCCGGATTTACTTGCGGAACAAGATATCCATACCGCTGCACCAGCATCGTCGCCACCGAGCGGAACTGCACATCGGACTGCAATCGATCGAAGATGGCATCGTCGGTCAGATCCGCTTCGCTGATGATCTGCCCGTGTGTGGTCGCATCCTTCGCCACCCACCGTTTCAACTCCACCATCAGTCCCGTGTCTTTCGCCAGGATCGTCTTGATATCCGCCGCCGACGCTGCAACCCGGCTCAAATTTTCCCGTCCAAGCTCGGAGTTCGGCATCGGTGTCGGACGCTTCTCTTGTCCCCACGATGCGACGCAGCACAAGAGCGAAACCCCCAATATGCAAACGAAACCCAGCCCGCGCTTACAAATTCCGCGCATTACACACACTCCCCCGCGCTCGCAGGCGTAATGTTTCGCACCGCGTTCAAGATGCCCTGTTCGGACGCTTCAATTTCGCTGGAATGAATATCAAACGATGCCCAATAAAATACGCTGCAGTTTTCTTGCGACGCGACCGCAATGATCCGCAGCCCAGGGTGGTCTCGCAGCAGCGTGTCGCAGATGACCGGCCTCTTCGACGGTTCGTCAAGCGCGATAACCAGCAAGTCGGGCGACGTCTGGTGCACGCGGTCGCGAATCTCGCCCTCCTCCGACACTTCTCCGACAATCTCGATACCCGGCTCGTCCGCGAGAGTCGCCAGAATCAGCTCCCGCATCAGCTTCGGACGGTTGGCCACCAGAATGCGAATCGACCTGTCCATGTCGTTACTCCTCGTTCCCCTAAGTATTCGCGAATATGAAGGAAAGAAAAGACTTAAAGAAGACCTGTTTCGTGGGCCAACCCAGCATAGGCCCTCAGCATCAGAACTCCGTAACGCCGGTACCCTGGAAGTACTAACAACTTCTCAAGGGTCGAGGGGTTAGTACTACGTTACTGTTGAGGAAAAGCGTTTCGCTATAACCTTGACAGGCTAGCTAACAGCCAATTAACTTGGCTGCAACAATTTTTTGCGTGATAATAGGCTCCCCCAGCTGGGCTATATTACTAAGGATAGGCAGCATACGCTTCATCATTACCGGAGGGCTCTGAGGGCTCTGCATGGTACAAACTAACGATAAGCCTCTCATCGACGAACGTCTACGTTGTAGCCGAGAATCGTCTCCTTCGCGAGACCTTGGTCCGCCTGTTCCGCAAGCGCGGCGATCTCACCGTTGTCGGCGAGAATTCCTACTCCGACTCCGTTCCCGAGCACATTGCCTCGGCCCAGTCCGATTTGCTGCTCTTGGACTGCTTAAACCCTAATCACAAATCAGACGATCTGATTTGCGACGTCCGCGAATCCGTCCCCCAGATCAGGGTTGTTCTGTTTGGGATGGATGAGGACTCCGACATCTTTCTTCAAGCCGTGCGCTTGGGTGTAAATGGCTACGTGCTGAAAAACGCCTCTTCTTCCGAACTACTTGACGCCGTCCGCGCCGTCGCTCAGGGAGAGGCCATCTGCCCCGCCAAATTCTGCAAAGTGTTGTTCCAAGCCATCTCCAGCGAGGCCAACCAAAAGGCTGCCATCGCCGAACAGCGCGCGGGCATGCGCTTCGAACTGACTCAGCGCCAGCGACAGCTCATGTCTCTGGTCGCCATGGGGCTGAGCAACAAAGAGATTGCCGCCAACTTGAATTTGTCCGAATTCACCGTCAAGAACCACATCTATCGCGTCATGAAACAAGTGGATGCCCAGAATCGCCATGAAGCTGTCCATCTGATTCGCGCGGGAACATCTCAAGAAGAGGAATGGCAGGGTCTCACCCGCGCTAGCTCCGCTTAGGGGCCTTCTTCGGCTCGGCCGGCTATTTCCTGCCCGCCCTATCCTTCCTTTGCCTCAGTCCTCGCGAACCCTCCTTAGTGAGGTACCACGGATTCGCGCTCGCCCCAATGCTCCACAATGTCCCGCACCACCTTATCGCCAACTACCTCAGCCGCTTCCAGAGCCGGCAGGTATGCCGAATAGTTGCCAAATACCATTCCCTTCAGGCTCTCCGCCGCACTCGTCCCCGGCGCTTCACGGTCGTAGTTGCTCACCGTACGCAGCACCAAAACACGTTGAAGGTCCGCGCGTCCCGCCTGACTAAGAAACGTAAGCGCCTGCAGCGTCCCCGTGTCCTCCATGGCCGCAACCATATAATTCCCCTTGCCTCCCGTGTAGTACCGCGTCCACTCGTTGGCCCACTCATTCATCTTCGACCCGTGCCAGAACGTGCTGGCAGACAGCGCGTCACCCCTGGTCACGAACGGCGGCCTCATCGCGTTCGGGAATCCCACGAACCGCGCCCTTGAAGCGCGCAAAGCGTCGGAATCCGCGAGCGCCACATCCCGTGTGAGGCGCAACGCCCATCCCACAAGATCCTGATTCAACGAGTAAACTTCCCCTTCCAGATCGCTGCGCACCGGCTGTTGGTAAGGCGTCTCTTTGCGCAACGGCACGTAGCCCGTGGGCCAGCCGTCCGGAATCTGTCGCGCATCGATTTCAAACGCTAAGTCGCCGTCGATCACGTGATCCGCCCAAACCGCCGAGCCCAACGACACATCCGCCGGGTCTCCTCCGCCAATCCCCGCCACAATCCAATACGCTTTCGTCAGGTCGAACCGGGGGTCCAAGCCCACCGCCATCACCGAGGCTGCTGCTTTCGCCGTCGCCACTCCCGTCACCATCCCTAGCACTCCATCCTTATTCATCCTTAGGTGGTGGTAACCGGCAGGTAGCGGAAGTATCTGATCCAAGTGCTCGCGTTCCACCCAGAATTGAAATTCACCTGGGGCGTCACCCGTGTCCTCCCCGCGTTCGAACGCCGCAACCACTACCACCTTGACGCGGATCGGCTTCGACGGCGCCGCTGTCTGCGCACCCGCCCGCCTCATGCAAAGCGCGCACAGCATCAGCCCCGCAATCAGCCGCCAAACTAAATCCTTTTCGAAAGAGTACATAACTCTAGGTGTGCACCGCACTCACGAGCTCAGCAGCAATCTATCGATCCGGTTGCTCACGTCACGCAAATATGCCTCGTCCCCGCCTTTGAGTTCGGCGATGACGCTTCCGGAGTAGCCGGCATCAGCAAATGCCTGCCGAACCGCAGCCCAATCCACATCGCCGTCGCCTAGATTCACCCACGCATATCCGTCTTCCTTGCGCTTGAAGTCTTTCAGGTGCACCTTGACGATGCTCTTGCCCAACGTCCGAATCCAGTCCTGCGGATACCCGTAAAGCATCACGTTGCCGACGTCAAACCAGGCCTTAATCCACTTGCTCTGGAATTCGCCAATATAGGTCGCCATTTCGAGCGGGCTCAGTAGAAACTTGTTCCACACTTCCTCGAGGGCGATCACCACCTTGAGCTCTTCCGCAAGAGGAATCAGGTTCCGGATCTCTTTCTGAGAGCGTGTCCACGCCTCCCGGTAAGGCGTCTGCGGATTTACCACCGCGGGAACCAGGAGCACCGCATCCGAGCCCCACAGCTTCGCGTTCTGCAGCGACGTGCGCATTCCCGTCAAACTCTTTTCGACGACCGCGGGGTCGCTTGATGACAACGGATACTTCCAGTGATCCATATTCATCACCGAATCGATGCGAATGCCCGCGCCGTCGGCGGCTTTCTTCATCTCCTCAGCCTGATGCTGATCCGGCGTCGTCGGTGCCTGCACCACCTCAAGCCCCACGTCGCGCGCCAGCTTAAACCGGTCGGCATAGCTCAGGCTGCCGGGCAGCATGTCAAACACCATGCCCTTCTTGAGCGCGAGGCGTTCCGCTGCCGGCATGAAATGCGTGGCGCCGGGCGACGCAGCGGGCGCCGCCGCGAGAACTTCCACCAGCGCGCTGCTACCCAAGCCCGCCGAGCACGTGGCTGTAACAGAGGTCTTCAGGAACTCGCGTCGCGATGATCTGCGCATCCTCTCACCTCGATCCACAACTTCAACGGCTGCGGGGTTGATTACGTTGGCAAAGACTTCTGTCCCCTGTAAAAGTCTGCGATCGCCGCTACAATCATTCTTTGTTGACCTTGCGTAAGCTCCGGGAAGATCGGCAGCGCCAAGACCTCGCGGCACGCTGACTCCGTTTCCGGAAAGTCGCCTTCTTTGTGCCCCAGGTAGGCGAATGACGGTTGCAGATGTAAGGGAGCCGGATAATAAATCTCAGTCGGAAAGCCCGCGTGCCGCAAATGTTCTCGGAGCTCATCGCGCTGCACTGTGCGAATCACAAACTGGTTGTAGACGTGCATCCCTTTAGTTGGCAACGCAGGCAGGCTCACCAAACGCTGCAATCCGTATTCCGCGAACAGCGCCCTGTATTGTTCGGCGTTGCGCTGCCGCGCGGCCGTCCATTCGTCAAGGTGTTTCAGCTTGACTCGCAAAATCGCTGCTTGCAAAGCGTCCAACCGGCTGTTGATACCCAGTAGCTCGTACTCATACTTCTTGCGGCTGCCGTGCACTCGCAGAACTCTCAGCTTGTCCGCAAGAGCGGGATCATCCGTCGTCATGAACCCGCCATCTCCGGCTCCTCCCAGGTTCTTTGTGGGGAAGAAGCTAAAACATCCCATGGCCGTAAGTGTCCCCACCGCTCTGCCTTGGTAATGACACCCAATAGCTTGCGCCGCGTCTTCGATTACGGCAATTCCGTGCCGCTTGGCAATGTCCGAAATGGATTCCATTTCCGCGGCCAGCCCAAACAAATGGACCGGGAGAATGGCCTTGGTGCGCGGGCCGATCGCCTTTTCCAGGCTTGCCGGATCGATGTTGTAAGTTCCAGGCAGGATGTCCACGAACACAGGCTTTGCGTTCAGTCGAGCGATGCAAGCTGCGGTCGCGACAAACGTGAAGGGCACGGTAATTACTTCGTCTCCCGGCACGAGCCCCACCGCCATCAGGGCCAGAAGGAGAGCGTCGGTACCCGAGGCACATGTGATCGCGTTCTTCGATCCGACATAGGACTCTAACTCATGTTCGAGAGCCTCCACCTCGGCTCCCAGAATAAACTGCTGGGATTCCAAGACCCGCGTCACCGCAGTCAGTACCTCTTCGCGAATGCCCGCGAATTGCCCCTTTAGATCGAGGAATGGAACGATCGGAGACACAGCCTGATCTCCCGTCTGCTTGCCGACGGATCCTGGACTCGCCTCTGGTTTTCTTGGACCTGTTGCCACCACCATAACACCTGCTTTCCGGTTTAAGACCTCCCCCTGCGGAGGTCGGCCTCTGAACACAACTTCAACGGCCGGGCACGCAACCTCACCGCAGCGCGTTCAAGTCAATCCTCGGATCCAGCACCTCGGTAGACTTCATCGTTTCGTCCCACGCGACCTCGCGTCCCGTATACGCCGCCGTGCGCGCCATCATGCACGATAGCGCGGATTCGGCGCCCTTCGCCGCCTGATTGTGAAAATTTCCGCTGGTGATGCTCTCCACAAACGCTTTCTTCTTTTCCGCATCCGCGAACTCAAGATTTGAGGTGAAACTACCCGTCGCCGAGAATGCCTTCGCTTCTGCCGTGTCCTTCGACGGCGACGCGTACTGCCACGCCTCGTCGCCCCAAATCCCCAATGGTCCGGTGTAGGGCGACTGCGACGTGCCTTTCGTCCCAAAAAATCTCTCCGTGACGTCCCACCAGCCCTTCGCAAACTGCGTCGAGCTGAACGTCACATCCACGCCATCCGGGTAGTGAAAAATCACGTTGTAGTTTCCGTAGGCGTCCCCGTCGTTGGGCCGCCCGAGCCGCCCGCCCGTCGCCGAAGCCTTCAGGGGATGCGCCTTCAGGATCCAGTTGCAAATGTCGATGACGTGAATGTTTTGCTCCACGATGATGTCGCCCGACAGCGCGCGATCGTATACCCAGTTGCGCAGCCTGCGTTCCACCGCCGAAGCGTTCGGCCACGCCGGCCGATCCAGATAGCCTGTCAGGTAGTGCGCTTCGCCGCAGACAATATTCCCCAGTGCACCGCCATGGATGCGCCGCACCATTTCCACAAACGGAGGGCAATCGCGAATCTGAAACCCCACATCCAGGCTGAGCTTCCCTTCCGCGCGCTTGCCAATTTCCACTACATTCAGTGCGCCCGGCACGTCCACCGCCACCGGTTTCTCCAAATAGACGTGCTTACCCGCCGCCACCGTTGCCTCCAGATGCCGCGGATGGTAGTAAGGCGGCGTCGCGATCACCACCGCGTCCACCTCCTTCGATGCCACGATCCTCTGGTAGGCACTCGGCCCTACAAAAAGCTGGGCCGCCTCCAGCGCCGCGTAGCCCTTCTCCTGCTGAATCTTGTCAAAGTGCGTCCGCGCTGTGTCCAGTTGATCTTGAAACATATCTGCCAGCGCAACCACGCGAGCGCCGCCGGTATCGACAAGATTCGTCGCGTCCTCAGTCCCTCGCCCGCCGCACCCAAGCAAACCCACTCGCACAGCGGAGTTAGCCGCCGTGCCATGCACCAGGCTCGGCTTAATGAACATCGCCCCCGCCGTCGCCGCGGCCACCCCGATAAATTTCCGCCGGTCAACTCGGTCAACGTTGTCCGAGAAGTTCAATCCCAGTCTTGCGTCCTCCGGCATAACTCCTCCTGTACGTACAGAGTTCCGTGACCTCACATTCGCCGCAACTATCCGATCAGCTTCTCCAAGTACTCCTTCGCCGCCCGAACGTCTTCCATCTGCCGCGGACCCGAAATCTCCCGCTCGATTGTCACCGCCCCTCGGTATTTCATTTCCTTCAAGCGCGCTATGATCCGCGGAAAATCCACCTTGCCTTTGCCTATCGGAACTTCCTCTCCCAAATCCTTCGGGTTGGTCGGCCACAGGCCGTCCTTCGCGTGAATCCCCTGCACGTACGGACCTAAAATCTCGATCGCGTCCACCGGATTCGCCTTGCCGTACAGAATCAAATTCGCCAGGTCGAAGTTCACGCCCTGATTGTCCATCCCGACGTCCTGAATGGCCCGCACCAGCGTGATCGGCGTCTCCTGCCCCGTTTCGTAACGGAAATTTTGCCCGTTGCGCTTGCAGTACGCCGCCACTTCGCGCATCGCTTCCACCGTCTCCTTATACAGAGGTTCGTTGGGATTCTCGGGAATGAATCCGCAATGCGTCTGCACCGCGGAGATTCCGCACTGCTTCGCCAGGTCCGATGCTTTCTTGAGGTGCGCTACGCGCGCCGCACGCGTTTCCCGGGGCACCAGCCCAATCGTCAGCGGCCCTTGATAAAAGTCCCACACCTCGCGTCCCGGTCCGCCAACAACCAGCGACGTGGCCTCAATTTCGCGCGCATCCAGCGCCGCACGCAAGCGGCCCGCAATCCCCGGCTCGATCTCGCTCAGGAACACCTGGCACGTCGGCAGGCCAAGCGCACGCACCTTCGCCATCGCTGCTTCAGGGTCTTTGCCGATGTCGATGATCAGCCCGAGCCGCAGCGGCTTCTTACCTCTCGTTGCCTTGGTGGACGCCCGCGCCCGGCCCCCGCCGTCGGCCTTAGTCGCCCCCGCGCAGCACCAGCGCTATTCTTCGCCGCGGTAAGCGCCGCCGGGCTCATCCCAGCCGCCAAAGCCCCCGCCGCAGTTTGAAGAAACGCCCGACGATTCTGTTTGTTCTTTACCATGACAAGCACGAGCGATCTGGGGATCGCCCCAAAGCCCGCAATCCACTCCTCTACTTCTCCGAAATAAGAATATCCTTCCACCTCACCTTCACGCCGCCGCCAGTGTGAATCTGCAACCCGATCACGCCGTCGGTAAACTTCGGAGCCGTATCTGTAAAATCCGAAATCCCAACGCCATTGACGCGAGTCACGACGTGATTGCCCCGCACCGTAACTTCCAGATCGTTCCATTCACCGGGCTTCAGCGCCTTCTCTCCATCCGCCGTCGGCATCGCCACCCAACCACGCCCTCCGCTCTCGTACAACCCGCCGGTGTGCTTCCCCAGATTAGGGTCCACTTCCACCTGCATCCCCTCAATGTCCGGACCATGCTCCGGGTCGATGCCCGTGATGTGCGAGTGGAAAAACACCCCGCTGTTCCCCGCCGCCTCGCCTTTGAATTTCAACCGCAAATCGAAATCGCGATACGCCTTCTCCGTAGTCAGGTAGCCGTATTTGTTGGCCACGCTTTCGCACAGGATCGTTCCCCGTTCTACGACCCACTTCTCATCACCATTATTCTTCCACCCGCTCAAATCCTTCCCGTTGAAAAGCGCGACCCACTCGCCGCCCGCCTGCGCCCCGGTTGATGAACGCGCCGGCGCTCGCCGCACGGCACCCAGCGCAAGAACTCCCACCACGAACAACAAGAATGCAATTTTCCTCAACGCACCGCCTCCATTTCTCCGCACAACAACGGCGCCTCATCGCGGCACGAACTTACCACCAACCGCGAATCAGACAAATCAGTTTCCGAGAATCCACATGGTCAGGAACAGCAGCACGGGGAGGCAAGCCTGATCGCCCGAGGACGCAGGTCTCATCGTCCCAGAAGGCGAAGCCCTGAGTTGGCCGCGGCTCACCAGCAGTCGTGGCTACATTTGTATAAATGGCGCAGGGATCGCGAACCCATGAGCACGCGCGAACGAATGCTCATGAGTTCCGTTGCCAGCCGCAGGTCTTATCGTCATCTTCTTGACGCTGAGCTCCCAGATGACCTGAAGCTTCGTACGGCCCGCTACCGTGATCGAGTCGGAATTCGAGACCATACGGCTTGCTCGCGCGTCGCCCGAGCGTGACAACATTAACGATGCCTCTGGTGAAGTCTTGACGGCCGTTTTGCGAACAGAGCTCTAGTTCCCTAGCGCTTCTCCATTTACGAAAGCGCAACGCCGGCTAGCTCGTACGCTTGATCCTAGGTTGTCCGTCCCACCTGCTCTGCAAATATGTCGATGTACTTCAGGCCCGATCCTGTGTTGAACAGTACAACTTTTTCATTCGGCTTGAGAAAGCCCGAGGCAGTCAGTTTCTGGTGCGCGACCAAGCACGCTGCACCCTCCGGCGCCGCAAATATTCCTTCCGTCGACGCGCACTCGTGAACCGCTTTCACAATTTCATCATCCGAGACCGAAATGGCTGTGCCGCCGCTCTTCTTCAATATGTCGAGAATGATGTAGTCGGCATACGCCTTCGGCACTCGCAATCCCGCGGCAAGGGTTTTCGCGCCTTGCCAGAACTCTGACACCTGTTTGCGTTCTTCCCAGGCTTTCGGGATTGGAGCGCATCCCGCTGCTTGAACGGAGATCATTTTAGGCCGCTCCGGTCCAATCCAACCGAGGCACTGCATTTCATCAAAGGCCTTCCACATGCCGATCAATCCCACACCCCCACCCGTCGGGTAGAAGATAGCATCGGGTAGTTTCCAGCCCAGCTGCTCGCTCAGCTCGTACCCCATGGTCTTTTTTCCTTCGACGCGGAAGGGTTCCTTAAGCGAGGAAACATCGAACCATCCTTCATCCTTCATCCGATCTCTAACAATCCGAGCGCAATCGCTGATGAGCCCGTCGACCAGCGTTACTTTTGCGCCGTACATTTTGCACTCGACCAGGTTCGCTTGAGGTACGTCCTTGGGCATGAATATGTAGGCCTCAATCCCTGCTGCCGCAGCGTAAGCAGCCAGTGCACTTGCCGCGTTGCCTGCCGAAGGGATTGCAATCTTTTTCAGACCGTACGCCCTGCACATCGTCACGGCGGCGCTCAACCCACGCGCCTTGAAGGAACCGGTGGGATTCATACCCTCGTCTTTTATAAACAAATTCGCATTATGCCGGCTCTGAATCAAGGGGGTTTGCCCCTCGCCCAAAGACACAGGCTTCACATCCGGCAGGACCTCGGCATAACGCCACATGCTTCCCGAGCGCCCCGAGAAGACCTCTGGCTTCAACTTGCCGATGTAGGGGCGCATGTCGTAGCGGACATACAGCGAGCCGCCATCACGCGAACACACGGTTTGCGGCTCGTCCGCATTGATATGATCTCCACACTTCGTGCATTCAAGAAATGCAATCGTGGCCACAGTTGTCTCCGTCTGTTTGAGTCAGAAACCCGCCCAAGAACAATTCATTGTATGGTGACCGACGAGTCTCGGAGAAAGTGGATTGCTAGCGCCGCCGTTCAAGAACGTTCTCAAGACGGATTAGATCCAGGATGACGGTTTGAAGTGCCCTCCGTCGCGCGGACAAATTCCGCTGCCTGTTCCTTTGAACTACGTTTCACGGCATCAACGCGAATCGTTTTGCTGCAATGCCAACTGAATGATCTCTGCCAAATGCAGTGCTTGCCGCCCTGTGGCTTGGAATATCTGTTCGCGACAGCTAAAGCCATCGGAAACGATAAGCGTGTCGGGCTGTGCTTGCCGTACGGCTGGCAGTAGCACTCGTTCACCCACCGCCTGCGATATCGCGAACTTATCCCTCTCAAAACCGAAGGGTCCTGCCATGCCGCAGCAGCCGGAATCGAGTGACTCCAAATCAAAACCCATTCGTCGAAGTAGCGCCTCTTCATCGTCCATTCTCATCAGTGCTTTTTGATGGCAGTGACCGTGGAGCAACACTCTTCGGGATAGCTGCGGAGGTTGATAGCCAGGCGCATGATGTTGCAGGAATTCGCTGAGCAGAAAAGTTTGGTGGCGCAACCTCTCGGCGCGCGAGTCGTTCGGAAACAGCCCTCGCAATTCGTCACGAAAAACGGAGGCACAGCTCGGCTCTAACACGACGATCGGGGTTCCAGCATCAATCTGTGTGCCAAGGATGTGCATGATGCGCTGAAGATATTGCTTCGCCCTGTCGAGCAAACCGAAATCGTACATCGGCCGCCCGCAGCATAGATGGTTTCGGGGAATTGTTACGCGGAAGCCTGCCTGCCTTAGGACTTCCAGCGCAGCTCGGCTCGTTTCGGGGTGAAAATAGTTATTGAACGTGTCGACCCACAGAATTACCTCGCGTCCATTGTTCGCTGAAGTGTGTTCGCCTGCTCCACCTAAAATAGCGGTCCGATGCTTTTGGGCCCATTGCTGGAAGCTTCTGGAAGCGAAACGAGGAATCTGCCGCTGCGGCGCCAGATTCAGTACTCTTCGCATTAGGTGGTTCACACCCGGCGCGTTGCTCATGAAGTTGGCCGTCGCAGGCGCGAGAGATGCCAGCCGTGCCCACCGGTCAATCATGCCAAAAGCATAAGCGTGCAGCGGCCGGCTTTTGCCCTCGTAGTAGTGTGCTAGAAACTCCGCTTTGTATGTCGCGACATCAACGTTCGCTGGACACTCCGACTTGCATGCCTTACACGCAAGACACAGGTCCAGCGCCTTCTTGACGCTTTTCGCTCCGCCAGCCCTCGTCTATTACTTCACCCTGCAGCAACTCAAAAAGCATGTGCGCACGCCCGCGCGTACTGTGTTCCTCTTCTAGCGTCACCATATAACTCGGACACATCGTGCCGCTGTCGCGCTTCCGGCACGCGCCCAATCCGATGCATCGCAGTGCAGCCTTCGCAAAGGATCCGTCGTCGTCCGCAAACTTGAAATGAGTGTGCGGCTCCAATGGCCTATAGTCGGCCCCGAGCCGCAGATTCTCTGTAGGCAGGTACGGGTCAACAACCTTATGGGGGTTCAGGTTGTTGCCTGGATCCCAGGCCAACTTGAATTCCCGAAAAGCATTCACTAGCTCAGTCCCGAACATTTTGGGGAGTAAGGCACCGCGGGATTGCCCGTCACCGTGTTCACCGGAGAGTGAGCCGCCATAGCCGACTACCAGGTCGGCCGCTCTCTCGACAAATTCGCCGTATTTGCGGATGCCATGCTCGGTCTGGAGATCGAAGCTAACCCGCATGTGAACACAGCCATGCCCGAAGTGTCCGTAGAACGCTCCACGGTAACCGTATTCATCCATCAGCTTTCGAATGTCCCGCAAGTAAGCTCCCAACTTCTCGGGCGCTACGGCTGCGTCATCCCACCCTTCCCACTCAGCCGTGGCTCCTGGCGCAAAAGCAGCTGCCCGGGGCCCGCTCTCACGAAGATGCCAAACGGCCCGAGCCTCGCTGTTCGTGTAGAGTCGGAACGTGGGTGGATCGGGAGCGTGCTTCAGCTGATCGATGAGTCGCAGCGCAAGATTTCTTGCATCGTTCGCATCGTCAGCACCGAATTCAACCAGCAAAAACCCGCGACCTTCCGGCAGGAGCTCGAGATTTGGCGCCCCTTTTCTCCTGAGACCGTCGACGATACTTCCTTCAAAACCCTCCAGACCAATGGGCTCAAACGGCAAGATTTCTGGAACGTGATCTGCAGCACAAAATGCGTCCCGGTATCCCAGCGCGATCAATGTCCTATGCGACGGACTGGCGATCAACTTCAGTTTGGCTTCGAGTATGATTGCGCAAGTGCCCTCGGTTCCGACCAGCGCACCCGCTACATTGAATCCTTTTTCGGGCAACAATTCGTCTAGGTTGTATCCGGAAACCCGCCGAGGAATTCGGGGAAACCGCGCCCGCACCAGGTCGCCGTACTTATCTCGAATCATCCGCAACTTGCTGTAGACTTCGCCGGGCCGCCCTCCCTTCCGAAGGATGTGATCGAATTCATCATCTGAGGTGACTCCAACGGTCATCCGCGTTCCATCGTAGAGCATGATTTGTAGCTCTTCGACATTGTCGACCGTCTTTCCGCCCAGCAAGGAATGAGTTCCGCAAGAATTATTCCCGATCATTCCGCCAATGGTGCAGCGATTGTGAGTCGATGGGTCGGGCGCAAACATCAGCTGATGTCTGATCGCGTGGCTCTGAAGAACGTCTAAGACGATGCCGGGCTGAACCCGGACTGATCGTTCGCCCGGATTGAGCTCGACAACCTCATTCATGTATTTCGTGAAATCCAGGACCACGGCGACATTGCAGCACTGTCCTGCCAAGCTGGTGCCCGCCCCACGCGGTAGCACAGGTGCACCGTACTTCCTGCATGCCGCTACTGCCGCCGCCACGTCTTCAGCATCTCGCGGGATCACCAGCCCGATCGGGATCTGACGATAGTTTGATCCGTCCGTCGCATACAGCGCACGACTACCACGATCAAAGCGGACTTCGCCCCTGACATTGTGTTTTAGTTCACTTTCCAGTTCGGAAGCCCGCGAGAACGAATCAATTGGTTTCGCATGTGAACTCAGCGGCAGTGGCGCATGTGAATGCAAACTAATCTCACCTTCCTCCGACAATCATCCAAACTGCCAGGATGGGACCCAGCAGGGCAAGTCCATGTTGCCGAGAAATAGCTGCGAATGCGGTACCCGAATTCATAAGGCTGCTCGCTGAACCACAGTACACCTTAGCGCGATGTACATGGGAATCGGGCACGGAGGACCATTCGTGAGTTGTGACAAAAAGCCAACGCTCAGATAGACGACGGCCCTGGTAAGTTCGCGTAAGAACAGAAGGGGCAATGTAAGCATTCCCGTCTTGCCGCCTGGCGACACAATTCACCGTTCCGTCGGTCGCTACGCAACGATCCTGGAAGAACACACAGAACGAGTGGTCCTCGAAAACCGAGTGGCACCGCGTCTGCGTCTTCCGCCCACGGCTAGCCGAAGTATGTCGCGACGCCGATCAGGAAAGGGTCGCACGTGCTCGTCGAGGGAAGCCTGTTCAGTTCGACTTACGGGCGTAAATTGTTGAATCGAGAGGGGAAATAATGGTCGGGGCGAAAGGATTTGAACCTTCGACCTCCTGGTCCCGAACCAGGCGCGCTAGCCAGGCTGCGCTACGCCCCGACTTCCACGTTCGGCCCATTTTGTAGGTCCGACCGCAGAAAGCAGGATATCACAGCCCTTGCGCCGCAGCTATACCGCTAAACTGCAACGTAACGCAGCCGCTTCGTTGCAACAACCAGCCCATGCCTCAACGCCGCGTTTCTCGTCACTTCCTCTCGAACCTCCAACTCAAACAAAACCGCCGGGAAACTCGCGTCTCCCGGCGGCCAATGGTTCAAATCTACGAGTTCGCTAGAACTCGAAACGCAGTGCGAACTGCATCACACGCGGGTTGGTCAGCAGCCCCGTATAGTTGCCGAACGATTGCTCGCATTCGTCAACGCCAAGTTGAGGCTCTGCACATCGAACCGCGTCAAGTTCAGCGCGTTGAACACGTCCCAACGGAACTGCAGCGAATGCGATTCCTTCCACGCATCTTCCACCGTTTGCTCAAACCAAGGTCCAATCCCGCAAAGCCATCGCCTCGTAGATTGTTCCGGTTTCCAACCTGGCCCGGAAGATCGGCCTGCAAACGAGTTGAGCGCCATTAGCTGCCGCCGTGGCATCCCCAAAAATATTGACCGTGCCATCGGCCGTCTTCACTGCACCATGAGTCTGACCGGCGCAATCTGCGTGTGCGTAATCCGGACAACTGCCAGTTCGTCGGCCATTGTGCTCCGTTGCCGACTCCGATCGGGAATCCACTGGTCCAGCGGGCCAACCCGGACAACTGCCAGCCGCCGATCAACGCTTCACTAACCCCGTGTGCATCCGAGCCAATCCACTGTCCTTGCCAAACGGGCAGTTCCGCAGACCCAGTTGGCATTGACTTGGTGGGTTGATCGAAGTCGGACACCGCTCGAAGCGCGTTCGGATTCCAGGGATTGATTACCTGTCGCGCCGAGTCCGCCTTTCGTCGTGATCCGATTGGCATCCGACGAAATGTCAATCGACCTCGAATACGTATAGTTGAAGTCGAATTGCAGGCCATGGGTCATGTGCCTGCGAAGATTCACCTGCAAGCCATTGTAAGCTGGCGGTGCCAATCGAGCGCCACGCGTACAGCGCCGCGAACTGCGGATCGAGGAAGGCGTACGCCCCACCGGGTCCGTAGTAGGTCTGTCCCGGAATGTTGGCGTCGGTGAGGATCCCTTGGTCGAGCAATTGGAGCGCGGTCGTCTCGTTTCCATTGAAGCAGCTGAAAAGATCATATGCGGCCTGCAGGCTGCTCTGCGTCGAGCCGCCGCTGCAGATCTGCGAATACGCCCCTCCCTTTACGAGCGCTGAAGAATGTCCGGCCAATACTGGGCTGTCGGACCTACCATTTGCGGTGTGATCGAACTGGTCGGTATCCCTGTCCGTACAACTTGGCCAGCGCCGTGACCGCGCTGAAGTAGTCAACCTTCGTCTTGGGATCAACGATGTCCTCTGGCGTGGCCACGTCCTCCTGCGCCAACAGGCGGTGCGACAGGCGCCCGACATAGGCGACTTCTAGAGTGAAGCCGTGCCCAAGGTCGCGCCCAACCGAAAGGTCCAACGTGTAGGAATAGGGCGTCTTCAGATTCTGGTCCATGCCCCAATAAACCGCGAACGAGCCCGTGCCGGACGCGGGGAACGTTTGCGGAAAGGTCGATACGGGCGCAGGTGCAAGCAGCACCGTGCCGTCCGTACCCTGGGTCGGAACCGCATTTAGACCGGTGATCCGTGGCGCCGTAGCTGGCGATACTACCCCCGCACTGTTGGTAAGTGCCGTCGACAGCCCAAAGGAACCACTCTGATCAAACGTGGCCAGCAGCGACGGGCCTATCCGGTCATACACGATGCCAGCCCCCGCGCGGATGGTCGTTTTGCCGGGGCCGCCAAAAAGTGCCTTGAAGAGCCCGTCACTTGCGCTCGGAGAATAGGCCACCGCCAGCCGGGGAGCAAAGTCTTTCGTGTCCCAATTATAGAAGCCAGGTTTTCCGTTGGCAGGACCTCCTAGGTTGAAGCTGATCAGTGGGGACGCATTCGAGCCTATTCCCTGCGACATATTCTGGGCCCGCTGATCGAACCAATCGGTCAGATTCACACTGGGTGTGACTTGCAATCCGTTGGTTTCCCACGGTGGCGAAAACAGCGAATACCGCAGGCCGTAGGTTAGCGTCAGATTCGGCTTGATCTTCCAGGAGTCCTGCGCGTACATCTCGTAGCCATCGTCCGCAAAGCGACGCGAAACGGGGGCTCCCTCGGCCAGCGCAGTACCACTTTTGGTGAAGTTATAATTCGCGGTTACCTGATT
This sequence comes from uncultured Acidobacteriota bacterium, assembly GCA_963735525.1. GTDB lineage: Bacteria > Acidobacteriota > Terriglobia > Acidiferrales > UBA7541 > Acidiferrum. The sequence continues at coordinate 17,692 of CAVTLQ010000004.1, read as the reverse complement.
GATCATGCCAACTAGAGCGATCATCGGGTAGTCGTAATTGTTATTAAAGCCTGGACTGACCTGGGGAAAGCCAAAAGCGGCAGGATCGAACGCACCGCCCTGATTTGCCAAGCCAGACGGAATGAACCACGAAGCGTTGGTTTCCGGCTCATTAAACGAGTTGACGTTGGTTGTTTGCGGGTTCCGGAGAATGTTCACATTTCCCCCGAAACTTAAGGTGTGACGTCCTTTGATCCACGATACGTCATCCACAAAGTTATGCACCGGAACCTGGTAAGTGAGCGTGGGCATGTACTCAAAGGCGGCGTTGTCAGGCGTGCCGCTGCCGTTGCCGTCGTTCAGTCCGCGGAACTCCACAAACGGCTGCGATTGGTTGCCAACCTCCCCGAAACTCTGCCGCGTGTAGCCCCACCGGAAGTTGTTCACTAGATTGGACCGCAGCACTGACGTGACGCCCAATGAAAATCCTTTGCTGTAGTCCACCAAGGTCTGCTCGGGCGTACCACCCGGCAAATAAGGAACGCCCTCATTCGAGTCATTCCTCAGCGCCCCGCGCCAGAATAAGCTCTGATTTCCGTTCTTGGTGATCTTGTAATCGGCGCGCGCGATGTACCAGTTGTCGGTGACCAAATTCGACCCCCTGAACCGGTACCCCTGGAAATTCACGCCGTCACCCACGGAGTTGTCGTTGGGCAGCGGAAACGAATTAAAATAGGGGATCATCACATTGGTGCTAACGCCTATGCCTTGGGGATCCATCCCTTGGATTTGCGCTGGACCTAAGGCGTAATTGCCGGCCGCGATGGCATGCGATCCCGTCAACCCTTGCACCGACCCTCCCGGGCACGCCGTTGGATCGTTGCAGGAGTAGGTGATCACGCCGTCGCGCAATGCCGCGCTGGGCACCACGCGCACGGTGCTCTGCTGGTCCGCTTGCCGCTCTCCTTCATAGTTGATGAAGAAAAACAAACGATCCTTCAGGATCGGTCCGCCCAGGGCCGCTCCGAAGTTGTTGCGGATCAGCTCTAGCGCTTGGTTGGGTTGTCCGCTCTGGAGCTCCGCCAACTTCGTGAAGTAGTCATTCGCGCTAGTCAGCGTGTTGCGGTTGTATTCGTAGACCGCCCCGTGGAAATCGTTCGTGCCGCCCTTGGTCACCAGCGCCACTTGCGCACCCGAGGAACGCCCCTCGTCCGCATTGTAGTTCGTGGTCGTTACCCGGAACTCCTGCACGGAGTCCGCGGTGATCGGCAAAACGGAGTCGAATGCGTATCCCTTGGTGTCGGAGTTCACGTCCACGCCGTCCAGCGTGATGTTGCTTTGATCGCTGCGTGCGCCGTTGACCGCTCCGTTCCGGGTGTCGGTATCCTGCTGCGTTAAAGTCTCGCGGTTGCCGATGTAGGCGACGCCTGCCTGCAAAGAGAGCAGTTCCGCAACGTTGCGGGCTTCCATGGGCAATTCTTTGATGCGGTCTTCGTCGAACGTTATGCCCAGCGACGCATCCGTGGTATTGAGCGTTGCTGCCTGCGCCGACACTTCTACCGTCTGCGACGATGTGCCGATTTCCATCTTCACGTTCGATGTCGTCGGTGTATTTACCAGCAACTGCAGACTGGTTTGTTCGTACCTGCGGAAGCCGCTCATCTCCACCACTAACGCGTACGTTCCCGGAGGCAGCGAGAGAAACTCGTATTCACCGGTCGCGTTCGACGTCGTTTCCCGGTGCAGTCCGGTCTGCAGATTGCTCAGCGTGATTTTCGCTCCGTTAATCGTCGCCCCGGTCTGATCCGTAACGCTCCCCTGCAGCGACGTTGTTCCAGTCTGCGCCCATGCGCCCGCCGCTGCGAGCACCGCAACCGCAAGACCCAATACAAACCTCAAAACAAAGTTTCGCTTAGTCAATAAATGCCACTCCATAGACGGCTCCTTTCGCACCATTTCGACGGTGTCGACACACACACGGGAAGGGGCGCGCCGGGACGGGCACGAACGCGCCGCGGATGCAAGCGCTTCCGCAACGCCAGTCGGTATGGCTTTGGACTCCGGACAACCCTTACCCCACCACTTGCAAACCTTAAATAAGCTTTGACATAACTTCTAGGACAGCATGCCCGGTTATGTCAAGCAATGTCTTTTTGATGTTACAAAATCGTTTTAAGAATGGCTTGCCGTGTAAAGAGCCAACTTGCAGAAAGGCAGAAGCTTACATTGAAGGAGTAATGTCAAAGTTAGAATCCGCCACCTCACCCCATCATCATCAGGGCCCAAAAGTGCAGCGCCAAGACGGCGTCGCGGCACGGCCGCCTTACCCGCTGGGACGCCCCTATTCACCGGGTAGAGTGCCCTAGACCTTCCCTAAGCGAAGCAGCTTCGCCTCGGTGATCGCCGCAATCGCTCGGATCGGCCCCAGGATGGATGCCGGCACCTCCCCGTCCAATCGGACCAGGGAAACCGCCTCCGCCCCCCGAGCCGCTTCCCGGCGCCCCAGCGCAAACGTCGCGATGTTGACTCCCAGCTTGCCCAGCGTCGAGCCCACTTGTCCGATCACGCCGGGCTCGTCGCGGTTTCGCAGGTACAGTAGTGTCCCTTCCAACTGCGCCTCAACCGGTATGCCGCCGATCTGCAGCACTCGCGGCGTCCCGTCATGCAGCACGGTACCTTCGGCGCTGAATTCCGTCGCGGCCGTCGAGCCTTTTTCCGGCAGCGCCGCAACTTCCAATGTATTTGGAAATCCGTGCTCCCGCCGTCGGGTCTCCTCTTCCACAGTGAGCCCACGCGCCGCCGCCACCTGCGGTGCATTCACCACATTGACCTTTTCGTCCAGCACCGCGTTGAGCAAACCCGCCAGCACCGCGCTGCGCAGCAGGTGCGTCCCAACCTCCGCGACTTCGCCCGCATAGCGGATCCGGATTCGCGCCGGCCGCGACGCCGCCGCCTGCGCCACCAGCGATCCCAGACGCTCCGCCAACGCCAAATAAGGCCGCCCGCGCCGGTACTGGTCCGCCGACAACGCCGGCAGGTTCACCGCGTTGCGAATCACGCCTTCCGCCAGGTAGTCGCGCACCTGCACCGCCACCTGCGTCCCCACTTCTTCTTGCGCCTCCGCCGTGGATCCCGCCACGTGCGGCGTCGCGATCACATTCGGCAATCCCACCAGCATCGAACTCTTCGGCGGCTCCTCCACAAACACATCCAGCGCCGCCCCCGCGAGCTTCCCGCTCTGGAGCGCTTCCGCTAGCGCCGCTTCGTCGATCAATTCGCCGCGCGCCGCGTTCACCAGCCGCGCGCCTCTCTTCATCTGCGCCAGCGTCGTCGCATTGATCAAGTTCTGCGTCGCCGGACTCACTGCCGTGTGCAGCGACACGAAATCGCTCTCCGCCAGCAGCTTTTCCAGCGGCACCAGCTCCACCTGCAGTTCGCGCGCCGCCGCTTCGCTGATATACGGATCGTAGCCCAGCACACGCATGTCGAACGCCTCCGCGCGCACCGCCACTTCGCTGCCGATCCGCCCCAGCCCGATCAACCCCAGCGTTTTCCCCCGCACTTCCGTTCCCGCCGCGCTACCCTTCTCCCACTTCCCTTCGTGCATCGCTTTATCCAGCCGGGGCACCTGCCGCGCCAGCGCCAGCAGCAGCGCAAACGTGTGTTCCGCCACGCTCACCGCGTTGCCGCCCGGCGTGCTCATCACCAGGACGCCGCGCCGCGTGGCCTCGTCCAAGTCGATGTTGTCCACGCCGACTCCCGCACGCCCGACCACCCGCAGTCGCGGCGCCTTCTCCAACAAATCAGGCGTCACCTTCGTCGCGCTTCGCACGATCAGCGCGTCCGCATCCGCAATCTCCGCGTTCAGCGTGTCCTTCGTCGTTAGGACAATGTTCCACCCTGCCTCCCGCAACAGCTTCACCCCGCGATCACTGATCTTGTCCGCTACAATTACTTTCATCAGCCCTCATCCGTCTTGGTTTGTCGCGCCGTGCCACATGACGCAAAAATCCACCCGAAGTAAAACAATAACGGTAGCGACCCACCCGCAACCTGTCAAATCCTCCCAAAAAGTCTTCGTGCCCTCTGTTTACCCTGCCTGCCCTGACGGAGGAAGGGAGTTTCGAAGGCTGCTCCGACCTCCGTGCCATCGGTGTTTAATTCTTCATTTCTTCGCTCTGTGCCTCCGTGCCTCTGTGGCCAATCCCCTCTTCTCTGCTATATTCGCTGCATGCCTCTCGCCGAGAAAATCCAGAAAGATCTCACCGACGCCATGCGCGCCAAAGACGAATTGCGCCTCAGCGTCCTGCGCGGCATCAAGTCCGCCATCAAATACAAAGAAACCGAAAAAATCCGCGCCCTCGACGAAACCGAATCGATCCAGCTCCTGCAAACCCTCGTTAAACAGCGCAAAGAGTCCATCGACCAGTTCACCAAGGGTGGCCGCCAGGACCTCGCCGACAAGGAAGCAAAAGAGCTCCTCATCATCGAATCCTACCTCCCCGCCGGCGCCAGCGAAGCCGATATGGACGCCGCCATCGCCAAAGCCATCGCCGATACCGGCGCCAACTCGATCAAACAAATGGGCGCCGTGGTGAAAGCCGCCAAGACTCTTCTGGAAGGTAAAACCGTCGACGGCAAAGCTCTCAGCGACCTCGTCCGCGCCCGCCTTTCCTAGCGCATCATCCCATTCGCACGGACGACTAGGTTCGATGAAACCTTCGATGAAACAGAGGACTCGGTTAGCCTGAGGAATCCGCCGCTTTTCAATTCCGCTGCTGTGGTGCCTGCAGGACCCAACAAAAAAAACCCGCCAAAAAGAAAGAGGGCACGCCCGCGCGTGCCCTTTTCATCAAATCGCTCGAGCCTGCACCCTCGAACCGCTTCGCTCCAAATCTTCCCCAAAGAGGCGCTCTTCAGGCTACGAAGGCCTTGCCGGCTCCCCGTGGAGGTCTACGCCCCGGCACTCTTCGAGAAGCTCGCCACCGCCGCGGCTTCGGTGTCGTACACCTCGAACACCGTCAGCAGCTTCGTGATTTGCAGGACCTCCTGGAACTTGCTGCCCAGGTGGCACAACCGTAGCGCCGCGCCCTGTGACTTCGCGCTGTGATGCGCTGCGACCAAGGTGCCAAGCCCCGCGCTGTCGATGAAAGTAATATTGTCCATGTTCAGGACGATCTTCTTCTTTCCATCCGCGATCAAGCTCTTCACCTTTTCGCGCAGCGCGTTGCTCTCTTCACCCAGAACGATGCGCCCGTCCAGCGCCACCACGGACACGCCATCCACTTCGCGGTTCGTCATCTTCAATGCCACGTTCGTATCCTCCTCATCGGAAGCGGTTCCGGCGGCAACCCCGCCGGACCGCACAGCTTATCAATAATAATCCGCGCAGGACATGTAATAGCCGCAGACCGGACAAACCAGCTTGCAGTGACGGGACTCCAACCTCTGCGAGCAGACGGGACAATACCGCGAAGCATCTTCGTTTTCCGCAATCGCGAAGCGGTCTACCTCAGCGGCCTCATCTCCTTCATCCTGCCGGTGTGCAGCCTCTTCAGAGACCCCACCCGCCAGCTTCGGCCGATCCGAAGCGACCTTTTGCTTCTGGGCACGTTCCACGGCCCGATGGTTATAGCACATCCCCCTGGAAAGGGAAAAGCGCAACAGCAAGAGGCAGTGGGTCCATTTCCGGTATCTTCTTCAACTCCGCCTCTTCTCCCTTTGATGTAGTGTTGTAGAATCGCCCACTGTTCTTCTGAGAACAAATCCGCAGCTGACAACTGTTCGGCTCCCCGGAGGCTCGCGGCGGCCTACGGGCAGCTCGGCGAACGCGAGGCGGCGGGCAACGCCGTGCGGGAGTTGCTTGCCACCAGACCTGACTTCCCCATGGTGGCGCGCGAGGAACTTGGGAAATGGTGGGACGTTCAGCTCATCGAGCACCTGATCGAAGGGCTCCACAAGGCGGGGCTCGAGATTGCCGCTCCTGAAGCAAGCCGAGGCCACCCTGGCGGAGCCTAAATACGTCCGAAATCCAACCCCAACGTAAAAGGGAGCCGCGCGACCTGGCGCGGCTCGTCCACGCGGCACGCGCGCGATACCTTACCCCTGCCGCTTCACGTCGGTTTTCAGATTGAGATTCTTGATTAGCCGGTGCAAGTACTTAGGATGAATGCCCAAGAGCCGGGCGGCCTCGACGGGGCTGCCGTTGGTTTCGTCCAGCGCCGCCAGCACGAGCTGTTTCTTCGTTTGATTCAGCGCGTTGTGGTATCGCGCCGCGGCCAATCCCGACGACTGTTCCTCCAGCAGCGCGGTGGGCAGGTCTTCGGCGAGAATTTCGTCTGTCAATCCCATCACGATCGCGTGTTCGATCGCGTTCTCCAGTTCGCGAACGTTGCCCGGCCAGCTATATTGCATCAACAAAGAACGTGCTTCCGCGGCGATGCCTTTGAAGCTGCGCTTGCACTTCGCGGCATACTTGTTCGCGAAATACAGGGCCAGCAACGGAATGTCCTCGCGATGCTCGCGCAGCGCAGGCAGCGCCACGGAAACCACATTCAGGCGGTAATACAAGTCCTGCCGGAACTCGCCGGCCTTGATCGCCTGCTCCAAGTTCTTGTTCGTCGCCGCCAGCACGCGCGCGTTGAACGGCAGCAAGCGGGTTCCCCCGAGCCGCTCAAACTCACGCTGCTGCAACACCCGCAAGAGCTTGGCCTGCAATAGCGGAGCCATCTCTCCGATTTCGTCCAGGAACAGCGTCCCGTCCTCGGCAACCTCGAATTTCCCCTTCTTGTTCCCGACCGCGCCCGTGAAAGCTCCTCTTTCGTGCCCGAACAGTTCGCTCTCCAGCAAGGTTTCCGGTATCGCAGCGCAGTTGATGGCCACGAACGGCTTGCCCGGCCGCAGGCTGTTGGCGTGAATCGCGCGGGCCACCAGCTCTTTGCCGGTTCCGCTCTCGCCGCGAATAAGCACCGTCGATTCGCCCTTAGCCACTCGCGCGATGAACTCGCTCACCCGCACCATCGGCCGGCTCTCCCCGATCAGCGTACTTTCGGCTTCCACGTCCGCCCGCAGCCGCTGGTTCTCGGCCCGCAGTGAATCCAGCTTCGACAAATTTTCCAGCGTGACCGCCGCGATGCGCGAAACCGAGCTCAGGAAGTAAGCGTGGTCCTCGCCAAACGCCTGCGCAGAGGCCGGTGAGCTCAGGTAAATCACTCCAAGGATTCTGTCCACCGCCACCAGCGGCACGCACAACACCTGCTCCGCCGAAGCGGTCTCCGCCGGAGCCGCCGTGAACATGGCGCAGCGCTCCCAGGTCGCCTGCTGCACCAACTCCTCTCGGATCAGCATGTCTTGCTGCGCGAGCCCCTTGCGATTCCACGTACAGGGCGCGCTGGGTTCCTCATTCGCGTTCGGCTGAAGCACGATGGCCGCCTGTGCCGCCGGGATCACTTCGCAGATCAGCGCCAGCAACTCGCGCTGCAAGGCCCCTGCGTCGCGCGTGGAATTAATGACATTCGCAATCCTGAAAAATGCCGTCAGATCGCGCGCCATTCGCCCTATCCCGGAGGCATCCAGCGGCAGACCGGCGCCATCGAGCGACATCGTCTTCCACGCGGTCGTCGCGTCGCTGCCCAAGCCCGAGATCGGCAGCGCATCCTCCTCATCCGGGCCGGTGAGGAACACAAAGTCGCTGCTCCCGATGCGAATCCGGTCACCATGCTGGATGGTCTTGCGGTTAACTCGGATTCCGTTCACGAAAGTCCCGTTGTGGCTGTCGAGGTCCGCGATCTCAAACACACCGTTAGCGGTTTCGCTGACCGAGCAATGCTTTCGCGAAACCGCAGCGTCGGCCACTTCCATCTGGTTGGAGGGATCCCTTCCCAGAAATACCGGGCCATCCTTTACCACCCGGACCATTTCCTTCGGGAAGCCGGAAACTGCCAGCAGCCTCGGGTTGCTCAACTCCTCCTCCGTTGTGCAGTGTTGCCGCCAGTGTAGCTGAAAGCACCGCGGAAGCGCCGCCGAATCAGTCCCAGCTGCCGGGGAACCAAAAGGCTCCCGCCGGTAGCCGTTCAACTACCCGCTCGCCCGCCTGAGGCGACCACCGCTGAGCGCCGCCGACGCTTATGTTGTTGCAAAACCAGCCCTATGCGCCGGCCAGCAACCACCGCTTACCTTTGGCGCGGAGCATGCATTACCTCCCTGCGTCACAGCAAGCTTCCAAGCAAAGGTGCTGGGGAGTTTGAGAGACAACTTCAGTTTGGGTTCCACTGCAAGGAGCCCCAAGGAGAATGTTATGAATCGCAACCTTATCGGGACCCTGTCGCTAGTGGCGTTGTCACTGCTGCTCAACACCACCAGCACCTCTGCTCAGGCTCTTACCAAGGCCGATGTGCCGTTCGCTTTCGAAGTTGGATCGACGCAACTGCCCGCGGGATGCTACCAAGTTTCGTCCACATTGCAGAGCGCGGTTATCATCCGCAACTGCGACACCAGCGCGTCCGCCCTTTCAGTGGTCCGCCGGGAATCTTCTCGCGACGACAGCGCCAAACTCGTGTTCCGCCATATGGGCGGCCAGTATTTCCTGGCCGAGATCCGCTCCGCGGGTCGCACCAGCATGGTCGTCCCCGCCTCCAAGGCACAGAAGCAAATCCTGCTCGCCAATGCCAAGTCCAGCGACCAGGTCATGATCGCCCTCAAGTAACGAATCGCCAGCAAACCCAAACCGAAAAAGCCGGAACCCACGTTCCGGCTTTTTCGTTTTCCCCTGCCTATCCCCGATCCGATATTGTAGGCGCTGGGCTTGAGCCCGGCCCCCCCAAGATTTTGTAGTCGCCATCTTGCTTTTTCTTTGCAGGGTGCCGCACCCTCCGGTTCCGAGGGTGCGGGTTTTGACTCTTCTCACGCCCTTGTAGAGGCTACTTCCATCACACGCATAAGATGAAATGCACACGCAGTTCCCCGGCCCGCAGCGTAGCAATTCCCAGATTCCTCAATATCGTACTGGCATCCCGAAAATCTCTTGTTCACAGCCTCGCCAAACAGTTGTGGCATACCGTTAATCCCGCCCCATTGCCATCCACTGCCCAATTCTACCCGTTCCCTGCAAAATACTTAACCAATTGACAATCCTGTGCTATTCTTTTCCGTGTACGCCGAATCCGATCCTCGCCCACCCGCCCGCGCTTCAACGTTTCAACGTTCAAACGTGCCAACGTTTCCGCTATCTGCCGTCGTTTCCCCACTAACTCTTTTAGAATCCGCACTTCCAAGAGGATGCGTCCGTAACCACTTTAGAATCCGCACTTACAAAAACTCTCAAATCTGTATCAAAACAAAGGACTTTAACCCCTTCAGAATCCGCACTTCCGCGATGTTGCAACGTGCATTGAAAACAAACGACTTTAAGTCCCGCAGAATCCGCACTTACGCAATTTCTGAATCTAACCCCTTTAGAATCCGCACTTCCGAAAAAGGTGGGGGGGAGGGGGTGGGGGGGTACTATTGTGGTTAACAACCTCTCCTGGCAGGATAGCGGTCCGGGGCACTCCGTAATGCTTGAAACCAATGGCGGAACGGGCGCATCATTCTTAGTGAGCCTGAGCAGTCCCCGCTTGGGCTCAATGAATCCCCGGTGCGGTTCGGGGAAGGTGCTGACCATGCGCCGAACTTTGATCTTCGCGAGCCTCCTCCTGGCCCTTCCGGCCTTTGCAGCAGCACAGCATCATGGTGGGATGGTTGGCGGCGGTGCGGTTGGTGCCGGTGCGGTTGGTGAACGATCGGCTGTGGCGATGGCTCCGCACGCGATGGCTTCTGCGCCGCACGCAGTTGCGCACGTCTCGACTGGGACGCGAATTGCGACCGCGCCCGTGGGGATCCGCCGCACACACGTGACCAGCACGGCGACCCACAACTTCAGCATCATGTCTGGGCTGAGAAATCTCCCGCTGTTTCCGACAAATTCTACGGATGTTCCCGGGCTCGGGTTTGACTACCCCCATCTTGCGGCGGTCAATTCAGGACGCCTGCGCGGGGGATTCAATCGGGGATTGGGATTTGGGCAAGGATTGGGTTATGGGTTCGGAGGCTTTTTGCTGTCGCCGGGCGTGGTTGTAGTGGAGCAGCAACCGGGCGAGGGCCAACCCGTCGTGGAGGAAGAAGCGGCCTCGAATGCCCCAAGCGCGGACGGTGGGCGTGACGTCGAAGACCAGTTTCTGCCGGCACCGGCGCCTCTGCCCCGCGATACGGCGGAGTATGTGTTCGTGCGGCGCGACGGCACCTTGCTGTTTGCGGTGGCCTACTCCTGGGACAATGGCACGCTGCGCTACGTGACACGCGACGGATTGCGCCGCAGCGTTACGCAAGACACGCTGGACATGGACGCCACGCAACAGTTCAACGAACAGCGCGGCGTAAACTTCCACCTTCCGGCCTGAGTTTATTTCTTCCGCTTATTTCTTTTTGTTTATTTCTTCCGTTTATTTCTTAGCCGGTGCGGGCATGACGTAGCCCGAGTGCGCCGGCAATCCCGCCCTCTCAAATTGAACCGTAGTGTGGCCGATGCTGAATTCCTTGGCGGCTTTCTCCTGGATTGCGGCGAGGATGCGTTCGCATTCGTCCAAGTGCATGTCCGGAATGCGCGCGTGCAGGCTGAGCGCATTGTGGCCGCCGCCGAGCGACCAGATGTGCACGTCGTGAACCTCGTTCACGCCTTGGATGGTGAGAATGGCGCGAGCCACTTCCTCGACGCGCATCTCGCGCGGCCGGCCTTCCAGCAAGACGTGCGTGGATTCGCGCAGGATGCCGATGGTGGACCACAAAACGAGCAGGCCGATCGCCAAGCCGAGGAGCGGATCGATCCAGCGCGCGCCGGTGGCGCCAATCACGATGGCGCCAACGATGATGGCGATATTGGAGAGGGCGTCGCCGAAATTGTGGACCAGGATGCTGCGGAGGTTGAGATCGCCGCGGCCGCGCACCAGCGCCAAGGTGATGCCGCCGTTGACGGCGAGCGCGGCGAGCGAAGTCCAGATCATCCAGCTTTCGACCACGTCGACGGGAGCGCGGAAGCGCTCGATGGATTCGTAGCCAAGCCACGCGGCGAGCAGCACCAGCACGAGAGCGTTGGTGAAGGCGGCGAGGATTCCGGCGCGATGATAGCCGTAGGTCTTCTCGGTGTCGGCGGGACGCTCGGCCCAGCGCATGGCGAGCCAAGAGATGCCCAGCGCGGGGACGTCGGAAAGATTGTGGACGGCGTCGTTGAGGAGCGCGACGGAGTGGCCGAGGATGCCGCCGACGACCTCCGCGGCGACGAGAGCGAGCGTTGCGGCCATGGCCCAGCCGAGGACGGAGGGCCGCAGTGTGGGGTGTGTGTGGCCGTGGTGGCCGTGTCCGTGATGCGGGGATTCGGCGTGACCGTAGTTGCGGTCGCGGTCGAAAGCGGAGTCGGCGCCGTCAATGCGACGGTCGCGCTGATGCTCGCGTTCGTGCGAGTGCGGTTGCATTCCCGAGACTATTCTACGCGTTCGTCATGCGAGGCGCAGCAGTCGACGGTGTGCGCGGCAACGCAAGAAGCATGCCCTCAGGGGCTGAAGCCCACGGAAAACATCGACCGTATGTCGTGGCCAAAGCCACGACCCGCAAAGGCTAAGGAACTGCGCGAGCGCCGGGCTGAAGCCCAGCGCCTACATACCCGCACCGACGTGGGTGCGTAGTGGGCAGTTTGACACGTTGGCGCGGTGATTTCGTTGACGGTCTGGCTGGCGGCTGCCAACATCAAGCGAGGCTTCCCGCTACCTAATATTATTGGCATGTCGGCGGTAATCTAGTAGAAGTGTGACAGACGCAACGGCGAAATGCTGAACGATGACTGCTCCCTCTGCTAAGTTGAGTTTCTGGGGTGTACGAGGATCGACGCCCACGGTGGACCCGGCGACGTGGCGCTATGGGGGAAACACGCCTTGTCTGGAGCTGATTGCGCCGGACGGCACGCAAATCATTCTGGATTGCGGAACGGGACTGCGGATGCTGGGGAGCCGCTGGGCGATGCCGGACGCGGCACGCCTGCCGGAAACGCATATTTTTGTCACGCACTATCACTGGGACCACATTCAAGGCATTCCTTTTTTTGCGCCGCTGTATGCGGAGAACAATGAGTTTCACTTTTATAGTTTCCGGTCAAAATTTTTGGGGCGGGACAGCTTGAAGCAGGTTTTTGAAACGCAGATGGCGCTGCCGTATTTTCCGGTAGATATGTCGGCCATGAATGCGAAGCGGAAATTTCAGGAAGTGGCGGGAGGGGATTCGTTCACGATCGGGGAAAACAAGATTACCACGCGTTCGCTGAATCATCCGCAAGGGTGCCTGGGCTTTCGCATCGAGACGCCGGCGGGGACGGTGACGTACGCGACCGACAACGAACCTGGGGATACGGAGATGGATCAGAGCCTGCGGGAACTGGCTGCGGGCGCGGATATCTTCATCAACGACGCGCAGTATACGCCGGAGCAACTGGCGAGCACGCGGCGCGGGTGGGGCCATTCGACGTGGTTGGAGGGTACGCGCCTTGCGCGGGAGATCGATGCAAAGACGCTGGTATTGTTCCATCACGATCCGGATTCGACCGACCGCATGGTGGATACGATCCTGCGGCAGGCGCGTGAAGAGTTCGATTCGGTGTTTGCCGCGAGCGAGGGCATGGTGATCACGCTGGGCGCACCGGGAGGGCGCGTGGACGCGCACATGCCGGGGACGCGGACCGCGTTGCGGCGCGAGGCGCAATTCCGCGCGCGGGTGGCGGGCGTGACCGAGGGCGGCCACACTTTCGAAGAAGAAACGGTGGTGAGCGACCTGTCGCTGCAGGGGGCGATGATCGTGTTGCGCCACAGTCCGCGGTTGCAATCGGAGCTGCAGGTGACCATGGAGGCGCCTGGAGCGAATGGGTTGCAGCACATGCACTTGCGAGGGTACGTGGTGCGGATTGACGCGGGAGCGGAGAAGGGGAATCGAGCGGTGGGTGTGGTGTTTACGGATTAGATTGTTGCTTCGGCTCCGAAGTGAAGTACTGAAGAAATTTATTTCGCAATTTGGGAATCTGAGAGAGACTTGCCCGGTCAACGAGCTATACGTCGAAGTGTTGGCACTATCTTGCTGACTACTTCCTAGAAGGCCTTTGCTGGATAGTGTCCGAGTTGCCGACGAGCCACCGTCCACGGCCGGGGAAGCGTCTTCATCCACATGTCCAACGCTAGTCGTGTGGCTGGTATCGAACCTTCTGCGTGGATACGGCCACTGTCGTCCTTCACGCAGTAGCTGATCGTTTTCTTGTGAACATCCAAACCGATGTAGTACATAGTCTCCATGGGGGAGCCTCCTTGGTTGTATCTGAATCAGCGCGGTCGCTGAGTTCAGCTTTTTTACACCAAGCGCTCCTCCATGACTTATTCATTCAAACAATCCAGGATTTGACCAGTTCGGTGACACTGTACCGTCCGCCAGGAGTAACGGCGTGGAGTGTGGCGGATAGAGTACGCAGCGTCCCGCGTACCCTCCGGATCCTCGTCGGGCTAAGGCGGTCGGGCTAAGGCGCCGGCTACGGAACCCCGCTCTGACGCGATCCAAGCGAGGCGAGCCATGGCCATCGGCTTCTTGGGGCCGCTTCGCCTCTCCGGGGGCACTAAGCACGGAGTGGATTCAAAGCGAACAGGGGCGGGAAGCCGTTGACGACAATCGCAGCACAATTGGAGCTTATCCCGACCCAACTAGACCTACGATTCCCTCAAAGGGCCGCTGAAAGCCGTTTTTCGGGAGTATTATGACAGCGAATGAGCAGGTCTGGACTCCCGGACAGAAGTGACAAACACTGTGACTTCGATTGTCCATCCAGGAACGAGCAAGCCGAGGGTTCTCGTGCGCTTGGCCGTCCGTTGCGTCCTTGTCGCGCTCTTGTGTGCTACTACAGTGGGGACGGCCCGAGGGGGAGCGGGTCGCCCCGACAATCGGCCCGTCAATCTTGGAGTTGTGCGGCAGGCGCATGTGGAGCCTCGCACAATCACCCTGCCTGTGGTCGACGGGAAAGGTATCCGTTTCACGCGTCTCTCGACAGCCGAGGGGCTGTCGCAAACAAAAGTTAACCAGATCGTACAGGACGATCAGGGCTTCATGTGGTTTGGCACGCAATATGGGCTGAACCGGTACGACGGCTACAACTTCAAATTGTTCGTTCACGATTCAAGAAATCCCAACAGCCTCAGCGGGGTATACGTTAGCGCGCTCTTCAAGGATCGCGATGGTGCGCTCTGGGTCGGATGCGATCAATTTCTCAATAAATTCAACCGAGCCACCGAGACGTTTACACGGTACCCGATTCCGTTCGTCCACCACATTAGTCAGGACAGCGCCGGAATATTGTGGTTGGCAACTCCCAACGGCCTGTACAGTTTAGATCCGGCGACCGGAACTATCCGGCAGTATTCTCACGATCCGAATGATCCTTCGAGCTTGAGTAATAACGATGTCAAATCGAGCGGCGAAGATACGGAAGGAAGGTTTTGGGTTGCGAGTACCGGGCAACTGGACGAATTCGACCGCAGCAGCGGGCAAAGTCACGCGGCACATTCCGATACCTGAAGCTCCACTGGGGATTGGATTCTACGAGGATCGCTTCGGCGTATTCTGGATCTTTCACAGCTCCCCCAACGCGTTATCCGTGTTTGACCGGAAGACGAACACGCTGACCAACTATTCGTTTCACGAGCTGGAACCGCCCACCACAGCCTTGACGGTCTTGGCAATGACCGAAGACCGGAACGGCACGCTATGGCTTGCAACACACGGTGCTGGTTTACTTAAGTTTGACCGCGAGCACCGAAGATTCATTCGTTACCGCAATAACCCCGTCGATCCTAACAGCCTGCCCCAGAACAATGTGGAGAACCTATTCGCGGATCGGGAAGGGAGCATCTGGGCTGGCCTGGGTAGGATGGGTGTGACCCATTTTGCGACGAAGCCTCTGCCGTTTCAGAGAATCCCTAATCTCGCCAGCTCGGATGATGTGGCTGAACCATTTGTTGGCGCAATTTACGAGGATCGTCAGGGAATCCTCTGGATCGGTACGCCAGAAGCACTCAAAGGTATTGATCGCAAGTCCGGGCGCGGCGCTTCCTACCGCCGGACGGCTGAACCAGGAGCCGGTACTGATGTCATCACGATTCGCGAAGACCGTTCCGGCAATCTCTGGGCTGGAACTTATAACCACGGGCTGCTGCGTCTTGACCGGCGGACGGGACAATTCCAGACCTACCTTCACAACCCGGCTGATCCATACAGTCTGAGCAACGACATCGTGCCCCGTCTTCTGGTCGATCATAACGGAACGCTGTGGGTCGCCACCAACGATGGTCTGAATCGTTTCAATGGGGCGACCGGACGCTTCACAGTTTATAAGCTCGACCCGCAGACGAGAATCGTGTCCTATCTTGAACTGGTCGAGGACCGGAATGGGGCCTTGTGGCTTGGCACCGACTCCTCAGGTCTGCATCGTTTCGATCCAGCGACAGGTCAGTTCACCAAGTACGAACACGACATAGATCGTCCGGGGACGTTGAGCGACAACCGCGTGAACTCGGTGTACTTTGATCGCTCAGGTACGATGTGGGTCGGTACGCAAAACGGGCTGGACCACTTCGACTCGAAGAAGGGTACGTTCACCATCTACACGCGGCGAGATGGCCTCCCCGGCAATGCAGTGGGCTGCATCCTCGAAGATGACCTCAGCAACCTTTGGATGAGTACCAATAATGGGATAGCGAGATTCGATCCACAGAGCAAGGCGATCAAGAGTTACTCGACAGCGGAAGGACTGCCGGGCCCTGACTTGACCGGCTGGGGCGCATGCTTCAAGAATCGAAGTGGAGAGATGTTCTTCGGGGGCTTTAGTGGAGCCACTGTCTTCCATCCGGACAGCGTTGTGGACACTTCGTACACACCCCCAGTGGTTCTCACGGAATTTCGGCTGTCGGGCAGTCCGGTTGACATCGGAGGCCGTTCGCCACTGAACAAATCCCTTTCGTACATGACTCGGTTGACGCTCTCTAATGAGCAACGCATTTTCTCGTTAGCATTCTCCGCTCTCAGCTATTTCAGCCCGGGCACCAACCGGTATCGCTACAAGCTTGAAGGATTGGACGAGACATGGCACGAAGTCGGAAGCGACGAGCGTCTGGCTACCTACACGACCCTGCCGACGGGTGTGTACACGTTTCGCGTACAGGGCGCGACCAGCCGCGGCGTCTGGGGCGAGCCAGGCGCGGCCGTGCTCATCGAGATCCTTCCTCCGTGGTGGAGCACATGGTGGTTTCGTGCGGTCTGCGTGGCCGTTTGCGTAACGCTGCTCGGGGGATTTTATCAATGGCGCATTCAGCGACTCCAGCGCCAGGAAAAGAATCTGCGGGACGTTGTGGAAACAATTCCGGCGATGGCGTTTTGTGCCCGGCCCGACGGGTCCACTGAATTTGTAAATCGACCTTGGCTGGACTACACAGGGTTGCCGGAGAAAGCCAACCTAGGCTCTGGCTGGCAGCTCGCGGTTCACCCCGCCGACTTCGATGAGCACCTGAACAAGTGGCGAGCGTCGCTGGCAGCTGGCGCGCCGTTCGAGAATGAGGCACGCTATCGCGATGCCGATGGCGAATATCGCTGGTTTCTAGTTCGTGCTGTGCCGTTGCGCGATGAGCACGGACATGTTCTCAAGTGGTATGGAACCCTGACAGACATTGAAGATCGCAAACGCTCAGAGCAAGAACGCGAGAGATTTCGCCAGCTACAGGCGGATCTCGCGCATGAGAACCGGGTCAGCATGATGGGAGAACTGGCCGCTTCTCTGTCTCACGAGCTAAAACAGCCCATCGCTGCGGCAATCACAAACGCCAAGACCTGCTTGCGGTGGCTTACGCGCGAACAGCCCGATGTGGAAGAGGCACGCGAAGCGACGATGAGAACTATGAAAGACGGTACCCGTGCGGCCGAGATAATCGACCGTTTGCGATCTTTTTATAAGAAAGGCGCTCCACCGGAACGCGAATTGGTCGATGTGAACGAATTAGTCCGTGAAATGCTCGTCCTGCTGGGCAGCGAGGCCAACCGCTACTCAATTTGCATGCGCACGGACCTTGCCGCCGAACTTCCCAGAGTTACGGCAGATCGCGTGCAACTGCAACAGGTGTTGATGAACCTCATGATGAACAGCGTCGACGCAATGAAAGATATGGATGGGACGCGCGAGCTCACCATCCAGTCGCAGCACGGTGAGAACGGTCATGTGTTGATCTCGGTCAGCGATACCGGCGCGGGGCTTCCACCGCAGCAGGCGGACAAGATCTTTAATGCGTTCTTTACCACCAAGACTCACGGCACGGGCATGGGACTGCGGATCAGCCGCTCCATTGTTGAATCGCACGGCGGTCGCTTGTGGGCTGCCAACAATTCCCCGTGCGGCGCAATTTTTCAGTTCACCCTACCCGCCACGGCCGCGGACCATATATGAGCGGATGACGGGCAATTCGGAAGTAATGCCAGGAGCCTGATCGCACAATTACTTCCGAGTTGCCGACCATCCTGGATGTAAGCGACACCGTTCTACACTATGCCGTTAGGCAAGAGCTGCGGCCCGGAAGGCGGCTTAGTTTGATTCCTGTTCCTTCATTGGTCCGAGTTC
>CAVTLQ010000003.1:0-66120 GCA_963735525.1 uncultured Acidobacteriota bacterium | reverse complement strand
CCGCTTCTCTGTCTGCTGGCGCTTGCCGCTGCTCTTGCCTCCGCACCACTCGCGCGCGCGCAAGACGACAAACAAAAAGGCATCGACCAGGGCGACTACAATATCAAGCAATCGATCGAGTTCGGCGGACGTTTCACGAGCATTGGCGGCGACACGCCGACGTACGACACCTTTGTCCAACCTGCAGCAAGGTCCCCGGCTACTGGGATTCACCACGGAAATGCAGTCCCTGGATCACCATGCTACGCTCTTCGACAGGTTGTACTTCAGCAATTCCGGGTACGGCGGGGATCCCAATGACGTATCGCGGCTGCGTATTAGCAAGAACAAGTGGTATGACTTCGACGCGCTGTTCCGGCGCGACGAAAACGCATGGAACTACTCGCTGCTGGCAAATCCTTTGAATCCCACAACGGCGTTTACGAATGGACCGGCAGGATACGGCCTGCCCATTTGCACCAGCTGCGTCATCGGCAACTCCCCGCATCTGTACGGAACACAACGCCGCATGAGCGATTTCAACCTGGTGTTGTTGCCGCAGTCGAAAATTCGTTTCCGAATGGGATACTCCCGGAACATCAACGAAGGTCCATCGCTCACCACGATTCACCAGGGAACGGAGCAGTTACTCTTCCAGGAAGAGAAAGACACCGTGAACGCGTACCGGATCGGCGTCGACTTCAAGATTTTGCCTAAGACCAATATCAGCTACGACGAAATTCTAAGCTACTACAAGGGCGACACAGGCCAGACCGACAACAACCAGCAATTCTTACTCTCAAACGGCACGCCTGTGGACCTGGGCGTTTCCTTCAACGAAGCAGCAGGTCAGCCTTGCGCTGGAACCTTTCTCGCAGGCGGGCTGGTGAACCCAACCTGCAGCGCGTACATTGACTATCTGCGGCATGGACGTGCCCGGACGAACTCGCCGACCGAGCAATTGAGCGTGCAGTCCAGTTTCTTCAAGAATTGGGACCTGTCCGCGAAAGCCAGCTATACCGGCGGCGATATGAACGTTTACAACTGGATCGAGTCCTTGACCGGCAGAGAGGCGCGGACGAATCTTTACAATCAGACCAACACCGGCCCGGTCTTTGGGCGCCATGTGGCGGCGAATGCCGACTTCGGTGCGACGTGGCGCATCACCGACCGCCTGAGCTTTGTGGATTCATTCCATTTCTCCAACTGGCATAATCCGGCGGAGTTCGATGATTCAAGCTGCTCGTTTTTCACACCCAGCCTGATTGGCGCGCCCAATTTCTTTACTCCCACTGCCACGCTGCCCGTTTCCATTCCCTGCGCCCCGCCGTCAAACGGTGTGGCGGGAACGCCGGTCCACAATAGTTCTTCCGCGCCCGATATCTCGTTTGCGGTTTCCAGCCTTTTCCTGAAGCAGGATGAGAAGACCAACCTTGCGGAATTGGAGTATCAGTTTTCGCCAAAACTGGGTGTGCGCGCGGGTTTCCGCTACCGTCATCGCTCCATTGATGACAACGATTATGAAACCACTACGGACATATTCTTTCCGAACAACGCGAACCGGGGTGCCTGCGCCCTCGTCGGCGGGGCACTCCCTGCCGGCTGCACGCCGGACGGCGATGGCTCCTTCACTTTTGTCACCCCAAGTCCAACTGCCAGTCCGGACGAGACGCTGATCAACGAATACTCCGGGGTGTTTGGGATATGGGCGAGGCCGGTGAACCACTGGAAGATCAGTTTCGACACGGAATTGATGAGCGCGGACAACTCCTACACACGCATCAGTCCGCGGCAAACGCAGGAATATCGGCTGCGCACTACCTACAAACCCGCAGACTGGATCAACGTGAACGGCTCCATCACCATTTGGGAAGGCCGGAACAACGTGTTCGAGGTGAACAATCTCCAGCACAACCGCGTGTACGCCTTCTCCACAATGCTTCAGCCCAACGAAAAAGTTGGCCTCGAGTTGGGCTACGACTACAACGACGTCTTCTCGCAGATTCTGATTTGTTTCACGAGCAGCGCCGTGGTCACCGGACCTTCCACAGTAACGTGCACCGGCGTGCCCGGTTTGGTCCAGGAACTTTCTACTTACATAAACAAGTCGAATTTCGGCTACTTTGATGCTTCCTGGACGCCCTTCCGGCGGTTGACCGCGCGGCTCGGCGCAAATCTCACCGGCACCTCCGGCAGTGCGCTGATCAGTATTACGCCGAACGCGCCTTCCGGGCCACTGGACTCAAAATACATGCAGCCATTCGGTGGAATCGACTACCACTTTGCAAGAGGCTGGACGGGGAAGGCCTACTGGGGCTACTACGGCTACCACGAAGACGAGAGCAACGTTGTTCAAGATACTTTCGCGCCGCGGAATTTCCACGCCAACTTGGTCACACTTTCGCTACGATACGCTTTCTAACCGGGCCGGGGCCTCAGCCGCGCTTCGAGCCTGGAATTTCTCAAGGAGGAAATGCACCCTATGCGAAGGAACTGGATTCCGGCAGTCATTCAGGGAACGTGTGTTCTGGGTCTAGCCGCTGCCCTCAACCCGGCCGCCAAGGCGGACGACAAGAGCCCAGCGCTATACAAACAGAAATGCGTTGCATGCCATGGCGCGGATGGCAAAGGCGATACGCCCGCCGGCAAGAGTCTGAAGGCCGGAAGTTTTGCCGATCCGGAAGTCGCCAAGGCCAGCGACGACGATCTTGCCGCCATCATCGACAAAGGCAAGGGCAAGATGCCGGCCTACGGCAAGAGCTTGAAGCCCGATGACATCAAGGCAATGGTCGCTTACGTCCGCAGCCTGGCAAAATAATGCCGCCGTTCTTGATTCTTCTCTTGATCGCCTTGAGCATTGCTCTCGTCGCCGTTGTTGCGAAAATACGCCCGCCTTCAACCTTAAAAAAGGCCGCCAGGAAAGTCGATTGAGAAACGCAGCCGTTGACCGTTTGTCTCACACAGAGGCTTGATGCTAATTTGTTAGAGACACGGCAGTTACTCGCCGGGCGCGCAGAATGTGGGTGGCGTCGCCATGACCGTGTTGCAGACTCGATCCGCTGAACCCCTGCATAGCAAGGATCCCCTACTCAACGAGTTGCAGGTTCAAGGCGATGCGCACGCCGTTAACAAGGATGACGCTTTGATCCAGGAACTCCTGGTTCGTGATCTCGGCGTTCACGAATTGTTTGAGGCCGACTCTCGGGCAGATGAATTCAATCGCCTCGGAAGTGCCTTTCGCACCGGGAGAGAGCTTGTTCAAGACGGAAAAGTCGAGGAGTTGGAATTCCAGGTCCGCCGGGATCTTATCTGACAAATCTTTGAGCTGAGGAGCCAGAAACAGGTCAAAGCTCTCCGCGGCTCGCTTGTAGATCGAGCCTTTCACAGGCCCGAACTGGATGGAATTTCGCAGGGTCATCTGGAGCGCCATCTGATCGCGGAAAACCACGAAGGTGGGCGGGGCATAGTCGATAAAATGAAATTTCGCTGCGCCTTCCTTGGCAAGAGCGGTCAGCTGCGATTGATACTTTTCGCTTAGGTGGTCGGCCTCGGCCTGAGTGGGCGGAGGACTGGCGGGTTGTGGATCCGCAGTCTTGGGTGAGGGAACCGTCGGCTTGCCGCTTGCGGAAACGGCATCCGCTGTGCTCGGAACAACCGGGGATAGGGATGGCAGGCAAAGGTTTGATTTGAGCAAGGAAGAGTGCCCCGCGGCGGTCGACGAACGGGCTGAGGAAGTTGCATCCGGTTTAGCAGGGATGGACCGTGGCAGTGCCTGAACGTTGAGGGGATCGCGTTCCGATAGGGAAAGACCGAACTCGGTTCCGCTGACATAAACTTTCGAACGATTCACAATTTCCTGGCGTTCTAGGTCGGTGGCGGCGCGGGAAAGGGCCCAGGCATCGTCGCGGTCGAGCACCACGACGAGAATTTCTTTTCCTTCGTATTCGTAGCTGGGGTCGCGAGTGTGGACGTGATGAGAGATTTCAAAGCCCATACCATCGCAGGATAAATCCTCGGGCAAAGCGGCCGTCACCAAATTGAGAATGGGAAGAACTACAGCGCGAAAAGTACCGGCGGCGCGTTCGTTGCGCGTGAGACGAGCGGAGTCGTAGGCGGCGTTGTAATTGCCGGTCACTTTCAAGATCACGCGATCCTGAAAACGCACAAATTCCAAGCCGCGCGAATCGGCTTCCGGCTGCTGCGCGGGATCGAGTCCAACGAAACGACTGAGATAGAAAGGAAACGGGAATCTCGTCCTGGCGATCGATTGGTTGAGAGTTTTTAACTGTGGCAAATAAGACTGCTCGAGCGCTTTCAGATCGGGATTCAGGATCTCGGACGGGCTAACTTGCGCTGCTGCAAGTTGCGCGGAGAAACTCATCGCGAGTCCGATTGCCAGAAAAGCCGCATGGTGGCGGAAGTCGAAAGAAAACCTGAATTTCATAAGTCGGGCCAGAGTATCTCCTATTTAGCGGAGTATTGCGATGTGGGCTGTCCGGGAGGCTGGTAAGGCGGCTGAGCGATGGCCCGCGTGAACGCAATCACCGAGCGGATTTCCTCCGCCGAAAGCACACGCCCGTATGGTGGCATCATCGCCGATTTGCCCATGGCAGCGCCACCGAGCGTAACGATGTTGTGTATGTACTCGTCGCTTTCTGCATTTAGTGCCGCACCGTCATTCAGCAACGGTGGAACAGGCGTCAGGTTTGAACGGTTCGAAGGGCCTGCGGGTGTCGCATCCGCGTGGCACCACACACACTGTTGATAAAAAATGCGTTTCCCTTGCGCTTGCTGGTAGCTCAGAGGAATGACCCGCTGCGCATCGGTCCAATCGGCCTCCGTATCGTAAGCTGCCAGAAGCGGATCGGCCTTGGTGGTTTCGGGATGATGACGGCACGCGGCTGCGCCGGCAAGCGTCACCAACAGGAGCGCGCCGATCCAAAGACGGGGTTTCATCGGCCCGCTCCCTGCGTCGAAAGGCGCGATCCGGTGATGCCCGCGGTTTTTTGAGGCTTGATGCTCTGCCGTAAGGTCATCAGGTACGCCGTCAAAGCCCGGACCTCATCTTCCGTAAAGTTTCGGCGCGGCTCGATGGTTTCCGGAATGAGCGCCTGCGGATTTCTGAGCCAAGCTTCGATCCATGCGGCCGTCAACCAGCCGCCCGCGTTGTTCAGGTTGGGCCCAACGTATCCGCCGGTGCCGCCGATGGTGTGGCACGACTGGCACTGGTATTTCACTTCGTAGAGTTGCTTCCCAAGGGCGACCATGGCGGGCGTGAACTGCTTCGCGTCGACTGTGTCGGGATTCGCGGCGGGATGCTGGAGGACCATGGTCATGTAGTCTGCGAGGGTCGCCGCGTCCTTGTCACTCATGTTGAACTGCGGCATGCGCAAGACAAGCGTTGGGCGCAGCGTCTGCGGATTCCTCAAGAAGTCCACGAGCCACTGCCGCTGCGCGCGGCTGCCTTCGTAGGTCAAATCGGGCGCGAGATCGCCGCCGTAACCGTTGAACTTGTGGCAGGCATAGCATTTGTAGCGCTCATAGACCTCGCCAAAAGCACCCATTGGATGGAAAGCAACTTCCTTGCGCGGCACAACCAGGTTCTGCAATGCGCTGGTCGCGGGCGGGCCCTTCATGCTGAGGAGCGCCGTGGTGATAGCGTCTAAATCAGGTTGATTCCAATTGTATTGCGGCATGCGTGCTGCGGGATTCACGGACGTAGGGTCCTGCAGTTTTGTCTGGATGTAGGCCACAAGATTGTGCGGAATCTTCGCGGCGCCAAATTCCAGCTCGGAAGCATTCTTGCCGCCGAGTGCGCTCAGGTCCGGCCCAAAATCTTTCTGCGGATTCAGGCCCGCAATTGAATGACAGCTCGCGCACCCTTTTTCCAAAAAGAGGCGATGTCCAAGCTGAATCTCCTGCTCGGTTGGTTGCCCGAGCTGGGGAACACTCGCGAGCAGATCGGAATCGGTTAGTTTAGTGGTGATGTACTGCGTGACCTTGTAGAGATCTTCGTCCGACCAGCCGTAGCGTGGCATCCTGGTGTGTGGCAGATAGCCTTGCGGTTCGCGAAGCCACGCGATGAGCCAATCGGGATTGACCTTGCTGCCAACTTTGGTCAGCTCCGGGCCGATGTCACCGCCGATGAGCTTAGTTTCGCCGGCACGTGTGACCGCGAGAGAGTGGCAGGTGGAGCAGAACATCTGACGGAATCGCAGTTCGCCCTGCGAAGCTAATTCCGGATTCTTGCTCCACGCGGATACGGCACGTGCATCGATTTTGTACGCGTTGATCGGTTTGGCCTTTTGGACGCTGAGGTAGGCAGAGAGTCCGCGAAGCTCCGCCTCGGCTAGGCGAAACTTCGGCATGCGCGGCTCGTCTTCCGTCTCGTAGCCGTCGACGGTAACGTTCCCGTCTTTGTCGACGATCGTGCGCGGTTCCTTCAGCCATTTGTAAATCCACTCACGGCTGACTTTCGTACCGATGTTCGTGAGATCGGGACCCAGCATCACGGGCCGCTCGATTCCCGGCAAACGGTGGCAGCCCTGGCAATTCAGCTCGGCGAGAAGCTGGCGACCGCGTGACACCTGCGGCGTCTGAGGCAAGTCGGCGTAGTGACATGTGCCGCACGACCCTTGAATGAAGCGGGTCGGCAATATCGGCTGTTCCCAGGCCAGCGTCGATTCGTGAGCCTCAGCGACTTCCGTCGCGGGACCCTGGCCACGGTGACAGACAGTGCAGCCCCAACCGCGAACGTTGTGCGGAATGGGCGGATGCGCGCGGAAAGGTTGGGGCACTGAGTTGTCCGAGAGGCTCGCTTGGGTAATTCCCTGGTGGCAGGTCGTGCAGCGATCGACGACATTCACTCCGGGAAGCCAAATCTGATCGATGTCGGGGCGGTAGTCTGCCAGCAGTCTTTTTGTATCCGAACGGCCTTGCGCAAATCGTACGTAAGAGCGCTTGTACTGTTTCCACTCGCGGCGAAAATCCTTGAAGGGCGAGATCGCGAGGACAGCCAAGAACACTACACTCGAAAGCGCAAAGATCAGGCGCGTACGGTCGGTTACTTTGCCCATCTCTTCAGCCGGCATGGGTTCCCCACGGCCACACCCACGACCAGCCTGGGCCCCGGAAAAAGGTCCCAACCACTGTCAAACTGATCGCGACGGCTATGAACCAGGTCATCACCCACCAGGAGACGGGCTTCGTGGCCAGCGCATTCAGCCAGTTTTTTTGCCCCTGCCTGGCGGCGTAGGAAAACAGCAAAAGAGACGCAACGAGCGCTGTGGGAGCAAAAATCGTCCAAGCATAAAATAACGCAAGAAACGCGAGCAGGACGAGCACGGTGACGAGGACAGTCCTCAGATTTTGCGACGGCCGCCGGGCCCAGATCGCTTGGCCTTCGACGTTGACGTTGAAGTACGGAATGACCACGAGCGCGATCACCACCAATGTCGGAATCAGGATTCCGGCAACGAATGGCGGGAAAAAGTGCAGCAATTCCTGAAGGCCGAGAAAATACCACGGGGCCTTGGCGGGATTCGGCGTAAGCAGGGGATTCGCCAGCTGCTCGAGCGGGGCGTCCCAGAAGAGTGCGACGAGCACCATCGCGATCACAAGCACCTGAAATGCAATGGCTTCGCGGATCAAGAGATGAGGATAAGTCATCAACTGCGGGCCGGAATCGCCGACGACCTTGGCAGAGGTCTTCTTCGTGACGAAAACCACGCGGCGTGGCTCTTTCTTTGCGTCCGAGCTGAAGCCCGTTTCGATTTTATTCTTTTCCATCGTCGTCCTTGGGCTTTACGGTGAGACCGCCGTCCTTTTGCACACGCCAGAAATGAATTCCGATGAGCAAGAAAGCGACCAGCGGGAGAATTACGACGTGAAGCACATAGAAACGCAGCAAGGCATTTTCCCCTACGATATTCCCGCCCAACAGAAGGAATCGAATCTTGCTGCCAACTACTGGCATCGCGGAAATGATGTTGGTGCCCACGGTCACGGCCCAAAAGGCGAGCTGGTCCCAGGGCAAAAGATAGCCTGTGTAACTAAGGAACAGCGTGACGAGTAGTACGACCACGCCGACCACCCAGTTGAATTCGTGCGGCGGTTTGTAGCCCCCGCGGTAGAACACGTGAAACATGTGCCAGAAGACAACGAAGACCATTAAATGTGCGGCTAATCGGTGAAGGTTGCGAAGAAAGACGCCGTTCGAAACGACGAATTGCAGATCCTTCATGTCCCGGTAGGCATGCGGCGCTGCCGGGTGGTAGTAGAACATCAGCAGAATGCCGGTGACGAAAAGAACGATAAAAAGGATGAAGGATATCGAGCCCAGATAGTACGACGCTCGCACGCGGAGAGACTTCTCTCGAACCTTGACCGGCAACCAGTGGAGGAACAGATTGCCGAAGACGGCGAGACTTCGCGTACGGTTCGTATTCGCGGGGCCGCGGCGAAAGATGGACTTCCAGACCTTTGTTTCGCGCAGGTTCTGAAGCGCGGAATGAAGCGTCGTGGCCATGGTTCCCCTCAGACTTTCAGAACTTGCGCTGGCTTAATGTTTTGCAGCTTGTCGATCAGCAGTTCTCCGTCCGCCGTCAACGTAATGGCAAAATGCGGCAGTGGCCGTGGCGCAGGACCTTCGATCTTTGTGCCATCCGCTTGGAATTTGCTGCCGTGGCATGGGCACGCAATCATTTCAGCCTCGGGCTTCCATTGCGTCACGCAACCCAGATGCGTGCATACGGCGGACACCGCATAGAAGCCTTCCGGCATGCGCACAATGTAAACCTGCTGGTCCTGAAGAAACGTCACCGAGTGCACCGGATAAAGATCGGGATTGCCGGCGCGAAAGGTCGTCGGAGGCTCAAACAAAACGTTGGGCAAAAAAAATTGATAGGTCACGGCAACGGACCCCAGACCGGCGATGCCGAGGGCGGCTAGAGTGATTTCGTTCAAGAAATCGCGCCGGGTGATCCCACTCGCAGCATCCCCAGAGAGAGGCATTGCAGGGAGTGAAGGATGTTTTGTTTCACTCATGAGTGCAACACCACCTCCTCAATTTGCACTAAAGTAGGGTCGTGATCGAAAACCTCAAAACCTTCCATGGTGATGGTGTGAACCGGGCAGCGCTCCGCGCAGAGCCCGCAACGAATGCAGATGGTTTCGTCTTTTACCATCACCGAACCTTTGCCGGTGGAAAGCTCGCCGGGCGAGAGGTGCAGAAGTTCGTGAGCCCGCAAATCCGATGTGGCGGCCAACTGTTGTCTGGTCTCATCGGAAAATTCGAATTGACTGAGTGGCACGAGCTGCAGGCAGTTTTCCGGACAGACATCGACGCAGCCGCCGCAGAGAATGCACTCGCTGCCGTTTACCTCGGTCCCTTCAAAAACGGTGTTGATCCAGCACTGCAGGCAACGTGACGCTTCTCGTCTGGCTTGTTCCTCCGTGAAGCCGGTTTCAACTTCGGCGATGCCGGTGCGGCGTTCGAGAGGGATGACAGGGACTCCCAGACGCGAATATTCGTCGTACTGTTCGGCCATTCGGTGATGATCGAGAACCGTAATTTGCACATACTGGGGTTTGGGCTTCCACTCCGGTCCTCGAATAAACTTGTCGATTTCTTCCGCGGCTTTCTTGCCATCCGCTACGGCGTTGATGATTAGCCGCGGACCAAAGGCGATATCCCCGGCTGCGAAAATTCCCGGCGCGGTCGTCATCAGCGTCGTGGGATCGATCTTGAGCGTGCCTTGCCGCGTGGTTTCTAGGCCGTCGGTGGGCTTGACGAAAGACAGATCGGAAGCTTGCCCGATGGCAAGGATTATTGTGTCGCATGGAATGATTGTCTCCGTGCCGGGAGCAAATGTGGGGCTGAACCGGTGCTGCGCATCGAAAACGGACGTGCACGCAATCACTTCCAGGCCGGTTACCTTGCCATTCTGTCCGACGAACTGCTTCGGGCCAAGCGAGGGATGCATCCTGATCCCCTCGACCAAGCCCTCTTCAATCTCTTCTTCTGAAGCGGGCATTTCCTTGCGCGACTCAAGGCACACGAGGTGTACTTCGCGAGCGCCCATGCGCAGTGCCTGGCGGGAAACGTCCATGAACTCTTTCATGGCGACGTCCATCTCGCTGGAAGTGAGTTCATTGGGAAGCGCCGCGCCGCCTTCTGCGCCTACCGCGATCTTCTGTTGTTCGCGCATAGCCGAGCGTGCCACGTCGATTGCCACGTTGCCCCCACCAATGACGACCACCTGCTTGCCGATCGAGAAGCGATAGCCAAGGTTGACGTTGAGCAGAAAATCGATGCCCTTCACAACGCCGTCCAACTCATGGCCGGGAAGATTGAGGTCGCGGCTGCGGTGCAGGCCAAACGCCAGCAGCACGGCCTTGTAGCCCTGCCGGCGCAGATCTTCCAGTGAGAAGTCCTGACCCAGCCTCATATTCAGGCGCAGTTCCGGCCCGAGGTCCAGAATTTCGCGAATCTGCGCCTGCAATACGTCGCGCGGCAGCCGATATTCCGGAATGCCGAGATGCATCATTCCGCCCGGCACCGGTGCGGCTTCGAAAACGGTCACGGGATAACCGAGAAGCGCCAGATCGTGCGCGGCCGACATGCCAGCAGGACCGGAACCGATGATCGCGATCTTTTCGGGCCGGAAGGCGCGTGGCCTTTCGGGAAAGACATCGACGGGATTGCGCGATTCCGGTCCATGGCGTTCGGTGACGAATCGCTTCAAGGCGCGGATGGAGATGGGCATGTCAAATTGCCCGCGACGACACGCGGGTTCACAGGGATGCCCGCACACGCGGCCGCAGATGGAGGCGAAAGGATTAGGGACACGGGCGTAGCGGTACGCTTCCTCGTACCTCCCCTGCGCGATGAGCGAGACGTACCGCCCGGCCTGCGTATGAACGGGACAGGCCTGCATGCAGGGGAAGTTCGATTCGAGCCATTCGAGATCGACTAGTTTGGTTCGGCTGGCCACGAGGTGCGTCCCGGGTCCCTTTCTCGCTTACTTCTTGACCGTCAGTTCCACTGTCGCTGTTGCGGCGCTGACATCCACGGCTTGCGTGGTTGGTTTACCATCTTCGCTCCAAGTCTTCAACGTGTACTTTCCTGCGGGAATATCCTTGATTTCGAAATTGCCGTCTTTGTCGCTTACCGCAAAATAAGGTGTAGGCACAACGACGACATAGCCGGACATTTCGGGATGCACGTTGCAAAGGAGAGAGGCCGTGCCAAGGTCATTGAATTGGAACGGTTTCTTGTCACCCTTCGGCCAGGTGCCTAGATTGTGGGAGAGCTTCTTGTTGCCGCTGATCGACGGCCAATAGACGTTATGGCCAACTGGGTCGCTGTTCAAGAAATCCACTGTAGTGCCTTGCTGCACGGCAACCACATGAGGAATGAACGACATTTTCCGTTGGTCGATAACCACGTGGTCTTTGGGCGGATCAAACTTCTTGTCCGCAATCACATCGATGTATACGGCGATGCTTTCTGCCGACTTGATCCCCTGCACGCTGACCTTGCCTTTGATTTCGTTGGCCCAGCTCACCCCCGCCAGGGCCAGCGTGATGCTCACTACGATTGTTGCCTTTGCGGTGATTCTCGGTAGACTCATTGCATTCCTCTCGTTTTCAGATGTACTTGCATTTCGATTTTCGTAGCTCATATGGCGTCAGAACGCGTAGTCGATGCCGCCGACGAACGAGTTCGGCCGGAAAAACAACGTATTGCCCGTGGTTGGGTCGGTGTAGGGCTGTCCCCAGTGATACTGATATTCGCCGATGACCTTGATGTTTGCGCGAACGAGCACCTGGAAACCTGGGCTAAAGCGGTTGCGTGTCCGGCCCTGCGAGACGCCATTAGCAAAGTCGGTCGGTGAGTTCACGAAGTCGTAGCGCATGTATGCGATCATCCAGGGGTAGATCCAGAAATTGCTGCCTGCGAACCCCCCGGTATAGGTCACGGCGCGCGCATTGAGGATGGTTTCGGCGACCGTATCGACGGTGTGGTTATTGTCGTGCCCCACCATACCGACGCCGAAGAGTTCCATCTTGCGGTATTTGAAGCGAACATCTCCCCCGGCCCGATAGAACGGCTCGCCGATTGTTCCCAGGAAACTGTATTGCGAGCCTCCATAGTTCAACTGGTTCTGCCCGTGATAGTAGAAGGCTCCAAAGCGGATCGACGTGTGGTCGCGCGGCCCGGTCGGTCCCGCAGCCTGTATCGCATTCCGACTCTCGGGATCACGTTCCAGGTTGAACCTCTGCGACACGCGGAGATAGACATCCTTCGTGTTTCGCGCTGTGAGCGCAGGCCCGAGTCCGTATGCCGAATTGGTTCCGTCGACAATAGCTACTGACCAGGTGAAGTTTCCGTTGTTGGGATAGCCGCCGAATTCGATGCCGCGTTGCGGCGTCCCAAGGACGAAGGAATTGTTTGTGGTCTGAAATACCGTCTGGCCGGTCGTCGTCGAGGGCTGCGCCACCGCCGTCTCGCTAAAAACGTCGTACGCTGACGGATAAATCGAGCGCGCTTGCGTGAAAGGCAAATCCAGCTCGAATTGTCCGAACCGGACATTCAGCGCATTCTTTGGCAAGCCAAGCACGTGGCCCAAGTCGTTGTATCGTAGGTATCCATCGCCCAGTCCACCGCCGGCGCCACTGCCGCCGGTCGAGATGTCGTTGTCGATCCAGAATGCGAGGTTCTCGCCGAAGCTACCAGCACTGATGATCGTAAACGTATTCGGCACGAACAGATCGGTCTCCGGCACGAACGCCGTTGCTTGCAGCGGCTGAGGCTGCTTGGCGTTCCAGGTGAAATTGCCTGAATAGCGGAAGGCAATCGGCAAGCTCCCAGGAATCTCGCCCGGAAAGACTGCTCCCGGGAAGGCTTCCTTTTGCGCCTTGGCTCCCAGCATCACAGGCGGTTCCTTGACGAAGCTGTCGTCGTCCTTCGGAAACTTGAAGCCGTTCTTCTTGAACACCTCGCCGAAGTCGTTCAATTCCGGATAGTTGTTGTGGCACGTCGTACACGACGTCTGGTACTTCCTCGAAAACGCAGGGATTGCGGAAGTCTTGGGCACCGATGCAAGCATGACCAACAGAACGACCACGAATGCACTCAGACTCGCCGCAATGCTGGTATTAAGTACGCGACCCTTCATTCGCCTGTCCTCCAAATCTCGCCCACCGAACCGCGGGCCAAGTTCTTGAATTCACCGCTAGGCTTCAATGGTGCGCATTCTTGCGGTAGTTCAGCTGACTTGCTGTGACGCATGTCACCATTTGATGTGACCGTCATCACGAGCCTAACTTTGACGGGGAGAGTTTCCGGGAAGGAGGAACGGGGAGCTAAGCGCTCACGACGCCTTCGAGCCCCGCCTTATTCTTGATGATCAGCGTCGAACCTTTTACTTGCACGAGCTGCTTCTTCTTGAAATCGGCAAACAGCCGCGTCACGGTCTCTCGGGAGGCCCCGATCATCTGGGCGATTTCTTCGTGTGTGAGGGTAAGTGTGAGCTTGACCTCGCCCTTTCCTTCGTCGTGGTCCGCGGCGAGATCGAGGAGGAATCTAGCCAGCTTCTCACTCGCGGAATGAGACAGACCAATCGTTCGCATTTCCGCGATCGCCGAGTGATAGGTCTCACCGAGCTGTTGCGCCACGCGCAATGCTGCCTCGCCGTGCTCGCGGAGGAAGAGCAGGAAATCCTCCCTAGAGATGAAATTCGCCTGAGTAGGTTCGATTATCTCGGCCGTAAGCTCGTAAGGTTTGCCTGTAACCGTCGCGGGCAAGCCCAGGACCTCTCCCGATTCCGAGATCCTAAGAATAAGACTTCTCCCGTCGGCAGACGAGGTCGACAGTTTGGCCTTGCCGCTGCATAAAATGAAGACCCCGCGCGGTGACTGCCCTTCTACAAAGAGAGTCGCCCCCTTCGGGTAGGCCGCCGCCGAGGTGATTGCGGCCAGCCGCTGGACCGCAGGGGGAGGGAGATTGCAGAAGAGCCGATCTTCGCGGTGGGGGCAGGACAGGCAACTCTCAATAATTTCTAAACCGTACGGGGCGCGTACGGGCTCACCGCCGGGGAGCATGCGTCCCTTTCTGTGCGATACAAAACGAAACCCACTCGGCATAGGTAGCCACCCAGATGGCTTTCAATTTCCATTTCTTCTACCGGAATCGAAGGTTTCTGGCTGTGATGGCCATCACGCTCCCACGTGACGCCGGTTACCGCAGTTCTCCCTAGCTAAGTGCACATTTCACATTGCGTGAAAGGTGCAAGATGCAAAAGGACGAACGCGACCTCTTGGACGTTCTGAAATTTGAACTTGAGTTCCTTGAACAGGGTGGGTATGGCCGTTCGCCGAGGACACCTTGGAGACCCCAGTATATCTTCGAAGACTCCCTAACTTGCATGAACTACGATTTCAAAGAGAACCGCGGTCCGTGCAGCGATTGCGTTCTGATGCACTTGGTGCCACCCGCGCGCCGCTCCGAAATGATTCCTTGCCGCCACATTCCGTTCAACGTATCGGAAGAAACGCTGGACTCCCTCTACCGGCACGGCGATCAAAACCAGATCGAAGAAACAGTTGGAAACTGGCTGCGGGGCACGATTCAGCGTTTAGAAGAAGAGCGGACGGCTCTTCGAAGGGATCAGCACAAAGAGTCGACCCCAAGCCGCGAGGGGTTGAGAGGAACGCCTCTCTACCAGAAAGAGGATCCGAAATGTGCAAACCCGGCGTGCGCGACTGCCTTTCATTGGACCGGGGGCGGCAAGTTCTTCCGATTTCGGCCCGATCCGGTTTCGGAAAATGAGAGTAATTCAAGAGCTGATTCGCCACGCGGAATCCACGGTGTAAGGCATTATTGGCTCTGCGAGCGCTGCTCACAGGTTTTCACTCTGGTGTACCACGAAGGAGACGGCGTGATGCTCAAGCGGATGTGGCCTGAACTTCCCGTCTCGGAAGCGGCCAAGAACGTCTCGGTGGCTTAGGGATCCGCTGCTTCTTAATGTCAGTCAATTCCCGGCCCCAGGGCCTCATGGTATTTCCTCCGCCTTGGAACAGAATGCCTTTCGTATTAGCTCTTTGCTCATGGTGTTGTGTTGTATGGCCCTTTGCACATGGTGGCCACGGAAAACTCGGGCATGAGATGTAACCAAGACCACGCCCTTCGGTGATCCAGGTCACGGCGGGAAAACGATTTTCGATGTATGCAAGGTTGCATTGGAGGTGGTTTATGAAAGCGGTCCAAGCGACGACAAGAATTTCACTGGAGAAAATCCTGTTTGCAACCGATTTTTCGGCCGCGTCAGAGGCTGCGGTACTAGTTGCCAAGCAAATTGCCCAGCGATATAGCGCCAAGATATGCGGCGTGCACGTAAACGGATTTTCGGACTACACAGCTGTTGCACCCGACGCGTGGCCGGCGATGAAAGAAGCCGAGGAGCGGGAGGCCCGGGAAGATGCCGAGCGGCTGAATCAAGAACTTCAGGGCGTCGAACACGAGGTGGTGGTCGGTCAGGGCCGAGTTTGCGAAGTGTTGTCCAGGCTCATTGAGGAGAAGGAAATCGATCTCGTCATCGTCGGGACAAAGGGACGGACAGGCCTTGAAAAGATGCTGGTGGGCTCTGTAGCGGAAGAGATTCTACGGCAAGCGCGGTGCCCGGTTTTGACGGTTGGCCCGCATGTCAAGGTTTGGTCTGACGAATACGCACAGATGCGCGAAATCCTGTACGCTACAGATCTGACTGCGGACTTGCCAGCAGCGACTCCCTACGCAATATCGTTGGCACAGGAGAATCAGGCCCATCTCGTGTTATTGCACGTGATTGAAGACCCGAAGCCGGGAGATCTCGTGAAGAAGCCGCAAGTGGTGGATTTCAAGAAGCGAAAGCTACAGGAATTGGTTCCGCAGCAGGCGGGATTGAAGTGCGAGCCTACGTACATCGTTGAGGAGGGACGGTCGGCAGAGAAAATCCTGGACGTCGCCAAACGCCGGCACACGGATGTGATCGTCCTTGGAGCTCGGCCGGCGAAGGGCTCGATAGGAGCGGCAACACATCTAGGAACGGGTACGGCACACCAGGTGATTCTGCAAGCCCCGTGCCCAGTCCTCACGGTACGCAGCTGAGGAGCATCCGGGCTTCAAATCGATTCCCCAAGGTTGTCTGGCTTCTCGCGCGATGCTCTTTCATCTATGGACCAAAGGAACGGCCCGGAACCCTTCGGTTCCGGGCCGCTTATGCTGCCGTGACGAGGCCGACCGCATCCCCGATTAGCCTAGTTCTAAGGCCTCGGCCCTAACGATCGAGGCTCCCCATCGTGCCTCGGGAGTTCGCGAGTTACGAATTAGCATGTTATGTGCCGGTTGACACCGTCACTTCAAAGTGGCGTGATCTGCGTCACAAAGAGGGGTGAGTGCCGTCACATTTGTCTTTCCTGTACGGCGATAGCTTGTCGTCCAGGAGGGGACAATGGTCAAATCAAATGGGCAGATTCCGCTGGCGGGTACGGCTCGAATCCTGGTTGCCGATGACCACGACGTAATCCGTATGGGTGTGCGCGCCCTTCTCTCTAGGAACTCACAATGGGAAGTTTGCGGCGAAGCCGAAAATGGCGAAGAAGCGATCGCAAAAGTTCGGGAGCTGAGACCCGACCTCATAGTCCTCGACATAAGTATGCCAGTAATGAACGGCATTGAAGCCGCGCGCGAAATACGCCGAATCGCACCGGCTATCAAAATCGTAATTCTAAGTATGTACGAAAGCACTCAAATCGAAGTCGAAGCACGACAGGCGGGGGCTGATGCTGTTGTTAGGAAGCGAGAGGCCGCAACCTCGTTGATGAAGGCAGTCGAGCACCTCGTAGATGGTCATTTACGATAGTGAAGCCTGTCGCTCCCACCTCCCGGATAAGATCGGGTTACCCCGACATCTGTGTCCGCGGACACTCGCGATGGTGACCGCGCTCACACACAAGAACCTTGCGATCGTCGAAGACTACGCGCGTGAGTGGCCCAAAGCAAAATGAATATCGGGATCTGACTTGCGCCGCGAACGAGCGGCCAAGTAGGCGTGTGCCAGCCCCACAATCCCTGCGCCGACAACGGCTACGTCCACCCTCTTGGTGGTCATCACTCCTATATATCCCTTCCGAGGTGAGGAGGTATGCATTTTTTAGGAGGGCGTGCTCGCAGAATGGCGAAAAGTCAAAATTTAAACTCGCGGAACGCTTCAGCTCGCTAAATGCTTGAACCACCTGTACTTCCGTACAGTAGGGCCGCCTCTGTTCGTTTCGACACCACTCGCTTCCCGACTCCAGCCCGCGGTCCGTTCTGCTGGTAGATTCTATCTGTGAGCGGGTCTGCTCCCTGCGCAGATCGTCGTTCACCCTTCTCGTGAATTCCTCAAAGGTGGGCATCCGGTGTGAGAAAGATCCGGTTGCGAACGAAGTTTCTTCTCTCGCTTCTGGCGATTTCGGCCGGACTTACTGCCGCTACGCTCTTCATTGTCGGGTATAACGTTCAGAAGCGAGTCCGAGAAAGCATCCTCGAAGACCTGCGGAATTCGGTCAACACCTACCAGAGTTTTCAGCGGCAGCGCCAGGAGACACTGACGCGTTGCGCGCAACTCCTCGCGAACCTGCCTAACGTTCGCGCCTTAATGACCACGCGGGACGCGGCCACCATTCAGGATGCCGCGGCCGATGTCTGGCGCTTGAGCGGCAGCGACTTGCTGGTCATGGCGGACCGCTCCGGAGATCTGCTGGCACTGCGCACCGACGCCACCGGCTTTGCGCGCGAAAAAGCACAGACACTGATGCGCCAATCGCTGGAGAAGGGTGAGGCGCGTGATTGGTGGTTCGGCGGCGGTCATCTTTTCGAAGTATGGGTGCAGCCGATTTATTTCGGGGCTTCGTCCGAGGGTGCGACGCTGGGGTTTCTGGCGGTGGGTCACGAGATTCAGGCGCGCGCCGCTCAGGATTTTGGCAGCATCGCTTCCAGCGATGTTGCGTTTCACTACGGCGACATTCTGGTTGCCAGCACCTTGAATGCGAGTCAGCGGAGCGGATTGCCACCTCCTCCGCTTGACGCCCCCAACGGCGCGTCGCCAGCTCCTCAGGAGATCCAACTGGGCAATGAACGATTCCTGGTGACCTCGGTTGACCTTTCGCCG
The DNA here is from genome assembly GCA_963735525.1 of uncultured Acidobacteriota bacterium. GTDB lineage: Bacteria > Acidobacteriota > Terriglobia > Acidiferrales > UBA7541 > Acidiferrum. The sequence continues at coordinate 47,947 of CAVTLQ010000003.1, read as the reverse complement.
GAGGGTGGGACCCGGGTCTCATTGACGATCTTGAAGTCGCTGGACAGGGCCACATCATTCCTGAACGATCTTAACCGCGTGCTCCTCGGACTGGGGCTTCTCAGCGTCCTGGTGGGAAGCGCGCTGGTCTTCCTCATCTCGGACACCTTCACGCGGCCCCTGGCGAATCTCGTCGGGGGCGTCCACGCTCTCGAACAAGGCGATTTCGGCTACGCCCTCGAGAGTACCAGTGGAGACGAGGTCGCCGAAGTAACCGCGGCGTTCGATCGGATGCGCACGACCCTGCGGGAATCCCTGCAGGGGCAAAAGCAGCTCGAGGAGCGTCTTCGCCAGGCGCACAAGATGGAAGCGGTGGGTAGACTGGCCGGAGGCGTCGCGCACGACTTCAACAATTTGCTCACCATCATCCGCGGCCACGGCGATTTGCTGCTGGATCGGTCCGACCTAGACGACTCTCAGCGCCACAGCCTCGATCAGATTCAAAGGGCCTCCGGCAAAGCTGTTTCCATGACACGGCAACTGCTCGCGTTTAGCCGCATGCAGGTACTGCAGCCGCGCGTCCTGGACCTCAATGCGGTCGTTACGGATATGGGCAAGATGCTTCCCCGGCTAATCGGTGAGCATATTGAATACGTCTTCTTGCCGGAGCCGAAGCTCGGCTCGGTGAAGGCCGATCCCAGCCAAATCGAACAAGTGATCATGAATCTGGTGGTCAATTCGCGCGACGCCATGCCCAACGTCGGCACCATCACTGTTCGCACGCGTAATGTTTTCATGGACGAGGCCGAAGCCCGCAAACACCCGCCCATGACCGCCGGGCACTATGTGTTGCTCTCCGTGGCCGACACCGGCGAAGGGATGACCGCGGAAACGAAGGCCCACATTTTCGAGCCTTTCTTCACCACCAAGGAAGTCGGCAAAGGCACGGGTCTTGGCCTGGCAACTGTGTATGGCGTGGTCAAGCAAAGCGGAGGCTTCGTTTGGGTGGAAAGCGCTCCTGGCCAGGGCGCGACGTTTGAAATCTACCTGCCGCAAGTCACGGAAGCGATCTCGAAGGCTGATGTGGAACCCAAACCCGCGGCCATTCCTCGAGGCAGCGAAACGATTCTCGTCGTCGAAGACGAAGCCGATGTACGCGACCTGGCTTGTGAATTCTTGAGGGTGAGCGGCTACTCGGTGCTCGAAGCGCGCAACGGCGCCGAGGCCATCGATTTGCTTGCCCGGCATTCCGGCACGATTCACTTGGTCTTGAGCGACATGGTGATGCCCAAGATGGGCGGCGCAGAGTTGGCCGTGCGGCTGAGAACCATCCGCCCGGATACGAGAATCGTGCTCATGTCCGGCTATTCCGAATATTTCAGTGGGCCCCGAGAACAGAACGTTTCCCCGGCTCTCATTCTTCAAAAGCCCTTTTCGCGGCCTTCTCTGGTGGAGAAGATCCGCGAGGCTTTGTCGGGGAATTCCGTGGAGCAGACAGGCACTCTCAGAGGCGCCTGATTCGGTGGAGCGCCAAAAGTGCGCCCGTCGCGTGCTTAGCGCGGAGAAATGCCCGGTTCGAACGGGCCTCGGTAGCAGAGGAGGTCATCGTGCATGCAAAGGCCTGCCGGAAGCTTTTTCTCGAGCTCTGGGTGACGTCGGGTTTGTTGTTCTTGCTCCCTGCTCTTGGACGAGGGCAAGAGGCAACGAAGCCCGCGCCCGCAAGCCCGCCGCCTGCCGAGGCGCCCACCGATGTACAGGCGCTCGCGCAGGTAGTCCGCGAACTCCAGGGACAAGTGCAGGCTCTAAACGCACAAATGAGTCAACTGCGCACCCAAGAAGAGCAAGCTCACGAAGAAGCGCGCGACCTTCGCCGCGCACTGCGCCTGGCTCAAATCCAATCGCCCTCGCTCGCCGCCGCGTCGGATGAGAGTCCTGCGCCACCCATGACACCGGGAGCTGTTTCTCCCGCGCAGCTGGACCCGAACGCGTCAGTCGCTGCCGCTCCAGAGCAGGCGGCCGGCGACCGCCTGGGCAGACTCGAGGAAGACCAGCAACTCGCGGATGGAAAACTCAACGATCAATATCAAACCAAAGTCGAAAGCGCGTCGAAATACAAGCTGCGGCTTTCCGGCATCGTGCTGTTTAACATGTTCGCCAACCGAGGGAGCGTCGACAACCAAGATTTCCCAGGTGTGGCTTTGGAGGCAGGGCCGCTGGACTCGGCAGGAACATTCGGAGCTTCACTGCGTCAATCGCAAATCGGACTCCAGGCATTTGGTCCCGACATTGCCGGAGCGCACACCAGCGCGGATCTGGAGTTTGATTTTGCCGGCGGGTTTCCCGACACGCCGAATGGAGTCGCCACCGGGATCGTGCGCCTGCGCACAGGCACGATTCGCCTCGACTGGGCCAACACCTCGCTCATAGTGGGCCAGGACCACTTGTTCTTCGCGCCGCTCGCGCCAACGTCGCTGGCGTCGCTCGCGGTTCCGGCCCTCGCCTACGCCGGGAATCTGTGGAGTTGGACGCCGCAGATTCGCCTCGAGCACCGCATCCACGTTTCAGAGTCTTCGACCCTTCTTTTCCAGGGCGGCATTCTTGATTCTTTTTCCGGTGAGGAGCCCGCGGACGAGTACTATCGGGCCCCCGGAGCGGGCGAAAAATCCGCGCAGCCGGCATACGCAACACGCGTCGCCTGGAGCTATCACGTCTTCGGTCAAGAGATGACCGCCGGACTGGGCGGCTACTATGGGCGCCAGAACTGGGGATTCGGCCGCAATGTGGACAGCTGGGCGGGAACGACCGACTTCACTCTTCCGCTGGGCCGGCGGTTTGAGTTCACACAAGAGTTTTACCGCGGCCGTGCCGTGGGAGGTATCGGTGGTGGCGTCGACCAGACCATCCTGGCGACCGGTCCTCTTACAGATCCTGCGTCCATCGTGCAGGGGCTCAACTCCATCGGCGGCTGGGCGCAGCTAAAATTCAAGCCGCGGCCCAAATTTGAGGTGAACGGCGCTTTCGGCCACGACAATCCGTTTGGCAACCAGGTCGCCAACTTCGCTTGGTACCCTGCCTACTACGATGCGTTGTTCGCCAGGAATCAAACCTGGTTTACGAATTTTATTTACCAGCCGCGTTCGGACGTGCTGTTTTCCGTTGAGTTTCGGCGCTTGCGCACCTTCGGAAGTGATGGAGGCGCGGACGTGGCCAATCAAGTGAGCCTCAGTCTGGGTTATCTCTTCTAAATGCGAGCGTTGGACAAAAACCGCTTCCTTCGTGTCTGTGCCCAGCTCGGCGCTTTGTGCCTGCTGATGGATCGAGCGGTTGCCCCTGCGCAACAGACTCCTGTCAGCGTGCAGGTCGAGGTTGTCCGGCAAAGCGCGGCGAAAGCGTTGCCGGCCGGAAGCGCGCAGGATCATTCCAATATCGCGGTTTGGCTCACGCCGTTGTCGGATTCCAGCGAGAACACCCATGCCGTCCTGGCATCCAGCCGGACACTGCCCGCCCGGCAGAACCTGCAGCTCGTCCAGCGGAACAAGAGCTTCGAGCCGCACGTTCTGGTGGTTCAAGTAGGCTCGACGGTGCAGTTTCCGAACAAGGACCCCTTCTTCCATAACGTTTTCTCGCTCTTCGACGGCAAGCGCTTCGATTTGGGCTTATACGAAGGCGGCTCCAGCAATTCCGCGCGCTTTGACCGGCCGGGTGTAAGTTTTCTCTTTTGCAACATCCATCCGGAGATGAGCGCCGTCGTCATCGTGGTCGACACGCCCTACTTTGCGCTGTCGGACCACACCGGCCGCGTGGTGATCGCAAACGTGCCCAACGGACGCTACCTCATGCACGTGTGGTACGAACGAAGCTCGGCCGAGGATCTGAAGGCTTTAGACCGCGTGGTCAACATCTCCGATTCGACGCGTTCTCTCGATACCATTCAGGTCGCCGACATCGGTGATTTCAGGTTGATGAACCACAAGAACAAGTACGGTCAGGACTACATTCCGCAAACCAGCCCCGCCTACACGCGGCCCTAAGGGACAACAAAGCCGGCAAGCTATACGAGTCCCAGGTTTTTCCGGGACCCCGAGCTAGTTAAATGTGGCAGGACGCTGCGCCGCGCTTCTCCAGATATCGCTGATGGTATTCCTCGGCGCGATAAAACGTCCCCGCCGCGGTGATCTCCGTCGCAATCGGCCGCCGCAATTTGCCGCTGGCCTCCAGCGCCGCCTTCGACTTCTTTGCCACCGCTTCCTGCTCCGGCGAGTGGAAGAAAATCGCGGTGCGATATTGCGAGCCGAAGTCGGGTCCCTGCCGATTCCTCTGTGTCGGATCGTGAATCTGCCAGAAGGTGTCCAGCAGTTGCGCGTAGCTCACCTTGGCCGGATCAAAAGTCACTTGCACCACTTCCGCGTGTCCCGTTTCATCCGTGCACACGTCCTTGTAGGTGGGGTCCGGCATATGCCCCCCGCTGTAACCCACCACCGCGTCCACGACTCCCGGCACGCGCCGGAACGCCGCTTCAATTCCCCAAAAGCATCCCGCTCCAAACGTCGCGATCTCTGTCATGAAGTTCTCCCGGCCTCCCACCAATTATCCCGCAGTCTGACGCTCCTTGCACAAGCGATTGGATGCGCCGGCACGCCTTCTCGATTCTACGGGCAAACCCTAGGACTTCGCGTGCGCCGCTGTTCCCGAACCCATGGCCTTCAGCTTCTCTTGCGCCAGCGCCTTGTACGGACTATTCACCGACGCCGCGTCGGTCAACGCCGCCTTGGCTTCCGGTATTTTCTTCAAGTTCAGCAGCGCATACCCCAAGCGGTACTGATTGCGCGCGTAGCTGGTCGCGTCGGACTTCAGCAGCGGCGCCGCCGCCTTGAAATTCTCGACCGCTTGCGCGTTGCTCTTCTTCTGAATGTTCACTTGCCCCAGCGCGCTCAGCGCCAGCCCTTTCTGCAACGCGGTTTGCTGCGCCCACTGTTCGTCGGTCACGCCTTCCGGCTTCTTGGCCGTCTCCAGCACGGAGAGAGCCTTTTTCGCATCCGCTTCGGCATTGTCGAGATGCTCGCCCTTTTCGCTGTAATAGTCCGAGAGCAGGATCAGCATCCCCAGGTTGTTCGGGTCTTTGGCCAGCAATCCGTTGGCTGTTTCCAGCATCTTCGGCGCGTTCTGCGCCTGCTGGTAAGAAGCCGCCGCCACACCCATGGCCTGGTTCGCGTACGGAGAATCCGGAAAGATCTGCGCGAATCGCACCAGAAGCGCCGCCCGCTTGTTCGCATCCTTGGTCTGGTACGCTGCGTTGAAGAGCAGCTGTCCGACGTACGTCACGCTGTCGGCAACGCTGTCCAGCGTCCGTTTCTTTTGGTCCTCCCAGGAGGCATCGTTACTCCCCTCCGGGGTAGGCTTCTCTTTGTAGCGCTTCAAGATTGCCGCTACTTTCTCGCCGTACGAAAACGCCTTGTCCGTATCGCCCTTTTCCGCCGCGGCATGAACCATGTTTACGCCGTTGTTGAAGTTGTCCGGGTCCAGCTCAAACAATTTCTCCCCGTATTCGAACGCCTTGTCGTAGTTCTTCGCCGCAATGTAATAGTTCACGTAGAGATCATCCGCAACGATGGCCATGTCTCCCTGGGCCAGATTCGCGGCGAACTTATCCATCAACGCAAGCTTTTGCGCGGGGTCCGTCGTGGCGCTGATTTCGGCCAACGCATGATCCGCGTCCGACCCTGCCGGAATCGGCACGTACTTTCCGATTTGCGCGTAAGCCGGTGCCGCTGGCCCCGCAACGAACCACACGAAAAGAAGGAGCGCCCCAATGAGCACCTTGTATCGCCACATAGATGCCTCCAAAGGAAAAGTTCACCGATCGACGGTGACGCGTAATCCGGAAATTGCAGGCATCTTAGTGCCGTACGGCCCGCTAGGCAAACAAAATCCTGTCGCCCACCCTGAGCTTCCTCTCGGCAACCCGGAATCCCGCATTTGACCCTCGACCTCATCCGCGAGAACATGGAGGTTTCGGAGTGAGGTGTCGGAATGGACAGTTTCGCGCCGTGTAGCGCGAGCCGCGGTAAACCAATTCCGGCGGTTTGCGTCTAATTGTTTGTAGCCGCTAAGCCCGCAAACCGGCACGCCGCCGTCGACCAGTTCCCGATGAACGCCCTCGTTTCAGGCCTTCGGAGTCCACGGACCGTTTGCATTCCCGGAAATCGGCGCGTTACCCGCGGTCGTCTGGCCCCTCGACGATGCGAAAATAGGATGTTCGTCACACCGCATTCTGTGGGATGCACCTGCTCGTGGTCGCAGAGTGCCGCGAACAGGCCAAACCCCCGCTCGCACGGACGGGCTGTAAGTTTGGGAACTTGTACTTAATTTTCTAGCGCTTTTGCGTTCTGGAGAACAGCAGGATGATCGAGCTCTCGCCTCGCACCGCCAATGGAACGCGCCGCACCATTCTTGCGGCCGCCACCTTTGCCGCGCTCCTCTTTTCCGCGGCCCAGATGCGATCCGACGAGCCCTACGCGCGCACCCGCGACTACGACCTGCAGCATTCCAAGATCGCGCTACGCTTTGACGTCGATCAAAAGAAGGTGCTCGGCGACGTCATCCATAGTGTCTCGATTCTTCACGATGGGACGTCCAAGGTCGCCTTCGACTCCGTGGGCCTCACCATCCAAAGTGTCGCGGTCAACAAGTCTCCCGCCAAGTTCGAAATCACGCCCACAAAACTCATCGTGCCCCTTCCCGCTGCCGCCCACCCCGGCGACAAGTTCGAGATCGAAATCCGCTACGAAGGCAAGCCCGCCAAGGGCATGTATTTTATCCTTCCCGACAAAGACTATCCCAACCTGCCCAAACAGATCTGGACCCAGGGAGAATCCGAAGACACTCGCTACTACCTGCCCACCTACGATTACCCTAACGACCGTCTAACCACCGAGACGCTTCTCACCGTCCCCGCGTCCTGGATCACCGTCTCCAACGGCAAGCTCGTCAGCGTCACGGACGCAGGCAACGCCATGAAGACCTGGACGTGGCGCGAATCCGTTCTCAGCTCCACCTATCTCATCACCGTCGTCGCGGGCGAATTCGACGAGCTGAGAGATTCCTTCCACGGCCTTCCTCTGACGTACTACGCCCCCAAGGGCCGCGGCGACCGGCTTGCCGTCAACTACGGACGCACGCCCGCCATGATCGATCTCTTCAGCAAGAAACTAGGCGTCGAGTATCCCTGGGAAAAATACGCCCAAGCCATGGTGGACGATTTCGTCGCTGGCGGCATGGAGAACTCCAGCGCCACCACAAATACCTCGACGTCGCTCAAAAATCCCAAGCTCGTGCCCGAATTTCCGACCGACGAGGATGCGCTGATCTCCCACGAACTCGCGCACCAGTGGTTCGGCGACCTGGTGACCTGCAAAGACTGGGGCGATGTCTGGCTGAATGAAGGTTTTGCTACATTCTTCGAGACCCTTTGGAGCGAGTCCCACTATTCGAAGGAGCAAACCGACTACGACCGCTGGACTACCGCGCGCGAGTGGTTCTCGTACCCCGGTCTGTACACAAAACCCATCGTGCGCTTCGACTTTGACGATTCCAGCGAGTTCGATGGCAACGCCTACGACAAAGGCGGCTGGGTTCTCTATATGCTTCGCCATCAAATCGGCGAGGATGCCTTCTGGAAAGGATTGAAGCACTATCTCGAAGTCAATCGCGGCAAGAACGTCGTCACCGCCGATCTAGTCAAAGCAATCGAAGAATCCAATCACATCGACGTGGACCGCTTCTTCAACGAATGGGTCTACGGCGCCGGCGCTCCGAAATTCGACTTGGCTTACACCTACGACGACGCAAAACATCAGGTTGCCCTGAAGGTCAAGCAAACGCAAAAGGTGGAAGGCCGCGTCGGCCTCTTCCACGTTCCCGTTGACGTCGAAATCACCACCCCATCCGGCCCGAAGCTCTACACCATCAACGTTTCCAAAGACGCCGAAACCTTTGTTCTTCCTTCCGACTCCGCTCCCCTGATGGTCCTCTTTGACAAAGGCGGCTACCTCCTCAAGACCGCCGACTTCCACAAAGACAAAAAGGAGTGGCTGTATCAACTGAAGAACGCCGCCGAATTCTTTGATCGCGCCGACGCCGTGGTCACACTCGGAAAGATCAAGAACGACGACGAGGTCATCGCCGCTCTTGGCAATTCTCTGAACACCGACAAGGCTTCGGGTATTCGCGCCCTCTCCGCGGACGCGCTCGGCCGCATCGGCGGTCCCGCGGCGCTGAAGGTGCTCCTCGGTGCGCTCAATACCAACGACGAGCCCTTGGTGCGCTATCACATCGTCGGCGCCCTCGGCAATTTCAAGGATGACGCCAGCGTTGTCGCCAAGCTCGAATCCATCGCGCACGACGACCACTCGTATCGAGCGCGCGCCAGCGCTCTGCAAGCTCTCGGCCGCCTGAAGTCGCCCAACGCCTTCAGCATCCTGGAGGCTGCCGTAGCCGGCGATTCACCCGACGGATTCCTTCGCGACGCTGCGCTGCGCGCACTCGGCTCCTTGGGCAACGACAAAGCCATCCCGCTCCTCCGCGAGTGGTCTTCGGTCGGCAAACCAATCGAAGCCCGTACCGCTGCCCTCGCCAGCCTCGCCCGCGTCAACAAAGACGACAAAGACATCACCAGGCAAATTGCGGCCTATCTCACCGAGCCGCGCTTCTCGGTTCGCGAGGCGGCGATCCTTGCATTGGGGAATCGGGGTGACGCCTCGGCGATCCCCGCGCTTGAGGCTTTGCTGAACGCCAATGACCTGAGCATCGAAATGGTTCCGATGATCAAGGAGCAGATCGAGAAAGCTGCAAAAACGCCAGGCCGTCAAAGGTGACGCCGGCGGCGACAGCGATGCCGACGGAGAAGACTCCGACAAGGAAGGCGCATCAGCCGATCAACCGGGCGTCGGCGCAGCGTCTCGACAAGCTCGAGCATCTGGTCCAGGAAATGAACGATCGTCTCAAATCCATCGAGTCTCGCCTTCCGCCGCCAAAAAAGTAGGACCACGAATAACCTCTTTCTCCGCGATCCTCTGCGTCTCTTCACCCTGAGCCTCGAAGGCGCGTTATCCTTTCTTCATTTTCCGGCTCCGCAATCAAAATCCGAAGATCCCGCAAATTTGTTCCCGTGGGTCCGGTCACGATCGCATCCCCCAGCCGCGCAAAAAAGTTATGCGCATCGCTGCGCCGAAACGCGTCGCCGGGCTCCATCCCCATCGCCCGCGCGCGTCCCAGAGTCTCTCCATCCGCCACCGCGCCCGCCGCCGGACTATTTCCGTCAATCCCATCCGTCCCCGCGCTGAGCACCGCCAAGCTGCCTCCCGGCGATTTTCTCCACGCACGCCAGCACAAACGCCGAATTTCTCCCGCCGATGCCATCCCCGGTCACCGGCGAACTGACTTCGCCATCCGCAATCAGCGCCACGCGCTGTCCTGGATTGGCCGCACGCCACTCCTCCAACTGCGCCAACAGAAAGTCCGCCGCCTTCTCCACCGGCCAATCGTCAGTCGTGTTGTCGCAACACGTTACGCAACCCCTGGCCTCCGCCGCGTGGTGCGCCGGATGAAACAAGTCGTCCATCCCCAGCAGCAGCGAAAAATGCGCATTCGCAAATGCCGGATCGCCGGGTTTCGGCGTCTCCGGCATTTTTCCTTCCTCGATCCATCGCCGCAGCGTCGCCGGTAGTCGTGTCCCTGCAGTGCATACTTCTCGCAAAACACGCGCGACATCCGCAATCGTCGTCGGATCGGGAATCGTCGGCCCCGAAGCCAGCGCCGATTCCTGCCCCGCGGGAACATCGCTCACCGCCAGGGTGATTTTCGTCGCGCGCCCCGCCGCCGCGGCCAGCCTCCCGCCCTTCACCGCCGAAACGTGCCTCCGCACCGTCCCAATCTCCCCGATCGACGCCCCGCACGTCACCAGCGCCCGATACAACTGCTGCACATCCTCCAGCGTTTGCTGCGGTTCGAGCGGCAACTCCACCAGCGCCGACCCTCCTCCCGACAGCAGAAAGAAAACCAATGTCCGCGCGTCGCAGGTCTTCAGCAGCGCAAGAATTTCCTCCCCGGCCTTCCAGCTCTGCTCATTCGGCAAGGGATGGCCCGCCACGAAATAGCGCATCCCGCGCAGGGCCGTCGCCGGCGCGGTGGGCGCCGCTACAATGCCGTCGAACGCCGTGCCCGCCCCAGCACCGCCGCAAGCCCCTCCACCATCGCATGCGCCGCTTTGCCGATCGCGATTACGCGCACGCGGTCAAACGCGCGCAGATCGGCCATCGCGGCTCCGCAATGCAGTCGCGATCCCGCACGCCACAGCTTCCGCTGCATCGCCGCGCGAATGTCGATCGCCGCTAGTGTTTGGTGGAAAATCCGGCGGGCAAGTTGCTTCAGATCCGCCATGGAGAATGTACCGCTCCGCGCCTCAACGAGCTTTCAGCACTTCTGGGTTCAGCATGTTCGGCGGCCGCTGCCCCTTGAACAACGCCACCACGTTCTCCGCCGCCATGCACGCCATCTTCGTGCGCGTCTCCAGCGACCCCGACGCCATGTGCGGCGCGAGCACCACGTTTGCCCGCTTCAACCCGGGAAGAATGAACGGCTCGTTCTCGTACACGTCCAAAGCCGCCCCCGCAATCTTCCCGCTTTCCAGCGCATGCACCAGCGCCGCCTCGTCCACCACCGCGCCGCGCGAGGTATTGATCAGGAACGCCGTCGGCTTCATGCGGAAAAACTTCGGTGCATCGAACAGCCCGCGCGTCTCCGGCAGGAGCGGCACGTGCACGCTCACAAAATCCGCCTCCGCCAGCAGTGTATTGAAGTCCCGATACTCCGCCTTGAATTCCTTCTCAATGTCCAGCGGAGCGCGAATCGCGTCGCGTATAGATCACTTTCATCTGAAACCCTGCCGCGCGCCGAGCCACCGCGCGCCCGATGCGTCCAAATCCCACCAACTCCCAGCGTCTTCCCCCAGACGTCGGTGCCGACGAGCTGATCGAGGTCCCAGCCCTTCCAATTTCCGGACCGCGCCAACTGCTCGCCCTCACCCAGCCGCCGCGCCACCGCCATCAGCAGCGTCCACGCAAAATCCGCCGTCGTTTCGTCCAGCACGCCCGGAGTGTTGGTGGCCACCACGCCGCGCTTCGTGCAGGCCGGCACATCAATGTTGTCGAAGCCCACCGCCACGTTCGCCGCAATGCGCAACTTCGGCGCCGCCCGCAGCAGTTCGTCGTCCACCTTCTCCGTCAGCAGGCAAACCAAACCTTCCTTGTCCTTGATCCGGCGAAACAACTCTTCCTTGGAAATTCGCTCCGGCTGGCGTCCAGTAGTCCACCTCGCAGCTTCCATTCAGAATCTGCTGCGCCGCCGGAAACAGAGGCCGTGTCGCCAGCACTCGAGGTTTCGCCATCTTTCTCCTCTCCTCACTTACCGGCGCTTACACTAGCACAGGTCCTTCGCCACTGACACGCGCCACTACCACGCCATACAGGCGCGTTGCGCCAGCCACGCTACTCTCTCTATAGTGACTGTAGTGCTTCTCCAGGTCCGTAACCCGATGACAGTTGCTCCCATTCGCGAGCTCAAAAAACTCCTGGGCCCCGCCGCGGTGCTCCATCGCCCCGAGGATCTGCTCCTGTACGAATACGACGGCTCCGTCGAAAAGGGCCGCCCCGACGCCGTCGTCTTTCCCTCCTCCACCGAAGAAGTCTCCCGCGTCGTCAAGCTCGCCGCGCAACACGAAATCCCCATCGTCGGGCGCGGCGCGGGCACCGGCCTCTCCGGGGGCGCGCTAGCCCGCAACGGCGGCATCATGATCGCCTTCGCGCGGATGAACCGCATCCTCGAGCTCGACCTCGAGAATCAGCGCGCCGTCGTTCAGCCCGGCGTCATCAATTTCGATCTCACCCGCGCCGTCGAGCACGCCGGCCTTTACTTCGCTCCCGATCCTTCCAGCCAAAAATCGTGCACCATCGGCGGCAACGTCGCCGAAAACGCCGGCGGACCCCACACCCTCGCTTACGGCGTCACTTCCAATCACGTCACCTCTCTCGAACTCGTCCTCCCCGACGGCGAGATTTTTCACATCGGCACCGCGCAAGGCGATTCCTCCGGCTACGACCTCGCCGGCCTCTTCGTTGGCTCCGAAGGCACCCTCGCCCTTGTCACCCAGATCACCGTCAAACTCTCCCGCAAGCCGGAGGCGGTCAAAACACTCCTCGCCATCTTCGATACCGTCGATGACGCCTCCGAAACCGTCGCCGAAATCATCCACGAAGTCGGCGGCAGCCTCACCGGCGAGCACGGCGTCGGCATGGAAAAGAGCGAGCTCATGTCCCTCCTCTTCTCCGACGCCGATTTCGCCCTGATGCGCCGCGTCCACGACGCCTTCAATCCCCACTGCTCCCTGAATCCCGGAAAAGTTCTCCCTCTAAACAAGGGCTGCGGCGAAACCCGCATCCGCCCCCAATCCACAAATCCCCCAACCGCGGCAGCGGCGCCATGACCCAATCCTCCGCCACTCCCAAGTGCCACAGCCATCCCGCCCTCACTCATTTGTGGCACAGCCATTTCTGGCTGTGCGCCCCTCCCGCCACACCACAGCCAACTCTCCCATGACCCTTTCATCCGCCACTCGCGCCAACGCTCTTCAGTCCGTAATCGATTCATCGCATGTCTTCCTCGATCCCTCCACTCTCGCAACCTACGCCATCCATGACCGAACCCCCGCCGCCGCCGCAAAACCCTCCTCCGCCGAAGAAGCCGCCGAAATCGTCCGCTTCGCTGCCGCCGAAAACCTCGCCCTCATCCCCTGCGGCGCTCGCACCAAGCTCGCGATCGGCGCGCCCCCCGCCCGTTACGACATCGCCGTCGACATGACGGGCCTCCACCAAATCGCCCACTACGACCCCGCCGATCTCACTCTCAGCGTCGACGCCGGCATGCCCCTAGCTGCCTTGAACGCCACCCTCCTTGAGCACAATCAATTTCTCCCCCTTTTCACCCCGTACTACTCCGCAGCCACCGTCGGGGGCACCATCGCCGCCGGCCTGGATTCCCCCCTGCGCCAGTTCTACGGCACCGCCCGTGACTTCCTCCTCGGCGCCGAATTCATCGACGGCACCGGCTCTCTCGTCAAAAGCGGCGGCCGCGTCGTTAAAAACGTCGCCGGCTACGACCTTCACAAACTCCTCATCGGCTCGCTCGGCACCCTCGCCGTCATCACCCGCCTCAATTTCCGCACCTTTCCCACCCCGATCGCCGGGAGCCGCGGCTTCCTAGCCTCATTCCCCAGCCACGAAGCCGCCCTCGCCCTTCGTCGCAAAATCGCCGAGTCCCACACGGTTCCGCTCACGCTCGACGTCCTGAATCCCGCTGCTGCCGGGATCTTCGCCACGCGCACTCCCCTAATGCCGGAACCACAACTCTTCGCCCGCGAAACCCGCGCCACCCCGCAGACCGCTCTGCCCCTTCCCGGAACATGGTTCCGCCCCCACGAATGGCAGGTCTGCGCTGCCTTTGCCGGTGCTCCCGAGGTCCTGGATCGCTGCGCCCGCGACCTAACCCGCTTCGCCGAAGACTCCCGCGCCAGCGCCATCTCCATCCTCGACGACACCACCCGCCCTTCGGTCTGGGGCCGCTTGCGCGAAGCTCTCCCCCTATTTCGCGAATCCTCACCCGCTGCCGTGATCCTGCGCCTCAACATCCTCCCCACGCACCACACTCAAGCCATCACCGTGCTCGAAGCAGTCGCCCGCTCCGCCCGATTGCCCCTCGCCCTCGTCGCCCGAGCCGCCGGCCCGCTCTACATCGCCCTCCTCCCCGAAGCCGCAAACGACGCCTCACTCGAAAAGCTCGCCTTCCTGACCACCGAAGTTTTCGCCCTTAGCCGCAGCCGCCACGGCGACGCCACCCTTCTTTTCGCCCCTCCCGCACTCCAGCGCCTCCTCACAGTCCCACCCCCTGCGCCTTCCGCCCTCCACCTCATGCACCGCCTCAAATTCGCCTTCGACCCCCACAACATCCTCGCCCCAAACCGCCTGCTCCCAACGCGCTAGCCCGGACCGCGCGACACTGCACCCCCAAGCAGCCCTTTTCGGTAACCGCTCAGTTTCCAATAGCCGCGCTCTAAATAGGATCGTTTCCAAGTACCCCGTCACCTGCCTATAGTGATTTTGGCCGCCGAGTTCCGAGCCTCCCTGTGCACCTTCCCGATACGCATGGAAGACGCTCTGCTACACTCACAGCAGGCGGCGCCCCGCGAGCGCCAGGAACCACTACCCGGAACCACCAAAAGGAGCATCTCCGTCTATGTCGAAACAAGAAGAAGCTGGTCTTATCCTCAAACTGTACGAACTGCGTCGCGAAGATACTATGCGCAAAGCGCGCGACTGGTATTTTCGCGACTTTAATCCGCAATCGATGGCAGACTTCAATGAGGCGATGTTTGGTGAGCACAGCGGTCATTTGCGCATGGTCGTATCCTATTGGGACATGGCGGCGGCACTCGTCAACAACGGAGCTATCAGTCCGGAGCTCTTCAATGACAGCAACGGCGAGCACATCGGCGTCTTCGCGAAATGCGAGCTGCTGCTCGGCGAAATTCGATCCGTTTATGGACCCAAATTTGCCGCCAACTTGGAAAAGCTGATTGACGCAACGCCGGATGGCCGGAAGCGGGCCGCTGCAAGTCGCGAACAAATAAAAGCCCTCCAGGCTCGGCTTGCGGCAAAGCAGGCTAAAGCTGCGCAGAGTTAGCTCTCATTGCAGGTCGCTTCGTTATTGTTCCGCGTTCTTCAATGAACGTAATAGCCGCTTTTTGCCAAGATGACGTAGTCGTGTCCCTTCTTTCCAAACGACGACGCCAGACGAACATCCAGCTTATGCGGCTTACCCTCGGCTCCGGTGGCCTTCGTGTAGTATCCCAGTGTATAGCGCGTCTTGATCCGCTCGATCAGCGCGCGGAACGCCGCATCCAGATGCGCCACATCTTGGACGTCGAAAATTTCTCCGCCCGTCTGGTCCGTAACTTTACGAATGTTCACCAACCCGGGAATCATGCTCGCGGCGAAAAGAGTTGTCGGCGGGTTGTAGCCAGGTATCTTCAGGTTGTATAGGACTGCATCTGCGGCGATGGATTCGGTGACGATGTCGCGCGTCCCCTGTCCACCCGCATCCGTGCCGACGTCATCGCTGATTAGAATGATCACTCGGCGGCCCTTCGGCGGCGCGTTGAGGAGATACTTGGCGGCCACGAAGATGCCGTCATTGATATTTGTCGCGCCGCCCACGTGGAATGCGTTGATCTGCTCGGCAATCTCCTTCTTGTCGTTGGTAAAGGGCACGCGCAGTTCGGCTTCGGTGGAAAACGTAAACAGCGCCACCTCATCTTCGGGTTTAAGCGCTCGCAAGAGCGGTGGTGGCGGCGTCGCGCAACGGCCCCAGGAATGGACCAATCGAATCACTCAGATCCAATACCAGCGCAACATTGAGCGGTAATTCGTCGCGACTGAAGACCTCTACTTTTTGCGTGACCCCGTCTTCGCGAACCTCGAAGTCGTCTTTCTTCAGATCGGACATGATTCGACCGGCCTTCGTCTTCACGGTCGCGTCCACCATCACAAGGTTCACGTCCACGCGAACGACACTTTCGTCTTGGTTCTGCGCGAGAATAGGGATTCGAGAGAAAAAGCCAACCGAAGCGGCCAGAACCGACAAGCGCAGTGTGTTTCGCCAAAATAGGAACATCGCCGTTGCTCAATACTCCGCGACGCGGTTTGCGATCTTGTGGCAAGATCCGGCGTGGTTGGATGCCGAAATCTCTTGTACCGCTGTACCGTTCAATCCGAAATGTTTAATCTCAACTTTAATCTTTGCACGAAACCATACCGGCCCGGCTAACTCTTGGCCCTTCGCGGATGCAGCCGGTCTGCCTGGGTAACATCAAAATATTTGCTCCTGCCGATTCACCATTTCCCGCGCGATTTGATAGCTTTTCACATAACGCCCAGCCCCTCCCGCACGTCTAATTTCCTAACAAAACAAAATGAAACGATTCCGCGGGCAACACGCATGCGGTGTCCTGCAAGGCGTGGCCACGGAAACTTTAAAGGAGACGTTTATGAAAATGTCGAGAATATCTATCCTTGTTTTCGGTGCTGCGCTTCTGTTTTCTTCAGGCGTTCGCGCTGGAGACACCAACAAGGGAACCTTGCAGTTGTCCGAAAAGGTCACCGTCGAGGGCAAATTCCTTGACTCCGGCAAATACACCGTGGAATGGAATGGCACCGGGCCCACCGTGCAAGTCACACTTCTCCAGGGCAAACAGACCGTGGCCACTTTCCCCGCTCACCTGACCGAGCAAGCTGCTCCCAACCCAAGCGCCGCCTATGGCACCGCCGCCGAGCCCGATGGCTCCAGATCACTCATAGCAATTTACCCAGCCGGGAAGCGCTTGGCCTTGCAACTCGACCAGAACCAAGCGGCCCAGCCATCCGGCACGCATGGGTCAAACTAACCAGAAGTTGCTGAACAAAAGCTACTAAACAGAAGTTGCTAACCAAGGTTGCGTCCATTCCTTTCCGTCCAATCCGGGAAGGAATGGGCTACATTGCCCCACACGGCCGAACATCACCTTCGACGCACACGCCTTGTCAGTACCTGGTTCCCATCGGCTACCCATTTGGGAACAACATCGACTCTGCTATCTTGGCGGTGCTTCCAGGGTGCCCGTTTGCAAGATCAACTGCTGGCAATGCTTCGCAACCAACTCGTTGCCATCACGTCCGGAGCTGTTTTCCTGTTCA
The DNA here is from genome assembly GCA_963735525.1 of uncultured Acidobacteriota bacterium. Classification (GTDB taxonomy): domain Bacteria; phylum Acidobacteriota; class Terriglobia; order Acidiferrales; family UBA7541; genus Acidiferrum. Next base: position 31,130 of record CAVTLQ010000003.1, on the reverse strand, counting down.
TCGGACTGGCTGCCTGTTCCCTCGCTGCTGTTCGCCGTCGCAGCGGAGTGCGCCTCTTTGTCTGGCTGGGGATATGGAGTGCGATGTACGGGGCCCGGCTCCTGGTTGAATCGCCGGCCGTGGCCGCCGCCCTGCCGCACTGGGTTCAGATCGGTGTTCCCTTCCTGAAGACTGCCATCACCTACCTGCTCGTTCCTGTTGCTTCGCTTGCCTGGCTGGAGCTAAGCGCCGGCAAAATGCGGCTCTTTCTTCACGCCGTAATTCTCAGTCAGTCTGGCCATTGGTGTCGCCGGAATCGGATTTTTCGTCCTAACTGGGTCTGACGACAAGTTGATCCTCTACGACAACCTCCTCGCCGCCGCTGCCCTCCTCGTCCTGGTCATTGTCGTCGCGGTGCCAGCGCTTTCCCGCAAGTTCCTGATTCTTCCCAACCGCGCCGTCATGGTCGTCGGCACGCTCGTTTTTGCCGTCGAAGCCCTGCATTTCACCCTGGCGCGCGCCTTTCACTATCAGACTTGGAGCATCACCGGCTCGCTCGGGTTGGCGATTCTCCTCTTCTCGTTTGGTTATGTCGCTGTGCGAATCGCGCTGGCGGGCGAACGCCGCTTGCTGTCGATTGAAAACGAACTCGCGATTGCCCGCGAAATTCAAGCCTCGATTCTTCCTTCCGGCAGTCCCGAACTGAAAAACCTTCGCGTCGCCGCCGCCTATCGTCCGATGACCGCCGTCGCTGGCGACTTCTATGACTTCGTTCCTGTCGATCGGAACCGCATCGGCTTCCTGGTGGCAGACGTCACCGGACATGGTGTCCCCGCCGCGCTTATCGCGGCGATGATCAAGGTGGCCATGCAATCGGTCGTGCCCTGCGCACACGACCCGCGAGAGGTGATGCGGGGGTTGAACCGCGTCCTCTTCGCACAGCTACGCACTCAGCTCGTTTCGGCAGCCTATCTGTGGCTCGACACCGGGAATCGCATCGCGCTCTATTCCGCCGCCGGACATCCGCCCCTCCTGCACTGCCGCGAAGGCAAGGTGGAGCGCATCGAAAGCAACGGCCTGCTGTTCGGAGTGCTCCCCAACTCCGACTACCCGCTTTGCGACTTGCCCGTTCTCCCAGGCGACCGCTTCCTCCTTTATACCGATGGCGTCAGCGAGCCCGAGAATCACCTCGGCCATTCTTTCGGCGAGCACAAGCTGGAACAAGTTGTTCGTGACAATCAGTCGCGCCCACCCTCCGAGTTGTTGGATCAACTGCTCTCCGAGATTCGCCAATGGCAACCCGCTTCCATGGCCCAGAAGGATGACATCACGCTCATCGCCATCGATGTGGTCTAGTCGTGGTAACCGTTGGTTGCACGCAGCCCAAGGGGTGCGCGCGGGTTTTGACTCCCACCGTTAACACCGCCCCATAACCATCCACTCCCCAATTCTCCCCGTTCCCTGCAAAACGCTTAACCAATTGATAGTCCTGTGCTATTCTCTCCCGTGTACGCCGAATCCCATCCTCGCCCACTCGCCCTGCCTGCCCGCCGCTGTGGGCTTATCCAACTTGCTCTGCTTACCCTGAGTTCCGACGGGGAAGAAAGGAATGACGTGTCATTCCTTTCTTGCACGAGCGAACCGCCGGACCTCCCCGCTCCCGGTCGTTACCTCCTTACTTCCTGGCCTCGCTACCTCATCTTTCCGTTAAGTCCTTTACAATCCGCACTTCCGAAAGGGTGCGCCTGTAACCTCTTTAGAATCTGCACTTACAAAACATCACGAATCTGTATCAAAACAAACGACTTTAACCCCTTTAGAATCCGCACCTACGAGGCCCGACGAAACGCGCAGAAAACAAAGGACTTTAAGTCCAGTAAAATGAACACTTCCGCAATTTCTGACCGTAACCCCTTTAGAATCCGCACTTCCAAAAAAGGTGGGGGGAGGGGGGCGATCAAGGCCCCGGTCACATGAGGGGAACCGCCGCTACCGCATCGCTCTCTGGCGTAGGGGCGCCCGCCGAGGCTGGCTGACGCCCGGGCTTGGCAACCAGAGCCGACTTCCTAGCACGCTTTCTTCCTTCAGGTTCCAAGGAGATCTAGCAAGGCTATTCCGGGAAATCGACAGCGCCAGTCCCCTGAGCGCCTGCTCCAGCTATTACTCACCTCCCTCCAAAAACGACTCCGCCCCTCCCGCGACATTGGGGGATGTCGCGGAAAGGGCGTGCCGTCTTCAGGAGAGAAGATCGTTGGAAACTACAGCCTCAATTACTGGGGTACCGGACCGCCTGGCACCGGCGCACGAAGACTTCGTCCGCCACGGCGCTCCCGGCCCGCCTTGCTGCACCGTGTAGTCCGCAGGGACCGTGAACATAGACGCCGACGGCTCGGTGCGCTGAATATTCGTCAGTGTGTAGGTGGTGGTGCCGAAGCGCGGATCGGTGCGCGTGCTCTTCACCACAACCTGCAGGTCCGCCGAATACCAGCGCTCGAACACGATCTGAATGGCCTTGTCGTTGCCGATCTGGCCCGCCGCGATGGTTCGCGTTATCCGCGTGCCCTCGGCGCTAACGCCGCCGATCACTTGCGTGCCAAGCGATTCCTTCTTCACCGCGCCGGAGGCTTCGTCCTGCTGCAGCCGCGCTTCCATTTTTTGCTGGAAGGCCTGCGCCGCTTCCGGAGATGGCGCGCCTTTGCCGCCGCCATGCCCGCGGAAACTCATTTGGTGCGCTACTTTGCGGTCCGCATCCAGCATGTAGTGCGCGCCCGCGACAGGGTCCGCAATCGTGATCATCGTGTGGGTCTTGCCCGTCGCCTGCAGCGGCCCGAACCCGGACAGCGTCACTTCGCTCCGGGAACGTCCCAGGCTATCGCGGTACAGCGTGCTCGAGGTGGTGCGATGGATGGTCGTGCCGTCTTGCAATGTCTGCGTCGTCTCGGTCGCCGCGTTTGCCGAGAACGGCGCTCCCTTCACGACTTTGTTTCCGTGCAACCCTTCAAAACCCATCAGCTCAATGCGATCGGCGAAGGGTCCAGGTCCGCCAGGCCCACCCGGACCGCCGGCGTGCATCCGCACATCGGGCGGAGGCGGCGGAGCATCCTGAGCGCGCAGCGCCCCCGCGCCCAGCAGCAAGGCGCCGCTCAGAACCGAACAGGCCCAATTCTTGCGATTCATTGTTTCTTCTCCTCTTCTCTCCCGAGTGCTTCTAATTTCGCCGTTCTGCGGGCTTCCGCCGTTCGCTTACTGCGGCAGCCGAACCGCCTGTGGCTGCCCATCTTGGCCCACAAACAGATCCACCTGAATCCATTCTCCCGCGCGCTCCTCGTTCACCGGCAAGCCCAGCGCACCGAGCGCGCCGCGCTGCAAACGTACGCGCACGACCGCGGCATCGCCGGTTTCCTGCGGCAGACTGCCCGGCAACAGGGTGAAGTCTTCGGCATCGTTGTCCGCGATCAGTGTGGTCTCATCGGTCGAATCGCCCAGACCGTTCTCGGTGGCCGCGTCGTTCATTTCAGGGGCCGACAGGGCCGCGTTGGCCGCCGAATCACTGTTCGCCGGACGGCTCGCGCTTTGCGTCGGCGTTCCGCGCTCCGCGAGGTGCCAATTCCACCAGCTCACCCCTCCCACCAGCACTGCCGCACCGGCCAGCGCCCACGCCGTCACTACCGCGGCAGCTCGTATCTTCAGCGTCCGGTGTCGGGTGTGAAACTCTTGCCGCAGCCTCATCTCCACACGCAGCGGCGCGCCCAGATCCTGGGTCGCGGCACGCAACTCGCCCAGCTCGATCTGTGCGTCTCGCCAGGATTCCTGGAGCGCCGCGCACCGCGGACAAGTATTGGCATGTTCGATCGCCGCGGCCTGCTGGATGGCCTCCGGGCCGTCGAGATCCGCGCTTTCGCGGCTCAGCCCCAGTCCGACAGCCTCAAATTCCTCACACTTCATGGCGTCTTCCTTCTTGGTTGCGTTGGCCTTCTGGCCTGGTACTACCGCGCGGCACTGAAGCGGCGCGGCACGTCCCGCAACATCTCCAACTTGGCCAGCAGCAGCGCCCGCCCGCGATGCAGCCGCGAGCGTATGGTTCCGATGGGGCACCCGATGAGTTGCGCCGCATCTTCGTAGCTCAACTCTTCCAGCTCACACAGCACTACTGCTTCACGAAATTCCGCCGGCAGATCCAGCACCGCCGCTCGCACCTGCGTGCCGGCGTTCTTGCTGCTCGACCCAATGCATCGGCGTAGAGGCGTTGACGATGACCACGCTGCCACGGGAGCCATCTTCGGTCTGCTCGTCCAGCGAAACCTCTCGCGGCAAGCGCTCCAAGTGCTTCATCACGCGGTTGCGCGCGATTCCGTAGAGGTACGCGGCCAAGGCTCCTCGCGCCGGATCATACTTCTTCGGCTCGCGCATCAGCGTCATGAACACGTCCTGCACGATCTCTTCCGACGCCCAAGGATTGCCGGTCATGCGCAGGGCAAAGCGATAAAGAGCAGCCTGGTGCCGCCGGTAGAGGAGGGTAAAAGCGTCCTCATCGCCCTTGGCGGCCCGCCGCAACAAAGAGTCGTCCCTGGGTTCCTCTGGAATCCTGATCTCTCCTGGTCCGACGTCTCGTTTCGGCCCGCGGGCCTTGTGTGTCTTCTCTTCTATCATTTCCGGGTAGCTCGCAAAAAAGTTCCCGCGGCGAAAGTGCCCGCCGGTTGGTTACTTAGAGCTAATACAAACGCCCTAGTGGTTGGACGTTTGGCGGCTGCCGGAGAAGTACACCCCTGCATCGGGGAGTCCGACCCCAAGGATCATTCCGTCTGCCCGGGACTTCCGCGATTTCTGTTTGAAATGACCTGTTGACAGAAGCACGCCTTGAGACTATTTTGCTCTAGGCCTAGCGGCAACTAGTCTACCGGCTGCGGACGGCAGCGGACCATGTCATGAAGAAAGACAAGCAACGAGACCTTTTTCCCGGCGCGCTGGAAATGATGATTCTGCGAACGTTGAAGCGGCAGCCTCTGCACGGCTACGCCCTGGCGCAGCATATTAAGCGAACCTCGAACGATCTACTCCAGATCGAAGAAGGCTCGCTCTATCCGGCTCTGCAGCGTCTTCTCAAGGAAGAGCTGGTGAAGGCCGAGTGGGGAATCTCCTCCACGAATCGTCGCGTACGGATCTACAAACTGACGGCAGCAGGAACCAAGCACCTCGAGCGCGAGGTGTCCCGGTTTGAAACGATGCTGGAAGGGATTACGCGAGTCCTGGCGCCGAGTGAATCATGAGTTGGCTGAAGCAATTGTTCTCGCGGCGGCGCCTGTTCGGTGAGCTTTCCGACGAGATTCGGGAACACCTCGAAGAAAAGATCGAGGAGCTGGTGGCGAGCGGGATGTCAAGAAAAGAGGCAACGGCGGCGGCTCGCCGGGAGTTTGGGAATGTGACTCTGGTGCAGGAAGACAGCCGCTCCGTCTGGCGGTGGGCGCTGGTGGAGAACTGCTTGATGGATGTCCGGTACGGTATGCGGACGCTGCGCAAGAAACCAGGTTTCACGGCGATTGCGATTCTGACGCTGGCGCTTGGCATCGGCGCCAATACCGCAATCTTCGGCGTGGTGAATGCCGTCCTGCTGAAGCCATTGGCGATGGAAGACCCCGCGCGCGTGGTGTACCTCCAGGAACAGTGGCGAGGACTTTTCCCGAATCTCTCGGTGGGAAATTTCGTCGATATCCAACGGCAGAGCAGTTCGTTTGCAAAACTCGCCGCTTCGAACAACGCGAGCTTCAACCTGGCGACCGAAGAAGTGCCCGAGCGCGTGCAGGGCGAGCTTGCCACCGCAGACTACTTCGCCGCGTTCGGGGTTGCGCCGATAGCCGGCCGAGTGTTCACCGTGGATGAGGACAAACCCGGACGCGGGCAAGTGGTTGTGATCAGCGAAGGGCTGTGGCGCACACGACTGCACGCGAATGGTGCGATTGTAGGACAGGCGCTCCGTATCAACGGCATGAGCTACACCGTCGTGGGCGTCATGCCGAAGACGTTCGATCCACTGTTGAGCAACACCGATATTTGGATTCCAGCAGCATTCACGGCGACGCAACTGGCCGATCATGACAACCACTATTTGAATGTAATGGGCCGACTCAAGAGCGGCGTCTCGCTGGCACAAGCGCAGTCCGAGCTAAACGTGATCGCCCTGCGGCTGCAGCAGGAGTACCCGATTGACGACAAAGAACGCGGGCTGCGGGTGATCCCGCTGACGACGGCGCTGCTTGGCGATCAGAGGTTGGCGCTGGAGACGATGCTGGCGGCCGTGGGGTTCGTGCTGCTGATTGCGTGCGCGAATATCGCGAATCTGCAACTGGTGAGATCGCGTACGCGGCAAAAGGAAATCGCCTTGCGCGCAGCGCTGGGAGCTTCGCCACGCCGAATCGTGGGGCAACTTCTGACGGAAAACGTCGTGCTTGGATTGGCCGGCGGTGTGGTTGGCGTTTTGCTGGCGTTTTGGGGTGTGTCGTGGATCGTGGCGATGGGTCCCGGAGAGGTGCCGCGGCTGGACGAGTCGCGGATCGACGCCACCACACTGGCGTTCGCGTGCGGCATTACTCTGTTCTCCAGCTTGCTGTTCGGCTTGGCCCCGGCGCTGCGGGCCGCTTCGACGCGGCTGAGCGAAGCGTTCAAGGAAGGCTCCGGCACCTCCAGTGAGAGTGGCGACCGCATCCGAAGCATCCTGGTGGTGGGTGAAGTTGCGCTGGCGCTGGTTCTGATGGCCGGGGCCGGGCTGCTGATCCGCAGCGCGCTGCTGGTGTCGCATGTGGATCCCGGCTTCGACACGTCGAACATCATGGTGGGGCGCGTGGGGCTGCCCGACGCGGGCTATCACGATCCCATCGTTGCGCGGGAGACGTTCGAGCGCATGGCCGGGGCGGCGGCGGCGTTGCCCGGCGTGAAGTCGGCCGCGGTGGTTTCGCGAGCGCCGCTGGCGGGTGGAGGCAGCAGCAACGGTCTTATCGCGGAAGGCAAGGGATTTGACCCCACGAACCTAGTTGACGCGCAGTTGCAAGTTATCTCGGCCAGCTATCTTTCGACTGTGCGGGTACCGCTAAAGGCCGGACGCGACTTCACCGCGCAGGACACGCGCGAAACGACGCTGGTTACAATCGTAAACGAAACACTTGCACGCATGATGTTTCCGGGCGAAAACCCGATCGGCAAGCGCTTCGCATGCTGTGAACCGGGACCCAAAGGCCGCATGGATCCGGTGTGGCACGAAATTGTCGGGGTGGTGGCGGACGTGCGGGCCTGGGGCCTGGATCGCCAGGTCCAGCCGGAGTTTTATCTTCCGATAGCGCAGATGCCGGCGAGCGCCTGGGATTGGATCGGACGCACGATGGACGTGGTGGTGCGGACGCAAGGCGGAGAGGTTCCGATCCGGGAATTGCAAGCGACGGTGGCCTCGATTGCGCCGGGAGTGCCGATGTACCGAGTTTCGAGCATGCAGCAAAAAATTTCCGGGACGCTGGAGAGGTCGCACTTCGATACGTTCCTACTGGCAATCTTTGCGGCGACGGCGTTGTTACTGTCGTCGATCGGGATTTACGGAGTCCTTTCCTACACCGTGGCGCAACGCACCCGGGAGATCGGCATCCGCATGGCGCTTGGGGCAACGCCAGCAGGAGTGATGCGCAACGTACTGTGGTACGGCATGCGACTAGCGAGCCTTGGACTGGTGATCGGACTGTGCGGCGCCCTTGTGGGCACGCGTGTGCTCTCTTCCATGCTTTACAGCGTGCAGTCCACCGATGCGCTGACTTTTGCCGCGGTATCGTCGGTGCTGGCGGGTGTGGCCCTGGCGGCGAGCTATTTGCCAGCGCGGCGTGCCACGCGAATCGATCCGCTGGTGGCGCTGCGATATGAGTGAAAGCGGGGAACCAAAGGATCGTGCAGCTTGCTAGTGTTTGGCCGATGGCCGAAACATATTGGCGGCGATGCGGGTGACCAGGCGGCGAGGCACAAGGCGCTGGCTCTGGGCGCCGAGGTAGTTGCCCGCTCCGGAGATCACGTAGCTCTTGCCGGCCGCTAGCGCTTGCAGTCCCGTTCGCGCGACTTTTTCGGCGGTCTCTTGTTTCCGAGTCTTGGCGACGAATCCGGTCTGGCCTGCGACCTCGTGAAATTCGGAGACGGTGGAACCTGGACAGAGCGCGCAGACACGAATGCCGTGCGGCTGCACTTCTTCGGCAAGCCCCTCGGCGAACAAGAGATCGAAAGCCTTGGTGGCGGCGTAGGTGGACATATAGGGCACGGCTTGAAAAGAAGCGGTGGACGCGACAATCAGGACGTCGCCGCGGCGGCGCTCGATCATGCCGGGAAGATAGAGCCGGGTGAGGTGAACAACGGCGCTGCAGTTTACCTGCACCATGTCCAGGAAAGCCTGCGTATCGATGGAGGCGAATTCGCCGTAAGCGCCAAAGCCGGCGTTGTTGATCAGGAGATCGATGGGGATGGCTTTTTGGCGCGTGAAGTCGAAGATTTTTACGGGCGCGTCAGGCTGCGTGAGATCGGCGGCGAAAACCTCGACGCGAATTTTGTGCGCGGCGGCAAGTTTTTGCGCCAATTCATCCAGGCGCTCGCGGCGCCGCGCGGTGAGGACGAGGTTGGCGCCACCTGCCGCTAACTCCTCCGCCAGAGCCTTGCCGATTCCCGCGCTCGCTCCGGTGACCAGCGCCCATTTTTCTTGCCACTGTGCCGCTGTCGGTTTTCCCAAGTGTGTTCGGCTCCTGCAGATTGCGGGGGTTCGTGCTTCCGCTACGCGCCGGCGGTCTTGGCGGCCGGCAATCCGGCATCTTCGGCGGCGACGCGCGCGATCACGGACCAGTCGCTCTTTTCGTGGCCGCGGGCAATGGCGGTGATGAATCGATCGCGCAGCAGGCTCGCGAACGGCATCGGCACGCTGCGTGACTCCGCCGCTTGCAGCACCAATCGGACATCCTTCAATCCCAGCGGCAAGGCAAAACCCGCCGGCTCGTGTTTGCCTTCGACGATCAAGCCGCCGTAGGTCTTGTACACGGGCGCGTTGAAGAGCGTGCTGGTGAGAAAATCGAGCAACGCGGAAGCATCGACGCCGGACTTGCGGGCGAAGGCGATCGCTTCTCCCAGGGATTCGAGGACGGTGGCGATCAAGAAATTTCCCGAGAGCTTTACCACGTTGGCGAGGGATGGCTTGTCGCCGATGAGCAGAAGCTTGGGCCCCAATGCTTCGAAGAGGGGCTTGCAGCGGTCGACGGTTATTCTGTCGCCTGCAGCGACTACCGCCAAGCGGGCATTTTCCGCGGCGTCCGGGCGGCCAAACACAGGAGCCGAGACAAAATGCTGGCCGGCACGAGAATGCTCGGCGGAGAGTTTGTCACTCAGCGCAACGCTGATCGTGCTGCAGGAGACGTGGACGCCGCCGCGAGGGAGCGACGCCAAGATTCCATCGTTGGCGAACGCCACCGCTTCGACCGCCGCGTCGTCGGCAAGCATCGTAAGCACAGTGCCTGGGCGGCATGCGTCGGCAACGGACGCGGCGACAATTGCGCCGTTGGCAGTCAAGGCTTCGGCTCGCGCGCGCGTGCGATTGTAGACGGTCACGCGGTGCCCGACGCGCAGCAGGCTTCTGGCCATTCCCGAGCCCATATTCCCGAGTCCGATGAGTCCAACTTCCATGTGCGATACCTCCACCTCATGTTTGCCCAGCTACTCGGTTTCGTTGGATTCCGCGGACTGCTCGGAAGCCACATTCTTCGCCGCAGGCCAAACCACTTCGCGAACGCGTTCGCCCTCGCGCTTCATGCGATCCATGAGCCGCCGGGCCCAGACAAACTCGGCCGCGAGAAGGCCCAAGCCGAGAAGGATCACGAGCCACCCCGGTCCAGGGGTCACAATCATGACCACTCCAACCAGCAACAACGTAAATCCGACCACGATGCGAAGAGCGCGGCGGACTTGTTCAACGGTGCGGACGATCATCAAGGAGCTTTCTGGCTGGATGGATCTCCGGGAATTCCAGGTTCACGGAAGAGCGATGGGATACTCACAGCGCCTCTGTCAGCATCCTACCACGTTTTCAACGACACGCGCGAAACCCGCATAAACACTGGCAACTCCCCACTCTTAGGTGTTTCTTCCCGGCTGTCCGGCCTTGCCCCGCGACCGGAGAGCCTCTTGATGGCGGTGATTTTTCTCTCTCGGGTAATGAAGTGGTTGTAATGCAAACCACAGGAGGAATGTGTACGCGAGATCGTTCCACTGGAGGAATCATACATTGCACGACTGCCCGACGGGCAAGGAAGGGTCTAGTGGAGCAAAATCGACGTCGTGTGCCGAGATTTCCGTTCGTTGCTTCCGCTGAACTCATCGAGGACCGTACCGGTGCGAAAATGAATGCACGAGTTACGGAACTCAGCCTCTATGGGTGTTACCTTGATACTGTTAATCCCCTTCCGGCAGGAACACTGGTTTCGCTGAAGATTTTCACCGAGACGGAGTACTTCGAAGGTCGCGCAAACGTGGTCTACGCGCATCCCGATCTAGGCATGGGCCTCGCGTTCCGCGATGTAAGGCCACAGTTCTTGCCGGTCTTGAAGAATTGGTTGATTGCCGCCCTTCAAGCAAAGGTCAGCTGAGGGCTTTTTGTTGGTCGAAGCATAGAAGCTCTCACACGGTATCCGACGCGGCTGGCTTTTTGACTCTCCGGCCAGGCGCCTGAGTATTTTCTGACCCCGCCGGTATGGCAGTCCCGATCACCAATCAGACCGGGGCTGGGCCATCGACCGCCGTCTCACAACCTTGGCCGTTAGCTGGTCACAATTACAAGCAGGCAATAGGCTTTTCTGGCTCCTCGCCGCTGTCCTGCGAGTGAGGGATAGCCGTGGTCCCCGGGAGGACGTTTCAGGGGGTTATCCAACGAATAAGGGCGTTATTGAACCGCTGATTTAGCCCTTCCCCGAGCACTTTCGCCCCTTCCGGGGTAAGAGTTCCAGTCACTTGGTACCATCGAGCTATTTGTCTGGGAAGCGCCTTGGGTCACACTGCGTGCAGAGGCTGAGGAATGATCTCTGCACTCATTCTAGCCATCTCAATTGCGGCCTTCTGCCGCCTGGGTCTGACCTACTGGCGAGCGGCGCTGCTGGCGGTGGCCGCGGAACCGGTTTCGGACGAGATGCGCACGGCTGCCCATCTAGAGAACGAGCGCGTTACAGGCCGGGATTTCAAAGCACTGGCCAGCCTCCATTCGCTCACTCCGGAAGGAGCAGCGGGGCTGGGGTTTGTGGGTCTCTACTATCGTGTAGTGGCAGGGATTGGGTACCTCGGGTCGGCAGCGCCAGCCATCGCCGCGTGGACCGAGGGTGAAATGGCCATGTGTGCACAGTACGTGGCGGTGCAGATTGACCGGCGCTTGCGCGCAAGCCTTACATTGTCCGAGTCCTTCGGCTCCCGCTAACCGGCCTCGGGCAACTTCCGCCTTTTGCTCCCTGAGAAGGCCTCATCGTTCGCGAACTTTGCGGCCACCCTCGCCTTGAGCGGCCGTTTCCGCCCGAATGGCCTCCCACGTTTCGTTTGGGATACTTAGGAAGGTATCGGCGACTTGAGCATCGTAGAGACTCCCAGAGCCATGCTGGATTTGTTCGCGCGCTTCCCAGAATGGCCGGGCCGAGCGATATGGGCGGTCTGAGGTCATGGCATCGACAGTGTCGGACACCGCAAATATTCTCGCGCCTAAGGGAATGTCCTGCCCTTTTAGACCGAGCGGATAGCCGCTGCCGTCGCAGCGCTCGTGATGCAACAGAACGATTTCCGCGGCTTCCGCAAGAAAAGGAATACGTTTCACCAGATCGTATCCGATCTGTGAATGACGCTGCATGACTTGCCGCTCTTCCGGCGTGAGGGGGCCGGGCTTGAGAAGGATGGCGTCGGGTATGGCCAGTTTTCCGATGTCGTGGAGCCAAGCTCCCATGGCAACGCTCCGCAGTTGGTGCTCGCTGGCGCCGATGCCGGTCAAAATCTTGAGCGAATACAGTGACACCCGGCGTGAGTGTCCGGCGGTTTCGCTGTCGCGGAGGTCGATGGCTTCGCCCAGCGCCTGCAAAGTCTCTCCGTAGCTCCGCTCGACTAGCTGGACTGCCGTTTGGAGCTCCTGAGTCCGTTCGGCGACCATCTCCTCGAGATGGCGCCGATAATTCTCGACTTCCAGCTCCAGGCGCTTTCGTTGCACCGCGCGTTCGAGGCTGATCGTCACCGCATCCATTTGCAGCGGCTTGACAAGGTAGTCGTCTGCGCCCTGGTTCATGGCTTGGATACCCACTCGGATGTCGTCGACTCCCGTAGCCATCAGGAAAGCCAGGTGCGGGTATTGCCGTCGAACCTGCGCCAGAAGATCCATCCCGGACATCGCGGGCATTTGCAGGTCGGAAATGACCGCGTCGAAAGGCTCGCTACTCAGGAATTCGAGGGCTTGCTCGCCGCTCGATGCGCTCTTGTATGGAATGGCAGCCTGTTCCAGCATCACCGCCAACACCTTGCGGACGGAGCTTTCATCATCGACGATTAAGACACGCATGGCAGCAGGCGGGTCGATGGTGGCCGCGGCAACTCTGTTGCTCCGGCTTGAGCCTGGCGTCCGTGGCTGGTCGAAGGAGTTCATCTGTGAAGAAGGTCTCCGTTTAATCGCCGTAGCGAATGTCTACGGATACGATGTCCCCCGCTTTCAACGGACGCAGGACAATCTGGCGACCACTTTCCGCGAGAGTGGCGTCGCCGTCGACGCTTTTGACGTTACGCTGGAATTTAAACGTCAGCCCTTCGACCGGTTCCTCTGTGGTGACAGTCAAACGAATCTCTGATGCTACGCGGGCCGGCGTAATCGTCCATTTCAAACGATCACGGGCGCGCCAGAAGCGGGCAAAGCTGACTGCGTCGGTCGGGGTGACGCCTGGCGGCAATTGGTTGAGGAGGTCTTCCTCGGCCTTGAGTTTATAGTGAGCTTCGTTGGTATGAATGAGGATCACGCTGATGGCTTCGTTCTCGGCATTGGCACGAATCACGTCCAGGGCGCTGGCGACGCGCTGATCCAGCCGCGGAGCCTCCTCATCTTCAAACGTAAGAGGGAACTCGAGAATCCCGCTATCCTCGTCGAATCCCAACCCCAGAGGTAAGGCATAGGGGAAGTTCGTCAGCACGTCTGGAGCGGTGAACGAGGAATCAAAGAAGTAGCCGCAGCGCTGAAGCGCTTCGGGCATGGTAGGGGGAACCCGCAGATGCCCGGAACGGAAGAACACGGTTTGCTGACCGGGTAACTCGCCGTCGAGAAGCTGTTTGCTGACACGAATCTCGCCAAAGACGGTCGCGCCCGTTGCTGTCTCGAAGCCGGTGCCGCGTGGCTGATACGTCGCGAGAGTTTCGGTTCCGGTGCCTAATTCGAATTTGTTAAACCCGCGAGAGTGGATTACGGAGTGACTACCGATGGAAAAACCGAGAGATTGCAGCTTCCGGAGGTCTTCGAGGTCCTCGCCAAAGAAGAACGACACGCTGTTGGCATCACTGACGTACTTCGTTTGAATGAAAAATGTGCTCTTGGCGTGATGCTTGTCTTCCATAGCGGCGAAATCCAGGGCAGGATCAAACGAATTCTCCCAGTCCACGTCGTGGGAGAGCAAGAGCACGGAATTTTTCCCGCCGGGGATGGTGCCTAGGCGTACCGCGCCTGGCTGCGTTGATTCGTACCAAGCGCGCAGCATGAGCATCCAGACGTCGGAGCCGGGCTCAAAAGCGTTTACGTAGTGGCGCTGCGCGTCATAGTCGCGATTCACCTGATTGCGCAGAACCACGTCTTGAAGACTTAAACCGAAGACATACGCGGTTCCTTCACCAAATTTCTTGCGCAGTATCGCTGCGGTACCATCGTCGAAGTGTGCCAGCACCTCGGACGTACCATCTGGAGCGTAGCCGTTGGTCCAGAAAATCTCGTCATACTTGGGGCTTCCCAACTGCACTTCCCGTTCTTCGGGCCGATTCAAATACAGTTGAATGGGATCGGAACTGCGGTCGAAAGTAACGAGGTGACGGCGGCGCGAGGGAGTCATGTCGCGAAACCCGAATAGCGGCTTCAGCGCCCCAGCGGAAACATTGAACGAAAGCAGGCTGCCGCCTTGGGTTACGTGAAGACTTAGCTTCCGGACTTCGTCTTCGTTAAAGGTCCGTCCATCCACCGACGGATATACGATCACCAGGCGATGCCGAAGTGTCTGATCGAGATCTCGCGTAACGAAGAAAGGAATCCCCATTTCGCGCAGCGAGTGCACCAGTCCGAGCATGCCTTCGTCCGCGCGCGATTGAAAGACTGCTACTTGCAATGCAAATCCTTCAGGAAATTCAGTGGTTGTGTCGGTCGATGCGTGACGAAGAGGGTACACGGGCACGTCGGCTGCGTGAAGATGCGCAACCTGCTGTTCGTCGCTTCGACAGGAAAGCACCAAAGCTAACACCGCCAGAACCACCAGCGAAAGAAAGTCCAAATTCTCCTTCGATCTCATGGAAAACGGAGTGTAGCTGTTCGGAGAAGCGGATGACAGTTGTACTCACAGACGGCGGAACGAAAGAGACAATGCAACCGACGCGGCTGGCGCAGAACGCGGGCAGCGCGCTTTCCGTTTTGGGCCAGCCGTTGCAGTCTCATGGCCACCTTATTCGCGTATCAATCTGATACTTAAGTACCTGGTTGGTACTGCAACCAAGGTTGCCTTCCGAAGCCACTCGGATGCGACAGATTATAAAGCACTTATCGGGGCTGGAATTCGAGAGCCGCAAAACTCGATGGCCTGTCTATTGCACGCATTATTGCTGGAATGGTCTGCATGCACTCCACTTCGAAGGTGCGCTTTCCCTGCGGGAGCCGCCGTTTTCGCGGCGTGCTGGGGTCGCTGACTCTTCTCCTAGCCGGAGCCGCATTGTTCGGTTCCAACGCCCAAGGACAGCAACGTGAAGAGGCGTGGCAGGTCCAGGTCCGAAAGGACGCCGATGCCCACGACTGGGTCGACGCCTTGCGCATTGTCGATCAAGAGATGGCGCGTTCTCCTGGGGACATGGATATCCGCGCCTGGCGCGCTCGAGTTTTGACCTGGTCCGGCCGGCTCGCAGAAGCGGAGCACGAGTACAACGAAGTTCTGAAAGTCGAGAGAAACGATCCTGACAATTGGATGGGCTTGGCGACGGTTTACCTGCGACAGGGGCGAATAGAAGAGGCGCTCAAAGCTGCAGATCGTGCCGTCGAGCTCGATCCCAAGCGGGCCGACCTGCGAGCGACGCGAGCGCAAATCTTGCGTGCGAGCGGAAATATGAGCGACGCGCGTCTTGAATTCCAGAGGGCTCTAGTGCTCGATCCCGACAGCACGGACGCACGGTCTGGTTTGTTCTCACTCCGAGACGCCGGAAAGCAGGAGCTGCGCTTTGGCTTGGACGACGATCTCCTGTCTTTTGCGCCCGCCAACCACGATCAATGGGTGAGTCTGGTATCCAAATGGACTCCCCTCTGGACTACCAGCGCCGCCGGGAGCCTTTACCAGCGAGGGGGTATCGACGCCGGAAATTTCGTGGGTAGCGTGACGAGGAGCGAACCAAAATGGGGCGCGCTCACGATTGGAGGAGCGACAGGTCACGACAATGGGGTGATCCCAGAGACCGAAGCGTTCTTTGAACTCGATCACGGCTTCAAAATCAGCGAAGACCGACCCGTGCGGGGGATTGAGGTGATCTACGGCCAGCACTGGTATTGGTACAGCACTGCGAGAATTTTGACCGCGACGGAAACGGCGATCGTCTATCTTCCGCGGGATTGGAGTTGGTCGATCGGATTGACCGAAGCGCGCAGCCATTTTTCCGACACGAATATCGACTGGAGGCCCTCTGGCCTAACGCGGCTTAACTTTCCGCTGGCACATTGGTCGCAAAAAGAGCTTTCGGGAAATGCTTTCTTCGCGGTTGGCACGGAAGATTTCGCGCAAGTGGATCAAATCGGCAGCTTTGCATCGCAAACGTACGGCGGCGGCTTTCGCTTCCGGTTTACCGCGCGTCAAGACATAACCGGCTACGCTGCGTTCCAGCAGAGGACGCAGGACCGCGCAGAAACGAGCTTTGGGTTTAGCTATGGCATCCGGTTTTGAAATCTTGCACAGGTTGGAGCCGTCCGCCTTTGTGTTCAAGGCGATCATCGGCGCTATCGCGGCCGACGTTGTGTTGCTGGCATTCATCCTGCTTCGCAGAGGCTACCGTAAGCATTACTTCAGGAAACGTGATGGCCGTGTCTTCGAGCTACGGCAGCAGTGGGACGCCTTGATATCCGGCGAGATACCGTACGAAACGTGGCGCACGAAGCCCTTCGATCGCCGCATCATCGAAGATATGGCGCTTGACGCTTTTGAAGCGGCGCCCGCGGACCAGTCCGCGCGCCTGCTGCGCTTTCTGCGCACAAGCGGCTTGATCGAGAAAAGGATTTTTGAAGCGCGGAAGCTAAAGGGATGGCGGCGGCGGAGCGCGCTGGTGGCTCTGGGGCGAACCAGGGCGCCCGAGGGCATTCCCGCGCTTTCCGAAGCCCTGCGGGACCGTGACCCGGAAGCCCGGAATGCGGCGCTGCGCGGACTTGGCAGGTTGGGGTCGCCGGAGGCCGCCGAAGAAATCCTGCAATGGGTGGCCGAGTCGGGATTGAACGTGCCCGCTCTTCCGCTTCAAAACGCGCTGATCAACTGCTGCCGGGAGCGGCCACAGATTTTGTTGTCGTATTTACAGCATGCCGACCCACCATTGCGAGAGGTCCTTGCGCGTGTCCTCGGAGAGGTCGCGAGCTCTTCGCTGGGGGCGGAACTGATCGGCCTGGCCGATGACGAACTGCCAGAGTTGCGCGCCGCTGCCGCACGTGCGCTGTCGAATGCTCAACCCGGCCACGCCGTGGAGGTTCTTGCCGAACTGTCGCGCGACACCGTGTGGTTCGTACGATTGAGGGCCGTCGTAGCGATGGGGAAGCTCTGTGATGCGAAAGCCTTGCCTCATCTGCTGATCGCTCTAACCGATTCGAATCGACTTGTGCGCATGCGCGCCGCGGAAGGGCTTGTCGATTTTAAGTCCGAGCTGGTACCCATCTTCGCGCAGGCAGTAAAAACGCGCGATCGCTACGGGCTGCATGCGTTCCTCGCGGCCCTGGAAAATGCGGGCTTGCGGGACAGACTGGATGCGGAACTGCGACAAACGGTAGCCCACCCAAATGCCGAGATCGATGAACTTGTCGCCGTTTTGAATACGGGAAAGCTCCTAGAGAAGCAGGTCGCGGCGCCGTTGGAGCCGGCCCAGACGGCTACACGGTGATGGCTCACTTTTTGGATCTGGCGAACTATACGCTCTTTTTCTACTACCTGGCCGGCAATCTCGCCTATCTCACCGCGCTGCTGATCGCGCTGAAAACCAGTGCCGCACATCAGCGCCGGGTGGAGAGCTACCGTCTCCATTGGATCACGGAATCACCACTCGCGCCCCCAATCACTCTGCTGGCTCCCGCACATAACGAAGAAAAGTCCATTCGTGTCTCCATCCGGAACCTCTTGGAACTCGACTATCCGGAGCTCGAAGTCATTGTGATCAATGATGGCTCGAAGGACCGCACGCTCGAAGAGCTGCACGATGAATTCAAGCTACGGCCGGTGCGCGCCGTCTACGTGAAGGAAGTGGCAAGCGCAGAGATCCGGGGACTCTACCGCAGTGACGTGGACCCGCGCCTTCTCGTGATTGACAAGGAAGCCGGCGGAAGCAAGGCGGACGCGGTGAACGCCGGTTTGAATGCGGCGACGTCTCCGTACATCTGTATCGTAGACTCGGATTCCGTGCTGGAACGCGACTCTCTACTGCGAATCATGATCCCGGTTCTTGCGGATCCCCAACATGTTGTGGGAGTGGGCGGCATCATTCGCATCCTGAATGGATCCGAGATTCAAGGCGGCCAGCTCTTGCGGGTGCGGCTGCCTCGCAAGAGCATCGAAGTCGTTCAGGTGATCGAATACTTGCGCGCATTTCTGATCGGACGCGAAGCCTGGGCGCAGGGCAATATGATGATGATCATCTCCGGCGCGTTTGGACTGTTTCGAACCGATCTTGTTCGAGCGGTCGGAGGCTATCGGGCCAAGGCGATCGGAGAAGACTTCGACCTGGTGGCGCGCCTGCACCGGTATCTTCTTGAAAAAAAAGTGGAGTATCGGATTCAGTTCGTACCCGACCCGGTTTGCTGGACGGAAGCGCCGTCCGATTTGAAGTCGCTCGGGCGGCAACGTGCGCGATGGCAAAAAGGCCTACTGGATACACTTTTGCAGCATGTTGATATGCTGTTCCGGCCGCGCTACGGCCGCATCGGATCCTTTGCGCTCCCCTACCTTTGGATATTCGAGCTGTTTGCCCCGGTCATCGAACTGGGTGGAATCGTCACGATCCTTCTCGCGGCAGTGTTAGGCGCCCTCAGCCGAGAGTTTTTCATTGAGTTCATGATTTTCGGATACGCTTTCGCCACCGTGATCTCGATGGGCGCTGTCCTGCAGGAAGAACTCACCTACAAGCGGTATAACGATTGGCAGGACGTGGCGCGACTTGTGACCTACTGCTTTCTCGAACACTTTCCCTACCGGCAGCTTCACATGGTGTGGCGGCTGCAAGGCCTGTGGCAATACATGCGGGGGGATATGTCTTGGAAACCTCTCGAGCGCAAGGGCCTTCAGTCTACAACTACAACTTTGCCGTAAGCCCTATTGCAAGACCCAATTTCCTGTCTTTTCGACAAAACGGCAGGCATACCGCGGATATTCCGTGTCCTGAAACTCGGAGCGGATGATTCGCGCCCTGCCAACCGCTTGTTCGCGCGAACTGAGAAGAGTTGCCTCCACCACGGAGTCGACCGCAAGATCCTCGACACAGGCGCAAAGGAAGGCGTTGAGACTCAAGTTTTCCGTCATCGTCATCGCTGAAAATACTTGTCCGCTCGCGTTGGTTCCCTGTAGCTTGAGCGGTACTCGCAACCTCACGCGTACTTCGCGGCGCCGCTCTTTCCTTCGAGTCGCCAAGAACTCTTCGATGCGCCCACGCAAGTCGTCAAAGTTGACGGGCTTTTCGAAATAGGCCGCCACCCCCAGACCGCGGCAGAAATCCTTGGTCTTGGAACCCGCTTCGCCGCTGATGACGAAAACAGGAATCAGCTGCGTGGAACTGAAAGACGTGAAGGTCTGGCACAGTTCAAAGCCCGAATATTTGGGCATGCGCAAGTCCAACAGAATCGCGTCCGGTTTGTGCTCCAGTGCCAAGGCTAAAGCTTGCTCGGGCTCTCCCGTGTCTACGATCTCGTAGCTGTCACCGAGATTCAGCCGCACGAGCTTCCGCATGGCCTCCTCATCATCCACGACTAGTAGTCTTGCCACTGGCAGCCTCCCTCGGTCATGTTTTCTGCGACTCTCGCACGCTGGCTGAGGACAACTCCACCGCGCGAGACGTAGCGCCGTCCGGCTTAGCGTCTAGCACTTCGCGAATCTTCCGGACCAAGGCATCTTCCGTGAACGGCTTATGCAGCAAATGTGTCCCTTCCTCAAGAACTCCGTGGCCGGCGATAAAGCTGTCGGTGTAGCCGGAAATGTACACAACTTTGAGTCGCGGCCACTTTGCGAGGAGTTGGTCGGCAAGAGCCCGGCCGTTCATTCCGGGCATCACGACATCGGTAAGCAGCAAATGGATGGGACCATCGTGGTTTCGCGCCACTTCCACGGCTTCCTCGCCGTTGGATGCGGGAAGCACTTGGAAACCATGGTCCAGTAAGAAAGAGCGCGCGAGTTTTCGGAGGGCGTCCGCATCCTCCACTAACAGCACCGTTTCGTTGCCGCGCAGATTCTCCTCCTGCAACGGGCCCGCAGAGATCGGCGCCACGGTTTCCTCGATGCGAGGCAAGAAAATCTGGAACGAGGCACCTTTCTTTAACTCGCTATCCACCCAGACGTAGCCGCCGCTCTGCTTGACGACGCCGTAGACGGTCGCAAGGCCGAGTCCCGTCCCCTTGCCCACCTCTTTCGTTGTGAAAAAGGGCTCGAAAATATGGGCAAGAGTCTCTGAACTCATTCCCATTCCCGAATCCGTAACTGCCAACATCACACAGCGCCCGGGCTTGGCGCCCGGATGCTGGCGCGCATAGGCTTGATCCAATTCCACATTTGCCGTTGCAATCACTAGCTTCCCGCCCTCAGGCATGGCATCGCGGGCGTTGACCGCCAAATTCATCACCACTTGTTCGATCTGTCCTTGATCCGCCTTCACTCTGCCCAGATCTGGGTCTAGCTTGATGCTTACCGCGATGTCTTCTCCGAGAAGGCGTGGCAGCATCTTCTCCATGTCGGAAACCAAGGTATTGAGGTCCAGAACTACCGGCGTCAAGATCTGCTGACGGCTGAACGCGAGCAACTGCCTGGTCAACGACACGGCGCGTTGCCCTGCCTTTTCGACCTCTTCCGCATGCTCGTGCAAGGGATTGTCTGGTCCTAGTCTTCGCCGAAGGACTTGGCTATAGCCGATGATCACTCCGAGAAGATTGTTGAAGTCGTGCGCGATGCCGCCCGACAAGCGCCCAACCGCCTCCATCTTTGCCGCCATGCGCAACTGGCGCTCCAGCACGCGCCGGTCCGTCACGTCTTCGGCGAAAGCTTCAAAATAGGGAGCTCCGTCCTGGCCTTCGTGGAGACGCCTGCCGCTGCACCTTACGGTGATGGGCGTGCCGTCTTTCCGTTTCCAATCGACTTCCACGTCCTTGAACTCGCCGACACTCCCCAACAATTCCACCAGCCGCTGAAAATCCACAGGATGCCGGAAGACGTCTAGCCCTAAATTCGTTTTCAGCAGCTCATCCGGCGTTTCGTAGCCTAGAATCCTTTGTAGAGCAGGATTCACGCGCAAGAACTCGCCGTCTTCACTCACACGATAGATTCCGTACGGCGCTTCTTCCACCATGGAGCGAAAGCTGACCTCCGATTGGCGCAACGCTTCGACGGTTTTCTTTCGCTCGGTGACATCTCGATTAACGATCACCAGCCTCGATGGCTCGCCTTTGCTGCTGAGAATCGCGCTGGAGGTAGACTCGAGCACACGCCAGGACCCGTCCTTGTGACGAATCCGATATTCGAGTGTTTTGCCCTCGCCAGTGCGGCGAGCCTCTGCGGCCGCTTCTTGGACTTTCGTGCGGTCATCCGGGTGAATCTGTTCGAACCCTGAAGACTTTTTCAGCTCTTCGGGCGAATATCCCAAGACTTTCTGATACGCGAGGCTGTTGTAAATGCGCCGTCCCTCCATATCCACTACGGCGATCATGTCAGCCGCATTTTCACTGATTAGGCGAAAGAGCTCTTCTCGTTCCAAAAGCCGGCGGCGCATACGATGGATTTGCAGTTGCTGATAGATGCTGTAGAGATCAAAGAGCAGAACTAACCCGATAAGGCCCCAAACGGCTTGCTGAAATGTGAATACCGTCTCCCAGCTCTCACCGGAATGCAGCAGGCGGGGTAGAAAGGACGCCAGTCCTGCGGTTAGCAGTAGTGTGACGGTTACGGTTGTGATCCACAGCGACCATTCTTGCTTTTCGATACGGCGGAGCCCGTAGCGGGCCCCTTCGCGGATCGTGTCATTGACGCCGGAGGTGCGTGGTTCATTCCCGCTCGAAATAGCAGCTTCCGGGCGTCCCGGGACCTTACGCTGGCGTTGGTTGAACGCATCTTGACTCATCCGAGACGCCTCCCGTCCATGTCGAAGAAGCTACAAACCAAGTTGTTAGAACCGGCTCCAAAACCTCCGCCGCACCCCAACCCAGCAGGCCCCTGGTACGCATTGAGCGATCGCACTCATAGTGAGGCACAATGGTGGCCGACCTCCTGGCTTAAGTATCTTGGTTGGAAATGCAACCGCAGTTGGTCACCAAAGAGATAACACCTCTCGATGGGATCAAACTATCTCGCAAACGACGGCGCTCTTGCCGCTCCGCTTTACTTCGTACATCAATTCGTCGGCACGTTTGATCATGTGGTCCACCGACTCAAGTGGGGTCATGAAGGTCACCACTCCGACGCTGAAGCTAACCGGCCAGCTGTGGCGCCTCGCCTCCTCTTGTAGAAGAGGTTGTAACTTGGCCACTACGATCGCGGCTGCCTCGGAGCTCGTCTCAGGCAGGAGCAGAACAAATTCGTCGCCACCCAGCCGCGCGACCGTGTCGGTACGACGAATCGCGGACTGGATTGTAGTGGCAACCAGCTTCAGAAGATCATCGCCGGCTGCGTGACCGCATATATCGTTAACGGATTTGAAATTATCAATGTCAATGTAGGCCAGCGTCATGGGGCGCCGATATCTGCGCGAGCGGTGAGCCTCGGATTCGACAGCTTCATAGAAAGTCCGTCGGTTAGGAATATTGGTCAGGAAGTCGATACGAGACATACTCTTTTCGGCTTCCAGAGCCGCTTGCAGCTTGTCTTCGCTTGACTTCAAAGCTTCTTCCGCAAGGATTTGCGAGGTAACGTCGTGCGCGTGTCCAAGCACGTAACGGACTGATCCGGGATCTTGGATCACGCGATTTGAATAGGACCAAACGATTTCGTTGCCGTCTTTTGTGACGACACGCATCAAGCCGCTATGGGAGCCCCATTCGGATATTGCCTTTAGATACCAATCGAACTTGTCTCGGAAAGCGGGTGCAAGCAGGTCGTGCAGGTTCTTGCCTAACAGCTCTTCCGGTTCATACCCGAGAGTCTCCGCGGAGGCTTCGTTGACGGTGAGGAGTGTGCCTTCCATGTCGTGTGTACAAATCAGCCCTCGGCTTTTCTCGACGAGATTTCGATAGCGCTCTTCGCTTTCGCGGAGGGCTTGTTCCATTCGGCTACGTTCCGTGATGTCTCGAAAGACGAGTACCGCGCCATGGCTCTCCCCGTATTGGATCAGAGAAGAACAGGTATATTCGACGGCGATGAAAGAACCATCTTTGCGGCGGAACCGATCAGTGGAACTGTGATACACCGTGCCCTTCGTAGCTAGTGTCACTAATGGGCAATCCTCGGCAGTGCACAGCTCTTCGCCGGCCGTACACGAATGAATGAGGTCGTGCATGGACTGGCCGAGGATGTCTTCCTTCTTGTAGGCAAGCAGGTTCTCGCCCGCCGGATTCAGGTACACGAGTTTTCCGTTGCGATCGACCTGATAGAGCCCCTCGCCCATCGTCTTGAGGATCGCGGAGAGGCGCAGGTTTCCCTGAAGGATCTCGAAGGCCGACCGCGAGCGATAGGCAGTGTCGCGATAGATCACGACAAAAAGCAGGCCGAGTAGTACCAACTGTACCGCGATGGCGCCGGCAAAGAAGCGGTCCCGCTGCACAATAGTCGCTTCGTAGCGCTGCCTACCTCGGTCGAGGGACTGATCTTCGGATTGCTGCAAGGCAGCCACGAGATTCCGAATCGTATCCATTTCCTGTTTGCCAGTCCCGGCAAGGAGGTTCACGCGAGACGCATCGAGGCCGTGCTCACGACGCATTTGGATCCCTTTGCGCAACTCTTCCATCTCCGCCTCTGTGTGGTGCCGCAACTGAACCAGGGTGGATCGCTGCGATGCGTCTTCGCCAAGAAGCGTCTCAACGCGCTTCAGGCGAACGTCGATTTCGGAAACGGCTCGGTTGTAGGGCTCAAGGTAGGCCGCGTCCCCGGTGAGCAGGTAGCCTCGCTGTCCCGTCTCCGCGTCCTGAGCGCAGGACAACAAGTATTGGAGCGCATCCAAGGTGTTCCGCGTCCTTCGGACCTGGACGCGTGTCATCCTGAATTCTTGGGTGCTTCGATAGAGCAGGACGCCGGCGCTTGCCAGGATAGTCGCTACAAACACAAATCCGGCTAGGATTCTCCAGTGAATGATGACCCTCACCTGACTCGATCGTAAGAGATATAGCGCTCACAAAGCGGTCGCATTTCGTTGCTGGTCACGATTCCAAGCAAGGTGTGTCCCGATATATGAGCAGAGATCCAGCATGCCTCCGTGTTTCAATCACAACTCTGGATGTACTGGTCCTCAAACGTGAAATCGAGGTAGGTAAGTATGGTTGAAGCTGTAGCCGGCACCGACAACCCAACGGCCTCACAGCACGGCGAGCATCTCAGATCGCGCAATTCGCACGAAAGTTTGGCGGCTGGCGCGCCAGACGAGGCAAACGCCGAGTTCCACAAGACCAGCAGCCTGACCAAAGCTGCCAATGATTCGGTCTTCAGCAAGATCGAGAACGGGCGCGCAGAGTAAGGCGACGGAGCGAGCGGCTTCTTGGGTCTCATCCGAATCTATACATATTGAACGCTTCAATCACAACGCGCTTGCAGGCCTTTTTTTCCGGTGATCGTTGGCGGGAAACCGGCACAAACCAGACACCACGATAGGCACCACGCGTTGTAAATAGAACAAAATAAAGTGGCGGAGAGGGTGGGATTCGAACCCACGGTACGGTTCCCCGTACGCTCGCTTTCGAGGCGAGTACTTTCAACCGCTCAGTCACCTCTCCGCGGTCATTGCGCTATCGTAGCAGACCGCTCAGAGCTTCAGCAACGCGCATGCGTGCTAGCGGCGCGCGGCGAAGAACGATTGGATGAGACTCGCGCACTCCGCGGCTAAAACGCCAGGCGTAAACTCGACCTGGTGGTTGAGTCGCGCATCGGAAAGAATTTGGAAACAGGAGCGCACGCCGCCGCCCTTCGGATCGTCGCAACCGTACACCAGCCGGGGGACGCGCGCTTGAATCATCGCCCCCGCGCACATGCTGCACGGCTCGAGGGTGACGTAAAGCGTTGTGGCCACCAGCCGGTAGTTACCCAGAACTCGCGCGCCTTCCCGCAGCACCACCATTTCGGCGTGAGCGGTCGGATCGGTGTCGCGAATCGTGCGATTCCCGGAGCGTGCGATGATTTCCGCGTCGCGAACCAGGACGGCCCCCACGGGAACCTCTCCGGCGAGCGCGGCGGCGCGAGCTTCTTCGAGCGCCTGCTGCATGAATTCGAGGTCGGCGTCCATCGTTCGCGAGAGGATAACACGCACAGAAACGAAGTAAAAATTGCGAAGCTGTAAGCCCATCCACCCGCGTTGCTTGACAATTGCGGTGAGGGCAAACAAACTACTGCGCATGGTCGAGGCCCTGGTCACGCGTTTGCCGATCGATTTCCAAAACATTTTCGCATCGCCACGTCGTATCCGCTGAAGAATTCCGCATGGAAATTCGACGAGATCCCATCACGCAGAGTTGGGTAGTCCTGGGGCAAAGGGAGCATCTGGACGAATCGTCCGACGTATGCCCCTTCGATGTCGGCATCGTGGAAAAACAGCCTGCCATTCTCACGTGGCCGGCCGAGGGACCCTGGCAAGTGCGCGTGTTGCCGCATCCCGATCCGCTGTACCGGATCGAAGGCGAGCCGGGGCGTCTGGCAGAAGGCATGTACGACAGAATGGGTGCGCTCGGCGCCCATGAAGTGGTCGTGGAGACGCCCCAGCACGATAAAAAGATGTCGCAGTTCAACGACGAAGAAATTGAGCGGGTCCTCTGGGTGTGGGCAGCCCGCATCGCGGATTTAAAAAAGGATGCCCGCTTCAAGTACGTGGCCGTCTTCAAGAACCAGGGCGCTCTGGCGGGCGACGAGTGGTCGCACGCCCATTCGCAAATCACGGCCACCATATTCGTGCCCAGGCGCATCAAGTACGAGCTGACCTCGGCCAGCGAGTGGTATCACGAGCGAGAGCGCTGCATCTTCTGCGACGTTGTGCGTCAAGATGAGAAGCAAGGCAAGCGCATCGTGGACGTCCAGGGCGATTACTACGCGCTCTGCCCGTATTCTTCCCGCGTGCCCTACGAAACATGGCTCTTGCACCGCAGGCACAATCACCTGTTCGAGCAGCCCAGGCCCGGCTCGAACCGCAGACAGTTGGCCGCCCTGCTAGGCCGCGTCCTGCGCCGGCTGGAGAAAGTTGCGCCGGCCTTCCACCTCGTGGTGCACACCGCGCCGAATACGCGGAACAAAAAAGGCGAGTTGGCCGGCTACTGGAAGACCTTGGCGGACGACTTTCACTGGCACATCGAAATACTCCCGATTCTCGAGAAGCGAAGCAAGTCGTACAGCATCAAAGAGGTCTACTTCAACTCGCTGCTGCCGGAAAACGCTGCCGAACAGTTGCGCGCGTTGGATCCCAATTCATGAAGACGCGTGTTCTGCGGCCCGGATGGCGTCGACAGCACGGTGGAATTGTCGCTTCGCTGCTCACTCTGCTTTTTGTTCTGGTGTTGTGCCTGGTGCTCTACCTGGCGCGGCGTCCGCTGCTGCGCTTCGCCGGGGAAGGGTGGATGATTGAGGATCCGCTGGAGCACGCCGACGCCATTATCGTGCTCAGCGACGACAACTTCTACGCGGACCGGGCGACCCACGCCGCGGATCTATACCGTCATGGCATGGCGCCGCTGGTCGTCGCGAGCGGACGAAGGTTGCGGCCCTATGCGGGCATTGCCGAGCTCATGGAGCACGACTTGATCGAGCGCGGGGTGCCCAAAGACAAGATTCTGCGCGTCGTGCATGATGCCGATAACACCAAGGAAGAAGCCGAAGCGCTGGCGCCGCAAGCGGTGCAGCGCAAATGGCGAAGTGTAATCGTCGTCACGTCGAATTATCATGCCCGGAGGTCGCGCTACATCTTCAATCGCGTGTTTCCCGCGGAGATCCAAGTGCGCGTGAGCGGCGCCCGGGACGGCGATTTCGATCCCGAGGACTGGTGGCAAAAACGTATATCCATTAAAAAGTTAACACACGAACTGGCGGGCATGCTGGTGGCCATCTGGGAGCTGCGCGGGGGACGGAAAGGGAAGTCGAAAACACCAGCAGTTGTAGGACTGAACGGACTAAAGCCACAACCAGTAGTGTAGCGAGTCACGTAACACCCCAGATTTGCTACCGGCCATTTCACTTTACACCCGCTAAGCCCTGTACTATCTTCGCTTTTCTGAGTCGCGACGCCCCATCAGCCGACGAAAAAGCGACTTCGAAGCTGCTAAATCTTTCGTCGAGGTGTCTCACATGTGGAAGAAAGAAGATTCGAGGCCACAAGGAGTTCCGGAGATTTCCACAGGGGCTGCGGGCAGCCCCTCTGCCCCCGCCCTTTCCCGCGACGCTTTCGCTTCGCCCCCGCCTTCCGGGCGAGCCGTTGCGTGCATCAGCCAAGGAATCCACATCAAGGGTGAGATTACCGGCAGCGAAGACCTTTTCGTCGACGGCCCGGTCGAGGGCAAGCTGCAGTTGACCAATGGCAGCTTGACCGTGGGTCCCAACGGCACCGTGAAGGCCGATGTCACCGCACGCGAGGTGATCGTGCGTGGGCGTATTGAAGGAAAAATTGCCGGTCGCGAGCGGGTTCAACTGTGGAGCACCGGGCAAGTCATCGGGGAAGTGCAGACCCAGCGCTTGGCGATTGAGGACGGCGCCGTGCTGCGCGGCAAGGTCGAAACCGGCAAGCCGGTTGACAAGGGCGGCGAGGACCGCGGCTCAGCGGCATCCGCCGGCAAGTCGGCCAACAGCGTCTCGGTGGGCTCCGGAACCGCTGTCATCTAGGTCCATGAGTTTCCTGAACAAATTCGGCATCGGAGCAGGAACCGGCCGCGAAGTGTCACCTCCGATCGCGCCCTCTGGATCGAACCCCAGGCCGCGCACTCCCACCGCACCGCCCGTGACCTCGGTAGCCACAAACCGGCCTGTGGACAAGAGCGGAGTCTCTCGCGTCTCCAACGGCTTGAAGGAACTGCTGTGGAATTTGGACGGGCTCGGGCGCGGCACTCTTCTCGATTTGGGTTCGGTCTGGCAAACCACGCTCAGTTTCTTCATCGAGCGGGGCTTCCGCGTCACCTCCGAAGATATTCTGCGCGCCTGGAAAGACTTCCTGGACAAAGAAGAGGCCAGCTTGCGCGATGCAGGCCGCACCCCCGATCCTGCGGTGGACATGACGCCGAGTGGACGCGCCGCCAGGTTCCTCGAATCCAATCTGCGCTACCCGGTGGCTTCGTTCGATGCCGTTCTCTTGTGGGACTTGCTCGATTATTTTGAGCCCTCCATGGCTACCCGCACCGTGACTTGCGTCACCGAGCTGCTGCGGCCCGGCGGCGTGGTCTTCGCCATGTTCCACAGCAAGAAACCGGAAGGCTTCCAGAGGTATCGCGTGGCGGATTCCAATTCTCTGCAAGTGATTTCTGCCCCGGTTCTTTGCCCCGCGCAGCGCGTCTATCAAAACCGCGAGATCCAGGACCTCTTCGGGCGTTACCGGACCATGAAATCCTTCGTCGGCCGCGATCAGCTTCGCGAAACCCTCTTCATTAAGTAACTCCGCCCAAAGGGTAGCCAACCCGCCCGAGGGTAGAGGGTCCGTTTCCGGATTATCCGTGACTCAGGCTGAAGCAGCAACCGCCATCGCCATCTCGCTCCATCAGTAAACACTAGCCGACTTGTCGGTACCGATCTGGCGCACTTCCCAGAAGCCCGTTTCTGGCCCACTTCCGGGTTGTCGACCAACCGCTAACAATGCGAAGAACTCGTTCCGAAGAGCTTGGCGCGGTAGATTAGCCGGAATCAAATCATCATCGTTGACTGGCACCTTCCGCCGCAACTCAGCAAGAAACACACGGGCGTGCTTAATGTTGCATATTTGGTCCGAATTTCCCTGAGCACGCCAATGACGATACCGCGTCAGGCAGCCATCTCTTCAGTCTTGGCGAAGGCCAGCAGCTTCATCAATTCGCTGATCTGGATCTTCTCCAGCGAACACACGGCAGCTTTGATTTTTCGGCTTAGTCCATCGTCTATGCGCGCCGCGACCATCTTGTCGAATTTCGCGTCGATCTCCTTCCAGGTGAATGGCCGCGCAGGGGCCCCGGGGAAATCTGAGATTTCCTGGGTGAACGACGTGCCACTCTTGAGCCGGACGGTCACTCGGCTCGCGAGGTCGGCCGGGTAACGGGCCGTAAGGCCAGCGTCAGGTCTCACCGTGACCTTCTGCATCAAATCTTGGACATCTCTCTTTTCAATCCGGCTGGGCTCGAGTTGCGCCGGCTGCACATCGCCGTCCAAGAGCGCGACAGCCATGAGGTACGGCAGGCTGTGGTCGGCATCTTCCTTGGTGTGAACATCGTGCTTGGGACCGAATCGCCCGCCCCCGGTGAAATCGTAAGCGTCTTGGAAAACTTCAGCCTCGACGCTCACGATGTCCGCCGGATTAAATGGGTGTACCTTATGCAACGCGATCGTGCAGAACACGCCCGATTGTGCCGGAATCGCGGTGTTGTAAGTCTTTAAGGCCAACCGATCGAAGCAATCCAGTTTCACGTTCTTCCACTCGATCTCGATCGATTTGCCCAGCGCATGCGCCAGCCCGTTTGTTCCCTCAATTACATACTTCGGGCCGGTCACCCCGCGGGACGCTAGAAAGACGCCGTGCATAGACGACAACGCAGTTTGGGACGAGTTCAAGCCCTTCCATTGCGAGATCGGCGTGGTGCGCACGACCAACAGCGGAATGACGTCACCGCAGATTTCGACGGCCGCCGCGGTTTTTGCCTCGTCCAGTTGGAGTGCCTTGGACGCCCCGGCTCCTATTGAGAATGAGAGCGGTGTTGTTAGGTCAAACCCCTCTTCCATGAAGGGAGCGACAGAAGTCAGTTCCGACTCGACTTGGTAGGCAACCGCCAGTGCGGTCAAGAATTCTTTGCCGGATCGCCCCGCGTGCTCGCAGGCGGCCAAGACCGCTCCAACGTTGTCCGACGGGTGACACAGCGACACCGGACCAAGATAGCTGTCCATTAGGTCGACGTACCGCACCAGTGCCGTGTTGGCCGAAGCTGCATAGATGACGTTGGCATTTCCGCCGCCGATCAAAGTGCATTGCGCGTCCGAACCGCCGAACTGTTTGGCCTGTTCCACACAGGCCACCGTCGGAGCCGCGCCGAGAGCGTTGATCGCGCATGCCAAAGAATCGAGAACGCTCACTTTCAGGCGTTCCCGCCGCTCGGGAGTAAGGTCCTCGTAGCTCGCCCTGTACGAGAACATCGCGATTCCCTGCGCTTGGCTTTCGCCCGTGATGATCGGCTTAGGCTTCGTTGCATAGAGACCGGCGGTTTGGCCCACAGCTTGAACTGGAACTCCTGACTGCAGACGAGGATCACTCTTGGGGCCTGCACCTTGTGTACTCATTGAGCTTTTACCTCCTGCACGACGCGGACATTTTGACTCCCGTCAATCTCGCCCCGGCAGCGACCTTCGCGCTGCCAGCGTCGGTTTTGACGACACCTCGCGGCCGAGTTGTCGCAGAAATTTTATTCCTGCTAAATCGGATTCTCCTCGAAAAGGCGGGCAACGAGGACGGAATCGAGATACGCTCGAACCTCAACGATCGTGCCATTCACAAATCGACATACCCAGCAATACCGGTTATCGAACCTGAAACCGTTTTTGGCGGTGGCGTCGGAATGCAGCTCGACCACCGCCCAGTCACCGCTTACGAGCGCATGTTCCACATGCAGTTCCGCACCTTTCGGTAGAACCTTTGCCAACTTTTCAAATGTATGTGCGAGGAACTCGGCCTTGCTGTGATAGTGACCGGCAAGAGGATGTGTTCCCTCGACGATCCAATCCACGTTGTCCGCCACATGGTCGAAGAACCCTTTGCCATCACCAGATTCCAGGTTCTTGAAAATCCCGCGAACGTAAGCAATGCTCAACTCCTGAGGTACAGCAGATCGTGCAGTAGACATCTTAAGTGACCTCCTTCGCATATCGTGATCCAAAGGTGTAGGGCCTTCGCAGCGCTAATCTGACCAGCCACATAACTCACTTCTCCACGGTGCGTCGGGCAGTTAGCTCGACCGAACGTTGTATCTGAGCACACAGGGCTTGTCGGCAGGAACTTCAACGACGCCGAGGCCGTCGGTTTCTTTTCGGATGTCAGGCATGCTCTCCTCCGAGATGTGAGTTTGAGGAGGTTGGTCAGTTGACGCGCGGGCTAGGACACCGATATTTAACTCCCGCCCGAAGCGCACGTCAAGGAGC
>CAVTLQ010000002.1:0-35267 GCA_963735525.1 uncultured Acidobacteriota bacterium | reverse complement strand
GGTCCCGTGCTCGGCGCCAAGGTGCCACGCACCCAGATAGCGCCCTCATCCAGATGAGGCAGAAATTCCGACCCGATCACGCCACCGAAAGCCAAGAAAATCGCGCCGAGGAAGCAAGCGCCGGCGACTCCAACCGTCAGCCAGCGTTCGCGAACAGCCCAAGCGACGCCCTTTCGATAGCGAGCGGTCAGAAACTCCATCACCGGGTTCTGCCATTCTCGCCCGCCCTTGCGAAACAGAAAGGTCGCCAGAGCCGGCGCGACCAGCATCGAGAAAATCAACGCGCCGAGCAAAGCGAAGGCCACGGTCCAGGCCATCGGCCGGAACAATTTCCCTTCGACCTGTTGCAGGGTAAAGATCGGGAGGTAAGCCGTGATGATGATGGCGATGGCATAGAAAACGGGCCGCTGCACTTCGCGCGCGGCGGTGCCGACTTGCTCGATCAGTGTGCTCTGCGCTGCACCCCGCCGGTGCAAATGGCGGGAGATGTTTTCGATCATTACCACGGAACCATCGACGACCATGCCGAAGTCCAGCGCACCCAATGACAGCAGGTTTGCCGAAATATGCCGCAAGTCCAGACAGATGGAGGCGAAAAGCAGGGAAAAAGGAATCGTGAGCGCCACGATCAGCGCGCCTCGCGCATTGCCCAGGAAAATAAAAAGAATGATGACGACAAGAATCATGCCTTCGGCGAGGTTGTGCAGCACCGTGTGCGTGGTGTAGTGCACCAGATCGTCGCGATCCAAGTAAGGAACGATCTTCACGCCCGGTGGCAGTATTTGTTCGTTCAGCCGCCGAACCATATCGTGAATGCCATCCAGCGTCGTTGCCGTGTCCGCGCCTTTGCGGAGAAACACGATGCCTTCCACGACGTCGTTATCGTCGACGACTACGCCGTCGTCCCGGTGGACCGCTTTCCCGATCTGGCCCAGACGAATCTTCGGCCCTTGCGTCACCAACGCAATGTCCTTCACTCGCAACGCCGTGCCGTTTTGCGTCTTCAGCACCGTCTTTTCTATGTCCTCTACGTGGTTGACCAGGCCCACCGCACGCACGTTGATCTGCTGCGAGCCCTCTTCGATAAAACTCCCACCCGCATTCGCATTGGCGTTGGTGAGTTGCTGCTCGACCTGCGCGAGGCTCAACCCATAGGAGATCAGCTTGTCGGGGTCCACGCGAACCTGATATTCGCGCGTAATGCCTCCAAAGGACGAATCGTCTACGACGTCCGGCACGGACTTCATGTACTTGCTGATCACCCAATCCTGAAGCGACTTGAGCTCCATTACGTCGTATGCGGGATTGCTGCTCTTCATCGTGTACCAATAGATCTGAGCCGATCGGACTGAAGTCCGGCCCGATCTGCGCGGAAACGTTCGGCGGCAGCGTCACCATCGAAAGGTGCTCGAGCACCTTCTGCCGGTCCCAGTCGTTGTCGGATCCGTCATCGAAAATCAGGTTGACCACCGACAACCCAGCCAGCGAAGCCGACCTTACATGCTGCAGATGCGGAATGCCGTTCATTTGGATTTCGATTGGTATGGTGACTTGTTGTTCGACTTCCTCCGCCGCTCGCCCGGGCCATTGCGTAATCACCTGAACCCACGTATTGGCGACGTCGGGATACGCTTCTACGGGCAGCTTTTTGAAGGCGATAATGCCCCAAACAAAAAGAAGTAGAGCGATGCTCAGGACGACGAAGCGATTCCTCAAGGCGAAGTCGACGAGCCAGCGAATCATTACTGTTCCACCGTGTTCTGAAATTCAAGCGCATTCGCTACAACTTGCTGACCGGGCGTAATTCCCGAGATGACTTCTTGCATGCTACCCGGCAGCATTTCGCCGCTAGTCACTTCCACGCGTCGAAACTGTTTATCCCTAACCGGCATGTACACCCAATCCCGGTCGTGCAGATGCAAGATTGCGGTTGCCGGAACGGCCGCATACGTCTCTTTCTTTTGGCCGTGGAAGGTGGCGGTCACGAACATGCCCGGACGCATCAGGCCTGGATTGCGTACTTCGATGCGTACCTTCGCGGAACGGATATTGGGATCGAGAATCGGCCCAACGTTGCTGATGACCCCGCTGAAGACTTTATCGGGATAAGCGTTCAGGCGGATATCGGCCTTTTCTCCAAGGTGCACGCTCGAGAGATCGTTTTCGTACACATCGCACACGATCCACACGTAGGTCAGGTCGGATATCGTGAACGGATTCGGCGAGCCGAGTCCCGCCACGCCGGCGGCGTTGGTGACCTGCTGGTCGGTGATCACGCCCGATACCGGAGCGCGAATCTCGACCACACCCGACGGCTGATCGAGGTTGCCGTTGCCGAGCACCCGCAATTTCTCGGCCGTCGTTTTCACGTCAACTTTGGCCTTGACGTCGGTATCCTGCGCAACCTGCAGATCGTTTAGAGAGATCGCGCCCTTGTCGTACAAAAGCTGCGATCTCTCCAGCTGTGTGCGGGTAAGTTGTTCGTCGGCAACCGCCTTTTGATAGTCGGAAAAAGCTCCTGCGATGTCGGCGCTTTGTACGCGCAGCAGCACCTGTCCTTTCGTGACGGTGTCCCCCAGGCGCGCAGAAATCTCTACCACGCGGCCAGTGGCGATCGAAATGACCGGCACATTCCGGGAAATGTCTGGAGTGACGGTGCCGGTCGCTCTCAGCTGTGACGTGTCCACATGCGCAACCACCGTCGCCAACGCGAACCGGTCCGGATGCTCCACCTGAAAGACACTGCGATCTTCCACGCGCTCGACCTTCAGCGGTGGCGGCGCACCTGCGTTTTGGTCGCTCTTAGCGTCGCCGCAACCCGCCAGCGTCACGCTCCACACCAGATAAAGAGCGAGTGTTTCAAAACCCCTGCGTTTCATTGGATGACCTCACGTCCTACGGCAAGATTCAATTGACTGGCCGCATCCAAATACGAGGCGACCAGGTTCAAGTAGTTGACCTGCACGCTCCGGTAGTCCGCCTGCGCACTTAGAAAATCCAGCAGCGACGCCGCGCCATGCTCGTACGAAAACGATATCGTGTCGCGCACCCGCGAGGCTTGTTGCAGGTACCGGTCTTTGTACGGCTGCAGCAGGATCACCGTGCTCGTCACCATCGCGTATGCCGAATCCACATCGCTGAACACCTGTGCCCGCGCCGCGTCCAGCAGTCTCTGGTTGCGGTCGATGTCCAATTGCGTCCGCAGCTTTTCTCCCTGATTGCGGTCGAAGATCCGCAACGGAATACTCACGCTGAACCCGATGTACTGGTCGATGGGGGCATTGCGCCCCACATCGAAACCGAACGTCGGATCGGTCGACCCGTTGGCCACCGCCAGCCGGTGATCGGTCTTGGCTTTCTCCACCGATTGCAGCGCCTCCCGCAGATCCGGCCGCGTATCCAGCGCGCTCTGCCGCACATCGTCCAGCGGCGCGATCTGCGCCGAAAAATCGAACGGTCCGGTCACCTCAAATTGCTCCACCGGCGTGCGCTCGTTCAACAGCGCCAGCAGCTGAATCTTCGCGGTCCGCAAATTCACTTCCGCCGTTTGCAGATCCGATTCGTATTGCACGCGTTGCAGCTCCAAACGGTCCAAATCGACCTGCGCAATGGCCCCGGCTTTGTAGCGATCCCGGTTCACACCCAGCACGTGGTCGTAATAGGACAGGTTTTCCTTCGCCAGATCGAGGACCGCTTTCTCTTGCAGCGTCTGCACGAACGCCGTTCGCAAGTTGAACAGCAGGGTCCTCTCCAGGTCCGCTTGCCCGGAGACTGCGATTTTCGTGGCGTCCTGCGCGCTCTCCAGCCGCAGTTCGCGCTTATGCTGACGCTCGTGCAAGTAGGTCAGCGTGGCCGAGGGCAGCAGG
Organism: uncultured Acidobacteriota bacterium; assembly: GCA_963735525.1. Lineage (GTDB taxonomy): Bacteria > Acidobacteriota > Terriglobia > Acidiferrales > UBA7541 > Acidiferrum. Next base: position 31,401 of record CAVTLQ010000002.1, on the reverse strand, counting down.
AAGGCAAAGGGGCCGTGGGCTGGACCTCCCGAAAACGGATCGATCTGGTCGGCCAGCAGCGCCAGATTCGGATTGGGGCGCAAAAACGCGGTGGTCTCATTCGCCCGCGACTCATCGATGCCAATCTGCCCGGCCAGAAGGGAGGGATTCGCCGCCTCGAACTTGTCCCGAATCTCCTGCCAGGTCAGCGCTTTCTGAGCGAACCCGCTCTCCGCGAAGATTGCAGACAGCAGCGCCGCGAAGTACACACGTTTCAAGCGCCCTTGCATGGATTCTCCTTACTCAAGTTGAATGGCACACGCCACCCTGCGGCGTGGACGTGCGCACGCATCTTACTTCGGATGCCCTCAGAAGCAGCGATCCTGCTGGTGGACAGCATTGAGCAGGAACGCATTCCTTTCTAATACGCGCGATCGGGAAAAATCGCGTTCAAAGAGGCGTCATTATTCGTGCGAAACATTACAGCAAGGTTACAGACCTCATCTGGGCGCCTGCCGTTGGCCAGACGTGGGCGAGAGGTGGAAGCGGTCTGGGTCTATGCCCGCAGTTCGCGAAACTAGAGAGATTTGCCAACCGCAGGTTCTAGTTCTTGAACTGCGATGCCCATATGCTCTACTGTCCCTCGTGGCCCTTTCTTCTGGCCCGTGCGTTTGATACCATACCCCCATAGGGTAGTCAACACAAATGTCCCACACCTCACGAGAAAAATTGGATTTGGTCAACCGCACTAAGAAAGTCATCGGGCAGCTCGAAGGCGCGCTGCGCGCTCTGCATCAGGACGAGCCCTGCGCCGACGTCCTCCAACGCCTCTCCGCGGTGCGCGGCGCGGTCAACAGCTTGATGGCCGAATTGATGGAGGACCACATCCGCAACCACATGCCGCGGAATTCAAAGTCCTCCGAGGAAGCCGCGGACGACGTCATTCAAATCGTGCGGACCTACCTGAAGTGAATCGCCACATTGTCTCGCGGAGTTGCGGTATGGTAGTGGCGCGCGCGGCCTCCTGTGCCCGCGTTTTTCTGGTATGGGGGGAGATTTACGGTGACAAGAGTTCTTGCCGTGGTACTGCTGGGAATGGTTCTGCTCGGTCCGGCTGCGCGGGCGCAATCGGGACCCGAAGGCGGTGGTAACGAGATGCAACTGTGGACCGGAGGCGGCCACGGCATCAACGGCAGCGCGGCCGACACCGGCGTGTGGAACATCGGAGCGCGATACGGCTGGGTTTTGACGGATCCGGCAGGGCCCGGCCCGCTCCGCGGCAGATTTGAATACGCAGTGGACGTGGTCCCGATGTTTTTGGTTTTTCAGAAAACCGGCGCCACTTACGGATTTGGCTTGAACCCCTTCGCGCTGAAATGGAATTTTGTCGCGCACCACAATGTGTCTCCGTACATCGACATCGGCGGCGGCACGCTATTCACGCACAGTCAGGCTCCTCCCGGAACATCACGCGTGAATTTCACGACCAGCGGCGCAATCGGCGTGCATTTCCTCCGAAGTAAGTACAACTGGAGCGCCGAAATCCGCTTCATGCACATTTCCAATGCCGGCCTGTCGACCCCGAACCCAGGGATCAACACGATTCAGGTCCGGCTCGGATTCGGCCGCTTCACGCAACCCGAATAGCTGGCCGTTTACCGCGCAAGCCGTGAAACACTCGCCTTTGTCCGTACATCCCAGTACCATACATGGCGCTGCGGAAACATTGGCTAGCGCGCCTAAAAAGAACGCCTACGGAAAATGAGGTGGCAGATGAGATTTGTGTGGATCGCTGTGGTCATTGTTGCGGTGCTTGCAATTGCAGTTGGCATCAACTCTGTGCGGGCTGGAGACAAAGCCCCCGCGGTCGGCGCCCCGGCGCCGGACTTCACGCTTAATTCGCAGGAAGGCAAACCGGTCAGCCTGCACGACTTCAAGGGCAAGTGGGTCGTGCTCTATTTCTACCCAAAAGATTTCACCAGCGGCTGCACCGTCGAGGCGCACAACTTCCAGCGCGACCTAACCTTATATGAACAGAAGAACGCCGTCATCGTCGGTGTCAGCGCGCAGGACGAGGATTCCCACCAGAAGTTCTGCACCAAGGAAGGCCTGAGCTTCAAGCTGCTGGCGGACACCAAGCAAGAAGTGTCCAGCCAGTACGACTCTGTGATCCCTGTGGTCAAGCTCTCCTCGCGCCACACGTTCTTGATCGATCCGCAAGGCAAGGTCGCAAAGGTGTGGCTCGACGTCAAACCCGACAAGCACAGCGAAGAAGTCCTCGCCGCGCTGACGGAATTGCAGGGCGCCTCCGCCAGCAAGTAACGACGCTAGCGGTTCGCCAGCACGCGAAGTCCGTCAACACGCATCAGCCGCTCGTCGGCGGTGACCAACGTCAGCTTTAGCAGTCAATTACCTACGTTCTACGAGCCTTTGTTCATTCTCCGAGAGCAGTCGGCCTGGTTCGACCACAAGGCGAGGGTCTAAGGCTCGTCGTCCCCTTCCTCTGCAGAAGGCGGATCTTCCGGAGGTTTGCTGAGGTCGAGTTCGGGCAACTTTGCTTTCTTCAATAACGCGTTGACGCTTGGCACATCGCTTTCCTTCATCTTCTTCCAGCGGCTAGTCAGGTCATCCAGGGCCTTGCGAAGTTCCTCATAGACTGCCGTGGCCTGCGTCGTCGGCGTGGCGTCCGCGCTGTCGGCGACGCTGAGAAGCGTGTTGAAGTGCTGGTTGAGCGTGGAGAAGGTTGCAGACTGCTTGCCGCTCGACGGAAGTCCGAAGAACGCGGTCTGCGCGGCGCCCTCGAGTTCGGCCGCTTGCTTGTCCAGCGCCGCAAGCGAGTCCGCTGCCCCGCCCTTCCCCGCTTTGGCCGCCCGATCCTTCAACTGCGCACGCAACGACCGCACTTGCGCTAACGCTGCGTAGCTTGCGTTCATGCCCTCGATCGAGCCTGCCTGCATCGCGAACTGTTTGCGGAGATCGGCTTCGGAAGTCTTGATGCGCGGGTCCATCTTCACGGCAAGCGGCTGCGCGTAAGTCTTGCCGTCGACCGTCAGTTTCACGGTGTAGTGTCCCGGCAGCACCCAGGCGCCCAGGGGATATTCCGGCGTGTCGTGAAGAATCGCCGAGATCGGGAACTCGTGCCTGAGCGACTCGGGCGGCGCGAAGTGGAGATCCCACACGAAGCGGTGCATGCCGGCTTCCGCGGAAAGAATCTGCGTGGGACGCACCCAGTACATCGGAATGGGGTGCTCCGAGGCGATCTTTTCCATCGGCTCAGGTTTGTCCGAGCTCGCGTAGCGCCGCGCAAGATGATTTTCCGCATCGAAAACTTCGAGTGTGACAGGCTTGCCGGAAGAAGCAGCCAGGTAGTAGTCCAGAATGGCTCCATCCGGTGGATTCTTTCCCGCGGGAATTTCCGGAGGCAGCGGCGTGTCCGTGTTGCGATTCCAACGGAAGCGAATCGCTTCTTGTGGCGTAAAGAGGATGACTGGCGCGTTGGCGATCTCAGCATGGAGTTGGCGGAGCGGCGTGATGTCATCGAGAATCCAGAAGGAGCGCCCATGTGTGCCGACGATGAGGTCGTCGCCATGAATGGTGAGGTCGCGCATCGACGTATGCGGGAGATTGAGCTGCAGTGGTTGCCAGTTGTCACCGTCGTCGAAAGAGACATACACGGAGGTCTCGGTTCCGGCAAACAGAAGGCCCCTTCGCTTGGGATCTTCGCGAACGGTGTTGGAAGGAGCGTTGCCCGGGATGCCTTTGGTGATTTCCTCCCAGGATTTGCCGAAGTCGCGTGTGCGATAGATGTGCGGGCGTAAGTCGTCAAGTCGAAAACTATTGATCGCCGCGTACGCCGTGCCTGCATCGTAGTGCGAAGCCTCGATGACCGAGACTTTGCTCCACGGCTTGAGTTGCGGCGGCGTGATGTTCTGCCAGGTCTTGCCTGCGTCACGCGTGATGTGAATCAGCCCGTCGTCGGTACCGGCCCAAATCGTGTCCGCCTCTTGGAACGACGGCGCGACCGCGTAAATCACACCTCGATGCTTGCCTTTCTCCGGATCATAAGCCGCGAATACTCCCAAGTTTGCGGGAATTTCGTAGGACGGGCGCGACAGATCAGGGCTGATCACCTTCCAACTATTTCCCGCATCCGTCGATTCGAACAGAACGTTGGCGGAAAAATACAGCGCGTGCGGGTCAACCGGCGAAAAGACCACAGGCAGTGTGCGGTCATAACGATATTCGCCGCCGCGCACGGGTTCCGGCGTGACGTCAGCAACTTCGCCAAGCTCCTGATTGGTACGCGTAAGGCGCGCGCCGTAAACAATATTCGAGTCGAGCGGATCGACAGCAATGTAGCCGTATTCAAAGACCCCGACGGGATGCCATTCGCGGAACGTGATCTCCCCGTAGTCGCTGCGGCTCGCCGTGCCTGCGGAGCCGCTCTCCTGCTGCGCGCCGTACACCCAATACGGAAACCGATTGTCGGTCGTGACGTGGTAGAACTGCGCGGTCGGCTGGTTGTACCAAGAACTCCAGGTTGCACCCCGATTGACGCTGATGACCGCGCCCTGATCCGCAGTGAGCGCGATGATGTCGGGATTTTCCGAGCTGATCCAGATCCGCTGATAGTCGTCGCCTCCGGGCGCGCCTTTGAAACCCACGAAGGTCTTACCGGCATCGCTGGATTTCCAAGTGGTGGTGTTCGCGATGTAGATAAGGTCCGGGTTGTCGGGCGACACTGCGATGCCCATCGCGCCGGGACCTCGGCCGCCGATGCGATGGTCGCTGTTAACCTGTTGCCAGGATTCGCCGGCATCATCGGAGCGATAAGCGCCGGCGTTATTCTTGGCTTCCACCGTGGCGTAGAGCCGGCTCGGCTGGCTGGGCGCCACCGCTATGCCGATGCGGCCCAGCCCTCCGTCGCCGGAAGGGGGAAGGCCTTTGGTGAGCTGCCGCCAGGTGCCCCCGCCATCGCTGGATTTGAACAGGCCGCTGCCCGCCGCGACGAACGATTCGCCGCTGCGAATCTCCCAGGGTGCGACTCGCGCAGCCCACAACACCGCGTAGATGGTTTGCGGATTCGTAGGATCGAACGCGAGATCGGCCGCGCCGGTATTTTCGTCCTTGTAGAGCACCTTCTCAAACGACTGCCCGCCGTCAACGGAACGGAAAACGCCGCGCTCGGCGTTGGGGCCGTAAGGATGGCCCTCGGCGGCGACGAAGACGCGATCAGGATCCTTGGGATCGACGAGGATTGCGGTGATTTGCTGGGCGTCGCGCAAACCAAGATGTGTCCAGGTCTTGCCGGCGTCCGTGGATTTGTACACGCCGTCGCCCGTGGCGAGATCGGGACGCTGCAGCCCTTCGCCGCTTCCGACATACACAACGTTCGGGTCCGAGGGAGCAACGGCAATCGCGCCGACCGAGCCGCTGGGCTGGTCGTCGAAGATGGGCCACCAGGTATTGCCAAAGTCGGTCGTCTTCCAAACACCGCCGTTGACCGCAGCCATATAGAAGACATTCGGCTGGTGTGGGACGCCGCTAATAGCGACGCTGCGGCCCCCGCGGAAGGGACCAATGCACCGCCAGCGCATCTCGGAGAACAGCTTCTGGTCGAATCCCGCGCTGCTCTGCTGAGCCACCGCCGGAGACAGGAAAACGACGAGGATTCCGGCAAGAATTCCAGTGATGGAACACTTCACTTCCACACGAGACAGCATTCGGCACCTCCGAAGAAGCGGGGGGAGAATAACGCGTGCAAGGTCGCGTGGGCAATGTCGCTCCTCGAGAAAAACGAAGAAACCCACATCGAGACAGCGAGGATCGCACGCCCGCTCTGCTAGAATCACGGACGCAATGCTCGAAGCGCAGCATCTCCGATTTGCCGTGGAAGGTGCAGGCGACGTGTCAGCGGTTTTCATGCAGCCGTCGAAGGCACACTGGCTGCTGGTTTTGGCACACGGCGCGGGAGCTGGAATGACGCACCCATTCCTCGAAATGCTCGCCGGCGAGCTGGCAGCCGCGGGTGTCGCCACCTTCCGTTACCAGTTCCCCTACATGGAGCAGCAGCGCCGAGTGCCGGACGCACCGGCTATCCTGACCGCCACCGTGGCCGCCGCGGTGCGCGCAGCCGCGAAAGCCGCCCCGAGGCTGCCCGTGTTGGCGGGCGGCAAGTCCATGGGAGGAAGAATGACGTCGCAAGCCGCGGCGCAGCGGCTCCTGGATGGTGTTCGCGGGTTGGTTTTCTTCGGCTTCCCATTGCACCCGCCGAAGCGCCCGGGAACGAAGCGTGCCGATCACTTGACCAGCGTCGAATTGCCGATGCTCTTCCTGCAAGGGACGCGCGACCCGCTTGCCGATCTCACTCTCCTGCGTCCCATCACTGCCAAGCTCGGCCCGCGAGCGACTCTACATATCATCGACACCGCCGATCACTCCTTCCACGTGCTAAAGAGTTCGGGGACGACCGATGCCGACGTGTTGCGTGAATTGGCTGAAACGACGGCCTCCTGGGCTAAGAGAAGTCTGGAAGCGAGAGCTGGAACCGCATAAACAAGGCACCAGGCCAACTCAATTCGGAAGCTGAGGAAGCTCTGGATTGCCAGCCAACGAAGGAATGGTCTGTGCCCTACCGAAGAGTTCGACGTTGGAACCAATAGGTTGCAAGATGGTTCATCAGATGGGCTGAGGAATTCGCTAACGAAGGGCCGCAGGTTCCGTCCAAAACTGCAGTTGAGGCGTGAGTCGTGCGAGAAGTAGGAAGTTCGGGGCATAAACCTCCTCGCTGGAAAAAGAACGTGCGATCGCATCTAGTCTCGATTGTGTTACTCGCGGCCGGGCTGGCGTTGGCGACAACCGCCTCGGTTTTGCACCCGCCAAAGAGCTCCGGCTGGTCTTCACAAGCGACGCACGAGAAGCCAGTGTTGCTGAATACGTGCCTGATTACGAACAACGTCAGGCAGCTCGCTGCATTCTACGAGCGAGTCTTGCAAATGAAACCGCGCGCAACCGGCGACACCTATGTCGAATTTCCCACGGCGGCGGGGGTGCTTGCGATCTTCGCAGCGGAAGCCCAGGAAAAATACATTCCTAGCTCGGCCGTACCTGCCATGAATAAAAGTACGATTATCGAATTCAGGGTGAATGACACCGATCGGGAGTTCACGAGATTGCAGGGGATCGTGAAAACGTGGGTAAAGCCTCCGTCGACCCAACCCTGGGGCACTCGGTCCATTTATTTTCGCGACCCAGACGGAAATCTTGTCGATTTCTTCACACCGGTCGAGAAACCGTAAAGATTCTGCAATCAATTCCCCGTCAAAGTCTTGTATTGAGCCTGGGTCAAAGGGACGACCGAGAGGCGCCCTTGACGCACAAGCGGCGAGCCGGCGAACAGCTTGTTGGCTTTGATCTGCGCGAGCGACACGGGTTTCGCGATCGCTTTTCCAGCTTTGATCTCGACAACCGGATTCTTCGGATCGGAGGCATCAACGGAGACGACCGTGGCCGTGCCAACGGCGCTCTTGTGCTCTCCGGTCTCGTAGATCACCAGCCTGGTCCCCGCCTGCATCTCCCCAAGGTTCCTCAGCGCCACCGGGTTATGCACGCCATCCCAGACGGTCACCCCATCGCGCTGAAGATCGGCGAAGGAATACGCGGAAGGTTCGGTCTTCAGCAGGTATTCGGAAGCCATTCCATCCTCCATCGTTGTCGTTCAGGTGCCCCGGTATTGTACTCGTCGCGCCGCTAAAAATCGTTCGTTCCCTTCTTGACGGCCGCGCTGACCTTCCGGGCCGCGGACTTAGGGAGCTTTGGCGGCGACGACACCGATGTTGGCAATGTTGTCCCCTTTCTTCAGAGATGGGACAGCGTCCAAGTGGAGAATCACCCCGGCGGCGGGCGCACGCGCTTCAAAAATGGTCTTGCCGAAGAAGTCGGTAACATAGCCGAGCTTCATGCCGGCTTCCACGTACGTACCACGCTTCACCAGCGGATAAAAAATGCCTTCCAGGTCGCTGGTCACATCCACGATTTTCTCGATCCACACCGGATTCTCGATCAGGTGCGCCTCGCCGGACAGCATCTTCAACGCGCGCATGGTGCTCAGGCTGCCGTTGACCAGCAGCGCGATGTCGTCGGTTTCGGTAGTGCCCGCGTGGCCGGCTTCCACCACGATCGAAGGCTTGCCGTGGACGGAGGCAGTGTTATCGAGATAGCGGGTGGCCGCCGGATCGCTGGGGCGCTCGCGCCAGATGATGATGTGGTCCAGACCGAACGCCATCACCATTTCCCGGGAGATCCGGTCCTGCTCGGCCTTGCCGGTTGGCGCCCAGTAGGCGTACGGGCGGAGGCTTTCGTCGAGGTCGCCTCCGTGGTAGTCGATCAGGTAGTCGCAACGGTCGACGACTTCCTTGGTGATAAGAAACGAGGCGCGCTCGGTTTGCGTCCCGTCGATCTTGCCGGGGTAGTACCGGTTCATGCTTTTGTTGTCGATGGGATTGACGTGGGGAACCTTCTGCAGGAAAGAAGCGATGTTGACCAGCGGCAGCAGCACCACCGTGCCCGAAATCTGCGCGGGGTCGAGCACGGGAATAAGCTTTTCGAGCGCGAGGATGGAAGCGTATTCGGTGCCGTGGGCGCCGGAGACGAGCGCGAGTACTGGCCCGGGCTTGGCGCCGTTAACAACAACCACCGGAATGCTGGTGGCGGCGTCGACCCCGGCAGGGACCTCCAGGTAGCCGGTGGCTCTTTGGCCGGGCGCAGCCGACGCAGTGCCCACTGTAAATGCCGGACGCTGCGCGAAGGCCGGGCGCGGAACGCACACGATGACGATCGCGAGCACTAACGTCAGTGGTCGAGGCATGGAATCTCCTGGAGGCGCGCGAGGATAGCGCGAGCGGGGTAGCCGGAGCAATGGGAAGAAAGCGAGCGCTGGAAGAAAGCGACGCAGGGGCAATTCAGCGCAAAACCGCCCGCTTCGGAAAGCAGCCGCTACAAATTCCCGCCACAAATTCTTTGACGGGTGACGCTTGCAGGGCGGACTATCGATTTGCAGCGTGGTCGCTAGGCGCGGGAAAGACACGGGAGGGGCGCATATGCTAGATCGCAGAAAGTTCTTGAAGGCCAGTGCGGCGGCCGGGATAGCTGCGGCGTTTGCCGGCTCGAGCGCGAGCCTGCTGGCTCCTGACGCGGCGGCAGCCGACGCGGCGCCGGGGTCCTTTGATTTTATTTTCTTCACGGATACGCACATTGAGCCGGAGCTCGACGCCGCTCACGGATGCGATATGTGTTTCCGGAAAATCGCGGGCCTCAAGCCGGAATTCGCGATCATGGGCGGCGATCACGTTTACGACGCGCTGGGGGTCGATCGCGGGCGCGCCACGTCAGTCTTCGATTTGTACAAGAAAACCGAGCAAGCGCTGCAGATGCCGCTGTACCACACCATCGGGAATCACGACGTATTTGGCGTGTTGACGAAGAGTGGGGCGGCGCCCAGCGATCCGGGCTACGGAAAGAAAATGTTTGAAGACCGGATCGGGCGGACGTACCACTCGTTCGATCACAAGGGATGGCACTTCGTAGTGTTGGATTCAATTCAGCCGACCGAAGACCGGATGTGGGAGGCGCGGGTCGATGACCAGCAGCTGGCGTGGCTGGCGGACGATCTTGCACACGTGGGAGCCAAGGCGCCGGTCATCGGAGTAATTCATGTTCCACTGGTGACGGCATTTGCGACGTACGCGGATCAAGTGGTCACAAACCAGAAATACAACACCTTGACGGTGGCGAATGCGCCGCAAGTGCTGGCGGCCTTCGAAGGCCACAACGTATTAGCGGTTCTCCAGGGACACACGCACGTCAACGAAATGGTAGAGCACAAGAACACCCGGTACATCACCAGCGGCGCAGTGTGCGGGAATTGGTGGCATGGGCTGCGCATGGGCTTTCCCGAGGGGTTCACAGTAGTCAGCCTGCGCAACGGCGCAATCACCACGCGCTACGAGACTTACGGGTTCAAGAGTATCGATCCGCGGGAGAAGTTTTGAGTGGCACAGGCTTTAGCCTGTGCCTGTTAAATTGCAGCCCTGAGGTTAAGGGCTTTTCAGCGGCCTGCTGGAGTCGAGCGGCCGGGCCGAAGCGGGCCTTCACACGATTCATTCCCCGGTTTTTGCCGTCGGCCGGGCCGGTGTGGAGTCACCCTTGACGTAGTGCGCGTACCAGGCGAGGTCGCGCTCAAGCCGATCCTTGATATGCGATGGCGTCTTGAACTCGTGGTACTCGTCGGGATAGACAACGAGTTCGGTTTCCCGGCCCAGGCTCTTCATCGCCTGGTACATCTGTTCGCCGCCAATGATCGGCACGTTCCAATCGATGCTGCCGCCCATGAACAGCGTGGGTGTGGTGATCTTCGCAACCCGGTAGAAAGGTGAAAGCTTGTCCCACAACGCTTCGTTCTCCCAGGGCCGCCCGAGCTCGGTCTCGTAGTCCTTCTGGTACTGGTCGTGGCCGTAGTTGGTCACGTTCAAAGCTTCGCCGGCGTCCGAGATCGCACCCTTGAAGCGCGTCGTTTGCGCGATGATGAAATCCGTGGAAATCGCGCCGTAAGAATGACCGCCGACGCCAAGTTTGCCGGGGTCGGCGATTCCCTGCTCGATGGCGTAGTCCACCATGGCCATGTCGTCCTGATAGTCCTTGTTGCCCCAGTCCGCGAAAATCGCCTGGCAATGCTTCTGACCGTAGCCGGACGATCCGCGCGGGTTCGGCAGGAGAACGGCGTAGCCGTTCGCCGCAAAGAGCTGGATGTCGGGCTGAAACTCCGCATACCAAGCCCAAACGGGGCCGCCGTGCGGGCGAAGGAGGGTAGGAACTCTCGTGCCGGCTTTGTAGTCGAGCGGCTTGTAGAGGTAGCCGGAGACGGAAGCGCCGTCTTTGCTCTTAAAGTGAACGTATTCCCCGTGAGACAGCCGGAGTTGGGATATCAGCGCGTCGTTGGTATGGGTGAGCCAAGTGAGCTCCCCGCCGGAGGCCGGCAGGGCGTAAATCTCGCTGGGCCGGTCCATCCTGTCGATCTGGGCGGCAATGTCGCCGGACTTGGCGAGCGAGTACGCGTAAAGCATGATGCGGCCCCCGATCGGGCGCGTGACCTCCCCGCCCGTCACCCCAATGCGGCAAAGGTTCTGGGTGCCGTCGTCATCCGCGATGAAATAGATCGACTTGCTGTCAGCGGAGAAGCGGATGTCGCTGGTATTGCGGTCAAAGCTGAGCGTAAGCACTCTGGCTTCGCCACCGGTGGCAGGCGAAATCGCCAGATGCTTGGTCGCGTATTCAAACAGCTTGGGCTCGATCTGCGTGACGTAGGCGATCCATTTCCCGTCCGGCGACCACGCCGGGCTATTGTCTTCGCCCGCATTGGTTGTGATTTGCGTGAGGTGTGCGCCTTTGTCGGTGTTGTCCGCCGACACCACCCAAATGTCGTTGTTGTAGTTGCGGTCCGGATCCGAGGAGCGGTTGCTGCTGAAGGCCAACTGCTTGCCGTCGGGTGACCACACCGCCTGCGAATCATCGTAATCGCCGCTGGTCACTTGCGTCAGGCTTTTGGCCGCTAGATCGAAGACATAAAGATGTTTGCGGCGGCGATCGAGGTAACCGATTTCGTCTATCTTGAATTGCAACCGGTCAATGACCCATGGTTTCTGCGTCTTGGGCTTCTTTTCTTTGGCTGGCTTTTCTTCACTTTCGCCTTTGGCCCTTTCCTTCGCGGCATCGAGCTCCTCCTGGGTGGGGTCGCGAAGCACCAGGCACAATCGGCGGCTGTCCGGCGACCAGACGAGGTCCTCGACATCTTGGGCCGTGTCGGTGAGGCGCTGCGCCTCCCCGCCGGCCCGGTTGAGCAGCCAAACTTGGGTCTTGCCCTCGTTGCGAGCGCTCAGAAGAGCGAGATACTTGCCGTCGGGGCTCCACCGGGGATGCGAAGAGGAGACGCCTTCCGCAGTCATCGGGACGGCGTCGCCGCCTGCCATCGCCACCATCCAGATGCGTTCTTCCTTCTTGTCGTCCTTTAAGGACGAAGTGCCCACCGTGTAAGCGACCCATTGAGCGTCGGGGCTCAGCTGGGGATCCTGAACTTCGCGAAGCTGGAAGCGGTCCTCGATGGTGATAGGCCGCTGCGCTCCAGACGGCTGCTGGGCAAGGGCGGCAAGCGGCAGCGCGAAGACTGCCGCGAAGACCGAGAGGCCAGAGACAAGTTTCATTCGAGATGACTCCCAAGAGGTAAACGGACGCAAGCGGCGGAGTTTAACACAGCGGCGGGTGGGACACGCCGGCCCTCCAGCCGGGTGACGCCCAGCTCTGGGTGGTTCGCCGTGAGAGAGCGGCGCCGGGCCGCTGTCCTCCCAGCGAGAGAAAAATTGCGTCAGGCGCATTTTCTTCTTGCATGGCGTGATGAACCTTGTATTCTGCGACTGCGCACTTGCTCCGAGGTCAGCGAGCGAGAATCGCTTTAGGAGGACGACGGTAAAAATTGAGCACGTTATCACTGCCCGCCCAAATACCCTCCCAAGCAATTCCAAAAGCAAAAAAGAGAGTCGCAAAGCTGACGCTGTGGCCGCTCGTGGCGGCAACGTTTTTCATGGTGTCCGGGGGCACCTATGGCACGGAGCAGATCGTTTCCGGCGCCGGGTACGGTCATGGAATTTTGATTTTGTTGTTTCTGCCGGTGCTGTGGTGCTTGCCGACGGCGTTCATGATCGGAGAGCTGACCAGCGCGCTGCCGGCTGAAGGCGGCTACTACGCCTGGGTGCGCCGCGGACTCGGAAATTTCTGGGGCTTTCAAGAGGCCTGGCTGTCGCTGGCCGCAAGCATTTTCGACATGGCGATTTACCCGACGCTGTTCGTGTTTTATCTGAAGCAGTTCTCGCCGTGGTTCGGCACTTCCAGCCATGCGATTTTAGCGGGACTCTTCGTGGTGATCGGCTGCGCGGCGCTGAACGTTTCTGGAATTCGCGTCGTGGGCATTACCTCGCTGTGGCTTTTCTTCTGCCTTTCGGCGCCGTTCGCGCTGCTCGTGATTCTTTCGCCCTTCAAGGCGGGATCGCTGGCCGACCCCCATAGCGCGCCCGCATCGACCGGGCTTGGGCTCCTCGGCGGAGTACTCGTTGCGATGTGGAATTACATGGGCTGGGACAACGCCTCGACGATTGCCCAGGAAGTGGAGCGTCCACAGCGCACCTATCCGAGAGCGATGATCGCCGCAGTGGTGTTGGTTTCGTTGACCTACATCGCTCCGTTCTTGGCCGTCTATTTCACAGGCATTCCCGCGTCCACGTTCAGCGACGACGGGTCCTGGGCGGTGGTTGCCGGCTTGATCGGCGGCAAAATCCTGGGATTCGAGTGGCTGCGCTTCCTCATTGTCGTCGGCGGCATGATGAGCGCGTTCGGCATGTTCAACGCGCTGGTCATGAGCTATTCGCGCTTGCCGCTGGCCATGGCGCAGGACGGCATGCTGCCAAAGGTGTTCATGAAGACCACCAAGCGCGCGAATGCGCCGTGGGTCGCGATTGTGGTGTGCGCCACCTGCTGGGCACTGTGCCTGGGCCTGGGGTTCAAGCGCCTGGTGACCTTGGACATCATGCTCTACGGCGCCAGCCTGATGCTGGAGTTCGTCACGCTCGTGGCCTTGCGCATTCGCGAGCCCGAACTGAAGCGGGAGTTCCGTGTTCCTGGCGGTCTGACCGGAGCCGTTATGGCCGGCGTATTCCCGCTGGCGCTCCTCTGCCTCGCGCTGGTCGAGAGCGGGCGCGAGACGATTCTCGGCATGAATGGCTTGGTCTTCGGCGTGTTGATCATGGCTGCAGGCTTCGTCGCCTATCTGGCCACAAAGAAGCTTCGTGGCGGGGAGATCAGACCGGTGACTATGGAGAGTGTGGCTGGAGACTAGGAGTTTGCTCAAGTCGGAGATTTTGCCGCCAGGTTCGCTCGAGCCTGGCGGTTTTTTGTTGGTGTGCCTCGTGCGAGTTGGCGGCGCGGGAGAGCTGCGACATTGTGGCTCCGGGCGGGTTTATAGGAGAGATGAGCAGTTCGAGGGACTTTGGTCCCAAGGAGGCAGTTGGTTATGAACACAAAAATACTTCGGAATGGCGTGTTGCTCGCAGCAGGCATGCTCGTGGCGTATGGATCGCCAGTGCAGGCGCGGCCGGCGAGCGGCGCGCAGGAAGCCGGGCAAACTCAGACGGCACCGGCACAGCAAAACGGGCCGGCGAGGCCGGATCTGAACCTGACCGACGACCAGAAAGCGCAGATGAAGAAAATTCATGAAGGCGCCAAGGCGCAGATCGAGGCGGTGAACAATGACTCATCGCTGAGCGCCGATCAAAAGCAGGCGAAGATCCAGGCGATCCATCGCGACACACACAAACAGGTGGAGGCGGTGCTGACCCCGGAGCAAAAGCAGACGATGCGGGCATGGCACCAGACGCATCGAGGCGCGCAGCCGCAACAGGAGCCACCGGCAAATTGAGTGGAGTGGATGCGAAAAAAGCGCGACGCAGTGGCTAGTTTTCAAGCGGGACGGTCTGGGGGCCGTCCCTTTTTCGCGGCGTGGAAGTGATTCGGGCTGAGCGGATTCGCGAGCGGTTTTGATATGCTGCTCGACGTGGGGAATAAAGCCTCGGAATCGCTCCCAAAGGACGTCAGAACCAGCGCTTTTGTGCGATTTGGGTTGACCGGCCTTGCGTTTACCTGTGCGGCGCAGGTGTTGCTGTTTTCGGTGCCGCATCGTTTTTCCTTGTTGGGCGCCCCGCGAGCACGGCAGTCCGCGCCCGCAGCGACGTTGCCGCCGAACCAAACACCCGCGGCTCAGTCCCCGGCGCCGCAATCGCCTTCCGCGGGAGCGCCTCCCACCGCGCTTCCACAAGCAGCGCAACGCCCGGCCCCGAACATCGTGGTGCTCGATCCCGCGCACGGAGGAACCGACCCGGGTGCGCGAGGTACCGGCGGAATTCGCGAGAGCGAAATCGTTCTCGAATTTGCCGCCCAGATTCGCACCGCGCTCGAGTCCGTGGGTTTTCAGGTCATGCAGACGCGCCAGGGGAACGAAAACCCATCGTTTGACGATCGCTCCGCCATCGCCAACGCGCAGCGCGGCGCCATCTTCGTAACGCTGCATATCGCTTCGACGGGGCTCCCCGGGACCGCGCGCGTCTACGTAATGACCGATCTGCCGGCAGGAAATGATTCGACGGGCTTAATTTCGTGGGAGCGCGCACAAGCGCCGTTTCTGCCCTTAAGCCGACGCTTCGGCGATTTGGTGCAAGGGTTTCTTACCCAGCGCTTCAAAGGCTCGCCTAGCATGGCCCAAGCCGCGGCCGTTCGGCAGTTGAGGACGACGGCGGCGCCTGCCATCGCGGTAGAGGTGTCCAGCGTGTCGGTCGATGACCGCGGCCAACTCGATCGAATGGTGCCTGGCGTGGCGGACGCGATCGCGCGCGGCGCTTCGGCGTTCCGGCCCTCTTATGTTGTCACCACAAATCCAGGAGAGCGGCCATGATACCCCGTTGGCGAGCCTGGCTGATCGGGATGCTGGTCTTGGCGGTGATTGTCGCCGCGGCCTACTTCCCGATTTTGAAGAGGCGCCTGCGGCAATCGGCGCAAGTCCAGCAGCAGAGTGAAGAGCAAGCGCGCCGCGAACTGACGCAAGCTTCGGTGGCGAGTTCGGGCGAGCCGCTGATCCGGGCGAAACTGTTCTGGTCGTCGGGAGCAGAGGATGGTTCGCTGATGCCCGTGGGAGTCGATCTGCCGCTATCCAAAGATCCGGTGCTGCGAGCCAAGCAGGTGCTGAACACCCTGCTCGCCGGACCGGTGGATGCGGATCTGAGAACCTTGCCGCCCGACGCGGTCTTGCTGGCGTTTTATTTGTTGCCGGACGGCACGGGAATCGCGGATTTCTCCGAAGCGCTGGCGACGGCGACTCCTTCGGGGATTGAAAGCGAGCAGATGGCCGTGGACTCGATCACCAAGACGCTGGAAGCCAACGTGCCCCAAGTGCGATGGCTGAAGATTCTGGTCCACGGACAAGAAGTGGATACCCTAGCCGGCCATCTGGATTTGACGCGAACGTTTCTGGTGAACACAAAACCCGTGCCAATGCCATCCGCGGCGCCGCAGCCGGCAAATACCGCCAAGCCGGCGCTCTCGCCAGGTGGCGCGACCGGCGCCAAGTCGCCTTCTTCGCAGAAGCCGGCCGCATCGGAAAAGTTGACTCCCACGCCTCCCACCGGCAAACTGGCGCAGCCTGTGCGCAAGCCATGAGCCCTTCCGCCACGCGCAGCGGAACGCCTGGAGGAACGGTGCGAAGCGACGGTCGCAACGCGGACCAGATGAGGTCGCTGAAAATTACGCCGGATTTTATTTCCACCGCGGAAGGAAGCGTCCTGATCGAGTTGGGAAACACCCGCGTGATTTGCACGGCGACGGTCGACGACGGCGTGCCGGGATTTTTGAAAGGCTCCGGGAAGGGCTGGGTCACCAGCGAGTACGGCATGCTGCCGCGTGCCACCGAAGAGCGCACCGCCCGCGAGGCCACCCGCGGAAAGCAGTCCGGCCGCACCCTGGAAATTCAGCGGCTGATCGGCAGGTCGCTGCGCGCGGTGACCGACCAGGAAGCGCTCGGCGAACGAACCGTGTGGATCGACTGCGACGTCATTCAGGCCGACGGCGGAACGCGAACGGCGTCGATCACCGGCGCATTCGTGGCGCTGGCGCTGGCGTTCGAGCGATTGGTCGCCGCGGGAATCTGGAAGAGTTCACCGCTGATCGATACCGTGGCGGCGACCAGCGTTGGGATCGTGGATGATCGCGCGCTGCTCGATCTGGCGTATGAAGAGGATTCGCGCGCCGAAGTCGATATGAACGTGGTGATGACGGGAAGCGGACACTTCGTCGAAATCCAAGCCACCGCGGAAGGCCGTCCGTTCAACGGAAGCGAAATGCAGGATCTGCTGGCGCTGGCGGCTGCCGGAATTCGCCGCTTGACGGATGAGCAACGCGCCCTGCTGCCCCTGAAATTCAGTGCGCGCGCCCGCTAAGCTGTATCTCGCGTCGTCCAATCCGGGAAAACTTGGCGAATTCCGCGCCCTCGCAGGAGCTGACGCAGTTCCGGGCGCGCAAGTCGCGTTGGAGTTGCTTCCCGCGTTCGATTCCCTGCCCGTGTTCGACGAGAGCGCGCCGACATTTGCCGAGAATGCCGCAGGCAAGGCGCTCCACTATTCGCGACTTCTGGACGGGTTGGTGCTTGCCGATGATTCCGGACTGGTTGTGCCCGCACTCGGCGGCGCGCCGGGCGTGCATTCGGCACGGTACGCGGGACCTGCCGCGACCAGCGCAGACCGCATCGCAAAGCTTCTTGCGGAGCTGCGTGGCAAGAACGGACCAGAACGCGCCGCACATTTTGTTTGTGTGCTCGCGCTCGCAGAGCGCGGCCGCGCGATCGCCATCGTTTCTGGGCGCGTCGACGGCGAAATCTTGGAAGCTCCGCGTGGCAGCGGAGGCTTTGGCTACGATCCGGTCTTTTACTTTCCGCGCTTGGGCAAGACATTCTCCGAGCTTTCCGCGGAGGAAAAGAACCAGCACAGCCATCGCGGCAAGGCGTTCCGCAAATTGCTCGGCATTTTGGAGAATCGCTGACCAGGGGTGATGCTCGGTGTCGAACGGGAACCGGCGCGCGTTCCACCGTATGGTATTCTTCCCTGCCATGGTGAAAGCGAAAACGAAGAACAGGAAAACCGCGGCTCCGAAAAAAGCGGTCAAGCCAGCAAAATCCGCGCGTGGATCGGCGGCGAAAAAACCGGGCCAGGGAACCGACCCGAAGCGTGTCGCCGCAATTCTGGCGAAACTCGAGGAAGCCTATCCCGCCGCGAACTGTGAGCTCAAGCACGAGAACGCGTTCCAGTTGTTGATCTCCACGATTCTATCGGCGCAATGCACCGACGTGCGCGTCAACGAAGTCACGCAAACCCTCTACAAGAAATACACCAGCCCCGAAGCGTTCGCCTACGCCAACCCCAGCGAATTGCAGCAGGAAATCCGGCCCACGGGATTCTTTCGCAACAAGACCAAGTCCATCATGGGCGCGAGCAAGGCAGTGGTGGAAACTTTTGGCGGGCAGGTGCCGCGAACCATGGAAGAGATTCTCACGCTGCCCGGCGTGGCTCGAAAAACCGCGAACGTGGTTCTCGGGACCGCGTATGGAATCGCCAGCGGAGTCGTTGTCGATACCCACGTGATTCGCCTGTCGCGCCGCCTCGATTTGACCAAGCATCAGGACCCGAAGAAGATCGAGCAAGACTTGATGCGCGTGATCCCCAAAGACAAATGGATCCTGTTTTCGCATCAATTGATCTGGCACGGCCGGCGTGTATGCGCAGCCCGCAAACCAAAATGCATTGAATGCAACTTAGAGCGGATCTGCTACGCGAAGGACAAAACGATCTAGCCCGCGCTAAAGCGTTCGTGGAGTGCGGCGGCTTGCCGCCGCCTTTACGGTGCTGTCCGCGCCACCAAATCATCGCCCATGCTCGTTTACGACTTAAAGGCGGCGCCAACCCGCTGCACTCCATATTTACTTTCGAAAATCGGAACGATATCCTCTGGCATGCCAAAAACAAGAAAATGGGCACTGGCATTCGCCGGCCTGATCTGTTCTGTCTGTGTATTTCCCTCCGCTTGCGCAAGTCGCCTCCACAAACAATCCCGCGCCCAACGTGCCGACTCCCGAATCCGTCCTCGGTCACACGCCGGGAGATGACTTCTACCTCGCGAACTACGACGAGTCGCGCGAATATTTTCGCAAGCTCGCCGCCACATCAAACCGGATCAAGCTGATCACCGTCGGCAAAACGACGCGGGGTCTCGATTGGGAGATCGCGATCATCTCGTCTCCGGAAAACCTGGCGAACCTCGACAAGTATAAAGACATCTCGCGCAAACTCGCGGACGGCCGCGGCCTATCCGCCACCGAGGCACGCGAACTTTCGCGCGCAAGGCAAAGCCATCGTGCATATCGACGGCGGTCTGCACTCCACCGAAGTTGCCGGCGCGCAGCAATCCATCAATCTGGCGTACAAGCTGGTGTCTTCGCAGAACGATCCGGAAGTCGACGCGATTCTCAACAACGTGGTCCTGATGCTGTGGCCGACGCTGAATCCAGACGGGCAAAACGAAGTCGTCGGCTGGTACCGGAAAAATGTGGGCACAACGTACGAAGTGAGCCCGCTGCCCGACCTCTATCAGGAATACGTCGGCCACGACAACAATCGCGACGGCTACATGAACAACATGCTCGAGTCGCAGGACGTGACGCGCACCGAGACTCGAGTGGGACCCGGTGATTTTCTACTGCCACCATCAGACCGCTCCGTTCCCCACGCGCATTTTCATTCCGCCGTTCGTCGAGCCGATTTCGTCCAACATTCATCCGCTGATGGCGCGCTGGCTCAACGTATTGGGCGTTGACATCGCCGCCTACCTGGACGAGCACAACATGCCCGGCGCGGTGCATCGCGTGGGCTTCGACAACTGGTATCCGGGATTTCTCGATTTCACGCACATCTTCCGGAACAGCATTTCGTTCTTCACGGAAACGGCGCTGTTTCGTTACGCGACGCCGCGATTTTATCCCGTCGACGAATTTCCGAAGGATCAGCGCGGACTACGCTCGGAAGTTTTCTACAGCAGCCCGTGGAAGGGCGGCTGGTGGAGGCTGCGCGACGCGGTGAACTACATGGAAGGAGCGTCGATGGCGGTGTTGGACACCGCCGCGAAGTACCGCGAGGAATTGCTGTACAACCGTTACCAGGCCGCGCACGACAATGTGGCCCGCTTTACGAAAGAGCCGCCCTTCGCCTACGTCATCCCGCTCGAGCAGCGCGATCTTCCCACGGCCGCGACGCTGGTCCAGAAGCTCATGATCAACGGCATTGAAGTGCAGCAAGCGGCGAAGCCTTTCCACGCGAACGGCCGCGAATACCCGACCGGAACGTGGGTCGTCCTGATGGACCAGCCCTTCTCGCCGTTGGTGAAGGAGTTGTTTGAGCCGCAGTTGTATCCCGAATTGCGCGACTCGCCGACCGGCCCGCCGAAGCTGCCCTACGATGTCACCGGGTGGACGCTGCCGATGCAGATGGGCGTGCAGGTCGCGCCGGTCTTGGAGCCTGTGGCGCCAGCGGAACGCGCCGCGATGCGGACGCTCGAGCAATTCACGCGCTCCCACGGGAAGCATGGACGGAACCGGAAGCGCGTACGTCCTAAGTCACAAGTCGAATGCCAGCTTCAAAGCGCTGAACGAAATTCTCGACGGCGGAGGTCATGTCGGGTTCGCTTCCGCCGAAAGCGAAACGTCAGACGGACCGAGAACGGCGCGATCGTCGTCACCGGCGTGGATCGCGACAAAGATCAAAAAGCTGGCCGACGACAATTCGCTGACCGCTGAAAGCGTCGCCGTCCGCTCCGAAAGACGTCGTCGCGGTGAAAAAAGCGCGCGTCGGCCTCTATCGCGCCTGGGTGCCTATCATCGATGAAGGATGGACGCGCTGGATTCTGGAGAACTACGGCTTCGCGCCGATCACCGTGCGCAACGGAGACATTCAAGCCGGAAGCCTGCGCGACCGTTTCGACGCCATCATCCTGCCGGATGCCGCGCCGGAAACGCTGCGGAACGGTTTCGGCCCCGGAAGTGTTCCAGGACAATACACCGGCGGCATCGGAGAAATGGGAACCGCGGCGTTACGCGAATTCGTCCAGGCCGGCGGTACTTTGATTGCCTTCAATAACGCTTCGATATTTGCCATCGACGATCTGGGTCTGCCGGTGAAAAATGTTTTGACCGGTCTGAAGGACGAAGAGTTTTTCTGCTCCGGCTCGCTTGCTTCGCGTCGAAGTGCAGGACATGACCCACTCGGCGGTCTGGGGCCTGCCGCACGATCCCATCGTGATGTTTGAGCGCGGCCCGGCCTTCGAGGCCAAGGAAGGCTTTCGCGGTCGCGTGCTGGCCGCCTATCCAAAGGACCAAAGCCCGCTGATGAGCGGCTACCTGTTGCATCCCGAGCGCATCCAGGGAAAAGCCGCCGCGCTGGAAGTGCAATACGGCAAAGGCCGCGTGTACCTGCTCGGCTTCCGGCCACAATGGCGCGGCCAATCCCACGGCACCTACAAATTTTTCTTCAACGCCATCTACGAATCGCAGGGTCTCTCAAAGCCGGCCCCGCCGCCGGTACCTGCGCCGATGAAGACCCCAGAAGCCCCGCCGGCGCATCCGGAGCCGACGCCGAGCAAGCCGGCAACTCCATAGGCCTGGAGCTGCCCGGTCTCTAGCCGTTTTGTCCTTATTGTCGCGAAGCGCCGCGAAGAGCTCGCCGCCGCTTTGACGACCGGCCAACCAGCAACCCACTCAGCCGCATTGCCTGCGCCAGACGGGAAAGGAGAGTGAAGTAGATAATTCCCCAATTTCACCCTTGACTTTTCTGGATTTTCTGGTATCCTTAATCTCGTTCAATACTTCGTTTAAAGCGCCGAACCGCGGCGCTTTTTTCATTTCTAGCGCACCAAGTTACCATAGGTAACCCTTGTGCTCTCAATAGTTTGCGCGCACTTTACACCCTTCCCATCACACAGGAGCGCCCGTAAACCCTGCAGAATCAATGACATGCTTCACAGTTCCCATCATACCGGGGGGTATACCCCCCCAAGAAGGCAACCAAAGGCGAAGGGCCTCGTTAGGCCGACCCTTTATTTTCATGCACTTACAAACTGCCCCTCCCGTAAGTCTTTTCGATGGATACCCTTACAAATGCCTAGGGGGTGTAGGGGGCAAGAAAGGAGTGACGCGTCATTCCTTTCTTGAAATGAGAAATCGAGGCTAGGCAGCCGCGCCCTGCTCGCTGTTGAACTCGGCGAAGGTCTTGCCCTGTTCAGCCAGGCGTTTCAGCAACGGCGCCGGTTGCCACAGCTCGCCGTGCTGCCGCTGAAATTCGCAGATGCGATCGTAGACCTTCTTCAAGCCCACGGTGTCGGCGTACCACATCGGGCCGCCGCGATAGGCCGGGAACCCGTAGCCGTTTAGATAAATGATGTCGATGTCCACGGCGCGAAGCGCGAAGCCCTCTTCGAGGATCCGCGCGCCTTCGTTCACCAGCGCGTAGATACAGCGGTCGACGATTTCGTCCACCGAGATCTGCCGCTGCGGGATGCCCGCTTCGCTCGTCCACTTACGAATCAGTTCCGCGACTTCCGGATCGGGAATGGCGCGGCGGTTCTCGTCATACTTGTACCAGCCGGCGCCGGTTTTCTGGCCGAAGCGGCCCAGTTCGCAGAGCCGGTCTTCCGCAATGGTCTGCCGCAGGCCGGGCTTTTGCAGGTGGCGATGCTCTTTCCGGATGCGCCAGCCGATATCGAGGCCGGCAAGGTCGCCGGTGGCCAGCGGCCCCATGGCCATGCCGTATTCGTACAACGCGCTATCGACCGCCTCGACGCTCGCGCCTTCTTCGACAAGAAACTGGGCCTCGCGGCGGTACGGATGGAACATGCGATTGCCGACGAACCCCACGCAATTCCCGACCAGCACGCCGACCTTGCCGAGTTTCTTGGAAAGCTGCATGCACGTGGCGAGGATCTCTTTGCTGGTGGCCTCCCCCGCACGATCTCGAGCAAGCGCATGACGTTGGCCGGGCTGAAAAAGTGCGTACCCACGACAGCCTGCGGCCGCGACGTCGCCGATGCGATCTCGTCGATGTTCAGCGTCGAGGTGTTGCTGGCAAGAATCGCGCCCGGCTTGCACACGCGATCCAGCTCGCCGAAAACTTCTTTCTTGAGCGCCATGCCCTCAAACACCGCTTCGACGACCATGTCCGCCCCGGCAAAATCGTCGTAGCTCAGCGTCGGCCGAATCAGCTTCAGGCGTTCGTCGACGAACGCCTGAGTGAACCGGCCGCGCTTGACGGAATTCGCGTAATTCTTCTGAATATTCGCCAAGCCGCGGTCGAGCGCCGCCTGATCGGTTTCCTTCAGCAACACCGGAATGCCGGCGTTCACGAAGACCATGGCGATGCCGCCGCCCATGGTGCCCGCGCCAACAACGGCCGCGCTGCTCACCGGAAGGATCGGCGTCTCTTTGGGCACGTCCGGAATTTTCGCCACCTCCCGCTCGCCGAAGAAAACGTGGATCAACGCCTTGGACTGATCGGAGAACAGGCACTTCATGAAACAGTTTTTGTTCTTCGGCAACGCCCTCCGCGAACGGCAGCTTCGTGGCGGCCTCGACAGCATCGATCGCCGCGAGGGCGGCAATCGTGCCGCGCTGCTTCTTGCGGGCGGTCTCGCGCGCCGCGGCAAAAATAGACGCGTTCTGCTCCGGCGTGCCGAGCTTGTCGGCGCGCTCGCGCGTCTTGCGCACTGGTTTGCCGGCCACCTCTTTCGCGAACGCAACCGCGCCTGTCAGCAACTCGCCCTCGATGAGCCGGTCGATAATTCCGAACTTCAGCGCGTCGTCCGCTTTGATGGGATTTCCGTCCGCACACATCTCGACGGCCTTGGCCACGCCCGCCAGCCGAGGCAGACGCTGCGTGCCGGCCGCGCCGGGAATAATCCCGAGCTTTACTTCCGGCTGGCCGACCTGCGCGCTGGGAACCGCCACGCGATAGTGTCCGGCCATCGCCAGCTCCAGACCGCCGCCGAACGCGGTGCCGTGAATGGCCATGACCACCGGCTTGCGGCAATCCTCGATGCGAAGCAACAGCGGCTTGAATCCCTCGCCGCGCGATGGTCTTTGCCCGAGGTCATCTTGCCGAATTCCTTGATGTCGGCGCCGGCGACGAAAGTCCGGCCGCCACCGATGATCACCGCAGCTTTCACGGCGTCGTCTTTTTCGATTTGCTCGATGGCGCCGGCAATGCCTTCCGGCACGCCCGGACTCAGCGCGTTCACCGGAGGATTGTTGATGGTGATAACGGCGATGCCGTCCTGCCGCGTCAGTTGAACCAAATCGCTCATAAGTCCTCTCTACTTCTTCTCGGTAGTTTCCTTCGATATGAGCTGATAGCTCACGAACGCCACCTGTTTGCTGTCGGGCGACCACGACGGCACGTTGATCGTGCCTTGCCCGCCAAACAGTTTGGCGAGAATGCTGATCTTGTTGTCGCTCAGAGACATCAGGCGCAGCGCTACGTTCTTGTTCTCCGGGTGGCCCTTCACGTCCTTTTCATAGGAAAGAAAGACCATCCACTTGCCGTCCGGCGAGATGTGCGGGAACCAATCGTTGAAGTCGTCGGTGATCACTCGTTCTTGCTCGGTGCCATCGGGACGCATCCGCCAGATCTGCATCGTGCCGGTGCGCTCGGAGTTGAAGTAGATGTATTTGCCGTCGGGCGAATACTCCGGCCCGTCGTCGAGCCCCGGCGCGGTTGTCAAGCGCGTCTCTTCGCCTCCGGTCACGGGAATCGTGTAGACATCGAAATTCACCGTTCCGTTCGCCGACAAACGCCAGAGTTTTCCCATCCGGCGACCAGCCATGCCAGTACGAAGGCGCGCGCTGCGTCAGGCGCTTGGGTGTTCCGCCTGCCGCGGGCACGACGTACACCAGTGACTTGTGATCGCCCTGCGACTGATCGCTGATCGCCAGCAGCGTGGCGTCGGGCGAGAAACCGTGATCGTTGTTGCATTGCGTCGCGAAACCGGTGTCCACCGTGTCCGGCTTCCCACCGGTCGCGGGGAGCCGCAAGATGCGTCCGCCGCGATTGAAGAGCAAGTCGTTCCGTCGTGCGTCCAATTGGGTGCCTCGAAGCGCTCCGGCGCGAAGTAGATCATGTGGCGATCGTTGGAGTTGATCGCCATCGTCTCGAGCGTGCTGTAAAGCGTGGGCTTGGCGCTCGAATCAAACGTTGGCTTGTTCACCTCGACGTTGGAGAACACCGCGGTTTCCACCACGTCTTTGTCGTGCGCGCACATGCCGATGCCGGCGTAAAACGGCTCCTTGATCGGGACGCGGATCGCCGCACCGGAAGGATGGAGTTCCTCGCCGGCCGTAGGCGACGAACATGTAGAAGAAATCTCCGTGCTTTTTCAGTCGCAACCGTCTTGGGCGCGGGCTCGGAGAGACTAATCTCCATGTCGTTTGTGACGGCGCCTTTTTCGTCGCGAAACTGCAGCGCCGTCAAGCCGTTGACATGCAGCGCCACATCCACATAGACCGCATCCGCATCCAGACTCTGGCGCACCATCAGCACCGCCTTCTTGTGCGGGTTTCCGCCCTGGCCGAGGATCGAAATGTCCGCCGCGATCGCAACGTCGCCGGACATTTTCGTCCAGACGAACTGAAAATCATCCTCGGTCGACCACATGTTGTTGCCGCTGCCGCTGATCGTGTAGGTGTGCTGAGATTCGTCGTATTTCGCGGACCCAGGATGCAAGACCGTGCCGACGTCGCCATGGGTCTCGAATATTCCCACCGGCGCCGCCGCGTCTGCCCGCGAACGCCGGACGGCTCTGCAGCGAAAGGCAAAACGACACACGCCAATACCATTAGACGCTGAGCGATTCTGCTCCTCACGGCGCTACCTTAATCATGACGACCCCGTGCGATGCCACCTTGGCGCTGAACTGTCCCGGTGAATTTGCCCAAGATCCTTTCTTCAGCCACAGGTCGCGGACACTCGCCGAGAGATGCTCCGGATATCCCAATTCTTCCCAAGACGACGGAGATGTCCGCATCGCCGCGCTCCGCGATTGAACAGCACCACGGCCCGGCTTCCGTCCTTCAATTGTTTCGCCCAAACGTCGGCGTCGCCATTCTTACGCACCCGGCGTCCCTGCATCCCCAAGGGATCCTGGTTTACGGCAATCACTTCCTTGTTGGTCAGGATCTCCTTGATCTCCGGCGTCATGTTCTTCAAGTCGTTTCCCGCAATCAGCGGCGCGGCCAGCAAACACCAGAAACTGAAGTGCGATCGATATTCGGTCGCGTTCATGCCACCATTGCCGACCTCCAGCATGTCGGGATCGTTCCAGTGGCCAGGGCCGGCGTAGGTTTCGCAATCCGTCTTGCAGTCCACGATCTGCACGAATCCGAGCTGATCCTTTCTTGCAACTCCAGCAATCGCTGATATCGCCCGTCGTGCGCCACAAATTCCCGACGTCTTTGGCCCACAGCCAAGGCTGATTGCCGTGCCCCATTCGCACAAGACTAAAGACGATCGGCCGGCCCGCGGTCTTCAAGGCGTCGCGCATGATCGCGTACGTGGCTTCCGCGTTTGCTTTGCCGGTGTGGCACCAGTCGTATTTCAGGTAATCGACGCCCCACGCCGCGTATTGCAGCGCATCCTGATATTCGTGGCCGCGGCTGCCCGGTCGACCCGCGCAGGTCTGCGTGCCCGCATCGGAATAGATGCCGAATTTCAGACCCTTCGAGTGGATGTAGTCCGCCAGCGCCTTGATCCCGGAAGGAAATCTCTGCGCGTCAGGCACGATATTGCCGTTTGCGTCGCGGCTCACCTGCCAGCAGTCGTCGATCACCACGTATTGATAGCCGGCATCCTTCATTCCGCTGCTGACCATGGCGTCGGCCATGCCCTTGATCAAGGTCTTCGCTGACGTTGCAGCCAAACTTGTTCCAACTGTTCCAGCCCATCGGCGGGGTCAACGCCAAGCCGTTGTCCCAAGCCTTCGCGGGTTGCGCGCTCAGAGCCGCGGCAAACAGCAACAAACAAACACCCGGCAACTTGCTTCCATCGATTGCGCATAGCGACAACCTCGTGGTTGGAATCAGCCGCAACTTCGACTTGGCGTCGCGGCGCGTCATTCTATTGAGCGCGGCTGAGGAGAGCCAGTACTTTCCGTTAGGTAGGGGCCGGGCTTTTAGCCCGGCCAGTTCCGGGAGAATGTGCTCGTTATGTAAATATCTATCTGCCCGTTCCTACCTAACGACGTCTATGTCCAAGCATAGGAGTCCTATGTGCAATCGTAGGATCTATGATATATGGAAGTACAATCCGCGCCCCTTGCAGTGGGGTTAAGGGCAATTGTCCTGCGCTAGACGGAACGCCATCCCAATTTGGGCGTCTATGCCGACGGGGGGGTTTTCAGGTTCACTTCCCGGAGCATTTTTTGCATGACATACTCACCCAAGAAGAAACCCGCCCCCGACGAGAACCCAAGGTCACCCTCAAGACCATTGCAGAATACTTGGGCCTGACTCCCGGGACCGTTTCCGCGGCGCTCAATAACTCCGCAGCCGCGCGTTCCATCCCCGAGCGCACCAAGAAGCGCATCCTCGCCGCGGCCAAGGATCTCAACTACCGCCCCAACTACTTCGCCCGCTCCCTTCGCCTTCAACGCACTTACACCATTGGCGTTATCGCCGAAGAGATCGGCGACGCGTACGGTGCCATGGTGATCAGCGGCATCGAGGAGTACCTCAGAAGCCACAATTTCTTTTTCCTGACCGTGATTCACCGCCACGACCCAAAGCTTCTGCAAACCTATGCGCAAATGCTATTGACGCGGGGCGTCGAGGGCTTCATTACCATCGACACCTCGATCAATGAAAAGCTGCAGTTGCCCACCGTCGCGGTTGCCGGGCACGGAGTACGTCGAGGGCGTAACCAACATCATCTTGGACCACAAGCTCGCTGCCCGGCTGGCGCTCACCCACCTGATCGATCTTGGCCACGAAGAGATTGCCTTCATGAAAGGCTATCCCCTGAGTTCAGATTCGTTTGTGCGCTGGGCTGCGGTGAGCGAAACCGCCGCCGAGTTGGGCCTCCGCGTCCGCCCGGAACTCACCGTACAGATCGAGAGTACCGCCTCCTCGCCGCACGTTGGCTACCCGTTTGCCAAGCAATTGCTCGCGCGCAAGCAGCCGTTCACCGCGCTGTTCGCCTACAACGATATTTCGGCGATCGGCGCGATCTGGGCATTTCGGGAAGCAGGCTTGCGGGTGCCCGAGGATGTGTCGGTAATGGGCTTCGACGACATTCCCGCCGCGGCTTACAACACTCCGGGCTTAACCACTGTTCGCCAGCCCCTCGAGCGCATGGGACAAATTGCCGCCAAGACGGTCATCGACCAGATCGAAGGCAACGCAGAATTCGTGCAGGAGATTGCCGTTGCGCCCGAGCTTGTCGTTCGGGACTCGACGGGTCCCGCCCCTTCCCCGTTCGGGCGGCCGGTGGTGCCGGACATCGATCGGGTTGCGCTCGATTAGTGCGGGCGCACGAATGATGGCCTTGCGGAACCCGGTTCTCGGACCGCTCTACCTGAATCTGCGAATCACGAAGGTGTGGCGCCCAGACAGGTACAAACCCAAAACGTAAATGGCCGCTCGGCCCTTGGTGGTGTAGATCAGCTGCCGAATGCGCAGCAGCGGCGTCCCGCGGGGCACGGCCAGCAATTTCGCCGTTCTCACGTCCACCGCGGTAGCGTCGATTTCTTCGTCCGCGTACGCCAGCTCGACCCCGTAATCGCGCTCCAGCGTCGAAAACAGCGAGCTGCGTTCTTGCACCGCTTCCACAAGGCCGCGGAATTCTTCCGCCGACAGGTAACACGCTTCCAGTGCAAACGGTTCGTCCGCCGCCAGGCGCACGCGTTCCACCTTGACCAGCGGGCTTCCAGACGGAAGCGACAGCCGCGCCGCAATTTCATTTTCGTTCGTCAGCACACCCGCGTACACAACTTTGGAGCGCGCCGACAAACCGCGGCTGGCCATCAGCTCCGTGTAGCTCATCAACCTATTGAAGTGAATTTTTGGTGCGGCGACAAACGTTCCGATGCCGCGGCGCCGCTCCACCACGCCTTCCCGCTCCAGCGACGCCAGCGCATGCCGCGCCGTCATCAAGCTCACCTGATGGAGGCGAGCCAACTCGCGTTCCGAGGCGACGGCATCCCCCGGATGCAACTGGCCTGACTCGATGCGCTTGCGAATCGCGCCTTGAATTCGCTGGTACGCAGGGATGCTGCCGTTTGTATTCTTCGCCCGCATTCGTTACCCCGAGTGTAGTGCTCAACGATGGCGTTGCTCGCGCCTCAACCGAAGGAAGAGCCGGTTTGCCGCAAGCGCAGCGCCGCGATGGTCCTCGACGGTGGCGTCACGCGTTCGCGTTCGCCGCATTATGCCCGCAACGCCGCATCCGCGCCAGTCGCTAGAGTTGCACTCCCACCCGCCGGCGCCTGCGGTGTTTTCGACTTGCCCAGCCTTGCGCGGTTTGGCAAAGTTCGCACGAGGGAAACGCCTTGACCGACACTCTGATCGAGAATGTCTCCGACACCGCGTTTTGGGTGGCGCACTACCGGGCGCTCGAAACAGAACGGGCCGATGCGCTTTTCCGCGATCCGCTGGCCTGTCTTCTGGCGGGGGACCGCGGCAAAGAAATAGCGCGTTCGATGCCCAATCCCATGATGAGCGGCTGGTTCATCGTGATTCGCACCTGCATTATCGACGATTATATTCGGCTCGCGATAGCGCAGGGTGTCGACACGGTTCTCAACCTCGGCGCAGGACTAGACACACGCCCCTATCGGATGGATCTTCCGGGTTCCTTGTTGTGGGTCGAGGCCGACTATCCCCGTGTGATCGAGTTCAAAGAAACGCGGCTGTCCGGTGAAACGCCACGGTGCAGGCTAGAGCGCGTGAAAATCGACCTCGCGAATCTGCCGGAACGCCGGCAGCTTTTTGCGAGCATCCACGCGCAAGCAAAGAAGATGTTGGTTCTCACCGAAGGGGTGGTTCCGTATTTGAGCGTCGAGGATGTCGCCTCTCTTGCCGACGATCTCAAGGCGCTGGATCGCGTTCGCTACTGGATCGTGGATTATTTTTCCCCTGAGCTGATGAAGCTCCGCAAACGTGCCGGCATGGTGCGAAAGATGCAGAATGCTCCGTGGAAATTCTTGCCCGGAGACTGGTTTGCTTTCTTCCGCGAGCACGGCTGGCACGCCAAGGAAATCCGCTACGTGGCGGAAGAGGCCGATCGGCTCCAGCGACCGATCCAGTTGCCTCTGCTGCCCAGAGTCATTTGGAAGACTCGCTCGTTTTTCTCCTCCAAGGAGCGCCGGTTGGCATTCCGGAGGTTGTCAGGCTATGTCCTGCTCGAACCCGGAACCAAATCTCCCTCCAGCGGCTCACCCACGACTTAGGTTTCTCAGACGCCCTGGTACACCAAGGCGAGAAACGCACTCGGGGTCATGAACAGGTTGCCCCATTCCGCGTCATAGCGCGCGCTAGGCTTGGCGGCGACGACCTCGGCCAGAGATCTACCCTGTTTTTTGAGAGCCGCAACTTTGTCGCGGATTTCAACCAACACGTCTCGGAACAGAATCAGGTCGGCTTTGCCGCCCACGGCCCCGTGCCCCGGAATGACGATCATCTTGTCGGTTACCTTTGCGATGTTCGCTTCTGCCGCGCGTATCTGGCCGTCGATGCTGCCTCCGGTCGAGTAGTCGATGAAGGGGTAATCGCGGTTCCAAAAAGTGTCTCCGGCATGAAAAATGTCGGCCTCTGCAAAGTGCACGGAGATGTCGGAATCCGTGTGCGCAGGCAAATAGTGCTTAAGAACCAGAGTGGTGTCATTGGCGTGCAGGGTGTGAGTCCTCTTTGAAGACGGTTGAGGGAATTGCACCCGCCGGCGCGGCTGGGAAAGTGTGCTTCCAGCCTTCGACGCGCGTGTCTTTGAAAGATGCTTGCGCGTGTTCTCTTGCGCCAGGATGCTGGCTCCGGCTTCGTGCAGCCACTCGTTGCCGCCGGTGTGATCGAAGTGCCAGTGAGTGTTGATCAATTGCTTGATGGGGTCCGCATTGATGCTCGGCTAGAGCTGCAGAAACGTTCGGACGCGCGGTGACGATTTCTGCATCCACGAGCAGCTTTCCGTCGGGGCCGGTGAGAACGGCAATATTTCCACCCGGCCCCAAAAGAACGCTGATATTGCGACGAAGCGTTTGGACCGTAATCTTTGCAGTGGCGGCTTCCTTGAACGCGCCTGGAACAAGCGCATCGTCCGACTGAGCGAACAAAGCCCTTGGAGCAAGCCAGGCTGTTGCGGCGGTGAGACCCGTTGCGGCGAGAAACCGGCGGCGTGAAATTTCGACCGATGCTGTGCTGGCCATGTATGGCTCCTCCGTCCGATTAAACTAACTGGATTCACAAATTTTGTCTGCTGTATTATTGCGCCGTAGCGTTGGCCGCACAACCGCACTACCGAGTTCTTCGCGAACATTTGATTGAGAGAGCAGTCGTCGATGATGCGTGCCAGCACTAACCCCGCGGTTGACCAAACTCTTCGGAGCACACGGCGTGTCTCACTCTAAGGGCTCACTCCACGACGGATCGCAGTAGGCGCAAAGTCGGAAATTGCTCTAGAATCAATAGTGCACATGTCGGGGCGTAGCGCA
>CAVTLQ010000001.1:0-139421 GCA_963735525.1 uncultured Acidobacteriota bacterium | reverse complement strand
CGTGCCGATCGGCGGGCAGCTGGCCGTTCGGCCGCTCGCGGTGCGAGCGGCGAAGTATCACGCGATCCTCACGGGCAGCCTCAATGCCGAGCAGGCAGCCAAGCGGCTCGGCGTCAGCACGGGGCGCGTCCGGCAGCGGCTTCTCGCCGATCCGCCGACGCTCTACGGCATCCGCGACGGCAACGTGTGGCGCCTGCCGGCCTTCCAATTTGCGTCGAAGGGTCTCGTCCCACACGTCGACCGGGTCATCTCACATCTCGATCGGGAGCTGGATCCCGTGGCCGTGGAAAACTGGTTCCGCCAGCCACACATCGATCTCGAGCAGGACGGACACCTGGTCTCACCCTTGGATTGGCTGGCGCAGGGCCGAAGCGTTCAACCCGTCGCCGAGCTTGCCGGGGATCTCTAGAGGGGGCGCTCGCCCGAGTGGAAGAGCTTCCCGATCCTCCCGACAGGTTCTCCGTTCCCCCGATCTTTCACTCCTGCCCGACCGGTTCGCGCCTGTGGCGAATCTACTTCGGCGGCGGCGCCTATCCGACTCGCTGGAACGCCTTCCGGCATGTCGGACCCACGTCGAGCCGCTTCGATCACCACCTGTTGCCGAAGCGCGTGCAGACAAGAGGGATTCTATACGCCACGAGCGGATCCAACGCCGTCCTCACGGCGCTCGGCGAAGTGTTTCAGGAGACCAAGGTGATCGATCGACGCCGGAACGAGCCTTGGCTGGCGGCGATTGATCTGGAGGCCGCGCTGCAGTTGCTCGACACCAGTGGCAGTTGGCCGGTTCGCGCAGGCGGGAACATGGCCATCAACTCGGGTAACCGCGGCAAGGCCCGCGCGTGGTCCCGCGCGATCTACGACTCGTATGCGGACGCCCAAGGGATCTGGTACCCGTCGTCCATTACCAATCGCGAATGCGCCGCTCTCTACGAGCGTGCCTTCGGTGCCTTGTCCGCCGCGCCGGCGTTTAACGAGCGTCTCGACAGCCCGAAACTCCTCGCGTCGCTCAGTCAGCTCGCCGACGCGCTGAACTACGATCTGGTCTGACGATGAAGAGCTAGTGTGCGGTACGACATGTCATGATGTTGCGTACAACGTGAGGGACATGTGTCGATATCAACTCGCCGAGAGCGTTCGCCGAGCAACCCACGGTCACGTCGCACCCGCGAGACGATCTCCGGTGTGCGGGCGACACGGAGTGGTAAGGTCCGCAAGGCGTTTTGGCTCGATCCCCGGCTTCTCGACGACGCGAAAACATTACTGGGAGCGTCGAGCGAGCGAGAGGCTGTTGAAATGACGCTTGATCTCGTCGGCTTCAGAAACGAGCTCGCGCAGGGCGCTCGGGCCTTGCGCGGCCTCGCCCTGTCGCGGATCGACCCTGGCGGATCTTCGGATGACTGAGGTCGGCGGGTGACGCGAGACCAGCAGAGCAGAACCCTTCGATGCGCGGATCGTCGAGACACTTGAGCAACACGCCCTTTCCGACCACGCCGGTGGCCCCGAAGATCACGATCTTCATCATTGAACAGGTTACAGCGTGTTCAATGGGAGCGTCCGATAGCGTTTTCCGGTCAATCTGAACAGGGCGTTGACTTCCACGGCGCAGGCCACGCCGGTCTCGTGATACTCGTTGCACGCAATGCCGACCGCGTGGGTCCTTGGGACGTGGAGCTCCCACGCTTGGGTACAGCAAGCTGACTGGAAGGGATCCATTCCTTACTTTGTTACACCGCTTCTCCCGCTCACCCGAAGGTTCACATCTGCTAATCGCGATTGCTCATGGTTTCTCGGATTTATATATCAACGCGAGATCATCTCGCAACGGTTCGAAGCCAGAGCCGACACCGCTGCCCCGTTTTGGATGGCCATATCCTTAAAGGTGCCGTCGTGCTGATTCAGATAGAGCGTGGCGGGCGCGGAATCATTGGCCACGTAGATGTCCGGCCAGCCATCATTATCGAGATCGGAGGCGGCAACGCTGAGACCATAGGTGCCAATAGCGTTCCACATCCCCGACTTTTCGCTTACGTCGGTGAACGTTCCGCTTCCGTTGTTGTGATACAGAATGTTTTTACCGCCCAGCAGCCCAGGAGGACCGCAAGCGACGAGAATGCCTTTGTACGTACACGGAACGTCTTCAGGCAAAGGAGCGGTTTTCAGATCAAAGTCCACGTAGTTGGCAACAAACAAATCGAGATGTCCGTCGCGGTCGTAGTCGACCCAGGTACAACCGGTATTCCAGCGCGTCTTGGGTCCTGGCTGGATGAGCCCGGCGCGTTCTGTAACATCTCTGAATGTACCGTTGCCGTTGTTGTGATAAAGGGCATTCTGCCCATAGTAGGTGACGAACAGATCGTCATAACCATCGTTGTCGTAGTCGCCGACGCAGCAGGCCTGTCCCCAACCGGTGCGGATTTCCAGGCCCGAACCCTTGGTGACATCGGTGAACGTGGCGTCGCGGTTGTTCTTGAACAGACGACAGTGCGGCTCCTTGCCCTTGGGAAATCCTTCCAGCCGCCATCCATTGACGAGAAAGACGTCCAGCCAGCCATCGTTGTCGTAGTCGTAGAAGGCGAGGCCACAGCCGGTCGTTTCCAGCAGATACTTGTTCTGACCCACGCCGCCGTAGATGGTTTCGACGTCGAGCCCCGAGCCTTTGACGACATCCACGAAGCTGACGCCCAGCGGCGTACCTTCAATCGGGGATTTCGGACCCGGAGGAGGAGGAGCGGGCTTGGCGTCGTAACTGCGCTCGACAGGGATCTTCTTTTTCTGCGGGACATCCTGCTGTTGAGGAGAAGCAGCCAGGGCCAGAATATCCGTGAACGGAAGTACGAGAGCTGTGCGGCTCAGCGAACGAAGAAACTTCCGGCGATTCAAAGGCCACACAAATCCTCCTCGGGCTACCGCTGACCGTTGGCGCCGGCGGCGACCGGCTTCAGGTCCGTGTGCATGTGCCAGGGCACGCTCTCGGTCGATATCTCGGGATGCTTGCGCAGAAAATCGAGAGAATAGGTTGGAGCCTCGGGGTCGATTCTCTTGGTGGCATACAAGGCGGCCTGTTCATCGGCCTCGGCCTTCATGCCCTTGCGCCGATACAAGACGGCAAGATTGTAGTGCGCAGCCAGATCGTCGGGATCGATGGCCTGCAACGCTTCAAACTGAGCGATGGCGTCATCGGAGTGATGCTGCTGGTAGTAGGCGATGCCAAGCTCACGGCGCGCATCGCGCGATTGCGGATACTGTTCCACGACCCTCTGTAGATCGGCGACCTCCGCTTGAGGATGTCCTTCGCGGCGTTCCACCAACGCGAGATAGTAGAGGGCTCGGGCGTAATCGGGATGCAATTGCAGCGCCTTCTCCAGAGGGGGACGTGCCGAGGAATATTTTTCCCACTCGATATAGGCCAGGCCGACATTCACGTAGCCGTCGTCGTAGTCAGGCCGCAACTTGACGACTTGCTCGAAGGCCTCCACGGCGTCCGAGTATTGCTGCTGGTCGAGAAATCCGATGCCGATATTGTTCCAGCGCATCCAGTCCTGATTGTCGCCCGGCGCGGGAGCGGTGGGATCATTCGTGCCCAGGGCCAACGCGCGGGTGCGGGAAGCCATCTCCACGACGGGGTACAGCGGATGATCGGCACCAAACACGTTGTTTAGATAACTCTGCCGCAAGTGACGGTAGTTCACGCGGGCGGTGATGCTGAGCGGCCCCTTCACGTCAGGCGGAATCTGGAATTCATACCGCACCAGTACCGATCGCCCGGCCTGGACCGAGTTGTCATAGGCCACGGAATGAATCGTCCAGACCTTGTGATTGTCGACAAACTCGCCGGAGAGATTCACCGGCCGGTTGGTGAAGCTGTGCGCGCGAGTATCCAGCATGCCATCGGGCTTCAGGAAACCACTGTGATAGATATCGTTTCCGGCGGCGTCCTTCACCGTGACCTCGACCCATGCCTCGTAGAGATCGCGAACCTCAGGAATCAGCGAGTGACCAATATTCTTGTTCTGGATGACCACGTACGCTTCCACCACGTCGTTCGGCTCCAGCTGAAAGGGCACCGAGCCCAGGGGCGCGATCATGTTGTCGTCGCCGCCTCTTTTTAGCGCGAAAATGTCCACGTTGAGGAAGTTGCCCGCCTTCAGGAACTCGATGGTCTTCTGCAGTTGTTCGTCGAAGCCGTAGTAGAACGGCACCGCCGTGTTTCCCGCCAACCAGCGATGCGCCGCGAACCATCCCGCCTTGGCACCATACTCGGGCAGAGTGGCCAGTGCACGACGCATGTGGCAGCCCTGACATGGAGTGAAGTCCGCCGAGTAAAAAGTCAGCGGGTTACGCTTGGAGAACTTGGAGTTCTGCCACTCGTCATATACGGTGAAGGCGCGGATGAACTTGTAATCGTTCAGTGGATTCGGCAGGTTGGCTTTGTGGCAGGCGGCACAGAATTCCGCGGTCCGATAAAACGGGTGCATGACCGCCTGCGAGTGACGCTCGGGATGCTTCATGATTTCGGCGAACGGAGCCTGGCCGGGAATGCGATTTCCGTTCTCGTCTACCATCACCGCCGGAACACCCAACACAAAGCCGCCATTACCCGAGGTGGACTGCAATCGCTGGATCGAATGACAGGTGGTGCAAGTCAAGCCGTCCTTGTCAAAGGCGCGATCGACATGCGAGTCCTGTGTCAGCCCGCCCGAGAGCACGGCGATCGGATTGTGGCAACTATCGCAATGCCGCGAGAACTCAATGCCTTTGGTGCGGATCAAAATGTTGACGCTCGTCCGGTAGAATGGCGTGCGGAAGGAGTT
Source organism: uncultured Acidobacteriota bacterium (assembly GCA_963735525.1). GTDB lineage: Bacteria > Acidobacteriota > Terriglobia > Acidiferrales > UBA7541 > Acidiferrum. The sequence goes on along the minus strand of CAVTLQ010000001.1, from coordinate 134,610 downwards.
GGAGTGCAACGCCTGACGCCACTGGTGGTAGGCCTCTTCGTGGCAATGAGCGCAGTATTCGGCCTCAGGAAAAGCGCCGGGCTGAACGAACTCGTTGCCCTCGATGGCGGCGTTGCCGGGGAGCGACACGTTGTCCTTGCCGAAACGAAAGTTGTACGTCTGCCGTATCTTTTCGGAGTAGTTCTTGCCTTCGAGTGTGTCGTCGGATCGGGTGTGGGTGATGAACCGCAAGGATCCCAGGAGCAATGTAATGCTCACCACGAAACCCGCGAGGATGCGGCCCAGTCGAGATTTCATAACGACCTACCTAGAAGAACTAACCTTCCAATTCGACTGCGGGCATTTGCCATATATTCGGAACCTCCGGACCCCTGCCGCGAGAGTGTTCCGTTGCCCGCATGTTTATGTCCCCCGGCTGGAATGCTGTGCACTCATATATAGCGCGTTCCGAACACCGTGTAAATGGCGGCGTTCCCCTTGGCTCGTCCCCTGGCAACCCAGGATTACGGCTGCGACTTTTCCAGCCCGTCTGCCTTTTGCCGTTCGGCTGCGGCTTCGGCCTTCTTGCCTTGGCGTTCCAGCGCCTTGGCCAACCCGCGATGCGCCTCGACGTAGTTGGGATCCTCGCTGAGCGCCTCCTGATAGCGCTCGATGGCGTCTGCGACCTGCCCCTTCTGCAGCAGCGAGTTGCCTGAATTTGTGGACACTGTGGCCCTCTGGCGATTCATGGCCACGCGCTCCAACTCCGCGCCTTTTTGGCGCTCGGCCGCGGCCGCGCTCGCATTACCCTGCTGCGCCAGAACAGTTGCCAGTGTCAGGTGAGACTCGGGCTGGTCGGGCATTTGACGAATCGCTTCCCTTAGCGCGTCGGCCGCTTCCGGAAGTTTGTTCATCCTTCGATAGAGACTCCCAAGCGTCGCCCAGCCGTCGGCGTTGCTGGGGTGCAGTTTCATCGCCAGCGAGAGCTCGCGGGCTGCGTCGACGTCACGCCCATCCTGCATATAAAGAACGCCAAGCGTGTAATGCGGCTCATGCGCCGAAGGGTTCAGTTTGGCCGCGGTCTCCAACTCCGGAATAGCTGCCGCATTGTCATCCTTCAACTTGAGTGCGAGTCCGAGATTGTAGTGGAGCGGGAAGCTCTGGGGATTGCTCTCGAGACCCGAGCTAAGGACACGGATGGCCTCATCGACTTCGTTCATTTGCAGATACGCAGCAGCCAGATTTTCATGTGCGGTGGCATCATTGGGGTTTTGTTTGAGCGCACGCTCAAGAAATGGAATCGCATCCTTTGCATTTCCACCAACCAGAAGCGCTAATCCCAGGCTCCGACCCGCCGCTGCGTTCCTCGGCTCCGCTTCAACGACCTGCCGCAGGAGTGGAACAGCGTCAAGATCATGGCCGGTGCGCTGCAGCGCCAGAGCCAGTTGATACTCAGCTTCCGTGGCCGAGGAATCGACGTGGATCGCGCGCCGGAACGCCGCAATGGCCTCGTCGTCTTCCTTGTTTGCCGCATAAGCCTTACCCAGCTCCGTGGCGGCGACCACGCTGTCGGGAGCCAACTGGGAAGCCAGGACCAGCTCTGAGATCGCCGCCGACGCCTGTTGCTGCATGACCAGCGCTACCCCCAGATGCAGGTGAGCCGCGGCGAACCGCGGATTGAGCTGAATCGCCTGCTGGAATTCGCGGACCGCCGAAGGCCAACTCCGCTGCTGGGCGTGCAGCGAGCCCAAGGCGTCATGGAGCTCGGCGCTCTGCGGCGATTCGGCGACGGCGATCTTCATCTTGGCGATTGCTGCCGGCACCTGGCCCGTGGCAGCCAGCGAGCGAGCGTACGCTTCAAGAACGGACGAAGGAAGCGCATGGGAGGAATCCGAAGCGGGCTTTTCCCGCGCCTGGGAGTCAATTTTCTTAAACAAGGGAATCGCTTGCTGGTAAGCGCCCGTTTGCGCATACGCCAAGGCGAGATTGGTAGCAACGGTTACATCGTCAGGCTTCAGCGCCAGCGCCTTTTCCAGTTCTTTGATTGCTTGGGGAAGTTTTCCCAGACGTATCAACACCGCGCCTAAGGCGCTGTGGCCTTCTTCGATCTGAGGCGCCAGGCGAACGACCTTCTCGAACTGCGACTCTGCGGTGTTGAAGTCGTTATTCGTGACTGCGGCGGAGCCGGCTCGATAGGCGGCCTGGGCCTGTTCGTTGATGTCGGCCTGCGCCGCTGACGATGAAACGGTCTCCGCCGCGAAGCCGAGCCTGGTCGCCAACCCCAGGGCCAAAACGAGCAGGATGCAGAAGGAATGCGTTCTCAGAGGCGCCGCCGTGCGAGTGCGCGCCCGGACGTGGCCAAATCGCATATGCAAGGTCCCCGCAAAGTACGTGACGTCAACGGGGCTCAGATGAGCCGCTGGAACAAAATATCCCTGGAGAGTATAGCAGCCTCAAATTGCATACTCACGAACTGGTCAAGGTTGGAAGTCGTGCTCATTTTTCCGAGTCGGTATGCCAGCCGGGATTGGTCCACTTCCCGTCTCGTAAAACAAAGATCTCGGTGAAGGGGAGGCCAATCCTTGAGTTTCTGCGAGCCCGGATGACGCTCCTCACGTTCGAAAATCTACAGGTCAGGTTTCGTGGATGGACAATCGCTGCGGGTCACTCGTGCAACACGACGCTCAAGAGCGAGCTCTTGATTTCGAGGCCGTCCTGATCATCGATGAAGCCTAGTTTCTTGAATTTGTTCATAAACAGATTGACTCGGGAGCGTGTCGTGCCGATCATTTCCGCCAATGTTTCTTGCGACACCTTTGGAAGGATTCTCTGCGGCTCGTCTTTCTTGCCATAGCCGGCTAGAAGCTATTGCACAACCCTTCGTAAGACGATCATGAAGCAAGCGATATGAAAGAATGCGCGATAGATTGTGAGCGAGCGATCGTAACGCACTACTAAGCGACGGAAGTTGCCGAGCCAGGCGTTGGTGCGTTCGACGATCCAACGCCGCTTGTACCGCCGCAGTGCCCGGCCATCCTGCGTTGCTGGCCGAACGCGATTTTTCTTGTGCGGGCAGATCAGTTCGATGCCGCGCTGCCGCAACCGTTTTCGCAGTGGATCGCTGTCGTAGGCTTTGTCAGCGATCACCCGCACCGGCTTCTGCCTTGGCCGGCCGGGGTGATGACGCCGCCCTACCCGGATCGCCGCGAGCGTCGTTTCCGCGAGCCGGACTTCCGCCGGGGATGCAGAGTGAAGGTAGTCTCCCAGAGGAACACCCGCGCCGTCGACCACCACCATCCACTTCGTCCCCTTGCCCCGCTTGGTTTTTCCGACTCCGCAGCCCCTTTTTTCGCGGGAGCAAAACTCCCATCCAAAAACGATTCGCTCCACTTCAATTGCTGGCGTTCGTTCAACTCGCTCAGAAACGCCCGCCAGACTTTCAGCCAAACGCCCTGCTCCTCCCAATCCCGCAACCGTCGCCAGCAGGTCGAAGGATGCGGATATTTCTCCGGCAAGTCCTGCCATCTTGCGCCACTCCGCAGAATCCAGAGAATCCCTTCCAGCACCCGACGGTTCTCGATCCACGGGCGGCCACCCTTGCGATTCTTGCGCGGTTTCGGCAGCAAAGGCGCGATCTTCTGCCACTGCGCTTCGGTCAGCAACGGACCCGATCGGGCCATCGGCCCTCCTTCGGCGCTGCTGACTCTCCTTATCGCTCATTCCGGAAAACTCAATCACCCTTCTTTCAAACACTTGTCTCTGGTTATGCAACAGCTTCTAGTAAGAGAAGCGCACGTGCCAGGCGTTTTTCGGTCGAATTGAAGAGTTGGTCGATTAAATCCTCTTCCACTCGGATATTCCTGGAAAGCATGTAGGCGATGAATCGGTCGGAAAACTCATGCTCGGCGTGGAGGACGCGAATCATCTCGTCCTTGTCAATCACCAGCACGGTGGCTGGTGCCGTACTCGTGGCTGAGCCCATGCGGATGGACTGTCCTGCGAGACATCCTTCGCCAAAGAAATCCCCCGACTTCAGAACGGCCACGACAGCTTCTTTGCCAGTCGCATTGACGACGGAGAGCTTCACGCCGCCCTGTTGAATGTACATTACGTGCTTAGCGGCATCACCCTGCGCAAAGATAGTGGCCTTCTTGGGAAAGTCGACCACTTTTCGGGCCACGCCGACGGAGTCGAGGAATCTCTGAGCGTCAAAGGTGGCCTGCTTTGTCTGCTTGGCCTCCTCGTATCTTCGCGGCAATGCTGACTTTGGCATGATTTGTGGCACGTATTTTAGCAACATGGGGCGCGGCGCGCAAATAGAATACAAATGTGTCCGCAAATGGACAGATATCCACTGGCGTCTCTTCTAGCATGGTGCTTGTGGGGGCAGCAAAAAGACCGAAGCGATAAACAAAACCCTAAAGCTTCAGCCTGAACCACCGTTCCCGGTTCCACTCCGCTCCACATTGTCGCATCAGCTCTCGGACCAATACAGAAATAAGGGTCAATAACTCGTGAGGCCGGGTGTCTGTGTGCAAAGAAAGAAGGAGGAATAGATCATGCCGTTAATCAACCTTGTAGTGGTTCTGATCGTGGTAGGCGTTCTGCTGTGGCTGGTGAATCGCTTCATCCCCATGGCAGGAAGCATCAAGTCGATCTTGAACGCAGTCGTCGTCATCGCCGTAGTGTTCTGGCTTCTGAATGTATTTGGACTGTTTCATAACATCTCGCGGATACACGTCGGTTGACGAGCAAACAGACCAAATTCAGCACGCGTCCTATTGAAACGAGTAGAGGCCTGAAAGTCGACGACGTCCGATCCCGTGCGTCGATCGAATACGGCTCCGACCCGGCGCGGAGATCCGTCAGGGAATAAGAAAACCGCCGGGGCGGGAAACTTGAAGATGGTTGGATGGACTTACTTGGAGAGGAGCAAAACATGGTTGGAACAGTCTTGGTGGTGATCTTGATTCTGGCGCTCTTAGGGGCTTTGCCGAGGTGGTCCCACAGCCGCGAGTGGGGCTATGCGCCGACGGGGGGCGTAGGTCTCGCTCTCCTGATCGTTGTCATTCTCGTGCTTTTCGGACGCATTTAGACCGTGCCGCGGTGGTTCCGAGCCGTTGTTGCAAACGAAAAGGTTTTGAAAAAGTCTTACGTCAAGAAGAGCAGTTCTGATTATGGAGGTCAGTGATGAAACGCTATTTGGTTACGGCAGCATGTCTTACCCTTGCAGCGGGTGCGGTCTACGCCGCTAAGCTGAACAAGGAGCAAAAACGCCTCGAAGAGTGTGGCGTGGTAATGGAGGAAGTTACGAACATCCCCGACAACCTTCCTCAGGATCTTTTGGAAAAAGCCGAGTGCGTGATCGTGGTTCCATCCGTCAAAAAGCTGGCTTTTGGAGTCGGCGCGGACTATGGCCGCGGAGCGATGGTGTGCCGTACCGGCGACAAATTCAGAGGACCGTGGGGCGCACCGGCAATGTACGCGCTGGAAGGCGGCAGTGTCGGCTTTCAAATCGGCGGAGAAGCGACCGACCTGATCCTGCTAGTCATGAATGACAGAGGCATGGATTCGATTCTCAGCAGTAAGGTCAAGTTGGGCGGAGACGCTTCCGTTGCGGTAGGTCCCATCGGACGCGATGCTTCCGCAGACACCGACGCTTGGATGCGAGCAGAGATCCTGAGCTATTCGCGTTCCCGTGGCGTGTTTGCAGGAATTTCCCTCGAGGGCTCCACGATTCGTCCCGACGACGATGCAAGCGCGCTCGTCTACGGTCATGCGATCAGGGCGAAGGACATCGTCAGAGGGCAAAAGACTCATGTCCCGGCGACAGGCCGTCATCTGGTTCGCGTTCTGGAAAAGAACGCCCCCCGAAACGACTCGAAGCAAGCTCTAGCGAGGTAGCACATCGAGCCCTGCCGAGTTCTTCCCCGACTCGGCAGGGTTTGAATCTTCAAGCAGCGCCGCGAAGTTCCGCATCGAATGTACCCCCGGGCCTCCCCCTAATGCTCCCCGATTACTCGGCGAAGATCTGAAGAGCGAAAAGAAAGAGCGTCAGGCGTGTCGATTTCGTAGAGCCTCGTTCGTCGTATAGTTGAAGGGACGTTCCCGCGCGATCGAAACCGTGGGAACGCGAGACTCTGAACCTGAAATGGAAGGCTCCGCGCTGGATTCGGCCACTTGGAGCGCCTGCGAGGCATTCCGCTTCGGCTTAGTCTCTGTAAGCCGTTGAGCGGGCTGTATTTGCGGCCCAGCGCTTTCACTTCGGCAACCAGGCCCTGCTTGTCCGTTTGCCTCTGGCTGACGAGGGCCTGATTGCCGGTTTCTTCGTGCCGGGCGGCATCGCGCGCAGTTGACAATGTACCTGCGAGAGGTCAATGTTCCGGTGCCGGCGCTCTACGGGCCGTCGGCGGGCGAGAACCCTTTTCGGTAAGGGCTTTGCGACACGGCGGCTCCTGGCCCAAGGCTCGATTGTCGGAAACGTTTGCGCCGCCATGCCGTCTTGAAGGAAAAAGCCCGGGATTGCCCTTAATGGCCCTAATGGAAGGAAAAGCACAATGCCCCTCAAACCGCAGATGTTCCTCCGCGATCTGAAATTCGCGTTGCGCTCCCTTGCGCGCACCAAAGGGCTTGCCATCACCGTGGTGCTTACCCTGGCCCTCGGCATTGGCGCCAACGCCGCCATCTTCACCTTGGTCCGCGGCGTCCTCCTCCGGCCCCTCGTCAACCGCGATGAGGACCGCCTCATCTACATCCGCCAGAGCGCCCGCGGCATCGGCGTGGAGAACAGCACATTCTCCGTGCCGGAGATTCAGGACCTTCGCGCCAGCGTCAAAACGATCACCACCTTCGGCGAGTTCTCCACCATCGGCTTCTCCATGGTTGGCCTCGGCGAACCCCGCGAGGTCCGCGCCGGCGTCGTCGGCGGCTCCTACTTCGACGTCATGGGGCTGCACCCAGTGCTCGGCCGCCTGCTCGACATGCGGGACGACGGCCCCAAGGCCGCCGGCGCCGTGGTACTCACGTATCGTTTTTGGACCACCGTGCTCCACAGCGATCCCTCCGTCATCGGCAAACAGGTCCGCCTCGATAGCTTCGACTCGCGCACCGCCACCATCGTCGGCGTCCTGGAACCCTCCGTACCGTATCCCGCCGAAACCGAGCTCATCGCCAACGTCGTCACCAGCCAACATCATCTTTCCGCCACCATGATCACGGGACGCGTCCATCGCATGACCGAGCTCTTCGGCCGCCTCGCTCCCGGCGTAACTCTCGACCAGGCCCGCGCCGACCTCCGCACTGCCTATGCGGCTATGGTTAAAGATCATCCCGACGCTTATTCGAAGCAAGGCGGCTCCGAGATCGAGGCCAAGCTGCTGCGCGACCAAATCACCTCGCGCGCCAGAACCGTGCTCCTCGTGCTGCTCGCAGCCTCCGGCCTGGTTTTCATCATCGCCGTCTCGAACGTCGCCAACCTCATTCTCGCGCGCAGCGTGCGCCGCGAAGGCGAGCTGGCTATCCGCGCCGCTCTCGGCGCAAGCACCGGCGCACTGCGCCGCACTCTCCTCGCCGAAAGCCTGCTCCTCTGCGGCGCGGGCGCAGCCCTTGGCATGCTCAGCGCCAGGCCCATGGTAGCCATCCTCGCTCGCTATGCCTCACGCTTCTCCGTCCGCGCCCTCGATCTTACGGTTGACTCCAGCATGCTATGGGTCGGCGCGCTGCTGGCCATCGTGGCCGCGGTCCTTTTGGCGTTTATCCCGCGCTTGCCTTCGGCCGACACCTCCAACGGCATCGGTCTCGCCAGCGGCAGCGTGCGCATCACCGGCAGCACCAGCCGCCGCCTCCGCGTCTTCGCCGTCACCCAGATCGCCGCTTCCTTCATGCTTCTTGCCGGTGCCAGTATGCTCGTCAAGACGCTGCTCTCCCTCCAAGCCGTGCAGACCGGCTTCGACATGCGCCACGTGCTCGCCATCAACGTCCCCGTGATATCCCACGGACGCACGCCCGATCAGACCACCGCTTTCTACAGGCAGGCCATCGAGCGCGTCTCCGAACTCCCCGGCGTCGATCGCGTCTCTGTCGGCACCGTCGTTCCCTGGCGCGACGCCGGCTCCTTCGGTCCCGGCTTCCAGTTTTCCGGCGACGGCCACGTCCGCGAACCCGGTGAGGAAGATCCCCGCGCCCAGTTGCGCGCCATCTCCCCCGCCTTCTTTGCCTCTCTGGGCGTCCCCATCATCGCCGGACGCGATTTCGATGCTTCCGACCGGCGTGACAGCGAGCCGGTTGTCATCATCAGCCAGAGCGTAGCCGAGCGCATGTTCCCGGGCCGCGATGCCGTCAACCGTCACGTCATGTGGACCGACCCGGTGATAAAGTTCATCCCCGGCCTTAGCCCCGCGCCCCGCCGCATCGTGGGCATCGCCGCCGATGTGGACGACGAGCACATCGTCCCCGGCCCGGCGCTCACCGTCTATCAGCCCTTCGAGCAGATGTTCTTGCTCGGCGGCCGTCTGTTCGTTCACACGCACGCCCCGAATCCGTACGCCCTGGTCACTCCGATCACCCGCCTCATCCGCGAAATGTCCGCGGACCAGCCGGTCGAGCACGCCGCGACCCTTGAAGACATCCGCGCGGAAGTGCTCACCCCGGATCGGCTGAACACTCTGGTGTTTGGCGGTTTTGCCGCCGTCGCCCTGGCCATTGCGGTGGTCGGTGTTGCCGGCGTGCTGGCCTTCTCAGTCAGTGGACGCACCCGCGAGTTCGGCATCCGCCTCGCACTGGGTTCGCAGCCGCGCAATCTTCTGGCTGGCGTCATCGCCGAAGGCGCCGTCATGGCGGCCGCAGGTGTCGTCGCAGGCGCCGCCATCGGATACGCGCTCGCCCGCCTCGCCACCGGCTATTTTCAGGACGTGCGCGTCCCCGATGCCGCACCAGTGATCGGCTCCGCAATCGTGCTGCTGGCCGCCGCAGTCGTCGCCTCGGCCTTGCCGGCCGCCCGCGCCGCCCGCATCGACGTCATGCAAGCCCTGCGATCGGAGTGACGTGGCCGTGTAGCGGCCGCCTTCCGTTTACCCTGAGCCTCGAAGGGAGGCGGGCGCCTTTGCCCTTTCCGCACGAGTCACGGCTCGCAGGTTACGGAACACGCGCAAACCGACGTCACCCACTCCGCCTGGGCGTTCTGATACCGTGAGGTCCTATGTGCAGGAATATCAAAACTCTTTTCAACTTCGATCCACCCGTCACTCCCGACGAGGTCCGCGCCGCCTCGCTTCAGTTCGTCAGAAAAATCAGCGGCTTTAACAAACCGTCCAAGGCCAATGAAGGCGCCTTCCAGGCTGCCGTCGACGAAATCGCCGGCATCTCGGCTCGCCTTCTCCGCACCCTCGAAACCAACGCGCCACCGAAGAGCCGCGAAGAAGAAGCCGCCAAGGCAAAAGCTCGCGCCGCCGAGAGATTCGGCGATTGAACCTCTGAATTGGTGCCGGCCTTGTGCACCAATCACTCCCTCCGTTGACTTGCCATCTGCTCGAACCTAGCATGTGCTCCACATTAACCGGCATCGAAGCGCTGATTGGCGAGACGTTCTCGCACTACCGTCGTTAACGTCTCGGCGGCGTTGGCATGGGTGTTGTCTTGAAAGCAGAGGATACTCGCCTCCATCGCTTTGTCGCAGAACTGCATTGGCCGGCAAAGGAGGTTTCTTCATGAACATTCGTTGCGTCGTAACCGGCCGCACTCCCTCTGGAAAATCCGTCATCGCCAAGGACTCGCACATCGAGCCCGTGACCCTCGCCTCACTCCCCGGTTTTGAGTTTCATCGCTTCTGGGGCGCCGACTCGGTTCCCAATCTCCCCGGCGACGGCACGCCTCCGCCTCATCCCCGTTACTTCCCTCCCGCGGGTGGTTTTCGCTTCTACACCTTCGTCGTGCCCCCGAGCACTCACCGTAGCGCCGAGTACACCGGCATCGCTGACGCCCTTGGCGAAATGCAACGGAAACTCCCCGGTTTGGCCGAGACCCTCGATCCTACTCAGCCCGGCATGCACACCACCGACACCATCGATTTCGACGTCGTCCTCTCCGGCGAACTCTATCTTGAACTCGACGACGGCGCCGAAGTTCTTCTCAAAGCCGGCGACTGTGTCATCCAGAACGGCACCCGCCACGCCTGGCGCAATCGCTCCTCGCAAAATTGCGTAGTCGCCGTAGCCATCGTCGGCGCCACGCGCGTCCCCTAATCCGCCTCTTGCGGCTCTTTCCACAATTGTTGGGTCAGAATTGTTCATCCGACCAGCGTTGCTTTTTTTCTACCGGCGCTTGAGAGCCTCGAGTTCTTCGAGTGTGCGCGGCCAATCCGATCCCAATAGCCGGGACAGACTGCGGTCCGCAAGAACTTTTCCACTCGTCTGGCATCGAGCACAATAGTTCGTTTCGTTGTCCGCGTAGCGAATCCGTTGAATCTTTTCACCACACCTCGGGCAAGGCTTTCCATATCGTCCGTGAACCGCCATCTCCGGACGAAACGCGGTCACCTTTTCGGGAAAAGCAACCTGCGCCTCTGCGCGCAGCCGGTCTATCCAGATCCCCAGGGTATGGCGCGTCGCAGCGAACAGCCTTTCCCACTCCTGCGATTCCAGCTTGTGTGTCTGCGTAATTGGCGACATCTGTGCCGCGTGCAAGATCTCATCCGAATACGCGTTGCCAATCCCGCTGACCAGGCGCGGATCGGTAAGAGCCCTCTTCAGAGTGCGGTTTTCGACGGTAAGTGCGTTGCGAAACGCGCTGAGATCGCTCTTGAAGATGTCGATTCCCCCAGCGTCGACGGAATGCAAACCCTCCTCGCCGGTCAGGAAATACAACGATGCGCGGTGCTTTGGGCCGGCTTCGGTAAGGACGAGGGAGCCGATGGGAAAATCGAACGCTGCAAGACTATGCCGGCTGGCCAGCTTCGCTCCGGGCGGCCGCCAGTGCAACCTTCCGGCAATCATCAAGTGCAACACCAGCCACAAATCGCCTTCTACTCCGATCGCGATGCGCTTGCCGATTCGCCGCAGTTCCCGCACCACGCGGCCCTCCACACTCGCAACCGGCGGTTGTGCGGTTCGCAGCAGAAATGGGCTCGCCAGTCGCACTCGCTCGAGCGGCTGCGCGATGATGCGTGGTTCGAGCGCAGTAATGTAGGCAATGACGTCCGGCAGTTCCGGCATGCCTATCAGCTTGCAGGTCGCACGCGCTGTTTTGCAACTTACTCTCTGATGGCGAGGAGCAAACCCGTGCCCATTCCGGCGCTTATTCTTTCCGCAGCGTGGCTTCGATCAGGCCGTGGGGTTCGTCGGTGGGCAAAAACACCTCGGCGGGATTGTCCATTCCCAGCGGAGCCAGGTCCACCAGGTTGAAGTGCTTGTTCGGCAGCGACAAATGAATTTCCCGGACATTCTCGAAGTTGTTGAGCACGGCCTCACCCATCGCGTACAGCGTGTGCTGCAGCGATTCGCTCTTATGCTCCGCGAAGGTCTCCAGCAGCATCTGCCGCACGCCGTGCCACACCGGCCCGAATTCCACATCTTCCCCGGGATACAGCCAGTTCGCACGGATCGCCGTCGACAAAACGCGGTTGCGGTCGTCTTTCAGCGTCGTGTAGGGATCGCGAAGAAAATGATCGAACGCGGAGTTCGTCGTCTTCAGCACGATCAGGTCTTCGACGCCCGCGCGAATTTCCGTTCCCTCGCGCGTTCCGCTCAGCATCGCCGTCCGCTTTTCGTCGCCCGCGCGCGTGAACGCTGTCGCATGCGGCTTCCCGCCGTGCGGCACCCGCGTCCACAGATTTTCCTTCGCCTCGATCCGCACACGCGAAACCTGCGGGTTGTAGGTCAGGAAGTGCTCGATCAGATGCAGTCCGAATTCTTCGATGTTCTCGATCGGATGCTGCCGCGCCAGCGCATACACGGTGTTTTTCATCGTGTCCGTCGGCAAAATCTTGCGGTTGTCGCCTTTCGTGTGCGCCGTCTCGAAATCGCCTTCAAAACGGATCGCCACCGTCATCTCTTTGATATCGTGCCGGCCCTCTTGCCGCGCCACGCGCAGCAGCCGCACCCGCGATTTCCCATAGTTGTTCTCACCGAGGCGAATCGCCATGAATCAGCTCCCGCGATACGTGGTATAGCCGAACGGGCTCAGCAGCAACGGAATATGATGATGCTCCGCGGCGTTCCGCACGGCGAACACGACGCTGACTTGCGGATACAGCGCTTGGACTTTCCGATCCACGAAGTACGCGTGGGTATCGAACGTCAGCCTGTAGGTTCCCTCTACCAGCGATCCCGCCGCCAACAGATCGCGCACCCGCCCGTCCTTGTCGGTCGCGCCGCGGCCCAACTGCTTCCACCCGGTCCCCACGTCCTCAACCTCGAGAAGTACGGGCATGCCCGCGGCCGGCCGCCCGAGCGAAACATCCAGCACGTGCGTAGTGATTTGGCTCATGATGCGAGTAGCTTCTCCAGGCGCAGCCGCGTGATCTTGCGCTGCTCTTCCGCGGCGATTCGCAATTCTACTTCAGGATCATTCGACAAACGCTGCTCAAGACTCTCCAGGATTTCCGAGTTTGTTTTTCCCGTTGCGCAGATGAGAAACACATGCCCGAATCTCGCCTGATACTCCTGGTTCGCGCGGGCCAGCGCCGCAAGCGTTTGCGGCGCGGCCATTTGCGCCATGGACTGTTCGCCTTGCGACCATCGCTTCGCGGTTGCGGATTGCGTTTTCTCCGCCCGCTTCGCACCGATCGCCGGATGATGGCGGAACGCCTCGAGCCAATCCGCGGGACCCAGCGCAGCCCAGGTCTTGTCCGCGGTGTCGAGCACGTACGCCCGATCCGGGAAGGGCATCCGCTGCAGCATGTGCTTCGCCCACTCTTGCGATCCGCAGCAGTCGAGCAGCGCCTTGCGAGCCTGCGCTCGCGACAACCGGTTGAAGCGCTGCAGGGCTTTCGCGTAATCGTGGACGCGAACGGCGCGCCCGAACACGCGCAAGCGGCTCACACCTCCGTCCGGATAGATGTTGAATCGCACATGCGTCGCCGGGCCCACGTCCTTCAGTTTGCCGAAAACGTGGCGATGGTTCGCCTTGAGCTTCGCTTGCGGCAAAAGCTCCCTCCACACATGCGGCGCGGCCAGAAAGGTATCTGCCGCGCTGCCGGCGGCATGGCACGCTTCCAGCGAGCAGCTATCCGGAAAATTCCCCTTGAAGTGCGCCGTATCCACTTCGATTCGCCGGATCGCTCCCGGCACACACAGCTTGAGGATCACCCAGTCATGTCCCGGTCCGCGCCGCCGCTGCGTCTCCCAGCCGTCACCCATGTTTTCCGGGCGGTAGGGCATCAACAGGTTGCGTGGCGCTCCAAAAAACTGGTCGCTCGAAGCCACCACGCCTCCGCCGTTCTCCACCGCGACGAGGTCGATCTCGCCGCGCGAAACGTGCTTCGCGTCCGGCACGCACTTCCCCGTGCACCCGCAAACGCGCGACGCCGCCATCGGGATAAATCTTCAGCCGCACGTGCGTAAAGCGTTGTTCATTCGCGATGGCGGCCAAATTCTGCGAGTCGCCCTTGAGCGCCGTCTGCGGAAGGGCTTCGATCCATCGCGTCGCCGCATCCTTGAGCCGCTTGGCCTCATTCTTGTAAGGTGGTTTCCCACCCAAATCGCAAGCCTCCAGCGAAAAGTGCTCCGGGTAATTTCCCTTGAAGAAACTCGTATCGACCACCACGCCGCGAAGGATTCCCGGCAGTCCGAGACGAATGTGGCACCAGTCATATCCCGGCGTCCGCCGCCGCCGCGTCTCCCAACCGTCCATCCACGTGCCGCGATCGGTGAACTTGCCTTCGATGAAAACCGGCTTCGGCTCTTTCAGCAAATTCTCCTTGGGCGCGAAGAACTCGTCATTGGCTTCAAGCACTGCGCCGCCGAGCCGCTCCGCAGCCAAATCCGCAAGTTGCGTGAAATCCTTCATAGCTTGCCCCGGCGCAGAAGGTGCCCTGCCGGCGCCTCCAAAACCTTGCCTCGATCGAAGATCTTCTGTCCGCGCAGAAACGTCGTCTCGACCACGCCCGTCAACTCTCGCCCTGCGTACGGCGTCTGCTTGTGCCGGTGCAAGAGTTTCGCCGGGTCGACCCGGAATTTCGCGTTCGGGTCAAAGATCACGAGGTCGGCATTGCAGCCCGCAGCTATCAACCCCTTTTTGCTTGCGATCCCGGCGAGCCGCGCCGGACCGCTGCACATCCACTTGGCGATATGGGTGAGAGCATAGCCGCGCGAGCGTGCTTCCGTCCACACCGCGGGCAAGCCGAGCTGCAGCGAAGCAATGCCGCCCCAAGCGCGCAAGAAGTCGCCTGCTTCGCGCAATTTCAGCGACGGCGGACAGGGCGAGTGATCGGAGGCTACAAGGCCGATCGTTCCATCGCCCAGCGCGGCCCAAAGTTTCTCGCGATTCTCGCGTTCCCGGATGGGCGGCGCGCACTTGAACTGGGTCGCGCCATCGGCAATCTCTTCGGCGGCGAATATCAGATAGTGAGGACACGATTCCACGCTGATGCGCGTTCCCAGCGTTTTCGCGGGCTGCAAGTGCTCGATCGCATCGGACGACGAAAGATGCACGATGTGGATGTGCGCGTTGAGCTCCCGGCCGAGACGCAAGAGAAGGGCGATCGCCTGGTTCTCCGCTTCCCGCGGGCGCGACGCGAGCCACGTGGCGTATTTGTTCGGGGGCTTCGCCGGCGAAAGATTCCTCACGGCAGCCTCGATCGGGCCGGGCAATTCGGCGTGGGCCAGCAGCGGAGCTCCGAGAGCCGACAATTCCGGCAGCGCCGAGCGCAGATCGGACTCCGTGACGTGCGCGAATTCGTCCACGCCGCTCGGCACCAGAAAGCATTTGAACCCGAATACGCCCGCGTCCCACAAAGGACGCAGCTCCAGGACGTTGCCTGGGACCACGCCGCCCCAGAATCCGACATCGACCCACAACTTGCCTGCGGCTGCCGCAATCTTTTCGCGATACGCCGCGGCTGTCGTTGTTGCCGGAATGCTGTTCAGCGGCATCTCGATCAGCGTGGTCACACCGCCCGCAGCGGCCGCTTGCGTTGCGGTGGAAAACCCCTCCCATTCGGTGCGGCCGGGCTCATTGATGTGCACGTGGGTATCGACCAGCCCCGGCATCACCACGGATTCGCCGGCCTCGTGCATGTGCGATCCGCCCGGCACGTCATCGAAGCCGGTGACTGCGGTGATCACTCCATCGCGAATGTGGATGGCGGCCGGCCGCTCGCCTTCGGGCGTTACGACCCGGCGGCCGCGAACGACGAGGCTGGTGCCGTTCGGGAAATTGCTTGAAGTGCGCGGAGGATTCGGCATGGCGGTCGGTTTATGCAGATAAGATTTCGCAGAATTCGGCGAGGAGATTCAGCGCGATGCGAAGGCGATAGTGTGCGGTCGAGCGGATGTCATCGATGGGCACGATTTCGCGCGCAAGTGTTTCCTGGGCAGCGCGCAGCAGCGCGGGAGTAGGTGTTTCGCCTTGCAGAATTCTTTCGGTTTCGACCGCGCGCAACACCGTTGGCGCCACGCTGCCGAGGGCGATGCGCACATCCGCGATGCGGCCGCCGTCGATTCGCGCGGCGGCAGCGAAACACACTTTCGAGATGGCCTGAGCGCGGCGGGTACCCACCTTGCGGTAATACTGCTTCCAGCCGTTCTTGCCGCGGGCGAGTCGAATGCGACGGATTAGCTCGTTTGGTTGCAAGCCGGTTTGTTTGTAGCCGGACGAGAACCCGTGGTAGGGCACCCAGCGCGAACTGCTTGCGGAGACGAGTTCGAGTTCCGCGTCATAGACAAGCAGCGCGGGCGGACAGTCTGCGGCGGGCGAAGCGTTGGCGATGTTTCCTCCAAGCGTGCCGCGGTTCTGCGTTGCGACGCCCCCGGTTTCCGCGGCGGCGCGGCTCAGAAGCGGCAATTCGCGGGCTAGAAGCTCATGCCGGCGCACTTCGGTGTACGTCGTCAGCGCACCGAGGGTCACGCGCTCGGGCGTTACCTCAATATCACGCAACTCACGCAGCTTCCAGATGCTCAAGAACCTGCGATGCGGAAGTTTTCCAGCTTCGAGCAACACCATCAGATCGGTGCCGCCGGCGAGCGGCTTCCACGCTCCGGGCTCGCGAGCCATGCGATCCAGCGCGGCCGAGAGATCGCGGGGCGCTTCGAGTTCATACGCAGGAACATAGGACCTCACCCGCGTCGCCCCGGCTGTTGCTGGATACCGCGGCAAGCCTCGACGACGGACTCGAAGATTTTCGTGTAGCCGGTACAGCGGCACAGATTTCCGGCGAGGCCCTCGCGGATATCGGATTCGGATGGCTGCGGATTTCGCGCGAGAAGATTCACGGCGGCCAGGATCATGCCAGGCGTGCAGATGCCGCATTGCGTCCCGCCATGCGCGAGGAAGGCCTGCTGAACGGCGTGTAGATGCTCGCTGCCGGCGATTCCTTCAATCGTGCGGATTCTTGCTCCCTCAGCCTGAAGCGCGGGCACGAGACAACTGTTGACCAGCGCCCCGTCGATTTCGACCGAGCAGGCGCCGCACTCGCCTTCGCCACAGCCTTCTTTCGTGCCGGTGAGGCCGGCCTGTTCGCGCAAGACGTCGAGAAGACGCGCCATCGGATAGGCTTCGAACGTGAGGGCGCGACCGTTCACTTCGCACTGCACACGAATTTTGCGCACCGCGTCAGACATGCGCGCGCTCTAGGATTTCAAGAAGCACTTCCGGCGTGATGGGAATGCGCGTGATGTCCGCACCGGTGGCATGCGCGATGGCGTTCGCAATCGCAGGCGCAGTGCCGTCCAGCGGCAATTCGCCGATTCCTTTCGCCCCTGCGGGGCCGCGCGCGTAGGGGAGCTCCTCGAAGAAAACCCGGATCGGCGGAACATCCATGGCGGTCGGCATGATGTAGTTGGTCATCTGGCCGTTGATCATGCGTCCTTCCTGCCAGATCACATTTTCATAAAGGGCGAAGCCGATGCCCTGCGCCACGCCGCCTTCGATTTGCCCCGCGGCGAGAACCGGATTGATCACCTTGCCGACTTCTTGTACAGCGACAAAATCTTCGACGCGCACTTCGGCGGTGCGCATGTCGACCGACACTTCGGCGACGTAAACGGCCCACGCATACGTGCCGTAAGCATCGCCCTGATAGCGCTGATCGTCCCAGTGGAGGTCCCGCGGATGCTCGTACTTGATGAGAGATTGCAGCTTTCCGAATTTGTCGATGTACTGGCGGCACGCATCGGCAAATTCGTTTGCGTCATAGCCGGGCTTCAGAAAACCGCGGTCGAAGAGCGAGTGCTGCACCGCGCGCGCCGCAGACTCGACGAGCTTCCCGACGATCATGGTGGTACGCGAAGCAACGGTCGGACCGCTATTCGGTACGAGCGCAGTGTCGGGTTGCGCGATTTCGATTTGATCGCAACCCAGGCCCAGTGCTTCCGCGGCGATCTGCGTGAAAACGGTGTTCGCGCCCTGGCCCATCTCAGTGCTGCCGGCGAAGACGCGCACACGGCCTTCGCGAGTTACCTCAATGGCGGCTTCCGACGCGAGATACTCTTCGCCCGAGCCGGTAAAGCCCGCACCGTGGAGGAATGCGGCGAAGCCGATGCCGTGCTTGGTTGCGCTTCGTGGGTTCTCCTCTTGAAAACGCTTGCGTTTGGCATGATAGCCGCTCAGGTCGAAGGCGCGGTCCATCAGGTGTGCCATATCTACTTTGTCCCGAACCACCTGGTGAACGGCGAGGGTCTGGCCTTCGTGGATGAAGTTACGGCGGCGCAATTCGTCGGGCGCAAGTCCCACGACGTCTGCGACGCGATCCAGATGGCGTTCGAGCGCAAAAACGCTCTGGGGCGCGCCGAATCCGCGGAATGCGCCGTGCGGAGGCGCGTTGGTGGCCACGGCGCGGCTGCGAACGCAAACGTTGGGGCAATGGTAAGGTCCGGCAGCGTGGATGGTCCCTCGCGAGAGGACAACCGGGGAAAGTGTTTCGTACGCGCCGCCGTCGATGGTGAAGTCGATGTCCATGGCGAGAAACGTGCCGTCCCGCGCCACGGCGGTGCGGTGCCGCGTGCGCGAAGGATGGCGCTTGGTTGTGGCGGCCATATCTTCGGCGCGATCGTAGATCATTTTTACGGGTTTGCCGGACTTCCACGCGAGCAGCGCGGCGTGAGCGGCGAGCATGGAGGGATATTCTTCCTTGCCGCCAAAGCCGCCGCCGGTTTCGGTTTGCACCACGCGGATGCGATCTTTCCGCAAGCCGAAAAGACGGACCAGCGCCTTGTGCACGTAGTATGGACACTGCAGGGAGCCCCACACCGTGACGCCTTCGGTGGGATTTGCCTGGGCGATCATTCCCTGCGGTTCGATGTAGAGCTGTTCCTGTGCTCCGGTTTCGTACTCACCTTCCACGACGAAATCGGCGCGATCCCACGCCTCGTCGACGTTGCCCTTTTCCACGCGGAACGATTTGAAGATGTTGTCCTCGCCCCAGATCACTTGCCTGCGTGCCAGCGAATCAGCGATGGTGAAGACCGCGGGCAGCGGCTCGATTTCGATGCGCACGGCGCGGCGCGCTTCTTCGAGCAGATATTTGTCGTGGTGTGCGAGCAGCAGGATTGGCTCTTCGGGATGGTTAACCATTTCCTCCGCGAGGGCCGGCTGATCTTCGATGAGCAGGGCGACGCAATTTTTGGAGGGAATGTCCTTGGCGGTTACGACGGTGAATTCGGTCCAAGGAATGCCGGGTTCGAAATGAATGCCGCGAATGCGCCCGCGGGCCACGGAGCTGCGAACGGTCGTGCCATACAGCATGCCGGGAAACGAGAGATCGTCCACGTAGCGAGCGCCGCCGGTGACCTTCTCGCGCCCTTCTTTCCGTGGCACGGATGTTCCGATGATGCGTGGTTCCAACGATGATCCTTAAGAGGGAATCTGCCGCGCTACACGGGCGGTAATACGATTCTAGCGCAGCGGGTCGGAATCAGCGAGGAGCGTCCGGAGCGGATTCCTTGCGGCGGAGAATTTGGGGGTTTGTTTTGAGGTTGGAAAGGCGCTGTGGCGTTTACGCCTGGGCAGGTAGGGCGCAGCAGTGCTGCGCCCCTACAAGGACTGGGGCGAGACTCAGCCGGAGCTGGACATGCGAAGGACTTTCCCCGGAGGCGACTGAGAGCGGGAATGAGCGACCGAGAGGGCTTCATAGGCGGCGCCAAGGAGCGGGGCGTCTTCGTTGAGGATCACGAAGATGGGAATGCGAGCGAGCACGGAGGTCAGCGGCGCTTTGTCCGCGAAAGAGCGGGCGAAGGAGCCTTCTTTGAGCTTGGGCAAGATTTTTAGCGCGATTCCTCCGGCGAGGTACACGCCACCGTAGGCCAGAACTCGCAGCGCCAGGTTCCCGGCTTCGGACCCGAAGGCATCGACCCATAGATCGAGCGCTTCCACGCAGACGGGGCAGCTTCCCGCCATTGCGTTTTGGGTGATTTCACGGGCCGAATCCGCCGCAATTTCCTCGAAGGAGGGATGGCGGACGGCAGCATTCAGAAACTCGTGAACCCGGCGAAAGCCGCGGCCAGAAAAAACTTCTTCGCAGGATACACGCGGCAAACGCTGCTGGAGGAAATGCAGGAGCCGGATCTCGCGCTCGGTGCGCGGCGCAAAGTCGGCGGCTCCTCCTTCGGATGGCGACGCGTGGTACTGGTTGCCATCCCAGAAGAGCATAGCCTCGCCGAGTCCGGTTCCGGCGGCGATGAGGGCTTTACTTCCATTGGGCTGAGATGCGACTTCGTTCAAGGCGAGAAAATCACCAGGCGGCAATTTGTCGATGCCGCAGGCGGTGGCGACGAGATCGTTCATCAGCACGATGTCTTCTACCTGGAGCCCGAGCTTGCCGGCCAGCGCGGCCGCATCCAAGACCCAGGGCAGATTGATCGCGTGGAGGCGCCCCTCGACAACCGTTCCGGCAAAACCAAAGCCTGCCGCGGCAAAACGCGCGCCGGACGGCGTGGTTCGTTCGCGAAACGCTTCGCGGCTGAAGACGTCGACGAGTTGTTCAAAGCTGGAAAAATCGCGGGTGGCGTAGCGATTCTGAAAGACGAGCCGAAGCGTCGCGCCGCTCTCTTCAAATGCGGCGAGGTTGCATTTGGTGCCGCCAATGTCGCCGGCCAAAATCATGTCAGGCACTCGGCCCGAGGCAAGGCTCAACGCCTGCACTCGCGTCCTCTGTAAGATGCAGCCTGCGGGGTCCGCGATAGATACACGCGGAGCGAACTTTCGGGGTGGTCACTTCGTGGTGCGCGCACCGATACTGTGTCTTAAAGCCTAGCAGAGCGTTTTGGGGAAGTACAGCCATCAGAGACGGTCGGGAGTCAGAATCGCGGTCATTTCGAGAACGCGGCGGTAGTATTCCTGCTGCTTCAGTTGCGAGCCGGCCGCTTGGTCGACGATGAACGTGACATCCGGGTGCAATTGCAGCGCGGATGCGGTCACCGAAGCGGTTATGGGTCCTTCAATGGCTTGCGCGACCGCAGCGGCCTTGGGTGCACCGTTGGCCAGCAGCAGGATTCTTTTCGCTTCGAGAATGGTGCCGATGCCCATGGTGATGGCGCACTGAGGAATTTCCTCGCCGGGTGCGAAAAACTTGCGATTGTCGTCGATGGTTTCCTGGCTGAGAACCTTCAAGCGCGTTCTAGAGCCGAGGCTGGAGGTGGGCTCGTTGAAGCCGATGTGTCCGTTGCGGCCGATTCCCAGGACTTGCAGATCGATGCCGCCGGCGTCGCGAATCGCCAGCTCGTAGGAGCGGCAGTATTGGTCGTAATTGCCGCGGATCGCGCCATCGGGACTATGAATGTTGGCCGCAGGAATGTTGACGTGCGCGAAGAAATGCTCTTGCATGAAGTAACGGAAGCTCTGCGTGTGGCCGGCGGGCAATCCCAAGTACTCGTCCAAATTGAAGGTCATGATGCGGGAAAAATCGAGAGCTTCCTGGCGATGCAGGCGCACAAGCTCCTTGTACATCCCCAGCGTGGTGCTCCCGGTGGCGAGACCCAGTCTCAGGGCCGGATTTCTGCGCACTGCGTTGGCGACGACTCTTGCCGCTTCGCGGCCGAGCTCTTCATCATTGAGTTTTAGAACGAGCAGCATATTCGAGCAGTCCTCTGCGGGGGGTTGAACACGCTCTTGTATGCCAATCAAGCGCGTTTCGATTGTACTTCAAGCGTTCTATCGGAACCTGCGAATCATAAGCTTGTGACGGTCGGAGCGATAGAAGCCCAGAACGTACATGACTGTGTTGCCTTTCGTGGAATAAATCAGCTGGCGAATACGAAGCAACGGGTCCCTGCGCAAAACGCCGAGCAGCTCAGCGGTTCTCGGATCGGCGGCAGTGGCGTCAACTTCTTCATCGGCGTAGCCGAGTTCCACCTGGTAATCGCGCTCGAGGATTTTGAACAGTGACTCGCGCCCCAGCGGAGCCGACAACAAATCCGGAAAGGCTGCGGCGGAGAGATAGCAGGTTTCGAGAGCGAACGGCTCATCGTATGCTTGCCGCAGACGTTCGAGCTTGATGACGCCACTGGTCGGAGGCAAAGCAAGTCGCGCGGCGACTTCCTGCTCGTCAAAGATAAGTCTTGCAAACAAAACCTTGGAGCCGGCAGTGAGACTCCGGCTGGCCATCTGCTCCGTGTAGCTCATCAATTTATTGAAATGAATTTTCGGCGTGGCCACGAAGGTTCCGATGCCGCGGCGGCGCTCGACAATGCCGTCGCGCTCGAGAGATGCCAGCGCATGGCGCGCGGTCATGAGACTGACCTGATGAATCTTCGCGAGGTCTCTCTCGGAGGCCACCGGATCGCCGGTGCGCAACTGCCCCGCTTCGATGCGCTTGCGAATAGCGCCCTGAATCCTCTGGTAGGCGGGTACGCCGTTTCGGTTGCTCTGCCGCATTCCATCTCCCGTCGCGCCGCCCGGCCGTAGTTCGGCAGAGCAGTGCGCTGCTGCAAGTTCTTTAGAAGATTGGCCTTTTATCCCTGCGCGGAACGTGCGCCCAAAGGGATGTGGCCAACCGCCGCCGTACCAGTACTAGTGATATAGAGCGCATCTCGTTTACGCTATAGAGCTGCGGTTTCACGAATGCTTATAAATCATAATTTTCTTGTTGACAACAGCTTTTTGGTGCTATATAGCTATCGCCCATTAGGCCATATAGCGAGCAGGGGTGCTGCTTTCATAGTCGAGGCAAAAAGTTCAACGGCGGGGCTGTTGGCAAGCCAACGGCCTGGATTTGGAGGATTGGCCATGAAGAAACTGCAGTTCTTGGGGTGGGGACTCTCGTTGGTGATGTTATTGGTAGCACTTGCGCTGTTGTGCGGCGCGAATGCGACGTTGGGTCAGGACGTGACGGCGACGATCACGGGCACCGTGATGGACCAAAGCGGCGCCTCCATCGGCGGCGCCAGCATCACGGTGAAGGACACCGAGCGCGGCGTGACGTTCAACGGAAAGACAAACGGGGATGGTCTATTCAGTGTATCGCGGATTCCCGTTGGGACTTACGACGTGAAGGTCGAGTCTCAAGGATTCCAGGCCGAGGTTCAGACGGGAATCACGCTGGTGTTGAACCAGACGGCGCGCCTGGAGTTCAAGTTGAAGGTGGGCCAGATGAGCCAGGTGGTCGAGGCCACGGCGTTTGCTCCGGTGCTGCAGACCGACACGACGGAAGTCAGCACGATTATTGATTCGAAGACCAACGACAATTTGCCGCTGGCGACGCGCAACCCGGTGCAATTGACGCTGCTGGCGCCTGGCGCGGTGACGGTGGATGCCGCGAGCTTCAACCTCGGATCCAACACCGCAGAGGGCGGAGGACGCCCGTATATCAACGGCAACCGCGAGCAGGCCAATAACTTTCTTTTGGACGGCATCGACAACAACCAAGTGTCGGAGAACCGGCTGGGATTGACGCCATCGCCGGACGCCATCGAAGAATTCAACCTGATCACGCAAAACGCTTCGGCGGAATTCGGAAACTTCCAGGGCGGGATCATCAATACCAGCATCAAGTCCGGAACGAATGGCTACCATGGCGACGTTTTCGAGTTCTTTCGCAATGATGCGATGAACGCGAACCAGTGGGAGAACAAGATCAATCCGGACCCGGCGCTGCAATTTTCGACGCCAAAGGTTCGTTGGAACATGTTCGGCGGCACGTTTGGCGGGCCGATCGTAAAGAACAAGCTTTTCTTCTTTGCGGACTACCAGGGTGGGCGCTTTGATTTCCCCTCCAGCGTCAACTGCGATGGAGGAGGCTCGGGGACATGCACGGTCCTTTCGACGGCGGAACGTGCGGGCAACTTCTCCGCGATCTGCTTGACGGGTTTCACGGCCGGCGTTTGCAACGACCGTGGCAAGGACAAGAACGGCAACCCGACGGTCATTCACCAGCTCTATGATCCGTGTACCGCGGGCACGGGCGTATCCGGCGCTACGTGCGTTCTGTCGGCAACTCCTGTTCCGTTCGCCGGCAACGTAATTCCCACGAATCGTCTGGACCCTGTCTTCACGAACTTTGTCAATTCTTCGGTGTATCCGACGGCGGCGGCCAACCTGCCCAACGGCTATGCTGCGGCGGTCGACACCTACGGCCAGCAGCGGAATTCGGACCAGGTTGACGTGAAGCTCGACTATGACCTTTCGGACAAGGATCGGTTCTTCGCGCGGTACTCGCAGGGGAATCAGAATGATCCGGCGACGAACTCGATCGCGCTGTTCGGGAATACCACTAACTTTGCCCACCTCTACAATAGCGCGTTCAACTGGACGCACTCTTTCACCCCCTCTCTAATGAACGAACTGCGAGTGGGCTTAAACAAAATCTACTTCTCCACGGGAGCGACTAGTTTCTCGCCTTCGGTAGGTGAACTAGGCAACACTTTGGGAATCACAAACGGAAATCCTTCGGGTGTTGTAGGCCTCCCGGCCATCGGTCTGGATGGGGGCACGATCACGAACATTCAATCTGGAACGCTGACAAACTTAGGCAATGCCCTGGTCGTGGAAGCGTTTCAGTCCACAGTGGCTCAGCTCGATGACGGCTTGGTCTGGACCCACGGACGGCACACGCTCAAGTTCGGGGTACAGGGCGATCGCTATCGAATCGACGTGTTCTATACCGGAAACGCCGGAGAATTGGGAGCCATACTCTACAACGGACAATACACCGCGGGCCCCGCGGGAACTGCGGGCGATCCGGGAGCCGACTTTGCTTTGGGTCTGCCCTCTTACGTAGGCCGTGGCGTAACTTCGGGAGGATGGCAGCAAAAAGATTGGCTCTTTGCCGGCTACGCTCAGGATGATTGGCGAGTTACCAGCAACCTGACGCTAAACCTCGGGCTACGGTATGAAGCTCGGACACCCTGGATTGAAGCCCATGATCGCCAGGACAACGTCAACCTTCAGACCGGTGCCGTGGAACTCGCTGGCGTGGATGGAAACAGCCGGGGCCTCTACAATTCAGTCTATGGAGGACCCGACTTCCAGCCTCGCATTGGATTCGCCTGGACGCCGCGGAGGCTAGGCGGCCGAACAGTGGTTCGGGGCGCGTTCACGCAGTCGTCTTATCTGGAAGGCACAGGAACCAATCTGCGCCTGACGCAGAATCCTCCTTTCACCGCGCCGCAGACGGAGGGGCCGAACTCTACCGTTGCGGGCGTGACACCGTTCACGACGGAAGCGGGCCCGACAGCAGCGGCCACTGTCGTCGCCGGCAATCCCTTTGCGGGAACAACCATGCTGGCTTGGGACCCGACGGTTCAGCCGGCGATTGACTATCAATGGAATCTGTCCGTGCAGCGCGAGATCGCCAACAACCTGACCGTGCAGCTGGGCTACGTTGGGCAACACGCGATCCACATGATGGTTCCGACCTGGGTGACGCAAGCAGATTTGACACCCGACGGGACGTCTTTGTGCACGCCCAAGGTGGGTCCCGCGGAGCCTTGCTCGTACCCCTATGTTGGCGGGCAAAACCCCCTCGGAGGATTCGGTCCGGAGCAAATCGGCAATGTGAAGGACACGGCATCCAGCGGCGGCATGAGGTACAACGCGCTGCAGGCCGTACTGCAAAAACGGTTCAGCCAAGGACTGGAATCGCAGGTGTCCTACACCTACTCCAAGTGCATGACCAACAACAGCGGCTACTTCGGCACCTGGAGTGGCACGACGCAAACGACGCCCGCTTCACCTTACTTCCAGAACCTCTACAACCCCGCGGGCGAATGGGCGCAGTGCTACTACGACTCAAAGCATGTGATCAGTGCTTACGCGGTCTACGAGCTGCCTGTTGGAAGAGGGAAAGAGTTCGGCAAGGACCTTTCAACCGCGGCGAACACCGTCGTCGGTGGTTGGTCCCTGAACCCAA
Organism: uncultured Acidobacteriota bacterium; assembly: GCA_963735525.1. Classification (GTDB taxonomy): domain Bacteria; phylum Acidobacteriota; class Terriglobia; order Acidiferrales; family UBA7541; genus Acidiferrum. Next base: position 109,139 of record CAVTLQ010000001.1, on the reverse strand, counting down.
TCGTCTCTTGGCACACGGGTTTCCCGTTTGCCCTTTACGCGGCGGATGATTCCGGGACGAATTCGCAGGGGGCGCGTCCGAACTGCAACGGAGCTCCGCAATACCTCAAGACGGGAGGAGCGCTGGGGCTTCAGTGGGTCAGCCCGAGCACATTCTCGCAACCTACGTCAGGTTTCGGAAATTGCCCGGCGCAGGGTCCAGTCATTGGCCCGGGTTTCGCGAACGTCGACTTGAGCTTGCAGAAGAACTTCCCGCTCGGAGAGACGAGGAAAATTCAATTCCGCGCGGAATTCCTGAACCTGTTCAATCATCCACAATTCGCAAAGATGGATAACACGGTGGGAAGCGCCAATTTCGGGCTGATCACCACGACGCAACCTGCGAGAGAAATTCAGCTCGCTCTGAAGTTCTACTTCTAGTTGCCGCAGTTGGTGCCTTGTATACTGGGGCAGGCGTTCACTTCGCCTGCCCCATTTCAATTTATGGACCATGTCCTGAAGGCAATTCTGGCTGGCTTTCTCGTCGCGCTTGCTGCTGACTCCGCCATCGCACAGGCTCCTCAGAAAACGCCGGTTGAGGATACTTCCGCAGCCGCTCAGCAGGGCGTCGAGCTTGCGGAACATGGCCATTGCCGGGAGGCCCTGCCACTTTTGAAGAAGGGCGCAGTGCATGCCGCGAGCAAAGAACTCAAACGCAAGGCCGGTCTTGCCACGGTGCGATGCGCGATGACCGTCGGCCAAACCGACGCGGCCTTGGACGCACTTCGCCTTTTGAGTCGTGAGTTTCCCCATGATCCCGAGGTGCTGTACGTCACGACGCATGTGTATTCCGATCTCTCCACGCGGACCTCGCTGGACTTGATCAAGACAGCGCCAGAGTCCTACCAGGCACATGAGCTGAATGCCGAGTCCTTGGAGATGCAGGGGAAATGGGACGATGCGGCTGCGGAGTATCGCAAGATCGTAGAATTGAACCCGCAATTGCCGGGTATCCATTTTCGTCTTGGACGGCTGATTCTCTCGAAGCCCGAGACTCCCACCACCGCCGAAGATGCCAGGAAAGAGATGGAAGCGGAGCTTCAGATCGATCCCAGCAACGCCGGCGCGGAATATGTCCTCGGGGAATTGGCCCGGCAGGCGCAGCGCTGGGACGCAGCCATCGAGCATTTCTCCCGGGCCTCCAAGCTGGATGCGGGATTCGCCGATGCCTTCCTCGGGCTGGGAATGTCGTTGAATTCCGCCAGCCGGTTTTCCGAGGCCATCGCCCCGTTGGAGACGGCAGTGAAGCTTCAGCCCGGCAACCCGACCGGCCATTTCCAACTGACGATCTCCTACACACGCGCGGGAAGAAAGCAGGACGCCGAGCGCGAGATGGCCCTGTATCAGCAGACCTCGGAGAAAGCCTTGAAAGAAGAGCGCGGGGAGGGCCAGGGCTCGTCCACGCCTCCGCAGTGATGTTTGCTCGGTCTCGGGAATCGTAGCCGCCGAGAATGCCGGAGAGGTCGAGTGACGAGAACGGGTCTCATGCTGACGATGTGTCTGGCGATGATTGCTTCTCGTTCGACCCGAGCCGGGCAAACGAAACCCGCGCCGTCTTCGGCTTCCTTTCAAGCGACTTCCTCTACCGCGGAGAAGAAGCAGGTCGCGCGCGGAAGTTACGTTGGAGATGAGACCTGTCGCTCGTGTCATGGAGACAAGGCGGAGACCTTTTGGCAAACGGCGCACCATCGAACCTCTCAGCCAGCTGGTAAAGAGTCGATCGCCGGGCAATTCACGCCGGACGCGAATATTCTGAAAACTTCAAATCCCGGACTGTTTTTCAGGATGGATGCCAAAGCAGACGGCTTTTATCAGACCGCGGTCTTAGGAATTGCGCCGGTCACCACGTCACGCTCGGAGAGGTTTGACGTGGTGATCGGATCCGGACGAAAAGGGCAGACCTACCTCTATTGGAAAGGCGATCAACTCCTTCAGCTTCCCGTGTCGTACTGGGTTGAACTGGGCCAGTGGGTCAATAGTCCCGGTTACCGGGACGGCGTGGCAGATTTCAATCGCCCGGTCGTGCCACGCTGCCTGGAATGCCACGCCACATATGCGGAGTCCGTCGCTGGGCCGCCTCCGCCCAACCATTACGAGAAGGCCAGCGTTGTGTTCGGAATCGCGTGCGAAAGGTGCCACGGTCCAGGCCTCGATCATGTTGCGGCGCATCGTTCCGGGTCCGCGGACACTTCCAGCCGGCCGATCGTAAACCCTCGGAAATTGCCGCGCGACCGCCAAGTCGAAGTCTGTGCACAATGTCATGGCGGACCCGGCAAGCGGCTGCTGGCTTCTCTGTTTTCCTACATTCCCGGAGAGCCGCTGGACGACTATATCGAACGGGATCACTTTGAGCCGAGCGCGAAAGTCGATGTTCATGGCAACCAGGTTGCGCTGTTGCAGAAGAGTCGCTGCTTTCAATCGTCATCGGGGATGAGTTGTTCCACGTGCCACGATGTCCACGTGCCCCAACGCGAGGCGACGGCATTTTCCGAGCGGTGTCTTACCTGCCACAAAGTGGAGAGCTGCGGACTCTATTCTAAGATGGGCGCCCAAATCGCAAACAAGTGCGTCGATTGCCACATGCCGAATCAGGAGTCGAACCTGATCGTGTCGGACTCGAATGGGAGGCAAGTCAAGCCGAAGGTGCGCACGCATTGGATTCGGGTTTATTCCGAAGCACAGACTCAGGAGGAGCGGTAGATGCCCGACTGGCGAGGTGAGGCGTGGAACCTACTTTCGCGCCGCCGCTTCCTCGAAATGCTTGGTTGGGCAGGAGCGGGCGGAGCGCTCGGAGCCGCGAACCGCTTTCCCTTGTATGGCGCGGCTAGTGGCCCGGAAAATTCCGTTTCTGCATTCGAGGAAATCCTTCCGTCGGCCAGCGGCATCTCCTGGATTCACGTGAATGGGCGTTCGGCGGACATGTACCTGCCGGAGACCACGGGCGCGGGTTGCGGCTTCCTGGATTACGACAACGACGGCTGGATGGACATTTATTTAGTCAACAGCGGAGTATGCGACTTCTACACCCCACCGACGCCGTTGAGCAACGCTCTCTACCGAAACAATCGCGACGGCACGTTTACCGACGTCACGGAAAAAGCCGGAGTGGCCGGAGGAGGCTACGGGCAGGGCGTCGCGGTCGGCGACTACGACGGCGATGGCTTCCCCGATCTCTATTTAACGCAGTATGGCCGCAGCATCCTCTATCACAACAATGGTGACGGCACCTTCAATGACGTCACCGCGAAGGCCGGCGTTGCGGCGCCGGGCTGGGCCTCTAGCGCGGTTTGGTTCGACTATGACAATGACGGGCGGCTCGACCTCTTCGTCTGCCGGTTTGTCGATTTCAGCAAGTCGAAGAATAAGTGGTGCGGCAACCGCGAAACGAACCAGCGCTGGTACTGTATCCCGCGCGTGTACGACCCGATGCCCTGCTGGCTCTTCCACAACAACGGCGACGGAACGTTCACCGACGTCAGCAAAGAATCCGGCATCGCGAAGTCCTTGGCCAAGGCATGGGGCGTGGTGGCTTGCGACATCAATAACGACGGCTGGATGGATCTCTTCGTTGCCAACGACACCGTCCCGAATTTTCTTTTTGCCAACCGCAAGGGCCGCTTCGAGGAAATCGGTCTGGTGGCCGGTGTGGGCTACAGCTCGTACGGACGCGCACGTTCCGGCATGGGAGTGGACGCCGCCGACTACGATCAGGACGGCTGGATGGATCTCTTCGTGGCCAATGTCGACCAGGAGATGTTCTCCCTCTATCACAACAACAAAAACGAAAGCTTCAGCGACGTTGCGTTACCCACCGGGATCGGCTCGACTACCCGGCTGATGAGCGGCTGGGGCCTTAAGTTCTTCGACTACGACAACGACGGCAACCTTGATCTGTTGCTCTGCAATGGCCATCCGGACGACAAAATCGATGGGCGAATCGACGGCGTGAAATACCTCGAGCCCATGTTGCTCTTCCGCAACACGGGGAGCGGCCTTACGAATGTCAGTGCGCAGAGCGGTCCGATATTTTCCCGGCCCCTGGCGGCTCGCGGCATGGCGCTAGGTGATTTCAACAATGATGGCGCGGTGGATGTGCTCGTAGCCATCAACAATGGCGCTCCCATCCTGCTGCGAAACAACGCGGCGCGCCAGAATCACTGGCTAGGCGTTCAACTCATCGGCAAGAAAGCGAACCGCGACGCCATCGGCGCACGCGTCACCTACCAGGCCGGCGATCTCAGGCGTACTAAAACGAAAGTGGGCGGCGGGAGCTATCTGTCGTCGCACGACCCCCGCATGGTGTTGGGCTTGGGTAAGCGGGAGAAAATCGACTGGCTCGAAGTGCAATGGCCGATGCCCGCGGGCACGACCGAACGATTCACGGATTTGCCGGTCGATCGCTACATCACGATTACCGAAAGCCAGGGCAAAACCGGGAATCTTGCGAGCGAAAAAGTTTCCTAGGTCCAGGGCAGACGTCGTTCTTGTGGGGTGAAGACAACAAATGGCGCTCAACTCAATCGATTGGATCGTCATCGCCGCTTACCTGGTGATGAATCTACTTATCAGTTTGTACTACCGAAGACGTTCTTCGGGCAGCACGGAGGAGTTTTTCGTCTCCGGGCGAAACGTCTCGTGGTGGCTGGCGGGCACTTCGATGGTGGCGACGACTTTTGCCGCGGACACACCGCTGTTTGTCACCGGCGTCGTGGCGAAGAACGGTATCTCGGGGAATTGGATTTGGTGGTCGCAATGCCTCTCTGGAATGATGACCGTTTTCTTCTTTGCGCGATACTGGCGGCGCGCTGGAATTCTTACCGACGTGGAATTTGTCGAGTTGCGATACGAAGGAAAACCCGCGGCGTTTCTTCGCGGCTTTCGAGCGATTTATCTCGGCGGCTTGATGAATTGCTTGATCCTCGGCTGGGTCATCAAGGCGATGATCAGCATCACGACGGTCTTGCTGGGCGACGCCATCGCGCAGGGCCGCGTGCTGGAAATCGGGGTCGGTGGGCACACCTTGTTCCGTTACACCCTCGGCGAGCCCGCGCACACGGGCCTGTTGATCTGCGTGCTGCTGCTGGTGCCGTTCACCGGCATATATACATTTATCGGCGGGCTTTGGGGCGTGCTGGTAACCGACCTGTTCCAGTTCATCCTGAAGATGTCGATGATCATCGTTTTGGCGTGGGTGGCGGTCGCAAAAGTCGGCGGAATGACGCTGCTCAAAATTCAACTCTCCCATGTGAACGACACGCTGCGGCAAACCGGACAATCGACCGGCTCGGTGACCTCTTTCTTTCCTTCTTTCCATTTGGGATGGACCACGGACGCAATTTGGACGCTGCCCGTGCTTACCTTCGTGCTCTATCTCGGCGTGCAATGGTGGGCCAGTTGGTATCCGGGAGCGGAACCCGGCGGTGGCGGATACGTCGCACAGCGCATGTTCAGTGCCAAGGACGAGAAAAATTCGCTGGGGGCGACGCTGTGGTTCAACATCGCAAACTACGCCATGCGCTCGTGGCCGTGGGTCGTCACCGGCCTTGTGGCCGTAGCCGTGTATTCGCCTTACGGGGGACTCCATCCCAGCCCCGAATTTGCAGCGGAGCCCGAGAAAGGCTACGTGATGGTGCTGCGCGATTTTCTTCCGCCGGCCCTGCGTGGCTTGATGGTCGCCGCATTCCTGGCGGCGTTCATGTCCACCGTAGGCACCCAGCTGAATTGGGGGACATCCTACTTCATCAATGATTTTTACCGCCGCTTCGTAGTGCGCGAGGGCAGCGAAAAACACTATGTGCTGATGAGCAAGCTCTTCATCGTGCTGCTCGTGATTTTGAGCGGGTACACCGCGGCACACATCACTTCGATTCAGTCCGCGTGGCAGCTTCTTCTGGGAATGGGCGCAGGCACCGGAGGCGTGCTGATGCTCCGCTGGTACTGGTGGCGCGTCAATGCCTGGAGCGAAATCTCCGCGATGATTGCGGCGTTCGTCGTGTCCATTTCGCTGCGCAGCCTGGAGTTTTCCGGAAACACTTCGGTCGTGTTCGCGAAAACAGCCCTAATCACCACAGCCGCGACTACCATCGTGTGGCTCGCGACCACTTTGCTGACCCGCCCGGAGTCCGACGAGAGATTGCTCAAGTTTTACAGGCGCGTACAACCGACGGTCCACGGATGGAAGCGTATCGCGATTCTGGCCCCGGAAATAAAGCCGGTTCGCGATTTCAAAGCCAACGCGTTCGATTGGATCATGGGCTGCACGCTGGTGTATTGCTGCATGTTCGGGATCGGCGAGCTGGTGCTGCAAGCGTGGGTAACTGGATTCGTATTGCTCGCTATCGCGGCGATCGCGGGATATCTCATCTATTGGAGTCTCTCGCGCCGCGGATGGGAGACTCTTTCGGGCGCCTCAGAGGCCACGCTACCGGCAACGAGTCCTGAAAGCCATTGACGAAAAATGGAAAGGGCGGAGATTTCTCTCCGCCCTTTTGGTCACCGGCTTGACCCGCGCTTTACCGTTTCAAGTGCGGCGAAGCCTTCTGCAAACGCGCGATGAGCGCATGCGCAGATTCGGGCGCGGCGAGCTTGGATTCCGCGATGATTTCCACTGCCGAAACGTCCTTGCCGTAGAGACGCTTGTTGGCATCGTTGTCCGGCCTGAGCGTCGAGCCTTCCAGCGAAACTCCCGCAAACACGCCGCGGGAACGCGAATAGCTCAGCATCTCCGCCCTCAGGGTTGCGTCGGTGTTGGCCTCCGCGTCGCGCCCCTTCGGGCCGGCCGCGATCGACGCATCGCCGCCGAGCTTGACCTTGCTGTGAAGGACGCTGTCCGCTGCGCGATCGTTCATCAGCAGAATGACGAAGTCGGTCGCTTCACCGCCAATCTGGAATCCGAAGCTCCCGCCTTCCAAAGCCATCATCGCCGGCGCGCCCCATGGACCGGTGTAGTGGTGCGTGCGGCAGACCATCACGCCGCGGCCGTAACTCCCGCCCACGATGAACGCCGCCTTCAGAACCGACGGAAACACAATCACGCAGCGAGCTTTGTCGAGCAGGTCCTGCGGAATGTCGTCCGGAATGTCCAGAATCTCTTTGACTACCGTACCCGCGTTCTGAATACGGTCATTTTCCTTTTGTTCGTCGTCTTTCGCCTTGGCCCGTGAACTTGGCGCCCACAAAAGCCCGGCTAATGCACTGGCCAGAATTACCGCATAAAACTTCTTGTTCAACACCCTCATCAGTCTTGCCTCCTTTTTCAAATCTCATCGGACCCATGTAAGAACGAACCATTTGTTCGGATCTAAGCGCCTCGGCGATCCGAGATAAGAACAACCACCCCGCCGATCAGCGCCAGTGCGCCCAGGATCGGTGGGATCGGCACGGTGTGGTGTTCTTCCTTCGTCGCTTGGATCGGACCAACATCCAAAACCTTCTTTTGCGTCGTGTAAGTGAAACCCTGGTATACCAGGCAGAGCACTCCAATGACCAGCAAGATTATCCCGAGTCCCTTCACATTTCCTCCTCAACGTGCCGTGAAATTGACATCATTTCCACAGGCCTCTGTGACGCCCTTACAGCTTGGCACGCACTACGTTCTACGAAGGAGATGCCCTACCAGCGTGACCAGGAAGAGAATCAGGAACAGATAGAATAAGATCTTGGCGATCCCCGCCGCAGCCACTGCAATGCCCGCGAAGCCAAACAGCGCCGCAACCAATGCAACGATGAAAAATCCTAGAGCCCAACGCAACATACAAGCCTCCTCACGTGGATGTCTCGCCTGTGATTGATTCGTCCGTCTTCAAACAGGCCCGCTATTCGCATTGGTTATATAGGGCTCCCGCCGATAGCTCCATACCGCGGAGACCTTACTGGGACTAGAAGCATCGTGTACCTCCTCGGCCGCGGCGCCGGCCCCCACGCCGTTCAGTGCTGTACAGTAAAGTCTCCCTACTTTCCGCGGAGATCATGTAAAAAGTGCTGGACGCGAGACGAACAGCCGCCTGCGTACTAGGACCACGAGTGGGGGTAAATGGACTACTTGCAGCCATTTGCGTTTTACGGCCTCCGCAAGGTCCGAATGGCTCGCCGCATGCTCCTCACTTGCGCGACGGCACGTTGCGGCTGCGAAGCGCCGTGGCGTACAGTGGTAACGCCTTAGGGGCCTGGAAGCATCTGACAAACGGGTGGTGAGTTCGGTGGGGAAGTGGCCACCTGCAAACTGTTTAAAAACTAAACGAGCACGTGGGAGGCCCGCGATGGAAGCTTTGCGATTGTTGATTGCAGACGACCATGAAATTGTGCGAAAGGGGTTGCGTTCTCTGCTGGAGGCACAGCCGGGATGGCAGGTTACTGCCGAAGCGAGCGACGGCCGGGAGGCGGTAGAAAAAGCCAAAGAAATGAAGCCCGACGTCACCGTTCTCGACATCGGCATGCCCTCGCTCAACGGGTTGGAAGCTGCCCGGCAAATGATCAAGAACGATGCGCGCGCGAAGATTTTGATTCTCACGATGCATGAGTCCGATCCTCTGATCCGCGAGGTACTCGATGCCGGTGCACGCGGTTACGTTCTCAAGTCCGACGCCGGTCGGGACTTGGTTACCGCGGTTAACGCCGTGCGCAGCAACAAAACATTTTTCACGGCCAAGGTGGCGCAGGTGGTGCTCGACGGCTACTTGGATAAGAAACCCAAGAAGCCGGAACCCGACGCGCCTCATAGCCGTTTGACGCCTCGCCAGCGCGAGATCGTGCAGCTTCTCGCGGAGGGCAAGAGCAGCAAGGAAGTGGCTGTGGCGCTGGGGCTCAGTGTGAAAACGGCAGAAACCCATCGCGCCAACATCATGAGGCGTCTTGATTGCCACTCGGTCAGCGAGTTGGTGCGCTACGCCGTCCGCAACAGTATTATCGATGCCTAGCTGTAGCAGCTACTCCGCTTTGCAGCGGTAGGCTTCAGCTACACCTCTTCCCTACTCACGCTAAGTAGTTGACTGTATTCGCCTGCGCGTTTCTGCGTGATCTCCTATCCAAGTACGACGACGTGTCCACGCTGTACGCGAACCCACGCGTCCAACCGTGGCCAAACCCTAGGAGGTTCTATGAACTGGGATCAAGTTGAAGGGAAGTGGAAGCAAGCCTCTGGCAAGATCAAGGAAAAGTGGGGGAAGTTGACCGACGACGATCTCCAGATGATCAGCGGCAAGCGGGACCAGTTGGTCGGGCGCATCCAGGAACGCTACGGGATCGCCAAAGAAGAAGCCGAGCGCCAAGTGGAGGAGTTCTCTCGCACCTACGGTGCCGACGAAACCTCAACGCGGGAAAAGACACGAGGCGTTGGCGGACGCTAGCCACGACGACTCAGCACACCTCATGGGCGTGCTGCTGTAAGTAAGCAGCCGGACGCATTCGCGCTCCGGCTGCTTTATTTTGTTCCCTGCGCTCCCGCGTTTCTCCGCGCTACTGCTCAGTACCCATTTCAAATGGCCGGTCGTAACCCGTCATTTCCAGGTAGCCGGCTCCACGAAGCGGAGACTGCCCTTTGCGCCCGCTCAGCGTGATGGCTCCTTCCCAATAGCTCGGTGCAAGCTTCGTGCTGCCGGCCATTCTCCTGCGATGGAAGCGGAGTTTTCGCTTCCAGTTCGATGCCCAAGCTTGGAACCGAAATCTTCCAGCGGATCGGATACACCGCGTGCGTGACGCGGCTTGTCCACGTATCGTTCACAGGTAGCAGCGTAAACTCCCCAGCCCGCAGATGTGTGCTCGCCCCTGTTGCATCGACAAAGGTGGCCGCGGAATACGGATCGATCGAACCATCCTTGCGGCGGATGCGAAACAACATAAGCTCCGTCTTGTCGTCGAGCTGCAAGCTCAACCAGTCCCAGCCCACCTGATCGGTCTCGAGCTGATGCGTGAAGAACTCGTGATCCATCCACGCAAGCCCCTCGACATCGAAGTCCTTTCCCGCCAGCGAGATTTGACCGTTCGTAACCAGCCGCGTCAGCGAAATATAGTGTGACGCCCGGCCCGGACCTGCGGCTTTCTGGCTGACGCCGTTTTCTCCGTGAATCACCGGTGCCTTCTCAGAGCGCAATGTGAAGCGCAGCGCAAAACGATCGTCAACCGCTTGCAGCTTCTGTTCGCCGCCTTGCCATCGGATTTCCCAGTTGCCGTTCCAGATGCGCCCGTCCGTTTCGCTGGCGCCGGCGAGACCCGGTCCGGCGCGATTGGTGCGTTCCGCGTGGTAAAAACGCCCGCCGTCGAGGTCGCTCAACGCCAGATGGGCCAGGTACAGATCATGGACGTCCCACGCGGCCGTTTTGCCCGGATCGCGATCCACGGCTTCGCGGAAAAACGTCAGTTCGAATCCGAAGCGATGCCCGTCCGCGGACCGGACGTTGCCGGTGTAGTACCACCATTCCGTCTGGAAATCGGGATGGCTGAAATGGTCGCGCGGAAATTCATACCGATAGCCTGGCAACGCCGTGCGATATTGCGCCGCCAGCGCTTGCACCATCAGCAGCATGCCCGCGAGGCACGCAAGCCTACTCCTCATGAACAACCTCGATCGGACGCAGGAGTACCGCAACCTGGGCGGGATACAAGCCGGCGAGAACCGTCGCCGCGTAGACCAGCGACAACGCGCCCAGCAGCACCGCCACCGGCCAGTGAAAGCGTATGGTCCAGCCGAAAGACTGCTTGTTGATCACGAAAATCAGAATGAGCGACAACGCAAAACCCAGCGCCACGCCCGTCAGCGTGGCAAGCAAGCCCAGGAGCCCGGCCTCCACCATAATCAGTTTGCGGACTTGCCCGGACGCCGCACCCAAAAAGCGAAGCAGCCCCAATTCGCGGCGGCGGTCAATCACCAGCGCGAGAAGCGCACCGGCGACGCCCATCACCGCGATGATCACCGCTATCGCTTCGAGCGCATAAGTGATCGCGAAGGTGCGATCGAAAATCCGCAGCGCCTCACCGCGCAGATCGCGATTCGAGAAGACCAGAACGCGATGCCCCGTGGGCGCTCGTGCGATCTCCGCACGCACGCTCTCCACGTGAGGCATCCGGAGCGACGTAAATCGCGAGATTCGACGGCGCCGGATCGGGCAGGTAGCGCAATAGGGTCGTACGATCCATCAGGACGCTGCCGCGCTCGCTCGAGTAGTCGTAGTAAACATCCACGATGCGAAAGGACGCCCGCGCCTCTCCCAGCGTCAGCGCGATAAAATCGCCGGCTCGCACGTGATGCTTGTTGGCGAACGGCTCGCTGACGATTACCGCATTCGCGTTGCTCAGTTCGCTGAGCACTTGGTCTGTCGAGCGGCCAGACAGAAAATCGGCGCTGTGGTACGAACGCAGAACATTCAGCTCGACGGATCCCAGGCCCGCAGGCATGCCGTCGTAGCTGATCTCGTACTCGCGCAGCCGGTCGATCGCCGAAACGCCCGGCAACCGCGCAATGCTGTCGGCGAGCTCCGGGGAAATAAGAGGATGGCGATCCGCCGCGGGATCACCAGCCGGCCGCATGTAAAGATCGGCAGGCAACTGGTCGCCCATCCATAGAAGCACGGTCTGTCGAAAGCTCCCCACCATGATGCCGACCGAGGTCATCATGGCGATCGCGGTAGACAGCGCTCCCACCAGCACGGACGTGCGGCGCAGCGAAGCGGAAAGGCTTCGCGACGCTAGCAGTGCTTCGACGCCTAGGATCTTTCCGAGCGGGATAGAGGCAACACGAGTGATCGCGTCGACAAACGCGGGGATCGCCAACGCCGACGCAATGATCAGCAGAAGGCCCGCGACGTAACCAAACAAAGGCTTCCCCGCAACGGCAGGCGCTCGCGAGGCCGCAGCAGCACCGCCTCCCAGTGCCAGCGCCCACAACAGATCGCGTCCTTTGTGAACGCGCGCCGTATATTCCCTCCGGCCGCGCGCCATCGCTTCGACCGGTGCGACAAGCGACGCTTCACGCGCGGGTGAATACGCGGAGGCGACGGCAACGCCAATTCCAACGACCATCGCCAGCAGCACCGACCCGGCGTTCAGCTCAATCGAGCCTGGCCGGCTGCTCACGTAGAGCGATTCGACCGTGGCCGCCATCATTTTGACGGCGCCGCTGGCCATCACTCGTCCCAGCGGCAACCCGATCACCGCTCCAACGAAACCGAAGCTGGCCGCTTCCCCAAGAAACGCGGCAAGAATGGCGCCGCGGCTCGCACCGAGCGCGCGCACGAGTCCAATCTCCGACCGCCGGCGCACCACCGACACCGAAATCGTGTTGTAAATCAGGAACGCGCCGACCACCAGAGCGATGTAGCTGAGCAGTTGCAAGTTCCAGCGAAATGCCGCCAGCATGCGGCGATTTTCATTCGTGCCGGTTCCTGCCGCCCGAACTTCGACGCCCGCCGGCAGCGCCACCTTGAAACGTTGCATCCATTCCTCGAGCCGCGGCGTTTGCGGAACTCTCGCGAGAATCCGGTCAACAATCCCAAATCTGTTCCGCGCCCGTTGTGCGGCCGCAAGATCCATCACAATCGCAAGGGCATTTCCATTCGAGTCCGGGAATATGCCGCGAACTACGTACGCGCGAACCTGATCGTTGATCAGCAGCGAGATGCGATCTCCTGGCTTTCGCCCCAGGCTCTCGCCAACCCAAATGCTGTCGTACTCACCCAGGTACCTCAGCGCGTCTCGTAGTTCCTTGATATTGACGCCGGACGCCACGCCTTCGTGGTTGCTGCTCTCCGCCACCAAATCGAGGCCCAAAAGAGGAACCGTCTGCTTGCTGTCGACGACGACGGCGTAGTCCTCGATGCGCGGGGAAAACCGCACTGAATACGGCAGCGCCGCGAGAGTTCCTACCACGCTCTCCGGCACTCCACCAGTCGCCGTGATCTCGAGATCGCTGTCACCCGCCAAAGTCTCCATCGAGGAGTGGAAACGATCCCGTCGCAGCCGTGCCCGCAAGATCAATCGCCAGCACAACGGCCACGCCCAACGCGATCGCCAGAACCGTCAGCGCCGTGCGCGCCGGCTCCGCCAACTGCGGGCGAACCACCATTCGATAGAAGAGCAGAATGCGTGACATTTCAGCGCCGGCTGATTTCCTGGATTTTTCCATCCCGCAGCCGCACCACCGTGCTCGCGAGCGCGGCCGCTTCCACGCTGTGCGTCGCGATGATCGTCGCCGTATTTTGCTCGCGCGTCATGCGTTGCAGCAATTCGAGAATGACGTTCCCAGTCGACGTATCAAGATTGCCCGTGGGCTCATCGGCCAGCACAATGCTGGGCCCGTGAATCAACGCCCGCGCGATCGCTACGCGCTGCATCTGCCCGCCCGAGAGTTGGTGGGGATACCGGTCGCCCAGACCTTCCAGCTCCACCCATGCGAGGCGTTCGCGAGCCTCCGCACGCGCGTTCGGTTTTCCTGCCAGAAGCAAGGGCAACTCGACGTTCTCGAAAACGGTCAGCGTATGCAGCAGTTGAAACGATTGAAAAACGAAGCCGATCTTCTCCCGCCGCAGCCGCGTCAGCTCCGCATCCCTCGCCGCGGACGTCGAGACTCCATCCAGCAGCACTTGGCCCGAACTCGGAAAATCCATCGCACCGGCAAGGTTCAGCAGCGTGGACTTTCCACAGCCGCTTCGGCCCACCAGCGCGACAAATTCCCCTCGATCGACTTCCAGTGACACCTCATCCAGCGCCCGCACACGCTGGCCGTCCGTCAGGTAGTCCTTGGTTACATTTTGGAGGGAAAGAGTTGGCATTTTCTGAAGTGTTTCTGAGGATCACGGCGCCAGACGGCACTGGTGGCGCAGCAACTCTCCGAGCGCTGCGCCACTTCTGGAAACCGCGGGTGTCCGCCGCGCTGTGCTAGTGTTTCAGCGAAGACAGAGCTGTCTCGATCGCACCGGTGACTTCCGGCGAATCCGGCGTCACTTTGGGTTCAAACCGCGCGACGATTTGCCCGTCCGGGCCAACCAGGAACTTCGTGAAGTTCCACTGAATCTCTCCGCCCGTCTTCGGATTCGCCGACGTGTCCGTTAAATACTGGTACAGCGGAGTCTTGTCGTCGCCCTTCACGGAAACTTTCGCCATCATTGGAAATGTTACGTTGTATTTGCTCGAGCAAAACGTCTTGATCTCTTGATTCGTGCCGGGCTCCTGAAATCCGAAGTTGTTCGCCGGAATTCCCACGATCACGAAGCCGCGGTCCTTGTACTTCTCATAGATTGATTCCAGCGCCGAATACTGAGGTGTGAAGCCGCAGCGGCTGGCCACGTTGACAAGCATCACCACCTTGCCCTTGTAAGCGGCCAACGGCGTGGGCTGGCCATCGATGCTGCTCAGCGTAAAGTCATAGACAGTCTTCTCGCCGCCCACCAGCGCGGCCGCGCAAAACAGCACGCACATCAATGGCACGATCACCTTGGTCATTGTTCCTCCATTGTCTTTGTACCCCGATTCGCAGCCCGCGGCGAATTGACGCGCATCATTCGGCGCCGCAAGCCCCACGTCCCCACCCCCCCAAGCCATATTCTACGATATCGCTGGTATTCCGCTACCCTCGGAGTGCGGCGGCTTGCCGCCGCCTTTGAGGTTGAAGCCCAAACTCGCTAATTCACGAGCAAGCGGAATGATAAACCTTCCGCCAAGCCGCAGTTCGCGTCCCCTCAGTTCAACAAATAAATGGAAACCGACTCCGCCGGCGCGCTGATGTGCAACTCCTTGCCCAAAAATTCCACCTTGGCATCGCCAAAGAGTGGAGACAAGCCCTGAAAGCCCTGCGCCGGCGTATCGTTCAACGAAACGCGCAGCTCCTTAGCCTGCTCGGAACTATTGAACACCACGAGCACGCTTTCCTCTTCCGTTTCACGCACGAAAACGAACGTCGATTCGTCTGACGCGAGATCCCATAGCCGGCCGCTCGACAGCGCCGGATGTTCCCGCCGCAACCGCAGCAGCGTTTGGACGTATGCAAACGTGGCCTGCTGCTCCGGTGTCCGGCCTTCCACCGTAAAGGCATTCCGCGAATCCTCAGACCAGCCTCCGGGAAAATCCCGGCGATTGTCGGGGTCGCCGCCGCCGGCCATGCCGATTTCGTCGCCATAGTAGAGTTGCGGGATGCCCCGCAACGTCAGAGTCAAGCCGAACGCCAGTTTCAGTTTCGCCGCGGAACTCCCCTCCGCGCTCGCAAGCCGTGACACGTCATGATTCGCGAAAAACGTCACCAACTCGTCGGGCCGCACGTACAGCGAATCGTGCCGCAGAATATCAGCGAGCCGTCCGGCCGGTGCGCCGTGCAGCAATACGTCGCGCAGGGCAAAATACATCGGGTAATCGAAAACCGTGGTCACGCCCGAATCGATGCCGTCGTATCGTTTCTGCCCGCCGCCAAAGAAGGAAGTTACGCTCGGGTCGGGATGAAACACTTCGCCGATCGTCGTCAGTCGCGGATAAATCCTCTTCAGTCCGGCGTGCCACCGCGACCAGAATTGCCGCGGCACGTACGGAAACGTATCCACGCGATACCCGTCGAGTCCCGACGACTCCGCCCACCAAATGGCGTTCTGCAACAAATACTGCGCCACCACTGGATTCTCCGTGTTCATGTCCGGCAGAACGCCGAAAAACCATCCTTCCGTCAGGCTGCGCGACAGTCGCGGCGGCGCGTGCGGATCAACCAGGACTTCGAACGGGTCGTGTCCCGCGGCCTGCGCGTCCGTCTGCCCATAAAACGATCCCTTCAGCGGCGACGATGAGTTTGTATGTTGCTGAAGTGTCCCGTGGAACCAATCCGCCAGCGGCGGATTCGTCACCCATGGATGTTTCGGACCGACATGGTTCGGCACAATGTCGAAAAGAATCTTCATCCGCTGTTGGTGCGCCGCCGTCACGAGTTCCTGGTAATCTCGCAGCGTCCCGAGGTGTGGCTCGACATCGTACAAATCCACTGCACCGTAGCCGTGATAGTCCTGCGCGGCTCCGTTCTTCACGATCGGCGTGAGCCACACCGTCGTGACGCCGAGATCCTTCAAATACGAGAGGTGCTCGCGAATCCCCCGCAAATCGCCTCCGTGGTAAGCGCGCGCCTTCGACCGGTCGTGCGAGCCGCGCGCCTCAGCCGGTTCGTCGTTTGTGGGATCGCCGTTCGCGAAGCGGTCCGGCATGATCAAGTAGATCGCGTCGTTCGTCGCAATCCCTTGAAATCTGTGGACGGTTTCCGTGCGCGACGCCAGCGGCAACTCGAACGATGCCATTCCAGCCGGCGCGGTGATCCGGCAAACCGCCGTCCCCGATCTCAGGTCCGCACCAAACTTCAGCCACACGAACAGATACGTGCCGCCCGCGGTCGCCTGTGTTCGCTCCACCAAAATGCTCGGCAGATTGCACTCGACTTTCGTAGCCTCCAGGCCCCGCCCGGACAGCAGCACCATGACCTCCGGCGTCAGCCCAATCCACCAGTTGGGCGGCTCAACCTTCGTGACCTGCGGCGAATTGTCTCCGGCCGCCTTCTGCGCAGCATCCGCCCGCATCAGCGCCGGGCCAAAAAAGAAACCCGCTATCAGGATCAGGATGAGTGGGGCGCGGCTCAACCCTTGCGTCCTGTGGCACAGCCATTTCTGGCTGTGCGCGTCAACCCCGCCACCCCGCATGCCGCGGAGCAAGCAACCCCTTCGCATTTCGCTATCTCCCGCCCCCGCCCGCAAAAACCAACCGCCCAAACGCCTCCGGCACATGAAAATTCGGCTGAGCCATCCGCGTCGGCTGCCACGCCGAGTAAAACCTTGGCTCTGCCGCACCCTCGACACGATAAAAATTAACCCGCCACACCACCGACGAATCAAAATGTTGCACCAAGCTCTTCATCGGCAACGCCAGCACCGCCCGCCAGCTCTTCCCGGCTGTGTCAACATCCACGCGCCGGCGAAGCCCGCTCTGCAAATCCCGCTTTTCTCCTGGCCCGATTGCAAGATCGATCCAGAATCCATTGGGCGCGACCTCGATTTCCTTGTAGTGCCGAACCTCCGCCGGATCAGGCTGAAGAAACGCCTCGCACACGTCGCGATCCCAAAGTTGATCCCTGCGGCCATCGGCATCTGCGTCAGGAAACACCGTAATCACCCGATACGCCGCCTCAAACTCCAGATACAAGCTATCTGGACTCCACAGCAATCGCACTCGTGTCTCTCGCTGCGGATCGGCATGCAGGCCCTGCCAATCCGCGCTGAAGCGGACCGGTGCCGCAATTTCCCACGCCGAGTCCACCGGAAACCCTGCCGCATCCGTCGCGCCGGTGAAGCGCGTAGCGGTAGCAATGTCTGTTCTCATCGTCGTCGTCTGCCCGCGGTGACTTGATGTTGCCACGAATCCTGCTCCGCGCCCGGCACCCGTGCCCAGTCGATTACACGCCCATGCACCGCAAGCAAGCCCCAACGCAAGCAACATCACCGCCGCAGACCGTTTGCGCACGTCTCTCCCTTGCTGTCCCAAGTTCGTCGGAACCCTGTGCTAGCATCGATTTTGATCGAATTTGCCGCCTGACAAGGCCGTATCGCGCTGAATCTCTTGGAGGCCCTCGATGATTGAGCCCGTCAATGCTGTCACTACCGAAGAATATACGACCCAGCACGTCCGGCGAAGTCCCGAGCAATTTGAGTTCGTAAAGTTCCGCATCGACAACAGCGTCGCCCGCATCACGCTCAGCCGTCCCGAGCACAATCTCTTGAACGAAGCGATGCTCCGCGAAATCGCCGACGCCATCTCTTTCGCCGGCGAGCGCGAAGACGCAAAACTCATCGTCCTCGACTCGGCCTGCAAAGTCTTCAGCGGCGGCATCGACGTCGGCGAGTATACGTCCCAGCGTGTCTTCCAAATGCTCGACGCCTTCCACGCTGCCTTCTCTGGAATGCTCGAGGTCGGCAAGCCCGTCATCTGCGTCGTGAACGGCCCCGCCATCGGCGGAGGCGCGGAGCTCGCCGCGTTCGGCGATCTCGTGATCGCCACTCCCAAGGCGCGCTTCGCGCAGCCGGAAATCAGCATCGGCGTGTTCCCGCCCCTGGCCTCGACGATCCTCCCGTATCTCGTCGGCCCGAAGACCGCACTCGAAATCGTCTTGACCGGCGAACCCGTCACCGCCGAGCGCGCCCTGGAGCTCGGCCTGGTCAACCGCCTCGTCCCCGAGGCGCAACTCGAAAAGAGCGTCGAAGATCTCGTCGCCCGCATCTCCGCGCACTCCGGCCCTGTCCTGACCATGGCAAAAAAAGCCATCCTCGGCGGAATGGGCCTCTCGCTTCGCGACGGCCTCAAGCAGTCCATGAATATTTTCCTCAACGAGCTCTACCGCCTCGAAGACTCCCAGGAAGGCCTCCGCGCCCTCGTCGAAAAACGCAAACCCAACTGGAAAAACCGTTAAGGCCCACAGCCAGTTCGCAGCTGTCATCGTAGGGGCGCAGCACGCTGCGCCCCATCTCGGCACGATGTCACCGCGTACAACACCTGTAACACCGCGCCACCCACGGTAATTCTGAGGGCATCCGGTGAGGATGCCCGAAGAACCTCAACGCCACCCGCACCCAGCTGTAATGTTTGCGCCTGTAGGGGCCGCTTTCTGAAGCGGGCGCTTTCCCCCACATTGACACCCCCCGATGCGCGACATACACTCGTACCTTAATTTGCAGGCAAGGGAAGCGGGGAAGGCCGTGCGAATCGGCCGCGGTCCCGCCACTGTGATCGGCTGCAACGCCGTAAGCCAGGCTACCCTCCCACGCCTCAGAAAGACTGCGCTTTTCGCGAGAAAGAGCGCCGCCGGGAGCCCCATCGCAACTCGCATGGGGCTTTTTCGTTGATACCTTCGTCGGCGGACGAAAATCATCTCGCCAGCCAGGGGAGATTCGTGCAGCAAGCGTTTCTTGCCAGCAAGATGTTGAGGACCGCCGCGCGTGTCGTGGCTGCGGCGCTGTTTTGCTCCGCGCTGCTGCACGCTCAGACATCGCCGTTCCCGCCCGTCACCGCTCCGTCCGACGCGCCCGCACCTCGCGAAATCACTGACGAAATCGGCCGCACCATCCGCATTCCTCAATCCATTCACCGCATCGTCTCTCTCGCGCCCAGTTTGACGGAAACCATCTACGCCCTCGGTTTGCAAGAGCGCCTTGTCGGAGACACCGACTACTGCGATTTCCCGCCCGAAGCCCAGAAAAAAACCAAAGTCGGCGGCGCCATCAATCCCAGCCTCGAAGCCATCGTCGCTCTGCACCCCGATCTCGTGCTCGTGACCAAGAGCCTGAATCGCCTCGATACCGTCCGCGCTCTCGCCGATCTCGGCATTCCTTCCTACGCCACAGACCCTCACACCGTTGACGACATCATCTCCTCCACGCAGCGCCTCGCCGACTTGCTGGGAGCAGCCCGACGCCGGCGTCGCCATCGCCAAAGATCTCCAGCGCCGCTTGGCCGACACCCAGCAACGCATTGCTTCACTCCCGCAGCGCCGCGTTCTCTTTGTCGTTTGGACCGAGCCGCTCATTTCCATCGGCAAAGACACCTTCATCGCCGATGCGCTTCTCCATGCCGGCGCCGTTTCGATCGTCGACTCCTCGCAGAACTGGCCGCAGATCAGTCTCGAAGAAGTCGTCCGCCAGCAGCCTGAATTCCTGATTTTTGTCGAATCGCACTCGGAAGCCGCTCCGCCCGATGTCGAAACGCTCTCCAGTCTTCCGGGATGGCGTATTCTGGATGCCGTCCGGAGTCACCACTACGCGCTGGTCAGCGACGCGGTCAACCGCCCCGCACCCCGCATCGTTGTCGCGATTGAGGGTTTGGCCAAGCAGCTTCATCCCGAAGCTTTCCCCTATAAGCCGGAAAAAGGCGCGGTCAAACCGGACAGCGTCAACCACAACGTGATTCCTCAAAACACCGTGCCGCCAAGCATGTCCCTGCTTTCCATCGCGTCGTTCCGGATTCGCGGCGCAACGTTCTCCGATCACAGAGGAAACTGCGTGCGCCCTCTGACGCTCTGGCGACTCCTCGTGCGCTGCGGCATCCTCGCAGCAATTTTGTTCGTGGTCGTTATTGTTGCGCTGAAATTTGGCGCCGTGCCGGTCTCTCTTTACGGTCTTGGCCGCGACCTCGTCAGCGTGCTCCTGCGCCAAACCAATGCCATTTCCAGCGACTACGGCATGATCATCAGCGACATTCGTTTGCCGCGCATCATCCTGGCGATTTTCGTCGGCGCTTCCCTCTCCGTCGCCGGTACCAGCTTTCAGGCGCTCCTTCGCAATCCCCTGGCTGATCCCTACGTCCTCGGCGTTTCCAGCGGCGCCGCTCTCGGAGCCGTCCTCGCGCTCATCGCCGAGCCCCACCTTGCAGTCCCGCCGTCCCTCGCCGCCCTGTTCACGCCTCTCGGCGCCTTCCTCGGCGCTGCCGCCACCATCACCGCGGTTTATTTCCTCGGCCGCCGCGAAGGTCAAATTGACAGTGGTACGCTGCTCCTCGCCGGCATCATTTCCGCTTCCTTTCTTTCCGCCATCATCATGTTTCTCATGACCACCCTCACCGGCCGCGATCTCCACGGCATGACCTTCTGGCTCATGGGCGACCTCTCTATTTCCTTACAGCAGAATCTGCGCTGGGTCCTCGGCATCGGGTTCGTCGTCGCCACCGGCGCTATCTACACCACCGCCGCGGACCTGAATCTCCTCCTCGCCGGCGAAAAAGAAGCCATGCACCTCGGCGTGGATGTGCCGCGCGTGCGTCTCGTCGTCTATATCGCCGCCTCCATTTTGACTGGACTCGCCGTCTCCGTCAGCGGCGTGATCGGCTACGTCGGCTTGCTCGTGCCGCACGTGATGCGCCTCATATTTGGCTCCGACCATCGCGTCTTGATCCCCACCGCCGCATTCGGCGGCGCGATTGCCCTCGTCATCGCCGATACTCTCGCCCGCACGGTTGTCGCGCCCAACGAACTCCCTGTCGGCGCAATGACGGCTCTCGCCGGCGCTCCGCTCTTCATCTACCTGTTGCGAAGGCGGCTGGCATGAGTGGCGCTACCCGCACTTCGCCCTCTTCGGCCGCGCAGCACTCCGTCGATGCCTCGCGCGCATCCGGCGAAATTCGCTTGAGCGTCGAGCAGGTCAGCTACGCCTATTCCCCGAATCCCTCTCAGGCGCCGCTCTTCACGCTGGAAGCCAGCAGCTTTCAGGCGCGCCCCGGCGAAATCGTCGCCGTCCTCGGACCCAACGCCAGCGGCAAATCCACCTTGCTGAAACTCATTGCCGGCGCTCTCGAGCCGCTCTCCGGGCGCGTCTTGCTCGATGGTTTCGTCACCCACACGCTCTCCCCGCGAATGCGCGCCCAGCGCATCGCTATGGTTCAGCAGGAGAGCCCCTTGCTCTTCCCATCGCGGGCCTGGGAATTTGTCCTGCAAGGCCGCCATCCCTATGGCCGCTCTCTGCGGTTTGAAACCGAACGCGACGTCGCGATCGCCCGCAACGCCCTCGCGCAGGTCGGCGCGGAACACCTCAGCGATCGCTGGATGGATCAAATCTCCGGTGGCGAAAAGCAGCGCGTCATCCTCGCGCGTGCTCTGGCGCAGCAGCCGTTGCTTCTCTTACTCGACGAGCCGACCTTGCACCTCGACATCGGCGCGCAGGTCGACTTGCTGGAAACGCTGCGGCGCCTTTCTGCCGAGAATCGCTATACCGTCGTCGTCGTCACTCACGAGTTGAACCTCGCCGCCGAATACTCGGATCAAGTTGTGCTTCTCCAGCGCGGCAAGAGCTTGCGCGTGGGTCCGCCCGCTGCCGTGTACCAGCGCGAATTGCTCGAACAGGTTTTTCAGACATCGCTCTCCGTGGAGCTCGGCTCGTCCGGGCGTCCCCGTGTGAGCGTTTTAACCGGAACGTAACGCGCTCCGCATCTCGTTTACCCCGGCGCCGCGGTTTTTTCCGCGGCACATCGTCACCCACAGTGGGCCTCGCGCCCCTCACAATCACCGCGAACTTCGTGCACGGGAAGACGGGGCAACCTTACGGGTTGCACTTGCTGGGTTCCGGCCTGATCGAAAGGCCCCGCCACAGCAAGTTAAGCCGTCGCCGACGCGCGACTGTACGGCGGATTCAGTACTGCGCTCGCCACTGCGGCGATTCGCTCGTCAAGCACCACAGACGGGCGGCGTCGCGGGAAGGCCCGCAGCGGCTCTCCACACGAGCCCACTCTACCGCCAAGCCAGGAGACCGGCGAAGTTCGCAGCCCGCGCGATTTTCTTCCATCGCCAGGCCAGCCTTCAAGCTCCCACGCGTGAGGGAGTGGAGGAAAAATGAAAACAACTTTTCTGCATTCCGCTTTTTTTGCTCTTCTCTTCTTCGCTGTTTCCGTTTTTTCTTTGCAAGCGCAGTCCGATTCCTCCGACGCTCATCTTTCCGGCACCTTGCAGGACTCGAGCGGGGGCGGCGTCGCTGGAGTGCGGGTCACCGCCCAACTCGACGGCGTCGTCGGCGCACAGGTTTGGGCGGCGACGTCCACCACCGACGGCGCGTACGCCCTCGCGTTTCCTCCGGGCCGCTATCACGTGCAATTCGTCCGTTCGTCCTTCGTCTCGCGCGATTTCGTTCTCGACCTCGCCGCCGGTCACTCTCGCAAGCTCGATCTGCGCCTCGACCTCGAGCGCCTTTCTTCCAGCGTCGTCGTCACCGCGCAAGCCGAGCCCACTCTCGTCCAAGACACCTCCGCCTCCGTCACCCTCATCACGCGCGAGGAAATCGACCAGCGCCAAGCCGTCCCGCTCGCCGATCTGCTGCTCTTCACTCCCGGACTCGCCATCGGCAAAACCGGCCCGGAGGGCGGCTTGACCTCCTTTTTCTTGGACGGCGGAAATTCCTACCACACGAAAGTCTTGATCGACGGCGCCACCGTAAACGATCCTGGCGGTGCCATCGATTTCTCCAACTTCACGCTCGACAACATCGACAAAGTCGAAGTCGTCCGGGGAGCGGAGAGCGCCATCTACGGCACCGACGCCGTCGCCGGCGTCATTCAAGTCTTCACCCATCGCGGCGACACGCGCGTCCCGGCCTTCAGCATCTTCGGCGAAGGCGGCACGTTCTCGAGCGGGCGCGGCGGCGCGCAGCTCAGCGGCTTGCTCGGCAAATTCGATTACTCCGGCGCGGGCTCCTACTTCGAAACCGACGGCCAAGGACCCAACGATTCCTTCCGCAACCGCACCCTCTCCGGCAATTTCGGCTACAGCTTCAGCGACACCAATCAGCTCCGCCTCTCGCTCCGCAACAACACCAGCGACGCCGGCATCCCCGGCCAGACCCTGCTCGAGCCTCCCAGCCTTCACACCATCAACGATCTCGAAGACTTCAGCGCCAACGCCCGCTGGGATTTCGTCACCGGCACGCACTGGCATCACGAGATTGGCGGCTCGGAATCCTACAATCGCGACTTCAGCGCCAATCCCCTCCAAAGTTTTTACGCCACGGACCCCTTCGCCGGTTGTCCGCAGACCAATCCCGCGGCCGTCGCCACCGCCGAATTCTGCGATTTCACCGACCCGGGAAGCACCAGCAAATTCAATCGCGCCAGCCTCAACGCGCAGTCCAGCTACATCCTTTCCAAATTCAGCGCCACCGCCGGCTATCAATATGAAGTCGAAAACGCCGACATTTCGTTCCTCGGCATCGGCCACTTGCGCCGCAACAATCAGGGTGGCTATCTCGATTTCCGCTACCTGCCGCATCCCCGCGCGTCTTTGGATTTCGGCGTGCGCGCCGAGGCCAACGGCAATTTCGGCACCCGTGTCGTCCCGCGCGTCGGCGCGTCTCTCGCCTTGCGCTACGGCAAGGGTTTCTGGGGCGACACGCGCTATCGCATCTTCTACGGCGAAGGCATCATCGAGCCCCAGTTCAGCCAGTCCTACGGCAGTAGTCCCTGCTCTCCGGGAAATCCTGCGCTCAAGCCGGAAGAAAGCAAAACCTGGAACACCGGAATCGAGCAAAAGCTCGACAACGACCGCGTAAAAGTTTCCGCCGAGTATTTCTCCAACCGCTTCTACGACATCATTAGTTTCACGGACTGCTTCCCCGGAAGTGGCTGCACGATACCGCAGCCCGCTGGTTGCCCTTCCTTCTGGGGCAACTATTTCAATACCGACCTGGCGCGCGCTCGCGGCGTCAACCTCTCGGCGGAAACTCACTTCCTCCACTGGTTCAACCTCGCCGGCAACTATTCTTACGACGACAGTCGCGTCCTCGTCTCTCCCAACGCCTTCGATCTCGCGGAAATCCCGGGCAACCACCTGCTGCGCCGGCCGCCGCAGTCCGGTTCGATGACCCTGAACGCCGCGTACCGCCGCTTCAGCTTCACCATGGCCGGCTATTTCACCGGCCCTCGCACGGACAGCGACTTTCTCGGCCTCGGCTTCACCCGCAACCCGGGCTACGCCCGCTTCGACGTCGCCGGCAGCTACACCTTCGGCCGCGGCCTCACCTTCTACGCCCGCGCCACCAACCTTTTCGACAAGCAATACCAGGACGCCATCGGCTACCCCGCACTCGGCCGCGACGCCCGCGTCGGCGTGAAATACCAATTCAGCGGCCGCAACTAATGCTCGCGCTGGAACCAACGCCACCGGCGCCCATCTCCTTCCCCGTAGGGGCGCAGCATGCTGCGCCCCAACTCGGCAAGTTCACCTGATCTTGGAGCCTCGACCCATGCCCGAACCCATCCTCTTCTGCTGGAGTGGCGGCAAAGACTCCGCCATGGCCCTCCACGCCCTGCTCCAACGCAACGACGTCCGCATCGCCGCTTTGCTCACCACCGTAACCGAAGGCTACGAACGCATCAGCATGCACGGCGTCCGCCGCGAGCTTCTCGAGCGCCAATCCAAATCCATCGGATTGCCGCTCCACGAAGTCCGCATTCCTCCGCAATGCGGCAACCCCATCTACGAAGCGCGCATGGAAGAGGCTTTGCGCATCCACTACGCCGACGGCATCCGCTCCGTCGCCTTCGGCGACATTTTTCTGGAAGACCTCCGCGCCTATCGCGAGAAAAACCTGGCCCGCATCGGCATGACCGCGCGATTCCCCATCTGGAAGCGCGACACCCGCGAGCTTATCCGTCACTTCCATTCCCTCAAGTTCCGCTCCATTGCCGTCTGCGTCGACGGGAAAGTTCTCGACCGCAGCTTCGCCGGGCGCGAGCTCGACGAGGCATTTTTCAAGGATTTGCCGCCAGGGATCGATCCTTGCGGCGAAAATGGCGAGTTCCACACCTTCGTTTTCGACGGACCTATTTTTCGCAACCCCATCCCGGTTCGCACCGGAGAAGTGATCGAACGCGATTCCTTCGTCTTCTGTGACTTATTGCCAGTGGAGGAGAAAACAAAATGAACTCAGAAGCCTCGCGGAAAGAAAGCATGGCGGTTCGCACCGTTGTTGTCTTGGCGATGATCGCGTTTGCCGCGGCTGTGCGCATCGCGCCCCACCCCTGGAATTTCACGCCGGTGGGCGCAATGGCGCTCTTCTCCGGCGCCGTGGTCAAGGACCGCCGCCTCGCGTTTCTGTTTCCCCTGCTGGCGTTGTTCGCCGGCGATATCTTTGTCGGCTTTCACAAGCTGATGCCCATCGTGTACGCCAGCTTTCTCATCAACGTGGCCCTCGGCTACTGGATCCGCGATCGCAGAAGCACCTTGCGCATTTCAGGGGTGACCCTCCTGGGCGCCACTCAGTTCTTCCTCGTCACCAACGTCGGTGTCTGGGCCTTCCTCGATGGTTTCCCCCGCACCCCCGCCGGGCTGATCGCGTGCTACCTCACCGGACTGCCACTCTTCTGGAACACGCTCGGCGGCGACGCGCTCTATGCCGCGCTTCTGTTCGGCGGGCTGGCGTTCGCCGAGCGTTTCTTTCCCGCACTCCGTCAACCGGCGCTGCACGCCGATCAGCAAACTGCGAGGTGAATCCATGAGCGCTATCGAGCTCCCTCAGGCCAGCCGGCCCAAAGTCGGCGTCGGCGTCCTGCTGATCGACAAGCGCGGCCGGATCCTGCTGACCCTGCGCAAGCGGCCGCCCGAAGCCGGTTGCTGGAGCATCGTCGGCGGCAAGCTCGACTTCTTCGAGCCCCTCGAGAAGTGCGCGGTGCGCGAGGCGCTCGAAGAGGTGGGCGTCGAGATCGCCATCGAGCGCCTGCTCTGCGTCACCGACCATTGCCTCCCCGAGGAAGGCCAGCACTGGGTCGCCCCGGCCTATCTGGGTCGCATCCTGAGCGGCAAGGCCAGCAATCGCGAGCCGGACAAGACCCGTGCGGTCCGTTGGTTCCACCCCGGTCAGCTCCCCGCCAACCTGACCATCACCGCCCGCAACGCTATCGCCGCCTACCAGCGCCTGTCTGCCGCGCTTTCGTCCGCCGTATCTGGAGCCTAGCCAAGCTGATGCTATAATTCTGACTCCCCTATGGCGAAAGCAGAGCCAGATACCGCCAACATCGGGCCCGAAGTGCTCGCGAAGTACGAGCCGGTCATCGGCTTGGAAGTCCACGTCCAACTGCTGACGAACACCAAGATCTTCTGCGGCTGCTCCACACGCTTCGGCGATCCACCCAATGCGAACACCTGCCCCGTCTGCCTGGGCCTGCCGGGCACGCTGCCGATCCTGAACAAGCGGGTCATCGAAATGGCCGTACGCGCTTCGCTGGCGTTGAATTGCACGGTGCACGAGCATTCGCGCTTCGCGCGAAAGAATTACTTCTACCCGGATCTCCCCAAGGGCTATCAAATTTCGCAATACGAGTTGCCGCTGGCAACCGGCGGCTGGGTGGAAATCGAACCCGCCACGGCGGGCAGGCCCGACGGAGTGCGGCAACGCATCGGCATCACCCGGCTGCACGTCGAAGAAGACGCTGCCAAGAACTTGCACGAAGGTTTTGCCCAATCGGCGCAAAAGGCGTACATCGATTACAACCGCTGCGGCTCGCCGCTCGCTGAAATCGTCTCCGAGCCGGACATGCGCACGCCGGAGCAAGCCTACGCGTATCTCACCACGCTGCGGCAAATCCTGCTCTACACCGGCGTAAGCGACTGCAACATGGAAGAAGGCTCGCTCCGCTGCGACGCCAACGTGAGCGTGCGCCCGCGCGGTGCGAAGGAATTCGGCACCAAGGTCGAAGTAAAAAACCTGAACTCTTTCCGCTATCTGCAAAAAGCGCTCGAATACGAAATTGAGCGTCACATCGGCGTGATGGAAGGCGGCGGCCGCATCTCGCAAGAGACTCGGCTGTGGAACCAGGCCGAAGGCCACACGGTATCGATGCGCTCCAAAGAAAAAGCGCACGACTACCGCTATTTCCCCGAGCCGGACTTGCTCCCCGTGCACGTCAGCGCCGCCTGGCGCGAAGAAATCCGGCGCACGCTGCCCGAGCTGCCGGAAGCGAAGCGCTCGCGCTTCGTAACCGCGTACGGGGTCACGCCTTACGATGCGGAAGTGCTCACGGCCACACAGGCGCGTGCTGACTATTTTGAAGCGGTCGCCAAGGCCGGTGCGTCCGGGAAAAACGCCGCGAACTGGATGCAAACCGAACTACTCCGCCGCCTGAACGATTCCTGCAAGGAAATTGACGCGAGCCCGGTTTCGCCCGCCGCTCTCGCCGAGCTCCTTAAACTGGTCGAATCCGGCCAGATCACCGGAGCGATCGGAAAAAAAGTGTTCGCCACCATGTTTGAAACCCGCCGCGGCGCCGCGGAAATCGTCGCCGCCGAAGGCCTCGCGCAGATCAGCGACACCTCCGCCATCGAGCAAGCCGCGCGCGAAGTCATCGAGAAAAACCCGGACAACGTCGCCAAATTCCGCACCGGCAACGAAGGCGTCTTCAAGTTCTTCGTCGGCCAGGTGATGCGCGCGACGCGCGGCCAGGCCAACCCGCAAGCCGTCAACGACATCCTGCGGAAATTGCTGGCGGAAACCAGGTGATCGCTGCGAGTCTCAAGGCAAACAATCGATGCCCAGGCGTAGGTTGAGATTCTTTCCGGCAAGGCCGGAATCATCGATCGGCGATTCTTTTCGGATCCCCTCAGGATGACATCGCGATGTTGCGATCAAGGAGCTTCCAATGCTCAAGGTGGGCGACAAAGCGCCTGATTTTCGATTGAAGACCGATGAAGGCGCGGAGCTTTCTCTTTCGGGTTTTCGCGGCCGACGCGTGGTCCTCTTTTTCTTTCCGAAGGCCAACACCTCCGGTTGAACGATCGAAGCGTCCGAGTTTCGTGACGCAAAAAAGCAATTCGACAAGCTTGGCGTGCTGCTCCTCGGCGCAAGCGCCGACCCGGAACAAGCGCTCGCGAATTTCAAGTCCAAGCAGAAACTGAATTTCCCGCTGCTGAGCGATCCCTCCCGCCGAATGATCGAAGCGTACGGCGCCTGGCGAAAGAAACAATTCATGGGCCGGTCTTTCATGGGTATCGTCCGCAGCACCTTCCTGATCGGCGCCGACGGCACCATCGAACAGATCTGGGACGGCGTGAAAGCCAAGGGCCACGCCGCCGCGGTTCTCGCCGAGGCCTCCAAGTAGTTTGTAGGCGCTGGGCTTCAGCCCGGCGAGCTTTTGTCATTTCGTTTTTGCGCGCAGAGAGGGCGGACGGCGCGAACGCCGGGCTGAAGCCCAGCGCCTGCAGATGCGGCTGCGGACGTTCAGAGGTGGAAGATCAGTTCGTCGGTCCCGGGACCTGCGGGTTCGATGTAGAGATTGTCGATGAGGCGAGTCTTGCCTGCAAATGTGGCGAGGACGACGTAACTGGCGCGCGAGACCCGCGTGACCGGCTCGAACGTGTCCGCGTCCACAACTTCCGCGTAGTCGACCGCAGCAAGCGGCTCGGATTCCAGCACGCGGCGCAGCGACGACTGCAACTGCAGCGCGTCCCGTGTGCCCGCGACCAATTCTTCGCGCGCGGCAACCAATGCGCGGTGCAAGACCGTCGCCGCCCGGCGCTCGTCCGCGCCAAGGTAGGCATTGCGCGAGGAAAGCGCCAAGCCGTCCGCCTCGCGCACGATGGGACACACGACAATCTGCGTGTCGAGGTCCAGATCGTGCACCATCTGCGCAATGATCCGCACCTGCTGCGCATCCTTGCGCCCGAAGTAGGCGAACTGCGGCTGCACGATCTCGAGGAGTTTCAATACGACGGTAGCGACGCCGCGAAAGTGCCCCGGCCGCGAGCGCCCCTCCAAACGTTCGCTCAATCCCTCAACGCTCACGTAGGTCCGAAAGCCATTAGGATACATTTCCACCGCTTCCGGAGCGAACAGAGAATCGACCCCGGCAGCGGAAAACTTTTCCGAATCCGCCTCAAACGTCCGCGGATACTTCGAGAGATCTTCCTTCGGACCAAACTGTTTGGGATTCACAAAAATAGAGGCAATCACCGGCGAGCACTGTTGTTTCGCGCGCGCCACCAGCGCCAGATGGCCACGGTGCAGCGCGCCCATCGTCGGTACGAAGCCGATGATGCGGCTTTCGGCCCGCGCTTGCCGCGCGTACTGTTTCATCCAGTCGATGGTCCGGATGGTTTCCACAAGAGGGAATCGAACTAAACGCCGGCGGCGACGGCGCGCTCGCGATAGAAATGCATGAGGTCGGTCAGGATGGGCTGGGCGCCGTGCTGCCGCAGCATGGTGGTGACCTGGCCGCGGTGATAGGTCCCATGGTTGACCACGTGCTGCAGGGATTGCCACAGGGGATTTCTGTAGACGCCGAACTTGAGCGTCTTGTATTCGAGAGTGCGGTCGAGATCGGTTTGCGTCAGGCCGCGAACAAAAGTCAGAAGCCGGGACTCGAGTTCGATCCCAGTGCGCGCGCAGGCCGGGAACGTCGGTGAATTGCGTCGTGTCCGGAAGCGAAGACGGCGAGCGGCCCTGAAAGCGCTCCAGCCAGATCCACTCCGCGCCGCAGATGTGCGCGAGCGTGTCGCGCACGGAAGCAAAACTGGAGCCGAGCGGCTTGACGAATTGTTCCGGCGTGAGCGCGGAAGCGGCGTCCAGCTCCCGGTGATTGGCCCAGGCGTTGTAGTCGTACAGCAAGCGGATTTCTTCAGGCGTCATGTCGCACCCGCGATGAGAGGATTTTAGTTCGCAAGAGATTCAGCAGTCGATATAGACCGGCTTTGCTGCTCTTCGCCGGCTGCCCCGCATGATACGACTCGGCGTCAGACGGGAAATCGCCGCTGCGCACATCGTCGCAATATTCGCGGACGGCATTGGAGATGACCTCGCCGACGTTGGCGTATTGGCGGGCAAATTTCGGAGTTGGCGTAAACGTGAGGCCGAGGAGATCGTTGACGACGAGGATTTGGCCGTCGCAGTCGGGTCCGGCGCCGATACCGATCGTGGGAATGTGCAGCTCGCGCGTGATTTGCGCCGCCAGCTCGCGCGGCACGGCTTCCAGCACCACCGCGAACGCGCCCGCGGCTTCGACAGCGTGCGCATCGCGCAACAACCGCTCCGCGGCGTCCGCGCTCTTTCCTTGCACGCGGTAGCCGCCCAGCGCGTTCAACGATTGCGGCGTCAGGCCGACGTGGCCCATCACCGGAATTTCGGCTTCGGTGAGCCTGGCGATCAGTTCCAGGCGGCGCTCGCCGCCCTCGACCTTCACGGCTTCCGCGCCGGCTTCCTTCACGAAGCGCACCGCGTTGCGCAGCGATTCCGCGTTGTCCGTGTGGTAGCTGCCGTAGGGCATGTCCGCGACGACGAGCGCGCGCCGCGTCCCGCGCCGCACCGCTCGCGTGTGGTGCAGCATTTCCTCGAGCGTGACCGGCAGCGTGCTCTCATAACCCAGCACGACCATCCCCAGCGAATCGCCGACAAGAATCACGTCGACGCCCGCCTCATCCGCCAAACGCGCGGTCGGATAGTCGTACGCCGTCAAACAAACGATTTTTTGTGAGGGAGAATCCGCAGCCGAGGATTTGCGCTGCAAGAGTTCGGGCACGGTGACTTTGCCGTTGCCCGTGCTTGGGACAACACTCATGGTGGCCTCCGGTGCCATTCCCTTAGGAACGGGATACAGCCCTGTACCAACAATCACTAAGTATAGCAAATCTTGAGGAGCCGCAACAGAGTGAGTAGCGGGTAGTAAGTAGTGGGTAGTGGAGAACCAGAGTACCCTCGCGGCGGGGGAGCGCATCTGAGTTAGGAGCTAGCAAGCGCGATGCACCTGCTGGCGGGTTCTCCAAGTCGATTGGCGCAAGCGACTCCATCCCTGCCGGAGGCTCAGCTTGCCTTGCAAATTCAGCATGGAGGAACAAAGGAAACATGACCGAAGCAGCCCAACAAACAGCCAAGGAAACCCAGAAACCACAGACCTTCACGGCAAAAGCTTTTGCCGCGCAGAGCGCCGCGTCCGGGATGGCGCCGTTCACTCTGCGACGCCGCTCCCCGCGTCCCCAGGACGTGCAGATCGAAATTCTCTACTGCGGCGTCTGCCATTCCGACCTGCACCAGGTGCGCAACGAGTGGCAGAGCGTCATGCCCACCGTTTATCCCTGCGTTCCCGGTCACGAGATCGTGGGCCGCGTGGTTAAAGTTGGCAGCGCCGTCAAGAAATTCAAGGAGGGCGACATCGCCGCGGTCGGTTGCCTGGTGGACTCTTGCCGCACCTGCGCCAGCTGCCGCGCCGGGCTGGAGCAGTATTGCGAGAACGGCTTCACCCTGACCTACAACGGCGAGGACAAGATTCTTGGCGGAGTCACCTGCGGCGGCTATTCGGACGCTGTCGTGGTTGACGAAGCCTACGTCTTGCGCGTGCCCAATCGATTGGATCCCGCGGGCGCGGCGCCGCTTCTCTGCGCCGGCATCACCACCTATTCGCCGCTTCGTCATTGGAAAGTCGGCAAAGGACAAAAGGTTGGCATTGTCGGACTTGGCGGCTTGGGGCACATGGGCGTGAAATTTGCCCATGCCTTCGGTGCCCACACGGTGCTCTTCACCACCTCTCCGAACAAAACGGCCGATGCTCTTCGCCTCGGTGCGGACGAAGTCGTGATTTCGAAGAACGAGGCGGAGATGCAGAAACATGCTTCCAGCTTCGACTTCATCCTCGACGCGGTGTCCGCGGACCATGACTTGAACGCGTATCTGCAGCTGTTGAAGCTGGACGGCACGATGACACTGGTCGGCGTGCCCGAGAAACCCGCGCCCGTCGCGGCGTTCAATTTCCTGATGAGGCGCCGCCGCCTCTCCGGCTCCGCCATCGGGGGTCTCCGGGAAACCCAGGAGATGCTGGATTTCTGCGGCGAGCATGGAATTACATCGGATATCGAGATGATTCCCATTCAGCAGATCAACCAGGCTTACGAACGCCTGCTCAAGAGCGACGTGAAATATCGCTTCGTGATCGACATGGCGTCGCTGAAGTAAGCCGCCCTGAGAAGAAGTTGCGGCGCGGCACTTCAGCCGGCGTATTCCACTCGGACGAGCTATAACGAATCGCTTCCGAGTTTCCAGCAGCTGACTCGAAGGCTCGAAGAATCGGGCCTATCGCCGATGGTGGTCTCCGCCATCTGGAGGTCCAGGCTCGAAGATTGCCGCATCTAAAGTTTCGGATTCCGGTGCGATATGGATCGCGCTTATTGAATGGAGGCGTTATGGCGCAGCGAGTATGGATGATTACGGGGGCTTCCCGTGGTTTTGGGGCGGAAATCGCGAAGGCGGCGCTGGCTGCCGGCGACAAGGTGATCGCTACGGCGCGCGACACGAAAGGGCTGGAGCACCTCGGCAGCCAGGACGACGTCTTTGGAGTCGCCATGGATGTGACGAACAAGGCGCAGGTGAAATCGGCGGTGCGTGCGGCCGTGAAGCATTTCGGGCGCATCGATGTGCTGGTGAACAACGCGGGATTCGGCTTGCTCGGCGCCGTCGAGGAGGCCAGCGCGAAAGAAGTGGAGCGCGTTTACAAGACCAATGTTTTCGGGCTGCTGAATGTGACGCGCGCAGTGCTGCCGACCATGCGGAAGCAGCGTTCCGGGCACGTCATCAATATTTCTTCGATCGGCGGATACCGATCGTCGCCGGGTTGGGGCATTTACTGCTCCACGAAGTTCGCGGTGGAAGGGATCACTGAGGCGCTTCGCGGAGAGCTGGCGCCGTTGGGCATCCATGCGACCGTCGTGGAGCCTGGATACTTCCGCACGGACTTTCTCCACAGCAGTTCCTTGGTGGAGACCACCAAGCGAATTGCGGACTACGCCGACACGGTGGGGAAGATGCGCGAGTTCGCGGCGGGACGAAATCACCAGCAGCCCGGCGATCCCAGCAAACTCGGGCAGGCGCTTCTGCAATTGGTAAACGCAGCGGAGCCTCCGCTTCGGCTGCCGCTGGGCACGGACGCTCTGCAGGTCATCGCGGAGAAGAACAAGTTTGTGGAGCAGGAAGCCGCGAAGTGGAAGGCCGTGTCCTCTTCCACGGATTTCGAGGAAAAAGCGATCGCGCAGGGTCAGGCCTGACGAGGCGCTTGGGCGCGGCCTTTCCATTGGGCGCCGCGGTTGAGCCAGTAGCGCAGAGCGGAGAGCCACGTCGCGTAGGCGTAGAAGAAAGCTGTGAGCGGGAGCAGCGGCGCCCAGAGGGGCGACAGGCGATAGAAGCGGATCGTCGGAAGAAATGTCACCGACATCAGCAGCCAGGTGGTGAGCGCGAGGATGCGTGGCGCGCGGTCGTGTGCGAAAAGAAGCGCGACCGGCGCGAGATACGTCACGAACATGCCTGCAAGCGTGCCTGCCAGCAACAGCGTCGAGTAGCGGAGCTGCGTAAAGGCGGTGCGCGCGATCAGGTCGCGAATTTCGCCGAAGGTGCGGTAGGCGCGCAGGCTGACGCTGGCGCGAGTGAGACCCATCCAGATAGGGCCGCCGGTGCGTTTCACCGCGCGCGCCAACGCGCAATCGTCGATTACTTCGCCGCGAATCGCTGCGAAGCCTCCGCACCGCTCCAACGCCGCGGCTCGCAGCAAAACGCAGCCGCCCGCTGCGCCGGCAGTGCGCGCGTGCGCATCCGCAATCCAGTGGGGCGGGTACAGTTTCAGGAAAAAGAAGAGGAAGGCGGGAATCAGGGCGCGTTCCGGCAGCGTTTTGGCTTGGAGCAGCACCATGAGCGACGCGAGGTCGAGTTTGTTTTGTTCGGCGCGGGCGACCAGCCGGCGCAGCGCGTCCGGAGCGGGGACGATGTCGGCGTCGGTGAACCAGTAGAACGCGGGGGCAACGGTTGAGGAGTGGGTGACGCCTTCGTGGAGAGCCCAGAGCTTGCCGGTCCAGCCTGGGGGAAGTTCGGACGCTGCGCGAATGGTTAGGCGGGAGGCGGCGTTTTTTTGTTGCGCGGTGCGCAGCGCAATCGGCGAGGTTGCGTCTTCGCTGTGGTCGTCCACGACTACGAGGGAAAATTCGCCGGGATAGTCCTGTTGAAGTAGCGCGGCGACGGCTTGGCCGATGGTCTCGGCTTCGTTGCGTGCGGGAACGATGGCGACGACGCGCGGCCATTGTTGCGGCGGCGCGTGCTCCGCTAGATCGTCGTCGAACGGTTGCAAATGCCAGAAGGCGCCGCGGGCGAACGTCAGGTACAGCCAAATAGCCAGAGAGATGGACGCGACGGAAAGCGACACGAATGGCACAGGCCATTCTGCAACGGGCGGAAGGCTTGCGGCTAGCCTGGGTTTTTGCACGAACGTCGCCTGTCAGATAGCAGTCGAACGTGCGCGAGAGTCCGCTTGAAATTGGCGCTGGTCGGCCAAGTAGGGGCGCAGCATGCTGCTCGCCTACCGGCGAGGCGGCAGCGCTAGGCAAGGTCTTCGGGGCGGATGGGGAGGCGGCGGAGGCGCTTGCCGGTGGCGGCGAAGATGGCGTTGCACACCGCCGGCGCGATGACCGGCAGCCCGGGCTCGCCGATGCCTGTCGGCTCTTCCTTGCTTTGGACGACGTGCACTTCGATTTTTGGACGTCTCGCTGATGCGCGGCATCTCGTAGTCGTTGAAGTTGGATTGCTCGACGCGGCCGCGATTGATGGTGATGGCGTCGTGCAGCGCGGCGGACAGGCCGTAGATGGCTGCGCCTTCGACTTGGGCGGCGATGCCGTTGGGATTGACGGGACGGCCGCAATCGACGGCGTAAACGATGCGGTGGATGCAGGACCTGGCCGTCTTTGACGCTGACTTCGGCGACGCCCGCCGTATAGGACTCGAACGAATAATATCCCGCGATGCCGCGAGAGACTGCCGGCGGCAGCGGCTTGCCCCATTCCGCCTTCTCCGCGGCGAGTTGGAGAACGCCCTTGAGACGCGCGGTATCGAGCGGCTTTCCTTCCTTGGGATTGGTGGCATCGGGGATTTTCCGGTCGTCGCCGATCAGGCGCAGACGGAACTCGAGCGGATCGGCGCCTGCCGCGGTGGCAAGCTCATCGACGAAGCACTCGACGACGAAACCGCTGCTGGAGTGCTCGACCGAGCGCCACCAAGCGCGCGGAACGCCCGACTTCGCCAAGGTGTACTCGACGCGGTAGTTTTTCGCCTGGTAGGGAATGAACGCGGCGGTAGCAAACTCGCTCTGGTCCGGCTTTTCCTGGCCGTCCTTGCTCCAGACCGCAGCGATCGAAGTCGAGGTCTGGAAATGTTTCCACGCCGTGAGATTCTTCTGGGCGTCCACGGCGCCTTGCATGTGATGGTAGGACGCCGGACGATAGAAATCGTGCTGCATGTCGTCTTCGCGGGTCCATAGAACCATCACGGGCTTGTCGCCGACGGCCTTCGCCACCTGCGCCGCTTCCATCACGAAGTCCGCCTGATAGCGGCGCCCGAATCCGCCGCCCATCAGC
This sequence comes from uncultured Acidobacteriota bacterium, assembly GCA_963735525.1. Lineage (GTDB taxonomy): Bacteria > Acidobacteriota > Terriglobia > Acidiferrales > UBA7541 > Acidiferrum. Next base: position 73,267 of record CAVTLQ010000001.1, on the reverse strand, counting down.
GTGGTGTGCACCACCACGGACTCATGCGGGAGCTTGGACACGCCGGCGATGATGTCTTGCGCCCATTGCGGTGCTTGCGTGGGCACCCAGGCCTCGGCGCCGTCCGGACGGATGTGCACCGTACAATTCATCGGCTCCATGCAGGCGTGAGCGGCGAACGGCAGCTCGTAGACGACATCCACTTTTTTCGCGCCCGCGGCGGCAGCCAGCGCGGCGTCGGCGTCACCCCGGTTAATAATCGGCTTGCCGGGCTTGGAGGCGTTTTCGACGAATTGCTTGCGAAGTGATTCGCTCGATTCGTTGGCGTTCGGACCTTCGTCCCAAGTGATGTCGAGCGCTTTGCGGCCTTGCATGGCGGCCCAGGAATTGTCTGCGACGACGACCACACCGCCGGCGGTGAAGGCGCCTTGTCCCACGGGATCGATGGAAAAGACATCGCGAACGCCGGAGACGCTCTTAGCCTTGGTGGCGTCGAACTTGGCGGGCTTGCCGCCAAAAACCGGGCAGCGCGCGATGACGGCGTAGACCAAGCCATCGGGGCGCGAGTCGATGCCGAATTTAGCCGTGCCGGTGGATTTGGCGCGCGCCTCGAAGCGATTGTGATCGTGGCCGACGATCGTAAAGTCGTTGGAATTCTTCAGACGGAACGGTGTTGAAGTCGGGGATCGGGAGCTTGGCAGCGTCATCGGCAAGCTGGCCGTACGTGAGGAACTGCTTGCGCGCGCCGTGAAGCACCCCGCCGTTCTGCGCGTTGCAGGTGTCGCGATTCACATTCCAATGCTGCGCCGCGGCGGTGACCAGCATTTCGCGCGCGGCCGCGCCGGCCTGCCGCAGCGGCGTCCACGAGCCGGCGACGCTGCCGCTGCCCCCGGTACCGTGGTCGTAAATTTTAGGATTGGTGGGCGCCTGCTCGATCTTCACCTGCTTCCAGTCGAGGTATAGCTCTTCGGCAAGGATCATGGGCAGCGCGGTCATGATGCCCTGGCCCATCTCGGACTTGCCAAGGATCAAGGTGACCTGATTGTCGGGAGCGATGCGCACCCAGGCATTCAACGGATTGACCGGCTTCTTCTCCTGGTCTTCCGCGATCGCAGCGAATGCGGACGACGGGAGATGGAAGCCGATGACCAGAGCCGCGCCTCCGGCGGCACCGGTCTTCAAAAACTCACGACGATTCAAAACAGGCGCTGTAGTCACGACACACCTCAACTTTCTTCGGGAGCGAAACAGCGATTACGCGGCGGACGCCGGTTTGCCCGATTGCATCCCGGCAGCGCGATGAATGGCTTTGCGGATGCGCTGGTAGGTGCCGCAGCGGCAAATGTTGCCGCTCATGGCGTCGTCAATGTCGGAATCGGTCGGGTTGGCTTTTTTGGTGAGCAGCGCCACGGCGGACATGATTTGTCCGGACTGGCAGTAGCCGCACTGCGGGACGTCTTCGGCGATCCAAGCCTGCTGCACGGGATGGTTGCCGTCGGCGGAGAGGCCTTCGATCGTGGTGACCTTCTTGCCGGCCACGCTGGAAACGGGAGTGATGCAGGAACGCGTGGCTTCGCCGTTGATGTGCACGGTGCACGCGCCGCAGAGCGCCATGCCGCATCCGAACTTGGTGCCGGTCATGTTGAGGGTGTCGCGGAGCACCCACAGCAGCGGCATTTCGGGGCTGACGTCAACCGCCTGCGCTTTTCCGTTCAGGGTGAAGTTGATGGCCATGGTGTCCTCCTAGGCGAGACCGATATCGTACAACAAGTCGCGCGTTGAGTGAAAATCGCCGAAAAGTCGTTACCCCGGGGTGCGGCACCGCCCCGGTCCAGCTTTCGGGGACACCCATGCCGCCTCAAGCTGGTCAGACGCAGAAGGAAGGGGAGCGTGAGCAGGGAGAGAAGTGACGGCAACGTGAGAAGTTGAGATTTTGCCATTTGTCGCAGCCTGGGAAGGCTTGCCCGACGTTGTCGCGCCCACGCTAAAGCGCCGATGTATAGGGATTGTATCTGCGTCTAGGCGGTGACGACGCTGCGCGGGGCTTCCTTCTCGACGCCGCGCCAACCGACCGGGCGGCCGCTGACGGCTTCCTTCACGGAACGGAACAGCACCACGTACATCAATTGACGGTAGTAAAAACGCTGCAGCAGGACCGGCACGAGCAAGGTCCAATCTTCTTTTCTCTCCAGCGCAAAGGCAACGACGCAGGTGAAGACGTCGATGAGCAGGAACCCCAGGAAAAAGAGCACGGAGCGCTCGACGTCCGCGGTGGTCCAAATCTGCGGCAAATGGGCGACTTTCTGCCCCAGCGCCCAAAGGATCAGCGACCCAAAGAACATCAGATCGATGATCGGCGAGATCAACGGCAGCGCCAGTTGAAACACAAAAATGTTGGGCAGGGCGATCCAACCGAGCGTGCCGTACTTCGGGCGGAACAGCGTGTCGCTGTGCTTCCAGAACGATTGCAGCGTGCCGAAGGTCCAGCGAAATCTTTGGCGGATCAACGCGCCGGCGGTTTCCGGCGCTTCGGTCCACGCGATGGCTTCTTCGTCGTAGCCGATTCGCCATCCCAGGCGGCGGATAGCGATGGTCAGGTCGGCGTCTTCGGCGACGGTGTCCGCGGTGATGCCGCCGGCCGCTTCAATGGCTTTCTTGCGCCACGCGCCCAACGCGCCGGGAACGACGGTAATGCAGTTCAGAAGATCGAAGGCGCGCTTCTCCATATTCTGGCTGGTGATGTATTCCAGGGCTTGCCAGCGCGTCAGCCAGCGGGAGCGGTTGCCGACCTTCACGTTGCCCGCCATGGCGCCGATCTTCGGATCGGAGAAATGACGCACCAGCTTGTCGATGGCGTCGGGCTCGACCTCGGTGTCGGCGTCGATGGTGACCACGATTTCGGTGTCGGCTTCCCCCATGGCGCGGCTAAGCGCGGCGGATTTGCCGCGGTTAACCTGGTGGATGATGCGCACGCGGGGTTCTTGCCCGAAGTGCTCGTCGAGGAGGACGCCCGTGCGGTCGGTCGATCCGTCGTTGACCACGATGGCGCGCAACTGCTTCAGATCCGAGGCCAGCACGGAAGCGACGGTTTGGACGATGACGTTTTCCTCGTTGTGGGCGGGAATCAGAACCGTAACGCTGGGCGGCGGATCGGGCATGGTCGCATGGTCGGGGCGCAGCTTCTCGATCAGCGCGAGAATCCCGATGATCAGCGCGCGGGCGCTGACCAGCACGATGCCGAGGATAAAGATCGTCGCGATGCCCGTTCGGAACCAGTGATAAATCCCGAAGATGAACCCGTCGGCGCGCGCTTCCAATCTCTCGCCGGTTGACAGGGGCATCATCACTTCCGCGCGCGTCTTGCCGATCAGATCCGAGACCGAGACGAATTGGTACCCTTGTTTCCGCAACGCGTCGATGACTTGCGGCAGCGCCGCCAGCGTCTGGGTTCGGTCCCCGCCTCCATCGTGAAACAGCACGATGTTGCCGTCTTCCGCTTGCCGCAGCACCGCGTCCACGATTTCCTGGGCGGGAACTGGCTTTCCGTCACGTTGTTGCCAGTCGTGCGGGTCGATTTTCTGCCCGACGATCAGGTAGCCCATGTCTTGCGCCACCGGGAGCTGCGCCACCTCTTCGGCGTATTCCGGCTGGTGATCGATGCCGAAGGGCGGGCGGAAAAGGATCGACTTTACGCCGATGGTGCTTTCGATCAGGCGTTGCGTGAGATTCAATTCCCAGCGGATTTGCGTCTTGGTGATTTCGTCGAAATTAGGATGCGTATAGGTGTGATTGCCGATTTCGTGGCCTTCGGCGTATTCGCGCTTCAGGATTTCGGGGGATTGACTGGCGTCCACGCCGATCACGAAAAAAGCGGCGGGCACGTCTTTCTCTTTCAGGATGTCGAGGATTTTGGGCGTCCAGCGCGGGTCGGGGCCATCGTCGAAGGTGATCGCGATTTTCTTCTTAGCCGCTCCAATCTGATCGATGTCGTACGACAGCGGGTAAGCGTCGTAGTTCTCATCGGTGAAGAGATCGGTGGCGGCGTCATAGGTAAAGCTGCGGCGGCCGCGCTTAGGCGTGTCGATGAAGCGCCAAACATCGCCGTTCCCTTCGAGGATGAGGTCCGGTCCGGGCGCGATGTCGGCGAGTTTCTGACGGGCCGCGTCGTCGGGACGCGTAGCGTCCCAGATCGCCCAGAGCGAAGTGTCCGAATGGCCGAGCCGCCACATCGCGGTGCCTCGGACGCCCAGGCGCTCGCTGGCGCGCAACTGGTTGTATCCGGTGATCGCGTCAAGCATCCACACCTGGTGCACGCGATTGTTCTCGTCCACATAGGAGTAGTGGGGATTCAGGGAGGCGTCGTCGAATTCGATCTCGGTTTCCGATTCGTAGGCGTGCAGCAGCGCTTCTTGCACGCTGAACTCCGTGGCGGGGGCCCATTTCTTGTCGGCGCCCTGGGGCCAGTCGTAGGCGAAATTCGCGATGGCCACGACAATTTTCTGCGCAGGCACTAACGCGAGCACCTGCTTCAAATTCTCGACGAACCAATCCTGCGCGGCGATGGGTCCCGGCGGAGAAGAAACCCAGTGCTGATCGTCGTTCATCAGCACGATGGCGTCGCATTCCTTGCCGAAGAATTTGTAGTCGTAAACGTCGTCGCGCGCGGGCAGCTGGATCATCAGCTTTAGGCCGACCGCATGGAGTGCGGGCGCAAGCTCCGCCGCAAACTGCCGGAAGTGCGGCTGGTTCTTGTCGGGGATGCCTTCAAAGTCGACGACGATCCCGTCTTCGTGGGCTTCGACGGCGTACTCGACGACGTCGCGAATCAAGCTCTGCCGCGCATCCTGATTGGCCAAAAGCTGGGCCATTTCGTCCACGTGCCAGGTGGCGCCGTCGTAGTTGTTGAGCTGCCCCATGATGGGCAGTTCGACGTTGCTGGATTTCATCCAGCGATGCAGCTTGTCGTCTTTGAGGAGCGCGACGGCCTCCGCGGGGCTGGCCTTCACCGTCTGATAGCGCTCGTAATCGACGATGGTCAGCGCGCCATCCGCAGTGACCGCGTGGAGCTGTTCCGGAATCAGGACGTCGAGGTCTTTGTAGTGTCTTTTCAGCGAGGCCAGGCTATTGGAATCCCAGCTCACGTAAAATGCCGCGCGCAGCGGATCGTAGCTCGCCGGAACCTTTCCCAGGTTGGCGACGCGCCGGCGGCGCCCCTCGCGCACGGGGACCACTTTTGCGGCGGGTTTGATCCTCAGGGCGCGATAGATCGGCCGGGTGTCGGGCAGCAATCCGGCGGGCAGCTCGACGCTGGCCGCGATGTTCACGAAAAAATAGGCGAGCAGCAACGTCAGGAGCGCTCCGGAAACTTCCATCACCCGGCGCGTGCGGCGCCAGCGGACGCGCTCCGCGTCATAGAAAATTGGTCCACGTTCCTTCATGAAGCCTTTCAGCCCGGCGGTGCGGCAAGGACCTGAACGTCGAGAGCTGGGTGGAGTTCCGCCTGCCTGAATCCGTCTGCCCTATTGTAAGATGCGTTCCGCTCATGAAGCGAATTTTCTCGCATCCCATTGTCGCCCTGGCCGCTGGGTTATGCCTGCGGCTCCTTTTCGTCTTCAAGTATCCCGCCAATTCGGGTGACACGGTGCTGTACGAGCAGATGGCCACGAACTGGCTGCAGCATCATACGTATGCAATGGAGGTCTACGGAAAGATCACGCCGGTAGACCTGCGCATGCCCGGCTACCCGGCGTTTTTGGCGCTGGTTTACGGGGTCACGGGCCGTACCGGGACGGACGCGCGACTCGCGGTCATGCTGGCGCAGGCCCTTGTCGATCTGCTCTCTTGCGTGCTCATTGCGGTTCTCGCGGCGACGCTGTCTCTCATGGTGAATGAGCGGAACCGGCCGCAACGAGCTTTCATCGCCGCGCTTTGGCTCTCCGCGTTGTGTCCGTTCACCGCGAATTACGCCGCCGTGCCGCTTACCGAGGTCTTTGCCACGTTTTTCACCGCCGCTGCTCTACTGCCGCTCTGTCTGCTCGTCGGGCGCACTCGCAACAATGGATGGCTGTTCATCAAGAAAAATTGGCGGCTTGCCAATGACTATCGCTACCTGGCTGCGTGCGCGGCGCTGCTGGTAGGTCTCGGCACGTTATTCCGGCCGGAGGCGCCGCTTCTTCTCCTGGCTTGTTGGATCGTTCTTGGGATTGTCCTGGTGTCGCAGCGTGAAGCGATGCGATGGATTCGCACGGTGGTGGGCATGGGCCTTGTTTGCGCGATCCCGCTGGCGCCGTGGGCGGTACGCAATGCCGTGACGCTGCATGAGTTTCAGCTTCTGGCGCCGAAAAACTCGAACCTTCCCGGGTGAGCTGGTTCCCTACGGGTTCATGAGCTGGGAAAAGACGTGGCTCTACCGTTTCCGCGACGTCTACCTCGTGCCGTGGAAACTCAACGAGGAAGCCATCAACGTGGAAGATATTCCCGGCCACGCCTTCGACACGCCGGAAGAAAAAGCAAGCGTCGCGGCGATCCTGGAGCCTTACAACAACGACCTGACGCTCACACCGGAAGAAGACGCTGCCTTCGGGCAACTCGCCCGAGAGCGCACCGCCCGGCATCCGTTGCGCACCTACCTCTGGCTGCCCTCCGCGAGGGCCGTCACGATGTGGTTCACGCCGCGCATTGAGCTCATTCCGGTATCCGGCACCGTCTTCCCGCTGGTGCAGTCCTGGCAAGACGACAGAGTCGATCAGTCCGTGACCGTCGGCTTGTTTCTGCTCAACATCGTTTACGTCACGCTGGCCATCTGGGGAGCGCTGCGTTTATGGGGGCGAAGCGCTGCGGTGCGCCCCGCCGTCGCCGTGCTGATCGTCTTCGTCGTGTTGCGCACCACGTTTCTGACGACGCTGGAGACACCAGAGCCGCGTTACGTTTTAGTGTGCTTTCCCGCCCTGATCGCCCTCGCGGCCCAAGTCTTTTCGCGCGGCACGGAGTCCATTTAGAGACCTGCCGTCTAAGGGGAGCCTATGCGGTCGCCAAGCTCGGGTGCAAGCTGTTTAAAATGCCGCACGTTGAACGTATAAATTCGCTCGCAAGCCGCCTTCTGAGCGCCGCGTATGTGAAGTGCGTCGTAGACGCGGCCTCCTCCCCAGCCGTTTTGCGAACAGCGGTGTATTGTCTCCAGGTACTCCTTAGCGGAGAGAGGCACGATCTCGAAGGCCGGCAGAATGTTCTCAGAGAGTAGCTGCCACGCTTCATTCGGAAAAATCGGCGGGGTAAACGGGGTCTTCGTAAGAACGGCATAAAACTCAGCCAGTCCGTGAGCGCTTACGTAGCCTTTTGTCTTATTCGCGTGAAGGTCCTGCAGCGCCGTCACAGCCCGCTCGTGGTGAGGGTGATCGGCGACGCAGGCCGCAACCAGCACAGCCGTATCGAAGTACGCCTTCACAGACCGGATGCTTCCTTAGTGCGCTCGTCTCGGACATCCTCGACGATACTGTTCCACCGAAAGCCGCTTGGTGCTTTGCCCAGGTGGACCCAGATTCCATCGCGACGCACCATCGAAGGGCTTTGCTCGGCGGGCCGGAGCATCAGGCCTTCCGGGCGTTCCTCAAGTTCCAGCTTCGTTCCGGCACGGAGATCAAAACGCTCTCGCACACGTTTTGGCAGAACAATCCGTCCGGCACCATCGATCTTCACAATCATGCCATTCATCGTACCACATACCATTTTGGATGGCAATATTTGCAGGAACCGGCTCGCGGCTATGCATGGCACGGTCTCCCAAAATCCATCGTATGGCGATTCATCCGGAGCCGGTCAAGGGTTGTTAGCTGGCATTCTGACGTGGTCTTCCACATTCCGGAGGAGCGGAACCTACCTGAGAATTCCCAGGGTCTTGCGCGGCAGGCGGGCGACCTCGTCCTTGGTGATCAAGAAATTGTCGGAAATCAGCGAGGCTGGATTTCCGGCGAGCCATTTGGAAATGGAAATCTCTTCGAACACGGGGCTGTTGAAGAGGGCGAAGAACTTCGTGGGTTCGCTGCCGACCTGTTCGACGTAATGTCCAAAGCCCTGCTGGATAAAACCAATCTGGCCTTGACCGAATTCTTCCGTCTTTGCTCTTCCGTGGGCGCCAAAGACCGTTACGCGCGACCGGCCGCTGATGTAGTACTGCCATTCGTCGGCGTTTGGGTGCCAGTGCAATTCGCGGAGCGCGCCCGGTTCGAGGTACTGCATCACCGACGTCAGCGTGTTGTTGATCGGGAATTCCTTCACCGTGACAATGCGCTCCCAACCGCCGGGGAACGTCAGCGGCGGCATCTTGGAGAGGCGAAACTTGTGCGCCGATTGCGAGTTTTCCAGATCGTCGGCGAGGTTCGGCTCAATCGGGGTTGACGGAATCTTCCCCGGCATAATGTAGAGTTCTTTTTTGGGAAGATTCCGGACCGTGGCGAGATCAAGATTAAGGTTTCGCGCCACGAGATGCTCCGGCGTGCGCGCCATCCAGTCGGTGATGCTGAAGGTCCCAAACTCCGAGAAGTGGCCATCGTCGAAACCCAGCACAAAGTGGGCTTCCTCGTTGCTGATGTTTTGCAGCGCGTGCCCGTGGCCCTTGGGAAAATACCAGATGTCGCCGGGCTCAAAGACGTCCGTGGCGGACTGGCCGCTTGGAGTAATGACGGTGGTGCGCACGGTTCCGGTGAGCATCAAGGCCCACTCCGCGGCAATGGCGTGCCAATGCAACTCGCGGATGCCGCCGGGCTTCAGCCGCATCGACACGCCCGCGATGTTTTGCGAAGCGGGAAACTCCGCGATGGTGGCTTCTTTCGCGGAACCCGCTTCTCCCACCCAGCCGGTGGTCGCTTCGATGTCGAATTTGAAATCCGGGAGAGGCTCGTGCTTGCCTGGGTCCTTGCCGACCTGATACGCGTCCTGCTTTTCCTGCGGCGTTGCCCGCACCGCGGACGGCATCATCACCGCACCCACGGTCGCCGCCGAGGCAGCGCCGATCATTTCCCGCCGGCTCAATTTGGTTTTCAGCTTGGATTTCATTGGAGTACCCACCGTTATGATTTGGACTTCGCGGTTTGACGTCGCGGCCGGCGGATAACGTACACCCCCAAGGCATCAGTGCGCAATGCGTCGGGTTTGCGCTTCTTCACTCCTCACTTCTCCTCTACCGGCTCCGGATGAATGGTGACGCGGTGGACCTGGGGAAAGCGTTCTTTGACGCGGTCTTCGAGCGCGGCGGTCACGTCGTGGATCTGCGTTATCGGCAGGTGGCCTTTCATGGTGCAGTGGCACGAGGCCAGGATGCGATGCTCGACCTGGCGCACATGAACGTCGTGGCAGTTCACCAGCTCGTCGTATTCGGCGGGCAGCCCGTTCAGGAACGCTTCGATGGCGCTCGAGAGCTGCCTCATTTCGCCGCCGCCCGCGTCCGGCGTAGCGATGTGGCGTCCCAGCGGCTCGATGTGAATGTTCACGTCGATCGGGCCGTCGCGCAGCTCGCGAATGCCTTCTTCGAGATCCGTCGCTTGGCGATGGGCGTCTCGCAGGCTTAGATTTTCGTCCACCTCCAAGTGCAGCTCGACGAAAAGCTGGCCCTGCTGTTGGAGCGCGCTCAAGTCGTGGATGGCGAGTCCCATGCGCTGGGCCACCGCGCGAATGGCTTCAAACAGATGCTCGCCCTGGGGAGCGCGCGGCTCGGCGTGCACCATCACGTCGGACGGCACGATTTCGCCGATGCGCTTTTCGATGGCATCGCTCAGCGCGTGCACCTGCTCGAGGCTCGCGGTCCTGGCCACGCTCACCGTGGCGTCCACAAAATGGCGATGGCCGGCGCGCCGCACCCGCACGCGATCCACATCGAGCACTCCGTCCATGCGAGCCACGGCGCGCGCGATTTCCTGCTGCAGCCCTTCCGGCGCCACATCCAGAAGCGCGTCGAGAGTGCGCCGGCCGAGGCGCGAGCCGACCCACAGGATCACCGCCGCGACGACTAAACCGGCCAGGGCGTCAGCGTAGATCAGCGACGGCACGTTCCAGGTCTCGCCCGCCCAAACCAGGCCAATCCCGGCGATCACCACGATGGTGCTCCACACATCGGTGGAAAAATGCAGCGCGTCGGCTTCCAGCGCGTCACTCGGATATTTCTTGACCACTTGTGCGAGGGCCCGCGAACGGGTCAGATCGATGGCCAGCGCACACAACAAAACCAGAATCGCCATAACGCTCGGCGCGATATGCACGCTGCGGAAAAACAGCCGGTCGAAGGCTTCGTAGATGATGTAGAGAGCCGTCAGCACCAGCAGCCCGGTCTCGACGAACGCGGAGAAATTTTCAAACTTGCCATGGCCATACGGGTGCCGCTCGTCCGCCGGCTGGTCCGACACGCGCACCGACAGAAACGTAATGATCGCCGCGACCAAGTCCAGCCCGGAATGCAACGCCTCCGACAACACGCCCAAGCTGCCGGTCCGCAGCACCAAAAACGCCTTCAGCGACACCAAAACCAGTGCCGAGCCCACGCTCAGCAGCGCCGCACGCTTTTTTTCTCTGATTTCCTCGACGAGCTGGATCGCCATCACGGTGCCTAGACTACCTCAAGTGCGGGTTACATGGTTTGCAAGGGCCGCACAGCCAGAAATGGCTGTGCCACGGTGAAGCTCCGGCCTCGTCGGCGTGTGCCACGAAATGTGCACGAAGGATAGAACGAAGCGTCGTTCCTTGCTTGGGGCCTGTTTTAGGCACGCAAATGCCTGATTCTACTGGTGTTGCTGGCGTCTTATCTGGTGACTGGGGGTGTCGTAAGTCATTGATAATGAGGGAGTTAAATTGGCACCCTGGGACCAAAAGAAAAAGCGCCGGGGGAAACCCGGCGCTTTTGAACGCTATTTTATCCAGCGGAAGATTACCAGAAAGGTAGTTATCTGTCAAGGGAAAACGCGGGGATTTTTGCAATTCGCTGAAGGGGAAGGAGATAGGTGCGAGAGATGGCAGGAAGGAGGGGAAAAGTCAAAACCCGCACCCTCAGAACCGAAGGTACGGCACCCGGCCTTCGCAACCAAGAAAGCTTACCGGAAAGAATGGGCCCTTCGGACTACTGAGGCCGGGACCCCACAACTTCAGTCTTAGGCAGGAACCGCAACGCGGCGGAGTTCATGCAATAGCGCAGGCCGGTGGGCTCGGGGCCGTCCGCAAAGACGTGGCCGAGGTGCGCGTCGCACAGCTTGCATTTCACTTCGCGGCGTATCGTGCCGAAGCTGGCGTCAACCTTTTCGTAGACATTTTCGGCGGCGATGGGCTTCCAGAAGCTGGGCCAGCCGGTGCCGGAATCGAATTTGGTGGCGGAATCGAACAAAGCGTTGTCGCAGTCGATGCAGCGGTAGAGTCCGGCGGCGTGCTCCTTGTCGAGCGCGCCGGAGAACGCCCATTCCGTGGCGGCGCGGCGGGTGACGTCGTATTGCAGCGGGGTGAGCTGCTTCTGCCACTCGGCCTTGGTCTTGCGCACTCTGGCGACGCTGATCGCGCCAAGCGGCTTGCCGTCGTCCGCGAACTTGATGATGGTGACCGGCTCAGGATCCGTGCTCGCCGGTGATGGATCATCCTGGGAAAAAGCGGCTACGCAGGGCGCGTTGCACGCCCATGAGCAGCCCGTAAGCGCCTAGCGTTGCGGCTCCGAAAATTAGGGTGCGGCGTGGAAATTCGTGCATGGGCTTTCCTTGCGGAGTCGACGGCCCCTCTATTCTAGATTACGTCAACTCTCCGGTAACGGATCAAAGGCGGCGGCGAGCCTGGCTGCGCAGGCAGGCCGCCGCACTCCAATGACGCGTACGCTACCTCGCCGCAGTCAGCGGCGGAGCCGGCAGCAGCGGCAAGCGCTTGGGCTCTCCCCGCGCGCCGCGCACTTCCAGCTCTTCAAACAGCAACGACGGCGCAACGACGGAGGCAGGCAAGCCGCCCTGAGCGGAGCCGAACGCGCCCAGCGCCGTGCCCGCAAAGCCCGCAATCGTGCTCTGCATGTAGTTGTAGACGAAGTCGTCGTTGCCGACGCCCGCCAAGTTCCGCAGCGACCGCGTGTTCACGCCGATGATGCGGGCTCCGCGGATGACTTCCTCGCGGCCGTCCTCGGGATACACCTTGTACACCAGCAGCGGCAAGCGATCGCCGGTGCCCGCGCCGCCGCCATAGCTGGCCAGCAGCGAAGAGTAATCCTCCTGGTGCAGCAGGCTCAGCGACGGATTGTCCATCTCCCGCACGATCACGCAATACTGGAGCTTTTCCGCGCGGCATTCGTCGAGAAATTTCTTCTTCAACTCCGCCGGCGAAACCGTTTCCGTCGAACGGAAGAAAAGATTGCTCATGGTCGGCTTCGCATCGCTCAAGAATCCCGAGCGGCCGTGTCCGTTGGACTGATCGGAATCATTTCCCGGGCGCCGCGACATCAATAGCGCTTTCAGCGTTCCGTTTCCAACCACGTCCACTTTTTCGGCGCGCACACCTTCGTCGTCAACGGCATATCCGCCGATCAGCGGCGTGCCATGAAACTCCTTCGCTGACGGATCATCCACAACGCTGACGGACGCCGGCAGCACGCGGGCCCCGAGCCTGCCGCTCCAATCGCTCTTGCCCCCGAGGTTGCCCATCAACTGCTCCATCACCGGCTGGAACGCCACCGGCGGACGCGAGCCGTTCATCGCCGGGCCTAAGACTTGCGCCACAAGCGGCGCAGCGGCGCGCGCCTCAAACAACACGGGACCCGTGTAGTCCTGCGCCGGCTCGGCCGCGCGCAGGGCCATCAACTCGCTGCCGGCAACGTTCAGGCCTTTGCGCACGGCGTCCACGCTCGGAAGGTCGGCCGGCCTCGGCGCATACGACGAGTAAAGGTGATTCAGCTCCATGCCGTCCGGGGCCAGCGTATTCATGCCCGACTCGATCGCCGCGAACGTGCGATTGGTGCGAATCTCGGTGCCTTCGCTGGTCATCAGGTATTCGGTGGCGTAGACGAGGTAGTAGGTCACTCGCGATTCGTAAATGCTCCGGAAAGAGGCGCAGGGTGGCGGAGGTGTCGCGCGCTTCCTGCTCCCAATTGCGATTGCTCCAGTCCGGAGTAACCAGCGGCTCGATGATTTGAATCGGCGCGGCTTTGGAAAAATCGTCGATTTCGGATTGCCGGGCCAGGCTGCTGAGATACGCCTGCTTGCGCGAAAACGTCTCGACCGCTTCCTTGAAGGCTTGATCCGTAGCAATCCACAAGTCCTGGCGGAGCGAGTCGTAGTCGCGATCGATTCCCACCGATCCCTGCGAGCCGATAAAGCCGCGGAAGGCGTCGTCGCTGATGAAGTTCGAGCTGTCGAGTTTGTAGGTGCCGACGCGCGCTTCGACGTCCATGAAGCGGTTGCGGGTATGCGAGCTGGTCAGCAAAGTGCCGAATTGCGCGACGATTTCCTTCACGTCGAGATCCAGCAAACGGTATTCGACGTAATACGGCCGGACGGGCTGGTCGGTGCCCGGGATTTTCAATTCCAAGCGCGTCTTGGAGCGAGCCATCTCGTCGCGCATGGCGCGCAGCGTTTGATCGTTGTCCTGGCCTGCCTGAGCGCCCGCCTGCGCCCGAGGCGCCGCGATGCTGGCGTTCAGCGCCACGAGAATCACCAAGCTCATTGCCACAACGTGGGGTCAACCGCGTGCGCTTCACTGCGCACCTCCCGCCCGCAATACGTCATGCGCAGGAGCCGGTAAAATGGGCGGCCGGTCCGTGGAGCTTTCCTTTTTCTGAACTTCGAGCTCCGACGTCAGAATCGCAGGCGCCGCGGCAGAAACCGGCACGGAGCCGGACTCCGCGCCGCAGTAGCCGTTAAATACTTCGGTGGTGTCTCCGGTGGCGACGATCTTGGTCAAGGCCGCCAGCGGCGTTCCCACAATATCCACGCCGCGCACGAGCTGATCGGGCTTTCCGTCCGGAAACACCTTGTAAACGACCAGCGGCAGAACCTGGAACGCTTGCGGCTGCCCGCGCCCGGTAAATGTGAAGCCGCCGGCGATGTCGTCGATCAGCAAGCCGAACGGTTTGTGTTGCTCCTTGATGAGTTCGATGAGCTTCGCGCGCAATTGTGCGTTCGTCACAGTCTTGCTGCTTTCGACGATCAGGTTGCCTTGCCGGGAAACCGGCGATGCGCCAAGCTGCCGGCGTCCGTGCCCGTTGGAGTGCGGAAAGCCAACCAGGGGCGAGCGCGACATCTCGAAATCCTTCAACACGCCGTGATCGACCAGCGTGACGCGATGCGCCTTCACGCCTTCGTCATCGTATTCGTAGTAGCCCAGCAGATCCGTTGGGCCCAGCTTCTTCATCGTGGTGTCATCGACGATGCTCAGAAAGTCCGGCAAGATTTGCTCGCCGACTTTTTTCGCGAAGGTTTGCCCTTCGGCGACGTCTTTTTGCCGATGCCCTTCCGCCCGGTGGCCAAATACTTCGTGAAAGAAAACCGCGGCGGCGCGTCCCGTCAGGAGCGCCGGACCCACGGACGGCTCGTTGATCGGTGCGGCGACGAGACCCTCCAATTCCTTGCGCATGGAGGCTTCCGCCGCATACACCGCTTTGTCGTCAGGCGCATCTCCGGGGTTCACCCAATCGAAGTTGTAATAGCGGTCCAGGTCCATGCCATCCGGCGCTTTCCCCTGAATAAACAGTTCCAGCCGGTAGCGAATCTGTCCGTACTGGAGCTGCGTGCCTTCGCTGGTTACCTGATAGGCGTTCTGGGCCTGCGCCGTAAATGTGGCAATGGAGTTGATGACCGCCGGCGAATCACGGAACGCCTTCGTGTACGCCCTCACTCTTTCTTCCCAAGGCTTGCGCTCCAACTGGATGGAGGTTTCCGGGCCGATGTAGGTGTGCGCTTGTTCGTGCGTAAAATCGGGCGCGCTGCCCTCGGCGGACTCGACCTTCACTTCCTTGCCGGTTCGAATCTTGATCAAAGATTCCGCGGCGGCTCTGTACTGTTTGTCGGTCTCAAGCCAGATGGCGCGGCGCAGCACTTCCGTGTCGTTGTCGATGGGAGCCGGCTCGCCGGGGCCGCCTCTCTGTTCCTGCCGCTCGCCGACCTTGTGGGTGTTGTCGAGATCATAGTTGCCGGTGCGCACGGCCACTTCCAACCAGCGGTTGCGGCTTTCACTGCTGGAGAGCAGCGCGCCGTTGGAGCCGGAGACTTCGCCGCGCTGGGTGTCGGTGATCGTGTAACCGATGTAGTAAGCCGGCGGGTCTTGCGCGCCCAAAGTCTTCGCCGAACGCTCCAGTTCGGCCTGCATCGCAGCGAGGAGCGGGGACCTCTTGGCCTGGACATCGGGCGGACCAGCATAAGCCACGCGCGCGGTGATGGGGGCCAATAGCGCCAGCGAACCCACGGTCAGGCCAAACACAAACATTTTGTTTCGCATCGATCTGCTCAAAGGAAGCCTCACTAACGTTTAGACGGGTCTGGGAATCATTCAGTGTACGACACCGCTTGCAGGCGCACAAATAAGGGTCTCCAGACAGGTAACAAAGGTTGGACGCCGTGCGGACAGATACCGTTGCACTGGCTAGCGAGTGCCGGGCGTTGCGGCTACCCGCAGCCGGTTAAAACAGCGCTGGGCGGGCACTTCGGATTCGTGGTAGCGGTTGGGGTTGTCTTGCCGCCACCTCGGGCGACAATGGGCACAGCGATCGCAGGTATCGCTGCCAGTATGCCCAAAGTAATCCAAGTGCCTTTGCCAATGTGATGAACTGTGGGCTCGCTCCCTTGCATTCCACCAGGGCCGGCCACGTTGGTATCGTTGACCGCCGCGATCAAGAGATCGAGCGTCGCTTGTATCGGCGCCAGGGGCGCGGAGTTGTTGTCGTTCCGCACGCTGGTCATTTGCCCGGCTTTCACCAGCACGCAAACGCCCGCAAGATTGCACACGCGCACGATTCCTTCAAAGGCGATCACGGTCATGGTGGCGTTTTCGAAGCCCACGTAAAAATCGGTTCCTACCACGCCGGCGACTCCTGCCGCGGTGCGCACCTCGAACTTGCCATCCGGGCGGCTGATTTTCTGCGCTTGCGAGCGCAGCTTGCCGTAGGTCAACTCCAGTTGCGTCTGCTGCGCGCCGGCGTCGTGCTTTTCTACTTTCATGGACGATTCCGAGCCGACGTTAAGCACCGATCCGTCATCCAGGGCTACGCGCGCCCTGCCGTTCACCTGGGTGTTCACGAGATCCGCCCAATCCACCACCGATTTCGGCGACGCGGTAATCGTCTTCGTTCCCCGCTCGATGTTGGCCGCCGGGATGAGGCGGGAGATTTCGCCCGCGCGTTGAACTCCGCTCTGAGGCTCGGCGTAAATGTCCGCCGGAACGGCGATCAGGAAGGACAGCAACACGGCCAGTCCCAACGCGCACGGAGATTTCGTCTTCATCGTGGACTCTCCTGAGTCTAAGAGCTGATTGGCAGGCGTCTTTGTGTATCGTTGGCGAGTGCGCGCCCGGTGTCAATCCAAAACGCGGGAGCGTTTGCGCAGTCGCTACACACTCCCCGCTCCGTGCCGGTGGATCGTATCGCGCGGCTTGGCGCCGGCTCCGGACACACGATCCTCTTTCTCGCTTTCAATCGTGGTCGAAATGGAAAATCGCCGCTGCCATGTCGTCATGCTGCGTTCTGCCGTACGCGAAACGGTCCACCGCCGAAAATATCCGCCCAAGGAGCTCCGCAGGAGAGCCATGAGACTCTGTTTCGCAGATGGCTTGGAGCTTCTCGGTCCCGAAGCTCTCTCCTTCGACGTCGAAGGCGTCCGATATCCCGTCTGTAAAGAAAAGCACGGAGTCGCCTGGGTCAAGCTTGATGCGCAAGGTCTCGTACGTAACCGACGGATCGAACAGACCTGGCGGTATTCCCTGAATTTCCAGTACGCGGCAGCCTCCCGCCGAGAGATGAAACGGGCCCGGCATGCCCGCGCCGGCGATTTGCATCTCGCGAGTCCGCGGGTCGAAAACGGCGTATTGCACCGCGGCATGCCGCCGATTGGTGCCGCGAATCATCAGTCGCCGGTTCAACGTAGTTAGAACCTGGGACGCGGCGAGGCCTGTCTTGTGCACGCCGCGCAACGTTCCGACCGCCAGCGCCGCATACATTGCCGCGGGAAGACCTTTGCCGGACACATCCCCGAGATACAGGCCCACGCAGCCGTCCGTCAGCTCGAAATAATCCAAGAAATCGCCGCCGACTTCGGCCATCGGCTGAAACGCGTGCGAAATTCGCACCTTGCCGGCGCGCAGCGGTTCCACAGGGAGCATCACGCTCTGAATCGAGCGCGCTTCCTCGAGTTCTTCTTCGCGCAGCTTTTCGATGGCGCGCAGCTCCACCGGGGGCGCTGTCGTGGTCATTCACTTTTCCAGAAAAAAACGTCTCACCGGGAAGGGGGTTCGGCGGCAAGGCAATTCTAACAGCGCGGACCTCCGGTTCGCTCGAAAAGCCCGGCGTTGTTTCCTTCCGCACACGCGGTACGCAGCGGCATTGCCTGTGACGGCCGACACCTCGGCACGGGGCCAGGGGCGTGAAGCCCCTGGGCTACATTTACGGAAGCTGGCGTCGTCCGCCCACGGAACTTTTGCGCCTCGTCTCCCGTACCTATCTCTGCTATCGGTTCCCCACAGCAACTGCGCCACCACGGCGCAAACGAAGGAGCACAACATGGACGGTCAGTTAATCGGTCTGGTTGCCGTAATTATGAGCCTGGGCATTCCCCTCGGCGCGATGTACACCTACTACCGGGTGCGCAAGCTGCGCACGGAAGAGCGCTTGGCCGCCATCGCCCGCGGCGTCAATGTTCCCATGATCGCGGAGCTTTCCGAGGGTGCGCGCTCCCGCCGCTATGGCATTTTGCTGGTCAGCACGGCGCTCGGCTACATCCTCGCCTTTGGCCTCATCGGCCAAATCGAACGGGAACCCGACACCTGGGTTGCCGCCGCCTTTGGAATTATTCCACTGGCGATCGGGATCGGCTATTTCATTGACGCCACGCTGATCCGCCGCGATTTGCATGCCGCCAACTAGCGCTCTGTGCGGGGAAGGCGTCGGCAAAAGTTCAGGGCGGCGCGCCTGGAGTGCGGCTGCTCGCCGCCGCCTTTTCGGCGTAAGACCAAGACTCCGGCCCCAATCGTAGTATTTCCCCGGCGGAACCTATGCCCAAGGCGGCCGCGAGCTGGCCTGGCCGCGAGGCGTCGCACTCCCTAGGCCGCCGCCCTCTCTGTGCTAAAATTGCAGCGCATGCATCCCGCCATCCCGCGCCTCCTCGACCTCCAGAACGTCGATCATCGCATTGCCGCCTTACGCGCGGAGCTGGACTCCTTTCCCAAGCGCATCCTCGAAGCCGACGCCAAGCTCAGCGGCGCCCGAGCCGCCGTTACCGCCGCCAAGGAAGCCAACGCCAAGGACATCGCGGAGCGCAAGAAGCTCGAGTTTGACGTGACCCAATGGAAGGACCGCGCTCGCAAATATCGCGACCAGAGCGGCGCCGTAAAAACCAACGAAGCCTACAAAGCCCTGCAGCACGAAATCGCCAACGCCGAAGCCGAAGTCGCCAAAGCGGAAGACCGCCAGCTCGAAGTGATGATGGCCGGCGAAGACGCCGAGCGGCGTGTCAAAAACGCCGAAGCCAATCTGCGCGAGGCCGAGCAAGCCATCAACGCCGAGAAAAAGCAGATTCAGTCTTTGAACACGCAAAAGAAAAA
Source organism: uncultured Acidobacteriota bacterium (assembly GCA_963735525.1). Classification (GTDB taxonomy): domain Bacteria; phylum Acidobacteriota; class Terriglobia; order Acidiferrales; family UBA7541; genus Acidiferrum. Next base: position 54,541 of record CAVTLQ010000001.1, on the reverse strand, counting down.
GGATCTCGACGTGCTCCTCGCCGAACGCGAGCACACCATCGCTCCGGTCCCGCAGGACATGCGCGATCTCTACGAACGCATCGCCAAGCGCCATCACGGCACCGCGCTCGCCGAAGCCCGCGACGGCCAGTGCCGCGGCTGCGGCATGCGCGTTCTTCCGCACATCCTTCAGCTCTTGCGGCAGGATGCCAACGAAGAAATCTTCCGCTGCGAGAGTTGCGGCTTGATCCTTTACTCGCTCGAGCCCATCCCCGCGCCGAATCCGGAAGCCGGCTCGGGCACCGCCGCGTCCTCGGCGTCCACCACGTCCTGATGGCCAAACGCCTACCAACTCCTGCCGGCGCCAAACTCTTTGCCGATGCGGCGCCGGAGCCAAAACCCGTTGCCGCCGCCTATCGGGCGAATATCGACGGCGGATCGCGCGGAAATCCCGGGCCCGCTTCGTATGGCGTAGTGATCCGCGATGCGCGCGGGCAAGTCGTCGCGAAGCTCAAGAAATACATCGGCCGGATGACCAACAACGTCGCGGAATATTACGGCTTGATCGCCGCGCTCGACTACGTGCAGTCGCAAGGCATCCGCGCATTACGCGTTGAAAGCGACTCTGAGCTGCTAGTGAAACAAATGCGCGGCCAATACAAGGTGAAGAGCGCCGAGCTGCGCCCGCTTTTCGAGCGCGCCCACAAAATGTCGCAGGCCCTTCAATCGTTCCGCATTGACCACGTGTACCGCGAGCAGAACCGCGAAGCCGACACACTCGCCAACGAAGCTCTCGATGAAACCTCTGGACGCCCAGCCAATCCCGCGGCCGCGCCGAAAACCGAGGTGCGCTCCGCAAGGTCCGAGCCTCGCCGATTTCGCGCCCGCTTCCGCAGCGGCGTCCTCTATCTCCTCGAAGACGTCGATCTGCCCGACGGCGAGGAAGTCGAAGTCCTGATCCGCCTGATCCCCAAGAAGACCTGAACGCATCATCTCGTCCGTCTTCCCTCTTCCGTCTTTTCTCTTGTTTTTTCTTTCGGCTTTTGTAGGGGCGCAGCATCGTTGCGCCCTTTCTTGCGCGACGCGCCGCTACTTCAGCGCGTACGACCGATACAACGTGTCCCGCTGCGCCGGAATGAACCCCGCATCGGAGATGATCCGCCGCAACTCGCCTTCGTTGGTGCGGTTCTTCACGCCCGCCGCGAAGACCACATTCTCTTCGATCAAGATGCTGCCGACATCGTCGGCGCCAAACTGCAAACCAACCTGGCACACCTTTATCCCCGGCGTAAGCCAGCTCGACTGGATGTGATCAATGTTGTCCAGGTACAGCCGACTGACCGCCAGTGTCTTCAGATAATCGACGGCCGTCGTCTCCTGCACTTTCTTGCCAAGCGCCGTGTTCTCCGCCGCGAACACCCACGGAATGAACGCTGTGAACCCGCCGGTATCTTCCTGAATCCGGCGCAAGCGCTCGAGATGATTCACGCGATGCCGCAACTCTTCGCCGCAGCCGAACATCATCGTCGCGGTGGTGCGCAGCCCCAGCGAGTGCGCCACGCGATGCATTTCCTCCCAATCGTCGCTGGTGCATTTCAGCCGCGCGATCTTCGAGCGAATCTCATCGTCCAGAATTTCCGCCCCGCCGCCCGGGATGGACTGCAGCCCCGCGTCCATCAGCCGCTGAATCGTCTCGCGCACGCTGATCTCAGAAACTTCCGCGATGCACAAAATCTCCGGCGCCGAAAAGCAGTGCAGGTGCACCTGCGGAAACCGCTGCTTCAGCGACCGCAGCAGATTTTCGTAGTAGCCAATCTGCAAATCCGGATGCAGCCCGCCCTGCAGCAGCACTCCGGTGCCGCCCAGCTCCAGCATCTCTTCGATCTTCTCGTAGATCGTCTCAAACGAAAGGATGTAGCCATCCTTCGCCCCCAGCGGCCGGTAAAACGCGCAGAACGAACAATACTCCGTGCAAAAATTCGTGTAGTTGATGTTCCGGTCGATCTGATACGTGACGATCCGCGGATCGTTCTTCTTCAGCCGCAGCTGGTGCGCCTCCATCCCAATGCCCACCAGGTCATCGGACTCCAGCATCTCCAGCGCCTGCTGTTTCGTTATGCCCACAATGGGTTCCCTCTTATCCCGCTCCCATTCTAGCCGCAATCTGCCTTGGAACGGTAAAACGTAGCCTTCGGAACGTCTGAACTGCGCGAACATCGGGAAGCACGGAGGCACAGAGAAAGTCGCTGTTTGCGGAGGGCGTGGCAACAGGGGGAGGGGTACACCCCGGGGTGTGACGGGAACTGTGAAGTATCCGATTGATTCCACAGGGTTTGCGGGTGTTTCTGTGCGCGCACGAAGCGCGCAGGCAAGCCGGGGTACCCCCACCCCGGGGGCAGTTTGTATGGTTTTGAATATAAAGGAGTTGTCGAAAAGGGAGTTTGTAATTGTATGAAAACAAGGGCGGACACTGATAGGTAAGGAAGCAATGAAGTAATGAGGTAGGGACAGGACCCGACACACCCTCCGTTGTTTTCGCGAGAGGCTGCAGGTTGATGATTTCGTTTAGCTTGCGCGATATTTCCGCGGAGAGATGTGTGGAAGGAGCGCGTAAGCGGCAGGGAACAAAGGGGTTGAATGGAACTGCGCGCGGGATTTGTTTGAGGCAACACAAAGAAGCATACCACAGATAGATACGTTATGTCAAGGTAAAATTGCAAGTGCAATGCCGTGAGCGGGTTGCAGCAAGAGGCGCGTGCGAAGGACGAGGTTCTGCCGCTGGGGAGCCGTGCTCACGTTCCCTTACGTTTAGGTCTCTTCGTGTGGATCACTTCGTCAGCTTTATAGGGTTCAATATCTTTAATGCCGCACCTTGGGCATCGGTCGTTGCAGCAGCAACTCCAAACGTCAGCCCATTCTTGGCCGTCGTAGGGGCATCGATAGTAGTTGATGAATTGTTTCTTCGGCCGTAGGGCTTGTTGTTCCACTACTCAGTGTCTATCGTCTCGGGCGCGCAAAAGTTTAGGCGCATCTTCCTTCACCGTCGCCAACCGTGATCTAATTCGCTAGTGGACCTGCGTCTTCCGGTCGAGGGCCTCGCTCACTACAAAAGCGCGTCGCAACGCGCTCGTATCGGCACCGAAGCCTGGGGAGCCACTAACTTCTTCTGCCCTTCATGCGAGTCTCCTCGGCTCGATATCGCACCGCGAAACACCGTGGCTGTCGATTACGTTTGCCCTGCATGCGTATCGACCTTTCAGCTGAAGAGCCAATCCAAAGTTTTTGGCAGGCGCATAGTGGACGCCGCGTACTCCGAAATGAAGCACGCGATCGTCCAGGACCGCACGCCGAATCTCTACGTTATGCAGTACGACGCAGTCGAGTGGACGGTCCGAGCGGTTATTCTGATTCCGCATTTCGCATTCACTCTTTCAGCCGTGGAGCGTCGCAAACCCCTAGCGCCGACGGCCCGCCGCGCCGGCTGGGTTGGTTGCAACATCTTACTGGACAAAATTCCGAATGACGCACGCATCCCAATCGTTGAACGAGGTGTTGCGCAAGAACCTTCCGACGTCCGTCAAGCCTACGAACGGCTGCGGCCACTCGAAAAACTAAAGGTCGAAAAACGCGGCTGGACTCTTGATGTTCTTAGTGTCGTGCGGGCGCTCGGCCGAACTGAGTTCTCGCTAGCAAACGTCTATGATCATGGTGATGAACTGCAGAAGCTCCATCCAAAGAATGCCCACATTCACGACAAAATCCGGCAGCAACTGCAGGTTCTCCGCGATTTAGGGTTGCTCGAATTTCTAGGTGGGGGCTTTTACCGGTTTCGGTAGAGGCAGGCCCAGAACTGCAGGGCGATTTACGCCGAAAGTGACGTCTCTTAGTTGAATCCCTCAACAGCTCTCGGTTGCAACTCAGCAGCCAAGTGCTAGGCGGCTTCACACCCCGTCGCGATTTGAAGTAAGTGGTCGGGGGAGGCTTTGAAAGCCGAAGAGCCCGCCACCCTTCGAGGCTCAGGGCAAGCAGTCGGCGGGCGCTACATTTCGGAGAAAGGCAAGGTGGCGAGATGAACTCGCCGCTACAAAGAAGCGGACAGGCTCGCGGTACTTCGGAGGCCAGTGTCGTGAGGCTTAATTCAACATTGGTTTCACCTGTACGTCGGTCCAAGTTTCCGGGGATTGGCCTACACCGTACAGTGTGGGTCGTGACGGACTTGGGGAGAAGCTTGCGAGCGACGAAATGCCTGGACTGGACTACGTATCCTGCGTGTTGACGGTGCTCTCGACGGTGCTGATCGGGAAAAAACTATGGCACGGCTGGATCATCGCGGCGGTGAACAGCGTGCTTATCTGCGTGATCGGGATGCGCACCGCTCAGTTTGGGTTCGTTCCCGCCAACCTATTTTGCGTGGGACTTTACGCCAACAACTTGAGGAGCTGGCGAGTCAACCGACCATGAGAGCGGAAACGACGAGACACGCCGGAACGGCCGTCTTCTTAACGGGGCTATTGCGCGGGCTCACGCTGGGTCTCGCGCTCGCGATTGCGTTTGGCGGCGCCCTACCGGCGCGCGGGCAATCGAGCGTGCCGGCCGAGGAGAAGCGCCACGCCAGGAATCTCGTACAGCCGACGTTCCCGGAACTGGCAAGAAAACTCAATCTGTCCGGTACGGTCCGGATTGAAGTGACGATTTCACCGGACGGCACCGTGAAACGCTCGCGAGTTTTGGGCGGACATCCGGTGCTGGCGGTTGAGGCGCAGCGAGCCGCGGAGAAAAGCACCTTCGATCCGGGACCTAGGGAGACGGTCGAAGTGATTGAGTTCAAGTTCTAGCGGCGTGAGCCGGCACTTGCGCTAACGGCGCTTCGTGAACGCAAAATCCATATACCGCACGGGCTTATTTCGCGCCGCCGCAATCGCAACCGGATTCATGCGCGGGATCAGACCCATGGTGGCGGCAACAGTGAAATAAGTTGTAAGCCCGAGCAGGTTTTCCTCGTCCAGAGTGAAGTCGATATTCTCCGCCAGGTAGCGCCGCAGCTGTTCCGCCGGAAGCGCAAGCTCAATCGCCGCCTGCTCGCTGATTTGATCGAGGTGTTGCAGGCCTAAATCGCGGGAGGTCTGAAAATCGTCGATGATCTCCGGAGTCGCCACGTCGCGCCGCGCGGCCCAAACCGCCAGCACGGCGGGCAAGTTGGTCATGCTGCGCCATTCCTCGACCACGTCGTAGACGTGAAGTTGCTCCGCACCGGCGAAGCCCGCGCTGCCGGCGGCGCAAATCTGCTCGCCGGAGGCGCCCCGGGTCGCGTGCGGCTCGATCTCGATGCTGAAGCGCAGCGCCGGGTCGCCGATGAGCAGGGCGGCATCCGCGCGCTGCAGCATTGCGCCGAGATCGGGCGGCATCTCGAAGAATTTGGGCGCGATCTCCCATCGGCGTTGGCACAAAATCTTGGTGAGCGCCTGGGTGCTGCGCGAACTGCCGTCCAAGGCGATGTTGCGAGCGTCTGCGATCAGCATCTTGGAAACGAGCAGCAAGCTGCGCACGCGGTTCTTCGAGGCGATGGCCATGTCCGGCAGAATCACCAGATCGTCGATGCGCTGATACTCGATCGCGGGGATGATCGCGATGTCGGCCGTGCCGCCGCGCAGCGCTTCGGCGCACAGCGATGGAACGGTGAAAGAAAGCTCGTACTTGCCGCGCAGCGGGCCGTTGGTGAAGCCCCAGACCGGCGGCGCGGTGTTCAGATATTGAACGATTGAGATGCGGAGTTTGGTCAAGTTCGCAGGTCTTTCGTGGACGGCTCAAGTATAGCAGACGCGATTTTGGTCCGCGCAAGGAGGCTTTTGATGTAAAACGTTTCCTCCACGGCAAAGGCGGCAAAGTCGATGGATTCGGAGGCGTTGAAAATGTCGAAAGTTGCGTCCCGGTTGTTTGCGCTCGGGCTGATACTTACGGCTGGCGCGCATTCGGTCAGTGCGGCACCGCGCGCCCACGCGCACGCAGACGCCGACGCGCCCACGACCATCGCCGGCAAAACCGCAGGCGCGCAAAAACTTGCCGGCTATTTCAACCTCTACTGGGACGCCAAGCAGGGCAAGCTGTGGCTCGAAATCGACAAGTGGAGCACGGAATTCCTGTATCAGAGCTCGCTGCCGGCCGGCATTGGTTCGAACGACATCGGCTTGGATCGCGGGCAGCTCGGCGCGACCCGCATCGTGCGCTTCGAACGCAGCGGCGCGAAGGTCCTGCTGATGCAGTCCAATCTCGACTACCGCGCGGTGAGCAGCGATGCCGACGAGCGCCTGGCTGTCCGCGACTCCTTCGCCGAATCGGCGCTGTGGGGCTTCACCGTGGCTGCCGAAGACGACGGCCGCGTGCTCGTCGATGCCACGGATTTCTTTTTGCGCGACGCCCACCACGTTCCCGAGACGCTGCGCCGCACGAAACAAGGCTCGTATCGGCTGGATGCCACGCGTTGCGCGCTGTATCTGCCGCGGACCAAGAATTTCCCGCTCAACACCGAGGTGGAGGCCACGCTCACGTTTGCTGGCGAGGAGCCGGGGCAGTGGGTGCGGCAAGTCACGCCGTCGCCCGAATCGATCACCGTGCGCGAGCATCATTCGTTCGTGCAGCTTCCAGCCGCGGGCTATAAGCCGCGCGTCTACGATCCTCGCGCGAGCTTCTTTGGCATTTCGTACATGGACTACGCGACGCCGGTGAGTGAGCCCATCGTGAAACGCGTTATCGCGCGCCATCGCCTGGAGAAAAAAAATCCCGCCGCCCCGGTGAGCGAAGCCGTCCAGCCCATCGTTTACTATCTGGATCGCGGAGCGCCGGAGCCGATTCGCTCCGCACTGCTCGAAGGCGCGCGCTGGTGGAACCAGGCGTTTGAAGCCGCCGGGTACAAGAACGCGTTTCGCGTCGAGCTTATGCCCGAAGGCGCCGACCCCATGGACCTGCGCTACAACGTAATCCAGTGGGTGCATCGCGCGACGCGCGGCTGGTCTTATGGCGAAGGCATCAGCGACCCGCGCACCGGCGAAATCATCAAGGGCCAGGTTTCGTTGGGATCGCTGCGCGTGCGCCAGGACTTTCTCATCGCGGAAGGTCTGCTCGCACCATACGAAAAGGGCAAGCCCACCTCGCCGAAGATGCAGGAGATGGCCCTGGCGCGGCTGCGACAGTTGGCGGCGCACGAAGTCGGCCACACGCTCGGCTTGCAGCACAACTACTCGGCGAGCACGGTGAATCGCTCGTCGGTGATGGACTACCCGCCGCCCCTGGTGACGCTTGGTGCGGACGGCGCGCCTGACGTGTCCAACGCGTACGCCACCGGAATCGGCGAGTGGGACAAAGTCTCCATTGCGTGGGGCTATCAGGATTTCGCGCCGGGCGTCGACGAGCACGCCGCGCTGAACAAAATCCTGAGCGACGCGTTCGGCCGCGGCCTGCGCTATCTCACCGATCAGGACGCTCGGCCGGTCGGCTCTTCCAGCAGCGTCGCGCATCTCTGGGATTCCGGCGCCAACGCGGTCGACGAGCTCGACCGCCTGATGAAGGTTCGCGCCGCCGCGCTGCGCCGCTTCGGCGAAAACAATATTCGCGAAGGCGCGCCGCTCGCCGCCATCGAAGACGTTCTCGTACCCATCTACATGCTCCACCGTTACCAGGTGGAGGCCGCCAGCAAGCTCGTCGGCGGCATGGACTACACCTTCGCGCTGCGCGGCGACGGCGAAACGCCCACGCAGATCGTCGCAGCCGCCGAGCAGCGCCGCGCGCTCGCTGCGGTGCTCGCGACGCTGAAGCCGGATGTGCTCGCGCTTCCCGAACCGCTGCTTCGGATCATTCCGCCGCGCCCTCCGGACTACCAGCGAGGGCGCGAGGATTTCAAGATTCGCACCAGCCCGGCGTTCGACGCGCTGGCTCCGGCGGAATCGGCGGCCCAGCACACGCTGCAGTTCCTGTTTAATCCGGAGCGTGCCGCGCGGCTAGTGGAATTTCACGCGCGGGACGCGGCGAATCCCGGGCTCGAAGAGGTGCTCGACGCCATTCTCGAGGCCACCTGGAAGTCGCAACACGGCGCCGGGTCGGGATATCCCGAGGAAGTTGGACGCGTCGTGGGCAACGTCACGCTGTACGACCTCATGGTTCTCGCGGCCAACGAAAAGGCTCCGGACCAGGTGCGCGCCATTGCGTCTCTCAAGCTCGAGGAGCTGAAATCGTGGCTCGTGTCCCCGCAAGCTGCGTCCACGGATCCTGCCCAGCGCGCTCACACGTTCTGCGCAGCAGATTGAGCAGTTTCAGAAGGACCGCAAGCGGCTCGATCTGACGCCGCCTTCGGAGCCTCCCGACGGGCCGCCCATCGGAGCGGACGAAGATTTCGAGAACGAATAGGTGCCGTTTGCACCTGTGCGACGGCTGCATGCATCTAAACGAAGTACGGTGCAGTTTGAGGCACGACTGTACCGAATAGCACTTTATTCGTCCGTGCCCGGGACTATCCTGAATAACGCCAGTCCTGCAGACACGCATCCATTGAGGTAATCCATGAAGGTACTCGCCCTGGTTCTCCCGGTATCTTTGACCATTTGCGGGGGTGTCGCTTCTGCGCAGGAAGAGGCGAAACCCGCTGCGGCCGCTCCACAGCAACAGACCACCAACGCATCGGCTGACAAAGCGAAAGTCGTCTATGTGAGCGACTTTGAACTGGACGTGCCCAAAAACGGCGCGGAGAAAAATAGCGGAGCGGAAAAAAGCGCGCCCTCTGGTGCTCCGGCGACCGGTGCCCAGGCCGACGCGAAAACAACAGAAGATAGCCCGGCCGAGCAAGCGAGCAAGTTTATCGACTTGATGTCCTCCAGTTTGGTGAAAGAGCTGGAGAGCGCGGGCTATACCGCGCACCGCCTGCGTCCCGGCGAGGCACGGCCGGAGACAGGCATCGACATAAAGGGAGTGTTTACGGAGCCGGACGAAGAGAATCACTTGCGCCGCGCGATGATGGGAAACGGAACCAATGTGGGCAAGATGGAACTTTTCGTGGGTGTCGGCAATCTGGCGCGGCCCGATCAACCGCTGTATGCCGTTGTCGATCTGAAGGGCAGCGAGAACAGCGAGAACAAACCCGGGGCGCTGATCAACGTGAGCGCGTACGCGCCGGTGGCGGAGTTCGACGTCCAGAAGAATGCCACGGAAAAAACCATCAAGGACACGGCTGCGGCGATTGTCGCGGACTTGACGACACTCTTGAACAACAACGTCGCCGCAGCTACGCGCTGAAATTGATCCTGACGTTGACACGCCGATTGCAACGCCCGGTCTAGCCCCGGGCCCAATCCTTCCAGGCAAGACCCTTCACGCGGCTGAATTCGCGTACGTTCGCGGTAACCAGCGTTGCTCTGTGGCGCAGGGCTTGGCCAGCGATCAGTAGATCGTAGGCGCCAAGCGGCTGTCCAGGTGTCTCCAGGGTGGCACGGACGGTACCGGCGACTCTGGCATCTTCTTCTTCAAAGGCGAGCAAACGCACTGGACCGTCGAAAAACGCTTCCACTCGCGCGCCATTCGCGTCCGGCCGCGAGCTCTTGGCCACGCCGTACCACAATTCGAAAGCGACGATCGCGGAGACCTGGATTTCCGCGCCGGATTCGCTGGCTTCCTGAAAGCGCGCGCGAACCGAGGCAGGCTTGCCGTTGATGAGGGCAATACAGGCGTTGGTATCGAGAAGGTAGATCACTCGAAGATCTTGCGCCGCGGCGCCTTGGGTTGCTTCCTGCCGCGCACGAAGAACGGTTCGGCGCTCAGGCTGTCCATCTTCGCGAACCACTCCGCGACGTCGGAAATTACCGGCTGCAAAACAACCGCGTCTCCTACTCGGCGGACGCGAACAGAGTCTCCTTCGAAGCGGAATTCCTGGGGCAGGCGGACGGCCTGGCTGCGTCCGTTGCGGAATAGTTTGGCCACGGTCTTTTTCGCCATGGGATCTCCTAACATTGAGTATATATCATTGATCTATACCACGCCAGATCCATTTCCTCGCTCGTTCTTAAAAAGCGCGCTTTAAATTTCAATTCGTACCATGGTACATTTGTACCATAAGGCGGGAGGGTGGCCGCATGGCAGGCGAGCGAAAATTCGTCGTGGAGCGGGTACAGACCGGAGTACGTATCGAGAAACGGCTCCTGAAGGTACTGAAGGCGCTGGCGGAATATCACGATTTGACGCTTGGCGATTTGCTGGAGGGCATCGTGCTGCACTCGTTTGACGGGAAGTGTCCGTTCTCGAAAGACAGTCTGCAGCGCATCAAGGATTTGAAGAAGTTTTACGGACTGGAGCTGGATTCCCGCGCGAGCCACCGCCTGGTTGAAAGCACGGCGGCGCACTCCAGCAAGAAACACAGGCCCGGCTATGAATGAGCGGCTCAGGAAAATTGCGCTGCCCGGGCTGCGGTGGTCCCTGGGCCTGGTGGTCGTGTGGGAGTCCTGCGAGTTTGCCTTTGGCCAGTCCGCGGTGCGGGTTTTCGCCAAGACGGGTCTGCCGCCATGGATTCGCCCCCTGCTCGGAGGCTCCGAAATCGTTGCGGCGGTGCTGTTTCTTGTGCCTGCCGCAAGTCTTGTGGGCGGCTACGCGCTGCTGGTCGTTTTTTTCCTGGCTGCGGTGATCCACATCCTCCACGGGTGGTACGACGTGGGAGCGCTGGTGGTCTACAGCATGGCGGTGCTGGCGTGCATGGCCGAGCGCGAGGCGAAGAACGTTGGAGGTGGATCTTGACCGACGATGAGTTCGTCGCACAGTTTGAAAACGGTACGCTCCCCATCGAGTCTTTCCGCCACGCGGACCACGTCAAAATGGCGTTCTTGTACTTGCAAAGGTATCCGGCCGTGGACGCGCTCCGGCGTTTTTCCGATTCTCTGGCCAGGTTCGCGGCCGCGCATGGCAAGACCGGCCTCTACAACGAGACTATCACGTGGGCCTACCTGCTGATCATTCGCGAGCGGCTGGCTCGCGCAGGATGCCAGCAAACGTGGATGGAATTTGCGGCCGGCAACGAAGACCTGCTGAGCTGGAAAGACAGCATCTTGAAGAAATACTACCGGGAAGAGACGCTCACCTCGGACCTCGCAAAAAAAACTTTCGTTCTTCCGGACAAGGCCATCCCCGTCTCCAACGCAGCTCCTTCCGCGTAACCGTCACGCGCTTCCCTCTACCCGCTCGGCCCGATCATCGAGGGAAGGTTCCGGTGAGCCGACTGTTCGCCCTGAGAAATCCGTGCGGGACGAGCATCTGTGGTGGAGTCGCATCTCGCGCGTTTGCCCGCATTGAGGCGCTGGGGTAGACTTCAGGGCCGATGACGGATACTTCCTCCATTGTGGGTCGCACCATCTCCCACTACAGCGTTCTCGAAAAACTGGGCGGCGGAGGAATGGGCGTGGTCTACAAAGCCAGGGACACGCGCCTCGGCCGCAGTGTGGCCCTGAAATTTCTTCCCGACGACATTTCCCAGGACTCTCAGGCGATCGAACGATTCCGCCGCGAAGCGCGCGCCGCATCCTCGCTCAATCATCCGAACATCTGCACGATTTACGACATTGGAGAGTTCGAAGGGCGTCCTTTTATCGCCATGGAGCTCCTCGAAGGCCAGACGATCAAGCACCGTATCGGCGGGAAGCCCATCGAAATATCGGAGCTGTTGGAGATCGGCATTCAGATCGCTAACGGGCTGGATGCGGCGCACTCGAAGGGCATCGTGCACCGCGACATCAAGCCTGCGAATATCTTTCTCGTGGAACGGGGGCAGGCGAAAATTCTGGATTTTGGTTTGGCAAAGCTAGCGCCCGCAGTCCAACACGCCGCGGAATCGGCGGGCGGCACGTCCATGCACACAGTGACGCATGTGCTTCATGGAGAGCAACTGACCAGCCCTGGCAGCTCGATGGGCACGATCGCCTACATGTCGCCGGAACAGGCGCGTGGCGAAGAGCTGGACGCACGCTCGGATTTGTTTTCGCTCGGGGTGGTGCTCTACGAGATGGCTACCGGGTCGGTTCCGTTCCCCGGGACAACCGCAGCCGTCATTTTCGACGGCATCCTGCATTCCCCACCCGTGCCCGCCAAGGAGCGAAACGCTCGTGTGCCCTTGGCGATGGATAACATTCTCGGCAAGACACTCGAGAAGGACCCCGACCTGCGTTGCCAGACCGCTGGCGAACTCCGCGCCGACCTGAAGCGTCTCAGCCGGGATATCGAATCCAGCCGCCGGCCGGCAGCGGAGAAGAGCGGCGCTACGGGTTCCGGGGCGCAGGTGGTTCCAGCCAAGCAGAAATCAGTCGGGGTGCTGTACTTCGAAAACCAGAGTGGTGCGAAAGAGGACGAATACTTCCGAGACGGGATTACGGAGGACATTGTCACGGAGCTTTCCAAGATCAGCCAACTGGAAATATTTCCGCGCTCGGAGATGCTGGCATTCCGCGACAAGCCGGTCACGGCGCTACAAGTAGGGCCAGCAGCTCGGAGGCCGCTTACGTGCTGGAAGGTTCCATCCGCCGCGCCGGCAACCGTGTGCGGATCACCGCTCAGCTGGTGGAGGTTTCGACAAGGCATTCCGTGTGGGCCGAGCGTTACGACCGGCTGCTGGAAGACGTGTTTGCCATCCAGGAGGAAATCGCTCGGAGCATCGCCCAGGCCCTGCGCATCACACTGACGCCGCAGGAAGAAAAAACCATCGCGCGCAAGCCGACCGAAAACCCGCAGGCGTATGATTTTTACCTGCGCGGAAGGAGCTATACGCGCCGCGAGAATTTGGACTACGGGCTGCAGATGTTCGAACAGGCCATCCAGTTGGATCCGAATTTCGCTCTGGCGCACGGCGGGATTGCCCAGCTCTGCGGGCGAATCTACGAGACTCGCGAGCAGAGCCCGAAATGGATTGAACGCGCGCTGGCTGCCTGCGACCGGGCGACCGCTCTTGCGCCCGAACTGCCCGGAGGTTCTGATCGCGCACGCCCGCATCTGTTATGCCCAGAAAAAATACGAGGAAGCCGCGCTGCTGGCCCAGCGCGCCATCGAGCGCAAGCCGGACTGCGAAGGCTCCTGGAACCTGCTCGGCCGCGCGTATTTCGCCTCCGGGCGGTTCGAAGAGGCCGCGGCGCTGACGGAGCGGGGCATCGAAGCCAACGGCGACGACTACAATACGTACATCCCCTATGGCAATGCGCTGGAACGGCTGGGACGCAAGAAAGAAGCCGAACACGTCCGGGAGCGCATGAAAAAGGCCCTCCGCCAACAACTGGAGCTGGTGCCGGAAGACGTGCGCGCCCGTATTCTGCTGTCCTGCAACCTCGCCTATACGGGGGAAGCAGAGGAAAGCGTGCGGCACCTGCAGACCGCCGTGGCCCTTCGCCCTAACGACGGCAATACTCTCTACAATGCCGCTTGCACCTACGGCGTCCTGGGAAAAAAGGTAGAAGCGCTCGAGACGCTCAAGAGGGCGTTTGCGGCCGGATACGGCCTGCGGGATTGGGCGGCCAAGGATTCCGACCTCGATTGCCTGCACGACGACCCCGAATTCCAGAAACTGGTAGGCTTCAACAAGGCTCCCGCGTCCTAGGAAATGCTTCGTGCCGCTCGCCGTGGACTTCTGAAAAAAGAACGCCTCCCACCAGACCAAGGCGGGGGTTTGCTCGTCTATTGACCAGGGAGGACGAGTCCATGCGAATGCGTACGGTGGTTTGTCTGGTTGTGGCGTTTGTGGGGTATGGCGTGTTTTTGCACGCGGCCCGGGCTGGGGGACAGTCCGGCGTTCCAAGCGAACCGGCCGCGGCTATGTTTCCGGCGCTACCGGCTATGCCGGCAATACCCGCCGTTCCTGGCCAGCCTGCCATGCCGGCAGAACCCGCTGCGCCTGCCCAGCCTGCTGTGCCCGCTTGGAACCTGCGCGAGTATCTAGGCGGCTCGACCCACTATAGCGACGAGCCCGTTGCGGATTGTTCCGGCCTGCACCTTCGCTTGCGGGATGAGAGGCCAACCGTGGAATCGGAGGAGCGCACGGTCTCCAAGCTGGAGGCCCGGGTTTTGCGCGTCCACGAGATTCAGAACGGCGGGGTGCAAGTGCAGGGCTGGGATAAGGATGTGTACTCGGTGACCGCGTGCAAAGCCGCGGCGGGCTCGGACGAGGAGGCGCACCGGCTGATCTCGCAGATCAAACTGTCGGTGCAGGGCGGAGAGGTTTCCGTGACCGGGCCAGCCAGCCGCGAGGAGTGGACGGTGTTTCTACTGATTCGCACGCCGAAGGCGGCGGACATCGAGCTGACGACACACAATGGGCCGGCGGGCTTCTACAGCGTGGACGGAAAGATCACGGCGCGGGCCACGAATGGGCCGATTTCGATCAGGGATTGCTCCGGGGAAGCGGACATCGCGGCGGTCAACGGGCCGATCAGCTTTATCGGGACCGGCGGGAAACTGCGGCTGCACACCGAGAATGGGCCAATCAGCGTGGCGCTGGATGCGGCGACCTGGAGCGGAGCGGGGCTGGTGGCCGACGCGGTCAATGGACCGCTGACGCTGCGTCTACCGTCGGGATTTCAGTCGAGCTTTTTGGTGGAATCGAGCGAGCGCGCACCGGTGAGTTGCCGGGCGAGCATTTGCTCGGAAGCGCGCCGGACGTGGGACGACGAGCACCGGCGGATCGAATTCGGGAGCGGGGCGCCGTTGATCCGGGTTTCGACTAAGAATGGGCCGGTGTCGGTGCTGTAGAGTCTGAGTCGGGCGTACACACGGCAACGTGCTCGTGTGTCATCTAAGCCCCACCCTCTTAAGAGGGCGGCTACAGCGACTTGGACAGTGGCGATAGACGCGGTCCGGGGGTTGCGGATAAACTTCGGGCCATGCTGCTGGAAGAGCCCGCGGGGCAGGCCGTCACCGAAGCCGAAGCGGTACAGTTCGCCCGGGAACTGTACGGGCTGGACGTGGCTGCGAGGTCGCTCCCCGGCGAATACGACGACAACTTCCATCTAACGACTATTCCGAATGTGGCTGCGGCGCGGCCAAGGCCGGACGCAAGCTTGCCGCTGCCGCCGGCCGGATCCGCGTTCGTGCTAAAGGTGATGCATCCGGCGCGGGAGCGGTCGCTGATCGATTTGCAATGCCAGGCGCTGCAGCACCTGGAGCAGCGGGCCCCCCAGCTTACCTTGCCGCGTGTTTGCCCCGCGCGCAGCGGCGAGGCGTTCACGGAGGTGACACCCGCCGACGGTGTGCCGCGGCTGGCTTGGCTGCTTACCTACGTGCCGGGAAAAGTTCTGGCGGAGGTGCGGCCGCACTCGCCGGAGCTGCTCGCCAGCCTGGGGAGATTCCTTGGCGAGATGGATGCGGCTCTTGCGGACTTCGCGCATCCCGCGGCACAGCGCGAGCTGAAGTGGGATTTTGCGCGCGCCGGCTGGATCCGCGAATATCTGCACCTCATTCCAGATTCCGCGCGCCGCGCGCTGGTGGAGCACTTTCTCGCGCTGTACGAGGCGGAAGTTGTGCCGGCGATGCCGTGGCTGCGGCGCAGCGTCGTCTACGGGGATGCCAACGATTACAACGTGCTGGTGGGCGAGCCGTGGCCTGCGCCGCGGAAGATCGTCAGCGTCATCGATTTCGGCGACATGCATCAGACGTTTACGGTGGCCGAGGCGGCGATCGCGGCGGCCTACGCGATGCTGGGGAAGAGCGCTCCGCTGCGCGCGGCGGCCGCGGTGGTCGGCGGCTACCACAGCGCCTATCCCCTGGGGGAAGCGGAAATCGCGGTGCTTTATGCGCTGATCGGCTTGCGGCTCGCTGTCAGCGTGGTGAATTCGGCGCAGCGGGCGACGCTGAAGCCCGGCGATTCTTACGTGACGATCAGTGAAGGGCCGGCCTGGGAGGCGCTGGAGCGGCTCGCGCAGATTCATCCGCGGTTTGCCCACTACACGTTTCGCGAGGCTTGCGGCCTTCCGGCGGTTCCGCAGAGCGGAGTCGTGCGGAAGTGGCTTGCGGCTCACTCGGGATCCGCGGCGTCTTTACTCGATGTGAATTTGCGCACGGCGCCGAGCTTGATTTTTGATTTGAGCGTGGGGAGCACATTTCTGGGCGCCGATCCCGCCGCAGCGGATATGGGGGCGCTGGCGGGAAGGATTTTTGGCGAGTTAAACAAGGCTCGCGTAACCGCGGGAATCGGGCGATACGATGAGGCGCGGCTGCTCTATACGTCGCCGCTTTTCGGCGCGAGCAGCAATCCCACCGATGAGCGCCGGACGATTCATCTGGGCGTCGATCTGTTTGTGGCGCCTGGCACCGCGATTTATGCGCCGCTGGAAGGGACTGTGCACGCGCTGGCGAACAACACCGGAGCGCTGGACTACGGCCCGGTGGCCATTCTTCGGCACGTCGCGAACGATGGGCAGGAGTTTTTCACACTGTATGGGCACTTGACCAGGGAGACGCTGCGGCACCTACGAGTGGGTCAGGCGATTGCGCGCGGTGAGAGGCTTGCTCGCGTGGGCGTCGCGCAGGAGAACGGCGGGTGGCCGCCGCACGTTCATTTTCAGGTGATTGTCGATTTGCTGGATCGCGGCACCGATTTTCCGGGCGTTGCTGCGGCGTCCGAGCGAGGTGTGTGGACGAGTCTTTGCCCCGATCCGAATTGGTTGCTGGGCGTCGCCAGCGTGCAAATGCAGAAGAAGACGGCGAGCGCGGCGGAAACGCTCGCGGCGCGGCGGGCGTTGCTTGGACCCAACCTCAGCGTGTCATATCAACGGCCGCTGAAAATCGCTCATGGATGGATGCAATATCTGTACGACGAGACGGGCCGCGCGTTTCTCGACGTGTACAACAATGTTCCCCTGGTGGGGCACAGTCATCCGCGTGTGGTGCGCGCAGTGCAGGAGCAGGTTGCGCTGCTCAATACGAACACGCGCTATCTCCACGACAATGTGATTCGATACGCGGAGCGGCTCACGCGGCTGCTGCCGGAGCCGCTGCGCGTGTGCTACTTCTTGAATTCGGGAAGCGAAGCGAATGAGCTGGCGTTGCGGCTGGCCCGCGCGCACACGAATCGCGAAGACGTGATTGTTCTCGAGCATGCCTATCACGGCCACACGAACACGCTGATCGACATCAGCCCGTACAAATTCAATGGCCCAGGAGGCCGGGGAAGAAAGCCGTGGGTGCACGTCGCGCCGATTGCCGACGATTATCGCGGGCCGTACCGGCGAGGCGAGGTGGACGCGGGCGTGAAGTATGCGCGGCATGTGGGAGAAATTCTGGAGCGCGTGCGCGGCGAGGGGCGCGAGGTTGCCGCGTATATTGCGGAGACACTGCCGAGCGTGGCGGGACAGATCGTTTTCCCGCCGGGGTACTTGGCCGAAGTGTACCGGCTGGTGCGGGCCGCGGGCGGCGTGTGTATCGCAGACGAAGTGCAAGTAGGCTTCGGGCGGCTGGGTGCGAACTTCTGGGGATTTGAGGCGCAAGGCGTGATTCCGGACATCGTGGTGCTCGGCAAGCCCATCGGAAACGGGTTTCCGCTGGCGGCGGTGGTCACCACACCGGAAATTGCCGCGTCATTTGCGAATGGGATGGAATTCTTCAGCACGTTCGGGGGAAATCCGGTGGCGTGCGCCGCGGGCCTTGCGGTGCTCGATGTACTGGAGGAAGAGCAATTGCAGGAGCGGGCGTTGCGGGTCGGCAGTCATTGGATGGCAGCGTTGAAGAAAACGCAGGAGCGCCATGCCCTGATAGGCGATGTCCGGGGGTCCGGGCTGTTCTTGGGCATCGACCTGGTTCGCGATGGCGCGACCCGCGAGGCAGCGACCGAAGAGGCGGATTATGTTGTCAACCGTCTGCGGGAGCGGGGCATTCTTGCGGGCACGGACGGGCCGGATCACAACGTCATCAAGCTGCGGCCGCCTTTGATTTTCTCGGAGGCTGACGCGGACCTGTTTGTGGAGACGTTTGCGGCGATCCTGGACGAGGACGGGGCGCAGGCGGTGCGGCGGGCGCGGTTGGTTTCGCACGCCACCTCGCGATAGACGGAAGAGGGCGGCTACAGCAGGCCAGGTATATTCCATCTGGAAATACTTGACAATAGAGTTACTATGCGAATAGGCTGGCGGGGCGATGGAGCTGGATACGTCCCTCTCTTGGCTGGCGCTGGCCCTTACACCCGGCCTGGCTTGTCGTCTGTCGGCACGGTTGCTGAAGGAATTTGGGTCGCCGGAGGAGGTGTTTCGGGCGCCGCTGCCCCGGTTGGAGCGATGCAATCTGCCGGCTTCGGTGGCGCAAGCGGTCTACAAGAAGCAGTCGTTCAAGCGCGCCGAGAAGGAACTGGCTTCCACACAGCGCATCGATCGATGCCGCCTGGTGAATTGGACGGAGCCGGAATATCCCCAAACGCTCCTGCAGATTTACGATCCGCCGGTGCTGCTCTATGTGCGGGGTAACGTGGAAGTGCTGACGCAGCCGTGCATCAGCATCGTGGGCACGCGGCGCCCGACGCTCTACGGGACGCAGATGGCGGAACGCCTGGGCCGGGAGATCGCGGCGCGGGGTTTAGTGGTGATCAGCGGGATGGCCCGCGGAATCGATGCCATCGCCCACCAGGGCGCGATGGCGGTGAACGGGCGGGCCATCGGGGTGCTCGGCACGGGCATTGATGTGTGCTACCCGAAGGAGAACAAGAAGCTCTACGAGAAAGTACTGGAACGCGGAGCGATCCTCAGTGAGTTTCCCCTGGGCACGCACCCGGCGCCGGAGAACTTTCCGGTCCGCAACCGCATCGTGGCGGGGATGCCGCTGGGCGTGGTGGTGGTGGAAGGGGCACAATATAGCGGATCGCTGATCACGGCGCGGCTGGCCATGGAATTCGGGCGGGAAGTCTTCGGAGTGCCCGGCAACGTGACCCAGCCGGTGAGCTTTGCGCCGAATCAATTGATCAAGCAGGGGGCGAAGCTGGTAACCAACGGCGAAGACGTGATTGAAGAGCTGCCTACGCCGGTGCGGGCGGCCCTGGTGCAGGCCGAGCAGCCGGAGGCGGAACAGCGAAACCTGCTGCTGGCGGCGTCACTAAACTCCTCGGAGAAGAAGATCTACGAATTACTGAGCGTAGAGGAGACTAGGCACATTGATGACATCGTCGAACGATCTGGCTTGAACTCTTCCGAGGTTCTGGCTACCCTTTTTGATCTGGAGATGAAAGGGATCGTGCGGCAGGTTCCCGGTAAACAGTTTAGCAAGATTCTACTTTGATCTCCGTAAGTCGCTGGAAAAAATACAGTTACGCGAAGGCTTAGGGCGGGGATGAATCCCTAGAGGGGTTTGCCGCATCTGCATAAGGTAGCGAGAAGGACACAGGCCCTGCCGCAAAGGCCTTCCTGCAGAAGAATCCGGAGTTACAAAGACAAGATGGCTCGTTCGCTGGTAATCGTCGAATCGCCTGCAAAGGCGAAAACGATCAATAAGTATTTGGGGCGGAATTACACCGTCAAAGCGTCTATCGGCCACGTAATGGACCTGCCGAAGAAGACGATCGGTATCCGTCTGCCCGACGAACCAAAGAAGAAAAAGAAGGGCAAAGGCAAGAAGGGCAAGGCTGCGCCGGAGAAACCCCAAAAGCCCATCACCCTGGATGATGCCAAGATTTTCGAGCCTACCCTGCAAATCATCGCCGGCAAGGGCAAGGTCATTAATGATTTAAGGAAGTCCGCGAGCACCGCCGACGCGGTATACCTGGCGGGCGACCCGGACCGTGAAGGGGAAGCCATATCCGCGCACCTGGCGATGGTGCTGTCTAAGCCGAGCAAGTACGAGGAAGCCGAGCCGTCGGGGCAGGACGCCAAATTCGGAAAGAATGGCAACAACGGGAAAGCCCCCGAAGAAGCCGGGGATGCCAAGTCCAAGTCCGGCAAGAAGGCTGCCAAGAAGGATAAGGACGAGATCAGCGTTCCGGCCATCGACCCCAAGAAGATTTTCCGCGTGACGTTCAACGAGATCACTCCCAAAGCGATTCGCGCGGCGTTTGAAAAGCCGCGTCAAGTGGATACCAACCTGGTCGACGCACAGCAGGCTCGCCGTGTGCTGGACCGCATCGTGGGCTACAAGGTTTCGCCGCTGCTGTGGGACAAAGTGCGCCGAGGTCTTTCCGCTGGGCGCGTGCAGACCGTGGCGCTGCGCCTGATCGTGGAGCGGGAGCTGGAGATTCGCGCGTTCGTACCCGTGGAATACTGGTCGATCCACGCCATGCTCGACGGGGGCCAGCCGCCGATCTTCGAGGCCAAGCTGAGCAAGTACAAAGGCGAGGACATCGCCGTCTCGAACCAAGAAGCGGCGGACAAGATCGTCGCGGCGGTGAGCAAGGCGCAGTGGCAGGTGGCTTCGGTCACGCAAAAGGAAAAGAGACGCAACCCGCCGCCGCCGTTCACAACCTCAAAGCTGCAGCAGGCGGCGTACAACCGGCTGCGCTACACGGCGAAGCGCACGATGGCGCTGGCGCAGCGCTTGTATGAAGGAATCGACCTGGGCGAAGAAGGATCGGTGGCGCTGATCACCTACATGCGCACCGATTCCGTGCACGTCTCCAACGATGCCCTGGCCCAGGTGCGGGAGCTGATCCCGGAGCGGTTTGGCTCAAGCTATCTTCCGGAGAAGCCGAATTACTACAAGTCGAAGAAGGACGCGCAGGAAGCACACGAAGCGGTGCGGCCGACCGACGTGTCTCGCACACCGGAAGACGTGCGCAAGTATCTGGAGGACGACGTCTTCAAGCTGTACCAGTTGATCTGGCAGCGGTTCGTGGCGTCGCAGATGCTTCCGGCAGTTTTCGACCAGACCACAATCGACATATCCGCGGGCGATTACACGTTCCGGGCGACGGGTTCGGTGCAGAAATTCGACGGCTACCTGCGAGTATACCAACTGCCGGTGGCGGCAGCGGACCGCGAGGACGACGAACGAGACGATGAAGGAGAAGGCAAGGCGCTGCCGCGAGTCGAGGAAGGCCAAATCCTGCGCCTGGACCAGATTCGGCCCGATCAGCACTTTACCGAGCCTCCGCCCCGTTACACGGAAGCTACGCTGGTAAAGGAGCTGGAAGAAAAGGGCATCGGGCGGCCGTCCACGTACGCTTCGATTATTTCCACGATCGTGGAGCGCGAGTACGTGAAGAAGGATCAAGGGCGGTTCACGCCGACGATGCTGGGGGAGCGCGTCAGCATCTTGCTGGTGAAAAGCTTCGACGATGTGTTTGACGTGACGTTCACGGCGCGGCTGGAAGAAGAGCTGGACGAAATCGAGGAAGGCAAGCTGCCGTGGCGCGAGGCGGTGAGAGAGTTCTGGGAGAAATTCGTGGTCGACCTGGCCCGCGCCGGCGACGAAATGATTTCGTACAAGGCGGGCATTCCGACGGGCAAGACCTGCGAGAAGTGCGGCCAAGGGGAGCTGCTGGAGCGGATCAGCCGGCACGGATTCTTCCTGGGCTGCTCGCGCTATCCCGATTGCGATTTTATCCAGGACATGGCGCCGGAGCTGAGCGACGACGCGGCCAACGGCGAGAATAAGGTCGAGTATTGCGACAACTGTGGAAAAGAGATGGCCATCAAGCGCGGACGCTTTGGGGCCTTCCTGGCGTGCACGGGTTACCCGGACTGCAAGACCACGCGCCGCCTGGTGGCGGGGACGCGTATCGCGCACCAGCCCGATGAGCTGCTCGAGGAGAAGTGCACGCTTTGCGGCAACGGCCTGGTGAAAAAGCACGGGCGATTCGGCGAATTCATCGGCTGCACTGGCTATCCCAAGTGCAAGTACACGCGGCCGATCACGATGGGAATCAAGTGCCCGAAGTGCAATGAAGGCGAGTTCGTGCGCCGCGGCAGCGCGGGCAAGGGCGGGCGCGGAAGGCCGCGGGTGTTCTACGGCTGCTCCCGCTATCCGGATTGCGACTTTACGACGCCGCACATGCCGATCGCGGAGCCGTGCCCGAAGTGCGGCGCGCCGTTCATCGTGGAGAAGAAATCGAAGATCGGGACGGTGCGAGCGTGCCTCAAGGAAGGGTGCGACTGGGAGAAGCTGGTCGACGAGCCGCAGCCCGCAGCAGCGCCGCAGCCCGATGAAGCCGCCGCACCGGTCGGCGCAAAGCCGTAATCTTTCCCTGCATCTTCCTTCTGCATCCCCGTATCTCCCACATCGCAAGAACTCCTGAGGGAGCGGTACAATCCGAGTGGATTGGTGCCCGTAAGGGAGATTCCTATTTATGTCCAGGCTTCGCGTCCACTGCTTTGCGATTTCCGTCGATGGCTACGCTGCCGGCCCGAATCAGGATCTCGACAATCCACTCGGCGTCGGCGGCTTGGCGCTGCATGAATGGGCCTTCGCCACTCGCACTTTTCAACGGATGCATGGCAAGGACGGCGGCGCTACGGGTATTGATGATGAGTTTGTCGCACGCGGCTTCGACAATATCGGAGCGTGGATCATTGGTCGAAACATGTTCGGACCGGTCCGAGGACCCTGGCCGGACAACGTCTGGAAGGGATGGTGGGGCAACAATCCGCCGTTCCACACTCCTGTTTTCGTGCTCACCAACCACCCACGCACATCGATCGACATGAGTGGAGGCACGACCTTCCACTTTGTCCCCGACGGCATTCATGCCGCACTTGAACGAGCTGTTGACGCTGCGAACGGTCAGGATGTCCGGCTTGGCGGCGGGGTTGCTACAATCCGGCAATACCTTCGCGCCGGACTTATTGATGAGATGCATTTAGGCATGTCGCCGATCCTGCTCGGTTCAGGAGAATGCCTTCTGGAAGGTATTGACGCACCGAAGCTCGGCTATCAATGCACCCAACACGTTCCCACTCCCAACACGACGCACTTCGTCATCACAAAACGCACGTAGCAAGCGCTAGTGCTGGCCTATGGCCTATACTGAGGAGTCAGGCTCCGGCGCAAGCGATGAAACACGCCATCGACAAGTTTCTCCAGTATTTGAGTTCGGTGAAGAACTCTTCGCCGCATACAATTTTGAATTACGGCAGGGACCTGGCGCAGTTTTTGGCGTTCCTGGCGCCACCCGGGGCGGAGCCACCCGCGCTCACCGGCATCACGCACACGATTATTCGAGAATTTGTGGGTCATCTTCATGACCAGGGCCTGGAAAAGAGCTCGATTGCGCGGAAGCTGGCGGCGCTGCGGTCGTTTTTCAAGTATTGCGTGCGCGAGGGCTTGCTGAAGGAGAGCCCGGCGCGGCTGGTGCCAACGCCGAAGCTGCCCAAGCGGGTTCCTTCGGTGCTTTCCGCCGAAGAGATGAACGGCTTCTTGAATCAGCTTGCGGAGATGGCTTCGCCCGGCGCGGGCGGCAGCGGATCGGCGCACAAACGCGCGCGGCTCCCGAAAAACGCGCAATCCCCAAAACCCGGGAAGGCGGAGAATGACGGACTGCTCCTGCGGCGCGATCGAGCTTTGCTCGAGTTGCTGTACGCCGCGGGTCTTCGCGTCAGCGAACTGACCGGCCTCAACCTGGTGGACATCGAGCAGAAGGAGCGGATGCTGCGGGTTCGCGGGAAAGGCAACAAGGAGCGCATCGTCCCTTATGGATCGAAAGCGCAGGAAGCCCTGGACAAATATTGGCCGCTGCGCGAGGAACTGTTGCTGCAGACGCGCGCCGCGCGCGGAGGCCGCCGGGGCGCACCCCATTTCGAGGCGGTCTTCCTGAATTACGCGGGGCGGCGGCTGACGCAGCGTTCGGTGGGGCGCATTGTGAAGAAGTATGTGCGCCTGGTGAACGTAAACTGGGACCTGCATCCGCACTCGCTGCGGCATGCGTTTGCCACGCATTTGCTGGCCGATGGCGCGGACCTGCGGGCGATTCAGGAACTGCTCGGGCATCAGTCGCTTTCCACCACGCAGAAGTACACGCACGCGTCCATCCGCCAGCTGATGGAGATTTACGACAAGTCGCATCCGCACGCCTGACGCGGCGCCGGACCGGGTTGCGCAGGCTCGGCTTACGAATAGCGATTTGGCGTATCGAAAGAAAGCGGCTACTGTGTTGCGGAAAAGCTGGCGTTGAGGTGCCGCGGGTGAACTGCAAAAGAGTCAGCCTGGTCTTGGCGATCCTAGGCGGCTGGGTATTGCTGGCTTCGCCGCGCGCGGCCGCTCAAGACAATTACGAAATCCAAGTCTATGGCTATGACACTGTCGACCCGGGCCACACCATGGTCGAGCTGCACAGCAACTTCACGATCGACGGCTCGAAAACGGTTGAGGACGGCGTGCTGCCCACAAATCACGCCGAGCACGAAACCATCGAAATCACCCACGGCGTCACCGACTGGTTCGAGGTCGGCTTTTACATCTTTACTTCGGCGCGCAGCGGCCAGGGGGTGCAGTGGGTAGGCGATCACATCCGGCCGCGCGTGCGCGTTCCCAAGAAATGGAACTGGCCGGTGGGCGTGAGCCTTTCGACGGAGTTCGGCTACCAGCGGCGGAAATTCTCAGTCGACACCTGGACGTGGGAAATCCGCCCGATCGTGGACAAACAGATCGGCCGTTGGTATTTCGCTTTCAACCCGGCGCTGGAGCGCTCGTTTCACGGAGAGAGCGTCAACCAGGGCGTGGTGTTCGCGCCGAACTTCAAATTCAGCTATGACTTCACGAAGAAAATAACGGGCGGGCTGGAATACTATGGATCCACCGGTCCGATTACAGGCTTCCTGCCCCTGAACCAGCAGCAACACCAGATTTTTCCGGCCGTGGACCTGAACTTGTCGCCGAGGTGGGAGGTCAATTTCGGGCTAGGCGTAGGTGTGACACGCGCGACCGATCACTTGATCGCCAAAATGATTCTCGGGTATCGTTTCGACTTCTGACTCGACGCAGAAACCGCGGAGGGCTTGGCTAATGCCTCATCAACTGGCTCAAATCAACATCGGGCGTCTTGTGGCGCCGATTGACGACCCGAAAATCGCGGAGTTTGTGGCTCAGCTCGAGCCCATCAATGCTCTGGCCGATTCGGCACCCGGGTTTGTCTGGCGGCTGCAGTCCGGCTCGGGGAATGCCACGGATATTGTGTACAGCGACGATCCCTTTGTGATCGTGAACATGTCCGTGTGGGAGTCCCTTGAGGCGTTGCGCAGTTTTGCGTACAGGTCCGACCACGTTCGCGTGTTTCGAGACCGCGCCAAATGGTTCGAGAAGATGGACAAGCCGAGCTACTGCTTGTGGTGGGTGCCGGCGGGACACCAGCCGACAGTCGATGAGGGGCGCAAGCGGCTGGAGCACTATCAGACGCATGGCGCCACGCCGTACTCGTTCTGGTTTTCGCAGTATTTTCCGCAGCCGGCTGACGAGGGAGTTTGCGTCTAGGCGAGCGGCGAGCGGGCAAAGAAAAACGGCTGGCAGCGTCTTGCTGCCAGCCGTTCCTATCGACTCGTAGACTGTCGCGCTGCTTACTTATCGGTGCCCGCCCCCGCCGCCACCATGGAAGCCACCGCCACCGTGGAAGCCGCCGCCACCGCTAAAACCTCCGCGTGCCGCACCACCGCCGCTGAAACCTCCGCGTGCCGCACCACCACCGCTGAAACCTCCGCGTGCCGCACCACCACCGCTGAAACCTCCACGCGCTACCGCACCGCCGCGGAACCCGTTGTCGACGTAGCCACGTCCGGCGACGCCGCCACGACCGTAGAACCCGCCACGGCCGTAATACCCGCCGCGTCCATAGTATCCACGCCCTCCGTAGTAGCCACGAAACCACGGGCCAGCGCCGATGAAGACGCCTCCAGCAAACCAGTCAGGGCCGTAGTAGCCGTAGGGCGCGCAAGCGTACGGGTAATAGCCATAGTAGCCATAGGCGCAGGCTGGCGCGTACCCGTACCCATACCCGGGACCCACTCCCACACCGACAACCACTCTTTGTGCATTCGCGTAAGATGCACAAAACACGCAAATTGCCAACAAACCGAGAATTCTTAGATATCTCATTGGGGACCTCCTTCCGAGATCCGCTACTTGCTGATTACAGCTCAATTCTTGCACAACGCTTCGGGTATTTCCATTTCGCCTGAAGCTCTCAATCCGTTAAACCCCAAGACTGCCTGAAAGTTGCTGGGGCGATCTTGATGGTTTGGCGGTCACTTAGTTTGATGATCCGCCTTGCGCGAAGGATACCACCGCACCAAGCCGTTGGGATACTCAGCACGATCGCCACAATCCAATTCCTCAACGGAGCCACGTTCGGCTTTGTGGTACGATCCCACGTTGCGTTAGGGACGCATCCAGTCCGCGGAAAGGGCAGAAGCCCACCTGTTTGCCATCGATTTTTGCGAACCTTCTTTCAGCCCGAATGTGCGGACAACGGGCGTTTTGATGAAAGGAGGTCGCCATGTCGACCCATTCTCCGGATCCCCCGAGTCCGCCATTTTAAACTGTGCTCGCCAATTAACATCGCGAGAAGCAGAGAGAAAAGCCATAGATAAGAGTGCCGCTGGCGTTGAGATATGCTTGGCCAGGCTTTTTCCAGAGTGCTAATTGAAGCGCACTCCCGCCCAGCAAAAAGCTAACGCCGCGATGATTCGAGCAGCTAGGACTCTCATATCGGGATAGGTCTTCTGGGTGAGACGGTTCACCTGCTTGAGGGGTTTTCTCGGTTGACGGTTGCGATAGAGTCGACTCCAAACCCCCACACGCAAAACCGGCGCGTGGGGCACCCAAATTCGTCTCGGCGGCTAACGTCTGCGCCACCCCCTTTGGGAGAATCGTTCCTTTCCCCTACTTTGGGCGCATCAACACTCTCTTGAGGAAGCTCGGAGCCTTCTGCTCGACGCCGAAGAGTAATTCTGCTCCGCTCCGTCGAACCTCCGGGTTTGGACCCGACAAGCCCCAACTGAAGCCGCTTCCGATTTCCCTCGAGCGAAGGTCAGCGATTCGGAAGTTTTCCGGCAGCTGTGTCGCGAAATTGGAGACTGTGGGGTCCTTTGAAGCTCGGGCTTCGTGCACTGAGACAAGCCACGGGTCGTTTTTCCAAATTCGAGTCACAGCCTCTTTCCGAACGTAGGCGAGGGCATTCGCAGGGTTGCTCTTTGGGGGGTCGAGAATTTGCAGGAGGAATGTCGCTACATCGGGCGCCTGGACTGCGATTACGGACGGGTCGTGGCAGATAAAGAAAACCATTCCCCATTTGCCGCTTACAGCATCTAAATCCACAACCCAGTAGTTTCCATAACCGTCGCCTAGCAAGGAGATTGGGCATGGCAGAGCATCGCCAGGAAATCCTACTTCATCGCCACCCGCGAAGCGCACAAACCCAACAGGTGTGCGTCGCAAATTCAACTGGAAATCAAATCCTGCGGAATAGCGCAGCAACTCCGCTATGTCCGCCGGAAGCGGCCCGGAAAGTCGCTTTTGGAACTCGGCAATTTCTACCTCGGACAACCCGGGCATGAGCGCCACGTCCCGTGAAAACCCTTTAAGAATTTGTTTCGGCGTGTTCAGCGCTTCCACGGTGCATGCTCCTGAAGTTCAGTGGCATCCACAGTCGCCTCCACTCACGGCTGCAGATCCACCAGTTATCGCGGCGCCAGCGGCTGCGCCTTTTGCCCAGGGAGGAATTCGATTCCATTGCCTCAGCCACGAGGGGTTAATTGGAATTTCAGGTTTTAGGCTTCTTGGCATGAAATTATAAGCTTTTGGATCATTCAGCATGTGGTCTATCTTAGTCATGTATTGACCATTAAAATCTGAGTCCACGATGGAATCCGGAACCCAGCCGCCGCTTGCCTGGCCCGCACGGTCAGGGATCCAATGGGACCATTGGTTTGCAGCAAATTCTCCGCTCTCTCTTTCAAGCCCCTTCTCCAAACCAACATTTCCACCAACAGCAATGCCGAATGCAATGCCGGCAACCGTGCCAGCTTTGTGTACCAAGCTGCATCTGTCCACGACTGAACCAGCACCAAGTGCATCGTTGAGCCTGGGTTTGGCGGTCACTTAGTTTGATGATCCGCCTTGCGCGAAGGATACCACCGCACCAAGCCGTTGGGATACTCAGCACGATCGCCACAATCCAATTCCTCAACGGAGCCACGTTCGGCTTTGTGGTACGATCCCACGTTGCGTTAGGGACGCATCCAGTCCGCGGAAAGGGCAGAAGCCCACCTGTTTGCCATCGATTTTTGCGAACCTTCTTTCAGCCCGAATGTGCGGACAACGGGCGTTTTGATGAAAGGAGGTCGCCATGTCGACCCATTCTCCGGATCCCCCGAGTCCGCTTCCCGAACGTCCCAATCTTCGGCACCTGAAGGATCAAGCCAAGGATCTGCTCAAGGCCGGCGGCGCTGAGTCACTCACCGGTGCGCAGCTCAAGATCGCGCGTCTTTACGGGTTTGCGAGTTGGCCGAAGCTCAAGGCCCACGTGGAGGCGCTCGAGGAGATCGGGCAACTCAAGCAGGCCATTGATGCCAACGACTTGGGGCGCGTCAAAAGCCTCATGAAGGGAAATCCAATGCTGCATCGCGCTCCGCTGGGCTACAACAAGAATGGCCCGCTCACCTGGGTCGCGGAATGCCGCGTTCCATGGGAGCCGCCCGGTGCGGAGAGACTGGCCATCGCGAAGTGGATGATCCACAACGGGTCGGACGTGCATCAGGGCGGCGACGGGCCGTTGATGCGCGCGGCGCTCTTCGGTCATCGCATCCCCATGATGGAATTGCTTTTGTCCCACGGTGCCGATGTGAATGCCGAGTGGAACGGGTATTTCCCGATAATCTTCGCGCCTTGCGAGACCCTGGAGCCGGCGCCGATCAAATGGCTCCTGGAGCACGGAGGCAATCCAAACTGCGCCAAGCCGGAGCGGAAGTATCCGGGCACGGCGCTGGACTATGTCATCGCCACGTACGGGCGTTCGGTGCAGCTCGGCGCGTGCATCGATCTACTTCTTGATGCCGGCGGGGTCACCAAGCACAACGTGCCTCAGGTGCTAGATTTGCTCCGCAGCCGCCTGGATCGTCTCGCGGAACAGCTTGATGCTGACCCCGCACGGGTGCATCGGCGATTCCCTGAACTGGAGTTCGGTGTTACCGGAGCGCGCCTTCTCACCCTTCGAGGAGCGACGCTGCTGCATGTCGCGGCGGAGTACGGCAACCTGGAGGCGGCGAAGCTGCTCTTGGATCGGGGGGCCGACGTCAATGCCCGCGCGGTGGTGGATGAGTCCGGCGTCGGCGGACAGACGGCCATCTTTCATGCCGCGACGCAGTTCCGCGACTGGGGCTTGCCGGTGGCGCAGCTGCTGGTGGAGCGCGGAGCGGACCTATGCGTACGTGTGAAACTTCCAGGTCACTACGAGCGGCCCGGTGAGGTCGTGGAGTGCACGCCATTGGGATACGCCTTGCTGTTTCCGGGCCAGGAAAACAAGACGGTCGCTTTCTTGCGAGAGCGAGGCGGAGAGAAGTAATCAGTTTCGGTCGGCAGCGTGTCTCGAAGGCGGCCTTTGCTTCCGGATGAAACTCGCCCATTACGCTTAGTTTTCGTGCGTTGACGGTGTGGGCGGGAAGCCCGTATAATTGTGGTTTGCCTTTAGCGCTTGGAGGATAGATGTACGCCGTCATTAAGACCGGGGGGAAGCAGTATCGCGTCGCGCCCGGCGACACCATTCGGATCGAACGAGTTACCGGGGATGTGGGCGAGAAGGTGACCTTCGGGTCGGTTCTTGCCGTCCATACCGACGAGAAGAAAGTTGTTCTTGGCGACGATGCGTCCAAAGCCACCGTCACCGGCAAGATCATCGCGCAGGGCCGCTCCAAAAAAGTGACCGTGCTGAAGTTCAAGAAAACCAATCAGTACAAAATTTCGCGGGGGCACCGGCAGAACTACACCGCCGTGCAGGTCAACGACATTAAACTGTAGTGGCCGGTCTTAGATCGGCGTTCGCGTCAGTTTGTACGGGCATCGTAGGGGCGGGCTTCAGCCTGTCCCCGGTTCAGGCACGATCGCTCCAAACCGTCAGAGAAAAAAAGGAAATCAGTCATGGCACATAAGAAGGGCGGCGGCTCCTCAACAAATGGCCGCGATTCGCACGGGCAGAGACTGGGAGTGAAACGTTTTGGCGGGCAGTTGGTTAACGCAGGCACGATTTTAGTACGCCAGCGGGGCACGAAGCATCAAGCGGGCGTGAATGTGGGTCAGGGCAAGGACGACACGCTGTACGCGCTGGTGACGGGCTACGTGAAGTTCGAGGACAAGGGCCGGCACGGGCGCTTTATCAGTGTGCACCCCGCCGAGCTAGCCACCTCGGCTGCTGCCGTAAACTAACAGAGTATTCTACTGAGGCGGTTCGGCGTGTGCCGGACCGCCTTCGTGTTTTCAGTGCGGGTGCCGGCGCCAGGCTTGAATTTACTGCGGCGCACAGCCAGAAATGGCTGTGCCACAGGACTTGGAGATTTCTCGGTGTTTGTCGACGAAGCCAAAATATTCGTGAAAGCGGGCAACGGCGGGAACGGTTGCGTGGCGTTTCGCCGGGAGAAGTTCGTTCCGCGCGGAGGTCCGTCGGGCGGCGACGGCGGCCACGGGGGCAGCATCTATTTGGAAGCCAACCCGAACGACAACACACTGCTGCGCTACCGCTACAACCGCGAATTCAAAGCCGATCGCGGGCGTCACGGCGAAGGATCGAACTGCACCGGGCATTCCGGCGCGGACATGATCCTGCACGTTCCGGTGGGCACGCTAGTCTTCGATGAACAAACGGGAGAGACCCTTGCCGATCTGGCCACGCCCGGCCAGCGCGTGCTGATCGCGCAGGGAGGCCGCGGCGGCCGCGGCAATCAACATTTTGCGAAGCCGTGGCACCAGGCTCCGCGCGAGCATGACGACGGGCATCCCGGCGAGGAACGTCATCTGCGGCTGGAACTGAAGCTGCTGGCCGATGTCGGCCTGGTGGGCTTTCCCAACGCGGGAAAGTCCACGCTTATATCGGTGATTTCGGCAGCGCGGCCGAAGATCGCGAACTATCCTTTCACCACGCTCGAACCGAACCTTGGCGTGGTGAACGCCGACGGCGGCACCGGCAAAGAAGGCCGCGAGCTGGGCCGGACGTTCGTGGTCGCCGATCTGCCGGGGCTGATTGAAGGCGCGCACGAAGGCGCCGGCCTGGGCATTCGCTTTTTGCGCCACGTGGAGCGCACGCGCCTGCTGGTGCACCTGATCGACACGAGCGATGCGTCGGACGCCGACCCGGTTCACTCGTTCGAGATCATTTCGGGCGAACTACAGGCATTCAGCGAGACGCTCGTGGAAAAGCCGATGATCGTGGTGGCCACGAAGCTGGACGCCACGACGGACCGCACGCGACTGGAAACGCTGCGCGCTTTCTGCGGCGAGCGCGGTTTGGAATTTCACGCCATCTCCGCGGCAACCGGCGACGGCGTCCGCGAACTTGTGCGCTCCATTGCCGACGCACTGGACAAAATCCCCAAGGCGGCTCCCGAATCCGCTTTGGACTTGGCGCCGGCGTCCAACGAAAATGCAGGCCCCCCGGCCCAGGACACATCGCCTGCCCCATTCAAGAATTTGTGAGAAAATGAACCAACGTGTCCTTGGGAGGCGTATTGACCACCGCGCAAGCGCAGCGCACCGCCGCAAAACATCATCCACGCCGTATCGCGCTGTTTGGCGGATCCTTCGACCCGATTCACAACGGCCATCTTGCCGTGGCTCGCGCCGCCGACCGGCGGTTCAATTTCGATCAGATTCACTTCGTACCGGCGAGCCGGCCGCCGCACAAGCTGAAGCAGCACCTGGCGCCGTTTCCGCATCGATTTGCGATGGTGGCGCTGGCGTGCGCCGAGCATCCGCACTTCGTTCCCTCGGTCGCCGAAGCGGGCGAGGATTTCAGTGGCGCGCAGCTCCACTACTCCGTGGATACGGTGCGCTACTTTCGGCACACTTTTCACGGGCACGGCGACCGCATCTACTTCATCATCGGCGCTGACGCGTTCCTGGATATTCCGATGTGGAAAGAGTACGAGACGCTGCTGGGTCTGTGCGACTTCATCGTCGCGAACCGGCCGGGAATCCGCGTGGAAGCGCTGCGCTTGGTGATTCCGCCGGACCTGATGGCGCGCGGCGGGGTTCGAGGAGACACGGAGGCGGTGCATGAATCCAGCATCGTCGCGCACCTGCACCGCACGTCCGTCTATTTGCTGGACAACGTTGCCAGCGACGTTTCGGCGACGGATGTACGGCGGCGCGCCTCCCGTGGCGCCGATATTCACGGGCTTGTGTCCGCCCGCGTCGAAGAATACATTCTCAAACAGGATCTTTATCGATGAACTTGGAAACCTTGCCAGAGAGCGTGCGCATCGTCATTGCGGCGGCGCAAAACAAAAAAGCAGCGGGCATCGTGGTGATCGACCTCCGAGAGGTCGGCGGGTTCACTTCGTACTTCGTGATCTGCACGGGATTCAGCACGCCGCAGGTCCAAGCGATCTGCTCCGAAGTGGAAGAGCAACTCTACAAACATCTGAATCGCTCGCCGGAACACCGTGAGGGCCACAGCTCCGCGGAATGGGCGCTGCTGGATTTTGGCGGCTTCGTCGTTCACGTGTTCAGCGAGCAGGCGCGGAGGTTTTACGATCTCGAGCGGCTGTGGCGCTCCGCGCAGAAGCTGGAAATTCCCGACGAGCCGGCGGGCCCGTCCGGAAGAGGACCGGTGAGAAATACGGCCATCGGCGGGGCACATCCTCCCGGCGAAGCGGCTTCAAAATGACCGCGGAGCGATTGCCGTGGATCTCGGAAGATCCGGCGTCGTTGCGTCTCCTCGAACTAGCGCAAAAAGTAGCCGCTGCGCCGACAACCCTTCTGATCACCGGCGAGAGCGGCACCGGCAAGGATCATCTCGCGCGCTTCATCCACGAGTTAGGTCCGCGGCGTGACGCACCCTATTTGAAAATCGATTGCGCCAGCCTGCCACCACAGCTTGTCGAGAGCGAACTGTTCGGCCACGAGAAAGGCGCTTTCACCGGCGCGGTCGAGCGGAAGCTCGGGCGTTTTGAGCTCGGCGGCAGCGGCACGATCGTGCTCGATGAAGTCGCGGCGCTTTCTTCCACGGCGCAGAGCAAGCTCCTGCGCGTCTTGCAGGAGCGGGCGTTCGAGCGCCTGGGAGGCAACGAGACGCTGCGCATCGAAGCGCGGCTGATGGCGCTGACGAACGTCGACCTGGCGGCCGCGGTGGCTGGAGGGCGATTTCGCGAAGACCTTTTTTTCCGGCTGGCCGTTCTTACGCTCAACGTTCCGCCACTTCGAGAACGCCGCGCGGATGTGCTGCCTCTTGCCGAGCATTTGCTGTTGGCACTGCGTTCGGTGCATGGCCGCGCCGCCGCGCACTTGAACGACGCGTCCCGGAGCCTGCTTGCCGCATACGATTGGCCCGGCAACGTTCGCGAGCTGCGCAACGCACTGGAGCGCGCAGTGGTCTTTTCCAGCGGCGAGAGCCTTGGACCAGAGGATTTTCCGGAAAATGTTCGCGCGGGCGCCGGGGGAGCCGCGGGCGGAACTTCGGGACTGCGTTCCCTGGAAGCTATCGAGAAAGATGTGATCGCCGCGACGCTGGAGGCCACGCACTACCGGATCGGCGAGGCAGCCAAGGCTCTAGGTATTAGCCGCAAGACCCTCCTCGAGAAGCGCAAAAAATACGGTTTGAAATAACAGCCTCCAGGCGCAACTCCCTGCAGCACGATGCGAGCTGCCGGTTTGAAATCACAGCCGAAAGCCCGGCCCTACAATGGGATGAGGAGTGCCGCGTGCAGGCACGGCTGATCCCCAAGGATAGAATGACGTGTCGTTCTATGCTTGGAAACTCCAAGAAAGGGGTGACGCGTCACTCCTTCCTTGCTGTGTCGAAGTAGATTTGGGTTTCGGATCGGGAGCGCTCAAGTAGATGCTTGTTGTTGAAAAAAAAGGAGTTAAGGTGAAATCCTGGTTTTGGGTGAGGAGGCGGTGGGTCCAGCGGATTGTTGACTGCCAGCATCACCCATGTGGACTTGAAGGGCTTAGGGCAAACCAGACACCCCACAGTTTTACCCGATGAGATAGTAGCAGAAGAGTGACCTTAGGTCAAGCGAAAAAACAGAAGGATGCTAACTTCTTGATGGCACGGTAGTTACGCTGCCTGCGGGATTGGGGATTGGTGAAGCGGGCAGCTCGTGTGGCGCTGCGGGGAGTTGCGCTTGGATTAGAGTTTAGGTGGCGGGGACAGCGGGGTAAAGGCGGCGGCGAGCCGCCGCACTCCAAAAGTCGGCTGAAGCGCATGCCAACTCGGGTCTGCAGCAACCTGCTAGAGTAGCCGGATGCGCATCCGGCTGCTTATGCTCGGCAAGACCCGGCGCGCGGAAGTGCGCGCGATTTTGGACGACTACGTGAAGCGCATCGGGCATCATTCGCCGATCGAGGTTACGGAAGTCCGCGATGCCTCCGCTGCGCTGCGAAAACTGGAGGCGGACCGCACCGCGGCGGTGGTGCTTCTAGACGCGGCGGGGAAGAGTTTGACGTCGGAAGGGTTCGCCAAATGGCTCGGCGAGCACCGCGAGCGCGGCACGCGCGAGGTCGTCTTCCTTTGCGGCGATGCCGACGGTTTTCCCAGCGAGCTTCACCAGCGCGCGCAGCAGAAGCTGTCGCTCAGCGCGATGACCTTTTCGCACGAACTCGCGCGCGCAATGCTCGCCGAACAGCTCTACCGTGCCTTCGCGATTCTTTCGGGCAGCCCGTACCCGAAATAGGGCCACTTCACCTGGAACAAGACGACTTCACTTGAATAAGACGACTTTGCTTGAATAAGACGACTTCGCGGGGGAAATGTTGTAAAACGTACGGAGCATGGCCATGCGCATCGTCCCGGATCACAACAAGCCCTCGGCAGCGATCGAGATTCCCCTGGAAGTTCCGCTGCCCGACTATGATCTCGAGCAGCTCGAGCAGCCCACGCCGCGCGAAGTGGACGGTATTCTGGTATCGCAAGGATTCCGCGATCTTGTGGACGACGCGCGCGGGGTCTTGATGGAGCTGCTGAATCACACCGGGCTTGAGATCGCACAGTTCACCGGCGCGATTTGTCCTGGCGACGACGATGTGTATCGCCCGGGTTTGTGGATCGTGCTCCACGATCCGCACGCGGACCCGAAAGCGAGCCTGCCAGCAGCAACGCAAGAGCGCATCGCTGCCGCTGCACGCGAATTCGTCAAGCGCCTGCAACTCGAATAGAGGCTGGACTGTTCCCAGAAAAATCAGCCTGAACTTGTGACCTCTTCCACGGCGCGAACTTGCATTGACCGTGCCATGCCTCTAGAGTCTTCAGGGCGCTGCGAGTGCTGCGGGGAAAAAGATCCATGCGGGAAGACAAGGGGTTGCTGATCGTTTATACCGGGCCGGGCAAGGGTAAGACGACTTGCGCGCTGGGCACCGCGTTTCGCGCCGTCGGGCAGGGACTGCGGGTGCTGATGGTGCAATTCATCAAGGGCTCGTGGCATTACGGCGAGCTGGATGCCGCGAAAATGATGGGGGACGACAAATTCGAGATTCGGCCGATGGGCCGGGGCTTCGTGAAGATTGGCGGAGCGGAAACCGACCCGGAAGACGTGAAGATGGCATACGACTGCTGGCTGGCCGGGCGCGACGCCATCTACAGCGGCACGTACGACCTGGTGGTGCTGGATGAAATCAACTACGTGATCAGCTACAAGATGCTGGACGCGGACGAAGTGGTGGAGTCGCTGAAGGGCCGGCCGGAACGCGTGCACGTGATCTGCACGGGCCGGAATGCGCATCCCAAGCTGGTCGAGCTTGCGGACCTGGTCACCGAGATGAAGGAAGTGAAGCACCCCTACACCAAAGGCATTCTGGCCCAGCGTGGTATAGACTATTGACGACGGATGTGCGGCTGGTCTAGTGGGGAGCCCGTTGAAAACTGCAAACCGGAACTTCAGCGGCGCTGCGAAAAAACACCGGAAAAACTTTCTTCAGGGGCTAAAGCCCATTCGCTGTAGGGCCTTACGCCGGGGCTGAAGCCCCGGCCTCCTAAAGAGGGACTGACGACTTCTGACTATGGCCTGGTTTAAGCGCGACAAGAAATCCATCGAGCAATCCACGCCGCCCGAAGAGCGACGCGTGCGCACCGAAGGCCTGTGGGTCAAGTGCGAGTCCTGCCGGACAATCGTTTTCCGCAAAGATCTGGAAGCGAATCTTCTGCTCTGCCCGAAGTGTCAATTTCATTTCAAGATGAACGCCAAGCAGCGTCTGGAGATGCTGCTGGACGGGCGTTGGACTGAGCATGACGCGCGCATGACGTCGACCGATCCGCTCAAGTTCGTGGATACCAAGCCGTATGCCGCGCGGCTGAAGGAAGCGCGGAAGAAGCTGGGCATGAACGACGCCATCATCACCGCGGAAGGGCAGCTCAACGGACGCCCGGTAGTATGCTGCGCGATGGAGTTCAATTTTATCGGCGGCTCGATGGGCGCGGTGGTGGGAGAAAAGGTGACGCGCGGCATCGAGCTGGCCATCGAGACCCGCCAGCCGCTGATCGTGGTGTCGTGCTCTGGCGGCGCGCGGATGATGGAAGGAACGATCAGCTTGATGCAGCTGGCGAAAGTTTCCGCGGCGCTGGCGAAGCTCGACGACGCCAAAGTGCCATACATCTCCGTGCTTACCGATCCCACGACCGGAGGCGTCACCGCCAGCTTCGCAATGCTCGGCGACCTGAACATCGCCGAACCCGGCGCGCTGATCGGATTCGCCGGGCCTCGCGTGATCGAGCAGACCATCCGCCAGAAGCTGCCGGATGGCTTTCAACGCTCCGAGTTTCTCCTCGAACACGGCTTCCTCGACGCTGTTGTCTCCCGCAAAGAAATGAAGAGCTTCATCGCCAGCTCGCTCGATCTGCTGCTGAACTGAAATGAACTACGACGCCGCTGTGCGCTATCTGCTTTCTCTGGGTAGAGAACTTGCCGCGCCGACGCAGGCGGCCGCGGCGAAATTCGATCTGGAAAATATTACCGTCCTGGCCGAACGGCTGGTGCGGCCGGACCGCGCCTATCCTTCCGCGCACATCGCGGGGACGAACGGCAAAGGCTCGACCGCCGCGTTTCTCGAATCGATCCTTCGCCACGCGGGATTTCGGACCGGGCTGAACACCTCGCCGCACCTCGAGAGAATCAATGAACGGATCCGCGTTAACGGCGAAGAGATCAGCGACAACGCTTTCGCGGAGACGCTGGATCGCATTCTTGCTGCGACCGAAGAGCTCCTGGCGGACGGCAAGCTCCGCGCGCACCCGACGTACTTTGAATGCGTCACGGCGATGGCGTTTCAGTACTTCGCACAAGAGCGCGTGGAATTCGCCATTTTCGAAGTGGGCCTCGGCGGCCGGCTGGATGCCACGAATATTCTGACTCCGGTGGTTTCTCTGATCACCCGCATCGACTTCGACCATGAAAATTTTCTCGGCCATTCTCTTCCGGAGATCGCGGCGGAAAAGGCCGGAATCATCAAGCCATCCGTGCCGGTCATCGTGGCCGAGCAGCGCCCCGAGGCGCGCGAGGTCCTTCTTGCGCGTGCCGCAGCGCTCCGATGCCCTGTGATCGAAACGCCAGCTGCTTTTCGCGTTCAGGAAGAGTCCATGAAAGACGGGTTCCCCCGCGCGTACGTAACGGAACGTGCCTCCGGCTGGTCGATCGACATCGCGCCATCGCTGCCGGGCCGCTTTCAGTTGCAAAACGCGCTGAGCGCGCTCGCCGCAGCGCGGCTGCTCGGTGAGCGCGGCTTCCGAATCCCGGACGAAGCCATCCGCCAGGGAATCGCCGCGACGGTGTGGCCCGGCCGGCTGGAGAAGCTTCAGTCGACTCCGGATGTGTATCTCGACGGCGCGCACAACCCATCGGCCGCGCGCGAACTGGCCACGTTTTGGGACGAGAATTTAGCCGGCCGCAAAATCTATCTTTTGTATGGCGCTCTGCGAGACAAAGCCGTCGACGAGGTCGCCGGCTTGCTGTTTCCCTACGCCGCGGAGGTGATCTTTACCCAGCCGCGCACGTCGCGCGCAATTTCCGCCGCGCAGCTCGGGGAACTCGCCGGTCATCACGCGGCGCGGAGTTGCGTGATTGCCGATGCGGAACAGGCGCTCGACTACGCGCTGTCGAAAGCCGCGCCGAGCGACGCGGTCTTTGTCACCGGCTCCCTCTACCTCGTTGGGCAGCTTCGCCACTATTGGAAGCAGCGCACGCAGGTCGCGGCGCGCTGAAAAACGCCGTAGAATGTCCCGTCTGGAATTCGCCGCGGAATGGAGATCCCGCAAACGACGCGTATGGCAAGAAAAAACCAAGGCTC
Source organism: uncultured Acidobacteriota bacterium (assembly GCA_963735525.1). GTDB lineage: Bacteria > Acidobacteriota > Terriglobia > Acidiferrales > UBA7541 > Acidiferrum. The sequence goes on along the minus strand of CAVTLQ010000001.1, from coordinate 16,186 downwards.
GAACAATAACGCCCCTCGCGACGTCGTGATTGCCAAACCGCTCGTCGGCATCATCATGGGCTCCTCCTCCGATTGGGAAACCATGGAACATGCGGCGAAGACGCTGGAAGAACTCGGTGTTCCACATGAAACGCGGGTTGTCTCCGCCCACCGCACCCCCGATCTTCTGTTTGAATACGCGGCGACGGCGGAGGAGCGCGGCATTGAGGTGATCATCGCGGGCGCGGGAGGCGCCGCGCATCTGCCCGGCATGGCTTCATCGAAGACCGTCCTGCCGGTGCTGGGCGTGCCCGTGGAATCGAAAGCCTTGAAAGGCCTCGACTCGCTTCTCTCCATCGCGCAGATGCCGGGCGGAATCCCTGTCGGCACGCTGGCCATCGGGAAAGCCGGCGCCATTAATTCCGCGCTGCTGGCTGCGGCGATTCTAGGCGCCAAGCATCCTGAGATTCGAGAGGCGTTGCGAGGATTTCGCGCGGCACAAACCGAAAGGGTTCTCGCCAATCCTGATCCCGCCGCCGCGCAGGGCGCGCGGCACACTCGCCCGAAAGGGAAGCCCGCGTGACCATCGGCATTCTTGGCGGCGGGCAGCTCGGTTACATGCTTGCGCTCGCCGGCTACCCGCTGGGCCTCCATTTCCGGTTTTTCGACCCATCGCCGGAAGCGCCGGTCGGCCGAATCGCCTCGCGGGTCACCGCGGAATTCTCGGACGAATTGGCGCTGGAGAAATTCAGCAACGGCTTGGAATTGGTCACCTATGAATTTGAAAACGTTGCCGTCAGTGCCGCTCGCTACCTCGCGGAGCGCGTGCCGGTGTTTCCGCCGCCTGCCGCGCTGGAAGTCGCGCAAGACCGCCTGCGCGAGAAGCAGCTTTTCCAGGATTTGGGCATCGCGACAACGGAGTTTGCTGCGGTCGCATCCGCCGAAGCGCTCGACCTGGCGGTCAAGAAGATCGGCCTGCCGGCGATCTTGAAAACCTGCCGCATGGGCTACGACGGCAAGGGCCAGTGGCTGCTGCGCACCGCGGAGGACGTTGCGCCCGCCAAGCGGGAGATGCTGGCAGGTGCTCCGCCCTCGCGCGATCAGGACGAAGTGCCATTCATCCTCGAACGCTTCGTTCCGTTCGATCGCGAACTCAGCGTTCTGGCCGTGCGCGGCCGCACCGGGGAGACCGCCGTCTATCCGCTTGTCGAGAATCACCATCGCGGTGGCATCCTGCGACTCTCACTCGCCCCGGCCCCGCGGCTCGATCCCGCCGTTCAGCGCGCTGCCGAAGATGCCGCGCGCCGCGTGTTCGAGTCGCTGCAATACGTCGGCGTTCTCGCGATCGAGTTCTTTGAGAAGGACGGACGCCTGCTCGCCAATGAAATGGCCCCTCGCGTCCACAACTCCGGCCATTGGACGATTGAGGGCGCGGTCACCAGCCAATTCGAGAACCATCTTCGGGCGGTCATGGGGCTGCCGCTTGGCTCAACGAGCGCGATCGGTTCGTCGGCAATGCTGAATCTGATCGGCGATGTCCCGGACCCGTCTGAAGTCCTTTCGATCCGCGACGCGCATCTGCATCTGTACGGCAAGTCACCCCGCACGGGGCGCAAGCTGGGCCACGTCACGCTGCGGGCGGGCTCGTCCGAGCAGCTCGCTTCGCGTCTCGCCGAACTCCCAGCCTTCTTCCTCCGCCCGGACTTCTGCCTCGAAGCCGTCCTCGCGCGCCCCGCCTCTCTCCGCGCCTGATCGCGAGACGAACACAGCGGCAGGCTCGACGACCCACCTGTTGCTTTCCCAGAGGAAGTGTGCGATTCTTCGTGTTGGAATCCAACACGGCGGCGCTATGAAACAAAAAACGGACGTCCTACAGGGCACCTTGGCGTTGATGGTCCTCAAGACTCTCGATGTCCTGGGACCCCTGCACGGCTATGGAATCGCGCGGCGTATCGAGCAGATCAGCGGCGATCTGCTGGCCGTGAATCAGGGAACTCTGTATCCCGTGCTGTTGAAACTCGAGCAAGAAGGCGCAATTGCGTCCGAGTGGGGCGCCTCCGAGAATAATCGCCGGGCGCGCTTCTATCGGCTGACACGCGACGGACGCAAGCAGTTGCAGGTCGAGACCCAGGATTGGGAACAAACGGCCGCGATCATCGGCCGGTTTTTCGAGGTGAAAGCGGAGGATCTGCCATGAGATCTCTGCGCCGGTTCTTCACCCGTTTCGTCAACTCGGCGGCACGGCGGGCACAAGATGAGCGGTTGCGGGAAGAGGTGGAGCAGCATATCGCTCTGCAAACCGAGGAAAATCTTCGCGCCGGTTTATCGCCGGTCGAGGCACGGCGCCAAGCCATGCTGAAGTTTGGCGGCGTGGAGGCAATGAAACAGGACTATCGAGCCGAGCGAGGACTGCTGTTTATCGAGAATCTGCTGGGGGATCTGCGAAACGCGGGGCGAACGATTTCCCGCATGCCGGTGCTCGCGGCCGTGATCGTCGTTTCGCTTGCCGTCGGAATTGGCGTGAATACAACGATCTTTTCATGGATTCAGTTGATCCTGTTCCAGCCGTTGCCCGGCGTGAGCGGTGCATCGAACTTTGTTATGGTCGAGCCTCGCTCGGAGACGGGCGGCTATCCAGGCGCTTCATGGCTGGAATATCGCGACTTGCAGACGCAAGTCCCGGCACTTCGGGAACTCGTGGCATTTCAGATGGTACCGTTCAACGTGGGAGAGACGGGCCAGACGGAGCGGACGTTCGGGCAACTCGTCTCCGGCAATTATTTTTCCGCGCTGGGACTGAAGCCCGCGGCTGGACGATTTATCCGGCCGGAGGAGGTGGAGCGGCCCGGAACCGAGCCAGTCGTCGTGATTTCGTATGACTACTGGCAAACACGGTTTGGCGGCGCGCTGGCGGCTCTGGGACAAAAAGTGCGCGTTAACGGGCGGGACCTTATCGTCATCGGCGTGGCGCCCAGGCAATTCCAGGGAACAAACGTCCCCTTGAAGTTCGACCTGTGGGCCCCGGCAACGCTGGCACCCGCGTTGCTCGGTGGAACGCGCAACCTCGAAGATCGCAGCATCCGCGCTTTTTCGTTGATGGGAATGTTAAGCCCCGGCGCGACGCGCGAGGAAGCACAGGCCCAGTTCAGCACGGCGATGGCTCAGTTTGCGCGCGACTATCCTGACGCCAGCGCCGGAATTGGCGGCGAGATTCTTCCATTCTGGAAGGCGCCGCGCGGTCCGCAGCGGTTGCTGATGGGCGGGCTAGCCATCTTGCAAGGCGTCATGCTGCTCCTGCTGTTGGCGGTCTGCGGCAACACGGCAAACCTCATGCTGGCTCGTGGAAGCGTCCGGCAGCGCGAGATGGCCGTGCGCGTGGCGCTGGGCGCGGGACGCTGGCGCATTATCAGCCTGGTGCTCTCGGAAAATATGCTGCTCGCTCTTCTGGGGGCAGGCCTCGGAGCAGCCATCGCAGTTTGGGGCACCACGGCGTTGCGCCTGGCGCCGATGATTGGCGCATTTCCGATTCTGTTTCAGACCAGAGTGGATGAATTCACTCTCGCCTTCGCGATCTTGCTCGGTGTTGGGTGCGGCTTGCTTTTCAGCGCGGCGCCGGCGGTCCATCTGGCGCGCCTGGATCCACAGGAAGCGCTTCGCTCCAGTTCCAACACGCCGCCCCGCAGCCGTGCGCGCAAAGTTCTGATGGGCGTGGAAGTCGGACTCGCGATGGTCGTCCTGATCGCGGCGGCGCTCTTTTTGGAGAGTTTTCGCTCGGCAAGCCACACGGATCCGAGGTTCCGGCCCGAGGGCGTTTTGCTGGCCGCCTACGACTTAAGCACAAGGAATCCCGACGACGCGTACGAGCGCGACTTTGCCGCGCGCCTGCTGGAACGCCTGCGAACCCTGCCGGACGTCGAGGCCGCTGCCATCGCCACGAATGTTCCGCTGGACTTGCATGGAATCCCTGCACGGTCTTTCACGGTGCAAGGCCGCGTGCGCACGGAGGCGGGGCAAGATCGAGCCATTTCCAACACGGTCACGCCGGGATACTTTAAGGTGATGGCCATCCCGCTCGTTGAGGGAAACGACTTTGCCGACATGCGGGATAGGGCGGCGCCCGCACAGGCCATCGTCAATGAGGAGTTTGTCCGCGGTTACCTGAATGGCGCGACTGCTATCGGCCGCCGCATACAGACGCGCGCCGGAAGCTTCGTGATCATCGGCGTGGCGCGCAATTCGGTCTATGACGCATTCGGCGAGCCAACGCAGCCGGCGGTCTATTTCTCGTACCGGGATCTTCCGTCGAGCCAAGGCGAGATTCACCTGAGGACGCGCGGCGGCAACGAAACCGCGCTCGCTTCGGAAGCGCGTGCCGTTCTGCGCGATCTCGATCCGATGCTCTCTCTTTACGACGTGCGGACCTTCTCCCAGCACATCGAACGAAACCTCTATCTTCGCCGGATTCCCGCGCGGATGTTCGTCGTGCTCGGGCCGCTGCTGCTCGGCCTTGCGGCGATCGGAATCTACGCCGTGGTTTCCTACGCCGTGTCCAGGCGAACCAGAGAGATTGGCGTGCGGCTGGCGCTCGGGGCCACCAGCGGGCGGGTTGTCCGGCAAATCATTCGCGAAAACTTGGGTGTAATCGCCCGGGGCGCGGCGATCGGATGGCTACTTGCGCTCGCGATTTCCGTTCACGCGATTACCAAGGGCCGGGTCAACCTTCCGGTCTTCATCGGTGTACCGGCGATTCTGTCGGGTGTCGCGACGCTGGCCTGCTGGATCCCGGCACGCAGAGCAAGCCGGATTGATCCGATGGCAGCGCTCAGGCACGAGTAAAGCAGGAACGTCGCGGTCTACGGTTTGAGGGCATTCGCCCGATAAATCGGATACCGGACTACCGACCGGGCCCTTGGGTTGCCGCTCCTCCTGTTGAGATGCTACGATTCTCTGTTCCATGCTCCCCACCGCGACATCCGGACCTGCCGTCGAACGGCCCCGCGTGGGCATCCCCTGGCGCACGTCGCAGGAAGAGCGCGAAAACGTGCGGCAGAAGCTCGACTACTATTTCGAGGCGGTGCGCAAGGCCGGCGCCGAACCGGTGGAAGTATCGCTGCAGCAGCCGCCCGAGCAGCTCCAGAGGCAACTGAGTGGATTGGATGCCTTCGTTCTCCCCGGCAGCCCTGCGGACGTCGACCCGGCGCGCTACGGTGCCGCCAAACATCCAAAAACAAAGGAGTTAGACGAGAATCGCGACTCGACCGACATAGCTATTCTCGATCACGCCTTCAAGACCGCGAAGCCCGTCCTGGCGATTTGCTACGGCTGCCAGCTCCTGAACGTCTATCTCAGGGGGTCGCTGATCCAGGATCTCCGCGCCGAAAGGCCTCAATCGATCACCCACGGAAGCACCGATCTGCCTCCGGGCGCGTCCACGTCCAAAGGTGACGTCCAGCACACCGCGAGTTTCTCGAAAGACGCCCGGCTCGCGCGCCTCAGCGAAGCCGCGGAGGCCACCATCAACAGCAGCCACCATCAGGCGATCGACAAGCCCGGCAAGAATCTGCGCGTCACCGCGCACGCCAGCGACGGCACCATCGAAGGTGTGGAGTGGACGGACGACTCGAACTGGGTGGTCGGCGTGCAATGGCATCCCGAGCGGATGGTGGGCGACGCGTTTTCCGAGCGGCTTTTCAGCGATTTCATCGCCGCGGCACGTAAATTTTCGAGGGGCGCTCACAGGTCCGTCGTAGAAAAGGCATAGCGTTCCGCGCTTCGAGTTTCGTTGTTCATTTTCTTTGGGGCACTCTGGGGGAGTCATGATTTCACTGGCAGGCAAGGCCGCACTGATCACCGGTGGTTCGCGCGGCATCGGAGCGGCAGCCGTCAAACTGTTCGCGCAGGCCGGAGCGGATGTCGTCTTCAGCTATAACAAAGCCAAGGAAGCCGCCCTGCAGATCGAGCAGGAGGCTGGGAAGCATGGCACGCGCGTGGAAGGATTCAAGGCGGACGTGGGCCGCCATGCGGACAACAAGAAACTCGTCGATCATGCGATAACCCGTTTGGGCCGCCTCGATGTCGTCGTCGCCAACGCCGGTGTGTGGAATGTTGAGGACTTGCCCATCGAAGAAATGACCGAGAAGCAGTGGGACGACATGATCCGCATCAACCTCAAGAGCGTGTACTCGATCATTCATTTTGCCGTGCCGCAGATGATGAAGCAGAAGTCCGGCAAGATCATTCCGATCGCCTCCACCGCGGCGCAGCGCGGCGAATCGTTCCACACGCACTACGGCGCGGCGAAGGGCGGAGTCGTCAGCCTGGTCAAGGGACTCTCCACCGAATTGGCGCGGCACAATATTCTGGTCAATTCGGTCGCGCCCGGCTGGGTGGCCACGGACATGTCCAACCCCGTCATCAAAACAAAAAAGGGCAGCAAAGCCATCGTCTCCGCAATCCCGCTGGGGCGCGCCGCGACTCCCGAAGAAATTGCCGGCCCCATCCTGTTCCTGGCTTCCGATCTGGCCAACTTCCTCGTCGGCGAAATCATCAATGTAAACGGAGGATCGGTTCTGTGCGGCTGAAGTCACTGAAGAATTTCGCGAGTGAGTGGGGCCGATTCGCCGGCGCCGCCATTTTGTTTGCGTCGCTGTTTGCGCCGCGCGCCATGGCGCAAAACCCGGACACGCTGATGCCCGAAGCCAGCGCCGCCAAGGCCAAGCAACTCCTGCAGCAACTCATCGACGCATTCGGCGGGCCCACCTACCTGGACATTCGCGACAGCGATTGCGAGGGGCGGCTCGCGCGCTTCGGACACAACGGAGAGCTCACCGGCTTCACCAATTTCAAAGACTACTGGCGCTACCCGGACGCCAATCGCACCGATTACGCGAAAAAGGGCGTAATCATCAATCTCTACGTGGGCGACAAGGGATGGACGCTGGACAAAGGCGGAGTTTCGGAGTTAAGCGCCGCCTCCATTGCCGATTTTCAGGAGCAGACCAAGAAAGACATCAACAATTTGCTGCGCGTGCGCCTTAAAGAGCCGAACATGTTATTTCGTTATGGCGGCACCGACGTCGTCGACCTGAAGACGGTCGACTGGGTCGATATCACCGACTCCGAGCAGCGCAACTTCCGTCTGGCTGTCGATCGCTCGACTCACTTGCTGGTTCGTACCATCGTCACGACCCAGGACGAGCAGATGAACACGCCGAACGTGGACACAAGCATCTTTACGAATTTCCAGTTGATGGACGGCGTGCGAACCGCGCTCCAGATCACCAGCGATCGCAACGGCCGCCGCGTCAACCAGGTTTTCTTCACGTCCTGCAAGTACAACTCCGGCCTTCCCGCCGATCTGTTCACCAAGGCCGCGCTCGACAAGCGTTTCTCCGAAGTCGGCAGCAAGAAATACAAAGACGAGAAGAAAAAAGAGAAGGAAGACAAGGAAGACAACTGAAGTGCCTGCCGGCAGGATTCTCTCGTAAGTGCCCGGACTCCAGTGCGCGGAATCCCGCGCCCGTATTCAGCCTAGCCACTTGTTCTCAGCGTACCGGTGGGCCCTCCGCGCCAGCGGACGCGGAATATCTTGTGCTGTCACCGTCGAAGTTGTAACGTTTTTAGTCATCACCTGTTTCGGAATGAAACCATGCGCTCGCGGGTTGTGCCAACCCGAATTTCCTGCGTCTCTTCCAACGAGATGCACGGTCTTAGTACGCTCGAGCTGGTCGTTTCCGTCAGCATTATTCTCATCATCTCCGCTTTCGCCATACCTTCCATCACAAAAACGCTGAGAATCTACCAGTTGAACGATGCTGCGACGCAGTTGGCGGGAATCCTGAAACTTACGCGATTCGAGGCCATTCGGCGCAATACTCCCGTCAACTGTGTGAATGCCCAGGCGGGCGCAAACGGACCGGCAAACGTGTGGTCCGACAGCAACGGAGACGGCATCGAACAGCCGACGGAAAAGCAGATTTTGTTGAACGTCAACGCCACGCTGGTGCCCGAAGCTGCCAGTGCCCAGCGCGGCGGCGCTGGCAACGGCGATAGGGGTCGCCGCGACGACAGCGATCAACCCGAGCAGTGACAGCGTCAAATTCGATCAGCGCGGCGCGGTCAGCCCATCGGCGGTTTACGTAATCTATGTAGGCAACCTGTCGGCCTCGAACAGCGGTTTCCGCGCCGTGGTGGTGCTGCCGTCCGGGTCGGTACAAGTTTGGACTTACGCGGGGGGCGCCTCCAACATCTGGCAACAGCTGAGCTAGTCAGTCTTGGGAACGATCGAATGCAGCACCGAAGAGGAAAGAAGAACGAGCGCAAGCAAAGCGGCTTCACGCTGATCGAAGCGTTGCTGGCCAGCATCGTGATGATCGTCGGCTTGGTCGCGATCGCGCAACTCGTGCCCATCTCGCTCACCATCAACAGCGGAAATCGCAGCGATTCCACGGCGCTGGTCATTGAGCAGCGCGTGCTGGAGCAGATGGTGGACCAGCCGCTTACGGCTGCCAGCTGCACCGCCCCGGCGTGTCCCGACGCGCAAGCCACGACCTGGAATCTGGGGAGTGCCGCATCTCCGCGAAGCATCGTGGGGAGTCCGGTGACGGTAGTCAACAATAGCCCGGCCATAGACTTCAGCGCGGGACAAGTGGCCGATTACAGTCTCAATTACATTGACCCGGAGGATCCCTACGGCGCAACGTATGACGTTCGCTGGGCTGTCGTCACCTATGTGAATGCCACGCAGGTCACCGGGAAGCGATTCCTTCTCAGCGCCCGGCAAATCGGAGGAACTGGATACTTTCTGCCGATGACGCTGGATACCACGGTGGAAAAATGAAAGCCGCGGGACGCGCGACGCAGCAAAAGGGCTTCACGCTTCTCGAACTCCTCATCGCCGCGACAGTTTTTCTGCTGGTCGCGGCAGCCATGTTCACGTTGTTGGGCATCGCGCAGAAACGCTACCAAACCGACTCGCGGATTCTGGCGAGCTTCCAGGAAGCGCGGCTGGGGCTGGACCAGATCGTGCGCGACGTCAACGACTCCGGCTATCCCCCGCAGAATCATTTCTCCGTACTCCCCGCCGGCAATCTCTACGCCGCCACGCCCTTCGCCTGGAGCGCCGGCTATCCAGGCGCGCCCTGCATCATCGCGACAACCTGCGCCAGCCCAGGCGACTTCGATTTGATCGTCGAGACCGACATCGATCCGCAGAACAACAATGGAGTCGAGTGGGTGCGGTATCAATTGCCGGCAGGAACCACCATGCTGCTTCGCGGCGTGGTGAGCAAGGCGGTCGGCATGGACCCGGTAGCGGCAACATCCGCCGCGATGCTTCCCTACGTCCAAAACGTCATGAACAACGCGTCTGGCGCCCAGATTGCCACCATCCGAGCCGCCTATCCCGCCATGTTCCCCGGCGGAGTTCCTGTTCCGCTTTTTGCGTATACGTGTCAGACCGGAGGCGGCACGCCGCTCAGCTGCCCTACGGCTGGAGCCTTCAATACCCCCGTCAATATTCTGGATGTCGAGGTCACGATAATCGTGCAGGCCACCGCCACGGACGCGCAGACGGGGCTGCCGCGTTTGGTCGAACTGCACGGTCGCGGCCATCGCGTCAATCCAAACCAGTAAGCGACCTCAGAATGAACAGAAGCCACACTTACCGGCGCAAGACCCCTGAAGCAGGGGTGGCTCTACTGATTGCCATCTTCGCTTTGCTGCTGATCGCCGTGGTGGCCATCTCCCTGATCGTCGCCGCAGGGATGGAGACTTCACTCTCTGGAAACTACCGCTCATCGACCAGTGCTTTCTACGCCGCGCAAGCCGGCCTGGAGGAAGGTCGCGGCCGTCTGCTGCCGAGAAATCCCGACTACTTCGACACCACATCTCCTTCTTTCGTGCCCGCCGTGAGTGGTCCCCCGCTTGCTTTGCATCAAGTGCGCTACATCACCAATCCCGCCGGCGGAGAAAATGTATTGGCGGCTTACCCCGATGTTGAATACGACACCGAATTTGGGGCCGGATCGCTCGGCGGCGCAACCGTACAAACCATCGCGTCGGTTTCGCCCGTCGCCGGGATTCCCGGCGCACTCTATAAATGGGTGCGTATCAACCCCATTACGGAGGCATCCATCAACATGGATGTGAACGGCGACGGCACCAAGGATGCGACGACGCTGCTCTTTTTCGATGGGTTGCACCTGAACCTCACTTCGACCGGTACGCAAGCCCTTGAGGTCACCTCGCTGGCGGTCTTGCCCAATGGAACTCAAAAGCTCTTGCAATATGTGGTGGCACCGATGCAGTTCAGTCTGGGGTTTCCCGGGGCGGTCACTGCAACGGGCACTTATTCAGGAGCGACGAACTTTGGCAATCAGAGCGCCGGCTTTGGCATCAGCGGGCAGGACTTTTGCAATCCCGCAAGACAGCAGTACGCCGTCAGTGGAACGAACTCCACCTCGGTGACCAATCTCTCGGCAGCGCTTGCGCCGGCGAGCAACTACCCCGGCACTGGCGGCAGCGCGGGTCCCCCAGCCGTGGCTTCGCTGGGCAATTCCTCCGCGGCCATGCAAAACTTTCCCGACCCTCTTCATCCGGGACAAACGCTCGACCTCACTTCCGTCTCCGGCCTCAATCAGTTGGTCAGTGAAATCCAGTCCGTCGCCGACTACACGACGCCGGACTGCAGCAATACCAGCAACCTCGGCTCGCCTACGAATCCAACCGTGGTCGTGGTGACCGGGACCTGCAGCCTCAGCGGCAATCCTTCGCCTCCCGGCTCGGGAATCCTGCTCGTGCAAGGCGACGTTCAGTACGTGGACCACCCCTACGACGGGTTGATTCTGGCCATTGGCACCGGCGCCTTTCACCAACAAGCTTCCAGGCTGACTTATTTCTACGGCTCGCTATTCCTGGCGCAGACCGTGAACCCGGTGACGGGCGTGCCACTCGCCACTCCGGGCGCGCCGACGCTGGATTGGCTTGGAGGGGGCGGCAACCCCAACCTTCAATATGATGGCTGTATCATTGCCAATGCCGAGCCTGCGATCACGTACAAGCCGCTGTCGTTCCGCGAGATTTCGCAATAAATAGTGGTATAAGAAGAAATGCGCAAGAGGACGCTCCTTGCGGTAATCGCGGCATACGCCGCGGCGCTGGCGACGCAGGTTTTCCCTCCAACCCTGGCAGCATCCATCGCGTCATCCGCGCGACAGCAATCGCCAAACGAACAGCCGTTGCGACCGCAGCAGCAGAATCCTGCGCCACCCGCCCACAGGATCAAGGTTTGGACCAACGATGATCTGATTGCGACTCGCACCCCCGCGGACATCTATATGTTCGAGAAAGAAGCCCAGGCGGCGCTTGACGCTGCCGCTGCCACGTTCCAGGCCGTTACTTCGTGCTTCGCCTTCAACCAGCCGGAAGCCACCATCGAAGATACGCAAAAGGCTATCCAGGACACGGCTCAATCTGTTCGCGACAGCGAGGATGCCGTCGCCCAAGCTACAAAAGCGCTCCAGGACGCTCCAGAAAACCTGAAAGCAAGAAACCAGGCGGAACTCGATCGCCGCACCACCGAGTTGGAAAAATTGCGCGAGCAATTGCGCGTGCTCCAAGAGCGCCTGCGGCAGCTCAACAATCAGCCCGCCGGAGAGCCTTCTTCCGAGCAGCCGCCATCGCCGCCGCAATAGCCTCGTTCCGCGTTTTTCGGCCCCGAGATCGGGTAGAGAACATCAGTTTCCGGTACCGCGTTACTCGGGCAAGTGAACAGAAAAACTCTCTTTCGAGCTCAAAGAAACGATGAAAATCTCGCCCGAAGCGAATCTTTACTGGGCATCGCCGGCGTCGGCGGCGGGGCGTTTTTCGAGATGCTTCGATACCGGCTTGCGGCCTATCGCAATTAGCCGCTCGGCATTGGGACCATACTCGTCTCCGTCCAGATTCCCGTGCAGGTTCACAGCAACGAATCCTACCCGCTCCATCCGATCCCGCAGCTCTTGACCTGAATAAACAGTGTGACGGAATTTGAAGCTCTTCACCCGACCGTTCCGTATGACGAGCCATTCGTTCCCAACGCGGGTCCAATCATCAAAAATCTCGTGTCGTTCCACCAAGACGGTGCCGTCCGGCAAAACACTGGATGTTGTGGGCTGAAGGATTCTTGCGAGACGCTCTTTGCCCAACATCTCGATCAAGCACGCTCCACCCGGCTCCAGCGACGTAAACATGTTCTCCAAGACGGTTATATCTTCTTGCCTGTCGTCGAAATATCCGAAGGACGTAAACATGCTGAGCACGAGAGCAAAGGAGCTGGGGCGCACAAAATCCCGCATGTCTTTCTGAACCCACTCGATCTTGACATGTGCGGCCCTGGCTCTTGCCCGCGCCTTATTCAGGAGGTACGTCGTTCTGTCAACTCCGGTGACCCAGAATCCCCTTTTTGCAAGCGCGATGCTGCATCTGCCCGGACCGCAGCAGAGATCGAGGACAGACTTGCCTGCGGGCTTGGTTAGTGCCAGTGCCTTCGCGATTTGCTCGTCCGCATCGGCGATCCGCTTCTCTGGAAACATAAATGGGTAAAGCTCACGCCAGAACGAGTCGTCGTCGAACCACTCTTTCTTGCGCCTTGCAGTTTTCATCGGATCTGCCAACTATACTACCTGAGCCGTAGATATCTGGACTTGGGCTGTCGATGGTAGGAACCGCTCGAGACCTCTCCCGCTGCTGTAACATGGAAGGTTAGTTCCGGATCCCCTGGTGGCGCTTAACTCGACGTCGTAACCATCTTATCTGCTGACGTCCGGCACTACTTGATCAGCGAGAAATCGGTTGGACGCCTGCACGTCGAGTCCAATTTTCTTCAATCACGGCAATTGTGGCGGTTATGGCAATTCTGGCAATCACTCTGACTTTCCCCGGCTGGCTGGCGGCCTTCATCCGCAGGTATTCCACCATCTGTCCGTAATGATCATAGGCGTGGGCGACGGCAAATGTGGCCAAGTGCAGGCGGGACGATTTGCTGTGCTCCGCGGGCTGCAACATGTTCTGAGGAGTCAACGTCGCCGCGGCCTTGTGACCCAGCGCAAACGAATCCTTCAGGAAGTTAAGGATGTCGGCTTTGGTCTTCAAGTCCTCAGGGCCGTTGCCGCCCATGAAGGACCACAGTGGTCCAGCGCGCTCAGGTAAGAAGTCAACCTGAAACATCGGGCTTCGCAAGATGCTCCAGTCTGATGCTCACGATCGGGCGCGATGGCTTGCGAAAACGCCCCGCGCTATAATGTCTGGATGCCCATGAGGGACAATAGTGCGCAGGTGCACGGCACCACGGTGCTCTGCATCCGCAAGGACAACAAGGTCGTGCTCATCGCCGACGGCCAGGTGACCATGGGCGATCACGTGATGAAGCACACCGCCCGCAAGACACGCCGTCTTTACAACGACAAGGTTATCGCGGGTTTCGCGGGTTCCACCGCCGACGCCATTTCCCTTTTCGAGCGCTTCGAGGGCAAACTGCAAGAGCATTCCGGCAATCTGCAAAAAGCCTCCGTCGAGCTGGCCAAGGAATGGCGCAAGGATCGCGCGCTCCGGCATCTGGAAGCGCTGCTCATCGTCGCCGATACCAAGGGCACGTTCCTCTTGTCCGGGAACGGCGACGTGATTGAGCCCGACGACGGCCTGTGCGCCATCGGCTCCGGCGGCACCTATGCGTTGTCCGCTGCGCGCGCTCTGCTGAAGCATTCCAAGCTGAGCGTAAAAGATCTTGCGATGGAAGCGATGCGTATCGCCAGCGAGATTTGCATCTATACTAATGCGAACTTTACCGTCGAGGAGTTATAAGCAGTTCGCCGCGCCGGGTTTCTGCATCTTAGAGTAAGTAGAACCCGGTGTTATACGATCGAGGAGACGGAGACAGAAGGACGCATGACCAGCAAGTCCGATAAAGAGATTGTTTACATGCCCGGCGGCAACGGCGCCGCACCCGCTGCGGAGCAGGAACTTCTTCCCGCGCTGGACGACATGACGCCGCGCGAGATCGTCGCCGAGCTCGACAAATATATCGTCGGTCAAAATGCGGCGAAGCGCGCCGTCGCCGTGGCCCTGCGCAACCGTGTCCGCCGCCAGAAGCTGCCGCCGGAGATCGCCGAGGATGTTCTGCCCAAGAACATTCTGATGATCGGCCCGACCGGCGTCGGCAAGACCGAAATTGCCCGCCGCCTGGCGCGCCTGGCCGGGTGTCCCTTCGTCAAGGTCGAAGCTTCCAAGTACACCGAAGTCGGCTACGTTGGCCGCGACGTCGAGTCCATGGTGCGCGATCTCGTGGAGACCTCGATCGACATGGTCCGCGAAGAAAAGCTCGACGAAGTCGCAGATCGCGCCGAACAGACCGCCGAAGAGCGCGTCCTCGATTTGCTGCTGCCGCCGTCGCCGCCGCCCGCGCCCGGCACCAGCGAGGCCGATGCGGCGCAGCAGCGCGAACAGACCCAGCGCACTCGCGAGAAGCTCCGCGCGCAGCTTCGCGAAGGGAAGCTCGATCAGCGCATGGTGGACATTGAAGTCCGCGAGCGCGCCATGCCCTCCTTCGAGATCATCTCCAATCAGGGCGTCGAGGAGATGGACGTCAACCTCAAAGACATGCTCTCCGGCATGTTCGGCCAGCAGAAAAAGAAGCGCAAGATGAGCGTCGCCGACGCTTTTGAATACCTGATCCAGGAAGAAGAGAACAAGCTGCTTGACATGGACCAGGTCACCCGCGTCGCCGTCGAGCGCGCCGAACAGATGGGCATCATTTTCATCGACGAGATCGACAAAGTAGCCGGCCGGGAATCAGGCCACGGCCCCGACGTTTCCCGCGAAGGCGTGCAGCGCGACATTCTTCCCATCATCGAGGGCACGACCGTTAACACGCGCTACGGCATGATCCGCACCGACCATATCTTGTTCATCGCCGCCGGCGCGTTCCATGTCACCAAGCCTTCGGACCTGATCCCCGAGCTCCAAGGCCGCTTGCCCATTCGCGTCGAGCTCCAGTCCCTCAAAGAAGAGGACTTCGTCCGCATTCTCACCGAGCCCAAGAACGCTCTCATCAAACAGTATGTTGCTTTGCTCGAAACCGAAGGCTTGAAGCTCAACATCACCGAAGACGCCGTCGAGATGATCGCCAAGTTTGCTACCAGCGTCAACGAACAGACCGAAAACATCGGTGCCCGCCGCCTGCACACCATTCTCGAAAAGGTCCTCGACGAGCTTTCCTTTGAAGCTTCCGACCTCAAGAAGAAAAATGTGAAAGTCGACGCGGCGTACGTCAACAAGCAGCTCGCCGACATTGTCAAGAATCAGGATTTGAGCCGCTACATTCTCTAATCCGAAACTCGAAAATGGAAAATCGCAACTCGCGGAATCCCTCCACGCGAACCTCGTTTGAGTCCATCTCCACCCGCTCCCTTTGTTTCACCGCGATTTGCCTTTTCCTCCTGGCCGGCTGCGGCGCGCCCGGCGAGCCCACGCCT
This sequence comes from uncultured Acidobacteriota bacterium, assembly GCA_963735525.1. GTDB lineage: Bacteria > Acidobacteriota > Terriglobia > Acidiferrales > UBA7541 > Acidiferrum. The sequence continues at coordinate 698 of CAVTLQ010000001.1, read as the reverse complement.
CCTTCCCCGCCGGTCCCCGTCGCGATTACCGACCTTAGCGCCCGTCAGGCTGGCGACGGAGTGCAGTTGACCTTCACCATGCCCGCGAAAACCATTGCCGGCGACCGCCTGACCGAGCCTCCGTCCATCGAGGTCCTTCGCGGCGCCCTGAAACCCGACGGCTCGCCCGACGCCAAATCTTTCCGCATCGTCTACACGATTCCCGGCTCCCTCGTGAACAACTATCGCACCGCCGATCAAACGCAATTCACGGATCCCGTCGCGCCGAGCGAGACCCGCGTCCACCCTGGCGCCACCCTCGTCTATCGTGTGTGCACGCGCGCTTCCAAGAAGCGCGCCTCTCCCGACTCCAACACCGTCACCGTTCGTGTTTTTCCCGTGCCGCAGCGCATCGCCTCCCTGCAAGCCAAGCTCACCCAAACCTCGATCGAGTTGACCTGGATGCCCCCGGCGCAGACCTCCGGCGGCGATCCCCTGGGCGCCGCTCCCAGCTATCACATCTACCGTGGCGAGCTGGATCCTCGCGCCCACGATCCCGCCGCTAAGGATCTTTCCCACGAGAAGTGGATCTCTCCCCTCGCACTCCTCGCCCGTTCGGACACCGCAAGCTACCTCGACGCTCAATTCGATTTCGGCAAAACCTACGTCTACATCGTTCGCAGCGCCGTAGCCGCTGAAGGCAACGCCCTCGAATCCGA